>NZ_JAWJZI010000082.1:0-200 GCF_033022775.1 Photobacterium rosenbergii | reverse complement strand
TGGTGCCTCGAGGCGGAATCGAACCACCGACACGAGGATTTTCAATCCTCTGCTCTACCGACTGAGCTATCGAGGCACAAGCCAGAGCAGTTAAGCTCAATGCTTCTTCTTACCGAAGTAAGGAATAAATGGTGCCGACTACCGGAATCGAACTGGTGACCTACTGATTACAAGTCAGTTGCTCTACCTACTGAGCTAAG
>NZ_JAWJZI010000081.1:0-200 GCF_033022775.1 Photobacterium rosenbergii | reverse complement strand
TGGCTCCCCCTGCGGGACTCGAACCTGCGACATACGGATTAACAGTCCGCCGTTCTACCAACTGAACTAAGGGGGAATTATCTTTTAAATCATGTTGCTATCAAGCACCACAATATGAATATGGTGCCTCGAGGCGGAATCGAACCACCGACACGAGGATTTTCAATCCTCTGCTCTACCGACTGAGCTATCGAGGCAAA
>NZ_JAWJZI010000080.1:0-202 GCF_033022775.1 Photobacterium rosenbergii | reverse complement strand
TGCCTTTCAGTGCCTTAGCACTTAAGCAGGACGCGTATAATACGCTAACCACTTCGAAAGTCAACATAAAACTCTAAGAAAACTTAAAGCTCTATGGTGACTTGCTTATCAAATAAGCAAAGTCGAAATCAAAGCCTGGCGATGTCCTACTCTCACATGGGGAGGCCCCACACTACCATCGGCGCTATTACGTTTCACTACT
>NZ_JAWJZI010000079.1:0-204 GCF_033022775.1 Photobacterium rosenbergii | reverse complement strand
ACCTCCCTTACAAGGAGGGGGTCACTGGTTCGAGCCCGGTATCGCCCACCACTCTCTAAGTATTTTCTGCACGGATACGCAGATTCAATGAAGGTTAACTTTGTTGGGTCCGCTTTTTTGCCGCCGAAAATCATTAGAAAGTGGTTATCTAACGATAAACACATGCTCTTTAACAATCTGGAAAGCTGACTAGTAAATTGAATT
>NZ_JAWJZI010000078.1:0-206 GCF_033022775.1 Photobacterium rosenbergii | reverse complement strand
GGAGAGACTTGAACTCTCACACCTTGCGGCGCCAGAACCTAAATCTGGTGCGTCTACCAATTTCGCCACTTCCGCATTATTGTGCTGTTGCCAGCATGCTTCTCTGGTTATTTTCAACCGAGTCAAAGACTCAATCAAAGAATGATGGTGCGGAAGGAGAGACTTGAACTCTCACACCTTGCGGCGCCAGAACCTAAATCTGGTGC
>NZ_JAWJZI010000077.1:0-207 GCF_033022775.1 Photobacterium rosenbergii | reverse complement strand
AACTCAGTAGTGAAACGTAATAGCGCCGATGGTAGTGTGGGGCCTCCCCATGTGAGAGTAGGACATCGCCAGGCTTTAAATTTGCACTTGCTTATCAAATAAGCAAGTCACCATAAAGTTCTAAATGATTTTAGAGTTTTATGTTGACTTTCGAAGTGGTTAGCGTATTATACGCGTCCTGCTTAAGTGCTAAGGCACTGAAAGGCA
>NZ_JAWJZI010000076.1:0-211 GCF_033022775.1 Photobacterium rosenbergii | reverse complement strand
AAAGTGGTTATCTAACGATAAACACATGCTCTTTAACAATCTGGAAAGCTGACTAGTAAATTGAATTCATTGAATTCAATACTAATAGTTTCATCGAAAGATGAAACGAGTTCTCAAGCAACACACATTCAAGTGTCTTGTGTAAGAGTCCGGCGAAAACAATCTCTTCTGAAAAGAAGATACCTTGGTTGTTTGATTATGCAGTCTTAAG
>NZ_JAWJZI010000075.1:0-212 GCF_033022775.1 Photobacterium rosenbergii | reverse complement strand
CGGACGGGACTCGAACCCGCGACCCCCGGCGTGACAGGCCGGTATTCTAACCAACTGAACTACCGCTCCAATTCTTTGCCAAGCTCGGTAACTAACCCAACTGGTAGAATGTGGTGGAGACGCTCTGGGTATGGCGGATTTGAACCCTGCTTACCCAGAAGGTCAAATAACCAGTATGACTACTGACTATTGAAATGTGGCGGAGAGATAGG
>NZ_JAWJZI010000074.1:0-218 GCF_033022775.1 Photobacterium rosenbergii | reverse complement strand
AATTGGTAGACGCACCAGATTTAGGTTCTGGCGCCGCAAGGTGTGAGAGTTCAAGTCTCTCCTTCCGCACCATTATTTGAATTGACCATCTTAGATGTTCAGTTTGATGTTAGAGACAACGCTGAGCGATCAGCTACAATATATGCGGAAGTGGCGAAATTGGTAGACGCACCAGATTTAGGTTCTGGCGCCGCAAGGTGTGAGAGTTCAAGTCTCTC
>NZ_JAWJZI010000073.1:0-219 GCF_033022775.1 Photobacterium rosenbergii | reverse complement strand
TAAGAGCGGTGAAACGAGTTCTCAAGCAACACACATTCAAGTGTCTTGTGTAAGAGTCCGGCGAAACACAGTTCATCGCACGACGATGAACAACCTTGGTTGTTGAGCCATACGAAACCTCTTGGGGTTGTATGGTTAAGTGATTAAGCGTACACGGTGGATGCCTGGGCAGTCAGAGGCGATGAAGGACGTGCTAACCTGCGATAAGCCAAGAGAAGA
>NZ_JAWJZI010000072.1:0-222 GCF_033022775.1 Photobacterium rosenbergii | reverse complement strand
CTATGGTCGCCAAGCAAATTCGTTACAATCTTGAAAGCTGATGTTCTCGACACTCATCCAAGTGTTCGTGGAGTCCGTAACCTACATGGATGTAGGAAATACTGATAATCGTCTTGGTCCGGCATTCCGGGAACGATTTCAGTGCAAAACCCCTTGGGTGTTGTATGGTTAAGCCTCACGGGCAATTAGTACAGGTTAGCTCAACGCCTCACAACGCTTACA
>NZ_JAWJZI010000071.1:0-223 GCF_033022775.1 Photobacterium rosenbergii | reverse complement strand
CAGGTTTGATTGGCCTTTCACCCCTAGCCACAAGTCATCCGCTAATTTTTCAACATTAGTCGGTTCGGTCCTCCAGTAAGTGTTACCTCACCTTCAACCTGCCCATGGCTAGATCACCTGGTTTCGGGTCTAATCCTAGCAACTGAACGCCCAGTTAAGACTCGGTTTCCCTACGGCTCCCCTAATCGGTTAACCTTGCTACTAAAATTAAGTCGCTGACCCA
>NZ_JAWJZI010000070.1:0-224 GCF_033022775.1 Photobacterium rosenbergii | reverse complement strand
GCCTTCCTCACGACTGAAAGTGCTTTACAACCCGAAGGCCTTCTTCACACACGCGGCATGGCTGCATCAGGGTTTCCCCCATTGTGCAATATTCCCCACTGCTGCCTCCCGTAGGAGTCTGGACCGTGTCTCAGTTCCAGTGTGGCTGATCATCCTCTCAGACCAGCTAGAGATCGTCGCCTTGGTGAGCTCTTACCTCACCAACTAGCTAATCTCACCTGGGC
>NZ_JAWJZI010000069.1:0-228 GCF_033022775.1 Photobacterium rosenbergii | reverse complement strand
GAATTCAATGAATTCAATTTACTAGTCAGCTTTCCAGATTGTTAAAGAGCATGTGTTTATCGTTAGATAACCACTTTCTAATTAATTTCGGCCGGGCCGCGCAGGCGGCAAAAAAGCGGACCCAACAAAGTTAACCTTCATTGAATCTGCATATCCGTGCAGAAAATACTTAGAGAGTGGTGGGCGATACCGGGCTCGAACCAGTGACCCCCTCCTTGTAAGGGAGGT
>NZ_JAWJZI010000068.1:0-231 GCF_033022775.1 Photobacterium rosenbergii | reverse complement strand
GCCTGCCTTGCACGCAGGAGGTCAGCAGTTCGATCCTGCTTAGCTCCACCACTCTCTAAAAACATTCTGACGAGTGTGTTTAGAAAGTGGTTATCTCACGATAAACACATGCTCTTTAACAATCTGGAAAGCTGACTAGTAAATTGAATTCGAAGAATTCAATACTAATAGTTTCATCACTCTTTATTTAAGAGCGGTGAAACGAGTTCTCAAGCAACACACATTCAAGTG
>NZ_JAWJZI010000067.1:0-234 GCF_033022775.1 Photobacterium rosenbergii | reverse complement strand
GATCATCCTCTCAGACCAGCTAGAGATCGTCGCCTTGGTGAGCTCTTACCTCACCAACTAGCTAATCTCACCTGGGCACATCCTAGCGCGCGAGGTCCGAAGATCCCCCGCTTTGCTCCCCTCTACCTAAAGAAAGGAGATTATGCGGTATTAGCCATCGTTTCCAATGGTTATCCCCCACACTAGGGCAGTTTCCCAGGCATTACTCACCCGTCCGCCGCTCGCCGCCCATAA
>NZ_JAWJZI010000066.1:0-238 GCF_033022775.1 Photobacterium rosenbergii | reverse complement strand
CGTAGCTCAGCTGGATAGAGTACCTGGCTACGAACCAGGCGGTCGGAGGTTCGAATCCTCCCGGACGCGCCATTATTCTTAAGTATCAATGGATTGTTACTTATGCCAATGTCGGAAACGCATTGGTCGTTAGGTGTTTCCTAACTAACAACAGATTCTGCGCGCTCGTAGCTCAGCTGGATAGAGTACCTGGCTACGAACCAGGCGGTCGGAGGTTCGAATCCTCCCGAGCGCGCCA
>NZ_JAWJZI010000065.1:0-239 GCF_033022775.1 Photobacterium rosenbergii | reverse complement strand
GCGATTAGCTCAGTTGGGAGAGCACCTCCCTTACAAGGAGGGGGTCACTGGTTCGAGCCCGGTATCGCCCACCACTTTTTCCTTCTTCTTTGTTATGACGCTCGTCGTTTAGTAAACTAAACGTCCTCGCATCATGCCTCGAATAAGAAAAAAGAACCCATTATGGGGCTATAGCTCAGCTGGGAGAGCGCCTGCCTTGCACGCAGGAGGTCAGCAGTTCGATCCTGCTTAGCTCCACC
>NZ_JAWJZI010000064.1:0-248 GCF_033022775.1 Photobacterium rosenbergii | reverse complement strand
GATAATTTGCCGAGTTGGGCGAGCTTCAACACTGCCAGCGGGCTGCTTTCCGGCACGCCGAGCAATGACGATGTCGGGACCACGTCGAATATCGTGATCAAGGTCAGTGATGGTAACGAAACCGCCAGCCTGGCGGCGTTCAACCTGGAAGTGGTCAACGTCAACGATGCGCCGACCATTTCGGGCACCCCGGCCACCAGCGTGCAGCAGGATGCCAGTTACAGCTTCACGCCAGTGGCCAGCGATAT
>NZ_JAWJZI010000063.1:0-255 GCF_033022775.1 Photobacterium rosenbergii | reverse complement strand
CTGGTGACCTACTGATTACAAGTCAGTTGCTCTACCTACTGAGCTAAGTCGGCACACTAAAAGTGGCTCCCCCTGCGTGACTCAACGCGGGCGGCTAGCTCTGAGACAATTACTCCGGAACGAGTAAGTCGCAGTTATATGCTAGAAATCCAAGTCTTAATGACTGTGAATTTTAAATTGGCTCCCCCTGCGGGACTCGAACCTGCGACATACGGATTAACAGTCCGCCGTTCTACCAACTGAACTAAGGGGGAA
>NZ_JAWJZI010000062.1:0-259 GCF_033022775.1 Photobacterium rosenbergii | reverse complement strand
ACAGTCCGCCGTTCTACCAACTGAACTAAGGGGGAATTATCTTTTTACATCATGTTGCTTATCTAAAGCACCACAATCGAAATATGGTGCCTCGAGGACGGAATCGACCGCGCCCGGCTAGGGACCGACACATTATCGCAACGCGATAACCTTTGGAACCTAATTGTAAGCATCATACTTTTAAATATGGTGCCTCGAGGCGGAATCGAACCACCGACACGAGGATTTTCAATCCTCTGCTCTACCGACTGAGCTATCG
>NZ_JAWJZI010000061.1:0-277 GCF_033022775.1 Photobacterium rosenbergii | reverse complement strand
TTCATCGCCTCTGACTGCCCAGGCATCCACCGTGTACGCTTAATTACTTAACCATACAACCCCAAGAGGTCTCTCTTGCTCGATCTTTCTCTTTTATCCTGCCTCTTACTCATCTTTTGCTCGGTTACGTAACACGTTACGCGCCCGTCGACAAAAGCTTCGTGCGAGTTGTCTAAAAAAGAAATCTGCGTCGCAAGCCACTTAAGACTGCATAATCAAACAACCAAGGTATCTTCTTTTCAGAAGAGATTGTTTTCGCCGGACTCTTACACAAGAC
>NZ_JAWJZI010000060.1:0-287 GCF_033022775.1 Photobacterium rosenbergii | reverse complement strand
GTGGTGGGCGATACCGGGCTCGAACCAGTGACCCCCTCCTTGTAAGGGAGGTGCTCTCCCAACTGAGCTAATCGCCCACATAAAGTGGTATTTTCTCGCTTCATTTCGTTAGCGGTGAAGCGAGATTTGAACCGAGACGCGCAGTGTGCATTTAGCACATGAGCATCGCAGGTATCAAATCTAGCGAACAAGCTAGAAATGAATCAGAAAATGGTGGGTCGTGCAGGATTCGAACCTGCGACCAATTGATTAAAAGTCAACTGCTCTACCAACTGAGCTAACGACCC
>NZ_JAWJZI010000059.1:0-310 GCF_033022775.1 Photobacterium rosenbergii | reverse complement strand
CTAGGGGAACCTGGGGCTGGATCACCTCCTTAACGATATGACTGCGTTTTATGCAGTGTCCACACAGATTGCTTGGTGAAATGGTTTTAGAAATAGCAAAAGTGCTAATGAATAACGTCAGTTATTGATTAACGCTTTTGCGTTATGCTCTTTAACAATCTGGAAAGCTGACTAGTAAATTGAATTCTTTGAATTCAATACTAATAGTTCTATCACTCTTTATTTAAGAGCGGTAGAACGAGTTCTCAAGCAACACACATTCAAGTGTCTTGTGTAAGAGTCCGGCGAAACACAGTTCATCATACTCAGA
>NZ_JAWJZI010000058.1:0-312 GCF_033022775.1 Photobacterium rosenbergii | reverse complement strand
GCGGAGCGGACGGGACTCGAACCCGCGACCCCCGGCGTGACAGGCCGGTATTCTAACCAACTGAACTACCGCTCCACACTATTCTGTGTGCATAAACCAAGTCTTACATTAACTGCTTGATTTAGAAATTTGTCGCTGTGTGATGAGGATTTTGAAGCGAGAAGCGCAGTGTGCTTTAGCACATGAGCATCGCAGCTATCAAAAGCATCAAACTACAGTAGACAAATTGCAATTCAAGCCTGGCGATGTCCTACTCTCACATGGGGAGGCCCCACACTACCATCGGCGCTACTGCGTTTCACTACTGAGTTC
>NZ_JAWJZI010000057.1:0-316 GCF_033022775.1 Photobacterium rosenbergii | reverse complement strand
GAAATTGGTAGACGCACCAGATTTAGGTTCTGGCGCCGCAAGGTGTGAGAGTTCAAGTCTCTCCTTCCGCACCATTCCTCTCTAACACGCTCATTTGAGCATACTGCAGGGCTATCGCCAAGCGGTAAGGCAACGGGTTTTGATCCCGTCATTCCCTGGTTCGAATCCAGGTAGCCCTGCCATATTTTGCTTAACGTCATTAATGATTCATTGCTAAAATGAAGATAGACGGTAAGTACGCGGAAGTGGCGAAATTGGTAGACGCACCAGATTTAGGTTCTGGCGCCGCAAGGTGTGAGAGTTCAAGTCTCTCCTT
>NZ_JAWJZI010000056.1:0-333 GCF_033022775.1 Photobacterium rosenbergii | reverse complement strand
ATAGCGCAGTTTGGTAGCGCATCTGGTTTGGGACCAGAGGGTCGGGGGTTCGAATCCCTCTTCACCGACCACTTATTTAAAGTGGTATGCCTGTATGGCGTGCTGCTGACAACGTCGGTGAATAGCATAGCTTGGTGCGCATCTCAGGATTTTGAGAATAGCGGACCAGAGGGTCGAGGTCTGGAAGCCCAGCCGCGTCAATCCCTCTTCACGACACTCTATTTCAAATAGTGGCAACCTATAACGCCATTATTTATCGTCGGTGAATAGCGCAGTTTGGTAGCGCATCTGGTTTGGGACCAGAGGGTCGGGGGTTCGAATCCCTCTTCACCG
>NZ_JAWJZI010000055.1:0-408 GCF_033022775.1 Photobacterium rosenbergii | reverse complement strand
ATCTTCCGCGCAGGCCGACTCGACCAGTGAGCTATTACGCTTTCTTTAAATGATGGCTGCTTCTAAGCCAACATCCTGGCTGTCTGAGCCTTCCCACATCGTTTCCCACTTAGCTATAACTTTGGGACCTTAGCTGGCGGTCTGGGTTGTTTCCCTCTCCACGACGGACGTTAGCACCCGCCGTGTGTCTCCCGGATAGTACTTACTGGTATTCGGAGTTTGCAAAGGGTTGGTAAGTCGGGATGACCCCCTAGCCTTAACAGTGCTCTACCCCCAGTAGTATTCGTCCGAGGCGCTACCTAAATAGCTTTCGGGGAGAACCAGCTATCTCCAGGTTTGATTGGCCTTTCACCCCTAGCCACAAGTCATCCGCTAATTTTTCAACATTAGTCGGTTCGGTCCTCCAGT
>NZ_JAWJZI010000054.1:0-414 GCF_033022775.1 Photobacterium rosenbergii | reverse complement strand
TGGGGTGAAGTCGTAACAAGGTAGCCCTAGGGGAACCTGGGGCTGGATCACCTCCTTAACGATATGACTGCGTTTTACGCAGTGTCCACACAGATTGCTTGGTTTAATAGTAAAGACAACATAGTGTCCCATTCGTCTAGAGGCCTAGGACACCGCCCTTTCACGGCGGTAACAGGGGTTCGACTCCCCTATGGGACGCCACTTTCTAAATGCATTCTTTTGAGTGTGATTAGAAAGTGGATGCCGCAAGGCAAACACATGCTCTTTAACAATCTGGAAAGCTGACTAGTAAATTGAATTCTTTGAATTCAATACTAATAGTTCTATCGAAAGATAGAACGAGTTCTCAAGCAACACACATTCAAGTGTCTTGTGTAAGAGTCCGGCGAAACACAGTTCATCAATACTCAGATG
>NZ_JAWJZI010000053.1:0-464 GCF_033022775.1 Photobacterium rosenbergii | reverse complement strand
TTTGATGTGCGTATTGCTTCCATTGATGACGCGGTGTACGAAGGCCCAGAAGATTTCAGCGTGACGGTGACTGGCATTGGGGCGGTGCAAGGTAGCGATACCGGTACGGCAACGATAGTGGATGACGGCACGGGTCCAGGACCTGATCCGGATGATGACCGTCCAAGCGTGACTATTTCAGATGCTGGCACCATTAATGAGGGTGATACAGCGAACTTCAAAGTGACGCTATCGAACGCGTCTGAAGCGGAAACGCAAGTAGAGTTGGGTCTTAATCTCGGCGATACCGAAGTCGGTGACTTAGGCACCCTAGAATACAACACAGGCTCCGGTTGGGTTGCAGTGCCAAACGATGGCGTAGTAACGGTGCCAGCGGGGCAAACTGAGTTTGATGTGCGTATTGCTTCCATTGATGACGCGGTGTACGAAGGCCCAGAAGATTTCAGCGTGACGGTGACTGGCAT
>NZ_JAWJZI010000052.1:0-488 GCF_033022775.1 Photobacterium rosenbergii | reverse complement strand
CTCAGTTGGGAGAGCACCTCCCTTACAAGGAGGGGGTCACTGGTTCGAGCCCGGTATCGCCCACCACTCTTTCTTTTAGAAAGACACCATTTCGATGGGGCTATAGCTCAGCTGGGAGAGCGCTTCGCTGGCAGCGAAGAGGTCTGCGGTTCGATCCCGCATAGCTCCACCACTCTCTAAGGTTTTTTCCTTAAGAATCTTTAGAAAGTGGATGTCGAAAGACAAACACATGCTCTTTAACAATCTGGAAAGCTGACTAGTAAATTGAATTCTTTGAATTCAATACTAATAGTTCTATCGAAAGATAGAACGAGTTCTCAAGCAACACACATTCAAGTGTCTTGTGTAAGAGTCCGGCGAAACACAGTTCATCATACTCAGATGAACAACCTTGGTTGTTGAGCCATACAGACAGACCCCTTGGGGTTGTATGGTTAAGTGACTAAGCGTACACGGTGGATGCCTGGGCAGTCAGAGGCGATGAAGGA
>NZ_JAWJZI010000051.1:0-560 GCF_033022775.1 Photobacterium rosenbergii | reverse complement strand
CAGGTTCTATTTCACTCCCCTCACAGGGGTTCTTTTCGCCTTTCCCTCACGGTACTGGTTCACTATCGGTCAGTCAGGAGTATTTAGCCTTGGAGGATGGTCCCCCCATGTTCAGACAGGATATCACGTGTCCCGTCCTACTCGATTTCACTCGCAATGCGCTACCGGTTACGGGGCTATCACCCTGTATCGCTGTGCTTTCCAGCACATTCACCTGTCGCAAAACTAGCTTAAGGGCTAATCCGGGTTCGCTCGCCGCTACTGCCGGAATCTCGGTTGATTTCTCTTCCTCGGGGTACTTAGATGTTTCAGTTCCCCCGGTTCGCCTCAATACGCTATGTATTCACGTTACGATAACTGCTTATGCAGCTGGGTTTCCCCATTCGGAAATCCAAGAGTATTGTGATTCTTACCATCTTCTCTTGGCTTATCGCAGGTTAGCACGTCCTTCATCGCCTCTGACTGCCCAGGCATCCACCGTGTACGCTTAGTCACTTAACCATACAACCCCAAGGGGTCTGTTCGTATGGCTCAACAACCAAGGTTGTTCATCTGAGTAT
>NZ_JAWJZI010000050.1:0-567 GCF_033022775.1 Photobacterium rosenbergii | reverse complement strand
GTGGTGGGCGATACCGGGCTCGAACCAGTGACCCCCTCCTTGTAAGGGAGGTGCTCTCCCAACTGAGCTAATCGCCCTCCGATGTTTTACATCTTCAAAGGAGAAGATGGTGGGTCGTGCAGGATTCGAACCTGCGACCAATTGATTAAAAGTCAACTGCTCTACCAACTGAGCTAACGACCCGTGGCGTCCCATAGGGGAGTCGAACCCCTGTTACCGCCGTGAAAGGGCGGTGTCCTAGGCCTCTAGACGAATGGGACTAAGTGTTTGGTTAATGTGTTGGGCACACTAACGAGGATAGCCAATGCTACCCTTGCTCTCTTACATTTCAACCAAGCAATCTGTGTGGACACTGCATAAAACGCAGTCATATCGTTAAGGAGGTGATCCAGCCCCAGGTTCCCCTAGGGCTACCTTGTTACGACTTCACCCCAGTCATGAACCACACCGTGGTAAACGCCCTCCCGAAGGTTAAGCTATCTACTTCTGGTGCAGCCCACTCCCATGGTGTGACGGGCGGTGTGTACAAGGCCCGGGAACGTATTCACCGTGGCATTCTGATCCACG
>NZ_JAWJZI010000049.1:0-614 GCF_033022775.1 Photobacterium rosenbergii | reverse complement strand
CCTTCACCCGAGTTCTCTCAAGCGCCTTGGTATTCTCTACCCGACCACCTGTGTCGGTTTGGGGTACGATTCCTTACAATCTGAAGCTTAGAGGCTTTTCCTGGAAGCATGGCATCAATGACTTCACACCCGTAGGTGCTCGACGTCGTGTCTCAGCCTTAGAAAGAGCCGGATTTACCTAACTCTTCAGCCTACGCACTTGAACCTGGACAACCGTCGCCAGGCCCACCTAGCCTTCTCCGTCCCCCCATCGCAATTGTAAGAAGTACGGGAATATTAACCCGTTTCCCATCGACTACGCCTTTCGGCCTCGCCTTAGGGGTCGACTTACCCTGCCCCGATTAACGTTGGACAGGAACCCTTGGTCTTCCGGCGAGGAGGTTTTTCACCCCCTTTATCGTTACTCATGTCAGCATTCGCACTTCTGATACGTCCAGCATGCGTTACCACACACCTTCAACCGCTTACAGAACGCTCCCCTACCCAATGCACTAAAGTGCATTGCCGCAGCTTCGGTTTACTACTTAGCCCCGTTACATCTTCCGCGCAGGCCGACTCGACCAGTGAGCTATTACGCTTTCTTTAAATGATGGCTGCTTCTAAGCCAACATCCT
>NZ_JAWJZI010000048.1:0-642 GCF_033022775.1 Photobacterium rosenbergii | reverse complement strand
GGGTTGCGCTCGTTGCGGGACTTAACCCAACATTTCACAACACGAGCTGACGACAGCCATGCAGCACCTGTCTCAGAGTTCCCGAAGGCACCAATCCATCTCTGGAAAGTTCTCTGGATGTCAAGAGTAGGTAAGGTTCTTCGCGTTGCATCGAATTAAACCACATGCTCCACCGCTTGTGCGGGCCCCCGTCAATTCATTTGAGTTTTAATCTTGCGACCGTACTCCCCAGGCGGTCTACTTAACGCGTTAGCTCCGAAAGCCAGTGTTCAAGACACCAACCTCCAAGTAGACATCGTTTACGGCGTGGACTACCAGGGTATCTAATCCTGTTTGCTCCCCACGCTTTCGCATCTGAGCGTCAGTCTTTGTCCAGGGGGCCGCCTTCGCCACCGGTATTCCTTCAGATCTCTACGCATTTCACCGCTACACCTGAAATTCTACCCCCCTCTACAAGACTCTAGCCTGCCAGTTCCAAATGCTATTCCGAGGTTGAGCCCCGGGCTTTCACATCTGGCTTAACAAGCCGCCTGCATGCGCTTTACGCCCAGTAATTCCGATTAACGCTCGCACCCTCCGTATTACCGCGGCTGCTGGCACGGAGTTAGCCGGTGCTTCTTCTGTCGCTAACGTCAAACACAT
>NZ_JAWJZI010000047.1:0-877 GCF_033022775.1 Photobacterium rosenbergii | reverse complement strand
AGCCCATAGCCCATAGCCCATAGCCCATAGCCCATAGCCCATAGCCCATAGCCCATAGCCCATAGCCCATAGCCCATGCAATTTGTTCTATGTTTAGTCACTTGAGCGCAAATATAGAGAAAACAGGGGAAAAGGCATTGACGTTCATGGTTGGAGACGTATAATTCCGTCCCGTAACCCAGTGTTACACCAATGATGCGCCCTTAGCTCAGCTGGATAGAGCACGTCCCTTCTAAGGATGTGGTCGTAGGTTCGAATCCTACAGGGCGTGCCATTTCCCCCTTTTCTTCAAATGCTATTTCTAGCGAATCAATCTACCTGTATCGCAACCTGTTCTTCCTGTACCACCCTGGTGCTGCTTGGTGCATCCTGCTATTTCGTTCATCAGAAACTGTTTCAGCGCTTGTTGCTCGCGTTCATTGCTCGGTTGCCATGAGGCGATCACTGTTGCCTTGTTCCTTTTCATCGTCCTGTCCTTAATATTTTGCAGCGAAAACATTTGCATCGAAAACAGTGCTGCATGCTCTTGGGGAATATTCAACAAGTATCTTAGCGAGTGTGCTGGTTAAAATTTGTGCTATCCGTCGATTTATCAAATTAATCATATCGTTATTAAGACTATTTTCAGGAACTGTTCAGGGAAAAGTTTGGCTAGAGGCTAGAGGCTAGAGGCTAGAGGCTAGAGGCTAGAGGCTAGAGGCTAGAGGCTAGAGGCGAATAACATCTGGGCCATTGGCGATAGGCCAGAGGCGAGGGTAAAAGAAAATAGTCAAAGCAAGAGCAGGGGCTTGACAAGGGCAGGCTCTTGCAAACAATCTGGTTCGCCCATCGCCCATCGCCCATCGCCCATCGCCCATCGCCCATCGCCCATCGCCCA
>NZ_JAWJZI010000044.1:0-1294 GCF_033022775.1 Photobacterium rosenbergii | reverse complement strand
GGTTCTTCTCGGATTAGCGGGAAGCAGATACGAAAAACGGTTGGATACGTTATTGTGTAATCGCCAAACAACACTATAACAACCAACCGTTTTTACATGCTAAACACTACATTACCTTTCCCTCTTTGGGAAGGATTTACTCCTGCTAAGATTGAGCAGCATACAGACTCCCTTACGATTCATTTATCTCCGACTCGCCATCCAATATGCCATTGCGGTTCAGTTTCTGCTGAAGTACATGATACTTCGATAAGAACCGTCTCAGACAGAAGTATCATGGAGTATGCCGTTACTCTGAAGGTTCCAGTTAGACGGTTATGTTGTCCTCGATGCGGCATTCTCACTGAAAAAATCAATTGGCTTGAGCCTTACTCCAGACAAACAACCCGTTTGGTCCTATTTGTAGAAAACCTTTTAACCAAGCTTCCCATAAAGCATATTTCTGAACTGGTTAAGCTCCATTGGACGACGGTCAAGAACATCGATAAAAGGCGTTTGGCAAGGGAAGTTAAAGAGCCTGACTGGAGCAAAGTTAAGCGCTTAGTTATGGATGAGTTCGCTTTGTTCAAGGGACATCGCTACGCCACGGTGATAGCGGACGCGGATACCCATCAAGTACTCTGGATTAATGAAGGGCGAAGCCGAGAATCCATACGTCCGTTTTTTGAGATGTTAGGTGATTATTGCCAGCAGATTGAAGCTGTCGCTATGGATATGAATACGGCTTTTGACTTGGAAGTACAAGAGCATTGTCCTAATGCCATGGTTGTTTATGACTTGTTCCATGTAGTTGCCAAGTATGGCCGGGAGGTCATTGACCGTGTCCGAGTCGACTGTGCCAACAAACTCAAGCATGACAAGCTAGCCCGGCGTCGAGTAAAGCGAGGGCGATGGGTATTACTTAAAAACAGAAGCAACCTGAACGATAAACAAGCTGGATACCTGGAAGAGTTACTTACAGCCAACAAAGACCTCATGGTGGTTTACTTAATGAAAGAGCAACTCAAAGATCTTTGGTATTGCCGCAGTCAGGATGAGGCCAAAAAGCTGTGGGAGATATGGTGGCAACAGGTAATGGAGAGCGGCGTTCAACCGCTCATCCAATTTGCCCAAAAGCTCAAAAAGTACCTAGGCGGAATTACTGCTTCAGCTGTGCATCCCCTTCATACTTGTCGGTTGGAAGGGATGAACAACAAAATCAAAGTAATGAAGCGAATGGCCTATGGCTATCGTGATACTGCATACTTCTTTCTGAAAATTCGGTCAGTCTTCCCCGGAGATCCGAGATGAACCT
>NZ_JAWJZI010000043.1:0-1372 GCF_033022775.1 Photobacterium rosenbergii | reverse complement strand
TCCCCCTTAGTTCAGTTGGTAGAACGGCGGACTGTTAATCCGTATGTCGCAGGTTCGAGTCCCGCAGGGGGAGCCACATTAAGAAGCCAAGTCGAAAGACTTGGCTTTTTTCTTATGTAACTGCGACTTACTCGTGCCGAGTAATTGTCTCAGAGCTAGCCGCCCGCGTTGAGTCCCGCAGGGGGAGCCACTTTAGAGAAAGCCGTGTCATTTGACGCGGCTTTTCGTATCTGCCCCCATCCCCTTTTGAACAATCCCACTACGTCTTTCTCGGGTCACAACTCAATTTTTCTGTACTTGATGCAAGCCCTTTTACCGTAACTTGAACTCTTCCCTGCAATGACATTTCTGATTTGTCGCCATTGCTTATCTGGGCAGACCATTGCCATGAGTGTAGGAGGATCCAGCTACGGTCCAGGCAACGGCTATGACCCGTAAATAGCCATATAACCCATACTTCCACGGCCTGTGACATGCAGGCCGTCTGTTTTTTGCTAACTTTAATTACAACAAAATAAAAAAACCAAGGAAGATAAGATGATCACCCTTTACGGCTACCCGCGCACCCGCTCCCTCCGAGTCTCCTGGCTGCTTGAAGAACTTAGCCTCGATTGGCAGTACCGCTTGGTGAATTTTGCCAAGAATGATCATCGCTCACCCCAATTTCTCGCCCTCAATCCGCAGGGCAAAGTGCCTTGCCTGATTGATGATGACATCACCATCTGTGAGTCCTCGGCGATTTGTCTATATCTTGCCGAAAAATATGGTCACCATTGGCTGCCTGCTCCGGGAACAGCTGAATCCGCCACTCACCATGAGTGGATCAGCTATGTCATTACCGAGTTGGAGCAACCTTTATGGAGTATGGGCAAACACCGTTTCGCTCTTCCCGAATCAATCCGCTTACCTGAAATGCTTGCGGTTGCGGCCTGGGAATTCAAAAAAGCACTTAAAGTGGCAGAGAGCCGCCTCAAAGGTGATGAGTACTTGCTCGGCCATTTCCCTACTGTTGCCGATATCTTGCTTGCCCACACCCTGAACTGGGCGGTGAAGTTTGATCAGAAATTACCGCTAAAACTAGAGAAATACCGCCAATTTGTCAGCCGTCGGCCGGCGCTGTCACGTGCACTAGACCGGGAAAATCGTACCCTTTTAGATGGCGATTAACTTGGCTAAAAGCCGTTTAGCGTTGGCAATAAGTTCAAAAACCGAGCGATCAGAGCAAAAAAGGCAAAGTCAGCGTGTTTTTCTAAAAAAACCGTTGACGCAAAGGCCGAAAACCTTTTTAATGCGCCCCGTTGCCTCGATAGCTCAGTCGGTAGAGCAGAGGATTGAAAATCCTCGTGTCGGTGGTTCGATTCCGCCTCGAGGC
>NZ_JAWJZI010000042.1:0-1430 GCF_033022775.1 Photobacterium rosenbergii | reverse complement strand
TAACACCGATCAGTTAAGCCATTGATCAGTTGAATGATCCTACGGTTGAGTGAAAATACCCTCAGACATTAAGTTTGAGGGTATTTTTTATGTTGGCACATTGGCTTATAGATGTTGATGATTTTGCTTCACCTGACTCACTCTCTTTGTTTCAGAAAGAGTTGCCTCTTGAGTGGATTCAGCAAGCACTCGATGACACCAATAAAGCAAGCTTGAGGCGACGGAAGTTACCTGCTGAACTTGTGGTCTGGCTCGTCGTTGGGATTGGTTTATACCGTGATAGACCGATTACCGATGTACTTGATAAGTTAGACCTTAAGCTTTCTAACTCTCTAGGTGAATCCATTGCTCCAAGTGCGATTCCTCAAGCAAGAAAGCGGTTAACAGCCAAGCCTCTTGAAGCTTTATTTACATTAACTGCACAACATTGGGCACAAACAGAAGATAGTGATGATACATGGTTCGGATTAAAGCTTTTCTCTGTTGATGGTACGCAATTTAGAACCCACGATACCCCAGCTCTTGCAGAGCATTTTCAATACGTTAAGCACAGTAAAACACGCCATACTGAATACCCAGTTGTAAGGCTATGTGCACTTTGCTCCCTTCGAAGTCGCCTAATCCATAATGTCGCTTTTGGCCCTAGCTACAACGGTGAAGAAAGCTACGCTAAGCAACTTATTTCCTCTGCAACGGCCAACTCTCTTACTATTTTCGACCGATGTTATTTAGGTGCGGAGTTAATGATTAACTGGCAAAACCAACATGGTTCTAGCCACTGGATGACCCCCATTAAATCCAATACAAAGTACACAATAATAGAACAGTTAGATGAAGACGGACGTGACTTGATAGTCGAGATGAATGTTTCTCAACACGCTCGCAAAAAAGATCCTCATCTGCCTGAAAAGTGGCAAGCTAGGCTTGCACTTTATCCAGAAAAAGAGCAACCCAATCATATAAAAGGGGTTTTGACGTCCCTAACAGACAAAAAATATGACCTGCAATCCTTGCTTGATGTTTACTTCGAACGATGGGAAATCGAAAACAGTTATGGGGAGATAAAGCATGACATGCTTGAAGATGAGCTCCTACTCCGCAGTCAATCAATCGAAGGTGTTGAGCAGGAGATCTGGGGCATCTTAATTGCTTATAACCTAGTCCGGTTGGAAATAAGTAGGATAGCAAAAGAAGCTAAAGTGTCGCCTTTACGGATCAGTTTCATGATGGCGTTGAGGGATATCCAAGATGAACTAATGTGGTGTGCAATCGCATCGCCCGGTTCAATACCCAAGAAGTTAAGGGCAATGCGGGAAAGAGTGAAACGTTATATTTTGCCGGAACGAAAAAAACGGCCCAAATCAAGGACCGTTCGTATCAGTAAAACCCGCTATGTGGTTCGCTCCAAACATCTTAATTGATAGGAGTTA
>NZ_JAWJZI010000041.1:0-1843 GCF_033022775.1 Photobacterium rosenbergii | reverse complement strand
CAGGTTTGATTGGCCTTTCACCCCTAGCCACAAGTCATCCGCTAATTTTTCAACATTAGTCGGTTCGGTCCTCCAGTTGATGTTACTCAACCTTCAACCTGCCCATGGCTAGATCACCTGGTTTCGGGTCTATATCCAGAGACTGAACGCCCAGTTAAGACTCGGTTTCCCTACGGCTCCCCTAGATGGTTAACCTTGCCACTGAATATAAGTCGCTGACCCATTATACAAAAGGTACGCAGTCACAGGACAAGCCTGCTCCTACTGCTTGTACGTACACGGTTTCAGGTTCTATTTCACTCCCCTCACAGGGGTTCTTTTCGCCTTTCCCTCACGGTACTGGTTCACTATCGGTCAGTCAGGAGTATTTAGCCTTGGAGGATGGTCCCCCCATGTTCAGACAGGATATCACGTGTCCCGCCCTACTCGATTTCACTGAACACACGTCGTCAACTACGGGACTATCACCCTGTATCGTCGGCCTTTCCAGGCTGTTCGTCTAACGCGTGTAAAGCTTAAGGGCTAGTCCAATTTCGCTCGCCGCTACTTTCGGAATCTCGGTTGATTTCTTTTCCTCGGGGTACTTAGATGTTTCAGTTCCCCCGGTTCGCTCTGTTGAGCTATGTATTCACTCAACAGTAATACCTTATGGTATTGGGTTTCCCCATTCGGAAATCCCAGACTCAAATGGTTTTTACTACCTAATCTGGGCTTATCGCAAGTTAATACGTCCTTCATCGCCTCTGACTGCCAAGGCATCCACCGTGTACGCTTAGTCACTTAACCATACAACCCGAAGGAGTTTCGAGTTGATGTTCAAATCACCAAAGTTGTCTCTCATTATTTGAATGAGCGAGAGACATTCGATTTTGCCGGACTCAATTTCGAATAATCACTGTAAAAGTGATATTCCCAAGAACACTTGAATGTGTTTTTTGGTGTTTATCTTTCGATAAACATTGAGAACTTTACAAACAACAATAAATTGTTGTTTTGTCAGCTTTCCAAATTGTTAAAGAGCTAGATTTTCTGATGAAAACCATTTTTAAAGATTCTTTTTCAAGAACACTTAAAGATGGTGGAGCTATGCGGGATCGAACCGCAGACCTCCTGCGTGCAAGGCAGGCGCTCTCCCAGCTGAGCTATAGCCCCATCAAGGTGTCGATACTGTCGCCAATTCCTTGGGAAAGAAATTGGTGGGTCTGAGTGGACTCGAACCACCGACCTCTCGCTTATCAGGCGAACGCTCTAACCACCTGAGCTACAGACCCAGTATCGTCTCTTTACTTTATAAACCGTATCAATCTGTGTGAACACTCATCGCAATAATCATCGTTTAAGGAGGTGATCCAGCCCCAGGTTCCCCTAGGGCTACCTTGTTACGACTTCACCCCAGTCATGAACCACAAAGTGGTAAACGCCCTCCCGAAGGTTAAGCTATCTACTTCTGGTGCAGCCCACTCCCATGGTGTGACGGGCGGTGTGTACAAGGCCCGGGAACGTATTCACCGTGGCATTCTGATCCACGATTACTAGCGATTCCGACTTCATGGAGTCGAGTTGCAGACTCCAATCCGGACTACGACGTACTTTCTGGGATTCGCTCACTCTCGCAAGTTGGCCGCCCTCTGTATACGCCATTGTAGCACGTGTGTAGCCCTACTCGTAAGGGCCATGATGACTTGACGTCGTCCCCACCTTCCTCCGGTTTATCACCGGCAGTCTCCCTGGAGTTCCCACCATGACGTGCTGGCAAACAAGGATAGGGGTTGCGCTCGTTGCGGGACTTAACCCAACATTTCACAACACGAGCTGACGACAGCCATGCAGCACCTGTCTCAGA
>NZ_JAWJZI010000040.1:0-2390 GCF_033022775.1 Photobacterium rosenbergii | reverse complement strand
CCGACCATTTCGGGCACCCCGGCCACCAGCGTGCAGCAGGATGCCAGTTACAGCTTCACGCCAGTGGCCAGCGATATCGACAACGATGACTTGACCTTCAGCATTGATAATTTACCAGCCTGGGCGAGCTTCAATACCGCCAGCGGTCTGCTTTCCGGCACCCCGACCAACGACGATGTCGGCACCACATCAAACATCGTGATCAAAGTCAGCGACGGCAACGAGACCGCGAGTCTTGCGGCGTTTAACTTGGAAGTCATGAATGTTAACGACGCACCGACTATCAGCGGCACCCCGGCCACCAGCGTGCAGCAGGATGCCAGCTACAGCTTCACGCCAGTAGCCAGCGATATCGACAATGATGATCTGAGCTTCAGCATTGATAATCTACCAGCGTGGGCGAGCTTCAACACCGCCACAGGGCAGTTGTTCGGCACGCCGACCAACGACGATGTCGGCACCACGACGAACATCGTGATCAAGGTGAGCGACGGCACGGAAACTGTCAGCCTGGCGGCGTTCAACCTGGAAGTGGTGAACGTCAACGACGCACCGATTATCAGCGGCACCCCGGCCACCAGCGTACAGCAGGATGCCAGCTATAGCTTCACGCCAGTGGCCAGTGATATCGATAACGATGACTTGACCTTCGGTATCGACAATCTGCCGGCATGGGCGAGCTTCAACACCGCCACCGGACAGCTGTTCGGCACACCGACCAACGACGATGTCGGCACCACGTCGAACATCACCATCAAGGTGAGCGACGGCACGGAAACCGCGAGTCTGGCGGCGTTCAACCTGGAAGTGGTGAACGTCAACGACGCACCGACTATCAGCGGCACCCCGGCAACCAGCGTACAGCAGGATGTCAGCTACAGCTTTACCCCGAGCGCCAGTGATATCGACAACGATGACTTGACCTTTGGTATCGACAACCTGCCGGCGTGGGCGAGCTTCAATACCGCCACCGGGCAGCTGTTCGGCACGCCGAGCAACGACGATGTCGGCACCACGTCGAACATCGTGATCAAGGTCAGTGACGCCACAGAAACTGTCAGCCTGGCGGCGTTCAACCTGGAAGTGGTCAACGTCAACGATGCGCCGTCGATATCGGGCACCCCGGCCACCAGCGTACAGCAGGATGCGAGCTATAGCTTCACGCCAGTGGCCAGTGATATCGACAACGATGATCTGACGTTTAGCATTGATAACTTGCCGGCATGGGCGAGCTTCAACACCGCCACCGGGCAGCTGTTCGGCACCCCGAGCAACGACGATGTCGGCACCACGGCGAACATCGTGATCAAAGTCAGCGACGGCACGGAAACCGTGAGCCTGGCGGCGTTCAACCTGGAAGTGGTCAACGTCAACGATGCGCCGTCTATATCGGGCACCCCGGCCACCAGCGTGCAGCAGGATGCGAGCTACAGCTTCACGCCAGTAGCCAGCGATATCGACAACGATGACTTGACCTTTGGTATCGACAACCTGCCGGCATGGGCGAGCTTCAACACTGCCAGCGGGCTGCTGTTCGGCACGCCGACCAACGACGATGTCGGCACCACGACGAACATCGTGATCAAGGTCAGTGATGGCAACGAAACCGCGAGTCTGGCGGCGTTCAACCTGGAAGTGGTGAACGTCAACGACGCACCGATTATCAGCGGCACCCCGGCCACCAGCGTACAGCAGGATGCCAGCTACAGCTTTACCCCGAGCGCCAGTGATATCGACAACGATGACTTGACCTTCGGTATCGACAATCTGCCGGCGTGGGCGAGCTTCAACACCGCCACCGGGCAGCTGTTCGGCACGCCGACCAACAACGATGTCGGCACCACGTCGAACATCACCATCAAGGTGAGCGACGGCACGGAAACCGTCAGCCTTGCGGCGTTCAACCTGGAAGTGGTCAACGTCAACGACGCACCGACGATTTCGGGCACCCCGGCGACTTCGATCAACCAGGATGCCAGCTATAGCTTCACGCCAGTAGCGAGCGATCTCGACAACGATGCGCTGACTTTCGGTGTCGACAACCTGCCAGTCTGGGCGAGCTTCAATACCGCCACCGGGCAGCTGATCGGCACCCCGACCAACGACGATGTCGGCACCACGTCGAACATAGTGATCAAGGTGAGCGACGGCACGGAAACGGTCAGCCTGGCGGCGTTCAACCTGGAAGTGGTCAACGTCAACGATGCGCCGACTATCAGCGGCACCCCGGCGACCTCGGTCAACCAGGATGCCAGCTATAGTTTCACGCCAGTAGCCAGCGATATCGACAATGATGACTTGACCTTCAGCATTGATAATTTGCCGAGTTGGGCGAGCTTCAACACTGCCAGCGGGCTGCTTTCCGGCACGCCGAGCAATGACGATGTCGG
>NZ_JAWJZI010000039.1:0-5000 GCF_033022775.1 Photobacterium rosenbergii | reverse complement strand
CTCAGTTCGGATTGTAGGCTGCAACTCGCCTACATGAAGCTGGAATCGCTAGTAATCGTGGATCAGCATGCCACGGTGAATACGTTCCCGGGCCTTGTACACACCGCCCGTCACACCACGAGAGTTTGTAACACCCGAAGTCGGTGGGGTAACCTTTATGGAGCCAGCCGCCGAAGGTGGGACAGATGATTGGGGTGAAGTCGTAACAAGGTAGCCGTATCGGAAGGTGCGGCTGGATCACCTCCTTTCTAAGGATAATTTCGGAACAGACCTTCGGGTCTGACTTGACGTCTTGCAGTTCAGTTTTGAATGTTCATACATTCAAGACCTGTTCTTTGAAAACTGGATAGAACGACATTGATTGTAACAAAACACAACGTCAAGCAATTGACGTGTGACCTTAAAGTCTCTTCTTTATGGAGAGCACTAACTTAGGTTAAGTTAGGAAGGGCGCACGGTGGATGCCTTGGCACTAGGAGCCTATGAAGGACGGCACTAACACCGATATGCTTCGGGGAGCTGTAAGTGAGCTTTGATCCGGAGATTTCCGAATGGGGAAACCCAGCACGCGTAATGGCGTGTTACCTTCCAGTGAATACATAGCTGGTCGGAGGCAGACCCAGGGAACTGAAACATCTAAGTACCTGGAGGAAGAGAAAGAAAAATCGATTCCCTGAGTAGCGGCGAGCGAAACGGGAAGAGCCCAAACCAAGAGGCTTGCCTCTTGGGGTTGTAGGACACTCTATACGGAGTTACAAAGGCAAGGGGTAGACGAAGCGGTCTGGAAAGGCCCACGACACGAGGTAAGAGTCCTGTAGTCCAAACCCATTGCCCTCCAGAGTGGATCCTGAGTACGGCGGAACACGTGAAATTCCGTCGGAATCCGGGAGGACCATCTCCCAAGGCTAAATACTCCCTAGTGACCGATAGTGAACCAGTACCGTGAGGGAAAGGTGAAAAGCACCCCGGAAGGGGAGTGAAAGAGATCCTGAAACCGTGTGCCTACAAGTAGTTAGAGCCCGTTCATGGGTGATAGCGTGCCTTTTGTAGAATGAACCGGCGAGTTACGATTCCATGCAAGGTTAAGTCGAGGAGACGGAGCCGCAGCGAAAGCGAGTCTGAACAGGGCGAATGAGTATGGGGTCGTAGACCCGAAACCAGGTGATCTACCCATGTCCAGGATGAAGGTGAGGTAACACTCACTGGAGGTCCGAACCCACGCACGTTGAAAAGTGCGGGGATGAGGTGTGGGTAGCGGAGAAATTCCAATCGAACCTGGAGATAGCTGGTTCTCTCCGAAATAGCTTTAGGGCTAGCCTCAGATGTAGAATCTCGGAGGTAGAGCACTGTTTGGACTAGGGGCCCATCCCGGGTTACCGAATTCAGACAAACTCCGAATGCCGATGATTTGTATCTGGGAGTCAGACTGCGAGTGATAAGATCCGTAGTCAAGAGGGAAACAGCCCAGACCACCAGCTAAGGTCCCCAAGTAACCGTTAAGTGGAAAAGGATGTGGCGTTGCTTAGACAACCAGGATGTTGGCTTAGAAGCAGCCATCATTTAAAGAGTGCGTAATAGCTCACTGGTCGAGTGACGCTGCGCCGAAAATGTATCGGGGCTAAACGGTTCACCGAAGCTGTGGATGCATACCTCAGGTATGCGTGGTAGGAGAGCGTTCTAAGGGCGTCGAAGTCTGACCGGAAGGACAGGTGGAGCGCTTAGAAGTGAGAATGCCGGTATGAGTAGCGAAAGATGGGTGAGAATCCCATCCACCGTATGACCAAGGTTTCCTGAGGAAGGCTCGTCCGCTCAGGGTCAGTCGGGACCTAAGTCGAGGCCGATAGGCGTAGACGATGGACAACAGGTTGATATTCCTGTACCACCTCCCCGCCATTTGAGTGATGGGGGGACGCAGTAGGATAGGGAAGCGTGCCGCTGGATGTGCACGTTCAAGCAGTGAGGTGTGATGTGAGGCAAATCCCGCATCTGTAACATTGAGCTGTGATGAGGAGGACATCGTCCGAAGTTTCTGATTTCACGCTGCCAAGAAAAGCCTCTAGCGAGGCGGGAGGTGCCCGTACCGCAAACCGACACAGGTGGTCGAGGAGAGAATCCTAAGGTGAGCGAGTGAACTCTCGTTAAGGAACTCGGCAAAATGACCCCGTAACTTCGGGAGAAGGGGTGCTCTGACAGGGTGAAAGCCCGAGAGAGCCGCAGTGAATAGGCCCAGGCGACTGTTTAGCAAAAACACAGGTCTCTGCAAAACCGTAAGGTGACGTATAGGGGCTGACGCCTGCCCGGTGCTGGAAGGTTAAGAGGAGTGCTTAGCGCAAGCGAAGGTGCGAATTGAAGCCCCAGTAAACGGCGGCCGTAACTATAACGGTCCTAAGGTAGCGAAATTCCTTGTCGGGTAAGTTCCGACCCGCACGAAAGGCGTAACGATCTGGGCACTGTCTCAACGAGAGACTCGGTGAAATTATAGTACCTGTGAAGATGCAGGTTACCCGCGACAGGACGGAAAGACCCCGTGGAGCTTTACTGTAGCCTGATATTGAATTTTGGTGCAACTTGTACAGGATAGGTAGGAGCCTAAGAGCCCGGAGCGCCAGCTTCGGAGGAGGCGTCGGTGGGATACTACCCTGGTTGTATTGAAATTCTAACCCATGCCCCTGATCGGGGCAGGAGACAGTGTCAGGCGGACAGTTTGACTGGGGCGGTCGCCTCCTAAAGTGTAACGGAGGCGCCCAAAGGTTCCCTCAGAATGGTTGGAAATCATTCGCAGAGTGTAAAGGCATAAGGGAGCTTGACTGCGAGACCTACAAGTCGAGCAGGGTCGAAAGACGGGCTTAGTGATCCGGTGGTTCCGCATGGAAGGGCCATCGCTCAACGGATAAAAGCTACCCCGGGGATAACAGGCTTATCTCCCCCAAGAGTCCACATCGACGGGGAGGTTTGGCACCTCGATGTCGGCTCATCGCATCCTGGGGCTGTAGTCGGTCCCAAGGGTTGGGCTGTTCGCCCATTAAAGCGGTACGCGAGCTGGGTTCAGAACGTCGTGAGACAGTTCGGTCCCTATCCGTCGTGGGCGTAGGAAATTTGAGAGGAGCTGTCCTTAGTACGAGAGGACCGGGATGGACACACCGCTGGTGTACCAGTTGTCTTGCCAAAGGCATCGCTGGGTAGCTATGTGTGGACGGGATAAGTGCTGAAAGCATCTAAGCATGAAGCCCCCCTCAAGATGAGATTTCCCATTACGCAAGTAAGTAAGATCCCTCAAAGACGATGAGGTAGATAGGTTCGGGGTGGAAGCGTGGCGACACGTGGAGCTGACGAATACTAATCGATCGAGGACTTAACCAAAAATTTAGATGTGAAGTGACCTGCGCCAGAAATTCCGAGAAAATCAGGCGTGCACAAAGAGGCGTCCTTTGCCTCATTGGGTGCGACAGATTTTGGAGTGTATTTCTAGGTCACGGAACTCGACACAATCAATGAAGTTCTATCCAGTTTTGAGCGAACAGGCTCATGTCTAGTGATGATGGCGAAGAGGTCACACCCGTTCCCATACCGAACACGGAAGTTAAGCTCTTCAGCGCCGATGGTAGTTGGGGGTCTCCCCCTGTGAGAGTAGGACGTCGCTGGGCAATGGAGGATTAGCTCAGCTGGGAGAGCACCTGCCTTACAAGCAGGGGGTCGGCGGTTCGATCCCGTCATCCTCCACCATTTAATTGAAAAGTGGAATAGCCTGCTCCAGAAAGTCCGAGAAAATCAGGCGTGCACAAAGAAGCGTTCTTTGCTTCATTGGGTGCGACAGATTTTAGAGTGAATTTCTAGGCTATGAAACTAGATTAAAAAAGAATAGTATTGTCGCGGGGTGGAGCAGTTCGGTAGCTCGTCGGGCTCATAACCCGAAGGTCGCAGGTTCAAATCCTGCCCCCGCAACCAATGGTCCCGTGGTGTAGCGGTTAACATGCCTGCCTGTCACGCAGGAGATCGCGGGTTCGATTCCCGTCGGGACCGCCATTTTAATACTGGGGTATAGCCAAGCGGTAAGGCAACGGATTTTGATTCCGTCATGCCTAGGTTCGAATCCTAGTACCCCAGCCATTTTACGAGCCATTAGCTCAGTTGGTAGAGCATCTGACTTTTAATCAGAGGGTCGAAGGTTCGAGTCCTTCATGGCTCACCATTTTATGAATATGCGGGTGTGGCGGAACTGGCAGACGCACTAGACTTAGGATCTAGCGCCGCAAGGCGTGGGGGTTCGACTCCCTTCACCCGCACCATTTTCATAGAACATCTATACCATGCGGAAGTAGTTCAGTGGTAGAACACCACCTTGCCAAGGTGGGGGTCGCGAGTTCGAACCTCGTCTTCCGCTCCATTATTTTTTTGCCTTTTTACACCCTTGCCGGGGTGGCGGAACTGGCAGACGCACAGGACTTAAAATCCTGCGGTAGGTGACTACCGTACCGGTTCGATTCCGGTCCTCGGCACCACTTTTCATAAAAAAGCATATGCGCCCGTAGCTCAATTGGATAGAGTACTTGACTACGAATCAAGCGGTTAGAGGTTCGAGTCCTCTCGGGCGCGCCATCATACGAGAAGTAGCTCAGCTTGGTAGAGCACTTGGTTTGGGACCAAGGGGTCGCAGGTTCGAATCCTGTCTTCTCGACCATTTATCTTTTATTCCAGAGGATTTCAATCTGCCAGACAGATTGGAAGCTGATCAAGGGGCCTTAGCTCAGCTGGGAGAGCGCCTGCCTTGCACGCAGGAGGTCAGCGGTTCGATCCCGCTAGGCTCCACCATGAACATTGAAAACTGAACATGCAAGACGTCAAGATAGAGCGTCACCGCCCCGACCCCCGTTGGGTGTGCGTGACGCAAACCGAACCAAGTCGCATCCTTTAACGGGATGTGATGGACGTTCAAAAATGGACATCATGATGATGCCAGCAACAAAATGAGCTTACATTAAGTTCTCTATTATGGAGAGTTT
>NZ_JAWJZI010000038.1:0-7738 GCF_033022775.1 Photobacterium rosenbergii | reverse complement strand
CGATGGGCGATGGGCGATGGGCGATGGGCGATGGGCGATGGGCGATGGGCGATGGGCGATGGGCGATGGGCGATGCAGAGTTTTACAGTAGCCTCTTCATGTCAAGCTCTCAGCTCTTCCCGTAGCCTAGCGCTGCTTTTGCCTATAGCCAAGCTGTTATGCCTCTAGCCCCTAGCCAGGCTCTTTGCCTCTAGCCAGAAAAACAAACGCCGCGGATAACCGCGGCGTTTTATCAGGCTTTCAGCTCGCTTGAATTAAGCAAGGCTGATGAATAGACCTGCGATAGTTGCAGACATCAGGTTAGAAAGCGTACCAGCGGCAACAGCTTTCATACCGAAGCGTGCGATATCGTGGCGACGGCTTGGCGCCAGACCACCTAGACCACCCAGTAGGATTGCTACTGAAGATAGGTTTGCGAAACCACATAGAGCGAACGAGATGATTGCTTCAGTCTTCGTAGATAGCGTAACTGCCGCACCTTCCGCTAGGTATGGGGCAAAGTTCAGGTAAGCAACGAATTCGTTAACAACCAGCTTCTGACCGATGAAAGAACCTGCGATAGTTGCTTCTTCCCATGGCACACCGATTAGGAATGCAAGAGGAGAGAATACGTAACCCAGGATAAGTTCTAGAGTCAGCTCAGGCATACCGAACCAACCACCGATACCACCTAGCATACCGTTGATTAGCGCGATCAGGCCGATGAAGGCTAGAAGCATTGCACCAACGTTTAGTGCTAGCTGCATACCAGAAGATGCACCCGCTGCCGCTGCGTCGATAACGTTAGCTGGCTTGTCGTCGCCTTCAGTCGCGTCGCTTGCTAGCTGCTCAACAGCTTCTTCAGTTTCAGGCTTGATGATCTTAGCAAATAGAAGACCACCAGGAGCTGCCATGAATGAAGCGGCGATTAGGTACTCTAGAGGAACACCCATAGATGCGTAACCCGCTAGTACACCACCCGCTACAGACGCCAGACCACCACACATTACCGCGAACAGCTCAGACTGAGTCATTTTTGGTACGAACGGACGGATAACCAAAGGTGCTTCCGTTTGACCAACGAAGATGTTAGCTGTTGCAGACATAGATTCGGCACGAGAAGTACCTAGCGCTTTCTGTAGACCACCACCTAGGATGTTGATCACAACCTGCATGATGCCCAGGTAGTAAAGTACGCTGATCAATGCAGAGAAGAAAACGATTACTGGTAGTACGCGTAGGGCAAACACGAAGCCGCCGCCACCGAATACTTCAAACATTTTGTCTGAAGTCAGGCCACCGAATAGGAAGTTGATACCGTCGTTACCGTAGGCGATAACGTTGGCAACAGCTGTAGACATGCCGTACAGCACGTCACGGCCAACAGGTACATAAAGAACAAATGCACCCAAACAGAATTGGATGGCAAATGCACCACCCACAGTACGTAGATTGATAGCTTTACGGTTATCAGATAGTAGTACTGCAAGACCTAGCAGTACTGCCATCCCAACCAGGCTCATAAACATGCTCATAGTTTATGGCTTCCCTTTAGTTAAGTTTGGCGTCTCGACAATTCGGCTCAATTAAGAGTCCGGCGCATTATACTCATGCTGCGGACGATAAAATAATGCCGACTTCACAGTTTGCAAGGAAAGAGAGTGAAAGTTCAATTCCAAACGTGAACCCCATCACAGTTTTACGCAAACGTTTTACGCAAACGTTTATTTTGTGATGTTCATTCACACCTGGATACGGAAAAGTTCAGCAGTGGTTAAGCTGGTTACCTGCTTAATGATCTGTTCGCTTTCCGTTCTGATCGCTGCAAGTTCATGCAGCACATTCACTAACCGATCAGGTCGGTTTGGCTCCCCTTGGAACCCTGCCACTGGCATATCCGGTGCATCCGTTTCCAGCAACAATGCATCCAGTGGCAGTGCTGCTATTGTATTGCGAGTCTTGTTGGCGCGGCGATATGTAATCGTTCCCCCGACACCAATTTTGATACCTAGATCAATAAGCTGCGTCGCTTGTTGATAGCTACCACTAAATCCGTGATATACCCCGCCCGCAATCGGCGTGTTTTGCCTCAAAACCCGAAGGAGCTCGGGAAAGGCCTTGCGACAGTGCATAATGACCGGCAGCTCAAAGCGGTTAGCCAGTTGTAGCTGGGCTGCAAATACCGAAATCTGTTGATCCTGATCGGCATCCGCAATGGCAAAGTCTAGTCCACATTCTCCGACAGCAACGCAGTGAGAGTGCTTTTTTTCCCGCAACCCAACTTCTGCAGCCAGCTCTGATTCCAGTTGAGCCAAGGCATTAGCATCGTGCTCAGCGCTAAATAAGGGATGTAACCCCAAACCGAAATACAGCCCAGGAAAACGCTCCGCCAACTCACGAACCGCCTGCCAATTGCGCTGGCCGACGGCCGGGATGACAATCTTTTCGACCCCGGCCTGATGCGATAACGCCAAGTAGTAGCCGGGATCATCACAAAATGGCTCGAAATCGAAATGGCAATGGCTGTCAATCAGCATGTGATTTGGCCTTTACCGAGCAACTCGCCTGCTTGGCTTGCTTGTGTTCAGGATGGCGCGGGTCATCGCTGTCATAGCGCACCGGCGCACAACAACGGCGGTTCTCAGGCACCAATCCTATTTTTTCACACCAGCGGTCATAAGCCGCTACCCCACGCTTTATCAACGACATCATGGCTATCATTCCTAACAGTTATTGGCCCATTGCTTTGTCTATTTCGTCGCTTGTGTCGCCTTGGCAACCATGACGATCATACTACGCCCAGTCGCCAATATGGTATCGCGGGTATAGAGCGGAGCTTCATCAATGGGATAAATATCATGGGGCGATGGCTTGGCAGTGTTGATCACCAAGTGCCAATCACTGCAATGACGATCCGGCAGGGTAAACTCAAGCGGATCCCAGAAGGCATTACAGATCACATACAGCTCATCCTGGGTGATCGGGTGATACACCGTCAGCGCGATAGAGTGGGAATTTTCCGACCAATCCGGCTGATCCGGCTGGATACCGTGCCAGCGGATCCCGACATCTTCCAATACCGAGTTGAGCGACATATGCATATTCCAGTCTATGGTCGGCTCGGCGGTACGCAACTGGCTAAGCAAGGTGACGAAACGCAGCAAGTCACTGTGGGTATCCACCAGCCCCCAGTCAAACCAACTCAGCTCATTGTCCTGGCAATAGGCGTTGTTATTCCCTTGTTGGGTCCGGCGCACTTCATCACCCATATTGAGCATCGGGGTGCCAAGCGCCAGGAACAAGGTCGCCAGCATGTTCTTGCACTGGCGGTGACGCAGCGATTCTATCTCAGCGATTTCCGTCGGCCCCTCAACCCCGTAGTTACTTGACAGATTATGGTTGTCACCGTCGCGGTTTCCCTCGCCGTTGGCCTCATTGTGCTTCTCGCTATAGCTCACCAAGTCATTGAGGGTAAAACCATCATGGGCACAGATGAAATTGACTGAACGGTGGGGAGAGTGATGGCGACTGCAGTACATGTCTGGCGAGCCCAAAACCCGTGAGGCGAAGCGGCTGACATAGCCGGCATCCCCACGCCAGAACGCCCTGACATCGTCACGGAACTTCCCGTTCCACTCATTCCAGCGATCCCCAATGAACGAGCCGACCTGGTATAACCCGGCCGCATCCCAGGCCTCGGCGATGATCTTGGTGCTGCACAAGATAGGATCCGAGTCTATCGACCACAGCAGCGGCGGCTCTTTCATCGGATGCCCCTGACTGTCGCGGGCCAATACCGAGGCCAAATCAAACCGGAAGCCATCGACATGCATCTCGGTCACCCAGTAATGCAGCGCATCGATGATCATCCGGCGCAGAACACTGTGGTTGGCGTTGCAGGTATTACCACAGCCGCTGTAGTTACCATAGCCCCCCGTCTTCTTGTCCAGCAGGTAGTAGGCACCATTCTGCAAGCCCTTGAAGCAAAACGTCGGCCCGTGCTCGTCCCCTTCCGAAGTATGGTTGAACACCACATCGAGGATCACTTCGATATCTGCCTTATGCAGCTCACGGACCAAGGTCTTGAACTCGTCAATGGCACTCAGCGGCGCTTTCTCGACACTGTAGTCGGCATGGACGGCAAAGAAGTTGATTGGACTATAGCCCCAGTAGTTATCCCGCCCTTCCGGGGCATCATCTACATCAAACTGCTGCACCGGCATCAGCTCGACCGCCGTGACACCGAGCGATTTGAGGTAAGGGATTTTTTCGATAATCCCCGAAAACGTCCCTTTTTTGGCAGAGACTACGCCAGAAGAAGGGTGGCGGGTAAAGCCAGCGACATGCATCTCATAGATAATGGTATCGGTCAGCGAATGGCGCGGGGCGACATCGTCCTGCCAATCAAAGCCGCTGTGATCAACCACGATACTCTTCATGCAGGCGTCCATGTTGCTGCCTGTACCGATAGCCCGCTGGCGGCTGTAGTTGCGGCCAAAACCGACCGCCTGGCAATAAGGGTCAATCAGCACTTTCTCACTGTCAAAACGCAGCCCCCGCTCTGGCAGCCACGGGCCATCGACCTGAAAACCATAATACTGGCCATGGCCGATATTGCCGACAAAGATAAACCAGTAATGGCCGCGCTTGTGCAGCGCCGGGCTGAGCTCAAACGAGCGGAAAGGGCCGGTGGCATCGGCACTGGCAAACAGGTGCAAGGTCACCCGCGTCGCATCTTTGGAATAGACACTAAAATTGACCCCGTTTTCGCGAACCGACGATCCCAGCGGGAATGCCTCGCCGGGCAAGGTATATATCTGGTTGTCCGCCGCCAATGCGGTGCTCAATGAGACCTCTAGTCCATCTACCCTGTTCATGCCATCATCCTTATAGTTGTGCTGCGCCAACGTGCATAACCAGAATAGTAGACCCATTATCTGCGGGTAGGGGTAGGCTTCACAAAAAGGATAAAAAAAGCCGCCACTATGTGACGGCTTCGATATTGAGCTTGATGCCCGTGACTTAATGCGAATTAGTGCTCGCGGGTTGCACGGAAATCAACATCAGGGAATCGCTCTTTGGCCAGGTTCAGGTTAACCATGGTCGGTGCAATGTAAGACAGGTTATCACCGCCATCCAATGCCAGGTTAGACTGGTTCTTGCGCTTGAATTCTTCCAGCTTCTTGGTGTCATCGCACTCAACCCAGCGGGCTGTTGCCACGTTAACGCCTTCGTAGATAGCTTCAACGTTGTATTCCGCTTTCAGGCGGGCAACCACCACGTCAAACTGAAGCACACCGACCGCACCAACGATCAAGTCGTTGTTTTGCAGCGGACGGAACACCTGTACCGCGCCTTCTTCCGACAGCTGTACCAGACCTTTAAGCAGCTGCTTCTGCTTCAGTGGATCTTTAAGGCGGATACGGCGGAACAGTTCCGGGGCAAAGTTAGGGATACCGGCAAACTTCAGGTTTTCGCCCTGGGTGAAGGTATCACCGATCTGGATCGTACCGTGGTTGTGCAAACCGATGATATCGCCCGCATAAGCTTTGTCGGCACGTGCACGGTCACCGGCCATGAAGGTAACGGCGTCGGAAATACTGACGTTCTTACCGGTACGGACATGGTTCATCTTCATGCCCTGGCTGTAGGTGCCCGATACGATACGCATGAACGCAATGCGGTCACGGTGCTTAGGATCCATGTTCGCCTGGATCTTGAAGACAAAACCGGAGAACTTCTCTTCGGTCGCTTCTACTTCACGCTCATTGGCTTTACGCGGCATCGGCGCTGGAGCCCACTCAGTCAGGCCGTCTAGCATATGGTCAACACCGAAGTTACCCAATGCAGTACCGAAGAACACCGGCGTCAGCTCACCGGCAAGGAACAACTCACGATCGAACTCGTGGGATGCACCGATCACCAGCTCAAGCTCTTCACGCAGTTGCTCGGCAAGATCATCACCGACTGCAGCATCCAGCTCTGGGTTGTCCAAGCCTTTGATGATGCGCTGCTCTTGGATGGTGTGGCCCTGGCCCGTGCTGTACAGGATCGTCTCGTCACGGTGGATGTGGTAAACACCCTTGAACTCTTTACCACAACCGATCGGCCATGATACCGGCGCACATGCCATGTTCAGCTCGGTTTCGACTTCGTCCAGCAGCTCCATCGGATCACGGATATCACGGTCCAATTTGTTCATGAAGGTAACAATCGGCGTATCACGCAGGCGGGTCACTTCCATCAGCTTGCGGGTACGATCCTCGACACCTTTAGCCGCATCGATCACCATCAGGCACGAGTCAACCGCAGTCAGGGTACGGTAGGTATCTTCCGAGAAATCTTCGTGTCCCGGAGTATCTAGCAGGTTGACCAGACATTCGTTGTAAGGAAACTGCATTACCGACGTGGTTACCGAGATACCACGTTCTTTTTCCATTTCCATCCAGTCTGACTTGGCGTGCTGGTTAGAGCCACGGCCCTTTACGGTACCCGCTTTCTGGATCGCGTTTCCGAACAGCAGGACTTTTTCGGTAATGGTTGTTTTACCCGCATCCGGGTGAGAAATGATCGCAAACGTACGGCGTTTGTTCACTTCAGGTAGAAAAGACATAAGCGTTGATAATCCTGTTAGAGATTTCAATAATCGAGCGACTGCGATTTTCGCAAGCCGCTGCGATAAAGATGGCGGAATTATACGCAAACTCCGCCCAAAGAGACAGCGGTAACACGCACGTAAGGCGCGGCTCCACTAATTGGCAAACTCTACATAACCAGATAGGTCATGATCAGGGCGTCTTCCCGACCATTCTCAGCCGGGTAATAGCCTTCGCGGCGGTTTATTTCGTTAAAGCCGAGTGACTCGTAAAGCTGATACGCCCGGGTATTGCTCGCCCTGACCTCCAGCCACACTTCCTCGCCTTTTTTCTGCCCGACCTTATCAATAAAGCCTTCCAGCAAAAGCTTGCCGTAGCCCTTGCCCTGGCAGGCAGGGTCGATGGCAATGTTGAGCAAGGTCGCTTCACCGGCCACCAGCTGGCCAAAGCAATACCCCACTAATTGGCCGTCTATTTCCAACCCGCAGTTCAGCGCCAGCTTGTTTGGCTCCTTGCGGATCAGCGATTCTGCCCAGGGAAAAGCATGGGCAGCTTGCTCGATGCGCCAAACATCATCGAGATGATGGGGCGCTAGGGTCACAATGTTATGCGTCATAAGAACAAATTTGTTGCCACAGCGCTTTTTTCGCGCCGGGATTGGTATGCATTGATTTCAGTGAGGCAGACGTCAGCAATTGGCAGTCGGCAGGATGAGCCGCTTCACAGCCTGCAACCCAGCACCATTTGAGATGGTGTTCACGCACCTGCTCAACCGCAGCGGCTGGTACGCACAGGGCTTGTTCCGGAGTGAGCTTCATGCTGCCGAGGATCCGGCCGAACAACCAACGGTCGTGCTCATCCAGCTCTTCATCGCAGACAAACAACAGCTGACAGGTGTCCGGCAGATCGATCACTGGCTGTTCCCGCTCGGGAAAAAAGCCCGGTTTACGGACCTGCCAGTAGGTTAATCCGATTGCCTTCATCAACTGTAAATCACGCTGTTTCATCTACTCACCTTGATGATGTTCACTTTGGCCGGGAATACTACCAGAACTTGCCCTCAAACCTAAAAAAATACCACCTTGCGGTTAACTCCTATCAATTAAGATGTTTGGAGCGAACCACATAGCGGGTTTTACTGATACGAACGGTCCTTGATTTGG
>NZ_JAWJZI010000037.1:0-9335 GCF_033022775.1 Photobacterium rosenbergii | reverse complement strand
ATATCGCTGGCCACTGGCGTGAAGCTGTAACTGGCATCCTGCTGCACGCTGGTGGCCGGGGTGCCCGAAATGGTCGGTGCGTCGTTGACGTTCACGACTTCCAGGTTGAACGCCGCCAGGCTGACAGTTTCCGTGCCGTCGCTCACCTTGATCACGATGTTCGACGTAGTGCCGACATCGTCGTTAGTCGGTGTACCGAACAGCTGTCCGGTGGCGGTGTTGAAGCTCGCCCACGACGGCAGGTTGTCAATACCGAAGGTCAATGCATCGTTGTCGATATCGCTGGCCACTGGCGTGAAGCTGTAGCTAGCATCCTGCTGCACGCTGGTCGCCGGGGTGCCCGAGATGGTCGGTGCTGTATTACCGACCGACGAGGGTGTTACTGTCAGTCTGAAGGTTAAGTCAAAGTCGTCATAAACAGCACCATCAAAATACCCTCCTCCCCCGGCATAGAATTCTTCACTTCCAGTCCAACCACCGGCATCAGGAAAAGAATAACTTAGAGAATGACAGTTAGAGGAGGAGGAGGAAAATACAAACGCATACTGCTGGCCGGCAGCGACATCGATGTTCAATCCGCTGACATCAATATTCTGAAAGACAAAGTCATCATAGTTCACCCAGTTATCGGTGATGCGAACACTTCCACTGCTGCCGACCTGGGCACCAAGGGCAGAGCCCGAGTACTCATAAAAGGTGAGGGTACAGTCTACTCCGCGATCCCAATTACCCACCACTGCCAAAGAAGCCACCTGGCCGCTCTCTGTAGGAGAAAATGTTTGCCCTATGTCTGAAAAATTAGCTGAAAAATCACCCTGCAAAGCCCATCCATCCGTCTCCGGACCCGGGGTATTTTCAATCACCTCTGCCAATACTTGGCCAGAGAAGGAAACCGACAATAATAGTCCTAATCCCCTTGCCGGTTGCAGCAATCCCTTGTACCCAAACATAACCCACCCTCTCCTTTACCACTTCCCTGTGGCTTTGTTGTTTATTTTTCCGTTGTTCTTCCATGATTTTTAGCCAACGTTCACCAGAAGCAAACCCTGTAACTCAATGTTCAGATTCAATTACGCGAAGGAAAGACCCCGACGGTGGCAATCACCTGATACATACCAAGATATGGATTACGAATGTCGAACGGAATTGACCTTCCCGTATTTCCTACGGTGACCGTTCCGGATGCGCTTCCTCCACCCGTAGCATATACACCTGAAAGGGTTACCAAATCAGACGGTGAAGGATTAGAAGCATACGCATTTTGCATAGTTGGCCCAGAGGCTACATTTGCCAGGTAACTCCCGTCTTTTGCTGAGGTATCTCCGGCCTTGCTCGAAGCCTGGACATACACCTCTACCGCCCCGCCACTGCCACCATCCGGTGTAAAAGCAGCGGCATGATTATGGACAGGGAGATGACTTATCCCCAGTTGTGTCGTCTCATCTCCAGCACGCATACCCCAAGTGATAGTGGATAGTGCGGGACCGGACCCTACTCCGACCACACTTCTGCCACGTAAATCCGGTAACCCAAAATCCGATCTGCCATTACCGCCAAACGTTGTACCCATTAGTGCAAACAGCGCCGTATTATCATTGATAGGCATGATCCCGCCTGAACAGGTCGCAAAACCTCGCGGGGCAAAATTGAACCCAACGGTATGGACACTTCCAATAAAGACTTCCATCAACTTTCTCCTTGGTTTAGTCGGAGATAGCCACGACTGCATAACTGTGAACTATCAGTAAGGGGGCGAAGTTTGCCTCGCCTACCCCAAAATCATCCCGGCATCTAGCTGGTAAAATACGGCGAACTGATAGCCGCTGTAATAGCCTGATTGAGCAACGATCACATCTAGGCGCACTGCGCCGTCTTTGGCTGCCACAATCAGCCCCTTTTCTTTATCAACCGCCAGCACAGTACCCGGAACGCAACCATAGCTCGGCTGGGAGCTGGCAGTGATTTGCATGACATTGAACGTGCCACCATTGACATGAACCGCCACACCACCATGGTGGGGGTTACCGGCCCGTGCCGCACCGATAAAATCGGCCACGGTATGCTCGGACCAACTAAGCTGGGCATTATCAACATTCACTCTCGGAGCCAGCGATACCTCGCCTTGCTGCGCCCGCCAGTCAATGGCACCGGTTTCGTAGCCGGTGATAAAATCGGCCACCAACTGCGGGGCGGCTTGCATCACGCGTAGACTGAGGCTCTGATGATTATCAAAAGGATGAATCGCTAGCGGCACTTGCAAGCCTATCTCACCGCTATCCATCTGCTGAGTTAGGCGGTGTAAAGTCAGTTGGGTTTGGGTAAGGTTATCGCGCAATTGCCAATAGATGGGGTTGCTACCCCGGTAAGCAGGTAGATCGGACGCATGGAGATTAAAAATCTCACCATCGAAGTAGTCACAAACCTGGGCATCGATTTTATGAGAAAATCCGAAGACTAACCCCGCGCTGGCTTGCCAGTGATCGAACTGGGCCAACAAGCGAGTATCGTTCAGATCAATCAGGGGAATATTTGCCTGTACCAGTTGCTGGCGCAGTTGTTGCAAATCGCCGACTAATCGGCTGTCACCGAGATCCCCTTGTGATAACGTCACCACGCCCGCCAGCCTGTTTTGACTCGCGAGCAACTGAATAACGGGGATGCTGACGCAACTGGTAGTAAAAACGACGACCTTGTTTAAGCGTTCCATGCTCTGATCCTTTTGCTAGCTTAGGCTTTGACGGGAATGAACCGAGGCAATCCCGATAATTGATAATAAAAGCCAACCCTCTCTCCCCCTCGGACAACAAAATACTTGTTGTCGGGAACCGAAGGCGTGGCATCGACGTAAAACGTCATGTCCGGTAAGGGGTGAGTAATACCGGAGTCATACTCATCAACCACTTCGTCGCCAAAGGCATGGATACGCGCATATATCGCAAGAATTCGCTCAGGCATATCAGTTACACCATCAGGTAGCACCAGCGTGCCCGCCTGAACGACCTCAATATCATTGGCCAGTGTAATGGGCTGCATCGCCAACAAGGACGATTTGGATATATGCATTATTTCACCCAGTTCAATACGCTGATCACGGGCAGAAAGGTGGGAGGAATGGGTATAGGCCGCAGACTGCCACTGCTGGTTAAATTCTGTATCGCCGTGCACCATGATGGCCTGAACAGAGATGGACTGCGGCACCATGATGCCATCGAGGCTAAGGAACTGAACCTGGTGCCGGGCAATACTTAGCTGTCCCTCTTGGGTAAAGCCGTGTTGCAGCGCCTCAAGCAACAGAATGTCTATCGCCCCCTGCGGCTCGTACTGAGTGGCATCCGCCTCGACGATGGCTTCGATGTAGTCCGATACATTCAGATCTCCAACCAACTGGTGCAATGACTGGATAGCGCCAGGTTGTATATCAACGAGTACGACCTGTAACTGGCTACTGTCAACCCCACCTTCCTCTTGGTAATACTGCAACAACGGCAGTAGCAAGGGGGCAAAGGGACCACAAGCCGGATAGAGCAAACGCACTTGCTTCCTGTTGCTGAGCTTGGCTCTGATCGCTTTATCTAACCCACGCACAAACCCACGTATTCGATAAATATCTTTGATGGTAGTGCTGCTGTTCAGCGGCGACATAATAAGCCCGGTTGCACTGACATATTGACGGGTAAGAACATCTTGGCCCAAAGCCGCCTGCGCCATTGACAACATGGCCTGATCGTACATATCGGTAAAAAGTGCAGTTAACTGCTCATGCACGGTCACATTGTCAGTCAGCACAGCCGTCATCGCTTGGGTAAAGCTCTGCTGCAGTTTCAGTTTTCGCTCAGCCAGGGATAACTGTTGCTGCGCCAGGGACTCCAGTTGCTGACGGATGGAAAACTTCAGCAGATCATCAACGGCGGGATCCGCAAAATCGAGCTCGGCTTTGGGGTGATTCGCCATCTGTAGTTGCGCTTTCATCTCTCTTCATGCTCCGTCTTTGGTTGAAGTTGTGCCATTAGCCAATCATTGACAATGCAATCGAAAACCAGGTGAATACGAGGCGTATGACCTCGGTGATAAACGGCATGTTCTGCAGCCGCATTGATGTACCACAACTCTCCTTCGGCAATTCTCAGTAGCTGGTCGCTGACCATAAACTCAACTCCAGGGTCGGATCGCAAGCAATAATGAAGACGTGCCTGACCATTAGAAATATCTAGGCCACTGTCTCGATGCGGCTTTATTTCAGAACCGGGATCCAGCCGCATTAAACGCGCAGACAAAACAGAGCAAGGGAATAATTGTAGAAACCGCTCAAGGCAAGGAAATTCATCCCGAAGAACAGGGTAATTCTGATAATCGTCAGGGCTTGCTGTCTCCTCAAAATTAAAAGCCTGTAAGATTGGTGATTGGCCAGCATGTTTCATCAAGCCTCTCAGAGGGAGCACACTCCAATTTCCTTCGAAACATGCTTTGTTGACATGACTAAGCCAACGGCTATCATCATTTCGGTTACTGTCGCACCACCGCGAATCAGTCAAAACCGGCGCATCTGGCAGGCTTAATTGAGAGAAAATCACATCCATATCATTCTCTAATAATCAAAAGGTGATTTAATTTCCATAACCACTGAATACAGTCATCATGATTATTCATTCTTCTATCATTTTCTATTACACCTTATTACAAGGCTGATATTACTTACCGCCTAGTAGTAACAAAGTCATCAATACAAATTACTTTTTTCAAAAATGAGCTTAGACAACAATATGCCATCGATGTCATATTGTTATCTAATATGTGATCCCACGCATTTTCTATCGTTAACAGCAAGTGGATATAGTTTATTTGATCAGGTTAATGCGAAGTTCCCGATGTTAAATAAGCCATAGTTAATCCTTGCTGTTAGCGAATTGCTATATCCGGTGCAGACGTTGCCATAAATAACTTAACCTTGTGATGGTATATCGCCTATTACACAGGTATTACAAACAAACTCATCCACTGTTTTACTGGCCTTGCTGGTAAACTTTTCTTGAATCCATTATTTGTAAAGATTCTTCAAACTGACCATCATTACGGCACAGGTGTTAACGCCTGCTATTTCATAGCACAGAAACTTGACGTAGAGCGCAATTTTTTCAGCCGCATTGATAGATGAGTAACTAAAGTTCCCTGTGCTTGATACACTCATCAACTACTTCCACCATTCTCAAGCCTCATGTCAAAAAATCGTATTGCAAGTTTCGAAGCCGGAAGACTCCTGGCCCTTCTTGGCGTCATCGCTATTCACAGCCAACTCTTTATGACAGCCCCATTGATTAACGATCAACCTTGGTTAGGGCTTCTTATCAATCAGCTCAGCCGATTCGCGGTGCCTTTGTTCTTTATCATGGCGGGATATTTCATCGCACCTAAGCTTGTAACCGCACCTAAAGACACCATAAAACAATACAGCTTACCCTTGCTTAAAGTTTGGCTGGTTTGGAGTGTGATTATTTTCCTCGTGCCATTCAACCTGCAACTAGCATGGGAGTCAGGTTACCTTGCAGAGCGAAGCGGCTATTGGCAATACTTGCTATCCCAACCGCTCAATACTCTATTCGAAGGTAGCTTAGTTCATCTTTGGTATATTCCGGGCTTGATTTGTGGTTTGTTGATCATTGCATTCTGCTGCCATACAAAGAAACTCAACCTACTCCTGCCTGTCGCAATTACGCTCTACCTTTTCGGCTTAGCCGCAGGCAGTTATGCGCCACTTACCGGTATTGAGTCGCCGCTGTTCACTCGTAACGGGCCATTCATGAGTACCCTGATGCTTACAATTGGCTTCCTAATAAGACAGCAGAGTTGGCAACTAAGTGTTGGCAAGGCTTTCATGCTTGCCCTTATGGGAATGGGAATGCATTTAGCTGAAGCTGCGTTTTTGATCCGCTTCGACGTACCATTCAATATGCATGACTTTTTAACCGGTACACCGCTCTGGGCAACAGGCATCTTCTTTATGCTCAAGCAGCGGCCTCAGTTTGGCAAAGCGATAGTTAGCCTAAATATCAGCAAGCACGTATTGGGTATCTACCTCGTTCATCTGCTGATTATCATCTACCTCATGCACTTATTGCCGATGCTGGGCTTCACAGGCTATGCCAATGACATTCTGCGTTTTGTTCTGACCTGTATCATAAGCTACGGTCTGGTCGTACTTATTGATAAAACGCCGCTCAGAAACTGGCTACTGAGATAACAAAAAACCCGGCACTCTGCTCAGAGTGCCGGGTTTCTTTTAGGACATTTTTCCCTTCTTATTTTACTGCGTGATCACCGTAGCTACATTATGCTCAAGCAGCCACAACTGTAAGTTCGGCGCTTTACTAATGTAATGGCTGACCAAATCACACGGTTTTTTCGCCGAAGAAGCCGCTTTCAGAGCATGGTCGATGAGTGCCAGCACGGCTTCATTTTGATCATCGTGAAGATATTCAAGAGAAGGGTGAGTCTGATCCAGCCCTAACGCAAACTGTGCCAGCTGATCAATATCGACCACCAACCCATCAAAATACTGCAGGAACTTCTCAGCCATCAACGCATTGGCTGGCAATTCAGCCATCAAATGAACACGAAGCCCGTTTGCGCCTCGGCACAGCCCTTGCTCTGCAAGCAGATCAATCGCTGTCGCTGACTCACTAAAGGTACGGACAAACGGAATGACCAATTCAATGTTCGTCATACCCTCGGCAATGCGCGCACGTTTGATCGCTTCGCACTCCAGTTCAAAAGCTTTCCGAACCGCTTTATCGGCCCAACGAGAAACGCCCCGTTTCCCAATGAGGGGATTAACTTCTTGGGTTTCAAGCTCTGAACCTAACAATTTATAACGTTGGTGGGAATCGGCCCCCGCCAATCGCACCTTGAGTGGCTGCCCATCAGCTTGCTTGGCAGCAGCGATAAGCTTCTGTGCCAATGCATCCACAAAAAACTCGGCTGGATTGTTATTAGTTTTCGCCAATAGCTTTTGCTGCACATCATCCTGTAATTCTGCCGGATACGCTGCGGCAAAAGGATGGATCCCAATTTCTAGCAAAATGTCATCGACAGAAACCAAACCGATTTCTGCCTTTAAGCTGGCAAGTTGCGTTGAAGACTTGAGAATTTCAGAAAATTGTAAACCTGACTGAGCGCTGTTTGTCATAAACCACCATAACTGCTTTAACTTGGTTTTAATCAATCAGGAAGAAAATATAGAGATAGATCCGAGCAACGAGGCTTGTGATTCCGTTTGTATATCGACTTCCATTATTACCCACAATGAATGGGTAGATATTCACATAGACCCAACATACTGACTCAAACCTCAAGACGCAAGCATGTATTCTGAAAGTTTTGTGACTTTGGCTGGTTGAACAAATTGCCACTCACGGTTATTCATCTCGCTGTGTAACCTTGTACCAGCTATACACTGCGTAAAATGCCAGCAATCATTGATCTATCTTGTGAAAAGGCGAAGTAAAAGAGAAAGCGCTAGAATAAAAATCTAAGTGATATCACAAGTTTGGTTTATTCCTGCCGACTTTTGGGCTATCTTTACGCGTCAATAATTTTTGTAATACCGAGATAGGCAACACTATGCCAATGAAAACAGATGAACTCCGCACCGTTAGCCTTGGGCTTATGCCTACGCCAGCTGCGGTAGAAGCTGCTTACCCAATCACAGATGAAATTGCGGAGCATGTCGCCCACTCTCGTCGTCAAGTTGAAGCGATTCTAACGGGCCAGGACTCCCGTCTTCTTGTTGTAGTTGGTCCTTGCTCTGTCCACGATCCTGATGCAGCCATCGATTATGCAAAACGCCTGTGTGCCGTTCAGGAAAAATACAAAGATACGTTATTCATTGTAATGCGTACCTACTTCGAAAAACCGCGCACGGTTGTAGGCTGGAAAGGACTGGTATCCGACCCAAATCTAGACGGTAGCCTGGATCTTGCTAAAGGCCTTCATACTGCACGTAAATTACTTGTAGATATCAACGCGCTGGGTATGCCAACAGCGACAGAATTCTTAGATATGATCACAGGCCAATACCTAGCTGATCTTATCAGCTGGGGCGCTATTGGTGCGCGTACAACTGAATCTCAAATCCACCGAGAAATGGCATCTGCCCTGTCCTGCCCGGTAGGTTTTAAGAACGGTACCGACGGCAACATCAAAATTGCCATTGATGCTATTCGTGCTACTCGTGAATCACACGTTTTCTGCTCTCCAGCGAAAAGCGGTGAAATGACGATCTACCGCACATCGGGTAACCCGCACGGACACGTTATTCTTCGCGGCGGTAAAATGCCAAACTACCATGCAGAAGATATCCAGGCATCTTGTGATACGTTGGCATCGTTCGACCTGCCAACCCGCTTGGTTGTCGACTTCAGCCACGGTAACTGCCAGAAACAGCACAAACGCCAACTTGATGTTGCAGCCGACATTTGCCAACAAATTAAGTCTGGCAGCCAGTTTGTTGCTGGTATCATGGCAGAAAGCTTTATTGTTGAAGGCAACCAGCCAGTTGATACCGACAATTTATGCGCGCTAACATACGGTCAGTCTATTACCGATCCATGCATTAACTGGGACGATACTGTTACCATGCTGGATATGCTTTCTGAAGCAGTGGGCAGCCAACAATAAAATCAATAGCAGGGCCAAAGACGGCCCCACTTATATTACAATTACATCAACATACAATTGGGATTACGCACATGCCATCTTTTGACATTGTTTCTGAAGTCGACTTCGTAGAGATCCGAAATGCGGTAGAAAACTCATCTCGTGAACTAGATACTCGTTTTGATTTCCGTGGTGTCGAAGCTAGCTTCAAGCTGGATAAAGAAGTTGTAAAAATCACTACAGAATCTGATTACCAGCTAAGCCAGTTGGTCACTATCTTGCGTGGTAACCTAGCTAAGCGCCATGTTGATGCGCAATCTATGGATCAGAAAGAGACGACCCGCACTGGTAAGTCTTTCGCTTGTAATGTTGAATTCAAGCAAGGCGTTGATACTGCTGTGGCGAAAAAAATCGTCAAAATGATCAAAGATGAGAAGCTAAAAGTTCAAGCTTCTATCCAGGGTGATAAAGTTCGTGTAACTGGTAAGAAACGCGATGACCTACAAGCAGTAATGGCACTGGTACGTGGTGCAGAGCTTGGCCAATCATTCCAGTTCGATAACTTCCGCGACTAAGTCACTCGCTAACAGTAATTAATAAACCGCCAGCTGGCTAACTCCTATCAATTAAGATGTTTGGAGCGAACCACATAGCGGGTTTTACTGATACGAACGGTCCTTGATTTG
>NZ_JAWJZI010000036.1:0-12850 GCF_033022775.1 Photobacterium rosenbergii | reverse complement strand
GTCGGTGAAGAGGGATTCGAACCCCCGACCCTCTGGTCCCAAACCAGATGCGCTACCAAACTGCGCTATTCACCGACTTAATTCTTTTTTCAACGAATACTGATATTATAATCAATACCCTAAAATATGGGGTGGCTAACGGGATTCGAACCCGCGACAACCGGAATCACAATCCGGGACTCTACCAACTGAGCTATAGCCACCAATGTTTCTTTGCCAATACGATCCTGTCCGGAATGGCGCGCCCGAAAGGATTCGAACCTTCGACCTTTGGCTCCGGAGGCCAACGCTCTATCCAGCTGAGCTACGGGCGCATGCCCTATCGGCGGAGGTGAATATTACGGATCAGTGCCCCTGTCGTAAAGTATTTTTTTTAGTTTTTTTCTCGTTCGCTGCAAATATAGGCAAATAACTGTTGATTCGTATCATACAAAAGCAGCCACCTAGTTTATCGCAAGGAAAATAGGGGATATAATCACGATGTTTTTACATATTAAACATTTTGTAAATAATCACTGCCTTGTCTCAACAGTTTGACTAACAACAAGCACGAATAAGACTGTGGCAATCGCACATAATATCTGGAAGTGTAAGGTGAGCTCAATGGAATTTTCTCTTCGACAACTTATGGTAGCGGCCGTTGCTGCCCTGGCATTTACCGGCACCGCTGTGGCCGCCGACATGTCAGACGAAGCTATCGCAGAACGTATCAAACCGGTAGGCTCCGTTTACCTTGAGGGCGATGCCCCAGCAGGCCCAGCGGTTGCTGCCGGCCCTCGTAGCGGTGATGCTGTCTACGGTACCTTCTGTGCAGCCTGTCATGGAACGGGAGTCATGGGTGCACCTAAGATTGGTGATGCAACAGACTGGAGCCCTCGAATTGCCAAGGGCAACGATGTATTGGCTGACCACGCTATCAATGGCTTCAATGCCATGCCGGCAAAAGGCTCATGTATGGACTGTAGCGATGACGAAATTATGGCCGCCATTGACCACATGATTGAAGGCCTATAAATAATCCTTTTCCCTACAATGAAAAAAGCGAGCGCCTTGCGGCCCTCGCTTTTTTATTACATCCAACAGTATCAACTGCTTTATTTCTTGAACATCGCCCGAATATTGGCGATGTGGGCCTGGCCCTTTTGCATTCGTTGCTCCTGGGTCATCGGCTTTTTGTCCGCTTCCCATTCCAAGTCATCCTGTGGCAACTCGAACAAGAATCGGCTCGGCTCAGGCTTGATCAGCTCACCAAACTGTCGGCGCTCCTTACACAAGGTAAAGGTCAGCTCCTTCTGGGCCCGGGTGATCCCCACATAAGCCAAGCGGCGCTCTTCCTCAACATTATCCTCGTCGACACTCGTCTGGTGAGGCAAAATGCCCTCTTCGGTACCTACCAGGTAAACATAAGGGAACTCAAGGCCTTTGGAAGCGTGCAGCGTCATCAGCTGGACCTGATCGGCATCATCATCGTCTTCGCCCCGCTCCATCATGTCGCGCAGGGTCAAACGCTGAACCACTTCTTTAAGCGTCTTCTCTTCCTGATCGTAGTTATCCCCTTCGAGATCAGCCGTTATCCAGCTATACAGATCCGAGACGTTCTTCATCCGCATCTCAGCCGCTTTCGGGCTGGCAGAGGTTTCGTACAACCAGTCCTCGTAATTGATATCGCGTACCAGCTGGCGCACCGCTGCCACGGTATCGCCGCGTTCGGCGTTATCGGACAGCTCGACTACCCAGCGGGTAAAGCGCTGCAGGGACTCCAGACCACGGCCGGACAGGTGCTGCTCGAGCCCCAACTCAAAGCTGGCGGCAAACAAGCTCTTGCCACGCATGTTGGCATAGGTACCAAGCTTCTCCAGCGTCACCGGGCCAATCTCACGGCGCGGGGTGTTGACGATACGCAAAAACGCATTGTCGTCATCCAAGTTGGTCAGCAGGCGGAGGTAAGCCATGATGTCCTTGATTTCGGCACGCGAGAAAAAGGAGGTACCGCCGGAAATCTTGTAGGGGATCCGGTTTTGCATCAGCGCCTTTTCGAACAGGCGTGACTGGTGGTTACCGCGGTATAGGATGGAGTAATCCTTGTACTGGGTATTGTTAAGGAAGCGGTGGGCAATCAATTCCCCCACCACTTTCTCCGCTTCGTGCTCCTCGTTTTTGGCCGTGATCACCTTGAGCATCTCGCCGTCGGGGATCTCCGAAAACAGGGTCTTTTCGAACACGTGCGGGTTGTTGGCAATCAAAATGTTTGCGGTGCGCAGAATACGGCTGGTCGAACGGTAGTTCTGCTCCAGCTTGATCACTCTCAAGGTAGGGAAATCTTTATTGAGCTGTACCAGATTTTCCGGCTGGGCCCCTCGCCAAGAATAGATGGACTGGTCATCATCGCCAACCACGGTAAAGCGGGCGCGCTCACCCACCAGCAATTTCACGAAAATGTACTGGCTGGTGTTGGTATCCTGATATTCATCCACCAGCAGGTAGCGGATCTTGTTCTGCCAACGCTGGCGTACTTCCTGGTTGTCCCGCAGCAGCAATACCGGCATCAAAATCAAATCATCAAAGTCGAGGGCGTTATAGGCCTTCATCTGGCGCTGGTACATGTCGTAACAATAGGCAAACATCTGATCGCGCTCACTCGAAGCACGAGCCTTGGCCTCTGCCGGCGACAGCATGTCATTCTTCCAGTTGGAAATCGTGGACAGCAGCTGCTTGAGCAGATCCTTATCGCCATCGATCTGCTTCTCTGTCAGCTCCTTGAGCAGGGCCATCTGATCTTGGTCATCAAACAGGGAGAAGCTCGCCTTGAGCCCGAGCGCCTTGTACTCACGGCGGATGATATTGAGCCCCAGGGTATGGAAGGTCGAGACCATCAAGCCCTTGGCTTCTTGCTTGCCAAGAGTCTGGCCGACCCGCTCTTTCATCTCCCGGGCTGCCTTATTGGTAAAGGTCAACGCCGCGATATTACGGGCTTTGTAGTCACACTGCTGAACCAGATAGGCAATTTTATTGGTGATCACCCGGGTCTTGCCCGAGCCAGCGCCGGCAAGGACCAAACACGGTCCGGCGACGTATTTTACCGCTTCGTTTTGCCTTGGGTTCAGTTTCATTGACTTATCCTGTGTTGATCTTCGGGTCAGCAGGCGCATTGTAGCGGGTTCACCGCCATTGTCTATTCGACTACAAATCAAGCCTGCTTATCCCGACGACATAAAAAATTGCTTGCACATATAATCAGGCACCATAGAATGATGAATGAACATTCATTCACCATCTTTTTTTACAACTGCCTTTTATGAGTGACAAGAAAAAACGCATCCTCCAAGCAACAGAAAAGTTGCTGGCGGAACATGGCTTTCACGGGATTTCGATGCAAATGGTGGCCAAGGAGGCAGGGGTAGCCGCAGGGACGATTTATCGCTACTTCGAGGACAAAGACGATCTGTTGCACCAGCTTCATGATCACATTTTGGCCTATGTCGCGAACAAAATCAGCCAGAACGTGTCAGATGACATGCCGTTGCAGCATAGGTTTCGCACTATGTGGTTAAACATCTGGAATATGGCAACCCAGGAAGATGCCCCACTGATCAACCGAGGCCAGTTCGAAAACCTGCCCCGGCGCGAAAGCCATGAACAAAAACTATTAGAAAAGAAAATGTTCGCCAAGGTGAATACGTTATTCGAGGAGGGCAAGGCTTCAGGCCTGTTCAAAAACCTCGATAACGAAATCTTGAGCGCACTAAGCCTTGAGCCGAGCGCTTGCTTGGCCCGCAAACATATAAACGGCGTTTACCATGTCAGCGACGAAGCCCTAGAAGCAGCAATCCAAGCCTCATGGGACGCCATTATTCAGCATTAACATTACATTAGCTAACTTCGGAGCACACCCAACAATGAAAAAATGGATAGTGATGCTACTGGTCGCGATTCTGCTTTTCGGCAGCGTGATTGGTTTCAATCTCTTCAAACAACAAAAAATCGCCGAGTATATGGCCAATATGCCCGAGCCAGATTTTCCAGTCACGGTAACAACAGCGGCTCCAAGCAACTGGGTACCGGCCATCGAAGCTATCGGCTTTATCGAGCCTAATCAGGGTGTCACCATCACCACTGAAGTATCGGGTGTGATCCAAAGCATCGATTTTGAATCTGGTGCAACCGTCAAAGCCGAGCAGCAGTTGCTGGCCTTGGACTCAGACGTGGAAATTGCCAACCTGAAGAGCTCCCAGGCCCGCCTTCCAGCCGCCAAAGCCAAATATGAGCGCTACCGCGGCCTCTTCAAAAAAGGTTCTATCTCCAAAGAAGCCTTTGATGATGCCGAAGCCTCTTATTTCTCACTGGTTGCCGATATCGAAAGCCTGAAAGCGACAATCGAGCGCCGCACCATCAAGGCACCGTTTGACGGCGTAGTTGGTCTTCGCAATGTGTTCCTGGGTGAATACATTCAGCCTGGTAAGGACGTGGTACGCCTTGAAGATACTTCACTGATGAAACTGCGCTTTACCGTGCCGCAAACCGATATCTCTGAGATCCATTTGGGCCAGAAAGTAGAGATTTTTGTTGATGCTTATCCGGAAACGCCATTTAGCGGCGAAATCAGTGCTATCGAGCCGGCGGTCAACTACCAGAGTGGTCTGGTTCAGATCCAAGCAGACATCCCGAATAACGAAGGCCAGCTTCGCAGTGGTATGTTCGCCCGTGCTCACATTATCCTGCCAACGCTGGAAGATCAGATCATCCTGCCGCAGACAGCCATCACCTATACCCTGTATGGCGATAACGTCTACCTGGCAAGCGAAGACGAAAACGGTGTATTGCGCGTAACGCAATCCGTGGTCAAAGTCGGTGAACGCAAAGGTAACAGCGTCCATATCCTTGGCGGCGTGAAAGCAGGCGATACCGTGGTCACTTCAGGCCAAGTACGTCTGAGTAACCACGCTAAAGTCCGTGTGGTTGAAAGCAACTCGCTGGAAGCCCCAGCTGAAACCCCAATGCTGTGATCCGGAGGAGACATGCGCTTTACAGATGTTTTTATTAAACGTCCTGTGTTAGCGGTATCGATCAGCTTTTTGATCGCCCTCCTTGGCCTGCAGGCAATCTTCAAAATGCAGGTCCGGGAATACCCTGACATGACCAATACCGTAGTAACGGTAACCACCAGCTACTACGGCGCCAGTGCTGATCTGATCCAGGGCTTTATTACCCAGCCACTGGAGCAGGCCATCGCACAGGCTGACAATATCGACTTCATGACCTCGTCCTCGGTGCTGGGCTCGTCGACCATCACAGTCACCATGAAGCTGAACACAGACCCGAATGCGGCGCTGGCCGATATCCTAGCCAAGACCAACTCGGTCCGTTCGCAGCTGCCTAAGGAAGCCGAAGACCCGACAGTAACCATGTCGACCGGCTCGACGACGGCGGTGATGTATATCGGTTTTACCAGTGATGAATTGGTATCAAGCCAGATCACCGACTACCTCGAGCGAGTGATCAACCCGCAGCTATTCACCGTTAACGGTGTGTCCAAGGTTGACCTGTACGGCGGGATGAAATACGCCCTGCGTGTTTGGTTGGATCCGGCCAAAATGGCGGCCTACAGCCTGACAGCCTCAGACGTGATGAACGTACTGAATGCCAACAACTACCAGTCGGCAACCGGTCAGGCTACCGGCGAGTTCGTGCTATACAACGGTACGGCCGATACTCAGGTAACCAATACTGACGAGCTGGAAAAACTGGTTGTTTCCACCCAGGAAGGCCAGGTGATCCGCCTTGGTGATATCGCCAAAGTCACCCTGGAAAAGAGCCACGATGTCTACCGCGCTTCTGCCAACGGTGAAGAGGCTGTCGTAGCAGCAATAAATGCGGCACCGAGCGCCAACCCGATCAACATCGCAGCCGATGTCTACGAGCTATTGCCTGAGCTGCAGCGCAATATGCCAAGCAACATCTCGATGAACATCATGTACGACTCGACCATTGCGATTAACGAGTCGATCAATGAGGTTATCAAGACCATTGCCGAAGCGGCGCTGATTGTACTGGTGGTGATCACCCTGTTCCTGGGCTCACTGCGTGCGGTTATCATCCCGATTGTCACCATCCCGCTATCACTTATTGGTGTTGCCATGGTGATGCAGTCCTTCGGTTTTTCTTGGAACCTGATGACCCTGCTGGCGATGGTACTGGCCATCGGTCTGGTGGTAGATGACGCCATCGTTGTATTGGAAAACGTCGACCGCCACATCAAGGAAGGGGAATCGCCGTTCCGTGCAGCAATTATCGGTACCCGTGAAATCGCCGTACCGGTTATCGCCATGACCCTGACGCTGGGTGCGGTATATGCCCCTATCGCCATGATGGGGGGGATCACCGGCTCGCTGTTCAAGGAGTTCGCCCTGACCCTGGCCGGTGCGGTATTCGTATCGGGGATCATCGCCCTGACGCTATCGCCGATGATGTGTTCGAAGATGCTCAAGGCCAACGAAAAGCCAAGCAAATTCGAGACCTCAGTCCATCACTTCCTCGATCGCATGACCAACCGCTACGAGAAGATGCTTGGCGGGATCATGAAAATGCGCCCGGTAGTGATTGTATTCGCCCTGATCGTATTCGGTACCCTACCGCTGCTGTTCAAGTTCATCCCGAGTGAACTGGCACCATCGGAAGATAAGGGCGTACTGGTAATGATGGGTACGGCGCCGTCTAACGCCAACCTTGATTACATCGAGAACACCATGGGTGAAGTTAACCGCATCCTGGTTGACCAACCTGAAGTGGCTTTCGCTCAGGTCTTCTCCGGCGTGCCTAACTCCAACCAAGCCTTTGGTATCGCCTCTATGGTGCCGTGGAGCGAGCGTGAAGCTAGCCAGGCAGACGTTGTTAAGCGGGTCACTGACTTGGTGAAGGACGTGCCGGAAATGGCAGTAACGGCATTCCAGATGCCTGAACTACCAGGTGCGGGCTCAGGCCTGCCGATCCAGTTCGTGATCACTACGCCGAACAGCTTCGAGAGCCTGTTCCAGATCAGTAGCGATATCTTGGGCAAGGTGAAAACCAACCCGATGTTCGTCTACTCGGATCTCGATCTGAACTACGACTCGGCAACGATGAAGATCAAGATCGACAAGGACAAGGCCGGCGCCTACGGCGTGACCATGCAGGATATCGGTATGACCCTGAGTACCATGATGGCCGACGGTTATGTTAACCGTATCGACCTCAATGGCCGCTCTTACGAGGTGATCCCGCAAGTTGAGCGTAAATACCGCCTCAACCCGGAATCACTCAAGGGGTACTATGTCCGAGCGGCTGACGGCAATGCCATTCCACTGGGTAGCCTAGTAACGATTGAAGTGATCTCCGAGCCTCGCTCGCTACCTCACTTCAACCAGCTAAACTCGGCAACCGTCGGTGCGGTACCGGCGCCGGGCGTCGCCATGGGTGATGCGATCAACTGGTTCCAAAGCGAAGCTGCGAGTACGCTGCCGGCCGGTTACCAGTATGACTTCATGGGTGAGGCCCGTCAGTTCGTAACCGAAGGTAATGCGCTGTACACCACCTTTGCCCTGGCACTGGCGATCATCTTCCTGGTGCTGGCAATCCAGTTCGAATCGCTGCGTGATCCGCTGGTTATCATGGTCTCGGTTCCGCTGGCTATCTGTGGTGCCCTAATCGCCCTGGCGTGGGGCGCAGCCTCGATGAACATCTACTCCCAGGTCGGTTTGATCACCCTGATTGGTCTTATCACCAAGCACGGTATCTTGATTTGTGAGGTCGCCAAAGAAGAGCAGTTGCACCACAAGAAAGATCGTATGGCAGCCGTCATGGAAGCGGCGAAAATTCGTCTGCGTCCAATCCTGATGACCACTGCGGCGATGATTGCTGGTTTGATCCCGCTACTTTACGCCACAGGCGCAGGTGCGGCCCAGCGCTTTAGTATCGGTATTGTTATCGTTGCCGGTCTGGCGATTGGTACGGTGTTCACCCTGTTTGTACTGCCGGTGATTTACACCTACCTAGCTAGCATCCACAAACCGTTACCAATCTTTGTCGAGGACAAAGATCTGGAAAAGCTTAAGCGTGCCGATGAAGCACGCAACGCTCTGAAAGAAGCGCACGATTGCTAAGCAAATAGACTGCGAACCAAGAGGCCGTTTTAACGGCCTCTTTTATTTTGTACCAACAGCAACGACAATCCTGTTATATTTGAATAAAATAACGACAACAGATGAAATGCCGTTACGGAGTTAACTAAGCTATGTTTGATCCAAAGAAACTTGAGCAAGTGGCCAAGCAGATCCAGGACGCGATGCCTCAGCCAGTTAAAGAGCTGGGTAATGATGTAGAACAGAAAGTTCGCCAAGTGATCCAAGCACAGCTTGGTAAATTGGACGTGGTTAGCCGCGAAGAATTTGATGTACAGACTCAGGTGCTGCTACGTACCCGCCAAAAGCTATCAGCCCTTGAGCAGAAGCTTGAAGAGCTAGAAGGCCGTATGGCGCCAAAGGCTGATACTGAGCAAGAATAAGCGCTTTGCTAACCAATAACAAAAAAGCCCGGATAATCATCCGGGCTTTTTAATATTCAATCTTCAGGGGGCTTAGCCACCCACAGCGATACGCTTCATGTCTGTCATGTAGCCACGCAGCTCTTCGCCGATGTACTCAACCGGATGGTTGCGGATAGTGTCATTCACGGCAATTAGGGTCGCGTTATCCACCTGGTTAGATGTCTCGCCTAGGCCCTTACCGATCACATCCGTACCAACTGACGGCATGAACTTCTCACGCAGTAGCGGTGTAGCTACGTTTGCGAACAGGTAGTTACCGTATTCAGCCGTATCAGAGATAACCACGTTCATCTCGTACAAGCGCTTACGGGCAATAGTATTGGCAATCAGTGGTAGCTCGTGCAGCGACTCGTAGTACGCCGATTCTTCGATGATGCCAGAAGCCGTCATTGCTTCGAACGCCAGTTCAACACCAGCACGCACCATAGCCACCATCAAGATACCGTTGTCGAAGTACTCTTGCTCAGAGATTTCTACGTCTGTATCAGGATAGTTTTCGAATTGAGTTTCAGCGGTTTCGCCACGCCAACCCAGCAGGTTGGCATCGTCGTTCGCCCAGTCAGCCATCATGGTGCTAGAGAAGTGACCAGTGATAATGTCATCCATATGCTTGTTGTAAAGCGGACGCATCAGCTCTTTCAGCTCTTCAGACAGTTCAAAGGCTTTCACTTTCGCCGGGTTAGACAGACGGTCCATCATGTGAGTGATACCACCGAACTTCAGAGCTTCGGTGATAGTTTCCCAACCGTACTGAAGAAGCTTACCGGCGTAGCCTGCATCAACACCATCGGCAATCATCTTTTCGTAACATACAATCGAGCCAGCCTGCAACATACCACAAAGGATAGTCTGCTCGCCCATTAGGTCAGATTTCACTTCCGCAACGAAAGATGACTCCAACACACCTGCGCGGTGACCGCCAGTCGCAGCAGCCCAGGCTTTTGCGATTTCAAGGCCATCGCCCTGAGGGTCATTCTCTGGGTGAACCGCAATCAGCGTCGGAACACCGAAGCCACGCTTGTACTCTTCACGTACCTCAGTACCTGGGCATTTCGGAGCAACCATTACCACCGTGATATCAGGGCGGATTTGCATACCTTCTTCAACGATGTTGAAGCCGTGAGAGTAACCCAGTGATGCACCTTGCTTCATCAGCGGCATCACCGTTTCAACCACATTGGTGTGCTGCTTATCTGGAGTCAGGTTAACAACCAAATCTGCTTGCGGGATCAGTGTTTCGTAGCTACCTACTTCAAAACCGTTTTCTTTTGCATTCTTGTAAGACTGGCGCTGCTCGTCGATAGCAGCCTGACGCAGGGCATAAGCCACATCAAGACCAGAATCACGCATGTTCAGACCTTGGTTAAGGCCCTGGGCACCACAGCCAACAATAACGACTTTCTTACCTTTTAGGTAATCAGCCTCGTTGGCAAACTCGTTGCGATCCATGAATCGGCAACGGCCTAGTTGATCTAATTGCTGGCGAAGATTTAGGGTGTTGAAATAATTAGCCATAACAGCAAACTCCGTGAATTCTATTCCTTGGGCCGACAGTGCTTGTCGAATAATCCGATAGTAGATCACGCAGTAAATTGCGCAAAGTGATATATTCACAATAAGTCATTGCAAAAAGTGCAACATGGAAGATGAACATAAAAACCTTGCAGTTATTCCTTCACCTGTGCGAATCAAAAAGCTTCAGCCAAACCGCCCAGGCCATGCATATCAGCCCATCCGCTCTTAGCCGGATCGTCCAGCGACTAGAAGAAGATTTAGGGCAAACTCTGTTCGTCCGTGATAACCGAAGTGTCGAACTGACCTCTGCCGGGCAGAGCCTCTTGCCAACCGCCGCGCTAATTGTGTCCAATTGGCTGGAAGTAAAAGCCGAGCTTGCTGACCACCACCACAAGCTGCAGGGTAAGCTCAAGCTATTTTGTTCCGTCACGGCCAGTTACAGTCACCTGCCAGATATCCTCAACCGCTTCCGCCAACTCTACCCCCAAGTAGAAATACAACTGCTTACTGGCGACCCAGCCCAAGCCATCGATAAAGTTCAGAACGATGAGGCCGATATAGCAATTGCAGCCAAACCTGACACCTTGCCGGGCAAGCTAGCCTATACAGAGCTCGACAATGTCTCGATGTCGGTTATCACACCTCTATTACCGCCACCGAGCTTACAAAAAGCCTTAGCAGACCCACCTAACTGGGCCAGCCTACCTTTTATTTTGCCAGAATCCGGGACGGCAAGAGATAAAGCCGACAAATGGCTAAAAACAAAAAAAATAAAGCCACAAATTTATGCCCAGGTCGGTGGCCACGAAGCGATTGTCAGTATGGTCGCGCTGGGCTGTGGGATCGGTATAGCCCCTGATGTGGTGATAGAAAACAGCCCGGTAGGAAACAAGGTCAAGCGGTTAGAAAAAGAAAAAGTGCATCCGATGCAATTAGGGCTGTGTTGTAAACAAAGCCGACAAAATGAGCCGTTACTCTATGCGCTACTCAATCTGTTTGGCTGCAATTAATTTTCAATGGAATAATAATAATGCCTCAACCAATCTTAACTCATTCGTACTACTCTGATTTTTACGCAGCCAAGGGCTATGACTTTCTAAAACAAGTCGCGCAGAGCTACCGCACTCCGCCAAACCTAATTATTTTTTCAGTCATGCATTGCTACGAAGGCTCCTTGCCTTATATCAACGTACTGGCAGAACTTGCCCATCAATTAATATTTGTTCCAAAGGGTGCAACCGCCAGTGGCAACAGCACCATTAAAAAGACCATAGAAAAGCTGCCAAGCTGCACGATAGCCAACGATACCGTTACCAAAGAACAATTGCGTGATCCTCTTTTCGCAGAAACCTTTATTCGCCAACACATCTCAGCAGACAGCAAATTCCTGTTGCTCGATCATGGCGGATATTTCTCCCATGCCATCGAACATCTCGGCAGTGTTTTCCAAGAACAGCTTATCGGGATCACTGAGCTTACCGCCAATGGTTTGTACAAGTACCTTAACCGAGCGATGCACCATCCTCTGGTGACCGTCTCCCATCTCAGTATCAAAGCCCCTGCCGACTATGAAGCTTCGGAATGTATTGTTCACTATTCCGATCAGATCCTGCGCGAAGAGTTTGGCCTCAAGCTCAATAATGATGGTTTTCTCAAGGTTGGGGTGATAGGGGCAGGAAATCTCGGCTGCGGGGTGATCCAGTACCTCAAAGGTAAAGCAATCGGCAATATTTATGTCGCCGACCTCGACCCTAGACGATTGACCCAATTTCCCCGCAATGGTGTCCAGGTATGCTCGATAGAGCGCTTGGTTCGAGAGTGCAACCTTATCTACTGCTGTACCGGTAATGGTGCCATTCCGGAGCACCTGCTCGATACCATCAGTGATAACAGCTTTATTGCCACCGTCACCTCTGCTGATGATGAACTCAACCTCCCCTCCTTGATCGCTAATGGGGCACTGACTGAGGTTGGGGGAAATAAGCTGATCCGCGAATACCAAACCCGGCTGGGCCATCGCCTCTATCTTTTAGCCGGCGGCGAATCGGCCAATACACCATTCAAAACCGGTATGGGTGATCCAACCCTGTATCTGTTTGAAGCAGCTCATATGCTGGCAGGACTCCAGTTGCTCTGCGAGCCAGAAAGATTCAAGTCTGGCATCCAGCCATTGAGCGAAAGTGATGAGACAGCTATCGCCGAACACTGGTTAAGGCACTTTTATAATTATCAGTAGGGGAAGCGGTCCTGGGTCCTGAGTCCTGAGTCCTGAGTCCTGAGTCCACAGGCAGCATTTGCCGATAGCAACAATATATCAATCTCTTGCTTTTCCTAGGACCGGCTCCACCAAGAGCCTTGCTCTCTACCTCTCACCCCAAGCCATTAGCCCTCTGGCCTGAAATGTAAAAAGCCCTGCTATCACTAGCAGGGCTTCTAAATTCATATCGATGTTAGATTTTATATTACTGCCCTTTAGCTAAGGAGAAGCTTTTGATCCTATGCTTTCCCCGAGCCTAGGTCCTGCTCTTCCAAGGTCCTTACGTTTTTCCGGAGGCCAAAACGTAAAAAAGCCCAAGCATTTCTGCTTGGGCTTAGTATAAGTGGCGGAGGGCCGGGGTCGCGCACGACCGGGACTCAAGCCGAAGGCTCGTGAGAGTTCAATCTAAAACCTATAAACGATAAAAAGCCCCGCTGTTTCCAGCGAGGCTTCTTAATAAGTGGCGGAGCGGACGGGACTCGAACCCGCGACCCCCGGCG
>NZ_JAWJZI010000035.1:0-17515 GCF_033022775.1 Photobacterium rosenbergii | reverse complement strand
GGCCTATGGCTATCGTGATACTGCATACTTCTTTCTGAAAATTCGGTCAGTCTTCCCCGGAGATCCGAGATGAACCTAAAAAAAGCCGGATAACAATCCGGCTTTTTTGTCTTTCAGCGGTGCTTCAGAACTTATTTGGTACCGAAGATTTTGTCACCCGCGTCACCTAGGCCAGGTACGATGTAGCCTTTGTCGTTCAGCTTCTCATCGATAGCGGCAGTGTATAGCTCTACATCTGGGTGTGCTTTCTCAAGCGCGGCAATACCTTCAGGAGCAGCAACCAAAACCAGTACCTTGAACTGCTTACAGCCTTGCTCTTTCAGCAAATCAAGCGTGGCGATCATAGAGCCACCTGTTGCCAGCATTGGGTCAACAACCAGTGCAATACGCTCGTCGATGTTTGATGCCAGCTTGTTGAAGTATGGTACAGGCTCTAGGGTTTCTTCGTCACGGTAGATACCGACAACACTGATACGTGCGCTTGGCATGTGCTCAAGTACGCCGTCCATCATACCTAGGCCAGCACGAAGGATTGGCACAACCGTTACTTTTTTACCTTTGATCTGGTCAATTTCAACTGGACCATTCCAGCCTTCAATGGTAACTTTTTCTGTTTCGAAGTCTGAAGTCGCTTCATACGTCAGCAAGCTGCCTACTTCCGTTGCTAGCTCACGGAAACGTTTCGTGCTGATGTCACCTTCGCGCATAAGACCAATCTTATGTTTTACTAGTGGGTGTTTAACCTCAACGACTTTCATCTCTGACTCCTGGGCAAATAAATTTCAAAAAATCGCACTATTATACACTAGACCATTTGCGCTCTGGTAGGGGTGCAGCTGTTATTTGCTCAGGAAACACCCAGTGACAAATATTGACGCAAACGTTTTCCTTTCCGCCCTGACTGCTGTTATCATACCCCCGCTTTTTTACTTTAATACGTTGAGGAAACTCCTGTGAGCGGCAATAACTCTTCTCTTAGCTACAAAGATGCTGGTGTTGATATCGATGCAGGTAATGCATTAGTTGATCGTATTAAAGGGGTGGTAAAACGCACCCACCGTCCTGAGGTGATGGGCGGTATTGGCGGTTTCGGCGCATTGTGCAGCCTGCCGACCAAGTACAAAGAGCCAGTTTTGGTATCTGGTACAGACGGTGTTGGAACAAAACTGCGCCTGGCAATGGATCTGAACAAGCACGACACTATCGGTATCGATCTGGTTGCTATGTGTGTCAACGATTTGATCGTACAGGGTGCCGAGCCGCTGTTCTTCCTTGATTACTACGCAACAGGCAAGCTAGACGTAGATACGGCTGCTGACGTGGTAGCCGGTATCGGTGAAGGTTGTATCCAGTCAGGCTGTGCACTAATCGGTGGTGAAACTGCTGAAATGCCGGGCATGTACCACGGTGAAGACTACGATGTTGCCGGTTTCTGTGTCGGTGTGGTTGAGAAAGCTGACATCATTGATGGCAGCAAGGTCGCTGAAGGCGACGCGCTTATCGCCGTAGCATCAAGCGGTCCACACTCGAACGGCTTCTCGCTGATCCGTAAAATTCTTGAGGTTTCAAATGCCGATCTAAGCCAGGAGCTAGAAGGCAAAGCCCTGTCTGAGCACCTGCTTGAGCCAACTAAAATCTACGTTAAGTCGACCCTCAAAATGATGGAAAGCTGTGATGTTCACGCAATTTCCCACATCACTGGCGGCGGCTTCTGGGAAAATATCCCACGCGTACTGCCAGCAGGTAGCAAAGCGGTGGTTGATGGCAACAGCTGGCAATGGCCTGCTGTGTTCAACTGGCTACAGGAAGCCGGTAACGTGGATACCTACGAAATGTACCGTACCTTCAACTGTGGTGTAGGCCTGGTGATTGCCCTGCCTAAAGCACAGGCAGAACAAGCGATCAGTATCCTCAATGCCGAAGGCGAGCAGGCTTGGCTACTTGGCCACATTGCCAACGCCAACGAAGGCGAAGAGCAGGTGGAGATCCTGTAAGCGATGAAGAATATCGTTGTTCTTATCTCAAGCAACGGCTCTAACCTTCAAGCGATGATTGATGCCTGCGAGTCAGGCATCATCAAGGACGCCCGCATCAGTGCGGTATTGTCCAACAAGGCTGACGCTTACGGATTAGAGCGTGCCCGCCAAGCAGGTATTGATGCCCTGCATCTTTGTGCGGCAGACTATGCTGATCGTGCTGCGTTTGACCTGGCTATGGCCGAGCGTATCGACAGCTACCAGCCGGATCTGGTGATCCTAGCCGGCTTCATGCGTATCCTTAGCGGCGATTTTGTTCGCCACTACCAGGGGCGGATGCTCAATGTCCATCCTTCCCTGCTGCCGAAATATACCGGGCTTAACACCCACCAGCGCGCTATCGACGCCGGTGACGACGAACATGGCACCAGTGTCCATTTCGTCACTGAAGAGCTCGATGGTGGCCCGGTGATCCTCCAGGCCAAAGTGCCGATTTTTGCCGGTGACACCGCCGATGAAGTGATGGCGCGCGTGCAAGAGCAAGAGCACCGCATCTACCCGATGGTTGCCAACTGGTGTCTGCAAGACCGTGTTGTGATGACCGACGGAAAAGCGGTACTTGATGGTTTGCCATTGCCCCTGTCCGGCTATGCGACCGATGAGTAATCGGCTTTGTTGGCAGGCCCTGCAGGCATAAAAAAAACGCGACATTACGTCGCGTTTTTTATTTCTCTATTTCGATGCTACACCTTAGATGCTATACCTTAGATCCTGCACCTTAGGTGCTGCATCTTAGATATTATACCGTCCGATTGAAGACCTGCTCGCCGAAGTGGAAAACATTGAACTCCCCGACTTCCATCTTGTGCCAGCTTTCATCATTGGTTAGCGGCTGGGTGGCAATAACCGTCACGACATCATTAGGTGTCGTCTCTTCATGGAAATCAATCGTCACATCTTCATCAATCAAAGACGCCTTACCGAACGGTGCCCGACGGGTGATCCAATGGAGGTTATTAGTACAATATGTTAGTACGTACTCACCATTGCTCAGCAGCATGTTATATACACCCAGCTCACGAAGCGTATCGCAACTTTCCGCTAGCAAGCGATATACCGCCTCCCAGTCATCCGGTGTATCCGGGAACCTATCATCCAGCTGCTTAAGCAACCAGCAAAAGGCAATTTCGCTGTCGGTATCACCGACCGCCTTGAATCGCCCAGTATCGAGATCTTGATAACCCGTCAACTGCCCATTGTGAGCAAAGGTCCAGTATTGCCCCCATAGTTCACGGGTAAACGGATGGGTGTTTTCCAAGCTCACACCACCACGGTTTGCCTGCCTGATATGGCTGACCACCGCACAGCTCTTGATCGGGTATTCCTGTACCAACTCTGCAATACGTGATTTACAGCTCGGGTTCGGATCCTTGAAGGTCCTAAACCCTTTGCCTTCGTAAAAGGTGATCCCCCAGCCGTCGCGATGTGGACCAGTATTACCGCCACGCTGCATCAAGCCGGTGAAACTAAAGCATATATCTGTTGGCACATTGGCGCTCATGCCAAGTAATTCACACATAGTCCTTTATGCCCTTCCTCTGTTGCACCAGTCATCAAGACTGGATTATTCCGCCATTTCTTTTTCGATAAGCATAATCAAGATGTGAATGATCTTGATATGTACTTCCTGGATACGGTCCGCATAGCCGAAATGCGGCACACGAATTTCCACATCTGCCAAGCCTGCCATCTTGCCGCCGTCTTTACCAGTCAAGGCGATCACTTTCATCCCCTTGGCCTTGGCTGCATCGATAGCTTTCAGGATATTACCGGAATTACCCGATGTCGATAGGCCGAACAGGACATCGCCCTTCGCACCGACCGCTTCAAGGTAGCGGGAAAATACCGACTCGTAGCCGAAGTCATTGCTCACACAAGACAGGTGGCTCGGATCAGAAATCGCGATCCCAGGGTAACCCGGACGGTTTTCGCGGTAACGTCCTGTTAGCTCTTCGGCAAAATGCATCGCATCACAGTGAGATCCGCCGTTACCACAAGACAACACCTTGCCACCTTGCTTAAACGACTCGGCCAAAAGTTTGGCAGCTGCTTCGATATCAGCAATATTCTTGTCATCGCTTAAAAAACGGTTGAGGACTTCTGCCGCTTCCGTCAACTCGGCGCGGATGGTGTCTTGATACATAGGACCTTCTCTGTCTTATCAAAAATTATTATCAACTAGCAGTGTACAAAGAAACGCTTGGAAGTGTCGACTCCTTAGATTGAACATTGTGAGTCTTTATCGCCAAATGTTCACGTAATGACTCGGCAGAGCCACAACATGCGACGTTATCCACTGTCAGAAGACCGGCTGCTGCCAGCTTTTTCTCGATATGCGCAGCTACCCCAAGCAGGTAAACCGGGTACTCACGGATCCGGTCAATGGCGTTTTCCAGTGCATTAATTGCGGTAATATCAATGGTGGTGACATCAGTGAAATCCAATACCACGGCCTGAGTCTCCGGTGCCGTGTAGTCAATCACCGACAAGGCTTTTTCGCTGGCGGCAAAAAACAGCGGGCCGTTGATGTCATAGACCACCACATCCTCGCCAAAGCTCTGGTGGGGGTGCCCGCCGGCAACCCGGTCGACCGTGGTCAGCGAGGCAATCCGCTGGATGAAAAGCACCCCGGCTAGCAGCAGCCCCACCACCACGGCGACCACCATGTCGAACACAACCGTCAGGGTAAAGCAGGTCAGCAATACAGCCACATCCCTGCGCGGCGCTATTTTCAGGGTATGCACAAAGTGCAGCGCCTCAGACATATTCCACGCCACCATGATCAGCAGGCCTGCCAGCGCACTCATAGGGACATAAGAGAGCATCGGAGCCAAAGCGATCATCGCAGCCAGCACAAACAGAGCATGGACTATGGCAGAAAGTGGCGAGAATGCACCAGCCCTAATGTTGGTTGCGGTACGAGCAATGGCGGCAGTGGCCGGGATCCCGCCAAAGAACGGAACGACAATATTGGCTAAGCCTTGGCCGACCAACTCGGCATTGGGGTTGTGTTTAGTCCCGGTCATGCCATCGGCCACCACCGCGCACAGCAAGGATTCGATACAACCTAGCATGGCAATAGTAAATGCCGCTGGCAGCAGCTCAATTACCAGATCCCATGAAAAATGACCGCCCTGCCATGGCATCACCAGCTGCGGCAGCACCTGTGGGATCCCCTGGCCAACCAAGTCACCAATTTGATAATGGAATTTTTCGCCGAGCAGGCCAACATGGTTTCCGCCCATTTGGTTGACAAACAAGGCCACTAGCGTACCCGCCAACAGGGCGACAACATGGGCCGGCACCTTGGTTTTCAGTTTGGCCCACAGAATAAAGACAGCAATCGTCACTCCCCCCACCAGCGCATCAGCCATGTTCAGCGTCGGCATCGCATTGGCGTAAGCCACTACTTTTTCCGGGAAATGGATAGGGTTGGTTGCCACGCTGAGGCCAAGCAAATCCTTTAGTTGCAGGAAGGCAATCGTCAAGCCGATACCTGCGGTGAAGCCGGTTGTCACCGGATACGGAACATAAGCCACCAGCTGGCCGAGGCGCAAGACGCCCATCAGCAGCAGAATTACCCCGGACATCATGGTTGCCAGCATCAAGCCAGAAAGCCCGTATTGCTGGGTGATAGGCAAAAGGATCACCACAAATGCCGCTGTCGGGCCGGTGATATTAAAACGGGAGCCACCCAGCAATGCAGCCAATAGGCCAGCCACGATAACGGTATATAGGCCATGCTGAGGCGGGACACCGACTGCTATCGCCAATGCCATACCCAAGGGAATCGCCACCACACCGACGGTGACACCAGAAACAATATCGGACCGTAATGACGAAAGGGAGAAACCTTCCCGCCAAGCCTGTCTAAACGCATCAAATAACAACACGGAAAACCCCTTCCAAACGGAAACGACGAAAGCCCACGCGGCTTGTTACCGTTTGGTTAAATAGAAAAATGTAGCTGTCATCCCGAGAGTGGGATCCGGCGGGCAACTGTCAGTCGGAGTTCGGGAAAGGCAACAATGAAAAAGGCCACTTTGCGTCGCCTCGTTCACTCCCTGAAAATTCACGAAAATGCGGCTTCGATGCCGTGTTCCTAGTAATACGTGAACTATGTCACGGGATCTTAATTGTATGAGGAATTAACGCAAGTACTTTTTTCCTTCCCGCTGATCTCGATCAAACCCTTATTTTACAAGCAATGACAAGACATCTTTACGTAACTGCACACTTTCAGAACGGAAAATTATTTTACATTTCATTAAAAACAACATTACACTTAACACAAGTGGTTAGACCTCTTACCTTGCATAAAATGTACCCAAAATATAATAAAGCAACGCCCAAATAAGGAGATTGAAAATGGTTACACTCGTGTACCTACTGGGGCTGATTGGTATAACCGGTGTGCTGGCTTACCACCGGGCAAACCTGCGCACCTTCACCGTAGCTATTGCTGCGGCACTGGCTGCGGGCACCTTACTGGATGTTACCGGTCAGTTCAGCTGGCTGGCTTTCCTTGCTATTGCTATACCGCTAAATATTACTTCCCTACGCCGCTCGCTACTGAGCCGCCGTGCGCTCGAGGCATTCAAGAAAGTCATGCCTGAAATGTCACGCACCGAAAAAGAAGCCATCGATGCCGGTACGGTATGGTGGGAAGCGGACTTGTTCCGTGGCGCGCCAGACTGGAACAAGCTGCACGATATCCCTGCCCCGCGCCTAAGCCCTGAGGAGAAAGCCTTTCTTGACGGCCCGGTTAACGAAGTGTGCCGTATGGTCAATGACTTCCAGGTCACCCATGAATTAGCCGACTTGCCACCGGAAGTTTGGCAGTACCTGAAAGATCACAAATTCTTCGCGATGATCATCAAAAAAGAATATGGTGGTCTTGAGTTTTCAGCCTATGCCCAGTCACTGGTGTTGCAAAAGCTGACCGGTGTTTCTGCTGTATTATCCTCAACGGTCGGTGTACCCAACTCATTGGGTCCGGGTGAGCTGCTGCAGCACTACGGCACCAAAGATCAAAAAGACCATTACCTACCTCGCTTAGCCGAAGGTAAAGAAATCCCTTGTTTTGCCCTGACCAGCCCTGAAGCGGGTTCTGACGCAGGCTCGATCCCTGATTTCGGTATCGTCAAGAAAGGGACCTGGCAGGGAGAAGAAGTGCTTGGTATGGAGCTGACCTGGAACAAACGCTATATCACCCTGGCGCCAGTCGCTACGGTATTGGGTCTAGCATTCAAGTTGTTCGACCCGGACCATCTCCTTGGTGACGAGGAAGAGCTGGGGATCACCTGCGCCCTGATCCCAACCGATATTGATGGCGTCGATATTGGTCGCCGTCACTTCCCGCTAAATATCCCATTCCAGAACGGCCCCACTCAAGGCGATAAGGTCTTTGTCCCTATCGAGTTCATCATCGGCGGTCAGGAAATGGCAGGTCAAGGCTGGCGTATGCTGGTTGAATGTTTATCTGTCGGCCGTGGTATCACCCTGCCTTCCAACTCAACCGGTGGCTTGAAAACTGCTGCGATGGCAACCGGTGCCTATGCCCGCATCCGCCGCCAGTTCAAACTGCCGATTGGTAAGATGGAAGGTATCGAAGAGCCATTGGCCCGTATCACCGGTAACGCCTATGTCATGGATGCCGCCAGCAACTTTACGGTTGCCGGTATCGACCTTGGCGAAAAACCGTCGGTGATTTCGGCAATAGTGAAATACCACTGTACCCACCGCGGCCAGCGCAGTGTTATCGACGCCATGGATATTGTCGGCGGTAAAGGGATCTGTATGGGGCCGAGTAACTTCCTCGCTCGAGGTTACCAAGGTGCACCGATCGCGGTCACCGTAGAGGGGGCTAACATCCTGACCCGCTCAATGATCATCTTTGGCCAGGGGGCGATCCGCTGCCATCCATATGTCCTCAACGAGATCAACGCGGCCTATGATGAAGATGCCGAAAGAGCCCTGCAGGAGTTTGATAAATCGCTGTTCGGCCATGTTGGCTTTGTGATCAGTAATATGGTTCGCTCTTTCTGGTTCGGCCTCACTGATGGTCGTGGCTCGGCAGCACCGAGAAAAGATCAAACCACCCGCTACTACCAGCAACTCAACCGCTACAGCGCCAACTTGGCCCTACTGGCTGACATTTCAATGGCGGTATTGGGCGGTTCGCTCAAGCGCAAAGAGCGTCTGTCGGCCCGTCTGGGTGATGTGTTGAGCCAGCTGTATTTGGCCTCGGCAACCCTCAAGCGCTATACCGATGAAGGCGCGAAAGCCGAAGATCTACCATTGGTACACTGGGGGCTGCAAGATGCACTCTACCAGACCCAGGAAGCCTTGGATGAGTTCCTGCGTAACTTCCCGAACCGTCCGGTTGCGGCACTGCTTCGCACCATGGTGTTCCCACTAGGCCTGGGCCGTGTTCGCCCATCCGATAAATTGGATCACAAAGTCGCAAGGATCATTCAGACTCCGAGTGAAACCCGCAGCCGCATTGGCCGTAACCAGTACCTCGAAGCAACGGCCAACAATGCAGTGGGTATGATCGAAGCAACGTTGTGCGATATTCTTGCCGCCGAACCAATTTACGACCGTGTCTGTAAGGCTGCCGGTAAGAAAATGCCGTTCATGCAGCTCGACAAAGTGGCCGAGAAAGGGCTTGAGCTCAACGTTATCAACCCTGAAGAAGCCGAGCTCCTCTGCCGTGCCGAAGAAGGTCGACTACGCACTATCAACGTCGATGACTTCGACCCGCAAGAGCTTGCAGCCAAACCTTACCAACCGACCCCTAAGGAAATCGCGGCTTAATCCATACCAAACGAAATAAAAGCAAGAGGGAAGCCATATCGGCTTCCCTTCTTTATTTGTCTCAGTCGATAAGCTACATATTAGCTACCGGGCACACTGAGCTCTGCACTTTCCATTGCTTTCTTCACTTTGCGCTTGCGCCATAGCACAGCACCGACAGCCACCAGCACAATCACCAACACATTGGCCAAGGCTATAATTTTCATTGCCTTGGAGCGGGCGGCCTGACGTTCGGCTTCGAGCCTGGCAAATTCCGCCTGTCGCTCCTTGGCTTCCTGCTGCTCGCGGAAGGCATTGAGATTACGATCCAGCTGTAGTTCTGCCTGAACGGCAAAATGGCTTTCAGGGAGTTGGAAAATCAACTCGCGATCACTGAAGCTATCGGTGGCATAGAGCCAGCCAGACCATGTATAGCGCCCCGGTAATTCACCATTTGGCAACCATACCGTTAGCCTTTCCTCATCAGGCAAAGCCGCTTGCTGGCTGATGGTGGTTTCACCTTCAAAGCTCACCTGCTCAATATGGGCCGCCAAGGAGCCGGTTTTCAACGCCCCTTCTTCGCCGCTAATGACCACTTGGTGAGCTTCTTGTTGCCCTCGGCCTTGGATAAAGCTGGCATTAATCGGTGGTGGGTAGACCAGCACTTCCTGCTCGACCGTGCGCAAGAAGATGCCATTGCTGGAGCTGACCTTGACCGTGTACTTACCCGGCTGTAGCTCAACAGGAAGCGCAACCGTAAACTCTCCGTCACCGGCTACCTCATCAAAACCCAAACCATCATCGGCAAAGGTCCCCATAGGAATAGGCATCGGCAAGGCTTCTTTAGGGAGATCATCCGGGTTTTCGATATATTCATAGAACACCACGGATAAACTGATGCGGTCGAGAAAATCGCGCATCTGCAGCGGCTGACCGTTTTGGGTCAGGCGGGCGGTAAATTTGATGGTTTCCGACTGGTAAAGTCTTGCCGGCAGATTATCGACATCCAGCTTCAAATCAGACAATACCGTAATTTGGTTTTTCGGACTTACCTTGCCCACCGCCTGCCACGGTCCGGGCATTGGGTTCTCGATAGAAATGATATCCATCCCAGGCTCTTCGTACCAAGAGACATTATCAGGGTGACGCCAGGCATAATATTTATGGCCATCGGGGCGAACCAAGACCACAGAATTACTCTTCTGGTCACGCTTGACCATAAAAGAGACCTGCTGCACCGTCGGATCAACCCGGAAGCGATTATCCAGCCAAGACATTACCGTACTGTCGTTAGCCCACGAAAGTAGAGGCCATAACAACAGCTGCGGCCATACCAGCAATAGCAACCATAATCGCTTCATCATACCCTTATTGACGCCACATCACGTCGCCCTTCTTGTCGATAATATCCAAACGCGCTTCATGCGCTTGTATTTCATCGGCAGAAGCCCGGATAACCTTTAGCGCTTTTCGACCCGAAGCCAGACGTCGGATTGCGTTTTCTGCACCAGCATCACTTTCTTCACTGCCACTGCTAAGGGCTAGAGATGTCTGGCCACCTGTCATCATCAGGTACACATCGGCCAGGATCTCGGCATCGAGTAATGCGCCGTGGAGGGTACGGTGTGAGTTATCGATACCGTAACGGGAACAGAGCACATCGAGGTTATTACGCTTACCCGGGAACAGGCGTTTGGCCATTTCCAGGGTATCGGTCACCTTGCAGAAATCTGTCGTCTTGCCTATCGACGGATCGAGCTTGCCGAACTCATAGTCCATAAAGCCGATATCGAAGGGCGCGTTGTGGGCCACCAGCTCGGCGCCCTGGATGAAGTCCATAAACTCCTGGTGCACTTCACCATAGGTCGGTTTATCCACCAAGAACTCGTCGGTAATACCGTGGACATCAATCGCCTCGGCATCGATTTCGCGATCCGGCTTGATATAGACGTGGAAAGTATTGCCCGTCAGCTTACGGTTGATGATTTCCACGGCACCGATCTCGACAATGCAGTGACCTTCATAGTGAGGACCGGTCATATTCATACCGGTTGTCTCAGTATCGAATACGATTATGCGTTCATTAGTGGCTTTCATAGTAACGATTGTGTCAGACTAAAGTTTTTAACTAAGACGAATACTACCAAATATGACGAAGCAGGTAGAAATTTTCACGGACGGTTCTTGTCTCGGCAACCCGGGACCAGGCGGCTATGGTACCGTGTTACGCTATAAACAGCATGAAAAAGAACTCAGCGAAGGCTTTTTCATGACCACCAACAACCGTATGGAGCTTCTGGCTGCGATTGTCGGCTTGGCGAGCCTGAAAGAGCCTTGTCAGGTAGATCTCACCACTGATAGCCAATATGTCCGCCAGGGGATCACCCAGTGGATCCACAACTGGAAAAAGCGTGGTTGGAAAACGGCCGACAAAAAGCCGGTTAAAAATGCAGACCTTTGGCAGCGCCTCGATAACGAAACCCAGCGCCACCAGGTTAATTGGCACTGGGTCAAAGGCCATGCCGGCCACCCTGAAAACGAACGCTGTGATGAACTGGCCCGAACGGCCGCCGAGTCACCGGAAAAAGACGACACCGGTTATCAAGCTAGCTAATCCTATTGAGATTTAGCACTTCTGCTTGCGGGATGCCTTGGTGCGGCAGTTCATCCCCAGCGGTGCCAACTGCCGCCTCAGCTTCCACGTCGGTTTGATTGGCTTGAGAGGAACAGTCCGCTTCCTCGCGACAATCAGGTACATGCTGCCCACTGACGATAAGCTATCCGACACCATTCCCTCTACCCAAGCAGAGCACGCCTGGTGGCGGGTGGCAGGCAATATCGCAAAGTTCTCATGGAACACCACTTCGTAGTTGAGCACGCCGAGCCAGTCTTTCACCCGCATCGGCATGAACATCCGTCCTTTCCACGGGAATCGCTTACGGTTCCACGGCAGCAACCCCCGCATTCCCAAGGCACTAACCGGGTTATTGCCGCTGATCAGAATATAGCCGTCATCAACAATCACCCGATCCACCTCCCGCAGCAGACGGTGGGGATCGCTGCAATAATCTAATTGATGGGCAATCACACAGGCATCAAAGGCTTTCTCGACAAAAGGCAAGGCAAAGGGATCAGCCACAACATTATGCAGAGGGTTGAACTTATCAATGCAAATCTGATGCTGGATGTTACAATGGCCACTGGCCAATTCGCAGCTTAGCCCACCCAGCTTCAGCATATGGTAGCCAAACAGTTTGGGCCACCACTCATCAAGCTGGGCCTGCAGTAGCTCTGCTGCCCATTCACCATTGACCACTTGTGACCAGGTGTGCGGTGGTTCGATATGTTTTAATATGCGGGCTGGCTTCATAGCAATTCCAAACTAAGTCGATGCTCAATAGCAAAAAAGCCGGAGAAACAAAGATGCTGACCATTAAAAGCATACCTGCATTCAATGACAATTACATCTGGCTGATTCACAGTCCGGATAACCACTGTGTAGTGGTCGATCCCGGTGATGCCACTCCGGTACTGGCGTTCTTAGAGCAAGAGCAGCTGGAGCTTGATGCCATCTTGATCACCCATCACCACCACGACCATATCGGTGGGATCAGCGAACTCAAGCGCCGTTACCCGAATATCCATATTGTCGCGCCTTCTGCCGAGCCTATCCCAGGCGTCTCCCAATCGGTCGACGATGGTGATCAGGTTGAAATCTTCGGCGAACGCTTCATGGTGCTCGGTGTTCCGGGCCATACTGCAGGCCACGTCGCCTATGTCGGTGACGGCAAGCTTTTCTGCGGCGATACCCTGTTCTCTGCCGGTTGTGGCCGACTGTTCGAAGGTACCCCCGAACAGATGTATGCCTCGCTACAAAAACTCAGTGCCCTACCAGACGAAACCGAAGTGTACTGCGCCCACGAATACACCAGCAGCAACCTCGCCTTTGCCCTTGTTGCAGAACAAGATAACCCGCACCTGCAACGTTACCGCGAAGAAGTCAGCAGGATGCGTGCGCAAGGGATCAGCACCATTCCTAGCACGTTGAAACAAGAAAAATTAATCAATCCGTTCCTGCGCTGTGACCAGCCGAGTATTAAAAAATCAGTGGCAAATAAAGCAGTTAACGATAGTGATGTAGAGACCTTCGCCGCACTGCGCCGTTGGAAAGACGAATTTTGACCTGTGTCACTTGTAACTAAGGTGGTTGGACAAGTATTATCTCCAACTATTTTGGCTATAGGCTGGACACATGAAAACCCGATTTTTTTTGGCGAGTGCGCTACTTCTGGCTGGTTGCCAAATTACCAATACGACAAATACAGTAGAAGAAGAAACAAACACAACAAATAACGATCCTGCGGCCCAGGTTGCCCCAACGGCAACAACACCAACTCCAACACCTAAGCCGCAGGTGGTTGTACCGAAGAAAATTCCAACCCCCCAGGAGCAGCAGGATGTGTGGGAACGCATCAGCATGCAGCTGAGGGCGGATATCCCCAACGACCAACGCGTCATCCACTACCGTGACTGGTACCTTCGTCACCCAAGCCACCTCAATACCGTTGCCCAGCGTGCCGAACCTTTCCTCTATATGATCACCGAGGAAATCGAGAAGCGCGACCTCCCGCTTGAGCTTGCCCTGCTTCCGATTGTAGAAAGCTCTTTCGATCAGTTTGCCTACTCCCACGGCCGAGCCGCAGGTCTGTGGCAAATCACTGCACCGACAGGCCGCAGCTTTGGCCTTGAGCAGAGCTGGTGGTATGACGGTCGTCGTGACGTCGTGGAATCAACCCGTGCCGCTTTGGATCTACTCGAGTACCTCAACCGCAAGTTTGACGGTAACTGGCTCCACGCCCTTGCGGCCTACAATACCGGTGAAGGCCGAGTATTCCGTGCGATCCGCAATAATAAAGCAGCAGGCAAACCGACTGACTTCTGGTCGCTCGATCTGCCACGCGAAACCAGCGATTATGTACCAAAACTGCTTGCTGTTTCTGACGTGATCCAAAACCGTGATAAATACGGCATCAGCATTCCTGCAATCGACAACGAGCCAGCAGTGAAACTGGTTAAGCCAAAAACCCAGATGGATCTGGCCATGGCCGCAAAGTTTGCCAATGTCTCTCTGGATGAGATCCAGCGCCTGAACCCTGGCTACAACCGCTGGGCGACCGCTCCGGAAGGCCCGAGCCACCTGCTATTGCCAGTCAGCAAAGTCGACAAGTTCAATGCAGCCTTTGCCGAAAATGGTCGCCGTGGCATGAAAGTGATCCGCTACGAGGTCAAACCGGGCGATACACTGAGTGTGCTGGCCCGCAAGCACAAGACGACGACCAAGCAGATCCAGCGTGCCAATAAGATGAGCGGCACCAATATCCGCGTTGGCCGCCACATCCTGATCCCGGTTGCAATGCAAGATGGCGAGACTGTTGCTGCCCGCATGGCTAACAACACTCAGCAAAGCCACGGCAGCGGCTACCGCACAACCTATACTGTCAAATCCGGCGATAGCCTATGGACCATTGCCCGCCAGCAAAAAGTGTCTATTGACCAAATCACCCGATGGAACGGGATCAGCAAGAACTCGCCGCTTCGTGTCGGCCAGAAGCTGACCCTATGGAAATCGAGTGAGACAGGTGGCGTGATCCGAACGGTTTACTACAAGGTTCGCTCTGGCGACAACCTGAGTACCATTGCCCAGCGCTACAAGGTAAAAGTTGCCGATGTCGTGAAATGGAACCAGATCAGTGGCCAGAAGTACCTTAAGCCGGGACAGCAATTAAAGCTTTATGTAGATGTTACCAAGGTAAGTGTATGACACCTTCCAAAAACCCGTTTGTTGCGGTTCTCGATACCTTCCGCTCACCGATTGACTGCTTTGCTGCCGTCCATGAACGCCCTAAATGGGCGTTCCTTCCCTATTTGCTGATCATTGTCGGCCCGTTCTTTTTCTGGGGTGGCTACTTCAACCATGTCGACATGGATTGGTTGCAACAAACCCTGATGATGCAACTGCCGAACGTCGAACAGCAAGTACAGGAAGCCTGGCTAACCAAGGAAGTGCTGTTAGCCGGGGAGGTTTTCAGTGATTTCTTTGGCCGGACGGCCGCGATCTTTATTTTGGCGCTATGGTTGAACCTTGCCACCAAGAGCAATAGCTACAAGCACAGCTTTGGAAAATGGTTGGCTGCAGCATGCTTCATCATGCTGCCGGCCATCATCGGAGACTTTGCCAGCTACCTGAATGCGGTGTTCAATACCAGCAACTTCTTGCCTAATGCAGCCGATCTCAACAGCCTCAATGGCTTTTTGAAACTCCCGCTCAATCATCCTTGGTCGGCATTTGCGACTACGGCACCTCTGCTGGCACCTTGGTATATCGCCCTGAGCTATGCTGCGGTTGCGGCGTGGACAGACTATGACCGCGCCAAATGCATCATTGTCGCCGCCTTGCCATGGCTACTGACCTTGATCGTCTGGCCGATAATGATTATTGCAGCCTAAAGTTGGCAATGATCGGGTTATGATCGGAGGCATCGGTTGACGGTGCCTCTGCGCTTACCAAGTCCAGTCCTCGGTAATATAGGTGATCGAGTGGTTTACCAAACACCTTCACCCTCTGGTCGCGACGCAATACCGCATCTTCCAGGCCCAAGCTACGGGCAAACTCATCGACCACGTCCAGTCTAGCCTGGCGCCAGGTATTAAAATCACCGGCCAAGATCACCGGGCCGATATGCTTGTCCAATACCCGCTTTAGCGTTCTAAATTGCTCCTTGTACTCCTCCAGGCCCAAGGCAAAGTTAACACCATGCAGGTTAACCACCGCCAGCGTCTGGCCATTTGAAAGCACAAACTCAGACAGCAAAGCCGACTTTGGCAGGCGCAGCCAAGGCTCCATTGCTAGGTAAGCACAAGTCGTCCTAGCATTGACCGAGGACAAGTTCATCACCCCTGCCGGGGTGTTGAGGAACTTGAAGGCATTAGCCATTCTGACTTTCCACTGGGTATCGTCCAAGTAATCTTTCAGCTCAGTGGTCAAGCTCGCTTCTTGGAGCAATACCAAGCCGCTATTTTGGCTGAACCTTTCCAGTTCGCTGCGCCAGTTGTCCTTCTGTTGCTTGTAGATATTCCACACCGATACCGAAAACGAACCATCGTTATCCAACGGCATGGCCACATCGCTTTTTATACAGTTGAACGAGAACTGTGGTGCCAACACATTGGCACTGACCTCAGGTACTTCAGACACATCAAACGACACGCCCGTACTGATCCCCAACGCTCCTGCGACAACCCCCAATCCTGCTACAACCTTAGTATAACGCGACATCTTACCTACCCAACCAACAACTGACTTAAAACAAGCTACCACAGTAAGGAAAGCGGCCTATTGGCCGCTTTAAGTATCAGTAATGACTACCGTTGTCATAATATGCTGACGGCGTCAGCGCTGAGAATATTACCGCAACATCCTGTTCTGGTTCCTCAAGTTCAGCACGCACAGCCTTGGTGATAAGCTCAGCAACCTGATCCTGAACCTCCTGGCCACGATCAAACCACAGCACCTCCACAAACGGGTAGGCATCGGATACCTCACCATCAAAAATGAAAGTGGTTGAGATATGCTCAAGGGTAAAATCCTCACGAGGACAAGCCATTAGCGGCTGCAGATCGTCAACCAGTTTGGTCGACAGCGCCTTCACATGATCAAATTCAACGGCTCTGAAACGCAGGTGCGGCATGGTAACTCCAATTTTGCTTAACCTGAAAAAGCCACAAGATACCATCTAACACATCTTTTTCGCAGCTATTTTTGTCAATTTCGGGTCAAACACTGTACACAACCCACCCCATTCAAAGTGTTTCACATTCCAAATCAAGTGATATTTTGCTACCATCAAACACAAATAAAACATTGTTCAATTTAAAGATCCAGCAATACTATGTTTAAGAAAATACTGCCCTTACTGGCACTCAGCCTTTTTGTAACCACACAAACCCATGCGGCAAGCAATAATACAGATCAGCGAATCAAAGAGCTGGAATACCAAATTCGCTTGCTGACCCAACGTGTAGATAGCCTTGAAAGGGAGCTTGATCACAAGCAAGATTACGATCGCCATGACCGAATGTACCAATGCAAAATGAGCATCTTTGGCGAAACATATAAAGGCCGTTCATCCAGTCGGGGGAAGGCAATTGCTAAGGTCGTCAACCAGTGCATCAGCGATCATGATGAAATGTTCTGCCGCCCGGAAGCCGTTAGCTGTAAAAACTATTGATTCATAATACGCCCTCACTTGAGGGCGTCTTTATTGAAAAGCAACAGATGCAAAAAACTCAGCATTTCTGCTGAGGCCTTGAAGATGGTAGGGGGTGGACTAGGCCGGCATCCCGGAGATTCGACCGGGCTGGCGCTCCAGCTCCCAACATTGCTTTGCAGAAGCAACAGATGTAAAAAAGCCCCAGCATTTCTGCTGAGGCTTCGAAGGTGGCAGGGGTAGAGAGATTCGAACTCCCAACACGCGGATTTGGAATCCGCTGCTCTGCCAATTGGAGCTATACCCCTGTTGTTCGTGTTTAATGAGACGACTCTCAAATAAGTGGCGGAGCGGACGGGACTCGAACCCGCGACCCCCGGCGTGACAGGCCGGTATTCTAACCAACTGAACTAC
>NZ_JAWJZI010000034.1:0-19070 GCF_033022775.1 Photobacterium rosenbergii | reverse complement strand
AGGACCCAGGACCCAGGACCCAGGACCCAGGACCCAGGACCCAGGACCCAGGACCCAGGACCCAGGACCCAGGACCACAGGACCACAGGATCCCAAAGCGCCATGCTTGTTCAAGTAGGGCGCTTTTTTATTTTCCTGTAACTGATGTTCATTTCGGACCTGTTGTATTTTCAATGCACTGAATCTACTATCGTTCTGAGTAGGTCAACAATAGTGCGACTTTGCTCCCGAAGTATTAATTGATTGGCTCGGTCACGCTCAAGATTATTGTGCATAGGCCGAAGATAAATATTCTTGTATCATACGACGCTTGTATGTGTGCACATGAAGTGCCCTATTCATTCGTAGCTATTTTTCCTGCCAAAGAGGATGACAGGCAGTGTCTGACCTTTCGACAATGATAAAACGCATTTTTCTGCCGGTAATTTTTTCCACCGCTGTAATTTCTTTCTCGGCCCAATCCAATACCATTCGTATTACAGGGCCGGGGCAGGGCGTACAGCCTGCCGCTACCTCATTACCGGCTGACACCGCCGCGCAGGGACCGTCTTCTGCGAATACCTTCCGCTATGGCCCGACGACGAATGCCGAGACTTTGTGGTCTATTGCAACGCGTTATCGTCCTAGTAACCAAGTGTCCATCTATCAGGTGATTGGCGCGATTTTCCGTCAGAACCCGCAGGCCTTTGAAAATAGCAATATCCATGGCTTGATCCCAGGCAGCATGCTGGCTATTCCAACAGAGGCGCAAATGCGTCGGGAAAGTATTGATATTGTTAAGCACCGCTTGGAAGCTGATCAAGGTTCGCCTACTCGGAGCCAGGCGCGTACGGCTTCTACGCCGTCAGCACCAAAGCCAACACCTAAAGTTGCTGAAGCACCTAGAGCCCCTGCTCCTAAACAACAAGCGCCTAAGCAGCAACCCCCTAAACAACAGGCCCCGAAACCACAGGCACCGACTGTTGTTGCCACGCCACAGGAAAAACCAGAGCCTGTGGTTGAAACCGTGGTTAAGTCAGCAGAGCAAACGCCGGGCACGGCAGATTCTCAGTTAACAGCGCCAGAAGCACCAGAAGCGTTGATCCCACCGAAGCCAACAGTGCTTCAGGCTCAATTGGATGCATCTGATGAGCAGATGACCAAGCTGCTTGAAAGTAATCATCTGTTGCGTGTTCGTCTTGCTGAGATGCAGCATGAAGTGTCAGCTTTGAAACAGCAGCTTAGCGATGATGAAGTGCTGCGTGAACAAATCAAAGGCTTTATCAATCAGCAGCGCGCACTACAAACACAAGTTGTTGAACCCGAGCCAACCCTGTTTGACCGTATGATTGCCAACCCGCTGATGTTGGCTGCGCTGGCTTTGATCCCGGGCGCATTGATTGCTGGTGCGCTGGCTTACTTCCTGTTTGGTCGTAAGCGTGAAGCGGAAGATGACGTTAAGTCACTGGATGCCCCACAAAACCAAGACGAAGCGGCAATGGTGCCGCCACCACCGCCGGTGCCGACTGATGACGAAGATGTTCCTAGTTTGACATTGGGTGACGATGATGAGCTTGACGATCTCTTCGGTGATGACGATTCATTGTTTGATGATCCGGAAAGCAGCTTGTTTGGCCAGGATTCGCCACTGGAATCAAAACAAGATGACGATAGCAACGGTTTTGATCTCGGCGGTAATCTGGGTGCAAGCAGTATCTCGGTCAATAGTGATGATGACGCTATTGGTCTTGAAGATATGGAGCGGGCACTGGATGAGATGGACAAGAAGCCAGAGCCAAACTCTGATGAAGAGCTGGCGGCAATGTGGGAGCAATCCCTGCAAGCTGATGAAGATGATGAAGATAGCTTCGATCTGTCCTATGACGGTGATGAGCTCGATCTTGATGCATCCTTGGACCCAGCCGCGAAGGATGATCAAATTGTCGATCAGGCTATGCTCGATGACTTGTTCTCTTCAGCGACAGATGACGCTTTGGAAGATCAGCCTCTGGATACACAAGATCCACAGCCTGAGCCGATGGTCGACCAAGATGAGCTGGATGCACTGTTTGATAGTGTTGGATCAGATGATAATGCAGCTCGGCCAGAAACAAAGCAAGAGGCCGCTGAGCAAGCGGCGGTCGATCAAGCATTAGCTGATATTGATATGATGGCATCGCCTGAAAGTGATGGTGACTTTGCATCCATATTTGATGAAGCGGTGGGCAGTTTTGATGAAGAGATCGAAAGTGCTGTAGCTCAGACGCCAGAGAATTCAACGGCCCTGCTTGATGAACTGCTTGATGATGAAGATAGCTTAACGTCTGATATTGAGGTGGAAGAAGACAGTACGGCGTTGCTAGATGAACTGTTGGATGAGCCAGAAACGGACGGGCTGTTGGCCAACAACGATATTGAGATCGATGAGAACAGTACTGAGTTGCTGGATGAACTGTTGGCTGACACTGATGATGATCTCGATAGCGTTGATCCAGAAGCGGCAGTATCTGTTGATGATATCACCATTGCAGAGAACAGTACGGAGTTGCTTGATGACATCCTAGAGCAGCACTCTCCTGTTGACTCCTCATTCGAAGTGACGACCGAAGAGACGGCTGAAGCCGCTGATGACGACCTGCAGCTTGATAGCCAAGTTGAGACTGCTGTTATAGAGCAGCCGGCAGTCGAACCTGAAGATCCCCAACCTGAGATTGATGAAATCGAACAGCTTCTGGCTTCGGCAGATGTCGCTTCGCTTGATTCCGAGGGGGGGAACGACAATGCCGAAATTGAAGCTATCGGCCAGACCGTTGAACAGCTATTAGAAAGCCTGGGCGACACTCAAGAGACAATCTTAGACGAGCCAGCTTTTGACTTTGCTCATGATGCTGAGAGCATACAGCCTTCAGAGCCTGAACAACTTGATACTGAGCTGCCTGCATCGGATAGTGAAGTACTTGAACAATCAAGTGTGGAAGAGCCGGAGCAACATGTTGAGGCTGATGACGAGTTTCCGATCTTTGATGAGGAAACATTGCTTGCCGAGTTTGAAATGGAACCTGAGCCTGAAACAGAGCCTGTTCAGGCACAAGATGATAGCGCTCCTCTTACATTGGATGACTTGCCTGAGTTCGACGAGGAAGCGGCATTCAACGATCCAGACATTGAGCCACAGTTAGAGCAAGAACAGGCGCTAAATGATGACGATGAGCAGGCCATGCTCGATAACATCGTTCGTCAACTGCAGCAAGCGGCAGAGGCTGCCGATAAGCCTCTAGCCCAGCCGGAAACTGCTGTTGAATCAGTGTCAGAGTCTCAAGCTCAGGAGCCTGAGAGCCTAGAACAAGAGGCTCAGCCCGCGAATCCGTATTCGCTGCATGGCCGCCCGGATATTGAGTTTGAAACGCTGGATCCGGCAAGCCTACCTGAGTTCAGTGAAGATGATGCCTTGCAGGCTTCGTTCGATGAGCAGCATGAGCTTGAACAATATGAAATGGAGCAGGGCAGCAAGCCACAATTTTCCGTTTCAGAGCAAGCTGCCGTTTCAGAACCACTTGAAACACAGTCACAGCAGCCAATAAGCCCTGAGCCAACCCCTACACAGCAACCAGTATCGGCTCAAGCTAGCAGCTCTAGTCCTGAAGTGGCGGTGACTGAAGTGTCTATGCCTGAAGTATCTAAGCCTGAAATGCCTATGACTGACGAGTTTGTGGACTCGGCGGGGCTGGATATGGATGCTCTGTTGAGTGATCCCGAGCTTCAGGCGGACTGGGAGCGAGAGCAGTTGGTTGGCCATTCTGAAGAGATCACGACGGATTCATCTGCAGAAGAAACGTTGTCAGAGGAAGAGCAAGAGATCTGGTCGACGAATAACCCAGAACCTGAACTTGAAGGGGAAGACTGGGGGCAGCAGCCAGAGATGAATATCGAGGATGTGCCAGCCTATGATGAAAGCCAGCTTCTGGATGACGGCGATTTATTGGATGAAGAGAGCGCTGTTTCTGAACTGCTGCCAGAGACAACAGCGAATGTCGAAAGCAATGATTTAGACGCCAAAGACCTCGAAATCAATAACCTTGAAACTAATGACCTTCAGCCGGTGATGGAAGAAGCCGCTAGCGAATTGCTGCAAGAGCCTGAAGTTGAAGCGCCCGCTGGTAGGCAATCATCGGAAGCATCGTACATCAGCATTGATGAGCTTATGAAAGATCTTGATGGTGAGTCACTGGATAGTGAACTGGATGAAACGCCACTCAACCTGGATGTCGGTTTGGATGAGTTCCCTGATGTACTGGCTGATATCGGTAGTTTGGATATTGACAGCCAGGGCGAGTTTGCCAGCAAGCTGGATTTGGCCAAAGCTTATCTGGAAATGAACGACAGCGAAGGCGCCCGTGGCCTGCTGGAGCAGGTTGCCCAAGGCGGCGATGCCCAACTGCAGCAAGAAGCGAAGAGTTTGTTGGAGAAGTTGAGAAAATAAGATCGGTTCTATGGGGTCGAGAGCGGCCCTATGGCCCTATGGGAGATGCTCAACATTGATTTTTAGACTTTTAGATCGAAAGCTTGACAGTATTATGTCGCCTTGAAACATTTTCTCCAGAACCACAGAACCACAGAACCACAGAACCACAGAACCACAGAACCACAGAACCACAGGACCCAAAAAGCGGAAGCACATGCTTCCGCTTTTTTTGATATACTCCCCCCCTTATTTTGAAAATCGGCCATTGGCCGCCAGCAAGACGAAGAAAATTATGCGAATAGCTTTAGGTATTGAGTACGACGGTGCGAAATACTACGGTTGGCAACGCCAGCGTGACGTAGACAGTGTCCAGGAACGTTTGGAAAAGGCGCTGAGCAAGATTGCCAATAAGCCCATTGAAGTGCAGTGTGCGGGAAGAACCGACGCTGGGGTTCATGGTACCGGGCAGGTCGTACACTTTGATGTCGACGTTGACCGTAAGATGGTTGCGTGGAGTATGGGTGTAAATGCCCACTTACCTAAAGATATCGCAGTTCGCTGGGCTAAGAGAGTGGATGATGAGTTTCATGCTCGCTTTACGGCAACGGCTCGCCGTTATCGCTATATCATCTACAATCATGCATACCGTCCCGCCATTTTGGCTAAAGGGGTGAGCCACTATCACGGTGAGCTAGATGAAAAAGCGATGCATGAAGCGGGGCAGTACCTGCTGGGTGAGAATGACTTCACATCCTTCCGCGCTGTGTATTGTCAATCCCGCAGCCCTTGGCGTAATCTAATGCATTTGAACGTGTCGCGTCAGGGTAATTTTGTGATCATTGATATCAAGGCCAATGCCTTTGTTCATCATATGGTTCGCAATATTACAGGAAGCCTGATAAAAGTCGGCCGAGGCGAAGAAAAGCCGGAATGGATCCAGTGGCTGCTGGAGCAAAAAGATCGAACTTTGGCAGGGGCAACGGCAAAAGCCGAAGGTTTGTACTTGGTCGAAGTGGATTACCCAGAAGAACACGAGCTACCGAAAGTGCCGGTTGGTCCGCTGTTTTTGCCGGATTAATCTGTCAGCTAACGGTCAGATTTGTCTCGGGCTAACTCGTAGTACCAGTTTTTTATCTACAGTTAGACGAGTTTGTGCTTTAATTCCACCTCGGTAAATTAACGAATTTGTAATTCTCTGCTGCAAAGACTTGTGCTAAGACCCTAAGGGCAGGGAAATAAAACGATAAAAGGTCATTCATGAGCTGGCTGGAAAAGATCCTTACAAAAAGCAACATTGTTTCTTCTCGCAAAGCGTCTATCCCTGAAGGGGTATGGACCAAATGTACTTCTTGCGAACAAGTGCTTTATCACGCCGATCTAGAACGTAACTTGGAAGTTTGCCCTAAATGTGATCACCACATGCGCATGAAGGCACGCCGTCGCTTGGAAACCTTCCTGGACGAAGAAGGGCAGGTTGAAATTGCTGCAGAGCTTGAGCCAAAAGATAAGCTGAAGTTCCGTGACTCCAAGAAATACAAAGATCGTCTATCGTCAGCACAGAAAACAAGCGGCGAGAAAGATGCATTGGTTGTGAAGAAAGGGACCTTGCTGGGCCAGCCATTGGTTGCCTGTGCATTTGAGTTCTCTTTCATGGGCGGTTCGATGGGCTCTGTTGTGGGCGCCAAGTTCGTGCAGGCTGTTGACGAAGCCATTGCCAATAACTGTGGCTTGGTGTGCTTTTCTGCCAGTGGTGGTGCCCGTATGCAGGAAGCGTTAATGTCGCTGATGCAGATGGCAAAAACCAGTGCCGCGCTTGAGCGTCTGTCTGACAAAGGCCTGCCATTTATCTCGGTACTAACAGATCCGACGATGGGTGGAGTATCGGCAAGTCTGGCGATGCTGGGCGATATCAACATCGGTGAGCCAAAAGCCCTTATCGGTTTTGCTGGCCAGCGTGTTATCGAACAAACCGTACGCGAGAAGCTTCCTGAAGGATTCCAGCGTAGTGAATTCCTGCTTGATCACGGTGCAATTGATATGATTGTCGACCGCCGTGAAATGCGCCAGCGCATCGGTGGCTTGGTTGCCAAGCTAACCCAAGTTGACTCTCCAATGGTTGTGCCTGTTGAAAAGCCGGTGAAAGCAGCGGAAGAGAAAATTGAAAAGAAAACTGAAGAGCAGAACGAGCAAACTGAAGATTAAGGCTCGTAGTGCTTTAAAAGTTAACAGGAAACGGGGCTTAGGCCCCGTTTTGTTGTTTGCAAAAGCTCCCTCGGTATCAATAATCAAGACATTGCTGTTTGGTCTTGCTGCGTTCAGTGGTAAATTAAGGCTCATATTGTTGTAACGAAATGAAATATGATGTCCGGATTGACAGCACCTCAAGCAAACTCTCCTTTGGCCTCTTGGCTGACTTATCTTGAACACCTCCACACCAGTGCCATTGACCTAGGTCTTGACCGGGTAAAGGCGGTAGCCCAGAAGGCAGAATTAACCAAGCCAGCCCCCTGCGTGATCACTGTTGCAGGTACCAACGGCAAAGGCTCAACCTGTGCCATGATGGAAGCGATTTTGCTTAAAGCTGGCTACCGTGTTGGGGTGTATAGCTCTCCTCACCTGGTTCGTTATAACGAACGTGTTCGCATTAACGGTATCGAATTGGCAGACGCGGCACACAGCGAAGCCTTTGCCGCCATTGAACAGCAGCGCGGTGATATCAGTTTAAGCCTGTTTGAGTTTGGGACGCTGGCTGCGCTCCAGTTATTCAAGTCGCGTCATGTTGATGTCGTTTTATTGGAAGTAGGACTGGGTGGCCGGCTGGATGCTACCAATATCGTTGACCACGACGTGTCGGTGATCACGAGCTTAGCGGTAGACCATGTTGACTGGCTGGGTGATGACATCAATGTCATTGGCTACGAAAAAGCAGGAATCTTCCGTAGCGGCAAACCAGCCGTGTGTGGCCAGCCGAACCCGCCGGCGACGGTACCTGCCCATGCTGATGATATCGGTGCCAAGATGTATCAGGTTGGTTACCAGTTCGAATATAGCGTCGAAGCCGATCACTGGCGCTGGCAGAGCGGTGCTTTCACCTTGGAGCAATTGCCGCTTCCATCATTGCCGTTGCCAAATGCCGCAACAGCATTAATGGCATTGGCCGTTGCCGAGCTTAATATCACGGATGAAAATGTGATTGAAGGCTTGGCAGATGCCAGCCTGCCGGGGCGAATGCAAAAAGTCTCTGAGCAACCGCTGGTTATCATGGATGTGGCTCATAACCCACACTCAGCGCAGTATTTTGCCCAGCAGCTAGCGGGCATGAAACAACAACTCGGCAAGAAAAAGCTCCATGCCGTGGTAGCAATGCTTCACGACAAGGACATTGCTGCTACCATTGCTGAGATGACGGAAGTGGTTGATTATTGGTACCCAGCCTCGCTAACAGGCCCACGCGCAGCGAGCGCCGAGGAGATTTTGACCCACCTTCCATCAGGAGCAGAGGCCTACCAGACCCCAGAAGCGGCTTATGACAAAGCGCTGACACAGGCGGAAGCTGACGATATGGTAATTGTATTTGGCTCATTTTACACTGTGGGCCAGGTAACCAGTCACATTGAAGCAAAGAATCAGGAGTAACTGTGGCAAGTAAATTTCAGAGCCGGTTGGTCGGTACGATCATTTTGGTGGCGATTGGGGTGATTTTTCTTCCCGATTTGTTCGATGGCAAAAAGCAGCATTATCAGGAGCAATTTGCCAGTATTCCGCTGCAGCCTGAAACCACTGATGAAATCGAGTATGAAACGATCCCTGCTCCGGAGTTTGCAGAGGTGGATTTACCCCCAGAGCCGGTAACGGTTGTTATTGATGAGCCACAGCAAGATGTGCAGGTTGAAGTTACGGCAGAGGCTATCGAGGCGGCCAATCAGCCGCTCAAGGTTGAGCCGCAGCCTGTGACCGAGCCGAAAGTAGGTAACCAAGACAGCGCGTGGGTGGTTCAATTAGGGGTTTTCCGCAACTTTGATAACGCCAACCAGCTGGTTGAGCGTCTTCGTAAAGCGGGTTATCAAGCGCATGTTTTTCCAAAGCAGCCACAGCAAGGCGATTTGGCCAGGGTTGTTGTCGGTCCTGATGTGTCGAAGCAAAAGCTGTCGGGCGACATCAAAAAATTGGAAGAATTGACCGGATTGAAGGGCCGATTGGTCAGATTTAATCCACTTAACCCTTAGGTAAACGTTTGCGTTCTCATTTTTTCTGTTAGAATACGCACCAACAAGACGAATACAACAAATGATGATCTGGATTGATTACGTAATTTTAGGCGTAATTGGCTTCTCGGCTCTAGTGAGTTTGATCCGAGGTTTTGTCAAGGAAGCGCTCTCGTTAGTGATATGGTTTGCTGCTTTTTTCGTCGCAAGTAATTTTTATAGTCAGCTGGCGGCCTACTTCACTAATATTCAGGATGAGATGCTTCGAAATGGTAGCGCGATCGCTGCCTTGTTCATTGCCACGCTGATCGTCGGCGCAGTAGTGAACTATGTTATAGGACAACTGGTACAGAAAACCGGCCTGTCGGGTACAGACCGGGTACTAGGCATTGTGTTCGGAGGGGTACGTGGCGTGCTGATTGTCGCGGCAGTACTGTTCTTCATGGACGCCTTTACAGGCTTTGCGGATTCGGACTGGTGGCAAGAGTCCCAGTTGATCCCTCAGTTTGGCGTGGTGATTGAATGGTTCTTCACATACCTCAAAGACACATCAAGCTTTTTGCCGGGCGCGCTATAGCGAACGGTGTTGGATGAAACCCAAGGTAACTTGGGGTATCAGGTTCAGTATTAATCTACTGATACCTAATGGAAAAGCTATCAGCGGGTATTTGGTAAAGCCAGATACCCGCTGAATTTCAAATTAAGCGTGACGAGGATTTAGGACATGTGTGGTATTGTCGGAATCGTGGGTTCAACCCCGGTTAACCAGTCTATTTATGATGCTTTGACCGTGCTGCAGCACCGCGGCCAAGATGCGGCTGGTATTGTTACCTTGGAAAGCAATCGTTTTCGTCTGCGTAAAGCGAACGGTTTGGTTCGCGATGTATTCGAAGCCAAGCACATGCAGCGTTTGCAGGGTAACGTAGGGATTGGCCATGTGCGCTATCCGACTGCTGGTAGCTCAAGCGCGTCTGAAGCTCAGCCTTTCTATGTGAACTCTCCATACGGTATTTCTCTGGCTCACAACGGTAACTTGACTAACGCGGGTGAAATTAAAGAGCAACTGTTCGAAAAAGCACGTCGTCACGTAAATACAACCTCTGATTCGGAAATCCTACTGAACGTATTGGCTAACCAGCTGGAAAGTGCCAAGACTTACCCAATCACGCCTGATGAAATTTTTGATGCCGTCCGCGAAGTGCATCGTATGGTGTCTGGCGCTTACGCTGTGGTATCTATGGTTATCGGCCACGGTATGATTGCCTTCCGCGACCCGCACGGAATTCGCCCTCTGTGCCTGGGTAAGCGTGAGGTTGAAGGTCATGTTGAGTACATGGTGGCTTCCGAGTCGGTAGCATTGGATGCCGTTGGTTTTGATTTCATGCGTGATGTGGCACCGGGTGAAGCGGTTTATGTGACCTTTGACGGCCAGCTTTTCACCCAGCAGTGTGCTGACAATCCAACGCTAAACCCTTGCGTGTTTGAGTTTGTTTACTTTGCCCGTCCTGACTCGTTCATTGACAAAGTGTCGGTATACGGTGCGCGTGTAAGCATGGGCCAGAAGCTGGGGGAGAAGATCAAGCGTGACTGGGCTGATCTGGATATCGATGTGGTTATCCCTATCCCTGAGACATCTTGTGACAGTGCACTGGAAATTGCCCGTACACTGGATAAGCCATACCGTCAGGGCTTTGTGAAAAACCGCTACGTTGGCCGTACTTTCATCATGCCGGGTCAGCAAATGCGTCGTAAATCCGTACGCCGTAAGCTGAACGCTATCCGCTCTGAGTTTAAAGACAAGAGCGTACTGCTAGTGGACGACTCAATCGTTCGTGGTACCACTTCTGAGCAGATCATCGAGATGGCGCGTGAAGCCGGTGCGCGTAAGGTTTACCTGGCCTCTGCTGCGCCAGAAGTTCGCTTCCCGAACGTATACGGTATTGATATGCCAACGGCTAACGAGCTGATTGCCCACGGCCGTGAAGTTGATGAGATCTGTAAGATGATCGGTGCTGATGGTCTGATTTTCCAGGATCTACAAGATCTGGTTGATGCCGTTGCCGAAGGTAACCCGGACATCCAACGATTCGAAACGTCAGTATTCAGCGGTTCATACGTGACTGGCGATATCGATCAGTGCTACTTGGATTACTTGGAATCGCTACGTAGCGAAGATGCGAAAACCAAGCGTGAAATCCAGCAGGATCTGGCTAACCTCGAGTTGCATAACGAGGGGGTTTAAGAGCACGGCAAAGTGGCTGAGGGCTCTGGGCTATAGGTAAAAGAGCTTCGCATCAGCTTAATTTGTTATGTAAGAAGGGCAGGATGTTGATTAAACATCCTGCCCTTTTAATTTGTTGAATCGCCAATCGCCAATCGCCAATCGCCAATCGCCAATCGCCAATCGCCAATCGCCAATTTAGTGACTAAACTGCGGCCCAATCCCGAGATTCCAAAGGATTACCGAGCCGGCGATGATAGATACCAGCAACACAAGCCCACAGGTAACGATAGAGCTGGCGTAGATAAACCCTCGCTCTTCGGGAATGTGCATCAAAATTGGCACGCCGGTATAGAGCAGGTATACCGAATAGGCAATGCCGATCAGCCCGGCAATCATCAAGAACCAGACTTGAGGATAGATAGCTGCGATACTGACCATAAACAACGGTGTGGCGGTGTATGCTGCCAGCTCAAGGGCCTGAGTATATGTCGGTGTTGAACCAAAGGTATGGCTCATCCAGTAAGTTAGGTAGGCGAGGGCGAATACCCCAGCGATGAGGGCAAAGTACATCGCCACCGACATAGCCAGCGCACTGCCTTGGGTAAGATAGATAGGTGCCCCGACGCCGATTCGCCAGCCAATAAATACGCTCGAAATAAAGGCAAAGATAGGTGGAAGCAAAGCAATCAGTAGAATGTGGCTCAAACTGCTTTGTATCCCTTCATGTTCCTTGTCAATCGCTCGCCACTCTTGCTTGGGGTGAGTATATAAACCGAATAAGTGTCCCAGAATCATAATGCTTCCTCATTGAGTCGTGCTTATTTTCATCCGTTATCGAAGAACACTGACTAAGCGAAAGTGGAACTTGTGGTGCTCTGCTTGATGATGCTCTTCTTGCTAATTAATAATGACTGCTTGTGGCTGCCTACCAATAAACACAAATTCAGGAAGGCTTTTCGTGCCAGTACTATTAACATTTAGTCGGGGTTGAAAAAGTTCGCAAGGAAGAAAGTAGCATGGCGATAGGAAAAGACGGCTTGAGGCGAGAGTAGCAGGAGCAGTTAAGGACACTAGGCTAGAGTTGAGGTGGTAGGAGTAACGAGGGATTACTGCGACAGAACCGGCAGTAGGCAGATAGATATAAAGCAAAAGCGTGAACAATGTGTTCCTGCTTTTGCTTTGTCTAAGGTCATGGATAATCGTTGACGAGACTGCCAAATCAAGTAAATTCGCCAATCGCCAATCGCCAATCGCCAATCGCCAATCGCCAATCGCCAATCGCCAATCGCCAATCGCTCTACAGCTTAAAATACTCGCTGGCAAACTCAATGAACAAGCGCTGTTTTTCTGGCTGGTAGTCGCGATGGTTATACATCAGGTAAACATCACGCTGGTTAGAGGACCAGTTTTTGAGAATTTGCACCAGCTCGCCTGAAGAGATGTATTTTTCCAGCATGACATCAGGCATCAGCGTGATGCCCAAACCGGCCATACAGGCTTTGCGAACCACATTGAGTTCGTTGGCTTCATAGCGGCCCCGATCCGACACTGTGACTGTTTCGCCGTCACTGTTAGTCAAGCGCCAGCGAAGAAGAGGCTTACCTTTCAGTAGCGGGTGCTGATGCAAGTCCTGGGCATGTTTGGGTTCGCTGTTGCTTTTAAGATACTCTGGGCTAGCGACCAAAATATCTTTTACGGCATTGATTTTACGAGCGATTAAAGTGGAATCACGCTGAGGGCCAACACGGAAAATCACGTCCCAGTCGGTCGGGTCGAGAATTTCCGGATCATTGCTCATCATCAGTTGGATGTTGATTGCCGGGTGCTCTTTCATGAAGGCATTGAGCAGCGGCTGCAGCATCACCTTGGTCAGATTAGATGGCGCGGCAATTTTCAACTTACCGGCAGCCCCTTTGCACTCTTCGCTAACATGCTCGGCGGTATCGACCAGGCTTTGCAGCAGAGGACTGCATTCGTCGTAAAATTTTTGTCCGGCTTCTGTCAGTGATAGCTTCCTTGCATGACGGTTTAGTAGTCGGATATTCAAACACTCTTCAAGCGCCTGAATACGACGGGTCAGGGTGGCCACGGGCACCTGGGTCTTACGAGACGTTGCTGTGTAACTACCGTTCTCCACAACCATGCGGAATAAATTTAAATCGTCAAGCTTCATAACTGTACAACACTGAAAACTTATAATGGGGAATTGTATAACAAAACATGTAAAAAGATGACGCTTTCAAGACAACTTTTGCTGTAAATCAAGATATGGCATGTTTTTCTGTTTGTAGTAAATCTTAGTAATTGAAAAATTTAAATTTTGATGCTGTTAACAATTTTCAATATTTTCGTCATCGAAACAATGAATCCCCTGACGATCAGCGGATTTCGACCTATGCTTTTGATAGGTTAGTCAAGCCTGTGGTTTGAGGTGTTATGAGTACGCATTCACAGCCAGGTGGCACAGGGGGTGCCAAGCACCATTATCATTCTTCAGTCAGGGAGCAGGCTTTGCTTGAAGATAAAGACGTTCTTATCGTCGAAGATGATCCAGTATTTAGAACGATGCTAGCTGGCTTTCTTACTAGCCAGGGCTGCCGGGTGCGTGAAGCTGAAAATGGGCTAGAGGGGTTGAAGGCACTGCGTGAGGGCATGCCTGATATTTTGTTGTGTGATTTGGCCATGCCGGTACTTACCGGTATGGAGTTCGTTGAAGAGGTGTCTTTACAGTACCCAATGGTGCCGATCATTGTCATTTCGGGTACGGGTAACATGTCTGATGTGGCGGCAGCGCTGCGCCATGGCGTGAAGGATTTTCTGATCAAACCGCTCGATAATATTATGGTACTCAAATCTGCCATTATGTCAGTGCTCAAATCAGAAGATTCAGTCACAGAGAATCATGGCTTTTCTAGCCAATGGGTCAACATTGATGAAGAGACTGTGGTTGATGAAGAGCTTGAATGGCATATTGAAGAGCTCAAGGCTAACCCACGCGCCGCTCGTGAACTGTTGTTAGGGCTTATGCCTGAAACCCAATCTTCATTGGGTGATTGGCAGCTTAATTATTGTGTTTTGCAAGCTACTGATGTCCAGCCGGTATTACTTGATTACACCTGGCTGATTGATGGTAGGTTGGCCTTTTATTTGGTCGATTCGGCTACTGGTGGCGACAACGGCACAGCAACCACTTTGCTTATCCGTGCATTTTTCAATGATTATCTCCGCACCCGAATGGGAGATCAAAACACCATATCTGGCCTGATCAAGTTAATTGAGAAAGGTATGCGCCATTCTGGTTATGCTTCTCCGATCAAGGCGATATTCGGCATCTTCGATGTGACCGACAGAACCTTGAACATCGCTTCTGCAGGGCTTTCTGCCAGGCTGCAAACCAGTGATGGCGAGCAGGTAGTCAATGCCCAACCTTGGCTCGGTAACCAGGCCAGTAACAATGAGAGCGTTAGCCTCAAGTTCGCCGAATCAGGGGGACGCTTATCATTGAGCGAAATGGGATCGGCCAGTTTCAGTTTGACCTTTAAACGAAATAGCTAGTTGCAAGAGAACAAAACGGAGAGCCGAGGCTCTCCGTTGTCATTTTTGCATTTAATCTACGATGTCCAGCTTATGCTTGTACCGGTTGTGGCTCAGCGTTTTCTTCAACCACTTTACCTTCAGCGCCGTGCATCCAGCGGATCAGTTGGTTAGAGCATAGCAGCAAGAGTACACCAGAAACGGTAGCTGCAATTGCGATACCGCTGAAGATAGCCATTGGGCCAGCTTCACCTACGTGGGCACCAATGATGCCTGCAACGTAGTTTGCGATAGCGTTGAAGCCAAACCAGGCACCCATCATCAATGAAGCAAGACGAAGCGGTGCTAGCTTGGTGACCATTGACAGGCCGATTGGCGATAGGCAAAGCTCACCCAGTGTATGGAAGAAGTACGCACCAACCAGCCAGAACATTGAGGTCTTCACTGTTAGATCGCCACCTTGCTGCATAACGGCACCCATCATGCACACAAAGCCAGCTGCTAGGAAGAAAAGACCCATCGCAAATTTGACTGGAGAGCTTGGCTCTTTAGAACCCATTTTCACCCAGATAGACGCGATAAGTGGCGCGAGGGTGATAACGAAGAATGGGTTTAGAGACTGGAACCAAGCTGCAGGTACTTCGAAGCTACCGATCATACGGTCAGTGTATTGCTGCGAGAAAATGTTCATCAGGCCACCGGCTTGCTCGAAGCCAGCCCAGAAGATAACCACGAACAGACCCATGATCATGATCACTTTCAGGCGATCTTTCTCTTGCTTGGTCAGTGGCTCTTGTTTACCGGATTTGTTCATCGCCGCAGCACGTTTTGCTGCTGGCTCTTTACCGATATCACCCAGTAGGCGCTCGGCAAAAATCAGCTGGGTCACTAGGCTGATCAGCATACCGATACCGGCAGTCAGGAAACCGGCTTTCCAGCCGTAGGCTGCAGACGCGGTACCTGCAATAATACCCGCAAGCAGCGAACCAAGGTTGATACCCATATAGAAGATAGTGAAAGCACCGTCGCGGCGGTTATCGCCTTCTTGGTACAGATCGCCCACCATGGTTGAAATGTTCGGCTTGAACATACCATTACCAATGATCAGCAAGCCTAGGCCGAGGTAAAAGGCAGTCACAGAATGCGGGTCGACCATGCTGTTTGGTAGGGCAAGGGTGAATTGGCCCAGTGCCATCAAGATACCACCGATAATAATAGAGCGGCGCTGGCCAAGGAAGTTGTCGGCAATCCATCCACCGATAAGTGGGGTGATATACACCAGACCGGTATAGATACCGTAAAGGTTAAGGGCATCTTGGGTTGACCAACCAAGGCCGCCGTTTATGGTTTTGTCGGTGAGGTAAAGCACCAGAATGGCACGCATCGCATAGTAAGAAAAACGTTCCCACAGTTCGGTTCCAAACAGTAAGAACAAACCTTTAGGATGGCCTAACAACGTGCCACTATTCAGATTGCTCATAATTATTCTCTAAATTTAATTGGTTTTGTGTTTGCTAATGTCGCCCCTGTTATAAATGACAAATTATTAAACTGCAAATCGTTACAAATAAAAAACAAAACAAAAACAATGCAACATGTTGATTAATAAGCGTTTGTTTGCTATTTGCTCAAAATTGAAATTTCAGATTTCCGAGAAGTGGGTTAAACTAAATGTTGTAAAATTTAACTGTATTGGTTTTTTGTTTCGAATTTTAATCTATTTATGGAATTACATATCGCCATGGCTTTCCGTTAATGTTTGTTACATTTTGGGCTGGATATGCAGTTTATGTAGAAATGCAAAGCGAAATTGAGAGTAAGGGGGCAAAACATTGTCGCAGGGTGAAGCTTAGGTATAATCACTCAAAGCTAGAGAATTAACAGACTGAGATTGCTATGAAAGATTGGTACCTACTATATTGTAAGCGCAGTGAGCAGGAGCGCGCGGTGATCAATCTTGATCGTCAAGGGGTTGAGTGTTACTACCCTCAGGTGACGGTGGAGAAAATAGTGCGAGGAACACGAGTGACCGCATTCGAGCCGTTATTTCCGAGCTATATGTTTGTCTACTTTGATCCCGAAGCAATTAGCTATACCACGGTTCGCTCTACTCGTGGGGTGGCAGATTTTATCCGCCAAGGTGCGAGGCCACAAACTGTCAATCCGGATCTCATCTACAGCCTGATGATCAACGAAGACTCCGAAGAGCAGCAGGCAAAATTATCTGATCTCCCTAAGCCGGGTGAAACCCTGAAACTCACCCAAGGCCAGTTCAAAGGTATAGAGGCCATCTACCAAGAGCCAGATGGTGAGAAACGTTCGTTTATGCTGATTAACTTGCTTGGTAAACCGGTTAAGGTCAGTGTCCAAAATGAAGATCTGGTGAAAAAGTAATCCACGCCATTCGCATTGTTGGATTCGTTTGCACTGACTTTGTTATAGTGGTTTGAATAATTTGAAATGGAATAAACTATGTCTACATCTTCCCCTGTACGTAAAGCGGTGATCCCTGTCGCTGGCTTGGGTACACGTATGCTGCCTGCAACCAAAGCGATCCCAAAAGAAATGCTACCTATCGTTGATAAGCCACTTATTCAGTATGTGGTTAACGAGTGTGTTGCTGCGGGTATTAAAGAAATCGTGCTAGTGACGCACTCATCAAAGAACTCGATTGAAAACCATTTCGATACCTCTTTCGAGCTGGAAGCAACGCTGGAAAAGCGTGTGAAACGTCAGCTATTGGAAGAGGTGCAGAAAATCTGTCCTAAAGATGTGACTATCATGCACGTACGACAGGGCCAGGCGAAAGGGCTAGGCCATGCCGTATTGTGTGCTCACCCTCTCGTAGGTGATGAGCCTTTTGCTGTGGTGCTGCCGGATGTAATTCTGGACGATGCAGCCAGTGATTTACGCCGTGAAAACATGGCGGCAATGGTAAACGCATTCAATGACACCCAGATTAGCCAAGTCATGGTTGAGCCAGTGCCAATGTCTGAGGTATCCAGCTACGGCGTAGCGGATATCAATGGGGCAGAGCTTAAACCGGGTGAGACGGCCGCTATGACCAAAGTGGTAGAGAAGCCTGCTCTTGAGGATGCACCGTCGAACTTGGCGATTGTTGGCCGTTATGTATTGCCTGCTGAAATTTGGTCTTTGTTAGCGCGTACGCCTATCGGTGCAGGTGATGAGATTCAGCTGACAGATGCGATCGATATGCTGATGGAAGATCAGCAAGTTAATGCGTTCCACATGTCAGGAAAGAGCCACGATTGCGGTAGCAAGCTAGGCTACATGCAGGCATTCGTTGAATACGGCATGCGACACGAGTCTTTGGGTGAAGATTTCACAGCGTTCTTGAAGGAGCGACTTGGGGCTGAAGGCTAGGGGCCACAGGCAAAGCGTTTGTTTTAGCTAAAAGGGCCGGGTGTTGATTACAACACCCGGCCCTTTTTAATATTTTAGCCACTAGCCACTAGCCACTAGCCACTAGCCACTAGCCACTAGCCACTTAATCACTTCTCATGATACTGCTCACAGGCGTGCAGCGTATTTTCAATCAAGGTGGCAACTGTCATTGGGCCTACACCTCCCGGAACCGGGGTAATATGGCGGGCACGCTCGCGGGCGATATCATATTCCACGTCACCGGCTAACTTGCCGCTATCCAATCGGTTGATACCGACATCAATGACCGTTGCCCCTTCTTTGATCCAATTGCCCGGAATGAAGTTAGGCTTACCAACCGCAACCACCAAAATATCAGCCTGGCGGACATGGCTTTCCAAATCCTGGGTAAAGCGGTGGCAAGTGGTGGTGGTCGCGCCAGCCAGCAGAAGCTCAAGCGTCATAGGGCGGCCGACAATGTTCGAGGCACCAACAATCACTGCGTGTTTGCCTCGAACAGCAATATTGTAGCGCTCAAGCAGGGTGATAATGCCTTTAGGTGTACATGAACGCAATTTGGGGATGCGCTGGCAAAGGCGGCCGACATTGTAGGGGTGGAAACCATCAACATCTTTCTCCGGGTCGATATGCTCTAGCACCTTGGTACTATCGATGCCTGCAGGAAGTGGTAGTTGGACTAAAATCCCATCGACTTCATTATCACCGTTTAGCTCGTCGATGAGGGCGAGCAATTCAGTTTCGGTTGTCGTCGCCGGCAAGTCGAATGACTTGGATACAAAACCGACTTCATCACAGGCTTTACGCTTGCTACCCACGTAAATTTGCGAAGCCGGGTCTTGACCGACCAAGACGACAGCAAGTCCCGGTGCACGAAGGCCTGCGTCGAGGCGAGCTTTAACTCGGGCTGCAACTTCTTGACGAACAGTTTGCGAAATGAGTTTTCCATCAATGATTTGAGCGGCCATGTTTATCCTTTGAACTGAAATTGACTGGGCATGGAGCAAAGTAGCTTGGTATATTGAATACACTCATGAACGAGGTCTTTCGGGTGCTACTCGATTGTTGTATTGTCGCAGAGAATGTTACGAAGATCTATAGCGCAAACGTTTGCGTTTGGGTTTTGGTTTGGATTTTGTTTACGTTTTGGTAATGGTTGCTATCTTTGTGTGGTTATTGTTAACTGGCATAGCCCATAGCCCATAGCCCATAGCCCATAGCCCATAGCCCATAGCCCATAGCCCATAGCCCATAGCCCATAGCC
>NZ_JAWJZI010000033.1:0-22389 GCF_033022775.1 Photobacterium rosenbergii | reverse complement strand
AGGAGAGACTTGAACTCTCACACCTTGCGGCGCCAGAACCTAAATCTGGTGCGTCTACCAATTTCGCCACTTCCGCACAAATTGTTTCTCACTTCAAAAGAAGAGAGATGGTGGCTACGACGGGATTCGAACCTGTGACCCCATCATTATGAGTGATGTGCTCTAACCAACTGAGCTACGTAGCCAACATGGGTTGCCGACTATACTAGTAATCAACAACCTTGTAAAGATGGCAGGTCTACCTGGATTCGAACCAGGGAATGACGGGATCAAAACCCGTTGCCTTACCGCTTGGCGATAGACCTGCAGGTGCTCTTTTCAGAGTCTTGCATTCAATCAAGCTGTTAAAGCTCAACCGAAGAATAATGGTGCGGAAGGAGAGACTTGAACTCTCACACCTTGCGGCGCCAGAACCTAAATCTGGTGCGTCTACCAATTTCGCCACTTCCGCACATTGTATCTCGATTCCGAAGAAAGGAGATGGTGGCTACGACGGGATTCGAACCTGTGACCCCATCATTATGAGTGATGTGCTCTAACCAGCTGAGCTACGTAGCCATCTTGTTGTTTTCCTAGCAGCTTACCTGTCTGGCCGCTGTGTTGGGAACGGGGCGCATTATGCTCATACCAGCCAATAGCGTCAATAGTTTTTTTGAATATCTTGAAAAAACCCGCCTGTTCGGTGCTTATTTGGACGAACTGGGCGTTTGCCATGCTAAACAACTGCTTTTATGCGTTTTAGCACCTGTGAGAAGGGGATATCTATAAGGCCGATTGGGCCGGGTTATTTGCCGCCTGGCCGATAAAAAGAAAGCCAGCACAATGGCTGGCTTTTGAAAGCAGTAAAAAGCGCTGGGCTTTATTAAACGTTGAAGCGGAAGTGAACCACATCACCGTCTTTAACGATGTAGTCTTTACCTTCCAAACGCCATTTGCCCGCTTCTTTCGCGCCGTTCTCGCCGTTGAACTCGATGAAGTTGTCGTAACCAACGACTTCTGCACGGATGAAGCCTTTCTCGAAGTCGGTGTGGATTTTACCCGCAGCCTGAGGAGCAGTTGCGCCAACAGGGATTGTCCATGCACGCACTTCCTTCACACCCGCGGTGAAGTAAGTTTGTAGGTTCAGCAACTCGTAACCAGAGCGGATCACACGGTTAAGACCTGGCTCCTCGATACCCATGTCAGCCAGGAACTCCTCGCGGTCAGCATCGTCAAGTTCAGCAATTTCCGACTCGATAGCCGCACATACCGGCACAACCACCGCGTTTTCTTTTGCCGCGTGCTCGCGCACCATGTCCAGGTATTCGTTGTCTTCGAAGCCATCTTCGCTAACGTTGGCAATGTACATGGTTGGCTTGAGCGTTAGGAAGTTCAGGTAGCTGATCGCCGCGAACTCTTCTTTGCTCAGTTCAACCGAACGAGCCATACCGCCTTCAGTCAGGGTCGGTAGCATCTTTTCAAGTACAGTGATTTCGAACTTGGCATCTTTGTCACCGCCTTTGGCACGCTTGGCTTGGCGTTGGATAGCACGCTCACAGGTATCAAGATCAGCCAGAGCAAGCTCTAGGTTGATCACCTCGATATCCTCGAGCGGGTGGATCTTACCTGCTACGTGAACGATGTTTTCGTTCTCGAAACAACGTACGACATGGCCGATCGCATCGGTTTCACGGATGTTGGCCAGGAACTTGTTACCCAGACCTTCCCCTTTTGATGCGCCCGCAACCAAACCGGCGATATCAACGAATTCCATCGTTGTCGGCAGGATACGCTCAGGGTTAACGATAGCTGCCAGGGCATCAAGACGCAGATCCGGCACTGGCACCACGCCTGTGTTTGGTTCGATAGTACAGAACGGGAAGTTCGCTGCCTCGATCCCTGCTTTGGTCAGGGCGTTGAAAAGAGTGGACTTACCTACGTTAGGCAGGCCGACGATTCCGCATTTAAAACCCATGGTTTGAAACCCTTTTGGTAATTGTTCGGTAAAACAGTCCGGCAGACTCGCTGCCGAAAAATAAATTCAGTATTGGCTACAGTATTCGGCTTAGACAGCTTTGAATGAATGTAGTCGATTTTGGGCTTTGTTTAAGCCATCTTTGAGCAAAATATCCATGCAACGTACAGCTTCATCAACCGCGGCATCGATATTTTCCTGCTCTTTGGCAGGTGCTTTGCCTAGGACAAAGCCAGCTACCTTGTTCTTGTCGCCCGGATGGCCGATGCCAACCCGCAGGCGGTAGAAATCTTTGTTGTTGCCCATCTTGCTGATGATATCACGCAGGCCGTTGTGGCCACCGTGGCCACCACCTTTCTTGAACTTGGCGACGCCCGGAGGCAGGTCAAGTTCGTCGTGGGCAACCATGATCTCTTCTGGCTTGATCTGGAAGAATTTCGCCAGTGCAGCTACCGATTTACCCGAGAGGTTCATGTAGGTAGATGGGATCAACAAGCGAAGATCCTGGCCATTGGTCTGGATCCGGCCGGTTTGGCCAAAGTACTTGGCTTCCTCGCGAAGGCTGACATTGTGTATACGGGCCAGCTCTTCTACCACCCAGGCACCGGCATTATGACGGGTCCTGGCATATTCGGCACCGGGATTTGCTAGGCCAACAAGTAGGCGAATATCGTTACTCACACTGATCTCTCAAGTCTAGGGGCTGTAAAATCGCGCGCTATGTTATATCAAAATAGGAAAAATTGATATCTAAACGAAAAATGCCCCGCACATGGCAGGGCATTTAGCTATGGGGAGGCCGCTGATAGAAACTCGTTACTGCTCTACTCGCTCAAGGGTGACGGTTTCGTAGCTAATTGGCTCCAATGTTGGGTGGTTCGCTTTGATGTAGTTGATAACGGCTTGGGCATCGGTACTGCAACTAAAGGACGAGTCATCACAGTCGATGCCTTGATCTTTGTAGATGACTTTGTATTTACCATTGTCATCTTCCTCAATGCGCTCGACAGCAAATGCGGTCAATTGGCCATTCACATAGGCAAGGTCAACCCGGCCGGAGCTCGTTTTCTGGGCTTCAAACAATGGCGTCCAGCCATCGTTGCCAGTTGCATTGTAGTTGTTCATCGCAACGTTGTAGGTGGTGTCGTCCTGCAATGGCGCCCAGTCCGGGGCATCGAGAGACCCTTCGTTAACCTCGATTGACGTTAGTGTGCCGTCGATACCCGCATTGTCCTCTGTGAAGGTGTAACGCAGGTTACCGCCGTAAGGGAATTTACCTGCGTGAGAGCCTGCAGGCAGGGTTGCGCTGACCGTGCTGGTGATTAGCTCTTTGATGACCGAGCCTTCTAGCGGCACGATAGACATGAAATTGGAAAATGGCAGTAGCTCGAGTGAGATGTTGCCTTCACGCAGATCACCCGCAGCAATATCGGTTCTTACGCCACCGGCACCGACAAGTGAAAAGTCAGCTTCTATCCCTGCAATGCTACTGACTTCTGTGGTTGCAGCCCAGTAATATTGACCTGCTGCAACGATTGGGGCTACATCTGAGCCATGTTTGTCGAAACCGTTGTCTCCTGGGCGGCGTTCGTGTTTGATCTCGCTAGGGGCTGTTGAAATGATTTCGCCGTAGGCTGCATCCACTGCTGGTTTGTAGTGGGTATCAATATGCTGGCGTAGTTTTTCGTGTTCATCGACAACGGCAATATTTTCTTGGCCGTCGATAAAGCTTACGACACTTGCGGTTTCTTGTTCACTGAACTTATTGCTCTCCTCCCGGGCCGGTGAATCGTAGAACTCATCGTTACTCAGCAGGGTGTTGTTACCATTACAGCGGGTGATAGCGCCTTGTCCATTGAAGGCGACGGTTGTTTTGCCGATAGCCTGGGCGTATTCACCAGCTTGAACCACGCAGGTCAGGCCTTTACCGTCAGGGTTGGTGACAATTTCGGCGTAAGTGCCGTTGTTGGCCATTCCTAGATTGGTGAAGTCGCCAAGCAGTGTATGGGAGTGGCCACCTACAATCAGATCGATGCCATTTACTTGAGATGCAACATCTAGATCAATCGCGTTACCGATATGGGTAACGGCAATAATTTTGTTAATCCCCTTGGCGTGGAGCATATCAACCGTTGCCTGAGCTGATTGCACCATATCTTTGAAAATAATATCGCCAGTATTTGGCGCGATATTAGGCATATCATCAAGCACTAAGCCAAAAACAGCAGCAATATGTTTATCTGCCGGCAGGTTATCAAGATCTGTTACCACTTCTTTCGTATTACCGTCGAAAGCATAAACCATATAAGGCTTGAGGTTTGTTTGATCCTTTAGATCGTCATCGTTACTGGTGTCGATGTTTGCAGCAAGTACCGGGAAGTTGATGGAATCGATAAAGTCATTCAATTTTTGGTTATCAAGATCGAATTCGTGGTTACCCAATGCCATTGCATCCAAGCCCATCTGACTCAGAATATCAGCATTCATTTTGCCTTCGTTCAATTTGAAGTAAGCACTGCCTTGCCAAGCATCACCACCATGCAGGAATAGTATGCTGTCATTGTTTTCAGTGGCTTCGGCCTTGTAGTTGTTAACCTCAGTGAGCAGGCGAGGGTGGCCCCCAAATTCGTTGTAAACCTTAGTTTTAGCAACTTTGAAGCTCGATTTTACCGGGTCAAAACTTGAGTGGGTGTCGTTAACATGAGCAATGGTTAAATCAAAAGGGGTATCTAGAAGTGTTTTATTGTCTGAGCTACTTGAGTTACAGCCTGCTAAGGCTAAACCGACCGATAACACAATGAGTGGTTTAGTAAATTTCATGCTTTGTCTCTTGTTGTAGGTATATGTCACAGAGGTGCTGGAATATATACAACAGGCGAGCAAAATTTTGTGATCTGCAGTTGAGTTGGAACTCTAATTAATTTACCTAAATTAATTTTTGAAGGTCGGGTAGCAAAATCAACATATTTTGTATTATTTCTTATAGGGTTATCTTTCTCTTGTGGATGAAAAAACGCCCCGCACATGGCGGGGCGCTGGATCTCTTTGGCTGTCCAGAATTAGTGCTGGAACATCGCCGAGATTGACTCTTCGTTGCTGATGCGACGGATAGCTTCAGCAAGCATGCCAGATAGGGTTAGCACCGATACACGGCCAGTATCTTGGATTTCCTGAGTTAGAGGAATTGAGTCAGTTACGATAACTTCGTCAATCACAGACTCACGGATGTTCTGTGGCGCACTGCCAGAGAATACTGGGTGAGTGGCGTAAGCGAATACACGCTTGGCACCGCGCTCTTTTAGCGCTTCAGCCGCTTTACATAGTGTACCGCCAGTATCGATCATGTCATCAACGATAATGCAGTCGCGGCCTTCAACGTCACCGATCAGGTGCATAACCTGAGAAACGTTGGCGCGTGGGCGACGCTTGTCGATGATAGCGATATCAGTGTCGTCTAGTAGTTTCGCGATAGCGCGAGCACGAACAACACCACCGATGTCTGGAGAAACAACCACTGGGTCTTCCAGGTTCTTCGCTAGCATGTCTTCTAGTAGTACTGGGCTACCGAACACGTTGTCTACAGGAACATCGAAGAAGCCCTGGATTTGCTCAGCGTGAAGGTCAACAGTCAGAACGCGGTCAACACCAACGTTTGACAGGAAGTCGGCAACGACTTTAGCCGTGATTGGCACACGGGCAGAACGGACGCGGCGGTCTTGGCGAGCATAACCGAAGTAAGGGATTACAGCGGTGATACGGCCTGCAGAAGCACGGCGTAGCGCATCGATCATAACAACCAGTTCCATTAGGTTGTCATTGGTTGGCGCACAAGTAGATTGAATGATAAATACGTCGCTACCACGAACGTTTTCATTAATCTGAACACAGACTTCACCGTCGGAAAAACGGTTAACTGTTGCGTCTCCTAGAGAAATGTAAAGACGGTCAGCAATGCGTTGGGCTAGTTCTGGTGTCGCGTTACCAGCAAACAGCTTCATATCAGGCACGGTGGAAACCTCAGGTTGCGTCCAAGTTGTAGTTACTGACAATCCGTAGAATGTGCGTTCAAGGCTGTCAAAAGGGGAGATGTGTTGACACCTTTTGCGACAAATCCTTGGAGCCAGTCAGGTAATTTATTCAGGGTTGCAATGGCCGCTTCATGGGTGCTAAATTCAGCAAACACGCAAGCGCCAGTGCCGGTCAATCTCGACGGCGCGTATTCTAACAGCCACGAAAGCGCCTTATCAACCTCAGGGTGCAGTGATCTGACGATTTTTTCGCAATCGTTTTCGTAAACCCCTGCCAACAGTGCACTTAAAGACCGTTTTTTGCTGTCCCTTTTTAGCCCCGGATGGGTGAAAATATCAACCGTAGCAATATTTACCTCTGGTTTGACAACCAGATACCACTTTTCTTCCGGCTCGGCAGGTTGTAATTGCTCACCGACCCCCTCGGCAAACGCACTGACTCCACGGACAAACACCGGTACATCGGCACCGAGTGCCAAGCCCAGCTCGGCCAACTCCTCGACGCTGAGATTTGTCTGCCAAAGGTAGTTGAGGGCAACCAGAGTGGTTGCTGCATCGGATGAGCCACCGCCAAGACCGCCGCCCATCGGCAGGATTTTGTTGATGTGGATGTCTGCCCCGGCCTGGATCCCGGCTTTCTGGCGCAGCATATCGGCGGCGCGGTAGATCAGGTTGTCTTCGGTTTTTACTCCGTCGATGGCGGGCGTCAGGGTAATTTGATCGCTGCTGTTGGCTGTGATGGTCAGGGTATCGCTGTGATCAAGAAACTGAAACAGGGTTTGCAGCTCGTGGTAGCCGTCCGCGCGGCGGCCGGTGATATAGAGGAACAGGTTCAGTTTGGCCGGTGCCGGCCATTCGGTGGTGCGGGTGATCATAGCGTACTCTAGTTAATGGTCCATTGATGGATGATAAGGGTAATGCTGGTGCCGGCCGAGCTCAAGACCATGCGCTTGGGTAGGGCCGGGCTTACCGAGTAGTCATACTCGTTGTAATCAAGTTGCCACAGTTTGTCATCGACACGTTTGGCTAGGTAGCCAACCCGGTTTTCGTTGTTGAGCTGGTAGGTATCCGCTGCTGTCGGCAAGCCAATCAGCCAGTCACGCATTTGCTCAACAGGCAGGTTGATACCCGTCAGGCTGGATACCAACGCGCTGGCATTGGTGCCTTGGTGAGTTTTGCCATTGTTGTCAACTAGGGTTACACGGCTCGGAGTAGCATCGAGCTTTAATAGCGTTGAGCCCAGGAAGTTGGTGAGTAGCAGGTGATCACTGTTTGCGGTGGTATCCCAGATCAGATTGGCACCAAAACGCTGTTGGCCCTTATAGCCCAGCTTGCCTTTAGCCTGGTAGCTTGAGAGGGCTTCAAGGGCTTGTTCATGGCTTTCCCAGTCCGTTTCGGTTGTCTGTGGAGGCTGGGTTGCACAACCTGCAAGCAATGAAAGGATAAGGGCAAACCAAGGGGCTTTACGGGGAATGCGGGCAAAAGGATGGCGGGCATGTCGCAATGTTGACATCATCGTTATCACTTTTTTAATGAGTATTGTTGCCAAACAATAGCGGTAAAATCTTAAGATTTCCAACTCCTTCTCTCGGGAAAAGGAAGGTTGATATCACTCTTTTTTTCTATCCTATGAATAATTGAATGCTAATTTATGTGGGTTATTGCCATGTAGATTCGATCTGCGTTCTTTAATTAAGTGGGGGCATCAAGTAAAATCCGCCCTTACATCATATTTCATCGGCGAAGTGGTACACCGTCTCCATGACATTGCTTGCACTAGGAATAAACCATAAAACAGCCTCGGTAGACTTGCGTGAACGGGTTGCGTTTTCGCCAGAAAAGATGAAGCAGGCCTTAGCTCAGCTGGAGGACCATCCTGAGGTTCACAGTGGGGTGATCGTCTCGACCTGCAACCGTACAGAGCTGTATTGCGATGTGGCGCAGCAAGGCCCCGGGCTCATGATTGACTGGCTGAGTAAGTTCCATCAGATCAGTACCGAAGAGCTGATGCCAAGCCTGTATTTCCATGAAGAGCAGGCTGCTGTGCGTCACCTGATGCGGGTTTCATGTGGGCTTGATTCGCTGGTATTGGGCGAACCGCAGATCCTCGGCCAGGTCAAGCAGTCCTATTCTGATGCCCGTGATAATCAAGTTATTCAGGGAATGTTGGAAAAGCTGTTCCACAAAACGTTCACTGTGGCGAAACGGGTGCGTACCGAAACTGATATTGGTGGCAATGCGGTTTCGGTGGCTTTTGCCGCCTGTACATTGGCAAAACAGATCTTCGAATCGCTCGAGGAAGCGACGGTGCTGCTGGTTGGCGCCGGCGAAACCATTGAACTGGTTGCTCGCCACTTGGTGGAGCAGGGCTGTAACCAATTGATTGTTGCCAACCGGACCAAGGAGCGGGCCGAAAACTTGGCTCAGGAGTTCGGGGCGGAAGTGATCAGCTTGCCAGAAATCCCTGAGCACCTGCACCGCGCGGATATTGTGATCAGCTCGACGGCCAGTCCGCTGCCGATCATCGGCAAGGGCATGGTCGAAAAGGCCATCAAGGCACGACGTCATCAACCTATGCTGCTGGTCGATATTGCGGTACCGCGAGACATTGAGCAGGAAGTCGGGGAGCTCAGCGACGCTTACCTTTACTCTGTCGATGATTTGCACAGTATTGTTGAGAAAAACCGTGAACAGCGTAAAGTGGCGGCGATACAGGCTGAAGCGATTGTCAGTGAGGAGAGTGCGGCATTCATGAGTTGGATCCGCTCGCTGGAAGCGGTAGACAGTATTCGCCAATACCGTTGCCAGGCAGAAGATCTGAAGTCAGATTTACTCACTCGCAGTTTGCAGGCGCTGGCCAATGGCAGCGATCCTGAAAAAGTGTTGGTTGAGCTCAGCAATAAGCTGACCAACAAACTTATCCATGCGCCTACCCGCGCGATGCAGCAGGCCGCCAAAGATGGCGAGCCGGAAAAGCTGGCGGTGATCCGCGAGACACTAGGGCTAGATACCGCAAAGAATTAATCCTGGCAGGGAAACCTTCCCTGCCTTTAGTGGAATACAGTAGAAACCTATATGAAACCTTCAATTTTAGTGAAATTAGAAACGCTGGTTGAGCGTTATGAAGAAGTCCAGCATCTGCTAGGTGATCCAGAAGTTATTGGTAACCAGGACAAGTTCCGTGCGCTTTCCCGTGAATATTCACAGCTGGAGGAAGTAACCCAATGCTTCCAGGCCTACCAGCAAGCCAAAGAGGATTTGGCAACTGCTGAAGAGATGGCTAACGAAGACGATCCTGAAATGCGCGAGATGGCGCAGGAAGAAGTCAAGGAAGCAAAAGCGGAGATCATCCGTCTTGAAGATGAACTTCAGGTTCTGCTGATCCCGAAAGATCCAAACGACGAGCGCAACTGCTTCGTTGAGATCCGTGCTGGTGCGGGTGGCGATGAAGCGGGTATCTTCGCCGGTGATTTGTTCCGTATGTACAGTAAATACGCAGAATCACGCGGCTGGCGTGTTGAAGTGATGAGTGCCAACGATGCCGAGCACGGTGGTTACAAGGAAATGATCGCCAAAATCAGCGGCGAAGCGGTGTACGGCACCCTGAAGTTTGAGTCAGGCGGTCACCGTGTTCAGCGTGTACCGGCGACTGAATCCCAGGGCCGTGTCCACACCTCAGCCTGTACAGTTGCGGTACTGCCGGAGATCCCTGAAGCGGAAATCCCAGAAATCAATGCGGGCGATCTGAAAATCGATACCTTCCGTGCATCGGGCGCCGGTGGGCAGCACGTTAACACCACGGATTCTGCTATCCGTATTACCCACTTGCCAACCGGCATCGTGGTCGAGTGTCAGGACGAGCGTTCACAGCACAAGAACAAGGCGAAAGCGATGTCTGTGCTGGCAGCCCGTATTATCCAGGCTGAAGAAGAGAAGCGCCATGCCGAAGAGGCGAGTACGCGACGTAACCTGCTTGGCTCTGGTGATCGTTCAGACCGTATCCGTACCTACAACTACCCGCAGGGCCGTGTCTCTGATCACCGTATCAACCTGACTATCTACCGCCTGAACGAAGTGATGGAAGGCGATATGAACAGCTTGATCCAGCCGGTTCTGCAAGAACATCAGGCCGATCAGCTAGCAGCTATGGCTGAGCAGAACTAATGACCCTGTCGATAGACGCCCAGCTTAAGTTGGCGGCTAAGGCATTGAGTGAAGCGGGCTCGGACAGCCCGCATATCGATGCCGCCGTTTTGCTGTGCCATGTCCTCGATAAGCCCCGCAGTTACCTGCTAACCTGGCCGGAAAAAGAATTGGATGCTGCCCAACAAGCAGCCTTTGAGTCTGTGATGGCAAGGCGCCTGACCGGTGAGCCGGTGGCATATATTGTCGGCGAGCGAGAGTTTTGGTCGCTGCCACTAAAAGTGGCACCCCACACTTTGATCCCGCGTCCGGATACCGAAAGGTTGGTGGAGCTGGCTCTGGAAAAACTGCCTGCCGATGCCTGCAAGGTGCTGGATCTGGGAACTGGAACCGGTGCCATAGCGCTGGCAATCGCCTCTGAGCGACGCGATATTGCCGTTACTGGTATTGATCTGCGCCCCGAAGCCGCTGCGCTTGCCGAGGAAAACCGTACCAACCTGCATATTGCCAATGCACGCTTTCTTTCTGGTAGCTGGTACAGCCCGCTGACAGAGCAAGAGCGTTTTGCGGTGATTGTCAGCAACCCGCCATACATCGACAAAGCGGATCCCCACCTTGAACAGGGTGATGTCCGGTTTGAGCCCAAGAGTGCCTTGGTCGCTGAGGATCACGGCTTGGCTGATATCCAAGTGATCAGCGAACAGGGTCGCCAACACCTAGAATCAGGCGGTTGGCTGTTAATGGAGCACGGTTACGAGCAAGGTTCGGCTGTACGTGGTATTTTAGACGCGCTGGGTTACCATGAGGTTTCCACAGCACAGGATTATGCTGGCCTGGATCGTGTGACCATGGGCCGCTGGCAAGGATAGAGAGATAACAACAATGTATACCGCTGTAAAACACCTACATATGCTGGCTATCGCGCTGAGCGTGACTTTGTTTATCTTGCGTTACTGCTTGATGATGGCCAACTCGTCATTGAACGAGAAAAAGTTTCTGAAAATCACACCCCATGTGGTGGATACCGTGTTATTGCTTACCGGTGTGATCCTGATTTTCATAACCGGTTTCGTGCCGTTCACGGCAGCTGGTGGCTGGATGACGCAGAAGCTTAGCTGTGTACTGGCCTATATTGCGCTTGGCTACTTCACCCTCAAGATGGGCTCTAACAAGGTCTTCAAGACCTTTGCCTTCTTCGGCTCGCTGGGCTGGGTAATGGCCGCCGCCAAAATAGCAATGACCAAAACCTCTTTCCTAGGATAACCATGTTACGCTTTACCGAACAAGAACTGGAGCAGATGCCGCTGGTGGATGGCGCGGTTGCGATGACAGAAGCGGTGGATCCGCGTTTCCCTGCTGGCTGGGTCAGCATCCAGTTGGAACGTCTTGCCCAGGAGGCCGAGCAGGCCTTGATGGATGAGCCCGATAGCTACTTGCGTCTTGAGGGCTTGATCCGCCTGTTTTACCGCGAGTGGGGCTTTATTGGCGATCACGAGCAATACTTTTCATCCGACAACGTCTTCCTCGACAAAGTGCTAGAGCGCAAGAAAGGGATCCCGGTGTCTTTAGGGGCCTTGTTCCTGTTTTTGGCGCAGCGTCTGGATCTGCCGGTTAGCGCTGTGGCATTCCCGACCCAGTTTGTCCTTAAGGTAGAGTGGTACGGCAGCGAACCTCAGTTTATCAACCCGTTTGATGGTGAGTACCTGAGCAAGCATGTTATGTCAGCCTGGCTGAAAGGCCACAAAGGGCCGTTTACCGAGCTGCGCAGCGAACACTTTGCAACAGCCGGCAACTATGATGTGCTGGCACGCTGGTTGACGGTGATGAAAAGCGCATTGCTGCGCGAAGGATTGTTTGCCGAAGCGTTGCATTGCAGCGATGTTGTGTTGGGAGCTTTCCGTCCTGGCGACCCGCACGAAATCCGTGATCGCGGCTATATTTATCAGCAGCTAGAGTGTGGCCATGCCGCTGCCCTGGATTACGAATATTTTATCGAGCAATGCCCTGAAGACCCAGCCGCCGAGTTGCTGAAGCTTCAGGTCAAAGAACTCAACAAAGAGCCGCTAACCCTGCATTAATTGCTGTGGGCTTTGGCTAACAAAAATTGAAGAGAGAAGATGATGGAACAGAAAGTTGTTCGCGTTGGCGATATCGATGTTGCCAATGATAAGCCGTTTGTCCTATTCGGTGGTATGAACGTGCTGGAATCACGTGATCTGGCGATGCAGATCTGTGAAAAGTACGTTGAAGTGACAGACAAGCTAGGCATTCCTTATGTCTTCAAGGCTTCTTTCGATAAGGCTAACCGCTCTTCTGTGCATTCGTACCGAGGTCCGGGTATGGAAGAAGGTCTGAAGATTTTCCAAGAGCTGAAAGATACCTTCGGCGTGAAAATCATCACTGATATCCACGAGCAGTACCAGGCCCAGCCAGTTGCCGATGTGGTTGACGTTATCCAGTTGCCAGCCTTCCTTGCTCGCCAGACTGATCTGGTTCAGGCAATGGCGAAAACCGGTGCGGTGATCAACGTGAAGAAACCTCAGTTCATGAGCCCGGGCCAAGTAGGTAACATCGTTGAAAAATTCGCAGAGTGCGACAACGAAAATATCATCTTGTGTGAGCGCGGTGTGCTGCACGGCTATGACAACCTGGTGGTTGATATGCTGGGCTTCGACGTAATGAAAAAGGCGTCTAAAGGCAGCCCGATCATCTTTGATGTGACCCACGCCCTGCAGTGCCGTGATCCAAACGGTGCCGCTTCTGGTGGTCGCCGTGAGCAAACTGTTGATTTGGCGCGTTCTGGCTTGGCAACTAAGATTGCAGGCCTGTTCATGGAAGCGCACCCGAACCCGGATCAGGCTCGCTGTGACGGCCCTTCGGCTTTCCCACTGGACAAGCTAGAGCCATTCCTAGCGCAGTTGAAGCAGCTTGATGACCTAGTCAAAGGCTTCGAAGAGATCGAAATCAAGTAACAAATCATATTGTTGCTGTTAGTAAAAAGGCGATACCTTTCGGTATCGCCTTTTTTATTGCTGTCGCTTTAGCGTAATGAGCTGTTCGCTTACAACTTGAAGCGGCTGATTTCCTGCTGTAGCTGGAATGATAGCTCAGATAGCTCAGCGGCTTGCTTGGCTGCCTCGCTGGCTTCTACTGCCAGTTCGTTGGACACATCACGGATCCCTTCGGTATTGCGGGTAATCTCCGATGTTACCGATGACTGCTCTTCTGCAGCCGAGGCGATCTGGGTAGCCATATCACTGATGTTGGTCACTGCACTGTTGATCTGAGACAGGCTGGCCGAGGCCGAGTTGGCATCATCGACACTGGTTTCCGCCAGTTTGCGGCTGTCTTCCATGATCCCGACGGCTTTGCCTGTGGTCTGCTGCAGGGTTTCGATCATCTGTTGGATTTCCTGCGTCGAGGCATGGGTACGCTGGCTCAGTACGCGGACTTCATCGGCAACCACGGCAAAGCCCCGGCCTTGCTCGCCGGCACGGGCAGCTTCGATCGCAGCATTGAGTGCAAGCAGGTTGGTCTGCTCGGCAATTCCCTGAATCGTAGACAGAATGGTATTGATGCTCTGGGCGTGGCTGTTCAGCTCGCTGATCACACCTGTCGCCGTATCCACTTCAGTCGCTAGGCTAGTAATGGAGTGCTGGCTCTGACCGACCTGAGTTGCACCGTGATCAGACACCTCGACCGTTTCACCGGCAGTACGGGCTGTGTTGTCGGCATTGCCAGCAATTTCCTGGGTTGCCGCCGCCATTTCGTTGATGGCGGTTGCCACCATATTGATCTCGTCCTGCTGGTGCTGGATGCGGGTGCTGCGCTCTTCAGCTTGAGAAGCGGTAACATGTGCCTGCTGGGTCAGCGAGTTCGAGACATCATTCAGTTTGCACACCATGGTATGCATATTGCCGACGAAGCGGTTGAAGTTATGGGCAAGTTGGCCCACTTCGTCGTCACTACGAGGCTCTAGGCGCTGGGTCAGGTCACCTTCACCGGTGGCAATTTCAGCCAGGGCTTCAGAGACTCGGGCCAGATCGCGGAACAGGTATCCCACTAGCGTGGCGGAAATCGCCACTACAATCAGGGTGATCACAATCGAGGTGATAATCAGCTGGCGCAGCAGGGTGGTGTGGCTTGCTTCTTCTGTAGCGCGATCCATCTCTAGGCCCAGTACCCAGTCTGTTCCCGGTACGGCAGCAAAGTAGAACAGCTTCTCTTTGCCATCGATAGTAGCCATCTCGATGCTGCCTGTACGGGCGGCATCGTCGATCTGCGCCATGTTAAGCTCGCTGCTGAAACGGTTGATCGGCTGGAGGATCAAAGACTCGTCAGGGTGGGCAAGAAAGGTGTTGTCTTGTTTGTTGATCAGCATGGCGTAGGCATTCTTGCCAACATCCAAATTGATCACATCATTGACCAGCTGGTCAATCAGTACATCGGCCCCGACGACACCTTGCAGGCTGCCGTTTTTACGTACCGGCTCGGCAATAGTGATCAGCAAGGCATTGGTGATGGCATCGCGGTAAGCGGTGGTGACAATTTGGCGGTTCGCACTAACTGCATCGCCATACCAAGGGCGGGTGCGCGGGTCATAGTCGGCACGGTTACGCTCTGGGTGGGAGCGGAACATCTCGCCAGCCGGGGTACCAAAGAAAATATCGTCGAAGCCGCCAGCTTTTCGTGCTAACTGTAAGTAGGGCACTACGTTTTCTTCGCCGCTGTAGTCATTGAACGAACTGGCGATATCGCGGCGGATCTGCACCCAGTCACCAATGCCTTCGTTGGCGGCACTGGCTAGGCTTTCTGCCCGGGCATAAATACCCTGTCGGGTCTGGTCAAAGAGTTGGTCGGCGGCGAGCCATGTTAATGCCGTTGCCATAATCACAACAGCAAAAAGGCTGGCGCCAATGAGTTTCTGTTTCAAGGTTAGCGTCATTGTCTTTATCTCAACAACAGGTGGGGGAGGTGTCTGCGAGGCGGATTCTATAGCGATTTTCTGCCCGTTGCACGGAAAAGTGGCCTTGGTCGAAAAAAAAACAACCTGATGATTTTTCATGACTTTTGGTTGACGAAAATAAGGATGTTTTCGTCAATATATTGACGGTTTATTGGTAGGTGATATGCGTGCTGTTGTATTAATGCTTGATGAGTTTATTGTGCTGGTGATGATGATTATTTTGGATGTTTAGACGTCTAGATGTTGACGCGGCCATTAACAACACTTAGTCTAGGCGCAATTTCTAAAATAGATGTCCTGTAGTCATCATGTCGAACAATACACAACAACATTCTAGCGAGCCGACTCCTTCCGCGTTGGCATTACTCCCTCTGGGGATCTTCTTGGCCTTGTTTATCGGTGTTGGTACTTACCTGACCTTGCAAGGTGTAGATTTTGCTTTCTACCAACTGCCAGCCCCAGTCGCTGCGTTGCCTGCGGTGATTGCAGCCATCCTGCTGAGTAAGGAAAAGCTCAACAAGGCGATTGAGCAGTTCCTGCGAGGGGTAGGTCATAGCGATATTATTGCTATGTGCATGATTTACCTATTGGCGGGTGCCTTTGCTTCGGTTGCCAAAGCCACTGGTGGTGTGGATGCCACGGTGAATCTTGGCTTGTCGATGCTGCCGGCGAGCATGATCCTGCCGGGTATCTTTGTGATTTCTGCCTTTATTGCAACCGCGATGGGCACTTCAATGGGCACCATTGCGGCAGTGGCGCCGGTTGCCTTGGGTATCGCCCAAACTGCCGGTATGGATGTAGCACTGACCGCCGGTGTGGTACTCAGTGGTGCGATGTTCGGTGATAACCTGTCGATTATCTCGGATACCACGATTGCCTCGACCCGCTCGCAGGGTTGCCAGATGAAAGACAAGTTCCGCGAAAATATCCGCATTGCCCTGCCTGCGGCCATTGCTGCGATTCTGTTGTTCCTATTCAGCAGCACGCCGACTGAAGTACCCGCAACTACGGACGTTGAGTGGCTGAAAGTACTGCCTTATATCGCTATCTTGGTATTGGCGGTGTCTGGCTTGAATGTTTTCGTGGTGTTGAGCATCGGTATTTTACTCGCGGGTGGTATCGGCTTATTCGGCACGCCTGATTACAGCCTGTCGACCTACGGCCAGGATATCTATGCTGGGTTCGGTAACATGCAGGAGATCTTCCTGCTGTCGATGCTGATCGGCGGCATGGGCGAGCTGATGCGCCGTCAGGGTGGCCTCGCTTACCTGACACAACTGATCAGCAAGGTGATCCGAGTATTCAGCAAGCAGCATTCTAAAGATCAGAACCTGCGTGCTAGCGAGTTGGGTATTGCTGGTTTAGTGGGCCTGACCAACTGCTGTACCGCCAACAATACGGTGGCGATTATCGTCTCTGGTGGGGTAGCACGTGAACTGGCGGAAGAAAATGGTGTCACACCACGCCGCTCGGCAAGCTTGCTCGATATCTTCTCCTGCGTGGTGCAGGGCGTGTTGCCATACGGTGCTCAGGCACTATTGCTGGGTTCGGTATTCGGCCTGTCGCCGCTGGAGGTGGTGAGCCATTCCTACTACTGCTTCTTCTTGGCCTTCGCCGCCATCGCAGCAATTTTCATCAAGCACCCGGCACGTAAGCTGGCCACGGCCTGATAGCAGCCAGGTCGGATTCGAAAACCGGAAATAATAGCAGAAGCCTCACGCCAGTGAGGCTTTTTTTTGCTTGTTATCCCACCGTTATGAAAATGCGAAGCCAGTATGGTGATCTAGTCAACATAATGATGAAAACCATACAACAGCGTTCACCAAATAACTTAAACTGACGCTTGTCAATTCTTGTGAAATCACATAATTAGGTTAAGGTGACCCCCAATGAAGGAACGCTTTTTCACCAAGGCAGCGCTAACCGCTGCGATTCTGGCCTCCCTGGCAGGCTGCGCGAGCCAATCTGACACCACAGCGCCATCTTGGCAGGCTGATCAAACGTATAAGCTAACCATTCTCCACACCAACGATCACCATGGTCGTTTCTGGCAAAACTCTTATGGCGAATATGGTATGGCGGCGCGCAAGACGCTATTGGATCAGATCCGTGCAGAAGTGGCTGCTGAAGGCGGGACAACCCTGTTGCTATCTGGCGGTGATATCAATACCGGTGTGCCAGAGTCTGATCTGCAGGATGCAGAGCCGGACTTCAAGGGCATGAACATGCTGGGCTATGATGCAATGGCATTGGGTAACCACGAGTTCGATAACCCGATGGAAGTACTGCGCAAGCAGGAGGAGTGGGCCGAGTTCCCGATGCTGTCGGCCAACATCTACGACAAGGAAACCGGTGAGCGTCTATTCCAGCCATACCAGATCTTCGAGCAGCAAGGCATCAAGATTGCGGTTGTCGGCCTGACCACTGAAGATACGGCGAAGATCGGTAACCCGGAATATATCGGTGGCGTTGACTTCCGTGATCCTAAGGAAGAAGCCAAGAAGGTGATCGAGCAGCTGAAGGCAACGGAAAATCCTGATGTGATCATTGCGGCAACCCACATGGGCCACTACGCCAACGGTAACCACGGCATCAATGCGCCGGGTGATGTGGCCCTTGCCCGTTACCTGCCTGCCGGTGAGCTGGATATGATTGTCGGTGGCCACTCCCAGGAGCCGGTGTGCATGGAAGGCCCAAGCATGTACAACAAGAACTTCAATCCGGGTGACGACTGTCAGCCGGATCAGCAGAACGGTACCTGGATTGTCCAGGCCCATGAGTGGGGCAAATATGTGGGCCGTGCGGATTTTGAGTTCCAGAACGGTGAACTGCAGATGGTTAGCTATGATCTGATCCCGGTTAACCTGAAGAAGAAAGTGAAAATGGCTGACGGCTCTAAACAGCGTGTGTTTATCCAGGACGAGATTGCCCAGAATGCCGAAGTGAAGGCCTTCCTACAGCCATTCCAGGAGCGCGGTCAGGAGCAGCTGAATATCAAGATCGCCGAGTCCAACGGCAAGCTTGAAGGTGACCGTAATGTGGTTCGCTTCCAGCAGACTAACCTGGGGCGTTTGATTGCTGCATCTCACATGCAGCGTGCCAAGGCTGACTTTGCTGTTATGAACTCGGGCGGTGTCCGCGACTCGATTGCTGGTGGTGATATCACTTACAAGGATGTGCTGACGGTTCAGCCATTCGGCAATATCGTAACTTACACCGATATGACGGGTAGCGAAGTGATGGACTACCTGAATGTCGTTGCAACCAAGCCGGTTGACTCTGGTGCCTATGCCCAGTTCTACGGTATCTCAATGACCGTAGCCAACGGTACAGTGAGCGATGTGAAGATCGGTGGCAAGCCGCTGAGCCTGACTGAGACATACCGTTTCACCGTACCGAGCTTCAACGCTGCAGGTGGTGATGGTTATCCTAAGATCACTGAACACTCAGGTCACGTGAATACTGGTTTTGTTGATGCAGAAGTACTGAAGGAATTCCTGCAGACCAACAGCCCGATTGACGTCAATGCGTTCGCACCAAAAGGCGAGATGGTTTACCGCTAACTATCGCGTTTAGTGCTAATGAACAAAGCCCTGCACATGCAGGGCTTTTTAATGGCTCCAATTTAGCCAAAGCGTCTTTTTTCTTTTGGCATCAATTGTGTTGGGCTATAGTGGCTGTCGTTAATTGGAAACGGAACCGGAGCGGCTATGACACCTGCTATCAATCTTGCCAAGAAAAAGAAAATCGCCCATACCATCCACCAGTACCAGCATGATCCGGCCAATACCAACTTTGGTCTGGAGGCGGCAGAGGTGCTAGGGCAGGATCCGAATCAGGTGTTCAAAACTTTGCTGTTTGCACTCAATGGTGATCCGAAAAAACTGGCGGTGGCGATTGTACCCGTCGCGGGCTTGCTTGATCTGAAAGCGGCGGCGAAGGCGGCGGGTGCCAAGAAAGCCGATATGGCCGATCCTCAAATCGCAGAGAAAACCACGGGCTATATTGTCGGAGGCATTAGTCCTTTGGGGCAGAAGAAACGCCTACCGACTTTTCTTGATGCCTCAGCCGAGCAGTACGAGACCATCTGTGTCAGTGCCGGGCGACGGGGCTTGGAAATCGAGTTGGCGCCTGCTGATCTGCTCACTTTGACCGGCGGGCAGTTTGCGCCACTGGCAAAGCGTTGATTTTCAATAATCTAGTTTTCCATAACCCAGCTTTAAGCCTAGCTTTATCAATATCTTGTTTTCACTAAAGGGGAGTCATGCAAAACATCAATTTGAATTTGCTGCGTACCCTTCAGGTATTGCTGGAAGAGTCGCATGTCAGCCGCACTGCTGAGCGCCTGTGTGTGACCCAGTCAGCCGTCAGCCGCCAGCTTACCCAGCTGCGCGAGCTGTTCGGTGATCCTTTGCTGATAAGAGAAGGCAACCGCTTGTTGCCGACTCCTAAGGCGCAGCAGCTCAAGGACAAGGTCGACAAAATCCTTGCCAGTTGTCAGGGGCTTCTGGACGAGCAAGATTTCTCACCGCAGCATTGGACTGGGCCGATGATCTTGGCCTCCTCCGATTATGTCGCCCAGTACATCTTGCCCGATATTGTCGAGCGGGTGCAGCAACAGGCACCGAGGGCCAATATCAGTTACCGTTTGTGGTCGCCGGAATACTTATCCCATTTGGCAGACCTTGATATTCAGCTGGTGTCCACCATGCTGCCGCAAATCCCCGAAGGCTTGTGTGGTGCCCACATCGGATCGGATTTTCCGGTGTGTGCAATGCGCGATCAGCACCCTCTGGCCAAGCAATCTACTTTGTCATTACAGCAGCTCGTCGATTTCCCGCATATGCGGGTCTCAGCCGGGGGCGATAAAGACAGTTTTGTTGAGCGGGAGCTGAGAGCGCAGGGGCTAAGCCGTGATGTACAGTTTTCAGTCCCATTCTTCAGTGCGGCTTTCCAGGCCTTGGTTCGTACTGATATGTTGATGGTACTGCCTGAGCACATTGCCCACAATATGCAGGCTTTGCTGCCGATCACCTACAAAGCTCTCCCGATCCCTAAGCCGGAGCATAGTTACTGGCTGATTTGGCATCCTCGTTACGAAAATGACCCAGCCCACCGTTGGTTCCGTGAGCAGGTGCTTACGGTGATGAGGGGTTCAATGTATTCGATTTAGTGGGAACTAGCTTAGCTATGATTTCAAATCATGGCTAAGATGATTTCTTTTGATTTCCTTGCATAACCTTCAGTTGCTAGAGTCGGTCTATCAGAAAAATTAGCTCTAGCGGATAGGAACTAACAATGACATTCAGTATTTGGCTTTCGTTACTCATGATATGTATGCTCGGGGCAATGTCGCCGGGTCCGAGCTTGGCTGTTGTTGCCAAGCACAGCTTGGCGGGAGGGCGCCTGCACGGTGTCGTCACGTCCTGGGCACATGCCTCTGGCGTCGGCGTTTATGCCTTGGTGACCTTGCTCGGCCTTGCGGTGGTACTCAAGCAGTCACCGACCCTGTTTAGTGTCATTACCTATGCCGGTGCAGCTTACCTTGCTTACCTTGGGGTCAATGCCCTGCGCTCGAAAGGAGGTGTTGCGGCTAAGTTGGCGGCGGGTCAATCAACCAGCCTGGTGGAAGCTGCCCGTGATGGCGCGATGATTTCACTGCTCAACCCCAAGCTGGCACTGTTCTTCCTGGCACTGTTCAGCCAGTTTGTGGCTGTCGGGACAGAGCTCAGTAGCCGTGCCATTATTGTGGCAACGCCCCTGCTGGTGGACGGCCTGTGGTATACCCTGATCGCCTTCGTGCTGTCGAACCCGAAAGTACTTGAGAAGCTGCGGACCAAGGCACAGCTGATTGATAGGCTCTCTGGCGTGGTGCTGATCCTGCTTGCAATGCGGGTGATTATCCAAGCGTAAGCTAGTATGAAAATATCAATGAATTAAACGCAAAAAGGAGCCTCGGGCTCCTTTTTTCATGCGTAATTGATAGCGAGTGCTCGTTTAGCCTTGTCGCTTGGTGTGACGCTCGCGGTTTTCCAGCTTGCGCTCTGGGCTCTTTTTTAGCATCACATAGAGTGCACCGTTGCCGCCGTGTTGGCGCAGTGCGGAGTGGTAGCACATCACATCGGAAATCTGCTCCAGCCAGGTTGCGACGTAGCTTTTCATCATTGCCGGCGGGTTGGATTTTTCACCCTTGCCGTGGACGATAATCACGGTACGGATATCCATCCGCTGGCATTGGCGGAGGAATTTAACGACTTCGTCACGGGCATCTTTCAGGGTTTTGCGGTGCAGATCCAGGCGGGCATGGATATCGTATTTACCCAAGCGGAGTTTGCGGAATACGCCTTCCTGTACCCCATCACGTTTGAATGCCAGCATATCATCGGGTTTGACCATATTGGCGTAATCCAGAGACAGGTATTCAGGATCGCCGTCGGACAGGGTCTGTGCTGCCAGGCGTCTTGCGAGCTGGGCTTCGGTAACTTGGTGTTTGTGGGTGACTTCGACTTGGTCCTGTTTGATAGGAGCGACATCAGCCATCATCTCTCGGAAGAGATCTAATTCATCGTTCTCAGACATGGTGTTTCAGGGTTGAAGGCATATATTTCCGATTATATACCCAAGTCTTTCCAAGTTGCATGTTTGAGCGATAATTGCAGGGTAGTTTTCAGGATGGGGATGGCATAAAAAGGTGAATGATGGAGCTGAGAGTTAATACTTAAAGGGAATGGAAATAAATCCAGGGCCACAACCGACAATTTGGACCCTGGCGCAAGCAGATGACATTGCGAAATGGCTCTAGTGAGGAGAGGGTGCTGACAGTACTTTGTAAACAAAGTACCCGCCAAAAAATAACATTAATCCCAGTGTGACAAAGATAACGATCATTGACGACAGGCCTACGGCATTACCAAATAGTAGATCTAACCAAAAATCCATAAGTATTCCTTTAGGTCGCGGGATAGTGGTCATAAGATAAACAATGCAGCGAAAATGTTGTGATGATCTGGATCAATGGTTTACGGGTTGTATTAACTTTGTGTTAACTAGTGCGGTTGCGATCACTTTTTCGCCTTGGTTGATAGTTCTGTGAGCAATTGGATATGGTTTTTTTTAAAAATGAGCATTTCTGCTTGCGTAAATTCTTTGGCTGAGTATTATAAGCCACCTCAGCAGCGATGCTGATTCAAGTAAAGAGTTTCAAAGGCTTTTTACTTATTTCGTCGGTGAATAGCGCAGTTTGGTAGCGCATCTGGTTTGGGACCAGAGGGTCGGGGGTTCGAATCCCTCTTCACCGA
>NZ_JAWJZI010000032.1:0-27742 GCF_033022775.1 Photobacterium rosenbergii | reverse complement strand
CTCTAGCCTCTAGCCTCTAGCCTCTAGCCTCTAGCCTCTAGCCTCTAGCCTCTAGCCTCTAGCCTCTAGCCTCTAGCAATAAAAAAGGCCGCCCGTAGGCGACCTTGATAGGGAGCAATTATCCTCAATTACAGGATGATGCCACCGAATACGAAGCCTAGTGCTACTGACGTTGCGATAGTCACTACACCCGGGATGAAGAATGGGTGGTTGAAGACCAGGTTACCGATACGGGTAGAGCCTGTGTCATCCATCTCAACCGCTGCAAGTAGCGTTGGGTAAGTCGGTAGTACGAACAGCGCACTTACTGCCGCGAAAGATGCGATAGCAGTTAGTGGAGCGACACCGATAGCCAGTGCTGCAGGCATAAGCGCGGTAGTGGTTGCGCCCTGAGAGTAAAGCAGCATAGAAGCAAAGAACAGAACCAGTGCAAGCATCCATGGGTAGTCGCTCAGTAGAGAGCCAGCTACTTCTTTGATGCCGTCAACGTGGCCGTTTACGAACGTAGAACCAAGCCATGCTACACCTAGTACACACACACAAGCTGTCATACCAGAGCGGAATGTTGGTGCTGCTGGGATTTTCGCTGCATCGATACCGGTAGTGAACACGATAGCTGCTGCTGCCGCTAGCATGAAGGTCATGATAGCTTCGTTACGGCCCAGTGCTGGGTTTTCGATAAGACCAACAGAGCCAGAGATAGCCGCAGCGTAAGCAACAACGATCAGGATAGCGCCTAGGAAGATGAAGGTCGCTTTCTTCGCAGAAGCTGGGATTTCACGCTTGGTTGAACCCTGTAGCTTGATCAGGCCTTTTTCCAGACGCTCTTGGTAAACAACGTCATCTTTTAGCTCACAGCCTAGGAAGTTGGCAACAAATGCACCGACCATACACGCGATGAAGGTGGTTGGGATACAGATAGCCAGTAGGGTTAGGTAGCCCACTCCGAGCGGTTCAAGAATGCCAGAGAAGAAAACAACCGCTGCAGAGATAGGCGATGCGGTGATCGCGATTTGAGAAGCAACAACAGCGATAGATAGCGGACGCGAAGGTCGGATACCTTGCTCTTTGGCTACTTCAGCGATAACTGGAAGCGTTGAGAACGCCGTGTGACCAGTACCTGCCATTAGGGTCATCAGGTAAGTCACGATAGGTGCGTAGAAAGTAATACGCTTCGGGTTCTTACGCAGGAAGTTTTCGGCTAGTTCAACCAGCCAGTCCATACCACCGGCAACCTGCATAGCAGCGATCGCAGTGATAACAGACATGATGATAAGGATTACGTCAATTGGGATATAGCTTTGGCTTGTTGGCATACCCAACAGCAGGGAAAGCACGATTACACCGGCGCCACCTGCCAGACCAATACCAATACCACCAATTCGGGCGCCCAAGAAAATGAACGCGAGAACGACTAATAGTTCTACACCAACCATATGATTGTCCTGTCTTAAAGTTAAAAATATAAAAGGGGGAAATCTGTAGCAAAAAAAGGCGGATCCTCATCCTGAAAATCCGCCGGGCTGTTTATTGGTTACAACTTAGTTGTAACGCTTAGCCTTGTATTCTGGGTGCATCAGGTTCTGTACCGAGAAGATGTCGTCTAGCTGCTCTTCAGTTAGAAGGCCGCGCTCTAGAACGACTTCACGGACGCTCTTACCGGTTTCAGCACAGATCTTACCTACGATGTCACCTTCGTGGTGGCCAATGAATGGGTTTAGGTAAGTGACGATACCGATAGAGTTGAACACGAAGCTTTCACATACTTCTTTGTTCACTGTGATGCCGTCGATACACTTGTCACGTAGGTTGATACACGCATTCTTCAGGATTTCGATAGACTCGAATAGTGCCTGACCGATCACTGGCTCCATAACGTTCAGCTGTAGCTGACCGGCTTCTGCCGCGAAAGTGATGGTGGTATCGTTACCGATGACTTTGAAGCAAACCTGGTTAACCACTTCAGGCACAACTGGGTTTACTTTTGCTGGCATGATAGAAGAGCCAGCTTGCATTTCTGGTAGGTTAATTTCGTTAAGACCAGCACGAGGACCTGAAGAAAGAAGGCGCAGGTCGTTACAGATCTTAGACAGTTTAACCGCGGTACGTTTAAGTGCACCGTGAACCATTACGTAAGCACCACAGTCAGAGGTTGCTTCGATTAGGTCTTCTGCTGGTACACAAGGTAGGCCAGTGACTTCAGCTAGACGCTGTACTGCAAGCTCCTGGTAACCTGTTGCCGCGTTAAGGCCAGTACCGATAGCTGTTGCACCTAGGTTAACTTCTAGAAGCAGCTGAGCTGTGTACTGAAGGTTTTTGATTTCTTCTTTGATTAGTACGCCGAACGCGTGGAATTCCTGGCCCACAGTCATTGGTACTGCGTCCTGAAGCTGGGTACGGCCCATTTTCAGTACAGAAGCGAACTCTTTGTCTTTCGCATCGAAAGCACCTTTTAGGTACTCAAGTGCTTCAAGCATGTTCATGATGCTGTTGTATACCGCTACGCGGAAACCAGTAGGGTAAGCACAGTTAGTAGACTGAGACTTGTTGACGTGGTCGTTCGGATTAACGATGTCGTACTCGCCTTTCTCTTTGCCCATTAGCTCAAGAGCAAGGTTCGCGATAACTTCGTTGGTGTTCATGTTTACAGAAGTACCGGCACCGCCCTGGTAAACATCTGATGGGAACTGATCCATGCACTTACCTGTTTCAAGGATCACATCACATGCTTTAACGATGTATTCGCCAACTTCTGATGGGATAACGCCCAGTTCTTTGTTCGCCATTGCAGCCGCTTTCTTGGTGAAAACCATACCGCGAACGAACTCTGGAACGTCAGAGATTGTAGTTTTAGAGATATTGAAGTTTTCTACTGCACGTAGGGTGTGGATACCCCAGTAAGCGTCGGCTGGAACGTGGCGTTCGCCTAGTAGATCTTCTTCGATACGAGTTGCAACGTTGTTTACCATTGCTTCATTTTTTTCTAGATCAATCATCTGAGACATGACGTAGCCTTAGTGGAATCTGCTAATTAAATTCAAATATTGAGCCAATTCTGAAACTTTAGAATCCATTCCGCAGAGAGTTTGGCTAGATGATCGTACCTGACACCTATTGTCTGCTGCCGATAATACTCCCCTTTAGGGGTAAAAACATAACCCAGATCACTTTTTTAAATGGACTGAAAACATTTGCACTAGAATGAGATCTTGCTCACAAATACTGTTAATAATTCACCCGTGCCTTATGATTAAAAATGACCAAATATGACAAAATGTGAAATTGGTGTTGGATTAATCGCAGTAGTCTTATTGTAATCAATCGTTACATTGAAACCCTATAGAAAAGAGTTGAAAAATGCCTGTCTGCTCCCAATATTTGTTATAAGCCAAAGAGATTTCTGTAGTGTGACACCGATGTGTTACAACTTGACTCAAATTACTGCTCACCAGCAAGGGGAAAACTGTGTTTCCGATATTACTGTTTTTGTTTATTGTCGTGCCGATTGTCGAAATCGCCCTGTTCATCCAGGTCGGTGGTTTCCTCGGGCTGTGGCCGACAGTGGGACTGGTGCTGGTGACGGCGGTCGTCGGTGCCTCGCTGGTGCGTAGTCAGGGTATCGCGACCCTGATGTCGGTGCAAAGCCGCTTGCAAAAAGGGGAGTTGCCTGCCCAGCAAATCGTGGAAGGGGTGATGCTGGCGGTATCGGGTGTGTTGCTGCTGACGCCGGGGTTCATGACCGATGCCATGGGTATGGCGGTACTGCTGCCGGGTCCACGTGCTTGGCTGGCCAAGCAGCTGATGAGCCGGGTCAAGGTGCACGGGGTATCATCCGGTGCCGGATTCAGTGCCGGCTTCGGTCCGGGTCAGGGGTTCGAACAACATGACCCGTTTAACCAGCAGCGTGACCCATTCGCTGGCAGCGGACAAGATCGCCAGCAGGGAGGCGATGTGTTTGACGGCGAGTTCGAACGCAAGGATGACAAGAAGAATGACGACGACTCGCCACGCCTTCATTAAGCAAGATAACGCACAGCAATAATAGACATAAAAAAGACAGCCTCGGCTGTCTTTTTTGTTAATGCTGTTCATATTTATTGCTACATGTGAATGCGCTAAAAAGTGAACTAGGAAATGGGTTCGGTATGCCAGCGCCGACGCAAGCGAACGGCATACAGGTAGGCGGCCAATCCGCTCACCGCATTGGCCACGGCGATACCGACAAACAGGCCCTTGGTACCGTGGAGGGTACTGCCCAGCCAAGCCAGCGGTAGCAGCAGGGCAAACAGGCGTAGCAGGTTCCAGATCAGGGCATCAATCGGGCGGTGCATGGCATTGAGGGCACTGATCAGCAGCATGCAGACCGCTTGCAGGCCGTAGCTGGCCGGGACCACCACCAGATAGTGCCACAGTTGCGATTGTACTGCCGGGTCTTGGCTGAACATCGAAGATAGCGGCCAGCTCAGTGGTACCATCATGATGAAAATCAGCAGCTGGAACAGAATGGCAAAACGCATGGCGGTGAACAGGGCGGCAAAGGCCCGCAGTGGCTTATCAGCGCCGAGGTTCTGCGCCATAAATGGCATCAGCGCCGAGCCCAGTGCCATCATCACGGTGATCAGAATAGACTCGATCCGCATTGCGGCACCGTAGGCCGCCACCGACGTCGTGCCCTGGATAGCCAGCAGTGCCATTAGCAAGGCGCCTGATAGCGGGTTGAGGGCGTTGGATAGCCCGGCCGGGGTACCTATTTGCAGGATCTGGCGCCAGTCGCCTACTAGGCGAGATAACTGTGGTGGCGCGACCAGCTTCTCGCGTTTGATAAGCACATGCAGCGAGCCGGCTAGGGCAAAGGCCCAGCTGATCCCGCTGGCAATAGCAGCGCCTTTCACTCCGAGCTCAGGAAACGGTCCAATACCGAAGATCAATAAGGGATCCAGCGCGCCGTTGATCGCGCCAGCAAGGATCATGATCTTGGCCGGGGTCTTGGCATCGCCGGTAGCGCGGATGGCACTGTTGCCTGCCATTGGGATCACCAGCAGTGGGATTGCCAAGTACCAAATAGACATGTAATCGCTGATGATAGGCAGCAAGTCCGCCCGCGCGCCTATTAGGCTGAACAGCGGCTCGATAGTCAGCACGCCCAGGGTAGAGGCTAACACCATCATCATCACCGCCAGCAGCAGGCCATGGGTGGTAAGCCGGGCTGCGCTGCGGGTATCGCCGCTACCGAGCAGGCGACCGATGCTGGTGGAGATGCCGACACTGATCCCCATAGTGATGCAGTTAATGGCAAAAGTGATCGGGAAGGTAAAGCTTACTGCTGCCAGCGCTTCGGTGCCCAGCAGGGAAATAAAAAATGTATCGACCAGATTGAACATCAAAATCGCCACCATACCGAAGATCATCGGTACCGTCAGGCGCTTGAGTACATCTGGGATCGGCTCGGACAGCAGCCCGTGTTTGTCTGGCCTGCTGCTCGGAGCCCGTGTCAAATCTGGCTGGTTGTTATCTGCCATGGTCGTCTCGGGAAAAGAATGCCCGCTTACCCTAATGCAAAGAGTGTGATCGGGCAAAAATTCTGTCAGAAAATTTTGAAAAAATAGCGCTGCAGGACTTGGGTTCTCAAAAAAAGACCCAACATGTCTATGTATCAGAAAAAGTAAATGGCTTGCCATTTGCCTTATTAATCGTATGGATATTACCAAAATCAGGAGAGACGACCGATGAACATTCGTCCTTTACATGACCGAGTTATCGTTGAGCGCCAAGAAGTTGAATCTAAGTCTGCTGGTGGCATCGTGCTAACAGGCTCTGCTGCTGAAAAATCAACTCGCGGTAAAGTACTGGCTGTAGGCAATGGCCGCATTCTAGAGAACGGCACGGTTCAGCCGCTGGACGTTAAAGTTGGTGATACTGTGATCTTTGCTGAAGGCTACGGCACGAAGACTGAAAAGATCGACGGTAAAGAAGTCCTGATCATGTCTGAAAACGACATCATGGCAATCGTTGAATAATCCGTTCACCTCGAATATAGAATTAAGAAAGGAAGAAAGACATGGCTGCAAAAGACGTTAAATTTGGTAACGACGCACGTGTTAAAATGCTGGAAGGTGTCAACGTTCTGGCTGACGCAGTAAAAGTAACCCTGGGCCCTAAAGGCCGTAACGTGGTACTGGACAAGTCATTCGGTGCACCGACTATCACTAAAGACGGTGTATCTGTTGCGCGTGAAATCGAGCTGGAAGACAAGTTCCAGAACATGGGCGCACAAATGGTTAAAGAAGTTGCCTCGCAAGCGAACGATGCGGCGGGTGACGGTACCACAACGGCAACAGTACTGGCGCAGGCTATCGTAAACGAAGGCCTGAAGGCGGTTGCTGCGGGTATGAACCCAATGGATCTGAAGCGCGGTATCGACAAAGCCGTTGTTGCTGCGGTTGAAGAGCTAAAAGCACTGTCTGTGCCATGTGCAGACACCAAAGCGATTGCCCAGGTTGGTACTATCTCTGCTAACTCTGATGCGACCGTTGGTAACATCATTGCAGAAGCGATGGAAAAAGTAGGCCGTGATGGCGTTATCACTGTTGAAGAAGGCCAAGCGCTGCACGATGAGCTAGACGTGGTTGAAGGTATGCAGTTCGACCGTGGCTACCTGTCTCCTTACTTCATCAACAACCAGGAAGCGGGCAGCGTTGATCTGGAAAACCCATTCATCCTGCTAATCGACAAGAAAGTATCTAACATTCGCGAGCTGCTACCAGCACTTGAGGGTGTGGCTAAAGCGTCTCGTCCACTGCTTATCATTGCAGAAGACGTTGAAGGTGAAGCACTGGCAACGCTAGTTGTGAACAACATGCGTGGTATCGTGAAAGTGGCTGCGGTTAAAGCTCCTGGTTTCGGTGACCGCCGCAAAGCCATGCTACAAGACATCGCGGTACTGACTGCCGGTACTGTGATTTCTGAGGAAATCGGCCTTGAGCTAGAAAAAGTTCAGCTTGAAGACCTAGGCCAGGCGAAACGTGTTTCTATCACTAAAGAAAACACTACTATCATCGACGGTGCTGGCGAAGAAGAAATGATTGCCGGCCGTGTTGCCCAGATCCGCCAGCAAATCGAAGAAGCAACTTCAGACTACGACAAAGAGAAACTACAAGAGCGCGTTGCTAAGCTAGCTGGCGGTGTTGCAGTGATCAAAGTCGGTGCTGCGACTGAAGTTGAAATGAAAGAGAAGAAAGATCGCGTTGAAGATGCCCTACACGCAACCCGTGCAGCGGTAGAAGAAGGCGTAGTTGCTGGTGGTGGTGTTGCTCTTATCCGTGCAGCATCTAAAGTTGTAGACCTACAGGGTGACAACGAAGAGCAGAACGTAGGTATCCGAGTTGCACTGCGTGCAATGGAAGCGCCTATCCGTCAAATCACCAAGAACGCAGGCGACGAAGAGTCTGTAGTGGCGAACAACGTGAAAGCGGGTGAAGCAAACTACGGTTACAACGCTGCGACTGGCGAATACGGCGACATGATCGAAATGGGTATCCTAGACCCAACAAAAGTAACTCGTTCTGCACTGCAGTTCGCGGCTTCTGTTGCTGGCCTGATGATCACCACCGAAGCGATGGTTACAGACCTACCACAGAAAGACGCTCCTGCAATGCCTGATATGGGCGGCATGGGCGGCATGGGTGGCATGGGCGGTATGATGTAATACCCCTATCTCACTGAGATAGCAGTAAAATTTAAAAACGGAGGCGCAAGCCTCCGTTTTTTTATGGCTGGAATAAGGTGATATTACTTTGTAGGGGCGCATTTTTCCCATGACGAGCTTGTTATGGAAAAAGCTCAGAAAGCTGTACATTGTTTATATTGTTTAATATCAATTACTTATCGCTGGTCAGTTTATCTTGGGTGATCAGGGTTGATAATGTACTGCTTTTTGATGTCCAATACCGGAAAAGCTGAACGCGTTAAACATCAGAGAAGGGTGAGGCGATGAGGTTGCTTGAGCGTTAGTGTTTAATGCCGAAAGGCAAAGCAATTAGCTTGCTTGAGTTCACTTGGCAAAAAGCCAGAAAAGCTGCACATAAAGTAAATCGTTTAATATCAATATCTTATTTGTGTTATTTGATGGGGGCTTATAGTTCCCAATATGGTTCTGCTTTTAGCTGTTGTTTTGGCGAAAAGCTGTACGGGAAAAGCGGCTCTTTCCCTTAGTTCTGCTGGAAAATGGCTAAAACAGCAGAGCTGAGTTTGTCAGGGAAAAAGCCGAAAAAGCTGAACAGTTATTTATCTGTTATAAATCAGTTTCTTATCGTTAGTGCGGGAGATTTTAGAACTAGGTGGTTAAATTGCTCACCAAAAAGCAGCATTCAAGCTCTATCGCTGTACATGCCGAATGATGGCTTCTTCTTGCTGCTTGTTTTCTTGCGGCATGATCGATGCTCTCTCTAGTGTATTTTTCTCTGGGACGGCCTTGCTCAGTGTCGCTATATCCCCGGCAGCGTTCTCCGCTCCATCCAGCCTTTCATCTATTTCCTGGCGGTGGCGCTTTACCTTTTTCAGTTGGCGCCGATCGCTCAGGTGAGCGTGGACACCTTTGCGCAAGATACGCAGGCTATTTTCAAGCTTATCGACGCCAAGCAAAATCGCTACCACGATACCGGTCATCAGTACTGCCGTCTGGCCGTAACCTAAGCCGATGGTGATCCCGAGGGCGGCCAGCATCCACACTACGGCTGCTGAGGTAACACCATGGATTTGCCCGTCCCGGGTCATCATCACGCCGGCGCCCAAAAAGCCGATGCCGGTGATCACTTGCGCCATGACCCGGGAAATATCGGCATTGTTAGTCGATAACGTCTCACCCAGGGTAATGAAAAAGTAGGTTCCCATGATGATTAAGGTCGAGGTGCGGATCCCAACCGGTTTACCCCTGATTTGGCGCTCTACCCCGATCACCGTGCCGCAGATGGCGCACTGTAAAAGGGCAGGCCAGGCAAAGGGTGTTATATCAAGCCACATAATGGCGGTTGCTCCTGTCTTCGAATGTGTTGGCAGATGAAAAAAGCAGCCCGGGGGCTGCTTTCATCTGTGTTCTTTGTAAGCCGCTAGGCAAGAGGGAATTACTGGTGAGAATTACGGCGGCTTTTTTTGCCAGCATTTTTCTCTATATATTCCACAATCATCCCGGCGATGTCTTTGCCGGTCGCCCCTTCAATGCCTTCCAGGCCAGGTGAAGAGTTCACTTCCATCACCAGAGGTCCGCGGTTCGAGCGCAGCAAATCAACCCCGGCAACGCTGAGTCCCATGGCTTTAGCGGCCGCCACGGCGGTCTTGCGCTCTTCCGGCGTAATACGGATTAATGATGCACTGCCACCGCGGTGCAGGTTGGAGCGGAACTCGCCTTCTGCGCCTTGGCGTTTCATCGCTGCAATCACTTTGTCGCCGATTACAAAACAGCGGATATCGGCACCACCAGCTTCCTCGATGAATTCTTGCACCATGATGTTGGCTTTGAGCCCCATAAAGGCCTCAATCACACTCTCGGCCGCTTTTTGGGTCTCGGCCAATACCACACCAATGCCCTGCGTGCCTTCCAGCAGTTTTATCACCAGCGGCGCGCCGCCGACCATCTTGATCAGATCCGGCACATCGTCGGGTTTGCTGGCAAAGCCGGTAATTGGCATGCCGACGCCCTTGCGGCTGAGTAACTGTAGCGAGCGCAGCTTGTCCCGAGAACGCGAAATCGCAATCGATGGGTTCACCGAGAACACATCCATCATTTCGAACTGACGCAGTACCGAACAGCCGTAAAAAGTAATATCCGCACCGATACGCGGAATAATGGCATCAAAGCCAGTCAGATCTTGGCCTTCGAAGTGAATCGACGGCTTGACCGAGTTGATATTCATATAACAACGCAATGCGTTGATGATCACAGCTTCATGGCCGCGCTGTTCAATGGCTTCGCGCAGGCGGCGGGTTGAGTACAGGTTTTCGTTCTGGGAGAGAATGCCAATTTTCATTGCGTTACTCATTAATAAAGTGATGGATTGCCTGCAGGGCGTGAAGTTTGGCTGCCTTCCCCGCCAGCAGATTGGAGCGCGACTATGCGCTTACTTGGTTTAAAAAGCGAGCGATTTGGCGATGATCTTTTTTGATTGCCACCATCAAAAAATTTTCTCAAATCAATACTAATTTACCTACCATATTACTTTTGATTGTTCTAGGTTTGCTTGGTAAAAAGCGTGAAAAGCTGTACGCGATTTTAATTTGTTTAATATCAACGGTTTAGGTGTGAATTTTTAATTGGTCTATGGTTGCCAAAGTGCTTATTCAGGTTTTATCTGATCACAAGCTTATTTGCTGATCATGTTAGAAGTTTTGGCCAAGGAAATGACCTTTTGAGTTGTGGTGAGCTTGAAAGGTAAAAAGCTCGAAAAGCTGCACGAGAATAAATTGATTGAAAACAATAACTTACATGGCTTATGGTGAGTTCCGGCTTGAAGGTCGATATTGAGCACCTAAAAGGTGTTTGTTTGTTGTTTTGCTGTACGTTTGGTGGGGGTAGAAGCTTTAGGGACGACTGCAGTGCAAAACGGCACTGCAGTAGGTAATAGGAAGGCATTGGCTGTACTAAAGGTTACTCGAGATGCAAATCCAGCGGGGTTTTGCTGCGGCGGCCACCGATTTCCCGGGTCAGTTTCGGCACCAAATAGCCTGATACATTCTCCATCAGGCCAGCCATCAGCTGGCGGGCGGTGTGGTCGTCGACCATGAAGTGCGCTGCACCCTGGACTCTGTCCAACACATGGAGGTAGTAGGGCAGGATCCCGGCATCGAACAAGGTTTCACTGAGCTGGGTTAGGGCGGTGATAGAGTCGTTCACGCCTTTAAGCAGCACCCCTTGGTTAAGCAGGGTGACATCAGCCTGTTTAAGCGCCAGCATCGCCTGTTTCAGCTCACCATTGATTTCATTAGCGTGGTTGATGTGTGTAACCAGCACGGTCTGTAGGCGGCTCTCGGCCAGTATTTGGCATAGCTCAGGGGTGATACGCGATGGCAACACTACCGGCAGGCGGGAGTGGATACGCAGCCGCTTGATATGCGAAATAGCACCGATGGCATCGATCAGCCAGGCCATTTCGCTGTCTTTGGCCATCAGCGGATCGCCGCCGGACAGGATAATTTCGTTGATGTCGGGTTGGGCCGCGACATAATCCAGCGCGGCTTGCCAGTTGCGTTTGCCGCCCTGGTTGTCCTGATAGGGGAAATGGCGGCGGAAACAGTAGCGGCAATTGACCGCACAGCCACCCTTGACAATCATCAGCGCCCGGTTCTTGTATTTGTGCAGCAAGCCCGGAATGGCGTTGTCCTGCTCTTCGAGCGGATCCTGCGAGTAGCCCGGGTGAACCTCGAACTCTTCTGCCAGGGGCAATACCTGTCGCAATAACGGGTCATGGGGGTTGCCAACTTCCATTCTATCGACAAAGCTCAAAGGGACACGCAGCGCAAATAATTTCCGGGCCGCCAAGCCTTCTGCCCATGGGCTAGGATCGATTTTCAGGCTATTTAGCAGTTGAATCGGATCAGAAATCGCATTAGCAAGATCATTCAGCCAGTTTTGCTCAACAGATGAGGCGTTTCGGGTTATTATGTGCGGCATTAAATACAACTCGAAGATGTTAAGAGGATAAAAATGGCGTCTTTCAGCACCAATGAATTCCGCGGCGGAATGAAAATTATGCTAGATAATGAACCATGTGTCATTATCGAAAACGAATTTGTTAAGCCAGGCAAAGGCCAGGCGTTCAACCGCGTTAAAATCCGTAAGCTGCTTTCAGGCAAGGTACTGGAGAAGACTTTCAAGTCTGGTGAAAGCGTTGAAGCTGCAGACGTAATCGATACTGATCTTGATTACCTATACAACGACGGTGAGTTCTACCACTTCATGAACAATGAAACGTTCGAGCAGATCGCTGCTGACGTAAAAGCGGTAGGCGAGAACGCGAAGTGGTTGGTAGAAAACAACACTTGTACGCTAACACTGTGGAACGGCAACCCAATCGCCGTGACGCCGCCGAACTTCGTTGAGCTTGAAGTGACTGAAACCGATCCTGGCCTGAAAGGCGATACTCAGGGTACTGGTGGTAAGCCAGCGACGCTATCAACTGGCGCTGTGGTACGTGTACCGCTATTCATCGCTATCGGCGAAGTGATCAAGGTTGATACCCGTTCAGCTGAATACGTTGGCCGTGTGAAGTAATTCGCTTCCGGTTGTAAAAAAGGTCGCCTAGGCGGCCTTTTTTGTTTTTTAAACAAACACTTCTTGTAAATTTCGACTCACATTTTGACCTGTGTTGGATTCAAAGCGATAAGTGCATTGTTTTGCTTTCATTGGTGCCTTCTATTTTTTACCCTGAGCCATACAGTGGAATAATAACAAGTTGGTTTAGGAAATATGGATTTTAAGCCTGAGGCGCAGAATGCGCTCAAGAAAAAAGTGTCACTCCCCGTGGTTGGCGGGATCTTAGGGGCCGCCGCTCTGTTCGGTCTGGTCAACAACTCAGTGCTGATGACGGATGCGGGTTATACCTATGTGCACCAGAACAACCTGACCGGGGATCTGGATGTGTTCAACCAGCCCGGTATCCATTTTAGGATGCCGTTCCTGTCGAAAATCACCAAGTATGATCAGGTGATCACCGTCTCCTACGGCAATACCACCGGGGAGGACTTCTACCAGCGTCTACCGCCGATCCAGGTACGCTTTGCCGATACCTATGTCGGTGAAATCCCGGTGACTTTTCGCTTCAAGTTATCGCAAGATCCCGAGGCGATTATCAAGATGCACCGCGAGTTCCGCAACAACAGCAACCTGATTGATGCCCTGCTGGTGAAAAATGCCCGCAATGTGACTGTTATTACTGCCACCCAATACACCGGCGAGGAGTTCTTCCAGGGCGGTCTGAACCAGTTTAAGTCTAAGCTTGGTGATCAGCTGCGTGACGGTATCTACATGACCGAGCGCCGCCAGGTCGAGGTCGAGCAGATCGATTTGGCGCCGGTCGGGGTGAATCAGAATAACTCCAACCAGCTTCAGCGCACCCAGCAATTGGTATGGAAGACGGTACCGATGCTCGATGCTCAGGGCAATCCGAAGCGCCAGGACAACCCGTTGCGCCAGTACGGTATAGCCGTGACCCAGGTGACGATTGGCGATCCCAAGCCAGAGGGGCAGCTGGATAAGCTGCTGACCGACAAGAAGCGTCTGGTCGCAGACCGTATCCGCGCAATCCAGGAGCAGGAGACCTCGAAAGCCCAGGCGGAGACCGAGCAATTGCGCAAGGAAATCCAGCGTACCCGTGAAGTGCAGGATGCCCAGCGTAACAAGGAGCTGGCGATTATCTCGCAGCAGAAGGAGGTCGAGGTCGCCCGCCAGATCGCCGAGCGGGAGATTGTCGAGGTTGAGAAAAACAAGCGTTTGGCGGAAGTGGACAAGGAAAAAGAGCTGGCGATTGCCGAGGCGAACCTGGCTATCCAGAAAGCCAATGCCCTGTCGGCGGAGTATGAAGCCAAGGCGATTCTCGCCAAGGGGCGGGCGGAAGCAGAAATCCTCAAGGCCAAATACGATGCCTATGGCGCCAACCGCGACGTTTATCTGGCTGAGCTGAACCGTGATGTCTCAACCGCCTTGTACAATAACCTGAAGAACTACCATGTGGAGATGCCGAAAAACTACTTCGGTGGAGAGGGTGGCAAGATGACCACCAATCTGGATGTGATCACCGGCTTCGGCGCGCTGGGGATTTTGGAGCAGAACGAGAAACTGGCTAATCAAGTTAAGCAATAGTTACCTCAATCTGCAGGCATAAAAAAAGCACCGCGAGGCGGTGCTTTTTTCGATTCGTATCACGATTAGATCATGAAGACAAAAATCACAGCGAGTGCAGACACAAGGAATGCAGCCGCGTAGCATGCTACTTTACCTGCCACGCCGGTGTGGAATTTCAGGTCGTGCATACCGTGGTGCAAACGGTGCATCGCGTGCCACATTGGCAGAGCCAGGGTCGCGATAGTAAATAGGGCACCGATGAAGCTGGTGACGAAGCCAGAAACGCGCTCGTAGCTCATTGCTTCAGCGTCTAGCATGCCCAGTGGGACCATGATACCCAGTACCAGCACAGTCACAGGTGTCAGCATTGCAAACCAAGTACCGCCAGCACCGAACAGACCCCACCATACTGGTTCGTCAGAACGTTTAGGATTTAGATTAACCACGTGGCTCTCCTTAAACTAGAACTAGTACGAACAGTGAAATTGCAGCAACCGCAGCCCACTGAGATAGAACAACAACTTTCTTGTCCAGCGTTTTGCCTTTCAGTTTGATAGGCATAACCTGAGGCATCATGCTGAAGAAAGTCTGTGCGTGGAACAGGCTACCCGCTAGTGCCAGCACGTTCAGGATAACAACGACTGGGTTCGCCATGAACTCAAGCCAGCCAGCCCAAGCTTCAGGGCCTTTCACTAGGCTACCTAGACCGAAAGTCAGGCAGATAGTGAAGAAGATCAGTGGTAGTACAGTTGCTTCACGAACCATGTAGAAGCGGTAGAAAGGATGATCCTTCCACCAAGTGCGCTTCATTTCGCGAACGTAAGGTTTACGATTGCTCATCCTTATGCCTCCTGAGGTTTCATCATGGCGATAACGAAATCTTTAGAAGATTCCACTTTGCCTTGGTTAACCGCTGCTGCTGGATCTACGCTCTTCGGACAAACTTCAGAACAGTAGCCAACAAACGTACAGCCCCATGCACCGTTTTCACCGTTGATCAGCTTCATACGCTCATCAGAACCGTTGTCACGGCTGTCCAGGTTGTAGCGGTGTGCCAGGGTAAGTGCTGCAGGGCCGATGAACTCAGGGTTCAGACCGAACTGCGGACATGCTGCGTAGCAAAGGCCACAGTTGATACAACCTGCAAACTGCTTGTACTTCGCCATTTGCTCTGGCGTCTGGTTGTTTGGACCATCTTCAGGCTTGCGATCGTTGCCGATGATGTATGGCTTGATAGCTTCCAGACGCTCGATGAACGGCGTCATGTCAACTACAAGATCTTTCTCGATAGCGAAGTTAGACAGCGCTTCGATTTTCAGACCGTTCGGGTAGTCACGTAGGAAGGTCTTACAGGCCAGTTTTGGCACCTTGTTGACCATCATGCCGCAAGAACCACAGATTGCCATACGGCAAGACCAGCGGTAAGCCAGATCTTTGTCTAGGTTGTCCTTGATGTAACCCAGTGCATCAAGCACAGACATGGTTTCGTTAAACGGTACTTCGAACATTTCGAAGTATGGTTCTGCATCTTTCGCTGGGTCATAACGCAGAATTTCTACTTTTTGGATGCGATTGTCTGACATTACGCCTGCTCCCCTTTATTCTCTGCCGCTTCGGCTGCTTCTTTCGCTGCCGCTTCTTCTGCCGCTGCACCGTATAGACGGGCTTTTGGCTGAGACTTGGTGATTGTTACGTCGCTGTACTCGATACGAGGTGCGTCGTCACCGTTGTAGAACGCCAGTGTGTGTTTCAGGAAGTTCACGTCGTCACGCTCAGTGCAGCCATCGTCAAGACGCTGGTGCGCACCACGAGACTCTTTACGCTGGATAGCAGAGTGAGCCATGGCTTCAGCAACTTCTAGGCCGTAACCCACTTCGATTGCGTATAGCAAGTCAGTGTTGAATACTTTGCCTTTGTCTTTGATGCTGATGTTCTTGAAGCGAGCACGTAGTTCGGCTAGCTTGTCGATAGTCGCCTGCATCAGATCTTCTTGGCGGTAGATACCACAGCCAGCTTCCATGGAGTGACCCATTTCAGTGCGGATATCAGCCCAGTTCTCGTCGCCTTCTTGTGCCATTAGGGCATCAATACGGTCTTGAACTGCTTGAACCTGTGCTGTGATAGCAGCTTCGTTCCAGCCTTTGAATTCTTCAGCGCGTTTTGCCGCACCTTCACCCGCTAGGCGACCGAATACTACAAGCTCAGCCAGTGAGTTAGAACCTAGACGGTTAGCACCGTGTAGGCCAACAGAAGAACATTCACCCACGGCGAATAGGCCCTTGATGCGTGTTTCGTTGTGCTTGTCAGTCTCGATACCACCCATGGTGTAGTGAACCGTTGGACGGATTGGGATCGGTTCTTTGGCTGGGTCAACGTTAACGTAAGCTTTTGCCAGCTCACAGATGAACGGTAGACGCTCGTGCAGGTACTCTTCACCCAGGTGGCGAAGGTCAAGGTGTACCACGTCACCCAGTGGGTGCTTGATGGTGTTGCCTTTTTGCAGTTCGTGCCAGAATGCCTGGGAAACTTTGTCACGAGGACCTAGTTCCATGTATTTGTTCTTCGGCTGGCCAACTGGTGTTTCTGGGCCCATGCCGTAGTCTTGTAGGTAACGGTAGCCGTTCTTGTTGACGATGATACCGCCCTCACCACGACAACCTTCGGTCATCAGGATACCTGTACCTGGTAGGCCAGTTGGGTGGTACTGAACGAACTCCATGTCACGCAGAGGAACACCGTGGCGGAAGGCCATAGCCATGCCGTCACCGGTAACGATGCCGCCGTTGGTGTTACAGTTGTAAACACGACCAGCACCACCTGTTGCAAGTACAACAGACTTCGCTTTAATGCAGATCAACTCACCTTCGGCCATGTGGATAGCCACAAGACCCTGCACTTCACCTTCTTCAACCAGTAGGTCTACAACAAAGTATTCGTCGAATCGCTTGATCTGATCGTATTTGATAGACGTCTGGAATAGAGTGTGCAGCATGTGGAAGCCGGTTTTATCCGCGGCAAACCATGTGCGCTCAACCTTCATACCACCGAAGCGGCGTACGTTCACGTCACCATTTTCTTTACGGCTCCAAGGACAACCCCATTGCTCTAGCTGGGTCATCTCGCGGGTCGCGTTTTCTACGAAATATTCAACAACGTCCTGTTCACATAGCCAGTCACCACCGCCAACGGTGTCGTTGAAGTGGTTGTCCAAGCTATCCTCATCCTTGATGACGGCAGCGGAGCCACCCTCTGCAGCTACGGTATGAGAGCGCATTGGGTAAACTTTAGAAATAAGAGCAATTTCCAAGTCTGGGTTTGCTTCAGCAGCAGCGATGGCAGTACGAAGACCTGCACCACCCGCGCCGATTACAGCGATATCTGTGGTAATTGTTTTCACAGCTATCCTCCGGAGGTAAGACGATAAAATTTAAAAAAGTACGCCTGAGCGTACTTAACCTTGAAATCCTAAAGGCATTCTATGAAACAATATCGATAGAAAATTTGATTTAGACGCGGCTTTTTAAACGAAATAGCCCAAAAGTATAAGGTGATTACAGAAAGTGTGAGAGTTGTCACAATTTGTAATGTTTTATGGTTGTTAATTAATCGAAATAAAATGTGTGATTTGTTTCTGGCTCATTAAATATGTGTTTCGTGTTTTTTTGCTAAGTAGCTAAAAAAGCAGGCTTTATCTCGTAAGCAAATGGGTGCTTCTTTATTCAATGTTGTGTTAATGCGACCCTTGTGACTGGTTTGTTAATTTAATATTTGTTGTTGGTGTTTATTTTGCGAACGGCTTGGTTGGGGGTTGATCATAATCTTTCATAACATTTCATAACTATTCTTCCCTTCAATATATGCGTTCGGTTTGGCGGGTATTTAGCTGCTGATTTAGCACTGTGAGCGGGTGGGGAATGAGGTAAAATACGGCCTCAATCCACTCTATATTTGTTGAAGATCACAGGTTATGACAACCCATTGGCAACCCACGGCTCCGATCAGCCGTCTTAGGCAGCGTGCAGCGATCCTTGCGACGATCCGCGACTTCTTTGCTCAGCGTGAGGTGATGGAAGTTGATACCCCGGCGATGAGCCAGGCGACGGTAACGGATATCCATCTCCACACTTTCCAGACGACCTTTGTCGGCCCGGGCTATGCCGATGGCCAGCAGCTCTACCTGATGACCAGCCCTGAGTTCCACATGAAGCGTTTGCTAGCGGCTGGCAGTGGGCCTATCTACCAGATCTGCAAGTCATTCCGCAATGAAGAGTCAGGCCGTTTCCACAATCCGGAATTCACCATGTTGGAATGGTACCGTCCGGGCTTTGATCACCACGCCCTGATGGACGAGATGGATGACTTGCTGCAGTTGGTATTGAAATGTGGCCAAGCCGAGCGGATGACCTATCAGCAAGCCTTTGTTGATGTACTGGGAGTTTGCCCGTTGGAAGGCAGTATGGCTGATCTGAAGGTTGTCGCTGCTGGGTTGGGATTGGCGGATATCGCCGAGCCGGAGCAGGATCGCGATACCTTGCTGCAGTTGCTGTTCAGTGTGGGGGTCGAGCCGAAGATCGGTCAGCAAAGCCCGGCTTTTGTCTACGACTTCCCAGCGTCGCAGGCGGCCTTGGCCCAGATTAACCCGCAGGATAACCGGGTTGCTGAGCGTTTCGAGGTATATATCAAAGGGATTGAGTTGGCCAATGGCTTCCATGAGCTGTCCGATGGCGACGAGCAGTTGTCCCGCTTTGAGGCAGATAATCGCAAACGTCTGGAGATGGGATTAGCCCCACAGCCTATCGACATGCACTTGGTGTCGGCATTGCGTGCCGGGTTCCCGGATTGTGCCGGTGTCGCTTTGGGCGTGGATCGCTTGATCATGCTGTCGCTGGGCGTGGATCATATTGATCAAGTCAGTGCGTTTCCGATCACCATAGCCTAAATGCTGATCTTGAGACTGGGCTGCATATCCTAGCTGTTTTGCGAACAGCCAGACCAATGAACCGCGCGGCAAGATTGCCGCGCGGTTTGTTTCTGCAGGCAGAAAAGGTTCATATATCTGGTGGCAGGAGGGTATCGCTGCCGCGGCCAAAGCTGGGGGAACAGCCAGTATTGCTAGTGTTATCGTATCTCTCTTGTTTTGGTGTTGTCGCAGGGTAGGATTCCAAGGCGCCTTAACCAAACAGGTCAAAGCATAATCAAACCAAACCCTAAATGCAAATAATTATCACTTGTGATTAGTGTGTCACTATCATCATGGTGCCCAGCACCGCGATAATGGCACCGAGCCAGGCAGCTGCGGGTGGCCGCTGTCGGGTGTGCAGCCATAACAGTGGCAGGATCATGATCGGTGAGGTAGAGGAAAGCAGGGCTACCATGCCGACATCACCATCGCGCAGGGCATAGAGGATAAGGGTCATGCCAATCGCCATCGCCAGCAGGCCGTTGAGGGCAACTTGCCGCAAGATGCGCCAGTTTATCGACTGCAATGGCCGGGCGATCTGGGCACCGCTCAGACGCAACAATGAATGGGCAGAGAGTGCGCTGGCCATCCTGACCGCAGAGGCGGCAATGGGATCGACGGCGGTCTGCATGACGGGCTTGGCGATGATAGCGCCCAGCGACTGGCACAACGCGGCTGTCAGCCCAAGCACAATGGCAAATACCAGCGAGCCATGGTTGCCTTCCCAGTGTTGTTGCCGTTCATTGCTTGGCCGCTGACCGAACAAGATAGCGATAGCCACTCCGGTAAACACCGCCACACTGCCAACAAGCTTCCAGCCTTCTAGGGTTTCACCGAACAGCCATATCCCCAGCAGCGCCGAAAACACTGCATGGCAGGCAAACAGCAGACCGCCCCGACGGGGGCCGATACGGTTGAAGCAGGCAAACAGGGCGGTATCACCAATAAAAATGCCGATCACGCCGGATAGCATCATGATACTGGCATAGTCCCACTGCATGGTTGCCCAGCCGCCGTTGAACCAGGCCATGCTCGAGAGCATCACGGTGACGCAGGCCATCCGCCAGCGGCTATAGGCAAAGGCACCCAAATGGCGTGAAGGGGTGACGGAAATCAGGCTGCTGACCGCCCAGAGCAATGCGGCTGCCAGAGCCAGCCATTCGTAGTTCATGCTTATCCTTAACTAATGACGCGATATCCTTATTGGTGCTGGGTATCTTGAGGGATCTCGGCGATTGATGGCAAGGGGGTTGTCGGACAGGGCTTTTGTCGCAGGGAAGGGGAGCGTGAAGTGCCGGCGCTTTATTAAAAGCGCCGGGCTGAGTGGAAATGGGTAAAGATCTTATTCTAGGACAACCCGGGCATTGAGCGGTTGTAGTGGACGGGCATTGTCGCCCATCACCTGGTGCAAGCTGTCAATTTGCTGCTCGGTACCGGCTTGGGCTTCGCGCATCACAAACCAACGTACTCCTTCGCTGCATGGTGGGGTGGTGAGCGAGCCGTTAAAGCGGTAATACTCACGTTCCCGTGGCAGCAGATCGGCAGGATTTAAGGTCTCATTCAGAGGCTGCACCTGGTCTTTTTCTGGCACGGTCGCCAGCAAGCTGTTGAAGGCCTCGTTGCCCCTTGGGCCGGTCTTGAACATGGCCGCGACAACGGCGAGCTGGCCTTCGGCATTAGCGTGGACAAAATGCACTTCTAGCGGGAATTGCTTACCGGCAATATAGTTTTCCGATGGGGTATGGAAGTGGAACTGCTTGAGGTCGAAGGTTTGATCATCGATAACCAACTGGTTCTTGCCCTCGACATTGGCCTGCACGGTATGGCCATTGTTAATCACCTCGCGCACCTTGCCCTGGTAGTCTATTTGCAACGGTGTCAGTTCGGCCTTAACGGTTCGCTTGATATCGATTGGGGTTTGGTTAGCCCCTTCACCGCAGGTGGCAAAATGCTTGCCCCAGTTATCGACCCCGTTTTCGCCCTCATAGCTCCACTCGGCTGCTTGGGTACTGCCCATTGATGCTGCCGCCATGGCGAGCAGCACTACGTTAAGTGATGATAATTTCACTGTCGTTCCTCTCTTATTTTTCTGTTCAATTAGCCAACCTTCTTAGTGTAGAGGGTGGGGCTGGACTGTGGAGCAGTAGGCGCGGGATTTGGCAGCCATATCCAGTAATCGGAAAAATAATCGCGGGTTAGTGAAAACCTAGTTATTGATTTTGAGAGCTATTTCTAAAGAATGGCCCTAAAAAAACCGCCCTGGAAAGGCGGCTGTATTGGGGCGCTAATGAGAGGCAGCAAGCGCGGGGGGCTACACCTTGAAACGTGAAACGTCGCGGCACATGCTGGCAGCTGTAGTGTGCATTTCTTTGGCGCTTTCGGTCACCGCATCGGTTTGTACCGAGAGGTGATCGGACACATCCTTGATGGCCTGGGTATTGCGGCTGATGTCTTCGCTGACCGCGCGCTGCTCTTCGGCTGCGCTGGCGATTTGAGTAGCCATATCCGAGATTTCGCTGATGGCCTGGGTGATTTGGCTAAGGCTATCACTGGCGGCCTCGGCAAAACCGACACTCTCGCCGGCAAGGTTGGTACTGGCCTGCATGCTGTCGACGGCCTGATGGGTATTTTGCTGTAGGGTCTCGATCATCGCCCGGATTTCCTCGGTCGAGTCATGGGTGCGCTGGCTCAGTACCCGTACTTCATCGGCAACCACGGCAAAGCCTCGCCCTTGTTCGCCCGCCCGGGCGGCTTCGATGGCGGCGTTGAGCGCCAACAGGTTGGTCTGCTCGGCAATGCCCTGGATAGTCGACAGGATCTGATTGATGTTCTGGGCATTGCTCTCCAGTTCGTGGATCACATTAGCGGCATCCTGAACCTGCGTTGCCAGTGAGGTAATGGCGTTGCGGTTCTGGCTGATCACTTGCTGTCCCTGCTCGCAGGAGCTGGTGGAAGCCTGTGCCGCAGCTGCGGTCATTTCGGCATGGCTGGCCACCTCGGCCGACGTGGCGGACATTTCATGGATCGCCGTAGCAATTTGGTTGATGTCGTTCTGCTGCTCGTTCACCTTCTGGTTGGCTTGCACGGTTTGCTGGGCCGACAGTTCGGCCTGCTCGCCGAGGCGATCTGACTGAGTGACCACGCCTTTGATCATGGTCTGAAGCTGGCCGAGGAAACGGTTCATGTTATCGGCCAAGACGCCAATTTCATCCATTCTTTCAATATCAATGCGCTGGGTCAGATCGCCCTGGCCTTCCGCTAGTTGGGCAACCGACTCATTGAGGCGTGATAGCGGGCGAAGCAGATTGTTGATAATAAGAGTCGCAATCGCCGAAATCACAATATACAGACCGACTGAGGCCAATAGCACAAAGGTGATTTGCTCGCCGATAGAGGCAAAGGCCAAGTCTTTGTCTTCCACTAGAGCCAGGGTCCAATCGGTGCCAGCGATTGGGGTGGCATAGATCAACTTGTCGTTGCCGTCGCTGTCGAGATGGATGGTGTGGATGGTTGGGTTCGCAACCAAGCGCTGCAACAGCTGAGGGGTCAGCTCGCTATCAAGCTGGCTTAGCGGCTGTTGGCTGAGTGATTCATCGCGGTAGGCAACGATATTGTTGTTGCCGTCAACCAAGAAGGCAAATCCGTTGTTGTCCAGCTGCAGGTTGAGGACCTGGTCGATGATATCGGTAATGGTCAGATCCGCCGCCAGCACGCCACGGTGTTCTCCTTGGAAGGCCTTGGCAAAGCTGACGACCATGCTGCCGTCGAAATCCTCATAGGGCTCGGTCAGGATCAGGCCGCTCTGGCGCATGGCATCCTGGTACCAAGGTCGGGTGCGCGGATCATATCCCTCGGGCCAATCTTCGGTCTTGTCGCCATAGGCAATCGTGCCGTCATTGAACCCGGCGTAGACCGACAGAAACTGTCCGGCGCGTTTGGTCAGCAATAGCTCGCGGTCGACATTACCCTGGTTGGCGATCAGGCTTTCGTTGGCCAGCATCATATCGCTACGAATAGCGAGCCAGTCACTGATATTGCTGCTGGTGCCCTGGGCAATATCTCGCATCTGGTTATTGATGGCGGTGGTGGTCTCCTGCCGGAGCTGGGAGATGGAAATCCAGGCCTGTACGGCGCTGACCGTGGCGATGATCACAGCAATCGCCAGCTGTATTTTGTGTTTGATCGTTAGCTTCATGATTATCTCTCTCGGCTGCCTGATGTTGGTTTTGTATATATGAGGCATTCCCGGTGTGTTGATAGAGCGATGGTTACTTTGGGTACAGCAAAACACCCTAGACGGAGGTGAATAATCATCATAGATAATTCACATAAATAACGTGATCGGGTTAACAGAGTTATGTTGGGAGGGCATGGGAACAGTAAGGTTGTGTGAAGGCGGCGTATGCCGCCTTCACACTTTTATTGAGGGTTATTTATCAGGTTAACAGCATCGCGCCGAGGTAAACCACGGCAAGGCCAACTACACCGATGATCAGGCCGGTTTTGGCCATGTCTTTGCTTTCAATCAGACCTGTTGAGTAGGCCAGTGAGTTTGGCGGTGTCGATACCGGCAGGATCATACCGAGCGAGGCCGAGAAGGCCACGACCACCAATACGCCCTGCAGGCCACCCAGCGAAGCCAGGCTCTCCATCGATGCAGCAACGGCAGCAGCGATAGGGATCAACAGGTTAGCCGTCGCGGTATTGGACATGAAGTTTGCCATCAACCAACAGATAATCGACAGGGTCAGGACAACGGCAATTGGTGATAGGGCATCGTAATCCACTGCATGGGCAAGGGCGCGGGCCAGACCGGTCTTATCCAGTGCCAGGCCGATAGCGATACCACCTGCAACCAGCCACAGTACTTCCCAGTTGATCAGTTTGATTTCCTCTTTGCCCATGATCCCGGTCAGGGTGAACACCGCCAGCGGGATTATCGAGACCACATAGACATTCATGCCGTGCAGCGAGCTGGTCATCCACAGCAGGATGGTCAGGCCAAAGGTAATGTATACCACAATCGCCTGCCAGCTTTTCTGGAACTGGCCATTGAGCTCGAGCTGCATGTGGCTCTGGGTTGATGGGAACACCTTCTGCAGCAGCCACCAGGCAAAGGCCAGCTGCAGGATCACGAATGGTAGGCCGATCATCATCCAACCCAAAAAGCTGATGGCGTTCTCGCCGGTCAGGTACTGCAGGGCGATGGCGTTGGGCGGGGTACCGATAGGGGTGGCAATACCGCCGGTATTGGCCGCAATCGGGATACACAGCACCAGGGCCTTGATACCGATATCGCCTTTTGGCACCGAGGCAACGATAGGTGTCAGCAAGGCCAGCATCATTACCGTGGTAGCGGTATTGGACATGAACATCGAGAATACCGCGGTGATCAGCATCAGGCCGAGCATGATGTATTTCGGCTGGGTGCCAAAGGGTTTGAGCAGTACCCGTGCCAGGTTGTTGTCCAATTCATACTTGGAGGCGGCAATCGCCAGCGCGAACCCACCCATGAACAGGATAATGATAGGAGAAGAGAAAGAGCCGAGGATATCGGTGTACTTGAGCACTTCTCCCATCTCGTGCCCGGCTGGTGGGCTGCGGAAGGTATGCAGCCCGCTGTCGGAGATCATGATCAGCTGCGAGGTGATGATCAGGATCGAGGTGGCAAAGACGGGAACGGGCTCGAGTACCCATAACAGGGCTGCTAGGGCGAAGATGGCCAGCAGGCGATGTTGGGAAACGGTTAATTCAGCAATCGGAATCGCATCGATAGGCAGCATCAGTATCCCGAGCGGGATCCCGAATGCGACCAGCAGCTTAACTAGCTGGGACAAAGGTACTTTTTTCATAGTATGTTGGTTTGCTTATATTATTGACTGACCCCAGCATACTATTTGGATGTTGATATTTTCCTCGACATGGTCAATTTTTTGCATAAAAAAAGGGCCGCGAAAGCCCCTTTTTGTTCAAAAATGTTAACCGTTTAGGCTTCTGGCTGTTCACCCGATACGCGGGTTGCATAGGCGCTACCCATCTTGGTCGGTACACCTGCTTCCAAGCCGTCAATAAACTCGATGGCATTTTTCGGGAACAGGTTGATCACGGTAGAGCCCAGCTTGAAGCGGCCCATTTCATCCCCTTTTTTCAAGGTGATGGCCTGCTCGCCCTCGGCCGGGTAATTCCAGCGATGGATCTGCGGGCTGCGTGGAGGCGTGATGGTACCGGCCCACACGGTTTCAATGCTGCCAACAATGGTGGCACCGACCAGAACCTGTGCCATCGGACCGAACTCGGTATCGAAGATACAGACTACACGCTCGTTGCGGGCAAACAGGTTAGGCACGTTCTTCGCGGTCAGCGGATTGACCGAGAACAGCTCGCCCGGGACATAGACCATATGACGAAGCGTACCGTCGCACGGCATATGGACACGGTGGTAGTCCTTCGGCGAGAGGTACAGCGTGGCAAAGTGACCGTCCACGAACTCGTCTGCGAGCGCCTGGTCACCACCAAGTAGCTCAACCGCTTCGTAGGTGTGGCCTTTGGCCTGGATCAGCTCGCCGCCAGTGATTGGGCCCAGTTGGCTGACACAGGCGTCAGCTGGGTGGCTGATGGTCGCCGCATCGTCATTGATTGGGCGGGCGCCGTCTTTGAGCTCACGGACAAAGAAGTCGTTGAAGGTCGCGTAAGCCGCCGGATCTGAGTTACGTGCTTCATTCATATCAATGCCGTACTGGCGGATGAACCAGCGGATAACTGCGGTCGTTAACTTGCCAGCCTTCATAGAGGCAAGCTTGCCTGCGAGCTGGGTAAGGGTTTGCTTTGGCGCGCAGTACTGCAAGCCGATTTTGAAATTGTCGTGCACGGTATCGTCCAGAAACAGTGAGTTTTTCAACAAGATAGTTACGTAATTATAACGTCGGCTGGTAATAATACCTAACTTGTCGGGTAAAGTCAGTTACTTGCTGTCGTGGTTGCGGCTCCCTACAAAAAGGGAGCCGCCAGCGGTCAATCAGGCTTGTTGCGCGAAAACTGTCGGTTGGCGACATTCTCCGACATGCTGTCGATGATCTTGTGGTAGCTGTCGTAACGGGCCTGGTGGATCTTACCCTCCTCAACAGCTTCGCGAATAATGCAGCCCGGATCATTGCCGTGCTTGCAGTCGCGGAACTTGCAGCCGCCAAGGTAGTCGCGGAACTCAACAAAGGCTTCGGTCACCTGCTCCGGCTCGAGGTGCCACAGGCCAAATTCGCGTACCCCCGGAGAGTCAACCAGATCCCCTCCATCAGGGAAGTGATAAAGACGGGCTGCCGTTGTGGTGTGCTGACCTAGGCCGGAGTTTTCCGATACATCGCCAACTTCCGCATCGACTTCTGGCATCAGGGAATTAACCAGACTGGACTTGCCGACACCGGACTGGCCGGCAAATATGCTGATATGGCCTTTGAGATCTTCGCGCAAGCCATCCAGCCCTTCACCGGTTTCCGAGCTGACCAAACGAACTTCGTAGCCAATCTCTTGGTATAGCGACAGGGTGTCTTCGACCTGTTTGCGATCATCGGCTTCGAGCAGATCGACTTTGTTGAGTACGATCAGCGGCGGGATCCCCACGGTCTCGGCAGCGATCAGGTAGCGGTCAATGATATTGAGTGACAACTCGGGCAGAACGGCCGAGACAATGATGATCTGGTTAACGTTGGCCGCCACGGCTTTGACACCGTCATAGTAGTCGGGGCGGGTCAGCATCGACTCGCGTTCATGAACGGCTTCAACCACGCCGGCAATGCCCTGCAGGGCCTCAACGCCCGGACGCCAGACTACACGGTCGCCAGATACGAGGCTTTGGATGCTCCGGCGCAGGTTGCAGCGGTGGATGATCCCGGTTTCAGGATCTTCGACATCGGCATGCTGGCCGAAACGGGTGATCACCAAGCCTTCACGAGCTGACTCCAGCAGGGTTTCATCCCACTGGATATCATCTTTTTCGCGTTTCAGTCGTTTGTTTTGGTTAGAGCGCACGCGGCGGCTCTGACCTTTAGTAAGCTTTTTCTTTTTTGCCACAAGAATATCGTTCAGTTAAGTTGGCTTACGGTAATATACCGATGTGTCGCTTGCCGAAAAACCTGCAGTAGCAGCCTCGGCAATGACGCTAGTTTGGTATTATCATACATGGTTTACTCATAGAATAGGCAATATCCGATGATGATCAGCGATCAGAACCTAATTTGGATCGACTTAGAAATGACCGGGTTGGATCCCGAAACCCATAAAATCATTGAAATTGCGACAATTGTGACTGACGCGCAGCTCAATGTCCTAGCAGAAGGACCGGTGCTGGCGATTCACCAGCCTGAAGCCGAACTGACAAAGATGGATGAATGGTGCACCACGACCCACACCAACAGCGGTTTGGTTGAGCGGATCCGTAAGAGCCAGGTTAGCGAAGACGAAGCGGTACGCCAGACCATCGCCTTCCTGGAGCAGTGGGTGCCAAAAGGGGCATCACCAATTTGCGGTAACAGCATTGGCCAAGATCGCCGCTTCCTTTACAAGCACATGCCTGAGCTAGAGCAGTACTTCCATTACCGCTACTTGGATGTCAGTACCCTGAAAGAGTTGACCCGCCGCTGGAAACCAGAGGTGTTGGATGGTTTTAGCAAGAAGGGCAGCCACTTAGCGCTTGATGATATCCGCGACTCGATCGCCGAATTACGCTACTATCGTGAGCAGATCATGAAAATTTGATGAGGAAATAGACGGTTGGATGGGAAAGATCAAATTTTTTTTGAGATCTATTGCATCCGTCTCATTTCCTCGTATAATGCGCAGCCTCGAAAGGCAATTCTTAGTTTGGTTTGCCTTTCAATATAATACGGACGCGGGGTGGAGCAGCTTGGTAGCTCGTCGGGCTCATAACCCGAAGGTCGTCGGTTCAAATCCGGCCCCCG
>NZ_JAWJZI010000031.1:0-28067 GCF_033022775.1 Photobacterium rosenbergii | reverse complement strand
AGTTCAGTTGGTTAGAATACCGGCCTGTCACGCCGGGGGTCGCGGGTTCGAGTCCCGTCCGCTCCGCCACTTATTAAAGAAACCTCAGTCGAAAGGCTGGGGTTTTTTGCTATCTGTAGCATGGAAAAGGGACTCTCACGAGCCTTCGGCTTGAGTCCCGGTCGTGCGCGACCCCGGCCCTCCGCTTCTTACTAGAGATGCTTTACAGTAATCCCTATCTATTTGTTCAACTCGGTTTTTCGACGACTCATCTATATCGCCAGTCATTTTGAAAGGCTGAATTGGCCTTAGTGTTTGGGTTATGTGTGAGTGGGCATGAGTCGTTTTACTAACCGCAAAAAAGCCCTGCATTTTATAGCAGGACTTTGCTGTGAATTATTAGATAGTACCTAAGGGTGTGGTCTATTGATGGCTTTCAACCATAAAAAATGGCGCTAATAACTCTAGAATGGTTTCCCTAAAAGGTTCGTGTGTCTTGCTTCCCAGTAGATCGGCAATCTCTTGGCCTGTTGGCGATAGGCGGTAATAGGTGAAACTCAGCCCTTTTTGGTGCGGAGTTAGTTGATAGGTATGATTTTGGTAACTAAAGGGTAGAGGAGCGCCTGAAGCGAGCTCTCCCGATTCTAATTCACTTTTTAGGATTAAGCCTAGCTCCAGCAAAATCAGAAGATCAGAGTATGGCAGTGAAAAATTGCCTAGTGAGACTTTATGCAGTGTTGGAGTAAAAAGGCTAGGAAAAAATTTATGCCTTGCCTTTAATGCCGTTAGGATCTTTTTACTTTTATCCGTGCCAAAGTGGCATGAAAGTGTACACGCTCGATGAAACACCTGGGCTTCTTTATGGGTCATACTTCGGAGTGTATCGAGTGTTTTCAGGGAGACTGAGCCTGGAGTAAGAGATTCTTGGCGAAGGATACGACTCCAGAGCTGTTGCATAGAGTTATTGCGAATCGTTTTGGCTATGGCGGTGAAGTAGCTCAGCCAATCCGGGTCAATCTGTTTAGCTTTCTCGGGATGAGTATTATCAAAAGCGAGTTTGAAGATTTTTTCTAAGCTTTCCTGTTGGAGGTGATGTTCCTTTTTGAGCCTATCCTCATACCTTTCTGATATCGTTTTAGCTCCCTCTTTGGTGATGAGGAAGCAAACTCCAAGCTCTTCTGCCATATTCGCAATGATACTGGGGGGAGTCGTTTTGGTTTTTTCTTTTTCTGATATTTGTGGTTCTAGGGGAGCGGGGACTTTGCTTTCGCCTTCCATTGGGATCACCCTTAAGTGTAAAAAAGCCAGCCATAAAGGCTGGCTAAATGAGATCACATATCGTCGTAGTCTTCTAAGGCTGTACCTTCAAGCAAATAACCGACTTCGGCAAGCTCGTGGCTAACAGGCTGGGTCTTTAGTGTACCAACCACGTAAACCACATCCCACAGTTGTTGGATAGGAGCGCCTTTGGGGAACTTCACATATACAATTTGATTTGGCGGTGGTGGTGGTACGTGGATACAGGCTCCAAAATAAGGTACCAAAAGAAACTCGGTTACTGCTTTATCATCCCCTTCTAGTGGGATCACAAACCCAGGGATCTTAACGGTGCTTCCATTGAGCTCTTCCCTGACATTACCAATCATAGACTGCTTGGCTGCATCGCCATCATGGTTGAGTATGGGCATTTGGTTTGCGTTGAATTGAGCTCGTTCTTTTTCCGGTACGAGATCAATCCAGTCCAGTGTCAAAGGCTCATTGGCAAAGCTGAGTAGTGGAAACCAGCAGCAAAGAGCGAGTAGCCATTTTTTCATCTATTTATACCTTGATTGTCATGCCATCCGAGAGCGAATGTCGATAGGCGCGGATAGCAGGAATGATACCGACTAGCATACCAGCTAACTGCACAAGTAATAACAACAACAGTTCATAGCTAGTAGGTGCTGTGATCGGGATTAGCAAACCAAATTGTGACTGAATGATCGGTTGGGTGATAAATAATATCAAGTACAGCAAAGAGGTACCGACGACGACACCCAGTGCAGTCAGTAATGTCGCTTCACTGGTTAGCAGGAAGAAGATATGCCCGGGTCTTGCACCCATAGCGCGGAGAATTGCCATCTCCCGGCGCCTTTCATTCAGGCTGGTCAATAAGCTGGTTAGCATACCCAGCAGTCCTGCGATGACGACAAACCCTGAAACCACCAATAAAGCTTGCTCAGCGACAGACATCATGCCCCACAACTCATGCAGGGCGATACCCGGCATAATGGCACTGAGTGGCTCTTTGGTATAGGTATTGATGTAGCGTTGTAGGGCAAAGGTTTGAATTTTGGAATTAAGGCCAAGCATAAAAGCCGTGATTTGTTTAGGTTCAAACTGTTGCGCAGCAAGTAAATCCGCATCCGGTGTTGGCCCAAGGCGCGCACCACTTTCCCAACCAACATGAATGGCTTCTATCGCGGGCAGCGAGACATGTACACTGCGATCTACCGGCGTTCCTGTCGGTTCTAGGATCCCTACAATTTTAAATGGCAGGTTGTCATGGCGATTAAAAGATTGATCGCTGATACCGTGGGCAATTATGATCTCATCACCGATGTTGTAGTCGAGTTTTCTTGCAACATCAGCACCGATGACGGTTTCGAAAAGGCTATCGAAGACTTCGCCCTGGGCGAGTTCGAGAGGTTGCTTCTGCCCGTACCGGTAATGCTTAAAGTAATCTCCATTGGTACCGATGACCCGGAAGCCGCGGTGCGAATCTCCCAGGGAAATTGGAATAGCCCACTTTACGGAGCGATGCTGGCTGATTTCTTGGAAGCTTTGCCAATCAATATTGTTGGTCGCGTTACCGATCCTAAATACGGAATAGAGAAGCAGGTTAACCTGGCCAGAGCGAGAACCAACAATCAGGTCGGTTTCTGAAATCGTATTGGCAAAGCTCGACTTGGCCTGAGTTCTGACTTTTTCAACGCCAAGTAGAAGGGTGACTGAGATGGCAACGGTTAACAATGTCAAAATTGCGGTGGCTTTTCGGTTAGCCAGACTTTGCCAGGCCAGGCGAATGATCGCTCCCATTATTGTCTCCCTGCTGCTTGGTTAATGGTGTTTAGATTGATGCTGCGATCAAAAAGCGGCTCGAGTGTTTCATCGTGGCTGACAAAGAGTAGTGTGGTGCCAGACTTATCGCATTCCGCCATTAGCAACTTGATGAAAGCTTCACGGTTATCATGATCCAGTGCCGAGGTCGGCTCATCGGCGATTAACAGCTTCGGCTTGCCAATCAAGGCTCTCGCGGCTGCGACTCGTTGCTGCTGCCCGATACTGAGTTCACTGATAGGGCGCTCTAGGCATTCATCCGGTAGGTGAAGTTGGGACAGTAATTGTTTTGCCTGCTCAAACATTCCTCCGTTTATTTGCTGCTTCCGTAGTGCTGAGAAACGGCAAGGGAGAAGAACATTATCAATCACTGATAAGTAAGGCAGCAGGTTGAACATCTGGAAGATGTAACCAATATGGTCGGCCCGAAAACGATCTCTAGCTGTCGGCTTTAGGCTGCTGAATGATTGCCCTAGAAGTTCAATGCTCCCCGATGTCGGTTCGTTTATGCCGGCTAACAAGCTCAGGAGGCTTGATTTACCACTGCCGCTAGGGCCTTTGATGAAAACTTTTTCACCTTGGTTAACCACCAATGAAGGGATATCCAGTAATGGCTGGGTCTGGCGGGGCCATTGGAATGTGAGTTCGCGGATCTCAATGATGCTCATGGTCTGTCCTAAAATGGGGAATTGCTTCCCCATTTGGGTTACTTTTGAATTAGAAACGGAAAGTGGTCGTGCTTGACGTTAGCGAGCCACCTTTTTGTCCTTTGTCCGTAATCGCGTTTACGGTAATTCGCTCGGTGGTTGGGAAATGCGTAAACCATTGGGTTTTGATTTCAGTTAACTGATTAATATCACCACACTTGTAGGTGTATTGTGCCGAGAACTCACCGTGGGCACCATGGTCATGGTCGTCATGATCTTGCTCATCATGGTCGTGAGCATCATCTTCTTGGGAGGATAGCGTTTCTGTGACTTGGCTATCTACCAATTTACATTGTGCACTTGCCGTTAGCATCCAAGTTTCCCCTGGAGCTTTTAGCTTCGTGATTGCGTTTTCAATCGCCGCTTTTTGCTCGTCAGTTTGAGGTGCGTGCTCAAAGCCGACAATATCGGCACCTGGCGCGTGAATTTCCATTAATAAGTCTTGGCCATCCTGGGCGATGTTCACTTCAACGACGCCGTGAACGTGGGCGTCATGTTGACGGAAGTGATCATCCGCAGCGGCTGAGCCAGAGGCTGCCAGACCAAGGGTGACGAACAAAGTGGCAATAGGTGAAAGAGATTGATTAAAACGCATGGTTACCCCAAAAATTTAGTTAATGATTTAAAAGTCTCTGAATAAAAAAATTCAATGTATTGGAGGTGAACGTGCTATTGGGGGAAGGTATTGCGGGAAGCCCTTTTCTGTCTCCTGGGTGGCCATTACTGATAAGTGATTTATCGGGGCAGCTAGGAGAGTGGTTTGGCTATGGAAGCTGTCATGAACAATATGGCAGATAGAGCAGTCGATGGCGTGGTGATGATCAGTACTTGCCTCAAGTTGGTGCAATACAGTGACCGGCCCGATGATAATGATCAGGCTAATGAGTAAAAGGCTTAGTCTGGGTGTCCAACGCTGTGCAAGATTCACTTTGATAAAATAAAAGCCATATCCATGTGGTGTAACAATATAACATTACTACTGTTGCTAGAGTATGGCCTTCATTATCATTTTATGCTTATTTGGGGGCTGTTAAGCCGCCTTAAAGGTTGCTTTTCACCAGTTCAAGGGCTTGATTAATTTCTTGTTCTGTTAGCTTGCCTTCTTTTACAAACAGTACTTGGCTGTTTTTATCAAGAACAATGATGGCGGAGCTTTCAGCAGCTAGCTGCCATGAGTCATGAACACTGCCATTGGCATCAAGAACCATGGAAGACCAGGAAAACTCTTTCTTACTGTCTTCGGCAGATGATTTTACGAAGCTCCCTGTGCCCCAGATAGCATCATCTTGGTTGATAATTGTTGTAGTTTGGTACTGATCATCTGGGAAGTCCGCTGCAGTGATAGCACTCATTAGATCGGCATTCATTGCCTTGGCCGAGCTGCGGCCTGCGATGGCTTGGAGTACCCTCACCTTACCTGCTAGCTGATTGCTGTTCCATTCTTGATAGACAATTTTGTCATCTTGTAGGGTAATTTCACCTTTGTCCGCAACCACTGCGTTCGGAAGTGGTTCACCGACAGTGAGATTATGGGCAAATACAGTCCCTGGTAGCAGCATGGCCAGCATGGCGAAAATTGGCTTCTTGTTCATCTTTATTTCCATTATTTATTAGACGCGCCATTATCTTAGATTAGTGATAGCAAGCTGGTTTAACCAGTTTGTAAAGCCTTGAACTTTATCACGAAAATATAAAACAAAGTGCGTATTTTGGTGAGCGGCTTGGTGCTCTGAAAATTAGTTTGATAAACATCCTTTAACTGGCAAGTAACTTGCTTATTGTTTTATCCATTCAGGTAGTCTTGGAAAAAGGAAACATCTGGGGATTTTCAAGGTCTATATTGATAGTAATTTTGTGAGGGAACCATGTTAAGAGTATTCAAACAATATCGACCAAATCAAGTTGCTCGCTATGTTAAAAGTTACTTTAGGGGGCGGTTATTCATTATAGGCGTTGGTGCTTTTGAATTTGACCGTGGCCGTTTGCTACCGCCCAAAAAGCAAGATACTAAGGCGCTGAATGTACTTAGCGAAGTTAACCGGGAGATCCAGCTCCTTAGTGCTGAAGCAGTCTAACTTTTTTGCTGTGGTGGCATGCAGATGCCGGTACCACCTAGCCCGCAGTAACCATTGGGGTTCTTAGCTAGGTATTGCTGGTGGTAATCTTCAGCGAAGTAGAAAGTGCCGGCTGGCAGGATCTCGGTAGTGATAGCGGTATCGCCAAGCGCTTGTTGATAGAGGGCTTGGCTCTCGAGGGCTGCCTGTTGTTGTTTATCTGAATGGGTATAGATGGCAGATCGGTACTGGGTACCTATATCGTTGCCTTGGCGCATCCCTTGGGTTGGGTCGTGTTTTTCCCAGAACAGGGTGAGCAAGGTATCCAGGCTTATTTTTCTTGGGTCAAAGATCACCCTGACGACTTCGTTGTGACCTGTTCGCCCGGTACACACCTCTTCATAGGTTGGATTCGGAGTTAGGCCGCCGCTGTAGCCTACAGAAGTACTGTAAACCCCATCTTGTTGCCAGAACAGTCTCTCGGCACCCCAGAAGCATCCCATCCCAATAGTGAGTACTTCCATATTGTCAGGGATATCGTCATTCAGCAGTGTCCCGTTAACCGCATGGGGGAGCGAGGGAACAATGGGCGTGGCCCTACCGATCAGGGCTTGGCTTTCTGTGGGTAAGGTTTGTTTGACTGGCGACATGGTTATTTCCTTATTTTGCTGCCATGGACTTAGTTCAAAGTAGAGGAAACACGGGATACATTCAACTTAAGTGGATTTTCGAAGCAAAAGATTGGCAGTTAGAGCCGTGCTTTGTCAAAATTAACCATGCACAAAGATAAAAAAATAATGCGCTAACCAATGAAGTAAATAGAATGAAGAAACCTTTTTTGCGGTATGGCCTAGCAACATTTGCGCTCACCGTTGCTATACCGGCTTCAGCCGCGACCTCTTTGACAATAAAAGGGTTAAAAGGAAGCCTCGAGGACAATGTTGAGGCTTATGTGTCAGCTATCCCGGAAAATGATTACAACACCTCCCTGCGCTTTCGCGAGCAGCTAGAAGGGGAGATCCGCGATGCCTTAAAAGCCTTGGGGCGATATAACCCCACTATTTCTTTTTCCGAAGCTGATGATGGCAGTGAACTGGTCGTTAATGTTGATGCAGGGCCAGAAACCACGATAGCACGCAGCAATATTGTTTTGACCGGTATGGCAAAGAATGATCCCGACTTTCTTGCCTTGGTGCGCACCAGCGGGGTTGGGCTAGGAGAAACGCTCAATCATGGAAAATACGAATCATTGAAGTCTTCGTTAGCCAGCTTAGCCTTGAGAAAGGGCTACTTTGATGGCGAATTGATAGCCAGCCGTCTAGAGGTGGCACCGAGCCGCAACGAAGCATTTATTACTATCGAGTACGCCTCTGGCCAGCGCTATAACTTTGGCGAAACCGTTTTTGAAGGTAGCCAGATTGAATTGGATCGCCTGGAGTCACTCATGCCTTATGAGGAGGGGGACCCATACCTCGCCTCAATGTTGGGAGAGTTTAACCAGCGTTTGTCTAATGTCGGTTGGTTCTCATCCATATTTGTCGGCGGTGAGATTGCCAATATCAAGGATGACGAAATCCCTGTCAGTGTGGTCGTCAAACCACAAGTAAAAAACCAAATTGAAACCGGTATCGGTTTTTCGACCGATGTTGGCCCGCGCCTGAAATTCAACTGGCGCAAGCCGTGGCTTAATAGCAAAGGTCACAGCTTGAGTATCAAAACGGAATTATCTGAAATCCAGCCTAAGATCGAGGCAACCTATAAAATCCCGCTGGATGATGTCCTGAACGACTACTACCAAATTGTAGGCGGGATCCGCTATGTCGATAACCATGACACCGTCAGTACCGAAACCAACTTGGCGGTAGAGCGCCATTGGCGTTTGGAGTCAGGCTGGAAACGAATAGCCTCAATGCGTTTGCTTTATGAAGACTATACCCAGGGAAGAATTGAGAGTGGCAACCTGTTTATGGTGATCCCGGGGATCAGTTATGACAAAACCCGACTTCGAGGTGGTGCAATGCCGACTTGGGGGGATAAGCAGCTGATCTCGATTGAATACTCCGATCCTGTTTTGGGCTCTGATAGCCGCTTGACACGATTGCGGGGGCGTTCAGCTTGGATTCGCAGTGCAGGAGAAGATCACCGCGGTTTGTTCCGGCTGGATGGCGGTGCAGTGATCGCCGATAGACTGGAAGATATCCCACCTTCTATGCGCTTTTTTGTCGGGGGCGATAACAGCCTGCGCGGGTACAGCTATGAGTCAATTTCACCGCGTAATGAAGTGGGGCTCAGGGAAGGGGGTAAGTATATGCTCACTTCCACGCTTGAATACCAGTACCGTGTATATGGTGATTGGTGGGGAGCGGTGTTTTATGACTACGGCTCAGCCTGGAATGACAGCCCCGAGTGGGTCGCGGGTACCGGAGTAGGCGTTCGATGGGCATCGCCTGTTGGGCCTATCCGTGTTGATTTTGCTTGGGGTCTGGACAAAGAAAAAGACAAGTTCCAGCTCCACTTTGTATTGGGGCCAGAAATATGATTTGGGTAAAGCGCTCTGCCATCGCCTTGTTGGCATTGTTGATGGTGTTGGTGATTGCCGTAGCAGCCCTGCTGTATACCCCCGCAGGGATCAAAGTTGCTGTCTGGGGGGCGCAGAAAGTGCTGCCGGCCCTCAGTATTGGCGGTGCTCAAGGTAGCTTGCTAAATGGTTTCTCCCTCCAACAGGTCAACTATAACGATGACAGCATAGAGCTCGCGGTATCACAGCTGGTCTTGGATATCGAAGACAGCTGCTTGTTGACCCCGGCGGTCTGCATCTCCAATCTTGCAGTCAGTGGTGTGCGCTTCTCAATGCCGCAATTACCTCCTGCCTCAGAAGAAGTCGAAGATGATGTCGCCTCGGAGCCGATCACCGAGATCAGCTTGCCGATCCCTGTTACGCTTTCTCGCTTGGTACTTGATGACATTGAGCTTGACGTCCTAGGAAACAAAGTCGGATGGCATCATTTTTCCAGCGCTGCGGAAATGGTAGGGAATGAGTTGACCCTCAAGCCGACTGATTGGAAGAAGATAGAACTCACACTTGCTCCAGCAAGCAACGACACAGCAGAAGTAACAGAGTCTCAGGAGAGTCCCTCTGAGCCGATAGTGTTGCCTGAAGTCAGTATCCCTCTGTCTGTTGTCATCCAGCGTTTTACTGTTGAAGACTTTACCCTTCATGGTGAAACGCCCCAGACCGTGCAAAAGCTTGAACTGGTCGCCTCGGCAAAGGGCAGTGATGTTGTGGTTGAAAAGCTGGAGATGTCAGCACCGCAGGCCGATCTGAATGCGGATGCTACGATTGCACTGACAGGGGATTACCCTCTGGCGCTGAAGGCTGGGATTGCTGTCCATATGGCACCGATAGAAAACCATGAACTAGATCTCAATGCACAAGGCAGTGTGGCCAATTTGATACTGGATGCCCGGGTAAAAGGGACGCTTGATGCCTGGTTGAAAGGGCAATTGTCACCACTAGATCCAGCACTGCCTTTTGATCTTTCCCTTGATAGCCAGCATTTGCAATGGCCCATCGACAGCGAGCCAGACTTCGAGGTGAAAGAAACGAAATTGACGGCGAAAGGCAGCCTTGAAGGGTATAGCTTTACGCTAGGCAGCCAGATTGATGGTAAGCCAATGCCTGCGGTTGGTGCTGAGCTTGTCGGCAAGGGAACGCTTGAAGATGTGGAGTTAAGCCGCCTAAGTATCGATACATTGGGGGGGAAGATCTCCGGTAACGCCAAGGCAAGTTGGAAAGACTTGGTAAGCTGGCAGGGAGAGCTTGCCTTTAGTCATATCCAGCCAGGTTTAGAGTGGCAAGATGTACCGGGTGACTTGAGTGGTAACCTAAAGACCTCTGGCGGGCTGACCCAACAAGGCGGTTGGTTTGTTGAGTTGCCGGAGCTGGTGGTCGATGGCGAGGTGATGGGGCAGCGGCTTGATCTAAACGGCCAGCTTTCAGCAAAAGACACCTCCGGCAAAGGCGACATTCAGCTCGATACGCAAGGGCTGGCGCTGAAGCATGGCCCCAACGGCTTTTCGGCTAAAGGCCGCTTGACCAAGACCTGGGATATGGCTGCGGAAATTAATGCCCCCGCTCTGTCCCAATCCCTGCCAGGGCTGCGAGGTAGCGTTCTGGGCAGCGTACAGCTGAAAGGCAAAATGGCAGAGCCCGACTTGGATGTTGATTTGGTTGGCGAAGCCTTGGGGTGGGAAGAGTTGGCTTCGCTAGATAAGCTAACTCTGAAAGGGGAGATCACCCCAATGCCGCTGCTGGATGCCGATGTTAGCCTAACCGCTTCGGGAGGGCGTTATGATACGTTTACCCTCAACGAGCTCTCACTATTGTTCCAAGGAAGCGAAAAGCAGCATCAGTTAGTGCTGGATGTGAACGCCGAACCTGTCAGCACGACATTGCGCCTTCAGGGGGAGCTCGACAGGGACAAAGGGTGGCGTGGTGCGCTCCAGCAAGGGGAAATAGATACCGAGCTGGGTATATGGAAGCTTGATCGTTCTACTGCGATTGGCTACCGGTTTGAGACGCAGCTAGCGAGCGTCGCGGCGCATTGCTGGGAGCAAGAGAAAGGGAGAGCGGCTCTCTGCCTGACCCAGAATATGGAGGCCGGGGCAAGCGGTCGCGCCAATGTGGCGCTCAGCAATGTTGATTTCGCGATGCTAGAGCCTTACCTGCCGGACACCATAGCGCTAAAAGGTAGCGCGGAAGCGCAGGCCGAAGTGGTATGGGCGCCGAAGTCGGCGCCGTATGTCAAAGCCAGCGTCGAGTTGCCGGCCGGGAGTGTGACCCAGCAACAGGATCCCGATTTGGAGCCGGTAACGGTCGGCTGGGACAAGGTGACGATTAACGCGGAAGTGAAGCAAGACACCCTGAATGCCGATTGGCTGTTTGCCATTCGAGATAATGGCGACTTAAGTGGCCGAGCCAAGATTGCTCCCCTGAGCGGCGATCAGCAACTGGATGCCCGCTTGAAGCTAGACCGCTTGATGCTGGGTTTTTTGAAACCCCTGCTGAAGGATTACCATACCTTTGACGGAGCGGTAGATGCTGATATTTCGGTGACGGGGCCAATGATGCATCCGGCGGTGAATGGTTTGCTCAAGATCAGCAATGTCAAGGCGTCAGGGCAGACCATACCCGTTGATATTGACAGGGCGGATATCACGGCGACGTTCAGCGGCTACCAGGCCCGGCTAAGCGGCGAGGTGGTCACACCGGATGGTAAGCTGAACATCACCGGTGATGGTAACTGGCAGGATCTGGCTAACTGGCGAGGGCAGCTCGGGGTCAATGGCCGTGAGCTCGAAGTGACGGTGCCGCCTCTGCTGGCGGTCAAGGTATCGCCGGACTTGGTCATCAAGGCAGCACCTAACCAAGCGGAAATCACCGGGCGAATTGTCATTCCGTGGGGACGGATCACGGTGGATCAGTTACCGGAGTCGGCGGTCGCGGTATCGGATGATGAAATTTTACTGAATGAAGATATGCAGCCGGTTGAGACGGAGAAGCCGATCCCGTTTAATATCAAGACCGATGTCTTGGTGCGTATTGGGAGTGACGTCAAACTCTCTGCATTTGGCCTGAAAGCCGGTTTGGTGGGGGATCTCAATGTCCGCCAGGATGAAAAAGGACCGCTGGTATACGGTGAGGTGAACCTGCGCAATGGTACCTACCGCTCGTTTGCCCAAGAGTTGGTGATCCGCAAAGGTCAGATCTTATTCAATGGCCCGGCTGATCAACCTTATTTATCGATCGAGGCGATCAGGGATCCCAATAACATTGAGGATGATGTGATTGCTGGTCTAAGGGTGACGGGACCGGCAGACGAACCGAAGGTGAAGATATTCTCTGATCCGGCGATGCCGCAGCAGAATGCCCTATCCTATATTTTACGAGGAAGGGATCTGGACAGCGAGTCTGACAGCAATGACGCCATGGCAGCAACGCTATTGAGTATGGGGCTGGCGAAAAGTGGCCAACTGGTGGGCAATGTCGGTGAAGCGTTTGGCGTGCAGGATCTGTCACTCGATACTGCGGGCTCTGGCGATGATACCCAGGTGACCATCAGTGGCTATATTGCCCCTGGCCTTCAGGTGAAGTATGGAGTGGGGATTTTCAACTCTATCCCGGAATTTACCGTGCGCTATCGCCTGATGAAAGATCTGTATGTGGAAGTCGTATCAGGTTTGGATAGTGCAGCGGACTTGCTGTATCAGTTTGAGTTTAACTAATGGACAGGATGTAGCGTGAAAGTCTTTGTTTATGGGACCCTTCGTGAGGGAGAGGATAATGCCTACCTCCTCAGAGAGGCGGTGAAACTGGGTGATGAGTGCTTGCCACCAGACTATTTGCTCTATGCTTTGGAGGCATATCCTGCGGCAGTTGCGTCCCGCAACGGGGCCCCATTGTTTGGTGAAGTTTACCAAATTAACGAGGCAATTTTACGCGACCTTGACTGGCTCGAGGAATACCCGGTGGAGTACGACCGGGTTGAGGTCGAGACGTCTTACGGTAAGGCATGGATATATCTATATAACCAGTCAGTGTCAGGCTTGCCTGTCATTGGACATGGAGATTGGTGTTTTCGGAAAAGAAAAATATCGGCGTAATTATTTTAGTGTTTTACTCGGGCATTGTCTCAGCCAATGCCTGATAGCTTTCGCCATTATAGATATTGGGGTAGCCCAGCTTATTCAAGGTTGTTTCTGCGATGCCGGAGCGTCGGCCTGAACGGCAGTAGATAAATAGGGATTGGCTCTTGTCCGGCGCAAAAGTGGTCAGTAACTCAATTTTATCGTAAGGAATATTGATAGCTCCTGGAAGATGGCCGCCGATGAACTCTTCATGAGTTCGGACATCAATGATCAGTGGCTTCCCTGAATGGGTACCATTATAGGATTGCCAGAACTCCTCTGGTGTCACGACTTCTGCAAACGCCTGGTTGGTAATTGAGCCTAACAATATAGTAATGGCTATCAACGGCCTTCGCATAGGGTTACCTCATTACAGTCCCGGGCTTTTTGCCCGGGATATTATTTCGTTAGCAATTATTTTTCCTGGGCGCGCTTGAATGATTCAAGGATCTCTTCCTTGGCGGCAGCGGCATCTGCCCAGCCTTCCACTTTCACCCATTTACCCGGTTCAAGCTCTTTATAGCGCTCGAAGAAGTGGGTGATTTGTGCTTTTAACAGCTCAGGTAGATCATCGACATCCTGAACGTGATCGTATTCTTTGGTCAACTTGCTGTGAGGAACGGCAACAACTTTGGCATCTTCTCCGGATTCATCCGACATCTTCAGCACGCCAACTGGGCGGCAGCGGATCACCGAGCCCGGTACCAGCGGATAAGGGGTTGGGACCAACACATCTACCGGGTCACCATCGAGGGAGAGGGTGTGGTTTACATAACCATAGTTACAAGGGTAGAACATTGGGGTAGACATAAAGCGGTCTACGAAAACAGCGCCACTGTCTTTGTCGACCTCGTATTTGATAGGGTCGGCATTGGCAGGGATTTCAATGACAACATAGATATCTTCGGGTATGTCCTTTCCAGCTGGGACCTGATTCAGGCTCATCGTCTCTTCCTTTTGCTAGGTTAATCAATTGTTGGGGGATGTTGAAATTATAATACCAACATCCTTCTTTTATTGTCTAATAGCAATAAGTTGTAGGGAGTGGTGTAACAGAAGGGAAAAGAAAACAGGCTGAGTGATTCAGCCTGTTTGTGTTGCTTAGTCTTGGTCAGGGAATTCGGCGAGGAAAGCCTCGACTTTTTCTACCATGCTGGTAGAACCGACAAAGAATGGCACCCGCTGGTGGAGCTCGGTTGGCTTGATGTCCATGATACGGTTTTCACCGTCAGACGCCTTACCGCCAGCCTGCTCGATCAGGAAGGCCATTGGGTTGCACTCATAAAGCAGGCGCAGCTTACCGGTTGGGTGAGTTGCAGTACTTGGGTATAGGTAAATACCGCCTTTCAATAGGTTGCGGTGGAAATCCGATACCAGTGAGCCGATATAGCGAGAGGTGTAAGGGCGATCGTCTTCTGGCACATTTTCCTGGCAGTACTTGATGTACTTTTTCACGCCCATTGGGAAGCGGAAGTAGTTACCTTCGTTGATCGAGTAAATACGGCCGTCTTCAGGCGTTTGCAGGTTCTCGTGTGACAGGCAGAACAGGCCCAAAGACGGGTCATAGGTAAAGCCGTGGACACCGTTACCTGTGGTGTAAACCAGCATGGTTGATGAACCATAGATAATGTAGCCCGCCGCGACTTGCTCGCTGCCTGGCTGCAGGAAGTCTTCTTGGGTCGGTGGGGTGCCGACAGGAGATACTCTGCGGTAAATAGAGAAGATAGTACCGACGGAAACGTTTACGTCGATGTTCGAAGAACCATCTAGTGGATCCATCAAAACGACGTACTTGGCATTACGGTTCAACTCGCGGTTGAAGGTAACGGCTTCGTCTTCTTCTTCACTGGCTACACCGCACACTTGGTCGCGTGCTTCTAGTGCAGCTTTAAACTTATCATTGGCATAGACATCGAGCTTCTGCTGCTCTTCACCCTGAACATTCTCGTCGCCGAACGAACCTGTGATATCAGCCAAGCCGGCTTTGTTGATTTCACGGTTGACGATTTTCGCCGCAAGTTTAATCGAGCTCAGCAGGGAAGAAAGCTCACCGCTGGCGTGGGGGAAGTCGTTCTGTTTCTCGACAATGAACTCGCCAAGGGTTCTAATATCGGACATATACAATCCTTGCATCTTGTTGTCATCGGGGCAGTTAAGTCAGGTACAATGTCTCTAATGGACAATTTTTATACCCATATTGGCATTTCGCCTTTTTATAGTGTGTGCTCTATTTTGTATAAAATATTGTATATAAAGATCTTTTTTATGGTAACGAAGTAACGCATTAGCGTGAAATTAGTGAAAATTACCGAGTGAGCTGACAGTTATGCACATCCATATTTTAGGAATTTGTGGCACTTTCATGGGCGGTGCGGCAATTCTTGCCCGCCAGCTAGGCCATAAAGTCACCGGCTGCGATGCCAACGTCTATCCGCCAATGAGTACTCTTCTTGAATCTCAAGGCATTGAAATTATTCAAGGTTATGATCCATCACAGTTGAATCCAGCCCCTGACCTGGTGGTCGTCGGCAATGCGATGAGCCGTGGTAACCCTTGTGTGGAGTATGTGCTTAACAACAACTTGCGCTATACCTCGGGCCCGCAGTGGCTGCAGGAGATTTTGCTGCATGACCGCTGGGTGCTAGCTGTTGCGGGCACCCATGGTAAGACCACTACCGCGAGTATGCTGGCCTGGATCCTTGAAGATTGCGGTTATCAACCCGGCTTCCTGGTTGGTGGTGTGCTTGGAAACTTCGGTGTTTCCGCACGTTTAGGTGAAAGTATGTTCTTTGTCGTTGAGGCGGACGAATACGATAGTGCTTTTTTCGATAAACGTTCTAAGTTTGTTCATTATCGACCACGCACCTTGGTGATGAACAATCTGGAGTTCGATCACGCAGATATTTTTGATGATCTGAAAGCGATACAGCGGCAGTTCCACCATTTGGTAAGAACGGTACCGGGCAATGGCCGTATCCTCGCCCCGAAAGGGGTCAAGGCAATAGATGACACTCTGGGCATGGGCTGCTGGAGCGAGCTGGAATATATCGGCGAAGATGGTCATTGGCAGGCGCAAAAACTGGATCCTGCCGGCAGCCGTTTTGATGTGTTGCTTGATGGCAAAAAGGCAGGGACTGTCGACTGGGATCTGATTGGTGATCACAATGTCAGCAATGCCCTGATGGCCATTGCCGCAGCTCGTCATGTTGGTGTGACTGCGGAGCTGGCCTGCGAGGCGCTGGGCAAGTTTGTCAATACCAAGCGCCGGTTGGAGCTCAAAGGCGAGCAAGCCGGGGTGAAGGTCTATGATGACTTTGCCCACCACCCAACTGCGGTTGAGCTAACGCTGGGTGGTTTGCGTGCCAAAGTCGGGGAGCAACGTATCCTTGCGGTTCTGGAGCCTCGCTCGAATACCATGAAGCTTGGCGTGCACAAACTTGATTTGGCACCGGCGCTGGCCGCAGCCGATGAAGTCTTCATCTTCCAGCCGGATAATATCCCGTGGTCGGTGGACGAAATTGCCGAGCATTGCCAGCAGCCAAGCCAGACAGACAGTGACTTGGATGCCTTGGTCGCCAAAGTTATCGCACGTGCCCGTCCTGGCGATAACATCTTGGTGATGAGCAACGGTGGCTTCGGTGGTATCCACGGTAAGTTGCTAGCCGCCCTGGAGGCTGCTGGTGAGTAGTCCTGATAAACGTATTACCCTGGCATGGACTGGCGCCTCCGGCGCACCTTATGGTTTGCGTCTGCTGGAGTGCCTGCTGGCGGCTGATTACCATGTGTACCTGTTGATCTCATCGGCGGCCAGGGTGGTGTTGGCCACCGAGCATGGTCTGAAACTTCCATCCGGGCCGGATGCGGCAAAGGGAGCCTTGGTTAAGCTGCTGGGTTGCTCTGCTGACAGGCTTGAAGTGTGCGGAAAAGAAGATTGGTTCTCGCCGGTGGCTTCAGGCTCGGCAGCGCCGAAAAAAATGGTGGTTTGCCCTTGCTCGGCGGGTACTTTAGCCTCGGTAGCCCATGGGCTGTCGGATAACCTGCTGGAACGAGCAGCTGATGTGGTACTCAAAGAGCGTGGGCAACTGCTTATGGTGGTGCGCGAGACCCCGTTCTCCACGCTTCATTTGGAGAACATGCTCAAGCTGTCGCAAATGGGTGCCACGATTATGCCGGCGGCTCCTGGTTTTTATCACCAGCCAGAGACTATCGAGGATTTGGTCGATTTTATGGTGGCGCGCATTTTGGACCACCTTGGCGTCGAACAAGGTCTGGTTCCGCGCTGGGGCTATGACCAAAGGAAGTAACTTATTGATTGATAAAAAGCCCGCAGCAGCGGGCTTTTTAGTGCGTGATTTCGGTATTAGTCGGACTCAGACAGGTGAGCCTGGGGCTTGAGAACCAAGACATTGATCGGGGAGTTCTCAACCACTTTGGCGGCGACTGAGCCGAGCATGACTTTATCGAGGCCAGAACGCTTATGGCTCGGCATGATGATCAAGTCAGCACCGACCCGCTCGGCATGCTCCAATATCGTCGTCCATGTTTTCCCTTCCGAAACATGCTGGTGGTGGACAATTTCTGGTGGAATATAGGCTTCGGCAAAGGCTTTGAGCTGTTGCTGGGTGTCTTGCATCATTTTGCGCGCCGCATCTTTGGGAAAGTAACTTGATACCATCGCCATGTGGATGCCGGGCAGGACATTGAGCAGGTGGATGGTGGCATTGGAGTGCTGGGCATGCCAAACAGCTAGTTCGACAGCTTTGTCTGCGAAACCTTTATCATTGAGGTCGACCGGAACCAAGATTTGCTTATACATACTTTGTCTCTTTGTTCACGAAGGGAGAGGCTCCCTATAGTGTATACCAAACTGGCATGGCCCTTTCGTGATGAAAGAGCCAGAACCTTGGTTTGCTTGATAATGGTTTACTTGATGTGACCAAGAGATTTGGCACGCCGACGCTGGTTCCAGCCCAGTCCGCCCAAGATGAGCAAGGTCGGTATGAAGACCCATTCTTTCATCGGGCGGGCCGCCGGTAGGCTAACGGTAGTGATCTCCCAATCGAAGTCGATACCGGCCTGCTCTGCCGGGCTGCCGAACTCGACCATATCGACGATCATCTTGTCGCCATCCTGGCGCAGCATCAGGCCCGTAGAATCGATCCGCTCGTTGGGGGAGACCGCTGCTTCATCAAAAGGCAGCAGAACGTGCTTGGAGACGAACTTCCCTTCCAGGTTTTCCCCGCTGACCTGCAGCTCAAGCGGCTGGCCAATAGCCAGCTTATCGGCTGCATCGGCAATCAGGGTACCCGGCATCTCATGCTTGGGCGGGTAGACCATATCCCACCAGAAACCCGGGCGGAATAAAGAGAAAGTGATTAGCAGTAGCGCTGCGACTTCCCACCATTTGGTCTTGGTAAACCACCATCCCTGCGTCGCCGCCGAGAAGGTGAGCATGGCGATGATCGCCGAGCCGACCGTGAGCATCAGGTGCCACCAGGAGTCGATATTCATCATCAGCAACTGGGTATTGAAGATAAACATGAACGGCAGGATGGCGGTCCGGATATCATAGGTGAAGCCCTGGATACCGGTGCGGATCGGATCGCTTTTGGCAATCGCTGCGGCAGCAAAGGCGGCCAGGCCGACCGGCGGGGTATCATCGGCAAGGATCCCGAAGTAGAACACGAACAGGTGTACCGCGATCAATGGAATGATCAGGCCGTGTTGAGCTCCGAGAGTAACAATAACCGGTGCCATCAAGGTCGAGACCACGATGTAGTTTGCCGTGGTCGGCAGACCCATACCGAGGATCAAGCTGATCAAGGCTGTGAACAGCAGCATCAGCATGATGTTGCCGCCGGAGATAAATTCGACGAATTCGGTCATTACCAGCCCGATTCCGGTCAGGGTAACCACGCCGACTACGATACCGGCGGCGGCGGTGGCCACACCGATACCAATCATGTTGCGGGCACCGGAAACCAGACTCTCGAGCAGGTCGATAACCCCTTCCTTACCGGCTTCAGCCAATGTCTTTTCTTTGTTGAACAACGCCAGCAGTGGGCGCTGGGTTAACAGAATAAAGATCATGAACACGGTTGCCCAGAAGGCAGACAGCCCTGGCGAGAAGCGCTCTACCGTCAGACACCAAACCAGCACAACAATCGGTAGCAGGAAGTAAAGCCCTGATTTCATCGTCGGCCCCGGGTCAGGGACCTCGGTAATATCGGCGTTTGGATCTTCAAGCGCGTGATCTTGGTAGTCGGCTGCCACTTTGATCAATGCGACATAGGCGATCAGGATCACTGCTGCGATCAACGGGGTCGCCGCCGCGCCAAAGACGTCCTTGGTCCAGCCAACGCCGTAGTAGACTAGGGCACTGAGAACGACTAAGCCGAGGATGGTGCCACAGAATGACAGCAGGCTCTGGGCTAAAGTCGGCTTATAGCGGCGTTCGAGGCCGGACATCCCGGCCTTGCAGGCTTCCAGGTGGACGATGTAAATCAGTGCGATATAAGAGATCAGCGCTGGCAGCAATGCGGCCTTGATTACTTCGACGTAGGAAATCCCGACGTATTCCACCATCAGGAAGGCTGCAGCCCCCATGATAGGCGGGGTCAGCTGGCCATTGGTTGACGCGGCCACTTCGACGGCACCGGCTTTGGTACCTGGGAACCCCACCTTTTTCATCAGTGGGATGGTAAAAGTACCGGTGGTGACCACGTTGGCAATCGACGAGCCGGATACGAGGCCAGACAGACCCGAAGCGACAACTGCCGCTTTGGCCGGACCACCACGCATATGGCCAAGCAGCGAAAAGGCTACCTTAATGAAGTAGGCACCGGCACCGGCACGTTCGAGCATGGCACCAAACAATACAAACAGGAATACGAACGAGGTCGAGACGCCAACCGCGATACCGAATACCCCTTCAGTCGTTAGCCACAGGTGCGACATGGCCTTATTGAGGCTGGCACCTTTGTGGGCAATGACATCCGGCATGTAAGGACCGCCGAAAGTGTACAGCAAGAAGACAGCGGCGACGACCATCAAAGGTGGCCCTAGTGCGCGGCGAGTCGCTTCAAGCAGCAACACCATACCGGTAACGGCGACCACGATATCCATCTGGGTAGGGGCTCCGGAGCGACCAGCCAGCTGGGTATAAAACAGGAACAGGTATGCAGCAGCGAAGCTGCCTGCCAGCGCAAGGAGCCAGTCTAGCAGTGGGATCCTGTCTCGCGGCGAATGTTTCAGGGCTGGGTAGGCGGTAAATGCCATGAAGATGGCAAATGCCAAGTGAATAGATCGGGCTTCAGTGTCGTTTAGGACGCCAAAGTTGAAAATAAACGGTAACGGTGAAGCGTACCAAAGTTGGAACAGTGACCAACAAAATGGAACAAACCACAGGATACGTCCAGCCAGTCCAATTGGGCTTCTTGCCCCGGTATCCGCCTGAGCCACCATATCTTGCACATCTGTCGACGATTGTGTTGTCTTCGTCATGCATAATCCTTCTTCGATGGGCTAGGGTGTGATTAGAATTTATCGGAATGAAAAATAGAGAAGCAGCAAGCACCATAATCTGGTGCTTGCTGCATGGTATTGCCTATCATGCAGGATTACTTCAGGTAACCTGCTTCTTTGTAGTACTTCACGGCCCCTGGGTGTAGTGGGACGGATAGGCCCTCTTTGACCATGTCCTCAGGCTTGAGGTTGGCAAAGGCTGGGTGCAGGCGCTTGAACGTATCGAAGTTCTCAAATACGGACTTCACGACAGCGTAAACAACATCGTCAGACACGTCGGTAGAGGAAACTAGCGTCGCGGCCACACCGAAGCTGTTTACGTCGCCGTCTGTTCCTTTATACATCCCCCCCGGAACAACACTCTTAGTGTAATAAGGAGTGTCAGCCACGATTTGGTCAAATTTTGGTCCCGTTACAGATACTAGTTTTGCATCGCAAGAGGTGGTTGCTTCTTTGATCGAGCCGTTTGGGTGGCCGATGACGTAAACAAAGGCATCAATCTTGTTGTCGCATAGTGCTTGCGAACGCTCAGAGCCTTTTAGCTCGGAAGCCAGTTTGAAGTCTTTGTTAGTCCAGCCCATGGCGTCCATGACCACACCCATGGTTGCGCGGTCACCTGAGCCTGGGTTACCAATGTTCACACGCTTGCCTTTTAGATCTTCAACACCGTTGATACCTGCATCGGTGCGGGCAATGATGTTGAACGGTTCGGTATGTAGTGAGAACACAGCACGTAGTTTCTTGTATGGACCCTGCTCTTCGAATTTACTGGTACCGTTGTAGCCATGGTACTGCCAGTCAGACTGCACGATACCGAAGTCCAATTCACCAGCACGCATGGTGTTGACGTTGTAGATAGAACCGCCGGTAGACTCTACCGAACAGCGAACATTGTGTTCTTTGCGGTCTTTGTTGACGAGCTTACAAATAGCACCACCTGTCGGGTAATAAACACCAGTCACAGAGCCGGTACCGATGGTGATAAAGTTCTGGGCATTGGCCATGCCAGTTGTCATAACTGCGGCAGCAAGTGCACTGACTTTGACGAATTGCTTAAATGCCATGTTTGTCCCTTCCTAGTTGTTGTTATTTCCAGAGAAAAGCCTTTTCCATCTGTGGCAAGGCGTACCTACCTGAGGGTAATTCATTATTGAATCTGAGCAATGATATCAAAACAAATCAATAACTTTAAAACTATGTTAATGAAAATAAGGTGGTTACAGAGTGGAAATAGTTACTGACACTAATGGGGAGTAGAATAATTATTTATATTAATCAATGATTTGCATAAGGGGTGAGGGTTTGGTGAAAGTTTGTCTTATTGTGATCTAACTCTCACAAAACCAGGCAGGAAACCGCATGATTTGCTGCCTGGTCTTAAGGAGGCTATAAGCAATTACTTGCTATAGTCAAATAGTTCGCAGACAGAGTCGAACAGCTCTTCTGTTGAAATCGAATTGGTTGGTGTGATGAAGATGGTATCGTCACCTGCAACCACGCCCAAGATCCCTTCTGCTTTACCCAGGGAGTCTAGCAAACGGGCAATAACCTGCGCTGCACCTGGGCCGGTGTGGATAACCACCAAAGCACTGTTATAGCCGATCTCCATCACTAACTCTTTGAGTGGGCTACTGGTTGTCGGTACGCCAAGCTCGACTGGTAGGCAGTAGACCATTTCCATTTTCGCGTTGCGGGTACGTACCGCACCGAATTTGGTTAGCATGCGAGAGACTTTGGATTGGTTGATATTGTCGAACCCCTGAGCTTTCAATGCGTCGACGATTTCACCTTGAGAGCTGAATTTCTCTTCTTTTAGAATTGCCTTGAACGCTTTGACTAGGCGTTCTTGTTTATCTGAATTTCGCATAAGTAAATTTCATGTGCAGGGACGAGGTGCTGTATTCTGGCACAACTTTTTGGATTCAAGCAAACAGTGTTCAAGTAAACTGGTGCATGTATCACCATTATAGCGGGTGAAAGTGAATAAATATTAAGAGGTATGCGAGATTTACGCGCTGCAAACGTCAAGTCTACATGGGTAAATGTTATGGGGATGTAGCACATTTTATTCTTGCCTATGCGCGATATCGCAAAGCTGGTGGCATCTGATTGTATTTCTTGGTTGGTTACTATAACGTCAGTTCTGTCTTTGATATGAAATCAGTGTTTTAAATCGACTGTGATTTCATATGATTAGGTCTGAAAATTATATACTTCTATCGTAAAGGAGAACGAACATGAAAGTTGCTGTAATTGGTGCGGCCGGTGGTATCGGCCAGGCTCTTGCCCTGTTGCTTAAGAATCGTCTGCCAGCAGGTTCGGATCTGGCGCTGTATGATATTGCCCCAGTAACACCAGGCGTTGCGGCTGATCTGAGCCATATCCCAACTCCTGTCTCTATTAAGGGATACGCGGGTGAAGATCCAACTCCGGCACTAGAGGGTGCTGATGTTGTTCTTATTTCTGCTGGTGTTGCTCGTAAGCCGGGTATGGATCGTGCCGATCTGTTCAACGTGAACGCAGGTATCGTGAAGTCACTGGCTGAAAAAATTGCGGTTGTTTGCCCGAAAGCTTGTGTAGGTATCATCACTAACCCAGTTAACACAACTGTAGCGATTGCCGCTGATGTATTGAAAAAAGCTGGCGTTTACGACAAGCGCAAACTATTCGGTGTAACGACTCTGGATGTGATCCGCTCTGAGACGTTTGTCGCTGAGCTGAAGAATGTTGATCCGGGCGAGGTGCGTGTACCTGTGATCGGTGGCCACTCTGGTGTGACTATTCTGCCTCTTCTGTCTCAGGTAGAAGGTGTTGAATTCACTGAAGAGGAAATAAAAGCACTGACGCCTCGCATCCAGAATGCGGGTACCGAAGTGGTAGAAGCCAAAGCCGGTGGCGGCTCTGCGACCTTGTCTATGGGTCAGGCGGCTTGTCGTTTCGGTCTATCACTGGTTCGTGCGCTGCAGGGCGAAACTGGCCAGGTTGAGTGTGCTTATGTGGAAGGTGACGGCAAACATGCACGTTTCTTCGCCCAGCCAATTCTTCTAGGCAAAGAGGGTGTTGAAGAGGTGATGGATTACGGTGCGCTAAGTGCTTTCGAGCAGGACGCACTGGAAGGCATGCTGGAGACACTTCACGGTGATATCGCCAAAGGCGAAGAGTTTGCTGCCAAGTAACTCCTGAGCTTTAACTCTTGTATAAAAAGAAGCGGCCAACAGGTCGCTTCTTTTTTTGGGGAACGATATGCTCGTGTGATGTTCAATAGTAATTGTCGCATCCGGTATGGAGCTGGGGTTGGTCAACAAGATCATTGCAGTTGATGTTGATCCGGCGGTGATCACTCATGTTCTCGATGATCGCCGTGTTGTGCTCTTGATCCACATCGATAACTTCAGCGACGCCCTGCTGGTATTCAACCCACATTCCAGGCTTCAGTTCTTTTGCTTGCATAGTGGCCTCCTGTCATGATCTCGAAGATCCAGCCGTCATTGATATAACTATAGATTATTGTGAAATCACTGAGTGAGTACGGCCTGAGGTAATGAGGCGATCAAAAAAGCCCACCGAAAGGCAGGCTCTTGTTGGGCGTTAATAGAAGCGCTTATAGAGAGCGCTACGCTAAAGCAGCGACGGTTACTTATTGCGGTGCACAGCCAGATGGGCCAGTGCAACCAGTGCATCCTTGAATTCGCTATCGGCAATCTGAGCCAGGCTGGCGATTGCCTTCTCGGCTTCTTCTTCGGCGCGCTGCTGGGTGTATTCCAGCGAGCCAACTTGCTTCATGCATTCTAGAATAGGCCCCAGCTTGTCCAGGCCATTGCCTTTTTCGATCGCTTCGCGGATCATCGCGGCCTGCTCGGCATTACCGTGTTGCATTGCGTGAAGTAGAGGCAGAGTAGGTTTACCCTCGGCCAAATCATCACCGACATTCTTGCCCATTTCATCGCCATCAGCGTTGTAATCGAGAACATCATCAATCAGCTGGAAGGCGGTACCCAAGTAGCGGCCATAATCCTGCAGAGCTCGCTCGGTATCTTCCGGGGCTTCGACAAGAATGGCGGAGATTTGGGTTGCCGCTTCAAACAGGCGGGCAGTCTTGGAGTAGATCACCTGCATATAGCTTTCTTCTGTGGTGTCGGGATCGTTGCAGTTCATCAGCTGCTGCACTTCACCTTCTGCGATCACATTGGTCGCTTCGCTCATGACATCGAGGATCCTCAAGGATCGTAGGCTGGTCATCATCTGGAACGAGCGGGTGTAAATGTAATCTCCAACCAGCACACTGGCGGCATTACCGAACATTGCATTGGCGGTCGCTTTGCCGCGGCGCATATCCGACTCGTCGACAACATCGTCATGAAGTAGGGTGGCAGTATGGATAAACTCCACAAAGGCCGCTGCGGTAGTGTGTTGTTCGCCTTGGTAGCCAAGGGCACGGGCTGCCAGTACAGCAAGCATCGGGCGTATGCGTTTGCCGCCGCCGCTGACAATGTAAAAACCTAGTTGATTAATGAGGGCTACATCTGAGTTCAGTTGAGCCAGTATCTTCGCGTCGACTTGTGCCATATCATTGGCAGTGAGCGCTTGGATAGCTTTGAAATCCATTGTACATCCAGCAAAATAATGTGCCGCACCCGGCGGATTGTTATGCGTGTCGGTTGTAAGCTTAACTGATTTGACCCAAGCACGAAAAGTTCGCCCCATAAGATGGGAAGTGGCTCACAGCAAGGATCAAAAGGGTTGCATAGTTAAGATTTGTTAATCAACCGAGATAAATTAATTATCGAATATTACACTAAAAGACAGCAATCTTCATAACCTCGATTGCGTTTAAATCGATGACTTTTATTACTGAGCAGCTTTTCGCCAATTTTCTTTGCACAATCGCTTGCCAGTAGCCCTAATTTCGCGTAACATTCGCGCCCTATTGATGACAAGATTAAGCGCATACCCATTGCCCAAAATATACGTGGCAAATGGCCTATGCGGACAAGCGGAGTAAGACATGTACGCTGTTTTCCAAAGTGGTGGTAAACAACACCGTGTAAGCGAAGGCCAGACCCTACGCTTAGAAAAACTAGACGCTGAAACTGGCGCTAGCATTGAATTTGACTCAGTACTTCTAGTAGCTAACGGCGAAGAAGTAACTGTAGGCGCACCTTTCGTAGCTGGCGGTAAAGTAACTGCTGAAGTAGTTACTCACGGTCGTGGCGATAAAGTAAAAATCGTTAAGTTCCGTCGTCGTAAGCACTCTCGTAAGCAAGCGGGCCACCGTCAGTGGTTCACTGAAGTCAAAATTACTGGCATCAGCGCTTAATAACAGGAGAATTTAAAGATGGCACACAAAAAAGCTGGCGGTTCTACTCGTAACGGCCGTGATTCAGAAAGTAAACGTCTTGGTGTTAAGCGTTTCGGTGGCGAATCTGTACTAGCAGGTAACATCATCGTACGTCAGCGTGGTACTAAGTTCCACGCAGGTAACAACGTAGGCCTAGGTAAAGACCACACTCTATTCGCTCTATCTGACGGTAAAGTGAAGTTCGAAGTTAAAGGTCCTAAGAACCGTAAATTCGTTTCTATCGAAGCTGAATAATTCAGTCTCGACACGAATGATAAAGCCCTGCCTACTGGCGGGGCTTTTTGTTTATGGGGGGCTTTATGCCACAGCAAAATCCCTTGCTTGGGATGTCCCTGGCGTTGCTTACCGCCGTATTTTGGGGAGCGCTGCCCATTGCAATGAAGCAGGCTGTCGAGGTGATGGATCCTTTTACCATCGTCTGGTATCGATTTATGACAGCAGCCACTGGATTGGGCCTGTGGTTAGCCTACCGACGTAATCTGCCCAGCCTCAGCGGGCTAGGGCGCAAGGGGGGTATCCTGTTGTTGCTGGCGAGCCTAGGGCTTGCAGGTAACTTTGTACTGTTCAACAGCTCACTGTCGTACCTTAACCCTGCTGTCGTGCAGGTGATCATGCAGCTGGCACCTATGATGCTGCTGCTGTCCAGCGTATGGCTGTTCAAAGAGACCTTGGGTAAGCATCAGGTCGTTGGGGTGGTCGCGTTACTGTCCGGCTTGCTACTGTTCTTTAATGAGCGCCTGGCCGAGCTGTTCACCAGTATGAGCGCATACACCACCGGAGTGTTGTTGGCTGTTGCCGCCGCTATGGTTTGGGTTGTCTACGCCCTGGCACAAAAGCGCATGCTAAGGCAGTTTTCGTCACCGCAGATCTTGCTGATGATCTACGTGATCTGCGCCTTGATCTTGATGCCGGTCGCCACACCAAGCCAGATCCAGCTGATGGATCAGCGGCAGTTGGGCATGCTGATCTTCTGCTGCCTCAATACATTGGTGGGATATGGCGCCTTCGCTGAAGCGATGGCGCGCTGGCAGGCTTCGCAGGTCAGTGCTGTGATCACCTTAGCCCCCCTGTTCACGATTCTGTTTGTGGATCTGGCCAGTTTGCTCTGGCCTGACTATGTTGCGCCAGCAGCCCTGAACCAGTGGGGTTATGCCGGAGCAATGGTTGTCGTCGGTGGTGCGATGTTTAGCGCTATCGGTCATCGCTTGCTGAAGCGAAAGTAATAATTGGACACCAGCGTTGGCCCACTGTTGTGCGCGACAAAAGGTCGGATAAGCACGACGTTTGGTTGTACAATAGGTTAATAGCAACTTGGACAGAACGAGCCGAGTTGAAGAATTTTAACGCCACTGTGCGGAGAAAGAGATGAAGTTTGTAGATGAAGCGGTGATTCGAGCCGATGCTGGTGACGGTGGTAATGGTACCGTCAGTTTCCGTACTGAAAAGTATGTACCGAAAGGCGGGCCTGACGGTGGTGACGGTGGTGACGGTGGTGATGTTTACCTACTGGCTGATGAAAACCTCAATACACTAATCGACTACCGCTTTGTAAAATTCTACGCCGCTGAACGTGGCGAAAATGGTCGTGGCGGTAACTGTACAGGTAAACGTGGTGCCGACAAGGTCCTGAGCGTTCCTGTTGGTACCCGTGCTGTCGATGAAGAGACTGGCGAAGTTATCGCTGACTTGACCCAGCATGGCATGAAGGTAATGGTCGCGAAAGGTGGCTTCCATGGCCTGGGGAACACCCGTTTCAAGTCTTCTGTAAACCGCGCACCGCGTCAGAAAACAATGGGTACCAAAGGTGAAGTACGCCATCTTCGATTGGAGTTATTGCTTCTGGCCGACGTGGGTATGCTAGGTTTGCCTAATGCGGGTAAATCGACCTTTATCCGCTCTGTGTCAGCCGCAAAACCGAAAGTGGCGGACTATCCGTTTACGACACTTGTGCCAAGTCTTGGTGTGGTGCGTGTCGATAGCGATCGTAGCTTTGTGGTTGCCGATATCCCGGGCTTGATTGAAGGTGCAGCCGACGGTGCTGGCTTGGGTATCCGTTTCTTGAAGCACCTTGAGCGCTGTCGTGTGCTTTTGCACATGATTGATCTGCTGCCAGCCGATGGTTCAGACCCAATCGAGAATGCATTCACTATCATCAATGAGCTTAACCAGTACAGTGAAAAGCTAACCAACAAACCACGTTGGCTTGTCTTTAACAAAGTAGACTTGATGCCGGAAGAAGAAGCACAAGAGAAGATCGAAGAGATCTTGGATGCTCTGGCATGGGACGAAGGCTACTACTGTATCTCGGCACTAAATCGTATGGGTACCAAAGAGCTGACCTACGATCTGATGCGCCAGATCGAGTCGATGCCTGCTGTTGACTTTGAATACGATGAAGAAGAGTCTGAAGAGAAGAAAGTTGAGTTCAAGTGGGACGATTATCACGAACAGCAAATTAAAAACGCTGAGAAGAGTGATGACGACGATGATGACTGGGATGATTGGAACGAAGACGACTACGACGTCGAAATCATCTACAAGCCATAATTGCTAGTCCAGCAATAGTGAAAAACCGCCTGCAAGGGCTAACACCGATCAGTTAAGCCATTGATCAGTTGAATGATCCTACGGTTGAGTGAAAATACCCTCAGACATTAA
>NZ_JAWJZI010000030.1:0-32117 GCF_033022775.1 Photobacterium rosenbergii | reverse complement strand
CTATGGCTATCGTGATACTGCATACTTCTTTCTGAAAATTCGGTCAGTCTTCCCCGGAGATCCGAGATGAACCTTTTCTTTTGCCGCTAAAAATTAGCGGCATTTTATTGAAAATACTAACTCTCTGTTTTTAAACGGCTGTTTAATGTTATCCACAAAAACAGTGGGTAACTTCAACTGGAGGGGGGGCGATGATTGAAATGCCAGCAGCATGGCTCCGATGTACCAGCCTCCTCGTGTGGAGGCTGGTTGCCTGGAGGAGTGCTTACTGCACCGTTGCTATGCGGCTGGTGCGATCGCCAGATACGGTGCGGACCTGAACGCCAGCGGTCACGGCTGGTGGGGCCTGCTGGTCAACAACAAGCCAGCTGTTGCCGTTATCTGTTGAATACTCAACCGTAAGACCTGGGAATGGGGAGTTCACTTTCAGTAGACCCGCTTCGATGATGGCTCCCGGAACAGGAAGGTTAAACGCAATGCCTGCTGCTTCCATTTTCGGGAATACTTTTTGTGCAACTAAGTTAGCGAAATGGTTGTAGTCTGCCTTTCTTGCCTTCTCGTCAACAACCACGTTCGCGAGATCATCAGCTTCCCATGGCGCTCGGTGCCAGGCACGCTCGGCCATCCCTAGCAGCCTTGGGAATACCATACCTTCGAATTGTTCCTCGGTACGTACGGTTTCCGCCCATAGTGAGCCTTGCAAACCAATCACTTTTTCTGGGCGCTCAAGTGATTTTACGCCTGCAGCCTCAATCACTTGATCTTTAGTAATAGGGGCGCCTGCACGAGTGAAGTCAGCGTTGGCGTACAGATCGTCCGGCATAAAGCCGAAAGTCTTGCGGGTATCGGTATATCGAGGTGCCCAGTAGTATCCACGCTCGTTCGGATCAGGTTCGTATGGGTGATCGAAATACATGTGGGTTGCTTGGTTGTAAACTACATCATAGCCATTATTTGCCAGATTATAGGCTCGGTCGGCGACACCCCATTCCCAAATATTCTGCCATGCGTTACCGGATACCTTGGTATTGGCTAGTTGGGCTCGAGGGTATACCTTGCCTTCATTCATCAGGCCGTCTTCCCAGCCACCAAGGTTGAGGCCGTAGTTGGCTGTGATCGTGGAAATACGCTCTACAAAATAACGGCTGAGATCGGTGACACTGTTGATCCCGTCGGTATTGTTGGCAATGAAGTCTTGGCAGATCGGGGAGTCTTTCCAAGCTCCGGCAATTTCGTCACCACCAAAGTGGAATTTCTTGAGCGGTTGAATACCTTGGTGAAGAGAAACTAAATTGGCTACGACGGTATCGACAAAGCGGTAGGTCGAGTCCATACAGACATTCATGGCGTTGTCCTTGAACATCTGGACTGAGAGGTATTCCGACTGATCATCAAGATCAGTCAGTAGATATTGCTCGGCCCCTGCTATGTCACCTTGCGCCATGAGCTTGGTATAGCGAGCTTCCATTGCTTTGATCGCCGCATGGGCATGGCCAGGCATATCAAGCTCAGGGATCACCTCGATATTTAGAGCATTGGCATAGCGAAGGATATCTTTATAGTCTTGTGCCGTATAATAGCCGTTGGATTCTGTCGTTCCGTCAGGACCCGCTCCCAAGAAAGGCAAAATACATTGTGTTCCTGTCAGATCATGACAGCGATTGGCACCGACTTCGGTTAATTCTGGTAGATCGGCAATCTCAATTCGCCAGCCTTCATCATCCGCAAGACGGAGGTGAAGTTTGTTGAGCTTGAATGTTGCCATCTGGTCAAGAAGTTGCATCACTGACTCTTTGCTGCGGAAGTTTCGGCTGGAATCGACCGAAAGCCCGCGGTAAGCAAACCGCGGCGCATCGACAACCTTGGCTGCCGGGATAGCTTGGCCATCTTTCAGCTGAAGCAAGGTTTGGGCAGCATAGAATGCACCAGCCTTATCGACCGCTTTGATGTTGATCTTTTCTGCAGCAGCATTAACGTCGAGCTGGTAGGCTTCGGCCCACTTGTTTTTGCCATCAATGGTGATCTGCCCCCAGCCAACATGGATGACTTTTTGTGTTTGTGGTGACCATGCTGCGGTTGATAACCCAAGCTGTTTGGCAAGGTACTCGGCTTGCTCTTCATAGCCATTATCGAAAACCACGACCCAAGAGTTGTCGAGGCTGACCTGATCCGTGCCGACGTTTATTGAAGCCGGTGTGGGGATCACGCCGCGAATATTGTCTATCACACTGAAATCGGCATTACGCGCGAAGCGGTCTTGCGCGGTAAACGGATCATAATAATCGGTGATCAAATTACTGCCGTAACGCTTCCACTTTTCCGGTGAATCAAAGTCGGCGACGAACGGCAGCTCTTCGCTTGGTTTGACCGGGATTCTACCGTTGATTTTATTGCTGGTGCTGGTGATCAGCGCTGTGACTTCCTCGCCAGCGTTTTCTGATACCAGGTACCAGTTAGGCATCACATCGGTTTTAGCAACCTGCCAGTCTCCAGCATCAAACTCGAAATGGAAGGTATCGCCGGGCTTTAATGGAGTGAACTGCGCCGTAGGTTCCAGCTTGAAGATATCCCCATTCACATGGGTGACTTTTAGGGCTGGGGTGGAAAGCGTTTTCATCATCCGGATATGACTGAAGTAGATAGCCCATCCCGAAGCTGGCAACTCTTTTGCACTGGTGTTGGTAAACGAAATTTCCCCGCGGAACGTGCGCCAGTCATCCTGGGTGTTGTCCAAGACGCCGTAGGTGATATCGAGCCCGTTGCCCAACTGGCTTACGTCAGCGGCTGTCATTGCATAAGCCGGTGAGCAAAGTGCGGTAGCAAGTGCTATTGATAAGAGTGATTTTCGTATCATGTATTTCCCTCATTGTTTTGTGTTGATTATTTTGATTAAAAAAAAGACTAAAAAACAACCAAGCATAATAGGAGTAAAAATACCCACCCATTCAATGTTATTTTTATTTATATTAACTGAGTCGAAAGTGACTGTGTCATTTATTAATGGTAGTTATTTTTTTTGCGAGATGGAACACATTATTTATGACGATTGAATATTTAGATTGTGCCCAGTGTTAATGGTGATTTTTTGGAATGTTAAGATGAGATTATTTTAATAGATTCGATTGCTGAATACCTCTTCTTGAGTGATTTTTTCGTGTTTGTTGTTCTGATCTTATTAAAAATTATTGGTAGCTGTTGCGTTAACTTGTGGTTGGTGGAGCTATATTATTAGTGGCGTTATTATTTAACTTATTTTTATTGTTTCTGTGATGAATAGTTGTTTTTTTATTTTAAAATTAACTTTTTGTGATTGAACTTGTGAAGTGTGTCGAAGTAATAGTTTGGCTAGATAAGGAGTGCTTTAACAAATAATAATGAGATTGATATGATGAACTTACGCTATGAAAGTCTTAACTTAGTTAATTAATGATAGGTTTCTTATACAGTGAAAACATTGAATTTTATGACTGCTCCTCAAGCGTTGAATAAGATCTATCGCTATCATGATATTATTACTTCAGAGCATAACTTGATAAAGAATTATTCATAAGGGGCAGATTTTTTTGATATTGATTCCATTCAAAGATCAGCAAAAAAACTCGGCATTTTGGCAAAATATCAGAAAAAAACATTGCTAGAGATTGGTCAGCTATGCTCTCCGTTTATGATCAGCATTAAGAATGGTCAATGGTCAATGGTCAATGGTCAATGGTCAATGGTCAATGGTCAATGGTCAATGGTCAATGGTCAATGGTCAATGGTCAATGGTCAATGGTCAATGGTCAATGGTCAATGGTCAATGGTCAATGGTCAATGGTCAATGGTCAATGGTCAATGGTCAATCGTGGAACAGTTTGCCTGTCGTAATTGCGGGAAAAGCCGATGGGCTTGAAGTGTTGTTTCCGCAAGGCCGCTCGGAGATGGTAGCCAATACCTACCGTGGAAATGAGCTGCAAGACGAATTCAATAAAAAAGTGGCCCAGCAGGTGTTTTCAGTACTACAACGGGCCGTAGGTTCGAGTGAACCATTGCCGAGAGTGCTTGAAATTGGTGCCGATACCTGTGCGACGACACGAGCGGTGATCAAAGAGATGGAACGTTCAAACAGTATAGCTGAGCTCTGTATTAGTGATATCTCTCTTACTCTGGTAAAAGACGCCGAAAAACAATTTGCTGCGCAATATCCTTTTACCTCATTTGAGGTGTTGGATATTGAAAATTCAGATGATGAAACAATAACCGGCAACGGCACATTTGATGTCATCTATGCTTCCAATGTACTGCATGCCACTTCATCAATCCGTCCTGTTATCAATAATATTGTTAAGTTGTTGCGGCCTGGTGGTGTGCTGATAATTGGGAACAATTATTAATAGAGTTCGGGTTTGAATCGGTATCCTTTTTTTATCCACCCTATGAAAAAGGACAGTACTGTAGTCAGGCGGTTATATCGACTTGTATGGTTAACAATCGCTGATTTTTTTGAGTGCCTTTATTTTTTATATTTACATTCAGAGGAGTTAGAAATGACAGAGCGATGGAGCCAATTGCCGGTACTTATGGAATCATATTTCGAAAATTCATCGAGTGTTGTTTTATCCCAAATTGAGAATGCGATTAAACTAGAGCTTTCTCACCGAGAAGTCGTTGCTGATGTATTAGTTTACGCCAACGATGGTGTGGTGACAGTAATTCTATTTTTGACTTCAATGGATATAAATGTAGAAAGAGAAATTTACGCGGGCTGGATGAAACATTCCCCCGCCCTTCAAGACAAGATAGCTATCCAAATGGTGAACCTTATTGACGATGCCATATGCAAAGGTGATGCCATTAGCACACCTGAATGCTCACCCAAAACGGTAGCAGAAGCATTTTTGCGCACAGCTGAAAACTTCCCCGAAAAAACGCTGACGTTTCATGAAGCGAATGGTGATGTGAAAAATATTACCTATCGCCAGCTGCATCAAGATGCAACGAAAGTGTCAATGCATTTAGTTAACAGAGAAGAAAGTAGTGCAAAAACTGTGGTGCTGGTGGCGGGTGAGCTGTCTGTTTACATAACAGCATTCTGGGGATGTGTACTGGCCGGGCGGTCGTCGCTGACAGTGATGCTGGCACCAGATTATCATGGGGATGATATCCATCAAAATAAACTGGGCCAGGCCATTTCGGTCTTAGAGCCAGAATTTGTGCTCTGCTGCGACGAAGGTGCCAAGAGGATTGGTGAGGCGGTCGAGATCCTTGCTAGTGCAGAGTTACTGAATGTCAGCGAGCAGCTTCGTTTCACCACTCAGCACATATTGGCGCCAGCCCCCATCGAAGCGGTTTGTCCTTTGTTTTACCAGCTTACGTCAGGAAGTACAGGGGAAGCCAAGGTTATCCCCATCACCGAAACGGCAGTATTGGATCAGATTTACGCAGTGAACCAGTTTTGTGGATATCACAGCAACCATGTATCTCTGAATTGGCTGCCTTTTGATCATGTAATCGCTTTGTTGGCGGCACATATCCACGATGTATACCTTGGTCGACAGCAAGTCCATCTAGCAACGCCATTGGTACTGGCCGATCCTCTGTATTGGCTACGGCAACTGGAACACTATCGAGTTAGTCACTGCTTTGCTCCCAACTTCGCTTTCCAGTTGGTGCTGGAGCATTTAGCCTGTACTCCGGAGCATGGCGTATCTGATCTATCTCAACTTGAACAAATCGTCAGTGGCGGAGAGGCGGTGTCAGGGAAAACGGTTACACGATTTATTCGGCAGTTTGAATCGACAGGTCTTCGTCCGAATGTGATCCAACCTTCATACGGTATGGCTGAGGCTGCCGCAGGGGTGACTTTTGAGCGTGCTTGGTCGCCAGAAGAGAGTGTCATGGAGTTGCAAGCTAGTGACAGCGGCGGAGAGCTACGGACGCATGTCACTTCGTTGGGGCGTATCCTTCCTGGGTTGTTGATGCGAGTTGTTGGGCAGAATCAGCAACTGCTCAAGGAGCGTGAAATTGGGGAAATTCAGTTGCTGGGTCGGAAGATGTGCCATGAAGGCAACGGTTGGTTCGGAACCGGGGATCTTGGTTTTATAGATCGCCAAAGACTGTTTGTTACCGGCAGGCTCAAGGATGTGATTATTGTCATTGGTGCTAATTTTTGCAGTCACCAGTTGGAGTCAGTGGTAGCCAGTGTCGAAGGGGTTCGCTGCGGCCATGTTGCTGTTGTCGGCGACCGACGTCAGTCTGAGGAGTCTGTTGCGGTTTTCTACGTGCCTGATGACGAGGAACATGTTGAACATGATGACAGTTATTACCTTTCCCAGATCGCGGCCATTAAAGGGACACTGGCCAAAGCAACTGGCTTGGCAGCTTCGGCGGTACTGCCGCTAACCGAGCAGCAATTTCCTCGGACAAGCATCGGGAAGATTAAGCGAGTTGCACTGCAGGAATCATTACAAGCTGATGATTATACGGCTAGGCTCAAGGCGATTGACGGGCAGTTATCGGACCGAATGGCTAGCGGGAGACGGCCTGCTCGGGCCTCTGAGCTCGCCATGCGGCTGCGCAATATCTGGGCGTCGGTCCTCAATATCGATGATCTTGACGAGAGCGCGAACTTTTTTGAACTTGCCGGTAATTCCGTCTTGTCGGCGCAGTTGATTGGGCAGATCAACCGTCAATTCGACCTGAACCTTGATGTTATTGCACTGTTTGAGGCACCTAGCTTGGAGTTGATGCAAGAGCTGGTGTCCGGGGGGCTGAGTGTCGAGCAGGACAAGGATACAAGCAGCAATACCAGTAGTTCAAAGGTGGCCTCAGTGGTAGCTGGCCGGGAAACGATGCGCAATGATATTGCCATTATCGGGATGGCTGGTGTTTTCCCCGGCAGTGTTGACCCATTGGAAGAAATTGGGGCGCTGGCAGCAGAGTTTGGTGTGCATTTCCATGCGGATGCAGCATGGGGCGGCGCCTATACCTTATCCTGTAACCACCTGGAACTGGTGAAAGGGATTGAGATGGCGGATACGGTAACCATCTGCGCTCACAAACAGCTGTATATACCGATGGGAACCAGCTTGTGTATTTTCAAATCTCCAGGCTTTGCCTCGCACTCAGAGAACAATACGGCTTACCAGTGCAAAAAAGTCAGTTATGATCTCGGCCGCTATACCATAGAGGGTTCGAGGCCTGCCTCCATATTGATGCTACATGCTCTTCTAAATCTATGGGGGGATGCAGGGATGGGGCATGTTTTTGATACAACACTCTCCCTTACTCAGAATTTCAATGGGAAAATAAAATCGTCAGAGAATTTTTTACTGGCTCAGGAGCCGGCGTTGAATATTGTCGTTTATCGCTATATTCCGGTGGCACTGCGAGAAAAAGTATTGACGAAGGAGAAACTCACGTATGCTGAAATTGAGTTAATCAATGAAATCAATAAGAAAGTTCAGAGCCAGCAATTTATAAACGGTGATAGTTTTGTTTCCTCAACCACACTGGTTAATGGCGAAGAAGAGGTAGTCGTTTTAGGGCTGTATTTTGTAATCCGCTTACACGGGGAAACGATCTTGATGCGTTGTTAGCGGACCAAGCAAAAATCGCGAGGGACATAGAAATCGCATAACGATTGAAGGATTAAAAAATAGGCTAGGTAGCAATATGAACAATATATCGAGACGAACCGTACTGAAAGCAACTGCCATCGCCGGAGCTGGCGCAACCGGTGCGATTGTATTGGGGGGCAACCCCAAAACTAACCAGGAGCAGCTGGATACTTTATTCAATGATGCCCTTACCGAGCTGCCCGCGGCCAGTATCGGTGCGGCCATTATTAAGGGTGGAGAGCTGGTGTGGTCAAGAGGTTACGGCTACCAGGATATCGAAACCCGGACCCAGATGAATGCTGACAGCATCTGGCAGACGATAGGGTCCGTATCTAAATTGGTGGCATGGACCGCTCTGATGCAGCTGGTCGAAAAGCAGCGGATTGAACTGCATGGTGATATCAGCCGATACTGCGGGGTGCAAATTCGAAATCCCCACCACCCGGATACGGCCATTACACCCTATCATTTGTTGACCCATTCCTCTTCGTTTTCAAGCCGCAAGCTGATGTCTGCTCCGGACACGATGGCGGATTTGTTTTGCAAGTCCTATACCACGAACTTAAAGCAATGGGTGCAGGAAAATGTTCTGGAAGCCGGAGTAAGCTATTCTCCTGAGTTAGTATTTGATAACTACCGACCCGGTGATTTTGACAATATTAAAAATGACCCTTTGGGGGTCTTGTCAGGATATTCCAGTATAAATTCTGTGATGGCCGCTTATTTGGTTGAATGCGTGTCAGGAATCTCTTTCGAACAATACTGCGAAGAGGAAATATTTGGTCGGATTGGAATGGATAATACGGCATGGTCAAAAGAAACCCTTGATAAATCCTTGCTAATTACGCCCTATGAGGCCACAAAGAGTCAGCGTGCACCAATCATGGCCGTTTATACCAAAGCAATGCAGGAGAAAGGTTACTTGAGTACAGGAGAAGTCAAATCAGTTGATGGAAGGGGATATTTATCTGTTCAAAGTTGCGATTACTTTTCCCCTTTTTATCCTTCGGCGCTATTGGGGACGACAGTTAATTCGTTTGCCAAGTTCCTCGCGGCTTTCTTGAATACCGGAAAGGATAACCATAACCAGTTGTTGAAACCTGAAACTGTCAACCAGATATTTACCCTTCAGCGCAAAGACAGTGTGACAGGGAGTGGAATTGGCCTCGGTTGGTTCCAGTGTTCGGATAGGGGACCATCGGTTTGGGGGCATGATGGAGGTGGGCCTGGTATTTTGGCAACGGTTGAAATTGATAAGGATAAAGGTGATGGTTTTATTTTATTTGTAAACAACTTTTTTGTTAATTACAAAAAAGTCTTACGGTTAACAGGGGAGATTCGTAAGTTAATAGAACACATAGATAGATGAGTGTTTTTATCTTCCTATAAAACTAAACACAATAGTTTAAAAGCTAGAAATCCTTCCCTCTATTAATGAGGGGGGATGGCTGTATTCGGGAATATTTTATGAGTGTGAATGAGTTACTTAATGAATTAAAATTGTCTGGTTGCAAACTGGAAGTTGAAGGAAGTAATTTAAGGGTGAAAGGGCTTTGTTGATCAAATCAGGAAACCAACGAGGGTGTTCATAGTTCTGTGTCAGCGTAAGTCACAGATCCACATATTGATCGACCCTGTCTGGGAAGTGGATGCTCAACTGAGATAGCGTCAGGTTCCAGTTTTGCACCGGATGCGTCCACTTCTCGGAGGCCTTCAACATCCCTGCGTAGAGCAGCTTCCGCAAGCTGGTTTCGTTGGCGAAGCCGCCCTTGGTTTTAGTCAGTTTGCGGAACTGACGGTGCTCCGCCTCAACCGCATTGGTGGTGTAGATGGCCCGCCGGATCTGCTCGGGGTACTTGAAGTATACCGACAGATTATCCCACTTGCTGCGCCAGGATTTGATAACTAGCGGGTACTGTTTGCCCCATTTCGCTTCCAGCTCATCCAGCGCATGCTCCGCGGCATTCTGTGTAGCGGCCTTGTAGACACACTTGAGATCCGCCATAAAGGCTTTCTGATTCTTGCTGGCAACGTACTTCATGGAGTTGCGGATCTGGTGAATGACGCAGATCTGCACTTCCGTTTCGGGATAGATGGTTTCAATTGCTTCCGGAAAGCCTTCCAGGCCATCTACTGAGGCGATCAAGATGTCTTTGACGCCGCGGTTCTGCAAGTCGGTCAGCACACTGAGCCAGTAATGTGCGCTTTCATTATCAGACAGATACAGTCCCAACAGCTCTTTTTTACCCTCAACGGTTAGACCCAATATGGTGTATATGGCTTTGGAGACGAAGCGGCCATTCTCCTTGATTTTATAGTGAATCGCATCCAGCCATACGAAGGGATAAAGCGGCTCCAGATCCCGCTCTTGCCATGCTCTGAGTTCAGGCACTAAGCGGTCGGTGATGGCGTTGATCGTGCCATTTGAGATGCGCATACCGTAAAGGTCTAAGAGGTGCTCTCGGATGCTCTGATAGCTGTTACCCAGAGCGAATAGGGAGAGGATCTTCCCCTCCATCTCGTCTGTCAGACGGGTCTGGTATTTCTTGACCGTCTGAGGCTCGAATGAGCCGTTGCGGTCTCTCGGAGTTTCCAACTCAAACTCACCCGAAGATGTTCTGACGGTCTTTTTAGAGGAGCCATTCCTGCGGTTGGTCGAGGTCTCTTTAGTCAGGTGTTCGTCCAGCTCTGCCCCCAGAGCAGCTTCAGTGATCTGCTTGATCAGCGGCGTGAGCAGGCCATCCTTGCCATTGAGGTTTTGACCGGATTGAAGCGCCTTGGCAAATGCCTGGATATCGATTTCGTACTTATCAGCCATGATGTGTCTCTCCCTTTTTCAGTAAGTGTAGGAAAAGACACAAAACTTTGAACACTACCGAGCTTGTCGATGAATTACCACTACACCTTACCCGTTTTCATGGTTGTGGGTTGGGTGATAACTTGGATCACCAACAAGCACGTGCTGTGTTGGCGACTCGTTTGTGTTCGCTGTCTCAGGGCGTGTCAGGGGTTAGTTTAGAGCTTTTGCAGCAAATCGTTACCTTAATCAATCATGATATTGCTCCACACATACCGCAGGAAGGCTCTGTCGGCGCGAGTGGTGATCTTATCCCTCTATATTATTTGGCCGCCTCACTTATTGGCGAGCGGGAAGTGATCTATAAAGGGGAAATCAAGCCAACAGCAGATGTATACAGCCAGCTCGGTATCTCGCCGATTAAACTTAAACCCAAAGAGGGGCTAGCTTTGATGAATGGCACTTCAGTCATGACAGCACTAGCTTGCCTTGCATTTAAACGCGCAGAATACTTGGCGCAAATCTCTACCAGGATCACGGCCATGGTTTCTGTTGCCATGCAGGGCAATGACTTCCATTTTGATAAAGCCTTGTTTGCCGTTAAACCTCACCCGGGTCAGCAGCAAATTGCAAGTTGGCTGCGTGAAGATTTACAGACCAATCGTCCTCCACGCAATAGCGATCGCCTTCAAGACCGCTATTCTTTGCGGTGTGCTCCTCATGTTATTGGCACGTTGCAGGATTCCCTCCCTTGGCTTCGTCAACTGATTGAAAATGAGCTCAACAGCGCTAACGACAATCCAATTATTGATGGCGATAATGAGTGCGTGCTGCATGGTGGCCATTTCTATGGAGGACACATAGCTCTTGCGATGGATACGCTAAAGACTGTTATTGCTAACATAGCTGATCTACTTGATAGACAAATGGCTCAGTTGATGGACTACAAGTTTAATAATGGGCTTCCGTTCAACCTAACAGGGTCAACAGGAAGTCGTAAGCCGATCAACCATGGCTTCAAAGCGGTACAAATTGGTATATCAGCGTGGACAGCAGAAGCGCTAAAGCACACTATGCCTGCCAGTGTCTTCTCACGATCCACCGAGTGCCATAACCAGGATAAAGTCAGTATGGGGACCATCGCTTCCCGAGACTGTCTTCGAGTACTTGAGCTGACTGAACAAGTAGCCTCAGCATCGTTGCTGGCAGCAACACAAGCAATAGAGCTTCGGAAGCGACAAGGGGAGCTCGAACAAGATCAAATTAGTCCTGCCTTGCTGGCAATGGTCAAGTCAGTTCGTAAGGATTTTGAAGTTGTCAATGAAGATCGGCCATTAGAGCAAGAACTCCGCTTATTTGTTGGCAAAATACAGCAGCAGAACTGGAAAATGTATAACTAGACAAGTGTTATACGATTTTTCTATTCATTGAAGCTAATAAAGCATCGGGCAGAGATGCTCGATGTGTTGTGGGGGGAGGATTTGTCTATCGATTTGTGCAGACGATATTTCAGTGCAATAGGTGGTGTGTGGTTATTACTTTCATGACAAAGTAATCGTGATAGGGTTACCGGATTTTTTGATGTCTTTTTGCTAATGTAAACATGTAAAAGGAATTGCATATATAAAGAGGTTAACCATGATCAGCCCGCTCAAGCACTTGACCATTCGCCAAACCTTGCTCGTTACTTTCTGTGTTCCAACATTGATGCTTTTGTCAATTATCGGGTGGCAAACCCATCAGCTGATGGAAAAAAGCGACCAGGCCGATATTGCCCAAGAAACTGTTGCCCTATTTCGCCTCTACGATGAGGTTGCCCACCAGTTTGCTGTCGAGCGGGGGCTCACGGCGGGGGTGATCGGGGCCAAAGGGCAAGGCCCACAGGTACAGGCATTGAGAAAGCAAAGAAGCGTGGCCGACAATGCCTATCAGGCGCTGCTGGCCTTCACCCCGCAAAGCCTGTCTTCACAGTCGGTAAGCCCATTACTTGAAGCCGTGCGTTCGGAGTTGGAGCAACGCCAAGGGATCCGCCAGCAGGTAGACAGCTTGCAGCTGGTGGACTCGCCCTTTGCCTATTATTCCAATGTGAACCGCTTGGCGCTGGATAACCTTGCGATCCTGCTGGCCCAAATCAGCAACGCAGATCTTAAGCAGGAGTTGCAAGGCTTGCTGCAGTTGTTGGTTGTTAAGGAGCAGGCGGGTATGGCGCGCGGTGCTCTCAATGGTGTGTTTGCCAGTAAGCAGTCGAGTCTCGACCGCTACGCGCAAATTCAGGGTTACATCAACGACGAGGCGTATGCGGTTCGTCAGGCCCGTTTGCTGCTCAGCGGCCAAAATCTGCAGCAGCTTGACGCTATTATCCGTTCACCGACCTGGCTGCAAGTCATGGATATTCAACAGCAATTCCTCGGGCAAAAAAATGCTTTGTCCGGCGTTATTGGGCCGAAAGCCCCCAGTTGGTTTGGGTTAGCGACTGAACGAATTGCTGCGGTGAAAGGCCTGCGTGATGTGATGGCGGCAGATCTGGCTGCCAAAGTGCAGGCAGAAAAACAGTTTGTAACCAATCAATTGTGGTTCTTTGCTGCGATTGTGGCGTTTGTGGTTGCGCCGTTGATCCTGTTTACCGTGGTTTCCCTCCGCCGCCTGACTCAGAGGGTGGCCGCGTTTTCAGCGCAGTTATCAACCATGGCGGCGACAAAGGATCTGACCATTCGCCTTGCCGATGATCGCGATGATGAAATTGGGGAGATCGGCAAGAAACTCGATAGGTTGTCAGACAGTGTCAGTGACACGTTGAACAAAGCACACCGGGTGGCCAACCAAACCCAACACGAGATGGCGGAGATGGTGAAGTTGATTGCGTTGGCCAGGACGGACAGTCAGGAAACCCATACTCGCTGTGACAGCATTGCCACCGCCATGACCGAGATGGCCCAAACCAGCGAGCAGGTGGCAGGCATCACCAATGATGCACAGCGAAGTACTGAGCTGGCTCGCGAGAGTGCCGAGTCGAGCTATGCCCAGAGTGAACAGTCGCAGCAGACCACTTCCCGCTTGCTGGAAAGCGTGAATGAAACATACCAGTGTATTGAGACGCTCGAGCAGCAGATGGAAGGGGTGACCGATATTCTGGATACCATTAATGCAATATCAGAGCAGACCAATTTGTTGGCACTCAATGCGGCGATTGAAGCGGCAAGGGCGGGTGAGCAAGGTCGGGGTTTTGCGGTTGTTGCCGATGAAGTGAGAACCTTGGCCCAGCGCAGCAAGAAATCAACGGAAGATATTCGTCAGTTGCTCGATGGGATTACCCAGAATGCCAAGGCTTCCTATATCAATATGCAGCAAAGCCGCGAAGCCACAGTTGAAACCCAAGGTGTGGTATCTGAAGCTAGAGCCTTGGTCGAAGGGTTGATTGGGAACGTTAATGAAATTGCCGAATTCAATATCGGCATTGCGACAGCGGCGAGCCAGCAATCACAGACGGCCCATAGCGTGGATGTCGATGTTGATGGTTTGCTGGATTTAGCGGGTAATACCATGCAGGCCATTGCCGATATTCATGACGAAATGAACCTGATCAAGCAGCGAATGACAGAGCTATCATTGGAAGTCGACAAGTTCCACATTCGCACCACGAATCAGTCACCAGAAAGCAGTGAATTTTCTATAACAGCGTCTCACTAAAATCGCATCAGGCCATACAGGGGCTAATTAGCAGGGGCTTTTTAGCCCCTGTTTATTGTTGGTAGGGTGCCATTCCAGAATGACTCAACAATTCCGTTGCACTTGGCATTATGGAGGCTGTTGCAGCGCCTAATAGCAGGGCGAAGATGACACTTGGTAGTCTTCGGGAAATCATACATTCGTCTCGTAGCAAGAGGTTGGGAATGCGGATAATCTACCTATTTTCGACTACCAAATGTGGTTATCAGTTATGCAGGCTACTTGAGTTTTTTTAGCTCAAGCGCTTCTCCCACCATTCGCGGGCCATCAACAAGGCTTGCTCTTGTTCGCTGCAAATACCCATCATTTTAAGCACAATCGCCAATGTTGATATCACCGCGCACTCGCCGTAATGGTTGTCTGCTTCGCCAAGCCAGACTTTTTGCAAGAATTCGCCACTGATCTCACCGTGTTTGCCTGATGCCCCTTCGAGGTAAGTCGGCCATTCTTCGGTGTAAAGTTGCCCTTGGGAGACACCAGACAAGCGGCATGCGGTACGGGGGCTACGTTCACTTTCGCCGCCTTCCCCCTTGAAGGCAACCATGTTGTTGTCACCCACCAATTGGGCTGCTTCGGCATGCAGTTGCTCATAGCCTTGGTGGAAGATGCCATGGATGGAGTACGTCGCTGCGGTTGGGTTAAGTGCACGGGCAACCGTATTGAGCGGTGTCCTTAGGCCGACCAAATTGCGCAGTGCCAGTAAGTCGATGAGAGGCGCGCAGTAGCTTGAGAGCGGGATGTAGCAAATATTATCCTCGGCAAGGATACGTCTCGCATCATCGGGCGTCGCAGCCTGTTGGATGTTCAACGCTGGGCAGGCACTTTCTACCTGGTATTTGATGGCATCGACAGCCATATGACCGCTCAGCATCACGCGGATACCGTTCTTTGCCAGCAGTTTGGCTGCTAACAACAACCAGGGCGGCTGACGGCGCTTGCCAGCGAAACAAGGCCAATCAACATCAACGTCTAGCTCTTGCCATTCAGATGAAATGCGTCCGCGCAGTGATTGAATATACCCTGCCGCCTCTTCGCTGGTCTCACAGCGTACGCGTTGCAACATGAGTAAGGTGGCAAGTTGCAGTAGTTCGGCCTTGCCGTCGAGATACATATCCAGCGCTTCTCGCGCTTCATCTTGGGTGAGTGGACGACGGCCCTTTTCTCCGCGGCCAACGTGTTTAATGAACTCTGAAAATGCTGTCATGGTGTCTTCCGTGTAAATGTACCCAAGTCATTAGTTGACCTTAACTTAGGTATATTAGCACTAAGGTAATAAATTTATTCACAATAATGAAACAGGGGCCGGTTCTGGTTCTGGGCAAGGGGTTAGGTCAGGCTATTTCTACACTTTCGTCGTCGATTGCCTACACTTATTTCTGGAAACTTAGTTATAAAGCAATCAATAGGGATAACCGGAGCGGGTATGAAAACACTGTTTACGCCAGGTAGATTGACACTAGGAACGTTGACGTTTGGAGCTATGTTGACACTGATGTCCTTTGCATCCAATGCTGCCGAGGGCAGGGCTATAGAGTACAAGGTCAATGATGAACCCTATGAGGGGTATTATATTTCGCCTTCTGAAGACGCACCGCTGGTATTGCTTATCCATGACTGGGATGGCCTAACCGACTATGAGGTTAAACGGGCTGAAATGTTGGCAGAGCAGGGTTACGCTGTGTTTGCCGCCGATCTATTTGGTGCAGGGGTAAGGCCGACGGAGGTGAAAGACAAACGTCAGCATACCGGCGAGCTCTATAAAGATCGGCAGAAAATGCGTGACTTGATGAATGGCGCGTTGCAGATGGCTGACTCACTTGGCGCCAATACCGACAAAGCCGTAGCGATGGGGTATTGCTTCGGTGGTGCTGCAGTGTTGGAGCTCGCACGCTCTGGTTCAGATATGAAAGGTTTTGCTACCTTTCATGGCGGTTTAAAAACGCCTGAAGGGCAGGACTATTCCAAGGCAAAAGGCAATATCTTGGTTCTTCACGGCGCGGCGGATACCGCGATCCCAATGTCTGATTTTGCTGTGTTATCTGGGGAGTTAGAAAAAGCCGGTGTCAGCAATGAAATGATTGTCTATAGTGGTGCGCCGCATGCATTCACTGTCTATGGCTCAGATAACTACCGCCAAGATGCCGATTATAAATCTTGGCAGCGCTTTCTGACCTATCTTGATGATGTAAAGTGGTAAATTAGAAGTCACTCAAAGATGGACCAGCATTGATATTTTGAAAGCCAGCAGCCAGAGCCAGCCTGCTGGCTTTTTGCTAGCTGAACCTTTGTAATGAGCCACAGTCAGAATACTCATTGTTGTATGAGAAAAGATAAGGATGATAAATATGCTCTATGTCACGACTCCCGAAGTTTATGGACGAGAAATCAAGGAAGTTCTCGGTACGGTTACAGGCAATGTGGTTCAGTCCAAACACGTTGGCCGCGATATCATGGCCGGTTTCAAGACTATCTTTGGTGGAGAAATTCGCGGCTATACCGAGATGCTGACCGAAGCGAGGCAGGAAGCCACCCAGCGTGCAATCGCCGAAGCAGAAGCCTTGGGTGCCGATGCGATAGTGAATGTGCGCTTTACCACCTCTGCCATCATGCAGGGCGCATCTGAAATCTTAGTGTATGGTACGGCGGTGAAGCTGCGCTAAATCGCACTATCCAGTTCCGAAAATGGCTAGTATTGTCCATGTTGCGGGGTAGACTAAAAGAAGCATTAGCCACCCTGCAAATCAACAATAGGCCAAGGACACACTACCATGATGACCCCCGCCCAATGCCAGCAAGCCCGCTTGGCTCGGGACAGACGTTACGATGGACTGTTCTTCACTGCGGTGAAAACCACAGGCATTTATTGCCGCTCTATTTGCCCAGCTCCCGCCCCGCTGGAGAAGAATGTCGAATATTTCCCGTCAGCCGTCGCTGCCGCGCAAGCAGGCTATCGCCCTTGCTTGCGTTGCCGGCCTGACAGTGCCCCGGGCTCGCCGGCTTGGCAGGGCAAAAGCACCACCTTTGTTCGGGCACAACGGTTGATAGACGAAGGGGCACTGATTGAGAATGACTTGGCGCAGCTAGCTGAAAGGCTTGGTGTAACTGACCGCTATTTAAGGCAGCTGTTTAATGAAGAGATGGGCTTGTCGCCCAAGGCGTATAGCCTTTACCAGCAGTGTCTGCTGGCGAAAAAGCTGTTACATGAGAGCCAATTGCCTATTACCGATATCGCGTTAGCGAGTGGGTTTAATAGCATCCGCCGGTTCAATGACTGTTTCCAGAAACACTTCTCGCTCACCCCGTCGCAAGTGCGCAAGCAGCTTAATGAGGTTCAGAAGGGAGGGGGTAAAGAGGATCACATCCAAACGGTCACAGTGAGTTTGTCCTACCGTCCGCCCTATGACTGGCGCTCGGTGCAGGATTTCTTTGCCTCTCGCCTGATTGAAGGGTTGGAGTGGCTAGACGAAAACAGTTATGGCAGAACGTTCGGCAAGGAATACGGCCAGGGGTGGTTTACCGCTGTCCATGAGCCGGATAAATCACGCTTTAGCGTAGAGCTTAACCTTGCAGATCTTCAATGCCTACCTCGCGCTATTGCCAATATCCGTCGTTGTTTGGACTTGGATGCTGACTCCGGTGTGATAGACCGTGCTATAGAGCAGGCAATGGGGCAGCCCTTGGTTCAAACTGGCCTGCGTTTACCGGGGACTTGGAGCCCTTTCGAGGCGGGGATAAGAGCCATATTGGGCCAGCAGGTATCGGTAAAAGCGGCGCGGAACCTAGTTGAGAAGCTCATTCTAATGAATCCGGACAACCATTGCGGGCGGCTGTTTTTTCCCGAGCCTCAAGCGCTATGCGGTTATGACCTCAATCAGTTGGGGATGCCTGAGCGACGCCGTGAGACATTGCGGGTGTTTGCCCGATATGTGTCTGAGCAAGGCATTGAAGACCCGAATGATTTATTGGCGTTGCCGGGCATTGGCCCGTGGACGGTGGATTACCTTAAAATGCGTGGCATGAGCGATCCCAATATCTTTCTTGTCGGTGACTTAGGGGTGAAAAAAGCGCTGCAGAAGCGAGAAGAGCAGCGCCTCGAGTGCCCCGATATGCCACCTTGCCAACCGGAACTGGCCGCGCCATGGCAGAGCTATTTGACCTTATATTTATGGAAAACATTATGAGTAACCAACTGATCAACACCCCCATTGGCTGGCTGAACGTATTGGCAAGCGACGATGCAATTATCGCGATTGAATTTTCTGCCGATCCTGAAACGCAGCAGCAACCTTCGGAGGTAACCGAGCGGTGCTGCCAGCAGTTGGCTGAGTACTTCACCGGCCAAAGGGAGCACTTTGATATTGAGCTGGATATGGCGGGGACGGCATTCCAGAAAACGGTTTGGCAGGCACTGAACGGTATCGACTACGGCGAGACGTGCTCATACGGTGATATCGCCAACCATATCGGTAACCCTAAGGCGGTTCGTGCTGTAGGCGCTGCTAACGGTAAGAACCCAGTCCCGATTATTGTTCCCTGCCACCGGGTGATCGGCAGCTCCGGCAAGCTGACAGGCTATGCGGGAGGGTTGGATATCAAGGTGTGGTTGCTTGAGCATGAAAAACAACATTTTGCCAAATAACCGTGTTCAACAGCCTCCAAGGTGATCCGCTGGTTTATTGATTTCCTTGATGTTGCAGCTGGCGAAAATCCGATAGGGTGGCATCAGTATCCAACTTTAGTTTTTGGTTTCTGTTTTTGGTGCCTGTTTCTGGTTTTAGTTTTGGAGTAAACAATGATTATTGAGCCCGTGATCAAAGGTGTCGTGGCGCGCTCGGCGCACCCTTACGGTTGCCAGCAGGCGGTACGCAAGCAAATTGACTATGTGAAACAAGCAAACCCTATTGTCGGGGGCGCTAAACGGATCTTGGTTCTCGGCGCTTCGTCTGGGTTCGGTTTGGCTTCTCGTATCGCCCACACATTTGGCGGGGCAGAGGCTGACACTATCGGCGTGTCATTCGAACGAGGGCCGAGCGAGAAAGGCGTTGGCAGTGCTGGGTGGTACAACAACATCTTTTTCAAGCAGGAAGCCGAGAAAGCCGGCCGTATTGCAACCAATATTGTGGGGGACGCATTTTCACCGCAAGTACGTCAGCAGGTGATCGAGGTGATCAACAATGATCTCGGTGGCAAGGTTGATCTAGTGGTGTACAGCTTGGCAACCGGTGTTCGTCCTAACCCTGAAACCGGAGAGATGTGGCGCTCGGTGATCAAAACCACGGGTAACCCCGTGGTGGGACCGACTTTGAACCTGGAAACCGACAGCCTGGCTGAGATGACGGTAGAGACTGCGACCGAGCAGGAGATTGCCGATACGGTAAAAGTGATGGGCGGTGAGGACTGGGCAAGCTGGATACAGTGCTTATCGGAGGCGGGTGTGCTGGCGCAAGGTTGCCGCACTGTAGCCTATTCCTACATTGGCCCAGAAGTGACTTACCCTATCTACCACCATGGCACGTTAGGCCGGGCCAAAGAGCATATGCACAATACCGCTGAAACGCTCAATGGACAGCTTGCGGCGATTGGCGGCCAGGCCCATGTTGCCGTGTGTAAAGCCCTCGTGACCAAAGCCAGTGTGTTTATCCCGGCTTTCACCCCTTATATTTTGGCGTTGTTCAAAGTCATGAAGCAAAACGGCACCCACGAAGGCTGCATCGAGCAGATGCAGCGCTTGTTCAATGCGCGCTTTTATACCGCGGGAGGCGAAGTTACCGATGAGCAGCGCTTGATCCGCATGGATGACTGGGAGCTGGATCAGGAAGTGCAGCGGCAGGTCAGCGAAATTATGGCTGACATGACGGCGGATAACTTTACCGATCTGGGCGACTATGCCGGTTACAAGCAAGACTTCATGGAGCTAAATGGCTTTGGTTTTACCGGGGTCGACTACCAGCAAGATATCAGCCTTGAGAGCTTACAGGCGCTCCAACCTTAACGCCGCTTAGGTTACCTGGCGGCTTATTGCTTTGGATAAGCCGCCCTGTTGATACAATCGTCATTATATTGTCGCTTGAATATAGGCAATCATAATGGCGGTTTATATTTTCTCACTAATGAAACACCTTCTGTTGTGAAATTCTTCTTTGAGCCACGCCTTATCAGTGTAGAGATCATAAAACCTAAACATAGTTAATTCTGTAATAGGATAAATCTGGTCTAATCACCCAATAATCATTAGAATTAATGTAATAAAAGAACTAACAAAGAATGCAGTGATTATGGTTGAACGTCGTCACTTTAGTCGTATTTTGTATCAGGCTCCGGCTACGCTAATCAATGCCAATGGTGAATGGCAGGCGGAAGTTCGGGATCTGTCCTTACAAGGGGTGTTGCTGACCAAGCCGGAGAGCTGGTCTGTGCAACATCTTGACGATAAATATTTTTTATCGTTCTGCTTACACGACTCTGATATCGAACTGCGGATGGAAACCCAGTTGGTTCACCATGATGCTGCTTATTTACGTATGCATATCTTCCATATTGATTTAGAAAGTGCCGGGCACCTCCGGCGTTTGGTCGAATTAAATGTTGGCACTGATGAACTATTACATCGTGAGCTGGAACAGCTAACTGATTTGCAGCAACATCTCGATGAGTCGTGAATAGTCATCATGTCAGAAAACATTTGTATTTCGGTGTCCGATCATCGTGGCACCTCTCATTATTTAATTAACCGCTTCAAGAAACGTTATATCGCCTTTGCGGCGACAGCTTTAATTGCTGCCGCGGCGGGAGGAGGTTACGGTGTCTATAATCTCTACCAAGACAACCTCCATTCTAATCAGCAGTTGAGTCAACTTAACGTTCAGGCCCAGCAGCTCAGCGCTTCCTTGACTGAGGAGAGTGCGAGCAACCGTGAACTGGTTGCTGAGCTCAATGAGAAAAAAGCCGAATTAGATGCGCTTTCTTTGCGCATTGATGATGTGGAAACCATCCTTGGTCTGCAAACGGCAGAAGACGGCGAGGTGGTAACCCTTGAGGAGCGTGTTGATAGTGCGGCAATCAGCTCGGCGGTCAGGGGAACCTTGTTCCGTATGATCCCCAATGGCAACCCGACGCCGGGGATCCGCATGTCGTCGCAGTTCGGTACCCGGGTCCATCCGGTAACCGGTAAGCGTAAACGTCATTTGGGTTTGGACTTTGCGGCCAATACCGGCACGGAGATCTATGCCCCTGCAGATGGGGTGGTGGAAGTCACCCGGCCAAGCAACAAGGGCTCCGGCAACTTCCTCAAGCTGGATCACACTATGGGTTTTACCTCGACCTACTCGCATATGAAGAAATTCAATGTGAAGCGAGGACAATTCGTCCGCAAAGGTGAGCTTATCGGTTGGACGGGCAATACCGGTTTGTCGACAGGGCCGCATCTGCACTATGAGATCCGTTTTTTGGGACGGGCATTAAATCCTCGCCCATTCGTTGAATGGACGCCGGATAATTTTGATAGCCTGTTTGAAAAAGAGAAAACCGTCCAATGGGCGTCGTTACTCGATATGATTAATAATGTGGTATCAATGCAGGTTACGCTCACCCAGTCGCCTCATATTGCACGCCCGATCCAGACGGCAAGCAACGAAAAGGGCATAACTGGGGAAGAAGGCTAAGCCTTCGGGTGTTCTCTGCCTACTGGTTGAATATACGTCTGTGGAAGGAAACACTATGGCCCGTGAGCTTTATGTTGGTGTGATGTCAGGAACTAGCCTTGACGGTGTGGATACTGTCTTGGTCGCTTTTGAAGCGGAGCAAACCTCACGCCCTGAATTGTTGGCAACCGATGCTTTCCCAATGCCGGATAGTTTGAAAGCGGCCTTGCTAGATGTTTGCATCGGCCAGGCGACGAACTTAAAGCAAATAGGCCAGTTGGACCACCAACTCGGGCACTTGTTTGCCGATGCCGTTAATCAGTTGCTGGAAAAGGCAGGGGTTGAGGTATCTGAGATAACCGCTGTGGGCAACCACGGGCAGACGGTGTTCCACCAACCTGATGGTGACTACCCATTTACCATGCAGCTGGGGGATGCCAACATTGTCGCGGCTAAAACAGGCATTACCACCGTGGCGGATTTTCGCCGTAAGGATATGGCACTCGGTGGCCAGGGCGCACCTTTGGTGCCGGCTTTCCATAAGGGCTTGTTTTCAATGCAGGCATCGACGACGGTTGTCTTGAACATAGGCGGTATTGCCAATATTTCAGTGTTGCGCCATGAACAGCCTGTGCTTGGCTATGACACTGGGCCTGGCAATATGCTGATGGATGCCTGGGTGTACCTTCACCATGGGCAGAAATATGACAAAGATGGGGCCTTTGCGGCATCGGGTACCGTTAACCAGCCTTTGCTGGACAAGCTGATGGCTGACCCTTACCTGTCCCGCCCATACCCGAAAAGTACCGGGCGTGAGTACTACAACCTACCATGGCTGGAAGCGCAATTGAATGGTATGGGTGAAGCTGTCTCTGAGCAAGACGTACAGGCAACGCTGCTGCAGTTTACTGCCCAGACAATTGCTGACCAGGTGGCGCCATTTGCCCAAGGCGATCACCCCCAGCTGCTGGTGTGTGGTGGTGGTGTGAATAACCCGCTGTTGATGCAGCGCCTTGCCGAGCTACTGCCTAGCTGGTCTGTTGGCAATACCCGCGATGCCGGCATTGATCCGGACTACATGGAAGCGATGGCTTTTGCCTGGCTTGCCCGTCAGCGTATTCATGGCCAACCGAGTAATGTACCTGAAGTAACCGGTGCTTCTGCCCTAGCGTCATTGGGTGTGATCTATCCTGCGTGAGTGGACAAATATGATGTTGAGCGTGTTTTTGTCAGAAATGAATGTGTGATTACTCATAAGCATTGTTTTTCACAAAGCGATGGTTTACAACCATATATGCCATGGGTGTATGTGGTAAGTAGTGAGGTTATACATGATGGGTCAATGGCGACATGGACTGTTGGTAGTGTTGTTGGTCGCAGGCAGTGCGCACGCGGTAAAAGATCGTGACCTCGGCGAGATCTTTATTGAAGAGTCTAACTCTAAGCAAGCGCTTGAATTTGTCGGCCAAGGCAGCCGACCTGTAGACAATACCGGACGAGATAAATACAGTATCTACCAGAACAAGAATATCCAAGATCCCACCGAATTCGGTGCCGGCCTGAAATTTAATGCCACTGATGACTTCAGTATCTCCGTAGAGGCGGGCGGTGCTGTGGTGGACGATAGCGACTTGGATATTGATAGCGGTGCGGTGAAATTTGAGTTGAGCTATTAATACTTATATTACTTTCCCAGTAGGGATTTGGGGACGCAAGCTACCTGCCCATTATTGCCACGTGTTGATTTACGCCGACTCCTCAGAGGAGGCCGTTGAGAAGTTCAAGTCGAACTTCTTGGCACCGCTTGGTGACATATATTTGAAACCTTCAAAGCTATCCTCGGTAAGAAGTAGTTATCTAGTTGCTTTTTTAGGTAAGTATCTAATTACTTTGAAATTGGTTGGTCATTGACCAATAGAGTTTAAATAATAGCCGGCACTGTAAAATGTCGGTTAATTCTCTCCTCCCTTAACATTTGAGCGTTTTCGTCGTTTTAATATTTCGGCTTTTTACCGCAGTGGAAATATTATGAAAAAAATAACGACGCTATTACTGGCGCTGGGAATGTCCTTATCAATGGGGGCCAAGGCCGAAACAGGGATCGGCCTGTCAGTCGGCGACCCTTTCTGGGGAGTGGACATGAAACACAACGGCTTTCGGATCAATGTCAGTCTGGATGATCAGTTTGGTGTGGGCGTAAATAAAACCTACGGTGTGCAGGGCACCCCTTTGTACCTGTTCCTTGGGGGCCAGTACGTCGACCGCAATAAGCATTATGTGGCAATTACGCCAGGTATTGGTGCCGAGTTCCGTGTTCGCCCTATGGGTTTCTATGTTGATTTGACCCCTGCGGTATATCTGGATGAGCTGGATATTGAGCTAGAAGCGAGAGCGGGCTTTAGAGTTTACTTCTAACGTGTCAGTTGGGACTTTCACCCATCTCTTTCTCAATTGTCCTCTCTGAAAAGACAACGGCTCGTTATTTAGCAAAAACTGAAAACCGCTCACTGTTGAGCGGTTTATTTTAGTCAGAGGTGATTTCAAGCATCGATTCGGTAACGAGATATTCCTCATAGCCTTCGTGCCATGCTGAAACAATTTCTGGCTCGTTGGCTAAATGGCGGCATTGGCCGTTATATTTGGCACCATTTAAGCCACTTTCATAAATAGACTCAACATCGCAGTATTCGGCGTTGCCGCGCACAAAGCCATTGTTGTATTTTTCAACTTGCGATTTATCGACAACGTTCAGAAAAGTCAGCTCTGTGCTGGAACGTTGGTGTTGTCCATTAGTACCATCTTTGAACCCAAGCAATTCCCATTGATTGTCTTTGGCAAGTTCGGTATCGGTACTAGAACAACCTAGCAACGAGAGTGTGACAAGGATAGGAGTGAGTAGCTTCATTCGACAGGTTCCTCAATATTAAGCCCCTATTAAAATAAAGCAGCTGACCTCCTATATGTCGACTCCGGCACCTTCTTACTTTTGCGATACTCGGATCAATAGATTTAGTGGCGCAACGGGCGTGCTTTTTCGCTCTGTGGCAAAAAAAACGGCGCTGCAGCCATAAGCTGCAGCGCCGTCGTTAAATTATGTTCGAATTACTTCTTAAGGTTTGTGAAGTAGTCGAAGATAACTGGTACATCGTTGTTACCCATGCCTGCATCAACAGCAGCCTGTAGGCTAGTAGAAGTACCTTGAGCGATTAGAGACTCAGTACCTAGCTCTTCACATAGAGCAAGGAAGTAACCAAGGTCTTTGTTTGCGTTAGCAACAGAAAAGCCTAGTTTCTCTTCACCGTCTACCGCGTAGAACTTACAGAACTGCATGAACGGAGAGTTAGAAGGACCCGCTGACATGATGTCGAATAGCTGCTGGCCGTCAACGCCTGCTAGCTTAGCGACTGCGAACGCTTGAGACATAGTCGCAACAGTTGTCATACCCATGAAGTTGTTCACAAGTTTAGTCACGTGACCTGAACCTAGTGCACCTAGGTGGAATACGTTTTCGCCTTGCTCGTCAAGAACCGGCTTAACTTTGTTGAAAGTTTCGATGTCACCAGCAGCCATGATGTTCAGAAGACCATCTTTAGCGTGAGCTGGAGTACGGCCTAGAGGAGCATCGATCATGCCAGCGCCTTTCTCAGCAAGGTCAGCACCGATCTTCTTAGTAGAAGCTGGGATAGAAGTACCGAAGTCGATTAGCGTTTTGCCTTCAGACATACCCGCTAGGATACCGGTTTCGCCGTAAACGACTTTCTCAACCACTTCAGACGTTGTTAGGCAAAGCATAACGATGTCACTTTTCTCAGCCAGCTCTTTACCAGAAGCAGCTTCAGAAGCGTTGCCACGAGCTAGAACTGCTGCAACTGCATCTTTGTTAAGATCCATTACGTTAACTTCGTAACCACGGTTTTGAAGGTTCTCAACCATGTTGCCGCCCATAAGGCCAAGACCGATGAAACCAATTACTGGTTTAGTCATTTCAGACTCCTACTAAAATACTATTGTATGACTATATGGCTTTAGGATATACGTCTGCTCGCCTTAAAGCAAATGTAGATTGTTGTGAAATCTCCGCCAGTTCACAGTTTTTTGATCTGGGCCAGCTCTAAGCTGATTTTGAATTGTGATCTGGGGAGGTATCGTGCTAGTGAGGGAAATTCAATAGCAAATACCTCCCCGGTGAAAAGCCGTCGATTTAGTGGTAATTCAGCTCTGCCGCTTTGCTTTGATCAAACTCATTGAGTGTCTTGCGCGCCAGATGGCGGAATGGGATGGCCTTGATACACTCCTCGAACGGCATGACAGCAAACGCCCAGAACAATGGGGCGTCGAAGAATTGGATGAGGATAGCCAACAGGGGCAGTGATACCAGCCATTGACCGGAGAAATTGATGGCGAAGACGGCTTTGGTTTTGCCCAGCGCCCTGAGTGCATGGCCGTGCACAGTGTTATAACCGCGCACCAAAGGCAGCAAGACGTAGAGCGGGGCAATGACGGCCAGTGCCTGGAAGGTTTCAGGCTCCATCTCTGGGTAGATAAACGGCAAGCACAAGCTCAGGGCGAAGAAAAACACGCTGGTAATTATCGATAGGATCACTGCAATCTTGATGCTGGTATCAACATTTTCTCGCAGGTCATCAAGCTTGTTGGCACCTATGGCTTGGCTGATCAGGATCGCGGTTGAATGGGCCGCAGCGGTGGTCATTTGGGTACCCATGCGGATCCACGGCATGATCAACGTAATCGCTACGTAGGCATATAGAGTCAGCTGTGAGTACAGCAGTTGGTAGATCGTCGCGCCGACAGCCAGCATTGCCACATTGGCGGCAATTGGGAAAATCTCACCGAAGTGGCGTTTGGTTAGGTAGATGAAATGGCTGATTTTTCCCGGTTTGCGCAGGGTGATCATGTCGTCCATGCGTACACAGTAAACCAGGAAACCGGTACGGACTACAATCGCCACTAAACTACCCAGGGCAGCCCCCATTACCCCCAAACCAAGCTGGTGGATCAGCAGGAAAGTGGTCACTGTATTGACCGGCAGCTCCAGCAGATAGCCTTTGAACGGGATCTTGGTTTTGCCAAGGCCATTGAAGCAAGCAATGATCACTTGGGTTAAGGCACTGAATAGCAGGGTGAGAGTGGAAATTTGCAGGTAACTGACTGTTAGTGCTAATAGTTCAGGATCTTGGGTGATGTAGCCTACCAGCTGTTCACCGAAGATAAACAACAGTAGCGAGAACAAGATCGCCACCCCGAAGTTGATTGCCATTCCGCTTAGGATTGAATCGCTCAATGCATCAGAGCGGCCTGAGCCATAGGCCCGGCTGATCACCAGTTGGGTGCCGTTGGCGAGGGCGTTTTGAAAGCCAAGCAGGAAGGCAACAATGGCCGTGGCGATACCAATAGCCGCAACAGGAACTTCTCCAAGTGGTGAGATCAGCAGGGTGTCGATAAGTAGCATCGACTGCATAAGAAATGCATTCATGGCGAGTGGCCATGCGGTTTTCAGGTTTTTCTTAACAAACGGAGAGAGTTGCAAGAGGGCTCCTTGTTGCACAAATGATTATTGGAAGTGATGAATTGTATTATTATATTTCAATCTATTCTCTCACTTCCAGAGCCTTCTTGCTGAATATCCGTTCTGATTTGTTAACCGCCAGCCGCGCTTGTTCCTTTGCCATGCTTTTCTTCAATCAGTGCACAGAATAGTTGGCTGGCCGTTGCGATAAGTCCATCTGGGAAGTCGTAGTCAGGGTTATGTAACTGGGGATGCGATTCTCCGCTACCGATACAGAACAGCACACCAGGCCACTTGGCGAGGAATTCAGCGACATCCTCAGACCACCTCATTGGCTCATCGATGCTCTCAATAGGCAGGCCGAGTGACTGCGCCTGCATGATAACTTGCTGGCAATGCGATGGTGAATTTACGACGGCGTTGAACCACTCCTGCCAAGAGACTTCGTAGTGAAGGCCCTTCTTCTCGCATAGCACACGGATTTGCTGTTCGACGAGTGCCTTCATCGCTAATAGGGTATGGGTGTTTTCGCTGCGCAAAGTGGCAAGTACCTTGGCATACCCCGGTGCGGTACCAAATGCCGCTTCGCCATTTACGGTTTCCCCGAGTGAAGCACGAACAACAGTCGTGAGGGTAAATTCATCGGGAAACTGTTCGGGTAAGTTTTGAAGTAGCTTGATCAGTTCTGTCATCGCGAGTGTTGGCGCTATCCCGTCTTCAGGTTTAGCCGCGTGGGATGTCTTGCCCATTAGCTCGATGGTGACACCGGTTGAGGCACAAGCGAAGGTATCAGGTTTGATCACTATGGCATTGAGCGGGTAACCGGGTAGGTTATGGTAAGCATAGACATTGTCGATATGCTGATTGGCAAGCCATGGATCTTGCAGCATGGCTGCAGCACCAGCACCGGTTTCTTCTGCGGGCTGGAACAGCAATAGTACCCGACCGGAGAGCGGAGGATATTCTTTTAGATGTTTGGCGACCACCATCAAAGAGGCGGTGTGTCCGTCATGGCCGCAGGCATGCATGATGCCCTCATGACAAGAGATATGCGCATGGCTGGCTTGTTCTAGGATTGGAAGGGCATCGAAATCTGCACGAAGCAGGCTGGTTTCACCTGGCATTTCGCTATCGCACTCTACCACAATCCCATAGCCGCCTAAGTCCGTTCTTGGCGATAAACCGAATTGATGCAGTTGTTGAGCAATGAATGCTGCGCTTTGGCGCTCTTGGTGTGACCGCTCAGGGTATTGATGAAGGAAACGGCGGAAGGCAATAGGGTCAAAGGATTCAATCGGCGAAATCATAACAACTCGTACAGCAATATTGTTTAGGTTGCATAGCTTACGCCGATTTTTTTGGGGCCGATGTGATGGTTATCGCAGGGTTTAGCCGCTCTTTTGATTGATTCATTCGGACAAATCGAGCTCAAGTGGTAATTCATCTTCCCAATTATCCACAATAAATTGTCGTTTTTTCTCAAGCCGTTGTTGAAGAGAGTGCACGTAGTCTTCTGACTCTTTCAACTGGCGGGCCAGTTCGAAGGCAATCGCTTCGAGCTCCTCAAAGCTAAAATTATCGTCTTCTGTATTGAAGTAATCTTGCGGGCTGTAGCTTTCAAATTCGAACTGGGGCGCAGAAGGTGCTAAGGCCCGTAAGCGTCGCTCTTCTTGAAGGTGATCAAACAAGAAAAAGCTGGCGGTGAGAAAAGTAATGAGTGCACTGGCGCCAAATAGTTTACGAAACTGACCACTTTCTTTGAGTGCTAACAGGGTCAGTAAACCACATACAATGCATAGCAGTATCAGTACCATTCCTTTGTCACCTTAATCGCTTACCTTTAATGATTAGGTTATCAAAATGAATAGTTAGTCACTATGAACATTCTGTTACTGAATGTTCATAGTGAGATGACGATTATGATTGAAGCTTGGCGAGCGCTGCTATCAGGGCATCCAAGCCTGCATCTACTTTGCTTTTCGGGCAGCCGACATTCAAACGAATATAGCCCTTGCCCTCTTCACCATAGGTATCACCGCGCATGATAGCGACCTTGTGCTCGTGAATAAGAATGTGCTGCAGAGCGTCCATATCAATGTTGAGCGGATTAAGATCGATCCAAGCCAAATAGGTGCCATCCGGTACTTGATAGTTAATCGCAGGAAAGGCGTTGTTGAGCCGCTCAGCAACGGTGAGTAAGTTTTGTTGTAGGTAATCCTTGAGTGAATCCAGCCAGTCATCGCCTTGTTGATATGCCGCAATATGGGCGATGATGCCAAGGATGGACGGGGAAGATAAACCGTGCGCCGCTTTGAGTTGTATCAGATATTGTTCTCGTGACTGTTGTTCGGGAATGAAGGCGTAGGCACCTGTCAGGGCTGGGATATTGAATGATTTCGACCCTGAGCTCACCAGTGCCCAGTCGGTGTTGGGCGCTATTTCCGACCACGGTATGTAAGTGGAATAAGCCATGTCCATGTGAATATCATCAGAGATCACTTTAACGTTGTGGCGTTGGCAAATCTCCGCCATCCGCGTGAGCTCATCACGATGCCAGACCCTGCCGGTCGGGTTTTGCGGGCTGCACAGTAATAGGACTTTACAATCATCCCTCTTGGCTTGTTGTTCAAACTGCGGCCAGTTAATTTCGTACCCCTGATCCGTTTTGAGCAGTGGGCTGGCGAGCAATTTTCTCTGGTTGGCTTTTAGCATATTGCCAAAAGCATCATAGGCTGGGGTATGGACCAACACCCCCTCACCGGGCTGGCTCCACAGGGTAATAAGCTGGGCAATAATGTAGATCACCGAAGGGCCGTAGACCAGCGATTGAGGATCAAGCTCAGCCTGATAGCGTTTGGCAAACCAGCCGGCAATAGCCTGCTTGAAGTCATTATGGTTCCAGCGGCTGTAGCCCAGTACGCCGTGGGTCAGGCGCTGCTGCAAGGCGTGCTGGATACAGGGAGCCGTTTCAAAATCCATATCCGAGATAGTAAAGGGTAGTAAATCGGCCTCGCCAAAACGGTCTTGGACATAATCCCACTGGGTACAATAAGTGCCGTAGCGGTTAACGGGAGTGGAGAAATCAAACATAAGTGCCTCGCAGAACAACGTATAAGACTGCGCTCTGGTTGATGGAAAAGCGCAGTCTTATACCGTGCGGGGAAATCTATCCCCGCAGGTAACTATCAGTATTGATTGTGTTTTTGCTTAAGCCGGCATCAGGCTTTGGATTTCATTTTTCACCAAATGAACCTGAGGGCCAATCACCACCTGAAGGTTGTGGGCATCAAGTTTGACAACGCCCAGTGCGCCATTGGCTTTGAGTACGGCATCATCAACCAGCGACATATCTTTTACTGACAAGCGCAGGCGGGTGATGCAGTTATCCAGTGATTCGATGTTATCGGCACCGCCCAGGGCATTGAGGATGATATCGCCTTTGTAGCCAGTGGTTTTCTCACCGGTTACTGCCGCGGCAATCTGCTCGGCACTTTCGACTTCGCGACCTGGTGTTTTCAGGTTGAAGCGGGTGATGGCAAAACGGAACACCGAGTAGTAAACCGCAAACCAGATCCCGGCAACAACGGGCACCAAGTACCATTTTGTTGCCGTACCCTGGAGAATACCGAAGATGAAGAAGTCGATGATATTACCGTCGGTGTTACCGATTGTGACATCCAGCAGCCCCATCACCATGAAGCCAAGGCCAGTTAGTACGGCGTGGATCAGGTAAAGCGCCGGTGCGACGAACAGGAATAGGAATTCGAGCGGCTCGGTGATACCACCGACGACACAGGCAACCACACCCGATAGCAGTAGCGCTTTAACCTTGCCACGGTTTTCAGGGCGTGAGCAGTGGTACATCGCCAGTGCAGCACCCGGTAGGCCACCTAGGAAAGCAGGCATCTTACCCTGGGACAGGAAAGCCGTCGCCGAAGCCGAGAAGCTTTCGGTGGTGGTACAAGACAGCTCAGAGTAGAAGATATTCAGCGCGCCGCTAACGGTATTGCCACACACTTCCATGGTGCCACCGGCTTCGGTAAAGCGGATCAGGGCTACCAAGATATGGTGCAAGCCAAAAGGAAGAAGCAGACGTTCGCCGGCACCGAATAGGAATGGGCCAAATGGGCCTGCGTGGGAAATCGCCGTACCCACGCCGTTGATACCTGCTGCGAAGTAAGGCCAAATTAGCGGAACGATAAGGCCGACCACACCGAGCACAACCGTGGTGATGATAGGGACAAAGCGGGCACCGCCGAAGAAGGCCAGTGCATCAGGCATCTTGTAGGTGTAGAAACGGGCATGCAGTTTCGCCACGATGATACCGACAATCACCGCACCTAAAATACCGGTGTCGATGGAGTCGATACCAATGATCGATTTCACGCCGTAGGCCGCTTCCTGCTCGGCATTGCCCAGTACGCCGGCAACAGTGAGGTAGAAGTTAATGGATAGGTTCAGTGCTGCGTAACCCACAAAACCGGCAAAAGCGGCCACCCCTTTCTCTTCACGCGCCAGGCCCAGCGGAATGGCTACGGCGAACATGACGGGCAGGTAGATGAAAGCGACCAGACCGATCTTGGTCATCCACATGAACAGCAATTGCAGTGGCATGAAATCTAAAAACGGGATGCTCTCTTTTACCGCGGAGCTCGACAAAGAGCTGCCGACACCGAGCAAAATACCGGAGAACGCCAGCAGGGCGACCGGTAACATGAAGGTTTTTCCGAGGCTCTGGAAAAACTCCCATAGGGTTAACACCGATCAGTTAAGCCATTGATCAGTTGAATGATCCTACGGTTGAGTGAAAATACCCTCAGACATTAAGT
>NZ_JAWJZI010000029.1:0-33271 GCF_033022775.1 Photobacterium rosenbergii | reverse complement strand
ATAGTGTTGTTTGGCGATTACACAATAACGTATCCAACCGTTTTTCGTATCTGCTTCCCGCTAATCCGAGAAGAACCTTTTTTTATGGGCTCAACGTCATCTTTAACCGGGCCTAAGGCCCGGTTAATTGGTTCATCGATTATTTGTCAGCGGCTTCTTCCATCTGGGCGTTATCGACCACGTGATTCTCACCAAGGTCATCCGGCAGGATAAGGTTCAGCAGAATTGCCACGATACCGCACAGGCTTACACCCTGCAGGCTGAACTCGCCGATACCGAAAGCCATACCACCGATCCCAAACACCAGTGTTACCGCCACAATCACTAGGTTGCGCGCCTTGTGCAGATCCACTTGGTTTTTGATCAGGGTGTTGAGGCCAACCGTGGCAATCGAACCAAACAGCAAGATCATAATACCGCCCATTACCGGTACTGGGATGGTCTGTAGAATGGCACCTAGCTTACCAACAAATGCCAGTACCAATGCAGTCACTGCTGCCCAAGTCATGATCACTGGGTTGAAGGCTTTAGTCAGCATCACGGCACCGGTCACCTCAGAATAAGTGGTGTTTGGTGGTGCGCCGAACATCGAAGCGGCCATGGTCGCGACCCCGTCACCGGCCATAGTACGATGCAGACCGGGTTTTTTCAGGTAGTCTTTACCGGTTACATTTGAAATAGCCAGCATATCCCCGACGTGCTCTACCGCTGGGGCAATAGCCACCGGGATCATGAACAGCACGGCGTTGATGTTGAACTCAGGGAAAGTGAAGTTCGGCAGTGCCAACCAAGCCGCTTGTTGGACTGGTGTGAAATCGACAACGCCGAAACCAAGGCTGACCGAGTAGCCGGCCACAATACCCGCCATAATCGGGATCAGCTTGAAGAAGCCCTTGGCAAAAACACTGAAGCCGATGGTGACTAACAGGGAAATTGCCGAAATCCATAAGGCAGCATCGCCGTTGACCAGCTGCACCGCACCGTCGCCGGTTTTACCCAGTGCCATGTTGACTGCTGCTGGCGCCAGACCAAGGCCGATAACCATGATCACCGGGCCAACAACAACCGGTGGCAGTAGCTTATGAATAATGGCTACGCCGCGTACCTTAATGATGGCACCCATGCACACGTAGATCACACCGGCCATCATCAGGCCGCCCATGGTCGCAGGGATCCCCCAGGTTTGTACGCCATACATAATCGGGGCAATAAAAGCAAAAGAGGAGGCGAGGAAGATAGGGACGGAGCGTTTGGTGATGACTTGGAAGAGGAGGGTACCGATACCGGCACCGAAGAGGGCAACGTTGGGATCCAGTCCGGTAAGAAGCGGTACCAGAACCAATGCACCAAATGCAACGAAAAGCATTTGGGCACCCTGTAAAATCTGCATCATGGTTGATTTCCACCCTGTCTGTAAAAAAAATCGCGGAATGTTAGCACAGAGGCAACCGTTTACCTAAGGGTATTGGGCAAAATTTGCCAAAAAGGGATCTCAGCATAATTTTGTGATGTACATAATGAAATCTGACAGAACTTTGACGTTGATTATTGTCATAAAGAAAAAACTTATAAGAAAGTTAGGAACAAAAAAATACAATTGAATGGATTTTTTATGTGGGAAGCAGTTGCCCCGCAAGATATGTTCAATTTATGATCGGGCATTAACTTTAGTGATAACGAGTACCTTATGTTGCGTATTGCATTACTTTTTTTGGCCCTGCTGGCTCTGCCGTTGAAGGCCGCCACGGTGACCAACCTCTATCAGGCGCAGGTTGCCTTGCCTGATACGGATCGCCAATCCGAACAAGTAGCCAGGAAGCAGGCTCTGGAACAGGTTCTGATCAAGGTATCGGGGCAGAGCAACATTGTTGAAAACGAAGTTGTTGCTAAGGCGCTGGGCAGCAGTAATCAATACGTGAGTCAGTTTAGCTATGCCAACCGAGATGGCCAGCGTACTTTGCTACTGACGTTCGATCGCAGCCGTATCCGTACCCTACTGACCCAAGCGAACTCAACGTTCTGGAGCGAACAGCGCCCGAGTGTGCTGGTGTGGTTGGTGGAAGATGCCAACCGCAGCCGTAACATTATCTGGGATCAGTCCAATAACGATTTGGCTAAGCTTATCCAGACTGAAGGCGATCGTCGTGGCGTACCGGTAATGATGCCAATCGGTGACTTTGAAGATGTCACGGCTATCAGTACTCCGGATATTTGGGGCGGTTTTGTCCAGCCTATCGCGACAGCGAGTCAGCGCTATCAGCCACAAGCTGTGCTTGTGGTCCGCGCCCGCAAACAAGATGGCGAACAAGTTGCCCTTAACTGGCAGTTGTACAGCGGCAATGTCGAGCAACTGGCACGCAATCAGGTGACTCCATCTGAAGGTCGTAACAGCGGTGAAACGGTGACAACGGTTGGCCAGATGGTCGATAGCATGGCTGACATCCTAGGGGCTAAATATGCAGTGCCACTTGGTGGTGATGCCAGCGGCCAATTAGCCGTCGTGGTTGAGAATATTCAGTCATCGCAAGATTTCTTTACCCTAGAGCGCTTGATCACCAACCTGACTTCAGTGGCTGCAGTGAATGCTTACCGTATTCAGGGCGATCGTGTGGAGTTTACCGTTCAGCTGCTGAGCACCGAGGACGTGTTCCAGCGCGAGCTGAGCCAGGACAGCCGTTTGTCTGCTGTGACGGCTCCGCTGGGCGAGACGCTGGAATCGGCCCCTCAGCCTGAAGGCTTGATCCGTGCAACGGATGCTTCCCAGCCTGCTAGCCCAGAAGCAGACAGCCCGGCGGATGTTGATGTGTCGGGTACCGAGCAGCTAGGCAGCGACATTGAAACCAAACCTGCCAAGCAAGCGACGGTGTTTAGTTGGTCTACGACGGGATCCAGTGCGGTGGCGCTGTAAGTTAGATGAAAATCTGATGAAAAAACGGTGGCCTAGGCCACCGTTTTTGTTTGGGCGAGCCTCCGAGAAGGCTACTGGCCTTCATGGCGAGCCTTCTCTTCTTTCTCTACTTGAGAGAGCTTTTTCAGCTTGAGCCCTAACTCCCTGCCACGGTGGCGGGCAAACAAAATATTGGCCATAAAGGCGCCTGTTGTCAGTGCCAGTTCGACCAGCGCCAGCCAGCGCTCACCGCCATCGACCCAGAGGATTGTCAGGGCATGGAGGAAGTAAAACATCAGGATGAAGTTGGCCCAGGCATGGGTATAAGGTTTACCCGCCAAGATCCCCTTGAGCGGAAGCAGCAGCGGAGCTATCCACACCGCGGCCATTACCATGTTATTGAGGTGTGGGTGTGGTGACAGGCTGGCCTGCCAAAGGGCCACCCACACCAATAGCCCAAGGTTGGCGGACACGGCGCTGTAGCGCAGCATACGTGTTTTTTTCTGCATGACGGTCATGGCACTATCCTTGTAGTTTGCAGGCGACTTCGGCCAGCCGTTTGCCACAAGCCTGTGCCAGTTCACACTCTTCTGTGCTCAGCTGACGGGACTGTTCGTGGTTGAGGTGCGAAGGGCCATAGGGAGTCCCTCCAGTATTGGTTGTATGCAGTGCTGGCTCCGAATAGGGCAGGCCGACGATCAACATACCGTGGTGCAGTAGCGGCAGCATCATCGACTGCAAGGTAGTCTCCTGCCCCCCGTGCATCGATGATGAAGCGGTAAACACGCAAGCGGGTTTGCCAATCAGGGTACCACTTAGCCATTCGGCACTGGTTGAGTCGATAAAATGTTTGAGTGGCGCAGCCATATTGCCAAACCGGACTGGGCTGCCAAGAGCAAGCCCAGAACATTGCTGCAGATCCGCCTTGGTGACGAGCGGATCACCTGAGGTATCCGTCTCTAGCTGGCCATCGGCACCGAGGTCGGCAACGGTGCGCAGTACTGCCTCGCAGCCGGCAATTTGCTCGATGCCTCGGGCAATCTGCCGGGCAAGCTGGCGGGTCGAGCCGTGGCGGCTGTAATAGAGAACGAGGATGCTATGCATAAGTCGCCTACCGGGTTATAGAATATCCAGCACCTGCTCTGGCGGGCGGCCCATGGCTGCACGGTCACCGTTGACCACGATAGGGCGCTCGATCAGTTTCGGGTTGGCTGCCATCGCGTCGATCAGCTGTTGTTCGGTGACGTCGGCACCGCCAAGCTCCAGCTCTTTATACAAGGCTTCTTTGGTACGCATCATGTCACGGGCTGAGGTGTAGCCTAGTTGGCTCAATAGCGTTTTGATCTGCTCGGCAGAAGGGGTGTCGTCGAGGTACTTGACGATTTCAGGGCTGATCCCTTTCTCTTCAAGGAGGGCAAGGGTCTGGCGGCTTTTTGAGCAACGAGGGTTGTGATAAATGGTGACTGACATGAAACTTCCTTCTTAAGAGTAACCGGCGTGGTAGTCACGCCGGTTACCAATTGTTTTGATGATGTTGCCCCATTGTAGAACAGCTGTCATCAAGAAGGAATGCTATGTCCGCGGTTCTTTGAGAGCGCGATCAGAGATTGGCGAAGCGCTGTCTGGCAAGCCGGAGCTGATCTATTCGTGCATCATAGCGGGCTTGGTCCAGCGAGTTGACCTCGACAATTTGGCTTGCCTGGATATACATCTGGATAGCTTTTTCCCATGCCCCGCGAAGTGCGAGCAGTTCGGCCCTGGCAGCTAGCTCGGCATCACGGCGGCCATTGGCGGCCTGTGCCTGTGCCAATAAGTGCCAACCGTTGGGGTCTTCCGGGTTGTCATAGGTATAGCGGGTGAGGATCGGGATACTTTCGTTGTTGCGATCCGCTTCCTGCAGCGCATTAGCTAAGTTAAGGCGCAAGACTTTGTTGTTCGGATTGGCTTTTTGTGCCGCTTCCAGGCGCGCAATGGCCCGGTCGTATTTTTTCTGGTGCAGATCGAGATCGGTAGCCGAGTCGATATAGAAGCGGTTATTCGGCTCTTTAGCCAATAGCGGACCAAGCAGGGCATGGGCTTTTTCGTATTGCTCAGAATCAATATACACCAGTGCCTTACCGTAGTTGACGGCATCTTTGGTCACCGCATTGCCTCTTTTTTCCTGACGCTCGAACCAATCAAGCGCCGCGCTGCTATCAATACCGGCATAGCGGGCGACGATACGCGATCTGGCCAATTGATAGCGCTGCGATGTTGCTACTTGGCGGGCCGGGAATTGGTTTGCACGGCTGCGGCTGTCGGTAATACGCGACTCCGGCAATGGGTGAGTCAGCAGCATAGGTGGCGGCGTGCTGACATAGCGGTACTGGTCGGCAAGACGGCCAAAGAAGCGAGGCATGGCCTGTACATCAAAACCGGCTTTGGACAACGTGGCTATACCGATACGGTCGGCTTCTTTTTCGTTGCTGCGGGTGTAGTTGATCTGGCCCTGTGCAGAGGCTGCCGTGGTGGCATGGATGGCGGCGATCCCCGCTTCCGGAGAGGCAATCGCCAGCATCATGGAGCCGATCAGTGCAGCCAATGTGGCCGGTGATTTCCTAGCCTGATCTTCCATACTGCGGGCAAGGTGGCGCTGGGTGACGTGGGCAATTTCGTGCGCTACCACCGAGGCAAGTTCACTTTCAGTTTTGGCATGGAGAAACAATCCGGAATGGATTGCGACATGGCCACCGAAGAATGCGAAGGCATTGATGTCCCGGTTCTGGATCATGAAAAAGTTGAACGGGGTACGGACATCGTTGGCATTGGCTACCAGGCGGTGGCCAAGATCACTAATATATTCTGACAGTAACGGATCGCTGATCACCGGCATACTGGCGCGGATCATTCGCATGTAGGCATCGCCGTATTCCATTTCTTTTTCAATGCTGAGCGTCGCCGCCGCTGCCGTGCCGATGTCGGGCAGGCTGCTTAAGTCATTGGCCGGAGCCGCAATGCTAGTGCCGAGTAATGCACTGATGAGAAGATAGGCTGGCGCCTTAGCAAATCGAAACATAGTAATAATTGATACCGCCTTCTGTTGCGTGTTCCTGCATTCGCACTACTGCGAGGCTAAATCTTTCCTGAATAACGCTGTTTTTCACCAAGGTCAGACAGCGAAACCTTTGACAGGTTTCTTTTTTGTCGTTCGAATGTCCTTTACAATAACCTGATGGATGATATTTGTCAGTATACCGGAATGGAACCTGTATTGCTTAATTTGACGACGGAACGCTGCCCAATGGCACTGCTATTGGCAAAAAGGGCAGTACAGACGCTTAATGGGGGCGACAAGCTAGAAATTCATATCACTGACACAGGGGCCAGGCAGGATATTCCCCGCTACCTCTCGAACCATGGCTTTTTTATTGATGTACGGTTGGACACCCAACAGGTACTTGAAATTATTGTGACCAAAAGGCAGTAAACAATTTATGCTGGACATGCTGACTCGCTGGTATAAGCGACGTTTTTCCGATCCCCACGCCGTGAGCCTGGTAGCTATTCTGTTGGGTGGCTTCCTGACGATCTACTTCTTCGGCAACCTGATTGCACCATTGCTGGTGGCAATTGTCCTTGCATACCTGCTTGAATGGCCGGTGATGCAGCTGACCCGTTTGGGGCTACCAAGAACGCTTTCCGTGATGGGGGTGCTGTTTATTTTTGCTGGCCTGATGGTGATGGCGGTATTCGGTCTGGTGCCAACCATTTGGCACCAGGTCGGCAATTTGATTGCCGACGTGCCAAATATGTTCAACGGCTTGCAGAATTATGTGTCCAGCCTGCCTGAGCGCTATCCTGACTTTGTCCAGCCCCACCAGGTGTCGACCTTTATGATCACGCTGCGTGAAAAAGTGCTTGGGATGGGCGAGAGCGTGGTGAAGGGCTCACTGGCATCATTGGTCAGCCTAGCGACGTTGGCGGTTTACCTGATTCTGGTGCCGTTATTGGTGTTCTTCCTGCTCAAGGACAAGGAAGAAATGCTGGAAATCCTCAGTGGCCTGCTGCCAAAGAACCGTCGCCTGACCAGCAAGGTTGGCGCGGAAATGAACCAGCAGATCTCTAACTATATTCGCGGCAAGGTTACCGAAATCTTTATTGTTGGTATCGTTAGTTACATCACCTTTGCCGTGATGGATCTGCGCTACGCCGTATTGCTTGGGGTATTGGTCGGTTTCTCGGTATTGATCCCTTATATCGGTGCGGCTGCGGTCACTCTGCCAGTGGCGATGGTCGGCTTGTTCCAGTGGGGGATCAGCCCTGAGTTCTGGTGGCTGCTGGTGGCCTACGGCATTATCCAGGCGCTGGACGGTAATGTACTGGTACCGATCCTGTTCTCGGAAGCGGTCAACCTCCACCCGGTGGCTATCATCGTCGCGGTACTGGTGTTTGGTGGTATGTGGGGATTCTGGGGCGTGTTCTTTGCTATCCCGCTGGCGACCTTGGTCAAGGCGGTGTGGAATGCCCTGCCGTCTACAGAGCTGCCACCTGACGAGCACTTGGAAGAGTAGCGGTAAGAGAATTTTACCCATGAAAAAGGCCGCAGTTGCGGCCTTTTTGCTGCCTGGACCGTTGAGCTTGTCCGCTGGAGCTGTGGTTAGCTGTTCTCTTTCAGGTAAGCCAGCACAACTTCATGGTGATCTTTGGTCTTGAACTTGTTGAAGACATGCTCGATAACACCGTTTTCATCGATCAGGAAGCTGATGCGGTGCAGGCCGTCATACTCCTTGCCCATGAACTTCTTAAGGCCCCATACGCCGAACTGATCGGCTACGGCATGATCTTCGTCTGACAGCAGGGTGAAGTTGAGGTTGTCGCGTTCGATAAACTTCGGCAGGCGCTTGACGGCATCGATACTGATACCCAGCACCTCAACGTTGAACTCGTCTAGCTCAGTTTTGCTGTCACGCAGGCCGCAAGCCTGAACCGTACAGCCCGGAGTCATGGCTTTCGGGTAGAAATAGGCGAGGACTTTCTTGCCTTTGAAGTCAGCCAGGCTGACTGGCTCGTCATTTTGGTTTTGCAATGTGAAGGCTGGCGCAGGCGTACCGGCGGTCAAAGTCTTCATAGTGGATTCCTTATTGATTATGGCCGACAAAAGTCACGTTGCCGCTGACCACGAGGTCTTGGCAAAGTGCTTCAAATTCTTCTTGTAAGGTCATTAGGTTACAGCCTTCTGGCAGGTTTGTCCCGATTTGCAGCTGAAACCTATTGGGGGAGCTGTTTTGTTTGCTTTCCTGGGTATGAGCGCTGAGTGAGGCGATATCTATCGCCCTAGAGGCAAAGAAACGGGTGAACTGTTCAATCAGTCCCGGGCTGTCGTTGGCCTCGATTTGGAAGTCAGCAGTATAGGCGTAATGACGGTATTCGTGTTTGGTGGTGCGCTTCATCACCGTCAGCAAGTCATGTTCACTGGCTTTGAGCGGTAAGGTGGATTCGACCCGGGAGATGGCGTTGGCCGAGCCGGACAGCAGCATGATAAGGGTAAACTCTTGACCGAATAAGGCCAGTCGGCTGTCAACGATGTTGCAGTCGCAAAGGGTGATGAGCCGGGTGACTTCATCCGAAATGCCCGGGCGGTCGGTGCCAACCGCTGTTACGACGAGATAATGTTCCATATATTTACATCACATTTTGAATACCTTCTGCATGTTAGCACAGACCGATTGGCTGCAAAGGAATATCTCCGGCAGATGCGACAGGTGAACGGTTGCATAACGGGCAGTGATTTGCCGTTCTGGAATGGGAGCGAAAAAGTAGTTGTAAAAGTGAGCTGTTGGCAAAGAGTTAGCCTTCACTGATTTACATACTTCTGTCTTGAGTTTACTGTTACTGAAAAGTAGTATGGTTTTTCTTGGCCGCTTGATTATTCGCTTATCCAGCATAAATTCATGACGAGGCCAGGGATATATTTATTCAGGGGAGATGGACATGTTTTCAGGAAGCATGGTAGCGCTAATTACACCGCTCGACGAAGCCGGTGAAGTCGATTACGCCAGTTTGGCGTCACTTGTAGAATACCACATTGCCGCAGGCACCGATGCGATTGTCGCCGTCGGTACCACTGGCGAGTCAGCAACGCTGACCGTCGACGAGCATGTCAAGGTGGTATTGAAAACCTTGGAGTATGCACAGGGCCGTATACCGGTCATTGCAGGTACCGGGGCCAATGCGACCCATGAAGCCATCACCTTTAGTAAACTCTTTTCTGGTACGGGTGTCGCGGGCTGTTTGACCGTTACACCTTACTACAACAAGCCAACCCAGGAAGGCCTGTACCAGCACTTCAAAGCGATTGCCGAAGCGACCGATTTGCCTCAGATCCTGTACAATGTACCAGGGCGTACCGCTGTTGACCTGTTGCCAGAAACCGTGGCTCGACTGGCGAAGATTGAAAATATCGTCGGTATTAAAGATGCAACAGCTGATTTGTCTCGTGTACAGAAAACCCGGGAACTTTGTGGCGAGGATTTTATCCAACTAAGCGGTGATGATGCCACGGGGTTGGATTTTGTTGCCAAGGGTGGCCACGGTGTGATTTCTGTTACGGCCAATGTTGCAGCAGCAGATATGGCACAGATGTTCAAATTGGCTTTATCTGGCCAGATGGATGCTGCTATTGATATCAACCAAAGGTTGATGCCTCTTCATAAGCAATTGTTTGTCGAATCCAACCCTATCCCGGTAAAATGGGCGGCACATCAGCTTGGTCTTGTCTCGCATGGCACACTTCGTCTGCCGTTGACAGAGCTGAGCGAATCTGCCCAACCAGCAGTAGCCGAAGCACTCAAGGATGCGAACGTACTGCTGTAATTTGCTAGAGCGTAGGAGCGCAGAAGCGTAATGAATTATAAGTATAAGCTGGTGGCGGCTGCCGTTGCAGTAGTAACACTGGCTGGTTGTTCTGATGGCGCGGAGCGCCGCCGTCAGGCAAATCAGGATTTTAACTACCTCAATACCCAACCGCTGGAAAGCTGGACATTGCCGAGCGATGCCCAGTCAGCGCAGGTCAGTGACTATGCGATCCCGTCGGGAGATTATCGGGGAGCGATTGGTTCTGGGGTTGATATCCGTCCGCCGCAGCAGGTACTGGCGTTGATCCCGGGCGCACGTTCGCTACAGGATGAAGATGGCGTGACTTTGGTAATGATCAAGCAGGAAGATCTGACTGATGTGTGGTCGGTGACCCGTAAATTGATTGCCGAGCAGAACATTACCCTGAGAAGCCAGAGTGCCGATGTACTTGAAACCGACTGGATCAGCTGGAATAACGAAGACGAGGATACCGAAATCGGTAGCCGTTACCGGATCGAGAAATCAGCCGATGCAGGCCGCTATAGCTACCGGATCATGCTGGTTGACTGGCGTGAAGGCGGGGTTGAGCAGACGGTGAGCGCAGATAACAAAGAGCGCTACAGCATCCTGATGACCAACTTGGTGACATCTCGCTACGATGAGCAAGAACGCGAGCAAGCCCGCCTGCGTGCCCAGGAGCTGATCAAGCAGATCCCAATTTCCATGGGTCAGGACCGCAGTGGTCTGCCGGTGATTATTGCCCGTGCACCGTATAACGTGTTCTGGGAGCGCCTACCGGAAGTCTTGGGCCAGCTTGGCTTCACTGTTGAAGGCCGTAACCGCTCGCAGGGTGTGGTCGAGGTGCAGTTCAAGTCGCCGGATGATGAATTCTGGGCGGATCTGGGTACCCAGCCTATTGAGCTGGAAAACCGTGCTTATAATCTACAGCTAGGTGATTTGGGTAACCGTACGTCTATCAATATTACTGATACCGACGGCAAGCCTGTGACCGAGCAAGCGCTGAACAGCCTTGCGCCAGTGATGGCTGCTGCTATTGAGCGAGCCAACAAAGGCTAAGTAGTCACATAGATGGCAATAAAAAACGCAGCTGATTTATCAGCTGCGTTTTTTTATGTTCTCGATAAGCCATCATTTTGCCAAGCGCTTGGTAGGGAAGGCGCTTGGCAGATTTTATCGGCTTATTTCACTTCTTCGCCTTTGGCCTGCATATCGGCATGGTAAGAAGAGCGAACGAACGGGCCACAAGCCGCGTGGGTAAAGCCAAGCTCAAGGGCAATTTCTTTCAGCTCGTCAAACTCAGCTGGCGGCACGTAGCGCTCAACCGGCAGGTGGTGACGGCTTGGTGCCAGGTACTGGCCTAGCGTCAGCATGGTCACACCGTGGGCACGAAGATCTTTCAGTACTTCGATGATCTCTTCCTTGGTTTCACCCAATCCCATCATCAAGCCAGACTTGGTTGGTACCTCAGGGTGCATCTCTTTGAATTTCTTCAGAAGATCGAGCGACCATTGGTAGTTCGCACCAGGGCGAGCCTTGCGATATAGGCGAGGAGCCGTTTCAAGGTTGTGGTTGAATACGTCTGGCGGGTTGTCGCGCAGGATGTCCAGCGCACGGTCCATACGACCACGGAAATCAGGTACCAGGGTTTCGATCTTGATTTCTGGGTTAAGAGCGCGAATTTCACGAGTACAGTCAGCGAAGTGCTGGGCACCACCATCACGTAGGTCATCACGGTCTACAGAGGTCACCACGACGTAGCGCAGTTTCATGTCTGCGATCGTTTTGGCAAGCTGCTGTGGCTCTTCGGCATTTGGCGGCAGTGGGCGGCCGTGGGCAACGTCACAGAACGGGCAACGACGGGTACAGATGGCACCCAAGATCATAAAGGTTGCCGTACCGTGGTTGAAACATTCTGCCAAGTTCGGGCAAGAAGCTTCTTCACACACGGAGTGCAGCTTGTTTTTGCGCATCGCCGATTTGATGTCCTGGATACGCTGGCTGTCTGAAGGAAGTTTGATCTTCATCCATTCAGGCTTACGCAGCACTTCTTTCGGCGCTTCCTCAACCTCGACATTGCGGGTAGGGATCAGGGCCATCTTGTCGGCATCACGGTATTTGACACCTTGTTCAATTTTGATTGGTTTACTCATGAATTGCTTTCCGTTTTCCACTCAATGCTCTGGTAATCGAGCAGGTTGACCAACTCTTCTACGAGTACAGGCTGAATTTCCGCTAGTTCAGAAGGCCCATTCAACAACGCGGTTTGCGTCATTTCCATTCCGGCATAACCACATGGGTTGATGCGCAGGAAAGGAGCCAGATCCATATTGATATTGAGTGCCAGACCGTGAAAAGAGCAACCGCGTCTGATCCGCAATCCAAGTGAACATATCTTCTGACCAGAGACATAGACACCCGGCGCATCAGGGCGGGCATTGGACTCAATCCCGAATTGGGAAAGGGTCTTGATAATTGTGTTTTCGATATGCGTGACGAGATCGCGCACACCCATTTTCTTTCGACGCAGGTCGATGAGAACATAGGCAACCAGTTGGCCCGGCCCATGATAGGTAACCTGGCCACCGCGGTCGCTTTGCACCACGGGGATATCCCCGGTGTTGAGCAGGTGCTCGGCTTTGCCGGCCTGACCTTGGGTAAACACAGGGTTGTGCTCAACCAGCCAGACTTCGTCCGTGGTTTCCGGGCTACGTTCGTCGGTGAACTTATGCATGGCCTGCCAGACGGGTTGGTAGTCTTGGCGGCCGAGGTTGCGAATTATAATCTTATCTTGCAATGTCACACCTATGTTAGTCGTTTGGCGAAGCCTGAAAAACTGACCCCCATTATAAAACTTGGCGGCTGAATTTACAGCCGCCAATTTATAGGGAAATAGGGATGTGTTTACAGCACCACACGAACGATGTCGATTTCACCCAGCTCTTTGTACAGGGTTTCTACCTGCTCAATCGATGTTGCTGTGATAGAAACAGACACGGCGCTGTAGGTCCCTTTGCCACTTGGCTTGACGTCCGGGATGTAATCGCCCGGTGCGTGACGCTGGATCACCTCGACAACCAGATCAGGGAGTTCAGGTTTGTTGTAACCCATTACCTTGTAAGTGAACTTACAAGGAAACTCTAGAAGATCTTTTAGTTTTGGCTGCTCTTGCTGCTGCATGCTGAACTCCGAGTATTTGCATTCATTTTGCGATGTTAGCCGAGCATATTAATGGGTATAGGGCTTTTTCACAAGCCATCAGGTGGGTTCGCAGGTGGGCGGAAAAGGAAGAGGCAACCCACGGCTGCCTCTTTTCTTTATATATCGGTATGTTACCTCAAGGACGGAAGAATTAGCTCAACCAGCCCTTGAACAGCAGCATGATGTAATCGATCAGGCGGCTGAACATGCTGCCTTCGTTGATATCATCCAGTGCCAATAACGGGTATTCGGCGATATCTTCATCACCGACACGGTAGTAAAGCTTACCGACCACATCGCCTTTCTGGATAGGGGCTTTCAGTTCTTTTTCCAGGACAAAGCTGGCAGTCAGATCTTTGGTCTGGCCGCGAGGCAGGGTCACGAAAGTATCTTCACTCACACCCAGCGAGACTTCGCCTTTGTCACCCATCCAAACTTTCTCGGTCACAAAAGTATCGTTGGCTTTGTGAGGAGAAACGGTTTCGAAGAAGCGGAAACCGTAGTTCAGCAGTTTCTTGCTCTCGGCTTTGCGGGCATTCGGGCTGTTGGTGCCCATCACAACCGCGATCAGGCGCATCTGGCCTTCGGTCGCAGTACTTACCAGGCTGTAGCCAGCATTGTTGGTGTGTCCGGTCTTCAAACCGTCAACATTGAGGCTCTTGTCCCATAGCAGGCTGTTGCGGTTGTACTGGGTGATGCCGTTGTAGGTAAAAGATTTCTCTTTGTAGATGGCAAACTCGTCAGGCACATCGCGGATCAGGCCCTGGGCCAGCAGTGCCATGTCATATGGCGTGGTGTAGAGGTCGGCGTTGTCGAGGCCATGCACGTTGGCAAAATGGGTGGAGTCCATGCCAAGGGTCTTGGCCCAAGCATTCATTAGATCAACGAAAGAGTCTTCAGAGCCAGCAACATGCTCAGCCATAGCGACACAGGCGTCGTTACCTGACTGGATGATGATGCCACGGTTCAGATCAGACACTTTTACTTCGCTACCGACCTCGATGAACATCTTCGAAGAGCCCGGGAAGTTCTTGGCCCAGGCGTTCTTGCTGATCACCACGGTATCGTCCATGGAGATATTGCCGCGGTTCACTTCCTGACCGATAACGTAACTGGTCATCATTTTGGTCAAGCTGGCCGGTGGGATTTGGTCATATTCTTTGTTGCCGGCCAGGATCTTGCCTGAATGGTAGTCCATGAGGACATAGCCCTTGGCAGCAATCTGAGGAGCTTCAGGTACTACAGCTGGGGCAGCCGCTGCTGTTGCTGAAGCCAGCAAGGTTGCCGAAATAGCAACAGAGCGAAAAAGTGCAGCAGATTTTTTCATGTTGGTTGTAACTTAATTTGTCGAATGTAAAAAACTTCACACACTATATCAGATTGTCAATATGAGACCAGCTTTGGGCTCGGATATGTTGTGCGGCAAGGCGAATCTTGACATAAGCTTGAGTCAAAAAAATACCAGAGCAGGTCTGTGCTCTGGTATTTTCTTATGACAGCGAGTTAGGATTTTGGTTCCAACTCACGCTTGGAAGTGATGATGAAAGCTTGCGGGTATTGCCCGGCCTTGGCTTTATCTCGCTGGATAATCGCTTCATCACGGTCGATATACGGCCCGAGGCGCAAGCGGTAGATCTCCGCCGAGTCTGCTTTCTTCAGATCAATCGAGGTGTCGAACTCTTTTTCCAGCTGCTGGGCGATTTGCTCCGCTTTACCGGCGTTGGTGACCGCCGCCAGCTGGACAAAGTAAAAGTTAGGGTTGGCGCTTTGCCATTCGTTCGGGTTATCCGGCTTGGCGACCTGGATCAGCTCGATCTTGACCGGTGCGGTACCATGCTTAATGACATCCAGCCTTGCCGCTGCCGCCATACTCAGGTCGATGATCCGACCGTCATGGAAAGGCCCGCGGTCGTTGACCCGGACAATCGCGGTTTTGCCATTGTTGGTATTGGTGACCTTGACATAGCTCGGCAGTGGCAGGGTTTTATGGGCCGCTGTCATGGAGTACATATCGTAGATCTCGCCGTTGGAGGTCCTGTGGCCATGGAATTTCTGGCCGTACCATGAGGCGTTGCCTTCTTCAACGAATGGCTGATCATCCTGCACAATTTGGTAGTGCTTGCCTCGAAGGGTGTAGTCCTTGTTGCCCGCCAGGCTTAATGGTTCATAGCGTGGCTGGGCATCTTCAATATGATCCAGCGTCGGCGAGGATTCCGGCGCGACATCGTCGGCCAGATCGTAGCGCTCGTTGCTCGGTGACGAGCTACATCCGGCAAGGATAAGAACAAGGAGTAAGGGTGATATGCGCATTTAGGTCGCCTTGGACAACATTTTTCTATGGGTATGAATAGACATCAGGATCCCGAAACCAGCCATCAGGGTGACCATCGAGGTACCACCGTAACTGACCAGAGGTAGCGGTACCCCTACAACAGGCAGCAATCCGCTGACCATCCCGATATTGACGAAAATATAAACAAAAAAGCTCAGTACGATACTCCCCGCCATCATTCGGCCGAAGGCGGTCTGGGCGCGGCTGGCCAGCAGCAACCCCCGGCCAATGATAAACAGGTAGATAGCCAGCAGGCAAAGCACGCCGATCAGGCCCCATTCCTCGGCAATGACCGCAAAGATGAAGTCGGTGTGGCGCTCGGGCAGGAATTCCAACTGGGATTGGGTTCCCTGCAGCCAGCCCTTACCGGAAAGGCCACCGGATCCAATGGCAATCTTAGACTGGATAATATGGTAGCCAGCGCCAAGCGGATCGGATTCTGGGTTGAACAGGGTCAATACCCGGGTACGCTGGTAGTCGCGCATCAGGAAGAGCCACAGCACGGGGATGAACGCCCCAACCAGTACAGCGGCCGCGCTAATGATTCTCCAGCTCATGCCTGACAGGAACAGTACGAATACCCCTGATGCGGCGATCAGGATAGAAGTCCCCAAGTCTGGCTGCTTGGCAATCAGAATCGTCGGGACGAAAATCATCACCAGTGCAATGACGATGTTCTTGAGGCTCGGCGGCAGTGGGTTGTTGCCGATAAAGCGCGCCACCATCAGTGGTACCGCCAGTTTGATCAGCTCCGAAGGCTGGAAACGGACGAAACCCAAATTCAGCCAGCGCTGGGCCCCTTTGGATGCCTCACCGAAAAATAGCACACCAAGTAGCAACAGCAGCCCGACCCCGAACAGGTAGGGTGCCCAAGTTTCATAATGGCGCGGGGAGATCTGGGCCAGAATGAACATGATCCCCAATGACAGCACCATGCGAATGGCCTGGCGTTCCATCATTGCGAGCTCCTGACCGCTGGCACTGTACATCACCATCAGGGCAAAGCCCATCAGGGTGAGGATCCCCATTAACAGCGGGAAGTCCAGATGCAGGCGGTCACTCAAGGTCCGTTTGCTGCCTGTCGCGGCCATGATGCTCATTGCGATACCTCGGCGATTTTCTTATCGACAATTTCTACCAGTGGGTCTGGGGTTTCCGGTTGAAGTAGCATGTGGTCGAAAATCCGACGTGCGACCGGGCCACCGTTGGAGGAGCCACCACCGGCATTTTCTAATACCATGGACACCACAACTTCCGGCTTATCAAACGGCGCGAAGGCGGTAAACAGGGCATGGTCGCGCAAGTGCTCTTCCAGCTCTTCGGCGTTGTATTCTTGATCTTCTGCCAGGCCAAAGACCTGTGCTGATCCGGACTTACCAGCGGCTTTGTATTCACTGCCATAAAACGGACGGCGGGCAGTACCCCGAACACCGTGAAGTACCCGGAACATACCTTCTTTAGCCACATCCCAGTACTTGGGATCAACATTGTCAATCGGCGGGAAGTCGTCGTATACCGCCGGTTTTTCAACTTCGTCATCAATGATGTCTTTGAGCAGGTGCGGCGCTTGCACTCGGCCCTGGTTAACCAGCACCGTGGTAGCCTTGGCTATTTGCAATGGCGTAGCTGTCCAGTAACCCTGGCCGATCCCTACCGGGATAGTATCCCCCTGGTACCAAGGCTGGCGGAAACGGGCTTGTTTCCACTCACGGGTTGGCATATTGGCTTTACTCTCTTCGTGGATATCAATACCTGTGTATTCACCGAAGCCGAAACGGCTCATCCAGTCTGACAGGCGATCGATGCCCATGTCGTAGGCGATTTGGTAGAAGAAGGTATCTACTGATTCTTCAATCGCCTTGTAGATATTGACCTTACCGTGGCCCCAGCGTAGCCAGTCACGGAATGGACGGCTGTTGGAGTTCGGAATACGCCAGTAACCCGGATCATTTCGGGTGGTACGGGTGGTGATCACACCTTCGCTCAGCGCGGCAACCGCAATCATTGGCTTGACCGTCGAGGCCGGCGGGTAGATCCCCAGCGTTACCCGGTTAACCAGCGGGCGGTTCTTATCGTTCAGTAATTCGCGGTATTTAGGGCCGGAAATGCCATGGACGAACAGGTTTGGATCGTAGCTCGGGCTCGAGACCATCGCCAGTACTGACGAATCACGAGGATCCATCACTACCACAGAGCCACGCCTGTACTTGATGAGCTCTTCACCGGTATCTGGGTCGAGCTTACGCTCGGTCAGTAGTTCTTTGACATAAAGCTGGAGCTCAATGTCGATATTCAGTTTGATGTCATTGCCGGGGATCGGCGGGACATATTTCAGGGTACGGATGATCCGCCCACGGCTGTTGACCTCGACTTCCTGGTAGCCGGAGGTGCCGTGCAGCATATCTTCGTAATAGCGCTCAATACCCAGCTTGCCGATGTCACGGGTCGCCTTGTAGTTATTGATTTTGTCCTCACGCTCAAGACGTTGTAAATCACGGTCATTGATCTTTGCGACATAACCCAAGACATGGGTCAGGGCTTCACCGTATGGATAATGACGCTTGAGGTAGGCTTTGACTTCAACACCTGGGAAGCGGTGTTGGTTGACTGAAAACAGGGCGACCTGTTCTTCTGTCATCTGATTGAGGATCGGCACTGACTTGAAACGACGGGTACGGCGACGCTCACGCTCGAAGCGTTCGATCTGTTCATCGGTAACGCCCATCAAGTCTTTGAGGCGATCGAAGGTGTCTTGCCTGTCCGGTACTTTTTCCGAGGTGATCTCAAGCGAGTAAACCGGACGGTTCTCGGCAAGGAGAATACCGTTACGGTCGTAGATCAGGCCGCGGTTAGGGGCGACGGGGACAATTTTGATCCGGTTATCGTTCGAACGTGTCTGGTAGTCTTCATGCTCCTGGATCTGGATATGATACAGGTTAGTGAGCAGGACCCCTACCAGCACGACGATGCCGATAAATGAGACAAGAGCCCGGCGAAAGAATAACGCCGACTCAGCCCGATGATCGCGGATCTGCGTTCGCTTTTGTCTCATTGCCCATTATTCCCTGTGGTACGGATGGTTAGCGGTGATGCTCCACGCACGGTACAGGCTTTCTGCCATGACGATACGCACCAGCGGGTGGGGCAGCGTCAGTGGTGACAGCGACCAGCTTTGGTCGGCAGCAGCCTTACATGCCGGTGCCAAGCCCTCCGGGCCGCCGATCAGGATAGAGACATCACGCCCGTCCAGCTTCCAGCTTTCCAGTTGACCAGCTAGCTGCTCGGTATCCCAGCGTTTGCCCGGGATATCCAAGGTGACAATGCGGTTGCCTTTTGGTACTGCAGCCAGCATCGCTTCGCCTTCCTTCTGCAGGATACGGGCGATATCGGCATTTTTGCCACGCTTGCCAGCTGGAATTTCTACCAGCTCAAGCGGCATATCTTTCGGGAAGCGGCGGCTGTATTCTTTATAGCCTTCCTCGACCCATTTCGGCATCTTGGTGCCGACAGCAATCAGTTGAAGCTTCATTGTCGGTTAGCCCCAAAGCTTCTCCAGTTGGTACAGGTTACGTGCGTCTTCCTGCATGATGTGCAGCATAACACTACCCATATCAACAATAACCCACTCACCGTCTTCTTCGCCGCTGATCCCAAATGGCGGGTAGTCAATCAGCTTCGATTCCTTGTTAACGTGATCGGCAATCGAGGCAACATGACGGTTTGAGGTACCGGTGCACAGTACCATGAAATCAGTGATGCTTGATTTACCGCGAACATCCAGGGTGACGATGTCCTGTGCTTTGATGTCATCTACTTTATCAACAATAAAATCGTGTAGTTCTTGAACCTGCAAAAGGGGGTCCTCTTTCGTATGTTTGGTGTCATTACTGTAGACCCAGATAGCGCTGGGTCCCAATGTAGCGGCGCAGTATACCATGCTCAAGCTTGTTCAATACAAGTTGGCAGTAACTTTACATAGTCTGCGCCTTACTTGCCCTTGGTGGTTAAAGCTTGCCCGGGATCCCGGTATGGATGCCGCACATCTCGGCGCACAGGGCCGAAAGGGCGTCCCATGGTTGGTAGTCGAAGTCGGTTTTGACCCGTAACTCCAACTCGGCCAACTGATGCAAAAGCTTGATGATGACCGGCAGTGGCAGACGGTGCAGGGCGCCTATGTAGACTTCCCGGCGGCTTTGCCATATCCGGAAATTCTCGAAGATATTATTGAGCGAAGTCCCTTTGTTGCCCATTTCCTGCATTTTATACAACTGGGTCAGCTCGCGCTGTAAGGTGCGTAGCAGGATCACCGCTTCAACCCCTTCGCCCTGCAGTTGGCGCAATACACGCTGGCTGCGCTTGGCCTGCCCGGCCAGTACCGCATCGAGCAGCTGGAACGGCGTATAGTGGTTGTGGCGGCTCAGTGCTTCTTCCAGGCGCACAATGGTCAAGTCGCCGTCGGGGTAGAGCAGTACCAATTTTTGCAGGCTTTGAGCCAGCGCAAGCAGGTTACCCTCGTGCCATTGTACCAGAAGCTGTACTGACTCATGATCCGGCTTGAGGCCAAGCTGCTGGCAGCGACCCTGGATAAAGCGCGGCAAGTGTCTGGCTTCTGGCGTATTACAAGGGATATAGAGCCCTTTGGCATCCAGTGCCTTGAACCACTTGGTACTTTCCTGCTTTTTGTTGAGGCGCGGGCCCTGCACGAGGAGCAAGATGTCTTCATGAATACTGTCGATCACTTCCTGCAGTGATTTGGCCTGCTGGGTGTTGAGGCCATTTTCCGGTAGCTCCAACTCGATGATCTGACGAGCTGAGAACAGGCTCATCGCCTGGCAGCAGTCGAGTACCGTATTCCAGTCAAGCTGGGCATCGACGGTGAAGCTGTGGCGTTCATCGAAACCGGCCTGTTGAGCGGCTTGTTTGATGATATCACTGGATTCCAATTTTAGCAGTGGCTCATTGCCGCACAGCAAGTAGGCCTGACGCAGCCCTTTACCGAGTTGCTGCGCCAGTTGTTCCGGGTAGATCCTCATTGTGCAGACTCAACCTGCATCGCTGATTGATTGCTGTTGTCAGAGGCCGGTACGCTTTGTGCTTTGACATCAAGACCAAGTTCAGTGCTGACTTGTTCATCACTCTCGCTGTTGGCGCTTTGCTCCAACAGGGCTTCGAGCTCTTCTTCTTCCATCTTATTGAAAACGGCTGTCAGACGGGCTAGCTGGCGCATGATCTGTTTGGCGGCCTGCTCACGCATTTCCTGTTCGATCATGTCGCGCTCGACGGACTTTGCCAGTGCGGTCAGTGGGTTATCGAGGAAGGTGCGGTTAACGCGGGTGGTGTAGCTCTGGCTGCCTTTGCCTGGCACCACAATACGGTACTGTACGGTGTAGGTGAGCTCGTACTCGGCGGCACGGGCGTTCTGGTAGAGCGACAGAGTACGCTCGCTAGTCCTCTCACTGATCAGGTGCAGGTTCGGCACCTGGGCCGAAGGCGCAACAGGCTCGATACCATGCAGCTGGAATTGGGATTTTACCTGACGGTGCAGCTGGCCATATTGGTCAAAGCTGGTCAGGGAAAGTTTGGCAATGTCGTCGGGCAACATGTAGTTACCACGGAGGTGAAAACCGCAAGATGCAGTTGCCAGCGCCATAAGGACAACAAAGAAGGTTCGGATAATGCTTTTTGGAGAAATGAAAGCTCTCACCGAGTCTGCTCCATGAAAAAAAGTGAAAACTGACCGGCTGACGCGGATGGTGCTAATAAAGGTGGGTGAGCCGGATTAAAATGTGGCTCCATACAGGAGCCACAGGTTAGGCACTGGGAAATTGCTTTAGTTCGATGCGAAATTAGTTTGCAACGATGTTCAGCAGTTTGCCCGGTACGTAAATCACTTTGCGAATGGTTTTGTCGCTAGTGAATTTGGTCACGCCTTCTTCGGCCATCGCCAAGGCTTCGACTTGTTCTTTTGTCGCATCAGCAGCTACTGTCAGCTTAGCACGCAGCTTGCCGTTTACCTGAACAACAATCAGTTTCTCGTCTTCAACCAAGGCTTTCTCGTCAGCCACAGGCCAATCGGCGTGGTCAACGTCGCTCTGGCCCAGCGCTTCCCACATTTCGAAACAGATATGTGGTGTCATTGGGTAAAGCATACGAACGATAGCTTTCAGTGCTTCGTCAAGTAGGGCACGGTCTTGTGCGCTTTCCTGAGAAGCTTTGGTCAGCTTGTTCATCAGCTCCATGATAGCTGCGATAGCGGTGTTGAACGTCTGGCGGCGGCCGATGTCATCACCTACTTTAGCGATAGTCTTGTGCACATCGCGGCGCAGTGCTTTCTGATCTGAAGTCAGGGCTGCAACGTCCAGCGCTTCTGTTTCGCCTTTGGCTGTGTGGTCGTGAACCAGTTTCCAAACACGCTTCAGGAAGCGGTTGGCACCTTCAACACCAGACTCTTGCCATTCCAGCGTCATGTCTGCCGGAGAGGCGAACATCATGAACAGACGAACGGTATCGGCACCGTACTTATCCACCATTTCCTGCGGGTCGATACCGTTGTTCTTCGACTTGGACATTTTGGTCATGCCCGAGTGAATCACTTCGTTGCCTTCGTTATCTACTGCCTTGGTGATACGGCCTTTGTCGTCACGCTCAACAGTTACATCCGTTGGGGCAACCCAGATCTTCGCGCCTTTCTCGTTGGTGTAGTAGTAAGCATCAGCCAGTACCATACCCTGACAAAGCAGCTGCTTGAACGGCTCGTCGCTGGTGACCATACCGCTGTCACGCAGTAGTTTGTGGAAGAAGCGAGAGTACAGCAGGTGCATACATGCGTGCTCGATACCACCGATGTACTGGTCTACTGGCAGCCAGTAGTTCGCGGCATCAGAATCTAGCATCTCGTCAGCTTGTGGCGAACAGTAGCGGGCGTAGTACCAAGACGATTCCATGAAGGTATCGAAGGTATCAGTCTCTAGCAGTGCTGGCTGGCCGTTGAACGTGGTTTTCGCCCACTCTTTGTCTGCTTTGATCGGGCTAGTTACGCCGTCCATCACCACATCTTCAGGCAGGATCACCGGTAGCTGATCGGCTGGCACTGGGTGAACTTCGCCGTCCTCAGTGGTCACCATTGGGATTGGTGCACCCCAGTAACGCTGACGGGATACACCCCAGTCGCGTAGACGGAAGTTAACGGTCTTCTGGCCTTTGCCTTCCGTTTCAAGCTTGGCAGCGATGGCATCGAACGCCGCTTGGAAATCCAGGCCGTCGAACTCACCTGAATCGAACAGTACGCCTTTCTCGGTGTATGCCGCTTCAGTGATGTCTAGCTCGCTGCCGTCTTCAGGCTTGATCACTGGAATGATGTCAAGACAGTACTTGGTGGCGAACTCGTAGTCACGCTGGTCGTGGGCAGGTACTGCCATTACCGCGCCTGTGCCGTAATCCATCAGAACGAAGTTAGCAACGAATACTGGGACTTCACGGCCGTTTAGCGGGTGAATCGCCGTCAGGCCAGTTGCCATGCCTTTTTTCTCCATGGTTGCCAGCTCGGCTTCGGCTACCTTGGTGTTACGGCACTCTTCGATGAAAGCTGCAAGCTCAGGATTATTCTCAGCAGCCGCTGCCGCTAGAGGGTGGCCTGCAGCGATACCGACGTAAGTCACGCCCATCAGAGTATCTGGACGCGTTGTGTACACTTCCAGATCGTCGTGGCCTTTTACTTCGAACTTAAGCTCGACACCTTCAGAGCGACCGATCCAGTTGCGCTGCATGGTCTTAACCATGTCAGGCCAGCCGTCAAGGCTGTCTAGATCGTCCAGCAGCTCCTGGGCGTATTCAGTGATCTTGATGAACCACTGAGGGATTTCTTTTTGCTCGACTGGCGTGTCACAACGCCAGCAGCAACCGTCTTCGACCTGCTCGTTAGCCAGTACAGTCTGGTCGTTCGGACACCAGTTTACTGAAGAGGTCTTCTTGTAAACCAAGCCTTTTTCGTACAGCTTGGTGAAGAACTCCTGTTCCCAACGGTAGTATTCAGGGGTACAGGTCGCGAATTCACGGTTCCAGTCGTAGCCGAAGCCCAGCAGTTTCAGCTGGTTCTTCATGTATTCGATGTTTTCGTAAGTCCAAGGTGCCGGTGCAGTCTTGTTCTTAACCGCGGCGTTTTCAGCAGGCAGGCCGAACGCATCCCAGCCGATAGGCTGCATGACATTCTTGCCCTGTAGGCGCTGGTAACGAGAGATCACATCACCGATGGTGTAGTTACGCACGTGACCCATGTGCAGTCGACCACTTGGGTACGGGAACATGGAGAGACAGTAGAATTTTTCTTTATTAGGGTCTTCACTTACAACAAAGGTCTTTTTGTTGTCCCAATGTTCTTGAACTTTCTGTTCAATGTCCTGTGGACGATATTGTTCTTGCATCGATGACATCCGGGATTTTGTGAGTTGAGTACAAACACATTCAATATAATCGACATAGAATAACTAAAGGTAAAGGTGTCAACAATAGCTGAAACCACTTCGGGGACGAATTGTTGGCCGATAATGGTGCCAATTACGCAGAAGGCAGGCGGATGCCGGTGAATTAGCGGATAGGAGGTGACCTATGGCAACAAAGAAAACGGATTATGAGGCGCTACTCGAGCAAGTCACTGAAACCCTCAAGCACAGCCCTGATGAGCTAAAACACTGGGCAGAGGTGACGGAAAAGTATCGCCAGGCGGCCAGTGACATGACCAAGGATGAGCTGGCGTTGATTTCTGCCTACCTCAAGCGGGATGTGCAGGAGTTCGGCCAGAATGCCGATGAAAGCCCGGCCCCGTTTGGCGATAGCCCTTTCTACCGGGTGGTGAAAGAAACCATTTGGGAGGGGCTTGCCGAGGCAACGGACAAAACTCAGATTGAGTGGCATGAAGTGATGGGGGATCTCAAGCACCGGGGCGTCTACGAAGCCGGTGAAATTGTCGGGCTTGGTCATTTGGTTTGTGAAAAATGCGGCCATGACGAAGTGATCACTCACGTTAAGGAGATCTCTCCCTGTTTGAACTGCGGGCATACCCGCTTTACCCGCAAGCCGCTCTCTCCATAGCTTCTTTTATGCAATAAACAGATAAAAACGGGCCAATAGGCCCGTTTTTTCGCGTGCTGCTTTTTATCGAGAGCAGCATAGATACGTACTGGTCTAGCTCAGTGGCTCTACCGTCTCGACAACCACTGTGGTTGGTTGGGTTTCCGGTAGCTGTACCGGCTCCGGCAGTTGTGTTGGCTGAGCAGCGGACTGGTGATTAACCGGCTCGACACTGAACTTCTGGCCTGCAATTGCGGCTTCCACCATCATGCCGCCTTTGGCAACGGTGAAGACGGCAACACCATTGGTGTAATCCGCGTCGACGTGTTTATCCCCGGCACTGGCACGGAAGCCCGATGTACCAGCATTGGCCTGGGCACCCTCGGTCAAGGCGACAGCAGAAGCCGAGGCATCGAGTTCGAAGTTACCGCTCATGAAGCGATCGTAGGCACGTTTGTCCTGGAAGAAGACAATTTCGCTATAGGACTGGCCGCCGAACTGCAGGCCGAAAGAGACTTGGTAAAGCTTGGCATGGCCGGTGATCTGGCCGTCTTTGAAAACAGTACCGCTGCCGTAGGCGCCACCGACCCAGAAACCACCTTTACCAACCGACGGGAAAACGGCATAGCCATAGGCCGTATGGAAAAAGGGTTGGGTTTGCGAGGCGGCCTGGAACTGGGTAAGGGCCGCTTGGGTTTCAAGATCTTCCTTTGCTACCGAGCCGGTGGCGACGCAGAGCATGGCGACGCTACATAGCATCGCGAACAATTTGTTGATCGATTTCATTGGCATTCCCCAAGTAGACGTTGTGCTGTTGTTGTTTGCCCAACATATTAACAAGGTGAATGAAAAGGCGAAGGGGTTACCTTCGCCTTTTGGGAGGATTGTCAGCGTGTATTCAGCGTTGGCCGCTACGCGGGTTAATCGTGGTAGTTGATCTGCGGCTGTTCGTCACGGAAGCGTCCTGCCTGGCGGCGGATCAGGATCCAAGACAGGGCAACAGACCACAGCATATAAATATACAGCGGCCAGCTGCCAAGGGTGGTAAATGGCGTCATACCGATTGTCGGTACGACCTCACCCCTTAACACCCCGGTTTCAAACTGCGGGATCTGCTCGATGATTTTACCCTTGTGATCGACGATGCCGGTCAGCCCGCTGTTGGTGGCCCGCAGCAACGGCTTGCCTACTTCCAACGAGCGCATTTGGGCAATCTCCATATGCTGGAACGGGCCGATAGATTTACCGAACCAGGTGTCATTGGACAGGGTCAGCAGGAACTCGGTATCAACATTGACGTTGCGGCGCACCTGCTCGCTGAAGGCGACTTCGTAACACAGCGCCGGTGCCAGCGAGTAACCATTGGCCTCGAGGTTCGGCTGGATGTAATCACCGCGGCTGAACGAGGACATCGGCAGGTTGAAGAACGGAGCCAGCGGGCGCAGGATATCGCCAAACGGCACGAATTCACCGAACGGCAACAGGTGGTGCTTGCTGTAACGCTCGGCCTGATCGTATTGGTATGGACCGACTGCATTGACGCCCAGGGTCAGGATGTTGTTGTAAAACTCGCCATCTTCATTTTGATCCAGCACCCCGGTGATCACCGTGCTGTTGTTGTTGCGGGCAGCTGCATCGAGGTTCTGCAGGAAGGTGGTGACCTGGGTTTCCAGTGCAGGGATCGCCGCTTCCGGCCAGATGATGATATCGGCCCCCCAGTTTTCCCGGGTCAGGTCGGTGTACTTCATCAGGGTCGGCCAGCGCTGGCTCGGCAGCCATTTGATCTCTTGCGGCACGTTACCCTGGATCATCGCGACATCAACGGTATTGGCCGTATCGGGTTTGACCCATTGCTTCTGACCTGCGAACAGGCCTAACGCCAAAATAAACACTGGCACAAGCAGCGGACGCCAGTTCCGGTAGTAGGTGGCCGCCACGAGAGCACCGCAGCTAATGACGATGGCAAGCGTGATCCCCTCTACGCCCAATATAGGTGCAAAACCGGCATAGGGGCTGTCTATTTGGCTGTAGCCCAGCCATAGCCACGGGAAACCGGTCATCAGCCAGCCGCGGATCCAGTCAAGGATGAGCCAGATCACCGGGCCGCTCAGCATCAGCTGGTGGAATGGACGGCTTCGGTTGAATTTGTTGAACAGAGCGCCGAATACCGCAGGGTAGAGCGCAAGGTAGCCGATGAGCAGAGCCATCAGACCCCAGCCGGCAATCCATGGCATCCCGCCGAAGTTGGCGATACTGACATGTACCCAGCTGATCCCGGTACCAAATAAGCCCACTCCCCATAGCAAACCGATCAGGGCGGATCGCTTGACGGATTGATTTTGGAGCAGGTAGAGGAAAATAAACAGGGAAAGAGGAGCAAGGTACCAATAGTGGTACGGGGCGAAAGATAAGGTGGCCAAGGCACCTGCTGGGACAGCCAGCAATGGCTGTCCCAACTTCTTAAGGGTATTTGTCGTCATTCGTTATGATGTTGTCGTCGGTTGTGGTGCTTCGTGAGGCACGGTCACTTGCAACTGAATAACCCGGCGGTTGTCGGCTGACGTTACCTTGAATGAGTAGCCAGCCAATTCAACGATTTCTCCACGGGTCGGCAGGTGGCCGAAACTGGTCATAACCAGGCCGCCGACGGTGTCGACTTCCTCATCGCTAAACTGGGTCTGGAACAGCTCATTGAAATCTTCAATGGTAGTCAGTGCCTTAACCGCAAAAGTATGCTTGCTTAACTGACGGATATCCTGCTCTTCCTCGTCGTCGAATTCGTCTTCGATTTCGCCAACGATTTGCTCCAGGATATCTTCAATGGTGATAACACCGGATACTCCACCAAACTCATCCACCACAATAGCCATGTGGTAGCGCTCTTCACGGAATTCCTTCAGCAGGCGGTCAACGCGCTTGCTTTCCGGTACCACTACCGCTGGTCGCAGTACTTTTTCCATGTCGAACGGTTCGCTGTTCGGTTGTAGGTAACGCAAAAGATCTTTGGCCAGAAGGATCCCTTCGACGTGGTCTTTATCGTCACTAATAACCGGGTAGCGCGAGTGTTGGGCATCAACAATTAAATCAATCAGATCCTCTAACTTCTGAGAACGCTCGATTGTGACCATCTGAGAGCGCGGGATCATGATGTCACGGACACGCATCTCGGAGATTTCCATGACCCCTTCGAGCATGTCGCGGGTGTCGTGGTCGATCAAATCGTTTTCTTCTGAATCACGGAAAACTTCTACCAGTTCTTCGCGGTTCTGTGGCTCGCCCTGGAATAGCTGGCCAATTCGTTCAAAGAAGGACTTTCTACTCGGACCTTCAGAATTTTGTGAGTTATCTTCGTTCATTGTTTGTAAGAATTACTTCTCTCAGTTAAGTGGCTGTGCCACGGGAAATAATACGGTACTTAAATTGTACCGTATCAGTTTGACAACAATATCATGAAAAGGTTAACGCTTTTCTTCGGCATACGGATCGGCAAAGCCCATCTGTTGCATGATGTCCGTTTCCAAGCCTTCCATCTCTTCAGCTTCGTCGTCCTCAATATGGTCATAACCTAGCAGATGCAGACAGCCATGTACAACCATGTGTGCCCAATGGGCATGTAGAGGTTTATCCTGCTCCTTGGCTTCTTTTTCGACAACCTGTCGGCAAATGATCAAATCACCCAGCAGTTCCAGCTCAACACCCGGAGGTGCCTCGAACGGGAAAGAGAGAACATTGGTCGGTTTGTCTTTGCCACGGTATTCGTGGTTCAGGCCATGACTCTCTTCCTCGTCAACCAGACGGATGGTGACTTCGGCTTCGGCCTGGAAAGGCGTGACAGCCGCGTCCAACCATTGCTGGAATTGAGTTTCGCTAGGCATACCGTCGGTGTTTTCGGTCGCTACCTGAAGATCAAGATAAATCGCCATTAGTTTGTTTTTTCCGTTTCTGCAATCGGAGCTTGCTTCGCAGCCTGCTCTTCACGACGGCGCTGCTCTGCCAGTTTACGCTGCTTCTGATCTTCGCTCTCCCATACCTCGTAGGCCTGAACAATACGGGCAACCACTGGGTGGCGGACAACATCGTCGGCCTGGAAGAAGTTGAAGCTGATCTCGTCGACATCAGACAGCACTTCAATAGCATGGCGTAGGCCTGAGCGAGCACCACGTGGCAGGTCGATCTGGGTGACGTCACCGGTGATCACCGCTCGGGAGTTGAAACCGATACGGGTCAGGAACATCTTCATCTGCTCGACAGTGGTATTCTGGCTCTCATCGAGAATGATAAAGGCGTCATTGAGGGTACGGCCACGCATGTAGGCAAGCGGGGCCACTTCAATCACGTTACGCTCAATCAGCTTCTCGACACGCTCGAAGCCCAGCATTTCGAATAGGGCATCGTAAAGCGGACGCAGGTAAGGGTCGACTTTCTGGCTTAGATCACCTGGTAGGAAACCCAGCTTTTCACCCGCTTCAACCGCAGGACGGGTCAGCAAGATACGACGGATTTCCTGACGCTCTAGGGCATCCACAGCAGCAGCAACCGCAAGATAGGTTTTACCGGTACCAGCAGGGCCAATACCGAAGGTGATGTCATGGCGAACCATATTGGCAATGTACTGGGCCTGGTTCGGGGTACGTGGTTTGATCACCCCTTTTTTGGTTTTGATCACCACTTCCTTGCCATAAGGAATGCTCGACTCGGTCGATTGCTCAAGGACACCGGACTCTTTGATGGCCAGGTGAACCTGATCAGGCTCGATATCAGGAATGGTGTTGCGAACCGGGGCGGTATCGACATACAGGGTTTTGATGATATGGGCGGCGGCTTCGGCGGTGTGGGGTTGGCCGACCACACTGAAACTGCTGCTGCGGTGGTTTATTTCTACACCCAAACGGCGTTCAAGTTGTTTGATGTTATCGTCGAAAGGGCCACAAAGGCTGGAAAGGCGCTGGTTATCGGCGGGTTCCAGATTGAATTCAATAGTAATAACTTTGCTCAAGATTTGCCTCTCAATAGGGCCACCCTTGCGGGCGGCCTAGGGTTCAGGGCGCGTCCTACTGTTGTTCAGACGGGCGTCTTACTATGGAGTATATACGCCAACACCCAATTCATCTTCTTTGCGTGTTTTTTCCATCACTTCGGCCGGTGACATGGCCACGCGTAGGTCCATTTCCGCTTCAGTGCGTACCAGTTCACCGCGCAGTGAGTTGGTGAATACGTCGGTGATTTTCACGTCGACGAACTGGCCGATCAGCTCTGGTGAACCTTCGAAGTTCACAACACGGTTGTTTTCGGTACGGCCGCGAAGTTCCATCACGTTCTTCTTCGATGGGCCTTCTACCAGAATACGCTGCTCGGTACCCAGCATTAGGCGCGAGAAGCGCATAGCCTGAGTATTGATCTGTTGCTGCAGTTCGTACAAGCGCTCTTTTTTCACTTGCTCAGACAGATCACACGGGTAATCCGCAGCTGGTGTTCCAGGACGTGCTGAGAAGATGAAGCTGAAGCTGATATCGAAGTCGACATCGCGGATCAGTTTCATCGTATCCTGGAAGTCCTGATCAGACTCGCCCGGGAAACCAACGATGAAGTCAGAGCTGATAGTGATATCCGGACGCGCCTTGCGCAGTTTGCGGATCTTCGACTTGTACTCAATGGCCGTGTGCGGGCGCTTCATGTTCGCCAGGATACGGTCCGAACCACTCTGAACCGGTAGGTGCAGGAAGCTCACCACTTCAGGGGTATCTTCGTACACTTCAATGATGTCATCGGTGAACTCGATCGGGTGGCTGGTGGTGTAGCGGATACGGTCGATGCCGTCGATAGCTGCGACCAGGCGCAGAAGCTCGGCAAATGTCGCGATTTCACCGTCGTGGGTATCGCCACGGTAGGCGTTAACGTTCTGGCCAAGCAGGTTAACTTCACGTACACCTTGTTCCGCAAGCTGGGCAATTTCGAACAGGACGTCATCCAGCGGGCGGCTAACTTCTTCACCACGGGTGTAAGGAACCACACAGTAAGTACAGTACTTAGAGCAGCCTTCCATGATAGATACGAATGCCGTCGGGCCTTCTGCGCGCGGCTCAGGCAGGCGGTCGAATTTCTCAATCTCAGGGAAAGAGATATCCATGACAGGCGCATGGTCGCTCTGCGATTGCTTGATCATCTCAGGCAGGCGGTGCAGTGTCTGTGGGCCGAAGATCACATCAACATACGGTGCACGCTGGCGGATTGAATCGCCTTCCTGGGTTGCTACACAGCCACCCACACCGATCACTAGGTCAGGTTTTTTGTCTTTAAGGGTTTTCCAGCGACCAAGCTGGTGAAACACTTTTTCCTGGGCCTTTTCACGGATGGAGCAGGTGTTAAGCAGCAGAACGTCTGCTTCTTCTGGTTCTTCCGTTAACTCGAAGCCATTGGCTGCATTAAGAAGATCGGCCATTTTCGATGAATCGTATTCGTTCATCTGGCAACCCCAGGTTTTGATAAGCAGTTTCTTAGCCATGTCTAACTCTTCACTCGTCGTGTTTATTCATTGCATTTCACATTGCTTGATTCCGCTTCGGTAGCCAAAAAACAAGGCTGCCGGCGGTAGCAAGCCGCGTATTGTACTGCTTTAATGCCTGCCTGACTAGATCATCACCACCCCGAATATTTTGTGGTTTTTCATTACGCCGTTACCGGTTGAGATTATTGAGAGTTTGCAAACCCAGTTGGCGCATCTGCTGGCGGATCCAGCGGCTGCGCTGTTGAACATACGGTGTCATTGGTGCGGGTTGCATTCGGTAAGGGTTAGGCAATACCGCCGCTAGTTGGGCTGCTTGCTGGGCACTTAGCCGGTGGGCAGATACCCCAAAGAAGGTCTGGCTGGCGGCCTCCACCCCAAACAGCCCTGGCCCGAACTCGACAATGTTCAAATAGACTTCGAGGATCCGCGACTTGTCCCAGAGGAGCTCCATCCACAGTGAAAAGTACAGCTCGACCCCTTTGCGCAGGAATGTACGGGAGGGAAACAGGAACAGGTTCTTGGCGGTTTGCTGGGTAATGGTACTGCCACCGCGGCTAGGGCCATCGCTGCCGGTCTGTTTGATGATCGTCAGAATGGCATTGATATCCACGCCGTGATGGTCAGGAAAGTGCTGATCTTCGGCGGCAATGACGGCTAGTTGTGCATTGGGGGATATTGCCTCAATGGGGACCCACCGATGGGCTGCGCGCGGCGGATAGCCTTGCGGTGGAAAGATATTGCGATGGAGTTGCCAACCCCAGACAGGCGGGTCGATGTACTTGCCGGCCATTACCAACAGGAAGGGCAACAAAAGAGCCAGCAATAGTAACCTGAGCAGCCAACGTTTGATAAATCCGATCATCTACCTTGTCTCTGTATGAAGCTTCGCGGTTATTAATCACTGATGAGCCAGTGAAATTTAGTTAGAATAAAGGCAATAACGCGCCAGTGTGCGCTGAACTTTTATCTTGAGCATAACAAATGGAAACCGTAATGGAACAGTTTGATGTGGTTGTGGCCGGCGGCGGTATGGTTGGTGCGGCAACAGCAATAGGTTTGGCCCAGCAAGGGTTATCTGTTGCTGTATTGGAAGGGGTACAACCCGCCCCGTTTGAGGCCTCGCAGCCAATGGATTTACGGGTATCGGCCATCTCCCCGCATTCTGTTTCATTGCTGGAGCGGCTAGGAGCGTGGGATGCTGTCACAGCTATGCGCCTGTGCCCGTACAAACGCCTTGAAACCTGGGAGCACCCGGAGTGCAGAACCCGCTTTAATGCAGAACAAATGCATCTCGAACGCCTTGGCTATATTGTTGAAAACCGTGTGCTCCAGTTGGCACTGTGGCAGCAGTTCGAGCTTTATCCGAACTTGGCGGTGAAATGCCCGGCCCGCATGATCTCGGCGACAGCTATCGAGAATGGCCAGTTGATTGTGCTGGAAGACGGCAGCCAAATTCAAGCGACTTTGCTGGTTGGTGCCGACGGCGCGAACTCAAGGGTTCGCCAGCAGGCTGGTATCGGTATTACCGCATGGGATTACCGCCAGCACTGCATGCTGATCAATGTCGAAACCACCTTGCCACAACAAGATATCACCTGGCAGATGTTCACGCCTCACGGACCTCGCTCATTCTTGCCATTGCCCGGCCATCAAGCCTCGCTGGTGTGGTATGACAGCCCATCCCGGATCCAGCAATTATCTGCGCTGAGCCCTGAGCAATTGGAAGCTCAGATCATTGCCCATTTCCCGGCGGAGCTTGGTGAGTTCAAGGTGCTTAATCATGGCTGTTTTCCGCTCACTCGCCGCCATGCCCAGAAATATTACAAATCTGGTACCGTGCTGCTGGGCGATGCTGCCCATACGATTAACCCATTGGCAGGCCAGGGGGTAAACCTTGGCTTCAAGGATGTCGATGTGTTGCTACATGAAATTGAGAAAGCGGGGCAGGATTGGTCAGAGCTACGGGTACTCAAGGCCTATGAGCGCCGCCGCCGTCCGGATAACCTCTTGATGCAAAGCGGGATGGACTTTTTCTACACCATGTTTAGTAATGATTTGCTGCCGGTAAAGCTTTTGCGTAATGCCGGGTTGAAGCTGGCTGAACAAGCCGGACCGATCAAGCAGAAAGTACTCAAGTACGCGATGGGAATGTAACCGGTTTTCTTAGTGAATCAAAAGGCGACACAAAGAAAAAAGCCGAATGTTTATTGAAAAACATTCGGCTTAACAACCAGAGAGATACGATCATTGAGTTGGTTGTAAAAACTGTTGTCTAACCTTCTGGATATCGATGTATTTCGTTATCCAAGTGCCAGACATAAGAAAACCCACCAAAAGGTGGGTTTCTATATATGGTGCGGAAGGAGAGACTTGAACTCTCACACCTTGCGGCGCCAGAACCTAAATCTGGTGCGTCTACCAATTTCGC
>NZ_JAWJZI010000028.1:0-36116 GCF_033022775.1 Photobacterium rosenbergii | reverse complement strand
AGCGGTAGTTCAGTTGGTTAGAATACCGGCCTGTCACGCCGGGGGTCGCGGGTTCGAGTCCCGTCCGCTCCGCCACTGATTTAAGCCTGATGCGAAAGCGTCAGGCTTTTTCGTATTTAATGCTCCCGAAAGTGCTGCGCACTTTTGCCTGCCCCAGTTTCTTTCATGTTATGTAAAGTCGCGGATTCTGCCTGCAAGGTGAAGTTGATCCCATCATCTATCGAAATAGTGGCGTAAATTGTGTATCCTCTCTTTTTGAACGTTGTTTTATTTGGTGTGGGTTGGTTACATGTTAAAGATTGTGTTGGTCGAGGATGACGAGAAGCTGTGTGAGCTATTGGCAAATTACCTTCGGCAGCAGCAGTTTGAAGTGATCACCGTACATGATGGGCTGGAAGCGCCTGATGTGATCATTAACCACCAACCGGATTTAGTGGTATTGGATCTTATGCTGCCTGGTATGGATGGGTTGAGTATTTGCCGCAAGATCCGTGGCAAGGTACAGAGTAAAATTATGATTCTGACGGCGAGTGATGACGATATTGATCATGTCGCCGGGCTGGAAGTCGGTGGCGATGATTTCGTCAACAAGCCAATCAAGCCTCGGGTATTGCTGGCGAGGATCAGAATGCTGCTGCGGCGTGAATTAAATAGTGCGCATCCGGCTCAAGCTGGTGAGAACGAGTCAGCGCCATCGGATGAGCAGGAGCATCGATATGGCTCTCTGACGGTGAATCATCGTAGCCGCAACTGTGAAATGAATGGTGAGGTGGTGAGCCTGACTGACAGTGAGTTTAACTTATTGTGGTTGCTGGCCTGCCATCCTGATGAAGTGCTAACACGGGAATTCTTAGTCATGGAAACCCGAGGCATCAAATATGATGGCCTAGACCGTACCATCGACAACAAGATTGTCACCCTGCGCAAGAAGTTGGGCGATAATCCGTCGCTACCAAGGAAGATCATTACAGTACGCGGAAAAGGATATTTATTCGTACCTGACCGTTGGTAGGTAGGTATTATGAAGCGTCTCTATCTCGAGTTTTTTGTTGGGTTGTCAGGCCTGTTCTTCCTCTGCATTTTGGCCTTTTCCTTTGTAACTCAAGAGCTGACAACTGACTACGAAGCCGAACTGGAAATCAGCCACGTTTCCAGCGTCATGCAAATCCTGGATGATGTTGCCGCTCAGCGAGGCCAGGCCCAGGCAGATAAATTGCTGGCTGGGTATGCTGAGAAAAGCCACCTGACCTATCAGCAATTTAGCTGGGATGAAGTTGGTTTTACCCAATCGGATCGCAATAAGCTGAGCCGTCGCGGTGCGCTGTTTGAGAATGAAAACGAGTATTGGGTTGTCTACGGTGATCAGCAGTGGGTGTATTACCTTCAGCCGGATGTGGAGCAAGATCTCTGGCAGATGCTGGATTTGGAAGTCAAACTTTTGTGGGCCTCCTTTTTTGCCACTTTTGCCCTCTATAGTGCGATCATGCTGAGGCTGTTATCCGGGCGCTTCCGCAAATTGGAGGAGGCCACCATGGCCTTTTCTGATGGCGACTTCAAAGTACGGGCATCGGAGAAAGCCGGTGACCGGGTTGGCCGACTCAATGCTCGTTTTAATCAAATGGCCGATAAAATCTCTGAATTGATCCAAAGCCACAAACATCTGACCAACGCCATTGCCCATGAGCTAAGAACCCCAATTTTCCGGATGCAATGTCAACTGGATCTGTTGGAAGAGTCGGCGTTGAATGCCGAGCAAAAAGGGTATCTGGCTGGCATTTATGATGATATCGATGAGCTGGAGTCACTGATTGAAGAGCTGCTGTACTTTGCCAAGATGGAGCGCTCTGGGGTGACATTGCAGCTCAAGCAGCAGGATGTAGCCGAGGTACTGCAGCGGACGATTGCCCACTGCCAGAAGGATACCAAGCAGGCACTGAGTTTGGAGTGCCCGTCACAATGCTATTTTGATGTTGATGCCCACCATCTAGAACGGGCGGTGTCCAACATTATCCGAAATGCTTTCCGCTACGCGAAACACTGCATTTCTGTAAAAGCGTTTTGCCAACAGGGAGCGCTGATTATTCAAGTCGATGATGACGGCTGCGGTATACCGCCGAGTGAGAGGGAAAATGTCCTCAAACCGTTTTACCGAGTGGGGACTTCCCGTGACAGGCAGTCTGGGGGACATGGGCTGGGGTTGGCCATCGTTGCCCAGGTTGTCGCATTGCATCAGGGGGAAATTCAGATCAGCGAAAGTGAGTGCGGCGGCGCGAGGTTCACTATCCGCTTGCCGCAGGCAAAGTGCCATGTCGCTTGATGCTCTTATAACATTAGAGGAAGGATTCGCTTCCTCTTTTTTAATCACTTTAACTGGCTAGCGCAACAAGATGGAAGAAGGCGACAATCCCGGTGAGCTTGTTGCGCATCGGCTGGTAGTCTGCCGGGCTATTTTCTTTTTCTACCTCCCGTATTTTCTTTTCAGCAAACCAAATAGCGACAAAACCAAATAGCAGAACCAGCACCGACCATACATAGCTCTCCGGTGAATGGAGCAAAACGCCCCAGGCGATCAAGGCAAACAGGTTGCTGAGCAACAAGGCATTGCGGCTGAGGCTGGTTTTCATATGGTCAATGGCATTGCCCCATAAAATGCCTGAAAGAAAGCTCAAGATAACTGCACTGTAGGCAATAAAGACCTTGTGAGGACTGAGGCCAAACATGGATTTATCTGCCCAGATACAGAGCAGGCTGAGTGCAAACGGCACCAAGCCTAAATATGCCAGCCGGGTCATGATTTGGTTGGGTGTAGAAGACATAGTGCGATCCCTCATTATTTGCTTTTAAAAAGCATAGCTTAAGTGATGCACTATAGTTTAAGAGCTGTGATGGTTGGGCGTTTTATTGAGATATGCCCTGAGCACCTGGCTCCATAGCGGTACATAGAAATGGCATGCCCGGTAAAAGAGGTAGGCCGCTGCAAACAGCCCCGAGACTAGGGCACAAAAGTGAACGGATAATCCAACTGTAATCCCAATCAGCATGATGGCGAGCGAAAGCAGTATCGAACGCCAAACATTCTCAATTAAGTAAGCAACCCATGCCCTGAAATTGGTCTCCCTTAGCTTGTAGTGCAGGACAAGTAGGGCGGTGAGATACAAGGCGGGGATCAGGCTGACAAGTGGAAGTGGCCAACCTTGGTAAAGGGTGAAACCAATCAGTAATTTACCAGAAACAGCATAGGTGAGTGCTAGCGAGTGGATAAACTCAAAAGGCAGAATACTAGCGACAGCGAATAAGAAAAGGCCAACAGCATAGACGACGGAACCAGAAAACAAGATGAAATAAACTGGTAAGCCGATGGCAAGGTGAGCTAAAGGGGCAAGTGTCATTGCATGCAGCAGCCACTTTAGCCAAGAAGCATGATTGTCCATTACCACCTCCGTATGCCAATAGGGTATTGGTGAGTATTTTCATCATCCAATAAATAGCTGAATGATGCAACGATATGTATATCTATGTTTGATGGATGTCATTATTGAGTGCATTTGTGAAGATTGTGTTGTTAATGCATGACATATGGGCCTCTGAGGCATTACTATATCCCCGTTTTGATTACTGTTGAGATTAAAAATGAGAAAGCTTTCTCTTGCGGCATGCACTTTTGCACTTCTTTCCTCTTGGTCTGTTTTTGCTTCAACAGATCTTGAGTCGAAATCAGCCCCTGTTTCGTTTCAGGCTGTGCCGGAAATTATGGAAAAGTTTGATGATGCAGGAGAATACCGTAAGAAAGCCGTTACTTTGGGCAGGCTTCCTCATAAGGTTGAAATGGGCAAGCAATTACCTACTTATGTGGCTGGTGAAGATGGTAAGCCGGTATTGGAAACCCAAAACACGGTAACGGATGAAGTAGTGATTGCCCGTAATCCAGCACCCGTTGTTGGTGCTGTTTATAACGAGTGGCTGGTTCCCAAAGAAACATGGCAGTCCACTTATGGTGAACTGCCGATGTTTGATACTTTTATGTCGTTCAAAAGGGTGAAAAGCATAAAAGCTATCCCTATCACTGAAGATATTCTGAGCCTGTTGGGAAGCCTTGATGGCGAAACCGCTGTTATCGATGTCGATTGGAATGATGCCGGTATGAAAGTGTATAAAGATGGTTATCTGACGGACGGTGGTTACGGTATTGCACCGGAAGAAATGCACAGCACTTATGAAAAAATCGAATAATTTACTTGGTTTATAGACTCGCTATTCTATTCGGTTATTTTCCTTGAACTGACCTCACTGATGAGGCTCTTAATCCTGCACCTTGAAGTCACAGGGTATCAGCCTAAATACGAAATCGCCTCGTTTTGAAAGAAACGGGGCGTTTTTTTTCAACGACTTTCATTTTTTTTGGCTCAGATCACGCCAATTTGCTTTTGAGAAGTTTGTTAATTTCCATCTTATGATAAGAGTGTCGTACAAATATTACAATCAGCTGATTGTAATGATATTTACATTGTTTTTAAGTCATCTCTATTGTAATTTTCAGTTGATTTTTGACGCGTCGTCAAAAAATTACTTATATTTAATTGGTGATTTTAAATGGATACTTTATTTAAAGAAAAAGTGATTGAAGTTATTGCCGAGGTTTTAGAACTTGAGCTGGATGAAGTAGGCTTCAATGATGCACTAGTGGATGATTTAGGGGCAGACTCACTCGATATTGTCGATTTATCCTTTTCGCTAGGCAAAGCTTTTCAAGTTCAAATGCCACAGAAAAGTGTTATTGCTTATGCCACAGAGTTATCTGGGGAAGACGGTCTTTTTGTCATGAATGAGCGTCTGACGGAGCACGGGGCTCAGTTGTTGCAGCAAAGTCCATTTAAATATTCTGCTGAGCATGTATTTGAAGGTGCTAGCCTGACAGATGTGTATGTGTCAACGACAGTCTCGAATTGGGCAAGTGTCAGTTTTGCTATAAAAGAGAGTGGCCTTGCTGGGGAGGTGGTTATTCAGCAGTACGTGTCTAGTTTTTGTGAAAAATTAAAAGATACTGTTTAACAGGAACTTAAGGGTTATCATGGAAACTGTTGCCGTAACTGGGCTCGGGGTTGTAACTGGAGATTACCTCGGTGCTGAAGAGCAATTCCTGGCACTGTATAATGGAGAGTCAACAATAAAAAAGGATGCTCGGCTTTCTGTGTTAGGTATCGATAATGTTGTTAGCTCACCAATAAGCAAGTCGGTTATTTCTAAATTAAAAGATAAATATAATATAAGCAGTGAATACAGCCATGAATGTAATTATATTGCATTTGATGCGGTTACGCAGGCAGTTAATTCGGCTAGAATTAAAGTTGATAGTTTAAAAAAGGCCGGACTTTTTTTTGGTATAAATAAATTATTCCCAAACAATCAAGACTTAAATATCCTATGGGATGTTTACCAGAATAAAAATATCTCTGCAGAAGAAAGAAAACATGTATTGCAGCGATTAGAGTACTTAAATCCTGATAAAGTCTCAGACTATCTCTCCTCCCGTTTGGGGCTCGAAGGACCTATTTCAGTGTTTGGTGATGCGTGTGCAGCTGGGGCGGCGGCAATAACGTCTGGCTACCGCCGTATTCAGCAAGGGCAGTTAGATATCGCTATTTGCGGCGCTGCTGAAATAGGGACACAACCCATTATGCAGCTGTTATTTACTAAACTCGGTGCGACGAGTAATACCGTTTTTCCTACCCCGGAGCAAACATCCAGGCCCTTTGATAAAGACCGGGCGGGTTGCGTGCTGGCCGATGCAGCCGCATTTTTGATTCTGGAAAATGCGGAGCATGCCAAACGTCGGGGAAAACAACCACTGGCTTACATTCGCGGGGCTGCGAGGCAAATCGAGTCCTACAAGTTAACGGCGACAAACCCTGATGGCAGCCTGTACCGTGATTGCATTGAGATGGCGCTGGCCGACGCGAAATTGCCGCCGGATGCGATTGACCATATCAGCGCTCATGGTACCTCGACAGTCAGTAATGATCAGGCAGAATCGCGTGCGATAGCCTCTTTGTTTCCTGATTCGACCTCGGTAACGTCTACCAAATCAGCACTCGGTCACTCGTTGGCGGCCAGCGGTGCCATAGAAGCGGTGTTATCCGTTCTCTGTATTGCAAAGCAGCAAGTGCTGCCGACACTCAACTTTTCCGAATCGAAGCCGGAAGAGCCCAGCCTGAATATTGTCAAGCAGGGAAGTCCCCAAATAATCAACCATATTTTGAGTAACTCCTTTGGATTTGGTGGAGAAAACTGCTGCTTAATCTTTTCAAAGGAGGGGCCTTGATATGGCGGTATATATAAGACAAGGGCAACAACAGTTACCGGGAGGTGCTGGGTGGGAGGTGTTCTTTTCGCCAACCCCTCTGCCGCTCACAGCCCTTGATAGCAAGATGAGCTTGGGGCTGGCAAGCCAGGGAGCCTTTTTGGGAGATACGGAGCTTAAACAAGTAGGGGTTTCCCGAATAGTTCGCAAGACCTCGGAGAAGCAATCCCGCTGGGTCATAGAAAACAGTGTCACCAGTTGGCGGAAGCTTATGGGCGAGCAACTCGCTGATGGAAACACCGGCCTATTCCTCGGGCTTGGCACTGTGGATTGTGATGATGATGGCGAGCAGATCGTGTTCCACGGTGATTACAATCAGCTTGCCAGCGAAGGGCTATCTCAAATCAAGCCCCTTTCAGGCCTGACTTTGCTCAACTCGACTACTGCCAGCCATATTGCGGAGCTGTTGCAGATCACCGGGGTTAACGGGGTGTACTCGCCCCATGCTGATGCCGGGGGGAATGCTATTGCAGAAGCCTATTTCAATCTCTGCGAAGGGCAGTGTGAGTTGGCCTTGGTGTCTGGAGGTAGCCCCAAAATTTCCCCGTGGTATTTCCTTGCATACCAGTCGGCCCTGTCGACGTTTGCTAAACAGGCTTGGTTTCCCGCGGAGGCGGTCTCGACAGCTTTGCTCAGTTGCAATCCGGATTTGGCGGAAGGGTGTTTGTTGGGAGTACAGCGGGGGTTTAGCGCCAGCTTCGAGGTAAACCACGCTGCGCTTGACCTCATGTCATTGCATTTGTCCCCTCAGCTGGCGGGCCAATCTTCCGGCCCATTGCGGCAAATTATCCATGTCGGCCATCCCGAAGTCGCGCAGCAGATGGCTGAGCAATGCCGCCGCTTTTATCCCGACGCTCATCATTTGTTGCTGGACAGGCAGATCGGCACAGCGGGGCCGGCAGGCTCCGTGGTGGGTTTGAACCTCGCGTTGGAAATCATTAAACGGCAGACATTGATGAGTAACGAGCAAGGGGCGCTCGAGACCGTCGACTGTGATGTTGGCGATTGCCGGCATGTCGTGGTGGCTTGTTACGGCTTGCTGGGGCAGCAGGTCTTTGCCCTTGTTGGGGATGTGGCAGCTGCGGAAGAGGCGGAAGGCAACAGAAAAGGAGCCAAGGATGATTGATCAAAAGGTTGTGATCACCGGAATGGGGGTGATCAGCAGCTTTGGTTTTCAGCTGGAAGACTTTTGGCAGGCGGTTTCTACGGGCCGAAGTGGGATCTCGCAGTGGCCAAGCGTGGCAGGGACAGAATTCCCCGTACAATATGCGGCGGGTATCAATATGCTTGATCTCATGCAGGCATTTCCTGATTGGCAGCCGTGTGACGAGCCTCTGGAGAGGCGCACACTTTTTGGAGCGCTGGCTGCACAGCAAGCATTGGTCGATGCAGGCATCGATTGTGGTAACGGCGTCGGGGTGTTCAGCTGCAGCGGTGTGCCCGAAATCAATGATGACGAGCTTGTTCAGGTTAACAATCATGGTATCCAAACCGTATCGCAACAAGGCGTGGTAACAAAAGCCAACCAGTTTTCGGCCCTGCGCAGTGGCAATGACAACCTGAGTATTCAGATCGCCAAGCAATGCGGGACAACTGGGCCGGTTGTGAATATCAACGGAGCTTGCGCTGGGGCTGCTCAGGCAATCGGTGCCGCCTTTAAGGCAATACGGCGGGGTGAGATTCAGCAGGCCCTGGCTGGCGGGGCGGATTCGGTACTAAATGCCCGAACGATGTCAGGCCTGTACTTACTGGGGGCGACGGCCACGGGAAACCGTAAGGGCGCTCAACTTTGCTGCCCCTTTGATATAGACCGTGCTGGCCTCGTTGCAGGAGAAGGCGGCGCTTACCTGCTGCTGGAAAGCGAGGCTTCTGCTAGGGCCCGCGGAGCAAGGATCTATGCAGAGGTACAAGGTTACGGGAGCTCTATGGATGCCTATAAAGTCACGGCACCTCGTCCTGATGGCAAAGGGGCACAAGCCGCAATGGAAAAAGCATTGGCTGATGCAGGACTGGCTGCTGAGGCGATTGATTATGTTAACGCCCACGGCACGTCTACTCCGCTCAATGACAAAATAGAAACAGCGGCCATCAAAGCCATATTCGGCCGGGGCGATGAAATGGAGGGGAATACTGCGTCATTGCCTTTGGTGTCCTCCACCAAATCAATGATCGGGCATTGGATATCGGCGGCCGCGGCGCCGGAAGCGGTAGCCACGGTTCTGGCGATTTACCACGGCCTCGTCCCCCCAACGATTAACCTGCAATCGCCGGATCCTCTCTGCGATTTAGACTATGTCCCGGAAGTTTCTCGGCCACTCTCACTCGCACATTGCCTGTCGAATTCATTCGGCTTTGGTGGCATCAACTCCTGCTTGGTATTGGGTATTTACAATGAATAAATCTGCAATTGCTGTCACCGGGGTGGGTGTGGTGCTGCCCGGGGCAGAGCCTAGCTCAGCCGGAAAGGAACAGCCTGAACTAGCTTTGATCCCGAGGAAATTACGGCGCTTTTCGGCCCGATCGATCCCCGCGGCCGTAAGGGCATGCCAGTTGGCGATTGAGATGAGTGCCCTCGGGCAGCAGGCTCTGTGTGAAAAGGCTACCTTGTACACCTCGCAAAGTGGTTACCAGCACCCTGATTTTGATGACTTTGTCGATGCTCTAAAGGGGTGGGATCGCGATGGTGATCCATCTCTGATAGCGACGCTGTGGCAGTCGCGGCAAGTGAACCCCTTTCTCATTACCCGGGCTTTGAGCAACAACCTGGTCGGCATCATCAGCCAGATCTGGAAGCTGAAAAATGACGGGGTGGCGTTCATCAGGGATCAGGTTGGGTCTGCGGCGGCACTGGATGAAGCATTCTTCCAGTTGCAAGCAGGGTATGCGGATGTGGCCATCGTGGTGATTTCCGGCTGCGCTGAGGATTGTTATTCAGCCGTTGCCGAGCAGAAGCCATTTCCCGCTAATGCGGAACATTCAGGCGCAGCCGTGTTGATTCTCGAATCCGAAAGCCATGCGACAGAGCGTGGTGCAAGCGTGCAGGCATGGCTGGAGGACTATTCCTCCCACAAGCCGCCGACGAGTTGCCCGCTTGACGGGCCTCACTTCCGTGAGCAGAAAGGTTTGGAGTGGGCGGGCATTGTGATGTCCGTAGCACAGACCATAAAGCACTTGGCTGACGATCGTTTCGAGGGGAGATGGGCTGTTGAGTCAGGCAGCGGCAAGACGCGCAAAGCGCTGGCTGTTCTAAAAAGGAATTTCACATGAACCACTATTTGCAATACTGCAAGCCATCATTATCTAGTGCCCTGATGAGTATCGGGCTGGACAAAACCTATCACCGTGCGCAGGGCCAATACCTTTACTACAAAGATAGCCACGGGGGCGAAAAAGCCGTGCTGGATCTGCTGGGCGGATACGGTGCGGTGCTGCTTGGCCACAATGACCCCGCCCTCAAGCAGCGGGCCATAGAGTTACTGCAAGCCGATACCCCCATGCATCACCAATTTTCTATACGCAGCGGGGCAGGGGGCTTGGCTGAGAAGTTGCAGCCGCTGTTGAAGAAAGAAACTGGCTGGCCGGATGATTTCCGCTGCGCGTATACCTCTACCGGGGCTGAAAGTGTCGAAATAGCCATCAAGCACAGCGAAATGATCCGCGGTCATAAATTGGATCTGCTCTCGCAACAGTCGGAGCGGGCTTTGGAACAAGCCGCTCTTGCTTGGGAGCAAGGGGAGGAGGTGTCCCTGTCGCTCTCTGAAGAACAAACGCAGGCCCACCCAACGTTGCAGGGGGCCTCCCGCGATAAGTTGCTGGCCTATATACGAGATTACAATGCGAACGTATTGCAGCAACCTCCGGTTTTTATTGCCCTGAACCACGCTTTCCACGGCAAGCTAACGACGTCCATCCAGCTGACGCACGGCGCCATGTATCGACAGCCTTTCCGTCGTTTAGGCCTGCGAACGGAATTTGCCTCGATCGCCCAGCTCGATGCCCTGTGCCGGGGGGAGGAGGCGTGGATTGCGCTGCCCGAGCTGTTGCTCCCCAAGAAAACCAAAAGCGGCTGGCAGCTTGCAGGCGTCCCAGTGCCGCGGGTAGCTGCAGTATTGGCAGAGCCGGTACAGGGTGAAGGTGGGGTCTATGTGCTAACCGAATCTGATGCGGAGGTATTGCACCGGGTCCGGGATAAGCTAGGCTGCCCGCTGATTGCTGACGAGGTGCAGTCCGGCAGCGGTCGGTGCGGCTCATTGCTTGCCGGTAGCCAAATAGGTCTGAAGCCTGACTATGTCGTCCTGTCCAAGGCGCTGGGGGCGGGGCTGTCTAAGCTTGGGGTCGTTGCAATCCGCTCGGGCCAATACGCTGATGGCTTTGATATCCTGCAAAGTTCAACCTTTGCCGAGGACGAAATGTCCTGCCAACTGGCCGCGGCCTACCTGGATCGACTCTTTGAGGAAGAGGGGCGCGTCCTTGCTAAGGTACGTGATCTGGGAGAGCTCCTGCTTGGCGCCCTCAAGGGGCTTCACCACCGCTATCCCGATGTCATCAAGGATATTCGAGGAAAAGGGTTGCTGCTCGGTATCGAATTCCACTCCCAGGAGAATGCCCCTGCGCACTTGATCCGTACCTCGGCCTACCAGGGCGCGTTGGGCTATTTGCTCACCGGTCATTTGCTCAATGAGTACGGGATAAGGGTAGCCCCTCCGGCCAGTGCCGGCAGTGTGCTTCGGATCGAACCAACAATTTTGCTTACCCAGCCGCAGATCGATGAGCTGCTTTATGCTCTTGACCGCGTGTGTCTGGCGATGAGGTACCAAGATACAGGTTTCTTGATGCATTTTCTGGTGCATGATGAGCCTCATCCGACACGTGAGCCCAAAGATTTCCGCTCTTGGTATTCGACGCTCGGTCTTGATGTTGACTATTCAATGCCGGCCGATAGCAAAGTGGCGTTTGTAAACCACCTTATTTCCAGCGACTGGCTGCGGCAGGTCGACGCTTCCCTTCAGCATTGGACAGATGCGCAATGTGATGAGCTAGTCAGGCGATTCGCCTTTGACAAACGGGTAGCCCCTTTTGCACCGGTCAGGATACGCTCCACCCAAGGGCAAAGTGTGGACTTTGTCTTGTATCCCATCAATGCCACCTCCCAGCAAATCAGCGAGCAGCTTGAAGGCAGCCAGCTTGAGCCACTTCGCCACGCGATAGACGAAAGGTTGGCGGCCGCAAAAGCGGACGGTTGTACGCATGCCGGGCTGGGGATGTTTACATCCATAGTGATGAATAACGGGAAGGCGGCGCAAACGGCCGGTATATCCCTGACAACGGGGAATGCGCTGACCATTGCCATGGCTCACGAAGCATTGCTTAACGCAGCAGAGCAGCGTGGGGAGCCCTGTAAAACAGCAGCGGTCATAGGGGCTGCCGGCAATATCGGTTCGGTCTATAGTCTTCTTGCCGCTGAGCACTGCCAGCAACTGATTTTGGTCGGGAGTGGGCGGCAAGGCTCGGAAAAACGCCTGCTGAAAGTTGCTTACCAAACCTATCAAGCCGCGTGGGAAACGCTGCTGAGTGAAGGGCTTTCGGGGCGGGGAATTGCATCCGCCCTCCGGCCGCACAAAGAAGCGATTGCCGCCAGATTGCAAGCCACTTCGGGTAGAGCCGTGGGGGAAACCATCTTTGACTGGTGCCAGGAGCATTTGGCTGATGCACCGGTACGGGTTTCGACGGATCTTGGTGCCGTCAGCCTGGCTGATACGGTTATCTGTGCATCGAACGCCTCCGATGCCTTTATTGATATCGGTACCATTCAGCAAAATGCCATTGTCTGTGATATCGCAGTGCCGCATAACCTCTCTGACAGCGCGCTTCAGGAGCGCCCCGATATTCGGTGTATCCGGGGAGGAATTGTCCAAACACCCCATAGCGAAAGCCTGGATCCCCGAGTGCGGGCCTATCTTGACGAAGGCCAAATCTATGCCTGCATGGCAGAAACGGTAGTGCTGGGTATGGAGCAGTACCCCACCCACTATTCATACGGCAACTTATCCAAGGCACAAGTGAAATGGATTGCCCAGAGAGCGCGTGAGCATGGAATGACGCTGGGAAGCGTCAAGGTATCGGAGTCGATGTAATGGAAAGGAATGAAAACAACGCGAGACCGGTAGCCGTTATCACCGGGGCGACGCGTGGGATTGGGCGCAGTATTGCTCAGGCGTTTATTGGCCAAGGCTACGATATCGCGTTTTGCTACCGCAGTAATGATGTTGAAGCCTTATCGCTGATGGCTGAAGCCGAGTCTGCGGGAAGTCGGGTGGTTGCGAGCCGCTTGGATGTCAGTGACGAGTCTGCCGTGCTGGGCTTTTTCGAAAAGATAGAGCAGCAGTTTGGCCGGCTGGATGTATTGGTCAATAACGCCGGCCAGACACGAGATGGCCTGTTGGTCAGTATGGAAAAGAAAGATATGGACGATGTGCTGGCAACCAATGTGGTCGGCACCCTGCTTTTTTGCCGCGAAGCGGTCAAATTAATGTTGCCTGCACGGTGTGGCAGCATCATCAATCTCTCTTCAATCACGGCTACCAAGGCCAATAAGGGACAGACCAATTATGCCGCGTCCAAGGGGGCCGTCGAAGCGTTAACACGGGCGCTGGCAGTGGAAGTCGGAAAGAAAGGGATCAGGGTCAATGCAGTAGCGCCTGGGGTTATCAAAACAGAAATGGCAGGTGAGTTGTTAGGTAACTTCGAGAAGCAATTAAAACAGCGCCTATTGGCTAGGACGTTCGGTGAACCGAACGATATCGCAGCGGCGGTACTGTTTTTGGCCCGACCTGAAAACCACTACATCACAGGGCAGGTACTGACTGTTGATGGTGGAATTACACTGGGGTAGCAGGGGGAAGAATGATGAAAGGGAAAGTGGTCATTACCGGGGCGGCGAGTGGTATTGGTGCGGCGGTGCTGAAATCGGAGCTGGAGCGGGCTGAGCACCATATCGTGGCGATTGATATCGACCAGTCTGGGTTGGACGCCATGAAAAAGTCGCTGACCGATGAAGAACTAAGCCGTATTACTTTTTGCTGCTTGGATCTGGCAGACCGTCCGGCCATGCAGGCTGCGGTGGCTGATTTTTGCCAGGGCGAAGCGGGCATTGACAAGGTCGTGATCAGCCATGCGCTGAGCAATGAAAACCAAATTGGCCAACAGTCGGTTTGGGACAGGGTCTTGGATGTCAACCTGCATGCGACCCAACGCTTGCTTGCCGCCGTTGAGCCCTCTCTGAATGCTGGTGGCAGAGTGGTGATCTTATCCTCGGTACTTGGCAAGGCTGGGAAAGTGGCAAACTCGGCGTATTGTGTGTCCAAGCACGGCTTGCTTGGGCTGGTGAAAAGCCTGGCCTTGGACTGGGCCCCCAGAAAAATCACGGTAAACGCTGTCATGCCTTGCTGGGTGGATACCCCAATGTTGCGACGTGAGTTAGCCCCTCAGGCAGATGCCCTGGGGATCTCCGTGGAGCGGATGATCCGCCAAATCAAAAAGCGGATCCCCCTAAAACAGCTAGTCAAAGACTCTGATGTGGCCGATACCGTGGCATTCCTTACTTCACCGGCGGCGGCGATGATCACGGCACAGGGAATTGTCATCGACGGAGGTTTCGGATGTGGCGTTTAGCGGCGTTTAGCAGCCTGGTAGCGGGGGGGATGATAGCCCAGGGGGTACAAGCCAGCGAGTGGTATGTGGAGCCCAGGGTATCGATTGCTGCATCATATCGGTTGCATGGTAGTGAAACCTTGACCTCCCAAGTGAATGCAGCGGGGCTGAAGCTGGAGTACTACGGCGACTCTCTGTCTTTGAACTTTGACGGAGAGCTGCAATACGACGCGGTGTTTGATTGGAATAATCAATACAGCCGTGAAGCTCGCGACGAGTACGGCACTAGGGGATGGATAGATGAAGCGTATTTGTCTTGGGGCTGGAACATGTGGTCCTTCTACCTGGGATACCAGAAAGTCGTCTGGGGGGAGGCCGACGACCTTCGGGTAACCGATGTTGTCAATCCATTAGATCTCAAAGATTTTGTGTTGTTTGATATTGACGATTACCGGATCAGCCAACCTATGCTGCGTACTGAGTCTACTCTGGGTGACTGGGACGTGGAGTTGCTGTGGGTATTTGAATCCGAGCCTAATCAACTAGCGGCAAGCGGCAGCGAATTCGCGATGCCTGTTTTAGATGGGATCCCGCTTGATGAACCAAGTGGTAGCGAGTTCGGCTTTCGTTTCTCGACGATTCTGTATGATGCGGATGCCAGTTTTTATGGTTTTTCTGGTTATCAGGATGACCCTGTTTTGGTTAGTGGAGGGGGGCCGCTAGCCGGCCAATATTACAACCAGCGCATGTTGGGGAATAGCTTGTCATTTTCGGCTGGGGATTTCATTTTTCGCACCGAATTAGCGTGGTTCTACCAGCAAAGCTACGGCACCCTTTCTTTTGAACGTGAGAAGCACAACACGACCCAGGGACTGCTTGGTATTGATTACCTCTACCGTGATTGGCTGATAACGGGCCAAGTGTCAGACAGGTATATCAGCGGTTGGCAGTCACAGCTTGCCGTTCCTGAGTCAGATGCCATCTATACCCTCTCGGCTGAAGGCAGCTTGTTTGCCAGTAAATTAACGGCGAGATTTGCCGCAAGCTATGCTGACTCCAATGGGGGAGGCGGGTTATACCAAATGAAACTGTCCTATGTTCCGGCGAGTGACTGGAAAATGCAATTTAATGTTGACTTGCTTAATGGCGAGAAAACCAACTTTTTTGGTCAATATAAAAGCAATGACAGGGTTTGGGTCTCAACAACTTATTATTTTTAAGGTGATAAAATGAAAAAGGGAATTTTAGCCATTTTACTGTTTAGCTCATTCTTGTCGCATGCAGCTCCTGATGCCGACAGTATATTGACTGCCGTTCGTGACCGTGATGATGGGTATTCATATGTGTCAGATGTAGAATTGAATTTAATCAATTCGGATGGTGATGTCAGGCCGAGAAACATGTATATGTTGCAAAAAGATAGCGATGACAAAGAAATGACATATATATACTTCTATGACTCAGTTGATGTCCGGGGAGTAAGCTTTCTTATGTATACCTATCCCGAGCAGACGGGTAATGCGGATGACCAATGGCTGTATTTACCCGCGTTTAGAAAAATACGCCGCATAGGTTCTAACGACAAGCGTGGGTCGTTCATGGGCAGCACCTTCTCTTATTATGACATGGATAAGATCCGCGTTAGCGACTACCAATCGACAGTGATCGGAGAGGAGACCATTAACGGAAGAGACACTTGGGTTATAGTGCAAACGCCCGCCTCTCAAGATGTAATTAACAAAACGGGTTACCACAAAGTGACACGCTGGGTCGACAAAGAGCGGGATATATTTGTCCGGAGTGAATATTTTGATGCCAAGGATGTTCTGTTTAAACGTCAAGAGGCGGTAGAGGTTGAAGCTATCCAAGGGATTTGGACAGTCACGAATGCAAAAACAGTAAATTTGGTTAATAACACCTCATCAGAAATGATATTTAACAACTTAGAATACAACGTTGGTTTGGATAATAAAAAGTTCAGTAAGAGAGCTTTAAAAAATGGATTGAAGATATCTTCTATTAAGGAAGTAATTCAGGGAGATGAAGGATAAGTCATGAACGATTATATTAATTTTGTGTCCAGATATGCAAAATCAATTATATTTTTGTTGGTTTTGATTACGGGTTTTTTTACTTATCAAATAGGGTATTTAACCGAAGACAGTAACCCATACTTATTGCCAGAAACCCACCCGGCAAGAAGTAGTTTGCTGGAAATGCGGGAGGAGTTTACGGGGACCTACGACTCTATTCTTATCGCACTCTACAACAAAGAAACGATTTTCAATCAGGAAAGCTTGAATGCGATTTTCAGCCTGACCCAAGCGTCGCGCAAAATCATGCTGGCTGATCAGTCCGACATCGATAGGCTGTCGCTGTTCAAGGATAACTATTCCGGCTTGGCTGAGTTAGAGGCATTGATTTCCGGTGTATTGGCAGAGGGGCTTGGCCAGAGCGATGCGGCGGCAATAAGACAGTTTGTCGCTGATGGACACGGGCAGTCTCTGTCGGCATCGGATTTGAAATACCTCCGGGTGCTGGCCGAGCGTTTGGATCCGGTCCGGGAAATGGCCGGTATGTCGGCGACAGAAAATGTCTTCCTCGAACCTGATGGAACCCTGCGCGCAAGCATTACCTTGAACCAACAAGACAGTAACCCGGGTGACATCCAAAAGGCAATCATGAAGAATGAGCTGATGGAAATGGGGGTTGTTGATAAGGCGGGTCATGTTGGGTTGGTCGTGATCGAAGTCAGTGTGCTGCAAGACGATGCTGAGGGCCAGCTCAGAGCCTATGAAGCTATTAGCCGTTTGGTGGATGAATACCAAGCGGCAAATCCATCGCTTGAGGATGAGGTTTATATTGGTGGTGTGCCCGTATTTTTTGCCGAACAGAAGAAAATCATGGACCGTGACTTGGGCACCTTGCTGCCTGCGGTGATGCTACTGATTGCCTTTATTCTGGTTGCTTTCTTCCGCTCCGGCCTGGGAGTGGCGATTCCTATGGTCAATGTCGTGATGTGTACTATTTGGACCATGGGGGCAATGGCGATGGTCGGTATTCCCGTCGACTTGATCACCAGTGTCTTGCCGGTCTTTCTGATCACGATTTGCTCTTCGGATGCGATTCATGTCATGGCCGAATATTACCATCAACGGCGGCAGGAGCAGTCAAACCGGGAGGCGGTGGCTGTTACGATGCGTTTGATGACTGCGCCAGTCGTATTGACCACCATTACGACCTGTTTGACTTTTATCATTTCAACGACCACCAGTATCAGCAATTTACAGAACTTCGGGATCAGCATGTCCTTCGGGATGTTTGTTGCGATGGTCATCTCATTGCTGCTGATCCCTGCCTGGCTGTCCTTGCTGAACCCGAAAAAGAAAGCCCAAACACAGGATGGCAAGTCGGGTGAATCCTATTTGATCAGCCGCTGCCTGATTGCCATTTTCAAACCTGTCATCGCCTACCGGGCGCGTTTCATGGTGCTGACATCCGCCGTAATGGCCGGACTCGTGGTCTTGGCGTTGCAGGTCAATGTTGATGATATGGGCAGTGGTTATTTTGCTGCCGACAACGAGTTTCGCGTGGCGGACGATTTCATCAACGGCAATGTAGCCGGAACCAGCCCGGGCTGGATCGAAATAGATGCGGGCGAGCCGGGTGCCGCGCTGGATTATGACACCGTTATGTTTGTCGACAGGCTGGAGACGTTTATTCACCAGCAGGCGAATATTACTTTCAGTTATTCGGCTGCCAGGTATGTACGACGTATGAACCTGGTACTCAATGACATGGATTCTGAATTTGATCGCCTGCCTTACCGCGAAGAGACTTTCAGTGACATCGATGAAGAAACCGGTGCTGTAGAGAAAGTGACCATCTCGGGGCAGGACATTATTCGCCAGTCGATTTTGATGTACGAGAATGGCGGCGGCAGTGATTTGACCAATGTTCTCAACGATGATTTTTCTAAGACGGTGATGCTCTACACCATGAACACTACGGTGGCTAGCGAGTTCCAGAGCTTCCTCGACAAGCTGAAGCCATGGCTTGAGGCAAACACCCCGCCGGGGCTCACTGTCAAGTTGGCGGGCGCCCCGATTATCTGGACGGCGGTCCTTGATGAGCTGATATCAGGCCAGATGCTGAGTATCGGATTAGCCTTCCTTACAGTGGTGCTCACCATGAGCCTGTGGCTTAAGTCATGGAAGATGGGGCTGGTCGGTACCCTGCCGTTGGCGGCCACCGTGGTTTTCTATTACGCCACCATGGCATTCTTTGGTATAGAGCTCAATATTGGTACGGCGATTATCTCGTTCTTGATATTGGGGATTGTCGACTATTCAGTCCACTATCTGCTCAGGACCAAGCATGGTGTCGAGCAGGGCTTGTCAATTGATGAGGCGCTGATACAGGCATTGGCGCAGTCGGGCCGATCGATTATCGCGAATGTCTTTGTATTCAGTATTGGCTTTATTGCCCTTCTGTTCTCAGAATTTAAACCTATCGTTGATTTGGGAACTTTGGTTGGCTTATCTTTATTTATCAGCGGTATCATGTCGTTGTATGTGATCACTTTGCTGGCACCTTGGCTTATCCCAACGGATAAGGCGGTGGCAATAGAACACCCGCAGACGGTGTGATGGGATTGGCTGCACTTTCGCAGGGAAGGTGCAGCCGCAGTGTTAACTAACGACTCATTGGCGCTCATTGCGCCGAAGATAGCGGAGTGGAATGAGCAGTCTAACGAGGAAGGAAAGGGAAAGGCAGCAGCGAGAGGCGTTATTTTTGGATATTGCCTATGATATTTTGCGCAATGAAGGTATCAAGGCCCTCACCATGGAGAAGGTCGCACAGGTGGGTGAATACTCCAAAGGCACGGTTTACGGTCATTTCAGCTGTAAAGAAGATATTATATCGGCACTCAGTATCAGGACTTTGATGCTGCAAAAAGCCATGATGCAGAACGTGCTGGAGGGTCAGTGGTCAAGCCGTGAAAGAATATTGGGCTGCGCCTTGGTTTATGTACTCATCCAGGTTAAATACCCGCGATTACATTATTGCGTATTGTCACTCAATGATCCGCAGATCAGTACAAAGCTATCATTCGCCATGCAGGAATTATATGCAGAATCTGAAGAGCAGGTGAATAGCCTGTTGGTGGATACGATCAGCGAGGCCCAGCTGGTGGGGGATTTGCCAAATGATACCGCCCCGGAGGAAATCGCCTATGCAATACGCGCTATGGTATTTGGGATGTCGCTGATAGGCCATCCGTCATTGGAAACTGCTACTCGTAGTCATCTCAATACCTTACTTGACGGGTTTGGTTGGCAGCCGCTTACCCGCGATGCAGATTATCACCACTTCTGGCAACAGACGCGGGAAGAGTTGCTTGCCGTATCAATCCCTGAAATTCACTCTGCTTACTGAACTCTGTTAAATGGCTGCCCCGGATTGACAAATTCTTTGCTGGGGCAAGCCTAAATATAGCTGGCCGGCTAAAGTTTAACCCCGATCACATTTATTCCTGAGCAAGGGCTAATTTTATTGTTTAGCTAAATCGGTTTAGCAATAATTACCACAGATTGAAATTTTGGGAGACAAGAGAATGGCAAAAGTATGGGTAACTGGTGATGCGGTCGTTGATCTCATCCCCGAAGGGGAAGGGACATATCTGAAGTGCCCTGGCGGTGCCCCGGCAAATGTCGCTGTAGGTATTGCCCGTCTTGGTGGCGAAACAGCCTTTTTCGGCCGCGTTGGCCAAGATCCGCTGGGCCGATTTATGAAGCAGGTCTTGGCCGCCGAGGGCGTCAATACTGATCTGATGAAGCTGGATGCCGATCACCGTACTTCGACGGTGATTGTTGACTTGGACGATAAAGGAGAGCGCAGTTTTACCTTTATGGTCAAACCGAGTGCCGATCAATTCACATCAGCTGATGACGTACCTGCTTTTGCAAAGGGTGAATGGCTGCACGCATGCTCGATTGCCCTGGCCAATGAGCCTTCCCGCAGCACAACGCTCGATGCGATGAAAGCGATCAAGGCCGCTGGTGGCTTTGTGTCATTTGACCCGAACTTGCGCGAAGAGGTATGGGCTAACCCTGCTGAATTGAAACCAGTCGTGATGCAAGCTGTCGCGCTCTCTGACGTGGTGAAGTTCTCTGATGACGAGCTACTGTTCCTGACCGGGAAATCAGACTTGCAGGCGGCGCTGGCGCATCTGGAGGACAGGTTCCAGCTACCTCTGGTTATCGTGACCCAAGGCAAGAAAGGGGCGTTGGTTGTACAGGGGGATGAACAGCAGCTGGTCTCGGGTAAGCCGGTCAGTCCTGTTGATACTACGGGTGCCGGTGATGCGTTCGTAGGCGGCCTGTTGGCGGGGTTGGTTTCTTCCGAGCACTGGCAAGAGAAGGCCGCATTACTTGAAATTATCAAGCAGGCCAATGCTTGCGGTGCGCTGGCAACGACGGCCAAAGGCGCGATGACTGCTTTGCCGACAGCGCAGCGGCTGGCGGCGTACATGGCGGAATAACAGCCTGGCAAACTGCCTGAAGAAAGGCGGTGCCAAGCGCTGAGGGGCCTAGCTATCGCTAGGCCTTTTTATATTCATGTCAGGCTCAGCTAGGTGTATGTTCGATGACTTTGCTTAAGTCTACAGGGTTAAAGTACACATCTACTTTTTTCCCGTCGGTATTGAAACCATACAGCTTATAGCAGTTAGACCGTGTTTTTTTGAAGCTACGAATATGGTATCCCTCTTGGATGAAATGGCTTCTCGCCTGATCTATCGGTACCCAAGCATCTTCCGGTTGGGTTGAGCACGTAAAGCCCGAATGCGTGGACGCAGCCAGAACGGTGAGCAGTGTGGTCACAAAGACGGAAGTTGGAATAGGCATAACCTTACCCCTTTGGTTTGTTACTTAAGAGTAAGGGTTGCAGTTTTTTAGCGGCCTCGCCGAAGGAATGGGGCTATTTTCAAGACAAAGACACTATTCTCAAAAAAGCTGTCCGAGTTTCATTTTGGTTAATTCTTCAGCTGTGAAATTTTATTCTATATCCCATAGCAACTTGAAGTTACAGAGGGGATAAATGCGTGTGGCCGGAGATTTTATTCAGCCAGTCAATGAATCTTAAGCAAATCTTAAGTTTGTGCAGATACGCTCAGTAAATTGCATGCAAAAAGGATGAGTGACTTTGACTACATTGACAGCGATACTTAGTAAGCCCTTCCGTGCGGAAGTGGGCGTCACTGCCTATATCGCAATGGTTGCCGGGTATTTTTCGCTGGTGCTAAACCTGCCGGTGACCAGCAAGATTTATCAACTGTCGGCAACAGATTCGTTGTTTTTTGTTGCCAGCAGCCCCTTGCTGCTTTTTTTCTGCTTCATTATTGTCTTTACGCTGTTTTCTTTGCCTTTTGTGCTAAAGCCCTTCACCGTCATTCTGACACTTTTGTCTTCTTTAGCGTTTTATGCCGCGATGAAGTACAACGTGATGTTTGATTACGGCATGGTTGAGAATATTTTTGAAACCAACCCGGGGGAGGCTGCATCCTATATCAGTCTGAGCTCAGTATTGTACTTTGTGTTTGCCGGCCTGATCCCGGCCATTTATTTCGGCACCGTCATTGTCAAGAAAGCCGAGTCACCTTTGCGGGCTATTCTGGAGCGAGTGGTTGCGGTAGTTGCCGCGCTGCTGGGGATCGCCCTTATCGCGTTGCTCTTTTACAAGGACTACGCTTCAGTTGGCCGTAACAACAGCTACCTCAACAAAATGATCAACCCGGCCTTTGTGTATAATGCCTTTAAATACGCAAAGCGAAATTACTTTACCGAACCGCTGGTCTACCAGCCCCTCGGTGAAGATGCCAAATTGCCACCGGCACCCAACGGAAAACCGAACCTGGTCGTGCTCGTGGTGGGGGAAACCGCACGGGCGATGAATTACCACTACAACGGATATCGCCGGGATACCAACCCCTATACCGAAGGGATGGGCCTCATTGCCTTCCAGCATGTCACCTCCTGTGGTACATCTACCGCAGTCTCAGTTCCCTGCATGTTCTCCAACATGGGGCGGCAGGGCTACAGCAAAGCTCGGGCCAGCAGCCGTGATAATGCGATGGATGTCATCGGCCATGCCGGCGTCAACCTCTCCTGGGTGGACAATGACGGTGGGGACAAGGGCATCGCCAAACACTTTCGGTTGCTGGAAGTTGATCACACAGCCCATCGAAATTTGTGCCAAGACGGTGCCTGCTATGATGAAGTGCTTCCGCCGATGCTCGATCAGCTGGTTGAGTCGACCGAAGGCAGCCAGTTGATTGCCTTTCACATCATGGGAAGCCACGGCCCTACCTACTACAGGCGCTACCCGCGGGAAAAAGCTCGTTTTCTTCCTGACTGCCCGCGCAGCGACATTGAGCACTGTAGCGATGAGCAAATCGTCAATACTTACGACAACACCATCGCCTACACCGACTTTGTGTTGGCAGAGATGATCAACAAGCTGAAAACCTACCAGGACAGGTACAATGTTGCCCTGATGTATATCTCCGACCATGGCGAGTCACTGGGCGAGAACGGTATTTACCTGCACGGTACACCCTTTGCCTTTGCTCCTAGAGAACAGACTCAGGTGCCGTGGTTGCTGTGGATACCTGAACAGTACGCTGCGCAAAACAGCATTGACCGTGCCTGTTTGTCAGCCAGTGCCAAGAACGGTGAGTACTCGCACAATAATGTTTTTCATACCTTGATAGGTTTTTTCGGGGTCACCACCCAGGATAAAAATGACGCTCTGGATATCACCAGCCAGTGCCACAAAATGATGAGCTAACCATTATGACAACCCACACAATACAAAAGCGCTCAGGCCTGAATCGCATTGTCCATACCTTTGCGAACAGCTATCGCGGCATCCGCTGGATGGCGAAAAATGAAGCGGCCTTTAAACAAGAATTGATATTGTTCCTACCGCTGACAGTGTTCGCCGTGTGGCTTCCGGTATCCATCTTGCTCAAAGCCCTGCTGGTTTGCAGCCTGCTGTTTGTTTTATTCGCTGAAATGATCAATACCGCCATTGAGGCTGCGATTGATCGCATCGGCACCGATTTTCACCCGTTATCCGGCCTGGCCAAAGATATTGGCTCAGCCTGCGTGTTTATCAGCTTTTTGATTGCAGGCATTCTGTGGTTGGCAGTCATTGTTTCGATGAGTTGACCCGCCAGCAGGGTGTCACCTGCTTTTCACGCTGTGCTCTCAGCCAAGCAACCAGACCTTTGCCTCCACCGAGGCAGGCTCGCCATTGAGCAAGCGCACGCCGGTGGCATCTTCAGCAGTAAATACCCGCGCTGTCATAACAAACTCGCCCTGGTTGATAAAGAGCTCCAGCGATGAGTTGTCGGCCAGTAGCTGTATTTCAACATCACGCTGCTCGGCCCAAGGTAGCTCGCGGATCGCCTCACCATCGGTAGGCTGGGCATGGGTGCGATCTAAGTAGATCTGCTGCTTATCGGCATCCAGGATGATATCGCAGTACTCGCTGCCGTTGTCCATTACGCGAAGCGTCGTTTGTCCTGCTGATGGCCAAGGCAGGGTAGTTTGCAGTTCAAAACTTTTGCTGCCGAGATCAACTGAACCATCACTGCTGTTGAGCTCGAAGTGCTGCATTTCACCGCGAAGTTGCTGCAACTCTCGGGCTGGTTGCTGGTAAAGCTTACCGTTTTGCCACTTCAGCTCTCTCAAGCAGGTAAGCTGGTGGACCCATTGGTCTTTGACACTTGGCTGGTCGATTTCATCAGGCAGCCCCATCCAACCCACCATTAAGCGGCGACCGTCCGGTGCCTCTGTCGACTGCGGTGCATAGAAGTCAAAGCCGTGATCCAGGGTTTGGAAATCAGAAAGGCCAAGCTGGTCGTTATCATCTAATGTGGCTTGTAGGTAGCCATTATGGTGAGGGATGTTATGGTGCTCGCTGTCGACTTCGATACCTTGCGGGCAGATGATCGCAATCAGCTGACCGTCAAGTTCAAACAGATCTGGGCACTCCCACATGTAACCGAAGTCGTTTAGCTCATTGCCAGCCAGCGAGACAAACTGCCATTGGCGTAAATCGGTTGAGCGGTAAACCGCCAGGCGGCCAAGCAGTTGTCTTTCGCTGGTTTCCTGGTCGTTTGTTTCCTGTTGGGCCCCCAACAGCATCAACCAGTGATCGCCATTTTTAACTAGTTTCGGATCGCGGCAGTGCGGTGTGACCGATGGTGGCAGGCTGTCGATAACCGGGCCGTGCTTGGTGAAATGAACGCCATCTGTCGAGGTGGCAAGGCACTGGGTGGTAATACGGTCGCGTTGTTCGCCGATACGGACGTTGCCGGTGTAGAACAGCATCAGTTCATCTTCGGTACTGACAGCGTGGCCGGAGAAAACACCGTGGCTGTCGAACCAGTCTGATGGGAACAGAGCCATAGGCTGGCTTTGCCAGTTAACAAGATCGGTACTGGTAACATGGGCCCAGTACTTGTCTTTGTGAACACAGCCAAACGGATAGAGCTGGTAAAACAGGTGGTATTCACCATTGTGGTAGGTGAAACCGTTAGGATCGTTGAGTAGGCCCTGTGGCGGGGCAATGTGCCACAAAGGACGGTGTTGCGATTCGGTCGTCTCACTGACATCCACGAGCTGCTGGCGCTGATTTTGCTCGATGATCCGGCCTAGCTGATCCCAGTCAGCGCTGCTCAAAGGTATTTCCGGCGTCCATACAACTTGATTGAGATTGCTGTGAAAAGGCTGCACACGTGCAAGGTCGGAGCGACGCATCGGGTCCTTTAGCTCCAGAATCACCTGTTGCCCGACGCGCAGGGCACGCAGGAGGTTGTTGTGGCCGCCGCAGGCAGCGAGGATGTCTGTCAGTGTCATGGATGCGAGACCTTAAGCAATATTTGCTTGTTAATTTTCGGGAACGTTCCAAAAATACAGAAAAGGCAGCATTCAAGGCAAGGGGAGTAATGGATTTACTCCCCTTTAAACAAAAAAATGTGCGTTTGATCGCTTTTTAAGGCAGGAAAACCAAGGAAGGGCGCTTAAGCGCTTTCGCGCGGAACCCAGTCAAAGCCCAGAACCAGTTTGGAAACCTGACTGCGGCCCTGCTCAATGATTTCCAACAGCATTTTGGCGGCATTGTTGCCCGCAGGCTCGAAGCCATAGGCAAAAGTAGACAGGCCAGGAGTGACGACGGCGGCCATTTCGTCATTACCGACACCGATCACCTTGATGTCTTTTCCAGGTACTAGCCCTGCGGCTGCAATGGCTTGCATCGCCCCGATTGCAATGCGGTCGGTAGCACAGAAAACACCATCAACCTGTTGATTACTTGATAAAATATTAGCCATCTCCTGACGGCCGGAAGCGATTGAAAATTGCCCCTGGCTATGGAACTTGGGTGGTTTGGCTGCCAAGTGTTTGAGGGCAGTCGAGAAACCATCAAAGCGTTGTTGGTCAACAGCTATATCATCGCTTTGTACCCCAAGGAAACCAACATGCTTGCAGCCAGCTTGGGATAGGAATTCGCCCGCACAATAACCTACCCGGTAGTCATCATGGATGACACTGGGGATATTGAAGCCGGAGCCGTCCTGGCCGATCAGAACTACCGGCGCCTTGGAGCGCTTGATAGCAGCAACCAGTTCATCATCGATATGCGTGGCAAACATCACGATGCCTTCTACCCGCTTTTGGTTGAACAGCTCGATATATTGCAGCTCCTTGCCTGGCTCCAAACGGCTATTCGCCAGCAGCACCTGCTTGCCAGCCTGTTCGAATATTTCGCTCAAACCATCAACGCCTTGTGATGTGGCATTGGAGGCGACTCGCGGAACAATTATTCCTATCGAGTTGGTTTTATTAGATTTTAAGTCTTTTGCAACTTGGTTAACAACGTAGCCGCATTCTTCAATTGCGCGTTTTACTTTGACCTTGGTCGCTTCTTTAACGCCATATTCGTCGTTGATCACCCGGGAAACCGTTGATTTAGATACCCCGGCAAGTCGGGCTACATCGTGTAGGCTTGCCATACATAACTCCTTGGTTACCCATGATGATCCTGCAAATTAGGGATGCTTTGCAATCATTGTACTTTGGATAAGCCCTTTAGAGTGACTTGGATCACGTTTACTTGTGATGTATAGCCGTAATCATCGATCCCCCTCACAGTCAACAAAGCAAAGCTTGACGCCAGCTCTTTCGATCGTAAAAACTATTTCGGTAACGTTCCCGAAAATAAACTAAACGGTTTAGGACGCAAGTTACAAAGTGAGCAGTCCCAACACCTGCTAAGCCGTATGGCACACCTTGTCATTTGCCGGGAGCCGCAATGATTTTAATAACGTGTACCTATACCAGCAGGCATGCTGGGGGTGGAATTTAAATTTCTGAGCGTGAAGAGTATTCGCGACGGGGGTAGAAAGATGGACTTTCCGGTGATTGCTAAGCAACTTATTGAAAAGCTTGGTGGAAAAGACAACATTGCAGCAGCGGCACACTGTGCGACACGCTTGCGCTTGGCCTTGCATGATGAAAGCAAAGCCGATTTGAAAGCAATTGACGATATCGAAGGGGTAAAGGGCCAGTTCCAGGTAGCTGGCCAAATCCAGGTGATCTTTGGTTCGGGTATCGTTAACCAGGTTTATGCAGCGATGACTGCAGAAACTGGCCAGACAGAGATGTCGACCAAGGATGTAGCTTCGGCTGGCGCACAAAAGCAGAACGTGGTTCAGCGCGCGGTGAAAGGCTTGTCTGATATTTTCGTACCGATCATTCCGGCGATTGTCGCGGGCGGCCTGTTGATGGGTATCTTCAACCTGCTGACCGCTCAAGGCTTGTTTATTGACGGCGAGTCATTGATCGAAGCCTACCCGGGTATGGCTGATCTGGCGTCGATGATCAATACGTTTGCCAACGCTCCATTTGTTTATCTCCCTGTTTTGCTGGCATTCTCGGCATCGAAGAAGTTTGGCGGCAATCCGTTCCTCGGGGCTGCGCTGGGTATGTTGATGGTTCACCCGGATCTCCTTAATGGCTGGGGCTTCGGTGGGGCTAGCGTCAGCGGCAATATCCCGGTGTGGAACATCTTTGGTTTTGAAATCGAGAAAGTAGGCTACCAAGGCTCGGTACTGCCGGTATTGGTTTCCGCTTTCATCCTTGCCAAAGTGGAAAATGGCCTGCGTAAAGTGATCCCGTCGGTACTGGATAACTTGCTGACTCCGATGCTGGCGATTTTTATCACTGGCTTCCTGACCTTCACGTTGGTTGGTCCTGTTACCCGTGATGCCGGTTTCCTACTGGGTGATGGCCTTAACTGGCTGTATGAGTCTGCTGGCTTTATCGGTGGGGGCTTGTTCGGCCTGGTATACGCGCCGTTTGTTATTACCGGTATGCACCACAGTTTCATCGCGTTCGAAACCCAGTTACTGGCTGATATCGCGGTAACCGGCGGTACCTTCATCTTCCCAATCGCGGCGATGTCTAACGTGGCGCAAGGTGCAGCTTGTCTGGCATTCGGTTTGACGACCAAAGACAAAAAAGCCAAGGGGATTGCGATGCCATCGGGCGTGACAGCCTTGTTGGGTATTACTGAGCCTGCCATGTTCGGTGTGAACCTGAAATACCGCTACCCGTTTATTGCTGCCATTATTGGTGCGGCAACGGCAAGTGCTTTCATTACCCTGTTCAAGGTAAAAGCGACGGCACTGGGGGCGGCAGGCCTGCCGGGTATTATTTCTATCGCCCCGAACTCAGTGATGTATTACATCCTAGGCATGGCGATTGCCTTTGGTGTTGCGTTCTGCCTGACTATCCTAATGGGTTTAAAGCAAAAGAAAGCGGCAGCAAATGTGGTGACGGCTTAATCTGAGGTTCGAGCCTAAATAGATAAAGGGGCTGTTATCGCCCCTTTTGGGTTTCTGGAGGTGTCTATGTCTTATTGCTGTGAAGCTTGAGCGATCTGTTCTACATCCTCTTCATTACATCTTTCCATGCGTGAAGCGACGATTGCACCGGTTAATGCGATAACGGTTGAGCCAACCATCGCGATGATCATCGGCCACAGTGACATCCCACCTAACATTGCCGCCAGGGCACTGACTCCCGCACCGACACCATATTGCACCGCACCCAGCAGGGCTGATGCAACCCCGGCATTTTTACCGTAATAACGCATGAAGCAAGCGCTTGAGTTCGCCATGATACCGCCGTTGGCAGCAATGGAAATGACGAAGCCAGGCACGATAAACCACAGTTTTTCTGGCGCAATAGTATGGCTCGTGATCAGTACTATACCGCCGACAAGTTGAAAGGTCAGGAACACCTTGAGCAAAGAAGATGGCTCATAGGTACGCAGAAGAAATGTATTGGTTCGGTTGATGATCACAATGCCGATGACATTGGCTATAAATAGTCCCGAAAAGAGTTCTGCTGAGACACCGAAGTGCTCGATATAGGCCAAAGGCGCACTGGTAATAAATGTCATCAGTACCGCATAACCAAATGCCTGAGCCACAAGAAATCCTAAAGCCCTACGTTCTTTGATCACAGACAGGTAGCCACCAGAGCCTTTTTCTTTTTTAACCGGTTTGGCTTTTGGCATGACGACCATGGCATTGAGAGCAATCATCGCGGAGAGGAAGCAGAGCAGGTAGAAAATCCAGTGCCAGCTTTGGGTGCGTAGGATCAAGGTACCGACCGTTGGGGCAATGGAAGGCGCCAGCATCATGATCAGTGCAATGAGAGAAAACAACCTGGCGGCTTCTTTGCCCACCGCATTGTCACGAATCGTTGCTGGCACACCGACAACGGCAATACCACCGCCGAGAGCTTGTATTACCCGCCATGCCCATAGCATTTCCAATGACTCCACACCCGCCATCATGAAACTACCGGCAGCAAAGAGTAGTAAACCAGCCACCATGGTTGGCTTACGGCCGAGCTTATCTGACAGGGGCCCGCCGATTAGCTGGCCTGCGGCCATGCCAAGGACATAGATACTGACGGTAACGGCTACCAGTGAGGTGTTCACGCCGAGATCACTGGCAATGATCGGGATGGCGGGCAAGTAGCTATCGATTGCGAAAGGAGAAAGGGCAAAAACGGCGGCAAGCAACAGCAACAGGGAAGTGGGGATGTGTTTATTCATAGAACCTCTTACTTATCTTTCTAGAAAGATAATAGCTGGCATTTGTCTTTCCAGCAAGATATATTTGAGGGGTTAGGAAGGAGTAGATTGATGGCGAAACAAGAAAGCGTTGCTAATATATTGAAAAGTATCAAAGAAAATTGGCCTGAATCGTTTGAACAATACTCACCGCCGGTTTTACGTATTCACCGTATTCATGATTATCTGCAGCAAGACTTGGCAAAAGTGATTGAACAATACCAGCTTCAAAGTGCTGATTTTGGTGTACTGGCTACATTGCGCAGAGGTGGCGAACCGTTCTGCCTGTCTCCAACTGAGATCTATAGTTCGATGCTGTTGAGCTCTGGTGGTTTAACCAAAGTTCTGACTAGGGTTACCAAAGCGGGGTTGGTTGAGCGGATCGATAACCCCGAGGATAAACGCAGCAAGTTGGTGCAGTTAACACAAGAAGGAAAAGTGCAGATCGATGACATCATTCGCAAGCTACACGATAGCAATCAAGAGAAGTTGAAGGTGTTATCGAAAGAAGAGCAGCAACAACTGGATGGGCTATTGGCCAAAATGCTGACAGCGTGGGAGTAGGACGTTAGTGTTTGCGGTCTCCGCTAAGCTTTGTATACTGCCCGCAACGCACTTTTAGCTAAGACATTATTATGATTATTTTCACGACAAACTTTGGTGACATCGAGATTGAGTTGGATTTCGATAAAGCGCCGGTCAGCTCCAAGAACTTCCTGCAATACTGTAAGGATGGTTTCTACGAGGGCACTATTTTCCACCGTGTGATTGATGGTTTCATGATCCAGGGTGGTGGTCACCTTCCTGGTATGAAAGAGAAGCCAACCCGCGACCCGATTGTCAACGAAGCCAACCGTGGCCTAAAGAACAAGGTCGGTACCATTGCAATGGCCCGTACCGATGCGCCGCACTCGGCAACCTCGCAGTTTTTCATCAACCTTGAAGATAATGATTTTTTGGATTTCACTGCAACGACTAACCAAGGCTGGGGTTATGCCGTCTTCGGTAAAGTCACTGCGGGAATGATGGTGGTGAACAATATCGGTAAAACGCTAACTATGACCCGCTTTGGTCACGAGGATGTGCCGTTGGATGACATCATCATCGAGAAAGTGACGATCAAAGAGTCATAACCTCATCTCAAGCGTGATGCTAAAAGAAAGCCACCTGACTAGGTGGCTTTTTTGATCATTATTCTGTTAGCTCAAGCTAGCCATATATTTTTATTTTTCACTCCTTCGTGCTCTTTCCCCTTTTATATTAAAAGTTTTTTAACTGTAAATAATGGTTTGATTAATTAAGTTGTAATAAATAGCGAGCGACTAATAAATTTTTTTACCAATCATTTCTGTATTGTTTGAAAAAAATGGTCAGAAAAAAAAGTGTGCTCTGGCTCAAATATTTTTGCCTGATTCTCTGTTTTTATTGCCATCAGAGAAGGGATTTTTGGCAATTATATTAGGTAACTTAAATTATGCGAGAACTAACAGTGGAGACTCTCACCAAAGAGGCGTTCGCCCCTTTTGGTGATGTGATTGAAACGGATAAATCCGATTTTTTTTATATTAACAATCGTTCAGGGCAACGCTTTCATGGCCTTGGTGCCATTGACGTGTCGGATGAGTCTAAGCCTTTGATTAGTATTGTGCGTGCGGCAGGGTTTGATAATGGCATTTCGTTTGATTTATTAGAAAAGCACCCGAAAGGAAGCCAAGCTTTCTTTCCATTAAAAGGTGAGCGATTTATTGTCATCGTAGCCCAGGGTGATGAAAACATTGATGAATCGTCATTACGCGCATTTATTACGAATGGAAATCAAGGTGTAAATTATCACCGTAATGTTTGGCATTATTTATTATTTGCCAAGAATAAAGAAACGGATTTTTTAACGATAGACCGTGCGGGTGAAGATAACTGTATTGTTAAGAAGTTATCCTCTAATTACACCATCAACTTTTAAATTATTTAAATAGATAAGTCCTATTTAACTAGGGTGGCAAAGTTTACCTATCTTTAGGCGGAGAACAATTATGGCAAGAATGCGAGCAATTGAAGCGGCAGTATTAATTTTAAAAAAAGAAGGTGTGGATACGGCATTTGGTGTTCCTGGCGCCGCTATCAATCCAATGTATGCTGCGCTTAAGAAAATTGGTGGGATTGACCATGTGTTGGCACGGCATGTTGAAGGTGCATCTCATATGGCTGAGGGCTATACCCGTACAGCACCTGGCAACATTGGCTTGTGTATCGGCACATCAGGCCCGGCGGGAACCGATATGATCACTGGTCTGTATTCAGCAGCAGCAGACTCGATTCCAATCCTCTGTATTACCGGGCAGGCACCTGTTGCGAAGCTTCATAAAGAAGATTTTCAAGCGGTTGATATCGAAGCGATAGCCAAGCCCGTTACGAAAATGGCGGTCACGATTCGAGAAGCAGGGCAAATCCCTGGCACTTTCCAAAAGGCATTTTACGAAATGCGCTCTGGCCGTCCCGGACCAGTTCTGCTGGATTTACCAATTGATGTGCAGATGACAGAGATTGAGTTTGATATTGACCTCTATGAGCCAATGGCGCCATCAAAGACATCTGCCACTAAGGCTCAGGCCAAGAAAGCGCTGGAAATGCTAAACGAGGCTGACAAACCTGTTTTGGTTGCCGGTGGCGGGATTATCAACGCTGATGCCTCTGATCTTCTGCGTGAGTTTGCCGAGTTGGTCAATGTGCCAGTTATCCAAACCCTGCGCGGTTGGGGAACATTATCTGATGAGCACCCATTGATGACAGGCCGAATGGGTTGTCAGGCTAACCATCGTTATGGCAATGCGACTTACCTTGAATCTGACTTTGTATTTGGTATCGGTAACCGCTGGGCGAACCGCCATACGGGGGATCTAAATACCTACACCAAAGGGCGTAAGTTCATTCATGTTGATATTGAGCCGACTCAAATTGGCCGCGTTTTCTCGCCAGATCTTGGCATTGCTTCTGACGCCCACGATGCACTGTCGGTATTCATCGAAGTGGCCCAAGAGATGAAAGCCAACGGCGACTTGAAAGATAGAACTGAGTGGGTCGCTAGCTGTGCGGAACGTAAGCGCACGATGTTGCGCCGTGAGGATTTTGATTGTACCCCAGTTAAGCCACAGCGCATTTACCATGAAATGAATAAAGCTTTTGGTCCTGAGACAAGGTATGTGTCGACTATCGGTTTGGCTCAAATCGCGGCCAATCAGTTCTTGCATGTTCACCAACCAAGGCATTGGATTAATGCCTGCCAGGCCGGCCCGCTAGGCTGGACAATGCCTGCCGCATTGGGTGTCGTAAAAGCGGATCCGTCGAAGCCTGTGGTCGCTATTTCTGGAGATTATGACTTCCAGTTCCTAGTTGAAGAGCTTGCCGTAGGCGCTCAATTCAATCTGCCGTATATCCATGTACTTATCAACAATGCCTACTTGGGTCTTATCCGTCAGGCTCAGCGAGCCTTTGATATTGATTACTGTGTTCAGCTTTCTTTTGAAAATCAGAATGCACCAGAAGTAAAAGAATACGGTGTTGACCATAAGCGCGTGGTTGAAGGACTTGGCTGTAAGGCGATTCGCGTTGATCAGCCGCAAGATATCGGTTCTGCTTTGGAACAAGCAAAAGAATGGTTGCAGAAATACAAGGTGCCCGTTGTGGTTGAGGTCTTGACTGAGCGTGTCACCAATATTGCGATGGGGCCTGATATCGACAAGGTCGTGGAATTCGAAGAAACCATTGATCTGTAGGCCTTATTGCAAAGACATATCGACCAATTTCAAATATTTAATATCAAATTTGCTGCGGCTTTAGTGCCGCAGCATCGAGGAGCATGAATTATGCCTAAACTCGCAGCAAATCTTTCAATGCTTTTTACTGAGCTTGATTTTATGGACCGCTTTCAAGCCGCCTCCGAGGCTGGTTTTCGGGGTGTTGAATACCTTTTCCCTTACGACTTCCCTGCAAATGAGATTGCAGCGAAGTTGGAAGCGACGGGCTTGCAGCAGGTGCTGTTTAACTTACCTGCCGGTGATTGGGCCGCGGGCGAACGCGGTATTGCGTGCCACCCCGACCGTATTGAAGAGTTTCGTTTTGGTGTTACCAAGGCGATCGAATACGCCCAAGTATTGGGCTGTAAACAAGTGAATTGTCTCGTCGGTATCAAGCCGGATCATGTTACCGATGATGATGCTTACCGGGTACTTGTAGATAATTTGCGGTTTGCCAATGAACAGCTAGAAGCAGCGGGCATCGCTTTTGTTATTGAAGCTATCAATACCCGAGATATTCCTGGCTTCTTTGTCTCCAATACTCGGATGGCCCTGGGCCTATTGGAAGATGTCGGCTCTGACAATATTCGCTATCAATATGACATTTACCATATGCAGGTTATGGAAGGTGATATTGCTCGTACGCTGGAAACGAATCTAGACCAAATTGGCCATGTCCAGTTGGCTGACAATCCAGGTCGTCACGAACCAGGTACAGGTGAGCTTAATTACCCATTCTTACTGGCTCACCTCGATAATATTGGTTACGACGGCTGGGTAGGATGCGAATACGTGCCGGCAAATGGTACACAGGCAGGTTTGGGTTGGCTTAAAGAATTTAATCTAGTTTAAGGAAGGGAGACAATAGGATGAAAAATATCGGATTTATTGGTACGGGGATTATGGGTAAGCCAATGGCAAAAAATCTGCAGGATGCAGGTTATACCTTGTACTTCTCTGAACATTTTGAGCCAGCCCCAGCTGAATTACTGGGAGAGAAAGGGTTTGCTTGTCCAACTCCTGCTGCAGTAGCTGAAGCTGCTGAGGTGATCATTACTATGGTACCGGATACTCCGCAGGTTGAAGATGTGCTGTTTTCAGACATCGGCATCACGAAAGGGCTGGCTCCCGGTAAAACTGTCGTGGATATGAGCTCAATCTCACCGATTGCAACGAAGGGGTTTGCCCAGAAAGTGGAAGAGCTCGGTGCATGGTATATCGATGCGCCTGTGTCTGGTGGTGAAGTGGGTGCCAAGGCTGGCACGTTATCCATTATGGCTGGTGGCCGTGAAGATATTTTCGAACAGGTCAAGCCACTGCTAGAAGTGATGGGACAGAATATCACGCTGGTTGGGGGGAACGGTGATGGCCAGACATGTAAGGTAGCCAACCAAATCATTGTTGCGTTGAATATTGAAGCGGTTGGTGAAGCTCTGCTATTTGCTTCAAAAGCTGGCGCAAATCCAGCCAAAATCCGTGAGGCTTTAATGGGCGGTTTTGCCTCTTCTAAAATCCTAGAAGTACATGGTGAGCGAATGGTCAAAGGGACGTTTGACCCGGGCTTCCGTATTCAGTTGCACCAAAAAGATCTAAATCTTGCGCTTACTGGCGCGCGTGAGCTGCAACTTAACCTGCCGAACACTGCGACCGCGCAGGAGCTGTTTAATACTTGTGCCGCCCTCGATGGTAGTGGGTGGGATCACTCTGCGATGATCAAAGCGCTTGAACACATGAGCAACCACTCTATCCGAGGCTAACCAAATCAGCGGGCACTAAGGTGCCCGTTGTAGTTTTTGCTGATGTGTTTAAAAAGGAGATAAAGGATGAAAATTGTCATTGCCCCTGATTCATTCAAAGAAAGCTTAAGCGCTGCAGAAGTGTGCCGAGCGATACAAAAAGGTATTTCTCAGCGTCTACCATCCAGTGAGGTGGTATGCGTGCCGATGGCGGATGGCGGTGAAGGCACCTTAGATGCGCTAGTGGACGCAACCAATGGCTATCGCCAAGCTGTGAGGGTAATGGGGCCACTGCCTGACATGCAGGTTGAGGCACAATTTGGCATGTTGGGTGATGGCGAGACAGCTGTTATTGAAATGGCGAGAGCGTCGGGGATAGAGCTGCTAACTCCAGAGCAGCGAGACCCACGACTGACGACGAGTTACGGGACGGGACAATTAATCTCCGCAGCATTAGATGCCGGAGCCAAACGGTTGATTGTGGCGATTGGCGGCAGTGCGACTAATGATGGCGGAGTGGGGATGATGCAGGCGCTTGGGGTTAGGTTCCTTGATAAGTACCGTTACCCCATTGGCCATGGCGGCGCTCAGTTATCACGAATAGCTGATATTGATATGGAGGCGTTGGATCCTCGGCTCGCAGATGTTGAGGTTGTAGCTGCATGTGATGTAGATAATCCATTGGTTGGTGAACGAGGTGCATCAGCCGTTTTTGGGCCTCAAAAAGGGGCCTCCCCCGACGTCGTGGCGCAACTGGATTTGGCATTGGCAAAGTATGCGGGTTGCATTGATGAAAAATTAGGGTGCCAGGTGATTGATGTTGCCGGAGCTGGTGCTGCAGGCGGGATGGGAGCCGCTTTGTTGGCGTTCATGCAAGCTGAGCTGAAGCCCGGCATCGAGATTGTTTCGGAAACCGTGTCACTCTCAGAAAAGCTGCAAGGAGCCGACTGGGTTATTACCGGTGAGGGAAGAGTAGATGGACAAACACTTGGCGGTAAGACACCTGCTGGCGTCGCGAAATTAGCCCACTCGATGGGGATCCCGACAATTGCATTGGCTGGTTCCATGGGGGATGGCTGCGATACATTACGCCAAGTTGGTATTGTCGCCTGCTTCTCGATTTTATCTAAACCCTGCTCGTTATCCCAAGCTCTCAGCGAAGGTGCTGAAAATTTAACGTTAACAGCCTTTCAGGTTGCAGGAATGATGGTAAACCAGTCTGATTAACGGAAAGTGCAGAAAAGAAATATCACGACTTGAAGAACAGACAAAGTGCCACCTAAAGGGTTAACTCCTATCAATTAAGATGTTTGGAGCGAACCACATAGCGGGTTTTACTGATACGAACGGTCCTTGATTTGGGCC
>NZ_JAWJZI010000027.1:0-38115 GCF_033022775.1 Photobacterium rosenbergii | reverse complement strand
CGACTTGCATGTGTTAGGCCTGCCGCCAGCGTTCAATCTGAGCCATGATCAAACTCTTCAATTAAAGTTTTGGCTCAGTGATTACTGATAAATTGACTGTGCTGATACCGAAGTATCAATTTGGTCACTCAGCTCACTGATAAATCTTTTTGACTATCATTTCACGAGTGCCCACACAGATTGCATGGTCAAATTGTTAAAGAACAATACTGATTGGTTAGCGACTTAAGTTGCCGTGCTCCGTGTCAGTGAGGTGGCATTATAGGGAGAGAATTCGAGAGGGCAATAGATTTTTTGAGAAAAATGACCAAGCGGTCAATAAGTGTTCGATATGTTTTTTTTAGACAAAATATCGTTCAATATTGTGTTCGTAATGTGACAAGAGAAATAGTCTGTGGTTGCTGCCAGCGGTCATTCCAGCTCACAGTAACCTCCACTTGCTTCGCATCACCAGCAGTTGCCAGTGTTTTAGAGCGGACAATCTGTTGCCAATTAAACGTCGTCCCTCCCCGGCTGATCGTGCCAGAGCCACCACTCAAACTGATATCGGCATAAGAATATGTTTTGATTTGCTCCAGCAGATTCTCTGCGACTTGAATAGCTATCAATCCTTTTGTTGCCGTCTCACCTTGGCGCTCGTAGTAAGACTGCATTTTAATCATTGCCAGTATCCCTACAGCCACAATTGCCAACGAGGCCAATACTTCAACTAAGCTAAAACCCTGGGTTCTATATTTTCTACTGGAAATCACGCCACGTTCCCTGCTGCCAAGTTACTTTCGTATTTGTGGGATTTGGTAATCTATCTTTCCAATAATTATCATTATATTTAGCAATGAAGGATGCATTCACGATAAAGTTCATGCCTTCAATGTCTACCGCGATGCCTCCGAAAGCATACAGGGAGCCATTGATATAAAAAGCTGAGTTTTGGTATATTTTTTCTTGCGAACTATCAATGCATTGCCCTGCCTTACTACAGGCCATGAGCATCTCAGATGAAATATCCTCCGTCGATTTATTTCCAGTATCGAATTGATATAGCAGGCCCGAAATCCCCACACTCCCGTTGTAGAAAACAGCACCGTCCTGGACCACGATGACAACAGAGTCAGTATCCGGCATCGCCTCTGCAGGTGCAGAGAAGTTAAATGGCTTAGAACCAGTACCATTAGATGGGTGTTGAAGATAACAGCTGCCTTCAACCCAGAATGATCGTGCCCCTTGCTCGAAAGCATTGTTGATCTGCTCCGCACAATCCGTCACCAAAACTTCCCCATCAGGCGGGCTGATCATCTCAAAGGTACCGTTATTTTTAACGGTATCCCACTGAGTTTTGGGAACGCCAAACAAATCTTTAAACATATCCATATTTGGTTCTTCGACAATGTCCTTCGCTAACGGCCAACGTATCCCTACCTTCGCGAAACTTTGATAACCCAAATTACAAATTGTTGAGTTATCCAAATCTGCAGTTTTATTTATATCATCAACTATTACACCTTCAGGTAACTGCTCTGAATTGTAACCATTCCCATCTTGAACAATCACTTTTGAATTCGTCGTCGTGTCGGTGTGAAAGAAATTACTGTGGTTTTTGACGACCATCGTAATACACTCACCGTCATTAAAATTGGGCAATAATTCGAAATCGCCACGTAAGGTAATATTCGAAGATGTTTTAAAGATGCCCGGCATTGCTGCAACCGTTTCGACTTTTACGTCTTTCGCTACTTCTCTTTTGCCTGGGCCATTATCTTCGGAAGCCACACTCTTTAGCGTATATAAACCGCCGCTCACCTCGTGGCCGGACACCATCAGAGATAGTCGTTCTTCATCCAAGCTCCCCGCCAAAACCACGCTATTGCATGCACCATATGAACGCGTTTCTGGGGTGCCGAGCGTCGTTTGGTTAATGCCGAACGCACACTGAAGCCCTCCTTCGGCCGACCAATGGCTTTTCTGGGCTAGGAGAGCATTTTGAAACCGCTTCACATTGTATTGACTCATTTCGGCTGAACGGTATAACCCATACGAACCCAACAGCATCAGCATTAATGTAACCCCCAGGGTCACAAACCCATTTTGTTGTCGCCTCATACCCTTCTCCGATTTAATTCAATACGGCAACATTGAGCTGGCTAGAATCCTGTGCGCCGCTAACCGGCGACCTCGCCGACATGACAACAGCAATTAACGGGAACTGGGCCAGATCCACGGTGAATCCTGTCAGCAGCATTTCCGAACTCACAGTGATCACTTCTCCTCCACTGCAAGCGGAGGCAATATTTTTCGGCGGTTCAGCAAGACTTTGCTGCTTGGTGTACAGTTTCAGCTCGCCTTCCTCATTTAAATACAGGGAGGAAAAACGTACTTTTTCTATTCCTCCTTCAGCCAACTCATAGGCATAGGCGATGCAGTCCTGAGTCGCACTAACGTACACGGTTTGCGGTGCGTCCGCCCACCTCACAGTGCCAGCATTCTCGCCTTCCAGCGAAAAACCCGCACGGCGCAGATCCGCACGGATAAATTGCCCTAAATCATGGAGCTGACTATCAAAGCTCAACTGCAGGCCAATCCGGCTGGCAGAGTTCAGGCCTGATGCAAACACACTGGATAAAACCATCAGCAATACCGCCCCCATTGCGCATGCCAACATCAGTTCGATCAGTGTCATACCGTATTGCTTTATACGATTCATCATTTAAGGCCCGCACTCTTCAAATCCAACCACTTGGCCAACCGAGCATACTCTCACCCTCGACTTGCTACTGATTTTCACTTCGACAGAAACACCCGCCCCCATACCTGGACTCGTGAGCACATAGGCCGTGCCAGAGCCCGTAATCGCTCTAACCGGATCAACACTGAAACGTACCTTAGAGTTGCTGATTGACAACCGCGAAAAAGCATCGCCATGTAAACCCGAAATCACCTGCTCGTGAGCACATGATGTCGGCGCGGTAGTGTTGGCTGTCACCAGTACGCACCATGTATTTTTCGTTGGAGACGCCATACCCAGGTTATGGATGTACAACTTCTGATTACGCCGGATAGCTTCAAGTCTCGTTTGCTTAAATTGCGTAGCAAGGCGGTTGGCGGCAGATTCAAGCTGGCGGTTGTCGAGAATCTGGGTAAATGAAGGTGCAGCTGCCATCATCAAAATCACGGCAACAGAAGTAACAATCAGCAACTCAATTAAACTAAAGCCGCTAGTCGATCCCAGTTTTTTCAAAACGTACCACCACAACATATAAATCATGTTGCTTATAGACTATCACTCTCTGACAATATGGGAGGTAAGTAAAACAGCAGTTAGCGAGTCAGCTCTGATGACAAGGAAACACATGCATATAAACAAACATAAAGGTGTGACATTAATCGAAATGATGATCGTTGTTGTGATTATTGGCGTACTCGCAAGCGTGGCTTACCCGAGCTATATTGAGCATCAGCGATCAGGCAATCGTACATCAGCCCAAGCCAGCCTGATGATGCTGCATCTGTGGATGGAAGAACAATTCACCAGCACTGGGGCATACCCTGCCAGCGTAGACAACAATAGCTGTCCCTCTTGTAACCTAAGTACCGGCTACTATATCTATTCAGCCACTTATGTGAGTGGTGGCCTTCCGGTCTATACGTTAGCGGCAACTCCAAAGGCTAGCAGCATGCAAAACGCTGATAAGTGTGGTGTGTTAACTGTTGCAGCAAGTGGACGGACACTAGCAACTAAAAACGGAACGACAGTAAGTGGATGCTGGAAATAACAAATCTACATTCTTACTGACACAAAAAAGCCAGCTTGCGCTGGCTTTTCGTAACTGACTCTAACGGGACTTAACCAGTCAGATCATCGAAGAACTTCTTCACACCGTCAAAGAAACCTTCAGCCTTCGGCTTGTGCTTCTTTGCCGCTTTACCGCCAAGGGTTTCTTCAAGCTCTTGCAGTAGCTCTTTCTGGCGGGCGCTCAAATTAACCGGGGTTTCTACCACCAGCTTACAGATAAGATCACCCATTGCGCCACCGCGTACCGACTTCACGCCCTTACCGCGCATGCGGAACATACGGCCAGTTTGCGTTTCAGACGGTACTTTCAGGTTCACGCGACCATCAAGGGTTGGAACTTCAACCTCGCCACCCAAAGCTGCCATAGTGAAGCTTACTGGGACTTCGCAGTATAGGTTGTTGCCGTCACGCTCGAAGATGTGGTGCTGGGCAACATGGACCTGTACGTACAGATCGCCTGCTGGTGCACCGAACTCGCCTGCTTCACCCTCGCCAGATAGACGAATGCGATCGCCTGTATCCACACCGGCAGGAATTTTAACAGACAGAGTCTTGGTTTCTTCTTTGCGGCCCTGGCCGTGACACGTGCCACAAGGTTCTTTGATGATCTTGCCGCGACCGTGACAGTGCGGACAAGTCTGCTGTACGGCGAAGAAGCCCTGGCGCATCTGCACCTGGCCACTACCATGACAGGTACCACATGTGGTGGCTGAAGTGCCTTTCTTAGCACCAGAACCATCACAGGTATCACAGTGAACCAAGGTAGGAACACGGATCTCTTTGCTGCATCCGCGAACGGCTTCTTCCAGTGTCAGTTCCATGTTGTAGCGCAAGTCGGCACCACGCTGGGCGCGCTGCTGACCACCACGACGGCCACCGCCACCGAAGATGTCGCCAAACACATCACCGAAAATGTCACCGAAGTCAGCACCACCGCCGAAGCCGCCGCCACCGCCCATACCGCCTTGCTCGAAGGCTGCATGGCCGTACTGGTCGTAAGCTGCTTTTTTCTGAGGATCCGTTAGGATTTCGTATGCAGTCTTAACTTCTTTGAATTTCTCAGCGGCCTGCTCGTCACCCTGGTTACGGTCAGGGTGGAACTTCATTGCAAGGCGCTTGTAAGCCTTTTTGATATCACGCTCTGACGCATCACGACTTACGCCCAGAACTTCGTAAAAATCTCGTTTTGACATACTTATCTGTCACCTGCCTTAATACAGCTACGGGCGCAAGAGTAAACTCCAACGCCCGCGCTCAACTAAGAATAAGAATTAACTATCTTATTTCTTGTCGTCTTTAACTTCTTCGAACTCAGCGTCAACTACGTTGTCGTCTTGCTGCTCTTGCTGTGGCTGTTCGCCACCCGCTTGTGCCTGCTGTGCTTGAGCTTGCTGCTGAGCGATTTCCATTAGCTTCTGAGAAGCTGCGATTAACGCCTGAACTTTAGCGTCGATCGCTTCTTTGTCTTCGCCTTTACGTGCTTCTTCAAGCTCGTTTACAGCCGCTTCGATAGTTGCTTTGTCTTCTGCTGGAAGCGCTTCGCCTGCTTCTTCGATCTGCTTGCGAGTACCGTGAACTAGCTGGTCAGCTTGGTTACGTGCAGTTACCAACTCTTCGAACTTCTTGTCCGCTTCTTTGTTAGCTTCTGCTTCTTGTACCATTTTCTCGATATCTTCGTCGCTCAGACCGCCAGATGCCTGGATAGTGATCTTCTGCTCTTTACCTGTGCTCTTATCTTTTGCAGATACGTGCAGGATACCGTCAGCATCTAGGTCGAAAGTTACTTCGATCTGAGGCATGCCGCGAGGAGCAGGGTTGATACCTTCTAGGTTGAACTGGCCAAGAGACTTGTTGTAGCCCGCCTGCTTACGCTCACCCTGTAGAACGTGGATAGTTACCGCGCTCTGGTTGTCTTCAGCTGTTGAGAACACCTGGTTCGCCTTAGTAGGGATAGTGGTGTTTTTCTCGATTAGCTTAGTCATTACGCCACCCATGGTTTCGATACCAAGAGATAGTGGAGTAACGTCTAGTAGAAGAACGTCTTTAACGTCACCAGCAAGAACACCACCCTGAACTGCAGCACCAACGGCAACTGCTTCGTCTGGGTTCACGTCTTTACGCGGCTCTTTGCCAAAGAATTCAGAAACTTTCGCCTGAACCATAGGCATACGAGTCTGACCACCAACTAGGATGACGTCAGTGATGTCGCCTACAGATAGGTCTGCATCAGCTAGAGCAACTTTTAGTGGCTCAAGAGAGCGCTGTACTAGGTCTTCAACTAGAGATTCTAGTTTCGCACGCGTCACTTTGATGTTCATGTGCTTAGGACCCGTCGCATCAGCAGTCACGTAAGGTAGGTTTACGTCAGTCTGCTGTGCAGAAGATAGTTCGATTTTCGCTTTTTCAGCAGCTTCTTTAACACGCTGCATCGCTAGCGGATCGTTCTTAAGATCGATACCTTGCTCTTTCTTGAACTCGTCAACCAAGTAGTTGATCATGCGGTTATCGAAGTCTTCACCACCTAGGTGCGTGTCACCGTTGGTAGAAAGAACTTCGAAGGTCTTCTCGCCTTCAACTTCGTCGATTTCGATGATAGAGATATCGAAAGTACCACCACCAAGGTCGTAAACCGCGATAGTACGGTCACCGCCCTGCTTGTCTAGGCCGTAAGCCAGTGCAGCAGCTGTTGGTTCGTTGATGATACGCTTAACTTCAAGACCTGCGATACGGCCGGCATCTTTAGTTGCCTGACGCTGTGCATCGTTGAAGTATGCTGGAACTGTGATAACCGCGCCAGTTACTTCCTCACCTAGGAAGTCTTCAGCAGTTTTCTTCATTTTCTTAAGTACTTCAGCAGAAACCTGAGGAGCAGCCATTTTCTGGCCTTTTGCTTCTACCCAAGCATCACCGTTGTCAGCCTTAACGATTTTGAAAGGCATGATTTCGATGTCGCGCTGTACTTCTTCGTCTTCAAAGCGACGACCGATAAGACGCTTGATTGCGAACAGCGTGTTTTCAGGGTTTGTAACCGCCTGACGCTTAGCTGGCTGACCAACTAGAGTTTCACCGTCTTGGGTGTAAGCGATCACAGATGCCGTTGTGCGCTCACCCTCAGCATTTTCAATTACACGTGGCTTGTCACCATCAAGTACTGCTACACAAGAGTTAGTTGTACCCAAGTCAATACCAATGATTTTACCCATCAGGCTCTCTCCGAAATTCATTTAGCTTACTTGCCAGCCCGTTACCATAACGCCGCTGACAACGCGGTTTCACCCGCAGAAATTGATTTACGATGTCGTATGACTACTAGATAAGGGCAGCCAAATTGTTTTCAAGGGTGACACCGAAAAAAAATTAAAAAAAAATTAAAAAAGCCCGCTCGAAGCGGGCTTTGCTCAATCGCTATCCCGCTTAAGCTTGGGTATCGATGTTGCCAGCCGCAGCCTTAGACACCATTACCATCGCTGGGCGAACAACACGGCCGTTTAGCTCGTAGCCTTTCTGCATAACCAACATTACGGTGTTTGGCTCATGCTCGGCGCTTTCCTGAATAGACATCGCCTGGTGGAATTCAGGGTTAAAGGCTTCACCGATTGGGTTTAACTGCTTCAGGCCGAATTTCTCAACTGTGCCCATCATGGTCTTCAGCGTTAGCTCAACACCTTCAACCATAGGTTTGATGGCTTCATCACTCTTGTCTGCCATTTCGATAGCACGTTCCATGTTATCGATAACCGGCAGTAGCTCTTCAGCAAACTTATTCAGAGCGAACTTACGAGCCTTGTCGACTTCCTGCTCGCTGCGACGACGCATGTTTTCTACGTCAGCACGGGCGCGCAAAACGCTGTCTTGCTGCTCGCGTACTTTGGCTTCGCTGGTTAGCAAAGCGGCTTCAAGCTCAGCGATACGGGCTTCCTGCTGTTCTTCAAGGGTCATTTCAACGACTTCTTCCTCAGCAGATTCAGTTTCAACCGCTTCAACAGTTTGCTCTTGCTGTAGCTGTTCGTCCTGTACTTTTTTCTCTTCGTTGCTCATGCTTTCGCTTCTCCGCCAAGATCATGGTATTCAATGGAGGATAGAATAATCAGCTCTATCCAAAAAACTCGTATATGCGCATATTATGGGGATGAACTTCAATGATTCAAGCCGATATCGCTCACAATGCGCGACAAGTGTCTAATCCTGACGCTATACTGGTTCTCTCTTTATTTGTCGGATCATGGACATGACACGCGTTTTCCAGACTATCGCGATAATTGGCAAACCCCGTAACCCCGAAGCCCTGCAGACTCATATGAGCCTCTACAAATGGTTGGTCGAAAAAGGCTATGACGTACTTGTTGACCACCGGTTGGCCAACGACCTGTCACTGCCCAAAGCCGCCTTTTGTGATTTATTGACCATAGGTGACAAGGCCAATTTGGCCATCGTGGTAGGCGGTGACGGCAATATGCTGGGTGCGGCACGGGTACTGTCCCGCTTCGACATTGCGGTAATTGGTGTCAACCGTGGTAGCCTTGGCTTCTTGACCGATCTTGACCCCGATGCCTTCGAGGACGAACTAGAACAAGTGCTCAATGGCGAATACGTGGTTGAAAAACGCTTCCTGCTTGAGGCCGAAGTCCATCGCCATGGCATGATCAAAAGCCGCAATGCCGCCCTTAACGAAGCTGTGCTCCACCCGGATAAAATCGCCCACATGATTGAATTCGAGGTCTACATTGATGATACCTTCGCCTTCTCGCAGCGCTCCGACGGCCTGATCATCTCGACCCCGACAGGATCAACCGCTTACTCCCTATCCGGTGGCGGCCCTATCCTGTCATCCGAGCTCAATGCGATTTCTCTGGTACCTATGTTCCCGCATACCCTGTCATGCCGCCCTTTGGTGGTCGATGGCAACAGCCGGATCAAATTGCTGGTTTCACCGACCAATGGCAGCACGCTGGAAGTCAGCTGTGACGGCCAGGTCTCCCTGCCTGTCAGCCCAGGCGATGAGATCCATATCTACCAGAGCCCGGAAACCCTGCGGCTGATCCACCCGAAGAATTACAGCTACTATGAAGTGCTGCGAGGTAAGTTGGGCTGGTCGAGCCGCCTGTTCTAGCAAAAAACACCCCAGTTAACGAATTCTGAAGCCAACCCTGCGGTTGGCTTTTTTATTACCAATTTTCAGAACGTTAACCTAAATCAAGCTTTGTTGGAAAAATTTCATCAACAGTACTTTACTGTATGTAGATACAGTATATACTGTATGAAAAAACAGGTGTTGATTTAAACAGGTGAACACATGCTGGCTCATATGACGATCTCAAACTTTGCTATTGTCAAAAACCTTGAATTTGAACTTAAACCGGGAATGACCACCATCACCGGTGAAACGGGTGCAGGTAAGTCTATTGCCATCGATGCACTTGGCTTGTGTTTGGGTGATCGCGCCGAAGCCTGCATGGTTCGCCCGAACGAAGACAAAGCAGAAATCTCTGCCGCCTTTTCATTGCTCAACAACCAAGCCGCCCGCCGCTGGCTGGAAGACAACGAGCTGATTGATGGTGACGAGTGTATCCTGCGCCGTGTCATCACCAAGGAAGGCCGTTCGCGTGGATTCATCAACGGCAGTCCTGTACCTGCTTCGCAGCAAAAAGCGCTGGGCCAACTGCTAATCAACATCCACGGTCAGCATGCCCACCAGCAGCTGATGCGCCCTGACTACCAGCAGCAAATGCTGGATCAGTACGCCGGTCACCATCAATTGATGGAAAAGACCCGCAACCACTATCAGCGCTGGCGTCAGGCTAACAACGAATACAAGCGTTTGGTTCAGAACCGCGAAGAGAACGAAGCGCAAAAGCAGCTGATCCAATACCAGGTTAAAGAGCTCAACGAACTGGCTTTAGCCGAAGACGAGTACGACGAGATCGAGGAAGAGCACAAGCGTCTCTCCAACAGCGGCGAGCTGGCAGTATCGAGCCAAACCGCCCTGTCGATGCTTTACGACAACGAAGATTGCAACGCCCTCAACATGCTGCAGTCAGCATGTCAGGAAGTCGCCAACCTCGGGGAAATCGACAGCAACCTAAGCGCTATCCCGCAAATGCTGGAAGAAGCCATTATCCAGGTACAGGAAGCAAGCCAGGAGCTGCGCAGCTACCTCGACAACATGGATATGGATCCACAGCGGCTGATGTACCTCGAAGAACGCTTGGCCAAGATCATGTCGCTTGCCCGCAAACACTACGTGATGCCCGAAGAGCTATACAACAAGCATCAGGAGCTGCTCAAAGAGCTTGAGAACCTTGATTGCAGCGATGAGCGCTTGGAAGAAATCGCCGAGAACATTGAATGCCTGCGCCAGAAGTTCCTGGCCAGCGCAGAGAAGCTGAGCAAGAGCCGCCAACGCTATGCCAAGGAGCTCGACAAAAAGATCTCCGACAGCATGCATCAGCTCAGCATGGAAAACGGCGTGTTCAAGATTGATGTCCAGAGCGATGCCGAAGGCATGCTCAGCCCGCTAGGTTTCGACACCATCACCTTCCTGGTCTCCACCAACCCGGGCCAGCCGTTGCAGCCGTTGGGTAAAGTGGCCTCCGGTGGTGAGCTGTCACGTATCTCGTTGGCTATTCAGGTGATCACGGCGCAGAAAGTCGAAACCCCTAGCCTGATTTTCGATGAAGTCGATGTGGGTATCAGTGGACCGACCGCAGCGATTGTCGGCAAGATGCTACGCACCCTGGGCGAATCAACCCAGGTCATGTGTGTGACCCACTTGCCGCAGGTTGCCGGTTGCGGCCACCAGCAGATGTTCGTGGCGAAGAAGTCCAGCAAGGGCCAGACCGAAACCAACATGTTCCCGCTGACACAGGAAGCACGCGTCAACGAACTTGCCCGCCTGCTGGGCGGTAGCGAAATTACCGAAAGGACATTGGCAAACGCAAAAGAACTGCTTGTTGCGGCATAAATAGAATAAACTTAATGGGCAGTGCAACTAAATGGTTGTACTGTAGTCTCAATTACAGTTTTTTTCTTTACTGCTTTTTTACTTCTGCTCGGGTGTTGTTTATCATCGCTGCAGAATAAAGCGAACTTGCCGGGATGCTATGAGTTGGAAGAACCTTGCTGCCGTGACTTTGGCGGTCAGTTTATTGGGTGGCTGTTCAGTCGTTGAACGACTGGTTTACCGAATTGATATTAACCAGGGTAACTACCTGGAGCAAAAAGATATCGACACCCTTCGATACGGAATGAACAAAGAGCAGGTGCAGTTTGTACTTGGCTCGCCAATGCTGGTTGAACCTGAGTACCCGCACACCTGGTACTACGTGTACTACCACAAGCCGGGCCACGATGAACCGCAACAGAAAAACCTGATCCTGAAGTTCAATGCCCAGAATCAGCTAACCAGCCTTGAAGGGGACTACGAGAAAAGCCCTCAGTTCATGGAGCAATTCAACTAAGTACTCATTCAACCAAGTACTGAGCTTGCTCGAGAACAAATTGCTGGTTACCAGAAAACAAAAAGCTCGCCATTGGCGAGCTTTTTTCATTTTTGTCTTTTAAGCACTAAATTAGGCTTTCTCTTCTTTGGCAGCCAAAGCCTCTTGCTTGGCTTGCTCCGCGCGCTTGCGGCGGATCTCTTTCGGATCGGCCAGCAGCGGGCGGTAAATCTCAATGCGGTCACCGTCATGCACCGTGGCATCCAGCTTCACGTTACGGCTGAAGATCCCCACTTTGTTTTTCTTCAGGTCGATCTCCGGGTACATTGCCAGCACCCCGGATTGCTCGATGATCTGCTGCACCTGCATATCCGGCGTGACCGTCACGCGGATCACCTTCTGTACATCGGGCAGGGCATAGACCACTTCGACGTGGATCAGCTTTTCTTCAGAAGTCATAAATCTCTCGCGCACGCTGGGTAAAGGCAGACACCATGTTATTGGTCAAGTCGCGGAATACCTTACCAAACGCCGCTTCCACCAAACCATTGGTAAATTCAAAGTCCAACTTGAGTTCAACCTTGCACGCTTCGGCATCGAGCTCGGTGAAGTGCCAACCACCGACCAGACGACTGAACGGGCCGTCAACCAACTGCATGGCTATCACACTACCGTCAGTCAGATCATTACGTGTCACAAATGTTTTTTTGATCCCGGCCTTGGACACATCCACCGAAGCCATCATATGCTGTTCGGAGCTTTCCAGGATTTTGGTACCAGAACAGCCCGGCAGGAATGCAGGGTATGATTCCACATCATTAACAAGTTCAAACATTTGTTTTGCACTAAATGGGACTAATGCAGAACGGCTGATCTGAGGCATAGCTTCTCCTTACGCTGAAAACGTGCCGCCGGTCCTAGGGTTTGCGCGCATTGCGGGTAACACTATGACAAGGGCAACCTCAATGATACCATTACTGGGCTAACAGCCAAAATAAGCGTGTTTATTGACTTCATCTCGTTGATTTATAAATAGACACTTTTCGACCAGCCAGAGTTTCTGAAGCTGGGACAGCAACATTCAAGAGTATTTATGGCCAAGAAAAAACCAAAGCAAAGTAGCAATACGATTGCCAAGAACAAAAGCGCCCGTTTCGAATTCGCGATCAGCGACGAGTACGAAGCTGGCATGGAGCTCCAGGGTTGGGAAGTTAAGGCGATCCGCTCTGGTAAGGTAAACATCTCGGAAAGCTACGTGTTCCTGCGCAACGGCGAAGCCTTCATTTCGGGTGTACAGATCACCCCGCTGAACGCCGCGTCTACCCACGTAGTGGCCGATCCTACCCGTACCCGTAAGCTACTGTTGAACCGCCGTGAAATCGACAAGCTAATGGGTGCCGTTAACCGCGATGGCGAAACCATCGTGGCCCTTTCCATGTACTGGAAAGGTTCATGGGTTAAACTTAAGATAGGTACGGCGAAAGGTAAGAAGCTACACGACAAGCGTGCTGACAAGAAAGACAAAGATTGGGCACGCGACAAGGCGCGTATCATGAAGAGCAGCCTGCGCTAGTCCGCCTTTCCTGCCAGTCATAGCAACCTGTATAGATATCTGTTTATCCAAGTTGGTATAAGTGATGGATTTTTCTCCATTAGAGACACACTGGCAGGGAATTGTATTGACGCTAGGTGAAATTCTGTTACCATCGCCTTAACTCTGGGGCTGATTTAGGATTCGACAGGATCACGAAGGCTTGTGGAGCATGCCGAGGTGCGGTTGGCCTCGTAAAAAAGCCGCAAAAAAATAGTCGCAAACGACGAAAACTACGCACTAGCAGCTTAATAACCTGCTAAGAGCGCTCCTGCCCTAGCTTCCGCTTGTAAGACGGGGACCAACAGGGGTTCAAACCCAAACAAGATAGCGAGGGAACCTTCGACCAGAGAGGTGAACCGCGAAATAGAATTCTGGTATGTATTGGCATGGCGTGTCTTTCCGCAGTGCTCTTACGAGAATATAGAAAGACTAAGCATGTAGCGCCATCTGTTAGACTGATTTTGGACGCGGGTTCAACTCCCGCCAGCTCCACCAAACGTTTGGAAAGGGCGGTAATCGAAAGGTTACCGCCCTTTTTGTTTTTCTATTATTACCAACACCCACAACCTCGCAACTTCTCATCTACGAAAAAAAATGTGACTCATAGTCCGTGGACCAAAAGTCTACAGACGCAGACCATGTCGTTCATAAGCAAGCAAAAAGTAGACTGCCGTGAACGACTCAGTACTCAAACCCTTTGGGTTACACATTAAACAATTAAGAAAGGATACTGCGTTAAGCCAAGAAGAATTGGCTGCGCGTTGTGGACTTGACCGTACCTATATCAGTGGCATTGAGCGCGGCCTGAGAAATGTTAGCCTCATCAACTTGTTTAAGTTGGCAAAGGCACTTGATGTTGCACCGGAAAAGCTTTTGGCGTTTGAGGTCGACAATGACTAACCGAGCTTTTTACGACGCAGCCCTATCGGATTTTCTTCAATCTACCTCAGATAACATTATCGGTAAGCTTGCCAGTAGCCATACCCAGCAATTACAGCATGAACAGACAGGGGCGTGGGCAGCGCAAGTTCAAATATTGCAGCAAGCATTATCTGGTTTAACACCTCGTGATGGGCACCTGTTCTTTGAGTTCCTTATCCCGCGAATGGGACGGCGCGCTGATGCGGTACTTATCTATCAAGGTATTATCTTTGTTATCGAGTTTAAAGTCGGCTCAAGCAACTACCATTCCGCCGATCTACGCCAAACCGTCGGATATGCACTAGACCTGAAAAACTTCCATCGAGGCAGTCATTCACTCCCTATTGTGCCAATTCTACTGGCAACCAAAGCTGAAAAAAGTGCTTGGGAGTTAAACCTCGATAAAGATGGCGTCGCTAAACCAATTGTCGATAACGGCCAGCAGATAGCCGACATCATCATGCAGTGCGCAGTTAAGTTACAAGCTAATCAGGTTGATGCCATTGAGTGGTCTAATAGCGGTTACCTCCCTACCCCAACTATCGTGGAGGCTGCGCAGGCACTGTATGCCAATCATGCTGTTGAAGATATTGCGCGTAATGAAGCTGATACTCAAAACCTAGGCGTAACCAGCGACGAGTTACTCGAGCTAATCCACCAAGCCCGAGTCAATAAGCAAAAAATTATTTGTTTCGTCACAGGTGTCCCCGGTGCAGGTAAAACCTTGGTCGGGCTTAATATTGCCAACACCCACTCTAACCCTAAAGATAACGAGTACTCAGTTTTTCTCAGTGGTAACGGACCATTAGTGAGTGTATTGCAAGAAGCACTCGCCATGGATAAATCTTCACGTACAAATATGAGCAAAGCGGCTGCACGCCGAGAAACGTCACAGTTTATCCAGAATATTCACCGCTTCCGTGATGAGGCTTTGGATGGCTCTGTCCCACCAGAAAATGTCGCGATCTTTGACGAGGCACAAAGGGCCTGGAACGCAGAGCAGACATCAAAGTTCATGCAAACCAAGCGTAATCAGCCCGACTTTAATCAATCTGAGCCTGAGTTCTTGATTGAAGTGATGGACAGGCACGAAGCCTGGGCGGTGATCATTGCTCTGATTGGCGGCGGGCAAGAGATCAACACTGGCGAAGCCGGGCTTGCGGGATGGCTATCGGCCTTAGAGCATGATTACTCTCATTGGCAGGTATACTGCTCGACAGAATTGCTCAAGGGTGAATATATCTCAGATGGTTTATCACTCGAAAACCTGCAAAATGCAAACAAACTACCAAGCCTGCACTTAGCGACTTCGATGCGATCGTTCAGGGCCGAAAAGCTGTCTAGTTTTGTACACCATGTCATCGCAGGAGAATGCTCAAAAGCCGCAGAGTTGGCTGCTGAGTTACAAGCTCAATATCCGCTCTACCTGACCCGAGATCTCACTAAAGCCAAACAATGGCTAAAGCAGCAATCTCGCGGATTGGAGAGCATTGGTATGCTGGCATCTTCCAATGGCATTCGCCTCAAAGCTGAAGGGATCTTTGTCAAAAACAAGTTTGATCCGGTTAGCTGGTTCCTTCACCCCCACGACGATATCCGCTCATGCCACTTCCTAGAAGATGTTGCTACTGAGTTTGATGTCCAAGGGCTTGAGCTAGACTGGTGTCTGGTTGGGTGGGATGCCGACTATCGTTATAATGATCAGCAATTTGAGCATTGGCGCTTCAAAGGCACTCAATGGCAAAAGCGTAACAAAGAGCAAGATAAACGCTATCTAGAGAATGCTTACCGGGTGCTGCTGACGCGTGCACGACAAGGGATGGTGATCTTTGTGCCTGAAGGAAACGATGGCGACCCAACCCGTCCATGTCACTATTACCAACACACTTACCAATACCTTCTACAGTGCGGGTTCCAAACCTTACCTTTTGACTGAGCACTAAAAGCAACACTCGCCCTGCTATCTACCCAATAGAAAAATCACCCGCCAAATTTTGCCAATGCCGCTTCAATGCGGCTTTGTGCTCTTCAATCATCGGAAGCTCTAATAACAATTGAGGCCACTGATTACGTGCTTTGCTCATCACATCCAGCAAGTGAGGCTTAATCGCAACCCATGGCGCCCCTGCTTTCTCAGCCCACTCTTCAAAGTGTTCCATCGTGATATCAGACCACTGCTTGGTACCCACCATTTTAAGCGCAAGGCAGTCATATTCAATGTATGGCACGGTAAACACCACATCGTAAAGAGGTGACAAACTCGGGGATTGCGTATCACCATAGATCAATGTCCAGTTCTTCAGGTGAGCATCACCATTACCAAGCAGCATGTTGATGAGCAACCTTCTTGCCATCTGTTGGATATCTTTCAGGCGTTCTGAACTTGTTCGGTACAGCACACTACCAAGCTGCTCGTAGTTGACTCGTTGATACTTGTCTGACGGGTAAAGCCCAAAGACCTGTGCAAAGTCCTCGGTATGAATACGACCAGTACTGCTGCGATCAAACCGCTTTATGCCATAGGCATACTGCTCATCTGGCAATCTGATACTTGGCAATCCCTCCAGCTCACTGAGTTCAATCAATCGCACTTCCGGAATATCCGCACCAGCCGCTTCGGCCAACTTCATGCAGGTATACTCATTGACTGGCACACCTTTGTGAACCGTCGACGGCGTCTTGATAATCCACATGTCCTCAGAGATTTCCTGATCGATGTGATATCTGCCATCCACATGAGACGAAGAGAACTTCATCTGAACGCCAGCCAATGAGAACTTAGTATCGGCATGCTTAACATCTATCTGCTGGGGCTCTGTCGACAAGCGTTGCTCCAATGCCCAAACAGGCAAATCACCCGCCTTTATCGGCTTGGCGATGACGGCTCCCGGCAAGTTGGCCCCCAAGTAAGCAAGAATCGAAAACTCATTATTGATGTGGCACCGGAGCGCTTTGGCAGTCAGCTCTCTTAATGCCCCTTCAGGCAACAGGTTGGACAGGACTGGCGGGATCTTATCGGTTCTAATTTGCGGTTTGTTCAAATAGGCCGGGTCAAGCAATTGCCGCAAGGTGAAAACAGGGCGCAACTGCACTGGCATAGCGACAAAATCAGGATTGAAAGTCAGAATATTTTTGCCACCAGCATAATGAGCTATAACCGCAATATCGATACCATGAAGCTGGATATTAAGGCCTTCAACCTTTTCTATCTGCCTACTCATCATTTATCCTCTGAGCCAAACCAAAAACCAAGGTCGTCACCATCGTCTTGCAACTCATCGCTTTTTGGCGCTTGGCTCTTGTTTTGACAAGCGCCATCCACAGAAACGGAATTGTCTTTTCTCCCTTTAGGCGTGATCGAGAGTTCCAAATCAAGCCCTTCCAGCACCCTAAGCAAGGTTGATAACTTCACATCGCTACCCGCCTCAATACGCTGATACTGCTGCTGCTTCATGCCTATCCGCATGTACATGTCTTTTTGCTCAATACCTAGCTTTTTGCGCTGCTCGGTAAGCAGCACTGCAATTTCTTCTATCGTTTTCATCACCGCACCAAACAACACAAAGGTTGTACCAGACACCATAAACAACATTTTAGTTGTAAAATAGCTCATAAACAACGTTTAAGTTGTAATCACCAAAAAACAACTTTGTAGTTGTACATGAATAACCAAGTGAATTGAAAGATCTAAGATGGAGACATAGATTTGGTAATAAGTAGCGACTAACGATCAATCTTCGGCGAATACAACGAATAGGCGGTGATCTGCCCGGCTACAATGGCTGAAAACATGAAGATGGCAGATAAGCCGATATTGGGAATAGGCAAGATTGATTGCTCGAAGACGGATTGGCTTGCACTGATCAACACGCGGCTACCGGGAACCAGAATGATGATCCCCTGCACGATATAAATAGAGCCGGTTAGGTTAAGCAACTTGGCCATTTTAGTGCCGTACAGGGTAATCAACACAGTGGTCACCCAAGTGCCCACTACCCAGTCGCCACCGAAGCCCAGGTACATCGGCCCCCACATGCCCAATACCGCAACCGGTAGCCCCAGCAGAATATCTTGCGGGCGGGCATTGAAGATCACCCCGATCGACGTTGAAATCAATACCAAGCCGAAGACATGCAACCATATCGGGATTTCATTGGTATAAGGCAGAGTGTCCACCGGCCCCCACCAAGCCTCACCGATGCTCAAGCCTATCATCACCCCGATAAACAGTTTGAGCAGGGTCAGCATGCTTTGCCCGAGTAGGGCGGTACCAGAGACCAAGTCATTGAACGCCAAACATTCCAATGAGTTAGCTATCGAAAGCCCGGGAACAAACAAGACTATCGACGCAATACACAGCGCCCAAACCGGCACATGAATACCCAGGCTCACGATGAAAGCCACAAACAAACCGGTTATCAATGCCGCTATAAACTCAGCAGCTATAGCACGGCGGCCATGGCAAACCAACTGTACCAACCAGACCATGAACCCAAGTATGGCAGCATAGCCCACAGCCTCGAGGGTACTCCCTACCAACATTAGATAAGCGGGAGGTATTCCCATATTGGCCAGTGCCACGACCCAATTGGGGTAGTGGAAGTCTTCGGCTGGTTTTTCTTTACCGGGTTGATGAATACGATCGATGGTGTTGGCCAGCAAGGCAAGATTGATAGAGGCAGGCTTGTGGCGCTTCATGACCACGGTATCCCTCTTGCCAAGAAACTGGTAGTTAATCGAGGTTGGCATTGCCTGCACCATGACATCCGCATCATACTTATTGGCATAGTACTGAGTATACTTTTCCACCTTATAAGGTGGGCACCCACAGCGATGCAAGGTATCCCCAATTTCTACCACTTTATTGATTATGTATTGTGAAGCCATAGCCAGATCAGAGTGAGCCAAAAACGGCGTAAGGTAACAAATTAGTGCCACAGAAACGAGTGAGTAAGATCTCAGAATTAAGATTTTAGCTCTGCTATTTCACCCATAATCACTTTTAGCATTTTAACGCTACTAAATCATTGAAAATAATATGCTAATTATTTCTCGACAGTTATATAATGGTCTTAATAAGACACCTTAAAACCATGGTTTAGCAATCAAAAAACTTAACGCAACTCTCTGTTATCACTAAAACTATGATGGATTGAGATTTTGCTCATTACCTCTAATCACAATAAAGCCAATGGAACCGGTCAATGAAATCCCCTACAGCAAGAATCAAGACACTGATACCTATCAAGCCACTGCTGTTTACGGCAATAACTGCTTTCGCCCTCTCGTTCTCTATTCCGCCACTACACGCGCAAGATCTGGAAGAGATCTTGGAGCAACATAACGTGGAGGTGATGAAAGAGGTCGCGACAATTCAGGCCCAAATGGAGCTGCTCTATAACAAGGACGAGCTCAGTGAAGAAGATACCGAGCAACTATTTCTACTCGAGAACCTACTGGATGAGTTTTACGAGACACTGATGTAGTGTCCGACACTGGCTCTAGGCTTCAATTCTTTGGCATATGGATTGAAGCCCTCCCCTTAACGACTCACCCACACCTCCCCAACCCCAGCCGTACATTTCCCCAACAAGCCAGAATAATCGCCTTAACATTTCAAGTTTTATAGTGATTACCCCCACGATATTGGTGGACAGATCAAGGTTAGTTCAGCCAGTTCACGTAATATAGCGACCATTACGGAGGTGCTTTAAATGGCAAATATCAATCAGGACCGTCTGGTCCAACACTTTATTGAACTGGTTAAAATCGACAGTGAGTCGCGCAACGAGAAAGCGATTGCCGAGACACTGGCCGAACAGCTAGGTGAAATGGGCTTTGACGTACAGAAGCTTCCTGTTCCTGCTGAGATCTCCAACGGCTTCAACATCTACGCCAAACTAGAAGGCAAGCTGGAAGGTACTATCCTGCTAAGCTGCCACATGGATACCGTTACTCCGGGTAACGGCATCGAGCCAATCATCGAAGACGGTATCATCCGCTCGAAAGGCGACACTATCCTAGGCGGCGACGACAAATCTGGTATCGCAGCCATCATGGAAGCGGTTCGCTGCATCAAGGCTGACGGCGAAGAGCACCAGACTATCGAACTGGCATTCACCGTTTATGAAGAAGGCGGCCTGCACGGCTCGCAGAACTTCGACATGAGCAAGGTTGAGTCGCTAACCGGTATCGTATTCGATTCTGGCGGCCCTATCGGTACTATCATTACTACCGCACCTGGCCAGCAGAACCTGAAAGTGAACATCACAGGTAAGCCTGCACACGCAGGTCTAGCACCGGAAGAAGGGATCAATGCCCTTACGGTTGCGGCTGATGCCATCACCAACATGAAGCTGTCTCGCATCGACGAAGAAACCACGGCGAACATCGGTGTGGTTAAAGGCGGTCAGGCGACTAACATCGTGATGCCTGAGCTATTTATCGAAGCCGAAGCCCGTTCCCTGGATGACGACAAACTGCAGGCGCAGGTTGATCACATGGTGAGCACGTTTGAAGCTGCCGCTGAGAAGCACGGAGCAGAAATCAACATTGCGTCTAAGCGTGCCTACAATGCTTACCGCATTGCCGACAACGACCCGCACGTCGAGAAGATCAAAGCAGCATTCGAAGCCAACGGTGTTGAGCCAATGACCAAGCCAACAGGCGGCGGTAGCGACGCGAACACCTTCAACAGCAAAGGCCTGAAGACAGTAAACCTGTCTACCGGTATGGCGAAGGTACACACCACGGAAGAGTTCATCAAGATTGATGACATGGTAGAGATCACCAAGTTCCTGTACACCTACCTGACTCGCTAACCCCTACCAAAGAGGAAGGCCCGCCTTCCTCTTTATCCCCAGAAGGCATAACTCCATATCCCCGCCAGCTTAGAAGTAGAAGCCCATTTCTGCTTGCAAATATAATAACAACGATTAAACACATGCCAATCCATAGCCAGGAACAATACCCTCAAGCTCATGAATTCACTGTAGTTATTGACTTGGTAATCAGCAAAACAAACATCAAAATAAAGTCTATCTTTTCATGAGGATAAAACCAAAAATCCGAGTAATCGCTGACGATTTAGGTCAATCTCTCCTTCGCCGCAAGGGTTACAAAGAGTGATCTTTATTCAACAAATATTCTGCTGAATTCTTATTTCAATTTGCGAAAATTGTTCCCTTTTTTGCACATCTTGAAAAAAACTGATATTCCCACAACGAAACCAATCGCATTTTTTATACCCGCCAGATCCCCAGCTCGTTGTTAGCAGTACAATCAATATGACATTTAAGTATGCGTGTTTGCATCAGTAACAAATTTAAGCAGGAAGCTAGTGAGTATGGAATATTTAGAAAGAATTAAGCGTTTAGCGAAAATCCAAGGGATCAGCCAAAAACAACTCGGTGAAGCCCTTGATCTCCAGCAAGGTACGATGAGCCGTAAGCTATCTGGCAAGTACGGTATCGAAGTCCGTGAGCTGGAAAAAATCGCCGAGGCACTGAGCACGTCGATCAGCTACCTACTGACCGGTCAGGTTGATACAGGCACCCAAGCCACCACAACCATCAACAGCAATATGGACCAAGGCACCACCAGCACCTACATCCCCATCATCCACCGCAAAGACTTCATCTCCTTTCGCCGTGGGGCGTCCGTGGATGTGATCAGCAAACGTGCTATTCCACAGCATCTGCTACGCGAAGATTGCTTGGGCCTGTTGGTCGATAACGAGAATATCTCACAGTGTGCGCCAGTGGGCAGCTACGCCCTTGCGACCAAGACGGCAATTTACCGCCCGAAGCAGCCGGTATTTGCGTCAGTTCGTGGCAGCGAGCCGGACTTCTACCACATGACGCAACTTGCCGACGGCGTGGTATTCTCGACCTCTCAGCCGGATTTCCCTAACTTGTTCGTCAACAACGATGAGTTCCAGATCCACGGTTACATCGTCCAGTCAGACTGGGCCTACGACCGTTAATCATCAGCAGGTTCACACCTTTCAATGATTAGCCACAATTGGCGGCGTGACATAGCGCCGTCATATACCAAACTGAGTAATATTCTGTCCTATCAGCGAGAATTAAAAGGGACAGATACAAGGCGCTTGATAACTGCCCCAAATTGCTTTGATGTATAGTGATATATCTACATCAATTTGGATTGCTCTCAAACGGCAGAGAAGACTCTGATATGAACAGAATATTATTCAGTTTGGTATTAGAATAGAAAGCACTCAGATAATGGATGTTTGCTATGCCCAAGATAATTGTCGCCTCAACCAATCCCGCCAAAATTTCTGCCGTCGAAGACGCATTCAAGCACACCTTCCCAGATAGCCAGTTTTCTATCGAAGGGATCAGTGTCGACAGCGGTGTCCGCGACCAGCCGATGTGTGCCGACGAAACCTTGCAGGGCGCAAGAAACCGCGTCAGCAATGCGCGCCAAGCCACGCCTGGCGCAGACTATTACGTGGGCCTCGAAGCCGGTATCGACGGCCCGTTCACCTTTGCCTGGATGGTGATCGAAAGCGGCGATACTCGCGGTGAATCCCGCTCTGCCTCATTGCCGCTGCCGCCCCAAGCACTGGAGAAGCTCCACCAGGGCGAAGAGCTGGGCGATGTCATGGATGCAATGTTCAACCAAACCAATATCAAGCAAAAGGGCGGTGCCATTGCGATGCTGACCAACCATCTGCTAAGCCGCAGCTCGGTATACCAGCAGGCGTTGATTCTGGCACTGATCCCATTCATCCACCCAACATTGTTCGCAAAATAAATTAAGTGATACCACTATGCTTTAAAAGCAAATGGGGGATATATCCCAAAAACAAAAAGGCCCCCAGAGTGGGTAAACCTCTGGGGGCCTTTGTTTATCAAAACCGTTCAAACGGAGATCACGCGCCCGGACTTTGCTCTTTTAGCAAGGCAGACAACCATACCTTGGTGTCTTCATCATGGTGCTTGAGCTCGTTGGAGCCGCGGGTGATAGTTGCAACACCCACGCCAAGCAGTTCACTGATTTTACGCTGGCTACGCTCGCCGTTGAGTAGCTCATGCAGAATATTCACTCGGGACAATAGCACCGACCTTTCGTCGGGCGTCAACAGCAGCCTCAACAAGGTATCGTCCTTGTGCTCGGTCGTTGCCTGACGCAAGATATCAACCACCTGCTGCCACTCGGTAAATTCCGGGGTTTCTTGAATATTCGACATGTCATCCTCATTTGATGTACTCGTTCTCGAGTACTGATTCTATCCCTTTCGGCACCGACAACCTAGCCCTAGTATAAAAAAAGCTAATACTTTGCTTTCAATTCATTCTCTTTGAGCAAAGGCACCGGGCTCTGGGTCAAATCACCATAATAGACTTCGAACATTAATATATTCTGCACATAACCCCGGGTTTCATTGAACGGGATCGCTTCGATGAAGGCATAGACATCCAATCGGCCATCCGTACCTTTGCGCCAACGGATCACCCGGCTCGGGCCTGCGTTGTATGCAGCAAAGGCAAAGATCCGGTTGTTGTCATATTGCTCGAGCATCATTTTAAGGTAACCACTGCCAAGGCGAATATTGACGCCGGGATCAAACAGGCTGTTTTTCCCTGCGTAATTGCGCCCCAGTTTCTTGGCGGTGTCCTTGGCGGTGGCCGGCATCAGCTGCATCAAACCACGGGCGCCTACCGGCGAGACCGCCTCGATATTCAGTGCACTCTCCTGGCGGGCCAATGCCATCATGGTAGTGACCGGCAGCTCGCGCTTCTTGCTGAAGAAATCAAACCACCATTTATGGGCCACCGGGAAGCGCAGCTCGATGTAATCCCACAGCTGGCCGGAAATGGTCGCCTGCACCGCCAGATGATGCCATTTGTTGGTCGCCGCATAAGTCGCCAGAGCCACAATGTGATCATTATCCAGCCCTCTGAGCAGATAATGCCATTCACGGTTGGCATCGAGCAGTTTATCCACCGCTATCAACTCCGAGATCCGCACCAAGGTCTGCTCGTACTCCTTGATGGCAGCGAGATCATCCCCCGCCGTTTTAACCGGGTAGGTAATGGGCTTGCCGAGCACGGTGGCTGCAGCAGCGCTGTAGAAATCGCGCTGGCCCAAGATCTGGTTGTACTTTTCTTCCGCCAACGCCTGGTTACCATCACGCTCGGCCAGCCGGGCCTGCCAAAACGTCCAGCGGGTCGTCTGCTTGGCCTTATCAGGCAAGCGGTTTACCCAAAGCTCAACCTCTTGCCACTTGTCTTCGCGCATCGCCTGGCGGATACGACGCTCAAGCAAGCTGATATTGGTACTTTTCTCCAGCGCGTTATCGCGCCATTTCTGCAGTTTCTCATCATCAGTCGCCATCAAGCGGCTGGCCGTGTAGTCTGCCAGCGACTGGCGCTTGGCCTCCCCAAAGTGCTGCCCCTGTACGGTATTGTGATACTGCTTTACCGCTTCTTTAACATCACTGCGCACCAGCTTTTTGTAGGCCAGTACCGTCAGATTCTGGTTGAAGGGGGTCACTTTGCTTCGCTTGGAAAATACCGCAACCCCTTCGGGTTTATCGTAGAGATCCATCACCGCCTTGCCCGATTGTTTGCTCTTGGCCCCCAGCTGTTTGTTGAGGTAATTGAGCCGGCCACGGTTACCCTCGGCGTAAACCAGCAGCATGCGGTCCAGAACAAGTGCATCGGTCCGCTTGCCCGCTTTCTGCCAAGTGTTCAGCAGCGGATCACAGGCATCATGGATGGATTTCCCCGTTAGCCACAAGGTCTGTGCCCCCTGCCAGGCAACGTCTTTATTGCCAAGCTTGCTCTGGGCGTAATAGTAATGGCAGCGCAATACCTGGCTGCGCGGCGGCAGAGGCTGAACCTCAATGAAATTCTCCCAGCGCTCGGTCGTCGCAAGGTGGTTGAGGTAACGATCTTTCACCGTCGTACTGAACGGCAAAGCAGAATATTGTTCTATGAATGCCTCAACTTCGTTGGGGGTTTTGGCATGCAGGGTTTGGATAAACTCGCGATAATCGAGATAAGGCGTCAACGGGTAGTCATCCAGACTGCCGCGAAGCTTTTCGTACGCCGCCTCATCCTTCTCTTCCAAGGCGACTTGCGCCTGCTCATAGCGTTCGCGCTGCTGCTCAAGGGTTGATGCCTGCATCAATGGCGACAGCAGCAAGCCAACCGACAGCACAAGACCTGAAATTACTTTGAGGTTTTTATGGCTATACACAGCACCCTTCCATTCGTTGTCCATGTTCATTCAGGTCAAAAACCTGTGTGTTTTATTGCATATAAAATCCATTACTACAAGCCTCTGCGTGATGCAGGGCTGGCGCCAATAACCTTCAGGCGGCCCAATATTGAGCGTAATACCAAATTGTCGATTTGAATAATCGCGATCGCCGACGGATAACAGAAAATTAACACCGCAATGTTGCAGGAGATCGCACGGTAAAAGGCACCCGCCACACAAAGATGCGAGCAGAGTGGTACCTTAACGCTCAGTTGGGGCACTAATTATGAACATTGCTGTTAAACTTATGTCCAGAACAGGTAAAATACCCCCTTTCATTTAGTTTAGAGATCGCAAACGGATATGGCTGAATACGTCTATACCATGTCGCGCGTGGGCAAAATCGTCCCACCCAAGCGTCAAATCCTAAAAGATATTTCATTGAGCTTCTTCCCTGGCGCCAAGATCGGTGTTTTGGGTCTGAACGGTGCAGGTAAATCGACTCTGCTACGCATCATGGCGGGTATCGATACCGATATCGAAGGTGAAGCACGCCCGCAGGCCGGCCTAAAGGTAGGTTACCTACCTCAGGAGCCGGTACTGGATGAAGAAAAGACCGTACGAGAAGTGGTTGAAGAGTCAGTAGCCGATGTGAAAGATGCCCTAACGCGTCTTGATGCTGTCTACGCGGCGTATGCTGAAGAAGATGCAGACTTCGATGCGCTAGCTAAAGAGCAGGGTGAACTTGAAGCGCTGATCGAGACTAAAGACGGCCACAACCTAGAGATGCAACTAGAGCGTGCCGCTGATGCCCTTCGCCTTCCTGAGTGGGATGCGAAAATCAAACACCTATCAGGTGGTGAGCGTCGCCGTGTCGCTATCTGTCGTCTACTGCTAGACAAGCCGGACATGCTGCTGCTTGACGAACCAACCAACCACCTTGATGCAGAATCTGTGGCTTGGCTTGAGCACTTCCTCGTTGACTACAGCGGTACCGTTGTTGCTATTACCCACGACCGTTACTTCCTAGATAACGCTGCGGGGTGGATCCTGGAGCTTGACCGTGGTGAAGGTATTCCATGGGAAGGTAACTACACCTCTTGGCTTGAGCAGAAAGATGCCCGTCTGAAGCAAGAAGCCTCGCAAGAGAAAGCTCGCCAGAAGACCATCGAGAAAGAACTTGAGTGGGTTCGCCAGAACCCTAAAGGCCGTCAGGCTAAATCAAAGGCCCGTATGGCACGCTTTGAAGAGCTCAGTACGACTGATCACCAGAAGCGTAACGAAACCAACGAGCTGTTCATCCCGCCAGGTGAGCGCCTAGGTGACAAGGTCATCGAGGTGAACAACCTAACCAAGTCATTTGGTGATCGTGTACTTATCGATGATCTGTCTTTCAGCATGCCTAAGGGTGCGATCGTCGGTATCATCGGTGCTAACGGTGCAGGTAAATCAACGCTGTTCAAGATGCTTAGCGGCACAGAGCAGCCAGATGCCGGTACCATTGAGCTGGGTGAGACAGTAAGCCTGGCGTCTGTTGATCAGTTCCGCGACAGCATGAACGACAACAATACGGTTTACCAAGAGATCTCCGAAGGTGCGGACATCATCAAGATCAACAACTTTGAAATCCAGGCGCGAGCTTACTGCTCACGCTTCAACTTCAAAGGCAGCGATCAGCAAAAACGCATCGGCGATCTGTCTGGTGGTGAGCGTAACCGTGTTCACCTGGCCAAACTGCTGAAAGCCGGCGGCAACGTACTGCTACTCGATGAGCCAACCAACGACCTTGACGTTGAAACGCTACGTGCACTGGAAGAAGCCCTTCTAGAATTCCCAGGCTGTGCCATGGTGATCTCGCACGACCGTTGGTTCCTTGACCGTATCGCCACCCACATTCTTGACTACCGCGACGAAGGTCAGGTTAACTTCTTCGAAGGTAACTACACCGAGTACACGGACTGGCTGAAGAAAACGTTGGGCGCGCAAGCGGCTGAGCCACACCGTATCAAATACAAGCGTATCGCGAAGTAATTCGCGGGTTATTCCTGATACACAAAGGGCTGCATCATGCAGCCCTTTCTTTTATCTATTATATTCTGCGGTCTAAAGCCACTAAATCGCCTTGAGCTCGAAGCTAGAGCGCCACGCGCTCAAAAGCAGTCAGTGCTTCCTGCAAATCTTCCACCGCAATGATTTCGATACCCGGTACCTGACGGCTGGCATTGGCCTTGGGAACGATAGCTCGGGTAAAGCCCTGCTTGACCGCTTCGCGGATACGCTCCACCCCATTGGCGGCCGGGCGGATATCGGCATTGAGGCCAATCTCACCGAACACCAACACATCCTGCGGCACCGGGGCATTTTTGAAGCTGGAAAAAATCGCCAGCAATACCGATAAGTCCGCCGAAGTCTCTTCGATTTTGATCCCGCCGACACAGTTGACGAAGATATCCATATCCGACAGCATCACCCCGCCGTGGCGTGCCAGTACCGCTATCGACATCGCCAAACGGTTGTTGTCGTAACCCACCGTCAAGCGGCGTGGGTTCTCGGTCACCGAGTTGTTACACAGGGCCTGGATTTCCACCAGCAGCGGCCGGGTGCCTTCCCACAGGGTGGTACACACCGAGCCGGCGTGGTTCTTGTCCGAGCGGCTAAGGAAAATCGCCGACGGGTTCTTGACCTGTTTCATGCCGGTTTCGGTCATGGCGAAGAAGCATGACTCGGAATCGGCACCGAAACGGTTCTTCGAGGTACGCAATACCCGGAACTTCTCATCCGCCGTCGATGATAGGGCAAACAGGCCATCAACAATGTGGATCAGCTGCATCGGGCCGGCCACGTTCGAATCTTTGTTGATGTGGCCGACTATCATGAAGGTGACCCCTTCGGTTTTGGCAAACCGGGTCAGTGCCGCCGCCGATTCCTTGACCTGGCTCGGGCTACCTGCCGCCGAGTCATTATGGGCAACCGTCATGGTCTGGATGGAATCGATGATCACAAACTCGGCTTTCTGGGCGCGAATGTGCTCGATAATCGCCTCCACCGAGGTTTCGGCGACCACATTAATGTTATCGAGGTTCTGGGTACCCAAGCGCTTGGCGCGCTGGGAGATCTGGTGGATAGATTCCTCGCCCGACACATACAGCGACGATTTGGTCGCAGCAACCGAACCGATACTCTGCAGTAGCAAGGTTGATTTACCGGCTCCCGGATCACCACACAGCAGCAGCACCGAGCCCGGCACAATACCGCCGCCAAATACCCGGTCCAGCTCGGATATGCCCGAACTGTAGCGCGGTAGATCTTTGCTCTCGACTTCCGACAGCTTCTGCACCTTGGTCGCGGCACCGGCATAACTGCTCGCACCACCGCCCGATACCGCCCCCACCGCCGCACGGGTTTTGGGAACTGTGAACTCGGTTATCGTATTCCAGGCCGCACACGCGCTACACTGGCCCTGCCAGCGGGGAAAGTCTGCGCCACAATCACTACACACATAGGCCCGCTTGGTTTTTGCCATGACTCACCTTGATATATTTGGTTAAACACATCCTGAAAACGGATGTAGAATAGAACTTGCCTGCAGGTTGAAGAAAAGCTCAACTCTTTAGGAAATATGCCGATAATAAACGAAGAATGAGATAATCAAAAATAACTATGGTGCTAGACGATTACAAAGGACTGATTGAAAGGCTGATCCCTGTTTACGATAGCGAGGATTTTGACGACGTCTTCCAGATGATGACCGAAGGCGAAGACGGCCCGACCCGGCTGCAGCTAAAGATGGAATTGCACCGCATCATGTCGCCTTGCATGAAGGCTGTCGATCTGCGCGGGCGCGTACAGGGCGAATGCCGTCCCTACCAACTCAATGGCCGCGAGCACTGGCTCGATGATGTTGCCATCAATACTTACCACAAGCGGATAAAAACCTTCGGTAACCAGTTCCGGGTCGGCCTTTACGAGACCCTGATGAACACCCGTAACAACTTCCGGGTAATGCACCAGCAAGGCAAACTGCAGCCCAAGCCGGCGCCTAAAGTCGAAGAGCAACCAGACAACCCGCTGGTCGCCCCGCTGATCCGGTTTGGCCATTACCTGACCCGCAACGAAAACCGCTGGCAAATCGCCACACCGGTTAGCTTGGAGCTGCCTCTGAGCCAAGTCGTCAACGGGATCAGTGCCGATTTATCTTACTCCGGTGCCAAGTTCAAAGTGCCTGCCGCGTTCAACTACAAACTCGGCATGACGATTGTTGTCCGCTTTCCCAAGCTGGCTGATCAGTTGGGTGATCCCCGCTTGGTCAAGGGAATGAGCTACCGTATCTTGGGTATTGATGAGAATCCGGATAACGACAGCTACAAGTGGCTACGCTTAAAGCTGTTGAGCGATAATGCCCTCATCAAGTCGGTGATCGACTATGGCCTCAGCCAGTCACAGAACCGCACCAGGCATAACCATGAAGATAAGATCATCCAGATCAGAACCCGCGGTTACGAACACTGTTTCCTAAAACACAGCACCAGCCTGCCGATCTTCCTGTCAGGCACCGAGCTGACCTATTGCCTGCTAACCCAATACAACCGCTATATTTGGTCGCACTGGCACGACGAGCGAAACCAGCCAGTGCTCAACCATTTGATCTCAGCCGATCGTCTGGCCAGCTTGGGCAAGGCTGGGCTTAAACAATCCAGCACCCTGCTCTATAGCTTCTGCCATGAGCACGACGGCAAAACCTTCTTCTACTCCGCCGCCCTGCCGGAGATGAATGCCGAGCAGCGCCGGCTATTCTGGCATGTCGGGGCGCAGCGTGACAGCTGGCGGGTCATGCGCCTGAGTCTGCAGCCTATCGACCAGGAAGATATCGATAGCTTGAAAAGCATCGCGCCGGATATGGTCGGCAAACTCAGCTCGCTGACCCATGTCGGCGTATTGCAGGATCTGACCAACGAGGAAGCGCAACAGGACTACCGCCTGAGTGTCAAACCACAGCTACCCAGCAAAACCCTGCAGGCTTTCCGTCATCCCCGTAACCCGGTGGCAACGGCCAAAGCGGTATACTTTGACCCAAGGCCGCAACGCAAAGAAGACAGATACCTGTTTGATACCTCTGTTATCCTCAACGCAGACAACAGTGCCCCTGTTGCCGGGCAAAGTATCGACTTCTCGACACGTGGCCTGAATATCAAGCTTTCAGCACCCGTTGCCTTACGCCGTGGTGATCAAGTGTTGATCTCATTCCCGGGATTGCAGAAAAGCAATAAGAATGCGCCTTTGAGCCAGATACCTTATAGCGTCGTCCGGATCAGCCCTGACTACTGCAATATCCAGCTTACCACAGGCTCGGGTGCCCTTGCCGCACAAAGTGAGCACTTCCTGCGCAAGCTTATCCTGCACAATGAAAATAAGTTAGTGATGGCCGAGGAGAAACTGCCGCAAGGTGAGTTGTTGCTGGCTATGCACCAGATGCTGCTGACAAGGCTCAAAACGGTTCCTTACTTTGCCGAGAAGGTCGACCATAAGATCAGGTTGAAAGCGGTTGGCTGTAATTTTCCGCCGCCATCTCACGTCAAATTATTCAGCCAGCTTGCCGATGGCTATAACTGTTCTCTCGAACCGCTGTTCCGAAACCGGATCAAAAGGATGCTGGCCGAAACCATGCGCCCGGTCGAGATCAACCAGCCCTATATCCATGAACTCTATCTCGCGATAGCGCAAACGAGTGGTCAGCCCCCCAAAGTAGAAGCCAAACTTCTGGATGAGTTCAGGACTATCGAAGAGCGAATCGCCTATATCAAACAGGCGAAATCTACGGGCAGCTTCATGGCTCTGAGATTGACAGCCGCACCGGTGCTGAGCCCGATGACGGCACTGATAGGTAAAGAATTAGGGGATCTTGCCCGTCTGGTATTACACCGGGCAAGAGCCTTGGAGCAGGAGCTCAACTCAGTGATTGGCAGCGGTGAAATCCAAGATGTTACCGATGAGGTAATGATCAGGCTGGAGATCAAGTGATCGGCTAACCCGTATCATAGCTCTGAAACTTGGCTCTGAAACATAGCTCTGAGTTGATAGCCCAGAGCTCTGTTTACCTTGAAATACGAACAACCTTGAACAGCTAGCAACCTCGAAAGACTACCAGCCAAGTTGCTGCGGCACCAAAGACACCGAGAGGATACAAATCAACCCACCCAGATCAGCGTAGCGAATAGCAACAGGCGCCTCGTCTTCCACTTTCGGCTTGGCATGGTAGGCAACCCCCAGGCCCGCTGCATTGATCATTACCAGATCATTAGCACCGTCACCGATGGCCACGGTATTATGCGGAGCAATATCATACTGCTCGGCCAAACTACGAAGTATCGACGCTTTCGCTTGGGCATCCACCACATCACCCAATACCTTGCCGGTTAATTTACCCTCGACAATCTCCAGCGTGTTCGACTGGGCATGAGCAAGATCCAACTCCTGCTTGAGATGATCAGAAAAGTAGGTGAAACCGCCAGAGGCAATCGCCGCCTTCCAACCATAGTGATGCAAGGTCGCCACCAGCTCGCGTAGCTCTGGCATAAATGGCAACTGGCTTCTGACCTGTTCAAGGATAGCCTCATCGCTACCGGCCAAAGTCGCAACACGCTGGCGCAGGCTTTGTTCGAAGTCGAGTTCGCCCTGCATCGCCCGCTCGGTCACTTCAGCGACCTGCTCGCCGACACCGGCCAACACTGCAATCTCGTCGATACATTCGATCTCAATCGCTGTCGAGTCCATGTCCATCACCACCAGACCCGGCTCGCGCAAATCAGGGAGCTGGCCCAAGTCGGCAATATCAAGCTGCGCATGGGTAACACATTGTTCCAGCAACAGGGAGTAAGGTGTGGCCAACAGCAGACAATCGTATCGCCCCACTTTCCACGCGGCGGTCAGCTCCAGCGGCTCGCCATAAGATTCTTCAATCGCCTGAACCGCGACGGCATCAATTGAGCGACCATAAATCAGGGTTGTTGAACGCTGTCGGTCAAGATTCGTCGCCGATACCACTTCCGGGAATCGTTGGAGTAACGAGGTATGTTTCCTAATTTTGAGCACTTGCAAACCATCCATGTTAAAGTAAACGCTTTGGCACACGTTACCCTATTGCAAATTACCAGGGCAAGCCCCAAGATGACATTGGTCTTGAATGTACCGCTGATATGATGAAGAAAAAACAGACCCAATTCCAAAAAGCCTGGCGGCTATTCATCCTGTTTGGCTGCTTTGCAGCGCTGATCACCATGGTTGAGTATGGCTCTGATCTCGCCAAGCAAAACTACCGTACCCTTAGCGACCAGACCCAGCAACTCTCGCGCTTGGTCGTGCGCCAAGCCGCCGATACCGCAGCAGCGGATGTGATTGAGAAGAACCAAGACCGGCTTCAGCAGCTAGTCGAGCAACTGGCCAAAGAGCCGTTGCTGCTCGATGCCAGCATCTATGATCTGGAAGGTGTGACGCTGGCCAAAAGCCAAGATGCCCTGCCGCTAAAACAGGTCACGGGGTTGTCTACGCCACTGGCAGTCGCCAGCTATGGTCGCCAGCAATTGATAGAACCTATCCTGAGCCAGCAGCAAGTGGTGGGTTTTGTCCGCATCACCCTGGAGCATGACAAACTGATTGCCGAGACCATGGCGGACATCGATGCCATCACCAATATCATCCGCGCCCTGATCGCCAGTGCGATGGTTATTGGCTTCTTGCTGGCCATAACCTTCGGTAACCGCAAGGAAAAATGGCACTTCCCTATCCTGCTCAGCAATGACAAGAGCGACTGATTGCGTTGCCATCACAAGACAGAAAATTAACAGCCATAAAAAAGGGCTTGCCAGTGGCAAGCCCTTTTTACTGTCTTTCTTCTGTTGCTTACGCTTCGTCAGCGTCGCCCAGCAGAACAGATTCCAGTGCGATTTCCATCATGTCGTTGAACGTCAGCTGGCGCTCTTCAGAGGTTGTCGCTTCGCCACGCAGGATGTGGTCTGAAACCGTACAGATAGTCAGTGCTTTAGCACCGAACTCTGCAGCCAGGCCGTAGATACCTGCCGCTTCCATCTCAACGCCTACGATGCCGTATTTCTTCATGGTCTGGAAGAAGTCGAAATCTGGGTTGTAGAATAGATCTGCAGAGAAGATGTTACCCACCTTCACGTCTACGCCTTTCGCTTTCGCCGCGTCAACGGCGTTCTGTACCATGCCGAAGTCAGCCAGCGCAGCAAAGTCGTGGTCGCCAAAGCGGATACGGTTCACTTTAGAGTCAGTCGATGCACCCATGCCGATAACCACATCACGTAGGTTAACGTCATCACGTACTGCACCACAGCTACCCACACGGATGATTTTCTTCACGCCGTAGTCTTTGATCAGCTCAGTTGCGTAGATAGAGCAAGAAGGGATACCCATACCGTGACCCATTACAGAGATCTTACGGCCTTTGTAAGTACCTGTGTAACCGAACATGTTACGTACGTTACACACTTCTTTCGCGTCATCCAGGAACGTTTCTGCAATGTACTTGGCACGTAGCGGATCACCCGGCATCAGTACTACGTCTGCAAAGTCACCCATTTCAGCATTAATGTGAGGAGTAGCCATCATTATTTCCTTTCTGTCATCTGTTGGTCTTTTTGCATTACCAACTCAATGTAATCTTGTCTTGCAAACACTGTTTCGATCTAGGACAAATATAGACCGAAACAATGCAAAGAATCGTATTTTTCGACAGGATTCACCTGCCCTTTCCTGTTACAGGAATGACTTACCGTATTCCATGTCAGAGATACCGAAGTACTCTGCCAAGCTCTGGCCGATGTCGGCAAACGTGTCACGGCGGCCCAGAGAGCCCGCAGCGATTTTCGGACCAGACACCAAGACAGGGATGTGTTCACGGGTATGGTCAGTACCTTCCCATGTTGGATCACAGCCGTGGTCGGCAGTCAGGATCAATACGTCGTCTTCCTGCAGCAACTCGATGATCTCAGGCAAGCGCTTATCGAAGTATTCCAGCGCCGCAGCGTAACCCGCTACATCGCGGCGGTGACCGTAGGCAGAGTCGAAGTCAACGAAGTTGGTGAAAACGATAGTGTTGTCACCCGCTGCCTTGATTTGCTCCAGTGTCGCTTCGAACAATGCTGGAATACCTGTTGCCTTGACTTTCTTGGTAATACCGCAGCCTGCATAGATATCAGAAATCTTACCGATCGACACCACATCGCCCTGCTTCTCGTCGACTAGCTTCTGCAGAACCGTTGCTGATGGCGGCTCGACAGACAGGTCGCGACGGTTACCGGTACGCTCGAACTGGCCTTTACCCGGGCCAATGAACGGACGGGCGATCACACGGCCGATGTTGTAGTCTTCCAGCTCCTCACGAGCGATCTGGCACAGCTCTAGTAGGCGATCAAGACCAAATGTTTCTTCGTGACAAGCGATCTGGAATACCGAGTCAGCCGAGGTGTAGAAAATCGGCATGCCGGTTTTCATGTGCTCTTCGCCCAGGTCATCCAATACCTGGGTACCTGATGCATGGCAGTTACCCAAGTAACCGGATAGACCTGCACGCTCAAGGATGCGGTCGGTCAGCTCTTTCGGGAAGCTGTTTTCTTTGTCAGTGAAGTAACCCCAGTCGAACAACACAGGTACACCGGCGATTTCCCAGTGGCCTGATGGTGTGTCTTTGCCCGAAGACAGCTCTGCCGCGTGGGCAAACGCACCGGTGATTTCCGCGTTGGCATCCAGACCTTCAGGGAAGTAGCCCGAAGACTCTTCACACGCCTTGCCCAAGCCCAGCTTGTTAAGGTTTGGCAGGTGTAGCTTACCGCTGCGCTGGCCGTTGTCCGCTTCACCGCGGGCACAGGCTTTGGCAATGTGACCCAGGGTGTTGGAACCAACATCGCCGAACTTAACGGCATCTTCCGTAGCGCCAATACCGAATGAATCTAGAACAAGAATAATAGAACGTTTCATGATGACTCCATTAAACATCTTCTGGGCGAACACGACGGTAAACTTCAGGTGTCGGCTCAGGTTTCTGATCAGAAATAGTAATCGCAGCACGCACAGCCTTGGCCGCTTCTTCCCACTGCGCTTCGTTACGCGCGTGGATCACCGCAAGAGGTTTGTCGGCATTGGCTTCATCGCCCAGGCGGATCATATCGCTCAGACCCACCGCGTAGTCGATAGTGTCAGCAGCCACACGGCGACCGCCACCCATGCCTACCACAGCCATACCCAGCGCGCGGGTGTCCATAGCAAACGCGTAACCTGTGGTTTCTGCGTATACCGGCTTCACCAGTTCCGCTGTTTCCAGGTAGTTGTCGTAGTTGGTCATGAAGTCTTCTGGACCACCAAGACCTGCCACCATCTTACCAAAGCACTCAGCCGCCTTACCGTTATCCAGTACCGCCTGAAGTTTTTCGCGTGCTTGCTCGATATCTGTTGCTAAACCACTGTTTACCAACATTTCTGCACACAATGCCATGGTCACTTCAAATAAGCGAGGGTTACGGTATTCACCGGTTAGGAATTGCACGGCTTCACGAACTTCGAGTGCATTACCAGCAGTCGATGCCAATACCTGGTTCATGTCTGTCAGCAGTGCTGTGGTCTTGGTGCCTGCACCGTTGGCAACGGCAACAATCGATTTCGCCAACTCTTCAGAAGCTTCGTAAGTTGGCATAAAGGCACCCGAACCGACTTTGACGTCCATCACTAGAGAGCCAAGGCCAGCAGCCAGCTTCTTCGACAGGATAGAAGCGGTGATCAGCGAGATGTTATCAACCGTCGCGGTCACATCACGGGTCGCGTAAACACGTTTGTCAGCAGGGGCAAGATCGCCAGTCTGGCCGATGATTGCCACACCCGCGTCTTTGGTCACCTGACCGAACACTTCGTTGCTTGGCGTGATGTTGTAGCCAGGGATAGACTCAAGCTTATCCAGCGTACCACCGGTGTGACCAAGGCCACGGCCAGAAATCATCGGTACGTAACCGCCACATGCTGCCACCATAGGACCAAGCATCAGTGATGTCACATCGCCCACACCACCGGTTGAGTGCTTGTCGACAATCGGGCCATCGAAGTTCATGTGGCTCCAGTCGATAACCATGCCTGAGTCGCGCATTGCACATGTCAGTGCCACACGCTCGTCCATGGTCATGTCGTTGAAGTAAATCGCCATCGCGAAAGCGGCGATCTGACCTTCAGACACGGTATCTTTGGCGATACCCTGGATGAAGAAGTTAATTTCGTCGGCAGTTAGCTCGATGTTGTCACGTTTTTTACGGATGATTTCTTGTGGTAAATACATGGTATTCCCCAATGATATTCTTTATGTAGGGTCATGACGTTTTACCTGGTATTTGATGATTCTCAGGTACAGACTGCCCGTCCTTATTCCACAGCCGGAAAAAGGCAAGAACCAAACAGTAAAACATCACGGATAAGTTGCGGTCGGAGACCTAAAAGTAAGGTGGCAATCATGCCACCTTACTGGAATAGAATTAGTAGCCGCCTTCAGCTGCTTTTTCGCCTTCACCTAGCGTGTGAAGCAGGTTAGCTAGCAGGCTTGATGCGCCAAAGCGGTAGTGCATGTTGTCAGCCCACTCAGCACCAAGAATGCGGTCAGCCATGTCTAGGTACTGCTGCGCGTCTTCTGCAGTGCGCACGCCACCCGCTGGCTTGAAGCCAACTGTTTTCTCAACACCCATGTCTTTAATCACGTTAAGCATGATTTCTGCGTACTCAGGCGTTGCGTTCACTGGCACTTTACCAGTAGACGTCTTGATGAAGTCAGCACCGGCTTTGATTGAGATTTCAGATGCTTTCTTGATTAGCTCTTCCGTTTTCAGCTCGCCCGTTTCGATGATCACTTTTAACATGATATCGCCACATGCTGCTTTACACTGCTTAACTAGCTCAAAGCCAACTTCTTCGTTACCAGCCATCAGGGCACGGTATGGGAAAACTACGTCAACTTCGTCTGCACCGTAAGCCACAGCCGCTTTCGTTTCAGCAACAGCGATTTCGATATCGTCGTTACCGTGCGGGAAGTTGGTTACGGTCGCGATGCGTACTTCTGGTGTACCCTGCTCACGAAGCTGCTTCTTAGCAACTGGGATAAAACGTGGGTAAATACATACGGCCGCTGTGTTGCCTACCGGGCTCTTCGCGTTCTTACACAACTCGATCACTTTTGCATCCGTGTCGTCGTCGTTCAGAGTGGTAAGATCCATTAGTTTAAGTGCACGTAGTGCAGCCGCTTTCAATTCGCTCATGACTATCTCCAGTCCAATTAGTTTCTACCAAGCTATTTCTGCTAAACAATCATCTTGCCCAGCAATAGATGCGCCTGGCGGTAATCATTGCGCCACCGCCAAACGGCCCGCTTTCGCAAGCAGTATCCCGACAACCAGCCATCAGTCGAAGGGGTTACGGACTTGATTCCTTGAAGACTCAGGTAAACAATGCACACGCATTATCCTGATTGATATCCTTTTCACCGCGTGGGAAGTGACCATAAAGACTTCCCAGCAAATGCGCTGCCCCGGCCTTGCCTAGCGATAGGTAACACCATGATGGTGTTGGCCAGAACAGCGAAAATCAGTTTGTGATGGTGCTGCTCTATAATACCAAGCAGGCCTTGTTGCCACCACGAAATATACGTTTCCCAGCGTGGACAATGTGTTTACCCAACGCACAAATTTCGTCAGGTAAAAAACCGCTCGACTATCCACTGATAGGCAATCCCGCCAGCATAGACACCGAAGATGCCCATCACCCCGGAGAGCACCGGCGGAGCCGGTATCGGCAGTTTAAGCGCGGAAAACAATACGCCAACTATAAACCCGGCGACCAGCGCCAGCAGTACTTCACTCATAATCATTTCTCTGTCTGTTACAGCACAAAGGAAAGTGTAGTATGCCCCGCGATGAAAGTAATGGTAGCAAAGGGTTTTGCCAGAAACCGGAGCGCAATCGATTTTATGGCATCAAATAGAAACGACGGAGGGGATGTTTACTGTAGCTGTTGAAAGGCGGGCGATGGGCGATGGGCGATGGGCGATGGGCGATGGGCGATGGGCGATGGGCGATGGGCGATGGGCGATGGGCGAT
>NZ_JAWJZI010000026.1:0-44050 GCF_033022775.1 Photobacterium rosenbergii | reverse complement strand
AGATTGCATGGTCAAATTGTTAAAGAACAATACTGATTGGTTAGCGGCTTAAGTTGCCGTGCTCCGTGTCAGTGAGGCGGCATTATAGAGACTTGATTCATCCTGACAAGGGTTTTCTTTAAAAAAATTTCCACCTGCCGATTATTTCAACTAATGTGAGATAAACGGCTCTAATTTCAACATTAGAGGGCCGTCACACTCACAATCTAGCAATTCCAAGTCAATGAAAGTAATATCAATGTGACTTTGTTGTTAAAATAACCAATAACGCCTTCTTTCTTTTTTCTTATGACGATGTAGTTAACTTATGAAATTATCCAAACAATCTCTTATGCCGGTTCTCGCAATCGCCGTTGTTGGGGGCTTAGTATTTAGTTTTCTCCCCATCTATCCCGGAATAGCCTTCGCGCTTGGTGCTATTTGTACTGCTTATATCCTGCCGCTTATTCCTACCCAATCTTCTTCTGCAGAATCAAATACCGCGCAAGCCAGTAAAACCCTCTATGTTGGCAACCTGCCATATCGGGCTAATGAAAGTGAAGTAAAGAAACTATTTTCCGAACATGGTGAAGTCTTTGCTGTCCGCTTAATGAAAGATAAGCGAACAGGTAAGAGACGAGGATTTGGTTTTGTTGTAATGAGCAGCAACGATGCTGATAACGCTATTGCTCAATTAAATGACAAGGAATACGGCCAGCGCACATTGAAAGTCCGTGAAGCCAATGAACCTAAAGGCGGGGATAGTGAAGAGTCTTAACAGGCTCTAGCTGCATTGCTGCCAAACTACTATCAAGTGCCGCTGTGTTAATACCAGCGGCACTGTTGTATGTCAGGTTTGGTTCAGCACTGCTTGTTGTGACATCTCCCAGCAGATCTTTCACTCTATTGGCAATCGCACGCCCTGAATCGACAATCGTGACATCTCCATCCAGCGCTAAAGTGATTTCATCTTTAATTAATGGAAAGTGGGTACACCCCAAGACAATACAGTCAACCACGTTGCGCCATGGCTTTAATATCTTTTCAAGCTCTGCAATCGAAATAGCCTGACCGCGAAGTTTTTGCTCGGCCATTTCAACTAACCGTGTAGAGCCTATTCTCAGTACTTCGCAATGGCTAGCAAACTGACTAATAAGTAGCTCGGTATATTCACGCTGTACTGTTGCCGGTGTTGCCAATAAACCAATCACTTTTCGCTCACTAAGCATCGCAGCCGGTTTAATAGCAGGTACGACACCAACAACCGGAATAGCTAATACATCACGTAATGTTGGTAACACAATCGTGCTTGCGGTATTGCAAGCGACAACGACTAAGTCGATAGAGTGACGCTCGACTAACAGTGAAACAATATGACGGGTGCGCGCGATTAATTCATCCTCAGGTAATTCGCCATACGGAAAAGCTGCATCATCAAATGCATAGATATATTGAACGTTAGGCAGTTGCGCATATATTTCCTGATATACGGACAACCCACCCACTCCGGAATCAAAAATCAGTACCCGCTTCACTCTTATTCTCTGTCGTACCACCCTCAAGGAGCAACATCATACTGTGAATTGTGGACATCACCAAAACAACGGCGATATTTTTAAGTTAGACAATAGCGCTGGTAATGAAAACGGCTCTGCTTTTCTATTTCGGTTAATTTAAGTTTCAATGTGCCATCGAAACATGGCGCCTCGACAACGAGGGTATGGAATTCACCGTCCTCCCCGCAAGGATCCACCCCTTTGGGTAGCGCTCCAAGAAGAGCCTCGCTATACCACTGGCCACAGAAGCCTCCATCTAGCTGAAGGGTATCAATGGTTGTCAGTAGGGTTTTGATCCCGCGCTGGAGTATTTCATCTGCCAACGCACGGCTGTCTTGTCCCATTAGAGGAAATACACACTGCCAACCGGCCGGCTCTATATAGCTACGGCGGTAGTCAGCAACACCGTTACAAAACATATCCCCGAAGGCGACAGCCTCAACCTCCAACCCGCTAGTTCTCAAACCATCAATCACCAGTGATTGATAGACATCATTTGGCGGGAACACCTCTGGTAAGGGTATTGCTACCAAAGGTAAACCTGTCAACGCTGCCTGGGCACGGACAACATCCAAAGGAGTTGCCTGAAACGGAACTTCATTTTCCACATAGGTGGTATAGAGACCTACTACCTCATACCGGGGATCTTCCAAGAGTCGAATAAGGGTAAGGGTCGAGTCTTTACCGGAAGACCAGCTGACAATAGTTTTAAGGGGATGGGTTTTAAGTGGATACATCACTACGACTCCCAAAATGGCTCCAAGAAAAAAGCCACCAGCAGGTGGCTTTTTGCGAGATTAGAACTGGTAGGTAACGGTGGCGTAATAGCTACGCTCTTGGACGTTATAAGTTTCCTTAGCTACGTAGTCTTCATCAAACAAGTTTGCCACGCGCCCGCGTAGGATCAGGTTATCACTCCAGTAATAACTGGCGGCTAAATCCACCAAGGTAAATGCATCCAAGCTATTTGTATTGGCCGCATCTTCGTAACTCTTACCCTTGTACAAAGCACTGACATCGAACTGCCATTGATCAAGTAAATAAGAGACATTCCACTTGGCATTATGCTTAGAGCGGCGGATCAATTGCTTGTTAGTGCTGCTATCGACTGCATCTAAGTAATCATAACTAATATCGTGATAAAGCGGGCCGGTATTAAACCCTGCTGTAAACTCAACCCCTTTGATCTCGGCTTCGTCGACATTCATCGGTTTCCATACCGCACTGCCAGGCTCGATAGGTGCCCAAGCAATTAGCTGATCAATCTCAGACTGATAGGCCGTCACCCGCCAATCAACCAATTGGTGTGAGCCCGATAATGACACTTCGTAGTTGGTTGACTCCTCTGGCTCTAGATCCGGGTTACCGGAGTCTGGCCAGTAAAGATCATTAAATGTCGGTGCTTTGAAAGCGGTACCCACATTGGCAGAGATCTGATAGTTAGAAAGGAAAGAATAGGCAGCAGCTAACTGCCAAGTGTTATTGCGTCCATAACTATCGTTATCGTCTGTCCTCACACTACCTTCAAGCTGCAAGCCCATATCGTTACGGTAAATAGAAGTCAGGTACAGCGCTGTATTGTCACGTTCATCCTCGGACAGGACTGTCGTGCTGTTGGATACCGAATCGCGGTACCACTCAAAACCACCACCAAACTCCAGCTCTGAATTGAATTGGTAATGATTTTGCCAATTCACCACATCACGCTTGGTTTTAATCTTGCTACCGGCACTGATATCGCTGAAATTACGGGCTTCATCCTGGTTCTGAGCAATCGTCAATTCACTAATAAAGTCATTAGCTGTGTAACCTACTTTAGCTGCTACGTTATATAGGGAAGATTCACTTTGTGCATTTGGGGTTGAAATGAAATCACCAGTGACAAAGTCGAAGTACCCGTCATCGTAGTCGCTTTCACCATCATGGTAATAACCCTGAAGGCTTATCTTCCAGTTGTCATTTAACTGAGTGCCGATTTCTGCCACGACATTACGGTTCTTGAAACCATCATCGTCTTGCTCGTAGGGCTCCTTACGGGCAGAGAAACCATCCGCCTGCTCACCTTTAAGTGCAATTTTACCCCAGCTGTTTTGGCCTATCGCTCCGGCAACCGAGCCGCCCAACTGATAGTAGCCATCACTACCCGCTCCAGCACTGAGCTCAGCCAGTGTCTCTCCCGGCTGATAGGCAGTAATGATATTAAGCACACCACCGACCGCATCTGAGCCATACAATGCCGCCCTTGAGCCACGGATAAACTCGATTCTTTCAATGCCGGTCAATGGGATCTGGCTGAAGTCAGCGCTACCTAGCGTAGCACTACCAATACGCACACCATTAATCATCACCAATAGATGGCGAGATGTGGTGCCGCGAACATACACTTCCGTGTTCTGGCCATAACCGCCGGAGACAACCTGCACACCCGGCAGACGACGCAAGACCTCAGCCAAGGACTTGGCCTGGATAGCATCAATGTCTTCTTTGGTGACGACAGAGACAGGGGCAATGACATTTTTGACAGATTGCTCAAATCGGTTGGCGGTCACTACCATCACTTCTTCGGTTGAGGTGTTGGCATGGACCATAGACGGTAGGCACACTTGTGCCAACGCCACTGCTATAAGCGTTTTTTTCATTATTTAGATACCTTAAGTCGCGTTGATTACTGAGCTCTTGGGTGGCTCAATACACTGGTCGGTCTTCGGACTTAAGAGCGTGGCCGGACGGCCGCCTAGGCAACAACTTCCCACTTCAGGCACCTGCATTGCGCAGACTGTAGAAGCAGTGTTCGGAACTGAACGTCCATGTGCTTTCGTTCTCTTTCACCGCTGCGCGTCAGTCACGGAATTTCACCGTGTTCCCCAGCCTGCAAGCAGGCTAACCAGCGCAATTGCATGCTAATTATCCTACATTCGAATGTCTAGTGGTTATTGCCGCAGAGGCAAAATATAGAGGTATTCACTATTTTATCTGGCGCAACACTGGACATCGGTCAACAATGCAATAAAATCTGGCGCTCTTATTTTGAGCAGTTTGAGGCAACCGTTATGGCAACCACCACAGTCAATCCAGCTGAGTACCAACCACAGCTAGATGAAAAGGCAGCGCGTATTCAAAATATCTTTGCCGATTTTGATACACCTGAGCTTGAGGTGTTTGCCTCTCCTGCCGAACACTACCGTATGCGTGCTGAGTTCCGCGTATGGCATGAAGGTGAAGATCTTTACTACATCATGTTCAACCAAGAGACACGCGAAAAGTACCGCGTGGATCAGTTCCCGGCAGCCAGCCGTCTGATCAATGACCTGATGCCGCTATTGGTTGATGCACTGAAACCGGTAAAAGCCCTGCGCCACAAACTGTTCCAGGTAGACTTCTTGTCTACCCTCAGCGGTGAGATTCTGGTATCCCTGCTGTACCACCGCCAGCTAGATGCCGAGTGGGAAAAAGAAGCCAAAGCACTGAAGCAGCGTCTGAATGACGAAGGCTTTAACCTGAACTTCATTGGTCGTGCACGAAAGCAGAAAATTGTCTTGGACCAAGAATTCGTGATCGAGAAGCTGCAAGTAAACGATCGCGTGCTGACTTACAAGCAAGTAGAAAACAGCTTCACCCAGCCAAATGGCGAAGTTGCCCAGAAGATGCTGGAATGGGCAGTTGACTGCACCCAGGAAAGCCAAGGTGATCTCCTGGAGCTGTACTGTGGTAACGGTAACTTCTCACTGGCCCTTGCCCAGAACTTCGAGCGAGTCCTGGCAACAGAGCTGGCCAAACCATCGGTAGACTCTGCACAATACAACATTGCCGTGAACAACATCGACAATGTACAAATCATCCGCATGTCTGCGGAGGACTTTACCGATGCAATGGAAGGTCGCCGTGAGTTCCGCCGCCTAAAAGATCAGAACATCGATCTGCAAAGCTACAACTGCAACACGATTTTCGTTGATCCACCACGCGCCGGCATGGATGAAGGTACCTGCCGTATGGTTCAGGGCTATGACCGTATCATGTATATTTCATGCAACCCGGATACGCTGAAAGACAACCTAGAGATTTTGTCTGAAACGCACCGTATTACTCGCTTTGCTCTGTTTGATCAGTTCCCATATACCCACCACATGGAAGCAGGGGTACTGCTCGAGCGTAAGTAACGCAATACAAACAAAAAAGGCGCCAACCAGCGCCTTTTTTTATGTCTATGTCTAGGGCAATTAAGCTTCAGACTGTGATTTTGGAGACATGATACCAAGCTTGTACGCCACCCAGATAATCAAGCATAGCGATACGATCAACTGGAAGTAGTTCGACCCCATATCCGGTACCTGGGCACGGACAAAACCAGAGTAGCCAAATGCACCAACGAGGAAACAGGCAAATGCAATTGCAGGGGTACCTTCAGCCATTGGCTTACTCAGGTACTCCTGGTACAGGCAGTACAGAGCCAATGCGAATGCAATCACTGGGAAGATAGAAAACGCCACTGCGCTTGAAGTAAATACTGACAGTGTCGCACTACCACACAGGCCCGCTAGCAATGACAGTACCAGCGTTTTGCGTTCAGCTTTAGTTTGTTCCTTGTTCATATCCTTTCACCAACATTATAAAGTTAGAGTTTTTGCCTGAGCTCTCTGCGCTCACGCTCTTTACGGTACCAATAAGCACCTTTTGCAATCATTCTTAATTGCATAATCAATCTTTCTGCATGCTCACCGCGGGCTTGATTGTCCAAATCCAGTGCCTCTGCGCCTGAACTGAAAACCAGAGTCACCGAGGCTTCTGCCTGGGTAAACGCTTCTTCATGGGTCACGCCTGTTTTGGCCACGAGGTATTCCGTTAGTTCCGCGACAAAGTGCTGGATCTCTCGGGCTACAGCGGCACGAAATGCCGGTGAAGTACCGGAACGCTCACGCAGCAGCAAACGAAATACATTCGGGCTGCTATCGATGAACTCCATGAAAGTTTCGACCGATGTCCGGATCACACTGCCTTCTTTGGCAATGCGCTGACGGGCTTGGCGCATAAGCTGGCGTAGGATCAAGCCACCTTCATCAACCATTGTCAGACCAAGCTCATCCATATCTTTAAAGTGGCGGTAAAACGAGGTCGGCGCAATGCCTGCTTCTCTGGCCACTTCCCGCAAGCTTAAATTAGAAAAGCTGCGTTCAGCACTTAATTGATTGAAGGCAGCATCAATCAGTGAACGGCGGGTTTTTTCTTTCTGCTGAGCCCTGATTCCCATGGGGTTTTTGTTTCTCTTTGAGTTATCTTGCGTCAAATTGATAGTCACTATACGCGCTTTTTCACTGCCATCAAAACATAGTAAATCCTGACTGGCGCTTAATCAAAGCCGTTCTTACTAGTTTTTCTAGTCGCTCACAAACTCCACCACCAGCTGGCGGTAAACAAAACCTCCACCTACCTCCAACTTTTTCGGCAAAAATAATGCAGCAACGTGATCGTCCGCTCCCTATCGCAGCGCACTCATTCTACCTTGCTTTAGAAGAAGTTAAAATAACGCGGTAGCAATGTTGCAAGGATGATAAATAAGGCCAAGCATGACGAAAAGCAAACACTCTTCAACCCAACACTTTGATGCCATTATCATTGGCAGCGGTCCAGGTGGAGAAGGGGCGGCCATGGGGCTGACCAAAGCCGGGTTCAATGTGGCAATCATTGAGCGTGAAGACAGTGTTGGTGGCGGTTGTACCCACTGGGGAACCATTCCTTCCAAAGCACTGCGCCATGCTGTCAGCCGGATCATCGAATATAACCAGAACCCGCTCTACTGCAAGAATAACTCCACCCTGCACAGCACCTTCAGCCAAATCCTCGGCCATGCCCAAGACGTGGTCAACAAACAGACCCGGATGCGCCAGGGCTTTTATGACCGCAACCAATGTTCAATTATTTTCGGTGAAGCCAGCTTTACCGGCAGCCACAGTGTGGTCGTGAAAAAGCCCGATGGCAGCCGGGAGCACTACAGTGCCGACAAGTTTGTTATCGCCACCGGATCGCGTCCTTACCAGCCAAGTGATGTCGACTTTAGCCATAGCCGGGTTTATGACAGCGATTCGATTCTGCAGCTCAAACATGATCCCCGCCATATCATCATCTATGGAGCTGGCGTGATCGGCAGTGAGTATGCCTCGATATTCCGTGGTCTTGGGGTCAAGGTGGATTTGATCAATACCCGGGACCGCCTGCTGGAGTTCCTCGACAACGAAATCTCCGATTCTCTGTCCTACCATTTCTGGAACAGCGGGGTGATGATCCGCAACGGGGAAGTCTACGACCAAATTGAAGGGACCGAAGACGGGGTGATCCTGCACCTTAAATCCGGCAAGAAGATGCGTGCCGACTGCCTACTGTATGCCAACGGACGTACCGGTAATACCGATAAGCTTAGCTTGGACAAAGTCGGCCTGGCACCCGACTCCCGTGGCCAACTCAAGGTCAACCAGAACTACTGCACCGATGTTGAGCACATCTATGCCGTCGGTGATGTGATTGGCTACCCTAGTCTTGCCAGTGCCGCTTATGACCAAGGCCGTTTTGTGGCGCAGGCCATTGCCAGTGGTGCCGCCGAAGGCCAGCTCATAGACCATATCCCGACCGGGATCTACACCATTCCGGAAATCAGCTCAGTGGGTAAAACCGAACAAGAGCTCACAGCGGAAAAAGTCCCCTACGAGGTGGGTCGTTCGCAATTCAAGCACCTTGCCCGAGCCCAAATAGCGGGGACAGAAGTGGGCAGTTTGAAGATCCTTTTCCATCGTGAAACCCGAGAGATCCTCGGGATCCATTGCTTCGGTGAGCGTGCTGCAGAGATCATCCATATCGGACAGGCGATCATGGAGCAAAAAGGGGAAGGAAATAGTATCAACTACTTCGTCAATACCACCTTTAACTACCCGACGATGGCCGAAGCCTTCCGGGTCGCTGCGTTAAATGGCCTAAACCGACTGTTCTAGTTACCTTTCACTTGGCAGAGCAGCCTCAAATAAAAACGGAGCCACTTTGGCTCCGTTTTCTGTTTTCTGTTTTCTGTTTACTGTTCGCTGATTTCCATCAACCGATTATCCGGCGTCAATATCGATGACCACGGCAAGCTCTCATCACCCAAGGTGATAAAATTAGGATTCTCCAGTGTATCGCGCTCATTGTAGGACAAAGGCGCCAGGTGGGTATTGAGGATACGCCCTCCCGCTTCTTCAACAATACACTGGGTCGCAGCCGTATCCCACTCGCCTGTCGGTCCAAGGCGTAGATAGCAATCCACCGCCCCTTCAGCCACCAAACAAGACTTAAGCGCAGCAGAACCAAGTGGTACCAAGTCATAGTTAAGGGCAGGATCCAGCCGGTTGGTAATGGCGCTAATGTCCTGACGACGACTGATCGCAACAGCTATCGACTGGGTTGGCAGTTCATGTTTATGGGTAGAAATACGCACCGTCTCGCCTTCCGGCGTCGTTTTCCATGCGCCTTTACCGTTATAGGCGTAATACACCACACCGGATACCGGCGCATAAACCACGCCCATTGTCGGCGTATTGTTATCGACCAAGGCAATGATAGTCGCGAAGTCACCGCTTCCCGCAATGAACTCCTGGGTACCATCGAGCGGATCCACCAGCCAGTATCGCTGCCACTTGGCACGTTCGGTCAATGGCACATCGGCATCTTCTTCCGACAATACCGGAATATCTGGCGTTAATTCCGATAGACGCTGGACAACCAACTTGTGCGCAGCCAAATCAGCGCTGGTAACTGGGGTGTTATCATTTTTTACTTGTTTTTCAAACTGGCCGCGTTGGTAGATATCCAAAATCACTTGCCCAGAAGAGCGGGCAATATCGATAACTTGTGGTAACAAGTGTGATAAGTCCATATTCGCTCCTAATTTCCAAGTTGCTTCAGGGCCAGGAACAAGGCGGTGATGCTTCTTGCTTCGGCAAAATCCATATGGTGCAGTAACTCTTCCGCTTGGCTTAATGGCCAGCGCACGATTTGTAATGGCTCTGGCTCATCACCATCGAGTTGTTCCGGGTAGAGATCCTGCGCCAAGAACAAGGTCATTTTGCTCGAGAAATACGACGGTGCCAGCACGACTTCCTTTAGCGGTTGCAGCGCCTTGGCGCCAAAGCCGATTTCTTCCTTTAATTCACGGTTTGCCGCTTCGGCTGCCGATTCACCTTGGTCAATCAGCCCTTTGGGGAAGCCAAGTTCATAGCGCTCGGTCCCGGCAGAGTACTCTCGGATCAGTAGCAGATCGCCCTGCTCGGTCACCGGCACAACCAACACCGCATGGCGCCCCGATGGTTTCATCCGCTCATAGGTGCGCTCGACGCCATTGGAAAAGCGTAAGTCGAGCGACTCAATCTTGAACAGTCGGGATTGGGCAACGACTTCTGTTGCCAAGATTTCAGGTTTGTTGTGTTCCGCAGCCATGTAATGTCCTATTCCTGGGAAAGCGGGCTACCGCCATTGAAGCGGTAACCAAGACAATAACTGCTATTTAATGGCAAGCCGCAAAGGAAATAAAGTAGTTTGTGGGGAAAACGTTAACCCGACTAACAAAGTCGGGTATTACGATTATAGGCGTCCGTTGTACGAAATTTTGTACTGTCCTTTAGGATCGGGATTACCCAACCACTTGAGTTGCTCGCCGAGCTGAGGCGGGAACTGTGCCCCTGGTTTGAACCAACCCGACAACGAATAGGTATTGCCTGGTGCAAGGGAAGCCTGCCATTCACTGGCCACATCATCCGAAGACTGGGCAACATCGGCGAGCAACTTACCTTGGTCACAGGTCAAGTCAGCGATAACCGGCCCAGGCTCTAATGACCCAAGCGGTGAAGAGACTTGAGCGGCAGTCCACGCCATTGCGCCATCTAGTTGGGCACAATATGGTGCTGCAAATTGGTAGTTGCGAAGTGTCAGCTCCAGGTTTCCGTTTACGACAACCGGCAACGCCGTTGGAGAGTACTTGATGACTTCACTGGCTGGCATCGAAACCAGTAGGTTCTCGGCAAATGGCCCATTGCCGCTATAACCCACCAACCCGCGGCCTTGCAGGTTCATTTCACTGCCCTGACCAAAACGGATATCCATTTTCACTTTTCCGGTCAGCAACGAGAGGATTTGCATATCCCACTGCACCCGGCCAAAGTTCTTTCCCTGCCAGCGGATCTGGCTGGCTGTTCCCTGCCACGGGGTGCCGCGGATGCCAGAGATATCCAACCCTTGGATTGTCGGAGCCTGTTGCCATACCCAGCTTGCGGGAATATGAGCCACCAAGCTTCCTACCAACACCACGCCAAACGAGGCACCCAGTAATAACTTATATTTCACGCTTACCCCCGCCCTAACTGCAAGCGGTTAACTTCAACAACACCAGTACGATCGGCTTTCGACACATCCAAAAACTGGGCATCAATACCGTGCTCATCACGCAAAAAGGCCAGCCAGTTAATCAAGGTGTTAAACGGTAATGGCTGCACCCATACCTGAACGGCTTCACTACGCGGTTGCATACGGATCAATTCAATATTGAACTGGCGAGTGGTTTCATTGACCACCTGATTCAGCCCTTTATCACTGACCGAGCCCGTGGAACCCGTTGACGCTCGCAATGACAAGATTTCATCCGCTTTAGTCGATACCCAACTCAGCAACTGTCGTTCCGTCTGCAAACGGCGCTCGGCATTCTCGGCGTTGGTTGCCAGTGGCTGCCATATCCCCCAATACAATACGGCGATAATCAAGGCAATGCCGCCGCCCAGCACCAATCTCTGCTCGCGCTGGCTTAAGCCTTTCCACCACGCATTCATGATTTTCTCCTTAACACGATGGCACCGGTTACCTGATTCCCCTCGCGGTTCAACTGACCCAGCTCGACGTCAAAATCTTCATCTAACAAGGTTCTGAGCTGTTCAAAATGCTGGAACTCTGAGGCTACCGCCTGAAAGCGCATTTCATTGCGATTCTGATCATAACGGAAGTTCTGCACCGACAACTGCGTAACCTTCGCCAGTGATGGCTGCAACTCGGCCAGCCAATACAAAATACCTTCCGTGCTGCCGCCACCGCCCAAACGGGACAACTCACTTTCCATTTGTCGTCTGAGGTAGCTCTGCGACGGGACACGCTGGAACTGAGGCAGTACCTGGCGGAAAATACGCTCGCTTTCTGCCTTGTAAGCTAGTGCCTGCGCTTCCATCGCCTGTACGGAAATAACATGCTCTGCGACCAGCACCGACAACAATACCCCAGCAGCGATAGCCACCTTGCGCCAAGGCTTCAGGTATTTGCGCCATGCCGGCTGTTGCTTGTACTGACCCGACAGCAAATTCACCTTACTGTCTGCCGCTCCCTGTGCAAGAAGCTGCATCACCAGCTCTGGCGTTTCCGCCTGCCAGACGCCCGGCATTCCCTCAGGAGCCTGGGTGTAGTAATGCACCACGAGTTCATCACTTGCCGGCTCATCATCTTCCGGTGATTCCTGATCGTCAGTGGCTTCACTAACGTCTTCATCCACGGCTGCCGCGACCATCTGTGATTGCAGCCAAGGTGCTAACCAGGATCTATCCGCCCCGACCCCCAGAGATTCCGATTGACGGATCAGCCACATGCCATCGAGCTCTGCGGCAGTGAAGCCATTGTCAAATAGCGGTAGGCACAGGCAGTCCGGGATCAGCGCCTTGATTTCGATGCCGGCATCATCCAATGCCGTCAACCACAAGGCGACTTTTTGATGTTCAACCACCGCCACCTGCGCCATATCACCGCTTTTCTGTAGCAGGTGAACATGCAAATTATCGACATCCTGAGCCAGCTCTTCTTCCAATAAGAATGGCAATACTGCAGATAACTGCCGACTACTTCCAGCAGGGATAGCAACCTGTGTCATCAATACATCAGCAGCCGGTACCAGTGCGTACACAATACGTTGGCTAGCATAGTCCGCGATTTCGTTGAGCTGGCTGATGGCATCCAGCTGACCCGATGCGATAACTTCTTTTTGTTGTGGCGACCAGACAAGCCATTGCAGCGGCTGGTCAGCACGGCTACTTAGCCTGATTGTCAGAAATTCGCTCACTAATTCCTCCATAACGGCGACGTACAACCGTCACCGTGTCTTCACTATCTCGTTTGAGCAAGGCCACCAGCCTCACCCTAGATCGATCGACCAATACCTCGGTATCCATCTGAAAATAATCACTGCTGATCGCCAAAAACTCCTTGGCCTGATCTTTTATCGTGGCATCAATACTGCCTAGCTGAGACACCCCTAGGAAGTCATCCACACTATCCCAACCGTCATAAGGCCGGTCGGCAATCAGTTTCTGGGCATCTGACAATGACAATCGTGATGAAAACAGTGCCACCAATATTGGCGCTTGGTGCTCATAGAGCGTATTGACATTAATGGCTAATGTGGTAGATGGAATCGCACATACCTGATGACGGACCTTGTCAAAAATCGCAGCCGTAACCCCGTTGACTGCCCGCAGTTCACTGGCATCAGCCATCCAATCTCTTGGCGGCAAATAAGGCGGACGGAAACCCTCATAGGTACTGTCACCCGCGCCAAAGGCGGCATTGACTCTTTCGTCGGTATCGACATATTCCCATACCGAATCGGCCACTACCTCAGCATCGTAGCTATCGACACCGGTCTCTTCGATAAGAGTCTGCAAAACGGTCACGATATAAGGCTTGGTGCTACTTCCGGTTGTTGGCTGCACGCCCGATAAAGCATTCAAGTTAAAGCACGCCTGGCGATCGATGATATCGCCGATAGCCTCGCCGCCATCGAGTGGATAGCGCTGGCCCTGAGTCGCCCAGGCTTGGCTCAAGTTGACCGTGTCGCTGTCGTCGATCCCCTGCTTGATCGCCACCTTGGCCAACTCTTCCATCCCCTGGGCATACCAGTAGGCCTGCTGGTTCTGAATTTGGTTTTCGACCCGATAGAAATTGAGGTGCAACCTTTCGGTCATCTGCACTGCCAGCAAGGTCATCAGTGACAGCAGCAACAGCACCACAATCAAGGCTACTCCTCGCTGTTGTTTAGGCGGAGCACATTTACGTGTCATTGCTCGCCTCCAATGCCGAAGTTGGCAGCATGTAGACCCGTTCAATTTCACCGTAGTCTTCAAGCGTCAGTTTGATCATGACACCTTCCGGCAAGGCCGCTGGCTTATCCCAGGTCTCCAGCCATTTTTTCTCACTGTAGAAGCGGAACGACATTTCCTTGACCCCAGGCAAAATCGGCCTGATCAAGGCTTCGGTACCGACCACACTGTCAGGGTAGCGGAACCAAACCCGCTCTAGCTGCTCCTCGACAATCCGGTAGCCCACCTTGACGTTTTCGCCTCGCGGAAACATCTGCTGCGGATTCTGCCAACCGGTACGGGTGAACAAAATGCCATAGCTCGATGAGTCCAGCAGATACTCACTGCTCTGGAAAATGCGGTCGCTGACCGTCTCACCCTGATTGCGGACCCTACGAGCCACCACCTGACGGAAATCATTATCCATCATGACCATCGCCCGCTGGATATCCTTGAGCCGCTCACTGTGCTCGCGAGATTGTTCGTCACTGCGCTGCACGCCGTTCATCACCTGATAAGCCGACAGGCTCAGCATGGCAAACACCGCAATCGCGACCAACACTTCCAGCAAGGTAAAGCCCGCTTGCTTGGTCCTATTCAGGCGAGGGACTCGCTGGCCGGAAGTCGTTTTAATTCTCAACATAAGTTCTCAGCGTTACTACCGACTGCTTGCGTGCTTCATCTGTGGTTACCGTGACGTCCAATGCACGCAAAAAGCCATCTGCCGTCTGGGTGCTGGTTATCGACCAGTACCACTCGCGTCCAGCCAGCTCAGATTTGCCACGTTTGGCCGATGTCGGGATCTCTCCCGACAGCCTTAACTTGGCCATTTCGTTGTCGGCAACCATGGCTGCAAAGGTCTTTTCCTCAAGGTAACCCAAGGTATTTAGGTGCTGGCTGACCGCCTTCATCACACTCAATGCGGCTGTCGCAAACACGGCCAATGCCACCAACACTTCCAGTAAGGTCAGACCCCTAATACGCCTCGGTGAAGAAGATAGATGCCTCATAGTTGGGCCTTCTCCTGCACACTGGCAATGGTCTCGCCCGGTGGTAACAGGAACAATTGCCCCAGCTCATCGGCTTGTACCCGCCAAAACTGGTTTTCACCCGTCACTTCAAACTCCAAGGTAAAAGGGGTGTACTCACCACTGGCCATCACGACCACCTGAGGTGGTTTTATCTTGTCTTTGTCAGTTTGCTCAGCAAACAAGTCTTCATTAAACAGTGACCCCGGCTTGAACAAGCGATCCTTGTCCTGCCAGGAGTAACTGCCGATCTCGACCACCAAACGGACATCTTCCGGCATTTCCACCTCGGTGAAAAACTTGGAAGACTCCAGCGGTTGCCAATCCTGACTGGTTAGCTGAAGAAACTGGTACCGATTACGCTCAACCCGAACACCATAGTCGTACCCATTGAGCAAGGCATCCTCGCCCAGCAACTGGACGAGGTGGTGGAAGCGCGCAGCTTCTTCCCTGACTTTATCTTCCTTGCTCTCGGGCAAGGCAACAATGACTGCCACGGCGCTGGTTGCCAACAGCACCAGCACCAACAGTATTTCAATCAGGGTAAAACCCGCTGCACGCTTACTCATCATCACAGCTTAGAAGTCCAGCATATTCCAGTTACCGATATCGGTATTCACACCTTCACCACCTTCCTGGCCATCAGCACCCAGGCTGAAGATATCAACCGCACCATGCTCACCCGGCATCACGTACTGGTATGGGTTACCCCATGGGTCATTAGGCAGACGGCGGATGTAGCCACCATCACGGTAGTTACGTGGCTCAGGGCTTGAAGAAGGCTTGCTGACCAGTGCTTCAAGGCCCTGATCTGTGGTTGGGTAGACGCTGTTGTCCAGCCTGTACATATCCAGTGCCTGCTCCAGCGCACTGATATCGGTCACGACTTTCTGCTGGTCAGCTTTTTCCTTGTTACCTAGTAGGTTAGGTACGACCAAGCTGGCCAACACCCCAAGGATTACGATTACGACCATAACTTCCAGCAGCGTAAAGCCGCGTTGTTTGCGTTGCATTGAAAAAACCTCCAAAAATTACATTCCGACCATATTGTTCAAAGCAATGATCGGCATAAGGGTAGCAATAACAATAAACATCACGATGCCAGCCATCGCGACGATCAATAGGGGTTCAAAAATCCCCAGCGCCATATTGACCAAGGACTCAAAATCACGGTCCTGGTTATCGGCTGCACGGGTAAGCATCTGCTCCAATTCGCCACTGCGCTCGCCACTGGCAATCATGTGCAGCATCATAGGGGGAAAGAGTTTGGTTTGCTCGAGTGAGACCCGCAGGCTCGAGCCCTCACGCACTTTGTCTGCCGCTTCCCGGATCTGCTGATTGACCCAGGTATTGGTCATGACATCCGAGGCGACCTTCATCCCTTCCAACAGGGGAATGGCACTGGACGTACAGATAGACAGGGTGCGGGCAAAACGAGAGGTACTCAGGCCCCGAGCGACTTTACCGATCACCGGCAACCGCATAATCCAACGGTCCCATTTAAGCCGGAAATCAGGACGCTTGAGCGCCATCTTGATGATCATGAACAAGGCTGCAATTACCAGCAGGACCACCAGCCCCCAGTTCTGGACAAAGTCACTGGCCGCGAGCAAGACCTCAGTGATATTCGGTAACTGCTGGCCCATCTGGACGAACTGGTCGACAATCTTCGGTACCACCGTCGCCAGCAAGAAGGCCACTACCGCTATCGCAATAATGGTCAGCATGGTCGGGTAGATCATCGCCTGCATCAACTTGCTGCGCATTTTCTGGCGATTCTCGGTGTAGTCAGCCAAACGGTTCAATACCGTGTCCAAGTGACCGGATTTCTCACCGGCGGCCACCATGGCCCGGAACAGCTGATCGAAAATATGCGGATATTCAGCCATCGAATCCGACAGGGTATAGCCTTCCACCACCCGCGAGCGTACTGCCAGCAGCATGTTCTTCAGCCTTGGTTTTTCATTTTGCTCAGCTACCGCTTTCAGGCATTCCTCAAGCGGCATCGATGCCTGAACCAGCGTCGCCAGCTGTCGGGTGATAAGAGAGAGCTCTGTGGTACTGATCCCACGGCGCAGCTGAAAGCCGCCTTTGGCTTTTTTCTTCTCACGCTCGTGGGTTTGCACCACTTCGACCGGGATCATCCCCTGATCACGAAGCTGCTGGCGGATCTGCCGCGCGGTGTCCCCTTCGAGGACCCCTTTTTTCTGGCGCCCTTTGGCATCCAGGGCTTTGTATTCAAACGCCGCCATCGGTTAGCCCTCCTTGGTCACCCGCATCACTTCCTCAAGGGTAGTGATACCGGCCTTGACCTTGGCCAAGCCATCATCACGGATACTTGGGGTATGGGCTCGAACGGCTTTTTCAATCGCCATTTCACCAGCCTCACCGTGGATCAGCTCCTGCACCTGATCATCAATCAGCAACAGCTCATGAATACCAGTACGACCGCGATAGCCCTTGTTGTTACAGGCTTCACAGCCCTTGGCATGGTAGAGAGTCAGACTCTCTTCTGCCGAAGCCCCAAACAGTTTCTTCTGTTCAGTATCCGCTTCATACGGTTCACGGCAAGTCGGGCACAGGGTACGGACCAGACGCTGGGCCAATACGCCAAGCAAGGAGGAGGACACCAGGAAGGGCTCGATGCCCATATCACGCAAACGCGTGATGGCACCGACCGCGGTATTGGTGTGCAGGGTCGACATCACCATGTGACCGGTCAGGGATGCCTGTACCGCAATCGACGCCGTTTCGAGGTCACGGATCTCACCGACCATCACCACATCCGGGTCCTGACGCAAGATAGCACGCAGACCACGGGCGAAAGTCATGTCCACCTTCGGGTTGACCTGGGTCTGGCCAATACCGTCGATATCAAATTCAATCGGATCTTCAACGGTCAGGATATTACGCTCCTTGCCGTTGAGTTCCTGCAGACCGGCATACAAGGTGGTCGACTTACCCGAACCTGTCGGGCCGGTCACCAGGATAATCCCGTGCGGGCGCTCGATAATATGGCGGAAACTGGCATGGTTGGCTTCGGTCATCCCGAGGCTGTAGAGATCCAGGCGGGTCGCGTTCTTATCCAGAAGACGCAATACCACCCTCTCGCCATGAGAAGACGGCATGGTCGATACACGCACATCGACCGCACGACCACCGATACGCAGCGAGATACGGCCATCCTGCGGTACCCGTTTCTCGGCTATATCCAGCCTTGCCATTACCTTGATACGTGAGACCAGCAGCGGTGCCAGTTTACGGCTCGGCTGCAGTACCTCACGCAACACACCATCGACCCGGAAACGGATCGACAGCACTTTCTCGAAAGTTTCGATATGAATATCCGATGCCGCCTCTTTGATGGCCTCGGCCAACATGGCGTTGATCAATTTGATGATCGGCGCATCGTCTTCCGATTCAAGCAAGTCTTCAGTTTCCGGCAGCTCTTCGGCTAACGAGAAAAAGTCATCGCTATCCGAGCCCAAGTCCTCCATCAACTGACGGGCTTCAGACGAGTCACGCTGGTAGGCTTCGGTCAACTTAAGCTCGAATGCCTTGTCTTCCAGTGCATGCGGGACAAAACTGCTCCCCGCGACCCGGCGGATTTCCGCCAGTACCGCACCTGACAGCTGGCCGCTGTAATACAAGGCGACATCTTGTTCCAATGCCTCAAGCACCACCCGGTGGCGCTTAGCAAAAGAGAAAGGCAGCCGGAACAGCGGCTGCTTATCCTGTTCCTGGCTTACATCATGCATTACTGATCGTTCTCCAGCTGGGCGACAAAGGCACGTACCTCTGGTGGCAACGAAATATCTTCACCGTATTTCGGCAATACCGGGATTTCTGTTTCCGGCATCAGGCGTAACCCTTTATCAGCTTTATACAACTGTTCGGCACGAATGTAATTGTACTTACGCTGGGTGATGCCATCTGCCGTCACCCCATCACGGATAATGGTCGGCTTTATGAAGACCATCAGGTTGGTCTTACCCGTGGTGGTGTTGGTTGACTTGAACAAGTGGCCCAGTACCGGGATATCACCCAGAATCGGGATTTTCTGCTCACTTTCGTTGGTCTGCTCCTGGATCAAGCCACCTAGTGCCAGCATTTGGCCGTCCTGGATCAGAACATTGGTGGTCAACTGACGCTTGGAGAAGCGAACATCGACCGCACCATCGGCACCCAGTACGTTGGAGACTTCCTGCTCGATTTTGAGCTGGACCGAGTCACCTTCGTTGATTTGCGGGGTTACGTTGAGCTTGATACCTACTTCCTTACGCTCAACGGTCTGGAATGGGTTGTCGTTGTTCGAACTCGAGGTCGAGCCGGTTACGACAGGGACCTCTTCACCGACGATAAACGAGGCTTCACCGTTATCCATCACGGTAATACTTGGCGATGACAGGATATTGGAGTTTCGATCCGAGGCAACCGCATTGACCAGCATGGTCCAGTCGCCCATCACGATACCCAACGCAGCACCGTTTACGCCCCCGAGCACGGAAGCCAGAGTGCTGAAATCACCATCTTCCTCGATAGTACGGGTCTGCTCGATACCATTGGCATCGAGGTATGTTTCGGTTCGGGTTGAGCTTTGCGCTTCTTCCAAGCCGATTGCGTACTGGGAGATCGGGACGCCGGAGTTACCGAACTGGATCACCCCGCCGTCAGTGGTTCCCCACTGGACACCGAAGTTGACGCCATCACCCTCAGCTAGTTCAACAATCATGGCCTCGATAAGCACCTGGGCTCGACGGATATCCAGCTGGGCAATGATATTTTCCAGTGCGCGCATGATATCTGGCGGCGCCGTCAGGATCAGCGAGTTGGTATCAACGTGGGCCGAAATCATCACCTGAGAGTTAGTGTTCGCAGTCGCCTTGGCATTACCCTGCTTCTCTGCCTGCAGGTTATCAGAAACCCCTTTAAGGACATCCACCATCTCCTCGGCATTGGCATATTTCAGGTACACCACGCGGTTGTTACCGGATGAGGCCATCTCAACATCCAACTGGCGGATCAAGCGGCGCAGACGATCACGCACCTGCGGGTCGCCAGATAGCAATACCGAGTTAGTACGGTCATCGGCAACTAGCTTAGGCTGCAAGAATTCTGGGGTAGATTTAGCATCGGCAGTCTTGTTCAGCGCTTCAACGATACGAACCATCTCTGCTGCCGAGGCATTGCGCAGCTCAACCACATCGATTTCTTTATCGCCAGCACGGTCAACCCGCTCGATAATTTCTGCCAAGCGGTTTACGGTAGCGGCACGGCCGGTGATCATAATGATGTTGGCAGGGTCGTAGTGCACTACGTTACCAGCACCAGCGTTGTCGTTTAGCTGGCGCAGTAACGGAGACAACTCACGAACCGAGACATTGCGCACTGCGATTACGCGGGTTACAACCTGATCACCGGTGATATTGCTGTTGTCACCGACAACAGGAATGGCCGAAATCTTGGCATCCTTATCACGGACTACCTTGAGCACACCGTTATCCATCTCAACCACGGCGAAACCATAGACTTCGAGCACATTGAGGAAAAACTGGTAGTACTGCTCGTCATTGAGCAGATCATAGCTACGAACATTGACCTGACCACGCACCGCCGGATCCACGATGATGGTTTTCTGCAGGTTACGCCCAACGATGTTGATAAATTCCTGAATATCTGTTCCTTTAAAGCTGGCACTAAACTCGCTGGCCAATGCAGAGCTGCACATCAAGCTGCCTAATAACCAGAGGGCACTTTTACCCATCCATTTTTTCACAAAAAACTCCTGCGCTATCGCATGTTCGCTTTGGGCTACTATTGCAGCTCAATATAAATATCGTGTAACTGACCCTCTCGCTCGACGGTCAATGTAAAGTCTGTGGCGCTCGAAAGCTCGGTCCACAATTTTGCCATCACAGCAGCGTCAGTCAGATCATTGCCGTTGAGACTAACGGCCAAGTCATTGGCCTTTAGGCCCACGGCGTCGAACAACGCCCGCTCTTTACCAGGGTTAACCCGGTATCCCACCAACTCGCCATCCCGCTTCACTTGGGACAGGCGAATATAGCTAAATAAGGTTTGCGGTTTTTCGAGAATTTCTTGCTTGATTCGGCTCAGATCAGAGGTTGGCTCTACCGGCTCGGCTTGTCGAGGTTCTGGCTGGCGGGGTCTTGCGGTGCTTTGCGATGCCTTGTTGAAGTCGACGCCGTCGAGCATCAATGTTTCATCACGGCCACTGTTACGGATGATCACCCGGTCCGGGTAGACAGCCTGCAACGTTGCGCGGGTACCTTCAATGGCCTCATTCAGGCCATAGGTATTTTGTTTGCCACGATGGGTAATGACCGCAAGAGCGGTTTGCGGGTTAGAGCTGGCGACCAAACCAACCAGAGTCAGGCTAAGGCGGGTCTGGGGGGCATCCTGTTTCACCGGCTGCTTGCGCTCGACCACCGGAGCATTTTCCTGAAAACGACCGAAAAGGTTCATATTTAGTACCTTGGCCACTTCAGAGCGATCGCCGCCCGCGTTGGATGACACAGATACCGTTGAGGCCTGCCAGTTAGCAGGGGCTTGGGTCGGCTGCAATGCAAGCCACACCATTCGGCCTACGACCCAAGCAAGGATCACTACCAGCCCCCACGTAAGGACGCGGGTCAATGAAGAGATTGAGATCTTGCTCTTGGACTGCAAGCTCCCTAACCAATTTGCTGTAACCATGAAATATCCATCATCCTGCGGAAATAAAACTAGCGCGTTATATCAAAAGGTAATATCAAAACGTATTACTTACTTGTCGAATCGTTTAATTATCGTGAGTAGTCTACCAAAATGCATGAAGAAAAGTTTCTACTACTATCAATAGACTAGCTATTTTCTGTGATTTATTCCCGATTTACTGTTGAAATCCCGATCCCATATCACCATTTATTATCTCTCAACGCCTGCTGACGCTCTGTCGGCAATGTGGTACTTTTAGCGCCCTTATGGGTTAAGGAGCATACTGTGGGCCAACAAACATCGCATCCAGACAACATTCAGGTCCGTCTCGATAAGTGGTTATGGGCGGCACGCTTTTACAAGACCCGTTCTATTGCCCGCACCATGATTGATGGCGGCAAGGTGCAATACAACGGCCAACGCTCCAAGCCCAGTAAACTGGTTGAAGTGGGTGCTGAGATCCGTTTACGTCAAGGTAATGACGAAAAAACCATTATTATAGAGAAACTCTCAGACACCCGCCGTGGTGCACCTGAAGCACAAACTCTATATCGAGAGACTGAGGAGAGCGCAAAACGCCGTGAAGAGCACGCCCAAATGCGTCGTATTCATGCCTATGGCAGCCCTAGTCCCGAAAAGCGCCCTGATAAAAAGCAGCGTCGCGATATAATTAAGTTTAAAAGTCATTCCGACTAAGGGTATTAGTTCAGTGTAGCGCAGAAAAGTTTCGTTATGTTGACGCAAAATACCAAAAATAGGTCTATTAGATACCTGCTGGAGAAATCAAGCTAATGACAAAAGATAGTCTATACCGTTACCTGTTTGACGGTGTATCCGTACGTGGTGAACTGGTTCAGTTGGGCGAAACCTACCAACAGATCATTTCCAGCAAGGAATACCCAGCCCCGGTGCAGACCCTGTTGGGTGAACTGCTGGTTGCCACAAGCCTGCTGACAGCCACATTGAAATTCGAAGGGTCAATCACCGTCCAGCTGCAAGGTGACGGCCCGGTTAAGCTCGCTGTCATTAATGGCGACCACAACCAAAAACTTCGCGGTGTTGCCCGTTGGGATGGCGATGTCCCAGCCGAAGGCAATATCCATGACCTGATGGGCAAGGGCCATATGGTGATCACCATTACCCCAACCAAAGGCGAACGTTACCAGGGTGTCGTGGGTCTGGAAGGCGACAGCCTTGCAGCATGCCTTGAAGGTTACTTCGAAAACTCAGAGCAGCTGAAGACCCGTATTTGGCTGCGCACCGGCGAGCACGAAGGCCAGGCAAAAGCAGCCGGCATGTTGCTGCAGATCCTACCGGACGGCCAGGGCCACGAAGGTGATTTTGATCATCTTGAGCAGCTAACAGAAACGGTGAAGAACGAAGAGCTATTCGGTCTGGAAGCACAAGATGTCCTTTACCGCCTGTACCATCAGGAAACCGTTAAGCTGTTCGACCCACAGGATGTTGTCTTCCAGTGTGGCTGTTCACGTGAGCGCAGCGCGTCAGCAATCTGCTCTATCGAGCGTGCTGAAGTGGATCGTATCGTTGCTGAAGAAGGCAAGGTTTCCCTGCATTGTGACTACTGTGGCACCAGCTATGACTTTGATAGCATTGACGTTGCCGCACTGTTCGAAAAAGCAGCAACCGACAACAGCAACCAGGTGCATTAATTATTCTTCATAATTAAGCCTGAAACTAACTTACAAAAGCCGGACATTGTCCGGCTTTTTTTCTACCTGAAGCACACTTTTCTTGCTCAAGATGTAAGCAAATAACATGCTAACCCTCGCTTTTTTCAGGAAAAATATTAATTTTTAGAGCTAGCGCAAACACTTCACATCACGATAAACTTACCGCCTACAATATATTTAAGACTTTTACCTAACCTTAACTTTTTAATGGTTAATTTTTGATAAACCTCCCTGAATTACCCCTTTAGGGTTGCTAGCATGGTCAACAGTTAAACAACATCTTACCCAAGGAGCACCTATGACTGTCATGAACGTCGATAAAAAGGTTGCAAAAAAATTAGATCTATCTCAATACGGTATCAACAATGTTACAGAGATTGTTCGTAACCCAAGTTACGAAGTTCTGTTCGAAGAAGAGACCAAGCCGGGCCTAGAGGGATACGAAAAAGGTATCGTTACTGAGCTTGGTGCCGTCGCCGTTGATACAGGTATCTTCACTGGCCGTTCCCCTAAAGATAAGTTCATCGTAAAAGATGACACTACCCGCGACACTATGTGGTGGGCAGACCAAGGCAAAAACGATAATAAGAGCATTGGTGTCGAAGCGTGGAACGATCTGAAAAAGCTAGTGACAGGACAGCTATCTGGCAAGCGCCTGTTTGTGATTGACGGATTCTGTGGTACCAACCCAGATACCCGCCTATGTATCCGTATCATTACTGAAGTGGCTTGGCAGGCTCACTTCGTGAAGAACATGTTCATCCGTCCAACGGAAGAAGAGCTGGAAACCTTCGAGCCTGATTTCGTAGTGATGAATGGTGCCAAGTGCACCAACGAGAAGTGGAAAGAGCATGAAATGAACTCCGAAAACTTCACGGTGTTCAACCTGACTGAGAAGATGCAGCTTATCGGCGGTACTTGGTACGGTGGCGAAATGAAAAAGGGTATGTTCGCTATGATGAACTACTTCTTGCCGCTTCGTGATATCGCATCGATGCACTGTTCTGCCAACATGGGTGAAAACGGTGATGTCGCGGTGTTCTTCGGCCTATCAGGCACAGGTAAAACGACTCTGTCTACCGATCCTAAGCGCGCCCTGATCGGTGATGACGAGCATGGCTGGGATGATGACGGCGTATTCAACTTCGAAGGCGGTTGCTACGCGAAAACCATCAACCTTTCTAAAGAAGCCGAGCCGGACATCTACAATGCGATCCGCCGTGACGCTCTGCTAGAAAACGTTACGGTACGCAGCGATGGCGCTATCGACTTCGATGATGGCTCGAAAACAGAAAACACCCGTGTTTCTTACCCGATTTACCACATCGAAAACATTGTTAAGCCAATCTCCAAGGGCGGCCATGCCAACAAGGTTATCTTCCTATCGGCTGATGCGTTCGGCGTACTGCCTCCGGTATCGAAGCTAACTCCTGAGCAAACCAAGTACCATTTCCTATCTGGCTTCACTGCCAAACTGGCCGGTACTGAGCGTGGTATCACCGAGCCAACGCCGACTTTCTCGGCCTGTTTCGGCAATGCGTTCCTGACACTGCACCCAACCAAGTACGCTGAAGTACTGGTTAAGCGCATGGCAGCGGCAGGTGCTGAAGCTTACCTCGTGAACACCGGCTGGAACGGCTCTGGCAAGCGCATCTCTATCCAGGATACCCGTGCCATCATCGACGCTATCCTAGATGGCTCTATCGATAACACAGAAACGAAGAATATCCCAATCTTCAACTTGGAAGTCCCAACATCGCTACCGCATGTTAACCCAGAGATCCTTGACCCGCGCGATACCTACACCGATCCACTACAGTGGGAAAGCAAAGCGAAAGACTTGGCCGAGCGCTTCATCAACAACTTCGAGAAATACACCGACAATGCCGAAGGTGCCTCTCTGGTTGCTGCAGGCCCACAGCTAGACTAACCGCTAGCAGCTAACCGTAATATCTAAGCCCCTCTTGTGAGGGGCTTTTTCGTTAAATCAACGCCAAAAATCCTGCCCAGTGCTTGCAGCCGGGATGAAATTGCCGCCTAATGATCATTGCCTCAGATACAGATGTACTGAGAGCGATTGACTGGGAGTTGTCGGATGCTGGGAGCCTCTATGCGTTTTATTGGGAAGATTATCGCTACGATTGTTGTGCTCGTGGCACTGGGAGTCACCGTCATTCTGACCCTGCTGCATACCCCATATGCCGCGCCCATGCTTAGCCAGGCAGTTAATTGGCTTACTCCCTACACCTTGACCCTCAGTGAAGCACGTTATCATATCCGAGATCCCTGGCACCTTTCGCTGCTCCAACCGTCATTGGCCCTGACTGACGAACAGCCACCGATAACCGCTAAACGAGTCTCGCTTTGGCTCAGCACTGATTCACTGACCCAGCTGCAATGGCAATTTGACAGCTTGCTGATTGATGGCCCTGTCGTTCCTCTGCAGATGCTTCCTTCACAAATGCTTCCTCCCCAAGCTCTAGCCAGCGCCATGCTGCCCGAACTACGCAGCCGACGCCTTGCGATCAGCCAATTAAATGTTGCGACCAACTCGATATACCTTGAGAAGGGAGAGCTCCAGCTCGATAATTGGCATTACCACCCCAATAATTCGGCCCCTTGGTGGCAGCAGTTCAGTGGAAATTTCCAATTAGCGGCCGACAGTGCCCAGTGGCAGCAATGGGAAACCAAGCAATTACTGCTGGACGGTAGCCACCATGGCAATCTATGGAAGCTCAAGGGCTTTTCTTTTGATTGGCAGCATGCCAGCATCAATGGCCAGCTCGACTTGGCAACTGACAAAAAAACGCTGGATATCCACCAGCTCACACTGTCCGGACTGCAACTACAAGACAGTGAGTTAACCCAAACCCTCCAGCACCAGCTCGATAGCTGGGCCTCTGAGCAATGGCAGGCCACACTCAAGCGGGTTGATATGCTCGACAGCAGTATCGAACTGCCTGCCGTGAGCCTCAACCACGCCAATCTATCCCTAACCGACTGGCACTGGCCCAGCTCAGCGTACTCACAGCATAACGCCTGGCTATCATTCAATGCGGACAGTGGCAGTTGGCGACAACAACCATTTACCGATCCCCTATTGGATCTGAACTTCATGCCCAACGCCATTACCCTCAATGGTGCTTCCGTCAACGCACTGGAGGGATACTGGCGTGCAGAAGGCAAAATCTCCCCAGATACGCTGCAATTGGACAACCTGACCAGCAAAGGGATCAAATGGTTCTTACCCGCCGATTGGGCTAGCCATTTCTCGCACTCACTCTCTTCTTTCAAGCAGATCAATATCCGGTCACTGGATATCGGCTATGCCCAACTGACGGCAGCCGAAAGTGAGACCCCATGGTATATCAATGGGCTAAACGTCAGCGGCAAAGACTTGTTGTTCCAGCCACAGCCCTATTTCGCTCTATGGCAAGGCAATATTGCAGCGACCGCTACGCAGGTGAGCCTCAATACCGTCGACTTATTCGAACCGCTTATAGAGATGACCAGTGAGCAAGGCCAATGGCAATTGAACCAAGCCTTCCTACCGTTCAAGGATGGGCTGCTAGAAGCGACGGGGCAAATTGATCTGAGCAAAGAAGGGTTGCCGTGGCAGGCTGCACTTCAGGGTGATAGCCTGCCAGCACATGTTTTGCCGCAATGGCTATCTGTGCCTTGGCCGGCCAGTGGCCGCATCGATATGACGGCTGCCATACAGGGTCTCGGCCAGAACTATACCAGCCTGGCCCATAGCCTAAACGGCGAGCTACGGGCAACATTCCGGGACAGCGTCGTTGAGCAAGGAGGCCGTTCACTATTCAATGCCTGGCGACAGGCTTCTGCATCTGAGACATCTTCAGCAGAGGCCTCCCCTGTCGCCAAGACAACAGAGACGGATAAGCCGACACCATTGGTGATCACACCACTTAAGATCACCAGTGACCGGGGTCGAATGACCATTGCACCGCTCAGTATTACGGGCAAGGATATAGACGCGGTTTTAAAAGGCCAGTGGGATTTGGCGACGCCTGCCAGACAGCAACTGGAGCTGGAAGCGAAGATAAGTTGCCAGCACCTGATCAGGCGCTGGCAGGAAGGTCAGCAAACGGTATCCGGCTCGCTGTGTGACGGCAGCAGCATATAAGTACCGGAGAAGGTCGAAGCCAGCTCATCGCCGCTATAGACATTCACCTTGACGATGGCCCTGCCTTTGCGATGGGTCGCCAGCCGCTCGACGTCACCCTCGAGATCTTCCACGGTGACCACTGCGCGCGGGCGCTCCTTGACCGGGGAGCGATAACGGATATGGCTATCAACCAGAACGATATCGGCTTTGTACTTGCGCTCTTTGAGCAGCATCCAGACAAAGCCCCAGCCTGCCAGTGTCGCCATGGTGAAGATACTGCCGGCGAACATATTGGCTTTGGTATTGAGGTTGGCGTTGATCAGAGCGCTGACTTCAAACCGGTAGCCGGTGTACTGGCTGATCTTCACTCCCATCCGCTCACTGATGGGGATCTGGGATTGCCACAATTCCTGTAGCTCCTGGCACCAATCCGGATGGCGCACCACTTCAGTAAGCGGGTCGAGGTGCTTGAGCATTTGCTGGTGCCGTACCGGCCCTTTTTCTTCACTCAGCTCACCTTGGTTGGTAAAGCCGCTACGCAAGTAGAACGGGATCGCATCCTCGCGGGCATTACAAACCAACCGCTTTGCCCCTTCCTCACGGGCCAATGATTCCAACGCCATCAGCACTATCGCCCCCATCCCCTGGTGGCGATGATCCGGGTGGACCGCCATGTAGCGGATCTGACCGTCGTTGTCCGGGGTCATGTACAAACGGCCAATCGCGATAGTCTGGCCGTTATCACTGACAATCATCCGGTGGCTACTCAAATCATCATAGGCATCACGCTCTGAGCCCACCGGCATATGCCAAGGCTCACGCAGCATCCGCCAGCGAAAATCATAATAGCTAGCCAGCTCTTCTTCGGTTTGGGGGGTGACAAGTCGAAACATGAAATCCTTCTCCAGCGTTCCTGAGGCAAAGCTGCCTATTTAATCATTATACCTGCAACCAGAAGGTTACCGGGCCATCGTTGAGCAGTGCCACTTTCATATCAGCGGCAAAGATGCCCGTTTCCGTCTTGATCCCTGTTTCCTTGCAGCAATCAACAAAATATTCATACATGCGCTCGGCATCTTGCGGTGCCGCACCATTGGAAAAGCCCGGGCGCATCCCCTTCTTGGTGTCGGCTGCCAGGGTAAATTGCGACACCACCAACACACTGCCGCCGGCTTGCTGGACATTGAGGTTCATCTTGCCCTCTTCGTCCTCGAATACCCGATAGCCCAGCACTTTTTCGCGCAGGCGCTTGGCCTTGGCTTCATCATCGCCTTTCTCGACGCCAAGCAGAACCAGCAGGCCTTTGCCGATAGCCCCGGTCACCCGGCCATCAACTGTTACGCTCGCTTCGCTCACCCGTTGGATCAGTGCAATCATTTGTTCTTACCTTTTCCTACTATCTGTTGAGAGGCTGCTTGCTCACTCTCGGTCTGAGGATCCACAGCCTGTTGAATATCCGACAATTCAGCCTGAGTGGGTACCGTCGTTTGCCACCTCTTGGCCTCCGGGTGCCAATGGCTCTTCTCGCCAAGGCTGGCCGTAATTTCGGCTCCGAACAATACAATACACCAGCACAGGTAAACCCAGACAAATAAAATCGGCACCACCGCCAAGGCACCGTAAATCACCTGATACGAGGGGAAATTGGTAATATAGAGGGCAAAGCCTTTCTTACTCAGTTCAAACAGGATACTGGCAATCACCGCGCCGACCAAGGCGTGGCGGAAGCGTACCTTGGTATTGGGCACCAACAAGTAAAGCCCCAAGAAGGCACAGCTCGACATCACCACCGGCAACCAGCGCAGTGAGCGCTGCAGCAAACCATTAACCGCATCGCTGCCGAGCAAGTTTAGCGAGCCGAGGTAAGAGCTGACCGCTAGGCTCGAACCGACCAAAATCGGCCCGAGGGTCAGCACCATCCAGTATATCGAAAACGAAATCACCGGGCGGCGTTTTTCATGCACCCGCCAGATATAGTTAAGGGCTTGGTCAATCGACGATATCAGCATCATCGCCACCACAAACAAGGCCGCGATCCCTACCGCGGTCATTTTGCCGGCATTGGCCACAAATTCATTGAGGTACTGCTTGACGACCTCACCGGCTGCCGGGACAAAATTCTCTATCACGAAGTTCTGCAGTAGTTCGCCCAGCTCGGCAAAAACAGGAAACGTCGACAGGGCTGATAACACCACGGTGATCAGCGGTACCAAGGACAGCAAGGTGACGTAAGCCATCGAACCGGCTGTCACGGTCAGCCGATCATGGCCAATACGGTGGATCAGGTAGCCGGTAAACGCCACGACGCCTTGCGCCTGCTGGCGCCATATGTGCTTGCTCAATGTTGGTTTGTCAGCCATAGTCATGTCATTATTTGCTTGTATTTACTATTACTTTACACTTATTAGGACACATGGAGTCAACTATGCCCTATCTGCTAGCGATCTTTCTTAGCCTCACCGCCCTGACAGGTTGCCAGAGTGCCTACTACTCGGCCATGGAACAGGTCGGCATCCACAAGCGCGATATCATGGTCGACCGGGTCGAGGATGCCAATGAAGCCCAGCAAGACGCCCAGCAGCAATTTACCAGCGCGCTTGATGCCCTCAAGGCACTCACCCAATTCGACGGCGGCGAGCTGGAAAGTGCCTATAACCAGGTCAATGACCAGTACGAAGCCAGCAATGATGCTGCCGAGAAAGTGCGCGAGCGCATCGCTGCGATTGAAGATGTCGCCGACGCCCTGTTCGACGAGTGGCAAGAAGAGCTGTCGCTCTACAGCAGCAGTAAACTGCGCCGCGACAGCGAGTCCAAGCTCAGCAGTACCAAGGCTTCTTACCAACGGATGCTCAGTGCCATGCACCGCGCCGAACAGAAAATGGATCCGGTACTCGATACCCTACGCGATAACACTTTGTACTTAAAGCATAACCTCAATGCCGCCGCGATAGGATCTCTACAAGGAGAATTCCAGTCCCTGCAGCGCGATATCCAACGGGCAATCACCGATATGGAAGCGGCGATTACCGAATCCGAGCGCTTTATTTCCCAGCTGCAACGCAGCTAGCCTGCAGATTGCAGCCTTTAGTCCTGCTTAAGCCGGGCCAGTAACCAGCTGGCCCGCTCTTCAATACCATTCCACGGTATATCGACCACCTCGTAGCCCAACCCGCGATAAGTCTCGATAAGTTGTTGATGGATTTGCTCAGCCTCGGCAAAGCTATGCGGGCGCTCTTCATCCTGAACGTAAATATCAGCATGCGGCGCGCAAACAAAGACCGTCGGGAAGTAGCCCTTGGCCATGGTTTGGTAATGCTCTTCCACGTCGACGCCACCGATAGTCAAATAGGCACAGATATCGCCGATTGCCCGGTCAACAAAAGCCGGCATGGTCCCACGCTTGGCCTGCTCACGCTGGCTGCTCATCCTATCAAGGCAAAGTGCGGCAAAGCGGGGCAAGTCCGTCCAGGGCAGTACACCGCCAGGCAGGGCTGCCTGCTCGCGGATCAAGGCACGGGACACCTCGGGGAAAGTCATATACCCGCGCCGAGCCAAGACATCGAGCAACGAGGTTTTCCCCGCCCCCGGCCCCCCGGTAATAATGATGGGTTGCATAATCGTTCTTCTTTTTTTGTAGGGTTCAGATACAACAATCCCCCCATGGTAGCACCGATGGGGGGATGGTTTAACGGCTAACAGCTAGCAATTATTTTGCTGCGCGGCTTGCACGCTTACGATCAGTTTCCGTAAGTAGTTTCTTACGGATACGGATGCTTTCAGGTGTTACTTCCACTAGCTCGTCATCATCGATGAACTCCAGTGCTTGCTCAAGCGTGTACTTGATCGGCGGAGTCAGCACCTGCGCGTCATCGGTACCCGATGCACGAACGTTAGTTAGCTGCTTACCTTTCAGGGCGTTAACCGTCAGGTCGTTGTCACGACTGTGAATACCGATGACCATACCTTCGTATACTTCTACACCGTGGCCGATGAACATGCGACCACGCTCCTGCAGGTTGAACAGGGCGTTAGTCAAGGCTTTACCCGCTGCATTAGCAATCAGTACGCCATTGTTACGCTGACCGATGGTACCGCCTTTGTGCGGGCCGTAGTGGTCAAACGTGTGGTACATCAGGCCAGAACCAGAAGTCAAAGTCATGAACTCAGTCTGGAAGCCGATCAGGCCACGAGAAGGCATCATAAAGTCCATACGCACACGACCTTTACCGTCTGGTGCCATGTCAGTCAGCTCACCTTTACGCAGACCGATGTTCTCCATAATACCGCCCTGGTGCTCTTCCACAACGTCGATAGTTACGGTTTCGAACGGTTCCATCAGCTGACCATCTTCTTCTTTGATGATAACTTCAGGACGAGATACCGCTAGCTCGAAGCCTTCACGACGCATGTTTTCGATCAGGATAGACAGGTGAAGCTCACCACGGCCAGATACGCGGAACTTGTCCGGATCTTCAGTTTCTTCAACGCGCAGAGCAACGTTGTGTACCAATTCTTTCTGCAGGCGCTCAAGGATGTTACGTGAAGTGACGTACTTACCTTCTTTACCCGCGAATGGAGACGTGTTTACCTGGAACGTCATGGTTACGGTTGGCTCGTCAACAGACAAAGCAGGTAGCGCTTCAACCGCGTTCACGTCACAGATAGTGTCAGAGATCTTCAGCTCGCCAAGGCCAGTGATTGCGATGATGTCGCCGGCAGTCGCCTGCTCAACTTCGTGACGCTCAAGGCCAAGGTAGCCAAGGATAGTGCCCACTTTACCGTTGCGGGTTTTGCCGTCTGCACCGATAACGGTCACTTGCTGGTTCGGCTTCACGCTACCACGGGTAACACGGCCTACACCGATAACACCCACGTAAGAGCTGTAGTCAAGCTGAGAAATCTGCATCTGCAGGGCACCGTCAACATCAACGTCAGGTGCAGCAACGTTGTCAACGATAGCCTGGAACAATGGTTCCATGTCATCGCCAGTCTCGCCTTCTTCTAGTGTTGCCCAGCCGTTAAGCGCTGATGCGTAAACGACCTGGAAGTCTAGCTGTTCGTCGGTTGCACCCAGGTTGTCGAATAGGTCGAAAACCTGATCCATCACCCAATCAGGGCGAGCGCCTGGACGGTCGATCTTGTTGATAACCACGATTGGCTTCAGGCCGTGGGCAAACGCTTTCTGGGTTACGAAACGCGTCTGAGGCATTGGGCCGTCAACGGCGTCAACGATAAGCAGTACAGAGTCAACCATCGACATGATACGCTCAACTTCACCACCGAAATCGGCGTGTCCCGGGGTATCTACGATGTTGATGCGGTAATCATTCCAGTTAATCGCTGTGTTCTTGGCAAGAATGGTAATACCACGCTCTTTTTCGATGTCGTTGGAATCCATTACGCGTTCTTCAACTTCACCGCGAGACTCTAACGTGCCAGACTGCTGAAGCAGTTTGTCAACCAGGGTGGTTTTACCGTGGTCAACGTGCGCAATAATTGCGATATTTCTTAATTTATCGATCTGTGGATTAGACATGGATTCACATTCACTCAGAACATGCAGCGACCGGATGGCGCTACTTGGTTAAAAAAACGGCTCATAATCTAACAGATTTTACGCCAAAACCCACGTAATATGTGATTTATATCACCGCCTTTTTCTTTCTGACTGCTCTATCCAGGCATTTTACTGCCCGGCAAGACCACAAACCGCTCTGATAGCCCTCTCTATTCCCTGCCTTTATCTCTCCTGACCAATTGACAATATGCTGCGGTGGGCTAATGTAGTTACGCGCACCATAAAAGGGATAATTACATCAATCGCACCAAAATGGTGCAAGATATCCCCAAAAAGGTGCAAAGCATGGACTTATTCAGCCCGGAATAGCCGCTAAGTGCGCTAATTTGGGGCTTTTAAAAGTTGGCACGGTTATAGCATTGTATTAGAGCAATAGAGCAGAACACGCTCATTCCTAATTTGTTGTGGCCAATGCCCAACCTAACACCGGAGGTTACTCAAGATGTCAGTAGAAAACGTACTTGCGCTGATCCAGGAAAACGAAGTTAAGTTTGTTGACCTACGCTTTACCGATACCAAAGGTAAAGAGCAGCACATCTCTATCCCAGCCCACCAGATCGATGCTGACTTCTTCGAAGAAGGCAAAATGTTCGATGGCTCTTCTGTTGCTGGTTGGAAAGGTATCAACGAATCAGACATGGTTATGATGCCGGATGCAGCGAGCGCGGTACTAGACCCGTTCACAGAAGATGCAACGCTAAATATCCGCTGTGACATCCTAGAGCCTTCTACTATGCAGGGCTACGACCGTGACCCACGCTCTATTGCTAAGCGTGCGGAAGACTTCATGCGTGCAACTGGCGTTGCTGACACCGTGCTTATCGGTCCTGAGCCAGAGTTCTTCCTATTCGACGACGTGAAGTTCGCAACCGACATGTCTGGTTCTTTCTTCAAGATCGACGACGTAGAAGCAGCTTGGAACACAGGTTCTGATTTCGAAGGCGGTAACAAAGGCCACCGTCCAGGTGTTAAAGGCGGTTACTTCCCAGTAGCTCCTGTTGATTCATCACAGGACATCCGTTCTGCCATGTGTCTAATCATGGAAGAAATGGGGCTGGTTGTTGAAGCGCACCACCACGAAGTAGCGACTGCGGGACAGAACGAAATCGCAACCCGCTTCAACACGCTTACAACTAAAGCTGACGAGATCCAAATCTACAAGTACGTTGTTCACAACGTTGCTCACGCATTTGGCAAAACAGCCACCTTCATGCCTAAGCCACTAGTAGGTGATAACGGCAGCGGTATGCACGTTCACCAGTCATTGGCGAAAGACGGTGTTAACCTATTCGCAGGCGACAAGTACGGCGGCCTGTCTGAAATGGCACTTTACTACATCGGCGGTATCATCAAGCACGCACGTGCAATCAATGCTTTCGCTAACCCAGCAACAAACTCGTACAAGCGTCTTGTTCCTGGCTTCGAAGCACCAGTAATGCTGGCTTACTCTGCACGTAACCGCTCTGCTTCTATCCGTATCCCAGTGGTACCAAGCCCGAAAGCACGCCGTATCGAAGTTCGCTTCGGTGATCCAGCAGCTAACCCATACCTAGCATTCGCAGCAATGCTAATGGCCGGCCTGGACGGTATCCAGAACAAGATCCACCCGGGCGAAGCGATGGACAAAGACCTGTACGACCTACCAGCAGAAGAAGCAGCAGAAATCCCAACCGTTGCAGAATCGCTACAGGGCGCACTGCAGGCACTTGACGAAGACCGTGAGTTCCTGACAGCGGGCGGCGTATTCTCTGACGACTTCATCGATTCATACATCGGCCTGAAGTCTCAGGATGTTGAGAAAGTCAACATGACCACGCACCCACTAGAGTTCGAACTGTACTACTCAGTTTAAGCAACTGATAAACAAGTCGACATAATAGATTTAGGCCAGCTTCACAAGCTGGCCTTTTTGATCTTGTCCACATGACACAATACTGCTGACAATAACCGGAACACCCATAACCCAAGAGAAACCATGTACCGGTTTTCCCCTGTGCTCGCGGCTTTTTTAGTGATTTGGGCCTTACATCCCTCCCCCACCTCGGCCTCCCAGATCTATACCTGGCAAGACGAAGACGGCACAACCCATTTTTCCGATCAGCCCCACACTGGTGCAGCGGTACTCGATATCCAACTTCCCGCGCCACCTGCTCCTCTACCCGTGGGGAATGCGACGACATCAGCGGACTCTTCTTTCATTGATGATCAGCCATCCCCGGAAGAGCAGCTATCCAACGGATCTGCACTGCCAGAACCAAGCATCCAAATCGACAACCCAACAAATCAACAAACCCTTCGCGACAATCAGGGAAACCTGACCATTACTGCCTCTGCCAACCGCAAGCTCAACCAAGGCCACAATGTACAGTTGCGTCTAGATGGTGAAGTATACGGTCGCCCCCAAGCCCAGCTTAGCTGGCCCCTCACCAATATTGATCGCGGCAGTCATACCCTACAGGTAGAATTGCTCAAACACGGCAAGGTTATTGCATCATCTGAAAAAATAACTGTCTTCTTGCACCGTGCCCGTATCAACCAGCGCCCGGCGCCGCTCCCGGTGCCCAAATAACAGGCGCTCGCCATTTTTTCGTTCACGATACCAGACAGACAGGCTACACTTGATTGCACCAACATGGTGCATTGGCAGTTCGATGCACCATGATGAACTGCACCAACAAGGATGGTAATTGTGACGGCTGACTTTTCTTCCCTGATCCTGGACAACCAAGTCACGGCAATCGTATTGCTCGATGAGTCGCTGACCATACGCTATGTCAATCCGGCAGCGGAGCAACTGCTGTCGTTCAGCAAGCGCCGGCTCAGCAATACCCGTTTCTCGGATCTGCTCCAGCATACCTCACTGGACTTGAGCCTGATCGCCGAAACACTGCAAAGCGGACAGGGATTGGCTGACAGTGATGTGACGTTTGTGATTGACGGCCGCCACCACACCCTCGAGCTCAATGCCAGCCCATTGTCATGGCAACGCGAGCTGCTGATCCTGCTCGAACTCAAACCGATTGACCAGCAACGGCGGATCAGCCAGGAGCTGAGCCAGCATGCCCAGCAGCAGGCTGCAAAGGAACTGGTTCGCGGGCTGGCCCATGAAATCAAAAACCCGCTGGGCGGCCTGCGTGGTGCCGCCCAACTACTGGAAAAAACCCTGCCCGATCCGAGCTATACCGAGTATACCCAGATGATCATCGAGCAGGCCGACAGGCTGCGTAACTTGGTCGACCGCCTGCTCGGTCCGCAGCGCCCCGGCAGCCGCCAGCAAGACAATATCCACGTGGTACTGGAAAAAGTCCGCCAGCTGATCAGTATCGATTGCGGCGAGAATATCCACCTACACCGCGACTATGATCCCAGCCTGCCCGACTTCACCATGGATGCCGAGCAGCTTGAACAGGCCATTCTCAATATTGTCAGCAACGCCTCGCTGGCCCTCAGGCAGCACGGCGGTGGCAATATTACCCTCAAGACCCGTACTGCCCACCAGGCATTGATCCATGGCAAGCGCTACCGGGTGGCCGCCAAAATCGACATCATCGACGATGGCCCCGGGATCCCGAGCGATATCCAGGACACCCTGTTCTACCCGATGGTAACCGGGCGCGAGGGCGGCACCGGGCTGGGACTTTCCATTGCACAGAATCTGGTCGACCAGCACCAAGGCAAGATAGAAGTTGTCAGCTGGCCGGGCCATACCAAATTCACCTTGTATTTACCGATTATGTAGAGGATTAGCATGAGCAAAGGACTAATTTGGGTCGTCGATGACGACAGCTCGATCCGCTGGGTACTGGAGCGGACCCTCAACGCAGCCGGATTGAAATGTGAAACCTTCGCCAACGCCGACAGTGTGGTCGAGGCACTAGAGCGCAGTGTCCCTGACGTGCTGGTCTCCGATATCCGCATGCCGGGCATGGATGGCTTCTCGTTGCTCAAGGTGCTACAGGCCGATTACCCGACCCTGCCGGTTATCATCATGACCGCCCATTCGGATCTCGATGCCGCGGTCAATGCCTATCAGGAAGGGGCTTTCGAATACCTGCCCAAGCCATTTGATATTGACGAGGCAGTGAACCTGGTCGAGCGGGCCGTCACTCACAGCCAGGAGCAGAAGCGCCAGCAACAACCTGAAACCATTGAGAAGAATGCGCCGGAAATCATCGGTGAAGCGCCGGCTATGCAGGAAGTTTTTCGCGCCATCGGCCGCCTGTCACGTTCATCCATCTCGGTACTGATCAACGGTGAGTCCGGTACCGGTAAAGAGCTGGTGGCCCACGCCCTGCACCGCCACAGCCCGCGCAGCCACAAGGAATTCATTGCCCTCAACATGGCTGCGATCCCCAAGGACTTGATTGAATCGGAGCTGTTCGGCCACGAAAAAGGCGCGTTTACCGGCGCCAACAGTGTCCGCCAGGGCCGCTTCGAGCAGGCCAACGGCGGTACCCTGTTCCTTGATGAAATCGGTGATATGCCATTGGATATCCAGACCCGCCTATTGCGGGTGCTGGCCGACGGTCAGTTCTACCGGGTCGGCGGCCATTCACCGGTCAATGTCGACGTCCGGATCATTGCGGCGACCCACCAGAACCTCGAACGCCTGGTGGCCGAGGGGGACTTCCGCGAAGACTTGTTCCACCGCCTCAATGTGATCCGGGTACACCTGCCAGCACTCAAAGACCGCCGCCAGGATATCCCGCAGCTGACCCGCCACTTCCTCAAGCGCGCCTCCGATGAGCTCGGGGTCGAAGTCAAAACCCTGCATCCGGATACCGAAGAAGCCCTGACGACTCTGGACTGGCCGGGTAATGTCCGCCAGCTAGAAAATACCTGTCGCTGGCTTACGGTCATGGCTAGCGGCAAGGAGATCCTGCCTGCTGACTTACCTCCTGAGCTATTGGCCCCGAGCGAGCCGGAAACCAGTGAAGGCGGCCTCCAGCACTGGCACCATGCGCTGGAAAAGTGGGCGTTCGATAATTTACGCCAAGGCCACCAGAATCTGCTCGGTGAAGCCTTGCCGGAATTCGAGAAGATCTTGCTGGAGGCGGCACTGGAACATACCCACGGGCACAAGCAGGAAGCCGCACGACTGCTCGGCTGGGGTCGCAATACCCTGACCCGCAAGCTCAAAGAGCTCAATGTCGTGACCGACTAGTTTGCTTTGCTGTGCGGAAGGAAGCGCAACCACAAACCGGGCTTCCTTTCGTACTTCCTTTCGCACAGTGGTTTCATTAAAACCCATCCAAGTAAACCGGCGGTAGCGGCAGAAATTAAATCCCAATTACTGGCCATTTTTTGACCTGCCCCCATTCCATCTTCGCTCATTTTGCGTACAATACCCCCCGACTTCGGCCAACGCTGAAGCCACACCACACGACGCAACATAACACCAAGAACACAGTGGAATCCCACCATGCTGGAAAGTCTATTTTCATTCAGCGTGGCAATACCTGCTGTCAGTGAGATCGCAGCCAATGGCCCGGGCCATTTTGCTGCCGGGATCCTGGCACTGATTGCCGCGGTGAACATGTTTAACGGCTGATACCCGAGATCGGCCGCTACAAAAAAGCCCTCGAACCAAATGGTGTGAGGGCTTTTTGCTTATCTCGGCATGCGTTCTGATGAGCGTTAGATAACCCGGGAGAACTGCTGCTGACGGGCACGGTGACGCAAGTATTTGTCAAAGCACATACAAATATTACGGATCAGCAAGCGGCCTTTAAGCGCAACATCTATCGCATTATCGCTCACCTCAACCAGACCATCATCGATAAAGGTCTGCAGCAGCTCGATATCTTCAGCAAAGTAGCTGTCGAACTCGATACCAAACTGCTGTTCAATGGTTTGCTTATCTAAGTGGAAATTACAAATCAGCGACTTGATGACCTCGCGGCGCAATAGGTCATCACTATCAAGCGATACCCCTTTCCATAGCGCTTCACGCTTCTCGTCGACGCTTGCGTAGTAATGCTTGAGCTCTTTCTGGTTCTGGGCATAGCAATCGCCAATCATCGAAATGGCAGACACACCAAGGCCCAGCAGATCGGTATCGCCCTGGGTAGTATAGCCCTGGAAGTTGCGGTGCAGGATCCCCTCTCGCTGGGCAACAGCCAGTTCATCTTCCGGCAGGGCAAAGTGATCCATACCAATAAACTGGTAACCGGCTCCGGTCAGGGTCGCAATGGTCTGCTGCAAAATCGTCAGCTTCGCATTGGCTTGAGGCAAGTCCGCCTCTTTGATCTTGCGCTGGGCCGCAAACAACTTCGGCATATGGGCGTAATTGAAAACCGACAAACGGCCAGGTCGCATGGTCAGCACCTGCTCCAGGGTTTGGGCAAACAGCTCAGGCGTCTGCTTCGGCAGACCATAGATGAGATCCAGGTTGGTCGAGCGGAAACCCAGCTCGCGGGCACGCTCTACCATGGCAAAAATAAAGTCTTCATCCTGCTCACGGTTAACCAGCTTCTGGACTTCCTTGTTGAAGTCCTGCACCCCGATGCTCAGGCGATTGAAACCCTCGCTGCGCAGGTGGTCAAGCATATCGAGTTCGATTTCACGCGGGTCAACCTCGATGCTGATCTCGGCATCAGGCGCGAAGGTAAACAGCTCGCGCAGCAGCCCCATCAAACGGCTTACCTGCGGCTTGGTCAGGAAGGTGGGCGTACCACCGCCCCAGTGCAACTGGCTAACTGTGCGCTCACCCAACAGTGCCGCACGCTGGCGGATTTCCTGCTCCAGCGCATCAAGGTACTGATCAGCCTTGTGCTGGTGACGGGTGATGATCTTGTTACAGCCACAGTAGTAACACAGCTTGTGGCAGAACGGGATATGAACATACAGCGACAGGTTACGCTCAGGATACTGGGCGCACGCCATGTCAAATTCCGCTGGCGTGAACGCTTCGTGGAACTCCAGCGCCGTCGGGTATGAGGTATAGCGCGGCCCCGAATAGTTATATTTTTCGATTAAGGCCTGATCCCAAACAATTTGCTCATTTGACATGACTTACTTCCACTAGATTAGAGGGGAGAGAAACTGACCACCAAGTTTGACACAACTTGGTAAAGATGTAGATAGGAGATAACTAAACTGCTAACCCGATCAGCCTTCCCCTGCCTGTGAGTATAGACAGGAGAAGACAACTATCGGTATCAGGCTGTTGGCTTGGCAGCCAAGATCACATCCAGCTCAGACTTGATGGTCTCCTGGAGACGGGCTTCGGCTTTCATCCGGATCAGATCCAGCTGCATACGCTCTTTCTTGGCCAAGGTCTTGCGCTGATCGCCACGTGGCATATCTTTCACCACCTGGTAAAGCTCATGCATGGCCGGATAGTGGCAGGCAAAGTCCACCCGGTGATCACCCTGAAGGACTTCCATCAGCTTGTACAAACGAATCGCGATTTCAGACATATCGCACTCGTCCTGCTTGCCGGCCTCAGCGATGATCAGCACGCTTTCCATGATATTGGCATTGCGCTGCTTGATCCCTTCTTCCTGCTGGCGCTGGGCCCGGGCAAGAAAAGCCTTATGGCGTTGGGTCTGCTTATACAGCTTAAACAACAAGTAACCGGCATAGCTTGCCAGTACTGCCACAATCAGGCCGGCCAGTCCTAGCCACAATGTCATATCCTGCAAGGCTTACTCCTTGTCTAAACCGTCAAATTCCATGTTTTCGAACTGATCGAGCAAGTCATCATCGGAGCGAGGGCCGCTTACCGCTTCCTCATCCATTTCTGGCTCGTCTTCGTCAAGCAGGCCAAGCTGGTTCATCAGCTGCTCAATACGATCCAGCTTCTGGTCAACTTGCTTCTGCAGGCCAGCCCCTAGCTTCTCGCCCGCTTCGATACGGTCAAGCAAAATCATTAGCTGAGCATCATTTTCCAGCATCTGCAGCTCTTGCTCAGCAGTCATGCGACGCTGTTGCTTGGTCATCGGCTTTTTCGGCTCGACAATCAACGGGATCGCTTTCTTGCTGCCGTGGCGCGGATCTTTACGCTGGGCGGCCTTGCGGGCATCTTCTGGCGTTACCATTGAGTGGCGGCTACCAGATTTAAGGCCTTTGCGCTTACGATCTTTTTTGCGCTGCAGACCATCAAGGTCGTGCTGGGTGCGGGTCTTTACAGTGACTACCTGATCGGACATCCCGGTAGTACGGCTTCTTTTCTTACGGGTCATTACTGGGTTTTCCTCAGCAAAATTACATCATTCCCGACAAATTCCACATCCAGGCCGTCTCGTTGGGCCAAATACTGGAATGTTTCGCGACTGAAAAAGCTCACGTGGGTCGGGTCGTTCTTGTAATGCCATTGCGCAAAGGCATCTGCATCTCGTGCCAGTTTGGTCATCAACCCCAGCCAACCACCGGGTTTTATCATACCAACCAGCTGCCCCCACTCCTTCGCAGGCGTATAAAAGTGTTCGATCGCTTCGGTGCAGGTGACAAAATCATACTGCACTTCCAGCACTGCCGGCTCAGCGGCGAAATACGGGTCATAGACCGCCATATTATGGCCAGACTCCGCCAGCATCAGCGACAGGGTTGGGCCCGGGCCGCAACCAAAATCCAAGCCATTGAGTGCTTGATCCCCCAAGCGCTCCGTTAGCGGGTCGGCAAGGCGAGCAAGAAAACGTCGGTACCCCATATCTTCCGGGTTGTTTTCATGCAAATCATAGTGCGCTTTCTCTTCCTGCGGCGACAATCTCGACGCAGGATCGGCAAATATCAATGCACACTCACCACAGCGGAGATACTGTCGGCGCTTATCTTCAAAAAACAGCGCACTGTCTTGGCTATGGCACAGCGGACAAGGGATCATTATCGCTCTCCAGTTAAGTCTAACGCACAGGGCAATGCCACGGCGCACAAATGAAGCCGGGTATCATAGCAGATTTGATGGAGAAATGTGCACTACAAAGCGCGCGAGGGAAAAGCGCCAAACAAGAAAAAAGCGACAGGTTGTCTAACCTGCCGCTCTGTGGGGTCGCCATTGCTGGCTATATCCTGTCTAGTCTGTCCTTAACCAGTTAGTAACATCCCGGTCTGGCAATATCCATTTGTTATTAGTGCTTCCGTGCCAACTTGTTGTTTTTCATCATCCTGATGAGTTTTTGTGTCCTTAGACGCTTATCCCTGTCGTATCGGCCATCCTTAACCGGCTTTTCCATCAGCATGTTGCCATCAGGCAACCAGTCCACCATCCGTGTGTGCACCCCGTCCCTAGAATGCTGCTTCCTATGTTGTGTTTTCTTTTCCGTAAGGGTCTTTCCTGACAGTCCTTACCACATCTTGCGGTCTACCCGGCTCCTTGCCGGACATCCTGTATCCTTCGGGCCTCGTGCCCATGCCATCAGTGGCGCTTTCCTTCCTGTGCCGACTCCCTGTCGACAAGGCATACTCTACGCCGATTCTGGCCTGAAACAATGGAGCAAATAAGGAGGGCTTGGCTGTAACTTTATTTCAACACACACAAGGCATTGTTTTGAATATACTTTAATGCATACAGTATTAATAACTTCATCAACATCGACCGATACGAATAGCTGATCTCTCACAAGCCACCAAGCATATTGCTTTCTAGCCAGAGAAAACTGTCATTTTCTTGCAGGGTCAACATAAAAGACGGCAATAAAAAAGGCAGCCGAAGCTGCCCCTTTCTCACCACCGACTGGAAGCCAGGCTGAAGGAAAACTTAGTGCAAGCCGCCAACGTACTGGGACAAGGCGGTAATTTCGTCGTCGGTAAGCTTGGCTGCTACCGCACGCATCATGGCATTCATGTCATTGACACGCTGACCATCGCGGAATTTCTCCAGCTGTAGCTTAACGTATTCGGCATTCTGGCCAGAGATTTTCGGGAACCCGGACAGGCTGGTGCCATTACCACGTGGGCCGTGGCAAGCGGTACAGGCAGTCACACCCCGTTCGGCATCACCGAAACGGTATAGGGTCTGGCCGATCTCAATCGACGATTCAGATGTGGTGTTATCAGAGATAGGTAGTGAGGCATAATAGGCTGCTAGGTCGGCCATATCCTGCTCGGTCAGTGGCATAGCCATGCCACCCATAACAGGATCGTTACGTCCTTGCGCACCACCGCTGCTCATCGCAAGCTTGAAATCTTTGAGCTGTTTTTCAAGGTAACCTGCATGCTGGCCGGCGATCTTAGGGTATTGCGCCATAATAGCGTTACCATCTGCACCATGGCAGGCGGCACATGTTGCGGCTTTCGCCTTTCCGGCTTCTGCATCTCCCTGGGCCCAGGCTGAGCAACTGGCCAGCAGAGTCAATATCAGTGCTAATTTCTTCATGACATTCCGTTTATAATTATAGAGCTTCCAGTACCACAAGTAATGCTCAGTAACATGGTATACAATGCGACCACTAACCGAGCTCGGTTTTCGTACATTTTACACAATTTCACATAAAAGTAATCAGTCGACTACATCAAGACTTGACGGAGTTAACAGTGAATCAACCTCTCAACTATAGAAACACAGGATTTATCACAAGTGCGCCGACTATCCGACACTTGCCAAACGACACAGGCGTTGAGATCGCATTTGCTGGCCGCTCCAATGCAGGTAAGTCGAGTGCCCTAAACCGCATCACCGACCAAAAGAGCCTGGCCCGTACCTCTAAAACGCCTGGCCGTACCCAATTGATCAATATGTTTGAAGTGGTACCGGGCTGTAACCTGATTGACCTTCCAGGCTATGGCTATGCCCAGGTTCCGCTGGAAATGAAACTGAAATGGCAGGAGTCGCTGGGTGAATACCTACAAAAACGTGAATGTCTGCAGGGCCTAGTGGTACTGATGGATATCCGTCACCCGCTCAAGGATCTGGATCAGCAGATGATCATGTGGGCGATCGAAAGCCGCCTGCCAGTGCTGGTTCTACTGACCAAGGCAGACAAACTCAAGAGCGGTGCCCGTAAGCAGCAACTGATGAAAGTACGCGATAACGTCAAGACCTTCGGTGGCGACGTACAGGTCGAAGCTTTCTCATCACTCAAGGGGATCGGTGTGGATCAAGTCCGCCGCAAGCTGGACGAGTGGTTTGCCCCTGAGCTTGAGCGTCAGCTGGCAATGCTCGAAGAAGACGAGGCGCAAGACGAAGAATAAACCTTCGCCCCGAACAACAACCAACGCAAAGCTCCCAAACGGGTAACACCGATCAGTTAAGCCATTGATCAGTTGAATGATCCTACGGTTGAGTGAAAATACCCTCAGACATTAAGTTTG
>NZ_JAWJZI010000025.1:0-44349 GCF_033022775.1 Photobacterium rosenbergii | reverse complement strand
CAAATCAAGGACCGTTCGTATCAGTAAAACCCGCTATGTGGTTCGCTCCAAACATCTTAATTGATAGGAGTTACCCAAACGGGGGCTTTTTTATTTGTTGCCGCTGCAACGGCAGCCGGTGACTTGACGGCATAAAAATACCCCACCAGCAAGGCGGGGCAATGGGAGAGAAATAGGAGGTTTTTATATTTGTTTCGAAAGCATCAGTGATTTCCCCTACCAACGCAAGTTTTTTATCCCATAAGTGTGTTTTGGGCAACATCGCAACTCAGATCCTGCCTTGATTTCCCGCCGCAAATATCCAGTTTTAGACTGTTGGCGCACAATCCAGGGGAAAGTTGTTTTTTATCAAAAATAAAGATGATAGCAAGTGGATTTTGACATCCCAAAATGGAATAAAATTACAGTTTGATGACAGGCTGGATAAAAAAAAGCCACCCCAAATCCAGGATGGCGATTTCATGTATTTGCTGGCTAGCCGGCTTTGAACCCACTACCGAAAACAAATATGAACAAGAAGCAAACAAGATTATAGCCACCTGCCCAGCAAAATTAAAGTAATTACTCTAAAAATTAGAGAGGAAAAAATCAGCAATGAGAGTAAAGCCTGGCAACAAAAGCTTCCAGTATCGATATTCGGTAACTAAATAGGTGAGTTGGCAACCAATCAGCGCCAGAATGATCAAAATACAAACGGGGAGTTTGGGGGGAGATGGATTTTTCTTTGGCACAATAAAAAACGCCCTGGCCAAATGACCAGGGCGGCTGAATCAGCCAAATCCAATAACGTGAAACAAAAGGTCTGAAAGATAGAACATCTTACCTCTGTACCCTACGCCTCTAACTGTATATCAATTGCTCAGTTTTGAAAAGACTTTTTGTAGTTTTTTTTCAAGATCTCGTAAGTAATTTCTAAACCTCGTAAGTCACTGAACGAATAATTTCAGCAAAAAAATAGCCAGCATGGCTGGCTATTTCTTCTAGGGATTGGGTATTAGGCTGATTTAGTGCGCCTGATCCCAGTTATCACCGATACCGGCGTCGGCGATCAGCGGAACAGCCAGCTCAGCCGCCGATTCCATCAAACGGCGAACCTCGGCAGAAACGTTGTCGACCTCCGACTCCTGTACCTCAAATACAAGTTCGTCATGAACTTGCATCAGAAGGCGAACACGCCCTTCAGGCTGCTGGCCGACCCACTCATCGACCAACACCATGGCACGCTTGATGATATCGGCTGCGGTACCCTGCATCGGGGCATTGATTGCGGCACGTTCAGCCGCTTTGCGACGCATGCCGTTGCGCGACTTGATATCAGGCAGGTGCAAACGGCGACCAAACAGGGTTTCAACATACCCTTGCTCGCTGGCTTGGTTGCGCGTGCTTTCCATGTATTCCAGTACGCCTGGGTAGCGCTCGAAGTACACATTCATGTAATCCTGCGCTTCATTACGGCCCATATCCAGCTGTTTGGCCAGACCAAAAGCACTCATACCGTAGATCAGACCGAAGTTGATCGCCTTGGCCCGGCGACGCTGTTCGCTGGTCACCGAGTCAAGCGGGATCCCCAGAATTTCGGCAGCCGTTGCAGCATGGATATCCTTACCATGGTTAAAGGCATCCAGCAGGGCCTGATCGCCCGACAGGTGTGCCATGATACGCAACTCGATTTGCGAGTAATCGACCGCCAGTACCTTGTAGCCGGTCGGTGCAATAAAGGCTTGGCGAATACGGCGCCCCTCTTCGTTACGAACCGGAATGTTCTGCAGGTTAGGATCGCTTGACGACAAACGGCCGGTTGCAGTCACTGCCTGGTGGTAAGACGTATGAACACGGCCTGTTGCCGGGTTCATCATCTTCGGCAGCTTATCGGTGTAGGTCGATTTCAGCTTCGCCAGACTACGGTATTCCAAGATCAGCTTCGGCAGCGGATAATCCAGTGCCAGCTCCTGCAGCACTTCTTCATTGGTCGAAGGGGTACCCGATGGGGTTTTCTTCAGAACTGGCAGGCCCATTTTCTCAAACAGAATAACCTGAAGCTGCTTTGGCGAGCTCAGGTTAAACTCGTCACCCGCAATCTCAAAAGCTTGCTTTTCCAGCTCATCAAGGCGCACGGCGATCTCAGTCGACTGCGCGCCAAGCAGCATACTGTCAATCAATACCCCGGTACGCTCCATCCGCGACAGAACCGGTACCAATGGCATCTCGATATCGTCCAATACCGATTTTAGCTTGGCATCGGCATTCACTTTCTCTAGCAATACGTTGTGAAGACGCAGGGTAATATCGGCATCTTCTGCCGCATAAGGGCCAGCCTGCTCCAGATCAATCTGGTTGAAGGTCAGCTGCTTCTTGCCCTTGCCGGCAATGTCCTCGAAGCTGATGGTCTTGTGCTCAAGGTAGCGCAGCGACAGGCTATCCATATCATGGCGGCCGACCACACTGTTGAAGACGTAAGACTCCAGCATGGTGTCAAAGCGGATCCCCTGCATCTCAATACCGTAGCGGGCAAGGATACTGGCATCGAACTTGAGGTTCTGACCAACCTTGTCCTTGCTTGGGTCTTCCAGCAGCGGTTTAAGCTGGGCCAGCACCCAGTCACGGTCAAGCTGAGCCGGAGCATCGAGGTAGTCATGGGCTACCGGCACGTAGGCCGCTTTGCCTTCTTCCACGGCAAAAGACACACCCACCAGGTTAGCCGTCATGTAATCCAAGCCATCGGTCTCAGTGTCAAACGCTACGACTTCAGCCGTATTGAGTTTTTCCAGCCACTGGTTGAATGCCGCTTCATCCAGCACAGTTTCGTAACCACTGCGGTCAATCACCGGGGCAACCGGCTTGGCTTCAGCCGGCGCTGCCGATTTTTCATCAGCCACAATACGGCCGTCACTGCCATCAAGCATTTCTGCCAGCCAGCGACGGAACTGCAACTGGCCAAACAGCTTGGTCAGCTCATCGGTGTCCGGCGTGGTTTTCACCAACTGTTCAGGGGTGACGTCCAGATCGACATCCAGTTTGATCGTCGCTAGATCATAGGACAAGTATGCTGCTTCCTTGTTGTCCAGCAGCTTTTTAGACATGGTTTTCGAACCACGGAACCCCAACGGCGCAATAGCGTCAAGGTTAGCGTACAGCGCATCCAAACCGCCTATACCCGTCAGTAATGCCTTGGCCGTCTTTTCACCAACTCCCGGTACACCAGGGATGTTATCGACCTTATCTCCCATCAGGGCAAGGTAGTCTATGATCAGCTCTGGGCCGATACCAAACTTATCAACCACCCCAGCCGGATCCATCACCACACCGGTCATGGTGTTGATCAGGGTAATATTCTCATCAACCAGCTGGGCCATATCTTTATCACCGGTACTGATCAATACCGGCATCCCGGCTTTCGACGCCTGGCTGGCCAAGGTACCGATCACGTCATCGGCTTCTACCCCGGAAATCGAAATCAGCGGCAGGCCCATGGCCTTGATCACGGCATGAAGCGGCTCGATCTGGGAGCGAAGATCATCCGGCATTGGCGGACGGTTGGCCTTGTATTCCGGGTACATCTCGTCTCGGAATGTTTTTCCTTTCGCATCAAAGATGACAGCAATATGCTCGGTGGAAAACTGGCGCAACAGACTGCGCAGCATGTTTACGACACCATACACCGCACCGGTTGGTTCACCGTCTGAATTAGTGAAGTTAGGCGCAGCATGGTAGGCACGATAAAGATAAGATGATCCATCAATCAGAATAAGTGGATTTTCTGGGATAGTTGCCATAAAGATATTCTTATATCCGGGGGATGAAAGAGTTAGCTCACTAGGATGCCATGACTACCACCAACTGTTAACTGCTGTTTTCCTATTTGGCTACCCTATCTGTGGATAAGTTTGTTGGTAGTTCATTTTAAAGCGTTGATCAATTTTTAAAACCACAAAAAACACAGACATAAAAACAATTAAATACAACAACTTAAATCCATATCGCTCAATAGATCCACGATCCAGAAATGATCGTTAATTGTGGAAAAAGTTAACAAGCCATACTGAAATAAGATGAACTGAGAGTAAAAACAGACAAATCTGACGATAAAGGGAGCCATTATGAAGAAAATCGCAGTTATTTTGAGCGGCTCGGGTGTGTTTGACGGTGCCGAAATCCATGAATCCGTCCTCGCCCTGCTTGCTATCGAGCAAGAAGGGGCCAGCTGGCACTGCTTTGCCCCGAATATGGATCAGCACCATGTGATCAACCACCTGACCGGTGAAGAAATGCCAGAAAGGCGAAATGTATTGATCGAAGCGGCCCGGATCGCCCGCGGTCAAATCGATGATCTAGCGACCTTGGATCCCAGCCAGTATGACGCCCTGCTGCTTCCGGGCGGCTTCGGTGCCGCCAAGAACCTCTCTGACTTTGCCTTCAAGGGCAGCGAGTGCACGATTCATCCCGAGGTCAAACGGGTTTGCCAGACGTTTGCCGAAGAGGAAAAACCCGCCGGTTACCTGTGTATTGCCCCGGCAATGATCCCACTTATCTATGGCCCTGGCGCAAAGGGGACGATCGGCACCGATCCGGATACGGCCAAGGTCTTTACCGAAATGGGCGGGGAGCATATCAAATGCCCGGTCAGTGACTACGTGCTGGATCAAAAACACCGTCTGCTGACGACGCCTGCTTATATGCTGGCCGGCAGCATATCCGAGGCCGCAGAAGGGATCAATAAACTGGTCAAAGAACTCGTCAAGATAGCCTAACGCTCTTGGGTAAAGCATAGAAAGCGAATAAATCGCAGATAAAGAAAAAGCGGCACTACTTTCCCTTATCAAGACTTGGAAGTAGTTGCCGCTCAGCAGAAGGGATTGTGTTTTCAGCCCTACACTAAAAACCCACCCTAGCTAAAGTACACTGGAAGCAATGTGAGCAATGTCGTGCCTTCAATCGAGAACTCTTTGTTACTGTTCTCGTTGAGTGCAAGTTAATAATAACCATTCTCATTTAAGATGCAAGCATTTTATTGAGAATAATTGTCATTTAGTTGTTTGATGAAATGCAGGCGATAATCTTCAATCCCGTCTTTCTTTTCCAAGTGCTCAATTTTATAGTTATTTCTTAGCAATAAACGCAGCATCGCAGGGAAGCGGTTACGGGATTTCACCCTCAGTTCCCGGTAGCCCTGTGCCACTCCCCATTCTTCCTGCGCTTCCAACAATGCTTGGGCCACCCCACCCCGACGGCCGGCCGGCGCAACGCCACCCAACCAACTATAAAAACACTCTTCCGATAGCTGATAACCGATTTTTACCCCGACTATTTCACCGTTTAACTCGGCCACCAAAATCAGTGCCCGATGGCCGCGTAGTCGTTGCTTGATTTCATCCTCGGTGGCAGGACGGGCAAACTCAGTAATGGCGGCTAACACGGTGACCGCTTCTTCAATACTGGCCTCTCGGATATGCATACTTCCTCCTATTAAAAAGGCCAGCAATGCTGGCCTTAAACTGTGCTTATTATGGTTCGAAACCCGATGAAGGGAAAGCTAAACCCCCAAGGTGTTGCGCGGCTGGTTATCACCTTCCGGTTTGGCCGGGGACAAGGTGGTCAGCTTACCAATCAGGTAATTGAGCAGCACACCGTACATTGGTACAAACAGACCGAGGCTGATCAGTAATTTAAAGCCGTAATCCACCAAGGCGATCTCGACCCAGTTTTCAGCCATAAAGGCATCCGGGCTGTTGTAGAACGCTATCGAGAAGAAAGCCAAGGTATCGAGCGCATTACCAAATAGGGTCGAGCAGCTCGGCGCCACCCACCATTTCTTGGTCTGGCGCAGGCGGTTGAACACCGATACATCCATGATCTGACCCAGCAGGTAAGCCATGAAACTGGCAATCGCTATCCGCGCCACAAACAGGTTAAATTCACCAAGATGACCGAGCCCCTGATACTCGCCCTGATAGAACAGGACCGACAGGACATAGGAAATCACCAACGCCGGCATCATTACCCGCAGGATGATCTGCCTTGCCATCGCCGCGCCAAAAATACGGACCGTCAAATCTGTTGCCAAAAAGATAAACGGGAAGGTAAAAGCACCCCAGGTGGTGTGGAGCCCCATCACGGTAAAGGGAAGCTGCACCAAATAGTTGCTCGATGCGATGATAAGTAGGTGGAACGCCACCAGCAAAGAAAGCGCCTTGCGCTGCTGCGCGGGCGAAAATTGAGAAGTCGTCATTGTCAGACCTTTTTGTCATTGGGGGAGAGGGAACCCAAAAAAACCACCGCCAGCTCTCACACTGCCAGTAGCAACCGAAGGCGGGGATTATACAGCAAACCACCGCTTTGCCCAGTGTTTCACCGCTTTCCTAATAGCCCAGCCAAGAATAACAGCGTTTCCTCGGCATCACTGTCAAGCCCCTCCAGCCACATCTGGCCGCTGTAGTGCTCACCCTTGAGAAGCAATCGGCAGCCTTCGAAATCCACCAGCCACACATGCAAGTCAGCATTGGGCTCTTTTTCCACCACTGTCATCCCCAGCAACTGGAGCAACACATTGGCAATAGGGGCAAAATTATCATAGTCGATGTCTGGCCCACCGATTTCAAGCAAACGTGCCACCGTATCCAAACGGCGGCAGCAAAAGTCAGGACTTGCTGTCATAGTGCTTTATTCCTTTTTGCCATGAATAGCTACAGAAGGTTTCCTGTAACCAATTGTTTCTCTGCGTATCAAGCAATAACCAGCCTCTAGCCAAGGGGCGAGGTTCATGGTTTTATGAAGCTGTTGCCAACCGGGGAGACCGGGTTAGCAATCGGTGAATTTAACATTCTCACCAAATACGCAAGCTGTTTTGTAGCGAACAGAGCATGCCGGGGCCTCGCCCCAGGTTGTATCTAAAACGCATTTTGTACCGGACGCGGATTGTCCGGTATTTTTTTATCTGCCGTTTCCCGCTAGCCGATCCCAAAACCCACTTCTTCACCTGCGGTGAGATGATCTTCGATAAGCCCCAGGAAGGCATTGCCGTATTTTTCCAGCTTACGGTGCCCGACCCCATTGACCGCTAACAGCTCCCCTGCCGAAGTCGGCAAACGCTCGGCCATCTCCATCAGGCTGGCATCATTGAAGACCACGTACGGCGGCAAGTCTTCCTCATCGGCAATCGCCTTGCGCAGTTTGCGCAGTTTGGCAAACAGCTTCTTGTCGTATTGGCGGTTGGCCATTTTATCGCTCTTGGCACTGCGAGCCGCAATATCCAACCTCGGTACCGCCAACTCGAGTGGTACTTCACCCCGCAACACGTCACGAGCCTTGGCGGTTAACTGCAAAATCGAACTGCGCACGATATTCTGGGTCAGGAAACCGCGGTGGATCAACTGGCGCAAAATGCTGACCCAAAACTCGTGGCTGTGCTCGCGGCCGATACCATAAGTGCTGAGCTTTTCGTGGCCATGCTCGCGTATGCGCTGGTTCTGCATACCGCGCAGCACTTCCACTACATGGGTAATACCGAAGCTCTGGTTCACCCGGTAGACACAGGATAAGGCCTTCTGCGATACCTCAAGCGCGTCAAAGTGCTTGGGTGGGTCAAGGCAGACGTCGCAGTTACCGCACGGCTCTTCCCGCGCCTCGCCAAAGTAATTGAGCAACACCTGACGACGACACGTCTGGGCCTCGGCAAACGCCCCCATGGCATTGAGCTTGTGGCTTTCCACCAGCTTCTGTGGACCCTCTTCCTTTTCATCCAGACAACGGCGCAGCCAGGCAAGATCCGATGGGTCATAGAGCAGAATAGCCTCTGCCGGCAGGCCGTCGCGGCCAGCCCGCCCGGTTTCCTGGTAATAGGATTCGATATTGCGCGGAATGTCATAGTGGACCACAAAGCGCACGTTGGGCTTGTTGATCCCCATGCCGAAGGCCACGGTCGCCACCACAATCTGGATATCGTCACGCTGGAATGCTTCTTGTACCCAGGCCCGTTCATCGTGCTCCATCCCGGCATGGTACGCCGCGGCACGGATCCCGCCCTCGTTGAGCTTTTCGCTGATCTGCTCAACCCGCTTGCGGCTGTTGCAGTAGACAATGCCGCACTGGCCCCGAACGCCGGATAGATAGCGGATCAGCTGGGCCATTGGCTTATACTTTTCCTGCAGGGTATAGCGGATATTCGGCCGGTCGAAGCTGCCGAGGTAGGTATGCTGATCCTGCAGTGCCAAACGGGCCACGATATCTTGGCGCGTGGTCTCATCCGCAGTAGCCGTCAAGGCAATCACCGGCACCTCCGGGAAAGCCTGGCGCAAACTGCCGATCGCCGCATACTCTGGGCGGAAGTCATGGCCCCACTGCGAGATACAGTGCGCTTCATCGACCGCGATCATACTGAGTGGCAAACTGGCCAAGCGTTCGGAGAAATCGCGGCTGAGCAAGCGCTCGGGAGACACATAGACCAGTTTCAACTGATCCTGTGCCATCGCCTGAAAGGTATCCTGCATCTCTTCCCACGACATGGTGGAATTTATACAGGCAGCAGCCACCCCGTTGGCCTTGAGCTGGTCGACCTGATCTTTCATCAGGGAAATCAGCGGGGAGACCACCAGGGTCAGACCGTCACGCAGCAAGGCAGGAATTTGATAGCACAGCGACTTGCCGCCACCAGTCGGCATGATCACCAGGCAGTCCTGACCGGACACCGCCGCCTCGATAACAGGCTGCTGGCCCTCGCGGAATTCCTGGTAGCCGAATACCTCCTGCAGGACCTGCTGACAGGTCATTGGGCTCTCGGTCTGGCTCGGCTGGCTTGCTGGCATAACGTTCTCATTGGCACTGGCGACCCAAATCGGGGCACCTGAAGATGGACAAGGCTGGCTATTCTATACCATTCAGATCACTGATGGGAGTCACACCCGATTCAAATCATTTGCTCTACCTGCGGCTATAGTTGTAGAGGAAAAAGGCAATAGTATTGAGATCGATCACGATTTATACTGCCCGTGCATACACAACTGAATTTTTATTTCTCCCCGCCCGCTCGGCACCAACTTTTCAGGTAACCATGGAAGCGCAAAATACCCAGACCCAACGCGGCGTCATCCTCGCCCTATCGGCCTACACCATGTGGGGAATAGCACCGATCTATTTCAAATCCCTTCAGCATGTCAGTGCGATGGAAATTCTCAGCCACCGGGTGATCTGGTCGTTTATCTTTCTAGCCTTGCTGCTGGTTGTCAGCAAGGGCTGGGGACAGGTCAGAGCCGTACTGGGCCGGCCGAAGGTGTTGATGCTACTGCTGGCAACCTCGTTGCTGGTCGGGGGAAACTGGCTGATTTTCATCTGGGCGGTGAACAACAACTATATGCTGGATGCCAGCCTAGGCTATTACATCAACCCGCTGCTCAATGTCCTGCTCGGGATGATGTTCCTGGGTGAGCGCCTGCGTCCGCTGCAGTGGGTCGCGGTCGCCCTGGCAGCCACCGGGGTTGCGGTCCAGCTGATCCAATTCGGCTCTCTGCCTTGGATTGCCCTGGCACTGGCTGCTAGCTTCGGTCTCTACGGTTTATTGCGCAAGAAGGTCAACCTCGATGCGGCAACCGGGTTGTTCATGGAAACCAGCCTGTTGCTGCCCCTGGCACTCGGCTATGTGTTTATCTTTGCCAACAGCGCCACCTCGGACTGGACGGCCAACCCAATGAGTACCAACTTGCTACTAATGGCAGCCGGTATTGTCACCACCCTGCCGCTGCTGTGTTTTACCGGTGCTGCCACCAAACTCAAGCTCTCGACCCTGGGCTTTTTCCAGTACATTGGCCCGAGCCTGATGTTCCTGCTGGCGATCAGCGTTTACGGTGAAAGCTTCACTGCCGACAAAGGCTATACCTTTGCCTTTATCTGGGCGGCACTGATCATTTTCAGCGTCGAAGGTCTGCGCAACCACCGCAGCAACAAACAACAAACTGCCGTCAGCTAAATTGGCCTCGAACTAAAATGCGGTGCTGCTTTATTAGCAAGCAGCACCGTTGATTTTTTACAAGCGCCGCAGCAATGGCTATGGTGTACTCATAACCGACCATGAACTGCAACGGGGAGCGAGATATGAATAAAATCAGCCATCGCAAAAGCCCCATTGACGACATCAGCCTGATTGATGCCCACTACCAGAGCTTTGCATTCAAGCGCCATTACCACCTCGACTACCATGTGGGTTTGATCACTCAGGGCCAACAACAATATTTCTACAACGGCAGCAAGCACATTGCCGGAGCCGGTCAGCTGGTGATCATGCCACCGGACGAAATCCACGACGGCCAACCCACCGAGCAAACCGGATACCAGGTCAAGGTCTTCAGCATCACCCCCGACTGGCTCAGCCAGCAGGCCGAAGAGTCCTCAGGTAAGGGCCTGTACAGCTTCCCGCAAAACAAGATCGCCGACCATGCCCTGTTCCAGCAGCTAACCCAGTTGCACCAGCAGCTGGACAGCCCGCTGATGTCACAGCTTGCCAGAGACAGTTTGCCGATCGAATCCTTTTCCTACATGCTGAACCATTACGGCCAAGTCCGCGAAGCCAATGTTCCTCCTCTTGGATCCAAAGATCTCGCCCAGCTGCGCGACTATGTGATGGCTCACCTGGATCAGAAGATTAGCCTTGAGCAGCTGGCAAGCCTGTGCGATCTCAGCCCGTCACAACTGCTGCGCCAATTTAAGAAAACCACCGGCATGACTCCCTATGCTTGGTTGGGCAGGCTTCGTTTGGAGCATGCAATGGCGCTACTGAAAGCAGGCTACACCAGTACCGAGGTGGCCTACCACGTGGGATTTTACGATCAGGCCCACTTCACCCATGCCTTCAAGCAAACCTACGGCATTGCCCCTTCGCAGATAAAATAACCCGCCAGCAATACGCAGTACCGCAACCACTGTCATTTTTTTACAAGCGTCCACCGCGCGGCTAAGGCATGCTACGTCTTGCTGGGCATTGTGCCCTGATGTTTGAAGGATACCGTACACACGATGATCAACGAAGTAACCACCCTTGCCACCCTAGTCACCGTTCATATCGTCGCCTTGATGAGCCCGGGGCCCGACTTCGCCTTAGTGGTCCAAAATGCCGGGCGCTACGGCCGCCAAACCGGCATCATGATCGCCCTTGGCCTGTCACTCGGGATCCTACTCCATTCCATTCTCAGCCTTACTGGGGCCAGCCTGCTGATCCACCAGCACCCGATGCTGTTTGCCCTACTGCAAGCCGCTGGCGGCAGCTACCTGCTGTGGCTCGGTGTCGGTGCCCTGAAAGGTACATGGCAACACTGGCAGCAGCGCCACCAAACCGAACAAGGCCAGGCAGCCAAACCCACACAGCGAGTGCTTGCCAACCGCAAACAAGCGCTGGCCAAAGGCTTTACCACCAATATCCTCAATCCCAAGGCGCTGGTGTTTTTCATCAGCCTGCTATCGACACTAGTGCCAGCCAGTATGTCCCTTGGTGGCAAAGCCACAGCCATCGCTTTGCTGTGGGTCACCTCGTTCCTGTGGTTCGCCCTCTTAGCCTGGCTGCTAACCGGAGCCCGCCTGCAGCAAAAACTCAAGCAATGGACACCCTGGATTGATGCTACCTGCGGTGCGCTTTTCACCGTGATCGGCAGCCTGATTTTAGTCAGCATCATTTCTGCTTAATCATCGATACTGTCTGCCACACAGGTTGACCCGCAGCACAAAAAACAACCAACGGTTAGACATGCCCCCTGTCCTTACTTAGGCTAACTACAGCCTAAGTAAGGAGTATATTGACCATGGAATGGAACCAACATCGGATAGCCTTATTATCAGCCTGCCTGCTGACTCTGCCTGTAACCTCCCTAGCCAAAGACAGCCAGCAAAGTGCTGATCAGCTTGCTCCTGAAGCGGCAACCGGCCTGACCGAGCAACAAGCCGTGACCGGCAAGGACTGGATGGTTGCCTCTGCCAATCCTTACGCCAGCGAAGCCGGTGCGGAGATCCTGCGCCTGGGCGGCAACGCCATCGATGCCATGGTGGCTACCCAGCTGGTGCTGGGCCTGACCGAGCCACAATCCTCCGGTATTGGCGGCGGCGCATTTATGGTCTATTGGGATCAAAAGAAAACAGCCCTGACTACCTTCGACGGCCGCGAAACCGCCCCATTTGCTGTCACCCCGCTATTATTCCAAGATGAAACAGGCCAGCCACTGAAATTCTTCGATGCCGTGGTCGGTGGCCGTTCGGTCGGCACCCCGGGTACCGTCAGGCTGATGTGGTACACCCACCAGCGCCACGGCAAGCTGGACTGGAAAAAACTGTTCGAGCCCGCCATCGAGCTTGCCAAAGAGGGCTTTACTGTGAGCCCTAGGCTGGCGGCATTAGTGGAAAAGGACAAAGCCCACCTGCAGCGTTTCGCCGCAACCAAAGCTTATTTTTTCAATGAAGACGGCACGGCTATTCAAGCCGGGCAAACCCTGAAAAACCCGGATTATGCCGATACCCTGCGGCAAATTGCCGAGCGCGGTGCCAGCGCCTTCTACACCGGCGAGATTGCCAAGGACATCGTCAAGGCGGTCCGCACCGCCCCAGGTAACCCGGGTGTTCTCAGTACCATGGATCTGGCGACCTACCAAGTCAAGGAGCGCCCTGCGGTCTGCGCGCCTTACCGCCAGTATGAAGTTTGCGGAATGGGGCCGCCAAGCTCCGGAGCCCTAACTCTGGGACAAATCATGGGTATGCTCAGTCACTATCCGCTTGGCGATTTGGGGCCGGATAACCTCACTAGCTGGCGTTTGCTCGGCGATGCATCGCGCCTCGCCTTTGCCGATCGCGGACGTTACATGGCCGACAGCGACTATGTGCCGATGCCGACCAAAGGGTTACTGGCCGATGACTACCTCCAGCAGCGTGCCACCCTGCTCAACAGCGACCAAGCCCTGACCACGGCAGAAGCGGGTAACCCGCCATGGGATCACGCCATGCGCTATGCCATGGACGAATCACTGGAGCTACCCTCAACCAGCCATTTCTCGATTGTCGACAAGGGCCGCAACGTCATTTCAATGACCACCACCATCGAGAACGGCTTCGGCTCGCGGGTGATGGTACGCGGCTTCCTGCTCAACAACGAGCTGACCGACTTTTCCTTCCGCAGCCATGACAAGGGCATGCCGATAGCCAACCGGGTCGAGCCGGGCAAGCGGCCGCGCTCCTCGATGGCGCCGACCATCGTGATGAAAAAAGGCAAGCCATACCTTGCCATCGGCTCACCGGGTGGCAGCCAGATCATCGGCTATGTCGCCAAAACCCTGGTGGCCCACCTCGACTGGGGCATGGATCTGCAACAGGCCATCAACCTGCCGAACATGAACAACCGCTTCGGCCCGTTTGAACTCGAAGCCAGTACCCCAGCCGAACAATGGGCGCCGAAATTGGAGGCGCTTGGCTTCAAAGTCCAGATCAAGGAGCTCAACTCCGGTGTCCAGGCCATCAAGCTCAGCGACAAAGCCCTGACCGGCGCTGCTGATCCGCGTCGCGAAGGCAAGGTCGTCGCGCAATAGATCAAGCTGCTACCCGGCATAAAAAAACCGTGGCGAATGCCACGGTTTTTATTTCAGTCTCGACAATGTGCCAGCCGGTAATTACATCGGCTCAAGCTTGGCATACTGGGTGACCAGCCATTTGATCCCCTCGCCATTGAAGGCGACCTGAACCCGGCTCTGGGCACCGCTGCCCTCGAAGTTGATGATGGTACCTTCACCGAATTTCGGGTGCTGAACCCTCTGGCCAAGGCTGTATCCGGTCTGGTTGAAGTTCTCGTTCACCTGGCTCTGGCTGAAACGACCACTACTGGCCGGGCGGGAGACCTTGGCCTTCATCCGCACCTCTTCAATGAACTCTTCCGGGATCTCGCGAATAAAGCGTGACGGTTTGTGGAAGTTATCCTTGCCGTACAGGCGGCGCATTTCCGCATACGAGATGTAGAGCTTCTGCATCGCACGTGTCATACCCACGTAGCACAGGCGGCGCTCCTCTTCCAAACGGCCCACTTCCTCGGTCGTGCGCGAACTCGGGAACATCCCCTCCTCGACACCGACCATAAATACCACCGGGAACTCCAGGCCCTTGGCACTGTGCATGGTCATCAGCTGGACCGCATCCTCGAAGTCATCGGCCTGGCCTTCGCCGGCTTCCAGCGCCGCATGGGACAGGAACGCCGACAGCGGGCTCATCTCCTCGGCTTCTTCCGGGATCTCGAACTGGCGGGTTGCCGTTACCAGCTCCTCCAAGTTTTCAATACGGGCCTGGGCTTTTTCGCCTTTCTCCTGCTCGTACATCGCGCGCAAGCCGGAGTTGCGGATCACCTCATCGGTCTGCTGGTAGAGCGGCAGCTCGCGGGTATCGTCTTCCAGTGCGTTGACCAGCTCGATGAAGCGGCGCAAGGAGTTGGCGGCACGGCCAGCCAGCACTTGCTCTTCCAGCAGGGCCACACTGGCCTGCCACATCGTCGCGCCACGGTCGCGGGCTGCCATGCGGATAGTTTCCAGAGTACGATCACCCAAACCGCGAGCCGGGGTATTCACTACCCGCTCGAACGAGGCGTCATCGTTGCGGTTGGCGATCAGGCGCAGGTAGGACAGGGCATCCTTGATTTCCTGACGTTCGAAGAAGCGCATACCGCCATAGATGCGGTATGGCATCCCGGCCTGGATCAACGCTTCTTCCAATACCCGCGACTGGGCATTGCTGCGGTATAGCAGGGCCGCTTCGCTCAGCGCCCCCCCCTGATCACGCAGCTCTTTGATTTTGCCAACCACGAAACGGGCTTCGTCCAGCTCATTGAAGGCCGAGTAAATCGAGATCAGCTCACCCTCTGCACCATCGGTCCACAGGTTCTTGCCCATGCGCTCGTTGTTGTTGGCGATCAGGCCGTTGGCCGCTTTTAGGATATTGCCGGTCGAACGGTAGTTCTGCTCAAGGAAGATAGAGCTCGCACCCTTGAAGTCATTCAAGAAACGCTGGATGTTTTCCACCTTGGCACCGCGCCAGCCATAGATAGACTGGTCGTCATCACCCACGATCATCACGTTACAATCAGGGCCTGCCATCAGACGCAGCCAGGCAAACTGAATGTTGTTGGTATCCTGGAACTCGTCCACCAAAATGTGCTTGAAGCGGGCCTGATAGTGCTCGCGGATATGCTTGCTGCGCTGCAGCAGTTCGAACGCACGCAGCAGCAACTCGGCAAAATCAACCAAGCCAGCACGATCACAGGCTTCCTGATAGGCGGTATAGAGACGCAACCAGGTCTGCTCGACCGGATCATTGAACGTATCAATATGTTGTGGTCGCAGCCCCTCGTCTTTTTTCTCGTTGATATACCACGCCGCCTGGCGCGCTGGCCACTGCTTCTCGTCCAGGTTCTGGGCCTTGATCAGGCGACGTAGCAGACGCATCTGATCTTCGGAATCGAGGATATTGAAATCTTCCGGCAGACCTGCATCAAGATAGTGGGCACGCAGCATACGGTGACACAGGCCGTGGAAAGTACCGTTCCACATCCCCGCCGACGAGCCGTGCATCAATTCATTAATTCGACCACGCATCTCGGCAGCAGCCTTGTTGGTAAAGGTCACCGACATGATGGAGTAAGGCGAGGCCTGCTCTATCGTCATCAACCAAGCAATGCGATGGACCAAGACCCGGGTCTTGCCACTCCCGGCGCCGGCCAAAACCAGGTGGTTACCCAACGGTGCCGCCACCGCCTCGCGTTGTTTGTCATTCAGGCCATCTAACAGAAGTGAAACGTCCATCGCTCTCTACTGGTTATTTATACAATGGTGATGATTATAACCACAAAGCCCCCCGCGATGCGAGAAACCTCCCTAACCGCCGAGATACCCGCCTCTATAGATGGCAACCCCGTCAATAACGGGCAACAAAAATTTCACCTAATCAAACTCTTGCCAAATCGTTTTGTTCTATGCTTGGAATTGCGCAAAGTTAACGAAAAGTTAAAAAAACTTAAGAAAGCGTGAAAGTTATTCCCAACTCGCCCTTTCTTATGTACCGAGAGCACCAAGAAGTGCCAGTTAACCCAAAAGGAAATGTTGCATTTTCCAGCAACAGTCAGCGTATTTAAGAGGAAAGAACATGAAAAAGACCACCAACATTGCACTCGCCACCGCAGTAACAGGCCTACTTGCCCTAGCCGGTACCACCATGACCACCACAGCAGCGGTAGCCGCAGAAGAGAAAGAGAAGTGCTACGGCGTCGTGAAGGCCGGTAAGAATGACTGTGCCACCAAAACCAGCTCTTGTGCCGGTACCTCGAAAACCGATGGCCAGAAAGATGCCTTCGTGATGGTTCCTAAAGGTTTGTGTGATCGCCTAGCCGGCGGCTCAACAGAGGCTAAGTAATTGAGCAGGTTGTCTTATGACAAGATGGTAGGGGTGGGGCTTCGCTCCCCCCACATCCATCATTTTCTCGCCGAAAAGCCAGATATAGGCTGGCTGGAAATCCATAGCGAGAATTATTTCACGGTCAACTCACCGGCCCGCCAGCAGCTCCGGGATATCGCCAACCACTACCCCATCAGCTGCCACGGGATCGGCATGTCCCTCGGCTCAGCCGACGAGTTGGACAAACGGCACCTCAGCCAGCTCAAGCAACTGGTCGAGGAAATCGACCCAATAGCAGTCTCCGATCACCTCAGCTGGAGCTCGGTCGACGGCCAGTACTTCAATGATTTGCTACCTCTCCCTTATACCGAAGAGGCTTTGGCCCATTTCTGCCGCAAGGTCGAACAGGTACAGGATGCCCTTGGACGTCAGCTACTGGTTGAGAATCCGTCCAGCTACCTAAGCTTCAACCACTCGACCATCCCAGAGTGGGAATTTCTGCGGGCTGTCCAGCAACGTACCGGTTGTGGTTTGTTGTTCGACCTCAACAACATCTATGTCAGTAGCTTCAACCATGATTTTGACTGCCAAACCTACCTCGATGCCATCGACCCGCGCACCGTCAAAGAGATCCACTTGGCCGGCTTTACGGTCAAACAGTTCGAGCAAGGGGAGATCTGGATAGATACCCACAGTAAACCTGTCAGCGAACCGGTGTGGCAACTCTACCGCCAGTGGGTACGCCAACATTTCGCCGCGCTGGGCGGGGTACCGACACTGATCGAGTGGGACCTCGATATTCCAGAGCTTGATGTATTGCTTGGGGAAGCAGAAAAAGCGCAACAGATTATCGCCAAGGAGGCCAATGATGGGATCTCCGCAGCCTAACAACCTCCATCAACTGCAGCAGGATTTCGCCGAAGCACTGCATTACCGGCCCAGCTCGGCCAGCGAAACTATCGCTGACAGTTCATTCGGCCCGGAGCAACTGATCCAGGTCTACCGTAATAATTTTATTATCAGCCTGTCCGAGGTGCTTGAAGCCACCTACCCGTGCTGTAAGGCCGTGGTGGGGGAGGAATGCTTTGCCCAGATCGCCCGCCAACATGTCCTCATCCAGCCACTTGGCGAAGGCAATGTCACCGACTACGGCGACGGCTTCAGCGATACCATCAACAACCAACCCGCCTTGGTTGAGGCTGTCCCTTATTTGGCAGATCTGGCTCGCCTCGAATGGCTGGTAGATCGTGCCAGCCAGCATATTCCGATCAACTCGGATTTTCCGTTCGAGCAACTAGCACTGATCACCGAGGACAATCTCGCCCAGTTGGTGATGGAAGTGGCCGAACCTGTTTACAGCTTCGACGCCCCATATCCAGTTGCTAGCCTGTGGCAGATGATCACCCAGGACCAGATTGAGCAAATTGACCTCAGCCAGCCGGAGTCGGTCATTATCCAGCACCGTCCACAAGGGATGCAGGTGTTGGCAACGACCCCGTCGGCCACAGCACTGCTGCGCTTATGCCAGCAGGGGAAACCATTGGGGGAAGCTGATGAAGCCATGCTGGCCATTCTCGGCGAACTTATCCAACAGCAATTCTTTACCCGTATCCACGGCTTGCCTGAGGGAGAATGCGCATGCTGAATTTTCTCAAACAAATCGATACCACGTCCCAGCGGATCACCGAGCCACTGATCCCGTTCCTACTGCTGTTCACCCGGCTATGGGTGGCATGGGTCTTCTTCAAATCGGGCATGGTGAAATACAACAGCTGGGACAGTACCCTTTACCTATTCGAGTATGAGTACCAGGTGCCGCTGCTGCCCTGGCAAATTGCTGCCTACATGGGTACCGCAGCCGAGCTGATCCTGCCGGTATTCTTGGCGCTCGGCCTGTTTACCCGCCCGATGGCGCTGGCTTTGTTTGTATTCAATATCATTGCGGTGGTGTCATACCCACTATTGTGGGAGAAAGGGTTCTTCGACCACCAGCTGTGGGGCATGATGATGCTGGTCAACGTATTCTGGGGGGCAGGGATGATCTCGGTCGACCATTTGATAAGCAGCAAACCGAAGCAGTCCCTGCTGCAGTAGCTTGTTTCTTCAATAGACGAGCCATGTAATTCATTCATCTGGAAAGAAGTTTCAAAAACGCATAGATACATCCATGTAGCTCTGACTCGCCATCCATGGCGAGTAGGTTTTGAAACTTCATCCAGAAAAATGAAGCTCAAGTTAAATAGCTCTAATTAGTCACTCACCAGAGTCAATAGCTGTGAAAGCTGGCTGATTTCGACATCCGGCAGCCACTTGGCGCGCGGCTCGCGGCTCAGTACCCGCTGCTGGTCGTTGAACCAGCAGGCTTTGAAGCCATTGCGCTTGGCCCCGCCGACATCGGTCACCAGATGGTCGCCGACATGGAGGATATCGCCCGGCGCCAGACCAAGCCCTGCCGCTGCACTGGCAAACAAATCGGGCTCGGGCTTCGACAGCCCATCACGGCCCGCCATCAAGACATCATCGAAATACTGCGCCAGCCCGATTTTGTCCGCATCGACATTGCCATTGGTAATCGCCACCAATGGCAACTGCTGCTTGAGCAAGGCCAGTACCCGGTGGGTTTCTTCAGGAATATCGACCTGGTTTCTGATCTCCAGCACCACCGCCACACCTTCGTTTGCTGCTTGCTCGGCTGCCGACAAAGAGTAGCCCAACTGCATAAAGCCAATTTTTAGCAACTCGAAGCGCCATTGGGTCACGTCATGACGCAGCATAGGATCTGCCTTGGCAAGGCGCATTTTCAACTCGAGCCAACCCACCTTCCCAACGCCTTGCGTACGCGGGTGGTGGGCCGCCAGCCAGTCATGCATCGCCTGCTCGGCACGGCGGATCACCGGACGGTTATCATAGAGGGTATCGTCAAGATCGAAGGTCAGCGCTTTTGGCGCAGACAAGCGGCGGTAAAACTGCATCAGCGGTTACTCTCGAAAAAGCCCCGGTTCAGCGCTTGTTGCGCTTGGCGCGGGGATGAGCTTCATCATACACCTGTGCCAGGTGCTGGAAGTCCAGGTGGGTATAGATTTGAGTAGTCGAGAGGTTGGCATGGCCCAGCAGTTCCTGGACGGCCCGCAGATCCCCCGATGACTCGAGCATATGGGTCGCAAAACTATGGCGTAGCTTGTGCGGGTTGATATGGCTGGAAACAGCCTGTTTCTGGCCCCATTCCGCCATCCGTTTCTGGACATTGCGGTTGGAAATGCGCTGCCCGAGCTTGGAGACAAACAGCCCCGGCTCACCGGCAGCCGCCAGTTGGCCACGCACCTTGAGCCAATGACCGACCCATTCGCGGGCTAGACCAGCAAACGGTACTACGCGCTCTTTGTCGCCCTTACCGATCACCCGCAAGTCGCCCTTGCGCAGACTAACATCTTTGACATCCAGGCTGACCAACTCCGACAAACGCAAGCCGGCACCGTACATCAGCTCCATCATGGCCCGATCCCGGATAGCCAGCGGATCATCCTCATCGACACTGAGCAACTGATCCATTTCATCGACATCGAGGTTCTTTGGTAGCGGCCTCGCCTTGCGCGGCGCCGACACACCCTTGGCCGGGTTGGCCTTGAGCACGCCTTGCTGTACCAGGTAATCGAAGAAGCTGCGCAGCGCCGACAGGCGCATCGACAGGCTGCTGGCCTTGAGACCATCACGCATGCCCTTGGAGGCCAACTGGCGCACCCAGCCGGCATCCACAGCCTGCCAGTTATCGACTCCCAAAGAGACCAGCTGCTCGGCCATTGTTGTCAGCTGACGCTTGTAGTTCTGCTGGGTATGCAGGCTGAGCTCCCGCTCGCTGCGCAGGTATTCATAGAATCGCTGCAACGGCTTTTCCAAACCGGAAGGCAGGCTCATTCAATCACCTCGCGGGTATACTCCCAGTGGTGAATGAGTTTGGCCAGCACCATGGCCAGCTGCTCGACAAACAGCGTATCCATCTCCGGCTGGAAATGACCGCCATCGACACTGGCGAAGCTCAGGACCCCAAACGGCCTGTCATTGCCAAGCGGCAATACCAGAAAAGAGCCCAACTGCGGCGGCTGCTCAAATAACATTTCCGCCTCATGCTTGCGCAGGCGGCCGAGGTAGACCGGACGAGATGACAGACGTGAGCGGCTGAAGCTATCGAAGCTGCGACGCTCGAGAAACAAGTTATCATCCAAGCTGTCGAACAGACGCAGACTGACATCAAGCCCCAGCTCATCGGCCAATTTATCCAGTACACTCAATGCCTGGTAGATATTGTGGGTCTGGAACAGCTGCTGCTGCGCCTTGGCAAAGGTATGGTAGAGCTGGCTGTTCTTGGTTGCCGCCCCGACCAAGCCGGTAATTTTCTCTTCCAGTTCACCGACATTACTGCGCAGGCGTTCAAGCTGGATGTCCACCAACGACACCACACCGCGGTCGGCATGGTGGACCTGGATCCGGCTCAGTAGCGCCGGATGGCGAACAAAGAAATCAGGGTTGGCCAGCAAAAAGTCTGCCACCGCCTGCTCGTCCAACGAGACAGTGTCCTGTTCAGGAGTGCACACGTCCAGCTGAGAAATATCGGTCATAATACAATTTGTCCATCAAACACATGCGTTGCCGCACCTGTCATATACAAAGGCTTGCCTTCGCCCGGCCAGCGGATCTGCAGGTCGCCGCCCGGCAGCGACACCTTCACGCTATCATCTAGCAAGCCCTGAGCCCGGCCAATGGCTACCGCGGCACAAGCTCCGCTGCCACAGGCCTGAGTTTCACCGGCACCACGTTCATAAACCCGCAGCTTAACTTCATTGCGATTGATCACCTGCATAAAGCCCGCATTAACTCGCTCAGGGAAGCGCTCATGAGATTCCAACAGCGGTCCCAGCGTCTCGACATCCGCGGTATCGACATCATCCACCACAGTGACACAATGGGGGTTCCCCATACTGACTGCACCGCAGAACACGGTTTTTTCGCCAGCACGCAAAATGTAAGTTTTCTCACTCTGCTTAGCGCGGAAAGGGATTTTCGCCGGATCAAACTCAGGCACACCCATGTTGACGGTAACCTGGTTGTCATTCTCTAGCTTGAGCACCATCTTGCCAGCTTTGGTGCTGACCGAAATGTGGTACTTATTGGTCAACCCTTTCATCCAGACAAAACGGGCAAAGCAGCGCGCACCATTGCCGCACTGCTCGACCTCGCTGCCATCGGCATTGAAGATCCGGTAGTGGAAATCCGTCTCAGGATCATAGGGCGGCTCTACCACAAGCAGCTGATCGAACCCCACGCCGCGGTGGCGATCAGCCAGGCGCCGGATAGCATCCGGCGAGAAGAACACGTTCTGGGTAACACAGTCAACGACCATGAAATCGTTGCCCAACCCATGCATTTTCGAAAAATTGACCTGCATGTTGTTCCTTCTCATTATTCCGGCAACAGATGCTCGGACTGCCACAGCTGCGCCAGCTCTTCACGCTCACGCACCACATGGGCCTGATTACCATCAACCATGATCTCTGCCGCACGGGCACGGGTGTTGTAGTTCGATGACATCACAAAACCATAGGCACCCGCCGAACGCACCGCCAGCAAATCACCGGTCTCAAGGCACAGCTGGCGATCCTTACCGATGAAGTCACCGGTCTCACAGATAGGTCCCACCAAATCATAGGTCACCTTTTCACCTTCGCGTGGGGCTACCGGCACGATGTCTTGCCACGCCTGGTACAGCGTCGGACGGATCATATCGTTCATCGCGGCATCGACAATAGCGAAGTTCTTGTGCTCGGTATGCTTGAGGTATTCTACCTGTGTCAGCATTACCCCGGCATTCGCTGCGATTGCACGGCCCGGCTCGAAGATAAGTTCAAGATCACGATGCTCGGTCAAACGCTCCATCAGCGCCTTGGCGTATTCCGAAGGCTGAGGCGGGCGCTCGTCACTGTAAGTCACGCCCAAGCCGCCCCCCACATCAAGATGGTGGATAACAATACCTTCCGCTTTGAGGGTATCAATCAGGGCCAGCAGGCGATCGGTAGCATCGATAAACGGGTCAATAGCCGTCAGCTGCGAGCCGATATGGCAGTCCATCCCCGTAACTTCAAGATGAGGCAGGCTGTGGGCCAAGCGGTACACATCCGGCGCCCGGTCAAAGGCAATGCCGAACTTGTTATCGCGCAGACCGGTCGAGATATACGGGTGGGTCTGGGCATCGACATCCGGGTTGATACGCAGTGAAATCGGTGCCACCTTGCCCAGCTCGCCCGCCACCTGGTTGAGGCGCTCCAGCTCAGGTTCGGATTCTACATTGAAACATTTGATGCCAAGCTCCAGCGCACGTTTCATTTCCGCTGCCGTCTTGCCGACACCGGAAAACACCACCTTGGCCGGATCGCCACCGGCGGCAACCACCCGCTCCAGCTCGCCACCCGAAACGATATCGAAACCCGAGCCTAGTCGTGCCAGCACGTTAAGTACGCCGATATTGGAGTTGGCCTTGACGGCATAGCAGATCAGATGGGGATGATCGGCCACCGCCTGGTCAAACGCATGCCAGTGGCGCTCCAGCGTCGCACGCGAATACACATACAGCGGTGTGCCAAAACGGTCAGCCAGCTCGGCCAGTGGAATGTCTTCGGCCCATAGTTGGCCGTCTTGCTGATAATTAAAGTAATCCAATGTAGTCTCTTCCCTGTCTGAACCGTTTATTGATCGTTTTGCTGTTGTTGCTCGCTGTCGTCAGGCATGTACAGTGGCCCGCTCTGACCACAACCGGTGAGGGCCAGTACGCCCAACACCAAAATTGCTAATAAACCTTTACGCATTTTTGAAAGCCAGTGATTATCATTTCATTGCCCTCTATAATCGCACCCACACTAGGAAAAGCAATAGGACGATCGGGGATGAATGATACAGAATTTCATAAGTTAGCAGATGAAGTGCTGATGAGCATCGAAGAAGGCATCGACGAATCCGGTGCCGACATCGAATACGAGACCACCGGCAACGTACTGACGCTGGAATTTGAGAACCGCAGCCAAATCGTGATCAACCGCCAGGAGCCGTTGCACGAGATCTGGTTGGCGTCGAAGTCCGGTGGCTACCACTTCAAGTACAATGACGGCGAATGGCGCTGTACCCGCAGCGGCAACGAGCTGATCGCCCTGGTCAAACAGGAATGCTCGCTGCACGCCGGTGAGACCGTCGACTGGTGATCTCGCCAGCAGGTCACTGATACAAAGCCGGTACAAAAAAGCGGAAGCCTTGGCTTCCGCTTTGTGTTTCTGAGTTCATTTTTCTCAGCGCGTCATATTGGCATTCATCAACGGCTGGGGGGCTACCACCGGACGGCGCGACGGCTGCTGGCCACTCTTGAACGGCAGTACCTGCGGCTCACCGCTTTCGCTGTGAACAATGTCGTAGAACTGCGGCAGGTTGAAATTGATAAAGTTCGCACTGTAGCTGAAACGGTCGTGGGCCGAGGTATAAAAGCGGTTCACCCCGTGTACCATCTCGTCTTTATCGCCGCTGCACTGGCGGTACACTTCAATCCGGTTCGACTCATCAAGGATATAGATATTGAACCCTGAGTCGCAGTCTTCGAAAAAGAACTGGATCAACCCCTCACTGGCATAAGCATCAACGATTTCCGGCGGATGCGGCTCATCAGTCTTACCCATCACCAAATTGGCTGAGCCCAATAGCTTATTGGTCGAGATACAACTGTAGAAGTCGACCGAGTTTTCCAGCTTCTGGACCGATACACCACGGCGCTCGAAGAACAAACCATGGGTCTGGCGGGCAATACGGATCGCCTTGAAGCGACGGCGTTTTTCCTGCTCAACCGGTTTAAGGCGCATCTCGATACACTCGGCCACCAGCTGGTACACCAAGTTACGGATCAAACCACGCATGTGCTTGCTGTAACAGAATACGTCCACCGACTCCGGTGGCAGCGCATCCTGGTGCATCTTGCCCAGCACCGTCTTCAGCGCATCAAGCATGGCATTGTCGCCGGTGAAATTCAGGGTACGTACTTCGTTCCACGAGTTGCGATACACCAAATCGACACTGCCAACTAAGCACATCTGCTCAGGGCCGTAGCTGAAGATATCGGTATTCTTGAAATCGAACTTAACCGAGCGGTTGCGCAGCCGGGTGGTCGGATCGTTTTCCAAATTGATGAACAAGCCAAGCTGGCGGATCTCACACGGGCTCGACAGCGCCTGCAGGCTCGGCTGCGGACGACGGATCGGGAAAGTGTTGCGAATATCGCTCACCAGCTGATAGAGCTTATCGATATCCACCGCCGAATTGCGGACCACGCTATGCAAGCAGGTAGATTCGGTCAGCAAGCCATTGAAATAGGCCCAAGCCACCAGTTTGCTGAGGTAGCGGTTATGCTCCAGCGCCGGGCGCCCCATAATGGCGATCGGATCGAGCGACTGCTTGTAGAGGTACCACCCTGCGGTGTTGGTACGACCGGCCGGCACCTGGATCAGGCTCAGGTCCTGCTCGTGCAAGTCCGGAGACAGCTGCGGGTTGAGCAAGGTTACCTTACCCGGCAGCACCTCGAACGCGGCATACAGCTTACGCGCCAGAATACTGATATCTTCCGGGCTGATCGCCGAGGTAATGTTGTTACGACGAGCAAAACGGATCAGGTTACGGTAGCTGAGCATCAGGGCATCAAGCAATTCGTTGTGCGCGCTCTTGACCTGCTCGACCTTCCAGTCGCGGCGACGGTCCAGCTCGACAAGCACCTCTTGCGGCCACTGCCACTCGTCAGTCAGCTCCTGCAACACCTTGCGGCGCCACGGCACCGAGCCAGACGCAGGCTCGCGGGTCAGCTTCTCATGAGTTTTGAGGTAGAAACAGCGACGGACCAAGTCGAGGCGACGGTGATCGTCGATACGCTCGAGGTAACGGGTCACTTTCTCCAGCATCAGGTAATACGCGTCCATACAGAACTCAGTGCGGTCGATCGCAAAGAAGCGACGTTTACCATCAACACTGAGCAGCTGGGTATGCGGGTATTCCCAGGAATAGGCTTCAAGCAGGATCGCTTTCAATACCGATTTATACGGCGAGTCGATACTCTTGTAGAGCTGCCACAGGCTGGAGCCGAAGTATTCCTCGGCCGGAATGCGGGACAGGCCACCAAAATCAATCCATTCATCACGATGGATATACCCGCCATTTTCCAGATAGCAGATGTAGTCATCGTAACACTCCTCCATTTCTGGCGGCACCATGAACCACAGCAGGCGCTGGCCAGCCAGGTTCACCGCTGAACGGTAGAACTCATCCAGCAACAACAAGTGCTGGCTCGAACCACAGTTCTCGCCGGTCATCTGCTCGGAAAAGTTATCGCGGAAACGGTTTTCGTCAATAAGGAAGAAGTTAGCTTCAACGCCCTGCGCCAATGCCCACTCTGAGATCACCGCACACTTAGCTTCCAGCGCCTGGCGGTTTTCTGCAGGCATATCGGTACGGATACAGACCCAGATATCCAGATCGCTGGTCAGGCTCTGGCCAAGCGAGGCCGTACTGCCCATGGCATAAAGGCCCTGGATAGGAAAAATATCAACAACAGGAGGAGAAATTGGGGTAGCACAAGCCAAGCCACAGTCATCGATTAACTGTTGCTGCTGCTCGGAGGCAGTAAAAGACGCAATCCCCACCGGAACATCCTGATCAAGATAGCCAGGCACCGCCGGGTGATTATAGTGAAGTAGAACCGGCAACAGGTTAAAAACCTGCACAGACTGAGGCGTCATAGCAGCACGCGCCCGCTCGAGTCTTAGCTCGTTGAGCTGGTCCAGTCTACCTTTAAGCGTTTCGATATAGTTCTGCAAATTACTCTTCCAAGAGCTACCAGCTTGAGAGCGGCCCAAATCTTGTCATTAAAGCGGTTGAGATGGCTCGACCTAGGAGTAAAAACGTGATCAATCTAACAGTTTTTGTATTAACCGTAAAGATAGTGCCGTTTTATGACAAATTATGAATGGACTGAAATGTTGCCAGCTGACCTTTCCGTGTCGCCTCCCCTCAAGCTAGTACAAGTTCACCAAACCGCCACTTTACGATCGGTTATCTGTATGTTGCCAAGGACATATGTGACAAATATCACATTAATTGCAGTTTATAGCAAGACAATATTGCCCCAACGCACTGACAGCAACACATCAATTACCATCACTGCCCAGTAGTGGTAGGATTAGAAGCAATAATGATAGTGCCCAACTAAATATATGGATCCGATCCTATGACCGATACTCCAATCCGTATTGCCACGCGCAAGAGCCCATTGGCTATGTGGCAAGCCGAATTTGTCAAAGCTGCCTTGGAACAAGCCCACCCGGGCCTCCAGGTTGAACTGGTTCCTATGGTCACCAAAGGTGACATTATTCTCGATACCCCACTTGCCAAAGTGGGAGGCAAAGGGCTTTTTGTCAAAGAGCTGGAAGTCGCGATGCTGGAAGGCCGCGCCGATATTGCCGTGCACTCGATGAAAGATGTCCCGGTTGAATTCCCGGAAGGGTTGGGACTGGTCACCATCTGCGAGCGCGAAGATCCACGTGATGCCTTCGTGTCCAACCAATACGACAACCTAGAGCAGCTACCGGCCGGTGCCGTGGTCGGCACCTCGAGCCTGCGCCGCCAATGCCAGCTGCGCGCCCAGCGCCCTGATCTGGTTGTCAAAGATCTGCGCGGCAACGTCAATACCCGCCTGCGCAAACTGGATGACGGTGAATACGATGCCATTATCCTGGCCTGTGCTGGCCTCAAGCGCCTGAAGATGGAAGACCGTATCCGAGATGCCATCGCTCCGGAAACCAGCCTACCGGCTGTCGGCCAGGGTGCTGTCGGTATTGAGTGCCGCCTTGATGACGAGCGTGTCCGCCACCTACTGGATGCTCTCAACCACAGTGATACAGAGACCCGCGTACTGTGCGAGCGTGCGATGAACAACCGCCTGCAAGGTGGCTGCCAGGTACCAATCGGCAGCTATTCGGTGCTGGAAGGCGACCAGATCTGGCTTCGCGCCCTGGTTGGCGAGCCTGATGGCAGCCAGATTGTCCGCGGCGAGATCCGTGGCCACCGCGATGATGCCGAGCAGCTCGGTGTCCAGCTGGCCGACCAACTGCTAGGCGACGGTGCCAAGGCAATTCTCGACGAGCTGTACGGCAACGCCTGATGACCATACTGATCACCCGCCCGGCACCAGAATGCCACCAGCTAACCCAACAGCTGACCGCTGCGGGGATCAGTGCCATTGCCCAGCCCCTGCTGGAAATTCAGCCGGGGCAGCAACTGCAAGACCTACCCAATGCCCTCTCACAACTGCAAAGTGGCGATTTCCTGATTGCCGTCAGTGTTCACGCAGCCAACCTAGCGCACAATTACATGATGTCGGTAGGTGCCAGCTGGCCAAAAAACGTGCATTATATAGCGGTCGGCCAGAAAACCGCCGCCGCGCTGCAAGACTATACAGGACAACCCGTCCTGACCCCGTCCGAGCGCAGCGACAGTGAGGGGCTGTTGGCCTTACCGATATTGTCTGATGTGGCTGGGCGCAGAGCGCTCATTCTACGCGGCAACGGCGGGCGCGAGTTGATCTACCAGCGCCTATGCCAAAGTGGGGCCGATGTCTCCTATTGCGAGACTTACCAGCGCAGCTGGTTACCGCTTGATGGCCCGGCCCTGAGCCGGAATTGGCAGCAGGCCGATGTTGACACCCTGGTGGTCACCAGTGGTGAACAACTTGACCAGCTGATCAAGCTCATACCAGACAGCGCCAAGGCTTGGTTTCTTAACTGCCAGCTATTCGTACCAAGCCAGCGAATCGCCGATCAAGCCCTCGGGCTTGGTTTTCGTTTAATTTCCAATGTGGGAAGTGCGGCCAACGGCCCACTGTTCACGACCCTAAGCAAAATAGGCACAATGGGAAAATCGGATGACTGATAAAAAAACCAATAATGAAAACCCTGCAGATAAGCAACAATCCGCAGCGAACAATACCAATAAGCAAGGACAAGCCAGTGCCAAGGCACAAGCGCCCAAGCCAGCAGCTGAAAAAAAGCCGGCTCCTGAGCAAAAGCCAGCAGCTGAAAAACAAGAACAAGCAGCCCAGCCAGCCGCTGCCCCTGCCAGTCAACCGAGCGAAAAACAGGGTGGCAGCAAAACCGGGGCGATCGCGATTGCTCTCGTCATTGCGCTAGGTGCCGGCCTTTACTACCACGGCCACCAGCAAACCCTCAGCCAAAACAGCCAAATGACGGCACTGAAGCAGGAAATCTCCCAGCTTCAATCCCAGCTCCAGTCTTCTCTCAAGACCTCCCAGCAAGAAACGCTCAGCCAAGTGAACAACAGCCTGCAGCGTACCGAGACGTCAATCGAGCAGCAGGAAAAATCCATTACCGGACTGCAGATGGCGCTGGCTGAAATGAAAGGCCGCCGCCCGAATGACTGGCTGCTGGCTGAAGCGGACTACCTGGTCAAGATGGCGGGGCGCAAGCTGTGGCTTGAACACGACACTGTCAGTGCCACTATCTTGCTAGAATCTGCCGACCACCGTATTGCCGAACTCAACGACCCTAGCCTCACCCCAATTCGCCAGGCAATGCACACAGATATTACCGCGCTGAAAGCTGTCGCCCGCGTTGACCGTGACGGTCTCGTTCTGCGCCTGACCAGCCTACAGGAAGAGATTGGCAAACTACCACTGGCCAATGCCATCTTGCCTGAAGCGGAAGCGGTCGAGACCACCGAAGTCTCTGCATCGGTGGATGACTGGAAGCAAAACCTGAAGACCTCGCTGAAAAACTTCAGCGACCACTTCATCACTTACCGCCAGCGTGACGGCAGCGTGATCCCGCTACTGACACCGAAGCAAGACTTCTACCTGCAGGAAAACATCAAATCCAAGCTGGAAACCGCTATCAAATCGGTTTACCGCGAGCAGGGCGAGCTGTACACCACATCTCTGGCAATGGCCAAAGACTGGGCTGAGCAGTTCTACGACATGGAAGATCCTGCGGTTCAGAGCTTCATCGAAACGCTAGAAGCACTTGGCCAAGAGAATATCGAAGCCGACTACCCAAGCAAGCTGCAGTCCCAGGCGCTGATCACAGATACCATCAGCGAGCGCCTACGCCAGCAGGTGAAACCGCTTAGCACAGAGGAGAACCCTGCATGATCAAACTGCTATTGCTGGTAGCCGCACTGATCGCCGGTATCGTTGTCGGCCCAATGCTGGCCGGAAACCAAGGCTATGTGCTGATCTCCGCAGCCAACCAAACAGTGGAAATGAGCCTGACTACCCTGATCATCTTGGTGGTTGTCCTGTTCGGTGCTTTTTTCCTATTGGAGAATATTCTCAAGCGTCTATTCTCGCTGGGTAGCTCAACCCGCGGCTGGTTCTCTGGCCGCAAGACCCGCAAGGCACGCCAGCAAACCTCTGAGGGCCTGACCAAGGTTATCGAAGGTGATTGGAAGCAAGCGGAAAAGCTGGTGGTGAAATCTGCCAAGCACAGTGATGCCCCGCTGCTGAACTACCTGGCTGCAGCCGAAGCCGCCCAAGGCCAAGGTGATGCCAGTCAGCGTGACGAGTACCTGAAACTGGCGGCTGAGATCGATGGCCAGAGTCTGGCGGTTGCCCTGACCCGTGCCAAGCTTCAGTACCGCCAACAGCAATTCGAACAAGCTGTTGCCACTTTGCAGGACATCAAGCGCGATCACAGCCGCAACCCGGTGCTGCTGACCTTGCTCAAAGACTGTTACATCCGCCTGGAAGACTGGAAACCTTTGCTGGCTATGCTGCCTCAGCTGCAGAAAGCCGGTGTTGTAGATGCAGAAGAAGCCGCCAAGCTCGAAGCGAAAGCCGAGTGTGGCATCATGCACCATATTGCCAAGCAGCAAGGTAGCGAGGGCTTGATGGGCCACTGGAACAGCCTGAACCGCAAAGCCAAAGCGCGTCCAGATCTAGTGGCGTGTTTCGTCAAGCTAATGAGCCAGTACAACGCTGACAGCGAAGCATATACCGTGCTTCGTGATGCACTGAAGAAGAACAATGACGAATCGCTGATCAACCTTGTTCCAGCCCTGAAGCTGGCTGACAACCACCCGGCGATTGTTCGCCTGCAGGACTTGCTTCGCTATGACAGCAGCAACCCGAGCACCCACAGTGCCCTGGGCCAGCTGTTCATGCGTGAAGGCAAACTGGAAGAGGCCAAGGAGCATTTCGAGAAAGCTATCGCCCTACGCAGCGATGTGGCTGACTACGGCTATCTGGTTGAGGTGATGGAGCAACTGGATGACAAGCAAGGCGCCGCCGAGCTATCTCGCCAGGCCCTGACATTAGCACTGCCAGCCAAAAGCTAACAAAAAAGCAACATAACATTTTGCAAATAAAAAGCACCCGGACGGGTGCTTTTTTATACTCAAAAGCAATAGTTTATGTGTCCTATTGCGGATATTTGTTTCCAATTGTTAACAGGCGTTTCAACCTATATCCATCCCATTGCTAGCATTTTGTAAACAGGTTTCAATAGGGCTCCCGTTGCTCAACAGATGGATACCTAACTATGGATATGCTTCCTTGGTTAATCGTTTCTGGCATCATTGTTTCTGTGATCACTTGCCTAATGACCGCAGTACTGATCAAAGAATCATAATTGCCCAGAACAAAAAAACCTCCGCCAGGAGGTTTTTTTATGTCTGTCTTTCACAATTAGATCGATGCTTGTGCCTTTTCCAGCGCCTTGTGGTAGCGACGGGTTATCTTCATTGCTTTCTTAAGCTGCTTCTTCTGCTTTTTTGCCAGTTTCTTCAATTTCTTAAGCTGCTTAGCTTTTTTCTTGGCTTCTTTGCAGCTCGCAGCCACTGCCGGGTGGGAAGCAACCACCGACGCAGGCGTATCCAGCTCAGCCGCTACTGCAGCAACCTGGACTGCGCCTCTTGGCAAAGGGGCGACCTTAGGCAATTCAGACACTGTTGCCGTCTCTACCGAGGTCAGACTTGGTTTCACCGCATGGGCCATGTCAGTAGGTCGTTTCAGAGCACTAGGCTTACACAAATAAGCTTTCTCTGACGCCACCCGGGTACAGCTGCTGCACATATAATTGGCAGTACTGACAATCCGGCTGATAGTGGAAAACTGGGCCGCGATTTCAACCCGGCGGTATTTACATAACGACTTTGCCATTCCCTCATCTCCGGCTGCCCGGCCAACATCAGACCGGAGTAACTATTCTCATTTACAATATACCGCCGTCATCGAAGGATCGCTACTTCATTGCTGCTTTTACATAGACATCAAAGCGGTTTTTCTTAGTCTCAATGGCCATGGCAGGTTTTTGCCCCGCCAAAAACTCCGCATAGTCCGGCCGCTTAACCACGACCCGCTTGGTCGCCAACGCCAATGCCGGGGCCAGCAAGCCATCTGCATCGAGATCAGCACCGACCAGGGTCTGGAACACCCGCATTTCCTTTTTCACCAGGGCCGATTTCTTCTTGTGCGGATACATCGGGTCGAGGTACACCACATCCGGCGCGACGAAGTCAGGATCGGCAGCCAGTTGCTCCAAGGCATTATGGCTCGAGGCATGCAGGAGACTCAGACGCTCGCTGATCCAGCCACCAATCTCACTGTCAGCTTTAGCACGCGCCAAACCATCGTCCAGCAATGCCGCAACCACCGGGTGGCGTTCGACCATCTGTACCTTGCAACCGAGCGATGCCAGCACGAAGGCATCACGCCCCAGCCCCGCAGTGCCGTCAACAACCGTCGGGGTCACGCCACCCTTTAGCCCCACAGCCTTGGCAATCGCCTGCCCGCGGCCGCCGCCGAACTTGCGACGGTGCGCCACCGCACCACCGGCAAGGTCAACATATACCGCGCCCAACTTGGGTTCGTCGAGCTTACGCAGCTCCAGCCGCTCCGCTGTCAGTACCAACGCAAATACGCTGCCAGGATCATGGGATAGCCCCCAGCGCTCTGCCAGCAGCTCCAGTTCAGGTTGACGTTCAGGGGACTCACAAATTAAGGCTAGTTGCACACGCACACTCCGGAAAATACAGTACCTGCCAGCGACACACGGCAAGCGTTAGGCGGCGGATTATACCACCTCTTCACGCTGGCTCAATTGAGCCACCAACAGAGGCAGAGGTTGCGGGCGGCCGAACAGGTAACCCTGGGCATAGTCGACACCCAGCTCGCCAAGCTTGGCAAGGATTGCCTCGTTCTCGACAAACTCCGCCACCGTCTGCTTGCCCATTTTCTTGGCCAGCTCATTGATCGCCTTCACCATGGCAAAATCCACTTCGTCATCGGCGATATCCCGGACAAACATGCCGTCAATCTTGATGATATCGACCGGCATCCGCTTCAAGTAGCCAAATGATGATAACCCAGAGCCAAAGTCATCGAGGGAGATCCGACAGCCCAACTCCTTGAGCAAGGTAAACGAGCGGATCGCCTCACTCATATTGCCAATGGCCGCCGTTTCGGTGATTTCCAGGCACAGTTTCTGCGCCGGTATGGGCGAGTGGCGGATTTTGTCCTGCAGGAAATGGACAAAGTCACGGTCGCCGATCGACTGCCCCGATAAGTTGATGGCGCACATATCCAAAGACGCCACGGCATCAGGGTGGGACTCCAGCCAATCTATCGCCGCACTCACAACATAGCGGTCAATCCGATGAGCCAGGTTATAACGCTCGGCTGCCGGCATGAACAGCCCAGGGGACACCATTTCCCCCTCGTCATTGCGGATCCGCACCAGGACTTCATAATGGTGGCCCTGGTGGCAGGAACTCAGTGGTGATATTTGCTGGGCATAGAGCTCCAGCCGCTGCTCCGACAGCGCCCGGCGGATCAAGCTGACACACTCCATTTCCAGCTCGCGACGGCGCAACTCCTCATCATCCGGGTGATAGACATGGAGGCGGTTGCGGCCCTCATCCTTGGCGGCATAACACGCGGTATCGGCTTGGGCATGGACCTGCTGACTCGACCCTGCAGTTTCGTCAATCATCCGCAGGCCTATCGAGGCGCTGAAACTAAAGCGGGCGGTCTGCCAGTAGAACTCGCTCTCCTCGAGCAAGTTCAAGATCTCGCGCCCGAATGCTACCGCTTCAACCAACTGACAGTCGGTCAGGATCACGGCGAACTCATCCCCGCCAAGGCGTGACAACACCGCCTGCTCCGGGGTGATCCCCTTGAGCAGCATGGCCACCTGCTTGAGCGCCTCATCACCGGCTTCATGGCCGGCGGTATCGTTAATAATTTTGAACTGGTCCAAATCAATGTAGAGCATAGCATGCTGAGCCCGGTGCTCACGGGCCTCTGCCAGCGCCCTCTCCAAAGACAGCTCAAAATGATTACGGTTGTACAAATCAGTCAGGTAATCATGGCAAGCCTGATACGCCAGCTGCTCTTCCAGCTCACGGGTAGAGGTAATATCTTCCCCTACAACGAGCAGCTGGCGGTTCTGGGCTTGGCGAATCGTCTCGCGGATCCAGACCGTGCGACCATCCTCGCAACAGTAGCGTAGCTGGCGTCGCCATACCCGCTGGCCAACATTATCCAGCGCCGAACTGATATAGCGCTGCGGAACAGGCTCATCCCCTTCATAGAAACTGGCGATCTTGTGGCCAAGCAAATCCCGCTTGCTGTAACCTAGCAGATCAGCGGCAAACTGATTGACCGATTGGATCCGTGACTGGCGATCAACGGTCAGCAGCATCACTGGCTGCTGCTCGTACAGCAATCGGTAACTCGCCTCACGCTCACGCAGCTTTTCCTCCATCTGGTGGCGAGCAGTGACATCACGGGCTTCTAGCAGCAGCTGCACCTCGCCACTTTCCCCCGCGGGCAATCGCTTGATCACAATATCCAGCATCCGGCTGCCATCCTCGTGGCTCTGGATATCGATTTCCATCCGCACCGGCTGGCTACAGGCCTGGGCCACCGCGCGACTTAATTTCAAGGCTGCTTCCGGGCTCCAGCAGAACCACCGCCACAAGGGCCGGTCATACTTAACCACCGAGCGCCCCACCAGCTCGTGCAGGGCCAAATTGCCCGATACCAGCATCCCCGCCTTGTCGAAGATACCGATGAACTGGAAACTCTGATCGAATACCCCTTCGAACAAAGCCCGGCTCTGCTGCAAGCGTTGCTCTCCTTTGCGCAACCTACGAATAACCATTACCAGCAAAGCAATCACCCCACCCATCACACTCAGGGCAACGGTCAATACACGAATTTCGTTCTGGTAGCGGTGCAACCAACTCTGGGGTTGATTAATGATCAGGGTTTCGTTGTTATCAATTTCCAATCCCCACCGGGCGACCTCAGGGTAGTTAAAGATTTCCTTGCCCGTGCTGCGGATAAAGGTCGGAAAACGGGTGACCTTGTCATCGAACAGTTTGACCAGCATCTTGCCGATCTGGAGACCTTTTTCATAACCACTAACCATCACCCCCCCCACCACACCATGGTTAAGCATGTATTTGTAGGAGGCGTACACCGGCGCAGAAGCCCGGACCGTTAGCTGTTCAAGAAACTCATCGCTGCTCATGTAGTGACCCAGGCTATCCTGGAAATAACTAAGGAAAAGGATTGCCGAGCGGGGAGGCAATCCTTCAGATTCGGCCAGCACCGACGCAAAGTCACTGTCCTGGATCCGGATCACTTCAAGGTCGAGGAAGTTAACCGAGAGAAATTCACTGACCCCTTTCCACAGCGCCCGTCCGGTGACCGTATTGTCTGCCAGCACATAGATGGTACGCAGATCCGGCTGGACCGACAGCGCCAGGCTAATATTGGCGGAGGCATCGGTTTGGTCGAGGATACCGATAACTTTTTTCAGCCGCCGGTGCTTATGGGGGTGATAATCATTGATGCCCGCCAATATCACCGGTGTCTCGCCAACCTCTTCGGCCAGTTGGTTGATTAACCACAGGGCATTGTCATCAGTGGCCACGATGGCCCGGTAGCTCTCCCGTTTTAACTTGGTCCGGTAGATATCCAACAATTCATTGAGGTACGCCGGCGACTGGTAGCGCTTGCTGTCCATGTAATTGACATGGAGCGAGACCCCCTGGACACTGGCCACCGACTCCAACCCGGCCTGGATCCCATCCGTCCAGCGCATCCCCTTATGGTAGGAATGGATCACCAAGGTGTCATAGGCCGACGCCTGGAGCGGTAACCAGCCAAGGAAAAGCAAAAAAGCAATCAAGCGCATAAAGGTCAGGGGTCCTGTCTATCCGTTGCAGGGCCAGAAGCGGGCCTAACGATAATTTTTTAATATAATTTAGCGACATAGCAGGGCGACAGTATAAGATATGAGCAAGCACGTATAAACCAAGGATTGCTTCTACCATGACCAGCCAGATTCGAATTGATGATCTCGACCGGGAAATCCTCAATACCCTGATGAACGATGCCCGCACCCCCTATGCCGAAATGGCCAAGCGGTTCAATGTCAGCCCGGCCACAGTCCATGTCCGGGTTGAAAAAATGCGTGCTGCCGAAATCATCACAGGTACCGAGGTGATCATCAATCCCAAATTGCTCGGTTACGACGTGTGCTGCTTTATTGGCATCAACCTCAATGCAGCCCGTGACTACCACTCAGCCCTGCGCAAGCTCAACGAACTCGATGAGGTGGTCGAAGCCTACTACACCACCGGGGCCTACAATATCTTCGTCAAACTGATGTGCAAATCGATAGAAGAACTGCAGTACGTGCTTATCGACAAGCTGCAGGCTATCGACGAGGTCCAATCGACCGAAACCCTGATCTCGCTGCAAAACCCGATCAACCGCAACGTCAAACCCTAGCGCGCAGGGGCGTTGCCACTATTAAAAAGGGCCAGCGCTTTCGCGCAGGCCCTGCCATATCTTATCAGTAAGTGAACACTTACATTACTTCTCGCTCAATTTGTCCAATTCTGCCTGACGTGCTGCGGCATCTTCCGCCAACCACTCGGCAACCGCCTTGGCAAAGTAAGTCAGCACCCCATCGGCACCGGCACGCTTGAAGCACAGCAATGACTCCATCACGGTCTCGCGCTCTTTGAGCCAACCATTCTGAATTGCAGCCATGTGCATCGCGTACTCACCGGATACCTGGTAGGCAAAGGTCGGCACCTGCAGCTCGCTCTTTACCCGGCGAACCACATCCAGATACGGCATACCCGGCTTGACCATTACCATGTCAGCACCTTCGTTAACGTCCATCGCCACCTCATGCAGCGCTTCATCAGTGTTAGCCGGATCCATCTGGTAGGTCTTCTTGTCACCGCCTTTTAAGTTACCCGCCGAGCCGACCGCATCACGGAACGGACCGTAGTAGTTCGACGCGTACTTGGCAGAGTAAGCCATGATTTGGGTATGCACATAACCCGCTTCTTCCAGAGCTTCTCGGATGGCACCGATACGGCCGTCCATCATATCTGACGGCGCGACAACATCAGCCCCGGCTTCGGCATGGGACAAAGCTTGCTTGATCAGCACCTCGGTGGTGACGTCATTGATGACATAGCCGTCTTCATCGATGATGCCATCCTGGCCATGGATAGTGAACGGGTCGAGGGCAACATCGGTGATCACGCCCATCTGCGGCACGTGCTCTTTAAGCAAACGCACGGCACGCTGGACCAAACCTTCAGGGTTGAAGGCTTCCGCAGCGCAAGTGGATTTGAAATCTTGCGATACAACAGGGAACAAGGCAATTGCCGGCACACCCAGAGTGGCCAGGTATTCTGCTTCCTGGAGCATCAGGTCAATGGACAAACGCTCGATCCCCGGCATGGAATCAACGGTCTCACGACGATTCTTACCCATCAGGATAAACATCGGGTAAATCAGGTCATTCACAGAAATCTGATTTTCTGCCATTAAACGGCGGCTGAAATCATGCTTACGCATGCGACGCATACGGCGTGCTGGAAACGCGCCCTGGATAGATACAGACACTGCATACTCCTTTTATGGGTTAAATCGCTTTATTTGGATCATATCACTCTCATTGTGCTGAAGGTGATCCGATATTGAAAAATGCCTGGGTGGTAACATAAGCATTGGCCATCACCTGCTCGGGTGGCTGGCCTCGACACTCGGCAATCACCGATGCGATATGAGGCAAGAACTTAGGCTCGTTGCGGCTGGACTTTGGCTTTGGCCGGTAATCCCGAGGCAATAAGTAAGGACAGTCAGTTTCCACCATCAAGCGGCTATCGGGAATATCGCCGACAATCTCGCGCAACTCGGTGCCGCGGCGCTCGTCACAGACCCAACCGGTGATACCGATGTGCAGATCCAGCGCCAGACAGTCGCGAAGCTCCTCGCGGGTGCCGGTGAAGCAGTGCAGGACCGCGGCTGGGAGCTTGTCACGCCACGGTTTGAGGATCGCCATAAATCGCTCATGGGCATCACGGCAGTGCATGAACACCGGCATGTTGAGCTCAACCGCCATCGCCAGTTGGGCCTCAAAAACCGCTTCTTGCTGCGGACGGGGGGAGAAATCACGGTTGAAATCGAGCCCGCACTCGCCGACAGCCACGACCTCAGGCTGAGCAGCCAGCTCACGGATCTCAGGCAAGGCCAAATCCTGGACGCTTTTGGCGTCATGGGGATGGACCCCTGCGGTACTATAGGTGTACCCCGGCCACTGGCGGGCCATCGCCAAAGCCTGCTGGCTTTCATCGATACTGGTACCGGTAAGAATAAGGCCGTGGACACCCGCTGCTTTAGCGCGTGCCACGACCTCGTCGCGGTCTTTGTCGAACCGGCTGTTAGTCAGGTTGACCCCGATATCAATCATCGTTGTTTCCACTCTTTTTGTTAGCAATGGAAACAACTTAATGAATATCGCTAAGTATTGCTATCACCCTTTGTAAATTTTCGGGTTGAACACGTCACGCAACCAGTCACCCAATAGGTTGATAACCAAGACCAAGGTCACCAGAACCAGCCCCGGGAAGGCAGTGATCCACCATGAACCGGAGAAGATGTAGTTAAAGCCGATGCTGATCAGCGAGCCCAATGACGGCTGGTCAACCGGCAGACCCAGACCAAGGAAAGACAGCGCCGCCTCGGACATGATGGCATTGGCCACCTGTACGGTTGAGATCACCAAGATAGGCGACAGGCAGTTCGGCAGGATATGGCGGAACATGATCCGTGGCGCCTTGAAGCCCATCACCTTGGCTGCCTCAACGTATTCCTTTTTCTTCTCAGCCAGCACCGAAGCCCGCACAGTCCGCGCATACTGCGGCCATTCAGCGATACCGATGATCACCACCAGCATTACTACTGCGTATTGAGCAAACAACTCGGCCCCCAACGCAGTTCGGAAAATCGCCGAGACAATAATGGCAACCATCATGGTCGAAAACGACAACTGGACATCGGCAAAACGCATCAGGAAACTATCAACCCGGCCACCGAAGTAACCGGCACTCAGGCCAATCACCACACCCAGCACCAGCTGTAGCCCTACCGCCAACAGACCGATAGTCAGCGACAGACGCGAACCATACAGGATGGTCGAAAAGATATCACGGCCCTGATCATCGGTGCCCAGTAAGAAACGGCTATCCCCCTCTTCCATCCAAGAAGGCGGCAGCTCCGAGTCCATGATGTCGATAGACGTCAGATCATACGGATTGGTCGGAGCAATCACCGGTGCCAGCAGCGCCGAGACGGCAAACACCATGAATACCGCAAAGCTCAGCATCGCCACTTTATCTTTGCGGAAATAATAAAGGAAATCAGACTGCTTGAAACGCTCCCAGCGGCTTGGGGCAGCGACTGTGGTACTACTCATAACTTACTCTCCCTTGCCAGTCAGGTTTACAGTCGGGTTAACCAAGCCGTATAGCAGGTCAACAATGGTATTGGTGACAACGAAAATCAGGCCAACAAAAATGACATAGGCGGTGATCAGGGGGGTATCTACCCGGTTGATCGCCTCGAGGAACAAGAAACCGGTCCCCGGCCACTGGAATACCGTCTCGGTCAAAATGGTATAGGCGACCATGGTACCGATCTGGACACCACCCACCGTCAATACCGGCAGCATGGTATTTTTCAGCGCGTGCTGATAATAGATCTTGTTCATCGCCAATCCCTTGGCCTTGGCAAACTTGATGTATTCCGAACTCAGTACCTCCAGCATCTCGGAGCGTACCAGGCGGATAAACAGCGGCAGCATGATCGATGCCAGCGCGACACACGGCAGTACCAAATGGCGCAGGCCATCAAGGGTAAAGTAGCCCGACTCCCAGCCCAGAAGGTTGGCGGTCTCGCCCCGCCCGTAGGATGGCAGCCAGCCGAGCTCTATCGAAAATACATACATCAGCATAATCGCGGTCAAGAAAACCGGGATCGAAATGCCGATACTACTGAAGGCCATCACGACCTTGGTAAAGAAACTGTTGGGGTGGATCGCCGAATAGACCCCGAGCGGGATCGACACCACGATTATGATCAGGGTTGCCCCGAACACCAATTCCAGCGTAGCAACCAGCTTATCGAGGATCACCTCGGTCGCTGGACGCTTGAAGAAGTAGGAAGTACCCAAGTCGCCTTGCACCGCATTGGCGACAAAACGGCTGTACTTGGTAATAAACGGATCGTTAAGACCCAGCTCGTCGCGAAGTTGTTGACGTTCAGCTTCTGATACCGACTGCCCCACCAGCTCTCGCAGCGGGTCGCCAAGGTTATCCTGAATGGCAAACGCCACCAGACTGATCACAAACATCACTATCAGTGCCTGAAACAGGCGCTTGACCAGAAACGTAAACATTCCCTGCCCCTTTTTTCATCCTTAAAAACAGCACCGGCTAATGCCGGTGCTGACAAGCCAGCCGGTTACCCGACGGCGGTTTTACTATTTTTCTTCAACTACCAGATCACCGAAGTACGGGAAGTTCATGGCATTGACAATTGGCTTGATGTTCAGCTTGCTGCTTGCACCCCACGCCAGGTTTTGCCAGTGCAACGGAACAAACGCAGCTTCGTTGTACAAAGTCGCTTCAACCTGCTGTAGCATCTCGGCACGCTTAGCCGGATCTGTTTCCACGTTTGAGGCTTCTACCAACTTGTCCACGTCAGTATTCGAGTAGTGACCACAGTTATACTGGCCCTTACCCGTTTCCTCGTTACGTGTCATGGTCAGGAACTCAGAGAAGTTCGCTGAATCCTCAGTATCCGAGTGCCAGCCGATCATCATCATATCTGCTGCACAGACATCGAACTCAGGCCAGTACTGGGCTTTTGGCAACGTCTTCAGGTCAACCTTGATACCGATCTTCGCCAGCATCGCCGCCGCGGCTTGTGCCACTTTAGCGTCATTCACGTAGCGGTTGTTTGGTGCCATCATGGTTAGACGGAAGCCGTCCTCATAACCTGCTTCTTTCATCAGCTCCTTGGCTTTCTTCACGTCGTAGCGCGGAACCAATGCATCATCATAACCTGCATAGCCTTCAGGACCCTGCTGACCCGCAGCTGTCGCAAAACCACGCATGATTTTCTTCACGATACCTTCGTTGTTAATCGCGTGGACAATCGCCTGACGTACACGCACATCTTTCAGGGCTTCGTTGGAATTCTGGTTCATCTGGAAAGTGATAATACGGGTACCCGGCAGGGTTACCAGATCCACATCCTTTGCACTTTCCACACGCTTGTGGTCATTCGGTGCAACAGGGGCAATCATGTCTACACCGCCAGACAGCAGTGCTGCTACACGGGTTGCATCTTCTTTGATAGGGACCAGCGTCAGCTTGTCGACGTTACCCTTAGAGTCTTTGTCCCAGTAATCGGCAAACCGTTCGAAATCGACTTTCACGCCTTGCTCACGGGCTGTCACGATGAAAGGACCGGTGCCTGATACATTGGTCGAGGCAAAAGAGTTACCGTGCTTCACCAACTCGGCCTTGTCTTTGCCGTCTGCCGTCTTGCCGCTGTAGAACTTGCTATCCATCGGGAAGATGTAAGTAGCAGTCTGCAATACCAGCGGGTAAGGCCCTTTAGAAATCAGCTCTACCGTGTAATCGTCAACTTTCTTCAGCTCGGTATACGGTTCGAAGATTGCCTTGAAATCCGGAGACGCTTTCAGGCGGTTGAACGTCCATACCACATCATCGGCAGTCATTTCATTGCCGGAGTGGAACTTCACACCCTTACGCAGAGTAAACTGGAATGTCTTGTCATCTACACGCTTCCAGCTTTCTGCCAAGCGAGGTTCGAAGTCCAGATCCTGGGTGTAGCGCACCAATGGGTCAAAGACCATATGAGACATCTGCAGCGTACCGCCAGATAGCTGCTCATGCGGGTCAAGCGATACCGGGTCAGCATCATAGGCAACCTTGATATCGGCGGCGGCGGCACTTAAGCTCAGGCCGGCAGCCATTAGGGCAACGGCCAACTTGGTCTTAATGGTTTTCATTGCATAGCTCCTTTATGCGGGGAGGTAACTCCCTTGCTGTTGTGTTTGCTTTTGTTGTGTCCTGTGCCGCTGTAGCCAACGGCTTGAATGGATTAAGCTAACTTGAGTCCTTCCTGGCTCATGCCCTTGAATTCGGGCATCAGCGAGATCAGTTGGCGGCTGTATTCATGCTGTGGGTTGGTAAACAGCTGCTCGGTCGGGGCGACCTCCAACAACGTGCCTTTTTGCATGACCCCGATACGGTCACACATCTGGCGGATCACCGGCAAATCGTGACTGATGAACAGCATGGTCAAATTCAGCTCGTCCTGCAGATCTTTGAGTAGGTTGAGGATTTGCGCCTGGACCGATACATCCAACGCCGATGTCGGTTCATCACAAATCAATAAGCGGGGACGGGTGGCCAATGCCCGGGCAATCGAGATCCGCTGGCGCTGGCCACCGGAAAACTCATGCGGGTACTTCACACCAGACGCACTGCCCAAACCAACATGATCAAGCAGATCGTTGACAATCTGGCGGGTCTGGCTCTCGTTGCCGGTCAGTTTGTGGAAACGGATAGGTTCGGCGATGATATCGGCGATCCTCATCCGCGGGTTCATCGAGGTATACGGGTTCTGGAATACCATCTGCATCTGGCGACGCAGCGGACGGCGCTCAGCTTCATTTTTGAGGGCCGTCAAATCGACACCTTCAAAGGTAATTTTGCCGGAGTTAGGCGGATACAAACCGGTAATAGCCCGGGCAATGGTCGACTTGCCGGAGCCTGACTCACCGACCAAACCAAAGGTTTCACCCTCGAAGATCTCAAAGCTGACATCATTATTGGCCTGGACGTATTCGCGGCGGCTCTCAAAGAAAGAATCCTTGGTAACAAAACGCAGGTTAACGTTCTCGACCTGCAACAAGGCACCGGTATAACTGCGCTGATCTTCGCTCTGCCCCAGCCAGTGGTTCTTGACATCCAACTGGGTCATTTCCTGCGCTTCTTCGATATAACTCACCAGCGGGAAACGCTTGAGTTTGATATCGGAACGCGGCACCGCAGAGATCAGGCTCTGGGTATAGGGATGGTTAGGGCGGCAAAGCACCTGCTCGGTATCGCCCATTTCGACCAAGTCACCGCGGTACATCACCGCCACGCGGTCGGTCACATTGGAAACGACCCCCATATCGTGGGTCACCAGCATGCAGCCGACGTTTTTCTTCTGGCACAGATCGCGGATGAGGTTGAGGATTTGGTCCTGGATAGACACATCCAACGCCGTGGTAGGCTCGTCGGCAATGATTAGATCAGGCTCTCCAGCCAAGGCAATCGCAATCACCACCCGCTGGCGCATACCGCCTGAAAACTGGTGCGGATACTGCTTGATACGCAGCTCAGGCTGCGGGATCCCCACCTGCTCCATCAGGCTGATCGCGCGCTTGACGGCTTCATCCTGACTGACCTTCAGGTTGGTCACAATGGTTTCGGTCAACTGCTGCTCAACCGTAAACAGCGGGTTGAGCGAGGTCATCGGATCCTGAAAGATAAAGCCGATTTTAGAACCGCGCACCGAGCGCATCTGCTCGGCCGTCAGGCCCGAAATCAATTCGCCATCAAGATATACATCACCACTCGCCACCCGACCCGGCGGGCTAAGCAAATCAATAACCGCATTACCCACGGTTGACTTACCGGCACCGGACTCACCGACGACGCCGACAATCTCCCCTCGCTCAATCGAGAACGAGAGCGATTTCACTGCAGCATGAACCCCATGTCGTGATGGGTATTCGATACGCAGGTTTTTCACTTCCAATAAAGCCATTACCAGACCCCAACTGCTTGGCAGCGTTCTGCCCTGTCTGAAAAAGAGAATCCCTTCTTTCAGCATAATTTGCTGAATATATGTTCAGAACACAATCTGTCAAATATTTCACAAAAAATCAACAATGCATTCGTAAAAACCAGCAAAACGAATAAAAAAAGAATAAATAATCACATTACGAGAAAGAAGAGTAAGAAATCAGGAGCAAATGCAGGTAAGACCACCACACATAACACAGATAACTAGCAGTCAAAGCCACTGCAAATCCAGTTATATGATATAGCTAACACTTTTTGCAATTGCATAAATAAGCAAATAGCAAAAAGCCCAGATTAACAATATAGAAACAAACACTGTACTATTACTATACTTCAAAGCGATATATCGGATTAACCATAAAAAGCAGACGGGTAATCTGTAACGAAAGATTATTAGCAGTAGATCACACTATTGGATTTAAAGGGAAATTGTGTCTGATCACAGCAATCCCGCTTCGCTGGGCTCGGATGGGGGGAAATAATAGATAGTGGGTGGCAGAAATGAAAAAAGCCCCGTCATTTTTGACGAGGCTTTTCAATGGTGGTCGGTGAAGAGGGATTCGAACCCCCGACCCTCTGGTCCCAAACCAGATGCGCTACCAAACTGCGCTATTCACC
>NZ_JAWJZI010000024.1:0-46271 GCF_033022775.1 Photobacterium rosenbergii | reverse complement strand
CTTAATGTCTGAGGGTATTTTCACTCAACCGTAGGATCATTCAACTGATCAATGGCTTAACTGATCGGTGTTAACCTTGCGGTGGTATTTTAATGAAACTCGTTTTAGACGACTATTTACAGCGCGTTGAACTCTTCGCTATAGCTGATCATGCCGCTCTTTTCACCGATCGCACCGGGAACGACCTCCAATACCATGAAAGCGTCTTCCGGTGCCGGCCACGAACATTGGATCCCTTGAGGGGCCGCAGGCGCAAAACCCACTTTCGGGTAATACTCAGGGTGGCCCAGCACCACGATGACCGGATAACCAAGCTCTGCCAGAGTCTGCTTGGCTTCTTCCAGCATGGCAAGGCCAATACCCTGACGCTGATACTCCGGCTTGATTGCCATCGGTGCCAATCCCTGCCAGTTATGATCCTCACCATCGAGCATCACCGGACTGAAAAACAAGTGGCCAACCAGCTCACCCTCATCATTGCATGCGACCAGCGATAGGGTGCGCTTACCATTTTCCCGCAACCGCATGACCAACTCGGCTTCGGCCTCGGTGTCAAACACCGTCTTCAGCAGGTTGTCGATCGGGATAATATCGGCCGGAGCCTCAGATCTAATGAGCATTCATGACCTCTTCTTGCCCAGATGCAGACTGCATACCCTTGTGGATGAAGTCCGCCGACTGGTGCAGTACAAATTTAACTGGCGCTGGAAGTGAGTCCAAATCGATGCTGTCCATCAGGTTCTTCACTTCCAAGCCAAGTTCGGTATCCCCTTCGATACGAAGACGACGTTGGAAGAACAGTGTATCAGGATCTTCCTTGCGAGCGGCAATTAATACCAGATCGTTACACTCACCGCTGAAGCTAACATCTTCCTGCTCAACGTGCTCTGCCACCACCAATTGCTCATTCTGGTAACTGATATACCAGCGTAGATCCAAATCACGCACTTCCACTTTCAGCCAGCGATCTTCCAAAAACTCAAAGTCGCCATCTTCCAGTGCTTCCTTGAATACCATGGCCAAACCATCAAGCATCACTTTCTTTTGCAAAGGAAAAGGCGCCAGTTTGGCAGGAACACGCAATAGGGCCGGGCCATTCTGTACCAGTTGTTTTCTAAGTTGAGCAATCACTGAATAAATTTTCCTGTAGTCGGTCGCATATAATTAGTGATTGTATGGCAAGACTAGGCAGTATTTTTATGCCTTGAGTCAAAAAATACAGCTTTGTTCAGCTAAAGTTTGGTATTGTGACAATGACCTAGATATAGTGATTGCAAACCCACCTGCCTCCTCGCAGCTGGATGGCAGTAACTTACGGAAAAGTAACCCAAGATCATGCCGACAGAGCAACTTAACCATTGGTTTCCCCTCCTGACTGATCACAGCCCGTTTTTATTTGCTGTCTTGGATCATCAACACAAATATTTAATGGTTAACAACCGATACTGCGAACTCAGCGGCCTGAGCCGTGACGAGCTGATCGGCCTCAGTGATGTCGACACCCTTGGCAAATCCTTCTATCACTCGATGCGCCCCTTCTATGAACGGGCCCTGAAAGGTGAAACGCTGGAGAGCGAAGTCATCCTCGATGACAACCACCATGATACCAGCATGCACTTCAGCCTCTCCCCGCTCCGTAGCGAAGGCGAGAAGATCACTCATATTGTGCTGCACTGTGTCGATACCTCCGAGCGCCAGATTCTGACCAACGCCATCCAAGAGCATGAAAATCACCTGCAAACCCTCAACAAACTGATGCACGACGGCAGCTGTATTGTCGAGGACGATACGGTGATTTCTGCCAACGACAAAGCCGCCCAGCTGCTTGGATTTGAGCATCCCAACGATCTGAAAGGCAAGGCGTTCAGCAAACTGGTCGTCGATAACCAGCAACAACCTGTAACCCGGGCCCAGCTGGCCTTACATCAACCAGGCGAAGCCTGGTTATGCCAAACCAGCCGCCACTGCCCGCAGCAGCAAACGTTGCAGCTCTCCACCTCGCCGATCGAGTTACTGGGTGCTTCGGCCCAGTTGGTGATCCTCAAATCTTATTCACCGACGGTCGCCAAACCACAGAAGAGCGAATCATCGATTCATATCGATCCGCTGACCGGGCTTCTTAACCGCCACGGCACCAGCCGCCAGCTGGAGCAATTGATCAATCAGCAAATTCCCTTGGTGATGCTGTACCTCGATATTGATAACTTTAAAAATATCAATGATTCATTGGGGCACCATATCGGTGATCAGGTACTGCAGGAGATCTCCCAGCGCTTGAGACGACTGTTGCCTGACGATGCCATTATCGGCCACCTCAGCGGGGATGAGTTCACGATATTACTGCCCAACCCTGCGCACGAACAACAAGGCAGCCTGATCGCAGAGCAGGTCATAGCCCTGATCAACCAACCGTTCGACCTGCACCATTTCAGCAAGCACCTGGCCTGCTCAATCGGTATGGTGCAATACCCCGGGGACGGCAATGATGCCCGTATCCTGCTGCAAAATGCCGACACCGCCATGTATGAGGCCAAAAACCGTGGCCGCAACCGTGCCGTCAAGTTCAGTGAAGAGATGAACAAGGAAGCACGGATGCAGCTGTGGCTTGAAATCGAGTTGCAAAAGGCGTTGCAGAACAACGGGCTTGATGTGTGGTACCAACCCAAAGTCAGCGCCCGCGACTTCTCCATCAACGGTGCCGAGGCACTGGTCCGCTGGAAACACCCAGTCGAAGGCTATATCAGCCCGGCCCAGTTTATTCCTGTTGCCGAGCGATCCGGGCTGATCGAGCAACTAGGTCAGGTCGTCATGCGTGAAGTCTTTACTACGGTCCGTTACTGGAAAACCCAGGGTCTGCTGCCCGGCAAGGTCGCCATCAACCTATCACCACAGCAGTTTGGTAATCCCAACCTGATCCAGTTTGTCGATAAGCTGCGAAAAGCAACCGGGGTCAACCCCAACGATATTACGTTCGAGCTCACCGAAAGTGCGGTAATGAGCGATGGTGAACATACCATCCAGATGCTCAACGCCATCAAGAAACTCGGTTTCTCGCTCTCCATCGACGATTTCGGTACCGGCTACTCGTCACTGTCCTATCTCGCCCGCTTCCCGCTCGACGAGCTCAAAATAGACCGCGCCTTTATCAAGGATATCGAAGAGGTTCCCAAGCAGCTGACCTTGATAGAGAACATCATCAACCTAGGAAAGTCGCTCAACATGAGCGTGGTCGCCGAAGGTGTCGAAACCCGCCAGCAAGCCACCCTGCTGTCCAACCTCGATTGCAATGCGATACAGGGCTTCCACTTCTACAAGCCACTGCCGAAAAATGAGCTCGAAGCCACGCTTCACAAGCATAATCACCATTAGGTGAATCGCTACCAATAATGAATCTAGAGCTACACAAAAGTGGAAAATAAGTTGTCCTAAATCAACAAAACCTGCCTGACATCAAAACACGGGGGCAGCCCGCCCCCTACTATTTGCTTCTATGACTTTATTTTCACACTGGTAGATAAAAATAATATGGAGCTACTCTGCCCCGCGGGCAACTTACCCGCGCTTAAGACTGCCATTGATAACGGCGCCGACGCGGTTTATATCGGTTTCAAAGACGATACCAATGCGCGCCACTTTGCAGGTTTAAACTTTACAGGACGTAAACTCGAAAAAGCCGTGCAGTACGTACGTGACCACGACCGTAAACTGCATGTTGCCCTCAATACCTTTGCCCACCCGGATGGCTTCGACCGCTGGCGCAATGCAGTCGACAATGCCGCCGCCATGGGTGTCGATGCGCTGATTGTTGCCGACATCGCGGTATTGGAATATGCCGCCACCAAGTACCCGGATCTCGAGCTTCACCTGTCGGTGCAGGCCTCGGCGACCAATACCGCCGCCATTGATTTCTACCGCCAGAACTTCAATGTCAAGCGAGTGGTACTGCCTCGGGTATTGTCTATCCACCAGGTCAAACAGCTGGCTCGCAATACCGATGTCGAACTGGAAGTGTTCGCCTTCGGCAGCTTGTGCATTATGTCGGAGGGTCGCTGCTATTTGTCGTCTTACATGACAGGTGAGTCACCGAATACCGTCGGTGCCTGCTCGCCGGCCAAGTTCGTCCGCTGGCAGGAAACACCAACCGGCTTGGAGTCTCGTCTCAACGAGGTGCTGATCGACCGCTATGCCCATGGTGAGAATGCCGGTTACCCGACGCTGTGCAAGGGCCGTTTCGACGTTAACCTCGACGGTGAAGATCGTCGCTACCACGCTCTGGAAGAGCCAACCAGCCTCAATACGCTGGAAATCTTGCCTGAGCTGTTCAAGGCCAATATTTCTTCAGTGAAAATCGAAGGCCGCCAGCGTAGCCCTGCCTATGTCGAACAGGTTACCCGTACCTGGCGTGCAGCCATTGACCGCTACCAGGCCTCACCGGAAAACTACAGCGTAGACCCAGCCTGGAATGCCTGCCTCGGTAACGTATCGGAAGGCAAACAAACCACCCTCGGTGCCTACCACCGCAAATGGCAATAAGGAGCCAGCAATGAAATACTCACTTGGCCCCCTGCTGTACTTCTGGCCAAAAATGGATGTCGAGGCGTTCTACCAGCAAGCCAAAGACGCCAACACCGATATTATCTACCTGGGTGAAACCGTCTGCTCCAAGCGCCGCGAGATGAAACCAGCCCATTGGTTCGATATTGCCAAAGAGTTGTCGGCCAGTGGCAAGCAGGTGGTACTGTCGACCATGGCGCTGCTCGAAGCACCTAGCGAAGTCAATGTGATGAAAAAGTACATTGATAACGGCGATTTCGCGATTGAAGCCAACGATGTCTCAGCTATCCAGCTGGCGCACGAGAACAAGGTGCCATTTGTGGTTGGTCCGGCGGTGAACTGCTACAACGCCCAGACCCTAAACTTGTTTTTGAAAAAGGGCATGATCCGCTGGTGTATGCCGGTTGAACTGTCACGCCAGTGGCTGCAAAACGTCGCCAACGAGTGTGAACAAATGGGGATCCGCGACAAGTTCGAAACCGAAGTCTTCAGCTACGGCTACCTACCTCTGGCCTACTCGGCCCGCTGCTTTACCGCCCGTGCCGAAGACCGTGCCAAGGATGACTGCGAAACCTGCTGTATCAAGTACCCAACCGGGATCACCGTCAACAGCCAGGAAGAGCAGAAAGTCTTTACCCTTAATGGCATTCAGACCCAGTCCGGTTACTGCTACAACCTGATCAACGATCAGCCGGGAATGGCGGGTTTGGTAGACGTGGTACGCCTCAGCCCACTCGGTATCGACACCCTTTCACTGGTCGATACCTTCCGTGCCAACCAACATGGCGAGCACCAGCACCGGCTGGAAGGCGGTCACCACTGCAACGGCTACTGGCACAACCTGGCGGGCCTCAACATCGAGTAAGCCAACCGTTATTTGTATGCCATAACAGCTCCAGACGAGAAAAGCCGCGGATGACCGCGGCTTGTGTTCATCTATTTCGAATGTTATGAAGCGAGTCCGAATATGCAGCGAGCTTACACTTCTTCCGCCGGTTCGGCTGGAGGGGTGATCGGCTGGTTGATACTGACTTCAGCCATCAGACGGTTTAGCTCAAGCAGGGCAAAGCGGTGCTCGACAAACTCATACACATTGCCGGAAAGCGTCAGCTTGTAGAGCATCAAGGCTGACGAGAAATCCTTGTTGTGATGGTAACGCTTGCCCAAATAGAAATACGCTTCGGTCAAACGCTCGGCCAACACATCGTTATCTTCACTTTCTGTGGCAATCTGGCGCAGGAATTCAGACTCGCTGACATCTTCCAGGTACAAACGGACAATCTGCCAGCCCCAGTCGTTATTGTCTGTGGCCGCATTGTAGCGGTTACGTAGTTTCTCGGCAGCTGTCTCAGGGTCTTGCTCAAGCTCGGTCAGATACAACCAAATGACCCGGTAAGGATCATTAATGTTCTGCTGGTAGTGGGCATTGAGATCTTCGAGCGCCAAATCGTAGCGACCGCCGTAGTACAGGGCGATACCACGGTTACGCTGGGCAAATGGGTGACGGACATTCAGTTCAAGGGTGGAATCAAACGCTTCATAGGCCGCATCAAAATGGGCACCCTGGGTAAAGTAAACCCCAAGAATATTAAAGACATCAGGTTGGTTTGGTTTGAGAGAAAGCGACTGGTTGAAGTCCAAGCGAGCCAGATCACGCAACCCAAGACTATCGTGCAGCAGGCCACGCTCGTAATACACCTGAGCTAAAGTTTCGTTATCCAGATCGTCACGCTGAAGCAGTTGATCGATCCTCGCCAACTGGATTTGTTGCTGGATAGTCGGCTGGAACGGCACAGCCATCGGCGGCTGGGTCCATTGGGATTTGGGTGTTGAACAGCCTGACAATATCAAGACCAGCGCCAGGCACGCGAATTTTATCCTATTTGCAATCAATGCAGTTCTCCCTGAGTGAGACACGTCTATCTCTAGCATATACCATCGTAGCCCATAAGAGACGCCACCGCGTTCTCCGGGCCGATTATTGCGAGGGATTTTCCGGTGAGCTCTCAATATAATAAAAAAAGGGGCTGAATAGCCCCTTTATATCATGCTTTTAGCAAAAAGCCTTATGCTTCTGGCTTCTCTTCGCCAGCCGGTGCTGGGTTCTGTTCAGCCTGTGCTTCTTTCATGCTCAGACGGATACGGCCCTGGCGGTCGATTTCCAGTACCTTAACCTTAACTTCCTGACCCATTTCTAGGTGATCAGCCACTTTCTCGATACGCTCCTGAGAGATCTGAGAAATGTGAACAAGACCTTCTTTCGCACCAATCACAGAAACGAATGCACCGAAGTCAACGATACGCATTACTTTACCGGTGTAGATACGGCCAACTTCAACGTCAGCAGTGATCTCTTCGATGCGGCGGATAGCTTCTTTCGCAGCTGTACCTTCGGTCGCCGCGATCTTCACTGTACCGTCGTCTTCGATTTCGATAGTCGTGCCCGTTTCTTCAGTCAGTGCACGGATAACAGCACCGCCTTTACCGATCACGTCTTTGATCTTCTCTGGGTTGATCTTCAGCGTGTGGATACGAGGAGCGAACTCAGAAATCTCTTCGCGAGGTGCGTTGATTGCTTCATCCATTACGCTAAGGATATGCGTACGCGCGCCTTTTGCTTGGTTCAGTGCAATCTGCATGATTTCTTTGGTGATACCTTCGATCTTGATATCCATCTGCAGTGCAGTGATGCCGTCTTCAGTACCCGCTACTTTGAAGTCCATGTCACCTAGGTGGTCTTCGTCACCCAGGATGTCAGAAAGAACAACAAAGTCATCGCCTTCTTTCACAAGACCCATTGCGATACCCGCAACAGATGCCTTGATTGGCACACCTGCGTCCATAAGCGCAAGAGACGTACCACATACAGAAGCCATTGAAGAAGAACCGTTAGATTCTGTGATTTCCGATACCACACGTACTGTGTATGGGAACTCATCAACAGAAGGCATGACTGCAGCAATACCACGCTTAGCCAGTTTACCGTGGCCGATTTCACGACGCTTAGGTGAACCTACAAAGCCAGTCTCACCCACACAGTATGGAGGGAAGTTGTAGTGTAGCAGGAAGTGATCTTTACGCTCACCAGTTAGCTCGTCGATGATCTGAGCATCGCGCTGCGTACCTAGCGTCGCAGTGACAAGAGCCTGAGTTTCACCACGGGTGAACAGAGATGAACCGTGGGTACGTGGAAGTACGCCAGTACGTACGTCAAGCGCACGAACCATGTCTTTCTCACGGCCGTCGATACGTGGGTTGCCAGCGATGATGCGGCTACGTACAACGTTCTTCTCTAGAGAACCTAGCATGCCGCGGATTTCGCGCTCGTCTAGTGTCTCGTCTTGGGCTAGAAGCGCTTCAACCGCTTCGTTCTTGATAACGCCTACTTGCTCATAGCGCGCCATTTTTTCAGTGATCTGGTAAGCGTCAGTCAGACGAGCTTCAGCAAGCTCAGCAACACGTGCTTTCAGCTCAGTGTTAACGGCTGGAGCTTCCCATTCCCATGCAGGAGTGGCAACTTCAGCAGCGAACTCGTTGATCGCGTTGATAACAACTTGCTGCTGGTCGTGACCGTAAACAACAGCTTGTAGCATCTGCTCTTCAGATAGGCGGTCAGCTTCTGACTCAACCATCAGTACTGCGCTTTCAGTACCAGCAACTACTAGGTCTAGCTTGCTTTCTTCAAGCTCAGTGTTGCTTGGGTTCAGTACAAGCTGGTCGTTGATGTAACCAACACGTGCTGCACCGATTGGGCCGTTGAACGGGATACCAGAGATAGCAAGTGCAGCAGAAGTACCGATCATAGTCACGATGTCTGGCTGTACGTCTGGGTTAACAGAAACCACAGTCGCGATAACCTGTACTTCGTTTTTGAATGCATCTGGGAATAGCGGACGGATTGGACGGTCAATCAGACGGGCTGTCAGTGTTTCGCCTTCAGATGGACGACCTTCACGCTTGAAGAAACCACCAGGGATTTTACCTGCAGCGTAAGTACGCTCTTGGTAGTTTACCGTTAGCGGGAAGAAGTCTTGGCCTTCAACAGCTTCTTTCTTACCAACCACAGAAACGAATACAGATGTATCGTCCATGCTAACCATAACAGCAGCGGTCGCCTGACGCGCCATAACACCAGTTTCGATGGTAACCGTGTGGTTACCGTACTGGAAAGTCTTTACGATAGGATTCACGTGAATTTCCTTAAATTATTCCGCTTTCTATTTGCGCCGTTAAGTATATCTGACACAAGGAAAAGCGTCATGTGATGAAGGGCAATTTACCGCAATTTCACGTATCGCGACTAATGATAATTCTCAACACTTGAAGAACTGTCATTAGCCGCGACCTCAAGGTCGACGAAAACGACTCGTGATATTAACGATGAAGTGCAGTGATAAAAAGAAAGGAGCCATAAGGCTCCTTTCTCAAAGCAATCTTAGCGACGTAGGCCTAGACGCTTGATTAGGTCTTGGTAGCGATCTAGGTTCTTACCTTTTAGGTAGTCTAGAAGCTTACGACGACGAGAAACCATGCGTAGTAGACCGCGACGGCTGTGGTGGTCGTGTTTGTGGTTAGCAAAGTGACCTTGAAGGTGGTTGATCTGTGCTGTTAGCAAAGCAACCTGAACTTCAGGAGAACCAGTGTCGTTTTCGCACTGCGCGTATTCAGCAACGATTGCTGCTTTAGTTTCTGCATTCAGAGACATAACTCATTCCTAATACAAAGATGTTTCTAATTTGTGCCAGCCAATCTCTGATTCAGCCGACACCCGAGCCGCGGATTATACGTGGAGCGCAAAATAACTACAAGAGAATTTGTAGGAAAGAAGGCGATGGGCGATGGGCGATGGGCGATGGGCGATGGGCGATGGGCGATGGGCGATGGGCGATGGGCGATGGGCGATGCAAGGATTTGAGACTCGCCAACTTCAGTCAAGAAAATACATCTAATAAGCCCAAACAAAAACAGGAGTACCATAAAAAGGTACTCCTGTTCTTCTTAAACCAAGAGCCAATGGCCTCAAGCCACTAGCCTTCTTTAAGCTTGCTCGTTCACCACTACTCGCTTTGGCGCCAGCATGCCTTCGCGGTCGATGACACCGACACCGATGAACTCACGCTCCTCGCCGACGGTAATGCGCACCTGGGTCCCTTCGGCGGGAACTCGGCCGGCATTGACCGGGTTGCCATTACGTACATAGATGGCGATCTGCGGGATGATATTCACCTCAGGCAGATCCTGTACGGCGGTATCCATTGGCAATAGCAGTGGGTCAAGCAGTTCAGACGGCGCGATATCCTGCCCTTTGGCTTGCTCCAGCAAGGCTTCAAGCTGCTCGATGGTTACCATGCGCTCAACCGGGTAGTTAGAAACACCGGTACGGCGCAGGTAGGTCACGTGGGCACCGCAGCCTAGCATCTCACCCAGATCATCAACGATGGTACGGATGTAGGTGCCTTTCGACACATGCAGTTCCATTTCCACTTCGTTGTTGCTAAAGCGCAGCAACTCGACCGAGTAAACGGTGATTTTGCGTGACTCACGCGGTACTTCAATCCCCTCGCGGGCATATTCGTACAGCTTACGGCCCTGGTACTTCAGTGCCGAGTACATCGACGGGATCTGGTCGGTGGTACCACGGAACTTGGCAATACAGCGCTCGAGCTGACCACGGTCGACTTTGACTTCGCGGGTCTGTACCACTTCACCGTCGGAGTCCGAGGTGTCGGTACGCTCGCCCAGCTTGGCAATTACCCGGTAGCGCTTGTCCGAATCCAGCAGGAACTGGGAGAACTTGGTCGCTTCACCAAAGCAAATCGGCAGCATGCCCGTCGCTAAAGGATCCAAGGCACCGGTATGGCCGGCTTTCTGGGCAAAGAAGATGCGCTTTACTTTCTGCAGCGTATCATTCGAGCTGATCCCGGTTGGCTTATCCACCAGGATCACACCATCAATAGGACGGCCCTTACGACGACGTGCCATGGATTACTCCTCGTCTTCTGCCTGTGGCTCATCGCCACGGCGCTCTTCATCTTCGCGTACTGCTTTAGACACTAGGGTCGAGATACGCATACCTTCGGTCAGTGACTTGTCAAAGATGAAGTTTAGCTCAGGGGTAACGCGCAGGCGGATCTGCTTGCCCAGCAGTGAGCGGATGTAAGGTGCCATCTCGCGCAGTGCTTCCAGGCTGCCTTCCGGCGTCTGCTCGCCCACAGTCAGGAACGTTACGTATACTTTCGCGTAACCCATATCGCGGGAAACGTCGACACTTGAAATGGTGGTCATGCCAATACGCGAGTCTTTGATCTCACGCTGCAGGATCACGGCCAGCTCCTTCTGAAGCTGTTGCGCAACACGCTGGGTGCGGCTAAATTCTTTAGACATTCATTGCCTCTCTTAGAGAAAGCTCTCTTGAAACAATGGGGAGCCGAAGCTCCCCATGGATTATATGTATATCTTAGAGCAGGTTAGACCTTGATGATTAGTCAAGGGTACGCTGAACTTCGATGATTTCGTAAACTTCGATCTGGTCGCCGACACGAACATCGTTGTAGTTCTTAACGCCGATACCACACTCGTAGCCGTTCTTAACTTCTTGAACGTCGTCTTTGAAGCGGCGTAGTGACTCAAGCTCACCTTCGTAGATAACAACGTTATCGCGCAGTACGCGGATTGGGTTGTTACGCTTGATGGTACCTTCAGTAACCATACAACCGGCGATAGCACCGATCTTAGGCGACTTGAACACGTCACGTACTTCAGCCAGACCAATGATTTCCTGCTTGAATTCAGGAGATAGCATACCGCCCATCGCCGCTTTCACTTCGTCAATCAGCTGGTAGATGATTGAGTAGTAGCGCAGGTCAAGGTTCTCAGTCTCAACAGTACGGCGAGCTGATGCATCAGCACGAACGTTGAAGCCAAGGATGATAGCGTTAGATGCTGCTGCAAGTACGGCGTCAGTTTCAGTAATACCACCAACACCAGAACCAACGATGTTAACTTTAACTTCTTCAGTTGACAGCTTGCGTAGTGAGTCAGCAATCGCTTCAACAGAGCCCTGTACGTCAGCTTTCAGTACAACGTTCAGCTCAGCAACTTCACCGGCAGCCATGTTAGAGAACATGTTTTCCAGTTTCGCTTTCTGCTGGCGAGCCAGTTTAACATCACGGAACTTGCCTTGGCGGTAAAGCGCTACTTCACGGGCTTTACGCTCGTCACGAACAACAGTCGCTTCGTCACCTGAAGAAGGCACACCAGAAAGACCTAGGATCTCTACTGGGATAGAAGGACCGGCAGACTCGATTTCTTTACCAACCTCATCGCGCATTGCACGAACACGGCCGTGCTCAAGGCCACAAAGAACGATGTCGCCCTTGCGTAGCGTACCTTCCTGAACAAGAACAGTCGCAACAGGACCGCGGCCCTTGTCTAGGCGAGATTCAACAACCACACCTTTCGCCATGCCTTCAGCAACAGCAGTCAGCTCAAGAACTTCTGCCTGTAGAAGGATAGACTCAAGTAGGCCATCGATATTGGTACCCTGTTTCGCAGAGATGTGAACGAAGATGTTCTCGCCGCCCCACTCTTCAGGGATAACGTCGTACTGAGCTAGCTCATTCTTAACGTTATCTGGGTTAGCATCTTCTTTATCGATCTTGTTCACAGCAACGATCAGAGGAACTCCTGCCGCTTTCGCGTGCTGGATTGCCTCAACAGTCTGTGGCATCACGCCATCGTCTGCAGCAACAACAAGAACAACGATATCTGTCGCTTGAGCACCACGGGCACGCATTGCGGTAAACGCGGCGTGTCCAGGAGTATCTAGGAAGGTGATCATACCGTTGTCAGTTTCAACGTGGTATGCACCGATGTGCTGGGTAATACCGCCCGCTTCACCAGAAGCAACGTGTGCTTTACGGATGTAGTCAAGGGTAGAGGTCTTACCGTGGTCAACGTGACCCATGATAGTTACCACCGGCGCACGAGGAACAACGGCTAGGTTTTCGTCACGGTCAGACAGTACCGCTTCTTCCAGCTCGTTTTCTTTACGCAGGATAACCTTGTGACCCATTTCTTCTGCTACTAGCGCAGCAGTTTCCTGGTCGATAACCTGGTTGATGGTTGCCATTGCACCCATCTTCATCATCACCTTGATAACTTCAACGCCTTTCACAGACATCTTGTTAGCAAGTTCAGAAACAACGATAGTCTCGCCGATCACAACATCTTGCTTGGCAACAGTCGCTGTTTTGTCGAAGCCGTGCTGCATAGAAGTTGGCTTAGCCATCTGCTGCTTGCCGCGGCCACGCTGGTTACGACCACCGCGAGCATTGGCATTGCGGTCGTCTTGCTTAGCACCCGCTTTTTTCTTCTTGCGACGGCGACCGCCTTCTTCTTTACGGTCTTGTTCGTCTTCCGCTGCGCGAGCGTAGCTAGACGTCGTAGTATGGTAGTCTGCTTTATCCATATTACCTTTTTCCTGGTCAGGTTTTGACCAGTTCTTTTCATTCATTTCTGCCATTTTGCGTGCCTCTTCTAGCTGACGCTGACTCTCTTCTTCGGCTTTACGCTTGGCTTCCTCTTCCCGGCGACGTTGTAGCGCCTCAGCTTCTTTCTTAGCCTGTTCATCAGCGGCGGCGCGTTTAGCTTTTTCTTCGGCCAAACGCTTTTCCTCTGCTTCACGCTGCTGCTTTTCCTCTGCATTGCGATCCGCATTCTGTTCTGCATTTTGCTTAGCTTGTTCTTCAGCTAAACGCTTTTCTTCAGCAGCACGCTTAGCAGCTTCTTCCGCCTCGCGTTTTGCCAGCTCTTCTGCTTCACGCTTGGCAGCTTCTTCGGCTGCTCGCTGAGCGGCTTGTTCCGCTTCGCGCTGGGCTGCTTCTTCAGCCTGGCGCTTCGCTTCTTCCGCGGCACGCTGTTCTTCTTCAAGCGCAGAACGCTTTACGTAGGTGCGCTTTTTGCGCACTTCTACCTGAACACTTTTATTTTTGCCACCAGAGCCCGAAACACTCAGGGTGCTTCGGGTCTTACGTTGCAAAGTAAGGCGTGTAGGAGCCTCGCCAGATGTGCTATCGCCACCATGTTCTTTCTTCAGGTGGGCCAATAGACTCTGTTTTTCTTGTTGGCTTACGCTATCTTCAGCTTTCTTGCTGATACCAGCATCGGCAAACTGTTGAAGCAAACGGTCAATCTGCGTGCCGATTTCCTCGGCAAGTGCTTTAACTGTAACCTCTGACATGCTGCTCCTCCCTTGCGATTAAATATTATGCTTCGTCACTGAACCAGCAAATGTTACGAGCAGCCATGATCAGCTCACCCGCTCTTGCTTCGTCGATACCTTCGATATCGATTAGATCGTCAGTACCTTGGTCAGCAAGATCTTCTAGCGTTGCAACGCCTTTAGCGGCCAGTTTGAATGCAAGCTCACGCTCCAAGCCTTCCAGACCCAGTAGGTCTTCTGCAGGCTCAACACCTTCAAAAGACTCTTCCTGAGCAAGGGCAAGCGTGGTTAGCGCTTCTTTCGCACGGTTACGCAGCTCTTCAACAGTGTCTTCATCCAGACCTTCAACAGCCATCAGCTCGGCTACTGGTACGTAGGCGATTTCTTCTAGTGTTGTGAAACCTTCTTCAACCAATACAGTGGCGAAGTCTTCGTCGATATCTAGGTGCTTAGTGAACACTTCGATAGACTCTTGGGCTTCTTCCTGGTGCTTCTTCTGAAGATCTTCAACAGTCATTACGTTCAGTTCCCAGCCAGTTAGCTGAGACGCTAGACGTACGTTCTGACCACTACGGCCGATTGCCTGAGCAAGGTTGTCCTTCTCAACAGCAATGTCCATAGTGTGGTTGTCTTCATCAACGATGATAGAGCTAACTTCTGCCGGTGCCATCGCGTTGATCACGTACTGAGCTGGGTTTTCGTCCCACAGCACAATATCGATACGCTCACCGCCTAGCTCGCCAGATACGGCCTGTACACGTGCACCACGCATACCAACACATGCACCCACAGGGTCGATGCGCTTATCGTTAGTCTTAACGGCAATCTTGGCACGAGAACCTGGATCACGAGCCGCACCCATCAGTTCAATCATCTCTTCGCCGATTTCCGGCACTTCGATGCGGAACAGCTCTGACAGCATTTCAGGCTTAGAGCGAGTCATGAACAATTGGAAACCACGTGCTTCAGGCGCTACTTTGTACAGCAGGCCACGTACACGGTCACCCGGGCGGAAGTTTTCACGTGGCAACTGGTCGTCACGCTGGATAACAGCTTCTGCATTGTTACCAAGGTCAATGATAACAGCATCGCGGTTAACTTTCTTCACTACGCCAGTGATTAGCTCGCCTTCGTTGTCAATAAATTGCTCAACGATCTGCGCACGCTCGGCTTCACGAACTTTCTGAACGATAACCTGCTTCGCAGTTTGTGTAGTGATACGGTCAAACGTCACTGATTCGATTTGGTCTTCAACGAAGCCGTCAAGCTCGATAGTTTCATCATCAAACTTGGCCGCTTCCAAAGTGATTTCAAGCGTAGGCTGAGTCACTTCTTCTACTGCCTTCCAACGACGGAACGTTTCGAATTCACCAGTTTTACGGTCGATAGCTACACGTACATCGATTTCCGCTTCGTATTTTTTCTTCGTCGCTGTTGCCAATGCGATCTCTAGAGCTTCAAAGATGCGCTCACGAGGTACAGCTTTTTCGTTGGATACCGCTTCAACGACAGCCAAGATTTCTTTGTTCATTTCTAATGCCCCAATTTTAGCGGTTAGAATTTTGGAACCAGGTTGGCCTTGGAAATATTGCTCAGTGCAAATGTTTCTTCATTGCCATCAACATTTAATGTGACAAGCTCGCCTTCTACGGCAACGATATCACCTTTCCACTTGCGACGGTTGCCCATCGCCATTTTCAACACCAGGCTGACCTCGTGGCCAATAAACTGCTGGTAATGCGCGGCTTTAAATAGCGGCCTTTCTAGACCAGGGGAAGAGACCTCCAGGTTGTAGGCCACAGTGATTGGATCTTCAACGTCCATCACCGCGCTTACCTGGCGGCTAACTTCGGCACAATCTTCAACGGTGATACCGTTTTCGTGATCGATAAATACACGCAGTGTTGAGTGTTCGCCTGCACGGATAAATTCCAGACCGACAAGTTCATAGCCTGTCGCCGTTACCGGCGCCTCAAGCAGTTCGGTCAATTGCATCTCTAAAGCTGTCAAGACAACCCCCCGGAAACAAAAAAAGGGCTATAAAGCCCAGTAGATACCTGAATGGTCATGTTTCAGATAATAAAAAACCCCGAATTACGGGGTTTAATATCACTGGACCCTGATACCACAGCATATCGCTGTGATAGAAAAAACAACCTTACTAAGAATAGCTGTTTTTTCGGAAAGTGGTTGCGGGGGCCGGATTTGAACCGACGACCTTCGGGTTATGAGCCCGACGAGCTACCAAGCTGCTCCACCCCGCGTCCGTAATCTGACGGCGATTATATCGCCCAGACCTCACTCTTTCAAGCGAGTAATAATGGTGCCGAGAAGGGGACTTGAACCCCTACACCTTGCGGCACTAGCACCTCATGCTAGCGTGTCTACCAATTTCACCATCTCGGCTAAATTCTTTATTTACTCAGGAATGTCACTGTTAACGGGTGCATTCTGAGTTGGCTCAACAACTTGCTCAGTCGCCGGAGCGCTTAGGTTTTCCCAACCACTGGTTTCGCCTGCTTTTTTAGCGCTCATATTGCCAAGCACCAAGCTGATAACGAAAAAGATGGTCGCAAAAATTGCGGTCATTCGGGTCAAGAAGTTTCCAGAGCCGCTCGCGCCAAACAGGGTTCCTGATGCGCCAGCCCCAAATGAGGCTCCCATATCTGCGCCTTTACCTTGTTGAACCAAAACTAGGCCAATAACACCAAGCGCAGCCAACAGATAAATCACAAGTAGAATTTCGTACATGGGTTCCACCTATGGTTAAATTGTTGTGCCGGCTTTGCTTTAGCAGTGCCAGCGCACCCCTTCCATTAGGAGCGGAATGAATACTAGCGAAAGCCATCTTCACTGACAAGTAAAATTTCCTCGAAAACTCTGTTTCTTGAATTACTTGTCGAAGATTTAGGCAAAACCGACACCGGTTAGTCGAAATTAGGACAAAATCAGCAGCTTTCCTTCACCGCTTCAGCAATCAGCAGGGCTGACTCCTTGACCAGTGCAGCATCTTCACCTTCAACCATCACGCGGATCAAAGGCTCAGTGCCGGATTTACGCAGCAAAACACGGCCCTTATCCCCAAGTTTAGCTTCAACAGCAGCGGTTGCTGATAAAACTGCGTCTGATTCCAATGGGTTAGACTCACCAGCAAAACGGACGTTTTCCAGTACCTGCGGGTACATGGTGACACCATCGGCCAACTCTTTCAGTGACATCTTGCTACCGACTATCGATGCCATCACCTGCAAGCCTGCCACAATACCGTCGCCGGTAGTCACTTTATCCAGCAGGATCACGTGGCCCGAGTTCTCGGCACCGATCAGCCAATCGTGCTGCTTCAGCTCTTCCATCACATAGCGGTCACCCACTTTAGCGCGGACAAACGGGATACCCAGGTTTTTCAGGGCATTCTCCATGCCCAGGTTGGTCATCAGCGTACCAACCACACCGCCTTTGAGCTCACCACGGCGCAAGGCATCGCGGGCAATAATATAGGCAATCTGGTCGCCGTCAACTTTGTTGCCTTCCTCATCGACCATGATCACGCGGTCGCCATCACCATCCAGTGCAATACCGAAGTCTGCTTTCTCTTCCAGGACTTTGGCCTGCAGGGCAGCCACATCCGTTGCACCAACTTTATCGTTAATGTTGGTACCATTCGGCTCACAACCGATAGTGATCACCTCAGCACCGAGCTCTTTAAACACACTAGGCGCAATGTGGTAGGTCGCACCGTGGGCACAGTCGACAACGATCTTATAACCCGCCAAGTCATACTTGCTCGGGAATGTCCCCTTACAGAACTCAATGTAACGACCGGCGGCATCATTGATACGGTAGGCCTTACCCAGCATGGCCGACTCGACACATGTCAACGGCTTGTCCAGTTCAGCTTCAATCGCCAGTTCAACCTCATCCGGCAGCTTGGTCCCTTCCGACGAGAAGAACTTGATGCCATTGTCATAATACGGGTTGTGCGATGCCGAAATCACGATACCGGCTTCAGCGCGGAAAGTACGGGTAAGGTACGCGACTGCCGGTGTTGGCATCGGGCCAGTGAATGCGGCCTGCAAGCCGGCAGCGGCCAAACCTGCTTCCAACGCCGACTCCAGCATGTAGCCGGAAATACGGGTATCTTTACCAATGATCACTTTTTTGGTGCCCTGCTGGGACAACACGCGACCAGCAGCCCAACCTAGTTTCAATACAAAATCCGGGGTAATTGGGCCTTTACCTACCAAACCACGAATACCGTCGGTACCAAAGTACTTACGCTCAGCCATTTTCTGCTCCTAGCAACTTTTCTAATTTCGACCTAGCCTGAAACTGTTACTTATCCCGGGACTGGGACAGCGTCATCTCGCACACCTTAAGGACGTCTACCGTCTCTTTCGCATCATGAACCCGGATGATCTGGGCACCTTTCATCGCTGCGATAGCGGCACAGGCAAGGCTACCAGCCAGGCAATCGGCTGGTTGTTTGTTTAATAATTTGAATACCATCGACTTTCGCGACATGCCAACCAACAGCGGTAGTCCGAAGCGATGGAAATCATCAAGGTGAGCAAGCAACTGGTAATTGTGCTCCAGGGTCTTACCAAACCCATAGCCGGGATCGAGCAATAACTGCTCACGCGGGATCCCAACTAGCTCACAGGCAGTAATTCGTTCCGCCAAGAAGTCACCGACATCGGCAATGACATCTTGATATGACGGTTGATGCTGCATTGTACGCGGTTGCCCTTGCATATGCATTACACAAATTGGCACGCCGGCGTCGGCTGCCGCCTGCAATGCGCCCGGCTCCTGCAGGGCACGGATATCATTGATGAGATCAGCACCAGCACTGACAGCCTCGGTCATCACTTTGGCTTTGCTGGTATCAATCGAAATCCAGCAATCAAAACGCTGGCGCAAGGCTTCGATAACCGGTACCACGCGGTCAAGCTCTTGCTCGAGTGAGACTTCATCGGCTCCCGGGCGGGTGGATTCGCCACCGATATCCAGAATCGATGTCCCAGCTGCCAGCATCTCCTCGGCATGGCGCAAGGCGGCATCCATTTGGTTAAAGCGGCCACCATCAGAAAAGGAGTCCGGGGTAACGTTCAAAATCCCCATGGTGTGGGGACGGGAAAGATTTAGCGTTTTTGATTTGCTCTTGAGGATCAACTTCCTGCTCCTAGGCTATCTGTGGAGGTTATAGCGCTTGGTAATTTACGTTTGGTGGTTTGCCATTGATGTTATAGATGCAAAAAACCCCGAACAAGGTCGGGGTTTTTAATTAGCTTCTAACGATTAAGCTTGCGGCTTGTCGTCTTCTTTGTTCCGCACAGGCTGTGCTTCAGGCGCTTGTTCAGGTTGCGTTTCTGCTTTTGGCTCAGCAGGTGCTTCCTGTTGCTCGCTCTGCTGCTCTGCTGCAGCTTCGCTCGCTTTCAGGGTGTCGTTCTCGTCACCCCAGCCTTTCGGTGCACGGATCTCTGTCTTGCGCTCCATCAAGTCATCAATCTGGCCAGCGTCGATCGTTTCGTACTTCATTAGCGCATCTTTCATTGCATGCATGATATCCATGTTTTGCTCAAGGATTTCACGCGCACGCTCGTAGTTGCGGTCGATGATAGCACGCACTTCGTTATCGATAAGCTTCGCCGTATCGTCAGACATATGCTTGCTCTGCGTTACTGAACGGCCAAGGAAAACCTCGCCTTCATCTTCCGCGTACAGCAATGGGCCCAATTTCTCAGAGAAACCCCACTGGGTCACCATCTTACGAGCGATATCTGTCGCACGTTCGATATCGTTGGATGCGCCGGTAGAGACTTTGTTAATACCGTAGATCAGCTCTTCCGCCAAGCGACCACCGTACAGGCTTGAAATCATTGACTCCAAGAACTCACGAGAGTGGCTAACACGGTCTTGCTCAGGCAGGTACATGGTCACACCCAGCGCACGGCCACGTGGAATAATCGATACCTTGTACACCGGATCGTGATCCGGTACCAGGCGACCGATAATCGCATGTCCCGCTTCGTGGTAAGCGGTTGACTCTTTCTGCTCATCAGTCATGACCATCGATTTGCGCTCTGCGCCCATCATGATTTTGTCTTTCGCCAGTTCGAACTCAACCATAGAGACAGTGCGCTTGTTGCCACGGGCAGCAAACAATGCCGCTTCGTTAACAAGGTTCGCCAGATCAGCACCAGAGAAGCCCGGCGTACCACGAGCGATCAGCTCAGGTCTCACATCACCGTCTAGCGGCACTTTGCGCATGTGAACTTTCAGGATTTGCTCACGGCCACGCACGTCTGGCAGGCCAACCACGACCTGGCGGTCGAAACGACCAGGGCGCAATAGCGCAGGATCCAGTACGTCAGGACGGTTAGTCGCGGCGATAACGATAATACCTTCGTTGCCTTCGAAACCATCCATCTCAACCAGCATCTGGTTCAAGGTTTGCTCACGCTCATCGTGACCACCGCCGACACCAGCACCACGCTGACGGCCTACCGCATCGATCTCATCGATAAAGATGATACAGGGCGCGGCTTTCTTTGCCTGCTCGAACATGTCACGGACACGGGATGCACCCACACCGACGAACATTTCGACGAAATCAGAACCTGAGATAGTAAAGAACGGTACTTTCGCTTCACCAGCAATGGCTTTCGCCAATAGGGTTTTACCCGTACCAGGAGGACCAACCATTAGAACACCAGTTGGGATCTTACCGCCCAGTTTCTGGAAGCGGCTTGGATCACGCAGGTAGTCCACCAGCTCTTTCACGTCTTCTTTGGCTTCATCACAACCGGCCACATCAGCGAAGGTTGTTTTGATCTGGTCTTCGCTCATCATGCGAGCCTTGGATTTACCGAACGACATGGCACCCTTGCCACCGCCGCCCTGCATCTGGCGCATGAAGAAGATCCAGACACCGATGAGCAATAGCATCGGGAACCAGGAGATAAAGATTGAGGCCAGTAGGCTTGGCTCCTCAGGCGGAGTACCCATGACCTTTACGTTAGCGTTAATTAGATCGTCTAACAGCTTTTGGTCGTTAACGACAGGCAGATAAGTGACGTATCGCGTGTTATCACGTTTGAATACGGTAATTTCACGATCATTGAATCGCACTTCCCTTATCTGATCCTGACCGATTTCACGGACAAAGGTTGTATAGTCGACTTGACGGCCAGCACTATCACCGGGACCGAAGCTCTGGAATACAGACATCAGAACCACAGCGATGACCAACCACAAAATCAAGTTTTTTGCCATGTCACTCAAGGTGTTAACCCCGCGATAACTAATAGATGAATTTAGGGTACTACAGTTTGTAACCTGTAGCTACAATATATACCTCACGAGAACGATCTCGTGACGAATCTGGCTTACGAATTTTGACCACTTTAAACATACTACGCACTTCTGCCAGATATTGGTCAAAGCCTTCACCTTGGAAAACTTTTACCGCAAAGCTGCCATTGGGCGCAAGTACCTGCCTACACATATCTAATGCTAGTTCAACAAGATACATAGCTCTAGGCTGATCTGACGCCAAGTTGCCACTCATGTTCGGTGCCATGTCCGACAAAACAACATCAACCATGTCTGGCTGAATGCGCTCAAGCAGTGCATCCAACACCGCTTCTTCACGGAAATCTCCCTGCAGGAAGCTCACACCAGGCAGCGAGTCCATTGGCAGGATGTCACAGGCAATCACCTGTCCCTCATCACCAACAACCTCTGCAGCATACTGAGACCATCCTCCAGGAGCCGCTCCCAAGTCAACCACCGTCATACCGGGTTTCAGGAGTTTGTCTTTGTTTTGGATTTCTTCGATTTTGAAAATCGCGCGGGAACGGTAGCCCTTTTTTTGCGCTTCTAGAACATACTTGTCATCAAAATGTTCTTTCAGCCATCGGCCAGAGCTGCCCGAATGTTTTTTCTTACTCATGATTTACCTAATGAGTTTGGGTACTTATCAAGTATACTCAGCAACACCACAAATGGCGTATACTAAACAAATTAGTCTTCTAGACTATATGGCGTTAGAATACGCGGTTTTCAACCCTAATTTAATAATAGAGCCGACATGAATCTAAGCACCAAGCAGAAGCAATACCTTAAAGGTCTTGCCCACAACCTAAAGCCAGTTGTCCTAATGGGCGCAAATGGCCTAACTGAAGCCGTGATTGCCGAGATTGAACTGGCACTTAACCACCACGAGCTTATCAAGGTTAAAGTGGCTGCTGAAGAGCGCGAGACCAAGGTTTTGATCGTTGACGCAATTGTTCGCGAAACCAAGGCAGAGAAAGTCCAGGTTATCGGTAAGACACTGGTACTGTACCGCCAGAGCGAAGAACGCAAGATCGAGCTTCCGCGCAAATAAAAAAGGCCGCCGCTGCGGCCTTTTTTATGTCTGTATCATGGCACGGAATGCCATGATCCATTCCTTACTGATACATTTAATAACAATTTCGTGTGATTAAATGTAAGCCACTTCGGCAATTTCGAACTCGCGAGCACCACCAGGTGTCGTGATTGTCACTTCGTCATCCTGCATTTTGCCAATAAGGCCACGGGCAATCGGTGAATTCACTGAAATGCGGCCCGCTTTGATGTCCGCTTCGTCATCACCAACAATCTGGTAGGTCACTTCATCATCAGTATCCACGTCGATCAACGTCACTGTAGTACCGAAAATCACCTTGCCAGTATTTTGCATCTTAGTCACATCGATAACCTGCGCGACAGACAGCTTGTATTCGATATCACGGATCTGCGCTTCACAGATACCCTGCTCTTCACGGGCAGCGTGGTATTCCGCATTCTCTTTCAAGTCACCCAGCTCACGTGCTTCACCAATGGCCTGTGAAATGATCGGGCGACGCTTCATCAATACATCCAGTTCTTCGCGTAGCAGCTTCTCGCCGCGTACCGTCATTGGAATCTTATCCATAACTCTTATTACCTCAACGCCCGTATAGCCACTGCTATAAAAGGCAAAACAAAGCCTGCCCGGCAGATTGGCCGGACGAGGCGATTACTAATGGGAACACTTCATTCTAAACAAAGATGCCAAAGAGATCACCCTTGTTCATTCAACGGCATACTTTCGGTTACAAGCGCCATCACAGTAGCGGAAAATCATAAAAATTTCACAAACCATAGCCCTAGCGCATGCAGTTTGAAATTTATGCGCCAACGATCACAAAAACACGCAATAAAACAATTTATCCCACCTAAAAGTACAACAGGAGAACCCTAAAAATAGCTAAAAAACGCCCATAACGGCGAACTTTTTTGATCACCAGTAACCACCTGATATTTCATGCATTAACCATCTCAGCTCACTTGGAAATCATTGAAATAAAGTATTTTTCAGTTTTTTTTACTAACAGATCGGGCTAGAGACCAGTAAAAAGAACAGCATGCATTTAGCACAGATATGCATACAACAAAAAATTCCAAAAGGATTCGACAATGAACAAGAAACTGATTGCTCTAGCAGTAGCAGCAGCATCTATCTCTTCTGTAGCAAACGCAGCAGAAGTTTACTCTGACGAAACATCTAGCCTAGCAGTAGGCGGCCGTCTTGAAGCTCGTGCAGTAATGGCTGAAGATGCATCTGGCGACAACCAAGTTTCAGACAAGTCTCGTGTTCGTATGAACATCGCGGGTAAAACTGATATCACTGATACTATCTACGGTATCGGTTTCTACGAAGGCGAGTACACAAGCTCTGGTACTTCTGCTGACAGCGGCAACGTTAACAACCGTCACATCAATGCAGGTATCGGCGGCGAATTCGGTCAAGTAGTTTACGGTAAGACTGACGGCTCTCTAGGCATGATCACTGATATGACAGATATCATGTCTTACCACGGCAACGAAGCGGGTGGCAAAATTGCTGCTGCAGACCGTACATCTAACAACCTTGCCTACGTAGGTGATTTCGACCTAGGCGGTAACAACCTGGTTGTTAAAGCTAACTACGCGTTCGAAGGTGCTAAAGACGCAAACGTTGAATACGGCGACGGTTACTCTGCGGGTGCTATCTTTACCCTAGACATGGGCCTAGCGTTCGGTGCTGGTTACGGCGAGCAAGACGTTCTTGATGGCAACGGCGCGACTGACGAAACTCAGAAAAACGCATTCGGTGGTATCTCTTACACCATCGGCGACTTCTACGTTGCAGGTCTATACCAGGACTCTCGCAACACAGTTGCTGATAAAGTACGTGGTTACGAATTCGCTGCCGCTTACACATACGGCAAGACTGTATTCGTAGCGACTTACAACTACCTTGAAGACAAGACTGACAACGTAGACGTAGCAGACTCAATCGCTGTTGATGCTACTCACTACTTCAACAAGAACTTCCGCACTTACGCGTCTTACAAGTTCAACAACCTAGACTCTAAGGATGTTGGTAAAGCAGGCGCTTCTGACGAGTTCGTTCTTGGTGCACGTTACGACTTCTAATCCTGTTTGGATATAGAGTTCTAACACCGCCTTTTCTAAACACCGGCCTTCTGGCCGGTGTTTTTTTATCTCTGATCCCTATTCTCCTCCCGCATACCCTTTCGCTTTCTGGCACCGCTATCCCCGCTTCCAGCAAGCTTGCCGATCTCTGACTTTTTATCTGTCTGATATTCGTTATCATGACACTTAGATATTCTCACTATATAGAAGGCTCTCAGGATGCGTCTGCCATTTCGTCTTTTGCTGGTATCAGCAAGCCTAACCGTATTTCCCCACTTGGCATTTTCAAGCCAAGACAGTGCAGAGCCACCGTCAGCCACTACTAAGCCTGCAACTTATCACCCCAGCTTCAAGTCGCTGCCCTACGGCCACGACACCGCCCTCTTAATCGCGGATGCCCAAAGCGGGGCTATCCTCTTTTCACAACGGGAAGAACAGTTCCAACCACCAGCCAGCACCCAGAAAATGGTGACCGCTCTAGCGGCACAGCTTTATCTTGGTAAGGATTACCGCTTTACCACCCAGCTTGAGCAGCAGGGCAACAATGTCATCCTACGCTTCAGCGGCGATCCGGCTTTATCTCGCACACAACTCGCTTCGCTCCTTGGCAAGCTAAAGGCACACTCAGGCTCCACCATTAAAGGGGATTTGCTGCTCAATGGCAGCCAGTTCAGCGGCTACGAGCAAGCGCCGGGCTGGCCGTGGGATATTTTAGGCGTATGTTACAGCGCGCCCTCGAGCAGCCTGAGCCTCGAGCACAACTGCGTGCAGGGGGCGCTGTACAGTAACCGTAATGTCGGTGATACAACCCGGGTCAATATCCCAAGCCACCAGCCACTAAAAGTCACCACTGACGCACGGGTAACGACCAAAGAGCGGCAGAAAACCAGCCATTGCGATCTTGAACTGACAGACAAGGGCAGCAACCACTACCACCTCAGCGGCTGTCTGGTAAAACGTGACAAACCGTTGCCACTCAATTTTGCCGTGCAGGATACCAAAGCCTACATCAGCCAAGTGATAAAAGCCGAACTGAAGCGTCTCGGTATCAAACTGGAAGGAAGTATCACACGTGACGACAGTGCCAAGGGTAAGGTCATTGCGAGCCATCGCTCTGCCCCGCTGCATGAGCTGCTCGACACCATGGTCAAGGACTCCGACAATCTGTATGCGGACAACATCGCCAAGACCATTGGTGCCAAATACTTCAAACAGCCGGGCAGCTTTGCCAATGGCAGCAAGGCCATCAAGGCTATTTTAAAAGACAAGGCCAATATCGATTTGGATCAGGCGGTAATTGTTGATGGCTCGGGTCTTTCTCGCAATAACCGCATGACCGCAAGCCAAATGATGACAGTGATCACTTACCTCTATAACCATGACGACACGCTCAACCTGCTAGCGACCCTGCCAGTCAGTGGCCAGAGCGGTACCCTGCGCTACCGCCAGAGTATTCGCCACAAGCCGCTTCAAGGTAAGATCCATGCCAAGAGCGGGTCGCTCTATGGCACCTACAACCTGGCAGGCCTAATCAAGACCCAATCCGGCCAAACCTTGTTGTTTGTGCAGATGGTAAGTAACTACTTCCCGCCGGAGCGCGATGAGAGCCTGCCTGTCATTTCCCCGCCGATCGAAACCTTCGAGCGAGCGCTTTACCAGGGTTTGTATCAGCAGTACTGATAAACGAAATGAGGTAGACAAAAAAGCGAGTGGCTCATCACCACTCGCTTTTTTCATGTTGATATCTTTAGTTTGCTAGGCAAGACCAAGGAAGGCATTGACCGTCTTGAAATAGATGATCATACCGGTGATATCCACCACCGAGGCCAGTACCGGGCTGACCAGAACGGCCGGATCAAGCTTGGCCGCACGGGCGATCATCGGCAACACGCCACCAACAGTCGTCGACAGGACGACCTGCAGCGAGATAGCCACACCAATGGCCATGGCAATGTCCATCAGCTCCATACCGATTGGCAGCGACGAGCCATCGCTGAACATCATCACCCGGCCCATGATCACAACGGCAAGGACACCGGCAATCATCAGTGCAACTCGGAATTCCTTCCACAGCACCTTGGCCCAGTCCCGGCACCGTATTTCTTCCATGGCCAGCGCACGGACCACCAGCGTAGCGGCCTGCGAACCGGTGTTACCACCTGCCGCCGCAATTACCGGCATGTATACCGCCAGCAAAACCAACTGGCTCAGGGTATCTTCGTAGTGCGAGATGATCAGACCCGAAACAATACCCAGTAATGCCAGGCCAACAATCCAGCCAATACGCTCGCGCACATGGCTAAACACACTGTTTTGCAGGTAGTGGCCGGCAGGCTCTGCTTCCGAGCAGATCAGACCAAGGCCGTTCGCCAAATGGCGCATGCATACTTCTTCGTCCATTTCATCCAGCAGATCCAACAGGGTCTGCACATGGCGCAATGGCATTTCACTCAAAATCGCAATCGCTTCTGAAATAGGCATCTTGACCAACAGTTTAGCCTGCTCATCAATGGCATATTTCAAAAACGCGTTGCGTACAGCCAGAACATCGTTCTGAGCCAGTTCTTCATTTACCAGTGCAGCATCTGCTGCATAGTTCATTACCGTCATGGCGAATCTCCCGATTAGCGGTGCCGAGCAAAAACTCGGCATTTGGTAACGACCACCAGAACACGCCATAACACGGTATGAATGTGCCAGTCCCTATCTGCAAGCGCTTAACATAAAGCTGAACTGCAGACAGCAAAAAGCCTGTCATTCACCACACATTGGCGAGATTCAATATTGAGATAATGGCTTGGGAAAACCGAGGAAAAGTATGTTTGAAAAGGGTCATCGAAAGATGAGAGAGAACAGACTATTCCGAACCTGGGGCAGTTCGGAATCATAGGAGACCGACACCGTTAGCAGGTTTGATTTTCCACCTTCATACTCGGGGGATGGTCGGTATCGTTCATCTAAGTCTCCAAAAAATAAGTATCGCATATGCGACGCGGCTAATTGTACGCGCTTCAGTTGCAGTTTCAAGGAGATTTTCATCCGCAATTGGCACAAATTATTAATGGCATCACAGTTCTTCAACACCATGACATTATGGTGAAAACTGCTTGTTCAAAAGTCCTGCAGCCCTTGGACAGACATAAAAAAACGGCCTGCTTCCACAGGCCGTTTTTGCACTCTCTTCTGCTAGTAAAAGCAGTGATTATGCGTCAGTAATTACGCGTCTTTAATGCGAGCGTGCAGCTCTTGTACTGAGGTCACCTTGTTACGGTCATCAGCAGCCCAAGCCATGCAGGTTGCGAACGCTGCGTTTAGCGTCGTGGTGTAGTTCACCTTCTCCGCCAATGCGCCGCGACGTAGAACTTTCGAGTCTTCGATAGCCTGACGACCTTCAGCCGTGTTCACAATGTACGAGTACTCATTGTTCTTGATACGGTCAAGAATGTGAGGACGACCTTCGTGTACCTTGTTTACTAGGCGAGGGTTGATACCCGCTTCACCTAGTACAACTGCAGTTCCGTGGGTAGCATCCAACTCGTAGCCTTGCTTGACCAGCTTGGAAGCCAGGTCAACCACACGCTGCTTGTCGTTACCGCGAACAGACAACAATGCGCGGCCTTTCGCTTGCTTCTCTTTGCCACAACCAAGTTCAGCTTTGGCAAACGCTTCAGCGAACGTATCACCGACACCCATTACCTCACCGGTAGAGCGCATTTCTGGGCCCAATAGTGGGTCAACACCTGGGAACTTGTTGAATGGCAGTACCACTTCTTTCACGGAGTAGTAAGGTGGGATGATCTCTTTGGTAAAGCCTTGCGACTCAAGAGACTGACCGGCCATCACTCGTGCAGCGATTTTCGCCAGTGGTGCGCCCGTGGCTTTCGATACGAACGGTACCGTACGTGCAGCACGTGGGTTCACCTCGATAAGGTAAACTTCGTTGTCCTTCACCGCGAACTGGGTGTTCATCAGACCGCGTACGCCAAGTTCGAAGGCTAGCTTCTCAACCTGCTGGCGCATCACATCCTGGATTTCCTGGCTTAGGGTGTAAGCAGGTAGTGAACATGCTGAGTCACCGGAGTGAACACCGGCTTGCTCGATATGCTCCATGATACCGCCGATAACCACACGCTCGCCGTCACAGATAGCATCGATATCAACTTCTGTGGCATCGTCGAGGAAACGGTCAAGCAGAACCGGCGACTCGTTAGACACGCTAACCGCTTCGTTGAAGTAACGACGCAGGTCAGCTTCGTCGTAGACGATTTCCATCGCTCGGCCACCCAGTACGTAAGATGGACGAACAACCAGTGGGAAGCCGATTTCTTTTGACTTCTCAACCGCTTGCTCCATTGTCGTTACGGTTGCGTTTTCCGGCTGTAGCAAGCCTAGGCGCTCAACAGCAGCCTGGAAGCGCTCGCGGTCTTCGGCGCGGTCGATAGCATCTGGGCTAGTACCGATGATAGGCACGCCTGCAGCTTCCAGTGCTCGGGCTAGTTTAAGTGGCGTCTGGCCACCGTACTGAACGATAACGCCTTTTGGCTTCTCGACGCGTACGATAGACAGTACATCTTCCAGTGTAACTGGCTCGAAGTATAGGCGGTCTGACGTATCGTAGTCGGTCGATACGGTCTCTGGGTTACAGTTAACCATGATGGTCTCGTAACCGTCTTCGCGTAGAGCCAGAGATGCGTGAACACAGCAGTAGTCGAATTCGATACCCTGACCGATACGGTTCGGGCCACCGCCCAATACCATGATCTTGTCTTTGTCTGTCGGCTGTGCTTCACATTCTTCATCGTATGATGAGTACATGTAAGCGGTGTCAGAAGAGAACTCAGCCGCACAGGTATCCACACGCTTGTATACCGGGTGGATATCGTACTGGTCACGCAGCTTACGGATTTCAGTCTCAGCCACACCTAGTAGCTTGGCTAGACGCGCATCGGCAAAACCTTTTCGCTTCAGCTTACGAAGAACATCAGCGTTCAGGCCAGCAAAACCGCCTTCTTTCACGTCGTTCTCAAGCTTCACTAGCTCTTCGATTTGAACCAGGAACCAGCGGTCGATGTTCGTTAGGTTGAACACGCCGTCTACCGACAGACCGGCACGGAATGCGTCCGCGATGTACCAGATACGCTCGGCACCTGCATCTTTCAGCTCGTGACGGATAGTCGTCAGTGCGTCAGGTGCATCTAGGTCAACCATTTCGTCGAAGCCGTTCGCGCCAACTTCTAGGCCGCGAAGTGCTTTTTGCAAAGATTCCTGCTGGTTACGGCCGATAGCCATGACCTCACCCACCGACTTCATCTGAGTTGTCAGACGGTCGTTTGCACCAGCGAATTTCTCGAAGTTAAAGCGAGGGATCTTGGTAACAACGTAGTCGATAGTTGGTTCGAACGAGGCAGGTGTTGCGCCACCTGTAATGTCGTTCATCAGCTCGTCAAGAGTAAAGCCGATTGCCAGTTTCGCCGCCACTTTCGCGATTGGGAAACCTGTTGCTTTAGATGCCAGCGCCGAAGAGCGAGATACACGTGGGTTCATCTCGATGATAACCATACGGCCATCTTTCGGGTTGATACCAAACTGTACGTTTGAACCACCAGTTTCAACACCGATTTCACGCAGTACTGCTAGCGATGCGTTACGCATCAGCTGGTATTCTTTATCCGTTAGCGTCTGAGCCGGTGCAACCGTGATTGAGTCACCGGTGTGGATACCCATGGCATCGAAGTTTTCGATTGAACATACGATGATGCAGTTGTCGTTCTTATCACGAACCACTTCCATCTCGTACTCTTTCCAACCAATCAGAGATTCGTCGATAAGCAGTTCGTTGGTAGGAGACAAGTCCAGACCACGGCGACAGATTTCTTCGAACTCTTCTTTGTTATAAGCGATACCACCGCCGGTACCACCCATAGTAAATGAAGGACGGATGATACATGGGAAGCCAACCATATCGAGGACTTTGTAAGCCTCTTCCATGGTTTTCGCGGTATCAGCACGCGGACACTCAAGGCCGATTGATTTCATCGCCGCATCGAAGCGAGAGCGGTCTTCCGCTTTGTCGATAGCGTCAGCTGTCGCACCGATCATCTCTACGCCGAACTCTTCCAGTACGCCGTGCTTTTCAAGATCCAGCGCACAGTTCAGTGCTGTCTGGCCGCCCATGGTCGGTAGTACCGCATCCGGACGCTCTTTTTCGATGATCTTGCGCACGACTTCCCAATGGATAGGCTCGATGTAAGTGGCATCGGCCATCTCTGGGTCAGTCATGATAGTAGCTGGGTTCGAGTTCACCAGGATAACTCGGTAGCCTTCTTCACGTAGGGCTTTACACGCCTGGGCACCCGAGTAGTCAAACTCACATGCCTGGCCGATAACAATCGGGCCAGCACCTAGGATTAAAACACTTTGAATATCAGTACGTTTTGGCATTGCTTAATTACTCCGGCTTAGGCGCTGTGCTGCTTAATTAGTTCGATGAAGTGATCAAATAGTGGCGCGGCATCGTGCGGGCCTGGGCTTGCTTCAGGGTGACCCTGGAAGCTGAAGGCTGGCTTGTCAGTACGATGGATACCCTGTAGCGAACCGTCAAACAGTGACTTGTGGGTCGCACGAAGGTTTTCAGGCAGCGTTGCTTCATCAGCGGCAAAGCCGTGGTTCTGTGAGGTGATCATCACCACATCACGGTCAAGATCTTTAACCGGGTGGTTAGCACCATGGTGACCAAATTTCATTTTCACCGTTTGTGCACCTGAGGCCAGCGCAAGGATCTGGTGGCCTAGGCAGATACCGAAAATCGGTAGGCCTTTTTCAAGGAACACTTTTGTTGCTTCAATCGCATAAGTACATGGCTCTGGGTCGCCAGGGCCGTTTGACAGGAACACACCGTCAGGGTTCAGCGCCAGTACTTCTTCAGCTGAAGTCTGGGCAGGAACAACAGTCAGGCGGCAACCACGGTCAACCAGCATGCGCAGGATATTGCGCTTGGCACCGAAATCGTAAGCCACTACGTGGTATGGCAGCTCGCTGTCATCTTTCGCTTCTGGCAGGCCGCCTTCCAGCGTCCATGAACCTTGTTTCCACTGGTAAGCTTCAGAGGTAGTCACCTCTTTAGCCAGATCCATACCTTTCAGACCAGGGAACTCTTTCGCCTTCGCCAATGCTAGCGCTTCATCCAGGTTGTTACCCGCTACGATGCAACCGTTTTGTGCACCTTTCTCGCGCAGTAGGCGAGTTAACTTACGGGTATCGATGTCGGCGATGCCAACGATGTTCTGGGATTTCAGGTAATCAGAAAGGGACTGCTGATTACGGAAGTTAGAAGCGATAAGAGGGAGGTCGCGAATTACCAAGCCTTGCGCATGGATTGAGGAGGATTCTTCGTCTTCGGAATTAGTTCCGGTATTGCCAATATGAGGATAAGTAAGAGTAACAATCTGCTGAGAATAAGAAGGGTCGGTGAGAATTTCCTGATACCCCGTCATCGAGGTATTAAAAACAACTTCACCAACGGCCGAACCATCTGCCCCAATGGACACGCCGCGGAACACTGTCCCATCTTCCAGGACTAACAGCGCTGATTTGCTCAAGACAACCTCCAAAAATATAAAAATGCAGTTAAAACAGATAAAGTTGCAATTACCCATTCCATACAAAGTCAAAACGCGAGTCAAGCCGAATTTTGACAAATTGCGCGCATTCTAGAGACGGTATCGAAATCTGTCAACAGATCACGAAAAATAAATTTATTTTTTAGCCTCCCCACCATCAAAACCAGCAAAGACGGGCAAAAACAAAAGAAAACCCCACCTTTTTACGGTTATTTTTTCTACTGCGATCCAGTTTATCGTTTGCCTAAATTCAACCAAAAACAAAAACAAAAAACTATCCGCCTGCTTCGAAAACACGCCAACTTTACCGTTTATTTTGGACGGGTGGCCCAGGAATAATAACAAAGCCAATAAAACAAACACTAAAAGCGGGAAAACACAGTCAATTTTAGAACTAGCTAACAAAACGAACAGTGACCAGCAACAAAGTGGCTGATTATGCACTCACTAAGCATAACGGTCACAACAATCACCGGTGGAGATTCCCCTTTGGAATATCATTACCCACTTAGCTTCCTGCAATTTTGGGTCATTACTATCTGGTCAGCCTCGTGGATAGGTATAAAAAAACCGGCCAGTTGGCCGGTTGATTAACATCCGTTACAGCTCATCGAGCCCTAGCACATCATGCATGGTATAGAAGCCCGCCGGCTTACTATTGAGCCATGCTGCCGCGCGGACAGCACCATTAGCAAAGGTCATTCGATCCGTTGCTTTATGGGTGATTTCCACCCGCTCGCCGATATCGGCAAACATTGCGGTATGCTCACCCACAATGTCGCCAGCACGGATAGTCGCAAAGCCGATCTCATCACGGCTACGTTCGCCAGTGATCCCTTCACGGGCATACACTGCCACATCGCTCAATTTGTTACCCATCGCCCCGGCAATTGCTTCACCCATACCGATCGCGGTACCAGACGGAGCATCGACTTTATGGCGGTGGTGGGCTTCGATCACTTCGATATCGCAGTAATCACCCATCACCTTGGCGGCTTTCTCCAATAATTTGAACACCAGGTTGACACCGACACTGTAGTTTGGCGCCATCACAACAGGCACTGATCCGGCAGCCTTATCGATCTGGGCACGCTCTTCATCGCTGAACCCCGTGGTGCCGATAACGATTTTCTTGCCATGCTGCTGGCAGAATGCCAGATTCGCCAGTGTTGCAACGGGTGCTGTAAAGTCGATAAGCACGTCAAAGTCATCAGCGGCCTTGACCAAATCCTCGACAATAATCACCGACACCGGACCAATACCTGCCAACTCACCGGCATCGGCACCAATCAATGTCGACTCAGGACGCTCGGTTGCTGCACCCAATACTGCCTGCTCGGACAAATGTGTCGCTTTTAGTAGCTGACGGCCCATACGTCCTGCCGCGCCAGCAATCGCAATTCTTACCATTGCGCTTCATCTCCCTGGTTCTATGTTCTCTATGCTCCCCAATGTAGCCTGTTGAGAAAGATAAAAAAAGCCCCAGCAGGTGCTGGGGCTGATAAATACAGCAAACAAACCTTAAGTAGCTTGTTACTAGATGTTCTTGACTTGCAATTCACGCGGTACTTCGAAGAACATATTCTCTTCGCGGCCGGTCAGCTCATCGACACTGGCATCCGTCAGCGACTGGATGCGCGCAATGATCTGGTTCACCAGCTCTTCCGGTGCCGATGCACCTGCGGTAACACCGATTTTCGTTTTCCCGTCGAACCACACCTGATCAACATCTTCAGGGCAATCGGTCAGGTAGCCCGGCGTACCCAGCTTCTCGGCCAGTTCGCGCAGGCGGTTGGAGTTTGAGGAGTTCTTCGAGCCAACGACAATCATCACATCGACATCGGTCGACATTTCGCGCACGGCATCCTGGCGGTTTTGGGTCGCGTAGCAAATATCATCTTTACGTGGGCCCTGGATCTCAGGGAACACTTCACGCAGTTTGTCGATTACATCCGCCGTCTCATCAACTGACAGCGTCGTCTGGCTGACGTAGTGCAAATTACTTGGGTCTTTGACAGTTAGCGTCTCAACATCTTCTGGTTTCTCGACCAGATACATGCCGCCGGCCTCACTCGCATACTGCCCCATGGTGCCTTCGACTTCAGGATGGCCGGCATGGCCGATCAACACCACTTCCATATTGCGGCGACTGGCACGCGCCACTTCCATATGGACCTTGGTCACCAACGGACAGGTGGCATCGAACACCGTCAGCTGACGGGCTTTGGCTTCGTTGCGAACTGCCTGCGACACCCCATGGGCGGAGAAAATCACAATATTGTCGTCCGGCACTTCGTGCAGCTCTTCGACAAAAATGGCACCGCGCTGCTTCAGCCCCTCAACCACAAAGCGGTTGTGCACCACTTCATGGCGAACATAAATCGGCGGCTGGTACATTTCCAGCGCACGCTCAACAATACTGATGGCTCGGTCTACACCGGCACAGAAACCCCGAGGGTTCGCGAGTAAGATTTTCATTGCTAACTGCTCTTAGTTTTCAATGGCAACGACTTCAACTTCGAAAGTCACACGCTGCCCTGCAAGCGGGTGATTGAAATCAACGGTCACAGAGTCACCGAGAACTTCTGTAATGATGCCCGGGATATCGCTGCCGTCAGGACCGGCAAAAGCGATAATATTGCCGACCTCAGCCGGGGCATCAGTACCAAATTTGGTACGGTCAACATGGTGGATGTTATCAGGGTTTGGCAAGCCAAACGCATCTTCCGGTTCAAGATCGAAGCTGCTCTTCTGTCCTTGTTCCAAGCCCAGCAGACATTTTTCGAAATTGTCTGTCAGGCTGCCATCCCCCATTTTGAATTTTGCCGGTTTGCCCATTGCCTGGGTTGAATCTGCCACCGAGCCATCTTCTAACTTGATGGCAAAGTGCATGAGAACTTCACTGCTTTCCGTAATGACCGACATGTAGGGATCCTTTCTCTATAGTTATACCCCGCCCATTTAACAACAAAGCGCCGCCCGTATCAACGGACGGCGCTTAGGGATATAAGCCAAGATCGAGGTTAGTGCTTAACGACTTGCTTTTTCTTATCTTTATCAGACAAGAAACCGTCGAGGATGATCAAGCCGGCACCGATACATATGCCCATGTCGGCAATATTAAAGGCCGGCCAGTGGTAACTCCCGACATAAAAATCGAGGAAATCGACCACAAAGCCGTGGTACAGGCGGTCAAACAAATTACCCAGTGCTCCACCAATGATCAGGGCATAGGAGACATTGGCCAGTTTCTGCTTGGCCGGAAGCTTGCGCATCCAGAATACCAGCATGGCACAAACCCCGAGGGCTATCGCCGCAAACAGCCAACGCTGCCAACCGCCAGCATCACTCAAAAAGCTAAAGGCCGCCCCGGTATTGTGGACGTAAAGCAAATTAAAGAATGGCAGCAGTTCAATACGGTTTGGCCAACCGTACTCCATGGTGTTCATCACCAGCAGCTTGCTGCCGATATCAACAATGAACACCAGAGCCGCTAGCCATAGCCAGCGAACCCCAGATTGCTTCAGCGATAGTCCGTTTTCAGACGATAACTTACTCATTAGGCAAACTTACGCTCTTCACCTTCACCTTCGACATTGCTGACACAACGGCCACACACTTCTTCGTGGCCTTCGATTGTGCCTACATCGGCAACGTGGTGCCAACAACGGTCACACTTCGCCGCTTCTGATGCTTTCACTGTTACAAACAAACCTTCAACGTCGGTATCCTGCGCGCCTTCTGGCTTGCTGTCTGTAACAACCACTTCTGCCTTAGAGGTTAGCAGAACAAAGCGCAGTTCATCTTCCAGCTTGTTCAGCTTGGCAGCCAGTGCTTCAGATGCGTGTAGCGTTACTTCAGCCTGTAGCGCACCACCGATGACTTTGTCCTTACGTGCACCTTCAAGCAGCTTGTTCACCGCGCCACGTACAGTTTGGATCTCAGCCCAGAACTCGTTGTTCAGCTCTTCGCCTTCCGCTAGACCAAACAGACCTTCGAACCACTCACCGGTGAACACGAACTTGTCGCGCTGGCCTGGCATCTCGTTCCAGATCTCATCAGCAGTGAACGACATGATAGGTGCCATCCAGCGAACCAGTGCCTCTACGATGTAGTATAGTGCGGTCTGGCAGCTACGCTGGGCGTGACCACCACGCTTCGCGGTGTACTGACGGTCTTTGATCACATCCAGATAGAATGACCCCATTTCAACCGAGCAGAACTGCATCAAACGCTGAGTCACCGCGTGTAGGTTGTACTCATCGTACGCTTTGATGATTTCTTCCTGCGCAGCCATTGCACGGCCAACAGCCCAGCGATCCAGTGCCACCATCTCTTCTGGTGCAACTAGGTCAGTTTCAGGGTTGAAACCGCTTAGGTTAGCCAGGAAGAAGCGCGAGGTATTACGGATACGACGGTAAGCATCAGCAGAACGCTTAAGGATCTCATCAGATACTGCCACTTCACCGGTGTAGTCAGTCGACGCAACCCATAGACGCAGGATATCAGCACCCAGTTTGTTGGTCACATCTTTCGGTGCCACAACGTTACCGATAGACTTCGACATCTTACGGCCCTGGCCGTCAACCACGAAGCCGTGAGTCAGCACTTGCTTGTAAGGTGCTTCGGCTTTCATCGCCACAGAAGAAATCAATGAAGACTGGAACCAACCACGGTGCTGATCAGAACCTTCTAGGTATAGATCCGCACTGTTGCCGTTGTACTCTTCGCGGCTATCCACCACAGAAAAGTGAGTCACACCCGAGTCGAACCATACGTCCAGGGTATCCAGCACTTTTTCGTATTTGGCAGCATCTTCTTCACCCATGATTTCTGCCGGGTCAAGATCCCACCATGCCTGGATGCCTTTTTGCTCAACAAGCTGCGCCACCTTCTCGATCAGCTCTGCGCTGTTCGGGTGAAGTTCCTGCGTCTCTTTGTGAACAAACAAGGCAATTGGCACACCCCAGGTACGCTGACGAGAGATACACCACTCAGGGCGGCCTTCAACCATACCTTCGATACGGCTCTGGCCCCACTCCGGCATCCACTCAACCGCTTTGATTTCTTCCAGCGCTTTGGCACGAAGACCCGCCTGATCCATCGAGATGAACCACTGAGGGGTGGCACGGAAGATGATTGGCGTCTTGTGGCGCCAGCAGTGTGGGTAGCTGTGCTCGTATGCATGGTGGTGAAGTAGCGCACCGTGCTCTTTCAACGTTTCAACAACCGCATCGTTGGCCTTGAATACGTGCTGGCCGGCAAATAGCTCGGTATCCGGCAGGTAAACACCATTGCTGCCTACTGGGTTAGCCACTTCTAGGCCGTACTTCTGGCCGACCGCGAAGTCTTCCTGACCGTGGCCCGGTGCTGTGTGTACACAACCCGTACCTGATTCAGTCGTTACGTGATCGCCCAGGATCACTGGTACGTCGAAGCTGTAGAATGGGTGGTTGAAACGCACCAATTCCAGATCGGCACCTTTACAGAAACCAAGATTGTGGAAGTGCTCGATACCAGCACGGTCCAGCACATCTTTCGCTAGCTCAGACGCAACGATCAGACGTTCTTTCTTCTCGCCCTCAATCTGGATAAGCACGTATTCCAAGTCATCACGTACTGCAACCGCGCGGTTGGCAGGCAGTGTCCAAGGCGTTGTCGTCCAGATCACGATAGAGATATCGCCTTCGCCGGTGTGGCCGTCAGCACACTGGAACTTCGCAACGGTTGCTGCTTCGTCAGCCGCTTTAAAGCGAACATCGATAGAAGGAGACACTTTGTCTTTGTATTCCACTTCCGCTTCTGCCAGTGCAGAACCACAGTCTGTACACCAGTGAACAGGCTTGAAGCCTTTTAGCAGGTGGCCCTGATCGGCAATCTTGCCCAGCGAGCGAATGATGTTGGCTTCAGTGTCAAAATCCATGGTGCGGTAAGGCTTGTCCCACTGACCCAGAACACCCAAGCGAATAAAGCTTTCTTTCTGGCCTTCAACCTGACCGGCGGCATAAGTGCGGCACTTCTCGCGGAATTCCGCAGCAGTAACCTTGTGGCCCGGCTTGCCGACTTTCTTTTCTACCATTAGCTCGATAGGAAGACCGTGACAGTCCCAGCCAGGAATGTATGGCGCATCAAAGCCTGACAGAGTCTTTGACTTAATAATAATGTCTTTAAGAATCTTGTTTAGCGCGTGACCAATGTGAATATCACCGTTGGCATATGGAGGGCCATCGTGTAGTACGAAGGATTTCTTACCCTTCTTGGCTTTACGAATTTCACCGTAAAGATCTTCATCGTACCAACGCTTAAGCATTGCAGGCTCACGCTGAGCTAGGTTGCCTCGCATCGGAAACCCTGTTTCAGGCAGGTTCAGGGTATCTTTATAGTCGCTCATTGATTCTCGATTCCGTTACTTGGGCGAAGTTGGACATTATTACGCTCAGCCAGCCACACCCGTGCTGACTGCGCATCACGCTCGATTTGTGCTTTTAACGCATCAAATGATTCAAATTTTATCTCGTCGCGCAGCTTATGGCAGAGCACGACGTCAATCTGGGCCCCGTAGAGATCAGACTGGAAATCAAATAAGTGTACTTCCAATTGGCGGCGCACACCGTTTACCGTCGGCCGACGACCAACATTGGCCACCCCGGCAAGCGGAGTATCAGCCACGCCGTGGACTTCGACGGCATAAACGCCAGAAACCGGAGAGACCCGGCGTTTAAGTGGGACGTTAGCTGTCGGAAAACCGATAGTCCGTCCTAATTTTCGACCATGGGAGACGCGCCCGCTAATACTAAACGGACGCCCTAGCATGGACGCTGCCAGCGCAAGCTGATCGTCGGCCAATGCCTGACGGATAGCCGTGCTGCTGACACGCTGCTCGGAGACACAGAAGCTCTGGGTACTCACCACAGTAAAGCCATATTCTTTACCGGCAGCTTCTAGCATCGCGAAATCACCGCTCCGACCTTTACCGAAGCGAAAATCGTCGCCAACTACCAGAAACTTAACACCCAATTGCTCAACCAACAAGCGGCGGACAAAATCTTGTGCCGACAAGCTAGCAAAGTGACGATTGAAATTGACGCACAGGAAGCGTTCCAAACCTTGCTCTTTCAAGCGTAAGTATTTGTCCCGGAAGCGAGTTAATCGCGCAGGTGCCTTATCGCCGGCAAACAGCTCCTGAGGCTGGGGTTCAAAGCTCATCACTGTCGCCGGACAGCCAAGCGCCTTCGCCTTGGCCATGACATTGCTAAGCACTGCCTGGTGACCTAGGTGAACACCATCAAAATTACCAATCGTCAGCACACAACCATGGTGCTCGGGCTGGATATTATGTATTCCTCGGATCAATTCCATGCGTCAAGTTCATTTTCGCAGAGTGAAAAACTGACGGATTATATACTACTCTGAACCCATCATACCAATCTGAATCATATTCAGGCGATTTTGCGGATAATTTATCACCACCCGCAATACGGTTTAACTCGCGGCCTTCAAGTGACGAGGCCGAACGCCCATCAGCATCACAGCCACCAAGTATACCCCAGCGCCAGCACCGATCAGGCCAGCCAGCCATAGCACACGGTCAAGCAAGGTCCACTCCAGCCACACCGCCATCTCCGGCAGAAGCCACAACAGAGTGCCGACCATAGCACCACCCGCGATAACAAGGCGCATCACAAACCACAAGGTTTCCCCCGTCACCTTGTACACACCGGTCATGTGCAGGCCACGGTAAAGCAGGGCGGCGTTAACCAGTGCCGACAGCGCCGTTGCCATTGCCAGACCAACATAGCCATAGAAATAAGCGAAGATGGCGTTGAAGAACATATTGGTTACCATCGCGACGATACCGAACTTCACCGGGGTCTTGGTATCCTGCCTTGCGTAATAACCCGGCGCCAGTACTTTGATCAACATGAAGTTAAGCAGGCCGGAGGCATAAGCCAGCAGTGACATGGACGCCATCTGTACATCGTTGGGGCTGAACTCGCCACGCATAAACAGCACCATCAGCATCGGCTTGGCCAGCACCATCAACCCCAGCATCGCAGGGATCCCCAGCAGCAGTACCATGCGCACGCCCCAGTCCATGGTATGGGCAAACTGCTCAGGGCTCTGATCCACATGCTTGCGCGACAGCGCAGGCAGGATCACCGTGGCAATGGCGATACCGAACAAGCCCAGCGGGAACTCCAACAAGCGGTCTGAATAATACAGCCAGCTGATAGAGCCGGTGGCCAGGAAGCTGGCAATGAAGGTATCAAACAACAGGTTGATTTGACTGACCGAAACGCCAAATAGCGCCGGGATCATCAAGGTACGGATCTTCACCACACCCGGGTCGTTCCATCCCCACTTGGGTTTGACCAGCATTCCTTCTTTATACAGAAACGGCAGCTGGAACAAAAACTGGATCAGACCGCCAAGGAAGACCCCGAGTGCCAGTCCTATTTCCGGTTGGCTCAAGTTCGGCGAGACAAACCATGCACAGCCAATAATCGCCACATTGAGGAATACCGGCGTAAACGAAGACACCGCAAACTTACCCAAGGTGTTGAGGATCGCCCCCGACAAGGCGACAAAAGTAATAAACCACAGGTAAGGAAACGTGATTTTCAGCAGCAGGCTAGCCAGCTCGAATTTTGGCGCCGACGGGCCGTCATTCAGCCAGTCGATAAACCAGCCGGCGCCGAACATGGCGGTCACCACTCCCGAACCGAGGATACCCAGCAGGGTAACAATCGACACAATCACACCCAGGGTACCCGATGCCCTCGCAATCAACTGGCGGGTACGGTCCATCTCGCCGGACGCATGATATTCCGTCAGTACCGGGACAAAAGCCTGTGAGAATGCGCCTTCGGCAAACAACCGCCGCAGGAAATTAGGGATTTTGTTGGCGAAAAAGAAAACATCGGCCGCGGCCCCGGCCCCCATCAGGTTGGCGACCACCACATCGCGCACCAAACCAAGCACTCGAGAGACCAATGTCATGGTGCTGACAACCAGTCCTGAGCGCAAAAGACGCTTGCTCACAAAAAAAACCTCATAAAGATGGCCCCAAAAGGTGACTTCCGTAGCCAAATGCTGGTAAAATCTGCCGCCATATTAACCGTGTTAATCCGCAAGTGCCAATTCAATTGGTTAGGCGGTTATTTGCACAAATCATTTGACAATCTCTGGCTAAACAGGCATAGTCCTCGGCCTTAAAATGTCACCGTACCAAGTTTTGGAGTTATACCCTTGGCTAACATCAAATCTGCTAAGAAACGTGCGATCACTTCAGAAAAACGTCGCCAGCACAACGCTAGCCGTCGTTCTATGATGCGTACTTTCTTCAAGAAAGTTATTGCTGCTATCGAAGCGGGCAACAAAGAAGCTGCTACTCAAGCTTTCGCTGAAATGCAACCTGTTATGGATCGCATGGCTACTAAAGGCCTGATCCACAAAAACAAAGCTGCACGTCACAAAGCTCGTCTAGCTGCTAAAATCAAAGCTCTTTAATCTGAGTTTCTGATTTCGATAAAAAAACCGGCTTTCGCCGGTTTTTTTATATCTGCTTTTCAACAATCTCTGTGCTGCTAGGCCCCACAATACATCTTGTGTAACAACTGGATCATCGCTTTGACCTCATCGCTCTTGAGGCGATAATAGACCGTCTGAGCCTCTTTCCTTGTTTCTACCAGGCCATCACGCCGCAACCATGCCAGATGCTGCGATAATGCCGACTGGCTAAGCCCCAGCCGCTCACTCATCATCCCAACCGACATTTCTTCCTCCAGTAAGTAACAAAGGATGAATAGACGCCGTTCGTTGGCCATTGCTTTTAGCAGAGCTACGGCTTTAGGGGCATTCTGCTCCATTTGCTGTAGTTCCATACTGCTACCACCTGTCAATTAAGTTAACGCTAATGTACTTAATTTAAACATGGTTTTCTAGCACACAGTATGGATATTTGAATCAAACGAACAAAAATCAGCAACTCTATTTAAACAGTTTTCTAAAGTCTGCCTCACATATGCGTTTTACCGCCGGGTGCATGATCATTCGCTCAGCGAAAATGACATAGTACTCTTCCTTGATCTCTTTCACCCGCTTCACCTCTCGGATGTTATGGGTCGTGTCTTCCAGCTCGGCAGCATAGATAGAAGGCGCGACAAACATCGACGGCTGATACAAGCCAAAGGCTTTCATCAGGGCGGCATCATCAAACTCACCGAGGATATTCGGTGTAATACCCATCTGATCGAACCAATGGATAAGCTTACGCCCCATCGCTGTACGCCGGCCCGGTATCAGCAGCTTGTAATCTTCAATGCAGGCAGGGAAGTTCAGTGGCTTGCCCGGTTCGTTGCAGAAAAAGCTCATGGTCGACTCGCCCAGCTTCTTGCTGTAGAGGCCAGGGCTTTGAGTGGAGTCCACCGGACAATCAGACAGGATCATATCCAGCTTATGCTGCGATAGCTGCTCGAGCAGCATTTCGTGGGTCGACTCGTAACAGCGCAGGTGAATGCGCTCGTCTTCCGGCAGGCCCTCCATCAGCACTTTGCTGACCAGGCGTTTTGACAACGCATCTGCCACGCCAACTTCCAGCAACAGGTTCTCGCGCTGGGTGTAATTGACAATATCCAGCATCTCGTAGCTGAGGTCGAACATCTTATCGGCATACTTGAAAACCAGCTGGCCCAACTCTGTGGGCTCAATATTGCGACCAACACGTTTAGTCAGCTTACCCTTTAAACGCTCTTCCAGCGCCCGGATCTGCCCGGTGACCGTCTGCGGAGCCAAAAACAGCGCATCGGCAGCCTTGGTAACAGAGCCTTGTTTGCAGACCATCCAGAAGTAATAAAGGTGGTTGTAGTTTAGGTGAGACATGTTAAGCAACCATTTTCCATAAGCAGTGTCATTCCAATCGGGGCGGGCAAGGGCCAACATAGATGTTGAACTACCGAGTACAAGAAGAGTATACAGTAACAGGGTTACAAAATGCTGATGACGTAATCGGTCTTCTGAACCAGCAACTTAGACTGCGGTGCAGCTGATTGGAAATCACACGGGCCTAAAAATAAAAATCCCAGAAGCCAGCTTACGCTGAGCTTCTGGGCGCTTCAACCGTAATCATTCATTCACCAATGAAATATTACACTTATTCAGTTTTCATACATCGATTAAATGTTTATCACTCTGATGTTGAAGCTGTTTTTTGATCCATCGCAGACATTTTCCGGTAGCGCTCGCCGACACGCTGCTCAAGCGCTCGAGAACGGAACGGGCTGTCATTTTCCACCATCGCGGTGGTCTCTGCCGCCGATTTTGCGTGGTTCAAACCTGCCAGGTAAGCCTGACAGACATCTGAGCTGCTGTCTTGATTACAGTTTTGGTAATCTGGCACTGCCATTGCCGTCGCAGACACCATCAACCCAACAATCATCATTGCGCGTTTCATATTACACCTCCACTTTCCTTGGCAATGCTCCTTGGCAACGAGCGGCTAAGCATCATATAGCCAATAACCGCTGAAATCGTCGATCCCAGCAGGATGCCCAATCGAGAGTAAGTACTGAATTCCTCCGGTGCGCCGACAAAAGCCAGCGACGAGATGAAGATAGACATGGTAAAACCAATGCCACACAGTACTGAGACCGCAAAAATCTGTCTAAACCCTATGCCTTCCGGCATGCTTGCCAAGCCGGTTTTAATCGCCAGATAACTCGCGGTGAAAATGCCAAGAGGCTTACCGATCATCAGACCGAGGGCAATACCCAATGGCAACATAGACGTCAGGCCACCTAATGACACCCCCTCTAGCGAGATCCCGGCATTGGCAAAGGCAAACACTGGCAAGATAAAGAAAGCCACATACGGATGTAGGGCATGTTCCATTTTCTTGAGCGGTGAATGCTCGTCTGACAATCCGTTTTCGCCGGAAAGCGGAATCGCAAAGCCCAGTACCACGCCCGCCAAGGTTGCATGGACGCCCGACTTCAATACACTGACCCAAAGGATCAGACCAACAACCACGTACCAGGAAATTTTGGTGACGTTTTTAGCGTTCATGACAAACAAGGCTGTAGTTGCCGCAAATGCCACCGCTAACGCAAGTGTCGATAGATCGCTGCTGTAGAACAGGGCAATGATCACGATCACGCCCAGGTCATCGATTATCGCCAGAGCCAACAGAAAAACTTTCAAGGTAACAGGTACACGGCTGCCTAGTAGCGCCATAATACCCAATGCAAAAGCAATATCAGTCGCTGCGGGGATCGCCCACCCCTTCACTGCCATTGGATCAGCAAAATTAAACAGGACATAAACCAGCGCAGGAGCAATCATGCCCCCCACGGCAGCAATAGCAGGGAAGATCGCTTTTTCTTTCGTGTTGAGCGCCCCTTCTATCAGCTCTCGCTTGACTTCCAAACCAATCAGCAAGAAAAACACAGCCATCAGGCCGTCGTTGATCCAGTGTGAAATAGACAAGCCTGCAACATAAGTGTGCAGTGTGCCGTTATACAGATCCTGCAGTGGGGAGTTCGCTATCATCATGGCCAACGCCGCCGCGATGATCAGGATAATCCCACCAGCAGACTCTAGTTTTAAGAATTTACGAATCGCATCGGTCATCGACCGGAACTCCTTTTCGTGAAACAAATGTCACAATAAAAATGTAAATTTAGTTTAGACGTCACAGCACTAAACTGTTAAATCGTTTGTTCAGAATATAAACATCGGTAAAACCGAATAATACACCCTCAACACAAGCAATAACCGTACTGTCTAATTGACACTGTCATATTCGCCATTTATAGCTATTCAAAAAGCCATCAATCACTAATTAATTCTAAAAATGACACAAATACAATAGAAAAAATTTTCACAACAGCATCAATCTTTGTCATTAAAAAATAGTATTTAAATTCATAAATATATAATCAAAGTAAATTTTTCATTACGCTGAAAAGCACTGCATCACCTCGCAAAAAGAGCACAAACTTACTCTGTGACAATAACTGTCATATTTCTGAAATATTCGATCTCTACCATCGCTCCCAGATTTCAAAAACATGAAACCAAAACGACATATTCCTGTCATGGAGAAATGATTATGACTACCCAAGCCTCTACTGCTGAACAGCCAATGAACAGCTCTATGCGCTGGGTCCGCTGGGCTAACCTAGCGTTCATGCTTTACGTTCTACTTGTTGCTGTGTCGGTTGTGAGCAGCGGCTTTAAACTGTCTGTTGGTGAACAAGCTAAAACGCTCTTCGAGTTTGCCTCGCATCCGATTGCTGGCCTGATGATCGGTCTGGTAGCGACATCGCTAATCCAGTCATCAAGTACAGTGACCTCTATCATTGTAGGTCTGGTTGCTGGCGGCCTGCCAGTTGAAACCGCGATCCCAATGGTTATGGGTGCCAACATGGGTACAACCCTAACCAATACCCTGGTTAGCCTTGGCCACGCTCGTTGCAACGAAGAGTTCCGTCGTGCATTTGCCAGCGCAACCATCCATGACTTCTTCAACCTATTGGCTGTAGCTATCTTCCTGCCGTTGGAAATGATGTTCGGTCTGCTGGAAAAGATCTCGACGTGGTTGGTATCACCAATGATGGGGACTGCCAACATGGATATGGGTGGAATTAACTTCATGAAAGCGGTGACAGGCCCAGGTGTTAACCTAATCAAAGGCCCACTGTCTAGCTTTGGCACTATGGGTGGCCTATTCATGATTGCCATCGGCATCGGCTTGATTTTCATCTCTATCACAGCGATGGGTAAACTGATGCGTAGCCTAATGGTTGGCCGTGCACGTGAAATCCTAAAGAGCGCTATCGGCCGCGGTCCAATCCACGGTATCGCATCAGGTACAGTGGTAACGGTTCTGGTTCAGTCTTCTTCGACCACAACCAGCCTGATGGTTCCGCTAGTAGGTACAGGTGTACTGAAAGTGCGCGATGTATACCCGTTCACTCTTGGCGCTAACATCGGTACATGTATCACGGCTCTACTTGCAGCAACGGCTGTTGGTGGTGAGTTCGCAGTCTACGCCCTGCAGATTGCCCTAGTTCACCTAGCATTCAACCTAATGGCAACGGTACTTATCTACGGTGTACCGTTCCTACGTGAACTACCGCTAAAAGGTGCTTTCTACCTAGGTGAAATCGGTACCAAGAGCAAAGCCGCAGTGGCTGGTTACATTGGCCTGGTATTCATCGCTATCCCGGGTGCTATCCTTGCCCTGACCGCGTAACCGCACGCTGAAAATCACTTCTAAAAAAACCCGCTTCGGCGGGTTTTTTGTTGGTTGAAAAAGCGGTGCTGTGGTGCTGTGGTGCTGTGGTGCTGTGGTGCTGTGGTGCTGTGGTGCTGTGGTGCTGTGGTGCTGT
>NZ_JAWJZI010000023.1:0-47057 GCF_033022775.1 Photobacterium rosenbergii | reverse complement strand
GGCCCAAATCAAGGACCGTTCGTATCAGTAAAACCCGCTATGTGGTTCGCTCCAAACATCTTAATTGATAGGAGTTACCCATAGGGTAGTCTTCTTGGATGTGTTGGACATAGTGGGTAACCCCTAACCGTATTATTGTGTAGGTAGAGTTGATAAAACGTTTTATCAATTTTTTGAAAAAAAACGCTGAGGCAGAGACGTTAGTACTCATGCATCAACGTGTTGAATGTGTTCACGCAATAAGGATAAAACGTTTTATCAGTTGATTTCGCTGGTTTGATCACGAAATCTGATCGGTTTTTCGCTAGTGATTTAAACTGTGATCGAGGTAAAAGTGTGAAAAGCACGATAGAACGTTTTACTGGCATGTAATATTCTTGGGCTCTCGAAGACGGATACGAATGGCCAATGACCCAAAGAAAAGTAAAAATAACTGATGTTGCTGAATATGCGGGAGTGTCGGTATCGACCGTGTCTCTTGTCCTTGGCAACAAAGGACGGATCTCCGAGGCCACGATTAACAAGGTCAATGAGGCGATCAAGGCCTTGGGCTATGTACGCAACAAAGCGGCGGCCAACTTGCGCTCTAACCAGTCCAACCTAGTTGGTTTAGTGCTTAAAGATATTACCGACCCTTTTTATACCGAGATCACCGCTGGATTTAGCCAGATCCTCGAAAAACATGGCTTTATGCTCTTTCTCGCCCAATGCGGTGACTCACCAGAAAGGTTGGAGACATGCGTACAGTCGATGATCCAGCAAGGCGTTGCAGGTGTGGCGTTCAGCCCATTGCGCGGGGCAAGCCAGAGCGTGATTGATATGCTGTCCCAAGCAGAAATCCCCGCAGTTTGTGTTGCCCGGGCAACGGTGAATGACGATATCGATTATGTCGTCCCGGACAATACCCTAGCGGCTAAACGTGCTACGCAACACTTGGTTGAACAAGGGCACAGACATATTGCCTATGTCGGAGGGCAAGGGGATTCACTGACCCGTGCCGAGCGAATAGGCGGCTATTGCACGACTTTGATCCAATATGGCTTGCCGTTTAAAAACGAATGGATAGTTGAATGTGAGGGCAGTCAGAAGGCTGCGGCAAATACCGTACAAGACCTGCTGACCCAGCATCCTAAAATCACCGCTATCTTATGCCATCGTCCTGCAACTGCCTTGGGGGCAGTGTATGGGGTCGAACGTGCCAACCGCACTGTCGGGCGTGATAACTATATCGGCCAGCAAGTTGCTTTGATTGGCTTTGATGATGTGGCAGAGGCGGAGCTCACTCATCCACCGCTGACCTTTATGTCGTCAACCGCCAATGATATCGGTACGCAGGCGGGTAAACGCTTGGTACAGAAGATGAAATCCACCGAGCAAGCGGTTGAGAAAGTGGTACTGGCTCCAGAGCTTATCAGTCGTGGCTCGGCGTAAAGTTGATTTACTTGGGGTTACTTTAATCTAGATTAAGTTTTACCGGCAGGATCCTCGTTATTATCGGCCCCCACTTTTTGCTGTACCACACGATATTTGTAGAGGATTGGACTTGAGCACTTTGTTTACTGAAACCCGCATTGGCAAGATGGCGTTGAAAAACCGCTTTATGCGCAGCGCGACGTGGGAAAATATGGCGACAGAAGATGGCCATATGACAGATAAGCTTTACGCTATCTATGAAGAGCTCGCACAGGGTGAAGTCGGCCTGATCGTAACCGGTTATGCAAATATTGTTGAAGAAGAAAAGCCCAATGCCGGCATGATGGGGATCTACAATGATTCCTTCATCGATGAATACAAGAAACTGACTGAGCTGGTGCATCACAACGATTCTAAAATCGTTATGCAGCTGGCTTACGGCGGTACCAAAACTACCTTTAACCTTGGCGAAAGGGTTATTTTCGCGCCAAGTGAAGTGCCGGAAAAAGGCACCCAAACACTGGGCAAGGCGATGACCAAAGACGACATTGACTACATCGTCAAGGCGTTTGCCGAGGCCAGCCTGCGGGCACAAAAGTCAGGGTTTGATGGGGTTGAAATTCATGCTGCCCATACTTACCTGATCAACCAGTTCCTGAGCCCTTACTACAACCGCCGTGAAGACGAGTACGGTGGTAGCTTGGAAAACCGCATGCGCTTTTTGATGGAGATTTACGCTGAGACCAGAAAGTTGGTCGGTGACGACTTCCCAATCCTGGTGAAGCTGACGGCGACGGAATTTTTCGACGGTGGCGTGAGCTTTGACGAGACCCGTATCGTATGCCAAAAGCTCGAAGAGGTCGGGGTTGATGCGATCATCATCTCGGGCAATATCCATGGCAAGGCAAACACTATGGTTGGCCAGTCTTTCGATGGTTATACCATCCAGGAAGAAGGGTATTTCCATGAATACGGCCATGCTATCAGCCAGCAGGTTAGCGTGCCGGTTATTACTGTCGGTGGTCTGACGGACATTGCTGCAATCGAAAAGATCGCAGAGAACACAGGTATTCAATATTTCGCGCTATCACGTCCGCTATTGTCCGAACCGCATTTGATCAAAAGATGGAAGGAAGGGGATAGAACGCCTGTCGAGTGTGAGCGCTGCTCGAAGTGCCGTACCAAGCGCGGTAACTTCTGTGTGGTGAACAAGGAAAGAAAGACCCAGCTTGCGCACATGTAATTAGGCCGGATTTGAGTCTTATTGATGGTAAAGCCAGCAAAGTGTTGCTGGCTTTTTTGATCTTGTTGGTTGTCATGGAATACTGACGTCCCCATGACTTGATACGGACAGGGATAGTGTATTGATGACTGTAAAACTAAGCGCCTGTAAATGGGTGTGAACCACTTTTCAATTGTTGTGCTAACAATTGAAGGGTAGACAGAAAAGAGTAGTGATTGATGATAAAAACAAAAGCCAAATTACTTGCTGCGGCATTGGCTGCCGCTTTGCTTGGGGGCTGCGCCAGTTACAGCATTTCAGAGCAGGACATGACCAATTACCTGCAAGATTCAGTTAGCCTAGACCAATCGGTCGGGGTCGAAAATGTCATGTATGCCGAGGTTGCTGTGGACGACTTGGAAGTCAAAATTGGCCGGGCTGATGCCGATCGCGTATCGGTTTTCGCCAGTACCAATGCCCAAGTGCAGATGCTTAGCATGAAGAACATGGGGCTGGATCTCGACGTTGAGTTCAGTGCCGTGCCTGAATACGACAAAGACACGGGCGAAGTGTATTTGAAATCGCTGCGGTTGGAGCGTTTTGACGAGAGTAGCCAGCAGCTGACACCAGAAGTGAAGAAGCTATTGAAGCCGGCAGTCTCTATGATCGGATATGCGCTATCTAAACAACCGGTATATAAGTTGGATAGCTCGAAGGTACAGGAGGCCTTGATCAAATCAGCCGAGCCCAACTTGGTTATCAAGAATAACAAGCTGGTGATCGAGTTGTTTGATTAACTTTGCAACCCCTTTGGGCTCAACAGCCTAAAGGGGAGAGTGCTTGCAATAGTCAGTCGGCAGGCGTGGCGGTGTTAATCTGCCTCAAATTTCCCTAAGATCAGAGATTATGGGTTATGGCTGTGTGACTGAACATGGGGTTATCGCACGTGACTAAAAGCGCCATGGTAATTTGCTCAGTGTTTGGGCTATTTTCTGCCGCTTTTGCATCAGGTCCACCAAGGGAACTAACACTTTGGCGCCATCAAACGGGCACCAATGAGATGCAAGCCAGCGCCGACCAAGTGACGAGATTTAACCAGTCGCAGCAAAAATGGAAAGTCGTCGTTGAGTCACTGCCACAGGCGTCATACACCGAATCAATTACAGCTGCTGCCTTGGCGCGTCAGCTGCCCTGTATTTTGGGGGTCGACCAACCGACCGTCCCCAACTTTGCATGGTCTGGCTTTTTACAGCCTTTATTCCCTTTGCTCGCGCCTGCAACATACCAGGGTCTCAGCGTCGGTGGGCGAGGGATGTATCAAAACCAGCTGTATTCTGTCGGGCCTTTTGATGTTGCGCTGACGCTTTTTACTCGCCACTCCATTTTGGAGCGCTATCAAATTCGGGTACCCACTCTGTCATCACCTTGGACAAAAGAAGAGTTTGATTACGCCTTGCAGCGATTGAAAGCATCAGGGGAGTTTGCGTATCCCTTCGATATCAATACTGGATGGGGCGACGAGTGGCCAAGCTATGGCTGGGCACCATTAATGCAGAGTTTTGGGGCTGATTTGATTGACCGCTCAAACTATGTAGAAGCTGAAGGCATTCTGAATTCACCTGAAGCGGTGGCGTTTGCCGAATGGCTTTCCCAACTCGTTGAGTTTGGTTTAATTGACCGCCGTCCGGCTGACAGCCAAGGGTTTATTAATGGCCGTACGGCGATTCACTACACCGGCAGCTGGTCAGTTAGGCAGTATCAACAGGCTTTTGGTGAAGATTTGGCTATCCTACCTGTGCCTGATATGGGGCATGGTCCGGTCATTGGAGGAGGCTCTTGGCAGTGGGCGATAACCACTAGTTGCCAGGCACCCGATGGTGCTGCAGCCTTTATAGATTTCGTGATGCAACCGGAAGAAATCGCGCTTTTTTCAAAAAGCACCGGATTCATACCGACAAAATCCTCTGCCGCCGAGCTGACCGCGAACTACAACATAGAAGGTCAGTGGCGCATATTTTACGAATTTACTAAGCGGTATACGGTAAATAGGCCAGCCACACCCGCCTACGCCATTATTTCGGCTTCGTTTGCCAAAGCAATGCGCGATACTTTAGATGGCGGTGAACCGCAGGAAGAGTTGGATATGGCAGTCGATAATATTGAACGCAGTATCTATAACAACCGTGGCTTTGGCTTTTCTCTGCCGCAGGAATAACACGGATTGGAAGAGCAGTTAGACATGTTATCCAAAGGAATGACATTAGAAAAAAGACAGAAAGTCTGGGGTTGGATGATGGGGGGACCGGCGTTTTTTGGTTTGGCCTTCTTTGTCATTCTGCCATTTGTCATGGCAATCGCCATGACCTTTACCAATCAGCGGCTGTTGTCTCCGTATCCGACTGAGTTTGTCGGTATGCAAAACTATGAGCGACTGCTGGGTATTAACTACGTCGTGCTTTCACCCTTGGAAGATGAGGCTGGCGAGCTGATTTTGGATCAGAATGATGATCCGATATACCCCCGGCTACGGACGGTACTGAGATCCGATTATCCCAAACTGCGTTACTACTACCAACTTGCCAGTATTAAAGTCTGGGATGACAAAGCGTTTGTGTTGCTGGCGCGCGACCCGGTGTTTTGGCGCTCTTTGTGGAATACCCTGAGCTTTGTTTTGCTGGTGGTGCCGCTGCAAGGCTGCGTGGCTCTGGGGCTCGCGCTTTTGGTCAACCAAGGGCTAAAAGGGACGCTGTTTTTCCGAACGGTCTTTTTTGCCCCGGTTGTGACCTCGATGGTGGTGGTGTCGATTGTCTGGACTTTCCTCTACCACAAGGATATGGGCGCAATTAATGTCTACTTGCGTTGGTTTTCGCTAGGGCTACTAGGCCCGGTGGACTGGCTCGGAGATAAAGCCTGGGCCATACCCTCTATTGTCATTATGTCGGCATGGCAGGGGGCTGGTGTGCAGATGCTGATCTTTTTGGCTGGCCTGCAAGGGATCCCGAAAGAGCAATACGAAGCGGCCAGTATTGATGGTGCCAACCGTTGGCAGCGCTTTCGCTACATCACCCTGCCGGGACTCAAGAACACCTTGGTGTTCATTGTTATTTCGACCACCATTGCGGCATTTGGTTTGTTTACCCAGGTTGATGTCATGACCCAGGGCGGGCCACAGGATTCAACCTCAACCGTTATGTATCACGCAATAACCCAAGGGTATCGACAGATGGATATCGCCTACGGGGCAACTATCAGTGTGGTGTACTTTATTGTCATCTTCATTATCGCCCTATTGCAGAAGCGCTTCATGAGCCGGAGGCAGAAGTAATCATGGTGTCACGTTTCCATTTCAATAACCGTTACCAACGGATCCTGATGTGCGCAGTGATGCTTTTTCTCGCTTATATCTTCGCTTTTCCCCTGCTTTTCATGCTGGTGTCATCGTTCAAGCCTGAGGCGCAGATTTTCAAAGATCTCTATTCGTTGCGAGCAATACTGCCAAGCGGTGAGCTATCCCTCGACAACTACCGCGCGGTGTTTGATAAAAGTAATATCGTACGGTTCTTCTACAATTCGATGTTGATCACTGGCATCAGTGTGTTACTGGGGTTATTGATTAACTCTATGGCGGCGTTTGCCTTGGCAAGGTTGCGCTGGAGGGGGCAGGCATGGATTTTAGCTGGGATTATTGCCTTGCTGATCGTGCCTTTCGAAGCCATCGTGATCCCATTATTGATGCTGGTGGCAAAGTTGCCGTGGATCGAATGGCAGGATGGGCAGTTTATCCTTGCCCAGTCTTGGCTGAAAAGCTACCACGTACAGATTTTGCCCGGTGTCGCCAATGCGTTTTCTATCTTCCTGTTCTACCAGTTCTTCAAGGATATCCCGAAGGATTTCGATGAGGCTGCAGCGGTAGATGGCGCTACCCCGTGGCAGATTTACTGGAGGATCATAGTACCAATGTCGAAGCCGGTGTTTGCGACGGTAGCTATTTTGCAGTTCCTGACCAACTGGAACCAGTACCTTTGGCCTGTCATGGTGGTACAGAGTGAAGACGTCAGGCCGGTGATGTTGGGTATACAGCAGTTCTTTGGGGTGAATACCTCATGGGGTGAGGTCATGGCTTACGCTACCTTGATCACGCTTCCGGTGCTGGCAGTGTTTTTGTTCTTCCAACGCCGCTTTGTCCAGTCGATGGCAGGGGCGGGGATCAAAGGGTAAACCTTGTTGCTGATGGGCTGTAGCGGCAGCAGGGTGAAATGGCAGGGAAGAGGTCGGTGAGAGCGCTTAACTAGCAACCATTTTAGGAAAATGAGTTTTCTATTACAGCTCTCTCGTTATTGTTGACGCCGGTGGGCATATCGTTATGATCACGCTCTGAACTATTCATAAAACCAATTACGACGGAGGTGCACAAGATGGCTAAGCTTACCCGCAAGCGCGTGTGCATCTTTGTTGCCAAAATTGCTTACCTCAAGCAGCCCCAAATCGCTTAGTGCAGGCAGTAAATAATACTCACTTATTTACTGCCGAAGAATGATGCGAGACCATGCCCAACACTATGTGCACCCTAGCTTGCCGATAAAAAGATAACGCAAGTAGTTTGCTGTGGTTTACTCCGCTCTTCCATCGGCTTTCAGTTTTTCTATTTTATGAGAATGAAACGATGATGAATAACAAGCACTGGACGAAAATGGAATTGCTCCATCAAACAGTCAAAAACAAAAACATTTCCATCAAGGGCACCCATAGCTATTACAGCGATGCTTACGATAATGGCTTTGAGCGCTCGGTGGTGCGTTACCTCCATGGTGACGAACAAACTTGCCATCGCGAACCCCGTTGGGATATCGACAAGCTGTATATCGGCGATTATGTCTGTATTGGTGCTGAAGCGGTGATTTTGATGGGGGGTAACCATACCCACCGTTCCGACTGGTTTTCGCTTTACCCGTTTATGGACAAGATTGACGAAGCCTACCAATCAAAAGGAGATACCCATCTTGGTGATGGCTGCTGGATTGGCATGCGTGCGATGATCATGCCGGGGGTTAGCATTGGCGAAGGGGCGGTTGTCGCTGCCAATAGCGTTGTCAGCAAAAATGTCGAGCCATATACCATCGTTGGCGGCAGTCCGGCGAAAACCATACGTAAACGGTTTGCGCCAGATACTATCGAACGCTTGTTGGCCTTGAAAATCTACGATTGGCCTGAAGCCAAGTTCGATGCCCTCAAAGATGTGATCTGCAGCAATGATATTGAGGCATTGGAACACGCTCACCTTAGTTACGTGAACTGATCAGTGTTAGCAGCCTTTAGACGCTTTCTGTAGGCTGCTATTTACTTGTGTTACGTCGGTTTTTTCATCAATAACTCGAATGAGTAGTTTTTAATTTTGGCTTTCTTAGATTTACGTAAAGGCTAAAGCGTGATGTAAGTACCTAAAAGTTGGTAAAAAGTTAAGCTGTTCGTGTTGTTTTGTGTGATTCTGAGGCGTAAAGTGTCCAGCAGTTTGAGAAAATTGACCTTGAGTATTTACGTAAACTTTACGAAAATAGTTAAGTGATCTGTTATGGGGAAGAAAATGAACGTCATGGAACCAGTCGATATTCCAAAAGCGACCATCAAAGAAGCGGCAGAAAGAGCTGGCGTTTCGATTGCTTCGGTCAGCCGGGCTTTGAACAACAAACCGGGAATTAGCGAAAAAACACGTAAGCGCATCTTAGACATCTGTGCTGAGCTTAACTACATCCCGAATACCTCGGCAAGGGAATTGACGGCAGGGCATAGCAATACCATTGCTATTTCCATGGGGCCACATGACTTCGTTGCTTCGCGCTACCTTGGCATGCTCTGGCCTGCATTATCTTCTGCGATTCGCAAAAAAGGCCAGAACCTATTGCCGGTCGAACAAGATACCGATATCAGCCAGATCACTGGGGCGATTTTGCTCGGGGTTGAAGATAACGACGCCCGCGCCAAGTACCTAAAAGAAACAGGAGTTCCATTTGTTTCAATAGGTTGTAGCGATGGTGTGTTCTGGGTGGCACCGGATGACTTCAATGGTGCCCGCCAAGCAACCGAGCACTTACTGGAGCGTGGGCGTAAGCAAATCGCTTTTGTCACCCCGACGGTTTACGGCGGAGGTTATCAGTTCCGTTACCAAGGTTATATGTCGGCAATGGCGAGCAAGGGCTTGCCAGTCAGAGAGATCCGCACCACCAGTGAGCCGCTGGGAGAGATTGCCGCTTATCGCTATTTCCTCAATATGGACGAAAAACAGCTGGGGTCCCTTGATGGCTTCGTCTGTGAGTGTGATGAGACGGCGATTGGTTTGATTGCTGCCTTGCAAGATAGAGGTTACAAGGTGCCAGAGGACTTCTCTGTTGTCGGATATGACGGTTTACCTGGGGTAGCGAAAGAGCTGACAACGATTGTCCAGGACCCGCACGATATTGCCGAAAAAGTGTCTGAGTTACTTGAAGCAGCAATTGCCGGTGAAATGCCCCGTGGTGCTGTGATCCCTGTCACATTGAAAGTCGGCAAAACAAGCTGATCTAAGCAAAAAATATACCTTCCCATTATATTTCAACGTAAAAGCGTGACGAGAGTCGCGCTTTTTTTATCTCTATAGCAAATTGCCCCTACCTATTACGTTTTTGTGATCCTGTTAACGTAAACGTTTACGTTAAGATCGTAAACTCACCTCAGATTTTACGGATTGGACGAAAAGGTGAGGACAACAATGAACAAAAAAGCATTGGCGTTATCTCTGCTGTTAGCAGGCATGGCTTCCCACACAATGGCTGCAACTGAAGTGACGATTGCTGGTTGGGGCGGCAATGATGTCGTTGCCATGAACAAACTGGTGAATGATGTCCTGGTTGAAGATTTCAAGGCGGCAGGTATTGCCATCAAATACATGCCGGTTGAAAGTGACTTCGGGCAGTACATCATCAATGGTTTGTCTGCGGGTACAGCGCCGGATGCGTTTTACATTGATGTCTTGATGGCTCAGGCATTGGTGAACTCTGGCAAGGTTGCGGCAAACGACAAGAGCTTGGATAAGGTCTCAGAGCAAATCCTTCCTAACCTGAACCTAGCATTCACCCTAGAAGATAAGCAGTACGGCGTTGCTAAAGATTTCAATACTTTAGCGCTGCAATTCAACAAAGATATCTTCGATGATGCCGGCGTTGACTACCCAACCAACAAAGACTCCTGGACAGATCTGCTGACTAAGCTAAAAGCGATTAAAGCTGAGCTGGGCGATGAAGTCTCCGGTATCTGTGTGATGCCTGACTACGCACGTTTCGCTCCATTTGCGCTATCAACCGGTTGGAAGCCATTTAACGAAAATGGCCAAACTATTCTGGACGACGATTTCCGTCGTGCGTTTGAATTCTACACTTCGCTTAAGTCTGAAGGTGTTGGCATTCTTGCTTCTGATATCGGCCAGAGCTGGGGTGGTGGTTGCCTCGGCACAGAAGAGACGGCAGTTGCCATCGAAGGTAACTGGATAAGCGGCTATTTGCGCGATAAAGCGCCGAACATGCAGTATGGCTCGACGATGATGCCTGTCGATAGCAAGACTGGTGAGCGTGGCAACCTGCTGTTTACTGTGGCATGGGGTATCAATGGTGATGGTGCCAATGTTGAAGCGACCCGCAAGGCTGTCGACATCCTGACTAGCCAAAAAGCACAGAACTGGGTGCTGGATTCGGGTCTTGCCCTACCAAGCCGTGCAGATCTGTCTGAGGCGGAATACTTTGCCCAGCCTGATCAGGAAAACCAGCTAGCGAAAACCATTTTCGACGGTGCTTCAAGCGGCCACGTGATGCCATTTGCCTTCGGTCTGCATGGCTCGAACTGGATGCAACCAGTGAACGAAGCCCTGAACGCCGTATTGCTTGAGCAAATGACCGCTGATGAAGCGATCAAGATGGCTCAGGCGAAATACGACGCCATGACTGGCAAGTAAGCGAGGTTTGCAATGAATTCCCTTCGCTTACGTGAACAGGTTTACGGGTGGCTCCTAGCTGGGCCATTCGTTCTGACCCTGGTTGTTTTCTTCTTATATGCCTTGGTTCGTACCGTTTACTTCAGTTTTACGGAATACGATCTGTTTTCTGAGGCGGTCTGGGTTGGCCTGAATAACTTTGTTGCTCTGTTCAAGGATGACTTGTTTTTGCTGGCATTGGGTAACACGGTGGCTTTCTCGGTGATTGTGACGGTTATCCAGACGGTATTGGCATTGGGCTTGGCGATTTTGGTCAACTCCAAAATCCGCGGTAAGTCTTTCTTCCGCACAGCTTTTTACCTGCCGAGTATTTTGTCGAGTGCTGCCGTTACCCTGATTTTTATTTGGTTCTACCAAAAGAACGGTTACCTCAACGGCTTTTTGACTTCGGTAGCGGCAAACTCCCCGTACCTGACGTGCTTTGTAGTTACTGCTGCGATTTGCCAGCTGGTACTGGTGTGGCGTGACCGCATCCACGGTTTGCCGGCAAGCTGGTTCGATCCGGCTTGGGGAATCCTGTCATGCATGATTGCCGCAGTGATCACCTTGGTTGGCTCGATGACCGGCTTGGTTGAAGCCTCAAGTCATGTGGTGGAAGTGAACTGGCTCAACACCCGTGAAGAGGTTGGCCCGATGCCGCTGACGCTTTGGGCGATTGTTATCCAGAACATCTACACCACGATCCCGACCTTCATGCTGCTGTTTTTGGCTGGCTTGCAAGGGATCCCAGAGGAGCTGTACGAAGCAACCCGCATCGATGGTGCGAAGAAGTGGCAACAGCACTGGCACATCACGATTCCTCAGCTTGCACCGGTGACCTTTGTCGTTATCACCTTCGGCATCATCGGTACGCTGCAGATGTTTGACCAGGTTGCCCTATTAGGTGCCGCTGCACCACTAGAGTCACGTATTACCCTGGCTTACTACGTTTACCACAATGCTTTCCCACCGGGCGGTATACCGCAAATCGGTATGGCAAGTGCTGCATCACTGGTACTGGCGTTCATTACCTTGGTCGTGGTTTACATTCAGAAAATTTTCGGTGTGAAGGAGAAAGCAGATGTCTGATTTGGCACTGGCACAACCAGCTGAAAAACCGGCGGTTAGCATGGAGCAAATCAGTAAGTTCCACGCCCGCCGCCGCTGGGCCAAGGTGGCCTGGGTTTACGGTGCGCTGATGATGATTGCGACCGTGATGCTGGGTACGTTTGTGGTCGCTTTCATGGCGAGCCTCAAAGATGACCCGTTGGAGCAACCATTCAAGTTCAATTTTGCCCAGGTACAGCCTGCTAACTGGTCTGCAGCTTATCAGCTGGGTAATGACGGCAACAGTGCCCCTTGGTTTGGTGGCTTTGCACCGGGTGCGGATATCTCTTTCCAGGTGACTTATGCGGTCGAAGAGGGTGACGAACTCACTATCCCTGTGATTGAAGTGCCTCGTCGCCGTCCGGGTACTGGTATGGCGGCGGCTATTACCACCGAGTTTGCGGCCGATTACGCTGTGGTTTCCGAGCCGAAGCTGATTGGCGAAGCCAGCGACGTTACGTTTGTCGAGCAACGCGGTAAACGTGAAGTCACCCGCCAAGGCAACAGCGCGACGTGGGAATTCACTGTCCGCTACGAAGGCGATGGTCCGGTAGTGGATACCCTGCCACTTAACATCACCGCCCCTCGTGGCCAGGTACTGGTGGATAGCACCCTGTCACCGAACCGTATGGAGCGTCGAGGCCGAGTTGCCGCGTGGGACAACCTTGCACCGGGTGTGATTGGTTATGTGTTCAAAAGCTATGTAAGGGTTTACACCGAGTCCGTCAGCCTTGAAACCGGCAAGAGCCTGTTTATGAGCTGGACGATGAACTCATTCTTCATCGCCTTCGGCAAGGTACTGCTGACCCTGTTCTTTGCATGTACAGCAGGTTATGCCCTGGCGCGATTGAAGTTTACCGGTGCGCGCTTTGTGTTTGCTTTCATGCTGCTGAGCATGATGGTACCGGGTCAGGTGACCTTCATTTCGAACTACTTGATCTACCGTGACATTGGTTTGCTCAACACCCCTTGGGCTGTGATAACCGCCATTGTCGCCTCGGGACAGGTACTGATTATGAAGCAGTTCTTCGAGAGTGTACCGAAGGAACTGGAAGAGGCCGCGATTGTCGACGGTGCCAACCCAGCCACTATTTTGTTCCGTATTTTCATGCCATTGGCGAAGCCGGCCATCATGTCGGTCACCATCCTGGGCTTCCAGGGCGCATGGAATGATTTCTTCTGGCCGCTGGTGGTTATCAACAGCCCGACAGATGCCTACACGCTTCCTGTTGGTCTATTGAGCCTACGTAACGCTTACGGTGTTGCTGGCGACTGGAACCTGATCCTGGCCGGGGCCTTCCTGTCCACGATCCCTGTACTGATTGTTTTCATTATTTTCCAACGTTACTTCGTTGGTAACGATATTTCTTCCGCTGTTAAAGGTTAATTAGGAAATTTTACGATGTTTATGAACTACAACGCTGGTCAAGGCGAACTGAAAAACTGGATCGTTGAGGAAACCGCGTTTGACTCAGCATTCCAAGGCAAATGTGAAGTTGTTATGAGCCAAGGTAACGGCTACATGGGTGCGCGTAGTGCAACGGAAGAAAAATACGTTGGCCAGACCCGCAACCTGTTCGTTGCCGGTACGTACAACAAGTTCGATGAAGAAGAAGTGACTGAACTGCCAAACGCAGCAGACATGAGTGCGATTGAAATCTTCATCGACGGTCGCCGCTTCCACCTTGAAGCCGGCGAAGTGAGCAACTACTCACGCCGCTTGAACGTGAAAAACGGTGAGCTGACTCGTGAGTTCACATGGAAAAACACTGAAGGCAAGAGCTTCGAGATGCGCTTCCGTCGCTTCTTCTCACAAGCGAACCTTCACCTGATGGCATTTGATGTACAGGTTAAAGCCCTAGACAGCGATGCGAAAATCGAAATCCGCTCGGGTGTTGATGCCCAGCTTTCTAACTCGGGTGCTCAGCACTTCCACGAAGGCGAAAAGCGTATTTACGACAAGCGTTTCATCGAGCTTCTGCAGCACACCACTGAAAGCAAGGTAGATTTTGTCTTTCTGACGTCGCACCGTTACTTCGTAAACGGCCAAGAGTCTGAAATCGACCCGGGTCTACAGATGGACCGCCGTAAAGTATGGCTGAACATCCACCACGACCTGAAAGCAGGTGAAACGTTCGGTACAGAGAAAGTGGGTGTAGTACACACATCTCGCGACAAGCAGTTCGACGTTGAAGGCTACGAACTACAGTCGCTACGTGACCACGCACTGACAAACCTTAAGACTAACGCTGACCGTAGCTTCGATGAGCTGCTTGAAGAAAGTGCGGCAGAGTGGGACAAGCGCTGGGCGGGCATGAATATCACTATCGGTGGTTCTGACTTTGACCAGTTGGCAATCCGTTTTGCCCAGTACCAGCTAAACATCTTTACCCCAATGCACGACTCTCGCTTCGGTATCGGCGCGAAAGGCCTTTCAGGCGAAGGCTACAAAGGCCACTCATTCTGGGATACAGAAGTATTCATGTTGCCGTTCTTTATCTACACCATGCCTGAAGTTGCTCGTAGCCTGCTTGAGTACCGCTTCAAGACTCTAGATGGCGCGCGCAAGAAAGCGAAAGACAACGGCTACATTGGTGCGCAGTTCCCATGGGAATCAGCACTAACAGGTGAAGAAGTAACGCCTGTATGGGGTGCCGTTGACATCATCACTGGTAAATCAACCAAGATCTGGTCTGGCTTTATCGAGCAGCACATCACTTGTGACATCACTTATGCCCTATGGCAGTACTACCAAATCACTGGCGACCAGAAGTTCATGGATGACATGGGCTACGAGATCATGTTCGATACCGCGACGTTCTGGACTAGCCGCCTAGAGTGGCTGGAAGATCGCAACATGTGGGGTATTTGTAACGTTATCGGTCCTGATGAGTACAAAGAGCACATCGATAACAACGCCTTCACCAACTATATGGCGGTGGAAAACATCAAGCTGGCGATCCGCTACTACGAAGACCTTGAGCAGTCTAACTTAGAGCTACTGGCGAAACTGTCTGACAAGCTGAACCTAGTAGAAGCACGCAAGATGTGGCTAGAGCGCGTCGATAATGTTTACCTGCCACAGCCGCGCCCTGAAGATAAGGTAATCCCGCAGGATGACACTTACCTACAGAAAGAAATTATTGACCTGACTAAGTACAAAGAGCAGCCATTCGTTGGTGGCCTGTTCCAGGATTACAACCTTGAGCAGGTTAACGAGATGCAGGTTTCCAAGCAGGCCGACATCATGGTGCTGTTCCTGCAGCAGGAAGACAAGTTCGACCTGGAAACCAAGCTGGCGAACTGGAACTACTACGAGCCGAAGACACTGCATGACTCATCGCTAAGCCTGTCTACCCACTCGGTATTGGCTTCGGATGTAGGCAACGCTGAACTGTCTTACGACCTATACCAGCAGGCGGCAGGCATCGATATCGGCCAGAACATGAAGAGTTCTGATCACGGTATCCACGCGGCGTCTATCGGCGGTATGTGGCAGTGTGTGGTATACGGCTTCGGTGGTGTTCGTATGCTGGGCGGCAAGCTTCGCATCAACCCTAACCTACCTAAGCAGTGGGACAGCCTGAACTTCCCTATCTACTGGAAAGGCGAGCGTCTAGAAGTCACTGTCGACCAGGAAACAGTACAAATTGCCCGTCCTGAATTCACAGGCCAGGCGCTGGAAATCGAAGTGGCCGGTGAGCCACGTGTTATCGAGTCAACTGAGGTAACTTTCAATGTGTAAGGCATTTATTTTCGACCTGGACGGTGTGATCACCGATACTGCCGAGCTGCACTACCAAGCTTGGCAGCGTATGGCCGACGAAGAAGGTTACTACTTTGACCGTGAAATCAATGAACAGCTGCGCGGCGTTTCACGCCGTGCATCACTGGAAATTATCCTTAATGGCCGTGAGATCAGCGAAGAGAAAATCGCTGACTTGATGGAGCGCAAAAACAACTACTACGTTGAGCTGCTGAGCACGATTACTGCAGCAGATGTCCTGCCGGGTATCGAGCAGTTCCTGCTTGAGCTTAATGCGCGCGGTATCAAGGTTGCGCTGGCATCGGCAAGCAAGAATGCCCGCCCAATCCTGCACCGCTTGGGCCTGACGCCACTGTTTGATGCAATTGGTGACGGCTGGTCGGTAAACCGCTCCAAGCCTGCGCCGGATGTATTCATCCACGCAGCGGGCCAAGTGGGTGTTAACGCCGATGAGTGTATCGTAGTGGAAGATGCTGAAGCCGGTGTTGATGCTGCGAAAGAAGCGGGCATGAAGGTTGTTGGCATCGGGCCGAAAGAGCGTGTTGGCCATGCGGACTGGGTCTGTGCAGACACCAGCAAGCTAGTGGTATCGCAAATTTTGGCGTAACGAGTAGGGATTCAGAGGTAAAAAAATGGCGCGTTTAGAACTTAAGAACATCAACAAAATCTATCCTGATGGTGCCCACATCATCAAGGATGCCAACCTGGTAATCGAAGATGGCGAATTTACGGTTTTCGTCGGCCCATCAGGCTGTGGTAAATCGACCATGCTGCGAATGGTGGCAGGCCTTGAGGAAATATCATCAGGCGATATGCTGATCGACGGTGACGTGGTCAACACCCTGTCACCGACCGATCGCGGTATCGGCATGGTGTTCCAGTCTTACGCGCTATATCCGCATATGACAGTGTTCGAGAACATTGCCTTCGGCCTCAAACTGGCGAAGAAGCCAAAAGAGGAAATCGAACAGGCAGTGAAGAACGTGGCCGAAATGCTGGAGCTGACCAAGCTGCTTACCCAGCGCCCGAGCCAGCTTTCTGGTGGCCAGCGCCAGCGTGTGGCAATTGGCCGTGCCATTGTCCGTGACCCGAAGGTGTTCTTGCTCGATGAGCCATTGTCGAACCTGGATGCGGCGCTGCGTGTGCGTATGCGTCTGCAATTGGCGGATTACCACAAGAAACTCAAATCAACCGTGATTTACGTAACCCACGATCAGGTGGAAGCCATGACCCTGGCTGACAAGATCGTGGTACTGAAAGACGGTTTGGTTGAGCAGGTGGGTTCACCGCTGGATCTTTACTACTTCCCGAAAACCCTGTTTGTCGCAGGCTTCATCGGCTCACCGAAGATGAACCTGATCCCGGCAACACTCAAGCATGCCACGGAGGATCGCGCCACAGTTGAAGTGGGCGACTACACCTTTGAGGCAGAAGTGAATGCCGAGGCGGCAACACAAGGCGCTTTGATGACATTGGGTATTCGTCCGGAAGATATTCACCTGGCTGAGAGTGGTGTCGGTGTCCGCGTTGAGGGTATGGAACGTTTGGGTACTGAATCGCTGCTTTACACCACACTGCTGCGCGGTGGACAGGAGGTTCTGGTACGTGTACCAGGTACCGTGCATGTGGAAGTGGGCCAGCACCTGAATATCCATATTCCGGCGGAAAAATGTCACTTGTTTGATAGCAAGGGTAAGGCATTTACCCGCAGCTTTACGCTGGACGATTTAATAACCTTACCGCCACAAGTTCGCCAGGCCAGCTAGTTCGGTTCTGACGAAGAGCGTCTGAAAGTCAAAATAAAAAGCCCGCTTGGCGGCGGGCTTAATATCCAACGTCTGAGTTAACTCATTGACGTTTAAGTATTCCTCAACCTGTTGGCGCAGGTTGAAAAAATTGTCCTGACAGCATGCGAGTCTGTTTGCAGGACAACAATACTCTGCCCGTTGGCGCGGGCAAAACATCTACTGTACGCAAAATTATAATAGGGAAATATTATGAATAAAACAGTCGTGGCAATGAGCTTGGCACTCATTTTCTCTGGACAAGCCTTAGCGGAAACTGAACAGGAAGCAGAAAACCAATCAACGCTAGTTCGTCTGGAGAACGAGGCTTCAAAAGCAGAGCTGCTGACGGCGACTAACGCACCGGCGAAAGAAGAGGGTCGCCTCCATGGTACGTTAGGCACCAACATTGAAGTAGAGCGAGTGATCCGTGATGACGGGGTAAACGAAGGTAAACTGAAATATACCCTGGCACAGGGTAGCTTCCGCCATGATGATCTTCCGGGCTGGGACTTTGGTTTTTACTCGGCGCGTGAAGAGCTGTTCAACGGTAACTTGAAACACGCTGATTATGACCGTGGTGTTAACTCGATCCAGGAAATCTGGGCAAACCGCAGTTACGGGCAAGCATGGGGCAGCGTTGGCTGGGGGGTTAAACTAGCCGGTGAATCCATCGATAAGCGTACTACGCCAGAAGTTAAAGTGTTCGGTAACTACAACATTACTGATCGCCTAGATATTCATGGTTATGCGATGTACCACGTAGAATATAACCGTGGTAGCAGTGAGTTCCCTTATTGGGAAATCGAACCGGGTTTCGGCTATAAAATTGCCGACAACATGGGTGCATGGCTGAATTTCCGTTACCAGGAAGGTACACTCAAACCAAAATCAGGTGATAACTTTGTTGAAACAGAGACCATCATCAAGCCGGGTATCTGGTACAGCTGGGGCGACCTAAGTGCCTCTTTATGGGGTGAGTTCGGTAAATTCGAGAAAGAAAATGACCAAACAGGTGCACACGAGTGGTCGGAAGACTACTGGAAGCTAGGTATCTCAGCTAACTATGCACTAAACAGCAGCTGGCGTGTCTTTGGTGAAGTGAGCTATAAAGACATCAAGTTCGAAGATAACAGTAATTCAGAGTTCGATGGTTACATCCCGCTATTTATTGCCGGTATTAACTACAGCTTCTAATTTTCCTTCGTTTACTATCGATGTATCCAGGCCGTTTTCGCGGCCTGGAATAACAAAATCAATAAATATAATAAGTTACTATTAAATTTATTAAGAAAACAAAAGTAAGCCATGTGTATTGGACGTAAATTGAACCTTACGGCAAGCTGAACTTTACGCGAATATGCATGGATTTACGTATATCACACATCTTTTTATTCGCTACACTCATTGTGTAGGCAATAATGCAGCTATATACGGATGTGAGGTATAGGATGAAAAAACTATTATTGGCGTTAGTTTTAGTGGTACCAGCATTTGGGGTTTTGGCTTCATCATCAAGCTCTCCTTCAAGCTCATCTTCAAATAATGGCAGCCTTTCCGGTAGGCATTCAGAGTCTTATCAAGTTTGCTATATCGATGGCAAAGCTATCATGCTTCAACAAAACATGTGTTATGCCAAAGGCGGCAGTCTAGTAAAACCAAATTAATTAGTTTTAAACTTGCCTTTTAAAATGCACTTATAATGCAAGCGATATTAATTTAAGCAGGCTTTTTATTTTATATAACAAGCCTGTTTGGCTATTTATTGTATTTCAAAATACTCCCCTTATAGTGCTATTGCCTATTGCCTATTGCCTATTGCCTATTGCCTATTGCCTATTGCCTATTGCCTATTGCCTATTGCCTATTGCCTATTTAAACCATAAATTAAAGGCTCAACCTAAAGGAATAGGGTAACGGCATTGTTAGACATGAAAGAGCTTCCTTCGATAAGAGCGCTTCGAACCTTTCTCGTTGTCGCTAATCATTTGAGCTTTTCCAAGGCTGCCAGAGAGCTATCCCTTACCCAGGGGGCTGTCAGTAAGCAGATTGCCCAGCTTGAGCAGCAGTTAGGCCAACCTTTATTTGAACGTCACCTCAATGGTATCCAGTTATCTAGTATTGGATTAAGATATCTCCCACAGATAGCTGAAGCGCTGGAAGCGCTGCAAAATGCCACGGCCAGTTTGCGTCAACTTGATCAGGTTGAGGAAATAATAACGGTCAATGTCACCCCTTCATTTGCCAGCTTGTGGTTGATACCAAAGATAAACGGTTTTGCCAAAGCTTTTCCTCACCTTCAAGTCCAACTGAAAACCGGGGATGGGATGGTGAATGATATTAGCACTGACAATGACATCATCATTCGCTGTTTACCTCTTGCCAAGCATTACGAAAATGCCACTCTCTTATGCTACGAAAGTCTTCGGCTGGTGGCATCAGCTAATTTGTTACAGTTAAGGCCAATCAGGCACATTGATGATTTAGCTAATCATGTTTTTCTACCGCAAGTTACCCGGCCGCAATTGTGGGAGCAATTCAGAACCCATCATGACATTGCATTTCCAATGGATTTCTACGGCGTGGGATTTGAGCACTTTTATCTATCATTGGAGGCGGTGAGAAACCAGTTGGGCTTGGCTTTATTGCCCGATTTTATGGTCGATGATTTGATTGCCGAGCAGTTATTATTCAACCCACTTAATTCTGCGATGACCAGCCATTATGGTTATTACATGATTGTGCCTCATTATAAACGCCATGCCCGTAAGGTGTGTGTGTTTACTCAGTGGTTAGCCGACATGATGGGCAACAGCCAAGATCATATTTCCTAGCATTAATGTTCTCGTAAGTCCTTATTCGTGATCTTATCAGCAAATATTCCCTCCGATTGTGTTTACACTGCTTTTTGATTAGTGAGTCGATATTTGTGCTGATTTAATCAAAATTAAAAGAATAACTGAATAATATTTCATTGTTCCAATAGGTGTTCACACCATAGGAGAGATACGATGACGAAAATGTCTATCACGCTGTTGAGTGCTGCTGTTTTGTCAGCACTTAGCATGAGTGCTAATGCTTGTACGGGTTTGATTGTGGGTAAAGGCGCATCGGTAGATGGCAGTATTATGATTGCCCGCAACGAAGACTTTGGCATAAATAACTGGAATAAACACCTTGCCTATCGCCCACAGCAAATCAACGAATCGGGCGATTGGACCTTAGGTAATGGTTTAGTTGTGCCTATGCCGAGCCAGTTTTTTGCCTATTCGGCCATTCCTGATTGGGATGCACTGACCGTTGATAAAGACGGCAAGTATTACGAAGAGCGTGGTATCAACCAGTACAATGTTGCCGTCTCTGCTACCACCAGTGCCGAGGTTAATGAAAAAGCTGCGAAAGCCGATCCATTGGTGAAACCGGGAATTATTGAAGCCGTGATCCCGACACTTATCCTGCCTCAGGTGAAAACCGCCAAAGAAGGGGTAGAGTTGCTTGGCCAGTACATTGAAGAATATGGGGCTGGCGAAGGGAACAGCTTGTATATTGCCGATGTCAATGAGGCATGGTTGTTTGAAATCGGTTCAGGCCACCACTGGATTGCGGTGAAAGTACCTGATGACAGCTATGCGATGATCGCCAATGGTTTGCGGATCCACGGGGTCGACTTAGATGCACCGGATGTGATGCACTCCGAAGGACTACTGGATTTTGTTAAGCAACATAAGTTGCTCGATAAGCCAGATGCCAGCTCGTTCAACTTCGCCAAAGCCTTCGGGGTAATTGGTGATGTCTACAACGTTGACCGCGAGTGGTTGGGGCAGGCGATGCTGACACCTTCGCAGGTACAGGACACCCGTGAGCAGCAGTATCCACTGTTCTTAAAGCCTGATGATAAAATCTCGGTTGAGGATGTCGCTAGCGTGCTGGGTTCAACCTATGAAGGCACCCAACTGGCAGAGAAAGGGGAGCGGCCTATCCGTGTAGAACGCCAGCTTGAGTCGCATATTATTCAGCTTCGCCCGGATATGCCGGAAGAGTTCCAGGGCATCATCTGGCAGAGCTATGGTGTATTGTCAGAATCTGTCTTGGTGCCGCTATACACTAGCTTGCAAGAGTACCCAACCCCGTACACGGTTGGTACCGATACCTACAGTGATGACTCGGCTTATTGGCAGTTCCGAAGCCTGACGGCGTTGGCTACCGCCAATCCTGACAAGTACCTGCCAATGCTAAAAGCGACCTGGGACAAGGAAGAGAGCAAGCTTTACAAGCAAGTGAGCAATATGGATATGCTGCTCAAAGATATGTACAACCAAGATAAAGCGACCGCAGTCGAAATGGCGTCGGATTTCTCTTATGGCCAGTTGCAGCGCACCTTGAGCATGGCAACGGAGATCCGCTACAAGATGATGACAGACCTGACCAAGAGCACCGAGAAAAAATATAGCGAAGAAGAGTTCAAGAAGATCATGAGTCTTTAACTAGGCATTGTTTTAGTGTAGGTCTGCTGCATTAAACCTTATTTTTTCTGGAATGTTTGCCATCAATAAAAAGAGCGCGTGTGCGCTCTTTTTTAGTTCAAGCATGACTTGCAGATAACTCAGTTACATCAAGCCGACTTCTTTGTAGTATTTTGCTGCACCAGGGTGAAGCGGGGCAGAAAGACCGTCTCGGATCATCTCTTCTTTCTTCAGGTGGGCAAAAGCTGGGTGGAGCTTCTTGAAGTCATCAAAGTTTTCGAATACCGATTTGACGATGCTGTAAACCACATCGTCAGGTACAGATGTTGAAGAGACAAAGGTCGCACCGACACCGAAGGTGGTGACATCAATGGCATTGCCTTTGTACATACCGCCAGGCACAGTTGCGACACGGTAGAAGCTGTTGTCCTCGATCAGCTTGTTCACCTTGTCACCGGCAACGGTAATGATTTTGCTATCACAAGACGTGGTAGCTTCTTTGATAGCACCGCTTGGGTGGCCAACGGTATAGATCATGGCATCAATTTTGTTATCGCAAAGTGCTTTTGACTGTTCAGAAGCTTTTAGCTCAGAAGCCAGTTTGAAATCCTTCATTGACCAGTCGTATCTTTCCATCAACACTTCCATGGTGCCGCGCTGGCCTGAGCCTGGGTTACCGATATTTACGCGCTTGCCTTTAAGATCTTCGAAGGTTTTGATCCCTGAATCGGCACGGGCAACGATAGTAAACGGTTCTGGATGGATGGAGAAAACCGCACGCAGATCTTTGTATGCCCCGTTGTCGGCAAACTTGCTGGTACCGTTGTAGGCATGGTACTGCCAGTCAGACTGGGCGATACCAAGGTCGAGCTCACCGGCTCGGATAGTATTGATGTTATAGATAGAGCCGCCAGTACTTTCGACCGAGCAGCGGATGTTGTGATCTTTTCTGTCTTTGTTGACCAAGCGGCATATTGCTCCACCTGTAGGGTAATATACCCCAGTGACACCACCTGTACCTATGGTAACGAAACGGCTTTCGGCAAAAGATAGCGTCGAGGTACCCAGTAAAACGGCGGCACCGGTGTAGGCAAGAAGCTTGTTGATAGATCCCATAGAAGTCCCTTTTGATGAGTTTTACGCAAAAAGCAAAGCCAATGGATACTGCTTCTGGCTAAGCAGTGAGGAGCTGGCGAAAATGGTTAGCATCAAGGGTTGCGAGACCTAATTGCTTGGCGGTCTCGGCAAGGTTAGCCACTTGTTCTGCGTTGCTTGAGGCTAATGTACCTTGATGATTAACATGGTTATTTTCAAAGCCAACCCGAATATCTCCACCCATAATCATAGACGCTGTCAGGCAAAGGTGTTCATATTTTCCAAAAGCGCAAACTGCCCAGCGTTTGTCATGGTCAAATAACCGCTGTTGCAGGAAAGGTGAGAGGTCTTGCGGTAAGGCGGTTTGGTGTTTGTCGTAGCGACCAAGCACCAGCAAGATATGGTGGTTGTAGCTTGGCAACAGCCCTTTATCCAACAAGGAAAAGTATCGTTCAAGATCTTGAGGGCTGTAGAGAATGTATTGGGCGATGATCCCCTGCTCGGCAATATCGTGGAAAAAGCCGCTCGCTTTATCAAGGTATGAAGTTTCAAAGTTTAAAGTATCTTGATGGTGGCTAGTTGGGATTAATTCGCTAAGCGCCAAGGAGGCCGCTTCCGGCCTTACTTCGTTGATCAAGGCCATCTGCTGGTTGGGGGAATACTGCCCGACAGCCTCTGTGGTTAACTGGACAATAATGCTTTCACCCACTTGCTCTTTCAGGGCTTGGTAGAGGTGGAGGTTATCGTCGATCGCCAAAGAGTGCTTGCCTTCTTTATCCCTGGCATGGAGGTGCACCATCGCCGCGCCTGCGTCACGGCAGGCGATAACCTCGTCGATGATTTCCTGCCGTAGCATCGGCAGGGAAGGGTGATCGGCTTTGGTTTTCCTAGCCCCATTGGGGGCCACAATTATCGCTGTCTGACCGATAGAGTGCCTGTTTTCCATTTCTTCCTTTCCTGTCATTCAAATATAACCTATCCCATAGCCCATAGCCCATAGCCCCTAGCCCCTAGCCCATAGCCCATAGCCTTACATCCACCCCACCGAGGCTTGCAGCAATGAGGTATGTAGCTTGCTGACCAACTCATCCAGTTGGTGCTCTTCGATAATAAAAGGTGGCGCAAGCAATATGTGGTGACCCGCTTTACCATCTATCGTGCCAGACATGGGATAGCACATCAGCCCGTTGCTCATGGCGGCTGATTTTATCGCTTTGTGGGCTTGCGAATGGCTGGGCAGTGGAGCTTTCGATGGTTTGTCGGCGACTAACTCTATGCCGATAAACAGCCCCTTGCCTCGGATATCCCCGATGTAAGGTAACTCCCCTAAGCTCTCGTTGAGTTTTGCCATGAGTTGGCTGCCACGGCGTTTGACGTTGCCGAGTAGGCCGTCATCGACAATGGTATCAACGGTCGCCAGCGCCGCAGCGCATGCCATTGGGTGCCCCATAAAAGTGTGGCCGTGCTGGAAAAAACCGGAACCGTCGGCAATGGCCTGGTAGATGTTGTTATGGACGATGGCGGCACCTATCGGCTGGTAGCCGGCACCAAGCCCTTTGGCGACCGTGACGATGTCAGGCACGATCCCCTCTTGCTCAAAGGCGAAAAAGGTACCAGTGCGGCCAATACCGCACATCACCTCATCGAGGATCAGCAGCACATCATAGGTATCGCAAATCTCCCTGATCCGCTTGAAATAACCAGCAGTAGCAGGAAGCGCCCCAGCGGTTGCACCGACCACGGGCTCGGCAATGAATGCCATTACGCTGTCGGCTCCCAGCTCTAGGATCTTTTGTTCTAGCTCATTCGCTACCCTGAGGCTGTAGCCCAGCTCTGATTCACCCGGCTGCTGATCACGATAAGCATAGCAAGGGGCAATATGGTGGGCAGCCGAGAGTATCGGCCTGAAAGGCTCTCGCCGCCACTCATTACCACCGACCGAAAGTGCGCCGAGGGTATTGCCGTGATAGCTCTGTCGGCGGGCGATGAATTGGCTTTTCGTTGGTTTACCCTTTTCGACAAAGTACTGCCGTGCCAATTTCAGCGCCGCTTCCACTGCTTCGGAGCCGCCGCTGACAAAGTAAGTGTGGTTCAAAGCACCAGGTGCAAACTCTGCCAGACGCTTAGCCAGTTGCTCACTGCTATTACTGGTAAAAAAACCGGAATGGGCATACGGAATGCTATCTAACTGTTGGCTGATGGCCGCCTTTATCCTTAGGTGGTTATGGCCCAAATTCGAGACTGCAGCACCACCGCAACCATCGAGGTATTGCTTCCCTTGGCTATCCGTCAGGTATATCCCTTGCCCGCTAACTACGGTGGGTAGCGGCGTATGGCAATGGCGGTGGAAAACATGGCTCATTATTAGATCCCTTGCATATCGTTAATGGCTTGATTGTTGAGCTAACCCAGCCACTGTGGCAAACGAAAAAAAGTGCAGGGGTATGAGGAAAAAGAATAGGGGGCATGAAAGTCAGGGTTTATGGCTAAATTGCGGGAGTGTTTTCGTAAATTTTACGTTTTACGGGCGTGTTTAGATGATGTTTTGATGTTTTTACACATCTAACGAAGAAGAAAAACGACTAAAACAGCTGTTTTTGACGTTTTGTTGATACTCTTGTTTTCTTTAGTGTGATCGAGTTAACGTAAGCGTTTACGTTAATGGTGCATAATCCGCTGCATTGAGATGGATTGATACGGAAGAAGAGCAAGACATGGCAGAGGCTTACCGCCCTAAACTTCATATGACGCCGGATCAGGGATGGATGAACGATCCGAACGGTTTGGTTTTTTTTAACGGGCACTATCACCAATTTTACCAGTATTACCCACATGACACGGTGTGGGGACCGATGCATTGGGGGCACAAAATCAGCCAGGATTTGATCAACTGGCAGGAGTTGCCGCCGGCACTCTATCCTGATGAGTCGGGCATGTGTTTCTCTGGCAGTGCAATTGTTGATTGGAACAATACATCTGGTTTGTTCGAAAACGGTAAGCCGGGCTTGTTGGCCTTCTATACCTCATTTATCCAGCCTGAGGTAATTTTGGCCGATGGCCGCAAGGTTGAAGACCCTATCCAGCAACAATCGCTGGCCTATAGCCAAGATGGGATGATTTGGAAAAAGTACCAAGGCGGCCAGCCAATCATTCCCGCTCGCGGCAACCCAGGCTTCCGTGATCCTAAGGTCATCTGGCACCCAGCCAGCCAAGCCTGGGTGATGGTGGTGTCTTGCGGCCAGCATATTGAATTCTATCGCTCTACCAATTTATTGGACTGGCAACTAGTCAGTGAGTTCGGCTACCGTCATGGTGCCCACAGCAAAGGGCCGTGGGAGTGCCCGGACTTGTTCGAACTTCAAGTAGAAGGCAGCGAAGAGACCCGTTGGGTATTGGTGGTTGGTATCGGCGAAGGTGCCCATTGTGGTGGTGCAGGTACCCAGTACTTTATCGGTGATTTCGACGGCAAGACTTTTACGAACCACAACCATCCAGAAGATATTCTGTGGCTCGACTTTGGCCGTGACTATTACGCGACCCAGTCATTTTCAGATATTCCGAGTGAAGATGGTCGCCGGATCGTCAGTACCTGGATGAGCAATCACCAATATTCCTTGGAGCTGCCAACGCAAGCCTTCCGCAGTTCGATGGCGATGCCGCGTGAGCTTTTCTTGTTGGAAAGCAGTGCTGGCCTGCGGGTTGGGCAGCGTTTTGTCCGTGAACTCGGCACTATGCTGAAGCTTGAATCGAAGCCTGTGAGTGCACTATCAGCTTCTGAGGTGAAAAGCTCAGTGGTAAAAAGTTCGGTGATGAAATGTGAATTCACGGCGGCGCTTTCTCAAGACCAGACCTTATCACTGGCACTGTTTGAAGATCACGACATCGAGTTCCAGTTCAAGCACCTTGAGGCAGGGCTTGAAATCCGCTCTTTGCGCAAAGGGCAATTCGGCCATGCGCGTATTGATGAGCACTACCCCCATGATTACTCAGTCGTTCTTCCTGTCGCTGCTGAGTTTTCCGTTTCTGTCTTAGTGGACAACGGTTCGGTTGAATTGTTGATCAACGGCGGTGAGTTCAGCTTTACCAATTTGGCCTTCGCTCGCAATACCGACGCGATGTACGCAATCAGTGTTGATAACGGCGAGTTACCTATCCAGCAAAGTGCTGTCAAAATATTAGTGCAAGGAGAGCAGGCATGCTAACGCTTCAACAGGCTGAAAAAGCTCTAGCCAAGGTGCTCGATTCTATCGAACTGCCTAAATTGACCAAGAAAGACGAGCAGGCTTTTCTAAAACGTCTGGGTGAACACTTTCCGGCCTTGGTGATCAAGCTGCACCAGCTATACGGTGAGCGTTATGATTTTTTCTTCCACCTCCAGCAGTTGGTGGTGGTATTAGCCAAGGCGTTTGCTGCCCGCAAGCGAAAGTGGAAGAACCTGGATGAACGCCGCCTTAAATCACCGGCATGGTATCGCGATGAGAAAATGCTCGGAATGGCGGTGTATGTTGATTTGTTTGCGGGCGATCTGAAAAAACTCAAAGCTAATATCCCATACCTCAAGTCAATGGGGATCACTTACCTTCACTTGATGCCACTATACAAAGCGCCGGAAGGAGACAGTGACGGCGGGTATGCTGTGTCTGATTACCGCTTGGTCGACCCTAAGCTGGGTTCTGAAAAAGATCTGGTTGCCCTTGCCGATGCTTTGTCAGCGGAAGGGATCAGCTTGGTACTGGATTTTGTTTTCAACCATACCTCAGACGAGCACCGCTGGGCGGAAGCGGCAAAAGCTGGCGATCCCGAATTCAAAGAGTTCTACTACTTCTTCGAAGACAAGCAGGAAGTGGATGACTATAACCAGACCTGCCGTGAGATTTTCCCGACAGTGCGCCGCGGAAGCTTTACTTTCCTTGAGCCTCAGCAAGAGTGGGTATGGACAACGTTCAACAGTTTCCAGTGGGATCTGAATTATGCCAATCCGGCAGTGTTCAATGCCATTACCGACGAGATGTTGTTTCTTGCCAATATTGGCTGTGAGGGGTTACGTTTGGATGCATTGGCGTTTATCTGGAAGGAAAAGTGGACCCAATGTGAGAGCCTGCCAAAAGCCCATACTTTGATCCAGGCGTTCAACAGCTGTTTGCAAATTGTCGCGCCTGCGGTGTTGTTCAAGTCAGAAGCGATCGTTCACCCAGATGAAGTGGCGCAATACATCGGCAAAGATGAGTGTCAGCTGTCCTACAACCCGCTAATGATGGCTTTGATGTGGGAGAGTTTGGCTACCCGAGAAACCAAATTGCTGACCGCATCACTGAAGAAGAGCTTTGAGATTTCACCTGACTGTAGCTGGGTCAACTATATTCGTTGCCACGACGATATTGGCTGGACATTTGATGATGCCATCGCTGAACAGTTGGATATCAATGGTTTCGATCACCGCCGCTTCCTCAACCAGTTCTACACGGGTCGTTTTGATGGCTCGTTTGCCGAAGGGGTGCCGTTCCAGGAAAACCCGACTACCGGTGATTGCCGGGTCTGTGGTTCGCTGGCATCGCTGGCAGGGCTGGAGCGTGCCTTGGAGCAAGACGATAACCAGTTGATTGAACTGGCGCTCAAGCGCATTCGCTTGCTCAATAGTATCAACCTGAGTATTGGTGGTATCCCGCTGATTTACCAAGGTGATGAGCTAGGTATTCTCAACGATCACAGCTACCTGGAAGATAGCAGCAAAGCCGATGATGCCCGTTGGGTAAACCGGCCTGCAATTACTGATGACGCGATTGCCAGAGCGCAACTGCCGGGGTCATTCGAGGCGTCGGTGAACCAGTCGCTAAAAGCAATGATCAAGCTTCGTCAGAACAATGAAGTATTTGGTGCTTCCCGAACCGAGATTCTGGAAACCTATAATCCACACTTGTTTGCTTATGCCCGCTTAAATGACAACGGCCAGACAATGCTGGCTATCTGTAACTTCAGCGAGCAAGAGCAACAGGTTCCGTTTTCAATCACCGATATTTTAGCCACTGCATCTGTGCTAGATATTTTGAATCACTCCCCTTTGCAACCTACGGAGCAGATTACGCTGGGGGCGTATGACGTGAAATGGTTGGTACCTGCCTAACTGGTATGTAGGGATACCCCGCAACATTGTGTTCTTTGGCCGGTAAGCGTTGAGTGACTCGCTACCGGCCTTTTTTATCACTCAATTGACACCAAAGCGTCCTCAATTGGTCATTCGAAACTGCCACGATAAAGAGGCTAAGAACCAGTGCCTAACCGAAGGCGCACAACGAAGACTCATAACGTTAGGGCTTGATGCTGAAGGTAAAGGCGGCCATTTGAATGGCTGGTGCCAGGTAACTAGAGCGGGAGGTTAGCTTTGGTGCGCCGGTAAATCATTGCCTTATAGCCAGACAAAGTGGTATGTTACAGTAACATTTTAAGCCTAGCTGTAACTTATCCTATTGTTATGACACAAGAACAACGAAAAGCGCGTCCTACCCTGCAAGATATTGCTGACCGTGTCGGCATCACCAAAATGACCGTGAGTCGCTATATGCGCAATCCGGAATCTGTGTCGGCCAAGACAAGGGATAAGATCGCCGAGGTGGTGGAAGAGTTGGGGTATATCCAAAATCGCGCGCCAGCCATGTTGTCGAAGTCTTCCAGCAAGGCGATAGGGGTGTTGCTGCCTTCATTGTCGAACCAGGTCTTTGCCAGCTTTGCCCAAGGTATCGAAGCGGTAACCAATGCCAACGGTTACGAAATCCTGATTGCCCACTTTAGCTACGATGAAGAAATTGAAGAGCGCAAAATAGCCTCTTTGCTTTCCTACCAGGTTGATGGCCTGATCCTGACCGGAACCTCCCATACCGAGCGTACTTTGCAGATGATCAAAACTGCCGGGGTGCCTGTGGTCGAAGCGATGGAGTTACCAAGTAACCCAGTCGATATGGTGGTGGGGCTGGATCATATCCACGCTTCCTATACGGCGGTGAAAACCATGCTAGATAAGGGCAAACGCCACATAGCCTACTTTGGTGCCCGCTTGGATACCCGTACCAAACTGCGTATGGAAGGCTATGACAAGGCGATGGAAGAAGCCGGCTTGCCGAAATACCATATCCTGACCCATGAGCACTCCAGCTTCACCCTCGGCGGAGAACTACTAAGCCGTGCCTTGGCAGAGTGTCCGGAGCTAGACGGCGTGTTCTGTACCAATGATGATATCGCCATCGGTACTATCCTCGCCTGTAATGAGCGAGGTATCGAAGTACCTCAGCGGATCAGTGTCGTCGGTTACAACGCCCTGGATATCGGACAGGCTATCACGCCGCGTCTGACCAGTATCTATACGCCGCGTTACCAAATTGGCGAGAAGAGTGCGGAGCTATTGCTCCAAGCCCTTGATGGCAAGCGCAGCGAGCGCAATGTCTTCGATATGGGCTTTACCATCAGCCGGGGCGAAAGCTTGTAGGGAAAAGCTAATAAACAATGGGAGCGAAATTGCTCCCATTTTTATTGATATCAGCTTAGAAATTCTCGCTGAACCAGTATCTTGAAGTGGCTTGGGTATATGTTTTGGCTTAGAACAAGAAGCTCGCGCCTTCATCGGCTCCGCCGACATTTTCACGCATCACCTTGAAGATATCCCTTCCCCAAGTAATTTGGCTGGCTTCGGTATCGAGTTGAACCGGCTGCCGTTGGTCAAAATCAACCGCCACTTCCAATAGCCCGGTGCTGCAGTCAAGCTTCACGATATCGCCATCTTTGATCATGCCGATGGTACCGCCACGTAGCGCTTCCGGTGAGACATGGATAGCTGCTGGGATCTTGCCTGATGCGCCAGACAAGCGACCGTCGGTAACCAAAGCGACCTGGTGGCCGGCTTTTTGGATATTGCCAAGGATTGGCATCAGTTTGTGTAGTTCCGGCATACCGTTGGCGGCAGGGCCATTGTGGCTGACCACAATCACGCAGTCCCCAGTGAACTCTCCGGCTTGGTAGGCAGCTTCAACGTCATGCTGGCAGCGGAAAACTTTGGCAGGCGCTTCAATGAACTGGTGCTCTTGCTTGACCGCAGAGACCTTGATAACAGCTTGGCCAAGGTTGCCTTTGAGTACTTTGGTTCCGCCAGTTTGGTTGAATGCCTGGCCGTTGGCTGCGATCACTTCCGCGTTGCTACTCTCGCCAACAGGTTGCCATACCAGCTTGCTATCAGTGATAGCTGGCTGGGTAAGCTGATCGGCAAACTCGCCAAACACCGTTTTCACGTTTGAGTTCAGCAGGCCGCGTTCATGCAGTGCTTTCATCAGTGCAGGTACACCGCCCGCTTGCTCGAAGGCGTTGATATCCGCTGGGCCATTCGGGTAAATCTTGGCTAGTAGCGGCACGATGTCAGATAGTTCGCTGATATCATCCCAAGTTAGGACGAGACCGCCAGCACGGGCGATAGCCAGCATATGGATAGTGTGGTTGGTACTGCCGCCCGAGGCCAGCAAGGCGACTACACCGTTGACCAAGTTTTCAGCGGTAAATACGTCAACAAGCGGGCGGTAGTTAGCGGAGTCCGCAGTCATCGCTGCCAGTGCAAGGCTAGCATGTTCAGTTAAGGCAGAGCGCAGCTCAGTATTAGGTGCCACAAAGGCCGAGCCCGGTAGCATCAAGCCCATGGCTTCGAAGACCAGCTGGTTGGTGTTGGCTGTACCGTAGAACGTGCAGGTGCCTCCGGAATGGTAGGCTTGGCACTCCATCTCGAGCAGGGCATCTTTGCCCACTTCGCCGGCGACATACTGCTGGCGCACAGCCACTTTCTTGTCATTGGTTATGCCTGTTGGCATCGGGCCTGCCGGAATGAAGGCGGTCGGCAAGTGGGCGTAGCTCAGTGCGCCCATTAATTGCCCCGGGGCAATTTTATCGCAAATGCCCAGCAGCAGTGTGGCATCAAATACATTGTGGCTTAGCGAGAAGGCGGTGGACTGGGCAATTAAATCACGGGAGAACAGCGACATATCCATACCCGGCTGGCCTTGGGTTACCCCGTCGCACATCGCAGGTACACAGCCAGCAATTTGGGCGGTATGGCCGAGCGACTGCAGCGCTGACTTGATTTGGTCTGGGTAGTTTTTGTAGAGCTGGTGGGCGCTCAGCATGTCATTGTAAGACGAGACAATGGCAAGGTTGGCACGGGTGAAATCGAGGATCTGCTGCTTTTCTTGCCGGCAGGAAGCCGCTACCGCGTGGGCAAGGTTGCCACATGACAGACTGGCTCGCCCTTTTCCTTGCTCAGCCTGATACGCTGTTTTGTCTTCAAAGTTCGCACGGATAACTTGGCTGCGGGCTTTGATACGCTCGGTGATCAAGGTAATGGTTGGGTGGATCATGCGGGGATCTCCTGGGCGGTCGCTGGCATTGGCATCGCTTGTTCTGTTTCAGATGGCTTTGTATCAGTTTGTTCAGTCAGTGCAGCAACAGCCTTGTCCAAAATCGCTTTAATGCTCTGGTCAATATCCACTGTAATGACATCTGGCTCATCGACAGGCGTTTCCAGCACGGCAAACTGGCTGGCAATCATGTTCTCTTTCATGAAATGTCCCTGGCGAAGGCGGATACGCTCTCTGATCACCTCTTGAGATCCAGACAGGTACAAAAAGGCTAAATTGTGATTTCCTTCACGTATTTGTTCCCGGTAACATTTTTTCAGTGCCGAACAGACAATGACACCGGTTTCGTTCTTGCTTTCAATGCTGAATGCGGCATCACGGATCCGCTCTAGCCAAGGCTCACGGTCTTGGTCGTTCAGTGGCTCCCCTCGGGCCATTTTCAGGATGTTGGCTTTTGGGTGCAGGTCATCGCCATCGATAAACTTGCCGCCAATACGCTGGGCAAGTTCATAACCTATAGTACTTTTCCCTGATGCCGATACCCCCATCACTATGATGCTTTTCCCCACCATGTAAGCTCCTTGAATTTTTTTCTGATCTGGATCTCATTTTTCAGATGATCTTCAAAATCGGGTTTATTTTACAAATGTTATTGGTAACATGTTACCCGTAACTTGAATGGTTGTGAACCACTGAATCAAGAATTCATCAAAACACCATGTTCAGCACAGCGACAAAAATGTTCAGGTTAAAGAGAACGGCTGTGCCATGGAGAGGGGGAGAGAAATGGAACAGACAATTGAAAGCAAGCTAAGTGCGATGAAGGTCGTGCCAGTCATTGCTATCAAACAGGCTGACAAAGCACAACCACTGGCCAAGGTGTTGGTAGAGAACGGTTTGCCGTGTGCCGAAATTACCTTCCGCACCGAGGCCGCTGCTGAGTCGATTCGCCTGATGCGCGAAGCCTACCCGGACATGCTAATCGGCGCAGGCACAGTGTTGACAACCGAGCAGGTTGATCAGGCAGTTGAAGCGGGGGCTGATTTCATTGTGAGCCCAGGCCTGAACCCGACCACGGTGGCGTACTGCCTGCAGAAGAATGTGGTCGTTATCCCGGGTGTCAATAATCCGAGCCTGGTGGAACAGGCGATGTCGCTTGGCCTGAAAACATTGAAGTTCTTCCCGGCGGAGCCTTCAGGTGGCATTGGCATGCTAAAAGCGCTATCGGCGGTTTATCCGGTTGAGTTTATGCCGACAGGCGGTATTAGCCCAGCCAATGTGGCGGATTACCTGGCACTGGAGAAAGTGGTTGCTTGTGGCGGTACCTGGATGGTTCCGAACAACTTAATCGACCAAGGCGATTGGCAAACCATTGGCCAACTGGTGAGTGAAATCAACCAGTAAGCAAAATAACAAATTGATGGTCACCAGAATTTACATTTTATCGGGTGACATTTAACGCATTTTATTGGGGAATAGGCCGCAATTTACGCTAGCCAACTATTCTCCGTACACGCAGGAGTTGAGAAGATGTCGAAGGAATTTAGCGCGGTAGCCCGCTCGGTCGTTGAAAAATTGGGGGGCGCCAATAACGTTGTCGCCCTTACCCATTGTATGACCCGCCTACGTTTCGTATTGAAAGACGAAGCGAAAATTGATGCCGCAGCCATTAAAGGCGTGAAGGGTGTAATGGGCGTCGTGCGCAATGGTGATCAGTGTCAGGTGATCATTGGTAACAATGTGGCTGCTGCCTACAAAGAAGTGATGAAGCTGTGCAACTTTGATGGCGTGCCTTCTGAATATACGCCGGCACCTAAGGTTAAGCTGACGCCGAAAGTGATCGGCGCCAAAATGCTCGACGCGCTTGTTGGTACCATGTCGCCACTGATCCCTGCGATTATCGGTGGCTCGATGGTTAAGCTGGCTGCCATGCTGCTGCTGATGTTCAACATCTACGAAGCCGATCACTCGACTATCATTTTGCTCAACACTATTGGTGACGGTGCCTTCTTCTTCCTGCCTATCATGGTAGCGGCATCTGCAGCCATTAAATTCAAAACCAATATGTCACTGGCCATCGGTATTGCCGGTGTGTTGGTTCACCCGAACTTTATTGACCTAATGGCTCAGGCTGCGGATGGTCGTGCGGTAGAGCTATTCGGTATCCCAGTAACGTCTGTTCGCTATACCTATACGGTTATTCCTGTCCTTATCATGACTTGGATTCAGTCGTACATCGAGCGTTGGGTAGATAGCATCACACCTGCTGTGACGAAGAACTTCCTAAAACCTATGCTGATCGTATTGATTGCTGCGCCAATCGGTATCTTGCTTGTTGGTCCTATGGGTATCTGGATCGGTACTGCAATCTCGACGCTGGTATACACAATCCACGGTGCATTGGGTCCACTGGCTGTTGCTATCATGGGTGCACTATGGCCGCTATTGGTTCTTACCGGTATGCACCGCGTATTTACGCCAACTATCATCCAGACCATTGCTGAAACGGGTACTGAGGGCATGGTTATGCCATCGGAAATCGGTGCGAACATCGGTATGGGTGGTGCGTGTCTGGCAGTAGCTTGGAAAACTAAGAACATCGCTCTTAAGCAAACATCTATGGCGGCAGGTGCCTCAGCACTGATGGCTGGTATCTCTGAGCCTGCACTATACGGTGTGTTGGTTCGCCTGAAACGCCCTCTAATCGCGACGCTTATCACTGGCTTCATCGTTGGTGGCCTTGCCGGTATGGCGGGAATTGCAAGTCACTCGATGGCGGCACCTAGCCTGTTCACCAGTGTCCAGTTTATCGACGTTAACGACCCGATGAGCCTGGTTTGGGTACTGGGTCTGATGGCACTGTCAGTGGTTCTGTCTTTCGTACTGACGCTTGTCCTAGGCTTTGAAGATATCCCTAACGATGAGGATGAAGCAAACCCGACGGCAGCAAAAGAGTCAGCGAAAGAAAGCGCTGAAGAAGTTGAAACACCAGTGCCAGCAAAACCTGCAACGGCCTAGTCTTTCATAACGAGTAAAATGAGCCACCTCTAAATGGGGTGGCTTTGCAACAATTCGCGGTAACGTGCGGTAATTAGCGAAAACACAAGAGGCAAACCATGTCTGATATTAAATTCCCGGAAGGGTTTCTATGGGGCGGCGCGATTGCGGCAAACCAATCTGAAGGTGCTTACCGCGAAGGCGGCAAGGGTCTTACCACAGTAGATATGATCCCTTACGGTGAAAACCGGATGCCAGTTAAACTGGGTCAGGTTGATAAAGTGGAATTAGACGCGGACGAATTCTACCCAAGCCATCAGGCCATTGATTTCTACCACCGTTACAAAGAAGACATTGCGATGCTGGCCGAGATGGGCTTTAAGGTATTCCGTATGTCGATTGCCTGGGCACGTATCTTCCCTAATGGTGATGAAGAAACCCCGAACCAAGCAGGTATCGATTTCTACCGCTCGGTATTCGAAGAGTGCAAGAAATACGGCATCGAGCCATTGGTGACCCTTTGCCACTTTGATGTACCTATGCACCTTGTCAACGAGTATGGCTCTTGGCGTAACCGCAAGATGATCACGTTTTTTGAGCGTTATGCCCGTACCTGTTTCGAGGCGTTCGATGGCCTAGTGAAATACTGGCTGACGTTCAATGAAATCAACATTTTGCTGGCAAGCCCGTTCTCTGGTGCCGGTATTGCTTTCCAGGAAGGCGAGAACCACGATCAGGTTAAATACCAAGCGGCGCACCATGAGTTGGTAGCCAGTGCGTTGGTGGCCAAGATCGCCCATGAGATCAATCCGGAAAACCAAGTGGGTTGTATGTTGGCTGGTGGCCAGTTCTACCCGTATTCATGCAAGCCTGAAGATGTTTTCACGGCGATGCAAAAAGATCGTGAAAACCTGTTCTTTATTGATGTTCAGTCACGCGGCTACTATCCGTCTTACGCCCAGAAAGTGTTTGATGAGAAAGGCGTGAAGTTGGATATCCACGAAGAAGACTTTGAGATCTTGAAAAATACCGTCGATTTCATCTCATTTAGCTACTACGCCTCTCGATGTGCGTCTGCTGATATGAACGAGGGCAACACCAGCGCGGCGAACGTGGTGAAGTCGATCAAAAACCCGCATTTGGAAGCCAGTGACTGGGGATGGGTTATTGACCCACTTGGCCTGCGCATAACCATGAACTCGCTGTATGACCGTTACCAAAAGCCATTGTTCCTGGTTGAAAATGGTCTGGGTGCCAAAGACACCATCGATGAGAATGGTGAGATCAACGATGACTACCGTATCGACTACCTGCGCTCTCACGTTGAAGCGATGAAAGATGCGATTGCCGACGGTGTGCCATTGATGGGTTACACGCCGTGGGGCTGTATTGATTTGGTTGCGGCGTCGACAGGTGAAATGAGCAAGCGTTATGGCTTTATCTATGTCGACCGCGATAACGAAGGCAACGGTAGTTTGGATCGTACCCCCAAGAAATCCTTCTACTGGTATAAAAAAGTCATTGCGAGCAATGGCGAAGATCTCGCTTAAAACCAAATGGAGAAAATCCATATAGGTTAGATGTGTTCTGTTGTCTGAGGGGAACTCTGACAGTTTGCCGGTAAGGCCTTTTGGGCTTACCGGCTTTTTTGTGGTTTATTACTTCACATCATCAAAGCTTGCACTTTCGAGCAGCGCAGCGATGGTGTTTTCGAAGCTCATGCCGGCTTCTTTGGCCGCCATCGGGAACACGCTACGGGTGGTCATGCCCGGCACCGTGTTCATCTCGATCAGCCAGATATCGCCCTTGTCATCCAAGAATGTATCCACCCGGCCCCAGCCCCGGCAGCCCAGAGTCTTGTAGGCTTCAAGTGCTGCGTTCTGCATGGCTTCTTCTTGCTCGGCAGTCAGGTCTGACGGACAGTGGTAGGTTGCACTTTGATCACCGAACTTGGCGTTCCAGTCAAAGAAGCTATCTGATTTGATTTGTACAACCGGCAGGGGCTTGCCATCAAGGATGGCACAGGTGTATTCACGCCCGGTAATGAACTGCTCGACCAAAATGTCATCGTCATATTCAAAGGCATCAACCAGTGCATTGAACAGATCTTCTGGAGAGGAGGCTTTAGAGACTCCGATACTGCAGCCTTGATTAAGCGGCTTGACAACAACCGGGTAGGAAAGAGCTGCCAGTGTCGTTTTAACGGTGTCGGTTGGCGTGTGCTTGTTGACCTTGATCCAGTCTGCCGTCGGGAGGCCATTAGAGCGCCAAACTTCTTTGGTCTTTAGTTTGTTGAGCGAGGTGGAAGAGGCCAGGAGGCCACTGCCGGTATAGGGTATTTTCAGTAAATCCAGTAGGGCTTGGATATGTCCGCTCTCCCCCATACCGCCGTGCAGGGCGATGAATACCTTGTCGAGATTGAAGAAGCCCTGCAAAGTGATGTCGATATGGCGCGGATCGATTTTGATTGCCTCATGGCCCAATGATTCAACGGCATCGGCAATGCAGTTGCCCGATTTTAATGAGACTTCGCGTTCGCTAGACTCACCCCCGTATAATATTCCGATTCTCATGGTGTTGTTCCGGTTAAGCTCTGTTGTGGAAAGTTGTCAAAGAAGTGCGAGTAATTATTTGCTCTAAGTGGTTGTATATCAGTAAATTTTTCATCGACGGGAAAGCTATATCAAATCACGCGTACAGTGCGCGGTGGCTTATTGTAATGATTAGCTCTTAAGGTTGAATTTCCTTGCCCAATAAATTTGATATTGTGCATAAAAATTTATTCATGGCAGAGAAGAGTGGTGTTTTCTTGACCAGGGGAAGAGGCAGCAGGGAGCGGTGAGCTGTATTGCTCTCATTTGGCGTGCATGCCAAGTTGCAGCTTAATATCAGCTAAAAAAAGAGCAAGGCCATGGCCTTGCTCTGAATAAGAAGTATCGGTGCGCTTTAGCCCGTTACAGGCTCCGCTGCAACCACAGGTTTGCTCTTGCGAACCGCAAAGGCACAGAACGCCATGAACCACAGACCGCTCACTGCCACACCGGCCCATGCTGAGTGGGTGTAGCCAATAGCGAGGTAACCCAGTAGGGCACCGAAGGCCACCGAACAGGCGTAAGGAAGCTGGGTCATTACGTGATCCATGTGGTGACAGCCCGCACCAGTCGCCGACAAGATACTGGTGCTTGAAATTGGCGAGCTGTGATCACCAAATACCGCACCGGCCAGTACCGCAGACAGCATTGGAAGCAGCAGTGCGATGTCACTGGCCGCAGCAATATCACCGGCTAGCGGTAGCATGATGCCAAACGTACCCCAGCTGGTTCCTGTCGCAAATGCCATGGCACAAGACAGCAGGAAGACAACCGCCGGAAGCAGCTCAACCGGCAGGTTACCGTTAGACATTGAAGCTAGGTAGATACCGGTTTGCATGTCACGCACAACGGCGCCAATTGTCCAGGCAAAGAATAGGATAATAATAGCGGGCATCATGGCTGAAATGCCTTGTGGGGCTGCTTTCATCCAGCTGCTGGCATCAAGCTTTAGACGCAGCGCAAGGCCAATCGAAACCACTAAGCTGCAGATCGCACCGTAAACAAGCGATGAACCTACATCGGTGTTCTCAAACGAGCCGATCACGCTGAAAGCTTCACCGTTAGCAGCCAGTACATCCGCACCGGACTGCACCATGAAAAATACCGTAGCCATAGTCAGAGTCAGGATAGGCAATACCATATCGATCATGCCGCCCTTAGCTGACTCAGGCGCTTCAACATCTAGGCCTGCAGGTTTGCCTTTCGACTCATCCCATAGTTTGCCTTCAAGCGCCCATTTTTCATGCTTGCGCATTGGGCCGATATCGAGCTGGAATGCAATCACACACAGCACCATCACCAGGGTGAATACCGCGTATAGGTTCATTGGCATCATCTCGACAAAGGCTGAGATAGGGCTTTGGTCGGTTACGCCATGTGCCACCATGATGCCGCCAACGAGGGCGATGATGTAGGCGCCCCATGAAGAGATTGGCATCAATACACAAACTGGTGCTGCTGTGGAGTCCAGCAGGTAGGCCAGTTTGGCACGAGAGATATTGAAACGGTCAGTCACCGGGCGGCAGATAGCACCCACCGATAGGCTGTGGAAAAAGTCGTCGATAAAGAAGATGAAGACCATCAGGCCTGTCAGTGATTTGGCACTGCGACGGTCTTTACAGCGCACCGCTGCCCAGTCGGCGAACGCTTGGGTAGCCCCGGAAACACTCATCAGGCTGATCAGCGCGCCAAGCAGCAGCATGAAGATGATCATGTTGACGTTATCGCTGTTCATTGCGCCGTCGACCCATACAATTGCCAGCACTTTGCCGACCAGGTATTGCAGGGATTCAAGCGGTGAGTATTGGTTTAGCATCAATGCGCCGGCAAAGATACCTGCTCCGAGGGAGAGCAAAACCCGCCTGGTGGTGACCGCAAGGATAACAGCCAGCATGGCAGGGATAACGGACATTAGCGAGTCCGAGAAATCGACAAGGTTCATGATCTCATCACACCTATAATGTTTCAGGTGGAGATCTACCGAAAGGAAGTGTAACTAAGACGCAGAAAAAGAAGACTTGTTACCCCCTCAGGTAGCGCTCCATAGGTAAATACTATGGCAGTTCTGTGCCTATTCGACACAGACCCAGCGACTGAGTTGATGGCTGCAGTCACTTCGGCGCTGACTCCTTTCTCCGGCTTCGTAGGTATCACCCTCCACACGGTTACTTATAGGCAGCGCGCCTCTACTGATTTAGGGTTTATCACCGTCAATCCTACTGGATTTTGGTCATAAGATTAACATTATATACGGCTGAATATTTATGTCAGCTAATAATCAGCTTTTTTCATCGTAGTAATTAGAATCTTGGTTTGAAGCGTTTGTCCTTTCCTCGGATTATCCAATTACCCATTGCTGGGTTTTAATTTTAAGGAGCTAACGTGTTTTCTCGCAAACACTTTGAATTGATTGATAAACCGACGTTCTTCGGGGCGCTGGGGATGTTGATCTCGGTTGTGGTACCTTTGCTGCTGTTCCCGGCGCAAGGGGCAGAATGGATTGCTGTCGCCAAAACGTTTATGACCGATAAGCTCGGTTTCCTCTATTTGGCGCTCGGTGTCGCTGCATTCTTCTTTATGATCTACATCGTTTTTTCCGATATCGGCCAAATCAAACTGGGCGATCCTGATGAGCAGCCCGAGTTTACGACCGCGTCGTGGGCGGCGATGCTGTTCTGTGGTGGTATCGGCGCCAGCATTCTTTACTGGGGAACCATCGAGTGGGCGTATTACTACCAGGCGCCACCCTTCCAGCTAGAACCCGGCAGTGAAGAAGCGGTTCGCTGGGCGGCGACTTATGGCTTGTTCCACTGGGGGCCGATTGCATGGTCTATTTACTTGGTACCAGCACTACCGATTGCCTATTTCTTCTATGTGCGCAAGCAGCCTGTACTTAAAGTTTCGGCGGCATTGATGCCAGTGATCGGTGAAGCTCGTAGTTACGGTTGGCTGGGTAAAGTCATCGATGTGTTGTTTATCTTCGGCTTGCTTGGTGGTGGTGCTACGACGCTCGGTCTGGCCGCGCCGCTTATCACTGAAGGGGCTAACTATCTATTTGGCGTACCGAAAGATACGGTTACCCAAATCATCGTATTGATGCTTTGTACCGCTATTTTCGCCTACTCGGCCTATGCCGGTATGGAGAAGGGCATCAAGTTTCTCAGTAATATCAATTTCTGGGGGGCTTTGGCTCTGCTGGCTTTCATTTTGGTCACCGGGCCGACGATATTCATGCTGGAAACCGGCTTGGATTCACTGGGCCGAATGTTGTCGAATTTCTTTGTCATGGCCACATGGGCTGAGCCGTTCGGTGGCTATGGCTCGTTTGAAAATACCCACTTCCCGCAGGATTGGACGATTTTCTACTGGGCATGGTGGCTGGTGTTTGCCCCAAGCATGGGCTTGTTTGTGGCGAGGATTTCCCGTGGCCGTACCATCAAGCAAATGGTCACCGGTTCGATTTTCTTCGGTTCGATGGGCTGCTTCCTGTTCTTCATGATTTTGGGTAACTATGGCCTGTCGCTTCAGCTTTCTGGCGCGCTGGATGTGGTGGGTATTCTAAATTCTGAGGGCGCGACCAAGGCGATTTTCTCTATCCTTGAGCAGTTGCCGTTCAGTACTTTGGTCATTGCAGCCTTTACCCTGCTGTGTTTGATTTTCACCGCTACGACGTTTGACTCGATTTCCTACATCTTGGCATCGGTTGTACAGAACAACGTGACTGAAGACCCAATGCGCTGGAACCGCTTGTTCTGGGCATTTGCGCTGTCATTCATGCCGTCTGTGTTGTTGTTCATGGGCGGCCTATCGACCCTGCAAACCGCGGCGATTGTCGGAGGTTTGCCATTGTTGGTGATCGCCGTGATGTTGATGATGTCGGCAGTGAAGGCAGCAACGCTCGATTTGACCCATCAGGAAGGTTATGAAGATCCGGTGATTAACATTGAGGAGCTACCCGATGTCGACCCATGGTCTAATGAAGGTATGGCACTGACTAAGTTCGAAGAGCTGAAAGAAATCGCCATGGCAGCGGCTGAAGCCGAGCGTGAAGCGCTGTACAAAGTGTGGAAGCTGAAGAAGAAAATTCGTGCCGAAGCGGTGGCCAACGGTGAGTCCGGGATGGACTTTAGTGATGCACCGCAAGAGCGCTTGGATCAGCTCCAGCAGTTGATGGACGATGCCATGACAGCCAAAGAGAACAAGCTGGTGGCCTCGGAAGAAGCGCAGGAAGCCCGCAAGGTGTTCAACGAGCTAATGCGAACCCGCTTGGAGGCGATGGTCGAGCAGGAAGTGTAGGGAAGCACTGACCTACAGCTATAAAAAATGCCGAGTCATCTGACTCGGCATTTTTGTATTTAAAGCCTTTGTGTTTAAAGAAGGCGTTAGATCTGATCGACCACAGCCCACACGGCTGCCAGCACATCCTGGCCGAAGGCGACGCTACGCTCCGGTGACCAGCCGTAGAACTCATCAGGGTGGCTGATGTGATCTTTAAATGGCATCTCGATAGTGTAAGACAGACATTTGAACTGCTCGGCAACCCAGTTGGAGCCAATAGCCAGGTTAGCTTTGCCCGGCTCGTCTTTGTCGTAACCGTGCGCCACCTGGAACTCTGGGGTGATAGTGAGTAAGGCTGCTTTGAAGGCATTTTCCAAAGCGGCATGGCGCTCATTGTACGATGGGATCCCTTCACTGCCAGCAACGAAGTTATACGGGATCGCTTCGTCACCGTGGATATCAAGGAACATATCGACGCCAGTAGTTAGCATACGCTCACGTACGAGGAAGACTTCCGGGCTCTTCTCCATTGATGGCGTTTGCCACTCACGGTTTAGGTTGACCCCAATGGCATTAGTACGCAGGTGTCCGCGGATGCTGCCATCTGGGTTCATGTTCGGCACGATATGGAACACCGCTTTGTCGAGCAGGGCTTTGGCAACGGTGTCGGTATCATCAAGCAGGCGTTGCAACAGGCCTTCGATGAACCACTCGGCCATGGTTTCGCCAGGGTGCTGGCGGCCGATGATCCAGATGTTTTTCTTCTCGTCTGACGGCTCGCCAATCGTCAGCAAGCTCATGTCATTGCCATCGAGGGTGGCGCCTAAGGTTTCAAGTTTACAGCTGAACTGGCTTTGCGCTTGGTGCAGCAAATCTTGGTGGCGGTCGTAGCTGTAAGGGGCAAAGTAGGCAAAATACATCGAACCGTATTCTGGGATCACCTTGAAACTTAGGGTATCGCCGTCGAATTCTGCCGGGATACGGAACCATTCCTCTCTGTCATAGGAAGCGACGACGTCATAATCCTGCCAGCCTTCTGGGTAGGCGGATTTGGCCAAGTTTAAGATTGAGAACTGGTGTTGTTGCTGGGGCTCGCTTTCGAGGCGGAAATGGAACCACTGCGAGATCTCTGACTGGTTATCGGCTGGGATGGTCAGCTGGATGTTGTTTGGCGTATCGGCACTGACGATATGGATGTTACCACTTTCGAAATTGCTGAAAATTTTCATTGTTATCAATCTTATGTTTGTTGAGGTAAAAAGAGGTTAGCTGTAAATATAGCTGTTTTGAAGCATTTATCTGTTACAGGGCGTTTATATTCCAGCGAGAGCGCGCAGGAAAGACTTCGGTGCATTGGTTCACTGCGGTAAACTTGCGAAAAAAGATAAACAGGAAGGTAAAGTGGCTTTTCATTATGTTGCTCGCGGGGTGATCTGTGATGGTAACCATATCCTTTTGGTTAGGGCGGTTGGCGATAACATGACTTTTTTGCCTGGGGGGCATATAGAGTTTGGTGAATCGGCACCGGTGGCTTTGGCGCGTGAACTGTTTGAGGAAGCATCGATAAGTGCCAACGTCGGCGAATTTATCGGGGCGGCTGAAAATGAGTGGTTGCTTGATGGGCAGCCACAGGCTGAAATCAACTTGCTGTTTGAGGTTGAAACGGGTTTGTCGCACAGAGACCCTGTCGTTTCCAATGAAACTCATCTCGAGTTTTTCTGGGTGCCTTGCAAGGAAATTGAGCAATGGAACCTTTTTCCCGAGTCTCTCCGTGCCCTTGTTAAGCAACAACAAACACCTAAACAGGCATTTTGGGGCTCGGGAATCCCACTCAAATCAGTATGATCACACACATTTTCATGTGCTTTTGTTGATTAAACGGATAAATTGGCTCTGTGTTGCCTAATGTGTGAGCAAACAAACATTTTTGGGGTTTACACATTGCGGCAAGCTTTATATTATACGCCGCACTTACGGAGAGATGGCTGAGTGGTTGAAAGCACCGGTCTTGAAAACCGGCATACGTTTGTAGCGTATCTAGGGTTCAAATCCCTATCTCTCCGCCACATTTCAATAGTCAGTAGTCATACTGGTTATTTGACCTTCTGGGTAAGCAGGGTTCAAATCCTCCATACCCAGAGCGTCTCCACCACATTCTAGAAGTTTGACTACGTCGAGCTTTATAAAGAATTGGAGCGGTAGTTCAGTTGGTTAGAATACCGGCCTGTCACGCCGGGGGTCGCGGGTTCGAGTCCCGTCCGCTCCGCCACTACACTGAAGGCTCAGTCGAAAGACTGGGCCTTTTTTGTATGCGTTGAATTTGGCGTCAGTCCTGCGGACTGATGAGTCCCGGTCGAGTGCGACCCCAGCCCTCCGCCACTACAACGAAGCCCTGTCAGAAATGACGGGGCTTTTTTGTTTTCTCGCTATTCCTTAGTAACAAACTTCGTCAATAGTGCCTCCCCCTGCGCTTGTGTGAGATAGCCAGGGACTGGATAGGTGCCATGGGCTTCAGACAGTGCGCGCCGGGTAATCTGCGGGATCTCTTCGGCTTTTAGCTCTGGGAAAGAGGTTGGGATCTCCAACGTTTTGTTAAGTTCAGTCACTGCGACGATGAAGTCTTCTGCGGTATTCAGGCCAATGGCTTCGGCGAGGAGCTGCAACCGGTTTTGGCAGTAGGGTTTTAGCAGTTTGAGGACTTCTGGTAGCAGGACGGCATTTGCCAGGCCATGGGGAATGTTGTACATGCCGCCTAGCTGGTGGGCAAAGGCATGGACATAGCCAACGTATGCTCGGGTGAAAGCACACCCTGCCTCGTAGGAGGCTATCGCCATTTGCTCTCTGGCCTCAAGGTTATGGCCATCCTCAAAAGCGGTAGTTAAATGTTTGAAGATCTTCTCGGTTGCTTGGATCGCGTATTTATCAGTTAGCGGGGTATGGTAGGTACCAATATATGACTCAACAGCGTGGGTCAGTGCATCCATACCGGTTGCGGCAGTGATGGATTTAGGGAGTCCGACCATGAGCGTCGGATCTATCAGGGCGACATCTGGCAGAATGGCCGGATCGACAATGGCAAACTTTTCACGTGCACTTGGATCCGAGACGACCGCCGCAACCGTTGCCTCCGAGCCTGTGCCAGCTGTGGTTGGAATAGCCATGAACGGTGGTAATTTCTTTCTGATTTTGAGCTTGCCTGCCAATCTACGTACTGGCTTGTCCCTCACGATTTTTGCACCTATCGCTTTAGCACAATCAATCGGTGAGCCCCCGCCAATGGCAATAATGGCGTTGCATTGTTGCTCTTTGTACACATCCGCACCCACTGCGACATTGGCAATGGTCGGGTTGGGTTTTACCTCATCGTAGATGACATATTCAATGCCCTGGTCTTTCAGGGCGTTACATAAAGCCGTTGTGAGACCGAGTGAGTGAATCATGGCATCGGTAACAATGAGCACTTTCTGAGCGCCTTTTGCGGCCATGAGCTCACCGGCTTTGGTGACGCTATTGGTACCCATTTCGAGTTCGGGGAAAGGAATCGTGATGAGTTTGTTGAGCTGTTTATTGATTCCAACCACGGTTTTGTAGAGCAACATAGTAAACATCCTTTTAAACACGTGTTTGAATTATAGTCATAACTCGTGATGCGTTTATGGGATGAGCTTCATGGTTGAACAAAAATATGCTGCTAAGTGCTTATTGGCTATTGGCTATTGGCTATTGGCTATTGGCTATTGGCTAATGGTTAATAGCTCAATCAAAGGGTGTGGCTGTGAGGTCAATTTGTTGTTTTGGTATAAAAAGCTATTGGTCGTTTGGCTACCGTTACTGAACAGCTTGGTAATTTGGTAAGGCGTCCCTTTGGCAAGGTGCCAGATAAAATGCTCAGCGGCCTTATCAAATGTCCTAACGCGTTCAATTTTGTCGACAGTCCCTAAAGGCGAATGGAAGGTGAACTCAGTTAAGATAACGCTGCCATCACATTCAAGGCGTTGCTTGTCGACATGCTCGAAGCCGAAATCATTGGCTGAAGGGGCCACGCCTCCTGGCAGCATATGTGCGGGTAGGATTAATGTTGCTTGTGAAAGGGTCATTTCAACTCCTGCTTTTTTATTATCGTGGCACAGGCTGCAGGTTAATGCACTGCGATCTTATGAGCAAATTATCTATGGGCTGCCACACTGTAAGAAAGCCAGCAAAGGAGATAAGGGATGAATAGGCGGCATTTTCTGGCATTGTGGTCGGTATTTTTTGTAAAACCATTGTGGGCAAAAACGCCTGTTGTTGCGACCCCTTCGCAGGCTGAAGGACCCTTTTATCCTGTTACGCCTATTCCACTGAGAGCCAATTTAGTTTTGCAGGAGGAAGGTTTGGCTGGGGAGCCGATAGATTTACTTGGTCGGGTGATAAACACAGATGGCCAAGCGCTATCTGGAGTAAAAGTGGAAATTTGGCAATGCGATGGCAATGGCGTTTATGATCACCCTCTGCAGCCAAATACTGAGGCCTTTGATCGCCACTTTGCCGGTTTTGGTGCTGTAGAAACCGACAGTAATGGCCAATACCGTTTTCGTACTCTCTATCCTGTGCCCTATACCGGCCGTCCCCCTCATATCCATGTCAAACTTTGGCGTGGTAATAAAGAACTCTTAACGACGCAGCTCTACCTCAAAGGGCAAACGGGTAACGAATGGTGGGGTGGGCGAGAACGCCAGCATCTGCAGTTTGATCCTGTTGGAAGTGGGAAAGATAAAGTCGGAAATTTCGATTTTATTCTCTCTGTGTGAGTGCGTTACTCTCAAATATTGAATTATCGGTTGCATTGTGAGCATTCAGTCGTTCGGGGTGTTTACAAGTCTCTTAGTGCCCGATAATATACGCTGCACTTACGGAGAGATGGCTGAGTGGTTGAAAGCACCGGTCTTGAAAACCGGCATACGTTAATAGCGTATCTAGGGT
>NZ_JAWJZI010000022.1:0-51624 GCF_033022775.1 Photobacterium rosenbergii | reverse complement strand
CCAGGACCCAGGACCCAGGACCCAGGACCCAGGACCCAGGACCCAGGACCCAGGACCCAGGACCCAGGACCCAGGACTTAATACTAACTTGATTCTGTAATATATGGCGTAGTAATTGGGGCTTTGCTCTTCCTAGGCCCTAGGACCCAGAATCCCGAACCCCAAAAGATATTATGATCCATCAATACGAAGAAAAACTACTAACCCTGATCGACCAAATGGTTGAAACAGCCTCAGACGACGAACTGTTTGCTGGTGGGTACTTACGTGGCCACATTTCACTTTCTGCAGCAAATTGTGAGCTGGAAGGGGAGATAAGCATCGAAGCGATGAACGCCAAGGTTGAAACGAGCATGTCAGAAGCACAATCTGAATTAAATCCTGCCGATCAGCTGATTGTCAAAGAGATGTGGCAGCAGCTTCAACAGCAAGCGATTTAATAAGCATCGATATTAATACCAAGCAATTAAGAAAAAACGGCAATGCGAATTGCCGTTTTTTTATGAATTAGTGTTTTTTGTATGTATTTCTTAATTAATTATTTGTGCTCAAATATTTGCGTTTATAATCAGAAGACTTAGCAAATACAATAATAGGTAGAGTCACAAATAAAAAACCAGCTGCAAAAAGCAAATTTTCGTTAGCGAGTAATTGATAACAGCTTACTGCAAAAATAGTCATTACAATTAACAAGTTAACAATATGTGCGATTGGGTGGTTCACTGAAAAGTGAGCATACGCCCTGAACATGCTCTTTCCCTCTTCTATTATCTTATGTCGTCAAAAAAATGTTATTATAGAAATTTGTTGTCAATATATTGACAATGTTGTTATTTATATATGATAGCTCAAATCCTGATTTGATGTCATAAACCTAAAATAATTTACGCACAGTGTCACATTTTTGAGACGAAGCATTTGGAAGTCACGAAAATAATAAGAATCAGAGTGAATAAGTCGAATTATCCTTAAATTTATTTTTTGTATTAATTTTATGTTTTTACAATTGTGTGACTGTTTTATTTTGCATGCTGTCTAACTATTTAGAATTTAAATAAGTTGCCTTAAACGTGATTTGTAAAAGTGGCCCTTGGAAAAGCGAAAACGAGGTCCTTGGAAGAGCAGGTCCTAGGAGAAGCGGGAAGAGCGAAAGAATAAGAGTGAAGAGCTTGACATCGATTAGCTAGTAGAACGCTTTTGCAGGACCCAGGACCCAGGACCCAGGACCCAGGACCCAGGACCCAGGACCCAGGACCCAGGACCCAGGACCCAGGACCAGGACCCAGGACCGCTCCTACTCTACCGCTTTTCTCGAGTACCACGGATATCTCGCATCCGTCACACCAAACAGCTGGTACTTACGGTTCAGCATTTGGCCGCCATCACGGGTTAGCGGCAACCAAGAAATCGTTGCGCGGTTAGTACTTGGTTTCACGGTCATCACGTCAAACGGAATCGAGATATAGAAGCCTTTGGTGTAGCTTCCCTCACCGTATTCATCGGAAGACAAATCCGTAAAGGTGGCAAAGGCACCGGCAGTGATACCACTATCAAACTGCTTCGAGAAATCGACAGTGACACCGATATCTTCAGTTAGATATTGGCCTGCGCTTACCTTGAATAAGGTATTTGGCAACCAATCCCACTGTGGTTGATAGTAACCGGTAACGTGGCCGGTCATCGCCCCGGTTTGCACGCGGTACGAACGATTGGTTATGGGATCAAATTGCTCTTCGTCCGTGAAGAAGCCAAATGCCGAGTCGGGGTCACGCTGCACCACATAGTTAACATCCATGCCCACTGCCCAGTTTGCACCAAGTGGGCGATATAGCACCTCACCGCCAACACCACCAAACATCATTTCAAGGTAGCCACCATACGCTTGGCTGTACCAGTTATCCCCAAGTTTATCCATCCAGGTAAGCTGCAGGTTATCAAGACGGACCGGGTTATCACTGATATATTGGCGAACCAAGGTACGAACACGTTTCAAGTCAGTGCCATCGGGCGGTACGTCGTACAGGAACTGGTCGTAGTTATCATAGATATTGAAGTAGACAGAGCCACCGAGCTCAATATTGTCGGTAAACCAGTAGTTCGCCCCGGCATTGATACCGATATTGAACATGTAAAAATCTTCTGAGCCACCGATAGACTGCTGTAATGTAGGCGATAGGCTGACATCCCAGCGTCTGCTTGGCTCGGCGGCCAATCGACCTTCTGGCTCATTTGGTGTGGAAACTGAAGTGCTGTCTTCAACATTCGCACCGATATATTCAACATTAGCAACTTGGCTAAATTTATCGGCATCAATTCGGGTTTCGGTTATTGCCTGGTGGTTGCTGGTTTCAATCAAGCGATATTCGGCAACATCAGGGCCTCGGTTCGCCAAGACGGTGGCGGCACGTTCATGTGCTTCATTGCGATCACGATATTTATTCTGATCAGCACTTACAGTGATGCTGTTGTTATCGTGATGAATGGTCGGGTTTTTATAACCAGCAATGGTATGTAGCTCGTCAGCAAGGACCTGCCATTCCGCATTGGTAAGCTCAGGAGTGTTTGAAGGGCTCTGGCTTCGAGGGGTATAGTCAGGGGCTGGTTCATCTTGCCAGCCAGACTTCAGGCTGTTGAAGTTGGTGTATAGATTAAAGCCAAATGTCCATGTATTACCGCGCTCATAACTAAGACGTAAGTCGCCCCAGTCTCCAAGCCGATACAGCGCGCCATAGTTAAACTTGCTGTCTTGCGGCATTTCAATATCGCCGCGTGTCACTGGGAAGTCACTTTCGTAATCGTTGGCGTCATATTCCAGCTTAAACCGTAAGGGTTCCCATGGGCTTTGATACTCGAGGCCGCCATATATAGACATAGGGCCACTAAAGAAATTATCGAAGTTTGCCGTACCCCATTGTCCACCAATTTCGCGCTCACAGAAGCGGTCGGCTAAGTCACAGAGTGGGTTGGTAACATTGCCGCTATTGCCCATGTAACCCCATGCAACACCAAGGGTGACATCGACAGGGCCAAATTGTTTATTGGCGGCAATAAACTCGCCATCAAACAAGCCGGTTCCCCCAAAGTCACGCACGCCGACAGCAACTTCAGGCAGCCAGTAACTTTCTTCCCACAATCGAACCTTAAAGTCGATCCCTTTATCTGTGTATTTGGAATCGCCACTAAAATCAGGGTTGCTGCTATAGAGAAGATCTTGAACGATAGTGTAGCGAATCGTTGCTTCAAACCAAGGGAAAAGTTGAAGAGAGGCATTATAGTGGTGATATTCACTGTTATAAGTTGCCCCTGCATTGAACTCACCGGTAGGGTTCATACGCGCGGTAGGCATTTGCATTAAGCCGACACCACCAAAGTCAGACTGTGACGGTCTTAATACCGGGTAACTAAATTCATCGGCATTGGCTGAGTAAACAGGCAGGATTGCTAATGCAAGGGCTGAAAGTTTGAAGAAGCCATTAGGTGCTTGGGCAAGAATATTGATTCCTTTGTTTGACATGATTACAGCACCTTGTTCCTTAGCAAGTTAATCATTTCCTGGTTGAGCGACTTATAGTCGCTCGGTAAATCGCCGTAGCCGATAAAAATGGTCGCACCCGGGGCAACGTCCCTATGGTCGCGATTCCAGTAAGCAATAGGGTGTTGTTCAGCAGTGCCATCAGGCTGAATAACAACCGCATAATCTTTTTGGTGATTGTCAATCAATGCGGTGTTATCGAGGTATTGTTTTGCCGACAAACGTGGCTGCCAACGGATTGCGGTTGGTTTTTGCGTGGCACCAATGACCAATACATCATTGGGGCGATTGGCTAAATAGAGATGGTATTCGCCACGGAGCAAAGGGTTTAATTTTTTGTTCAGCCTAATGGCATCATAATCAAGCGGGATAAACTGCTTGGTATATAAGATGTTATCGTTTATCCAACGCTCATTAGCCCTGAGGCTCGCTTTTAATGCAAAGCTGGTCGGCTCTTTATCAACAAGTTGGTCGATGAGCTTAAGCACGGTTGGTTTGTTCTCGGGTTCTGAAGTTGAGCTTAAAGTACTTCCGAGCCAGAAAATGCTATCAGCGCGAAAAGGGTTACTTTGGCCACTGTTATTAGTTAATAGAGAGGCATTTTTTAGCTGCGTAGCAATATTATCACCAATGACTTGGCTTAATCGTACTGGCTCTAAATAGTTTAAAGACCATGCCTGAGCTTTATTAGGGCTGTAAATAGTGACACTTAACGTATTCTGAGTGTTATTCGCAGCAATGGCAGGTGGATTAAACGAGGCTACCGTTAAAAGTATGAGTAGTGGTGGCATTGCTCGTTGAATAAATCTAAAAAAACTCACGATATTATCCCTAGGCAAATGGTTTAAGCAAAATTAGTTCGATATAAGGCAGGTTCGGGGCCAGCTTTTGTTTACTCTTAATGACGGCTCCGTTGCTTGGATCTATCCACCAGTGATTATCGAACTCAATATCCAGTGTTGGGATAAATATACGCTCAATATAATGCTTGGTTGGCTGAGTGGTGCCATTGATATCAAGTATTTCGTCAGCGATGAAGGTAAATTCACTGTTGACCGGGTAGCCCAAATGATACCCAGGCTGCCAGTCAATAGCATGTTGCCAGTGAGTTGGGGTGGTGGCTAAGTGCAACCCCAAAGCGAGTGGGTCAGTTTGTTTGCTATGGCTGCTTACAAGATTACCTGATGGTAAGTTGAGAGTTTTGACAATCCGGCCGTTTTCTGTGATTAGCATCCCTTTGTCAGCCGATACCCACTTAAGCTGGGTACGTTGTGGCTTTGGTGAACTTGAAGCCGAAAAACCTGCCACATCGGTTAAACCAAGGGTCGCTCTATCTTCGGCAAAAGCCAATACCATGAAAGCTTGCGGGCCATCATCAACCCGTGCATACATGCTGGCATAAGGAAGCTTATTGATTTCTTCTGTGCTTAAGGAGACATCTTTATCACCAAAAAAAGCAAGGTTAACGGTGTTGTTTACATCATTAAACTTCTGGCTGCACCCAGTAAGTGTCAATAAGAGAAGTACTGCAGTGGAACATTGTCGAAACATGGAGGTAGCATCCAAATTGCTCAATCAAGAAAAATAGAGTGTTTCAGAATAAGGTGTCAGAGTTAGGTAGTAGTTGTCTAGTTGCTGTTGAGTAAACTTGTGACGAAATAACAAAAATAACCGCGCTATAAAGCGCGGTTAACCACAATCAACTCAAACTTTAACAGGTTAAAGAATTACTGAGTTGCGGTTGCAGTTGTTGTTGTGCTATTGCCATTGCTTGAATCGGCAACAGCAACAGCTGCTACAGCTACTGCTGCACCAACTGCAACCGTAGTTGCTGCAATACCACCCGCCGCTGCTGCACCAGCAGTACCAGCAGTACCTGCTGCTGCACCAGTTGTTGATGCAGTTGCACCAGCTGTTGAAGAAGCTGTACTACCAGTTGTAGCGGCAGTAGAACCTGTTTCAGTTGCTGCGAAAGCTGTACCACTTAGTGATAGCGCCGCAATCAATGCCAAAGCCGTTTTTTTCATCCCATTCCCTTACTTGTTGGTCAAAAGTAACAGTTACGTATATAAAAAAGTATCAATCAAGCGGTTACCGCCTTCTATGCAATAATATTGTGATTAACACAAATCCGCAATGCATCTAGCTAATTGTCATAAAAGAGTTTTCTTTTTTCTTAAGTTTGGTCGTGTCAAAAAGAGAGGCTACTCCCAAAGATGATTAAGAAATGATTGATAAGAGTATTTTGATGGGAATTTAGGTGTGCTACTAGTGGTAACAGGGATTTATAACGTTTTTGAAAGCTTCTGAATGCTAATAAAAATATTAAAAATCAGAGTCATATAAAAACATTTTAAGAATTTCTGAAAGTAAGCTACAAAATTCATATTCCTATCAACATAAAAAATGTGTAAAATCATCAGCCATATTTGAAGGGGCAATCTCCCATCATTAAAGATGAAATTTGACATTTCTGCGTAACAAATTTGCGATAGTGTACTTCGCACTCGAAAATTGACGGTCATTAGGAACCATAACCTAAGGGCGGTAGCATGTCTTAACCACTCTGACAGCTAAGCAGGCCGATGCATAAATCCGCTGAGTTCCTCTTGCTTGAGCCCAGGATTTCCGTTCATTCTTAGCTGATAGCTTGGCCAACCAACGGTAGTTTCACTTTTTGTTTTATATTTAAATCTTCGCTGATAGCTGATAGCTGATAGCTGATAGCTGATAGCTGATTTTTTGTTTCTTCTTTCAACCTTTTCGAAAACAAATATGCATTTCACAAAGAAGCTCCTAATACCAGCCGTGGCGACGGCCATGCTGGCGGGTTGTACTGTGCCCGGTTCACACTTAACAATAGATGATAAAAATGTCGTTGCTTCTCAACAAGAAAGAGACAGTGATATTTCCGAGCAGGTGAATGTTTACCCGCTGACAGCCAGTGCAGTGAGGCAGTTTAAAGCTCCTGCAGTATACTCAAAGGCAAACCCTGCCCTGGATGCTGAAATTGCCCGTTACCAGTACCGTATTGGTCCTGGTGATATCCTAAATATAACAATTTGGGATCACCCTGAGTTGACTATTCCTGCGGGCTCTTATCGCAGCTCAGCCGAAGCGGGTAACTGGGTACATGCTGATGGCTCAATCTTTTACCCTTATATTGGCTCTGTGCAGGTAGAAGGCAAAACGGTGACCCAAGTGCGTGATGAGATTGCAATTCGCCTAGCAAAGTACATTGAAAGCCCACAGGTTGATGTCAATGTTGCCTCTTTCCGCTCGCAAAAAACCTATATTACCGGTGAAATCAACAAGCCTGGCCAGCAGGCGATCACTAACGTGCCACTTACAATGCTAGATGCGATCAATCGGGCGGGTGGGCTTGCAGAGAATGCCGATTGGCGAAACGTGACCTTAACCCGTAATGGGGTTGAAGAAAACGTTTCGCTTTATGCGCTTATGCAACGCGGCGATTTAACCCAAAACCGATTATTACGCCCAGGGGACATTGTTCACGTGCCACGAAATGATGCCCAGAAAGTATTCGTGATGGGTGAAGTAAATAATCCACAACTACTTAAAATTGATCGCAGCGGTATGAGCTTAACTGAAGCATTAAGCCATGTTGGCGGAATCAACGAGCTAGAAGCCGATGCAACCGGGGTGTTTGTGATTCGCGGCAATGAGCTATCAACCACGGATGAAAGCCAGCCATTAGCGAACATTTACCAGTTGAATATTAAAGACGCCTCAGCATTGGTGATTGGCACCGAGTTTGAGCTTCAGCCTTATGACATTGTTTATGTAACAGCCGCGCCAATTAGCCGCTGGAACCGTGTTGTTCGTCAGCTTCTGCCGACCATTACCGGCTTCAATGAGCTAACTGAAGGTGCGCTACGCGTACGTAATTGGCCGTAGGCTATAGTTCCTGGTCCCTAGGAAATAGTCAGTAGGGAAGAAGCTAGCAACTATTTTGATGAAGTGCCTCAGTTAACTGAAGCATAAATGATTAACGAAAGGATCTAGGATCTAGGATCTAGGATCTACTCTATATTTAGAAGTAATTCTATGACCACAACTCAAAATATTAACAACTCCCAAAACGATTCAGATGAAATCGATTTGGGGAAATTGTTCGGTGTGTTGCTAGACCACCGATGGATTATCATTTTAACCACCTTTTTATTCGCAACTATTGGTGTGGTGTATGCTCTGCTTGCAACGCCTATCTATAAAGCCGATGCTTTAGTGCAGGTTGAAGAGAAAAGCTCAGGAGTACCCGGCCTTTCAGATATTTCAGAAATGTTTGCCTCTGAGTCCTCTGCCGATACCGAGATTCAAATTATCAAATCTCGAATGGTGCTGGGTAATACCGTCGATAAGCTGAACCTCACTGTTAATGTTGAACCGAAATTCTTACCTGCCATCGGTAAAGGCTTAGCAAGATTAAAAGGGGAAGATAAACCGGTTGCGATTATTTCAAAATTAGAGCTTCCACATTCTCTAATGGGAGAGAAGCTGCTACTCACCGTTGAAAATGACCAAAGCTACACATTGTCATTTGACGGTGAAACTTTGATTTTAGGTCACAAAGGTGAGGTGGCTGAGGCTGGAGACATTTCCATTTTGGTTTCAGATTTTACTGCTGAGCCAGAAACTGATTTTACTGTTGTTAAGCGTGCCCGCTTAGTCACCATTAGCGAGTTACAAGAAAACGTTAAAGTTTCTGAACAAGGTAAGAAAACCGGTATCTTGAAACTCACTTTGGAAGGTGAAGAGCCGGCTAAAATTCAGGCAATATTGAATAGCATTACTGAAGATTACCTGATGCAAAATATCGACCGCACCTCGGCAGAGGCGGAGAAAAGTCTGCAGTTTTTGCGAGGTCACTTGCCCGATATTAAGCAACAGTTGGATACATCCGAAGCTAAATTAAACACCTATAAGCTTGAAAATGACTCGGTCGATTTGGCGCTGGAAGCCAAATCGGTACTGGATACCATGGTGACGGTTGAAGCGCAGCTTAATGAGTTGACGTTTAAAGAATCCGACATTGCCCAGCGTTTTACCAAGAGCCACCCTGCCTATGTTTCTTTGCTTGAAAAGCGTCGCACTTTAGAAGGTGAGAAAGCGCGGATTGACCGTATGGTTTCACGTATGCCGAAAACCCAACAAGAAGTGATTCGCCTAAGCCGAGATGTCGAGGTTAATCAGGCTATTTACCTACAGCTGGTTAATAAGGTGCAAGAGCTAAACGTCATGAAGGCCAGTGCGGTTGGTAATGTCCGTATTCTTGATAACGCCGAGACCTTGGAAGAAGCCGTTAAACCTAAAAAAGCTATTATCGTTATAATTGCTACTATGCTAGGTGGTGTATTGTCAGTAGCATTTGCGTTGGTGAAACAAGCTTTCCACCGTGGTGTAGAAAACCCTGATGAAATTGAAGCAATCGGCTTGCCTGTATATGCCAGCGTACCGATGTCGGATTGGCAGATTGAGCTAGAGAAAAAACAAAAGGGCAAAAAGCAGTTATCAGTACAAGACACCTTATTGGCGGTGTCAAACCCTGCAGACTTGTCCATAGAAGCATTGCGTAGCCTGCGTACCAGCTTGCACTTTGCCATGATGGAAGCCAAAAACAACATCCTGATGATTTCGGGCCCAAGCCCAGGTATTGGTAAATCATTCGTCTCTGCAAATATGGCGGCTGTTGTAGCGAAATCCGGCCAAAAGGTACTCGTTATTGATGCCGATATGCGCAAAGGCCGAATGGAGAAACAGATGGCGGTTAACCCAAAACCAGGCCTATCTGATTTCTTAAGCGGTCAAACCAGTATCGAAAGCCTACTAAAACAGCCAGGTGTTGAAGGCATGGAGTTTATTGGCCGAGGTGAAGTACCGCCAAATCCATCAGAGCTGTTAATGCACCCTCGCTTTAAACAGTTGATGGATTGGGCTTCGGAAAATTACGATATCGTTATTGTCGATACTCCACCTATTCTGGCGGTGACTGACCCAGCTATCGTAGGTGCACATGCAGGTACTACGCTGCTAGTGGGTCGCTTTAGCCAAAATGCGGTTAAAGAAATTGAAGTGACCAAGCAACGCTTCGAGCAAAATGGTATTGAAGTAAAAGGCTTTATTCTGAATGCAGTAGTACGTAAAGCAAGCAGTTACTACGGTGGTAACTATGGTTACTACAACTACAGCTACAGCAGCGAAAAATAATTTTTAACTTGAAGCTAATCAGCTATCACCTGTCATAATTCCCTGATAGCTGATAGCTGATAGCTGATAGCTGATAGCTGATAGCTGATAGCTGATAGCTGATAGCTGATAGCTGATAGCTTTATTTCTAATATTTCTCCAAATCACAATTTAATAAGCTCGTAGCTCGTAGCTCGTAGCTCGTAGCTCGTAGCTCGTAGCTCGTAGCTCGTAGCTCGTAGCTTTCATTTTTATCTAAGTCAGAAAATATTATGGAAATCTCTCAAGCAAGAATGACCCACCTCAAGCAACTTGAGGCAGAATCTATTCACATTATTCGTGAAGTGGCCGCAGAATTTGATAACCCAGTGATGCTTTACTCAGTAGGTAAAGATTCAGCGGTAATGTTGCACTTAACCATGAAAGCATTTTTTCCTGCAAAACCGCCATTCCCTTTAATGCATGTGGATACGACATTTAAATTTAAAGAGATGATCGAATTTCGCGATAAAATGGCAAAGAAAATAGGTATGGATTTAATCGTCCATAAAAACCAAGAGGGTATCGATGCAAACATCAACCCATTTGACCACGGTAGCGCCAAGTACACTGACGTAATGAAAACACAGGGTTTAAAACAAGCGCTTGATAAACATCAATTCGATGCTGCCTTCGGTGGTGCTCGTCGTGATGAAGAAAAATCCCGAGCTAAAGAGCGTGTTTACTCGTTCCGAGATAAAAATCACCGTTGGGATCCAAAAAGCCAACGCCCAGAACTTTGGAACATTTTTAACGGCAAAGTAAACAAAGGCGAGAGCATCCGTGTATTCCCATTGTCAAACTGGACTGAGTTAGATATCTGGCAGTACATCTACCTTGAAAACATCGATATTGTACCACTATACCTTGCAGCTGAACGCCCAGTAGTAGAGCGTGATGGAACGCTTATTATGGTGGACGATGAACGCCTACCATTAGCGGAAGGTGAGCAGCCGATGATGAAGAAAGTCCGCTTTCGTACCCTCGGCTGTTACCCACTAACAGGCGCAGTAGAATCTGAAGCAACAACCCTTCCAGAAGTCATCCAAGAAATGCTTCTTACCAAAACCTCCGAACGCCAAGGCCGTGTCATCGACCACGACTCCGCCGGCTCCATGGAGAAGAAAAAGATGGAAGGTTATTTCTAAATTTCCAGAGGAAATTTAGAGCGGCTTGAAAGCTAAAAGGCTAGAAAGCGGGAAAGTAAATGGATTTTGAAAAGTTGGATGTATGGAGAAAGTCTTCTAGATTATCAGCTGACTTATATCTTTACTTTAAGAGCTGCAAAGACTACGGATTTAAAGATCAAATAACTCGTTCAGGCTTGTCTGTTCCTAGTAATATCGCAGAGGGAATGACAAGAGAAACAGAACGAGAAAAATACCGGTATCTATCGATAGCAAAAGGCTCTTGTGCTGAATTAAGAACCCAAATCTATATTGGTATAGAAGTACAATATATAGAAAAAGAAGTTGGTAAAAATTGGCTTAATCAGACAAGGCTTATCGCAGCCATGCTTGAAGGTTTAATGAAAAAATTAAAACCTAGATAGCATTCAAGCATTCAAGCATTCAAGCATTCAAGCATTCAAGCATTCAAGCATATACACAGAATTTAAGATTTTATTTGGAATTAAAATATGTCCAACCAATCCTCCCTAATCGCTTCTGACATCGAAGCGTACCTAAAGCAACACGAAAACAAAGATCTGCTGCGCTTCCTAACCTGTGGTAACGTAGATGATGGTAAATCAACACTTATTGGCCGTTTGTTGCATGACTCAAAAATGATCTTCGAAGATCACATGGCGGCAATTAAAAATGATTCAAAGAAATTTAATACCACTGATGGCGAGTTTGACCTTGCACTCTTGGTAGACGGTCTACAGTCTGAGCGTGAGCAGGGTATTACCATTGATGTTGCTTACCGTTATTTCTCAACCGATAAGCGTAAATTCATTATCGCAGACTGCCCAGGACACGAGCAGTACACCCGTAACATGGCAACGGGTGCATCAAATTGTGATTTGGCGATTGTGATGATCGATGCCCGTAAAGGGGTACAAACCCAGACTAAACGACATTCTTACATTGCATCACTTTTGGGTATTAAGCACATTATTGTTGCGGTAAATAAAATGGACTTGGTGGATTACAGCCAAGACACTTACCGTCAAATTAAAGCGGATTACAAAGCGTTTGCTGAGCAGCTTAATATTCCAGATGTGCGCTTTGTTCCAATTTCTGCACTGCGTGGTGATAATGTGGTAGAGCGCTCTGCACAAATGGATTGGTACCCAGGTGCCACCTTGATGCAACTGCTGGATACAGTGAAGGTCAATGAAGACAAAAACCTTGATGTTTTCCGCTTGCCAGTACAGTACGTAAACCGTCCTAATCTTGATTTCCGTGGCTTTTGCGGCACAATTGCCGGTGGCGTAATTAATGTTGGTGACAATGTAGTTGCTTACCCTTCAGGTAAAACCTCTTCAGTTGCACGTATTGTAACCGCAGATGGTGACCTCGACAGCGCATTTGCAGGGCAAGCAATCACTCTAACTCTGGAAGATGAAATTGATATCTCCCGTGGTGATGTAATTGTAAAAGCAACAGAAGATGCCACTAAACTGCCAACAACTACAAATAACTTTGAAGCAACTATTGTCTGGATGAACGAAGCCGAACTTCAACCAGGCAAAGAGTATGAAATCAAAGTTGGCTCAAAAAATACATTTGGTCATATCGTAAAAATACAGCATCGTATTGATGTAAATACTCTAGAAAAGCATGATTCGACAGAACTTCAGCTTAATGAAATTGCAAGTTGCGTAATAGAAACAGCGAGTCCTGTAGTTATTGATAACTACCAAGAAATACATGGTACAGGCTCATTGATTGTTATTGACCGTTTAACCAATGTAACGGTTGGTGCTGGTATGATCACAAATACCTCGATAGCCAGTGAAAATTTTGACCAAAATACACGCGTATATACTGAAGCGGAAATTGCATTAAATAAATATATTTGTGAGCATTACCCAGAGTGGAATGCAATCTCTTTGAATAAATAAAAAAAGACTAAAGATAGGCGATATATAATGAAATATGATTATGTAATTGTTGGCTCAGGATTGTTTGGTGCTGTTTTTGCTCATGAGATGACGAAAAAAGGCAAAAAGTGCCTTGTTTTGGAAAAGAGAGAACATATTGGTGGTAATATATATACTGAATCCACATCAAATATAAATGTTCATAAGTATGGTGCTCATATTTTTCATACGAATGACAAAGATATTTGGGATTATGTTAATCAATTTGTATCTTTCAATAACTATATTAACTCCCCTGTAGCAATATATAAGGATGAGCTCTATAATTTACCTTTTAATATGAACACCTTTAGTAAGCTGTGGGGGATTAAAAAACCTTCAGAAGCTAAAGAAATTATTGAAGAGCAAATAAAGAACTCTGGTATTACTGAGCCAACTAATTTAGAAGAACAAGCGATAAAAATGGTTGGTATTGATATTTATGAGAAATTGATTAAAGGGTATACAAAAAAGCAGTGGGGGAGAGAACCGAAAAAGTTACCAGCATTTATTATCAAAAGGCTACCTCTAAGATTCACATATGATAATAATTACTTTAATGATAAGTATCAAGGTATTCCAGAGGGTGGATATACCTTATTAATTGAAAAGTTGCTAGATAATGTCGATCTAAAGTTAAGTGTCGATTTTTTAGATGATATTGAAAAGTATGAATCTATGGGCAATAAGATTGTCTATACAGGACCAATTGATGCTCTATTTGATTATAAACTTGGCATGTTAGAGTATCGAGGATTGCGATTTGAATCGATGGAAATGAACTCAGAAAATTTCCAAGGTAATGCTGTGGTTAATTATACTGAAGAGCATATTGAGTATACTCGAATCATTGAGCATAAACACTTTGAAAGCGTAAATACTGATACAACAATTATAACGAAAGAATACCCATCTGAGTGGAAATTAGGTGATGAAAGATATTATCCGGTAAATGATGCAAAGAACCAAGATTTGTATAATAAATATAGAAAATTAGCAGGGGAAAAGAAAAATTATATATTAGGTGGGCGACTTGCTGAATATAAGTATTATGATATGCACATTGTAATTCGTAGTGCATTAAATGCAGTAAGGAAGGAAGTTTAGCATGAAAACATTATATGTTATGTGTTTTTATGAGAGTAATGCAAGATATTTCCATCACGCGATTGAACAATTCAAAAAAAATAATATTGATTTGATATTTCTTTGTATGTATCCGTCAGCTGTTGGTTATTGTCGAAGAAATAATCTTAAATATATTAATTTGCCACATAAGGTAAGAAAACAAGATAAGAATGGATTCTCAGAAAAGCTAACCAGTAAAGCAATTAAGGAGTGCTACTCTTTTCATCATAAGTTGCTACCATTTAGTCATGAAAAATATACTGACTTAGTGAAGCAATACTATAATTTCTATATGGATGCTTTTCAAAAAGAAGAATGTTTAGGTGCTGTTGTAATTGGTGATGTAAGATTGTTTTCATCAACTGCGACCTTAGCTTCATATCAATGTAATAAGAAAATTGTTTATTTTGAACCTGGACCATTTGGAACAATGATCTTTGATGATAGTGGTGTTAACAAAAACATGACGATATCATCTATATCAGATGAATGCATTTCAAGCCATGTTTTAGATAAAACAAAACTCAGTGACTTTTATGAAGTAAAATCTGTTAATCAATATTATAAAGGCTCAATATCTGCCTATATCAGAAAAATTCCTGACGTATTCTTAAGTATTCCTCCAAAGCTTATTAAGGCAAGTTTTCCAATTGAGCTCCAAACAGGAGAAAGCTTTTACGACTCAATTCCGTATCTATTCTCAAGAATAAAAAAGCCAAGACAAAACAAAATAGCAAATGCTAGATATAACGGGAAGTACATTTTCTTCCCTCTTCAAGTTCCATGTGATGTACAGATAGTAATGAATAGTCCTTATTTCGATTCTATTTTACAAATGGTTAAAAGTGTTGCTCAATCCATTCCTGATGGCTATAAGCTTGTTCTTCGTGAGCACCCTATGAACTTAGGTCGATATGGTTCGAGTTTTTATTCATATATTGAATCTAATGACAAGATCATTTTGGATAATTCTAATAACATTTGGGAGTTAGTGAAAGCAAGTGAGTTGGTTGTTGTTAACAACTCTACGGTTGGCATAGAATCATTGAAATACAATACAGAGGTTCTAGTTTTAGGAGATGCATTTTATCATAAAGCAGTGCATGTTTTTAATGGCGAAGGACTGAAAGACAAAATACATCACTCAATTAACAATCCAATAAGCAGAGAATATAAGGATAAATATTTATCACTGCTATATGAAAACTACTTAATTAAAGACAATTATAAAAATGAAAGTTATATAAATCTGGGTTTAATGGTTAATAAAATAAGTAACTTTTATGCTTAGCTATGTTTCTTTAGTTAACTTAACAGCATTGAAAATACTGCTGTTGTTATTATATTATTTTTCCAGAACTAAAATAAAGCCATTATGTTTTCCTGTGTTATTAATCATAATTACTCTGGTTTCTATAGTTTACTATAGTGGGAATGTAATTAGCCATGATAGTATCGTATATTACATACCATATTATAATGATGACACTTGGAGAACATTTGAACCGGGATATATGCTTTTGAATGAGGCGTTTAAATGGCTTGGATTTAGTTCAGAGTCATTCATATTATACATCTCTATTATCTCATTATTTTTGTTTTGTTATTCTTTATATAAATTAACAGACGACCTGTCATGTTTTCTACTTTGTCTGTTTTTTATATTTTGTACCTTAAGCTTTAATTTTTTGGCTACAGGTCTGTTAAGGCAATATATAGCATTTGTGTTGGTTTTTCTTTCACTATATTACTTTTCACAGGAAAGGAAAAAATATTACCAGTTATTAATTTTTGCGTCTTCGATGATTCACTTTTCTTCAATTGTTTATTTGGCGGTAGTTAAGATTAAGAGTTTATCATTTGATAAGAAATTGTACCTGTTAACTTTCTCTTTCATATTGGCCGTTTGTTCTCAACCGATTGTTGGTTTTCTCAGTGGGTTGTTGCCAACCGGTAGTGATAATATATACTTAAAGTCACTTACGCGTGTGTTAGGTTATTCAGATAAAAATATCGTCCATGATAATTATATTATCAAATACTCTTTTGTGTTTATTTGTATGTTTTTAGTTGGAGGGTTTTACCGATTTTTTTACTTGAACAATAATTTGAAAGGAATTAAATCTTTTGAGACTGTTTATGCCTTCTCTCTGTGTGGTTTTTTATTGTCATCACTCACGTTTTTCTCAAGTGAAGCATCTATAAGGGTTTTATATGGTGTTGTTGTATTCAATTCTTGTGCTCTGGGTATATTAATTAGAAATAGTAAAATTAAATATAAAGAAGCTATAGTTGGTTGCATAATAACAGTGTTTTTTATTTATTCATTTATTTCTCATCAGTGGATAACTGAGTTTGTTAATAGGTATATTTAATGTTTGTTGTTTTAAAAAAGATATTAACTCAAAGTGACTTTCTTGAGAGGTGTGTGAGGTTTATACATTCAAGAATACCACTTTTAATTAGATTGCGCTTATCTAGAAAATTTATGTCTGCATATCAAAACCTTGAAGATGAAAATAAAGTGATATTTGTTCACGTACCCAAAGCTGCAGGCAATGGAATAACATACTCTCTTTTTAATAGACCATCATCTGGGCACTATTTTTTATCTAAATATTTTCGTGATGACTCTTTAAAATTTAATGAATATTTTAAGTTTACAGTAGTTAGAAATCCTTGGGATAGATTTGTTTCAGCTTATCATTATCTAAATAATGATAAGGGGGGGATTGGTGTTTGGGATAAGGAGTTTAAAGAGTTATATCTTACAGAATGTAAGAGCTTTAAAGAATTTATTGATAAAATGATATCAGATGACAAATTTTTGAGAAAAGTAATGGCATGGACACATTTTATCCCTCAATACCATTATTTGACGCTTGGTAATAAAATGTCCTTAGAACATTTTGATTTTGTATGTAGATTTGAGACTATTGATATTGATTTTAATCATTTGAAGAAATTTTTAAATAAAGATTCGGCATGCTTATCAGTAGTCAATAAATCTAATCATAATCACTACAGAGACTACTATACAGATGAATACATGATTCAATTTGTAAGAGATTTATATAAAGAAGATATTATTCTTTTGGATTACGAGTTTTAAATATGATTATAGTAGCCACCCACAAAGACTTTAATACATCAATACTAGAAGAAAATTATAGCCCTGTTCAAGTTGGCTGTTTTTTTACTGATGTTGACTTGGGTTTTTTAAAAGATAACATTGGAACCAATATCTCTGAAAAGAATAAAAGTTATTGCGAGCTAACAGCACTTTATTACGCTTGGAAAAATAAATCCAAAAATAAAAAATATTTAGGGCTTGCTCATTATAGAAGACTTTTTGTCAAAGATTCATTTAAAGCCAAGATAAATGCTTCAAAAGAAGTGTTAACAGATTCGGATATTAATGAAATACTTATTGATTATGATGTCATTTTACCCAAAAAGCGGTTTTATCCGTTTACAACGGTTAAGCAGCATTATTGTCAGAGCCATTTTGAGAAAGATATTTTATTGTTGGAAGAATTGATTTCTAATAAATATTCTGAATATTCTGAATCTTTTAATTCTGTTGTGAACTCAAAAAGTATTCATTTATATAATATGTTCGTAATGAAAACTGAACTAGCTGATGAGTATTGTGAATGGCTCTTTAGTGTGCTGTTTGAACTTGAAAGTTTGGTTGATATTTCAAATTATGATTCATATCAAGGAAGGATTTTTGGGTTTTTATCTGAGCGATTATTAAATGTTTGGGTTCATAAAAATAAACTAAGAGTAAAAGAACTTAATGTGTATGAACCCGATGGCAGAAGATACACAGAAAAAGCACTTAAGTATTTAAAAGAATATCGATAAATTGAGGTAAATATGTTTTTAATCGCAGGACCTTGTGTAATTGAATCTGAAGAGCTTGTTTTTGAAGTGGCTTCAACTATGAAAGCTATAACGAATGAACTGGGTATTGATTATATTTTTAAGGCCAGCTTTGATAAAGCTAATCGAAGTTCAACCGGTAGCTACCGTGGACCAGGCATTGATAAGGGGTTAGAAATCCTTTCTAACGTGAAAAAAGAGCTTGGCCTGCGTGTGCTGACGGATGTCCATGAAGATACTCCTATTGATGAAGTAGCATCAGTTGTTGATGTTATGCAAACCCCCGCTTTTTTGGTCCGTCAGACTAATTTCATTCAGAAAGTCGCTGCAGCCGGTAAGCCTGTCAATATCAAAAAAGGACAATTCCAAGCTCCATGGGATATGGAGCAAGTCGTGAAGAAGTGCCACGAAGTGGGTAATAAAGACATTTGGCTATGCGACCGTGGTACTTCGTTTGGTTACAACACACTAGTGTCTGATATGCGCGGTCTTTCAGTCATGCGTCAAACAGGTTGTAAAGTGGTGTTTGATGCAACGCACTCAGTACAGCAACCGGGTGGTCAAGGCGCAACGTCTGGCGGCCAACGTGAAATGGTACCTGTACTTGCTCGTGCAGCCGTTGCCGCAGGCATTGATGGTTTGTTCATGGAAACACACCCTGACCCAACTGTTGCGTTGAGTGACGGACCAAACATGTTGCCTCTTAAGCACATGAAAGAGCTACTTGAAACCTTGCTAGAAATTGATCAGGTAGTAAATAAACGTCCATTTATTGAATCTAAGTTGGTTTAAATATGGCGTTAGTGATCAACAAGCCAATTAAAATGGTTCTGTTTGATGTAGATGGTGTCATGACTGATGGCACTATTTATATGTCAGAATATGGCGAATTCATTAAAGCATTTAACGTCAAAGATGGTCTAGCTATCGAGTTGCTACGGGCGCACGGGATCAAATCTGGTGTTATTTCCGGCAAAGCAAGTTCTGCATTAACAACACGATGCCAACAACTTGGTTTTGATGTGATTGAAACGGGATGTAAGCATAAGCTTCCCAAACTAGAAGAGATTTGCAATCGTTTTGATATCACAGCAGATGAAATCGCTTTTTGTGGTGACGATGTGCTTGATTTACCGATTATGGCGCACTGTGGTTTGTCGGCAGCACCAGCAGATGCTCACCAACTGGTATTAGCGGAAGCTGACTGGGTATCTGAATGTAATGGCGGCTTTGGAATGGTCAGAAATTTTGTTGATCACTTACTGTTGAACCAAAGCGGCCTTATGTTAAATGAGATTTACCAACCGTTGTTGAATAAAATTGCTCGCGATGACCTAAAAGGAGTAGAGCAATGAATGACATTAATAATGGAAAGATCAAAATCGTCATTCCCGCCAGGTATGGCTCTTCTCGTTTGCCAGGTAAACCATTGCTTCTTTTGTGTGGCAAGCCTATTTTTTGGCATGTATTCCAGCGTGCTGTTGAGGCAGGTGTCGGAACTGAAGATATTGTGGTCGCAACAGATGATGATCGTATTTTCTCTGAGGCAGCTCACTTATCTATACCTTGTGTGATGACCAATAAGGACCATGCTAGCGGTACTGATAGGTTAAATGAGGTTGCGACTCAACTAAACTGGGATGATGCGACATTAGTGATCAATGTACAAGGTGATGAGCCATTAATCCCAAGTGCGTTGATACGTCAGCTCATTAGCTTTACGCTAGATAACCGCCAATTTGATATTACAACAGCTATTTCTCCCATTCATTGTATGGATGATGTGGCTAACCCTAATATCGTCAAAGTTGCCATGGGTGAATATAGTCGGGCGGTGTATTTTTCTCGTTCGGCTATTCCTTTTAATCGTGACCAGCCTCAATCAATTGACTCGATTTTCCGTCATATCGGTATTTATGCTTATTCTGTAAAAAGCCTACGACAGTTTTGTCAATATTCAGAGTCTGCATTAGAGCATATGGAAAAACTTGAGCAACTACGAGCTTTAAGTAATGGATTGTCCATTGGGGCAACGATTGTTGAACAGGCTCCACCACACGGTATCGATACCGAGCAAGATTATCTCAACGTAAAAACAATAATGGAAAACGAACATGTCAGTAATTGAGCGTGCTAGGGAAGTTATCCGCACAGAAATTAGCGGCTTAGAGTTTATGGCCACGCAGCTTGGTCAGTCTTTTGAAGCGGCAGTTGAAGCAATTCTAAATACGAAGGGACGTACCATCATTTGCGGGATGGGTAAGTCCGGTATAATTGGTAAGAAAATTGCCGCCTCTTTCGCAAGTACAGGGACAGCAGGTTTTTTCATGCATCCGGGTGAGGCTTTCCATGGTGATTTAGGTATGGTTAAGCCTGAAGATGTCTTTATTGCCATTTCTAACTCAGGTGAAACTGACGAAGTACTAAAGTTACTTCCTTTCTTACGTGACAATGGTAACTTTATTATCGCCATTACTGGTCGACCAGATTCTACCTTGGCACAAGCGGCTCACTGTCATTTAGATATTGCGGTTCCGCAAGAAGCTTGTCCGTTGCAGTTGGCACCAACAGCATCGACGACTGCAACCTTGGCGATGGGGGATGCGTTGACCATCTGCTTAATGGAGCAGCGTAACTTTAAGCCGGAAAACTTTGCCCGATTCCATCCTGGGGGGAGCTTAGGTCGCCGTCTGCTTGGGCGTGTTAGTGATGACATGGTATCGGACAATTTACCTGTTATCCACATGCACAGTGAATTGCCAGAAATTATTGCAAAAATTTCTGAAGGCCGCTTAGGGCTAGCTGTAGTGATGTGTGATGACCAGCTGAAAGGGATTATCACTGACGGTGATCTTCGTCGAACCATTGAAAAATTTGGTAAAGATTCTTTTTCTGTAACAGCAGAGTCAATTTTCTCGCCAAGCCCTGTTACGGTATCGCCACAAACATCAATTCAAAGTGCTTATGAATTAATGGACTCATCAAAAATAAGTGCCTTAGTGGTTGTTGATGATAACAATTTAGTAGGTATTTTGAAAAAGTGATGGTATTAACAAAGAAGGCTAGTTGTAATGACTAGCCTTATTTCAAAACTAAGCCAAAAAGTAAAAGATCCTTCATTGTTGTTTGGGGCAATAAGTGCTTTCGGTGTGAAGATCTTGGCAGCTGGCAGCGCGTTTTTACTGAATATTGTTATTGCACGTCATTTAGGTGCAGAGCAGGCAGGTTATTTTTTCCTCGCTCAGGCAATTTGCGTGCTGTTGGCAAGCCTAACTCGTCAGGGTTTTGATAATGCGCTGGTCCGTTTTATTGCTGGCTTTAAAGTCTCTAATGATAGTGCAAGTATCTCTGGTTTGTTTAAATATACGTTTTCACGTGTACTTTTCGTTAGTGTTGCTACGGCATTGTGCTTATACTCGGCAGCATCTTGGCTCAGTAACTCAGTCTTTGATAAGCCACTTTTAGAGCAAACTTTGCATGTTGCGGCCTTTCTTATAGTACCCCTTGCACTTAGTCAATTTATGGGGTTCTGCTTTCAAGGCTTAAAGAAAGTTGTGCCTGCAATGCTCTATCAATCAGCTTTACTAGCTGTGTTATCAGTTATTGGATTGTGGGTGTTTTCGCCGGATAGTGCATCAACCTCAATGAGTGTTTATGTCATTTGCGCTTGCATTGTTGTAACGCTTGGCCTTCTTCAATGGATTAAACATACTCCTCTAGCTGGTGCGAAGTTAAAAATCGAAGATAAGCACGCAGTTAATCAAGCCATAAGGCCGCTTTTTTTAATATTGCTCATGTCCCAGGCGACACAGTGGGCCGGGCAGCTAATGTTAGGTGCCTGGAGCACGGCGCAAGAAGTCGCACTATTTGCTACAGCCCAACGAACAGCAATGTTGACGAGCTTTATTCTAGTTGCTGTCAACGCCATTGCAGCTCCAAAGTTTGCTGAAGCTTTTAAGCAAAATCGACATGGTGAGATTGAGCAAGTTGCATTATCCTCTAGCCGTCTTATGACTGCAGCAGCTGTTCCAATTTTGATATTTATGATCGTTTTTGCACCTTGGTTAATGAGCTTATTTGGTTCTGATTTTGTTGATGGGGCAGTGATATTACGCATCCTGGCTGTTGGCCAATTTGTTAATGTTATCACTGGCTCTGTCGGATATTTGTTGCAAATGACTGCCAATGAGCGTGTATTACGAAATAATATGGCAATATCCTCCGTAATATTGGTTGTTGGTTCTGTAGTTGCAATACCACTATTTGGTGTTATTGGCGCGGCCGTAGTCACATCTTTTGCGATTGCAACACAAAATTTATTATGTGTTTATCAAGTTAAGAAAAAACTCGGGTTTAATACCTTGTCTATATTTAAAAAAGTTTCTGACTAAAAGTTAGAAAGGTGATTTATGAATAATACAAATGTAATACATCATCAAAACTTGGAGAAAGGAAAGTATTCAGCCACAGTAAATAAGATGGCACTTGTTAGCGCTGATTTGTTGAGCTTTCTTTTTTCTTTGTTTATTGTAACGCTCTTGTTCAAAACAACTGGAGAAGACACACCGTTGCTTGAACAGTTGGATATGGTAAGGCTGACCGTATTACTTTTTATCGCTGCTAGTTCAATTCTGTGGTTTTGGGGGAAGCGTCGTCATTATACTTATCGTAAGCCTTTTTGGAGTGAACTTTACGAGGTTTATCAATCGCTTTGTGTTTTTGCTTTAGTTGATTATGTGATTTTGTCTCTGCTTAATCATACTTTCTCTAACCTGGAGTGGCTGGTTTTATGGACAGTTGTTTTTGTAAGCATCCCTTTACTTCGTTTCGCAATAAAGCTGGTACTTATTAAGCAAGGTGTTTGGCAGATGCCAAGCGTTGTGATCGGTTGTGCTGAAAATGCGGAAGAGGCTTACCACGCTATTAACAGCGAAAAATTGATGGGTTTTGATGTTAAAGCCTTTGTTGCAGCAGACGAACAAGCGTTGTCTTCGCCTATTAAAGGTATCCCATATATTCGCTCTGAGTCTTACTTGAATAGTGGGGCGTTGAACTACAAAGTGTTTATTGCGTTGGAATATGATCAGCGTGACTTGCGAGATAATTGGATTCGTACACTATCCGCTCGTGGAGTTCGTAACATTTCGGTCATTCCTTCAACTCGTGGCGTTCCACTGTACGGTACTGATATTTCACACTTTTTTAGCCATGAAGTCATGATGCTTCGTATTAACAATAACTTAGTACGTAAGTCTTCACGCTTTGTTAAACGTTCTTTTGATATTGTTGTCAGTAGTCTGTTGCTGTTAATGTTATCACCTCTTTTTGCCTACATTGGCTGGAAGGTTTCTCGTGACGGCGGATCTCCGACCTATGGGCATGAACGCGTTGGCTTTGGTGGTAAGAAATTTAAATGTTTGAAGTTCCGCTCTATGGTGATGAACTCGCAAGAAGTCCTTCAAGAGTTATTGGAAAATGATCCTGAAGCTCGGGCGGAATGGGATAAAGATTTTAAACTTAAAAACGACCCTCGTATTACACCTATTGGCCATTTCTTACGTAAAACTAGCTTGGATGAGCTACCTCAGCTTTGGAATGTGCTTAAAGGGGAAATGAGTTTAGTCGGCCCGCGTCCAATTATCGATGAAGAACTACTTCGTTATAAAGATGACTCTGAATATTACCTCATGGCTAAACCTGGGATGTCTGGACTTTGGCAGGTAAGTGGTCGTAATGATATTGACTATGATACCCGTGTTTACCTAGACAGCTGGTATGTAAAAAACTGGTCACTCTGGAATGATATTGCCATTTTGTTCAAGACTGTTGGCGTTGTCTTAAACCGTGACGGTGCTTACTAAAATAATACTATCAGCTATTGTGTTGACTTCACCTCAACACCTGATAATTTCGAGCTTTCGAGCTTTCGAGCTTTCGAGCTTTCGAGCTTTCGAGCTTTCGAGCTTTCGAGCTTTCGAGCTTTCGAGCTTTCGAGCTTTCGAGCTTTCGAGCTTTCGAGCTTTCGAGCTTTCGAGCTTTCGAGCTTTCGAGCTTTCGAGCTTTCGAGCTTTCATAATTTCTAATTATTACTCTATATACTATGAATGAAAACATCGTTTGGCATGACCAAGTCATTAGCCATGAAGCGCGTGCTGCGCAAAAAAAACAAAAACCTGTCATCCTTTGGTTCACCGGCCTAAGTGGTTCAGGTAAATCAACCGTTGCCAATGCGGTTGAAAAAAAATTGTTCGACAAAAACTGTCATAGCTACTTATTAGATGGCGACAATATTCGCCACGGCTTAAATAAAGATTTATCATTTAGTGATCTTGATCGCATTGAAAATATTCGTCGCATTGGTGAAGTGAGCAAACTGTTCGTCGATTCAGGCTTGATTGTATTAACGGCCTTCATTTCCCCTTTCATTGGCGACCGTCAGTTAGTCCGTGAGTTGGTTAATAACGATGAGTTTGTCGAAGTGTATATTGATACACCACTAGAGGTTTGTGAGTCTCGCGATCCGAAGGGCTTGTATAAAAAAGCTAGAGCAGGTGAGATCAAGAATTTCACGGGCATCGATTCTGCCTATGAGGCGCCAGTCTCCCCGGAAGTTCATGTCAAAACGGCTGAACTGTCGATTGAAGAGTGTGCCGAGCAGGTTGTGAGTTACCTGGTAGAGAAAGGCTACATCACGAAGTAATGATGATGAGCTGTCAGTTTGAAGCTGTCAGCGATCAGATACGAGCGCACAGCTTCTAATTGCTACCGTAACCTTCATAAATATTCAATGCTTTACTAGGCACTAGGCACTAGGCACTAGGCACTAGGCTCTAAGGAACCCCCCATGTCCAACCATTACGACATTTTTAATGGTGATGCTGATGGCATCATTGCTTTGCTTCAACTGCGTTTGGCTGAGCCGAAACAAAGTACATTAATCACAGGTGTGAAGCGCGATATTAAACTACTAAAGCAAGTTGAAGCCAAAGCGGGTGATAGTCTAACGGTGTTAGATATTTCAATGGAAAAAAATAGCGAAGACTTGCAGCGTCTGCTAAATGCTGGTGCATCAGTATTTTATGCCGATCACCACCGTGCCGGTGACATTCCTGCAACTGAGCTGCTAGAGTCTCATATTGATCTTGACGCAAATACTTGTACAAGCCTGATAGTTGATAGCCTGCTTAATGGCCAATATCACTCGTGGGCAATCGCTGCTGCTTATGGTGATAACCTGATTGCGGTAGGCGACAAACTAGCGGCTAAAGCAGGTCTGACTTTAGGTGAAGCATCGCTTCTGAAAGAGCTGGGCACACTGATTAACTACAACGGTTATGGTGCAACTGTTACGGATTTGCATTTTGCGCCTGCGGATCTATATCAGAAGTTATTACCTTATAGCTCTCCGTTTGCCGTCATAGAAGATAGCCAGTCGCCATACCATGTTTTAAAAGCGGGTTATGAAAGTGATATGAATCATGCACTAGCTCTTGAGCCAATCGCTGATGAGGTTGTGTGCACGGCATTTGCAATGCCTAATGAGGCATGGTCCAAGCGTATCAGTGGCGTATTTGGTAATGAGCTAGCCAATAAATCACCAAATAAAGCCCACATTGTCTTTACTGAAAATGCTGACGGGACGTTTACCGTTTCACTTCGTGCGCCACTGAATAATAAACAAGGTGCTGGTGATATCTGTAGCCAGTTCCCAACAGGTGGTGGCCGTGCAGCCGCAGCTGGTGTCAATGCGTTACCTGCTGAGATGCGTGAAGCGTTTATCAAAGCGGTTAATGACTATTACAGCTGAGATTAAAGCTATCAGAAATTAGCTGTCAGCGTTCAGAAAAGAAAAAAGCTTGTTGAATACAAGCTTTTTTCTTTAAAAACCATAATTACAATTTTCTAGGTTCTAGGTTCTATATTTCCCCAAATACCCCCAATTAAGGAACAACAATGAGTACAGTAAAAAAAGCTGTCATCCCAGTGGCAGGGTTAGGCACGCGTATGCTTCCGGCAACAAAAGCTATTCCAAAAGAAATGTTGCCAATCGTTGATAAGCCGCTTATTCAATATATTGTCAATGAGTGTGTTGCGGCTGGCATTAAAGAAATTGTGCTGGTGACCCATTCATCCAAGAATGCCATCGAAAACCATTTCGATACTTCATTTGAACTAGAAGCAACGCTTGAGAAGCGAGTTAAGCGTCAGTTGCTGGATGAAGTTCAATCTATTTGTCCGCCAGATGTGACCATTATGCATGTTCGTCAGGGACAGGCGAAAGGTTTGGGACATGCTGTACTTTGTGCAAAACCGTTGGTTGGCGATGCGCCATTTGCTGTCGTCCTGCCAGATGTGATTTTGGATGAGTACACCGCTGATCAGTCAACAGAAAACCTAGCGGCAATGCTAAAACGCTTTGATGCAACAAAAGCTAGTCAGATCATGGTAGAGCCGGTACCTATGTCTGAGGTGTCTAAATACGGTGTGGTTGATTGTGGTGGTGCCGAGTTGCATGCCGGCGACTCTCATGCCATGACTGCCATGGTAGAAAAACCGGCTGTTGAAGAGGCACCGTCGAACCTGGCCGTTGTTGGCCGTTATGTTCTGTCTTCTAACATTTGGCAGAAGCTGGCCATTACCCCTCCTGGTGCCGGTGATGAAATTCAGCTAACGGATGCCATTGATATGCTAATGGCTGAAGAAGTTGTCGAAGCCTTCCACATGACGGGTAAGTCCCATGACTGTGGTGATAAGCAAGGTTACCTTCGTGCCTTTGTTGAGTATGGTATGCGCCATGACAGCCTGGGTGAAGAGTTTAAAGCTTACCTAAACTCGCTCTTTAATTCTGCCTCACCATTAAAAGCGGTGAGCTAATATGTATGGCGCTTTCGGGCGCCTATTTTGATTTATGATGACCCCTTCATTTATAGTTGCACTGACGATTGTATTGCTATTTTCTGCCCTTATCTTTACTCGGGTTAGGCCTTCTATCCTTTTCAGTGCGGTAGTTTTATTTTTTTACTTCCTTGGTTACATTGAGCAATCAAGAATGCTGAGTTTTGGTGTCAACCAAGCCGTTATTACACTTTTACTCCTATTAGTTGCTTCTCTTGCCCTAGAGCGCACCCGTATTCTTGTATGGGTAACGAAGCTGGTTTTTCGCCCAACATTTAGAATGACATTGGCGCGATTAGGCCTCTTATCTTCAGTTAGCTCGGCTTTTCTCAATAACACAGCGGTGGTTGCCTCCTTGATGGCTGGTTTAACCCGTAGTCAGGATTATGCCCCATCACGCTTGCTGCTACCGCTCTCCTATTTTGCCATTATTGGTGGAACTCTGACCTTAATTGGTACCTCTACTAATTTGGTTGTGAATGGCCTTTTGATAGAGCAGGGATATAGCGCGCTACAATTCTTTGATTTTCTGCCCGTTGGCCTAATGATTCTCTTGGTAGCAGGCCTTGCGGTATATTTTTGTGCTTACCGTTTACCTGAAAAAGTAGTGAGTGAGGGGCAGCGCGGTGATTACTTTATCGATGCTGAAGTACAAGCTGGAAGTTCGTTGATTGGTAAAACCATTCAGCAAAATGGACTGCGGGCGCTAGATGGTTTGTTTCTTGTTGATATTGTTCGAGATGGCCAGTTAATCTCGCCGGTGAACCCGCAAATGGTCATTAAAGACAACGATAAGTTGGTCTTTTGTGGGGATGTAAAACATATCTCGCAACTAGAGCAGTTTGATGGTCTGAGCCTGTTCGCAAACAGCAACGGTTTGTTAATTAGCAACTTGATTGAAGTGATTGTTAGTACCGAATCTAGCATTATCGGCAGAACACTGAAAGATACGCAGTTTCGCTCACGCTTTGATGCTGCGGTTGTGGCGATTAATCGAAATGGCCAGAAGGTCAGCGGCAAGCTTGGGGAGCAAGTAATTTATGCCGGTGATAAATTGGTATTGGCTGTTGGGCCAGACTTTGAAAAACACCGAAATGTTGATAGAAACTTTTTTATCATCTCAGGCCTGAAAGTTAAATCGCGCCTACAGCCTTGGCAAGAAGTGGTTGCAATTGGTGGCTTTGTGTCAATGATTGCGCTGGCTGCCACCGGTACCATGAGTCTCTTTTCTGGACTGCTGATTTATGTCGCGACCATGGTGCTATCAAAGGTACTTACTGGGGCAAATATTCGTCGTCGATTCCCATTTGAGATCTGGTTGATGATTGCCAGCGCACTTTGTATCGCTGATGTGTTCACTACTAGTGGGTTAGCGCAGCAAATTGCCGACGTGGTGACTACCGTTGCGGGTAGTAGTGGACCTTGGGTTGCACTTGCCGTGATATTTTTCATGACGATGATTACCACTGAAATTGTCACCAATAATGCAGCTGCAGCATTGGCATTACCTATTGCCCTGGGCGTGGCCCAAACATATGGGGTGAACTACATGCCTTTTGTCATGGCCGTTGCTTATGGCGCCAGTGCAAGTTTCATCAGCCCGTTTGGCTATCAAACCAATCTGATGGTAATGAATGCTGGTGATTACAGGGTCATTGATTTCATCAAAACGGGGTGGAAGGTCTCTTTAACCTATTCGGTAGTCGTGATTGCAACTACTCCGTTGGTTTTCCCGTTCTAATAATTTCATGGGCTTGACATAAATTGGATGGTCCATGAAAAATTCCCGCTTTCCCGCTTTCCCGCTTTCCCGCTTTCCCGCTTTCCCGCTTTCCCGCTTTCCCGCTTTCCCGCTTTCCCGCTATCCTCTTTACTATTCCCCCATACATCGTCAGAATCACCAGAACCCAGAACCCAGAACCCAGAACCCAGAACCCAGAACCCAGCCCATGCTCAGAAAACTTCCGCTATTTTTATACGCGCTGCTAATTCTTTATCTCTCACTTAAGCCTAGCGGTCCGGAGATCGTTTCGATACCCCATATCGACAAATTGCAGCATTTCATGGCTTATACGGTGTTCGCCGTTGTTGCAGCATATGCGGTGTCGACTAAAAGGGCTTATTACAAGGTTTGTATAGCCATTGTGCTGTTCAGTGGTGCGATTGAACTTATACAGCCTTCTTTTGGGCGCGAGTGCTCATTTTTTGATTGGCTTGCCAATTCGTTAGGGGTTAGCCTAGGTATGTTTGTCACGGCTTTGCTCTACAATCAGCAAAAGCGGTTGTGTGATTTCCTAAACTTAAGCTTGGATTAGAGTGATTATCCTTAAGTTCAGGCAAGCAAAGAGCGGAGTTTGTGATGACTTTTTTGCGATAGCCAGAGTGATGTAAAGACAGAGCTGTAAGAAATAATATGAAAATTTTGATCACGGGTGGGGCGGGGTTTATTGGCTCAGCAATGGTCCGTTACCTCATTAATCATACTGATGACAGTGTCATCAATGTTGATAAATTGACTTATGCGGGGAGCTTAAAGTCATTAGCTACTGTTGAGAGAAGTGCTAGATATGTTTTTGAGCAGGTAGATATCTGTGACAAGCCTTCCCTAGAGCGTGTCTTTGCTCAATACCAACCTGATGCGGTAATACACCTGGCAGCCGAATCGCACGTCGACAGATCCATTGATGGACCCGCTGCATTTCTGCAGAGCAACATTGTAGGGACATTTACGTTGTTGGAAGTCGCTAGAGCGTACTGGGTTCAATTGGATGAGAAGAAACGTTTAGGTTTTCGACTTCTTCACGTTTCGACTGATGAGGTCTATGGTGATCTTGAACAGAGTGAAACGCCTTTTACTGAAACGACGCCGTATAAGCCAAGTAGCCCATACTCCGCTTCAAAAGCTTCCAGTGATCATCTGGTACGGGCTTGGCACAGAACATACGGATTGCCCATACTGGTGTCCAATTGTTCCAATAACTATGGACCACATCAACACACTGAGAAATTGATCCCTTTGATGATCAAGAACGCCTTAAATGGGTACGCTTTGCCTATCTATGGCGACGGGAATCAAATAAGGGATTGGTTGTATGTTGACGATCACGTCAAAGCACTTTATGCCATGCTGATGAGAGGGAGAGTAGGTGAGAGCTATAATGTCGGTGCCAGTAATGAGATGAGGAATATCGACCTTGTCAAAACTCTCTGCAATATTCTTGACGAACAAGTCCCCGTTAAGCCGATAGAAATAGAAAAATACCAAGATCTGATTACTTGTATAACTGACAGGCCTGGTCATGACGCACGATATGCAATTGATGCGAGTAAACTGAGGAAAGAACTAGGCTGGAGACCAGAAGTTGACTTTTCTGAGGGGCTGAGAAGAACGGTAGCTTGGTATTTGAGCAAATGCTGAGTCAGTTGCAGACTACAGACTGATGACTTAACTTCCCATCATTTACATAGGGTATAGGTGGTTTTCTTGGCTGCAAAGAGACTCCATATCCTGTAAACTGCCAAATTAATTGTGTGCCGGAAATTTGTCCCGGCTTTGGCCCTGAAGATAACTTTCGTTAAGAGTGAAGGACAATATGTTTAACAAGATCTTGGTCGTTTGTGTGGGGAATATCTGTCGCTCTCCATCTGGTGAGTACTTGCTCAAGCACCATCTTCCTAACAAACATATCGCATCTGCTGGTGTAGGTGCCTTGGTAGGGAAGCCTGCTGATAAAACCGCTGCTGAAGTTGCAAAAGAGCACGGTATTAGCCTTGAAGACCATGTTGCCCAGCAGCTGACGAGCGAGCTGTGCAGAGAATATGATTTAATTTTGGTGATGGAAAAGGGTCACATTGAAGCGGTGACTAACATTGCCCCGGAAGCTCGTGGTAAGACAATGCTGTTCGGTCAGTGGATAGGTCAAAAAGACATACCAGACCCATACCGCCAGAGTCGCGAAGCGTTTGATTTTGCTTATGAGCTGATTGATGAATCTGCTAAAGCGTGGGCGAAAAAATTATAACATGAGCGTTTTTTAATCGCTTTGAATGATTGATAACAAACATTTACTGAGTATAGAAATTATAATGAATGACGTATCTTATTCTATCGTTACCCCTACATATAATAGGGCCCATTTATTAACTAGGCTTTATGAAAGTATTTGTGCACAAAAGTACATTAATATTGAATGGATAATAGTGGATGATGGAAGCCAAGATAATACAAAAGAAGTCATCGATGCTATTATGTCAAACCATACTGGTTTTCCAATTAAATATTTCTATAAAGATAATGGCGGTAAGCATACAGCATTAAACACAGGTTTTAGTAAAAGTACCAATGAGATGTTGCTTATTCTGGATTCAGATGATGAGCTAACGGCGAACACGCTCTCAAGAGTATCTGAGTTGTGGTTTGACCTAAAAGATAACGCTTCAATAGCGGGTATTATTGGTCTATGTAGAGATGCTGAAACTAATGACCTTATTGGTACAAAATTTCCTAAAGAAAATATGTTTTCTACGATTACTAAAAACATGTTCTATTTTAATCGTAGAGGGGATACCTGTGATTTCATTCGAACAGAATATATCAAAGAATACAGATTCCCTGAACTTGAAGGACAAAGGTTTATTCCTGAGTCAATCGTGACATATGATCTTGATAAACAATATCAATACCTGTGTGTTAATGAAGTGTTTGAGGTAAAAGAATACCAAAAAGAAGGTATAACAAAAAACTTTACTAGATTAGCAATTAATAATGCTAATGGGTATTTTTTAAGATTTGAACATTTAATGCACAACTGTTTTCTTAATCAGATGAGTACGAAAGGGAAAATTACAGTCTCTGCTAATTATTACCGTTACTTATGGCATAGTGAAAACGCTTTTTCACTGAAAAAATTATTAGATAATAAGATCAACCCATTTTTGATTTTATCAGGTGTGGTTATAGGTTCTGTATACTATCTGAAAGACAAAATGACAGTTAAGTAACTTATATTAACTAAATAGATAAATGTTGGATGTGTTGTTTTAATAACTTTAGATACATTCAAGGTATAATGATTAATAGATATAGAATTAGGTAACCAGAAAAATGCAAACATCTCGACAGCGAGTTTTGACGGTATTTGGCACAAGGCCTGAAGCCATCAAAATGGCCCCTCTAGTTAAAGCGCTTGAGACCGATGTTCGGTTTGAAGCTAAGGTGTGTGTTACTGCACAGCACCGTGAAATGCTAGACCAGGTATTGGAGCTATTTCAGATAGAACCAGATTATGATTTAGACTTAATGCGTTCAGGTCAGTCTCTAAATGATGTAACTGCACGAATATTGACCACTATGAAGCCTGTATTGGAGGAGTTTAAACCGGATGTGGTTTTAGTACATGGTGATACTGCAACAACGTTTGCTGCATCCCTTGCTGCCTATTATCAGCAGATTGCTGTCGGTCATGTAGAAGCGGGATTGCGTACGGGAAATATTTACTCTCCGTGGCCAGAAGAAGCTAATCGCAAGCTAACAGGTGCACTGTCTCGTTTTCATTTTGCGCCAACAGATACATCAAAAGAGAACCTATTAAAAGAGAACATTGATGAATCTAATATTACTGTAACTGGTAATACTGTCATCGATGCCTTGTTAATGGTCAAAGATAAAATTGATAATGACGAAGAGCTTAAGAGCCATTTAGTTAAACAGTTTCCTTTTCTCGACAATAACAAAAAACTTATATTAGTAACGGGACATCGTCGTGAAAGTTTTGGTGGTGGATTTGAACGAATTTGTGAAGCTCTGGTAAAAATAGCGAATGAGCATTCAAACAGTCAAATTCTATACCCTGTTCACTTAAATCCTAATGTTAGAGAACCTGTAAATCGCATTTTAGCTGGTGTTAATAATGTTCACCTTATTGAACCTCAGCAGTATTTACCTTTTATCTATTTGATGAATCGGGCTCATATTATACTGACAGACTCTGGTGGTATCCAAGAGGAAGCGCCTTCGCTTGGGAAGCCGGTATTAGTGATGCGAGAAACTACTGAAAGGCCTGAAGCTGTAAAAGCAGGTACGGTTAAGTTGGTAGGTACTGATGTTGATAAAATCGTAAAATCTATTAATGATTTGTTGTCAGATGAAAAGCTATATACAGCAATGAGTCGAGCACATAACCCTTACGGTGATGGAAATGCTTGCCAGCGTATAATTGACTGCTTGCAAGGTTAACAATGCTTAAAAGTATATTTGTTGGGTACTTGTCACGGTTGTTAAGTGTGGGTGGTAGCATTTTGGTGCTACCACTTGTGCTTGGTAGCTTAACAAACTTTGAATTTAACATGTGGATTGTTTTCAGTACTGCATTTATGTTTCAAAGCGTACTGGATTTTGGTTTTTCACCCACAATCTCAAGATTTTATGGATATGCAAGAGCAAATAAGGATGATAGTGGAAATACAGATTCGTGGCTTGATAAATTGACTCCAGAGTTAATTTATAAAGGCTCACGTGCTGTTTATCTATTATTAGGTATTATTGCTTTTATATTATCTATTGCATTCTATTATTTCTACATAAAGAACCTTCAAGATGGTGAAACTGTTATTCTTGAATGGACATTTATGGCTTTAGCTTTAATCATTCATATTTTATTTTTGAATGTGAATACTCTTTTACATGGCTATGAGAGAGTTATTGATGTCCATTTTTCAAGTGTATATTCAAGTCTAGCATTTCTAATAATGGCATATGTGTTTTCCCTTTTTAGCTTTGGCTTATTGGGATTAACTATGGCTCGTTTTCTTTCGGTGTTTGTAAATAGACTATATTGCTTCTATCGACTATATCGTGAGCCAATTGAGATTAAATTTGATTGGAAACTATACAAAGGTGAATGGGATATTCTGAAAAAGATTGGTAAGCAGTCAATTCAGGTTGGCTTCGGCGCTTTAGGAGGATACCTTAGTAACCGTTCATTAGTTTTCTTTGTAACTAGCTTTTTTACAGTCGGACTTGCATCAGAATATAATATCGCTTCAATGCTGTTCGCAACAATTTTATCGGTAAGTTTAGTTGCTTCCAATACTCTGATTCCAACATTATCTAAAACTGTATTGGAAAAGAATAAGTCAAAAGAATATAAGACAGTTGCTCAAATGTATGGATTAGGCTTATTGACTGTTGTTCTAGGTGGCATTACCATTTATCTATTTGGTGAATATTTATTAGACTTAATTGGTTCGGAAATAAAATTGCCAAGTGAGACGATTATTATCGCATTTATTGCTTTGTTTATCTGTGAAATGATTTTTCAGGTTTCAACATATATCTGTGCTACATATAATAATGTTAATTATGTAAAAACCATACTTATCAGTGGTGTAATGAATATCTCTATTGCATATGTCGGTTTGAGGTATTTTGAAGTAAGAAATATTGAATTTGTGCTAATTTGCCAATTTTTTACCCAGCTTATATTTAATTACTGGTATTGGCCAAGAAAAGCTCTTTGTTATGTGAGTAGTAAAAAATGTATGGATTAATTTTACGATACTTACCATGGCTACCTATTGGATTTATCGTCATCGATATTATTTCGGGATTGCTACTTCATACAACTGGTAGCAGTTTAGGCATTTCTGTATTGTATAAGTTCACAGTTATTTTACTGTGTCTACTTTTGCTGTCCTTAGGACGTACGGGAGGGGCACAACTGTCTTTCCTAACGGTATTTATTACTGTCGTTTATGGTTGGTTGTACTCATTAGTTTATGGTAACCAACATATAGCGTATCAGGTCACAGAGATATTTAAATTATTTTCTCTTTTTATTATTGCATTTGGACTTATTGAATGCTATAAAATCAAGCCTTTTGATTTAAAAGCTATTAATCTTTTCTTTTTAATAACAGTTTCTGTATTTGCGATTAATATATTATTAGGGCTATTTGGGATAGGATTTAAGGCATATAGCACGCATGGTATCAAAGGTTTCTTCTATAGTGGAAACTCTTTATCTGGAATTATCACTATTCTTTCTGTTTATGTATTGACAAAAGCAAACAAAATAAATTGGAAGGCTTATATAGTTACCTTTGTGTTCTTTATGATTCTAGCATTGTTAATTGGGACAAAAAGTGCGATTCTAGCCGTAGGTATTGTTGGAGTTGCTATCCCATTTCGTTCAATTAATCTTCGTACAGTTATCACTATAGGTTTAGTCTCCTTGGTTAGCTTATTACCTCTGCTTGCTTTTTCGGGGAGCATTTTAAATTCTGCTTTCATTTCTCGATTAGTATTTATGTATAACCAAGGTGGTATTGCTAATCTGATATTATCAGGACGTAATGAATTTCTTGCTACTCTGCTACCCTCTTATTTTGAAAATCTTAACTCCGCTATATTGTTAGGGTTAGATAGAGGTATATCGGCGACATTGGTACATAATATTACTGAGATGGACCTTTCTGATATGCTCATTTTTATGGGGTTGCCAATCAGTCTTATTTATTTGTTTTGCTTTGGGCTTTTATTTAAATATTTAAAAGATAATCTCACCAAAGATATCTTTTTTGAAGTTAGTTTAACAAGTTTTGTTTTAGTTTTGATTGGGCTTATTTCAGGTCATGTGCTTTTTAATGGTGTGATAACACCTTACTGGGCTGCTGTTTTAGCTTTTGGTTTTATAAGATCGGTAGGTAATAATGAAAATCGCAATTTTAACAACACAATATCCATCGGATGAAAATCATTATGCTCATACTTTTGTGCATCGCCGATCATTGTATTTTAAAGAGCAGGGCTATGACGTTACAGTATTAGTACCGCACAAATCTTGCCAACCCTATGAATTTGAAGGGGTAGAGGTTATTCAAGATCAGGCATCTAACTTGTGTCGACTTCTTGAAAGATTTGATGTTGTTTATTTCCATTTGCTGAACTTATATCCTCAGCCTTGGAAGAATGGTGCTCTGCTGTATAACCATATAATTAAAAATAAAATACCTTCGGCATTTTATATGCATGGTAGTGAAGTTCAGTCCATCTCAAAGAGCCGTAACTTTGACCATCAAAATAACCTAAAGCAAATTTTGCGAATGGTTTATAAAGATGTGTTTTTTATGCCGCAAATGAAGAGAATTGTCAAAAAGCTTCACGCTAATGGGACACGGTTTATTACACCTTCCCATTGGATGCATTACGAAGCAATGTGTCAACTTGGCTATTCCTTTGAGGCTGAGATCATTCCAAATGGTATTAATACAACAAAGTTCGATGTAAATGAACTTGTAGATAACAAAAAAATGTTATGTATTCGTCCTTTGAACAGTAATAAGTATGCTGTAGATATTGCTATTCGTACAATGTCTTTTTTACCTAGTGATTTTACTCTAGATATCTATGGCAAAGGTCCAAAGTATGATGAATATATAAACCTGATTTCTTCACTTGGCCTTACTGAACGCGTCAAAATTCACTCAGAGTTTATTAATAATAACGATATGCCTAATTTAATGGCTAAATATTCGTATTTTATGAGTCCAACTCGTATGGATGCTCAAGGTGTGTCTATGTGTGAAGCTATGTCCTGCTCAAGAGTCGTTATATCTTCTAATAATACGGCAATCCCTGAGTTTATAGATTCTGGTTTAAATGGAATATTGGGTGATTCCCCTGAAGATTTGGCGGAAAATATTCTAAATGTGGAAAATGATAAATCTCAGAAATCTATAATTGCTAAAGAAGCACGTAAGAGCATGGTTAATATTGATAATGAAGTAACTTTATCTAAAGAGCTTGTAATATTAAACGCTCTTAATTCTAAGTAGAAATTTTTGGTAAGGTTAATATTCAAGCTTTTAGGTATAAGGTATGAGTAAAGTATTTATTTTTGTTGCTGGTGAAGGAGGGCATTTTAGTCAGTTCACTAGATTTTATGAAAAAGTGCAAGAAGACTTAGTTGATTGTAAAATCTACTTGCTCACAGATCATTTGCACCCTAACAATAATAAGGCTCTCGATGGTTTAAACGTAGTTGAACTGGGAGCCATAAGAGCAAAATCAGGCTTTCGATTTTCTGATATGTTTAACCATTTATATCGTGCTGTAAGCTTTTATATTAAGCTTAGAAATTTTAAAGAGATATCTATGGTTTCTACTGGACCAGGGATTGCAATACTTCCAGCTATTTTAACTAGGCTTTTGGGGGGGAAGGTCGTTCACATAGAAACCTGGTCTAGGTTTTATTCAAAATCTATGACCGGTAAAGTGATGTATTTCCTAGCAAATAAATTTTATGTACAGAATCAGTCATTATTGAAATTGTATAAAAAAGCAATATATTCAGGAAAGCTGTGATGAAGAAATGTTTAGTAACTGTTGGTACATCATCTTTTGATTCTTTACTTAAAGAATTGGACAGCCTTAGAATTGATTCTTTGGATATATATTTTCAGACTGGAACCTCTAAATATAAACCTAAAAATTATCAGCATTCACCCTTCATTGATAATTTTAATGATAGTTTGAGAGAGTATGATTTAATCATATCTCATGCTGGTGCTGGTTCTGTTTATCACATGCTTGAATGTAATTACAATATCATTGTTGTCCCAAATACTGATAGAGTAGATCTACATCAACTTGAGTTGGCTAAATTTGTAGAATCTAATAATTTGGCTCTAACGTGCCATGATATTTCTGAAATTAAAACAAAGATTGAAGTTGCTCTCACGCATCCTAAATTTGATAAGTATACAAAAGAGGAGTTTTTCAAATTTAGTGAAATTATAAACTTCTTAAAATGAAAAAGCCGCCATTAGTGAAGTGACCCCGTAAAGTTGGACATTTCTGTTAAGCGACTTTCAAGGCCTGATTTCGATACTCTATCGGAGTCAGGCCTTTTAGTTTCGTTTTGATACGCTTGGTATTGTAGTACTTGATGTATTCTTTAATCTGCTCTATCAAGTCATTTGCATCTTCAAAACTTCGATTGTGATACATCTCTGTCTTAAGTAGGGCAAAGAAGTTTTCAGCGACAGCATTATCTAAGCAATTGCCCTTTCTCGACATACTTTGTACTAACCCGTTATCAATCATTTGCTTCTGATAGGTTCGATGGCGATACTGCCACCCTTGATCACTATGTATGATTGGCTTTGACTCTGGTTCTAGTTTTGAAATCGCTTCTGCAAGCATATCAGTAACCAACGGTAAGCCGGCATTTTTCGCGACTTTATAGGTAATAACCTCTCGAGTAAACAAGTCCACCACTGGTGACAGATACACTTTCTGTCCTTTGACTTTAAACTCTGTCACATCAGTTACCCATTTTTCATCTGGCTTGGCCGCACTAAAATCTCTTTCAAGAACGTTAGGGGCAATGTTTCCGCACTCACCACGATAAGAGCGATACTTCTTGGGCCTTACCGTCGGCTTGAGGCTTAGCTGAGCCATAAGCTTTTGAACTGTCTTATGATTCAGCATGATATTACGCTTTCTTAGTTCCAGGTGAACTCGTCGATAGCCATATCGTCCCTTATGCTCGTGATAAATTGACTGTACCAGCAGCCTTTCATTTTCATAGATATCAGGACACTTACTCGCTTTTACCTGGTAATAAAATACGCTTCTTGCAAGATTGAGAGCACGAAGTAAGTGCTTCAGTGGATACTTGTTTTTGAGAGTTAGAGCGATTACCGTTTTTTCTTTGTTCGACGGTTTTTCTCCTGCTCCAACTCTTCCAGCTTTTTTAGAACAGCATTCTCAGCTCGTAAGTAGGCGAGTTCTTCTCTTAATTCCTCAAGAGTCATTTCACTATCTGGCTTGGATGCAGGTTGAGGTTGCTGTTTCATGGGAGGCCTTCCTTTAGGTTGCGCTTCGAGCCCTTTAATACCTTGCTGGTTATACCGCTTGAGCCAGACAGAAAGTATTCCTGGGGACGAGAGATTTAAGACAGCACTAGTGTGCGCGATAGACCAGTTATTCGTCCACATAAGTTTCAATGCTGCTAACTTGGATTGGGCTGTAAGCGCCTGAGTTGCGCGTACAAATGAACGATTGCCATGTATAGAAAAGACTTGCGCCCAGTACCTAATTTGGCTCGAAGAGATGGAATGTTGTTGAGTAAGGCTCCGAGATGACTCGCTACTTAAGCATTTCTTGGCAATAGAACACTTGAATTCGCGACTGTATTTGGACATAAAAAGACCCCCAATAATTGATTGTCCAACTATTGGGGGTCAGTTCACATTAGGCGGCTTTTTTTATTTTAATGAGTTTCTGAAGTATACAAAACTAACACCAGAAAGTAATCCAAACAATGCACCTAGAATAATAAAAAATGCTTTTTGGTTTTTTAACTGAGAAGTATCATCTATTTGAGCTAGTGGATAAAAGCTTTGGAATTTAATGTCTTCTCTTAAGGCATTGTGTTGGTTTAAAAAAGAAAGCCTAGCTACCACTTCAGCCATAGAAGGAGTAATTATTTCATCTTGTTTAAGATTAGTTAGAGATTCAATCTTAGCTTTATAGATTTTATACCCATCATTAGTGTTGAATATTGAATCGTTGCTATAAGAGAAGTAAGGAAGATCTACATTTGCCTTTTTCGTAATCTCATATGATACTTTAGCTTTATTAATTTCAATGTCGATAAGGCTTCTTTGTAATTCTTTCGAGTATTCATACTTAGACTGTTCATGCTTAAACAAAGTATTAATCTCAGTATTGATTTCCTCTGTTAGTTCTTGTGCGGTCGCTTCTTGTGTATAGGCAATATAATCTTTTAATAATAGATTACTAATGTTGCTCTCTATGCTCACAACTTCCAGTGAGTAGCTAGTTGAACTAGTAAGGTCGCTTTCAATTAAGTTGGCAGTTATTTTTTCTGCCCACTCGAGATCCAACTCGCCCTGAGATGATGTATCTACGTTGTTATGCGTTAAATAGTCTTGAAAAACTACACTCTCAGACAGAAACTCCAATTTATTATCAAGAAGATTGAAATTTTCGATGAATGCTTTTAGTAAAGCTTCACTTTCAATGCCCTTTTTTAATGGGCTGTTTAAGTTATTAGAGCTATACAGAAAGTCGTATAGCTCTACATTATCAACCAGTTCTTGGTATTGCTCAATATCTGGAGCTGCAACTTGTATTGATGCTATCCATTCAGGTTCTTGTTTTCCTGAAAAAAACCAACTTACTACTGTGAAAGTAAGTACAAACGAAACGATATGAAACTTACCTTTCCATAGTATATTGAAATGGCTTAAAAGGCTGAAGTCTTTATAAGTTGTGTCGTGATTTTGTTGCTTCATCATTTACTCGTTTTTTGAACTATTGAATTTTTATTTATTCTTTTAAGAAAGGATGTCACTTTCCATATATTCAAAAGAACATATAAGTACGCTAAAAATAAAAAGAAAAACCCGAAAAACATAATGCTTTCTGAGATGTTGAGGTATTCGCCCAAAATTCCAATGCCTGCTAGGATAGATGCTAGCGTACATATTACTATTAGTGTTTGGGTCGAGTTTAAACCAAACCTCTGAAAGATATGATGCAAGTGTTCTCTATCGGGCTTAAATGGTGAGTCACCACGTCTGATACGTCTAACCATAATTGCTGCCATATCCATTAATGGAATCCCTATCAGCCATAGCGCTGTAACAGGTCTAAGCGGAGACTTATCGCCATTTTGACTTGCTAGTAATAACATCCAGATTACGGTAAAGCCAATCAACATGCTTCCGGCATCGCCCATAAAGACTTTTCTTCTTCTTCCAAAAGCACCAAGATTTAAAAGAATATATGGAATAATTGCCACAATAATAACAGTTAAAATATAGGCGAGGTTTGTTTGTCTTTCATTTGCAAGGATAAGGGCAAGGCTTCCGAATGTTACTATAGAAAGCCCTCCAAGTAGCCCGTCAATGCCATCGACCATATTGAAGGCATTGATTGCACCGATGACAGCAACCACGGTAATAAGGTAACCAAAAACACCTAGGTTTATGGGCCCGAACCCAAAGAGATCACCTAAGGTGTGTAGTTCTAAACCGGCAAAATAGATCATGCAGATTGATAGGGCTCCTTGCAGGAGCATTCTCAGTTTAAAATCCACATCAAACTTATCATCCAGAGCACCAACAATCGTTAAAGTTGTAATGCAGAAAACAAATAGCCCTGAGTCATTTAATATCTCTGGCTTGTAGTACAAAAACTGAGCAAGGCAAATGCAGATAGCTATACCACCAACGAGAGGTACGGCTCCTTGGTGTAGCTTTCTTGCGTTGGGTTTATCAACGAGTCCAATTCGTTTTGCGAATTTTCTTAATAAAAATAAAGCCGTCAGCGAGGAGAAAAAGACGAAAAAAAAGTCAGCAAACATTGGATACTACTAGTGTTGTTGTGTGATGGTCTTATCTAATTTTAACAAGAATTAACTAGTTAAAGAAGTCTTAAGAGCGACTCAATCGTAACTGAGTATATTAGTACAGGTTATTATTGATAGGTTAGTGCGTCCTTACCTTCGGATTTGCTTGATTTGTTGAGCTTTTTTTCATTTTTTTTTGCGAGGTGTTACTAATCATTAAACCTCATCTAGTGCGTGCTCACTTTTTTTTGTCATCATCTCTATGAATTCTGGTTAAGGTATGACGCATGAACATTATTCATCATGGAGCATTTGAGGGGGTGACGGGCTCTTGCCATGAGCTGCGCTGGGAGAAATATGGCATTCTGATTGACTGTGGGTTGTTTCAAGGGAGTGAAGCCCAACATTCATTGAATATCGATTTTGCCGTAGAGCATATCCAGGCTCTTGTGTTGACCCATTGCCATATTGATCACATCGGCCGGATTCCCTGGCTGCTTGCTGCGGGCTATCGTGGCCCCATTTATGCAACAGAGGCGACGGCTGCATTGTTGCCGTTAATGCTCGATGATGGATTGAAAATTCAGCTCAACCTGAATCAAAACCAACGTAATCAGTTCTTGAGTTTGTGTAAGAGTTTGCTCAGGCCAGTTCCTTTCGACTGCCAGGCGCCTGTTGTTTTGCCAAATGGTGAGAGGCTCGCGCTTTATTTTCGCCAGGCAGGGCACATTTTGGGTTCGGCTTATGTTGAAGTTGTCTTACCAAACAGCCAGGTTGTTGTTTTCTCTGGTGACCTTGGCCCAACTGGCACACCTTTGCTGGTTGATCCGGTATCGCCTAAACGTGCCGATGTTTTGGTATTAGAAAGTACCTATGGCGATAAGTGTCACCAAAGGGAGAGAGAGCGAAGTGAAAACCTCAAGCAAATTATTGAAAAGTCCCTGCTTGACGGTGGTGCGATACTCATCCCTTCCTTCAGTGTTGGTCGTACGCAAGAGCTATTGTTTGATATCGAGAGCTTGATAGCCGAGACATTCGCGCCTGTTTTGCTAAAGGGTACAGAGTTGCAAGGGGACGCCGAGCGATTGAAGTGGGAAGAGCTGCCGATAATCTTGGATTCGCCTTTGGCCGATGAAGTTACCAAGCAGTATGCGCTTTTTTTCCGCTTATGGGAGAAAGAGGCGCTAGCAAGGAAAAATATGGGGCGCCATCCGTTGTCGTTTGAACAATGTATTACAGTCGGCTCCCACCAGCAGCATCAATCAATTGTGAATCGCTTGGTATCGACCCAAGAGCCCGCGATTGTCGTCGCAGCGAGCGGTATGTGCAGCGGGGGACGGATCCTCAACTACCTCAGGGCGTTATTGCCAGAACCCCGGACAGATGTAGTGATTGCGGGGTATCAGGCGAAGGGTACACTGGGGTATTCCCTTTCCCGTGGTGCAAAACGGGTTAATATCGACGGTGAGGATATAGATGTCAGGGCACGTATACATCATCTAACGGGTTATTCTGCCCACGCAGACCAAGCTGATTTGGTTCAATTTGTCGACAATATTGGCCAAGGCCCAACTAAAGTTCACCTTGTACATGGCGATATTAAAGCTCAGAGTGAATTGGCAGCAAAGTTGCGTTCGATAAAGCCCAATTGTGAGGTGGTGGTCACTGCCGGGCAAAATATAGTCACTGCTTGATACTGAACATTATTATGTACCGTAAACAATACCATCACTATGCTCTGTTAAGTTACTGATGTATTATCTTTGCTAATTGAGTATACCAATCAGTAAGTAGGTAGCGATGCATGAACTGTCGCTCTTGCAAGTTTGCTGAAGAGATTGAGGTTGAATAATGAAGATTACGGTTGCGGGTACAGGGTATGTTGGCCTGTCAAACGCGGTGCTATTGGCGCAGCACAATGAAGTCGTCGCATTGGATATTATCCAAGATAAAGTGGACTTGATTAACAGTGGTCAATCGCCGATCGAAGATAGAGAAATTTCTCAATACCTGGCAGAAAAAAAGCTGGATCTTCAAGCGACAACGGACAAGGAGCTTGCTTACCAAGGGGCTGACTATGTCATTATTGCAACGCCAACTGATTACGACCCGATCACCAACTACTTTAATACCTCCTCAGTTGAAGCGGTGATTAAAGATGTTATGTCGATTAACCCGAACGCGGTGATGGTCATTAAGTCAACGGTACCTGTTGGCTATACGCAGCGTGTGCAGGAAGAGTTGGGTTGTAAAAATTTGCTATTCTCACCTGAGTTCTTGCGTGAAGGCCGTGCCTTGTTTGATAATTTGCACCCGTCTCGCATTATTGTCGGCGAAAAGTCTGAGCGCGCTGAAGTATTTGCCAATCTGCTGGTACAGGGTGCGGTGAAAGAAGATATTGAAGTGCTTTTCACCGACGCTACAGAAGCGGAAGCCGTGAAGTTGTTCTCGAATACGTATCTTGCTATGCGTGTGGCATACTTCAATGAGCTGGACTCTTACGCTGAAGCCCATGGTTTGGACAGCCGTCAAATTATCGAAGGGGTTGGTTTGGACCCTCGTATTGGCAACCACTACAACAACCCGTCATTCGGCTATGGCGGCTACTGCCTACCGAAAGACACTAAACAATTGTTAGCCAACTACCAGGCGGTACCGAACAATATTATTGGTGCAATTGTTGATGCTAACCGCACCCGTAAAGATTTCATTGCCGATTCTATCATTGCGAAAAAACCAGAAGTGGTAGGTGTTTACCGTCTTATCATGAAAGCGGGCTCTGACAACTTCCGTGCTTCTTCTATCCAGGGCATCATGAAGCGTATCAAGGCCAAGGGTATCCCGGTCGTGGTGTATGAGCCGGTTTTGCAGGAAGAAGAGTTCTTCCAGTCCAAAGTGATGACAGATCTCGAGGAGTTCAAGCAGGTGTCTGACGTCATCATCTCCAACCGTATGGCAGAAGAGCTCGCAGACGTTGCCGATAAGGTCTACACCCGCGATCTATTTGGGGCGGATTAAAGAGCTAGGCTATAGGTAATGGGCAATAGGCCATAGGATTTAAAATTCAAGGATGAATTACAAGAAGCTAAAAGTTTGGAGGGATAGCTATCAACAGGCATTGGATGTTTATAAGGCCATTGAAAGTTGTAATGATTACAGCTTGAGGGATCAAATCCGACGCTGTTGCATATCTGTTCCTTCTAATATTGCTGAGGGTGACGAGAGATTTAGCGATAGAGAAGCAGTAAGGTTTTTTTATATAGCTAAAGGTTCAAATGGAGAACTAGTTACCCAACTAATGCTGGCGCGGGATTTAACATACATTTCCCCTTCAGAAGTGAACCCATTGATTGAAAAAGCTCAACATATATCTGCTCAGCTAGGGGCCTTAATTAGACATAGGCAAAAGTGTTCCTCATAACTGCCATCGTCCATCGTCCATCGTCCATCGTCCATCGCCCATCGCCCATCGCCCATCGCCCATCGCCCATCGCCCGTTTCTCATTCTCAAGACTCTTCTCAACTCCCCCTCCCGTATCGCTAACCCCAACTATACTTACCGATATATCAATAACCATACGTTGCGCTTTGGGGATAGTAATGATGAAGTTTTCATTGGCGGCATTTTTAATATCGGGCTTTATTAGCTTCTCTTCTTTTGCGGCAGACTCTGCATCTACTTCTTCTCAGGTTAGGCAAGCGCCGACCTCGACGCCTACCGCTTCCCAGTCGAGTTCGACTCAACAGCAGGCGCAAGCTTCGGTACAAGCGGCGAATCAGGAAACCGGAAAAGCGGCAGGTATTGATACCGCATTTGCGGCTTCGGCGGGTGGTATTACCGCAACGGTTTTGGCGGTCGGTGCCGCCGCGGTTGTGATCGGGGTGGCATTGTCTGATTCAGGCGGCGGCGATGACCCGGCACCACCTGTAACAGCACAAGCTGAGTAAATTAGGTAAAAGTAAACATTTTTAGCTAGGCCTGCATTATCTGCAGTCCTAGTTTATTCTAGGACCCAGGACCCAGGACCCAGGACCCAGGACCTAGGACCTAGGTTCTTCATACCTTCTTCCCCTTCACCAACTTCCTTACCCACATCCGTCCCGGATGCAGGGCCTCCAGCACGCTGTTTGGCAGTGGGAGCGGATCACCGCAGATCTGTGATGCAAGTAACTCACCCAGCAGTGGGGCAGAGCTTAAACCACGAGAGCCCAAACCAATCATGGCGTACAGGTTTGGGTAAACCGGCACGTCCTCTGCGCTCTCCTGCTGGTTTTTCAAGTCTGCATATTGCTCAAGTAATGGCTCGTATTGGCACACGTCACCTACGAATGGTAGGTGGTCGCGGCTGGCACAGCGGACACCGACACGTGCTTGTTCCGCTGACATATCAATATCCTGCGGCCAGCTTGCTGCAGGCAGGCAGTCAACCAAACGCTGCTTGTTGTCGGCATGCTCTTCTGGGCTGAAGGTTAAATCGGTACTGCCGCGGCGGTAGCTGGCACCGATGCAATGGCTCTCACCCGTGGCATTGACGGGTGTCAGGTAGCCATCGTAGCAAAGCACGGTTTTGAGCGGGTTCAGCGTTGGGTTAGTTGGAACATGGCTCACTTGCCCGCGTACCGAGTAAGCCGGAATATCCTGGGTCTGTGGAAACTCGGCGAAACGGTGTCCGTTAGCCACAATCACGGTGTGGTGTTGGTAGCTTTGACCTTGTTGGTCAGTCAGTCGCCAGCTTTGTTCACCCAGCAGGTCAAGCTGTTGAATGTCGACCTTAGTTTTGAGTTCAAGCATGCCCATTTCTTGTGCTTGTTCAATCAAGGCGCGGGTCAGCTCTTGCGGGCATAACCATCCGCCAAGCGGGTAGTTGACACTGCTGTGGCCTGAAACCACGCCAGTTACCTGCTCGGTTTGTTCAACGTCTAATTGGCGTATCAGCTGTTCAGGGAAGCCGCCTGTCATCATCTTGCCAAGCTTGCTGGTGGCATTGTCATCCCAGGCGAGCTGGGTGACACCGCACCACTCATGGGCGACCGCTTTTTGCTTGGCGGCCTGTTCAACAAACTGACGGGCATAGAGAAATGCCGGGGCAAAGAAGCGCGAGAGGGCGTCGTTGGAGCCGTTGAGCAGCGGGTATACCGCGCCCTGGCGGTTGCCTGAAGCCCCTTCTGCAGGTAGTTCATCGGCACAATAAAGCGTTGTTTTGATACCACGACGAGCCAGTGCCAGTGCCGTGGTTGCCGAGCCGACCCCACCGCCGATGATCGCAATGCCTGCATCAGTCTGTTCTTTCGCGGCCGACTTGCGGTTATACCATGGCTTGACGTTAGTGCTGTATTTGCGTTCGGTCACGCTACCTGCCAGCATTTCGCGCTTGGTACCAAAGCCTTTGACCTTCTTCATGTCAAAGCCAGCTTCAATCAGGCCGCGACGGACAAAACCTGCAGCGGTAAAGGTTGCGGTGCTACAGCCGACACGAGCCAGTTTGGCCATGCCGTTGAACAGATCTTGGTTCCACATTTCCGGATTCTTGCTTGGCGCAAATCCATCAAGGAACCAGGCATCAACGATACCGTCATTATTCGTCCATACTTGTGGCATACAGTCTTTGATATCACCGAACCACAGATCAAGGGTGATCATGCCGTGTTCCAGCACAATGCGGTGGCAGTCGGCGACCGCGGGTGGGTAGTGGGCATGGAGCTGGCTGGCTAAATCAGCCAGTTCCGGCCAAGACTCATGAGCCTTGATCAGATCGTCTTTGGTGACCGGAAACTTTTCGAAGCTGATGAAGTGCAGCTCTTTGGTGGTCGCATCCGGGTTGGCCTGGCGGAAGGCTTTGAACCACTGCCATACCGCAAGGAAGTTGAGGCCGGTGCCAAAACCGGTTTCCGCAACCACAAAACGGCGGCGGTCGAAGGTTTCCCAGCGTGTCGGTAAGCCATTCTGGTGCAGAAACACATAGCGGGTTTCTTCCAGGCCATTGGCGTTGGAGAAGTAGACATCGTCAAAGTCGTTGGAAACAGGCGTTCCTGATTCGTTCCAGTCCAATACGGCATTTTCGATTTTTGCCGATGGCGTTTTGCTTACGGACGGTTGGGCTTTATAAGACAAAGGGAGAAGCCTCATAGTTGGTATTACGGGTTGAATTGCAGAGGATTGTACCTGATCAACAGGAAAGCTGACCACTTTTGGCGGACAAACCCGTTATTATCGTCAACGTTATACCCAAGTCACCTCAGGTTGCTAATTGTTTTGACTGAGGTTATTTGGGTATAAATGACAGTAGGAATTCATCATGAAACGAGCCGTAATTACAGGCATGGGTATTGTCTCCAGTATTGGTAACAACGTTAAAGAAGTGCTGGAGTCTTTGAAAACGGGTAAGTCCGGTATCAACTTCTCTGAACAATTTGCAGAAATGAAGCTGCGCAGTAATGTTTGGGGCGATTTGAAAATGACCCCTTCAGAGCATATCGATCGTAAGAAAATGCGTTTCATGGGCGATGCTGCCGCTTTTGCTTACCTGTCTATGGAGCAAGCAATTGAAGATGCTGGCCTGACTGAAGATCAGGTTTCAAACGACCGTACGGGCCTTGTTGCTGGTTCTGGCGGTGCGTCTTCTTACAACCAGGTTGCTGCGGTTGATATTCTTCGCGAGAAAGGCGTTAAGCGTGTTGGTCCTTACATGGTTCCGCGTACTATGTCTTCAACCGTGTCGGCTTGTTTGGCGACACCGTTCAAAATCCGTGGTGTGAACTACACCATGAGCTCAGCTTGTGCGACGTCGGCACACTGTATCGGTCACGCCCTAGAGCTTATTCAGCTAGGCAAGCAAGACGTTGTTTTTGCCGGTGGTGGTGAAGAGCTAGATTGGTCGCTGACTATGATGTTCGATGCCATGGGCGCACTATCAACTAAGTACAACGACAACCCAACTAAAGCTTCGCGTACTTACGACGCAGACCGCGATGGTTTCGTGATCTCTGGTGGCGGCGGCATGCTGGTTATCGAAGAGCTAGAGCACGCATTGGCGCGTGGTGCAAAAATCTATGGTGAGATCGTTGGCTACGGCGCAACCTCTGACGGCTATGACATGGTAGCCCCATCAGGCGAAGGCGCGGTGCGTTGTATGAAGATGGCAATGCAGGATGTTGACAGCATTGACTACATCAACACCCACGGTACTTCGACGCCTGTTGGTGACGTGAAAGAGCTAGGCGCGATCCAAGAACTCTTTGGTGATAACAGCCCTGCGATTTCTGCAACCAAGGCAATGACAGGCCACGCACTGGGCGCGGCAGGTGTTCACGAAGCGATTTACTCGACGCTGATGCTAAACAATGGTTTTATCGCCCCAAGCATCAATATTGATAACCTGGATCCAGCGGCAGAGGGCCTGGATGTCGTGACTGAAAAGCGCGACCAGGAGCTGAAGACCGTGATGTCAAACAGCTTTGGCTTCGGCGGTACTAACGCCACACTGGTTATCAAGAAGTACGAAGGGTAAGAAGAGCTGGCCATAGGAAAACAGGCTCTTGGCTATGGGTAAAGTACAAAGCCCATAGTCCACCTAGAAATTATGCAGGTTGGGGGGAAGTTAGGGAAAGTGAGCCGATAGCCACACGCCCTTAGCCGCTCGCCTGAACCCGACTTTTGTCATTTTCCAGGGGGTGGCACTGACTAAGAGATTCAGCTAGAAAGCCTTTTTGCGGAGACTGCGCTAGCTGTTTTGCCCTTGAGTCAGTGCCTAAAAAACAGACGCGACATTGGCTGTGAGAATAGTATTTTCTTTTGCGGGAGCTGTCTATGATCCCAGTCGGTGTTTTTATTCCTGGACGTTCGCCCAGCAGAGATTCTGCTGGGCTTTTTTATGGGTAAGAGCTTGGCTGATAGGCAAAACGGCCAGAGGCTAGAGGAAAAGCAAGAGATTGACATGGTTAGGCTCTTGCAAACAATTTGGATCGCCCATCGCCCATCGCCCATCGCCCATCGCCCATCGCCCATCGCCCATCGCCCATCGCCCATCGCCCATCGCCCATGAATCACTTGACACTCCCTCAACATCCAATAGCATCTCCCATATACAAATAACCTTCGAAGGACGCTTTATGAAAATCCTCATTGACGAGAACATGCCTTATGCCGAGGCGCTTTTTAGCCAGTTGGGCGAGGTGATCAGCAAGCCGGGCAGGACGATGACCGCTGAGGATTTGCAGGATGTCGATGCCTTGATGATCCGCTCGGTGACCAAGGTCAACGAAGCGCTACTGACCAAGGCCAACAAGCTGAAGTTTGTCGGTACGGCAACGGCTGGTCAGGATCATGTTGACGAAGCGATGTTGGCAGCCAAGGGAATTACTTTTACTGCAGCGCCGGGTTGTAACAAGGTCGGTGTCGCGGAATATGTATTGAGTAGCCTGATGGTGCTTGGGCAGCAGCAGGGCTTTTCTATCTTCGACAAAAAGGTCGGGATCATCGGTGCCGGTAATGTCGGCAGCTGTCTTGCTCAATGTCTCGATGCGCTGGGTATCGCGTACCTGCTCAATGACCCGCTTAAAGAACAGCAGGGCGATAACCGACCATTCCACTCGCTGGAAGATATCCGCTCGCAATGTGATGTGATCACCATGCACACGCCAATTACCCGCGATGGCGAGTATCCAACTTATCACTTGGTTGATGAGGCTTTTATCGCGGATCTAAAGCCTGGCGCTATTTTGATCAACGCGGCCCGTGGCCCGGTTGTCGACAACCAGGCGCTTAAGCGCGCTCTGCAGCAGAGCCTGTCTGGTGTAGGCAAGACACTGACAGCAGTCTTGGATGTGTTCGAACATGAGCCACAAGTTGACTTGGAACTGTTGCCATTGCTGGCTTTTGCCACGCCGCATGTGGCGGGTTACGGCTTGGAAGGTAAAGCCCGCGGCACAACGATGGTTTACAACAGCTTCTGCCAGTTCCTTGGCTTAGATAAGGAAGTCAGTGCCTCAAGCTTGCTGCCGGTTGCTCCGGTGCCACAGGTAACGCTTAGCGGAAAGTGGGACGAGCCAACCTTATTCTCTCTGACTCAGCTGGTTTACGATGTGCGCCGTGATGATGGTTTATTCCGCCGTGAAATGAGCCAAACTGAAGAAGGTAGCCCGGAAATGGCCTCGGCATTTGACCGGATGCGTAAAAATTACTGGGATCGCCGCGAATATAGCGCGATTACAGTAGCGGGCGAGGCCCATTTTGGGGTAGAGTCGCTGGCTAAATTAGGTTTTACAGTAGAGGAAAGGCCATGAGCCAGGAATTTGATATTGCAGTACTCGGTGCGACCGGCGCTGTCGGCGAAACCATTGTAGAAGTTCTTGAGGAACGCAATTTTCCTGTTCGCAATCTCTATTTACTTGCTTCTGAGCGCAGTGCGGGCAAAACCCTGCGCTTTAAGGGTAAGACTGTACGTGTAACCAATGTTGAAGATTTCGACTGGGGCCAGGTTCAGCTTGCTATTTTCTCTGCCGGTGCAGAAGCTTCAGAGCGTTGGGCACCCACTGCAGCCGATTATGGCGTAGTAGTCATTGATAATACATCACGCTTCCGTTACGACTACGATGTACCTTTGGTGATCCCAGAGGTAAACCCGCACGCGCTGGCGGAATACCGTAACCGTAACATTATTGCCAACCCGAACTGCTCGACTATTCAGATGCTGGTGGCACTGAAGCCTATCCACGAAGCATACGGTATTGAACGCATCAACGTTGCCACTTACCAGTCGGTATCGGGAACGGGCAAGAAAGGTGTGGACGAGCTTGCAGGCCAAACGGCCAAGCTACTGAACGGCCTACCTGCAGAAACGGATGTGTACGACAAGCAAATCGCCTTTAACTGCTTGCCGCATATCGATCAGTTCATGGATAACGGCTACACCAAAGAAGAAATGAAGATGGTGTGGGAAACCCAGAAAATTTTGGGTGACGACAATATCCGCGTGAACCCGACTTGTGTGCGTGTGCCGGTGTTCTACGGTCATGCTGAAGCAGTTCATGTTGAAACCTGCCAGCCGGTGCATGTCGAGGAAGCGATTAGCCTGTTGGAAAATGCCGAAGGCATTGAAGTCTTCCACGGCAATGACTACCCGACCCAGGTTAGTGACGCGACAGGTAAAGACCACGTGATGGTTGCCCGTATCCGCGAAGATATCAGCCACCCTTGCGGCCTGAACATGTGGGTTGTTGCTGATAACGTGCGTAAAGGCGCAGCAACCAACAGCGTACAGATTGCCGAGAAGCTGATTGAAGAGTATTTATAAAAGGTTGGCCCTGGGAAGAGCCGGCCCTAGGAAAAGCGGGAAGAGCGAAAGAACAAGAGCGAAGAGCTTGACGTCATATCGCTATCAGTGATCGCTTCTGCAGGACCCAGGACCCAGGACCCAGGACCCAGGACCCAGGACCCAGGACCCAGGACCCAGGACCCAGGACCCAGG
>NZ_JAWJZI010000021.1:0-55434 GCF_033022775.1 Photobacterium rosenbergii | reverse complement strand
GCGACACTAGCTCAGTTGGTAGAGCGCAACCTTGCCAAGGTTGAGGTCACGAGTTCGAACCTCGTGTGTCGCTCCAATTTCAGGATAGATGTGCTCCCACGAGGAACCTCGTGTACCTAGTCGGCCACGTCACTCCAATTTCTGCTGCCGCTGCAATGTGCAGGGGAACGGCAAAGCTACTACTGTGAAGTATTAGTTCAATTGCAACATTCCTGGGTTAATCGATTCTCGATAATCTTGTGTGTTGTCTCAATGTTCCATAACCGAAGTGTTATCGGGAACCATTATGAAGCGATCAGCTTCAAAAACATCATCGTAGATATTGCCCCTGCAGCCTTATGGCTGTTTATTTTTATCCTGCAATATCCAGATGCTCTGTTTAGTGTCAAATGGCGACACAAGCTCTTTGAATGGTTTGATGCGGGTAATGTAAGTTGCCAGCAGGGAGCTGTGAATCGTATCTGTCTAAATTTATCCCGACCAGCCTATGCCTGAATGCCTTGTCGTTCGTGGGCTTGAGCCTGTGGCGGATAGAAAATACTGAGATCTTGCACAGAGTTATCCACAAATGAGCCTTGTGGGTAAGTCGGTTGATTACGTGTGCCGATACCGTGTGAACAAGTCTGTATTTATCTTTTTATTCTTCAATAAAACAATAATCGATAAAAAAGTATCCACAATGTAAGATGTTGATTTGTATTGGTTTAATGGCCTTTATTCAAGACTTATATACAACTTGATCCACTCTGTGGATGTTTGGATAACTTTTTTTGAGTAGCAGATATTGGGCTGTGTTTAATATCGGGAATAGCAGATAAAGAGACAAAAATGAAAATGTTTTCCACATTAGTGCAGAAGCCTGATCAAGCTCTCACTATGTGTGGATAACGTTGCAATATGGTAGCCGGGCCATTTTTCCAGTTAGGCATCGCGTGGCAGGCCTTTTTCCACGATTCGCACCAAGCGTTTGGTGCTTGCCGGTAATACGCTAATCGCATCTTGTTGGCGTTTTTCGTACTGTTTCTCCTTCGCCCAACGGATATGTTCATCCAGCAAAGCATTCTCACCTTCTCTAGACGCCAATGCCTCGATAATGTCTGGGCTGTAAGGAGCATTACCCATTGCAATGGTCAAATTGCGCAGCCATTGGATATGGCCGATACGGCGAATAGCTGAGCCTTCGGTATTTTTCAGGAAGGTCGCTTCAGTCCAAGCATAGAGTGTAGTTAATGGCTGCAACTTTAGGCTGTCACGGCAGTGATAATCGGTTTCGTTTGTCACTTCAGAAAAGCGGTTGAACGGGCAAACCAATTGGCAGTCATCACAGCCATAAACACGGCTACCAATAGCTTCTCGGAATTCTTCAGGTATCACACCATCAAACTCAATGGTCAGATAAGAAATGCATCTTCTTGCATCGACCACACCCTCTTCGACGATTGCCTGGGTTGGGCAACTTGTCATGCAGGCAACACACTTACCGCACTTGTTCTCTTCTGGCTTGTCGACAGGTAAAGGTAGATCGATAAGCAGTTCGCCAAGAAAGAACCATGAGCCTGCCTGCTGGTTGAGCAGCAGTGAGTGTTTGCCTGTCCAACCCAGCCCGGCTTTTTCAGCCAGCGGTCGCTCCAGAATTGGGGCTGAATCGACAAAAGGGCGGTAGCCGAAGGGGCCGACCTCTTGCTCAATAAGTTGGCCGAGACGTTTAAGGCGGTTTCGGATAAGCTTGTGATAGTCACGGCCGAGGGCGTAACGGCTGATATAGGCCGTTTCTGGGTGGCTGAGGCTATAGGCAAAGCCAGCCTCTGGTGGTAAGTAATCCATTCTGGCACTGATCACACGGACTGTACCGGGGTGCAGTTCGGCTGGGCGGGCGCGCATCATACCGTGACGGGCCATCCAGTCCATATCACCATGGTAGCCGGCATCCAGCCAGCGCTGAAGCTGTGCTTCATGTTCGCTAAGATCGACATCGCTGATCCCAACCTGCTGGAAGCCGAGTTCCTGGCCCCATTGCTTGATTTTCTGGGTCAGATCGCGATAGTCGATGGTCATGCTTACAATACCGAGCTTAATTGGGGGCGGAAGTTTACCACAATCACAGCAAATGTTGAGAGGATCATCAGGAAGATCTTTGCCTGAGACTAGTGCAGAGTAAGCTTATCGTTACAATGAATGGTGACGGCAAGGAGAGGGAGTACCATGAAAGCGGAACAATGGTCAGGCAAATTATACCGGGCTGAGCAGGTTCGCCGTGGAGAGCGTCAGGCGGCGGCTCAGCAACAGTTAGCTATGTATCTGCTGATGGAGCGCGCTGGGGCAGCGGTTTTTCACCAGCTTGAACAAGACTTTACCCGTCATCAACATGTTCTGGTCTGTTGCGGAGGTGGGAACAATGGTGGCGATGGATATGTTGTTGCCCGCTTGGCCAAAGAAGCCGGTTATCAAGTGACACTCTGGCAGATGGGGGATGCGGCGAAATTGCAGGGTGATGCGGCATTGGCAAGGGACGCCTGGCTGGCTACTGGCGGGCAGATATTGCCGCCGGCAGCATCGATCCCATCGTCGATTGAAGTGGTCATTGATGCACTGCTTGGCACCGGCCTCAGTGGTGAGGTGCGGCCAGAGGGTAAGCAGCTGATCATGATGATCAACCGGATCGCAGTGCCTGTTATTGCGATCGATATTCCCTCTGGGCTTTGTGCCGATACCGGGAAAGTACTCGGTGAAGCGGTGAAAGCACAATCGACCGTGACCTTTATCGGTAGTAAGCAGGGCTTGTGGACGGGACAAGCAGCAGAATATGTTGGTCAGGTCCAATTTGCCGGTTTGCAGGTCGCCGATGACTTTGAGCAAATTGAGCCGCCTTCGGCCCGCTTGATCCAAGCTGCAGATGTCGGTTCTTGCTTGCTGCCGCGAGCCCGCAGCGCCCACAAAGGTGATCATGGCCGGATCATTTTGGCCGGTGGTGATCACGGTATGGGCGGCGCGATCCGGATGGCTTCGGAAGCGGCTGCACGCGCTGGGGCGGGTTTGACGGCAGTGTTGACGCAACCTGACAATGCGTTGTCAATTGTGACGGCCAGACCTGAAATAATGGCTGTTGGCTGGCAACAAACAGATAAGGTGTTGTTGGCGCAGCGCCTACAATGGGCCGATGTGCTGGTGGTGGGGCCGGGACTTGGCCAATCAAGTTGGAGCCAGTCCTTATATAGCGAACTCACCAAGACCGAAAAAAGCCTAGTCGTGGATGCGGATGGATTGAACTTATTGTCTCGTTCACCAGACTATAAAAATAATCGTATAATTACTCCTCACCCTGGAGAAGCTGCCAGGTTGCTAGCTTGCTCGGTACACGAGGTGGAAGCCGATCGTTTTCGTGCCGCCAGGGCCCTGCAACAAAAGTATGGCGGTGTCGTTGTGCTTAAAGGTGCAGGCACTCTGGTTGATGATGGTACCCAGTGTTGGGTGTGCGCGGCAGGCAACCCTGGCATGGCAACGGGTGGTATGGGCGATGTGCTGTCCGGTATCATCGGGGCCTTATTGGGCCAAGGTTTGTCCTTGGCGGCAGCGGCCTGGTGCGGGGTATGGATCCATAGTACGGCGGCCGACCGCTGCGCTGCTGAGGGAGAGCGTGGTATGCTAGCCAGCGATTTGTTTCCTCATATTCGACAATTAGTAAATCCAAGATAAGAAGATAATGCATAGTTTTGAAATCCTGCTTGCTGATGAGCAGGCGACGGTAGATTTAGGCCACAAGTTGGCACATGCCTGTCAGCGTCAGACCACCATCTATCTGCATGGTGATTTGGGGGCAGGAAAAACCACATTCAGTCGTGGCTTCATTCGCTCTTTGGGTCACCAGGGCAATGTAAAAAGCCCAACCTATACCTTGGTAGAACCGTATGAACTTCCGCCTTGGCAGGTCTATCATTTTGACTTGTACCGCCTTGCCGATCCCGAGGAGCTAGAATTCATGGGGATCCGTGATTATTTTGCCGCTGATGCTATCTGCTTGGTGGAATGGCCGGAGAAAGGGGCCGGTCTGTTGCCTGAAGCCGACCTTGAACTGGATATGCGCTATCACGGTGAACAGCGTAAAGTCACCCTGACGGCGAATAACGAATACGGTAGTGAACTCATTAAGTGCTTGGAGTTGTGTTGATAGGATGTCGTTACGGGCTTTTTTTCATGCTGTGATTTTAGGGGCCAGTCTGTTTAGCTCACTGGCGATGGCAAATGAGCTGAAGGGGATCCGGGTTTGGCCGGCACCGGACGAGACTCGCGTGGTGCTGGATCTTACTGAGGATGCGGTATTCAGTTACTTTACTCTGACCAAGCCTGATCGCTTGGTGGTGGATCTCAAGCAGACAACGTTGAAAACCAAGCTGCCTGTGGTGGTGAAGGACAGTGCAATCCTGACCAAAATCCGCAACAGTGGCGCGCCGGAAAAAGGGACATACCGTCTGGTGCTGGAAATGAAATCGGGCATGACCCCGAAGCTATTCAAGCTGGCACCGACACCGGATGGGACCTACAGTCACCGTCTGGTGATGGATTTGCCGCATGGCAAAGCCGCAACAGCAAAGAAGCCTGAACCGACATCGAAGCCGAGCGTAGCCAACCAGCAGGCCATCTTGCCTTATGGTACCGATGACATCATTGTCGCTATAGATCCCGGTCATGGTGGTGAAGATCCGGGCTCAATCGGACCGAGCCGTTTGTATGAAAAGAGAGTCACCTTAGATATCTCGAAAAAGGTGGCGGCACGGATCAACGCGACACCGGGCATGAAGGCGGTGATGACCCGTCAGGGCGATTATTTCGTGAACCTCAACCGGCGGACAGAAATTGCCCGTCAGAAACGTGCCCATCTATTGGTATCTATTCACGCCGATGGCTTCCACAAGCCTCAGCCGCGTGGGGCGTCGGTCTGGGTACTCAATACCCGCCGTGCCAATAGTGAGATCGGCCGTTGGATTGAGCAACACGAAAAACAATCAGAGCTGCTCGGAGGCGGTGATGTGCTGTCCGGTGGTAATGATGACCAGTACTTGAGTATGGCGGTACTTGACCTGCAGTTCAGCCATTCGCAAAAGGAAGGTTATGACGTCGCAAGCCGGGTTCTAAGGGAAATGAGCAAGGTTACCACCCTGCACAAGAGCAAACCGGAACATGCTAGCCTGGCGGTACTGAAGTCACCGGATATCCCGTCGCTACTGGTTGAAACCGGCTTTATTACCAACCCGACCGAGGAGCGACTGCTAAACTCGAAGTCGCACCAGAATAAACTGGCGGATGCGGTTTACCGCGGGGTGCTGTCGTACTTCAACGAGAAGCCACCGGAAGGGACCTTGTTTGCTTCCCGTAATCAGGGCATCAAGCATAAAGTAACCAGCGGCCAGTCGCTGAGTGTGATTGCCAACCGCTACAGTACGTCTGTTGCGGCGATCAAACAGGCCAATAATCTCAAGTCGAATACCTTGAAGGTCGGGCAGGTATTGGTGATCCCGGGTAAGGCGCCCGTTACGGTGCCGGCCACGACTACCACCAAGACGGTGACTCATACCGTCAAGCGAGGTGACTTCCTCGGCAAGATCGCCAACCAGTACGGGGTGACGGTAGCCAGTATTCGGCGTGACAACAACTTACGTTCGGATGAGCTGGCAATCGGCCAGAAGCTGAAAGTATCAGTGAAGGCGCCGGTAACAAGTACGGCCACAGCCGCTGCCTCGAGGACGGCGGCGACGACCACCAAAACGGTGACCCACACCGTCAAGCGCGGTGAGTTTCTCGGCAAGATTGCCGGCCAGTATGGCGTGACGGTGGCAAGTATTCGTAGTGCCAACAAGTTACGCTCAGATGAGCTGGCGGTGGGACAGAAACTAAAAATTACGGTGCAGGCACCAGCTTCGGTGGTGCATACCGTGCAGCGGGGGGAGTTTCTCGGTAAAATTGCTGCCGACTATGGCGTGACCATAAGTCGCCTACGAGAAGCGAACCAGTTACGCACTGATAAGCTGGCGGTTGGACAAAAACTTACTATTCCGAGTAGTTAATTATGCCTATTCAGATCTTGCCAGCTCGGTTGGCGAACCAAATTGCGGCTGGTGAGGTTGTCGAGCGACCCGCATCGGTGGTCAAGGAACTAGTTGAAAACAGCCTTGATGCCGGGGCGACCCGGATCGATATCGATATCGACAAGGGCGGCAGCCGGACGATCCGTATCCGTGATAACGGCAAGGGGATCCCGAAAGACGAGCTAGGCTTGGCCTTGAGCCGCCACGCGACCTCGAAAATTGCCACTCTTGATGATCTCGAAGCCATTGCTAGCCTCGGTTTTCGTGGTGAGGCGCTGGCCAGTATCAGCTCGGTTTCTCGTCTGACGCTGACGTCTCGTACTGCCGAGCAGGAGGAAGCCTGGGCGGCGTATGCCGAAGGGAGGGATATGGAGGTGCAGCTCAAGCCTGCTGCCCATCCCATAGGCACTACGCTGGAAGTGTTGGATCTGTTTTTCAACACCCCGGCCCGTCGAAAGTTCCTCCGTACCGAAAAAACCGAATTCGGCCATATCGATGAGCTGCTGAAGCGCATTGCACTGAGCCGGATGGATGTCACCATCAACCTGCGCCACAACGGCAAGGTGGTACGTCAGTACCGCGCCGCCAATACCCAAATCCAGAAAGAGCGCCGCTTGGCCGCGGTGTGCGGACAGGCGTTCTTGGATCATGCGCTGGCGGTTGAGCTGTCACATGGTGATCTCAAACTGAGCGGCTGGATTTGCAGCCCGCAGGGGGCGCGGTCACAGAACGATATCCAGTACTGCTACGTCAATGGCAGGATGATGAAGGATAAGCTCATCAACCATGCTATCCGCCAAGCCTACGAAAGCAGCCTGGCGCCGGATCAGTATGCGGCCTATGCCCTGTTTATCGATGTCGACCCGCACCAGGTTGATGTCAATGTTCACCCCGCCAAGCATGAAGTGCGTTTTCACCAGGCTCGCCTAGTGCATGATTTTATCTGCCAGGGGCTGCAAAGCGCATTGATAGAAGGGGCGGCGGATGATCCCGAGCAAGTCATGAACATACCGGCGCCAAGGGCCAGTGCCCATGCGCCGCAGACGGCATATTCATCGATTGCGTCAGAGGCTTCTTCCTCACCGGAGCATGGCATTGCCGAGCCGGATGCCGCCTTGGCGGCGATTGCTCGAACGCCAGACTATCCCAACAAGGCGCCTGCGCGGGATTGGCTTTCCAGCGACTCTGCGGGAAGTGGCTCTGCGGGAAGTAACGAAAGCCGCGAGCGAAGCCCTCAGCGAACCGAGTCATCAGACTCATCAAGCTACCGTGAGCGCTCTGCTCCTGCTCGCCCTCAATCAAGGGGACAGCATGAGCATGGCTATCGTGACAGCGATTATTCGCCAAGCAGCAATTTGCCAAATAGCGCAGGGCGCTCTGGGGGCAGTAGCCGCGCGCGCCAGCAAGAGGATGGGCCGAGTCCGGAAGAGATTGAAGTCTACCAGCAGTTGATGCGAACCGTGGAGTCGGCCCCGAAGCCGGCACCGCAGCAAAATACGTCGAGTCATGTCCGTCAGGTACCGGCGCAGCAACCTGCGGTGACAGTACCGTCTGCCGTTACCCAGCCGCCGACTCGCCAGGATGCGATCGATACCGCCAACGGTATCGGGCTGGGCAAGGCGCTGTCGTTGGTGGCGAAACAATACCTGCTGCTTAACCGTGATGATGGTTTGGCACTATTGTCTCTTGCAAGAGCGCAAAGTTTGCGGACCAAAGGGCAGCTGCGTCTGGCCCAGACGGAGGGATTAAAGCCACAACCGCTGCTTATTCCGCACTCCATCCCTGTTGAGCCGAATATGATAGACTGCGCCGAGCAGCATGCGATGCTACTCAAGCAGCTGGGCATTCAGCTCAAAGCCAAGAACAAACAGCAGCTTATTATCTTGTCGGTGTGTCAGCCGTTGCGTCAGCAGAACCTGCAGCAATTGATCCCGGCACTGCTGGCCTATTTGGCAGCGGTAGCCGAAGATCCTGAGTCGCAAGGCTGGGACAAACTGCTCGATTGGCTTTCTGGTCAGCTGACCGAGGCCAGCGGGGCCTATAGCTTGTCCCAGGCGATCCAGCTGGTCACCGAGCTCGAGCAGCTCTGGGGACCTGAACTCGAACACTATTTTCCTGACTTGCTGCGTCCGGTCGACGTGAGCGCAGCAATAGAAGCGTTTAATTATGACTAAGCCACTACCTCAGGCGATTTTCCTGATGGGCCCGACTGCGTCGGGCAAAACCGATCTGGCGATCCGATTGCGCCAACAACTACCTGTAGAGTTGATAAGCGTTGATTCAGCCCTTATCTATAAAGATATGGACATCGGCACCGCCAAGCCGGATGCCGATGAACTGGCGCAGGCACCGCATCGATTGATCGATATTCGTGATCCAGCGCAAAGTTATTCAGCTGCGGACTTTCGCGCTGATGCACTGAAAGAAATGGCTGATATAGTTGCACAAGGGCGCATTCCTTTATTGGTTGGTGGTACTATGTTGTACTACAAAGCATTATTGGAAGGTTTGTCACCGTTGCCAGCGGCAGATCCTGCTATTCGCGCTCAGATTGAGCAGGAAGCGGCGGAAAAAGGCTGGCAGGCGATGCATGAGGAGTTGGTGCGGATTGACCCGGTTTCCGGGGCAAGGATCCACCCCAATGATCCCCAGCGCCTTTCACGCGCATTGGAAGTTTTTCGTATTTCGGGTAAAACTTTAACTGAGCTTACGAAAACTCAAGGTGATACCTTGCCTTACAGGGTACACCAGTTTGCAATAACTCCCACGGATAGGGCTGTGCTGCATCGGCGGATCGAGCAGCGTTTTGAAAAGATGATCGAAGCGGGTTTTGAACAGGAAGTTCGTGCTTTGTATGAACGAGGTGATCTGAACCCAGATCTGCCTTCAATACGCTGTGTAGGCTACCGCCAGATGTGGGAATATTTGGACGGGCAGTGCTCTTTGGATGACGCGGTGTTCCGCGGTATCTGTGCCACCCGTCAATTGGCGAAGCGTCAGATCACCTGGCTGAGAAGCTGGAAAGATCTGACGTGGTTGGATAGCAGTGACCCAGAATCTGCGTTACAAACCGTCACAAACTCAGTTAGATGTGATGTTTGATTAGCGTGTATACTGATTACTGTTTTGCGTATTTTTAATTTTGTTCGTTGCTAACTACAACTACAAACAAATAAGGAAAAGAAATAATGGCTAAGGGGCAATCTCTGCAAGACCCATTTTTGAACGCTTTGCGTCGTGAAAGAATCCCAGTTTCAATCTACCTGGTTAACGGTATCAAGCTACAGGGCCAGATTGAGTCTTTTGATCAGTTTGTGATCCTACTGAAGAACACTGTTAACCAGATGGTATACAAGCACGCGATTTCTACTGTCGTGCCTGCACGTCCAGTTAATCACCACCACACAGGTGACCGCCCAGCTTCGGCAGAACGTTCACAAGAAAAAACCGAAGAATAATATTCTTCATTAAGGAGTTGATTGCTTGTTTGACCGTTATGAAACCGGTGAGCAGGCAATTCTTGTTCATATCAACTTCACGCAAGAAGGGGAGTGGGAAGACTTAAGCGAGTTTGAAATGCTGGTCTCCTCGGCGGGAGTCAATACGCTACGGGTGGTTACCGGTAGTCGTAAAACTCCCCACCCTAAGTTCTACGTGGGTGAAGGTAAAGCACAGGAAATTGCCGAAGCGGTTCGGGCTGAAGACGCCGAAATCGTCATATTCAACCATTCACTTTCTCCAGCGCAAGAGCGTAACCTGGAGCAAATTTGCAAATGCAGGGTACTGGACCGCACCGGTCTGATCCTTGATATCTTTGCACAGCGCGCGCGTACCCACGAGGGTAAGCTACAAGTCGAGCTGGCGCAGCTACGTCACATCTCAACCCGCTTGATCCGCGGTTGGACCCACCTTGAACGACAGAAAGGCGGGATCGGCTTACGTGGACCGGGTGAAACCCAGTTGGAAACGGACCGCCGTTTGCTTCGCGACCGGATCAAGACGATATTGCGCCGTCTCGAGAAAGTGGCCAAGCAGCGCGATCAGGGGCGCCGGGCACGTAACCGTGCTGAAATCCCGACGATTTCACTGGTCGGTTATACCAACGCCGGTAAGTCGACGTTGTTTAACCGGGTCACCGATGCCGGTGTCTATGCCGCTGACCAGCTGTTTGCCACCCTAGATCCAACTCTGCGTAAGATTGACGTGGCCGATGTCGGTACCTCAATCTTGGCTGATACGGTAGGTTTTATTCGTCACCTGCCCCATGACTTGGTCGCAGCCTTCAAGGCAACTCTGAAAGAAACTCAGGATGCCAGTTTGCTGTTACATGTCGTCGATGCCAGCGATGATCGTTTCCGTGAAAATATCGAAGCGGTTGATACGGTACTCGAAGAGATCGATGCCAACGAGGTACCAACCTTGGTGGTGATGAATAAGATCGATAATCTGGAAGGGGCGTCGCCACGTATAGAACGTGATGAAGCCGGTGTTCCCCAGAGAGTGTGGGTTTCGGCGATGGAAGGACAGGGCATCGACCTGTTGTTTGACGCCCTGACCGAGCGCTTGTCGGGTACCATGGTTAAACATACCCTGCGATTACCGCCGCAATTTATCGGCCGTTACCGCAGTAAGTTTTACCAACTGGGTTGTATTGTCAGTGAGGAATACGACGACGATGGCAGCCTGAAAATCGACATCCGCTTGCCACTGGCAGAGTGGTCTAGGTTACAAAAAAGAGAAAGTACTTCGTTAGATGACTTTATCGTTGCTTAATGGACTGCTAGAGTAATAAAAAAAACTGTCGTCATATCATATTGATGGAGTTCTATAATGGCGTGGAATGAGCCTGGTAACAACGGCGGCCGTGATAAAGACCCTTGGGGGAACAATAATCGCGGTGGTCGTGATCAAGGTCCGCCGGATCTCGATGAGGTTTTCTCAAAACTGAGTCGTAAATTCGGTGGCATTTTGGGGAATAAAAAGGGACCTTCGACTGGCGGCAGCGCTGCAGGTCTTGGGGTAATCGCAGTGTTGGCTGCAGCGGTATGGGGCTTTTCCGGTTTCTATACCATCGGCGAAGCGGAGCGCGGGGTTGTTCTGCGTTTCGGTAAATTCTACGAAATGGTAGATCCGGGTCTGAACTGGAAACCTACCTTTATCGATGAAGTCGAGCCAGTCAACGTACAGGCAATTCGTTCTTTGCGCAGCTCGGGTCTGATGCTGACCAAAGACGAAAACGTACTGAAAGTGGAAATGGACGTTCAGTACCGTGTGGCCGAGCCGCAGAAATACCTGTTCAGCGTCACCAATGCGGATGACAGCTTGCGTCAGGCGACTGATTCTGCACTTCGTGCAGTGATCGGTGACTCGACCATGGATGAAGCCCTGACCACTGGTCGTCAGGTGATCCGTGCCAATACGCAAGAAGCGATTGATAACATCATCCAGCGTTACGACATGGGTCTGTTGGTGGTTGATGTCAACTTCCAGTCTGCCCGTCCGCCGGAAGCGGTGAAAGACGCCTTCGATGATGCAATTGCAGCGCGAGAGGATGAGGAGCGTTTCGTTCGTGAAGCAGAAGCTTACAGCAATGACATCTTGCCTAAGGCAACCGGTCGTGCCGAGCGTCTGAAGAAAGAAGCGGAAGGTTACTCTGAGCGTGTGATCAACGGTGCACTCGGTGAAGTGGCGCAGTTTGAAAAGCTGTTGCCTGAATACCTGGCAGCTACTGAAGTTACGCGTAACCGTCTGTACCTTGAGACAATGGAACGCGTTTACTCGAACACCAGTAAAGTGATGGTCGACTCGCAATCAAGCGGCAACCTGCTGTACCTGCCATTGGACAAGCTGGTTAACCCAGCTCAGCAGAGTAGCCAGCCGAAAAGTGGCTCGTCTAGCGATTACGGTATCGAACTTGAAAAAGTCGAGACCGCCCCGGTATCAACTGCGCCACGTAGTACTGATACTGGCCGTCAGGGGAGATTTTAATTATGCGTAAGTTAATGATCCCTGTGATTGTTGTCTTCATCGCGACATTGCTGATGTCAATGTTCGTGGTTCAGGAAGGCGAGCGCGGTATTGTTGTTCGTTTCGGCCGTATCCTTAAGGCGCCTGATTCGGATGTAGCAAGGATCTACGAGCCGGGCCTGCACTTCAAAGTGCCGGTGTTTGACCGTGTCCGTACCCTGGATGCCCGTATCCAGACCATGGATGACCAGGCTGACCGTTTTGTAACGTCTGAGAAAAAAGACGTGATCATCGATACCTACGTGAAGTGGCGTATCGAAGACTTCGGCCAGTACTACCTGACAACCGGTGGTGGTGATGTCTCAACGGCAGAAGCGCTTCTGAAACGTAAGGTGGTCGACAGCCTGCGTGCGGAGATCGGTTCTCGAGAAATCAAGCAGATCGTCTCTGGCCCAGACCGTGGTAATAATCAAGACAGCACGGCTGTGGCTGAAGAAGATGACGCACCAGCGTCTGAAATCGTTGCTGAAGTCGCTCCTCGTAAAGAGGTTGAAGGTCAGCGTGATCAAATCATGGCCAATGTATTGGCCGACATCAAAGTCAGCGCGTTTAAAGACTTGGGTGTTGAGGTGGTGGATTTCCGAATGAAGAAAATCAACCTGCCTGATGAGATCAGCGAGTCAATCTACCGCCGTATGCGTGCCGAGCGTGAGTCGGTTGCCCGTAAGCACCGCTCTCAAGGTCGTGAGAAAGCTGAAGTTATCCGTGCTCAGTCAGAGCTAGAAGTTGCGAAGATCATTGCTGATGCAGACCGTCAGGCTCGAGTAGTACGTGGTGCTGCGGATGCTGAAACGGCGCAAATCTATGCGGGTGCGTTCAACAAGAACCCGGAGTTCTACAACTTCCTGCGTTCTCTGAAGGCGTACGAGAACAGCTTCAACTCGAAGAACGACATCTTGGTGGTTGACCCGAATACGGAATTCTTCAAGTACATGAAAGAGTCCAACGCGGTCGCTAACTAAGCGCCATTAAGGTTGTGATGAAAAGGCAAGACTTCGGTCTTGCCTTTTTTATTGGGTATAATCCGGCCATCAATGCGAGGAGACGACAATGAGTAAGGCATTTTGGATGGCACTAGGGCTAGTGCTTGTGTTTGAAGGACTTGGCCCATTACTGGCCCCAAAAGGCTGGCGTGAGATGGTGAGCCAACTGAGCCAGCAGGATGACAATTCGCTGCGCCGTATCGGTGGTTGCCTGGTTGTCGCCGGCAGTGTCATCGCCTATATGATGTACACTAGTATGTAAATTCCCCTAGCACGTTTGCGTGACAGGCTTCTTGCCGTTTTGCGGCTCATGGTCAAAAAATGACTGCAAGGCAACGTTGAAGGTGCTAGAATCCCTTTTTAACTACTGATAGACGAAGAAAGATGGCAAATAATGTAGTCGTTCTTGGCACCCAATGGGGTGACGAAGGTAAAGGTAAGATCGTAGATCTATTGACCGAAGATGCAAAATACGTAGTGCGCTACCAAGGTGGTCACAACGCTGGTCACACCCTAGTCATTGACGGTGAAAAAACTGTCCTTCACCTGATCCCATCAGGTATCCTACGTGACAACGTTAAATGTATCATCGGTAACGGTGTTGTACTTTCTCCAGACGCACTGATGAAAGAAATGGGCCCACTAGAAGAACGTGGTATCCCTGTTCGTGAACGTCTGTTCCTGTCAGAAGCTTGTCCGCTAATCCTTCCATACCACATCGCTCTTGACCAAGCGCGTGAAATCGCTCGTGGTAAGAAAGCGATCGGTACAACTGGCCGTGGTATCGGTCCAGCTTACGAAGATAAAGTTGCTCGCCGTGGCCTACGTGTTGGCGACCTGTTCGACAAAGAAGCATTTGCCGAGAAGCTTAAAGAGGTTATGGCTTACCACAACTTCCAGCTTGAGCACTACTACAATGCTGAGCCGGTAAGCTACGAAGAAGTACTTGAAAACATCATGGCACAGGCTGATATCCTGACTGCAATGGTTATCGACGTAACTAAAGAACTTGATGATGCTCGTCTACGCGGCGACAAGATCATGTTCGAAGGTGCGCAGGGTACACTGCTTGATATCGACCACGGTACTTACCCGTACGTAACCTCTTCAAACACAACGGCTGGTGGTGTTGCTGCAGGTTCTGGCTTCGGTCCTCGTCACCTTGGTTACATCCTGGGTATCGCGAAAGCATACTGCACCCGTGTTGGCGCAGGTCCATTCCCGACAGAGCTATACGACGGTCTAGACAAGCAAGACCCTGTTGGTAAGCACCTGGGTGAAGTAGGTAACGAGTTTGGCGCGACGACTGGCCGTCTACGCCGTACAGGTTGGTTCGATGCCGTTGCTATGCGTCGTGCTATCCAGATCAACTCAATCACTGGCTTCTGCCTAACCAAGCTAGACGTACTGGATGGCCTGGAAGAGATCAAGATCTGTACTGGCTACAAGACCAAAGATGGCGACATCCTAGAAGTCTCTCCAATGGCGGCTGACGCTTACGAGAACATCGAGCCAATCTACGAAACGGTACCTGGCTGGTCTGAAACAACATTCGGTGCTAAGTCTCTGGATGCATTGCCACAGACAGCACTAGACTACATCGCACGTATCGAAGAGCTAACTGGCGTACCAGTTGACATCATCTCTACCGGTCCTGACCGTAACGAGACAATCATCAAGGTTCACCCATACGGTGAGTAATTGCTGCTAGCCGTACGCTGCATTGCCAAGGTAATGCGATAGTACAGCACTGGTGATAATTGATATGAAAGCCAGCCCTTGGGGCTGGCTTTTTTTTATGTTTTTTTCGTCATTAGCTGGGAGAGACTTTAGCCTTATAGTGATACGGCCAAAGTGGGGGTTAGTTCCAAAATTGGCCTGAGAAGATTGCGTCAAAAACCTATTTATACTATGTCATTGGAACGCCGGAAAATTGCCGTTTAGGGTGTTTTTTCTCTAAAGTCTGCTGCTCTGCCGCCGATAACGTTAGCACGTTTGGAAAGAGATCTATCCATGAGCCTACGCCCGTTAACCTTTGCTATTGCCTTGTGCTGCGCAATACCTGCTTCCGCACTGGAAGAGGTGGGTGATGCCGTGCCTGTGTATAGCGAAAACGAGCTCAACCGGATGTTCGTCTCCAACAGTCATTTGCAGCAAGTCCAGGCTGATGATTGCCAGCTGGTTCAGGATATTGAGGCCAGGGCGATCCGTGTCGAATCTCCTTCTTATCAGTTTCTTTATGGCGATATGCTTGCCTGGGGCGTGTGTGTCGATCGTGATGTCGAGCTTGGTGTCCACTACATGCAGTCGGCTGCCCAGCAAGGCTCACCTGCAGCACTGGAGCAGCTCGGGCGATATTACGCTCGCGGCACCTTGGTCCAGCAAGATCGGGAGCGGGCGATCCCCTACTTGCGTGAAGCCGCTGCCATGGGCAATGTCGATGCCCGTATCCAGCTTGCCGAGTTGCTGCTGAGTAATTACGGCAGTCCGCTCGACTTTGAAGATGCCTACCGCTGGCTATACAACACGGTGACAGCAAGTCAAAGCACCCACAACAAGATTGCGAGCCTGCGCCGTGGGCTGGAAAACCGGATGCCGGCCAATGTGATTGCCAGGGCCAAGCGGCGGGATAGTTTTTGGTAGGTAAAACACGTTGGAAGCTGGGTTAGTGCGAGTTTCTGGGCGAGAAGAGAGATACAGAAAGAGAGGCCGGAGCCTCTCTTTTTTGTTGCAATTAAATCACCTTGTGCGGGCCGAAGCATTCGTAGTGAAGCTGCTCTTCGGCAACGCCCATCTCAAGTAGCTGCTTGGCGACATACTGCATGAAGCCGATCGGTCCACAGAAGTAGTAGTGCATGCCTGGAGTCGCCACCAGTTCTTTGACCTTGCTAAGGTCCATCATACCGTCAAACTGGAAGTCTTCGGCCTGGCTATCTGAAGCCAGCGGCTCACGGTACCAAGTATGGCTGGTAAAGTGATCATGCTCGGCAACCATGCGGGCGACGGTGTGCTTGAAGGCATGGTGACCGCCGTTCTCGGCAGCGTGTAGCCAGTGCACGTCGGCCTGGTGGGCGGTTAAGGCTTCTAGCATCGACAGAGTCGGCGTTAGGCCCACACCGGCAGAAATCAATGCCACCGGCGTCGTGGCTTCCACATCGAGGAAGAAGTCGCCGGCAGGTGGGGCAAGCTGGACTTTATCGCCCACTTGCAGGGCATCATGCAGATAGCTCGAGACCTTGCCACCTGCTTCGCGCTTGACCGAAATACGGTACTGATCGGCCTGCGGGGCAGAAGACAGGCTGTACTGGCGGATTTCCTGGAACTCGAAGCCTGCTGGCTGGAGGTAGATCCCAAGGTATTGGCCCGGCTGGTAGCCGGCGACTTCACCGCCGTCGGCTGGCTTGAAGGTGAAGCTGGTGATCTCTTCGCTCTCTTGGGTTTTCTCGGTCAGGATAAATTCACGGGTGCCACGCCAGCCCCCCGACTTGCCTTCGTTTTCCTGGTAGATCTCTTCTTCGCGTTTGATAAAGATATCGGCAAGCAGGCCATAGGCTTCTGCCCACGCATCCAAGACTTCTTGGCCAGGGGCGAGCAGGTCGTCAATCGTACCCAGTAGGTGGCCGCCAACAATGGCATATTGCTCAGCGGTGATCATGAAACTGGTATGTTTGTGGGCAATTTTTTCCACTGCCGGCAGTAGGGCCGGCAGGTTTTCGATATTGTTGGCGTAGGCGCAGATAGCGTTGAACAGCGCTTCGCGCTGGTCGCCGTTGCGCTGGTTGCTCATATTGAAAATATCTTTGAGCTCAGGGTTATGGCTGAACATTCGTTCGTAGAAATGGGCGGTGAGCGCCGGGCCGGTTTGGGCAATAACTGGAGCCGTCGCTTTGACGATGTCGATAGTTTGGGAGCTGAGCATGACTTTACCTTAATGGTGCATTTATAATATATGTTTTAAGTTGTATCGTATCTGTATCTTTTAGTCAATAACCAGATTAAAATGTCGTCAGGAGGAGTTATTGTGCAACTGACGAGTTTTACCGATTACGGCCTGCGTGCCCTTATATACTTAGCGACCCTGCCACAGGGGGAGCTGGCGAGTATTACCAAAGTGACCGAGGTATACGGTGTGTCACGTAACCACATGGTGAAGATCATCAACAAGCTGGGACAGCTGGGTTACGTTGAGACAGTGCGCGGTAAAAATGGTGGGATCCGCCTAGGCATGCCTGCCGATAAAATCGTGGTGGGTGATGTCGTGCGGGCGATAGAGCCGCTGCAGATCGTCAATTGCAGCGAGGACTTTTGCCATATCACTCCGGCCTGCAAACTCAAAGTTATCCTGTTCGATGCGCGCCAGGCGTTCCTCAATGAGCTGGACAATCACACCCTGTCAGAAATGATCGATGACAACCCGCCTCTGCGTGTCCTGTTGGGCCAGCCAGTGCAGTGATAGAAAATCAATAACTTCAAAATCTCTCTGGGGAGCTAATTTTTCGACTTGGCTCCCGTCTGTTCACCTAGGGCGCGGATATACTTGAAGTATCTCTTCGCCAACTTGGATCTAATTATGTCAAAAGGTACTACCGATTTACCGGTCGATCCTTTTCGCGATCGCGAAGCATCAAACTACGAAAATCCTATTCCCAGCCGTGAAATGCTGCTGGATGTGATTCGCGGTTATTCGACGCCCGTCAGCCGCGATCAGCTATTCGAAGAGCTGAAACTTGAGGGCGAGGACCAATATGAAGGTCTGCGCCGTCGCCTGCGCGCCATGGAGCGTGATGGCCAGCTGATCTTTACCCGCCGCCAGTGCTACGCCTTGCCTGAGCGTCTCGATTTGATCAAAGGCCATGTCATTGGCCACCGGGACGGGTTTGGCTTTCTGCGTCCGGAAGGCACCCACAGCAAGGAAGAAGACTTGCTGCTTCCCCACCACCAGATGCGTGGCGTGATCCACGGCGACTACATCTTGGCCCAGGTCGCCGGTACCGATAAGCGTGGCCGTCGCGAAGGGCGAGTGGTTCGTGTCTTGCAGCATTACGAAGGGCAGATTGTCGGCCGATTCTTTATCGAAGACGGCATGGGCTACGTGGTGCCGGATGACTCCCGTATCGCCCAGGATATCGTGATCCCGAATGACCAGCGCATGGGCGCGCGGATGGGCAACGTGGTGGTCGTGGAAATCAGCCAGCGTGCCACCCGCCAGTACAATGCCGTCGGTAAGGTGGTCGAAGTACTCGGCGAGAATATGGCACCGGGAATGGAAATCGAAATCGCCCTGCGTACCCACGATATTCCCCACGAATGGCCGGCGGAAGTCGAGAAACAGATCCAGGGGCTCGGCGAAGAAGTCCCTGAGGAGGCCAAGAAGGGCCGTGTCGACTTGCGTGACCTGCCATTGGTAACGATTGACGGCGAAGATGCCCGTGACTTCGACGATGCGGTTTACTGTGAGCGCAAGAAATCCGGTGGCTGGCGTCTGTGGGTGGCGATTGCCGATGTGTCCTATTACGTCCGCCCTGACTCGGCACTGGATCGAGAGGCGGTGCGCCGTGGCAACTCGGTGTACTTCCCGTCGCAGGTGATCCCGATGCTGCCGGAAGTGCTGTCGAACGGCCTGTGCTCGCTCAATCCGCAGGTGGACCGCCTGTGTATGGTGTGTGAGATGACCATTTCGGCATCCGGCAACCTATCCGGCTATAAGCATTACGAAGCGGTGATGAATTCCCATGCTCGCCTGACCTATACCAAGGTTAGTAAGATGCTGGAAGGTGATGAAGAACTGCGCGAGCGTTATGCGCCATTGGTACCGCACCTGGAAGAACTGTATAGCATGTACAAGGTGCTCAAGACCGCGCGTGAAGAGCGTGGGGCTATTGAGTTCGAAACCGTCGAGACCCAGTTCATCTTCAATGCCGATCGCAAGATCGACCGCATCGTGCCGGCAGAGCGTAACGATGCCCACAAAATCATTGAAGAATGTATGATTATGGCCAATATTGCGTCGGCTTCCTTGGTGGAAAAAGCCAAAGAGCCCGCGCTGTACCGGGTGCACGATACCCCGGGCGAAGAGCGTCTGACCGGCTTCCGTGACTTCCTTGGCGAGCTGGGTCTACAGCTTTCCGGTGGTTTGGAGCCAGCGCCGAAGGACTATGCTGCGCTGGCGGCGATGGTCCAGAGCCGTCCGGACCATGAGTTGATCCAGACCATGCTGCTGCGTTCGATGAAGCAGGCGGTCTACCAGGCGGACAATATCGGTCACTTCGGCTTGGCACTGAAGCGCTATGCTCACTTTACCTCGCCGATCCGCCGCTATCCGGATTTGACCCTGCACCGTGCGATCAAGTACTTGGTAGCCAAGCAGGAAGGAACCAACAAGGATCGCTGGACGCCGACCGGTGGTTACCACTACTCCTTCGATGACATGGATACTCTCGGCGAGCAGTGCTCGATGACCGAACGTCGTGCCGATGACGCGACCCGTGACGTAGCAGACTGGCTGAAATGTGAATACATGCAGGACCATGTCGGTGACGAGTTCGAGGGGGTGATTGCCAATGTGACCGGCTTCGGTTTCTTCGTTCGCCTGAACGAGCTCAACATCGATGGCCTTGTTCATATCTCGAACCTGGCCAATGATTACTACCAGTATGATCCTATCGGTCAACGTCTGATTGGTGACAGCTCCGGCCAGGTGTATCGCCTCGGTGATACGGTGAAAGTCAAGGTCGCGTCGATTAACCTCAATGATCGCCAGATTGACTTTGATATCGTCGGCAGCAACCGCAAGCCGCGTGGGGCTGGCAAAACGGCCAAGAACCGTGAGAAAAAACAGCGCATGCGCAAAGCTGAGGGCATGCAGCGCCAGAGCATGAAGGTATACCGCGTTAAAGATGGAGAGGCCGAACAAGAGTCGCGCTCGAAATCGAAGAAAGAACGTAGCTCGGTGCGCCAGAAGCTGAAAGCCGGTGCGATTCCGAAGCTTGAGGAAGACAAGGCGCCGGAAGGTAAAGCCGGTAAGAAGGGCGGCAAGGGTAAGCCGACCGCGAAGAAAAAATCGACCAAGGTCCGCAAGAAGAAACAGCGTGCCGGGAAGAAAGAACGAGCAGCTAAGAAGAATTAATCCATGAGTAATAACATGATTTTCGGCATTCATGCCGTGAAAGCCGTTTTGGCGGCAGACCCTTCTCGCTTTATTGAGGTCTTCGTATTGAAGGGCCGTGAAGATGACCGTTTGTTGCCGGTGATCAACGAGCTGCAGATGCTGGGTATCACTATCCAGCAGGCAGGCCGCAAGGCACTCGACGACAAAGCCAATGGGGCGTCACACCAGGGCATCATCGCCCGTGTTCGCCCGGGCAAGCAGTACAATGAGAACGATCTTGATGATGTGTTGGCGGGTAAAGAAAACCCACTACTTTTGGTTTTGGATGGGGTGACCGATCCGCACAACCTGGGTGCCTGCCTGCGTAATGCTGATGCAGCCGGTGCGGTAGCGGTGATTGTACCGAAAGACCGCTCGGCCCAGCTGAACGCAACGGCGAGCAAGGTTGCCTGCGGTGCAGCGGAAGTGGTGCCACTGATCCGTGTGACCAACCTGGCCCGTACCCTGCGTGCGCTGCAGGACAAAGGCGTATGGGTGGTGGGGACCGCCGGTGAGGCGACTCACGATCTTTACCAGAGCAAGTTGACCGGCCCGCTGGCGATTGTGATGGGTGCAGAAGGTGAGGGCATGCGTCGCCTGACCCGTGAAACCTGTGATGACCTGATCAAAATCCCAATGGCTGGCTCGGTTTCAAGCCTGAACGTTTCCGTGGCAACCGGCATCTGCCTGTTCGAAGCGGTACGTCAGAGGCAGTAAAAACTAGGTTGGGGGCTGGTGGCCCTTGGCTAGGGGAAGAGCAGGAGTAATGTGAAAACGCTGCTCCTGTTTTTTGTGAGATAGGCAAAAAGTTTCAAATACATTGACAGGAAGTCGATATATAGAAAACTTGCATCGCCCATCGCCCATCGCCCATCGCCCATCGCCCATCGCCCATCGCCCATCGCCCATCGCCCATCGCCCATCGCCGATTTGTCACAAATTTCTCTTGCGTCAATTGTCCATTCTCTGTACTATTCTGCCTCCAAATTCTCGGTTATTTATTTTAGTTCCTTGCTTCTCTTGGTTAACCGAGCCAATCCGAGAAGCTGATTAATCCGTAAGGAGCAACCCATGCGTCATTACGAAATCGTATTCATGGTGCACCCTGATCAAAGCGAACAGGTTGCTGGCATGATCGAGCGTTACACTGCTGCTATCAAAGATTCTGGCGGTCAAATCCACCGTCTTGAAGATTGGGGCCGTCGTCAACTGGCTTACCCAATCAACAAACTGCACAAAGCACACTACGTTCTACTGAACGTTGAAGCTGAGCAGTCTGTAATTGACGAGCTGGAGTCTAACTTCCGCTTCAACGATGCAGTGATCCGTAACATGATCATGCGTACTAAAGGCGCTATCACTGAGCCATCTCCAATGATGAAGGCTAAAGAAGAGCGTGCCCCACGTCGTGAAGAGCGTGCAGAGCAACCAGCTCCAGCACAATCTGAAGGCGAAGCAGCAGCTGAGTAATTTTTGAGTGGCCAATCGTCTGGTGTTGCTCGGCATCATTGCCTAAGCCCCCAAACGAAGCACATTGTTAGCAAGAAATGCTTTAGCGTTCTGGTTAGCAAGCAAGGTCAACAAATACTCACTCAAGTTTTAGCTGTTGGCAACCACATTAAGGTAAGGGACCTTGTCTCGTACTAAACCGAAGGCAATAGCATCGGTACATTAATGTCGTATGCCAACCACATTGATAAAATTTAGATCAGGAGATAGCCCATGGCACGTTTCTTCCGTCGTCGTAAGTTCTGCCGTTTCACTGCAGAAGGCGTACAAGAGATTGACTACAAAGACGTAGCAACTCTTAAAAACTACATCACTGAAGCTGGTAAAATCGTACCAAGCCGTATCACTGGTACTCGCGCTAAATACCAGCGTCAGCTAGCTCGCGCTATCAAGCGTTCTCGTTACCTAGCACTTCTACCATACACTGACAAGCATCAGTAATCGGTAGCGGTTTAATTAAGTTTAAGAGGACAAGATAATGCAAGTTATTCTACTTGATAAAATCGGTAACCTAGGTGGCCTTGGCGATCAGGTTAACGTTAAAGCGGGTTTTGCTCGTAACTTCCTTATCCCACAGGGCAAGGCAGTAATGGCTACTAAAGCTAACGTTGAAATGTTCGAAGCTCGTCGTGCTGAGCTAGAAGCTAAAGTTGCTGAGCAACTTTCTGCTGCTGAAGCACGCGCTGAGAAAGTTAACGCGCTTGAAGCTGTAGTTATCGCATCTAAAGCTGGTGATGAAGGTAAACTATTCGGTTCTATCGGTACTCGTGACATCGCTGACGCAATCACTGCGGCTGGTGTTGAAGTAGCGAAGAGCGAAGTTCGCCTACCAGAAGGTGCTCTACGTACGACTGGCGAATTCGAGATCAGCGTTCAGCTGCACTCTGACGTATTCGCAACTGTTAACCTAAACGTTGTTGCTGAAGACTAATAACGTTTTGTGTTGATTGCTTAAAACCAGCCTCCGGGCTGGTTTTTTTATGCCTGTCATTCAGAAGATGGAATGGGTTGGAAAAGTAAGGTGGGCGAAAGCAGACTTGTGCTGTGCTAGTTACATCTTAAACAGTAGGTTGACCGTCATGGCTGAGTCGCGTTTTTTCAAACCGTCCGGTACCCAGCTGTTGAGTTTTTGGTTATTGGTGATCTTGATGGCGACAAAGTCACTGATGGCGGTCGTCAGGTTAAACTCTGCTTCCATCGTACTGTTGCTGTTGCCGGCAATACCGGTAAGTCGGACACCCAGTTCAACGGTTTTCGACGGTTTCCAGGTCATCTTGGCGTTACCACGGAGGATCAGTTCATCGACGGTTTCCGGCGGAATAATATCGTCATCATCGATCTCATCGAGGTTTGGCTCTTGGTGGCGGTAACCCGGGCCGGCTTCCACTTCCATCTGGAAGGTCTCCCGCCGAACTAACTGGTAACCCAAACCCGTTGCGAAGGTAAAGTCGGTAAAGTAAGGGCCGTAGCGGTCATCAACGTAGTTGATGTTACCGAGGATATAGGTCCGCTCGTTGATCTTTTTGTCGCTCTGTAGCTCGACCTGGCCTCTGCGCTTATCCTCTTCCCCATCTTTTTCAGCCAGCAGGAAACGCAGCTCACCGCTATGTCGGTACTGGTTCTTGACATAGACACCACCAAGACGGGTATTGAGGGTCTGCGAATCCGAGTTGCCGCCGAGGGACTGGTAGCCAAGCTCCAGCTCGGTGCTTAATGGCGGTGGGATCCGGGTTGGGCGATCATCGTCGGTGGCTGCATAGGCGTGGGTGCTGGCAAGCAGTAACACAGCTAACAGGGTTCTTGCCAAGCGGCCTCCTAAATCAGTTGAAACAAAAGTCACTAAACCACGCAGTGTAACCGATTTATGTCATCTTTTGGTCAGGAAATACGTTTGGGAGGTATTCATTTGCTCGTAATCTCCTAATATGACCTTTCCACAGGGAATTTCGTCATCAGCGCTATATTGATAGATAGACTCTTTCCGATTTAAGGTATAATGCACGGCCTAGTTTCCGGTAATCATTTCAATTTCTATGGCAGAGAATAGCAAACCGAATCCTCAAAAAGACTCCAAGGTGGACGCAATTAAGATGGCGCCGCACTCGCTCGAGGCAGAGCAGTCAGTCCTCGGCGGCTTGATGCTGGACAACGAAAAATGGGATGTTGTTGCCGAGAAAGTGGTGGCCAAAGATTTCTACAGTCGTCCTCACCGGATCATTTTCGAAGGCGCGGCGGCCTTGTTGGAAGCGGGTAACCCGCTTGATCTTATCACCCTGTCTGAGCACCTTGAAACCGCTGATCAGCTTGAAGATGTGGGCGGTTTTGCCTACCTGGCCGAGTTGGCCAAGAACACGCCATCAGCGGCCAATATATCAGCCTATGCCGAGATTGTCCGTGAGCGAGCACTGATCCGTGACATGATCAGCGTGGCCAATGAAATCGCCGATGCGGGCTATGATCCTCAGGGGCGTGACAGTGAAGAGCTGTTGGATATGGCGGAAAGCAAGGTCTTTGCCATTGCTGAGCAGCGCACCTCAGAAAATGAAGGCCCGCAGAATGTTGAGGGTATTCTGGAAAAAACCCTTGAGCGTATTGAAATTCTCTACCAAACACCGCAGGACGGTGTGACCGGGGTAACCACCGGGTTTACCGATCTGAACAAGAAGACGGCAGGCTTGCAGGGGTCGGATTTGATTATCGTCGCCGCCCGTCCGTCTATGGGTAAGACCACGTTTGCCATGAACCTTTGTGAAAATGCGGCGATGGCAGAAGAAAAGCCGGTCTTGATCTTCTCGTTGGAGATGCCCGCGGAACAGATCATGATGCGTATGCTGGCCTCGTTGGCGCGTGTTGATCAGACCAAGATCCGTACCGGTCAGCTCGATGATGAGGATTGGGCTCGCGTGTCTTCTGCCATGGGGGTACTGATGGAGAAGAAGAACATGTATATCGACGACAGTTCTGGTCTGACTCCAACGGAAGTACGCTCCCGGGCGAGACGTATTGCCCGTGACCATGGTGGCCTTAGCCTGATCATGATCGACTACCTTCAGTTGATGCGGGTACCGAGCCTGCAGGATAACCGTACCCTGGAGATTGCGGAAATTTCCCGCTCGCTCAAGGCGCTGGCCAAAGAGCTCAACGTGCCTGTCGTCGCGCTATCGCAGCTGAACCGCTCGTTGGAGCAGCGTGCCGACAAACGCCCGGTTAACTCTGACTTGCGTGAATCGGGTGCGATCGAGCAGGATGCCGACTTGATTATGTTTATCTACCGAGATGAGGTTTACCATGAAGACAGCGCCCTGAAGGGAATTGCTGAAATCATTCTCGGTAAGCAGCGTAACGGTCCAATCGGTACGGTGCGACTGACCTTCCAGGGCCAGTACTCTCGATTTGATAATTATGCCGGCCCAGCATTTGATGATGAATAAGGCTGATACAGCCCAAGATGCAGTACCGGTTTGCCGGAGCAATAATAAGTAGGATTTAAGATGAAAGCGGCAACAGCGTATATCAATACCGAGGCATTGACTCACAACCTGCAGCAAATTCGCAGCCAAGCGCCTCATAGCAAGATATTGGCGGTGGTCAAGGCGAACGGTTATGGCCATGGGTTGGAACATGTCGCCAAAAGCCTGCCTGATGTCGATGGCTTTGGCGTTGCCCGTATTGAAGAGGCCCTGACCCTGCGCGCAGGTGGCGTGGTCAAGCCGGTGCTGTTGCTTGAGGGTTTCTATGCCCCGTCTGATTTGCCTGTTTTGGTCACTAATAACATCCACACGGTTGTCCACTCCATAGAGCAACTGGAAGCCTTGGAGCAGGCTGAGCTGGATAGCCCTGTCGTGGTGTGGCTGAAAATCGATACCGGCATGCACCGCCTCGGGGTTCGCCCTGAGCAATATGCCGATTTTGTCGAGCGTCTCCATGCCTGCCCTAATGTCGCCAAACCGCTGCGCTATATGAGCCACTTCGGCTGTGCCGATGAGCTCGGCAGCAATGTGACACCCCGCCAGATCGATGCGTTCATGGCACTGACCGAAGGTTGCCGCGGTGAACGTTCACTGGCTGCTTCTGCAGGGATCTTAGCCTGGCCGGATAGTCACCTTGAGTGGATCCGCCCGGGCATCATCATGTACGGTGTTTCGCCGTTTGCCGACGCCGATCACGGTGCACAGTCATACGGCCTCAAGCCGGTAATGACATTGACTTCCAGCCTGATCGCGGTGCGCGAAGTGAAAAAAGGCGAGTCGGTGGGCTATGGCGGGATCTGGACCAGCGAACGTGATACCAAAGTAGGGGTAATCGCGATTGGCTATGGCGATGGCTATCCGCGGACTGCTCCTAACGGCACACCCGTGCTCGTCAACGGGCGGGTGGTGCCGATGGCGGGGAGGGTCTCGATGGATATGCTGACTGTCGACCTCGGTCCGGACTCGACCGATAAGGTGGGTGACGAGGCCATTTTGTGGGGCGAGGGGTTGCCAGCCGAGGTGGTTGCCGATCATATTGGAACTATTGCCTATGAACTGGTGACTAAACTGACATCCCGAGTTGCGATGGCTTACCAATTACCGAAGCAATAATAACCGACTGATAAACCCATTTATAATGACAAAGATTATCAAAGCCGCAGCAATGGCTGCGGCTTTTTCATGCTCAACCGCAAGCTGGGCCGATAGCTGGCCGACATGGGATCCTGAAACCGCCTTTGTCCCTTTTGCATTTTCGACTGATGCGATGGGCGTGTCGGTTGGTATGGCCGGATTGCTCAAAGGGGCCGGTCAGCCACAGGCCGCCTTGCTCGGTGCCGGGGTATATAGCGAGAAGGGCACTTGGCTCACTTACCTTGGTGCCAGTAACTATATTCTCAGCCAGGATAGCCGCTGGCTGTTTGGTGCCGAGTTGTTTGATGCCAATTACAAGCAGTTTGATTACTACCTCGGGGAGGCCTCGAGCAATGAGTCCTCGGTTGATGACAAGGTGGTCGCGGATGCCAAGGAGTCACAATACCGTTTGTCAATGAGATATATCCTGCCGCTTGGAGCAGGCAAAAACCAAGGCTTGAGGGCAGCGCTAATGCCGGTCCGTAAGCTGACTGGTCATACGCCATGGGAAAGTGGTGTCAGCTCACTGGAGTTCAGGCCGTTTTACCAGAGCAGGGAGTTCGATGACTTGCCGACGTCCCAAATTGAACCGACGGACTTTAGCGAAGTCGAGGAAGCCTGGGGTCTGGAGACCCGCTTTGACTGGGACAACCGCAACAACACCCGTAACCCGACGGAGGGTAGCCAAAGCCAGCTTTCGGTGACCTACGATCCTGGCAACAGTGATCGGCCAAGCTGGTGGAAATGGGAATTTGAGCAGAGCTGGTTCTGGTCGTTCGGCAATCTGGGCGAACTGTTCGACCAGCAGATCCTGGCTGTGAACATGTATACGGCCGATACCCCGAGCTGGAACAGCACCGAGCAAGTCAATGGCAGTGATACTTTTCGCCGGCCACCGGCTTATGCGGGCAACCGCTTGGGAGGCTTGTACCGTCTGCGTAGCTTTTCTGGCGGTCGTTTTGTCGATAGGGCAGCACTGAGCTACAGCATGGAATACCGTGTCATGCCGGACTGGCAGCCGTTGGAGGATTGGCCGGTATTCGAATGGTATGACGTACCTTGGTGGCAGTGGGTCGCCTTTGTCGATGTCGGCCGGGTAGCTGATGATTATGATCTGGCGGAGCTTCACCGCGACATGAAATGGAGCGTCGGCGGTGCCGTGCGTTTTCAGGTCGAGGGTATCGTGGTCCGGACCGAAATGGCCTGGGGCAGTGAGGACAGCCTGTTCCGGGTGATGATCAACCAGCCGTTCTAGCGGCCAAAAAATAAACTGCGCTATACTTGTTCGTACCACTGCCTGTGTTTGTTACAATATCTCTCTCTGTCTCGCCGTTATCCATAACTATTCTGGTATAGATACTCATGTCATCGAAATATCTCGAAAAGGCCTGGAGCCACAAAACCGTAAACCTAGAAGACAAGCTGTTGCTGGTGGCTTTGGCCGAGCTGTCAGACAGGGACGGCGCCTTTATTACCAGCATGGCCCAGCTGAGGGAGATGATGTGCGCTTCCGAGAGCATGATCGATAACCTAATCGCCAAGCTCTCCATGGAGCAGGTGATCATTGGCGTGAACAAGGCGTCTGCGAGTTACCGCAGCAGCGGCAAAATCAATGGCCGCCTGAACTTTGACACCTATGTGGAGCAGGGGCAGCCCATTAATCAGGCCGGTTATAGCCAGCCTCATGGCAACCAAGATGTTTACAGCAATGCCAAGCGGGTATCGAGTTTCCACCGTTCCCAAGTGACACCGGTCAACAAAACGATTTCGGGCAAGGCAATCAATATCCTCGAGCTTTCTCCGAATGTCATCGAGCCATGGGCCGAAGCAGTAATGTTCAAGAGTGGCTATGGTAACCAGACCCAGGTGTGGGCATCTTTTGTCGAGCGTGTCCGGGAAACCCCGAGCAAGCAGCTCTATTCGCTTGATGAACTGAGGAGCCGTTTGCATTCGCACCTCCACAGCGAGAAGAGTTACAAGCAGGGCTACAACCGTTCTTCGGCGAGGCCGCAAACCGTCAAACGAGGGGCAATTGATATCCTTGAAGAGAAGATTGCCAACTTTAACTTCAAGAATGATGACGAAGGGGATGACTTGCTATGAGTTCGCCAAAAAATATCAGTGAAACCCATGCCGAGTACTGGAACCGGATAAAGAACGAGCTGAAAACGCCACCGGCGTCAGAGAAAAAAACGACATCAACGTCTGCGCCTTCTGTTCCTGCCCAAAGCCAGCCAGCAGCACCTGCAGTCAGGAGTTCTGCCCCGGTAGCCTCCCCGCAGCAAGATGAGGCCGGAGCCATAGGTTTTACTTCCGGTAGCCAGGAAGCCTCTGGCTTTTCGTCAAAAACCCAGATGATGCTGGATAAGTACAACGGCACCAGCCAGAAGAAGATCATGCAGTTCTGGTATGACATGAACATGAACTTCGGTCAGAGCAAGGTGCGCCAGGAGTTCGGTGATGAGCCGGGGGAAAGGCTGATGCAGTTTGCTGCCTCGCTGGATCGCAACAGCTATCGCCGGCTCAAAGACAATCTCGATGAGCGTCTGAAGAAGGGGCAGGAGTGGCCGCCGTCCTTTGCGGTTTTCAAAGCCCTCAAGGATACCCCGACCGATCGCGAAATCCTCGAGGCCCGGACCAATATCCTGACCCTGAAAAAGCCGGTCAGCCGGGTCGAGATCTATATCAGCAAGCGCAAGTCAGCCAAGCTGCGTACCCTGTCAGAAAAGTATATCGCCGAGGAGTTCCGCACCCTCTACCTTGAGGCGTTTGAGGAAGTGGAAATCTATGACCGTGATATCAAGCTTGATGAGCGGGAATCGGCCATTAGCGAAGTGACCAATAATATTCCCAAGTCTGATATGGATAAGGATATCGATAACAGGGTTGCCCATGGTTACAAGCTACCGGGCAAACTGGGTGAAACTTTCGACAGGATCCAATCCCTGAGGTCGAGCAACAGCCATGTGGTTATCGACGAGATTGACTAGCCGGGCATTGTGCTAGCAGAATCAGGTTGTTTTGTTATTTGAGGGGGCTGGGGATAGATGCAAGAATTTACCGTGCTAGAGCGCAAGGAGTCTTATTTCCTGTGCCGTAAAGGAACAGGGCATTGCCGGATCATCATTGACCAGAACAGCCAGACCCTGCCGCTGGGTACCTTCATGCTGCATGTTGAGGAAATCACTGACCGTTATGCCCATCATGCCAACGACGGTGTATTCCGTTTGCTGATGCCCTTTGAAGATCAGGGGAATATTGATATCTGTACCTTGGCGACGGGGCGCAAGAATCAATATGTATACAAACGCTGCCTGCAGCTGGGTGGGAAATGGGAGCCGGTGCTCAATGAGTGGGTCTTCTCGGCGGCTATTAAGCACGAAGTCGACAAGCTGGCAGCGTTGATTAATTCTGAGTTGATCTACATCGAAGCCACTTTCAACGAAACAATAAAGCTAACCGCAGAGCCGCTGACCTTGTTTGGTTACCCCTTGGTCAAATCCGTCGGCAGGAACGGTAAGGTGTCCCTCAACTACGGCATGAAGCTCACGGCAGGCGAGATTGTATGTATGCCTGCGGGCGCGACACAAACCATTATCCTGGCTGACTCGAAAGTGAGGCTGTATATCCCCAAGGCACTGCTGGATCAGACGAACTTCCATGAAGATTTTCTTTGTGTGGTTGATATCGAGAAAAAACGCAAACCACGCAAGCCCGTTACCTTTCCTTGGTAACTCTCCTTACTTTGCCACCTTACTGAATTTATTCTCCCTGCAGGGTGATCATTAAGCGTCGGCTACCGCCGTGGTCGCGGTGCTCGCCAAGGTAAATGCCCTGCCAGGTTCCCAATGCCAAGCGACCGTTGCTTATCGGCATACTGATACTGGAGCCCAATGTAGAGGCTTTGATATGGGCCGGCATATCGTCATCGCCTTCATAGGTGTGCTGGTAATAGGGGGCACGCTCCGGTACCGCTTGGTTGAAGTGGGCCTCCATATCGCTGCGGACGGTTGGATCGGCATTTTCATTGAGTGTCAGGCTCGCTGAGGTGTGCTGGATGAACAGATGGGCAAGCCCGATTCTAATCTGAGTGAGTTCCGGAATTTGTTGTTCAATTTCATCGGTAATCAGGTGGAAGCCGCGGGCGCGAGGGCGGAGCTGGATTGTTTTTTGGTACCACATCGTTATTATTCCTTTTAATACTCGAACAAGAAGCGGGTCATATAGTGAATATATGTCGGTTTCCTGAGCTTGCCATTTACTCTTAAGTTTCGTGACCTGACGCAATGAAGGTAGGTATCCCTTCACGTCATAATTATTCATAAGTTGTAAAATTACAAAAATTTAGCTGACCTGTTAACTTGAGCTACACTAGGGTCATCATAACGAACAACATTTACTAAGATCGGGGATCCATTGCTTGGATTATGCTGACAAGACTAATGGATTAACAATTAAAAATCAGGAACTTCATCATGTTGAAAAACATCAATCCGACCCAAACTGAAGCGTGGAAAGCGCTAACTGCACACTTCGAAGACGCCCAGGACCTTCAGCTTAGCGAGTTGTTTGCTAACGACAGCGAGCGTTTCAACAAGTTCTCTGCCAACTTTGGCGATGACATCCTTCTGGATTTCTCAAAGAACCTGATCACTGAAGAAACCATGAGCAAGCTATTTGCTTTGGCAGAGCAGACAGAGCTGAAAGCAGCGATTGCAGACCTGTTCAGCGGTGAGAAGATCAACAAGACTGAAAACCGTGCGGTACTGCACTCGGCACTGCGTAACCGCAGCAACACGCCAGTGATGGTTGACGGCGAAGACGTGATGCCAAACGTCAATGCGGTATTGGAAAAGATGAAAGCCTTCACTGCACGTATTGTTGACGGTGAATGGAAAGGTTACACCGGCAAAGAAATTACTGATGTAGTGAATATCGGTATCGGTGGTTCGGATCTTGGTCCTTACATGGTGACTGAAGCGCTGGCACCATACAAAACCCGCTTGAACATGCACTTTGTGTCTAACGTCGATGGCACTCACATCGCAGAGACGTTGAAAGGTCTAAACCCGGAAACCACACTGTTCCTGATTGCATCTAAGACTTTCACCACTCAGGAAACCATGACCAATGCCCACTCGGCGCGTGACTGGTTCTTGGCTTCAGCGGGCGATCAGGCACACGTTGCCAAGCACTTCGCAGCGCTGTCTACCAATGCTCAATCAGTGTCTGATTTCGGTATTGATACTGACAACATGTTCGAGTTCTGGGACTGGGTCGGCGGTCGTTACTCGCTATGTTCGGCAATCGGTCTGTCTATTAGCCTGGCTATCGGTTTTGACAACTTCGTCGAGCTGCTGGAAGGTGCCCATGAGATGGACAAGCACTTTACCGAAGCACCGCTTGAGCAGAACCTGCCAGTGATCCTTGCCTTGATCGGTATTTGGTACAACAACTTCCACGGTGCAGAAACTGAAGCTATCTTGCCTTACGATCAGTACCTGCACCGTTTTGCGGCTTACTTCCAGCAAGGCAACATGGAATCGAATGGTAAGTGTGTTGACCGTGGTGGTAACCCAATCGACTACCAAACTGGCCCAATTATCTGGGGTGAACCAGGCACGAACGGCCAGCATGCGTTCTACCAGCTGATCCACCAGGGTACCAAGCTGATCCCTTGTGACTTTATTGCTCCGGCAATCAGCCACAATCCACTGAGCGATCACCATCCTAAATTGATGGCGAACTTCTTTGCCCAGACTGAAGCGTTGGCATTCGGTAAGAGCAAAGAGCAGGTCGAAGCGGAATTCCTGGCGGCAGGCAAGACACTGGAAGAAGTGGCAGAGCTAGTTCCGTTCAAGGTATTTGATGGTAACCGTCCAACCAACTCTATCTTGGTTAAGCAAGTGACACCAACAGTACTGGGTTCTCTGATTGCGCTATACGAGCACAAGATCTTCACCCAGGGCGTGATTTGGAACATCTTCAGCTTTGACCAGTGGGGTGTTGAGCTTGGTAAGCAACTTGCGAACAAGATCCTGCCTGAGCTAGGCGGTGAAGAAGCAGTAGCGAGTCACGATAGCTCAACCAATGGTTTGATCAATGCATTCAAACAGTGGCGCCAATAAGCGCTCGTTGATTAGAAGCAATAAAAAACGCCGCATTGCGGCGTTTTTTTATGAAGAGCTTTTCGGCGGTATTAAGACAGAGCAACAACTTCGCTCGCTTGTGGACCTTTCTGACCATCTGTCACGATAAACTCGACATTTTGACCTTCATGTAGGGTGCGACGGCCCTGAGCCTGAATAGCACTGAAGTGGACGAATACATCTTTGCCATCAGCACCAGAGATGAAGCCAAAGCCCTTTTCATCGTTGAACCATTTCACGGTTCCAGTCAGTTTGTTCATGTTACGATCTTTCCTTTGAATGAGGGTATTTCCTTGCTTAGCCCCTACGGGTAAGCAAAATGACGCGCAGGATACATCAAACCTATAAGTGTCTTGATGCCTATCCAGCATAATGAGTCTAGATCGAATATATGACAGTTGGTAGTCTTTTATCCGAGATTTGTGGCAACTTCACATAAAAATCAAAGTGATAACTTTGATGATATTTGGGGGGAGAGGACTTTCAACCAGCGAGGCCAGTTGAAAGTCAAAAGACAGGATGAAAGCGGTGGGTTAGCCGTCAAAGCATATCTCGATAAAGGCCTTACCGTATTCGGAATCAAACGGCATGATAATGATGGCACCGTCGCACTTGTGGGTAATGGTATGGCCGCGACCAGAGACTACTGCCGGAGTTGCCATATCAAATTCATAGCCCTTCTCGGCCAGAATGCGCTTGGCTCCACCAGTCACCATGTTGGTGATCTCACCCACCATATCTGTGACTTCTTCGTTGATACTATGCGGGCGTTCGCCCAGCATTCTCTGCATGATCTCCAGCGCAAGCCCTTCATCAAAGGTGATCGACATCGAGCCTTTGGTTTTTGGGCCGACCATGCCAATTAAGCCAGACACATCGCCTCTAGCTATTTCATCTTTTTTTAGTCGGGGTTTCTGTGGAGCCAGCTCCATCGACGCCATGGTTTTGAGAACATTCAAAAGTGACGCCAAGAAAGGGTTTACGAATTCTGCGCGCATAATCTAATTAACGACTGTCTCTGTCTGAATAAAATAACTTACTTGTCTTTACAATGCTGGCAAACACCATGGCTTTCAACAACATGGTTAGTAACCTCGAAGCCTCGCTGCTCAGCACGCTGGCGAAGAAGCTTGGCAAGCTCCTCGTCATGGCATTCTTCAACATTACCGCACTGGCTACAGATTAGAAGCTGAGAACAATGATCTGCATGGCCCAGCAAGCAACAGGCAATATAGCTATTGGTTGACTCGACTTTATGGACAAAGCCTTGGGCAAGGAGAAAATCCAGTGCTCGGTAGATTGTCGGAGGCTTAGCCTGGGGTTCGCTTTCTCGTAGCAAATCCAGCAGTTCGTAAGCACTGATCGAGCTGTGATGCTCGATGATCAACGCAAGAACCTTCAGTCTTTGAGGCGTCAGTCTTACTCCTCGTTGCTCACAGAGCTGCTGGGCGGTTGCCAGCAACTGACCTTTATTTGCCATATAACCTCAAAATACAAGCGATAAGTACTCCATATTACCACACTCGAGGCCAAATTGAGCTCAGTAATGGTGATTCCGTTAATCAGGCCGGAAAACGCTCATTGACGGTCGCAAGGTAAAGCCTTGCCTGCACCCCCACCCCCAACATGACTGCTTTTTTATGGTTGTTGACCATAAAGCTGTACGTTTTCGTCAGGCTAGACGCTATATGTTTAAGCTTTTGATTTGAATACGTTATTTACGGTGTTCAGCTTTTTTTGCTTTTTTTTAATAGAGCTGAAAATCATTTTGTCTATAGATGGTAAACAACAAAACTCATAATAATCAATGCTTTATATGTATTTTTGGAATGTTACTTTGCATTTAGCCTATGATATTACTTTCGGAGAATGTGAATAGCCTACAATGATCTTTTTACTCATATTAATTTGCCTAGCATGATCTAAAAGCTAGGTTAACGTGGATCGTGATGATCTTTTTATTGCCCGGCGAGCTGGCAAGGCTATTAATAACGGTGTGCAGTAATTCTGATGATGAGCAGGATAAAGCTGCTCGCGTATTCACAAGGTTAAGTGATGTCGATGAGTTTTTTTAAATTTCAATGGTTTATATGCTTGTGCAGCTTTCTGGGTTTTATTTTTGGGTTGCTGGTGTCCAAAAGCTAATTAAGCTGTACGGCGAGAAGATTTTTGTCTTAAGGTTATGTTTTATAAAGATTGTTTTTTGCCAGTAAAAGTTGTGTCATATTCTATTTACTACTTTGCAGGGGATGGTTTGTGTTGGTTTTTACAGTATTGGCTGCCTGAGATTACAGACTATAGAAGATGCGATTTGGGATAGTGCTAGGAATAGGGTAGAATCCGCCTCCTTGCAGCGTTGTAAGATCCTTGGCGTCGGGTGCTCCCTGCGTCAGGAACGATAGATTTAGCGGTCGATAATGAGGTTTCCGATGACAGATACTGCTGTTGTAATGAACGAACAGTCTAACAGTGAGCAAGCACAGGCGGGTCAGTACCCGGACTGTCGTTTTTCCATTGCGCCAATGTTGGATTGGACTGATCGTCATTGCCGTTACTTCCATCGTTTGATCAGTGAGCGTACCCAGCTTTATACCGAAATGGTGACGACGGGCGCCATTATTCACGGTAAGGGTGATTACTTGGCTTACAACGAAGAAGAACATCCTCTGGTGTTGCAGTTGGGTGGTTCAAACCCGGCAGATCTGGCTCAGTGTGCCAAGTTGGCAGCAGAACGTGGTTACGATGAAATTAACCTCAACGTTGGTTGTCCGTCTGATCGGGTTCAGAATGGCCGCTTTGGTGCCTGCCTAATGGGAGAAGCAGATCTCGTTGCCCAGTGTGTGTCGGCGATGCGTGAAGTGGTAGATATTCCGGTATCGGTAAAGACCCGTATCGGAATTGACGATCAGGACACGTATGAGTTCTTGACGGACTTCATCCGCACTGTCAGCGAAAAGAGTGGCTGTGAAGACTTTACTATCCACGCTCGCAAAGCATGGTTGAGCGGTTTGAGCCCGAAGGAAAACCGTGAAATCCCGCCGCTCGATTACCCGCGTGTCTACCAGCTGAAAAAAGATTTTCCACACCTGACCATGGGCATCAATGGTGGGGTGAAAACAATGGAAGAGATCGAAGCGCACCTGCAGCATATGGATGGTGTAATGGTGGGCCGTGAAGCCTATCAAAACCCATATCTGCTAGCTGAAGTGGATCAGCGCCTGTACGGCTCAGACAAGCCGGTGAAAAAACGCCGTGAGATTGTCGAAGCCATGTACCCGTATATTGAGCGTGAGTTGGCCAAAGGCACTTACCTCAACCATATTAGCCGCCATATGCTGGGCCTGTTCCAGAATATGTCTGGTGCACGCCAGTGGCGTCGCCACATCAGCGAGAATGCCCATAAGCCAGGTTCTGGTATTGAGGTGTTGGAGCAGGCGATGGCGAAGATCCCGGCTCACCTTGATGTCTAACCCTATCGGACCACAATGGTGAAATAAGCCAAGTAGTTGGCGAAATAGACCAAAGTAAAAATTATAAAGGCATACCACTTTGCGGTATGCCTTTTTTAATGTATTGATATTTAAGGTTAATGTCTCTCCCATTAACTTGGTCTGCTTTGTGCAGTACCTAAATCATCTAAGGCAATGATGTTGCCAAAGACGTTTACGGGATGTCGAAGGAGAGAGCGATGATTGAGTTTTTATTTTTGCTGGTATTTGCTGTGGTACTGGTTTGTACTGGTGTGAGTATCTTGGGAATGGCGATGGCGGTTGCCGCCGGGTTCGTGGTGATGGCGGTTGCGGGCATGATCGGGGTGATGTTTAAATTGCTGCCCTGGTTACTGTTGATTGCGGTTGTTGTGTGGTTCTACCGTGAGCATAAGGCCGAGCAAGCCCACAGAAAGCGTTATTACCGTTAATGGCCGCTGGGTTGGCGGCCTAAAAATAGAATGTAAAAATTTGAAAAGAAAGTAGATGATTGACATTGCAGGTGCAGTTTTCTTAACCGGCATCTGCTATAGTCTGGCCGTTTTTTATCGAAATACTAATAAAGAGCGGAGACTCAAAATGAAAAAATTAGCGCTTTCTGCGGTAGCCGCTGCTGTCGCATTGTCTGCGGCACTACCTGCCCAGGCAGCAACGCTTTTTGGGGTAAAAGCCGGTGCCGATGCTTGGTTCACCGATGCCAAGGTGAATGATAGCCGCAGCCAGTCTGATAGCAATACATCTGGTTCTTACTATGTGGCGTTTGAACACTTTGTTCCATTGGTACCAAACTTCCGTTTGCGTTACACCGATGTGGACAACGGTATTGTTTCTTTCGGTCAAACTGATTACACCGCTTACTACGAAATCCTGGATAACGATGCGGTTGCGTTCGATATCGGTGTGACCATGAGCAAGTTCAACTCAGGCAAGTTCGATGGTGAAAGCTTCAGCGAGTGGCAGCCAAACATCTACGGTAATGTTGAGCTAGGTATTCCAATGACACCGCTATCGCTATTTGGTGATCTGAACTTCGGTAACTACGACAGCACCAGCACAGTAGATGGCCAGGCGGGCGTGAAGTGGAGCATTCCACTGGTTGCGGCTGATCTGAACCTTCGTGCGGGCTACCGTGTGATGGACTACGACTTTGATTTCATCAAGGGCTCTAACGGCGGTGAGTTCTTCGCTGACGGCTGGTTCCTAGGTGCAGAAATCGATATCTAAGCGATTATTTTAAAGCCTCTATTCCAAAGCCACGAGAAATCGTGGCTTTTTTGTTGCCTGTTTTCTCGGTTTTGTACCACCTTTATAAAAGGTGAAACTGGAAAAGGGCTGGGGCTTATGACGTTAACAGAGTTGCAGAAGCTCTATACCAATAGCGAGATTGTGGAAGCCGTAATTGAACCATCTATCCAAGCTAACGGATGGATTGTTGAGTTCCGCCACCGTCGGGGTGGGTTCGTTCCCCTCACTGATGGTTCGGGCAGCGAGAAGTGCTACCACGATATCGATACTGCCACCGAGCGGGCATTCGAAGTCGGTTTTCACCAGGTGAGAATAGCCGATACCTTCTGAATTACTTAGAAAAACTGCAGCTGGGCCTGCAGTTTTTTTTACCCCTCACCCTTACAAATCGTTATAAAACATTCTTATCTATTCTTTCTTGTTATTTCTCTGAGTAGCTAATCTAACCCATACGCAATGTATAGGGATCGTCGTGTCATGTTACTTAAGGAACTTTCAGCTCTGGCCAGCCCGCTTAATGATCAGCAAATAGGTCAACTTCAGCAAGCTGCCGCCGAGCTATCGCCACAACAATTGGCGTGGATCAGTGGGTATTTTTGGGGCCTCAGCCAAACCCAGGGGGCAGGGCAAACTCAGCCTTCTCAGGCTCCGGCCTTAGCCGCCAGCACACAGCCTGCCGGTAAGCTAACCATTATTTATGCTTCCCAAACTGGCAATGCCAAGGGGGTTGCCGAGCAACTGAAAGAAGAAGCGGATGCCAAGGGCATCAAAGCCGATATTTTTGCCGCTGGGGATTACAAGGGGAAGAACCTCGCCAAGGAAACCCATGTCATTATCGTGGCCTCCACCCATGGTGAAGGGGAAGCGCCGGATGATGCCATTGAGCTGCATGAATTCCTGCAATCGAAAAAGGCGCCGAAACTGCCGAACCTGCAATACGCTGTGGTGGGATTGGGTGACTCCAGTTATGAATTTTTCTGCCAGACCGCGAAAGATTTTGATGCCTTCCTCAGCAAACAGGGCGCGACCGCTTTCCACCCACGTCTAGATTGCGATGTGGATTACGAATCAGTGGTAACAGCGTGGCGTACCGAGGCGCTAGACAAGGTCGAGGAAGCCTTGAAATCAGAGCAGGGAGCTGCCGATGTGGTTCAGTTGCCTCTGGGACAGAGCGCTCCGGCGGTATCAGCGTACAGCAAGAAAAACCCATACCCGGCCGCGCTGCTGGCCAGCCAGAAAATTACCGGTCGACAGTCAGGCAAAGATGTCCGCCATGTGGAAATTGACCTAGAAGGGTCCGGGTTGACCTACCAACCGGGCGATGCGTTGGGTGTTTGGTACGACAACGATCCTGCCCTTGCTGAAGCGATTTTGGCCAAAGTTGGCCTGAATGCGGATGAGCAAGTTGAGGTGGATGGCGAATCGCTATCACTGCAAGAGGCGCTGGTTAAGCATTATGAGATCACACTGTCTAACCCGCAGTTGGTGACCAAGTATGCGGAGCTCTCCGGCAGTAAAAAGCTGGCCAAGCTGGTCGAGGATAAAGACAAGCTGCGCGAATACGCTGGCAATACCCAAATTATTGATGTGCTGGGTGAGAAAAAAGCAACCCTGAGTGCCGAGCAGCTGCTTGGTTTGCTGCGTCGCCTGACCCCACGCCTGTATTCGATAGCCTCGAGCCAGGAAGAGGTGGGTGAGGAAGTCCATTTGACTGTAGGGCTAGTGGAATACCAGAAAGGCGAGGAAACCCGTCAGGGTGGCGCCTCTGGTTACCTCGCCCAGCGCTTGGAAGAAGGCGATAGCGTCAGGGTCTTTGTTGAGCCGAATAACCACTTCAAGTTACCGGAAAACGATGCGACACCTGTGATTATGGTTGGTCCGGGCACTGGCATCGCCCCATTCCGTGCCTTTGTTCAGGAGCGTGATAACCGTGAGGCTGAAGGTAAAAACTGGTTGTTCTTTGGCGACCGTACCTTTACCGAAGACTTCCTGTACCAGGTGGAATGGCAGAAGTACTTGAAATCAGGTGTCGTCGATAGGATTGATGTGGCATTTAGCCGTGATCAGGCCGAGAAAGTGTATGTCCAGCACCGCTTGCTCGAGCACGCTGCTGAAGTGTGGCAGTGGCTGCAAGACGGCGCCCATATCTATGTGTGTGGTGATGCTACCCGCATGGCCAAAGATGTCCATGATGCGCTGATGACAATCATCGAGCAACAGGGCAAACAGAGCCGTGAGCAGGCCGAGCAATATTTGAGTGAACTACGCAAGAGCAAGCGTTATCAAAAGGATGTGTACTAATGAGCGAGCAAAAACTGTCGGATAACGAACGCCTCAAGCGTGAAAGTAACTTCCTGCGTGGCACCATTGTTGAAGATTTGAATGACCGGATCACCGGCGGCTTTACCGCTGATAACTTCCAGTTGATCCGCTTCCACGGCATGTACCAGCAGGATGATCGCGATATCCGTGCCGAGCGTGCCAAGCAGAAACTCGAACCGCTGCACAATGTGATGCTGCGGGCGAGGATGCCGGGTGGGGTGATCACTCCCAAGCAGTGGTTGGCGATAGACAAGTTTGCCGAGGAGCACTCGCTGTATGGCAGCCTGCGTTTGACGACCCGTCAGACGTTCCAGTTCCATGGTGTGCTTAAGCCAAATATCAAGCTGATGCACCAGACCCTTAACAAGATCGGGATCGACTCCATTGCCACGGCAGGGGATGTGAACCGAAATGTGTTGTGTACTACCAACCCGGTAGAGTCTGAGCTGCATCAGCAAGCCTATGAGTGGGCGAAGAAAATCAGTGAGCACCTGTTGCCGAAAACCCGCGCCTATGCCGAAATTTGGCTCGATGACGAAAAGCTGGAGACGACGGACGAAGAGCCAATTCTGGGCAGCAATTACCTGCCAAGAAAGTTCAAGACGACCGTGGTGATCCCGCCGCAAAATGATGTCGATGTTCATGCGAATGACCTGAATTTTGTCGCGATTGCCGAAGCAGGCCAGTTGGTGGGCTTCAATGTACTGGTGGGCGGTGGCCTGGCGATGACCCATGGCGATAAGGCGACCTATCCACGCAAGGCTGATGATTTTGGCTTTGTGCCGCTGGAAAACACCTTGGATGTTGCGGCGGCGGTGGTAACGACCCAACGTGACTGGGGCAACCGCTCTAATCGTAAGAACGCCAAAACCAAATACACCCTGGACAGAGTCGGCGTTGATGTCTTCAAGGCCGAGGTCGAGAAGCGGGCGGGGATCACTTTTGCCCCAAGCCGCCCTTATGAATTCACCGAGCGCGGCGATCGCATCGGTTGGGTGGAAGGCATTGATGGCAAGCATCACCTGACCTTGTTTATCGAGAATGGCCGTTTGCTGGATTATCCGGGTAAGCCATTGAAAACTGGTGCTGCGGAGATTGCGAAGATTCACAAAGGCGATTTTCGCATGACCGCCAACCAGAACTTGATCGTTGCCGGCGTACAGGCCAGCGATAAAGACAAGATCGAAAAGATCGCGCGCGATCACGGCCTGATCGATGATGGTGTGTCCGAGCAGCGGAAAAATGCCATGGCGTGTGTGTCGCTGCCGACCTGTCCGCTGGCAATGGCCGAGGCAGAACGTTTCTTGCCGGAGTTTGTGACTGACATCGAGCAGCTGCTGGAAAAACACAGCTTACCGAAGGATGACAATATCATTTTGCGTGTCACCGGTTGTCCGAATGGTTGTGGCCGGGCGATGTTGGCTGAAGTGGGATTGGTGGGTAAGGCGCCGGGACGCTACAACTTACACCTCGGCGGTAACCGTAACGGTACCCGTATTCCTAAAATGTACCGCGAGAATATCACGGTCGAGCAAATTCTGACTGAACTGGATAGCTTGGTTGGCCGCTGGGCCAAAGAGCGTAAAGTTGGGGAAGACTTTGGTGATTTCACTATTCGTGCCGGGATCATCGAGCCGGTTCTGATCTCAAAGAGGGACTTTTATGCCTGATAGCCAATATGCCCCGTTGCTGCAGGCCAGCAAGGTGGAACAAATCCTTAAACTGGCTGAGATTAATGCCGAACTCGAAACGATGTCTGCCCAGCAGCGGATCCAGTGGGCATTGGATAACCTGCCGGGGCAGGTTGCCCTTGCCTCGAGTTTCGGGATCCAATCGGCGGTGATGCTGCACATGGTAACTCGGATCAAATCTGATATTCCGGTGATTTTAACGGATACGGGATATCTTTTTCCTGAGACTTACCAGTTTGTCGATCAGTTGACTGAGCGACTGAAATTGAACCTGCATGTGTACCGTGCAGAGCTTAGCCCGAATTGGCAGGAAGCTCGTTTCGGTAAACTGTGGGAGCAAGGCCTAGACGGTATCAAGCAATATAATCGTATCAACAAGGTTGAGCCGATGCGCCGTGCATTGGATGAGCTAGGGGTATCTACCTGGTTCTCCGGCCTGCGTCGCGAGCAGTCTCAAAGTCGGGCTACTTTGCCGGTGCTGGCGGTACAGAATGGCTTATTCAAATTCTTGCCACTGATTGACTGGAGCGACAACGATATCGAGCAGTATCTCGCCGAGCACCAGTTGCCTTACCATCCGCTCAAGGATGAAGGTTACCTGTCTGTCGGTGATACCCATACTAGCCAGAAATGGCAGCCGGGTATGAAGGAAGAGGAGACCCGCTTCTTTGGCCTCAAGCGTGAGTGCGGCCTGCATGAGGATGATGTTGAAGCTGATGGTTCTGGTATCTAGCTAAACCCACAAACTTTATTGAAAATAAAAGCCTTACTCATTGCTGAGTAAGGCTTTTTTACATCTGTCTGACAGAAGGCTCGATGATGCGCGGTATCTTTGCGCGCGATTTTTTTAAGGTCTGTTCAGGTTAGCCTGCGGCTTGCCAGATACTGCCTAGGTTATCGAGTAATCCGGCGCTAGCTCCCTGATCGCCCAGAAATTGCATAACGACCGGGATAAACTGGCTCACCATACTCGGATCCATGTCGAGGGCACTGAATACTTGATTGATGGTATCCATGTTACCCAGCAAGGCACTGGTGCCGGGCGGTAGACTGTCAGTCAGGGCATCAAGCCCCGGGATCATCTTGGTTAACTCGGAAGCTTGCTCGCCACCAAGTTGGCTCGCGGCAATGGAAAGCAGGGCACCAGCCCCACCTGCGGCTTGTTCGGTGGATACATCAAGTTGGCTGCTGAGTAAATCAGTCAGTGGGTTGTTGAGTGTCGAAGCCGCTTCTTCATCCCCGCCGCCAAATAAGTCCGAAAGGCTAAAGGCGTGGCTGGTGGCAGGCAACATCAAGCTGCCGACAAGCAGTAGAAGCCAGGTTTTGGCGCGGGCTTGGGTCAATAGGTACATCTTTCGCAATCCTCCATGTAGGCGTCGACTATGGGTGTCCCATTTAAGATTAGTCAGGAATGCGGGTGAGATACCAAAATCTGTGGCAAAAAATGAATTAAAAGATAAAAAAAGCCAAACTTTGGGTAGGATGGTCGTTAGTTAATTGAAGTGCCGGAAACAAAAAACGGTGCCGAAGCACCGTTTTGTCATCAATCGCGAGGGCGATTAAAGGATGTCTAGTAGTTCTACTTCGAATACTAGTGCTGCATATGGAGGGATCGCTGCACCTGCGCCGCGCTCACCGTATGCAAGGTTCTGTGGGATGTATAGTTTCCACTTAGAACCAACAGGCATCATCTGAAGAGCTTCAACCCAACCAGCGATTACGCCAGTTACTGGGAACTCTGCAGGCTGGCCGCGAGAAACAGAGCTGTCGAATACAGTGCCGTCAGTTAGCTGGCCGTGGTAGTGAACACGAACTTGCTTGTCTGAAGTAGGGATTTCACCGTTACCTTCAACAAGAACTTCGTACTGAAGACCAGATTCAGTTACTGTAACTTCTGAGCGTAGTGCGTTATCTTTTAGGAACGCTTCGCCTTCTGCAGCTGCAGCTTGAGCTTGTTCTTGACGAACAGCTTCTGCGCGAGTGTGTAGGTCGCGTAGTGCGTTGTTGATGTCGTCAACTTCGATTTCTGGCATGTCGCCAGTTAGAGAAGTCGCGATACCTTTAGCGATAGCAGCAACATTCAGGCCCTCTAGACCACTTTGTGCTAGTTGCTGGCCCATTTGAAGACCGATACCGTAGCTTGCTTTAGTTTCAACTGTATCTAGTTTAACGTCAGACATGGTGTCATCTCTTTAGTAGAGTGAATAAAGCAGGCAGGATAACAGTTTCTCCCCCTAGGGGTAAACCATTGTAACAAGCTGTCGATGGATAGCGTGAATTTGATAGCGCTGGAGTGTTGTTTATGGGACAGGCCAAACGCCGTTCGAACAAAAAGAGTGAATTTACGTGGCCTCGTATCTCCTTGGATAAGGAGGCGTTGAAACAAGGAAGTACGGCTATCCGTGCCAAGTTTGCTCCGCTGGCAAGCAAATGGCAACAGTTACCCAAGTTGCACCGTCGTGCCTTGATGGTGCTTGTACCTGTGGTTGGGGTATTAATGATCCTACCCGGCGGAGGTGACAAAGCTTCACCGCCTACTTCATCAGAGCCAGTCCGTCGTGAGCTGTCCCTGAATCTGGAAAGCCAGCAACCACAGCGTGTCGCGGTTGGTGAAAGAGAAGAGCCGGTATCTCCGCCTCGCCCTTCCCGTATTACCCCGCTAGAACCGGTTGAAAGCCAGCCAGTAGCTGCGAAGCCTGCAGCCAAACCGTCGGAAAAGGCAAGCTCTTTATCGCAGTCGGCCAGTGTTGACTGGCAGCGCTATCAGGTAAAAAGCGGCGAGACCTTGGCGAACATTTTCCGTCAGCACAATTTACCGCTTAATGACCTCTATGCCGTTGCGGCTATTGAAGGAGACGACAAGCCACTGAGCCGGATCAAAGCCGGGCAATGGCTACGTTACCGCCAGACAGCCCAGGGCGGTTTGGATGCGTTGCAAATTGAAGGGCGCAATGGTGAGCCGGTGTTGTTCTTCCGCCGCTCGGATGGCAGTTTTGTCCGTCGTACCCAGTAAGGTAACGGTATAACCAAAAAAAGCCACTTCGGTGGCTTTTTTGTTGCCTGCTACGCTGGAAACCGTCGTTATTTGGTCAGGCGCATATCGATATGTGGGATACCGTCTTCCAGGTATTCTTCTGAATATGCCTCGAAGCCATACCGCTGGTAGTAATGCTGCAGATGCGACTGGGCACCGATCTCAATGGTTTCTCCCGGCCACAGTTGCTCGGTCATAGCGAGGCCTTGCTCAAGCAGTTGGTTGCCTATTCCCTTGCCTCGGGCTTCCGGGGCGGTAACGACGCGGCCGATGCTGACTGCATCATAGGTTGTTCCGGCAGGTAGCAGGCGAAGGTAGGCGACAAGCGTATTGTCTTGATAGCCCAATAGGTGGTGAGTGCCGGCCTGTCGGTCATGGTCGTCCAGCTCTGGGTAGGCACATTCTTGCTCGACCACAAAGACATCGCAGCGCAATTTGAGCAGATCATAAAGTTGGTGGGTTGTCAGTTGGTCAAAGCTGAGGCACTGCCATTGCATGTCGTTCTCCTGATGGTACGTATTATTCACTCTTCCTTGAGGATAAATTACCTCAAAGGCGTTGGCATTAACTTAAGGCAAGTTGGCTAAAGCCCGATTAATTTTCTTCACTGGTTTATTCACTAAGCCTTGCGCGGATCCGGCTCAGGCTGGTGGCGGTAATCCCCAGATAAGAGGCTATCTGATAATCGGCAAGCTGAGCGTGTAGTTCAGGGAAGTGATCACAGAACAGGGTGTAGCGCTCTTCGGGGGTATGGATCAGCATAAAGCGTTCCTTGTGCTCTTTGAACAACAGCTGTCTTTCGAGTAACGCCATATAGAGCTTAGGGCAACGGGTTTTCCATTCTTCGATCACAGCCAAGGGCAGGGCGAGTATTTGGCTGGCGGACAGGGTTTCCAGCAAGTATTCGGAAGCCTGCTGGGTAATTAGGCTCTCAAACCCCAGGATCAGCTCTTGCTCCCAGTAGAACTCCTTGCTGAACTGGCGTCCTTCGGGAGTCAGGTAGCAGGCATGGCAAATGCCATCGACCAGAAAGAAAGCATGAGCAGGCTGTTCCCCTTGATTGAGCAATATGTGACGGGTCGGCAGTTCCATTGGCTCTGCGAGTGCAAGGGCATGGTTGATGGTCTCGTCATCGGCACCATGGTCTCGAAGGTATTGGGCTAGGGCTGTTTTCATTGTTTGCTCACAGGGTTGGGTTTCACATTGGCCGTGGTTTCATCTTAACAAAAAAATACCGCAGCCGAGGCTGCGGTATGGTCAACGTTAATCAGTTAGCTAGCTTACTTTTGTAGATCGATTCGGTAAATCGCAAAGCCGATTTCGTCAGTACCTGTTTTCTCCATTGGGTACTGCGCTTTTTCCTTGATGAAGTTGGCCGCTTTGTCACCTGGCGATGTTTCGAAAGTGATGTTTAGCTCTTTCTCACTCTTCAGTGGAGCGAAGTGCCAGTTGTTGTCAGCACTTGGTGTCACTTCGCCTTGCTCTTTGCTGACGCGGGTGATGTAGTCCGCAACAATGGTGCGGTTTTCATCTGGCGAAGCAAAAGCAATGAAGTCTTCACCGGTACCGGCAAACTTGCCGCTGTAAGCGCGGTAGTTGTTGGTGGCGATGATAAATGGCTGCGCTGGGTCAACAGGCTTACCGTTGAAAGTCAGGTTCTGGATACGCTCAGCCTTGTCATTGATCAGCTTGCAGTCACCGTCGTAGCGGGCTGGCTGAGATACATCGATGCTGTAGTTCACGCCGTCGATCACATCGAAGTTGTAAGTGCGGAAGCCATCCCAGTTGATCAGACCTTGCTGCTTGTCGCTGTTAAGGTCGATTTGGTTGAACTGGCCAGCCGAACACTCTAGCCACTCTTTTACTTCTTTACCGGTAACTTTCAATGCCACTAGGGTGTTCGGGTACAGGTAGAGATCTGCCGCGTTACGAAAGGTCAGCTGGCCGGATTCGACTTCGGTAAAGTTTGTCGGATCGTTGCCGCGGCCACCTGCCTTGAACGGGGCTGCAGCAGAGAGCACAGGAATGCCGTCTAGATCCGGGTCGCCCTGGATAAAGCGCTCAACATAATCTTGCTGGGCAAGGCTGACGATTTGAACCGTCGGATCATCTTGTACCAGTGCCAGGAAGCTGTACATCACGTCGTTGGCCTTACCTATCGGCTGGTTGACGAACTCACGGGTACCGTCGTGCTCGGCCTTGATTGCTTCAACCATCTTCTCGTCGGCTTCTACGATAGCTTCGCCTTTGATCTTATCGAAGATAGGGCGGGCTTCTGTTTGCGCACTGGTTACAGTCCAGCTGTCGCCTTTCTGTTTCAGGACTAGGTCAATCACACCCAGGTGATCACCCCAGCGGCCAGGCATTACAGAAGGTACGCCGTTGATAGTGCCTTTTTCCACATCGGTATTGGGCAGGTTAGCAAAAGCTTTGCTTGGGAACACCGCGTGTGAGTGGCCAAAGGCGATTGCATCGATGCCTTCTACTTCTGTGAGGTAGTACACCGAGTTTTCAGCCATTACCTTGTAAGGATCAGCAGATACGCCAGAATGCGGGATAGCCACAATGATATCGGCGCCTTCCGCCTTCATTTGCGGTACAAACTTCTCGGCAGACTGCTTGATATCTTCAGCCTTGACCTTGCCTTCCAGATGGCGCTTGTCCCATACCATAATTTGCGGTGGGACAAAGCCGATGTAACCGATCTTCACTTCGTGCTCGGCACCATCGGTATCTTTGAAGGTGTGCGACTTAATCACGTAGGGAGTGAACAGATTTTTGCCGGTTTTAAGATCATAGACGTTAGCGTTGACGTAAGGGAAGTTGGCCCCTGCGATAGCTTTGTCGAGGAAGTCCAAGCCGTAGTTGAACTCGTGGTTACCGATGTTACCGACTTCGTAGTTAAGCTGGTTCATCGCCTTGTAAACCGGGTGGATATCGCCAGCGTTTAGCCCCTTGGCTGCCATGTAGTCACCCATTGGGCTACCTTGGATCAAGTCACCGTTATCAACCAAAACACTGTTGGTTACTTCAGACTGGGCTTGCTTTACCAATGTAGCAGTACGAACCAGGCCGGTTTTCTTGGTCGGCTTGTCTTTGTAGTAGTCATAGTCCATGACATTGGTATGGATATCCGTGGTTTCCAGGATGCGAAGCTTGATGGTGTCTGCTGTAGCCGGTCCTGCCATAGCCAGCATGCCACCCAAAATCGCAAGGGATAAGGGTTTGGCTGATAACTTCATAATTTTCTCCGTGAGTGTCGGTATAGGAAAGCGTGCATAAGGTAACAAAAACGCTCCCAAATTTGCGCAAAAGAATAGCTTTTATGTGTGATTAATCGCGTTTTTCTGCGCATTTTCTCATGTTGTCGAAAACGGTTGCCTCAGAAAGAAACATTTCGGTTACGCATAAGCCTAGGACAAAAAAGGTATAGCTTATGAGTAATTTGCCTATATCACTGTGATGAATCATTCCTTTCGCGACAATTGCAGGGTTTTGCCTAAATAAACTGATTTATTGCTGTTTTTAGCAAAGCGTCGAGAGATAAATATTGGGGTGAACTTTTTGGAATAAAAAATGAAATTTAAGAATTTCAGGTAATAAATCACCGCAACTATAGTGCTTCTATCAATGGATTCTTAGGGGCACCCTCACATGGATTATCTGCCAATTTTTGCTGATTTAAAGCGCCGGCCTTGCCTGGTTGTCGGTGGCAATGATATTGCCTGGCGTAAAGCAAAGATGTTGCTTAGGGCAGGGGCTGACGTAAAGGTTATCAGCCCTGAGCTGTCGCCGCTGTTTCAACAGGCTGTAGAAAACGGCCAAGTTACGCATGTGGCAGAGGAGTTTTCGCCCCACCATCTTGATGGCGTTTTCCTGGCTATCGCCGCCACTGAGCGCAAGGCTGTGAATGCGTTGGTTTACCAATCAGCTAACCAACGACAGGTTTTGGTGAATGTCGTAGATGACACCCAGCGTTGTAGTTTCATTGTGCCATCTGTCGTCGACCGCTCCCCCATCATCGTTGCGGTATCGTCATCAGGCCAAGCCCCGGTGTTGGCAAGGCTGATCCGCGAAAAACTCGAAGCGCTACTGCCACAGCACCTAGGCAAGATGGCAACAATTGCCGGGCGTTTCCGCTCTCGCTTGGCTCAGACCGTGACTTCTTTCTCTGCCCGCCGCCGATTCTGGGAGCAAGCCTTCAATGGGCGGTTTGCTTCTTTGGTTGCTGCTGGCCAGGTTGAATCGGCCGAGCAGGAGTTGGAGCAACTTAGCCAAGGCCTATCCACTCAAGGTGAAGTGGCTCTGATCGGTGCCGGACCGGGTGATGCAGGGTTGTTGACACTTCGGGCGTTGCAGTTACTGCAGCAAGCCGATGTGGTGCTGTTTGATTATTTGGTCTCGGAAGAGGTGATGGATCTGGTTCGCCGCGATGCCGAGCGGGTGTGTGTCGGTAAAAAAGCGGGTTTCCACAGTGTCCCCCAAGCCGAGACTAACCGTTTGCTGGTGGACTATGCCTCGAAGGGTAAGCGTGTGGTTCGCCTTAAGGGCGGTGATCCTTTTGTCTTCGGCCGCGGTGGCGAGGAGCTGGAAGTCTTGTTCGACCACAACATTCCGTTCGAGGTCGTTCCTGGTATCACTGCCGCTGCCGGTGCGACGGCGTATGCCGGCATTCCTCTGACTCACAGGGAGCATGCCCAAACCGCGATGTTTGTCACCGGACATCTCAAGGCTGGCAGTGATCAGTTGGACTGGCAGACGTTGGCGCGGGGTAACCAGACCCTGGTGATTTATATGGGCTTGATGAATGCCTCCGATATCAGGCAGCAATTGATTCAGCACGGCCGCGCAGCCTCTACCCCGGTTGCCATTATTGAACGCGGTACCCAACCCACCCAGAAAATTTACAAAGGCCAACTCGATGAGTTGGACGACTTAGCTCAACAGGCGGCTTCCCCGGCACTGATTGTGGTCGGTGAAGTGGTCAACCTATCAGAAAAATTACATTGGTTCGGAAAGCAACCACAACCGGCTCATCCCGAGATGGATCAGCAAGGTGCCGTGGTGAAACTGGCTTAGCATGGAGAGAGTAATGGACCCGAAACGATTTACCCACTTAAAGCAACTTGAAGCGGAGAGTATTCATATTATCCGTGAGGTTGCTGCCGAGTTTGATAACCCCGTCATGATGTATTCAATCGGTAAGGACTCCTCGGTCATGCTGCACCTTGCCCGCAAGGCGTTTTATCCGGGCAAGATCCCTTTCCCGTTACTGCACGTCGATACCGACTGGAAGTTCCGGGAAATGATTGAGTTCCGTGACCGCACTGCCGAGAAGTACGGCTTTGACTTGCTGGTACACAAAAACCCTGAAGGCTTGGCGATGGGGGTTGGCCCGTTTACCCATGGCTCGTCCAAACATACCGACATCATGAAGACCCAGGGGCTCAAACAGGCTCTGAATAAATACGGCTTCGATGCAGCCTTTGGCGGGGCACGCCGCGATGAGGAAAAATCCCGGGCCAAAGAGCGGGTTTATTCCTTCCGTGACAAGAACCATACCTGGGATCCGAAGAACCAGCGTCCGGAGCTGTGGAAAACCTACAACGGTCAAATTAACAAGGGTGAAAGTATCCGCGTCTTCCCATTGTCCAACTGGACCGAATTGGATATTTGGCAATACATCTACTTGGAAGGTATCGAGATCGTACCTTTGTACCTCTCTGCCGTACGTCCTGTGGTAGAGCGCGACGGTATGCTCATCATGGTCGACGATGATCGGATGAAGCTGCAGCCAGGTGAACAAATAGAACAAAAGAGTGTGCGGTTCAGAACCTTAGGGTGTTACCCACTGACGGGTGCGATTGAGTCTGAGGCCGATACGCTGTCGGGCATTATCGAAGAAATGCTGGTAGCGACGTCAAGTGAGCGCCAAGGCCGAGCCATTGACCATGACCAGTCTGGCTCGATGGAGCTTAAGAAACGCCAGGGATACTTCTAAGGAGAGAATAATGAACAGTGCAATTGAACAACAAGTGGCCGAGTTAGGGATTGAAGCCTATCTCGACCAGCACCAAAACAAATCCCTGCTGCGTTTTCTGACTTGTGGCTCGGTGGATGATGGTAAAAGTACCTTGATTGGCCGCCTGCTCCATGATTCCCAGCAGATTTATGAAGATCAGCTTGCAGCGATCCATGCCGATAGCCAGAAGGTCGGTACTACAGGTGATAAGCCTGACTTGGCGTTACTGGTGGATGGCCTGCAGGCCGAGCGTGAGCAGGGGATCACCATTGATGTCGCTTACCGTTATTTCTCGACCAAGAAGCGTAAGTTCATTATTGCCGATACCCCTGGCCACGAGCAGTACACCCGTAATATGGCAACCGGAGCCTCGACCTGTGATGTCGCGGTTATCTTGATTGATGCCCGTAAAGGGGTGTTGGATCAGACCCGCCGCCATTCTTATATCGCGAGCTTGCTTGGGATCCGTCACTTCATTGTGGCAATCAACAAAATGGATCTGGTGGGCTTTGAGCAATCACGCTTTGAGTCTATTCGTGATGAGTACTTGGCGTTTGCTGAACAACTCAACCCGCAATTGGATATCAAACTGGTGCCGCTATCGGCACTAGAAGGGGATAACGTGGTCGATCTAAGCGATCAAACACCATGGTATGACGGCGACTCCCTGCTGGCGATGCTGGAAGCGGTTGATATCAATGTCGATCGCCAGTCAGGTGATTTCCGCCTGCCGGTCCAGTATGTCAATCGGCCTAACCTGGACTTCCGTGGCTTTGCCGGCACCGTCGCCTCAGGCACCGTAAAGGTGGGTGATAGCGTCAAGGTGCTGCCATCGGGCAAACAGTCCCTGGTCGAGCGTATTGTCACATTTGATGGTGATTTGCCAGCTGCTTTTGCTGGCCAGGCGATTACCCTGACACTGGCTGATGAAATAGATATCAGCCGTGGCGATACCTTGGTGGCGGCAGACAACGAGGCCGTATTGGGTAACCACCTGCTGGCCGATATTGTTTGGATGGCCGAAGCTCCGCTTGAAGTGGGACGCCAATACGACATTAAAGTCGCAGGCAAGAAAACAGTAGGTAGTGTTTCAGCCATTCGCCATCAGGTTGATATCAATAACCTCGGCAAATTTGAAGTAGGCAGCCTGCCGCTCAACGGTATTGGTTTGTGTGAAGTGACCCTGACAGAGTCCATTGCGGTTGACCCGTATCTGAATAGTCCGGATACCGGTGGTTTTATCGTTATCGATCGCCTGACCAATGTGACTGTCGGTGCCGGTATGGTTCGGGAAGCATTGGCTGGCGAACAAGATATCGCATCAACCTCGGCCTCTGCATTTGAAGTTGAACTCAATGCCCTGATCCGCAAACACTTCCCTCATTGGCAGGCGAAGGATATCAATAAGTTGCTGGGGTAATTGATGATGCAATGGGAACAAGGAATGGTTCTCGCCATGTTAATGGTGATAGTAACCTGCCTGCTGACGACAAGGATCAAGCCTGCTTATTTATTTGCAGGTGCGGCCTTTATCGGCTTTCAGGCAGGGATGATTGACTTGCCGACTTTGGCAGGCAATTTTACGAATTCATCACTATTAACCTTGGTGTTGCTGATCCTTGTTTCTATTGGCTTGGAAAAAACCCGCCTGATCAGTTGGGTCGGTAAGCAGATATCGAGTGGGGGACAGTCGACGGTGGTGGCAAAGCTGGGCCTGTCGACCGCTTTTCTCTCTTCCTTTACTAATAATACGGCAGTTGTGGTCTCTTTGATCGGTGCGATCAAGCGAAATCAGCGCCACGCGCCATCTCGTTTGCTGATCCCTCTGTCCTATACCGCTATTCTCGGGGGAACCTTGACCCTAATCGGCACCTCGACAAACTTGATCATCAATAGTTTTGTCGAAGATGCCGGGTTGCCCAGCTTAGGCTTCTTTGCGCCGACGACTATCGGTTTGGCAGTACTGGTGATTGGGTTGTTGATTTTGATCCCGCTCAGCTACCTTCTTCCTATCTATGACGAGAACTCACAAGACGATCTTCCTTATTTTTTGGAGGCCAAAGTGGTCGGTGGCTCCCCGTTGGTGGGTAAAACGGTAGCCGAAAATGGCTTGAGAGCACTGCGACGGTTGTTCTTGGCGGAAATTATCCGCGATGGGGAGACGTTGGCGCCGGTATGTCCTGATACACAACTCAAGGCAGGCGACATCCTATTGTTTTGCGGTGATGTAGAAAGCGTAACGACCCTGCAGGAAATCAATGGCCTCCAGCTTTTTGGCCAGCATCACCTTAACGGCCAGTCAATGCTGGAAGTTATTGTCAGTCATTCGGCGGGGATCCGGGGCAAGACATTGAAGAGCGTTCAGTTCCGTGAGCGGTTCGATGCGGTGGTGGTGGCTATTCGCCGTGGTCATGAAAGGTTAGCTGGTGGGCTTGGTAATATTGAACTCCATGCCGGGGATACCTTGGTGGTCGTGCCGGGAAAAAACTTCAACAGTAAAAAGCAGCAACTTAATCGTGAGTTCGTTTTGGTCAATGGGCTGGACTCCAGTGCTAGGCTCGATAGCCAAAAGAGCCTGACGGTGCTGTTCGGCTTTATGATGGTAATTGCTGCGGCGTTATTGAATGTCCTTCCTATTATAAAGGGGCTGGCTGCATATCTTGTTGTGTTGATAGCAACTGGGGTGGTGACATTTGCCGAGCTCAAGCGCCGTTTTCCCATTGATATTGTCGTGATTGTTGGCTCTGCATTGTCATTGGCCCAGTTGATGCTCTCAAGTGGTCTTTCTGAGCGCATGGGTGAGATGCTAATGGCAGGGTTTGCCGACTGGGGCATGTATGGTGCTTTGGTTGCAGTATATCTGCTGACCTTGGTGTTAACCGAATTGGTAACCAATAATGCAGCGGCTGCGTTGGCTTTCCCTATCGCCTACAGCTTGTCAATTAGCTATGGCGTTGATCCCATGCCTTTCATCATGGCTATATTATTTGGCGCCAGTGCCAGCTTTATTTCTCCCTATGGGTATCAAACTAACTTGTTGGTTTATAGCGTAGGCAATTACAAACTGAAAGATTACTTACGGATTGGGCTGCCTATTTCATTAGTGTATTCGGCTGTTGTATTAGCCCTGATACCTCGACTATTCCCTTTTTAACAAGACATATAAATGGAGTTATCTATGACCTCGGCTATTAGTACGGTCAATAATGACAATATTGTTTGGCATACACACCAAGTAGACAAAACCTACCGGGCCAAGCAAAAGAATCAGCAGCCTTCAGTTTTATGGTTCACAGGACTCAGTGGTGCCGGTAAGTCGACGGTAGCTGGCGCACTGGAGCAACGCTTAGCCGAATTGGGTTACCACACTTACTTACTTGATGGTGATAATGTTCGTCATGGCCTTTGTCAGGATCTTGGATTTTCCTCGGAAGATCGCCGGGAAAATATCCGCCGCATAGGTGAAGTAGCAAAACTGATGGCTGATGCTGGGTTGATTGTATTAAGTGCGTTTATTTCTCCCCATCGTCATGAACGTCAGTTGGTGCGTGATATGCTGCCATCGGGTGAATTTCTCGAGGTGTTTGTTGATACTCCTCTGGAAGAGTGTGAAAAGAGGGATCCAAAAGGGCTGTATAAAAAAGCACGAGCAGGTGAGCTCAAGCAGTTTACCGGTATTGATTCAGAATATGAGCAGCCATTGGATGCCGAGATTCACTTAGCCGCTGGCAGTCATGATGTTCAACAGCTTGTTGAACAGTGTGTTGATGCCCTTAGAGCTCGCAAGATTATCGAATGACAAAGGAGTGACGTGTGGGAAACCAGCTTGAGTCGTTATACCAAATTGCATTGGAGGCAGGTGAGGCCATCATGGCGCTTTACCATACACAGGTAGAAGTGACGGAAAAAGACGATCGCAGCCCGGTGACTGCTGCTGATTTAGCTGCGAATGCCATTATCTTAGATAAGCTAGCAGCATTAACACCAGGTATTCCTATTGTCTCTGAAGAGTCTGCACATATCCCTTGGTCTGAACGAAAGCATTGGCAGCGATTTTGGTTAGTTGATCCGTTAGATGGCACCAAAGAGTACCTGCGCAAAAATGGTGAATTTACGGTAAATATTGCTTTGATTGAGCAAGGGCGGCCTGTTATGGCTGTGGTCCATGCTCCTGCATTAGAGATAAGTTGGTTGGGGAATGGCAGTAAGGCATGGAGTGTCAGTAATGATGAGTGGAGACCCATTAAGACTGAAGCAGCACAGACACCGGTTATAGTAGGAAGTCGCTCTCATCCAAGCCCGCTGTTAGCTGAATATTTGGCGCAGTTCCCTCTATATAAGATGAAAGAAGCGGGTTCATCCTTAAAGTTCTGTCTTGTTGCAGAAGGAAAAGCGCAGTTCTACCCTCGCTTAGGTCCGACTATGATGTGGGATACCGCTGCTGGGCAATGTATTGCTGAAAGTGCTGGGGGTCAGGTTAAAACTCTTGATGGAGTACCTTTGTCATATCATCGCGAAGATTTACTCAATCCATTCTTTGTCGTTAGCTACCTTTAATTCCCCAATCTGAAAAAAAAACTAAGGTTGTACCACTCTCCAGTCATTTGTTGTCTACGCTTAACGTTACGCTGCAAAAAAGGAGAGTGACATCTACTTCTTGGCTGTTTTTTGTATTTATTCCGTTTTTACGCTCTTTTTGTCATCAGTTGGCAAAAAAAGTCAAAAAAAGCATTGCCAATAGTTCAAGTCTCCCTATAATGCCGCCTCACCAACGGAATAGCGGCTTCTTAGTAAGCTATTCACAAATTGTGGATAACTTGTTGGTGGTTGGCAGGATAAGTTTTTATGCCTTTTTTGAGCTTGACTCTGAGTTGTAAATGACTAGAATTGCCGGCCTTGCTTATTAATACTGGTGAGTTCTTAAAAATAAGAACCTATCTGTTAGCAAGGCTTGTCAGCAAAGAGTTTTAAAAAAAGTTTTTTGAAATTAACTGTTGACACTGAGGTTTGTGCTGGTAAGATACGCAGCCTCAACCGACACGCAGTGTCGAGTGAATGTTCTTTAACAATTTGACCATGCAATCTGTGTGGGCACTCGTGAAATGATAGTCAACAAAAGCATTATCAATGAAA
>NZ_JAWJZI010000020.1:0-58165 GCF_033022775.1 Photobacterium rosenbergii | reverse complement strand
GTTGGTTAGAATACCGGCCTGTCACGCCGGGGGTCGCGGGTTCGAGTCCCGTCCGCTCCGCCACTTATACTAAGCCCGAGTCGAAAGACTCGGGCTTTTTTACATCTATCGGTTATGTTCGCCTTGCAGGCGAATGAGTCCCGCTGGAGGGCCAGCCCGGCCGTTTCGCCACTTATTAAGAAGTCTCGTCGAATGACGAGGCTTTCTTGTATCTGATGCTCCCGAAAATGCTGTGCACTTTGGTTGCGTCCGGAAACCCGGCGTGTTGAGTCCCATCCGTTCCGCCACTTATATTAAACCGAAGCAGAATTACAGTTCTTTGTTACGTATCTAGAAGCCCTGTTAATAATATCAGGGCTTTTTGTCTTTATAGGAAGAACGAGGCTGTGGGGTTTAAGAGCGGCCCTACAGGTCGTTAGTAGTGATATTTGGCAGGTTGATCGGGGGATTTACAGAGTCTTGTGACAGAACCACAGAACCATAAGAAAAAGAAACCCAGCCAATGGCTGGGTTCATAATATTAAGAACAAACGGTGGCTTCGGTTATAACAGGGCTTTGACAGCCTCAGTGCTATCGCACACGCAAATACCGGCCGCTTTCATTTCTATACAAGCTTGTTCGACAGTATCGGGTGCAATGCCACGACATGCTGCGAGATTGACGATCACCTGGAATAGGCCGGAAGCTTGTAATTGCAAGGCTGTGGTTTTAACACAGTAGTCAGTAGCAAGACCACCAACTAAGACTGTTTTGACCGCCTTGGCTTGCAGCCACTCGATAAGGCCCGTGCTGAGCTTCTCTTGAAGATCATGATAACAGGCACCGTAGGGGTGAAGATCCGGCTCGATCCCTTTCCAAATAACATGATCATACTCTGTCACCGGAGGAAGTTCAGGGATCGTTTCAAATCCAAGGGTGCCCGGAACAGCATGGCTAACCCAGGTTAAATCGGCATTAGGGTGATCCAATGGAGAGAGCATCTTGTCATGTGAGTCGACAACCCATACCGCATTATGCGGATGGGCATCTTTTGTCAGTACACGAACGTTAGCTAATGCTGCCTGGCGATTCAATTCAGAGCCGATAGTGTCCCCTTCGGCTACTGGTAGCTCATTAGGGCACAGTGGAGTAAAGGTCTTTTGAGGATCTACATCGATGGCAGCAATAGTCATGATCGTCTCTCTTACAGGATCTGGTTGAGGATATGATCGGCTTTGACCCGACGGATACGCTTGATCAATTTGCGCACCGGTGCCGGGTAGGCGTCGATTTTATCGATAAACTTATAGCTACCGACAAGCTGGGTATGTTCAAGGATACGGTCGAGCTCACCTTGTTTCTGCTCTGCCAGCAACTGTTGCTTGTCATGGACCAGGATGGCATTTTCGAGATCCAGTTTCCAAGCTCGGGGGTTGAGGTTATTGCCAGTGATCAGCATATAGCTGCGGTCAACCCAAATCCCTTTTAGGTGGAAACTGTTGTCGTTGTGCTTCCAAAGGTGGATGGCAAGCTGGCGTCTGGCAATAGCTCCTTCATTTTGTTTGGCGAAGTTACGCAGGTTGACTTCGTATAGATACGGCAGCCCGGCAATTGTCCTGAACGGCTCACTCGGTGGGATATAGAAGTCATTTGCGGTCTTGTCACCAACAACGATGGTCACTTTCACGCCACGGCGTAGTGCCCTTTTTACTTCCCGGCTCACGCTACGTGGGAAGTTGAAGTAAGGGGTGCAGATCGTCAACTCTTGCTGTGCGCTGGCAATCAGGGTACAGATATGCTGATTAAGCTTATTCTTTCGCTTGCCAAGGCCAACGAGTGGGGTAAGACCCACTTCGGTATCAGAAACCTGCTCAGGCTCAAACTGGTAGCTGGCTCTTTGTAATTGATGGCGCAGCGTTTTAATTGCCCCTTTCAGGTTTCTGGTTTCTGGGCGATTCGCTTGGCTTAGACAGTTGACCGCATCGCTGTTGACCAAGGTGTCGACTATAAAGTTGGCCATGCTATCGGCAAGTTGGCTGTTGTGGATCACATGATAGCGGTCATAGCGGTAGCGTTGGTGCTGGGCTAGGTACACATCATTGAGGCTTGCACCGCTGTAGATGATCTTATCATCGACGACAAAGCCTTTGAGGTGCAGTACGCCGAATACTTCGCGGTTACGTACTGGCACACCAAGAATATCGATTTGGTGTTCGTATTTTTCGGAGAACTCGCGGTACAGAGCGGCGTTACCGTCTGATTTGTCTGCGCCGATAAGCCCGCGTTGTGCCCGGTGCCAATCGACCAGAACCTTTATATCAAGCTCTGGGTTAGCTTGCTTGGCTTCGTACAGTGCCGTGAGGATCCCACGCCCACCGTCGTCATCTTGTAGGTAGAGCGCAACTAGATAAATACGCGCTTTGGCTTTGGAGATTTCTTGGTGGAGACGTTCACGGAACGATCCTGCATCGAGAAGGGTCTCTAAATCTTCTGGCTTGTGTGCAATACACGGCAGTTGCTCAATGCGTTGCTTGTTAGCAATAGCTGAATCCATTATCGCCTCGTTTACGCGACCTTAATAAGGATGAATCGGTTAGTTAAGGGCGCAATTATATCAGAAAAACATCATAGTCCACGTATTGCTAAGTTGGCTTATGTCACGCTTGGCTTAATTCACGTTTACTACTTTGATCATAGAGCATAGGAGTAAGGCTTTTACCGCTTTGTCGGTAGCGGTTGATCCTTGTACGTAACGACTCTGGCAATTGGTTGTCCTCTAGAGTTACAAAACCTGAAGATTGGTAAAATGACTCTAAATAGCTAAAAGCAAAGCAGTAGCAAGGTTGTACTGAGGTCTGGGCTTGGCAAGCGCTCAGTAATGCTGCGCCTTGTCCTTGTGAGCGTAAATCAGGGTGAACCAGCATTCCGGTTAGTAGCTGAAATTGTTCAAATTGCTTGAACCTGACACACGCTTGTATGCCTTTGTTATCCTCGCCAATCCAGATGATTTCGTCTTTTTTCGCCTTACCTGCTGGATAATATGTCTTATAGAAGCGGTTAATAAGGGGAAAACGGAGAGGCTCTAATGGGTGGAATCTAAGCTTGCTCATAGGGAAAACACTGCCAAGAATGGATGAATCAGTTAAAATGCAGCTCCTAGTATAAAGGTATGGATCATAAGTCGCATGAAAGTTTTGCAGGATAGGTCGCTAGCACCGTTTCACACATTTGGTCTCGATGTTAAGGCCAGAGAAATTGTTATAGCCGAAACGGCGCAGGATTTGGTGTCTATCTGGCAAGATGAACGCTATCAAGAAATGCCTAAGCTGATCCTCGGCCAGGGCAGCAACATGCTTTTTTGTGAAGACTTCGCCGGTATCGTTGTACTAAACCGCATAATCGGTATCGAGGTAACAGAAACCGCCGATGCCTTCTTGCTGCATGTAGGTGCTGGAGAGGATTGGCACCAACTGGTGACCCAAACCGTTGAGCAGGGCATGCCGGGGTTAGAGAATCTTGCTTTGATCCCTGGCTGTGTTGGCTCGTCGCCGATTCAGAATATCGGTGCCTATGGGGTGGAGTTAAAGGATGTCTGCGCTTATGTCGATACTGTTGAGCTTGCCAGTGGTGAACAAAGCCGTTTTACCGCAGAGCAATGCCAGTTTGGTTACCGAGACTCCATCTTCAAGCATGCATTGAAAGATACCCACGCCATTACAGCGGTAGGCTTCCGGTTGACTAAAGCCTGGAGGCCGGTCGTTTCTTACGGCCCGCTGGCGCAGTTTGAGCAGGAAACCGTTTCAGCAAAAGAAATCCTCGAAGCCGTTTGTGCTATCCGTCAATCCAAGTTACCGGATCCCAATGTGTTGGGTAATGCAGGGAGCTTCTTTAAAAACCCCGTTGTTGAAAGTCATGTTGCTAAGCATCTACTTGCACAATATCCGTCGATGCCGCATTATCCTCAATCCAACGATTTGGAAAAACTTGCAGCTGGTTGGTTGATTGATCAGTGTCAGCTCAAAGGTCACCAGATTGGTGGGGCACGGGTACATGATCAGCAGGCGCTGGTATTAGTGAATTACCATAATGCTCAGGTTGAAGATGTATTGCACCTTGCCCAGTTTGTGGTGGACAGCGTGCAGGCCAAGTTCGGTATTGAACTGGAGCATGAAGTCCGCTTTATGGCAGGAACAAAAGAAACCACATTGGCCGAGGTTTACCAATGAAAGAGCATGCTACGCGTCTTGCCCTGATTGCCAAGCTGGCAGATGGGCAGTTTCATTCCGGTGAGGCTCTGGGTGAAGCGCTAGGGATATCCCGGGCGGCAGTCAGTAAGCATATCAAGGTACTACGTAGTTGGGGAATTGATATTTTCCGCCTCCAAGGCAAAGGCTATAGCCTTCCTGCAAAACTGGAACTGCTTGATTGCGATACGATCTTGGCTCAGGTAAAGTGCCCGAGCTTAGAGGTTATTCCTGTCATTGACTCGACTAACCAGTATTTGCTTGATCGTGTCGGTACGATGCCTAAGGGAGCAAGTTGCCTGGCGGAATACCAGCAGGCAGGCCGCGGCCGCCGAGGTCGTCAGTGGCTATCGCCATTTGGCAGTAACCTCTACCTTTCGATGTATTGGCGCCTTGATGCCGGTATTGCCGCGGCCATGGGCCTGAGTCTTGTGGTCGGTGTAGCGATAGCCGAAGCATTAGAGTCGCTGGGTGCGGAAGGCATTAAGGTTAAGTGGCCGAATGACCTTTACTACCAGGATCGAAAACTGGCTGGCATCCTGGTGGAAATGTCGGGCCAGGCTGGTGAAGCAGCCCACTTGGTGATTGGCATGGGGCTTAATATTGCGATGCCAGAAGCAGAAGGTGAAGCCATTGAGCAGTCGTGGACCAATCTTACCGAGGCTTGCGACTCTTTACCTGATCGCAATATGCTCGCTGCTACGCTGATCAACAGACTGCATGAAGCGTTGAGTGAATATGAAGAAAGCGGGATGAATGGCTTTACACCTCGCTGGAATAGGCTGGATAACTTTTTGGATCGCCCTGTGAAGTTATTGATGGGTAACCGCGTAGTGGAAGGGATTGCTCGCGGGATCAATAACCAGGGAGCGTTATTACTGGAAACCGAACAAGGGATCACTCCTTACCTCGGTGGAGAAATCAGCCTTAGAGGTTGTTGATGCAAATTTTGATTGAAGCGGGCAACAGTTATGTAAAAGTTGCCCAACTATTTGAAGATGGTCATTTCACGCTGCTGGGGCGCTTCCCAAGCAAGAAGCTGGAAATGGTCTTGGAACCGTTACTGGAGAATGGAGTCACCAGAATCGTATTTGCCAGTGTAGGGCCGGTTGAAATTGATAACTCCCTGCAGCGTATCTCTCAGCTTGCCAATATCCCCGTGATGCAGGTTAAGACACTGAGAAAAGATTTTGGTGTTAAGAACGCCTACAGCGAATATCAATATCTGGGTGTTGACCGTTGGCTGACGCTGGTGGCTATTCGCCAGGAATTCAAAGCGCCAACCGTTATTGTTGATATTGGCACCGCGCTTACCTTCGATGTGATGACGGAAGAGGGCAAACACCTTGGTGGTTGGATAGCCCCTGGTTACCAGCTGATGATGAAGTCGGTGTTGGAGAATACCACTAAAGTCTTTGCCGATCGTGAGCACAGCGATGCCCTCACGTTTGCCGATAACACCGCCGATGGCCTTAAGAACGGTTGCCGTGCCGCTTTGGTGGGGTTGATTGAATACGGTCTATCACAAGCTCGCGAGAAGCTGAAAACCGAACCCAAGGTGATCCTGTGTGGTGGTGGGGTTAGACACCTGCCTCAGCAGTGGGGGAAAGACTTCTGTCACCGCTCGGATTTGGTGCTGGAAGGCCTTGCTTTGTATGCAAAATGTCGGTGATGGGTGAATTTTCGCCAATAAAGTTCGAAATCTGGAAAAATCGAAAAAAAGGTATTGCAAGGCTAGGGATAGTTCTCTAGAATGCGCAGCACTTACGCCGACTTAGCTCAGTAGGTAGAGCAACTGACTTGTAATCAGTAGGTCACCAGTTCGATTCCGGTAGTCGGCACCACTTTCTCCTAGATGAGTGAAAGTGCAAAAAAATCTGGAGGGGTTCCCGAGTGGCCAAAGGGAGCAGACTGTAAATCTGCCGGCACTGCCTTCGATGGTTCGAATCCGTCCCCCTCCACCATTTTCTTAAGAAAGAATAGCTTATCGAGTGACGAGTTTTGCGGGCATCGTATAATGGCTATTACCTCAGCCTTCCAAGCTGATGATGCGGGTTCGATTCCCGCTGCCCGCTCCACACTTCTTGTGTGCTGATATAGCTCAGTCGGTAGAGCGCACCCTTGGTAAGGGTGAGGTCGGCGGTTCAAATCCGCCTATCAGCACCACTCTCTCCTCAAGTGACTTCTTTTCTTTTGATATATACTCTACAAAACCCATGATTGGTTGTGTGGTCGTAATGCCACCAAATACCGTGCCTAGAGGGACTATCCATGTCTAAAGAAAAATTTGAACGTACTAAACCGCACGTTAACGTTGGTACTATCGGCCACGTTGACCACGGTAAAACAACTCTAACAGCTGCTATCTGTACTACGCTTGCAAAAGTATACGGTGGTGAGGCTAAAGACTTCGCATCTATCGATAACGCTCCAGAAGAGCGCGAGCGTGGTATCACAATCTCTACTTCTCACGTAGAGTACGATACTCCAACTCGTCACTACGCGCACGTAGACTGCCCAGGACACGCCGATTACGTTAAAAACATGATCACTGGTGCTGCGCAGATGGACGGTGGTATCCTAGTTGTTGCTGCAACTGACGGCCCAATGCCTCAGACTCGTGAGCACATCCTACTAGGCCGTCAGGTTGGTATCCCATACATCATCGTGTTCATGAACAAGTGTGACATGGTTGATGACGAAGAGCTTCTAGAGCTAGTTGAGATGGAAGTACGTGAACTTCTATCCGAGTACGAATTCCCAGGTGACGACTGCCCAGTAATCATGGGTTCTGCTCTTGGCGCGCTAAACGGCGAGAAAGAGTGGGAAGACAAGATTGTTGAGCTAGCTGAAGCACTAGACAACTACATCCCAGAGCCAGAGCGTGCGATCGACCGTCCGTTCATCCTACCTATCGAAGATGTATTCTCAATCCAGGGCCGTGGTACTGTTGTAACTGGTCGTGTTGAGCAGGGTATCATCACTGTAGGTGACGAAGTAGAAATCATCGGTATCAAAGAGACCACTACAACTACTTGTACTGGTGTTGAGATGTTCCGTAAGCTTCTTGACGAAGGCCGTGCTGGTGAGAACGTTGGTGTTCTTCTACGTGGTACTAAGCGTGACGAAGTTGAGCGTGGTCAGGTTCTTGCTAAGCCAGGTTCTATCACTCCGCACACTACTTTCGAATCAGAAGTATACGTTCTGTCTAAAGACGAAGGTGGCCGTCACACGCCATTCTTCAAAGGCTACCGTCCACAGTTCTACTTCCGTACAACTGACGTAACTGGTACTATCGAGCTACCAGAAGGCGTAGAAATGGTTATGCCTGGCGACAACATCAAGATGGTTGTTACTCTAATCGCTCCTATCGCGATGGACGAAGGTCTGCGCTTCGCAATCCGTGAAGGTGGCCGTACCGTTGGTGCTGGTGTTGTAGCTAAGATCGTTGAATAATATTTGACGACTAGGTACTAAAAAGGGCATCATTTGATGCCCTTTTTCTGCGCTGTTGCTTGGTTTTGCATATTTTTTGCTCAAGCCTGCAGAGAAACATTTTATTATGATGAAGTTTTTTGTTTGTAATTAAAGCTTTAGTGCTTTCCTTCATTGTTAGCCTCGCAAATGCGGGGTTATTTTCGTCTATATTGAGACTAGTTACAGGTTGGTTGTATGAAAGCGAATGCCGAAAACCAAAGCAGCTCCGGCGGTATGGACGGCCTTAAATGGGTCGCTGTATTTGCTCTGCTAGCTGCCGCTGTGGTTGGTAATTACCTGTACAGTGATGTTTCTGTAGTGCTACGCGCTGCCGCGGTTGTTGTCCTAGTGGCAGCGGCTGGTGGTATTGCTGCACTTACAGCAAAAGGTAAAACCGCGATTGCGTTTGCACGCGAATCGCGCATGGAAGTCCGCAAGGTAGTATGGCCTACTCGTCAGGAAGCTACGCAGACAACCTTTATCGTTTTAGCTGTCACTGTCATTATGGCGTTAGCCTTGTGGGGCATCGACGGCATCATGGTCCGTCTAGTCCGCCTAGTTACCGGTGTGTGAGGTAAGAGTTCATGAGCGAAGCTCCAAAAAAACGATGGTATGTAGTACAGGCCTTCTCTGGTTTTGAAGGTCGTGTTGCACAATCCCTACGTGAGCATATTAAAATGCACGGCATGGAAGAGTACTTCGAAGAAGTGCTTGTCCCAACAGAAGAAGTTGTGGAAGTGCGTGCTGGCCAGCGCCGTAAGAGCGAGCGCAAGTTCTTCCCTGGCTATGTGCTTGTACAGATGGTGATGAACGATGAGACATGGCATCTGGTACGTAGTATCCCTCGTGTAATGGGGTTCATCGGCGGTACATCTGACCGTCCGGCTCCGATCTCTGATAAAGAGGCTGATGCAATCCTTAACCGCCTTGAGAAGGCGAGCGAATCACCTGTACACAAAACTGTGTTCGAACCGGGTGAAGTTGTCCGTGTTACTGACGGCCCGTTCGCAGACTTCAACGGTGTGGTGGAAGAAGTCGATTACGACAAGAGCCGCCTGAAGGTATCTGTATCAATCTTCGGCCGTGCGACTCCTGTTGAACTGGAGTTTGGCCAGGTCGAAAAAAGCTGATCATTAAATAATCAGTTTTAGTTGTCAGGGGCGTGAAATTGGACTATAATTTCGCGCCCTTTCGTTAGACGGGGAGTCTATTTCTAGAGAATAGACGTTCGAACCCAAATTAAGGTAAATAGCAATGGCTAAAAAAGTAGAAGCTTACATCAAGCTGCAAGTTGCAGCTGGTATGGCAAACCCAAGTCCACCGGTTGGTCCTGCACTAGGTCAGCACGGTGTGAACATCATGGAATTCTGTAAAGCGTTCAACGCTAAGACTGACTCAATCGAGAAAGGTCTACCGACTCCAGTTGTTATCACAGTATACAACGACCGTTCTTTCACGTTCATCACTAAGACTCCACCTGCTGCTGTTCTTCTTAAGAAAGCTGCTGGCGTTAAGTCTGGTTCTGGCCGTCCGAACACTGAGAAAGTTGGTACTGTAACTGACGCTCAGATCCAAGAGATCGCAGAAACTAAAGCTGCGGACATGACTGGTGCTGACATCGAAGCTATGAAGCGTTCGATTGCTGGTACTGCTCGTTCAATGGGTCTAGTGGTAGAGGGTTAAGACAATGGCAAAACTTACTAAACGTATGCGCGTAATCCGCGAGAAAGTTGATGTTAACCGCGAGTACGACATCAACGAAGCTGTTGCTCTTCTTAAAGAACTAGCTACTGCTAAATTTACTGAAAGCGTTGACGTTGCTGTTAACCTTGGCATCGATGCACGTAAATCTGACCAGAACGTTCGTGGTGCAACTGTACTACCAAACGGTACTGGCCGTGAAATCCGCGTAGCGGTATTCACTCAGGGTGCAAACGCTGAAGCTGCTAAAGAAGCTGGCGCTGACCTAGTAGGTATGGACGATCTAGCTGCACAGGTTAAGAAAGGCGAGATGAACTTCGACGTAGTTATCGCATCTCCAGATGCAATGCGCGTTGTAGGTCAGCTTGGTACTATTCTTGGTCCACGCGGTCTAATGCCAAACCCTAAAGTTGGTACTGTAACTCCTAACGTTGCTGAAGCTGTTAAGAACGCTAAAGCGGGTCAGGTTCGTTACCGTAACGACAAGAACGGCATCATCCACACTACTATCGGTAAAGTGGACTTCGACGCTGCTCAACTAAAAGAGAACCTAGAAGCTCTTCTAGTTGCTCTGAAGAAAGCTAAGCCTTCTTCAGCTAAAGGTACTTTCATCAAGAAAGTAAGCATCTCTACCACTATGGGTGCAGGTGTAGCGCTAGACCAGAATACTCTGGAAACTAACGCACAGTAATTTGCAGAAGCGCAAATTTCGTGTATAATTTGCGCTTCCGAATTCGTGGCTAAGGCTGTTGCCTCGGTAACAGCCTTCGTCAAAGACCGTAGGCGTCAACTCTTAGAGCTGACTTAATATCACCTACGTAGACGGTGCCAGAACATGATTGATGTAAGTCTTTCTTGGATCTGCGCCGTAAAAACTCTCCTGCCATACCGGCAGTGAGTGGTGTACAGTCCGGGACTTCCCGGCATAATCCAGGAGCAAATCCAATGGCATTGAACCTTCAAGACAAAAAAGCAATTGTTGCTGAAGTCAACGAAGCTGCCAATGGTGCCCTGTCTGCAGTTGTTGCTGACTCTCGTGGCGTTGCTGTGGGTGCGATGACTTCTCTACGTAAACAAGCTCGTGAAAACGGCGTTTACCTGAAAGTTGTTCGTAACACACTAGCTCGTCGTGCAGTGGAAGGTACTGATTTCGAATGTCTTACTGAGACTTTCGTAGGTCCTACACTGATCGGTTTCTCTAATGAGCACCCAGGTGCTGCAGCGCGTCTTTTCAAAGACTTCGCTAAAGAGAACAAAGATTTCGAGATCAAAGCAGCCGCATTCGAAGGCGCTGTTGCTGACGTTGAAGTACTAGCAACTCTACCAACATACGACGAAGCGATTGCACGCCTAATGATGTGCATGAAAGAAGCGTCTGCTGGTAAGCTGGTACGTACTATCGCAGCTGTTCGCGATCAGAAAGAAGAAGCTGCGGCTTAATAGCCCTTGCTTTTCACTGATTGCTATTTAAACTAATTGTTGACTTTTAAAGAGAATTGTTATGTCTATCACTAACGAGCAAATCCTAGACGCAGTTGCAGAAATGTCTGTAATGCAAGTTGTTGAGCTAATCGAAGCTATGGAAGAGAAATTCGGCGTTTCTGCTGCAGCAGCAGTAGTAGCGGGCGGCGCAGCTGCAGAAGCAGCTGAAGAGCAAACTGAATTCGACGTAATCCTAACTGGCGCTGGCGCAAACAAAGTTGCAACTATCAAAGCTGTACGTGGCGCGACTGGCCTAGGTCTTAAAGAAGCTAAAGCTCTAGTTGACGGCGCTCCAGCACCTCTGAAAGAAGGTGTTGACAAAGCTGAAGCTGAAGCTCTTAAAGCTCAGCTAGAAGAAGCTGGTGCTTCTGTTGAAGTTAAGTAATAATTACTTAATTTCTTAGCCTTAATTGGCTAATGGCTGGTGGCTAAAAAGCCACCGGCCTTTTTGCGCTGTAGGGTAGTGGTGTTTTCACATTGTTTTGCGACCACTCTCCATGCAAAAAACAGTCCTGCTCTCGCGGAGCTGTTCCTACAAAAACAGTGTTATTAGTCACTGCTCCTCGTTTTGAGCAGTTTGGATCACTTATCAGCGATCTGAGGAACCTATGGTTTACTCTTATACCGAGAAAAAGCGTATCCGTAAGGATTTTGGTAAGCGTCCACAAGTTTTGGATGTACCATACTTGCTGTCGATCCAGCTTGAGTCTTTTAAAAAGTTCATCGAGCAGGATCCAGAAGGGCATTACGGTCTAGAAGCTGCCTTTCGTTCTGTTTTCCCAATTCAGAGCTATAACGGCAATTCCGAGCTGCAATACGTTAGCTATCGTCTCGGTGAGCCGGTCTTCGATGTTAAAGAATGTCAGATTCGTGGCGTAACGTACTCTGCACCACTTCGTGTGAAGCTTCGTCTTGTCATGTACGATAAAGACGCGCCAGCTGGCACAGTCAAAGACATTAAAGAACAAGAAGTTTACATGGGCGAAATTCCGCTCATGACAGATAACGGTACATTCGTTATTAACGGTACCGAGAGGGTTATCGTATCCCAGCTACACCGTAGCCCGGGTGTTTTCTTCGACAGCGATAAGGGTAAGACCCACTCCTCAGGTAAAGTGCTTTATAACGCACGCGTAATCCCATACCGTGGTTCATGGTTGGATTTCGAATTTGATCCTAAGGATAACGTATTCGTACGTATCGACCGTCGTCGTAAGCTTCCTGCTTCAATCATCCTGCGCGCGCTAGGCTACACCACCGAGCAGATCCTTGACATGTTCTTCGAGAAGGTAAACTTCGAAGTACAGGGCAAGTCTCTTGTGATGGAACTGGTACCTGAGCGTCTACGCGGTGAAACCGCCAGCTTCGATATCGAAGCCAACGGCAAGGTTTACGTTGAGCAAGGCCGCCGTATTACCGCTCGCCATATCCGCCAGCTAGGTAAAGACGGTGTTGACCACATCGAAGTCCCTGTTGAATACATCGTGGGTAAAATCGCATCACGTGATTACGTGAACGAGGAAACCGGCGAGCTGATCGCAGCAGCTAACCAGGAACTAAGCCTGGAAACACTAGCTCTGCTATCTCAGGCAGGTTACAAATCTCTAGAAGTTCTGTTTACGAACGATCTAGATTACGGTCCGTACATGTCTGACACTATCCGTGTCGACAGCACGACCGACCGTTTAAGCGCACTGGTAGAAATCTACCGCATGATGCGCCCGGGCGAGCCACCAACGCGCGAAGCGGCAGAGCAGCTTTTCGAAAGCTTGTTCTTCACTGAAGAGCGTTACGATCTATCTGCTGTGGGCCGTATGAAGTTCAACAGCTCGCTAGGTCGTGAAGAGTCTACAGGTCAGGGTACCCTAGACCACGCTGACATCATCGATGTAATGCGTCGTCTGATCGATATCCGTAACGGTAAAGGTGAAGTTGATGATATCGACCACCTAGGCAACCGTCGTATTCGTTCTGTAGGCGAAATGGCTGAAAACCAATTCCGAGTTGGTCTGGTACGTGTTGAGCGTGCTGTTAAAGAGCGCCTAAGCCTTGGCGATCTAGATGCAGTAATGCCTCAAGACCTAATCAATGCCAAGCCAATTTCTGCGGCAGTGAAAGAGTTCTTTGGCTCTTCTCAGCTGTCTCAGTTTATGGACCAGAACAACCCACTGTCAGAAGTTACTCACAAACGTCGTATCTCGGCGCTTGGTCCAGGTGGTCTGACTCGTGAGCGTGCTGGCTTTGAGGTTCGAGACGTACACGCGACCCACTACGGTCGTCTATGTCCGATCGAAACGCCGGAAGGTCCAAACATCGGTCTGATCAACTCACTGTCAGCATTTGCTCAGTGTAACCCTTACGGTTTCTTGGAAACTCCATACCGTAAAGTGATCGACGGCAAGGTAACCGAAGAAATCGACTACCTATCTGCTATCGAAGAAGGCCATTACGTAATCGCTCAGGCGAACGCCGCGCTTAACGAAGACGGCTCTTTCGCTGACGAACTGATCACTGCCCGCCAGAAAGGTGAATCAGGTCTGCACCCACGTGACCATGTCCAGTACATGGACGTTGCAACCAACCAGGTTGTATCGGTGGCTGCGTCTCTGATCCCATTCCTAGAGCACGATGATGCGAACCGTGCCCTTATGGGTGCGAACATGCAGCGTCAGGCAGTTCCTACTCTACGTGCTGACAAGCCGCTAGTAGGTACAGGTATCGAGCGTAACGTAGCGGTTGACTCCGGTGTTACAGCCGTAGCTAAACGTGGCGGTATGGTTCAGTCAGTAGATGCTTCTCGTATCGTTATCAAGGTTAACGAAGACGAGTTGGTACCAGGCGAAGCGGGTATCGACATCTACAACCTGACCAAATACACCCGTTCTAACCAGAACACATGTATCAACCAGCGTCCAACTGTGATGCCGGGTGAGCCTGTGGCTCGTGGTGACGTACTAGCTGATGGTCCATCTACCGACCTTGGTGAACTAGCCCTTGGCCAGAACATGCGTATCGCGTTCATGCCTTGGAACGGTTACAACTTCGAGGATTCCATCCTTGTATCTGAGCGTGTTGTACAGGAAGACCGCCTGACAACTATCCACATCCAAGAGCTATCTTGTGTGGCGCGTGATACCAAGCTAGGTGCGGAAGAAATCACTGCCGATATCCCGAACGTGGGTGAAGCAGCGCTATCTAAGCTGGATGAGTCAGGTATCGTTTACATCGGTGCTGAAGTTAAGGGTGGCGACATCCTAGTTGGTAAGGTGACACCTAAGGGTGAAACTCAGCTAACTCCTGAAGAGAAGCTACTACGTGCTATCTTCGGTGAGAAAGCGTCTGACGTGAAAGACTCTTCTCTACGCGTACCTAACTCTGTGTCTGGTACTATCATCGACGTTCAGGTATTTACCCGTGACGGCGTTGAGAAAGACAAGCGTGCGCTAGAAATCGAAGAGATGCAGCTGAAAGAAGCGAAGAAAGACATCACTGAAGAATTCCAGATCCTTGAAGGTGGTCTTCTTGCACGTGTTCGTACGCTTCTTCTTGCCGCGGGTTACAGCGAAGACAAGCTGTCTTCAATGGACCGCGAGAAGCTGTTCGCACAGACTCTTGATGACGAAGCACAGCAGAACCAGCTTGAGCAGCTAGCCGAGCAGTACGACGAGCTGAAAGCTGAGTTCGATAAGAAATTTGAAACCAAGCGCCGTAAGATCACACAGGGTGATGACCTAGCGCCGGGTGTCCTTAAGATTGTTAAGGTTTATCTAGCGGTTAAGCGTCGTATCCAGCCTGGTGATAAGATGGCGGGTCGTCACGGTAACAAGGGTGTAATCTCTAAGATTTGTCCTGTTGAAGATATGCCGTACGACGAAAAAGGTCAGACAGTAGACATCGTACTTAACCCACTGGGTGTACCGTCTCGTATGAACATCGGTCAGATCCTGGAGACTCACTTGGGTCTTGCAGCGAAAGGTATCGGTGACAAGATCAACGAGATGCTTAAGCAGCAGCAGGAACTACACCAGTTCCGTAACTTCCTGCAGAAAGTGTACGATCTGGGCGACACGCGCCAGAAAGTAGACATTGCCGCGCTAAGCGACGACGAAGTACGTACTCTGATCAGCAACCTGCGCAACGGTCTACCAATCGCGACACCTGTCTTCGATGGTGCGCCAGAATCCTCTATCAAAGAGCTTCTGAAATTGGGTGATCTGCCAGAATCTGGTCAGCTGACTCTGTTTGACGGCCGTACTGGTGACAAGTTTGAGCGTCCTGTAACTGTTGGTTACATGTACATGCTGAAACTGAACCACTTGGTTGATGACAAGATGCATGCCCGTTCTACCGGTTCTTACAGCCTTGTTACTCAGCAGCCGCTGGGTGGTAAAGCTCAGTTCGGTGGTCAGCGTTTCGGTGAGATGGAAGTGTGGGCACTAGAAGCATATGGTGCTGCATACACCCTACAGGAAATGCTAACTGTTAAGTCGGATGACGTTAACGGCCGTACGAAGATGTACAAGAACATCGTCGATGGCGACCATCGTATGGAACCTGGTATGCCGGAATCGTTCAACGTACTGTTGAAAGAAATCCGCTCGTTGGGTATCAACATCGAGCTGGAAGACGAATAAGCCTCGGTTCATACCAAGATTTATTAGTTACTCCGGTATAAATATGAAGGCGCCAGCAGACTGGCGCCTTTATGGGTCAACTCCTCACAGGAGCCGAATGTGAAAGACTTACTTAAGTTTCTGAAAGCACAACACAAGACTGAAGAATTTGATGCAATCAAAATCGGTCTTGCTTCACCAGACATGATCCGTTCATGGTCTTTCGGTGAAGTGAAAAAACCAGAAACCATCAACTACCGTACTTTTAAGCCTGAGCGTGACGGTCTTTTCTGTGCACGTATCTTTGGCCCGGTAAAAGACTACGAGTGTCTGTGTGGCAAGTACAAGCGCCTGAAGCACCGTGGTGTTATCTGTGAAAAATGTGGTGTAGAAGTAACTCAGACTAAAGTGCGTCGTGAGCGCATGGGTCACATTGAGCTAGCTTCTCCTGTAGCCCACATCTGGTTCCTTAAGTCACTGCCATCTCGTATCGGTTTGTTAATGGACATGCCGCTACGTGACATCGAGCGTGTACTTTACTTTGAATCTTACGTGGTAATCGAACCGGGTATGACCAACCTTGAGCGTAGCCAGCTGCTGTCTGAAGAACAGTACCTGGATGCACTTGAAGAGTGGGGCGACGAGTTCGACGCGAAGATGGGTGCTGAAGCCGTTCAGGCACTTCTGGCCAATATGGACCTGAATGCTGAAATCGAGCTGATGCGCGAAGAGCTAGAAGAAACTAACTCTGAAACCAAGCGTAAGAAGCTAACCAAGCGTCTTAAGCTGGTTGAAGCATTCCTACAGTCAGGCAACAACCCTGAGTGGATGATCCTGTCTGTACTGCCAGTACTGCCGCCGGATCTACGTCCGTTGGTACCGCTAGATGGTGGTCGTTTCGCTACTTCAGATCTGAACGATCTGTACCGTCGCGTTATCAACCGTAACAACCGTCTGAAGCGTCTACTGGATCTAGCAGCCCCTGATATCATCGTACGTAACGAAAAACGTATGCTTCAGGAGTCTGTTGATGCATTGCTTGATAACGGTCGCCGTGGCCGCGCTATCACAGGTTCGAACAAGCGTCCTCTGAAATCTTTGGCTGACATGATCAAAGGTAAGCAGGGTCGTTTCCGTCAGAACCTACTTGGTAAGCGTGTTGACTACTCAGGTCGTTCTGTTATCACCGTAGGTCCATACCTACGTCTGCACCAGTGTGGTCTTCCTAAGAAGATGGCACTTGAGCTATTCAAACCATTTATCTACGGCAAGCTAGAGACTCGTGGTCTGGCGACAACGATCAAAGCTGCTAAGAAGATGGTTGAGCGCGAAGAAGCGGTTGTTTGGGATATCCTAGACGAAGTAATTCGCGAACACCCAGTTATGCTTAACCGTGCACCAACACTGCACCGTTTGGGTATCCAGGCATTCGAACCAGTACTAATCGAAGGTAAAGCGATTCAGCTTCACCCACTAGTGTGTGCGGCATATAACGCCGACTTCGATGGTGACCAGATGGCGGTACACGTACCTCTAACGCTGGAAGCACAGCTAGAAGCACGTGCACTGATGATGTCTACCAACAACATCCTTTCACCAGCATCTGGTGATCCGATCATCGTACCTTCTCAGGACGTTGTATTGGGTCTTTACTACATGACTCGTGAAAAGATCAACGCGAAAGGCGAAGGCATGTACCTTGAAGGTCCTGCTGAAGCTGAAAAAGCTTACCGTACAGGTAATGCTGAGCTACACGCTCGCGTTAAAGTTCGTATCACTGAGCACAGCAAAGACGAGCAGGGTAACCTGACGGCTGAAACTAAGCTGATCGATACGACTGTTGGTCGTGCAATGCTATGGACTATCGTACCGAAAGGTCTGTCTTACAGCCTTGTTAACACTGAAGCTCTTGGTAAGAAGCAGATCTCTAAACTGCTTAACACCTGTTACCGTGAGCTGGGCATGAAAGATACTGTTATCTTTGCTGACCAGATCATGTACACAGGTTTTGCTTACGCGGCACTATCTGGTGTATCTGTTGGTATCGACGACATGGTTGTACCAGAAGCGAAATACACCAAGATCGCCGAAGCCGAAGCTGAAGTTGCTGAAATCCAGGAGCAGTTCCAGTCAGGTCTTGTTACCGCGGGCGAGCGTTACAACAAAGTTATCGATATCTGGGCAACAGCCAACGAGCAGGTTGCTAAGGCGATGATGGATAACCTGTCTTACGACACAGTTATCAACCGTGACGGCGAAGAAGAACAGCAGAAATCGTTCAACAGCGTATACATGATGGCCGACTCAGGTGCTCGTGGTTCTGCCGCTCAGATCCGTCAGCTAGCGGGTATGCGTGGTCTGATGGCTAAGCCGGATGGCTCAATCATCGAAACGCCGATCACAGCGAACTTCCGTGAAGGTCTGAACGTACTACAGTACTTCATCTCTACTCACGGTGCTCGTAAGGGTCTTGCCGATACCGCACTTAAGACTGCGAACTCCGGTTACCTAACACGTCGTCTGGTAGACGTTGCTCAGGACGTGGTAATCACGTCTGATGACTGTGGCACTCACGAAGGTATCACTATGATGCCTCTAATCGAGGGTGGTGATGTTAAAGAGCAACTTGGTGATCGCGTTCTTGGCCGTGTGGTTGCGGAAGACGTTATCAAGCCGGGTACAGACGAAGTTCTAGCGCCACGTAATACACTTCTTGATGAGAAGTGGTGTGACATCCTAGAAGCGAACTCTGTCGACCAGGTGAAAGTACGCTCTGTGGTAACCTGTCAGAACGACTTCGGTTGTTGTAAGAACTGTTACGGTCGTGACCTAGCACGTGGTCACCTAGTGAACCAGGGTGAAGCGGTGGGTGTTGTTGCAGCACAGTCAATCGGTGAGCCGGGTACACAGCTTACGATGCGTACGTTCCACATCGGTGGTGCGGCATCTGCGGCAGCGGCTGAGAACAGCATCCAGGTTAAGAACAACGGTTCGATGAAACTGCACAATGCCAAGTTTGTTACCAACAACGAAGGCAAGCTAGTTATCACTTCTCGTGCCTCAGAAATGAGCGTTATCGATGAGTTCGGCCGTACTAAAGAGAACTACAAACTGCCATACGGTTCTCACCTGACTAAAGGTGACGGTGCTGAAGTAGCAGCTGGCGAAGTTATCGCTAACTGGGACCCGCACACAATGCCAATCATCACTGAAGTGGCAGGTCGTGTTCAGTTCGTTGACCTAATCGATGGTGTCACTGTTTCTCGTCAGACTGATGAGCTAACAGGTCTGTCTATGATTACCGTACTTGACGCTGCTGAGCGTACCGGTGCAGGTAAAGACATGCGTCCAACGGTTAAGCTAGTTGACGAAAACGGTAACGATGTAATGATCGCCGGCACTGAAATGCCAGCTCAGTACTTCCTACCGGGTAAAGCAATCGTCCAGCTTGAAGACGGTGCAATGGTTGGTATCGGTGATACGCTAGCACGTATCCCGCAGGCATCTGGCGGTACGAAAGATATCACCGGTGGTCTACCACGAGTTGCGGACCTATTCGAAGCACGTAAGCCGAAAGAGCCTGCGATCCTTGCTGAAATCACTGGTACCGTATCGTTCGGTAAAGAGACTAAAGGCAAGCGTCGTCTGATCATCACGCCTGCAGAAGGCAACGCATACGAAGAAATGGTTCCTAAGTGGCGCCAGCTGAACGTATTCGAAGGTGAGAAGGTTGAGAAGGGTGATGTAATCGCCGATGGTCCAGAGGCTCCACACGATATCCTACGTCTGCGTGGCGTTCACGCCGTTGCAGAGTACATCGTGAACGAGGTTCAGGAAGTTTACCGTCTACAGGGCGTTAAGATTAACGATAAGCACATCGAGACTATCGTTCGTCAGATGCTACGTAAGGCAACTATCCTGTCTTCTGGTGATTCTGAGTTCCTACCTGGTGAGCAGGTTGAGTTCTCTCGCATCACGATTGCGAACCGTAAGCTTGAAGCTGAAGGCAAGCTGCCAGCAACGTATGAGCGTGACCTACTGGGTATCACCAAAGCGTCGCTTGCAACTGAGTCGTTCATCTCGGCTGCATCGTTCCAGGAAACAACTCGCGTACTAACAGAAGCTGCGGTTTCTGGTAAGCGTGACGAGCTACGTGGCCTGAAAGAGAACGTAATCGTTGGTCGTTTGATCCCTGCTGGTACCGGTTTCGCGTACCACCAGAACCGCCAGCGCCAGCGTGATGCTGAGCTAGAGCCGGTTGCACCTCAGGTAGATGCAGAGCAGGCATCGCAAGATCTTGCAGCGCTACTGAATGCAGGCCTAAGCGACGAAAACTAATCGTTAGCTAACGCATTGAATAAAAGGGTACCTTCGGGTGCCCTTTTTATTGCCTACAGTTTGGGCGAGTTGTTAGCCAGTTAGCAAATGGGCAGGGGCGATACGGCGGCATCAACACTGAGGTCGCGTTGGCGATGTTTTGCAGGATGCAGGAATAAGGCGTATAAAAGGATGACCAGCCCGGTGAGTCACCAGGCTGGTGGCAGGTGAGGACAGGTAGGAGCTGGCTAGGCGCCCGGTGGGCAGGCTAGGCTCTCACTGATCAATTCGATGAGCTTGTCTTCAAGGGCAAAGCGGATTTCAATCAGCTCGCCGATGGCAGACAGATCATTGTCAAAGTCTGGTAGTTCGTCATCTTCACCCATATCGGTGTATTTATCGCTGAAGTTCAGCAACGGATCGGTGGTTTGGGTGATTTGTGCGTAGAGCTGGGAGATTTCTTCTGTCGGTGAAAAGCCGGTTGCGTTCCAGCGCTCCATGACCATATCGTAGATTTTAAAATGGCCTTCGGAGATATAGTCGACCAACTGTTGGCTGAAAAGTTGGAGCTGGGAAGAGGTTGGAAGTTGGCGATTATTACTTTCGAACGGAGGAAGTCCGGCTAACTTGCAGTAATCGATCAGCAATTGTTGCCGAGACATGAGCCAGTGGTCGATAACGTCACTGGTACCGCCCCATTGTTTTTGTACTTGCTCGAATTTACTTAACATGACCATGCCCTCATGATCTACAGTACCGAGTACTGGAAACAATACCTGTTAATCTCTTAAAAAAGAGAACCTTGAATTACGGATCCTTTTCCGTATTAACTTTAGATTGCCAGTAAAAACGATACCCTGCAAGGATGGATGTGACGTTGATGTTAGAAAAACAAGAAAAAGCCTATTGGTGCATAGTCAAAGATCGTCAGCTCTACTTGGAAGATCAACAACTTCCCCTCAAAGAGCCGAACGAAATAGAGGTTGATCTTGAAAATGTGGTGGAGGTTGGCCGATACCGCGATAGACCGGTTTACTGGCTCGAAGCGTCAGCAGAGTTTGATGAGAGTGGGCTAGGAAAGGGTGAGTTTGATAGCTTACGGGCATTACTGACCATAGACGGTGAGTTATTTAATCTCGCTGGGCGCGCTATCCAATTGTCGCATATGCTGCATTCTCAGCGATTTTGCCCCCAATGCGGAAGCGAATGCAGGTTGGTCCATGCTGAGCTCGCTATGGCCTGCCAGGGATGCCATGGCCATCATTACCCACGCCTGTCACCGTGCGTTATTGTCGCCGTGCGCAATCAAGACAAAATCCTGTTGGCCCAGCACCCGCGACACAAAACGGGTATGTATACCGTGATTGCCGGCTTTGTCGAAGCCGGGGAGACGCTGGAGCAGTGTGTGGCAAGGGAAGTCCTGGAAGAAACCGGGATACACGTGACCAATATTCGCTACTTTGCCAGCCAGCCATGGGCGTTTCCGTCCAACCTGATGATGGGATTCCTGGCCGACTACCAAAGCGGTGAGCTCAATCCTGACTATGCCGAACTGACCGATGCCCTTTGGGCAACGAGAAATAGCCTGCCTGAACTTGCCCCGCCGGGGACGATTGCCAGGGCGTTGATAGAGTACACCCTGACATTGATGGGCAAAGAGTAAAGCGAGCGCTTGGAGGGTGAGCGAATGGGCAACGGCTGGTGGCGAGGAGCCAGTGAACAATAGAATAAAAAAACCCTCCGTGAGGAGGGGTAAGGTGCAGTTATTTTGCCTTCTACGAGCAAAGTCATTGTTATTATTGCTAGCGCGCAGATTTTGTACCACGATAGCCCTGAGTGTCGCAAATCTGGTGACCAGATTGTTACTATAAACTTGATCCGGTTAACAAATGGCCTCTTTTGTTGACCGCCGTGAGTGATACAATACGCGCATAATAAAACCATGGAGTCCCAAATGAGCGAACTAAAGAATGACCGCTACCTTCGCGCTTTATTGAAGCAGCCAGTCGATTGCACCCCGGTATGGATGATGCGTCAGGCAGGGCGTTACCTACCTGAATATCGTGCAACTCGCAGCGTAGCCGGTGACTTCATGTCGCTATGTAAAAATGCTGAGCTTGCCAGTGAGGTGACACTACAGCCTCTTCGCCGTTTCCCGCTGGATGCGGCCATCCTGTTCTCAGATATTCTGACTATCCCAGATGCGATGGGATTGGGACTGTACTTTGAAGCTGGCGAAGGGCCTAAGTTCGAGCGTCCAATCACTTGTAAGGCCGATGTCGACAAGATTGGCCGGCCGGATCCGGAAGGCGAGCTGCAGTACGTGATGAATGCCGTACGCCAGATCCGCAAAGATCTGCAAGGTGAAGTGCCGTTGATCGGTTTCTCGGGTAGTCCGTGGACACTGGCGACCTACATGGTGGAAGGTGGCAGCTCGAAGGCGTTCACCAAGATCAAGAAGATGATGTATGCCGAGCCGCAAACCCTGCACCTGTTGCTGGATAAGTTGGCTGACAGTGTGGTTGAGTACCTCAACGCACAGATCAAAGCCGGTGCCCAGTCGGTAATGGTATTCGATACCTGGGGGGGCGTTCTGACACCGCGTGACTACAACGAGTTCTCACTGCGCTACATGCACAAGATTGTCGATGGACTGATCCGTGAAAATGACGGCCGCCGTGTACCGGTGACACTATTTACCAAGAACGGTGGTATGTGGCTGGAGCAAATCGCAGCAACAGGCTGTGATGCAGTTGGCCTTGACTGGACCATCAATATTGCTGATGCCAAGAAGCGTGTAGGCGACAAAGTGGCCCTGCAGGGCAACATGGATCCATCGATGCTGTACGCCCAGCCAGAGCGTATTCGCCAGGAAGTTGCCACTATCCTTGAAGGCTTCGGCGACGGTGGTACTGGCCACGTATTCAACCTAGGCCACGGTATCCATCTGGATGTGCCGCCTGAGAACGCAGGTGTGTTCGTCGATGCGGTGCACGAGCTGTCAAAGCCATACCATAAATAAAGCGGATCCTGGGTGCTAGGTTGCTAGGCCCTTGGGAAAAGCATTAGAAGCCCATACAGCTTGCTGTGTGGGCTTTTTTATTTTGAGATCCTTGGAAAAGCGGGTCCTGGTTCCTAGGAAAAGATTAAAAGCTAAAGAGTTTGAAGCAATGGTATGACTTTAGGGTATTTTTGCAGAACCCAGAACCCAGAACCCAGAACCCAGAACCCAGAACCCAGAACCCAGAACCCAGAACCCAGAACCCAGAACCCAGAACCCAGAACCCAGAACCCAGAACCCAGAACCCAGAACCCAGAACCCAGAACCCAGAACCCAGAACCCAGAACCCAGAACCCATGAACTAGGAACCCATGAACTAGGAACCCATGAACTAGGAACCCATGAACTAGGAACCAGGATCTAGGTTCTAGGATCTCGCTTCTCGAGATGCTGATGGACGTATTCGCGGATATACGGCACCACTTCTTCTTCGAACCACGGGTTCTTCTTTAGCCACAGCGTGTTGCGCGGTGAGGGGTGTGGCATCGGGATGTACTGTGGCGCCCAGTTGCGCCACGCTTTTACGGTTTCTGTTAGCGTCTTCGGTTTGTCTTTGAGGTAGCGTTGCTGGGCATATTGGCCGACCAGCAGGGTCATCCCTATATTGGGCAGCAGCGGCCAGACCTGCGGGTGCCACTGTGGCGCGCATTCGGGGCGGGGCGGGAGATCGCCGGACTTGCCCCGGCCGGGATAACACAGCCCCATCGGCATGATGGCGATATGCTCGGGGTCATAGAAGGTCTCGCGGTCGAGATCCAGCCAGCGGCGGAGACGGTCGCCGCTCGGATCGTTCCACGGGATCCCGGTTTCATGCACCTTGGTGCCCGGAGCCTGGCCGATGATCATCAGGCGAGCGCTACCGGCGGCCTGGATGACAGGCCGTGGGCCGAGAGGAAGATGATCCCGGCAGATCGCGCACTGCCGAATTTGATCGAGCAGGTTATCAAGTTGTTGCTTGTCGGCAGAAGGGCTCATACGGCTCCGTGAACGGCATTAATAACCGTGCTGAAAGTCTATGGTATAGCGCAACGGTTGTTGGTTCATCCAGCGCTCGGCATTACTGCGTAAAATTGCCATGACCTGATGGGGAAAGCTTTCGGCGGCAATGTGCGGGGTAATAGTGATAGCCGGATGCTGCCAGAAAGGATGGCTCTGGGGCAGCGGCTCCTGCTTGAAAACATCAAGGAAAGCATGGGCGATTGCACCTGAATCCAATACGCTGAGCAGGCCGGTTTCGCAAAGGGCATTGCCTCGGCCGACATTGAACAACAAAGCCTTGTGGCAATGGCCCAGGCTGGTGGCATTGAGGATATCATTGGTTCCAGAGGTGGCCGGCAAGGTGGAGACCACTAAGTCTGCCTGCTTGAGCGCTGAATTGAGCCCTGCCAGAGGGAGAGTGGTATCGAAAGCCGGTTCACTGGTGGTCCCAGAGCGATTGACCCCGACAAGGTGGAACCCCAATGCTTTGGCCGAACGGGCAAGGTGGCTGCCGATACTCCCTGTACCCAGTATCACCATCGTTTTGCCGGCAAGGGTGCTATAGGAGTGAGGTTGCCAGTGACTGGCCCGCTGCTGGGTTTGGTAGGTCGCAAAGTGGCGCTGGTGGGCGATAGCCAATCCCAGCACGTACTCGCTGATCAACTGGCCGAAGCAGCCGCGGATATTGGTCAGGGTATAATCTTGGCGTAGGCTTTTATCGGTCAAGGCATCGATGCCGGCAAAGGTTGACTGGAGCCACTCAAGCGCCGGGAACTCATCGAGCAACGGGGCGACCTTCGGCGGATCGGCCAGCAAGATAGTGGCTTCTTGCGGCTTCTGGGTCAACTCAAGTCCGGCTATCGGCTGCTTGGCGAACAGGGCTTCATAGGCCGCTTTTTGGCGGGAAACAATCATCAGTTTATGCATCGTCGTTCCTTGGTGGTAGCACGGGGTTATCCGCTTTCCATGTATTGCAGTAGCAGGGGGATACAAGTAAGATCCGGGGCAAATCACTATTGCGGATTATCCCATGCTAAAGAATCCAGTTCAGCTCCGTTTAGAAAAATTAGAACCATGGCAACACATTACCTTTATGGTGTCACTGTGTGAACGAATGTATCCCAACTATGCGTTCTTCTGTCAGCAAACGGAGTTCGCGGATGAGCAGAAGTACCGTTCGATTCTGGACAGTATCTGGGAAATTTTGACGGTCAAAACTGCCAAGATCAACTTCGAGAAGCAGCTGGAGAAACTCGAAGAGTTGGTGCCAAATGCCGAAGATTATGATTTGTATGCGGTAAACCCGGCGATCGATGCTTGTGCAGCGCTGGCTGATTTACTCCATGCGATGCTTGACCGCGACCTGATGCTGGAAACACTGGCCAAGCTAAGCTCGTTGTCTGCCGCAACCGTTGCGGATCTTGAGTTTGCCCAGACCGGTGTGGAAATTACCAACGACAACCAAAAAGAAAATGAAGCGGTATGTGCCGAGTGGGACATGCAGTGGGCGATTTTCCGTGCGCTTAAAGAAGCTGAGCGCCGTGATATCGAGCTGATCAAAGGACTGCGCCAGGAGTTGCGCGAAGAGCCGGTCAGCAATATCGGTATCGAGCTGTAAGCAACCTGTTTGAATCGAGAAGGGCCCTAGCGGCCCTTTTTTATTGCACTGCTCGGAATGGGAAAAGACACGGCGAGAAAAAGGCAAAGCGGCTTTCTGAAGAGATGTAACGGTACTGTGAAGTTTTAAATCTCACCATAAAATGGTATTGCTAGCAGTTTGTGCTGCTTTTTTTGGGTGGCGCTAATCCATTCCACTTATTTTATTTTTCTGCTTGTATTGCTCTGCTGCCGCCGTTTATAACAAAGGTATCGCGGAAAACGTCTTGTTTTCTGGTTTTTATTTTCTGTCAGCTAGGACGAGTTATGCCAGTATCAGCTATCAACATTGCTGTTTCCTGCAAGGGCCTTAACGCCGTTGCGGCTAGCCTGCTCCTCCTGCTCTCTCTGGGTCTTATCCGGGGCTGACAGGCCGTATCTCAATTTTCCTGTCAGCTTGAAGCGAAGCTGACAGGTTAATATTCCCTCCCGAATTCTCCTTAGTTTCCTTCAAGCCGACGCGGTAGAGGATAACTATGTTAAGTGCACGCAACATCGCCGCCTTGGGCTTTATGACTTTCGCCATGTATCTTGGTGCCGGCAACCTGATCTTCCCTCCGTTCCTTGGCTTGCAGGCCGGCGAACATTTTGCTTCCGGCATGGCCGGCTTCCTTTTGACTGGCGTTGGCCTGCCGGCACTGGCTTTGGTGATGGTCGCACTGGTCAATGGCTCCGATAACCTGACCGCCGCCCTGCCCAAACCGGTTGCGACGGGGTTTTGGGTGATGGTGTTTATTGTGATTGGTCCGGCCTTTGTGATCCCCCGGGCTATCACGGTCGCCTACCAGTTTAGTTTTGCCCCTTTTGTCGGCGAGGCGGCATTGCTTCCTTTCACTGTGGTGTTCTGTTTGGCTGCCATCGTGTTTGCGCTCTACCCGGGCAAGCTGGTCGATACGCTGGGTAAGTGGCTGACCCCGATGCTGGTGGTGATCCTGTCCGTGCTGGCTGCCACTGCGTTTATGTCTCCGGTCGGTGAAGCATTGGCTGCTGTGGGACCTTATCAGGATAAGGCATTTGCCGAAGGGCTGACCCAAGGCTACATGACCATGGATGCGCTGGGCTCGATTGGCTTTGGCTGGATCATCTTCCGCGCTATCCGTGAAATGGGCGTGGAGTGCCCGAAAGCGACCGCTAAATACACCCTGATGGCCGCTGTGATGTATGCCGTGGCGATGGCCTTGGTATATCTGTCGTTGGCTTATATCGGCGCGACCAGCGCCAGCCTGGGCTCGGCATTCGGCAATGGCGGCGAGATCTTGACTGCTTTCACTTTGGCCCACTTTGGTACTTTTGGCAGTGTTTTGTTGGGTGCGGTAATGATTTTGGCCTGCCTGACCACCGCGATTGGTGTGACGACCGCAGGCAGTGAGTTTTATAGCCGTACCTTCCAGCCGGTGACATACTCGCGTAGTGTCTGGGTGACGATGATGGTTGCCGGGTTGGTGGCCAACCTTGGCTTGGAGCAGCTATTGGCGATCACCCTGCCGGTGGTTGTGGCCTTGCACCCCGTCGCCATTGCCCTGCTGGTGATTGCCCCGCTGCGCCGCCGTTTGGCGACACCGGCCGTGATGGCAGCAGTAATGACAGCCTTGGCCTTAGGCAGTATTGATGCGTTGCATATCTTGGGCAAAATGCCTGCCGGGATCGATAGCTGGTTGGCGCAGTACCTGCCGCTGTATAGCGATTATGCGGGCTGGGTGGTGCCTAGTTTGGTAGTGATCGCGATAGGTGTTGTGGTTAGCCGGGCGACACGTCCTATGTTGGCGGTACAGTCTTGAAGGAAAGGGTGAAACCTTGAGATAAGGAAAAGGGGCCATTTGGCCCCTTTTATATTCGGTGATTCAATGCGGTCGCAAAGCGCTAGTGAGATTACTCGTCGTCTTTGCTTTCGATCACGCCGTGGGTTTTCTTCCACTTCTCCCAACGCTGGTAGGCCAGCTGCTGCATGTCGGTGTTCTTGTCGGCTTCATCGACAATCTCTTCGCCCACCAAGTGCTCGAAGATGTCTTCCATGGTCACTAGGCCCTGGACGGTACCATATTCATCAACCACCAGTACCAGCTGGGAGCGCTCTTTCATTAGCTGCTCGAAGGCTTTTGGTACGCTGGCGTTGTTCATGATAACCGGTAACGGGCGCATCAGGGTGCCCAGCTCTTTCTGGCCGCGGCCAGCCTGGCTTTCGGCAAACAGCTCAAGGCGGTGGACGAAGCCGAGGATATTGTCTTTCTGCTCGCTATAGACTAGCGGGCGTGAAAACGGGCTGTCTTTGTGGTTTGACAGGAACTCGTTGATCGGCTGCTCGGCGTCAACGCGGAACAGCACCGGGCGTGGCGTCATGATTTTGGTGACGCTGACATCACGGAACTGCAGCAGGTTGGTCATGATTTTCGACTCGCCTTCGGCCAGCTCGCCCGATTCTTTGGCCAGCATGGCCATCGCCGATAGCTCATCACGCAGTTTCGGCGCTTCATGGCCTCGTGACAGACGGCGGGTGATTTGTTCTGATACCCAGACAAACGGCGTCAGGGCCCAGACCATCCAGCGCAGGGTCGATGCCGAGGCCGGTGCCAGCTGGCGCCAGTAGGTGGCACCGATGGTTTTCGGGATAATTTCTGAGAACAGCAAAATACCAATTGTCAGTACGCCGGAGAATACACCCAGCCATTGGCTACCGAATACCACTGCAGCCTGGGCACCGGCTGTTGCCGCGCCGATAGTATGGGCGATGGTATTTAGGGTCAGGATCGATGCCAGCGGGCGGTCGATGTTGTCTTTCAGGGCAGCCAAACGGTCTGCTGCTGGGTGGCCTTGCTGGCGCAGGGTGCCAATGTAGCTAGGGGAGATGCTGAGAAGAACAGCTTCCAGGACTGAACAAATAAACGAAACACCAATCGCAACAGCGATGTAAATCGTAAGGAGTATCATGCTTACCTTAGTAATAATTAACGGATAACGCCTATATTAATCGGTGTTGAAGCGAATAAATACAACTATTTCAGGTCTCATATTAGTAACATTTTGTGAACTTGCGCTCAGTTTATGGTTAAAGAGTCCGCACCTAGCCACATCAAGGCTGACAAACCTTTGCCACACGGGCTTCTTTTGAATTAGAGTTGATGCGTCTTAAGAAAAAACCTTAGAAGGGAAACCTAATGAACAAGACCCAACTGATTGACCTGATCGCTGAAAAAGCGGATCTTTCTAAAGCTCAAGCTAAAGCTGCTCTAGAGTCTACGCTAGACGGTATTACTGACGCGCTTAAAGAAGGTGACCAGGTTCAACTAATCGGCTTTGGTACTTTCAAAGTAAACCACCGTGCAGCGCGTACTGGCCGTAACCCACAAACGGGTCAGGAAATCCAGATCGCAGCAGCCAACGTACCAGCTTTCGTTGCTGGTAAAGCACTGAAAGACTCAGTGAAATAATCTATACTCCGCCAGGTATCTATCTGGCGGAGTTTTTCCATGAAGCGACTACTGACTTTTCTTACCCTCTCGCTATTGGCGGGATGTGCCTCCAATCCAACAGTCCCCGAAAACAATCTTACGCCAGTGTTGACCCATACCGGTGGTCAGAGCCTCGGCGACAGCACCTCTATCTATTGGTATACCTCACAGCAGAACCGCCCTGTCAGCCTCGCAGATCGCGTGATGGCCGGTGATTATGGTGACTACCGCACCGACTACCGCTGGCGCGACGGCAAGCTGCGTGAAATCAAGCGTGAAGGCAAGCAGCTTGACGAGCAGCAAATCAAGCCGTTTACCCTGCATGTGCGCTATGACACCCTGGGCAATGCCGTTTTTCAGCGCTATACCCTGGGTGACGAGCTGATCCCGCTCAGCGGCGACCAGCTGCAGCAATTGGTGCAGGAAGCCAAGCATGGCGCTGATGTGGTCAAGCAGCAGCGCAAGGATGACTTGTCCCTAGTGCAGGGCTTCTGGAAGCAGGGGCAGTTCTACCGCTGTGGTGATGAGCGCCAGCTCAAGGTGACCTTCAAGCCTGAGTTACCTGATTATGTGCTTCAACAGCTGCAGGCTCGCCAGCAGGACGGGTATATGGCGGTGATCGGCCAGGTTCGCCGCGGTACCCTGACTGCCAATACCTTGTTGATGCTGAATGATAACCAGCCTACTTGCCTGAGTGCGCCGGTGCTGCTGGCTAACTAACCTAACCCCGCGCCTAACCTCGCGCTTAACTTCACGATAGTGGATTGCGAGATAGCTGAAATGAAAAAAACGCGCCAAGGGGCGCGTTTTTATTAGGTAGGCTTGCTTAGACGCGATTAGGCGTCTTGCTGCTCACGGGCAACGGCACGGTAACCGATGTCGTTGCGGTGGAACATGCCGTTCCAGCTTACCTGCTTGGTCAGCTCGTAGGCACGTTGCTGGGCTTCAGAGACCGAGTTGCCAAGTGCCGTCGCACACAGTACGCGGCCGCCGTTAGTCACGATTTCGCCTTCGGCGTTGGTTGCCGTACCGGCGTGGAAGATCTTCTGGCCTTCAACGTCAGTGCCAGGCAGGCTGATGACATCGCCTTTGCCATAGCTTGCTGGGTAACCGCCAGCGGCCAGTACGACACCAATTGAGGCTCGTGGATCCCACTTGGACTCTGCTTGGTCTAGCTTCTCGTCAATTGCCATCAGGCAAAGCTCAACCAGATCCGATTCCATGCGCATCATGATTGGCTGGGTTTCTGGATCGCCGAAGCGGCAGTTGTACTCGATAACTTTCGGCGTGCCGTCAGCAGCAATCATCAGGCCAGCATACAGGAAGCCGGTGTAAGGGTGACCTTCTGCAGCCATACCGCGTACAGTTGGGTAGATCACCTCTTCCATGATGCGGTTGTGGATCTCAGGCGTCACCACAGGCGCAGGTGAGTAAGCACCCATACCGCCGGTATTTGGGCCGGTGTCCTTGTCGCCGACACGCTTGTGATCCTGGCTGGTGGCCATTGGCAAGACGTTCTCGCCATCAACCATCACGATGAAGCTTGCTTCTTCGCCTTCCAGGAATTCTTCGATAACCACGCGGCTACCGGCTTCGCCAAAGGCATTGCCAGCCAGCATGTCTTTGATGGCATCTTCTGCTTCTTCAAGGGTCATCGCAACGATAACGCCCTTACCGGCAGCCAGGCCGTCAGCCTTAACCACAATCGGTGCCCCTTGCTCGCGCACGTAGGCCAGAGCAGGCTCGATCTCAGTGAAGTTAGCGTAGGCACCGGTTGGGATCTGGTGACGAGCCAGGAAGTCCTTGGTGAAGGCTTTAGAGCCTTCTAGCTGGGCTGCGGCTTCAGTTGGGCCGAAGATTGGCAGGCCAGCAGCGCGGAAAGCATCAACCACACCGATAACCAACGGTGCTTCAGGGCCAACAATGGTTAGCTCAATTGCTTTTTCTTTGGCAAAGGCAACCAGCGCCTCGATGTCTTCAACGCCAATCGCAACGTTTTCCAGCTTAGGCTCAAGCGCAGTACCAGCGTTGCCCGGGGCAACGAAGACTGTTTCAACATTCGGGTTTTGTGCTGCTTTCCAGCCCAGTGCGTGTTCGCGGCCGCCAGCGCCAATAATCAATACATTCATCTTCAAAATCCTTATAGCGTCGTCAGTGACTTTATTTCTGTGTCAAAAGTGCTCATTTATGCTTATACAGTTGTTATAAACAAAAAGGGCGCTTTTTCCTTGAACTAAAGCCACTGACTTGCTCTAACGCATTTCAAATACTTTCGTATCCAAAATGAAAATCCGTAAATATTATTTATTCAAAATAGTTGGTGCTGTGGCTAGGCAACAATTGAGCCCATCCCCGGGAGCATAGCTCGCTATGTGACTGGGGTGGGCGAAAGCAGATAACGACGCCACAGTGCCAAATATGAAGAATAAGATTAGTGGCGGAAGTGGCGCATGCCCGTAAAGATCATCGCCATGCCGTGCTCGTCGGCAGCATCGATTACTTCCTGGTCGCGCATCGAGCCACCTGGCTGGATAACACACTTGATGCCAGCCTCAGCCGCCGCGTCGATACCGTCGCGGAACGGGAAGAAGGCATCAGAAGCCATCACGCTACCCGCAACTTCCAAATTCTCGTCTGCCGCTTTGATACCGGCAATTTTCGCTGAGTAAACGCGGCTCATCTGGCCAGCGCCCACACCGATGGTCATATCGCCTTTGGCGTAAACAATCGCGTTAGACTTCACGTACTTAGCGACTTTCCAGCAGAATAGGGCATCTTTCAGCTCTTCTTCAGTTGGCTGGCGTTTAGAAACCACTTTAAGGTCAGCTTCAGACACCATACCTTGGTCACGATCCTGAACCAGCAGGCCGCCGTTGACGCGTTTCACGTCAAAGCCAGTGGTTTTGCTGCTCCACTCACCGCACTCTAGCAGGCGAACATTTTTCTTGGCCGCGACAATTTCTACCGCTTCAGCAGAAACAGCAGGTGCAATGATCACTTCAACGAACTGGCGCTCGGTAATTGCTGTTGCCGTTGCTGCATCTAGCTCACGGTTGAATGCGATGATGCCGCCAAATGCCGAGGTTGGGTCCGTTTTGAACGCACGGTCGTAGGCTTCAAGGATGTTGTCACCCAGGGCCACACCACAAGGGTTGGCGTGCTTAACAATCACACAGGCTGGCTGGTCGAATTCTTTCACGCACTCAAGAGCGGCGTCGGTATCAGCGATGTTGTTGTAAGACAGGGCTTTGCCTTGGATCTGGCGAGCGGTTGCCACAGAAGCTTCTTCCGGGTTGCTCTCAACGTAGAAGGCTGCGGCCTGGTGGCTGTTTTCGCCGTAGCGCATGTCCTGCTTTTTCTCGAACTGCTGGTTGAAGGTGCGAGGGAATTTAGACTCTTCGTCACCTTCCTTGTTGTCGCCGTATGAAGGCACCATGGTACCGAAGTAGTTGGCGATCATGCCGTCGTAAGCAGCAGTATGCTCGAATGCAGCAATCGCTAGGTCAAAGCGGGTCGCATGAGTCAGTGAACCGTCATTGGTCGCCATTTCAGTCAGCACGCGATCGTAATCGTGGGCATTGACGATAATGGTTACGTCTTTGTGGTTTTTCGCTGCAGAGCGAACCATGGTCGGGCCACCGATATCGATGTTTTCAACCGCATCTTCCAGGGTGCAATCTGGGTTGGCAACCGTGGCTGCGAACGGGTAGAGGTTCACAACAACCATATCGATTGGAGCGATACCGTGCTCGCTCATCACTGCATCGTCAGTGCCGCGACGGCCCAGTACACCACCATGGATTTTTGGGTGTAGGGTCTTAACGCGACCGTCCATCATTTCAGGGAAGCCAGTGTGATCGGAAACTTCAGTCACCTTGATACCCTGCTCGGCAAGCAGGCGGGCTGTGCCACCTGTAGACAGGATGTCGACACCACTATCAGCTAGTGCTTGGGCGAACTCAACAATACCAGTTTTGTCTGACACGCTAATTAGCGCACGGCGGATAGGACGAGCGTTTTCCATTGCAACCATCTCTTTGTAAACACGGAGGACTATTTGCCAAAAGCCAGAGGAGATAGGCTGGCTTTTGGTAAATACCCTCGGCTAGAATCGAAGATATACACAGTGCTGCTGTTGGTGTGTTGTGATCAACGTGGCATATTTTACATTAATTCCACCACTACGCAAACGTTTGCTTTTTGATGTCTACTTTGATGTTTGCGTGGTATTGAAGGTAGGGCGGTATGTATTTGATTGGTCAGCTGGCTAAGCATTGCGGTGTCAGTAGCGATACCTTGCGGTTTTACGAGAAGAATGGCTTGCTGGTTCCTGCTGGGCGCAGCGAGAGCGGTTACCGTCTCTATAGCGAAGACGACCTGTCGCGGATCCATTTTATTCTCCGGGCCAAGGCCATTGGCCTGAGCCTGGATGAAATCAGGGAGCTACTGGATATTCGCCTCGAAGCCAGCCAGCACAGTTGCGCCGAGGTCAAGGCGATCACCCAGGCCAAATTGGACGAGGTGGACCGCAAGATGGCGGAGTTGTCACGGATCCGCAACGCGCTGAAAAAAATCAATGATGCCTGTTGTGGCCATGTCGATGACGATGCCAGCCATTGCTCAATTCTTGAGGCGCTGGGGGACGAAGAGGCTGACAGTATTGGCAAAAATGACAGCCGATGTTGTAGCGGTCGGACTACGTGTACCGAGCAATAGCCTGAAATGAGAGCAATAACGATAAATTATATTGGGCAGGCGGTAAAGTTGTGGTAGCGTCGATGTATCAGGTTGTTATTGATAGGGAAAGTCATGTTGAAAGTAAATGAGTATTTTGATGGCCAGGTAAAATCACTGGGATTTGAAACATCTGGCGAGCGTGCCAGTGTCGGTGTAATGGCTGCGGGCGAATACACTTTTGGTACTGCCGCGCCGGAGCGAATGACGGTGGTTAAAGGCGCCCTGACGGTGAAACTACCGGGTCATATCGAATGGGAAACCTACTACGCTGGTGATGACTTTGAAGTGCCTGGCGACTCTTCGTTTGACGTTAAGGTGTCCGAACCAACTGCCTACCTGTGTGATTACCTTTAATAGACAGGCGCTTCACCGAGGGTGAAGCGCTACTGCTCTCTACTCTATTGGCATCGAGCCATTATTCTTCTTGCGCTGGGATCAGCACCGTGTCGATGACATGGATCACCCCGTTACTGGCTGGCACGTCTGCCAGGATGACGTTGGCGCCGTTGATAGTTACCTTACCATCGTCATCAGTCTCTATCGTGACGGTACCACCTTGTACAGTTTCTGGTAGTTTGAGTTTGGCCACTTCCTCTGAAGAGATGGCACCAGGTAGGACATGGTAGGTCAAAATGGCTTGTAGTTTTTCTTTGTTTTCTGGCTCGAGCAATGCGGCCAGCGTACCTTCGGGGAGCTTGGCAAAGGCATCATCGGTCGGGGCCAACACCGTAAATGGACCTTTGCCTTCTAGAGTCCCAACCAGATCGGCAGCTTTAATCGCCATCACAAGAGTCTGGAAGTCATCATTGTTGGCGGCGACCTGTACCAAGTTCTTCTCTGCTTCGCTTGTTTCGTGGTGACTGGCCATAGCAAAGCCGGAGAACAGCATAACAACAAACATTAGAGTACGGCTGAATATACAGAGCATTGATTTCATCATTATTGCCTCGTTGTGGTTATCATCAAGCAACTAACGTACAAAGAAGCAGTATGGTTCAACCGACTTTATGGGCAGTCTTAATATTGAGAAGGGTAAGAGCGATAAAGAAAAAGCCCAAACCAGTTGCCTGGTTTGGGCTTTTCGCAATCAGGATAACCGAATGCGGCTTAGTTCATGCCGTATTTTTTCAGTTTCTTGCGAAGAGTACCGCGGTTGATACCCATCATGGTTGCCGCGCGGGTTTGGTTACCACGGGTGTACTGCATGATGGTGTCCAGCAGTGGCTGCTCAACTTCAGCAAGCACTAGCTCGTACAGATCATCGACTTCCTGACCGTTTAGTTGAGCCAGGTAGTTTTTCAGTGACGCCTTAACAGAGTCACGAAGTGGCTTCTGTGTGATTTGGTCCTGTGAAGTAACAGTAGTTACTGTCAATGCTTCGGAAGTCAGATTTTGTTCGAACATATTCTGTAAGCTCTTCTCGTATTTATGCAACGTTGTCGAAGTAGCCTTGCAGCGCATCGAGTTGCTGTTGGGCATCCTCGAGTGCGTTGAAGGTCCGGCGGAAACCACCTGCTGGGGCATGCTCTTTCAAATACCAGCCCACGTGCTTGCGCGCGATACGCAAACCCAGGTACTCACCGTAGAAACGGTGGAGTTCCTGGACGTGGCCCAGCATGATGCTACCAACTTCATCGAATGATGGAGCCGGCAGGTGTTCGCCAGTTGTTAAGTAATGGTGGATTTCCTGGAAAATCCACGGCCGACCTTGCGCAGGGCGGCCAATCATCAAGCCATCGGCACCGGTGTAATCCAGTACAAAGCGTGCCTTCTCCGGTGAGTCGATATCACCGTTCGCAATCACCGGAATCGAGATCGCTTCTTTCACTGCCTTGATGTAATCGTATTCTGCCTCGCCTTTGTACATACAGGCTTTGGTCCGGCCGTGCAGGGCCAGCGCCTGGATGCCACATTGTTCGGCACGTTTGGCAATATCGACACAGTTTCGGTTATCAAGATCCCAGCCGGTACGGGTTTTGAGCGTCACCGGAACATCAACCGCCTCGACGACGGTACGAAGGATATCTTCGATCAGCTCTGGATACTGCAGCAGGGCAGAGCCTGCCAGGCGTTTGTTGACCTTCTTGGCTGGACAGCCCATGTTGATATCGATGATTTGCGCACCGTTTTCAACACTGAACTGCGCCGCCTCGGCCATCAGTTTGGGATCAGCGCCAGCGATTTGCACTGAGCGGATCCCTGACTCGCCTTCATGTACCATGCGGTTCTGAGACTTGGCTGTTTTCCACAGGTCCGGGTTAGACGACATCATTTCGCTCACTGCCATACCTGCCCCGTAGCGCAGGCATAATTCGCGAAATGGCCGATCGGTCACACCTGCCATTGGGGCGACTATCAGCTGGTTGTTAAGTTGATAAGGACCGATCTTCAAACGTCTATTCCTGACTATGCCAGTAAGGGCGCGCATTTTACGCATTTTTTCCCCTTCTGAAAAGGCCAATAATTGAGCATTTAGGTTTTGATTTTCAAAACTGTACTTTTTTCAATCAATTGACTGTTTATCGAAGAGGAAAAAGTCGATTACGCTTTGCGCCCTGAGATGCGACACCACTCTTCGCGGGCGGCAATCGGGTCAAGCGTCAGCTCGTCGCTGTAGTAGGTCGCGACATCTTCTGCCTGGCTCTCCAGCACGCCTGAGATAGCCAGCAGGCCACCGTCTTTGACCAGGCTCTTGATCACCGGCGATAGCTCGCGCAGCGGGCCGGCCAGGATGTTGGCGACAACCACGTCTGCCTGGATACCTTCAGGCTGGTCCTGAGGCAGGTACAGCTCGAGGTTTTCCGCCACGCCATTGCGCTCGGCATTGTCGCGGGAAGCTTGGATAGCCTGCGGGTCGATATCGATGCCGATCACCTTCTCGGCGCCCAGTTTCAAGGCAGCAATTGCCAGGATGCCTGAGCCACAACCGAAGTCGATGATGGTTTTGCCGGTCAGGTCTTGGCCGTCCAGCCACTCAAGGCAAAGTGATGTGGTTGGATGGGTACCGGTACCGAAGGCTAGGCCCGGATCCAGCATCACGTTGACCGCATCCGGCTCGGGTACTTCACGCCAGCTTGGGCAAATCCACAGGCGGCGGCCAAAGCGCATCGGGTGGAAGTTGTCCATCCACTCGCGCTCCCAGTCCTTGTCTTCCAACTGCTCGATTTTGTGGGCAAAATCGTCGGCAATCAGCGGGCTGTTGTTGAGCATCTCCAGGACAAAATTCATGTCCGTTTCTGCATCGTACAGGCCGACCACATCCGTATCGCCCCACAGGCGGGTTTCGCCCGGTAGTGGTTCGAATACTGGCGTGTCCTGGGCATCAAGGAAGGTAACCGAGACTGCGCCCGTCTCTTCCATCAGCATATCGCCGATAGCTTCAGCATTCTCAGCCGTCGCGTTCAGTTTGATTTGAATCCAAGGCATGGTTATTTCGCTTTTAGGTTAGCTAAATTCAAGGATGCGGAGTCTAGCATGATTTTTAGCCAGTTAAAAAAAAGATAGCACCCGAAGGTGCTATCTGTAGGTTGATTTAGACCTGTTGCAAGGTCTGCTGCGGAACAGGTCTTGCCAGGCTTCCTAAAACGAAGGTGACAAGGCCTATCGCCAATGTCGGTACGATGGCATGGATACCGCCTAAATCGGGCTTGAGCAGCGATAGAGCGATATAACAGGCCAGTCCGCTGACCATGGATGCGAAGGCACCGGTGGCCGAGGCCTTTTTCCAGTACAGGCCCAGCACCAGCGGCCACAGGAATACCGCTTGCATACCACCAAAGGCCAACAGGTTGAGCCAGATGATCATATCCGGCGGGTTAGTCGCGGCAACAAAGACCAGCAGTGAGAAAATACCGGTGACCCACAGCGACATCTTCGGCAGGCGGCTTTCCGCCTCCGGGCCCTGGGCGGCTTTCGGATTGATGTAGTTGAGGTACAAATCCTTGAGCAGGGTGGCTGAGGCCTGGATCAGCTGGGAGTCGATGGTCGACATAATCGCTGCCATTGGACCGGCCAGAAATACCCCGGCAACCACAGGCGGCAGTACCGTCATCATCAGGGTCGGCATGATCTGATCCGGGCTGGCAATATCCGGCACGATGGCGCGGCCAAGTGCGCCGGCAAGGTGCATGCCGAGCATCAGGAAGGCCACCATGGCGGTGCTGATCACCATGCCCTTATGCAGGGAGCCGGTGGATTTATAGGACATGCAGCGCACTGCGGCATGGGGCAGGCCGATAACCCCGAAACAGACCAGCACCCAGAAACTGAGCATGAAAGGCTGGCTGAGGAAATTGTCCGGGCCGAACGGGGTGACCAATGCCGGGTCGATACGGTGCAGCTCGCCCATCATCTCGCCGATGCTGCCACCGGCATGGACGATACCGACCAGTAGCGCAATGGTGCCGATGATCATCATGATCCCCTGCACGGTATCGGTCATCACCACGGCACGGAAGCCACCGATGGTGGTGTAGAGGCCGACGGTGGTAGCAAACAGGATCAAGCCGTGATGGTAGGACAGGCCGGTGACCGTCTGCAGCAGGCGGGCACCGCCGACAAACTGCACTACCATAGTGCCGAAAAACGCCAGCAGCAATGCCAGCGAGGCGAATATTACTACCCCGCGGTTCTTATAGCGGGCATAGAGAATGTCGTTCAGTGTCAGGGCGTTGTGGCGGCGTGCTTCGATAGCGAACTTCTTGCCCAGCACCCCGAGGGTCAGCCAGGCTGCCGGAAGCTGGATCATGGCCAGCAGCACCCAACCGAGTCCCATTTTGTAGGCGGCACCCGGCCCACCGATAAACGAGCTAGCACTGGCATAGGTCGCTGCCAGCGTCATGGCAAGGACAAAGCCACCCATGCTGCGGTTACCGACCAGATATTCGTTGAGGAAGCCATTGCCGGTGCCGCGATGGCGGCGGGTGTAGATGGCTAGGCCGAACACGGCCATCAGGTACAAGACGAGTGGGATCAGCAGTTGGCTATTCATCATTTGCCTCCTGCTCGACTTCAAGCGACATGTCGCGGTAGATATATTTCACCATCAGGCCGCAGAGTACAGTAAACAGGATAGGGCCGATGATACAAGCCAGCAGGAACCACAGCGGGAATCCCCAGTACAGGGTAGGCAGGCTTTCGTCTATGCCGTTAGGGGCAAAAGCATAGGCCGAGAAATACCACCAGGCGAAGTAGGCCAGAGCGAGGCCGACAGCCCATTTGGCTTCTTTGTGGGCCTGGCGATAGCGCGCAGACAGCGTTTTCATGGTGTTTTTTCCGGTTGATGGGCAGCGAAGGGGCAGCGTGAAGGTGCGCCTTTGCTCATTCTTCATACAAATTTAAGGAGGCTATTGTGGCAAAAGTTAGCAGGGAGCGCTAGGAAGCGAGCAACAATGCGATACAAAGAGATAAAAAAAGCTGCCGAAGCAGCTTTTTACTGAGGATGTCAACCTTACTGCAGGCCGAGTTTCTTCTCCAGGTAGTGGATATTGGCACCACCGTGCTGGAAGTTCTCGTCTGCCATGATTTCCTGCTGCAGAGGAACGTTGGTCTTGATACCGTCGATGATCATCTCACCAAGCGCGTTCTTCATGCGGGCAATCGCCACGTCACGGTTCTCGCCGAAGGTGATCAGCTTACCGATCATTGAATCGTAGAACGGTGGAACGCTGTAGCCAGAGTAGATGTGCGATTCCCAACGCACGCCCATACCGCCAGGAGCGTGGAAGCGTTCGATCTTGCCCGGGCAAGGTAGGAAGCGCTCAGGATCTTCGGCGTTAATACGACACTCAACGGCGTGGCCTTTGATCTTGATGTCATCCTGGGTGAACGACAGTGGCTGACCCGCAGCGATGCGCAACTGCTCTTTGATCAGGTCAACGCCGGTCACCATCTCGGTTACTGGGTGCTCAACCTGGATACGGGTGTTCATCTCGATGAAGTAGAACTCGCCGTTCTCGTACAGGAATTCGAAGGTACCGGCACCGCGGTAGCCGATTTCGATACACGCACGGGTACAACGTTCACCGATGTACTTGCGCATTTCTTCGGTGATACCCGGCGCTGGTGCTTCTTCGACAACCTTCTGGTGGCGGCGCTGCATTGAACAGTCACGCTCACCGAGGTGGATAGCACCGCCCTGGCCGTCAGCCAGTACCTGAACTTCGATATGGCGTGGGTTTTCAAGGAACTTTTCCATGTAAACCATATCGTTGTTGAAGGCTGCCTTGGCTTCGGCACGGGTCATCTGGATAGCTTCGATCAGCTCAGCTTCGCTGCGAACCACACGCATACCACGGCCGCCGCCGCCGCCAGACGCCTTGATGATCACCGGGTAGCCGATACGCTTGGCAAAGGCTTTGTTCTTGGCGTCATCGTCATCAAGCGGGCCGTCAGAGCCCGGTACACAAGGAACACCGGCTTTTTTCATCGAGGTGATGGCTGAAACCTTGTCGCCCATCAGGCGGATAGTCTCAGCTTTCGGGCCTACGAAAATGAAGCCAGAGCGCTCAACCTGCTCGGCAAAATCCGCGTTTTCAGACAGGAAGCCGTAACCCGGGTGGATAGCCACCGAGCCAGTAATTTCTGCCGCGCTGATAATACGAGGGATGTTCAGGTAGCTCTCGGTACTCTTGGCAGGGCCAATACAGATCGCTTCATCAGCCAGTAGTACGTGCTTGAGATCACGGTCAGCGGTGGAGTGCACCGCGACCGTCTTGATACCGAGTTCTTTACATGCGCGCAGGATACGCAGCGCAATCTCGCCTCGGTTGGCAATTACAATTTTATCTAGCATAAAAGGCCCCGGTTACTCGATGATAACTAGTGGCTGGTCGAACTCAACGGCATCACCGTCTTCTGCCAGGATAGCTACAACCGTACCGGCTTTGTCAGCTTCGATCTGGTTCATCATCTTCATTGCTTCGACGATACACAGGGTATCACCAGCATTGACAGATTGGCCGATTTCAACAAATGGTTTCGCATCTGGGCTAGGCGCACGGTAGAAGCTACCTACCATTGGCGACAGGACCTGGTGGCCAGCAGGCGTTGCAGCAGCTGGTGCTTCGGCTGTAGGAGCAGCGGCTGGTGCGGCAGCCGGAGCGGCTGGTGCGGCAACCGGTGCAGGAGCAGCAATCACCTGAGTAGGTGCAGCGACTGGGGCAGTGGCACGGCTGATGCGTACTGACTCTTCACCTTCAGAGATTTCCAGCTCGGCAATACCAGACTCTTCTACTAGCTCAATCAGTTTTTTGATTTTACGAATATCCATTTATCTTTCTCTTTTATGTTCAGTTGGCGTCTGCTTGCAGACGGCGTACCGCAGCTTGCAGGGCGAATTCATAACCATCTGGGCCCAGGCCGCAGATCACCCCGACAGCCTTATCTGACAGGTAGGAGTGGTGGCGGAATGGTTCCCGGGCATGAACATTAGACAGGTGTACTTCAATGAACGGGATGCTGACTCCCAGCAGGGCATCGCGAATAGCAACGCTGGTGTGGGTAAAGGCAGCGGGATTGATCAGAATGAAATCGACCGTGCCGTGGGCCTGGTGGATTGCATTGATGATTTCGTGTTCCGCGTTCGATTGGATGTGGTCTAGCGTCACGCCTAACTCGGAGGCTTTGGCAGTTAAGTGCGTTACGATCTGGGCCAGAGACTGCTGGCCGTAATGTCCCGGCTCGCGCAAACCCAGTAGGTTCAGATTCGGGCCATTGATCAGTAAAATTCGTTTAACGGTCGACATCTTGACGTTATATCACTTGTATTTGAGGTTTTACTCTAGCAACGTGCAAAAAGCTGAAATGTTGCTTCCCTGTGTTCCGATGTTATCTGCCAAAACATGCTTGATGTGCAATTATAGAGAATTCACCGCAAATCGCAGCAAAATACTGGTCTAATCACCACATTTTAATTTGTACACATGTACGCTGTCTGGCGCTAGAGAGGGGATGGAATTTATAGCAGCTGACACTATGCGTGACCCTTGGGCAGGAGACAATAGCTAGCGGCGACAGAAGTGTAACTTTTAGCACTGGATCAAAAAAGCCGCCGCCAGCGAGGGCTGGGGCGGCTTGGTTTGACTGAAGCGCCAGGGTTATAGCACTTTTTGCTTTTCTGCGATCAATTTATCCACCACGCTTGGATCGGCCAGGGTGGACGTATCCCCCAGGGTTGCCGTATCGCCGGTGGCAATCTTGCGTAGGATACGGCGCATGATTTTGCCTGAGCGGGTTTTCGGCAGCGCGTCGGTCCAGTGCAGGAAGTCCGGTGTAGCGATCGGGCCGATTTCCTTGCGCACCCAGTCTTTGACTTCTTTGTGCAGCTCTGCCGATGGAATTTCACCATCGTTGAGGGTGATATAGGCGTAGATGGCCTGGCCCTTGATATCATGCGGTACCCCGACAATGGCGGCTTCTGCAATCTTGTCGAAGGCCACCAGTGCCGACTCGATTTCCGCGGTCCCCATGCGGTGGCCGGAAATATTCAGTACATCATCGACACGGCCGGTGATCCAGTAGTAGCCGTCTTCATCGCGGCGGGCACCGTCACCGGTAAAGTACATGCCCTTGAAGGTCGAGAAGTAGGTTTGCTCGAAGCGCTCGTGATCGCCCCACAGGGTGCGCATTTGCCCCGGCCAGGAATCGATCATCACCAGGTTGCCCTCGGTGGCACCATCAAGGATGTTGCCCATGTTATCGACCAATGCAGGCTGCACGCCAAAGAACGGACGGGTGGCCGAGCCCGGCTTAAGCGCAGTTGCCCCCGGCAGCGGGGTGATCAGGATACCGCCGGTTTCGGTCTGCCACCAGGTGTCGACAATCGGGCAGCGGCTGTCACCAATGGTGCGGTGGTACCACTCCCACGCTTCAGGGTTGATAGGCTCGCCGACCGATCCCATGATGCGAAGCGATGAGCGCTTGGTGCCAGCAATGGCTTCGTCGCCTTTTGCCATCAGGGCACGGATTGCTGTCGGTGCGGTATAAAGGATGTTGACGCTGTGCTTGTCGACCACTTCGCTCATGCGGCTGGTCGATGGGTAGTTCGGTACACCTTCAAACAGCAAGGTCGTCGCACCGTTGGCCAGCGGACCGTAAACTAGGTAGCTGTGGCCGGTGATCCAGCCCACATCGGCGGTACACCAGTAGATATCGCCTTCCTGGTAGTCGAAGACATATTTGAAGGTCATGGTGGCGTAGACGAGGTAGCCGCCAGTGGTGTGCAGTACGCCTTTCGGCTTGCCGGTTGAACCCGAGGTGTAGAGGATGAACAGCGGATCTTCGGCATTCATTTCTTCTGGTTCACAATGGGAAGAGGCAACGGCTGTGGCTTCATGCCACCAGACATCACGGTTGCTGTCCCACTCAACGTTGCCGCCTGTGCGCTTGAAGACAATGACTTTCTCGACGCTGGTGACGTCGTCGTTGGCCAGCGCATCATCGACATTTTTCTTCAGTGGTACCGCACGGCCGCCGCGGATCCCTTCATCGGCTGTGACCACGACTTTGGCATTGGAATCGGTAATACGGCCAGCGAGGGCTTCTGGTGAGAAACCACCGAATACAATCGTGTGAACCGCACCGATGCGGGTACAGGCTAGCATGGCAACCGCGGCTTCGGCGACCATTGGCATGTAAAGGCAAACTACATCACCTTTGCGCACGCCTTGGCTCTTCAGGGCATTGGCAAACTGGCACACTTGCTCGTGCAGCTCGTTATAGGTGAGGGTGGCATCATCGGCCGGGTCATCGCCTTCCCAGATAATGGCTGGCTGGTCGCCGCGGGTCGCCAGGTGGCGGTCAATACAGTTGGCTGACACGTTGAGGGTGCCGTCTGCGAACCAGTTGATGCTGACATGGCCGGTATCGAACGAGGTGTTCTTGACCTGGCTGAATGGCTTGATCCAGTCGACGATCTGGCCGTGCTCGCGCCAGAAGCCTTCAGGGTTGATCACAGACTGCTGGTACATTTCACGGTACTGCTCGTCGGTAACATGGGCGTTGGCTGCGATGTCCTGGTTTACTGGATACACATGAACCTCACTCATTCTTTTCTCCTTGTGTTCCGTCAATGTCCGTACTGGACCGGATTATTCTGTATGCAGGTTTTTGGCTTGCGTGAATATTAACTTCCGACAGATTGCCGCAGGTCTCAATTAGACTTTAGGATGAGAGTGGCCGAAATGCGGGGTATCGGTCTGTTTTGCAGCCTTGTTGCAGTCAAAAACTTGCGCTTTATCGCTAACGCTGCGTAAGGCATTTTCAAGATAAGGTGTTGATAACTAAAATCTCTTGTGCTCAGCAGGGTGTTTGGCGAGCGACAGGGTGAGGCAGATCACCGTGTGTTAGCCGAACGTAGATCATGGCGGCGGCGATTGCATCTTGCAGGGCGTCGTGGCGCGGCGGCACCGGCAGGTCGAGGTGGCGGCTGATCGCCTCGAGGCTAAGGTCGAAATAGGCATTGGGCAGCTGGCGCTCGAGCTGCTCATGGTAGAGGTGGCTGACTTCGACAGTCTTGTTGGGCAGCGGGAAACCGAAGTGGCGGCGGAAATAGCGATCGAGGATCGTTTTGTCATAGCGGATATGGTAGCCGACCAACGGGCGGTTGCCGATAAAGGCCAGCAGTTTTTCCAGGGCCAGGCTCTCTTCCAGGCCCTGGTTGAGATCCTGATGGCGGATGCGGTGAATGGCCACCGAGCCGGCATCGAGGCTGGCTGGGGCTCGCAGGGTGAGGTGGATCGATTGGCTGGTCAGGATACGGTTGTCCTGGATCCGGGTCGCAGCGATGGTCACCAACTCGGCGCTGTGTGGATCCAAGCTGGTGGTTTCGCAATCGAGTGAAACCAGTTCGGTGCCGCGATAGCGGGAGAATAGGTTGTGGTACTCACTGTCCTTGAATTTATGGCGGTACCACCAGCGTCTCAGGGTATTGATCATCATAGTGCTCCTTGGCTGGTGTTAGTCGCGGATCTGGTAGTGATACCCGAGCCATTCCTTGAATTTTTTCACCACATGCAGGCTGTGACGCAGCAAGTCACGGTCGGCGCGGTTGAGCCGTTCGACATTGAGATGCTGTTGTAATCCACCGGCCGGGATATCCAGCTGCTGGCGCAGCCGCAATTTGATGAACAGCTTCAGGGCCTCGCTGAGGTTGGAAGCGGTCTCGGTTTCCAAGACCTTGTGCTGTGCCAGTTGCTCGAGGCGGGTGAAGGTATTGTTGTCCTCGATGCCGTGCTCCAGTGCCAGTGCCCTTACGCCGTGCACAATCGGGAAAATACCGCCACGCTTGATATCCAGCCCATCCTTGCCTGATTTCAACTTGCCGAACAAGGACAGCGGGACGCTAAAGCGTAGGGCCGGGCGGGTGAAGGTGGTTAGCAGCAATTCCTGCTCGGCCATTTGCTGGTGCAGTTGCTGCTTGATCGGGCGTAGCAGTTCGGGGTTGCCGGCGACGGCATGGCTGTCGGCGAGGATCGCCAAGTCCATCATTTCATTCTCGGTTCCCTTGCGGGCAAACTCTTTTAATGTATGTAACCACTCACTTTGGTGCTTGACCCACTTGGGGTTATTGACCATCACCTTGCCCGGGCAGAGCGGGTAGCCCAACTGGTGCAAGGTATGGGTCAGGGTGTCCATGGTGTCGCTCAGCCCCGGCCACTCGACACCGTCTTCGATGATCAGGGCATTGTCTTGATCCGTCTTGAGAATTTGCTCGCCTCGCCCTTCCGAGCCCATGACTACCAGGCAGCAGTGGTTCTGCAGTGCCTGCGGTACCACCAGGCGGAAGGCTTTTTCGATAATTTGCTCATTGACCGCCGCAATGAGCTCCATCACGAAACGGGTATGGATACCGTTGTTGAACAGGGTCGCCACCAGCCGTGATTGGCTGCTGGCTGCCAGCGAGAGCTCCTCGACAGTCGTTGCACGGGCGATCCGCAAAGTTAGTACATGGGAATGGGTCGAGAACAGGCTCAAGACCTGGGTCAGATCCAGCATGCCAACCAGCGCTTCGCCGTCGGTGACCGAGACCCGCTTGACCTTGTGCCGGGTCATCGCCAGCATGGCATTGAACAAGTAATCGCCTTTGCTGACGCTGATCACCGGACTGGTGGCCACTTCGCCAATGGCGGTAGAGGTGGGCAGGTTGTCGAGCATGACGGCATGAAGCAAATTGGTGCGGGTAATGATGCCGTAGGGCTGCTCGTCTCCCGCTTCGACCAAGGCGGCATCCATGCCCTGCTGCTGCAGTTTTACCGTTGCAGCGTGCAAATCACAGCTGCGCGGCAATATCAGGCAGGGTTGGATATTGCTACTGTCGACTCGGGTCAGTATGAACTCGGCCAGATTCTGCTGGCGCTGGGCCTCTTCCAGTAATTGCTGGCGGCGGGCCAGACTGGTATCGAAATAGGCGGCGAACTGGCTGTTGCCATGATAGAGGTCGAGAAACAGTGACTTGGGAACCAAGTAACACAGGGTATCTTCCAGCGCGGTATAGCGGTGGCGGCAGGTGGATTCGAGCTGGGAGCGGACATCGAACAGGTCATCGCTGGTGTAATGGGCATAGATTTCGCTACCGTCAGCGGCACTTTCCTCGACGCTGCCCTTGATAATGATGTGCAGTTGCTCGCTGGGTTTGCCGGCCTCGATCAGGATATCCCCATGGCGGTAGTAGGCCACATCCAACGAGTCGACCAGGCGCTGTTGTTGCTCGCTGCTGAGGCGGTCAAAAGGGGGCAGGGAAGTATCAAAGCTGTCGGACATGGCGGCTCTCCGGAACGATGGGCACTGTATGCAGTGTCTGCCTGTTGACGCAAAAGCTCCAGACGACTTTAGTCTACTATCAGCAAAAAAGGGTTGTCCTGCGAAGTACAGCTGGCAGTGAAATGGGGGAAAGAAAAAGAGCGGATAATTTCATTGGGGCTATGTTCCATTAGAGGCATAATAACGCCCAGATTTTTTCAGTACGATAGGACAAGGCATGTTTCGTAGTAGCCCTTACGGTTGGACCTCGCAGTACCTGCTGGGGTTTTTCTTTAATTATGGTGTTTATCTTCCGTTCTGGGCGTTGTGGTTGGCGCACCTTGAGGTCAGTGCCTCTAATATCGGCCTGTTGCTGGGACTGGGCTTTGGTGTCCGTTGCTTGGCTAACCTCGTTATCACTCCCCGTATTCATAAAGTCGAACATCTCATCCCGGCCCTGCGTGGTTTCGGTTTGGCAGCGCTGGTCAGCTGTGTCGCCTATATCTACTGCGGCGGAAGTTTGTGGGCACTCACTGTCATGACGGTGATATATAACATGATGGTCGGGCCTATCGTGCCGCTGTCAGATGCGTTGGCAAACCACTACGCCAAAGAAGGTCACCTAGACTATGGTCGAACTCGCCTGTGGGGCTCGATCGCTTTTATTGCTGGCTCTACGGTGGTGGGTTTGCTGGCGGCGCAATACAGCCCGGATGTGATCCCTTGGGTGGCCGCCGCGGGTTTGGTCGGGGCACTATTACTGGGTATGCGCCAGCCGACTATCCTGCCGGTTTCTGAGCCGGGCAGCCACGACCAGCCGCGTCCGGCCCTTATGCAGCTGTTGCGTGATCCGGCGGTCCTTCGTTTCCTGACCATTATTGCCTTGCTGCAGGGGAGCCATGCCGCCTACTACAGTTTCAGTGCTATTTACTGGAAGGAAGTGGGCTACAGCGAAGATGTCATTGGTTATCTTTGGAGCTTCTCGGTGGTCGCTGAGGTCGCCGTCTTTGCTCTAAGCAAGCGCCTTTTCGCCGGTTGGTCGGTGGTAGGGATGTTCCGCCTGGCCGCTGTTGGTGTGTTGATCCGCTGGGGGATCACCGCCAGCATGACCGAGCTGCCGTTGCTGGTTGCCGCGCAGGCACTGCACGGTGTGACGTTCGCTGCCTGTCACCTGGCTACTATTCGTTATATCCAGAAAGCACAGAGCAACCAGATGGTTGCCCTACAGGCATTGTATAACGCCTTGCCGATGGGCGCTTTCATGGCTCTGATGACCGCATTGAGTGGCTGGTTGTACGGTCTGTGGGGCGCCAACATCTTCTGGCTGATGGCGGCGATGGGGATCCCGGCGCTGCTGATGAAGGTCGAGCCCAAGGCCCGACGCCAGTTTGCCCAAGCGGGTGAAGCGGCCGATAACCCGTAATCCAGGCTTGGTTGTAGCACGCTGCAGCCAAGAACTGTGATCCTGCTGATTGGTGAGTGCCAGTGGTTTGGTTACACTGGTGCTCACAATATATTCAAATCATTTGGGTATTATCAATCAGTTGGAGATAAACATGGCACAGGGATGGATTGTCGTGCCTGTCACTTTGGCCTATCTGGGGCTGTTGTTCTGGATAGCCTGGTACGGAGACCGAAAAAAACAGTGGATGTCACGCTGGCGGCCGTGGATTTACTGCCTGTCGATTGCCGTGTATTGCACCTCCTGGACCTTCTACGGCACGGTTGGCCAAGCCAGCCAGAATATCTGGTCCTTCCTGCCTATCTATATAGCACCGATTTTGGTGTTCACTTTCTTCTGGCGGGTACTCGCCAGGCTCATACTGATTGCCAAGCGCGAACACATTACCTCTATTGCCGACTTTATTGCGGCCCGTTACGGTAAATCACAGGGCCTCGCGGTCTTGGTCACGCTGATTGCCGTGGTCGGCATATTGCCGTATATCGCTCTGCAGTTGCGTGGGATCACCATGGGGCTGGAGTTGGTCGCCCCGGGGCTGGGCCAGGGTATGGGCGTGCTCGGTGCGGATAGCTCGCTCGATACGGCCTGGGTCGTGACGGTAGCCTTGGCGGTCTTCACTGTGTTATTCGGTACCCGCCATATCGACAGTACCGAGCACCACCGCGGCATGATGATGGCGGTGGCGTTCGAATCCATTATCAAGCTGGTGGCCTTCCTGGTCGTCGGGGTGTTCGCCGTGGTGTTGCTGTTTGATATCCCCGATCTGACCACCGCAAGCCGCGAGTTACTCCAGCCGGCGAGCCCTCATGTCGGCAGTTTATTGATCCACACCCTGTTCACTATGGCGGCGATCATCTGTCTGCCGCGCCAGTTCCATACCACGGTGGTCGAAAATGAAAGGGCGCAGGACTTGCACCGGGCACGCTGGGTGTTCCCGGGCTATCTGGTGCTGATGGGGATTTTTGTTATCCCGTTGGCATTGGCAGGCCAGGTGTGGCTGCCCCATATCGCCGCCGATACCTATGTGATTAATTTGCCGTTGCTGCATGGTGCCGAAGGCATTGCCCTGCTGGCTTTCCTGGGGGGAACCTCGGCCGCGAGCGGGATGGTGATTGTTTCGACCATCGCCCTTGCCATCATGGTCTCCAACGATCTGGTGCTGCCGATGCTGCTGCGCCGTATGCGGATCTCTGGCCGTAACTACCACGCATTTTCGGGGATACTGCTCAATATCCGCCGTGGCCTGATCTTGCTCTTGTTATTGGCGGCGTGGGGCTTCTATCAGATATTGGGTGAAATCCCATCGCTGTCGGCTATCGGTTTGCTGTCCTTTGCGGCGATAGCCCAGTTTGCCCCGGCGCTGCTCGGTGGGATCTACTGGCGCGAAGGCAACCGCAACGGGGTGTATGCGGGCCTATTGGGCGGTATTGCCATTTGGGGGGTGACCATGATGGGCCAGACCAATATGCTGGCCGGTACACCGCAGACCAATATCTTGCTGTGGCTGCTAGCGCCGCCGAACTGGCCGGTGCTCGGCAAACTGTCGAGTGTCGATTGGGGTATGTTGTTGAGCTTGCTGGTCAATATTGGTTTGTACGTTAGTATCTCCTTACTAACTCGCTCAAGCCTGACTGAAAGGCTCCAGGCGGCTTCATTTGTTGGTGCGCCATTGCCGGAAAGCGGTGACAGCAGCTTGTACCAGACCCGGGTAACGGTCGCCGAGCTGGAAATGCTGGCGGCAAGGTTTGTTGGTCGCAAACGCATTCGCCATGCCTTCCGCCAGTTTGGCGAGCAGCGCCATGAAGCGCTTTTACCACAACAGCAAGCGCCTTCTACTCTGATCCGCCATACCGAAAGGGTGTTGGCGGGGGTGTTCGGGGCGTCTTCTGCCCGCTTGGTCCTGACATCGGCGTTGCAGGGGCGCAAGATGCAGCTCGAAGAAGTCGCAACGATTGTCGATGAAGCTTCGGAACTGTTTGATTTCAGCCGCGGCCTGCTGCAAGGGGCGATTGAGCATATCAGCCAGGGCATCGCGGTGGTCGACAAGCAGCTGCGGCTGGTGGCCTGGAATCAGCGCTATACCGAGCTGTTTACCTTCCCGCCCGGCCTGATCCAGGTCGGCAGGCCGATTGCCGATGTCATCCGCCACAATGCCGAGTTGGGGTTGTGTGGCCCGGGCGATCCGGAAAGCCATGTCGCCAAGCGGGTTGAGCACCTGCAGCGGGGCACGGCACATACGTCTTCACGCATCCGTCCTGACGGCCAGGTAATTGAAGTGCAGGGCAACCCGATGCCCGGTGGTGGCTTTGTGATGAGCTTTACTGATATCACCGAGTTCCGCAATACAGAAAAAGCTCTGCAGGAAGCCAATGAAACCCTGGAAGAACGCGTCAGGCAGCGAACCAGTGAACTCGAGCGGCTAAACCGCCAGCTGGTCAGTGCGACCCAGCAAGCTGAGCTACAGGCCCATTCCAAAGGGCGTTTCTTGGCAGCGGTCAGCCATGACTTGATGCAGCCGCTCAATGCCGCCAGGCTGTTTTCCTCCTCGTTGGCCGAAGTGGCAAAAGAGCAAGAAGCGGCCAAACTGGCCCGCCATATCGAGAGCGCTTTGGGCGCGGCGGAAGATTTGATTGGTGACTTGCTGGATGTGTCTCGGTTGGAGTCCGGTAAGCTGCAGGTCAATGTCCATGCGTTTCGGATCAGCGAAGTGCTCGATACCCTCAGTGCCGAGTTTGGCGCCTTGGCCCGCGAGCAGGGGATCACTTTCGAGGTGGTGCCTTGTAATGCGGTGATCCATTCGGATCCCAAATTGCTGCGCCGGGCACTGCAGAACTTCCTGACTAACGCGTTTCGCTATAATCCCAAAGGTAAGGTCGTGCTCGGCGTTCGCCGCCGTGGCAGTGGGCTGCAGGTTGAGGTGTGGGATAACGGCCCGGGCATTCCCGAGGAAAAGCAGGCTCATATTTTTGATGAATTTACCCGTATCGAACGCAGTGGGGTCGACCATGGACTCGGACTGGGCCTTGCCATTGCCCGCGGGATCAGCCGGGTATTGGATCATTCCCTGTCACTGCGCTCATGGCCGGGCAAGGGCACGGTATTCTCGCTCTGGGTACGACGGGGTGTGTTGGTCGAAGCGCCGGAGAAACCGGCGGTGGCTGAAAAGGCGCCCGCTCCGCTGGCTGGCCTCAAAGTGCTGTGTGTCGACAACGAGCCAGATATCTTGCTGGGGATGGAAACCTTACTGGCCCGCTGGGGCTGCGAGATCCGCCTGGCCGAAACAGTAACTGCGGCGATGCAGCAGCTGGCTGATGGTTGGCAGCCTGACTTTATCTTGAGTGATTATCACCTTACTGACGGTGAAACCGGGTTGCAGGTGCTGCAGCAATGCACCCTGAAGCTCGGTAGGTGTTTCCGCGGCGCGGTGATCAGTGCTGATAGAACCGAGGAGACCAAGACCATGATTGAAGGGCACGGTTTCAGTTTTATCAGCAAGCCGGTCAAGCCGCTCAAGCTGAGGGCTCTGCTTAACCAGCACCAGAAAGCGAGTGCAAAGTTATAGCCTTTAATTGCATGTCAGAGAGTGTAATTTCAAAGCCTACCCGACATGGAGGCCGGATTGGAGCGACAGGGATGTCTTTATGCGCTTTTGAAATTATCACTCTGTAACATGCCCTTACTTTGATAAAAAACGGAGCCAAGCAGGCTCCGTTTTTATTTGCTTATCAGGACATTTGATTAGTGATCGTGTGCAGCACCAGCACCTTTCGGATAGCGGATTGACTCCACCATATCCTGTACATCTTTCGGTACTTCGGCGGTGAACTTGTTCACGACAATCGATACTACGAAGTTCACACACATACCCAGCGTACCGATACCCTCAGGGCTGATACCGAACCACCAGTTTTCTGGCGTGCTCGCGGCTGGGTTGATGAACTTGAAGTAGATGATGTAGCTGGCGGTGAAGGCGATACCTGTCAGCATACCGGCAATCGCCCCTTCCTTGTTCATCTTCTTGTAGAAGATACCCAGGATAATTGCCGGGAAGAAGGAAGCCGCTGCCAAGCCGAAGGCAAAGGCGACAACCTGTGCCACAAAGCCCGGTGGATTGATACCCAGGTAACCCGCACCCACGATGGCGACGACGGCGGCGACACGAGCGGCAAGCAGCTCCTGCTTGTCGGTCATATTGGGCTTGAAGCCTTTCTTCAGCAAGTCATGGGATATCGAGGTCGAGATAACCAGTAGCAGACCTGCTGCCGTCGATAGTGCTGCTGCCAGACCACCGGCTGCCAGTAGTGCAACCACCCAGTTCGGTAGTTTCGCCAGCTCAGGAGAAGCCAGTACGATGATGTCACGGTTGATGGTCATCTCGTTGCGCTCATCGCCCGAGTAGAACATCATGCCGTCGCCGTTCTTGTCTTCCCAGCCGACTAGGCCAGTACTTTCCCAGTTTTTATACCAGCTTGGTGCATCTGCTGCAGCGACACCCTGCATGTCAGGACCGTTGATGGTCTCAATCATGTTGACACGGGCGAATGCGGCCACACCTGGTGCTGTGGTGTATAGCAAGGAGATGAACAGCAGTGCCCAACCGGCAGAGATACGAGCATCGCGCACTTTAGGTACCGTGAAGAAACGGATGATAACGTGTGGCAGACCTGCGGTACCCACCATCAGGGCAGCACAGATGAAGAACACATCTACCATGCTCTTGTTGCCTTCGGTATAGGCGGTGAATCCGAGCTCTTCGGTTAAGCCATCGAGCTTATCCAGCAGATAGACGTCAGTGCCCGAGATGGTCGACCCCATACCAATTTGCGGGAATGGATTGCCAGTCATCATGATTGAGGTAAAGATAGCCGGGACAAGGAAGGCGAAAATGAGCACACAGAATTGAGCAACCTGCGTATAAGTGATGCCTTTCATACCACCCAGTACGGCGTAGAAGAACACAATCCCCATACCGATGATGATACCCAGGTTGATATCAACCTCGAGGAAACGGGAGAACACCACGCCCACCCCACGCATTTGGCCTGCGACATAGGTAAAGGAAACGAAGATGGCACAGAAGACCGCCACCATACGTGCGGTTTTGGAGTAGTAGCGCTCGCCAATAAAGTCAGGCACGGTGAACTGACCAAATTTACGCAGGTAAGGTGCCAGGCAAAGTGCCAACAATACGTAGCCACCTGTCCAGCCCATCAGGTATACCGCACCATCGTAACCGACGAATGAGATGATACCGGCCATAGAGATAAATGATGCCGCCGACATCCAGTCAGCGGCGGTCGCCATGCCGTTGGCGACAGGGTGGACACCGCCACCGGCGACGTAGAACTCACTGGTAGACCCGGCGCGGGCCCAGACAGCGATACCAATGTACAGTGCGAATGTGATGCCGACGAGAATAAACGTCCAAGTTTGAATATCCATGTTCTAAACCCCTAGTCTTCCTGTACGTTGTATTTCTTGTCGAGCGCATTCATACGCGCTACGTAGACAAATATCAGGACAACAAAAGTATAAATTGACCCTTGCTGGGCGAACCAAAACCCAAGCTTGAAACCGCCCAGTTGAATGGTGTTGAGCGCATCGACAAATAAGATCCCTGCGCCATAAGACACCACAAACCAGATGGCCAGCAGTGTGCCCATAATTCCCAAGTTTTCCTTCCAGTAGGCTTGAGCATGTTCTGTTGATTCGAACGCCATTGCCTTCTCCTTCACGTCGTCATAAATCACGTTAATGAAATGTTACGCATTGACAATAGCAATGAATGGTCAAGGAAACAGTGCAACTTTAGTCGAGGAAAAAACGGCAAAATCGCTGGCTTAGCAGCGATTTTGTGAAGTCAGGCGGGAATTGAGGATGTTGTGAAAATGTTACGTTAGCCGAAAGTCTAACGGGATAATGAAAAAAATTACGGGTTGATATCCATCTGCTGCAGCAAGATGACCGCTTGGGTGCGGTTCTTGACCCCAAGCTTGCGGAAAATGGCGGTCATGTGGGCTTTGATGGTGGCTTCGGAGACATTGAGCTCATAGGCGATTTGCTTGTTGAGCAGGCCGTCGGAGAGCATTCCCAGCACCTTGTATTGCTGCGGGGTGAGGGCGGCGATTCTTTCTGTCAGCTCGGTGAGTTCATCGTTGTCTTCACCGAGCCCCTCCGGGAACACCGGCTCGCCATCAAGCACCTGGTTGAGCGAGCTGATCAGCGCCCGCATATCGCTGGATTTGGGAATAAAGCCAAACGCGCCGTGGCTGCGTACCTGGCGGATCACGCTCGGCTCTTCGCTGGCGGAAATCACCACAATCGGCAGGTCAGGGTATTGGCTACGGAGCTGGATCAGTCCCGACATGCCGTTGGCTCCGGGCATCTTGAGATCGAGTAGCAGCAGGTCGACATCGTCCTCTTTGTCGAGCAGGGTCAGCAGGCTGTCGAGCGAGTCGGCTTCGAGCAGGTTGGCCCCGCTGATCGCCATATGCACGGATTGAAACAGTGCATTACGGAACAGCGGGTGGTCATCGGCAATCACTATCGTGTACTGGGCGTCCATGGCAATCACATCTTGTTGTTTTTAATAACGCTATCACTGCCTTAAGAGTAGATCAATTTGTTAACACTCAAGATCTGAACTGGATCAGACCAGGGTGTCAGTGTTGTGCAACCAGCACTGCAATAGCGGGAGAGAGTGTGGTGGAAGCGGTGGATTAAGCGGGTGGAGGTTGGCACTGTCGGTGTGCTTTAGGTTGTGTTTTAGATATGGGGCAGGGAGGGGGGTAAGCTGCGGTCTCCGGTGGCGGAAACCGCATTTCTCGTTGTGCTCGTTAGCTAGGCACGCTTAACGGGCTAGCTGGTGATTGGCCAGATGGGCAAGGAAAGGCTCGGCCTTCATAAAGCCGGTCAGGCGCGCGCCTTCCATCCGGTTGCCATTACTGTCCCAGAAATCCAGGGTCGGCAGGCCGAGCACATCCATCGCCTGCAGCAGCTCGATATCGGCCGGTGAACTCTGGGTGACATCGGCCTGCAGCAGGACGAAGTGACCGAGCTGTTTGGCCACGGCCGGGTCGTGGAAGGTGTACTTCTCGAACTCCTTGCAGGCCACGCACCAGTCGGCGTAGAAATCGAGCATTACTGGCATTTGCAGGGCCTTGGCTTCTTCCAGTGCCAGGGTCAGATCATCGATATTGCTGACACGCTTGAATTCCACTTTGATTTCTTGCTCTGCTGCGACTTTTGCAGTGTTGCCTGTCAGCAGTGGGTACAGGGGCTTAACCGAGATAAACAAGCCGACAATCGCCACCACGGCCAGTGTGCTGCTGCGCCATGACACGGCCAGGGTATTTTTGACATGGTAGAGCCAGCCGAAGGCGGCAATACCGAGCAGCGACCACAGGTAAGGCATCAGGGCATCTGGCAGGATGCGCTCAAGCAGGAACAGCGGCACGGCCAGCAGGACAAAACCGAAGAAGGCTTTGACATGGTTCATCCAGTTGCCGGCTTTTGGTAGTAGCTTGTTGCCAAACATCGCGGCAAGGATCAGCGGGATCCCCATGCCGATAGCCAGGGCATAGAGGGCCACGGCACCCGTTAACAAGTCGCCGCTCTGGGCAACGTAGATCAGCGCGCCGGACAGCGGCGCGGTGGTGCATGGCGAGCAGACCAGCCCGGAGATCGCCCCCATGGCGAATACGCCGCCAGCGCTACCGCCTTGTTGCTTGTTGCTCAGGCTGTTGAGCCAGGTCTGGACGCTGCTCGGCAGTTGCAGGGTATACATGCCGAACATTGACATGGCCAGCGCGACGAACAGCACGCTCAGGCCGATCAGGATATACGGGTGTTGCAGGGCAGCCTGGAACTGCATGCCGGCAGAGGCAACCACCAAGCCGAGCAGGGTGTAGGTCAGCGCCATGCCTTGCACGTAGATAAAGGCAAGGCGGAAGGCGCGGCCGTGGCTGAGCTGGCCGTTGCCAAGCACGATACCGCTCAGGATCGGGTACATCGGTAGCACGCAGGGGGTGAAGGCAAGCCCTACTCCCAGAGCTAGGAAGACCAGCGGTGTCCACCATTGGTCGGCCAGGTCACTGGCCAGTTTGTCTTGCTCGGAAGCTGGTGGCGTGTTTGCATTTGAAGGTTGTGAGTATGTACTTACATTGCCTTCAGGGGCTTTTTGCTGTGCCGGCTGGCTGTCTGGTATTTGGCTGTCTGATATTGGAGCTTGAGGCTCAGAAGGTGCCGCATTGGCGGCTGCCATGACGGCGCTGAGCGGAACCTGGCGGATCTCCGGCGGGTAGCAGAAGCCAGCTTCGGCACAGCCCTGGTAGCGGATGGTCAGGGTATCGCTGTCGCTGGCCTGGACGATTGGGACGGTCAGGGTCAACGGCTCGGTGTAGATGTTGACCTCACCGAAGAACTCGTCGTGATAAGGCTTGCCGGTAGGGATATCCACTGTGCCCAGCGTCGCAGTGTCCGAGCTGACCGACAGCTGGTGCTGGTAGAGGTAGTAGCCCGGCTTTACCTGCCAGTCGAGATAAACCTGATCGCCCTGCTGGGTGAAGTTGAAGCTGAAGGCTTCATCAACGGCAACAAAGGTATTGGGTGAACTGTTGAAGCCCGGCAGTTTCAGGGCCGCGGCTGGGTGGCTGAGTACCAGCAGGCTGAGCAAGGCAAACAGGGAAAGGGTTCGCTTTAATGCGAACTGGTCTGCTGCACACTGAAGTCTTTGTAATAGTGTCATTAAATCTGGCTCGTCTATGAGTTGCCCTGCCCAAAGCGGCGGCAGGGAAAGAACAGCTAGTCTGGCGCAGCAACATGGGCCGCTAGCGGAAAAATCGCGCGCCATGACCTAACTATACTCTCTCAGACCGAGTTAATCAGTGTTTGGTTTTATTTGCTTGCGATAGCCTGCTGGCTATTGTCGAGTGCATCACGCATGAAGTCTGTGAAGATCTGGATATGGGCAGGGACATAGCCCAGGCGCTGGTAGAGCATGTAGATAGGGCGCGGCGGCGAGCACCAGTTTTCCATCATGGTAGAGAGCTGGCCTGCGGCAATGGCATCGGCCACAACATAGTTGGGCAGGCTGGCTATCCCCAGCCCCCGGATGGCGGCTTGCTTGATACTGTTGAGATCGGCAATTGCCATTCTGACCGGCGAGTTAATCCAGATGGTTTCCTGATTGCTTTTTTGGTTAGTTAGTGCCCACTCAAACTCTGGCACGCTGGCCAGGCGGGCATGGTCGTTGAGCTCATCCGGGTGGGATGGTGCGCCTTGGCTAGCAAGGTAGGCCGGGCTGGCGACCAGCACCCGCTGCGACTCGCCGATATTGGCAGCGGCGAAACTGGAGTCCGGTTGCTGGCCGACGCGGAATACCACGTCGTATTGCTCAGGGCTGTAGTCATGGTGCTGGTTAGACAGGTGGGTCAGCGACAGGGTGATCTCCGGGTACTGGGCAAGGAATTGGTTGAACAGCGGCATCAGCCGGTAGGTCAGCAGGCCGACCGGGGCCGAGACCCGCAGCGCGCCCTGTGGTTCGTTGTGGCTGCTATCGTGCAGCTCGGCTGTCGCGGACTCAAGTTGCGCCAGCAGCGGTTGGCAACGCTCGAAGTAATCCCGGCCGAGCGGTGTTAGCGACACATTGCGGCTGTCCCGGATCACCAGTTGGCTACCCAGGGTATCTTCCAACCGCTGGAGCCGCCTGCTCAGGGTTGTCGGGGGAATATCTAATGCACTGGCGGCTGCTCTGAAACTTCCGTGTTGGGCAATCTCAATCAGGGTGCGCAGGTCGTCTAACTTCATACCATTTTTGCATCGCTGCATAACACTTTTACCTCTATCACCAAGTTGCCTCAATGACTACTATTACTGGGCAGGCTTTCCTGTCTTGGCCTGCTCTGTAGCAAAAAGAGACATGAATCCGGTCGGGATGTTGGGATTGACGTCACCACCGGAATGAGCAAATACGTCGGGAATCCGTATTTGTTCTTGTCTTCGCCCTAGGACGGGGCGGAGACATTAAATTTCTATTGTAACCTTTCTTCTCGGCTCGAATCCTGAACCACACTTTTCATATCCTATATTTTCGCTTCTCTTGGTTGTCAAAACCGAGTTATTTTCGTGCGCCTAAACCATATACTTCCTGAATAAATTCATTTATTTCTTGATTGTTGTTGGTGGGTGCTCACAATGCCTCTAGCCTCTAGCCTCTAGCCTCTAGCCTCTAGCCTCTAGCCTCTAGCCTCTAGCCTCTAGCCTCTAGCCTCTA
>NZ_JAWJZI010000019.1:0-58394 GCF_033022775.1 Photobacterium rosenbergii | reverse complement strand
GCCCAAATCAAGGACCGTTCGTATCAGTAAAACCCGCTATGTGGTTCGCTCCAAACATCTTAATTGATAGGAGTTAGGCCTCTGGCCGGTTTTTTTTCGTCTACGCTTGCCTTTCTGCTGTCCTGCTGCACAATAGGCCGCTGTAATTTCCAGGGAGCAGAAGTACCCATGCTATTGATGATCGATAACTACGACTCGTTTACCTACAACCTCTACCAGTATTTCTGTGAGCTGGGCGCCGAGGTGAAGGTCGTACGTAATGACGAAATCGACATTGCTGGTATTGAGGCATTGGCACCGTCCCACCTGGTGATCTCACCGGGCCCGTGTACGCCGAATGAAGCGGGGATCTCGCTGGAGGCTATTCGCCATTTTGCTGGCAAGCTGCCCATTCTCGGGGTGTGCCTCGGCCACCAGTCCATCGCTCAGGTCTATGGCGGCGATGTGGTCCGTGCCCGCCAGGTGATGCATGGCAAGACGTCCCCTGTTACCCACACCGATAGCAGCGTTTTTTCTGGCTTGAACAACCCGCTTACCGTCACCCGCTATCACTCGCTGGTGGTTAAGGCTGATACTTTGCCAGATTGCTTCGAAGTCACGGCATGGACGGAAAAAGACGGTGAACGTGATGAAATTATGGGGATCCGCCATAAGACCTTGCCTATCGAAGGGGTCCAGTTCCACCCGGAAAGTATTCTGACCGAACAGGGCCATCAGTTGCTGGCAAATTTCCTGCGTCGCTGAGCCTGAAGGCATAAGGGCAGCACGAAATGCTGCCTGGCTCAATCAAACCACCACTTTACACCACTCCATTTCTTCTTGAGTCAGTAAAAAAGCGCTTCATCCAGCGTGTTTGCGGTCTCAATCACGCGATCTTTGTCACTTTTTTTAACATTTGTGTATCTTTTTTAGTTTTTTTGGCACGGAAAGATTATGCAGCCCGATGGCTGGAAATCGCTTTATTTCCTTGCAGGAAAAACACCTTTTAATGATCAGGGCTTAATAAGTTTTCCCGAACCCCGCATAAATATGTATTTTGTAGGAGATTAACCGTTAACTGATAGGGAATAAAAAAATATTCTGCTATTGGAATTGGTTAATAAAATGTAAATACTATGCTTAGGGCAAAAACATTAGAAGGAAACGATAATGGCAAAGGAGTATAAAGTCGATCGTCAGGTGTTCGATGAAGTGATGGTGCCGTGTTACGCACCGATGCAAATGATCCCGGTGAAGGGGCAGGGTGCTCGGGTGTGGGATCAGGAAGGTCGCGAGTATATCGACTTTGCTGGCGGTATCGCGGTGAGCTGTCTGGGCCACTGCCATCCGGTGATGGTTGATGCGCTTAAGGCGCAGGCCGAGCAGATCTGGCACCTGAGTAACGTGATGACCAACGAGCCGGCACTGCGATTGGCCAAACTGCTCACCGAGCACAGCTTTGCCGATAAAGTTTTCTTTGCCAACTCCGGTGCCGAGGCCAACGAGGCTGCACTGAAACTGGCTCGTCGTTACGCGGCGGACAAGTTTGGTCCGGAGAAATCCGAGATCATTTCTTTCAAACAAGGTTTTCACGGCCGGACTTTCTTTACCGTGACGGTCGGTGGTCAAGAGGCCTATTCCGATGGTTTTGGGCCAAAGCCAGGCGCAGTAACCCATCTTGCCTACAATGATTTGGCCAGCCTGGCTGAGCATATGTCGGAGCGTACCTGTGCGATCATGATGGAGCCGTTGCAGGGCGAGGGCGGTATTGTATCGCCAACCCCTGAGTTTGTTCAGGGCGTTCGTGAGCTGTGTGACAAGCACAATGCTTTGCTGATCTTTGATGAGGTACAAACCGGTAACGGTCGTACCGGCGATTTCTATGCCTATCAGGGGCTGGGTGTGACACCGGATATTCTTAGCACAGCGAAGTCGCTCGGTGGTGGCTTCCCTATCGGTGCCATGCTGACCACGACAGAGCTGGCTACCCACCTGAAAATCGGTACTCACGGTTCGACCTACGGCGGTAACCCGCTGGCTTGTGCGGTCGCTGAAGCGGTCGTCAGTGAAGTGACCAAGCCGGAAGTGTTGGCGGGCGTCAAGCAGCGTGAGCAATGGTTCCGCGAGGCGCTGGAGGCAATTAATGCCAAGTATCCGGTATTTGCTGAAGTTCGTGGCAAGGGGCTGTTGCTTGGCGCGGCACTCAATGAGGAGTGGCTGGGCCGGGCAAGGGATATCTTGCTGGCGGCGGGTGAGGAAGGCTTGATGGTACTGGTTGCCGGTACCAACGTGGTGCGCTTCACCCCGTCTTTGGTGATCGATAAAGCCGACATCGACGAGGGCATGGCCCGTCTCGAGCGCGCTATCGCCAAAATCTATTCATAATTTTGTTTAACTGGATGCGGCTGGCAGGAGCTTGGCCGCAGCCTCCGGCCCTGTGCCGGTCTTATCAATAGTTGGCAGCCTAGCTGCAGCTTGCATCAGGAGGGAGTTCGATGCTGGTTATACGTCCTATTACTGCCGCGGATCTGCCGGCACTACTACAGTGTGCGGAAGAGTCGGGCCATGGTTTCACCTCGCTACCGGTTAACGAGGAAATCCTCGCCAACCGCATTCAGCATTCCGAAGAGAGCTTTGCCAAAGCGGTTAGCCAGCCAGGCTCGGAAGGTTACCTGATGGTGGCGGAAGATACCGAGACCGGGGAAATTGCAGGGACGACGGCTATCGAGGCCGCGATTGGGTTGGATAACCCGTTTTACACCTACCATCTGAGTACCGTGGTGCATTCGTCACGCCGGCTCAATGTCCACAACGTGGTGAAAGTGCTGACCTTCGGCAATGACTACACCGGGGTGAGCGAGCTTTGCACCCTGTTCTTGCGCCCCGAATGGCGTCAGGGTCTCAATGGCCGCCTGTTGTCCAAATGCCGCTTCCTGATGATGGCCGAGCACCCGGAGCGTTTTGACAACACCGTGATTGCCGAAATGCGCGGGGTGTCAGATGAAGACGGTAACTCACCATTCTGGGAGTGGCTCAAAGAGCACTTCTTCTCGATTGATTTTACCTTGGCTGATTACCTGACGGGTATTGGCAAGAAGGGCTTCATTGCCGACCTGATGCCGAAGCTACCGATTTACGTCAACCTGCTCAGCCCAGAAGCGCAGGCGGTGATTGGCCAGGTACATGAAAAAACCCGCCCGGCACTTCGCTTGTTGGAGAAGGAAGGATTCACCTGCCGTGGCTATGTCGATATTTTCGATGCCGGTCCGACCGTCGAGTGTGACGTCAGAAATATCGAGTCGGTACGCCACTCTCAGTTGTGCCGGGTAGAAATCGGCCAGCCGACAGGCCTAGCCGACAGTATTGTCAGCAATACCTCATTTACCCATTTCCGCGCAATCGTCGATAAGGTGGATGTGTTAAATGGTACGGCTTTGATGAGTGCGGAAGCGGCCAAGGCGCTGGACGTTAAACAAGGGGATCAGGTTCGCCTGATCGCCCAATAAAGGAGAACACCATGACCCAATGGATTGCAGGCCGCTGGCAAGCTGGCGAAGGACAAGCAATGCAGTCGCTCAACCCCTATACCAGTGAAGTGGTATGGCAAGGGCGTTCTGCCACTGCCGAACAGGTAGAGCAAGCAGTGGCAGCAGCGAGAGCGGCGTTGGTCAACTGGCGCAATACCCCGTTTGCCGAGCGCCAGGCGATTGTCGAGCGTTTTGCCGAGTTGGTCAAAGCGCACAGCGAAGCTATCGCTGTGGTGATTGCCGAGGAAACCGGTAAGCCGCTATGGGAGACCCGTACCGAAGCCGGTGCCATGGTCGGCAAGATTGCGATATCGCTGCGAGCCTACCAGGAGCGGACCGGCGAAAAGCAAAAAGACATCGCCGGTACCCAGGCTGTACTTCGCCACCGTCCATTGGGGGTCATGGCCGTCTTTGGCCCTTATAACTTCCCGGGTCACTTGCCCAATGGCCATATTGTCCCAGCGTTATTGGCGGGGAACACTGTGGTGTTCAAGCCATCGGATCTGACCCCGAAAGTGGCCGAGGAAACCATGAAGTTGTGGCAGCAGGCAGGCTTGCCTGATGGCGTGATCAATTTGGTTCAGGGCGCGCGCGCGACCGGGGAAGCATTGGCGGGTGCTAAGGGGATTGACGGCCTGCTGTTTACCGGCAGTGCCAATACTGGTCACTTGCTTCATCGTCAGTTTGCCGGTCAGCCGGGCAAGATGCTGGCGCTCGAGATGGGCGGTAATAATCCTATGGTGATCTCCCGCCACTATGGCGAGTTGGATGCCACTGTCTACACTATTATTCAGTCTGCCTTTATCAGTGCTGGCCAGCGTTGTACCTGCGCCCGTCGTCTCTACTTGCCGCACGGTGCGGAAGGGGACCAAATTCTGGCACGCTTGCTTGAGCTGACAAGCCAGATCCGTGTCGGTGGTCAGTTTGACGAGCCGGCACCGTTTATGGGGGCGCAAGTCTCGGTTCAGGCTGCTGATAACATTATGCAGGCCCAGTCGCAGTTGGTTGAGCTTGGCGGCGAAGCATTGCTGGCGGCCACCCGTGGCCAGGGGGCAATTGTCACCCCAGGGATCATTGAGGTCAGTCAGATTGCCGAGTTGCCGGATGAGGAATACTTTGGCCCGCTGCTGCAGGTTGCTCGCTACCACGAGCTAGATGAGGCGGTTGAAAAAGCCAATGACACCCGCTATGGCTTGTCTGCCGGCTTGGTATCGACCGATGATGGCGAGTGGCAATACTTTATCGAGCATATTCGGGCCGGGATTGTTAACCGCAACCGCCAGTTAACCGGAGCCAGTGGTGATGCACCATTTGGTGGGCCGGGAGCGTCTGGCAACTTGCGACCGAGTGCCTATTACGCGGCAGACTACTGTGCGTACCCGATGGCATCGATGGAAGGTGAGCAGACTGAGCTACCCGCCCAGCTATCACCGGGCATCACGCTTTGATGGCCGTCAATCATTCACCAGCCAAAGAGGATAGCGAGCACATGGAAAGGGTAGAGCAACTATTTTCCGGGTTATGGCAGGATTATATCCAGCGCCTGTGCCCGTCAGCCGCTCAGGTTCATGATCTGCTGACCGAAGAAGAGCCGCTGCTCAATGATCACATTGCGCTGCGGACATTCAATCTGCCGCAGGTTGGTCTCGACCGACTGGCAGCTCCGTTCATCGCGATAGGCTACAAGCCGTGCGGCCGCTACCATTTCGAGGCCAAGAAGTTGTATGCCGAGCACTTCGAGCACCCCAATCCGCTGGCACCCAAGGTGTTTATCAGCGAACTGATGGTAGGACAGTTTAGCTCCTTGCTACAACAAACCGTCAGGGACTTGGTTAAACAGGTTCCCGAGCAGGCGATGCATGATCCGGCCTTCCTCTATGGTGGGCGGTTATGGGATTTGGATTACGCGACTTACGAGCTACTGGCGGCAGAGAGCGAGTATGCAGGCTGGCTCGCTGCCCATGGTTTCGGTGCCAACCACTTTACAGTAAGCATCAACCAGCTCGAGCAGTTCACCGAGGTCGCTGAGGTCAACCACCTGCTGCGTCACAACGGGTTTGAAATCAACAGCTCTGGGGGAGAGGTTAAGGGGAGCCCTGAAGTGATGCTTGAGCAGTCGTCAACGATGGCCGACAGAGTGGAGGTGGGCTTTAACGATGGGGTCTACACCATTCCCGGTGGCTTCTACGAGTTTGCCAAGCGCTACCCGAAAGAAGACGGGGAGCTTTACAGCGGCTTTGTCGAAGCGTCGGCGGATAAGATCTTCGAAAGCACCGATGCCAACTAGCCGTTCTTTCATCTAGCCGCTCCTTCATCGGTAGCTGTGCACCAGTGTCGAGATGAATAAGTGAAAGGCATCAAGGGCCTGTGGCGATCAATGCCATAGGCCTTTTTAATGCCTAGCTTCTTGGGTATAGCGCTTAGGCGTTAATGTTTGAGGCTGTCGAGCGGATAGCCCAAGTGGGATTCCGGCGTGTGGCGCTTCACCTTCTCGTGCTGTTCAAGATAGTGGCGGCTGTCACTGAACCCGGTCATTTCGATGGTATCAGGCAGTGGTGAAATCACACCGCGATGTAAGTGATGGGTGCTATGTGGTGAAAAGCGTTCGATGTCCATACCGGTATTCCATTACAGGTGATGAGGTTGATATGCACAATGTAGCATCAAGTAAAGCAGATACAAGTACAAAAACAGTGACGCGGTAGACAGTAATGTCCTGAAAGCATGAAATGGGGAAGGTAAGGGTAATAAAAAAGCCGCACAAGGCGGCTTTGGGATAATGGTGTGTTTTACGGGTAGCTAATGGCTTAGCGCGTACCGTAAACAACAATGGTTTTGCCGTGGGCAGAAATCAGGTTCTGCTCTTCTAGCATCTTCAAGATACGGCCTACGGTCTCACGAGAACAGCCAACGATTTGGCCGATTTCCTGACGAGTGATCTTGATTTGCATACCATCTGGGTGGGTCATTGCATCCGGCTGTTTAGCCAGATTTAATAGCGTCTGTGCGATGCGGCCTGTTACGTCAAGGAATGCCAAGTCACCGACTTTCTGGCTTGTCACCTGCAGGCGGCTGGCCATTTGCGCAGATAGGCGCATAAGAATGTCTGGGTTTACCTGAATAAGCTGGCGGAATTTCTTGAAAGAAATTTCTGCGACTTCGCAAGGGGTCTTAGCACGAACCCAAGCGGTACGCTCCTGGCCTTCTTCGAATAGACCTAATTCACCGATGAAGTCACCTTGGTTTAGGTAAGACAGGATCATTTCCTTACCTTCTTCATCCTTGATCAGGACCGCAACAGAACCTTTGACGATGTAGTAGAGCGTCTCTGCTTTTTCACCCGCGTGGATCAAAGTACTCTTTGAAGGGTATTTATGAATGTGGCAATGGGAAAGAAACCACTCTAGAGTTGGATCTGTTTGAGGTTTACCTGGAACCATATTACTAACTTCCTCTGCGTTTGTTGCCCAACAACGACGTCCTTCATAATGCGGCTGGGCCTAACCATAATTAGTTCGTCGTTTAGGATATTCAGTCAACCGCTGGGCTGCAAGCTCACGTGAATAATTAGTTCAGATTTTATCTTTTTTCGGCGCGCTTTTCTTGATATTGATCTATCTGAAAAGGCCATTTTGTAGTCATAAGTGTGCACATGATCACACAGTTGCTAGATAGTGCCGAAAGCCCGTAAAAGTTGTAAGGAGAAAGCAATGCAATCACGAGTCAAATGGGTCGAAAATATGACCTTCCTGGGACAGTCAAATTCCGGCCACAGCGTGGTAATGGACGGCAATGGTGGCGAAAAAGCACCAAGTCCGATGGAGCTGGTTTTGATGGCTGCTGGTGGGTGTAGCTCGGTGGATGTGGTTGATGGACTCAAGTCAGCGGGACAGAAAATTACCGGCTGTGAAGCGCAAATCAATTCGGTGCGCCGCGAGCAGGCTCCTCGCATTTTCACTACCGCCAACCTCCACTTTGTGGTCACCGGTGAAAACCTGGACGAAGCCGTTGTGGCAAAAACTGTCGCCGACTCGCTGGAAAAGTACTGTTCAGTTTGCCTGATGCTGGGTGAAGGGGTCGAGATGACCCATTCGTATGAGGTAGTGGAAGAGTAATACTGCGGCAAAAGATGGCGATGGGCTAGGGGCAAGAGAAAAATCCCGCCTATCGCCTATCGCCGCTCTTATCCAATCTTCCCCGTATCAAGTAGCTGCTGGATCAGCGGCCGCATGATCAGCTCCATCGCAAAACTCATCTTGCCGCCGGGTACCACAAGGGTGTTGTGGCGCGACATAAACGACCCCTGGATCATCGATAGCAGGTAGGGGAAATCCACATTTTTGATCCCACGGAAGCGGATCACCACAAAGCTCTCGTCCAGGCTCGGTATCCCCTTGGCGCTGAGCGGGTTGGAGGTATCTACCGTTGGTACCCGCTGGAAGTTGATATGGGTGCGGGAGAACTGCGGGGTGATGTAATTGAGGTAGTCGTCCATCGAGCGAACTATCGACTCCATCACCGCTTCGCGGGAATGACCACGATCTCGGGTATCCCTGACGATCTTCTGGATCCACTCGAGGTTGACGATAGGCACCATGCCAATCAGCAGGTCAACATGCTGGGCAGCATTGACCTCGCCATCGACTACGCCGCCGTGCAGCCCTTCATAGAACAGCAAGTCGGTATTTTCCGGTAGCGTCTGCCAGGGGGTAAACGTCCCCGGCATCTGGTTGTACGGGACAGCTTCGTCAAACGTGTGCAGGTAACGGCGGAATTGGCCGCTACCGTCTTCGCCATATTGGCGGAAGAAGGTTTCCAGCAATGGGAAGTCGTTAGCCTGCGGACCGAAATAGCTGATATGGCGGCCTTGCTCTTTGGCCTTGCGGATCTCGACGTCCATCTCCGGACGGGTGAAGCGGTGGAAACTGTCGCCTTCAAGCCAGGCAGCATTGATGCTCATCATATTGAACATCTTACGGAATGCTTCGGAGGTGGTAGACGTTCCCGCCCCCGAGGACCCTGTTACTGCAATAATGGGGTGTTTTGCAGACATGACATACCCTGTCGTTAACATTAACGGAAAGAGTTATTAACAGGGCTGGGCGGTCAGGTCAAGCCGGGATGCCAAAAATGCAGGGTATGCGTAAGTTGGGGAAGGGTTAACCGTGCCCCAATTGGCGCTTGGATTTGATGTCGATGGTTTCGTGCAGCTCGGAGTACACAATGACTGCCTCTCCGTTTTCCAATTGTTTGCGTACCCGGTCGACCTTGGCGGCCAGTGACAGTTCGCGCTCGCCGTAGTCGGTTCCTTCGCGCAGGACGAAATGCTCGATAAGGTTAGTCAGGGTATCAGGATCAAGGTCTTGCCAAGGGATGTTCATAACGGCGCTTTTTCAGTTGCAGGAGATACCGGGATTATATTGGCAAATGTGTCAGTTGTAGAGGGGGAAAGCACAAGGCCAGTGGCTAGCGGCGAATGGCCCTCGGAAGAGCACAGAGCAAGAAGCTTGATGTTATTAGCGCTTTAGCTAAATTTTTGCATCGCCTATCGCCTATCGCCTATCGCCTATCGCCTATCGCCTATCGCCTATCGCCTATCGCCTGTTTAAACCACTCCGGCACCGTTTTTTCCAGCCAGAAGTCCGGCTGGCGCCACGAGCCGGTGACGAAGCCGACATGGCCGCCGTACTGGCACAGGTCATATTGGATATGCGGCGGCAGTGGTTCTGTCGGGATCACCGCCTCGGTCATGAACGGGTCGTCTTTGGCATGGATTACACGCAGCGGAACAGTGACTTCAGTAAGGCGGGGTAGCCCGCTGCAGCGCTGGTAGTAATCGGCGGCATCTTTGAAGCCGTGTAGCGGCGCGGTGACATGCTCGTCGAATTGCCATAGCGTTTGAAGTTGCTCTGCGACTTCACTTGATACCGGCATATCTTTAGGCAGGGCAGCGATTTTTCGGCTCAGGTTTCGCTTCATCGAGCCGAGCAGGTATTGCTGGTAGACTTTGGAGAAACCCTGCTGGATCCGCTCTGAGCAGGCAGCCAAGTCCAGCGGTGGGGAGATCACCTGGGCGGCAGAGAGCTCGGAGTGTTCCCCGCTTTCCGCCAGGTAGTTCACCAGCATATTTCCCCCGAGCGACACCCCCACGGCAACAAAGAGCTGGCTTGGCAGTTGTTGGCGCAACCACTGGATGAAAAAGCGTGCGTCACTGGTTTCCCCCGAATGGTAGCTGCGTGGTCTACGGTTCATCTCGCCGCTGCAGCCGCGGAAATGCATCATCACCGCGAGCCAGCCTTGTTGCTTAGCAGCATGGAGCAGGCCATTGGCGTAGGGGCTGTTAAAGCTGCCTTCCAAGCCATGGAACAGGATCATAACCGGTTGGCCGGGCTGGCAATCGGCAATAGGAGCCGTCCAGGCTAAGTCGAGGAAATCGCCATCAGGCGTCTCGATACGCTGGGTGAGGGGAGTGAACAATGGCTTGCGGCGCAAAAAGCGCGGCAGTAGGGTTTGCAGATGGGGATTTGCGAGCCCTTTGGCTGGTTGGAAAGCCATTGTCATAACTGCTCCTCGAAGTGGTTCTATTGCGCCATAAGTTTGTCTATCAATGCCACAGCCCCCAGGCGATGGCAATAGCGTGCCAGGTTTGCGCCGGATATATGCTCTGCTACGTGGCGAAGCGACATTTGGTTTAACGCCGCAATCAAGTCGTGTTGCTGCTGGCGCTCCATCTGCAGTTCGAAATCTTTGAGCTGCTCGTAACCGTCGCTATCAAGCTGGGGTTTGAGCGAGCGGCGCATATGGCGATAGCGCTCTAGCAGGCCCTCAGTCGGCTTGAGGCTTTGCGCCAACTGCTCGCGCTGTGTCGATGAGAGGTCGATGGCCTGCGCATCGAGCCAGATCATCAGCAGGGCGAGGTTGACGCTGCCATTGTGGAACGTCTGCAGGGCCAGACAGGCGGCTTCGACGTCCGCCTTAAAGTAGTGAGTGTAGCTAAACTGCCAGAAGGCATCATGGCTCAGCGGCTGTTGGCTCGAATGGCTCAGGTCATTACTCCGGGGCATGCTGCTGCTCCATCTCCTCGAGTTCTTCCTGTAGCTCCATCCACTCCATTTCCACTTCTTCCAGTGATGACTTGGCATCCGCTTGCAGTTGTAGCTGCTGGTTCAAGCGTGCTTTGTTTTCAGCTTCATAGATACTGCTGTCACTGAGCTGGGTTTCGGCGTCATTGATAGTGGCATTGAGCTTGTCCATCTTGGTTTCAAGCTGGGTGATCTTTTTGCGCAGCGGGGCGGTTAGCTTGCGCAGCTCGGCTTCCAGGCGCTTCTGCTCCTTGCGCGAGGATGCACTGTTGTCCTTGGCCACTTCCGGTTTGCTGGCCTGCTGCTCGCGGCGTTCGTTGCGTTGCTGCTCAGTCAGCCACTTGTGGTAGTCATTGAGATCGCCGTTGAATGGTACGACTTGGCGGTCATGGACGAGGTAGAGATCATCGGTGGTCGCTCGTAGTAGGAAACGGTCGTGGCTGACAATTACCATGGCGCCATCGTAAGACTGCAGGGCAAGCGTCAGTGCCTGGCGCATATCGAGATCCAAGTGGTTGGTCGGTTCATCGAGTAGCAACAGGTTAGGGCGCTGCCAGACAATCAGTGCTAGCACCAAGCGGGCTTTCTCACCGCCGGAGAACGGGCCGACTTTCTCCAGTGCCTTGTCACCCAGGAAGCCGAAGCTGCCAAGGTAATCGCGCAGTTGCTGTTCGGTGGCCTGCGGGGCAATGCGTGCCATATGCTGGACCGGGGTGTCGTCCATGTACAGGGTTTCGAGCTGGTGCTGGGCGAAGTAGCCGATTTTCACCCCTTGCGAATAGGTCAAATCCCCGGCTTTGGCAGGCAGTTCACCGGCCAGCATTTTGATCAGGGTTGATTTACCTGCACCATTTCTGCCAAGCAGGCCGATGCGGCTGCCCGGTACCAGGTTAAGGCGGATTTTCTCGAGGATCAGGTTATCGCCATAGCCGGCAGCGACTTGGTCCATCATCAAAATAGGGTTCGGCAGGGCACTAGGCTCGCGGAACTCGAAGCTGAACGGGTTATCGAACTGGGCCGGCAGTACTTTTTCCATCCGCTCAAGGGCCTTGATCCGGCTTTGTGCCTGGCGGGCTTTGCTGGCCTTGTAGCGGAAGCGATCGATATAAGACTGCATGTGAGCCATCTGTTTCTGCTGCTTCTGGTACATAGCCTGCTGCAAAATCAGCTTTTCTGCTCGCTGGGTTTCAAACGATGAATAGTTACCGGTGTAGCTGTTCATGGTTTGGTTTTCGATGTGGATGATCCGGTTGACGACAGGGTCGAGGAAATCACGGTCGTGCGAGATCAGCACCAATGTACCGCGGTAGCTCTGCAACCATTTTTCCAGCCACATCACGGCGTCGAGATCCAAGTGGTTGGTCGGCTCATCGAGCAGCAGTAGGTCGGAGCGGCAAAGCAGGGCCTGGGCAAGGTTGAGGCGCATACGCCAACCACCCGAGAACTGGGTCAGGTGCCATTGCATTTGCTCTTGCGAGAAGCCGAGGCCGTCAAGCAGTTCTGCGGCACGGGCGCGGATGCTGTAGCCGCCGATGGCTTCCAGTTTGCCGTGCAGCTCGGCGACCTTGGTGCCGTTGTCCGCTTGTTCGGCAGCGAGCAGGTCGGCTTCCAGTTGGCGGTACTCACGGTCACCGTCAATCACATATTCCAGCGCTTCACGCTCAAGGGCCGGGGTTTCCTGCGCTACCCAGGCCAGCTCCCAGTTGGCCGGGTACTGGCAGTTACCGGCATCGACGCTCAGTTCGTGCTTGAGCAGGGCAAACAGGGTGGACTTGCCACAGCCATTTTTGCCGACCAGACCGACTTTGTCGCCCGGGTGGATAGTTGCCGTGGCTTGGTCAAGCAGGATCTTGCCGCCGCGTAGAAGTTGGATATCGGAAAAAGTGATCATTGACTGTGCCGGGGGTGCCCCGCTCCGCAAAAACTGAATGCAAGAATAAGTGCGGAGTCTACCGTAAAGCGGCGGTGACCGCTAATACCTGCCTCGGTGGAAATAAAAGCAACCAAGCGGGCAGCAGACGGTGATTAATCGATCCTCTTTGCCTGCAATTATGTATTATGTGGATATAGGTTAATAAAAAGTTGTAACCCATAGCGAAATAGGCATATTTTGCTGTTGTAACAAGGAATGCTATGTCAGCAAAAGGACTTCCACGCATACTCGTACTCTATGCCCATCCTGATCCGGAGGCATCGGTCGCTAACCGCGCCATGCTGGCGGCGATCAGCCGGCTTTCCCATGTCACGGTCCATGATCTCTATGCGGCCTATCCTGATTTTTTCATCGATATCACTTTCGAGCGCGAGCTGGTCAGGGATCATGACATCATCGTTTTCCAGCATCCGCTGTATATGTATTCCTGCCCGTCGCTGCTCAAGGAGTGGATCGACGTTGTCCTGAGCAAAGGGTTTGCCCACGGTGAAGGCACCCAGACCCAGGGGAAATATTGGCGTTCGGTGATCACTACCGGCGGGGCAGCCGAGGCCTATACCCCGGACGGCTACAACCGCTGCAGTGTTGATGAAATTCTCCGTCCTTTCGAGCTCAGCGCCATGCTGTGCCGAATGAAATGGTTACCGCCGCTGGTATTGCACTGGGCCCGCCGAATACCCGCTGCAGAGCGAGAGCAACATGCCGAGGACTACCGCCAATGGCTGGAAGCGCCAATGGCTCTGATGGAGGAGGCGAAGTATGGCGAGTGATGTGTTGTCGGTCAGTGTCGTCTTTCTTGCTGCAGCGGTAGTCGCCGTGCCGATTGCTCAGCGTTTGGGGCTAGGGTCGGTGCTGGGGTATTTGTTGGCGGGGATCGCCATCGGCCCGTGGGGGCTGAGACTGATCTCCGATGTTGATGCGATTCTCCATTTCTCCGAATTCGGTGTGGTGCTGCTGCTGTTCCTGATTGGTCTGGAACTTAACCCCAAGAAGCTGTGGCAGATGCGAAAACCGATTTTAGGGCTCGGTGGTAGCCAGGTGGTAGTCACCAGTTTGGTGATTGCAGCCTTGGTATTAATGTTGGCTGGCCAGTCATTGCTGCCTGCGGTGTCTTGGCGCGATGCGCTAGTGGTCGGAATGGGCTTGGCCTTGTCATCCACCGCGATTGCCTTGCGGGTGATTGAAGAGCAGAACCTTGGCGGCAGCGAAACAGGCCAGTCTGGCTTTGCGGTGCTGCTGTTCCAAGACATTGCCGTGATCCCGATGCTGGCGATACTGCCGGTTTTGGCTGGCGGCGGCGGTGGCAGCTGGATGGATTTTGTCTGGATGATTGGCGGTATTCTTGCCTTGCTGGTCGGCGGCCACTTCTTGTTGCGACCGCTGTTCCGCTGGGTGGTGATGAGCGGCGTGCGCGAGCTGTTCAATGTGGCGGCGCTGCTGCTGGTGGTTGGTATAGCCCTAGGCATGCAATCGCTAGGGCTTTCGATGGCGCTCGGTACTTTCTTGGCCGGGGTTCTGCTGGCCGAGAGTGAATACCGTCATGAATTAGAAATTGCCATCGAGCCATTTAAAGGGTTATTGCTGGGCCTGTTTTTTATCTCGGTCGGTATGGCGGTCAACCTTGGGTTGCTATTGCAGTACCCATTACAGATCCTGCTGGCAGTAGTCGCGCTTATCAGCATCAAGGGGCTGATTTTATACGGGCTAGCCAGAATATTTGGCACTCGGGCAAAGTCGCGCAGTCAGATGGCGGCGATCCTCAGCCAAGGTGGTGAGTTTGCTTTTGTCCTCTTTACCGCTGCGATGGGCGAGGGGCTACTTGGCGGCGAGTTGTCGGCGTTCCTGCTGGTGGTTGTCAGCCTGTCGATGATGACCACGCCGCTGATTTTGCTGCTGCAGGACAAGTGGTTTGTTCGCACTTTCAGGGCGGAAGCCGAGGCAGAGCTGGAGTCGGATGTGATTGATCGCGAGCCCCGGGTGATCATTACCGGTTTCGGCCGCTTTGGTCAGGTAGTGGGGCGCTTGCTGTTTGCCAACAAAATCCGGGTCACGGTATTGGAGCGCGATCCGAGCCAGATCCAGTTCCTGCGAAAGTTCGGCTACAAGGTGTACTATGGCGATGCCACCCAGCTAGAGCTATTGCGTGCTGCCGGGGCCGATAAGGCGGAAGCGATTATCATCTGTACCGATGAGCCTGACGAGGTGATGGAAGTGGTCGAGTTGTGCCAGCAGTACTTTCCTAGGCTTAAAGTATTGGCACGGGCCAGGAGCAGGGTCGAAGCGCACCAGCTGCTTAGCCATGGTGTAGAGAATTTTTCCCGCGAAACTTTTGCCGGCGCCCTTGATTTGGGTCGCCAGGCCCTCATATCTCTGGGTATGCATCCCTATCAGGCCAAGCGGGCTGAAGCCCATTTCCGCCGCTTGGATACCACCGCGCTAAGAGATTTATTACCGCAGCACTCGGAAGATGTCCACCTGGCCACTCGAGCCAGAGAAGCGCGTAAGGAGCTGGAAGAGATCTTTGATAGGGAAATGCGGGGAGAGCGGGAGCGTCATGATGGCTGGGATTGACCAGCCACTAAACGATAGTGATAGTGACAACAACGAACACAGTGGCAAGGAGCGAAAGCATGGCCAAGAAACGGTTTATCGCCGGTGCAGTCTGTCCAAGCTGTAGTCAGCAGGATACATTGCGCTGGTGGCAGGAAAATGAGGTCGAGCGGGTTGAATGTGTATCTTGCGGTCATACCGATACCAGGGCCCCTCAGTCCGTCGAGCAGAGCGAGCAACTCTCTTCGCAAACCAAACAACAGGTTATCGGGATTTTTAAGCCCGAGGACTGAATAGGCTGAACAGCCTTTAAACAGAATATTGGCATCTTGCTGCCATTATCCGGTATCATGCGGGCGAAATCCTTTGATACCCAGTTCAAAATTGGAGTAAACATGAAAGTCGCTAAAGACATCGTAGTAAGCCTGGCTTACCAAGTTAAGACCGAAGAAGGCGTTGTTGTTGACCAGTCGACAACTGAAGCACCTCTTGATTACCTACACGGCCACAACAACCTGATCGTAGGTTTGGAGAAGGCGCTTGAAGGCCGCGAAGCTGGCGACAAGTTTGAAGTGACAGTTGCTCCAGAAGAAGCGTACGGCGAGCACATCGATGCGATGGTTCAGCGTGTACCGGCTGACGTTTTCCAGGGCGTAGACGAAATCACTGTTGGCATGCGTTTCCTAGCAGACACTGATCAGGGCCCAATCCCAGTAGAAGTGACTGAAGTTGACGGTGACCACGTTGTTGTTGACGGCAACCACATGCTAGCAGGTCAGACGCTGACTTTCGGCGTAGAAGTTGTTGCTGTTCGCGCGGCGACTGAAGAAGAAATTGCTCACGGCCACATCCACCAGGGTGGCGGCTGCTGTGGCGGTGGTAGCTGCGGCGACCACGACCACGGTGAGAAAGAAGAAGGCTGCTGCGGCGGCGAAGAAAAAGGCGGCTGCGGCTGCTCACACTAATCATTCTTAATGATTGAGTGATCAAAAACGGGAAGCATTGGCTTCCCGTTTTTTGTATCTGAGGCGAGTGGTAATGCGGCTATGGGCAATAGGGAAGAGCAATCGCTGTTCATCTCTGGCCAATAGCCCCGTGCCAATGGCCTGATCAGTAATGCGGTGGCGGTGTCTCTTCCGACTCGCTGGCCAGGTTGGATGGCTCCATCCCCTTGACCTTACCGACCATAAACTTCAATTGAGTCTGCATCTTGTCAATCAGGAACTGCTGCTCGGTCAGGGCCTGGTTGAGATCCTCGATGGTTTGCTCCTGGAAAGCCTGCTTCATTTCAAGCTCGTCGATACGGGCCTGTAGCTGTTCGATTTCTTTCATTGCGTTATTCCGTCGTCCATTGCTGGGCGATACCTGCTGACGTTCCCGAGATCACATGACCGTCGGGCGTAATGGCCACATCATACACCACCGCAGAGGGTGGTCGAGTATCTTGTTTCGCTGCCGCTTGCCAGCGACCCAGATTATCACCGCTTTGGGTATCCCACAGTTCGACCCGGCGGGCAGGGGTTCCGGTAGCCAGTAGTTTGCCGTCATCGGAGAAGCGGGCGCTGGACAGGATCTGCTGGCGCAGCCGGACGGCCAGTGAAGAGACTTGCTCGCCACTTTGTAGATCCCAGATATAAATGTCGTTACTGCCATCTGCTGTCATCGCCAGTTTACCATCACGCTGCAAGGCCACTCGGCTGATCCGGCTCTGGTGCTCAAAGTGCTGCAGGATCTGGCCGCTTTGGGTATCCCACAGATAGGCGGAATGGTCATTTCCCCCGGACAGGGCATAGCGACCATTGGCCGAAATGGCGACAGAATTGACTTTTTCACGGTGGGCAAGGAACTCTAGCCGTCTTCCGCTGCCCAAGTCGACGTACAGAGCTTTGCCGTTGGACAGCGCCAGCAGCACATGCTGGCCGTTGTTGGCGATAGCGGCATCGCGGATCAGGCCGTCGGATATCGACCATAACCCCTCGGATTGGCCCCAGGCTAGGTCCCAGACGGCAAAGTTTTGTGCGGTCGCGGTAATGGCATAGCGGCTGTTATCGGAAATCTGGCTGCTGAGCACCGTATTGTGATATGGATCTTGAGAACCAAACCCAGCTAACTTTTTGTTTTGCTGTAAATCCCACAGCACGATACCTTGTTGGGTTGAGTGGTAAAGGGCAAACCGTCCATCTCGGCTAAGGCTGAAACTGGTGGTGCCTTCCGGAGCGAGAGGCCATCGATTGAGCTCAGTTCCGGAAAAAAAACAGCCAGTGAGAATGAAAAGTGCCAAAATGAAGATTGGCACGTATCTTTTTGTTTGCATTAAGGTCTGGTTCCACTTGGTTAACACATAGTGTCATTTCCTTATGAATGCACTGCTGGGCAGTGAATTCATAAGGTGCATATTAGTATATTGATCTACAGTGCTTTTCATACCGCTTGATGAAAAGACTGGCGACTGAATTTTGAGGCATTGCCTCAGTTTAAAATGGAGAAATACATGAAACCTGTTCTGAAGATGTCTGTTTTGGCTGCAACGATCCTGCTAGCTGTAGGCTGCCAAGATGAAAAAGCAGCGGAAACAAAACCGGCAGAGCCTGCAAAAGTAGAGCAGGTGGCAGCTGAAGCCGCACCGGCGACATTCGCGACTGAAGATGACAAAGCTGCCTACGCGATTGGTGCTTCACTGGCGCAATACCTGGCTGCAAACCTGGATCAGCAAAAAGAGCTGGGCCTAGAACTAAGCAAAGAGCAAGTGCTCGCGGGTGTTACCGATGTGTTTGCTGACCAGAGCCGCCTAACGCCGGAAGAAACCCAGCAGGCACTTCAGTCGCTGGATCAGCGCGTGTCTGAAATGGCTCAACAGAAAGCACAGGAAGAAGCCGAGAAGAACATTAAGGCCGGTGAAGAGTACCGTGCTGAGTTCGAGAAGAAAGATGGCGTAGTGAAGACTGACTCTGGTCTGCTTTACCAGGTTGAGACTCAAGGTGAAGGCGACAAGCCGGCAGCGACTGATACGGTTAAAGTACACTACAAAGGTATGCTGACCGATGGCACTGAGTTTGACAGCTCTTACGCACGCAACCAACCAGCCACTTTCCCGCTAAACCAGGTGATTTCCGGTTGGACTGAAGGTGTTCAGCTAATGCCGGTTGGCTCTAAGTTCACTTTCGTTATTCCGCCAGAGCTAGCATACGGCTCTCAGGCCAACCCAAGCATTCCTGCTAACTCAACGTTGGTATTCGAAGTAGAACTTCTGGATATCGTTAAAGCGGATCAGCCAGCAGAAGAAGCTGCCCAGTAATCTTGCATGTAGCCAGTTTACAGGCAAGGATAAGTTTAAAAACCCAGCTTCGGCTGGGTTTTTTTATCATCCCAGTTGTATATGATGTGAAAATGTTCAGGCTTATGTCTGAAATCTGATAAACTTGCAAGCAAGATTTGAAAATTTATCAATCGCCGTGAAATTATTTCCCCGGTGAGGCATAGCCCATTCTATTAATTTTTCCCCACTTCTGTGGCGCAGACGTTAAATAGAATGGGCAAACAGCAAGGAAGATAGACGCGTGGTATCTACTGAAAATTTTGGCTCAGAAGTGATGGTCGAGAGTGACTTGATTGAGCCGCGTGCTTTTAGCGAGCACGATTACATTATCCTACGTTCGTACGAGGCTGTGGTTGACGGCTTGGCCGCCTTGATTGGCCCATTTTGTGAAATCGTGCTGCACTCGCTGGCCGATCTCAATACCTCTGCAATCAAGATTGCTAACGGTGAAAATACCGGTCGAAAAGTGGGCTCGCCGATCACCGATCTTGCCCTGCGCATGCTGCGTGATATCGAAGGCTCGGAGCGAAACTTCTCCCGAGCCTACTTTACCCGCGCCAAGGGGGGAGATCTGATGAAATCGATCACTATTGCTATCCGCAACGGTGACAATGACATCATCGGTTTGCTGTGTATCAACGTTAACCTCGACGCTCCGTTCTCGCAGATCCTGCAGTCGTTCATGCCGACTGATGAAGCTAAGCAGGCGGCATCAAGCGTGAATTTTGCCAGCGATGTCGACGAGCTGGTGGATCAGACTGTTGAGCGCACTATCGAAGAAATTAATGCCGACAAGAATGTGTCGAACAATGCCAAGAACCGCCAGATCGTGATGGAGCTGTTCGACAAAGGCATTTTTGATATCAAAGATGCGATCAACCGGGTGGCCGATCGGCTTAACATTTCCAAGCACACGGTCTACCTCTACATCCGCCAGCGTAAAACCGAGGATGGCGAAAAATGAGCCTGAACTATGTGCTGGTGGTAGAAGGCCCGGCCTACGGGACCCAGTCGGCACGCTCGGCCTACCAGTTTGCCGTCGCGCTGCTGGCTGAAGGTCACCGTCTGTCACGGGTGTTCTTCTATCAGGACGGGGTTCACAATGGCTCAGCCCTGACAGCACCAGCGTCGGATGAGTTCGATTTGGTTGCAGCTTGGCAAAAGCTGGCCCAAGACCATGACACTGAGCTGCAAACTTGTGTGGCAGCGGCACTACGCCGCGGGATCATCAGCCCCCAGGAAGCCGAGCAGAATCAGCTAGCGGGCAGTAATCTGGCCGCAGGTTTCGAGCAGGCAGGTTTAGGTGGTTTGGCCGAAGCCATGCTGACCGCTGATCGCGTCATTCAGTTCTAACGGGATAATCATGACAACTTTAGGTTTTGTATTCCGCCAAGCGCCACATGGCGTTGCCTCGGGTCGCGAAGGCCTGGACGCTGTGCTGGCGACATCCGCTTATAGCGAAGATATTTCGCTGTTCTTCCATGGTGACGGTGTCTACCAATTGCTGGATGGCCAGCAGCCAAAAGAAATTTTGTCGCGCGACTATATCGCTACGTTCAAGATGCTGGAACTCTACGATATCGAACAGGTTTATGTCTGCCATCAGTCTCTGCAGGCACGTGGGCTCACCACGGATGATTTGCTGATTGATGTCATTGCATGCGAGCCGGCAGAGTTTTCCGACCACCTGCATGCCTGTCAGCGTGTGCTGGCATTCTAAACCCTAATTCGGTGAGGCACCGTATGCTCCATATCTTTACCCGCTCTCCATTTCAGTCCCGAGCTTTTGACGAAGCCGCAGCCGTGATCAGCCAACATGACTCGATTTTGTTGATCCAAGACGCAATTATCGCTGCTACGGTTGAAAATAGCCCAATTTTTTCGTTCCGAGATGCCGGCGTAAAAATTTATTTACTGGCAGAGGATTTGGCTGCTCGCGGGCTGCAGGACAAGCTCAAGCTAGATATCAATGTTATTGATTACAAAGGTTTTGTTGGTCTGACGGTCGACTGCGAAACGCAAATGAAGTGGGCCTAACAGGCATTCTCAAACCTTGGAAAACCCGTGGATATCAGGTTGATTAAGAAATAATCATTTGATTGATCGCTGGTTATATCTTGACACCCTTGGGTGCGATGCCTAAAATTTCGCGTCCTCCTGTTGTTGGGAGGCAGATTTTTCACATTTACGAAAGTAATATTTCAGGAGCTATTTAATGGCAACTATTAACCAGTTGGTACGTAAGCCACGTGCTAAGCAAGTTGTAAAAAGCAACGTGCCTGCACTAGAAGCGTGCCCACAGAAGCGTGGTGTATGTACTCGTGTATACACTACTACTCCTAAAAAACCTAACTCAGCACTTCGTAAAGTTTGTCGTGTACGTCTGACAAACGGTTTCGAAGTAACTTCGTACATCGGCGGTGAAGGTCACAACCTTCAGGAGCACTCAGTTGTTCTAATCCGTGGTGGTCGTGTTAAAGACCTTCCAGGTGTGCGTTACCACACCGTTCGTGGTGCACTTGACTGTGCAGGCGTTAACGACCGTAAACAAGGTCGTTCTAAGTACGGTGTGAAGCGTCCTAAGTCTTAATGGATTCCGTTAAGTAAGGCCAAACACTAAAATTATTTAATTTTTGAAGAAACTGAAAAGTTTTGGATAACCTGAAGAAGACAACGGAGAATATCCATGCCACGTCGTCGCGTAATCGGTCAGCGTAAGATCCTTCCAGATCCAAAGTTCAAATCTGAATTGCTGGCAAAATTCGTTAACATCCTAATGGTTGACGGTAAGAAATCTACTGCTGAGAAAATTGTTTACTCTGCACTAGAAACAATGGCTGAGCGTTCTGGTGAAGAACACCTAGCTATCTTTGAAAAAGCTCTTGAAAATGTACGTCCAGCGGTAGAAGTTAAGTCTCGCCGTGTGGGTGGTTCAACTTACCAGGTGCCTGTAGAAGTACGTCCAGTACGTCGTAACGCACTAGCTATGCGTTGGTTGGTTGAAGCTGCGCGTAAGCGTGGTGAAAAATCTATGGCTCAGCGTCTAGCAGGCGAAATGCTTGATGCGGCTGACAACAAAGGTTCTGCTGTTAAGAAACGTGAAGACGTTCACCGTATGGCAGACGCGAACAAAGCGTTCGCACATTACCGCTGGTAATCACCCCGGTAATACAAATAGGGCGCGGCAAGCTTGGCTTGTCGCGCCTAAACCATACTCTAAGGACTCCCTTAGTAAGAGGATACTGCCGTGGCTCGTAAAACGCCTATCGAGCGCTACCGTAACATCGGTATTTGTGCTCACGTTGACGCCGGTAAAACAACAACTACCGAGCGTATCCTGTTCTATACAGGCTTATCTCACAAAATTGGTGAGGTTCACGACGGCGCAGCTACCATGGACTGGATGGAGCAGGAGCAGGAGCGTGGTATCACCATCACATCTGCTGCCACTACAACCTTCTGGCGTGGTATGGAAGCTCAGTTCCCTGAGCACCGCGTAAACATCATCGATACCCCTGGACACGTTGACTTTACCATCGAGGTAGAGCGTTCACTGCGTGTGCTTGATGGTGCGGTTGTTGTTTTCTGTGGTTCATCAGGTGTTGAGCCTCAGTCTGAGACCGTTTGGCGCCAGGCTGACAAGTACGAAGTACCGCGTATGGTTTTCGTAAACAAGATGGACCGAGCTGGTGCCGACTTCCTGCGTGTTGTTGACCAGATCAAAAACCGTCTTGGTGCGAACCCAGTGCCTATTCAGTTGAATATCGGTGCTGAAGACGAATTCAAAGGCGTTGTTGACCTTATCAAAATGAAGGCCATCAACTGGAATGAAGATGATCAGGGTATGTCATTTACCTATGAGGACATTCCAGCTGACATGGTTGAGCTTGCTGAGGAATGGCGTCAGAACCTGGTTGAATCAGCCGCGGAAGCGTCTGAAGAGCTGATGGACAAGTACCTTGAAGAAGGTGAGCTGTCTGAAGCCGAAATTAAGTCCGGTCTTCGCCAGCGTACGCTTGCGAACGAGATCGTGCTGGCAACCTGTGGTTCGGCATTTAAGAACAAAGGCGTTCAGGCTGTACTTGATGCAGTCGTTGAATTCCTGCCTTCGCCAACGGAAGTGAAAGCGATCCGCGGTGAAGACGAAGAAGGTAACGAAGTTGAGCGCCACTCTAGTGATGATGAACCATTCTCAGCACTAGCGTTCAAAATCGCGACCGACCCATTCGTTGGCACCTTGACCTTCATGCGCGTTTACTCTGGAGTTGTAAATTCAGGCGATACTGTCTACAACTCAGTAAAAGAAAAACGCGAGCGTTTCGGTCGTATCGTACAGATGCACTCGAACAAGCGTGAAGAAGTTAAGGAAATCCGCGCGGGTGATATCGCTGCAGCGATTGGCCTGAAGAATGTCACCACTGGTGATACCCTGTGTGATCAGAACCACAAAGTGATTCTGGAGCGCATGGAATTCCCAGAGCCAGTAATTCAAATTGCAGTAGAGCCTCGCTCTCAGGCTGACCAAGAGAAAATGGGTATTGCACTAGGTAAACTGGCTGCAGAAGACCCATCTTTCCGCGTCGAAACCGACGATGAATCTGGTCAGACTCTGATTTCAGGCATGGGTGAACTTCACCTAGATATCATCGTTGACCGTATGAAGCGTGAATTCAGCGTTGAATGTAACGTTGGTAAACCTCAGGTGGCTTACCGTGAAACTATCCGTGGCAAAACGGAAGTGGAAGGTAAATTTGTCCGCCAGTCTGGTGGTCGCGGTCAATATGGTCACGTATGGCTGAAAATCGAACCATCGGAGCCTGATGAAGGTTTCGTGTTCGTGGACGAAGTCGTTGGTGGTGTGGTACCGAAAGAGTACATTGGTGCTGTTGCAAAAGGTATCGAAGAGCAGATGAACAACGGTGTGCTGGCTGGCTATCCTGTACTGGATGTCAAAGCAACCCTGTTCGACGGTTCTTACCACGACGTTGACTCCAACGAAATGGCATTTAAGATTGCCGGTTCTATGGCTTTCAAGAAGGGGGCGCTACAAGCAGAACCTGTCATTCTTGAGCCATTGATGAAGGTTGAAGTAACCACTCCGGAAGACTGGATGGGTGATGTTGTTGGTGACCTTAACCGTCGCCGCGGCATGATCGAAGGGATGGACGAAGGCCCTGCTGGCCTGAAGATTGTCCGTGCCAAAGTACCGCTTTCGGAAATGTTCGGTTACGCAACCGACTTGCGTTCAGCGACTCAGGGTCGTGCGTCATACTCAATGGAATTCAGCGAATATGCTGATGTTCCTAAGAATATCGCCGATGCTATCATCGCCGAGCGTGGTTAATCGCAAGATCTATATTGCGCCAATGGCTGTTGGCGCATAAAATAGCAACTTCTGACGCGTCCCATATTAATTTCGGTGGGGCGTATCATAACTAGGAAGGAACACGATCGTGTCTAAAGAAAAATTTGAACGTACGAAACCGCACGTTAACGTTGGTACTATCGGCCACGTTGACCACGGTAAAACTACTCTAACTGCTGCTATCTGTACTACTTTGTCAAAAGTATACGGTGGTGAAGCTAAAGACTTCGCATCTATCGATAACGCTCCAGAAGAGCGCGAGCGTGGTATCACAATCTCTACTTCTCACGTAGAGTACGATACTCCAACTCGTCACTACGCACACGTAGACTGCCCAGGACACGCCGATTACGTTAAAAACATGATCACTGGTGCTGCGCAGATGGACGGTGGTATCCTAGTTGTTGCTGCAACTGACGGCCCAATGCCTCAGACTCGTGAGCACATCCTACTAGGCCGTCAGGTTGGTATCCCATACATCATCGTGTTCATGAACAAGTGTGACATGGTTGATGACGAAGAGCTTCTAGAGCTAGTTGAGATGGAAGTTCGTGAACTTCTTTCTGAGTACGACTTCCCAGGTGACGACTGCCCAGTAATCATGGGTTCTGCTCTTGGCGCTCTAAACGGCGAGAAAGAGTGGGAAGACAAGATTGTTGAGCTAGCTGAAGCACTAGACAACTACATCCCAGAGCCAGAGCGTGCGATCGACCGTCCGTTCATCCTACCTATCGAAGATGTATTCTCAATCCAGGGCCGTGGTACTGTTGTAACTGGTCGTGTTGAGCAGGGTATCATCACTGTAGGTGACGAAGTAGAAATCATCGGTATCAAAGACACTACTACAACTACTTGTACTGGTGTTGAGATGTTCCGTAAGCTTCTTGACGAAGGCCGTGCTGGTGAGAACGTTGGTGTTCTTCTACGTGGTACTAAGCGTGACGAAGTTGAGCGTGGTCAGGTTCTTGCTAAGCCAGGTTCTATCACTCCGCACACTACTTTCGAGTCAGAAGTATACGTTCTGTCTAAAGACGAAGGTGGCCGTCACACGCCATTCTTCAAAGGCTACCGTCCACAGTTCTACTTCCGTACAACTGACGTAACTGGTACTATCGAGCTACCAGAAGGCGTAGAAATGGTTATGCCTGGTGACAACATCAAGATGGTTGTTACTCTAATCGCTCCTATCGCGATGGACGAAGGTCTACGCTTTGCGATCCGTGAAGGCGGTCGTACAGTAGGTGCTGGTGTTGTTGCTAAGATCGTTGCTTAATTTGCAATAGTCTAACGACACTAAGAAAAGGGAAGCTTCGGCTTCCCTTTTTGCTATCTGTGGATTGGGTAATCGATGCCTTCATTACTAGTCATTTCTGCATTTATATTTGATAGTGAAATAAGCAGCTAATATATATCTCCAAATGGTCTAAGCCTCAACGCACTTGCAACTAGTAATGAAAACAATTCTTGTTTATATTCTTCCCATTGCATTTAGAGGTGGTAATAAGATGTTCGTTTGCCTTTGTCACGGAATCTCCGACAAGAAAATCATGAAACTGGCTGATCAGCATGGGATCAGCGATGTCCGCGGTATTCGCCAGTTTACCCCGTTGGGATCGCAGTGCGGCAAATGTATTCGCCAGGCCAAAGAGGTCATCGAGCAGGCAACTATCACTAGGTATAAGAAAGCCAGCTAAACAACGGCTTTCTGACATCGTGTCTTTTGACACTCTTCTAATCGGTTCTATGCTTATGGGAACTGACAGAGGAGTGTTTTGTAATGAAAGCTGATCCGAAAATCATCCAACACCTCAATAAAGTCCTCGGCAACGAGTTGGTTGCCATCAACCAGTATTTCCTCCACGCCCGAATGTACAAAGACTGGGGCCTGAAACACCTTGCTGACAAGGAATACCACGAGTCGATTGACGAGATGAATCATGCGGATCATTTGATTGAACGGATTTTGTTCTTAGAAGGGTTGCCCAACCTACAAGATCTCGGCAAGCTCAACATTGGTGAAGATACCCAGGAAATGCTGGAGTGCGATCTCGCATTGGAGATGGCTGCGATTCCGGATTTGCGCGAGGCAATTGCCTACGCCGAAGATGTCCATGATTATGTCTCGCGTGATCTGTTCCAAGATATCCTGTCTGATGAAGAAGAGCATGTAGATTGGCTCGAAACCCAGCTTGGGCTAATCGAAAAAATGGGTATCGCCAATTACAACCAGGCCCAGATTGTCGACGAGGATGATTAATTTTCCGACAAGGCTTGCGTTCGAAACTGTGATCTGTATAATGCCCTCCACTGCCTGAGGATATAGCCTCGTAACTGCAGTTGTGAACCAATAAGCGTTGAGGAAGAAACTGCCAAGCAGTTTGTAAATGTATACTCTGACTTATGTTCGCAGTCATTAAATTGACTGACAATGTATCCGATAGGGATACTACGTTCACATAAATCAATCGGCATTCTCTCGTCTTTACGAGGTTGAGTGGCGATATTGTTTGTGTAATTTTTATAATTGGAGCTCTGTCTCATGCAGAACCAACGTATTCGTATCCGCCTTAAGGCGTTCGATCACCGTTTGATCGATCAGTCTACTGCGGAAATCGTTGAAACAGCTAAGCGTACTGGCGCGCAGGTTAAGGGTCCAATCCCTCTTCCTACTCGCAAAGAGCGTTTCACTGTTCTTGTATCTCCTCACGTTAATAAGGACGCACGTGACCAGTACGAAATCCGTACTCACAAGCGCCTTATCGACATCGTTGAGCCAACAGACAAAACTGTTGACGCTCTTATGCGTCTAGACCTAGCTGCTGGCGTTGATGTTCAGATCAGCCTAGGTTAAGGGGAGATAAGAGAATGATTGGTCTAATCGGTCGTAAAGTGGGCATGACCCGCGTATTTACCGAAGATGGCGTTTCTATCCCAGTAACTGTGGTTGAAGTTGAAGCAAACCGCGTTTCTCAGGTTAAATCTGTTGAAACTGACGGCTACAACGCAATCCAGGTAACTACTGGTGCAAAGAAAGCTAACCGTGTTTCTAAGCCAGAAGCTGGCCACTTTGCGAAAGCAGGTGTTGAAGCGGGTCGCGGTCTTTGGGAATTCCGTCTAGAGAACAACGAAGAGTTCGCTGTTGGCGCTGAGCTGACTGTTGAGCTGTTCAACGAAATTAAAAAAGTAGACGTTACTGGTACATCTAAGGGTAAAGGTTTCCAGGGTGCTGTTAAGCGCTGGAACTTCCGTACTCAAGATATGACTCACGGTAACTCCTTGTCTCACCGTGCTCCTGGTTCTATCGGTCAGTGTCAGACTCCAGGTCGCGTATTCAAAGGCAAGAAAATGGCTGGTCACATGGGTGCTGAGCGTGTAACGACTCAGAACCTAGAGATCGTACGTGTTGACGCTGAGCGCAATCTGCTTCTTATCAAAGGTGCAGTACCAGGTGCTACAGGTGGCAACGTGATCGTTAAACCAGCTGTTAAAGCGTAACGTCGAGGAGTTAGTAATGGAATTGGTAGTCAAAGGCGCTGATGCGCTAACTGTCTCCGAAACTACTTTTGGGCGTGACTTCAATGAAGCGCTTGTACACCAGGTAGTTGTTGCTTTCGCAGCAGGTGCTCGTCAGGGTACACGTGCTCAGAAGACTCGTTCTGACGTTTCTGGTGGTGGTGCTAAACCATGGCGCCAGAAAGGTACAGGCCGCGCTCGTGCAGGTACAATCCGTAGCCCACTATGGCGTACCGGTGGTGTAACTTTCGCTGCTCGTCCACAGGACCACAGCCAGAAAGTTAACAAGAAGATGTACCGTGGTGCTATGAAGAGCATTCTTTCTGAGCTTGTTCGTCAAGAGCGTCTAATCGTTGTTGATGACTTCTCTGTAGAAGCACCTAAAACTAAAGCGCTAGTAGCTAAGCTTAAAGAGCTTGATCTTACTGATGCGCTGATCGTAACTGGCGAACTAGATGAGAATCTATTCCTAGCTGCACGTAACCTATACAAAGTAGACGTACGTGACGCGAAGGCAATCGACCCAGTTAGCTTGATCGCTTTCGATAAAGTTGTGATGACTGCAGCAGCAGTTAAAGCAGTTGAGGAGATGCTAGCATGATCACTGAAGAGCGTATTCTAAAAGTTCTACGTGCTCCGCACATCTCTGAAAAAGCAACTATGGCTGCTGAAAACGGTAACACTATCGTATTCAAAGTAGCTAAAGATGCGACTAAGAAAGAGATCAAAGCAGCAGTTGAGAAACTGTTCGAGGTTGAAGTTAAGTCTGTAAATACTCTTATCACTAAGGGTAAGACCAAGCGTCAAGGTATGCGTCAAGGCCGTCGTTCAGACGTTAAGAAAGCCTACGTTATCCTGAAAGAAGGTCAAGACATCGACTTCGCTGGCAGTGCAGAGTAAGGCTAGGAGCAAAGAAGAATGGCTATTGTAAAATGTAAGCCGACTTCCCCAGGTCGTCGCCACGTAGTTAAAGTGGTTAACTCTGACCTGCATAAGGGTAAGCCGTACGCACCACTACTAGAGAAAAAATCTAAGTCTGGTGGTCGTAACAACAACGGTCGTATTACAGTACGTCACATCGGTGGTGGTAACAAGAATGCTTACCGTATCATCGATTTCAAACGTACTAAAGACGGTATCCCAGCGAAAGTTGAGCGTCTAGAATACGATCCAAACCGTAGCGCAAACATTGCTCTAGTTCTGTACGCAGACGGTGAGCGCCGCTACATCATCGCACCTAAAGGTATTCAGGCTGGTGACACTATCCAGTCTGGCGCAGATGCTGCTATCAAAGTTGGTAACACACTACCAATGCGCAACATCCCAGTAGGTTCAACAGTACACTGTGTTGAGCTTAAGCCTGGTAAAGGTGCTCAGCTGGCTCGTTCAGCTGGTGCATACGCTCAGATCATTGCACGTGCAGGCACTTACGTGACTCTACGTCTTCGTTCTGGTGAAATGCGTAAAGTTCTTGCTGAAGGTCGTGCGACTCTAGGTGAAGTTGGTAATGCAGAACACATGCTACGTGAGCTAGGTAAAGCTGGTGCTTCACGCTGGCGCGGTGTTCGTCCAACTGTACGTGGTGTTGTAATGAACCCAGTTGACCACCCACACGGTGGTGGTGAAGGCCGTACTTCTGGTGGTCGTCACCCAGTTACACCTTGGGGTGTACCAACTAAGGGTTACAAGACTCGTAAGAACAAGCGTACCGACAAGTACATCGTACGTCGTCGTAACAAGTAATTTTAAAGAGGATACGCCATGCCACGTTCTCTCAAGAAAGGTCCATTTATTGACCTACACTTGCTGAAGAAGGTAGAGAAAGCGTTGGAAAGCGGTGACAAGAAGCCTGTAAAGACTTGGTCCCGTCGCTCAATGATCATCCCTCAGATGATCGGTTTGACCATCGCTGTCCATAATGGTCGTCAGCACGTTCCTGTTTTCGTTTCTGAAGAAATGATCGGTCACAAGCTAGGCGAATTTGCACCAACACGTACTTACCGCGGTCACGCTGCGGATAAGAAAGCTAAAAAGCGCTAAGGAGTAGGTAATGGAAGCTATCGCTAAACATCGCTTTGCTCGCATTTCGCCGCAAAAAGCTCGTTTGGTTGCAGATCAACTGCGCGGTAAGCCAGTTGCTCAAGCTCTAGAAATTCTTCAGTTCAGCAACAAAAAAGCTGCTGATCTAATCAAGAAAGTTCTAGAGTCAGCTATCGCTAACGCAGAACACAACGAAGGCGCAGATATTGATGATCTATCAGTAGCTAAAATCTTCGTTGACGAAGGTCCTACCATGAAGCGTATTATGCCTCGTGCTAAAGGCCGTGCCGATCGCATCTTGAAGCGTTCTAGCCACATCACTGTTGTTGTAGCAGACCGCTAAGAGACTAGGAGAGAAAGCAATGGGTCAAAAAGTACATCCTAATGGTATTCGTCTTGGCATCGTTAAGCCATGGAATACCACTTGGTTTGCTAACAGCCAAGAGTTCGCTGACAACCTAGACGGCGACTTCAAGGTACGTCAGTTCCTTACTAAGGAACTAGCAAAAGCGTCTCTTTCACGCATCGTTATCGAGCGTCCTGCTAAGAGCATCCGTGTGACTATTCACACTGCTCGTCCAGGCGTTGTTATCGGTAAGAAAGGTGAAGACGTAGAAAAACTACGCGCTCGCGTTTCGAAGATCGCTGGTGTTCCAGCTCAGATCAACATCGCTGAAGTACGTAAGCCTGAGCTAGACGGCAAACTAGTTGCAGACAGCATCTCGTCTCAGCTAGAGCGTCGCGTTATGTTCCGTCGCGCTATGAAGCGTGCAGTTCAGAACGCTATGCGCCTTGGCGCTAAAGGTATCAAGGTAGAAGTAAGCGGTCGTCTAGGCGGCGCTGAAATCGCACGTTCAGAGTGGTACCGTGAAGGTCGTGTGCCTCTACACACTCTACGTGCTGACATTGATTACGCAACTTCTTCGGCTCACACCCAGTACGGTGTAATTGGCGTTAAAGTTTGGATCTTCAAAGGTGAAGTTCTAGGCGGCATGCCAGTAGAAGAGCCAAAGGCTGACAAGCCTAAGAAGCAGCGCAAAGGCCGTAAATAAGGAGTTTATAGATGCTGCAACCTAAACGCACTAAATTCCGCAAGACCTTTAAAGGTCGTAACCGCGGTCTAGCGAACGGCACTGACGTAAGCTTCGGTACATTTGGTCTTAAAGCAGTTGGCCGTGGCCGTATTACTGCTCGCCAGATCGAAGCAGCTCGTCGTGCGATGACTCGTCACATCAAACGTCAGGGTCAAATCTGGATTCGTATCTTCCCAGACAAACCAATTACCTCTAAGCCTCTTGAAGTTCGTCAAGGTAAGGGTAAAGGTAACGTTGAGTACTGGGTAGCTCAAATCCAACCTGGTAAAGTTCTGTACGAGATGGATGGTGTTCCTGAAGCGCTAGCTCGTGAAGCATTCGAACTTGCTTCTCGTAAGCTACCAATCAAGACAACATTCGTAACTAAGGCGGTGATGTGATGAACGCACAAGATCTGCGCGCTAAAAGCGTTGAAGAACTGAATGCTGAGCTTGTGAACCTACTGCGCGAGCAGTTCAACCTGCGCATGCAGGCTGCAACTGGTCAGCTGCAGCAGACTCACACTCTTAAAGCAGTACGTCGCGATATCGCACGTGTTAAAACCGTTCTGACAGAGAAGGCTGGCGCATAATGAGCGATAAAATTCGTACTCAGCTTGGTCGCGTAATCAGCGACAAGATGGACAAGTCTATCGTTGTTGCTATCGAGCGTAAGGTGAAACACCCAATCTACGGTAAGTACATCACTCGCACGACTAAGCTTCACGCACATGACGAAAACAACGAGTGTGGCCTAGGCGACACAGTTGAGATTCGTGAGTGTCGTCCACTGTCTAAGACTAAGTCTTGGACTCTGGTACGCGTAGTAGAAAAAGCTCGCATCTAAGCGAACTTAACTACGATATAAGAGAGCGGCCCCGAAAAAATTTTGGGGCCGTTCATTTTTTGTCTACCCATCGACCGAAAAGCGTGTTAATATTCGCCGCCTTTGAAGAAAAGGCAAATCGGCTCGAAATGGGTCAAGATGTTTAAAATTAGCGGAGCACTAACATGATCCAAATGCAAAGTATGCTTGATGCAGCCGATAACTCCGGCGCTCGTAGCGTAATGTGTATTAAGGTTCTGGGTGGTTCACACCGTCGCTATGCACATATCGGTGATGTCATCAAGGTAACTGTTAAGGAAGCGATTCCTCGCGGTAAAGTTAAGAAAGGTGACGTTCTGAAAGCGGTGGTTGTGCGCACTCGTAAAGGCGTACGTCGTCCAGATGGCTCTGTCATTCGCTTTGACCGTAATGCTTGCGTATTGTTGAACGACAACACTGAGCAACCAATCGGTACTCGTATTTTCGGCCCTGTGACTCGTGAGCTTCGTGGCGATAAGTTCATGAAGATCGTTTCACTTGCGCCTGAAGTACTGTAAGGAGTAACGCAAATGGCAGCTAAAATCCGTCGTAACGACGAAGTTATCGTTCTTACTGGTAAAGATAAAGGTAAGAAAGGTAAAGTATCTAAGGTTCTAGCAACCGGTAAAGTAATCGTTGAAGGTATCAACCTTGTTAAGAAGCACCAGAAGCCTGTACCGGCTATGGGCATCCAAGGTGGCATCGTTGAAAAAGAAGCTGCAATCGACGCTTCTAACGTTGCAATCGTTAACGGTGAAGGTAAAGCGGACCGTGTAGGCTTCCGATTCGAAGACGGCAAAAAAGTTCGTTTCTTCAAATCGACTGGCGAAACTATCAAGTAATTTTTGGAGTAGTACAATGGCGAAACTGCATGATTACTACAAAGAGACTCTAGTTAAAGAACTTGCTGAAAAGTTCGAATACAAGAGTATCATGCAAGTCCCAAGGATCGAAAAGATCACACTTAACATGGGTGTGGGCGATGCGATCAACGACAAGAAGCTTCTAGAGAATGCTGCTGCTGACATGACTGCTATCGCAGGTCAGAAGCCGCTTATCACTGTAGCTCGTAAGTCTGTTGCTGGCTTTAAGATCCGTGAGGGCTACCCTATTGGCTGTAAAGTAACTCTACGTGGCGAACGCATGTGGGATTTCTTTGAGCGTCTAATTTCAATTGCTGTACCTCGTATTCGCGATTTCCGTGGTCTAAACCCGAAATCTTTCGATGGTCGTGGTAACTACAGCATGGGCGTTCGTGAGCAGATCATCTTCCCAGAAATCGATTACGATAAAGTAGATCGTGTACGTGGTCTTGATATCACTATCACTACTTCTGCTAAGTCTGATGAAGAAGCTCATGCTCTACTGTCTGCTTTTAACTTCCCATTCCGTAAGTAAAAGTAAGGGTTACTAATGGCTAAAGAATCAATGAAGGCACGCGAAGCTAAACGTGCCAAGCTAGAAGTTAAGTTCGCTGAGAAGCGTGCTGCACTTAAAGCTCTAATTAGCGACGTGAATGCGTCTGAAGAAGACCGCTGGAATGCAGTGCTTAAGCTTCAGTCACTACCACGTGATTCTGCGAAGTCTCGTCAGCGTAACCGCTGTAACCAGACTGGACGTCCACACGGCTACCTACGTAAGTTTGGTCTAAGCCGTATCAAGGTTCGTGAAGCTTGCATGAAAGGCGAGATTCCGGGTCTGCGCAAGGCTAGCTGGTAATCCCAGTTAACCAATTTAGAATCACGGAGTATTGACTTATGAGCATGCAAGATCCGATTTCGGATATGCTGACCCGTCTTCGTAACGGTCAGGCAGCGAAAAAAGTTGCTGTTAAAATGCCATCTTCAAAAATGAAAGTTGCTATCGCAGCTCTTCTTAAAGAAGAAGGTTTTGTGGCTGACTACACTGTAACTGGTGAAGTTAAGCCTGAGCTAGAAGTTACTCTTAAGTACTTCGAAGCTAACCCAGTTATCGAGCAAATCCAGCGTGTTTCACGTCCTGGCCTACGCATCTACAAGAAAAAAGATGCACTTCCATCAGTGATGGGCGGCCTTGGTATTGCTGTTGTTTCCACTTCCAAGGGTCTTATGACCGACCGCGCTGCACGCAAAGCGGGTCTTGGCGGTGAGATTATCTGCTACGTAGCATAATAGGAGTAGGAAATGTCTCGTGTTGCAAAAGCACCAGTAGTTATTCCTGCCGGCGTAGAAGTTAAACTTAACGGTCAGGAAATCACTGTTAAAGGTGGTAAAGGCGAACTTACTCGCGTTATCAACGAAGCAGTAGTTCTATCCCAGGAAGAGAACGCTATCACTTTCGGTCCTCGCGAAGGTTTCGAGAAAGCTTGGGCACAGGCAGGTACTGCACGTGCACTAGTTAACAACATGGTTGTTGGTGTTACTGAAGGTTACACCAAGAAGCTTACTCTTAAGGGTGTAGGTTACCGTGCTGCTATCAAAGGCAACGCAGTAGCTCTAACTCTTGGCTTCTCTCACCCAGTTGAGCACGAACTTCCAGCAGGTATCAAAGCTGAATGTCCTTCACAAACTGAAATCGTACTAACTGGTACTGATAAGCAGGTTGTTGGTCAGGTAGCTGCTGATATTCGCGCTTACCGTAGCCCTGAGCCTTACAAAGGTAAAGGTGTTCGTTACGCCGATGAAATCGTGCGTACTAAAGAAGCTAAGAAGAAGTAAGGTAACACTATGGATAAGAAAGCATCTCGTATCCGTCGTGCGACCCGTGCACGTCGTAAGATTGCTGAACTGGGTGCAACTCGCCTAGTTGTACACCGTACTCCACGTCACGTGTACGCTCAGGTTATCGCACCAAATGGTTCTGAGGTAATCGCAGCCGCTTCTACAGTAGAAAAAGCGATCCGTGAGTCGGTTAAAAGTACTGGTAACAAAGACGCTGCTGCAGCTGTAGGTAAAGCTATTGCTGAGCGCGCGATTGAAAAAGGCATCTCAACAGTTGCATTCGATCGTTCTGGTTTCCAATACCACGGCCGTGTAGCTGCACTAGCAGAAGCTGCTCGTGAAGCTGGTCTGAAATTCTAAGGTAGGCGGAAGATGGCTAACGAAAAAACACAATCAGATTTGCATGAAAAGCTGATCGCTGTTAACCGTGTATCTAAGACGGTTAAAGGTGGTCGTATTTTCAGCTTTACTGCACTAACTGTAGTTGGTGACGGTAACGGTCGCATCGGTTTTGGTTACGGCAAGGCACGTGAAGTACCTGCTGCAATCCAGAAAGCGATGGAAAAAGCACGTCGTAACATGGTTACAGTTGCACTAAACGACGGTACTCTACACCACGCTGTTAAAGGTCGCCACACTGGTTCTAAAGTGTACATGCAGCCTGCTTCAGAAGGTACAGGTATCATCGCCGGTGGTGCAATGCGTGCAGTACTAGAGGTTGCGGGTGTTCGTAACGTTCTAGCTAAAGCATACGGCTCTACAAACCCAATCAACATCGTTCGCGCGACTATTGACGGTTTGAGTGGCATGAACTCTCCAGAAATGATCGCTGCTAAGCGTGGTCTTTCTGTTAAAGAAATTCTGGAGTAATTGATATGGCTAAGACTATTAAAGTGACGCAGACTAAGAGCTCAATCGGTCGTCTGCCGAAGCACAAAGCTACTTTGCGTGGCCTAGGCCTTCGTCGCATCAACCACACTGTAGAACTTGAAGACACTGCTTGCGTACGCGGCATGATCAACAAAGTTATCTACATGGTTAAAGTTGAGGAGTAATCAGAATGCGTTTGAATACTCTATCTCCGGCTGCTGGTTCTAAGCCTTCTGCGAAGCGCGTAGGCCGTGGTATCGGTTCAGGTCTGGGTAAAACTTGTGGCCGTGGTCACAAAGGTCAGAAATCACGTTCAGGTGGTTCTGTACGTCCAGGCTTCGAAGGCGGTCAAATGCCTTTGAAACAGCGTCTACCAAAATTCGGTTTTACTTCTCGTAAGAGCCTTGTAACAGCTGAAGTTCGTCTAGGTGAACTAGCGAAAGTTGAAGGTGACGTAGTAAGCCTTGAAACTCTTAAGGCTGCGAACGTAATCACTAAGAACATCGAGTTCGTGAAAGTTGTACTTTCTGGTGAAATCGCTCGCACTGTAACAGTGAAAGGTCTACGCGTTACTAAAGGCGCTAAAGCTGCTATCGAAGCTGCAGGCGGTAAAATCGAGGAATAATTAACTCGAGGATGAGGTACAGATGGCTAAACAACCAGGACAAGATTTTAGTAGCGCCCAAGGTGGCCTAGCAGAGCTTAAGACACGCCTATTATTCGTTTTAGGTGCTATCTTAATTTTCCGAGCAGGCTCTTTTGTGCCTATTCCTGGTATTGACGCTGCTGTACTTGCCGATCTGTTCGAACAGCAAAAGGGTACCGTCATTGAACTGTTTAACATGTTCTCTGGCGGTGCACTTGAGCGTGCTTCCATCTTAGCACTGGGTATCATGCCGTACATTTCGGCATCGATCATCGTCCAGCTGCTGACGGTTGTTCACCCGGCTTTGGCCGAGTTGAAGAAGGAAGGGGAGTCTGGCCGTCGTAAGATCAGCCAGTACACCCGTTACGGCACGCTTGTTTTGGCAACCTTCCAAGCGATTGGTATTGCAACGGGGTTACCAAGTATGATCCCTGGTCTAGTGGTTAACCCAGGCCTAGGATTCTACTTTGTTGCGGTCGTCAGTTTGGTTACCGGTACCATGTTCTTGATGTGGTTGGGTGAACAGATTACGGAGCGTGGCATAGGTAACGGTATATCTGTGATTATCTTCACTGGTATCGTTGCAGGTTTGCCGCCAGCTATTGGACAGACAGTGGAGCAAGCGCGTCAAGGTGAATTGCACGTACTTCTTCTACTATTAATTGCAGTGCTCTCTTTCGCTGTCATTTACTTTGTAGTGTTCATGGAACGTGGTCAGCGTCGTATCGTCGTTAACTACGCCAAGCGTCAACAAGGCCGTCGCGTCTTTGCTGCGCAGAGCACTCACTTGCCGTTGAAAATCAACATGGCAGGGGTAATTCCAGCGATTTTTGCATCAAGCATTATTCTGTTTCCGGGTACACTGGCTCAGTGGTTCGGTCAGAATGAGAACCTAGGTTGGCTAAGTGATATTTCACTGGCGCTAAGCCCAGGTCAGCCACTTTATGTGATGCTGTATGCTGCTGCGATTATTTTCTTCTGTTTCTTCTATACCGCGTTGGTGTTTAACCCTCGCGAGACAGCTGACAACTTGAAGAAGTCTGGTGCGTTCGTACCTGGTATTCGCCCGGGTGAGCAGACCGCGAAATACATAGATAAAGTGATGACTCGCCTGACATTGGCTGGTGCGTTGTATATCACCTTTATCTGTCTGATCCCCGAGTTTATGATGATTGCATGGAATGTCCGCTTCTACTTCGGCGGTACTTCACTACTTATCGTAGTTGTGGTCATTATGGACTTCATGGCTCAAGTTCAGACACACTTGATGTCTCAACAATATGAGTCTGTTTTGAAAAAGGCTAATCTTAAGGGCTCTGGCCGTTAAGATCCCATTTACGGAGTTTAGCAATGAAAGTTCGTGCTTCCGTTAAGAAAATCTGCCGTAACTGTAAAGTTATCAAGCGCAACGGTGTTGTGCGTGTAATTTGCAGTGAGCCAAAGCACAAACAGCGCCAAGGCTAATTAGCAGAAATATTTCTTGCAAATTGAAGGTGGGTTGGCTAAATTAGCCAACCAATCTTTTGTGTGTGCAAAAGAATTGTTCCACCGCTGCGTATCCTAAACGGGCTTTGCAGCGGTTATTCTTGAAAAGTACTAGGAGTGAATAGTGGCCCGTATTGCAGGCATTAACATTCCTGATCAAAAACATTCTGTAATCGCTCTTACTGCGATCTACGGCATCGGTAAGACTCGCTCAAAAGCTATCCTAGCTGAAGCGGGTATCGCTGAAGATGTTAAGATCAGTGAACTAACTGAAGAGCAGATCGATCTACTGCGTGATGGTGTAGCTAAGTACACTGTAGAAGGTGATCTACGTCGTGAAGTTTCCATGAACATCAAGCGTCTAATGGACCTTGGTTGTTACCGTGGTCTTCGTCATCGTCGCAGTCTACCACTACGTGGACAGCGTACTAAAACCAACGCACGTACCCGTAAGGGTCCGCGCAAGCCGATCAAAAAATAATCGGAAGGTAGAGTACAATGGCTAAACAACCAACTCGCGCTCGTAAGCGCGTACGTAAGCAAGTTGCTGATGGCGTTGCGCACATTCATGCTTCTTTCAACAACACAATCGTAACCATCACTGACCGTCAGGGTAACGCTCTATCTTGGGCTACTGCAGGTGGTTCAGGTTTCCGTGGTTCTCGTAAGTCTACTCCGTTCGCTGCACAGGTTGCTGCTGAGCGCGCTGGCGAAATGGCCAAAGAGTATGGCGTTAAGAACCTGGAAGTTATGGTTAAGGGCCCTGGTCCTGGTCGTGAGTCTACTATCCGCGCTCTAAACGCTGCGGGTTTCCGTATCACTAACATTGTTGATGCGACTCCGATCCCTCATAACGGTTGTCGTCCACCTAAGAAACGTCGCGTATAACGTTTCGTTTCTAGGAAAACTGGAGAAAGAACATGGCAAGATATTTGGGTCCTAAGCTGAAGCTTAGCCGTCGTGAAGGCACAGACTTGTTCCTTAAGTCTGGTGTACGCGCGATTGATACCAAGTGTAAAATTGACAATGCACCTGGTGTGCATGGTGCTCGTCGCGGTCGTCTATCTGACTACGGCGTACAGCTTCGTGAGAAGCAAAAAGTTCGTCGTACTTACGGCGTACTAGAGAAGCAATTCCGTAACTACTACAAAGAAGCTGCTCGCCTTAAAGGCAACACAGGTGAAAACCTGCTTCAGCTTCTTGAAGGTCGTCTAGATAACGTTGTTTACCGCATGGGTTTTGGTGCTACTCGCGCTGAAGCACGTCAGCTGGTAAGCCACAAAGCGATCCTAGTTAACGGTCAAGTCGTAAACGTTCCTTCTTTCAAGGTAGCGGCAAACGACGTTGTTAGCATTCGTGAGAAAGCTAAGAACCAAGCACGCATCAAAGCAGCTCTAGAAGTTGCTACTCAGCGTGAACTACCGACTTGGGTCGAAGTAGACAGCAGCAAGCTAGAAGGTACTTTCAAGCGCCTTCCAGAACGTTCTGATTTGTCTGCCGACATCAACGAACACCTGATCGTCGAGCTTTACTCTAAGTAAGGCTATAGTTAAGAGAGGACACAATGCAGGGTTCTGTAACAGAATTTCTTAAGCCACGTCTTGTTGATATTGAACAAGTTAACACGACGCATGCAAAAGTAACTCTTGAGCCGCTTGAGCGTGGTTTCGGCCACACTCTTGGTAACGCTCTACGTCGTATTCTTCTATCTTCAATGCCGGGTTGTGCCGTCACTGAAGTAGAAATCGACGGTGTGTTACACGAGTACAGCACCAAAGAAGGAGTACAGGAAGACATTCTTGAGATCCTTCTAAACCTTAAAGGCCTAGCCGTTAAGGTTGAGGGTAAAGACGAAGTTATCCTTACTCTGAATAAATCTGGTGCAGGCCCTGTTGTTGCAGGTGACATCACCCACGACGGTGATGTTGAGATTGCGAACCCAGAGCACGTAATCTGCCACCTAACTGATGACAATGCTGATATCAGCATGCGCATCAAGGTAGAGCGTGGTCGTGGCTATGTACCAGCGTCTGCTCGTATTCACACTGAAGAAGATGAGCGTCCAATTGGTCGTCTGCTAGTTGATGCAACTTTCAGCCCAGTTGACCGTATCGCATACGCGGTTGAGGCAGCACGTGTAGAACAACGTACTGACCTTGACAAGCTTGTTATCGATATGGAGACAAACGGTACACTTGATCCTGAGGAAGCTATCCGTCGCGCAGCTACTATCCTAGCTGAGCAACTGGATGCATTCGTAGATCTTCGTGATGTACGTGTTCCTGAAGAGAAAGAAGAGAAGCCGGAGTTCGATCCGATCCTACTGCGTCCTGTAGACGATCTTGAACTAACTGTTCGCTCTGCTAACTGTCTAAAAGCAGAAGCGATCCACTACATCGGTGATCTTGTTCAGCGTACTGAGGTTGAGCTTCTTAAGACTCCAAACCTTGGTAAGAAGTCTTTGACTGAAATCAAAGACGTGCTGGCATCACGTGGTCTGTCTCTAGGCATGCGCCTAGAAAACTGGCCGCCAGCATCTATTGCTGAAGATTAATAGTTACTGATATCTAGTTAGAAGGATTAGGTCATGCGCCATCGTAAGAGTGGTCGTCAACTCAACCGCAACAGCAGCCATCGCAAAGCGATGTTCAGCAACATGGCTGGCTCTCTGGTACGTCACGAACTTATCAAGACTACCCTGCCTAAGGCAAAAGAGCTGCGTCGCGTAATTGAGCCATTGATTACCCTAGCTAAGACTGACAGTGTTGCTAACCGTCGTCTTGCATTCGCACGTACTCGTGATAACGAAGTTGTTGCGAAACTATTTAACGAACTGGGTCCACGTTTTGCTCAGCGTCCAGGCGGTTACACTCGCATCATGAAATGCGGTTTCCGTGCTGGCGATAAAGCCCCTATGGCTTATATCGAGCTAGTAGATCGTCCTGAAGCTCAGGAAGAAGCTGCTGCTGAATAAGCACTAGCGCGTTAAATAAAAAAGAGGCCGAGTCTTAGACTCGGCTTTTTTTTTGCATCTCATTCCTTATCGTTTGTGATTAAGGATGCTAATAGATGGTTTACCTCTTTGTCGACAGTTCAGGCTTCGGTGGTATCGAAAGCCATATTCACCAGCTGGCCCTTATGCTGCAATCCCAACAAGTCGATGTTGAGGTTGTCTTTCTCTCCCGCTATCCAGGTCATCCCCTGTATTCCCAACTTGAGCAAGCAAGTGTCCCCTTCCGCTTCCTTGCTGATACTTCAACCATCCGCTTTTTCCGACGTTTATCAAGCCGTGATGTCGTTCATGCCCATGGCTATAAAGCATCTATTCTTGCTCGCGGCTGTCGTGTCCTAGCAGCCTTCCATTTAGTGACGACATTCCATGCAGGTGAGGCGGTAGCAGGTAAGTTAGCCTGCTACGAATGGTTTAACCGGTATAGCGCTTGCTTGTCACGCAATCTTGCTGTCAGCCGCAAGATCCAACAACGCCAGCCGTTTCATTGCGAATTGCAGCGCAATTTCGTACGTTGCGGAGAGAATGCGCTTGAGCGCAAACGCCATCATCGATTACAAGTGGGTTTTGTTGGTAGACTGAGCCATGAAAAAGCCATCGATCGTTTTGCCAGCTTGTGCCAACAATTGCCGAGTATGGACTTTCATGTTTTTGGCGATGGGGAGCAGGCGTCATTGCTAGATAACGCTCCGCTCAATTGGCATGGTTTTGTGTCGAGTATGGCGCCGTACTGGCATCAGTTGGATGTGCTGCTTATTACTTCCCGGGCGGAGGGCATGCCGATGGCAGCCCTTGAAGCAATGGCAAACGGTGTGGTGGTAATTGCTACCGATGTCGGTGAGATGCCATCACTGCTCGACTCGCAGTGGCTAGTCGAAGAAGCGCAGTGGCCAAAGCTAGCGGATAAGTTGCAACACATAGAGAAGCGCGGTGAGGCATACTGGTTTGCGTTATCACAGCAACAACAGCAGATGGTCAGGGCTAACTACAGTGACACCGCATGTTGGCAGCAGTTGAGCCAAATTTATCAACTCTCACAATAAAACGGGGTTCACCTTGGGTGTGAATCTTATGCTTGGCCCTCATCATCCATCATCCGTTGTTGGGGGGTTAGGCTGATCAGCGTCCTATCATCTTCATGATTATCAGGTTGCCGTTGCCACAGGTAGTGATGGCGTTGCTCGGCAGGCAAGGCTGCTATGTGTTGTTGTACTGTTTCGGGTAGTTCAGATTCCAGTAACCCATCACTGAAACAATGTAGGCTGTCTCCTTGGCTCAAGGTAAGCTTCTGCGGAACAGGAGATATACAGTCGAACAGCCCAATCAGCCCCATCCCTTCCCTGAGCCTATGGCATGACGGAGTAAAGCTAAGGGGCGCCGGCATTCCCGCATTATAGATAGATAGCTTTTGGTCCTGATCAAGGTGAACCCCTAGCAAGCAAATCAGGCGGTTTGCTTCGGTACGGTAAAGATGATCATTAAGCCGGGTGAAAATGGTTTCTGGATTGATCGTCGGATCGAGCAATAACCCCTGGATCAAGCCGTAACAGATCCCGCCGTTGGCTTTGGCCACAATACCATGACCCATCAGATCCCCGAGGATCAATAACTGTGAACCATTTTCAAGGCTATGCTGAATAACAAAGTCACCGCTGATTTCCGGCTCTCGGCTGATCTGCATATTGAAGTTACCCAGCGGGTAAGCCTGGTAGCGACGATCACCCTGATAAAGCGGTGTTGTGGTTTCCAGTTGCTGAAGCAGGTTGTCCTCGAAGGCATTGAGTAGATGGTGATGGCGGTTGAGTACCCGTTCTAGTACCTGGAGGAGGTGATGCTTTTCGATAGGTTTGGCAAGGAAATCATCAATCCCGGATTGGGTAACCGCTGCCATGGTTTCCGATACCGTATCGCCCGAGAGAAAGACAAAAGGCAATAACCGATGGCGGCGTAACTCACCGACAAGGCCGCGAAACTCCAAGCCATTGGTGTCGGGCATCCACAGATCGGTCAGCACCAGATCACAGTGGTTTCCCTGCAGCCACTTGAATGCATCCCCGGCCCGGCTGAATATCGAGAGCTGGTAGTCTGCCTCGAGGTAACTGCTCAGCATGGTGAGTTGGCTGCGACTATCATCGACAATTACAAGATGTTTGCGGGTTGATTGCAGAGGTAACAGAAACTCAATCTTGTTGCTATCAGGATTAATCGTGTAGCTAAAATTGGGGAAGGTGGTTTTTATAAGGGCAAGACCCATACCCGATTCGTCTGGGAAATCAGGCAGCTCAGCCTCGTTGATTTGGATCGTCTGGGCGGGCCATGGCGAGCCGTTGTCGCTGATAGAAAAACAATATTGACCGTTATGCCTGCCATAGCTGATGGTGCAGTGGGTTGCTGGCTGTTGCTGGTGATCCAGTAAGTTAGCACAGTACTCACTGCAGACTAGCTTAATGCTTTGGATAGTGTCGGGAGCAAGTTGTAGCGCCTGGGCTTTGTCGTCCAGTATCCGGCGCATAGCCGAGATATTTTCATAGTTGAGGACAAACTGGCGCTGGAACAACACTTGATTCATTCTCTGGCTCCCTAGCCGGTACTTTACTGGTATTTTCCCTGCAAAAGCGCACTGGCTTGCAGATAATCGACGACTTTTTGTTTGATGCTGCTTGGTAACCAGCGGGCTTTGGTTGTCAGTACCCGGATGATCTCATCAGCCAGCGAAGGGTTAACCTGATCATTGATGAGCGTCCCTAGTAAAGGGATGCTGTTTTGTTCCAGCTTACCGATACAGGTTAACAACTCACTTTCTGTCGTTTGCGCTGCCGCCAGGCAAAGGATGGTCGCATCACTGGCATGGCTGAGGGCGTTGATAGGCAGGTTTCGCCAGTTGGTTTGGGTCATGGTGCCGACATCACACAAAATGTAGTGGTAGTCCTGCTTCCAACGCTCAAGCGCCTGATGGAAGCTGTGTGGCTGGCGTAAATCAAGGATAGTCCGCTCTTCGCATGGCTGAGGGAGTAAGGAGAGCTGCTCGGTGAGCGTTACCATGGCCTCGGCTTCGCCTTCGCCATTGCAGTGCCAGGGTTTGGCGGCATAACCCTGGCCGCTGCCAGAGAGGTCAAGATCGACCAGTAAGACCTTGTGGTCTTCAGCACAGCGTCTTGCCAGCCAATTACAATGGGTCGAGGTGCCACATTGATTCGAGGCTCCTGCCAAGGTAATCACCCGAGCACTTCGTTGGTGGATTTGATGGAAAAGTTGGTCGTATTCGCCGCTGAGCCAAGGTTTCATAATGCTGCTCCTAAGGCTATCAAGGTAAAGATCCCCAGTACATCTCTCAAGCCCTGACGCCACTGCTCGCCGACCGAGTCATTGATATTGGGAACATAGACGGTATCACCGGCCCTTAGCAGGGGCAGGGGGTAACGGGCTGGTTCGATGACATAGTCGCGTAAGTTGAAGGTTTGTGCCTTGTCACCGCAACATGAGGTATTCACAATCATGATCCGCTCAATGTATGCGCTGTCGGTGGGGCCTCCGGCTTCTGCCAGTAGGTCGAGGATATTCATCTGGCTGTTGAAGGGATAGCGGCCTGGCTTGTTGACAGACCCCATCAGCCTGACCACTTGCTTGGCAGGTTTATCGAGCCAATTACCTTCGAGTTTGGGCACATAAATGACATCGCCGGGGACAATTTTCGGCAGTAGGCTTTCATCACCGGTTTCGAAGTACATCGACAGATTAAGTCGGGTCACTCGAGAGGTATTGTCGTTGCGGTGGCTGATCCGGATTTGACGCAGATCGGCATCCCCGTTCGGTCCGTCGGCTGCTGAGAGAATATCCAGAAAGCCCAACTCGCGGTTGAAAGCATAACGGCCCGGTGCACCGACTTGCCCAAACACATAGATGGAGTCATCGGCAGACTGGCGTATCCAGCTCGATTTGTTGTCTGTCGGATCATGGGGGAGTTCGTCGATAATGATGGTGTCTCCGGCCATTAGCTGGGGAAGCTGGTTGAAGCCGCCTCCTTCGGAGATAAAGCGTTCCAGGTCGAAGTAAATCACATTGTTGCCGGCACCGTCCTGCTCTCGCAGCACACGGATGTTGCTGAGGTTTGCTTGCTGCTTGGGCCCGCCGCCATGGGCAAGGACATCGAGCAGGCCCATGCTGCTGTTCCACTCGAACCGGCCGGGGTTGTTGACCGCACCGATGAGCTTGATCGCCCGGTCATTGGTGACCTTGAGCCATGACTTTTCGTTGAAATCGATTTTTTCAGGAATGAAAATGACATCCCCGGCCATCATATCCGGTAGGGGATATAGGGTCGGTGCCTGGGTATATTTGACTAGGTTAACCGTCATGGCTGCTTTGGTACTGCTAAGCAATTTGATCTGGGTCGTATCGGCAAAACGGGTCGGGCCGCCGGCATTGGCAAGCACATCGATGAAGCCGGTGCCGGGAGAGCTCTCGTAGGCCCCCGGTGCTTTGACTTCCCCCATCACGTAGACAGTACGTGAGGTGGTGTTGATGTCTTCTACTTCAATCGGGGCAAAAATAGTTGTTCCTGGTTTGATTGGCGGCAGGTTGCTGGTATCGCCGCTATCAAGATAAGCCTTGAGGTCAAATTGGTAGGGGATGTTGTCCGTGATCACCCGGATTTTGGTGACATCAGCATAGCGGGTGACCCCCTCGGCACGCATTACGGCATCGACGACTGTCATACCCGGCTTGTAGCTGAAGGTGCCTGGATTGCGCAGCTCACCGAAGATGGTGATCCCTTGCTCTTCATCGGCATCGCCGCCTTTTGTCAGTGAGGCGGCGTCAAAGTCGACTTCGACGTTACCGAGCAGTGGTGAGGCAGGGACGAAGATTGTATCACCACCTTGCAACGCTGGTAATCTGGCGGGGTCACCGGCATCCAGGTAGGCTTTGTAGTTGAATTGCTGGGTGTTGCCATTGCGGATCAGTTTGAATTGATCGAGCTGGGCCCCGGGGCGGGCACCACCGGCTGCGGTGATCGCCATCTGGATATTGCTCCCGGGCTTGAGTGATATCATGCCGGGCTGTTCGACATAGCCCAGGACCTGCACCCTCAGTACCTGTTCGAGAATGCTTAACTTGAATTCATCGAGGTTTCGATAGACCGTTTTTAACTCTTCGCGGATAAGCTGCTCGGCTTGGGACAGGGATAGGCCTGCAATTGGCACCGCGCCGACTTCTGGCAATCTGATCTGACCCTGATCATCGATGGTGAAAGGCTCTTTGAAATCGGCTTCACCGGGAAGTTGGAGGAAAACCCGATCGCCCGGCGTCAGGTTCGCCCCCCATACAGGGGTGACGGCCAGCATACAGATGATCAGGAAAAGCCTTATCATAGCGACCCCGGACTTAGCTGCTCTTTGACAGCATGCCAGTCACTGAGTGAGTACACCCGGTGCGGGGCACGTGTATGATGATCGACCAGTACCCGTGCTTCAACCTTGCGGTTACTTAGACGCTCGGTTCTTGAATTGGGATCTTCATAGGATTCCCGTTCACCGGCACTGAAAATGGCAATCTGGTGCGAGTCGACACCTTGTTCGATCAGGAAGCGCCTGACCGTATCTGCCCGGCGCATACCTAACTGGTAATTGCTTTGCTCGGTGCCGATAGTGTCGGTATGCCCGGTGAGCTCCAGTCGCCAGTGCGCTTGGCGTTTTAGGATCGAGGCTGCCCGGCGCAGTGCATTTTGGTAATCGGGCAATAGCTTGGCACGGTCGAAAGCAAATTGGTTATCGACCCGCATTAGCAACAGGAACTGATCCCTTAGCTGGATTTCGGAATAGCGGGTATCGAGACACTCGGTGTGGTGCTCGAGCCAATCCATCTGGCGCTGGATTTTGGCAAACTGGGTTTGGTAGGCCAGCAGGGTGATATCGGCATCATCGGTAAAACCCGCCTTGTGCTCTTGTTCGGCTTTGTCGTGAAGGTTGGCAAGCTCCATATACTGGCCCGGGAGGCATAGTTTGGCACCCCGGGTCGCCAATAGCTGGAGCTCAAAGCTATGGTGTTCAAGCTCGTGCCACTGATCAACATCCGGCTCCGAGTACGGGATATCACCGGATGTCGGCCAAGTCGTACATCCACTGGCGAGCATTATCAATAGCAAGCTTGAAAATTTGACCATATCAACATAACTCCGCTGAGGTGATCAGGGGGATCACCTTGTCAATCCTTAACATTTTCATCAGCTGGCGCGGTTGGCCGTTCACATTGAGCAGGCGTAGCTGTTTTCCTCTGCTTTTTAAGCGCTTGTATAAGAAAACAATGGCACCAATTCCACAGGAGTCAATAAATTGTACCTGAGTCATGTCGATGATCATCTCATCGTTATCGGTCTGGCTGAGTGATTCGAACTCCGGCTCCATCTGTCTGGCTAGGTGGGCATCAAATTCGTCCTGGAGCGTCAAACCGATATTGGCATTATTTACTACTTGATTCATAACTGGCCTTTATTGTGAGTAGTGAAGTCCTCCTCTAACAATACAAGTGCTGTGCCAACTATTGCCCGCGTTTACTAACCATGATGTAAATGGTTTTGAAAATGATGAACAAGTCCATCTTCAGCCATTGCAGCGGTGAGCTCAGCGCCAGCGCGTAGGCGTGATCAAAGCCGATTTTGCTTTTCACATCTTCCAAGCTGCTGTCATAGCCTTGGCTGACTTGGGCAAGACCGGTGATCCCCGGTTTTAGGCCTGCGGTTCGCTCAAGATAAAATGGCAATGCATTTTGCAATTTGCCACAAAATTGCGGACGCTCCGGCCGCGGGCCAATCAGCGCCATATCGCCTTTTAGGACGTTGATGAATTGGGGCAGTTCATCAAGGCGGGTGACCCGCAGGAAATGTCCTATCCGGGTAACACGTGGATCATTTTGTTGGGCCCAGGTTGCTCCCGAAGCCGATTCGGCGTTGTTGGACATCGAGCGGAACTTGATGACTTCGAACAGCTCCACCTGTTGGTCGCTGATTTTTCCGACTCGCATCTGGCGATAGAACACGGGGCCGGGCGAGTCCAATTTGATCAGCAGGGCAATGACAGGCCACACAGGTAGGGTGATGATCAATCCGATACCGGCAAGCACGACATCGCTGGCCCTTTTCATAAACAGGGTTGATTGCGCCTGATAGTCAGAGACCGGTGGCTGGTGGCGCCACCCTGTGCGGAAATGCCCCATCAGGTAACGGGTCATCCCCAGTAACGAGGCGGCATAGCCACCGATGAAGTAATGCAGTTTGTTCGTTAGTTTGTTGCTGATACCCAACAAGGGCAAGGCTGCTGCGCTATAGCCGACCAACTGCAGGGCCAGTAAGGTCTGGGCAATGGCAGAGCCTTGAAAAGCCAAGATTGTAGATAGCAGTAAGTAGCCAACCAAAATAAAGGGCATCACGGTGCGCATTGCCTTGCCTGAGGTAAATAGCCAGCGAGCACCTTGATGGCTGCTGCGGAAGACGAACCGGCAGCGTATCAACTGCTGCAGGTTGCCCGCCCCTATACGCTGGCGGCGTTGGTAGGTATCCTGATCTGTCGACGGCGAAAGTTCGACACTGTTGATATAGTGGTTGAACTGAACCTGATAGCCCTGTTTGATCACCAGCATAGTCTGGATGAAATCATCATTGATGGTATCTTCCGGCAGGGGTGAAAGCAGTTCGGCACGAACAATGTAGAAGGCACCATTCCCTCCCATCACATTGCCTATTTGCGATTCGGTTTGGCGGATTGCATTTTGCCATTGCCAGTATTGCTGCTCACCATCGGGAGCTTCCGCCAATAGATAGTTGCAGGTGAGGGCGCCAATGTGCTGATCGCGAAAACTGCTGGCAGCCTGGGTGAGGGCGTCAATAGACAGCAGAGCAGAGACATCCGACATCGCAATTAAATCAACCTGGCCTTTAACCTCCGTCAGCAACTGGTTGATACGGATTACCTTGCCCTTGTTGTCTGGCTCATCCATGCACTCAAGGCGAATACCGGCCTTGGCATACTTGGTTTGCCACTCTGCGACGATATCTGCGGTGTTGTCGCTGCAGCCATCACAGCATACCCAGACTGAGAGTTTTTCTGGCGGGTAATCCAGCATCATTAGGTTGGCAAGCTTTGCCTCGATAAATTCGGCTTCATTGTGGGCCGGGATGAGGATGGCGACAGTGGGCTGCTCCCCCGACTCGTGATCTGTATCGAGTGTGGCAATGTCAGTATCGCTGTCGTTATCTGGCAAAGCGTTGGGCGATTTTCGCCCCCACACCACCATCAAACCGGTATAGATAATATGGTGATAGAAAATGATCAGGGTTAGGGCAATTAATACCATCCAGCTGATAGTCATGGTCAACCTCTCCTATGCGTTGGCCAGGGATTCATAAGCGCTCGCCATCGCCCTGACATCGGCGAATTGACGAATGTATTGTGTTGTTTGGGCGCAGCTTTGTATCGGCCCGCGGAGTTTCTCCAGTAGGCTCTGCCCCAGCACGGCGGGTTGATCGGGTGGGATAAGGTGCCCGCTGTGGGGGCATATCAAATCGGGGATACCGCCGACATCGGTCGCCACCACGGGTTTGCCACAGGCCTGTGCCTCCAGCAGTGCCAGCGGCAGTCCTTCCTGGCGCGAGGGCATGCAGAATAAGTCGATGGCATGATAGAAGTTCAGCATGTTATCGCAGCGACCGAGCCAATGTACTCGCCCTTTTAGCCCCAGTTGCTGCGCTAGGTGTTCCAGCGGTTGGCGCTCCGGCCCATCGCCGGCGACGGCAAGCCGGTAGCTTTCGGGCAGTGTTTCCAATGCCTCAAGCAAGATATCGATACCTTTTTCCTTCACTAGACGTCCGGCACAGCCAATGATCAATGCATCGGTTGGAAGCTGGAGTTGGTGGCGGGCCTGCGCGCTATGTCCCGGGACGTAGTGTTGGGTATCGATCCCATTGATAATGATGTGATCTGTTTTGATCCCTAAGGCACACAAGTGATCGGCAACCCGAGGAGCATCGGCCACCAGTTTGATCTGACTTCCCGCCAGCAAACTGCGGGTTAGCAGGCGCTGCTTGGGATCGTCCAGGTGCCAGCTGTCGTGCTCGGTTTGGATGTGAGTGATGCCCTTGAGGCCAAGACAAGCGGCGCGGCTATATAAAAGAGGCCCTAGGTGATGAGAATGGATAACCAGGGCTTGCAATGTGCGGATAAGGCGGCGCAATTTGAAAATAGTTTTTATATCGCGTCCCGCAGGCTTGTCGAGGAAATACAGCCGATCAGTGAAAGGGGCGAGCTCGGGCCATTGCGCAATCGCCTGTTCTTTATTCCCTTCTAAGGCGACAACATGCACTTGGTTATCCTTTGAGGCGAAGCGCACAAGGTTGAGCACCAGTCTTTCAATACCTCCCGGATTTAGGTGCTGAACAACCTGTAGGGTATGGGTAGTCATGATGCCTCCTCGGTAAAGTGTGGAATTCTGATCAATACTGGCGCCTTGGCTAGACGGGTGATTTGCCGGCTTTGGTAGAGTCGGGTATCAAGTAACTGCACGGCGCAAACCAGTGATAGCCCTAATCCTAGGCCAACAACAATGCCCAAGCTGAAGTTGAGCCACCATGGCCAATTGAGAGGTTGGCTCGGTACGCTGGGACGGGCGATAATTTTGAGTTTGTCAGGCTCTTCGAATCGTCCTAACTGGCCGGTCACCTTGGCCATCTCATAACGTTCAAGGAGCTGGTTGTAGATTTTTGCCTTTACGTCATAGTTGCGCTGCAGCACTGTCAGCTCTTTTTCCAGTTGGGCAAACTCGGCCCGCTTTTCTTCAAGCTGCAAGGCTTGGGATTCAAGCAGCTGTAGTTCGCCTTGTAGAGACTGGATCTGGTTTTCTGCCTGCTGCAACTGCTCAAACTGGCTGATCAAAATCGGTTGGTTGGGGTTATCCAGCTGTTGGGTGTTACTGGCGATGCGTTGCCACAACTGGCTGACCTGCTGCGGGTTGAGCGACTGTTGCTGGTCAACCAGGCGGGAGCGTTCTTGCTTGAGGCGATCCAACTGACGCAGTACAGCTCTTACCGAAGAGTGGCGGTCGGTATAGCTTGCCCGGAGTATCGCGAGCTCTGCCTCGGCCTTGACGATTTCAGCCTCGAGCATACCGACGACGGGGTTGGTACTGGCGAGGCGGTCATAGAAGTTATCCCGCTTGGCCTGGGCATTAAGCAGTTCGAGCTTGGTTTCCTGGATCAGGGTGTTGATCTGGGCGTCATTCTGGATCCGGCTTCCCTGTAGCTGGGGTAAGTTACTGGCATTGTCTGACTTGAAGATGGCCAATGCACTTTCGGCGCTCTCGAGATCGGCCAAGGTAGATTCAAGCTGCTGCTGGAGGAAAAGCTCAGAGCCATCAATCGAGGCCCGGCCTGGGGCGCGCAGTTTGTCCAGAAATAAGGATGAGAGTTTATTGAGGATCAGGGGCATCTCTTCAGGGGCATGCCAATTAAGACCAAGCTGAACCAAGTCGTTACCAATCAGATTAACGCTCAAGTTGCTATTGAGCTGGCTGGTGACGGCATTGAGTTGGCCGGGGTTGTCCGCCGATGCCAATTCAAGGTCAACAGCGACCTGCTGGAGAACAAATTGGCTGTGGAGTAACACCCGCAGCGCCTTAATACGTTTTTGCAGGTTCATCGAGATGGATAAATCCTCCAGAAACGGATTCAGCATCGCGGCTTCCTGGACCAAAATAGTGGTCTGGGCGTAGTAGCGCTTGGCTTTGAGGGCTCCGCCTGCCGTCATCAGTAGTGGCATCACTAACACAGGGATGATGAGCAGGTAGCGGTGATTCCACAGTGCCTGCAGGAGCGGATATAGCTTGGCAAAGAGTTGGTGCCTCATGGTGCTTGCCTTTCTAATATCAAGGTATCAGCGGTCTGGGTCGGTACATATTCCAGATGCAGTGGGATATTCTGACTGTTGGAGAGGGTACTGACCGCCTGGATTCGTTTCTGTCCCTGAAGCAGAGCGTCAAAGGGATTGTCCAAATCAGCCGGGGCGACTTTGGCATTTAATTGTTGGTAGGGGTTTTGCGCCAGGAAATCACTGATCTTGCGCTGCTGTTCGGTAGTGAGTGAGATTTGCTCCGGGCTGAAGAACAGGGTCAGGCTGCTTGGCCCGGGTTGTGTGGCACAGCCAACCATTAACAGGCAGCCTAACGCGATCAATATTCTTTTCATTGTTCCCCCCTCGGTGACTCCATTTGCTCTTACATTTATTGGTAGCAAAAAAAGTGCCTGAAGTTGGGAGAATTGTTATCTTCCGCCTAAAAATATTGACACTAGGTTAGTGCGGTAATTTTTGTTTAATGACTTCAACCGCTTGTGTAGCACGCAACGACCAGCTTTCATGACTAACCGCTTGATAGGCCTGCTTGGCATGGTTACTTCTTTGCTGAGTTGTCCATTGGCAGTAGTGATCGATAGCTGTTAACCATTCGGATTCTTTGCTGGCTGTTGTGATCAGATCTCGGTAAGGGGCCGTCGCTGGAAAGTTCGCGCTGATGACCGGGCTACCTGCCGCAAGGTATTCCCTTAGCTTCAATGGGTTACAGGCGCGGATCTGATCATTGTCGACAAAGGGTAGGATCGCCATACTCCAATGCTGAAGGTATTGGGGGAGCTGGTGGTGGGGCTTTGCAGGCAACAGGATGATGTTAGCCTGTTGGCGCATCGCTTCTATATCACTGTCTTCACGGCCAATAAAATAGAAGTTGATGTTGGGGCGTGCCTGGGCAAGTCTGATGATAAGCGATTGATCGAGCCAGTTATTCAGGCTGCCATAGAAGCCAATACTGGGTTTGTTCGGATCGATATCTTCCGGGCAGGTTGTTGCGTTTGCAAATTGCGACAGGTGCACACCATGTGGCAACAGAACGGTTTTGCCGGCGGGGAACTTAGCTTGCAAAGTGGGACTGCAGGCAAAAATGATATCTGCTCGGGCTACTAAGCGCCGTTCGGCGTCAGCGGCGAGCTGGTGGTCGACCCCGGCCAGTGCGGAAAAGTCGTCACCACAGTAGTAGATCACTAGATCACTGTCGCAGATATCCAAGTAGTCTACTGCACTGGGTAAGGCCGCCCATACTACCCGCTGGTAACGTTTGGCGCTGACTTGCCGTTTCAGTAATAGGTTATTGAGCTGTTGGATGAGGGGATTTTGGGCCATCGGCCAGACCAGCGGCTTGATAATGGAAGTCGGCTTTGTCATTGAGGTTGCTTCGGGGCTTTCCTGTGTCGGTTGACACGAAGTCTCAGCTTTCCCTGCAGCCATTAACTTCTCGCCTATTCGCAATAGATCCTTGAAATTGAGTGACGGTTGGCGCAGGCCGATTGAGTTTATCCAATGCACCTTATAGTGCTCACCAATTGCTTGGAGTAAATGCTGACTGCTTGAGGGGTGGCGTCCCCAGTCTTCACCGAAAACCAAAAATTCCATCTCAATACTCCAGTTGCTTGATAACCTTGGCTGGATTACCGCCTGCCAGCACCCCTGCCGGGATATCTTTCGTCACTACACTGCCGGCAGCGATCACGCTGCCTTCACCAATAGTCACCCCGGCCATAACCATAACCCCTGTCCCCAACCAGACGTTGCGGCACAGGTGAATGTCACCAACTTGCTGGTCTGTGTCCGGTTTGCCTTCGGCCCTGGCTGCCGGATCCATCGGGTGGCCGGGGAATCCGGCGAGGAAAACTTTACCTGCCAGTCGCACATTGTCGTCAATGCGGATAGTCCGGCCAACGGCTAGGGTGTTTTGCCAGCCGATATCGACGTTGTCACCGACAGTGAGTTGTGGGAGCTGTTCACCCCAGGCCCTGCCACAATAGGTTGCGATGCCGGAAAGGCGGCAGTTTTCACCGAGCGTGATGTTTAGCGGCCCGATGATTTGCGGCATACCGCAGTCTAATTGCAGATGGCGGGGACGGTTGGCCAGGCGGGAAACAAAGATAGGGGTGAAATAGCCTTTTTGCAAAATGCAGTGAAGACTTTGCTTTATCGCCAAATGCAAGTGATACAGCCCTTTGTGCAAAAGGGGGATCGAGGGGAGTGAATTGCCTCTTAGCTGCTGAACCATACCTTTGAGCATGGCAAAGTGGTTTGGCGCCAAGTGGGCTTTAACAAGTGCGCGCATGATTTATCTCCTGGTTTAGGGTGAGCCGGTCTAGTGCCAGTAGTAATCCGATTAGGATGTAAAGTGGCCAGGTTGTCCCCTGAGTCAGGAATGTCCCGCTGACACAGAAAGAAAGGGTTCCCAGCCATAACCCTTGCGCCAGCGGCTTCATCTCATGGTGCTCGAGGCGTTTGAGAAGCTGATAACTGACACGCAGGGCGCCTATTACCATAAGCAGGAATAATACCAATCCGACAAAGCCGGTTTCTGACAGGATCTGGAGCCAGGTGCTGTGCACCGCATGGTTCTTGCCGTCCCAGTGGGGAGAATAGAAATAGTAGTTGTAGTAGAAATTGTTGAGGCCAACCCCGGCAAACGGATTGCTGACGGCCATGTTGAAGGCGGCTTGCCAGGCATAGATCCTCCCCATGGCAGATTCGTCTATCCCGGCTTCAGCTGCCCCGCCGGAACTACGGTCACTTATCCCTGCTAGCAGTACCAAGGCCATCAACCCGATCCCACTGATAATGCTGGGTAATACGATGGAGCGGCTTTTCAGCAGCGCCATGGCAAAGACAACACAGGCAATGCCGAGCAATCCCCCGCGGCTTTGCGTGGCGAGTACACTCATGATCATGATGATCAGCACTATGAACGCCAGTATCCTTTGCCATTTAGGGCCATGGAAGCTGTAGGCCATGGCAAATGACACCGGAAACTGCAGTACCAGCGCCAAATCATTGGGATCGCCAAGCATTGAACCGATATCCCGGCCGATAGTGACCCGGGTACCTTCCACCAGGCCAATGCCCGTGGCTTTGTTGAACAGGGCCAGTCCACCAATTAGCAAACCGCTGAGCAGCAGCAAATAAGGGATCACTTTGAGTTGTGGCAGCCGCTGGGGCAGCCAACTGATGGCAAAGACCATAATGACAATTTTGATGAAGTTGCCATTGAAACTGGCAAAGGCTTCACCACGGTTGGTGGCGAATAGGCAGGACACCAGCACCCAGGCACTGAAGAGCAGGAAGAGGGTTTGCAGACGGTGCCAGTTGACGGTGTCCCGCTGGAGCCAGAGCTGCCAGCCAAGACCGGCTAAACTCGCCAGTGCCAATAGCTGGGGGATCTTCAGTGGCATGAGTAACGGAAAGGCTTCGTGGATCCTGAAATAAGAGAAGATAATGAAGCCGACGCAAACCAGGAAGGCTTGGCTGATGACAAACGGCAGAACAAATAGCAGGCTAGCCACCAACACCAAGTTGCCTTGCGACATCCAGGCCAGGAAAATCAATCCGCAGCTGATCAGGGCGAGGAGCCATTGGTTTTGCCGTTTCATCCGTTAGCCTCCGCTGCTTTTTTCCATCCCGTCAGCTGAGAGCGAAGCCATGGCCAGCCAACTTGTACCAATAACAGTAGGCTAAAGGCGATCTCATAGGCCATTTTGAAGTGGATATGGCTAACCAGAATTAAGGCTACGAGACCATAGCTTACAGCAAGGCGCGTCAGTGGGTAGGGCAGACGTAGGTAATACTGACTCCAGAGATAAAACAAGCTAACCCGCAGTAGTTGTAAAGCGATACCCGCCAAAATAAACGGGTAGAGTCCAAAACGGGGGAGAATAAATACTAATAGGGCGACTGCACATATCGCACTGACAATCCCGATAGCAATGATGCTCTTGCCGTCCTTCTGGTGGTAACAGCCTATGTTGAGCAGGGTGCTGGCATGTTTGAACATGACGGTGATGCCCAGAAGGGGGAGGATCTGTGCGCTCTGGTGAAATTCGGCAGGTAGCCAGAGTAACAAAAAGCGGGAGCCAATAATGATGATCCCTGCTGCAACCAGACAACCTAATTGGCAACCCAACACACTCAGGGTTGCAGCTTGCTGGCGTTGTGCTTGAGTACCGAGCAAGCCGAAGCGCTTGGGAAACCACCACATACCAAAAGGTTCGAGTAGCAAGCTGGCAGCGATGGCCCACTGTGCAGCAATCGCATAGGGGGCCAGTGCCGCTAAGCCGAGGGTATCGGCGATGGCCCAGCGCTCAACCCCCATAACTAAAAAGCTGAGTATGCCCGAAAGGGTAATGGCACGGCCGTATTTCAGCAGTAAGGCACTAAGGCCCAGTCTTGGGGCCGGAAAATGCTTGGCGAGAGTGATGAGCTGGACAATTTGCGCGACTAGACCTGCTGCCATTATCCCATCAATGCCGTACTGAGGTGCGAGACAAACGATCCCCAGTCCTTGAGCCAAAGCGAAAGCAACCTGCGCCAGCACAAACTGGTTTGCAAGGTTACGTATCCTAAGGATTGCTAGCGGTACGCAACACAGGGTGTTGAGCAATAGGGTGATTAACAAACAGCGCACTGCAAAAGATGAGGGGGCTCCCGGCAGGATTTGTTGCAGTTCGGAGAGGAAGGTCTGCCCCAGTATCATTATCACAGAGGCAATCAGCAAAATGAGTCCGAATGTGCAACGAAAAAAAGCGGCCTGATCTGCTTGGTCATGGGCAAAACGGTACATGGCGTCACTGATCCCAAATGCCATGATCAGGGTGAGTAGACTGCCTAAGGTCACCAGTACATCAAGTTGGCCAAATTGATCTGCACCCAGCCACTGCGTGACGAAAGGCTGGAGGCCAAGGGCAATTAGCTTGCTGCTGACCAAGCCGACAGCGTATACCGCCATAGTCATTGCCGGAGTCATAATGCTTCTACCTGTGTAGAAAGCCTTTTGGCTTGTGAAAGGGCGGTAAATTGATCCATCACCCGATCAAAGGCCCTTGCCCTGATTTGCTTGAGAGCGGAGATGGGTTGCAAACGGTGCGTTGCCATGGCGTTAGCAAGAGCAAGATGATCATCCATGGGTACCTGGAGACCGTACTGCTGTTCGAGGATTTCATTGCATCCAGATAAGTCAGTCGTAATCACCGGAAGGCCCAATGCCATTGCCTCTTTGATGACTAGCGGGCCGGTGTCTTTATCACCATTGGGGGCGATGGTGAATGGGGCGACAAGGGCTTTGTAGTCGTTGGCATGCTGGCGGTACCAAGCTGACTCCTTATGGCCGAGAAAATGAACTTGCGATCGGGTGTGAGAATTAAGCCCGAGTTGATGGGCAAGTTGGTTGAGGCTTGGTCGTAGTGGGCCGTCTCCAACAATATCCAGGTTGGTGTCGGAAGGGAGTTGGCTTAGTGCATGAAGCAATGTATCAAGCCCTTTTTTCTCAACCAGCCGGCCAATGAACAAGAAGTCTTTCTTTGGCTGCCAGTTGGTATTGAGCGGTGGATATTGCGAGGCATCAATACCGCAAGGTATATGCAAAACTGGACTTTTTGTTGCAGTTTGCAGTTCATTTTGCATGTCTTTGGTGACAGCGCAGATAAAGTTAGCGGCTTTTAGTTTGCTATCAATGTCCTGTGGGGTGGCATAGATATCAGCGCCGTGGCCGACAAAAGAAACGGGGATGTTGAGCAGCTTTGCCGCAACAATCGCCGTTGCCGTACTGTGCCAGGCAAAATGGGCGTGGAGGTGTTCACATTGATCCTGCTGGGCGAGGTAAGCCAGCTGTAGCCCTTGGCGTAACAGCGAAAGGTAGCTGAAACCTTGCTGTTGTGTGAGAAAACGGTGGCAGCGGTGAAAATTCCATATATTGGCAAAGGGGTAATTGGGCGCTGAAGATAGGTAGCGACATTGCGTTTTCAATTCATTATCGGCTGGCTGGAAGTGTTGGCCTGGGCTGAAAGCATAAGGTTGAACAGCATGCCCCAGTGTTTTCATTGCCCTGATCTCAACACCAACAAAGGTTTCAGATAATGTTGGAAAGACGGGGATCACATAGCCGATCTTTTTCATAGTTCTTCCCTCACGTCACCCATTGTTTTGCGCGGGTGCCTCGAAATAGTTGACCGTTGCGCTGCAAGTTGCTCTTGCTAGCCTTTACATACAACTATCCAAATTTGATGCCAACCCGTAGTTGGCTCATCGCTTGCATCTGTGTACCTCACAACGAACAGACAAATGGGATAAAGAAGATGAGCTATAAAACAGCGGTGAGTGTAGTGATGCCAAATTACAACTGCCTAGCAACGCTACCTCGGGCAATCGACAGTATCCGTAGCCAAGGTGTCGCGGTTGAGATTATTGTGGTTGATGACGGCTCAACCGACGGTTCACGTGAATGGTTGGCGCAGCAGAACGATATCAAGGTGCTCTTCAGTGACCGGGCAGGAGCTTCGCAGGCGAGAAATCTAGGGATAGAACATTGCAGCAATGAGCTGATTGCATTTCTTGATGCTGACGATTACTGGCTTGGCAACAAGTTATCGCAACAGCTCGACCTCCACGACCATTACCCTGAGATGGTCATGAGTTTTACCGACTATATGCATATTACCGAAGCCGGTGAGCCTATTATCGGGTGTTTTGCATTTTGGCCACGTTTTCGCAATAAGCTCAGTGTTGACCCTGTGACCGTATTCCCTTCGTTTACGCCACTCTTGTTTGCCGAAAATATGGTGGGAACCAGTACAGTGATGGTGAAAAAGTCGGCCTTAATGAAAGTCGGTGGCTTTGACCCTAAATTGAGGTCGGCTTCTGACTGGGATTTGTGGCTCAAGGTAGCTGGAGTCGGTGAGGTTGGGGTGCTTGATTGCAACCTTTGTCATTATGTATCCGATCGGACCGATGCCATCAGCCGGGATCATGGAAAACGACTTAATGCGATGAAGCATATCCTAGACCGCCACCGTAATGCTGTTACCAACCAGCCAATGGCATTGCTAGCAGGCTATTTGCGTTGGGTAACCGGCAAAGCGGAGTTTAACCGCCTGAAAAAGGCTTACCTTACTTCCGCCAGCCAAGAGCTATTCGTCCTTTGTTTGCAGCCTAACCGACGCAGGGTAAAGGCTGCAGGACGGGATATATTGAGTCTGTTGTCATCAAAATAGACACTTACGTCATACCTTGTCTGTTTTTTGCGCGCTTGGTGTTTTTTTTTATTTTTATGCTTGCCAATATCAATTAGCTCCCTATAATGCCGCATCACCGACACGGAGTACGGCGGCTTAGCCAGCAACGTATCGGTAAGGGAAATCACTCTTAAAAATAAATTTTCAAAAAGTGTTTGACACTGAGGATTGATTGGATAGAATGGCTGCCCTGTTCAACGAGAGATTGTTTCGATAATCGCTAATAAATCGTTGAATATATTGTTCTTTAACAATTTGACCATGCAATCTGTGTGGGCACTCGTGAAATGATAGTCAACAAAAGAATTATCAATG
>NZ_JAWJZI010000018.1:0-72015 GCF_033022775.1 Photobacterium rosenbergii | reverse complement strand
AAACTTAATGTCTGAGGGTATTTTCACTCAACCGTAGGATCATTCAACTGATCAATGGCTTAACTGATCGGTGTTAAGCCCTAGGCTGGTTTTCTCATGTTGCGATTTGTGGATAGTTTGCCGAGGATCCTCAGGCGAAATCACCCACTGCTTCCTTGAGCTTTTTCATCGCATTTTTCTCTAGCTGGCGGATCCGCTCAGCGGACACCTGATAGTGTTCAGCTAGCTCTTGCAAGGTCGCCTTGTTGTCTTCCAACCAGCGCGAGCGCACAATGTGTTGGCTTCGCTCATCAAGGCCAGACAGGGCATTAGACAGACGATTGTTGGCGTGGGTTTCCCAGTTGTTTTCCTCTACGCTCAAAGCAACATCTGACGACTTGTCCTCAAGGTAATACGCCGGCGCGCTGAAGCTGGCCTCACGATCATCGTCTTCGGTTGGCATTTCGAATGCCGGATCCTGAGCGGCCAGACGGGATTCCATCTCGCGCACTTCATTGGCTTCAACACCGAGCTGATCAGCGACCATCTGTACTTCGTCATTGTTGAACCAGCCAAGACGCTTTTTCGCCTTGCGCAGGTTGAAGAACAGTTTGCGCTGGGCTTTAGTGGTCGCCACTTTGACGATACGCCAGTTACGCAATACGTATTCATGGATCTCAGCTTTGATCCAGTGGACAGCGAAAGATACCAGGCGGACGCCGACTTCAGGGTTGAAGCGCTTAACAGCCTTCATAAGGCCAATATTGCCTTCCTGAACCAGATCAGCCATTGGTAAGCCGTAGCCTGAATAGCCACGAGCAATGTGAACAACAAAGCGCAGATGTGACATCACCAATGCCTTTGCCGCATTGAGATCACCATCATAATGAAGACGCTCAGCTAGCTCGCGTTCCTGCTCCGCCGACAGCATAGGATAGCTGTTGACGCTCTGGACATAGCTGTCCAGACTATCTGCAGTGACCAAAGCCATTGAAGTCATCTCTTGTGCCATTCAACAAACCTCGTTTATTTTTTGTACCAATGTGAAATTGCATGAACCGACAATGATGCCTGTAAAATAGGCCTCATTGCAAGCAAGCCGCGTAATTTACCCTATTTATAGAGTTAAAAATGTCAGATAGGTTCAATTTCTTTCAAATGACGCCCTGCCGACAAACGCGCGGCCAGCAGCCCGAGAAACGCCGAGATCATCAACAAGATCAATGACTCATCCCAACCTAAACCGATCATCCTGAACGGGCTGTCATACAAATCCGCCAAATGGGCCACCGCGCCATCGAGCAGCATAGACACCAAAAATGTCAGCACCCACGCAGCCAACCCACCAATCAAACCATACCAAACCCCGGTATAGAGATAGGGACGCAAGATAAAACTGTCGGTCGCCCCAACCAGTTTCATCACCTGGATCTCATCGCGCTGGTTGAGTACCTGAAGGCGCAGGGTATTACCCACGACCAAAAAGACCGCAAACAGCATCAGCCCGGAAATAATCATAGCCAGAATAATGACAAGTTGCTTAATCGCAGCCAAACGCTGGAGCCAATCACTGTCGAGTCGGACCTCATCGACGCCGTTTTGCATCCGCAAACGCGAAGCAAGCTCGGTAGCCTTAGCATCAAGCTGCCACGCCTCGGTTGGCTTGACGATAAGTACAGACGGCAACGGGTTGTCATCCAGCAGGCTGAGGGCTTGTTCAAAACCGGCCTGCTGACGAAACTCGACCAGACCCTGCTCAGGCGAGATTGCCTCAAGGCTATCGATTTCCGGCCACTGGGCCAACTCGTCATGCAGTTGCTTTGCCTGTCCTGTCGAAACGCCCGGCTCCAGATAAATGGTCATCTGGGTCGGGTTCTGCCACATCTGCGCCACCACGGTGACGTTCTTGGCAAACAGGTAGAAACTCGCCGGTAGCGTCAGGGCAAACGCCAGCACCGCCAAGGTCAGGATATTGCCGAGCGGGCGGCGCATCATGTCTGCGAGTGACTGCTTACATTGCTGCTTGTGCAAGGCAAAAAAGCCGGTTTTATTTTGCGCCACTGGCTAACTCCCTTAACTGTCCCTGATACAAATCCAAACGGCGGTAATTGTGGGTGGTCAATAGCGAGGTATCGTGGGTCGCCATCAGCACGGTAACGCCGACCCGGTTGAACTCCTCGAACAAGGCCATGATCTGGCCAGATAATGCTGCATCGAGGTTACCGGTTGGCTCATCGGCCAGCAGCAGCATCGGCTTGTTGACAATAGCCCGTGCGATCCCCACCCGCTGCTGCTCACCACCTGATAGCTGGATCGGCAAACAGCGGGCCTTGTCGAGCAGCCCTACTTTATCGAGCGCTGCCGATACCCGGCGCTTGATTTCGTTCTCGGTGGCCTGCTCTACCCGCAGCGGCAGGGCCACATTGTCGTAGATGGTTCTGTCCATCAACAACTTGTGGTCCTGGAAAATAATGCCGATATTGCGGCGCAGGAACGGGATCTGCTTGCTGTCAATACGGGTAATATCATGCCCGTTGAAGATGATCTTGCCGTCACTCGGCCGTTCGATGGCACAGATCAGTTTCAGCAGGGTACTCTTACCCGCACCCGAGTGCCCGGTCAGGAACGCCATATCTGCAGGCTGCAGATGGAAATCGACCTTTTGCAGGGCCTGGCGTCCGCCCCGATAAGCCTTACTTACCTGCTGAAACCGAATCACACCTTAATCCTCGTCACTAAACAGCGCTTCGATAAACTCATCCGCCGCGAACGGGCGCAAGTCTTCAATTCCTTCACCGATACCGATGTAGCGGATTGGAATATTGAACTGATCGGCAATGGCAAAGATCACACCACCCTTGGCAGTACCATCCAACTTGGTCAGGGTAATACCGGTTACCGGGGCAACCTCGCTGAACAACTTGGCCTGGCTAATCGCATTTTGGCCAGTACCTGCATCGACCGTCAGCATGATTTCGTGCGGCGCGTGTGGGTCAACCTTCTTCATCACACGGACAATCTTGCGCAGCTCTTCCATCAGGTTGCCCTTGTTCTGCAAACGGCCTGCGGTATCGGCAATCACCACATCCACATTCTTCGCTTTGGCAGATTCAATCGCATCGAAGATCACCGAGGCACTGTCCGCGCCGGTGTGCTGGGCAACAACCGGCACGTTGTTGCGCTCGCCCCAGACCTGCAGCTGCTCAACGGCTGCCGCACGGAAGGTATCACCGGCTGCCAGCATCACTGATTTACCCTGGCTCTGGAACTGCTTGGCCAGCTTGCCGATAGTCGTGGTCTTACCGACGCCGTTTACGCCCACCATCAAAATGACGTAAGGCTTCTTGGCTTGGTCAATCACCAGCGGTTGCTCAACCTTGGCCAGCATGTCCGACAGCTCTTCTTTAAGCAGGCCGTACAGGGCATCACCGTCTTTCAATGACTTGCGGTCCGCTTTGTCCGTCAGGTTCTCAATGATCTTGAGGGTAGTGTCCATACCGACATCGGCCACCAGCAGCTGCTCTTCCAGCTCCTCAAACAGATCATCATCGATTTTTTTGCCACGGAACAGGCTGGCAAACCCCGAACCGAAGTTAGTTTTGGTCTTCTTCAGGCCGCGCATCAGACGGGCAAAGAAACCTTCGCTCTTCGGCTTTTCCTGCAGCGCCTCGGCTTGCTGTAGCTGCTCTTCTTGTAGCTGTACCGCTTGGGCCTTGGCTTCTTCTTCCGCAATCACCTGGGCGGCTGCCTCGGCTTCTGCTTCCGCCGCTGCTTTAGCGGCAGCCTCAGCTTCTGCTTCCGCCGCTGCTTTGGCGGCTGCCTCAGCTTCTGCTTCCGCCGCTGCCTTGGCGACGGCCTCAGCTTCCGCTTCTGCCGCAGCCTTGGCGGCTGCTTCGGCTTCTGCTTCCGCCGCGACTTTCGCAGCAGCCTCGACTTCTTGTTCTGTCGCTTGTTCTTTTACTGCTTCAGCCTCAGCTGAAACTGTTGATTGTTCTTGATTTTGTTCGGTTTGCTCGGTCTGCTCCTCAGAGCCAAAACCCAACCACGAAAATAATCCGCGTTTCTTTTTTTCTGCCATTGGCAAATCCTAGAGCTTGATTGGTACAATTTGCGGCCTAAACACAGGTGTATACCCCCAGCGGCATGATCTCGGCATACATGTTTTCGCCTACAGCCAAGGGGTTTAGGTATACTATCATTTTCTAAACGGTCGAAGAAATCTATGACAAGACGCAGACAACAATCAGGGCGAAATATGCCAAACAGCCGCCGTGACGGGTTCGTTCGGATCATCAGCGGACGCTGGCGTGGGCGTAAACTTCCCGTTCACGACGTCGAGGGCCTCCGCCCAACCACAGATCGCGTCAAAGAGACCGTTTTCAACTGGTTGGCACAAGATATTATCGATTCGCGTTGCCTCGACCTGTTTACCGGCAGCGGCAGCCTGAGCTTCGAGGCCCTGTCGCGCGGTGCCAGCCATGTCACCATGCTTGAGCTCGATAAAAAAGCCGCCGATCAACTGGAAAAAAACCGCGCGACCATCGGTGCCGACAATGCCAAGGTCCTCAACACCGACAGCCTGGCATTTCTAAAACAAGCCGGTACCCCGCATGATGTGGTGTTTATCGACCCGCCGTTCCGCAAAGATTTAATCGATGAGGCGATCAGCCTGCTCGAGCAGAATAACTGGCTCTCACCCCATGCCGTCATTTATATTGAGGCCGAAAAAGAACTCGGGGAGCTAGTGACACCGGCACACTGGCATCTCCACAGGGAAAAAACAGCGGGACAGGTCTGTTACCGCTTATTCGAAAGAGAGGAAGCATGAAAGCATTGATTTTAATTGCCAAAGCGGCGATCGGCTTTGTCTGGCTAGTTTTGCTGATCAACATTTTCCACCCGTTCCCGGGCGTCGCGGCGATGGCGCTCTACATCATGACCGGGTTCCTGTTCATGATGCATGGCCTGCAAATGCTCATTTTCATCGGCGCCTTCGGCGATAAAATCACTATGACCCGGTGGGAAAAATGGTCCATCCTGATCTTCGGCATCTTTGCCCTGCTTGATATCCGTCGCAAGCACATGATGTAAAAAAACGAGGCCAACTGGCCTCGTTTTTACATCGCACTGACTGCTAGCCCATCATGAAGAATTTGCGGATCCCGTCCAGGAACATCTGGGTCGAAATCATGATCAGCAACAAGCCCATCAAACGCTCGACAGCCTTGAGCCCCTTCTCGCCCAGCAGACGGTTGAACACCTCGTAGAACATCAGGATCACAAACGACGCACCCCATGCCAGCAATACGGCAATCACCCAGTCTGTGGTGCGACCCGGCTCCTGGTTGGACAACAGCAATAAAGAAGCCAATACCGAAGGCCCGGCAATCATCGGGATCGCCATCGGCACGATAAACGGCTCCTCGCCGGCAGCAAGGCCTGTCACACCACCCGGTTGCGGGAAAATCATCCTGATCGCGATAAGGAACAGAATAATACCGCCGGAAATACTGACGGTCTCGGTCGAGACATGCAGGAAGTTCAGCATATTCTGACCGCCGAACAAGAACAGCAACAGGATCACCAAGGCAATCAGCAATTCACGGATCATGATAAAGCGACGGCGCTTGGGTTCAATGTGCCGCAGAATTGACAACATAACCGGCAAGTTGCCGAGCGGATCCATGATCAGAAATAGCATGACCGCCGCAGAAATAATTTCCACAGAGCAGACCTCAGATAGAGAATAAATTAAAGAAGTATCAAGAAATAAGAACGATCAGCCAGAATGCCGACCGGAGGCGAGAGAGTATAACAAACCATCAGCGGGGTGGCGATATTTTTACCACCCGCATTTATCAGTTGTTAGCAGGCACCAACCGCTTCAAACCGGCACTAGTGATTGCACATGCGCTCACGGTTTGCCGCCACATAGTCGCCGTCTTGTACGACTTTGCGGCGGTCCAACAAGAAAGTCATCAGCGCATCAAAAGTCAGATCTTGCTGGCTACAGGTATAGAAACGCACATCTTCGCCGTATTCCGCCGCGATAGCCTGCTTCAGGCTGGCAAAGGTATAAGGCGTTTCCGCTGCCAATAGCATGTTTAGCAGGTTATGGGCGTGGACTTGGTTATCACTCATGGTAGGCATTCTCTTCACGGAACAATAGCGGCATTGTAGCGCTATGGCGGTGGGGAAAGTTTGACCAAAAACAAATTAATGCATTTTGTATGTATGTTTTAGATTCCCGTCCCCCTGTCTCGGCCGCATTGCCAGCATAGCTCAAACTGGCAGCCATTTTGCTCGCCACAGCCCGCGCACACCCAACCTGATTGGTCGGCTTGTTCATACTCGGCAAGCAGCCGCTGGGCACTGGCCTGCTGGCAATCTCTCACCCACAGGCCCACTTCAACCACATTGGTCGGCAGCTCCCCCGCAGCCGCCCCCAGCCCTTCTCCACTGAGATGTACGGCTATATGCTGGGCTTCCAGCATACCTTTGAGGCTATGTGCCTCCAGGGCATTCGCCGCATCGTATATTTTGCACCAGTTGTCCGACATGACTTTCCCCATGGATGTTGCTTATCTCTAGTATGAGCGAAAGACAGGATTCAAGGCAGAAAAGTTTCAGTAATCAGTGACTAAACAGCCAGCAACGTGGCAACAATCAATGATTGGGCAAGGAAATAGCTGGTCATCACCATGGTCGTCGCCGATTTGAAAGGCCCACGGAAACGGTCAATGGCCAAACAGAGATCGGAAAACATGAATACCGCTGCACCGGCAACAGCCAGCAGCGCCATCGTTGTCGAGGTCGTCAACCAAAACTCACCGGCCGCCCAAGCCATCTGGGCAATTACCGCGATATAGACAGCAACGGGTATCACCATCTTGCCCAATGAAGGCAACAGCAGCAGGAACACTATCACACCTACTGCCGCCAGCATTGCAGGCAGCCACCAGACTATCTGGCTACCGAGCTGTGACCAGAAGGCTACCGAGTAGGCAATATGCGCCAAGGCAAAGGCGCTTAACCCCGCAATAAACCGGCTTTTTGGCCACATCAAGAAAACATCACCAACCACTGACAGCAACAGGCCAAGTGAGATAGCCATATGATAGAAGCCGCCATCGCCAGCCTGCCAAGCCACACCGATCAACAGCAGCATGGTAAAAGGCTTGAAAATATAGAATTGCCAACGGGGACCGTGATAAGCCGCCGTAATATGTAAAAGAGCAGAAAGAGCAATGGCTAACCAAACCCACATAGTTTCACCGTTATTATTATGGATATGTCACCGACAGCAACTTGGCTATTCAGTGGCAAGCACAGTTTAGGATCTGGTAGGCGATTGTCTAGCGAAGAAAGTCAATAACTAGCGGAGAATCATATTAATCAGGCTCTCGCTGGCCGTTCTGTGAGCCAACCTTTATCACTATAGAGAAAAACAAAATAGCAAACGTTTGGCATCGCTGTTAGCCAAAATCTTTGCATCAACCCAACCTGCAGCAGCTTGAAGCCGCATTGTTAAACCATAAAAACCGACCAAAAATTATAAAAAAACCACTTAAAAACAAGTAACTATAAACAAAAAATAAATTTTAAACGCAATTATCCCAGTAGCCAACCATCAACCTTTTACGAAAAACACCAAAGCGATAGCTATTACATAAAAGCATGCCAAATATTCACTCCAAATACGATGCGAATGGTAAACAAGTACTACACCACAGAGAAAAATGTCATTTGCTCCCTTTTTTGATCCACAGCCAATGCTAAACGAAGTTTTGCCAACAAATCTAAAAACCATCAATACCGATCACATTACATTCAATAATAGTCAATTAAAAACAAAAGGTTAGTCTCGGACTGGTATATGAAACAGCAGAGAGGACACTTTTCACCCAACTCAAAAAACACAATTCACTTAACCATTAGACACCCTATTAAGCGTCCATAAACTATTTTTATGACAACAATATGACAATTTTACTTGAGAAATGCATAAAATCAGTGCTATTCTTATTTACAACATCAACTAAGCAGCTAAAAGGAGCCTTTTCATGTTCACTTCTTCACAAAAACAAGGCCTTATGATGATCGCAGTGGTTGTCGGACTCATGACGCTGCCTGTGATTTATTAAGCATAAAAAATTCAATAAAAAAGGTGCCTATCAGGCACCTTTTTTTGTTTTCCAGCTTTTCTCACGAGCACCGATTAGGGCGTCAAATCGATACGGTGCCAGTGAATGGAGTAAAACCATATCGCCAATGCCGTGACACCAACCACCAACAGAGCAGCAGCGGTCCAGACAAAACGGCCACTGCGTGGGGTCAGCTCTTTCTCGCAGGCATTGCAGGCCGCAATAAACCCTTTCTTATCGTCGAGTTTGTACCCTTCTTCATGAACGGTTTTATTTCGGACCGAGGCGATAAAACGTAATTTGGGAATAATTTCGTGAGGCAGGCGCTCTTCACAGCTAGTGATCAGCTGGTGCAAGCCTTTGCCCTCAGCATGGTAATGATCACGCAGCAGGCTTTCGATCCGCCTTGAACGTGTTACCACTAACTCAATGTTTGCCATTTACTCTCTTCCTTGCTCACTCCTGCTATTAACTTACCTCGACTTTGCATGAAAGCAAAGTACCGTGTGTCAGCATCCTCATTGATACCCACCAGACATAAGTAGACTGCATAACAGAATAGGTGGATACAGCAACCTTGCGGGGATCACGCTTTTTGTCACAAGCCATGTTCAGCCACCATGTGTTGCACAATAATGAGAGCCAAGTTGCATCCAACAAGGAAATCTCATGCCAGCCTCACTGCCTATTATCATTATTGCCCTATTCGCCATTGCCCTCTATTGCTTTGTCCACGTTTACCGCAAACACACGCTGGGAGAAAATGCCCCGGAGCAGCACATCGAAGTCGAGATCCTCGACAAACAGTGCACCCCGGTCATAGGAGCACGCCCCGGAGAGGATGACGAAGAATACTGGATTTATGTCCAGCCAACCAAAGGCGGCCCGAAACGTGAGTTCATGGTCGGTATCCACTATTACCATGCCCTGAACCCGGGGGATAAAGGGGTAATGACCTACCAGGGTGTCACCTTCCGCCATTTTGCGCTCACGCGCGTCTAAACGCGCGGTTTACATCAATAACCAGGCGGCTTGCTAAGGAACCAGCCAGGCCGTTTTCGGGCTCCTGGCCAGCAGCCAACTGGCAGCCAGGGCCAGGGCTGTGATGATCACCGTCCAAAACGGGATCATCAATATCGGTGGCAGGAAGTACCAATCGTAGGCTTTTACCGGCCATAAAAAGATAGGGTGCAGTAAATAAATCCCCAGGCTGTAACGGCTCATGAAAGCCAGCTTGTCGAGCCCGCCTTCGCTGATTTTACCTGCCACATAACGTCCCAGCGCAAAAACCATGGCAGCGATCAGGGCAGTATTGAGCGTCTTGTACGACATCCAGCGGCCGACTTTATACTCCCCGGCGGCAAAGCTATTGCTCAACACCATGGCATCGGTCAGTAACAAGCCCACGATACCCAGTGGCAGCAGCCACTTCAGGCTCGGCCAGCGCAACTGGTAAACACAATAGCCCAACAGTAAGTACCCACTATAGAGCACCAGTTCATGGCTCCATGGCCCGTCGATTTTAAACAAGAACAAGGTTGTCAGTGTCAACCACACCAGCGTCAGGGCCAGCGTCGCCTGCCTGTCATAATGCTGGACAAAATAGCGCAGGAAAGGAATGACAAAATAGAGCGGAATAAAGTAATAGAAGAAGCCGAGGTGATAGTAGGTTTCATGTACCGGTAAGGCTTTCAGCGTCTCGAAGGCCAAACCGCTATCGAAACCTGCCAGTGAAACACCGGATAACCAAGCATAAAACACCGACCATACCAGAAAAGGTAGCAATACTTTGCCGAGCCGGCGGCGGACATAGTAGCCAAGTTCGAACGGGCGGGTATCGGTCAGCATCAGGGCGCCAGTGATCATGATAAAGACCGGTACCGCCCAGCGGCTGAAGCTATTGAAGGTCGTCGCGGTGATCCAGCCGCTGTCGGGCATGATACCGAACTGGTCGCGGTAAGGACCAAGCACGTGGATCACCACCACGGCTACGGCTGCCACACAGCGCAGCACATCAAAAAAGCGAACCTTCTCCCTCACTTCAGCCCCCTCGCAATACCAACAAAAAAGGGTATCCCCGTGGGATACCCTTTTGAATATAGCAGGCTGCCTTTATTAAGTAACTGAAACAGCGAAAATTTACCGATAAAATCACCTGCCGCTGACATTCAACTCTACTCGCGACCAGCCGCCTTTATGGCTGCTGACGGGTGGCTGCTAGCACAATCTCGCGGATGCACAGGTGCTGCGGCTGCTGGTAAGCATAATTAATGGCATTGGCGATATCCTGCGGTGCAATCACCCCGCCCATGCCGTCTTTCCATTCTTCGTAACCCGCTTTGATATCGTCACTGGTGGTATGGCTCAGCAGCTCGGTTTCCACTGCACCAGGGGCAATGGTAATGAAGCGGACATTGTCATCAGCCACTTCCTCGCGGATATTTTCAGTGATTGCATGCACCGCAAACTTGGTGCCGCAGTATGCCGCATGGTTCGGGAAGGTCTTGCGGCCGGCAATCGAGCTGATATTAATCACAGTGCCCCCTTGGCGGGCCTTCATCTTGGCCAGTACTGCATGGATACCGTTGAGCAAGCCCATCACGTTGACATCGAACATGGTTTTCCACTCTGCCGGATCCTGCTCATGGGCCAGACCAAGCAGCATCACGCCGGCATTATTGACCAGGCAATCAACCGGACCGTACTGGGCTTCCGCTTCTTCAATAGCGGCAGCAAACGCCGGGCCATCGGTCACATCCACTTGGCGGCACATTGTGTTCGGCAGGCCCAAAGCCGTCAATCGGTCGATTCGGCGAGCCAGCAACAGCAGCGGGTGGCCTTGCGCAGATAGCGTTTTGGCCGTCGCTTCACCAATACCCGAACTGGCACCTGTTATCACAACGAGAGACTTAGACATAGTTTCACCTTATATATAGAAAGAGAACATCACCCCGGGGACTTGCCCACCAGGCCGATACCAGTGGCCACCAGCAGATTGACGCTACTATATCGGCCTAACCCCTTAGTGAAAAATATCGATTACCTCTGTTTATCATAAATTTTAGCTATGGATACGAGATATCCCTGCCATCTTCATCGGCCAATTGATAAGAAAACGTTAATAAAATGCTATCGCATCGCATTTTATAAGCGATAGATTGCCCTTTTTGTGAGTTAAAGCACGCTATTTTCGGGCTGCGATTTCTAATTAATTGATATCCGGTTATTGAACAAAAGTTAACAAACCGCAAATGGACAACTGATTTCATAAAAATCAACAATATTAAACGGAATGGCCATCACGAAAACAGCACACAACCACGTAAAATTAACAATAATCAGACAAAAAATAAGCAACTGACACATTTTGACACAATTATATCTTGTTTGTGACGTTAACAATGACGTAACCTTCTCCGCGACAAGAGATGTACCCATTGATGGGATTGAAACGATAAATGGAGGTCGTGATGCATTCATCTGCTTCACCGCAAACACAACAACAACCGAAGAAAACGTTATTTACCCGTTTTCTTGATACCGTCGAGTGGCTGGGCAACCTGCTACCACACCCAATCACCCTTTTTGCCCTTTTCTGTGTGGCTATCCTGGTCGCCTCTGGTATTGCTGGTTACTTCGGCGTGTCGGTCGTTGACCCGCGTCCTGAAGGTGCCGCAGGCCGAGCTGCTGATGGTATGATCCATGTAGTCAGTCTGTTCAATGCAGAAGGCCTACAAAAAATCGTTGCCAACCTGGTAACTAACTTTACTGGCTTTGCACCACTGGGTACCGTACTGGTTGCCATGCTGGGTGTCGCGATTGCCGAACACTCAGGCATGCTATCTTCCGCAATGCGCGGTCTGGTAATGGGTGCCTCCAAGCGTATGGTGACACTGGTTGTCGTCTTCGCAGGTATCATTTCTAACACCGCCTCTGAGCTAGGCTACGTGGTACTTGTTCCACTGGCGGCAATGCTATTCCACTCTCTGGGCCGTCACCCGCTAGCCGGTCTAGCTGCGGCGTTTGCCGGTGTATCCGGCGGCTACAGTGCCAACCTACTGCTGGGGACCGTTGACCCGCTGTTGTCAGGCATTACCCAGACAGCAGCCCAAATGATCGACCCGAACTACTCTGTTGGCCCTGAGGTTAACTGGTACTTCATGTTCGCTTCGACGTTTGCCATCACCATTATGGGTGCGTTCGTTACCGAGAAGATTGTTGAGCCGAAACTGGGTAAATACAACCCGGAAGAAGCCAGCGAAGATCTGGGCGGCGACAAGCTTGGTAAAATCACCGACCTTGAGAAAAAAGGCCTGAAAATGGCCGGTCTTGCGGCTCTTGCGGTTGCTGGCCTGCTGGCACTGACTATCGTGCCGGAAAGCGGCATCCTGCGTCACCCTGAAACGGGCTTGGTTGCAGGTTCACCGTTCCTAAAAGGTATCGTAGCCTTCATCTTCGTCTTCTTCGCTATCCCGGGCTTTGTCTACGGTAAAGTTGTGGGCACCATGAAGAACGACCGCGATGTTATCGATGCGATGTCAAAATCCATGTCTTCTATGGGTATGTACATCGTGCTGGTATTCTTTGCTGCCCAGTTCGTTGCTTTCTTCAAGTGGACCAACTTCGGCCAGGTGTTTGCAGTAGCGGGTGCTGATTTCCTACAGTCTATCGGTCTAACCGGCCCAATGCTGTTCTTCGCCTTCATCCTGATGTGTGGCTTCATCAACCTGATGATCGGCTCTGCGTCGGCGCAGTGGGCGGTAACGGCACCTATCTTCGTACCTATGCTAATGCTAGTTGGCTACGCACCGGAAACTATCCAGGCGGCTTACCGTATCGGTGATTCAGTAACCAACATCATCACGCCGATGATGAGCTACTTCGGTATGATCCTGGCGGTTGCGACTCGCTATAAGAAGAACCTGGGCCTAGGTACGCTGATCTCAACCATGCTGCCATACTCAATCATCTTCGTCGTAGGCTGGAGCATCATGTTCTACGTCTGGGTGTTCGTACTGGGCATCCCAGTCGGCCCTGGCGCTGCTACCTACTACAGCGTAGGCTAATCCAACTCTCTGTCACCAAAGCCGGGCTTCTGCCCGGCTTTGTGTTTTCTGCCTGCGTGATTTCCTGAGCGCTTGGCTGACATCGCTTCTTTGCTATCATAGGCACATCACTTGCCTGCCAGAGCAAATCCATGGATCTACGCCTGCTGCGCTTTTTTGTCGCGGTCTACGAAGAAAAGAACATCACCCTAGCTGCCGAACGCTGCTTTGTCTCCCAGCCATCTATCTCCAATGCCATCAAACAGCTGGAGGATGAGCTCAACACCACCTTGTTCGAGCGCCATAAGAAAGGGGTCAACCTAACGGACGAGGCCCACTACCTCTACCCGCTGGCTGTCCGCCTGTTGGGTGATGTCAACCGCCTGCCCTCGCTGTTCCAGCAACGCACCGAATGCCTACCGCTCAAGCTGGGCAACTTCCCCGATCTGAGCCAGACGGCCCTGGCCAGCGTCTTTGCCTGCCTGCAACAGCATATTCCCAACCTGTTACTGGAGTTGGTCGATCATGATGCGCCTGCCGATGCGCGCCTGACGCTTGATATGTTCAAGCAAGATGGTGAGATATTTCTGCCGCTGTGGGAGGAGGATTATGTGCTGTGTATGCTGCCATCCCATCCGCTGGCTGAATTGGACAAGGTCAGGCCGGAGCAACTCCACCAGCATGACTTTATCGAATGCCCGCCGTGCGAAGCCCACCAGCAGACCATCGGCTTGTTAGCCTGTGACGGCCTGGCCGTAAACCTCGTGGCCAAGGCCGAGCACAAAACCCAAGTGATGCATTTGGTCCAGGCCGGATTGGGGATCTCTTTCCTGCCGACTGGCGTACTGGAGACGGCAAAGGAGCTGGTTACCGTACCGCTTGACGGACCAAGAATGTTCCGCCGTCTCGGGCTATGCTACCCGGCCAACAAAACGCTCAATCCGGCTTTAACCGAAACGGTGAAGGCACTCAGCCAGTTTGTGCGACAGTAAGGGGACGAGGCGGGGCCTGGAGATCGTATTTTGATGACCACTGCATGGCGAGCTGGTAGCTCTGGCCGATACGTGGCGCATCTATTGCCAAAGCGTGTCCCAACTGGCTGACCTGACGCCACTGCGCCTGCTCATAGGCCACAGCCAGATCCAACAATTGACCCAGCGCTCCCTGCTGGTGCAGCAGGGCCTGGCGGATCTCCGCCTGCAACGGCAATTGGTTCAACAGCTCGTCCAGTGGCTGATCGAGCAAGGCATCAATCAAGGACAGCAACCCGGTCATGAACGCGGGTTTGGCTTCTATCCCCTTGCTGCTGGCTGCCGCGAGAATCTCGCACATCCTGCCACGCTGCAGCGACAGGGCATACAGCTCATGGGGCTTATCAAACGAAGCCTGTGCCGTGGCCACGGCACTGACAAACACTTTGAGCTTTTCCTCTCCGAGGTAAACCAGCGCCTGCCTGAATTCACTGATCGGCACCTTGAGCCGGTCAACCGCGGTATTGACATAGCGCAGCAGCAGGTAGGACAGCGACAGATCCGAGGCGATGATCTGCTCGACCCGCTCAAAATCAACCGACTCCTGGCAAACCTCCTGCAACAGACGCAAGGTTGATAACCGCTCCGGTTTCAAATTGCGGTTTTTGAGCAGCTCGGGACGGCTGAAATAATAGCCTTGGAAGAAGTGGAATCCGGCCTCGTGTGCCCGAGTGTAATCGGAGTGGGTCTCGACTTTCTCGGCCAGAAACATCAGCTTCTTGTCGCGGTTGCTGGCAATAAACTCACACGCCGCTTCAATCCCTATCTTGAGCAGATCGAGCTTGATAATATGGACGAAAGGCAGAAAGCGCTGCCAGCGGGGATCCATATTGAAATCATCGAGCGCAATCATATACCCCAACCGGTTCAGATGACGGATTGCCAGCAGTAGCTCATCATTCGGCTCGCAGGTCTCCAGTACTTCGATCACCACCTGCTTTTTCGGCAGCAGGGTCGGTAACAGGCGGATCAAGCTTCGATGGGGAAAATTGATAAAGCAGCGTTTGCCCGGTTGCGCCATGCCATCGCTATCGGCCATAAAGCTATTGACCATCAAGCGGCAGGTCGCTTTGTTCTCGTCTATATCCGCGGGGAAGGCATTGCTCTCACCGTCACGGAACAGCAACTCATAGCCGGCCGTTTTCTGGTGACGATTGAAGATAGGCTGGCGTGCAACGTAGGAATACATAAAACAGAAAGACTCTCCACAGCAGAGGACAAATACCGCACTGCCTCAGTGGCTGCCACATACAGGCAGCCTTAGTAACCTCAGGCCTTGGCCGTCGCCAACAACGCCCCGCAGCCGATAAACATCGAGCCAAACACGCGGTTTAGGGCTGCCATTATTCTGGCCGAGCGGATATAACCCGCCAGCTGGGAAGCCAGAACGACATACCCCAGCATGACCAATGTATCAACCGCTACCGTGGTGATCCCCAGTACCAGCAACTGAGCCATTTGCGGCTGGGAAGGATCGATAAACTGAGGAAACAGGGCCACCAGAAAGACCACCGTCTTGGGATTGGTCAGGTTGACCAGCACGGCCTGGCGGCATAATTGGCGGGCGGGTACCTGCGGGCTATCGCCGGCGATCTGGAATTGTCCCCGATCACGCCACTTTTGTACTCCAAGCCAGATAAGGTAGCCGACGCCGACCCATTTGATCACCGTAAACGCCGTCGCCGACTGGGCGATCAGAGCGCCAAGGCCAACGCCCACCAGCACGATGTAGACGCCGAGGCCGATTTGCAGCCCGGCAATCGATGCCAGCGACTTGCGCCAACCATAGGTCATTCCGTTACTGATGGAATTTACCGTTCCCGATCCCGGCGCGATGCTAAATACAATTGCTGTCGCCAGGTAAGCCAACCAGATTTCAAGCTCCACAGACCTGCTTCCTTTTCGCTATTCTACCAAAAGCATGGCGCTAGCCGCATAAAAACGCTACACGTTAACAGCTGTTCACACCTTCTGGCAACAGCTGGGATGACATTGGGTTATACTTGCCCCAGATACTGTTAACCGAGATGATGAATGACTGTCCAGCCACCACCTTATTTTGATCTGTCCCAGGAAAACCACTTTGACGAAACCATGGCCGGCCCCGCTGCCGCACTTTGGCAACAACGCCAAGAAGGGATGTTCCAGGGCGTCAACAACATCAACATAGGCTGGGTCTCATTTACCGGCAATAATCCGGACAGGGCCATTATTGTAGTCAACGGCCGGGTCGAGAGCTATTGGAAATACCAGGAGCTTTTCTATGATCTGGTGCGCCAGGGCTATGATGTGTTCTCGCTCGACCACCGCGGCCAGGGGATCTCCGATCGCCTCGCCGAAGACACTGAACTCGGCCATGTCGGCCACTTCGACGACTACGTCAGCGATCTGGACACCTTCATCGAATCCGTGGTCAAACCTAAAGGCTACCAACAGCTGTTTATGCTCGGCCACTCGATGGGCGGCACCATTACCAGCCTTTACCTGGCCCGCCATCCGGACACCATAGATCGGGCCGTACTCAGTGCGCCGATGCACGGTATCAATATCAGCAAATGGATGCGGCCGATTGCCTCACCCCTCGCCCGGGTAATGGAACAACTACAGCGTCAGCCGAGCTATGCCCCGGGGCAGGTTCCCTACTATCCCAAACCGTTCAACAACAATCCGCTGACCCAGAGCAAGGTGCGCTACCAGTGGTTCAGGGATCTCTACGAGCATAAACCGGAATTGAAGATCGGCGGCCCAAGTGCGCGCTGGGTCTGGCAGGGACTCGCCGCCGCCAAAAGCTGCCTCAGCGAAGCGGGTAATATCACGACGCCGCTGCTGCTGCTCCAGGCCAGCGAGGACACCATCATCGATAACGCAGCCCAGCAGCAGTTCCACCAAGCCATGCAGCAGGCCAACCGCGACTGCCAGTTCAAGGTCATTACGGGTGCCCGTCACGAGCTGTTGTTCGAAGCCGATACCTTCCGCACCCCGGCGTTGGCCTCGACACTCGAGCACTTCCGGAAAGCGGAAATACCCAACGCATAAATTAGCCTCTTTTCTCTCGGGGGAACTGGTTTAAAATTGCACTGTTTCCCCAATGCCATCGGCATTGGGCCTCTGTTCCTACCGCGAGAGGTTTCATGTACAAAATTATTGCATCGGATCTGGACGGCACCCTGCTGACGCCAGACCATAAAATTGCCCCATTTACCAAAGATACCCTCAACCAGCTCCACCACCAGGGCAAAGACTTTATCTTCGCCACCGGTCGCCACCACATTGATGTGGCAGGGCTGCGCGAGCAACTGGGGATCCCGGCTTACATGATCACCTCCAATGGCGCACGGGTGCACAACTGCAAGAACGAAGTGATCTACAAGCAGGACGTCCAACCCGAGGTTATCTCCGGCATTATTGCCATGACCAAACAGGATCCGGAGCTGAGAATCCATATCTACCGCAACGATGACTGGTTGTTGAACCAGGAAGATCCCAGCTTGCGTGAATTCCACGATACCTTCAGCTACCAACTGTTCGATGTTGACAACCCACCGCTGGAAGGCATTGCCAAGGTTTTCTTCACCCGCGACGACCGCGACCACGACAAATTGGTCGAGTGGGAAGACAAGATCAACGACCAGTTCGGCGACAAGGCCAATGTGGCCTTCTCGACCCCATGGTGCCTTGAAGTCATGGATGCCAATGTGTCCAAGGGCCATGCCCTCGAAGCGGTGGCCAAAGAGAAAGGTTACGCCCTGGCTGACTGCATTGCCTTCGGTGACGGGATGAATGATGTTGAAATGCTGACCATGGCAGGCAAGGGCCTGGTGATGGGCACCTCTCATGCCAAGGTCAAGGCCGCCCTGCCCGAAAACGAAGTGATCGGCAGCTGCAGCGATGAGGCGGTGGCGCACTACCTAAGCGACCAGTTGCTAAAATAAGCCACTGAAGTAAAAGGCTAAAGTAAGCGTTTTGCAGAGAATGCACAAAAAAGGAAGCAACGGCTTCCTTTTTTAATATCTTTTGCCAATCAGAGATTAAAACTGCCCGGTCATCTGCAGGATTTCCTGCCACTGCGCCTCGGTTACCGGCATGATACTGAGCCGGTTGCCGCGCTTGACCAGCGGCATCTCAGCCAGGGCCGGGTTGGCTTTCATCCGCTTCAATGACACCAGGCGCAAATGACGACGGTACTCGATATCGACCATGATCCAGCGCGGGTTGTCCGGGTCTGATTTCGGGTCGAAATAAGGCCCTTCGGGATCGAACTGGAAGTGATCCGGATACGCTTCGCGCACCACCTCGGCAATGCCCACCACGCCAACATCCTTGCAGGAGGAGTGGTAAATCAGGACCTGATCCCCTAGCTTTATGTCATCACGCATCATATTTCGTGCCTGATAATTCCTGACGCCTTCCCAGCAGGAAACTTTTTGCTGCTTGAGCGTGTCTATCGAAAAGGTGTCCGGCTCTGTCTTGAATAACCAATACGCCATTCTGATACTCTTTTATTTATCTGGTATAACTGACTTTATACCCCAGCCTATCACAACGAGGGATCCCGATGATACGCCGACAACTTCCCCTTGCTCCTATTGCAGCCTTACTGTTGCTGGCAGGGTGTGCCAGTGACCCGTCTTCAGCCCCGACACCGGAAGAAGAAGCGCTCACCACACCGGAGGTAACCACCAGCAGCGGCAAGGTACAAGCCTTTATGCTGCGCGGCCAGGTGATCCTCGGCCACGAAAGCCGCAGTATCCAACCGTGCGGCAGCAACCAGCAGTACTGGCTGCATTTGCCGGCCGGCGCTCTCCCGGCTGCCAACGCGGTCGCCCCCCGTGGCTACGACCCGATCTACGGGGAATTTATCGGCTACCTAGAGCCTGCCCCTGAAGAGGGCTTTGCCGCCGATTATGACGCGCGGTTCAATGTGAGGCAGATCAACCTGCTTTCGGCCGAAATGCGCCAGGGCTGCCAGCAACCACCTCGTAAGACCCGGGCCTTCGGCAATGAACCCGGCTGGAGTATCGAAGTTACAGGAGACACTGTCTCCCTCAACCGGATCAGCTACCCGACCGAGCAGCAAACCATCACCAGCCGTGATATCCGCTCCGGACAACAGATCTACAAAGGGCGTGATTTCACCCTGACCATGACCCAGGCCCAGTGCAACGACACCATGAGCGATGCCCTGTTCGGCTGGCAATCAACCCTCACTTGGCAAGGCATCGAATACACCGGCTGTGCCACCCTCGGGGCAACGGATGTCACCCAGCATTGGGTCGGCAGTTACCAGGGCCACAGCGAGCTGGGTACAACAGTGCTGACGACCACGTTGAACCTGCTGCCGGATCACTCGGCAGTGACCGAATACAGTTACAGCGACGGCCAACCGGGCCTGCAAGAAAAAGGCTTCTGGCAGCAGGCCGGCGACGGCAAGGTGAAGGTGACAATGGCCCAGTACCAAGGCCGGAGGCTGATCAGCGAAAGGTTATTTACCCGTGGGGATGGCCAGCTCACCACCCGGCAGGAAGTTATCAATGGCGAGACTTACGAGCTGGGCGAAAGCGGCCTGACCCTGGATAAACAAAGCCCTATTCAGGACTAGGTATCAAAATGGAAAGCCTTCCATTTTTGCGCCGGGTTATGCCACACTGCGTGGCATAACCCACAGGCCTGACCCAGTACCATGACGACACCCTGCCCGCGCTGCGGCTTTAAGCACAACTGCATATGCCATGCCGAGCCTGCTCTGAGCTGCCCGCACGCCTTTATCCTGCTTACCCACCCCAAGGAAATGGGCAAAGATACCAATACCGGCCAGCTGATGGAGCGCAGCCTGCCACATTGCCAGCGCCAGATGTGGGATCGGGTCAACCCTCCACAAGCGCTGCTGGATTTGCTGGACGATCCGCAATACCAACCCTGGTTGCTGTTCCCCGGCGATGACACTATGCCTGCCAAGCCGTTCCGGAACGAACCGGACAAAATACCCTTGTTCATCCTGCTCGATGCCACCTGGCAGGAAGCCCGCAAGATGATCCGGCGCAGTCCCTGGCTGGCTACCTTGCCTCGGCTAGAATTAACCCCGAACGCCGATTCGTCTTACGCTCTGCGCCGCAACCAGCAACCGGGCAACCTGTGTACCTGCGAAGCCGGGATCGCCTTGCTGGAAACTGCAGGTTTCCATCAGGAAGCCAGCCAGCTTCAGCACTATTTCAACCGCTTTATCGATGTGTTCCATGCCGAGAAAAGCGGCCACAAGAAATAAAGCACAAAATACCAGCTCACAGACAGGTAAAGTCCTCTATACTAAGACCGACTGACTAGTCGGTTTTAAACATAGGGAGACCAACCGATGACCGTGGCCGAAAATATCCAGATCCAGCCAGAATACTGCACAGAGATGGATCGCATGCTTCACACCCAGCAAGTCGCGTTTTTAGAAGCGCCCATGCCTTCGCTTGACGAGCGCAAAAAGGCATTAACCGCTCTAAAGCAAGCTATCAAGCAGCATCGGGAGGCACTCTGCCAAGCCCTCGCGGATGACTATGGCCAGCGTCATCGCCAAGACTCCCTCGTAGCCGATATCGTTCCCTGTATCAACAACATTAACTACAGCCTGAAAAGGCTCAAGCGCTGGATGAAGCCTTCGCGCCGCCACGCCGGGTTGATGCTTTCCCCAGCCAAAGTAACGGTTCACTATCAACCTGTGGGCGTGGTAGGTATCGTGGTACCGTGGAACTTCCCGGTGATGCTCAGCCTCGGGCCGCTGATCTCCGCCCTAGCGGCAGGCAACCGGGCAATGATCAAGCTCAGTGAGTTCACCCCAGCGACCAACAAGGTGCTACGCAGCCTGATCGAAGATACATTCCAGCCCGAGCAGGTCGCCGTTTTCGAAGGCGAAGCCGATGCCGCCGCCCATTTCACCCAGTTGCCGTTTGACCACCTACTGTTTACCGGATCCACCGCTGTCGGCCACCACGTCATGCGGGCAGCCGCCAGCAACCTGACCCCGGTCACGTTGGAGCTGGGTGGCAAGTCGCCGGTGATCATTGCCGAAGATATGCCCATCGACTTAGCCGTAGAGCGTATCTTGTTCGGCAAATGCATGAACGCCGGCCAGATCTGTGTCGCACCGGACTATATTCTGGTGCCCAAAGGCCAAACCAAGACCTTTATCGACAGCTTTATCGCGCAGTTCAACCGCCATTATCCCAATGGCGTCGACAATCCCGACTTTGCCTCGGTGATCAACCCTCGCCAGTACCAGCGCCTATGCCAGTGGCTGGATGAAGCCAAGCAGCTTGGTGCCGAAGTCTTCCCGTGCCACGACAATGCCTGCAGCGATGACCGCCACCGCCTGATCCCCCACCTGCTCAGCAACGTTCCGGAACAAGCGACGCTGATGAATGAGGAAATTTTTGGCCCACTGCTCCCAGTTATCGAGTATGACCAGATAGCGGATGCCATCCGCTTCATCCAGCAGCGCCCGCGCCCGTTGGCTCTGTACCTGATGAGCCAGGATCCGGCTGTCCAGCAGCAAGTCCGGGATTGCACCATTTCGGGCGGTATGGCTATCAATGAGACCCTGCTCCAGGTGGCAGCCGACGATGCGCCGTTTGGTGGCATAGGTCCATCGGGTATGGGGCACTACCATGGCAAGGAGGGCTTCCTGACGTTCTCCAAGGCAAAAACCGTCCTGACCCAGCACAAATACGCTACCACCGGGCTGATCAAGCCGCCGTATAACCGCTGGTGGCAGAAACTGATGCTCGGCTTCTTCATGCGCTGAGCCCAGTTCAAGGAAAACCATGAAAAGACAACAATTGCTCGATACCGCCCTGACCCTGTTTGTCACCAATGGGGTACAGGCCACATCAACCGCCAGCATTGCCCGCGAGGCCGGTGTCGCGACCGGCACTCTATTCCACCACTTTCCCAGCAAGCAGGATCTGGTCGATACCCTCTACCTCGAGGCCAAACAGGATCTGGCCCAGACTCTCGCTACCCCACCTGACAACGGCTCATTGCAAGAGCAACTACAGCTACTGTGGGGCAAGGCACTGGCCTGGGCCACCGCCCACCCCAACCAACTCAAACTGATGCTGCAGCTCAATCACGATCCGGCCTATACCATTAGCCGCCATCAAGATCTGATGCTGACCACCATGGGGTTTATTGGCGACCGGGTCGAGCAAGCCCAGCAACAGGGTCTGCTGGCCCCCTTGCCGATGCCATTAGTACTAAGCTTTTTCCGCCAGCACTTTCTCAGTACCGCCCAATTGTTTATCGAACAACCCGAGCTTGCTCAGCAGCCACACTACCAACAAGGGGCTTTCCATATCCTCTGGCAGGGCCTGCAGCCAGCCAAACCTGAATGAGCAACAGGCAACACGCATAAAAAACGGGAGCCAACTGGCTCCCGCTTTACTTTCGTGCAGTCCGAAGAGGCTACTATGCCTGATTGCTGGCGTACTGGCTCAACTCATCAATGCCGACTGCAGCAACAAACTCACCGTCTAGGTAGAAGTTCACATCGTCGCCGGCACGCTCACCGCGCAGCACTGCCTGCTCACCGCTCTGGTAAACCACGTTCATCTCCAGCGTGCGCTCGTCAATCTGACGGAAGCTCGCCGCAAAGATGTCGCTGTTCTGCACGCTGGCCAAAGGCACAGTCGTCAGCGATGAGTCAAGCTGACCATTTACTTTGAAAATCGCATCAACAGGGGTGTCTGCTACCGCCGGAGATTTGCCGGTGATCGGGTTCTTGCCGGTCCAGAACTCAATGGTGTTGAAGATGAACAGATCCGCCGTCGCCGCAATACCGTACACAGGACCAAGCAGGACAAACAGGCCGGCACGGCCGTAACGGTTATCTACCGCACTCAGGTTGGCTTTTGTTACCAATTGAGAGGTACCCATTTGACCAATACAACCAGAAAGTGACGTCGCAAGAAGGGTCATTACGATCGCTTTTGATGCGATTTTTTTCATTTAAGCTCTACTCCGCTAAGAGATGATGATAATCATAAAAAAGTGCGCGGATTATAGGCATTTTTAGGCAACTTGCTAGCAAAAAAAGCAAAAAAATGTCGCCAACTTGCAGACGTGAAATCAGGGTAAGAATGGGGTAAATAAATGGTTAACCATCAATAGGCCACAGAATCATAAAAACCTAAAACAATTGATGGGATAATCAATCGAGGAGCTACACAGCGGTGCTCTTCACCGCTGTGTTTTGGCTATTAGAACGGCATATTGGGATCAGGCATACTGACCGGCAACAAAGCCCGAGCTCCATGCCCATTGGAAGTTATAACCACCCAGCCAACCGCTGACATCCATCACCTCGCCGACAAAGTACAGCCCCGGAACCTGTTTCGCTTCCATGGTTTTCGATGACAGACCATCGGTATCAACCCCACCCAGTGTTACCTCGGCGGTGCGGTAGCCTTCGGTGCCGTTAGGCGCAATGGTCCACTTATGGAAATAGTTGGCCATCGCCGTAATATCTTTCGGGTTGAACTGCTTGAGCGGCTTATCGACCAAATCACCCCGCTCGATCAGCACTTCAATCAATCGCTTCGGCAACAAACGGGACAGCGAGTTTTTCAGGCTCTGGTTCGGGTGCTTATCGCGCATCGCATTGAGGGTCTCTTCCAGATCAAGATCCGGCAGCAAATCCACCGTGACTTTCTGGCCCGGCGTCCAGTAAGAGGAGATCTGCAAGACCACAGGGCCCGACAGGCCGCGGTGGGTAAACAGCAGATTCTCGCGGAACGTGGTACCGTCTTCGGCTTCCACCACCGCCGGGATCGCAATGCCCGACAACTCGGCGAAGGCTTCCTTATCTTCCTTGTGCAAGGTGAAAGGCACCAAGCCAGCCGTGGTTGGCACCATCTTCAGACCAAATTGCTCGGCAATCTGATAACCAAACGGGGTGGCACCCAGCTTTGGCATCGACAGGCCGCCGGTTGCGACCACCAACGATTCACACTCGACTTGTTCGGTATTGAGCTTGAGGCTAAAGCCGCTCTCGGTCTTGGCAATATCATGGACATCCACCTGGTAGCGTTGCTGTACCGTCGGCAGATCGCACTCGGCCAGCAGCATGGCTACGATCTCTTTGGCAGAATCTTCACAGAACAGCTGGCCATGATCACGCTCTTCGAAGGCAATACCGTGCTTGGCGATCATCGCGATGAAGTCCCAGTTGGTGTATTGCGACAGGGCCGATTTAACGAAGTGCGGGTTACGGCAGACATAGTTATTGGCGGCCACGTCGTAATTGGTAAAGTTACAGCGGCCACCACCGGAGATCAGGATCTTGCGTCCCGGCTTCTTGCCATGGTCAACCACCAGCACAGAGCGCCCGCGTTTGCCTGCCTCAGCCGCACACATCAAGCCTGCGGCCCCTGCGCCAATAATTACTACATCGAACTTATCTGCCATATCTCTACCGTTAACGACCCGAGCCAAACGAACAAAAAAGGGATGCGGTAACCTGTGCTGGTCTGCATCCCTTATCAACGCGGCTATTCTACCCACCTACATCACGAATAGAAATAGGAAAAATATGCGAATATTGACCACCCGGCCCATATCCTAGCCACAAGATCTAAGCGGTCAACCTCGCCTGCTCCCCTCTCCCACTAACACGCTCTAACTGGGTATGATCACCCTGGAGACTCTCCTCCATGCGAATGGTCGTTGTCGGGAAAGCAAAATCAGCCCCGTGGCGATGGACAATCTTCACTACCTCCAGCATTACATCCTGCTGGATAGCCTTGTACTCCACCCATCCGGTGGTTTTGGTAAAGGTATAAATCAGGATGTCCAGCGAGGACGGGCCATAGTTATCAAAGCTGACAATCAGGGTCTGGCGGGTATCGACATCCGGATGGGACGACAGCATGGCCTTGATGTCCTCAACGACATTATCGATCACCCCGGCATCCTGGTAGCGCAGGCCTATTTTCTGCTTGATACGACGGTTGAGCATGCGGGAAGGGTTTTCCACCACGATAGAACTGAATACGGAGTTGGGGATATACAGCGGGCGCTTGTCGAAAGTACGGATCACCGTCATGCGGAAGCCTATCTTCTCGACCACGCCTTCGATTTCCCGATCCGGGCTGCGGATCCAGTCGCCGAGTTTAAACGGCTTGTCGAAGTAAATCATGATTGCGCCGAAGAAATTGGCCAGCAGATCTTTGGCCGCCATACCGACAATCAAGCCCCCCACACCACCGAAGGTCAACACCCCGGACAAACTCAGGCCAAGGTTCTGCATCATGGCCAAGCCACCGACGACCAGCACAACCAGACGCAGGACTTTCGACACGGCGTTGATACTGGTGACGTCCTTGGCGGTCAGGCATATCGCATTTTCGGCATTGGTGATAAGGCGCAGCAATACCCAGGTAAACGTCCAAACCAGCATCAGATGCCTGACATTGGCCAGAAAATCACTGGAGTAGTCCGAGGTATTGTCGATAATCACCCCGAGGGAAAATGCTGCCGGCCACAGCCAGATCAGCCAGCTGACCGGTCTTCTTATCGCACCGATTAGCGCATCATCCCACACTAGACGGGTTTTCTCCGCCGCCACCGACAGATGCCGGGTTACCAGCAGCCATGCCCCCCACAGACACGCGCTGAGCAGCAGGAGCAAGCCGACATTAGACATCCAGTCCTGGCTAACGCCTCTTTCCAACGCATTCCACCACTGATAAATATGATTCATAACAACCACCTAGAACAAACACGGTGGGTAAATTAGTTTCATATTTATACGTTGGCAATATTAATGAGTAATTTTATGCCTCTAGTGCTGGTTTTATCGGCTGTTTGTTATAAACCGAGGTACGCCACCACAAAGATGGAGACAAAGAACACCATCAAGTAAGTACTGGCAAGGATAAACAACCGCCGCACCTTGGAGCACTTTTCCATGAATACCGGATCATGGTGGTTATGGTACTGATGGCTGCGGATATAGTGAAATAACCGGATTTGTTTGGTGACATTGCCCTGAGATGAGAAAAAACCTCGGCCGTCGACCTGCTGGTAGAGAAGAGGATCGCATTCGCGCATGACCGCCAGCAAAGTACGCAAGGTACTGACATAGCGGGAAACATTCACCACAGCGACCAAAAAAAGTGCGAGTAAGATTGCGTCACCACTCATAATATAGCCCCCGAACAACGTGACTGATCAGCTGGCCATACTCTGGTGAGAAGGGGGCATGGCGACATGCCCCTCAGCTAATTAGCCAGCTGGTGTATCCATAACTGATGTCGATCCAGCTTTCGCCATTTGGGCGAGATCTTTGTCGAGGAAGAACAAGGCTTTGCCGTCTTCGCCAACCAGCTCGATCTTGTCAAGAATGCCTTTGAACAGTTTTTCTTCTTCGTGCTGCTCTGCCACATACCACTGCAAGAAGTTAAACGTTGAGTAGTCCTGGGTAGTAAATGCAACATGTGCCAACTTGTTGATCTTATCGGTGATCAGCTGCTCGTGTTCGTAAGTTTCACGGAACACGTCACCCAGAGATGCAAACTCGTGCTTTGGTGCTTCGATGGCGCCAAGGATTGGCAATGCACCGGTTTCACTGACGTAAGTGAAAAGTCGCTGCATGTGCTCCATCTCTTCAACGGCATGTTTGCGCAGAAACTCTGCCGCACCTTCAAAGCCCTTGTCTTCGCACCAAGCACTCATCTGCAGGTACAGGTTGGAAGAGAAGAACTCTAAGTTAATTTGCTCGTTGAGTTTATCGACCATTGCTTGAGCTAACATCGCACTACTCCTTTCTATTCTAGTGTATACCAATCTCATCGGGTGGTATGAAAACGCTGTTGTCACCATTGTCACAATGCAAAAGTGAGAATGCAACTCATCGTGCCCAGCGGCAAACAATCTATGACATGTTTTCGTCAGTCCAGCGAATTAAGTTAAAAAGTTTCAATAATTCAACTAATTCCACTGCTAAAATTATTTCGTAAAACAGCAGAACAAGTTGCGATCCCGGTAATATTTTTTCCTAAAATTAGGTGCTAGCATGAAGCAAAGCCCCTAAGTCAAGGAGTGAAAACTATGGCTTACAAACATATTCTGGTTGCTATCGACCTGTCCGATGACAGCCACGTTATCGTCGGCAAGGCCGCCGAGCTCGCCAAGGCACTGGACGCCAAATTGTCGCTCATCCACATCGACGTCAACTATGCCGAACTGTATACCGGCCTGATTGATATCAACCTGTCCGATGCCCAAAACCGCATGGCCGACGAGGCCCAAAAACAGCTTCAGTCACTGGCTGACAAGGCCAATTACCCAGTGTCCCATACCTTGGTCGGCAGTGGTGATCTCAGCGAGGAGATCTGCCACGCTATCGATGACATGAATATCGAACTGGTCGTTTGCGGTCACCACCAGGACTTCTGGAGCAAAATCCTCAGCTCGGCCAAGCAGCTGATCAACCGCTCGCCGGTCGATATGCTGATGATCCCACTCAAGTAATTAAAGCGTAAACCTTCCTAGTTACGCCGGTCAGGCACGGTCCGATCACCGTGCCTGACACTCTGCCGACCACAGATCCGATGTCGGTATCCACACCAATTGGCTGTATTTACCCTGCCCTTTTTTCGCTACACTTGCCCCATCATTCAAACCACTACCCTGAAACCACTATGGGATACTTATCCGCTGTTACCCTGCTCTGGGCTTTTTCCTTTAGCCTGATCGGGGTCTACCTAGCCGGCCAGGTCGATGCCTGGTTCTCGGTCCTGACCCGTGTCAGCCTGGCAGCACTGCTGTTTCTGCCATTCCTACGCCGCCAGCACTTGCACCGCTCGCTGGCACTCAAGATAATGCTGGTCGGCGCTTTCCAGCTCGGCATCATGTACTGTTTTTACTACCAGTCATTCCTCTACTTGAGCGTGCCGGAAGTCCTGCTGTTTACTATTTTCACCCCGATCTATGTCACCCTGATCTACGACATGCTGCACCGCCGCTTCTCGGCCTGGTACCTGGCAACAGCAGCCATCGCCGTTTTGGGCGCGGCAGTGATCAAATTCGAGGGGATCAATGAAGACTTTATTACCGGCTTTTTGATTGTCCAGGGTGCCAACCTGAGCTTTGCCATCGGCCAGGTCGGCTACAAGCGCATCATGGAGCAGGAGCTGCAAACCATCCCGCAGCACACGGTGTTCGGCCTATTCTATCTCGGGGCGGTGTGTGTCGCGCTGCCGATGTTCCTGCTATTTGGTAACACCGAGCAGCTACCGACAACCAGTACCCAGTGGGGCATCCTGATCTACCTCGGCACTATCGCTTCAGGTCTTGGCTACTTCCTCTGGAACAAGGGGGCGACACTGGTCAATGCCGGCGCGCTTGCCATTATGAACAATGCGCTGGTGCCAGCAGGTCTTATCGTCAATATCCTGATCTGGAACCGGGATGTCGATGTAGTCAGACTATCAATCGGTGGGGTGATTATTGTCGCGTCCCTGTGGTTCAACGAAACCTGGGTCAAACGCAAGGTGGAGTTGGCAAGAGCAGCATAAGCGATACTGCCGTTTCGGATACAGCAGTTTTAGATACAGCAAAGGCGAACCTTTTGGGTTCGCCTTTTGACTATTGGTTCTGTGGTTCTGTGGTTCTGTGGTTCTGGGTTCTGGGTTCTGGGTTCTGGGTTCTGGGTTCTGCAAGTTCAAACATCAAACCCAGATTCAAAGCTCTTCATATTTCCCAGTGCCAAGGACCAGCTCTTCCTAGGGCCGCTTCTTATCAAATAAACGAAAACGCATCGGCAAACATACGCTCGCACTCGGCCCCTTTCTCGGCCGAGAACAGCTCGCGGGCGGCACCGGCCATTTCGAACCGGCCGCAGATATAGATGTCGTAAGCCGACAGGCTGACGAAATCATCGCTCACCGCTTCCAGCACATTGCCAGTTTTGCCCTGCCAGCCTTCCGGCGCCGTTTCGACGACCGGGACATAGGTCAGGTTGGCGTGCTGCTCGGCCAAGGCCATGAGCTCATCGTTGGCATAGAGCTGGCATTCATCACGGCCGCCCCAGTAAACGAAGATCGGCTGGCTGATACCGCGGCTCAGGCAGTTGTCCAGGATACTACGCACGTACGAGAACCCGGTACCACCAGCAATCAGCAGCAAGGGCTTGTCGCTATCTTCACGCACCCAGGCTTCGCCGTGCGGCGCTTCGATGTCGATCGCAGTGCCGTCCTCAAGCGCCGCTTTCATGCGCTCAACCACCTCGATAGCATACGGGTTATGCTCGGCAGCACCGATATGCAGCTCCAGCTCGCCTTCGCGGCACGGGCTGCTGGCAATAGAAAACGGACGCTTGTCCTTCTCGCCCATCACGGCCAAAAGGTACTGGCCCGCCTTGAATTCAATGTGTTGCTCCGGGCGCAGCAGGATACGAAAAGTATTACAGGCTAACGGCTCGACGGATGTTACTTCGCATTTGATGGACATTCTCTTCCTCTAATCTAGCTGGAGTACCAAATCACTGTTTGCCATTGCCTGACACGCAAAAATCCAGCCTTCGGCCTGCTCCTTCTCGGTGAGCATAGGCTCGAGCTGATAGCGGATCTCACCCTGCTGCTTGCGGCACATACACATAGCACAGGCGCCGACCTGGCAGCGGTTGGGAAAAGCAATGCCTGCGTTGAGCGCAGCCTCAAGCAACGTTTGTTCACCATCGGTGGCAAACGTCACATCATGGGGCAGCAGGCGGACTTGGTACATATTTAATTTCTCACGCCCGGCATTGGTACCGGGCCTTGGTTAATGGTTCTGGTTATCGAGTTCGACTTTCTAACAAGGTTAACCCAGGATCCCCAGTTCATCCCAGATGGCATCCACTTTGGCAACCACCTCTGGCGACTTGACGATTGGCGTTCCCCACTCCCGACTTGCTTCGCCCGGCAGTTTGTTGGTGGCATCAAGGCCAACCCTGGCACCATGCTCTTCACTTTGGTTAACCACCAGGGTATCACGGCTCGGATCCATCCGGGTGGTCACCGCCCAAATCACATCATTCCAATCGCGGGCATCAACATCACCGTCACAGACAATAATGAACTTGGTATCTGCCCTGCCTGACAGCGCAGTCCAGATACTTTCCATCACCTGCACTGCCTGGCCTTCTCGGTCTTTATCGATTGTCACAATCGCCACGCCAGCGCACTCTGCCGTTGACGGCAGGTAGCAATCAATCACCGCCGGAAGCTGCTTGATTTCCCGCTCCAAGGCGTGGTGATCCGGCTCGGCTAGGGGGCGGGGATAAGCCACAGCATTAGCAGTTTCCGCATCCCACTTAGCTGTTGCATCCAATCCCATTTTGGAGCCAAGCCCCACCACCGGAGATGCAAAGTCGAGCGAGTCAATCGGGGTTTGATCGATAAACAAGGTGTCACGAACCGGATCCATATCGCGGGACATCGCAGCCACCACACTGCCCCAATCTCGGGTATCGACATCGTCATCCACCACAATGACAAACTTGGTGTACATGAACTGGCGCAGGAAAGACCACACGCCCATCATTACCCGCTTGGCATGGCCCGGGTACTGCTTCTTCATCGAAACCACAGCCATACGGTAGGAACAGCCTTCCGGCGGCAGGTAAAAATCAACAATCTCCGGGAACTGCTTTTGCAAAATAGGTACGAACACTTCGTTCAATGCCACCCCGAGCACAGCCGGCTCATCGGGTGGACGGCCGGTATAGGTACTGTGGTAGATAGGCGCCTTGCGCATGGTCACATGGGTAATAGTGAACACATGGTGGCGCTCGACCTCATTGTAGTAGCCGGTATGGTCGCCATACGGCCCCTCGTCGGCAAACTCGTTCGGATCGATATAGCCTTCAAGCACAATCTCCGCACTGGCCGGCACTTCCAAATCATTGCTCAAGCTCTTGACCACTTCGCTTTTGCGACCCCGTAGCAAGCCGGCAAAGGCATACTCAGACAAGGTATCGGGGATCGGGGTGACCGCACCCAGGATAGTCGCCGGATCGGCGCCGAACGCCACGCTCACCGGAAAAGGCTGGCCCGGATTGGTTTCCATCCAGTCGCGCAGATCCAGCGCGCCGCCACGGTGAGCCAGCCAGCGCATAATGATTTTGTTTTTGCCAATTTTCTGCTGACGGTAAATCCCAAGGTTCTGGCGCTTTTTGTTCGGCCCCTTGGTAATGGTCAGGCCCCAGGTCAGCAGCGGTGCCACATCGTCGGGCCAGCAGCTCATCACCGGAATTTTATCCAGGTCGACCTCATCGCCGTGCCAGACAATGTCCTGGCACGGCGCACTGCGCAGCCGCTTGACCGGCATATTCAGCACCTGCTTGAACACCGGAAGCTTATCCAGCGCTTCGCGGAAACCTTTCGGCGGCTCGGGCTCTTTGAGGTAAGCCAGCAATTTACCCACTTCCCGCAACTCGCGCACATCGGTCCGCCCCATTCCCATTGCCACCCGGCCCGGAGTACCGAACAGATTCGCCAGTACCGGGACGTCATAGCCCACCGGGTTTTCGAACAACAGTGCCGGACCACCGGCCCGCAGGGTACGATCACAGATTTCGGTGATCTCCTGATCCGGGTCAACAGGCTGCTTGATGCGCTTGAGCTCGCCCTGTTGCTCCAGATAGTCAATAAACTCTCGCAGATCCTTGAACTTCATCGGTTTCGCGGTTACCTATCCTAAATACACCAGCACCCGGAGCTGATCCCAGCCACCGGGTACATATAATCATTCTCAAAACATTATAACGACTTGTTAACGGTAGGACAGCGGAAAATCCGACCACTGCGATCCACCCCGTGCCGGACAGGAAGACTCGATAAGCAGCCGGGCTAGATTAAGGTAACTTGGCGACGGCCGAACGGAAGTTCTTCTGCAAAACCTGACTGCGGCTGACCGACGCAAGTTGCTCGAGCCAGTCAAGATAGCCGCTGCGGGCAAGCTCGGTCGCCACCAGTTCGCCGTCGTCGACTTCGCTTAGCTTATCACTGAGAAAATCCCTGGCCGCCACAGGTAATGGCTTGAGGGTGATCAGTGCGCGGTAGGCCTGGAGCTTCAAGGACGGGTTAATCGTCGCCGCCATCAGCTGCTTGGTGGCATCCGGCTGCGGCGCAATACCAGCCAAGCGATTAAGCTCAGCCAAACTGTATTGATCGCTGCGACGACGCCACAGCAGATGGTAGACGCCTTCATCGCCCGAGGCGGCGGCAATGGCGGCAATCACCGCATTGTCCGGCAGCCACAACAACTTGCTGTCCGACGTAAATTGCTCGGCCAAGATATCGACAGCAGGCTGCGACAGCTCTGGCAGCTGGGCAAGGAAGATATCGCGGCGGGTCGCCTGGGCTTGGATATCCCCGGCCAGCCAATCAGATAGCAGCAGCGTACCATCCTCGGCTTGCTCTGCCATTTGCAGGGCCAGCAACTGCTGCTGCCAGCGGATCACCAAACTGCGGGCCTTGGCACCGTAATGGAAGGCCGATTTGGTCACCAGGTAGCCATCCCCTTGCTCGACCACATTGAACACCGGCATACGGGCTGCCTGAGCCTCAAGCCAATCGGCTTTGGCCTGATCCAGGCCATTGGGTTTCTCCGCGTAGTCGATGGCATAGTCAATCATCAGGCTGCGCACGGCTTCTTGCTGCAGGGGTGGCAGCGGGGACAAATGCGATTCCAACAGCGCAAAGTCACTGTTGTCGTAATAATGACGCAGGGCTGATAGCCGGTTTTTGACCTGTTGGGAAGCGTGGACTTGTTCAACGTCCTGTTGGGAGATTTCGGTTGGCTGAATGGCAATCTGAGCCTTGTTCTGGGCCGTCGCCTGGGCCGCTATCACCCCTACAGCCAGCAAACCTATCTGCATGCACTTTCCTAGTCGCATGTCACCTCCTTGGTGAAAAAAGATATGTCAGTTATCAGGATCATCCTGATCCAAAGTCACAAGTTGATAACAAACACAGTATATCGATTTATCGGGGGCAATTACCAGCAAAGCTGCAATTGAACAATGATCAATTAAGATTACCAGTGTAACAAAAATAAAAAACGCCACAAACTGTGGCGTTTTTCAAAACTGTGAGTCAAGCAGCAATTCTGCTGACAGACATTATGACTTCTGGCGACGCATCGCGTCGAAGAACTCGTCGTTGGTCTTGGTCATCGATAGCTTGTCGATGAGGAACTCCATGCTATCGGTCTCACCCATTGGGTGAACAATCTTGCGCAGGATCCACATTTTCTGCAACTCGTCAGTTTTCGCCAGTAGCTCTTCACGACGGGTACCAGAGCGATTGAAGTCAATCGCCGGGAAGACACGCTTTTCAGCGATCTTACGAGAAAGGTGCAGTTCCATGTTACCTGTACCCTTGAACTCTTCGTAGATAACTTCATCCATCTTAGAACCGGTATCAACCAATGCTGTTGCGATGATAGTCAGGCTACCGCCCTCTTCGACGTTACGAGCCGCACCGAAGAAACGCTTCGGACGGTGCAGGGCGTTGGCATCCACACCACCGGTCAGTACCTTGCCCGATGACGGGATCACGGTGTTGTAAGCACGTGCCAGACGAGTAATGGAGTCAAGCAGGATCACAACGTCTTTCTTGTGCTCTACCAGACGCTTGGCTTTCTCGATCACCATCTCAGCTACCTGTACGTGACGTGATGCTGGCTCATCGAAGGTAGAGGCAACCACTTCACCCTTAACCAGACGCTGCATCTCGGTTACTTCTTCCGGACGTTCGTCGATCAGCAATACCATCAACTCACACTCAGGGTGGTTGTAAGCAATGCTCTGGGCAATGTTCTGCAGCAACATGGTTTTACCCGCTTTCGGCGGAGCAACAATCAAACCACGCTGGCCTTTACCGATTGGCGATGCCAAGTCCAGTACACGGGCCGTGATGTCTTCAGTCGAACCGTTACCACGCTCCATACGCATACGCTCGTTGGCGTGCAGCGGCGTCAGGTTTTCAAACAGGATCTTGTTACGCGCGTTATCTGGCTTATCGTAGTTAACCTCGTTAACCTTCAGCAGGGCAAAGTAACGCTCGCCGTCTTTTGGCGGGCGGATCTTGCCGGCAATTGTGTCACCAGTGCGAAGGTTGAAACGGCGGATTTGGCTAGGAGAAACGTAGATATCATCAGGACCGGCGAGGTAAGAACTGTCTGCAGAGCGGAGGAAGCCGAAGCCATCTTGAAGGATTTCTAGAACACCATCGCCAAAAATGTCCTCACCACTTTTCGCATGCTGTTTGAGAATGGCAAAGATGATGTCTTGTTTTCTCAAACGCGCCAGGTTTTCCAGTCCTAAGCTTTCGCCAAGCGCAACCAACTTAGAAATAGGCTGGTTCTTCAGTTCAGTAAGATTCATAGTGGTGGGTTTCTTGTCAGTCAAAATTGGGGTTCTATGTTAATTGAGATAAAGCTGACCAATGGGGCTGGTCAAGGAATGAACAAAATTACAATTTACGTGCAATAAGTTAGCACTAAAGATCTCATCCGTCTAGCATAGACGCAAGTCAAACCATGCACAACGAGAAATTGTGCACGGTTCGAGACAGAGTCGCTTACAGGTTCGCGTCTAGGAACTCTTTAAGCTGGCTCTTTGACAGGGCACCCACTTTGGTTGCCGCTACACCGCCGTCTTTGAACAACAGCAGTGTCGGGATACCACGGATACCGAATTTCGGTGGTGTCGCTGCATTCTGGTCGATATTCAATTTACCGATAGTCAGCTTGCCTTCGTACTCGTCCGCGATTTCGTCAAGAATTGGGGCAATCATTTTGCATGGACCACACCATTCAGCCCAAAAATCGACTAGTACCGGGCCTGCAGCAGTAATGACATCGCTTTCGAAACTTGCGTCTGTCAGCTGCACAATCTTGTCGCTCATCTTCCACTCCAATGGTTGATTTTGTTAGCTGATTTGATTTTAACCAGCAAATCGATGCCCTATTTGAATGGAATCCGTTTCGTATTGCAACCCTAAGCTGATATTCTATACGAATGAAGACGACTCACATCACAGAGCAAAAATTTGCCGACCTGGGTTTAGAACCTCGGGTTTTACAAGGATTGGAAGCCAAAGGTTTCCATAATTGTACGCCGATCCAGGCGCTGGCATTGCCGGTAGTGCTCTCCGGCCGTGACATTGCTGGTCAGGCTCAAACAGGCACAGGGAAAACCCTGGCTTTCCTGACTGCGACTTTTAACTACCTGCTGCTAAACCCAGCAAAAGAGGATCGTAAACAAAACCATCCTCGTGCCATTATTATGGCACCGACTCGTGAACTGGCGATCCAAATTTACAACGATGCCAAGCCTTTACTCGAAAGCACCGGCCTGACAGCGGGTCTTGCCTACGGTGGTGAAGCCTACGAGAAACAGCAGAAGAAACTCGAAGCTGGCGTGGATATCCTGATCGGTACCTGTGGCCGTATCATCGATTTCTACAAGCAGCGCGTGATTGATCTGCGTTCTATCCAAGCCGTGGTGCTGGATGAAGCTGACCGTATGTTCGACCTTGGCTTTATCAAGGATATCCGTTTCTTGTTCCGCCGTATGCCTGCACCGCAGGAACGCTTGAACATGCTGTTCTCAGCAACGCTGTCTTACCGCGTGAAAGAGCTGGCGTTCGAGCACATGAATTCACCTGAAAGCGTGATTGTCGAGCCAGAGCAGAAAACCGGCCACCGCATCCAGGAAGAGCTGTTCTACCCATCGAACCAAGAAAAGATGCGTTTGCTGCAGAGCTTGATCGAAGAAGAATGGCCAGACCGCGCGATCATCTTTGCCAATACCAAGCACCGCTGTGAAGACATCTGGGCTCACCTGGCAGCAGACAAGCACCGTGTCGGCCTGCTAACCGGTGATGTTCCGCAGAAGAAGCGTGTTCGCATTCTGGAGCAATTCACCCAAGGTGAAGTCGATATCCTTGTCGCAACCGATGTGGCAGCTCGTGGCTTGCACATCCCTCAGGTGACGCACGTATTCAACTACGATCTGCCTGACGACGCCGAAGACTATGTACACCGTATCGGTCGTACCGGTCGTGCTGGTGCCAGCGGCCATTCGATCAGCTTTGCCTGTGAACAATACGCCATTAACCTGCCGGCTATCGAAACCTACATCGAACATGCTATTCCGCTGTCTAAATACGACTCGGAAGCCCTGTTAGATGATCTGCCGCCGCCAATCAGCGTACCGCGCTCACCACGCCAAGGTGGCAACCGCCGCAGCAGTGGTTCACAGCGCCAGGGACAGTCGCGCCAGCGTAACCGTCGCCGTCCGCAGCAGAACAAACAGCAGTAAAAAAGATAGATATGCCTATGGAAAGAACAGTATCACCCTTGTACGCCGCCATTGATCTTGGCTCCAACAGCTTCCACATGTGGATTGTCCGGGAGGTCGCAGGCACCGTCCAGACCCTGGCCAAGATCAAACGTAAAGTCCGCCTGGCAGCTGGCCTCAACAGCGCGAACGAGCTGAGTATTGAGGCAATGCAACGGGGGTGGGACTGCCTCAGCCTGTTTGCCGAGCGCCTGCAGGATATTCCGGCAAGCAATATCCGTATTGTCGGTACGGCCGCATTGCGCACCGCCGTCAATGCCGAGGCCTTTCTTTCCAAAGCCGAGACGATTCTCGGCTACCCGGTCGATATCATTCCTGGCGAAGAAGAAGCCCGGATCATCTACCAGGGTGTTGCCCACACCTCTGGTGGTTGTGGCAAGCGCCTGGTGGTCGATATCGGCGGGGCCAGCACCGAAGTCATTATTGGTGAGGGATTTGATGCCAGCGCCCTGACCAGCCTCAAGATTGGCTGTGTTACCTGGCTTGAGCGCTATTTCAAAGACCGCTACCTCACCGAAGCCAACTTCGATGCCGCGATCGCGGCTGCCAAAGCGGCCATTGCCCCGATTGTCGAGCAATACCAGACACTGGGCTGGCAAACCTGTGTCGGGGCCAGCGGTACCGTCCAGGCCCTACAGGAAATCATGCTGGCCCAGGGGATGGATGAAATCATCACCCTGCAGAAGCTCAAGCGGATGCAGCGCCAGGCCATGCAGTACGAACGCCTGGAAGATCTCGATATCGAGGGGCTGACCCTGGAGCGTGCGCTGGTATTCCCGAGCGGCCTGTCTATCCTGATCGCGATTTTCGAATCATTGGGTATCGAATCCATGACCCTGGCCGGCGGCGCCCTGCGCGAAGGCATGGTATACGAGATGATGAGCCAGATGCGCCACAACGATGTCCGTGAGCGCACCCTGCTGAGCCTGCAGACCCGCTTTCAGCTCGACAGCATCCATGCCGGCAATGTCAGCGACACTGCCCGTGCTCTGTTGGCCAGCTGCCTATCGGAGTGGAGTCTGGAGCCACAAGCGCACTATTTGCTTGATGCCAGTACCGCCCTGCATGAAATCGGCACCATGATCGAGTTCAAGAAGAGCGGTGAGCACGCGGCCTACCTGATCCACCATAGTGATCTACCCGGATTCACCCGTGCCCAGAAACACCTGATCGGTGAACTGCTACGCCGCTACCGCGAGAGCCTGACCAGCCTGCCGGAGCAACACGCCCTGTCGGCACACAGTGCAACCCGTCTGCTGCGTTTGTTGCGCTTGGCAGTGATCCTGTGTCACCGCCGTGACAGCAGCCACCAGCCGCCGTTCACCCTGCTGGCCAATGACAACGCTCTTAGCCTGTCACTGCCTGCTAGCTGGCTGGCAGCCAACCCGCTGACCGATGCAGAACTGCAGCAAGAAGCCACCCGCCAAAGCGACATGGGCTGGCCACTGGCTATCATCGCCAGCGAGTAACACGCACCACCTATAAAAAAGCACCCCGCGGGGTGCTTTTTACTTTCTTGCGGTCTGCCTTCGCAGCAATTAGCCGGTTATACCACTGTGGCGCAGCAAAGCATCGATCTGCGGCTCGCGGCCACGGAAGCGCTTGAACAAGTCCATTGGCTCCTCGCTACCGCCACGCTCAAGGATACAGTCGAGGAAGTCTGCACCGGTTTCGGTATTGAAGATCCCCTCCTCCTCGAAACGCGAGTACGCATCCGACGACAGTACTTCGGCCCATAGGTAACTGTAGTAACCTGCGCTGTAGCCACCGGCAAAGATATGGCTGAAGCTGTGCGGGAAGCGGCCGAAATCAGGGCTTGGTACTACCGATACGCGGGACTTGATATCCGCCAGTGTTTCCAGCACCTTGGCACCTACTTCAGGATCGTATTCGGTGTACAGGGTGAAGTCGAACAAACCGAACTCAAGCTGACGTAGGATCCCCATCGCCGACTGGAAGTTCTTGGCAGCCAGCATCTTGTCCAGCATCTCTTTTGGCAGCGGCTCGCCAGTCTCGTAATGACCAGAAATGAATGCCAGTGCCTCTTCTTCCCAGCACCAGTTTTCCAGGAACTGACTCGGCAACTCAACCGCATCCCAAGGCACACCGTTGATGCCCGATACCGCAGGGACTTCGATCTGGGTCAGCATGTGGTGGATGCCATGGCCGGTTTCGTGGAATAGGGTGACCACCTCGTCATGGGTAAACAGCGCAGGCTTATCGCCCACCGGCTTGTTGAAGTTACAGGTCAGGTAAGCCACTGGTAGCTGCATAGTGCCATCCTGACGGGTACGACGGACCATACATTCGTCCATCCATGCCCCACCACGCTTGTGCTCGCGGGCATACAAATCTAGGTAGAAACTACCACGCAGCTCGCCTTGCGCATCGAAGATGTCGTAGAACTTCACCGACTCGTGCCAGGTATCAACACCCTCACGTTCTTTAACGTCCATACCGAACACACGCTTGAGCACTTCGAACAGGCCAGCAACCACTTTCTGCTCCGGGAAATACGGACGTAACTGCTCATCAGAAATGCTGTAGCGGTGATGCTTGAGCTTCTCGGCATAGAAGGCAAAATCCCAAGGCTCCAGGTCTTCGGCGCCAAACTCGGTGCTAGCATACTCACGCAGCTCAGCCACTTCACGCTCGCCCTGCGGCTTGGCGCGGCTAGCCAGATCGTTCAAGAAACCCAGTACCTGCTCGGTGGATTCCGCCATCTTGGTCGCCAGTGATTTCTCGCTGTAGGTGTTGAAGCCCAGCAGGCGGGCAATCTCGTGGGTCAGCTTGAGCTTTTCGGCAATAATTTCACTGTTGTCCCACTTGCCGGCATTCGGGCCACGGTCTGAAGCTCGGGTGACAAACGCTTCGTACATTTCCTGGCGCAGCTCGCGGTTTTCGCAGTAAGTCATTACCGGCAGGTAAGATGGAATATCCAGGGTAAACAAATACCCCTCTTTCTCCTTCGCCTCTGCTGCTGCCTTTGCCGCCTGCAAGGCCGACTCAGGTAAACCGCCCAGCTCGGCTTCGTCAGCTACCAGCTTGCTCCAGCCCATGGTGGCATCGAGAACGTTGTTACTGAAGGTGGAAGACAGCTCGGACAGGCGCTTGCTGATCTCACCGTAGCGGTGCTGTTCTTTGGCTGGCAGGCCAATGCCAGAAAGTTCAAACTCTTTCAGTGCATCGGTGATCGATTTTTGCTGTGCCTGGCTCAGCTCGGCAAAGCTATCATCGGCCTTGATCGCCTTGAAGGCATCATACAGACCCTTATGCTGACCAACCCAGGTGCCGTAATCCGATAGCATCGGCAGGCAGCTCTCGTAAGCTTCACGCAGCTCGTTGCTGTTCTTCACAGCATTAAGGTGGCCGACTGGCGACCAGATACGGCTCAAGCGATCGTCCGTTTCAGCCAGTGGTACGCAGATAGTTTCCCAGCTTGGTGCGGTATCAGCTGCCAGCACCTGCTCCACAGCCGCTCGGCAGTCGGCAATGGCCTGCTCGACGGCAGGTTTGACATGCTCCGGCTGGATTAGCGAAAACGGAGGCAGGCCCGTCATCGAAAGTAATGGGTTAGTCATGCGCAATTCCTTAAATTAGTTGTCCATTATTAAATGCGTCTTGAACAGCGTAAATTCAATCCTTTCATCGCACTAAATCGTAACGCAGCACTCTAATTTTAACCTAGATTTAACACCCCAAGCATGAAAGTCATCACGGTTGCTGGCTATTCCCTGCCAATTGGCGATAATACTGACCCAATTTATCCCTAGCCTGTCGAGATCCCAGCCATGCTGAGCTACCGCCATAGTTTCCATGCCGGCAACCATGCCGATGTGGTCAAGCACATCGTCCAGAGCCTGATCCTGGATGCCCTGAAACAAAAGGACAAACCCTTCGTTTACCACGACACCCATTCCGGTGTCGGCCGTTACGATCTTCAGGATGAGCGCAGTGAGAAAACCGGCGAGTTCAAGCAAGGTATTGCCCGGATCTGGCAGCGTGACGATATCCCGGCCGAAATCGCCAGCTATATCGACGCCATCAAAGTACTGAACGACGGTGACGAGCTGCGCTACTATCCGGGCTCGCCGAAAGTCGCCCGTGCCCAGATCCGCGACCAGGATCGTATGGTCTTGACCGAGCTGCACCCGAGCGACTTCCCGCTGCTGCTGCAGGAATTCCGTGGCGACCGCCAGGTTCGCATCTACAAAGAAGATGCCTTCGCCCGCCTCAAGGGTAGCCTGCCACCGAAAGAGCGCCGCGGCGTGGTCCTGATCGACCCTCCGTACGAACTCAAGCACGAGTACATGGATGTGGTCAAGGCAATCAAAGAGAGCCACAAGCGCTGGGCGACCGGTACCTATGCTATCTGGTATCCGGTGGTGTACCGCGAGAATATCGACAAGATGCTCAAGGGGCTGGAAGATTTGGGGATCCGTAAAATTCTGCAAATCGAACTGGGTGTTGAACCCGATACCGAGGAGCGCGGCATGACCGCGTCGGGCATGATTGTGATCAACCCGCCGTGGAAACTGGAAAGCCAGATGCAGGCGATTTTGCCATGGCTCAAAGAGGCCATCGCCCCTAACCACGGCCACTACAAAGTGGAGTGGATCGTTCCGGAATAAGCGGCGATTTGGCGCTAACAGCTTGTAAGGCGGGGTTTTCCCGCCTTTTTTATGGCCGTTATTTTTTGTTCCAACTTTCTCGAACTCCCCCTCTCGTAACTCTTCCCATTCTTGATTACACTAGGGCAAGCACAGCAGGAGCTGTTACCAAATCAAAACAATATTGGAGTAAAGTCATGGCAAAGCATTTTGATTACATCTGTATCGGCGGCGGCAGTGGCGGTATTGCTTCGGCAAACCGTGCGGCAATGTACGGTGCCAAGGTGGCACTGGTCGAAGCCAAGGCATTGGGTGGTACCTGTGTCAACGTCGGTTGCGTGCCGAAGAAAGTGATGTGGCACGGCGCCCAAATTGCTGAAGCTATGCACCTTTACGCCAAAGACTACGGCTTTGACGTAGATGTAAAAGGCTTTGACTGGAGCAAGCTGGTCGAAAGCCGCGAAGCCTACATCAGCCGTATCCACACCGCTTACGACAACGTGCTGGGCAACAACAAGATTGAAGTAATCAACGGTTTCGCCAAGTTCGTAGACGAAAAGACTATCGAAGTAAACGGCGAGCACTACACTGCCGACCACATCCTGATCGCCGTGGGTGGCGAGCCAACTATCCCGAACGTACCGGGTGCCGAGCACGGTATCGATTCTAACGGTTTCTTCGAGCTTAACGAGCAGCCTAAGCGTACGGCGGTTGTTGGCGCAGGCTACATCGCAGTAGAAATTGCAGGCGTACTGAGCGCGCTGGGTACCGATACCCACCTGTTCGTGCGCAAGGAGTCGCCACTTCGCAGCTTCGACCCAATGATCATCGAGACCTTGGTTGAAGTGATGGACAAAGAAGGCCCAACACTGCACACCCACAGCGTACCGAAAGAAGTGATTAAGGAAGCTGACGGCTCAGTGACTCTGCATTTCGAAAACGGCGAGTCGCACAACACCGATGTACTTATCTGGGCTATCGGTCGTAACCCAACGACTGACAAGATCAACCTGGCAGCGACTGGTGTTGAAACCAACGATCGCGGCTACATCAAGGTTGACGAGTACCAGCGTACCAATGTCGACGGCATCTACTGTGTTGGTGACATCATGGAAGGTGGTATCGAACTAACACCTGTGGCTGTTAAAGCTGGCCGCCAGCTGTCTGAGCGCCTGTTCAACAACAAGCCAGACGCCAAGATGGACTACAAATTGGTTCCAACAGTCGTATTCAGCCACCCACCAATCGGTACTATCGGCCTGAGCGAGCCTGAAGCTATCGCCCAGTACGGCGAGGAAAACGTCAAGGTTTACAAGTCTGGCTTTACCGCGATGTACACCGCAGTAACTTCACACCGCCAACCATGCAAGATGAAACTGGTTTGTGCCGGCCCTGACGAGAAAGTGGTTGGCCTGCACGGCATCGGCTACACCGTTGACGAGATGATCCAGGGCTTCGGCGTAGCGATGAAGATGGGCGCAACCAAAGCAGACTTCGACTCTGTAGTGGCTATCCACCCAACGGGCTCTGAAGAGTTCGTGACTATGCGTTAATAGCGCTAAATGGCATTAAGAAGGAGCGGTTATCGCTCCTTTTTTATTGCCTTTTTGCTGTGCCCTGGATTGCAGAACATGCAACAGCCATCAAAGCACACACAGGATCCTAAACCATAAATATCATACAATAACGAATAATAATGAATAAAAGCGCAGATATTGGCGAAAATAATTCCATTTCTAGGTGAAAAACTGTAATCTTTCCCGACCTGATTATGGAAGATCAGTGAATATTTATTCCACAGAGAATAAAAGCATTTATTTACTCTTAGCTTATCAATCAGTTAAAGGCCAAATATGCAGGATCAGGTTATTTCCCAAAACGGTAAAAAGAGCCCATGGCTCATGTTCCTCCTACCGTCGCTCCTCGGTGTCTTCCTTTTCATGGCACCTATCAGTTACCAGGATTCACTGACAATTCCTATCGCTATTCTGGCCAAATCGGTTCAGGCATTGTTCGATGGCATGCTGCCAGCCATGGTGACCTTCGTGATCGCCCTAACCGGTGTCGCCTCGATAGCCACTAAGCTATTGAAGCCAAAAGCAGTGCTAGAGAGCAGCTTTTTGAGCGGCCTGCTTAACCCGTCTTTGCCTTGGTTCGTGGTCCAGCAGTTGGGCGCGATTTTTGTCGTGATGACCTATTTCGGCATCGGCCCTGAAATGATCCACCATGGTGATACCGGTGGCCTAGTTCTGAATGATCTATTGCCGGTGCTCTTTTCTGTCTTCCTTTTTGCCGGTTTGCTGCTGCCATTGCTGCTTAACTTCGGCCTACTGGAGTTTGTCGGTGCCCTGTTCACCCGCGTGATGCGCCCGCTATTCAACCTACCGGGTCGCTCAGCGGTAAACTGTATTGCCTCATGGCTGGGCGACGGTAGTGTCGGCGTACTGATGACCAGCAAGCAGTACGAAAGCAAAATCTACACCGAGCGTGAAGCGGCGGTGATCGGTACCACTTTCACGGCGGTCTCTATTACTTTCAGCCTAGTGGTCATTGCCCAGGTGAACCTGGAGCACATGTTTGCCCCGTTCTACCTGACCGTGTGCCTGGCAGGCTTGGCAGCGGCGGTAATTGTCCCTCGCCTACCACCGCTATCGTGGAAGAAAGACCGCTACATCGACGGCCAGCCGCTAGAAGGCGATATCGAAGCCCTACCTGAAGGCAAAACCGTGATTGGTTTTGGCCTGGAGCAAGCGCTGGAGAAAGCTTCTCAGGTGAAAAGCCTGCGCAGCATGGTTGCAGAAGGCGTGAAGAACGCGATTGATATGATCTTCGGCGTACTGCCTGTGGTAATGGCAATTGGTACCATTGCCCTTGTGATTGCCGAGAACACGCCGGTATTCAGCCTGCTGGGCCAGCCATTTATACCGTTCCTTGAACTACTGCGAATTCCTGAAGCCGCAGCGGCCTCCGAGACTATCGTGGTCGGTTTTGCCGATATGTTCCTGCCTTCTATCTTGGCATCGGGCATTGAGAGCGATTTGACCCGCTTTGTGATTGCGGCAATGTCGGTGACCCAGCTGATCTACATGTCGGAAATCGGTGCGCTGCTGATCGGCAGTAAAATCCCGGTCAAACCGTGGGAGCTGTTCATGATCTTCATCCTACGTACCCTGGTGACTCTGCCAGTGATTGCGATGATGGCGCACATCTTCTTCTAGCAGAAAGCCATTTCGAACCCATAAAGCCAGCGCATTTGCCGCTGGCTTTTTTGTTTCCACCTCCCACCACCAACCTTCATCACTTCGCATCAATAAATTTCACCTAAACATCTAATTTAATTAACAAAAGCAGTCACTGAGCAAATCTAACCCTTTTGTGTAAGCAATTATGTGCTGCCAATCACATATAATACGCTAAGAAATTGATGTTAAAAGAATTTCACTCTATATATCGCTGCACTCATAAATGTTTGAGTAACCAATAAAACTAAAACAACGAACCATCAATATTCATTTTTGCATTACAAGGAAAACCAATGCATTTCAAATACTCAGCTATTGCAGCTTCGATGATTGCCGCCCTATCGCTAACAGGCTGTGGCAGTGATTCTTCAAGCAATAACTCTGGCAATGGCCAACCTCCTGTTGCCGTTCAGTCCCAAGGCGCTTTCATTGATGCCGCAGTAGAAGGTCTCTATTACGTCACTCAGCCAAGTGGTAAAACAGGTTATACTGATGCCGAAGGTACTTATAATTTCGACGAAAAAGATGAAAGCATCACCTTCTATCTTGGTGGAGAGAACGGTCTACGCATCGGTACCTCCTCGATCCGCGATATCATTTCACCTTTCGAGGCAACAGGTAACTACCAAAAAGCACTTAACCTAGCCCGTATCCTACAAACCATGGATGATGCGAGCGATAACGCCATTACACTCCCTGACACCATCAAGTCACCGAGCGCAGGAATGATTGCAGCATTACAAAATGTCATGCTACATGATTTAGACTCTGCTGATAGTCTGAAGAAAGCTCTGGGTAAAACAGAGTGGATTAGCGAAGATAAAGCTCTCGACCACCTAAATAACTCTCTGGCTGGCCTTGAACGCGGTAGCAAAGAAGTTCTGACTGATTGGCAAAAAGGTTCGGGCAAATACCTAAGAACTATCGAGAGCACACTGTCAGCCCAAAATGCAGGAAGTAGTAACGAGCAACTATTTGTCCACGCCGACAAACTACTTGAAGAAGAGTTGTTTGATACCACCCGCGGCTTCCGTCACATGACAGTGAAATTGGACGATACAAACCTTGTGCTATTAAAGGGCTCCAATGACACAACCATCAGCAGCGGCTTTGCAACCAGCTACCTCGCGTGTTTGGATAAGGAAGGGGTCTCTGCAAATTATGTAGCAGCGGAAAATAACAACCACGCGACTTGTAATGGCACCGAGATGGACTTCATGGGGGATGAGTTTGATTATGCAAAATTCAGCCTTGCCAATGCTTTTGACTACAGCATCCTTTACAAAAAAGAGGAACTTGCACAAGACGAAAGCTACCCTTGGTCAATGCTTGAAAGTGATGGTGAAGGGCCAATGTTCAACTGTCTAGCTAACCAAAGTTGTTCTGAATCCTCTTTGACTGGATTCTCTATTACCGAGCGCGATGACAGTGATGATGAAGATGGCTCCGAGATTCAACAGAACGTTCTGTCTCACAGCTATGATGCTATTACAGGTGTTTACACTGAAGTGAGGCAACGTACTATGCTTAACGGGCAATATAAAGGCCGAGTATCTAACAGCATCAACTTCAACTACATCGTTGAAAGCCCAACAGCTGAGCGCTACGTGGATTTCAAAGGTACGTGGAAGGCAGTCGCCACTCGCGAAGGGTGTGATGGCGTAGCGGTTTCAACCCTAGTCTTCGATGACAATGGCCTAGCTTCTATGACTGGTGAAGAGTTCTCGGGACAGTGCGAACGTTCTTCTCTCGATGAAAAGAACGTTTCCTATGACACTCTCTCAGCCATGGATTACTGGTGGTTCGCGACCAATGGCCAAGGCAATGACAGTAAAGCTACACTGACCCAGCTAAACAGCACCATCCGCTGGTGTGATAAGGACGAGGACAACCAGACTGAAGGCTGCCAGCCAGCTGATATCAAAATCAACCGCTGGGAATACGCACCAGCAGGTAAGAACTGGGATCAAGGTGTCTTGAACCGCCGTACACTGGACAGCAACGGCAACATCAAATCAACGATTTCAATGCACAAGCTGTAATTAGCTAATCCCCACGAGGGGAGCATAAAATAAAAAAACCGGCCTCGGCCGGTTTTTTCTTGCCTGCGATACAGGCTATCGAATGACTTACTGCTCTTCGGCCGCATCGTCTTCTTCTTGCTCGCGGACGTAGAAGCGCGAGAAGAACAAGCCGACCTCAAACAGCAAACACATCGGGATGGCCAGCAGGGTTTGCGAGATCATATCTGGCGGTGTCAGCATCATACCGACCACGAAGGCACCAACAATGATGTAAGGCCTTTTGGTACGCAGGCTTTCCGGATCCGTCGCCCCTGTCCAGCACAGCAAGATAATGGCCACCGGGATTTCAAACGCAATACCGAATGCCAAGAACAATGCTAGGACAAAGTCCAGGTAGCTGGCGATATCCGTTGCGACCGTGATCCCTTCCGGTGCTGTTTTAGTGAAGAAGCTAAATACCAGTGGAAATACCACAAAGTAAGCAAAAGCCACACCCGCATAGAACAGCAGCGAGCTGGAAAACAGCAGCGGCATGATCAGCTTGCGCTCATGCTTGTACAGCCCCGGTGCCACAAAGGCCCAAACCTGATACAAGATCATCGGCACAGCAATAAACACCGAGGTCACCAAGGTGAGCTTAATTGGCGTAAAGAATGGCGATGCTACATCCGTTGCAATCATGCTCGCGCCTTCTGGCAGACGTTCTACCAAAGGCGCTGAGATGAAGGCATAGATGTCGTTAGCAAACCACACCAGGCCAAGAAAAACCACAATGACACTCAGGATGGAACGCAACAGCCGGTTACGCAGCTCAAGCAAGTGGCTGAATAACGGTTGCGTATCTTCAACAGTAGACATAGTGACTTATATTAATCCTGCTTTTGAGAGGTCGTCGCCGAGGACTGCTCGTCTTTTTTGTCGCCATAAGGACGCTGCACATCGGAGGCTGCTTTCTTCAGCTCCTCAACAGTATCCCTCAGCTCTGGCGAGAGATCTTTCATCCCCATTTGCTCGGCTTTTTTCAAGTTTTCCTGAAGTTCCTGGATCTTAAGTTCCTGGTTCAGTTCATCTTTGACCGAGTTCGCCATATTACGTGCAGCCCCAATCCAGCGCGATACACTACGTATCGCGACGGGTAGGCGTTCCGGCCCCAGTACAACCAATCCCACCACGGAGATCAGTATTAGTTCCCAGAACCCGATATCAAACACGTGTTAAACCTGCTCTTTGTCTTTCTGGCTCTTCTGAGCCTGATCACCCTGCTGTTCAGCCAGTTTCTTCTGGTCGAAGTCTGCATCAGCTGCCGCGTCTTTCTTCTCAGTTGAAGAATCTTCGTCGCTGATCGCCTTCTTGAAACCTTTCACGGCAGAGCCCAAGTCACCGCCCAGTGTACGCAACTTCTTGGTTCCGAACAGCAGAACAATGATTAGTGCAATGATTAGCAATTGCCAGATACTGATACCACCCATGCTTGTTTTACCTCAGCTAATTGTGGTTAATAACGAATCGTTTATGTGTTGGCTGCATACTTTACCGTCTATTTCCGGCAAACACGCCACCCAAGTAACCAAAACGTGACCCCCATTGCAGCACTGATCGCCGAATAGTTTTCAATATGATTACTAAAAAGTATGGCAGAACATACAACCAGAGTTGCACCAATGCCAAAGTAGAACCTTGCCTGGCCCTGGTAACGTCGACTCTCCATGAAGTTGTCATAAAGTTTATCGATACGTTGGTTCAGTGCATTGCCTTGGCGCAAACTATCATAAAGTAATTCCGGTAGCTCCGGTAATTTCTCCGCCCAGAATGGCGCCCGGGTTTTCACCCCGTCAATCACGGCCTGTGGGCCGACCTGACGAGACATCCAGTCTTCCAGGAAAGGTTTAGCGGTATCCCACAAATCAAGCTGCGGGTACAGCTGACGTCCCAATCCTTCGACATATAATAAGGTTTTCTGCAGCAATACCAACTGCGGTTGCACTTCCATATTGAAGCGGCGCGCGGTATTGAACAGGTTAAGCAGCACATGGCCAAACGAGATCTCGGCCAGCGGCTTTTCGAAAATCGGCTCGCACACGGTGCGGATCGCGAATTCAAACTCATCGATGTTGGTATCTTCCGGCACCCAGCCAGAATCTACGTGTAACTCGGCGACCTTGCGGTAGTCCCGGTTGAAAAACGCCAGTAGGTTTTCGGCCAGGTAGCGCTTGTCTTCGCGGTTCAGGCTACCGACAATGCCACAGTCGAGTGCGATCCACTGCGGGTTTTCCGGATTTTCCCGTGCGACAAAAATATTGCCCGGGTGCATGTCAGCATGGAAGAAGCTGTCCCGGAACACCTGAGTGAAGAAAATCGTCACCGCATTTTCCGACAGCAACTTCATGTCTGTACCGTTGGCCACCAGCGCATCGATATCCGACACCTGAATGCCGTAGATGCGCTCCATCACCAGCAGGTTTTCCCGGCTAAGGTCGGTATACACCTCGGGCACATACAGCATATGGCTGTCTTCGAAATTACGTCTGAGCTGGATGCCATTAGCGGCCTCGCGCATCAGGTTCAGCTCGTCGAGCAAGGTTTTCTCATACTCACGGACAACCTCTACCGGGCGCAGGCGACGTGCATCCGGCAGTACTTTGGCCAACAAACCCGCCATGCGGTACATCAGGGTTATGTCGGCCTTGATCACCGGCAGGATGTCAGGGCGGATCACCTTGAGTACCACTTCCTTGCCGGTTTCCTTCAAGGTCGCGGTATGCACCTGGGCAATCGACGCCGATGCCAGTGGCACCTCGTCAAAATCATCAAACCACGTCTCGAGCGGGCCGCCCAAGGCTTTTTCCATCTGCTGTTTGGCTAAGCGGCCATCGAATGGCGCGACCTGATCCTGCAACAGCGCCAACTGGTCGGCGATATGCGGCGGGAACAGATCACGGCGGGTCGACATCATCTGGCCGAACTTGATCCATACCGGACCCAGCTCCTGCAACGCCAAGCGCAGACGCTCTCCCAAAGGCTTTTCCGGATGTTCGTTGCGCAGCCAGAACAATGACTTACGCATTGCCTTTGGCAATTTGAGCCGAGGGTCTTCCGGCAGCAGCTCATCCAGCCCATAACGGAGCTGAACAGCGGTAATTTGGTATAAACGCTTAACTTCTGACAACACCATCATCGAGGCGCTTGCTCCATAAGGCGATTCAGGCGGGCTTCACAGCGTGCTACATCCATCTTCAGATCATCGACCTGATCGGCAAAATAGGCAATTTCCAACGCCTGCGGTGCCAAGCGCCACTCTTCGGTGATCACTTCAGCCAAGTCGCGTTGGCGTTTGGCCACTCCCTGCTGGAAAAAGCGTGCGCCTTGTTTGGCACCGCTCACCAAGGTGTGGGCAACTATATCACCGGTATATTGCGATAGTTTTTCTTCGACATCCGGTTTCAACCCACTGAGCAGCGCTGAAAACTGCTGGGCCAGCTGGATATCACCGTCCAGCGACAGCTTGTCGGCCTTGATCAGTTGAGTCAGGTTGGCTTGCTGACGGAGCTCAGGCAACACAGACAAGTTCAGGGCAAGCTGGCAGTCCACCTCGCCTTCATAGGCTCCCAGCACATCGATCTGCTGGCTGAAGACAAAATACAACTGCTTGCCGAACTCATTGATGGTTACGCCGATCACCTTACCTTTCAAACGGGCAAGTCGACGCTGGCTGTCTTCATCATCTTTCAGCAGAGCATTTAGCGAGGTCTCGATCGCCCCGGTTACAAACGCGTCAACAGGCATGGGTTCCTCAGAATTTGTAGCCACGGTGCAGGGCAACAATGCCACCGGTCAGGTTGTAGTAGTTGGTTTGCTCGAAGCCGGCATCCTGCATCATCCCTTCAAGGGTTTCCTGATCCGGGTGCATGCGAATGGATTCCGCTAGGTAGCGGTAACTTTCGGCATCGTTAGCAATCACCTCGCCCATTTTCGGCAACAGGTGGAAAGAATAAGCGTCATAGACTTTAGACAGCGGCTCGATAATCGGCTTGGAAAATTCCAATACCAACAGGCGGCCACCCGGCTTCAGCACGCGATACATCGAACGCAGCGCCTTGTCCTTGTCGGTCACGTTACGCAGACAGAAGCTGATGGTAATACAGTCAAAGTAATCATCAGGGAACGGTAGCTCTTCGGCGTTCGCCTGGACATAGCCGACGTTGCCGACAATGCCGCTGTCACGCAGTTTGCTACGGCCAACCTTGAGCATCGAGTTGTTGATATCTGCCAAGATCACCTGACCGTCATCACCGACAATGCGCGAGAACTTGGCTGTCAGGTCGCCGGTACCACCACCGAGGTCAAGGACCTTGTGACCACGGCGAACACCGCTGCAATCTATGGTGAAGCGCTTCCACACGCGATGGACTCCCATCGACATCAAGTCATTCATAATGTCGTACTTGGCTGCTACCGAGTGAAATACTTCAGCAACCATTTCTGCCTTGTCTTCCTTGGCTACAGTCCGGTAGCCAAAATGGGTCGTCTCTAGTGTGGTGTCCGTCATGCTACTTCCGTCATGGTTAACATTTTATTTCGCCCTAGTGTACTTGATGGTTGAGCTTTGCTCAAAGCACAACCTGCATCTAAGTCCACAGCGCACAATTACGCTGTCGGGCTATCCTCACCAATTGCGGCCAACGCGCCCTCAGGTAAAGCATTATCATCCGCCGCCCCCAGCATCGCCCGCTCGGTCAACAATGGGCTGATATCGCGCTTAACCTCAACGCCCAACTGGCGAAAGCCCTCGGCCTGACGGATCACGTTGCCGCGCCCTGTCACCAGCTTGTTCATGGCACCCTGGTAGCTCTGGTTGGCCTTCTCCAGCGACGCACCCATGGCTTCCATATCAGTAACAAACAGGCGCAGCTTGTCATACAGCTTGCTAGCCCGCTCGGCGATTTGCTTGGCATTCTGATTCTGGCGCTCGTTGCGCCATAGGTTGTTGATTGTACGCAGCGCCACCAGCAAGGTGGTCGGACTTACCAACATGATGTTCTGATCCATCGCATCACGGATCAAGCTCGGGTCAGCTTCGATAACCGCCTGGAACGCCGGCTCGACCGGAATAAACATCAGTACATAATCGAGGCTCTCGACCCCGTGCAGCTGATGGTAGTCCTTGCGGCTCAGGCCGCGAATGTGACTACGAACCGAGGCAACATGCTCACCCAGAGCCAGCTCCTGTTCGGCCACCGTGTCGGCATTGAAGAAACGCTCGTAGGCAACCAGCGACACCTTGGCGTCGATCACCACATCCTTGCTCTGCGGCAGATGCACCACCACATCGGGCTGGTAGCGCTTGCCCTTGTCATTCTCGAGGCTAACCTGGGTTTGGTACTCGTGGCCCTCCCGCAGGCCGGACTCGTTCAGCACCCGGGCCAGAACCACTTCCCCCCAGTTGCCCTGTGCCTTGTTGTCGCCCTTGAGGGCTTGGGTCAGGTTGACTGCTTCCCGGGCCATCTGCTCGTTGAGCTGCTTGAGGTTATTGATCTCATGGACCAGGGTGTGACGCTCGCGCGCTTCCTGGGTAAAATTGTCGTTGACCTGTTTGCGGAACCCCTCAAGCTGCTCGCGCAGTGGCCCGAGCAGACCTTCCATGCTGATCCGGTTCTGCTGGTCAACGGTGCGGGTCTTATGCTCAAACATCTTGTTAGCTAGGCTCTCGAACTGCACCCGCAGCCTTTCTTCGGCATTTTCCAACAGGGCAATTTTGTCATCCGCCGCTTTCTGCTCTTCAAAATGGCGGGCTTCCTGCTCGCGCAAATCCGCTTCAAGACCAGCGTTGGCCATCCGGCTATTTTCCAGCTGCTCGGTCAAGTACTGCTTTTCGTTCCTGAGCGCTTCGAAATGGCGCATCTTCTCCAGCGCGGCAGCCAATCGGCCATGCATCTGACGCAACTCGGCAGTCAGCCTATCGCGCTCGACATCCATTTCGTCGAGCTCCTGGTTGCGCTCATCAATCTGGCTTTGGAAGTGCTGCATTTTACTCTGGGCCAATTTCAACTCGGCTTCTGCTTGCTGGCGCAACAGCGCCATTTGCTGCTGCCAGCGGTTTTTCACCAGCCATGCCACGATACCCCCTGCCGCCACAGCGCCGGATAACCCCGTCACCATCGCCAAGCCATATCCCGACATCCACTCATTCATCATGCTTTGTTCCTGACTCTTTGATTAACCAGCAATTGATCTGCTTTTGCCAATAAGGCTAAGAGGATACTGGATAAATGTCCAGTTCCGATAGCACAGAAAACCACACCACAACTCTTCTACACGCATCCCAGAATGAAGCTCACATTCCTTACAGCAATTTTCTGGTCGGCTTCCGTGCAATCGAATACACTGACGCCCTAACCTTATACTCCCTGCTGCCTTGCCTGCGCAGCTATTGATTATGGATGAACAATGAACGAACGTTACGCGCTCGGGTATGGCTTGGCAGCCGTCCTGCTGTGGTCGACCGTGGCCACCGCTTTTAAGATCACCCTCGATTTCTTCACCCCGATCCAGATGCTGGTTGCCGCCAGTGTGGTATCCGCCCTCGCCCTGGCTGGTATTGCGCTCTACCAGGGCAAGCTGCACCTGTTGGGTCGGACCTTCATGGCAAGGCCGCTCTACTACTTGCTGCTGGGGCTGATCAACCCGTTTGCCTACTACCTGGTGCTATTCAAAGCCTACGAGTTGCTGCCCGCTTCTCAAGCCCAGCCGCTTAACTACAGCTGGGCGATCACCCTGACACTGATGGCAGCGGTTTTTCTCGGCCAGAAAATCCGCAAACAAGACTGGGCTGCCTGTGCGCTGGGCTACCTTGGCGTGGTGGTGATTGCGACCAAGGGTGATGTGATGGCATTGCAGTTCGATAACCCAACCGGCGTCGCGCTGGCGCTGCTATCGACCCTGCTGTGGGCGATGTACTGGATCCTCAACACCAAGAACCAGGCCGATGCGGTATTGGGCGTTTTGCTTGGCTTTTTGGTATCGCTGCCATTCTCTATCGGTTTGAGCCTTTACACCGGTGGCTGGACGGCAATCCCTTGGCAAGGCTGGGCGGCGGTGAGCTATGTCGGGTTGTTCGAAATGGGGGTAACGTTCGTGCTGTGGATCAATGCGCTCAAGTTGACCCGTAACACCGCACGGATCAGCAACCTGATCTTTATCTCCCCGTTCATCTCGCTAATGCTACTGGCGACGATTATCGGTGAGGAAATCCACAGCTCAACGCTGGTCGGCTTGGTATTGATTGTCTGCGGACTGGTGATCCAGCAATGGAAAGGCAAAAAGCAACGCGCGGAAACAGCGGCTTAAACACACCGTTTTTACCAAATGTAATCCAAGGAGAGTCTATCAACCTCTCCTCGTTATCGCCGCACCGGCGACTTCACACGGATGTTGCAGGCTCACTGGCGAGCATCCGTTAACGCGATTTGATGCTGCGATACGCAAAGTCTGTTAGGTAGTCATTAAGACGGTGTGATGCCGCAACCGCTTCCTCGGCATCAGTGTGGATCACCGCGCGCAATACCGATGCATGCAATGACGAAGCTTCTGTTAGATCCGAGTGCTCATTCTTGAACGCAAACCAGAAGCGGCGCGACAACCCCTGCAATGGAGCCATAGCCAATTGCAGGTATTCATTGTCCGCCGCTTTCACAAGCAGGCGGTGAATATTCTTCAGCAACACAGCATATTGCACATCGTCCTTTTGCTCGGCGCATACCTCAAGCTGCTCGGCCAGCTGCTGCATACGCTGCTTTTCTTCAGTTGATGCCCTTGAGGCGGCATAGCGAACACACAAGGCTTCGATATCGCGGCGCACTTCCAAAATCTTCAACTGGCTTTCGATTGAGATAAGCGGGATCTGAATACCACGGCGCGGGTGGATTTCCACCATACGCTCGTAAGACAACCGCTGTAATGCTTCCCGTACCGGTGTGCGCCCCAAATCCAAAGACTCGGCAAGTTGCTTTTCGCTCACCATAGTGCCTGGCTCTAATTCTCTAAAAATAATCTTTTTTTCCAACTCGTTATAGGCAATGTCGGTTTTGTTAATGGCTTCTTTTATTGCTGTCATTGATTTCTTCCGTCCAATTCCATTAGTGAGCAGACTCACAATTAGCTGATCTGAATTGTACCACAGGAAAGACTAGGTATATATTACAAACACACAACTGATATATCAGTTGGACATCAGTAGTTCATCAGAGAGTAAAAGCATGAAGAATTGGCAAACCGTCAACCGTTTCGATCAACTTCCAGATCTTCCGATCCTTGCCGAGATCGACGTACTGGTTATCGGTGGAGGTGCAGCAGGTGTCGCAGCCGCATGTACTGCCGGTAACATGGGGAAAAATACTTGGCTTATTGAAAAGTATGGCTTTTGCGGCGGTGCTGCTGTTGCGGGCTTGTCTGGCACAATCTGCGGCATGTATATGGCGAGCGACAATCCAGACGCAAAACCGGAGCAAGTGGTGTTCGGCTTTACTGAAAAATTCCGCCAGGCACTGGAAGACAAAGGTGGCGTCACCGGCCCACAGCGTTACGGCAAGACCTTCACCGTAACCCACGACCCGTTGATGTGGCGCGAAGTGGCTGACGACATGCTAGAAGATGCTGGCGTCAATGTCCTGTTCCACACAGCGGTCACTGGCGTGATCATGGAAGGCGATGAGTTTAAAGGCGTGGTGCTGGAATCAAACGCGGGCCAAAGCATCATCCTCGCCAAGCAATTTATCGATGCTTCCGGTGATGCTGCCGGTATTGCCCGAGCCGGATTCGAGTACTACTTTGGTGACGAAGGCCGGATCCAGAATCCAACAATGTTCTTCCGTATTGCCGGTGTCGATCTAGACCAATACCTTGAATACTACGGCGAAGACACTATCTGCCCACCCAAGGTCACCGAAAATATCTTGGCAGCCAATGCATCGGGTGACTACGACCTACCTCGTCATAAAATCTGGATATTCCCGACCACCCGAGATGGCGAACTGATGGTGAACGCCACCCGTCTAGCCGGCCAAGACGGCCGGATGCTCAATGTGATCGATCCTGTGGATTTTACCGAGGCTGAAGTGTTTGGCCGTCGCCAGGTACGCGATTACGCCCGCTTCCTCAACAACTTTGTACCGGGTTGTGAAAATGCCTATGTGGTCGATACCGGTGTTGAGGTCGGGATCCGCCAAACCCGCTCAATCGTCGGGGTAGAGACCCTGACCAATGACGATGTTGTCACCTGCCGGAAACGTCAAGACGGGATCTGCCGCACGCCTTGGCCTATCGAGCTTCATTCCGGTGATAAACCTAAATTACATTGGCTGCTGAATGATTACTACGACGTCCCATTCAGCGCACTTATACCAGCGGTTGGCGAAAACATTATTGTAGCTGGCCGCAGCCTAAGCGCCGAGCACGAGGCTTTGGCTTCGGCACGAGTTACCGCTCAGTGCTTCGAATACGGCCATGCGGCTGGTGTTGCCGTGGTGAAGGCTATTGATGAAAACAAGCGTATCCGCGATCTGGACAGCCAGGCGATCCGTACTGTCATGATTGAAAATGGCAGCGCACTTTAAGGAGTTAGAAATGAAAGATACTGTAATTAAGCGTGTAGAACTTTACGCCGTTGCCGATCGCGATGCCCCACCGATCCCTTGGGCTGATAACCAAGAGCCACTGCTCTATACCAACAACATTGTCCGTATCATCTGTAACGACGGCACGGAGGGTGTTGGTGCCACCATCAGCTACACCGAGAACGATTTTGACCGCTGCATCATCGAAGCAATGCGCACTATCGTCCCAGGGCTTATCGGCAAGAACCCACTGATGACCGAGGAGTTGTACGCCTGGCTGCAAGCCCGCTGTACTTGGGGTGGCCTACCGGCGAAATCCCCAATAGATATTGCGGCTTGGGATATCAAAGCCAAAAAAGCCAATATGCCGCTTTACATGCTGCTAGGTGGTGCCCGCCATAAAATGCTGTCTTACGCATCGACGCCGATGTTCGACACGATTGAAGAGTACTTCCCGTATGTCGATGACTGCATCGAGCATGGCTTCACGGCAATAAAGCTGCACTGCTACTGCGTGTACGAAAAAGACGTTGCATTGGTCAACGCCATCCAAGAGCGCTATGGCAACACCAGCATTCGCTTCATGCTTGATACCGCAACCTTCTACACGCCGGAACAAGCCATGCGTATGGCAAAACTGCTTGAAAAGCACAATTGGGAATGGCTAGAAGCACCAGTATCCGACTATGACTACAACACCTACAAACGCCTAGTCGACAAAACAGATCTCGAGATTTCCAGCCATGGCAACTGCCTACTTACCCTACAGGAAGTGACCTATGCGCTGGGCAACAACTTTTGGTCTGATGTTCGCCAGGACGCCACAGTGTGCGGCGGCATCACCCCTCTGAACAAGTGCTTTGCAATTGCTGAAGGCCACTCAAAGAACCTCGAAATACAGAGCATGGGCTACACCATCACCCAAGCAGCCAACCTGCATGTGGCACTGGCCCACTACAACTGCAAGTACTTCGAACAGTTCTACCCTTACGAAAGCTTCGAGCTCGCCTCGAACACTCAGATCCGTACAGACAAGGAAGGGTATGTACACGCCCCCGAGGGCAACGGACTAGGCGTCGAAATGGATTGGGATGCCGTCAAAGCAGCCTCCATCGCCAGTTATACCTTTGAATAATTAAAACTATATAGGCGTTAGAAGATGAAACTAAAAACCTCTGAACTCGACTTGAAGCTGACCTTTAGCAGCTTCACTGCCGTACTCCTGCTGGGAGTACTGGCAGTGCTCTACCCCGAATCGGTAAAAAGCACCATGGGCAGTATGCTCGACTTTACCGTCATTAACCTTGGCTCTGGCTTCCTATGGTACACATTGCTTGCCACCGCTATCCTGCTGTACTTGGCATTCTCGAAATACGGCACCATCCGTCTTGGCGGCGACAAACCAAAATTCAGTAAATTCCAGCTGTTTGCCATGGCATTATCGGCAGGCATGGGCGCCAGTACCATGTACTGGGGCTTCATCGAGAGTACTTATTACTTCATGGACCCACAGTTCGGTATCGTCGACCGAGCACTAGCCATGGAGTATGCCTCAGCCTATAACATGTTCCACTGGGGAGCGGCTGGCTGGTTCTGCTATCTGATCGTTGCGATTCCATTCAGTATCGTGTTCTACCTCAAGAAAAACCGCCGTATGAGCCTCAGTGGCGTGGTCAACAGCCTGTTCGACGATCGGCTACCAGTATGGGTGCAGAAACTGATCGACCTACTGTTCATTATCACCACCCTGGCAGCAACGGCACTGACCCTTGGCCTAGGTATTCCGATGATTTCCTCTAACCTAAGCGCACTGACTGGGATCCCTGACAACTTGTTCTTAGGTATTGGCGTTATCCTTGCCCTATCTGTAGTGTTCTCGCTGAGTTCATATATCGGTATCGAAAAAGGCATGGCGCGCCTGAGTAGCGCGACCATTTATATCTGTGCCGGCTTTATTGGTTTGATCTTCATCATCGGCCCATCTGCGCTGATCATGAACAACACCACCAACGGCCTGGGCATCATGCTGAGCGAATACCTCCGTATGAGCACCAATACCGACCCGTTTGGCACCACCCTTTTCCCACAGTACTGGACCGTTTTCTTCCTCGCTAACTGGATCTCTTATTCACCGGGTGTTGGCGTATTCATCACCAAGATTTCTCAAGGCCACCGTGTACGAGACGTAGTATTGATCCTTGTTGGTGCAGGTACATTGGGTAGTGCTGTGATCTTCGGTGTATGCGGCACTTACACCATGAACTTCATCAATACAGAGGTTATTGACGGCGTAAGTCTGATCCAAGCCAACCAGCCAACCGAACTTGTACGTGAAGTGTTCAACCAGAGCCCGATCCCGGCCATCCTGACAGCGGTTTACTTGGTTACCATGGTGCTATTTACCGTGACAACACTTGACGGTACCTCTTATTCCTTGGCTGGCATTGCGACCAAACGCCTGGATAAAAACGCCAACGTATCACCGCTATTCCGCTTATTCTGGTGCTTGTTGCTAACCGTGCTACCGATCATCTTCCTACTGATCAACGCTGACCTGAATATCTTAAAGTCGTTCCCAGTCCTGATCATTGTGGTGATGGTGCCAATCTTTACCGTGACGGCAATAAAAGCAGTGAAATATATTCAGGGTGAATTCGGCCATCTTGAACCGAGTAAAATCGAACAGCACTCGATTGATATGCTAAAAGATGAGCCTGCAATTCGAGAGCAAGGTGGCAAAGACGATAGGCTCGAAGTGCAACCGGCATAACTTTTGCCATCAAAACACCTAACCCAAAAAGCCAGACGAAAACATCTTCTGGCTTTTGTATCTGGTGATTTCACCCAAACATAAAAAAAGCCTGCCACTATGTGGCAGGCAAACTAGCGAGTAAGGGTTGTCGAGACCCTGCGCCTTAAAAGGGACGGCGTCTTTTTATTATCGAGATTATTAGGCGGCAATCGGTGCGTGCCAGCGGCGGCCCATTTTCGTCCACAGCAGGAACAGGCCAGGGATCAGCAGCCACATCTGCAATACCATCAAGTCCGGCGAGCTCAAACCCAAACGCTGGGTCAGGCTAACCATGGCACCGGCACCACTCATCTGGAACAGGCCCAGCAGTGCCGCTGCGGTACCGGCACGGTCACCAAACGGAGCCAGCGCTTTGCCCGCCGCCGAGCCAAGCACAAAGGCAAAGCCGAACGAAGACATGAAAATCGGCACCATGAAGGCCCAAGCTTCGGCAATATGGCCCACCAGCAGCATCAACACACCTGCCAGCACCAAGATCACCAGGCCGGTATTCAGCGTCTTGCGCGAGCCGAAGCGGTCGATATATTTCGGCGCAACCATACACGCCAAAATATTCAATGCGGCATTGATACCAAACCACAAAGTGAACTGGTTCATACTCTGGCCAAGTTCGACCATCAGCCATGCAGGTGCAGAGGTTACGTAAGCCAGAATCACAGCCATTGCTAGCATGCACAGGCTGGCATGGTACAAGAAAGTTGGCTCCCTAAGGACAGACCAGTAGCGCGACAGGCTTATCGCCGAGCCCGACACATCGGTATCCGCCGGACGGGTCTCGCGGAAAAGCAGCAAGATAAACAGGCCTGCCACCAGAGCAAAACCAGCCATGAAACTGAAGTTTGCGCGCCAGCCAAACTGGTGGGTCAACCAAGTGCCCAAGAGTGGAGCCAATGCCGGGATAAAGCAGATCGCACCATTGAGGTAGCTGATCATCCGGCCGCTTTTCTCCGGGCCGAAGCTATCGCGAACCGCGGCAAAAGCGGCAACCGAGGTCGCGCAGGCACCGAAGCCCTGCAGCAGACGGGCAACCAACAGCATATCAAGGGATTGGGCCACATAGGCCAAGGCAGCACTTGCACCGTAAATCGCGATACCACCAAGGGCGATCGGGCGACGGCCGATACGGTCAGCCAAAGGGCCGGCCAACAGTTGGCCAAGGCCAAGGCTGAACATAAACCAGGTCACGGTATCCTGAACCCGGGTCAAATCGACCGCAAAGGTCTCCGCCATCGCCGGTAGCGCTGGCAGGTAAATATCAATGGCTAGCGGGCTGAACAGCACCAGGGTCACCATCAAGGCCACCAGCCGTTTATCCGCAGAGTGTTTCGGTTGCATAGTATTATCCTGTTGAGCAATGGCGGCAGTTTACGGCTTTCGAGATATGAATAGAAATGGTATATATTCAACACCGATTTTCCATTTAGGAATATCATGGCCTTTATCGGGAGAAAGGTGCCGTGTCATTTGAAAAACTTGCCAGGTTGGATCTCAACCTATTGGTCTGCCTCCATGTTCTGCTCGAGGAAGGCAGCGTTACCCTGGCCGCCAAACGGCTGTGCCTGAGCCAGTCAGCCGTCAGCAAAAGCCTCAATAGGCTGCGTGAACAATTCGACGATCCTTTGTTTGTCCGTACAGCCCATGGCATGAAGCCCACCCCACGCGCCATGGCCTTGATGCCAATGCTTGAACAACTGCTGAGGGATATCGAGCACCTGACAGCCCCGGCCAGTTTCGTGCCCCAAACCAGTGACCGCCATTTCCGCATGGCGCTGGTCGAAAGCGCCTACCCGCTGTTCCTGCCGCAGTTCCTAGGGGATATCTTCGCCGAAGGCCCGAATATCATCCTCGACACCCAGGCATGGGAGCCCAATACCTTCGACAAGCTGATCAACGGCGAAATCGACTTCGGGATCACTGGCAAGGATCTCAACCCCAAGGATGCGATGATGACTCTAATGCCGCCAAAGGGGATCGTATTTACCGAACTTTGCCGCGATAGCCAATGCTGCCTGGTGCGCAAGGGCCACCCTATCCTGACGCAGACTTGGGACGAGGCATGTTACCTCCAGCAGCGCCATATCCAGGTGCGCTGTGGCAATGATGACCGCTGGCTTCTCGACTACAAGCTGGCCGAGCGCGGACTTCAACGGGATATCGCCATGTATGTCCCGGACTTCAACAGCGCTGCTAGCCTGTGCACCCATACCGACTTGGTGTTTACTGCCCCGAGCCATTTTGCCTCATACATCAGTGCCCAGTTGGATTTGGCAGTGTTGCCGCTGCCATCAGCACTTCCTCCTATGGCCTACACCCTTTTCTGGCATCAACATCAAGAAAAAGACCCTGGTCATAGCTGGTTACGACAAATTATCACCTCGCGCTGCCGTGATTTGTCTGTTAGCTAATTGCAGCTATTAGGCAAAAGCGCTAATTTAGGGAGATCAGCCTGAAAAGCCAATATTTCCTGCCAACCGTAAGCAACAGGCAGGGTTATTTGTTATTCAGGCTGCCCTTATAGCCGTCACACGGACGGTGACTCAGTGAAAGGAAAAATAAACACATGCAAGCAGTTATCTCGCAACGCGTCGCGCAGATCCGCCAGTGGCTGGAAGCAAACCAGCTCGACGCCCTATTGATCCCGCACGAAGATGAATACCTGGGCGAATATATTCCTGCCCACAACGAGCGCCTGCACTGGGCGACCGGCTTCACCGGCTCCGCCGGTATGGCAGTGATCGCCCGTGACAAAGCAGCCATGTTCGTCGATGGTCGCTACGTGGTCCAGGTGCGCAAGCAAGTACCGGGCGATGTTTACGAATACCGCCACCTGATCGACGAGCCGCCGATGCAGTGGGCACTGGACAACCTAGCAAAAAGCAGCAAAGTGGCGATTGACCCGCGCCTTCACAGCGCAGCATGGCTGGCCCGCACCCAGGCGCAAGTAGCAGGCGAGCTGGAGCTCGTCAGCATTAGTAACAACCCAATCGAGCAATTCTGGGCAGATCGTCCAGAAGCGACCTTGTCTCAGGCCAAGCTAATGGGATTGGATTTCGTCGGCCAGAGCAGCAGCGACAAGCGTGAGCTCATTGCAGCCGAGTTGACCAAGCAAAAAGCCGATGCAGTGCTGCTTACCCAGCTCGACAGCATTGCCTGGCTACTGAATATCCGCGGCAGCGATGTACCAAGCCTGCCGGTCCTGCTGTCTACCGCCCTGCTTCATGCCGATCAAAGCGTTGATTTCTACATTGACCCAAGCCGCTTGCCAGCAGGCTTTGCCGACCATGTTGGCGAAGGTGTCCGCGTCAATTCACCGGAAGCTCTGGAAGCCGGCCTGAAGCAGCTATCAGGCAAAACCGTATTGGTTGACCCAGCCACCAGTAACGCCTGGGCCAGCCAGACTCTACGCGATGCAAATGCCACGCTACTAGAAGCAGCCGACCCTTGCTTGTTACCGAAAGCGGCCAAAAACCCTACGGAAATTGCCGGTATGAAAGCCTGCCATATCCGTGATGGCGTAGCCGTCAGCAAATTCCTGGCGTGGATCGATAGCCAAGTTGCCCAAGGTAACCTGCTTGATGAAGGTACCCTGTCAGACAAGCTATGGCAGTTCCGCAGCGAAGACAGCAGCTGCACTGATGTCAGCTTCGACACCATTTCCGCAGCTGCCGGCAATGCGGCGATGTGCCACTACAACCACAACAACCAGCCTGAGCCTAGCGTGCTGGAAATGGACAACGTCTACTTAGTGGATTCAGGCGGCCAGTACCCAGATGGCACCACCGATATCACCCGTACTATCGCTATCGGCGAGCCGGGCGATGAAGTGAAGAAAACCTTCACTTTGGTGCTTAAAGGCCACATTGGCTTGGCTTCTGCCCGTTTCCCGAAAGGTACCACTGGCTCACAGCTTGATGCCCTTGCCCGCCAGCACCTATGGGCACACGGCTTTGATTACGACCACGGTACCGGCCATGGCGTCGGCCACTTCCTAAGTGTTCACGAAGGCCCGCAGCGCATTGCGAAAGTACACAACCCAACGGCCCTGCTGCCGGGCATGGTGCTGTCGAACGAGCCAGGTTACTACCGTGCAGATGCCTTCGGGATCCGTATCGAAAACCTGGAGCTGGTTGTCGAAGTAGAAACGGCAGGCGATATGACAGTCATGGGCTTCGAGTCTCTGACCCGCGCGCCTATCGACCGTCGCCTGGTTGACTTGTCCCTGATGACAGATGCCGAGCTAAACTGGCTCAACAACTACCATCAGACGGTGTTCGACGTACTGAGCCCGTCGCTGCAGGGTGATGATCTGGCTTGGCTTAAGCTGGCAACTGCGCCACTAGCACGCTGATCGCCAGAACCTCTGTTCACCAATAGCATAAAGAAAACGCCCGCACAGATATGCTGTGCGGGCGTTTTTTCTTTTCATCACCTTATCTTAGTAGTTAGCCCGAATAGGCGTGGTGCCAGTCTTTCCAAACGACCTCAAAACCACGCTGCTTGACCGCAGCAGCTACATCGGTAGCCGGTCGCTCATCGCTGATCGCAAACTGCTCGAGCTCCGGCTCATCATCGGCATAACCACCCGGCTGAGTCTTGGACTCCGCCGACATAGTGGTGATCCCCAGCGGCAGCACATTATCACGGAACTGCGCTGACTCACGGGTCGACAGCGACAGCTCTACTTCAGGGTTAAGCAAGCGGTAGGCACAGATCAGCTGCACCAACTGACGGTCATCCATCACTGATTTTGGCTGCAGTCCACCTTCACATGGACGCAGACGCGGGAAGGAGATCGAATAGCGGGTCTGCCAGTAGGTACGCTCAAGGTAATCCAGATGTGCGGCGACAAAGAAACAATCAGTGCGCCACTCCTCAAGACCAATCAATGCACCAATACCGATCTTGTCGATACCTGCCTTGGCCAGACGATCCGGTGTTTCCAGCCGGTGCTCAAAGTCCATCTTGTTGCCACGCAAGTGGTGCTGGGCATAAGTCGGGGCACTGTAGGTTTCCTGGTACACCATGACCGCATCCAAACCAAGGGTTTTCAGCTCGGCATACTCGTCCTGATCCAGCGGTTGGACTTCCATTGCCAGATAACTGAAGTGGGACTTGATCGCCGGCAGCGCCTTGCGGAAATATTCCATCCCGACCTTGCGCTCGTGCTCGCCGGTCACCAGCAGGATACTGTCGAACTGCTTGGCCTTGATGGCCTCACACTCACGTTCAATCTCGGCCATGTCCAAGGTACGGCGCTTGATGCGGTTTTCCATCGAAAAACCACAGTAGGTACACGCATTGGCACACAGATTAGACAGGTATAGCGGAATATAAAACGACACCGTATGGCCGAAGCGCTTGCGGGTCAACGCGGCCGACTGCTGTGCCATCTGCTCGAGATAAGACTCTGCCGCTGGCGAGATCAGGGCTTTGAAATCTTCCAGATCACGCTTGGGTTTACGCAGCGCCCGCTCGACATCTGCCTCGGTTTTGCCATAGATGGACAGCCGGATATCATCCCAATCCAGCTGCTTCCACTCATCAACGAAACTCATCGCAAGCTCCTTAGGCCGGCTGATCCAAGAACGCCGTCAGCGGGCTGGAGGCGATGGCATGGTTAACCGTTCCCGCCAAACCAGCTTCATACGCCATACGGCCACTTTCAACCGCCAACTTGAAGGCACGGCCCATGGCAACAGGATCGGCCGCCGCCGCAATGGCGGTATTCACCAATACTGCGTCCGCTCCCATCTCCATCGCTTCAGCAGCATGGGATGGTGCACCAATACCCGCATCAACAATCACTGGCACCTTGGCCTGGTCGATGATGATTTCGAGGAAGTCACGCGAAGCTAAGCCTTTGTTGGAGCCAATCGGTGCACCCAACGGCATCACCGCCGCACAGCCCACCTCTTCCAAGCGCTTACACAGCACAGGATCGGCATGGCAGTATGGCAGCACGATGAAACCTTCGCGAACCAGCTCTTCTGCAGCCGCCAATGTCTCGATCGGATCAGGCATCAAATACTTCGGATCTGGGTGGATTTCCAGCTTAAGCCAATTCGTACCAAGTGCTTCTCGGGCAAGCTTGGCGGCAAATACCGCTTCCTTGGCATTCTTGGCGCCAGACGTATTTGGTAGCAGGTTTACCCCGGCATCAATCAACGGCGCAAGGATATCGTCATCACGGTTTTCAATATCTACGCGCTTAAGTGCCATGGTCACCAGCTCGGAGCCCGAGGCAATAATCGATTCAGCCATAGCATGGCGGTTGGCATACTTACCGGTACCAGTAAACAGGCGTGACGAGAACGTCTTATCAGCGATAGTTAGCATTTATCCTCCTGCAATCGCTTGGAACAGGGCGATGCGATCGCCGGCGCTCAGTACAGTCGTTTCCCACTCGCTGCGGGCAACAATATCTTCATTCAAGGCTACAGCTGTGGCCTGTAGCGGCATCTCGAGTTGCGTCAACAATGCGCTGAGAGACTGGCCTTCTGGCACTTCTACCGGTTTATCATTGACCCGCACCTGGATCAGAGTCGCAGTCGTCATAGTGGTTCTATTCTCCCGTCCCGCAAACCGGGCACGATCTATCTGTTGGAAGTTGAAAGGCTTGCCAGCCCATCGTCAGACCATCGAACTGGCGTAGCGTGCCAAAGCCCACCTCACCAGCACCGGTCAGTAGTTTTATAGTTTCTAATGCTTGCAAATTGCCGATAGTACCGACCACCGGCCCGGCAATACCGGAATTACTGCAGTTCTGCGGCTCATCAACAGCTCCCGCCTGACGCGGGAACAAGCAGTGATAGCAAGGCCCTTTACCCTGACGGAAATCAAAGGCCATCAGCTGCCCTTGCCAACGAATTGCCGCGCCCGATATCAAAGGCTTATTGGCCTTGAAACAGGCATGATTGACGGCATATCGGGTTGCTAGGTTATCGGAGCAGTCAAGCACGATATCAGCCAGCGATACCTCCATTGCCAACCGCTGATCGGCCAGCCGAGCTTTTACTGCCCGGATACGGATATGCGGGTTTAACGCCTGCAACTGATCCGCTGCCATCTGTGCCTTGGCTTTACCCTGATCGCTATCGCGATAGATCACCTGGCGCTGCAGGTTTGAGCTATCGACCGTATCGTCATCGGCGATCACCAAATTGCCGATACCCGCCCCAGCAAGGTACAAAGCCGCAGCTGAGCCTAAACCGCCGGCCCCCACCAACAACACCTGAGCATTGGACAGTGACTGTTGGCCTGGCTCACCGATCTGCGGCAGCATGATCTGGCGGTTATAACGAAGAAATTCCTGATCACTGAGCATGGTTGCCATCCTATTCGGCCGGGTTGCGCACTAAGATATCTTCAAACGCCGCAATAGCCTTCGCCGGGTCATCGGCTTGGGTGACAGCACGGACAACCGCAACACTACTTACTCCTGTTCGCCAGACTCTCTCAGCACGGGACAAGTCGATGCCACCAATCGCGACTGTCGGGAACGCGTCACCAATCAGCTTTTGGTAAAGGGCCAAGCGGTTAAGTCCCTGCGGTTTAGATGGCATATCCTTAGTGGTTGTCGGGAAGATATGGCCCAAAGCGATATAGCTAGGAGCAAACTCCGCCGCACGTAGAATTTCGTAGTAGCCGTGAGTCGATAGCCCAAGACGCAGCCCAGCCTGCTGAATCGCTGCTAGGTCAGCGGTTTCCAGATCTTCCTGCCCAAGATGAACACCGTAAGCCTGGTTATCGATCGCCAGTTGCCAGTAATCATTCACAAATACCTGGGCACCATGCTGCTTACCGGCCTCAACGATCGTAGTGATTTGGGCAGGCAACGTAGGCTCAGAGGGATCTTTGATCCGCAGCTGGGTCGTTTTCACGCCCAAATCAAGCAAGCGGGTCACCCACTGGGCCGTATCGACAACCGGATACAGCGCCAACTTATCGCGCTCCACCGTGGCAAACGGCGAAACGGCCACTTCTTTACTGGCCCAGCCAAGTTCATCGCACTCAGGGTGGTTAGCCGTCAACGGACGCGGGAACAATGCGCGTGTCATCGGCCAGCCAGTTTCACCATAGCCATCAGCATGGCTCTCCAGGTAACCTCGGGCATGGGCGCGCGATAGCGTGACCGCATCTTCCAGCGGGTAATCCAAAGCCAATGCAGCCAGCAACATGGCGCGCTGTGGCTCACTTGCCCCGGCATGGTGGCAATACACCGCGCGGGCTTCACCAAGGTGATGCCAGATATCGACGCAGCCTTGCTCTGTCGGCAGGCCACAGACCACCAACGCCGGATTAGCCGCAACCTGCTGCTGCATCTCGGCCAGAGTCGGATAAGGGGCAATCCACTGATCGCGCACCTCCAAGCCCTGAGCCTCACTCTCGGACGGATTAAACGCCACCTTGAAGGTTGTCCCCTCAAGATGAATGTCTACCACCTCCGATCCACTCCAGTCCATACTGACCGCTTCACCGAGCTGGTATTTATCGGCCGCTGCCAACAACGGCTCGATATGCATCAGTAATGGCGCCAAGTGATCGGGTAAACACAACGCGTTCATTAACTTTCCTCTTTGATTGGGTGATATAACTCACTCCCCTTGGCCCGGAATTCATCGGCTTTTTGCTGCATGCCCTCAAGGGGGTCATCCAGCATCTGCACGGCCAGCTCGCCGTCTTTCTCCAGTCCGCTGGCATACTCACGGACTTCTTGCGAGATCTTCATCGAACAGAATTTTGGTCCACACATCGAGCAGAAATGGGCGATCTTTCCGGACTCCTGAGGAAGGGTTTCATCATGGTAGGCTCGAGCCGTTTCAGGGTCTAAAGCCAGGTTAAATTGATCTTCCCAGCGGAATTCAAAGCGCGCCTTTGACAAGGCATTGTCTCGCACTTGAGCACCGGGATGGCCTTTGGCTAAGTCTGCCGCATGGGCACACAGCTTGTACGTGATCAGCCCCACCTTTACATCTTCTTTGTTAGGTAGGCCCAAATGTTCTTTCGGTGTGACATAACACAACATGGCACAGCCATACCAACCAATCATGGCAGCACCAATGCCGGACGTAATATGATCATAGCCGGGTGCAATATCTGTGGTTAGTGGACCAAGGGTATAAAACGGCGCTTCATGGCAGTGCTTGAGCTGCTCTTCCATGTTTTCCTTAATCATGTGCATCGGCACATGCCCCGGCCCTTCAATCATTACCTGGACATCATATTCCCAAGCAATCTTGGTCAGTTCACCCAAGGTACGCAATTCACTGAACTGCGCTTCATCGTTGGCATCAGCCACCGAGCCCGGACGCAGGCCATCACCCAGAGACAAGGCAATATCGTACTGGGCACAGATTTCACAAATCTCCCGGAAGTGCTCGTACAGGAAACTTTCTTTGTGGTGCGCCAAACACCACTTGGCCATGATTGAGCCACCGCGCGAGACAATCCCGGTGACCCTTTTCGCTGTCATCGGAACATAGCAAAGCAAAACACCAGCATGGATAGTAAAGTAATCAACGCCTTGTTCAGCTTGCTCGAGCAAGGTGTCACGGAACACTTCCCAGTTGAGGTTCTCAGCAATACCATTGACCTTCTCCAAAGCCTGATACATAGGTACAGTACCAATCGGCACCGGACTGTTGCGGATGATCCATTCACGGGTTTCGTGAATATTACGGCCGGTTGAGAGATCCATGACGGTATCGCCGCCCCAGCGGGTCGACCACACCAGCTTTTCCACTTCCTCTTCAATCGATGAGCTAACTGACGAGTTGCCGATATTGGCGTTGACCTTAACTAGGAAGTTGCGGCCGATGATCATCGGCTCGGTTTCAGGGTGGTTGATATTCGATGGGATAATAGCCCGGCCTTCAGCAACTTCACGGCGGACAAAGTCAGGGGTAATTTCTTTTGGTAGGTTGGCACCAAACGCCATGCCCGGATGTTGCTGGTTAAGTACCTCATCACGGTATTTCGCCCGGCCCATGTTTTCACGGATGGCAATAAACTCCATCTCAGGTGTGATGATCCCCTGACGGGCATAATGCAATTGGGTAACATTTTTGCCTGGCTTGGCACGGCGGATGCGAGCCTGTTGCTCAAACCTCAGCTCATCAAGGGTGTCATCAGCTAAGCGCTCTTTGGAATACTGAGAACTCAGCTCGTCCAGCAGTTCAGTATCCCCCCGCTCCTCAATCCAATTTTCACGAAGCTTAGGTAAGCCGGCATAAATATCAGCTGGCTGCTCAGGATCGGTATAGAAGCCAGAGGTATCATAAACCCGTACCGGCTCATTGGGCTCAAACACAGGGGATTCTTTGGTACCACCAACTAGGCTATCACCCAGGGCAATCTCGCGCATCGGCACGCGGATATCTTCTCGGCTCCCGGTGACATAGACTTTCCGGGAGTTCGGGTAAGCCTGGGTGGTCAGTGAGTCGATAAATTGTTTCGCTTCCAGTCTCGCTTGTTTGCGATTCGACATAGCAATTTCCTTTTTGGTCCATAATAGGGAAGTTGCTTGGCGGATGGGTGCGTAAACAAGAGGCTATACGTAGGGTGTATAGTGTCGTCTGTTACTGCCACTGTGAATACAGTGATACAGAAGAGTCTCTCTTGTTCCCTTCGCAGGTATTAGCCTGATCAGGTTCTACGGATCCCGCAATGCGGTCTCAGCCAAATGGCACTCCGACAAGTTGAATTAGCAGTATATGAAAGGGGTTCCGCCTCGGCAAGGCAGAACCCACAGTTTTAATACTTATTTGGCAAAAACATTGCTACTTTTGCATAACACCATTAAGTGCGACAAATTTATTTGAAACGCTTCACAAGTGACTTGAGCAATGAAGAGTGGGTTTCCCTCAGTTCACCAAGCTTATGGGTGATCTTCGGCGCCCCTTCCAAATCAAAAAGCTTAGGTACGGCGACTCGCTGCGACGAGTAAATGCCGGTATGGCCACTGAAGTAGTAAGCGGTGTAGCATGCAATGGCAAAGTACAGCATGTGCTCTGCACCAAAAAGCTCGATCCCCATAATGGTACAAGCCAACGGTGTGTTGGTCGCAGCCGCAAACACAGCAAGAAAGCCAAGGGCGGCAAACAGATCGACCGGCGCGCCCAGCACCCATGCCATGGTATTGCCCAATGTCGCCCCAACGAAGAATAGCGGAGTCACCTCCCCGCCCTTGTAGCCAGCAGCAAGGGTAACTGCTGTCAGCAGCAATTTGAGTAACCAGCTATACCATTCGGCTCCCCCTTCCTGAAAGGCCGTCAAGATACTCACTCCCCCTTCACGGCTCGAATAGACGCCCAAGCCTATGTAATCGTAGTTACCAATCAGCTGAACCGCACCGATAACAATCAAGCCACCGACGACCACAATCAAATACGGGTTTTTGAGTGTCGCCTTGAAGATATCTTTAAAGGCGTGGGTCAGTTCACCGAACAGGTATCCCGCCAAACCAAAAGCCACGGCAGCAATCACAATCTTGACGATCATCAGCAAATCGACTTTGACCGCATGTTCGAACAGGGTAATGGTTTCGAGGAAGTCTATCCGGTAGTGGGTATGGTGGACTCCCCAAGCTGAACAAACGACATCTGCCAAGACGGCAGCAAACAAGGCAGGGATAATTGCATCATAGCGCAGGCGGCCTATCGCCAGCACTTCCAAAGCAAAGATGGCACCAGTGAGCGGCGTGCCGAATACGGCACCAAAACCTGCCGCTACACCGGCAATCAAAATCAACCGGGTATCCGCTTCATTGAGTTTGAACTTACGTGCCAGCCAGTGAGTCGACGCCCCGCCAATTTGTACAGCGGTGCCTTCACGCCCTGCTGAGCCACCAAACAGGTGGGTGATCACAGTAGTAATCAATACCAATGGCGCCATTCGGGCTGGAATACCGGCACCGGGCTCATGGATCTCATCCATGATGAGGTTGTTACCGCCTTCGGAGTTTTTCCCCAAGTTGCGGTAGCAATAAACGATCACGATACCGGCCAGTGGTAAAAGGTAGATAAGCCACGGGTTATCAATCCGGGTCGCAGTTGCCACACTGAGGATCCAAAGGAAAAAGGCATTGAGCGAGCCGACAATAACGGCAACGGGAATAATGAGTAGCGTCCAACGGAGGATCTGGACGAATATTTTAGGATTTGAACTTAATGGATGCGCCATACCATGTCTATCTTTATCTCGAATTACTCTCAAGGATAGATGCTATGGCAAATAACAAGCCCCACCATAGACGGATCTATCCTACTACAGCAGGAGTCATTATCTCGGTTGAGCGGTTAAAGGTGGAACTCCATCACCCGCCATGGCGGTTTCGCCAAGGCAATAAACAAATGCTACCGCTTATCCTTATTAACAACAAGAGAAAAAATAAATCAGCAAATGAAATAGCCCAACATCGCTTCACGAGACAACAAATGCAAAAAAGCCCCAGCATTTCTGCTAAGGCTTCGAAGGTGGCAGGGGGGACTGGGCCGGCATCCCGGAGATTCGAACTACTCCTAACACGCGCTGTTTTGCCATTAGCGGAATCCGAAGCAATAATACGAAAAAGGCCTAGTCTTTCGACTAGGCCTTAGAATATGGCAGGGGTGGAGAGATTCGAACTCCCAACACGCGGATTTGGAATCCGCTGCTCTGCCAATTGGAGCTACACCCCTAATGTGTTAATCATTCTACTGACAATTCTCCGGAGATCAAACTGATTTTCACTGACCGAGTCACAGTATTGATTAATAAAGAAAAGTTAACGCAATAACAAAAACTTAAATTTGGCACATACGAAAAAGGCTCCAGCATTTCTGCTAGAGCCTTGAAGATGGCAGGGGTGGAGGATTCGACCGGGCTGGCGCTCCAGCTCCCAACATTGCTTCGCAGAAGCAACAGATGTAAAAAAGCCCCAGTCTTTCGACTGAGGCTTTAAAGATGGCAGGGGTGGAGAGATTCGAACTCCCAACACGCGGATTTGGAATCCGCTGCTCTGCCAATTGGAGCTACACCCCTGTAGTTGTTTTAAAGACTTAACTTTGTCTGAATAAGTGGCGGAGCGGACGGGACTCGAACCCGCGACCCCCGGCGTGACAGGCCGGTATTCTAACCAACTGAACTAC
>NZ_JAWJZI010000017.1:0-79010 GCF_033022775.1 Photobacterium rosenbergii | reverse complement strand
ATTACCGAAGTAATGAATGAATTGACTGTGGATACTAAAAGTATCATTGGTCACTCAGTTTCATTGATAATTCTTTTGACTATCATTTCACGAGTGCCCACACAGATTGCATGGTCAAATTGTTAAAGAACAATCCGCTACGTTGCCAGCTTAAGTTGCCGTGCTCCGTGTCGGTGAGATGGCATTATAGAGACTTCGATCACGTTAGCAAGGCCAATTTCAAAAAAAATTCATCTTTCAGGCTCGACTGTGCACTATTCAAACAAAAGCGGCATTTTTCGATATAATTTGCACTACAGCAAAGCTAATCTAACGATATAAACTTAATTTTTTAAGGCTCAACACTATGGTTTCATCTATACGTCCTTATAAAGGCACATATCCGACAATTGCTTCTAACGCCTATATTGATCCATCTGCCGTACTGGTCGGTGATATTACCCTAGGAGAAGATACCAGTATCTGGCCTTTGGTCGCCGCCCGGGGCGATGTAAACCATATAAAGATAGGTGCGAGAAGCAATGTTCAGGATGGAACCGTCCTCCATGTCACCCGAACCAGCAGTGACAACCCGCAAGGCCATCCACTACTTATCGGGGATGATGTAACCATTGGCCATAAGGCGATGCTTCATGGCTGCCAGATCGGAAACCGGGTATTGGTAGGGATGGGGGCAATCCTCTTAGACGGGGCAATTGTTGAAGATGACGTGATTATCGGTGCAGGAAGTTTAGTCCCACCGGGCAAGGTGCTTGAAAGTGGCTTTCTTTATGTAGGTAGCCCAGCCAAACAAGCGCGCCCGTTATCCGATAAAGAGCGCGCTTTTTTGCCTGGTTCAGCCGATAATTATGTCAGGCTGAAAAACGAATACCTAGCTGAAGGGTAGGGCTTAGTTAATTTCAATATCGCCAGCCTGATTGAACTCTTCATCTTCAATCATGGTTTCGGCGATATCTTCCAAATCAAAACGGCACTGAGCAAAAGCACTGAGTACAGCTGCTTCATCAACTAGTGCTTGGCCACACTTTTTCTCCAGCCATGCCAGGCTAACCCAACAATGGATCAACGCACCGCCTTGCTGGGCAGGAAAGTTAACCGCCTGGCGATCACTGTCCCAGGTCTGTAGATCGGCAAATAGGATATCTTGATTCATTGTCTTCTTTATTTCTGTAGGGTGCGACGCAGCTCGCGCTGGACCTGCTTAGCCCCAGGACGAAGACCCCGCCACAGCATGAAACTCTCAGCAGCCTGGCCAACCAGCATACCCAAACCATCCAATGTCACTCTGGCACCAAGCTCTTTGGCCCAGACATTGAAGGTGGTCGGCTCAGCCCCGTATACCATGTCATAGCAGGTCACTTCGGGACGGATCAAACTCGGTGGAATACCCGGTAGCTCACCACTTAAGCTGGCTGAGGTCGAGTTAATGATCACATCATATTCTTTCCCATCCAGCTCGGACAAGGTCGACGCCTCGACCGGCCCATGCGAGGAAAATAGCTCAACTAACGCCTCTGCTTTTTCTACCGTCCGGTTTGCAATCGTCAAAGCGCTAACACCTTGAGCCAATAACGGTAGTACCACACCGCGGGCAGCGCCTCCCGCACCGATAAGTAACACTCTTTGGCCTTCAAGCAAGGTACTGTGTTGCAGCAAATCCTGCACCAGCCCTTCTCCGTCAGTGTTATCACCAAGGATCACACCGTCGTCGAGTTTCTTAAGAGTATTGACGGCACCAGCAAGCCGGGCCCGCTCGGTCAACTGGTTGGCGTAGGCAAATGCGTCTTCTTTAAATGGCATAGTGACATTACAACCACGGCCACCAGCAGCAAAAAACACCTCCGCCGCTTCTTTGAAACCATCGACTGGAACAAGTTGGGCGTCATAGCGCATGTCCTGTCCTGTCTGACGAGCAAAGAGCGTGTGAATAAAAGGGGATTTACTCTGGGCAATCGGGTTGCCAAAAACAACATACTTATCCATATGCCGGGGTTCCGTGTTATCAAACCAATAAAAAAGGGCCAGTATTGCTACTGACCCTATCATTGCCGATTCAATGACTCAAATCCTTTAGGCTCTTACCAGCTTCGCGGCTTGAGGTAATTATCATAGAGCTCGGCTTCCTGCGAACCTGGCTCAGGGGTGTAACTGTATTCCCAACGGGCAAGGGGAGGCATTGACATCAAGATCGATTCGGTGCGGCCGCCGCTTTGCAGGCCAAACAAGGTGCCACGGTCATATACCAGGTTAAACTCAACATAACGACCACGACGATAAAGCTGGAACTGGCGCTCACGCTCGCCATAAGGGGTAGGGTAGCGCTTCTCGACAATCGGCAAATAGGCATCCAGATAACCGTTCCCCACAGCCTGCATGTAGGCAAAACTTTTTTCGAAGCCCCAGTCATTGAGATCATCGAAGAACAAGCCGCCAACCCCACGGGTCTCGTTACGGTGAGGCAGGAAGAAATACTTGTCACACCACGCCTTGTGCTCGTCATAAACTGACTCGCCAAACGGCTGGCAAAGCGCCTTGGCCGTATCGTGCCAATGCTGGCAGTCTTCTTCGAACGGGTAGAACGGCGTCAAATCAAAACCACCACCAAACCACCATACCGGCTCTTCTCCCTCTTTCTCGGCAATGAAAAAACGGACATTGGCGTGAGAAGTCGGAACATACGGGTTGCGCGGGTGGATCACTAGCGATACGCCCATAGCCTCGAAACTACGTCCGGCAAGCTCAGGACGGTGCGCGGTCGCCGATGCCGGCATCTTCGTACCGAACACATGGGAGAAGTTAACGCCAGCCTGCTCGAAGATGCGTCCTTCACGGAGTACGCGACTGCGGCCACCACCACCTTGTTCACGCTGCCATTCATCCTGTTCGAAGTTGGCTTGGCCATCCTGCTCGGCAACGGCGTTGCAGATCTTGTCTTGCAGATCCAACAAAAAGGCTTTGACGGCTTCTTTATTCACTTGCTGCATGCTCTGTATCCTATCCTTGGCGGAAAATATTACCGGTAATGGCATCTCGGATTTCTGAAGGGTTATCCCGCCCTCCGGTCTCACCCTGCAATATCGCCGATAGCTGAGAACCCAACTGCGCTTCCACCTCAGCCACACTGCGGCCCGGCTCTTGGCCTGTGAGGTTGGCACTGGTTGATGTTAGCGGTTTACCAAAAGCAAGGCAGAGCTGTTGGACCAAAGGATGGTCAGTCACCCGAACCGCGATAGTATCGAACTGCCCAGTCAAGAAACTTGGTACTCCCGGCTTGGTTGGCATCACCCAGGTCACCGGGCCAGGCCAAGAGGCAAAAATACGGGCTTTCTGTTCTTCGTTGAGAGTGCTGTCATCGACGTAGGGAGCCAGCTGCTCATAGTTGGCAGCAATCAGGATCAATCCTTTTTCGACCGGACGCTGCTTGAGCGCCAAAAGTTTATTTACAGCGGTTTCACTATCGGGATCACACCCCACGCCAAACACGGCCTCGGTAGGGTAGGCAATAACGTCCTGCTGCTGCAGGGCTGCAACCACTTGATTCAGGTTCTCCACAGGTACCTCTTAGAATTGACTGACGTCAGTTTTAACGTTCTGTTTACCTATCTTACCGACTCCTTACTAACAACTCCATGCTCGTTAATCATTGTTGCAATTTACCTGACGCAAACGTTTTCCTTCACAAAAAATACTCGTATAATGCGCGGCACATGCATTAATACCTCACAGTTTAGTTACCCCAAAGGAGATCGGGATGAAAGTTGGGATCATCATGGGCTCAAAGTCAGATTGGCCAACCATGCAGCATGCTGCTGAAATGCTGGACCGCTTCAACATTGCTTATGAAACCAAAGTTGTGTCTGCCCACCGTACTCCGCACCTATTGGCTGAGTATGCAGAGCAAGCACAAGCGCGTGGTATCAAGGTGATTATTGCCGGTGCCGGTGGCGCTGCTCACCTACCAGGTATGACCGCGGCCTTCACTAGCCTACCAGTCCTTGGGGTACCGGTTCAGTCCCGCGCCCTAAAAGGCATGGACTCGCTACTTTCTATCGTCCAGATGCCAAAAGGTGTTGCTGTGGGTACTCTGGCAATTGGTGATGCCGGTGCAGCCAATGCCGGCCTGCTAGCCGCGCAGATCATCGGCACCCAAGACAACACTGTCATGGCCGCTATCGATGCTTTCCGCAAGGAGCAAACTGACACTGTTCTGGCCAACCCGAATCCGGCCGAGGAAGCGTAATGAAAGTACTGGTACTTGGTGCCGGGCAGCTTGCCCGAATGATGTCGCTGGCCGGCGCACCACTGAACATTGAAGTCTTTGCTTATGATGTCGGTACGGGCAATGTGGTTCACCCTCTGACCCAGCAGGTCATGCTGAAGGGACTCAATACCGCCATTACCTATTCCGATGTGATCACCGCAGAATTCGAGCATATTCCCCATGAAATTCTCGATATCTGCGAGCAGAGCGGGAAGTTCCTGCCGACCACCGACGCGATCAAAGCCGGTGGCGATCGCCGCCTGGAAAAAGCATTGCTCGACAGTGCCGGGGTGGCCAATGCCAAATACCACCTGATCAACAGCCGTGAAGACTTAGATGCCGCGATAGAGACTGTTGGCCTGCCGATGGTACTGAAAAGTGCCCTGGGCGGTTATGATGGCAAAGGCCAATGGCGCCTGAAGCTGCGCGAAGATGCCGACAAGATCTGGCCAGAAATGGCAGAATTCATGGCACAGACCGATAACCAGGCCATCGTAGCCGAAGAGTTCGTTCCGTTTGACCGCGAAGTTTCACTGGTTGGTGCCCGTGGCAAAAACGGCGATATCGCGGTCTACCCACTGGCAGAAAACACCCACACTGACGGGGTGCTGAGCCTATCGGTTGCACTGACAGGCAATGAAGCGCTGCAGAATCAAGCCGAAGCCATGTTCCGCTCACTCGCCGAATCGATGGACTATGTCGGTGTACTGGCAATTGAGTTCTTTGATGTTGATGGTAAGTTGCTAGTCAACGAAATCGCTCCGCGTGTCCATAACTCAGGCCACTGGACCCAGCAGGGTGCCGAAACCTGTCAGTTCGAGAACCACCTGCGTGCAGTCGCCGGGTTGCCTCTGGGCAGTACGACGTTGCTTCGCCCGACAGCGATGATCAACATCCTCGGAGAGGATCGCCTGCCAACCGACTTGCTCAGCCATCCTCAGTGCCATATTCACTGGTACGGCAAAGAAAAGCGTCCAGGCCGCAAGATGGGGCACATCAATGTCTGCGCTGACACCCAAGAGCAGCTTGATGACTCACTGGCAACCATTGCCGGTCACCTTGACCCAGCTGCATTCCCAGCCCTCAAACGCTAGCTGACCGCCCAAAGTACCGGGCAAGGCAAAAAAAGCAGAGTCCAAACAACAAAGCCAGCATCATGCTGGCTTTGTTTCATCTACCTGTCATATCAGCAGGATTGGTCTTGGGCTTGTTCCTGATAAGCATGGCAACGGCGATCAGCGCATTGCAGCTTGGTACCGCTAGCCAATTTCTTCTCAATCAGCAAACCAAAGCCACATTCCTGGCAAGATCCCTGCACCGGCTTGGCATTGACGGCAAAACGGCACGACGGGTACTGATCACAAGCATAGAATGCCTTGCCGTATCGCGATTTTCGCTCGACCAAGTTACCTTTCTGGCACTGAGGGCAAGGAACATGGGTGGATTCGGCTTTTTTCTCTGGCGATTCAATATGGTGACATTGCGGGTAGCCGCTACAGCCAATAAACATGCCGTAGCGCCCCTGACGAAGCACCAACTCTTCGCCACAATCCGGGCAGGGTTGACCTAGATGCTTAACGATGTGGCCATCGTTTTGCGCCAAAGGTTTAATGTAGTCGCACTCAGGATAGTGGGTGCAACCAAGGAAAGGACCGCGTTTGCTATTGCGCATCGCCAGCGGCGAGCCGCACTTCGGGCACAGATTATCATGCTCGAGGGCGTGCTCATGGGCACTGAATAACTGGGTGTTTATTTTTCCAGACATACTACTCAATCATCTTCAACAACACCCCACCCATACGGACTTAGTGTATATAGCCATCTTCCATGCCATACAACAGCTCTTCCATCTGGCTGTAGGCACTTTCGTTGCCCGGCGCATTAAACAAAACCATCAAGATAATCCATTTGAGATCATCGAGATTAAAATCAGCGGTTTCCAGCGCCATCACCCGGTCAATGACCATTTCACGGGTATCTGCGCCCAGCACATGAATTTGTTCTAGGTAGGTCAAAAAACCACGGCATGAGATATCCATCCGCGACATTTCCTGCGCTGTGTAAATACGCATGGCTGTCACAGAGCTGGTGTTCATATATGGGGTTTCTTCGGTTTCTTGCAAAGCCGCTAGCTTTTCAAGCCACTCCAGCGCCTTGTAAATATCTTCCTGGTGGAAACCAGCACGAAGCAACTCTTCGGAAAGTTCATCCTGATCAACCATGAGCTCCGCATCACTGTGGATATAGGTTTCAAACAGGTACATTAGGATATCCATCATAACTAGCCCCTCCTCGTTCTGACATAGCCACCTGGTACGGCAGCGACCACACCTTGCAGCTCCAATTCGAGTAACTGCATCATGACTTCATGAACGGGTAATCCACTGCGTTCAGCAACTACATCTACGGGTGTTGCCTCATTGCCTACGTTAGCCAACAGCGCTGGAAATGGCAATTTTTCATTTTCAGGATGTGGGACATTATGCGCCAACTGACTACTTTTTGCACACTCAGTAAGTACCCCAACGTCCTCAAAGATATCGACCGGAGATTCTACTAATTTAGCACCGTTTTTTATCAGTGCATGACAGCCTTTGCTCATCGGGTTATGGATCGCACCGGGAATGGCAAAAACATCCCGCCCTTGCTCAAGGGCATAGCGGGCTGTAATTAATGATCCGCTCTTTTCTTCAGCCTCAACCACTAATACGCCGACCGACAAACCGCTGATCACCCGGTTACGACGGGGAAAGTTTTGCGGCCGGGGCGGTTCATCCGGCCAAAACTCAGAAACCAGCGCACCTTGCTCGACAATCGATGCTGCCAAATCGCGGTGCTTGGCGGGGTAGACTTTATCAAGCCCCGACCCCAATACTGCCACAGTTGCACCGCCATTTTTCAGTGCACCATAATGGGCCCGACCATCAACCCCCAGAGCCAAACCACTGGTCACCACATACTCAGCCGCTACCATAGCCGCGGCAAACTCGTAGGCAGCTTCCAAACCATCAATACTGGCTGCCCGGCTTCCCACCATAGCCAACTGGGGCTCGTGTAACCAACGGGGCTCGCCCCGGACAAACAACAAGGGTGGGGGAGAGGGTATTTCCTTTAGCAGGGCAGGATAGAGCGGGGAATCGAGGGCAATGATCTGCTGGTTTGGCTGTTGGTGCCACGCCAGACAGCGTTCAATTCTGTTTTGCGGCGGACTGGCAATATGCTGGCGCTGACGCTCGGTAAGCCCGAGCTCGGCCTGCTCGCGACCTGACAACCCGCGCAAGACCGATGGGCTGGTACGATCCAACAGGCGGCCAATTCGATAACCGCCCAACTGTGGCGTGGAGGCCAGAATGAGCCAATCCGTAAGTGAAGACATAGTGACTGAAGACATAGCGTCAATTTAGCCTTGGTAGGGTGGAATCAACTGCGCACCCACCCTGAAAGGCTCTTTCGCCTTAGTCACAACGGCCAGGCTAAAGTACTCGTAAGGCCGGATCACCATCACTTCCCCGACCGGGGTATCTTGCAATTGCTGCGACTGAGATAAGCTCAAGGCGAAAGACATGATTGGGCTATCAGGTTTGTTGTACTCGTACTGCCCCTTTTCACCCATATACTTAGCGCCTGGGCGAGTGATTTGGAACACATGCCCTGCCGCCAGTCCATCGAGGTGCCCCTGATCCAGCACCACCACTTCATGGGTAGCGATAAACGCCATTCCCCCTAACCCAGCCAGTACCTTGGCACTCGTCGGCTCTGGGTAAGGAGAGGGGATAAAGCTCATTGCAGCCATGCTGGGAGGCAAAGGAGCGGGCAGGAGGATATCATTGGGCATCACCTCTCTTTTGGCATCGGTCAGCAGCACGGCACTGGTGGTTTCCGTTACGGCCACAACCTCCCCCCGTGCCACTTCTTTCAAGATAGACACCTCTGTGGTCTCGCCCGATGCCAACTCACGTTGCAACTGCTGCTTGGGACGGAAAATCCCCCACTTGTCTCCTTTTTTTAGAGGCATATCTACCCAGATCGTTTCTCCGCGGGGAATGTAACCCTGTGCACGACTATCACCGATCACATGGGGGAGATGCTGTACCTCTTTGCTAGTCAGCAGCTTATCTTCAGCAAGATACGGCAACAATAATTGCGCCGGTAATGTAGTCATTGGCTTGGAAGTCACTATCGCTTTGGGTGACAAATGCTTGTGAGGCTTGCGCAGCAGGCGAGGCTGGCCATCGACAAAATGCAAATAGAGCTGATCACCGGGATATATCCAATGGGGATCCGCCACCGTACTGCGATTGCTTTGCCATAGCTCGGGCCAGCGCCACGGGCTGGCAAGGTAGTGGCCGGCAATATCCCAAAGCGTATCCCCTTTTTTCACGGTGTAGACCGATGGTGCGCCTTCAATCACATTGAGCTCTGTCGCCTGGGCCTGCCACCCCATACTTATACCGGCGATAGCCATTATCAGCCCACATTGGCACATTGCCGTTTTCAATATTTTCATCGCTCCCCCTATAACCGCCAAGCCACACAACAGCCAAGCTATTTTGTCAGGCTGTCACTGCGCCTTTGATGAGTCCAGCTCACCGCACCAGTTATCCCGGAGTTTTCGGCCAGCTTCACTTTTCCAGCGTTATTGTTGCAAGCTGTTGAAGCGCCGGGCCTAGCAGCCACACAGCACCCAAGCACCAAGTGACTGCAACGGGGTACTATGATTTGGCTTATAAAATGACTAGAATTAGAACAATTAAACGATCCCTGTTATCAGTACTGTCTTTTAAAACGAGTATCTATGTCTTTATTGCAAGTATTAACATTCCCTGACGAGCGCCTGCGCACCGTTGCCAAGCCTGTTGAAGCCGTGACCCCTGAGATCCAGAAGTTTGTCGACGACATGCTGGAAACCATGTACGACGAAGAAGGCATCGGTTTGGCGGCAACCCAGGTGGACGTCCACCAGCGCATCGTGGTGATCGACCTGTCGGAAGAGCGCAATGAGCCTATGGTACTGATCAACCCAGAAATCATCGAAAAACGTGGCGAAGACGGCATCGAAGAAGGCTGCCTGTCGGTACCGGGTGCCCGCGCCCTAGTGCCGCGTGCTGCGGAAGTGACCGTCAAAGCGCTAAACCGTGACGGCGAAGAGTTCACGTTTGACGCTGACGACCTACTGGCTATCTGCGTCCAGCACGAGCTTGACCACCTAGAAGGCAAACTGTTTGTCGATTACCTATCACCGCTGAAACGTAAGCGAATCCAGGACAAACTGGCCAAAATCAAGCGCTTCAACGAAAAACACGCGAATAACGCTTAATTCGCCCACCAGATTTAAGGACGCTACCTTGAGCAAACCTTTAAAAATTGTTTTTGCTGGTACTCCGGATTTCGCCGCCCGTCACCTGGCGGCGTTATTGTCTTCGGAGCACGATGTTATTGCGGTGTATACCCAACCAGACCGTCCGGCGGGTCGCGGTAAAAAACTAACTGCCAGCCCGGTCAAGAATATCGCGCTTGAGCACGATATCCCGGTATACCAACCGGAAAACTTCAAGTCAGATGAAGCCAAGCAGCAACTCGCTGATCTGGATGCCGATATCATGGTCGTCGTCGCTTACGGCCTGCTTCTACCACAAGCCGTATTGGATACCCCGAAGCTAGGCTGTATCAATGTCCATGGCTCTATCCTGCCACGCTGGCGTGGCGCTGCACCTATCCAACGCTCAATCTGGGCCGGTGATGCCGAAACCGGCGTGACCATCATGCAGATGGATATCGGCCTAGATACCGGTGATATGCTGAAGATCGCCACCTTGCCGATTGAGCCTAGCGATACCAGCGCATCGATGTACGAAAAGCTGGCCGAGCTTGGCCCCGTTGCCTTGGTCGACTGCCTGGCTGATATTGCCGAGGGCAAAGCTGCTCCTGAAAAGCAGGATGATGCGCTAGCCAACTACGCCAAGAAGCTGAGCAAAGAAGAGGCCTGCATCAACTGGGCCGATGATGCTGAGCATATCGAACGCTGTATCCGTGCCTTCAACCCGTGGCCGATGAGCTACTTCGTGGTTGCCGAGCAGAACGTCAAAGTCTGGCAGGCCAGTGTTGAGGACGATAACCAGGGCAAAGCACCGGGAACGGTTCTGGCAGCCGACAAGCAGGGGATCCTGGTCGCTACCGGTAAAGGGGCACTGCGCCTGACCGAGCTCCAGCCGCCGGGCAAGAAAGCGATGAAAGCACAGGATTTGCTGAACTCGCGCCGCGAGTGGTTCGAACCCGGCACGGTACTGTAACCTTCCAAGGGCCAGTGCTTGCACTGGCCTTACTTTTTTCAACCTACTGCCATGACAATAATGCACTGGACGTAGGTCAACACATCAGGAAATCTGCATGAACGTAAGAGCTGCAGCAGCCAAGGTTATCTATCAAGTGGTTGATCAGGGCCAGTCTCTTTCTACCGCACTGCCGGCTGCCCAACAAGATATCAAAGAGCGTGACCATGCGCTGCTCCAGGAGATCTGCTACGGCGTCCTGCGCTGGCTGCCACGCCTTGAGTCGATTACCCAGCAGCTGATGGACAAGCCGCTCAAGGGCAAACAGCGTGTCTTCCACCACCTTATTCTTGTTGGCCTGTACCAGCTGGGTTACATGCGTATCCCGGCCCATGCCGCAGTGGCCGAGACTGTCAACGCCACCAAAAACCTGAAAAAGCCACAGCTGCGTGGCCTGATCAATGCCATTTTGCGTAATTACCAACGCCAGCAAGAAAGCCTTGATGAACAAGCGACCAGCCATGATGCCGGTCGCTACGGTCACCCGGGCTGGTTGCTCAAGCTGCTAAAAGCCAGCTACCCGGAGCAGCTTGATAGCATCACCACCGCCAACAACACCAAGGCGCCAATGTGGCTGCGGGTCAACCGCCAGCACCACACCCGCGATGCCTACCGCGCCCTGCTGGACGAAGCCGGTATCGATACCGATATCCACCCAGAAGCCCCGGATGCCCTCAAGCTCCATGCGCCGTGCGATGTCAACAAGCTGCCGGGCTTTGCCGATGGCTGGGTATCAGTGCAAGATGCAGCTGCCCAACTGTCAGTGGAATACCTCCAGCCACAGGCCGGCGAGCTGATCCTCGATTGCTGTGCTGCACCGGGTGGTAAAACTGCCCATATCATGGAGCGCCAGCCGGATACCCAAGTGGTTGCGATCGACTGTGACGACAACCGCCTCAAGCGGGTGCATGACAACCTGCAGCGCCTAAACCTGACAGCCCAGGTGCTGTGTGCCGATGCACGCTACCCAGAGCAGTGGTGGCAGGGCGAGCAGTTCGACCGCATTTTGCTGGATGCGCCGTGTTCGGCCACCGGCGTGATCCGCCGCCACCCGGACATCAAGTGGCTGCGCCGTGCCGATGATATCGAAGCCCTGGCCCAGTTGCAGTCCGAAATCGTCGATGCGATGTGGCAGCAGCTCAAGCCGGGCGGCACCTTGGTCTATGCGACATGCTCTATCACTCCGCAGGAAAACAGCGAGCAGGTCAAAGCATTCCTGGCACGCACAACAGATGCCGAACTGATCGGCAGCGATAGCGAGCAACCCGGCCGCCAGATATTACCTGGCGAACAGGATATGGACGGCTTCTACTATGCCGTTATGCGTAAAGCGAGCTAAATAACCAAAAACGGAACTTGATTATCAAGTTCCGTTTTTTTGTTCACATTTCGGGATGTTAAGCGGGTAATTCAGCGTGTTCGCTTTCTATCGCTGAAAACTAAGTTATTCTAAATGAGCAGAGTTCTGCATGACCCTTATCCCGAAGCGTAGTAACCTACAACGATTCTATTAATCAGGCATATGCTATGAAAATTATCATTCTCGGAGCCGGACAGGTCGGCGGTACCCTTGCCGAAAACCTGGTTGGCGAGAACAACGATATCACTATCGTCGATAAGGACCCAGAGCGCCTGCGCGAACTGCAAGATAAGTATGATCTGCGTGTCGTGCAGGGCTTTGCCAGCCATCCCCGCACCCTGCGCGAAGCCGGGGCCCAGGATGCCGACATGCTGGTATCGGTCACCAACTCCGATGAAACCAATATGATCGCCTGCCAGATCGCCTTTACCCTGTTCAACACCCCAAACCGGGTGGCACGTATCCGCTCGCCGGAGTACCTCAAGGAAAAGGACCAGCTGTTCCAGTCCGACGCGGTACCGGTCGATCACCTGATCGCCCCGGAAGAGCTAGTGACCGGTTATATCGAACGCCTGATCGAATACCCGGGAGCCTTGCAGGTCGTTGGCTTTGCCGAAGACAAAGTCGGCCTGGTTGCGGTAAAAGCTTATTATGGCGGCCCACTGGTCGGTAATGCCCTGTCCGCACTGCGCGAGCATATGCCCCATGTCGATACCCGGGTAGCGGCGATTTTCCGTCAGGGCCGGCCGATCAGACCGCGTGGTACCACCATTATCGAAGCCGATGACGAAGTCTTCTTCGTAGCGGCAAGCAACCATATCCGCTCGGTGATGAGTGAGCTGCAGCGTCTCGAAAAACCCTACAAGCGGCTGATGATTGTCGGTGGCGGTAACATCGGTGCCGGTCTCGCCCGCCGCTTGGAGCAAAACTACAGCGTCAAGCTGATCGAGCGTAATCCCGAGCGGGCCGAGAACCTATCGGAAATGCTGGAGAACACCATCGTATTCTGCGGTGACGCGTCCGATCAGGAATTGCTGAGCGAAGAGCATATCGAGCAAATCGACGTGTTCATTGCCGTCACCAATGATGATGAAGCCAACATCATGTCTGCCATGCTGGCCAAGCGTATGGGTGCCAAGAAGGTCATGGTACTGATCCAGCGCGGTGCTTATGTCGATCTGGTCCAGGGCGGTACCATTGATATTGCGATTTCCCCGCAGCAAGCCACCATCTCGGCGCTGCTGACCCACGTGCGAAAGGCCGATATCGTCAACGTGTCTTCACTGCGCCGTGGTGCTGCCGAAGCCATCGAGGCCATTGCCCACGGGGACTCGACAACCTCCAAGGTGGTCGGCAAGGCGGTAGGTGACATCAAGCTGCCACCGGGCACCACTATCGGCGCGGTTGTCCGCGGTGAAGAAGTGCTTATCGCCCATGACCGTACCGTGATCGAGCAAAACGACCACGTGGTGATGTTCCTGGTCGATAAGAAATACATCCCAGACGTCGAACGCCTGTTCCAACCAAGCCCGTTCTTCCTGTAGCAGCCACCATGGTTAACTTTCGTCCCATTCTGTTCGTGATAGGGCTGGTCTTATCCAAGATCGCCCTGTTCATGTATGTCCCAACCCTGGTGGCCTTTGCCACCGGGACCGAGGGTTTTATCGACTTCGCCACTGCCGTCATCATCACCCATATGGTGGCCTTCCTGTGCCTGACTTTCGGCCGTACCAGCGAGTTCAAGCTCAGCGTGCGGGATATGTTTATGATCACCACCCTGGTGTGGACCATCGCCAGTGCCTTTGCGGCCCTGCCGTTCGTCTTTATCAACCATATCAGCTTCACCGATGCCTACTTCGAGACCATGTCGGGGATCACCACCACCGGCTCGACGGTACTCAGCGGACTGGATGATATGGCCCCGAGTATCTTGCTGTGGCGTTCCACCCTGCAGTGGCTCGGCGGGATCGGCTTTATCGTGATGGGGGTGGCTATCTTGCCGATGCTCAATGTCGGTGGTATGCGCCTGTTCCAGACCGAATCTTCCGACTGGTCGGATAAAAGCTCGCCGCGGACCAAGAGCGTGGCCAAGAACATCGTCAATGTCTATCTCAGCCTGACCGGATTGTGCTTCCTCGGCTATCTACTGACCGGCATGAACACCTTCGATGCTATCAACCATGCCTTTACCACGCTGTCGACCGGGGGCTATTCGACCTCGGACGGCTCGATGAACCATTTCTCCAACAGCGCCCACTGGGTAGCGATTGTGTTCATGTTTGCCGGCGGCCTGCCGTTTCTGCTGTTCGTCCAGGCCCTGCGCAAGCGCGAAGCCCGCACCCTGCTGAGCGACGCCCAGGTGAGGGGCTTTACCATGTTGGTGTTCAGCGCCGGACTTGCCGTCGCACTGTGGTTGACCTGGCAGTTGGACTACCGCTTTATCGATGCCTTCCGGGTCTCACTGTTCAATATCATCTCGGTAGTCACCACGACTGGCTTCGGCCTCGATGATTTCACCGCCTGGGGGCCTTTCCCGACAATCATCTTTGCCTTCATCATGCTGGTCGGTGGCTGCTCGGGCTCGACCGCCGGGGGGATCAAGATCTTCCGTTTCCAGGTCGCCTTCGCCTTGCTGCGCAAGCAGATGATGCAGCTGATCCACCCGTCGGGGGTTTTCATCCAGCGCTACAACGGCCGTCCGGTCACCGATGGTATCGTGCGTTCGGTGGTTGCCTTTGCCCTGACCTTTGTCCTGACCATCGTAGTTGTTGCCGCAGTGCTCGGTATGCAGGGACTGGATGCGATCACCAGCATTACCGGTGCCGTTACCGCTGTCGCCAATGTTGGTCCAGGGATGGGGGATGTAATAGGCCCAACCGGCAATTTTGCCACCTTGCCAGATTTGGCCAAATGGACCTTGAGCTTCGGCATGCTGATGGGAAGGCTGGAAATCCTGACCGTATTAGTGGTGTTCTTCCCTGCCTTCTGGCGCAACTAGTCACTCACAGCCATAGAAACCCAAAGAGAGCCAACCGGCTCTCTTTTTTATTGGGGCAAACGTAATGCTCTCTTACATGGCTAGACTGGCTTGACGTAGAAATAGATCGCCAGAAAATGTAAGACGGTGCCACCCAACACAAACAAGTGCCAAATCGCATGATTGTAGGGAATGCGCTTGTTGACGTAGAACACCACACCAATTGAGTAAACGATGCCACCAGCTGCCAGCAAAACCAAACCGCCAGTCGCCAAGGTCATCGCCAGCGGGTAAATCGCTATCAGTGACAGCCAGCCCATGGTCAGGTAGGTCGCCAGTGACAGCCGCTTGAAGCGATAGACAAAAGCGATCTTGAGTACGATGCCGATCAGCGCAATGGCCCAGATCACTGCCATCAAGGTAATGGCTAGCGGGGTACGCAGGGTGATCAGCAAAAATGGAGTGTAGGTACCGGCTATCAATAGATAGATAGCACAATGGTCAAAGGTCTTCAGTGCCCGCTTGGCCCGCTCGAACGGGATGGCATGGTAAAGCGTCGAGGCCAGGTAGAGCAAAATCATACTGGCCCCATAGATACTCAGACTGGTAATACTCAATGCATCGGCACCGTGGCTGACTGCCTGCATCAGCAGCAAGACCAAGCCGACAATGCCAAACACCATGCCAAGACCATGGCTGACACTGTTTGCCACCTCCTCCGTGACCGAATACCCCGACTCTATTGCTAACTGCTCTGCCATTACTGTCATCCTAAATATAGAGTTTATGCTCAATATAGTTGCAGTATGGCACACTTGGCTTACAGGTGTAAGCTGAAATGAGCATTTCTTGTGAATCGTTCTTATTTCGTAGTCAAAACAACAAAAATCAATCCGCTAGGTTGTTTGATCTAAAAATGCCAACACCCGTTCGCCCGCCTGCTGTGGATGCAGGCTGGCAGGGATCTCGCAGAAGCGCTCCAACTCTCCCCGGCCAAGCAGGCCCGAGAGCATGCCACTGAAACCACGCTGGCGGCGATCAATCTCAAACCACATCTGCAAGCCTGATTCATCACGGAATACCACGACCTCCAGCTCTCGCCAGCGGCCATGGTAAGGACCTGATACCGGCACAAACTCAAACTCCTGAACAAAAGGCAGCTCAAAACCCTTGGCGGCTTCGCACTCTACCTGACGGATCCGGAGGCCAGCCAGCTCCAGTGCCGAGAACACCCCATCCAGCAGCGGATCCGGCCTGACGGTCAGCAGATCTTTGTCCTTGGCATCAAAAGCCAGTGGCATATCGAGATGGGTTTCGAGCCAGACGTGGGAATCACCAATGGTGATAGGGGTATTGAAAGGCAGTGCCAAGCTGACGTCGAAATGGCGTTCTTCGTTGGCACCGATAGCAAACGAGTAGGGCAGCGACCATTCAGCCAAACGGCAGGTCTGGGTGACTTTTTCCTTGCGGTGCTGACTGTCTCCCCGGCTGGTTTCCACTTCTTCTTCGTAGTGGCAACACAGGAACAGGTAAATATTGTCGATCTGCTGCTCCACTTTACCGCCATGGACCTGCACATCAATTTCCAGGGGCTCACCGGGGATCAGGACGCCTTGCGGCAGCACTGTATCGACCCGGGCCGAGCCAATACCCAGGCTGGCCAAGCTTTTGCGGAATAATGACATCAGAGCATCTCCTTTGCTGCATACGCATGGGCGCTACGACCAAATGCGCACTTTCAATATGAAATGATACTTATATTGCAGTGAACACTGTGCGGCTGCAAGGGGAGACTAGGCGATCTGGTGCACAAACAAAAAAACGAAGCCTCAGCTTCGTTTTCTCTCTAGCGCAACAATTCGATGGTGGCCTGTCTGGCCGCTTCCGGATCGCGGGCCATGATACCGTCGACCACTTTCTGGTGCAGTTCAAGCTTGAGCAGCTTCTCCCGGGTGATCACCCTGAAGTAACTCTCGAACACTGCCTTGAACAAGTTACCAAACGGGCTGATGAAATGGTTGCCCGAGGCAAAGTAAATCAACTGATGATAGCGGGTATCCACTTCCACCCAGCGCTCTTTATCAAATTGCTCACCCAGAGCATGCATTTCTGCCATCAGGCTGCATAACTCTTCGCGATCGGTATCATTGGCATTGAGGGCGGTCAGGGCGGCAGCCTCTGGCTCAAGGGAAATTCTGACCCGCTGGAATTCAGCCACCAGCTCACCGTGCTGCTCGAAGTTGAGCCAAGCCAGCAAATCCTGATCGAGATAATTCCAGTTTCGCTTCGGTAGCACTCGGGTACCGATACGCGGGCGGGGCAGTACCATCCCCTTGGCCGCCAACATTTTGATCGCTTCGCGAATCGCGGTCCGGCTCACCCCGTACATTTCTCCCAGCTCGACTTCACCTGGCAAAATATCGCCCGGTGCCGTTTCGCCACGCAAGATCTGCTGCCCGATAGATTCTGCCAGTTTATATGACAAGTTACGGCTGGTGACCCGTCGCTGCTGATCGTGATCCATTAACTCCCTCCAGAGGCTGTTGTTATCGTCCTGCCTCTCTATGTTCGGCAGGCGCTTATTGCCAGCAAGGCTGCATTAGACCACAAAGCGGCACCAGATAAACGGCTTATCTTCACAGATGACGAGACAGGTAACAATTCGCTAGCAAGTACGGGTAATAAATGGGAGGTAAATACTTTTGCCATGGTCAAATATCACTCGACTTAATCATAGGTTGTTGCTATTCTCGCCGCGAAAATTAAACACTATTTTATTCCCGCAGAGGAACGGCCCAGCCAACAGCACAGATGCGGAAATAATGTATTCACTCTGGCCACGGAAGCGCCTGACTAATAGGTAAATCATGCGCCCAGCCTCGTTCGTCAGGTACAGCACGCCTCGCAGTCCATCGCGCCTGCGTAGTACCTCGCACGCCCCAACGCTAAAAAGCAAAAAAACCAAAGCTGCTGTTCAATCCCTGCCTGTGACCCCAGCCCCGCAATCGGCTGATGTCATCACCGACAGCGAAAAAGCCGCGTAGCTCAAAGCAAGTGTTCAGGGCAGCCTTCGGGCTGCCCTGTTATTTCCATCCATCTATTTGTATCCGTGCCTGCTTTGTTATAACGTTACCCACAATAAAAATATGACTATAAAGTTAACCAGCCTTTACTATGTGGAGTTGTTATGAAGACCCATCGCGTCAATGAAATGATCGAGCTTATTCACCCGGAATGGCTCAAAGAACCGGATATGAACCTGGTTCAGTTCTTGCTGAAACTGGCCGAAGAAGCCAAGTTCGAGGGCAAACTGGAAGATCTGACCGACGACATCCTGATTTACCACCTGAAGATGCGCAACAGCGAGAAACAGGAGATGATCCCGGGTATCGCCAAAGACTGCGAAGACGACTTCAAGACGGCCATCTTGCGCGCCCGCGGCATCATCAAGTAATCAATTTGCTGGGCCACCATGGTCCAGCATTCATTTTCCCGCCTTCTTTTATCTATCTTTCAAATATTTAATACTTGCCACCTCACACTCTCGGCCATCCATTGTCTAAATTATGACCTTGCTAGCGTACTCCCCCACGCGGCTAGGATATACTCCCCCTTGTAACATTTATTTACCAGTCTCTTACAATTAAAACGTACCGGCCGGCAATGTACTGGCTGCCGCTGCCTGTGAAGCAGCATCCAAGGAAAGTAATGTCATGACCCAAGAGAAAATCAAGATAAAGGATGTCACCCCGCCGACGTTCAACCCCAAGACCCACAAAGGGGGTAGCGATCGATTCAACCCGAGCAACCGGATCTATGTCCGGGCCGCCAAAGGGGTATATCAACAGCTGAGGCGGCGCATGGGCTGGCTGCTGATGCTGCTGTTCATGGGCTTGCCGTGGATCCCCTACGGCGACCGCCAGGCAATCCTGCTCGATATCGGCCAGCAACAGTTCAACTTTTTCGGTACCACCCTTTGGCCGCAAGATCTCACCTTGCTGGCAACCCTGTTCATGATCGCCGCGTTTGCCCTGTTTTTCGTCACTACTTTCCTCGGCCGGGTGTGGTGTGGGTATTTCTGCCCCCAGACAGTCTGGACCTTCATCTATATCTGGTTTGAAGAAAAGCTCGAGGGACCAGCCAACAAGCGCCGCAAGCAGGACAGTATCAAGCCCACCGCCAAGCTCATCGGTCGCAAAGTCCTCAAGCATATTGCCTGGCTTGCCGTGGCCCTTGCCACCGGGCTGACCTTTGTCGGCTACTTCCTGCCGATCAAATCCCTGGTAGTCGACTTCTTTACCTTCGGGACCAGCTTCTGGGCCGGCTTCTGGGTGCTGTTTTTTACCGGCTGCACCTACGCCAATGCCGGTTGGATGCGCTCGATAGTCTGTATCCACATGTGTCCTTATGCACGCTTCCAGTCGGCGATGTTCGACAAGGACACCTACATTGTCGGCTATGATGTAGAACGCGGCGAAGCCCGCGGCCCAAGGCCGCGCAAGAAAGATCCCAAAGCACTTGGCCTTGGTGACTGTATCGACTGCAACCTGTGCGTGCAGGTGTGCCCGACCGGCATCGATATCCGTGACGGCCTGCAGTATGAGTGCATCAACTGCGGCGCCTGTGTCGATGCCTGTGACGAGACCATGGATCGCATGGGTTATGATAAACGCCTGATCAGTTATACCACCGAGCATAAACTGGAAGGCCATAGCACCCATATCATGCGTCCAAAGCTGATTGGCTATGGCGGTGTGATGGTGGCGATGATCGGCCTGTTTTTCTATCTGCTCGCTTCGGTGCAACCAATGGGACTGGATGTGATCCGCGACCGCAGCCAGCTGTTCCGGGTAAATAATGAGGGCTTGGTGGAAAATACCTATACCCTCAAAATCCTCAACAAAACCCAGCAAGATACCCGCTATACCCTGGCCGTCAGCGGTATCGAGGAGATCGAGTGGTACGGCCCGCAGCAAATCAATGTCGAGGCAGGGGAAATCTTTACCCTGCCGGTCAGCCTCGGCGTCGCCCCATACCTGCTGCAGGGTAATATTGCCGATATCACCTTTACCCTGACCCGGGAGAGCGACGGTAGCCAGATCCATACCGAGAGCCGATTCATCGGCGAGCTGCGCTGATCCCTGCGTTAGGTTAAGTGCAAAATAGTGTAAAGAAAGGGCCATAAAAGGCCCTTTCTTATTATGATGTTATAATTGCGTACTATCTGTACCTAGTGGAAAGTCACGATGACACAACAACACGGCTTCAACTTTGCCGATCTCAACCCAGACCTGTTGCTGGATGCCCTCGATAGCATCGGCATCCGTGCTGAATCCGGCCTGCTACCGCTCAACAGCTACGAGAACCGGGTGTACCAGTTTGTCGCCGAAGACGGTGCCCGCTATGTCACCAAGTTTTATCGCCCCCAGCGCTGGACCGACGAACAGATTGACGAAGAGCATCAGTTCACGCTGGAACTAGCCGAACAAGAAATTCCCGTGGCAGCCCCTATTGCTATCGATAACCGCACTCTCCATCCGTTCCAGAACCATCGCCTCGCATTATTCCCGAGCATGGGAGGACGCCAGTTCGAGGTCGACAACTTTGATCAGCTGGAGTGGGTTGGCCGCTTCCTCGGCCGGATCCACCGGGTCGGCCAACGCACCACCTTTGCGCACCGCCCGACTATCGGTCTGGAGGAATACCTTTATCAGCCCCGTCAGGTCCTCGAGCAATCGACGATGATCCCCGATCACCTCAAGCATGCTTTTTTTGCCGATCTCGATACCCTGATCCGCGAGCTCGAGCAGCAATGGCACAACGACTGGCAATCCATCCGCCTGCATGGTGATTGCCACCCGGGTAATATCCTGTGGCGTGACGGCCCGCTTTTCGTCGACTTGGACGATGCCCGCAACGGCCCGGCAGTCCAAGACTTGTGGATGTTACTCAACGGCGAACGCCATGATCAGCTGGCCCAGCTCGACACCATTTTGGAAGCCTACAGTGAGTTTGCCGACTTCGATCAAAAACAGTTGCAACTGATCGAGCCTTTGCGCGGTCTTAGAATGGTACATTACATGGCTTGGTTGGCCCGTCGCTGGGAAGATCCTGCTTTCCCGCAGGCATTTCCTTGGTTTGCCGATGCCAAATACTGGGAAGGCCAAGTGTTGGCATTCAAGGAGCAGCTGGCAGCTCTGCAGGAGCCGCCATTGCAACTGATGCCGCAATGGTAATAATACTAATCACAACACCGGAGAAATAACCTCGTTATTTCAGACCTTTGCTTTAAGGGAGTAAATTGATCCATGTTTAAGAAAATCCTAGCTTTTGCCAGCGTGGCACTGCTATCGCTGTCGGTACAGGCGGCGAAGTTTACCGAAGGGGAATACTACAAAGTCCTTGAGCTGCCTAAATCCAGCAGCCCAGTGGTCACCGAGTTTTTCTCGTTCTACTGCCCGCACTGTAATAGCTTCGAGCCAATCATCCAGCAGCTGAAGAAAAACCTGCCGGACAATGCCAAGCTGCAGAAAAACCACGTGTCGTTCATGGGCGGCAACATGGGCAAATCAATGAGCAAGGCCTACGCGACCTCTGTGGTACTGGGTGTGGAAGACAAAATGGTGCCAGTGCTGTTCGGCCGCATCCATGACATGCAGAAGCCACCGCGCAACGATAACGAACTACGCCAGATCTTCCTCGACGAAGGCGTCAGTGCAGAAGACTTCGATGGTGCCTTCAACAGCTTCGCTGTTAACTCGATGGTCAACCGCTTCAACAAAGCCTTCCAGGACAGCGGCCTGACCGGCGTACCGGCAATCATCGTCAACAACAAATACCTAGTGGAAGCCGGCAAAGTCAAATCGGTCGACGAGTACTTCGAGTTGGTCAACTACCTGCTGACCAAATAATCCTGCTCAGTGCATACACATTCAAGACAAAAAGGCCCGACGGGCCTTTTTTGTTATCTCTCCCCTCAAGCAACAGTTCACCCGCTATACCGCCTGTGCGGTCAACTGACGCAGTAGCCTGTCCATTGCCCGGTAGCCCAGCGCTTCGGCAAGGTGCTTACGTTCAATCACCTCACAGCCTGCCAGATCGGCAATGGTCCGCGCCACCTTGATGATCCTATGATAAGCCCGGATAGACAAACCAAGCTGATGCAGTGCCGTTTCGAGAAATTCCGCATCTTGCTTGTCGAGCTTACAGAAGGTATCCAGTTCACGGGTTCCCAGCAGGGCATTGACCCGTCCGCTGCGCTCAACCATGGCCTCTCTGGCGGCCCATACCCGCTCGCGGATCACTTTGCTGGGCTCGCCCCGATCGCCGCCGTCTGCCAGTGTCCCGCGCGGCAGGGCCGGGATCTCAATCGACATATCGAAGCGATCAAGGAGCGGACCTGACAAACGGCTGAGGTAGCGAAGAATTGCCTGGGGGTTGGTACGCGACTGGTTGCCTTCGTAAAAGCCAGTCGGGCTCGGATTCAAGGCCCCGATCAGCTGGAACCGAGCCGGAAAGGTGGTCTTGCTGGTGGCACGGGAGATCACTATCTCACCGGACTCCAACGGTTCACGCAGCGAGTCCAGTACCTTGCGCTCAAACTCCGGCATTTCATCCAAGAAGAGGAGCCCGTTATTGGCCAGGGAGATCTCGCCGGGACGGGGGACAGACCCACCGCCAACCAATGCCGCCATCGAGCTGGAGTGATGAGGGGTGCGAAAAGGGCGCTGGCGCCAATTGCCTTCGTGAATGTGCTGCTGGGTCAGCGACGCAACAGAGGCAGTTTCCATTGCCTCGGCAATAGACATGGGCGGCAGCAAATCACACAGCCTTGAGGCCAGCATGGTCTTCCCGGTTCCAGGCGGCCCAAGAAATAGCAAGTTATGGCCACCTGCCGCGGCTATTTCCAACGCCCGCTTGCCTTGTTGCTGACCGATAATGTCCTGCATATCACGTTCAGGCATGTTGTCATCCACCGTATCGGCGGCCTCTGACTGTGCCAATGCCAACTCAGACTGTCCATGCAGGTAACTACAAACAGCCAGCAGACTTGGCGCCGATTTATGCTTGTCCTTACCCACCAGCGCAACTTGATCGCCATTGCCGTCGGGGACCACCAGACAACGTTTGTCCTGTCCGGCCGCCAAAGCGGCAGGTAGTCCCCCTTTCACCGGGCGTAGCTCACCTGATAATGCCAGCTCCCCCAAAAATTCATAATTTTGCAGCTTATTTGCTGGGATCTGCTCCGAAGCTGCCAGAATTCCCAGCGCAATAGGGAGGTCAAACCGACCGCCTTCCTTGGGCAAATCTGCCGGAGCCAGATTGACGGTTATACGCCGCGACGGAAACTCAAAGCCGGCATTAACGATGGCGCTACGGACCCTGTCCTTGGCTTCCTTAACACTGGTTTCCGGCAGCCCGACAAGCTGGAACGCCGGCATCCCGTTACTGATATGTACCTCGACGGTGACGGCAGGGGCCTGCACCCCAACACTGGCACGGCTATGGATAATGGCAAGGTTCATCAATAGTCATCCTGCTGTTATATCAATCAAAAAAGTTAAATTTATTCACCTAATAGGTTTCACCAATAGCCTATTTATGCAGCCGGATTGCAAAATAATTTTGATTTTTTTCTTGTCATGCGAGCGATGTCTGTGTTACCACTAGGTCAACACAACGTCTTAACATAAAAAACCGGACAGACAGTCAATGCAATTTATGGCCAACGCCCTCCTACTCATTATCAACGTCATCGTGGTGCTTATTTCACTACGAGGGGGTCGGGCAGGCGTAAATTAGCAGCAAGCACAACAAACGCAGAGAAGCCCCCTAAGCCAACAGGCTAGGGGGCTTTTTTTTGGACTATTTAATCGAATCAGCTGAAATAACCATCAGCACGTCACAGGCAAGGAACAGGGGAGAGCGGCGATGACGGGAGCAGAGTTAGTCGTAAAGGCGCTGCAGAAACATGGGATAACAACAGTATTTGGCTACCCGGGCGGGGCCATCATGCCGATCTACGATGCCCTTTACGACGGTGGTGTTGAGCATATCCTATGCCGCCACGAGCAAGGGGCAGCCATGGCGGCTATCGGGATGGCGAGAGCCACCCAGGATGTCGCAGTATGCATGGCGACATCCGGTCCGGGCGCCACCAATTTGATGACAGGCCTGGCTGACGCCTTCCTCGATTCAGTACCAATTGTTGCCATCACTGGCCAGGTTGCCAGCTCGCACATCGGCACCGATGCCTTCCAGGAAATGGATGTGATCGGCATGTCGCTAGCCTGTGCCAAGCACAGCTACCTGGTGACCGATATCAACGAGCTGATCCCAACGCTTGCCGAGGCTTTCGAAGTGGCCAAGGCCGGTCGCCCGGGACCTGTCGTGGTAGATATCGCCAAAGATGTCCAACTTGCCCTCGCACCTGAAGGCGATCTGACCCCAATTACCCCACCGGCTATCCCTGTTGTGACTAACGAGCAGATAGCGACCGCCCAGCAAGTTCTCTCCGCTAGCCAGCGCCCGGTACTGTATGTAGGCGGTGGCGTCCAGTTAGCCCATGCCACCGACACGGTTCGTACCTTCCTTGCCATGAACCCGATGCCATCGGTCAGTACCCTCAAGGGCCTGGGCACTATCGAGCGCCACGACCCGCACTATTTGGGGATGCTGGGCATGCACGGCACCAAGACGGCCAACCTGGTGGTGCAGGAGTGTGACCTGCTGATTGTTATCGGCGCCCGCTTCGATGACCGGGTGACCGGCAAGCTAGATACCTTTGCACCGCATGCCAAGGTGATCCATATCGATATCGATGCCGCCGAGTTCAACAAACTGCGTCATGCCCATGCCCCGCTGCGAGGTGACATCAACGTTATCCTGCCGCAACTGGAGCTGAGCCAGGATATCAGTGACTGGGTTGACTACACTTCAAGCCTGCGCCAACAGAACAAGTGGCGCTATGACCATCCGGGCGATCTGATCTATGCCCCGCTGCTGATGAAGCAGCTATCCGACATGATGCCGGATTCATCAATGGTCTCGACCGATGTCGGCCAGCACCAGATGTGGGCGGCCCAACACATCCAGCCACGTCAGCCACAAAACTACATCACCTCGGCAGGCCTTGGCACCATGGGCTTCGGCTTACCGGCAGCGATGGGTGCCAAAGTAGCCCGCCCGGATGACGAGTCTATCCTGATCACCGGCGACGGCTCGTTCATGATGAACATCCAGGAGCTCGGCACCCTCAAGCGCCGCCAGATCCCGGTCAAGATGGTGCTGATCAACAACCAGCGTCTCGGCATGGTACGCCAGTGGCAGTCGCTGTTCTTCGATGGCCGCCACAGCGAAACCATCCTTGATGACAACCCGGATTTCGTGATGCTGGCAAAAGCCTTCGATATCCCGGGCAAAACCATCACCCGTAAAGAAGAAGTCGAGCCGGCATTGCAAGAAATGATGGCGAGCAAAACCGCTTACCTGCTCCATGTATTGATCTCGGAAGAAGACAATGTATGGCCCCTCGTACCACCTGGCGCGGCAAATCAAGATATGCTGGAGAATACTTAATGGACAGATATTTACTCGACATCAAAGCGGATGATAAGCCAGTATTACTAGAGCGGATCTTGCGCGTTATCCGCCACCGTGGTTTTGTGATAAAACAAGTCAATGCAACCCAGAACCACGAAAGCAAAATTGCCAGTATCGAAATCCTTGTTGACAGCGACCGTCCGATAACGACGCTGATCAACCAAATCGAGAAACTTTGGGATATTCGTACCGTAGAAACCACACTCGTAGAAAACCGAGATTAGATTTTAAGGAAGGAACAAACATGGCCAACACAGCGGATTTTATTTGGTTCAACGGTGAAATGGTGCCTTGGGGCGATGCCAAGGTGCACGTCCTGACCCATGCCATGCACTACGGTACCTCGGTCTTCGAAGGTATCCGCTGCTACAACACCCCGAAAGGCCCGGCGGTCTTCCGCCACAAAGAGCACATGGATCGCCTGAAGAACTCAGCCAAAATCTACCGCTTCCCGATCCCGTACAGCTCAGACGAGCTGATGGAGATCTGCCGCGAAACCCTGCGGGCCAACAAGCTGGAGTCAGCTTATATCCGCCCGCTGGGCTATGTCGGCAATGTTGGCCTAGGCGTCTGCCCACCGGTAGACACCGAGATGGATTTGATGGTCGCCGCCTTCCCTTGGGGCTCCTACCTTGGCGAAGAAGCACTGGAAAACGGCGTTGATGCCATGATCTCCAGCTGGCACCGTGCCGCGCCGAATACCATCCCGACTGCAGCCAAAGCTGGCGGTAACTACCTGTCATCACTACTCGTCGGTGGTGAAGCTCGCCGCCACGGCTATGCCGAGGGTATCGCCCTGAGCGTTGACGGTTACCTCTCTGAAGGCGCTGGCGAGAATCTGTTCGTGGTTCGCAACGGCATTCTGTCAACACCGCCAACTACCAGCGCCATCCTGCCGGGTATTACCCGCGATACTATTATGACTCTGGCCAAAGAGCGTGGTTATGAAGTTCGTGAGGAAAACATTGCCCGCGAGGCTCTGTACCTGGCTGACGAGATCTTCATGACAGGCACTGCAGCTGAAATCGTTCCGGTCCGCAGTGTTGACCAGATCACCGTGGGCGAAGGCAAACGCGGCCCAATCACCAAGGTGCTGCAGGAAGCCTACTTCGGCCTGTTCAACGGCAGCACCGAAGACAAATGGGGTTGGCTTGACTACGTTTACCCTGCCGACAAGTAAACACTGACACAGCAGCCGGTGTGGACACCACGCCGGCCAAGCAATACAGCAAAAGGATTTTTCGTTATGCCCAAGTACCGCTCCGCCACCACCACCCACGGCCGTAATATGGCTGGTGCCCGTGCCCTATGGCGCGCCACCGGCGTAAAAGATGAAGATTTCGGCAAACCGATCATAGCGGTGGTGAACTCGTTCACCCAATTTGTTCCGGGCCATGTCCACCTAAAGGATCTCGGCCAGTTAGTCGCGAAGGAAATTGAAGCGGCGGGCGGTATCGCCAAAGAATTCAATACCATTGCCGTTGATGATGGTATCGCAATGGGCCACGGCGGCATGCTTTACTCGCTACCGTCACGTGAGCTGATCGCTGACTCGGTTGAATACATGGTCAACGCCCACTGCGCCGATGCCATGGTATGTATCTCAAACTGCGACAAGATAACCCCGGGGATGCTGATGGCTTCGCTGCGCCTCAATATCCCGGTGATCTTTGTCTCCGGCGGCCCGATGGAAGCCGGCAAGACCAAGCTGTCGGATCAGATCCTCAAGCTGGATCTGGTTGATGCCATGATCCAGGGAGCCGATCCGAATGTGTCCGACGAGCAAAGCGAGCAGATCGAACGCTCGGCGTGTCCAACCTGTGGCTCCTGCTCGGGTATGTTCACCGCCAACTCGATGAACTGCCTCACTGAAGCCCTTGGCCTGAGCCAACCGGGCAATGGCTCGATGCTGGCCACCCACGCCGACCGCGAACAGCTATTTATCAATGCCGGCAAACGCATTGTCGAGCTGACCAAACGTTACTATGAGCAGGATGATAAAAGCGCCCTGCCTCGCAATATCGCCACCAAGCAAGCGTTCGAAAATGCCATGGCGCTGGATATTGCCATGGGCGGTTCGACTAATACCGTTCTGCACCTACTAGCAGCGGCACAGGAAGGCGAGGTCGATTTCACCATGGAAGACATCGACCGCATGTCACGCCAGGTCCCACACTTGTGTAAAGTGGCCCCGTCGACCCAGAAATACCATATGGAAGATGTCCACCGTGCCGGTGGCGTATACGGCATCCTTGCCGAGCTCGACCGTGCCGGCCTGTTCCAGAGTAATTGCTACAACGTACTGGGCGAGCAGTTTTCGGAAAGTTTCAAGCACTACGATATCGTTCAAACCCAATCGGAAGAGGTGGAATCATTCTTCCGCGCCGGTCCTGCCGGGATCCGCACCACCAAGGCGTTCTCACAAGACTGCCGCTGGGACACCCTGGATAATGACCGTGAAAACGGTTGTATCCGCAGCAAAGAGCATGCCTTCAGCCAAGACGGCGGTCTGGCGGTGCTATCTGGCAACATGGCGCTGGACGGCTGTATCGTAAAAACAGCCGGTGTCGATGAAAGCTGCCTGACCTTTACCGGCCCGGCGGTGGTATTCGAAAGCCAGGAAACCGCAGTCGAAGGCATTTTGGGTGGCAAGGTCAAAGCGGGTGATGTGGTGGTGATCCGCTACGAAGGCCCGAAAGGCGGCCCGGGTATGCAAGAAATGCTCTACCCAACCACTTACCTCAAATCCATGGGGCTTGGCAAAGAATGTGCCCTGATCACCGACGGCCGTTTCTCCGGCGGTACCAGCGGCCTGTCGATTGGCCACGTCTCTCCGGAAGCTGCCAACGGCGGTACTATCGGCCTGATCCAGGACGGCGACACCATTGCCATCGATATTCCAAATCGCAGCATTGACCTGCAGGTTGATGAGGCGACACTGGCCAGCCGTCGTGCGCAAGCCGACCAGCGAGGCTGGAAGCCATTGGATCGCCAGCGTGAAGTGTCCTTTGCCCTACGCGCCTATGCCAACCTTGCGACCAGTGCCGATAAAGGTGCGGTGCGCGATAAATCGAAACTGGAAGGGTAACCTATGATGAGCGAAGCCACTCAGGCCAATGAGGTCGAGCTGCCCAGCGGGGCAGATTACCTGCGGGATATTCTCCGGGCACCGGTTTATGAAGTCGCTCAGGTCACGCCACTACAAAGCATGCCCCGCCTCGGCGGGCGCATCGGCAACCAAGTACAGCTCAAGCGGGAAGACCGCCAACCGGTTCACTCCTTCAAGCTGCGCGGTGCCTACAACATGATGTCCCAGCTCACTGACGCCCAGCGTCAGGCTGGGGTGATTGCCGCGTCGGCGGGTAATCACGCCCAAGGCTTGGCCATGTCAGGCAAGCACCTAGGCGTGCAGGCGACCATCGTCATGCCACGAACGACTCCAGACATCAAAGTGGATGCGGTTCGCGGTTTCGGCGGCAAAGTAGTTTTGCATGGCGGTAACTTCGATGAAGCCAAAGCCCATGCCGAAATGCTGGCCGGCCAGCATGGCTACACCTTCATCCCGCCTTTCGACCACCCCGCGGTGATTGCCGGGCAGGGGACGATTGGGGTTGAGCTGGTCCAGCAAAACGGTCACCTCGATTACATCTTCGTCCCTGTAGGCGGCGGCGGTATCGCGGCAGGGGTTGCGGTGCTGATCAAGCAGCTTATGCCACAAATCAAGGTGATCGGGGTCGAAGCCGAAGATTCAGCCTGCCTACGTGCGGCGCTGGATGCCGGTGAGCCGGTGACGCTTGAGCAGGTTGGTATGTTTGCTGATGGTGTAGCGGTCAAGCGGATTGGTGAAGAGACGTTCCGTCTTTGCCAGCAGTATCTCGATGACTCCATTACCGTGAGCAGCGACGAGATCTGCTCGGCAGTGAAAGATATCTTCGAAGATACCAGGGCGATTGCCGAACCTTCCGGTGCACTATCGCTGGCCGGACTGAAGAAATTTGCCGAGCGACACCAGCTCAAAGACAAACAGCTAGCGGCAGTGCTGTCGGGGGCCAACCTCAACTTCCACGGCCTGCGCTATGTGTCTGAACGTTGTGAGCTGGGTGAAAAGCGCGAGGGATTGCTGGCTGTGACTATTCCTGAGCGCCCGGGGGCGTTTCTTGATTTCTGCCATATCCTCGGCGGCCGTGCCGTTACCGAGTTCAACTACCGCTACAACAATGACAGCTTAGCCAATGTCTTCGTTGGGGTACGCTTGATACAGGGACAGGAAGAGCTCGACAGTATCATTACGGATCTGCGCAAAGGCGGTTATCCGGTGGTGGATTTATCCGATGATGAAATGGCCAAGGTCCATGTCCGCTATATGATTGGCGGCAGGCCGTCGAAACCATTGAAAGAGCGTCTATACAGCTTTGAGTTTCCGGAATATCCAGGGGCCTTGCTCAAATTCCTCAATACCTTGGGCACCCATTGGAATATCAGTCTGTTCAACTACCGTAACCATGGTGCTGACTACGGCCGGGTATTGTGTGGATTTGAATTGGAAGAGCAGGATTTGCTGTCTTTTACCAGTCACCTGCGTGAACTTGGCTACAGCTGGAAAGACGAAACCGATAACCCGGCCTACCAGTTCTTCCTTGCTCAATAATCACTGGGCCAGATCGCTCACCCAACTACAAAGCAGCCTCCTGGGCTGCTTTGTTTTCACTGTTGCCTTCCATACTCATATGTTCCAGTACCACTTTGAGCTGACTGATATGGCAGGCCAGCAATTGACTGCGCAGGGGCTCTGATAGCTTTTCATACAGAGCTGCAAGTTGGATCAACTCTGACTTCAACTGTTCATGCTGCATTTCCGGACGCTGGATATCAAACACGAACCAACCTAGAGGTTGACCTGTCAGCTCCGCAATCCTTACCAAGGTGGAAATCCGCGGCTCAGTTTTGCCCGACTCAAGATCCAGATAGGTCTGTCTGGCCACATCCAGATGTCTGGCCATCGCTACCTGGGAAATACCTTTCCACTCCCTTGCATCCTTGATCCGTTGTGCGATCCACGATTTTACTTGTTCCATAGCCTCCCCGCTTATTCCTTCCACGGCATATACTGCAACCCATGGATATGGAAAGAGTATCTCACTCCCTTAATGAGTATAATGTCATTCATATGCGGATTATTCATTAGGAACAATGATTTACATAGCAGGCAAGTGTATAAACTGTGAATCCCTCCCTGCGTTGACTAGCATTCAAGACACGCCGTATACGATTATGTCGGCATACGCCGACACAGCTCTGACCACTTTATGACTTATCCCGTTGGGTGAGTGCACGAGTGTACTCCGCCATAAATCCCGCCAAATTAATGCTTTGCTGCAAAATGACATTTCTGGCTGAGTGGGGTAATCGGCTGAAATACTGCAACAGGCGATCGATCTCTTCTTTGTATTCACTTTCCAATATTTCAATGCCTTCATCACCGTACACGAACCAGGTCAAGGGACGCTCGGTGATCTCGGAAATTTCCGACAGCATCCTGACCTTGGGCTCGGTCTTGCCGGTTTCCAAATCCAAATAAGTCTGACGCGCGACCTTAAGCTGCTGGGCCATGTGAACCTGAGTCAGGCCTTTCCATTCCCTGGCTTCTTTAATACGGGCTGCGATTTGAGCTTTCGGATCTGTCATGTCACACCTCCAATACACACAATGAATAATGCCTAGCTTTCATTACTGGATTGCACAACATAAGCCAACTTGAAATTGATTCAACAAAGCATTAAATAACAACCAGTTAGCCTCATCCAATATTTATGATTTTGTAATTTGGTTTGCAATAGTTAACTCGGGTGCCTAATTTTCCTAAAACGCAAAAAAATCATTCAGCCCTGTCTAGATAGTAGACCCTACCACCTAAGGACAATAAAAAAGGCACCCACTTGGGTGCCTTTTCTCACTTTTGAGACAAACCATTAGCGCTTTGGCTAACAGGCTGATTTTTATTCGACTGTTACCGCCTTGGCAAGGTTACGCGGCTGATCCACATCGGTACCTTTGATCAATGCAACATAGTAAGACAATAGCTGCATCGGGATGGTGTAGTAAATTGCTGCTGTGATCTCACTGACGTGCGGCATAGTGATGATCTTCATGGTTTCATCGCCTTCAAAACCAGCATCGGCATCAGCGAAGACATACAGCAGACCACCACGGGCACGGACTTCTTCGACATTTGACTTCAGCTTCTCTAGCAGGTCGTTGCTAGGTGCGACGACAACTACAGGCATGTCAGCATCAATCAGCGCAAGAGGACCGTGCTTCAACTCACCGGCAGCATACGCTTCAGCGTGGATGTAAGAGATCTCTTTGAGTTTCAAAGATGCTTCCATCGCGATTGGGTAAAACTCACCACGGCCCAGGAATAGGGTGTGGTGCTTATCGGCAAAGTCAGGTGCCAGCGCTTCGATTTCTTTTTCGAACGACAGGGCGGCGTTGATCTGCTGCGGCAGGGCATGCAGAGCCTCGACGATCTCCTTCTCTTTCTCTTTGCTGATGCGGTTTTGCTGTTTACCCAATGCCGTTACCAGCATCAAAAGGGCTGAAAGCTGAGTGGTAAACGCTTTGGTTGAAGCGACACCGATTTCCACACCCGCGCGGGTCATGAAGGCAAAATCTGATTCGCGCACCAGAGACGAGCCCGCCACGTTACAGATGGTCATTGCCGCCATATAGCCTTTTTCTTTCGCCAGGCGAAGGGCTGCTAGGGTGTCGGCCGTTTCACCAGACTGGGAAAGGGTGATCAGCAGGCTATTCGGACGAGTCACAAACTTGCGGTAGCGGAATTCAGAGGCGATCTCCACATCACAGCTTACACCGGCAATGTCTTCGAACCAGTAACGCGCAGTCATACCGGCGTTGTAAGACGTACCACAAGCCACAATCTGTACATGCTCAACCTTGCTCAGGATTTCTGCTGCGTTGACACCAATCGCTTCAGTCACCACAGAATCAGCCGTGATACGGCCTTCCATGGTGTTGATCAGCGCAGTTGGCTGCTCGTAGATTTCTTTCTGCATGAAATGACGGTACTGGCCTTTGTCACCGGCATCGTGCTCTGCATTGGATTCAGTGATTTCACGCTCGACACGCTCACCCGATGCATCAAATACCGTGACTTCACGGCGAGTAATTTCAGCTACATCACCTTCTTCCAGGTACATAAAGCGGCGAGTCACGTTAAGCAGTGCCAGTTGGTCAGAGGCCAGGAAGTTTTCCCCTACACCGAAACCGATGACGATTGGACTACCTGAGCGTGCCACTACGATGCGAGAAGGGTCTTTACGATCCAGCGCAACGGTACCGTAAGCACCTTCCAGCTGTTTTGCTGTTTTCTGTACCGCTTCTAGCAACGTTGCTGAAGTACGCAGCTCCCACTCAACCATGTGCGCGATAACTTCAGTATCAGTCTGAGATTCGAACACGTAACCACGGGACTGAAGAAGCTCACGCAGCTCTTCGTGGTTTTCGATGATACCGTTGTGGACAACGGCAATGTCACCAGACATGTGTGGGTGGGCGTTAACTTCTGATGGCTCACCGTGGGTCGCCCAGCGGGTGTGGGCAATACCGGTACCGCCAATCACTTTGGCTTGGTCAACCGCATCGGCCAGCTCCTGGACTTTACCCAGGCGGCGGACGCGCGTTAAGTTTGCGTCACCATCGACAATCGCAACACCAGCAGAGTCATAGCCGCGGTACTCAAGGCGGCGTAGCCCTTCAACCAGAATTTCCGCTACATCACGCTGTGCTACCGCACCAACAATCCCACACATAGTATTTTGCTCCTGAAATTATTCCGCTGCCGCGCAGACCACCTGCACGCCATGCTGTTCAATCTGTTGTTTCGCTTCCATGTCCAAGCCATCATCTGTGATCAGGGTACTGATATTCACCCAAGGCAGTTCAAGGTTCGGGATCTTACGGCCGACCTTGCTCGACTCCACCATCACCACGACTTCCCGTGATACCTCGGCCATCACTCGGCTCAGTCCCACCAGCTCGTTGAACGTCGTTGTTCCGCGGGCGGTGTCGATACCATCAGCGCCAATAAACAGCTGGTCAAAGTCATAGGAACGCAGCACCGATTCGGCAACCTGGCCCTGGAACGCTTCGGAATGTGGGTCCCAGGTACCGCCGGTCATCAACAAAGTGGGCTCGTTTTCCAGGCTATTGAGTGCATTGGCCACACTGAGCGAGTTGGTCATCACGATCAGGCCGTGCTTGTCATTAAGCAGGCTGATCAAGCTGGCAGTCGTACTGCCGCTATCGATGATGATCCGGTTATGGTCACGAATACGGGCCGCAGCTGCCTTGGCAATCGCCAACTTACGAACCGAAACTTGTTCTTCCGGCTCACTGACCATTTCCGTCGGTATCGATACGGCACCACCGTAGCGGCGCAGTAACAAGCCGTTTTTTTCTAGTTCAGCCAAGTCCTTACGGACTGTCACTTCAGATGTGGCAAAATGTTTTGCCAATGAGTCGACACTTACCTCGCCCTGCTCATTGACCATTGAAAGGATGGCATGGCGACGCTGCTGAGTATTACGCTTGGACATAAAATTACGAATCGATAGCTGTAAGTTTCGAACTGAAAGAAATACTAGCAGATCAAAACTTTTTTGATCAACTATGTGCAATTAATTTTTTATTCGAAAGAAGAAGGATAAACACCTGGCAACATTGGCTACAGGCATGAAAAAGGCAAGGCCGTAGCCTTGCCTTTGGATAATTAGGAGCAAAAAGAATTACTTCTTCTCTGGACGCTTCCAGCCTTTGACGGTACGGGCTGGGGCACGAGTGATCACCAACTCACCCTCACCGACATTACGGTTGATTGTGGCGCCGGCACCGATGGTTGCGCCTTTACCCACTTTCACTGGTGCGATAAGTTGGGTATCAGAGCCGACGAATACATCATCGGCGATCTCAGTCTTAAACTTGTTGGCACCGTCATAGTTACAGGTAATGGTACCGGCACCGATATTCACGCGATCGCCGATCTCGGCATCACCCAGGTAAGTCAGGTGATTGGCTTTCGAGCCCTGACCCAAACGTGCTTTCTTCATCTCGACAAAGTTACCGACGTGCGAGTCACCCACCAACTCAGCCCCCGGGCGCAGGCGGGTAAACGGGCCCACCGTACAGTCTTCACCGACGGTTGCCCCTTCAATCACGCTGTATGGGCGGATCACGGTGTTATCATCAATCTCACAATCGGTCAGGATAGAGCCCGCGCCGATCACCACGTTGTTGCCCAGCGAGACGCTGCCTTCGATAATGACGTTGGCATCGATTTCGACGTCGGTACCGCACTGCAGCTCACCGCGTAAGTCAAAACGGCTCGGGTCACGCAGCATTACGCCTTGCTCCAGCAAACGCTCAGCCTGCATGCCCTGGAAGGCACGCTCAAGCTTGGCCAGCTGAACGCGGTTATTGACGCCTTCTACCTCGATAGCACGTACCGGGTGTACCGCTTCAACCGCACGGCCTTCGTTGTGGGCGATTTCGATTATATCAGTCAGGTAGTATTCACCCTGGGCGTTGTCATTTTTAAGGGCAGACAACCAACGTTTCAGATCGCCGCCATTAGCCACCATCACACCGGTGTTGATTTCCTTGATCAACTTCTGCTCTTCAGAGGCGTCTTTCTGCTCGACAATCGCCACTACAGGGCCATTACGGCGCACGATACGACCATAACCAGTCGGATCGTCAAGAACTACAGTCAGCAGGGCAATACCGCCGTCAGGCTGGGCATCTAGTAGATTCTCCAAAGTTTCGCTGCTGATCAGCGGCACATCACCGTACAGGATAAGCACCTTCTCGTCTTCCGCCAGATCAGGGCAAGCCTGGTTGACCGCATGGCCGGTACCCAACTGCTCAGCCTGCAATACCCAGTTTACAGGCTCGGCGCTCAAAGCAGCCTGCATCTGATCGCCGCCGTGGCCGTATACCAGGTGGATATTGTTGGCGCCAAGGCCGGCACAGGTGTCAATCACGTGTTTGGCCATCGGCTTGCCTGCCAGTGTATGCAACACTTTAGGCAGGTTGGAGTACATGCGGGTTCCCTTTCCCGCGGCGAGAATCACAGCGCTAAAGCTCATGACTTAATCCTCTTGGTGCATATCAAATAAGTAACCTAGCGCCATTGTATAATGCCAAGGGCAGCGGCGGCAGGAAAAATAGATAATTTTTTACGAGTAATAACTCACTGTGAAAAGGTAAGTTGGCTCGGGGGTGGATCGTTGGGGATAGATCACAGGTATAAAAAAAGCGACCCGAGGGTCGCTTTTTTGGCCTTGCTGATCTTAGCGGGCTTTCTTGGTCAGTTCGATAACTCGAAGCTGAGCAATAGCCTTCGCCAAATCGCTGGCTGCCTGAGCGAAGTCGATGTCGCCATGCTGGTTGTGGATGCGCTCCTCAGCCTGGCGTTTCGCTTCTTCCGCTTTCGCTGTGTCCAGATCTTCACCGCGGATAGCGGTGTCAGCCAACACGGTAACCGTGCCCGGCTGAACCTCCAGCATGCCGCCAGAAAGGTAAATTACCTCTTCTTCGCCATGCTGTTTGGTAATACGGACCATACCCGGCGTGATAGCGGTCAGCAGCGGGGTGTGACCTGCGTGAATACCCAGTTCACCTTCGCTACCGGTCACCTGAATGTTTTCAGCGCGGCCAGAAAACAGACGTTTCTCTGCACTTACTACATCCAGATGGAAGGTTATCGCTGCCATGTCGCCTCCTAGTTAGCTTAAAGCTTCTTCGCGTTTTCCAATACGTCTTCAATCGCACCGCAGTACATAAATGCCTGCTCTGGGATATCGTCGTATTCACCCGCTAGAAGACCTTTGAAGCTACGTAGCGTATCTTTCAGCGATACGTAGATACCAGGGTCGCCTGTGAAGACTTCTGCAACGTGGTAAGGCTGAGTGAGGAAACGCTCAATCTTACGTGCACGGGATACAGCCTGCTTATCTTCTTCAGATAGCTCGTCCATACCCAGAATTGCAATGATGTCTTTCAGCTCTTTGTAGCGCTGCAGGATACTCTGTACGCCACGTGCGATATCGTAGTGCTCCTGACCAACCACTAGCGGATCAAGCATACGCGATGTTGAATCCAATGGGTCGATCGCAGGGTATAGACCCAGAGAAGCGATCTGACGAGAAAGTACAACTGTCGCATCAAGGTGGGCGAACGTGGTCGCCGGCGATGGGTCAGTCAAGTCATCCGCAGGTACGTAAACGGCCTGTACAGACGTGATAGAGCCTGTCTTGGTCGATGTGATACGCTCCTGAAGTACACCCATCTCTTCTGCAAGAGTTGGCTGGTAACCTACCGCAGATGGCATACGGCCTAGAAGTGCCGATACCTCTGTACCCGCAAGGGTATAACGGTAGATGTTATCGATGAACAGAAGAACGTCACGGCCTTCGTCACGGAAACGCTCTGCCATTGTCAGACCAGTCAGTGCAACACGTAGACGGTTACCTGGTGGCTCGTTCATCTGGCCGTAAACCATTGCTACTTTCGATTCCTCAGGATTTTCGATGTTTACAACACCCGCTTCCTGCATCTCGTAGTAGAAGTCGTTACCTTCACGAGTACGCTCACCAACACCGGCAAATACAGATAGACCTGAATGCTGAAGCGCGATGTTGTTGATCAGCTCCATCATGTTTACGGTCTTACCTACACCCGCACCACCGAACAGGCCGATTTTACCACCCTTAGCGAATGGACAAATCAGGTCGATAACCTTAACGCCTGTTTCTAGTAGTTCAGTCGCGTTTGACTGCTCTTCGTAGCTTGGTGCTTCACGGTGAATCGCGTAACGCTCTTTCTCACCGATCTCACCACACTCATCAATTGGCTGACCCAGAACGTTCATGATACGTCCTAGGGTTGCGTTACCAACTGGAACCTCAATTGGGCGGCCTGTATTTTCAACAGACAAACCACGACGCAGGCCATCAGAAGTACCCATTGCGATACCACGGACAACACCACCGCCAAGCTGCTGCTGAACTTCCAGTACTAGCGTACCGTTTTCTTTTGCATCAACGTGAAGGGCATCGTATACCTGTGGTACAGAGTCCTGTGGAAACTCTACGTCGACTACCGCACCGATGATCTGTACGATCTTACCTGTAGCCATCGTTAATCCTCTAAACTTATTAAATCTTTGCCTTAAACAGCAGCAGCACCAGAAACGATTTCAGACAGCTCTTGTGTGATCGCGGCCTGACGGGCCTTGTTGTACACAAGCTGCAGTTCGTCAATCAGGTTTCCTGCATTATCGGTTGCTGCTTTCATCGCGACCATTCGAGCGGCCTGCTCACTGGCAAGGTTCTCGACCACGCCCTGGTATACCTGGGATTCAACGTAGCGAATCAGCAGGGTATCCAGCAGGGCTTTCGGCTCAGGCTCATAAATGTAGTCCCAAGCATGGCTGCGCTGCATCTCTTCGTCTTCCGACTTAGGCAAAGGCAGCAATTGATCAATCACTGGTTCCTGAACCATGGTGTTCACAAACTTGTTGTAAACCAGGTACAGGCGATCCAATTGGCCTTCATCATATTTCTTCAGCATTACGCCAACGGTACCGATCAGCTCATCCACTGATGGGTTGTCGCCCAGGCCAGAAACCTGCGCGGCCACGTTGCCGCCGTAGCTGTTAAAGAATGCGGTTGCCTTGGAGCCAATCAGCGCCAAATCAACTTCTGCACCCTGTTCAGACCAGCCCTGGATATCGTGGATGGCTTGCTTGAACAAGTTAATGTTCAGGCCACCACACAGGCCACGGTCTGTAGAAACAATGATGTAACCAACGCGCTTGGCTTCACGCTCCTCGAGATAAGGATGCTTATACTCAAGGCTACCAAGGGCGATATGACCGATCACTTTGCGCATAGTTTGTGCGTATGGACGTGATGACTCCATAGCGTCTTGCGTTTTACGCATTTTAGACGCCGCCACCATTTCCATCGCTTTGGTGATCTTCTGAGTGTTTTTAACACTACCGATCTTGTTACGAATCTCTTTTGCGCCGGCCATCGTTACTCTCCGTTAGAAGGTGATCGCAAGCGATCACCAACCAATTACCAAGTCTGGGTCGCTTTGAAACCTTCAACCAGTTTCACGAACTGGGCTTCGATTTCATCATTCCAAGCACCCGTTTCATCAACCTGAGACACTAGCTCAGCAAAGTGACCTTTGGCGTATGAAAGCAACGCGGCTTCGAAATCAGCAAGCTTAGTTAGCTCGATGTCATTCAAGTAGCCTTTCTCAGCAGCAAAGATAACCAGTGACTGTTCGAACACAGACATCGGTGCATACTGCTTCTGCTTCATCAGCTCAGTTACTTTCTGACCGTGATCAAGCTGCTTCTTCGTTGCTTCATCAAGGTCAGACGAGAACTGGGCGAATGCCGCAAGTTCACGGTACTGTGCAAGAGCGGTACGGATACCACCAGACAGTTTCTTGATGATCTTGGTCTGGGCAGAACCACCTACACGCGATACAGAGATACCTGGGTCAACCGCTGGACGAATACCGGCGTTGAACAGTTCTGTCTGTAGGAAGATCTGGCCATCGGTGATAGAGATAACGTTGGTCGGTACGAATGCCGATACGTCACCTGCCTGCGTTTCGATGATTGGCAGGGCAGTTAGTGAGCCGGTGCGGCCTTTCACTTCACCGTTGGTGAATTTTTCTACGTAGTTCTCGTTAACACGAGCAGCACGCTCTAGCAGACGAGAGTGGAGGTAGAAAACGTCACCAGGGAAGGCTTCACGGCCCGGCGGACGACGTAGCAACAGTGAGATCTGACGGTAGGCAACAGCCTGCTTAGACAGGTCATCGTATACGATCAGGGCATCTTCACCGCGGTCACGGAAGTATTCACCCATTGCACAGCCAGCGTATGGTGCTAGGTACTGCAGTGCTGCCGCTTCTGATGCAGAAGCTACAACTACAATGGTGTTTTCCAGTGCGCCGTGCTCTTCCAGTTTGCGAACCACGTTTGCAATGGTTGACGCTTTCTGGCCGATAGCTACATAAACAGAGTAAATACCAGAGTTCTTCTGGTTGATGATGGCATCGATCGCCATAGCGGTTTTACCCGTCTGGCGGTCACCGATGATCAGCTCACGCTGGCCACGGCCGATTGGGATCATCGAGTCAACGGCCTTGTAACCAGTCTGTACAGGCTGGTCTACCGATTTACGGTCGATTACACCCGGTGCAATCACTTCAACAGGAGAGAATGTCTCTGTCTCGATTGGACCTTTACCATCGATTGGCTCACCTAGTGTGTTCACTACGCGGCCTAGAAGCGCAGGGCCTACTGGTACTTCAAGAATACGACCAGTACCCGTTACTTTCATGCCTTCCTGAAGGTCAGCATATGGGCCCATTACAACCGCACCAACCGAGTCACGCTCAAGGTTAAGTGCTAGTGCAAAACGGCCACCAGGTAATTCAATCATTTCACCTTGCATTACATCAGCAAGGCCATGGATACGAATGATACCGTCGCTTACCGACACGATAGTACCTTCGTTACGCGCTTCACTTACAACGTTGAAGTTTTCAATACGCTGCTTGATCAGTTCGCTAATTTCCGTGGAATTAAGTTGCATGCTCCAATTCCCCAAATCAAGACTGCAAAGTATCGCTCAGGCGGTCTAGTTTGCCGCGTACTGAGTTATCGATGACCAAGTCTCCAGCTCTAATCACGACCCCGGCAATCAGGGTCTCGTCTACACTGCAATTCAGCTTTACCTTACGGGACAAGCGCTGCTCAAGCTTCTCGCTGATGGCAACAAGTTGGCTATCGTCAAGCTCGACTGCGGAAACCACAGTGGCATCGATAGTTTTTTCCAGCTCGCTTTTCAGGAGCAGGTACTCGTCACAGACAGCAGGAAGGGCTTTCAGGCGTCCGTTTTCGGCCATCACCTTAATCAGGTTCTGGCCAGGTTCGTTGAGTTGCTCGCCGCATACTGACAAGAAGATTTCTGTCAGCTTGTCCGCCGCGTAACCGCTATCCAGGATGTCCTGGATGGTCTCGTTACGGGTGACTTCGGCAGCGAAGGTGAGCATTTGAGCCCATTGGCCCAGCTCACCTTTCTCAACCGCAAGATCAAAGGCTGCTTTAGCGTAGGGGCGTGCGATAGTAGTCATATCCGACATGTGCTTGCCCCTTTAATTACAGTTCTGCAGTGACTTTGTTAAGAAGATCAGCGTGCGCATCTTTATCGATAGAACGCTCAATGATTTTCTCAGCACCAATCACAGCCAGAGTTGCAACTTGTTTTCTTAGCTCATCGCGAGCGCGGTTACGTTCGGCTTCGATCTCAGCAAGACCTTGGGCCAGAATTTTGTCACGCTCAGCCAGGGCTTCCGCCTTCGCTTCGTCGACGATCTGAGCTTTGCGTTTGTTCGCTTGCTCTACGATCTCAGTTGCAGTGCGTTTTGCTTCTTTCAGTTGGTCCGAAGCATTAGCCTGCGCCAGGTTCAGGTCTTTGGCAGCGCGATCAGCCGCTGCCAAACCGTCAGCAATTTTTTTCTGACGCTCTTCAATCGCTTCCATGATTGGTGGCCATACATATTTCATGCAGAACACCACAAACATAAAGAATGCGATAGCCTGACCCAGCAAAGTTGCATTCATATTCACAACGCATCTCCTTAAAAAGGGTTGCTATGGGTCCGTTCGTTTTTTTTGATTAACCAGCTAGCTGGCCAACGAATGGGTTTGCGAATGTGAATAGTAGTGCGATTACGATACCGATCATTGGAACCGCATCAAGCAGACCAGCAATGATGAACATCTTAACCTGTAGCATTGGAGCCATTTCAGGCTGGCGCGCAGCGCCTTCAAGGAATTTACCACCTAGAAGGGCGAAGCCGATCGCAGTACCCAGTGCAGCAAGACCTACAATGATGCCCACGGCAATTGCAGAAAAGCTTAGTAAAGTTTCCATCACTATCTCCAGTTTATAGTTGTCGGCTAAAGTGCCAGTAAAAAATTGAATAATTTACAAATAATCGTTAATGATTGTCTTCATGCGCCTGAGACAGGTACACAATAGTCAACATCATAAACACGAATGCTTGAATTGTAATGACTAGAACGTGGAAAATTGCCCACGGTACCGAGCCCAGCCATTGTGCCCACCACGGCATAAGTGCCGCGATTAGGATAAACACCACCTCACCAGCGAACATGTTACCGAACAAACGCATGCCCAGTGATAGCGGCTTCGCCAATAGCGATACCACTTCAAGAAGCAGGTTGAACGGGATCATGACCGGGTGATTGAACGGGTGAAGAGCCAGTTCTTTCGCAAAGCCACCGAGACCTTTCACTTTGATGCTGTAGTAAATCATCAAGGCGAAAACGCCCAGCGCCATTGCCATGGTGATGTTGACATCAGCACTCGGTACAACCTTAAGGTAAGGAATACCCAACCAATGTTCAGCAGGATATGGAAGAAAATCAATTGGCACCAAGTCCATGATGTTCATCAGCAAAATCCAGCAGAAAATGGTAAGAGCCAAAGGAGCTATCAGCGGGTTGCGGCCATGGAAGGTTTCCTTGACGTTATCGTCAACGAACTCAACAACCATTTCCACAAAACACTGTAGTTTCCCAGGAACTCCTGATGTCGCTGTTTTCGCAGCCTTACGGAATACCCAAAGAAAGAGTAGACCGGTCAGGGCTGAGAAAAACAGGCTATCTATATGTACCGCCCAGAATCCTTCACCGACTGACAGATTTGTCAGGTGGTGAGTGATGTAACCTGACGGCGTTAGCGCTTCACCTGGCGCAGCCATAACTCATCCTATTTGTTGTTGTTAATGAATAAAACCGGCCCAAAGATATTAATTCCGAGAGCCAGCAAATAGGTCAGTTTGAGGGGAACAAGTTCCACCTCGACATACAGGTAAACAAAGGCAAACAGGATGACCGTAATGAGGATTTTCAGCACTTCGCCACCATAGAATGACGCCATGACCAGCCGTGCCTTGCGGGCACCGCTGAACAAAAACGCACAAGTCGCAAAGACAGCATTGGCGATCACAAAGATGCCGCCACCGATAAGTGCGGAGATTCCCCAGTCAACACTGACAGCAAAAACTGCCATGATTGCCGTTATCAAAACGACGCCAGATTGTAGCAACAGCAACCGCTTCGCCAACTGGCGTCCCGGTCTAACTAGCGCCGATACCATGTATTCGTTCCTCGAGTCCGTTCCACTGCACTTACGACGTGCTGGGAAAACAGCGAAAATTATACGGCTCATTAGATTGAATGCAATCTAATCGCAGCAAAAAAAGATGTTAGATTTTACAACACAATAACTTGATCACGATGTTGTAATTTTTGCAACAAAATATGCACGTTTTATATCACATTTCGTGACCTAACATTGCAACAATTTGCTCCAACTTGTCAGCCTGATCAAAACTGATAACGATCTTTCCTTTACCGTTTTTTTGCTGATTTATCGCCACCTGGGTGCCAAACTGCTCACTTAGCTGGTTTTCTACCGCTTCGATTTGCGGGTTGGCCACCGCCACTTTAGGCTCAGGTTCAGGCGTCAGCATCTTCTTCACCAAGCGTTCGGTGTCACGAACCGTTAACATCTTGGCTACAACAATTTGCGCCGCTTCAAGCTGGCGTTCATTGGGTAGGGCGAGCAGGGCACGGGCATGGCCCATTTCCAGCTGCCTTTGCTCTACCATTCGCTTGACCGGCGCTTCGAGCTGGTTAAGGCGCAGCAGGTTAGACACCGCCGCACGGGACTTACCCACCGCCTCGGCCACCTGCTGGTGAGTAAGTGAAAACTCACTCTGCAGCCTTTCTAGCGCCTGCGCTTCCTCAATGGCATTGAGATCTTCACGCTGGATATTCTCAATCAGGGCAATAGCAACCGTTGCCCTGTCGTTAACATCCTTAATAATACAAGGGACTTTCTGAAGGCCCGCTTGACGCGAAGCACGCCAGCGCCTCTCCCCGGCAATGATCTCAAACTGCTGCGGCGCGGTTTCGCGTACCACAATCGGCTGGATCACACCTTGGGCACGGATAGACTCGGCCAGCTCGGCCAAGGCTTCATCCGACATATCTTTGCGCGGCTGATAACGCCCCGGTGCCAATTGGCTGATGGCCAGCTCCTTGAGCGTACCATCAGCCGACAATGTTTGTGCTTTGTCAGCCTGTTGCTGTTTCGTCGCCGCAACAGAGCTGGTGGCCAGCAAGGCATCAAGACCCTTTCCCAGGCCTCGTTTATTCATATTCATGGTTACCCTTTATGCATCGACCGCACCGGCATTTTTTGCCAGCTCGTCACGGCGAATGATTTCACCGGCCAAGGCCAGGTAGGCTTTGGCACCACTCGAATACTTGTCATAGTACATGGCAGGTCTACCATGGCTAGGCGCTTCGGCAAGACGAACATTACGTGGGATCACGGTGCGATATACCTTGTCGCCAAAATGTTTCTTGAGCTGCTGCGACACTTCGTTCGCCAGTCGGTTGCGCGGGTCGTACATGGTCCGCAGCAATCCTTCAATTTTCAGCTCGCTGTTGACGACAGCGGTAAGTTTACTGATGGTGTCCATCAATGCCGTCAGCCCTTCGAGGGCGAAGTATTCGCACTGCATAGGAACCAGAACAGAGTCTGCAGCTGTCATTGCATTGATTGTAAGAAGGTTTAAGGCAGGAGGACAATCAATAAAGATGAAATCATAGTTATCACGAACTACCTCTAAGGCGTTACGCAACCTTACCTCGCGGGCAAAGACTTCCATCAGTTTGATTTCTGCCGCCGTGACATCACCGTTGGCAGCTATCAGGTGATAGCCGCCAGTGGTGTCGGTGATCACGACATCATCGAACGGGGTTTCTTCGACAAGAAGCTCATAAGCCGTTGCGTCGACTTGGTATTTATCTACGCCGCTGGCCATGGTGGCATTACCCTGAGGATCCAGATCAATGACCAGGACCTTACGCTGAGTGGCCGCCAGTGACGCTGCCAAATTGACACATGTTGTGGTTTTACCCACGCCTCCCTTCTGGTTGGCTACCGCTATGACTCTTCCCACAAAAAAACCTCATCCGTTAATCCTTTGCCGTCAAGATTACTAGATGGCGTTCGCCTTCTAACTCCGGAACTTGCAAAGATTTGACTTCCGTCACAGAACACCATTCGGGCAGTTCTGTCACTTCCTGCTGATTAAATTGCCCCTTCAGCGCCAGGAAGCACCCGTTGCTGGCAGGGAGATGGTGGCACCAGGAGACCATGTCATTCATCGAGGCAAACGCGCGGCTGAGTACGGCATCGAAGCCGATTTCAGGCTGGAATTCCTCAACCCGGCTCTGGACCGGAGTGACATTGTTGATCTTCAGTTCATGGATCACCTGACGGATAAAACGGATCCGCTTGCCCAGGCTGTCCAATAAGGTGAACTGCTTGTCCGGGTTCATGATCGCCAGAGGGATCCCTGGCAGACCCGGGCCGGTACCTACATCGATAAACCGCTCACCTTCGAGGTGAGGGCTTACCACAATACTATCCATAATATGTTTCACCAACATCTCATACGGATCACGTACCGATGTCAGATTATACGCTTTATTCCATTTATCCAGCATGGCTACATAGCCAACGAGCTGGTCAATTTGCTGTTCTGTGACTGTGAGATCAGTTTGCGCTATCAGTTGCACCAGACGTTGTTTCACAAATTACTCCTATTCGCCTTTTTTCAGCAAACCTTGCTTCTTGAGATAGACAAGCAGCAGGGAAATTGCTGCCGGGGTGATGCCTGAAATACGCGAGGCCATACCGATGGTTTCCGGTTTGGCGTCGTTAAGCTTGGCAATCACTTCGTTCGATAGGCCTTTAACCACGCTGTAGTCAAGCTCAAACGGTAGCTTGGTCTTCTCATGACGCAGGGATTTTTCCACTTCGTCTTTCTGACGGTCGATATAGCCCTGATATTTCACCTGGATTTCAACCTGCTCGCTAGCCTGGCTATCTTCATGGGCCGGGCCGAACATCTCGATGTTGGTAAGCTGGTTGTAGGTCACTTCTGGACGGCGCAGCAAATCTTCACCGCTCGCCTCACGCACGATAGGTGTTTTCAGGATCTGGTTGACCGTTTCTACCTGCTCTGAATTCGGGTTCACCCAAATACTTTTCAGGCGCTGGCTCTCCTGCTCCATATTTTCCAGTTTCTGGTTGAAACGCGCCCAACGCTCATCATCAACCAGACCGAATTCACGACCAATTTCGGTCAGGCGCAAATCAGCGTTATCTTCACGAAGCAGCAAACGGTACTCGGCGCGTGATGTGAACATGCGGTACGGCTCTTTGGTACCCATGGTCGACAAGTCATCGATCAATACGCCCATGTAGGCCTGATCACGACGCGGGCTCCAGCCTTCGCGGTCCTGCGCCAGCAGGGCAGCGTTCATACCGGCCAGCAAGCCTTGCGCAGCCGCTTCTTCGTAACCGGTGGTGCCGTTGATCTGACCTGCAAAGAACAAGCCGTTGATAAACTTGGTCTCAAAAGTCTGTTTCAGGTCGCGCGGATCGAAGAAATCGTACTCGATAGCATAACCCGGGCGAACGATATCGGCATTCTCGAAGCCTTTCATCGAACGGACAATCTGCATCTGAACATCAAACGGCAAGCTGGTGGAGATACCGTTCGGGTACAGTTCATGGGTGGTCAGGCCTTCAGGTTCGATAAAGATCTGATGGCTGTCCTTGTCGGCAAAACGCATGACCTTGTCTTCGATCGACGGACAGTAACGCGGGCCGATCCCTTCGATCACCCCAGAATACATCGGGCTGCGATCCAGGTTATTGCGGATCACATCATGGGTTTTCTCGTTGGTATGGGTAATAAAGCATGGGATCTGACGCGGATGATCCGAAGCTTTGCCCATGAACGAGAACAGGGGAGTCGGGTTGTCGCCATGCTGGGCTTGCAGCTGGCTGAAATCAACACTGCGGGCATCAATGCGCGGCGGCGTCCCCGTCTTGAGACGATCAACGCGGAAAGGCATTTCACGCAGGCGAGAAGCCAAGGTGATCGAAGGTGGATCACCAGCACGTCCGCCGTTGTAATTTTCCAGACCAATGTGGATCTTACCGCCAAGGAAGGTCCCTACGGTCAACACGACCGCTTTGGCACGGAACTTAAGGCCCATTTCGGTCACGGCACCGACAACGCGATCGTTTTCGATGATCAGATCATCGACGGCCTGCTGGAACAGTTTCAGGTTCGGCTGGTTTTCCAGCACCTCGCGAACTGCAGCCTTGTACAGGGCACGGTCTGCCTGGGCACGCGTGGCCCTCACGGCAGGGCCTTTTGACGAGTTCAAAGTACGGAACTGGATCCCGCCTTTGTCAATCGCCCGGGCCATCAAACCTCCAAGGGCGTCAACTTCTTTAACCAGGTGTCCTTTCCCGATCCCGCCGATTGCTGGGTTGCATGACATTTGTCCCAACGTATCGATGTTGTGTGTCAGCAGTAGGGTATTTTGTCCCATACGGGCTGCTGCCAATGCCGCTTCTGTTCCGGCATGACCGCCACCTACGACGATGACATCAAAATTTTCCTGGTAAAACATGAAACTACCTCGGGTATTCAAAATTGCCAGTGAGTTATCTTTGAGCAAAGGTGCAACATTCTATCCTGTTTCCGCCGTGGAGAGAATCTTTCCTGAAGATCATTTGATCCTGGAGGGGATACCGTTTTGAATATAGATAAGATCTTTTAAATAGATCTTCTGTTAGATCTATTATATAGATCCGCCGATCGTGTGGATAAGTGATAAATGATCCTAATGATCATGATGTTAGAGAGGATCATTTGTTGTGGAGCAGCATGGATCTCCGCAAGGATTAGCTGGGATCAAAATAGCTAGTTATCAACAGGCGTGTGAGGGCTGAGAAGTTATTAAAGGGATAACTATCGGTTGATCACCGTTTAGATCTATAGTTATCCACAGAAAAAAGTTTATTGATCGCCTTTTATTGAGTAAAAACCTGTTTGTTTTTTGCTCAATTCAGGTCGTTTTTCCAGTTTTCCAGCCATACTTCTGCCGGATCTTCCGGTACCGGATCCTGCGACACATCGATTTCCAATCGCTCACCGAGGCGGATCGCCCCCAATTTTGCCAGTTGCTGATCAATATTCTTGGCGGCGGCACAGAATGTATCGTAACTGGAATCACCCAGACCGATCACGCCGTAGCGCAAGCGGGCAAGATCCGGATGCTGGTTGGTCAACTGTTCGACGAAAGGCTGGAAATTGTCAGGAAACTCGCCAGCACCGTGGGTAGAGCAGACCACCAGCCAGATATTGTCAGTGGAAAGCTGCTCCAGTTCGGCCTGATTAATAATATCGGTGCTGTGGCCGGCCTGTTCGAGCAAGTCACTGAGGTGATCAGCGACATATTCGGCACCACCGAGGGTGCTGCCGGTAATAAGGGTGATATGACTCATGGGATACATACCTGTGTAGATATTCACAACAAATTTATACACAGCATTGTACTGGCTCAGAGCAGGGATGAAAGCCTGATATTGCAGGGGGAAGGATCTTTTTCGAAAGGTTATTCACAGCCTGCCCCGAAGATCTGAAGCAGGCCGTGAAGGGGATCACATTGGCAGGATCGGTTATTTACCGATACAGAACGAGGTAAAGATCCGGCCGAGCAGATCATCGGAGGTGAACTCGCCGGTGATCTCACTCAAGTGCTGCTGGGCGAGGCGCAGCTCCTCGGCCAGGATTTCCCCGGCCATGAAGCCTTCGAGCTGCTCTTTACCCGTTTCCAAGTGGCTGGCTGCGCGCTCCAGGGCATCGAGGTGACGCCTGCGGGCCATGAAGCCGCCTTCGGTGGTGCCGGCAAAGCCCATGCACTCCTTGAGGTGGTCACGCAGTGGCTCGACGCCATCACCGGTGCGGGCAGAAAGGCGAATTAGAGTCGGGTTGTTGACGTGGCAGATCCCGGCGTCTTCGCCTGTTAGCTCGACCTTATTGCGGATCACCGTGATACCCAGCCCTTCAGGCAGGCGCTCGACAAACTCCGGCCAGATCTCGGCCGGGTCGGTGGCGTCGGTAGTGGTACTGTCGACCATGAACAGCACCCGGTCTGCCTGCTGGATTTCTTCCCATGCGCGCTCGATACCGATGCGCTCAACTTCGTCAGAAGCCTCACGCAGACCGGCGGTGTCAATAATGTGCAGCGGCATGCCATCGATGTGGATATGCTCGCGCAGGACGTCACGGGTGGTACCGGCGATGTCGGTGACAATCGCGCTGTCTTTGCCTGACAGGGCATTGAGCAGGCTGGACTTACCGGCGTTAGGGCGGCCGGCGATGACGACTTTCATCCCCTCGCGCATAATCGCACCTTGGTTGGCTTCCCGGCGCACAGCGTCAAGGCGGTCGATGATACCGTTCAGATCGCCGGAGACTTTACCGTCAGACAGGAAGTCGATTTCTTCTTCCGGGAAGTCGATAGCGGCCTCGACGTAGATACGCAGGTGGATAAGGGCTTCCACCAGCTCGTTAACTCGAACCGAGAAAGCGCCCTGGAGCGATTTGAAGGCACTTTTCGCGGCTTCTTCTGAGCTAGCATCAATCAGGTCGGCAATCGCTTCTGCCTGTGCCAGATCGAGCTTGTCGTTCATGAAGGCACGCTCCGAGAACTCGCCCGGGCGGGCGGCACGGATGCCGTCGATTTCCAGGATGCGGCGGATCATCATATCCATCAGCACCGGGCCGCCATGGCCCTGAAGTTCCAGCACATCTTCACCGGTAAAGGAGTTCGGCCCCTTGAAGAACAACGCAATACCCTGATCCAACGCCGTGCCGTCTTCATTCTTGAAGGGCAGGTACTCGGCATAACGAGGCTTGAGTTCGCGACCGGCTACGGCAAGGGCGACTTCTTTGGCTTTCGGGCCCGAGACGCGGATGATGCCGACGCCGCCACGCCCCGGTGGGGTGGCTTGGGCAACAATGGTATCTGTATGTTCAGTCATAATTTTGGCTTAGCTTGATAAATACGCTGCAATTGTAAACAGAGTAGTGGCGATTGCCCAGCAATGGCAAGCGCTTGGGGTTAAGGGAATAAAAAAGGCGGCCCGCAGGCCGCCTTTTATCTCAACATGGGTCTGCACTATTTACTATGCAGGCCTTTCTTCTCCAGCGAGCGGTAAATCAGCGTCTGCTGGATCAGTGTTACGATGTTCGATACTAGCCAGTAAAGTACTAGACCTGATGGGAAGAACAGGAAGAAGAAGGTGAACATCACCGGCATGAAGGTCATGATCTTCTGCTGCATCGGGTCTGTTACCGTCGTCGGGCTCATCTTCTGGATCAGGAACATGGTCGCACCCATCAGGATCGGCAGGATGTAGAACGGGTCCTGTGCTGATAGGTCGTGGATCCAACCGAAGAACGGCGCGTGACGCAGTTCAACCGATTCCATCAGTGCCCAGTAAAGCGCGATGAAGATTGGCATCTGCAGCAAGATTGGTAGACAGCCACCCAGTGGGTTCACTTTCTCTTTCTTGTACAGTTCCATCATTTCCTGGCTCATGCGCTGGCGGTCGTCGCCAAGGCGCTCACGCATTGCCTGCAGTTTTGGCTGCAGCATACGCATTTTCGCCATAGAGGTGTACTGCGCTTTAGTCAGCGGGTACATCGCACCACGAACGATGAAGGTTAGGATGATGATCGCCAGACCCCAGTTCACCACGATACCCTGGATAAACGACAGCAGGCTGTGTAGCGGGCTTGCAATGAACCATAGCCAGCCGTAATCAACAGTCAGGTTAAGGTTGTTGGCCGTTGCCGCCATTTGGTCTTGCAGCTTAGGACCAACCCAAAGTGTTGCCGTTAGTGATTCCTCACTACCCGGTGCAACCGTTGTGGTTGGCATGCGAACACCGATGTAGCCCTGACCATTGCTGGTACGGGTGTATAGGTTGCTCGCTTGTTCAGCGCGCGGGATCCATGCAGTTACGAAGTAGTGCTGCATCATTGCCGCCCAGCCTTGATTCATATCCAGGTTCAAGTTTTTGTCCTGCATATCATCGAAGCTGTATTTCTTGTACTTCACGTTGTCAGCCGAGTAAGCACCGCCGCGGTAAGTCGGCATGGTCAGGCTGCCACCGTCATCCATCAGGTTCTGCTTCAGCTGAGCATACATCTGCACGTTAGCAGGTTGTTCTGATTGGTTGTTGATGGTGTATTCAACATCAACGGCGTAGCTGTTGCGCTTAACGATGATAGTTTTGGTGTAGCTGATGCCGTCCTGCTCGTAGGTCATCGGAACACGAAGTTCGTCCTGGCCATCTTCCAGCGTGAAGCTGTCAGCCGATACCTGTAGCTGGGCACGGCCAGCTGCTGTATCGATACCCTGGGCACCGATAAGGCCTGATTGAGCCGTGTAGCTGTGGCCCTGGTCATTTTTCAGTAGAACGAATGGGTCTTCCGATTCCAATTCGTTGTCGTAAGCCAGTAGTTTGGCTTCGATGATGTCACCACCAAGCGTATCGACAGTAAGCGCCAGTACATCAGTGTTAATGGTGATAAGGTTGTTTGACGTGCTTTGGTCAGTGATTGGCTGGCCGTCAGCGGAATGCGAAGGGACATCACCACTGTGAGTTACTTGTTGCGCTACACCCTGCGGTTGCGGGTTGCTGTCAGTATTCCACTGCTGGAACAGCAGGAAAGAGACAAACAGTAGGGCAATTAACAGAATATTGCGTTGGGAATCCATCGTTACTTATCTCTGTCGTTATGCTTGGTTGGCGGAACGGGGTCATAACCACCGTCGTTTAAAGGGTGACATCTTAATAGACGTTTCGCCGCGAACCAACCTCCTTTTATTGCTCCGTGCGTTTTTATGGCTTCGATCGCGTATTGGGAACAGGTAGGGGTGAAGCGACAACGCGGCCCGATGAGAGGGCTAATTGCCAGTTGGTAAAAGCGGACTAGTCCAATGACTAGCCACGCGAAGGGCGAGACAGGCGATGCCATAATTTATCTAGCAGCTTGAAAAGTTCTTCGTTGCTCAACTCACTGGCACTCTTCTTGGCGATAACGACAAAATCCTTCGCCGGCAGATCGTGTTGCTTCTGGCGGAAACTCTCACGCACGATACGTTTGAATTTGTTGCGGCCAACGGCGGTTTTGATCTGTTTCTTAGGGACAGCCAAGCCAAGACGCGGATGGTCTAGGTTGTTATTGCGGGCAAGAATAGTTAAGTGGGGAGAGCCAGCACGATGAGCTTGCTGGAAGACTTGTTTGTAATGTTCGGGAGTTAACAGACGTAACTCCCGAGAGAAAGCGTGCTTACTCAAAATAATCTAATGATTACTTAGAAAGACGCTTACGGCCTTTAGCGCGACGAGCATTGATTGTTGCGCGACCGTTCTTAGTAGCCATGCGTGCACGGAAGCCGTGAGTACGCTTGCGCTTTAGAACTGAAGGTTGAAAAGTGCGTTTCATGGGTTTTACCTTAAATTAACTGATCAGTTTTTAAGTTTGGTTAGAGTTTAGCGACTGTTTTCAGTCGTTGCCTCTAATCAAAGAGGCGGAATTGTAATCACTGACTCTTAAATAGTCAATAATTATGCCCAGCAGAGAACTGCGGGCGCTGAATTATACTTCCTATACGCTGGAGTGCAAGGATCCTTAGCGGATCCCGACCTGGCTCAGGAACTTTTTCAGCCTCGGATCTTGCGGGTTACCGAAGATCTGATCCGGTGGACCTTGCTCGACGAAGCTACCATCGGCCATAAAGATCACTCGATCGGCCACTTCGCGGGCAAATTGCATTTCGTGGGTGACGACCAACATCGTCTGGTGGCGTGTCGCCAGTTTCTGCATCAGGCTCAGCACTTCGCCGACCCATTCCGGATCCAGTGCTGACGTCGGCTCGTCAAACAGCAGTAGCTCGGCTTCGAGCGCCATGGCACGGCCGATGCCGACCCGTTGTTGCTGCCCGCCTGACAATGCGGCCGGGTAGTGATCGCCTTTATCGCCCAGGCCGATATCATCCAGGATTTGCTGCGCTTTGTTGTAGGCTTCCTCTTTGTTCCAGCCTTTTACCGTGATCAACCCTTCGGCAATGTTTTGTCTCGCTGTCAGGTGGGCAAATAGGGCATAGTTCTGGAACACAAAACCGGTTTTGCGGCGTAGGGCCAAAATATCTTTCTGGCTGGCCTGCATACTCTCAACCGAGACATCACCGAGGGTCAGATGTCCTTCATCAGCGGTTTCGAGGAAATTAATGCAACGCAGCAGGGTGGATTTACCGGTACCCGAAGGGCCGATGACCACCACGATCTCCCCTTTGCTGATCGTCAGCTCCAAACCGGAGAAAATCGTCGCTTCACCAAATCGTTTGGTCAGGTTTTCAATCTTAATCATCGTGTGTAGGCCCTGTTGAGTTTAGCTTCTGCCCAGTTTTGCACCCGGGTCAGGACTAGGACGATACCCCAGTAAATCAGGGCAACGGCAAGGAAGGCTTCGAAGAACTTGAAGCTCGACGAGGCTTCCATCTGAGCCGTAGCCATGATTTCTGCTACCCCGAGGGTAAAAGCCAGAGAGGTCGATTTGATCATGTCGATAAAATAGTTCATCAGTGAAGGCAGGGCGACCCGCGTAGCCTGTGGTAGGATGATCCGGCGCATGGCTTGCAGCTCGGTCATGCCTATCGACAGGCTGGCTTCCCGTTGGCTGCGGTCGATACCAATAATTGCCGCGCGGATACTCTCGGCCATGTAGGCGGCAAAGTGCAGGCTTAGGCCGATAATGGCTGCGGTAAAGGCATCGAGGCCGACGAAAACCGGCATCACTTGCGGCAGACCGTAGTAAAGCAGGAACAGCTGTACCAGCAGCGGGGTGCCGCGGAAGAAGCTGATATATAGCTGGCTAAGCTGATCGAGCACCGGAATACGGTAAATACGAAGCAGGGCCAGTACCAATGCAATGATCAGGGCGAATACCAGGCCCCAAAGTGCCATTCCCATGGTGGTGCCGAGGTAGTTGAACAGGATCGGCATCAGGGAAAGCATGTAGTCAAAATCAAAACCCATAGTGGTGTCTTCTTATTTACCGTGGTTTATCAGCGACAAAGACCCACCCGGGGGTGAGTCTTGTGATTATGAAGGATAGCCGTTGGACTTAGTGGGTGATGTCGGCATCAAACCACTTGATAGAAATCTCTGCCAGAGTGCCGTCTTGGCGCATGGCCTCTAGGGCAACGTTAACCTCGTCACGAAGCTTCTCGCCTTTTTCGCCTTGAACAAATGGCCAGGCGTTTTCAATCTTCTCGAACGGTTCGCCTGCCAGTTGAAGCGGCAGGTTCGCTTTCTTGATCAGCTCAAGCGACGATAGGCGGTCCATCACGAACGCATCGGTACGGCCCAGGGCCACATCGTGTTCGATACCGGTGTCGTAGGTTTTAATTTGGATCTTTCCGTCGGTATCGAGCTGGCGCAGCAGCTGCTCGTAGTTTGAACCTAGGTTAACCCCGACGGTTTTTCCGGCCAGATCATCCGTGCTGGTGATCTTGTCATTACCTTTGCGAACCACCAGCTGTGCACCATCAACGACATAAGGCTGCGAGAACAAGTATTTGGCTTTGCGCTCTTCGGTCATGGTGATCTGGTTGGAGATGGTGTCGATACGACCGGTTTCCAGCAAACCAAATAGACCTGAGAAGTTAGCGGTAACAAACTCGACATTATAGTCATTGCGTTTGCCGATTTCGTTCCACAGATCGACCTCAAAACCTTGTAGCTGATCTTGCTTAACAAAAGTAAAAGGGAAATAGCGTCCTGACATTCCTACTTTTACATCGGTGGCAGCCATCGCGGCTTGGCTAACAGACAAGGTTAGGGCGATTGCGGTCAATGAAGTTGTTACCCAGCTTTTCATCCTGTTTACTCCTCAGGTTGCTGTGATGATGTTCTGTTGGAATCATCCTATCTGTTAATAACAGGTTTCTATAAATAACTTGGAGTTATTTTAAATAACAGAAAGTATGGCTTATGTTCATGGATTTGTGGGTAAGCAGGGGTAAAATTGTGGTGATCACACGTATAATTGTGCGATCTATGTGAATAAGTCGGATCTTATTCACTTGATCTGCGATCTCTTTGCTGGCGATCCTGAGCCAGCGGGTATAAAATTGCATCCCTTTTAGTGTTTAGTTATTCAGTGTGGAGTCGAGCTTGTCATCTTCGCTTTGGTTGCAGTGCCTTCAACGCCTTCAAGAGGAACTCCCTGCAACAGAATTCAGTATGTGGGTTCGACCGCTTCAAGCCGAGTTGAGCGACAATACGTTGACCCTGTTCGCACCCAACCGTTTTGTGCTCGATTGGGTCCGTGATAAGTACCTCAACAATATCAACCGCCTGCTCAACGAGTTCTGCGGTAATGATGTGCCGATCCTGCGTTTCGAGGTTGGTAGCAAGCCTGTGGCAGCTCCGCCGCCGCAGCCTGCTGTTACGCCGCCGCCGATCCTGACCCCGGCACCGGCGCCTATACAGGCAGAGCCTGCTCCGACGCTGGATGACGATGCGCCTTCGCGTACCTGGGAGCCCGCTCCCTCGCCGGTCCAGCCTGAATCGCAGGCCGGTTACCGCTCGAACGTCAACCCTAAGCACAACTTCAACAACTTCGTTGAGGGTAAGTCGAACCAGCTGGGCCTGGCGGCTTGCCGTCAGGTTGCCGACAACCCGGGTGCAGCGTATAACCCATTGTTCTTATATGGTGGTACGGGCCTGGGTAAAACCCACCTGTTGCATGCGGTGGGCAATGCCATTGCCGATCGCAAGCCCAATGCCAAAGTGGTGTACATGCACTCGGAGCGCTTTGTCCAGGATATGGTTAAGGCTCTGCAGAACAATGCCATCGAAGAGTTTAAACGCTACTACCGTAGCGTCGATGCCTTGCTGATCGATGACATCCAGTTCTTCGCCAACAAGGAGCGTTCGCAGGAAGAGTTCTTCCACACGTTTAATGCGCTACTGGAAGGCAACCAACAGATTATCCTGACTTCTGACCGCTACCCGCGTGAGATCAACGGGGTAGAAGATCGTCTGAAATCACGCTTTGGCTGGGGTCTGACAGTGGCGATTGAGCCGCCTGAACTGGAAACCCGCGTGGCGATCCTGATGAAGAAGGCAGAAGATCACAATATCCGCCTGGCAGACGAAGTGGCGTTCTTCATTGCCAAGCGCCTGCGCTCCAATGTCCGTGAGTTGGAAGGGGCACTGAACCGGGTGATTGCCAATGCCAACTTTACCGGCCGGGCAATCACCATTGATTTTGTCCGTGAGGCACTGCGCGATTTGCTCGCCTTGCAGGAAAAACTGGTCACGATTGATAATATTCAAAAGACCGTGGCCGAGTACTATAAAATTAAGATGGCTGATATGCTATCCAAGCGCCGTTCCCGCTCGGTTGCCCGCCCGCGCCAGATGGCGATGGCGTTGGCCAAGGAGTTGACCAACCACAGCTTGCCGGAAATCGGCGATGCCTTTGGTGGCCGGGACCATACCACGGTGCTTCACGCCTGCCGCAAGATCGAGCAGCTGCGTGAGGAAAGCCATGACATCAAAGAAGATTATTCTAACCTAATAAGAACACTGTCATCTTAATATGAAATTTACAGTTGCACGCGAACAGCTACTAAAACCCCTGCAGCAGGTCTCTGGTGCATTGGGTAGCCGTCCTTCATTGCCGATCCTCGGCAATATTCTGTTGGTTGTCGAGCAGGGTTGCCTGTCGATGACAGGTACCGACCTCGAAGTTGAGATGATTGCCAAGCTAGCCTTGGAAGGCGACTTCGAAGAAGGTGCCGTGACGGTACCGTCACGTAAGTTCCTGGATATCTGCCGTGGCCTGCCTGACAGTGCCAATATTGCGATTTCCCTGGAAGGGGACCGCGCGATCATCCGCTCTGGCCGCAGCCGTTATACGCTTTCTGTATTGCCAGCTGCAGATTTTCCGAATATCGAAGATTGGCAGAGCGAAGTGGAAATTACCCTTCCTCAAGGCCAGATGCGCCAGCTTATCGACAGCACTCAATTTTCGATGGCCCACCAAGATGTGCGTTATTACCTTAATGGTATGCTGTTTGAGACCGATGGCCAGTTGCTGCGTTCGGTAGCGACTGATGGTCACCGTATGGCGGTGTGCGCCGTCTCAACCAGCGCAGAGCTGCCTGCCAAGCAGATCATTGTCCCACGCAAAGGGGTGATGGAGCTGATGCGTCTGCTTGATAGCCCAGACGAAGAGGTTCGCCTGCAGATCGGTCACTCCAATATCCGCGCCGAAGTGAACAATTTCGTGTTTACTTCTAAGCTGGTAGATGGTCGATTCCCTGATTACCGCCGAGTGATGCCGCAGAACAGCACTAAGGTCGTGGAAGCGAGCTGTGACGAGCTGCGTAAGGCATTCTCACGTGCGGCTATTCTGTCTAACGAGAAATTCCGTGGTGTCAGGCTTAATCTGTCACAGGGTGAAATGCGCATTACCGCCAATAACCCTGAGCAGGAAGAAGCGGAAGAGTTCCTGGATGTCGATTACCAGGGCGAGCCGCTCGAAATTGGCTTCAATGTGAGCTACGTGCTTGATGTTCTTAACACACTCAAGTGCGAGCAGGTACGTTGGTCGCTGACTGATGCCAATGCCAGTGCCTTGCTGGAAGACAGTGCCAGCGGTGATGCCATGTACGTGGTGATGCCAATCAGGCTATAAGGTCATGTCGTTAACACGTCTGATCGTAAAGGATTTCCGAAACATTGAAGCCTGTGACTTGTCGTTGTCGCCAGGCTTCAATTTTCTTGTTGGCGCCAACGGCAGCGGCAAGACCAGTGTTTTGGAGGCAATCCATTTTCTCGGCCATGGCCGCTCTTTCCGTAGTCATCTGACAGGCAGGGTGATCCGCCATGACCAACAAGAGCTGTTTGTCCACGGTCGTTTGCAATCCTCCTCGTCTTTCGAGCTGCCTGTTGGTATCAACAAAAAGCGCGATGGTACGACCGAGTTAAAAATTGGTGGTGAAGGAAGTCAGAAGTTGGCTCAGCTCGCCCAGTTGCTGCCGTTGCAGTTGATCACGCCCGAAGGCTTTGATTTGCTCATCGGCGGGCCGAAATTCCGTCGCTCTTTCATTGACTGGGGCGTGTTTCACGTGGAACCCCAGTTCTATCATGCTTGGGCGAGGGTCAAACGACTAACCAAACAGCGCAATGCCTTGCTCAAAACGGCCCGGCATTACCGTGAGCTGAGTTACTGGGATCAGGAACTTAGCCTACTGGCTGAAGAGATTTCGCAATGGCGCCATGATTATCTCGAGGCGGTAAAACTAAAAGCCAAAGAGATCTGCGAAGTCTTTTTGCCAGAATTTGATATCCAACTCGGGTACTACCGGGGTTGGGAAAAAGACACCCCTTATGCTGAATTGCTTCAGCGTAATTTCGAACGGGATAGCCAACTGGGTTACACCGCCAGCGGTCCGCATAAAGCAGACTTGCGGGTGAAGGTAGCCGGCACCCCAGTAGAGGATGTGCTTTCCCGCGGTCAGCTCAAGCTGATGATGTGTGCTTTGCGCCTTGCGCAAGGATTGCACCTGACCGAAGCAACGGGTAAGCAGTGTATATATTTAATTGATGATTTTGCTTCCGAGCTGGATAGCCATCGTCGGGCACTGTTGGCGCAACGGTTGAAAGAGACCGGGGCACAAGTCTTCATCAGTGCGATCAGCATTGACCAAATAGCGGAAATGCATGATGAAAATGGCAAGATGTTTCATGTGGAACACGGTAAAATAACCGCAGGATAATTTAAGCGAGAGTAACTCAATGTCCAACAACTACGATTCATCAAGTATCAAGGTACTTAAGGGCCTTGATGCGGTACGTAAGCGCCCAGGGATGTATATTGGCGATACCGATGACGGTACAGGCTTGCACCACATGGTATTTGAGGTAGTCGATAACTCTATCGACGAAGCTCTTGCTGGCCACTGTGAAGATATCATCGTCACTATCCACGAAGATGGCTCTGTGTCTGTGAGTGATGATGGTCGTGGTATTCCGACTGAAATGCACCCTGAAGAAGGCGTGTCGGCAGCGGAAGTTATCATGACGGTACTGCACGCTGGCGGTAAGTTCGATGATAACTCGTACAAGGTATCCGGTGGTCTGCACGGGGTAGGTGTTTCTGTTGTTAATGCCCTGTCTGAAAAAGTCGAGCTGACTATCCACCGCGGCGGCTCTGTCCACCAGCAGATTTACCACCATGGTGAGCCTCAGGCGCCACTGGGTATTATTGGTGAAACCGAGAAAACCGGTACCCGTATCCGCTTCTGGCCGAGCGCTGAAACCTTCAGCAACATTGAATTCCAATATGAAATCCTGGCTAAGCGCCTACGCGAACTGTCGTTCTTGAACTCCGGTGTGTCGATCAAGCTGATTGACGAGCGTGAGGAAGACAAGCAGGACCACTTCATGTACGAAGGTGGTATCCGCGCATTCGTTGAGCACCTTAACCGCAACAAGACGCCAATCCACCCGAAAGTTTTCCACTTTGAGTTTACCCGCGAAGACGGTATTGGTGTGGAAGTGGCAATGCAGTGGAACGATGGTTTCCAGGAAAACATCTACTGTTTCACCAATAACATTCCGCAGCGTGATGGTGGTACCCACCTTGCAGGCTTCCGTGGTGCATTGACCCGTACGCTGAATAACTTCATGGACAAAGAAGGTTATTCGAAGAAGGCCAAAACGGCGACATCAGGTGATGATGCCCGTGAAGGTCTAACGGCAGTAGTATCGGTGAAAGTGCCGGATCCTAAGTTCTCAAGCCAGACCAAAGACAAGCTGGTATCGAGTGAAGTGAAGCCGGCGGTTGAATCGACCATGGGTGAGAAGCTGAGCGAGTTCCTGTTGGAAAACCCAGCTGACGCTAAAACGGTATGTACTAAGATCATCGATGCATCACGTGCCCGTGAAGCGGCCCGTAAAGCCCGTGAAATGACCCGCCGTAAAGGTGCGCTTGACCTGGCTGGCCTGCCGGGCAAACTGGCGGACTGCCAGGAAAAAGACCCTGCGCTTTCTGAACTCTACATTGTGGAGGGTGACTCTGCGGGCGGTAGTGCCAAGCAGGGTCGTAACCGTAAAAACCAGGCTATCCTGCCGCTGAAAGGTAAGATCCTGAACGTAGAGAAAGCCCGCTTTGACAAGATGCTGTCTTCACAGGAAGTTGCAACGCTTATCACTGCTATGGGCTGTGGTATCGGCCGTGACGAGTACAACCCGGATAAACTGCGTTACCACAACATCATTATCATGACCGATGCCGATGTCGATGGTTCCCACATCCGTACGCTGCTGCTGACGTTCTTCTATCGTCAAATGCCAGAGCTTATCGAGCGTGGCCATATCTACATTGCCCAGCCACCGCTTTACAAAGTGAAGAAGGGCAAACAGGAGCAGTACATCCAGGATGACGAGGACATGGGTCAGTACCAGGTTGCCTTGGCACTGGACAACGCTGCGCTGTTTACAGCTGAAGGCGCGCCTGCTATTTCCGGTGAAGCGCTAGAGTCTCTGGTTAAGCAGTTCAACGGCGCGAACAAGCTGATTGAACGTATGAGCCGTCGTTACCCGACCTTGATGCTGAACGAGTTTACTTACCAGCCTCGCTTGTCGGCAGAGATGCTAAATAGCGAAAGTGATGTTGAAGCTTGGACCAAGGCACTGGTTGCCGCGTTGAACGCCAAGCAATCTGGCGAGAGCCAGTACACCTTTGCCGTTGTTCGTGATGAAGAGCTGGGCTTGTGGTTGCCGAAAGTGACCGTTCGTACCCACGGTGTGGAGCATGAGTACCTGCTAAGTGCTGATCTGCTTAACTCGAAAGAGTACGGCAAGCTGGCATCATTGTCAGAAGCGTTGTTCGAGCTGCTCGAGGAGTCTGCCTACGTACAGCGTGGCGAGCGCAAGCAGCCGGTAAGCAGCTTCAAGGAAGCCTTGGAGTGGCTGATCAAAGAATCCCGTCGCGGCCTGTCGCTACAGCGATACAAAGGTCTAGGAGAGATGAACCCTGAGCAGCTTTGGGAAACCACCATGGATCCTGAAACACGTCGTATGATGCAGGTAACGATCAACGATGCAGTGGCTGCGGACGAGTTGTTCACTACACTGATGGGCGATCACGTAGAACCGCGTCGTAACTTCATCGAGGCGAACGCCCTGAATGCGAACCTGGACGTGTAATTAAACGCGCACTGCTCTCCAGTTTCAAAACTCTCTAGTTGTAAAGCGCCGCACTCAGTGCGGCGTTTTTTTATCTCTGCTAGTTAGGGTAATGATGGCCCGGAGTCACAAAAGCAGGGGAGGCGAGTTATTCCCTTGGCAAAACCGCTCGCGCCATTATTCGGCTTTTCATTATTCAGGGCATCTCTTCCTTTTAATCGGAACCCAATTTACCTAGCACAGATCTTACCTAGAGCTCATCACTCCAAAATCCACATCCACATGAACAGATAACTTCGAGCTGCTGGTTAAAAGAGTCACCTTCTAAGAAATGGCTAGTGCTGTTTATGCTCGCTAAACGATCAGTGTGGTGCTGGTGGCTGTACGGAATTAAGGTGTATGGTAAAAATTTTTTCTATCGGGGTTGGAATTATATTGCGCTGACCCTATATCTATTTATGAAGAGCAAGGTGCCAAAGATTGGGCCTGCGACCGGCTTGTCCGCAGAAGGAAAGCCACTTCGACAATTCAATCGTTTAATATATTGCTTCATAAGAAGGATAAAGTTTATGCGTAACCTAGATTTCACTCCTCTATACCGCTCTGCTATCGGCTTCGATCGTCTTTTCAACCAAATGGAAAAATCGGCAACCAACGCTAACGCTGGTTACCCGCCATATAACATCGAACAGCAAGATGAAAACCACTACCGTATTACTATGGCAGTGGCAGGCTTTGCCGATGAGCAACTGGATATCACCCAGCAGCAAAACAAACTGATTGTTCGTGGTACCCGCGAAGCTAGCGGTGAGGCTGAACGCCAGTATCTGTACCAAGGCATTGCCGAGCGTGATTTTGAGCGTAAATTCCAGCTGGCTGATTACGTTAAAGTTGTCGGTGCCGAGATGGAAAATGGCCTGCTGCATATTGATCTTGAACGCGAGATCCCTGAAGAGCAGAAACCGCGCAAGATCGCGATCAACGGTCGTCGTTTGCTTGAAAGCGAGTAATTCCAAACAGGAGCATTTCTCCCGTTAGAGGTGTGAAAGGTCAGCCAGCGTGCTGGCCTTTTTTATTTTCCTACTTTTCCTTTGTCTTTGCTTTCGTCGCTGTCTCATCATGTTCATCCAAAGCAACAGGTATATCAGCGAGATCTGTTCAAAGCCACCTCTTTGTTTTTGGGCACTTACCGATTTGTAAGATGGCTTGCTTCAAAGTCATTAATGCATCTTTCATTCTGAAGTACGTTAAGTTGTTCGTGTGTGGTGATGAGGGTGGTGATGAGGGTGGTGATGAGGGTGGTGTGGTATCCGTTTGTATCTCAGTGCGCTGCAGCTCTGTTTCACGTGAAACCTTGGCCAAGAAAATGTGCCACCTAGTAAAGGTGAAAGTGACCTAGCGAGAGTAAACCGTATATCACCAAGCTAAGTTGATACTGTTTAGAAGGAAACATAAAACCGGCCTAAGAGGCGATCTTTAAAGCTTCTATATGAGTGAAATAGTAAAAGCAAAGATAGTTGCGTATTGGTATAGATTGCTTTCGGAAAGATTGGTTGTGGAATTAGTGGTGGTGGAGTAATTAGCTTCGCATTGGCTGGTAGCGAAAATAAACAGGCTACCCGAGGTAGCCTGTGTATGTTGCTTAGTCTTATGCCCGTGTGGTTTAGCGTTCTTGGTAGGCCTTTTCCACTTCCTCGGCAATGATTGCGATGCCTTTGCGCATCACCTCATCTTCCTGAACGTAGTTCATCCGCAAACACTCGTGGCCATGCTGCCAGTCTTCATCCAGGCCTATGAAGAAATACTCACCAGGTACAATGAGTACACCACGGGCTTTCAATCGGCGGTAAAGCTCCATGGTGCTGATTGGCAAATCCTTGAACCATAGCCATAGGAACATCGCGCCTTCAGGCTTATGGATCCTAAAACGCGGATCAGTAATAGCCTGTTGCAGCATCTCAACTGCATGCTTGGACTTGCGCAGGTAGAAAGGCTTGATGACATCTTCGCTCAAACGCATGAGGTCATTTTGCTCAATCATCTTATAACCGATGGCAGGGCCGACACTGCCCGGTGCCAGGCTGAGTACGCCGTTCATGTTGGCGATGGCGGTGGCGATTTCTTCGCTGGCAACCACAATACCGCAGCGCACGCCGGGCAGGCCAAGTTTCGACAAGCTCATGCACAAGATAGTGTTGTCGTTCCAGAATGGGGTAACATCTTCAAAGATAATATCCGGGAACGGCATGCCGTAGGCATTGTCGATGATGAGCGGGATATTGTGTTCGCGAGCCAGCTGATCAAGGTGGTGAATTTCCTCGTCAGTTAGAACATTGCCTGTTGGGTTGGTAGGGCGCGATGCACAAATGGCGCCAATACTGTCATCTACGACGAGGTGGTTGAAGTCGATATGGTATTTGAATAGGCCATTGTCGAGCAGGCTGATCTCCGGTTTGTAGGAGATAAACATATCTTCACTCAAACCTGAGTCACCATAGCCAATATATTCAGGTGCCAGTGGCAACAAGATTCTTTTCTTCTTGCCGTTCTCGAATTTCCCTGCCAGCAAGTTGAACAGGTTGAAGAAAGCACTCTGGCTGCCGTTGGTCAGGGCTATATTATTGGCACTGATGTCCCAGCCATAGCGTGATTTGAGGAGCTGGGCGAGGGCATTGATAAAAACATTCTTGCCCTGGGGGCCATCGTAATTGGTCAGTGCCTGGGTGAGCTCACCGGTGGCTGCCATCTGGCTGCAGAGCTGATTGAAGTACTCTACCATTTCAGGGATCTGGGCAGGGTTACCGCCGCCGAGCATGATGGCATCGGGGTTACGTAATCCATCGTTCAAATCATCCATCAACTGGGTGATACCTGAGTAGCGGGCGAACTTGTCACCAAATGTAGAAAACTCCATCTTTACTTCTGACCTCGGGGCGTTGTGTTTATCTTATTCGATATGGTTATGGTTTATGTTGTGCTGTTCGTCAACATACCTTAACGAAGCGCTTTATTAAACCCTTTGTAACACCGGATCTCCATCCCACTCTTTTACGTATATTTTCACGAGGCAATCAGCTGGTATATATAGTCTAGCGGTACCTGTTCGCAGGGTAAGCTATCTATTGTTTCACATGAAACCGTGATGACCTGGAGTGCCGTTTATATCTGTGTGTTCCACGTGAAACAGCTAAAGCGAATTGGCGCGGGGGAAATAGATTTGATAACAGTTCGGGGAAAACCTAAGGGCACATATAAAAAAGCCCCGGTATAACCGGGGCTGTAATATCGTTGTTGCTCTTTCGCGATTACTTTTGCAGTAGCGAAATATCAGCCACTTTTAGGAACTCGTTACGCAGCTGGTTCAGCATGGTAAGACGGTTCACTTTTAGTTTCTCGTCATCAGCCATAACCATTACGTTATCGAAGAACGCATCGACTGGCTCACGAAGGTTTGCTAGCTCAGACAGAGCCTGCTGGTAATCACCTTCGGCGAAGACAGGGGCAAGCTGATCAAGAGTTGATGCGATATCAGTCGCCAATGCTTTCTCTGCATCTTCAACCAATAGGCTGCTATCAACATCTGCAGCTAGCTCACCGTCGAATTTCGCCAGGATGTTACCTACACGCTTATTCGCGGCTGCTAGTGATTCAGCTGCGTCTAGAGAGCGGAAGTGCGTTACCGCTTTAACACGCTTGTCAAAATCAGCTGGCTGGGTAGGGCGAAGTGCCAGTACTGCCTGGATAACGTCAACGCTGTGGCCTTCGTCTTGGTACCAAGCGCGGAAGCGGCCTAGCATGAAGTCGATCACTTCGTCTGCCACATTGGCGTTCGTCAGCTTGTCGCCGAACAGTGATTGCGCTTTGGCAATCAGGTCAACCAAGTCTAGGTTGTAGCCTTTCTCGACGATGATACGCAGAACACCAAGAGCGGCACGGCGCAGGGCAAATGGATCAGAACCTTTTGGTGCCTGGCCAATGCCGAAGATACCTACTAGCGTATCTAGCTTGTCTGCCATTGCAACTGACGCTGACACGCCTGTGCTTGGTAGTTCGTCGCCGGCAAAACGTGGCATGTATTGCTCGTTTAGCGCCAGGGCTACTTCTTCTGCTTCACCGTCATGGCGAGCGTAGTGCATGCCCATCACACCTTGGGTATCGGTAAATTCGAATACCATGGAGGTCATCAGGTCACACTTGGCCAGTAGGCCTGCGCGCTTAGCGTTAGCCACATCAGCGTCGATCTTCTCGGCAATGTAACCGGCCAGCTCAGTAATACGGTCAGTCTTGTCTTTGATCGTACCTAGCTGCTTCTGGAAGATAGCCGTTTCTAGTTCAGGCAGGCGATCGATCAGCGGACGCTTACGGTCGGTGTTGAAGAAGAACTCTGCATCGGCAAGGCGAGGGCGGACAACCTTCTCGTTACCTTCGATGATTTGCTGAGGATCTTTCGAAATGATGTTGGTTACGAAGATGAACTTAGGCACTAGGTTGCCTTCTGCATCGTAAACCGGGAAGTATTTCTGGTCACCTTTCATGGTGTAAACCAGCGCTTCAGACGGTACGTTCAGGAAGTCTTCTTCGAAAGATGCAGTCAGTACGACAGGCCATTCAACCAGAGACGTCACTTCTTCCACTAGCTCATCTTCAAGGTCGGCTATACCACCAACTGCTTCAGCAGCTTTCTGGGCGTCAGCCAAGATGATGGCTTTACGTGCTTCGTAATCAGCCATTACCTTGCCGCGCTCTTCCAGGATCGCTGGATACTGATCGGCATTGTCGATAGTAAACTCAGCTTCACCCATGAAGCGGTGGCCACGGATTGTGCATGCAGATTCCACACCTAGGATAGTACCCGGGATCAGCTTGTCACCCAGAAGCATGGTCAGGGTTTTCACCGGACGGATAAACTGAGTGTCTGTGTCACCCCAGCGCATTGGCTTAGGAATTGGCAGTTTAGCAAGCGCATTGGCAGCCATATCGCATAGCAGTGCATCAGCCGCTTGGCCTTTGACTTCTTGCTTGAACAGTAGCCATTCGCCTTTGTCGGTAACCAGGCGGTCAGCTTGTTCAACGGTGATGCCATTACCACGTGCCCAGCCTTGAGCCGCTTTGGTTGGGTTACCGTCTGCATCGAATGCCACAGAAATCGCCGGGCCGCGCTTTTCTACCACCTTGTCAGGCTGGTTTTCAGCAAGGCCAGCAACCTTAAGTGCCAGGCGGCGAGGAGAAGCAAACCACTTCACACCCTGGTGTGGTAGGTCTGCTGCTTTCAACTCAGCTTCGAAGTTCGCTGCAAAGGCTTCTGCCAGTGTGCGCAGTGCCGTTGGCGGTAGCTCTTCGGTACCAAGTTCAATAAGGAAATTGTGTTCAGCCATGGTGATCCTTACTTGTCTTTTTTGCACATTGGGAAGCCAAGAGCTTCACGGGAAGCGTAGTAGGCTTCAGCCACTTGCTTGGTTAGGTTACGGATGCGCAGGATGTAGCGCTGACGCTCTGTAACAGAAACGGCTTTGCGTGCATCAAGAAGGTTGAATGCATGGCCTGCTTTTAGAATACGTTCGTAAGCAGGTAGAGGAAGTGGTTTCTCTAGTGCTAGTAGCTCCTGACATTCCTTTTCGCACTGGTCGAAGAATGTGAATAGGAAATCAACGTCTGCGTATTCGAAGTTGTAAGTTGACTGTTCAACTTCGTTTTGGTGGAAGATATCACCGTATGTCACTTTGCCTAGCGGACCGTCTGTCCATACTAGGTCGTATACGGAATCAACACCCTGGATGTACATCGCCAGACGTTCGATACCGTATGTGATTTCACCGGTTACTGGCTTACATTCAAGACCACCAACCTGCTGGAAATAAGTGAACTGAGTCACTTCCATACCGTTTAGCCATACTTCCCAGCCTAGACCCCAGGCACCCAAGGTTGGGTTTTCCCAGTTATCTTCTACGAAGCGGATGTCGTGGACTTGGGTGTCGATGCCAAGAGCTTCCAGCGAGCCTAGGTATAGCTCCTGAATATTGTCCGGTGATGGCTTGATGATCACCTGGAACTGGTAGTAGTGCTGAAGGCGGTTCGGGTTCTCGCCGTAGCGGCCGTCGGTAGGACGGCGTGATGGTTGCACATACGCTGCTGCAATAGGTTCTGGACCCAGAGCACGAAGACATGTCATCGGGTGAGAGGTACCTGCACCTACTTCCATGTCCAGAGGTTGCACAATAGTACAACCCTGTTGGCCCCAGTAATCCTGCAGCGCGAGGATCATGCCCTGAAAGGTTTTAATATCGTATTTCTGCATTGTCAGCTTCGCGTGATTAATGGATTGAGAGATTTTTAGTAACTATCCAGTATACCTTGCCAACACCTGCGCTAGTAGGGGGAGTGCATGTTTTTTGGTCATCTTTGATTAATTTGCTTAAATTAATGTGCCTCGCTTGTCATGGTATGGAGTTTTTTGACATTGTTCTGATATCAGCTTATGACGGGCAGATACAATACGGCCGCCAATGAACAGCTTTGGCTTGCCAAAGACGCTGCACACAATGACATCGGCCCTGAGCCGAGAAATAAGAAAGGTAAACAATATGGATTTGACTAATCGCGCTAAATCTAGCAAATGGATTCGTAACCTGGTGTTTGCTACGGCAACGGCTGTGGTTGCGACAGGTTGTTCAACAACCAACCCTTACACAGGTGAAGACCAAACGGCGAAAGCGACCAGTGGCTCTATCATCGGTGCGGTGGCGGGTGCTGCTATCGGTGCTGCGTCTTCGAGCAAGAGTGACCGTGGTAAGGGTGCACTGATTGGTGCGGCTTCTGGTGCTGCTCTGGGTGGCGGTATCGGCTACTACATGGATGTGCAGGAAGCTGAGCTGCGCAAGCAATTGCAATCGACCGGGATCAGCGTAACCCGTGACGGTGACAATATTATCCTCAACATGCCTAACACCATTACTTTCGCTGTGGACGACACGGCGTTGAGCGGCCAGGCTAAAAATGCTCTTAGCAGTGTGGCCTTGGTGGCCAAAGAATACGATGAGACCATGCTGAATGTTTACGGTTTTACCGATAGCACTGGTGCGGCGTCTTATAACCTGCGCCTATCCCAGGTTCGTGCCAGCGAAGTGAGCAACGAGCTGATGCGCGGTGGTGTGGCTAGCAACCGTATCGTGACCAAAGGCATGGGTGAGTCACACCCGATTGCTTCGAACGATAACGAGCAGGGTCGTGCCCAGAACCGCCGTGTAGAAATCGTGCTTTCTCCACAAGGTTAATTTCACCCAAAAAACCTTGATTGGATAAAAGGGCCTCAAGCAGGCCCTTTTTTGTGCCTTGCGATCCGTGTTGCTGCTGTGTAGAATTGCCGCACCTTTGGGGAGTAGCCTCTTGTCCTGGCAAGACAAGCGTCAACATAATTGAAGCAAAATCTTCATGGCGTTTGTGACTCACGTTTATCCTACTAGTGAGTTTGGCGAGACCATCGGTAAACCAGCATGAACCGGGGTGGGGCATGTGCGTTTACCTGTGGTTTTTTTATCGTATTCCTCGCCCCAAAGAGCATGTCGTGAGTGTTTTAGCTATCTCTATTACGTCGGTTGCCTTGGCAGAAATTGGCGATAAAACCCAGTTGCTGTCCCTGTTGCTTGCTAGCCGCTACCGCAAACCTATTCCTATCATCCTGGCGATCTTCTTCGCTACGATTGCCAACCACGCATTGGCAGCCTGGTTGGGTGTGGTTGTTGCCGACTACCTAACACCTGAAGTGCTTAAGTGGGTGTTGGTGGTGAGCTTTGTCGCGATGGCGGGTTGGATACTTATCCCCGATAAGCTTGATGATGACGAACAGATCTCCAACCGTGGGCCGTTTGTCGCCAGCTTCATTGCTTTCTTCATTGCCGAAATCGGTGACAAGACCCAAGTGGCGACCACTATGCTGGGTGCGAAATACAGTGATGCGCTAGTGTGGGTGGTATTGGGTACCACTATTGGTATGTTGCTGGCCAATGTGCCAGTGGTCTTGATTGGTAAGTTGTCAGCCGAGCGTATGCCGTTGAGTTTGATCCGTAAAATCACTGCGGCGCTGTTCTTTGGCCTGGCTCTTGCCGCCGCGTTTGGCATGTAATCTCCGCTAGCTGTGTTCCACGTGGAACACGGCTATTAGAGCCTTGCTCACAAGCCATTATGACACTGTGATAACAACCACTTAAATTGTGAGCATGGCAGCAGTGCCGGGAAGGTTGGCGTGATATGTTGGTACCAGTACCTTAGGACGGTTACCGCTGTATAGGAGGGGGTTATGAACCGTTTTCTTGCAATATCGCCCCAGAGCCAATTCTGGTTATTCAACTTTGCGTTGGCGCTGAATATTCTCGGTATGGTGCTGACGGACATGTGGCTGCCGATGGTGGTCGGTGCCATTGTGACGACGTACCTATCGGTTGATGCCTTGGTTCGCTTGCGTTATGTCCTGCCGATGAAGAAGGAAATCCGCGACCTGCGCCACGAACTCGATAAAGCCAACCGCCAATTGCGGGATTCGTACCGTAACGAGGATTAGCCGTTAGCTGGTAACAAGACAGTAAAAAGGCAGCTCAATGAGCTGCCTTTTTTTGATCGTTTAGTTAGTGCCTTTTTTTATCAAGTAACGGTAAGGCAGGCTGTCGGTTTCTGCCGCAACCAAGGTGTGATCCATGAAACGGCAAAAGCTTGGAATATCCCTAGTAGTTGAAGGGTCATCGGCAGTGACGAGCAGGGTATCGCCTTCGGCCATTTTCCTTACGGTTTTACGCACCATCATCACAGGCTCAGGGCAGCGGAGTCCTTCAGCTTCCAAACTGTGGGTGGGGTTGTCAAAAATAGCGGTCATAGCATCTACATCTTCTGTTGAAGATTGTGATCATACTTATGGGCAAGAATTAATCAATAAGGGTTGGCAAATCAAAATAAAACGTGTAACGTATTTAACAAGTCATTAACGTTTATCTTCTGAAGGATTAGGAGGAACTATGTTGACTCAGATGGATCGCCTGACAATTTATAGCGTACTGTGCTTCATTACGTTTTGCTCTTTGATGCTACGTTCACCGAATGAGACCAGTTTTATCGCGCTGGGTGGCCTAATTGCCGCCGCGCTAGGACTTTGGCTCGAGCTCACCAATTCTCCCGAGCTCGAGGAAGAAGAAAGCTAACATTGCACATCTACTACACTCCCCCAGTTTTCTTGGGCTTCCCCGCTTTTATAGCGGGATTTTTTTTATCTGGACGATAAAATAATACCAAACTAAGTAATATGTTGTTTGGTATTACTCCCAATATCTTGCCAAGGTAGCTCGAAGTGGAACTAGAAGACATCTATCGCCGTGATTTGAATTTGCTGGTGGCATTGCGGGTACTGATTGAAGAGAGCAGTGTCAGCAAGGCTGCCACGCGCCTGAACCTGAGCCAGTCGGCGATGAGCAGGGTGCTGGGTAGGCTGCGCGACTTGCTTGGCGATCCGCTTTTTACCCGCCAGGGCCAGCATTTGATCCCCACTGAAAAGGCGTTGGAGTTTGATCGGGCATTGGGTGAACCATTGGAATCCCTGCGCCAGTTGCTGTCACCGGTTGAGTTTGATCCGCGCCGCTGCGATCAGACCTTTGCCATCGCGACCACAGACTACGCGATGCAGACGATTTTGCCGTTTGCCCTGCCGCGAATTTACCAAGAGGCACCGGAGGTCTCGTTTGAGTTCCTGCCGTTGCAGCATGACAGGCTAGCCGACCAGCTGACTTATGAAGGGGCGGATTTGGCGATCTGCCGTCCGATCGGCCCTGTTGAGCCGCTGCGCAGTGAGATTTTGGGGCGCGTCGGCGTGTTATGCCTGCTATCAAAGCATCATCCGCTGGCTGATAAAGAAATGAGCCTGGCAGACTACCTTGCCCATCCCCATGCGATGATTGCGATCAGTGATGGGGTAAAAGCGCTGATTGAGCAAGCGTTGGTTGGCCAGCCGAAACGGAAAATGGTTTTACGGGCTTACCACCTTGAAGCGGCACTGGCGATTGTCGATACCATGCCACTCATCATTACTGTGCCGGCGGATTTGGCTTACCTGGTAGCTGAGCGCTACGACTTGGTGGTTAAACCGCTACCGTTTGCCTTTATGCCATTTGATTATTCGATGATCTGGCATCCGCGCTGCGAACATTCGCCAGCCCAGGAGTGGCTGAGGGCGATTGTCAAAGAGGAGTGTAGCCGCCTGATCGCCAAGCGCATCGATGATATGGGATTGGAATAAAAAAGCCGGGATAAACCCGGCTTTAGTCATTGGAATTACGTTCGCAATTGCTGTTATAGCTTGATCACGACTCGGCCGGTTACTTGGCCGTTGGTAATATCTTCCGCGTACTTAGGCGCAGCATCTAGCTCAACCTCGGTACATGCTTGCTCATAGAAGCTCTCAGGTAGTAGCTCGACCAGTTTTTCCCAAGCCGCGATACGCTTCTCTGTAGGGCACATTACCGAGTCAACACCCTGTAGGCGCACGTTACGTAGGATGAACGGCATCACTGTTGTCGGCAAATCAAAGCCGCCAGCCAAACCACAAGCGGCAACCGCGCTGTTGTAGTCCATCTGTGCCAGTACTTTTGACAGCACTTTGCTACCTACGGTATCGACAGCACCTGCCCACACTTGCTTCTCTAGCGGGCGTGCCGGCTCTTCAAATTCACTGCGATCGATAATACGGCTGGCACCAAGCTTTTCTAGCAGTGGGCCGTTTTGCTCTACACGGCCAGTAACAGCCGCAACCTTGTAGCCAAGCTGGGCCAGCAGGGTAACTGCAACTGAGCCCACACCACCGCTGGCACCGGTTACTAGGATTTCACCCGCGTCTGGTTTGACATCGGCATCCAATAGCGCCTGTACACATAGCATGGCGGTGAAACCTGCTGTACCGACCATCATGGCTTTTTTGCTATCTAGGCCTTTAGGAAGTGGCACTAGCCAATCTGCTTTTAGGCGGGCACGCTGTGACATGCCGCCCCAGTGGTTTTCACCGACACCCCAGCCAGTGAGTACGACTTTGTCACCTTCTTGGTAGCGGGCATCTTCGGAGCTGACGACAGTACCGGCGAGGTCGATACCCGGCACCATCGGGAAGTTACGGATGATCTTGCCTTTACCTGTGATGGCCAAGCCGTCTTTGTAGTTCAGGGAAGAGTAATCAACATCAATCAGAACATCGCCTTCAGGAAGATGGCTATTGTCCAACTGTTCGATTGTCGCAATTGTTTTTTTCTCTTCTTGGTTTAGAACCAGTGCCTTAAACATAGGGATGCTCCGAATTAATACAAGCGTCTTAAGTGGTTATGAGTGTAGACCTGAAATAACTATGAATAAAATGAAAGTTAATCATTTAATCTATGTTATTACTGCATATGTGGAAAAGATCAAAAAAGCCCGCCGAAGCGGGCTCTTGGAGGAGGAAGGGGGCTACTCAACCCGCTCGAAAACGGTGGCAATACCTTGGCCTAAGCCAATACACATTGTTGCCAGACCGAATTGGACATCATGGTGCTCCATCAGGTTGATCAGGGTGGTGGAGATACGCGAACCTGAGCAGCCTAGTGGGTGACCGAGCGCAATGGCGCCGCCATTGAGGTTGACCTTTTCCTCGACCACATCCAGCAAACCGAGATCTTTGGCACAAGGGAGTGACTGGGCAGCAAAAGCTTCGTTGAGCTCCACCATACCGATATCCTCAATGGATAGACCGGCACGTTTCAATGCTTTCTGGCTGGCCGGTACCGGCCCATAACCCATGATAGAAGGATCGCAGCCGGCAATCGCCATTGCTTTGACTCGGGCACGGATAGTCAGGCCGAGCGCTTTGGCTTTGTCTTCGCTCATCACCAGCATGGCTGATGCGCCATCCGACAGGGCGGAAGACGAACCGGCAGTGACGGTACCGTTGGCCGGATCGAACACCGGGCGTAGTGCTGACAGTGACTCTGCGGTTGTTTCAGGACGAATAACCTCATCATGGCTAAGTAGGGTCAAACGACCATCGGCATCATGGCCTTCGGTCGGGTAAATCTCGTTGGCAAACCGGCCTTCGATAGTCGCGGCATGGGCACGCTGGTGGGAGCGGGCGGCAAAGGCGTCCTGCATCTCACGGTTAATGCCATGCATCCGGCCGAGCATTTCGGCAGTGAGCCCCATCATCCCCGCCGCCTTGGCAACAGATTTCGACAACCCCGGGTGGAAGTCGACACCATGGTTCATCGGCACGTGGCCCATGTGTTCGACACCGCCGATCAGGCAGGTCTCGGCATCGCCGACCATGATGGCGCGGGCAGCATCGTGTAGCGCCTGCATTGAGGAGCCGCACAAGCGGTTGACGGTTGTCGCGCCTACAGTGTGGGGGATACCGGCCAACAGCGCGGCATTTCGACCAACATTGAAGCCTTGTTCCAAGGTTTGCTGGACACAGCCCCAGTAGATATCTTCTATGCTGCTAGGATCGACCTGCGGATTACGTGCCAGCAGGCCTTTCATTAGGTGGGCTGATAAGTCTTCAGCGCGTACATGGCGGAAAGCGCCGCCTTTAGAGCGTCCCATCGGGGTACGGATACAATCAACGATTACAACGTTATTCATTTTCAATTCCTCATCCTTAAGCCATGGTTACGCGTTGCTCGGTACAGGGTAGTAACGACCATCTTGTTCTGCTTTCTCACGCAGGCCTGCCGGTACCTGGTAAACGGCACCAAGGTGGGCATAGCTATCTGCCAGCTGAACATAGTTGGCAAGGCCGAGGGTATCGAGGTAACGGAATACGCCGCCACGGAATGGAGGGAAGCCGAGGCCGTAGACCAATGCCATATCAGCTTCTGCTGGGCTGGCGATGATCCCTTCTTCGAGACAGCGCACCACTTCATTGATCATCGGGATCATCATTCTGGCAATGATCGCTTCGGCATCATATGGGGTTGCATTGCCGGTAACTGGGGCAATTAACTCGCTAACGTCAGCATCGGCGGTTTTCTTCGGCTTGCCCTTACGGTCAATGGTATAGGCGTAGAATCCTTTGCCGTTCTTCTGGCCATAGCGACCGTTTTCGAACATCACATCCACACCATCTTTGTAGTCTTTGCCCATACGCTCAGGGAAGCCTTCGGCCATCACGGCCTGAGCGTGGTGCGCAGTATCAATACCGACTACATCCAGTAGGTAGGCCGGACCCATTGGCCAACCGAATTGTTTTTCCATCACTTTGTCGATTTGCTGGAAGTCAGCCCCGTCACGCAATAGTAGGCTAAAGCCGGCAAAATAAGGGAACAGCACGCGGTTGACGAAGAATCCCGGGCAGTCATTGACCACGATTGGGGATTTGCCCATCTTGGAGGCATAGGCCACAACGCGGTTGATGGTTTCATCCGACGTATGTTCGCCACGGATGATTTCAACCAGCGGCATACGGTGAACCGGATTGAAGAAGTGCATGCCGCAGAACTTGTCTGGACGCTTGAGCGACTTGGCCAGCAGGTTGATAGGAATGGTGGAAGTATTTGAGGTGATAACCGTATCGTCACCCACCAAGCCTTCGACCTCACTGAGCACAGCGGCTTTAATTTTCGGGTTCTCTACTACAGCCTCGACGATCACATCGGCCTCTTCGGCGCCGGCATAATGCAGGCTCGGTGTGATCCCGCCGAGCACTTTGGCCATACCAAGGCCATCAATACGGCCACGCTCTAGCTGCTTGTTAAGCAGTTTGGCGGCTTCGCCCATGCCTAAATCAAGTGAGGCGTCGCTGATGTCCTTCATCAATACCGGTACCCCTTTGAGGGCAGACTGGTAGGCGATGCCACCTCCCATGATCCCGGCACCCAGCACCATGGCCTTGCTGGTGGGCTGCCCGGCCTTCGCGGCTTGCTTGGCCTGGCCTTTGATGTACTGGTCGTTGAGGAAGATCCCGACCAGAGACTGGGCGACATCGGTTTTGGCAAGGGTGACGAAGTGCTTGTTTTCAATCTTCAGTGCTTCGTCGCGCTCACAGCGTGCTGCTTCCTCGATGGTTTTGACGGCCGCCATCGGAGCCGGATAGTGAGGGCCAGCTACTTGAGCCACCATACCTTTAGCCATCGTAAAGCTCATGGTCGCTTCGATTTTATTCAAAGCCAAAGGTGCTTTTTTCTGTGCCCGGCGGGATTGCCAGTCCAGTTTGCCGGCAATAGCGTCCTTGAGCATGGCCAGTGCTGCAGTGTGCAGTTGCTCCGGTTCGACAACCCCATCGACAATACCAAGCTTGAGGGCATCGAGGGCTTTCTTGTCTTTACCGGTAGTAATGATTTCCATTGCCGAGTCGGCACCGATCAAGCGCGGCAGGCGGACGGTACCGCCAAACCCCGGCATGATACCGAGCTTGGTTTCTGGCAGGCCAATACGCGCTTTACTATCAGCCAGGCGCAGATCTGTGGCTAATATACATTCACAGCCACCGCCCAGAGCGTGGCCGTTAACCGCTGACAGGGTCGGAACCGGTAAGTCTTCCAATTTATTGAAGATGTCGTTGGCATGGGTGACCCACTGCGACAGCTCCTCAGCAGGTTTGGCAAATAGGCCAAGGAATTCGGTGATATCAGCTCCCACCACAAAGGCATCTTTGCTTGAGGTTACTAGCAGCCCCTTCAAATCACTCTGGTGGTAGAGCGCATTCAGGGCTTCATTGAAGCTTTCCAGGGTTTTGAGGTCGAACTTGTTGATTGCGCCGGGTGCATTGAGGTTAAGCTCGGCGATGCCATCATCCAGATAGCGAACGGATAGGGTTTCACCTTGGTAAATCATCTTCTATCTCCATGAGTTCCAGTCTGTGCCGGATTTGATTTAACTGGTTTGACCTGTCAGTAGGTTAAATAATAGTCTGAACCTGTTGTGCAACGATTACAATACCTATTTTAAACATTTGTTTAACTTTTTGTGTGGAATAGAAACTCATTTGATGTGAAATATTAGGTAAGTGGTGGGGTATTATCTTTATTTTCAAAAGGATGATTGGGTGTTGAGTTCGATGGATAGAAGTTGCGTCATGTTGTTTTTTTGTTGTAATGAGTGAATTGTTGATAAGAACAAGCATAATTTTATGCTTGGGACCGTTGTTGCAAATACACCGAAGAATTATTTATTGCCACAACCCCTTTTGGGTCTTGTACTGTCCTGTAGATACATCAACAACCGGTGATATGGTATCCTGAGAGATTCCATTGATTACAGAGAAATACGGCAGCATATGAGCGTCAGTGAGCCTTATTTGATCCCGGCAGACAGTGCGACTTTCGAAGAAGAAATAAAGAAAAGCCGCTTTATTACCTATCTGGCACACACACCAAATGTCGAGGCGGCCAAGGCGTTTGTCCAAAGCATTAAGGATAAACACCATGATGCCAGGCATAACTGCTGGGCGTTTGTTGCCGGACGCCCCGAGGACTCAATGAAATGGGGCTTTAGCGATGATGGTGAGCCGTCAGGTACGGCGGGCAAGCCGATCCTTGCTCAGCTGACAGGCTCTGGGGTCGGGGAGATCACCGCAGTAGTGACCCGTTACTCTGGCGGTATAAAACTCGGTACCGGTGGTTTGGTCAAAGCATATGGCGGAGGGGTCCAACAGGCCCTAACTGTGCTGCAAACCAAAGAAAAGTTAATAACTTCAGAACTGCTGATCAGCTGCGAGTATAATCAGGTATCGCTGGTGGAGTCATTGGTTGCTGAGTTTTCTGGTCAGCAGGTTGAGGCTGACTATGGTCAACGTGTCACTATGGTGGTTGAGTTGGATCGCCGTCAGGTCGAGGCATTTAGTGCGACGCTGTTCAGTCGCAGTGGCGGGCAGGTGAGTGCGGTCGACCGTTCTGAATAGTCCCGTTAACTTTTTCAAAATATAGATGAGAGCCGAATAGGCAATGCAATTTCGTTCCATTATCAGGATTGTCGGGCTTTTGCTCGCCTTGTTCAGTGTCACCATGCTGGCACCCGCCCTCGTGGCATTTATTTACCGTGACGGTGCCGGTCTACCGTTTGTTGTGACCTTCTTCCTCCTTTTTGCTGGTGGTGCATTGTTGTGGGTGCCTAATCGGCATTATCGCAAGGAACTTAAAGCGAGGGACGGCTTCCTTATTGTTGTCTTGTTCTGGACCGTAATCGGCAGTGCCGGTGCTGTCCCTTTTATACTGGCAAAAACCCCTGATCTCTCGGTGACCGACTCCTTTTTCGAATCTTTTTCTGCCCTGACAACGACCGGGGCTACCGTGATTGTCGGGTTAGACCATCTTCCCAAGGCGATTTTGTTCTATCGTCAGCTGCTGCAGTGGTTCGGCGGTATGGGGATAATCGTATTGGCCGTGGCCATCTTGCCGGTGTTAGGTATCGGTGGCATGCAGTTGTATCGTGCCGAGATCCCGGGGCCGGTTAAGGACAGCAAGATGACCCCGCGTATTGCCGAAACCGCCAAGGCGCTGTGGTACATCTATTTGGCTTTGACCATCAGCTGTGCCCTGGCTTTTTGGCTGGCGGGAATGACAGCCTTTGATGCGATTGCCCACAGCTTTTCGACGGTGGCGATCGGGGGGTTCTCTACCCATGATGCCAGCATGGGGTATTTCAACAGCCCGACGATAAACATGATCACCGTGGTGTTCCTGCTGATCTCAGCCTGTAACTTCTCATTGCACTTTGCAGCTTTTGCCAATGGCGGCATTCACCTGCGGACGTATTGGCGTGACCCTGAATTCCGGGCTTTCTTTGCTTCCCAGCTAATTTTGTTCCTAATTTGTTTTGGCATGTTGCTCAAGCACCATTCCTATAACTCGTATCATGATGCATTTGATCAGGCTCTGTTCCAAACCGTGTCGATTTCAACCACGGCAGGCTTTACCACCACAGGGTTCTCTGAATGGCCACTGTTTTTGCCAGTCTTGCTATTGTTCTCATCGTTTGTTGGCGGCTGTGCCGGTTCAACAGGTGGTGGTATCAAGGTGATCCGGATGTTCTTGCTGTTGCTGCAAGGGGTCAGGGAGCTCAAGCGATTGGTTCACCCGAGGGCGGTTTATACCATCAAAGTAGGCAATAAGGCTCTTCCGCAACGTGTTGTCGATGCGGTGTGGGGATTCTTCTCGGCGTATGCTTTAGTGTTTGTGATTTGTATGTTGGCTTTGATAGCGACTGGGCTGGATGAGCTCACCGCTTTCTCTGCTGTAGCGGCAACTTTGAATAACTTAGGCCCTGGTTTGGGGGAAGTGGCGGTACACTTTGGCGAAATCAACGATCCTGCCAAGTGGGTATTGGTTATTGCGATGCTGTTTGGCCGCTTGGAAGTCTTTACCTTGTTGGTGCTATTTACCCCTACGTTTTGGCGTAGTTAACAATTAATAAGGAAATGTCGTGGAAAAAGTCCTTTTTCTTCATTCGAGCAGTGATGGGCAAACCATCAAAATTATGCGCCATATAGAAAAGACGCTGGGTGAAGGGTATCAGTGCGAACTGGCAGACCTCAATCAGCTACCAGTCATCGCTTTTGACCAGTATGACCGCATCTTGGTTGGAGCCTCAATTCGTTATGGCCACCTTAATAAAAAGCTGTATCAATTCATCGATCAGAACCTGGCTGCGCTAGAACAACATAAAGTGGGCTTTTTCTGTGTGAACCTGACTGCTCGCAAAGAAGGTAAGAATACGCCGGAAACGAGCGTGTATATGAAAAAGTTCCTAACGAAGTCGCCATGGCAGCCTGGCTTACAGGCGGTTTTTGCTGGCGCACTACGTTATCCACGCTATAGCTGGTTTGACCGGGTTATGATCCAGTTCATTATGCGCATTACTGGTGGTGAAACAGATACCAGTAAAGAAGTCGAATATACCGATTGGCAAAAAGTAGAGGTGTTTGCAGACCACTTTAAAGCCTTTTAAGCTGGCTTTTTGATGGTTTTGGGTGTTTTTTGTTCGAACTGTCAGGTTTGGCCATTTTTTTTAAAAAAGCCCCTTGCCAACGTGATCGAACTCTCTATAATGCGACCTCACTGACACGGAGCACGGCAACTTAAGCCGCTAACCAATCAGTATTGTTCTTTAACAATTTGACCATGCAATC
>NZ_JAWJZI010000016.1:0-95312 GCF_033022775.1 Photobacterium rosenbergii | reverse complement strand
TTAGGCCTGCCGCCAGCGTTCAATCTGAGCCATGATCAAACTCTTCAATTAAAGTTTTGGCTCAATGAATACTGTTATTACTTCCAATTTATTTCACTTTAAAAAGTGAAGACAAAAAGTAAGTAAGAATTGACTGTGCCGATATAGCCGAAGCTATTTCGTATTGGTCACTCAGTTTCATTGATAATGCTTTTGTTGACTATCATTTCACGAGTGCCCACACAGATTGCATGGTCAAATTGTTAAAGAACAATACTGATTGGTCAACGGCTTAAGTTGCCGTACTCCGTGTCAGTGAGGCGGCATTATAGAGAGTTGAACGAAGCTGACAAGCCCTAAATTCATAAAAAAATGCCAAAACAAAACAACCGCGTGTTTTTTGCACAGTTACTTGTTATTTAGTTTGTAAATGAAACAAGCCACCCTCACGAGTGCCTGGATATATCCGATACGCTTAGCCGACTAAGGTTTGTGGCTCTGATTTGTAGACTATGGTTTATATCTGGTGTCCATAACCGTGACAGGCTCAAAGCTCTGCCCTTGCTGCACTGCCTTTTGTGTCGCTTTTTTCACCTCTTGGTCAATCCAATAGGTTCCAAAATCATCCATACGGCCGATAGTGAACAAAGCCTCGGTTTTCTTCTGCATCGGATTGGCTGGGTATTTCATCCAACGCCAGTAGCCTGCACGAATGTACGGTGACATTACACCGGGCACAATCACGGTCGCATCATGTACCTGCCGCTGAATCTCACGAGACAACCTCTCTTTTTCCTTACTTGAGAACACCGAGCGAAATTGCATAATCAATTCGTCTAACTCCGGCGTACTGTAATTAGTAAAGTTGTTATTCTGAGGTTTGCCGGCATTGGCGCTGTGGAAATACTCCCAGTATTGCGGTCGAGGTGCAGTCCCCATCGAGTGATAGGAGATTTCATGCTTTTTCTCAAGCGCGAACTTAAAGGCCGACGAACCGTCTACCAGATTCATGGTCAATTCTAACCCGGCGGCTTTCGCTTGCTCTTTTAGGTAAGCCAGCTGCGGCGTAACCACCTGCTGGCTATAGGTCACCGCGAAACTCAGGCGCTGATTATCCTTATTGACACGGATACCGTCAGCAGCAATACGGTCAAACCCTGCCAGTTCGAAATACTTAATCGCCGCTTCCGGCTCAAAAGGTAGTGGCGATAACTCCTTATTGGTAAAGGCTCCCAACCCCACACCGAGCCCATTCGGTTTACGGCTAAAGTCTCCCCGGAAAATTTTTTCGTTCAGACCTTCCACATTCAATGCATGGGCAATCCCTTTGCGGATATTGATGTCATCGAGCATCGGTTTATCTGTATTGAGCCAAAAGCCCCCAGCCCCAACTTCCATTTGGTTATAGCCCCAGAAACGGTGGATATAACCATTCTTAAATGGCTTTGACTGACTTTTATCGTACCAGAGCTCAGGTCGCCCCAGAGAATAGACATCCAGGTTACCCTTTTCGAAGTGCTTAAACGCAATATCCTCATCACGGATTATCTTGATACTCACTTTCTCTACGTTATAGCGATTCTGGTAATAGCGGTTAGTGTAGCCCCACCAATCCTCACCGACGTGCTGCATGGTGATGGATTTGCCTTTGCGCACCTTCCCGACATGGTATGCCCCCAGTGTTGGCTCAGGCTTGAAGTTAAAGCGGCGTACGAAATTATCATCGACACCATCATTATTCTTGTCTGTTTTCGGTTTCAGGAAGTGCTCAGCGCGCGGCTTGAGGCGGTGGGTAAAATACAGCAGTGCCTCATTATCCAACTCCTTGGCAAATACCACCTCGATTGTGTGCTCATCCAGAGCATCAATGCGATCGATTTGGGTACGGTAATACGTGTTATACCAAGGGTCTATAATATCCTTGGAACGGTAGAACTGAAGCATATAGCTAAAGTCCGATGCCTTGAGAGGCTCGCCGTCCGACCATTTCGCTTTGGGATTCAGCTTGAGGTAAATGGTCTTGTTATCATCACCAAAAGCCCAGTGGGTGGCGATATCCGGAATGTAATTCAATGTATCTGGATGGCGCTGCAGCAACTGCGGCTGCTTATCAAGCAACCACACCCTGAATGCACCATTACCATCCGGGCCAACGGTACGGAACGTTTGTGGAAAGCTCGGCATAGATGTACGCAACGTACCGCCAAACTTGGCCTCTGGGGAGGCAAACAGCGGCTCATTATTGTTAGTGATCCATTCAAGGTTGTCGGGCAACACGGCCCATGACACCGCCGGGAATAATATAGCTGTGGTGAGTAGCGTCCTTTTCATTCTGTTTCTTCCTTTTTGCCGCTAAGTTCTGCCGGCAATTGCCATTATTCAATTACTCACTCAAGGTCGTGGTCAGGCGACATGGGGACTTTTGTCCGCCCGCCTCTTACGCTTCCTGTCTTTCGGGTGGGTGATCGGAATTGCCGATAACAACTTCTTGGTGTAATCCGCCTGGGGGTTGGCATAAATCTCGGCGGCCGGCCCCATCTCGACAACTTTGCCAAAATACATCACCACCACGTTGTCCGAGACATGCTTGACGACCGACAAATCGTGGGAAATGAAAATGATTGCCAAATTCATCTCTTTCTGTAACTGCAATAACAAGTTGAGGATCTGTGCTTGTACAGAGACATCCAGGGCAGATACCGACTCGTCACAAATCAACAATTTTGGCTTCAAAGCAATGGCGCGGGCAATACCGATGCGCTGCCGCTGCCCTCCCGAGAACTCATGGGGGTAGCGGTTTGCGGCGCTTTCAGACAACCCGACTTTAACCAGCAGCTCTTTCACCCAGACCTTGCGCTCCTGCGGTGTACCAATCTTATGAATGATGAAAGGCTCTTCCAAAATCATGCCTATAGTATGGCGCTGATTCAGAGACTCCATTGGGTCCTGAAATACAATCTGCATGTCTTTGCGCAGCGGTCGCATAGCCTTGGCCGACAAGTCGGTGATATCTTCACCTTCGAAGAAAATCTTGCCTTCGGTTGGCTCGTAGAGTTTCAAAATGGTACGACCCAAGGTACTTTTCCCGCACCCGGACTCCCCGACCAAGCCCAGGGTTTCCCCGCGAGAAACAGAAAAGGAGACGCCGTCTACCGCTTTGACGGTATAGCCTTTTTTGAAAATTCCCTTCCCTGAGACAAAATGCTGCTTGAGGTTTTCTATCCGTAATACTTCTGTCATAACGTCCTCTTTTACATCACCGCGCCCGGTGGCCTAACCTTTAAACTCAGGAAATTGGGTGATATCAATCGGTTTGATTTCAATCGGCTGCTTCGGCTCACTCTCCAGGCTTGGCATCAGCCCCATCAATCGCTCGGTATAGGGATGCTGGGGGTTGTCAAACAAATCAAAAATATCTGCATATTCAACAATTTTACCTCCATACATCACGGCCACATCATCACAGATCTCTGCCACCACCCCCAAGTCATGGGTGATGAAGATCATTGCCATACCCGTTTCTTCCTGCAGCTCATTCATCAATTCTAGGATCGACGCCTGTACCGTTACGTCCAACGCGGTTGTCGGCTCGTCACAAATAAGTATGTCAGGTTTACAAGCCAGTGCCATGGCGATCATCACCCGCTGGCGCATACCACCCGAAAGGTTATGGGGGTATTCATTGAGCCGCTTTTCCGGCATCGGGATTTTGACCCTCTTGAGCATCTCCAGCGAATACGCGGTACGCTGCGCCTTATCTAGGTCTGGGCGGTGGAGCTCTAGCACCTCATTGAGCTGGCGGCCAACACTGTGGACCGGGTTCAAGGCGGTCATCGGATCCTGGAAGATCACCGAGATCTTGTTACCGCGCATCGCATACATCTCTTCAGGAGGCAAACTCACCAAGTCTGTCCCGCGGTAAAGGATCTGCCCCTTGGTAATTTGCCCATAGGGTTTGGGCAGCAGCCCCATAATGGACATAGAGGTCACGCTTTTTCCACAACCTGATTCGCCCACCAGCCCTAGGGTCCTGCCTTTGCGCACATCGAAATTCACCCCGTGAAGGATCTTCACGACGCCATCATCAGTAGTAAATTCCGTTTCTAGATCGCGAACACTTAAAATCACATCATCTTGCATAATAGACAGGCCTTACAGCTTATAGGTGTCGTCGATCACAGTGACCGGCTCAAAGGTTTTGCCTTTCTTCATCGCTGATTGGGTCGCTTTCTTTTCATCTTCATCAATCCAGAAGGTCGCCAAATCAACCACAGAGAACATGGCCTCGGTTTTTTTTGTCATCGCAGGGGTCGGGTACTTCATCCAGCGCCAGTACCCCTCACGAGTATACGGCACCATGTAACCAGGAATGATCAGGTACTCATCTGAGACGATTTTTTGGATTTGGTGGGAAATGGCTTGCTTCTTTTGCAGTTCAAATTCTTTGGTATAGCTGTCGATCAACTTGTCCATTTCCGGTGAGCGGAAATTGGTATGGTTGTTGGTTTGGGGTTTGGCATTGACCGAGTGGAGGTACTCCCAATAGGCCGGGATCTCCCCTCCCCCCATATTGATAAAGGCCAGGTCATGCTTCTTTTCCAGCACGTACTTAAAGGCCGAAGACCCATCTACAAGGTTGAGGGTAAATTCAAGACCCGCTTGCTTTGCTTGCTCTTTGAGATAAGCAATACGTGGTGTGTGCGGCTGATAACCATAAGTAATGGCAAAGCTCAAACGCTGCCCCTTGTCATTGAGCCGGATCCCATCCGGCCCAATCTTGTCGAACCCGGCTTTGGCAAAATACTCTGCCGCCTTTTCTGGTGCAAAAGCCGGAGGGCTATTATCACTGCGGTCATAGCCACCATGGCCGAAGCCTAAACCATGGGGCTTGCGGCTGTAATCGCCACGCAACACGTTTGCGATCATGCCATCAAAATCCGTCGCATAAGTGATCCCTGCGCGGATGTTACGGTCATCAAGCAATGGTTGGGCCGTATTCATCCATAGCCCACCCGCCCCTTGGACTGCCTGGTTAAAGCCCCAGAATTTATGGATATAGCCATTTTGGTAAGGCTTAGTATTTGCTTTCTCATGCCACAGACTTGGCAGGATCAAGCCAAAGGTATCTAGGCTGCCTTTCTCAAAATGCTTGCGGGCAATATCACTGTCGCGGATCACGGTGTAGCGTACTTTTTCTACGTTGTAGCGGTTTTGGTAATAGCGGTTACTGTAGCCCCACCAGTCTTCGCCAACATGCTTGAATGTAACACTCTTGCCTTTTCTAACCTTATCCATGTAATAAGGTCCGGTGGTAGGCTCACTTTTGAAGTTATAACGGCGGACGAAGTCATCATCGATACCGTCATTGTTTTCATCCTTCTTCGGTTTGAAGAAGTGTTCCGGCCGAGGCTGCAAGCCATTGCTTGGTAGGTTGATTTGAACCATCAGCTCATCATCAGTCATCTTGACGGCTGACTTCACGGCAATGGTGTAGTCATCAAACTTGACGACATCCTCAATCTTGTTGGTAAAGAAATCGTTGTACCACGGCGAGATAATATCTTTGGAGCGATAATACTTGAGCATGAAGAGGTAATCGTCGGCCGTCACCTTCTCTCCATCCGACCAACGGGCTTTAGGATCCAACTTGAAGTATACGGTTTGGTTGTCATCATCAAAGGCCCATTCCTTTGCCAGTTGAGGGATCCATTTATCGGTATTAGGATGGCGGGCTGCGAGTTTGGGCACCCCGTCCATGAAGTGATGGCGAAGCCCCGAATTCGAATCCGGCCCCACACTGCGCAAAGTCTGTGGAAAGCTGGCCATATGGGTGCGCAAGGTTCCACCAAACTTGGCATCAGGGGAGGCAAAGAGAGGCTCCTCCATGTTTGACTCCCACGACAAACCTGCGGGTAACTCTGCCGCTGTTACCGCACTACCAAGTGCAGCCATAATCGCGGCAGCTGAAAATGAGAGCATGTTTTTCATTATTAATATCCTTATTACAACAGCTGCAAACAAAGTTTAAACATAGCGGGTAAATTTCTTCGGATCGAAAGCAGCACGGATTGCTTCACCGATGAAAGTCACCATCACCAACACCAATACAATGGCACTGACAACCGAGGTTACAATCCACGGTGAGTCGAGGTTGGACTTCCCTTGCTGCAACAGCTCCCCCCAGCTCGGTGTCGGAGGCATCAGGCCGAGACCCAAGTAGTCCAGCGCAGTCAGGGCCGTGATGTTGGCCGCGATAGTAAAAGGCGCCAAGGTCACAATCATTACCATGGTGTTAGGCAAGATATGGCGAAAGATAATACGCAGGGTTGACGCCCCCAGAGCCTTGGCTGCCATAACATATTCCCGGGCCGATTCTTTGTAGGTCATGGTCCGCATATACCAGGTCATCCCCATCCAGCCGAACAACACGTTTATTCCAACGAACAAAGCGAATGTCGGCTGGGTGATCGACACCAAAATCATGATGACATAAAGGAAAGGCACCATTGACCACACCTCGATCAAGCGCTGGACAAACAAGTCAAACTTTCCCCCGAAAAAGCCCATGGCACAGCCGACCGCCGTACCAATGGCGTACGAGACTGCCATCGTGATCAAGGCAAACCCCATGGCGGTTCGAAAGCCGTAGACCAAACGGGCCAGAATATCGCGTCCGATCACATCGGTTCCGAGGTAGTGTTTATCGGCAGCACTCGGCGCTGTCGGCGGGTAATCGCCGGAAAAGTCCTGCTCATACGGATTCCAAGGCACCAGCGGCATCACGACAAAGTTGCCTTCGCCCTGCTCGGCAAAGAGTGCCTGCAGTTCGCGGTAATTTGCCTCACTCGACGACGATTGACCGAATTCACTGCCAAGGCGAACTTCCGATAGTACCGGGAAGCTGTACTCCCCGTTGTATTTGACAATCAGCGCCTTGCCATTAATCAACAACTCGACAAACAGGGACAGCACCAGCAAGCAGGACAGCAGCAAGAAAGACCAGTAGCCTCGCTTGATTTCCTTAAAGCGCTTGATCTTTTTCAGTGTCAGGGGGGTTAAGTTCAACATGATCAGGCTCCAAACTTCACTCGAGGATCAACGAGGGCAACGCAAATATCGGAAATGATATTGCCCATCAACAGCATGCCGGCATTGATGGCGACAATGCCCATCACCACCGGATAATCACGCTCGATGATCGACTCGTAGCCAAGCAGGCCAATACCGTCAATATTGAAAATAACCTCGATCAGGAACGACCCGGTCATGAAGAACAGCAACGAGTTACCGAAGTGGCTGGCAATCGGGATCAAACTATTGCGCAGGGCGTGCTTGCGTACCGCTTTTTTGAACGGCAGCCCCTTGGCGATAGCCGTACGGATATAGTCAGAAGACAAGTTCTCCATCAGGTTGTTTTTCATGGTCATGGTCAGGGTGGCGAAGTCACCGATCAAATAACAGATCAGCGGCAGCACCGCATGCCACATCACATCTTTGGCCCGCTCGAAGAAGGTGTCATAGTCATCAAAGTCGTCTCCGACAAAGCCCCCCATCGGGAACCATTCCAAGTGATAACTAAACAGGGTAATAAGCAGGACACCGACCACGTATCCGGGTAAGGCATAACCGACAAAGATCAGGATCGATGAGCCGGAATCAAACACCGAGCCGTGTTTGAGAGCCTTGTAATAACCGAGGGGGATAGAAATAAAATAACTAATAAAGAATGTCATGCCGCCGTAGAACAGTGAAACCGGCAACCGCTCGGCAATCATGTCAGAGACGGGCTCGTAATAACGGGTGGATTCACCGAAATCCAGTACCATCAATTTACCCAGCCATTCGGTATAGGCCTCCAATACGGGTTTATCCAACCCATAGAAGGCATTCAACTCGGCAATTTGATCTTCAGACAGTGCCGAGTTGCCCCCGGCAGAGGTCATGGCTGCAGAGCCATCTCCCTGGGCCTGCATATTGGCCAGCATCCGCTCCACCGGCCCGCCAGGAACAAACCGGGTAATGGCAAAGATTAGGATAGTGATCCCCAAAAACGTCGGGACAACCAATACAAACCGACGCAAGAAATATGACAGCATGTTTTAACTACTCCATGTTAAACAGGCAAAGTACATAACCTCGATACCACCATCCACAAATGGCGATAAAACAGCGTCGAAAAACGCCCGGTTAATTTAACTTTATAATAACAACGGCGTAGAGGAAGAGATTTAGCAGGAAAAAGATAAAAATAAAGGCCGCAGAATGCGGCCTTGATAACAAATGAAGGTTAGATTAACGCGCAGCTAACCAAGCCGGTACATCAGCGACACTATCGAGTACAGCATCAGCCAGCTGCTCACCTTCTTCGGTGATTGCTTTACCGGTACGGACCAGGATTTTGGTCCCCACTTCGGCTGCGCCAGCGGCTTTCATGTCATCGGCCTTGTCACCGATCATCACCGAGCCGGCCATATCAATCTTGAGGAAGTCACGGGCAGAGATAAACATACCAGGCTTAGGCTTGCGGCAGTTGCAATCCTGCAGGTAGTCACCCTTGCCTTCTGTTGGATGGTGAGGGCAATAGTAGATGCCATCGAACTCAACACCATTGTCGACAAAATTCCAATCCATCCATTCTGTCAGGGTCAGGAACTCGTCTTCGGTAAACATACCACGGGCAATGCCAGACTGGTTGGTCACCAACACCAACATGTACCCCATTGCCTTAAGTTTCTTACAGGCTTCAAACACACCCTCGACATATTCGAAATCATCGGTAGTGTGGACATAGCCGTGATCAATGTTAATCACGCCATCACGGTCAATAAAAACTGCTGGTTTGGCCAAGCGTCAGCCCTCTGTCTCGCTGTATTCGTTATGCCCCAAATTATGGCACGGCTGGCAATGGGATTCACCTGTTTCTCTCAACCCTATAAAGAAGAACAACCTATAATAATCACACTGGCACTATGGCTATAAAGCCATTTAGACGTCCAGACGTAAAAATATCTATTGACTTCATTTATGTTAGCCCATAGCATCAAAGCCATAGATGCAATTGGCAGACAGGCTTCAAGCATCAATAAAATAATGCAAATGCAATACACAACATAACAATATACCGGTCGCAGCCACTGATGGGCGTGCCCGTCATCAACACGGTATAGGATTTGGGAAAAACGATGATAGAAATAAACAGAGTCAATAAAGTCTTCTATCAAGGGGCCAAGGAGATCCACGCTCTGCGTGAGATCAACCTGACCATTGAACAGGGCACCATCTTCGGGGTAATTGGTTCTTCCGGTGCCGGTAAAAGTACCCTGATCCGCTGTGTTAACCTGCTCGAGCGCCCGACCAGCGGCCATGTCATTGTTGATGGTATCGACCTGACGCAACTCTCAAACAAAGAGCTGACCCAGGCTCGCCGCAAGATCGGCATGATCTTCCAGCACTTCAACCTACTGTCATCCCGTACCGTTTTCGACAACATAGCCCTGCCTCTAGAGCTAGCAGGTACCAGCAAAGCAGCCATTAAGGCCAAAGTCGACGAATTGCTAGAGCTGGTTGGTTTGGCTGACAAGAGCGAGTCCTACCCATCCAACCTCAGTGGTGGTCAGAAACAACGTGTGGCGATTGCCCGTGCACTGGCTTCTGATCCGAAAGTGTTGCTGTGTGACGAAGCCACCAGCGCCCTTGATCCAGCGACGACCCAGTCGATCCTGACACTGCTTAAAGAAATTAACCGCAAGCTCAACCTGACTATCTTGCTGATCACCCACGAAATGGATGTCGTCAAAAGCATCTGCTCCGAAGTGGCGATCATCGGTGGCGGTGAACTAGTCGAAAAAGGCCCGGTCGGCGACATCTTCGCCCACCCGAAAACCGAACTGGCGCGCGAATTTATCCGCTCAACCTTGGATCTCTCTATTCCGGAAGACTACCGTGCCCGGATGGTTGAATCCCGCGTCGACAACAGCTACCCGCTGATCCGCCTAGAGTTTACCGGTGCATCGGTCGATGCCCCGCTGATTTCCCAGGTGGCCCGAGAGTTCAACATTGATATCAGTATCCTGAGCTCAGACATGGATTACGCCGGCGGCGTCAAGTTCGGTCTGATGCTAGCCGAGTTCTTCGGTACCGAACAAGCGGCAGAACAAGCCATTAATTTCCTTCGCGATCACAAAGTAAATGTAGAGGTATTGGGCTATGTTGCTTGATTCAATTACCACATGGTGGACCCAGAACGAACGTTTGGTTGATCTGCTGATCGATGCTCTCGGCCAAACCCTGATCATGGTCTTCGCCTCAGGCCTTATTGGCTTTTTGATCGGTATCCCGGTCGGCGTTGCCCTGCACCTGACCAAAGAGAATGGCCTGCTGGCCAACCCGGCGCTCAACAAAGTGTTGGGGATCGTGACCAACATCGGCCGCTCGATCCCATTTATTATCCTCTTGGTGGCGATAATCCCGTTCACCCGCTTCGTGGTGGGCAGCTCAATCGGTACTGCGGCAGCTATCGTGCCATTGACCGTCGGCGCGATCCCATTTATTGCCCGCTTGGTTGAAGGTGCGCTATTGGAGGTCCCAACCGGTTTGGTGGAAGCGGCACAGGCAATGGGGGCGACCCCACGCCAGATCATCAGCAAGGTACTGCTGCCTGAAGCACTACCGGGCATCATCAATGCGGTTACGATTACCCTGGTGACCTTGGTGAGCTACTCGGCGATGGCCGGTACAGTCGGCGGCGGCGGCCTCGGTGATGTCGGTATCCGCTACGGCTACCAGCGTTTTGACGGTACCGTTATGCTGATCACCGTGGTGATGCTGGTTATTCTGGTTCAACTGATCCAGTCTGCCGGCGACCATCTGGTCAAGCGCTTCGACCACAGGTAAGGCGCAGCAAGAATAACGAACAATATCGACAACAAACACAGAATAACCATATTCCATCTAGTATTACGGAAAACCCCAGTTTTAAGGAGAAGTAACATGGCTTTTAATTTGAAGAACCTATTCGCCGTCGCCGGCCTGGCATCTGCATTGGTACTGACCGGTTGTGGCGAAAAAGAAGCAGTGGTTGATAACAGCAAGATTAAAATTGGGGTAATGGCTGGCGCAGAAGAGCAAGTCGCAGAGATTGCAGCGAAAGAAGCCAAGGAAAAATACGGCCTGGATGTAGAGCTGATTACCTTTACCGATTACGTGTCACCAAATGCTGCTCTGGAAGAAGGCTCTATCGATGCCAATGCCTTCCAGCACAAGCCATACCTTGACCAGCAAATCACTGACCGCGGCTACAAATTCGCTGTTGCCGGAAACACGTTTGTCTACCCAATTGCCGGCTACTCGAGCAAAATCGAATCTATCGATGAGCTAAATGACGGCGACCAGATTGCAGTACCAAACGACCCAACTAACCTTGGCCGTTCGCTACTTCTGCTTGAGCAGAAAGGCCTGCTAACACTGAAAGAAGGTGTTGGCCTGACAGCAACAGTACTGGATATCGCAGAAAATCCGAAGAACCTGAAAATTGTCGAGCTAGAAGCTGCCCAGCTTCCTCGCTCCCTGGATGACGTGCAGCTGGCCATCATCAACACCACTTACGCGAGCAGCATCAACCTGACGCCAGAGCGTGACGGTGTCTTTGTTGAAGACAAAGAGTCTCCTTACGTAAACCTGATTGTTGCGCGCGAAGATAACGTTAACAATGAAAACGTTCAGACCTTCATCAAGGCATATCAGTCTGAAGTGGTTTACGAAGCAGCTAAAGAAATCTTCCAAGGTGGCGTTGTGAAAGGCTGGTAATCCCTCCTCAAGTAACAATTTCTCTAATAAAACAAACAAGCCCCTCAATCGAGGGGCTTCAGATGACTGAAAAAGGTCTATACCCAAGTTACTTCAAGGTGCTGGCTCAATACAATAACGCTTTATTGATAGCATCATATTGCTTAAGGCTCTTCTCGCGAAAATCAGATGGTGATTCTCCAGTCCACAGTTTAAAAGCTCTTGAGAAGCTACTCAGCTCAGAAAACCCTAACTGGTAGGCAACCTCAGTATTATTCACATCTGGATCCGATAGCAGCAGTAAGGCTTTTTGCATACGGTATAATTGAAGCAAATTTTTGAATGTAGTATCAACTTGGGAAAGACGTCGGCTCAGCGTTCTCGGTGTAGTAAGCATCTCATGTGCTACATGATTGAGAGTGATGTCAGCCAGTGACTTTTGCTGATCAAAAATAGCAAAAATCTGCTGACGCACATCATTGGTGCGTAATTTATACGCCACTTTGCGAACGGCAGCTATGTTACATTCGTACGTATCACGGCAATAATTAGGGTTTTTTATATCAAGTTCATGGCGCTGAAATCGAATTTTACGCACCCCTCCTTTGTGGATATGTCGGCAATTGTAACGTTGCTTAAAATGCTCAACCTCTTCATTTGGTATTTCGATTTTTCTTACAAACAACTCACAGGCAATACTTTGGTTGTGATTCACGATTTTTAGAGTCTCTAGAATTATTGATATGACGAGAGCGATCCCCAGCGAAGTGCTTCTATAAGAAGTAGGATCAGAGTTATCAAGTAAGAAGAGATCAACATACTGATCAGAGACCTTTAGGACTAGATCCAATTGTCCGGCAACATAAATGAAGTAGGCTTCAAATACTTTAAGCACATCAAGTAAAGATTCTGCTGTATGGGTGGCCACAGAAAAGCAACCAAAGGTCAGAGGATCTAAACCAGCAGCGCTTCTAATCGATGGTACTTTTCCTGTTTTATTAATAATATCTTGATGAACTTGCAGAACATAGTTGATGTCATTAGCTTGCTCTGGGTATTGCTGGAGCAGTTTTTGGTATTCGACACGATAAGAAGAGGTGTTAAACGCATAGTTGGTTAGGAGCTTTAACCAGCCTTGATGGATGCGAAATCGAGGGTCAACGGTAGTGATATCAGTCATTAGTTCCGCTCTTTGTCATACAATGCAAGTCTTTTTATGTTTATAATAATACTTAACGTTTGCAATAAATTATAATAGCGGAAGTCTGAACCGTGATTTTAATCAAGAAGAAGATAGAAGCCCGAACACAACACTTAATAAAGTGTTATTTTTAATTAAAAATTGTAAGATTACTATTGTTACAAGAAGTAATACCTACTCACCTATATCAAACATAAATACAATCATAACTATCAATTTAATATCATGAGTGATGGCTACAATATATAAATATAATTTTGTATGCCCATCACAATAGAGTTCGTAATGGGCATCGTTTGTCAATTTGGGGGATAAGGAAACAAATCGGTTATTCAGCGGCGAGCTTAGGTAGCACTTTATAAGTAGCAATATACAAACAGCCTATGATGAAGCTGCCACCGATAAGGTGAGTTAAGAGCCAAGTGAAACTCTCTGCCGCGGCAACATCGATGTATAGCAGGCTTAGTAGACCATAAGCGAAAGTCATTGGGTTAAAATAGCTATGGGCAATTGGTTTCATTCCAATAACAATTGCTAAACTTACTCCTAAAACAATGTAGTAACCTAGAGACGGACCAAAGCTTTCAACCAATGCTGGCATGGCAAAAGTGAAACCATAACCAAAGAAAAGACCAACCACACCACTACCCATGATTGATGGGATCTTTTTATTATCAAACTCACTAAGGAAATAAAAGATCACAGCAAGAAAAGCAGGCCAAGGCACAATATGCATCTCATGCATTACAACAGTACCAATCATTAAAGCAGATACGAGAATAAAAGTTGTTTTAAAGTGCTGAATGTTCATGATTGAGTCTCATTAAATATTAATTATTTAATCAGCCAGAAAAATAGAAATAAGAAAGTGTCTGGCAGAGGTTTATATTTTAAATATGTAGTGTTTTGATAAAGCACTGCCCTAATAATTAGGGCAGTGCTGAAAAAAATTATGCGGCAAAACCGTTGATTTTCATAAACTCAGAAACGAAACCCTGATAGTCCCCCACTTCAGGAGACTTGAAGTTTTCATGTGTGATTTGAGCCATCATCTCTTTCACTTTTTCCTGAACTTCTGGGTTGAGCTCATAGTTGTCTGGACGTAATAGACGACTATCATCCACCTGAACGCCCTCCTCGTTATACAAGAAATCGGTCATCAAGCGGTGCATGTGCTCAGCACATGTTTCGTATTCACCACGCTCTTTCAGTAGCTTAAACAGGGCAAGCATGTAGCTTGATAGGCCAGGGATGAACACTGATGCCTTTGATACGATTGATTTACAGATACCGACGTATGCGCCGCCATCCAGATCTTTTAGTTGTGCATCCAGGTCATCCGCTGTTGCATGAAGGTGCTGCTTCGCTTTACCCAAAGTACCACCAAAATAAACTGGGTAAGTGATCTCTGAACCAATGTAAGAGTAAGCGACCGTTTTCACGCCTTTCTCCAGTACATCCGCTTCTTTTAGGCAGCTGATCCACTCCTGCCAGTCTTCACCACCCATCACTTTTACGGTGTTATTCACCTCTTCCTCAGAAGCAACAGGTAGAGTCATTTCAACCATCGCTTCTTTTTCAATATTGATGAAGTTCCCCGTGAAAGGCTGGCCTAGCGCTTTTAGCGATGATTGCCACATACCACCTTCTGGATTTGGACGCACACCCGTTGCAAGGCTGTAAACGACACAATCTAGCTTGCCACCGAACTCATTTTTCACATATTCGATCACTTGCTTGCGCAGCTCTGGAGAGAAAGCATCACCAACGAAATTCTTTGCGATCAGACCTTTTGCTTCCGCAGCTTCAGTGAAGGCGATGTTATTGTGCCAACCAGCAGTACCCGTGTGATCTTCTGAAGGTGGACGCTCGAATGAGATACCAATTGTGTCAGCATTACCACCAAAAGCGAGTGAAACGCGAGAGCCTAAACCTAGACCTGAAGAAGCACCAATAACCAATACTTTTTTCGGCGCATTATTAATTGGTTTCGCTGCAAGGACTTCATTAATTTGTTCCTGAACGGCTTCTTTACAACCTTCTGGATTACAGTTCTTAGCAATTACACCTTTAATAATCGGCTTCATAATATTTACCTTAATTTATTTAGATTAATGTTTAACTGGCGAGAAATATAATATGGCTTGTATTAGAAAAAATAGAGGCGGATCACCTCCAAGCGTAATGGCATGTTTTGTCAAATCATTGGCAGAGAATGACTATTGGAAGCAGTGTAATTTCTCGCAAGTCAACATTGATATCGTTAAATTCATGCTATCTAGTGTTAAATATTAACAGAACAACCTCAATTAATTAAAAATTCTGGCGCCCATGTAAAAACAATGATCACTTGTTAGGCATTTGTTGGCGCCTTGTTGCTCTGTGATCGCGATAACAATTGATGATGATAAAGTGTGAGGATATTCAAAGAAGGGTTGGGATGGCGAGTTTTGTCAAACTACTGACCGAATAAGTCAATCTTGAAAAGCTAGTTTATGGATATAGTGAATTCATCGGTTAGATAGAGAGATTTAATAATTAATAATCTTTTTCTATTTATTATTAATTTATTTTAAAGCTGTCATCTATCTAAATAAAACTAATACTATACCCTACACGAGGTTATTCCATGAACTGGAAGAATAAGTATCAAGACAAATTAATCACTCTTGAAGAAACCGCTAAAAAAATTAATTCTGGTGACAAAATATGGGCTGGTGGTTTCTTGTCTGTGCCAGTATTGGCGCTGCAAGAGCTTGATAAAGTCGCTCTTGAACTAGAAGGTGCTGAGCTATATGCGGGTTTATTGACGTACCCATATGAGTTTCTAAAACCTGACTACCTAGGAAAGCTAACATACCGTAGCCTTTTCATGGGGCCTCTAGAGAAAAAATTCCAAAATGGCGGCAATGCTGAAATCATTTGTTACCACCTTTCTAATGTTAAAGAAGTGCTAGATCGTATCGATTTCAATGTTGTTGTAGTTGAAATGACGCCACCAAACGAAGAAGGCTTCATGAGCATGGGCGCTTGCGGTGGTGTTGGTAACAAAGCTATCTTGGATCGCAATATCGATACAGTTATCGCTGTGATCAATGACCAACAGCCGTTTGTTGGCAATGCCGAGAACCTTGTCCACATCAATGACGTAGATTTCATTGCAGAAGGCAATCATCCGATTGGCGGCCCGAAACCTGCTGCACCTTCTGAGACAGAAAAGCAAATCGCGAGCCATATCCTACCGATGATTAAAGACGGTTCGACGATTCAAATCGGCATTGGTACTTTGTCTGATGCAGTTGGCATGGGACTTAAGAACCACAAAAATCTAGGTATTCATACCGAGATGTTTACCGAATCTATGATGGAGCTTTGCAAAGCTGGCGCAGTGACTGGTTCAGAAAAAAATTACCAGCCAAATAAAATCATTACCGCATTCGCTGCAGGCTCTCAAGAGCTAATCGATTTCATTGATCACAATGAGCAAATTGAAATCGGCGATGTTGTTACAGTTAACAACCCAACTGAAATCGCGAAGAATGATAACTTTGTTTCTATCAACACCTGCATCATGACCGATTTAACCGGGCAAGTTGCATCTGAAGGTGTGGGCCACACCCAAATCTCAGGTTCTGGTGGTCAAGTTGACTTTGTACGCGGTGCTCGTATGTCCAAAGATGGCTTGAGTGTGATTGCATTGGCGTCGCAATACCGAAGCAAAGACGATATTGAGTCAACCATTAAACTGGCTCTACCTCAAGGCACACCAGTAACGACATTGCGTAATGATGTTCAAGTGATTGTTACAGAGCATGGTGCCGCTGACTTGCGTGGTCTAAGTACAGCGCAGCGCGCTGAAGCACTGATCGCCATTGCCCATCCAGACTTCCGCGAGTCACTTCGTCAAGAAGCGAAAGCAATCAACCTAATCAAATAATCGCTGCAAGCGCATTTCTGAGGATAATATTATGTACCAAGGACAACACTTTCAGGTCGCTAAACGTGGCCAATTTGCTGACCTTATTTTTGATGCACAAGAGAGCCCTGTAAACATTCTGAGCAAAGAAGCGCTACAGGACTTGGAGCAGTGTGTTGAAGTCATTCGCCAAAGCGATTGCCGTGGTTTGATGATTCGTTCTAATAAGCGCGGGTTTAGTGGCGGTGCGAATGTTAAAGCGTTCCGTGAACTATTTAAAGGTGACACAAGCGTACTTGAAGAATACATCACCTGGGTTCATTCGATCTACAATGGTCTTGAAGATCTGCCAATGCCAAAAGTTGTGGTAATGAACAACTCTGTGGTAGGTGGCAGCCTTGAGCTTGCACTATTGGCTGATTACCGTCTTGCTACAGAAGATGCGCGCCTTAACTTCCCTGAAGTAAAACTGGGTATTCTACCGGGTTGGGGTGGTGTAACTCGTATGCCACGTATCGTTGGTCTAGACACTGCGCTAGCTTGGACTACAACAGGTAAAAACTACCGTGCAGAGCAAGCTCTAAAGGATGGCGTTGTTGATGGCATCATCGCAGCCGATCAAGACCCAATTGCACAAGCTGAAGCCTTGCTTGAATCTTGTATCAATGGTGACCTGGACTGGAAAGGCCGTTATCAAGAAAAACAAGCGCCACTGATGCTCAACGATTATGAGGTTGGTATGTCCATCAATGTCGCTAAAGGCATGGTGGCTAAAGCGGCGGGTAAACACTACCCAGCACCACACATCATTGTGGATGCTCTGCATAAATCAGCTAAATTAAGTCGTGATGAAGCTATTGCCGTTGAATTGCAGGCTTTCCTTAAATGTGCGACTTCAGGTGTTGCAGACGCGCTTGTTTCAGTGTTGCTAAATGACCTAGATGTAAAAGCAAAAACTAAGAACATTATTAAAGGCGCAGAGTCTGCCCAAGAAGTTGGCGTCATTGGCGCTGGCATCATGGGCGGTGGTGTTGCTTATGTAACGGCAGACAAAGGCATGGATGTTGTCCTGAAAGACATCAACAAAGCTGGTCTTGCTCTGGGTCTCGATGAAGCGAACAGCTTGCTATCTAAACAAGTTGAGCGTCGTCGTAAGACTCCTAAAGCGATGGGGGACACCCTGAATCGCATTCAACCAACGCTACACAATGAATCACTTCAAGCTACTGATATGATTATCGAAGCGGTAGTTGAAAACCCGAAAGTAAAAGAAGTCGTTCTCGCTGAACTTGAGCAAGTAGCGCCAAATGCGGTTATCGCATCAAATACGTCGACACTGATGATCAGTGGCCTTGCACAAGCACTGAAGAAACCTGAAAACTTCTGTGGAATTCACTTCTTCAACCCAGTGCCTAAAATGCCATTGGTTGAGGTTATCCGTGGTGAGAAAACCAGCGATGAAACCATTCAACGTGCCGTTAAGTACGTAGCACAACTGGGTAAGACGCCAATCGTTGTTAATGACTGTGCGGGCTTCCTAGTCAACCGCTGCCTAGCGCCTTACTTCCACGCGTTCAACCAACTGGTTGTCGATGGTGGTCATATCCCAACCATCGACAAAGTGATGAGCAAAGAGTTCGGTTGGCCAATGGGTCCTGCGTATCTACTTGATGTTATTGGTCTAGATACGGCTGCTCACTGTTTGGATGTAATGGAAGAAGCTTTCCCTGGCCGTATGACGAAACCTGAGAAAAACCTTATCCAAGCGATGGTGGACTTGGATCATTACGGTCAGAAGAACAAACAAGGCTTCTTCACGCACACTCCAGACAGAAAAGGCCGCCTGAAGCCATCTGGTAACGAAGCTGCGGATCAACTAGTGGCATCTATGGCTGCTCCAGCTCAAGAGTTTACGGCAGATGACATCACGATGCGTATGATGCTGCCAATGATGTTTGAAGCAATCCGTTGCCTAGATGAAGGCATTGTTGCGACTCCGGGTGAAGCTGATATTGCAATGATTTACGGTACGGGTTTCCCTCCATTCCGCGGTGGTATCTTCTACTACATGGATCTAATTGGTCTAGATAAGTTGCTAGAAGCCTCAGAGAAATATGCGCACCTAGGTGAGCTATATCAAGCGCCGGCAAGTCTTGTCGCTCGTGTTGAAAACAACGAGAAATTCTACGCATAATTAGGGGTATTTGAGATGAAAAATGTAGTAATTGTAGATGCAATCCGTACCCCAATGGGTCGTTCAAAAAATGGTGTTTTCCGCCATACTCGTGCCGATGATTTGTCTGCACACCTAATGAAGTCAATGTTTGCGCGTCAGCCAAACGTTAAGCCTGAAATGGTTGATGACATTATCTGGGGTTGTGTGCAGCAAACAGGTGAGCAAGGTGCCAACATGGCACGTCTTGCGGCTATCCAAGCGGGACTTCCAGTTGAAGTACCAGCAACAACGGTTAACCGTCTGTGTGGCTCTTCAATGGACGCACTGCACATGGCAGCTCGTGCTATCAAAGCTGAGGATGCAGAAATTGTTCTCGTGGGTGGTGTTGAGCACATGGGCCACGTGCCAATGACTCATGGTTTGAACTTCAACCCAGCGGCGGACAAGCATCAAGCTCAAGCATCAAACGCAATGGGTATGACAGCAGAAGCACTGGGTAAACTGCACAAAGTGAGCCGTGAAGATCAAGACGCACTGGGCGCACGTTCTCACCGCCTTGCTCATCAAGCCACGCTAGAAGGCTCTTTTGACAATGAAATCGTCCCAACAATGGGCCACGATGCGAACGGCTTGCCTACACTGATTAAGCACGATGAAGTGATTCGTCCTGAAACCACAGAAGAGAGCCTAGCCCAACTTCGTCCAGTGTTTGACCCTGTAACAGGTACAGTCACAGCAGGTACTTCTTCAGCGCTATCTGATGGTGCATCTTGTCTGCTTGTGATGAGTGAAGAAAAAGCAAAAGAGCTTGGTGTGACACCACGTGCGCGCATCGTGTCTATGACGACAGCGGGTGTACCAGCAGCAATCATGGGTTACGGCCCAGTACCGGCAACACAAAAAGCACTCGCTAAAGCAAACTTGACGATTGAAGACATCGATTTTGCAGAAGTTAACGAAGCCTTTGCAGCGCAAGCTATCCCATGTTTGAAAGACTTAGGTCTTTGGGATGTACGTGAAGACAAAGTTAACTTACACGGCGGTGCAATCTCTCTAGGCCACCCACTGGGTTGTTCTGGTGCGCGTATTGTCGGCACACTGATGAATGTGATGGAGCAACGCGACGGTAAATATGGTCTAGCAACCATGTGTATCGGTATGGGTCAGGGCATTGCCACTATCATTGAGCGTGTTTAATCACTTTAAACATCATACTAACTTGGGGCTGAGTTTCTGAGCCCTAAGGCGACTAACAAAGGTCTAGCTTTCAATCTGAAGCCCCTCAATCGAGGGGCTTGTTTATTTCTGGTCTTTCCTATCACTACTTCTTTTTTACCCTGCCCTGTACCGCTTTGAGGCGCGGATTCGACTTACAAATAACGTATATACGGCCACGGCGCTTTACCACCTGGCAATCGCGCTGCCGGTTTTTGGCACTTTTCAGCGAACTCAATACCTGCATCTTATTTACCTTTCTTACCACCAAACTGGCCAAAGCGGCGGTTGAAGTTAGCCATCCGCCCTTCTGAGCTGATCACGCGTTGCTTGCCGGTGTAAAACGGGTGGGATTCAGACGACACATCCAGCGTGAAATACGGATACTCCTTGCCATCTTCCCAGGTAATGGTTTTATCGGTTTTCAGTGTAGAACCGACCACGAAATACTTATCAACACTGGTGTCGTGGAACACCACGGCTCGATACTCGGGATGAATACCTGCTTTCATTTTCTTGTCCTCAGAGAGCAATTAACACATTAGATATGTTATAACATATCACTTGATAACTATTATCAACAAGCGCTATTTGTTTTTTTATGGTATTTTCAGCGTCAAATAAACTAGCCAGCTGTAGAGCTAAGCAAGCAAGATGCACTACCAGATTGAACCTATCGGCATTGTCCGCTCCCCGTACAAAGAAAAATTTGCCGTCCCGCGCCAGCCGGGATTGGTTCCCAGTGCACGCTCTGAAATCGTCCTGCAAGGCGAGGCCAATGCCCTTGAGGCCGTTCGTGGGCTAGAGCAGTTCAGCCACTTGTGGCTGCTGTTTTTGTTTGACCAGAATTTGGAAGCAGGCTGGCGACCAACCGTGCGCCCGCCACGCCTTGGCGGCAACGAGCGTATTGGGGTTTTTGCCAGTCGGGCAACCTTCCGCCCCAATGGCATTGGCATGTCTGCCGTCGAATTGCTGGGTGTGCGCCAGCAAGGCAGCGACGTCATCATCGAGCTCGGCGGGGTAGATTTGGTCGACGGTACCCCGATTGTCGATATCAAGCCCTACATTCCCTACTCCGATAGCCTGCCTCATGCCCATGGTGGCTTTGCCGATGGCGAGCCGACAACCTTGCCGGTGGTCTTTAGTGGCAAGGCCGAGAGCCAACTCAAGGGAAAACAACTCGCACGCCAACGAGCCGTTATTGCAGAGGTACTGGCACAGGATCCGCGCCCGGCCTACAAAAAAGGCAAGGAAGACAGCAAGGAGTATGCGGTCCACCTGTTCGACTACAATGTTAAGTTCACCGTTGCCAACGATGTAGTGACCGTGACGGCATTGGATAAGCCCATAACAAAATAATCGCCAAACCTTAGCCAAATAAATACCAAACCACCGTCAAATAACCCGGGGCTATCGATTTAGGGGCATTTTCCCTACTGCGGTTATCCAATCCCTTTGGCTAACGGGCAATTGGCTGGTAGTATATGCGGTTACCGCCGTTATCGGTGGCTGGGGCCTGTCCCCCACAATTCTTATTTTCATCTAAACAAACGGATACCATCAATGCGTACCAGTAACTATCTTCTTTCTACTCTGAAGGAGACTCCAAATGACGCAGAAGTTGTTAGCCATCAGCTAATGCTTCGTGCAGGTATGATCCGTAAGCTGGCTTCAGGTCTTTACACCTGGCTGCCTACAGGTCTGCGTGTTTTACGTAAGGTCGAGAACATTGTTCGCGAAGAAATCAACAATGCAGGTGCTGTTGAGACTTTGATGCCCGTGGTTCAGCCGTTCGAACTATGGGAAGAGACAGGCCGATCTGAAAAGATGGGTGCTGAACTACTTCGCTTTACTGACCGTCATGAGCGTCCGTTTGTACTTAGCCCGACAGCTGAAGAAGTGATCACTAGCCTTGTGCGAAACGAAGTGAGCTCTTACAAGCAGCTGCCGCTGAACCTATACCAAATCCAGACTAAATTCCGTGATGAACGCCGTCCTCGCTTCGGTGTAATGCGTGCACGTGAATTCTGCATGATGGATGCGTACAGCTTTGACATCGACAAAGAAGGTTTGCAGAAGTCTTACGATGCCATGCACGAAGCATACTGCAAGGCATTTGACCGTATGGGTCTTGACTACCGTCCAGTATTGGCTGATACCGGTGCCATCGGTGGTAGCGGCTCTCACGAGTTCCACGTGCTGGCTGAGAGCGGCGAAGACTTGATCGCTTTCTCTACCGAGTCTGACTACGCGGCAAACATCGAAAAAGCAGAAGCACTAGCCCCTGCGACCGAGCTGGCTGCGCCAACTCAAGAGATGACGCTGGTTGACACACCGAACGCGAAAACTATCGCTGAGCTGGTTGAGCAGTTCGACCTGCCAATCGAGAAAACCGTTAAGACGCTATTCGTTAAGGCTTCTGACGAAGTCGACGCAGAGCTTGTTGCCCTGATCATCCGTGGTGATCACGAGCTAAACGAAGTGAAAGCAGAAAACCTTAAAGACGTTGCTTCTCCGCTTGAGATGGCAACCGAAGAAGAAATCCGTGCCCTTATCGGTGCCGGCCCAGGTTCACTAGGCCCTGTTGGCCTGAAGCTGCCGTTCATCGTTGACCGCTCAGTAGCGGTAATGAGCGACTTTGGCGCGGGTGCTAACGTTGATGACAAGCACTACTTCGGTATCAACTGGGGGCGTGATGTTGAGCTTGGTCAGGTAGAAGATCTACGTAACGTGGTTGAAGGCGACCCAAGCCCATGTGGTCAGGGTACTATCCAGCTTAAGCGTGGTATCGAAGTAGGCCATATCTTCCAGCTGGGTACAAACTACTCAGAGAAGATGAACTGTGGCGTCCTTGGCCCTGACGGCAAGAACGTTATCCTAGAGATGGGCTGTTACGGCATCGGTGTATCCCGTGTGGTTGCTTCTGCTATCGAGCAGAACAGCGATGAAAACGGCATCATCTGGCCTGACGCGATTGCCCCATTCCAGGTATCTATCGTACCGATGAACATGGCGAAATCGGCTGAAGTGAAGGAAGCGGCTGAGAAGCTATACGCTGACCTAACAGCTGCGGGTATCGAAGTGCTATTCGACGATCGTAAAGAGCGTCCAGGTGTCATGTTCGCCGACCACGAACTGATCGGTATCCCGCACACTATCGTGATCGGTAACCGCAGCCTAGAAAACGGCGAGATGGAATACAAAGACCGCCGCGCCGGCACCAAAGAAGGTGTTGCTGTAGCTGACATCGTTGAGTTCGTTAAGCAGAAACTGGCTTAATCGCAAATCGATTTCCGTTTCAAAAAGCCTCCCTTCACTTGCGGAGGCTTTTTTATATCACTTTCTCAACCAAACTGAACCGCGCCAGTAACCGCCCCCTAGAAAACTTCGAACATATCAGCCCAGTGAAGGAACAAGACTCCCCCCGATAGCATCGAGATAAGCCTATATTCCACCATAAAATAGGGATATAGTTGTAAATATAAGCAAAAGAAAGGAGCGCTATGGGCAAGGAAAAGCCAAAGATCAGCCTGCTCCTCACCGGAGGGGGAGCGCGGGCAGCCTATCAGGTTGGGGTACTCAAGGCTATTTCGGAATGGTACCCACGGGTTCACCATAGCCCGTTCAGTATTTACTGCGGTACCTCGGCAGGGGCTATCAATGCCACGTCGATTGCCTGCTATGCCTCCTGCTTCAGACTCGGGGTCAAAAAACTCGAGTGGATTTGGTCCCGGCTACACAGTCGGCGTATTTTTGCCACCACTCCACTCGGTATGGGCGGCTACCTGGCCAGCCAGTGGTTTGCCCGCCTCCAGGCCCACCACCACGAACGGCCCCCCTTCGGCTTGCTCAACAACCGTCCCCTGCGCCAGCTGCTCAACCAGGTCAACAACTACTCCCGTCTGGAAAACCAGATTGCCACCGGTGCCCTCCACGGCATTTCCATTACCGCCTCCAGCTACAAAAGTGGTCACTCCGTCAGCTTTTTCCAAGGCCAGCCAGAGATCCACGAGTGGGACCGGGCCAAATCGAAAGGCCGCCGCTCGCTGATCACCACCGATCACCTGCTGGCTTCCTCTGCGATCCCCTTGGTCTTTCCTGCTACCCGTATCGGGCAAGCCTACTATGGGGATGGCTCGATCCACCAGCTGGCACCACTGCGCCCGTCACTGAAAATGGGTGCCGATAAAATACTGATCATCGACCTCATCAACCAGAAACTCGGTAGTCCGGATCATACCCGGGCTCCCGGGCTGGCAGCGTTGGGCGGGCACCTTATGGATACCATTTTCAGTGATACCCTCACTGCCGATTTGGAAAACCTATCTAGGATCAATACGTTAATCGATAGTTTACCTGAAGCTGAAACCAAACAAAAACTGCGGAAAATTGAGCATATCCACCTGTCACCCAGCCACTCTTTTGAACAATTGGCCCGCGAGCACTACTGCCACCTTCCTCCCATGACCCGGGGGCTGATGCAGTTGATAGGAATAAGCCCTAAAGATGATGCGGCCATCACCAGCTATATCCTGTTCGAACCAGCTTATATCCATGCCCTGATCAAGATGGGATATCAAGACACCCTGGAAAAAGAAGCCCATCTTCGCAGTTTCTTAATTAAATCAGATGATTAATAATATAAACTCGGTTTAGGTATTGAAATGGCTTAATATTTGCCTATAGTAACTTCCCTATTTATTTTTTGACACATATATGGATCCACTCCACTGGAACGATAAGCTGGCCGATAGCCAATATGCAAAACCAAGGACCAAACCCCTTGGGGCTGATCAGCGCCTGCTGCTTTTACAAAAACTCCAGGGGAAGCTGGATATCAGCTTGTTGTTTGATATCTTCAGTCGTGAGGTTGAAAAGCAGATAGATATCAGCAGGTTAATATGGAACTCGGACAATACCACAACTCTTGTACGTCAAGGTGCCAGTAGTCAGTTCCGACAAACTTTCATCCTGCGCTTCAATAAAATTGAGCTAGGCAAGCTGCAATACCACACGCCTTACGCCCTCGACCAAGACGAAGTCAACCTGCTTCATACCTATCATCGCCTGTTTGCCGGACCGCTAGCCTGTGCTTTGGAATATCGCCGAGTCAAAAATATGGCACTGCGTGACTACCTCTCAGGTCTTGGCAATCGCAACAGCTTCGAGCAAGATCTCAATCACGCGATTGCGATGAGTGAAAGGCGTAACATCGGTCTGGTATTGGCGATGTTCGACCTCGATAATTTCAAACAGGTCAATGACCGCTTCGGCCACCCCGATGGTGATAAGGTGATCCGTCACTTTTCGCTACTGTTGAAAAAGTCTGTCCGTGCCACCGACCGCTGCTACCGTGTCGGCGGTGATGAGTTTGCTGTACTACTGCAACCGGCAACCGATACCTCTGCCCTACATGTGATCCGAAGGCTGGACACCCTGATGGCAGATGATTCAACGTTGCGAACATTGAAAATCGGCTGCTCCAGTGGCTTCAGTGTTTACCAGAAAGGCGATACCAATATCACTCTGGTCGACCGCGCTGACCGTCATCTGTACAAACAAAAGCGTACCCGCTAAATCTCCCTGCCGTCCCCTGCCAGTCTTTGGTATAGTAAAAACCTGATAAGCATGTTTTCGCCAGTCTACTGTATCTTCCCAGCCGGCTGCCGAAATCACTGTTTATGAAGGACAAACTATGAAAATTTATGAGTGCTGCGAACAAGTACGCATGATCTACGCGCAGATCGGTGGTGGTGAACTGGGCTACATTCCCAATGCAATTCATTGTGCCGTCAAGGCACTGAATGATATCGCCGCCAATGACACGCTACCGGAAGATATTCGCGAGCGTGCTGCCTTTGCTGCGGCCAACTTGCTGATGAGCGACCACGAGGACGCATAATGGATTTAAACAAATACGAGACCATGGATCCTGTCATGCTGATGAGCATCGTCAACATGAAGATCCGTGATGAGTTCGGCGATCTGGATGCCCTGGTCAAATACTACGATATCGACAAGGATAAACTGGTTGCCAGGCTCGCAAGTGCTGGCTTTGACTATCTGCCGGAAGCCAAGCAATTTAGGTAAGTGCTGGCAATTGGCGATTGGCGATTGGCGATTGCAAAATCGAGTACGCTAACCAATAAAAAAACGGAAGCCTCGGCTTCCGTTTTTTGTATCTCTATAACTGAATGCTCAGTATTAACTTAGCTTTTTAGCCACTAAATACCGGCAGTAACTTCGCCATTGCCATGAGGTGGAAGGCTGCTGTCAGTACCCCGAAAGCAATGACGACATAAATTGTTGCATTGCCGCCCGGAACCACGAAACCTTCTTGCTCTGGTGCACGCTGGCGCAACGTTTTTGCCAGTGTCGCCGGGATGATACAGGTCCAAATTGTCGCCGCCGCACCCGCCAAGCCAATCGCCGCAACAAAACCAAACGGTGCAACTAGTGAGAACACCAATGGCGGCAGAAAAGTCACGCCCCAGGTTTTTAGGCGGCCTTGCTTGGAGTCTTCGAAGCCAAACAGATCAGCCAAGTAATCGAACACACCCAAACCAACACCAATAAATGATGAGACAATCGCCGCAATGGAAAAGATATGTAGCGCTTGTTTGATGCTGTTCGAATCAATAGCCGTTGTCAGGGCCGCCATCAGGGCATCTACGCCACCACCAGCAGTGACAACCGGGCCGAAGTCTTGACGCGGTAGGTTACCGAAGATACAGATCACCCAGCCCAAGTAGAATGTCAGGGCGATAACCGTACCACCTAGGATCGCTTTTTTAGCACGGTGCTCATCCTGGTAGTAGTCGCGCATGGTACTTACTGAATGGTGGTAGCCAAACGAGGTCAACGCTACTGGCAGTAAGGCTAGCGCATAGGCAGAATAAGAGCTTTCAGCTTCGCCTTGGGCGAACAACGTCGGCACACTGATATTTGAAGCCAGACCGGAAACCCCCAGCACAAAGCTAATGATCATAAACAGGATCAGCACAATGGAGATACGGTCCACGGCACGGGTCGAATGCAGAACAAAAGCCGAGCAAAGTGCAACGAACAATACCGAAGCCAACTCTCGGGTCATACCCAGTATTTCACTGAAAATCATACCTGACGATGAAATGTACGCGTACAGCAGAATACCACCGACGAAATATAGAGATAGGTTATTGACAAAATTAACTTTTTTACTCAATACGTCTTTGGCAACAGTATTAAATGAAGCTTTAAGCTCGTAATGTTTAAGCGCTTCCAGCAATAACCAGCCAGACAGCGTCATCATGATCATGGTGAAAGAAATGGCGATCACACTCCATAACGTCCACGCACCCGCACCTGCACTTGGCAATCCAAGCATGCCTGCCCCAACACAAACACTGGCGATAATACACGCGCCCCCAAGTGTGGATGGTTTACTCATAATGACTCCTAAACAACATTAACGTATCAGCGTGCTAGTACAATAAGGTGTTCTGTGATTTTTAGCAACAACAGAGGAATCATTTGGGCAAAAGATAATCAGCCAGATGGAAATATTAGTTTACGCTATTCATTCATAAAAAATCGCCCCGCCTTATTGGTATAAAGGCAGGGCGATTCATCGTCTGGAGTCATGCCAGGCTTTATTGCAAAGAAATGAAGCCAGGCAAAACAGGTTTACTTCATCTGGGCAAAATACGCTGCAACATTGGCAATATCAGTATCGCTGAGCATCGAAGCCTGCGGCTGCATCACCATCGCCATACCGCCAGTGCGCTCTTTGTTTTTGTACGCCTTCAGCGAGCTAACCAAATACTGCTCATTCTGCCCTTTCAGATTCGGGTAGCCGGGAATAACGGCCATGCCATCGGCGCCATGGCAGGCGGCACATACCGTGGCTTTCGCCTTCCCGGCAACCGGATCGCCTGCAGCCATAGCAGGACTTGCCATCACGGCAGCGAACATCACACAAGCTAGAACTTTCTTCATCTGGTCCTCATTATTATTTCTGTTATCCGTACTGTTCCCAGTGACTGGGTATATTTTGCTGGCACGACAAGACACGCAGCTTGCTAAATTGTGCCTTTTTTCAACAACAAATACTAAATAAAGTCATAATATTGTGCACTCATTCCTGCTCGTAGTGCCAAGTTAGCTCACACTCCTTGCCCGCAAACGCCTCGACGACAAACAGCCCAGCCACCGCCACCAACTGTTCCCCATAAAACAGCAATGGCGTTCGCCGCCGCAGCCAGCTCGGCACACCATACTCCTGAAATAGTTTCTTCAGCTTGCGCTTGCCTACCCGCCCCACAGGCTGGACTTCCAATCCAGCAGGTTCGAAGCGCACCGTTACCGGCTCATCTGCTCTTGGCAAGCGAAGCTGACCAGCTCCTGACTCCGACAACGACAGTGACCCAATCGCGGCAGGAAGCCGACAGGCTTGATTCAATTGCAAAGCAACCACCGCATCAGATATATCCTCATAAGGCTGAATGACATGCAAACACTGCCTGAAGCGTCGTACTTCGACTTCTCCCCAGCCTACCTTGGGGTTGGCATCTGGCTGGGCCAAGACCACGGAGTGCCAAACCTGCTCCAGCTGCGCTTGCGAAGGCATTTTCACGCCAACAGCCGCCAGCCAATGACGTAACAGTGCTTTGCCCCGGCGCTCACTGCCCGGCTTCTCCGGATGCAAGCAGGCGATATCCAAACTTTGGTCGGCTGACATCGCCTGGCCGAGCTGCTCGGCCAGCAGCTCCTGCAATAAGGCTTCCTGCTCAGCGCAAAGTGCGGCACTGCGGGTCACCGCCTTGCGGATCCCCGGCCAGCGGGTATTCAACAACGGTGTAACCTGATGCCGGAGGAAATTGCGGTCATAGCGCTCGTCGCTGTTGCTCTCGTCTTCGACCCAGTCAAGCCTATGCTCACTGGCATACTGCTCAATGGCCGTGCGAGGCTGATCGAGCAAAGGGCGAACATGCCAGCCAGTCGCAAAAGCCGTGCATTGCGGCATGGCTGACAGTCCTGCCGGCCCACTCCCCCGCTTCAAGGCAAGCAGCACGGTTTCCAGCTGATCATCAGCATGCTGGGCCGTGAGCAGGACATCGCCGAGCTGGATGTGTGCCCGCAAAGCGGTGTAGCGGGCATCCCTCGCCTGCTGCTCGACGCTTGTCCGCTTACCCAGTGCCAAAGTCACTTTCTCGAGTACAAAATCTACCCCCGCTTCCGCAGCCCAACGGGCACATAACGCCGCCCAGTCATCCGCATTCGCACTCAAGCCATGATGCACATGAACCGCTTTACAGGAAGCTTCTGGATATCGCTCAAGGTAGCGCCCCATCAAATGCAGCAGTACCCGTGAATCCATTCCCCCGCTGAGGGCAAGAACGAAACGGGCTGAAGGGGTCGTAAGGGTGGCAAGATTGGCTTCTAGGTTGGCATAAAGCATTGAGCGACATCCGAAATAACACACAGCAAAAGTATACCCTTCCCGCCCCAGTAAAGGTAAACCCAGAATAAAAAAACGGGCCAGCCCGAAGGCTGACCCGTTCTATTCAAAGTCTAACTCACTGAGCTAGCAAACTGGCAATTAGCAGTAAGCTTTGATTAACAATAACCGTAGCTCATCAAGCGCTGGTAACGGCGCTCAAGCAGTGCTTCGGTATCAAGCTGATCAAGCTCTTCTAGTGTTGCTAGGATCTGCTTCTTCAACGACTCAGCCATCTCAACCACATTGCGGTGTGCACCACCTAGCGGCTCTTCGATGATGTTGTCGATAAGCTCAAGCTCTTTCAGACGATCAGCAGTCATGCCCATCGCTTCTGCTGCCTGAGGTGCCTTGTCAGAATCACGCCACAGGATAGAAGCACAACCTTCAGGCGAGATCACCGAATAGGTTGAGTACTGCAGCATGTTCACGCAGTCACCCACACCGATCGCAAGAGCACCCCCAGAACCGCCTTCACCCACAACGTTACAGATAACAGGAACAGTAAGACCGGCCATCTCTTTAAGGTTGGTTGCAATCGCTTCTGACTGACCGCGCTCTTCCGCACCGACACCAGGGTATGCACCCGCGGTGTCAATGAAAGTCACGATAGGCATTTTGAAGCGCTCAGCCATCTTCATCAGGCGAAGGGCTTTACGGTAACCTTCCGGCTTTGGCATACCGAAGTTGCGCAGCACTTTCTCTTTGGTCTCACGGCCTTTCTGGTGGCCAATCACCATCACTGGGCGACCGTCAAGGCGGGCAATACCGCCAACCAGGGCTTTGTCATCAGCAAACGCGCGATCACCAGCCAGTTCGTCGAACTCGGTAAACATGTTCTCGACATAATCGAACGTGTATGGGCGCTGTGGGTGACGTGCCAACTGAGCCACCTGCCAAGCACCAAGATCACCAAAGATTTTCTTGGTCAGCTCGAGGCTTTTCTTTTCCAGTTGCTCAATTTCTTTATCCAAATCAACCGATTTAGATTCATCACGACGCGATACGTCACGCAGTGCTTCGATTTTTGCTTCTAGTTCAGCAATCGGTTGTTCAAACTCAAGGAAGTTCAGGCTCATACCATTTCAGTCCTTTTGCTCATAATTCTGGGTATCTATAACAGATAACTATGGGCTATTTTAATTAAACTCAAGCTCAACCTGCTTATCACCCAGCAAAATTTTGAGATCAGAGATTAGTTGATCTGCCGGGGTAACACGCCACTCTGTTCCCAGAGTCAATTTGGCGCGGGCATTCGAGCGCTGATAGTACACGTTGACAGGTACGGTACCTGCACGGTGCGGTTCCAGCACTTTGCTGAAACGTTCAAAAAACTGTTCATCAATTTGCCTCTCTGTAAGCGAGATGGCAAGGCCGCGTAGGTGCTTTTCTCTCGCATCTGCGATGTCTAGCACTTCCCGGGCCGACATTTTAAGGCCGCCATTGAAATCATCAAAGCTGACCTGTCCGGAAACGACCAAAATTCTATCTTTTTCAATCAAATCCAAGTGACGTTCCAATGCTTCTGAGAACAACATCACTTCCATCCGGCCACTGCGGTCATCAAGAGAGAGAATTCCAATCCGGGTGCCGCGCTTGGTCGTCATCACCCGGGCTCCGATAACCAACCCGGCAACCGTGACGACTTTGTCCCGTCCGGTCGGATGGGCATCCTTCAGACGCCAAGTGGTGTAGTGCTTGAGCTCCGGCACGTAGGCATTGATCGGGTGGCCAGTCAGGTACAGCCCGAGAGTCTCGCGCTCTCCTTCCAGCCAGACTTTATCCGGCCATTCAGGAATATTGGCATAGGCGTGCTCCACCTCTTCCGGCGCAGCCGTCAGTACACCGAACATATCCGTCTGACCAAACGCCTCGGCCTGATGGTGTTGGCTCGCGGCACGGATAGCGTCGTCCAACGTTGCCATCATGGCGGCACGGTTCGGGCCGAGGCGGTCCATCGCGCCGGATTTGATTAATTTTTCCAGCACCCGCTTGTTGACTTTCTTGGTGTCAATTCGGGCACAAAAATCAAACAAGTCCTTGAAGTGGCCGCCTTTCTCGCGGGCGGCAATAATATTTTCAATCGGGCCTTCACCAACCCCTTTCACCGCACCTATACCGTAAACAATGGCACCGTTATCATCGACATTGAAGCGATACAGGCCCTTGTTGACATCAGGCGGCAGCAGCTCAAGCTTCATGCGGTGACACTCATCGACCAGACCGACGATCTTGTCGGTGTTATCCATATCGGCGGTCATTACCGCCGCCATGAACTCTGCCGGGTAGTGCGCTTTTAGCCACAATGTCTGGTAGGAAACCAGTGCATAGGCGGCGGAGTGGGATTTGTTAAAACCATAACCGGCGAACTTCTCTACCAAGTCGAAGATCTTCATCGCCAGTTCGCCGTCGACGCCGTTCTTTATCGCACCTTCTTCGAAGGTGGCACGCTGCTTGGCCATCTCCTCCGGCTTTTTCTTACCCATCGCACGACGGAGCATGTCCGCGCCACCCAGGGTATAGCCAGACAGGACCTGGGCGATCTGCATCACCTGCTCCTGATAGAGGATGATGCCGTAGGTCGGCTCGAGAATTGGCTTCAAGCTCTCATGCTGCCAGGTAGCATCCGGGTAGGACACTTCCTCGCGGCCGTGCTTACGGTCGATAAAGTTATCTACCATGCCTGATTGCAACGGGCCCGGACGGAACAGGGCTACCAGGGCGATCATATCTTCGAAACAGTCCGGTTGAAGACGCTTGATCAGATCTTTCATCCCGCGCGATTCAAGCTGGAACACCGCGGTGGATTCCGAGCGCTGCAGCATGGCGAACGACTTGGCATCGTCCATCGGGATCGCCGCGATGTTAACCGGCTCCTTACCCTGGGCTTCAAGGCGAGGGTTAATCATCCCCAGCGCCCAGTCGATGATAGTCAGGGTGCGCAGACCCAAGAAGTCGAACTTAACCAGACCGGCAGTTTCAACGTCGTTCTTATCGAACTGGGTAACCGGGTTGGCACCTTCGGCATCGCAATACAGCGGGGCGAAATCAGTAATTGTGGTCGGGGAGATCACCACGCCACCGGCGTGCTTACCGGCATTTCGTGTCACACCCTCAAGGATGCGACACATGTCGATCAGATCTTTGACTTCCTCATCGGCCTCATACACCTGTGGCAGTTGCGGCTCGGCTTCAAAAGCCTTGGCCAGCGTCATGCCGGGCTCAGCGGGTACCAGCTTGGATATGCGATCAACAAAACCATAGGGATGGCCGAGTACACGGCCTACGTCACGGATAACCGCCTTCGCCGCCATGGTACCGAAGGTGATGATCTGGGATACCGCATCCCGGCCATACATCTCGGCAACGTGATCAATCACCTGATCACGCTTGTCCATACAGAAGTCGATATCGAAATCGGGCATCGAAACACGTTCCGGGTTAAGGAAACGTTCGAACAGCAAGTCGAACTCCAGCGGATCAAGATCGGTAATATCCAGTGCATAGGCCACCAGGGAGCCCGCACCCGAACCACGGCCCGGTCCCACCGGCACCCCGTTGTCCTTCGACCACTGGATGAACTCCATAACGATCAGGAAGTAGCCCGGGAAGCCCATCTGGTTAATTACCTTGAGCTCGATATCGAGGCGCTCGTCATACTCAGGACGGCGCTCAGCACGCTCCTTCTCATCCGGAAACAAGAAGTTGAGACGGCGCTCGAGCCCTTCTTTCGACTCCTTGATCAGGAAATCTTCGATGGTCATCTCCCCGGTCGGGAAGTTCGGCAGGAAGTACTCACCGAGGCGGACGGTCACATTACAGCGCTTGGCGATCTCGACACTGTTTTCCAGCGCTTCCGGGATATCGGCAAACAGCTCGCACATCTCCTCTTCGCTGCGCAGGTACTGCTGATCGCTGTAGAGCTTCGGCCGGCTAGGATCGGCAAGGGTATAGCCGTCATGGATCGCCACGCGGATTTCGTGGGCATCGAACTGATCTGGCGTCAGGAACCGTACATCGTTGGTCGCCACCACTGGCAGCTCGGCTTGCTCGGCCAGTTCAATGGCAAAATGCAGATAGGCTTCTTCATCGGCACGGCCGGTACGTACCAACTCGAGGTAGTAGGCATCCGGGAAGTGCTCCTGGTAGAACTCAACGCATTTGCTGACCAGCTGCTGGTTACCCTTGAGCAGGGCCTTGCCGACATCGCCGCTCTTGCCGCCAGATAGCAGGATCAGGCCTTTTTTGTGCTCTACCAGCCACTCCTTATCCATCACCGGAAGGTGCTGGACATGGCCGCGCTGGTAGGCCTTGGAAATCAACATGGTCAGGTTCTGGTAACCATCGTTATCAGAAGCCAGCACGGTTAAATCGCACAACTCGTCGCCCATCTCTTCGGACATCACTTTAAAATCCGCCCCGATGATCGGCTTCATGCCGGCACCATGGGCAGCAAAGTAGAATTTCACCAAGCCACACAGGTTGGTAAAGTCCGTCAGTGCCATTGCGGGCATCCCCATACCAGCCACGGTTTTCACCAGCGGCGGCACTTTGGACAAGCCGTCTACCATAGAGAAGTCACTGTGGACACGGAGATGAATAAAACGAGGTTCAGCCATGACTAACCAGAATAGAGTTGTTCAAGAAACAAGAGGGTGATTATAGCCCAAAGCACCATGGCTGTTGACTCTAATCACCATCTTTTAATGCCGCGGAAACTAAAGGGATGCAAAAATCCGCGGGTTGGCAGGATTATAACCGCCTTCAGTCCAGCCCGAGGATGCGCTTGACCGGTTTGAAGCTTTTGCGGTGCTGCTCGATAGCGCCATGCTCGGCCAGGGCCTCGAAATGCGCCTTGGTTGGATACCCTTTGTGCTTAGCAAAGCCATATTGCGGATACTCGGCATCCAATACTTCCATCTCGCGATCGCGGGTGACTTTCGCCAGGATAGATGCGGCACTGATCTCAGCGACTCGCAAATCACCCTTCACTACCGCCTGCGCCGCCATCGGCAGTTCAGGAATACGGTTACCATCCACCAGCACAAAATCAGGTTGGACAGACAACCCGGCGACCGCACGCTGCATTGCCACCATGGTCGCCTGCAGGATATTAAGCTGGTCGATCTCTTCCGGCTCGCAGCGGCCCAATGACCACGCCAGTGCCTTCTCTTTGATTTCATCAAACAGCAGGTTGCGCTTTTTCTCGGTCAATTTCTTCGAGTCCGTCAGCCCCTCGATAGGGTTGGCCGGATCCAAAATGACCGCGGCGGTCACCACCGCCCCGACCAACGGGCCACGGCCAACTTCATCGACACCGGCAATACAGCTTGCTACCGGGTACTCAAACGGTTCTAATTCTTTGCTCATGTCACTTATCAATCAGTTGTAATACCGCCTCTGCAGCCTTCTGATCCGCATTACACTTGATCAACTGGTGCAGACGGTTAAATTCAGCCATCAGCTCGGTGTTATCGGCCTCAAGAAAACGGTTCACCTCTGCAGCCAAGTTTTCTGGCGTACAGTCTTCCTGCAGCAACTCAGGTACCAGCTCGCGATCGGCAAGGATATTGGCAAGCGACACATACTTGGTCTTAAGCATCTTCTTGGCCAGCCATGCGGTCAGTGGCTTAACCCTATAACCCACCACCATCGGCCGTTTGACCAACATACACTCCAGCGCCACCGTGCCGGATGCCAGCAATACCGCATCAGAGGCAATCATGACATTGCGCGCGGTATCGTCGACCAACACGAAATCGAGCTCAGGCGCGGTTTCACGCCATGCCTGCTCAAACTGGGCCCGGCGCTTCTGGTTAACCAGGGCGACGACAAACCCGAGATCCGAGTGCTGCGCCTTGAGCAGTTTGCAGGTTTCAATAAACGGGGGCGCCAGCAGCTCCATTTCCCCGCCGCGGCTACCCGGCAAGACCGCCAGCCAGCGTTTGTCCTGCTCAAGTCCTAATAACTCGCGCGCAGCAGCCTGATCGGTTTCCATCGGGATCGCATCCGCCATGGTATGGCCGATAAACTCACACGGGACGTTGAACTTGTCGTAGAAGGCTTTTTCAAACGGCAGGAAGGCCAGCACCAGATTGGTTGCCGCTTCGATTTTGAAGATCCGTTTCTGCCGCCACGCCCAAACTGACGGGCTGACGTAGTGCACGGTTTTGATCCCGGCATCTTTGAGGTTGCGCTCAAGCCGCAGGTTGAAGTCCGGCGCATCGATACCGACAAAGACATCCGGTGGATTATCGGTAAAGTATTTGACCAATTCGGCCTTGACCTTGAACAGCCGAGGCAGGCGACCGAGTACTTCGACAATACCCATCACCGCCAGCTCTTCCATATCAAACAGCGTCTCGCAGCCTTCGGCCTGCATCCGCGGCCCGGCAATACCAACAAATTCGGCATTCGGATACTGTTCACGCACCGCCTTCATAAAGCCGGCACCTAAAATATCGCCGGAGATTTCCCCGGCGACAATTCCTATTCGAAGTGGCTTCGTCATCTTAACGAATAATTCCGCGTTCGGTGTTATTCAGTGCATCCAGGAACAAACCAACAGACGGCCACTCTTCGGCCATCTCGGCCAGTACCGGCTTCACTTCTTCCATGGTTTTACCTGAACGGTAAATTTCCTTGTAGGCACGGCGCAGTGCATGTAGCTCTTTTTTCTCAAAGCCATTACGCTGCAAGCCAACCAGGTTCAGACCGTAAGGTGTTGCGTGGTTACCCTGCGCCAGAACATACGGCGGTACATCCTGAACCACAGCCGAACAACCACCAACATAGCTGAAGGCACCAACGGTACAGAATGGGTGAATGGCAGATAGCGCCATTACGCCTGCATGGTCGGCAACCGTAACATGGCCACCCAGAATCGAGTTGTTGCCGATGTGAGTATGGTTACCTACCACCACGTCATGGGCGATGTGAGCATTAACGCACAGCAGGTTATCGTTACCTACGATAGTTACGCCTTTGTCCTGGATGGTACCACGATGGATCTGAACGCTTTCGCGGATCACATTGCGATCACCAATTTCCAGGCGGGTCGGCTCGCCGTTGTACTTCTTGTCCTGGCACTCTTCGCCGACAATCGCATACGGGAAGATACGGTTATCGTTACCGATCTTGGTCGGGCCCTTGATCACGACATGTGACATGATCTCGTTTCCGTCACCGATTTCGACGTCTTTGCCGATATAGGTAAACGGGCCAACCGTAACATTGGCGCCAATCTTAACGCCTTCTTCAATCACCGCCGATGGGTGAATCTGCGCAGTTTCGTGGATCATTAAAACTCTCGTCTTGCACATTTGAGCTCAGCAGAACAAACCACCTCGCCATCAACTTTGGCTACACCATTAAACATAGCAATACCGCGGCGCTCCTTCAGGAATTCCACCTCGATGACCAGCTGATCGCCCGGTACAACTGGCTTACGGAATTTACCGTTATCTACGCTAGCAAAGTAGTACAGCTCATTTTCCGCTGGCGCGCCGAACGTTTTAAATGCCAGCAGGCCCGTTGCCTGAGCCATCGCCTCAAGGATCATCACGCCCGGGAAAACAGGCATTTTTGGAAAATGACCCGTAAACTGAGGTTCGTTAACCGACACATTCTTGATACCTGTCAGGGTTTTGCCTTCTTCGTAATGGGTTACGCGATCAATCATCAAAAACGGGTAACGGTGCGGAAGAAGCTCTTGAATCTCTGTAATATTCAGCGTTTTATTTTCGCTAGTCAAAACTGAATTCCTGTTTGAAAAATTAAAAATGCGGTTCGCTCGAAAAGCAAAGCAGCCAATCTACTTGGCCGCGAAGACGGTTCCTGGCAGGCGCTTATTCGCCTTTTTCCAGTTGCTTTTCAACGGCCTTAAGACGCTTGTTCATCTCGTCAATCTTCATTGTACGAGCGGCAGTCTTACGCCATTCCTTGTTTGGTTGAAGCGGGATACCAGAAGAGTACATGCCCTTCTCTTCAATGCTGCGCATCACCATACCCATACCAGTAATGGTCACGCCGTCGGCGATTTCGATATGGCCATTAAGCACTGACGCGCCGCCGATAATACAGTATTTACCAATTTTGGTACTGCCAGCAACAATGGTACCACCGGCCATGGCCGTACCATATCCGATCTGCACGTTGTGGGCGATTTGCATCTGGTTATCGATGATCACGTTATCTTCGATGATGGTATCGTCCAGTGCACCGCGGTCAATCGTCGTACAGGCGCCAATTTCGACCCGGTTGCCGATACGTACACTGCCCAGCTGCGGGATCTTCACCCACTCGCCTTTATCATTGGCATAGCCAAAGCCATCGGCACCAATTACGGTGCTCGACTGAACCAAACACTGCTCACCCAGCACCACATTATGGTAAATGGTGACATTCGCCCATAGCTTGGTGCCTGCGCCAATCTGGGCATTCTTACCGATAAAGCATCCCGCACCAATTTGAGCGTTAGCACCAATACGTGCGCCGGCTTCGATAACAGCGTTGTGGCCGATAGAAACATTCTCACCAAGCTGCGCGGTTGGATCGACATAGGCCGATGGCGCAATATCAGAAGCAGCGGCAGGTGTGGTATCCAGCAATTGAGCTACTTTGGCATAACCCAGGTAAGGGTCGGCCATCAGCAGGGCATTACCTTCGAAGCCCTCGGCATCCGCCTCTTTGAGCATTACGGCTGCCGCTTGGCACTCCGCCAATTGCTTACGGTACTTACTGCTCGACAGGAAGGTGATCTGGCCTTCTGTGGCCGTTGCCATCCCCGCAATAGATTCGATAACTACTGTGCCATCACCACGAAGTTCAGCACCCAGCTTAGTTGCTATATCAGCAAGAGTCATTCCAGCCATTCGATACCTTATATTTTCTAATTCTTTGTTGGCATACCTGGTATTTAACAGGGAGACATCCCTGATTGGTATACACCACCAACCGGTAATTCTATCTTGTTACAATATAAACACTACCTATGGAGCATCTATGTTGACGCAGAATACCATTCCACTTGGTAAGACCAGTATGCTAGGGGCTATCCGCCCAAAATAAAACAAGTCGAAAGATGAAGTTTACCAAAGTATCCCCCATTCTTTCGACTTATATGAAGAGTTTCTGAGATGTTAAGGCAAGCTTACTTAACGGCAGAAATCACTTTCGAAGACAGATCGTCGCTCGGGCTTGCGTACAATACCGCATTAGCATCAACAACTAGATCGTAGCCTTCACGCTTGGCCACATCCTGAATCGCAGTACGCAGCTTCTGAACCAGCTTCTGCTCTTCTTCTGCACCACGGCGGCGCTGATCTTCTTGCAGGGCTTGTGCCTTCAGCTTGTAATTCGACTCCAACTCCTGCATTTCGCGCTGCAGCTTGGTCTTCTCGCTTGAGCTCATCAGCTCGCCATCACGCTTGATTTTATCGACTTTGGTCTTCATGCGACCTTCGATGCCACGAAGCTCATCGATGCGATCTTTAAACTCATTGCGTAGCTTTTCAGACACATTATAACGCTGAGCCAGCTGCGCCATTGCCTGGCCAGTCGCCACATAACCCACCTTTTGTGCGGCTTCTGCAGCTTGGGCGTAAAATGACGACGATAGAATCACAAGGCTTAGGCCAGCCGCTTTCATCCACTGTTTCAAAGGGTATCTCCTCAAATATTTAGAATGTTCGACCAATGGTGAAGGTGAAGAATTCTTCATCATCACCCTCGTATTTCTTGATTGGCTTAGCAACCGAGAATACGAGCGGTCCCATTGGCGACATCCACTGTAGGGCTGCACCATAAGATGCACGAATCAAAGACGGATCGGAATAATCATTAATATACTTGCCTTCCGCACTGCTCGGTACATCATATTCCGTATCCCACACCGTACCGGCATCGACAAACACACTGGTACGAATTTGGTTGCGGACCTCATCAGACGCAAATGGCGTCGGGACGATCAGCTCCATACTGGCCAGTGCAACGGCATTACCACCAGCCGCGTCATCTGAACCAACATACGTATTGTTGTTACCGTCACCTGGATTTATATAGATGGCCTTAGGACCGACCGTGTTCGAGCGGAAACCACGCAGGGTCGAGAAACCACCGGCATAGTAGTTTTCATAGAACGGCAACAGCTGATCACTGCCGTTATCCGTCGTGCCGTAACCATTACCGTAACCCACCCGGCCACGCAGCAACAAGCTGTAGTCGTGGTCTTCGGTCAGCGGGAAGTACTGGCGCACATCATACTGGGCCTTGAAGTACTGGGCATCCGATCCCGGAATCGTCATCCGGAATGTCGCACGCTGGTGATTACCTGCGGTTGGGAAGTAGCCACGGTTGAGATTATTTCGGGTCCAGGATACCGACCAGTTGAAATCATCCAGCTCGATAACATTATCGCCTCGGTCAAAGCCGTGAATGCGCTTGAATTTCTCGATCTGAACGTATTCCTGGGTATTAGAGATCTTGTTGTGATCATAGCCCAAACCGAACTCGAAGAAGTTTAGCTCATCAAACGGGAAACCCCACGTCAGGCTAGCACCGTAGCTCTGGTTGGTATAGTCGGAGATGTTGGCGTCGGAGGCCTCAAACTCGTTGTAGTACACCTTACCACCCAAACTGATACCATCGAGCGTGAAATACGGATCACGGTACTCCAAGCTGACGTTTTTCTGGTAATCGTTCATCATCGCATTGATACCAAAACGATTACCGGTACCTAGGAAGTTATCCTGCTGGATACCCGCCTGGAAGCTGATCCCCGATTCGGTACCATAGCCAACACCAAAGTTGATGTTACCGGCATTGGCTTCTTTAACGCTGTATTGCAGATCAACCTGATCATCGGTACCCGGTACACGAACAGTCTGTACATCAACGGTTTCGAAGAAGCCGGTACGGCTCAAGCGCTCTTTACCACGCTCAACCGAGCGGGAGTTCAACCAGCTACCTTCCATCTGGCGCATTTCACGGCGCAAGACTTCATCTTTGGTCGAGGTGTTGCCCGAGAAACCGATGTTGCGGACATAGATACGCTTGCCAGGCTCAACGTTGACAATCAGCGCGACTTCTTGGTTGTCATCATCAAAATCAGGAATGGTATTGACCTGCGGGTAGGCATAGCCAAGCTCGCCGAGCTTGCGCTTGAGCGCCTCCTCCAGTGCAGTCACTTCAGCACCGTTGTAGACATCGCCACCTTCGATAGCAACCAGAGATTCCAACTCAGCGCTCTTGCCCAGCAAGTCACCGCGCAATTCTACGTTCTTGATTTTGTACTGCTCACCCTCATCAACTTTCAGGGTGATATAGACCCCTTTCTTGTCCGGAGAGATGGCAACTTGAGTCGAATCAAGACGGTACTTGAGATAACCATTGTTGAGGTACATCGAGCGCAGGGTCTCCAAGTCCCCTGCCAGCACCTGCTTCTGGTATTTCTTGTCAGCAAAGAAATTCCACCACGATACTTCAGACTGAAGCTTGAATTTGCCGCGTAGTTCTTCATCGCTGAACACATCATTACCGATGAAGTTGATCTGCTGGATTTCAGCCGAGACCCCTTCGGTAAACACAAACTTCAGGTCGGCTCGGTTACGCGGCAGCGGCGTCACAACCGCCTGTACTGTCGCGTTGTATTTACCGACACTGTAATAGAAGTCTTCCAACCCTTTTTCAATTTTGCTCAGGGTCGTACGGTCAAGCGATTCGCCGACACGAATACGGGAAGCGTCGAGGTTCTCCTTCAGCTGCTCTTCCTTGATAGCCTTGTTGCCAGAAAAGGTAATACTGGCAATCGTCGGACGCTCCTGCACCTGCACCAACAAGGTGTCTCCATCGCGGAAAACTTGGATATCCTCGAAATTACCCGACGCAAACAGCGACTGGATCATCTCGGAAATATCACCCTCATCGACATTGTCCCCAACCCTTACCGGCATTTGGAGCAATGCGGCACCGAGCGTCACACGCTGGAGGCCCTCAAAGCGGATATCGTCTACTACAAATTGTTCCGCACTCTGCGCAACACTACTGCCTAGCAGTAGCGATGCGACCAACAGTTTTTTCATCGCCATTACTGTTCTGATTATTCCTTGCTAAAACGCTCTTATTAAAGGCGGGTAAAATCATTGAATAGCGCCACAGCCATTAATGCAACCAAAATAGCTGAGCCCACTCTATAGCCTATATCCTGAACACGTTCAGAAACAGGACGACGTGTTACCGCTTCGATGGCAAAAAACATCAAATGTCCACCATCCAATACCGGCAGCGGCAACAGATTGACAATCCCCAGATTGACACTGATCAAGGCCAAGAAACCCAGGAAGTACACCACACCGTAGTCGGCGGTCATCCCTGCTCCTTTGGCAATCGAGATCGGGCCACTCAAATTTTTCATTGCCACATCACCGGTCACCAACTTGGTCACCATATCAAAGGTCAATGTGACTAGCTGCCAAGTTTTTTCGGCAGCCTTACCCACCGCCTCAATCGGTCCATACTGCAAATTAATGCGGTAAGATTCAGGCCATGGTTCGACTTTCGGTGCAAACCCTGCATAACCTACCTGCTCTTCACCCGCCTCTTTCGCCGCTGGGGTCAGTGACAGTACAACCGGCTCACCGCCACGCAATACTTCCATTTCCAGCGCCTGCTGAGGATGGGAACGCACGGCATCAACCACTTGCTGCCAGTCGGTCACGCTTTCCCCGTCGATTGCAATAATTTCGTCATTTAAACGTAAACCGGCGGAAATTGCTGCTCCGTCTTCCACAAGTTGTGAAATGACCAGAGTAATTTTAGGCGAGTATGGTGTGATCCCCAATGTGGTAAGCACGCGCTCACTTTCCGGGTCAAACGACCAGCTAGACAAGTCGAGTTGCTTCTCGATTTCGTAGCTGGTGCCTGGCTCGGTAACCGTCAGCACCATCTCTTTATCGCCAATGTGGGAAATCATCGCCATATTAACGGATTCCCAATCAGCGGTTTTGATTCCTGAAATGGTCTTTAGTTCCATTCCACTTTCAATTCCTGCCTCAGCAGCAATCGATTGTGGCGCGATTTCACCAATTACCGGCTTCACAGCAGGCACACCAATCAGGTAAACAACCCAGTAAGCGACAATAGCAAACAAGAAGTTAGCCAAAGGCCCGGCAGCGACGATGGCACTGCGCTGCCATAGTTTCTTGTTATTGAACGCCATGTGGCGACGGTGTGAATCAACCGGCTCGACGCGCTCGTCGAGCATTTTGACATAGCCCCCCAAAGGGATCATGGCCAGGGTATATTCGGTACCGTCCTTGCCTACTTTGCGCCAAAGGGCCCTGCCAAAGCCAATAGAGAACTTCTCGACATAAACCCCACAACGGCGTGCAACCCAGAAATGCCCATATTCGTGTACAGCAATCAGTATCCCGAGAGCGAGTAGAAATGCGCCTAGGTTCCACAATATTCCTGTCATAACGATACCTTACGTATTACTTCCTGTGCCAAGACTCGGGTCATTCTATCTAGCTCAATAACGCTTTCCAAGTCGGTTGGCTCAACCAGTGAGGCAGACTCCAACACCTGGCTATTCACCTTGGCTATATCGGTAAAGCCAAGGCGCTTATCCAAAAACGCCGCAACGGCCTCTTCATTGGCCGCATTAAGTGCTGTTGTCGCCGCCTGGCCGCTAAAACAGGCATCCATCGCCAGCTTCAAGCACGGATAGCGCGCAAAGTCGGGCTTGAGGAAGGTAAATTCACCGACCTGACTGAAATCCAATGGCGCAACACCCGCATCCACTCTTTCAGGATAGGACATTGCACAGGCAATCGGGGTTCTCATATCGGGTAACCCCATCTGGGCCAGTACCGAGCCATCTTTATACTGCACCATCGAGTGGATAACAGATTGCGGGTGGATAATCACATCCATCTGCTCGCGTGAAGCATTGAACAGCCAGCGCGCTTCGATAAACTCCAAGCCCTTGTTCATCATAGTGGCCGAGTCGACCGAAATTTTCGGCCCCATCGACCAGTTCGGGTGGGCAATCGCCATCGCCGGCGTTACGGCTGCCAGCTCCCTGATATCGGTATAACGGAACGGGCCGCCAGAGCCGGTCAGTAAGATTTTACTCACCCCCGCAGCGTCGAGATCGCAGTAGCCCATCGCACGCTGGACTTGCGCCGGCAGGCTTTGGAAGATGGCATTGTGCTCACTGTCTACCGGCAGCAACTCGGCACCGTATTCACGGCAGGCATCGATAAACATCTGCCCGGACATCACCAGGGCTTCTTTGTTGGCCAGCAGGATACGCTTACCCGCCTTGACGCCGGCCATCGTCGGCATCAAGCCAGCCGCACCGACAATCGCCGCCATCACGGTATCAACTTCATCGAGTGACGCAACCTGGCACATCCCGGCTTCACCAGCCAGCACTTCGGTCGCCACACCTTGTTGCTTTAGCAGTATGCGCAATTGCTCTGCCGCACTTTCCGAGGCCATTGCCGCGTACTTCGGCTGCCACTGGCAGCACAGCTCGAACATTTTCTGGCTATTGCTGCCTGCCGCGAGGGCTACAACATCAAACAACTCGGGATTTTGTGCAGCAACAGCCAATGTGCTGCTCCCTATAGATCCCGTCGCACCAAGAATCGTTAACTTACGCATACTATCACTTAACAACAAACAATCATTGACTGGCCAATTGAGCATGGCACTCAAGCCGGCAGCAAACAAGTAAGTAATGACTTACACTGCCGGCATGAAATAGAAAGCTGGCTTACACCAGCCATAAATACAGTAGGGCAAAAACAGGAAGGGCGGCTGTCAGGCTATCGATACGGTCAAGAATACCGCCGTGGCCAGGCAGGATATTGCCGCTGTCTTTGATACCAGAGACACGCTTGAACATGCTCTCGACCAAATCGCCCAGTACCGAAGCCACCACAGTGACAACTGCAATCAACAGCAGACTGGACAAGCTCGCAAATGGGATCCCCATCAATGCAGCGCCGCCCCAGGTCACCGCGACGGCCAGTAAGGCACCGCCAACCAGCCCTTCAATGGTCTTGTTCGGGCTTACCGCCGGGGCCATCTTGTGTTTACCAAAACGCTTACCGGAGAAATACGCACCGGTATCTGCGGCCCATACCAAGAAGCACACCAACATCACCAGTTTGGCGCCATGGTATGGGTTATCAAGGTAATTTACCGCACGGAGCATCAAGACGCTCCAGAAGAAAGGTAGCAAGGTCAACAAGCCAAAGAGGTGCTTTAGAGGGGGGGCCGAAGACCAGTACTTGGTGCTATTCGGATAGCTAATGGCCAATGCCGAGGCGACAATCCACCATAAGCCGCCAATCAGTAGCATCGACTGGTGGGAGGTTGCCAGCGCTGACAACGTCTCGACATCGGTTGGCATAAACACCAGTGAAGCCAACATGGCCGCCACCGGAAGAGCCATCGCTACTAGACGCGATTTTGTTTCAACAAATTGTGTCCACTCCCAGAAACCCAACAGGGTAATAGCCGCAAGGGCGGCAATGAAAGCAGGAAAAGGCAAAAGGAAAATTCCTGCGATAACCAAGGGAGCGAGAATGACTGCGGTAATAATACGTTGCTTAAGCAAACTGCGTCCTCTCATTTTTCTATTGTGACCGTGCCCAACGGCGACGGTGTTTCGGGTAATCCAGTTACCAGTAAAAAAGGCATCGAGACCATAGCCAGATGCCCTATAAAATACATAATCCTGTCAGCGCCGACGAGCGAAAAGTTACTTACCCATCAACGCTTGGATTTGTTCACCCGTACAGCCAAAGCGACGTTCCCGGTTAACAAACCATGTAACAGCCTCGACGAGACTATCTTCATCGAAATCCGGCCAGTGCTGTTCGGTAAAGTAAAGCTCTGCGTAAGCCGTCTGCCACAGCATGAAATTACTGATTCGGCATTCCCCGCTGGTGCGGATCAAGAGATCAACATCGGGTTGGCCGGCTGTGGATAATCCTGAAGCCAGCATGTCTTCAGTGATATCTGACTCTGTGAGTCCTTGCTCAGTTGCTTGCTGAACAAGTTGCTTTGCAGCCTGTAAAATATCCCATTGGCCGCCATAATTAGCTGCCACGTTCAGCACCAAGCCGGTATTGTCGGCAGTCAATGCTTCTGCATCTGCGATTTTTTTCTGCAAGCGCTCGCTGAACCGGCGGGTATCACCAATAATCCGCAAGCGAATATTGTTCTTGTGCAGGCGCTTCACTTCACGACTGAGCACAGTCATGAACAATTCCATCAGCAAAGAGACTTCGTCTTCGGGGCGGCGCCAGTTTTCACTGCTAAACGCAAACAGTGTGACACACTGGATCCCCAGGCGACTTGCGGTCGAGACAGTCTTACGTACGGCTTCAACGCCGGCCTTGTGGCCAAACACTCGAGGCTTGCCCTTGGCTTTTGCCCAGCGTCCATTACCGTCCATAATCACGGCAACGTGCTTTGGCAAACTGTCAGTGCCAAGTGCAGTGTCGATTGTATGCTCTGCCATACATCTCCCTCAAAAAAAAGCGCTGTGCTGCACGCACAGCGCCCTAAACCATATCAAGCAATTGAAATTAAGGCGAAGCCTTAAACTTCCATTAGCTCTTTTTCTTTCGCTTCTAGGATCACTTCGATGTCCTTAACCGCTGCATCAGTCAGCTTCTGGATATCGTCCTGTGCGCGACGGTCGTCATCTTCAGAGATTTCTTTGTCTTTCAGCAGTGCTTTCACGTCTGCGTTTGCGTCACGGCGGATGTTACGTACAGCAACACGGCCCTGCTCAGCTTCTGCGCGAACGATCTTAACCAGATCACGACGACGCTCTTCTGTTAGCGGTGGCAATGGAACGCGAATAACAGTACCGGCTGACATTGGGTTCAGGCCCAGGTCAGACATCATGATCGCTTTTTCCACTTTCTGCGTGAGCTCTTTGTCGAAAACAGTGATCGCTAGAGTGCGAGAGTCTTCAGCAACAACGTTTGCAAGCTGCTTAAGCGGCGTGTTTGCTCCGTAGTACTCAACGTAGATAGTATCTAGCAGGCTTGGGTGTGCACGGCCAGTACGTACTTTAGCCAACTGGTTTTTCAGCGCTTCAACGCTTTTGCCCATGCGCTCTTGCGCATCTTGTTTGATTGCATCAATCACGATTAATACCCTTAATGATTCGGTAAAGACGGGAGCCTAGTCGCTCCCGATAAGAATAAGTGGCGTCACTTACTCGCAAGACTTAGTCGTTAGAGATCAACGTACCTTCCTGCTCACCCATTACCACACGGCGCAGGGAACCAGGTTTGTTCATGTTGAACACGCGAATTGGCATGCTGTGGTCGCGAGCAAGCGTAAATGCGGCCAAATCCATCACTTTCAGTTCTTTCTCAAGAACATCTTGATAGCTTAGCTTATCATAAAGAACAGCATCTGGGTTCTTAACTGGGTCATCTGTGAACACACCGTCAACTTTTGTCGCTTTCAGTACCACATCGGCTTCGATTTCAATACCGCGCAGGCACGCTGCAGAATCGGTTGTGAAGAACGGGTTACCGGTACCGGCAGAGAAAATTACCACGCGGCCCTGGCGAAGCTGGCTGATCGCATCAGCCCAGTTGTAGTTGTCACAAACGCCGTTCAAAGGAATTGCTGACATTACTCGAGCGTTCACATAGGCACGGTGTAGCGCATCACGCATTGCCAAGCCGTTCATCACGGTTGCAAGCATACCCATGTGATCGCCCACAACTCGGTTCATACCTGCTTCAGCTAGGCCTGCACCACGGAACAGGTTACCACCACCGATAACAAGGCCAACTTGTACACCTAGTTCAATCAGTTCTTTGATTTCCTGAGCCATGCGGTCAAGAACTTGTGCATCAATACCAAAACCTTCCTCGCCCTGCAGTGCTTCCCCACTGAGTTTGAGCAGAATACGTTGATAAGTCGGTTTAGGATTCGTGGTCATTAGTTTACCTTCCAGGCTTACAAATATAGATACGGAGTTGTAAAAAGACCGCAGCCTAGGCTACGGTCTTTGGAGTTCTTAGCAAGAAGGATTAACCCTTCTGTACTGCTGCTACTTCTTCAGCGAAGCTCATTTCTTGAGCTTTCTCGATACCTTCACCCACTTCTAGGCGGATGAAGTTAGAAACTGTAGCGCCTTTCTCTTTAAGGATGTCGCCAACAGACTTCTTAGGTTCCATGATGAATGGCTGACCTGTTAGAGAGATTTCGCCTGTGAATTTCTTCATGCGGCCAACAACCATCTTCTCTGCGATTTCAGCTGGCTTGCCTTCGTTCATCGCGATTTCAACCTGAACCTGACGCTCTTTTTCAACTACGTCTGCAGGTACATCTTCTGGGTTTACGAACTCAGGCTTAGAAGCAGCTACGTGCATAGCGATGTGCTTCAGAGTTTCTGCGTCGCCGTTACCAGCTACAACAACACCGATGCGGTCGCCGTGACGGTAAGAAGAGATGTTCTCGCCTTCGATGAACTCAACGCGACGGATAGAGATGTTCTCACCGATCTTAGCAACTAGCGCTACGCGAGTTTCTTCGAACTTAGCCTGAAGAGCTGCAACGTCTAGGCGCTCAGCTAGAGCTGTTTCTAGAACTTCGTTAGCGAAAGCTAGGAAGCTTGCATCTTTAGCAACGAAGTCAGTCTGGCAGTTAACTTCAAGAAGAGCTGCAACACCGTTCGCGTCTTTGATTAGGATTGTACCTTCAGCAGCAACGTTACCTGCTTTCTTAGCAGCTTTAGCAGCGCCGCTCTTACGCATGTTTTCGATCGCTAGCTCGATGTCAGCGTTAGCTTCAACAAGCGCTTTTTTACATTCCATCATGCCTGCGCCAGTACGTTCACGCAGTTCTTTAACTAGGGCAGCTGTAACTGTTGCCATTGTTATATCCTCAGTTTTGAATACTTGGTGTAAAAATCAGGGGCCATGATCGGCCCCTGGTAACCATTCTTAGTTTACACAAGGTAACTTAAGATGCTCAAAGGAGCGCGGCTATTATTCAGCTTCTACGAAACCGTCTTGCTCAGCTTGAGCAACGATGTCTTGGTTGCGGCCTTCAGTAACAGTCTGAGCAACAGCACCAGTGTAAAGCTGGATAGAGCGGATTGCGTCATCGTTACCTGGGATAACGAAGTCAACGCCGTCTGGGTTAGAGTTAGTATCTACAACAGCAAATACTGGGATACCCAGGTTGTTCGCTTCTTTGATTGCAATGTGCTCGTGATCAGCATCGATTACGAACATAGCGTCTGGTAGGCCGCCCATGTTCTTGATACCGCCTAGAGACTTCTCAAGCTTCTCCATTTCACGAGTACGCATTAGCGCTTCTTTCTTGGTTAGCTTGTCGAAAGTACCGTCTGTAGACTGAGTTTCAAGATCTTTTAGACGCTTGATTGACTGACGAACAGTTTTCCAGTTAGTCAGCATACCACCCAACCAACGGTTGTTTACGTAGTACTGGTCACAGTTAACTGCAGCTTCTTTGATAGATTCGCTGGCTGCACGCTTAGTACCAACGAAAAGGATCTTGCCCTTGCGAGCAGCAATCTTGTTGATTTCTGCTAGAGCGTCGTTGAACATTGGTACAGTCTTCTCAAGGTTGATGATGTGCACCTTGTTACGAGCACCGAAGATGAATGGCTTCATCTTAGGGTTCCAGTAACGAGTTTGGTGACCGAAGTGAACACCAGCCTTAAGCATGTCGCGCATTGATACAGTTGCCATTGAATATTCCTCTATGGGGTTAGGCGTCCACATATCCCATCTTACCGACCCAGACAACGCCATGGGCGTTACAGCTTCGCGAAAAACTGCTGGGCACCCCGGAAGATGTGCCGATATGTGTGAGTGATTAATAAAAGTTTAGTGCAATCGACGTAAATGAATCGAAATCCAATTACCCGATTACGGCGCGCTTTATACCATATTTTCGCAACCAAAATCCAGCACCAATATCTTCAATTCAGTGATTGTGCCGAATCTTGGTTTCCATCCAGCCCCCTCACTGTTACCATGTAAAGAAGAGGTAACAATCAAACAGAGAAGATTGAATGAGCATCAAGATCAAAACGGCTGAAGAGATCGAAAAAATGCGCGCTGCCGGCCGTTTGGCCGCTGAAGTGCTGGAAATGATCGAACCTCACATCAAAGAAGGTGTGACGACAGATGAACTTAACCAAATCTGTCATGATTATGCGTTGGAGAAAGGCGCCTACTCGGCCCCGCTTGATTACCACGGTTTTCCAAAATCTATCTGTACGTCTATCAACCACATCGTGTGCCACGGCATCCCTGCCAGCCAGGATGAGATGGGTAGCAACGGCCAGCTAAAGCCTGCGGTACTGAAAAACGGCGATATCATCAACGTTGATATCACGGTGATCGTCCCGAATGACGAAAACGCCGACCTAAGCGTCCGCCCTGCAGGCTACCATGGCGACACATCAAAAATGTTCCTGGTCGGTGATGTTTCACCAGCAGACAAACGCCTGTGCCGCGTGACCCAAGAAGCGCTTTACGTTGGTATGCGTAAAGTGAAACCGGGTGCCCGCGTGGGTGATATCGGCACCGCGATCGAGAAATTCATCAAGGACAACAACAAGAAGAATCCACTGAACAAGTATTCGATTGTTAAGGATTTCTGTGGCCACGGTATCGGCAGCGAGTTCCACGAAGAGCCGCAGGTGGTTCACTACCGCAACGGCGACCGTACCGTGCTCAAAGCGGGTATGTGTTTCACCATCGAACCGATGATCAATGCCGGTAAGTTCGGCTGTACGGTTGATGCTCAGGATGATTGGACGGTCTACACCGGTGACGGCAAGAAGTCAGCCCAGTACGAGCACACTATTGTTGTCACTGAAACGGGCTGTGAAGTACTGACCCTGCGCAGCGATGACACGATTCCACGCCTGATGAACAACTAAGCCGTGCATAGCATGACTTAATCTGTTGCAGAGCCGACCTTTGGGTCGGCTTTTTTATTGCTATCAGTCCCGACCGTGATAGGGTTATACCAAGAGTAATGACTATGCATGGACGGCAATGACAGATCCTATTTCTCACCCAGAGACCGAACAGGTTGATCCGATGGCACCCGAACAACTTCGCCTCGAGCTCGACCAGTTTACCGACAACCAGAAAGCCCAATTTCTGGCCCATGCCCCGGTGACCAATTTAGTCGAAGCCCGCTCCCGTTATATTGATCACCTGCTTGAGCGATTGTGGCAGCATTTCGGCTTGACGACTCACCCGACCCTAGCGCTGGTCGCTGTCGGCGGCTACGGCCGTGGTGAACTGCACCCGCTATCGGATGTCGACATCCTGATCTTGAGCCAAACGCCCATCGATGACAGCACCGGCAATACCGTCAGCGCCTTCCTCACCCTGTTGTGGGATCTCAAGCTTGATGTCGGCCACAGTGTGCGCAGCATCGATGAGTGCATCAATATCGGCCAGGATGATCTGACCGTCGCGACCAACTTGCAGGAATCGCGCTGGCTGTGCGGCAATCATGATACCTTCCAACAGCTAGAGGAGCGCTTGAACGACGGCAGTTTCTGGCCCAGTGAGCAGTTTTACCAGGCCAAGCTGGACGAGCAGAAAACCCGCCATGCCCGCTATCACGATACGACCTATAACCTTGAGCCGGATATCAAATCCAGCCCGGGTGGCCTGCGTGATATCCATACCCTGAGCTGGGTGGCCCGTCGTCACTTTGGTGCCACCAGCCTGCTGGAAATGAGCCGTTTCGGCTTTTTGACCGACGCCGAATACCGCGAGCTGGTCGAATGCCAGGACTCCCTGTGGCGGATCCGCTTTGCCCTTCACTGCGAGTTGCGCCGTTACGACAACCGCCTGACCTTCGGCCACCAAGCCTCCGTCGCCGAACTGCTCGGCTACCAAGGAGAAGGAAACCGCGGGGTAGAAATGATGATGAAGGATTTCTACCGCACCCTGCGCCGTGTCGCCGAGCTCAATAAGATGTTGCTACAGCTGTTTGACCAAGCGATCCTCAACAAAGGCACCTCTCCGGAGCCTGTAGTGCTTGATGAAGATTTCCAGCTGCGTGGCCACTTGATCGAAGCCACCAAACCGGCACTGTTCCAGGCCCGGCCGGAAACTATCCTCGATATGTTCCTGCATATTGCCCGCAACTCGCAAATAGAAGGGATTGCCGCCCCGACTTTGCGACAACTGCGTACCGCACGACGCCGGCTCAACCGCTTCCTGATCGAGATCCCTGCTGCACGGGAAAAGTTCATGGAGTTGGTTCGCCAGCCAAACTGCCTGCTGCGCGCGTTCAAGTTGATGCACCGTCATGGTGTGCTCTCTGCCTACCTACCGCAGTGGAGCCAAATCGTCGGCCAGATGCAGTTCGACCTGTTCCATGTCTATACCGTTGATGAGCATACTGTCCGGCTACTCAAGAACATCAACAAGTTTAGTGATCCAGCAAACCGTGACCGCCACCCGATCTGCTGCGAAGTCTACCCGCGCGTCAGCAAGAAAGAGCTCCTGCTGCTGGCGGCAATCTTCCATGACATTGCCAAGGGCCGGGGCGGCGATCACTCCGAGCTCGGTGGCGTCGATGCCTATGAATTCTGTATCCAGCATGGGCTGTCCAAGCCCGAGGCCAACTTAGTCAAATGGTTGGTTAACCAGCACCTGCTGATGTCAGTAACCGCCCAGCGCCGCGATATCTACGATCCGGAAGTGATCACCGAATTTGCCAAGGAAGTGCGAGACGAAGAGCGGCTGGATCACCTGATTTGCCTGACCGTGGCCGATATCTGCGCCACCAACCAGGAGCTGTGGAATAGCTGGAAGCGTACCCTGCTGGCTGAATTATACTACTCCACCCAGAAAGCCCTGCGCCGCGGATTGGAAAACCCGCCAGATATGCGCGAGCGGATCCGCCACAACCAACAGATGGCCTCGGCCCTGCTGCGCAGCGAAGGTTTTGCCCCGCGGGATATCGAAGTCTTGTGGCAACGCTTCAAAGCCGACTATTTCCTGCGTCACACCCACAAGCAAATCGCCTGGCATGCTGAAGCGATCCTCAAGCACGAGGATCACAGCAAGCCACTGATCCTTATCAGTCAGAAGCCGACCCGCGGTGGTACCGAGGTATTCGTGTATTGCCAGGATAAACCCAAGCTGTTTGCCATCGTGGTTTCCGAACTGGACAAAAAGAACCTCAGTGTTCACGATGCCCAAATCATGACCAGCAAAGACGGGTTTGCGCTCGATACCTTTATGGTGCTAGATCCAACCGGTAAAGCGCTGGGCGAGAACCGCCACCAGACCGTCCGCCGGGCGCTGGTCAATGCCCTGACCCATATGAAGTCCGATCGCAAGAAAAAGCGGCCGCCATACAAACTGCAGCACTTCAACGTCAAAACCAAGGTGGATTTCCTACCAACGAAATCGGGTAAGAAAACCATGATGGAGTTGGTGGCGCTGGACATGCCAGGCTTACTGGCCCGTGTCGGCTCAGTATTTGCCCGCCAGGGCATCAGCCTACAAGCGGCCAAAATCACCACCATCGGCGAACGAGCCGAGGACTTTTTCATCGTCACCAACCAGGACGGCGAACAACTCAACGAAGAACAACAAGAACAGCTTAGAGACGCTCTGATTGCGCGTTTGGAAAAGAAATGATCCCATCGGAGGGCTAGCCAGTCTGGCCCGACCGTTAAACTGCCTTTGGTAGTATTACATTAATTTTAAAACCAATAACAATTTCAATATCCATAACAGCAGAAGTACGAGGCCAATATGTACCCAAACCTCACCGCCATCGGCATCGAAAAGCCGGACACCATTGAACGCTACAGCCTGCGGCAGGAAGCCGCCAACGACATTTTGAAGATCTACTTTGCCAAGCAGAAAGGTGAGTTGTTCGCCAAAAGCGTGAAGTTTAAATTTCCCCGCCAGCGCAAGTCCGTGATGGTGAACAGCGGTAGCCGGGAGTACAAGGAAGTCACCGAGATCAACCGCACCCTGACCTTTATCATCGATGAGCTCGATCGCATCACCAACAAGAAGCACAGCGAAGTCGATATCAAGAAAAAGATCCTCAGTGACCTGCGCCACCTGGAGCAGGTGGTAAGCCACAAGATCGCCGAGATCGAGGCGGATCTGGAAAAGCTGAAGTGATCGCCCCTATCATTTAGCTTATTGCCACAGAAGATTACATGGAAAAAGCGCAGTTGCCGCTCCAACCCGCTAGTGCTTGCGGGTTGGATTTAAGTTCTAAGCCGCATCTGCCTGCTTGGCCCAGCCCTCAAGCCAAGGCATCGCTACTTCCAGCGCATCGAAGTTGACACAGGCATCAACATCCAGCCGTTCCGTCAGCGGCTTAGCCTGGAGCTGAACCAACAACTCATCAAATTGCCGTCCCCCACCACAAAATCGATCTTCGCCATAGCTAGAATCACCGAGGGCGATGACCCCGTAACGAAGCTGGGGCATCAAGGGAAAGGTATCGTTGAGTGCCTGGTAAAGTGGCAGTAAATTATCGGGGATCTCGCCCTGACCAGTCGTTGACGATACCACCAGCGCCAGATCCTGCTGGTAACCGAGAAACTCTTCCAAGGTTGGCTCCAAAAACAACTCGACCTGATGGCCAGCCTCAACCAAATAGCGCTCTACCTCTTGGGCAACCTCCTCAGCCCCGCCGAACACAGAGCCGACAAACACACCGATCTTCGCCATCATCCAACACCATCCTTTGTGTTAACTACGTTACTTAACTGTGGTCTTTGAAGAGGTTAGATGCAAGTTTATTGGCTATCTGACATTACAAAGCGCCCAAGTTACTGGACGCAGATGTTACGAAGCATCAGTTACGAAGCATCAGGCACCATCAAAGCCGGAGCCCAGCCGAAAGCATCCATCACCCGCATCCACGCCTCGTCAACACCGGCACGAATATCCAGTTGCTCGCCCGTCAGCGGATGTTGTAACTGAAGACGCGAAGCATGCAACATCAGGCGGCGACAGTCATAGTGTTCACGGAACATCCGGTTATGACGGCCATCACCATGGTTCACATCGCCGATAATATGATGGCTTAAGTGGTGCATATGGCGACGAAGCTGATGCTTGCGCCCAGTCTCCGGCTTCATCTCCACCAAGGTATAACGGCTAGTGGCATAGCGGCCAACCGGAATATCAGTTTCTACCTTGGCCAACGGCGCATAGGCGGTGATGGCCTCTTTGGCTTCTTTGTCTTGGTCAGCATCTTTATCGGCAATTTTATCCAGCTCTTCTTTGAGCGGGTAATCCAATACCGCCGCTTCTTTGACCCAGCCGCGAACCACTGCATGGTAGGTCTTTTTCACATCACGTCCGGCAAACATCGGCATCATCAGCGAGGCCGTTTCACTCGACAGGGCAAACAGTAGTACCCCAGATGTCGGTCGATCCAAACGGTGCACTGGGAACACGTGCTGGCCAATTTGATCGCGCAGGGTCTGCATCACGAACACAGTTTCATGGCGGTCGAGCCACGAGCGGTGTACCAGCATACCTGCTGGCTTGTTGACGGCGACCAGGTTTTCATCGCGATAAAGGATCTCGAGTTCCATCACTACTTACTCTTAAATAATTGGTCAAGTTCACGAGTAACCGCCAAGATAGCCGCCCGGCCCTTGGCTTCTTTCATCGCTTCCTCAACATAGGGGGAAATTTCAACGGCGGCAGGCAATGCCATATTCATTGCAACCATATGGCTGAGCTTGGGAATAAAGATCCACTGGAGCCATTGCTCGCAACGCAGGGTGTCAATGGCAAACGGCTGGCTGCTGCCGAGCGCCTCAACCGAGGGTTGTTCGGCCTCCCAATAATCATTTTCTTGCAGCACTGTAGTGAGTTTTTCCAATAACAGCTGGCAATGCTGGGCTCTATCCATCACGGGACCTCTACAATGATTATCTTCGAAATAAGGGATTGTCTGGATTTAGGCGGCGAAGGATACCACCTCCGAAGCGCCAGCCCAAGGTAACCATAATGGCTGCCGAGCGAGAAAGTGTCACGGCAACTGCACCGCAATAGGGTTTGGTATATACTCGTTGTCCTTGATTGAGGAGCACTGAGACTGCCCATGGATAATTTTCATACCCTTACCCAACTCTTAGACAACGCTGGCTGCCAGTACAAGATTTTCGATCTTGGCCGTCGGGTCAATGAGATCGACGTCGAGCAATTCAAGGCAGTGGAGGAAAACCGCCAGCCTTATCCATGGCCGCTGCAGCAGCATGCCCACCTGTCTATTTCATTCTGGCAAGCGGGCAATCCGCCGTGGATTTGGTTCCTGCGCTTGCCACTTGACGAGCGTGGCTTGCTCAAACAAGCCGCTGTCGGCGATTTCATCAAATATGTCATCGAAGCCATGGGCGCCACCCTCAATAGCACGCCGACCGAAGATGAGCAGGAGAAGCTGGCTGCCAATCCGTATACCTTCAAGCCAAGCGATGACAAGATGGCAATTTTCCACGCCCAGTTGCGTAGCCAGCTTGCCCTCTCTGCCAGCCAATACTACGAACAAGCCCAGCATTACCTGACAGGAGAGCTGGGATGGGACAAATGGCAAGGTGTTGGCCTGCAGGGACTGGCCGATGTCTGTGCCCGTATCAAGCACGAAAACAATGCCACCTTGCTGCGAAAAGCCATCAACAACCTGCCCCTGACCCCTTTGTATGCCTTGCTTGGCTGCCTCGAGCATTGCCAGCTACCGGAGCCTTTGGCTGCGCGCTTGGCCGAGCGCCTTGATGAGGAAACTGCAGTCGATACCCCGGATCTATTCTTGGTCGCGGCATTGATCCGCGCCATGTCAGGTGCCGAAGCATCGCTGCTTCGCCAACAGCTTGAAAAATTGTTGACCCAGCCTGAGCTTTGCCACCCGGAAGTCTTGGTCGCCGTTGCGGGCCGTTGTTGGAATGGTTTGGCCGATATCCAGGTAGCCACCACCTTCTTGCTACGCCTTGCCGAGGCCGGCGAGCAGGCACTGTTTAATCAGCTGTTTGCCGATTTGGTCATGCTGCCGATGCTGCGCGGGATCATGCTGCAGGTGCTGCATGGTCAGGCCGACCCAGCGCTGGTTGATGCCATCACCAAGCTTCAGCAACACGCCCGTAGCACTCAGTAACTTGATAGAACCTTTCCCCGGCCCATCCAGCCGGGGGAAAGTAAAAGGATATTTTGATATGGAGAATCTGCTGGGGATCTTGCTGCTGGCCATTGTTGGCTATCTGTTCTGGCAGCAGAGACGACAAACCGAGCTGGCCAATTACTTCATCAACCAGCGCTGCGAACACCTGGGGCTGCAACTGCTCAATACGGCAAGGGGAGAGCACCGCCTGCGTGATCGCAACGGCCGCTGGGGCTGGCATACTATTTATTTATTTGAGTTTTCCGCCGATGGCCAAGATGCCTACCAGGGGCACATTGTGATGAAAGGCTTCCACCCGTTGACGATCCATGTGCCGCCGCATAGGATGCCGGGAGAGTAAAAAAAGAACGGGCGCAACTTGCGTTGCGCCCTTAGGTCTTACATGCAGCCATCCTGCTACGATAGTGCTCCCTGCGACTGTCCTTGTTTTTCTAAATTCCTTAGCGGTAATCCCTAAACCCCATCCCCGGGTTGTCCTTGGTAGTTCCTTGACCCGTCGCGTTATCCCTGTGCGACTCTCTCATCCATCCTGGCGGTGTCCCTGCCTTCATCCTGAAGGGTTCCTAGAACTTATCCTTAAGTTGTCCTTTTGCTCTATCCTAGAGCGCTATCCTTAAGCCCCAATCCTTGAGGTGTTCCGGCTTATCCTAAAGCTGTCCTACTCATCCTGACGGCAATCATCCTGATCCCCGACGGTATCCATTCCGTGTCCGTGACTTCGTGTCTGCTAACGGCCTTGTTAGCACTGCCTTTCCTAGGCTTGCAGCATCCTTCTGCTTTCCAAATCCTGTGCCAACTCCCTGTCGACGAAGACCATATTACGCCCATTGCGATTTCATACAATTGACTATCAGACACCATGGTTCGAAAAAGATCATTCACCATAAAAATGCAACATTTAAGTACTTGATCTATATTTATAAAATCCAAGCGACCTACCGTTTCATCCAGTTCCGTTGTTAGTTAGTCTCACAGCTTTGTAAGAGATCTCTTACAACACAGCAAGGCCATAACTGCACCTCGTTTCACAAGGGTATTGTTCTGCGTTTCATTTGAGTTACAGAGATTAGCCCAAAATATGACAGCCTTGACCCTATAATATAGAGGTAAGTGGTTGTTTTAGAGGCTAGAAGCTAGAGGCTAGAGAATTTTTCCAATCGCCTAGTGCCCATGGCCAAGTGCCGGTGCGATATTTTCAAGGAAAAGTGAATAAGCCAAAGCAATGGCAAATGGATATCGGAAGTATTTTTGCTGACGCAAAAAAGAACGGGCGCAACTTTCGTTGCGCCCTTAGGTCTTACTTGCAGCAATCCCGCTACTATGGTGCTCCCTGCATCATTCCGTTGACAGCTGTATTCCTTCAGCATTGTCCTTTTTACTTCGTCCTGAAGTGATCCTGTGGCCATCCTGACCCGTCAGTCCATCCTGTCCTGACTCTCAACATCCATCCTGGAGGTGTCCCTAACTTCTTCCTGAAGTGGTCCTTGTGTCATCCTGACTGGTAAACGTCCTGCTTACCGTTTTGCCGTTCCTCGGCTATCCCTTCACAGTCCTTGTTCGACATACCATCCTAGTACACCGGTCTCTTCCTGAGACAAACCAAGTCCTTGGCTTATTTCCTGTTCCGTTCCGTCAGTTCCTTCCGACAGGGTTTATATTACGTATTTCCCCTCCGGCAAAACAGCCGCTATCGCAAATTTCTTTCAGCCGACGATACAGTAAAAATCACCACCCAACAAAAAAACACATAATAACAATAACTTAATATTAACGGTGCGTTTATTCGTATCTCTTATTTCCTTGATGTCCCACGTCCTTGTAAGAGATCTCTCACAAACACACGAGATGAATAGGAATACCATGAACATGAATGGGAGCTGTCAGGCTGTAAAATTTCTCTATAATTAGTCATAAAACAATTTGCGCTAGCCAAGGAGTGTCCATGGAAACCTTCAACCACAACCTTGCTTCTCTTTTCAGCCAGTTGGGATTGAACAATTCCAAAGAGTTTATCGAAACCTTCTTGGCCGAACATCATCTTGCCCAGCATGAGCAGTTATCAGAGGCCCACTTCTGGCAGCCGGCGCAAAAACGTTTTCTCAAGGAATCACAAGAGCAAGATGCCGACTGGTGCGAGGTCATCGATCAATTGGATGCCCTGTTGAGGAAATAAGAAAGAAAATAGGCAAGAAAATAGCCCATGGCTTTGCTGTTGTATCCCAGGGCGTGATTGAGAGAAAATAGCCTGATAAAAGACAGCAACAAGGAAACAGCATGTCATCTGAAATTACCCAAGCCCTGACTGATGCAATCGATGCCCTGGTCGCCGAAGGCAAAGAGCCCTCGGTGGCACTGATCAAGTCACGGTTGGCTGATCCGTTACCGATGCCACTGATCATCAAAGCATTACAGAGCTGGAAATCGAGTGCCCGCGTACCGAAAATTGAAAAGGTGGAGAGCCAGCCTTCAGCCGAAGCGCGCATAGCCGCATTGGAGCAGCAAGTGGCCGCCCTTACGGCACGACTGGAAAAGCTGGAGAGCCAGCAGCCTTAGTAACCTAGTGCTTAGTAATAGGTGTCCAATGAACATGAAATAGAAAGCGCAGAACCCTCTGCGCTTTTTTATTACTGGAAATCCCAAGACAGGTTGGAGACGATACGGCACTTGTCGCACTTGTAGTGGAAAATACCATGCAGCGGTTCGTCCAGCCGCCACTGGCCGCCACATTTAGGGCACGGACGGTTAAGCTCGCTTTCAAGGCTTTCACCGCCGACTCGGTATTGATAGTAATAAGTCGGAATTTTGGTGATGTACTCGATCCGCCCGCGCAAGTCCCACCCCCGGCGGAAGATATCACTGTCGGCATCACGGATTTCATGCAGGGCGGCATGTTCAGCCTGACAGGCCCCAGCCATTTGTATTTCATCACACGCCTGCCATTCGGTCTGCCATTTCACCACCGCTTTGTGGTCACCGTTCAGCGTTGGCTCGGGCAAGCGGTATAGCGGGATCGGCATTAACGTCTCACCGCAGCGCAACGGCGAGCAAGTATGGACATAGGTGGTATAAATCACCTGCCAGCTCGGCGTGAAATTCTCGGCGGCAGCCTCGGAATTCAAATCCCTTCCCAGCAGCTTCACTTTAGGGCTGAGCAAACTAGCCTGACTCAGGCGATTCAAACAGGCCTTTACCTGAGGACTGTGGAAACGGGAATGCAGGCTTTCTTCTTCAGGACAAACCGCCCTTACCTTGAATGTGCCTTCATCCATGATGATAGGAAATTCGCGACCGAGCACCTGGCCATTATAACGCAAGGCATCCATCAGCCCATTGATGGCAGTGTCTACCGCTGCGACTGTCGTGTTATCAAAACACTCAAATTGCAATTCGACTACGTACATAACTTACTCAGCTTTGACAACAGGCTCTAGGGCCGCAAGGAAATCCTCAAGATTCGGGGAAAGCACTTCGCGATTGTCTTTCCCCAAGGTTTCTAAGACCACCTCTCCGGTGAGGTTGCACACCGAAATCACCTCACTTTCGGAGTCCATCGCCCCGATAAACACGGTTGGCTTTAGCTTCAAGCGACGCTGGGTCACCAGATGCCCCAAAATGTTTTCCTGCAGGCGCAACACATCGTCTTCACTGAATGCCTGCAGCAAATCAAATTCAATTGTACCGGTCACGGTTTGGAATCTGGCAGCCATGTCGCCGCTGAACTGAGCGCCGTAGAAGGCAACAATGTCTTCGTGCAGACGAAGCTCGATCCCTTTTTCGACACCGGCAAGATCCCCCACCGGCGAGCGTAAGGCTGGCTGCCAAGTGACTTCATAGCCATCATCCGCCTTGACGCAGGGTGATGAAAGGCCCACAAGATCATCACTGCGAGGAAAACCTTGACCTGCATCACACCATGCTTGCAAAAAACGGGAAGAAAAATCGGATAACGCCGCTGCAACGGGATGATTCATTCGCAACCTCTCAAAAGATTAAGTAAACTTTGGCTATTCTAATCCAAGTGTGTCCAGGACAGTATGAGCAAATATCAAGACGCGAAAGAATTAGCCGGTTTAACCCTAGGTAAAACGACGGAATACAAAGATCAGTATGACCCATCTCTTCTTCAGCCAGTACCACGTAGCCTGAACCGAGATGATCTGTCCCTTGGCGATACCCTACCGTTTACCGGTTATGACATCTGGACACTCTATGAGCTGTCTTGGCTAAACAAAAAAGGCCTGCCACAAGTGGCTATCGGCGAAGTTCGCCTACCTGCCGACAGTCCTAACCTGATTGAATCAAAGTCATTCAAACTTTACCTCAACAGCTTCAACCAAACCAAGTTTGACAGCTGGCAGCAAATTGCAGACACCCTGCAAAAAGATCTGAGTGAGTGTGCTGGTGCCGATGTGGATGTAACAGTGCAGCCGCTATCAGACTTTGACGATCAGCCAATCGCCAACTTCTTCGGCGAATGCATCGACGATCAGGATATCGAAATTACCGATTACGAGTTCGATCCATCGCACCTAGAAGGTGCTGCGTCTGAAGAGACGGTAACCGAAATTCTGCACAGCCACCTACTGAAGTCTAACTGCCTGATCACCAGCCAGCCAGACTGGGGCAGCGTGCGTATTTCCTACACCGGTCAGAAAATCGACCGTGAAAAGCTGCTGCGCTATCTGATCTCGTTCCGCAACCACAACGAGTTCCACGAGCAGTGTGTCGAGCGTATTTTCACTGACATCATGAAGTACTGTAAGCCAGAGCTGTTGACGGTTTACGCCCGCTATACCCGCCGCGGCGGTTTGGACATCAACCCTTACCGTACCAATATGGGCAAAACACCAAGTGACAACTTCCGTTTAGCTAGACAATAATTCTGCGAACTGATGACACCAAGCTGATTAATACAGACAAATGTGCAAAATATTACTCAGTTTGGTGTATGCCCGAGTTACTTGGGAAATAGTCCAGCAAAATCGAAGACTTTGCTGGACTTGGTAGGCTAACCCTTTAATATTGGTGGTACTGTTTTTTTGGGTTTTTGAAAGTATGTCTGCTAGCCGTTGGCTGATCCGCTTGCTGTTCATTGGCATGGTCTCGTTCAGCACACAAGCTAAAATTTTTACCACGCCAATTCTGGCAGAAGCTAATGAATTGCTCCAAACCAATCCAGAGCAATCCCTAGCTATCACAACCCGCTACCTCAACCAGCGCCGCCTGAGTGCACCCAAAGAAACGTCCCGCGTTCATATCAACGACGAAACCGATCATTCGGTCAGAACCCCACTGAGCACCGTCAATGCGTTGCAGATTTTGGCCAAAGCCCACTCACTGCTTAATCAACCCGAAGAAGCCATGGCTGCCGTCAAACAGGCCGAGAACCTCTCTGCAGAGGAAAATCTCACGTTCAGCCGACTCGAGAGCCAGTTGATCCATGCCGATATCTACTGGGGCAACCTGAAAAACAATGCCCGCTCGCTCAAAATGCTGGATGAAATTGATACTGATATTGCCGCCAGCTCCAATCTGATGCTCGACAGCCAGATCAAACGCCTGCAATACCAATCTCTGATGCAGCGCTCGGTGATTGAGTCAGCGACCGGTCAAGAAAGCAAGGCAGAAAAAGGCTTCCTGAAAGCCAAACGCTACCTGCTCAACCTTGACGATCCCGGCGAGCTGATTCACTACCAACTAGTCGTTGGCAGACACTACTTCGAACACGGCCATTATGATACGGCTCTCGACCGCCTACTGAGCGGCTACTGGCTGGCGGTGGAAAACGATGACCAAGCCCAAACCGCAGTGGCCAACTACGAATTAGCCATCCTGTTCGAGCAACGCAAGGTATTCGACAAGGCCCTTGAGCATGCGACTCAGGCCGGTGAGTTCTTCGAGCTTTACGATCGCAGTCGACCACTGGCCAAGACACTGGAACTGATCGCATCCATTTATGAGCAGCAAGGCCGCTTCAACCTGGCACTGGTCCATTACTTCAATGCCTTGGATCAGGAAAACCAGCTCGACAGTGATATCCGTTCGGCAAGACTGCGACTCAACATAGCCCGAGTATACCTGCAACTTTACAACTACCCGAAATCTGAGCAGTACCTTCACCATACCCGATTGATCGCGACCCAAACCGGTAACGAAGCCATAATGGCGGAGGCGCAGATCCTCCAGGGCGAACTTGGTTTAGCTGAAGGCAACCTTGAAGAGGCAGTTTCCAACCTGCAAACCGGACTGATTGCAGCCAGCCGCATCGGCAATAGTGAGCTCCAGCTGGAGGGAGAAAGTCTGCTCTCCAAGGCCTTCGAGCAACAAAACGATTTTTACAATGCCCTACTCAGCCAACGTCGATATGAGCAGCTGTTTAGTACCAAGCAGCAGGCGCAGGTGAAGAGTAATGTCGAGGTGTTCAAGCAACAACAACGCATGCTTGAGCGCTCGTTGCACCTTGAAGAGCTGGAACGCCAGCAATTCGAAAGCAGCAAAGCCTTGTACAAACAGAAGAATGTGACTATTTTCCTGTTCTGCCTCAGCGGCGTGATCTTCATCCTACTGATGCGGCGCCACAAAACCGCCAAGCAGCTTCAGGCCCGCCTACTGCGTTTGCGTAACGATTTCTATACCCACCCTCGCAGTGGGCTGAGAAACCTGCGGATGCTCACGGCCAAACTGCCTAACTCCCTGCAGCAAAGTAGCGCCAACTTCGAGCAATGGCACCTGGGAGAGATCATCAACGAGCCACTGAGTGACCGTCTCCGCTTTGCCTTGTTCGAGGTACCTTTCCTCAAGCATATTTATCTCAAGCACGGCTACCAGCAAGGCCTCGATCTCGAGCGCCAGTTCGGTGAATACCTCAACCAGCAGATATGTGAACCGGCAAGGCTTTACCACTTCTCCGATGCGATGTTCTTGTATATCGAGCCGAACTCACGCTTGGACTCGGCACCGGATCAGCTGGCCAACTCACTCCAGCAATTGGTTGATCGTTTCCTCGAAGGTAAGCATATCGATAACCGCGTCAGGATCGGTATGGCGGAATACCCATTCCTGCCAAGGGCCTACACGGCGATTAATGACCATGAGCTGCTCGATATTCTGCTGATGGCAACCAACGCTGCCCGAGAAATCAGCAAACAGGAGTCCGGCAGCCAATGGGTTCACCTCAGTGCCATTGATGCCGCACCGGCCGCCAGCTTTGCCAGCGACAATATTCGCCGTTCATGCATCCAAGGCATACACAATGGGCTAGTAAAAGTACAAACTTCAGGAAGTTGCGACATTAGCTGGAACAACGATCACGTTTCTGACAAAAATATCAGTTAATCTGATGGAATTATTCGGTACATGGCCGATAACAATGAATTAAGAGATAGTTTTTGTTAGCATGAAATTTCCTATCATTTATTTAACCATATGATAAGAAACAAGTTTACCACCATCATGGACTGCGCTTTAGCCCTGTGACAGACATTAATGCCGTAGCTTCGCAATTGAGTCAGCTGAAGCTGCGTTTGGATCAAGCTCAACTCTCACACCGAGACGCTTCGTTGAAATCTAGGCGAGAATTGGCGATCCTCAAACGCCTGATCAGCAGGCTGTCTGTTGCCTGTCGCGGTATCGACACAGAACTTGATGAAAAGCTGGCAATACTGCGCCAAGACTTGGAGCAGCAGAAAGATATCAGCCAGCTGATCCCGCGCATCGCCGTCGTCGAAAGACTCGCCAACCGGATGGGAGAAATTCAGCCCAAAGAGCGAGAACAGCTGGATAAACAGTTCCAGCGCAGTAGCGAAATCTTACGCCGTTTCCCAGGATTACCTGCCCAGCTAAAACGCGACCTTAATCAACTTCTTTCCCAGCCAGCCACCTCACTCTCAGGCTCCTTCGAACAAGTGCTCGGATTGATGACCTTGTATGAACGTGCACTTAAGCTGGTAGCCACCAAGGGGCTGCAAAACAATCCGGCCGCGATACAGCAAGACTTGCTGATGAAGCTGACGGCTGAGCTCCAGCACCTGATCACCGAGCTCGACTTCGATGGAGAGGCCGGCGACAAACTGCTGACGATTCGCAACCAGTTACTCAAAGGGGTATCACCGTCATCGCTTTTGGAGATTGCCCTTGAGGTTCTGCGTCTGGTGCTTGATGGCACCCACCAGGAACGCCACACCTCACAGCAGTTCCTTGACAATGTAAATGGTGAGCTGGGTACCCTGAGCAAGACCACTCAACAGAGCGCCGAGCAAAGCCACACCATCTACGAGCACCGTGGTGAGATGACCAATGAACTGGCCGAGCTGGCACAGTCAATCAAGTCAGGACTGCAAACTCACAAGCAGCTCGATAGCTGGCGACCTGAGCTGACGCACCTCACCAAGGAGCTTCTGGTACTTGCCGAGCGCAACAAGGCATTGGAAAAACGTGAAAAAGCCTTGTTGGAACAGCTGAACTACAACAAATCAAAGATAGAGCACCTGTACGAACAAACGCAGGATTACCGCCAACGGCTTACCGCCCAAGAACAGCGTATCTTCCTCGACAACCTCACCAAGGTGTACAACCGCAGTGCCCTCAATGAACGGCTTGAGCATGAATACCGTCGCTGGCTGCGCTATCAGCACCCGCTATGCGTAACTTTGGTGGATATCGATAGCTTCAGTGCGGTGAACCAGCAATACGGTCATCAGGCTGGTGACAAAATTCTCAAGATCATCGCCCGTACCATTCGCAAGCAACTTGAGCCGACCGATTTTATCGGCCGTTTCGGCGACGATGCCTTCATGTTGATCCTACCGGATGTCAACGAGGAGCAGCGCAACCAGCGCCTGGCGGCTATCCGCCAAGCCGTTGCCCAGCTACCGTTCCGCTTCCGCGATAACAATATCTCCATCACCGTTTCGATGGGGGCGACCTTGTTCGAGAGCAATGACACCCCAGCCGATATCATCGAGCGGACCGATAAAGCCCTCACCGGTGCACGCAGCGCCGGTAACAACCGGATTTTCTGGATTTTCTGATCCCACCTTAAATCATCAGCCTATCAATGGCTGGTAAAAACGGGCTACTCTGTGTATGGTAAATATATCAGTCACTTGTATTTCACTTTTCTCATAGGCTGATCTTCAGGAAACAGAGTGTACTCCCAACCGGTTTACTTTCTGCTTCATCCGGCAGTATTCACCGATTCTTCCTACAATGAATACACCCAGTGGATACCGCCGCCTTGTCATGACCAGGGAGGTAATCATGATCACTCATATCAGTCCCGTAGGTGCAATGGACCTACTTTCCCAACATGAAGTCGATTTACTCAAAGCAACGGCTTCTAGTGACATTTATCGTCTGTACCGGAACTGTTCACTGGCGGTACTCAATTCAGGCAGCCACACCGACAACTCAAAAGAGCTGCTGGAAAAACACAGAAGCTTCGACGTCAACGTCATGCGCCGCGAGCGCGGCATCAAACTTGAGCTAATGAACCCGCCAGAGCATGCGTTTGTCGATGGCCGGATCATCCGCGGGATCCAGGAGCACATGTTCGCCGTCCTGCGCGATATCGTGTACGTCAACATGCATGTCCAGCAGCGCAAGGACATCAACCTCACCAGCTCACCGCACATCACCAACTTTGTCTTCAGTGTGCTGCGCAACGCCCAAACCGTTCGCTCCGGTGAAGATCCCAACATCGTCGTGTGCTGGGGCGGCCACTCCATCAACCCGGTCGAGTACCAGTACACCCGCGAGGTCGGCAACGAACTTGGACTGCGCGAACTCAACATCTGTACCGGTTGTGGCCCGGGAGCAATGGAAGGGCCAATGAAAGGTGCTGCTATCGGTCATGCCAAGCAGCGCTTTCCCAATAGCCGTTTTATCGGCCTGACCGAGCCTTCGATAATCGCTGCTGAGCCACCAAACCCGATCGTCAACGAGTTGGTGATCTTGCCGGATATCGAGAAGCGTCTGGAAGCCTTCGTCCGGGTCGGTCACGGTATTATCATCTTCCCGGGCGGTGCCGGTACCGCCGAGGAGCTTCTCTATATCCTCGGTATTTTGATGGAGCCGCAAAATGCCGACCAGCCAATGCCTGTGGTACTGACAGGGCCGAAAGAGTCCGAGCCTTACTTCCGCACCCTCGACAGCTTTATTCGCGATACCCTGGGTGAAGATGCCACCAAGCATTACCAGATCATCATTGACGATCCAGAGCAAGTTGCCCGGGTAATGAAGTCCGCCATGCCGCTGATCAAAGAGCACCGCCTGGCAACGGGTGACGCCTATAGCTACAACTGGTCATTGGCTATTCCACCGGAGTTCCAGCTACCTTTCGAACCAACCCACGAGTCAATGGCCAGCCTCGACCTGCACATGAACCAGCGTCCTGAGCACCTCGCGGCTAACCTGCGCCGGGCCTTCTCCGGTATTGTGGCAGGTAATGTCAAGGAAGAAGGGATCCGGGAAATCGAGCGCAAAGGCCGCTTCAAGATCAATGGTGATAGCATCCTGATGAAACGGATGGACAAGCTGCTCGCCCAGTTCGTCGAACAGCAGCGAATGAAGCTACCCGGCAGCCATTACGAGCCGTGCTACGAGATCATCACTGCACTACCGCCAATTGCGAAATAATCGCGGCCACCAGCCAGATGGCGGTGCACATTGCCAGCAACTATGCGTACAATAAAGGGTCTGTTGACCCTTTTTTCTTTACTGCTACACGGTTTACGCTATGTCGTCTATCCACCTTGTCATCATTGATGCCCTCAACCTGATCCGCCGAGTTCATGCCGCCCAGCACGGCGAACCCGATGTCCACAACACCGCCAAAGTCTGCTGCCAGGCGCTGGGCAAAATCATCAAAAGCAGTCAACCAACCCACATCGTGGCGGTGTTCGATCACCATGGCGAAGACCGCGGCTGGCGTGCCGAATTGCTGCCCCATTACAAGGAAGGGCGCAAGCCCATGCCGGATGAGCTGATGACGGGGATGGATATTATCCAGGACGCTTTCATGGATATGGGGATCGACTCGCTACTTTCTGACGGTGATGAGGCCGATGATTTAGTGGCAACGCTGGCACTGAAAGTGGCCTCCCGCGGCCAGCAAGTCACCATCATTTCCACCGACAAGGGCTATTGCCAATTGCTACAGCCAACCTTGCGGATCCGTGATTACTTCCAGCAGCGCTGGCTCGACAGCCCGTTTGTCGAAAAAGAATTCGGCGTCAAGCCCGAGCAACTGCCAGACTTCTGGGGCTTGGCAGGGATCAGCTCAAGCAAAATCCCCGGTGTTACCGGGATCGGCCCCAAGGCCGCAGTAGAGCTGCTTAGCCTCTACCCGAACCTCGAAGCTATTTTGGCAGCAGACGACCTACCGCCAAAATGGCAGAAGAAAATCGATGCCAGCCGCGATGAAGCCGTTGCTTCCAAGCAGGTTGCCTCACTGAAAACCGATTTGGTGCTGGGGTTCAATTTGCAGGATATACGCTTTACGGTGGGATGATAGGAAGAGCGGGTCCTGTGGTCCTGTGGTCCTGTGGTCCTGTGGTCCTGTGGTCCTGTGGTCCTGTGGTATTAGGCATTGAGCATAAAAAATCCCCAAACAAGTTTGGGGATTTTCAGAAATATCTTCGCTGACCATTTTAGTGCTTTCAAACCATAGCACCATAGAGCCATAGAGCCGCTTGTTGTAATTAATGCGGCGAGCGGTTATCTAGGCGTTGGATATGTACCGTGATTTCCTCGCGGTCGTGGTACAGGTGTTTGGCCTGCAGCTTGAATTTCACCCCATTCTGGATCAAGTATACTTTCAGGTTCTCGATATCCTGCAGTACCTCGTCATAGCGGCCTTTCATCGGTAGCTTGAGGTTGAAAATCGCTTCTTTCGCCCAGCCTTTGATCAGCCAGTCACCCATCAGGTGAGCGACTCGGGCCGGCTTTTCAACCATGTCACACACAATCCAGGTCACGTTCTTACGCGGCGGCTCAAATTTAAAGCCGTCAACCATGTGGTGCTTGACCTGTCCGGTATCCATCAGGCTCTGTGCCATCTGACCGTTATCAATCGCGTGAACAAACATCGAACGCTTCACCAGCTGGTACGTCCAACCGCCCGGGCAAGCACCCAAGTCAACACCCCACATACCCGCAGCCAAACGCTCATCCCACTCATCACGCGGGATAAACACGTGGAAAGCTTCTTCCAGCTTCAGGGTTGAGCGGCTTGGTGCATCCGATGGGAACTTAAGGCGTGGGATACCCATGAAGAACGGCGAATTGTTGGTGGTGTAGGAATAACCGACAAAGCAGCAGCCCGGCGCAATGAAGCACAGGTGCAGAACCGGCTTTTTCGGGTTGTCCTTGGCGTACATCGCACCAGACTTACGCAGCGCCTGGCGCAGCGGCACAGTAAACTTGCGGCAGAATTTCAGCAGTTCTTTGGCTTCGTTGGTATCTGGCGTTTCAACACGCAGATCACCACAGCGAGGGAAGTCTGCCACCATTTCCATGATTGGCGAGATACGGTCTTCCTGCGGCAGATCTTCAAGCATTGGCATTACCGCAATCATCTGACGAGCAAAGATCAGCTCGGAAAATGGCTGCTGCTGGATAAACGTATCCGCATCACCCGGCTGGTAGAACTCAAACAATACATAGCCGGTATTGTTTTTCGCGCGAGGAAAGCCATACAACTCCAGTGCATTTGCTTTGTCTTGAACTTCACCGGCACATTCCTTCTCGAAGCCGGGACGGCAGTACAACAGAACTTGATTCACTCTCAACCCTCAAGCTGAACGCCAGGCAGCCACTGCGAGCGCTACCCAGCCTATGATAAAACAGACGCCTCCCATCGGGGTGATGGGGCCAAACCACTTGATACCCGTCAACGCCAGCGCATACAGACTGCCGCTAAAGAGTATGATCCCTGCCACAAAAAACAGGGCTGCGTATGATACCCCTTTTGACGGAAGAATGCGTGCCAATATTGCACAGCCGAAAATCGCCAAGGTATGCCATGCCTGATACTGGACACCAGTTTCAAACACCCCGAGCAAATACGGCGGCAAATGAGCCTTCAATCCATGGGCAGCAAACGCCCCCAGTGAGACTGTCACTGCCCCGCTCAATGCCGCAAACACCAGCAACAAGCGGCTTGCTTTATTGTCCATGCCTTACTCCTTGGCCGTACAAGCGTTGATAAATGCAGCCAGCGCTTTTACCGCCAGCTGACGGTTGCCCGGCTCGGTATGGCCAGATACCTTGCGCGGCTTGAAGCTGTGATCGCCGTCCGGCAGGAAGCTGACTTCAACATTCTGGGCATACTCCCAGCCTTCGACTTCACTTCGGGTCCCGAAGGTATCTCGCTCGCCTTGCAGAATAAGTGTTGGCAGGCCAATCGTTCTTAGGTGGTCGCCACGGAAGTTCTCGGGCTTGCCCGGCGGATGGAAGGGAAAGCCTAGGCAAGCGACACCTTTGACCTTCTCTTGGCAGTTCGTCACATCCGGTGATTCATCCGCGATGTCGGTGACAATAAGGCTCGCCATGCGTCCGCCCATCGATTTGCCGCCAATCACCAAATTTCCTTGCTCGGCAAACGCCTCGATATGACGTTGGAAATCCAGCAACAGCTTAGGCTGCCTATCCGGCGGACGTTTCTTGCCATCTTCGCGGCGTTTTACCATGTAGGGAAAATCAAACCGCACCACCCTGATCCCCTTTAGGGCTAAGCCTTTGGCGATATCAGCCATGAACTCATGATCCATGCCGGCCCCAGCACCGTGGGCAAACAGGAAAGTTGCGTTGTACTCACCGTTTGGCGGGGTATCAATAATATATTCAGTCATCGTTTTTTCAGCCTCTTCCCTGTATTACAGACCATCTTCCACATCCGGCATATCTTCCTGCTCGCGGGCCGCTTTCGCCAATACCCAATCACGGAAGACCTGGATACGCCCGGTTTCGGCCTGGCGCTCCTGGCATACAAGGAAGAAGGCGTTCTTGCTCATCAGCACTTCGTCGAACGGACACACCAAGCGGCCAGCTTCCAACTCTGGCTGCGCCAATACGTTGTTGCCAAGCGCAATCCCCTGACCATGTGCCGCCGCCTGTAACACCATGGTCGAATGGCTGAAGATCGGCCCCTGGTTGACGTTGGTGCCCTCGATACCGTGGTGGCGGACATAGTTTTTCCACTCTTTACGCGAGGTATCGTGCAGCAAGGTGTGGAGTTTAAGATCGTCCAAGGTGCGTAACGGTTTAGCGCCGTTAAGCAGCATCGGTGAACACACCGGCAGAAGGAATTCTTGGTAGAGCTTATCGGCCCGTAGTCCCGGCCAATTGCCCCGACCGTAATAGATAGCCACATCGACATCTTCCGTCAAAGAGCCCTCATCCAAATCCACCGCTTTGATCCGTACATCGATATCCGGATGCTGCTCGTTGAAATCGGCCAATCGCGGCACCAGCCACTGGATGGCAAAACTCGGAGGTAAACTAATGGTTAGCGCCCCTTTCGCGCCGCGTTCCAAGACCTTATCCGTGGCATCTGAGATTGCAGAAAAGATATCTTTTATGTCAAGAAAGTAGCTTTGCCCCTCTTCAGTTAGCAATAAAGAGCGATTACGACGGCGAAATAATTTGAGCCCCAAAAATTCTTCAAGCGCTTTAATTTGGTGGCTTACAGCAGCTTGTGTGACAAATAACTCTTCCGCTGCACGGGTAAAGCTGAGGTTTCGGGCCGCCGCTTCGAACACCTTTAGTGAATTGAGTGGAGGGAGACGTCTAGACATACTATTCCTGCATTAGTTTTTTTTATGGGAAACATTATAAAATGTCCATTGTTCAAGTGCTACATAAACCATATGATTTGCCCCGCAACGGTGAGCAAGGCCAAGTTTTTAGCCCTCAGGCTTTTGGCCGACCGCACCGTTGCGATGTTGTGTTTGCATATTGTCCGGGTTATGCCGGATCGGTAGTCAATCTACCAATTTTACTTCCTGTATTTTTGACCTGTCTGTCAAAATTAATTCTTGGCACTGCGCCCCAACGCAGTGCCTTTTTTTTGCCTTCAACTTATTAGCTTACGGGGGAGTGATGATGCTGTCTAACCTCGACGTGCCGTTTATCCACCACTTATAATTGAAGCAACCGGAGAAATACTTGCCCTATTGTTTTTTTCGCCGCATGATCTCCCCCTTGTCTTTTTTGCTATGTGACACACCATGACTGCCCAATTTGATATCCAGCGTATTCGCCAGCAATTTCCTGCCCTGGCCCAAGAATGCAACGGCCAGCCACTGGTCTACCTCGACAGTGCAGCCACCACCCAGAAGCCTCTTGAGGTGATTGAGACAATCCGGCAGTACTACAGTGGTCACAATGCTAACGTCCACCGTGGCAGCCACACCCTTACCGCCGCTGCAACGGCACAGTTCGAGCAAGCAAGAGAGACCGTACAGCGCTTCATCAATGCCGCCGACAGCAAGGAAATTATCTGGACCCGCGGCGCTACCGAAGCCCTTAACCTGATCGCCCAAACCTATGCCCGCAATACCCTGCAGGCAGGCGATGAAATTCTGGTTAGCGAACTGGAGCACCACGCCAATATCGTGCCGTGGCAGATCGTCGCCGAGCAGACCGGGGCCAAAGTGGTGAAAATTCCAATGCACGGCGATTGCACCTTGGATATGGATGCTTTTGCCCAGCGCTTAACGGCTAAAACCAAGATTGTGGCCGTTGCCCATGTCACCAATGTGACGGGCACCCGCAACCCGGTCGAAACCCTCATCAAAGCGGCCCACGATATCGGGGCAGTTACCGTGATTGACGGCGCCCAGGCAGTGGCCCACGAAACTGTCGATGTGCAGGCACTTGATGCTGATTTCTATGTTTTCTCCGGCCATAAAATCTTTGCCCCGGCAGGCATTGGCGTACTTTACGGCAAGAAAGCCCTGCTAGAGGCGATGCCGCCTTGGCACGGCGGGGGCAAAATGGTGGAAAAGGTCAGCTTTGACGGCACTACGTTCTCTGCCCTGCCGGGCAAGTTCGAAGCCGGTACGCCCAATGTGGCAGGCAGCCTAGCGATGGCCGCGGCCATCAACTGGTTGGAAAGTCTTGACCGAGAAGGTGCCGAGCAGCATATCCACGCCCTGCGCCAGCGTGCTATTGAAGGTATCCAGGATATCGAAGACTTGCAGATTGTCGGCCTGCAGCCTAGTGCCAGCCTGTTTTCCTTCGTGGTGGAAGGTGTACACCATCAGGATATTGCGACCTTGCTTGATCAACAAGGCATCGCCCTGCGCGCTGGTCACCACTGTGCCCACCCTATGATGGATGCCCTCGGTGTTAGCGGCACACTGCGGGTGTCGATTGCGCTGTATAATACCGAACAAGATATTGACCAATTCATTGCTGCGCTGCACAAAGCCTGCAGCCTGCTTTAGGAGAGATTATGACGCTGCCAAGCCACCCTTTTGGTACCGAAATTACCTGCGAAGCGATTATCGCGCAAATGAGCCAGGCCCACGGCTGGGAAGATCGTTACCGCAACGTGATCCAACTGGGGAAGAAACTACCTGCTATGCCTGAAGAACTAAAGCAGGACGAGCTCAAGGTCAGTGGTTGCGAAAGCCAAGTATGGCTCACCCACCAGCAGCAGGAAGACGGCAGTTTCCATTTTGCGGCAGACTCTGATGCGCGTATCGTGCGCGGCCTGATCACCTTGGTACTCGCTGCCTATGAAGGCAAGAACGCCGAGCAGATCCAGGCGTTTGATATCGATAGCTATTTCGAACAGCTTAACCTGATCGCCCACCTTAGCCCTTCGCGCGGTAACGGGCTCAAGGCAATTGTCGAGCAAATCAAAGCATTGGCTGAAGGGTAAAGCAATACCTGGTACCAAGCTAACAAGATCGAAAAAGCGAGGCGAGCCTCGCTTTTCTTTTATCTGATGCTGCCCGAATACTTTATTTCTGCAGGTACTTATCGACCAGTTTCTGCAAAATTCGAGAGACAGCAACAAAACCGAAAGTCGCAGTCACCATGGTCGCAGCCCCGAAACCGCTGGCACAGTCCATTCGTTTCGGTCCTTCAGCGGTCGATTTCACACCACACACCGAGCCATCCGCCTGTGGGTACTTCAACTGTTCGGTCGAGAAGACACAATCAATACCAAACTTGCGCTTTGGATTCTTCGGGAAGTTGTGGTGGCGACGCAGGGTGTCACGCAGCTTCTTCGCCAACGGATCCTGAATGGTTTTGGTCAAGTCCGCAATTTGGATCTGGGTCGGATCAATCTGACCGCCCGCGCCACCTGTGGTGATCACTTTGAGCTTGTTGCTTTTGCAGTAAGCTAACAGCGCCGCTTTCGGCTTCATGCTATCGATAGCATCCAGCACATAGTCATAACGACCGTCGATGTACTCAGACACATTTTCCGGCGTGATGAAGTCATCAATCAAATTGACCTTACACTCAGGGTTGATCAGCTTGATACGCTCAGCCATCACCTCGATTTTGCTCTGGCCTACCGTGCCCGACATGGCATGGATCTGACGGTTGATGTTGGTAACACAGACATCATCCATATCAATCAGGGTCAACTCCCCGATACCTGAACGTGCCAGCGCTTCTGCGGCCCATGAGCCCACACCGCCAATACCAATTACGCACACATGTGCGGCACGGAAAATTTCCACTTCGCTGTTGCCGTAAAGGCGACGAGTCCCGCCAAAACGCTGGTTGTAATTGTCTGATGCTGGGGTATCTAGTTCTCGCATGGCTGTTCCGCGCTGATTAACACATTCATAAAGAAAGAGTGCGATTTATACGCACTCTTAGGGAAATTGTCCAGTCGGTAAAAGTTAAACCGAAAGGCTAGACTAAGGAACTAAACAGCTACACTACGGCGTGGCCCACGGTTGCTCAGTTTGCGAGCCCTGAAGGCCTAGTTTCCAGACCCTGCCAAAGTGCTTGTAATGACCGGCATCCACGCCAGCTTGGGCCCCCATGCCATGGTATAGGTCAAGGTGGTTTTTCTTCACCGCCCCGCCGGTATCAAGTGCCATTAATAATTTAAGCACATGCTTTCCATTCCAGTTGCCAGCTTCATCGAGTTGAGGCACTTCAGCCAGCAGCACGCTGCCCATCGGCAAATAGTCGCGATCCGCCGCAACCGAAGCATGCGCCTGTAATGGGATCCCTGCGGTACCCATTACGTCGAGATTGTCCTGCGGTTTAAAAAAAACATAAGACGGATTCTGCTCCAGCAGCTCGCGGACAGTCTCCTCATCCTGCTGGCTTACCCACTCATCAATCGCCCTGAGAGACATCTTTTCACGCGGCACTTCCCCGCGCTCGATAAGGATGCGGCCGATACTGACGTAGCGGTGACCGTTTTTCCCTTTGTAGGCAAAGTACTGAAGCTGGTCATTGTCATCGAAATGAACAAAACCACTGCCCTGTACTTCCATCATAAAGACATCAAGCATTGACGCGCTATAGCCAAGCTCAAGCCCTTTACCTTCAAGCGCCCCGGCATAGATCTCTGCCCTGCTCGGGCATTTCTCTTCACACTCTGGCATACCGTACACAGGGTAACGGTATTTCTCGTCCGGCTGATGGCGCAATTCGATCACCGGGGAAAAGTATCCCGTGAACATCACGTTACCATAACCGTCTCCGCCCCCCATCTGGGCAACGTCGATGCCGTAATTGCCCAGATCAGACAACTCACTTCCAGCTGCAACCCAGTTTTCTATCTGTCGATAAAGGGCCTGATAATTCGCCGCCATTGACGGAGATCGCTCGATGACTTTCTCCATCTGGTTGGAAAACTCGCTAAAATCTTTCGGTTTATCAGACTCCACAACCGAAACTTGGTTGAGTACCTGGTCAAACTCACCATCTAGGTATTGCTGACCACGATCAGTTGGCTTGGCACAGCCCACCAACCCCATAATTAAAAGAGCAATCGTTGCTTTTCGAAACACCGTGAATCCTATATCGTCTTATGTGGAATCCAATTTTTCCTCAGTGTAACCAACTGAGGCACTCCCGCCTACAAGTGGTTACGCCCGAAAACTATTTTGCCGATCTTTTTCTTATCTGTGTCAGCAGTTTGTCTGAATTGACTCGCATTATTCAACCAAACACAACCATATGCCATTGCTGTCATATTTGTGTCATAGTTGTCCTGTAATTAATAAAAACGTCACGGAAATGTCATCAAAGATCGCATGGAGGCGTTACATGGACCAACCATTGAAAATAGGCAAAGACACCCTATTAGACATCAACTCAGTTGAATACCAATGGATACGTAACTTGGTGAATGAAGGAAACTCGCCACATCAGGTCAATACAGTGATCCAGCGCTGCTTGGGAGGCAGTTCGGATACAGCAGATATCATGAGAAAGGTGGCACTCAAGCAGATCCCGGTCAACCAGTTACTGCGCAGATTACCGACGCCACCAATGAACTAGTTAGACGGCCTTATGTCCATCATCTTTTGGCGTGAAAAAGTTGAAATGTAATGGGCTGGACTCTGGCGGATCAGCCGACCCGAAAGATAGGAGTAAATATAAAGATCATCACCACGCAAATACTTCAGTTTGCTGCCATCCCATTGAAATTGGGTATTCACCTGACGGCCGTTGACAAACACGCCCTCAGGGCGGATTTCAAAGCTGTCCGCAGCATAAGGGGCTACATCCTGCTCGGTCCAGATCCCGTTGATATCTGGCAGATGCCTATCTTGTGCGAGTGTGTTATCAAACAAGCCAGCCAGCAACAAACCCAACGCAATTGCGCCGGTGACGGCTACTGCCATGGCAAAACTGATCAGTCGGTGAGTAAACAAGGGGGTCTTTTGCTTTGTGGCCATAACTCTTAAAAACATAGCGCGTTTCCACGCCAATATACCCCAAAGCAACTATCTTTCGGTACTTATCTGCTTACCATGGCAAATAACGAGATCTTCTCCCCAACTTTTATCTGGGTATTACATATCGATAACATCGACAATCAATGAATTTTTATTGACATAAATCGCATAATCATTAATAACATCTCTATTACCTCTGCGTGAGGCATAAGCCCGCACATTTGCCACACAGCTACAAGGAAAGCCAGCCGTGAAGTTCAGAAGTACCGCCTTGGTCAAAGGGTTCCGCCAGTCGGCCCCCTACCTCAACGCCCATATTGGCAAAACCATTGTCATCATGGTTGGCGGGGAAGCCATCGCCCATGAAAACTTTTCCCATATCGTCAATGATATCGCCCTGCTCAACAGCCTTGGGCTGCGTATTGTGATGGTGTATGGCGCCAGACCGCAGATCTCGAGTCTGGCCGAGCAAATGAACTACACGACGCCCTACCACAAGGGAGTGAGGGTTACTGACGAACGGGCGCTGGAAATTGCCAAGCAAGCGGCGGGCCACCTCCAGCTCGATATCACGGCAAGATTCTCGATGGGCTTGAACAATACACCGATGGCAGGCTCGCAAATCAATATTGTCAGCGGCAATTTCGTTATCGCCCAGCCCCTGGGTATTGATGACGGTGTGGACTATGCCCACAGCGGCCGGATCCGCCGCATTGATACCGAAGCTATCCATCGCCAGCTTGATCAGCGCGCCATAGTGCTACTCGGGCCCATTGCCAGCTCGGTAACCGGTGAGTGTTTCAACCTGACCTCGGAAGAAATTGCCACCCAACTGGCGATAAAGCTAAAAGCAGACAAGCTCATCGGCTTTTGTTCCGAGCAGGGGGTGCTGGACAGTGAAGGGAGCGTGGTGTCCGAAATGCTGCCCATTGAAGCTGAGCATGCCTTGCAGCGGCTAGTCGAGTTACAACAGGAGGAACGAGGCACCGGCCGCTTTCTGCGTGGTGCGATCACAGCCTGCCGGGCGGGGATCCCCCGTAGCCACCTGATCAGCTACAAGGAGGACGGCGCCTTGATCCAGGAGCTGTTCTCACTCGATGGCATCGGCACCCAAATTGTGATGGAGAGTGCCGAACAGGTTCGTCAGGCGACGATTGATGATATTGGCGGGATCCTTGAGTTGATCCGCCCATTGGAGCAAGACGGGATCTTGGTCCGCCGCTCGCGGGAGCAGCTGGAGCAGGAAGTAGAGCAGTTCACTATTATTGAGCGTGATGGTCTAATCATAGGGTGCGCGGCATTGTACCCATTCCCTGATGAGCGTATGGCTGAAATGGCCTGTGTCGCCGTACACCGCGATTTCCGTGACGGTGACCGAGGAGCCTTGCTGCTAAACCAACTCAAACAGCAAGCCAAGCGGATGGGGCTGGCCTATCTGTTTGTCCTCACGACCCGCAGCCTGCACTGGTTCCGGGAGCAGGGCTTCAGCGAATCCAGCGTCGAAAGCCTACCGGTCGCCAAGAAGGCGCTGTACAACTTCCAGCGCCGATCCAAGATTCTGATTTTGGATTTGTAGATTGCCAACCAGTAAGAAAAACAAAGCCCGCTTACAACTGGCTGAAAAATAAAACTCCCAAAACGCACGAGTACATCCATGTAGCTCCAACCCATCTTCCCTGATGGGTAGGTTTGGGAGTTTTATTCAACAGCCAGCTATTCAAGTTCCTCAAAAACTATTTCAAATAACCATTTAAAATAACTACTTCAACAAGCTCGCCAAGCCACTCGCCCGCTCTGTCCGCATCGTCACGGAGCGGTTAAGTACATCTTTGGTCGCAAACATATACAGCTTGGACTTGGCCCGCGTTACCCCGGTATACACCAGTTCACGCGTCAATATCGGGCTGAAATCTGGCGGCAGCACCATCAAGGTATCGGCAAATTCCGAGCCTTGTGATTTGTGGATAGTCATGGCGTAAACCGTGTCGTGTTCAGGCAAGCGGCTTGGCAACACACCACGGATAGTGCCGTCCGGCATCTCGAAGTAGACCCGTAGTGGTCGGTTGCCCGTCACAGGGTCTACCTCACTGTCATACATGGCTATCCCGATATCACCATTATACAGCCCCAAGCCGTGATCATTCTGGCTGATCATAATCGGCCTGCCGACATACCAGGTATCTTCGCCCGGGGCGATTTTGCCCTTACGTGCTAGCGCCTTTTCAATACGCTGGTTCAAGCCAGCAACACCAAAGTCACCTTCCCGCACCGCACAAAGCAATCGAACCTGGGCAAATGCCTTTAGCACGTCGCCTGGATCCTCGCCTTTTTCAATCGCTTCAAGGTATTTACTGTAAAAAGCCACGACATAGGTGATCATGGTTAGGTAGGACTCACTACTCAGCGGGTGATGCTGGAGATCTTTAAACCCCTTATCCCACACCTGTTCAACCTGATAAGGCTTGCCGCTGTTGATTGCCTTGGCTAACTGGCCAATCCCCGATTGGGCATGGAAGCGGTAACTCTTTTGCAGCATACACAAACTATCGGCAACCGCGGCGGGGACCGCTTGTGCCTGCTGGAACTGGAAACCGGTCAACTGACCCAGCAACTGGCTTTGTGCCGGGGTATAGCCCTGCTCGGCAAAACCACAGATATCACCCAGTACCGCACCTGCTTCGACCGATGCCAGCTGATCCCTATCGCCAAGCAAAATCAGTTTGGCATGCGGCGGCAAGGCATCGAGCAAGCGTGCCATCATAGGCAAGTCGACCATCGAGGCTTCATCAACCACCAGCACATCCAAGTGCAGCGGATTGTCCCGATTATGGCGGAAGGCAACCCGGTTAGGGATAGCACCCAACAAGCGGTGAATGGTACTCGACTGGGTCGGAATATTGCTTTTCACCACATCATCAACGGCTAACGAGTCTACCGCCGAGCCAATCGACTCGGTCAACCTGGCTGCCGCCTTACCGGTCGGCGCAACCAGCTTGATGTCAGGCAACTGAAGCGCGCCTTGCTCATCCCTTTCATCTCGCTGAATAGCCTGGGTCACCAACGCCGCCAGCAATTTCGCCACTGTAGTTGTCTTACCGGTACCCGGACCACCCGAAATCACCGCAAACTGGCGGGTAAGGGCAACAGCTGCGGCAACTTTCTGCCAGTTCAGGCAACAGCTCGTAGGCACCAAGGCATCTAGTACCGCTAATTCATCCACGCTAGCAGCCGACTGGAGTGCGGTATCAATTGCCGACCAATCGAGCATTTGCGGGGTGACAACATCCAACTTATCGCAGACTTCACGCTGTCTGTCCGCTGGGGTGCCACCAGACTGTACCAACTGCTGGAGGGCAGCAAACAGGTAACGGTAATCGCGGGCAAACAGCTCATCGAGCTTGGCCGCCATCAACTCAGGCTGCAAGCCATCTTCGCCGCTTTGTGCCCGCAGGCGCAGCTGGTTGGCAACCATTTGCTCGAACTGCCAGTAACGGTTGAGATAAACCCTATCGCCATCCATCACCAGCGGTGTCGGCCGGCTGCCATCAGAAACCGCTTCTGATTGAGCCAGATGCGATTGCCATAACTGAGGCTCTGGTAGCCCATCAACCAACGGTAAGCTGAGCTTAGCCGGCAAACCAAATAGCCTTGCGGTATCAAGCTGTGACAACAACAGACAGACATGGCCTTGCCCCAACTCATAACTCGCCAATGCCGCGACGAGCGCCACTAGCTTATCGCCCTGGGCGACAAATTTGGCAAACTGGTGATCCAGCGGGCGCAGGTAACCTTGACGAACAAGATTTTCAAGCTGAGCCAAGCTCGCAGGGGAAGCGTTGCTCTCAAGGTGATTAGGCATCTGGGAATTCTCCGTCAATCAAGCTCTCCATTTCGGTCAGCAGAGCCAGCGACGGCTTGGCTTTGAATATGCCGCTATCGCTGCCGGACTTCACGCCGCGCAAGAAGATGTAATACACGCCACCGAAGTGGTCATCGTAGTTGTAGTTGGCCTTACGGGCCTTGAGAAAGCGGTGCAGCGCCAGTGCGTAGAGCTGGTACTGCAGATCGTAGCGGTGCTCGATCATCGCCTGATCCAACATGTCATCACGGTACACGCCCGGATCGTCACCGAGCCAGTTAGACTTCCAGTCCAGTACGTAGTAACGGCCATCGTGCTCGAACACCAAATCGATAAAGCCCTTGAGCATCCCGCTCACGGTGGCAAAGCCCAGCTCACCGGCTTTAGCCGACAAGTTATCATGACGGGCAATCACTTTGTTGAGCAGTGGAGCCGAAAGCAGATTGATCGGCAGCATGAACTCCATCTCGGTAAGGCGCTGAGACGGAGCCAACTCGCCCAGGCGCATCGCATCGCCATCAAGCGGGCACGTCAGTACATCACTGATCATGGTCTGCAATACCGGAAGCCATTCCTCGTCGTAGTTCTCAAGTCGAAGCAGTTCGAGGATCTTTTCCGTGGTTTCCGGGCAGTCGACCGGAGCCGTAAACTCAATTTCCTCAAATAGGGTATGCAGGAAAGTACCCGGACGCGCTCCCTTCGGAAAGGTGTAAATCGATCTAGCCGGCTCGACTTCCTCATCCCCCAAGGCTTCATCGCCCGAGGAATCAGTATCGAAACCCGGCAGCTCGAAAGACGCATCATGGTGGCTATGGCCTTGCTTGATCAACCCCGAGTAACTGGTGATCCACCAGCTGCGGTCGATGTCTTTATCAAATACTGACGCCGACAGCTGCGGCTTTTCTTCCTCGACTGGCAACCAAAGTTCTTCTGGCAAAGATGGCGGCGGCAATACGGTCACAGCCTCGGATTGTGAAGCCAGTGAATTCAAGGCATTGGCCAACTCAGTCAAGCCCCCTTCCTGGGCATTTTGCACCAGCCAACCAATTGCCGAGCGGTGCAAGCCGGTTGGCTCCTTGCGGCTTAGTCCATTACGAATTGGCGACATACCGATATAACAGCCATAAACCGCACGAGTTAGGGCTACATACAGCAGACGCAAATCTTCAGCCAACCGTTCTTTTTCGGCCAGCTCCATACTCTCTTCATTAGCGGCAATATCCAGCACTGATTGCTGGCTCTGCTCGTCGTGGAACAGCGCTGTACTGGCTTCGCGGTAGCTACAAACAAAAGGCAGGAACACAATGTCATATTCCAGTCCTTTGGACTTGTGGATAGTAACAATCTGCACCAAGTTTCGGTCTGATTCCAAACGCAATTGCTGCTCATCGGCATTGCCATTGGGCTCTTCGATATGCTCCGCCAGCCAGCGTAGCAAACCATGGTCACTGTCCAGGGTCTGGCTCGCCTGCTGCAACAACTCACCAATATGCAAGATATCGGTCACCCGGCGCTCTCCCCCATTTTGGCTCAGCAAAGTCTCGGGGATCTGACGCTGGGCCAGCATAAATCGCAACATTGGCAATACCCCACGGGTTTGCCACAGCTTGCGGTAAGCGCGGAACTCCGACACATATTGCTCCCAGACGCTTTCGCTGGTGTTCATCGCATCCAACGCCTGTGCTGTCAGTCCAAACAGGCTTGAAGCCAATGCCGCCCGCATATTGCGGTCATCTTCAGGGGTCAGTACCGCCTGCAGGAAACGCAAGATATCCATCGCCTCGGTACAGGCAAATACACTGTCACGATTGGACAGGTAAACACTGGCGATCCCCTGCTCAGCCAAGGTACGGCGGACCAATGCCGCTTCACTGCCGGTTCTCACCAATACCGAAATATCGCTGGCATGGATAGGACGAGTCTGCTCGCCATCCACCAGTGTTGCCATGCCCTGCTGCGATAGAGTAAGGATTTTTTGAATTTCTGCCGTGGTCGCCTCGGTCATCACCTGCTGGTAATCACCTTTTTTGATTGGCTCCTCGGCTTCTTGATGCCAAAAGCACATTGCCGGTTGCTTCACACCGTCAAGCTCCCAGCCTCGCCCCTGTGCTTTGGGGCTGTGGTCAACCGGCAGGAAGGTAATATCTTCGTCGTAGATAAACGGACGGTCAGGATGCTGGAAGATGCGGTTTACCGCCCCGACCATTTCAGCTGTCGAGCGCCAGTTGGTACCCAGTGTGTAGTGGGCTGTCACTTGGCGACGCGCTTGGATATAGGTAAAGATGTCGGCACCACGGAAGGCATAGATAGCCTGCTTGGGATCGCCAATCATGAACAAACCACAAGGGCTGCTTTCACCTTCCGGCGGTGCTTGTTCCATGCGCTGCTCGCCGTAAATCGTGCTAAAAATACTGTACTGCAGCGGATCGGTATCCTGGAATTCATCGATCATCGCCACCGGGAACAAATGGCGGATACGGCTCGCCAGCAAGCCACTCTCATCCTGACTCAAGGCCGCTGACAGCTGGGTCAGCAAATCATCGAACGATAACCAGCCCTTGCGCTGTTTGGCTTCGATAAGTAACTGACGGCACTCCTTGATCGCATGGGCCAATAGAGGATCACGCACATTAGGCTTGTTAGCCAACAGCTCTCCAATCGCCACAAATACCGGATGCTCCGGTGGCTGTCCCTTACTGGTCTTGTCAAACAGCACCTGCTGATCAAACTTATCCAATGATTTTGGCAGTTGGTAGCCGGTGTTATCCCGCTCGGCCCACTCACCCACTTCTGCCAGTGCCTTTGGCAAACTGGTCTTGGTATAGCTGCGTTTGTTCACGCCGGAGCTGGCAATGATGTCATGCAAATCGCCGGCACTCTCACGCCACAGCTGCTTCACATGGTTAATTCGCTGCAGGTTATCTTCGTGGACCTGCTCGAGGCTGCCTGATAGCTCGGGGGCACGTACTGTTATTTCGGCCCCGGACAAGAACCGGTTGATCTCAGAGAGCAGCGCACCGGGGGCCGCCCATAGCTTGCGTACTTCTGCCGCCAGGCTTCGAGGTAATGGGTAGAAATTACGGCGCCAGAAGTCGGCAACCACCTGCGCCCGCAAGTGGCTTTCTTCGGTGACAAACTCATTGTTGAACAGACTGCCCGACTCAAAGGCATTCTGGGTAAGCATCCGCTGGCAAAAACCATGGATGGTAAAGATCGCCGCTTCATCCATCTGGCGCTCGGCCTGTAGCAAGATAGCCGCTGCCACTTTGTGATCCCTGATATCTTCCAGCAAAGGCTTGATCACCGGATCACTGCTGCTGCCACGACTGAAGGCCAAACGGGCATCGTGGATCCGGCGCCGGATCCGGTCTCGAAGCTCTGCCGTCGCCGCTTCGGTAAAGGTCACCACCAAGATCTGGTCAACCGTCAGCTCGCGAGGGAAACGGGTCTGGTCATCACCATGGCCAAGCAGCAGGCGCAAATACAAACTGGCGATGGTGAAGGTTTTTCCGGTACCGGCCGATGCCTCGATCAAGCGGTTGCCGTGAAGAGGAAAACGCATCGGCTCCAGCGGCTCCGGAGTGATGAGAAGTGAATGTTGAGTCATAGAATACGCCGATTCCTATCAGTGAACTGGGCCACGGTTTCATTACAAAACCCAGCCCGCCCGAAATTATTTTTTGTGATCTAGCACGAATTCAAATAAATATATCGAATTTCAGCACTAACCCATCTATCAATATGAGAGACGTTTCACGGTTTCCGCCTATCTGGTCCGCTAGTATCTGAGCCACGAAATTTGGTCAACCTCTGGACCGGTGGCCGTACAGCGAACACCCTACAATCAATAATGATTTGCTGGCGGCCACGCTACACCTCCCCTGCTTTATTCTCAGTGTGATCAGCCCTGTTCAACCTCTCGCAACTGCTTCACGGCAGGCTTCAATATCTGGTCTTCCCATAGCTGTAACTGTTCAGCCAGTTCGTCGTCCCACAATGGCCACACCCGGTAGATGTAACTGTTGTTACCTTCACCGTCGAACATATAGCCACCGTTAAAGGCTTCCGCTCTTTTGCCTGCCGCCTTTGCCAAGGTGGCATCATCATCACACCACTGACCTTTCTTATCGATACATGCTTGGATCCCGGCATGGGCTGTGCGAGGGAAATAAGGCAAAGGCTGGGTCAAACCACTGTCATAACCTTCAATTAAAACTGCCAATTGCTCCACAGCATACTGGGCAGAGACAGGCTCGAGCTGCCAGGTACCATCAATGCCAATCAGGTAGGTTGGCTGGCTAGGTTTCATTACCGCCAAGCAAAGATGATCGAGCCAACAAGCCAAAATGTCCTGGGCCCGAATTTTTCCCGGACGATAGCGAACAAGCCCCTGCGAGGTCATATGCTTAAGCCAACCTTGCAGTCGGATCCCACGTCCGGAAACGGTTACCACACAATCGACCTCGACATCTGGCAATGGCTGGGACATATACTGAACCACGCTGTCGGCCAGTTGCTCTATCTGCCCACGCTCTTCCATCAGTTCCAACTCACCAAACTGGGCGACCGGTAGGCCTCCAGCAGCCTGCTGATAGCGGGCGAACTGCTCGAACGCCTGATCGCGGCTAACTGCTTGTTGGCCTTGTGATTGCCTCTGGCAATCGAGGAATGTCGTCAACAGGGCTTCACGCAACTGATAGCGGCCCAAGCCATCGAGCGCAAATGGCTCATCGTCTTCCGGCCCGCCCTGCTGGCCATCGAAGAAGACTTTCAGGCGGCGGTTGAAGAAATACTGCACTGGCAGACGCCAGAAACGCGATAGCTCTGCCAGTTCAAGAATCCCCTCGGCACGGTCATCACTCAGATCCGGCTCTAGCGGGGACGATTGGAACTCTTCTGGCTCGATAAAGGCCTGGTTGGCCACCGGCAGCCATTCTGCGGCATAGCTATGCTTGCCACCACTGAACGCCTGCGGACTAAACGGCACCAAGGGGTGGGTTTCGGTAAGACTGGCCACCAGCCTGTTTGCCGACTCATCAACCGGCAACGCCTCATCACCAGCAAGGCAATATCCCTGCTGGCAGTATTCAAGCAGTTCACTGACCAGTACCGACGGGACCTTCTCGCTGTTGTCCTGGATAGAGCGCCCCACGTAGCTGATATACAGCGCCTGCTGGGCTGACTGGATAGCCTCCAGGAACAGGTAACGGTCATCATCCCGGCGCGAGCGGTCACCATGGCGATTACGACCAGCCATCAAATCAAACCCTTCCGGCGGGATTGAGCGCGGGTAAACACCATCGTTCATCCCCAGCAGGCACACGACCTTGAACGGGATCGAGCGCATTGGCATCAAGGTACAGAAGTTAACCTGTCCGGCCAAAAAGCGCTGGCTGACCCGCTCGCCGGATAGTTTGCCGTTGAGGTAATCGCGCATCACCGCAGGAGTAATGTCCGAATCATAGCCGGCATCGGCCAGTTGCTGTTCAAGTTGCTGTACCTTGTCGCGGATCATCCTCAGTACCAACTCACCGTCGATATCCACCGCAAAGCAGTCATCGAGCATCTGATTGAGTACCGCAATCCAGCGAGTGATCGGTTGTGGCTGGGCTAATTGCTGGCGGTAACGCATCAGGGTTTCGATGAACAGGCCAAGCTGGCCGGCCAATTCGGCATCCAGTCCTTGTACCTCTTCATAAGCCAACACGCCTTGGTACAAACCGGCTTCCTGCGGCATCGCATAACCCAGCAGCATACGCTGCAACCCGAACAGCCAGGTATTCTGCTGCTGACGTGGCAAGGCAAACTCTTCGGCAGTGTCATCATCCAGCCCCCAGCGGATCCCTACTTCCTCGATCCACAATTTGACCCGCTCGAACTTATCGCTATCGAAGCCAAACCGAGCCATCACAGCCGGCACTTCAAGCAGCTCCAGCAATTCCGAGGCCTGACAGCGGCTTTCCGGCAGGGCCAGCAAACGCAGGAACGCAAGCAATGCCGGGTTTTCCTGATCGGCACTGCGATCGGAAATTGAGAACGGGATATAGCGATCACCCGGCGCATTGCCAAACACCGCTTGGATATAAGGGCTGTAGCTGTTGATATCCGCTACCATCACCACGATATCACGCGGTGAAAGATCAGGGCTGTCGGCCAGCATCGCAAGCAGATTATCGTGCAGCACCTCCACCTCGCGCATCGGCGAGTGGCAGGCATGAACACTCAGTGAGGAGTCGTCAGCAGATATCGCCAGCTTGTGATGGCTGGACTCGGTGATTTCGTCATTGATCCGATCATCAAGGTTGAGAATGTCAGCCTGGACCGCATGGAGCAAGGAATCGGGCTCGATATCGACAAAGGCTTCGACTTCATAGGCTTCCATATCCGATAGCAGATACAGGTTATCGCGGCCCAGCTTACCCAGTGATGCCAGCAAAGTATTGCCAACCGCGCCCTCGTGGGTTTCGTCGACCACGTTGGCTTCGATATCACCCTTGAGCGGTGAGATCACCGCGCCGTGTTCACTATGATCGGCACACCACTGCAATTGCTGGCGCTGCTTGGCTGCCAACCGGGCAAGAAACTTCCTATCACGGACATCACCCCAGTAATGACGGCAAGGGTTGGTAAACATCAAATGCACGTCGATATGCTTACCCAGTGCCGCCAACGCATCGAGGTAACGCGGCGGTAGCGCCGAGATACCGAATACGAACAAGCGCTTCGGCAAGCCTTCCGGCAATGGCGAGCCGCTTTGAAGGTAACCTTCGAGGGTTTCGATGAAGTTATCGTACAGGTTGGCACGATGATACGGCGACTGCCCCTGCGCGAGGGTATGATCATAGAGCGCCTGCCACAGCAACGGCTGCCATGGGTGCTCTTCCACCAGCTCAGGGTCGATGATATTGGACTCCCAAGCCTGGATCCACTCCGGCCGATACACCAAATACTGATCAAAAATATCGGCAATTTTCTCTGCCAGCTGGTAGCTTTTAACCTGATTGGGATCATCACTCAAATAGTTGGCCAGCGGCGCAAATTCGGGTTGCGATAACTGCTCCGGCAACACCTGAAGCAATTTCCAGGTCATCGCCTCTTTGTTGAAAGCACTACGCTCTGGCACATCACTCAACACCTTGGTGAACATATTCCAGATAAAAGTTGCTGGCAGCGGAAACTCGATATTGGCAGCGATCCCCTGGGACTTTGCCAGTTCCAGTTTCAACCACTGTGACATACCGGGACTTTGGACCAAGATCTGCTCTTGCTCGAACGGATTATCGAGAGGTTCGAGGCGAACTAGTTCGACAAGCAGGGATTTAAGAAGATCCAGTTGGTTGGAGTGATAGACAGTAAACACGCAGGTGACTCACCGGTAGAGGAAATTACCTTTGATTGTCTACCATCAATGGATTAGCTGCAAATTCAAATCATTAAAATGCCCAGCGTTGCTGGGCAATTAATCAGGTGGCTTTTGTAACACCTAAGGGCAAGTTGAGATCTTAAGCGCGACTTGGTGTCAGGCAATGCAGCAACTGAGAGATCGGGCGATAGAATGCAGCATAACGAAGCGCCACATAACTCACGACTGCAGTGGCAACATACAGCTCCAAATGAGCCAGTGATGACACCTGATTGACATACTCAATTCCGTATCCCTGAGCTGACATCCATGCCGCTGTTTTGAACATCGCAGTAGCACCGATCACCAATGGGAAGGTAAATGCCGCGTAGCCTGGGCTAAATGACAAACGTAGCAAGCGGACAAGGGCCAAATAAATCACGAAGGTCATCAATACCGCAATTCCACCGAGCAAAGCAATCATAACCGGAGATGGCACTTGGGTTACCGTTAGATAGCCCGCTAGAGACAGACTGGCCGGTGCTGCCATAATCGCAATGGTTGGTTTCGCCGCATCTGGGATCTCATGGCTGAAAATCAAACGGTATACCATCAAAGGCAACATGACCGCGTAGATCCCCATACCGAACAGCTGCAGGCCTTCTGCCAACGGGCGTAATGCCCCACCTGGAAAAGCAACGTCGGCGACGATAATACCAATCGGTGGTACGAACCAGCTTGGTACCATGTGGTGCAGTTCAAAATCCTTTACACGGTGATAAGTGAACAGTGCCAAGAAAATAAGATGCAAGACAACGGCTGCTAGCCATAGTGCCTGCCCTGCAATTGGGTAGTAAATCCCCAGCGCCTTGGACACCACCATGGTTCCCATCGCAAACGTCGGTACAACACTGCCCACTACCGGATGGCTGAGATCTTGCCACAAGGCACGCGGGTGGATAACAAACTTGAACAGCAACACGACCAATAAAACACTAGCTATCCCTGCACCGATGAGCTGTCCTCGACCACCAAGATCGGCGGCGTTTTCCCAGCACCAACCTAAGCTAGCGATACCTAGTGCTAGCCCAGCCATTGGAGTTGGAGCGCCCAGCACTTTTTGTTTTGTTACTGTAATCATTACGTTACTCCCCCAAAGACTGTTACGTCACTACTTTTGAACACCCGGGTAGTGTAACGGCTGTTTATGGTTTAGGATAATTGAATATATTTAATGTGCGGTTAAGAAAAAAAGAACAAGAGCCAACCCAATGAATATCGCCTTACGCCAATTGAAATTATTCGTCACCGTGGCCCAGGAGCTGACGATCACCGCCGCCGCAAAAAAGCTGTTCCTCTCCAAACCAGCGGTCAGTATGGCGCTTTCAGAGCTGGAAAAGCAGCTTGGCCACAAGTTGTTTGACCGCAACAACAACCGCCTGCTTATCAACGAGCAAGGTAAACGCTTATTGCCATTAGCCGATGAATTGCTGGCTCGAAGCCAGGATATCGAGCAGCTGTTCAGCCAGGAAGGCCCGGTAACCGGGAAGCTGAAAATTGGCTCGAGTGACACCGTGGGTAACCAGGTCACCCCTTTTCTGCTGCGGGATTTCCGCCAGGATTCAGGCCACTGCGATCAAAGCCTGTTCATTGCCAATACCGCCCAGATCTGCCACATGTTGGGAGAATTCGAGCTGGATATCGGTTTAGTTGAAGGAAAAGTACAGGCAGACAACTTGGCAGTGATCCCTTGGCTAGGCGATGAAATGGTGGTTGCCTGTCATCCAGATCACCCACTAGCGCAAATAGACCAACTCAGCCTGAGCGATCTTGAACATAGCGAGTGGATCCTGCGCGAGCACGGCTCTGGTACCCGTGAATATTTCCTCGGTCGTCTCGCACCAAGGCTGGAAAACTGGCACCAGGCCTTTGAGCTCAACAACACCGAAGCCATTATCAACTGTACAGCTGCTGGCCTCGGGCTCACCTTGCTGTCGCGCCGCGCCGTTGAGCACGCAGTGAAAGACAACCGCCTGACGATTCTGTCACTACCGCTTGATATGCACCGTCAGTACTGGTTGCTCTACCACAAAGAGAAGTACCAAAGCCCACTGCTTAAACTGTTTATCGAGTTTTGCCAGCAATGGAACTCTCCGCTATGCCAAGCCAACCTTGAAGCAGCGGCTGATTAAACGCGGTTATCACCACAGCTAAAGGCGATGATCTGGCTGATCTGACACAGCGGTCGGCCAGATTCCTGTTGCCACTCACTAAAAGCATTCTGCGCTGCCATCAGAGACTTTTGAGTATCCCGCCCACCATCAATGATGCCAGTTTGGCGCAGGTAGGCTTCAACATCCCCACTTAAAATAAACGTGTCTTTGCCCATAATTCGCAAAGTATAAGGGCCTGTATTGCCGCCTAGGCGCTTGCCATGTTTTTTCAGGTAACGCCAAAGACCGGTAATATCGTCCTGCGGCCAGTTTGCGACCATGGAAGAGAAAGAGCCATGCTCAACCGCAGCTGCGTGAATCATATGAGCATTTTCAGGAATGGTCATCACTTTTGCCAAGTGGCGAATTATCGCCGGGTCGGTCGCTTTACGCTCCCACATTTCAGTCGGCATCAACAGCATCTTCTCGATATCAAAACCGAAAAAAACCTCTTCGAAATTTGGCCACTTGTTTCTTACCACTTGCCAGCTGATCCCCGATTGAAACACCTTCTGGGTAAACGCAGCCAACCAGCGATCATCACCAATCAGCTCAAGCTGTTCAGCAGACAATGGGCTCGCCAACATGCTTTCTAGCACACCATCTCCACCCTTACGCTCCGCGGCTCGGGCATATATTTGCGAAAATTTTTCTCTTGCCATCACATTAACACGCTTATCACTGGACATTGCCCTTAATGCTACTGTATAAACAGCCAGTAAATCAATTTCGGGAGAGGGTGACCATGGCTGTTATCGTCAAATATGTAGTTGAGCGCAACGGAGAAGAAAAGATGACTTTCACCTCTAAGTCCGAAGCCGACGCATACGACAAGATGCTAGATATGGCTGACGAGATGTTTACTTTGCTAGGCGAAAGTGAGCTTTTCGAGGATGAAGCCAAGCAAGAAGAGCTTTCGCTATTCTTGGCACAGAAACGTGAAGAAGTGCTAGTTGCACTAGGAGCGAAAAAGAAAGCCGCTCCGAAGAAAAAAGCGGTAAAGCCTGAGCTTGTTGCTGAGCAGAAGGATGACGCTGCAGCTTAATCACTAAGCCTGCCATTTTTCTTCATGATAAACCTCCTTTTCCAAGGAGGTTTTTTATTGCCTGCAGCTATAAATCCCGACGTTGAATTTATCAACAGCGCGAGCGTTTTCCCATTGTCATAATTTCATCATTTTTCACCGATTGCCTCCTCCCCCCTTCAATATCGGCGCAAGTGTCTTTATGATGGGTTCATCACACTTTGCCGGCCAACATCGCCCGGCATAAATTACTTTGACATGGAGAACCAACAGTAATGGCCAGCTTTTCACTAGCCCTTGGTACTGCAACCAAAAACCGCGATAACAAAATTATCGAAGCGTTTTTCCCAACCCCGATCCTAAACCCAGCTGACGCGCTAGTTGATGCCATTGCCGCTATCGTTGATTACAAGGAAGGTAACCAGGCTATCGAAGTCACGGCAGCCCAGTGTGCCGATCTTGCCTCAGCATTCAACGCTGCAGGTGAAGAAGCCAGCGCAAACTTTGCAACCAAAGCTGCTGCATCAGAGCAACCGCTGGTTGTTGTGATCCTTGCAACTGACGAAGCACCAGCTTCAGTTGCTGAAGGCTTCCTGAAACTTCAACTTATCTCTCACCGCCTAGTTAAGCCTCACGGCGTGGTGCTAGACGGCATTTTCGGCCTGCTGCACAACATCGCTTGGACCAACCAAGGCCCAATCGATCTGCCAGAACTGGCAGACCGCCAAATGGAAGCTCGCCTAAACGGTGAAACGATCACTGTCGATTGTGTCGACAAGTTCCCTAAAATGGTCGACTACGTGGTACCAACAGGCGTTCGTATTGCTGACACCTCTCGTGTTCGTCTGGGCGCGCACGTGGGTGAAGGCACAACGGTTATGCACGAAGGCTTCATCAACTTCAATGCTGGCACAACCGGGGTGAGTATGGTTGAAGGTCGTATTTCAGCAGGTGTTGTTGTCGGCAACGGCTCTGACATCGGTGGTGGTGCCTCTATCATGGGTACACTATCTGGCGGCGGTAAAGTGGTTGTTTCTATCGGTGAAAACAGCCTGCTAGGTGCCAATGCCGGTCTTGGCTTCCCAATGGGTGACCGTTGTACGATTGAATCTGGCCTGTACGTTACTGCTGGCTCTAAAGTACGCATGCTGGACAAGAGTGGTCAGGAAGTCGAAGTCGTGAAAGCTCGCGATCTTGCTGGCGTCTCTGATCTACTGTTCCGCCGTAACTCAATGACCGGTCAGATTGAGTGCCTGGCAAACAAATCAGCGGTTGAGCTGAACAGCGAGTTGCACAGCAACAACTAATCGCCTGTGAAAAACGCCTCTTCTGAGGCGTTTTTTGTTTCAACACAACTTAGTCCCTCCAAATTATCCCCTGGATGCGTCGCCCTTGAGCGACCTCTCCCCCTCTATTCATAATCCGCCAGAGCTAACCGTTATTTCAGGTCTTAAAATGTAACAAAACGGCATACTCGATCAGTCACAAAGTCTCCTCGTCAGATTGCCAACTGACTGGCGTTTATGAGAGGGTATCGGCAAACAACAACAAGGAGAGAGAAATGTCATTTTTCTTTGAACGGGAAGAGACTGATAACCAAGTTAAAATTGTCCTTAAGCCCCATTCGCTGTACGTGATGCTGATAATGTTGGCAGTGTGGCTGCTCAATGAAATGGTGCTGCATATCATGCCAGTGACACAAATCATCATGCCGGTATTTATTGTCTTCATGGTGATCCGCTTCTTTTCCCTGGTCAAGGTTCAAAAAGAAGTACTAGTCGCCATGAAACAAGGGAAAGTACAAACTAGCGGTAGCAAATTTTCATTCTCGAATCCATTTACCTACATCATCAGCAAGTAATAATCCGCTCGTTCCTTTTGGGAAATAATCCATTGAGCCCGCGCTGCTTATCCTTCCCCGCCTAACCGTGCATAATATTGATATCCAAGTCACTTAAATATGCTTGGTTCGGTGAGAATGACAATAGTTCCTGGATAAGCAGCATTTACCCATTGCGCCGCTTTTTACCACAACAATTCCAAATCATCTCTCGCCCTTCGAGAGCTAATCCGTGCCCCCATTTCAATGTCCAATAACCACGCAATAGACTAGCTATTCCATTCGGTTATTTACTTGAACTGAGCACATTGATTTCGCTTTGAGCTCAGCAAGATCAAGCCACTGGGTATCATTCACATTACAGGAGGGGGAAAATGGCCGGATTTAACTGGAAACCACTATTACTTGCATGCTTGATTGTCAGCATTGGCCAGTTAAGCCTTGGTTTGGTTTTTCCTGCACTCCCTGCCGTCGCCCACTCTCTTCAGCTCTCAACCGAGCAAGTCCAATTGCTGGTTTCGGGATACTTATTCAGCTTTGGCGCCTCACAACTTCTCTACGGTCCGTTATCCGATGTTTTTGGCCGCAGGCCCGTATTGCTGGCTGGTTTATTGATTGCAGCCTCCGGGCTGACAGTCGGTGTTCTGCGAGCCGACTCATTCCATTGGCTATTGCTAGGGCGAATTATCCAGGGGATGGGAGCAGGAAGCGTAGCCGTCTTGGCCCGCGCGACTATTCGCGACAGCTACCAACGGCAAGATCTAGTCAAAGCGATGACTTGGGTCGCGATTGTCGCAGCGTTTACTCCTATAATGGCTCCTGTTGTCGGCGGTATCGTCAACCACCACTTTGGCTGGCTAACTGTCTTCGTCGTCCTGCTCGGTTACATCGCCGTTGTCTGGTTATTATTGCTGTTTAGCTTCAGCGAAACCCTCGCTACAACCCAACGTCCCCCGTCGGTCAGCCAATTGGCAAAATCCTACCTATTGTTGATTCAAGAGCGTCACTTCCTGTCCTTTGCCGGGATCGGGTGGGTTAACTTCGCACTGGTTGTCCTGTCAATTTCGATGATGCCATTCATTATGCAGGTACAGATCGGGATGAGTTCCGAACGCTACGCCCTTTGGGCGATGGGGCCAGCATTTGGCTTGCTCTGTGGCGGTTTGGTCTGCCAGCGATTACGGCCAAGGCTCGGTACGCAAAAGATGCTGATGCTCTCGCCACTACTGCACTTTGTCGCCGGCTCGGTATTAATTGCGGCACCAGTTTCACCTCTCTGGATGGTCACCGGCCACTTCCTGATGGCGATGGCCAACGGTATAGCCTTCCCTTGTGCCCAATCTTTGCTGCTTGTTCCTTATGGCAATAAGGCCGGTACAGTCTCCGCCCTGTCTGGTGCCTGCCAGATGGTTTTTGCTTCCCTGCTCAGTAATGGCTTGTTGAAACTTGGGATCAGCCAAGCTTGGCACTTGGGCGGCATCATGGTAATCGGCGCAAGTCTAGGGCTGCTACTCGCGATGCTCGGCACCATGAGCGAAAGCGGCCGCCGGGCAGTGGCAACTCTCAACGGATAAACCATAATTAACTCAGTCCTTTCATTGAGGAATCACCATGACTAGGTTATCGAAACTATGTCTTCTCGGCCTCTTTCTGACTATCACCGTCGGCTGTGCCGCCCAACATGAAGCAGAGCTAGCGGACAACAAGCAATGGGAAGCGCTCGGAGTCTATCATGGTGAGCAAGGCTACCGGGAATGGGGAAAAATCGAGCTAGGAAAACGCGGAGGCTTCTCTGAAAAGGACTACGAAAAATACCGTGCCGGTTACCTGCAAGGTAGGCTCGATTATTGCGCTGGCAAGCAAACGGTGGGCACCGTGATCAACCCGGGCTATCCCAATGACTGCCAGGATAACCAAGAGAGCTCGAGCTATGGGTTGACCGAGCGGGGGTATTGAGGGGAGATTGGCGATTTTTTGCCAGAGCCAGACCAAGTCAAGAACGTGTTCTGCCAGTTATCTAACCGCTTTGCCTATCGCCTCAAGCCAATATCCTCTGGCCTGAAACGTAAAAAAGCCCAAGTCTTTCGACTTGGGCTTAGTATAAGTGGCGGAGCGGACGGGACTCGAACCCGCGACCCCCGGCGTGACAGGCCGGTATTCTAACCAACTGAACTACC
>NZ_JAWJZI010000015.1:0-96912 GCF_033022775.1 Photobacterium rosenbergii | reverse complement strand
GTGGTGCTGTGGTGCTGTGGTGCTGTGGTGCTGTGGTGCTGTGGTGCTGTGGTGCTGTGGTGCTGTGGTGCTGTGCAAGTTTTCTCAAAAGGCTCTTTTAGTCAAGTAACCTCTCTTCATTTTTGTTCGCCAAAGTCCCTCCCGATTCGAATATTCTAGGCGCTAAGCCATAGGGCCATCAAACCATAGGTCCGCAGCTCTTTACCGCTTCTCACCTACAAAAAAACCCCAAAAAGGGGCTTTTAGGGGCACAAAAATGTTTCTTTGGCAATATTTTGTTACCCGCAGCAAGGTTTCTATACAGAAAAAGGGTACTTGATCGGGTCGTGATGCTGGTAACCCACTACCTCGAAGTCGTCCATGGTCACCCAGGTTTCCAGATCTTCCAGCGATTTGATATCCGGGTTGATCTTCAGCTGCGGCGACGGGAACGGCTCGCGTTTTAGCTGAACATCACGCATCAGCTCAAGCTGATCTTCGTAGATGTGGGCATTAACGATCTTGTGGTACGCCATTCCTGGTTTGTGGCCGGTGATCTGGGCCACCAGTGCCAGCAGGGCGAAAACCTGGATCTGGTTGAAGTTCAACCCCAGCGGCACATCACAAGAGCGCTGGTAGCTGGTCAGGTGAAGAGTATCACCAACCAGCGAGAAAGTGTGGGTATGCATGCACGGACGCAGACAGCCCATATCAAACTCGCCCGGGTTATAGAAGGTCAGGATCTCGCCGCGGTCATCAATGCCTTTGCTCAGGTTGTCGATGATTTTGCGCAACTGGTCGATAGTGCTGCCATCAGGCTTTTGCCAGCTACGGCCCTGTACGCCGTAGACGCGGCCCATATCGTCCTCACCCTTGCGGTGCGGGTTTGCCAGCCAAGCGGCATTGTCGTTGGCGTTCATATCCCAGGTTTTGGTACCCAGAGCACGGAAGTCCGCCGCATTGTCGTAGCCGCGGATATAACCCAGCATCTCGGCAATCGCCGCTTTCCAGAAACTCTTGCGGGTCGTGATCAGCGGAAACTGGTTGTTGGCAACATCATAGTTCAAGTCGGCGTTGATCACTGTCAGGCATCGCTTGCCTGTACGCTCGTTCTCAACCCATACTCCTTCGTCCACAATGCGCTGGCAAAGCGCGAGATACTGTTTCATGGTTCCGCTGGCCTTAGTTCTAAATTCAAGTGCGGCTAATTCTACACGAAACCACGAATTATTCAGGGAGATATTATCTCCAGACACAAAAAAGGCAGCCCCGAGGCTGCCCTGTAATCATTTGCTTGGTATTAGGCCACCTTACCTTTCGGCTGGCACTTATAGGCCCACAGCATCATCAAGGCGCCACCAATGACCATTGGCAGCGATAGGATTTGCCCCATGCTGATCCAGCCGCCGAACAAGCCAAGGTGCGCATCCGGTTCGCGGAAGTACTCGACGATAAAGCGGAAGCTACCGTAACCAAACAGAAACAGGCCCGAGGCCGCTCCGGCAGGGCGAGGCTTACGGATGAAGACATTGAGGATGATCATCAGCACCAGGCCTTCAAGGAAGAACTCGTACAACTGAGATGGGTGGCGCGGTAGCGGGCCACCGGTCGGAAAGACCATTCCCCATGGCGAGTCGGTCACCCTGCCCCATAACTCACCATTGATGAAGTTGCCCAAACGGCCAACGCCAAGACCGAAAGGCACCAACGGTGCAATAAAGTCTGCGACGTTAAAAAAGGTCCGGTTGTTCTTGTAGGCATACCAGAACATCGCCGCAATCACCCCCAGCAGGCCGCCATGGAATGACATACCGCCGGTCCATACCTTGAACAGGTACAGCGGGTTGTCCAAGAACAGCGGGAAGTTGTAGAACAGCACGTAGCCAATACGGCCACCCAGTACCACGCCGAGGAAACCGGCAAACAACAGATCGCCAACCTGTTCGCGAGTCCAGCCACTGCCCGGCTTGTCAGCCCGGCGGTTGGCCAACCACATGGCAAATACAAACCCCAACAAATACATCATGCCATACCAGCGGATGGCTAACGGCCCGATCTCAATCAACACCGGATCAATATTCGGAAACGTTAAATAACCTTGGCTCATCAATCTTATCTCTATACTTCACAGGCAGTATGCCTATGATGACTACCCCATAAACATTTTGATACTGACAAACAGTAAAAAAACAGCAAAAATTTTCTTTAGTACCGGTGTTGGCAAATAGCTCACCCACGCAGCGCCGAACCGCGTTGTCTGCATCGACACCAGTACAATGCCGAGCAGTGCAGGCAAATAGACGTAACCCAAGCTCATCGGTGGCAAGCTTTGCTCTCCGACCCCGGCCAAGACAAACCCCGCCATTCCCGCAATCGCAATCAATGCACCGGAAAATGAAGCGCACCCAATGGCCCGGCGCATTTCCACCCCATGCCAATTAAGATACGGTACGGTTAGCGAACCGCCACCGATCCCGGCCAAACTGGACACCACGCCAATCGCCCCACCGGAGCAGAATGTCCCCAAACTACCGGGCAAATCGCGCTGGCCGCTGAAGCGCATCGACAGCAGCATTTGCGTAGCCAGCAATAATACAATAATGGCAAAGATTTTCGGCAGCATCGAGGAAGGCACCAACTCGGCGACAAAACTGCCGCCCAATCCCCCCATCACCACACCCGGCGCCAGGCTGCGGACAATGTTTAAATCCACATTGCCGAGCCGGAAGTGGTTGCGGGCCGAGGAACCCGATGTCAGCACAATACTGGCGAGGGACGTCCCGAGCGCAATATGCATCACCAAATTGGCTTCGATACCGGCCTGGGGCAGCAACCAGACCAACGCAGGTACCACCAGCAAACCACCGCCGATACCCAGCAAGCCTGCCAAAATCCCCACCACCGCGCCAAGCAACAGACAACAGCCAAACACCCACAGTTCGCTGCCATACATAGACAAAATGTCGGCCATACTACTCATACCAACAACAAAACAACAAGGCTACTTACCGGCACGGATAAAACCGCCCAAGCCATGACCATCGACAAATTCAATCGTATTGCGCCGTACTTCATCGGCATAAGTTGCCGACAGGGCGAAATCCGCCAGCTGCTGCATATCACTCACCGATACGTGGCGCAGCATGTATTTTATCTTCGCCACATTACGGGTATTCATACTCAGCGAACGGTAACCCATTCCTACCAGTAACAAGGCACCAATAGGATCACCGGCTAACTCCCCGCAGACACTGACCGGCAACTGCAGCTGCTGGCTGACATCAATAATATGCTTGAGTGCATGGATCACCGACGGATGCAGTGCATCATAGACACCGGCAACCCGCGAATTGTTACGGTCAACAGCCAACAAATATTGGGTTAAGTCATTGCTACCAACAGAAATGTAGTCCACCCGCCCTTTTAAGACCGGCAACTGGTAAAGAATCGAAGGGACTTCAATCATGATCCCGATCCGTGGCCGGCGCAGTACATGTCCCTGCTCGGCAGCCGTTTTCGCCACCTCGGTGTAGGCCCGCTCGATAAGGGCTAACGATTCGTCCAGCTCGGCAATCCCGGAAATCATCGGTAGCAGGATATCCATGTTGTCATGGCCGATACTGGCCTTGAGCATCGCCCGCACCTGGATCAGAAAGATTTCCGGGTGATCGAGGGTAAAGCGGATCCCACGCCAACCGAGGAAGGGGTTGTCTTCTTCGATGGCCAGATACGGCAAGGGTTTATCCCCGCCGATGTCCAAGGTACGCATCACCACCGGCTTGCCACAATAAGTCTCGAGGATAGACTGGTATTGCTGAGTCTGTTCCTCTTCTGACGGGAAGCTGCGCTGCAGCAGGAACGGCACTTCGGTACGGTACAGCCCTACCCCATCAACACCACGGTTAACCGCAATACTGGTATCGGCGCTGAGCCCAGCATTGAGGAAAATATTGATCCGCTCGTTATCCAGCGTCGCCGCCGGTTTATCCAGCCCGGTTTCGACAACCGCGGCCAGCTCTTGTTCTTCCTTCTGCAGGCGAAGATATTCAGCCAGCACGTGGCGGTTAGGGTTGACCAGTAGATCGCCGCGGTAGCCATCGACAATGACCTGACAGTTGTGAATTTTCTCCGGCACAAAATCAACCCCCATCACCGCAGGGATCCCGAGGGCGCGGGAGAGTATCGCCGCATGGGAGTTCGCAGCACCTTCCTGAGATACCACGGCAGCCAGTTTGTCGCGAGGGACACTGGCCAACATGGCAGCAGTCAGCTCACGGGTCAACAACACCACCGGTTCATCCCAGGCATGCTCGATAACTTCTTCATTGGCCAAAAAGAACAACAGCCGCTGGCCAAGCTCACGGATATCCTGTGCCCGCTCCTTGAGGTAGGCATCTTCCATATTGGCAAAGCGGGCAGAATAGGTTTCGACCACTTGGCGAATAGCCCATTCGGCCAAATCACCGCCGGCGATCTTATGGAACAGATCCTTGCGCAGCATGGGATCATTGAGCAGGTGGCTGAACAAATCGAAAATCGCCAACGTTTCCTTGTGCAGCTCACTGTCAAAGCGCTTGCGCAAGCGGCGGAATTCAGCACTCGCCAGCTCAATGGCGATACTCAAACGCTCTTGCTCTTCCTCACGATCCAAACAGGAGGCTGGCGCCACCTGCTCTAAACGCGGCTGGTTGTCATCCCACCACGCACGAGCAACCGCGACCCCGGTTGACGCCGCCGAGCCGACGAGATGCAAACCGTTGTGCTGATCCGGCCACATCCCCTGTGCCTTGGAATGGGCCAGCAACACCGCCAGCTGTGCGGCCAAGGTAACCATGAACGACTCTTCGCTTTCATCGAACTCACGCTGTTCACGCTGCTGGATCACCAACACACCCAGCACCTGGCGCTGGTGTATGATCGGTGTACCAAAAAAGGAACTGAATGACTCTTCCCCGATGCCGGGAAGGTGCTTGAAGTGAGGGTGATGCCTGGCATCGGCGACATTAATCGGTTCGGCCCTGTCGGCAACCAGCCCCACCAAACCCTGACCGAAAGGCAGGCCGACATGACGGTGAGGTTTTTTCAACCCCTTGGTTGCCATCAAGGTAAAGCGCTGGCGCTGCTGATCGGCAATATACACCGAGCAACACTCGGTTTTCATTGCCTTGCAGGTATTGATCACCAGTTGTTCCAGGGCATCAAGCAGACTCGGGGCCGTCGCCACCTTTTCAACAATTTCTCTTAGTTGCGTCAGCATAATCCGCCCCGCTCCCTACCAACTGGCCTAGCCGCGTTTGCCCCGGCGCTTTTTTCGTTCTTTGCGCTCTTTAAAAGGCATGGCTATGGCAGCAAATTCTTTTAATGCTCTGCGATAGACATCTCGCTTGAAAGACACAACCTGCCGCACCGGATACCAATAGCTGACCCACCGCCAACCATCGAATTCAGGCGTGCTGCCACGCTGCATGTTCACCTTTGACTCATCGCACTCTAGACTGAGCAGAAACCATTTCTGCTTTTGCCCGATACAAACTGGCTTAGAATCCCAGCGCACCAGTCGCTTGGGTAACTTGTAGCGAAGCCAATGGCGGCTTGACGCCACAATTCGTACATCCTTCTTAGTTAGCCCTACTTCCTCGTAAAGTTCCCGGTACATGGCCTGCTCAGGGGTTTCCCCCTCGTCAATGCCACCTTGCGGAAACTGCCAGGAATGTTGTCCATATCGTCGAGCCCAGAATACTTGGCCATGGCTATTACAGATCACAATACCCACATTTGGGCGGTACCCATCGCCATCAATCACTGGACGACCTCAATTAAATCTCTATTAATAGTGATTTTTTCACAGACAATCCAATGGGTAAACAAACATTGTTATTTATCCTTCTATTTTCCTAGCCAAGCCTCATAATCTGGATAACTTTTAGCTCCTGGCTACTTTATAAACACCACAATGAGACCCAGCCCACATTTATACACGATTTCTGTGGATAGAATTGTGAAGAAGCGGTCAATCCAGTGAGTTACTGTTCTAACCTTGCTATAGACCCAGTCACAAAACCTCACCAACAACAAATAAAAAAACCTTAATAATCAAAGCTTAACTTGACCATCATGAATATTTAGCTTCAATTGTGACAAGATCATTTCTGCCACACCCCTAGATCGGTCAAAGATCAACCACCTATCATTTTATCCACATCAAAAAGCATCAACCAGTTAAAAAACCATCACACAACTGGTTAAATTAGCAACCAACCCCTGTATAAAAACCCATATTCAACCAAATAAAGTTTTTTTACCATCACGCCTGTGGATAACCAGATAATAGGATCCTTGATTACAGCTATGGTAGGATCGCCTGCCACAAAGAAGGTAGACCACATGCAACCGACGCCAAAGACAGAACAGGAACTATTGACGCGAGCCAATGCACTGGCCGGAATGACCCTCGGTGAGCTAGCACACGTGGCCAATATCGCTGTCCCGCCGGATCTGCGTCGGGATAAAGGCTGGGTAGGGCAACTGCTGGAATGGCACCTCGGGGCCACGGCTGGCAGCAAACCTGTGCCTGACTTTGCCGAGCTTGGCATTGAACTCAAGACGATCCCCGTGGGTTATCATGGCAAGCCCCTTGAAACCACTTTTGTCTGCGTTGCACCGCTGATCGGCCTGCAAGGATTACGTTGGGAGAACAGCCATATCCGCCACAAGCTTGCCCGCGTGCTGTGGGTCCCGGTGGAAGGAGAGCGAGATATCCCCTTGGCGGATCGCCATGTCGGATCGCCGCTTTTATGGAGCCCATCACCAGAGGAAGAACAGCAACTTCGGCAGGACTGGGAAGAGTTGATGGATATGATAGTGCTAGGCCAGGTTGAACAAATCACTGCGCGTCATGGCGAAGTATTGCAGCTACGCCCGAAAGCAGCCAACAGCAAAGCACTGACGGAAGCCTATGGGGCCAATGGCCAACCGATCAAAACCCTGCCGCGTGGCTTTTACCTCAAAACCCATTTCACTGCCGGCCTGCTGGAAAAGTATTTTATCCTGTAATCCTGTTGGCATCCTAGAGTGCGATTGTCATGTCTTCCCGGCAGTTACTCACCTGGCCATCAGGCGAGAATTCGTCATAGGGATCAATGACCCTGAGCGTCACACTGGTGATCCCCAGTGGGCGCAATAGCTCCCCCGCCTGCTCAATCGACTGGAACTTGACCATCTCGCCGCCATCGGTCTTGAGCGGTTCAAGGTGATGTTTGTACTCAACCTCGATCAAGTAATCGGAACACCCTGCGTAGCTTGTCAGAATACACGCGGGGATGGCCCCGTTGCCGGCTTTTGTCCAGTGCTTCAACTGTGACAGCTTCATTATTTCGCCTCTCCCCAACATTGCCCAATAACACAGCCCTATAACACAGCCCTATAAAGCTTAACTATTGGTCACAATCCCCGTCCCAGCAAGATCAGGATAGAGACTCGGCAGGGTGTTGTGGGACTTCTCACACTATTGAACTCGCGCTATAGTCGAAACAAGAACATCTGCTGAGTCCAAGGAGGGCTAATGAAATACCACAAGATCCCACACTCGAACCTTGAGGTCAGCAAGATCTGCCTCGGCACCATGACCTTCGGTGAACAGAACAACGAGCAAGAGGCACATAGCCAACTTGATTTGGCCTTTGAACGCGGGATCAACTTTATCGATACCGCAGAGATGTATCCCGTTCCCCCCAATGCCAACAGCCAGGGATTAACCGAAACCTATATCGGCAACTGGCTGAAAAAGAGCGGCCACAGAGACAAGGTGGTCTTAGCAACTAAAGTGGCTGGGCCGCGTAACACCCCTTATATCCGGCCAGAGATGTCCCTAGACCGACGCAATATACACGATGCGGTAGAAGCCAGTCTCAACCGACTGCAAACCGACTATATCGATCTGTACCAAATTCATTGGCCACAGCGGGAAACCAACTGCTTCGGCCAACTCAACTACCAATACCAGGAAGATCATTCCGGGATCACCCTGACCGACTCACTCGCCGCTCTTGATGAATTGGTCCGGGCTGGGAAGATCCGGTATATCGGGCTGTCCAATGAAACTCCTTGGGGCGTGATGTCATTCCTGCGCTTGGCAGAAAAACACAATTTGCCTCGCGTGGTCACCATCCAGAATCCGTATAACCTGCTCAACCGTAGCTTTGAAGTTGGGCTATCGGAAATCAGCCACCATGAAGGCGTCGAACTGCTAGCCTATTCGCCGCTCGCATTTGGTACCCTCAGTGGCAAGTACCTCAACGGTGCCCGTCCCACAGGGGCACGCTGCACCTTATTCGAACGCTTCTCACGCTATTTCAAGCCACAGGGCATTGCTGCCACCGAGGCCTATGTCGACGTTGCGCACAAGCATGGTTTGGATCCGGCCCAAATGGCACTGGCCTTTGTCAACCAGCGTCCCTTCGTTGCCAGTAATATCATCGGCGCCACGACCCTTGAACAGCTCAATGCCAACATCGACAGCTTGGAGGTCGAGTTGACCGAAGACGTACTGCAAGAACTCCAAGAAGTCGGCATTCAATACTCCAACCCTTGTCCATAGCTCAGCAATTGTTATCAACAGCAACCTGAAGACAAAAAAAAGCCCCCGTAATACGGGGGCCGAAAAACATTAGCTCAACCAACTTAGGTAGACACCTTTGTTGATGCCCGGCTACTTTACCTAACCCTTTCCATGGGCTCTAGGCCACATTCGTCGCAAAGCGTTGGTAAATGTTACAAGCCGTGACGGCTTACACCAGTTGCTAACAGTTGGTCATATTTCCTTCCCCCCGCAAGCGATTCACGGGGGGAAGCGTTACGTGACAAGTCTAGATTTGTACTCCCGTCTCAAATGACGCACCTTACGACCGGCCGATGTGGCCAATAGATCTTGAGAGATACGGTGTTCTTTATCTATACCCATATCTTTGAGCAAGTGCTCTGAAAGATGATATGGCAAGTTGATTTGAATACGACGGTGCTCTCGCCGCCATAGGGCGTCCTCACGTTTAACATCCAGTTGAACAAGAAAGACTGCAAGGCGTAAATAGACTGAGTGGCGCATAATCGTGCTCTCCATTTAATTTAAAGTTAATTAGAGGGACACAGATCCTGCCGATCAGGCTGACAACATAAGCAAAACTTAACTAGCCGCGACAGAAATCCGCGGCCCATTTACACAGCGGATTGCCGTTAATGATTTGGTTTGGCGCAGGTATCACCGAACGAACAGGTGTGCGACATAAAGATACTACTTTGCATATCAGTTCCTCCGGTAATAAGTTATGAAGATGTGAAATATGGGTTTATTGTAACAAGCCGTGAATATAAAACAACCACTTAGATTGAATTGCGAATATAAAAACAACAATATTCTGCATTCATCCCCCAACAGGAACGAATAGGTGAATAAATCCCCTCTATCAAAAAAGATTGCAGAGCATGGCTCCGGATCAGCTTTGGCGAAAATGCTTGGGCGGCGGTACAAGATCATGTTTATTCAGTAGTCGGTACATGGTTGCCCTTGACACCCCGAGCTCCCGTGCTGCCGCGGAAATCTGGCCTTTGTTGTTCTCAAGCACAGCTAGGATCGCTCCCCGCTCGGAGTCCGCACGAATTTTTTTCAGGCTCTGTTTGTCATCCATGACCCTTGGCAGATCGAGATGATCCGCCTCGAGCACCTTGTCATCGGCTAACAAGATAGCCCGCTTGATATGACCAATCATCTCCCTGACATTACCGGGCCAGGAATAACTGACCAACAACTGGGCTGCTTCCGACGAGAGTTGCTTCACGGGGCTGTTATACTGGCGGGCGAATTTCAGCATAAAAAACTCAGCCAGCAATACGATATCCTCGCCCCGCTCGCGCAGTGCCGGCACCATGACGCCAAGGGCATTGAGACGGAAGTATAGCTCCTCACACAACAAGCCAGATTCCATCAGCTCTTCTTGGCTATAGCGGGAAGAGGCGATCAATCGAATATCTGCCGAGACCTTGCGGCCCGTTTCGGTGGTAAAGGCCTCATCTTCCAGCAGGCGAACCAATTCTTGCTGGCGGGGGAGATCAAGCTGGGTGATTTCATCTAGAAACAGTACGCCACCATCTGCCGCTTCCAGGCAACACTGCTCTGCCTTGCCTGTATTGATCTCAACCATCCAGCTCTCAGGCAGGGATTCACAATTCACGCTGACAAACGCCCCCTTGCCTCTTGTGGAGGCTTGATGGATCGCCTGGGCAACCAGCTCTTTGCCGGTTCCTATCTCGCCCTGGACCAAGACAGGGACATCAGCCATGGCAATGCGCTTGACGTGATGGCGCAACTTCTTCATTGCTGCCTGCTCCCCCTGCAGGCCGGATTGACCAAACACGCCAAGTTGCGGCCACACCCGGTGCTCTAGCTGCAACATACCCAGCTGGTGCCCAATAGTCCCGAGCAGTTGGGACTCGGGCACAGGGTCGGTGAAGTAATCAATGCAGAAATTCACAATGAACTGGCAGATAGAATCATGAGCTAGCTGTCGCTCCTGTACCAGTGCCAGCCAGCGAACCTGTTTATTGCGGTTGACCAGCCCGGCAACCCCTTGCAAACTGAAGTCATCACGGGTGAGATCGACCACGCCAATACAGGGACCGATTTCCAACATCAATGATTCTGCCGCACGGAGATCGTAGCAGCGATGGCAAGCCCAGCCCGCTTTTTCCAACACGCTTATCCAGGTCGGCGTCCCTCCGCCCAAAATCACCAATGTCCCCAAGACTGAACTGTTTCCCTGTGTTCTTTTCATCCGCAATCCCTTCCCGGCCAGAGCAAGCCTTCTTGCTAGTTGGGCGATTTCTCACTGGGACAATAACCACACTGAAGGCGATACGCCACCAACTAACAACCATGATTTGACTAATGCGCAATTAATTTAATATTAAAATTGTAGTCAAGTCTGGCGGAGGGAAGAAATTTTGGACGCAAATAAAAAAAGCGCCCTGAGGCGCTTTCATATTTCATCCCTTTGAGACCTAGCTTTAGCTAACGGTCACCTGCTCAGGTTGAGAGTCGGTTGCAACTTCTGCTGTACCAATTTCGTTCTCAGATTTGGCGACAATGGTGTTTACCGCAGTGTCACCAACAACGTTAGAGCTGGTACAGAACATATCATTGATACGGTCAACCGCGGCAATGATAGCCAAACCTTCTGGCGGTAGGCCTAGTTGGTGAAGAAGTACGCCGACCATCACCACGCCGCCGCCCGGTACGCCACCGGCACCGATAGATAGCAGCAGGATAGTCAGGCCCAGGGTAAAGATATCAGCGCTGTTGATTGGCTGGCCGAAGGCATTGGCCACGAACAGGGTTGCCAGTGCGATATAGATAGAGACCCCAGACATATTCATGGTCGCCCCCAGAGGCACACCAAAGCCAGCCACAGACTTGGATACACCAATCTTGTCAGTCAGGGTACGCATGGTTACCGGAATGGTTGCGTTCGAGCTTGCTGTTGATAGCGAGAACAGTATTTGCTCACGGGTATGGCGCAGGAACGCACTCGGCTTGATACCGGTTGTCAGGCCAACCATCATTGGGTAGAAGAAGAAAATCCAGAATACCAGCATCGACACAACCAATGCCACGTAACCGGCAACCGACATCAGGGTATTGGCATCCAGCGTCGCGCCCAGTTGGATCATCAGGGCAAACACACCGAACGGTGCCAGGCTCATCACCAAACCAACCAGTTTCATCATCACTTCGTTGGCCATTTTGAAGGTCTTGATCGCAGGGCCGCCACGGGTATCCAGCGCCTGGATCGCCAAGCCTGTCAGGATAGCCATGAAAATGATCTGCAGCATATCGCCATTGGCGAAAGCCTGTACCGGGTTGCTCGGTACGATGTTAACAATCAGCGAGAATATATCCGGCGTCTCGGTGGTGGTCAGCTGCACCGCTTCAGTCACGGTTCCAGCCAGGTTGGCACCTGCGCCCGGCTGGAAAATCATGCCGATTGTCAGTGCCGCCGTAATTGCGATGATGGTGTTGATAATGTAGAGAGCAAAAGTTTTACCACCAAGGCGACCAAACGCGGTGATGTCTTTCAGCTCGACAATGCCGCAAACAATCGACACATACACCAAAGGAACAACCAATAGTTTGATCAGTGAGACAAACATGCCGCCAGCACCTTCCGCCAGGCCGAGCACATAGGTATCCATCAAGGTCACGCCGTTAAACAGGTATTGAATTGCCGTACCGAGGATCAGGCCGGCAAACAAGCCTGTAAATATCTTTCCTGATAGCGATTTCTTCATCGTCCATCTCCAGTCTGTTGTGCTTGTAAAAACTATGTTTACTTCCTATTCCCGCTGTTTTTCGCGAGATTGGGCGTCATTTTACACAGCCAAAACAAACTTAAAAGAATATATTTTACAATTTAGCTACAACTGAAACACAATATTAATCATCGGCATGAAATAAAAAACACAAAACAAAACACTAAAACCCAGGCAAAACGGCAACTTATTCACATCACGAATAGCAGAAAATGTGGTGGGTTATTGCTCTGTATACAAAATTATCAATTACGTAAAACGTGTGCTTGGTCACACCCAAAAATTCACTATATGAATATTTTTCCACCAGCTTTCATTATTGGAAACCATAAAAAAAAGCCACCCCGGAGGATGGCTTCATCAATTTCGATAAGCGAGGCTTATGCGTTGTTGTTCTGTGGGCGCATTGCCGGGAACAACAGCACGTCACGGATAGTGTGAGTGTTGGTAAACAGCATTGCCAGGCGGTCGATACCGATACCCTGACCTGCTGTTGGCGGCAAGCCGTGCTCTAGTGCGGTAATATAGTCCGCATCGTAGAACATCGCTTCGTCATCACCCGCATCTTTCGCTTCAACCTGCGCTTTGAATCGTGCGTCCTGATCTTCTGCATCATTAAGCTCAGAGAAGCCATTCGCCACTTCACGGCCGCCGATGAAGAACTCGAAACGGTCAGTGAAGAACGGGTTGTCGTCGCTACGGCGAGCCAGTGGTGAGATGTCCGCTGGGTAACCGGTGATGAAGGTTGGCTGGATCAGTTTAGGCTCAGCCGTTTCACCGAAGATTTCCTCAAGCAGCTGACCGCATGTCCAGAAGTCTTCCACTTCAACGTGAACAGACTTGGCAATAGATACCATTAGCTCACGGTTCTGCAGATCTTCTTCTGTTAGGGCCTGGATTTGCTCGTGGTTCGGGTTGTAGTGCTTGATCGCCTCGAACATGCTCATGCGTGCGTAAGTGCCACCGAACTCAACCGTCTCGTCGCCGTAAGGCATAGAGGTTGAACCCAGTACCTCCATTGCCACCGTGCTCAGCATCTCTTCGGTCAGATCCATCAGATCTTTGTAGTCCGCGTATGCCTGGTAGAATTCCATCATGGTGAATTCTGGGTTGTGACGTGGCGATAGGCCTTCGTTACGGAAGTTACGGTTGATTTCGAATACACGGTCGAAACCACCCACCACCAAACGCTTCAGGTACAGCTCAGGCGCCACGCGCAGGTACATGTCGATATCCAGCGCATTATGGCGGGTGATGAACGGACGCGCCGTCGCACCGCCAGGGATCACGTGCATCATTGGCGTTTCAACTTCAAGGTAGCCTTTCGACATCATGAAGTTACGGATTGCCGCTACCAGTTTAGAACGGATGATGAACGCGTTGCGAGAATCTTCGTTGACGATCAGGTCAACGTAACGCTGACGGTAACGCATTTCCTGGTCAGTCAGACCGTGGAACTTCTCTGGCAGAGGACGCAGTGCCTTGGTCAGCAGCTCGTACTCGTCCATGTTGACGTAAAGATCACCCTTGCCTGATTTGTGCAGGGCACCTTTCACACCGATGATGTCACCGATGTCCAAGCCAGCGTATTTTTCTTTCAGCTCTTTCTGAACGTTCTTGTCGGCGTAAGCCTGAATACGGCCAGATACGTCCTGGATTGCCAGGAATGGACCACGCTTAGCCATGATACGGCCAGCAATTGCCACTACGTGACCCGCTTCAGCAAGCTCTTCTTTGCTTAGTTCGCCGTATTTAGCCTGCAGATCTGCCGCTAGGCTATCGCGACGGAAATCATTCGGGTGGCCGTTTGCCTTGCAGTTTTCGCGGATTTTATCCAATTTCGCGCGACGTTCAGCAATCAGCTTATTCTCATCTTGTAATTGATCAGTCATGGGTTAACCCTTAAATGTTTTAACCGGAGTCGGTTACAGACCTGATTTCAGGCTGGCTTCAATAAAACGGTCTAAATCGCCGTCAAGTACGGCCTGGGTGTTACGATTTTCCACCCCGGTACGTAAATCTTTAATACGGGAGTCATCCAGTACGTAAGAACGGATCTGGCTACCCCAGCCAATGTCAGACTTGGCGTCTTCGTTGGCCTGCTTCTCAGCATTCTGCTTCTGCATCTCAAGCTCAAACAGTTTTGCTTTCAACTGTTTCATCGCTTGGTCTTTGTTCTTGTGCTGAGAACGATCGTTCTGACACTGCACCACGGTGTTGGTTGGTACGTGAGTAATACGTACCGCCGATTCGGTGGTGTTAACGTGCTGACCACCGGCACCCGAGGCACGGTATACGTCAATACGCAGATCAGAAGGATTGATATCGATATCGATATTGTCGTCTACTTCCGGGTAGATAAACGCAGAAGAGAATGACGTGTGGCGGCGACCGCCCGAATCGAATGGTGACTTACGCACCAGACGGTGTACACCGGTCTCGGTACGTAACCAGCCGTAAGCGTACTCACCGCTAATACGCACTGTTGCCGACTTAAGACCAGCCACATCACCTTCGGAAACTTCGATCACTTCGGTCTTGAAGCCTTTCGCTTCCGCCCAGCGCAGGTACATGCGGAGCATCATCGATGTCCAGTCCTGTGCTTCTGTACCGCCCGAACCTGCCTGCAGGTCGATGTAGCAGTCAGAGCTATCGTGATCGCCAGAGAACATACGACGGAACTCAAGCTTGGCCAGCTTGCTTTCTAGCTCAGCGAGTTCAGGTTCGATCTCGTCGAATGTCTCTTGGTCTTCTTCTTCCACTGCCAGCTCAAGCAGACCTTCAACGTCTTCAACGCCTTGGTCCAACTGGTCGATGGTATCTACAATCGCTTCTAATGATGAACGCTCTTTGCCCAGCGCCTGTGCGCGCTCTGGCTCGTTCCATACATCAGGTTGCTCTAATTCTGCATTGACCTCTTCTAGACGCTCTTTCTTGGCATCATAGTCAAAGGTACCCCCTAAGGACGTCAGTACGTGCTGATACATCCTCAAGTCGGTTTTTAATAGGATTAATCTCGAACATTGCCACTCTTCATAGCCGAAATGGACATAACCGAAGGATTCTATCGAATTGTAGATAGAATATACAGGGAAAAGGGAAGGGAAACGGTGAAATTATTTTATTAACCCGATCACAAAAAAGCCGCCGGTAACAGAGAAGCCATATTTCAGCAAAATTCCCTGTCACAGGTGAACTGGCAAGACCTATTTGGCCTGCCAGATCAGATTAGACAAGAACAGACTACAGCGCCGTGATGTGCTCTACCAACAGTTGGGCGCTACGGTTGCCGCGGAACTCGTTGACATCAAGTCGGTAAGCGAGCTCAACCTGTTGAACCGAAGCATCCGGCCAGCGGCGGACATCGACATTGAACGCAATCGCATCAATCACACTACCACCCGCGACAGGCTCAAGCATCATCTTGAGGTGCTTGCTGCCCACCAGCTTCTGGTGCAGCAAACGGAACCGACCATCAAACATCGGCTCGGGGAACTGCTGCCCCCACGGCCCGCCGGCCCGCAGCACTTCCGCCGTCTGCAAATTGAGCTCCTGCGGCATCAGCTCGCCGTCGCTGAGCAATACCCCGCGCAAGGCATCTTCGTCGAGTTCGGCCCGTACAGCTAGGTCAAACGCCTGGCTAAATGCCTCGAGCTTAGGCTCGGGAATGGTCAGCCCCGCCGCCATGGCGTGACCACCAAATTTGAGGATCATCCCCGGGTTCTGGGTATCAATCAAATCGAGCACATCACGCATATGCAAACCGGGAATGGAACGGCATGACCCTTTGATTTCGCCATTGCCCGCATCAGCAAAGGCAATGACCGGGCGATGGTACTGCTCCTTGATCCGCGAGGCCAAAATACCAATCACCCCTTGGTGCCAGTCACGCTGGAACAGGGCCAAACCATAAGGCATATCCTGCTGGTTGAACTTGAGGCGTTCGCAAATCGCTACCGCTTCTTCCTTCATGCCCTGCTCGATTTCCTTGCGGGTCTGGTTCAAGGCATCCAGCTCGGTGGCCATCCGGCGCGCCGCCTGAATGTTGTCACACAGCAGCAACTCAACCCCGAAAGACATATCATCCAAGCGTCCGGCGGCATTGATCCTCGGCCCCAGGGCAAAGCCCAAATCCGTCGCCACCAAGCGGGCCGGATCGCGATTGGCCACTTCAATCAAGGCGCGGATCCCCGGTCGGCATTTACCAGCACGGATACGCTGCAAGCCCTGATGGACCAAAATACGGTTGTTGCCATCCAATGCCACCACATCAGCTACGGTGCCCAGTGCCACCAAATCCAACAGCTCCGCCAAATTAGGTTCGGGCAGCCCCTGCTCGACAAACCAGTTATCCTCGCGCAGCGATGCACGCACTGCAAGCATCAGGTAGAAGGCAACGCCCACGCCGCACAACGCCTTGGACGGAAAGCCACACTCATGCAGGTTCGGGTTCACGATCGCATCCGCTTGTGGCAGGGTATCCCCCGGCAAGTGGTGGTCAGTCACCAGCACCTGAATACCACGCTCCTTCGCCGCCGCCACCCCTGAGATAGAGGACACGCCGTTATCCACCGTCATGATCAGTTCGGCACCGCGCTCTGCCGCCTGCTCGACCACTTCCGGGCTCAAGCCATAACCGTCATCGAAGCGGTTAGGGACGAGGTAATCAACATTCCGGCTGCCTAGCATACGCAGTGCCAGTACCGACAATGCCGAGCTGGTTGCCCCATCGGCATCGAAGTCACCCACCACGATGATGCGGCGCTGCTCGGCCAGTGCCTGCTTGAGCAATGTCACCGCCGGCTCAATACCGTACAGCTGGTTATACCCCAGCAAGCCGCGTACCCCGCGCTCGAGCTCAGCTTCGCTGGTAATACCCCGGGCAGCATAGATCCGCTGCAGGATTGGCGGGGTGATATCGGTGAACTGGCTAGTATCGGCTTCTGGACGGCGTTTAATTTCAATCATCGGGATTATCTGTCAGGCAGGGAAAATAAAGATAGTTGGGCATATGCGTACCTAGCCATTATAGGCTCTGGACCCGCGCGGGCAACAGAAATTCGGCTGTAAAAAAGCCCCGGAAATTCCAGGGCTTTATAAACAAGCTACTGAGGGAGTGCCAATTTAGCTGCGGTTATCCAGCATCTGGCGCAACATTGGCGCCGGCTGATAGCCTGGCAACATGGTGCCATCTTCCAGAATCATCGCAGGGGTACCGGAAACGCCCATCGCTACACCCAACTGATAGTGTTTGTTGACCAAGTCGCCCTGCTGCTCGATACCGTTTGGATTAAAGGTACCCTCTTTGGCCTGATCCATCGCCTTGGCCGGGTCTTTGGCCCCCCAGATCGCACTCATCTCACCGAAGTTGCGCGAACGCTCTCCACCGCGCGGGAAAGCCAGGTAGCGGATGGTGATACCCGCATCATTATAGGCCTGCATTTCGCTATGCAGCTTACGGCAGTAGCCACAGCTGGTATCGGTGAAGACGGTGACCACGTATTTTTCATCTTTGGCCGGATAGACGATCATCTCATCTTCCATGCCTTCAAGCTTGGCCTTGTTAAGTTTGGCCATCTTCTGCTCAGTCAGGTTCACCGGCTCGGCGCCGGTTGCCTGGTACAGGTGACCTGCCAAGAAATAACCACCATCATCAGAGACATAAACAATGCCCCGCTCTGTCACGACTTCATTGAGCCCTGGCAGTGGCGAAGCACTGATAGTAACCGGCACCAAACCCAGCTTGCTCAACTTGCTGGTAATTGCTGCCTCGTCTGGCTTGGCTGATGCCGTGAAGGCTGTCATTGCCACTGCGGTTGCAAGTAACGTACGACCCAAAAAGTGCATGCGACTCTTTCCTTTAAAATAATAAATTCGTGCCGGACTGTGACGCTTACCGCCAGTCCCCATCACTACTGGTGAACTATATGACCCTTGTAGTGCAAAAAAATTTCACATTCCGCAAAATATCTCAACCCTTCTATAGTATATACGCAAGTATCAAGCAGATGCAGGCTGGTTTATTTACCTTCTCTCCCCAAATAGGCATCTTAAGCCCGTGGATGATGCGCACTGTGAAGCTGCTTGAGGCGCTCAGTCGCGACGTGGGTATAGATTTGGGTGGTCGACAGATCACTGTGGCCAAGCAGCATCTGCACGACGCGCAGGTCAGCGCCGTAATTGAGCAAATGGGTCGCGAAGGCATGACGCATCACGTGTGGCGACAAGGTATCACCGTCTATGCCCGCTTTCACGGCATAGTGCTTGATCCGGTGCCAGAATGTCTGGCGGGTCATCTGCTTGGCACGCTTGCTCGGGAAAACCACGTCCGAGCTTTTCTCCCCGAGGAGCTGCGGACGGCCACTTTGCAGGAACTGCTCAATCCAATCAATGGCATCTTCCCCCATCGGTACCAAGCGCTCCTTGTTACCCTTACCAATCACGCGAACCACCCCCTGACGCAGGCTGACATTTTCCATGGTCAGGCTCACCAGCTCGGTCACACGCAAGCCAGTCGCATAGAGCAGTTCGAGCATTGCCTTGTCTCGAAGCTCAATCGGATCGTTGGGATCAGGTGCCGACAGCAAGGCGTCGACCTGCTCTTCGGTAATATCCTTGGGCAGGCGCTTAGGCAGCTTGGGGCTGACTAGCATGGCGCTGGGATCGTCATCGCGCATCTTTTCCCGGTTCAGATACTGGAAGAGGCGGCGGATCGCCGATGCCATTCTGGCCCGCGACGTCTGTTTATAATCGGCGTCAAACAACCACTGCTGGTAACGCTGCAGATCGTCAGTTGACACCCTTTCCAGGGTCAGGCTTTGGTCTTTGAGCCAGTTTTCCAGCTTTTTCAGATCATTGCGGTAAGACATCAGGGTGTTTTCAGACAGCCCCCGCTCCATCCACATCGCATCGAGAAACCGCTCGATGATCACTTCATCGTTTTCCACTACAACCTCGGTGTTCGTTTCGGGCAAATGGGCATGAACAAAAGATCATGAAGCATTGCCTATAAAACACATGGATAAATAAACAGTATTCAATGGTAGACGATTTCCCTGCAAATGTAACGACCCAGCTCGTTTGCAACTGGAATTTCTGACTCAATCACTCAGAAATAGTCAAGACCGCCCAAGCTAGGTAGAATCCCCTATCATTTATTCGTTACACATTGGACAAGCAGCATGAAGATTGGCTTATTCTACGGCTCAACCACCTGCTATACCGAAATGGCGTCGGAAAAGATCCGCGACTGTATCGGTGCCGAACTGGTTGATTTACATAACATAAAAGAAGCAGACATTACTTCAATGAACCAGTACGACATGCTGATCCTGGGCATTTCCACTTGGGATTTCGGTGAGTTGCAGGAAGACTGGGAAGCCGTGTGGGAGCAACTTGATGGCCTGAGCCTGGACGGCAAGACCGTGGCGCTGTTCGGCCTTGGCGATCAGGAAGGCTACACCGAATGGTTCCTTGATGCGATGGGCATGCTGCATGAGAAACTGCTGCCTACCGGTGCCCAGTTTGTTGGCTACTGGCCTAACGTGGGCTATGAATTCGAAGCGTCAAAAGCATTGACCGATGACGGCAAACTGTTTGTTGGCCTGGCACTGGATGAAGACAGCCAGTACGAGCTGAGCGACGAGCGCATCACCACCTGGTGCGAACAAATCCTCACCGAATACAGCGAAACGCTTTAACGCTGCGTAAAACACCCCTGCTTAGGGTAAACACGAAAGACAAAAGGGATGCCGAGGCATCCCTTTTTGCTAACTGCATAATGGCATTTGAACGGTTACACCGTTTGGCCTTCTTGCTGCGCTTGCTTAACGGCTTTCTGCGAGCCGACAAAGTAAGTCACTACCAATGCCGCAAAAGTTGGCATCAACCATGCCATGCCGTAATCAAACAGTGGCAATACGCGGAAAGCCGACACATTGAAACCTGCTACCTTAGCCGCATCAATCATGCTGAACGACAGTGCTACCAACATTACTACACGGTAGGACAGCGCCGGGTTTGGCAACCAGCGGCGGATAAAGGTCAGGATAACCAGTGCCATCGCAATTGGGTACAGGGCAAACAAAGCAGGCAAAGACAGCACAATCAGCTGGTTCAGGCCAACGTTGGCAACCACACAGCATGTTACTGACAATACCATGGCCCACTTTTCGTAAGACCAGCTTGTCAGTGAAGAGAAGTATTCAGAACATGCACTGATAAGGCCAACTACCGTAGTCAAACACGCCAGCAACACAATCAATGACAGCATCATCTGGCCTGCAGGGCCGAACAGCGCGGCAACGTAAATCGCCAGAATGTCACCACCGTTTGACGCATTGGCTGCGATATTCACACTGGTCGCGCCCAAATAGAACAGGGAAATGTAAACAAACGCCAAGCCAGCAGCCGCAATAAGGCCTGCCATGACCAAGTATTTGCGGGTTGCTGTTTCATCGGTCACGCCCTTGCTGCGTACCGCATCGACAATCACCATACCAAACAGCAGAGCTGCCACGGCATCCAGGGTGTTGTACCCTTCGACGAAACCTTTGAGGAAAGGCATATCGATATAATCGCCACGTGCCGCTTCAATAGCATCCTGCGGGTTAGCCACTACGCTCACTGCCAGTACAACCAAGGCAATAAACAAAATAGGAGTCAGGAATTTTCCGACCATATCAACCAGGTTACCGCGCGAGCGGGACAGGAACATCGCGATGCCAAAAAAGACGATAGAGAAAATAGTAAGGCTAAGCTGTCCTGCGTCGGCAATGAATGGCTTCACGCCCATTTCATAAGCCACCAAACCGGCACGAGGTGCGGCAAAGGCAGGGCCGATCACGATAAAAATCAGTACCGCAAGAAGTGTCGCAACTTTGGACGGCAAATCCTGGGTCATGCCTTTCCAGCCGCCTGCGACAGCCACGGCAATAATCGCCACGAGCGGCAAGGTCACACCGGTTGACAGGAACCCGAACATCGCCGGAACGAGGTGATCACCGGCCTGCTGGCCAGCTTGCGGCGGGAATATGATATTACCGGCGCCCAAGAAGAAAGCGAAGGTCATAAAACCCAACGCCATGATATCGGTAAAACTGAGTGACTTTTTCAAACTGCACCTTCCACTCTTTGTTATGTCTGCTGTATTTGTAACTTTTGTTATTTTTTTAGCCACAAAAAAGGATTACCTGAATGTGACCTTGCTCGCAGCATAATGACGAAAAAGCACTCAACAAGCAACATCATAGTGAAAAACACCATAATCTTTGGCTCGCAAACTCAAAAACCAGCATATACAACCAAAATAAAAACTCAAACCGAAACATAAAACCAATAAAAACCAGTTATAAAAAAGATAAAAAACAGAATTAATAACTATGCAACATCTATTCAACAGAAGGTTACCATTCTGCATTTCATCTCGGGCGGGCTATAATGCCTTGGTCAAAAACACAACAAGGTCTAGCAACACCATGGCAAAAGGGTTCACCTTCAAGCAGTTCCACGTCAACGATTATGGCTGTGGCATGCCAGTCAGCACCGATGGCGTCATGCTCGGTGCCTGGGCAGCGCTACCGACATCAGGCCAAATCCTCGATATTGGCACCGGTAGCGGTCTGCTTGCACTGATGAGCGCACAGCGCACGACAAGTAACGGCAACCCCATTACCGCGATTGAAATCGACCGCGGAGCAGCCACGGCAGCGCAAAAAAACTTCAGCGACTCTCCATGGTCAGAGCGTATCGAATTGGCACACCAAAGCGTCCAGGACTGGGCCAGCCAGCAGCCGGCCGGCAGCGTTGCAGCGATTGTCTGCAACCCTCCCTACTTCAACCATGGCGAGCAAGCTGAATGCCAATCCCGGGCGACGGCGCGCCATACCGGTACCCTGTCGCACCATGACTTGTTGTCAGCCATCAGCTATCTGCTAAGCCCTACAGGAAGCGCCAGCCTGATATTGCCGGTATACGAAGGCGAGCAACTGATCCAAGCCGCCCGCGCCCACCAGCTATACTGCCAACGGGTATGCGAAGTAAAAACCACCGAACGTAAAGCCCCAACCCGGTTGCTGATCGCGTTGGCTGCTAGCCCATCAGAGCCACAACACGAGCAGTTGGTGATCCACGAGAGCGGCGAGTACAGCAAAGCTTTTGTTGCCCTGACCAAGGCGTTTTATCTGAAAATGTAGCGGGACTGCCGCATTCGGTTTGGCGATTTGCAGAAGTTTTTATACTTTATCGGTGATCGTTGCGGCAATTATCTCTATAATGCCGCCCCTTATGTATTTTGCACGTGCTCTATAGGCTTCCCCAACAGGTGGAAGATACCCTGAGTTCCCAAGGAGAAATGACTGGTGAGAGACTTTTCCGAATTAGAATTAGATAGCGAGCTGCTGCAGGCCATTGAAGATATCGGCTACGATCGCCCTACCGTGATCCAGTCCGAGGCGATCCCGCACGCGCTGGATGGCCGTGATGTACTGGCGTCCGCTCCTACCGGTACCGGAAAAACCGCAGCATTTCTTCTGCCGATGATCCAGCACCTGCAGGACTTCCCGCGCAAGAAGCCGGGACCTGCACGCGTATTGGTTCTGACCCCGACCCGTGAACTGGCTATCCAGGTTGCCGACCAAGCACGTGCGCTGGCAAAGCACACCCAGCTAAAGGTATTCACCATTACCGGCGGGATCTCCTACGACGAGCATGCTGAGCTACTGGGCAAAACCCAGGATATCGTGGTGGCGACACCGGGCCGTTTGATGGAGTACATCGAAAGCGAGCGTTTCGACTGTCGTGCTATCGAGTGCCTGATCCTCGATGAAGCCGATCGCATGCTGGACATGGGGTTTGGCAAAGCCGTAGAGCGTATTCACAACGAATGCCGCTGGCGCCGCCAAAGCTTGCTGTTCTCAGCCACGCTAGAAGGCAAGGGTGTCCGTGACTTCTCGAACACCATCCTCAACGAGCCGGTCGAAGTCAATGCCGAGCCGCCACGCCGCGAGCGCAAGAAGATCCATCAGTACTACCACCGCTGTGATGATATGGCCCACAAGCTGGCACTGCTGGAAAACATCCTCAAGGGCGAAGCTGAACGCACCATTGTTTTCGTCAAGACCCGCGAACGTCTTGCTACCCTGCGTGATCAGCTGGCTGCAATGCAGATCCCATGCTGCTGGATCCAGGGCGAGATGGCCCAGGCGTCACGTAACAACACTATCCGCCGTTTCCGCGAGGGAGAAGTGAACATCATGCTGGCCACCGACGTTGCCGCCCGTGGTATCGATCTGCCGGACATCAGCCACGTGATCAACTTCGATATGCCACGCACCGCCGATGTCTACCTGCACCGTATCGGCCGTACTGCCCGTGCAGGCAAGAAAGGCACTGCCGTTTCTTTGATTGAAGCTCACGATCAGGCAATGATCGAACGTGTCGGCCGTTACATGAAAGAAGAAGTGGCCGAGCGCTTTATTGATGGCATGCGCCCGCAGCACAAAAAGCCTGCCACGGTGAAAAAGAAGAAGAAAAAAGATCCGAAAAAGAAAGCGGCAGTGAAAAAGAAAAAAGCCAAGAAGTAAGGTATTTTCTTCAGTAAGCAAATAGTAAAACGGGCTGGTAGATACCAGCCCGTTTTTTATTCCTGTAACCACGGCATACAGTTGTGATTATTGCTCTTCGCGCTTGAACACCAGCTCGGTAGCTGTCGACTCTGCCGGCACAAAGTAGTAACCCGCGGTATCAAACTGCTGCAGTTTTTCTACTGAATCCACTTGGTTGTCAATGATGTAGCGCGCCATCATGCCACGCGCCTTCTTGGCATAGAAGCTGATCACCTTGTAAGTACCGTTTTTGCAATCTTTGAAAACCGGGGTGATGATTTTACCGGCCACCTGCTTAGGCTTCACCGCCTTGAAATATTCATTCGAAGCCAGATTGATCAGGATATCGTCGCCCTGCTCAGCCAAGGCCTGGTTGACCTTATCGGTAATAATGCTGCCCCAGAACTGGTATAGGTTCGTGCCACGCGGGTTCGCCAGCTTGGTGCCCATCTCGAGGCGGTACGGCTGCATCAAGTCAAGCGGGCGCAACAGGCCATACAAGCCAGAGAGCATTCTCAGATGCTGCTGGGCATAGGCAAACTGCTCGTCGTTCATGGTTTCGGCCGCCAAGCCGGTGTACACATCCCCTTTGAAGGCCAAAATCGCCTGGCGGGCATTGTCTGTCGTAAATTCTGGCTGCCACTCGGCAAAACGGGCTGCATTCAAGCCGGCGATTTTATCGCTCACCTTCATCAGGCTGGCGATCTGCGCTGGCGTCAGCTCACGGCAAACCTCAATCAACTCAGCCGAGTGATCTGTCAGCTCTGGCTGGGTGAAAGATTCCGTCGCCAACGGAGAGTCATAGTCGAGAGTTTTTGCCGGTGAAACCACAATTAACATGGGAAGCTTCCTTTTGATCTTATATAGTTAAGATGTTATCAGCCTGACAAAAAAAAACCACGCGTAGTACGCGTGGTCTTTTCTATTGCTGTTATCGCTAAATTCGATGATGAGATCGCTCACCACCAGAGGTCACAGGCAATCAGTCCTTCTTCGGCTGATCCCATATCCCTTCTTCAAGCTGGGCATGCAACTCAGGGTAGTCCTTGCTATCGAAAGTCGGCACCTTGCCCTGCTTGAGCTGCAGGTTGTAGTCCCGAGCCAGTTTCACTACTGTACCGGACAGCAACACAATCGCTATCAAGTTGATGATTGCCATCATGCCCATCGACACATCTGCCATCGCCCAGACAGTCGGCAAATCGGCGACCGCACCGAACATCACCATGCCCAGCACCACAATGCGGAACACGGTCAGGCCGGCCTTGTGGTTGTGCTCAAGGAAGATCAAGTTAGTCTCGGCGTAAGAGTAATTAGCCACCAGCGAGGTAAAGGCAAAGAAGAAGATCGCCACCGCGATGAAAATGGCCCCCCAGCCACCGACCTGAGAGCTCAGCGCACGCTGGGTCAGTTCGATACCGGTGATCTCGCTGTGCGGGACATACTCGCCCGACATCAGGATAATCGCCACAGTAGCCGAACAAATCACGATAGTATCCATGAACACACCGAGCATCTGGACATAGCCCTGCGAAGCCGGATGAGGCGGATATGGTGTTGCCGAAGCGGCAGCATTGGGAGCCGAACCCATACCCGCTTCATTGGAGAACAGACCACGCTTAAGGCCATTGATCATCCCCTGGGCAATGGTGTAGCCCAAGGCGCCCGAAGCCGCTTCCTCAAGGCCAAACGCACTGCGGAAAATAAGCCCCAGCACTTCAGGCAGTTTGCCAATATTGGTGAACATGATAAACAGGGCCAGCACCAGATAACACAGCGCCATGGCCGGAACCAGGATCTCTGCAGTACGAGCAATGGCACGCAAACCACCGAAAATAATGACACCCGCCATGAATACCAGAACGACCCCCACGTAAGCCGGATTCCAGCCAAAGGCCACATTCATCGCCAGAGTGATCGAGTTTGCCTGAACCGAGTTAAACACCAATCCAAAGGCGATAATCAGGAAAATGGAGAACACCACGCCCATCCAGCGCATGCCGAGGCCTTTTTCCATATAGTAAGCCGGGCCACCGCGGTAGTTGCCGTCATCATCACGGGTTTTATAGAGCTGTGCCAAGGCACTCTCGGCGAAAGCCGTCGCCATCCCCAGCATGGCAATCAGCCACATCCAGAAAATAGCGCCCGGGCCACCTAGCGTCAGTGCTACGGCGACACCTGCCATGTTGCCGGTCCCGACACGGGCAGCCAAACTGGTACACAGCGCCTGGAACGATGATATCCCTGCCTTGTCCGACTTACGACTGTTCTTCATTACGCTGAACATATGGCCAAAATGACGGAACTGAATGAATCCCAACCGGTAGGTAAAGAACACGCCAACGCCAATCAGCAAATAAATGAGCACGGAGCCCCATAACAGATCGTTCAAAAAGTTAATCTGACTTGACACGTCTACCCCTCTAGAAATCAATAATTAGCTGATTGCCGGTCTCATCGACCGCAACCAGAAAATATCGGCACAGCCCGTTTGCCAACCTGACGCAAGTTTGCGGGTAAGCAAAACAGTTACTACAACCTTAGTTTTATTATGTGGTAAAAGACAGCGACGGATTTCCCTGTATTCACAGACCGCTATCAGACGCAGCTATTATGTTGGCATGATGTTAACAAGAGGCATGAGAAAAGTGCCACCTGCTGACAGGACCTTGTTTGGTATAACTGCAGATGGCTGATGATCATGCAAAGATAACCAGCAAAAATCAATATCCTAGCCATGAATATTGCTTATCTGGCATTTCGCTGGCGAAATTAGGGCCGATATTCTGCTTTTTCATCCCATTCCCGCAAGCCATAGCACCGGCTATCTTGCCGCTTTTTTATACAACCAGTTTGACATTGCGATCTTACGCACATCAAAACTTCATCAATGGGTAACATTTGCGAAACACATCAATTTCATTTTGTTGCTTGCTATGATATTTAAATAGGACCGATTGTAAGGAAGAGGTGCTCTATGGACAGCTATGCATTCGATGACATTCTTGCAACTGAAACACCAAGACGTGGTTCCCGGAGCAAGCCTGTGAAACGCAAGTGGCGTGAGATTGAAGCGCTGAAAGACAGGCAGAGACTGCGCCGTGAACTGGCTGATATTGATATGTTCAAGGATTTATCAGACGACGATCTTGATTTCTAACTCAACAAGCAATGATCTGCCAAAGAGCCGGCATATGCCGGCTCTTTCTTTATGTAGCAATTTACACGTACCGAACGGCTAAGCTTGTAGCCGCTCGGCAAGGTGGCGGTATCGCTCGGTGACCTGCCCGCCAAACAATGGATCGCAATCGCATTCTTGGTACTGCTGTGACACCGCTAGCCAATCTTCTTGGGTAAAATGCGAACGGATCAAAGGGAGAATATGCTTCTCCTCAAATTCCAGATGGGCGTATTGGCGGACAACAAAAGCATTGAGTTTGTCGGCAAACACATCGAGCGGGATCACTGCATCCATCAATATCATCTCGACCGTGTCGGCAAACTCCTGGGTCAGCCTTGCCAACTCTTCGTGCTCTTTCTCCAGGCTTTCGACTTCACCGGCATGCTCGGAGTAATGCTGCTGGTAGTAGCGGTAAAGCACATCCTCTTTAGGGTGGTGGCAGCTCTCGGCATAACTCTGCAGGTAATCAACAATATCTTTGATCAGGCCATAATTGACCTCTTGCCCGTTACGTATTGCTGTAAGCTTCTGTTGAAGGATCTTCAACAGCCGGCAGATATAACCATGTTCAGTGTGAATGTCATCAAGCATCATTGCATAAACCTCCCAGTCATCTCCATTACTGTAAGTGTATGCAAGGATAGAAAAAACCACCTTGATCCTGGTTATTTAACGCGCAGATAATTCACATTCTCTACACATTTTGACAATTTAAGATTAATCTTCCAGCAACCAATTAACCGTCGGTTTATTCATCTGGTTTAATAGCTGATTTGTCTGTGAAAAGTGCTTACAACCAAAGAAGCCTCTATATGCAGACAGTGGTGATGGGTGGGCGGAGCGCAGTACATGATGGCGCTCAGTGTCAATTTTCTTGCCTTTCTTCTGGGCATGAGCCCCCCACAGCAGGAAAACCACGCCGTCACAGTGCTGGTCGATCACTTCGATCAAACGGTCGGTAAATGTTTCCCAGCCTATCTTGGCATGGGAATGGGCATTGCCTTGCTCCACCGTCAGCACGGTATTAAGTAGCAATACTCCCTGTTCGGCCCAGCTCTGCAGATAACCGTGGGATGGCGGGACAAAACCATCGATATCTGCCACCAACTCCTTGTACATGTTGGCCAGAGATGGCGGGACTTTTACGCCGGGACGGACCGAAAAGCTTAAGCCATGAGCCTGATCGGGGCCATGGTAGGGATCCTGCCCGAGGATCACCACTTTGACCTCCGACAGCGGTGTTGCTTCCAATGCATTGAACACATCTTCCTGCGGCGGGTAAACCACCTTGCCCGCCGATCGCTCGGCGGCAACATACTGTTCAACCTGCTGGAAATAGGGTTTCTGGCGCTCCGCGTCAATCACGTCTTGCCAGCTCAATACCGGGCTCATTCTCTGCTCCTCAATCAATATGACGGCATCTATTGTATACCCAAGCAGCAGAGTCTTGCATGATTTACCTTCTTGATAGCCAACAAAGGACGCCAAGGAAAATAGCCTCCTGATATTGACATGGCATTAAATCAGTATTTATGTTTGGATAGCTAGTTGTAGGATGCCCGATGAAATATAAGGAATAATCAAAGCAAAATTTTCACCTCAGGATGAATATAAACCCTTTAAATAATATTAATTATAAATTAAAATCAATGCTTAACTAAATAAAATCACCAACTAATAATATTTAAGTCATTAGATAACCTTACTGTTTTTATGTTAAATAAACATCTAGGAATGATTTATATTCCTTGTTGGAATTCGTGAGTAATAAAGTGAACAAAGAATGTCCGTTTGATAGTTTTACACGTGTACTTCACCTTCAAATGAAAGAGGTTGGGATTGAAAATATATTCAACCAAATTATTGACATTAGTGGAAAGAAGTTAAGCGCAAGAACATTTTCCAATAAAGTAAACCCAAGTCAAGAAAATCACCAGTTAACCATTCATGAATTCTTATTGACTTTGCTCGTGTTGCAAAAAAATGAAAAGCACGTCTATGTAATTGAAGAAATGCTGAAGCTGTTCAATCTCAAATGCGAACGCTTTGAGAGGGAGAACGATCACGATATTACATACCGTAATGTACTGAATGCATGGATGAATTGGGATAAAGAGCGTGGTGATGTTCAACACGAAATCCGAGACGCACTGATCGATGGCAAAGTGAGTAAGAACGAGCTTGAAGATATCAAGAAAGAAATGAATCAGGATATTGAAGCGATGATAAAGTTAAGGGACATGCTTGAATTTGCTTGTGAAAACCGCGTCGTGATTAAATGATTTAATATCATTTTCGTTAAACAGGGGAGTCGCGATTAAGACTCCCCCTTAATTTTATATAGCGTTATTTCAGGTTATCCCTCCCTTAAAACCTTCAGTTTCCCTTTTATTTTAAATGTTTTTTAAAAACCTTCCCCTCGTGTTAGCTAAAATAACACCTGTTTTTGTGGAACTTACTATTTAATAGTTGGCTTAATTTCATTAAATTTTAATAAACTCACCACAATGGTAACAACGGTGAATTTCTTTATAAAAGATACGTTGAACCAATGTTCTTTTAATACGATAAATACGACTATGATTACATTTCATGATAATACCACTACTTTTTATTTTAATTTTTAATAAGGATAGTTTTTAATTTACTATCTTTATTATTCAACAATGATTGCTGACGAGATAGATATTACGGAATTCAGAAATGAAAAGTACGTGAACAGGCTTGTGCAATTCACATCCGGTCGTTAGGTGCTTGCAGGGGAGATTAAGGGGGCAAGTAGTGAGTACATGATTGGCATACCCGAGATAACTAAAACCGATACACACCATCAAAGCGACTCCCCCGACCCACCCCAAGAAAACAAGAGAGGCTCAAGACCGGCACTTTAATGGCATGCTGAAAACGTATTTATGCGATTGTTATACTAACCAATTCACGGCGTTCTGGAACAAGGTTGTTGGTGCTCACGACAACAACCCTTTGGATTTACTGGCGTTCGCCAATGGCCTCGTCCCTGGATATGGCGGTGGGCCTGCGGCAACCTTGAGATCCCGTAACTCAATATCATCATTTCGCTGTTCATCATTTTCCCTACCCTGTTTCTTAACCACTGGGTATAAACATGAAAACTTAATGCCAACATTGGGGACTAGATTAAAGTCATTTACTTTCAAGACTTTAACACCAAACCCGCTATGATTGATCTTTTTATCCCCGCCCCACCTTGGTGAAACCTGCCCCATTGTAGGACAAATCATACAAGCCAAGGCGGCTCTCTGAGGGTTACTGAGTTACCGATACCGATTCAGGGATAAACGAGCGCAGCGTAGCAATTTCCTGCCGCCAGATATCCGGGTTAATGGTTTCCAGCACCAGCGGAATATTGTCGAAACGGCTGTCTTGCATCAGATAACGGAAGCAATCCCAACCAATCTCCCCTTCACCCAAGCTGTGGTGACGGTCAAGATGGCTGCCCAAGCCGCCTTTCGAATCATTGAGGTGCATGCCGCGTAGGTATTGCATCCCGACAACTTGGTCAAATTCAGCAAACGTCTTGTCCGTCGCGGTTTCGCTGCGCAAATCGTAGCCGGCAGCAAACGCATGGCAGGTATCGATACACACCCCGACCCGCGACTTGTCCTCAACCTGTTCGATAATACTGGCCAGCTGCTCGAAGCGCCAACCGAGGTTACTCCCTTGCCCTGCGGTGTTTTCGATCACCGCCACCACATTCGGCACGGCTTGGTGCGCCATATTGATAGATTCAGCAATCAAGGACAGGCACTCGCCCTCGGGGATCTTTTTCAAATGGCTGCCCGGGTGGAAGTTCAGCAAATGCAGACCCAATTGCTGGCAGCGAACCATTTCGTCAATGAACGCGTTGCGTGACTTTTCCAACTTCTCGCTCTCAGGCGCACCAAGGTTTATCAGGTACGAGTCATGGGGGAGGATGGCCTCTGGGGTATAGCCATATTGCTGGCAGCGGGCCTTGAACGCGGTTATTACATCCAGCTCCAACGGCTTGGCCGCCCATTGGCGCTGGTTCTTGGTAAACAAGGCAAAGGCATTGGCACCAATCTTGTGGGCATTCTCTGGCGAGTTGTGTACACCGCCGGCAGCGGATACGTGCGCACCAATTAATTTCATCTTTTTACTACTCTGAAGGTTTGCATTTTAAGCACGGATTGTACGTTATTTATCAACGTCAACGCTTACAGATTGATCGGGGCAAGCGCACATTTTCCGCGAGGTTAGATAGAAGACACCTGTCATATTGATGTAATTTTACTACAAATGATCGCTTCAAATATTTTTTAAATGATAAAATATTAGTTAAACACCAATAAATATGCGGCTTAGTTGACCTAGCTCAATAAAATAGCCTGAATTTATTTAAGGTTTTTTGTTGTAATTTGATCTAAATCAATACACAATTGACACCATCGAGATATATAATACGCAACTCAACAAGAAAACCGAAAAAACTAACGACATTCTCTTTAGCGGTGATTGCGAATTATAACTACTAAAAAATATGGCTTATGGCGGTTGAAGCTTTTTTGCTCACATGGCTTCACTTACTCATAAAACCGAAATTCGGTCGTATTTTTCAATAGTCATAATTTTGCAAAATCAGGCTTAAACCTCAGGGGTTAGGTCATAAGAGATAAGTCTTAAAACGGAGAAGAAAGTCATGATCCAAGGTATTCAAATCACTAAATCAGCTAACGATGACCTACTAAACTCAATCTGGCTGCTAGATACTGAAACTAACGAAGCTCGCTGTGTTGCTGCTTCTGCTGGTTTCGAAGCTGACCAAGTGGTTCCTGCTGCTGATCTAGGTGAGTACGAGTCTCGTGAAGTTGCTATCGAAGCACCGGCTAAGATCGAAGGTGGCCAGCACCTAAACGTTAACGTTCTTAAGCGTGAAACGCTGGAAGATGCCGCTAAGCACCCAGAAAAATACCCACAGCTAACTATCCGTGTATCTGGCTACGCGGTACGCTTCAACTCTCTAACTACAGAGCAGCAGCGTGATGTTATCGCACGTACTTTCACTAACAGCCTGTAATCACAGCTCCTGTTAGCAAAAACGGTGCCCAAGGGTGCCGTTTTTTTTATGCCTACCGAAACACATTCCGAACACCCTCAACGCATGCTGTTTATATTATCATCTGAAATGTGACGACAAATTAGGTATTTATGTTAATTAAACTGTACATTCATAGCGTTGCCTACCACCCAATGTCTGTATCCACGGGCAATGCCACAAACATGGAGCTTTTTATATAACAATATTTTCGGAGCCAGTTCATGAAGTTAATCCTCAAGCTTATCGCGGGTATTTTGATCGGTATCCTCCTTGGTTTCTTCGCCCCAGACGCCATAATCCGCGTCTTGCTGACTATCAAACTCCTTGGTGGGCAGCTGATCGGTTTCACCATTCCCCTTATCATCCTGTTCTATATCACCAGCGGCATTGCCAGCCTGCCAAAAAATTCCGGCTCGCTACTGGGTAAAACCGTGGCCCTATCCTACGGTTCAACCATTATTGCCGGTAGTTTGGCTTTCATAGTAGCCAGTACTGTGATCAGCGGTATGGCTGAGCCTGTCACCGCAGCAGCAGACAGTGCCGACAAGCTCACCAGCTTTATTACCATTGAAGTGCCACCGCTGTTTGGCGTCATGACAGCCCTGGCCACAGCCTTCCTGTTTGGCCTCGGGATCAGCATTACTGACAGCAAGCCGCTGAAGACCATCGCCGAAGACGGCCGCAGGATCATCGACCTATTACTTTCCAACATTATTATCCCGCTCCTGCCGTTCTACATTGCTGGCGTGTTCGCCGAAATGGCCGCTGAAGGCACCGTCTTCTCGACTCTGAAAACTTTCGGTCTGGTACTTGCACTGGCTATCTTCATGCACTGGTTTTGGATCACCATCCAATACACGGTTACAGGCTTGGCATTGGGCTATTCGCCGCTGAAGCTGATCAAGAACATGATGCCGGCGTATTTTACCGCTGTCGGTACCATGTCTTCGGCTGCCACTATTCCGGTGACACTGCGCCAGACCAAGGAAAATGGTGTCAATGAATCCATCGCCAACTTTACTATCCCGCTGTGTGCCACCATCCATCTGTCAGGCTCCACCATTACCTTAGTGACCTGTTCGACGGCGGTCATGGCACTCAGCCAGCACACTGCAATTCCATCACTGCTTGAAATGCTACCGTTTATCATGATGCTCGGGGTGACAATGATTGCTGCACCGGGTGCACCGGGCGGTGCCGTGATGGCCGCCCTCGGCCTGATGGCATCAATGCTGGGATTCGGTGAAGCTGAACTGGCTCTGATGATTGCCTTGTATATGGCCCAAGACAGCTTCGGTACTGCCTGTAATATTACCGGAGACGGTGCTATCTCCTTGTGGGTCAACAAGTTTGCCAAACAGCCTCAACCTCAGGCTATCGAACAAGCAGACGTCTAAATCACTAACCAACTCGGATAAGGCAGGCAGTGAGCCTGCCTTTTTTATAAAACCGATATCACAGAGGCATTTTTCAATCACCAAGCATTCTCATGCGCCTTAATTTATGTCAAAAAAAGCATCGGTATGCTGTTATTGCACCCAAGCAAATCACTATTTCACTCGATGTAACACATAAAACACCTCTTTTTTGGCATCCGCCGCCAAGTAATGGTAAAAACGTCGCCGCTTTGTTACGGACTACTATCCATTTTCCTCAATAGGACTATTGGCGATGAAACTGATTTTAAAACTCATTGCTGGCATTCTGGCCGGTATTCTCTTCGGCCTGTTTGCCCCCGATGTGCTGGTTCAGATCCTGATCACCATGAAGGCTTTGATCAGCCAGCTGATTGGCTTCACCATTCCCCTGCTTATCCTTTTCTTTGTCACCAGCGGGATCGCAAACCTACCGAAAAACTCCGGCAAGCTGCTGGGTAAAACCGTCGGCCTGAGCTACCTGTCAACCATGGGTGCCGGTGCCATGGCTTACCTGGTGGCAGGGCAGATCCTGCCGTCAATGCTGCACAGCCCAGCTGAAGTCAGCGAAGCAGCCCGCACCCTGGCTCCGCTGATTGATTTGAAAATCCCGCCAGTCATGGGGGTCATGACCGCCCTCGCCGTGGCCTTTATCTTTGGCCTGGGTATCACAGCAACCAACAGCGAGCACCTGCGCAAACTGAGTGACGAAGGCCGTGACATCATCGAGTTGTTCCTGGCCAAGGTGATGGTACCGTCACTGCCGTTCTATATCGCCGGCGTATTTGCCGACATGACGGTTAAAGGCACGGTGTTCTCGACCCTGAAAACATTCACCCTGGTGCTGGTACTGATTGTCGCCCTGCACTGGCTATGGCTGACTTTCCAGTTCATCAGCACCGGTGCACTGCTTGGCCGCTCACCGCTCAAGCTGCTGAAAACCATGCTACCTGCCTACGTTACCGCGCTGGGTACCATGTCATCTGCTGCCAGCCTGCCTGTGACCTTGCGCCAGACCCAGCAAAACGGAGTGAAAAAGCCAATTGCCAACTTCGTGGTACCACTTTGTGCCAATATCCATATGTCCGGCTCGGCGATCAGTATCACTTCTGTCTGCGTCGCGGTTATCCTGGTAACCGGTAATGCCACCGTTCCGAGCTTCATCGAAGCACTGCCGTTTATCGGAATGCTGGGTATTACCATGGTTGCTGCGCCGGGTGCTCCGGGTGGTGCAGTCATGGCAGCGGTTGGCCTGCTGGGCTCTATGATGGGCTTTACTGAAGCAATGATCGGCCTGCAAATTGCCCTACACCTCGCACAAGACGGTTTCGGTACGGCTTGTAACATCACAGGTGACGGTGCGCTGGCACTTTGGGTGGACAAATTTGCCGATGAAACTGCCTCCGGTGAGGTGATGGAAGCAGAAACTACAGCTACCAGCAATGAGCAAACCGCCTAAGCCATATCCTAGACATCTGCATACCAAACAAAAAGGGAGCCAATCGGCTCCCTTGTTTCTTTTAAGTAATATAAAGCTTACTGCACGCTACGCAGTACTGCTTTTAGCTGCTCGAAGTCATTGTCACGCTCGAGTGACAGCAGCTCCATCGCATTGTGCTTGGCCAGCGGCGCTGGCAGGTCGATGTCCTTGCCCAGGATCTCATCCACCACTTCTTTGAACTTAGCCGGGTGGGCAGTACACAGGAACAGGCCCGTTTCGCCTTCAGCCAGTTGCTCGTTCAAAATGCGGTAGGCAATCGCGCCGTGCGGCTCGCACAGGTAACCCTCCTGCTCCATCTCGCGCAAGGTTTCAGCCGTTTGCTCGTCATTAACGGCGCCATAGCCCAACTCTTCAAGCCCCCAGCCTTTAAGGCGGCATAGCTCTTCGATACGAGGCCAGTTGTTTGGCTGACTGACATCCATCGCATTGGAGATAGTCGGTACCGTTGGCTCCGGTGTCCAATTACCAGTTTGCAGGTAACGCGGCACGGTATCATTAACGTTAGTTGCCGCAATAAAACGCTTCACCGGCAGGCCAATAGCTTTGGCCAGCAAACCCGCTGTCAAGTTACCGAAGTTACCGCTCGGTACTGCAATCACCAACTCCTCGCGCTTTTCTTTCGGCAGCTGGGCAACGGCTTCGAAATAGTAGCAAATCTGGGCCAGCAAACGGCTGATATTGATAGAGTTAGCAGAGTTCAACCCAACTTCCTTACGCAGCTCGGCATCATCAAAGGCTTGCTTGACCAACGACTGGCAATCATCAAAGGTGCCGTTTACCGCAACCGTTGAAATGTTGCCGCCAAGGGTACAGAACAATTTTTCCTGCAGCGGACTGATCTTGCCCTTAGGGTAAAGGATCACCACCTTGATGTTATCCATGCCATAGAACGCATGGGCTACCGCCGCACCGGTATCACCCGAAGTCGCAGTCAAAATTGTGATTTTGCCGTCACTCTCAGACACCGCCGCCAAAGACTGGGCCATGAAACGACCACCAAAGTCCTTGAAAGCCAGTGTCGGGCCATGGAACAACTCAAGGGCATAGACCCCGTCTTTGACCGGCTTGATCGGTGCGGTGAACTGGAAAGCATTGCCGACCATCTGGGAGACGGTCTCAGAGGCTAGCTCCTCGCCGATAAATGCCGACAGGATAGCCGTACTGCGGCTGACAAAATCTTGCTCCAGCAGCGCATCCACATTGTCGAAAGCCGGTAGCTCGGCAGGAAAAAACAAGCCCTGGTTGCTTCCCAGCCCCTGGCGTACTGCCTGGCCGAACGAAACCTGCTCTTGGTGATCTTTTAGGTTATATAGCTTCATGGTTACAGCTCACTTCCTGTTACTCTTGAGCCCTGCCCGTCCAAACGACAGACATGGACGAATCCTTCTTCATTCTGAACATAATGATCTTGCAACCATCGTGCAATACGTTTTGCGACTTCAAGGTCATCGCACACGGTAAACATCGTCGGCCCCGAGCCGGAGATCCCGCTAGCCAGAGCCCCAGCTTCCAGCGCATACTGCCGCGCTTTGGCAAAACAAGGCAGCAAACGCTCGCGGTATGGCTCAGCAACCACATCTTTGATCATTTTTGCTGCCAGCTCAGGTTGACCAGAATGACAAGCATGGATAAAGCCGCCCAGGTAACGGCCATGGGCAATTACATCCTGACGGCGGTACTGGGATGGCAAGATAGCGCGGGCTTCTGCCGTCGGCACTTTGATGCCCGGATACGCCATGACCCAGTACCAGTTATCGAAGCATGGCACCGACTGGCTGATGATCCCCAGCTCTTCGACCATAAACTGCAGCCCGCCCAAATAGCACGGGGCGACATTGTCGTAGTGCAAGCTACCGGAGATCTCAGCTTCCATCTCCCCCATCAGGGCCAGCAATTCTGTCTCATCGAGCGGTTGGTCATGAAAGCGGTTCAGCGCATCGAGCGCCGCAACAATCGAACAGGCACTGGAACCCAGGCCCGATCCGATCGGCATGTTCTTTTCCAGGGTTAGGGCGACAGGTTTAAGCGCCGCCCCTTTCTTATCCAGCTCGCGGGCAAAAACCTGCCAGCAGCGGTAGACAATATTCTCTTCCGCCTGCTTGGGCAGCTTATCGACAAACGCCCCGACACAGCTCAGAGAAAATGGCTGAGAGCCTTGCTCAGCCAATACCCTATCGCCAAGCAAGGTGCCATCGATAGGAGACACGGCGGCCCCCAGAACATCAAAACCGACACTGACATTGCCAATCGACGCCGGCGCATAAACCACTACACTCATCTTACACTCCTAATTTCCAGCCCAGCGTACGCATCAAGTCGGCGAAGACCCCTGCGGCTGTTACTTCTGTACCGGCACCATAACCTCGTAGCACCAATGGGATTGGCTGGTAGTAGCGGCTGTAGAAAGCCAGCGCATTCTCACCATCCTTGATCTTGAACATAGGATCGTCCGGGTTGACCGCGGCAATCTTCACTGCACATTTACCGTCTTTGATTTCACCGACATAACGAAGCACTTTACCCTCGCTGGCTGCCTCTTCAATCAAATTGGCAAAGTAGGCATCCGCTTCAGGCAAACGCGCCATGAAATCATCAACTGAACCTTCGGCATTGAAACCCGGTGGCAGAGCCTGCTCGACCACCACATCTTCCAGCTCAAGCGCCATTCCGGCTTCACGGGCCAGGATCAGCAGTTTGCGGGCAACATCCATCCCCGACAGATCATCACGCGGGTCCGGCTCGGTGAAGCCATTGTTACGGGCAACCGTCGTCGCCTCGCTAAAGCTCATTCCCTCGTCCAGCTTGCCGAAGATAAAGGACAGCGAACCAGACAAAATACCTGAGAAACGCTCCAGTTCATCACCGGCCGCCATCAGGTTCTGCAAGTTTTCGATAACCGGCAGGCCAGCACCGACTGTCGTGTCGTACATGAACTTACGGCGCATTGAGCGCGCAGCCTGACGCAGCTGCTGGTAGTAAGCCATGCTGGCAGTATTTGCTTTCTTGTTCGGGGTGATCACGTGGAAGCCTGCAGACAGGAAGTCAACATACTGCTCGGCAATGCCTTGGTCTGACGTACAATCAATGACAATTGGGTTGATCACGTGGTTACGTTTCACCAGCTGGATCATACGCGCAAGGCTCAGAGGTTCGGAAACCTGGCCCATCGCATCACGCCAGTTCTCCAGCGGGAGACCGTTGCTGTCTAGCAGCAAACCCTTGCTGTTGGCCAAACCACATACCCGGATCACAATGCCATTCTCGGCCAGTTTCGCCTGCTGGCGCTGGATCTGATCCACCAGCTCACCACCGACGCCCCCGACGCCAATCACAAAGACATCAAGGAAGTGCTGGCTGTTGAACAGGTTCTCGTGACATGCCTTGACCGATTCGGAGATCTTGTCGTCTGGGATCACTGCAGAAATTGCACGTTCGGAAGAACCCTGGGCAATGGCCACGATATTGACGTCCACTTCAGACAGCGAGGTAAAGAAGCGCGAAGCCACACCACGGGAGGTGCGCATACCGTCGCCAACCAAGGTCACGATCGCGACGTTATCCATAAATTCAACCGGCTCAAGCAGGCCTTCTTTCAGCTCCAGCTCAAAGTGGTCCTTGAGGGCTCGCTGGGCTGCCAGTTTGTCCTCGCTCTCGATACAGAAGCTGATGCTGTACTCCGACGAAGACTGGGTGATCAATACAATCGACACACCGGCCGATGACATGGCACCAAACACACGGGCGGCCATACCAACCATACCTTTCATTCCCGGACCCGACACATTGACCATGGTCAGATCTTTCAGGGTAGTGATCCCCTTGATATCCAGTTTATCTTCACCGGTATCAAGACCAATCAGCGAGCCAGCTCCCTGCGGGTTGAAGCTGTTTTTGATAAGGCATGGAATGTGGAATTGAGCGATAGGAGCAATGGTTTTCGGGTGCAGAACCGATGCACCGAAGTAGGACAGCTCCATCGCTTCCTGGTAGCTCAGTGATTTGAGCAGACGGGCATCCGGTACCAAACGAGGATCACAGCTGTAAACACCATCGACATCAGTCCAGATCTCACAGCATTCGGCACGTAGACAAGCTGCCAGTACCGCCGCCGAATAGTCCGAGCCATTACGGCCAAGGGTGACCAACTCGCCTTTTTCGTTACCGGCAGTAAAGCCCGGCATGATATTGACATGGTCCTGCGGCAGAGGGTTTTGACGGAAGTTCTGGGTAGAGGCTTCAATATCAACGTGGGCCTCGAGGTAATCACCCTGTGCCAGCAAGTACTCCACAGGGTCAATCAGACTAGCCTGGTGACCTTTGGCCTGCAGCAGCGACTGCATCATAACGATAGACAGCCTTTCACCCTTACTGATGATTTTGGCATAGACATTGTCAGGGCAGAGGCCCAACAATTTAATACCGTGAACGTATTGCTTCAGCTGACCCAGCGAGCTCGCCAATTTGGCCTCCAATGCCTCCTTGTCAAAGCCAGGCTCAACCTCTTTTAGCCCCGACAGCAGTTCATTGAACACCGCTTCCAGATCGGCCAATTGTGCTTCCGCCTCACCAAACTGGATACTGTTTTCAATCACTGACACCAATTTATTGGTGACTTTACCCGGTGCCGACAGCACCACTGAAACCGGCCCCTGCTGGGCGTTATTGGCGATAATATCCGCTGCCCGAGAAAACCGGTCAGCATCGGCCAACGATGAACCACCAAACTTTAATACTCGCATTCCCTACTCCCACAACTTCCTAAAACGTGCCCCCGGCGACTTTTTGCCACTCCAGGATGAAATATCAGGTTAAAAAAAAGCCCACATCTTTTTGGGATGTGGGCTTTTTTTTGCAATTCTTTCGCGCATCAGCCCACCCCAGCAATCATGGTGCCGGTAATAATAATGGTGGTTGTATTCATGCTGAATGCGTTAAACATAGGTGTCCTAAAAAGATAACCAATATATGTATGCATTTACGTTTACCGTAATCATTTTCCCGAGTCAACCTTATTTTTACCGCAAGATGTCTATTTAACTAGCAAAATGCAGGTAAAACTAGCAGCATAGCTATACCATTAAGGTATGGTTGATATCATTTTATTGCAGTTATCTAAAACACCATGCATAGTAGATATGGTGAATAATTAAGCAACTTAGGATGATGCGCCTGAGCTAGGGAATCTTGAGCTTGGGAACAATGTGCCGTCACTTGTAGGCTAACTTGATAAGAATAGGGAGTTCGGATGACAGCTGCTATGGAACAACTTGTCGCCCATACGATTCTGCAAGGTTTCGATGCCATGTATGGCCGATTTTTGGATGTGACGGCCGGCGCGCAGGAGCGCTTCGAAAGCCAGAATTGGCCAGCCGTTCAACAGGCGCTCAAGACCCGTATCAAGTTCTATGACCACCATGTCGGACTCGTCACCAGCCAAATTACCATCATGCTGGGTAAGCGCTATGCCAACCACGCATTTTTGATGGCGGTCAAAAATGCCTATGAGGATCTGCTGCTCGATTACCCCCGTTACGATATTGCCGAGAGCTTTTTCAATTCAGTCTATTGCCGGATCTTCGAGCATCGCAATATCAAACGCGACAAGCTGTTTGTCCATAGCTCGCAGGAAGGCAGGATCCCTATTTACCCGACCAACCTCAGCCGGCTGTACAATACCGGGGCGACGCTCGACACCTTGCTGAGCCGGATCCTCGATGATACGCCGTTCAGCCTCGAATGGGAGGACAAGCAACGGGATGTCCAGTTGCTCAGCGAGCGTATCAGCCAGCATTTGGCAGCAGTTGGCAATCCACCACCAGTGATCGAAATGATCCGCGAGCCGTTTTTCCGTAACAAAGCTGCTTATCTGGTAGGGCGTCTCCGTTTTGACGATGACCACCACCTCCCTATCGTGCTCCCTATTCTCACTACCAACGAAAACAAGCTGTATGTCGATGCCTGCCTAGTGGATGTCGATGCGGTCAGTATCCTGTTTGGCTTCGCCCGCTCCTATTTCATGGTTTACGCCCCAGCACCGGCCGCACTGGTCCGTTTCCTCAGTGAACTGATGCCAAACAAAACCAAGGCAGAGCTCTATACCGCAATAGGTTGCCAGAAGCATGGCAAAACCGAGCTATACCGCGAGTTTCTCCACCATATTGAACATTCCGATGATCAGTTCGTGTTAGCGCCGGGGATCAAAGGCATGGTGATGTCGGTATTTACCCTGCCGTCCTATGGTTTTGTGTTCAAGATAATCAAAGACAAATTTGCCCCGCAAAAAGAGATAAGCCATGCCGTGGTGAAGGAAAAATATCGGCTGGTAAAAGAGCACGACCGGGTAGGGCGAATGGCCGATACCCAGGAATATCGTAACTTCAGCTTCGACCGCCACCGCTTCAGTGACGAACTACTGGAAGAGTTGCTCAAGGTCGCCCCGTCTATCGTCAAGGTCACCGAACAACAAATCCTGATCAAGCACCTGTATATCGAGCGGCGGATGATCCCTTTCAATTTGTATATTGAGCAAGCCAACGATGACGATCTGCGCCATGCGGTTGATGAATACGGCAAGGCCATCAAGCAGCTGGCGGCCGCCAACATCTTCCCCGGCGATATGCTGTTCAAGAATTTCGGGGTGACCCGCCACAAGCGGGTAGTGTTCTACGACTACGATGAGATCAGCTACATGACGGAGATGAACTTCCGCCAGATCCCACCTCCACGCTATCCGGAAGACGAGATGGCGGCAGAACCTTGGTACAGTGTCGGGGTTAATGATGTCTTCCCGGAAGAGTTTCGGACCTTCCTGCTGATCAATCCAAAGGTTAGGCAGCTTTTCAACGAACTGCACAGTGATCTGTTCGAACCCCAATACTGGCAGCAATTGCAGAGCAATATCGAGGAAGGCAAATTCGAAGATGTTTTCCCTTACAGTAACCAGCAACGACTCATTTTCGGCCTGAGGCCTAGCTAAATAGGGCAAAAATGTCTCAGCAATGCAAAACCATTGTGTCATTTTTGTACTAAATGGCTTAATATTATTTTGTTCTTGATGGTACTTTGTTAAGGATACATACAAAAAATCACAACAATAAAACAGGGAAGGTGATGAATGCGTACATGGCTAATCACAATTGCCCTGCTGGTAGTGGCGTTACCAACAACAGCAGCAGAAAGCAGGCTATTGAACATACTTGACGATAATTCGTCTTCTGGGTGGTTTATGTCATCCCAGTCCAAAGGCGCAGAGCAGTTCGATCTCTGGCAAATCGACAGCGGCTATGCCTACTCTATTTCAGATAACACTGAGCTTTATCTCAGTACCCGCTTGAAAAGCGGCAACGAAAACCAATCAGCCAGTCGTGGGCTGTTATCCGGAGTGAAATATAGTTTCACCCCGAAACTGAGCTTACAAAGTGCCGTGACTTCCGAAACGCAGAACCAAGACACAGTGATGAGTGTGGAGGTATCGAGCCAATATGAAGTAACGGAAAGGCTGAACTTGCATGCTACGCTCGACTATGAGTCACTGGAGCAAATTTACCAATTCGGGATAGGCTTTCGTTTCTAGCGCTATTCCATCACCTCTTTTCCCGTAAACCTAGCAAAACGCCTGGCTCAGCCAGGCGTTTTGCTATTGGGTTCCTTGTTGCCATCAGGCCTTTCACTACGAATTGATAACGGATAGATCAAGCGGCTGCTTGCTAAAGACAATACCATTGAGGTCGGCATAGAGCATGTCTCCCGGATACACCAAGGTATGGGCAACGGTAAGCGTGACGTTTTCCTCACCGGTTTGGCGCTTGACGGTTTTCACCGGACAGGTTGCCAATGCCTTAACTCCGATATCCAACGTTGCAATGATCCCGACATCGCGCGCAGCACCGTTTATGATGATCCCTTCCCAGCCACTTTTCTGGGCCAGCAGCGCCAGCTGATCGCCAAGCAGGGCTTTGTTACAAGAAGCGTGCCCGTCGATAAACAGTACTTTTCCTTTACCTTCGCGGGAGAGGATATCTCGCACCAAGCTGTTGTCCTCAAAACACCGCAAAGTAACTACTTCACCATAGAATACCGTCCGGCCACCATAATTCTGCAGAGTCAGCGGTAACCAACGCACATCCTGTTCAAAGTGATCGCATAAATCCGGGGTTAAATCTTTCATCGCAGGCTCCTTTATTGTCTTTGTTGCCTTCCCTATCCAAGGCCATTTTTTCCCCATCTCCTTTGGGGCTACGTTAAGTGTAGAGAAAGCTCGGCCAATCACCCAATCTTTGTGTCTCCACACCGTCGAGTAAAACTGGCACTAAAAACAGCTCGTTACCTTCGACCCAATAAATTGCGTTCTGCTCCCAGCGCCGGGCTTCCAAACATGCGGCCTCCTTGCTCAGTGGCACGATAAAGCCTAATTCCTGCCACTGCCCATCCGGGGCGCTGCAGCTGATCGGCAACACACTGTCGCATTGTGATTTGAGCGCTAACTCAAGCTTTTGATGTCGAACTAGGTTGTCTTTCTTGCTAAGAACGATGCTTCTCGGATTAAATGCTGTTAGAATTGCAAAGCAAGGGTAAACAGGGTGTTGCTTAAGATTAAAGATGATCGATTGGTAGCTACACCATAGCGATTTTTTTTCACACATAGAAAGTGACACCTGAGGGACGATGCATTTTTTTGTAGCGAATGTTAAACAAAGTAGAGAGTCGTAATACACTTCATACTGTTTGATGTAAATCAATAAAGTGCCCGAAAGCAGCACGGAAACAATGCACTTATATTGTTAGCGAGCTGTTAAGTGAATACAATCGTCGCCATCCCACGGAAATTGTAGCCAATGCCCCTAAGTTTGGGCTTTTTCAGCGAAAATCATCATGTCATGATGAGCTGGATAAATGGATGGCGTACCAACAGGAAAATGAGGAAATACGACCAAGCACGTATTTCTCCCAAGTTTTTGCCTGTATGTGAATTTTTTATATAGAATTTTACTATTCTGTTTTTGACCAGATTCCGTTTTTAGAAATTAGGTACTGCCAATGCAAACCCCTCACATTCTAATTGTAGAAGACGAGCACGTAACACGTAATACCCTGAAAAGCATCTTTGAGGCAGAGGGTTACACAGTATTTGAAGCCAATGACGGCGCTGAAATGCACCAGATGCTTTCTGAGCACCCAGTTCACCTAGTGATCATGGATATCAACCTACCAGGCAAAAACGGCCTGCTGCTTGCGCGTGAACTACGCGAGCAAGGTGACATGGCACTGATGTTCCTGACTGGCCGTGACAACGAAGTGGATAAGATCCTTGGTTTGGAAATTGGTGCTGATGACTACATCACTAAGCCATTCAACCCTCGAGAGCTGACTATCCGCGCTCGCAACCTACTAACCCGTGCGATGAACCAAGGCTTGCCAACTGAAGACAAGCGTATGGTTGAGCGTTACGAGTTCAACGGCTGGTCGCTTGAGATCAACAGCCGTTCATTGGTTAGCCCAAGCGGTGATCAGTTCAAACTGCCACGCTCTGAGTTCCGTGCCCTGCTTCACTTCTGTGAAAACCCAGGCAAGATCCAGACACGTGCCGAGCTGCTGAAAAAAATGACCGGCCGTGAGCTTAAGCCACATGACCGTACTGTCGACGTGACTATCCGCCGTATCCGTAAGCACTTCGAATCCGTGGCTGATACCCCGGAAATCATCGCGACAATCCACGGTGAAGGTTACCGTTTCTGCGGTGATCTGGAAGAAGAATAATCTCTCCGGCTCTTGGCATAGCAAAAAGGCTCCTTTCGGAGCCTTTTTTGTTTTTGTTTTTTGTAACAACGGAAATGGCTGAGGCCGAATTACAACCACCAATCAGAACACCTGACTGATCAATACCTCTTGCTGGATCACTACCTGCTCCTGACCTTGGTAAAGTACCGTCACCGCAATATCAGCCTTGCTACCCGGTAGCCACTCCGGCCCACCACGCATACTGACTTCCAGGCTCATTTCACCTTCCGAGCGAATCTCCAGGTTTTCCTGCGCCAACCACTGCTGGTCGTCCTGCGCTATCATCACCTGCATGATTTCCACCCCTTTAGGCAGTGGCTTCATATCGCGCGTCAACAAGCGGATAGAGGCATGCAGTTTATTGGCGGGCTGGCTACCATCGTCACCGATCACCGGCATGCTGTTGAGCCATAGCTCACTGCCCAAATAGACGGTCACGTCTGACAGCATCAGCTCCTGTGGGGATTGCCAGATATCAATCTCCGCCGGTAAGGTCACCGGAGCCTCCTCGGCAGATGGCGCTTCGCGGTCGGCTTGCTCTCCGACAACAGCAGGATCTTTGGATTCTGCTTCTTGCGCCCTTTCACCACAGCCTGTAACCAATATCATCCCTGCAGCTAGCAGCAACGCTCTTGCATCAGTTCTCATCATCCCCTCTCCTGCTGGGCTAACCAGTCTTTAAGCACCTTAAGATCATTGTGGTAGCCTTCTTTGATTTCATCGACCCAATCGTTGATATTCTCCCACCAGGCCGGCAATTCCGGCGATTGGGCCTTTTGGGCAACCTGCTGGATATGCTTGAGGCCAATGGAGCCGGCCGCCCCTTTAATTTTATGCGCCTCAAACTTGATGCCGTCCTGATCCTTGGCCGTCATGTTGGAGTCGAGGATCGCAATGTATTCCGGCATTTTGGCCTCAAACATTGCAATGCTGTCATACACCGGCTTGGTACCGACAATCTCCACATAGGACGACAGCATTTCCAGATCCAACAAGGTATTGATCATTTCATCGCTAACCCCTTGCGGGCCTTCATTCTCAATCACCAACTCTTCTCCTTCTTCCTCATCCAGCGGGCATGTCAGCACCAAACGCTGGATCACTTCAGTGATTGCCTTGACGCTTAGCGGCTTGCTGATTGCATCATCCATACCTTTGGCCAGATATTCACTTTTATCCTTGATAACATTCGCGGTCAGGGCCACTAGTGCCGGCAGGTAGTCAAACTGCTCACGCAGTTTGGCGGCGACATCAAAGCCGGTCATATCCGGCAGCTGGATATCAAGCAGTACCAAGTCATAGGCTTCAGGGTCGAACATCTCCAGGGCCTCGTCACCGCGCATCGCCACCGTGACCTCATGGCCCAGACTCTCCAACAGAGCCTTGGCTACCGTAATATTGAGCTCGATATCTTCCACCATAAAGATATTCAGGCTGATCTGCGGCGCGGTTGGCAAGGCTTCCTCTTCAACGACACGCTCAACCAATGGGGCGGTGATTGTCACGGTGAATGTACTGCCTTCGCCGACTTCCGAGCTGACGGTAATATCTCCGCCCATCATCTGCACCAGTTGGCGGGACACCGACAAGCCGATGCCGGTACCAACGGCGTGCAGGTTGTCGTCTTCATCCTTAACCTGATAGTACATGGCAAAGATCTTATCGAGCTCTGTCGCCGGGATCCCGATTCCGCTATCCTCAACTTCGAAGGTGATATGAGCCTGCTCATCATCCACCTCGCTGCTAACCGACATCACCACACCGCCATCCTTGGTAAACTTGGTCGCGTTGCTGATCAGATTCCACAGCACCTGACGCAACCGGGTGCCATCTACCTCAATGCACTCAGGTAGCTCTGTCAGCCGCTCGAGGTCGAAGCGTAGGCCTTTTTGGCTTGCCATCAGGCCAGAGATATTCTCCATCTCAGAGACAAAGTCATGGAAGTCGAGCGGTTTAGGCACCAGTTCGAGGCGGCGACGGTCAGATTTGTCCATATCAATAATATCGTTGAAGATATTGCCCAAAGTGATGGCACTGACATAGATGGTACGCATGTAGTCGCTCTGCTCTTGATCGAGCTTGGTCTCAAGCAACATCCGGCTAAGACCCACGATACCATTGAGCGGGGTACGTAACTCATGGCTAATGGTCGAAATGAAAGCGGTCTTGTCGCGGCTTGCCTTCTCCTGCGCATCCTGGTACTGCTTGCGCTCGGTAATATCACGACCAAAGCCCATCAAACCCAGACGTCGGCCGTCACGGCTGTAGAACGGTACCTTACGCAACTCAAAAATAGCCTTACGGCCATCGGGGTACTCCAACCACTGCTCGTAGGTCAAAGAGACATTATTGTTGAACACCTGCTGGTCTGTTTCGGCGATTTTGCTTGCCACTTCTTCGCTGTAGACATCCCAAGGCGTGAGGCCAACCAATTGTTTTTCGGTGCGATTGGTGAGCTCTTCCATCGCCCGGTTACAGCCGGAGAACTGGCCTTTCTCATTACGGTAGTAAATCAAATCAGGCGAGGCATCGAGGAAAGACTTGAGCAATGCGCTCTGCTCGGCCAATTCCAGCTGGGCATTTTCGCGCTGGTAGACTTCGTTTTCAAGATCTTGCATCGCTTCAAGGCGGGCTTGTTCTGCCTTTTCCCGCTCTTCGATTTCCTGATTGAGCTGGTTGATGTTTTCATGCAGCTGCTTGTTGAGTTGCATATCACGCGAGCGCATCTCTTCTAGCTTGGTGACTAACTTGGACAAGCGCTGGCGGGACTCTTCTAGTTGATCCACCACAACAGATAGAAAATAAACGGCCCACGGCGTGATCAACAAACCAAAGAACACCGAGCGGACAATATCAATATCCAGCACTTCGCCCTGCAAAACCAAGGTGACGCCTATCTGCACCACCACTGCCAAGGCCACCAGCGCAAGGGCCAGTAACAAACTAAACTTAACCAGTCCTAGTTTGACCAGCAGATCAACGTAATATTGTGCCAGTACTTTGATGTGTTTCATTATTGCTTCCTATTCACTACCGCTTCACCATCATAATGGCGAGCCGCCGAGAACCCAAGCAGGCTTTTTCCGATCGCCTGCCGTCCTTCACATTTTGGTTGTCCGGCCGTATTACCTACGCTCCAGTCTACCCGGCCTCTTTTTCTGACATGGTCATGGTACAGTTTCGCCCTGCCGCCTTGGCCCGGTACAGCGCCACGTCTGCCAGCTCCACCAGCTCACCATAATCCTGATTCGGTTTCGGTGTCAGGGTAGCTACTCCCAGACTCACCGTCAGGATCGAGGCGATATCCGAATAGCGGTGAGTCAGCCCTTTCTCGGCCAATGCCCGATGGATTTCCGTTGCGACTACCTGGCCGCCTTCCAGGCTGGTATTCGGTAGCAGGAAGGCGAACTCTTCACCACCGTAGCGGGCGACCTCGTCGGTCTCGCGCTTGACCACACTGCGCAACACTTTCGCCACTTCTCGCAAGGCAAAATCCCCCTGTTGATGGCCATAGTTGTCATTGAAAGCCTTGAAGTAATCAATATCACACAGGATCAGCGTCAGTGGGTGCTGTTCACGGATATGGCTGTACCACATCTTACGCAGCTGCTCATCGAAACTCCGGCGGTTGGCAACCTTGGTCAGGCTGTCAACAAAGCTGAGCTCCTGCAATTCCATGATGGCATCGGCAAGTTGCTGCTCGGCCATCTTACGCTCGGTCACATCCCGGGCCATCATCAGCACCCCGGTGGTATCATCGGTTGGATCCCGGTAGGGTGACTTGAGGACTTCGTACCAGATAGGCGTACCATCTTCCAAAATCACGTAGTCATCGAGTTTGACACTGATCCCTTGCTGGATAACCTGCAAATCGGTCTGCCGGAACAACTCATATTTGTCCGGCTCCAACACATCGGCCGCAGACTTACCCAGCAACGATTGCTGGGTATAGCCCAATGAGCGTGCAAACGGCTCGTTACAGCCAACATAGACACCATGCTCATTATATAAGGCTATCGGATCCCGGCTGGCACTGAGGATAGTGTCAAGTAAGGTATTTCGCTGGGCCAACTCCTGTTCGGTCACTTCCCGCTTTTCAATTTCGGTTTTCAATACCTCCTGCATCTCATGCCAATCCGTCACGTCATGGCTGATACTAAGGGTACCGATAGCCTCGCCGGTATCACCGATCAACAAATTACAGTTGGTTTCCAACAGCCGACTCGAACCATCGGGGGCCGTGGTCCAAGTATGGGACGCGGTATTGCCCAAAGCGCCGATATCCTGCTCTTCGGTGATCCCTTCATCGAGCCTACCCCGCCAGAAACGATCAAAGGCTTTATTGGTGCCAATCAGCTTGCCTGATTTATCTTTGAAATACACCAGTTCCGACAGGGAGTTCAGTACCTGCTGGAAGATCCGCTGCTCATTTTCCAGCTTTGTCTGCTCACCATGACGGGAGCGGGGCGAATCGATAAACAACAACCAGCAAGGCTGCCACTGGCATCGGATCGATTGGCCTGAAACCAGCAGTGGGATCACCTTGCCATTGCTTTGAAGCAAGGCCTCATCAACATCCCTGAATGCTTTCAGGCCGGTAAAGGGGCGCAGGAAGTCACACAGCATCTTGCTGCTGAGTCCATCGGGGTAGAGGTAGCGTTCATTAATCTTGCGTACTCCCAGCAACTGGCGACAGGGCTTGTTGCCATAGATCAAATGGCCATCCTTTTTACGGACAAGCGCAACAGCAACAGGCATCAGGGTAAGCTGGCCATGCAAGCGGCGGAAGGAACTGGCTTCAAGGTGATGAAATAGCAAGGTTAGTAACCCTCCGCCGATAACTAGCACAAGGATCAACAAAGAGAAAAGCAGCGCCGGATTGTCAGCTTGAAACCATTGGGAAACGGTTGAGGCCAAGGAGGCAGGAGCAAACAAGCTCGCCCCCAGCAATAGTAGGCGGCGAGACATCCCCTTGCTCAGAAGCACCCCGCAACTGGCCAGTAAGGTTAGCAGTGTAAGCAATATCGGACTAACAGAGCGTTCCTGACAGGAAGTATGCATTGATTTTAGTAATTGACGTCATTTTACTCGTAATCTAACACACTTACCGATACATCCGCTAATGCCAGCCTGGTTGTTTGGTTGCAAGTTTTAACTCGAACGAGGCACCGGCGGGGTATATTCAAACGACTGCCCCAGTGCCGTGCCCTGGCCACCGTTTTGATCTAAGTTGCGGCCAATCTCCGTCATTGCCAGCCAACGGTTTTCACACCATTCAGGGGCCAGCAGGGTTGGCTTACGGGCACTGGCAGAAACACGGTGGTAAACCACCTCCGGTGGTGTCAAACGGATCATCTCAGCAGAAATCTCGGTGTATTGCTCAAGGCTGAGCTCGGCCAATCGGCCGGCTTTCCATGACAAGCCCATGATACTGCCTTCAACGATATGAAGCGGGTGCAGCTTGATACCATCCACACCGGCATCGACCACTTTGCGGACGGTCTCCAGGTTATCCTCGCGATTGTCTCCCGGCAGGCCGACAATCAGGTGGGCACACACTTTCAGCCCAAGCGCCCTTGCGCGCTTGGCGATAGCCTCATAACAAGCAAAGTCATGGCCACGGTTGATCCGCTTGAGGGTTTTATCGTTGGCGGTCTGTAGCCCGAGTTCAAGCCAGATTTCATAGCCCTGCTCGCGGTAGCCTGCCAGCAGTTCGAGCACTTCGTCCGGCACGCAGTCCGGGCGGGTACCAACACACAGGCCAACGATATCAGCCGCTTCCAGCGCCTCTTCATACATAGCCTTAAGCGTCTGCACTTCGGCATAAGTGCTGGTATAAGCCTGGAAATAAGCCAAATAACGTTTGGCACGGTTCACTTCACCGGCACGCTGCGCCAACTGCTCGGTGATCGGCTTGTGCTGCGCCTGTTCATCGGCGAACGAGGCAACATTACAGAATGTGCAGCCGCCACGGCCAATAGTGCCGTCACGGTTCGGGCAGCTGAAGCCACCATGCAAGGTCAGTTTGTGTACCTTCTCTCCGTAGCGACGCTGTAGGTCCTGGCCAAATGTATTCACGAGCTCATGCAGCTGCATCTTGTCACCTAGTCATTCAAGGGGTCGAAAAAAGCGGCACAGGTTAGCACCGATGATATTGGCAAAAGTTGTGCGAGAACAAAAAAGGCGTTTTTTTCACCATGTATCGGTAGGAAAAAGGAATGAAAATTAGCAACAACATCATTTTGTAATACTTTGGTCTATACCCCAACCCCATAACCCTACACTTTTCATGGTCAAATAAACCCACTATGCAGATAGATGGTTATTTCCGAATAGATACGCACCTAATTAAGCAATTAATTCATAGTGATGCCGAGATGTTACAGGGTGGGGATATTTTTTGTTGGTAATTAATCAATCAAAATTGTAGGATAGTTACAGCTGTGTGCAATTTATGAACAATAAAAGTAACTAAACCAGACGAATATTTAGTGGTTTATGTTGCTTCCCCTCAAAACTGCAGCGCTTTTGCATACCAGAGCACAGGTGCTACAGAATGAAGTTTGCTATTGATTGACTACATCATCCCACAGCAAACCCATCCGACATGGCCGGACAGGAGTCCACCATGAGCCGTGAAGGATGCATAACCAAAATTAGGGATAACTCAGGTGCCAGGATTGGTGCCTGTTGAAACTGGAAGGAAGTATCTATGACAGATCAAGAGCTGAATGCTCAGGGACTTTATGTGCCTGAAATGGAGCACGATGCCTGTGGTATCGGCTTTGTGGCCCACCTGAAGAACCGTAAATCCCACGAAATTGTCACCCAAGCCCTTGATATGCTAGCTCGGATGGAACACCGTGGCGGCCAAGGCTGTGACCCGTGCAGTGGTGACGGTGCAGGTATATTGCTACAGAAACCGCATGAATTCCTGCTGGAAGAAACCGTCAAACAAGGTATCCGCCTGCCGTCTTTCGAGCAATACGGTGTGGGTGTGGTACTTTTCCCTAAAGACGAGTACAAACGTCAGCAGTGCCGTGACATCCTTGAGCGCAATGCCAAACGACTTGACCTAGAAGTCATTGGCTACCGTGTGCTACCGGTCGACAATTCAATGATTGGCGTCGACCCGCTAAGTACCGAGCCCCAGTTCGAGCACGTCTTTATTACCGGCGGTACCAGCATGGAGCCTGCCGAACTTGAGCGTAAACTTTATGTTCTGCGTAACTACACGGTGCGTGTCTGCCTGGAAAGCATCTCCAACATCGGTGATGACTTCTATATTAACTCCCTGTCATACAAGACATTGGTGTACAAGGGTCAGCTAACCACTGAACAGGTACCTCAATACTTCCTTGATCTACAGAACCCATCAATGGTGACGGCACTGGCGCTGGTTCACTCCCGCTTCTCGACCAACACCTTCCCGAAATGGCGCCTGGCCCAGCCTTTCCGTTACATCGCCCACAACGGTGAAATCAACACCGTGCGCGGTAACCTTAACTGGATGAAGGCTCGTGAAGCGATTCTTGAGTCTGAGCTATTCAGCCAGCAAGAAATCGATATGCTGCTGCCTATCTGTCAGGAAGGCAGTTCGGATTCGTCCAACTTTGATATGGCGTTGGAGCTGCTGGTGCTATCGGGCCGTAGCCTGCCGCATGCACTGATGATGCTGATCCCTGAAGCTTGGCAAGAAAACAAGAACATGGATCCGAAGCGTCGTGCTTTCTACCAGTACCATGCCAACGTCATGGAGCCATGGGATGGCCCGGCCTCGGTGTGTTTCACCGACGGTGTTCAGGTTGGTGCGACCCTTGACCGAAACGGCCTGCGCCCATCGCGCTACACCGTGACCAAGGATGACTTCCTGGTCATGGCATCGGAATCCGGTGTGGTTGAGATCGAGCCGGAGAACGTCCAGTTCCGTGGCCGCCTGCAACCGGGCCGTATCTTCGTTGCCGACCTTGAGCAAGGTCGTATCATCTCCGACGAAGAAGTCAAAGACACAATAGCCTCAGCCCAGCCTTATGAGCAGTGGGTCAAAGACAACCTGCTGACATTGAAGAGCCTGCCTGAAGCGGACAACATGCACCACCAGCCAACGCCGGAACGTCTGCTGCACCACCAGCAAGCCTTTGGCATGAGCTCGGAAGAAGTCAACGACATCATTGTGCCGCTGGCGAAAACCGGTTACGAGCCACTGAGCGCCATGGGTGCCGACTGGCCGCTGGCTGTGCTGTCGCATCAGTCTCAGCACCTGTCGAACTACTTCAAGCAGCTGTTTGCCCAGGTGACCAACCCGCCGATCGACCCGATCCGCGAGCGTATGGTGATGTCACTCAATACCTACCTGGGTAAAGACCACAACCTGCTGGCAGAAACGCCTGAGCACTGCCAGAAGGTGGAAATCGAATCACCGGTACTGAGCAATGCTGAGCTGGAAAAACTGCGAGCTATCGATAACGAGTACCTGCAGGCCAAGACACTGGATATCGTCTTCCGTGCCAGCGGCGAAGACGGCAAGCTAGAGCGTGCCCTGAAGCGTATCTGCCAGTACTCGGAAGATGCAGTTATCGACGGTTACTCGATCATCATCCTGACCGACCGTGCCGTAAACTCCAACCATGCCGCCATTCCGGCGATGCTGGCAGTCGGCGCTGTTCACCACCACCTGATCCGCAAAGGCCTGCGCGCCAAGTGTGACATCGTGGTTGAAACCGGTGATGCCCGCGAAACCCACCACTTTGCAACTTTGGTTGGCTACGGTGCCAATGCGGTTAACCCATATCTGGTGACCGAAACCATTGTTGACCTGCAGCGCAAGCGCAAGCTGGATCCGGAAGTACCGACCGAAGAGCTGTTCAACAACTACCGTAAGGGTGTGAACGGCGGCCTGCTGAAGATCTTCTCCAAGATGGGGATCTCGACCCTGCAGTCTTACCACGGCGCCCAGATCTTCGAAGCCCTTGGTATCAGCAAGTCAGTGGTTGATAAGTACTTCACCGGTACGGTTTCCCGTATCCAGGGTCTGACCATCGATGACATTGCCAAGGAAGTATTGGTTCGCCACCGCTTGGGTTACCCAACCCGCGAAGTGCCAATCCAAATGCTGGATGTCGGCGGTGTCTACCAGTGGAAACAGCGTGGTGAAAAGCATCTGTTCAACCCAGAAACTATTTCACTGCTGCAGCAATCTACCCGAAACAAGGACTTTGCCCAGTTCAAAGAGTACGCCAGCGCCGTTGATGCCCAGGGTGATAACGCAGCGACCCTGCGTAGCCAGCTTGAGTTCATCAAAAACCCAGCCGGCTCTATTCCGCTGGCAGACGTTGAGCCAATCGAGAGTATTCTCAAACGCTTTGCGACCGGTGCAATGAGCTTCGGCTCTATCTCTTACGAAGCCCACTCAACGCTTGCAGTCGCGATGAACCGTATCGGTGCTAAATCCAACTCCGGTGAAGGCGGTGAAGACCCAGCCCGTTTCGAGAAGAAAGACAACGGCGACTGGGAACGCTCTGCTATCAAGCAGGTCGCATCTGGCCGCTTCGGTGTCACCTCCTACTACCTGACCAACTCTGATGAAATTCAGATCAAGATGGCACAGGGTGCCAAGCCGGGTGAAGGTGGTCAGCTACCGGGTGACAAGGTCGATGACTGGATCGGTGCAACCCGTCACTCAACACCGGGCGTCGGTTTGATTTCACCACCGCCACACCACGATATCTATTCTATCGAGGACTTGGCGCAGCTGATCTACGATCTGAAGAATGCCAACCGTGCCGGCCGCGTCAACGTTAAGCTGGTATCGGAAGCCGGTGTCGGTACGATTGCCTCGGGCGTTGCCAAAGCGAAAGCAGATGTCGTGCTAATTGCGGGCTTCGATGGCGGTACCGGTGCATCACCAATGTCATCTATTCGCCACACAGGTCTACCGTGGGAGCTTGGCTTGGCCGAAACCCACCAGACCCTACTGAAGAACGGCCTGCGTAACCGTATCGTAGTCCAAACCGATGGTCAGATGAAGACTCCGCGTGACCTTGCTGTCGCAACCTTGCTAGGTGCCGAAGAATGGGGCGTGGCAACCGCAGCCTTGGTGGTTGAAGGTTGTATCATGATGCGTAAGTGTCACAAGAACACTTGTCCAGTGGGTATCGCGACCCAGAACAAGACCCTGCGTGAGCGTTTCGACGGCCGTGTAGAAGATGTTGTGACCTTCTTCCAGTACATGGCTGAAGGCCTACGAGAAATCATGGCAGAGCTAGGCTTCCGTACTATCGACGAGATGGTTGGTCAGTCGCACAAACTGAAAATCCGCGACAACATTGGCCACTGGAAGTACAAGAACCTGGATCTAAGTCCGGTACTGTTCATCGAGCCAGCCCGTGACGAAGACGGCGTGTACAACCAGCGTGAGCAGAACCACAACCTCGAAGAGGTATTGGATCGCAAGCTGATTGAAGCCGCGGCCCCTGCCCTTTACGAAGGCAAGCAGGTGGATGCCGAATTTGACATCATCAACACCGACCGCAGTGCCGGTACCATGCTGTCGAACGAAATCTCCAAGATTTACAAAGACAAGGGCCTGCCTCAGCCAATGAACGTCAAGTTCAACGGCTCTGCCGGCCAGAGCTTCGGTGCCTTCCTGGCCAAGAACGTCAAGTTCGAAGTCGAAGGCGATGCCAACGACTACTGGGGCAAAGGCCTGTCAGGCGGTACGCTGGTGCTCTACCCGGATGCCAAGTCTGACATCGTCCCAGAAGACAACATCGTTGTCGGTAACGTCTGTTTCTACGGTGCTACCTCGGGTGAGTCCTACATCCGCGGTATGGCGGGCGAGCGCTTCTGTGTCCGTAACTCGGGTGCCAAGGTCGTCGTTGAGGGCGTGGGTGACCACGGCTGTGAATACATGACTGGCGGTGTGGCGGTTATTCTAGGCCAAACAGGCCGTAACTTCGCAGCCGGTATGAGTGGCGGTGTGGCGTATGTTTGGGATCAGTTCGAAGACTTCGACACCAAGCTCAACCCTGAGCTGGTTGACCTCGACCCAATCGAGCAGGAAGACAAAGATCTGCTGCACGATATGCTAACCAAGCACGTCGAGCTGACTGGCAGTACTGTGGCAGAAACCTTCCTGTCTAACTTCGAGGCCAACCTCGAGAAGATGGTGAAAGTCATGCCAAGGGATTACAAGGCAGTACTACAGAAGCGCAAGGCAGAAGCACAAAACAAGGAAGAGTTGGAGGCCGTCAATGGGTAAGCCTACTGGATTTTTAGAGTTTGGCCGTGAGCTGCCAAAGAAGCTGGATCCGAGCGTCCGTATCCAGGACAACAAGGAGTTTGTCCTTAATGAGGAGTTCGGCGACAAGATTAACACGCAAGCATCGCGCTGCATGGACTGTGGCGTACCGTTTTGCCACAACTCTTGCCCGATCGGTAACATCATCCCGGAATTCAATGACGCGGTGTACCGTGACAGCTGGGAAGAGGCGTGGAATATCCTGAGCTCGACCAACAACTTCCCGGAATTTACCGGCCGTGTTTGCCCAGCCCCTTGTGAAAGTGGCTGTGTACTGGGGATCAACCAAGACCCAATCACGATTTGTAATATCGAGAAGACCATTGTCGAGACGGCGTACCGAGAAGGGTACGCCAAACCGAAGACACCGCGTTCGCGTACCGGTAAAACGGTCGCGATCATCGGCTCGGGCCCTGCGGGCCTGGCGGCAGCCGAGCAGCTCAACAGTGCCGGTCACTGTGTAACGGTGTTCGAGCGTGATGAGAAAGTGGGGGGCCTACTGCGTTTCGGGATCCCTGACTTCAAACTAGGCATGGACATTATCGATCGCAAGATCAACCTGATGGCCGATGCCGGTATCAAGTTCGAAGTGAATGCCCATGTCGGTGTCAACATCAACGCCCAGCAGCTGCGTCAGGACTTTGATGTGGTCTTGCTGACCGGTGGCTCGACAGTTCCTCGCAACCTGCCGATCCCGGGCCGTGAACTCAAAGGCGTGCACTTCGCCATGGAGTTCCTTGCCCAGAACAACCGCCGTGCCAACGACATGGATCTGAAAACCGAAGAGATCCACGCCAAAGGCAAACATGTAGTGGTGATCGGTGGTGGTGATACCGGCTCTGACTGTGTGGGTACATCCAACCGCCACGGTGCTGAGAGCATTACCCAGGTTGAGATCATGCCGATCCCGCCAGAGAAGCGCCCGGCCAACCAGCCATGGCCTTCTTACCCGATGATCATGAAAACCTCGACTTCTCACGAGGAAGGCTGTGAACGTCACTGGAATATCCTGACCAAGGAATTCATCGGTGATGAAGCGGGTAATGTCAAAGCACTGCGTATTGCTGACATCCAGTGGGAAGAGGCAAAAGCAGGTGAGCGCCCAGGCTTTACCGAAGTGGCAGGCTCTGAGCGTATCATTCCGTGTGATATGGCCTTCTTGGCAATGGGCTTCCTGCACCCAGAGCCAACCGGTGTGCTAGCACAGCTGGACATTAAACTCGATGACCGTGGCAACGTGGCAACCCAAGGTTTTGCCACCAACCAGCAAGGTGTATTTGCTGCTGGCGATATGCGTACCGGCCAATCACTGGTGGTTCGTTGTATTAACGAAGGCCGTGAATGTGCCCGCGAAATCGATGCCTATCTGATGGGTGACAGCAACCTCGAAGCCAAGGCCGATTCGCTAATGCTATCGAATGCCTAGTCGGGATAATCCCCACCCACCCGGGAAACATAAACCAAACCGGCCTCCTCAGGCCGGTTTTTTATTCCTCACAAGCCCGCCTCGCCATAATTATTCACTCTACACTCTCCCTATTTCACTGCATTATCCGTGCCTATAGCGGATGTTAATTTATTGTTTATAGTTTGACCTTTCTGTAAATTGCCGTTAACTTGAAAGGTCGCTGGAAGCAAAAAGGTACCTTCAGCGGCCACCCGATAATCACAAGAAACAACCCGTGGTACGCGTGAAGGTTGTCAACGACGGTCAGGAAGACCGTCAAAAGATGCAGTATTTCTGCTTATTCAGGCAGATGCTAGGGAGAGTTGTAATGACACTGTATAACCCCATGCTGGATAAAGATAACTGTGGTTTCGGGTTGATTGCCCATATCGAAGGAGAAACCAGCCACAAACTTGTCCGGACCGCGATTTCCGCCCTTGACCGAATGACCCACCGTGGCGGCATTGCTGCCGATGGCAAAACCGGTGACGGTTGCGGACTGCTAATGAAAAAGCCGGATAGCTTCTACCGCATCGTGGCCGAAGACAACGGCTGGAAGCTGTCGCGGGAATTTGCTCTTGGCATGCTGTTCCTCAGCCAGGATCCGGTGCTTGCCGAGCAGGCCCGCACAATCATCAGCGAAGAGCTGGCCAAGGAAACCCTGTCATTGGTTGGCTGGCGTCCGGTGCCGATCAACCCTCAGGTGCTTGGCCCGATAGCGACCGAAACTCTCCCCAATATCGAGCAGGTTTTTATCAACGCGCCTGCCGGCTGGAAGCCAAGGGATATTGACCGCCGCCTCTATGTTGCTAGGCGCAGGATCGAAAAACGCATCACCGCAGACCCCGACTTCTATATCTGTAGCCTGTCGACCCAAGTGACCGTTTACAAAGGGCTGTGCATGCCAGCGGATCTGCCCCGCTTCTACCAGGATCTGGGAGACATCCGGCTGGAGTCATCGATTTGCCTGTTCCACCAGCGTTTTTCAACCAATACCCAGCCTCGCTGGCCGCTGGCCCAGCCGTTCCGCTACCTTGCCCACAACGGTGAGATCAACACCATTGCCGGTAACCGCCAGTGGGCGCGGGCGCGGGCATACAAGTTTTCATCCCCCTTATTGCCAGATCTGCAAACCGCGGCTCCGTTTGTCAACGAGACCGGCTCGGACTCCTCGAGCCTCGACAACATGCTCGAGCTATTCCTTTCCGGCGGCATGGATTTGTTCCGCGCGATGAGAATGCTGGTACCGCCGGCGTGGCAGAACCACCCGGATATGGATCCTGAGCTGAGGGCCTTTTACGACTTTAACTCCATGCACATGGAGCCATGGGACGGGCCGGCCGGTATCGTGATGTCCGACGGCCGCTATGCCGCCTGTAACCTTGACCGAAATGGCCTCCGCCCGGCCCGCTATATCATCACCAAGGACAAGCTGATCACCCTAGCTTCCGAAGTCGGGATCTGGGATTATGCCCCCGATGAAGTGGCCGAAAAAGGCCGCGTCGGGCCGGGCGAATTACTGGTGATCGACACCAAGTTCGGCAAGATCTGGCACTCTGCCGACATTGATAACGATCTGATGGGACGTCACCCTTATAAAGAATGGATGGACAGCCATGTCAAACGGCTGGTGCCCTTCGAGGAGCTCGGCGATGAACAAGTCGGCAGCCGCTCGTTCGGTGATACCGAGCTGAGCACCTGCCAGAAGCAGTTTGCCATGAACCGTGAGGAAATTGATCAGGTCCTTAGAGTGATCGGTGAGAACGGCCAGGAAGCCACTGGCTCGATGGGCGATGACGCACCAATGGCCGTCCTATCTTCCCGCGAGCGTGCCGTCACCGATTATTTCCGCCAGATGTTTGCCCAGGTCACCAACCCGCCGATAGACCCGTTGCGGGAAAAACATGTGATGTCGCTGGCGACCTGTATCGGCCGTGAAATCAACGTGTTCTGTGAAACCGACAGCCACGCCTACCGGGTTGCTTTCGCCTCCCCGGTACTGCTCTACTCCGACTTGGTCCAGCTGCTGGAACTCGACAACCAGCACTACCGCAACAGCATCATCAATATCAACTTTGACCCGAACGAGAAAGATCTCAAGCAGGCGATCATCGATATTTGTGATCAGGCAGAGCGGCTGGTCCGCAACGGTACGGTACTTATCGTGCTGTCAGACCGCGGCATTAATGCAGGCAAACTGCCGATCCCTGCGGCCATGGCCGTGGGGGCGGTTCAGAATCGCTTGGTGGCCGAGCAGCTCCGCTGCGATGCCAACATTATCATTGAAACCGCCACCGCACGCGATCCGCACCAGTTTGCGGTATTGCTTGGCTTCGGTGCCACGGCGGTGTATCCGTATCTCGCCTATGAAACCCTCGGCCAGCTTGTTGATAGCGGCGCTATAACTAAACCGTACCGCGAAGTGATGCTCAATTTCCGCAACGGCATCAACAAGGGTCTGTACAAGATCATGTCCAAGATGGGGATCTCCACCATCGCCTCCTACCGTTGCGCCATGTTATTCGAAGCGGTCGGGCTCGATGACGAGGTGGTCGATCTCTGCTTCCGTGGTGTCTCGAGCCGGATCCAGGGTGCTGGCTTTGCCGATTTCCAGCAGGACTTATTCAACCTTTCCCGTCGAGCGTGGCTCAAGCGCAAACCCATCGAGCATGGCGGTTTGCTCAAGTACGTCCACGGCGGAGAGTTCCATGCCTATAACCCGGACGTGGTCGGCACCTTGCAAAAAGCGGTCAAGTCCGGTGACTACGCCGACTACCAAGCTTTTGCCAAACAAGTTAACGAGCGACCTGTCGCAGCGATCCGTGATTTATTCAAACTGAGTTCGGATCAAGCGCCTATTGCCATCGACAAGGTCGAGCCAGCGTCAGCGCTCTACCAACGGTTTGACTCCGCGGCAATGTCTATCGGTGCCCTGAGTCCAGAGGCACACGAGGCTCTTGCTATTGCCATGAATCGGTTGGGTGGATTTTCTAACTCCGGCGAAGGAGGCGAAGATCCTCGCCGCTTCAACAGCGAGCGTAACTCCCGCATCAAGCAGGTCGCTTCGGGCCGCTTTGGTGTTACCCCGCATTACCTGGTCAACGCCGATGTTATCCAAATCAAAGTAGCGCAAGGGGCCAAGCCCGGTGAAGGCGGACAGCTTCCGGGCCACAAAGTCACCACCGAAATTGCCAAATTGCGTTATGCGGTACCGGGCGTTACCCTGATCTCGCCACCGCCTCACCACGATATATATTCGATTGAAGATCTGGCCCAGCTGATCTTCGATCTCAAGCAAGTCAACCCGACTGCCATGGTATCGGTCAAACTGGTGTCCGAGCCCGGCGTCGGCACCATTGCGACCGGGGTAGCCAAAGCCTATGCCGATCTCATTACTATCTCTGGCTACGACGGCGGCACCGGTGCCAGCCCGCTTACCTCGGTCAAATATGCCGGTAGCCCTTGGGAGTTGGGACTTGCCGAAACCCAGCAGGCGTTGGTCGCCAATGGGTTGCGCCACAAGATCCGGCTCCAGGTCGACGGTGGCCTCAAAACCGGCTTGGACGTAGTCAAAGCTGCTATACTCGGCGCCGAGAGCTTTGGCTTCGGTACCGCGCCAATGGTGGCACTAGGGTGTAAATACCTGCGGATCTGCCACCTCAATAACTGTGCAACGGGCGTGGCAACGCAGGACGAAACCCTGCGGCGCGATTTCTTTAAAGGATTACCCGAGCAGGTGATGAATTACTTCATCGGCCTTGGTGAGGAAGTCCGAGAACTGCTCGCAGAGCTCGGGGTAGAAAAGCTCACCGACTTGATCGGCCGTACCGACTTACTCGAAGTCATCGAAGGCTATACCGCCAAACAGAGCAAGCTGGATTTATCGCCAGTACTGGCGACCAGCGAGCCTCTGGAAGGCAAAACCTTGTACTGCAGCGAAAGCAATAGTCCGTTCGATAATGCACCGCTCAATGCCGCCCTACTCGAACAGGCACTGCCAGCTATCGAAGCGCGTAGCGGTGCAAACATCTTCGAGAACATCCGTAATACCGACCGCTCGGTAGGCGCAAGACTATCGGGGGAAATCGCCAAGCGTTGGGGTAACCAGGGGATGGCGTCGACACCGGTCAACCTCCACCTGACCGGTACTGCCGGGCAATCTTTCGGGGTATGGAATGCCGGAGGCCTTAACCTCTTCTTGACCGGCGATGCCAATGACTATGTCGGTAAAGGCATGACTGGCGGGCAAATAGTCATCCGCCCACCAGTTGGCTCGGCTTTCAAATCCAACCAATCAACCATTATCGGCAACACCTGCCTTTATGGCGCAACGGGCGGTAAGCTGTTTGCCGCCGGTAAAGCTGGTGAGCGATTTGCGGTCAGGAACTCCGGCACCATCGCCGTTATCGAAGGTGCGGGTGACAATGCCTGCGAATACATGACCGGGGGCATTGTCGCCATTCTCGGCAAGACCGGGGTCAACTTCGGCGCCGGGATGACCGGGGGCTTTGCCTACATCCTCGATGAAGACGGCGACTTTGCCGGACGGGTCAACCCTGAGCTGGTCGAGGCCCTGCCTCTATCTGAGCTCAAGATCCACCAGGAGCATCTGCGCGGCCTGATTGACCAGCACCTCGAGCTGACCGGCTCGGATCGGGCTCAGGAGATACTGGCCGAGTTCGACCAGTGGATCCCGCGTTTTTACCTGGCCAAACCAAAGACTGCCGATGTGAATACCTTGCTCGGCCACCAGAGTCGCTCAGCTGCTGAGCTGCGCATTCAAGCACAATAGGGAGGGAACCCGATGAGCCAGAATATTTACCAGTTTATCGATGTTGCACGTATCGACCCACCCAAAAAGCCACTGAAAGTGCGCAAGATTGAGTTTGTCGAGATCTACGAACCTTTCACCCAGCAACAGGCCAGCGCCCAGTCTGACCGCTGCCTCGATTGCGGCAACCCGTATTGTGAATGGAAGTGCCCGGTTCACAACTATATCCCCCAGTGGCTCAAACTCGCCAACGAGGGACGGATCATCGAAGCGGTTGAGCTGTCGCACCAGACCAACACCCTGCCGGAAGTCTGTGGCCGGGTCTGCCCACAAGACCGCCTGTGCGAGGGGTCGTGTACCCTTAACGATGACTTTGGTGCCGTCACCATCGGTAATGTCGAGAAGTACATTACCGACAAGGCCTTCGAGATGGGCTGGAAACCAGACATGTCCCATGTCGAGTGGACCGACAAGAAAGTGGCCATCATCGGGGCTGGCCCTGCTGGTCTCTCCTGTGCAGATATCTTGGTGCGTAACGGCGTCAAGCCAGTGGTGTTCGACCGCTATCCAGAGATCGGCGGCCTGCTGACCTTCGGGATCCCGTCGTTCAAGCTGGAAAAAGAAGTCATGATCAACCGCCGCCGGATCTTCAGCGAAATGGGTGTGGAGTTCCGCCTCAACACCGAAGTCGGCAAAGATATTCAAATGGCCGAGCTGACCGCTGAATTTGATGCGGTCTTCCTTGGTGTCGGCACCTACCAGAACATGCGTGCAGGCTTGGAGAACGAAGACGCCCCGGGGGTGTTCGATGCCCTGCCGTTTTTGATCTCCAATACCTACCGGGTGATGGGGCTCGATGACAGTCCGCCATTCATTGATATGGCAGGCAAGAATGTGGTGGTACTCGGCGGTGGTGATACTGCCATGGACTGTGTTCGCACCTCGGTACGCCAAGGTGCCGGCAGTGTTATCTGTGCCTACCGCCGAGATGAAGCCAACATGCCCGGATCCAAGCGCGAGGTAAAAAATGCCCGCGAGGAAGGTGTGAAATTCAAGTTCAACTTGCAGCCGACTGGCCTGGAGCTTGGCAGCAATGGGCAAATTAGCGGGGTGAAAATGGTCAAAACCGCCCTTGGTGAGCCCGATGAGGCGGGTCGCCGCCGCCCTGAGCCTGTGCCGGGTAGCGAGCACATCCTGCCGGCCGATGCGGTGATCATGGCCTTTGGTTTCCAGCCCCATGCGATGCCATGGCTGGCTGAGTTCGGGGTCGAGCTGGATCAGTGGGGCCGCATCCAGGCACCGGAGGGCGGCAACTTTGCCTTCCAGACCACCAACCCGAAAATCTTTGCCGGCGGCGATGCCGTCCGCGGCTCGGATCTGGTCGTCACTGCCATTGACGAAGGACGCCGCGCCGCAGACGGTATCCTCGACTACCTAGATGTGTAGCTATTAGGTGCATAACTAACCGGCTGGCAACTTGGCAAAATTGCCGCCCAGCATGTTACAATCTGCCCATTCCCACGCCCCCTTTATGGGGGCTTGTTACCTAACAAGAGACTGTATTGATGAAAATCGGCATTATCGGCGCGATGGAGCAAGAAGTTGCCATCCTAAAAGACCAACTGGCTAACTGCGACACGCACCACAAAGCAGGTTGTACTTTCTACACAGGTACACTGAACGGCCATGATGTGGTGCTGCTTCAGTCAGGCATCGGTAAAGTAGCAGCGGCAGTCGGCAGTGCAGTACTGCTAGAAATCTTCCGGCCAGATGTCGTATTAAACACAGGCTCTGCCGGCGGCTTCGACAGCAGCCTGAATGTTGGCGATGTAGTGATCTCAACAGAAGTTCGTTATCACGATGCTGACGTAACGGCTTTCGGTTACGAAATCGGCCAGATGGCCCAACAGCCAGCGGCGTTTGCTTCTGATGCCAAGCTGATGGACGTTGCCGAGCAGGCTCTGGCGACCATGGGTGATACCCACGCGGTACGCGGCCTGATCTGTACTGGCGATGCCTTCGTGTGCTCGGCAGAAAAACAAACCTTCATTCGTGACAACTTCCCGTCAGTGATTGCGGTTGAGATGGAAGCGGCAGCCATTGCCCAGGCTTGCCACCAGTTCAACGTACCATTCGTTGTTGTCCGTGCCATTTCCGACGTGGCAGACAAAGAGTCGCCAATGAGCTTTGAAGAGTTCCTGCCAGTTGCAGCCCAGAGCTCATCGGTTATGGTTGCCAAGATGGTTGACCTGCTGAACCAATAAGATGACCGACGCCATTGCAAATATCGCCGGAAACAGCACCCTGCTAGCCTTGTGGGGTGCACTGGCATTGCAATGGCTGTTGCCCATCCCTTCCCAGTTACACCCGCTACAAATCTGGCGCCAATTAGCCTTAACCCTCGCGCAAAAAGTCAATAAACCCAATGATGCCCCGCAACAGAAACGCCTTTCAGGCCTGCTGTCGTGGTCTCTATTGTGGCTCACTGTTCTGATTGTACTTATCTGCCTTTACCAACTGGTCTGGATCGATACCGCTTTCCATCTCCTGTTGCTTTGGGTTGCCCTCGATTGGCGCAATATGCACAAGTTCAGCAAGCAGTTTGTCCGAGCCTACAGCCGGGAAGATAAAATTCATTGCCGAACACTGCTTTCCAGCAAACTCAACCGCCATACCGATAGCCTCTCTTTGCTTGGCCTCGGCAAGGCCGGCGCAGAAACCATGCTGATCGGCTATGGACGATTGGTCGCTGGGGTATTGTTCTGGTATGCCCTTGCTGGCGGGATCGGCGCGCTCCTTTATCGCCTAGCCGTTGAGCTCAGTCGCTGCTGGTCACCCACCAGACAGCAGTTCCGCCATTTTGGCCAGCCGGCCACCACCGCCCTCGCGATTCTTGATATCGTGCCACTGCGCCTGTTTGCCCTCGCCCTGACTATCGGGCATAACGCCCAGGTAGCGCTAAAAGGGCTCAAGCAGCAGGGTGAAAGCTGGCTCCTTCCAGGTCCTGGGTGGTTACTGGCTGCTGCCGGGCACAAGCTGTCACTGTCATTGGGCGGGCCGGCTATCTATGACCAAACCAAGGTGGAGCGACCCAAACTCGGCGGCAGAATTGCGCCCGCAGCCTTCCACTTGAGTCAAATCAATCGCCTCGCCACCCAGCGCCTATGGGCATGGGTGATTGTCCAAAGCCTATTATTACTCATGCTACAAGGAGCCGTTTAAGTGCGTTTCGCTGCCCTCTGCCTGCTGTTATTCCCAGCCTTCTTTGCCTCTGCCCAGCCAGTGAAAACCATCATCAGCCTTTCGCCCCACACCACCGAAATGGCCTATGCTGCAGGACTCGGCGATAAACTGATCGCTGCCAGTGATTACAGCGACTACCCGGAAGCGGCTAAATCCCTTGAGCGTGTCGCCAACTACCGCGGGATCAAAATGGAGCGCATTGTTGCCCTGCAGCCGGATCTGATCCTAGCTTGGGAAGGTGGAAACCCGACCCGCGAAATGACCCGGCTGGAGCAACTAGGCTTCAAGGTATTTTATTCCAACCCGAAATCACTGGAAGACATTGCGGCTACCCTCGAGCAACTCGGCCAGTTTGCTAACACGCCGGAGCAAGCCCAGCACAATGCTCAAGACTTCCGCCAGCGACTGGACAAGCTGCGCCTGGCGCACAAAGAAAAACAACCGGTCAGCTACTTCTATCAACTTAGCACTAGTCCGATCATCACTGTCGCGGGTGATAACTGGCCGAGCCAAGTCTTCTCCTTATGTGGCGGACAGAACATCTTCGCCAACAGTACTGTCGCTTACCCTCAGGTTTCACAAGAACAGGTGATTATCCGCCAGCCAGAGGTGATTTTCGGTACCTCCCATGCCGCGGCCGATCCTTCAGTGTGGAACAATTGGCGAGAGCAGTTACCCGCAGTAGAAAAACAGCATATTTTTACCGTGACATCAGACTGGCTGAACCGACCTACACCACGTACCATCAAGGCGGCCGAAGAGGTTTGCCAGTATCTAGATCAGGTACGCGAGAGCGACCTGTAACACGCTATCAACAATCAATGTGAGTCACCTCACAAAGCGATTGCAGCGAGTTGTCAGCCAGCTTATTCGTCGTACAATCTGCGCGATCGCCCTATATTCTCTGACTCAGCAGGTATCATGATGCTCATTTATCTTCTCGATATGTTCGGAACGGCCGTGTTCGCCGCTTCGGGTGTATTACTGGCAGGCAGGCTCCGGATGGACCCATTCGGGGTTGTGGTGCTGGCTAGCGTCACCGCCATTGGAGGGGGAACCATCCGCGATATGGCCCTTGGCGCGACACCTGTTTTCTGGATCACCGATACCAATTACCTATGGGTGATTTTCATTACCTGTTTAGTCAGCATGCTGGCAATCCGTCGCCCGCGCCAGATGCCCTGGTGGATATTGCCAGTATCCGATGCCATCGGCCTTGCGGTTTTCGTAGCAATTGGTGTCGAGAAGGCACTGCGTTTTGGTGCGACGCCTATGGTCGCAGTGATCATGGGTGTGATGACCGGCTGTGGTGGTGGGGTTATTCGTGATGTATTGGCACGTGAAATCCCGATGGTACTGCGTACCGAGGTGTATGCCACCGCCTGTATCCTTGGCGGTATTGTCCACACCGTTGCTCTGTCAGCCAACGTTGATACCGCTATCGCGACCCTGGCCGGCATTATCACGACACTAACTATTCGCCTGGCAGCAATTCGCTGGCACCTTTCCCTGCCGACGTTTGCCCTGAGGCACTGATCAGCCTCGCGCTTTGGCATGTAAGCAGTATTTATCTTTCACAAAAACCGCCACGCTGGCGGTTTTTTTGTAACTCCGGCCCATTAAGTAAATAAAAAACTTTACTTACCAACCCCGAGCCCTACACTTAAGTAAACAAAAAACATTACTTAATAAAAAGAGGTGCCTATGACCCCCTACGTAGAACACGCCAACATCACGGTCAGCAACATCGATCGCACTATCGAGTTCATCCAGACCGCCCTGCCGGCATTTACTGTCCGCCATTGCGGCCAAAGTGATAGCTACCGCTGGTGCCATATCGGGACGGAACATAGCTACCTCGCCCTGCAGGAGGTCGTCGAGCGGGACTCTGTAGACCGTACCCCATATGTAGACAGTGGTATCAACCATATTGGCTTGGTGACTGAAGATATTATGGAAGTCAGAGCCCGATTGCTGGCAGCAGGTTACAAAGAAAATGAGATGGAGACGTCGCACCCTTGGTGCAAGCGGGTGTACTTCTGGGATCCCAATGGCATAGAGTGGGAGTTTATCGAGTACCTGAGCCAAGATAACAGTCAGCGTAACGACTACAGCCAGTAACAATCTGCGTACTGGTTTCCAAAAAATACGAGTAACGGTTTGCTGTTCAAGCCATGGCTTGAAAACCGCCTCTAGCAAGAGGTTTCAACATGTTCCAGTCTATCTCCCCTAAGGCGCTGCAACTGATCAGGCAAGGCCAGCAGTTTGATCCAAGCTACCAAGGCGGCCTATCCAATCATTTGCCAATGGCGCTGGCCGCACTGTCATTCAGTGGTGCTACAGACTTCCAACTGGAGGCATTCTACCGCCACTATATTCCGCGGCTCGAGCCTATCCGCCAGGCATCCTCTACAGCAAAATCCGGCACTGCCATTTTGGGCAACAAACAACATTTTCCCTACTTCCTGCACGCTTATCGCCAGCAGGTTGAAAAAGAAGGGATTGAACAAACAGTGAAAAATGCCATACCTCAACTGCTTCCGGGGTTGGCGACCGCGGCTTTCCATGCCCTGATCCGCCTCAGCTATGCCGTGCAGGTGCAAGACAAAGCGGAAACAGCCATTGCCCTGGCATATTGGTCCAGTGAGTTCCAGCCGCTTGGCGACTTGGAAATAACGCACAAGTACCAGGGGCTAGAGCAGGCCCAAATGGCCTTCGGGCACTTCAAGGACTATTCATTCCAGCCCGGCAACATTGTTGACAGAATCGATCAGCTCACCCGCATACCGGAATACCAGGCCATCTCTGCCATCCCCGCAGACCTTACCTTTGAAGCCATCGCGCAAACCAGTATCCGACTTTATCTGGCATCCGGTAACTTTACCCTGCTGCATGGCGTGACAGGCTTGCAGGCATTACATGCCCTGATGCCGCTGATAGGGCAAAAAGGCTTGGCGGTAAACTACTTCTGGCAATCCTACATTGCCGCATTATGTGTATCCAGGGCAAACAGCATCTCAATGAAAGTGGTCCAGACTTCACCACTTGCAAGCAATGAACAGTGGAAAATTTGGCTCGGGCAGACACTCAGTAACAAGGACGATCATGTCGTCAAACTGGCCTATAGCTGCGCCTACCTCCACCAGTATTTTTCCTTGCCCGAGTACCCTGCTGCTGTCAACGCGTTGCTTGCGCATCAAGTCGTATGAGAAGGAGCCTACTACGGGTGCGTAACCATATTCATGCCAAACAATTTTCATGCGAAGTAGCACGAGCACATAAACCACAGGCATAAAAAAGGTGCCCAGTTTACACTGGGCACCTTCAGGGTATCTTTATTGAAGCAATTACTTCAGCGTCACACGGGCAAACTTGCGCTTACCAACCTGGAATACCGCAGTACCGGCTTCAGGGATAAGCTTGGTATCTTCGATCTTGTTGCCGTCGATTTTCGCCGCGCCCTGGCGGATCATACGCATCGCGTCAGAGGTTGAGTTTACCAGACCCGCATCTTTCAGTAGGTTACCAATCGCAATGCCGGCTTCGAATTCGAACTCTGGCATTTCATCTGGCATCGCCCCTTTCTGGAAGCGGTTGATGAACTCCTGCTCGGCCGCATCGGCATCGGCTTCGCTGTGGAAACGGGCAATGATTTCTTTCGCCAGCAAAATTTTCACATCACGCGGGTTACGGCCCCCCGCAATGTCAGCCTTGAACTGGTCGATTTCTTCCAACGGACGGAAAGACAAACATTCGAAGTAGTTCCACATCAGATCGTCAGAGATAGACATGATTTTACCGAACATCTCACTTGGTACGTCAGTCACACCAATGTAGTTGTTGGCAGACTTGGACATTTTCTTCACGCCGTCCAGACCAACAAGCAGTGGCATAGTCAGGACAACCTGTGGCTTCTGGCCATTGGCTTTCTGCAGTTCACGGCCCATCAGAAGGTTGAACTTCTGATCAGTACCACCTAGCTCTACATCAGTCTCCATGGCTACCGAGTCATAGCCCTGAAGCAGCGGGTACATGAATTCGTGGATCGCAATCGGGCGACCTTCGTTGTAACGCTTTTTGAAGTCGTCGCGCTCAAGCATACGGGCAACTGTCTGGTTTGCGGCCAGGCGGATCATGCCTTCTGCGCCCAGGTCTGACAGCCAGCTCGAGTTGAACTCAATCTTGGTCTTGGCAGGATCGAGGATTTTGAAAACCTGCTCTTTGTACGTTTCCGCATTACGCAGTACGTCTTCGCGAGTTAGCGGTGGACGGGTAGTATTTTTACCTGTTGGGTCACCCACCATACCGGTGAAGTCACCGATCAGGAACGTGACGTCATGGCCTAGCTCCTGGAACGTACGCAGTTTGTTCAAGATCACTGTGTGACCCAGGTGAATATCCGGTGCAGTTGGATCGGCACCTAGTTTGATTCGCAGAGGACGGTTCTCTTTTAGCTTGGCAATCAGCTCCTCTTCCGGAATCAGCTCATCCACACCACGCTTAATTTCAGCTAAAGCTTGTTCAATGCTGGCCATTCTTGTTCGCTCCCACAGAATTGGCAAAAAAGTAATAATCCTCAATCTTACTTGAATAGCGATGTTTTTTGAAACCAGTTAGACTAAGGGTTGTCTTATTTTTTACGAAATCGCAAAAAAACACCACATGCAAGTACCGATACTCCGCCGGTTGCCACGGATGCACCAAACTCTCATCACCGTGATCAGCACGCTGCTCGTGGTGTTAATATTATGGCCGAGCTCACAAAGCAGTGGACACCCTGAGCGAAAATTCGAAATCGGCAAGCTCTACCCGCTGGAAATCTCTCTCGATACCGACCAGCTTCGGCCGATGGAGGGTGATGAAAAGCCCACAGTTCCCGCCCTTAAGTGGAAAGAACACGAAGTGCAATCCGGCGAAAGCCTGGCGGTGGTATTCAACAAGGTTGGCTTATCGCCTGCGACCCTTTACCGCTTGGTCAATGCCGATGATGGCACCAAAACCTTAACTAGCTTGCGTCCGGGCGACAAATTACGCTTTGGTTTTGACGAAGACAATCAATTGGTCCAGTTGATCCAGCCACAGAGCGCAACCGACAGCTTGGTGATCACCCGCACTGCCGATACCTTCTATTCGAACAAGGAAAGCAAAGAGGTTGACCTTCAGCTCAACTTTGCCCAAGCCGTGATCACGTCGAGTTTCTGGAATGCCGCCGATAAAGCAGGATTAACAGCCAACCAAATCATGGAAATTGCCGGAATCTTCGGCTGGGATATCGACTTCGCCTTGGATATCCGTGCCGGTGACAGCTTCTCTGTATTATTTGAAGAGCGCCTGGTTGAAGGCGAGCCAATCGGCCGTGGCAATATCCTTGCCGCCACCTTTAGTAACTTGGGTCAGACATTTACTGCCATTCGCAGTGAAGATGGCAAATATTATGATGAGAAAGGCCAGGCGATGCGCAAGGCGTTCCTGCGCTCACCGATCAACTTCCGTTACGTCAGTTCGAACTTCAACCCGCGCCGCCTGCACCCGGTGACCGGACAGGTCCGTCCCCACCGAGGTACTGACTACGTAGCCCCGGTCGGTACCCCGATTTGGGCAGCCGGTGACGGTGTAGTCATGCAATCGAGCTACAACAAATTCAACGGTAACTATGTCTTCATTCGCCATAGCTCGACCTACATTACCAAGTATCTCCACCTGACCAAGCGCAAAGTCAAGACAGGCCAGCGAGTCAAGCAGGGACAGACAATCGGTACGCTAGGTGGCACCGGCCGGGTTACCGGCCCGCACCTGCATTATGAATTCTTGGTCAACGGCGTACACAAGAACCCGAGGACGGTAAAACTGCCTCAGGCCCGCTCGCTCAGCGGCAAGGAAAAGACCCAGTTCCAGAAGTACGCCAAAGAGCGGATGGCACAGCTAAACCACTTCAGCCAGTTTATTGCCGACAACAGCCCACTGCTTGGCAACCGTACCTAACACGTACCTATCCGCAGCCACAGCCAACAAAAAAGCCGCCCCCTCTCGGGAGCGGCTTTTTATTCGTCCGTTTATTCGCCAATGCACGGGCAACCTGTTTGGCTGCCAATACTCAATTAGACGCTGAACGATGCACCACAACCACAAGTGGTTGTCGCGTTCGGGTTGTTTACGAAGAAGCGGGAACCTTCCAGGCCTTCCGTGTAATCAACCGTGCCACCGATCAGGTATTGCAGGCTCATCGGGTCAACAACCAGTGTGACGCCGCTTTTTTCAATTGTGGTATCGCCTTCGTTGACTTTCTCGTCGAAGGTAAAGCCATACTGGAAACCACTACAACCACCGCCGGTGATGTAAACACGTAGCTTCAGCTCCGGGTTCTCTTCCTCGGCAATAAGCGTTTTCACTTTGTTCGCTGCAACATCAGAAAAATTCAGCGGCAGATTAGCATCGCTCATTAAAAACCTCTCAAATACTCTCGGTCATGGTTGTGATTATCTAATACCTGACTATCTCGTTCAAGTATTGACCACCGTAGACTGCTCTCTGTTTGCCATTTTTTCCTTTTCTATGGTTCGATGCAAGAGTTGAGAGTAAATTGGCTTACCGCCAAGTACCTGTGCCAGCATAGTTGCCCCCAGGGTTGTAATGATCAATGGCAGGATCAAGTCATAATTATCGGTCATCTCTATCACCAGCAAGATACCGGTGATCGGCGCCCTTACTGTGGCAGCAAACAGTGCCCCCATGCCGGCAATAGCGAACATCCCCGGCTGCAGGCCAAGCTCGGGGAACAACTGCTGGGCAATGGCACCAAAAAAAGTACCGAACAAGGTGCCCAATGCCAACATCGGCGCGAAGATCCCACCGGGCGCCCCCGAGCCGAAACACAACAAGGTGGTCGCCACACGGGCCAAGAAGAGGATAAATAGTATGCTGATACCATACTCGCCATTGGTCGCACTTGGGATCAAGCTGATCCCCCCTCCGGTCATTTCAGGGACATACAGCAGAAGCAAACCGAAGCTTCCCCCCAATAGCGTCCCTGTTAATAAATAGCGGCGGCGGTCATGGCGGTGGATACGGGCAAACATATCCTGGGCCATGGTGACCAGCTTATTGAACACCACGCCGAAAATACCGAAGGCCATCCCGAGCAAAAGGAACAACCATAGCGAGCGCAATAAGGGAGCATCATACTGCGGCATGGTGATCACCGCCTGCTGGCCCGAAATACTACGGAACACGATATTGGCAACAATCGCCGATATCATGACGCACTTAATCGAAATGAGACTATAGCGAAACTGCGGCCGCATCTCCTCGACCACAAACATGATCGCCGCCAGCGGGGCATTGAACGCAGCGGCCAAACCGCCTGCGGCCCCCGAGGCTAGCAGCGCATGGCGGCCTTCTTTATCTTTCAGTCGGAACAGATCGGAGACCATCCGGCCGATATTACCGCCCATCTGTACCGAAGGCCCCTCACGGCCCAGTACCATGCCGGAGCCCAGTGCACCCAGGCCACCGATAAACTTAACCGGCAGCACCCGCCACCAGCGCACCGGACGGATGTCATCCATCGCCCCTTCAATCTCCGGGATCCCCGAACCGGCCGCCTCCGGGGCAAAACGATGGACCAGGTAATACCCCACCAAGGCCAGCAAGGCGCTGATCAAGAAAGCCGACAACCACAACGGCAGCATATTGCTGATTTCATGACGTAACCATTCCGTTCGCTGCTCGGACACCCAGTGCACGGCAATCTCAAACAAGGTCGACAGCAAGCCCGCTCCCAGGCCCACCAGCGCGGAGAGGAAAAGGACGGATACAGGGGTTTTGTCTCGGGATAAAAAGCGCCGGACCAGCCCGCTCGGCTGCAGTCTTTCAGGCGCAGGTGTGCCTTGGTTTTTCTCTGTCATCAACAATGCCGTAAGTATGAAATCATCCCGGAGCCGGGAAACAATAGAAAGGGACGCCTTATATAGGGAAAGCGCCTTGAGAAAGCATAGCTGACCGGTTGTTTTTTTTACATATTCAATGTTGAAAACTAGCTTTGCAGTGATGCACAGCATTTTTGTGCCCCGCAATGCTTTGCGCCGGCCCATAGTTCCCGTCGCCCCCAATTGAAAGCCCCCATTAGCCTAGGTACAATGCCGACAGTTCAAATCGGACAATCTTCAATAACAGGACATCACAATGAGCAAGTCAGCTGATTTATTTGCCAAAGCGCAACAGACGATCCCTGGTGGCGTTAACTCACCAGTCCGTGCCTTTGCCGGCGTGGGCGGCAGCCCGCTATTTATCGAGCGCGCAGACGGCGCCTACATCTTCGATGCCGATGGCAAAGCCTATATTGACTATGTTGGCTCGTGGGGTCCGATGATCCTTGGTCACAACCATGTCGCTATACGTGATGCCGTTATCAAAGCTGCCCAGCAGGGCCTGAGCTTTGGCGCACCAACCGAGATGGAAATCACCATGGCTGAAATGGTGTCCCAGTTGGTGCCGTCGATGGAAATGGTGCGTATGGTGAGCTCGGGTACCGAAGCGACCATGAGTGCTATCCGCCTGGCCCGTGGTTTCACCAATCGTGACAAGATCATCAAATTCGAAGGTTGCTACCACGGCCATGCCGATTGCCTGTTGGTGAAAGCCGGTTCCGGTGCCCTGACCCTTGGCCAGCCAAGCTCGCCGGGCGTACCGGCTGACTTTGCCAAACACACGCTAACTTGCACTTTCAACAACCTAGACTCTGTTCGCGAAGCCTTTGCCGAGCACCCAGAGCAGATCGCCTGTATCATTGTCGAGCCTGTAGCCGGCAACATGAACTGTATCCCACCGGTACCCGGCTTCCTTGAAGGCCTGCGTGAGATCTGTGATGAATTTGGCGCATTGCTGATCCTCGATGAAGTCATGACTGGCTTCCGTGTGTCTCACGGCGGTGCGCAGGGTTACTACAACATCAAACCGGATCTGACCACGCTGGGTAAAGTGATCGGTGGCGGTATGCCAGTCGGTGCATTCGGTGGCCGCCGTGAAGTGATGGAATATGTGGCCCCAACCGGTCCGGTTTACCAAGCAGGTACCCTATCGGGCAACCCTGTCGCCATGGCCGCTGGCCACGCTTGCCTAAGCGTATTGACCAAAGAAGGTCATGAGCAACAGCTTGCCAGCACGACCCAGCGCTTGGCAGAAGGTTTCCAATCTCTGGCTGATAAGTACGGTGTTCCACTGAAAACCAACCAGGTAGGTGCAATGTTCGGTTTCTTCTTTACCGATCAGGAAGCAGTCAACTGCTACGACGATGTTGCCAAATGCGATATCGAGCGCTTCAAGCGTTTCTTCAACCTGATGCTGGAAAAAGGCGTTTACCTGGCACCTTCTGCTTTCGAAGCTTGTTTTACTTCGCTAGCCCATGGCGACAAGGAAATTGAAGCCACGTTGGGTGCGGCAGAGTATGCCTTCAAGACCCTGGCAGAAGAAGCTGCCGCATAATACGGTGCTGACGTCACCCTATTCGTTTTGAAAAGCCGATAGACACAAGCCGCTCACTGAGCGGCTTGTTACTTTTGGGACGGTCTAAAATAAGAATCTACGCATTACTGCCAGAAGACAAGCGCCAAAACGGCCAATGCAGCCAAGACCAAAACCGCCAGCGGAACCCGCTTTTTTTTCTTGGTCTCACAACCACAGTCACAACACCCCATCGTCATACCTCCTCGCTGGAAAATCAGACAGATATTATCGATTGCCTCGTAAGCAATGTGGTGCAATCATAATACCAGACAGCAACAATAGCCTCATTAAACCTATCGATAAGGGATGCACAGTGCCCAAACCATTCAAAGTTGAATCTCGCCACTGGATGCTCATTGCCTCTTTGGCGCTGGCTGCCTACGCCAGCTACACGTTGATTGAGCCGTATATCGGCCCGATCGTGATGGCTTTTATCATATCACTGCTCTATTACCCGCTGCATGTAAAGCTGGACAGGTTGATGCCTAGCTCGCCCAACCTGTCATCGGTACTGTCCTGCACCCTGCTGACCTTCATCATCGTGATCCCGATGCTGGTGGTGTTTAGCTCAATCATCCATCAGGGCACTACCTTTTCCAAGGAGAGCTATACCTGGCTGACCTCAGGCGGGGTACAGGAAGTGCTGGCCCACCCTTATGTGGTCAAACTCCTCTCGCTTATCGAAAAGTATTCACCGTTCGAGCCGGTCGATACCCAGATCATGGTCCAGAAAGTGGCCTCTGCCTCTTCGAAGTTCGGCGCACAGTTGCTGAATGTCAGTGCCCGCCTGCTGGGAGATGCCACCAACTTCCTGATCAATTTCATGCTGATGCTGTTCGTGCTGTTCTTCCTGCTGCGCGACCATGACAAGATTGTTCAGACCATCCGCCATGTGCTGCCGCTCTCGCGCAGCCAGGAAGATGCGGTGCTTAACGAAGTCGAGCAAGTGGCCAAATCCGCGGTTCTCGGCTCTTTCCTCACCGCGCTGGCCCAGGGCTTTGCCGGTGGCTTTGCGATGTGGATGGCCGGGTTCCAGGGTTTGTTCTGGGGCTCGATGATGGCTTTCGCCTCGCTGATCCCCGTTGTCGGTACCGCGCTGATCTGGCTACCGGCCAGTATCTACCTGCTACTGATCGGCAAATGGGAGTGGGCGCTGTTCTTGGCTGGCTGGGGAGCGATTGTGGTCGGTTCAATCGATAACTTCCTGCGCCCACTGCTGATGCAGGGCAGCTCAGGCATGAGTACGCTGCTGATCTTCTTCTCCATCATTGGGGGCCTGCATGTGTTTGGCTTGATCGGCCTGATTTACGGCCCGATTATCTTCGCCGTCACCTTGGTACTGTTCAAGCTCTACGAAGCCGAATTCCAGGACTTCCTCCAGCACCAAGACCATCATTAATCAGTTAGGCTGGGGCTCTGCCCCAGCCCGGCTTTTCTTATCCGCATTTTTGTGGAACAATTCGCGCCCCAACACAGCTTTCATCCATTCTTGAGGTCGTTATGTCATACAGTGCTGCTAGTCAGGTTGCTGCCCGTCAACTAGAGTTTTTCGAAAACCGCAAAGTCCTGGTGGCCGGTGAGCTCGATGACAGTTTTCCAAATGAGCTATCACAGACCGCTGCATCAGTAACGATCTTTACCACCAATTTCGGCTATGCCCGCCGTATGGCTGCCTTTAGCAATATCCATACAACCTTTGGCGCTGAGTTCAGTGATGAAGCCGATATCGATATGATTCTGCTGTATTGGCCGAAAGCCAAAGCCGAAGCCGAGTACCTGTTGGCGATGCTGCTGGCCAAGTTTGGTCCGGAAACCGAAATCTGTGTCGTGGGTGAAAACCGTAGCGGTGTGCGTAGTGCCGAGAAAATGTTCGCCCCTTATGGCAAGCTTACCAAGTACGATTCGGCCCGTCGCTGCAGCTTCTTCTGGGGCCGCTGCGATACCCAGGCTCCGGCTTTCGATATCAATGACTGGTTCCGCAGCTACCCACTTAGCATCGCAGGTACCGAGTTGACGATCCGCTCTCTGCCGGGCGTCTTCAGCCACGGTGAGTTCGACCAAGGTTCGAAACTGCTGCTGGAAACCCTGCCTTCACTGAAAGGCCGCGTACTGGACTTTGGCTGTGGGGCCGGTGTCATTGGTGCGGTAATGAAAACCAACAACCCATCCATTGAGTTGGAACTGTGTGATATCAGCGCCTTGGCCATCGCATCTGCCGAAGAGACTTTCCGGGAAAACCAACTGGAAGCAACCTTTACAGCCACTGATGTCTATGCGTCCCTGCAAGGCCCATACGACTACCTGATCAGCAATCCGCCATTCCATGCCGGACTGAAAACCTTCTATGCCGCGACGGAAGACTTTATTGCCAAGGCGCCGCAGTACCTAAACAATGAAGGCCAACTGATCATTGTTGCTAACAGCTTCCTCCGTTATCCACCGCTTATCGAGGAAAGCCTGGGCAACTGCGAGACCACAGCCAAGAACAATAAATTTAGTATTTACACTGCAAAAAAATGACTTAATGAGGCCGGGTAACGCCCGGCCTCAGCCCAACTTTTCATACAAAACTGCTCATTCTGGGCAATTTCGTCTCCATAATTGACGGCAAAAACGTCAAATCTGTGTGTCGGCACACGCTTCCGCTACCACTTTCTTGCTTCCACGAAAAAACAAAGTATAACTGATGGTTATGGTGATTTTTCCGCACGATTGAACCGTTAATTTCGTCAATTTTACGGAAGCAATCAACACCTATATCAATAACATCAAGGCGTTACCACCAACGCAGCTTTGTCCCACAGGTATTTTCAGGCACCGGAATGCAGCAGACTACCCGTTTAAAGCGTCTCCAGCACACTTTAATGCTGGCTTTTTTAGTATTGAGTATTACCCCACTGATACTATCGGCCCTATTTTTCCTCAACTCCCATACCAAAGATCTGGCTGAACAGAGCACCAACCATCTTGCGTCCCTACTCGACAACAAGAAAAAACAGCTCAACAATTTCTTTGCCGGCCGGGAATCGGAGGTACAGAGCTTCGCCCGCTCCGAACTGGCCAACGCCAGCGGTGGCCGTTTCTACGGTTTGGTCGGCGCCTACCATCAGCTTGGCGATATTTCCGAGGTACTGCACAAGACGGGTAGAAGCCGCTACTACACGGAAACCTTGACCAATAAATCTCTCAACGAGCAAGACACCGGCAACTATGTCGGCCATGAGCGCTACCGGTTAATGTACAAACGTTATAACTGGGCCTATGAAGAGTACCTTAAACGCTCTTCGTTCAGTGATATCTTGCTGGTCGATATCAACGGAAACATCGTCTATGCTGCCAACAGCCCGGGGATTTTTGGTATCAACTTGCCCCAGTCGGCGCAAGCGTACCCGGCATTAAGCCAAACATTCTCGTCGATCCAGAAAAAAACCGAACAATCGGAAAGTGCGACCGACCAAGTCCCGGTTGCCTTCACCGATTTCAGCCCGTCTCAGGGCGAAGCCGATCTCGCAGCCTGGTTTGCCGCCCCTATCATCCAGCAAGGCTATTTGCACAGCTATGTATTCTTCAAGCTGAGCAATCAATCTATCCGTGACTTCCTGAGTGACACTGGCAATAACTCCTACTCCGTCCAGACCTTGCTGGTCGGCCAGGATCACCGTTCTAGATTACCAACCGCGAGCGGAGATCCCGCTTCATTTTCCAGTAACAGTATCAACCGGGCGCTGGAAGGAGACAGCGGCGTGGGTAGCTTTGCCAACTTCAATGGCGTCCCGGTTCTCAGCGCCTTTTCCCCACTCACTATCATGGATAGCCCTTGGGCTTTGGTGGTCGAACTGCCAGAAGAGGAAGCCTTTGCCCGGATCCGCCAGCTAGAAGTGATTTTCTTCGTTGCCATGCTAACGGCCATTGTCTTGGTCATTATCGCCTCGCACTGGCTGTCGAATTCCATTACAGCCCCTCTGCTTCGCCTGACCTGGGCTGCAGAGCAGGTCTCCGCAGGCGATATGGATCAGAAAATTGAAGGAACGGATCGCTGTGATGAAATAGGCCGCCTGGCTGTTAGCTTTGCCAGGATGCAGGCCTCGGTCAGGGAGAAAATGACCCTGATCCGCGAGCAAAACAATGAGCTGGAGCAAAATCTCCAGATCATCCAGCAGAAAAACAAGGAGCTGCAAACAGCTGACAAGCTCAAGGATGAGTTCCTGGCAACCACTTCCCATGAGCTGCGAACCCCCTTGCATGGCATGGTCGGTATTGCCGAGTCACTGCTGGCAGGCGCCAACGGTCCCGTCCAGCACTCTCAGCGCCGCCAGCTTGAAATCATGATCAACAGCGGCCAGCGCCTGACCAATCTGGTCGATGACTTGCTCGATTACCACAAGATGCGCTATGGCGATCTGGATATCCAGCAGCACGCGGTCGATGTCTCCTCTGCCGCCAGACTGGTGTTGGAACTTTCAAGCCATTTACTCGGCAGCAAACCGGTTCGCATCATCAACCAAATCCCCAACGACTTACCGCTGGTACAAGGGGACGAGCAGCGACTGGAGCAGGTTCTCTATAACTTGGTCGGAAACGCTATTAAGTACACCTCCGAAGGTAAGATCATTCTCTCGGCAACCATACTGGAATCGCAGCTTCGGATTCAGGTGGTCGATACCGGGCAAGGGATCCCGGCAGAGCAGCTTGAGCATATCTTCGAGCCCTTGATCCAGGCCAATACCCAATCGGCCAACTACCGCCAAGGCTCCGGACTCGGCCTGTCGATCAGCCGCCAACTCATAGAACTGATGGGAGGACGCCTGTACGTCAGCAGCCAGCCGATGATAGGCACAACCTTCAGCTTCACGCTGAATCTCGCTTCAGAGGCTGATATTGCCAACAGTGAGATCTCAAGCCGCAGCGGCCACTTCCAGATCCCGTCACCGGAAGCCCAAGCTTGCGAGCTTGAGCATATCGAGGAAAACCCCGATGGCGAACTGCTGCTGATTGTCGACGATGAACCCGTCAACCTTCAGGTTCTCAATAACTTCCTTCGCCTCGAGGGATACCGAGTGATCACAGCAGAAAGTGGGCCGCAGGCGCTGAAACTGGTTGAAAGCCACCAGCCAGCCCTGATGCTGCTGGATATCATGATGCCGGAAATGTCCGGCTATGAGGTCTGTGAGAAGCTGCGCCAAGACTATAATATGCTCGAGCTCCCGATCATCATGCTCTCGGCCCTCGGCCAGGTGCAGGACAGGATCCGCGGTTTTGAATCAGGCGCCAATGATTACCTCACCAAGCCATTTAACAAAGAAGAGCTCACCGCCCGTATCGGCGCCCACCTCAAAGCCGGGCAGACAGAGCGCCAGCTTAAAGAGAATCAACGTCTTACTGAGGAGATTGAACGCAGGGAGCAAGTTGAAAATAGCCTACTGGAAACGCAAAATCGCTTGCTGGGTTTACTCGAGTCGTCTAACGAGGCAATCCTCTGCGTCCAAAGTGGTGGCCGCATACGCTATGCCAATGCCGCAGCCGGCAAACTGTTCAATCGTTCGCCGGAACAAGTAGAGCGCCACCATATCGAAGATATTCTGGCCACACATTTACCGCAGGACATCAGTCTAAGCCACCACTTCCATGGCAGTTTGATGTTCAAGATCGGTGACAGCCTGACGTCATTGGAAACCGATGTCATCAACCTCCCAGAGGAATCAGGCCTGCAGCGGATGTTTATCTTCGACAACCAGGGGCAGACCAGCAGCCACCGAATAGAGGTGCTGGAAAATGCCGTCGAAGTACTCTCAGGCTTTGCTTTCAACCGAAATAAGGACAACCTACAGAAGCTGCGCCACTTGGGGGACGAGTTCTGCTTCATAGCCGACAAACTAGAAGGTAATGGCAAAAGCAAAAATGACACTTTGCGCGAACTGCTTGTGGAGATAATGAAGACCACACTGAAGCAATGGGAGGAGTCCACCCAGAAGACCAAGTTCGAGCTAGCCGAGGAGAGCGGATTGTGGCGGGTCTATCTCGACCGCAGCACCCTGCAGACACGTACGCTGGATAAGTACCTTCATCTGGAAACCCTACCAAAGACACCACGCTGGCGAACGGTACTCAGTACCATCGATTTTGTCCTTGAGCGTAGCCCTCAAAACACCCCGACACATAACGAGCTTGTGACGATGAAAGAGCAACTCCAGGATATCGTCAACCAATAACCAGAACTCTTTATTCACTCTAAGCCTGCTCTGTGCAGGCTTTTTTTTGCCTCGAATTATCCCTCTCAAACCGCAAAAAAGCGCCCTGACACAGACAAAAACAATGGCGAAAAATCCCTCAGATAAGGCTCTCTTTCCCACCTTATCCCACCCTCACAGCAAAAAGTTTCGGTTTATGAGAAGGTAATCACAACAAACTGCACTGATAAATTTTCCGCAGGGAATTAAGCGTCCTGATTGACCTTGTTACATTATCTCGCCACCAGAATAACCATAAAACGCTGATTAAAAAGGGATAAAATGAAAAAACAAAATCCATCATTATGAAACAACAAAACAAATATTGAGAGGCAAAGCACACCAGTCTCATCAGCAAGCGCGGGATCACAGTCTGTTATTAACGTTTTTTACGGAGAATAAAACGAATTTAACGTTTTTAACGAGCAGCCTAATTGACCGTTTTGCCAATCAGGAGTTTCCTTAAGGCACACAGAGCCTACAAGGCCATTTGTTCAGGTACGTTACTCAGCTTGGACAAAGTAGGTTCTTCCTCCCCGTGAATGCGGGGGCTTTTTCCATAAGTGAAACTTAGAGCAATAGAGTAAGGAACAGCTATGCTTGCCAATATAAAGAAAACCCAGTTAGCGCTAGCCGTTGTCGCAGCCGCTTCAACCATGTTAGCCGCCCCAGTGGCGACCGCTGCAGAACGTAGTGAGCTAACCATCGTTTCAAAGTTCTTCCCAACTTTTGTACGTAACTTCAACCCTTACCTACAAACTCAGCTTGATACCACCTATGACTTTTTGTACGAGCCACTGGTTGTCTTCAATGAGCTTAAGGGTAATGAGCCGGTTATGCGCTTGGCGAAAGACTACTATATGTCTGACGACCTGATGCAGGTAACTTTTGAAATTCGAGACGGCGTGAAATGGTCTGACGGCAAGGCTTTCTCTGCCAAGGATGTAGCATTCACCTTCGAACTGTTGAAAAACCACCCAGAACTTGACCGCACAGGTATCAATGCCCGCCTCAAAGACGTGAAAGCCAAGGGCAACAAAGTTACTTTCAGCCTTACAGAAGCTAACTCGAATGTTCCTTACCTGATTTCTAAAGTCGCTGTGGTGCCAGAGCATGTATGGAGCAAGATTGAAGATCCCACACGCTTCACCAATGAAAACCCGGTGGGTACCGGTCCATTTACCGAAATCGACACTTTCACGCCTCAGCTATACACCCAATGCCGTAACCCTAACTACTGGGATAACGACAACCTAGAGGTTGACTGCCTTCGTGTACCGCAGGTCAGCGGCAACGATCAATTCCTTGGTCAGGTGCTGAGCGGCCAGTTCGACTGGACGTACGCTTTCATCCCTGATGTCGACAGCACATACGCGGCGGCTAGCCCAGACAACAAATACTGGTACCCAGCCGGCGGTACGCAAGCGTTCATGCTGAACTACAAAACACCAAACAAAGGCAACCACGAAGCAATCAACAACATTGATTTCCGTCGCGCCTTCTCAATGGCTATCGACCGCGAAACGATCATTGATATCGCCTTCTACGGTGGCGGTGTCGTCAACGACTATGCTTCAGGTCTAGGCCAAGCATTTGAGTCTTGGTCTGATAAGGCTGTACACGAGAAATACAAGCCATTCATGACTTACAATGTCGAGAATGCGAAAGCGCTATTGAAGCAAGCGGGCTTCAAGGATACCAACGGTGACGGCTTCGTTGAAACACCAACAGGCAAGCAAATTGAGCTTTCTATCCAATCACCAAACGGTTGGACTGACTTCAACAACACCGTTCAGCTAAGTGTTGAGATGCTTCAGGAAGTGGGCATCAAGGCTAAAGCTAGCACGCCTGACTTCTCGGTATATAACCAGGCTATGCTGGATGCGACCTATGATGTGGCTTACACCAACTACTTCCACGGTGCAGATCCTTACACTTACTGGGACAGTGGTTACCACTCTCGCTTCCAGGCAAACGAAGGCATGCCTCGCTTCGCCCTTCACTACTGGAGCAACGACAAGCTGGATAACCTGCTAGCGGGTTTCTACAAAACGGCTGACCGCGGCGAGCAGGTACAAATGGCGCATGCCATCCAAAAAATCATTGCTGAGAACCAGGTGACTATCCCTGTTATGTCAGGCGCCTACACGTCTCAGTACAACACTGCGCGCTTTACCGGTTGGTGGAACGAGAACAATCCGAAAGGACGTCCGATGCCTATCACCAACACCCAAGAGCGTTTACTCCAAGTGCTTGACCTGAAACCTAAATCGTAATTGTCATAATTTGCGGTGCGCGCTTTGCGCACCGCCCCTTCAACCTTCCCCCTTAGAAATAACTATGGCCAGTGGTCAGGGAAGAGTGTGTCTGAAATCTGGTTGGAGAAGCTGGATATTTTAAGGTGTGAGTTATGGGATTTTTTGTACGCAGACTTAGTTTTTATTTTATTGCGCTGCTGTTCGCAATAACAATTAACTTTATTATCCCCCGGGCGATGCCTGGGGATCCGGTCACCATGATGTTTGCCAATGCCGCAGTACAGGTGACGCCTGAGCGTATTGCCGCGATGAAAGAACTGCTGGGCTTTGTCGATGGCCCAATGTATCAGCAATACTTTATCTATCTCAAAGGGATCCTGTCATGGGATCTGGGGATATCAATTCAAACCTACCCTCAAACGGTTAACCAAGTGCTGGGCAACGCTGTTGGCTGGTCGCTGTTTCTAGCCGGTACCGCTGTGATCCTGGCTTTCTGCCTGGGCTCGACACTGGGTATTTTTGCCGCCTGGAAGCGCGGCAGCAAATACGATGCCTTCATTTCCCCTGGAATGATGGTTGTACAGGCGGTTCCACCCGTTGTTGTCGCTATGCTGGTGCTTTATACCTTTGCCATCGGTGCAAAATGGTTCCCCTCAACCTACGCCTACACCCCGGGCACGACACCGGATTGGACCAGCCTAGATTTCTATCTGGATGTGGGCTACCACGCCGTGCTGCCCCTGTTCTGCGCCACCGTCATCCAGATCGGCGGCTTCCTGATCAACATGCGCAACAACATGATCAACCTGCTCAATGAAGACTACATCACTATGGCAAAAGGCAAGGGGCTGAATGAAAACCGCGTGGTCTTCAAGTACGCCGCCCGTAACGCCATGCTGCCAAGTGTCACTGCCCTTTCGATGGCCATCGGTATGGCGATCGGTGGTCAGCTGATCATCGAGATGATTTTCAACTACCCAGGTCTCGGCACCGTATTGCTCAATGCCATTAACACCCGGGACTACCAAGTGCTGCAGGGCCAGCTGCTGATCATGACCCTGTTCATGCTGTTCTTCAACTTCTTGGCCGACCTTCTTATTGTTGCTCTGGATCCTCGCCTACGTAAGGGAGGCAAATAATCATGAAAGGACTAATCAAGCTACTCTCCGGTAACAGCAAGGCGCTTTTTGGCCTTATTGTCATCGCCACCTTCGTTTTGGGTGCCGTATTTGCGCCGGTCATTACCAAGCATGCCCCAGACAAGCGCACTGGCAGCCCGCACGAATACCCGGCATTCGTTGTCAAGGCAGCCCAAAACAACCCTGACGGCTGGGTCGCAACCAACTTGGCAGACAGCAAACGCACCTTGCGCATCTCCAAAGATGCCGACCATGCTCTCGGTACGACCCGAATGGGGCGCGATGTCTGGTCCCAGGTGGTTTACGGTGCCCGCACCTCGCTGGCGGTTGGATTTGGCGCCGGATTAATGGTCTGCTTCCTTGCCACTGTGATCGGGGTATCAGCAGGTTACTTCGGTGGCCGGGTCGACGACATCCTGTCGGCCGCCATGAACATCATGCTGGTTATCCCGCAGCTCCCGCTACTGTTCGTGATTGCCGCCTTTATCGGCCAGGCAGGCCCACTGACAATCGCCATCGTGATCGGGATGACCTCCTGGGCATGGGGAGCCCGTGTCGTCAGGGCACAGACCTTATCCCTGCGCGAGAAAGAGTTCGTCAAGGCCGCAGAAGTCCTGGGCGAGTCGTCAGTTCGCATCATCTTTGTCGAGATCCTGCCTAACCTGATCTCGATTGTCGGGGCCAGCTTCATCGGTTCAGTGATGCTCGCGATTATGACCGAAGCAACCCTGTCCTTCCTCGGCCTGGGCGACCCGAACTCCATCAGCTGGGGGATTATGCTCTACAACGTGCAGACTTCATCCTCGATGCTGGTGGGTGCCTGGTGGGAGCTACTCGCGCCATGTATTGCCCTGACGCTCATTGCAATTGGCCTCGCGATGCTGAACTTCGCCGTCGATGAAATTGCCAACCCGCAGCTGCGTTCGCACAAAGGTATGCGCCGCTGGAAGAACATGGCTAAAGAAAACCAGAAACAAGCTCAGGCAAGCCTCGCGCCTCAGCCAGCCCTTGAAGGGGGAGAGAAATAATGACCGAACCACAAATTTCTATCCGCAATCTTTGCGTCGACTACATTACCGATGCCGGTGATGTGCGTGCGGTAAACAACGTCAGCTTCGATATTGGCAAAGGCGAAATCTTCGGTCTGGCTGGGGAATCTGGCTGCGGTAAATCCACCGTCGCCTTCTCGCTGATGCGCCTGCACAAGCCGCCAGCATTTATCACTGGCGGTGAGGTCATCTTCGATGGCCATGGCGATATCTTGAAATTCAACGATCAGCAGATGTCGGCCTTCCGCTGGAGCGAGATTTCGATGGTGTTCCAGAGTGCGATGAACGCATTGAACCCGGTATTGACCCTGGAAGAGCAATTCTGCGATGTGATCATGCGCCACACCTCAATGACGCGCCAGCAAGCTGTGCGCCGTGCCGAAGGCCTGCTGGAAATTGTCGATATTCATCCGAGCCGACTGCGTGATTACCCGCACCAGTTCTCTGGCGGTATGCGCCAGCGCTTGGTCATAGCCATTGCCCTGGCCTTGAACCCGAAGATGATCATCATGGATGAGCCAACTACTGCTCTGGATGTGGTGGTACAGCGCGAGATCCTGCAAAAGATCTACGCCCTGAAAGAAGAGTTCGGCTTCTCTATCCTGTTCATTACCCATGACCTGTCGTTGATGGTCGAGTTCTCCGATCGCATCGGCATCATGTATTCCGGTGAACTGGTTGAGGTCGCACCGTCCAAGCAGATCCTGGAAACCCCATTCCATCCTTATACCGAAGGGCTGGGTAGCTCTTTCCCACCGCTGACTGGGCCTAAAACCCGTCTGACCGGGATCCCGGGCAACCCGCTCAACCTATTGGAAGTGCCGACTGGATGCCGCTTCCAGGCCCGCTGCAGCAAAGCTCACGACGCTTGCTTCAGCCATGCAACCCAGCTTCGTCAGCTGGAACCCGGCCGTTTTAGTAACTGCCACCTATTCAACAAGAGCAGTTAAGGATTAAGTAATAGGAAGCATTATGAGCAAGCCAATCGGACAACCAATTATCGAAGGGAAGAACCTGGTCAAGGACTTCCCGGTCAACAGCAACTCGCTGAAAAAATCCATGATGCGCGCCATCAACGACGTATCCTTCAAAATGTACAAAAGCCGCGGCCTGTCAGTGGTCGGTGAATCCGGTTCAGGTAAATCGACCACGGCCAAGATGATTGCCAAGATGTACGCGCCGACAGACGGAACAATCGAGTACTACGGGCGTGATATTGCCACCATCGAGAAAAAAGCCGACCTGATGCAATACCGCCAGGGTATCCAGATGGTATGGCAAGACCCGTTCGGCTCGCTGAACCCGACCCACACCATTTTCCATCATGTGGCGCGCCCGCTGCTGATCCACAACAAAGTCAGCAAAGGCAACAAGAAAGAATTGGAAGAAAGGGTCTACGATCTGCTTGAACAGGTTGGTTTGATCCCGCCTAAAGAAACCGCCGCCAAGTATCCACACCAGCTCTCTGGCGGTCAGCGTCAACGCGTCAACCTAGCGCGAAACATTGCCGTTGGTGCCGAAGTTGTACTGGCCGATGAGCCGACGTCGATGCTCGATGTTTCGATCCGTGCCGGTGTACTCAACCTGATGGAAGAGATGAAGTTCGAGCGCGAAATGGCGCTGCTTTATATTACCCACGATATCGCCACTGCGCGTTACATTGCTGAAGATCTGGCGGTGATGTACGTCGGTCACATGGTTGAGTGGGGGGATACCGAAGAGATCATTCACGATCCGCAGCACCCTTATACCCAGCTTTTGGTTTCGGCGGTACCGGATCCGAAGAAGTCAATTCACGAGAAGCTCAAGGGTAACAAAGGGGAGATCCCGCTGTGGACACCAGAAAGCCTAGGTTGCCCATTTGCCGGTCGCTGTACCCATGCGACAGACAAGTGCCGTGAGCAACTTCCGGGAGTAACCCAGCTCTCCGACAACCATTTCGTACGTTGTTACCTGTACGAGAATTGATGGAGGGATCATGCAGCTGTTAACCAACCACTTAGGCTATGAGCAATTTGGCCACAAGCAGGCAGTCGTCCAAACGGCATCAGCTATTGACGCTCAATATGCCGAGCTTATCTGTGCCCGCAGCCAACAGCCTATCATGCAGCTGCCTCTAGAGGCCTGTGGTCCGGTCGATCAATGGCACACAGGGCTCACCTACACTATCGACTTTTCCGCACTCAAGGAGTGCGGGAAATATCACCTTAGTGTCGGTGACACCTTGTCGGAGCCATTTGCTATCGCCGAGGGGCTATTGATGACTCGCACTTTCAGCGATGTCCTGCATTACTTTAAATCCCAGCGCTGCGGCGGCAAGTTTGACTTGTCCGATCGCACAGTTCCGCTACTCGGCACCGAGATCAAAGTTGATGTCAGCGGAGGCTGGTATGACGCTTCCGGTGATGTCAGCAAATACCTGAGCCACCTGTCCTTCAGCAACTATTTCAACCCGCAGCAAACCCCTATGGTGGTGTGGAATATGCTGTCTGCTTTCGACACCCTGGCAAACGAAGAAGCCTTTGCTGACTTCAGCCGGGTTCGCTTGCTGGAAGAAGCTCTCTATGGGGCCGATTTTCTTGTCAAAATGCAGGCACCGCAGGGCTACTTCTACACCACGGTCTTCGATAAATGGAGCAAGCAAACCGAACAGCGTGAAATCTGCAGTTATGCCCATCAAAGTGGCGACAAATCTACCGACTTCCAAGCAGGTTTCCGCCAGGGAGCAGGGGTTGCCATTGCCGCCTTAGCAGCTGCAAGCCGGATCCTGAGCAGCCCATCAGCAAAGCACATCGGCTATCCAACAACAGCCTGCGAGACCTATCTGGCGGCAGCGGAGCAAGGCTACTGGCACCTGGTTGAACACAACCTGCAATATCTTGATGACGGTATTGAAAACATCATCGATGAGTACTGTGCCCTGCTGGCCGCTGTAGAGCTTTTCCGTGCCACCTGCAATACCGATTTCTTGGCACAGGCCCGAAACTGGGCTGGCAGACTGGCTATGCGCCAACAGAGTGATGAGCAGCAGCATTGTTATTGGTCGGCCAACAGTGATGGCAGCCGCCCATACTTCCACGCCGCAGAAGCCGGTTTGCCGGTGATCAGCTTGCTCAAGTATTTAGCTATCGAGCCAGAGCCTCAGCGTCAGAAACAGCTAGGGGATGCCGTCGCCAAAGCGGTCGCTTTCGAGCTCGATATAACCCAGGAAGTCAATAACCCGTTTGGCTACCCGAGGCAGTACGCCAAACCGTTGGATGGCAACAAAGCCTCCATGTTCTTTATCCCTCATCATAACGAAACGGGTTACTGGTGGCAGGGCGAAAACGCCCGTCTGGCCTCATTGGCCAGCATGGCATTTATGGCGGCAAGCTATCCAAGCTGCCAACCATTGCGCCCGCAACTTAAAGCCTATGGCCAGCGGCTACTCGATTGGCTGCTGGGCCTAAACCCATTTGATATTTCCATGCTTGACGGGCACGGCCGAAACAACCCGGACTATTTGCCAGAACTCGGTTTTTTCAATGCCAAAGGCGGGGTCTGCAATGGCATCACCTCTGGGTTCGACAACGAGCATGATATTGCCTTTAATCCAGCCCCTCATCACAGGGACTTCTTGCAAAACTGGCGCTGGGGAGAACAGTGGATCCCGCATGCCGCTTGGTATCTCTTGGCCGTAACTCTGCAGTATAAGGAACGACACCATGACTGATCACATTCGCTATTTTGTTGGTGTTGATGGCGGCGGCACCTCATGTCGCGCCAGGATCATTAACACTAATGGCCAGGTAATGGGCGAAGCGAAAACCGGCAGTGCCAATATCCTACTAGGTGCAGATATCGCGATGGCCTCCATTATTGATGCCATTGCCACGGCAGCTGCCATCGCGGGGCTCAGCGATGAGGATTACTCAACCATGTCGGTGGGACTGGCATTGGCGGGTGCTGAGCAACGCTCAGCATGGTACGAGTTTATGGCTCAGCCTCATCCATTTGCAGCCGTAACCCTCAATACAGATGCTTACGGTGCCTGCCTTGGTGCTTGGAGCGGTCAGGATGGTGCGATTTTGATTGCCGGTACCGGCTCATGCGGGATCTTGATAAAAGGCACCGAGCAACAAGTGGTCGGCGGCCGTGAGTTTCCGATTTCAGACCAGGGAGGAGGAGCCGTGATGGGGCTGCGTCTCATCCAGCAAACCCTACTAGCACATGACGGGATCCGACCGACGACACCTCTTTCCGCCCATGTCCTTGCCCATTTCAACCAGGATATCGACACGCTAGTGAGCTGGTCCAAAACGGCCCGACCTTGCGACTACGGGCATTTTTCACCTGCTATTTTCACCCATGCCTACCAGGGAGACGCGCTGGGGATCGAGTTACTCAACCAAACCGCTGCAGACATTGAAATGTGGATGAAGGCACTGATCAAACGCGGAGCGGATCAAATCTGCCTGATGGGCAGCATTGCCGAAAGGATCAAGCCTTGGTTGATCCCGCCTCTTCAACAACGAATCGCCGAACCATTGGGTGACGCGATGGATGGTGCGCTGGCCATGGCCCGCGGTAACCACAACCTATACCCATTGTGAGGTAGCTATGAATTTTCGTCTCGATTTTGTCGTTATCGATCAGCAGCCGGAAGAGTCACGGCTGGCACTGACCATTCACAACCTATCGGATAAGCCGCTCCCACAGTGGTCACTGCATTTTACAATGGGCCGCTGGATCAACCACGCCAGCTTGACCCACGGCCAGCTAGCCCAGGTAGGAAGCTACTGCACACTGACGTCTGGCCGCAATGAACCGCTAACGCCCAATGGCCATTTCTATACTGAATTCACCATCGGGACCAAGCCATTCACCCTGCTCGATGATGGGATCATCGATGCCTTTGTCTGTAGTGAGGGCCAAGTGCCGTTTATCGAGCCGCAACCGGTGGAAATTACCGCTTTTGGCTTGCAGCAGCCGCCCCGTGAGCGCCACGGTACCCCGTTGAATCCCGCTGCTGCTATCAGCCTTGTTCCTGCCCCGCAGCACATCAAGCCACTGGCAGGGCTGTTTACTCTTAACCCGCATACGGCGATTTCACTAGGCACCCCTCTCGCCGCAGGCTGCTGCCGTTGGTTGCAAGCTGAGCTGGAGGGTTTACTTCACGAAGGGCTGGCTGTCGATCCCAAGGGCAATATTCATTACCAACACCAAGAGCAGCTCGCAGAAGGGGCATACCAGCTCCTGGTTGAGCAAGATGATATTTGGCTGCTGGCCAGTTCAGAGGCGGGCTTTTGCCATGCCACCTCATCCTTGCTGCAATTGATCCCGCCGGAGCCGAGCCACCACGCCGATGCGGCCTACCAAATCCCCATGGTGGAGATCAGCGATGCGCCGCACTTCGGGCACCGGGGCATGATGCTTGACTGCGCCCGCCATTTCCATCCGGTAAAACGGATAAAGTTTTTGCTTGATCAGCTGGCGCGGTTCAAATTCAACGTCTTCCATTGGCACCTTACCGACGACGAGGGCTGGCGAATCGAGATTGATGCCTACCCAGAGCTAACCCGGATTGGTGCCTGGCGAGGCCCTAATGAGCTTGTCCAGCCACAATTTACCACCATAGGCGAACGATACGGTGGGTATTACAGCAAGCAGGATATACGCGACATTATCGGCTATGCCGCCGATCGCGGGATCATGGTGATCCCAGAAATCGATATCCCCGGGCATTGCCGGGCGGCGATCAAGTCGCTCCCTGATCTGCTTGTTGACCCCGACGACCACTCCGTTTACCGCAGTATTCAGGGCTACAACGACAACATCTTGTCGCCGGCAATGGAGGGGACCTATACCTTCCTCACCAAGGTACTTGATGAGGTCTGTGAATTATTCCCCGCACCTTATGTCCATATCGGTGGCGATGAAGTGCCGCAGGGGGTCTGGACCGACAGTCCTGCCTGCCGCTCCCTGATGGCAGAACAAGGCTATGACGACCCCAAAGAGCTGCAAGGCCATGTATTGCGCTTTGCCGAAGAGCACCTGAGCAGGAAAGGCAAGAGGATGATGGGCTGGGAAGAGGCAACCCATGGTGACAAAGTCAGCAAGGACACCATTATTTTCTCCTGGCTGAGCGAAGAAGCAGGACTTCACTGCGCCCAGGCCGGATATGACGTTGTGATGCAGCCGGGCCAGACCACCTACCTCGACATGGCCCAGGGTCACGGTGCCGATGAAGCCGGTGTCGACTGGGCAGGCAAGCTGTCTCTGGAGCAGGTATACCAGTACCACCCGCTGTCCGAACTCCCCAAGGATGATCCGGCCCGCCATCACATCAGAGGCATTCAGTGCGCCCTGTGGTGTGAACTGATCAACAGCCAAAGCCGGCTTGAGTACATGCTTTACCCCCGCTTGCTTGCGGTGGCTGAAGTCGCTTGGACGACACCAGACAATCGCAGCTGGCCTGATTTCACGGCCCGCCTCGCCGGCCAGCTCGCATATCTAGACAAAGTAGGCATCAATTACCGTCGCTGCGAGTAAGGCGCAGGACAACGATTACAATAAAAGGATTGAAACACCATGAAATACGGTTTTTTTGACAACGATAATAGAGAGTATGTGATCACCCGTCCTGATGTGCCTGCTCCTTGGACCAACTATCTGGGAACAGAAAAGTTCTGTACTGTTATCTCGCACAACGCAGGTGGCTATTCTTTCTATAACTCGCCTGAGTACAACCGTGTCACTAAATTCCGCCCGAATGCGACATTTGATCGCCCGGGCCACTATGTCTATCTGCGTGATGACGAAACGGGTGACTACTGGTCCATCTCTTGGCAGCCAGTGGCGAAAAGCCTAGAGGAAGCCAACTATGAAGTCCGCCATGGCCTGTCGTACTCTAAGTTCAAGTGTGAATACAGTGGTATCACTGCGACCAAAACCCTATTTGTACCCAAAGGCGAAGATGCTGAAATCTGGGATGTCGTCATCAAGAACACATCCGATAAACCTCGTACTATCAGTACATTCTCATTTGTAGAGTTCTCATTTAGCCATATTCAGTCGGACAATCAGAACCATCAAATGTCGCTGTACTCTGCCGGTACAGAATATAAAGATGGCGTGATCGAATACGATCTTTACTACAATACCAATGACTTCGAAGGCTTCTACTACCTAGCCTCAACGTTCTCTCCTGACAGCTACGATGGTCAGCGCGACAGCTTCCTAGGCCTGTACCGAGATGAAGCTAACCCGATTGCAGTTGAAAAAGGCCAGTGTTCAAACTCAGCCCAAACTTGTTACAACCACTGTGGTTCACTGCATAAGCAATTCACGATCCAGCCGGGTGAAGAAGTCCGCTTTGCTTACATCCTAGGGATCGGCAAAGGCAATGGCGAGCGACTACGTGCAAAATACCAGAATTTGGAAGAAGTCGATGCCGCGTTTGCCGGGATCAAAGCCCACTGGGATGAGCGCTGTGCTAAATTCCAGGTCAAGTCGCCAAATGAAGGGCTGGACACGATGATCAATGCTTGGACCCTATATCAGGCAGAGACTTGTGTGGTCTGGTCTCGATTCGCCTCATTTATCGAAGTGGGTGGCCGTACTGGTTTGGGATACCGTGATACCGCTCAAGATGCGATCTCCGTTCCGCACTCCAATGCCGCAATGACTCGCAAGCGCTTGGTTGATCTGCTACGCGGCCAGGTAAAAGCAGGCTATGGTCTCCACTTGTTCGATCCTGATTGGTTTGATCCGGAAAAAGCCGATGTCGAACCGTCGAAGTCTCCAACGGTTGTTCCTACGCCGAGTGACGAAGATAAGATCCACGGTATTGAAGATACCTGCTCTGATGATCACCTATGGCTGATCCCTACCATCTGTAAGTATGTGACGGAAACCGGTGAGGAGAGCTTCTTTGATGAAGTGATCCCATATGCTGATGGCGGTGATGCTACCGTCTACGAGCACATGAAAGCCGCACTGGATTTCTCGGCGGAATATGTAGGTCAAACAGGGATCTGTAAAGGCTTACGAGCTGACTGGAACGACTGCCTGAACCTCGGTGGCGGTGAGTCTGCCATGGTTTCATTCCTGCATTTCTGGGCACTACAGGAATTCATCGAACTTGCGAAGTATCTTGGCAAGCACGATGACATTGCAAAATATACTGAAATGGCAGCCAACGTCCGCGAAGCCTGTGAGCAGCACCTATGGGATGAAGAAGGCGGCTGGTATATCCGCGGCCTAACCAAAAACGGTGACAAGATAGGTACCGCCCAGCAAACAGAGGGACGTATCCACCTTGAATCCAACACCCTTGCAGTTCTATCGGGTCTTGCCTCTCAAGAACGCGGTGAACAAGCCATGGACGCCGTTGACGAAAACCTGTTCTCTGAATACGGCCTTCATCTGAACGCCCCATCATTTGCCACACCAAATGATGACATTGGCTTTGTTACTCGGGTTTACCAAGGGGTAAAAGAGAATGGCGCTATCTTCTCACATCCAAACCCTTGGGCATGGGTAGCGGAAGCCAAACTAGGCCGTGGCGATCAGGCCATGAAGTTCTACGATGCCCTGAACCCGTTCAACCAGAATGACATTATCGAGAAACGTATCGCCGAACCTTACTCGTATGTTCAGTTCATCATGGGACGCGACCATCAAGATCATGGCCGTGCCAACCACCCTTGGCTGACAGGGACATCAGGCTGGGCTTACTTTGCCGTCACCAATTTCATCTTGGGTGTCCAAACAGGCTTTGCCGGCCTAACGATTAATCCATGTATTCCAACCAGCTGGCCTGGCTTTGAGGTCACTCGCCAATGGCGTGGGGCGACATACCAAATCAAAGTTGAAAACCCGAACGGTGTAAGCAAAGGCATTCAGTCTATCAGCCTCAATGGCGAAGCGATTGAGGGAGCTATTCCTGCCCAGCCTGAAGGAAGCACTAACACAGTTACGGTTGTGATGGGTTAACACATCTTGGGGCGCCTCTTGCGCCCCGTCTATCTACGAGAGAATAGGAGTTCCATTATGATCCAGTTTGGAACCGGTGGCTGGCGCGCCCTTATCGGGGAAGAGTTCACCAAAGACAATGTACGCCTTGCAGCCCAAGGGCTGGCAAATATCATGATTGCCGAACAAGTGACTGATAACGGTTTTGTTATTGGTTATGACCGCCGCTTTCTGTCAGACAAAGCAGCCGCCTGGTTCGCTGAAGTACTGGCCGCAAATGGTATCAGGGTGAGCTTTATCAATAAGTTTGTTCCTACCCCGATAGTCATGTTCCAAGCCAAAGAGATGAGCGCTACATACTCAGCCTGCATCACGGCCTCGCATAACCCAGCCGACTACAACGGTATCAAGGTCTTCATTGAAGGAGGCCGGGACGCCGATGAAGTCATAACGGCTAAAATTGAGCAACAGGTTGCGACACTCACAGCCAAAGACGTCAAGTCAGTCGATTTCGAGCAGGCGCTCGAAGACAAACTCATTACCCTGATCAACCCGATGAACGACTTTGTCGACTCCATCATTAACTTCATCGATATTGATGCGATCAAAAAAGCAAACTTGCGGGTACTGATTGACCCAATGTTCGGTGTTGCCAAGAACGCCCTACAAACTGTTTTGATCACCGGCCGTTGTGATGTGGATGTGATCAACGATGGACAAAACCCAGCCTTTGGTGGCTTGATGCCATCACCTAACGCGGCAACGCTCTACCGTCTGAAACACCTTGTAGCCCATGAAGGTTACGATATTGGTATTGGTACCGATGGTGATGCGGATCGGCTGGGCATCATTGATGAAAAAGGTAACTTCATTCATCCCAATGAAGTCTTGATACTGCTGTATTACTACCTGCTTGAATATAAAGGCTGGAAAGGCTCTGTGGTTCGCAACATTGCTACAACTCACCTGCTAGACAAGATTGCGACAGACCATGGAGAGAAAAGCTTTGAAGTTCCGGTCGGCTTCAAACACATCAGCTCTCAAATGGAAGCCGATGACTCGCTCATTGGCGGTGAAAGCTCGGGAGGCCTAACCATCCGTGGCCATATTAAAGGTAAAGATGGCGTGTTCGCTTCAAGCTTGCTGGTCGAGATGATCAGTGTGACGGGCAAGAAGTTGTCAGAAATGCTTGATGAAATTTATGGCAAGTATGGCTTTGCCTATACCGCAGAAGGCGACTGTACCTTCCGCCCTAAAGATCGCCAGCGCCTTTATGACAAGATCTACATCAACAAGGAGCTACCTGATTTCGAATGGGAAATTGACCATGTGAGCTATGCCGATGGGGCTAAAGTCTACTTCAAGAACGGTGGCTGGGCACTCGCCCGCTTCTCAGGCACCGAGCCTCTGTTGAGACTGTTTGCTGAAATGGAAAACCAAGAACAAGCAGAGAAGGTTGTATATCAATTAAAGGCTTTCCTCAACCTTTGACGCTTCCCCCTTTCTCAGCGTTAACCGTACCACTGCCTTGGTTAGCGCTGGGGAAACACGTTGAGTCCTAAGGTAACATGCACATAGCTGTTACATTTCGCAAGCTTTAAGCTTTCGCGGCAAGGGTAGCTTCGCTACCCTTTTTCTTTTTTGGGCGATGGGCGATGGGCGATGGGCGATGGGCGATGGGCGATGGGCGATGGGCGATGGGCGATGGGCGATGGGCGAACCAGAATTTTCAAATGCCCTCACAAGTCAAGTTCTTGCTTTTTCTCTTACCGCTTTATCAATGGCCATTCTTCCTTGCCCTTCCTCTAGTCCCAAGCCAATAGCCTCTGGCCCGGAACGCAAAAAGCCCTACTATTACTAGCAGGGCTTATAAATACATATCGATGAACAGGGATTACATTACTGCCCTTCAGCTAAGGAGAAGCTTTTGATCTCATGCTTTTCCCCGAATCCAGGACCCGCTCTTCCCAGATCCTTACGTTTTGCCGGAGGCCAAAACGTAAAAAAGCCCCGCTGTTTCCAGCGAGGCTTCTTAATAAGTGGCGGAGCGGACGGGACTCGAACCCGCGACCCCCGGCGTGACAGGCCGGTATTCTAACCAACTGAACTACCGCT
>NZ_JAWJZI010000014.1:0-97628 GCF_033022775.1 Photobacterium rosenbergii | reverse complement strand
CCAAATCAAGGACCGTTCGTATCAGTAAAACCCGCTATGTGGTTCGCTCCAAACATCTTAATTGATAGGAGTTAGCCATCTGTGGCGGTTTTATTGTTTGACGACATATCTTTAGCTAATAGCTTAGCAACGTCGTACATCCGGATGATTGGCACTGGCATTCTCATGGTAGATATCTGCCAAGTAGGTCGCCAAATCCGCTTCATCAAGCTCTGGTGGAATAACCACATCATAGATACGGGCACGCATCGCGGTATCTGACTCTTTGTAGAGTAACCAAAAGCCATCTTTTTGTTGTACAGACATCTTGGTACCAAACACATCGAACATCAGAAACATCGTTGTTCTCCTTCATCGGCCCGTAACCGAACTTTTCTTAGTGCAGCTTCAAATTAGGACTCAGTACGCGGGCAATACGGCCTTCAACCATCATCGAGCCTTTGGTCAGGTTACCCATTAGGCTACCCACGGTTGAGAAACGGCTCAGTGACACCAACGAGCCATGATCGCTATAGACGTAAGGTTTCTGCTCGCGGTCAGTCATTTTAGCGACGATGTTCGTGAAACAACGCCGTCGGCTTAACCACCAGCTGGTTTATGCGGTCACCTCTAATAATTTAAACCTTTTCACCGTTTTCTTGAAAAAAAAGCCCAATTCCAGCGATAAGAGGAGAAAAATTGAAGTTAATCGCAGACGAAAACGTTTTTAATAGTTCCATAGAAAGAGAGGTATTAACCACGATGAAAGCTGTGATTGCAATAGACCTTGGAGCGTCAAGTGGACGCGTCATGGTCGGTTATCTGAAAGATAAAAAAATTGAGCTCGAAGAATTCCACCGCTTTAAAAATCAGCAGGTAATGCGTGGGAAGGAATCCTGCTGGGATCTCGACTCAATCCTGACAGAAATCAAAACCGGCATCGATAAAGTGAACGCCACCGGTATAGAGATCACCTCACTGGGTATTGATACCTGGGGCGTGGATTTTGTCCTACTCGACAAGGAAGGTAATAACCTTGGCGAATATGTTAGCTACCGCGATACGCGTACCGAAGGCGTGATGGACAAACTGCTCACTGACAATCAGCTGAGCCTGACCGATGTGTACAAAATCACCGGTATCCAGTTCCTGACCTTCAATACACTCTATCAACTGAAGGCGATTGCCGATCAGCAACCGGCGTGGTTTGCGGACATCGACACACTACTGTTTGTCCCTGATTACCTTAACTACAAGCTAAGCGGCGTGAAGCATTGTGAATACACCAATGCCTCAACCAGTCAGCTGCTTAACTGTCAGGAGAAGACCTGGAACCAACAGCTTATTGATGCCTGTGGCGCCAAAAAAGAGTGGTTCCTGCCAGCGGAGATGCCAAACCGCATTATTGGCCAATACCGCCACGGCGACATTGAGATCCCGGTTTGCTCGGTTGCAAGCCACGATACCGCTTCTGCTGTTGCCGCAACGCCGATTTCCGGTAACAACATGGCTTACCTGAGCTCGGGCACTTGGTCGCTACTGGGTATCGAAAGCGAACAGCCTTACACCGGCGAGCAGGCCTATCAATACAACCTGACCAACGAAGGTGGAGTTGATGGCCGCTACCGGGTGCTGAAGAACATCATGGGCCTATGGCTTATCCAACGGGTAAAAGCGGAAAACCCATCACTGGAATTCAGCGATATTGCCATGCTGGCACGCCACGCAGAACCGTTTAAATACATCGTTAATCCTAACGACAATGATTTCCTCAATCCAAGTTCGATGACTGCAGCCTTCAAGGAATGGTTCAACAAGCGCGAACTGACCGGGCCGCAAAACCTGTCAGAAGTGATTCGCTGTATCTACGACAGCCTGACACTTGCCTACGCAGACGTACTGACTCAGCTGGCCGAAGTTACCGGTAAGCAGTTTGACGAACTTCGCATCGTTGGCGGTGGCACACAAGACCAGTTTCTCAATCAGCTAGTTGCCGATGTTTGTCAGATTATGGTCTCGACTGAGCCAACTGAAGCCTCGGCGCTGGGTAATGTCGTCAATCAGTTTATTGCCTCTGATGTCATTACCTCACTCGGCGAAGCGCGGCAAATTATTGATGCGTCTTCCGAAGTTAAGTATTTCACTCCACGTCAAATTGACGGACTGGAGCAAGCCAAATCCCTTTACCAACAGATCACTAAATAGGTAAACAAGATGACTAACGACCAAATCACAACTGCTTATCAGCAAGCGAAAAGTGTCTTTGAAAAATACGGTGTTGATACCGACAAAGCTATTGAAATGCTGAAAACAACACCTGTGTCTATCCACTGTTGGCAGGGCGACGACGTAAAAGGCTTCGAGTCTCCAGAGCTAGAACTGAGCGGTGGTATTCAAACCACTGGTAACTACCCTGGCGCGGCGACCACGCCTGACCAACTGCGTGCCGACATGGACAAAGCATTCTCGCTGATCCCAGGTAAAAAGCGCGTTAACCTGCACGCTATCTACATCGATAGCGACAAGCACGTTGAGCGTGACCAGATCAAACCTGAGCACTTCAGCCGCTGGGTAGAGTGGGCGAAGCAAAACGACCTGGGGCTGGATTTCAACCCGACTCTTTTCTCACACCCGAAAGCAGATGACGGCCTGACCCTGTCGCATCCGAATGACGAGATCCGTCAATTCTGGATCGACCACGTCAAAGCCTCTCGTAAGGTTTCTGAATACTTCGGCCGTGAGCTGGGCAGCACCTCTTTCATGAACATCTGGATCCCAGACGGTATGAAAGACCAGCCGGTTGACCGTCTAAGCCCACGTAAGCGCCTGATGGAATCACTGGACAAGGCGCTGGAAGAAAAGATCGACGGTGCCTACCACAAAGATGCCGTGGAATGTAAGTTATTCGGTATTGGCGCAGAAGCGTTCACCGTGGGCAGCAACGAATTCTACCTGTCTTACGCGGCAACCCGTAACACAGCACTATGTCTAGATGCTGGCCACTTCCACCCAACTGAAGTGATCAGCGACAAGATCAGTGCTTGTTCTCTGTACGTCAATGACCTGCAACTGCACGTTACCCGTCCAGTACGTTGGGACTCTGACCACGTTGTATCATTCGACGACGAAACTCAGGCGATCATGCGTGAAATCGTACGTAACGACCTGCTAGACCGTGTCTCTATCGGCCTGGACTTCTTCGACGCATCAATCAACCGCATCGCGGCATGGGTTATTGGTACCCGCAACGCGCAAAAAGCCCTGCTGAAAGCCCTGCTGGAACCAACTGCCGAGCTAAAAGCGGCCGAAGAATCATTTGACTACACCACCCGTCTGGGTCTGATGGAAGAATGCCACTCACTGCCTTGGGCTGCGGTATGGGATTACTTCTGCCTACAAAACGAAGTACCAGTTGGCTTTGACTGGATGAAAGACGTTAAAGACTACGAAGCAACCATTAACGCAACACGTTAATTCCCTCCCCCAATGTTCGCCGGATGAGCAGCGAAGCAACGCTCCTAAGTGCCCGTTGCTTATCCGGCAACAACCTAATGCAATATACCAGGCTGAAAATCAAATGATCGAATTAAATAACGCAGTTAAAGCTGAAATTGAAAAAGTTAGCGAAGTCTCACAGTACCTTTGGCAACGTGAATGGGCCGAGCGCAACGGCGGTAACATCTCTGTTGACCTGACCGACATCTTTGGTGCTGTGGGCACCATCGACAGTCCAGAAAAAACACTGCCACTGCAACTGCCAATGGAAAGTGCTGGCCGTATTTACTACGTGAAAGGCACCGGCCAGCGCATTCGCGAACTGCGTGATCCACAATACGCGGGCTGTGTACTACGTATCAACGCCCAGGCCAACGGCTATCAAATCCTTTGGGGGGGTAAAGCCAGTGACGATTTTGCCCCAACCTCAGAATTTATCAGCCACATCAAAATTCTGGTTGCGAAACAAAAGGCTGGCGCTAACCACAAGTCGGTAGTGCATACTCACCCACTTGAGCTTATCGCTCTATCTCACCACTCTGACATTGCTAAGAGCAGTGAACTGTTCACCCACACTTGCTGGAAGATGTTGCCAGAAGTTCGCGCCTTTGTTCCGCGCGGCATCGGCATGATCCCATACTGCCTGCCATCGTCTGAAGAATTGGCTGACCGCACTACTGAGGCCCTCCTGGCTAATGACGTTGCTATCTGGGAAAAACACGGTGCCACCGCATCAGGTGCCGATGTCCTGGAAGCCTTCGACTACATCGACGTCGCTAACAAAGGCGCCAAGCTGTATATGATGTGTACCGCTGCCGGATTCGAGCCAGAAGGGGTTAGCAAAGAAAATATGGATATCCTAAAACGCGAATTTAACCTATGAGGAATAATGATGAGTGTATTTAAGCTAGCATTTCCTAAAATCAACTACTCTGGCGTGGGTGCAATCGAAGCACTGGTAGAGCGTCTGGCAGCAGAACACGGCTCTGAGTCTGGCCTGCTGATCTGTGACCCAATGCTGGTTGAATTAGGCTTTGCGTCAAAATTACTCGACAGCGCCCTGAACCTGACGCTATTTAAAGATGTTCGCCCTAATCCTGACACCAACACGGTAAATAATGCCCTTGAGATGTACCAATCTGCTGATGCCAAGTACATCATCGGCTTTGGTGGCGGTAGCTCGATCGACACAGCAAAAGCCATCAAAATCCTGTCTGCCAACCCGACACCGATTTCAGCCTACAACGGTGTTGAGAAGGTAAAACAGCTTGGTGCCCCGCTGTACGCCATCAACACCACAGCCGGCACGGCTGCTGAGGTAACCAGCAACGCAGTGATCACTGACACGGCCACCCATGTTAAACATGTCATCATCTCGGACAAAATCATCCCGGATGTTTCGGTAAACGATCCAAGTGTGATGCTAGGCATTCCTGCCCCGACTACGGCAGCAACAGGTATCGATGCGCTAACTCACGCGGTTGAATCCTTCGTTTCTGTCGGTGCTCACCCACTGACCGACTTCATTTCACTGCAGTCGATCAAAATGATCGCCGAGAGCTTACCTAAAGCAGTGGACGACGGTACTGATGTCTCTGCCCGTGAAATGATGGCTTACGGCCAGTTCGTTGCCGGCCTGTCATTCAACAGTGCTGGCCTGGGTATGGTGCATGCCATGGCCCACCCTGCCGGCGCGCATAAAGATCTGCCGCACGGTGTCTGTAACGCTATCTTGCTGCCGATTGTGTGCGAGTTTAACCGCCCTTACCGCGTTGAGAAATTTGCTCAAGTTGCGGCTGCGATGGGTGTTGATACGTCGGCAATGAGTCAAGAAGAAGCCAGCGTTGCCGCTATTGATGCGCTGAACGAGCTCAACCGCCGCGTCGGCATTCCAGCGGGCTTCGGTGAGCTGGGCGTAACGGAGGAAGACATCCTAAGCTGGGTTGACGATGCGATGGCTGACCCATGTGCCGGTGGTAACCCGCACCCAATGACGCGTGAGCAAGTGATCGAGCTATACAAAAAGTCGATGTAATCGCAGTCCAATTACCTCCGGAATACGTGTGGGCAGTTTAATTGCCCCGATAAAGAAGGCCAACTCACACAGTGAGTTGGCCTTCTTTCATTTAAGTACCTTGATAGACATTTTCCAGATGAAACGCATCCAGTATTTTCTAGCAAGCCAAATAGGCTGCTGATACCTCCACCTTATTATCAGAGTTGATATCTGTCGAATAATCGTAACGTTCTATCTAGCTTTAAAAAAACAGAACTATAAGTTCCAAGAGTAGGTGCTATTATGCAACTTCAGCCATTACAACCAAGCTTAGGTCTCAACCAACAACGCTGACAATGAGTACCTGTATAAAAAAGCAATCTCTGATTTTTCTAACGCAGTGTTTCTTGAGCAAAGAACATTGCTACTTAATTGCAGGTATTGTTCGACATTTCAATTTTTTGAAATCGAAAGAAAACGTTAATGTGGCTGAAAGCCCTATCATCACCGGCCCAGAAAATAAACACTCTCTTCAATTGATGTGTTCGTAAGTTCCGTTTTGAGCAATACATTGCTCCTGGCTGATACCGGTTATTCTGGCGTCGATCATTTCACAACATGAGCGTTCAGTTATATACAGAAAAACACTCATAAATCGCCACAGATAAAATATAGGGGAAAGGATATATTAGATGGAAATATGTTAGACTTAATGCTTCAGATTCAATCAATGTTCTCGCAATAAGCTACTATTTCGAGGTTGCTATTTTAATGTTAAATAAGTTGATGAGACCATTAAGAAGACGGCCCCTTGTTACCTTCCGGTAACATTCGATATCATTTTCCAACAGGTACATAGATTCGAAATCCAAGCCCATTTCATTGCAGGTAGTTTCAAGCCACCCCACTTGCTTTAGCGTTTTTTTCTTCCACCGAATTTTATATCTATTATGTGCAGTTCTACTTTCTATAGTACCAATCCAGCCTTGGATATCAATCCCAAAATCTGGGTCCGTAACGCCATGTTTGACAACGACAGCATCACCCTTGCTAAATTTACATTTTTCCATTTTTTATTTAGTCACAAATATAACTTTATTGACTCGTCAATATCACACTTACCCCAAGCCTAACATCTCTGGGAGTAGTATTAAAAAGCTGCTTAAACTTGGTAGAGAAATAGTTACTATCATGATATCCAACATCATAAGCAATCTCAGTAATGCTCTTCTCACTATAACGTAGTGCTTCTAAAGATTTGCTTAATCGTATATAGTTCAGACAGCGATTGTAACTCATACCAGTTAGTATTTTTAGGTTTTTAGTCAGTAGTTTAGGGGATATTTTTGCTTTATATGCCAATTCTTCCAATGTGTTCGATTCTGCATAATGAGAGTGTAAATATGCCAGCAAAGAAATTACTTTCTCTTCATCACTCCCTTGTGAAATATCCTTAACTCTTCCTCGAGATAATTCCACGAGCAACAAATTAAATAATGATTGACATATTATTTTCGATTCTGCCGTGTTTGAATGTGACTCACTATCCAACCGCGCAATGATCTGATTCACATGTTGACTGCAACTATCATTAATAAACCATCCGCTGCTCTCTTCAGATTGACGAGTTGGGATATATTTTTTTATCGCAGAGTCAACTGACAGTTTTGCAGGATCAAATAGAACATTACTTAGGTGCAAATTATCAACATTTTCAAACAGGTGCCTATCATTTCTGTTCACAAAACAGATGAAGTTTTTAGATAGGTTCATAGGAACATCATTAATAACATGCGTACCACTGCCACCAGACACCACCATAAGCTCTTCAAACGCATGCGCATGCTCAGGGAAAGAGTCCTGAGGCGCTCTTAGCTCAGTCGTTATAGGGAGATCTGAACGGGCAAAAAATTCTGTTGATTTCAAATAAATCATATTGTTAGATCATTAGATGTCATCGGCACATGGAATAACTGACTCTCGCTTGATCAATCTCCCCGTGTACAAATGAAAACTAGGTGTTTTTTTGTCTTTGGTGAGTGCCAACGCCAATTCAATTGCGTGTTTTGTCATTTTTTCTATAGGCAGCTCGACCGTTGTCAAGGTAGGAGAAGAAAAACTGGAGGTTGGGTCATCATCAATACCAATAATCGAAACTTGCTCAGGAACCGAAATACCCACCTCAGACAGCGCCTTCAAAGCTCCGAACGCCATATGATCGTTAAAGGCCACCATAGCTGTAAAGTCTACACCTTTGTCTATGAGCTCTTTACATGCTCTGTAGCCACTTTCTATAAAGTATTCACCGTATACAACAAGTTCTTGATCAAAGGCCATTCCGTGGGCTAATAATGAATTCTTATAGCCCGCAAGTCGAGCCTGCCCGGTAGGGTTATTTAGAGTCCCGGTGATACATGCAATTTTACTGTGGCCACAGCTGACCAAATAATCCACCATCATTTCAACGGCGCCCTGTTGGTCAAAAGCAATAACGTGGCAAAGTGGATTGGGTGCAAGCCTGTTCATCACAACAAGCGGCACGGTCAACTGTTTAGCTAACTGATTGATATGAGCATCCGTTGGCGTCCGGCTATAGAGGACAATGGCATCGCAACTGCCTTCTATTTTGCGAATGGCTTCATATTCTTTGTCAGGATCGTTATGCCCATCAGTCACCAAAAGCTGCTTGTTTGCCGCCTCTGTACTTGCCGATGCTTGCTTGAGCAGCAATCCAAAGTGGATGCCGTTAAAATCAGAGACAACGAAGCCCAAGGTGCTGGTTTCATTGGTTGCTAATGCTCGTGCAACCGTATTCGGCCTGTAGCCCAGCTGCTCCATCGCTGAATAAACAGTATGCCGAGTCGACTCTTTAACCGGCCCATTGCCATTGATCACCCGAGATACGGTCGCTTTAGATACCCCAGCCAATTTACAAACATCAACAATGGTACTCATTTATTCACTTCACCCAATCAATCATTAACACATGGTATTGCCGACAATACTGCCGGTTATAATCGAAAACTAGCGACACTGTTGATAGGGTCGCTAGAAACTATACAAATCACTTAGTAAACAGAATTATAAAGTATCGACTTAGCCGTGGCGAGTGGTCAGTAGGCCAACCAGTATAGTTAGAACCATTACTGGCTTCATTTTATTCCCAGTCAGCCTAACCTTATTGTTTACATGCTTTCACCATTACTCTCGATGATACCTTTGTACCAGTCAAAGCTCTTCTTCTTCGAGCGTGACATATCGCCACTGCCGTCATCGTGCTTGTTAACATAGATAAAGCCATATCGTTTCTTATATTCACCGGTGGTGAACGAAACACAGTCGATGCAACCCCACGGAGTATAGCCGATAAGATCAACACCATCTTCGACAACCGCTTTCTTCATCTCGCGGATATGAGCTTCCAAATAACCAATACGATAGTCATCGTTGATACTGCCATCTGCTTCGACGGTATCTACCGCCCCAAAGCCATTTTCTACAATGAACAACGGCTTTTGGTAACGTTCATGAAGCATATTCAGCGAGTAACGTAGACCTACCGGGTCAATCTGCCATCCCCAATCCGACGCTTTCACATGCGGGTTAGGTAAGCTGCCAGGGAACCCTGTTAGGCCTTTGCTTTCACCTTTATTGGTCGCCGAAACGGCAACCGACATATAGTAGCTTAGGCCAACGTAGTCACAGCAGCCTTCCTTCAAGGTCTGCTTATCGCTTGGATCCATTTCGATATGGTAGCCTTTGGCAGCCCACTCGGCCTCAATGTAAGACGGGTACTCGCCGCGCATATGGACATCACTGAACAAGAAGCGATCACGCATTGATTGGTTAGCGAATAAGATATCGTCAGGGGCACACGAATATGGGTAAATTGGAATAAAGCCAATCATGCACCCAATCTTAAAGGCTGGATTGATTTGGTGACCGAGTTTAACGACTTTCGCGCTTGCCACCAATTGGTGGTGTACTACTTGATACATCGTTTGTTCCGGCTTGTCATCATCATTGAATACAACACCGGAACAGGTATAACCAAACAGCGGGTAACTGTAATTCTTTTGGTTATTGATCTCGTTGAAGGTCATCCAATACTTAACTTTTCCTTTATACCGCTTCATCACAGTTTCAGCATAATGGACAAAGAAATCGATGACCTTGCGGCTACGCCAACCACCATACTCTTTAACTAGGTGATTTGGCATTTCGAAGTGGGACAAGGTGATTACAGGCTCAATACCATATTTAAGCAGCTCATCGAACAAATCGTCGTAGAACTGAAGCCCAAACTCATTCGGCTCGATTTCATCGCCCTGGGGAAAAATCCGCGTCCATGCAATTGAAGTCCTAAAGCACTTAAAACCCATTTCGGCGAAAAGGGCGATATCCTCTTTAAAATTACCATGAAAATCTATAGCTTCATGGTTTGGATAAAATGTATCGCTTTTAACACCGTCAGTGATAATACGGTCTTTATCGACTGCACCACCACTCAACACATCAACAACACTCGGCCCTTTGCCGTCTCTGTTCCACCCACCTTCTACCTGGTGGGCAGCAACGGCACCGCCCCATAGAAAATTTTTCGGAAATGCATTATTCATTGTGACAATCTCTTACTGTTGAGCAAGCCAAGGATTAAATAATTCAATGCCTCAGCTTAGACGGGTTTATGATTGAAGATTACGGTGGATATTAATCAATTCCTCAATTAACTCGCGTGCCAGCATTGATGTCATAATGTGGTCTTGCGCATGTACCATTACCAGGTTGACCGGAACTTTTCCTTGACCCTCATCCAGACCAATCAGTTCTGTCTGAACGCCATGTGCACGTTTTGCCGCTTCGGTAGACTGGGTCAGAAGGTCATCAACTTCATCCCACTGGCCCTGCTTGGCGCTCATCAGTGCTTGCATCGCCAGACTCTTAGATTCACCCGCATTGATGATCAGTTCCATTACAGTAGATTCGAGATCCATCATTCTCTCCCATAAATTAAATTAGATGTAAAATAGAAAATTTTTATTAGTAAAGCTACATTATTAGATGCAGTGCATCATTTAATATTTTCTTTCCGTTCATCATACCGTAGTCCATAGAATTTACGACTTCTATCGGTTTTCCAGCTGATTCAGTAATAACCTTGAAATCTGTAAATTTATGTTTAACTTGCGGACCGAGTAAAAAACAATCATATTTATAAACGTAGCTTTCAAATTCAGACATTGCTACTGATGTTATAACCACATTTACATCCATTATATCTGCAGCAAACTTCATTTTATTAACAACCATGCGAGCAGACATCCCTGCTGAACAACATATTAATATTCTTTTCATAGCATAATGACTGTAAAATAATTGATATGGTTATACATAAGAAAACATAGAATAGGATGTACAACCATAATGTAACCGGTTCTATTTTTGATGAAAAAATATATTTTCATCAACCAAAGAGCATATCGGCATTAGTGATCCCTCTATGCCGATATACTTACCATCCAATGAGTGGCATATTAATGGAACCGGTTACACTATAAAAAAAAGAAATTACCCTAGCATTGCCAATGCTTCATCCAGAATTTTATCGCCTTTCATCATACCGTAATCCATCTGATTAATAACGGCAATTGGCTTTTCTACACTGTCAGCTTTAGATTTGAATTCATTAAGCTTATATTTAATCTGAGGACCTAACAAAAAGCAATCATATTTAGACAAGTTGGCATCAAATTCATCAAGACCAACGGCATTAATTTCAACTTCAATATTTTTACTCACAGCAGCTTGCTGCATCTTTTTAACAACCATACTTGTTGACATGCCAGCTGCACAGCATAAAAGAATTTTGGTCATTTCGTTTACCTTAATAGTCTATTGGTTTGTTTTATTATAATATACAGAAAAATGGAACCGGTTACACCATATATTTCAAACACTATATAAAAGTGTGACTTAATTCTCAAAAAGTATAGTTTTTTCACCTTAACATTCTTTAATCACCAGTAAAAAGCGAATCTATTATAATGGGCATCCTATAATTCAGGGCTACTCATTACAAAAAATAACCATCTAAATGGCCTTTGAATATCAAAGTGTTCGGCTTCGCCAAATGCCAAAAAAGCCGATATTAAGTACTAGGCTTAATATCGGCGAATGAAAAGTAAGTGGACTTCACTCTAAATTTAACACTTGCAGGGCGGCAAGGATTCAAACCGCCCTATCAGATAGCACATACGTCTATTTCAGGTTCTCATCCAGAAACTCAATGATGGTATCCATGATTTCTGGCTGATACCAAAGGAAGCCGGCATGATCAGCCCCTTTAATAACGTAGCGAGTTGAATCAATGCCTTTATCTACGAGTGCATCATGCAATATTTTGGTTTGGCTTGGTGAAACAATAGGATCCGCATCTCCGTGCATCAACAAAAATGGGGGAGTATTTTTGGAGATATGAGTAATTGGGTTTGCATAAGCTGCCTTGTCAAGGTCACTCAAGATTGAGCCGCCCGCCTGGAAAGGAATGCCGTTGACCAACATCGCCTCTGGAATAGCTGGCGACTCATGCGTTTTCTGACGTTCTGCGGAATAATCAGCTCCGACTCGAGTCAGATCTGAAAGACCATACAGGTCAATCGCAGCCTGGACATCACTGCTTTGATCAAGGTTGGCACCTTTGTCAAACTCTTTCATACCGTTGGTGGTTGCAGCTATTGCGGCTAAGTACCCACCTGCAGACTCACCCATAATAGCAATTCGGTCTGGGTCAATACCAAACTTTTTCGCGTTAGCACGCATGTAACGCACCGCAGATTTAATATCTTCCAGCATCCCAGGGAAGGTTACCATTGGTACGACTCGGTAATCGATACTGGCCACCACATAACCCGCCCGAGCCATATCTACACGCTGACCGATAAATTTCGTTTTCGGTGCATCCATAAAACCACCACCAGTTACAAACAATACGGCAGGTAGAGGTTCTGGCGAGAACGGCTGGATAACATCCATTGACAATTTGATCGGACGCCCCATGTTATTGTAGGTTTCCGCGTAGACAAAATCAGCATTCAGACGAATGGGTGGCACCGACATTTCTACTTGCATTTCAATGCTATCGGAAGGTGCAGCAAGCGCTACGGAGGAACCCATAATCAAAGCAGATAACAACAGAATTTTTTTCATTGTACTGTCCCTTGTAAACGATTTTCTTCGTTGAGATGTGTATAGAAGAACAAAATGGAGACCTCCGATTAGCGAAAGTCTCCATAAGCTAGTTCAGTTAGAAGAAAGCTTCCATACGGAAACCAACGCGCCATTCATTGTCAACATCAAGGTCTGTGATTACTTGATCACCACCTGCGTAGGCTACGCTGAAGTTAGTAATTGGCGCTACCCATGGTAGTGTTTTGAGCTGGATTGAAGGGCCGGCCGCGATTTTATACATGCCGCCATCAGCACCATCAACACCATTTCGGTTGGTCATATGAGCGTAAATTGCTTCATACTGCATTGAAATATGGTTCGTTACTGGTTGGTATACATTGACCCCAGCAAACACTTTTTGCTCAGTTTCGCTACCGTATTCAAACGTTTTTCCAGGCAGCATTGGGTTAAGATCCCTTAATTCAGTAACCTTACGATCTTCTGCACGGTCGGTATATTCATACACCAGCGCCGGCTCAATCGTAAAGCCGTCAAACTGGTTGATCATCCCGTAGTAAGAAGCACGCATAGATTTGTCGTCTTCTTCACTTAATACCGTGATACGGTTAGTGTTCAAGTACGGTGCGATCACACCTTTACCCGCCTGAACGATAAAGGTCGAGTTGCCATCTAAACCAGCATAAGAACCAAACTTATATTTGGCAAAGGCACTAATTGCATCGCGCTTGGTGCCATTGTGAGGTTGAGGAACACCAAGCTCAGTAGTTTTGTCTTCGAGTTCTTTTACGTAAGTCGCCCCAAGTTCGAACTGGCCGATGCGGTAGGCAAAGTCCCCGAGCGCCCGAGAGGGTTCTGCTGTCTTAAACAGCTGATCTTCACCAGACCAACCTGACATATCGTCTTGGTTATAACCAATGGTGAAGTCAAAATTGTCGCTGTTATAACCAAAACCTGCATCGGCATTTAGCTCACGGATGTTGTAGGCAAAGATACGAATGCGCTCACCGGTGTATCGACGACCAGCCCAGACAGTTGCATCTTCCGGTAGGAAATCCAAACCACCATAACGAGCAAACAACTGCTGCGCCTCGACGGATTTATCACCGTAACCCACAAGTTCGAAAGTAAGATCCGCCCACTGCCCTTCCTCGGCAACATCGTTCCAACGTTTGTTCATTGCGATGGCTGTGAACATATCGTGCCAATAGCTATTGGCCATGTCACCCATTTTACCACGCGGGTCTTGGTTCGGCCCTGTAGGGTCAATATGAAATGCGAGGTTTTTAGCTTTGCCAGTTTCTGCCTGAAAATCAGAGGCTACCATAGCATAGCCATTAAAAGTAAAGCTATCATCTGCAAATGTAGGGGCAGAAGCCGTAGCCATAAGAGCAGCAGAAATTGCCACCACTAAACTCGTTTGTTTCATTTATTATACTCCGTCTTTGATTATATCTTTACGGAATAGTTGCTTATGCACAGGATGTTAAGACATCGTAAACAGATGAAAGTACAAAATAGCTAATTACCAGCTATTAAAATCTATTCAGTGCCATTAAAATAAGCAAAAATACGTAAATCTTTATTTGTTGGATACAGGGTGTGAACAATCCTGTTTCTCTCTTTTCATATCCAACAATTGCATTGTCTTAGATCCACGGAGTGATTTTTATAACGATTGTTGTACAAAATAGTGTCGAATATTGCCATGGCGATATAGATCACAGTCTATAACCCCAAAAAAATATAAAACAAATTGCACAAAAAAAGCTCTTACCCAACCGAGCAAGAGCTAAATGAGACAACAATGATGTAACTAGTCTTCCGATTCTATTGAATAAGGTGCTTTTACGAACCTTATATTATCTCTATATTCTTTGATACTTACATTGTACTTTTCTTTAAATACACGATAAAAATGCGATGCATTTTCATATCCAGTCATATTAATAATATCGATGATTGAATAATCCGTATATTTAAGCAAATATATTGCTCGCTCTAATCTTTTTTCCAACAAAATTTCACTAAAAGTTTTACCCGTAAACTTTTTAAGCAACCGGCTCACTTTATAGTTGGGTTGGTTTAACTGATCCGAGATAACCTTCAAACTGGCATTCTGATAATTTTCATCAATGTACTTAAGTACCATCAGGGCCAGAGATTCAGTATAGTTTACGCTAACATAGTAGTCACTTGATTCAATATTAGCCAGTAGCTCTGTAATTAACAATCCAACAAGAAAATTCACTCTCATTTGTCTAAGTATATTTTCACTATAGATCTCGTTAATTATCTTTAGTACTGATTGTTGTAACTCCTCACAATTACCCACCTTAAAGTGAATATGCTCACCAAGCCGATTCTTACCATTAATAGAAGCTAAGATAAACTCAGTAATGAGATTTTCATTATCAAAAAGCGAAATGAGGCGGCCGATAAACTCAGGCTCAATAATAAAATTAATTATTATATCGTCTTCTGTCGCCGCCTCTACCTCGTGTTGAGCAAACTGGTTTAACAGCAGTATCTCACCCTGATTTTGCTCAATTGTTTTCCCATTTACCACTTGGCGCATTTTACCTTGATAAACATAAACCAGTTCTATGTATTCATGCGAATGCAGAGGGATATCAATAAACCGGGTTTGCTTAACAATAAAAATATGCTCGTCTCGAAAAAACTCTTTTTTTAAACGTTTAGTAAATGTAGGTTTAAAATCAGGATTTCTCTCTAGAAGCTCTAGTTCTTTGTCAGTGTATGATATTAATTTATCATGCACTTGCGCATCCAACATGTTTTGCCTTATATCAACAACACTCTTCTGCGCTAACTAAATCAGTATTTAACTCTAGGTTCAACTCATTAATACCAGTTATGTCGATATGAACGTGTTTTTCATCTAAGTACTTGATATTTTCCGGTGATATAGTAGACAAATATTTCCTGTCTAAAATCAATGTACATTCTTTTACCCCAGCTGGTACTTGAACAGACAAATGGGTAATACCGCTATTTTGTAACCACTGGCATCCCACCTTACCACTCGCGGACAGGTAACTGGCTTTTACCTCTGCTATATTGCTGGCCAAATACGGTTTCACCACCACCTTATCTGCACCACAGGCATCGTCGCAGACAGCAATCCCAGCCAGGCCATTATAAAACCATGAGATATATGAGCTAAACATCGCGTGATTGCAGGAGCCATTGAAGTTGTCACCAAAGAACTCCTTCAGCGCACCATTGCCATCATCAAGCATATGCTTCAAACCCAACGCATTATTCAGCCACGGCTGCACAAGATGGTTAAAATCGTATTTATGGGCCAGAGTGTAGAAAAAGCTCTGGCCAAAAATGCCACACTCAACATCGTAGCCAGCCGATCTAACCAGTTTGTCCAATGATGCCACCAGCTGCTGATGATCGCTTTCCAACTCAAAGTAGAGAGCAAACACATAGCTTGTTTGGCTCTTGTCAGCATAACTGCCATCATCATTACGGTATTTTTCCACCAGGCCAGATTTAACTGAGTCTGCCTGTTGCTGGTAATCTGCTCGCTTATCGGCAAGACCCAGTATTGCTGCAAACTCAGTCAGAAGATTCAAGTGGTAATAATAAAAACATGCCGCTGTAAAGCTTAAAGCTGGCGAGCCCCACTTAACATTATCTTGATCCGCAATTTTACTGCCCCAATCGCCCAGGCAGAAATCGGCAATATCATCAGCATTCAATATTTTGATGTGAGTCAACTGCGCTTCTAGATATGGGAAAACACGCTTCACTAGTTCGATATTACCATAGTATCGATAATGAGTTTTCAGTAAGTAAGGCACAGCCAACTGCCAACCAAGGGGACCGGCTCCTTCACCAGTGCCTTTAGTCTGGATCCCCATAAAAGGGGCGGTTTCCGGAAAGCCGCCGTTATCCATTCTGTCGGCAATGAAATCGTCGATGGTTTTTTCGTACAGGTTAGCAGAGTCGAACATCATTGCTTGCGAATTGGCAAGCGCAACCATATCACCGCCGTAAGCGAGTCGCTCCCGGGCACAATCCTCGATAACTGAGTGAATGTTATTGAGTTTTGTGGTTTTCGCGACCTGATACAAATAATTCAGGTCATTGTCGGAACAATGGAAATGCCCCACATCGTTCAACGAGGTATGGGCGTAAACCGCCTTGACATGGTTTAACTGCGCTAGCGTCAGCCCCGTGACTTCTACATAGCGAAACGAATGATAGGTGAACTGATTGCTAAAGCTCATCACGCCATCTCGGCAGATACAACGGTCACGCTGCTCTGCGCGAGCGGGTGCCCCCTCTCCTCCCGGAACAATGACATTTTCCGCGACTTCTTTTCCGACGAAGCCGGCCAAAGTTGAATCGGTGTTTAACGTCTTGTCGGCGTTAATTTCTTCACTGTAAAGAAACTCAACAACCAGGCCATCCTTGCCAGTGAAAGAAGCATCGATAAATCCGCTGACCATCTCGCCAAAATCGATGATATGCCGCGTCGGTTCAAGCGAGTATACTTCGGCCGGGGTCAACTCACGACTTCTGGTGATTTTGTCGATAAAGCTTGGTTTCAATACCCCTTCTGGGCCGGTGGTTTCGACCACATTAACCCACTCGGTATCAAGTAACTCTATCTTGCCACCATCGCGGTTAATCAAACGAAAATCGATCACCTCGCCTAAATACATATTGTTAAATAGGTATGGCCCCTCTGCAACAACCCAGCTCTCATCCGTAGCAAAGGTATGCTCATGTTCTTGCTCGCGAACAATAACCTCCGCCAACAGCATTGGCTGGCCCGTTGTTAGGTTGTTTCGTAAATTGTATTTACCAAACAGGGTGACGGGGGCCGGGTGATACCAACCATTGGCCAGTTCAACAAGGATCTCGTTCTCGCCTTGCTTGAGGTAGGCAAGAATGTCAAACGTATCGTAATAAACAATCTTGCTGTAATTTGTCCAATCGTTATTAAGCTCGTAATTAGAAACTTTGTTACCGTTGATATAAAGATTGTAATATCCCAGACCAACAATATTAATGTATGCCTCTTCGGTAGCGTCAGAGACATGCAGTGACTTTTTAATGACCAGGTTTCGACGATCGTCATAATACTGTTGATCATCAACCCAAGGGGTTTGTTTCGTCACCCATTTGGCTTTAAATTGCCCCAAGTTTCCGGTAATAAAATAACTACATAGTCGTTCTTTTCGACCGTCCTCACTATGAACCGTTATTTCAACCACATATTTACTGTTTTTCTGAAGCGTAATATCCTGAATAGTATAGCAACTTTCGTTGCTATACTGTTCCGTGACATATACTGTTTTATCTTTGTTGATAACCTTCAGAGTAAAATGTGATTGGGTGAATGTAACAAGCCACCTAAGGTGAATGGGGGAACAGTCAACAATGGCTGATTCACGCTTTCCATTTACTGTTAAGTTATCCAACATATTTAACCTTTAGCTTCAGCGGGTTGCAGTGCACCATCTTCAACAGCAGTGCCTTCACCTGATTGCTCAGCATTGGACATTTCTTCTGCTTTCTCTTCAGCAAAAGCAATTCTATCTGCGATCTTGAAGAAGAAGTACCAGCCAGCAAACCTGATGAACAAGGAGAAGAACTGGAACGCAGCAATTTTCCAACTGCCTTGCATAAAGCCTGAAACGATAACCGGCATACCCGCAGGCGTCATCACACCAGCAACCGCAGGTAAGATCCCAGCCACGGTCAGGTAGTAAGCCGCAAACAACATCACAGAGTTAAGTAGAATGTATGGAATAGCCAGCGCAAAGTTCATCACCAGCGGTACACCATAGGCCATTGGTTCACCGATAGTAAATACAGCCGGTGGCAGTGAGATACGTCCCAGGGTTTTGTAGCGTTGGCTTCGCGCCATAAACGCCAACATGAAGGCTAGAGGCAACAGATCACCGGCAGTGTATGTCATAAAGAACGCAAAGCCTGTGATGTTCGGCGTCGGCGCACCGGCAGAGAACGCAGCCAGCTGCGCAGCATCCATCGCAAACCAGATAGGAGCCACAATGCCAAGAGTGATCGCGTGACCGTGCAGGCCAAAGAACCAAAGCGTTTGAGCTACGATCGAGACTACAATCACCGAGCCAATGCCTGATCCGAGGTTCGTCAGTGGCGATTGGATAATACCGTAAATGATCTCATGCACACTGCCCAACCCGTTAATCGTAATTGTGGCAGATAAAACCGTGAAACCAGTTAAGATCACTAGACCTGGTACCAGTGCAGAGAAAGACTTAGAAATAAATTCCGGCACCCCTTCAGGCATGCGAATGATTAAGCCTTTTTGGGTTATTGCAACAAAAATACGTGCCGAAATAAACGCTACCATAATACCAGTAAACAAGCCCATCGCACCGAGCCACTCATTCGGTATACTGTATGCCTGCCCCAGCGGCCCCATCTCACCCAGTTCATACGGCGTCAAGATGAAGAAGGATATCATTGATATCAGGCCGGCCGTAAACCCGTCGACATTAAAGCTCTTGGCGAGCGTATAGGCAACGGAGAATGACACAAGGACCGCTAAAAAGTTATTGGTAAAGTTGATCGGTATATCAAAGAATGGAGCCAAATTATGCAGTGCGATAAAATCTTGGTATGCAGCAATAGGCAGAACCTTGAGCAGCGTGGCGAATGAGCTCATGATAGTGGCAGGAAGAACCAGCATCATGCCTCGCATAATCGATTGTAAGTATCGGTTTTGACCGATTTTTTGCATGATAGTCATCATTCTATCTTGCATGAGATTAAAGTTTATTTTCATAATTTACAGACCGTCTATCACTAAGATGGAAAATGGTGAACCAGTGTTAATCACCTTTTAATATTTGTAACGACATGGTTTCACAGGAAAACCCATGATGCATATATTATGAAAACTCCTAGACGTTCTTAATATCCAATGTTGCAGTTATGATTGACCTTCATTGCACCCAAAAAAAGTGTAAGCGACATACCAACTGAGCCTTATTCCCTCCACCATTCTGAGCTCTCTTTTTATTGCAGATAACAAGAACCCACCTTGTTGTTGCTTGTCAATACCATTAAGACATAAAAAGCGTGAACTAATTTATACTTCTTCTATTTCGTCACCTAAAATTGATATGCAACTCCAATAAAAAGAGGCCATTGAAATGAAAATCACAGCAACTATTATAACCACTCTGGCATTGGGCTTTTCTATTAGCGCAACCGCTAGCAGCCCAGTCGAAGCACTGAGTGTAGAGTCAGTTAAGCAGTTTCTCACCCCCACACAGATCCAAGCCACCCTCGATGCATGGCGAGAGAATGAACTAAAACGGATAGACATGACGAAGATTATTCAATTCAGGATCGATGGTGCACCAGCCGGAGCCAGAGAAAAAATGGCCAGACTTGCCGTAGAGCAGCAATATTTACGCGCAGAGGAAATGTTTGATTTGTAACCTTGCAGCTTTTCGATGTGTATTACCAACAATGTATGAATGGTGATGACACCTTTTAGTAACGTCATCACCATTCTTATTTAGATGTATTTATTCAGCCGATTGATATTGCTCGTCTGTCACCTTCTCTTTCCAAATAACGTTCTGCCCATCTTTTGAAGCAGTTACCACCAAATGGGTCATAGCCTGATGTGGCGTTGCACCGTGCCAGTGGTCGACATCAGGTGGACACCAAACGGCATCGCCTTCGTGGAACGAAACCACTTTTCCATCACGGGTGCCAGTCAATCCAACGCCAGAAGTCACAATCATATGTTGCCCGGCTGGGTGCTCATGCCATGCCGTTCTTGCCCCCGCCTGAAAAGTAACATACGCGGCCGAATAGTTGGCTACATCGTTTTCTGGAAAAATCATATCGACTTGAACATCACCAGTAAACAGTTCCTGAGCGCCGCTAAATGAGCCTTGGCTACCACTTCGATAAACCTCTTGTCCCTTGGTGTTAGCTTGAACAGACGCAGTAACACACAAAGCACCAACAAGCATTAAAGCTAATCCCATTTTTTTTTCTTTTCCTGCACTCATCTTCTTTCCTTTATATGTTGAAAATGAATTTGCATCCCATGAAGTTAAACTCACCGTCACGCTAATATTTTTCAATAGCAACAGTGCCAGACATGGGAGCAATATTGTCGATCCCATCAATCACCACACCGAGTCTATGCATGTGATCTGAGGCATAAAAATCCTTGTACAACATAAATACATCGCCCCAGGGCGCGTAATAGCTCAACTCTCCCTTTTTCCCATCATGGTACGCTTCGTTATCCGTGATATTGAGTTTCTCGGGGGGATAAAACATCCATTGGGCCTGGCGAAAGTTTGATAACTCCAACTCTAAAGGTAATTGGCGATAAAACTCTGCTGCCGCTCTGGTGTCGTAGAGTTGAAATACGGCAACATTGCGATTCGAGGAAACCTGTATTTTTTTCTCAGACAGCGCCAGCTCTTGGCCACTTAGATGTTCGCCATTGATTGAATGAGCATGTAATTGACTAACCATTGAAAGTGGTGCGACGCTTAGAAATAAAACAGCGATATTTATTTTCATCCAATCCCTCCAGCACTATCCGGCGTCTCAATGCTTGCGCAAAAAAGTGCAATACCTCTATTAATTGCGGTATTGCACACTGTTTACCCAGACTTACTTAGCGCTGAGCACCTGATCCAAAACAGCTTGCGCATTGTCAGCAATAACAGCTCCGCATTCCTGTTCAAGCACCTTCACAAAGGCCTGCAGCTGTGCCGGCGTAATATCGTTGTTCATGCTGATATTGTAATGCGACGCCAACTGGCTATTGACACCAGAAATATTGGCGAGGGCGGCAATGGTGGCAATCTCACGCTCTTTCCAGGTCAATACATCGCGCTCGAAAATATCACCGAACAAGTGCGCTTTTAGGTACTCGTCAACTTGCGGCGAGAAATCAAACAGCGCTCCCGACACCGGAGCCCCAATCAGCTTTGTTTGGTTAGCCGTACCAAACTCCAAGCTGGTTTTGTCTGTAGGCAGAGGACTGGAGGATTTACCAACAGTATCTTTGATACCGTTGGCTTCGCGCTCGTTCATGACTTCCATGAACGCGGCAAGGCCATTTAAGCTGCGAGGAAAACCTGCATAGGCATAAAGCTGAACCAAAATTTCCTTGATTTCATTGACGGTTAATCCGTCTTCCAACCCTTTTGTAAAGCTCATTTTTAACATATCGATGTTACCGCTAGCGGTAAAGGCAGCAATAGGAATAATGGCTTTTTCTTTATCAGTGAACTCTGTTTGCATGGCAGACACCTTAGAAATAGAAAATATAGCAAGAACAAGTACCAGGATTGTTTTTAAGCGACGCATCAACACAACGAACTCCTTATCTAACAAAAAACTGAATTTCTCAGTCATCCTAAATAGAAGATAGCGTTGCGGACACAAGCGGCGATAGCCAATTTGTTTTATATTATTGCCTATTATTCCAAACGTATCAGATCACGTGATTTTGGAGGAATAGGCAAGCTTTATAAAGCAATGCGTGTATACAACAAGCCGAGAATTCACTAGATTTACCCGAGTGTGGTTGCTGCACTCCCTAAGCAAGATGCCACCATTGTATTTGACAGGCGAATAATCGCGGTCCTTAAATCCAACAAAATAGGTCACTATGCAAAAAACCAGCAGTAAACGTTACTTTCAGCCAACCGGCACTTTATCGCGCTCACCCAAACGAAACAGGTTCAAACAGATCACAATGCTCATCGCTGCTTTTTGCTTCTTGCTCGCCTCGGCATCGCTTCTCTACTTGCGCCAACCGCAATTTGCCTCCCCCGTTGTGGTGGATCGCACCTACATTGCCCCGTACCACTCTGGCGTATTTCACAATACGGTGCCAGCACCGATACTGGCCAATAGCGATGGCTTACTTACTGCCTGGATCAAGTTTCTAACCAATAAAATCCCTGAAGCCACCCCGGACTTCGCGCTTCCCTCTGAGAAAACCGATTTACACGCGCTCGACAAAGAAAGTAACGTCATGGTGTGGATGGGACATTCTTCCTACTTTATCCAACTGGATGGGGTTAGGTTCTTGGTTGATCCGGTGTTCAGCGACAACGCCTCGCCAGTTCCCTATACCAACCTCGCCTTTGAAGGTAGCAATATCTATCAGGCCGAGGACATCCCTGAGGTCGATTACCTGCTGATCACCCATGACCACTGGGATCACCTTGACCACCCGAGTGTTGTTGCCGTGCGGGAGAAAGTAGCACAAGCCATCACCCCCATTGGCGTTGGCTCCTACTTGACGCAATGGGGCTACGATGAAAGCAAGGTATTTGAAGGCGATTGGTATGACAGTTTTGAGCAGGGTCAGTTGCAGATCCACATTTTACCCGCCCAGCACTTCTCTGGCCGGCTTCTCAAACGTAACCAGACGCTCTGGGGCTCTTTTGCCCTTATTATGCCAAAACATAAAGTGTACATCGGCGGCGATAGTGGCTATGGTGACCACTTCAGGCAAATCCACGCCCGGCTCGGCGCATTTGATGTTGCCATTCTCGAAGCTGGCCAGTACAACGAGAACTGGCGCCATATCCATATGATGCCCGAAGAAACCGTTCAGGCTACCCTGGATTTACAGGCCAAAGCAATGATCCCGGCACATAACAGCAAGTTTAAGCTTTCCAAGCACGCTTGGCATGAGCCGTTGGAACGCATCTCTGAGCTCAGCCATGATGCTAATTTTCGGCTGATGACCCCAATGATAGGCCAGGTAATGTGGCTCGACGACGAGCAGCAAAACTTCGAGCGTTGGTGGCAGCAATAATTGACCGCGGCTCTCTATGAGCAGAGGGCCGCGCCTATGCATCAGGCCTTCATCAACGCTCTTACGACACTCAGTAAAATCGCGTTAATGATAAACGTCTCTTGCTGAAAATATACTTTGTCAAAACCTCCTAATACCTTACCCACCAACTCAATTCTCATCACCATGAGGATGATTAAAGTTTTCACTTTGTACCGCACAAACTAAATAATGTTCTATATTCATTCTGAAGCACATCAAAAAAAGTAATCTTTAGTCGAGGATAAAATGAAATTTTTAACTTTAATATTATCACTTTACATTATATCAGGCTGCTCATCATCCCTTTCAGAACAAGCTATGCTGGCACAAACTAATGATTGGTATCGTATTGGTCTGTTAGATGGAGAAAAAGGCCACTACCAACAGGCAAGAGTTGAACTTGAAGACCTTGGCAGTATAAGTGAAGAGGAATATCAAAAATATAAACAAGGCTTTTCAGATGGTCTTGACGAGTACTGTAAACCAGACAATGCTCAACGTAATGGAAGCAATGGCGTTCTGTACCAAGGTCAATGTACTAACACTGAATTTGAAGAATTAGCTATTCAAAAATGGCAGGAAGCTTACATTCAGTCTGCTACGTTCGAATCAATGGTACTTGCACTTAGTAATTGAGCCCCAATCCACCTGATGTGTTTCATTTGCAATCGCAATTTTTATGAGCCTAGTCTCTTAGCTTAAGAATAAATAACAACCTCTAATAATATCTATTCAAGAATAACACTGCGGACAATAGCGCCCACAGTGTTATTACTTAATAGGTTTTAGTCTTTGAACGCATCATACCCATGGCTGAAGTTATAAATAAACTCAAACGTTCTTGTTACTGGTGTTTCAGAATGCTCTGTTGCCTCTTTCCACCACAACGCTTTCAGCTCTTCAACAACTTGGGGATTTTGATCTGAGATATCGGTGGACTCTGAAAAATCAGACTCTTGATCAAACAACTGCCACTTGTCATCTTCAAATTTACCGCCAATGCGATGCATCGCGATTGCTCGCCATTTTCCACTAGTAATCGCACGGTTACCACGTTGTGAATAATATTGAATACCCCTTGTCTCTGCATTCTGATCAACGAAGGTATTCAGGAATGACTGACCGGCAACTGGAATTTGTTCCACACCGTCAATAGAGGTTGCGAACTCCGTACCTGCGGCATCCAGCATTGTTGGCGCCAAGTCAACAACATTTACCATTTGGCCCCGAACGCTTCCAGCATCTTCAATTTTTGCAGGCCAAGAGGCAATAAGAGGAACACGAACACCACCAGCCTGAGGCCATAGCTTATAACGTCTAAAAGGCGTACTACCTAACCAAGCCCATGGGCGCTGATACATCATGTAAGTGTCTACGCTACCTGCTTCATCAAGATGCTTATCCATTTCTGCAATTGAAGTGTTATCGTAATAGGCCTTTCTGAAACCACCCAATACGCCACCTTCTGGGGCTGCGCCATTATCTGTGGTAAATAAGATTAATGTATTGTCAAACTGACCTGTCGCCTTAAGGTGATCAACTAGGCGGCCAATCTGCTCGTCTGTGTGGGTCATAAAACCTGCGTAAGTTTCCATAAAGCGGGCAAACACTCGTCTATGCTGTTCATCAAAAGAATTCCAAGCATAATCACCACTGTCACGGTCAGGAAGTACCGTGTTGTTCGGTATCACACCCATCTCTTTCTGACGAGCAAAACGCTCTTTACGCAGTTCGTCCCATCCAGCGTCATAAACCCCCTTGTATTCATCAATATACGATTTAGGCACATGAAGAGGCGCATGGGCTGCACCAAATGATAGGTAAACAAAATTCGGTTCACCTCCAGGTTTCAAGATATCAATCGCTTTATCGATCAGATCAACCGATAAATGATAGCCCTCTTCGGTAGGGGTCGGTATCTTGCTGTTATTCTCAACAAGATCGGGCCTGAACTGGTTTGTATGACCACTTATAAAACCATAATAATAGTCGAAACCTTTTTGTAACGGCCAGAAGGCCTTATTTCGCTCTTCATCATTATTATATTCCGGTGCAACATGCCACTTGCCTAAAACATGTGTTTTGTAATCCGCAGCTTGAAAGGCTTCCGCTAGCGTTTGTGCATTTGTTGGAAGTTCACCACTATCTGATGGGCCTTGTCCTAATGGCACACTTGGTCCAGGTGAAGGGGCGTTTTTCGGGGCTAACTCTTCCATGTGCACAGTTTGGGGGTTTCGCCCTGTAAGCAGTGCTGCTCGGGTAGGGGCGGACATAGAGACGGTATCATATCGGTTATAGCGCAGACCTGAGTAAGCCAGCTCATCAATATTTGGAGTGCGGATCTCAGAGCCAAAAGCACCGATATCAGAAAAACCAACATCATCTAATAGAATCATGATAACGTTCGGCTTTTCATTACCTGCGTCGATAACCGGTGCATTACTATCGCTAGCTAAAGATAAAGAAGAGAATGTTAAAACTGAAGTTGTTAACCCTGCCAGGGCCAGCTTTGAAAAATAACCTTTTGAAAGTACGTTAAAAACACTGTGATTGTTTTCAATTTCAACATGGTCATTATGTTTAATACCCATGTATTCTCTAGATAAGTATTGTTTCATATGTATACCTTAACAATTATTTCAAGTTATTGGTTTTTGTTAGAAGTCCCACTGGTATTCTAATCTTGTAACATTTCGGCCATGAGAATTAAATGTATGAGCGAGCCAAATACGGTTGCCCGGCATAAACCAATATTGTAACTCTGGCGTTATTGACTCACCAAACTCGGTATAGGCTGCGGTAAGGAGTGGGCTAAACCCTTTACCACCAGCAGGTAGATACTGATAACCAACTTCAGAACTAAACCCGAGACCTCCTTCGGCATAACCACGCTGTTCAATCATTTCAACACTGTCGTCATCATCCATTTTTGAATAGGCCAGGACGGTAGCAAGCCTGTGTTTACCGGCAAACTGCTTAAAGGCAGACAGGCTATAAGTGTACAGGTCATCATATTTCCGCGGGTTGGCTGTATCTGACTTATATTTTCCATAAGGGTCAACGTTACCCACGTACGTTTTACCGTATCCATTATCTACTGCAGGTTGTCCATTATGAACCGAAAAATACGCACCATAAGAATCTGGAAGGTAAGAATACAAGTCTGACGTTTGATAACCAATATCTAAACCCGAAATTCTCGAACTTGTGTCATAGCTTGCGTTCAAGAATAAATTATTGTCAAACTGATTCTTATAGATTATTTTTTCTGCGTTCTTACCGCCGGCATCCCCTTGTGCAAAATATAACCCTTGAGAACCCATATCCATAACGAACAGAGCCCATGTGGTGGTATGTTTGGCATATAACAATGAACCCCATTTTTCATGCTCTAGGCCAAACCGGAATTGCTCCCATCGAGTATGATCATCAAACCCGTCAAACGAATTAACTGTTTCACCATCGACTCTTGTGTAGTTTTCTATGGCTTTCAACCAGAAATCACCGACAAAACCGATATCGTCAGTTATCATGCTCTTACCACGTAGGCGTAAGTTTGCGTCAACATATGCTCGTTGTTGATCAGGATCACTACCAGATTCACCAGCGATAGCAATACCTGATTTAAGTCGACCAGTAAAATACCATCTTGAATCATTGTCTAAATCAGTTAAAAAGTTTAACGTCGCACCCTTATTTTGATTTAAATAGTTTTCAACAATATCTGAATCCCATGTAGTGGTAGGACTCTTTGCATATAATAAGGAAGGAAAAAGTAGTGTTAATAAAAGTATTTTGTTTCGCATTATTATATTTTCCCTTGGTAAATTATATTATAGCTAACCATTGCCCACATTTCACTAATGTGGGCAATATTAACCTACTATTATTCCAATAGATGAACTTAATCCATATTTCAGTTTGAAGGAACCTACTCAACGTTCAGGAGTAACATTGAGAAGGAAAATTCAATATTTCAGAAGTAAAGCTGCCTATATGAATTAGGGAATTTCTCCAATCAGCCACAGAATTTAGTGGCTGATAAAAATAGGTTGTGATACAGAAGCTCTTTTGAATTATTTCAAAACTTCTCCTTTAGAAGCAATGACAGATTGATACCAACTGAAGCTCTTTTTACGTTTGCGCTCTAACGTGCCATTACCTTCGTCATCACGGTCGACATAAATATAGCCATAACGTTTAGACATCTGTGCAGTCGAAGCACTGATTAGATCGATTGGCCCCCAAGACGTGTATCCCATTACATCCACACCATCCTGAATCGCTTCACCAACTTGATAAAGGTGGTCATTTAAGTATTGAATTCGGTAATCATCCTCGATTTCACCTTGTTCATTAACGACATCTTTCGCGCCCAAACCATTTTCTACGATAAACAGAGGTAGCTGATACCTATCGTAAAGGAAATTCAAGATATAACGTAACCCCACAGGGTCAATCTGCCAGCCCCATTCAGACGCTTCCAGATGCGGGTTTGCAACCATATTTAACATGTTCGCATTGGCTTCTTCTGCATTGGCCGGATCGGCGCTCGCACAACCACTCATGTAGTAGCTGAAGGAAACAAAATCGACGGTTTCTTTCAACAACTCTTTATCATCTTCCGTAATATCAATAGCGATACCCATTTCCTTGAACTTACGTGTCATATAGGTTGGGTAGTAACCTCGCACCTGAATATCACCGAACATTAACCACTCACGATTTTGTTCTAGCGTTTTCATCATATCATTTGGGTGACAAGTGAATGGATACAATATTGCACCAAGAAGCATATTTCCGATTTTGGCATCCGGAATTAATTCATGACACGCTTTGACCGCCTTGGCACTCGCAACCAGTTGATGGTGAATCGCCTGATAACGCGTCTGTTCGTCGACATCCACTGGTAAACCAGCCCCGGTAAAAGGCTGATGAATCGTTACATTGATCTCATTAAATGTCAGCCAATACTTAACTCGATGTCCATAACGCTCAAAAACAGTACGTGCATATTTTTCAAACATTGAAATAACATCACGACTTGCCCAACCATTAAGTTTATTCGCAAGGCTCAGTGGCATCTCATAATGAGAGAGTGTTACTAACGGTGTAATACCGTGTTTTTCCAACTCATCTAATATTTTATCGTAATATGCTAGGCCAGCTTCATTTGGCTCAGCATCGTTACCGTTTGGAAAAATTCGCGTCCAAGCAATGGATAATCGTAACGTGGTAAATCCCATCTCAGCAAATAGAGCAATATCTTCCGGATAGCGATTATAGAAATCGATCGCGACATCTTTAATATTGAAATCACCCTCAACTCGTTCAACTGGATGACCAAACGCACCGATGGGTTGGGCGTCTGACGTAGATAGACCTTTTCCATCGGAAACATGAGATCCTTCTACTTGGTTGGCAGCTACCGCTCCTCCCCATAAAAATGAATCTGGGAAACGAAAACTCATAAATAATTCTCCACTAGATTATTCTTTTGCCAGTGATATTTGCTAACTGACTCATTTTAAATAGTAACTAAAATTTTTGGTTTATATTTTCCTTAAGAGGTAAAGTTGATATAGGCATTAATACCACTTACCTCTTATTTTTATTCACGCCGTAGCCGGTTTAAGTTTTTTGGTATTTTCTTGTTCTGGACCGACGATGATTGTTCCTATGAAAGCAAGGCCAAAGCCAATGCAAATACCAATCACATATGGTGTAATAGGCTGGAACAACGGAATACCTGGAATACTGTGGAACGCAAAGCCGGTCATTTTCACCTGGAAAGTTCCAATGAAAGCACCACCGATGGCGCCGGAAACAACGACGATTGGAATCGTTTTACGAAAACGCATAATCAGACCGTAGATAATAGGTTCTGTCACCCCAGCCAGGAAGCCTGACATAGCGGCAGGGCCTGCAATTGCTTTAATCTTATTATCCTTGGTTCGGAACCACAATGCTGTCGCAACCCCCATTTGTGCAAAGGTACAAGAAGCCCACATTGCAACAATGGGATCACCACCTAAGCCAATGTTTGCGATCGTGATTGGCACGATCCCCCAGTGAAGGCCAAACATAACTAAGAACATCATGGAACCGCCAACAACAGCCCCAGTCAAAATTCCACTATGAGAAATCAACAAGTTAATACCATCTGCAATCCAGTGTCCCAGATAAACCCCAAATGGACCAAACACAATAATAGTCAGCGGTACGACAATTAACATGCTCATCATCGGAACCATGAACATCTGAACATTATCCGGACAGATTTTCTTCAAGAATTTTTCAACAACAGCTAAAATGGTCACGGCGATCAAAATTGGGAAAACACTGGACGCATAATCAATAGCAATAACAGGAATACCAAAAAAGTGGGCATCTGAATTATTGATGAGACCAGTAAAATTCGGTTCTAATAATGCGGCACCAATTGCTCCCCCAATATAACCATTAGCACCCATTTTTATCGCAGCAGAAACGCCAAGAAGAACAGGTAAGAAATAGAAAACGGCATTAGCCGCGGCAGACAAAATTAAATATGTTGAATCACTTGCATCAAGTAAATCCAACATGCTTAAAACTGCCAGTAATGCTTTTAACATACCAGCACCCGCTAAAGCACCAATAAGGGGAGAGAAACTGCCTGATATAATCTCAAAAACCTTTGACAATAATGTAGTCTCTTGCTGTGAAGGTTTATTGTTTTTCGATGTATCGTTAGATGAGATAGTATCATTCCCTGTAAGAAGCTGCTGAATGGCTTCATGTACATATGACACCCGATTGCCAATGATGACTTGAAATTGCCCACCACTTTCAACAACGCTAAGAACGCCATCAAGCTCTTGTATTTCTTGCTTTTTCGCACATTGATTATTATTCAATGTGAAACGTAAACGTGTCGCGCAATGTGTCAATGCCTGCACGTTTTCCATTCCACCAATAAGGTGTAGTAGATTTTTGGCAAAATTAGTGTAGTCCACTTTATACCCCGATGTAGTTAATTATTGGAAAAAGTAGGAGCTCCTTTTGCCATTAAACCTAACTGGTTAACCGGTTAATCAGAAGCGGTTGAATTTGTATTTGTGATTGGACTCACAAACAAATTTCGAGTCATATAAATAACAACCCACAGCGGTAGAACATCGATAAAAAAGCAAACGCAAAGCTATTTAAGTGCTGTAAGTGTCTTTTTTCACTAACCACCAAGGTTTAATTAATTTTAAAATCATAGAGTTAGAAAAAAGAACACGTTAAGACTCGGCTGTTTTCGGCCCTGAACAAAATGATATTTCTAATATGAAAACATTTGGCTTATGATTAGTCTGAGTTCTAACATTAGAGTCACATTTGACGTAGTAACGTCTAATCTTTCTCTGACACGACACATTCACCCTCACCCTCACCCGGCAAATTTAAGTGAGCGCGTTAATAGACAACAGGAATAATAACAAGCAATGTATCTGGTGATGCAATATCTGATAACGGGCGTTCTTGGTTCCAGACCGCACAATGGCAGGCAGAAGAAATCGACATCAACGATAAATAGCGTCAAGTTAAATCATGCCCAAGTTATTATGCGATAAGATGATCCTGTCAAACGATCAGATTGAGACTCGGGCTTTTGGTTCAATGCTTATGCGCAGCTCAGGTTAATCAATTATATCCTTTACTGACTTTCTATGTACTAACTGCCCCGTTAGAGAGTTTGACTTTGAGGTTGGTAACTTATTTTGCATATGCTCAAGCAGTAATTTTCCTGCGATTGATATAATGTCATCTACAGGTACATCGATAGACGATATAGGAGGGTCCATGAAATCACCAACATAATCATTATCTAACCCAAAAATGGATACGTCTTCAGGAACAGAAATTCCATTTTCTTTCAAAGCCTTCAGCGCTCCAATGGCCATTGCATCGCTGTAACAGCAAATAGCACTGAAATCTAGCTCACGTTTGATGAGTTTTTTACACGCATCGTAACCTCCCTGGTAGTGAGAATCCGATCCTCCTGCTATTAGTCGTGAATTGAGTTCTAGCCCAGCTTTCTTCATAGCATCTTGATAGCCTTGGAGTCTAGCTCTGGATGTATGCATATGCTGCTGACCGGATATATATGCAATCTTCTTATGCCCACGCTCTATCAAGTTGACCACGGCTAACTGAGCTATGGCGACATGATCAAACCACACACAATAGTCGGGTTTATTCGGGAGATTATAATTTAGCACGACTAAAGGGACCGGAAGCTCTTCAATAAGCGTTTCAAGTTTATTCTGTATATCTATTTCTTCAATATGTGAACTTTTATAATAGATGATCCCATCACAGCGTCGATCAATAAGTTTTCGAATTGACTGAATGCCAAGTTCAATATCATTGCCGTCAACTTGAGTTATCATCAAGAACTTACCTGCTTTGTTGGCCAGCTCTTGGGTCATATCAATCAACCTGGTTATGTACCGTGATGTATGATAACCACTAGGAATAAGTAACCCTATTGTGTCTGATACTTGCTTCGAGAGGGATTGGGCTAAGACATTTGGGCGATAATCCAGTTCTTCTATCGCTTTAAATACAGCCTTTTTAGTCGCTTCAGAAACCCGTCCCTTGCTATTTAATACATTAGAAACTGTAGCTTTGGAAACTCCAACCTGGCGCGCAACATCTAGTATCGTTACCATTTTATTGTTCGTCTCTGCAAACCATTCAAATTTGAAGCTAATGTAATGTAATAATTAACCAGATACAACTGGCACAAAAACCTGCTCTGCCGGGACTCCCGACTCACTTCCGTAATGATAATCTTGGGAGGAACGATCATCGACAGTCAGGTGGTGTTTCCGCCAGACGCGACGTTTCTCTTTGCCGAGCTGGCGGGTTCTGTCTTCCTAACTGGTTCGGAGGGCATCTCTGATTAGACTAAACGCCGGTGATGGCTGCCGACGACTTGGATAATAAAGGTAGTACCCATCAAAGGGCGGACACCACTCCTCAAGAACCTTAACTAACCGCCCATTTTCTATATGAGGTTCAAACTCCTCCTCGGGCAAAAAAGCAATACCCAGACCAGCCAGCGCAGCATTGATCATGGCCGGTGTTGTATTGAAGGTAAGCTGACCATCCACTCTGATATTGAACTCCTGGCCATCCTTTTCAAACTCCCACACATAGATCCCACCATGAGTCGGAAACCGCATATTAATACAGTTATGCTGAAGCAGATCCTCCGGTTTACTGGGTTTTTGGTATTTATCAAAATATTCTGGCGAAGCAACAGCAGCCATACACATTTGTGGACCAATTGGCACTGCAATCATGTCTTTATCGATCGTTCCACCTAAGCGAATTCCGGCATCAAACCGATCTGCAACAATATCTCTGAATCCATAATTTACATCGAACTCAACCTTTATATCTGGGTATTCCTTCAATACCGATGCCAGCTTCGGTATCAAAATACTGCTCACCACGGCTTCGCCGCAGGTAATCCGCACAGTTCCTGCTGGTTTGTCACGCAGATCGGTTAAAGCATCTAGTTCCGCTTCCATCTCTTCTAACCGAGTCCCAATAGCGTTTAATAGGCGCTCACCAGCAGGTGTCGGGGAGACGCTACGCGTTGTACGAGTGAGCAATCGAATACCAATCTGCTCTTCCAGCCCGCTGATAGATTGACTTAACGCCGATTGAGTAATGCCTAACTGAGCGGCCGCTCGGGTAAAACTGTTTTCCCGTGCAACTTTGACAAAGTAGAGCAGATCATTGAGATTTCTTTTAGCCATTCAGCCATTTACCTTATTAATTAGTATTGCTAATAGACCTATTAAGCATTAATTAGCTAGTCGCAACCTTTTTTACCTGAGAAAATCACTGCCGTAAAGACATCCTTTCGTGTTTTTTACTTTCATAGACATCTTCTTTTCTAATTGAGGCATCAATGTCAGAACAACAAGTTATCAACTCTGAAGCCACCAATATGGCCCAGAAACCCAGTGACACCCAAGCACATTGGGGCGGCGTTTTTGCAATGACCTTATGCGTTTTCGCTTTAATTGCATCGGAATTCATGCCCGTAAGTCTGCTCACTGCAATAGCCCAAGACCTGAACATTACAGAAGGAATGGTTGGTCAGGGAATCGCCATCTCAGGTGCATTCGCTGTCGTCACCAGTTTGTCTATCACATCTATTGCCGGCAACTTCGACCGGAAATATGTACTGCTTATGTTGACTGCTGTCATGCTGGTTTCCGGTGCCATTATCTCATCAGCCTCAACTTATACGATATACATGATCGGCCGAGCCTTGATTGGTATTTCTATTGGTGGCTTCTGGTCATTGTCTGCAGCCTGCGCAATTCGCTTAGTACCAGAACACCAAGTTCCAAAAGCATTAGCCATTTTCAATGGTGGTAACGCCTTGGCTATGGTTATTGCTGCTCCCATCGGCAGTTACTTGGGTTCAGTTATTGGATGGCGTGGTGCATTCTTCTGCCTAGTACCTATTTCTCTCATCGCTTTAGCTTGGCAGTTCATCAGCTTACCTAGTATGAAAAACGACAATCCAAATGGTGGCTTTGGTCAAGTATTTGGTATATTAAGGGCACCTGTCGTTAGGATTGGCATGGTTGCATGCGGCCTATTCTTTATGGGCCAATTCACTCTTTATACCTATGTCCGACCTTTCTTAGAAACAGTGACTCTGCTTGATGCACAGTGGGTATCTTGGTCACTGTTAATCGTTGGTGTTTCAGGATTTGTTGGCACAGCAACTGTTGGCAAATTCCTTGATAAAAGTCTGTACGGCACTATTATTATTATTCCTATCATCATGGCAAGTATCGGTGTTGCGTTAATCGCTTTTGGTGCTACATATGCAGCGGTAGCCCTATTACTAGCTATGTGGGGATTTTTTGCTACCGCAGCCCCGGTTGGTTGGTGGACTTGGATAGCGAAAACATTGCCAGAAGATTCTGAATCGGGTGGTGGATTAATGGTTGCGATTATCCAACTATCCATCGCTCTTGGTTCAACATGCGGCGGTCTGCTATATGATTATAATGGCCACGGCTTAACTTTTAGCGTTTCTACTGCTATCCTTTTGGCTGCCTCTTTAATCGCCTTCGCAAGCTACTCTTACAGTAAAAAGTAGTGTTCAAAAGAAATCGCCATTGCGTTCACGACAATAAATTGAGAGCGCATAAAAAGCCACTGATTCAATCAGTGGCTTTTTTATTCTTATTGAATAAGTTGAGTGTCAGGTAATATTAAGATTTTTTTATAACAATTAAGACAGCCGTTGTTGAAATACAATGTCACTTTTAATCTTATCCGCGTATTTTAATATCCAATGAGCTCATCGAGTTAATCATTAGACTCCTTTTTAACGGCCAGATTAGTTAACAAGTTGCCTAACCATAAGTATTACGCTTAGGCAATGACAAGGGATGCGGAATATCCGATTAAGTTATATCATTTTATGTTATACATTTTATTTAATATATATTTCATTCGATGTAAAACATGCTCAAAATGTGACTTATAACCGTCACACAAGTAGTTTTTATTCGGCATGCCGTTAGATGAAGTCGCGAAGCGATGTTTTGGACAACCCGCATTACAAACTGGTCTAACCGCACAGTTGGCACAATCCATCGAAATATTCTCGGTCTTCAATTTGGAAAATGCTGCCTGTTGATCGGAAAATGCGAGCTCCGAGATACCCGTTTCGATAATATTGCCTAATTTGTTGTCAGGATAGACGAAATGGTCGCACGAGTAGACATCACCGTTGGCTTCAAGCGCCAGGTTTGCACCGCACTCTTCAGCAAACACACAACTTCCCTGTCCGCCAACCAACTGAGTCATGGTTTGCTCGAAGTTCATTACAAAATATTTACCTATGTCTTCCTTGGCCCACAAATCAAAAATTTTATTCATGAATTGGCCATAGGGCTTAGAAGGAACAGACCATTCCGCTACAGCGCTTTCTCCAATAAAATCGGGTTTGATTAAATATAAACCACTAGAGTCAGGTTGAGCGGCAATTCTTTCAACCAGTGGAGTAAACTGCATGAATCGACTACCCACCGCCTTCAATGCGTTGTATACGTTCTCTGCCTCATCCACATTATACTTGCTAACGACCGTCAGGGTATTATATTCAACACCGACCTCGTTAAAAAGCTTGATGGCTTCTACTACTTTGGAATAGGTGCTTTTGCCGGATTTTGTCTGTCTTAGCTTATCATGATGAACTTGGCTTCCATCAATGGATATACCAACCAGAAAGTTATTATCTTTAAGAAACCTAGCCCATTTCTTATCTATTTTCATGCCATTAGTTTGGAACGAGTTACTTATCCGTTTACCCTTTGCGTATAAGTGTTGCAGCCTGATAGCCTCTTCAAAGAAGTCCAGCCCAGCTAAGGTAGGTTCCCCCCCTTGCCAAATAAACTCAACCACATCACCATGGCTGCCTTCGATATTGCTTCTAACGTAAGACTCCAATACTTCCTTCGGCATTTTCCAGTTATTATTTCTATTTGGATATAGCTTCTCTTTTTCCAAATAAAAGCAATATTTACAATCTATATTGCAAGCCGAACCAGTTGGTTTTGATACGATTTGGAAGCTTTTAGCGTTTGACATGTTAATTATTACCAAAAATCAATTGAAATATTGAACTATTATATACCTAAGAGCAAACGCATCAATCCACAAACATTAATAATGTGACTCATAGGACACATTCAATTCACAAGGTAAATTCTCTTCTTTTATAGAAAAAAAACCATAAAGCATCATAATCAACACTACACACATAGTATATAATGGCGACGATTCAAACCGTTCTAAATTTAATTAATCATGTTAAAAACATAAAATAAAGCTCCCCAATGCTAATAAGCACCATCAATTTATATGCATATTGTTGGCGAGATAATATTCATTTCACATATCTATTTTTATAATTTTAAATGATAAACAAATATATATCCATTGTCGTAAATCCATTGCTCTACTTACAGAAACAAAAGAAAAACAAATTATTTTATTCAGATAATTTAAGAAACTAAATTAAGTTCCCATTTCAATATAAAGCTTTAGCTGTCTGACCCATTCGAACCAGCACTCGCCCCCCAGTCAAATGCAACGTACACATCTGCGACATGATTGGCTCATACAAATAAATAGTTGATATATCAACATACTCATGTGTTATCTGCTGGTTGAGATAGGCTACCCCGTTACCGCCAACTCCATGAGCTCCATTCCAGTATTTGTGACAAAAGAATGCTCACCGCCATGTATCAATCACTGACGAAACGTTGTTGCTCCGATAATCGAACGTCCCTGACAACAAACGAGGTGACGCGATATAGTTGCACATAAAAACCGCGGTTATCATCAAAGTTAACCGCGGTTACTGTGTAACGGATCTTATGCAAGAGACTATAGGATCATAATGCCTTCCGCCGACACTACGGCACCCGCTCAACCGTGACTTTCATCGAACGATTAGCGGTAAATCGTTCGATACCCGAATCGATCTCCCCGAGCTTGATCAAGCCGCTTGAGTAGCCAAAATCTTTGTAAAATACCACCAAGTTCCCCCAGGGGGCATAATATGAAATATCGCCAACCTTAGCACTCACGCCCGGCGGTGATCCCTCTTTCGTCAATTTACTGGGCAAATAAGCAATTTTTTCCGTACTGGCATAATCTTCCAAATCCAGTGTCAAAGGCAACTGGCCGACAAAATCGCGCGCACTGGGAGTATCATTCAACGTCGCGCCGATTGTACGGTCATCAAAAACAAACTGTATTTTCATTTTCTCCCCTCCCAAGACTTTTTTTTCACCGCTGCCAGCAATCTCGCTGGTTTGGGCAGACGCCAAACTGCTGTATAGCCCGGCCAGGCCACCCATTGCCAACCATGCAATCGCAATCAGCTTATTGAAGCGCATCGTACTCTTGCTCGGTAACGGGTCCAAACCATTCATTGCTTGCTCCTTCTGCCGGAATTTCAATTGCAACATGGGCAAACCAACTGTCTTTTGCCGCGCCGTGCCAGTGCTTGGTCCCCGGTGCGATATGTACCACATCCCCAGCATGCAGCTCTTGGGCGGGTTTCCCTTCCTCCTGGTACCAGCCACGTCCACCTGTGACCAGCAGAATTTGACCGCCTTTGTGGTGGATATGCCAGTAATTACGGCATCCCGGCTCAAAGGTCACGTTGAAAACCCCCACCCCTTCCCTGTTAAGCAGTTCTAAATAACTGGTACCGGTGAAGTAATCTGCGTAAGCCTTATTTTCTTCCCCACGAGAAAATATGCCTGTCCCACTATAATTGGTTGCATTCAGCTCTTCTGGGGTAGTTCTATCAAGATTTTCGTTCATTACATCGCTCCACAGCTTATGACAAATTTAACTTAGACTTCACACATATTTCCTGTGCTCGTACCACATCATTTGTATCTAACTAGCTTACGCCACCTAATCAATGACCGTTTGCCTATTCATTGCTATTTCTTGCCTAATGTTCCGGCGTTAAGCAACTCAAAGCCAAACTTTCTGACGCACCTCATCAGCTATGCTGATATACATTCATTACTACTATGGAAACTAATAAAACACTGACAATTTCTACTTAAACAGCACCAGTCGACACTTGCCTAATCTTCTTTGCATCTGGAATTTTATTGCTATACATTATTAAGTAATTCAGTTAAAACCTCATCGCGTAAAAGGCAAGACAGCTATGATTGAGTTACAAGTCACCCAAGCCCAATCCAAGAGACTCGCTGAACAAATTGCTAAATGGACTGGGCAAGCAAATTTTTTTGATTCAGAGATTCCAGGCTTAAGGCTTAGCCGATGGACAACGCCAACCCAGCCAACAAGTTACTCTCATAATCCAAGCATCTGCTTAATCGCTCAGGGGCGAAAACGCGTTTTGCTGGGCGAAGATAGCTTCATCTACGATTCAAACCATTTCCTCATTTCTTCGGTTGAACTGCCTATCACTGCGAATATCCTCACAGCTAGCAAGGAAGAGCCTTATCTCGGGATTATCATGGAACTTGATTTGCGGGAGATATCTCAATTAATTGTCGACTGTGAACTTTCCGTTCATCTCGGTAAAAAAGAAGTACCCAAAGGCATTGCGGTCGGAGAACTCTCTCACTCTTTACTCGATGCTTTTATTCGATTGTTGGCGCTACTTGATGAGCCCAACAGCATTAAAATTCTCGCGCCAGCGATAAAACGCGAAATTTTTTATAGGCTACTGATGACAGAACAAGGTGCTCGATTGCATCAAATCGTCACAGCAGGTAGTCATAGCCATCAAATTGCCAAGGCTATCGATTGGCTGAAGAACAATTTCGTTAAACCGCTGAGCGTTAGTGAGCTGGCTTCATACAGTGGCATGAGTAAATCTTCGTTCTATACACATTTTAGAACGATGACATCCATGACCCCTTTGCAATTCCAGAAGAAACTTCGACTCAGTGAAGCTCGCCGTCTGATGCTCACAGAAAACCTCGATGCCATGGCGACCACCTTCAAAGTTGGGTATGAAAGCCCATCTCAGTTTAGCCGTGAGTACAGCCGCTTATTCGGCGCTCCCCCATCTAAAGACATAAAAGCACTGCGCGAGGCTAGCACGACTTAAATGAGTCTATTACACCTAGTTTACTCAATGGTATAGCTTATCGATTTAAATACTGGTTATTTGAAGTACTTGGAAAAATAGGCAAAAAAGCAAGAAGAACGGACATTCAAACTAGTTGGCTACAGAACTAATATTTAACCATACAGTGTTGTTGATAGTCAGTATGGCAACCATTAACAAATGACCCAAGAGATATCACCAGCAACATGAATAATACACTAAATTAAAAAGGCTGTGACAATGGAATTAGATTTTAGTTACTACAACCCAACGACGATCCATTTTGGAAAACAATCCCTGACTAAGCTCGAGGGTGAGTTATCTAACTACGGTGATACTGTTCTTTTGGTATACGGGCGAAATGCGATAAAATCCAGCGGTCTCTATGATGAAGTAATTGCTATTATCAAGTCTGCAGGCAAAAGAGTCGTTGAACTGTCTGGTGTTATGCCAAACCCAACCTACGACAAAATGATGGAAGGGGTAAAGTTAGTCCGTGAACATAATGTCAGCCTAATATTAGCGGTTGGTGGCGGTTCAGTGATTGACTGCGCCAAAGGTATTTCGGTATCTGCCTATTGTGAAGATCAAGACCCGTTCCAAAAATACTGGGTGGAATTTAAAGATCTCGACAACGATGTAGTACCTGTCGCGTCAATTTTAACCATGGTCGGCACCGGTTCAGAAATGAACGGTGGTTCAGTCATTACTCACGAGGGGTTAAAGAACAAAGCTGGCCGGGTATTTCCTCCCCATGTTTATCCTAAGTTCTCTATCCTAAACCCTGAGTACACCTATACGGTACCTCAGTACCAGATGGTAAGTGGCGTGTTCGATACCATGTCGCACTTAATGGAGCAATATTTTACAGATCAGGGTGCTAACACAACAGATTATGTGATAGAAAGTTTGCTCAAGTCTTCAATTCACAATGCACGTGTGGCATTGCAAAACCCCAACGATTACGAAGCAAGAAGCAATATTATGTGGAACGCGACCCTCGCCTTAAACACCATCACAGGTCTTTCTAAAACTCAAGACTGGCAAGTACATATGATTGAGCACCAACTTGGCGCGTACACGGACTGCGCTCACGGTATGGGTCTTGCCGCTATATCTCTGCCTTACTATCGTTTGATCTATTCATACGGGCTGGATAAGTTTGTTCGTTTTGCGGCCCAGGTCTGGGGAATCGATCCACAAGGTAAGAGCAAGGAAGAACAGGCGCTCGCGGGTCTAGACGCACTTGAAGCATTTATGAAAGAATGCGGAATTGTAACCTCGCTACAAGAGTTGGGAGCAACACAAGACATGCTGCCAAAAATTGCAGAGTCAACCATCATTATCGGCAACGGCTACAAAAAACTCGAATCGAACGAAGTGCTCGATATTCTTCAAGCCTGCTACTAAGTGTTGACCCTTCTTACACCCTCGAAGTAAGCAAAGCCACTCAAGATGAGTGGCTTTTTTAGGTCAGTGATCCGTTCATGCCTAATCTAAGTGCAACATGACAAGAGCACTACACCAAATGCTCTTTAAAGAAAGTCGTAAACTTATCAAATGGAATCACATCTACCTGATCGTAAAAATCAACATGGTTCGCACCAGGGATGATCATCAGTTCTTTCGGTTGTTTAGCCGCCTCATAAGCCGTCTCACTAAAGTAGCGAGAGTGTGCCTTTTCACCATGAACAAGCAATATTGGGCGTGGTGAAATTTCAGAAATATAAGTGAGGATTGGCATATTCATGAACGATAAAGGTGTCGTCAATGTCCATGATGCGTTAGAGTTAATGGCTCTTGGGTGAAACCCACGTTGTTTGGATTTGTAATACCCTGCGTAGTCCACCACAAACTGTGGTTCGCCACCTTGCAGTTCCAACGAGACAGGACCGTAACCAGGTTTACCTTGATCAACATCTTTCCAGCGCTGCTGACTTAATTGCTCAAGTGCCCCATCACGCTGCTCGGGTGTCAAACTGTCGTCGTAACCTTTCGCCATGACACGAGTCATATCGTACATCGTGCTCGCCACTACGGCTTTAATCCGCTTATCTGCCGCAACCGCATTTAGTACCATACCACCAAATCCACAAATACCAATCGCTCCAATACGTTCACGGTCAACACTGGCTTGCATCCCCAAACAGTCAACCGCGGCACTAAAGTCTTCGGTATTGATATCCGGCGATGCCACGTTTCGTGGTTCTCCTCCACTCTCCCCCGTGTACGATGGATCGAAGGCCAAAGTCACGAACCCGCGCTCAGCCATAGTCTGGGCATACAGGCCAGACGACTGTTCTTTGACGGCACCGAAAGGACCCGATACTGCAATGGCTGCTAATTTACCGCTGCGACTTTTAGGTTGGTACAAATCGCCGACCAACGTGATACCGTAACGGTTGGTAAAGGTTACTTTTTGATGATCCACCAGCGCACTTTTAGCGAACGTTTTATCCCACTCTTGCCCAGGAGTAACCGAGTCTTTTGCAAAAGATGAACCTGATGCAAGCGAAGCTGTACCAGCAACGACCATCCCTGCCCCCGTCAGTTTAAGCAAATCACGGCGTTTGGCGTCTATCTGCTCTGGGGCATTGTTATTGTCAATATTCAAACTATTGTCCATGTCGACTCTCCTCAAGTTCATTAATCAGGCTGTTTCCCAGCTCTACTATTTTTCCGCTTTTAAGCGCTCTTTTTCTAGCAAGATACTCCCTTTTTCTTGCCTAATACTCTTAAACGCTCATGCAGTAGTGACAATGAGGAAATACCCGCCAAGTCGTCCATGAAATGCTATTTAGGCCGCCTGTTGAGTTGGAGTAATCCCTTTTGCGCAGGTGTAAAAAAGGAGCAATGATTTGCCCCTTTTTATCTAGGTTGGGTTCACTCGACTTACGCCAAGTACGCCCCACCGCAAACCGGTGTGTAAGTGCCGGTAATGTGTGAACTTGCTTCGCTGGTCAAAAAGGCGACCGTGTTGGCGACATCTTCTGGTGTTGCAACACGCTGGGTAGGCGTATGCTGCCTGATCATCTCTTTAAATGATTCCGGCGCATCTTTAGTGGCATCCGTTTCCACTAGGCCTGGCGCAACAATGTTCGCTGTAATCCCATATGGCCCCAATTCTTGAGCGAGGTATTTATTGAAACTATCGAGCGCACCTTTGGCACTGCCATGAGCAATAAAGGTTGGCGCAGGGGCTTCCGAGAGCGTACTGGAAATAAACACCAAGCGGCCAAATTGTCTCTCTTTCATGCTTTGTGCAGCAAGTTTTGCCGTTTGATAAGCGGCATGCATCTCATCATTAAGCTTTTGTGAAAACTCTTGCCATGTTTGGTCCAAAAATGGTTTTGGTGTGAAATTCATATTGGCATTAGAAACCAACACATCAACACCACCATACTCTGTTTTGATTTCGTCAAACATAAACTGAATCTGAGCATCATCTCTCACATCGGCCTGAATCGGAAACGCTTCCCCCCCCTGCTCTCGAATCGCTTGCGCCAGTTGATTGGCCACTTCCGTACTGTTCACGTAGTTGATAAAAACACGATAGCCCTGAGCTGCGAGCGCCCTAGCCGTTGCAGCCCCAATCCCCCGAGCCCCACCTGTGATTAATGCATTACGTTTTGTCATCTTATCTCCTAATCAAGCATCCAGCTGAAAGTTTCAGCCTGTCTATTGCCGTGTTGTGTATTGATTAATGGTTAAGTGTTCTGAGGTTGCTGATAACTTGGGATAGCTGCCGTTTACTATCGACCAGAACCTCGGAATCCACGCCTTTCTGCGCATCATCTAATACTGAGCGCGCAATCTGAGTGCATTTTTCCACCGCCTCATGCGATTGCTCAGTCAATTCGACCAACTTGCTGCGGCTATCATGAGGGGCTCGTTTTCGTACAATCCACCCCCGCCTTTCAAGTCCATCAACCGAGCGGCTAACGCTCGATTTTTCTAGGTATAACAGCTCACAGATCTGACTTTGCGTCAGTGCTTCACTGCCAGATAGCACCACTATTACGCCCCACTGCTCGGCCGTCATGTCAATGCCAGCTTGCTTAAACCTTTGGGTCAATAAGCGGTTAAACAGCCGACTGGCAAGCCCTGTCAAATGCCCCAATGATTGTTGTTGTTCGATTTTCTGCATGACCTTCATTTCACTCCACACCTGCGCCATATAGTTGTATACACAACTATATAATTCGAAGTCAATGCCATTATCAAATTGTTACGCTGGAGTTCAAAAAACTAACAGTAAGAAAAATTTCAACTTTTGACATTTAACCAAAGCAATCAATCCACCAATTTAGGAAAAACGGGCAAGAATTGAAGACAATGTTAATAACAACTTTCCCCAGCCAACCGCAAAATAGAGCCAACGCAACGAACAAAATTATTTGTTCACTTTGCCCTTGCAACCCAATTCATCGCCGAGGAGGCCAACATGCAGCTTACACAAGAATGGGATAAAACTTTTCCTCAAAGTGATAAAGTGCAACATCAAAAAGTCACTTTTAAAAACCGCTATGGCATTACTCTTGTCGGTGACCTTTACCTACCGAAAGAGGTGACTCAAGCTTCATTACCAGCACTCGCAGTCAGCGGCCCTTATGGCGCAGTTAAAGAGCAAGCGTCTGGGCTATACGCACAAACTATGGCAGAGCGTGGCTACATTACCCTAGCATTTGATCCCTCTTTCACTGGCGAGAGCGGTGGCGAACCACGTCATATCTCTTCTCCAGAAATTAATACTGAAGATTTCAGCGCTGCGGTCGACTTTCTCGGACTTCAAGAGCTAGTAGATAAGGATCGTATTGGCGTTATTGGTATTTGTGGCTTTGGCGGCATGAGCTTAAATGCGGCGGCTGCGGATACGAGAATTAAAGCGGTTGTTACAACCAGCATGTATGATATGTCTCGTGTAATGTCTAAGGGTTACTTTGATTCAATGACTGCAGAAGAACGTCAAGGTGCACTCGAGCAGATGAACCAACAGCGCTGGGAAGATGCTAAAAATGGTGAACCTGCATTCGCTCCACAAGGCTTACCTGAGCCTAGCGCCCTAACGGGTGAAGAACCACCATTTGTTACTGAATATGTTGATTACTATCGTACCTCGCGTGGTTTCCATCCTCGTTCAATTAACTCGAACGGCTCATGGACAGCAACGACTGCATTGTCATTTATGAATATGCCACTACTAAGCTATATCGGTGATATTGCACCGCGCCCGCTGCTATTGATTGCCGGCGAAAATGCTCACTCGCGCTACTTTAGTGAAGATGCCAGTAAAGCCGCAGGAGACAATGCAGAGCTGCTGATCCTCGATGGCCTAGTGCACGTTGATCTCTACGATCACCCAGAACATATTCCTTTTGCGCGTATCGACAAGTTCTTTAGCGAACATTTAGCATAAGTCTACGATTTGCTGATAGGAAATCGCCCACTGATTAGAGTGGGCGATTTTTTAACCTAGCTGTAAGCGCTCGATCAACGCCTGCTGGTAATTGGGTAGTTGCGAAGACGAAATAGATTGAAATGTTAATGGCGGTAAGTACTTCATACCCGCGTGCAACGCGCTAGCTTGCATAGGGGTAAATACCTCGTCTAAATCGACGCCAATGCGGCCATTTTTACCATAGGTTGGTGCTCCCCCTGCTGCCGTCGTCACTATCATCATCTCTTTACCACGCCACAACCCAGGGCCAACACTGCCCCAAGTGTCATTTAGATACGCTTTCATCATCGGCGTAATATTGAACCAATGCGTTGGGAATATAAATACAATTCTTTGGTGCTCACGCGTTATCGCCCGCTCTTTAGCACCATCAATCGCCCTAGTATCAAAACCGTAGATCGTCTCCAAGTTTCTTACCGTCACTCCTGCAATGCTTTCAGCCGCTTGCTGTAATCCTTTGGTCATCACGGAACGCTCAGGGTATGGGTGTGACACGATCACCAAGGTTTTAATATCGGTTCGGTACGGTTTATCCTCCGCCAACACAGTCGTAGAGATAAATAACAGGCAGAGATGGAACAGTACAAACAGACTTCTGAAACGATTTTGATGGTTTTGATTCATAGCAACTCCTTACTTGTTAACCGATTGAATAGATAGACGCTCAATAAATAGCACCAATATAATCAAAAAGTATACCTAGGCGCATATGTACCCCTTTGCCTAATCTGTTGTGTTCTTTGCCTAATTCTCCACATTTATCTAAAGGAACCAGTCTCCCCATGTGTTGGGCAAGCACCTTTCTGTTGGGAAAGACCGGTTTAGATTCAAAATCAATGTTTCTCTGCACGTTTGGAAAAATAGGCAAATATCACGCACCATCACGATATCGCTTATCGCCTGCCAGCGTTAGAGTAACACTGCAGTACTTTTTTGTTCGAGTACTGGGAAATTCTCCAACTTTATAATGAAAGCGATGCGCGTGATATTTATTTTACTTTTGCTTCTCACTGTAGCCGTCTTCACTCTCAGCGGTTGCAGTTTTCTTCACCAAACCCGGTTTGGCGCCGAGTCCGAAGGGGAGCGCTTGGACATCATTCAACAATCTCCCAACTATGCGGAGGGAGCTTTCCACAATATCGAGCCAACACCGCTTCTCAAAGACGGGGAAAGTAAGCTGTCGATTATTTTTAGTAATATGCTTAAATCGGTCGATAACTTACAGCCTAAAGCCCCTATCCCAACAAACAAAGTCTCACTAAAGTCATTACCCCCTGAGCAAGATTTCGTTATTTGGTGAGGTTGCTCAAATCTTTGTTCCTTTAGGGGGCGGAGCTCACTTTGAAGCATGGGGATTTGAAGATAAGCAGATTCACGAAGCCGATTGGTTTGACAAACTGCAACTTGATAAAATTATCACGCTCCACCTTGTTCCTGCCCGCCATTATTCAGGCCGTGGGCTCGGCAATAGCAAAACCTTATGGGGTGGGTTTGTACTCGAATCTACTCAACGACGTTTGCTGTTCGGGGGCGACTCAGGTTACGGAACTCACTTTAAAACGATTGGTGAGCGCTTTGGTTCATTTGACTTGGTCGCCCTCAATAGATCCCATCATCTTTGGCACTGCTGCGTCACGCGTATACCAACCCTTCAGAACGTACGAAAGCAATCGTAATTTGGGCTATGGGTGGGGCAATAGCTTCAACTTCGGGCCCAATCATTGGTGGGTTACTGTCGACGATAAGTTGGCGCTGGGTGTTTTACATTCACATACCAGTTGGCATGTTTAGCTTATGGTTAATGCGTTACTCACAAAACACCCAAGTTCCTTTGACCTATTGGGGCAAGTCTTAATTGTTATTGCCCTAGGCTCACTTTCTTATGCGGCTATTGGATCGGGTGTACATGGCTTACTATCGACTTCGACCATCGCCAGCTTGTTAGCCTCATTCATTTCCTTTTCAGGGTTCATTGCGTGGCAAAATATAACATCGAAACCTATGGTACCCCTATCGTTATTTCGAATACCAAACATTATGATTGCTAACACTGTTGGTTTTACCTTTATGTTTGGGTACTTCGGCCTACCGTTTTTAATGAGCATGTATTTGCAGCATGTTCGTGGTTTCACCGCACTCCAAACTGGGCTGACTTTTCTACCTATGATGTTGATGGGGCTTATGTTGACCCCCATAACTCATAAACTTGTCGCTCGTTGTGGCTCGAAGAGACTGATCACTGCTGGCTTAGCGCTCATGACTTTAGGTCTTGCATCATTAGCATTACTTGCTGAGCTTTGTTCAGCTCAACAACTATCGGCATTAATGGCACTAGTGGGTTTGTCTGGACCACTGATTTCGCCCCCATCACAGGAGTGTTATTAAACGCCGCACCAGATAAAGTCTCTGGTACCGCTAGTGGTCTATTTAACACATTCCGTCAAATGGGTTGCACCTTATCGGTAGCAATATTTGGGGCTTTGCTTGCTCAACCGGCTGGATTAGTTGCCGGAGCGAAGCAAAGTTTATGGCTAGGGGCTGGTGTAGCTGCACTCACTTTAATAACCAGTTTAAGGCTCAAAGAGAGTAGAAATACCAAAACACAAATTCCCTGTGACCGACTGAATGATCTTGATTCTCAGCCGGTAAGCACTAGCGGTTAGTAAAGGACTGGGTTGTAATGACGGAATAACGTTTTTACAAATAGACTACTCGCAGAATTCAAGTTTCTATTTTTCTTCCAAAGCACAACACTTTGAGTTCGTTTAATCGGTTCAATCGGCAAAAACTTCATGTCTTTACAACGGTCTATAATTGGGCAGTTAATCACTATGGGATACCCCATATTGTTATCAGCACTGTAAACAACCGAGTTTACTACGTTGTATCGCGCGGCAACATTGAGTTTGTACTTATTTTTACCAAACCAGTTTTCAATCTCATTGATTGCCGCTTTTTTCATCGGCAGTATGAGTGTTTTTTGACTCAGCTCTTTCACGGATATTGAATTTTGTTTAGCTAAAGTATCATCGTTGCGAACTAAAATCCCCCACTCCTCATAGTGGCTCAAGCGAATAACATTGAAATTGGTCGTATCGACAGGCTCCAGCAACAAGCATATGTCTATTGTTCCATGCTCCATCTTATCGAGCAGCTCTTCACTGCTGGCCGTAAATAGGTTGAAAACGACATTTGGAAACTTACTAGAAAATTCGCCCATTTGTTGATAGATTTCCTGAGCACCAAAAGACTCAACGCAACCAACCGCTATTTCACCAGAAACCACTGAATTCTCATCTAAGATTTCCTGAACCGTTTTATCAGCCAAGTCAAGAATCTCACGAGCTCTTATTTTCAACAACTTACCTTCATCTGTCAGGCCAATAGTTCGCTTTTCTTTTACGAACAGTTTTACCTTCAGGCTCTCCTCAAGCAAAATCAATTGGCGACTTAAAGTTGGTTGCGTTATATGTAATAACTCTGCTGCTTTAGTAATATTTTTGGTTTGAGCTACTGTCAGGAAGTAGCGTAAGATTTTTAAATCCATATAAATACTGCGATGCTAATAAATAAAAAGCGTAGTAATAAGTGTATTATACACTAATCACTACGCATATTATTTACTGGCTATCACACTCTAGGTGCTTTCCACTAAAGCTCAGGTGCTCTGAACCCTTATCCGCAAACACGTAACCAGCAATATCATTGTCTGTTGCTTCCATATAGGTCGTATTTGCATATTGTGAAAACTGCCTGCGATATCGCAGGCAGTTCAGAGCGTTTAGTCATCAAACGCATCAGGTAAACCAGCAAAATTATACTTAAGTGGTATTGCCTCGATGAGAGGTGGATTACTTAGTTCATTAGCTTGCTCCCACCACAATGCTTTCAACTCTTTAACGATTTCAGGGTGTTTCTCAGCAAGATCGTTAGACTCAGAAAAGTCCGCGTCTGTATCAAATAGCTGCCATACATCTTCCGAAGGATCAGTATCTAAGCGGTTGATTGCAATAGCGCGCCATTTTCCACTTGTGATTGCACGAGCACCACGTAGTTGATAGTACTGAACTTGACGCCCCTCAGCGTTTTCATCATTAAAGGTATTAACAAGTGACATACCTGCAACAGGGATCTGCTCTACACCATTAATTTCATCCGCAAAACTGGTTCCGGCAGCTTCAAGCATCGTAGGTGCAAGGTCAATAACATGCGAGTACTGAGTACGAATACCTGGTTTCTCAATTTTCGCTGGCCAGCTTACAATCATTGGAACACGAACCCCGCCGGCATATGGCCATAGCTTATAGCGACGGAAAGGTGTACTACCCGCCCACGCCCATGGTCGAGGATAAAGCATGTAGGTGTTTGGCCCTCCCGCCTCGTCCAAGTTTGCTCCCATTTCTTCAATGACATTGGTATCACGGTACGCTTTACGGAACCCTCCCTCAGGACCTGCTTCTGGAGCTGCACCATTATCTGAAGCGAAAATAATCAGCGTATTTTCGTACTGACCGGTTTCTTTTAGATGATCAACCAAACGACCGATCTGTTCATCTGTGTGAGTCATGAAACCAGCGTAAGTTTCCATGAATCGCTCAAAGACTCTCTTATGTTGCTTGCCTTGCTCATCCCACGCCGCATCACCCTTTTCTCGCTCGGACAACACAGTATTTACAGGGATAATCCCCAGCTCCTTTTGTTTTGCAAAACGTTGTTTTCTTAGTTCATCCCACCCCATGCTGTACTTCCCTTTATAGTCGTCGATATAAGACTTGGGAACATGAAGCGGTGAATGCGCAGCACCAAATGATAAGTATACAAAGTTCGGCTTATCACTTGGTTGCATTATATCAATAGCACGATCAACTAAATCCACAGATAGATGATATCCATCCTTTTTGGGCGTAGGTATTGGACTGTTATTTTCTACCAAATCGGGTTCCCACTGGCTTGTGTGACCACTAAGGAAACCATAAAAGTAGTCAAAGCCGCGTTGCAGTGGCCAAGCTTTCAGATTCCGCTCTAAGTCATCAGTATACTTTGGAGCAAGGTGCCATTTACCAAGGACACTCGTTTGATAACCTACCTTTTTTAATGCCTCAGCAACTGTTTCTGCATTTAGTGGAAGTTCACCGCTATCTGCTACACCAGATCCAAATGGAACACTCGGATCAGGAGCCGGAACATTTGTAGGAGCTAAATCTTCCATATTTACGGTTTGAGGGTTACGGCCGGTGACCAGCGCAGCACGAGTCGGTCCCGACATTGTCGCTGTATCAAAACGGTTATAACGCAATCCATCGTATGCGAGTGCATCAATATTTGGGGTTTTGATTTCAGAACCGTATGAACCTACTTCAGCAAAGCCAACATCATCAAGCAGAATCATTACAATGTTAGGTTTTGCACCAGAACTTTTCGTTTGTTCTAGAGCTTGAGTTGAAGTTGACGCATAAGCTCCAAAAGAAAGCATTGATGCAACAAGACCAACAGTAACTGCTTTTTTTATGTGGCTCACAGAGTAAACATTTAGATTAGGTGTTAACTCTTGGCAATTTAATTCGTCGGTGAGAAATTTTTTTGTTAACAATTTCTTTTTCATATATATGCCTTGATAGTAATAATTATTTATCAAATAAACTAGAAGTCTAATTGATATTCAATTCGGGTAAAGTCTTGCGCTTCTGTATTAAATGTGTGGGCAATCCAGACTCGGCTACCAGGCGCTAGCCAATATCTAACTTCTGGGGTAAAGCTTTCGCCAAATTCGTCATATGACGCTGAGAAATATGGATTCCAGCCTCTGCCATTAGTTGGAAGCTTTTGCCAAGCGACCGTCGCAGATACCCCGACACCACCGAGCGCTTGACCGTTATTCTCAAGTATCTTCTCTACGGTGTCTGAATCGTGCATCTTGGAGTATGACACATGAGCGGCTACACGATGGGCTCTATCAAATTGTTTGAAACCAGATAGTGCATAGGTATATAAATCATCACGATCTCGGAATGGTGTTGCAGCGCGATCAGACTTATATTTACCGTTGGGATTAACGTTACCTACAATTGACGTACCGTTCTGTATTAAAGGCTGGCCATTATGCATGGCAAAATAGATACCATATGAATCCGGTAAAAATGAGTAAATGTCAGATGTTTGATAACCGATATCAAAGCCGTGTATTTTTGATTCTAAATCATAGGAAGCATTTAAGAACAAGTTATTGTCAAAATGGTTCTTATAGATGATTTTGTCTGCATTTTTACCACCCGCATCGCCTTGAGTATCATAAATACCTTGAGTACCAAAATCCAGTACATAAGGAGACCAAGTAGCGGAGTGCTTACCGTACATCAGCGCGCCAAATTGACTATGCTCAAAACCAAAACGGAATTGTTCCCATTTGATCGCTTCATCTAAACCATCCCAATCGTTAACTGTCTCACCATCAGTACGCGCGTAGTTCTCTTGAGCTTGAAGCCAGAAATCTCCGAAAAAACCAATGTCGTCCGTTAACATTGTTTTACCACGTAGACGTAGGTTACCTTGGACATAGAATCTATGGTTATCTACCCCTGGTCCTTTAGAGCCTTGCGTCAAAACATAACCTGACTTAAGACGTGTTGTGGAATACCAACGCGAATTATTGTCTAGGTTAGTAAAACGCGATATTGTGGCACCTTTATTTGGATTTAGGTAATTTTCAACCACATCAGAATCCCAAGTAGTTGTAGGGCTTTTAGCATATAAAAAAGGTGATATCGTCAAAGAAATCAACACTGCTGTTTTTTTAATTTTCATAATACTTCCTGATAAAAATTCTTATAGGACTAAAGGTAATAAAAATCATATACTCGTCATATTTAATATGTGAGCAAATCATTTTATTATGTAATAACTAATTTGTTATTAATTAATATTGTACATTTTATTTAAGATATATTTCATTCTAGGAACCACGTGATAAAAGTATTTGTAAAAGCCATCACACAAATAGTTCTTATTAGGAATACCATTAGTAGAATTCATGAACCTATGTTTAGGGCATCCACCGTTACATACCTTCAAAAAGGCGCACTTCGAACAGTCAGGTGAGATGTTATATCGCTTGGAACTAGAAAATTTTTGTTGTTCCTCACCTACAACCATATCAAACAATGAGTCGTTCATTACATTCCCAAGTTTATTTTCAGGATAAACATAATGATCACATGAATAGATATCTCCATTCGACTCTATAGCCAAATTTGCCCCACAATTCTTTGAAAAAACGCAACTACCTTCCCCGCCAATGAGTTGGTTCATGGTCTGTTCAAAGTTCATTACAAAATATTGTCCGATATCATTTTTGGCCCAGCTATCAAAAATTGCATTAAGGAATAAGCCATAAGATTTTGGTTGTACAGACCAATTAGTGACTTCACATTGCCCTGAAAAATCAGGTTTAATTAGATATAGGCCATCCTTATCAGGTTTCTGGGCTATACGTTCTACAAGAGGGATAAACTGCATATACCTGCTTCCGATCGCCTTAAGTGACTCGTATACCTCTAATGGTTCTTTTACGTTGTAGTCACTGACGACAGTCAATGTGTTGAATTCAACATCAAATTCGTTTAATAGATCTATTGATTTTATTACTTGTTGATATGTTCCTTTGCCAGAACGATTTTTTCGATAATGGTCATGATGTTGTTCGTTTCCATCAATCGAGATACCTACTAGAAAATTATTCTTTCTTAAAAAATTCGCCCACTTCAAGCTTAATGACAAACCATTAGTTTGAAGGCTGTTACTGATTTTTTTACCATTAGCATACTTATGCTGTAGCTCGACTGCACGCTCAAAAAAATCAATACCAGCAAGCGTGGGCTCACCACCTTGCCAAATGAAGTTAACAGTATCTCCTGGATGAGAATTTATATATGACTTTACATATGAAATAAGTACATCATAATTCATTTTCCAGTTATTTTTTCGCTCTGGATAGAGATGTTCTTTCTCAAGATAAAAACAATAATCACAATTTATATTGCAAATAGAACCTGTTGGTTTTGCTAATAATTCAAAATTAGCCATTTTATAATTCATAAAGCTACTCAGTCTATTTTTCTCATTGGCAACAGTATCAATATATTAATATTCTGATATATAACCACGCCATTAAATATGGTAAATTGCTTTTTTATCTTATCCCTAATGTATGTGGGTATTTTATCAATACTGATTTTGCCACACCAATGCCCTCGTTCTATGAGCAACCATACACCAAAGGCATACTATAGCTCCAAAAATGTAACCAGCATAAAAAACACTTATAAATCAAAAGATTAAATACAGCAAACAACAATGGCAACATAAGTTAACCGTAAAATCACTGTTATCAGTAATAATCTTTATTCCATTTTTATGATTCACATCTTATTTTTTATAGATAGTAAGCTCATAATACCCCCTAGGGTGAGATCGTGAACGTTTTATAGCCAAAACAACGATCGATTTGACGATCACATTCAACTGTGACCATATACTCCCTTTTTAGGGATCGCATCATGCACATTGGCCACTTTCAAGAACATTTTCAAACGATTACTGACCAACGCCAAGGTGCAAAAGTCATTGTCGAACAAAGTGGTGATTACTTGCTTGCAGTAAAGAGTAATTAAGGAAAACTCCGACAAGCGTTGGAGGAAGCGTTCTCATCTCAACGAGCTTATGTGGTAGAGATATCTCGTTTTAAGAAGTACATAGGCGTATAGAATCTCGGCAATGCTACGTTTTTGACAATACAAAACTCGAAGGTAACTTCTCTCGCAGGAAAGGCTTGAAGAAGCAACTGCCACCGCATAACAAAGCTATCCCGGATAGTTGCCACAAAAGAACACATCAGAGAAGTATGGAATGATAGAATTTTATATAGCTGGAATAATAGTTGCGCATACTCAAATACCGCTTATAGCTATAATGGAAGGAGATATACGATAAAGTGGTAGCAAAACTCTACTTCCCAATAGTTTTTGCCACCACTTTAATTTGCTTGAAAAAAGCTATTTAATTATCAACTAATTAGCCTGCTTACCTAACTAGAGATTCTAAACCTGTGTCGTACCCTTAATTAGGTCTTGGTACCAGTAAAAACTCTTTTTCGGAATTCGCGCCAGTTCTTTTAAATCGAACTCTTCACGGTCGATATAAATAAATCCGTAGCGCTTTCCATAACCTTGGTGGGTACTCACTAAATCAAGAGCAGCCCAAGGACAGTATGAGAAAATCTCAACGCCATCGGCCATTGCCAGTTGCATCTGATCGATATGCAGTTTTAGATAGTCGATACGATATTGGTCATCCACTTGACCATCAACCAGCTCATCTTTTTGACCTAAGCCATTTTCCGAGATCATGATTGGTAAGCGATATTTATCCCAAACTTGGCGTAGCGTTGTTCTAAAGCCAACAGGGTCAATAAACCAGCTATATTCGGTTTTACTTAGATTTGTGTTTACCGCCGCTCGATAAACACCTTCCTCCCCATACATAATCTGCTGATCGCCTTCACGAAAAGTGACATCGTTACCATCGTTGCGAGCCGCAGCCACCGTCATCGTCGCGTAGTAGTTGATCGAGATAAAATCAGGTTGAGCGCCCTCTTTTAAAATCTCAGCATCACCCTCTTCAAAATCAGGCTGGTAGCCGCGATCACATAGATAATTCCAGACTAGACTGTTGTACTCGCCGTGATAGGCCATATCTAGATACAGCCAGCAACGGATTGCCATCCAGTTATCGGCAGCAATCACATCTTCCGGATTACAGCTTTCTGGGTATACGGAAATAATATTTGGAGCTGGTCCAATTTTTGCCGTATCTAGCATGTCATGACAAAGCTTCATTGTACGAGCTTGAGCCAAGAACATGTGGTGCGCTTGTTGATACGCCTGTTTCTTCGATTCAGACTTAGTGCCAACCGCATTACCATGCAGGATCATGACATTTTGTTCGTTGATGGTTAAGAAGTACTTAACTCGATCCCCATAACGCTCAAATACCAGCTGTGAAAACTCAACAAATGCATCGATGGTAGCGCGATTATTCCAACCGCCCTCTTCTTCAAGGGCTTGCGGTAAATCAAAGTGGTATAAGGTGAGCACGGGTTCAATATTGTACTTCAATAGCTCATCAATTAGATTGCTATAAAACTCAACACCTGCTTCGTTCACTTCACCACGACCTGCTGGCAATACGCGAGACCACGCAACAGAAAAGCGGTAAGCTTTAAGTCCCATCTCCGCAAACAGTTTTACATCTTCCTTGTAACGATGATAATGATCACTAGCTACACTGAAATCAGTAATATCTGGATGGCGCGCACCCATCGCATCTTGAATCGACGGCCCTTTGCCATCAACATCAGCACCACCTTCTACTTGAAATGCAGACGTTGACGCGCCCCACAAGAAATCACTCGGGAATGATTGTAATTGCTTATAAAACATATACAGCCTTTAATAAAACGTTTTAACTTCGGTCATATTCGTCAAATTTAGTGCTGATTAACCAACATAAATTTGTCATTAATCTGCGTAATCGACTGCTCTTCAACACAAGTGTCTAATCTTTTGTCATCATCTAAGTTAGTGACAATAATCGGAGTCTGGGTTGATAGTTTATGTGATCTAATCGCTTCCAAATCACACGTAATCAATGTCTGACCAGCTTTCACTTTCTGACCTTCAACAACGTGACCTTCGAAATGCTTGCCACCCAGTGAAACCGTATCGATACCCACATGGATAAGCAGCTCCATACCGTTATCTGACTCTAAGCATACCGCGTGGTTGGTCGGGAAAATTGATACCACAGTACAGTCAAATGGAGCCACGACCTTACCTTCTGTCGGTTCAATCGCTAGACCAGGGCCAAGTGCTTCTGACGCAAATACTTCATCTGTTACTGCTGAAAGCGGAATCACTTTTCCGTTCATTGGCGCATAAACCATCTCTTCGTTCACACGCTGCTTTGCCGTTTCAGAGTCTGTTGATTTTTGATCTGCTTTCTTCTCATAGCGCAGTGTTGCTAGGTACGTTAGTACTGCTGTTACCACAATTGTGATACCAAGAGAAATTAAGATGTTGTACAGGTTCCAAGTGTTTTCACCAATGTACAGTGGAATAGCTGGAATACCAGATGCACCTGTAGCATAACGGTAAACATCACCTAAACCTGCGTATAGACCACCACATGCAGCACCGATCATACCTGTAACAAGGGGGTATTTTTTGGGGATATTGACACCGTAAAGCGCTGGCTCCGTAATACCCATCAGTGCAGTAATACCACCTGAATTTGCGATTTGCTTGGTTTTAGAATCGATGACACGACGGCTTACAACCAGAGCTGCAACACCGTGTGCGATATTTGCAATCAATGCTCCAGGGCCAATGATATTTTCAACACCCATGGTCGTAATCTGAGCAAGTGATAACGGTACGATACTGTGGTGAATACCGAACATCACCAAGATTGGCCAAAGCGTCGCCATCAATAGAATGATTAACCAGCTGCCGTGAGCTTGAATCGCTTCAAAACCGACAACAATGTAATCACCAATATAGGAACCTAAAGGACCCAATACCGTTAGACCTGCAATGCCAACAATGAAAATAGTGCACATTGGTACGAATACGATTTTGATCGAATCCGGGATAACTTTGTTTAAATTACGCTCTACAATCGACTGTAGCCACACAATCAATAGGATCGGGATAACTGAGGAACCATAGCTCACCATACGAATTGGCATGCTGAAAATTTCAACCGGGTCTCCCGCTGCTTTTAAAGCAACAAAGCTAGGGTGCAGTAACACACCGCCAAGTACCGCCGCAAGTAAAGGACTACATTTGAGTTTTTGCGCCGCTGAGAATGCCAATAAAATCGGTAGGAAGTAGAATACTGCGTCCGACATCATATTGATCAAGTAATACGTTTGTGAGTCGCGGCTCACTAGATCAAACATCAGTAGAACAGCTAATAGTGCTTTCACCATACCCGCTCCAGCGATGGCTGGAATGATAGGGCTGAACGTACCAGAGACAAAATCAATGGCACGGCTGATAATGCTCGCCTTTTCGCCCTGAGCGACATCCGCACCATCACTGCTTAAATCAAGATTTAACTTCTGTTTAAATACGTCATACACTTCTTTAACGTGAGTACCAATTACCACTTGACACTGTCCGCCACTAACAACGACGCTAATGATTCCGTCTATGTTTTTAACGTTATCAATATTAACTCGATCATAGTTGTTCAAAACGAGTCTCAATCGAGTTTGGCAGTGGTTTAAATCTTTAATATTTGACTCACCACCGAGTTCTTTTGTAAGTGCTTCTATCAAGGCATTATATTTATCGTTCATGTGTTTCCTCTATATAAACTGAACAACCCTGTTTATATACTGACTGTTGGATTTTGTTTGCATGGTATCAATGCTCTAAGAACCCTACCAATACTTAAACCTGATACCCTACCATGCCTTAAAGGCATGCATTTAGTGTGCAAAGCCCTTTTATTAACCACAAGATACTGATAAAAATAATATTTATATGAAAATAATTGATAAGAATACACGCAAAACTTGATTATATAACAACCAGAACTACCGGCTTTGATGCTGTGTTTTATGACCAGCTTCAAACTATAATCGTGCACTTTCCCCTCGACCAAGATAATTAGCCCCCTCCTTGTAAGTCATAGCTACTTAATGACTGTGAAGGAAACTCTTAAATATCAACATAACGATAACAATTACAGGTGTGAATCTGGCCATGAAAATAGTTAAAGTTTTCGTAAATACAAAGTAAATCCAAATATAGGAATGACACCGCACGAATTCACTTGCTGACTAACTAAAACAGAGCAAGTAATCGTCATATTTCGAGTGTGCGACACTTCGAACGATAAGAAGCAACATCAGCCATCTTAGAACTAGATTTACGGAAGATATTCAATAAATTAATAGCTTACGTGAGACAAAAAGCAGCAACGATGAATCAATAAGTCGCCCTACTGTCCGAGTTAAGTATTAAAGAGCCCGAAAGGATGGTGGATTTGGATCAGAATTAAATCAACGCTAGAAGACGCAGAGAATGGACTCTCCGATAGGTTTCGTATGGCTCTTTCTGTTACATAGAAACAATACTTATCGCTTATTGAAGCTATTGAGATTTATGATTCTTGCGTGGATAAATAATCATAGCCTCAGCCTTACTGCAACAAAAAGCGCCTAAAATTCGAAGGTGTTGGAATGCTTAATGCCATTAGTTAGTCTGTATATTGCGTTAGTGTGCGCAGATATCGACACCTTTACAAAAGAAAAATACAGCAACCTGTGTGGCCTTCAAATGTATACTGAACTAATAAAATTTACCGGAGCATTTGCTCCGGTTTTAATCTGTTGAAATTAATGTAGTTTCAAGTTTGGTCTGAGAACTCGATTTATTCGGCCTACCAGCATCATCAGGCTGGTTTTCACCACACCGTGCAACGCGATCTGGTGCATGCGGTAAAGAGAAATGTATACCACGCGGGCAATACGGCCTTCAACCATCATCGAGCCTTTGGTCAGGTTACCCATTAGGCTACCCACGGTTGAGAAACGGCTCAGTGACACCAATGAGCCATGGTCGCTGTAGACATATGGCTTCTGCTCGCGGTCAGTAATTTTAGCAACGATGTTCGAGAAACAACGGCTTGCCATCTGGTGTGCGGCCTGGGCTCGCGGTGGAACAAAGCTACCGTCTTCCTGTGCACAAGATGCCAAATCACCGATAACATAGATATCGTCATCACGGGTTGTCTGCAGCGTCGGCTTAACCACCAGCTGGTTAATGCGGTTAGTCTCAAGGCCGGCGATATCCTTGATGAAATCAGGCGCCTTGATACCTGCAGCCCACACCATGATTTGCGCCGGGATATGATCGCCATCTTTGGTTGTCAGGCCGGTTTCGTCAGCCTTGGTGACCATTGTCGCCGTGCGCACATTGACGCCCAGCTTGGTCAGCTCACTATGGGCCGCTGCCGAAATGCGCGGCGGTAGAGCAGGAAGAATACGCTCGCCGGCTTCTACTAGGTTAACGTTCAAGCGTGAGCTGTCCAGATCGCCAAAGCCGTAGTTCTGAAGCTCCTTGACTGCATTGTGCAGCTCTGCTGACAATTCAACACCGGTTGCACCGGCACCGACAATCGCAATATCAACCGTTTTCTGCTCTTTGTTCGCATGCAGCTTCAAGAACTGGTTGTTCATTTGTGTACGGAAACGGTGCGCCTGCTCAGGGCTGTCCAGGAAGATACAGTTGTCACGCACACCCGGGGTATTAAAGTCATTCGAAGTAGAACCGATAGCCATAACCAGAATGTCATATTCCAGCTCGCGCTCAGGCATTAGCAGCTCATCGTTCTTGTCATAAAGTGGTGCGAGGCTGATCACCTTACGGTCGCGGTCAATGTCTTTCAGGCTACCCATCTGGAAATCAAACGAGTGGTTTTTCGCATGGGCACGGTAACTCAGTGCATCGACCCCTGCATCCATCGAGCCGGTTGCTACTTCGTGCAACAGCGGCTTCCACAGGTGACTTGCCTTGCGATCAACCAAGGTAACCTTAGCGCGGCCTTTACGACCCAATGTACGACCCAGCTTCGTTGCTAGCTCCAAACCGCCGGCGCCACCGCCAACAATAATAATTCGAGTCATCACAACACTCCTTCCACAAATTTAGAATTTTAAAATTTAGAAATCTAACCTGGCCCGAGCTAGCTCCAACCAGCATAATTCTTTTTATTCAACAGCTTAACTTTAGAAATACGAGGGATGCTTACTACATCTTCTTCATTTAATTAACTAAACTTTTTTTGATTTATCTCAAAAAAAGTTAAGATTTGCATTATAAGCCAATATTATTTCAAGGCAAGAAATAATTGATTAGGATCAAAACCCAACATTAAATTCGGGGTTTTCGTATCCATAGCGACATGCAGTAACGCACACCATACGTCTTGAAGGAGGCTAGAGGGGCAAACGACAGGGGGCAATAAGACCCTGTTAGCGCGCAGCAGACGGACGTATACCGTCTGCTTGCTACGAGGTCAGTATCAGGAGGCTTCTTTAAAAGCTTTTATTGTTTGTAGATGCTGAGAGATCTTCTTGAATTTATGGGTTTCTTTCTCGTCCCAGATAATATCGTAGAAATCACCGAGTACGTCTTTGGTGTGGTTGTTGTCTAGCACTTCATCATTGGTTGAAAGTATGCAAAGGCAGTTACCTTTATTTTTCTTACGAAAATCATTCACACACTTGGTGGAAATATCAGCATATTCTTCAGGACGGTCAATACGACCTTCCATATTACGCTCAGGATACAGGTTAGGGTTAAAAATAACCTGCTTCATACCACACAGAAAACCAATCCTTTCAGACCAGTATCCACCAAGCCCCACCCCACAGATAAGTGGTTGTTCATCAGCAGACTCTTCCTTCAGCTTATGCACTTCTTTTAACAGATGCTGCATATCATGCTTAGGGTGCAGGGTACTGTAATTCACAAAACGCACATCAGGATCAATGAACTGAAGCTGCAATACCTTTTCATGGTTACCTGGGCTTGTGGAGTCAAAACCATGCAGATAAATAATCATTTTTATTCCCTATTGTGATTATCAGTAAAATCAATCTAACACGTTTTGTAGGGTTTGTTGACATTACTTTCACAAGAGGTGAGACGATCATCTAGTTATTGATTAATCAGTAACGCCACATCCTTGCGGAGATTAACCAACTTGCGATTTAGATACGCTTTCTGCTGTGGCGACATTGTATGATTAAGCCGCCGCATCAGTTCAAACCGCCGATTGAGATAAAAACGGATCTCTGTTTGGTATTGAGGGCTGTCCAAGGCAACCATATCTCGCATCAACTGGGTGAACTGCTCTTTAAATGAAGGTTGGCTGCGGTTTTTCATCAACTGCTGCCAACGTTCAAAATAGCCATTACGCAAGGAACGGAAAATCGGCGACATCTCCAGCTGGTAACTTGCCAGCTCAGTCAGTAGCTCCTTTTGCCTGCTGGTTAGGGAACCGACCCAATCCTGGGTAAAGTCTTGTAAACGCTCCGACCGCTTAGCAAGCTGCTGCGATTGACTCAGTTTACTTCTTTCCCGATCAAACTCTGCAAACCGCTGGCGCAAACGTGCTTCGAACTGAGCCACCTGAGAATCATCCAACTGAGCAAACATATCGGCCACCGGGTCTGCCAAAATCGCTGCCGAATCCTGACCCAAACGGGTGAATACCGTGTAATACTCCTGCAATTGACCGAACGTCATAGGAGATAGGAGATCAGCTTGTAAGCGGTCGATGGCACTGTGGATTTTAGGCATTTCTTGTCGACGATGAAGTGCATGAGCACGGTCAACACCTTGGTCGAAACTGGATTCCTGAGAAGAGCTGAGGGTAACATAAGAGGAAAGGCGGTAATTCAACCATACGTCCAAGTTATTGTAAGCCAGCCTGGTCGTACAACCTCCAACCAAGACTATGGCTAGGGTAATGCCCGCCCACTTTGGAAGCAACTTGCTCATCACCACCCCCTATTCCAAACTCAACACGTTGAGTACTTCATTTAATCAACGTTTTCTCATTTACGTAGCTGCCTAACAAAAAAGATCATTGTTTCTGCCTACCTTCGATAAAGCGGTATCGAGGTAAGAAGAATGAAGAAAACAGCTATAAGTATAAAGACCCAGCTGATACGCATTTCGCACAAACAGGAAAGGCGTTATCAATTGTAGACGAGAGGATTTAAAAAGGTTCTATTAATCAGAGAATTGCAGTCTATCCCACAACTTTTCTTTCAAAGATTGGGCTTCGTTGAAATAGTCTTCATTATACGGCTGCTTATCGGCAAACTGCTTTGCCCCGACATAAAACCACAGCATAGCAAGGTAATCACACCAGGGGTGCCAATACTCAACGGCAGAATGCCACAATGCTCGCGTATCAGCATCGCGTATTCCCATCTGTTGGCAATACAAGTCGACAGCCTTAATAGGCTCCAATTGATTGGCTGCAATAGTTAATGCCAAATCCAGCGAAGGGTCACCAGCCGCAGCATATTCCCAATCAATCACTTTCTGCTGACCGTCCGGTGCAATAATAATGTTGTACCAGCCCAAGTCATGGTGGCAGCATGTATCTTCAAACCACTTTCTGACCGGTTGGGACTGAAAGTAGGTATGGATACGTTGGAGCTGAGTATCTCCCTTTTCATCTCCCATAAATTGCCAGTAGTGTACACCCCGCTGTTGAACATCTAGGCGCCAGTAAGGCAACGGAAGTTGATGGACCGCACTCTGTACAGCAACCAAATCGGATAACGGAAAATCTGGATCGGCGGTTTGCCCTGTAGCCCATTCAACCAATAGGCCTTGCGCAAAATGGACAAAGGCTCTGGGAGCAAGATCCGGTGATGATGAGATATAGATAGCATGCAACACATCGTATTCGTGCTGTCTAGACACACCAAAGGCTTGCGAAGAGGAAGAATCAGGGCGCCATACCAGCGTATGGCAATGCCCTGTTTCAGTATGCTTGATAATCACCTTCCAGCAGCGGTTACTAAGACCGCCACTAAGAGGTTCAGCACTAACCAAATGATGATCCGGCAACCTAAGCGCAAATAACGCGCGTAACGACTCGACACTCATTTACCGGTTCACCTTTAAGCTGTTTTCTAAGCGAGATTACCAGCCCAGAAGGCTCTTGGATTCCTGCTTACGGATTTCGGTTTCGTCAGCCCACTCGATAAGGCCTGTTTTCAGATCCATCAAACGCATGGTCATCTTGTAGTAAACGTCTTTATCACTGCCGGCTGACTTCACGATGCTCGACAGGTTGCCGTACATCATGTATTCGGCACCGACCATTTGACCAAATTGAATCGCAGTGCTTTGGTTGACCAGCTCATCATTGTTCTGGAAGTTAAGTTGTTTACGCACATCTTCCACACGAGTCATGTCGACGAAACGGAACTTGCCTGAATTTAGCAACTTAGTGCTGACCGAATCAGTGATGGACTCGGTATCAATGTGCTCGCTGGTTTTGTTCTTGATGCTATCGACCATAATGATAGGACGTTGGCCATTGCCGGTAATGTAAGCCACCGAGCCCGATGTCAGCATGCTGTCTGTCATTTCTCCGGCAATCTTTTGCAAATCCGTTGAGCCAAACTCAATCGTTGTTGTCTCTGCCTGCTGAGCATCGCCATAACTTACTTTCTGGGCACAACCGCCCATCAATGCTGCTACACCCATTAATGCGATTACGCTTTTTTTCATCGTCTTACCTTTATCTGTCAAACAGCACCGCTACAGTGCCAATCCCAAAATTAATAATCTGCTTTGCGGATATAGATCCGGTATTGCGTTGCCTGGGGGCTTCTGGCAACCGCTTGTAATGTCATCGTATCTTTGCCGTGCAGCACAACCTGACGCCATGGGCTATCGCTACCGCTCACCTCAAGCCCCTGTGCGTCGTACCAATAAAAGCGGTACTGCAGGTTGAGATCGGAATCAATCTGGCTGGTCACCGGCACCCCGGCCTTCAGTAACCCATTAACCACAGAGACATTGGCTTGCTCAATGGATAGACGGCTGGCAAGGTTAGGATTGCCAATCACCACACTTTGATTACTGCTTTCAATACTTATTCCCGACGTTGTCGTTGAACAAGCCGCCAAACCCAAGACCATTCCCAATACAAGTAATATTCTCATCAGTTATTCCCCAATAAGACTGACCAACCGGCCAGCTGATTTCCCTGACGTGACACCCAAACCATGGTTGTTCTGCCTGCTTTTACGTCAACGTCTATCTGATGGCCATTCCAGGCCAAATCATACTGCCCTGCTGCGACATCTTGCTGGGCAATTGCCACTGAGGCTGGCAAGCTCTGCCAGCTTCGGGTATCTGGTTGCTCAGTGAGGGTATTGAAAATGTTCGTCAGGACATTACCAATATCATCCCCCTTTCTTGCTGCAGTCTTGCGTACTTCATTCTTCGCGACCACCCGCAGCGCCTGTCGCAGCACGATAACGGGCAGGTCTTCTTGCAAGCTGTAACGTGCCATGCCATTTACATTGGCAACCTCGCTGTCGATCACAGGCTTACCGTTGAACTGCAATGGCGAATATAATTTTTTGGACGGATTGGGGTAATACGGCAATGCCAGATTGTAAATCACCCCATTACCTCGGCTATCTGTCAGCCAGATAGGCAACCGCCAGCCATCTCTTGCCGACACCACACCCTGCTCGTCGAATACAATCACCCGGCCGGTATTGGCGGAAGGTGCCTGGTATTTGCCGTAGCGCGCCTCCAGTGCTGGCAGATCATTATCCATCCTCATCCTGGTTGCCATACGTAATACCGTCTCGGCAACAAATGGGTTATTCGGTGCGACAGCCAAGGCCCGCTTGTAATCAATGTAAGCGCTGTTCAAATCACCGTCTGCTTCGTAGAGCACGCCTGAAAGGAAAAACAAATAACCGTTCTGGATATTACCCAGCTCACTCCCCACATCAGGGTAGCGTGCCAATACCGCACCAAGGTTTTGATCCATACCATTTCGCCGCGCTTCTTTAGCCGCTTTATTGAGTTCAGTCTCTCGCTGTCGCTTGGCTGCCTCCTGAACCTGGTTCGCGCGACGTACCTCTACCAAGGCCCCTTCAAGATTGCTTTGCTGAAGGTAGTTAAGCGCCAGGTAAAGATGCAAAAAGCCCAGCTCATAATCAGCAGGACGATAGGTGATCATATTGTCATTGGTCAGCAGTGAACCGGCTTGGTTAAAACCTTCGGAGATCTGGATGCTGGCCTGACGCTGCTGATCTTTGACCGCGGAGTCTGCCGATTGCAGTGCACCAAAACTTTGCGGGTATTGCCCCGCGACAAAGCCAACTCGCCCTTTCTCCATTCCATCGAGGATTTCACCTGCAGGCGCATCAGGCAATACGTCCAACGCTTGCTGGTACAAGCCCTGCTGCATTGCCTGATGGGTCTTGCTGTTTGCCGCACTATAATGACTAAATAAGCTCTGGGTTGAGAGGTTTGCACAAGCAACCAGCCCCAGAGACAGCACCGCTACGACGGCATGTTTCAACATCTTTTTGCTAACCCCAATCACGACCACATGGAAAAACTGATAACAAAGTGACCACTCCATTTGGTCTTCTAAACCTGAATACCCTGAACCAATAGCAAAGATGCTAAAAATACCTGCCAGTCAGACTTTATTTTGGAACGTAAGTTCACTGATGAACGGTTCAGCACAATGATTGGCCTTCTCGTCGGAAGGCCATATCAGATTGAGCCGCTTTTCTTAGCCTACGAGCGCTTAGCCCACAAGCATTGGTCCTAGAGGACGGCCACCCAGCAAGTGCATGTGGATGTGGTAAACTTCTTGGCCGCCGTGAGGGTTACAGTTCATGATCAAGCGGTAACCGTCTTCAGCCACCCCTTCCTGCTCTGCCAGTTTCCGGGCAACCGTAAACAAGCGGCCCAACATTAGCTCATCTTCTGCTTCAACATCGTTGACTGTCGGCAGCAATTTATTCGGGATAATCAGAATATGGCTTGGCGCACGCGGGTTAATATCACGAAAAGCCGTTACTAAGTCGTCCTGATAAAGAATATCAGCAGGAATTTCCTTACGAATAATCTTACTGAAAATGGTTTCTTCAGCCATGTCTTGCTCCATTTATCGTTATCAAATCTACACTTGCAGTATGCTCGACAACGTTGATAAGAGCAATATTGAACATTGTTTTTAATCTTTTTTCCAGTACTTTTTCTCGCCAGACTAGTTCTTCCAGGCCGATTTCATTTAAAGGCCAACCTAATCAATAGTGAAAGATTCATTAAGTTGCGGGATAACAAAGTTATTTTTTGATGCAGCGGTCAAAGAATGTATGAAGCCAAATCATTTACTATCTGGCACAGTGCTCAATAGCCATAACAAGGATTTATTGTTGCGGCGAGTCAATAATGACGCAATTTTGTTCGCTTTTTTTGCTTCTAAAATTTGAGGCGTCACATTTTGTGCGAAGACCAAAACCATAATTCTAACTTCGTATTACATTGCCATAAGTAAGTTCTGCTGTCGCTTGCTTGTATTGTTTAGGGATATTATGAAGACAACGAAACAAACCTCTGTCATACGACGTATGTATACCGGTATCGCCGTAATGGTAATGCTCTTTGTTGCCACACTGGTGATGATGCTCGATGGCACCAGCCGGATCCACCAACAACTCCAGATTGTCACCAACCAATCTTTACCCTTGGTGTCACTGTCCAACCAAGTCAGCGTCAGATTGTTGGCCGCCGATAAAATCTACAAAGATTTTCTCACTAGCCAAGATTTGGTAAGGATGGATGCCTACGAGAAAAACTTTGGTCAAGCTCACGAGCAATTTCTCGCCGCTTTCGAGCAGCTAGTCGGCGCCTCACAAGACAATGCCGCCCTGAGTGGCCAGTTAGAAGCTTTAATTGCTCTGGAGAGCCGTTACTTCAAAGAAGCCAAGACGGCCATGGACAACTACCGGACCCAGCTTATTGCCCAGGAAGAGCGCCAACTGTCAGCTCGTCGTTTCCAGCAACTGCACAGCAGCCTGAACAGCCGCATGAAGGACTATGTGGATGATCAAGAAAGCATCTCGGTCAAAATGATCGCCAAGAATTACTTCGTCAAACTGCAGGAAACAGAGGTTGTCACCTCCGATGCCCTTGCGACCGAAGACATCACGGCCATTGATGATGCGATAAAGAGCAACCGTCGCAATATCAACCACCTCAACAATGCCTACCGCTCCCTGCTGGCTATCATGCCGGAGCTGAAGCCGATTTTTGATAAGTCTATTGGCCAATATACTATCGATATTGGCCAATCCGGTGGTGTGCTAGATTCCCACTTCCAATATATCGAGGCGCGCAACCGCCTGTATGACAACATTGCCATTCTGGCCAATGAGATAGACCAGGCAATGGAGCTGCTTGGTAGCTTCAGCGCCCAGGCGAATACCCAGATGGAAGCGGCGATTACCAATGCCGACAGCACCTACAGCCAGGGATACCGCAATGCGACCATTCTCGGCATTGGTGCGACCTTGTTTGCCCTATTTATCGGCTGGTACATTGCACAGAGCGTTCGCAAGCCACTGAAGGCTACCCTGGTAACGCTTGAAGCCTTGGCAAAGGGCGACATGACCAAACGCAGTCAGGTCAACCAGTTTGTCGAGTTCAGCCAACTCGGCAAATACATCAACACCCTTGCAGACAACTTGCAGGAAATCCTTGGCAAACTCAGCCAAGCCTCCAGCGATCTCACCTCGGTGGCAGAGGAAAACCAAGCAACAACTACAGAAGCGAAGAACCGCCTCCATGAGCAACGTCAGCAAACGGCTTCCGTGGCGACAGCCATGACAGAAATGGAGCAGTCCGTTACCGACGTTTCCCATAGTGCCCAGAACACCATGGAGCGTGTAAATGAGGTTGAAAAAGCATCGAGTACCGGTCGCGAAGTGATGAGCCGCAACATCAACACTACCCACCAGCTATCGACGCGTCTGGATAAATCTGTCCACGCGGTTTCTGACTTGCAGCAAATGAGCAGTAATATCGGCTCTATTCTGGATGTGATCAGAAATATTGCCGACCAGACTAACCTGCTCGCTCTCAACGCAGCAATCGAAGCAGCCCGGGCTGGCGAGCAAGGCCGCGGCTTTGCCGTTGTAGCTGACGAGGTCAGAGTGCTGGCCAAACGCACCACTGATTCGACATCCGAAATAGAGCAGATGATCCAGCGCCTGCAGTCCAGCTCCGGCCAAGCGGTTGAAGTAATGCAAAGCTGTGTCAGCGAAATGGAAAACAGCATCACCCAAGCCTCTGACGCCAACAGCGCGATGGAAGAAATTCAAGCGATTATCCTTGAGATCAGCCAGATGAGCACACAGATTGCACAAGCAGCTGAAGAGCAGCGCAGTACCACAGGCTCCATTGCCCGCTCACTGGAAGATATCAGCCACATTGCTGATTCGAACTACCGCTCGATGGAAGAAGTCGCCGAAGCCAGCGGCAAGCTTGATCAGCTCGCCCACCAGCAGAATGATCTTGTTCACCGCTTCAAGCTCTAGTTTATTTTCATGTAATCACTCCAAGCCAGCCTCTCCGGTTGGCTTTTTTCATTGAGTCATCTTTTTTTGCTTAAAACACCGATTGCAGCTCCACGCAAAGCAATCGTTTGCCCTAATCTGCACCAATTAATTCAATAGTTTGAACATGCCGCTTTACAAGCATTGTTAGAGGTTTTAGAATCGGTCGATTTTTTTTGGGAGGGAAGCAACAATGACGACTATTACGATTACACGTCCTGATGACTGGCACCTACATTTGCGGGATGGCGACGTGCTCAATGACACTGTTCGCGATACCAGCCGTTATATGGGTCGGGCTATCATTATGCCAAACTTGGTCCCGCCGGTAACCGATACTGAAGCAGCCCTTGCTTACCGTGACCGTATCCTTGCCGAAAAGCCTCAAGGCAATTTCTCTCCTCTCATGACGCTCTACCTCACCGACAACACCACTCCTGAAGAAATTCGCAAAGCAAAAGCCACTGGCCACATCTATGCCGCAAAGCTTTACCCAGCTGGTGCAACCACCAACTCAGACTCAGGTGTCACTTCAATCGACAAACTGATCCCGACACTGGAAGCGATGCAGGAAGAAGGTATGCTGCTGCTGATCCACGGTGAGGTAACCACTCACGATGTCGATATTTTCGACCGCGAGAAGCAGTTCCTCGATACCGTGCTAGGCCCTATCGTTGAAAAGATGCCAAACCTGAAGATCGTGGTAGAGCACATCACTACTAAAGATGCGGTAGAGTTTGTTACTAACGCAGGTCCAAATGTCGCGGCGACTATCACTGCACACCACCTGATGTTCAACCGCAACCACATGCTGGTTGGCGGGATCCGTCCACACTTCTACTGCTTGCCGATCCTCAAGCGCAACACGCACCAAGCAGCGCTTGTTGCTGCAGCGACCAGCGGTAGTCCGAAGTTCTTCCTGGGTACTGACTCAGCACCACATGCTCAAGGCCGCAAAGAATCGGCTTGTGGTTGTGCAGGTTCATACACTGCGCACGCCGCCATCGAGCTTTATGCTGAAGTGTTCGAGCAAGCAGGCGCACTGGATAAGCTAGAAGCCTTTGCCAGCTTCAATGGCCCTGACTTCTACGGCCTACCACGCAACGCAGATACTATCACCCTGACCAAAGAAAATTGGGCAGTGCCTGAAACAATGGCTTTCGGCAATGATGTTGTTGTGCCAATCCGTGCTGGTGAAGAGATGACTTGGAAAGTAACGGCTTAACAACTGCCACTATTTTCAAGACAAACATTTCGAGACCAACACAAAGGGGCGCATGAAGCGCCCCTCTGTTTATCTTACCGTTTGTTGAGCAAGTTTTAGCTATGCACTGGCTCCGGTGCCACAGGACTACTTCCCGGCAACGCCACATGGTGGAACAAGCGGTACAGCACGGGCACGACAATCAACGTCAGTACTGTCGCAAAACCCAAACCAAACATGATGGTTACGGCCATCGGCTTGAAGAACACATCCGGCAGCAGCGGTACCATACCCAATACGGTAGTAATAGCCGCCATACACACTGGCCTGACACGACTCACCGCCGCGTCAACCACAGCCTGGTACTTATCCTTACCGCTGGCAATTTCGATTTCGATCTGATCCAGAAGTACGATACCGTTTTTCACCAGCATTCCCGACAAGCTGAGGAAACCTAGCAAGGCCATGAAGCCAAATGGGGTATTGAGCAATAGCAAACCGGTAGTTACCCCGATAACCGCCAGTGGCACCGTTGCCCACACAATCAGGGCTTCCTTCACTTTATTGAACAGGAAGATAGTAATGAGGAACATCACCAGGTAACCCATCGGCATAGTCTGGAACAGCGAGGCTTTCGCATCGGCAGACGACTCGTATTCACCGCCCCACTCCAACGAATAACCCGGCGGGTAATCCAGCCCTTCGATAAGGGGTTGAATTCGAGCCTGTACTGTTGCTGCTGTTTCATCACCAAGTGGATCCGGATCAGCCATCACCGTTAGCATCCGCTTGCGATCTTTTCGCGCAATAAGCGGGTCTTCCCAAATAATATTGACACCATTCATGACCTGTTGCAGGGGAATATATCCTTGCGTTGCCGGGCTCCATATCTTCATCCCTTCGATAGTGCTGACATCCACCCGCTCTTCGTCAGGCAGACGGGCGACAATCGGCATCAGGTTGGTACCATCTCGATATACCCCAACCGTTAAGCCAGAAAATGACATCTGCAATAAATCATCGACATCTTTCTTGGTGATCCCGTAGCGACGGGCCTGGCTTTCGTTGAAGACCGGCTCGATAACCTTGTTCCGTTCACGCCAGTCATGGCGAATATTGTAGGCACCGGGATCAGCATTCATGATATCCACAACCTGCTTAGCAAGCGTTCGCAGTACGGTTGGATCAGGGCCAACCAGACGGGCTTCAATTTTTGAGCCAGATGATGGACCAAGCATAATTTGCTTGAGCTTGTATTCAAGCTCTGGATGTTTGGTATCAAGAAGTTTCCCAATCATCGCCATGACAGGCAGCACTTCTTCGAAACTCTTAACCCGGATCACCAGCTCGCCATAAGAGGAGTAACTCTTCTCCGGGCTATAGGTCAGCATAAAACGCTGCGAGCCTTTACCGGCGCTGGTGCTGATATATTCAACCCGTTCATCTTGAGCAACAATGCCTTCTAGCTCTTCCAAGGTCGCATTGGTTGCCCGGATATCCGTCCCCTCTGGCAACCAGACATCGACCATAAACATTGGCGTGGTCGATGACGGGAAGAAAGACTGCTTGAGCAAGGTAAAGCCATACAGGCTCGCCCCCAGCATCGCCACCAGTATAATCACCGTCATCCATGCACGGCGCATACAGAACTCAAGGAAAGCCTTGTACCAAACAAACAATTTCCCCGCGTAAGGATCGGCATCTGGGTCAGCATTACCGGTTTTAACACTCTTGAAGAACAGGTCACTGAAGAACGGCGTCAGGGAGATCGCGGTAAACCAGCTGAGCATCAACGAAACCAACAGCACGGTAAACAGGGTCCGACAGTATTCACCGGTTGAGTCCTGCGACAGGCCAATCGGTGCAAATGCCATCACTGCAATGACGGTTGCCCCAAGCAACGGCCACTTGGTTTGGGTCACAATATCCGAGGCAGCTTGCATCCGGGTTCTCCCCTTCTGCATGCCTATTAGCACCCCTTCGACCACCACTATCGCGTTATCCACCAACATACCCAAGGCGATAACCAAAGCACCGAGCGAAATCCGCTGCAAGTCAATGGCGAGCCAGCTCATGAAGACGAAGGTACCTAACACAGTAAGCAAAAGGATCAAACCAATCAGCAAGCCTGAACGCAGCCCCATAAAGAACAGCAGGACAACAATAACAATCGCTACCGCCTGACCTAGGCTGATGATAAAGCCGCTGACCGACTTATCTACCTCTGTTGGCTGGCTGTATACCACGCCAATATCAATACCGACTGGTTGCTGCTCTTTAAGTTCACGCAAGCGAGTTTCCACACGCTTACCGACATCGACAACGTTGACCCCTTCAATCGCTGAAATCCCGACATGCAATGCTTGCTGGCCGTTATAGCTGATCAGGTTACTTGGCACTTCCTGGAAGTCACGCTTGATGTCTGCCACGTCTTTTAGGTAGATCAACCCTTCAGCGCCACTCTCGGTAATAATCAAATCACCGAGTTCATCAACGTTTTGGAATTCGCCGGTTGGGTGAACTCGGATATATTCACTGCCAATCCTCACCGCCCCAGCACTGGTAACCAAGTTTTGGGTCTGCAACGTGCTATAGATGGTTTGAGGTGAAATCCCCAAATTGCTTAAGCGCTGCAATGAGATTTCGATAAAGACTTGCTCTTGCTGGGTACCGGTAACCGAAACTTTACCCATCCCATCAACCAACTCGATTTCACGGCGCAGGTAATCGACATAGTCACTCAGCTCCTTGTAGCTATAGCCTTGGCCAGTCACCGCCAGCAAAATACCAAAGACATCACCGAAATCATCGATAACCGACGGCTCCTGTACCCCAGGTGGCAATGATGGTTTGAGATCGTTCACCTTACGCCGCATCTCATCCCAAATCTGCGGAAGATCATCCGGCCCGTAGTTGTTCTTCATGGTGACGGTTATCTGGGATAACCCGCGGCTGGAAACCGAATTGACCTCGTCGACGTAAATCAACTGCTGTATTGCTTTTTCAATCGGGTATGTCACTTCCTCTTCAACCTGAAGAGGCGTTGCACCGGGGTAGGCGGTGACCACCATCGCATCTTTGATGGTGAATGCCGGGTCTTCCAATCGTCCAAGCCCGAAGAATGCCATGGTGCCGCCAATCAAAAAAATCAATGTCAGCATCCAGCTGATCACTTTGTTCCGAATAAAATAACTAGCAATATCCTGTTTCATAATCAGCCCGCCTCCTTATCCACTATGGTGACCGACTGGCCTTCACGTAACCTATTCGCACCTTCGATAACAATATGCTCGCCGGCTTCTAGCCCTTCCAGCAACCGAACTCCCTCCGGTACTACCTTGTCTGTGACCACTTTGCGCTTGGTCACGGTATTGTCGTCGTTGACCACCCAGACAAATTTGTTGTCCATATTCAATTCATCACCATCTTCATTGAAGATGGCTTCGAGCGGGATCACCGGCTCTCCCTGCCGGTAAACCTTGAGCTTCTGGGCATCGGCCTTCACCTCGACAGCCATCCCGTCAAGAATGAAGCGATCCTCCGGCATCGGCATGGTCAGGGTCACGAGAAACGAACCCAGACTGGGATCAGGCTCGGTGGTGAACTCCTTGAGAAAAGCCTTATACTCGGTACCGTCCTCGAGCAGGATGGTCGCCCCTGGATGGGATTCCTCCATTTCGATGGCGGTACTCTGCGAGTAGATCATATCGGGCGCTTGGATGAGGATATCGACTTGATCGGCAAGGTGCAGGTTCATCACCAGCTGGCCGGCCTGGACATTCTCGAATTGTTCGACCGGCACCCGGGAAACGACACCGGCGAACGGTGCCTTGAGCTCGGTGAAGGTCAGATTTAGCTTGGCGTAATCCAGCCGGGCTTTGGCAATCCGGCGCTGCGCCTTGAGTTCATCAAACTGAGACTGGGGCAAAAAACCTTGCTTGACCAGTTTCGCCGAGCGGCGGTACTGGCTATCGGCTACATTAAACTTGGCCTGAGCATCATCTACTTCCAGTTTGTAATCGGTCGGATCAAGGCGGGCCAGTAACTGCCCTTTCTTTACCTGATCGCCTGGACGGACGGCAATAAAACTAACTTCTCCCTGTACCCGAAAAGACAAACTCGATTTGTCAGCAGCAGCAGCCACTGCAGGAAATGTTAATTGAGGTGCAGCCTGTGCCATTCTGACTTCGGCGACTGAAACAGGCGCTACCACGGTACGAGGCTCCACGGCGGCTTTCTCACAACCTGCCAGCACCATGACTCCCCCCAGCACCCAAGGTATTAGCGTTAACCTCTTCATCCTACAGACCCCGCTCTTTTACCCATTTACGTACTTTCTGACCTTCCTGTAACTCCGATACCCCGGAGGTGGCAATCAAGTCACCGTCATTCAAGCCATTAATTACTCTGCGCTTGTCATCAAGCTGAACAGGCACTTTGCTGACTATCCCTTGCTCGTCAACACGCCAGACAAATGTCTCCTCCCCCTCGGTCAAGATAGCCCGGGACGGTATAGAACCACTTGAAATATGGGGAATTGCGACACGAACGTGTCCTGCCATACCCGGCAACAAATTGAAGCCCTCGGGGCGCTCCATAAAGAGAGTCACTTTATAGCTGGAGGTCTTTTCATCTGCTTCGGTATCAATTTCCTTGAACTCCGCAGAGAATGTCTGCCCGGGAATGGTGTCGAAGCTCACGGTAGGATCCCGCTCGACATTGGCTTGATGCTGGAAACGAGCCAGGAGCTGCTCAGGCAGCTGAAACGTCACATTGATCAAACCTGCACTTTGAATATGCATCACAGGTTGCTTGGCCGCGACATATTCATAATTTTCTACCAGCGACAGAGACAGCGTACCATCGTAGGGAGCAACTAAGCTTGCGTAGTTGAGATTGGCTTGGGCCTTGTCGAGATCAGCCTTGGCTTGGTTAAGCTCGGCTTCCGAGCGGTCGAAGTCCAGTTCTGACACCACATTAGTTTTGAGCAGCTCTTTGTCCCGCTTGTATTGAACATAGGCCAATTCATAATCAGCCTTGGCCTGCTCGAGCAAGAGGCTAAGCTCATCAGTATTCAAATGAGCCAGTACCTGCCCCCGTTTGACAATATCGCCCGGGTTGCTATTAACCTTATCCAACTGCCCTGAGACCCTGAAGGTTAGTACCGCTTTGTCCCCCGCTTCAACAACCGCAGGAAAGGTCCGGAAACTTTCATTGTTACCAACAGATACAGCCTCTAGCTTAACTGGCCGGGAGTCAGGCTCAGGAATGACGACTTCTTTATCCCCGCATCCTTGCACCAATAATGCTAACAAGGCCGGGGCCAACATCACGCGTCCCATAAAATCCTCTACATTTCTTCATTATTGTTGTTTTTTTCCAGGCATCAAACACGTACAGCGTGAACACATGACACCAAAAAGCTTGTTAATACTATAGTCCACATGTCGCTACATTAATTATACAAAGCGCAGAAAAACAACAAAAAACAGGTTATTAAGAAAGGCAATGACGATATCAGAGCGCCTAAGACACCACGAGAGGACACAGCAGGAAATCAGGAGAAGTCAGTAATAATCAGATGAACAAATCTCAAACTCGCTCAAACGCATAGAATGAGTAAATTTTTAAGGGGGATTTAGCTATTTTTATATGACTCAATAAGCGCTCTGATACCTATCCCAATCAACAGGCAATAAAAAAGGAGCCTGACGGCTCCTTTCAAATCGATCAATACCCGCTTGTAAGCCTGTTAAGGCTATCTGTTAGCCTTCAAGCTCAGCGATTTTTACTTTCCAAGTATCCGGCCCCGTCTGGTGGGCATTCACCCCTTCGGCATCAACGGCAACCGTGACAGGCATATCTTCGACTTCAAACTCGTAGATAGCCTCCATGCCCAAGTCTTCGAACGCCACCACGCGTGCTTTTTTGATGGCTTTGGCAACCAAGTAGGCGGCTCCGCCCACAGCCATCAAGTACACCGCTTTGTGCTGCTTGATTGACTCAATCGCGGCCGGGCCACGCTCGGCTTTACCAATCATGCCCGTCAGGCCAGCTTGCTCAAGCATCATATCGGTGAACTTATCCATACGGGTAGAAGTCGTCGGACCCGCTGGGCCTACCACTTCATCGCCCACCGCATCAACCGGGCCAACGTAGTAAATAAAGCGGTTCTTGAAATCTACCGGGAAGTCTTCACCTTTCGCCAGCATATCCTGGATACGCTTATGAGCCGCATCACGGCCGGTCAGGATTTTACCGGACAGCAAAATGGTTTCACCCGAGCGCCATTCCTGAACATCTTCTTTGGTTACTTCATCCAAATTCACACGGCGAACGTTGTCACCCACTTCCCAAGTCACTTCCGGCCAGTCTTCCAGCTTCGGTGGAGATAGATCTGCCGGCCCAGTGCCATCAAGGGTAAAGTGTACGTGACGGGTTGCAGCACAGTTAGGGATCATGCAAACAGGCTTGGAAGCCGCGTGTGTCGGGGCGGTTTTGATTTTCACATCCAGCACGGTAGTCAGGCCACCCAGGCCTTGCGCACCGATACCGAGCTTGTTGACGCGGTTGTAGATATCAAGACGCAGCTCTTCTTCTGCATTTTGCGCACCGCGCTCCTGCAACTCATGGATATCGATAGATTCCATCAGAGATTCTTTTGCCAATACCGCCGCTTTCTCTGCAGTACCACCGATACCTATACCCAGCATGCCCGGTGGACACCAGCCTGCGCCCATCAAAGGTACTGTTTTTTCAACCCACTCAGCCACGTCATCAGACGGGTTGAGCATGACCATTTTGGTCTTGTTCTCGGAGCCGCCGCCTTTGGCCGCGACCTGAATTTCAACTTTGTCGCCAGGCACCATATCAATATGAACAACCGCAGGGGCATTGTCCTTGGTATTTTTACGGCTACCAGCAGGATCAGCCACGACAGAGGCTCGCAGCGGGTTATCCGGGTTGGTATAGGCCTGACGTACACCTTCGTCAATCATTTCCTGTACAGTCAGATCACTGTCCCACTGTACATTCATGCCGATTTTGACAAAGCAGGTCACGATGCCGGTATCCTGACAGATTGGGCGGCGACCTTCAGCTGACATACGCGAGTTGATCAAGATCTGAGCAATCGCATCTTTTGCAGCCTGGCTCTGCTCTTTGTCGTAGGCTTTTTCCAAAGCCTGAACAAAGTCGAGCGGATGGTAGTAAGAAATGTACTGCAGCGCATCGGCCACACTACTAATTACATCTTGTTTACGGATGACGGTCATATCTGCCCTCGTTGATTTTTTATCATTCCCTGGCGCCCGATTTTTATGCTTCCAGTGTAGGGTGTGATTCACATTCTCTGTAGAAAAATGCAACCACGCGGCCATGATCCTCATGGCATTTCTCCATCAAGCCTATTTCAGTGCTACCAGCTAAAAATAATGCTCTCAGGACGTCCTTGGGCGTCGGATTAAATTCTGTGTTTATGATACTCTTGCGGATAAATTCGCGCCATGCGGCAAACGTACACCTGTCACAAAAAAGAAAATGATTTGTAAATCGCATCCAGAACTGAGTATCGAACAACTCGACTACCACAAAGACGCCTCGCTAACGTGGTTTGAATCGTTTGCGGGCCAGCCTTGGGCTATGATATTACGCTCGGCGGCTTCTGATCACCCAGATAATCGCTTCGACATTTTAGTTGCTGATCCTTTAGCCACTTTAGAGACATATGGTGAAACAACTCGTATTAATTTTTCAGATGGTGATGAAAAGACGAGCAGTGATGACCCGTTCGCGCTGATCCAGTCGCTGCAAGAACAGTTGGTTCCTTCGACAAGCCCTTTGAAAGATGTGCCTTTTATCGGCGGCGCAGTCGGATTGTTCAGCTACGATCTCGGCCGTAGAGTCGAAAAAATAGCCAACACCGCCAAACACGACATTGCGACCGCTGACATGGCTGTTGGCATTTATGACTGGGCATTAATTGCCGATCATCAAACCAAGCAGCTTTATTTAGTGTCACCGGAAGGCAGTGACCGTAAATATTGGCTGCAACAGCAACGTTGTGCTACCGAAGAAATCGCTGCGGCTACCAAATCGCAACACCCCACTGCGTTTGCATTAACATCACCATGGCAAGCCAACATGGACAAAGACGAATATTGCAACAAATTCGATCGAATCCAGCAGTATTTGCTGTCAGGTGACTGCTACCAAATCAATCTCACGCAACGTTTTTCTGCCAGCTATCAAGGTGATGAGTGGCAGGCATATCGCTTGTTGGAAGAACGTAACGGTGCGCCATTCTCTGGTTTCCTTCGCACCAGCGATAGCGCGATTCTTTCGGTGTCACCGGAAAGGTTCCTACAGCACCGTGAAGGCTATATCGAAACCAAACCAATCAAAGGTACGCGCCCGCGAGACAACGATCCTCAGCGTGACAAAGCGTTAGCTGATGACCTTCGCTCAACCGAAAAAGATCGCTCGGAAAATCTGATGATTGTCGATTTACTGCGCAATGATATCGGCAGGGTTGCCAAGCCAGGCTCGGTCAAGGTGCCATTGTTGTTTGACGTAGAGAGTTTCCCGGCAGTGCACCACTTGGTCAGTACCGTTACGGGCGAGTTGGATGAGCAATATACTACGACTGACCTATTGCGGGCCTGTTTCCCTGGCGGTTCCATTACCGGGGCGCCGAAGATCAGGGCGATGGAAATTATCGAAGAGCTAGAGCCTAATCGCCGCAGTGCCTATTGCGGCAGTATTGGCTATATCAGTCGCTGCGGCCAGATGGACACCAGCATCACTATCCGTACCTTGGTGGCTAACGATCAGAAGCTTCATGTTTGGGCCGGTGGCGGCATTGTCGCCGATAGCCAGGCTGACAGCGAATACCAGGAAACTCTCGATAAACTGAGCCGGATTCTGCCAGTTCTAGAGAATTAACCAAGGTATGATTGTCTGGAAGTAAAGGCCATACCAATCAATTTCTAATTGGCTTGGCCTTTATTTATCGTTAATCTTATCAAAATAGTGCTGCACGGATCCGCAGCATTGAAACCGCCTAGTATTAAAATCAATTCGCTAAGTGGCTGTTTCAACATCTATAGTTATTAGTATGCCGTAACTGTAACACCACGGAAGGTTTATGAATTGCCAACAACAGATCATTACCCGCTTTCTGCTAGCACCACAGGCTAGCTACGATAAAAGCCACACCCGCCGTGTTCGCCAACATATTAGCGAAGGCCATGTTTTAAAGCCTGCTGCCGTGCTCATTCCTCTTGTGCCTCGTCATGGGTCTTTCAGCATGATCTTCACTCGCCGTGCAGACCATTTGAAACATCATCCAGGCCAAGTTTCTTTTCCAGGCGGGCGTTATGAGCCACAAGATGTTGATTTGATTGATACCGCACTACGTGAAACCCATGAAGAGACTGGTATTTTATGCAACCGTGACAGTATTATCGGACAGTTACCTAGCTTACCAACGATCAGCGGTTATATCGTCACACCGTACTTATCGGTTATCTCACCTAATTACAGGCCAGAACTGGATCCAAACGAGGTTGATGAATTGTTCGAGGCTCCTATCGAACATGTATTAAACCCGATGAATATCAAGATACAAAAAGTTACGCTTGATGGAAAAATACACAATATTTATTCAGTTCCATTCAGCAAATATTCAATTTGGGGCGCCACCGCCCAGATGCTTAAATTACTGTCGGATCAGCTCTGGCATGAGCAAAACTAATCTGACACGATAATTTCCCTAATCTTACCTCACCAGCCAGTGTGATCCAGATCACACTAAATTGTATTGCAATTCCGCCCCGTTACATAACGAGATCTCGATCAAGGTTTTCCTGCAATAAATCACGAAAATGCGCTCCGTTCCTAATTTCCGTTCCGTAATTAACTTTGGATATATAATCATGCAAACATCTACAAGCACCGTAGCGACTAGCGCTGCAAAAGCAGGATGGACGTATAAAGACGTAACATGGGCACTATCTCTATTCGGTACTGCTGTTGGCGCGGGCGTATTGTTCCTGCCAATCAAAGCGGGTGCCGGCGGTTTCTGGCCTCTTGTTATCCTTGCCCTGCTTGCTCTTCCAATGACTTGGTTTGCTCACAAGAGCTTGGCTCGTTTCGTTCTTTCTGCGAAAAACCCAGACGCAGATATTACTGATACTGTTGAAGAACACTTCGGTAAAGCTGGCGCAAACATCATCACTTTTGCTTACTTCTTCGCCATCTACCCAATCGTTCTTATCTACGGTGTCGGTATTACCAATACTGTTGACTCTTTCATGGTTAACCAGCTAGGCATGGAATCACTTCCACGCTGGATCCTGTCTGGTGGCCTGATCATGGCGATGACTGCAGGTGTTGTATTTGGTAAAGAATTGATGCTGAAAGCAACTTCAGCAATGGTTTACCCACTAGTATTCGTTCTACTAGCACTATCTGTATACCTGATTCCTGACTGGAACGCTTCAATGATGTCTGTTAGCCCAGACTGGGGTTCAATGCCTTCTATCATCTGGCTAGCGATTCCAATCATCGTGTTCTCATTCAACCACAGCCCAATCATCTCTCAGTTCTCTAAAGAACAGCGTCGTGTTTACGGTGAAAATGCAGTACAGAAAACTGACATGATCACTGGTGGCGCAGCAATGATGCTGATGGGCTTTGTAATGTTCTTCGTATTCTCTGTAGTACTTTCTCTATCTCCAGAGCAGCTAGCAGATGCACAAGCACAGAACATCTCTGTACTGTCTTACCTTGCAAACATCCATGAGTCTCCAATGATTTCTCTGATGGGTCCTATGGTTGCATTCGCGGCGATCACTTCTAGCTACTTCGGCCACTTCCTTGGTGCACACGAAGGTCTAGTTGGTCTAGTTAAGTCTCGCTCTGACATGCCAAAGAGCAAGATCGAGAAAATCTCTCTAGGCTTCATCGTAGTAACAACTTGGATTGTTGCAGTAGTTAACCCAAGCATCCTGGGCATGATTGAAACAATGGGCGCGCCAATGATTGCCGCTATCCTGTTCCTAATGCCAATCTTTGCAATGCAGAAAGTACCAGCAATGGCTAAGTACAAAACATCTGCTCCTGCTCAGATTTTCACAGCGCTATGTGGTATTGCAGCGATTACTTCTGTAATCTACGGTGCACTATAAGGCGATTTATCACCAACTCAGTGATAATTCACCAGCGCTAAGTGAATTTGTAAGAAAATGTGCTACAACGCATAGTCTTCTGACTCAAATTCCGTAAAATAGAGCCACTAAAGAGCAGGACGCGTTTGCCCCTGCTCTTTTATTTTTGATTATCTCGCCAAGGAAGGGGCGAGAATGATAAAAACTATACAGTCTCACGGTAACTAGACAGTTGCCCTGACTGAGGTATTAGCAATGATCAGTGTTTTTGATATCTATAAAATCGGTGTGGGTCCTTCCAGTTCGCACACTGTCGGCCCAATGAAAGCAGGTAAAGAGTTCATCGATGACCTGCGTGCCATGGGCAAGCTTCGTGACGTGACTAAAATTACCGTGGATGTTTACGGTTCGCTTTCTCTAACCGGTAAAGGTCACCACACTGATATCGCAATTATTATGGGTCTGGCTGGTAACAGCCCTGAGCATGTTGATATCGACAGCATCCCAGGCTTTATCGCCCGCGTTGAAGAAACAGAGCGCCTGCCAGTTGGCATGCACTGCCACACTGTCGATTTCCCTCGTGAAGGCGGTATGAACTTCCATACTACCAACCTTCCTCTTCACGAAAACGGTATGACTATCCACGCCTTTATTGGTGAGGAAGAAGCGTACACCAAGACTTACTACTCTATCGGTGGTGGTTTCATCGTTGACGAAGAGAACTTCGGCAAATCGACTGAATCATCGGTAAAAGTCCCTTACATGTTTACTACTGCAGCAGAGCTAGTCAACCAGTGTAAGGAAAACGGCCTGTCTGTGAGCTCAATGGTCATGGCCAACGAGCGTGCGATGAACGCCGAAGACGAAATCAACACTTACTTTGCCAACATCTGGCGCACCATGCGTGAATGTATGGATCGCGGTATGAGCGAAGAAGGTATCCTGCCAGGTCCACTGCGTGTACCACGTCGCGCAGCAGCACTTCGCCAGCAGCTAATGACAACAGAAAAGCTAAGCAATGACCCGATGACAGTCGTTGACTGGGTTAACATGTACGCTTTCGCTGTTAACGAAGAAAACGCAGCCGGTGGCCGTGTTGTTACCGCACCAACCAACGGTGCTTGCGGTATCATTCCTGCAGTTCTTGCTTACTACGACAAATTCATCCAGCCTGTTGGCCCGAAAGAATACACCCGTTACTTCGCAGCTTCTGGCGCAATCGGCGGCCTTTACAAGCGTAACGCGTCTATCTCTGGTGCTGAAGTTGGCTGTCAGGGTGAAGTGGGTGTGGCATGTTCTATGGCAGCAGCTGGTCTTGCTGAGCTTATGGGTGGTAGCCCTGAGCAAGTATGTATGGCAGCTGAAATCGCGATGGAGCACAACCTAGGTCTAACTTGTGACCCAGTTGCTGGTCAGGTACAGGTTCCATGTATCGAGCGTAACGGTATCGCCGCGGTTAAAGCGATCAATGCTTCACGTATGGCACTTCGCCGCTCTTCTGAGCCTCGCGTATCACTGGACAAAGTGATCGAAACGATGCTTGAAACCGGTAAAGACATGAACGCGAAATACCGTGAAACGTCACAGGGCGGCCTGGCAATCAAAGTGATTTGCTAATTACCCTTATGACGAATAGAAAGCTACCCACACGGGTAGCTTTTTTTATGTCTACCGTTTTTCTGGCAGCACAACTTAGAATGCCCCACCCGCGCTGTGCAGCAGTTGCTCGATATCTTCTGCCAATGCTTCACCACACTGCAACGTCGTAACCCACGAGATCGGAATTCCCTCGGAATCCCCGAAACCATAGCAAGCCCCGGCAATCGCACCGACCAAGATCCCCCGGCCACAGCTATCACCGCCCACCGCGATGTTGTTCAAAATTGCCTCGGTATAGCTTGAGCTATTTTGCAGTATCCACGCCGCCATTGGTAAACTATCAGCCAAATGACAAGCACTGTTGGCAATCGACAATACATGGGATAGATCATTGACATCACCGCTGAGCCCCCTTGCCTGCTCAATTTTCTCCATGATTGGCTCAGGGCATTTTACCTTCAGCACATTAAGCACCGGCTCCATCCGCCGAGAGCGCAAAGCTTCATTTAGGGCGCTGGCAAACGCCTTGGCACAAGCCAAAGCCTGTTCATTTTGGTGGGTCACCCCGACAATACGGTCAATTTCGCTTTCCAGTTTCTCCGACGGCATCTTTAGCGCCACCAAAGCCGGCACCGCACACAGAGCCGGATTCTGATCATCATCACTACCAGAATCTTCCGGCCAGTCTTCAGGTGGTAAAGAGAACAGCGACAACAACAACGCCTTGGTCGGGGTATCGACATAGCCGATGAACTCACCGCCAGGCCCGAAATAGTCCAAGATTTCCTGCTGTACACGGTGAGTCTCGACATTGGGTTCGCTAAGCAACCGGATATACAGAGCTAGCCATTCACCATAGATGGTCAGCTCCCCAGCCGTAAGCTTGTCATGGGCATAGTAACCTTCTACCCCTTCATAATGGTGGGCATCAGGCTCAATAAAAGGGAAATGCGGAAGAGATTGAAGGGTGCGGATCCGCTCCGGAGAATAGATCCAATGGGTCCCCATACTGGCTGCATCAGCCACCAGCGCCCCCATCAGGGCTGCATAACGTTGTGCCATTTTCTTATCCTTGTCATCAGCTACACGCAATGCAATAAGCTTATACCCATTCCCATGAACTGGCTGAACAAGAATAAAAAAACCCGCCATAAAGGCGGGTTCTAATGATTTGTTACGCGCTTCGTTTACATTAAGCAGCAGCTTTTAGCGCTTTGTCTTTTTTCAGCTCGCCTACAGGCAGGATAGTACGACCGTACTCGTTGTTTAGTACCTGTGCCATTGCGAAGTAGATAGCACTTGCACCACAGATGATGCCTTCAAAACCAGCGATAGTACCGATCAGTGTGCTGCCAGTGAAGTCACGTGCTGCCAATAGGAAGAACAGTACAGTTAGAGAGCCGAATACGAACTGCTTAGCACGTGGGTAGCATAGTGAACCAATGAACATGAAGCCTGTAAAGATACCCCATAGTAGTAGGTACCAGCCCATGAAGCTTGCTGGGCTCGCTGGTAGACCCATGTAAGGCATTACGATTAGACCCACTAGTGTCAGCCAGAATAGACCGTAAGAAGTAAATGCAGTCGTACCGAACGTGTCACCACGCTTGAAGCACATCATGCCTACGATAACTTGGCTCAAGCCACCGTAAAAAATACCCATAGCTAGGATCATCGAATCAATTGGGAAGAAGCCCGCATTGTGGATGTTCAGAAGGATGGTAGTCATACCAAAGCCCATAAGACCTAGTGGTGCTGGGTTAGCTAGTTTCGTAGACATGTTTTCCTCAAATAGGAGTAATTCAACAAAAATGATAAAGATTAAAATTTGGGTGCATCAATTAATGCGCGGCGAATTCTAAAGGACGCAGACAGGCAAATCAAGCCAAAACCCGTGCAAAACTTAACCAAACTCAAAAAAAGTTTGAATTTTCGACTTTTATGTAAAGTCATTTTTAATCTTCAATTACAACTAAGTGTTAGAAAATGTAATAGCAAAGCATGTTTGCACGGTACCAAAACAAAATAAAACATTTTAAAACAATGCCTTAAATTCGTCATCAAACCTCTGTTTTTTCACAACCTGTCATAAATGGCATTTTTCTCGATTTTTACTCTCTCTGGCTCTAATCCAGAAATAACAGGTACAAAAAAGCAGCATAAATGCTGCTTTTTTTCAAACTGCTCATTAATCACTCGCGAGACGAGGGCGAAGTTATATCTCCTGCTCTGTGCCTTCTACATGGCTAGTCGTTGCAACAGCACTGTTGTTGTATTCCAGCCGCTCAACATCAGACTCTTGTTCCTCGGCGCTAGTAGTGGCTTCGGCTTCACCGGCTTGTTCTGACTCAACCAAGTCAGAAGTACCTTGTGGTGTATTCTTCTCTTGTACCGAAACCGGCGGAGCGACTGCTGATAACTGCGCTTGAAGGAGCGCAATCTGTTGGTTCTGAGCCTGAATCAACCCTTTTAGAGTTTCCAGCTGGGCCTGTTGTTGGTTTGGCTGCTGATTACGGCTGGCTATTTCATATTGCTCGCGCGTTTCTGCCGCTTCCTCGCTTAGGCGCTTGGCTTGCTCTGCAAGTGGTTGGTCACGCAGATCAGAATCATTTAGTGCTTTCGAAATACCCAACAGTTTCCCCTCCATGACCAGGATATAGCTTTCATATTCATCACGGTTGCGATCACGAAGGTATTTCACTTCCTCAGCAATGTGGGCCGCGTGAGCAAGCTCGAACTCAATGGCAGAGACAACCTGATTAATTGCATCAAAGGCACGCGGCTCTTTATCAATTAAATCTTTACCGGCTTTGATTTCTTCTTCTACCCTAGCGTAACTTAGCGGTGCATAGTAGCGGACATCTTCACGGCGTAGCTGGCGCAACGCTTCTTCTTGTGGGGTGATGTAGATGCGCTTGATGACTCGCACTTCCAAGCTATGAGCTCGTGATAAGAATTCAGTCTGCTCTTCTCGGGCGCGATTTAGATCGCCGCGAGAGACAAACGCAAAAAGATTGCCGTAAAACCGGTTTAAGCGAACGAACTCGCTGCGGTAATGGGCATTGGCATCTATCGAATTGAGATAAGCCAGCTGAGTCATGGCGGGCTCCAGCACCCTGTCGGCGATCTTCTTGAGCTCGACTAATTCTGTATGGTTGTTTTCTACCACCTCGATATCACCATAAAAGCGATCTAGATAGGTCACTGAAGAAAACAATGAATAACTCTGGTTGGCAAGTTCGGGAGAGGACTGGATATCTTTGAACAGATTATCGGCTCGTTGCCAGCTCTCCATCATAGTGGCATACCTTTCCGGCGCATATAGCTTCAAGCCTTCTGCGTCGACAAGGGTATTGCGCCAGTGGCGATGCACTTTATTGGCAGACTGAAGTACGCTTTCTACATTTACTTCCGATGATAAACCGCTGTCATTGTCTGGCGTGCTGGCGCAGCCAGCGAGCAAAGCAGCAAGCAATACCATGCTGGCTACTTTCCCAACATACTTCATAGATTCGTGTTCCGATTCATTTCCAGCCTGAGTGTTGCAGGCCGGTTATTATTGTCTTTTCTATCGATACTATTCTATCTGACTCAATGTTTTATAAAAAGTTCATCAATTACTTTTAGCAGGTTTTGATCGAAAATTGACATAAGGTCAACTTTTTCGCAGATTTTCCCATCACTTTTAGCTAAAAACTGTTTATCTTGCCAAATTGCACTTCCCAGCGAACATGATGCTGCCGCATTTTATTTCAGGCTAAAACCTTGTCCTTCAATAAACTGCTTCATAAATGGCCGGGCTTCTTTATTTAGCGTGCCTGAAATTTGCTCACTCCAAGACATATCTTTATTTCCACCAGTGCGGGATTGGTAATATTGCCGTACGTGCTGGTCGTAACTGGCAAGCTTGTCCATATCCAGCGCGGAATAACTATTTTCATGCACCACGATAGAGCGAGGCAGGCGTGGCTTCACCTCTGGGGACTGTGCTGGGTGACCGAGGCAAAGGCCAAATAGCGGCAAGACATGCTGAGGCAAGGACAATAACGTCGTGACTTTGTCTGGGTTATTTCTCAAACCACCGATATACACCCCACCAAGGCCTAGCGATTCAGCAGCAAGCAATCCGTTTTGTGCCATTAGCGCAGCATCTACTGCACCGATGAGTGTTTGTTCGGTAAAGCCCAGTTTAGCTTCAGGATAGATTTGCTGATGACGGTTGTAATCAGCACAGAAAACAAAGAATTCTGCCGCACTGGCAACATATTCCTGACCACCAGCGTATTCAGCCAATAGCACTCTCATTTCGGGATCGGTAACCCGGATGATACTGACACACTGAATGAAACTCGAAGAAGAGGCTGCGATTGCACAGTCTAAAATGGTATTTCGCTGGCTTTCGCTAATTGGCTCGGCAGTAAATTTTCGAATAGAACGATGTTGTAAAATGGTTTCAATCGTCTGGTTCATACATATCCCTATAACAGTGAGCCTAAATATACCCAAGTTACCTCAAGGTGCAGTCTCGCTAAACCTGCCTCTTGAGGTAGCTTGGGTAAAAGTCACTCTAGCATAGGCACCTGCTTTGACCCACTGTTATATGGTTACAAGGAATAACTGTTATCCAGGGTTAATTTTCCTGACTGTAGAGATCATCCTGTGACCTCGAGTCTTTGACTTTGCACTGGCAAATTTGGTTTAGAATACTCAGCAGACGATCTTTATTCAGCGGCAAAGGATTCCCCTTGATGGAATTAGACAGCAAGGCATCTTCCGCCACTTCGTCAAACATCACATTGCAGAACCCATAGTCGGTCACTGAAGGCAAATTCAATCGCTTCAATGTTCTTTTTGTCCAGGCAATACCGTCAATGATTTCGGCATTCATTCTACCGGTTAGAATGCAGGCTAACTGACGGTAGCGATTGAGCACATCCGCCCTGCCCGCTTCACGGGCTGCCAACACGTTTTCCTGCATCACATAGGGGGCTAACTGGGCAGTGATCAAGCCATGAGGAGCCTGAAGGCGACCACCAAGTGATGAGGCCAAACCATGGGCGGCTCCCAGCTTAGCATTGGCCAAGGCCATGCCTCCTAGCATCGCGGCAAAGGCCATATCAGAGCGGGCGCGGGGATCATCATCTTCACAGGCGGCAAGAATTGCCCCGGATAACCGGCGCAACCCCTCTTCGCACACCATATCGGTCAGAGGATTGGGCTCGCCGCATACATACGACTCCATCAAATGGGTAAAGGCATCCATACCGCAACAGCCTGACATCACAGGATCCATACCATAAGTCAGGGTTGGGTCGACAATGGCCAAATCCGGCAGCATGTCTGGGCTTCGCAGCCCCACTTTGACATTTTCCTGGGCTGAGCGAAGAACCGCGCTTTTGCTAACTTCCGACCCGGTACCGGCTGTGGTTGGCACTGCGATAAACGGAATAGGCTTGGCCTGCAGCGGTACATTGCGCCCGACCACCTCAACATAGTCGTACACACTGCCCTGGTTAGGGATCAATGCCGCCAGCGCCTTACCAGCATCGAGTACACTGCCGCCACCAATAGCCAACACCATATCTGGGCGAAACTTACGCCCCATCGCCGCCATTTCTTCTACCATGGCTATCAGTGGTTCACCATGCACAGCCACCTGTTGGTAACGCATTCCCTGTTGCTTGAAATAGCTGATTAACGGCTCTGCCCGGGCACTATCACGGCCCGTAACCAGCAACACGCTGTAACCAAACTGATTTAGTGTCGACAGGGAGTTATTCAAGGCACCTTCACCAAAGATGATCCGGGTGGCCGTCATAAACTGAAACATAGGCACTCCATTCCGTATTTTTGTTTAATTATTATCGAGTGTGCCCCGTTACCCATTCCTGTTTTTGATTCTGAGCAACTTTTTTCCATTGAATATCAGCGTCGTCGCGATACTCTGCGAGCTGTCACATTTCATTTCTCTCTATAAAATCCCGTAGTTTAAGTATTATTTTTGCAGCATTTATCTCCAATCGGTTTTGTCTATCACACCAAGAGATAAATCCCTCTTTCTCATCCCAGCCAGTCACGTTATAGTAACTCCATCAAATTTAAGGAGAGACGTTATGTTCGTTGTTATTTTCGGCCGCCCAGGTTGCCCATTCTGTGTTCGTGCAAAAGATCTAGCAGACAAACTAAAAGAAGAGCGCGAAGGCTTTAACTACCGTTACGTTGACATCCATGCTGAAGGCATCAGCAAAGCTGACCTTGAAAAAACTGTTGGCAAGCCAGTAGAAACGGTACCTCAGATCTTCATCGATCAAGAGCACATTGGTGGCTGCACTGATTTCGAAGCATACGCAAAAGAAAACCTAGGCTTGTTCCAGTAATCCCTAAGCAACAAGTTTAGTAACATTTTCTTAAAAAGGCTGAAATATCAGCCTTTTTTATTACCTATCGCTTTATTTACCAGCAAATAAATTCGAAAATTTTCTATTACTAGCGATCATTTTCGGTATGCCGAGAACATAAAATCAGCTAGAATTTCACCACTTTGTCGCTGGTCTCTGTTCTCGGAAAAAAACTGTTGTGAATATCGATGTCGCCGCACTCCTTCATCAGAATGATATTCTGTTGCTCTTTGTGGTACTTGCTGTTGGCCTCTCGGCCGGAAAGATTCGCATTGCGAATATGCAATTGGGGAACTCTATCGGGGTTCTGATCACCGCCCTCCTTTTTGGTAACGCCGGTTTTACGTTTGATGCAGATGCACTGAACATCGGCTTTATGCTGTTTATCTTCTGTGTCGGTATCGAAGCAGGCCCCAACTTTTTCGGTATCTTTTTCCGTGACGGTAAACATTATTTAATGCTGGCGCTGGTCGTTATTCTTTCAGCGATCGTCATTACCGTCACCATGAGCAACTACCTAGGTCTTGGCCTTGGCTTGAGCACTGGTTTGATGGCAGGCTCTCTGACAGCAACACCTGTTCTGGTGGGAGCAAAAGATGCCTTGGCGAGCGGCTTATCCAGTATTTCCGATCCCAACAGCATCCAGCAGATCATCGACAGCATCAGTGTTGGCTACGCCATGTCCTATTTGATTGGCTTGGTCAGTGTCATTGTGCTGGCGAAGCTGATGCCTAAATTGCAGAAGCAAAACCTTGCTGAATCATCACAGCAAATAGCCCGTGAGCGCGGCATTGGTGAAAGTGCCCAGCGTAAGGTGTACCTGCCTATTATCCGTGCTTACCGGGTAGGCCCTGAGCTCATTAACTGGATTGACGGCCGCAACTTGCGTGAGCTGGGTATCTACCGCCAAACGGGTTGTTACATTGAGCGGATCCGTCGAAACGGCATTCTGGCTAACCCGGATGGTGATGCCATTTTGCAAGAAGGTGATGAAATCGCGCTAGTCGGCTACCCGGATAGCCATGCCCGTCTGGATCCGAGTTTCCGTAACGGTAAAGAAGTTTTCGACCGTGACCTACTCGACTTGCGTATCGTCGAAGAAGAGATCGTGGTAAAGAACGACAGTATTGCTGGCAAACGCCTTTCCGAGCTGAACCTATCGGAGTACGGCTGTTTCCTCAACCGCGTTGTCCGCGCCCAGATCGAGATGCCGATGGATCACAATATCCTACTGAGCAAAGGGGATATCCTCCAGGTCAGTGGTGAAAAGAGCCGTGTAATGGGCCTTGCCGAGCGTATCGGTTTCATCTCGGTACACAGCCAGATCGCTGACTTGTTGGCATTCTGCTGCTTCTTCATCATTGGTTTGCTAGTAGGTACCATCACCATGACCTTTGGCCAAATAGCCTTCGGCCTTGGTAGTGCTGCCGGCCTATTGGTCGCAGGTATCACGCTGGGTTTCTTGCGGGCCAACCACCCCACCTTCGGCTACGTCCCGCAAGGGGCGCTGAACATGACCAAAGATCTCGGCCTGATGGTGTTTATGGTTGGCATCGGTTTGAGTGCCGGTTCGAACCTTTTCGATTCGCTATCACAGGTCGGTTTGGCGGTTTTCTCGGCCAGTTTGATGGTAAGCGTGATCCCGGTAGTACTGGCTTACCTGTTTGGTGCCTATGTGCTCAAGATGAACCGTGCCTTGTTGTTTGGTGCCATTATCGGCGCTCGTACCTGCGCCCCTGCGATGGACATGATCAATGAACATGCCCGCAGTACCATCCCGGCACTGGGTTATGCTGGCACCTATGCCATCGCCAACGTCTTGCTGACGATTGCCGGTACCCTCTACGTGATCCTCAGCTAGCGGCGAAGCCTTCACCCAGGGCGAAACCCGAATACAATCTTCATAGCCAAACACCATGCCCCCTGCATAAACCGCAGAGGGCATTTTTTTGCTTAACATACCATTGTCGAGTCAGCACAGATTCAGTCCATTTCATCTAAGCTATAAAGAGTTAAAATTCACCGTATATCCCTGATTAGCACCACAAATTGCTAGGAAATATTCGCCACTTCGCACTCTATTCAGTATATTGATTGAATAGACAGAAAAACTATTGGTAATCAAAACTATGCGTATCCTTATTGTTGAAGACGACCCGATTCTGAGCCACCACTTGAAATCTCAGCTAAGTGAAATGGGTCACCAAGTTCAGTGTGCCGGAACCGCTGAAGAAGGCTTATTTTTTGCTCAGGATTACCCAAACGATGTGGCTATCGTTGATATCGGCCTACCCGATCGTGATGGTATCAGCCTGATCAAAGATATGCGTGAGAAAGGCCTGCGCTTGCCAATCCTGATTTTGACTGCCCGCTCTAACTGGCAAGACAAGGTCACCGGGCTTGAAGCCGGTGCCGATGACTATCTCGTCAAACCTTTCCAGAAAGAAGAAATGGTTGCCCGACTCAGTGCGCTGGTTCGCCGCAGTGCAGGCTTTGTGAAACCGGAAATGACCGCCGGTGACATTCGTGTCGATCTACTCGCCAAGCAAGTATTTATCCAAGAGAACCTGCTGGAGCTGACCGCGTTTGAATACGACTTGTTGGAGTACCTAATGCGTCACAGCCGCCAGGTCGTGTCAAAGCAGCGTCTTCTCGATGTGCTTTATGAAGATCAGGAAGGTGACCCAAACACTATCGAAGTGATGATCAGCCGCCTGCGCAAGAAGTTCACCAATAACGGTCAGGAAAACCCAATTTCCACTATTCGTGGTCAAGGCTACATTTTCGAACTTCAAGCACAATAATGAAGAAAATTATCCAACCAAGGCTACGCCGCCGAGTGCTTGTCACTTCGGTGGCCATTATTGTATTGATCACCTCAGCCCTTGCCGGGGTGATCAACCAGCTTTATAGCCAGAGCTATATGGCAGCCTATTCTTCCGAGTTGGTCGCCCAGATGCCGATGGTCGTTGCTCAGCTTAACCGTGCGGGCCTGATCAAAGATGTTGATAAGTGGATAGACTCCGTCGACCCTTCCGATACCGACTATATGTCCGTGGTCTGTGACAAAACGGATCACACCATCTGGCTGTCAGATGAAGCGAAAGAAGCCAATATCGGTAATATCTGTAGTGAGCTGCCCGATAGTATCCCAGTCCCGACACTTGTAGAGACCCACCAGGGCGAGAGTTATATTGCCTATAACATGAGCCAGGAACGCGAAGGTGGCAACATCTACCAATTGGTTGTCCTGCGTTCGGGTGACTCTTATGTCTCATCACTGAGCCAGCTGCACAAGCGCACCACATTCTACTTGGGGCTGTTTGTCCTGATTGCGATTGCCTTCTTGATTGCTGCTTTCCACTGGAGCTTCCAGCCATTGCGTAAAATGGCCTCGCAGCTGGATCAGATGACGGATTCCAAGCGAGACAAACTGGATGACGACTTCCCGATGGAGCTGCAGGACGTGACCTTGGCACTCAACCGTCTGATTGAGATCAGTAACGCGCAGAAAGGCCGTTACCGCCATGCGATGGATGACTTGGCACATAGCTTGAAAACCCGTTTGGCTGCCACTAACGCTTTGCTCGATGACAAAGAGATCCCACGCTTTGAGTTAAATCAGCGGGTGATGGAACAAATCAGCCAGATGGATGAGCTGGTCCAGTACCAATTGAAGCGTGCCATGATGGGCCAGCAGGGCCTGCAGAAAGACAAGACCAAGCTAAAACCGCTGACGGACAGTTTCAGTCGCTTGCTTAGCAAGGTGTATACCGAGAAAAACGTCTCTCTGCGCTGCTTCTTCAACGACAAATTGACACTGCCGGTTAACCGCAGCGACTTGATGGAGCTGCTGGGCAACCTATTGGAAAATGCTTACCGTTTCTGTATCAGTGAAGTTCGGGTTGTCGTGCAAGAGAAACCCGATCGCTATATCATTATCATTGAAGATGATGGCCCTGGCGTACCGGAAGAAATGCGCGAGGCAATTTTCCAACGCGGCGTCCGTGCTGATCAGCTCAACCCCGGTCAAGGAATTGGCCTATCGGTTTGCCATGAAATTGTGATGAGTTACAAGGGAACCATCCATGTCAAAACGGCCTCTATCGAAGGCGCAGCCTTTGTGATTGAACTGCCTAAGGATTGATCCCAGCCATCAACAACAAAATGCACAGGCACAAAAAAACCGCCATAATTTGGCGGTTTTTTATTACTCGGCATTCAAGCCAACGTTAGATGTCCTGAACATCAAACTCAACTGCAGGGTTCACATCAGCGTCGTAGTCGACCGTTTCGATGCCAAAACCAAACAGCTTCAAGAACTCATCTTTGTACTGCTGGTAATCAGCCACTTCAAATAGGTTCTCGTTGGTGACGTTAGGCCACAGGTCACGACAGTGCTTCTGGATGTCTTCACGTAGTTCCCAGTCATCCAGGCGTAGACGGTTTTCACTGTCCAGCTCAGGTGCGCTGCCATCTTCCTTGAACAGACGCTGGGTAAACATACGATGGATTTGCTCCATACAACCTTCGTGCACACCTTCTTCACGCATCTTCTTGAACACCATAGCGATGTAAAGAGGCATAACAGGAATCGCCGAGCTCGCCTGAGTCACAACACTCTTCAGTACTGCAACGTTAGCAGAGCCGCCAGTCGCAGACAGTTTGTCGTTTAGCTCAGTCGCTGCACGGTCTAGGTCCATTTTCGCCTGGCCCAGAGCACCGTGCCAGTAGATTGGCCAAGTAATTTCTGTACCAATGTAGCTGTAGGCAACAGTCTTACAGCCATCAGCCAGTACGCCGGCTTCAGACAGCGCATTGATCCACAGCTCCCAATCCTGGCCACCCATAACGGTAACAGTATCAGCTACTTCTTGCTCAGTCGCAGGCTCGATGCTTGCTTCGATCAGCACATCTTTGTTGGTATCAACAGCCGTTGCCGTGTAGGTTTCACCCATCGGCTTAAGCGTAGAGCGAATCACTTCACCTGTGTCTGGCATTTTACGAACTGGAGAAGCCAGTGAGTAAACCACCATGTCGATCTGACCCAGATCTTCTTTGATCAAATCGATTACTTTCTGTTTTGCTTCGTGAGAGAAAGCATCACCATTCAAGCTCTTGGAGTACAGGCCTTCTTCTTTGGCAAACTTGTCGAATGCGGCAGAGTTGTACCAGCCTGCTGTACCCGGTTTCTTTTCAGTACCCGGCTTTTCGAAGAACACACCAATTGTTGCAGCACCACCACCGAATGCAGCAGCAATACGCGAAGACAGACCGTAGCCGCTTGATGAACCTACCACCAGCACACGCTTAGGGGCATTGGCAATTGGGCCCTGCGCCTTAGTGTATGCAATCTGCTCTTTGACGTTTTCCTCACAACCCACTGGGTGAGTCGTTGTACAAATAAATCCACGAATTCTAGGTTTGATGATCATTTTCAACTTCCCTTACACAATTGACAGTAGGATAAAAGGTAAATGACAAAATCGCATTAAATTTATGAGCGAAAACGCTAATTTCAGCAGTGGTTGGAGGTGTTCCGCACGGAAAATCACAGAAATAGAGCAAAAAAAGTGCCACGCGATTGCGTGGCACATGGGAGACACCAGGTTTATTGTTCACAAGGCATAAGCCTTAGGCTGCTTTTCCCGGTTGCAAGCCGCCTTTTTTGAAGTGGGCAGCAGAGAAGTGATCCACCTGAATCGCTCTCTGTCTTAGTTGCTCTGCATTCTGCATCTTTTTCACTTCAGCTTCTGTGACGATCCCCGCATCGAGGGCAATTTGTAACTTCTCTGTTAACGAAACCTTGCGCGGGATCTCACCAGCTTTGACAGCCTTGGCGATCTTACGCTCAAGATCTTTCACCTCGTACATGGCAACAAAAGCACGCTCCATCAAGCCAACCGGATCATCCTCATGCTTGCCGACATAGCAAAGATGGGTCAGACGGTCACGCTGTTTACCAGGACGCATCAGCAGCTCAGCAATCTTCACTGCGACCTCATCTTTCGGCGCAGCATAGTGAATACCCAGTGGGAACAGCAAGGTGCGCAGCAAGCGACCAATGCCTTTGCGCGGGAAGTTAGCCAACACTTCGTCGAACGCAACGCCACACTGATGCAAACAATGTTGCAAGCCATAATGAACAAATGGCAAGTCTTGCTGCTGACGGCCTTCGTCTTCATAACGCTTGAGAACAGCGGACGCCAGATACAAATGACTTAACACATCACCCAAGCGTGCCGACACCATCTCACGACGCTTCAGTTCACCACCCAAACTCAACATAGCAAAATCCGCGGCAACAGCCAGGGCACGACTCATACGCGACAGCTGTTTGTAGTATTTCGCGGTTTCACCACTGACTGGCGAACTGTTGAAACGCGAACCGCTAAATGCATTAAGCAATGACTTGCTGACATTACCAACCGCAAAGCTGATATGGCTGGCCAGCAGTTTATCAAACTCTTTGGCCCCTTCCCTACTGTCCGGGTTGGCCGCGGCTTCCATCTCGCTCAATACATACGGATGGCATCGGGTCGCCCCCTGACCGAAAATCATCAAGTTTCGGGTCAGAATGTTGGCCCCTTCCACAGTAATCGCGACCGGCATACCGAAGTAATGATGACCGATATAGTTCATAGGCCCAAGCTGGATTGCGCGTCCGGCATGGACGTCCATGGCATCATTGAGGATGGTACGGGCCATTTCGGTCATATGGTATTTGGCAATCGCTGTGACGATTCCTGGTGTTTCATCCATATCGAGGGAAGTCGTCGTCAGGGTTCTTGATGCTTCTAGCATGTAGGTGAAACCGCCGATACGCCCCATCGCCTGTGCCACACCTTCGAAGTTACCAATCGACATACCGAACTGCTTACGCACATACGCATAAGCACCTGTGGTTCTCGCGGTCAGGTGACCGACTGCGGTGCCGAGCGCCGGCAGAGAGATACCACGGCCTGCAGACAGACATTCCACCAGCATACGCCAGCCACGACCGACATAATCCTGCCCACCAATAACCCAGTCCATCGGGATAAAGACATCATTACCTCGGGTCGGGCCGTTCATGAAGGCAAGGTTAAGCGGGTCATGACGCTCACCGATTTCAACACCAGGGTGATCTGCTGGGATCAGGGCACAGGTAATACCCAACTCTTTCTTGTCACCAATCAAGCAGTCAGGATCCTGTAGCTTGAACGCCAAGCCAAGCACGGTAGCAACGGGCGCCAACGTGATGTAACGCTTATTCCAGCTTACGCGGATACCGAGTACTTTCTCTCCTTGGTATTCGTCGTAGCACACCACGCCCTGATCGGGAATGCCACCGGCATCTGAACCGGCTTCAGGACCGGTAAGAGCAAAACAAGGGATATCTTCACCATGGGCTAGGCGTGGCAACCAGTAATCTTTCTGCTCTTGGGTACCATAGTGGGTCAATAGTTCACCTGGGCCCAACGAGTTTGGCACCATGACCGATACCGCTGCACTCAGGCTCTTGGTCGCAATACGGGTTACGATGGTTGAGTTGGCGTGGGCGGAAAAGTCTAAACCACCATATTCCTTACCGATAATCAGCGAGAAGAATTTTTCCTTGCGTAGATACTCCCACACTTCTGGCGGCAGATCTTTATCTTCCTGGACAATCTGATAGTCGTTCAGCATATCCAACAGCGGCTCTAGCTTGTTGTCGATGAACGCCTGCTCCTCATCACTCAATTTTGGCTGCGGGTAGGTCAGCAGGGTATTCCAATTCGGATTACCGCCAAACAGCTCACCATCCCACCAGACACTGCCGGCCTCCATGGCCTCTCGCTCGGTATCGGAAAGTGGTGGCAGCACTTTCTTGAACATTTTGAATGCGGGATCACTGAGATAGCGTTTTCTTAGCTTGGTTAACGTACTCATGTTTCAGGTCCTTTTGTCACTTTTATCGTTATTGGTTTTCTATGGTTTGTTACATACTTTTACTGTGTTCCTGTTGGCTGTTCGCTGATTAGCGAAAGCGATTGTTCTATTGGTGCAGCAACGCCTGCTGCCAGATATGGCACCAAACGCTCAATCAAATCTTCAGGCTTTACCTTGCGGGAGAAATCATTTTCAGCAATCTCACACAAAGCGGTGGACGAGGCCATAGTGAAAACCGATGCCCCGAGTGTGAAATGCAAGCGCCAGAATAAGGTTTCAGGATCCAAAGAAGGGTTGGCGCGGCACACCGCAGTGGTAAACAGTGTCAATACCTGCTCGTAGCGAGTAATAATGAACCAGCGCAAGTGACCCTGAACATCGGTATACCCCCTACCAATCAGCGACATAAACACGGTCGCACCATTGGCTCGGTATTCATTTAGTGATAACAACGGATCTTTGATACAGCGGAAAACATCTTCCATTGAAAAATCGTCGCGGGTCAGTAGTACTTCCAGTTCAGATTGTAGCGAAGGCATAAATGCCTCGAGATAGCGACCGAGAACCGCCCTGACCAAGGTTTTCTTGTCACCATAGTGATAATTGACGGACGCCAGATTCACCCCAGCTTTGCTGGTGATGGTTCGCAGTGACGTGTCTTTGAAGCCGTGTTCGGCAAAGAGTAGCTCGGCAGCATCCAGGATACGTGCCTTGGTTTCTCCCTTTCCAGCCATATTCATTCACCCGTATTAAACACTTGTTTAAACTTTACATCTAAGAAACATTTTTAACAAGTCGCAAATATACACCATGTTGTAACGTATTGATAATTTCGCGTTTTAATACAAAAGTCGTGAAGGCGATCAATCTTTTCCCGTTGTGATTGGCAACCTCACCCCGGCTAAAAAACTGTCTTATGCTCGTCTCATGAAAAAGGATTGAGAACAAAGCAAATAAAAAAAATCTGAGAAAGTGAAAAAAAATTGGAACAAAGTCCACATCTACGAGTCATAACTAGTGCCACTGCTTTTTCTTAGAAGACATTCTTCGAAACCCGTCCCCACCCATGGAGATGGGTTTTCTTTATTATGCGGTTTATTTTTCGTACCAGGGATCTTCTTCATGATTGAAAATCATAGAGTTAGGTTAAAAAGAAAATTTTTTCAACATTTAATGAACCAATTGAAAAATAGCCAGTCCTATATAATGACATTCAGATTAAAGACTTTTCACAAATTGCTGGCCGCAAATTGCATCTACTCTTTAATCTAACAATGCCACTGCTGTTAAACTCCTAATTGTATATAGAGCGTTGCCCACTCAGTTGAAGTGGGCTTTTTTTTGCCCATAGCCCATAGCCCATAGCCCATAGCCCATAGCCCATAGCCCATAGCCCATAGCCCATAGCCCATAGCCCATA
>NZ_JAWJZI010000013.1:82936-115589 GCF_033022775.1 Photobacterium rosenbergii | reverse complement strand
GTTTCATTGATAATTCTTTTTTGACTATCATTTCACGAGTGCCCACACAGATTGCATGGTCAAATTGTTAAAGAACAATGTTTGCCACAACTGCTCTGATTCAGTGCTTTGCCGTGACAACGGAGGCGCATTATAGAGACTTGATTGGGTTTGGCAATACTTTAAATTCAATTATTTTGTCAGAAACAACCAAGCGATTATTTATTGACCAGAAAGTGCGATTTCAGAAGAAATAACGCACTAGATTTCAGCTTGTTCTTCTATTCGCATCACTAACTCAGCGGGTAACTGCAATGCTTTAGCCAGCTCATCAAGGTAAGCACGCTCCAGGAAATGATCCACATCTATTGCCAGGAGTGAAACTAAATAGACTTCCGATGCCAATGCCATATTGTCCACCTGCTGGCTAAGCGCATTCGGATCCAGTGGCGCATCTACCCACTGCAAAATAGCAGTTTCGCTATCAACCCCCAAACCCTGCTTAGCTGCCCAATTGGCAATAGCGGCACGTTCCTGCTCATCGATATGCCCGTCGGATTTAGCGGCAAAGACCATCGACTGAAGCAATAAGCCCGCTTTATCATCTAATTGTTGTTGAAATATAGGCTCAGAGACTGAGGTTGAGTTAGGTGCCGAACCATCATCTTACTGCCAATTTTTATATGCTTGGTAAGCTAAGGTACCGACCAGTGCCGTTCCCCCAACAGCAGCCGCTTTTGTCCCGTATTTTTTCGCCAATTTTCGGGTTTTCTTATTACCTAGCAGCGCCCCGACGACCCCACCACCTAATGCGCCTTTGAGCAGGTCACTCGACGAACTGGCTTTTGTACCGGAATCCGACTTCCCTTTGTCTGAGTACTTGTTTGTATCTAGGTACTTGCTCGCTTCGCCCAGCAGCTTATCCATCATTGATTTCATACATCCTCCACTTTCTTATGTTCTCAGGCATTTTTATTTAGGCTCTAAAAAGAGATTGAAAAGGGAGTGAGTCTCACTGCCTGAATCATCTTGTTTGTAATGACATTACGTAGGCTAATTAAACGGGGATGAATATAAAATGAATTCAAAGGTAAATGAATGTAAAAAAGCCCTCCTATAGTGGGAGGGCTTCATTGGCGGCATAAATACCTGCGGACTATTGCTTGGCTTCGATATGGCCTTCGTTAGCAACGATGTTAATTGGTTTACCTGTAACAAACTTGCCTGACAATATATCTTGAGCCAGTGGGTTTTCCACATATTGCTGAATAGCACGCTTCAGAGGACGAGCACCGAATACAGGGTCGAATCCAGCCTCGGCAATAAGATCCAACACGCTGTCATCCAGCTTCAGCTGGTAATCACGCTCTTCTAGACGTTTAACCAAACGAGCGATCTGGATACTGGCAATATTCTTGATATGCTCAGCGTCCAGTGGATGGAAGACCACAGTTTCATCAACTCGGTTGATAAACTCCGGTCGGAAATGCTGTCCCACCACTTCCATTACCGTTTGTTTAATGCCTTCGTAATCCAATTCGCCAAAGTGCTCCTGGATACGATCCGAGCCTAGGTTTGACGTCATGATCACTACGCTATTGCGGAAGTCGACAGTCCGGCCCTGGCCATCGGTCAATCGCCCGTCATCCAACACTTGCAGCAAGATATTGAAGACATCAGGGTGAGCCTTCTCAACCTCATCAAGTAAAATCACCGAATATGGGCGGCGGCGAACCGCTTCTGTTAGGTAGCCCCCCTCTTCGTAACCGACGTAGCCAGGAGGCGCACCGACCAAGCGTGCAACCGAGTGTTTCTCCATAAACTCAGACATATCAATCCGGACCATGGCATCGTCACTGTCAAACATAAAGTGTGCTAGGGCTTTGCATAGCTCGGTTTTACCGACCCCTGTTGGGCCGAGGAACAGGAACGAGCCAATTGGACGGTTTGGATCCGACAGCCCGGCCCGGCTGCGGCGAATGGCATTGGCGACCGCATCAACCGCTTCATCCTGTCCGATAACCCGCTTGTGCAACGCCTCTTCCATCCGCAGTAGCTTATCGCGCTCCCCTTCGAGCATTTTGGCTACCGGGATCCCGGTTTGACGGGAAAGCACTTCCGCAATTTCAGCGTCGGTCACCTTGTTCTTGAGTAAGCTCATTTCCTGCATCTCAGCTTGGGCAGCTAAGTCGAGCTGTTTTTCAAGCTCAGGAATTTTGCCGTACTGCAGCTCTGACATTCGGTTGAGATCTCCCGCACGGCGGGCAATTTCCATATCCGTACGAGCTTGCTCTAGTGCTGTTTTGATATGCTGGGTGCCAGACAAAGCGGCTTTCTCAGCATTCCACACCTCTTCTAGCTCGGCATATTCGCGCTCTTTTTTATCCAATTCATCACGCAGATCGTTCAAGCGCTTCTGACTGGCATCATCACTCTCTTTTTCCAGCGCCTGCTGTTCGATCTTGAGCTGGATGATCCGGCGCTCGAGACGATCAAGAGATTCCGGTTTTGAGTCTATCTGCATTCGAATACTTGATGCCGCTTCATCAATCAGATCGATGGCCTTATCCGGCAACTGGCGATCTGAGATGTAGCGATGCGAAAGGCCGGCAGCGGCCACAATCGCAGGATCGGTGATCTCGACATGGTGGTGCAGCTCGTAGCGCTCTTTCAGGCCTCGCAAAATAGCCACGGTATCTTCTACCGTCGGCTCATCCACCAGCACCTTTTGGAAACGACGCTCAAGCGCAGCATCTTTTTCAATATACTGACGGTATTCATCCAGCGTCGTCGCGCCTACACAGTGAAGTTCACCGCGGGCCAATGCCGGTTTGAGCATGTTGCCGGCATCCATGGAGCCTTCACCTTTACCGGCACCGACCATGGTATGCAGCTCATCAATAAACAGAATGATGCTGCCTTCTTCCTGCGACAGCTCGTTTAACACTGACTTCAGGCGCTCTTCAAATTCACCACGGTATTTGGCTCCGGCGATCAGCGCGCCCATATCAAGGGAGAGCACACGCTTGTGACGCAAACCTTCAGGCACCTCACCATTTACGATCCGCTGTGCCAAGCCTTCGACAATCGCCGTTTTACCGACACCCGGTTCACCAATAATGACTGGGTTATTCTTGGTACGACGCTGCAATACCTGGATGGTACGGCGAATTTCATCATCACGTCCGATCACAGGATCAAGCTTGCCCTGCTCAGCCCGTTCGGTCAGGTCAATGGTAAATTTCTCCAATGCCTGGCGGTTTTCTTCTGCATTGGGATCATCAACATTCTGCCCACCACGGACTTTTTCAATCGCCTGCTCTATCTTGTCCGCAGTCAGCCCTTTTTCCTTCAACAGCTGGCCTAGCGGGCCTTTGTCGTCTACGGCTGCCAAGATAAATAATTCAGACGAGATATATTTGTCTTTGCGTTTCTGGGCCAGCTTGTCACACATGTTGAACAACATGCCCATGCCATGTGACAACTGGACATCACCGCCGATACCGCTCACTTTAGGCAGCCGCTCCAACAATTCAGACAAGCCAGAGCGCAATTGGGCGATATCAACATTCAATAGGGTAAGAAGTGGACGGATGGTACTGCCATCCTGATTCAGCAGCGCCACCATCAAGTGGGCTGGCTCTATATACTGATGGTCCCGTCCCAATGCTAGCGATTGAGCATCAGAGATTGCCATCTGGAATTTGCTAGTAAAACGGTCAAGACGCATAAGTCCTCCTAATCTTCTCTCACGATAAGATATGGTGGCCTACTGTGCATTTTTCAAGCTGAAATTTCCTTCCTTAATTTTAGATACGTATGTTTCACGTGCTAATTCATACGGTTATATAGAAACAATAAAAAAGCCCTGCATATGCAGGGCCTTGAAGAAACCAACAAGTAAAGCTATTCCAGCCAGATCAGGGTTGCCTGGCGGCCTGTTACCCCATCGCGCCGGTAGGAGTAGAATTGCCCGGCATCCGCATAAGTACAAGCTTCCCCGCCAAACACCTCCCCCACGGAGACACTGGCAAGGCGCTGGCGTGCCAGCAGGTAAAGATCGGCCAACCATTTTTCACCATGGGGTTTGAAGGCGTCCGTAGCGGCAGGATCATGAGCAAGAAACTGTTCCCGCACCTCGCCCCCCACCTCGAAGGCCAGTGGGCCAATAGCAGGCCCAAGCCAAGCCATGATCTCCGAGCCCGGTACTGAAAACTTTGCGACAGCCTGTTCGATAATACCATCGACCAAGCCACGCCAGCCGGCATGGACTGCCGCAACTTGTGTGCCTTGGCGATCACACAAAATCACCGGTAGGCAATCAGCCGTCATCACCACACAAGGGAGATGCTTTTGCGCCGTGTAGCTGCCATCAGCATCTACTGCCTCTACGCTTGGCTGCTCAAGATCAACCACATCAATACTGTGGGTCTGATTCAGCCAAACGGGGGCGGTATCCAAACCAAGTTGTTGCTGTAAACACTGGCGGTTTTGCAACACAACCTCGGGGTCATCCCCAACATGGTTACCAAGATTCAAACCTTGGTATGGCCCAGCGCTATTACCGCCTTCGCGTGTTGTCGCAATGGCTTTGACATTGGCTGGAGCTGGCCAGTCAGGGACGATCCACATATCAGTATTCTTCCTCTTGGTGCGCTTCTTTGTCCTTGCGCAGGATGCTGATCATCGCGACCATATCAATTGGTAGCGGTGCACGCCATTCCATCAGCTCACCGGTGATTGGATGTTCAAGGCGAAGCATACGCGCATGCAGGGCCTGTCGGTCGAAAGCTCGCAGAGCTTGTACCAACTCATCAGATGCATTTTTCGGCGGACGAGGGCGACCACCGTATATCGCATCACCAATCAGTGGGTGGCTCAGGTAAGACATGTGAACACGGATCTGGTGAGTACGGCCCGTTTCAAGACGTAAAATGATACGGGTATGCGCACGGAAGTGCTCGGCCACACGGAAGCGGGTGATAGCCGGCTTGCCAAACTCACTGACGGCCATACAAACGCGCTTGGTCGGATGACGGCCGATAGGCTTGTCTACTGTCCCACCGCCGGTCATCTTACCCATGGCAATCGCTTCGTACTCTCGGGTGATACGGCGCTTTTGCAGCGCACGAACAAGACGAGTTTGCGCCTGGATCGTTTTTGCTACCACCATAAGACCCGTGGTGTCTTTATCCAAACGGTGGACAATACCGGCGCGCGGCACTTCAGCCAAATCAGGGCAATGATGCAGCAGCGCATTGAGCACAGTGCCATCCGGTGTCCCCGCACCAGGGTGTACGACAAAGTCACGTGGCTTGTTGATGACGATAATATGCTCGTCTTCGTATACAATATCCAACGGGATATCCTGAGCTTCCCAGCGGACTTCGTCCTCGATCTCCGCTTTGATAAACAGCTCTTCACCGCCCATCATTTTCAAACGTGGCTTTGTCGTGACTTCCCCATCGACAGAAACCATGCCATTTAGGATCCACTCTTTGATCCGTGAGCGGGAGTAATCGGGGTATAATTCAGCGATAACCTGATCAAGGCGCAAGCCAAGTTGACTATCATTTACTGTATTTGTTAACTCTATCTGCTGTGCCATAGCGAACTTTTTTAAAAAGCGTGGGACTAAACGTCAAACGCTGCGTAAAATAACATAATAGTGTCATTGTATCTGTTAACGGCTCAGACCGTAATGGATCCGCCGAAATAAAATTATTTATCAAGGAAACAGTCGCCGCAATGAAACGCCTGACTCTATCGTCTCTTCTTGCCGTCGCCATACTTTCAGGCTGTTCAAGCACGGAAGAAGTGGTACCGGACGTACCGCCATCTGAACTTTATGCCACAGCCCAGCAAGCCCTGCAAAGTGGTAGCTGGACAACCGCCATCGAACGACTGGAAACATTGGATTCCCGTTACCCGTTCGGTGCGTATTCTGAACAGGTTCAGCTTGATCTTATCTATGCCTACTACAAAAACGATGATCTTGCTTTGGGTGAAGCAACGATTGATCGTTTCAACCGCTTGAACCCTGCCCATGAGAAAGCTGACTGGGTGTTGTATATGCGCGGTCTGACTAGCATGGCGCAAGACCGAAGCTTTATGCATGACTTGTTCAATGTTGATCGCCACGACCGTGATCCAGAGCCTGCCCGCAAAGCATTCCGTGACTTCAAACGCTTGTTAGAGCGCTATCCGAACAGCCGTTATGCTGCTGATGCCCAAGCACGTATGGTCTTTTTGAAAAATCGCCTGGCTGAATACGAGCTAGCCGCTGCCGACTTCTACCTTCGCCGTGAAGCCTGGGTGGCTGCCGTCAATCGCTCCCAGCTTATTCAGCGCGAGTACCCAAATACTGAGGCTGCCCGAAAATCTCTACTGATTATGGAAAGCGCCTACGAAAAACTCGGCTTGAGCGAGCCTCTGGAAAACACCCGCAAGCTTATCGCACTCAACCCAGTTTAATGGGCAATTGAGCGAACATAAAAAACAGCAGCCTATTGGCTGCTGTTTTTTTGTATGTCTGAATATTGTCACGGCTCGCTTGAAAAAAGACTGGTCAAAATTAACTCAAGTAATTGTTATAAATCGAAAAAGGTCCCTGAGCAGCACCAGCCATCAGCGTTCGTTCTTTCCTCATACTGCCCCAAGTTTCTGCTGTTCTACAAGCACTTTCTTCAAACTTTTTTGCAACAAGCAAAGCCTGATCACAGAATTTTTCTGGACAATATCTTAACAACACAATCGTGATCTACATCACATTATTGATTCCTGAATTTAGTAATCTGAAGTCAACCCAACGAAGGGTAGCAAAAGAGGAAAGATAATTATGACAGTAGACATTACCGGCAAAAACCTAGATATCACCCCTGCTATCCGTGAGCGTATTGAGTTTAAATTCAAGAAGTTAGAAAAGTATCAAGTTCCACTCATCAGCAAACATGCTGTGATCAGCACTGAGCCAAACCGCCAATTTAAAATTGAAGCATCTGCTGCTATTCCGGGAGGTCAACTAGTCGCCTCAGCAGAGCATGACGATATGTACGGTGCGATTACCGAGGTATACCAGAAGCTGGAACGCCAACTGAACAAACAAGCTCACAAACCAACGGCACGCCGTGCAAGCCACAGCAATAAGCCGCAGATCGAAGAAACAGAAGCCGAAGAAGAAGCATAATTATTCAAGAGGATTTTATAAACAGCCCTGCCCTGCAGGGCTGTTTAGTTTCTGCTTGACAACCCTTCCTAGGCTTAATAATGTTGAGCCATACCTAATCCAAATTCATAACATTCAGTATTTATGCAAATGACCCAACTGTTTTTCTTTAGCTTCTTTTTTATGTCACCTTAGTGGGGGCTATTCGTTACGCGAGAAACAAGCTAAAGACGAACAGACAGCCTCCTTAACCAAGGGGGCTTTTTTGTATGAATAAGACAGGGAGCGACAATGACAGAACCGCAGTATTCGCTAGACGAGATCCGAACTAACGTCAGCCGTATCGATAACGAAATTCTTAAGCTGCTTGCCGAGCGCCGCCAGCTCAGCCTTGAAGTCGCCAAGAGCAAAATCCAAACCGCCAAGCCCGTGCGCGATCAGACCCGCGAGCAAGAATTGCTGCTGCGCCTAATCGAAACAGGCCAGTCATTGCAGCTTGACGCCCAGTACGTTACCCAGATCTTCCATACCATTATCGAAGACTCCGTCTTGTTCCAGCAAGCTTTCCTGCAAAAGATCGCCAACCCAGAGAGCCTGCAACCTGTCGCGCGCGTCTCTTTCCTCGGCGCCAAAGGGTCTTACTCCAACCTGGCCAGCCGCAGCTATTTCAGCAAGAAGCAAACCAAATTGGTGGAGATCAGCTGCTCGACCTTCCGCGATGTGCTGCATACGGTAGAAATTGGCAACGCCGACTATGGTGTGCTGCCAATCGAAAATACCAGCTCGGGCTCAATCAACGAAGTCTATGACTTGCTGCAGCACACGAGCCTGTCGATTGTCGGTGAGATCAACCAGCCTATCGAACACTGCCTGCTGGCAGCGGTTGATACCAAGCTAGAAGATATTGATACCCTTTACTCCCACCCACAACCGCACCAGCAGTGTAGCGAGTACCTGCACTCAATGGGTAATATCACCCAGGAGTACTGCTCAAGCACTGCAGAAGCAATGAAGCAAGTGGCTGAACTCAAGCTACCGAACGTGGCCGCTATCGGTAATGCCTCAAGTGGCGAGCTGTATGGGCTGACTCCAATCAAGACCAATATTGCCAACCAGCAGGAAAACTACACCCGCTTCATTGTGGTTGCCCGTAAACCGGTGGAAGTCACCTCGCTGATCCCTGCCAAGACCACCCTGACCATGTCGACCGCGCAGAAAGCCGGTTCATTGGTAGAGTGTCTGTTGGTTCTGCGTAACCTCAACATCAATATGACCAAGCTGGAATCACGCCCGGTGATCGGTAACCCGTGGGAAGAGATGTTCTACGTCGATGTCGAGGAAAACCTGAAATCAGAAGTGATGCAGGAAGCATTGGAAGAGCTGACCCGCCTCACCCGCTTTATCAAAGTGCTTGGCTGCTACCCGAGCGAGAACGTCAAGCCAGTTGATCCTGAAACGGGTGATTTGATTTAAGGCTGTAGGTGGCATATTACTGAATAGGATGTCAAAACCTACCCAATAGGGACATTGGGTTGGAGCTACATGGATGTATTTACTGCGATTTTGGCATTCCTGTTCAGTGATGTGCCAGTGCTCCCGCTAAAGACTACACCCAGTATCAAAATGACGTCTATCTAGATGCAAAACCAGCTAAAAACAAAAAGCCCACGCACTGCGAAGTACGTGGGCTTTGTTGTTTATGTCGCAGCCGCTGTGCTTAGCGACCTGACGAGGTACGGTGAGTCGAGTCGTTCGCCTGTCTAAGTAATCCCTGGCTCTCGGTTAAAAAATGCTGGGCGTAATCCCCAAACCAATTTTCAACCCGGCCAAAGGCCTGCTTGAATGTCTCTTTGTCTTGGTTATCCAGCATCGCAATCGCTTCGCCAAAGCGTTGGTGGAAACGCTTGATCATCGCGATGTTCTGCGGTGACGACATAATGATATCAGCATACAGCTGGGCATCCTGCGCAAACAGGCGGCCAACCATCGCCAGCTCCAAGCGGTAGATTGGCGAGCTGAGTGACATCAACTGCTCTAGCTTAGGATCTTCCTCTGCTAAGTGAACCCCATACGCAAAAGACGTAAAGTGGCGCAGCGCCTGGATCAAGGTCATGCCTTCATCGTGCTCAATCGCACTGATCCGGTTCAGGGTCGCCCCCCAAATCTGGATCTGCTCCAGCAGCCACTGGTAGCTTTCCGGGTTGCGGCCATCGCAGTACGCAACAACCTGCTTGGCCAAACTGGCAATGTCAGGACCAAACATCGGGTGCAAGCCGACAACCGGCCCACGGTGCACTTCCAACATGGCTTGCAGCGGACCGCTCTTCACCGACGTTAGATCGGCAAGGATACAGTCTTCCGGCAGGTTGCCCAGCTTGGAAATAATGGTTTCGGTGATATTGATCGGCACCGACACCACCACCATACCGGCATCAACCAGCAGCTCGTCCGCCCTATCCCAGTCCTGGCTACCCAGTTTGCGTACCTGGTAACCCGACAATTCGAACAGACGGCAGAACAAGCCACCCAATTGACCATGACCACCAACAACCACAATCGGGCGTAGCTCAGGCTTGAGGCATTTAAAGCCAGAATCATTTTCGCTGGCGTAAGACTCACGCATGGTTCGGCGCAGGATATCTTCGATAAGATCCGGCGGCACCCCTTTGCTTTCTGCTTCCTGTCGGCGTGAAGCCAACATGGCTGCTTCACGGTCTGGGGCATAAATCGGCAAGCCATGCTGGCTTTTCACATGGCCGACCTCTTCGACCAATGACAGACGGCGAGCAAGTAGCTCAACCATCTGGCGGTCGACATCATCAATTTGATCTCTTAGTTTGCTCAGTTCAGCAACCATCTATGGCTCTCTGCTTTAGGTGGCGAAATTAGTCTTCAACACGCTGTTGAAGGAATGGCGTTAGTTCCTGATGCGCATGACGAAGCAGGGTATCTGTTGATTCCCAGTTGATACACGCATCGGTGATAGACACACCGTAAGCCATTTCTCCCCGCGGAAGATCCGCACTTTGGTTTCCTTCATTAATGTGGCTCTCCAGCATCAAACCGATAATGGACTTGTTGCCCTCACGGATTTGGTGGATCACATCTTCGGCAACCAGCGGCTGACGACGATAATCCTTACGGGAGTTAGCATGGCTACAGTCTACCATCAGCGAAGGAGAAAGACCTGCCGCATTCATCTCGTTTTCACACTCGGTCACAGAGACTGAATCGTAGTTAGTTTGTTTACCACCACGCAGGATAACGTGACCATCCGGGTTACCTTGGGTATTTAGCAGCGCAACCTGACCGTCGCGGTTGATCCCCATAAAGCGGTGGCCCGATGCCGCTGCCTGCATGGCATTGATCGCAGTGCTCAAGCTACCGTCAGTACCGTTCTTGAAACCAACCGGCATCGACAAGCCGCTGGCCATTTCGCGGTGAGTCTGGGATTCCGTGGTACGGGCACCGATCGCTGCCCAGCTGAACAGATCGCCAAGGTACTGAGGGCTGATTGGGTCAAGAGCCTCAGTGGCTAGCGGGATCCCCATCTCAACCAGATCAATCAGTAACTGGCGACCGATATGCAGGCCTTCTTCCACCTCGAACGAACCATCAAGGTGCGGGTCATTGATAAGCCCCTTCCAGCCAACCGTGGTACGCGGCTTTTCAAAGTAAACCCGCATCACAATGTACAGCTGATCACTCAGCTCTTCCGATAGTGCTTTTAGCTTCACTGCATATTCTTTGGCGGCTTCAACATCATGGATAGAGCATGGGCCACATACCACCAGCAAACGGTGATCGCGTTTGTGGATGATATCGGCAATGGTCTGGCGAGATTCGCGAATGAAGTTGAGGGCATTTTCACTGACTGGCAGCTTGCTGCGCAGCTCCTGTGGGGTGATCAGTACCGACTCGTTTTCGATATGGACGTTGTTCAACTGGTCTTTTTGCATGCGGGCTTCCCTGTAAACTAATTAATACAAAACTAAAAGAAAAAACAGGAACACCCTGCTGTAAGGCTGACAATAGCAGGCTTGGGGTGACAATTGCAACACAATGTAAAGAAAAAAATCCACCGTAAATTAATATTTACACCCATAGCTTTTTTGGCGGTATCCATCAAAGCCAGTTACCATAATGGCAATGCCCACTCGCACTCCCTATGGCAATGGAACTGATTTTTTCTCTCTTACAGCAGCTCAGCGTGTACCTGGTACTGGCCTACCTGCTTAGCAAAACCCCGCTGTTTATGCCCCTGACCTCTATCTCAGGCCGGCTGTCACAGCGCTTTACCTGCTACATCCTGTTTTCCCTCTTTTGTATTTTAGGCACTTACTTCGGATTACACATAGAAGATGCCATTGCCAATACCCGAGCAATCGGTGCAGTCATGGGTGGATTGCTCGGCGGACCGGTTGTTGGCTTTGCTGTTGGGCTAACAGGCGGTCTTCACCGCTATACCCTTGGCGGCTTTACCGATCTGGCCTGCGCCATCTCCACTACCGCCGAAGGGCTGATTGGCGGGATCATGCACAGTTACTATGTCCGCCGGGGCCAAGCCGACCAGATTTTCCGCCCGCAAGTGGTGTTTGTGATCACTTTGGTGGCCGAAATCGTCCAGATGCTGATCATCCTTGCGGTTGCTCAGCCATTTGAAAAAGCATTGGGGCTCGTCAGTGCCATCGCCCTACCAATGGTCATAGCCAACTCTGTGGGCGCGGCGTTTTTCATGAGTATCATCCAAGACCGAAAAACCATTTACGAGAAATACTCTGCGGCGTTTTCCAGCCGTGCACTGAAAATTGCCCAGCGTTCGGTTGGGATCTTCAGCCAGGGCTTCAATGAGCAGAGCACAAAAAAAATCGCCAAGATCATCTATGAAGAAACCGGTGTCGGTGCCGTTGCCATTACCGACCGAGAGAAAATCCTCGCCTTCATCGGTATCGGAGATGATCACCATTTACCGGGTACACCGATATCCTCCGGCTACACCCGCCGCGCCATTGATGGCTGCGAGTTGGTCTACGCCGATGGCTATGATATCCCCTACCAATGCTCCCTCCATCAGAAATGCAAACTCGGCTCCGCCTTGGTGATCCCACTGGTTGGCGGTAACCAGGAGGTATTGGGTACGATCAAACTCTACGAGCCCAAACGTAAGCTGTTTTCCACCGTCAATCTCACTCTGGGAGAAGGTATCGCCAAACTGCTGTCCAACCAGATCCTGACGGGCCGTTATATCCAGCAACAGAATCTGCTGACCCAAGCAGAGCTGCGTCTGTTACAAGCTCAGGTAAACCCGCACTTCCTGTTCAATGCGCTCAATACCATCAACTCGGTGGTCAGGCGCGATCCGGACAAGGCTCGCCAGTTGATCCAACATCTGTCGCAATTCTTCCGTCGTAACCTCAAGCAAAATATCGAGACGGTAACCCTGCAGGAAGAATTGCAGCACATTCATGCCTACTTAGAAATTGAGCTGGCCCGCTTCTCCGATCGGCTCAGTGTTGAAGTGAATGTGGCTAACGAGTTGATGACCATGAAGGTACCCACTTTTACCCTTCAGCCGCTGGTTGAAAATGCGATAAAACACGGCACCTCATCACTGCTGGAAAATGGTAAAATTTCCATAAATGGTTTTGTCGAGCAGGATCACGTCATCCTCGAAGTTGAGGACAATGCAGGCAACTATGCCCCTGTCGGGGAAGAAAGCGGCCTTGGCATGAAAATCGTCGACAAACGCCTGAAGAACATGTTTGGTAAACAATACGGCCTAACCATGACCTACCAAGCACACGAATGGACCCGGGCAACCATAAAACTGCCCGTTGATACCCTCACACACCGTAACGGAGAACATGCGGCATGATTAAGGCCCTTGTCATTGATGATGAAAAATATGCCAGGGAAGAGCTGATCGACCTGCTGGAAGAAAATGGTTCAGTCGAGGTGATCGGCGAGTGTAGTAATGCCATTGAAGCACTGAAGAAAATCAATGCTCTCAAGCCCGATGTTATCTTCCTCGATATCCAGATGCCGCAAATTACCGGTATCGAGATGCTGAGCATGCTCGACCCCGATACCATGCCCAAAGTGGTTTTCGTGACTGCCTACGACGAATATGCTCTCAAAGCATTCGAAGACAATGCCTTTGACTATCTGCTCAAGCCGGTGGAAACCTGCCGCCTGACCAAGACCATCAAACGCTTGGTGCGGGAATGCCAGCCTGCCGATTATTCGCCGCTAACGACTGACATGCTGGAGCTGATTCCCTGCAGCGGCCACAACCGGATTTTATTGCTTCGCCCCGATGAAATCGAAACCGCTTTTTCCGACTTGAGCGGCGTCCACGTCGTCAGCAGTGATACCAAGGCAACCACCCAGCTGACATTAAAAACGCTAGAGGAAAAGACCCCGCTGATCCGTTGCCACCGCCAGTACCTGATCCACCCAACCGCAATCAGGGAAATCAGGCTGCTGGAAAACGGCCTGGCTGAAATTACCACACTCAGTAATCACCAAGTCCCCGTCAGCCGCCGGTATCTCAAGGAGCTCAAAGACCGCTTCGGGTTAAGTTGAGCCCACTTTTCTCTCCCCAAGGAAACGACAGAGGAAGGCCTCCTCTGTCCTTAGCTATCCCGTTATCAGTAAAGCCCAAACACATCCCAGTTACCCGTCCAAAACCTCCCTGCTGGCAAGGTTCAGGTCACAATACCCTGACAGCGATCACGGAATTAAAATTCCCTCTTAAACCGCTTATCCCTCGGTAAAACCGCTCACCTAACTCGATAAAACCGCTTAATGGCATTATCGACCACTCACCCTGCCATACAACCACTCACCCCTTTTACGGATGAAAATTGCAGCCAAACGTTTAGGATGGCAGCTATCAAAATAAGTTTTGCGCAGTTGCCGAGGGTGTTGAGGCACGGAACGCAAAGCTACACCAACCCCACTCCAATAGGATTAGAGAGACAAGATATGGCCTGGTTTCTGATGTGTGTCGCAGCGCTGGTAGGTGGCTACTTCATCTACGGTGCATTCATTGAAAAAGTTTTCGGTATCAACGAAAAACGCCAAACTCCTGCTTTTACCAAGCAGGACGGCGTTGACTACGTTCCGATGTCGAACAAAAAAGTTTACCTTGTTCAGCTACTTAACATTGCCGGTGTTGGCCCGATTTTCGGCCCAATAATGGGTGCGCTTTACGGCCCAGCGGCGATGCTGTGGATTGTACTGGGCTGTATCTTCGCCGGTGCGGTACACGACTACTTCTCAGGCATGCTATCAGTTCGTAACGGTGGTGCTTCTGTACCAACCATTACCGGCCGCTACCTGGGCAATGGCGCCAAACACTTTATGAATATCTTTGCCATTGTTCTTCTGCTGCTTGTTGGTGTGGTATTCGTTTCGGCTCCAGCAGGTATGATCACAAACCTGGTTAACGAGCAAACCGGCATGGGCATGTCGATGACAACCATGGTGGTTATCATCTTCGCTTACTACATCATCGCCACTATCGTGCCTGTTGATAAAATTATCGGCCGCTTCTACCCGCTGTTCGGCGCGCTGCTGATCTTCATGTCTGTTGGCCTTATCACAGCTATCGCCTTCTCTAGCGAGCACACATTGCTTGGCGATTACGAGATGAGCCAGATGTTCACTAACATGAACCCGAATGACCTGCCACTATGGCCTGCTCTATTCATCACTATCGCTTGTGGTGCTATCTCTGGCTTCCACGCAACCCAGTCTCCGCTGATGGCACGTTGTATGGAAAATGAGAAGAACGGCCGTTTCGTATTCTACGGAGCAATGATTGGTGAAGGTGTTATCGCCCTTATCTGGTGTGCCCTAGCCCTGTCTTTCTTCGGCTCAGTTGAAGCACTACAGGAAGCCGTATCTAACGGTGGTCCGGGTAACGTGGTTTACAGCTCTTCTATCGGCCTACTGGGCGTATTCGGCGGTATCATCGCTTTCCTAGGCGTGGTTATCCTACCGATTACATCTGGTGACACTGCATTCCGCTCAAGCCGCCTGATCCTGGCTGAGTACTTCAACATGGAGCAGAAGTCACTGCGCAACCGCCTGTTGATGGCTATCCCACTGTTCGTTATCGGCGGTATCTTGACCCAAGTTGACTTCGGTATCATCTGGCGCTACTTCGGCTTTGCTAACCAAAGCACCGCAGTAATGATGCTATGGACCGCTTCGGCTTACCTGCTACGCCACAACAAGCTGCACTGGGTAACGACGGTGCCAGCTATCTTCATGACTACGGTATGTATTACCTTCATCCTGAACAACGGCCAGCTAGGTTTCGGCCTACCGATGACGGTATCGACTATCGCAGGTATCGTAGGCTCACTATCTATCGCCGGCTATGTTATCAAGCGCTCGAAAGGCAAAGGCGAAACGGATCTTGCTGACGAAGAGAGTATCGAAGGCAGCACTGAGACCGCGTAAGTTTTCACCTCCCCCTGAAAACGCAAAAACCAGCCGCAAGGCTGGTTTTTTTATATCTGGCGATGGGCGATGGGCGATGGGCGATGGGCGATGGGCGATGGGCGATGGGCGATGGGCGATGCAGATTGTTTGCAAAAGCCTGATCCTGTCAAGATCTTGCTTTAGTTCTTTTCTTTTTCACTAGCCTCCGGTCATTATTCCTCTTGCCTTGGTATATTGCTATTCCGCTAGCCTCTGGCTGTATAACCATGCTCTACTGCTCTTTCACTAACCTCTGGCCGGATTTCCCATAGCCTTACTCTAATGTCCTATTACAAGCCTCTAGCCACATTTCCATAGCCGTGTTCTATGCACTTCCACTGACCTATGGCCTATGGCCTCCAGCCAAATCAACGTCAAAAAAAAGCCCACCTTGCGGTGGGCTTTTTCAATAAACGTCTTACGCGTCGCGAATTACTTAGAAGTAAGCTTCTCGCGGATACGTGCAGATTTACCTGAACGCTCACGTAGGTAGTACAACTTGGCACGACGTACTGCACCACGACGCTTAACAGTAATGCTGTCAACTAGTGGAGAGTGAGTTTGGAACGCACGCTCAACGCCTTCACCGTTAGAGATCTTACGAACGGTGAACGCAGAATGTAGACCACGGTTACGCTTAGCGATTACAACGCCTTCGAAAGCCTGTAGACGCTCGCGGTTACCTTCTTTTACCTTAACCTGAACAACAACAGTGTCACCTGGTGCGAAAGTTGGTAGGTCTTGTTTTAGTTGCTCGTCTTCGAGCTGCTTAATGATGTTACTCATTGGTATATACCCTAGAATAAACTGATACTAAATTAATTAAATGCTTGCTTTATGTTCGCGGATAAATTCCGCCAGCAAGAATTCCTGATCGTCAGTCAGAGCTAGGTTTTCCAGGAGCTCTGGTCTTCTCAGCCAGGTTCGGCCCAGCGATTGTTTCAACCGCCAGCGGCTAATGTCCTTGTGGTTGCCAGACAACAAGACCTTAGGGACTTCCTGCCCGTCCAACACTTCAGGACGCGTATAATGAGGGCAATCTAGCAAGCCGTTGGCGAAAGAATCTTCTTCCGCTGACGCAAAGTCACCCAGTACACCCGGTACAAACCGGACGACTGCATCGACCAAGGTCATGGCTGGTAGTTCACCACCCGTCAGCACAAAATCGCCGATAGACCATTCTTCGTCTACCTCTTGTTGGATAATGCGCTCATCTACCCCTTCGTAGCGGCCACAGATAAGAATCAAATTCTCGTTCTGTGCCAGCTCCTCAACACCCGCTTGATCAAGCTTACGGCCCTGAGGTGATAGGTAAATCACTTTAGCCTGGCCTTCTACGGATTGCTTGGCAGCGTGAATGGCATCGCGCAAAGGCTGCACCATCATCAACATGCCCGGTCCGCCACCATATGGTCGATCATCAACCGTTCGGTGTTTGTCGTGGGTAAAATCACGAGGATTCCACGTTTCCACTGACAAAAGGCCTTTTTTTACCGCCTGGCCTGTTACCCCAAAATTGGTAATGGCATTAAACATGTCAGGAAACAGGCTGATTATGCCTACCTTCATTTGTTCACCTATTACCGGGGATTAAAATCCAGGATCCCAGTCAACTTCGATCCGCTGAGCAGTGCGATCAATCGACTTGATGACCTGCTCATCGAGGAACGGGATTAAACGTTCCTTCTGGCCAAAAGCATCTTTCAGGTTGGCTTTGACTACCAAAACGTCGTTGGAACCTGTTTCCAGGATGTCAGTGACTTTACCTAGGTCGTAACCTTCGGTAGTGACCACTGTCATTCCATACAACTCACGCCAGTAGAACTCGTCATCTGACAGTGCTGGTAGTTGTTCAGCCAATACGTAGACTTCAGCATTAGTGAACATCTGTGCATCCTCACGGATATCCAGACTTTCTAGCTTAGCGACTAACCCCTGACCATGGCGTTTCCACGATTCAACGCGGAACTCCTTCCACTCACCCTTAACTTTGATAAACCAAGGCTGATAGGAAAAAATGCTTTCAGCTTCTTCGGTGTAAGAAAAAACTTTGAGCCAACCCTTGATGCCATAAGTGGAACCAAGTTTCCCAACAACAATGCGGTCTTGTGTACTCATCGCTTCTCTATTACCTGACATGCTAATTAAGCCGCTTTAGCAGCGTCTTTGATTAGCTTAGCTGCGCGGTCAGACACAGTTGCGCCTAGACCAACCCAGTGGTTAACACGGTCAAGGTCAAGACGTAGACGTTCTTCCTGACCCTTAGCTAGCGGGTTGAAGAAACCAATTTTTTCAATGTTACGACCGTCGCGAGCAGCGCGAGAGTCAGCAACAACGATTTGATAGAATGGACGCTTCTTAGCGCCGTGACGTGCCAAACGAATGGTAACCATATCGTCCTCTTTGCATTACTGTAAATGAAATCGGCCCCGAAATGGATATAACGGGGCCCGTGCCAAATTAAGCTCGGGAATTTTACTCTTTAAACTGACGAATGCAACCGCTTTAGCTAAATTTTCACCAGTAAAAGTAAGTTGACTTCCCCAAGCTCAATGATTTGGTGGAAGGTTACCGCTTAGCGACCGAACATTCCGCCCATGCCACCACCCGGTGGCATCATGCCTTTCATATTGCGCATCATGTTCTTCATACCGCCCTTCTGCATCTTTTTCATCATCTTCTGCATCTGGGTAAACTGCTTAAGCAGACGGTTGACGTCCTGTACCTGGGTACCAGAACCCATGGCGATACGCTTCTTGCGCGAGCCTTTGATCAGCTCAGGACGCTCACGCTCTTTCGGCGTCATCGAGTTAATGATAGCTTCCATCTGGTTGAACATCTTATCGTCAACCTGATCTTTGACATTGTCTGGCAGCTGCGACATACCCGGCAGCTTGTCCATCATGCCCATCATGCCGCCCATGCTCTTCATCTGCTGCAGCTGGCCGCGGAAGTCTTCCAGATCGAAGCCTTTCTTCTCTTTGAATTTCTTCGCCAGCTTCTCGGCTTTTTCCTTGTCGACGTTGCGCTCTAGATCTTCGATCAGAGACAGTACGTCACCCATACCAAGGATACGAGACGCCACACGGTCTGGGTGGAATGGTTCCAGCGCATCGGTCTTCTCACCGATACCCAAGAATTTGATTGGCTTGCCAGTGATATGACGAACAGACAACGCCGCACCGCCTCGCGCATCACCGTCGACCTTGGTCAGGATCACACCGGTCAGTGGCAGGGCTTCGTCAAACGCTTTCGCCGTATTGGCCGCATCCTGACCCGTCATGGCATCAACCACGAACAGGGTTTCGACAGGATTGATAGCCTTATGGACATCCTTGATTTCATCCATCATTTCGCTGTCAACATGCAGGCGACCTGCGGTATCGACAATCAGGACATCGTAGAATTTCAGCTTGGCTTCAGCGTGCGCCGCGGTAACGATATCTACCGGCTTCTGATCGGGCGTCGACGGGAAGAAGTCAACATCCAGATCGTTGGCAAGGGTTTCTAGCTGCTTGATCGCCGCAGGGCGGTAGACGTCGGCAGACACTACCATCACTTTCTTCTTCTGGCGCTCTTTGAGCAGCTTACTCAGCTTACCGACACTGGTGGTTTTACCGGCACCCTGCAGGCCCGCCATCAAGATAACCGCTGGCGGTTGGCTTGCGAGGTTCAGGTCTTCATTACCTTCACCCATGACCGCTTCAAGCTCAGCCTGAACGATCTTGATAAATTCCTGGCCTGGCGTCAGGCTCTTCGATACTTCAGTGCCTACCGCACGTTCTTTGACGCGCTTGACGAAGTCACGGACAACAGGAAGCGCAACATCAGCCTCGAGTAACGCCATACGTACTTCACGCAGCGTATCCTTGATGTTGTCGTCCGTCAGGCGACCACGGCCGCTGACATTCTTAAGCGTTCGCGATAAACGCTCCGTTAAATTTTCGAACATGTGCTACTCGCTCGTTACGCAACTAATCGATATGATCTGGCTAGTATAACGCAATCCTTACCCTGCTTTCATGTCCTGACGGACACTTTCACTGTGATATCCCCTGATAAAACGGCTTCAGTATGCTTTTGATCTCGCTTTATCATGGCGAGAGGGCGGCTAGCAAGGTATAATTGCGAACTCTTACCATCTTAAATAGTTAAGTTTACTATGGATATGTTGATTGCCGTAATGGCGGCATGCCTTTACTTTCTTGCCCTAGGGCTGGTTGTACCGGGCCTTACCAACAACAATGGCATCAAGACCAAACCGGTCTTTGTTTGTGCCGTGGCCGCTATTGCCCTTCATATCCTGCTGCTCAAAGATCTCATACTGGGTGGACAGGGACAAAACCTCAGCATTTTAAATGTCGCTTCGTTGATCAGCTTGCTGATTGCAACCATCACTTCCGGTGCCATGCTAAAAATGCGAGTCTGGTTCCTATTGCCGGTGGTTTACAGCTTTGCCGCAATAAATCTTACGGCCGCCACATTCTTGCCGGGCGCCTTCATTACCCACCTGGAAACCCATCCAGAAGTACTCTTGCATATTTCGCTGGCTCTTTTCTCCTACTCAACCCTGATGATAGCGACCTTGTACGCGATTCAACTGGCTTGGTTGGATCACAAGCTTAAAAACAAGAAGAGCCTGCTGATAAACCCTAACATCCCTCCTTTAATGATGGTCGAACGCCAGCTTTTCAAGATCATTTTAGTTGGCAATTCACTGTTGACTGTTACCTTGATAACCGGGTTTATTTTCATCCAAGATATGCTGGCACAGGGCAAAACCCACAAGGCTGTATTTTCCCTGATGGCGTGGTGTGTCTACTCCGTGCTGCTGTGGGGGCATTACCAGAAAGGCTGGCGTGGACGCCGTGTGGTCTGGTTCAGCATGATCGGCGCATTCCTACTGACACTGGCCTATTTTGGCAGTCGCTTCGTCAAAGAAATCATTATTGGGGCATAAATCCGTGCCCCATTCATTGACACCCAGTGCGTCTGGGTACAAAGTTCAAGTAACAGAAACGTTAAGGAAATAGGTTTTTGGACGATATATCCACGGGGATTTTATTCTCTCTCCTGATATTACTTCTTGTTATTTCCGGATATTTTTCCGGCTCTGAAACCGGAATGATGTCTCTCAACCGCTATAAGTTGAGGCATCAGGCCAACCAGGGACACCGTGGGGCGAAACGAGTCGAGAAGCTCCTTGCACGCCCAGACAGGCTAATCGGCCTGATCCTGATCGGAAATAACCTCGTCAACATTCTTGCTTCGGCCATCGCGACCATCCTCGGTATGCGCCTCTACGGTGACATGGGTGTCGCCATTGCCACTGGTGCGCTGACCTTGGTCGTACTGGTCTTTGCCGAAGTCACCCCGAAAACCCTCGCCACCCTCTACCCAGAGCGGATCTCCTTTGCCAGCAGCATCGTACTGCAGCTGCTGATGAAACTGCTCTATCCGCTGGTATGGTTTGTCAACGGTATCACCAATAGCTTCCTGCTTTTGTTAGGGTTACGGGTAGACAAATCCCATGACGGTAAGCTCAGCTCGGATGAACTGCGCACGGTGGTGAATGAAGCCGGCGGACTGATCCCTCGACGTCACCAGGATATGCTGCTGTCGATCCTCGATTTGGAAAATGTCACGGTGGAAGATTTGATGGTGCCGCGCAGTGAGATCGCCGCCATCAATGTCAATGACGACTGGAAGTCAATTGTACGCCAGCTCAGCCATTCGGCCCACGGACGCATTGTGCTCTACCGCGATACCATCGATGAAGTGGTCGGCATGCTACGAGTACGCGAAGCATACCGCCTGATGATGGACAAGAACGACTTCAGCAAGGAAAACCTGCTTCGAGCAGCGGATGAAGTGTACTTTATCCCGGAGGGCACCCCCCTCAATATCCAATTGCTGAAGTTCCAGCGCAATAAAGAGCGCATTGGCCTGATTGTTGATGAATACGGTGATATTCAGGGCCTTATCACCCTTGAAGATATCCTAGAAGAGATCGTGGGTGAGTTTACCACGTCGATCAGCCCGACCCTGGCCGAAGAAATTACCCCGCAGCCTGATGGCAGCCTAATGATTGAAGGCAGCGCCAATATCCGTGATCTAAACAAAAGTCTCAACTGGGGACTTCCTACGGATGGCCCACGTACCCTCAATGGTTTGATCCTGGAGCATCTTGAAGATATCCCCGACAGTCAACTCAGTATTGAAGTGGCCGGTTACCAAATGGAGATCATCGAGGTCTCCGACAATATGATCAAACAGGTACGGGTGCTACCCAACCAACTGAAGAAGACCGGGTGATCTTACCGACCTAACCCCCTATTCAATAGAAAAAAGCCGGCAATCGCCGGCTTATTCATGTCTAAATCAACATTCGCTGATTGTCTTATCGCTCATTACTTTACGCTAAGCTCTTGCAGCATAGACTCAGGTAGCGCCAGCTCATCATTCTTGTTGACCGCAATACCCTGGTCAAGGATATGGCGGGCAATATCCTTGGCATCATCGAGCGAGTGCATGCTGTAAGTCCCGCACTGGTACTCGTTAAGTTCTGGGATCTTGTCCTGCGACTCAACCTTGAGCACATCTTCCATCGCGGCTGTCCAACTGTCAGCAACCTGCTGCTCGCTAGGCGTACCAATAAGGCTCATATAGAAACCGGTGCGACAGCCCATTGGTGAGATATCGATGATTTCAACCTGATCGGAATTAAGATGATTACGCATGAAACCCGCGTACAAATGCTCAAGGGTGTGGATCCCACGCTCACTCAGGATGTCGGCATTCGGGCGGCAGAAACGCAGGTCGAACACCGTAATGGTGTCACCTTTCGGGGTCTGCATCGTTTTAGCTACCCTAACGGCAGGGGCATGCATTCGGGTGTGGTCAACGGTGAAACTATCTAATAGAGGCATTGCTTCCTTACTCCTTGGCCTAGTAACGGACATCACCAACAGCCCGCTACTTAGAATCGTATTAAAAGTTATATCACAGTGCAGCAACCCAGCAAGTGAGTTTTGCAATCGCCTAGTCGCTAGGAATTAAAACGGCCACCAGCTGCGGTTATCCTCCAGTTCCTGACGGCACTGCTTGAGCTGCCAACCATAGTCCTTGGCCTGCTGCTCGACTCGGCGAGATACCCGCAGCAGAGTAGGCTTGGACTTGTAGGTACCGCGACGGTAACCACCACGGCCATCGTGATAGGCCAGATACTGATTGTAGGCATCCCACTTGGAAATCCCCAGCTGGCGCTGGGTTTCATGGCTATACCAACCGATAAACATCAGCGAATCGGCAAAATTAGTACGGGAACCACCATTTCCTGTGGCCTTCTGGTAATCCGACCAAGCGGGATCCTGCGCCTGGGCATAGCCATAGGCACTACTGACCCGTCCCCATGGGATAAAGCCCAGTACGTAATTCTTAGGCGGTCTGGCATCATGGCGGAAACTACTTTCCTGTTTCACAAACGCCATGGCAACTTGCATGGGGGTTCCCCACTCATCCTCCATATCCAATGCAGCCTCGTACCATTTCGGGTACTCACGGAAGATATTGCAGAGGTTGGAGTGGTCTTTGGGAGGAGGTGTCGCACAGCCTGAAAGAATAACAGCACTAAAAAAAATCAGCGCTATCCGCGACATAGTAGATTTTGCAGCCTTTGAATGGGCAAACATGGAACTTCACGCCGTCCTTGTGGTCTGAATATGTGATGGCAGCCAAGCGCTGCTGTCATCCCTGCGAAATGAATTATCGGGCAGCAAGGTCGCTGCCCTCTTTTTTATTTTATATCAGCAAAATACGCATCAAGAAACGCATCAAAAGACAGCTCATCACTGTTTTCTATCTGCTTTTGTCGCTCGACTGACTCTACGGCTTCCTGCTCAAACACGTCCGACGAATAGAACTGATACTGGCGATCATGAAGGCTAGCCGCATGGCCAGCGGCCAAATTATCACCCACCGAGCCAATGCCACCTTGCTTGCGAATAACATCAAGCAACTGTGCCGACAGGGTCAGCTCTGGCTGTTCAATCCATGTCTGCAAACGCGCCAATGTCTCTTGGTAAGCATCATTACCGGCAGCCGTATCCATCGCCTTTGCCACATCGGCCAACTCGCCAAACACACGGGTACCCCAGTCTTTGACTGACAAGCGTTCGCCATTACAGCCAATCTTGAGCATCAGATCTGGGTTGCGGCCATCAAGTACCACACGGTTCCAGTTATCGCGCCAGCACTCCAGTTCGGCATCATCCATAGAGGCCGACGGTGACAGCACCGCCCAGGTCAGGAACATATCCAGGAAACGTACCTGATCGGCAGTAATGCCGATTGGACTGAATGGGTTCACATCCAATGAGCGCACTTCAATATATTCCACCCCGCCACGACTCAAGGCTTCAGACGGTTTTTCACCACTCTGTGCCACTCGCTTTGGACGAATCGGCGCATACAGTTCGTTCTCGATCTGCAATACGTTATCGTTCAGCTGGCGGTACTCACCGTCAACTTTGACGCCAATTTTGGCAAATTCAGCCGATGGGGTACGGATCGCCTTTCTCAGGCCGTCAAGGTACTGCTCTAACCCATTGAAACCAATCTTGAGCGAGCTTTGCTCGTGGTTGGTGTAACCCAAATCGCTCAGGCGCAACGCGGTCGCGTTTGGCAAAAAGTAAGTACCGCAACCGATCTTCTCGAAATCCAGCTTCGATTCGGTGTTCTCGAGGAAAGATCCACACAGTGCCGGGGATGCCCCGAACAGGTAAGGGATCAGCCAGCCAAAGCGGTAATAGTTACGGATCAAACCGAAGTAGGCGTCGGAAACTGTCTCTTGGCGTTCTAACTCCGACTGCTCACCAAACAACTCGTCCCAAAAACTGTCTGGGAAGGAAAAGTTAAAGTGGACCCCGGAGATCACCTGCATGATGCTGCCATAGCGGCGCTTGAGACCCTCGCGATACAAGGTCTTCATTTGACCACTGTTTGAACTGCCGTACTGGGCAAGGGTGATCTCGTCTTGATCCCCGACCACACATGGCATCGACATCGGCCAAAGTTTTTCGTCACCCAGTTTGCTGTAGGTAAACTGATGAATATCACCTAGCTGAGACAGCAAGTGATCAACATCCTGAGAAACAGGCGTAATAAACTCCAGCAATGGCTCGGCAAAATCTGTCGTTACCCATTTATTGGTCAATGCCGATCCCAGCGCTGCCGGATGCGGCTCACCGGAAAGTTTGCCGTTTGGGGTAATACGCAGGGCTTCACGTTCAAGGCCTCTCCCTAGTTGGGTCAGGGCATCAGGATTAGCCGCAACTTTTTGCAGCCTTTGTGAAAAATCCATCACTGTGCTTCTCAATCTTTAACAACTCAGTCCGGTAGATTAATCATAATTAATCCTGATTACCATGATTATTACATCGAAACTCTTTTACCTGGGAGTAACAATCGCACCTACCGGGCCGATAACAAAAAAGAAAGCCGACATTACGCCGGCTCAATTAGGTTTACATGGTTGGCGAAAGCGCCCGAATCGGCAAACCGAGGGTTTCCAGCTGCGGTTTCAGGCTGGCGGCATCACCGACCACGATAATCTGGTAATCCGCCGGGTTGAACCACTTGGCCGCCAGCTCATCGATCCGCGCTTTGGTAATCGATGCGACGATTTCATTACGGGTCTCAACAAAGTTCTCTGGCAATGAGTACGTCAGGATCTGCCCCAGCAGTTGCGCCTTCTTGCTTGGCGTTTCGTAGTTAAGGGCATCTTTCTGTCCTACCGCCAAGCGCATGAAGTTCAGCTCTTCATCCGTTACCCCTTCGCTCGACATTTTTTCGAGCTCGGCCAAAAACTCCTTAACCGAAGGCAGAGTGGCATCAGCCCTCACCTGAGCATAATAGACTGATAGACCGACTTCTTTACCCCCGCTTTGGTAACCGCCAGCTCCATAGGTATAACCTTTGTCTTCACGCAAGTTAAGGTTAATGCGGCTATTGAAGTTACCCGCCAGATTGAAGTTCGCCAGCTGGGTTTCATACAACTCACCGGTGGCATCGAACGGTAGCCCCTGGCGCGCTAGACGGATCACAGTCTGCGGCGCCCCAGGTTTGTCCACCAGCCAGACGGTTTGCTTTGGCATTGCCGGAAGCTCCGGCGTTACATAGGTTGGCTCAGGCATACCCTGCCAGTCAGCAAGAAAACCTAACGATGCGTTCAGCTGGGCTTTGTCGATATCACCAACCACGACAGCATCTGCTCCGTTCGGGGTGTAGTAGCGACGGTAGAAGGCTTTGACATCTTCCAGGGTGATCGACTCGAGCGACGCCTTAGTACCTTCCGGCGGCAAGCTGAAGGAGGTGCCACCGAACAGCACTTCACGGGTTGCCTGCCCCGCCAGCCATGCTGGGCGCTGGTGCTCGTAGATGATACCTTCAAGAGCCTGCTGCTTAACACGATCAAAGTCGGCTTGGTTAAACGCCGGCTGGAACAAGCGCTCTTGCATGATCTCCAGCGTTTCCGGGAGGAACTTGGTCAGAGATGTCACAGAGATCACCGTGCCATATTTGCCAGCCGAGAAACTAACAGTACTGCCCAAGCGATCCAAGCGCGACGACAGCTCTTCCACCGTCGACTTCTGTGATGCTTCGGCCATCATGCTGGCCGTCATCTTGGCTAGACCCGCTTTGCCTTCCGGCTCGAAGCGACGACCCGCCGGTACAACCATTTGTAGCTCTACCGTCGGGGTCTCGCGATACTCAGTGCCCAGCACCTTGATGCCATTGGCCAGCTCGAACTGATATAGCTCCGGCATCACCGCTTCTACCGGTGAAGACGGCTGTGGCATCACCGAACGGTCAAAATCATCAACCGGCACGCGCATTTGCTTTTGCAGTTGCTCTTCAGAGACTTTGGTAATTTCTGGAATAATCCGTGGAGACGGCGTAAAGTTCGGTTTCTCCGCCTCAATGCTGGTGCGCCCTCGCGGTACCACACTCAAGGTCACGTTAGGATGACCATTCAGGTAGCGCATATATGCTTGTTCCATGCTCGCGGTAGTCACCGCACGCAGGTTGCCAAGTTCGGTGCCTAGGTAACCAGGATCATCAAAGAAGGTCTCATAGGCAGCCAACTGCGAGACTTTGCCGCTGACACTCTGCAAGCCGAAGATCGCATTGGCTTCCACCATCCCTTTGAGCTCTTCAAGCTCTTTGGTAGACACCCCTCTCTCCTCAAGCCCAGCAAGGATATCTGTCACTTCGGCGCGCAGTTTTTTCAAATCACCCTGCTTACCGCTTTGGCCAATAGCATAAACATACATGGTACAGGCCAGCTCGGCACAATCATGGAAGGCACCTGCATCGACCACCTTGCCGGTTTTCACCAGGTTCTGGTACATCAGGCTGTTCTTGCCGCCACCGATCACTCTTGCCAGCATATCCAACGAGGCTTCGTCATCAGCACCATTGTAGGATGTCGGCCACGCCATCAGTAGCATCGGCTGCTGGATCTTATCTTCCAGTGTCAGGTAAAGATCATTTTCCAGTGTCACTGTTTGTTTAGCCGGTTTCTCGACTTCAGGGCCGCGAGGAATGCTGCCGTAGTATTTATTTACCCACTCAAGGGTTTGTTCGGCATCGATATCACCACCGATAGTCAAAGTAGCATTGTTCGGGCCATACCAGCGCAGGAAAAACGCTTTGAGATCATTCACATCGACGCGATCGAGATCTTCAACATAACCGATTGTCTGCCATGAATACGGGTGGGTACGTGGGAACAGGGCCTCCCCCATACGCTCGTAAACCAAACCGTAAGGGCGGTTCTCGTAGCGCTGGGCACGCTCGTTTTTCACTGTCGAGCGCTGGATTTCAAACTTGCGCTGGGAAACCGCCCCTAACAGGAAGCCCATACGATCCGCTTCCAGCCACAAGATCTTTTCAAGCTGGTTGGCCGGTACGGTTTGGAAATAATTGGTCCGGTCGCGGTTGGTGGTACCGTTCAATGTACCACCCGCTTCGGTGATCAGTTTGAAATGCTCCTGATCACCGACATGCTCCGAGCCCTGGAACATCATATGTTCGAAGAAATGGGCAAAACCCGACTTACCCAACTCCTCGCGGGCAGAGCCGACATGGTAAGTCATATCAACATGCACCAGGGGATCTGATTTATCCTCATGGAGTACCACGGTCAACCCATTGGCCAACTGGTATTTTGAATACGGGATCACCGGTGTATCAGAAGACGAACCAGCCTTGACCTGTTCAACGAATGTCACCCCTTGCGGTAACTCGGGCGCCCCGGCCTGTTGAGACTGTAGTTGGCTACAGCCTGCCAGTGAGATCAGCGCAATCCCCACTATCCACTTTTGCACTCAATGCCTTCCTTATAATAAACCTTGGACCAACAAGGCTAGTACGGTATAACGCGCCGCTTTTCCCACCATGATGATGAAAAAGCTGAGCCAATGACGCATCCGCAGCCAACCAGCGGCCAGACACAGCGGATCACCGATAACCGGTAACCAGCTGAACAACAACGACCAGTAGCCGTATTTTTTTAGCCATAGTAATGCTTTATGACCGTGTTTTTCTTTAGAAGTTTTATCTGGCAGCAATCTACCCAGCCAATAATTGGTCATTCCGCCAAGGGTATTGCCGATTGTTGCCACGGTAACTACCAACCAGACAGCATTGTCGCCCAACTTCAGCGTCGCGATGAGGTTCGCTTCCGAGCCGCCCGGCAGCAGGGTTGCACTCAAAAAGCCGGTGGTAAACAATACCCACAAGGCTGACTCGCCATTAAATAACTCTAGCATTGATCGTTCTAGTTGATTGATATGGTTGCTGTACCTTACCCGATCTGTAGGCAAAAAAAACGGGCAACCCGAAGGATGCCCGTTTTAAATTGTTGCGATATCTTGCTGTCAGCGACTTAGCCCACCAAAGCCAACAGAATACCGGCAGCTACCGCCGAGCCCAGTACCCCGGCCACGTTCGGCCCCATCGCATGCATCAACAGGAAGTTCTGCGGGTTGGCCTCAAGGCCGACCTTGTTGACCACCCGTGCCGCCATCGGTACCGCCGATACCCCGGCCGCACCAATCAATGGGTTGATATCTTCCTTGCTATAGCGGTTGAGCATCTTCGCCATCAACACACCGCCACCGGTACCGACACTGAATGCCACCGCACCCAGCACCAAGATACCCAGCGTCTCGAAGCGCAGGAACTGCTCTGCAGCGAGCTTAGAGCCCACCCCCAGACCCAACATGATCGTCACGATATTGATCAGCTCGTTCTGTACTGTATTTGACAGGCGATCCACCACACCGGATTCGCGCATCAGGTTACCCAAGCAGAACATCCCGACCAGTGGCGTTGCCGCCGGCAGGAACAAGATCGTCATCAGCAACACCGCCAGCGGAAAGAGGATCTTCTCGCCCTTGCTCACTTCACGCAGCTGCTGCATCTTGATCTGGCGCTCTTCCGGAGTGGTCAACGCTTTCATGATCGGCGGCTGGATGATCGGCACCAAAGCCATATAGCTATAAGCCGCGACCGCAATCGCCCCGAGTAAGTCGGGTGATAATTGGCTGGCGAGGAAAATGGCCGTCGGGCCATCGGCACCACCGATGATCGCAATGGAAGAGGCATCAGCCAGGGTGAACTCCATACCCGGGATGGCATTAAGCAAAATCGCGCCGAACAGAGTGAAAAAGATCCCGAACTGCGCCGCTGCACCAAGCAACAAGGTTTTCGGGTTGGCAATCAATGCCCCGAAATCCGTCATCGCCCCTACGCCCATGAAGATCAGCAGTGGGAAGACACCGGTTTCGATCCCGATATAGTAGATGTAGTACAGCAAGCCCCCCGGCTCGGTAAAGCCAGCATTGGGGATGTTAGCCAAAATTGCTCCAAAGCCCATCGGCAGCAACAGCAAAGGCTCAAAGCCCTTGCGGATCGCCAAGAACAGCAGGCCGGCACCGACCAGCATCATGATCAGCTGGCCGAATTCAAAGTTGGCAATCCCCGTCTCGTTCCAGAGAGTTAATAATCCGTCCATGGTACCCTCTTATGCCAGGCTCAGGATCGGCGAGCCGACTGCCACTGAATCGCCTTCCTTGACATGGAGATCCTGTACCGTACCGCTACGGGCTGCACGGACTTCAGTTTCCATCTTCATCGCTTCGAGGATCACCAAGACATCACCTTCAGATACTTGCTGGCCTGGCTGGACATTGATCTTGAAGATATTGCCCGCCAGTGGCGCCGGTAAATCTTCGGCTGTGCTCGCCTGTGGTGCAGGCGCCGCAGCGCTCGCCGCCGCTGGCTCTACCGAGGTCAGCTCACCGCTAGGGCCAACTTCAACGTTATACACCTGGCCATTGACCTTGACGCTGTAAGCTTCTACCGAGGCAGCACTTGCCGCAGGAGCTGGCTGGGCCGCAGGTGCTGCGACTTCAGGCTCTGTGCCCGGTGCTGGCTCAAACGCCTCTGGGTTGTTGCGGTTTTTCAGGAAGTTCAGGCCAACCTGCGGGAACAGGGCATAAGTCAGTACGTCATCAACCTGCTCATCGGCTAAGGCGATACCCTCGGATTTGGCCTTGGCAACCAATTCGGTGGTCAGCGTATCCAACTCAGCATCAAGCAAGTCCGCCGGGCGGCAGGTGATTGGCTCAGCCCCCTCAAGCACCCGGGTTTGCAACTCGGCATTAACCGGAGCAGGTGTCGCGCCGTATTCGCCTTTGAGTACCCCAGCGGTTTCCTTGCTGATGCTCTTGTAGCGCTCACCAGTCAGCACATTGATCACCGACTGAGTACCGACAATTTGCGATGTCGGGGTGACCAACGGAATAAAGCCGAGATCTTCACGAACACGAGGGATCTCTTCCAGTACCTCATCGAACCGATCCGCTGCGCCCTGCTCCTTGAGCTGGCTTTCCATGTTGGTCAGCATGCCACCCGGTACCTGAGCAAGCAGGATTCGGGCATCCACCCCTTTTAGGCTGCCTTCAAATTTGGCGTACTTCTTACGTACTGTGCGGAAATAGCTGGCGATCGGCTCAAGCTGCTGCAAGTCCAGCTTGGTATCACGCTCGGTGCCTTCCAGCATGGCAATAACCGTTTCCGTTGGTGTATGGCCATAGGTTTGGCTCATTGAAGAGATAGCGGTATCAAGGATATCCAGACCAGCTTCAACCGCCTTAACCGCAGTCGCCGTCGACAGGCCTGTGGTCGCATGGCAGTGCAGCGCCAACGGAACATCACAGGAGGCTTTGATACGCTTGACCAGCTCTTCGGCTTCATAAGGTTTGAGCAGGCCAGACATATCCTTGATACAAATAGAGTGGCAACCAAGATCTTCCAGGCGCTTGGCCAAGTCAGTCCAGGTTTCGAGGTTGTGCACCGGACTGGTGGTATAGGAGATTGTCCCCTGGGCATGGGCACCGACATCAACAGCAGCCTTGACCGCTTTTTCGAAGTTGCGAACATCATTCATCGCATCGAAAATACGGAAGACATCCATTCCGTTGGCGTGGGCACGCTCAACAAACTTCTCAACCACATCATCCGCGTAGTGACGGTAGCCCAGCAGGTTCTGGCCGCGCAGCAGCATCTGCATCGGGGTTTTCGGCATTGCTTGCTTGAGCAAGCGCAGGCGCTCCCATGGGTCTTCACCCAAGTAACGGATACAGGCATCAAAGGTCGCGCCTCCCCAGGTCTCCAATGACCAGTAGCCGACATCATCGAGCTTCTCGGCAATCGGCAACATATCTTCGATGCGAAGACGGGTAGCAAATAACGATTGGTGGGCATCACGTAACACAACGTCAGTGATCGCTAATGGCTTGGACATGCTCACAAACTCCTTGTAAAAAATACTTCCTAAAAATCACAATGTTCCCGCGACAGCAACGCTATCGCCTAGGCTTTCTGCTCACGGTAGCGATGTACCGCTGCGGAAATAGCCGCTACAACCTCTGGCTGCACGCCATTGTGATTAACAGCAACTGGTGATGGCTGGCGAGTCGCCTGCGCATCCGATGTCTCTTTAGGCGCAATTTTGGCCAACAGCTGCACTAAATAGATCAAAATACTGAGAAACATGAAAACCACGACCATACCGGTAACCATGATCGTCGCCGCTTCCCACAGCAAAGGACCTAGATCTGCCATAATGCTTCCTTTCATTCATTTTGTAATAGGCGGGTTAACAAATACCACGTTAGGTAAATTTATGTCAAACTGATTAACAACACACCAACCAACGGTGGGTATTTAGCCTTTTTCTGAGGGTTTGATCGTAAAATTACAAAAATCCAGTTTAAATCAGACGTCATCCCCCGTTTAGACTCAACCCACGTCACGGCGGCACAACGCTAACGTCTTTCCAGCCCCCGTATGGAACTTCCTCGTCACCCAGAAATTACGCTTACGTAAACGTAAGTTTTAAGTATCTAAAAATACAAAGTCCTTGTTTTATAACTTATATCAGATTGCAAGCTAGGTTCTGTTATTGCAGTCAAACTCAAAGCGAAAACTTCACCCTATCTATCTGGGGGATAAAATATGCGAGGGAGACAAGGTTAGGTAGTGGATAACCAGAGAAGAGTGGAAGAAGTATAAAGGCGCCAACAAAGCGCAGATAGAAAAAAAGCCCAGCCGAAGCTGAGCTTTTCAATAATGGCGCGTCCGGGAGGATTCGAACCTCCGACCGCCTGGTTCGTAGCCAGGTACTCTATCCAGCTGAGCTACGGACGCGCAGGCAATGCGCTGCAATGCAGTACATGTTGAATAATGGCGCGCTCGGGAGGATTCGAACCTCCGACCGCCTGGTTCGTAGCCAGGTACTCTATCCAGCTGAGCTACGAGCGCACACTTAATTCGGTTTTATAGCACTGCCTTACGGCAATACGTTGTAATAATGGCGCGTCCGGGAGGATTCGAACCTCCGACCGCCTGGTTCGTAGCCAGGTACTCTATCCAGCTGAGCTACGG
>NZ_JAWJZI010000013.1:0-82929 GCF_033022775.1 Photobacterium rosenbergii | reverse complement strand
TAAATAATGGCGCGTCCGGGAGGATTCGAACCTCCGACCGCCTGGTTCGTAGCCAGGTACTCTATCCAGCTGAGCTACGGACGCGCAATGCAAGATCATTCATCTAAAAGAAAGAATGGCGGTGAAGGAGGGATTCGAACCCTCGATACGGCTACAAACCGTATACTCCCTTAGCAGGGGAGCGCCTTCAGCCTCTCGGCCACCTCACCGTCTTGCGGGGGCCCATATTACTGCCAGCCAAAAATAAGTCAAACACTTTATTGTGAAAAAACGACATCCACTGCGCGGATGCGCACTTAATAGCCAACACGGCACATTATCGCACTTAATAGCCCAGTATATCGTCTAGATTCAACGGTATGGCGTGGCAGGCAGTAACAAAAAAGGCCAGCATAAATGCCGACCTTCTTCGAATTAGTAGTTACCAGAACCCTGGGAACCCGTTTCTTTTTCCGCTTGAATGCGCATGTAAATTTCTTCGCGGTGAACAGAAACTTCTTTCGGTGCATTTACACCGATACGAACTTGGTTACCTTTAACGCCAAGAACAGTAACGGTGACTTCATCACCGATCATTAGCGTTTCACCTACGCGACGTGTCAAAATTAGCATTCGTGTGCTCCTTGAGTAATCTCAGTATTATAAGAGTTAACGGTTATTATCCAACAATATTTACATTTTCGTAAATGTTCACTGCTCAAGAAACAGCGAGAAGTGGTCGATTATCCAGACTTTCTGGCTCTACCACAAATTTTTTGTGGATGTGTTCTACGGCTAACTGTAAATCTTGCCCATTGATCAATAGTGAGACACAACGAGCAGTGCATTTTCGTTGATAGACACCCACCCCTTTTTCAGTCAGCGAGGCAGCTACTTCCGTACTGCGCACATCTACCCCTTCCCCAACCAGGGTCAGTGTAGCGACTGAGGACTGAGCCAGTTCTGTTTTTTCTAAGATAACATTCAGTCGAGCCAATTCATCATCGGCCGCAACTATATACGTTGCAGGATAGGTTGCTTGCTGACTATCACCATAGCACCAAGCGTCTAAGCCCAGTAAGCCGAGCTGCTGCTCCACTTTTTCAAGTGGTTGCATCACACGGTAAAGTGCCTGCTGGCCTTTAACCGCCACCCCGGCAGCACCATTATCTGATACCGTCGAGAAATCAACCAAAGTCCCTTCCCCTTCATCAAACGACGAAAGAACCCTCAATGGGACCTTATGTTGCTCAGCATATTCAACCGACTGTAATTGTAGCACTTTTGCGCCGTGGCGTGCCATTGCTGTCATATCATCGAAGTGAATTGACGGCAAACGGGCCGCTTCGCTGACCAAACGAGGATCAGTTGTATACACCCCGTCGACATCAGTGAAGATCTGACACTCATCGGCAGCCAGCGCACCAGCGATAGCCACCGCGGTTGTATCGGAGCCGCCTCGGCCCAAGGTCGTGATGTTATTTCGACTATCACGCCCCTGGAAACCAGCGACCACAACAATGTGGTCACGGTCGAGCAACTCGGTCACCACCCCGGTTTCTACCTCGGTGATGGTGGCATTATTAAATACAGTATCAGTGCGGATACCTAACTGATCACCGGTCAATGATGTTGCCAAATACCCCCTTTTATTCAGGGCCATCGCCAGCAGGGCTATCGTGACCTGCTCGCCAGTTGACAACAAGACATCCAGCTCACGCTGGGTGGGGACAGCATCAATTTGTTTAGCCAGCCCCAACAAACGGTTGGTCTCGCCAGCCATCGCCGAGACAACCACCACTACCTGATGACCAAGCTGGCGCGCTTTGATCACGCGCTCAGCCACCGCTTCAATACGCTCGATACTCCCGACCGACGTACCACCGAATTTCTGCACTAATAGTGCCACTGCACCTCTCCAACTATTACAGTTATTACAGTTTTTCAACCAACCATGGGGTTACTGACTCCAGTGCTGCAGGCAATGCTGCGGCATCAGTACCACCGGCCTGAGCCATATCCGGACGACCGCCGCCCTTACCGCCAACCTGCTGAGCAACAAGGTTAACCAGCTCACCAGCCTTCACCTTGCCTGTCAGATCTTTGGTCACACCAGCAATCAAACCAACTTTGTCACCGCTGACGTTACCCAGCACGACAATACCGCTGCCTAGCTGGTTCTTCAGCTCGTCAACCATACCGCGTAGGGCTTTGTTGTCTGCACCTTCAAGCTTGGTGACCAACACCTTAACGCCGTTGATTTCCTGCGCCTTGTTGATAAGGCCCGCACTTTCCTGCGCAGCAAGCTTGTCTTTAAGCTGCTGGATTTCTTTTTCCAGCTGCTTGCTGTGAGACACAAGTGCACTCACCTTAGTCGCAACTGATGCCGCGTCAGACTTCACCAAACTTGCGGTTTCTACCAGTAGCGCTTCCTGATCGTGCAGCGCTGCAATCGCGGCTTCGCCGGTTACCGCTTCGATACGACGGATACCCGCTGCGATACCACCTTCAGAGACGATCTTGAACAGGCCGATATCGCCCGTGTTAGAGGCATGGATACCACCACACAGCTCAACTGAGAAGTCACCCATGCTCAGGACGCGAACTTCATCATCATATTTCTCGCCAAACAGCGCCATCGCGCCTTTTTCTTTGGCTGATTCGATGTCCATCACATCAGTGTTGATCGCGTGGTTGAAACGGATTTGCTCGTTCACCACACGCTCGATTTCACGCAGTTCTTCCGGCTTCACCGCTTCTAGGTGAGAGAAGTCGAAACGCAGGCCTTCAGGCTTAACCAGTGAACCTTTCTGAGTCACGTGCTCGCCAAGCAGGTTACGCAGTGCTGCGTGTAGCAAGTGAGTGGCTGAGTGGTTCAAACTAGTCGCTGCACGACGCGCTGCATCAACCGTTGCGGTTAGCTTATCGCCCACTTTCAACGCACCTTCAGCCAGCTTACCGGTATGACCGATAGCGCTGCCGAACTTCTGGGTATCAGCAACCACAAACTGAACACCGTCAGCCGTCATTGCCCCCGTGTCACCACACTGACCGCCTGACTCAGCGTAGAACGGCGTGTTGTCCAGTACGATCAGGGCGTCTTCACCAGCATTGATTGCATCAACGGCTTCACCTTCACGGTAAAGCGCAACCACAGTCGCTTGGCCTTCTGTCGCCGCGTAGCCGCAGAATTCAGTTTCCGCATCGACTTTGATCGCATCGTTGTAGTCAACACCAAACTGGCCTGCATCACGTGCACGCTGGCGCTGAGCTTCCATCGCATCGTTGAAGCCGTCTTCATCGATGGAGAAGCCACGCTCGCGAGCTACATCGTTAGTCAGATCAGCAGGGAAACCGTACGTATCGTAAAGTTTGAATACGGTTTCGCCGTCAAGCACTTTACCGTCAAGATTGTCCAGCGCTTCAGCCAGGATCGCCATACCGCGGTCTAGTGTGCGGCCGAAGTTGTCTTCTTCGATCTTCAGTACTTTCTCGACCATTTCCTGCTGTTTCTTCAGCTCTTCGCCAGCAGTGCCCATGATCTCAGCCAGAGGACCCACCAACTTGTAGAAGAAGGCACCCTTCGCGCCCAGCTTGTTACCGTGGCGAACTGCACGGCGGATAATACGGCGCAGCACATAGCCGCGACCTTCGTTTGATGGCATCACGCCATCAGCGATCAGGAACGCACAAGAACGGATGTGATCAGCCACAACGCGCAGTGACTGGTTGCCCAGATCGTCATGACCAATAACCGCAGCAGCTTCTTTGATCAGGGTCTGGAAGATATCGATCTCGTAGTTAGAGTGCACGCCCTGCATGATCGCAGAGATACGCTCGATACCCATACCGGTATCTACCGACGGCTTCGGTAGCGGCTCCATGGTACCGTCAGCCTGACGGTTGAACTGCATAAATACGTTGTTCCAGATCTCGATGAAACGGTCGCCATCTTCTTCAGGTGTGCCAGGACGGCCACCCCAGATGTGATCACCGTGATCGTAGAAAATTTCGGTACAAGGACCACAAGGACCTGTGTCCCCCATCTGCCAGAAGTTGTCAGATTCGAACGGCTTGCCACCTTTCTTGTCGCCGATACGCACGATGCGATCAGCCGGAACACCCACTTCTTTGTTCCAGATGTCGAACGCTTCGTCATCTGTCTCGTAAACGGTCACCAGCAGGCGATCCTGTGGCAGCTTCAGTGTCACTGTCAGGAATTCCCAAGCAAACTTGATCGCGTCTTGCTTGAAGTAATCGCCGAAGCTGAAGTTACCCAGCATTTCGAAGAAAGTGTGGTGACGGGCGGTAAAGCCAACATTTTCCAGGTCGTTGTGCTTACCACCAGCACGAACACAGCGCTGAGCTGTCGTTGCTCGAGTGTAGTTGCGCTTTTCCAGACCTAGGAATGTATCTTTAAACTGGTTCATACCCGCGTTGGTGAACAGCAACGTTGGGTCATTGGCAGGCACAAGAGAAGAACTCTCGACTACCTGGTGGCCTTTACTCTCAAAAAACGCAAGAAACGCACGGCGAATCTCATCAGTGCTCATGTACATTGGCAAATCCTGAATAATGCTTTTATGTAAACTGAATGGTCGAATTTAACTGTCTTAATCCCCTGCCCTGAGTTCCACCATGCCCTCGGCAGGACAATTCGGGCAGGCAGTGATGGGACTAAAATAAATTCTTTGGCGGTTATTGTAAAACAACGGCAGCCAATACGGGAAATGTTATGTTCAGAAATACGGCAATTTGTCCCCCATAGGCGGTGTGCAAAGGGGAATTTAGGGCAATTAAAGGTGGGATTTCAGCTATCGGTGGCTGTTTGCCACCATCTCAGTACTCATCGTCGACACCAAGGGCATTTTTCACCTGCTCGAAATCAAAGCCCCGAGACTGCATAAAACGCAGGCGACGGGCTTTTTCCTTATCCGTTTCCATCGGGGTGTCGCCATACTTCTTCCGGGCTACGTTACGGGCATGCTCGAACCAATCAAATTCATCGTCTTCAAACAACTGGCGGATAACTTCCTCATGGATGCCCTTGAATTCCATTTCCTGGCGGATCCGCAGCAGCCCCCAGCCCTTGGCAATGCCGTTGTTCAACAACCGCTCGGCAAAGCGGGCATCATCAAGCCAGTTATAGTCTTGGCACAGGGCTACTGCCTCATCAACTTCACCCGGCTCATAACCACGCGCCAGCAATTTTTGCTGCAACTCCTGCTCGGCATGATCGCGGCGCGACAAAAACCTCACGGCAGCCTGCTTGGCACTCTGTGCAGGTTTCTTTACTCTCATGATCTTCTCGCTCCAAACAAAAACGGGCGGGGTACTTCTACCCCGCCCGTTTTTTAATCTCTCATCCAGCCAGACTGGCTAGAGTGAATTAGAACGCCTGATCTTCGGCATCTTCTTCAGTCTGAGCGTCTGCTGCCGCTTCTTCCAGCACTGCCGGAGCTAGCAATAGCTCACGCAGTTTGGCTTCAAGCTCTTCGGCAATATGGCTGTTTTCCTCGATGTACTTACAGGCATTTGCCTTACCCTGGCCGATCTTGTCGCCCTGGTAGCTGTACCAAGCACCGGCTTTCTCAACCATCTTGTTCTTCACGCCAAGGTCGATAAGCTCGCCGTAGCGATTGAAGCCTTTGCCGTAAAGGATCTGGGTTTCAGCCTGCTTGAACGGCGCAGCAATCTTGTTCTTAACAACCTTGATGCGGGTTTCGTTACCGACAACCTCGTCACCTTCTTTGATCGCGCCAGTACGGCGGATATCAAGACGAACAGAGGCGTAGAATTTCAGGGCATTACCACCCGTAGTGGTTTCCGGGTTACCGAACATCACACCGATCTTCATACGGATCTGGTTGATGAAGATACACATACAGTTAGACTGCTTCAGGTTACCGGTGATCTTACGCATTGCCTGAGACAGCATACGTGCCTGCAGACCCATGTGCGAGTCACCCATCTCTCCTTCGATTTCAGCCTTAGGCGTTAGGGCTGCAACGGAGTCGACAACCAGAATATCTACCGCGCCAGAGCGTGCTAGGGCATCGGCAATTTCCAGTGCCTGCTCACCGGTATCCGGCTGGGAAACCAATAGCTGGTCGATATCAACACCCAGCTTGCGGGCATAGATAGGGTCAAGGGCATGCTCAGCATCGATGAAGGCACATGTCTTGCCCTGGCGCTGGGCAGCAGCAATCACTTCTAGCGTCAGCGTGGTTTTACCTGAAGATTCCGGACCGTAGATTTCAACGATACGGCCCATTGGCAGACCACCAGCACCCAAGGCGATATCGAGAGACAGAGAACCGGTAGACACGGTTTCGACATCCATAGTGCGGTTGTCGCCCAACTTCATGATCGAGCCTTTACCGAATTGCTTTTCAATTTGACCTAACGCGGCGGCGAGTGCCTTCTGCTTGTTGTCGTCCATTCGACTCTCCAAGGGATGCTTAATTAATGCTTAAACTAAGTACTGATAATGATGATTAGTATACTGTCTATTCATACAGTGTCTAGCACTGTATGAAAATTTTTTCGCCAATTTGATGTGGCTCCCGCATAGACTCAGGATTGAGCCATTAGGGCAATCAATCCAGACAGCGCTTTTTCAACAGCTTGCTGGCGAACCTCTTGGCGATCGCCAGCAAAAAGGCAAGTTTCCACTTTCAGCTTACCGGTGTGATCCGCCCAGCCGAAGCACACGGTACCGACGGGCTTCTCTTCACTGCCACCACCGGGGCCGGCAATACCGCTGATCGCCACCGAAATATCTCCGCGCGACTGTGCCAACGCACCCAACGCCATTTCAGCAACTACCGCTTCACTCACGGCGCCAAATTCAGTCAGAGTTTCTGCTCTGACACCGAGCATTTCCTGCTTGGCCTCGTTGCTGTAAGTCACGAATGCCCGGTCAAACCATGCTGAACTGCCTGCAATATCTGTGATTGCCGTGGATACGCCACCGCCAGTGCAGGATTCAGCGGTAACGGCTACCCAGTTACGTTGGGCCAGGGCCAAACCGACTTGTTGTGCTAATGCCATCATCACTCCCAAATGAATACGACTTGTTAAATACGGCTTTTTGACTTGTTTCTTGTCCCTTTTGGCCTACACCTTACTCGGCTCTTGCCATGCGGGCAAGCCTGTTGCCCTTGGCCGCTTTTGGGCAAGGAAAGTACTGTATCGACAGGTCGGGATCACGTATCCTAAGCGACCAGAAACTTCCTCCGGGTAAACAGGGTGAACCAGCCCTCCGGCACAATGTAGCAGGCAACAACGTGACAATAAAAGGCATAGAAAAACACACCCCTATGATGCAACAGTATTTGCGGATCAAAGCAGAGAATCCGGAAGTCTTGCTGTTCTATCGGATGGGTGATTTCTACGAACTATTTTTTGATGACGCCAAGCAGGCTTCACAGCTGCTGGATATCTCGCTGACCAAGCGCGGCTCATCCAATGGCAATCCGATCCCGATGGCTGGTGTGCCTTACCATGCAGTGGAAGGCTACCTAGCCCGCCTTGTCCAACAAGGTGTTTCTGTCGCTATCTGTGAGCAAGTGGGTGATCCGGCAACCAGCAAAGGGCCGGTTGAACGCAAGGTGGTACGTATCATCACCCCGGGAACAGTCAGCGACGAAGCGCTACTGAGCGAGCGTCAAGACAACCTGATTGCCGCTATCTACCACGAAGGAAACAAATTCGGTTACGCCACGCTGGATATTACCTCGGGCCGCTTTATGTTGACCGAACCCGAAACCGAAGAAGCGATGCAGGCCGAACTACAACGCACCTGCCCTGCTGAGTTGCTCTACCCAGAAGACTTCGACCTGCCGGGTTTGTTCCATGGCATGAAAGGGGCGCGCCGTCGCCCGGTGTGGGAGTTCGATCTCGACACTGCACGCCAGCAGCTGACCATGCAATTCGGTACCCGTGATCTGGTTGGTTTCGGTGTCGAACAAGCAGAACATGGCCTTTGCGCCGCCGGTTGCCTGATGCAATATGTCAAAGACACCCAGCGCACCGCCCTGCCACATATCCGTGCCATTACCCTAGATACCAAAGATCACTCCGTGATCCTGGATGCCGCGACCCGCCGCAACCTTGAACTAACCCAGAACCTCGCCGGTGGCTTTGATAACACCTTGGCCTCGGTACTGGATCAGACGGCAACACCAATGGGCAGCCGCTTGCTCAAACGCTGGCTTCACCAGCCTATCCGTGATCGTCAACAGCTTAACGGCCGCCTTGATGCTATCACTACATTCAAGGACACCGGCCTATTTTTGGATATCGCAGGCGTACTGCGCCACATGGGCGACCTAGAGCGTATCCTTGCTCGATTGGCCCTGCGCTCTGCCCGTCCGCGCGACCTTGCCCGCATGCGCACCGCCCTGCAGCACCTGCCAGAGCTGGCTGAAATGCTGGGTGATATCGATCAGCGCCGTATCGGGGAACTGGCTGGTCTTGCCGCACCAATGGACGAGCTGTGCGAGCTGCTAGAGCGTGCGATTATCGAGAACCCTCCGGTGGTGATCCGTGACGGCGGCGTACTGGCGCCGGGCTACAATGCCGAGCTGGACGAGTGGCGTGATTTGGCCGACGGTGCCACCAAGTTCCTGGAGGAGCTGGAAGCCAACGAACGCGAGCGCCATGACATCGACAGCCTGAAAGTCGGCTTCAACAATGTCCACGGCTTCTACATTCAGGTGAGCCGTGGACAAAGCCACTTGGTACCGAGCCACTATGTGCGCCGCCAAACGCTGAAAAATGCCGAGCGTTACATTATTCCTGAGCTCAAGGAGCATGAGGACAAAGTCCTCAACTCGAAGTCGAAAGCCTTGGCGCTGGAGAAAAAGCTATGGGAAGAGCTGTTTGATCTGCTGCTGCCGCACCTTGAGCAACTGCAAAACGCAGCCGCATCGATTTCCGAGCTGGATGTGCTGGCCAACCTGGCCGAGCGTGCCGATACCCTCAACTATTGCCGTCCGGAGCTGACAGAAACCACCGGTATTGAGATCACTGCTGGTCGCCACCCGGTGGTCGAGCAGGTATTGAGCGAGCCGTTTATCGCCAACCCGATCTCGCTCCACCATGATCGCCGCATGCTGATCATTACCGGCCCGAACATGGGCGGTAAATCGACCTACATGCGCCAGACTGCACTGATTGCCCTGCTGGCTCATGTCGGCTCTTTTGTACCAGCCGAAGCGGTCAAAATCGGCCCACTGGACCGGATCTTTACCCGTATCGGTGCCTCCGATGACTTGGCGTCAGGCCGCTCCACCTTCATGGTTGAAATGACCGAAACGGCAAACATTCTGCACAATGCAACGCAGAACAGTTTGGTGTTGATGGATGAAATTGGCCGTGGTACCAGTACCTACGACGGTTTGTCGTTGGCATGGGCCAGTGCCGAATGGCTGGCCGACAAGATTTCAGCCATGACTCTATTTGCCACTCACTACTTCGAGTTGACCGAGTTGCCATCGCTGATGGAAGGCTTGGCCAATGTCCACCTCGATGCGGTTGAGCACGGTGACGAGATTGCATTCATGCATGCGGTACAAGAAGGCGCTGCCAGCAAATCCTACGGCTTGGCAGTCGCAAGCCTGGCCGGTGTACCAAAGTCAGTGATCAAACGCGCCAAGTTCAAGCTGCAGCAACTGGAGGCCAGCGGCCACCATCAAGCGGTTGCGCCAGCAAGCCAGGTCCCGGTTGCCGAGCAGCAACTGAGCCTGCTGCCGGAGCCAAGCGAAGTCGAAGAAGCTTTGGCGCGTATCAACCCAGATGAAATGACCCCGCGCCAAGCACTTGACGAGCTGTATCGCCTAAAAGCCTTGATGTAATTGGCTACTTGATGTAATTGGCTCAGCAGGAAATAAAAAGGGATGCCACGTGGCATCCCTTTTTGATCCTAACCGGAAAAAGTCTATGTAAAAGTGTGCCGGTTTACAGTTGCTCCTGATTGAACAATGACTCAATACTCAAACCCTGATGGGTCAGCATATCACGCAAACGGCGTAGGCCTTCCACCTGGATCTGGCGAACTCTTTCGCGAGTCAGACCGATCTCACGACCGACGTCTTCCAATGTCGATGCCTCATAGCCAAGCAGACCAAAACGGCGGGCCAGCACTTCGCGCTGTTTCGGATTCAGCTCCTGAAGCCAGTGAACGATAGATGTTTTGATATCATCATCTTGGGTCGACGTTTCGGGGCCACCGCTCTTTTCATCAGGGATGATATCCAGCAGGGCTTTTTCCGAATCGCCACCGATAGGGTTATCTACCGAACCAACACGCTCATTGAGGCGGAGCATACGGTTGACGTCATCGACGGATTTATCCAGCTTAAGCGCAATATCTTCTGCCGTCGGCTCATGATCTAGCTTTTGTGCCAGCTCACGGGCTGTACGCAGGTAGACATTGAGCTCTTTAACGACATGGATTGGCAGGCGGATAGTACGGGTTTGGTTCATGATGGCCCGTTCGATTGTTTGACGGATCCACCATGTTGCGTAAGTTGAAAAACGGAAGCCGCGCTCCGGATCGAACTTCTCAACCGCTCGGATCAAACCAAGGTTGCCCTCTTCGACCAAGTCGAGCAAAGCCAAACCACGGTTGCTGTAACGACGGGAGATTTTAACCACCAGACGGAGGTTACTTTCGATCATACGCTTACGGGCAACTTCGTCACCTCGCAATGCACGGCGGGCGTAGAGGACTTCTTCCTCTGCGGTTAGCAAAGGTGAAAAACCAATTTCACCGAGGTAGAGTTGGGTCGCATCCAGAGCTTTCTGCGTAGCCCCGTATTGCGACATATCGACATCATCATCACTAGCACTAACATCTTCGGCTTTGTTTTCGACAGTCGCGGATTCTGCTTCCATTTCTGCATCAAAATCAAAGTCTTCAATATCTGCAGCAGTATTGCTTCCACTCATAGCGCCTCCCAGATGGCGAGTTAGCAAGACATTACAACTTTACTATGCCATGTTGTCTATCGCGGTAAATAACGCATTGGATCTACGGATTTACCTTTGTAACGGATCTCAAAATGCAGCTTTACTGTATTTGTGCCCGAGCTTCCCATCGAAGCAATTTTCTGGCCAACCGATACCTTTTGCTGCTCCTTCACATAAACCTGGTCGTTATGGGCGTAGGCACTGAGGTAATCATCGTTGTGTTTGATAATGACCAAATTACCGTATCCGCGAAGCGCATTCCCGGCATAGACCACCACCCCGTTTGCTGATGCATTGACAGCTTGTCCACGCTGCCCGGCGATGTCTATCCCTTTGTTGCCATTCTCCGAATTGGAGAACTTTGCAATCACACGCCCCTTTGACGGCCAAGTCCACTTAGCCACTTTGGTGTTGCTAGGTTGCGGCTTGGATGTAACAACTTTGTTACTTTTGGTTTTTTGAGAGTACTCTTTTGTGGGAGCCGGATCAACATTTTTATTGGCGGCTTTTTGTGCGTTTTGTTTTTGAGACACTGCGGTCTGGGCCGGTTTCTGGGAGGCAGGCTGAGCTGCTGGTTGCGCCTTTGCCGCAGGCTTTGGTTGAGCCGGTTTTGAGCTTGTTGTTTTTGTTGGTGTTTTAGCAGAAGGTGTTGCTGCTACGGCCACAGGAGCTGCCCGACCATATTGCGGGGCAACATATTTCGGCCGCCATAACTGCAACTTTTGACCGGGGAAAATGGTATAAGGCTTCGACAATTTATTACTTGCAATAATATCGTCGACATCACGGCCGGTAATATAGGAAATAAAGTACAAGGTATCGCCCTTTTGCACTTCATAGTAGCTACCACGGTAGCTGCCGCGCTCGAGGCTGTGGTAGTCCTTACCAAGACTCGTCACCGGCGCAGGGTTATGGTTACTACAGCCAGATAGCATCAAGCCGGCAACAATCGCTGCCAGCTTCCACGTCCTTGCTGAAGACAACACCCCAAACATATGACCTAAGCCAACTCCCCGGCTACAAGCGGAACAAAACGTACTGCTTCAATATCGCGGTAAGCAAAGCGCTCACCTTCGCGGATAATCACTTTCAGCACTTGCGAATGCTCACCGACCGGGATCACCAGGCGGCCACCATCAGCCAATTGCGTTAGCAGCTCAACAGGGATTTCAGCTGCGGCAGCCGTCACGATAATGGCATCAAACGGGCCTTTACCTGCCCAGCCACGCCAACCATCACTGTGCTTGGTCGAAACATTATGCAATTCAAGCTGCTTCAGGCGTCGCTTCGCCTGCCACTGCAACGCCTTGATCCGCTCGACGGAATAAACGTGATTGACCAAATGCGCCAGCACAGCAGTCTGGTACCCCGACCCGGTTCCGATTTCGAGGACCCTGGAATCCGGCGATAACGCCATCAGCTCAGTCATCTTGGCAACAATATACGGCTGCGAGATCGTCTGCCCACAGCCAATCGGCAGAGCATTATTCTCGTAAGCTTTGTGTGACAGGGCTTCATCGATAAATAACTCCCGCGGGACAGATGCCATGGCCTGAAGCACCTTGTCATCTTTGACTCCCTGCTGGCGTAAATAGTTCAGCAAAAGCGTCCGCTCGTCCACATAGCGCATTGCGACTATTTCTCCTGTTGCTCAATCCACATGCTCAGCCCTGCCAGCGCATCATGCGCAGTAAGGTCGACCTGCAGTGGCGTTATCGATACACATCGCTGTTCAATGGCATAAAAATCAGTGCCCGGCCCGGCATCCTGACAAGGTCCCGGAGGCCCCAGCCAGTATAGTTCCTTGCCTCGGGGATCGGTCCCCCTAACCATATTCTCGGCTCGGTGGCGGGCACCAAGGCGTGTCACCTGCCAGCTCCCCAACTCAGAATAAGCGACATCCGGCACATTGATATTTAAAATTTTATTGCTTGGCAGCGGCGCAGACTGCATTTTTTGCAAAACTTGCTTCACGACCTGCGCCGCCGTATCAAAATGCTGATCCCCAACCAAGGATACGGCAATTGCCGGCACGCCGAGGAAGTGGCCTTCTGTCGCCGCTGCTACCGTACCGGAGTACAGCACATCATCACCCAGGTTGGCACCATGGTTGATGCCGGCGACAACCACATCAGGACGGTCATCGAGCCATTCATTAAGCGCAAAGTGGACACAATCTGTCGGGGTGCCTTCCACCGAGATTTGCTGTTCGCCTTCGTGACGGATCCGGAGCGGGTTATCCAGCGTCAATGAGTTTGACGCCCCCGAGCGATTGCGATCCGGGGCAACGACCGTCACCTCACCAACCTCACTCAAGACCTTTGCCAGGGTCTTGATCCCCTCGGCAAAGATACCATCGTCATTACTGATCAGAATTCGCATAGTGTCCTTCCTGTTGTTCCAGCTCAACCATGAGCTCACGAACGACCGCCGTGGCAAAACAGCCCGCCGGAAGTGCAAAAGAAACGGTTACCGTATCGCCTTCTCGCTGCCAAGCCATGTCCTGCGGTTTCAGCAGCAACGGGCGGCGCTCATGGCGCATGCGGTTATCGCGGATCAACTTCAGCAGCAGCGGCTCTTGCTCGGCGATAGCCATTTCAAACGCTTCAGCCTGACCGCTTGTCGGTAGGGCATTATCGCCCATCATCGGTGCCGTGATGCAAGCTGTGCCGTTATCTACGGCCTGCTGCCACTGTGCAACATCCGCTTCGACCAGACGATCGCGATCATCACCGTCAACGTCCAGCAGATCACCATCGAGCACGGTATGGACATTCTGCTGCTCGATACGGGCTGACAGGATCATGTTGAACAGCCATGAGCGAGCTGCCGACAAGTAGAAGCTGCGCTTGCTCTTATCGCGCACGCGGAATTCATCATTGCCCCAGGCGCGGGCCTTGGTCACATTATTACCACCGTGACCGAAGCGCTGCTCACCGAAATAATTCGGAACACCAAGCTGCTGAACCTGCTCCAATCGGGCAATTACATCCTCAGGCTGATCAAGCTCACGCAACGTCAGTTGGAACCAGTTACCGGTTAAATCACCCGGGCGGAGCTTTTTATCATGGCGGGCTGTTTCCAGCACTTCAACACCCGGATGTTCGGCGACAAACTGGGTCAGATCAGGGTCGGGTTTACCCGGTAAGTGGACACTGAGCCATTGCTCGGTCACCGCGTGGCGATCTTTCAAGCCAGCCCAGCTCACATCTCGTGATTTCACATCGCAGGCTTTGGCCAGTTCATTGACCACATACTTGGTGTTTTCACCGGTTTTGCGGATCTTCACCATGAAATGCTCGCCCACACCGGCAAACTCAAAGCCAAGGTTTTCCTTTACTACAAAATCTTCAGGCTCAACCTTAATGCGGCCCTGACAGCTAGGTTTTCCATATAACCAGCTGAAGTTGTCCATTACCGTAGACATAATTACACCATTCTTTAGCAGCACCGAGATGCCAGAAGGCAGGGCCACTGGCCCTACCCGGTTTATTCTTTATTGATCAGCACTACCGCTTCACAGGCAATGCCTTCTTTGCGCCCGGTAAAACCGAGACGCTCCGAGGTGGTCGCTTTGACATTGATGTTCTCAACATCGGTTTCCAAGTCCTCGGCAATCGCTTGGCACATCGCATCAATATGCGGCGCCATTTTTGGTGCCTGGGCAATAATGGTGACATCCAGATTGCCCAAGCGGTAGCCTTTTGCTTTTACTTTGCGGTATACGTCGCGCAGCAGCATACGGCTGTCAGCACCTTCCCACTCCGCATCGGTATCAGGGAAATGGCGGCCAATATCACCGGCACCAATTGCACCCAGCAAGGCGTCACATACGGCATGAAGTGCAACGTCACCGTCGGAGTGGGCAATCAACCCCTGCTCATAAGGAATCGCAACACCGCCGATAATCACCGGGCCTTCGCCACCAAATTTATGCACGTCAAAGCCGTGTCCAATACGCATCATTGCTCTTCCTTCAATAAGTGTTGCAGATAAAATTCCGCGATAGCGAGATCTTCAGGTTGGGTGACTTTGAGGTTATCAGCCCGTCCAGTCACCAGCTTCGGTGACATACCGCAGTGCTCCAGGGCCGATGCTTCATCGGTCACTACCGCCCCATCCGCCAGCGCTTTTTCCAGTGCCTGTTTCAACTGACCAGCCCGAAACATCTGAGGAGTCAATGCATGCCAGAGATCACTGCGCTCAACGGTCACTGCGATAGCTTGCCGGCCATTGCCGCGCTTCATGGTATCGCGCACCGGAGCCGCCAGGATAGCCCCACACTCACTTGCCAGAGCCTCATCAATCAGCTTTTGCAGATCCTGCTGACGCAAACAAGGGCGGGCTGCATCATGAACCAGCACCCAGGCATCAGGGTCATCAATCGCCGCCAAGCCCGAAAAAACAGAGTCCGCGCGCTCTGCCCCGCCATCGACACGGGTGACCCTTGGGTTTTCCGCTAACGGTAAGGTTGGGAAATACGGGTCCTGCTCGCCAATGGCAACGACAACGCGATCGATCATCGGGTGCTGCAACAAACGGTCAATGGTATGTTCGAGAATAGTCTTGCCAGCAATGTGCAAGTACTGTTTCGGTCGGTCTGCAGCCATCCGGCTACCGACGCCTGCAGCCGGAACGACTGCGATCATTTTATCTTTCATGGAATTCAATCACTGACAATACGGAAAAAGGTCTCACCGGTTCCGATCATGCCCAGCTCGTTACGGGCCCGCTCTTCGATTGCTTCCTGACCACGGTGCAAGTCATGGATTTCGAAATACATCTGCTGGTTGCGCTGAACCAGTTCGGCGTTGGCCTGCTGTTGCACCGCGACGTTATCGCGCACCGCAAGATAGTCGACCATACCGTTTTTGCCGAGCCAGAAGTCATATTGTAACCAGCCGAGAATTGCCAGCAGCAGGAGGTTTAACAATCGCATTGCGCCCTCTTGGCAATGGTATAAGAAATTAAGCTAATCATAACAGATTGAAACACAAAGACGTGTCAAGCTGCGGGTAAAAATACCAAACTGAATATTACTCAGTCCGGTATATTCCCATAACTTGCACGTTGACACTAGGGGCTGTAGGCCGCCAAGCCGCTATTCGCCCATAAAAAAACCGCCCATGATGGGCGGTTTTTAGTATCTGCTCGGGTTACCCCGAGGCGCAGCTTTTAATTAAGCTTGGCCTTTAACTTCTTTAAGACCGTTGTAAGGTGCTTTCTCACCTAGCGCTTCTTCGATACGGATTAGCTGGTTGTACTTAGCAACACGGTCAGAACGGCTCATAGAACCAGTCTTGATCTGGCCAGCAGCAGTACCTACCGCTAGGTCAGCGATAGTTGCATCTTCAGTTTCACCAGAACGGTGAGAGATAACTGCAGTGTAACCAGCGTCTTTAGCCATCTTGATAGCAGCTAGAGTTTCAGTTAGAGAACCGATCTGGTTGAACTTGATAAGGATAGAGTTAGCAACGCCTTTCTCAATACCCTGAGCAAGAATCTTAGTGTTAGTAACGAATAGATCGTCACCTACTAGCTGGATCTTGTCGCCTAGTAGTTCAGTCTGGTGCTTGAAGCCATCCCAGTCAGACTCGTCTAGGCCGTCTTCGATAGAAACGATTGGGTACTCAGCAACTAGGCCAGCTAGGTAGTGGTTGAATTCTTCAGAAGTGAAGATCTTACCTTCGCCTTTCATGTTGTAGTTGCCAGCTTCTTTGTCGAAGAACTCAGATGCAGCACAGTCCATAGCAAGAGTAACGTCTTTGCCTAGCTCGTAACCAGCCAGCTCAACAGCTTCTTTGATTGCAGCTAGAGCAGCAGCGTTAGACTCTAGGTTAGGAGCGAAACCACCTTCGTCACCTACAGCAGTGCTCATGCCTTTAGACTTAAGAACTTTAGCTAGGTTGTGGAATACTTCAGCACCGATACGTAGACCTTCTTTAAGAGTCTTAGCGCCAACTGGCTGGATCATGAACTCTTGGATGTCAACGTTGTTATCAGCGTGCTCACCACCGTTGATGATGTTCATCATTGGTAGAGGCATAGAGAACTGACCAGCAGTACCGTTTAGCTCAGCGATGTGCTCGTATAGAGGCATGCCTTTAGCTGCTGCTGCAGCTTTAGCGTTCGCTAGAGATACAGCTAGGATTGCGTTTGCACCGAAGTTAGACTTGTTTTCAGTGCCGTCTAGGTCAAGCATGATCTGGTCGATTTCAGCTTGTGCTTTAGCGTCTTTACCTACAAGAGCTTCCGCGATTGGGCCGTTCACAGCTTCAACAGCTTTAAGAACACCTTTACCTAGGAAACGAGACTTGTCACCGTCGCGTAGCTCAAGAGCTTCACGAGAACCAGTTGATGCACCAGATGGTGCAGCAGCCATACCTACGAAACCGCCTTCTAGGTGAACTTCAGCTTCAACAGTTGGGTTACCGCGTGAGTCAATGATTTCACGACCTAGAACTTTAACGATCTTAGACATTGTGTTTCCTCTTGCTTTATCTTCAAATTAAAAGCTAAAAAAATAGCTGCAGCCATCACTGCCACAGCTATCCGTAATCCTTACTTGTTAAGCTCACCGCGCTGGTTTGCGCCAGCCGCTTTCACGAAGCCTTCAAATAGAGGGTGGCCATCGCGAGGCGTAGAGGTGAACTCAGGGTGGAACTGAGCAGCCACAAACCATGGGTGGTTAGGGATCTCGATGATTTCCACCAATTTCTTGTCTGCTGACAGACCAGAAATCTTCAGACCTGCTTTCTCAAGTTGAGGCAGTAGGTTGTTGTTTACTTCGTAGCGGTGACGGTGACGCTCATGGATAGTTGGGTTACCGTATAGTTCACGCGCTTTCGAACCTTCAGCCAAGTGACATAGCTGAGAACCAAGACGCATAGTACCGCCAAGGTCAGATTTTTCGGTACGCTCTTCAACGTTGCCTTCGCCATCGACCCACTCAGTGATCAGGCCAACAACCGGGTTCTTGGTATCAGCGTTAAACTCAGTTGAGTGAGCGCCTTCAAGACCTGCAACGTTTCGTGCGAATTCAATCAATGCCACCTGCATACCCAGACAGATGCCAAGGTAAGGGATGTTGTTTTCACGGGCGTACTGTGCAGTCAGGATCTTGCCTTCTACACCACGGCCGCCGAAGCCACCAGGTACCAAGATAGCGTCAAGGCCTTGTAGCGCTTCTTCGCCTTTGCTCTCAACGTCTTGTGAGTCAACGTACTTGATCTTAACAGACAGGCGGTTCTTCAGGCCTGCGTGCTTCAATGCTTCGTTCACTGACTTGTACGCATCTGGTAGTTCGATGTACTTACCCACCATACCGATAACAACTTCGGCAGTTGGGTTAGCTTCTTCGTAGATCACCTGTTCCCACTCAGAAAGATCAGCTTCCGGTGCAGTAATGCCGAAACGCTGACACACCAAGTCGTCAAGACCCTGAGCCTTGATAAGCTGTGGGATCTTGTAGATGGAATCTACGTCTTTCATGGAGATAACTGCTTTTTCCTGAACATTACAGAACAATGCAATCTTGGCACGTTCGTTAGCAGGGATCATACGGTCAGAACGACATACCAGGATGTCTGGCTGAATACCGATAGAAAGCAGCTCTTTCACTGAATGCTGGGTTGGCTTGGTTTTCACTTCGCCAGCCGCTGCCAGGTATGGTACTAGCGTCAGGTGCATGAACATCGCGCGCTCGCGGCCCAGTTCAACTGCTAGCTGACGGATAGCTTCCATAAATGGTAGAGATTCGATATCACCTACTGTGCCGCCAACTTCGACGATAGCAACGTCGTGGCCTTCTGCACCAGCAATAACACGCTCTTTGATGGCGTTGGTGATGTGTGGGATAACCTGAATCGTTGCACCTAGGTAGTCACCACGACGCTCTTTACGCAGTACATCAGCGTAAACACGTCCCGCAGTAAAGTTGTTGCGCTTGGTCATCTTGGTACGGATGAAACGCTCATAGTGACCTAGGTCAAGGTCAGTCTCTGCACCGTCTTCCGTTACGAATACTTCACCATGCTGAATCGGGCTCATTGTGCCTGGGTCAACGTTGATGTAAGGGTCTAGTTTCATCATGGTCACTTTCAGACCACGTGCTTCTAGAATAGCCGCCAGAGACGCTGCAGCAATACCTTTACCTAGTGAGGATACGACCCCGCCCGTAACAAAAATGTAATTCGTTGTCATGTTTTACCTGGAAGATTGGTATAGAGGATATAAAAAGTATCTGGACGGGAAATTAGTATACCAGACACACTTTATTGCCACAACGTGAAAACTATCACAGCACGTTTGGTTTTTTTTTGTTTCAAATCAAATCTACTAAACTAGGTGACTATCCTTTGACCATTCCTTCGTGCGAGCGCTACTATCCTCTCCACCTAGCCTACTTTGTCTTCAGCTCGTTTTTCTTGACCTCATCCCAGATAGCATCCAAATAATCCAGCGAACAATCGTCAAGGCGCTTCCCTCTTTCTAGCACAGTTTTCTCCACTTCGCGAAAGCGTCGCTCGAATTTTTGGTTGGCTCGCTGCAGGGCGACTTCCGGTTTGACCTGGACATGGCGGCTGAAGTTGGCGACAGCAAACAACAAATCCCCCATTTCTTCTTCGATCTTAGCCTGATCAGGTGACACTTGGATGACTTCCTCCATCACCTCTTCAATCTCTTCCTGGACCTTGTCGACCACCGGCCCCAAAGTGTCCCAGTCAAAGCCATGTTTGGCACAGCGCTTCTGGATTTTATCGGCCCGGGTCAGTGCCGGCAGCGCGCGCGGAATGTTGGCAAGAACACTGCTATCCTCCCCTTTAGCGGAACGCTCCTTGGCTTTTTCTGCTTCCCAGTTGGCGTTGATGTCCGCCTCGCAGGCAAACTCGGTATCCGAAAAGACATGGGGATGGCGGCGGGTGAGCTTTTCGTTGATCCCCTGCACCACATCATCAAAATCAAACAGCCCCTGCTCCTTGCCGAGCTGGCTGTAAAAGATCACCTGGAACAACAAGTCACCCAGCTCTTCGCGGACATCATCCCAATTCTGCTGCTCAATCGCATCGGCCACTTCATAGGCTTCTTCCAGAGTATGCGGCACGATGGTGGCAAAGGTCTGCTTCAGGTCCCACGGGCAACCATTTTGCGGGTCACGCAGCTTGGCCATGATCTCCACCAGCTGTTCGATAGGGCGTTGTGATTTACTCATTGGTTTCTTCTCTGTGTGCATAAGAAAAAGCGGCAGCCTCGGCTCCCGCTTTTGTCGTCAATTTTAATAGTGCTTAGTGTAGCCTTTTCGCCTCGGCGACGTCTCTCACCTGCTCGATGCGCTTGAGCACCCGGCTCAGCACTTCCAGATCGGTCAGCTCGATATCGAAGTCCATGATCGACATCTGCTTCTTGAAATCGACCCGGCTCTTCATTCCCGCCACCTTGACCTTTTCGTTGGCCAAGGTGTTGGTCAGCTCTTTGAGCAGACCATTACGCTCTGCCGCCGTCACCCGTACCGTGATGTGGTAGTTGCCGACAAAGCCGCCGCCCCATACCGTATCGATAATTCGCTCAGGCGCAACATGGCGTAGCTCTTCAAGCTGCTCACAGTCACTGCGGTGAACCGAAATCCCCCGCCCCTGAGTGACGAAGCCCTGGATGTCATCCCCCGGGATTGGCTGGCAACAGCGGGCAAGGTGGGTCATCAGGTTATCAACCCCTTCCACCACCACGGCATCACGCTGAGGCTTCTTGGTGGTCGCCGGTTTGCTACTGGCTTCGGTCAGTTTCTCAAGCAGTTGCTGATCTTCTTCCTCGGCGGTTGGTTTGTTGACCAAGGCGTTGATATGGTTGATAACCTGATTGATACGCAGATCACCGCTGCCAATACCGGCAAACAGTTCATCGGCCGAATTAACGTTGAAGCGCTTGAGGGCATAGGCCTCGGCATCTTTCATGGTGGCGCCGATCTTGACCAACTCGATCTCCAAGATCTCGCGGCCAGCCAAAATATTCTTGTCGCGATCCTGCTTGCGGAACCAAGCATGGACCTTGGAGCGAGCGCGGCTAGAATTGACAAAACCCAGATTCGGGTTCAGCCAGTCGCGTGACGGATTCGGCTCTTTCTGGGTGATGATCTCAACCTGGTCCCCCATCTGCAGGTGATAGGTAAACGGAACAATCCGCCCCTCAACCTTGGCGCCGATACAACGGTGACCGACTTCCGAGTGGATGTGGTAGGCGAAATCCAGCGGCGTTGCATCAAGCGGCAAGTCTACAACATCGCCTTTCGGGGTAAAGGCATAGACACGGTCATCAAATACCTGGCTACGCAGCTCCTCGAGCATCTCGCCCGAGTCGGACATCTCTTCCTGCCAGGCCAGCAGCTTACGCAGCCAGTTGATTTTCTCGTCGTAGGATGACTTGGCGCCGCCTGAGGATGAACCACTTTCCTTGTACTTCCAGTGGGCCGCAACCCCGAGCTCCGACTCTTCGTGCATCTGCTTGGTACGGATCTGGATCTCTATGGTTTTGCCTTCCGGCCCCAGCACCACGGTATGGATCGACTGGTAGCCATTGGGTTTAGGATTGGCGACATAGTCGTCGAATTCTTTCGGCAAGTGGCGGTATTTGGTGTGGACGATACCCAGTGCGGCGTAGCAGTCCTGGATTTCATCAGCAATGATCCGCACCGCACGGACATCGAACAGCTCGTCGAACGCCAGGCTCTTCTTCTGCATCTTGCGCCAGATACTGTAGATATGCTTCGGACGCCCCTGTACATCGGCTTTGATTGCCGAGGCTTTCATGTCCTCGGCCAAGTCGGTCACGAAGTGCTCAATGTATTGCTCGCGGTCAATACGTCGCTCGGACAGCTGCTTAGCGATCTGCTTGTAGGTTTCAGGGTGACGGTAGCGAAACGCGTAGTCTTCGATTTCCCACTTGAGCTGACCGATACCCAGACGGTTTGCCAGCGGCGCATAGATATTGGCACACTCTTTGGCTGCCGCCCTGCGCACCTCATCCGGCTCGTCTTTCACTTCGCGGAGATTGCAGATCCGCTCGGCCAGCTTGATCACCACGCAGCGGAAGTCATCGACCATAGACAGCAGCATACGGCGGATATTATCAACCTGCGCCGACTGCTCAGCACCTTCCTTGGTAGCGTTGAGCTGACCGATGGCCGCCATCTGGCCAACGCCAGTGACCATTTGCAAAATTGTATTGCTGTAGTCTTCCTTGAGCTGCTCTGGGCTGTATACGCCGGCCTCCACCAACGGGAACAGCAAGGCTGCCACCAGCGTATCTTTGTCCATGCTGAGCGTTACCAGGATCTCGACCATCTCGCGGCCACGCCATAGTAATAATGACGCGCGCTCGTCCTCTGCCGTTAAATCGATACATCGCTGATAGGTCTTGGCCAGATGCTTGGTGACCTTGGCATCTTGCTTCAGGCTATCAACCCACGAAGAAAGCTCGAATGTATCATTTTCCTTTAAATGCGCACCGCGAACTGCGACCATTTTTCTATCCCGTTTACTCTAGTAATGTGAGCCTATCGCTTGATAAATAACGCCATCGACTCCAAATGTCCGGTATGAGGGAACATGTCCATCATACCCAACCGTTCCAACTGATAACCTTGCTTCAGTAATACCTGGCTGTCTCGTGCCAGCGTTGCCGGATTACAGGAGACATACACCACCCGCTCTGGACCCAAATTTACCACGTGCTGCATAACACCAGCTGCACCGGCCCGGGCAGGGTCGAGCAAGACCTTACTAAATTTTTCTTTTGCCCACGATTTTGTCGTGACATCTTCTTCCAGGTTCGCTTGATAAAACTCGGCATTAACCTGTTGATTATTTTTCGCATTCTCTGATGCACGATGCACCATCTCGTCGACGCCTTCAACACCAACCAGTGCTTTTGCTCGCTTTGCGAGCGGTAAACTGAAATTACCAAGCCCACAGAATAGATCAAGCACTCGATCTTCAGGTCCGACGGCCAACCAGTCCATGGCCTGCGCCACCATCTTCTGGTTCACCTCGCGGTTAACTTGGATAAAGTCTTTCGGCGAGAAAACCAGCTCTAGGCCATCCAACTCATAATAAGGTGCTGGCCCAGAAATGCTATCAAGAGCATCAGAAGTGGGTGCCAGATACAACATTAGCTGGTGTTGGTCAGCAAACTGACGGATGGCGGTCATGTCTTTGTCAGAAAACGGCTGCAGATGACGGATCAGCACCACCCGGCCATTATCAGCCTCTACCAGCTCGACATGGCCAAGGTGCTTACGGCCTTTCAACTGATTTAACAGAGTCCGCAATGCCGGTAAAAGTTCATTCAATGATTGCGCCAGCACCGGACAATGTTCGACATCGACGATTTCCTTGCTCTGCTTCTTGCGAAAGCCAACCTTTAGCTCACCGCCTTTTGGCATAATGCTGAGGCGGGCACAGCGGCGGTATTGCCATTCATCACTGGTGATCGGTGTCACTTGCTCGACCTGCTCACCGGTACGGGCAAATTTGCCCATCAGCTCGCCCAGCGATTGCTGTTTGGCCGCCACCTGACCCTGATGAGATAAATGCTGCAGGTTACAACCGCCACACTGGTCATAGATCGGACAGGCAGGCGCAACACGCTCTTCGCTGTCACTGAGGCGACGGATCACCTTGGCACGGGCAAACTGCTTTTTGTCTTCCGTCAGCTGGATGATTGCCTTCTCCCCTGGCAATACCCCCTCGACAAAAACCGGTTTGCGGTCGAGGTGGCCGATACCGGCACCAAGGTGGTCGAGCCGGCTGATGGTGATTTCTTTATGCTTGGTATCGGTTAATTTTCGTTTCTGAGGCTTAAAAAAGCGTGCCATAGTAATTGGACCCACGGAGCAATTTGTCCAAACTGGTGATTTCAACAACAGTTTGGGATGAGTTGATTGTCGAATAGCCTGACTTTCATTAAGCTAGCGGCCATAGATGGGATAATTGTCCCATAGAATCGCATTCTTGTAATTAAGAGAACCATGACCAAATATGGACTTCGTGCCAGGGTATTCACCCTGACATTAGCACCGACGCTGATTATTGGCCTGCTTTTAAGCGCATTTTTTACCATGAGCCGATATCGCGATCTTGAACACCAGCTTATCTCGACCGGTGCCAGCATTATCGAGCCTTTGGCGATCTCCACCGAATATGGCATGGCCGATCAAAATCGCGAGGCCGTGCGCCGGTTGATCAGCTATGCCCATCGCAAGCATTCGCAAATCGTACGCAGTATTGCGGTCTTCAATACCAACAACGAGCTGTTCGTGACCTCGAACTTCCACCGTAATTTCGAGGCGCTGATGTACCCAGACGATCAGCCAATCCCGCTGCTACTGGAAACCCGGCTCAATGAAAACTCGCTGATCCTGCGTGCGCCTATCCTCAAGGAAGGCCAGTTCAGTAACTCGTCTATTCCAGGCTACCAGGCCGAAACCCTCGGCTATATTGCACTCGAACTCGACCTGAGTGCCCTACGCTTGCAGCAATACCAAGAAGTCTTCACCGCCCTGATGGTGCTGCTATTAGGCCTGACGCTATCATCGCTGTTTGCCTACCGGCTGATGAAAGATGTCACCCGCCCTATTTCGCACATGGTAAGCGTGGTTGACCGGATCCGCCGCGGCCACCTTGATGTCCGTATCGAAGGCCAACTTCTCGGCGAGCTCGACACCCTGAAAAACGGCATCAACGCGATGGCAATTTCGCTGTCGGAATACCATATCGAGATGCAGCAAAGCATCGACCAAGCAACCTCCGACCTTCGCGAAACACTCGAGCAGTTGGAAATCCAGAACGTCGAACTGGATATCGCCAAGAAGCGGGCGCAGGAAGCAGCAAGGGTGAAATCCGAGTTCCTGGCCAATATGTCGCACGAGCTGCGTACCCCGCTCAACGGGGTGATCGGCTTTACCCGCCAGATGCTCAAGACCCGCCTCAGCACCAGCCAGCAGGACTACCTGCAGACGATCGAGAAATCCGCCAATAACCTGCTGACCATCATCAACGACATCCTCGACTTCTCCAAGCTGGAAGCCGGTAAGTTGTTGCTTGAAAACATCCCGTTCGACTTTACCGAATCCCTCGATGAAGTGATGAAACTGTTGGCTCCGAGCGCCCACGAGAAAGGCCTGGAGCTGACCCTCAAGGTCGATCACCGCATTCCGAGCGGCATGATTGGTGATCCGCTTCGCATCCAACAAGTACTGACTAACCTGATCGGCAACGCGGTGAAATTTACCGAGCGCGGCAACATCGATGTCTCGGTCGAGCTCAAGACCGAACGCGATGAGAGCCTCGAGCTGCAGTTTATGGTGCGAGATACCGGGATCGGTATTTCAGAGCGCCAACAAGCCCAGCTGTTCCAGGCCTTCAGCCAAGCCGATGCCAGCATTTCCCGCCGCTATGGCGGTACCGGCCTAGGCCTTGTCATCACCCAGAAACTGGTGAGCCAAATGGGCGGTGAAGTCAGCCTGACCTCTCGCCTGCACCAAGGGTCAACCTTCTGGTTCAGCCTGCGCCTGAACAAGACCGACCTGCCGGTGTCGCAACCAATCGACACCCACTCGCTGATGAACAAGAAATTGCTGCTTATCGAGCCGAACATGCAGGCAGCATCGGTGATCCAGCAACGTTTGATCCGCGCTGGTATCCATGTCACGTACCGTTCAAGCATGCCGGATGATGCCGAGCAGCATGACTTTGCCCTGCTCAACCTGTCGCCGGGCGAGCAGCCGCCTATCGCCACCTTGCTCGATCAGGTCTTCAAGGCCGAGCAGTTGAGCGAGAAAGTCATTGTCAGCCTGCCGACCACCGAGCTGGCACTGTCCGAGCGCCTGATCAATGCCGGGGTCACCTCCTGCTTGCCGAAGCCACTTGGTCACCGCAAGCTGTTCGAGGCACTGGTCAGCGAACCGGATCCGTTCAGCGAGCCTGAGCCACAGCCAATCACCACCGAGGCACCGAACATCCAGCCACTGACCGTCATGGCGGTCGATGACAATCCAGCCAACCTCAAGTTGATCTCCGCCTTGCTGTGCGAGCGGGTAGAAACCGTGATCACCGCCAGCGGTGGCCGCAAAGCGGTGGAATACGCCCACCAGAAAGAGTTTGATCTGATCTTCATGGATATCCAGATGCCGGAAATGGACGGCGTGACTGCCTGTCAGGAAATCCACAAGACTGATCTTAACCACTCAACCCCAGTCATTGCCGTTACCGCCCATGCCATGGCCGGTGAGCGCGAGCGCCTGATTGAAGCGGGGATGGACGATTACCTGACCAAACCCATCGAAGAGCGGATCCTGCAGCAGATCCTCGCCAAGTGGACCACACCGCACGACAAGCCGGTGACTGAGCTCAATGCGCCACAACCAGAACCGGTAGAGGTTGAAGAAGATAAAAGTGAAGCGCCAGCCCCAGTGAACAACAATGTTAGCTGGGACTGGGATCTGGCCTTGAAGCAGGCCGCGGGCAAAGAGGAGCTGGCCAAGGACATGCTGCAGATGCTGCTCGACTTCATGCCGGAAGTAGAAATGCTGGTCAACGAAGCACTCGACGGCAAGGATATCGAGCTCTGGCCTCCGATCCACAAACTCCACGGCAGCTGCGCCTACAGCGGCGTACCCCGCCTCAAGAGCCTGTGCCACACCATCGAAACCGAGCTCAAGGCCGGTGCCAGCACCGACGATATCGAGCCTGAGCTGTTCGAGCTCATCGACGAGATGAACAACGTGGTCAAAGCGTCGAAGGCGTATAGGCATTAAGGCTAGTGGCTATAGCTATGGGCTATGGGCTATGGGCTATGGGCTATGGGCTATGGGCTATGGGCTATGGGCTATGGGCTATGGTGATATGCCCCCGGGGAAATAGGCACAACAAAAAAATCCCCGATGATTCGGGGATTTTTTAGGAACTCATAAGCTTGCTTTAACAACCTATAGCCAATAGCCTCTTGCCACGGGCCGGAGAGCTAGCTCTCCAATACCACCGTCGCCACTGCGTACTTCTTCTCGTCAGCAATCGTCAGGTGGACATGGTTGACCCCCATCGCCGCGGCGAGTTCAGCTGCCTTGCCCGACAGCGCCAGCAAGGGTTTGCCGCGCTCATCGTTGGTGACGGTGAAATCATGGAAAGTGACCCCGCAAGCAATGCCAGTGCCCAGCGCTTTCGAGGCGGCTTCCTTGACCGCAAAACGCTTGGCCAGATAGCGCCCCTGGTGCTTGAGCGACTGGTAGATTTCGTATTCACTCGGAGCCAGCAGGCGCTGGGCAAAGGCATCACCGGTACGAGCGAAGGCTTTCTCCACCCGCTCGATATCGGCAATGTCGGTTCCCAAGCCAACAATGGCCATTAGCGACGGGCACTCAGCATTTCTGCACGCATATCGGCAACCGCTTTCTCCAAACCGTCAAATACCGCGCGACCGATGATAGAGTGGCCGATGTTCAGCTCATACAGCTCAGGCAGTGCCGCAATCGGCTTCACATTGTGGTAAGTCAGGCCGTGGCCCGCGTTAACCTTGATACCCTGATCGTCAGCGTAGCTCGCAGCCGCCGCGATTTTCTTAAGCTCGGCCTGCTGCTCTTCTTCCGTCTCGGCATCGGCGTAGTGACCGGTATGCAGTTCAATGTAAGGTGCACCACAGGCAACCGCGGCATCAATCTGGGCACGGTCGGCATCGATGAACAGGGAAACTTTAATTCCAGCTTCAGTCAGAGTGGCGGTTGCCGCTTTGATTTTCTCCAGCTGGCCTGCCACATCCAAGCCACCCTCGGTAGTCAGCTCTTCACGCTTCTCCGGAACCAGGCAAACAAACTCCGGCTTGGTGTCCAGTGCGATCTGAACCATCTCATCGGTTACCGCCATTTCCAGATTCATGCGGGTCTGGATAGTCTCGCGCAGAATGCGCACATCGCGATCGGTGATGTGGCGACGGTCTTCGCGCAGGTGGATGGTAATACCGTCGGCTCCGGCACGCTCAGCTACCTCGGCCGCGTGCACCGGATCAGGATAACGGGTACCACGGGCATTACGCAGAGTCGCAATATGGTCGATATTCACGCCGAGTAAGATGTTGTTCATTTTCCGGTACTCCTTCCTCTAGGGATAAACAATTCCCTGCTTTTTAATGGCTTGCCGCCCAGATAGGGCTTTAGGGCGATACGGGTGAAGCGCTTGGCTGCCCGGAGCTGATCTGGGCTCTCGAACCGCCTAGCGTCAATCGCCTTTAGTTGTTCACCGGTGAAGGTCAGCTGGCCGACCGTCAACGAGGCAATAAATCCCCGTTGTTCCCGATAGTTATAAGTCATGGTGTCATCCACCGGCAGGCCACTGCCCGCACAATGGAGGAAGTCCACACCATAGCCGAGATGATCCAGCAAAGCCAGTTCAAAACGGCGCAGTGCAGGCTCTGGATTCTCCGCCTGTGCCAGCTCGCGCAGCACATTCAGGTAATCCAGAAACAACACGGGGTAAGGGGTATCCGTTTCCAGCACTCGCGCCAACAACTCGTTGACATACATAGCCGAATACAAGATATAGCTACGCATCGGCAGGCCGATACTGATCGGCTCGGCATGGGTTAATACGGGCATGGTGCCCTTGCCGGACCATTTCATGAAGAGCGGGGTAAAAGGCTGAAGCGCCCCTTTGAGGTTGGAGCGCTTGCGTCGCGCCCCCTTCGAGAGAAGGGTAAGACGGCCCGAGTCCTCGCTGAAGACGTCGAGGATCAGGCTCGTCTCGCTATAAGGACGAGTATGAAGGACAAAACAACGCTGAAGCCCTTCCATTCGCACCCTTATAGATCGTCAATATAGCCCAGGCTTCGCAGGGCACGTTCGTCATCCGCCCAACCGGATTTCACTTTCACCCACAGCTCAAGGTAAACCTTGCGCTCGAACAGATCTTCCATGTCGATACGGGCTTCACGACCGATGGTCTTGATCTTGTCACCACCCTTGCCGATCACCATTTTCTTCTGGCCTTTACGCTCAACCAGGATCAGGCCATTAATATCAAAGCCATCGGTATCCGGGTTGTAGTCAAAGCGCTCGATTTCCACCGTGATCGAATATGGCAGCTCATCACCGGTAAAGCGCATCAGCTTTTCACGGATGATTTCAGACGCCATGAAGCGCTGAGAGCGGTCGGTCACATACTCTTCAGGGAAGTAGTATTCGCCTTCCGGCAGGTGCTCACGCACTATTTTCTCAACCGCATCAATGTTAGTGCCGTGCTTGGCCGAAACCGGCACCACGTCAACAAATTCCATCTTGCTCGATAGTTCCTGCAAGTGCGGGAACAGCTCGTGCTTGTCTTTGACGTTGTCGACCTTGTTGACCAACAACACGGTACGCAAGCCAGACTTGGCCAGCTTGTTCAGAACCATCTCATCGTCTTTGGTCCACATGGTACCGTCGACCAGGAACAATACCAGCTCAACATCGGTCAGCGAGCTGCTTGCCGCACGGTTCATCAATCGGTTGATGGTGCGCTTTTCTTCGATGTGAAGGCCCGGGGTATCGACGTAAACCGCCTGGTAACCGTCACGGGTATCGACACCCATAATACGGTGACGCGTGGTCTGGGGTTTACGCGAAGTGATAGAGAGCTTCTGGCCTACCAAACGGTTCAGGAGCGTCGATTTACCAACGTTCGGGCGACCGACGATGGCAATAAAACCACAATGTTGCTTATCTGTCATGATTCCAACTGCTTAAGTGCAATTTCTGCCGCTGCCTGCTCTGCCTTGCGCCGACTGCCGCCTTTACCGATAACAGGTTTCTCCAAACCTGCCACTTCACACTGCACCGTAAACTCTTGGTTGTGTGCCTCACCATGTACCTTAGTCACAGTATACACTGGCAATGGCTGGCGACGCCCCTGCAGGCATTCCTGCAGACGGGTTTTCGGATCTTTCTGGTTGATGCCCGGCTTGATCGTTTCAAGGCGAGACTGGTACCAACGCAGCACGATGCCACGGACATTTTCGATATCGCTATCAAGGTAGATAGCACCGATGATTGCCTCGACACAGTCGGCCAGGATCGAATCACGGCGGAAGCCACCGCTCTTAAGCTCACCAGGGCCTAGCAGCAAGTGATCACCCAGGTCGAACTCACGGCCCAACTCTGCCAATGTCTTACCACGAACCAAGGTGGCACGCATGCGGCTCATATCACCTTCATCCACTGCCGGGAAGCGGTGGTAAAGGTCGTCAGCGATCACGAAGCTGAGGATCGAGTCACCCAAGAACTCAAGGCGTTCGTTGTGTGTCCCGTTGGCACTGCGGTGTGTCAGTGCCAAAGTCAGCAAGTCTAGATTGTTAAATTGGTAACCCAGCTTACGCTGAAGTCTATTTGCAGGAGTGGTCATTTTTTCCCGATCAGTTTATGCCACCGATGCGACTGAATCGCACACCGGTAGGAATCCAAGATGGAAGTGCACTGTCAGCACCTCGTTCAAACTCAAAGCTGATCCAGATCCCGACCGCTTTGCCTACTAGGTTAGCTTCAGGTACGAAGCCCCAGTAACGGCTGTCTGCACTGTTGTCGCGGTTGTCACCCATTACGAAGTACTGGCCTTGCGGTACGACCCACTCGCTGACACCCGGACGTGGCTGATACGCCAATGTACGGTCACGCTTAAGTGGATGAACCAGGATTTGGTGCTCATGTTCGCCCAACTGCTCGTTGAACTGCACCAAACGGGTCATGCCCTGGCTAAATTCGCTATCGGTCATCTCTGTCAACGGTACTGGCTTACACTCGTTCGACCCTTTCGCCGCCACACAAATCTGCTTGTGGGCACTGTAACGAACGGTATCGCCCGGCAAGCCAACGACACGTTTGATGTAATCGATGTTTGGTTGAGGCGGGTATTTGAATACCACGATATCGCCTCGTTCTGGCTCACCGGTTTCTACCATCTGATGGCGGAAAACCGGGTCTTTCAGACCATAGGCAAACTTCTCAACCAGAATAAAATCGCCAACCAGCAAGGTCGGCATCATCGAACCGGATGGGATCTGGAACGGCTCATAAATAAATGAGCGAAATACCATAATGAGCGCGATCACCGGAAACATCGAACTGGCAGATTCTACCCAGCTCGGTTGCGGTGCCACGGCCTGTAGGGTTTTGGCATCCACCTGATCGCCGGCATTGGCTGCCGCCGCTTCAATTTTCAATTGACGTTTTGGCGCCCAGATAAACTTATCCAAAGCCCAAATGATCCCGGTGATCAATGTTGCCAACACCAGGATAAACGAAAAAGTATTTGCCATTATCTTCCCTACTTATATCAACTACCGAGCAAACCATTACGGCCTACGCCATTACAGCCCACTCGATATAACAATGCAGCAAGACGGGCTTGCTGCATTGCCTTTGTTATCAATGTCTTTGCTAATGGTAGCAAGGTGAACACAAAAGCGTCCAGTGATAACAATGAGTTATAGTTACTTATCTTTGCCTACATGCAAGATAGCAAGGAAAGCTTCCTGTGGCAGTTCGACGTTACCGATCTGCTTCATTCGCTTCTTACCTTCCTTCTGCTTCTGCAGGAGTTTCTTCTTACGGCTCACGTCACCGCCGTAACACTTGGCGATAACGTTCTTACGCAACTGCTTCACCGTCGAACGGGCGATGATGTGGTTACCGATAGCCGCCTGGATCGCGATATCAAACATCTGGCGAGGGATGAATTCCTTCATCTTCTCAACCAAGTCACGACCACGGTACTGGGCGTTATCCTTGTGGGTAATAATCGCCAGTGCATCAACGCGATCGCCGTTGAGCAGGATATCAACACGAACCATGTCAGATTCTTCGTAACGCTGGAAGTTGTAATCCAGTGACGCGTAGCCACGAGACGTCGACTTCAGACGATCGAAGAAATCCAGCACCACTTCCGACATCGGGATGTCGTAGGTCAGGGCAACCTGGTTGCCGTGGTAAACCATGTCAACCTGGACGCCCCGCTTCTCAACACACAGGGTGATTACGTTGCCCAGGTATTCACTCGGCACCAGGATATTACAGCGAGCGATAGGCTCACCGACAACTTCAATGTCGTTTACAGCCGGAAGCTTAGACGGGCTATCAACGTAGATCATTGTGCCGTCAGTCTTCTTCACCTCGTACACTACCGTCGGTGCGGTGGTGATAAGATCCAGGTCGTATTCGCGCTCTAGGCGCTCCTGGATGATTTCCATGTGCAGCATACCCAAGAAGCCACAACGGAAACCAAAGCCCAATGCTGCAGAGCTTTCTGGCTCGTAGAACAGAGAAGCATCGTTCAAGCTCAGCTTGCCCAGTGCATCACGGAAGTTCTCGTAATCATCAGACGATACTGGGAACAGACCGGCATAAACCTGTGGTTTTACTTTCTGGAAACCAGGCAATGGCGTCTCGCTACCGTGCTTAGCATGGGTCAGGGTATCACCCACCGGAGCACCAAGGATGTCCTTGATACCACAAACAACCCAGCCTACCTCACCGGTACGCAGGATGTCGGTATCAACCTGCTTCGGCGTAAAGATACCAATACGGTCAACACCCCAAACCTGGCCAGTACTCATTACCTTGATCTTGTCATTCTTCTTCAGCTCGCCATTTTTGATACGAACCAAAGACACAACACCTAGGTAATTATCGAACCAAGAGTCGATGATCAGTGCCTGTAGCGGCGCTTCAGGATCGCCTTCCGGCGCAGGGATCGCGGTAACGATGTTCTCAAGAACATCGTCCACACCCAGGCCAGTCTTCGCTGAACAGCGGGTCGCTTCCAGGGCATCGATACCAACGATTTCTTCAATCTCTTCTGCTACGCGCTCGGGATCGGCGGCAGGCAGGTCAATCTTGTTCAAGATTGGCACGACTTCCAGATCCATTTCGATGGCGGTGTAACAGTTAGCCAATGTCTGGGCTTCTACCCCTTGGCCGGCATCAACCACCAGCAGCGCACCTTCACAGGCCGCCAGAGAGCGAGATACTTCGTAAGAGAAGTCCACGTGTCCCGGGGTGTCGATAAAGTTAAGCTGATAGGTTTCACCATCTTTGGCTTTATAGTCGAGCGTCACGCTCTGAGCCTTGATGGTAATACCGCGTTCGCGTTCAAGATCCATGGAATCAAGAACCTGTGCAGCCATTTCACGATCGGAAAGGCCGCCACAGACTTGAATCAGACGGTCGGATAGGGTCGACTTACCATGGTCGATATGTGCAATAATCGAAAAGTTACGAATGTGCTTCATGAATTGGCGTGACTAACTCGTGATTAATAAATGAATGGGATCTACAGATCAAGTTGACGGATTCTACCGAATTTCGCCGCTAGTCGCTATCTTTCGATGCGCCATTTATCGCCAACTCAGCAGAAACCGGACTTCCCAGTACCCGAATAAGGTGGGGTTGGTAGGCTAAATCCCCTTCAACCCGCACTGCCAGGCGCCTCGCCAGCCACAGACCAAAGGCTGCGCAGCCAAGCGCGGTCAGGATCACTCCCAGCTCACCACCTCCTGCCAGCACCACAAACCACCATTGGCCCAACGCCGCACCTAGCACTAAGCATAGCAAAGGCAGCACATAAACCAGCACAGCGGAATGCAGCATACTGCGCTCGGACAAGCCGATTTCAACCACATCACTGACCTTGACCGGTTTATCGGTCGCTATTTTGAGTTGGTGCTGGCGTCCCGGCAGCGCCTTGCTGACAATGCCGGTGCCGCAACTATTGCGGGAAGCACAGCTGCCACAACTGGTTTGCTGCTGACAGCTGACGGTGATCTCGCCGGGTTTGACGGCAATCACTTCAGCGAGGGAACGCATCATGGGGTTTGTCTCCCCGCCGCCCCAAACACCACAGACTCCGCCACTCGGCGGGCTGTTGCCGGCGGAATATCGCCCACCACCGTCACTTCTTTATCGTTCATCAGATAGCTATGCAGGGTACGGCGGCCTTGGCGTACCAATTGCTCCCTGACCGTGAAGTTATCCGCCGAAGAGATGTAGATTGAGAAACTGAACAGGCCATCGCTGTACATTTTGCTCTCGACAGGGCGCTCGGTCATCATCAGGCGATGGCGGTTGCGGGAAATGGATTCAAAACCTTGCGGCAACCAGTTAACCTGCCAATCAAGATCGGCCTGAGGCTGAGGCGGCAACTGCACCACGGCCGGCAGCTCGACGCTCTTGAGGCTTTTCAGTACATCGGCCACTTTCGGATTGATGACATAGGAAACCGCCCGGTACTGTTCCAGCGGCTCGCCGTCGCGGTCGAGTAAGTCAGCACGCATCACCAATTTGCTACGGGTATCAATCCACAGCAGGTAGGAATAACGGGCACCATCTTTCGGGGCAATGCGCACCACATCACAGGCCACACCCGTTTCACGGGCACGCCCCATCGAAATGAAGTCGTAGTAGCCAGCCAGTTCATTAATATCGGTTTTCATGATCGGCGGCAAAGGGGCCACCATCTTGTTGCTGTCGATGGTGAACGGATCCAACCCCGGCTCGAAGTAACTGACTTCACCACCACGCTGGATCACCTCGCGTGGCGGGCCACTGAGGTAAACAAGATGAGCATAAGTCTCGCCATCTTCCAGAGCATGGCGATAACGCAGGGGTTCGATACTGTTTTTCTTGATTAAGATATACGACAGCTCATAGCTGAGCTTTCGGCTAGCCTCGTCCATTTGATGCAACAAAGCCTCGGCAGAAGAAACCGGTTCTTCAGCAGAGGCTTGGCACGGCATCGCGAGGCTGACCAGTGTCAATACACCGACCAGGAGTCTCTTCATTTATCCGCCATCGATTAATTCACTTCGAGCATAGTACGGTCGATAGAACCGTCTTCCGCATTGAGACGAAGCTGTAATTCATAATCCTGTAGCATGGCATTGATGCGGCGACGTTGTTCCATCACCTGCTCTTCACTCGGCCCTGCATGGCGATTCGAGCGAACAGAATCACGTGTCAAACTTACAGGTTCAGCAGTTCCCGCAAACGGAATAGTTTCTAAAACGGGTAGTTGTGCTTCCCCTGTCGACGTAGTCAATGACTCTTCACCGCCGTTGTATTGCTGGACACCAACAATCACTGCCAGAGAAACACTCGCGGCAACCGCGACCTGTCCGAATTGGGTTAACCAAGCCGGCATCTTACGTTTGGCTTGCTGAGGTGTCGGCTGAGATTCCTCAATCCGCGCCTCGCGCGCCGTAGCAATCGAAACCACAGAGGCAGGCTCTGCCTGTATCTGACCTGTATGAGCAGGTTCATCTTCCAGCGCCAGTGCTACCTTAGCCGCGATGTCCCATTCCTTGTTTTGCGGTGCTTCCCCGCGCATCACATCACCTATGAGGTTGAAGTTCTGCCAGGTCTGCTTACTGTCTTCATCGACAGCCAATGCATTAATAATGCTCTGATCCAGCTCTTCGCCATCAAGCAATGACGAGATTTTTTCTTTATCAGCCATCTTTTTCACCGTTTGGCCCAACACTATCGCTGTGTAAGAGGTCGAATACGTTTTTCAACCGCCTCTCGCGCACGAAATATTCGGGAGCGAACTGTACCGACGGGACACCCCATGACTTCTGCAATTTCCTCATAGCTTAAGCCTTCCAGCTCGCGTAAGGTGATCGCAGTTTTGAGATCATCCGGTAATCCTTCAATGGTACTGAAAACTACCCGCCTTAATTCATCAGACAACATTTGGTTCTCAGGGTTCGAAATTTCTTTCAGGGCATTGCCACTTTCGTAATATTCCGCCTCCTCCGCATCCACGTCAGATGCAGGCGGACGACGCCCCTGAGCCACTAAGTAATTCTTTGCTGTATTGACAGCAATACGATACAGCCATGTATAAAACGCACTCTCCCCCCGGAAGGTCGGCAAAGCCCGGTACGCCTTAATAAATGCTTCCTGAGCGACATCCGGCACATCACCAGAGTTGCTGACATATCTGGCAACCAAGTTGCACACTTTATTCTGGTATTTCACTACCAGTAAGTTAAATGCCTGCTTGTCACCACGCTGTACCCGCTCAATTAATACCTGATCAGTTTGCTGCTCGCTCATTCGAGCGTGTACTCCTATATCAATTTCACCCGCACTTTTATCAGTTGTTCCGGCTGGAAACCAAAAAACAAACTCTTCTTGCTGGTACACATTGTGCCGAACTCGCCTAGCGATGACGAGCATGCTCAATCAAAACAATATGATAAAAATGTATGAGCGTGAGCACTATTTAAGACCCAGGTGAACTGGCAAAGTTCCCGGGGAAAATATAATTTCTCAATAATAGTGCGCGATTTTTCCATTGTATTAAAGCAGTATGTCTGCTGCGTGCGCGCTTTAGTTACGCTGATTTGTGCATTATATCGCTTATGAAGAGTGATTTGTGAACCATCCGTCAAAAATGAACAAAATGAGTGGAATTTGGTAAGATAGTGGGATTACCACAGGGATATGAAATCATTATGAACGAAAACCGTGAACATCAATGCGATGTGCTTGTAGTTGGTAGTGGTGCAGCAGGACTGTCATTGGCCCTTCGACTGGCACCTATGGGCAAAGTGATCGTCCTGAGCAAGGGACCGCGTAGCGAAGGAGCAACCTTCTATGCCCAGGGCGGGATTGCCGCCGTCTTCGATGAGTCTGACAGTGTCGACTCCCACGTCGAGGATACCCAGATTGCTGGCGCCCACTTGTGTGACGAAGACGTGGTGCGCTTCATTGCCGAAAATGCCAAACACTGTGTCCAGTGGCTGATTGATGGCGGGGTCCCGTTTGACCGCGAGGAGAGCGACAGCGACGATGCGCCGCGCTACCATCTGACCCGCGAAGGCGGTCACAGCCACCGCCGTATTCTTCACGCAGCGGATGCCACTGGGATGGCAGTACAAAACTCACTGCAGGACAATGTTCACAACCACCCGAATATCGAGGTACTGGAACGCCATAACGCCCTTGATCTGATCACCGCCCACAAACTGGGCCATACCGATCAGCCGAACCGAATACTGGGCGCCTATGTCTGGAACCGTAACCTCGAAGCGGTAGAGACTGTTCGTGCCAAATTCGTGGTACTGGCAACCGGTGGAGCCTCTAAAGTCTATCAATATACTTCCAACCCGGATGTTTCTTCCGGTGATGGTATCGCCATGGCCTGGCGTGCCGGCTGCCGTGTCGCCAACCTGGAATTCAACCAATTCCACCCTACTTGCCTGTTCCACCCCGATGCCCGCAACTTCCTGCTGACCGAAGCACTACGCGGTGAGGGCGCCTACTTGCGCCGTCCGGACGGCTCACGGTTTATGAAAGACTTCGATGAGCGAGGCGAGCTGGCCCCGCGCGATGTGGTTGCCCGCGCCATCGACTTCGAGATGAAACGCCTCGGTGCCGATTGCATGTACCTCGATATCAGCCACAAAGAAGACGAGTTCGTCACCAAGCACTTCCCGACCATTTACGACAAATTGCTGACCTTCGGCATTGATATCACCAAAGAACCTATCCCTATTGTCCCGGCCGCCCACTACACCTGTGGCGGTGTTGTTGTCGACAAGCAGGGCCAGACCGATCTCGATGGCCTATATGCTATCGGCGAAGTGAGCTACACCGGCCTGCACGGCGCCAACCGGATGGCCTCCAACTCACTGCTGGAATGTGTGGTTTACGCATGGTCTGCCGCTGAGAGCATTGCCGAGAAAATGGAAACCGTCGAGCTGCCGCCTTCCCTACCTTGCTGGGATGAAAGCCAAGTCAGCTGCTCGGATGAAGAAGTGGTGATCCAGCACAACTGGCACGAGTTGCGCCTGTTTATGTGGGACTACATGGGCATTGTCCGAACCACCAAGCGCCTTGAGCGCGCAATGCGCCGGATCCAACTGCTCAAAGACGAAACCGACGAGTATTACAGCAACTTCAAAGTCTCGAACAACCTGCTGGAGCTGCGTAACCTACTCCAGGTTGCCGAGCTGATGGTCCGTTGTGCCCTGGAGCGCAAAGAAAGCCTCGGCCTGCACTATACCCTCGACTACCCGGAAGCATCGGGCAAAGCTAAGCCGACGGTGTTGACCCCAGAACAGCAATAACACCAGAGTCGCAATATAAAAAGTGACAACAAATAAGAACGAATAAAAAAGCGAGCGCACCTGCGCTCGCTTTTTGTTTAGTACATTGGTATTGGACTATACCCGGAAACCGGCAATGGCTTTTTCCAGCCCGCCCGCTTGCTGAGCCACGGCCTGGGCAGCTAGCACATTGTCATGCGCTACCTCGGAATTAACCGATGTCAGATCACTAATTGACGAAACATTCTGCCCGACCTCTTCCGACACCAAGCTCTGCTGCTCGACCGCAGCAGCTATCTGATGGCTGGTATCCATGATCTGCTGCATATCCGTCATGATATGGCTGATCTTTTGTTCTGCACTTTCAGCCTGTAGCGCACTCTGTCCGCCCAGCTCGCGGCAGTGGCCGATATGCTCAACCACCTGCCCGGTTTGCGCCTGCAAGGAGCCGATAATGGTCGTGATTTCCTCTGTCGACTGACGGGTCCGCAGCGCCAGAGTCCGAACTTCGTCAGCCACAACCGCAAACCCCCGCCCCTGCTCACCGGCACGGGCCGCCTCGATGGCGGCATTCAACGCCAGCAAGTTAGTCTGCTCAGCAATATCCTTGATCACATCCAGCACCGAACCGATATTTTCTGACAGGCTCGATAGATTAGAGACCTGCTCGCTGGTCCCAGCCAGATCTTCAGACAACTCGCCAATTTTATGCTTGGTATCCGCGACCTCTTGCAGCCCTTCCGTGGCACCTTGATAGCCACGCTCGGCATTGCCCGCTGCCGTTTCGGTATTGTTGGCTATTTCGCGGATAGTCGCCCCCATCTCGGTCACCGCCGCCGCAACGGATTCAGTTTCTCCCTGTTGCTGGCGCAGGGCTTGTTCCGATTCGTTGCTACGCTGTTGTAGCTGAAGCGAAGCACTACCCAGCTCAGATATCGCCAGTTGTACATCACCCACTAGCTGGCGAAGGCTACCTAACAGATAATTAAAATTTACGGCCATCTCGGCCAGTTCGTCATCGCCTTCTTGATCCGCAGTACGGGTCAGATCATGGCTAGCGGCTATCTCTGCCATTAGCTGGCTCATCCCAGCCAAGCGACGATTGATAGACTGACTGATCCACCAAGACAAACCCAGCAAGGCAATAATCACCAGCACAACCGCCGCCACCAGCATGGACGTCAACTGTTGCTGGGCATCAGCAACGGTTTTGCTAAGCTGCTGTTTGACAAGCTCGAACATTTCTTCAACCTGATGGGCTTGAGTACGGATATCTCCCCGCAATCCTTGGTTGTGACTCAATCCAATCTGGGCCAATTGCTGGCGGACTTGCTCAGTAGCCTGTTGATAGCGCTGATAATCCTCCCCTAGCAGCATCGACAGTTGGGTGTTATTAGCCTGTTTCATTGCAAGATAATCTGAGACACTGTCCAGGGTACCCTCAAGCACCATTATCTTACTCGCCATCACCAAAGCAAAAAGCGAGCTGACATCTTCCAGTTGCTCGTCGGCAACATTGACCACGTTGTCAGCCGCCGCAAAATATTGGCGCAACATGCCTTCATCCGGCGTCAGGCCAAGCTGCTGGTAGCCCGCCATCAAAGCCAGCATCCCCTGGCGGTAATTGGCCATCACACCGCCAAGCTGAGCCAGCTCAGGGATAGACAACGACAGGTTTTGCGCCTGTTCGGATAACTGGGTTTCTAACGCTTTAAAATGAGTGAAATTACCTTCAAAGGTATCCCGGTACTTCATATCCATTCGCATCAGGAAGTCTTTTTCATTGCGGCGCAAGTTCAGCAGCGCAACTTCCATTTCACTGACTGTGGTCATCGCTTGGTTGATACTGACAACCCGCTGGCCAGCCTTTAGCCCAATGGCTAGCACTGCGCCTAATGCCACGACTGAGATCAAGGTCAGCCCCAGCAATTTAAATTTGATTTTCATTACCCATCCTGTTGTCGCTCTACACTGCCTGACTGCAGCAACCCATATTAATCGGCAAAGCAGAAAATCACTTGAAACAAAAATTGGCGATTTCATAATCAAGCGATCAACTTCACAAAAAAAACCTTTGCTGTTCATGAAGATGGCTGATTTTGACTCGCAAAAAAAATTTCTTTCTATCTTCGAACTAATCGGATATTGCCCGATATTGATGGGAATAAAGTGCCAGGGAGCGATAGTCTGTATGGGTACAGGCATCGGGACTGATAGGTAACCAACGTCGGCCAGCCTCTCCTTCAAGCTGCCACAATAGGATTTGAGCCGTACGGATACGTACGGTACGCAAGGTCCAGATTTGGCCCTGCCAGCGGATGTGCCCCTGCTTTGAGATCTGCAGTCGTCCAGCCAGGCTACAAATACCGACTAGACGCTTTTCCCATTCATCGAGCAACCACCAGGCCATGGCGAAGAAGACAGGCAGAGGGAGTGTCTGGCGGAAAACACATAACAGTAATAGAAGAAGCGCACTGGCATACAACAATGCCAATGCGCCGATTAACCGATAGGAAGATGTCAGGGTGAGATCAGCGAAGTTTGCTGTTGTTGTGGGCGACAATCTTATCGACCATAGCGGCATGCGCCGGGTTTTCACTGCGGCCGTGCTGCATCATCCAAGTAAACAGATCAGGATCATCACACTTCAGGAGAGAGACAAAGTCCAGTTGCTCTTGTTCGGAGAGTGAATCGAAGCACTCCTCGAAAAACGGCATGATGATCACATCCAACTCCAGCATGCCTCGGCGGCACGCCCATTTTACTCGTGCTTTATCGTCTGCACTCAACATTTTACAACCTCATTACTGATCCCGGAGCAGCCCTCAGCAGGCATGAATCGACAACAATGGCTCCGGACGTTAACAATGCCCACCATACTAGCAGCCTGTCTGGCCAGCGACCATGAGGTAGCACAAACATTGCCCCAAGTTGAGAGCTAGGATCGATTTTCCCTTGCACCTGCCAGCTCCGGTCATTGCTGTCAGCAATATCTGACCCGCTTCCTTGGGTATTATGCTGACAAATTCCAGCGAGCGCTTTAACATAGACACTAATCGCACATCATCTTTCAACGTCTCTCAACTGGAAGTCCTATGAGCAACTGGTCTGAAAACCTCAATTTTGATCGTATCTCCCTCTCTTCGGGTGATGCCCTGCCTTCTCTCGCTCTCGTCGAGCTGTCTAACTGGGCATTGGTCACCCTGATTGGTGATGACAAAAAATCATACCTGCATGGCCAGGTAACCTGTGATGTGGTAGGCCTTGCCGCAGACCAAAGCACATTGGCCGGCCACTGCGATGCCAAAGGCAAACTTCGCACGGTATTTCGTCTGTTCCACCACAATGATGGCTACGGTTTCCTCCAGCGCCGCAGCATCATGGATACCCAGCTACCCGAGCTGAAAAAATACGCCATTTTCTCCAAGGTCGATATCGACGCCAGCAGTGATATTCTACTGGGCCTTGCCGGTAGCGAAGCCGATGCACAGATCGCGCAACTGTTCGGTGGCGAGGGTGATGTCCGTGCCGTCGAAGGCGGAACAGCTGTTAAAATCGACAACCAGCGTTGGTTGCTGGCACTAACTGCCGATGCTGCAAGTGGCATTGCCCACAAACTGGCAGGCTCTGCCGTACTGAGCGATGACACACTGTGGGATCTGTACGATATCCTTGCAGCGTTCCCGCGCGTTGACGCTGCAACCGAACTCGAGTTCATCCCGCAGGCAATGAACCTGCAGGCACTGGACGGTATCAGCTTCACCAAAGGTTGCTATACCGGCCAGGAGACCGTGGCCCGTGCCAAGTACCGTGGCATCAACAAGCGTGCAATGTACATTGTCAGCGGCCCAGCCGATCACTGCCCGCAAGCAGGTGACAGCCTGGAGCGCAGCGTCGGCGAGAACTGGCGCAAAGGTGGCACCATTGTGGCCGGCTATCAGTTTGCCAATGGCCAAGCCAGTGCGCTGGTTGTGCTGCCAAACGATCTGGACGAAGGCACCACTTTCCGCCTGGCCGAAACTGAAGGTGTATGGCACCAGCAAGCCTTGCCGTACTCGCTGGATGACAGCCAATAAGCTATGAATACCCCGGTTACTCATTACCTGGACAAAGAAGGCGTGGAATACCGCCTTCTTCCCCATAGCCAGCCGGCTAAAACCATTGAGGAAGCAGCCCGCGAGCGTGGCGTTGACCCACAGCAGATGGTCAAGTCCATTTTGCTGCGGGACATGGGCGGGTTCCATGTGCTGGCCTGTGTTCCCGGCCCAGCCCAGGTTGATCCGAAAAAAGTCCGTGCGATGTTCGGCTGCCGCCGGATGACCTGCGCCGATGCCAGCGACGTCGAGAAAGTTACGGGATTGGTAATAGGCACAGTTGCCCCTATCGGGCTCAAGCGTCCTCTCCCGGTGATTTTCGATCACCAGATCACCGCCCATACCCTGGTCAATATCAGCAGTGGCGATCGCATGGCGGGCGTCGAGCTGGCGACCGATGATCTGCTGGTGCTGTGTGATCCGATGTTTGCCGATATCTGCCGTTAAACTGGAGTTGCATGAACAACATCAATTGGCGAGGCATTGACCTCAACCTGCTGGTGGCTTTTTCGGCGCTGATGGAAACCCGCAGTGTCACCAAAGCCGCCGCTAAATTGTCTATTGGCCAGTCGGCGATGAGCCACAACCTATCACGGTTGCGTGCCTTGCTTGACGATCCTTTGTTCGAACGCCGCGGCCACCAGATGATCGCCACGGAAAAAGCCATTGAGCTGACTCCGGTGGTTGAGCATATTCTCCAGCTGATCACCAGCGAGATCCTGCAACCAGACAAATTCTCCGCAGATAATTATCAGGGCACCTTCCGCATTGGCTTGACCGATTATGCCGAGTTATTGTTTGCCCCGGCACTGTTCGATGCTATTGGCCAGGCAGCACCGCAAAGCCAGCTCAGCTTCTGCAATGTCGACCGCAATAGCTACCAGCAGGCTACCGAGAGCCAGAAGATCGATTTAATCATCGGGTCAATGACCAACCTGCCCCATGAGTTCGACAGCCAATACCTGTACACCGAAGATCACGTTTGTCTGTTTGATGCCAAAGCGACAGGCCTGTCCTCACCGATTGATCTGGCACGCTATATCCAAACGCCACAGGCATTGGTATCCCCAGATGGCAAGCTGCAGACCAACGTCGATAACCAGTTACAGCAGCAAGGCTTCCAACGTCACATTGCCGTGGGCTCCAGCAGCTTCCTGACCATCCGTCATCTGCTGAGCGGACGAAACCTGCTATGTGTGGTTTCGACCCTGATGGCCAAGCTTGATGTCTTCCACGACGACTTGAGCCAATGCCGTCCGCCGGTTGATATTCCTGACTTTGATATCAGCATGCTATGGCTGCGCCGCAACACCAACCACCCACGTCTTGAGTGGCTACGCCAGTGTGTGGGCAATGCGGTTACCCAGCGAGTCGAAGAGCTTCGCAAAGCCAATTAGCATCCACAAAAAAGCGCAGAATCATCTGCGCTTTTTTCATTCCACAATCGCTCACTTTTTCGATTCTGGCTCACTGATTTGGTAGAGCTTGTGTTCGTCACACGGCTCCTTGCAGCCGCACTCCTTGTCGACACCGACATTGGCCAGCCCGCCACAGCTTCCCTGGATCGCTTTCTTGCGAAATACCCAGCCAATGGCCATCGCACCAATCACCAGCAGAAAAATCAACACCGTGAACAAATAGGTCATAGTTTGAAGCCTCCAATCTTGGCCAGTCCCTGCAAGTTGGCATTAGCGCTGACCGTCATACCAATTTTAGCGGGTTTCACGGTTTTCTTGCTGCCGCAGCCACAACCGCATGCGCCTTTCTCTCGCTTGCAAGGTCGGCCCTGCTCGGCAGACAACAATGGCTCGCGGGTAACCTTGCCCATAAGGACATCTTGAAGAGGTGCTCTATTTGGCACCCGAAATACCTCAAAGCCGGCGCCCAACAAACGGGCTAGCGAACGCTGGCCGACATTGCCTAGCAATAGTGTCTTCACATTGTGGGCGGCTAATTGAGACTGGAGCTGCTTTTTATGTTTGCAACCGACGGCCTTTCGCCCTTGGTTGATGAGCTCGGCAACCAGCTTCCCTTGCCCATCGTAGACAACAAAGCCGGCTGCTTTGCCGAAATGCCCGGCGACTTCATGATTAGGTGTGACAGCAATAGCTACTGACATGATGGCTCCTTTTCTTTACCTGGCTGGATCTGAGTCTCCAGCTCTAACGCCATCCCCTTAACTAGAGCTGTTGCCACTTTGTGCCTTGCCGCTGACACGATATTTCCCAGAGTCTGGCGCGAAACGCCAAGCTCTTGAGCTGCGTCTTGCTGACTGAGCCCATTGAGATCGACCAGTCGCAATGCTTCTAGCTCATCGGCCGCCAACGGCAAGGCATCAAGCTCTGACATTGGCACCCCATTGGGTTTGAAACAACTGTAAGCTGGTCGGCATCTGATCCGACGTTGGATTTTCGGTCTGGGCATGGCTTGCTAATTAGTTGATGGCTAAAAACGTTATTATTGGCATATGCCAATAATAATCTTTGATCCAAAGCAGCTTTCTTGCTGATCAGTCCAGTTATCACAATCAGCATTTTCCTCTATGTAGCACGACACCATACATTTTAACGCTTTCTTTTTTAGGCTGTTTTTTCACCACCCAAGCCGGTGTTTTTTACTCCATTTACCCAGTAATAATTCTAAGTATCTAAAAGTATTTAATTTAATGAATAAGATGCAGAAAAGCCTGAATAATATTCACTCCCGACAACTTAATTCGCAAAATAAAAAAAAAGAACAAAAAACCAATTGTTTCGCCATGAAAAAAAGAATAAACAAACCTTTGGTTATTTAACATCCTTATTATGCTGAAGACATCACAAAAGCATCATGCGTATTGTTTTATAATTCATGCCGTCAAAAACAAAAGGAAAGGTTGGCTAACTATGCGGATGTTCAAACGCTACGTGCCCAAGATGATCGCAAAGCACGTAAGTCGTTTATTCAGTGGAAGGATCTACATTGACGGTCGAGGTGGCTATGAGTTCAATAACGGCCAGTTGCTAGTACCAGTGAAGGCGCAGCAACGCCATTACCAAACGGTAAGTGAAATCAATCAGGAAATTCGCCGCCTCAAAGACCGCTAATCTCGCAAGCAAAAGAAAAGCCCATTACGGGCTTTTCTTTTATCCGGCAACCAGTAAAACGCTATTGGTTAATCATCATCTTCATCAACCAGATCCGAGTAGCCATCAGCATCGAGCAAATCCGCAAATTCACCCTCATCCTCGACCTTGAGCTGGAACAGCCAGCCATCACCGTAAGGATCGCTGTTGACCAACTCTGGCGAGCCCTCCAAGTCTTCATTGATAGCAATCACAAAACCTGATAGTGGTGCGTAGATATCCGAAGCCGCCTTGACCGATTCAGCCACAGCGCAGTCTTCGCCCGCCTCTGTCGCAGCGTCAATTTCCGGCAAATCGACAAACACCATATCACCCAGTAACGACTGGGCATGATCGGTAAGCCCAATGGTAAAGACCCCGTTACCTTCGGGACGGACCCATTCATGGGTATTGGTGTACCTCAACTCAGAGGGAATATCGCTCATAGTAAACTTCCTTATGAAAGCCTGCCTATCGCCACTCTCAATATGGGCCAGCAGTGTCAGTGATCGCACGGGAGAGCAAAAGCGAGTATCTCTGGTGGCTAACAAGCTGAAAACTAATGCCTGGACCGGTTACTGCCAGCTCTGTTTTTTCCTGATATTTAATGTAGGAGAAAATAGCAAAATTGGATAACAATTTTTTGTCATTTCCGTGAACCAAGCAAAGCCATCAATCTTAAATTATTGTTTTAAAGCAACTTAACAACCCTTTACCATAGTGACAAATGACACAAAAAAACCGCCTCAATAGACGGTTTTCATTCATTGCCCAACACTAAGGTTTGTCGGCCATTCGTATCAGTAACGAGCCAGTTCGGGCAGCTCTCCGCTTAGGCCCAACGCACGGCGCATAAACTCATCCTTCAGGCCCGGGGCCTTGGCGGCAAACAGCATGCCCAAGTCACGCACCAACTTCTTAGCCGGATGACTACCGTCAAACAAGTCCCTGAAGCCTTGCATCGCCGCAATCATTTTTGCCGCTTCCGCTTTACGCCAGCGCTCGTAGTGCCGCAGGTGGCTCTGGCGACCGATATCTTTCTCTGCCAGCCACAACTGCTTGAGCTCCTGGGCCAAACTCGCAGCATCCAACAAGCCTAGGTTGACTCCCTGTCCCGCCAACGGATGAATGGTGTGGGCTGCATCACCGACCAGTGCCACACGCTCGCGGACAAAATCGCGGGCATAACGCATTTTCAGCGGGAAAGCCTGGCGTTCGCCCTCGACCTTACACAAGCCCAAGCGGTTGTCGAATGCCGCAGTCAAACGTTTGTTGAACGCCTGCTCGGGCAGCTCACACATCCGACTGGCTGCTTCTGGCGGCAGTGACCAAACAATAGAGCACAGATCCGGCTCAGCCAAAGGCAAAAAGGCCAATGGGCCTTCCGGGCGGAAGATCTGACGGGCGGTATCTTGGTGCGCCTCAGTACAGCGAATATTGGCGACTAAGGCACTATGACCGTAATCCCAGTGGGTCAGGGGGATGTCCAACTGCTGACGAACCCAAGAATTAGCACCATCAGCCCCCACCACCAGTTTGGCGGTCAGGTTTTTGCCCGACTCCAAGCTCAGCCAGGCCTCGCTCTCGCCAAAGGCAATACTCTGACAACGCTCCGGTGCCAGCAGAGTGACATTAGGCAACTGTTTAACACAGTCCATCAATGATAGCTGGATCACCCGGTTTTCAACGATATGGCCCAGATCCGGTTGCGCCAACCGCGCCGCATCAAAAGCAATATTTGCAAAGCTATCCTGCTCCCAGACCTGCATCTTGCTATACGGGGCCATCCGCCGGGCAGCTATTCCTTCCCAGGCGCCAACACGACGCAGGATACGCTCACTGGCGCGGCTCAGCGCCGATACGCGGACATCGGGAAGCGGTGCCAACTCAGGTTCTGGTAATTTACCTTCAATTACCGCTACCCGCAGTTCGGTATCCGCCAAGGCAGCCGCTAGAGTCAGACCGACCATTCCGCCGCCGATAATAGCGACATCAACACTTTGCATCATGATTATCTATCTACCTGTCCCATCGCCCGCCGAACCAGCGGGGCTTTCAATACATCTACACAATCCATCGCCATCAGGCCAAGGTTTCGGCCAGCAACGAAAGACATGCTGTCGTTGGCAAACACACCGACCAATCCCGCAGTCATCCCTACGGTAGCCTCGCGATCGGGCTCTCTGCGTTGGCGATAACAGCTCAAGGCTCGGGTATGTCCGGCATCCTTTGAGACAGCCCATTCTCGGCAAACCTCTTCGGCCAGGCTCATCACATCACGCAAGCCGAGGTTAAAACCTTGGCCGGCGATCGGATGTAGGGTCTGTGCCGCGTTACCAACCACTGCGATCCGGTGCGAGGTCAAACGTTGTGACTGACGCAACAGCAGCGGATATGCATGACGCACACCGGTTTGGCTCAAGCGCCCCAAACGCCAGCCGAATGCCTGCTGTAACTGGGCAAGGAATTCTTCATCACTCCAGCCCATCACTTCAGCCTGAGCATCCGGACGGATACACCAAACCAGAGAGCTGCGCCCTTCCGACATTGGCAGCAAGGCCACCGGGCCATGCGGGGTAAAGCGCTCGAACGCCCTGCCCTGATGGGCATCGTCAGTGCTGACATTGGCAATCACCGCCACCTGTTCGAAATCGTGCTCACTACGGCCCAGCCCCAGCATCTCACAGACTGATGACAGGGCACCGTCAGCCGCTACGACCAAGCGGCTCTGCAGCGGCTCACCGCTGTCCAATACCAAATCAACACAGTGTTGGTGGCGCTCGATCTCGGCGATCCTCGCAGGACAAAGCAGATCAACCTGATCCAACTCGGCCAATTTCTGGTGGAAGATCCGCCCGGCATCGGCCAGCTCAACCACATACCCCAGCGCATCTACCGCCTGTTCGCGGGCATCGAGGTGAACCATACCGGCATGACCACGATCGGAAACATGGATCTGCGAGATAGCTGTCGCTACAGCCGACAGTGCCTGCCAACAGCCAATACTGTCTAGCAGTTGCGCCGAGCCCAGTGACAGGGCAATACTGCGCGCATCATAGCCGGGGTGGAGATCCAGTTTCGGTTCCACCGCTTCCACAACGGCAATCTTGAGCTTGCCGCCACCGAGTTTATCCAATGCAATTGCCAAGGTTGCGCCGGCCATTGCACCGCCGGCTATCACGACATCGTACTGCTTCACATCCGTCCCTTAACTGTCAATCCTGTGCTTAGTGGAGGGTAGGTTTGTCTGCGGCTTCGTCTTCAACATCACCGCGCTGGCTCAGGCCAACCAGACACGTCAGCACGCACTCCGGTACATAGGCCACCACGTTGTCGAACAGCATTGCCTGCTCCTGCATATCTTCATCTTCGTCGATACCCAGCTGGGCAATCTCTTCCAGCGCTGCGACCGCTTCGGTCACATCGTCAGACAACTGCTTCTTGTCCATCCCCATCAGGCCAAGACCCGAAATAAAATTGGTCACCCACTCGCTTAGAGCTTCGCCACGCAGCATCAGCTCACTGCTTTCAGCAGGCAGCAGCAACTCTACAGAGAACTCCATGTCGGCCAGCTCAGCCGCCGTTGATGTGAACAGGGTCTGGGTCAAACCGCCCAGCTCAGCCGAGGCCGCATCAAATACCGAGCGAACTATCATTTTTGCGCCATCGGTCAACGTATCGCCCTGGTTGGCATAGTCGCTAACCGGAGCCAGCCACTGCTCTCCGTCAACAGCCATACCACCGCAAATCATCCCGCAGAGAAGGCCATGCAGCTCCGACGGGGTCACGGCCAAACCTTGCTCTTTCAGCATTGGCTCCAGGGTTTCGTAGGCTGGAAGTTTTACGTCGCTCATGGGCTGTTCACCTTATTGTCGTGGGTGTAAATCGTCTTTGTGGTATGCTACCACTTATACAAAAGATCAGTCACTCGCCATTTATATAGTCTGAGGCTGATGTTTGCCTCAATCTGGTTAATATCTGATTAATTAGACAGATTTAGGTCTAAAGCATGACGGGCCCGCTTGCATGTTGATAGGGCTTTTTCTATATTGGCCTCCTAGCGCATATCGCAGCAGAATGCCAAACTGGACGATCTGGCACGGAGCAGATTAAACATTTATGAGTAACCAGGCAGTAGAAATTCAGGTATATGGCCGCACCTTCAAGGTGAATTGCCCAGCAGGCCAGGAAGATGCCCTGCGCGCAGCAGCCGCCGATTTTGACCAACGCTTGAAAGATCTTTCAGAGCGCACCAAAATCACCAACGCCGAACAGCTGCTGATGTTTACCGGTTTGAATATTTGTAACGAGTTGCATAGCGAGCGCAATGAACAACAGCGCAATGCTGAAAAACTATCCAATAGAATCAATGAGATGGAAGATTTATTGGAGAAAGCATTGCAATATCAGCCAAAGCGTTGATAATGAATTGACCCTGGGGTGTGCGTCAGCGGATTAACGTCCCCGAGCCGATAAGCAAAAACCCAGGATCAGCTTTGATTAGCTATTGAGCATGCTCGGCATGTACCGAGAAGCCTGCGGTTAATGTTGCTGATCCACCTTGAACATCTGGTTCAAGGGCCACAATTCGCAACGGCACCTTGGGGCATACCTTTTCAGATTAAGCCAGAAGCACAACCCGTGCTAAAGAGCCATCGACCTTTTTTCCACAGAACCTTTTGTCACTGGACGACCTATGAGATCTGCGGTTCCTGCATCAGCCACCCGGCAACACCTTCGCCAGCAAACCCGAGAACGCAGACGCCAGCTAACGCCTGTCCAGCAAGCCACCGCTGCACGTGACTTGCTCGAGCATTGCAAGCAGGCCACCAGCATTATCAATGCCCAGCACATTGCCCTTTACCTTGCCAATGACAGCGAGCTGGATACGATGCCGGTGATCGAATGGTTATGGCAGCAAGGTAAAGATGTCTACTTGCCGGTCCTCCACCCTTTTAGCAAAGGTCACCTGCTTTTTCTCCACTACACACCCACAACTCGCATGACCACCAACCGCTATGGGATCCAGGAGCCCGCGTTGGATATCCGGCTGGTCAAGCCGATCCCCGAACTGGATGTTATCTGCACCCCCTTGGTGGCGTTTGACAATACCGGCCAGCGGCTCGGTATGGGCGGCGGCTATTACGATCGTACCCTAAGCCTGTGGCACCGTGAGCAGCGTGGTCCGCGTCCGGTAGGTTTGGCCCATGATTGCCAGCAGGTCGACAACCTGCCCTTCGAAGCCTGGGATGTACCGCTGCCGGAAATCATAACCCCGTCATACCATTTCCGCTGGTAAGTACCTGCTAACGGCACAACCTTGCCAATACGGCGGTTGAATATCCACCATGCAACGCAAACGTTTGGTTTTTCTGTGCCACACTGCAGCACTTAACCCTATGTTATTAATAGAATTGTCTTTTTCTTCTCACTAAGGTTGCAGTTATCAGGCCAGATAGGGACTGACGCCAGACAGCGATTTGGCTATAATCAGCGCTCCGCGCAACGTTTGTCATCACTAGGAGATAAGCATGACACAAGATGAAATGAAAAAAGCTGCTGGCTGGGCTGCTCTAGAATATGTTAAGAAAGGCAGCATTGTCGGTGTCGGTACTGGCTCGACGGTTAATCACTTCATCGATGCTTTGGCTACCCGCAAAGAAGAAATCAAAGGTGCAGTATCAAGCTCAGTAGCTTCTACCGAACGCCTTGAGCAAATCGGCATTCCTGTTTTTGATGCCAACGAAGTCTCTAGCCTTGATGTTTACGTTGATGGCGCTGACGAAATCAACGGCGAATACGACATGATCAAAGGTGGCGGCGCAGCCCTAACCCGCGAGAAAATCGTTGCTGCGATTGCCAAGCAGTTCATCTGTATCGTGGATGACACCAAGCAAGTCGATGTATTGGGTAAATTCCCGCTGCCAGTTGAAGTGATCCCAATGGCTCGCTCTTACATCGGCCGTGAGCTGGTTAAGCTAGGTGGCGATCCGGAATACCGCGAAGGTTGCGTGACTGACAACGGCAACGTGATCCTGGATGTCCACAACATGGCAATCACCGATGCAAAAGCGATGGAAGACAAGATCAACGCCCTACCAGGTGTCGTGACAGTAGGCCTGTTTGCCCACCGTGGTGCTGACGTACTGCTTGTTGGCAGCCCTGATGGCGTGAAAAAATTCGAAAAGTAATCGCCTAGCCCCTTTTTTGCCTTGGATCACCAGGAAAAAGGCGCTTTATGCGTTACCCACTTTCAAAACGGCATAATATATGCCGTTTTTTATTATCAATCCTGTAATATTCTTACCCATTCTGGTCATTTTTTGGTAACTTAACTGGCAGAGCATGTAAGCAAACGAATGTGGTGCTCATGGACAGCCCGTACACAGGAAATCTATTCCTTCCTTTTCCTGCCTCTGCCTGGCTCCATGAGCCCCTCTGCCCCCAGCGTTAAGGATGAGTATCAATGGCTAAAGTTTCACTGGAAAAAGACAAAATTAAGATCCTGCTGTTAGAAGGCGTTCACCCTTCTGCAATTGAGGTACTACAGCAGGCTGGCTACAGCAACATCGAATACCACAAAGGCTCCCTATCCGGTGACGAGCTGCTTTCCGCCATTGAAGACGCCCATTTTGTTGGCATTCGCTCCCGTACCCAACTGACCGAAGAAGTCTTCAGCGCCGCCCAGAAGCTGATTGCGGTCGGTTGTTTCTGTATCGGTACCAACCAGGTTGATTTAGATGCCGCTGCCAAGCGCGGTATCCCGGTGTTCAACGCGCCGTTCTCCAACACCCGAAGTGTGGCTGAGCTAGTACTGGGGGAAATCCTATTGCTATTGCGCGGGATCCCTGAGAAGAATGCCAAAGCCCACCGCGGCGAGTGGTTCAAGTCAGCCGATCAGTCCTTCGAAGCCCGTGGCAAGCGCCTGGGTATTATCGGTTATGGTCATATCGGTACCCAGCTTGGTATTCTGGCTGAAAACCTCGGTATGAAGGTGTACTTCTACGATATCGAAAACAAGCTGTCACTGGGTAATGCCACCCAGGTACCATCGCTGACCGAGCTACTCAACAAATGTGACGTGATCAGCCTGCACGTACCGGAAACGCCAGAAACCCAAGACATGATGGGTGCCGAGGAATTTGCCCGCATGAAGCCGGGCTCTATCTTCATCAACGCCGCCCGCGGTACCGTGGTGGATATCGACTCTCTGTGCAGCGCATTGGAAAGCAACCATATTGCCGGTGCCGCTATCGACGTGTTCCCGGTTGAGCCGAAAACCAACAACGACCCGTTCGATAGCCCATTAACAAAATACGATAACGTGCTACTGACTCCGCACATCGGTGGCTCGACCCAGGAGGCCCAGGCCAATATCGGTGTGGAAGTCGCAGGCAAGATGGCCAAATACTCTGACAACGGCTCGACCCTGTCTGCCGTTGGCTTCCCTGAGGTATCGCTGCCTGAGCACAAGGACTGTTCGCGCCTGCTGCACATCCACGAAAACCGCCCGGGGATCCTCAACCAGATCACCACCATCTTTGCCTCGGAAGGGATCAACATCGCCGCCCAGTACCTGCAAACCGGTCCTGAAATCGGCTACGTGGTTATCGATGTCGAGACCGAGCGCTCGGAGCATGCCCTTACCAAGCTAAAAGCGATCGACGGTACAATCCGCGCCCGTATCCTGCACTAAACAAAAAAGACAGCCTAAACGACAAAGGAGAGCAGGTGCTCTCCTTTTTAATTCTGGCTATTGGCTATTGGCTATTGGCTATTGGCTATTGGCTATTACACATTAAACTTAGCTCCCATTAGCTCAAGTATTAGCTCTATCCTATCGCCCCTTGCCAACTGCCTCGCGCCTAACCTACTCCTCCAACTTAAACACCACCTCGACCCGGTCGCGGATAGTGATCTGGGTGTCCTGGTAGCTCACCGCACTCTCCGGCGCAGCGTCCATCGCCATACGCATCATCATCGGACGTGGCTGGCTGGCCTGATAAGAGATCTGCCATACACCATCCAATGACTCGCCAAACCCTTTGGCCAATGATTCCGCTTTAGCAATAGCATCTTTGATTGCAGCCTGGCGTGCTTGCTCTAAGTACTCGTCTTCGTTGCTGACCTTGAGCTCGATGTTGTTGATTCGGTTGATACCATCGCCCAGCGCGCTATCTAGGTAGGTGTTGAGGTTATCCAGTTCATTGACCGTCACCGTCACATGGCGGCTGGCACGATAGCCCTTGAGCTCCGGCTCTTTGTCTTTCGGATAATGGTACTGAGGCTGGAGGCTGATATTCGCGCTTTGGATCTGGTTACGCTCGATGCCTTCGTCAAGCAAACGTGCAACGAACGCTTCCACCGCTTTATCCACCGCTTGCTTGGCTTCTTTGGCTGTCGGACGGATTTCTTCTACTGCCACGGCAAATACTGCCATATCCGGTTGGGCCGTCACTTCACCGTTACCGGTTGTCTGCAAATGCGGAACACTGACCGAGGCCGCAGCGATACCACTGGTGCCCATTAAACCCAACCCTAACATCACTGCGATAAGTTGTTTTTTCATCTGTCTTATTCCTGTTATCCGAGTCTGTTTTTTCATGCTTTGTCCATATGACAACAGGCCAAGACAAATAATTCCCTTAAATGAGAAATTTTTTGTACATTGTTTTATTGAGGCAGTACCTTCCCTGCATATTGGGTCAGTTGTTCAGACAGGTCTGACAATACCCCGCTCTCCAGTGCCCAGTGATGCCAGTACATTCGGCGGGTTAGAAAAATATCGGGGGTCAGATTGACCAGCGTGCCCGAATCGAGTTCCTGCTGAATTTGGATCCGTGGGATCAAACAATAGGCAATCCCTTCGACAGCCATCCGGACAAATGCCTCAGATGAGCGTACCGTATGCTTCATCACGCTGCCGAACGGCAAATTGAAATGCTGATGGATAAAGCGCTCATGCATATCATCATGATGATCAAACGCCACCCCGGGTGCAGCCAGCAAGGTGTCGCGGTTTACCCCCTCAGCAAAATACTTATCAGCAAAAGATGGGCTGGCAACACAAAGGAAGTCTACCCTGCCTAGGTAATCAGCGACACAGCCGGGCATCGGGGTGGACTCCATGCTGATCGCCCCGACCACTTCGCCACTTCGAAGCTTATCCAAGGTACGGGCTTCGTCTTCAATCATTAAGTTGAGCTCTATCCGCCGCGAGCGCAGCAATGGACTGAGTGCCGGCAGCAACCAGGTTGCCAAGCTGTCGGCATTAGTGGCAATCGACACGGATAAGGGCTGGCTGCTGTCATCCGGTGTCAGCTCAGGTAACAACTCCTGTTCGAGTAACCTTACCCTGCGATACAGCCCCAGCATTTTTTGCCCGGCAGCGGTAGGGCGTGGCGGTTGTTCCCTCACCAGCATCGGCTGGGCCATTAATTTTTCCAGCTGTTTTATCCGCTGTGATACCGCCGACTGGGTAATACACAGGTACTCTGCCGCCCGCTCAAATCCACGCTGCGATATCACCGCATCGAGCGCTTCAATCCACCGATAATCCAGTCCCCGCATCCTTTTTTCCCCGTTTTATGGCGACAAAACCGCATCATTAGAAACTCTAATATTACATAAATTTTATTAGTTGTACTTAACATTAATGGCAGGAGTATGCTTGCGTCATCACATTCAAACAAGCCTCCCAGAGACGGGAGTTGCTGTAAAAATCAAACGATAAGGTAAGCAGTAAAATGAGCATTTGGGCGTTATTACAAGGATTTGGACTCGGGGCATCGATGATTATTCCAATCGGGGCACAGAACGCCTTTGTACTCAACCAGGGGATCAAGCGTAACCATCATCTCACGACCGCAACGGTCTGCAGTATCCTCGATACCCTGTTTATCAGTCTTGGGATCTTCGGTGGTGGTGCGTTGCTATCAAGCAATGAAACCCTGCTGACCAGCGTAACAATCGGAGGGATCCTGTTCCTGACCTTTTATGGCTGCTTGTCACTGAGCAGCGCCCTGCGCAAGCCATCCGAGCAAGAGAAAAACAAACAGGTACTGGCCCGTGGTCGTCGTGCTGTGATCCTTGGCGCGTTGGCGGTGACGGTATTGAACCCGCATATGTACCTCGATACGGTGGTGATCCTCGGCTCTATCGGTGGACAGTTTGAAGGAAACGACCGTGTCGCTTTTGCCGTCGGGACTATTCTAGCCTCGTTTGTCTGGTTCTATACCCTGTCGATGGGCGCCGCGAAATTGGGCCCGACATTATCAAAACCCAAGGTAAAGCGCGGAATTGATCTGGCCGTTGCCGCTATGATGTTCTTCATCGCGATTCACCTGGCGCAAGGATTATGGAGTCAATATGCAGCCTGAGAAAATAGAACATATCTACCAGTCTAATCTGGCGCTATTCAGCCAAGCCAATGTCAGCTACCAGCAATGGCAGCACGAGCCGATCCTCGATTTCGAAGCAGATGAGCGGATTGGCAAGGAGCTCGGCTGGACAGCGGCCCCGACCAAAAGTCTGTTCATGAAGGTCAAAGGGGGCGGCCATTGCCTGCTGCTGACCCACCGTGACAGTCGACTCAACAGCAAATTGGTCAAGCAGGTACTGGGCAAGCGGGTATCAGTCTGTAGCCATGAAGAGATGATTGATGCCATTGGCTGCGCGCCGGGGGCAGTGTGCCCTTTCGGTCTACCTGCCGATATCACCCTGCTAGTTGACCCTATCGTATACAGCTACCAGGACTTGATGTTCACACCAGGCAAGCCCGATATGACCTTTGCATTTGCCGCCTCAGATCTTGATAAGTTGCTGACTGCCTTACCCAACCAGGTTTTGCCCTTACCTGCTGAATCAGAAGTATAAGGCCCGTTAGAGCAGGATAAAAAAATGGAGCCTTGCGGCTCCATTTTTATTGATACGAATTTTACTTCTCGAGAATCTTGTTGAGGTGGACATCCATTTGCGGGAACGGGATAGTAATGTTCTCGTTGTCCAGCTCTTCCTTGATGGCCTGCATCAAGTCGAAGTATACCGCCCAGTAGTCTACGGTATTCACCCACGGACGTACCGCGAAGTTCACAGATGAATCGGCCAATGCCAGTACACCTACTGTTGGCGCTGGATCCTTCAGGATACGGTCATCGGCTTCAATCACCCGATTCAAGACCGCTTTGGTATGCTTCAGATCGGCATCGTAAGACACGCCAATGACCAAGTCGATACGGCGGGTTTTATGGCGTGAATAGTTAGTGATAGGGCCGCCGATCACTGACGCGTTCGGTACCACGACCATTTTATTGTCTGGAGTTTTCAAAATGGTAGAGAACACCTGGATAGACTCGACCGAGCCAGACACACCGCCAATCTCGACAAAGTCACCGGACTTGAACGGACGGAAGGCAACAATCAACACGCCAGCTGCAAAGTTTGACAGCGAGCCCTGCAACGCCAGGCCAACAGCCAAACCGGCGGCACCGATAACCGCAACCACGGAGGCGGTCTGCACGCCGATGCGGCCAAGGGCGGCGATCAGTACGATAACAAACAGTAGATAGCGAACCAGTGAGTGCAAGAACTCGACGACCGCTTCATCCATGTCTTTGCGACGCAGCATTTTGGCTACGCCATTTGCGATGCTCTTGGTAATGATATTACCGATAAACAGGATGACCAATGCTGACAGGATATTCACCCCGTACTGGATCAACAACTCCTGGTTGTCCGCGACCCAGGTCCCTGCATTCAGCACACCTGTTGTTAGCTCATTATCCTTGATGGTATCTACCACCGTATCTGCAACACCGGTGACGGTATCCGTTACGGTATCTGTAACACTACTCTCACTCATACCTTTCTCATCCTGCAAATGTTATTTCCTTTCCCACAAAAAACTCCGCGGGAGGCACAAATAATCATAGGCCTGTTTATACAAATTACTTATGCAATCACCACTATAACAGTGATTTATTAATTTTGTTGAGCCTTGAAAGCTCTTTTTCGCGCCGGATAATACCCCTCGGCTCAAAAAACGCCAACAAAAACATGAGCAAGTTCACAAACAAATGACAGGCTAAAAAAACCCGCCGAAGCGGGTTTTTACAAAGCTTTAAGCTAAACGTAACTTATAGTACGTCGATAGCGTTAAGGTCTTTGAAAGCTTGCTCAAGACGGTTAACCATACCAACCTGACCAGCACGTAGCCATACGCGTGGATCGTAGTATTTCTTGTTAGGCGCGTCTTCACCAGTTGGGTTACCGATCTGGCCTTGTAGGAAGTCACGGTTTTCAGCTTCGTACGCACGTACGCCATCCCAAGTTGCCCACTGAGTATCAGTATCGATGTTCATTTTGATAACACCGTAGCCGATTGACTCTTCGATTTCTTCCTGAGAAGAACCAGAACCACCGTGGAATACGAAGTTCAGCGCGTTTGGTGCGATACCGAATTTCTCTGCACAGTATGCCTGAGAGTCACGTAGGATCGTTGGAGTTAGAACAACGTTACCTGGCTTGTATACACCGTGTACGTTACCGAAAGAAGCAGCGATAGTGAAACGTGGGCTGATAGCGTTTAGTTTCTCGTATGCGTAAGCTACGTCTTCTGGAGAAGTGTACAGCTCAGACTGATCCATATCAGTGTTGTCAACGCCGTCTTCTTCACCACCAGTACAACCTAGTTCGATCTCAAGCGTCATACCCATCTTAGCCATACGCTCTAGGTACTTAGCAGAGATTTCGATGTTCTCTTCTAGAGACTCTTCAGAAAGGTCGATCATGTGAGAAGAGAATAGAGGCTTACCAGTTTGCGCGAAGAACTCTTCACCCGCGTCTAGTAGACCGTCGATCCATGGAAGAAGCTTCTTAGCAGCGTGGTCAGTGTGAAGGATAACTGGCACACCGTAAGCTTCAGCTACAGCGTGTACGTATTTCGCACCAGCTACAGCACCCATGATCTGTGCTTCCTGACCTTCTAGTTTCAGACCTTTACCAGCGAAGAATGCAGCACCGCCGTTAGAGAACTGAACAACAACTGGTGCTTTAACTTTAGCAGCAGCTTCTAGTACAGAGTTTACAGAGTCAGTGTTAACAACGTTAACCGCTGGAAGAGCGAATTTGTTTTCTTTCGCTACTTCAAATACTTTCTGTACGTCGTCGCCAGAAATAACACCAGGTTTTACGAAATCGAAGATCTTAGACATAACAATAGTCCTATTTGCCTTGTTGTCTTATATAAATATAAATCTGTGCAATCGTTTGCGAAGCGCCCACATTCTACAAAAACACGGCCTTCTTCACAATCAGATAAAAGGCGGGAGTACTTTTGGACGGAACTCCCGCACTCAAATTACTTAAGCTTTAGCACGCTCTTCTAGCATTGCAACCGCTGGAAGTACTTTGCCTTCAACGAACTCAAGGAACGCACCGCCACCTGTAGAGATGTAAGAAACGTCAGCCTTGATACCGAACTTGTCGATAGCTGCTAGGGTGTCACCACCGCCAGCTACAGAGAAACCTGCAGATTCAGCGATTGCTTTAGAGATGCCAGCAGTACCCGCTTCGAAGTTCTTGAACTCGAATACGCCAACAGGACCGTTCCAAAGGATAGTTTTCGCGTTGCCGATAATTTCAGCAAGAGCAGCTGTTGACTCAGGACCAAGGTCGAAAATCATGTCGTCGTCAGCAACTTCAGTCACGCTCTTGATTTCAGCTTCAGCGTTCTCGTCGAATGCTTTTGCACAAGCAACGTCAGTAGCAACTGGAATTGCACACTCTTTCATTAGCTTTTGAGCAGTTTCAACAAGGTCAGCTTCGTACAGAGACTTACCAACATTGTGGCCAGCAGCTGCGATGAATGTGTTCGCAATACCACCACCAACAACTAGCTGGTCAGCAACTTTAGATAGCGACTCAAGTACTGTTAGCTTAGTAGAAACTTTTGAACCACCAACGATAGCAACTAGTGGACGCTCTGGGTTGTCCATTGCTTTGCCTAGCGCTTCTAGCTCAGCAGCAAGAAGAGGACCCGCACATGCTACTGGAGCGTAAGTACCAACACCGTGAGTAGATGCTTGTGCACGGTGAGCCGTACCGAATGCGTCCATAACGAATACGTCACATAGTGCTGCGTACTGCTTAGAAAGCGCTTCTTCGTTCTTCTTCTCGCCTTTGTTGAAGCGAACGTTTTCAAGGACAACTAGCTCGCCAGCGTTCAGCTCAAGACCGTCTAGGTAGTCTTTTGCTAGCTTAACTTCGCAGTCTAGTGCGTCGTTTAGGTAGTTAACAACAGGCTGTAGAGAGAACTCTTCCGCGTACTCGCCTTCAGTTGGACGACCAAGGTGAGAAGTAACCATTACTTTAGCGCCAGCTTCTAGGCACTGCTTGATAGTTGGTAGAGACGCAAGGATACGCGCATCAGAAGTTACTTTACCGTCTTTCACAGGAACGTTTAGGTCAGCACGGATGAATACGCGTTTACCCGCAAGTTCCAGATCAGTCATCTTGATTACAGACATGGTTTGTCCTCTCAACATTAATTAATTTAAAATCAAAGTTTTTGACGGCTCGGCGTCACTGCCAAGCCCAATAATTCTTACATCTATTGCTCGGCAGCCTGGTCGGCAGCCTGCATTGCCAAGGCAGTGTCTAGCATCCGGTTGGCAAACCCCCATTCGTTATCACACCAGACCAACAACTTAATCAGGTGCTGGTTACTGACACGGGTCTGGGTACCGTCGACAATCGCGCTATGGGGATCGTGATTGAAGTCTATCGAGACAAGTGGCACTTCTGTGTAATCCACTATGCCATCTAATGTACAACGAGACGCCTCGGCCAGTGATTGATTTACGTCATTAACTTTCACATTTGTTTTTACAGTGACACTTAAATCCATCGCGGTAACGTTAATTGTCGGCACGCGCACAGAGATGGCTTCGAATTTGTCAGAAAATTTCGGAAAGATACGACCAATCCCCAGATGAAGTTTAGTATCAACGGGAATAATCGACTGGCTGGCAGCTCGGGTACGGCGCAAATCGCTGTGGTAAGCATCGATGACCTGCTGGTCATTCATCGCCGAGTGGATAGTGGTAATGGTGCCGGATTCAATCCCGAAGGCTTCATCCAGTACCTTGATAACAGGGACAATACAGTTGGTGGTGCAAGAGCCGTTGGAGACAATGTGATGCTCAGCTTTGAGCGAGTCATGGTTCACACCATAGATAATGGTATTGTCGATATCATTTGCAGCAGGGTGGGAAAACAACACTTTCTTGGCGCCCGCTGTAATATGGGCTTCGCCATCGGCACGGCTGCCGAAGATGCCGGTACAGTCCAGGACAATATCGATGTCGAGGTCTTTCCAGGGCAATAGGTGAATGTCGCTTTGGTGGAGAATACGGATACTGTCCTTGCCGCCGTTTTCATGAGCAATAAACAAGTGCTCCTGATCATGGCTGACAGGCTTGAAAAAGCGTCCATGGCTGGTGTCATACTGCAGCAGGTGAGCCATTGCCTCCGGCTCAGCCAGTTCGTTGACCGCCACGACGTCGATGTGATGATCTTTACCGCTCTCGTACAGTGCGCGAAGCACACTGCGACCAATACGGCCAAATCCATTAATTGCGACTTTTAGTGTCATATCCGTGCTACAAAATTAATAAGCCGCGATAGTGTATAACAAGCCTTGCTGATAATCACCATAAATGTGAGCAGAGTCACCCAAGAGGACAAAAATCTTATATTTTATGATCTTAGCGTTAAAACCTTGTATTTGTGCTGGTCTTTACCAGCAATTTATAGCGTGACAAGGATCCCATTTCATATAAAAAAAGACCCCATGACGGGGTCTTTTTTTCATTCTTCGAAATAAATCGCCTTGCGCAACGAGCCTAACGATTTAATTCAAGCTTGGCTTATGCCAGCAATTCTTTGGCTGTGTTTACCACATTTTCAGTGGTGAAGCCGAACATCTTGAATAGCTCGCCAGCAGGTGCTGATTCGCCGAAGGTCGTCATACCGATGATACGGCCGTTGAAGCCAACGTACTTGTACCAGAAGTCAGCAATACCGGCTTCGATAGCAACGCGTGCAGTGACGTCTGATGGCAGAACCGCTTCACGGTAAGCCGCATCCTGTTTGTCGAATGCATCAGTTGATGGCATTGAAACAACGCGTACTTGCTTACCTTCTGAGGTTAGCTGTGCAGCCGCTTCTACCGCTAGCTCCACTTCAGAACCCGTTGCGATAAGGATAAGCTCAGGCTTGCCCTCACAATCTTTCAGGATGTAAGCACCCTTAGCGATGTCAGCAACCTGCGCTTCGCTGCGCGCCTGCTGGGCTAGGTTCTGGCGCGAGAAGATCAGAGACGTTGGGCCGTCTTTGCGCTCGATAGCCAGTTTCCATGCTACTGCAGACTCAACCTGATCACATGGGCGCCATGTGCTCATGTTCGGCGTCAGGCGTAGAGATGCCATCTGCTCAACCGGCTGGTGAGTCGGGCCATCTTCACCCAGACCGATAGAGTCATGAGTGTAAACCTGGATGTTCTGCACTTTCATCAGTGCCGCCATACGCATTGCGTTACGCGCGTATTCCATGAACATTAGGAAGGTTGCACCGTATGGTACAAAACCACCGTGTAGCGCGATGCCGTTCATGATCGCTGTCATGCCGAACTCACGTACACCGTAGTGGATGTAGTTGCCAGAGAAGTCGTTCGCTTCTAGCGACTTCGAACCAGACCACATAGTCAGGTTAGAAGGTGCCAGGTCAGCAGAGCCGCCCATGAACTCAGGAAGCATCTGGCCGAACGCTTCTAGTGCGTTCTGAGAGGCTTTACGTGATGCGATGTTTGCTGGGTTAGCTTGCAGATCAGCAATGATTGCGTTGGCTTTTTCTTCCCACTGCGCTGGTAGCTCACCGTTTACACGGCGCTTGTATTCAGCCGCTAGCTCAGGGTAAGCCGCTGCGTACGCTTCGAACTTCTCGTTCCAAGCCGCTTCTTTGGCTGCGCCTGCTTCTTTCGCATCCCACTGGGCAGCGATGTCTGCAGGGATTTCGAATGGACCGTGGTTCCAACCCAGGAACTCGCGTGCTGCAGCGATTTCGTCGTGGCCTAGTGGCGCACCGTGACAGTCGTGAGAACCCGCTTTGTTTGGCGAACCGAAACCGATAATCGTCTTGGTACAGATAAGCGTAGGACGCGGATCAGCTTTAGCCGCTTCGATAGCCGCGTTGATAGCGTCTGCATCGTGGCCGTCTACTGCTGGGATTACGTGCCAGCCGTAAGCTTCGAAACGCTTAGGCGTATCGTCAGAGAACCAACCTTCAACTTCACCGTCGATTGAGATGCCGTTGTCATCCCAGAACGCGATTAGCTTGCCTAGGCCTAGAGTACCGGCTAGAGAACACGCTTCGTGAGAAATACCTTCCATCAGACAGCCGTCGCCCATGAACACGTACGTGTAGTGGTCAACGATGTCGTGGCCGTCACGGTTGAACTGGGCAGCAAGCGCTTTTTCAGCCATTGCCATACCCACACCGTTAGTGATGCCCTGACCTAGTGGGCCAGTGGTGGTTTCAACACCCGGTGCGTAACCGTATTCTGGGTGACCCGGTGTTTTAGAGTGTAGCTGGCGGAAGTTTTTCAGATCGTCGATAGACAGATCGTAGCCAGTTAGGTGAAGCAGAGAGTAAATCAGCATTGAACCATGGCCGTTCGACAGAATGAAGCGGTCGCGGTCAGCCCACTCAGGGTTTTGTGGGTTGTGGTTCATGTGGCCACGCCACAGTACTTCAGCGATATCAGCCATACCCATAGGTGCACCAGGGTGGCCAGAGTTAGCTTGTTGAACACCGTCCATGCTCAGGGCACGGATTGCATTAGCAAGATCTTTACGAGAAGACATGTCTGCTCCAGAAATTCGTAGACGTTGAATATTCGGCCCCCCTCACCGTCATTGGTTCAGGCAAGCCGCAGTTCGGCGGGCGGGTATTGTCGCAAAGACTGGGCTATAACTGCAAACGATTTCCTGAGAAAAATAAGTTCTATATCAAGGTAATGATGGTATTAGCCCTTCAATAAGCAAGGCAACTAACTGTAATAAAAGCGTTACAGGGAAAACGTTTGCTTGTGGTTTTGCTTCAGTACCCCTACTTATTGCAAGTTGATTTTCGAGCAGCAAAGAGTATTATAGCCGTCTAGACGGAGGTAGCTCTATACATACAAACGTATATCCGTATGCAAGTATGTGACCATGGAACATGGTTCAAGAGCCCGAGAACATCAACTAACACATAAATTTATGGGAGCGCTCATGTCGAAGCACCTGTTTACTTCTGAGTCAGTATCAGAAGGTCATCCAGATAAAATTGCAGACCAGATTTCAGATGCAGTATTGGATGCGATCTTAGAGCAAGATCCGAAAGCACGTGTTGCGTGTGAGACTTACGTAAAAACCGGTATGGTAATGGTTGGTGGTGAAATCACGACCTCTGCTTGGGTTGATATCGAAGAGCTAACTCGCGAAACCGTTCGCGAAATCGGCTACACCCACTCAGACATGGGCTTCGACGCTAACTCTTGTGCGGTACTAAGCGCAATCGGCAAGCAGTCTCCAGACATCAACCAGGGTGTTGACCGTGAAGACCCACGCGAGCTGGGTGCTGGTGACCAGGGTATCATGTTCGGTTACGCGACCAACGAAACTGACGTACTGATGCCAGCGCCTGTAACTTACGCCCACCGCCTAGTAGAGCGCCAGGCAAAAGTCCGTAAGAACGGCGCCCTACCTTGGCTTCGCCCAGATGCGAAAAGCCAGGTGACGTTTGCCTACGATCAAGGCAAAATCGTTGGTATCGATGCAGTAGTACTATCTACCCAGCACTGCGACAGCATTGAGCTACCAGTACTGCAAGAAGCAGTCATGGAAGAGATCATCAAGCCAGTTCTACCTTCAGAGTGGCTGAACAAAGACACCAAGTACTTCATCAACCCAACCGGCCGTTTCGTTATCGGTGGCCCAATGGGTGACTGTGGTCTGACTGGTCGTAAGATCATCGTTGATACCTACGGCGGCGCAGCACGTCACGGTGGCGGTGCATTCTCTGGTAAAGATCCATCGAAAGTTGACCGTTCTGCAGCATACGCGGCACGCTACGTAGCGAAGAACATCATCGCAGCTGGCATGGCTGACCGTTGTGAAATCCAGCTTTCTTACGCTATCGGTGTTGCTGATCCAACATCTATCATGATCGAGACATTCGGTACCGAAAAAGTTTCTCACGACATTATCGTAGAAGCAGTACGCCAGCACTTCGACCTACGCCCGTACGGCCTGATCGAAATGCTTGACCTATTGAAGCCAATGTACAAGAAAACAGCGGCATACGGTCACTTCGGTCGTGAAGAGTTCCCATGGGAAAAAACAGACAAAGCCGACATCCTACGCGACTTCGCTAACATCAAGTAAGCGCCCGGGTTTGATTGAAAAAAGGAAGCTTCGGCTTCCTTTTTTGGTTTTTAAAGATGCGGTTCTGCGGTTCTGCGGTTCTGCGGTTCTGCGGTTCTGCGGTTCTGCGGTTCTGCAAGATGACTCCCCAAACTACATTTCACAGTCAAACTACGCGTCAAAGATAAATTAACACTGCCAATTTCCCTCACAGACCTAAGTACTTATCTTTTCCATCGCTCCGCTTTTCCCCATAGGGCCATAGAACCATAGGATCACAGTACCTAACTATCGCTTTCCCCAAAGCCCAGCGTCTCTCCCCCCGCCCCTCTAGCCTCTGGCCGCTCTTCCACCTATACTCCCCTGCTCCACCAGCCAGCCTCCTTGGAATGAACATGACCGCCCTGCAACACCAAGTAATCGACCGCGTTAAGCAATGTATTGCCCAGGCCAACCGACGCCTCAACAAGCGTTTGGCGATACCTGAAGTTCGCTTTACCCAACGCGGGAAGATTGCCGGTAGTGCCCGGTTGCAAGGCTGGGAGGTACGCTTTAACCCGGTGCTGCTTAATGAGAATCCGGACGCTTTCCTCAATGAGGTAGTACCGCATGAAGTGGCCCACCTGGTGGTATTCAAGTTGTTTGGCAAAGTTCGGCCGCATGGCCGGGAGTGGCAGGTCATCATGCAGGAGGTATTCGGGGTGGCACCACGTACCACCCACAGCTTCGATGTCAGCTCGGTACAGGGCCAGACATTTCTTTACCGCTGCCAGTGCAGCGAACACCAAATGACGGTCCGCCGCCACAACAAAGTCCAGCGCGGCCAAGCCCACTACCGCTGCCGCCAGTGTGGTCACACACTGGCCTTCCAGCAACAAGGAACGCTTTAAGCTTGGTTACTCGCGACTGAAATCATCGCGGAAAAAAAACCGGCTCTGCGCCTGTTGCACGCTTTTTATTATTGGCTTGCCCGACACAAAATACGACTGCGCCTCACACCAACCGGCACCAAAAGGCAGTGGATCCGTATTTTCATCGATATGGCTAAATTCGGTACCCAGATCCCGCAGCAAGATACGCTCGGCAACCTGCTTGGCCCTCGCCTTCACGAGGCTGTCGGCCAGTCGGTCACGCTGCCCCCAACCGATTTTGTAATCATCACAATTAGGATCGGAAACAGTTGGCTCCACAAGGAATGCAACATCAGAAGTCGCTTGATATTCCTTATGCATCATAAAAGCCTCGAACAGCATGGCGACATCTTCAGCCTGACTGGAATAGGCGTAAAAATCTGCCGCACCATCAAACTCGAACTCGTTCCCCATAGTCGCAGCATCAAACTGAAGTTGTTCTTGGGTTGGCTTCTCTCCACGAAAAGAGACTTGCGCCATTTGGTGCAGCATTGTCGAGCTTAGTGGTTGATCTCGGTTGAGCTCACTGTTGGCTGGGATCCGTCTCTGGATATTCCACCAAACTGTCTGGCTAGTATCCAAATCTGCCAGTGTATCCTGCGGCAGATAGTCATTGGCATGGGCCAGTTCGTGGGCCAGCAGGCGGTAAAGCCCCCTGGTGATCTGCTCGAGGTTTCGACTGGCGTTATAATCTACATCATAGGTGTTGCTGGTCAGTACATAATCGCCATAGGGGTCGAGATAACGGTTGGCGGTGATAAACTTCAACTGTGACTGGTAGGCATCGCGGTAGTCGTCCTGCTGGTAGATATCCCGCCACTGGCTGTCCGACAGCCAGAGATAACGCGGGTCGATATACAGGCTGGCCGTCCCCGAGTGATAAAACGATGGCCGCACCTCGTAACTCAGCACCACAGCATTGACCGAACGGAACAAGTTCAACAAGTCCTGCGGCATCTCGCGCAGTGCGGACACGAAGTTGTCGCCCATCCAAGCATGCGAAACCACCAGCCTGGCCGCAATGTCTTCGACCGTGACATTCTGGCTGGTGACATAACCCAGCGGAGCAATATCGCTGACCAGACATGATTGGTTCTTTTTGTACAGGGTAACGCAGTCAAGAGCCGCTGCTGCCGACGGGCTGTCGGATTGGTATGCCCGCAGCAGCTCCAGGGCGGGATCACCATCTATGTTGGCGCTTCTGTCCTGCGCCTTGCCACCGCCGCCTCCCCCGCAGCCGGACAGAATCACCAGGCTGGACAGCGCTATGGTTATTAACTGCTTTTTCATCTAACGTTCCTTGTCTAAAATAGCAACAACTTGCATATGATATATAATCAACGGCATCGCACAACCCTGCAAGCACAAAAACGCGAGACACCAGCTGTTCAGAAACAGCGGGGTTATTTCCCTGTTGCCCTTGCTTTTCTTCCTCGGCGCGTCCATCTCTGTATCCAAGAATCGGCATTCTATTACCAACAGCCTGCAATCAGCGGGAGAGTTGATATAATGCAGCCAGATGACAACCAACGGGTTACGAGATAGCCATGAGAATCCCACGAATTTACCACCCGGAGTTATTACCTAGCTCTGGAACCGTTATGCTCAGCGATGATGCCGCCAACCATGTCGGCCGCGTCATGCGTATGCAGGCTGGCCAGGAAGTCCTGCTCTTTGACGGCAGCAATGCCGAGTTCCCGGCCGTGATCACCAATGCCAGCAAGAAAAGTGTGGAAGTGGAAATCCAGGCCCGTAATGAAAACAGTGTCGAGTCGCCGCTGGATATTCATCTCGGTCAAGTGGTATCACGTGGTGAGAAGATGGAATTTACCATCCAGAAGTCGGTCGAGCTGGGCGTCAATACCATTACACCGCTGATTTCAGAACGCTGTGGCGTGAAGCTCAATGCCGATCGTTTCGAAAAGAAACTCCAACAATGGCAGAAAATCGCCATCAGCGCCTGTGAGCAATGTGGCCGCAATACCGTGCCGGAAATCCGCCCGATCATGAAACTGGAAGACTGGTGTGCCGAGCAATATGACGGCCTCAAGCTCAACTTGCACCCTCGAGCCCACTACTCAATCAACACCCTGCCAGCGCCTGTCAGTAAAGTACGTCTACTGATTGGCCCGGAAGGCGGTCTGTCTGCTGAAGAGATCAGCATGACCGAAGAATACAAATTTGACGAAATCCTGCTTGGCCCGCGCGTACTGCGAACCGAAACAGCCGCGATGACAGCAATCACAGCCCTGCAAGTCCGCTTCGGCGATCTAGGCTAACGCCCCAAGGGAAGAAATTAGGAGAAAGCAATGATCAAACTGGGTATCGTGATGGACCCTATCGAGTCTATCAACATCAAGAAAGATTCCAGCTTTGCCATGATGTTGGAAGCCCAGCGCCGTGGTTGGGAAATCCACTACATGGAAATGAACGATCTGTCACTGGAGCAAGGCAAAGCCATGGCCCGCACCCGTGTCGTCAGCCTAAAGGAAGATCCAACCGGCTGGTTCGAATTCCATAACGAGCAGGAAATTGCCCTATCTGATCTGGACGCGGTATTGATGCGTAAAGATCCCCCATTCGACACCGAATACATTTACGCCACCTACATCCTCGAGCGAGCCGAAGATGAAGGTGCGCTGATCGTCAACAAGCCAGAAAGCCTGCGAGACTGCAATGAAAAGCTGTTTACTGCTTGGTTCCCTGAGCTGACACCAACCACAGTCGTTACCCGCAGTGCCGACAAGATCAGATCGTTCCACCAAAAGCACGGCGATGTGATCCTCAAGCCGCTTGATGGCATGGGCGGTTCGTCGATCTTCCGCGTGATGAAAGGCGATCCGAACGTCTCGGTGATCATCGAAACCCTGACCAACCACGGCCAGAACTTCTGCATGGCCCAGACTTTCGTACCGGATATCAGCAACGGCGACAAGCGTATTCTGGTGGTCGATGGCGAACCGATGCCATACTGCCTGGCACGCATCCCGGCCAAAGGAGAAACCCGTGGCAACCTGGCAGCTGGCGGCCGAGGCGAAGCTCGCCCAATCAGCGAAACCGATCGCAAGATTGCCGAGACGGTTGCACCGGTTCTGAAAGAGAAAGGGCTGATCTTCGTCGGTCTTGATGTGATTGGTGACAAGCTGACTGAAATCAATGTCACCAGCCCAACTTGTATCCGCGAAATCGAAGCCGCTTTTGATATTTCTATCACCGGCAAGCTGATGGATGCTATCGAGCGTCGTATCAACGCATAATGCGCTAATTCAATGCGGCCTGATCATTTCACTCTCTAGGTGAAAATGGTTAGGCTGCGCGAATAGTTAAAAACCTCTCCCTTTAATACCAATTCTGTTAATTAGTCGGCATACTGTAAGTAAGTCGAACGGTTGTAGGTATCTTCCCATGAACTTGACCAACCACTTTCTGGTAGCCATGCCCAGCATGCAGGATCCTAATTTCAAAGGAAGTGTTGTCTACATTTGTGAGCATAACGACGAAGGGGCAATGGGCATCGTCATCAACCTGCCGATTGAAATTTCGGTAGGCAATATGCTCGACCAAATTGAAATTGAGCGTGAGTTACCCGTCAGGGATCACTCCTGCCTTGAGCAACCGGTATTCAATGGTGGCCCGGTATCTGCTGATCGCGGTTTTGTCCTGCACAACCGAGTCGGCCGTTTGAGCTCAAGCATCGATGTCACCGAAGAGGTCTCGATCACCACCTCTAAAGATATTCTCTCATTGCTCGGTACCAGTGAATCACCTGATAACTTCCTGGTTGCTCTCGGCTATGCCGGCTGGGATGCGGGACAACTGGAGCAGGAGCTGATTGAAAATGTTTGGCTGACAACAGAAGCCAGCACCGATGTGGTGTTCAATACCCCGATAAATGAACGCTGGAACAAGGCTATTGCCCAGCTGGGTATCAGTGCTACTCACCTTTCCACAGAACAAGGACACGCATGAGTCAATCTCGCAGCGTACTCGCTTTTGATTACGGTACGAAAAGTATTGGTGTCGCTATCGGCCAAGAGCTGACCGGCACCGCCAACCCACTTGCCGCCCTTAAGGCGCGAGACGGGATCCCCAACTGGGATGACATTGAAAAAATCCTCAAAGAATGGCAACCGGACTTGGTGGTTGTCGGCCTACCGCTGGATATGCAGGGGGGCGAACTTGACGCGATCACCCCTCGGGCCAAGAAGTTCGCCAACCGCCTCCATGGCCGATTTGGCTGCCCGGTAGAGTTGCATGACGAACGCCTGAGCACCGCCGAAGCCCGCTCAGATCTGTTTGATCGTGGCGGATACCGCAATCTCAGCAAAGGCAACATCGACTCGCAGTCTGCTGTCGTGATCCTAGAGAGCTGGTTCGAGCAGCAATACGGATAAAAAGCAGAGCCTGGGTTCTAGATCCTGGAACCTAGGTATTTTTTCCCTCATTCCATACTCCTCACTACCTCCCAGCTCCAGCGTACAGCTTTTCCCTTTCTTATCACCAAAAAGCTATCGCCTGCCAAGATCTATAATCATTGGCGCTATCCAGCCCACAAGGATCAAGGGATGATCATCTTGTACAGCTTTTGGGCTATTTGAACCCAAAAGCTCATTTACCTGTACACCAAGATCCAAGCGACTTTAATAGGCTTTAATTTCAAAACTTTATTAAAAGTGATCAACAAAAAAAGCATTAGGATCATAGGAACCCCAATGCTTTTGGTTTATCACTGGCTAATTGGTTGATTTAGCCCATATCGACAGTCACTCCGGACAGCGAGTTGTTGCTCAATTGACTTTTGCTACCGACCTTGATCATCAGGCGCAGATCATTAGCGGAATCGGCATGGTGCAAGGCATCCTGCTCGGTGATCTTACCCGTACTGTAAAGCTCATAGAGCGACTGATCGAAAGTCATCATGCCGGACTCATTCGACTTGGCCATGGTTTCTTTGATCTCATGCAGTTCGCCTCGGCGGATCAGATCAGCCACCCGAGGCGAGTTGATCAATAGTTCAAAGGCACCGTGACGACCGACACCATGGGCATCCGGGATCAGCTGCTGGGCCAAGATACATTTGAGGTTCAGTGACAAATCAAACAAGAACTGCTCGCGCCGCTCCTTGGGCACCAAATGCAGGATTCGCTCGAGGGCCTGGTTGGCATTGTTGGCATGCAGCGTTGCCATACAAAGGTGACCGGTTTCGGCAAAGTTCATCGCATATTCCATTGTCTCAGGAGTGCGGATCTCGCCTATCAAGATCATATCCGGTGCCTGGCGCAGGGAGTTTTTCAACGCGACTTCATAGCTTTCGGTGTCCAACCCTACTTCGCGCTGGGTCACGATGCACTTGTTGTGCTTATGGACAAATTCAATCGGATCTTCCACCGTCAGGATATGCCCGCTACGGTTGGCGTTACGGTAGCCGGTCATTGCTGCCATCGACGTCGATTTACCGGAGCCTGTCGCGCCAACCACCAATACCAGTCCCCGCTTGGCCAGCGCCATTTTCTGCATATCCATCGGCAGGTTGAGCGAAAAAATATCCGGGATTTCAGTTTCAATCCGGCGGATCACCATCCCCGGCAGTTCGCGCTGCCAAAAAGCGCTGACCCGGAAACGAAACTCCCCTCTTACCAAGGCAAAGTTGGCTTCCTTGGAGGCACGGTACTCCGCTTCCTGTTCGTTATCCATCGCCTCGGTAAACATTTGCTCGACGGCTGTAAGATCAAGCGTTTCGCCTAGCGGGTGAAGATTGCCATCAATACGCAGCAAGCAAGGTGAATCTACCGTGATATAGAGATCCGACGCCTTGCGGCTGACCATCTCATTGAGTGCATGTTGCAAAGTCATTGCTATCTATTCCCATTAAAACTGCGAAAAACCTGAGTCGACCACACGACGACCTTCCTCGGCATCGACCAACCCTTGGGCCACCAGCATCTTGACGCTCTGATCCATAGTCTGCATCCCCATCGCCGAACCGGTTTGGATCATCGAGAACATCTGGGCCACTTTGTCTTCGCGGATCAGGTTGCGGATAGCCGGCGTTGCCATCATCACCTCATGGGCAGCAATGCGGCCACCACTGGTACATTTGAGCAGGTTCTGCGAGACCACGGCGCGCAGCGACTCGGAAAGCATCGAGCGTACCATCGCCTTGTCGTTGCCCGGGAACACATCGATGATCCTATCGACTGTCTTGGCCGCCGAGCTAGTATGCAACGTGCCCAACACCAAATGACCAGTTTCGGCCGCAGTCAATGCTAAGCTGATCGTTTCGCGGTCACGCAACTCACCCACCACAATGACATCCGGATCTTCACGCAAGGATGAGCGCAGGGCATTATGGAAGCTATGGGTATCGCGGTGCACTTCACGCTGGTTGATCAGACAACGTTTGCCGGTATGGACAAACTCCACCGGATCCTCGATGGTGAGGATATGGCGGTTGAAGTTCTCGTTAATATAATCCACCAGCGCAGCAATAGTAGTGGACTTACCTGAACCGGTTGCCCCGGTGACCAGTACCAAACCACGCTGGCATTGTGCAATCTGATAGAACACTTCGGGCACACCCAACGACTCTAGCGTCGGGATATTCACCGGAATAGTCCTAAACACAGCCGCGCTACCACGTGCCTGCTTGAAAGCGTTGACACGAAAACGACCGACATCGGGCAACTCGAACGAGAAGTCGACTTCCAACCGCTCTTCGAACTCCCTCCGCTGGGCGTCATTCATTATATCGAAGACCAGACGGTGTACTTCACCATGCTCGAGAGCCGGCAAGCTCAGCTTGCGCACATCACCATCAACACGGATCATTGGTGGAACACCCGCTGAAAGGTGCAGATCAGAGGCGTTATGCTTTACACTAAAGTCCAGTAGTTCGGTGATATCCATAAATTTTCCCCACAGAATCAATTATGAATAGTATCAAGCAAAATATTGAACAGGTCATCACCCAGATTGGCCTGGCAGCAGAAAAATGCGGTAGAGATGCCGAAACAGTGCAACTGCTTGCGGTAAGCAAGACCAAGCCTATCGCCGCCATCGAGGAAGCGATTGCCGCTGGCCACACGGCTTTCGGTGAAAACTATGTCCAGGAAGGCGTCGAGAAGATCCAGTACTTTGCCACTCAGGACACACCGTCCCCGTTGAGCTGGCACTTTATCGGTCCAATTCAGTCCAACAAGACCCGTCCGATTGCCGAGCACTTCGACTGGGTTCACTCGGTGGACCGCGCCAAAATTGCCCGTCGACTGAGCGAACAGCGTCCATCAGAGATGGCACCGCTCAATGTCCTACTCCAGGTCAACACCAGTGGCGAGGATTCCAAATCAGGGCTGGCTTTCGACGAAGTTGCAGCGCTCGCGGACGAGGTCGCGGCAATGCCAAATTTGGTACTGCGCGGCCTGATGTCTATCCCGCAAAAAGCAGACGATTACACCAGTCAGCTCGCAGCCTTTTCCAGCCTTGCCGAGGCGATGGAAAAGCTCAAGGCCAAGCACCCGCAGCTCGATACCCTGTCAATGGGGATGAGTGGTGATCTCGAAGCCGCAGTTGCTGCTGGCAGCACGATAGTCAGGATCGGTACCGCAATTTTTGGTGCCCGCGATTATTCAGCTAAACAGTAAGCCAAGCGCTGGCTATAATAGCCACACAATTACAACGTCTAGGAAGGACGTCTACGTCCCTCCCGGCCTTGAATACACAGAGGATGTAACATGGAACAACGCTCGATTGCCTTCATTGGTGCCGGTAACATGGCCCGCTCTATCATCGCCGGCCTTGTCGCCAGCGGCTATGCGCCAGACAAAATCACCGCCACAGCACCAAGCTCAGCCCGTCGTGAGCCGCTGGCCCGTGATTACGGAATCCACACCACTGACAACAACCTGAGCGCGGCATCAGACGCTGATGTTATTGTTCTGGCAGTGAAGCCTCAGCTAATGGAAGAAGTCTGCCGCCCGCTACAGATCCTCGACTTTTCCGGCAAGCTGGTGATCTCCATTGCCGCGGGCATCGGTGCCGGGCGACTGAATGAAATGTTGGCCACCAACTTGAACCTGGTACGCGTGATGCCAAATACCCCGTCACTGATCGGCAAGGGCATGAGTGGCCTTTATGCATCTAGCGCCCTTAATCCTAACGACCGCCAATTTGCCGAAAACTTAATGCAGGCTGTCGGTGAAGTGTGTTGGGTCGAGCAAGAGTCTGGCATTAACAGTATTATTGCCGCTGCAGGTAGTGCCCCGGCCTATTTCTTCCTGTTTATGGAAGCTATGCAGCAAGAAGCTATCAAGCAAGGCTTCAGTGCCGAACAGGCCCGTACGCTGGTACAGCAATCTGCACTTGGCGCTGCGGAAATGGTGGTCGCCAACCCGGAAACCGACTTGGCAACACTCCGTGCGCAGGTCACCTCAAAGGGCGGCACGACCGCCGAGGCAATCCGTACTTTCAACGAGTGCCAACTTAGTGATACCGTAGCCAAAGCAATGCGTGCTGCCGTTTCCCGCGCTGAAGAAATGGAAAAATTATTTTAAGGTTAGTATATGAACTCAATTGGTTTTCTAGTCAGTACCCTATTTGATCTCTACATTATGGTCGTGCTGCTGCGCATCTGGCTTCAGTGGGCGCGTGCCGATTTCTACAATCCGTTTTCCCAGTTTATCGTCAAGGCGACCCAGCCGGTGGTTGGCCCGCTGCGCCGCGTCATCCCGTCCATCGGTTCACTGGATGTGGCAACACTGCTGTTCGCCTATGTCCTGAGCATGGGTAAATTCATCATTCTGCAGCTGGTACTGGGTGGTGGCTTCATGTTCACCCCGGAATACTTCTGGATTGGCGCCCTGTCGCTGATTAAAGCGGCCGGCGGCCTGCTGTTCTGGGTATTGCTACTGCGCGCGATCCTAAGCTGGGTCAGCCAAGGCCGCAGCCCGGTTGAATATGTCATGCATCAGCTAACCGAGCCAATGACAGCTCCGATCCGCCGCATTATCCCGGCAATGGGCGGCTTGGATCTAAGCGTACTGGTACTGTTCATCGGTCTACAATTTGCCAACTTCCTGATCGGTGACTTTGTCGGCCCTATCTGGTTCCAGCTATGAGCCAACAGGCCGCCTACCTTGACGGTGACGATCTGATCCTGCGGCTTTACATCCAGCCCAAGGCCAGCCGCGACCAAGTGGTTGGCCTGCATGGTGATGAAGTCAAAATTGCGATCACCGCCCCGCCGGTAGATGGCAAGGCCAATGCCCATTTGACCAAGTATCTGTCCAAACAGTTCAAGGTCGCCAAGGGGCAAATCGATATTGAAAAAGGAGAGCTGGGACGTCACAAGCAAGTGCGTATCACCGCTCCGAAAGCAATACCCGAGCCCATTCAGGCTCTGCTGTAAGCGAAAGCAACTTCCAGCCCGGCGTACTTCTAGACGCCGGGCTGTTTTTCATCAGAGTCTTTCATCAGGACTCATTGGCCACAACTATAATGGAACTAAGCAATACCCACTTACAGTGCAGGGTAATACTCTGCCTGGTGCGTATAGAAGGATAATAAAATGACTCGTCTTTTCAGCCTATTTGCCTTACTCATTTCCTGTCTCGGCATCAGCCTTTCTGCCAGTGCCGGACAATACAAAGATATAGAAAACCTCGAAGTTCACTACTCCAGCTTTCCGTCGACTTTCCTGACCCCGGAAGTAGCAAGCACCTACAAAATCCAGCGCAGCCGCTATTCTGCCGTTATCAATGTCACCGTGCTGGATAAAAGCCAGCCGGGCAAACCGGCTGTCACCGCGGTACTCAGCGGCCAGGCCAAGAACCTGCTGGGCACGGTGAAAAACCTCTCTTTCCGTGAAGTCAGGGAAGGCAGTGCCATCTATTACATTGCCGAAATCAAGCATGCCAACGAAGAACGCTTCAGCTTTTCCGTTGATGTCTCCCACAACGGCACCCGTGGCAATATCGAATTTAACCAGACTTTTTATGTCGACTGATCAAAGCATTTCACCGCATCCAGCGACAGCAATGACCGGGGAGCCTCGCGCTCCCCTTTTATTTTCCCGGCAGTGAGATAAGATAGCGCCCTCTTTATTGCGAGGAACTGTGATGAGCAAATTAGTACTGGCCACTGGTAACCAGGGCAAAGTAAAAGAAATGGCTAGCCTTCTGGCCGATTTTGGTTTCGATGTTGTCGCCCAGAGCGATTACAACGTCTCTTCGGTTGCCGAGACTGGCACCACCTTTATCGAAAATGCCATTATCAAAGCCCGTCACGCCGCCAAAGAAACCGGCCTGCCAGCAATTGCTGATGACTCAGGCCTTGAAGTGGATTACCTCAAGGGTGCTCCGGGGATCTACTCTGCCCGTTTTGCAGGCATTGATGCCTCTGATGAAGAAAACCTGCAGAAGCTACTCAAAGAAATGGAAGGCGTTGCGGACGAGCAGCGTACTGCGCGCTTCCACTGCGTACTGGTCATGATGCGCCACGAGAACGATCCAACCCCGCTTGTCTGCCACGGCAGTTGGGAAGGCAAGATCCTAACTGAAGCCCACGGTGAAAATGGCTTTGGTTACGACCCGGTTTTCTGGGTACCGGAGGATCAGTGCTCTTCTGCCGAGCTAGAGCCTGCACGCAAGAAACAACTGTCACACCGCGGCAAGGCCCTTGCCAAGCTGTTTGCTGCCCTGAAGGAAGCATAAACCATGCTAGTACCACCGCCACTGAGCCTGTATATCCATATCCCATGGTGTGTCCAGAAGTGCCCTTACTGTGACTTCAACTCCCATGCACTGAAAGCTGATATTCCCGAGCTCGACTACATTGATGCGCTTATCGAAGATCTCGATACCGACTTGGCAAAGTACGATTTGGCCAGCCAGGGCCGGGAGCTGCATTCCATCTTCATCGGTGGTGGTACCCCGAGCCTGATCTCCGCACCGGAGATCGGCCGTTTGCTCGAAGCCGTCAACCAGCGGATCCCGTTCAGCGACGATATCGAAATCACCATGGAAGCCAACCCGGGGACTGTCGAGGCCGGCCGCTTCAACGCCTACCGCGAAGTTGGCGTTAACCGTATCTCGATCGGCATCCAGAGCTTCCAGGACGAAAAACTCAAGCGCCTTGGCCGCATCCACGGCAGCCGCGAGGCTATCACCGCTGCCGGACTGGCCAAAGAAGCGGGGCTTGAAAGCTTCAACATCGACCTGATGCACGGCCTGCCGGATCAGAGCATCGACGATGCCCTGTCGGATCTCAAACAGGCAATTGCCCTAGATCCGCCGCACCTGTCTTGGTACCAGCTCACTATCGAACCAAACACCCTGTTCTATTCCAAGCCACCAGTGCTGCCTGATGACGACGATCTGTGGGAGATCTTCGAGCAAGGCCATAAAATGCTGGCCGAAGCGGGCTACGTCCAATACGAAATCTCCGGTTACAGCAAACCGGGTCGTCAGTGCCGCCATAACCTGAACTACTGGCGTTTCGGGGACTACCTTGGCATCGGTTGTGGTGCCCACGGCAAGCTGAGTTTTGCTGACGGTACCATTACCCGCACCGTCAAGGTCAAGCATCCGCGTGGCTACCTCAACCCGACCAAGCCATACCTGGATCAGGAAATTCAGGTAGAGGCCAGCGAGCGCCCGTTCGAGTTCTTCATGAACCGCTTCCGCCTGCTTGAAGCGTGTCCGAAACACGATTATGTCGAGCGTACCGGCCTGCCACTATCCAGCATTGAAGGACCAATCAGCTGGACGCTTGAGCAGAACTACCTCGAAGACAGAGGTGATGAGTGGCAGATCACCGAGCACGGCAAGTTGTTCCTCAACGACCTGCTAGCGGCCTTTGTCGACGAAGAGGATGAATAGGGCTATCTCGGATTACTTTTGCAAATAAAGCTGTGGTAATTTAATAGGATAAGATTTCAAAGCTTACCCGCCATGGACGGCGGGTTAGAGCGACAAGGATGTCTTCACTGCGTCTTTGAAATCTTGTCCTGTTGAATTGTATATAGCGCAACTCAATCGAGCGTCACGCTCTGCCAGCGCTTGAGGGCGGGGATTTGGGATTGGATTTCGCTTTCTTTGGCTTGGCGCATCGCCACCCGATCGCATAGCTCCTGATCGACAAGCTGTGAGTGGGATAAGGTGTAAGGTAAATCATCGAGCATAAGGCGGTGGTAATCAGCCAGCAGTGCCGACTGGTCATCACTCAGCTTCACTTTGTGGACACCGAAATAGAGCTGGCCACTGGGCTTGATCATGAAGCTCTCACCTTCAAATTCCAAATTCAGCGCCCCGTCCTGCATACTCAGGCTATTGTGCCACTCCATCTGGCACACTGGCGCTTCATTGGCCTGCACGCCCAGTGACAAGGCAAACCCAACAGCAGCTAACTTGAATCCACAAACTCGCAACAGCATAAGCCTCTCCCCATCATCGGGGCAGGCCAAGGTTAAAGCGCCTTGGTTACCCCGTTAAAAGATTGAACGGCCGATCCGCTCGGCCAGCAATTCAAGGGCGGCGGTGCCAGCCAGAGAGTTACCCGAAGGATCCAACTCTGGCGACCATACGGCGATGGTCATCTCACCCGGTACGATAGCGATGATCCCGCCACCGACCCCGGATTTGCCCGGCATACCAACCCGATATGCAAATTCTCCAGCACCGTCATACAACCCGCAGGTCGCCAGCAGTGCATTCATTTGCTTACACTGAGTTTGGGTGATAATTGTTTTTTTTGCGCCCAAAGGAAGCCCTTTATTTGCCAAGTAACTGAAAGTCTTAGCCAAATCAACACAACTCATTTTCAGTGCGCAATAGCTGAAGTAATTGGTCAAGACCGGCATCACTTCGTTGTCGAAGTTACCGAATGAGCGCATCAGGTACGCAATCGAGGCATTGCGGTCGCTGTGCTGCATCTCAGAAGAGGCAACAACCTTGTCGTAACAGATATGCGGATTCTGGGCGAGAGTGCGCACCAGCTCCAACATCCGATACTGCGGGGCCGACAGACGGCTGTGCAACAGATCGGAGACCACCAGGGCACCGGCATTGATAAACGGGTTGCGCGGAATACCGTTTTCCAACTCGAGCTGGATCATCGAGTTGAATGCATGACCCGACGGCTCCTTACCAACCCGCTGCCAGATCTCTTCCGGCTGGTACAAAGTCATCGCCAACGTCAGGCTCAGAGCCTTGGAAATCGACTGGATCGAGAAACCTTCCTCGCTATCGCCAGCCTGGATAATTTCACCATCGTTATAACACACAGCAATCCCCAGCTTGTTCGACGGAACCTCCGCCAATGCCGGGATATAATCAGCCACCTTTCCTTTGCCGATCAGCGGTCTGACTTCATCTAAAATATCGTTTAGCAACTGCTCTGTTGGTTTCATTACTTATCTCCAAGGATAAAAAAGCCAACACGAGGTTGGCTTTTTCGAACAACTGGTGCACCCATTGGTGCTTGGCAATACCTTGCCTCAATACGCCTGAAAACTTACTCAGTGCGCGCGTATTTCATGTCCCATACGCCGTGGCCCAAACGGTGGCCGCGAGCTTCGAATTTAGTCAATGGTCGATCTTCTGGACGAGGGATGTAAGGGCCATCAGTCGCCGTGTTGCGGTAACCCGGTGCTGCGTCCATCACTTCAACCATGTGCTCTGCATAGTTTTCCCAGTCTGTCGCCATGTGGAAGATACCACCGATTTTCAGCTTCTTGCGTAGCATCTCTGCAAATGCTGGCTGAACGATACGACGTTTGTGGTGGCGTGCTTTGTGCCATGGGTCCGGGAAGAACAGCTGAACACAGTCAAGGCTGCCGTCCGGGATCATGTGCTCGAACACTTCCACGCCATCGTGGCACATAACGCGGAGGTTAGTCAGACCCGCTTCTTCTGCACCCATCAAACAAGCGCCAACGCCCGGGCTGTGTACTTCGATACCGATGAAGTTTTTCTCTGGCGCGTTCTTTGCCATCTCAACCAGAGAGGCACCCATACCAAAGCCGATTTCCAGCGTTACTGGGTTTTCGTTGTTGAACACTTCTTTCCAGTCCAGCATCTGCTGAGCGAAGTCGATACCCATTGCCGGCCAGTTATTTTCCATGGCCGCTTCCTGGCCCTTGGTCAAACGACCTTCACGACGAACAAAGCTTCGTACCTTGCGTACCAGTTTGCCGTCTTCGGTAAATTCGTTCAGGGTAACCTCACCTGACTTCTTTGAAACTTCGCTCATGCTTACTATCCAAACAAAAAAGAAACGGAACGGCATTATCCAAAGTTACAGCGCAAGTGCAAGTCTATCGATTGCGACGCCCCTAACTTTGTGGTGCAATCAGGGCCAAAAATAAGACAGGCGAAGACGGCTGTCAGTAAAGTGAGCTTGAAACTGTGACCAATACCTTCTCTGATGCCATTTTAGCGTGGTATGACAAATTTGGCCGGAAAACCCTGCCATGGCAGCAACAAAAGACCCCCTACAAGGTCTGGCTGTCAGAAATCATGCTGCAGCAAACCCAAGTCGCCACGGTGATCCCCTACTTCGAGCGCTTTATCGAGCGCTTCCCAACAGTTGCCGATCTTGCTGCTGCCGACCAGGACGAGGTATTGCACCTCTGGACCGGCCTTGGCTACTACGCCCGTGCCCGCAACCTGCACAAGGCCGCCAAGCATATTGTCGACCACCATGGCGGCAAGTTCCCGACCGATATCGAACAGGTGATCGCCCTACCGGGTATCGGCCGCTCGACCGCTGGTGCCGTCCTGTCACTGTCGCTCCAGCAGCACCACCCAATTCTAGATGGCAACGTAAAGCGGACCTTGGCCCGCTGCTATGCGGTCGAAGGCTGGCCGGGTAAAAAACCGGTCGAAAACAAACTGTGGGACATTGCCGAGGCCAACACCCCGGCTGCAGGCGTAGAGCGCTACAACCAGGCAATGATGGACATGGGGGCGATGATCTGCACCCGCAGCAAGCCCAAATGCGAACTGTGCCCGGTCGCCGGGCAGTGCGAAGCCAAAGCCCAGGGTCGCCAAGCCGATTTCCCGGGCAAAAAGCCCAAGAAAACCCTGCCGGAGAAACAGGCTTGGTTTGCGATCTTCCAGTACGGTGAGTATGTCTGGCTGGAAAAACGCCCGCCGGCGGGGATCTGGGGCGGCCTATGGTGCTTCCCGCAGCAGGATCAGGCTGATCTTACCCCGGTGATTGTACAGCGGCTGGGCCAGCAGGAGCTCATCCGCGAGCAGGAGCAACTGATCGGCTTCCGCCATACCTTCAGCCACTACCACCTGGATATTGTCCCGGTAAAGCTGAGCCTGTCGCAGCAACCAGATTGCATCAGCGAAGCTGGCAACGGCCAATGGTACAATCTCAACCAGCCTGCAGAGATCGGTCTGGCTGCGCCTGTACAGCAGATCCTCGAGAGCTTGCGCTACGAGCTGAATAGATAGAAGCGTACAAGCGTGGTATAAATAGATATCCAAGAGACTTGGGGATACCCAAGCAAACCCTTATAACGAAGGAACTTCCTGATGAGCCGTACAGTATTTTGTGCCCGCCTTAAGAAAGACGCTGAAGGCCTTGATTTCCAACTATACCCGGGTGAACTGGGCAAGCGCATTTTCGACAACATCTCGAAAGAAGCGTGGGCAGAGTGGCAAGGCAAGCAGACTATGCTGATCAACGAGAAAAAACTGAACATGATGGATCCGGAGCACCGCAAACTGCTGGAGACTGAGATGGTGAAATTCTTGTTCGAAGGCCAGGACGTAATCATCGACGGTTACACGCCGCCGAGCGAATAATTCCGCTAATGCTTCCCCTTTGCTTGGTCGTTTATTTCAAGGGAAGCACCTTAGTCATTCATTCAGGCATCTTTTGTAACTGGTTAGAAAACTAGGCAAACGGTGCCTTTTTCATATTTTGGGAACTATGAAATTACACGCGCTGTTTTTATCCCTGCTCCTGTTGAGCGGCTGTAGTCGGGAGTTTATCGAACAACTCTACGATGTCGACTACACCACCACTAACCGTTTTGCCAACAACCTCGCCCCGCTGCCCGGCCAGTTCACCCAGGATACTGCTGCGCTCGACAGGTTGATGAATTCTTTTAACGGCCAGGTAAAACGCTATTGGGGGGATAACGACTCGCTGGTCGCCAGCAAACGCCAGTATGTAAAATACACCGATGGCTACCAGAGCCGAGCCCATGTTGATTTCGAACGTGGTGTCGTCATTGTCGAAACCGTGGCCAAAACCGAGCCGACCAAGCACCTCAAAGAAGCGATCACCACTACGCTGCTGACGCCGGATAATCCAGGTGGCGTTGACCTCTATTCAGACTCCGCTATTGAGCTGAGCGGCAAACCGTTCCTGTATGGCCAGGTACTCGATAACGAGGGCAAGCCTATCGAATGGTCGTGGCGTGCCAACCGCTTCGCCGACTACCTAATCGACGGCAAGTTGAAGAAGCGCTCCGAGCGTTTCCACCAGGTTTACTATGTTGAAATCCCTATGGTGGCCGACCACGCCAACAAACGTAGTTACAAGTACGCCAGTATTGTCCGCGACGCCTCACGCCGCTACGGGATTGCCGAGGATCTGATCTATGCCATTATCAAAACCGAGAGCAGCTTCAACCCTTATGCCGTCAGCCATGCCAATGCCTATGGTCTGATGCAGGTGGTGCCAAAGACCGCCGGGGCAGATGTGTTCAAACTGGTCAAAAACAAACCCGGCGTACCAACCCCTGAGTATCTGTTTGATCCTGCTAGGAATATTGATACCGGTACAGCTTACTTCTACATCTTGCGCACCCGCTACCTGAAGGATGTCCGTGATCCATTGTCACTGCACTACAGTATGATCTCTGCATACAACGGCGGAACAGGAGGAGTGCTCAATACCTTCCACAGCACCGATCGCAAACGGGCAATGAGCGATCTGAACAGTTTGCAGCCAAATCAGGTCTACTGGGCGCTAACCAACAAACACCGCAATGCCGAGGCACGACGTTACCTAGAGAAGGTGACTGCGTTCCAGAAAGAGTTTAACCAAGGAAAAAATCTCACGCAGTGACAAGGAAATAGTCACAACCAGCATTTCTGGGCAAAAAGCAGGCAACCGAGTGCAACATTGAAATTTTTCTCAAAAAAATGGTTGACGAAAAGAACGAAAAACCGTTTAATAGCGCTCCGTTGCCTCGATAGCTCAGTCGGTAGAGCAGAGGATTGAAAATCCTCGTGTCGGTGGTTCGATTCCGCCTCGAGGCACC
>NZ_JAWJZI010000012.1:0-121392 GCF_033022775.1 Photobacterium rosenbergii | reverse complement strand
CTAGCCTCTAGCCTCTAGCCTCTAGCCTCTAGCCTCTAGCCTCTAGCCTCTAGCCTCTAGCCTCTAGCCTCTAGCCTATTAAATCTTAGTCCATTGAATTAGAGATAAAAAAAACCGCGCAACCGCGCGGCTTTTCTATCTGTTCATAGGTAGAGAGGTTACTACCAGCCTATCCAGTGGCCGAGCCCCCAAAGCGCAATCATTGCCATGAAACCCGCCAGGATATCATCGACCATAATGCCTAGCCCGCCATGGACATGCTTGTCCAGCCAGCTGATCGGCCATGGCTTGACCATATCGAAAAAGCGAAACAGTACAAAACCGGCCAACACCCACTGCCAACTGACAACTGGAGCAATGGCCATGGTGATCCAAAATCCGACAAACTCATCCCAGACAATACTGCCGTGATCATGGACGCCCATATCATCAGAGGTTTTCTGGCAGATGGTGATACCAATCAGGGCCGCCACCGCGGTGATCAGCAAGTAAACCGTAAATGGCAGCTGCGCCATCAGCAAATACAGCGGGATCGCGGCAACAGTGCCCATGGTGCCCGGTATGATAGGTGACAGGCCGCTACCGAAACCGGTCGCCAAGAAATGCCATGGATTTTTCAGGTTAATCTTATCTTTTGGGTTTGCCACAATTTACTCCGCAAAATGATCATATCCGTGCAGCTGCCAGTCCAGCGGCTGGCTATTGCGTACCAAGTTAATGCCCTGCCCCGGACGCAGCTGGCCGACACAGGTTGCCTTTACGCCACTATGGGCCAAGGCGGTATCTACTGCGCCCCTATTCTGCTCCGGAACCGTAAAGCACAATTCATATTCTTCACCACTGGCCAAGGCCAGCCGCAACGCTTTATCCCGCTCAGGCTCAAAGGCTTCCAGCTCTGGCGAAAGGGGTAGTTTATCAACGTCAATTTCTGCTGCCACCCCAGAACGTTTCAGAATATGTCCAAGATCGCTGATCAGGCCATCGGAGATATCCAACGCCGCCGACGCAATGCCGCGCAGTGCCTGGCCTGCCAGAATACGGGGCTCAGCTTTATGGTGGCGCTCAAGCAAGGTTGCTTCAAGAGCAGAGGACTCCACCTTTTTCTGGCCGAGCAACAGCGCAAGGCCTGCCGCGCTGTCCCCCAAGTTACCGGTGACATAAATCCAATCTCCAGAGCTTGCCCCACTGCGGGTCAGAGCCTTGCCGCGCGGCACAAAACCATGCACTGTCAGGGTAATGCTCAAAGGACCTTTGGTGGTATCACCGCCCACGAGCTGGACATTGTAATATTCGGCCAGAGCAAAGAAGCCCTGGCAGAAGCCCGCCAACCAGGCTTCATCAGGCTCAGGCATCGTCAACGCCAATGACACCCAGGCCGGTGTAGCGCCCATAGCTGCCAGATCACTGAGATTCGACGCCAATGCCTTGTGAGCTACCCATGCCGGATCGGCCTCGGCCAAGAAATGGGTACCTGCCACCAGCGAATCAGTACTGACGGCCAACTGGCTCCCTTCCTGTACCTCCAACAAGGCGCAATCGTCACCAATTGCCAGAGGTACATCTTTTCGTTTCACTGCCTGGTGTTCGAAGTACCGGGCGATCAAATCAAATTCGTTTGCCATATTCTTCTTTTTGTAGACAGAAAAAAGGCCAGCATTGCTGGCCTTTTAAAATCGTATTGTGATTACTTCTTGCGAAGTGATGGCGCAGCCTTATCTAGCACACCATTCACAAACTTGTGGCTATCTTCAGCACCGAAGGCTTTTGCCAATTCGATAGCTTCGTTGATAACTACCTTATATGGTACGTCATCGCGCTTGGTCATCTCGTACATAGCAAGACGAAGTAGCGCTAGTTCCATCTGATCCAAGTCCTGTAGAGGACGAGACAGGTACGGACGCATCTTGCTGTCCAGTTCCTGATGGTTCAGCACAACACCTGTTAGCAGATCACGGAAGTAAGCAACATCTGTATGTGGTGCTGCAAGCGCCGGGGCTTCCGCCTGGTGCTCTTCTTCTTCGAACTTGTCGTCAGAAAGAAAATGTTGCTCAATATCAGCAACATTACCTTTGGTAATTTGCCAAGAATAAATTGCTTGTACAGCAAAATGACGTGCATTACGACGTGCGGCTGGTTTCACACTAACCCCCATTAGGATTCAATTTGGGACAGGACATTAACCATTTCAAGCGCGCTTAGTGCAGCCTCTGCCCCTTTATTACCAGCCTTGGTACCGGCACGCTCAATGGCTTGTTCGATAGAATCTACAGTCAGAACACCGAATGCTACTGGAGTGTTGTACTCTAGAGCAATCTGAGCCAGACCTTTGTTACACTCACCGGCAACATAATCAAAATGTGGCGTTCCGCCACGGATCACAGAGCCAAGCGCAACAATAGCATCATAACGATCGCTCTTAGCAACCTGCTGAGCAACAAGTGGTAGCTCGTATGCACCCGGGCAACGAACAACAGTGATGTTGTCATCACTAACTTGACCCTGACGTTTCAGAGCGTCTAGCGCGCCTTCTAGTAGGCTTTCGTTGATAAAGCTGTTGAAGCGTGCAATTACGATAGCAACTTTTGCGTTTGGTGCCGCGATGGCGCCTTCAATTACCTTCATGGGCCTTCCTGTGACTATGTCTTTTCCGGTATGAGAAACCGCGGGAGTCTATCACACTTTATGCGTTATACCAATTGGCATATTCAAGCGCTTTCCCGCCTCATACTGGCAATGTTTGGAATTGATTAAATGGAAATAGGTTTCGAGCAAAAGCGGGCACCGGGCCCGCTTTAATTATTCGCAAATGTATTCAACCGCTTCGAGGCCAAAGCCCGATAGCGAATGGTAGCGCTGAGTGCTTGATGACAGCAGGCGCATCTTAGATACACCAAGATCTGACAAGATCTGAGAACCGACACCCACCTGACGCGACTGGTCTTTCGGATTCAGCTTCACACCCGGCTTGCCTTCTTCCTGCGCAGCCATGTTCTGAACCTTAGTAATGATGGAGTCCTGGCTTTCTGCCTTGCTCAGTACTACCAACACACCTCCTTCATCAGCAATGCGTTTCATCGCCGACGGCAGTGTCCACTGGGTAGCACCCGAGTGAAGAATATCTTTGAAGGTATCTTGCAGGTGGACACGGACCAAGGTCGGCTCGTTATCAACAACGTCGCCTTTTTTCAGCGCGTAATGAACCTGGTTGTCGATGGTGTCACGGTAAGTGATCATCTCAAAATCACCGAACTCAGTTGGCAGAGAGCACTGCGCGACACGTTCAATGGTGGTTTCGTTGTTGTTGCGGTACTCAATCAAGTCCGCAACGGTACCCAGTTTCAGGCCATGCTGCTCAGCGAACACCTCAAGATCCGGGCGACGCGCCATAGTGCCATCTTCGTTAAGGATCTCGACAATCACACTCGATGGCTCAAGACCTGCCAGACGAGCCACATCACAACCGGCTTCAGTGTGACCAGCACGGGCCAGCACTCCACCCTCTTGCGCCATCAATGGGAAAATATGGCCTGGCATCACGATATCAGCCGGCGAAGCACCGGGTGCTACCGCCGCCTGTACCGTCACCGCGCGGTCTGATGCAGAAATACCCGTCGTTACGCCTTCAGCCGCTTCAATCGACACGGTGAAGTTGGTGCTGAACTGCTCGGTGTTGTCCTGCACCATCAATGGCAGTTTAAGCTGCTGGCAGCGAGATTTTGTCAGGGTCAGGCAGATCAAGCCACGACCATGGCGGGCCATGAAGTTAATTGCCTCAGGGGTAATTTTTTCCGATGCAATGATCAGATCGCCTTCATTTTCACGGTCTTCGTCATCCATCAGGATAACCATTTTACCTAGGCGGATATCTTCGATGATTTCCTTTGCACTGCTTAGAGCCATATCGATACCTTAATTCTTGTTAATCTTCTGTCTGTTTATCGAAGGAACCCGCTGCGAGCCAGCAAATCCATAGAAACTTCTGACTTCGGCTCTGCCGCCTTCTCGCCCATCATCAAACGCTCGAGGTAACGGGCAATCACATCAACTTCCAAGTTAATCTTACGGCCAGCGGTAAATGCTTCCATCGTCGTTTCCGATGCAGTGTGAGGCACGATGGTCAGTTTGAACTCATCGCCGCGAATCGCATTGACCGTCAGGCTGATGCCGTCAACAGCTACCGAGCCTTTTTCCGAAATATACTTCGCCAAATGAGCCGGTGCTTTCAACCAGAACTCAATCGCACGACCAGTATTGGAACGTTCAATCACCTCCGCCACATCATCGACATGGCCAGAGACCATATGACCACCGAAACGGGTGGTCGGCAGCATCGCTTTCTCAAGGTTCACCTTCTGTCCCGCCCGGTAAGTGACAAATGCAGTACGCTTAAGGGTTTCCAGCGACAAGTCAGCCACATAACCCGAGCCTGTCAGCTCTACCACAGTCAAGCACACACCGTTGGTTGCAATACTGTCACCCAATTTTACATCGGATAGGTCCAGCTTGCCGGAGTCCACCGTCACAGAAATGTCTTTGCCTTTTGGGGTCAGGGCAGTAATTGTCCCCACGGCTTCAATAATGCCAGTAAACATGTCAAACCTTATTCTTTGTCTGCATTGAGTAATTCAGCTTGGATGTGATTCTGGATACGGGAAGTAATACGAATATCACCGCCCACCATTCGTACATCCGAAATGCTCAGTTCGGGAACCTGTGTCATCGACACCAGTCCATTAAGATCCATCAGCCCGCGGCTATCGCTGCCCATCAACTTGGGCGCTTGATAGAGGATCAACTCATCAACCAATCCAGCTTGCAGCAAACCACCTGCTAGGCCAGCGCCGGCTTCCACCCAAATGTGGTTGATATTGTGCTTTGTCAACTCAGCCATAAGCGTATGGAGATCGATCCCCTCGCCTTCGGGCATAACCAGTTGCTCTACATCCTGCGGCCATGCCAGCGTGTCAGCTTGTTTTCTTACCAGGATTGTTTTGCCCGGCAGGCTGACCAAACGGTGTTGTGGAGTGACTCGGTTTTTACTGTCGATAACCACCCTCACCGGCTGGCGCAGTTCAGTTTCCGGGTATCCCTGCTGCACTTCATCGCCCAGCTCCTGCCAACGGACGTTCAACGACGGGTCATCAGCCAACACAGTTGCACTGGTCGACAAGATGGCGCCGGCTTTGGCGCGGTAGCGTTGGACATCCGCCCTTGCTGCAGGGCCGGTGATCCACTTGCTTTCACCATTAGCCAGCGCGGTGCGACCGTCAAGGCTGGCTGCCAGCTTGAGCTGAACATACGGCAGGCCGCTCTTCATCACTTTGATAAAGCCCGGATTCAACGCTTCGGCATCTTGCTCCAACAAGCCTGTTTGTACTTCAATACCGGCTTGCTTGAGCATGGCTATACCACGACCGGCGACTTTCGGGTTGGGATCAACCATCGCGCAAACCACGCGCTTCACACCGGCTTTGACCAGTGCTTCGGCACAAGGCGGTGTTCGGCCGTAATGAGAGCAAGGCTCCAGCGTGACATACGCGGTGGCACCTTTCGCATTATCACCAGCAGCACGAAGTGCAAAGACCTCGGCATGGGGCTCTCCGGCACGATAATGATAGCCTTCCCCGACAATTTCATCGTCGCGGGCGATCACACAGCCGACATTGGGGTTAGGAGTAGTCGTGAACTGACCGTTTTTCGCCAACTTGATTGCGCGCAGCATCATGGCGTGGTCGATAGATGAGAACATGAGACTTCAGTATCGGTTAGAAAGCCGGCACATCACGTCCGGCATCAATTATTTTTCGAGTTTAGCGATTTCTTCACCAAACTCACGAATGTCTTCAAAACTGCGGTAAACAGAAGCAAAGCGGATATAAGCAACTTTATCCAGCTCTTTCAATGCTTCCATAACCAGGTTACCAATCATCTCCGATGGCACTTCTCGCTCACCGGTCGCACGCAAGCGCGACTTGATGGTATTGATCGCACGTTCGATATCATCAGCACTGACAGGACGTTTTTCCAACGCACGCTGGATCCCACCACGCAGTTTGTCTTCATTGAACGGGTCACGGTTACCATTAGTTTTGATCACCCGTGGCATCACCAACTCAGCGGTTTCAAACGTCGTATAACGTTCGCTACAGGCTAGACACTGGCGACGGCGACGAACCTGATGGCCATCGGCCACCAGACGGGAATCTATTACTTTGGTGTCATTGGCACCACAAAAAGGACAATGCATCTTGCCTCCTCAACTTCGTCGCACCAGTGTAACTCATTTCATTAGTGGGGGGAGACTATTACAATAAAAATTCTGCCGAAAGTGGCGCGAAACCGCCATAAAAAAGGGCCTGCAAGCTGCAGGCCCTTTTTTGTTCCAAAACTGTCACCCCGAAGGGCCAGTGCTTACGCGTATACCGGTAGGCGCTTACAGATTTCCAGCACCTTGACCTTGGTCGCTTCAATCACTTCTGGGTTGTCGATGTTGTCCATCACATCACACATCCAGTTAGCCAGCTGCTTGGCATCTTCAACCGTAAAGCCACGACGGGTAATCGCAGGTGTACCGACACGGATACCTGAAGTCACAAACGGGCTACGCGGGTCATTCGGCACACTGTTCTTGTTAACCGTAATGTTCGCTGCACCCAGTGCCGCATCCGCTTCTTTACCTGTGATGCCTTTGTCGATCAGATCAACCAGGAACAGGTGGTTTTCCGTGCTGCCCGATACGATCTTGTAACCGCGCTCAAGGAACTCACCGACCATTGCTTTGGCATTCTCAACCACGCGTGCCTGGTAGTCTTTGAACTCTGGCTCCATCGCTTCTTTGAATGCCACCGCTTTAGCTGCGATAACGTGCATCAGAGGACCACCCTGGCCACCAGGGAATACTGCTGAGTTCAGTTTCTTGTAAAGATCTTCGCCACCATTAGACAGCACTAGGCCACCACGAGGGCCCGCAAGCGTCTTGTGCGTTGTGGTTGTAACCACGTGAGCATGTGGAACCGGGTTCGGGTAGACACCCGCAGCAATCAGACCGGCAACGTGCGCCATATCAACAAAGAAGTACGCGCCCACTTTGTCTGCGATTTCGCGCATGCGCTTCCAGTCAACAATCTGGGAGTAGGCAGAGAAACCGCCGATGATCATTTTTGGCTTGTGCTCAAGCGCCAGCGCTTCAACTTCGGCGTAGTCAATCTGGCCCGCTTCATCAATACCGTAAGGGATAATGTTGTATAGCTTGCCCGAGAAGTTTACCGGGGAGCCGTGAGTCAAGTGGCCACCGTGTGCCAGGCTCATCCCCAGAACGGTATCGCCTGCATTCAGTAGTGCCATGTACACGGCATTGTTGGCTTGAGAGCCAGAGTGAGGCTGAACGTTGGCGTACTCGGCACCAAACAGCTCACAAGCACGGTCGATAGCCAGCTGCTCGGCTTTATCCACGTACTCACAACCACCGTAGTAGCGCTTGCCCGGGTAACCTTCAGCATACTTGTTGGTCAGCTGGGAGCCCTGAGCTTCCATCACGCGAGGGCTGGTGTAGTTCTCAGAAGCAATCAACTCGATGTGCTCTTCCTGACGCGCCGTTTCTTCCTGAATCGCTGTAAATAGTTCAGCATCGTAATCGGCAATATTCATGTCGCGCTTTAGCATCTGTATCTCCTGACTCAGATTGTTTTAGTCCTTTTTGTCTCTGGTAAGCCTGTGAATGGCTGTGCCGACAAAGAGGCGGTAAACACACAAAATTGGCAAAAAACGGAAAATCCGCAAAGCTAGGCGCCACGTGGACGCAAACGTTTTCGTCTCGCCTGTAGATAACGCAGTATTTTACAGAATTTGATCTAAATCAGATACCCCTAATGTGACTTTTTATTGGTATTTATTTCATTTTTGGTATGAATTGTTTTCAAGTTGTTCACTCCCTCGTCATGGATGACCAAAACTAAAATACCCACATTACAAGTAATGATTGAAATTAATTTTTTACGACAGCGTAATATAATTTGTACACTGACCATCAGACAGATTTCATGCCTGCTATCACGCTTGTCTCCAATGCCCTATATCATGGCGCCTCTATACATAAGGAGTGTTGTCTTGAGCGGTTATCATCATTCACTGAAAGAAAATATCATTGCTATTCTTACCGGTACTTTCATCGTTGCCCAAGGGGTTTTCTTTCTCCAGCAAGCTGATCTTCTCACCGGCGGTACCACCGGCCTGGCCCTGCTTGTCAGCCAGTTTGTCGATCTGTCGTTTGGCCAGCTGTACTTTATGATGAACTGCCCGTTTTACCTGATGGCCTGGTTCCGTATGGGCAAAAGCTTTGCGATCACCAGTGTGATTTCCGGCGGTCTGGTATCTATCATTACCGACAACCTCCACCACGTGCTCGAGATCAGCCGCCTCGAACCGCTTTACTGCGCCCTGATCGGTGGCCTGCTGATGGGACTGGGTATGCTGATCCTATTCCGCCACAAAACCAGCCTGGGTGGCTTCAACGTGCTGGTACTATTCCTACAGGAAAAAATGGGCTGGTCGGCTGGCAAGCTACAGATGGGTATTGATATCACTATCCTAGTCGCTTCTTTCTTCCTTGTTAGCCCGATGGTACTACTATTCTCGGTTATCGGCGCCTTTATGCTGAACCTAGTACTAGCAATGAACCACAAGCCAGGCCGCTACAGCGGTGAGCTAAAGCCGCAGGCAAGTTAAGATCTCGGCTAGAGGCTAGAGGCTAAAAATAAAAAAAGAGGTCGCTTCCTGCGACCTCTTTTTTGTGTTTATTTAATGGCTGTATGCGTTAAGTATCACATCAACTTTTCTTGCTCGCGGATATAATCGCCCATGATTGCGGCAGTCCCCTCATCACCGCGATGGGCGATGGGCGATGGGCGACTCCGGATTGTGGAATAACTTTCCCCGGTCAAGCTCTTGCTCTTGCACCTTCTCTTTGCTCTTCCATTGGCCGATAGCCACCTGCCAATGGCCAATTGATATTAGAGCAAAGGGATTTCGCTCAAGAACACAGAGGGAGCGCGGAGTATTTCTCAGTTAAATCAGCTCTGGCTAAGCTGTTTCATTCTCTGGCTAAGAGGAAGCGCGGATTTTATACGCATAAATGAGCACTTCCGATAACGCCAGAGGATGAAACAACGACGACAGAGACGATTTTAGATAGCGTCTTCGTCTTCCTCACCAGTCCTAATACGCACCACGCGATCCACATCGAACATAAAGATCTTGCCGTCACCGATCTTACCGGTTTGGGCGGTTTCGATGATGGTATCGACACACTGATCGGCCACGTCATCGGCGACAACGATTTCCAGCTTCACTTTCGGCAGGAAATCGACCATGTACTCGGCGCCACGGTAGAGCTCGGTGTGACCTTTCTGGCGACCGAAGCCTTTGACTTCAGAGACTGTCATACCGGTGATACCGACATCGGCTAGCGCTTCGCGAACGTCATCAAGCTTGAACGGCTTGATGATAGCTTCAATTTTTTTCATTCTCATCATCCTTTGCTGAGCAAGGTAATGCTGGCAAACGCTTTTGGGGAAACTGCCAACAACCTGTTTAATTTAAGTTGAAGTATATCAAAAGCCTGGCGCTGAAAGATCAGTGTATCAGTATTTTTCTACCGAGAATATGACATCACTGTCCATCATTTTCAGCAGTAACAGGACGGCAAAAAGCAGTACGCTGCTGTTGAGGAAAAAAACAGCCATGTCTCTAAACTCAGGGGCGACCAACTGGGGGAGATATGGGATCAGGCTATAGTTGAAAAACATAGTGATCGCGGGAATAAAAAAGTACAGCGGGATGAATCCCCAGCGGTTTCCGCGGCTGAGACCCAGTATCGCACCGATACCGGAGAGTAGGACCAAGATAGCGATATAACTTGGCACGATACCGACCTGGTTTAGACTGAAAATCAAAGCAAAGCTGTCGGCGTATCTTACCAGGCAAATCATTACTAGTACTGCAAGGCCCTTGGTGGCCAAACGCAGTCCACGACGTGTTACATCCATTATTGTCTCTCTTCCATGAGGTAATGACAGTTAGAGCCCGCAAAAAATAAGCGCATATTCTATGCGGGTATTTTAACCAGTACAACAATTATTCAATCAATTCTTGGTTTAATTTCTCTCCTCTTATTTAGACCTTGGTTTAGCAATTGGTTCCCTTCTGGGCTAGTAATGCACGGTAACCAGATCAACCAATCCTTCGAGGCTTCGGACCACCCGTGTCGACACCTTGGTATCGAGCTTGTGCCGATTGAGCCATACCGCCTTGAACCCCAACTCACTGGCGGCAGTGGCATCATTGAACGGATGATTACCGATATACCAACACTCAGCGGCCGATTTTCCTGATTGCTTCAATGCATGCTGGAAAATTTTTGGATCCGGCTTGGCCGCCCCGACTTGCTCCGAGATCACCAGAAACGAGAAGAACTCCCGGATCCCGGTTACCTTTAGCTTAGCTTCTTGATGATAGGTAAAGCCGTTGGTAATGATGGCAAGCGGGGAGATCTTTCTCAGCTTCTCCAACGCGGGCTGGACGTCGGGGAACAAACGCCAGTATTGGCGGTAACTGGCATAGTATTCGGCAATCAATTCGTCCGCCAGCTCTTCGCTGAGCGGGCGGCGAAACAAGGCACTGATCCTGGCCCGGCGCAGCCCTTCGAAATTGAGTGTTCCGGCCCGCCACTGCTGGCGCTTTTCGTCAGTGATTGCGCGCCACATCACTTCGATACCGTCTGGGCAGTCAATAATTTCATCACGGTAACGCTTGGCAAAATCACGAATGGCGTCTTGCTCCGCGCCATCATGATCAAGCAGGGTATTGTCGAGATCGAAGAAAATCATTGCACCTCCAGTACCGGCTCTTCGGGCTAATGCCCCATCAATTATTCACCAGATGGATAACTTCAGCTTAATCATAGTCTTGTATTTGTTGCTACTTTTATTTCCTAAAAATGATACAGACAATAAAAAACCGCTCACTGGGAGCGGTTTTTTTCATCAATATTAAGCGATTAGCTTATTAGCCGATATTCACACGGGCATTGCGGAACATGCGCATCCATGGGCTGTTCTCGCTCCAGTCATCTGGGTGCCAAGAGTTAGCCACTGTACGGAACACACGCTCAGGGTGAGGCATCATGATAGTCACACGACCATCTTGAGTTGTCAGGCCGGTGATAGCGTTTGGCGAGCCGTTCGGGTTGTTCGGGTACTGCTGGGTTGGGTTACCATGGTTGTCCACGTAGCGTACCGCAACCGTACCTGATGCTTCAATCGCTGCCAGGTGGTCGGCATCACGTACTTCGACGCGACCTTCACCGTGAGATACCGCGATTGGCATGCGAGAGCCTTCCATACCGTTAAAGAACACAGAATCAGACTTCTGTACTTCAACCAGGCTGAAGCGTGCTTCAAAGCGCTCAGATTCGTTACGAACGAAGCGCGGCCATAGGTCGGCACCCGGGATCAACTCTTTCAGGTTAGATAGCATCTGGCAGCCGTTACAAACACCTAGCGAGAAGGTGTTGTCACGGTTGAAGAAAGCTTGGAACTGCTCTCGAGCCTGGCCATTGAACAGGATAGACTTCGCCCAACCTTCACCGGCACCCAGTACGTCACCGTAAGAGAAACCACCACAAGCTACTAGGCCATGGTACTCATCCAGTACCGCTTGACCGGTTAGGATGTCGCTCATGTGAATGTCTGTTGCTTCGAAACCAGCGCGGTCAAAAGCTGCCGCCATCTCAACGTGTGAGTTAACGCCTTGCTCACGCAGGATAGCCATCTTCGGCTTGGCGCCTTTGGCAATGAATGGCGCCGCTACGTCTTCGTTGATGTCGAAGCTTAGCTTGGTATTAAGACCTGGATCAGTGTTGTCTTTCTTCGCTTCAAACTCTTGGTCGGCACACGCTGGGTTGTCACGAAGGCCCTGCATCTTATGCGTGGTTTCAGCCCAGATAGTACGAAGCTCAGTACGAGAGCGCTCAAGGACAGCCGCATTGCCTGCAGTGATAACAACGCTGTCAGAAGCTTCTACGCTACCGATAACGTGTGAGCAAGCTTCTAAGCCATTTGCTGCCAGTACCGCTTTAACTGCTTCAAGATCGTCGTTCTTAACCTGAACAACCGCACCTAGCTCTTCGTTAAATAGCGCAGCAAGAGCATCGTCGCCTAGAGCAGCAACGTCTGCTTTCACACCACAGTGACCGGCAAATGCCATCTCTGCCAGTGTAACGAACAGACCACCGTCGCCTTTATCGTGGTAAGCCACCAGCTTGTCATCACGAACCAGAGTTTGCATCGCATCGAAGAAGCCTTTTAGCTGCTCAGCGTTGTCAACATCAGCCGGTTTATCACCTAGCTGCTTGTAAACCTGAGCCAGTGCCGTTGCACCCAGACGGTTCTTACCGTTACCTAGATCAACAAGAAGCAGAGAGGTATCGCCTTTGTCGGTACGAAGCTGAGGAGTTACCGTCTTACGCACGTCTTCAACACGGCCGAACGCAGTGATGATCAATGAAAGAGGAGAAGTGACTTCTTTGTTCTCACCATTTTCTTCCCACTTGGTCTTCATCGACATAGAGTCTTTACCAACAGGGATAGTCAGGCCAAGTGCTGGACACAACTCTTCACCGACAGCTTTAACCGCTTCGTAAAGGCCAGCATCTTCACCTGGGTGGCCAGCTGGAGACATCCAGTTAGCAGACAGTTTGATACGCTTGATATCACCGATGTCAGTACCGGCAATGTTAGTCAGGGACTCACCCACCGCAAGACGGGCAGATGCACCAAAGTCTAGCAGGGCAACTGGCGTGCGCTCACCCATAGACATGGCTTCGCCGTGGTAAGAGTCGTAGCTTGCTGCAGTTACCGCACAGTTAGCCACTGGCACCTGCCAAGGACCCACCATCTGATCGCGCGCCACCAGACCTGTCACGGTACGGTCACCGATAGTGATAAGGAACGTCTTCTCAGCTACCGTTGGTAGGCGAAGAACACGATCAACCGCTTCATTGACTTCGATGCCGTCACGAGCGATCGCCGGGCTATCTACTTTTAGCGTCTTCGCATCACGGTGCATCTTAGGTGTTTTGCCTAACAGGATGTCCATCGGCATATCGATTGGCGTGTTGTCGAAGTGTGAGTCTTCCAGTTTCAGCTCACGCTTTTCTGTTGCTTCACCAACCACGGCGTACGGTGCACGCTCACGCTTACAGATAGCATCGAATGCCGCCATGTTCTCAGGCGCAACCGCCATCACGTAGCGCTCTTGCGATTCGTTACACCAAATCTCTAGTGGGCTCATGCCCGGCTCGTCGTTTGGCACATCACGTAGCTGGAAGATACCACCGCGCTCGCCATCGTCGACAAGCTCTGGCAGTGCGTTAGAAATACCGCCTGCACCCACGTCGTGGATAAAGGCAATTGGGTTAGCATCGCCCAGCTGCCAGCAACGGTCGATCACTTCCTGACAGCGACGCTCCATTTCTGGGTTCTCACGCTGTACAGAAGCAAAATCCAGATCTTCTGCCGACTGGCCTGATGCCATAGAAGAAGCTGCACCGCCACCAAGGCCGATGTTCATCGCAGGACCACCCAGTACGATAAGCTTCGCACCAACAGGGATCTCTTTCTTCTGCACGTGCTCGTCACGGATGTTACCCATACCACCCGCAATCATAATTGGCTTGTGGTAACCACGTACTTCCTCACCAGCGTGTGAAGTCACTTTTTCTTCGTAAGTACGGAAGTAACCAAGAAGGTTCGGACGACCAAATTCGTTGTTGAACGCCGCGCCACCCAGTGGGCCTTCTAGCATGATATCCAGGGCGTTAACAATGCGGCCTGGTTTACCGAAATCTGTTTCCCAAGGCTGCTCGAAACCAGGAATACGCAGGTTAGACGTTGTGAAACCAACAAGGCCAGCTTTTGGCTTACCGCCGATACCTGTTGCGCCTTCGTCACGGATCTCACCGCCTGAACCCGTTGAAGCACCCGGCCAAGGTGAAATCGCAGTTGGGTGGTTGTGCGTCTCAACCTTCATCAGGATGTGAGCATCTTCATTGTGGTAGTTGTACTGGCGAGTCTCTGGATCTGGGAAGAAACGGCCAACCTTAGAACCTGTCATTACCGCTGCGTTATCTTTGTAGGCAGACAGTACGTGATCAGGTGTGGTTTCAAAGGTGTTCTTGATCATCTTGAACAGGGATTTTTCCTGCTTCACACCGTCGATTGTCCAATCTGCGTTGAAAATCTTGTGGCGGCAGTGCTCCGAGTTCGCCTGGGCAAACATCATCAACTCGATGTCAGTCGGGTTACGCTCTAGCTTGTTAACGAAGCTATCTACTAGGTAGTCAATCTCATCTTCCGCTAGCGCAAGGCCCAGGGTAACGTTTGCTTCTTCAAGCGCCTTGCGGCCACCTGACAGTAGGTCGACATCGGCAACAGGTGCAGGCTCAGCCACTTGGAAAAGCGCTGCCGCTGAGTCAAGATCGGTAAAAACGACTTCCATCATACGGTCGTGGATCAAACCTTTCAGTTCTACCACTTGCTGGGCAGACAGCTCAGCAGATGTCTCGATGTAGTAAGCTGTACCGCGCTCCAGGCGTTTAACTTGGGCCAAGGCACAGTTGTGGGCGATATCGGTAGACTTAGATGACCATGGGGAGATTGTACCCGGACGCGGGGTAACCAGTAGCAGTAGGCCTGATGGCTCATGCTCTGCAATCGTAGGGCCGTAAGTTAGCAAGCTTGCCAGCTTTTCTTGCTCTTCGGCACTCAATGGCGCAGACAAGTCTGCAAAGTGCATGAACTCAGCATAAATACCTGACACAGGCAGATCCAATTCGCGACAACGCTCAAGTAGCTTGTTTACGCGAAACTCAGACAGTGCGGGTGAACCACGCAAAATTTCCATGTGCTTACGTCTCTCGATTAGCAGTTTAATGAAGGTGATATTGGCCTAATCCCCGGCGCTTTACCGGGCTAATTACGTCAATGTCACCTCGCGTACCAGACCCTAGGTGAGGCGAAGTGCTCATGATGGGGCGTAGTATAAGGGAATTTTTTTTGTGACGTAACACCTGACGCAACCGTTTGCGTGTTTTTTTTTCAATCAGCACCAAAAACCAGTGAGATATTGCTCACACTGCCTATCCAATTACACTTTTTTACGATTTCAGGCTTAAGAAATGCGTCTTGCCACCGCAAACACGTCGCCAAAGCGCTGGGATTATTTTGCGGTTCGGTCAAGCTTTGGTATAAAGGACGTCCTATTTTTACCAAGGGCGTACCTCGTTGAGTATTCTTCGACCGAATTCAAGTATCAAACATTTTATTGCCTTACTATTGAGCGTTTTGGTTCTCAATGGCTGCCTGTGGCAAGAAGAGCCCCTGTCCGATCTTGAACGAATCCGCGAGGAAGGTGTACTGCGAGTGGGTACGCTCAACAACCAGCTCTCATATTATATCGGTAATGAAGGCCCAACCGGTTTGGACTACGAGTTGGCCCGCCGCTTTGCCGACAAGCTTGGCGTGAAGCTGGAAATGAAAGCCATGTTCACCTTATCAGGCCTGTTCCCTGGCCTAGAACGCGGCGATGTCGATATCCTTGCTGCCGGTCTGACCATGACCGATGAGCGCCTTGCCGATTTCCGTGCCGCTCCGGCTTATTACTACGCCAGCCAAAAAGTGGTGTACAAGAAAGGCCAGTGGCGACCTCGCAGCATTGAAGACTTAGCTGAGAACAAAGGTACACTTGCGGTGGTCAGCGGTTCAAGCCACGAAAAGACCCTACTAGCACTCAAGCTGGATCACCCAAGCCTTGAGTGGCAATCTCAGGAAGAAATCGACAGTGATGAGCTTTTGCGCCAAGTTGCTGAAGGAGAGCTCGACTATACCCTTGCCGACTCGGTAGATATTGCCCTCAACCAACGCATCCTGCCGGATGTGACTACCGCTCTTGAGCTTACCGAAGATGAGCCGATCGCCTGGTTTGTCAACCAAGGCAATGATGATAGCCTTTATGCGCTGCTGATCGAGTTCTTCGGTGAAATCCAGCAGAGCGGTGAACTGGCCAAGCTAGAGGAAAAATACTTAGGTCACGTCGACAAATTTGATTATGTCGATACCCGCGCCTTCCTGCGTGCCGTTGAAGGCAAACTTCCACAATGGAAAGACTTGTTCAAGCAGTATGCCAACGAATTTGACTGGCGTCTGATTGCCGCCCTTTCCTATCAGGAGTCGCACTGGAATCCACGCGCAGTGTCACCAACCGGTGTACGCGGGATGATGATGCTGACCCTACCGACCGCGCGTTCGGTGGGCGTCAAAAACCGACTGGATCCGGAGCAGAGCATCCGCGGTGGTACCGAGTACCTGCGCAAGATGATCAACCGCATCCCGGACAGTATCGAAGAACACGAGAAAGTATGGTTTGCCCTTGCCTCCTACAATGTCGGCTTCGGCCATATGATGGATGCACGCCGTCTGACCCAGTCGCAAGGCGGCAACCCAGATGCATGGAGCGATGTTAAACAACGTTTGCCACTGCTTCGCCAACGCAAGTACTACAAACAGACCCGCTATGGCTATGCACGCGGTGACGAAGCCCTGCACTATGTGGAAAATATCCGCCGCTACTACCAGAGTATCATCGGCTATGAGCAAACCCACAGCCAGGGGCCTCAACTTGAAGACATTGAGCTGATTGATGGCCTGCACACCATTACGCCAGCAGCTACAGCTGACACGCTTGCCCAGCAGCTAACGGCTGATGCCGAGGCGCAAGTTATGCCAGAATCGGCAGCACCAAACAAAACCGCCAGCAATTAATTCGCCTTATCCTCCCCCCTGCTCAGGCAGGGGATCTTGCTCACACCTTTCTGTTCTTATCTGAAATAAATGATCGCAAAGCGTGACCGCTATCGTTAGAGAAAGGAAGGGGATCAGAGATACTAACTCTATAACCTCGCTACCCCGAGCAGTTCTAAAGGAGGAGGCTCTATGCACTTTTCAAAGAAAAAAACTATCAGCAACATGCGCAAGCGAATGGCGTCAGCAGCCACCCGCCGCAAACGGCTCAATGCCAATATCCGCAAGAAGATCCTGTGGCGCCAGCGCAGCTACATCATCAACAGTTCAGCAGGGATATAATTTCCCCCCTTGTTCCTTCGCCGGGGAGAATGAGTCTCAGGATGGCTTATCTTCAGCTTGCTGCAAGGCTTGCTGACGGGCTTTCTTTTCCGCCTTTTTCTCGGCCCGGCGACGCTTGAAAAAAGCCTGCAACTGCTGGCGGCACTCGTCGGCCAACACCCCAGACTCAATAGCGACATGATGGTTGACCTGTTCGTAACTGAGCAGGTTCATGATACTGCCCGCCGCCCCGGTTTTGAGATCGTGGGCACCAAAGACCACTTTGCCAATCCGGCTATGGACCATGGCACCAGCACACATCGGGCATGGCTCAAGAGTGACATACAAGGTGGCATCTATCAGTCGATAGTTCTGCAATACCTTGCCGGCTTGGCGCAATGCCATAATCTCGGCGTGGGCGGTCGCATCATGCTGGGTGATCGAGCGGTTCCAGCCTTCTCCGACTACCTGCCCCTGGTAGACCACCACTGCACCGACCGGCACCTCACCATCAGCCTCAGCACGGGCTGCGAGCTCCATGGCGCGGCGCATGAAATCTTCGTCGCTGTAATCATGAAGGGCTTGTGTAGTGGATGACTCGGTCATGGAACAAATACTCTCTGTGGCTTGAGGCCGCTGATTATACCCAAATGCTTGTAGGATGCGAGGGCGCTACGACAAAGAATCAGCCAAGAAATCCACCAGCAGCCTGACCTTGGGTGATAGATGGCGGTTATGGGGATACAGGGCCCAAATGCCCTCTTCCGGCTCGCGGAAGGTATCCAGTACCGTCACCAGATCCCCCTTTGCTAAATCATCGCTGATGTAATAGTCCGGCAATTGCACCAAGCCCAGCCCTTTAAGGGCAGCATCACGCAAGGCATGGCCACTGGCACAACGCAACTTGCCGTCAACTTTGACACTGCGCTCTTTGCCCGCCTCTTGGAAGCGCCAGTGGTCATAGTTTCCCACCAGGCAATTATGATGACGAAGCTCGGAGAGCGAATGGGGTACACCGTACTTTTCCAAATATACCGATGATGCACACACATACTGGGTACGGCTGGCAAGGCGCTTAGCCATCATGGTCGAGCTACTGAGCTTGCCGAGGCGAATAGCCAAGTCATAACCACCTTCGACCAAATCCACCGTCTGGTTGGTCAAAATCATTGTTACATCGACCTCAGGATACTGCTGCATAAAATCGACCACCAATGGCATAATGTATTGTTCGCCATAGGTCACCGGTGCCGTTAGCTTCAGGCTACCCTGTGGGGTATCACGCCGATCACTGATCGCCCGCTCCGCCTCCTCAAGCCCATCCATTAGCCGGCGGCAGTGCTGGTAATAGATAGTTCCCTCTTCGGTCAACGATACCTTACGGGTGGTCCGGTAGAACAACTTGGTATTGAGCCTGTTCTCCAACGCACTGATCTGGCGGCTCACCTGAGCGGTAGATATTCCAAGCTGTTTGGCTGCGGCGGTAAAGCTCTCCGCTTCCGCCACCGCGACAAACTCACTGACCCCTTCCCACAAAAACATATTCACCATTATTACCTGACAGAAAAAGTTATTTGCATTGTAGGGTAATTATCACCATCAAAGAAATAAATATACTAAGCCCATCACAACGAGGAAGCGGAGCCAGCAATCTCTCCGCCTTCGTTAGAAATCTCTCCTACTGTTAAAGCAACCGTAGGAACAGCAAAGGGCCTTGCCCACCTAAGATAAGAGAGAAATTAAATGTCTGAGCAATTTATCAAATCCAAAGCGGCTATTGCATGGGGTCCAAACCAGCCACTATCGGTAGAGGAAGTTGATGTGATGCTGCCGAAAAAAGGCGAAGTGTTGGTTCGCATCATCGCAACCGGTGTCTGCCACACTGATGCCTTTACCCTGTCTGGTGATGATCCAGAGGGGATCTTCCCGGCGATCCTTGGCCACGAAGGCGGCGGTATTGTTGAAATGGTCGGCGAAGGCGTGACCAGTGTTGAAGTGGGCGACCATGTTATCCCGCTCTACACGCCAGAGTGTGGCGAGTGTAAATTCTGCAAGTCAGGTAAAACCAACCTATGCCAGAAGATCCGCGAGACCCAAGGTAAAGGCCTGATGCCAGACGGCACTACCCGTTTCTACAAAGATGGCCAGCCAATCTTCCACTACATGGGCTGCTCGACATTCTCTGAGTACACGGTACTGCCAGAAATTTCACTGGCGAAAGTGAACAAAGAAGCGCCTCTGGAAGAAGTTTGCCTACTCGGCTGTGGGGTAACCACCGGTATGGGTGCCGTGCTGAAAACCGCCAAAGTACAAAAAGGCGATACCGTTGCAATCTTTGGGCTGGGCGGCATTGGTTTGTCAGCCATCATCGGCGCAACCATGGCCGGTGCCAGCCGTATTATCGGTGTTGATATCAACGAGAGCAAATACGCCCTAGCCAAAGAGCTTGGTGCGACCGATTGCATCAACCCAAATGACTACGACAAACCTATCCAAGAAGTCATTGTCGAAATGACCGACGGTGGCGTGGACTTCTCGTTCGAATGTATCGGTAACGTCAACGTGATGCGCTCAGCACTTGAGTGCTGCCACAAAGGTTGGGGCGAGTCGGTGATCATCGGTGTTGCCGGTGCTGGCCAGGAAATCTCTACCCGTCCGTTCCAGTTGGTAACCGGCCGAGTATGGCGTGGATCTGCTTTCGGTGGGGTGAAAGGGCGTTCTGAGCTGCCTGAAATTGTTGAACGTTACATGGCCGGTGAATTCAAGCTTGATGACTTCATCACCCACACCATGGGCCTTGATGATATCAACAACGCTTTCGACCTAATGCATGAAGGCAAGAGCATCCGCTCTGTGATCCACTACGACAAGTAATGAGACCCCATGACTATTGAAAACGTAAGCTGGAACAAAAGCTTTGGTGGCTGGCACAAGCAGTATACCCACCACTCCGCTGTACTGAACTGCGATATGCGCTTTGCCATTTTCCTACCGCCGCAAATCGCCCAGGGCACTAAGGTACCTGTGCTTTACTGGCTATCGGGCCTCACTTGTACCGATGAGAATTTCATGCAAAAAGCCGGGGCCCAGCGCTTGGCGGCTGAGCTTGGCATCGCTATTGTCGCACCGGATACCAGTCCTCGTGGTGAAGGCGTTCCGGATGATCCTGGAGGTGCCTATGACTTTGGTTTGGGTGCCGGCTTTTATGTCAACGCCACCCAGGCGCCTTGGAACCGCCACTACCAAATGTACGACTATGTGGTGCATGAACTACCGGCTTTGATCGAGGAGCACTTCCCGGTCAGCAACAAGCGGGCGATCAGCGGTCACTCAATGGGCGGCCACGGAGCATTGATGATTGCCCTGCGCAACCCGTCACGCTACAGCTCGGTTTCGGCGTTTAGCCCGATCAGCAATCCGATCAACTGCCCTTGGGGTGAAAAAGCGCTGGGTGGTTACCTCGGTGAAGACCGAACAAGCTGGCTGCAATACGACACCACTGAACTTCTCAAGCAAAGCCAGCAACCGGTACCAGCGCTGGTTGACCAGGGCGATCAGGACAGCTTCTTAGAAGAGCAGTTAAAACCAAGCGTACTGGCAGAAACTGCCCTGGGCGTTGACTACCCGCTAGAGCTACGTATGCAGGAAGGCTATGACCACAGCTATTACTTCATCGCAAGTTTTATCGAGGATCACCTACGCTTCCATGCCCAGCACCTGCAGTGAGTTAGCATTCACGGCTCATAACAAAAAACCCCGCACAAGCGGGGTTTTGTTTACCTAACAAGGTACGTTTGGTTAGAAGCCTAGCGGAATATTGAAGGCAAAGAATGCAATCAATACCGAGGTCCACACCGTCAGGAACGCGACCGAGTAAGGTACCATCATCGCAATCACATCACCGAACGACAGCTCAGGCTTGTATTTACGCATGAATGCCAGGATAACGCCCGCGTAGCTCATCATTGGTGTGATGATGTTGGTTGAAGAATCCGCTACACGGTAAGCCGCAGTCACAAGATCCGGGGTCATGTTCGGGTTTACCTGGTACAGCATCGGCACAAAGATAGGGCCAAGCAGCATCCACTTCGACGTCAACCCCCCCACAAACAAGTTGATAACTGCTGTGGTCAGGATGAAGCCGATGATCAGCAGGATCGGGAACTGCTGCAGACCAAGCGCACTCAAGAAGGTCGCACCTAGGTAAGTCACATACGTACCCAGACCAGAGAAGCCAAGTAGTGCCAGGAAGTTGTAACAGAAGAACGTCAGTACCAAAATGTATCCCATGGTATTCATCTGCGTAACCATCGCCTTCACCACATCCTGCAGTGATTTGAACTTACCTGTCGCCACACCGAAGAAGATACCAACAACCGCAAACACCATCGCAATCAGCAGGATCACGTTGTCTAGGTAAGGCGTTACTTCACGGCCTGCTTCGTTGGTGTAAGTAGCTAGAGGGCCCATTGCCAAGCCAACCACAGCAGCCAGTGCAATGATAAGGCCTTGGCCTGCCGCACGAAGACCTTTGTTTTCAGCGTCCGTCACCTGGAAGTCATTCAGGTTAAGATCTTCCGGTAGCTGGTAAGACATTTTCTCAAGGCGAGGTGCTACAAAACGAGTCGTTACCCACGCACCAAGACCAGCAAGCAGGAAGGTTGACGTGAAAATAAAGAAGTAGTGCATGGTCGCTGGGTTGATTGGCTCACCTGCGGCCGTCTCAAACGGAATACCTTGCGACTCGGCAAAGATACGCGCGTTGGCACCCAGAATAACGTCAACTGGTGTAGCCGGGATCAAGTTGGCACTGAAACCCGCCGATACACCTGCAAATGCTGCCGCCATACCGATCAGTGGGTTCTTACCTAAACCTGCATAAAGAAGACCAGCAAGAGGGATAAGGATCAGGTAGCCCGCATCTGTTGCAATCGAACTCATGATACCTAGGAAGACCACTAAAAGCGGCAAGTAGCGATCATTGATACGCAGACCAACTTTCTTAATAACAGCCGATAACAAACCTGAGTTTTCCGCGATACCAACACCCAGCATCACAATAAGGATCACGCCCAGTACACCACCACCGAACGACAACCAGTTAGTTAGCAGTGCGTTGTCAAACATCCAGCGAACATTTTCTGTCGCCATCATGTTTTTGATGGTGTGAGTGACAGAGCCGCCGTCTGCGCCTGTGATATCAAACTGCAGGCCACCTATGGCTGCGGTCAGCACCAGACAGAACACAAACAGTGACATGAAGATGATCACTGGATCAGGGATTTTTTTTCCGGCGCGCTCGATAAACGCGATGATGCCTTTCTGCGAAGGCGGGCTAGAAATGGTCTCACTCATAATCGTACTTCCTTAATATACCGATTGAGTTTTTGATGTTGTGTTTTCAGATGAAACTAACAAATCATTTCAACTGAGTAAAACCACTAAAGATGTTTAAAATCAGACTAATACACCAACACAAGCAAAATGATAAGTATAAGATCCCGTTCAGCCACCGTTAAGCAACACTCAAATCCCGTACTAATGAGTTAGTACAGAATTTAAATTTTGCAAAATTAAATTTCAATTAATACAATAAAATCAGAATTAACAATCAAATAACAGTTAATTATTGATAATACCAATACAAACCCACCTTTTAACAACATAAAATCCCGACAAGGTATAACAAAAACTTGCCTTGCCAGCATAAAAAAGCCCCGCAGTGCGGGGCTTCAATATCATTTGGGACTTCAGCTCTTACATGCTGTAGGTGTAAGGCGCCTGGATACCTAGTGGGATACCAATTGCCCAGTAAACCAGTAGGAAGATAGTCCAGCCAATTAGCATCGCAATCGAGTAAGGCATCATCATAGAAGCCAGAGAACCGATACCAGAGCTCTTCACGTAACGCTGCATGTATACAACAACCAGTGGGAAGAACACCATCATAGGAGAGATGATGTTAGATACTGAGTCACCTACACGGTAAGCCGCCTGAGTCAGCTCAGGAGAGATACCCACAGCCATTAGCATCGGCACCATGATTGGACCGATCAGGGCCCACTTCGCAGATGCTGAACCCACTAGCAGGTTAACAAAAGCAGTTAGCAGGATCATACCAACGATAGTCACCTGGCCCGGTAGGTTCATTGCCTGTAGGAACTGAGCACCAGAAAGCGCTAGCAGTGTACCTAGGTTCGACTGGGTGAAGGCAACCAGGAACTGAGCGATGAAGAATGCCATTACCATAAAGCTACCCATGCTGCTCATTGTCGCAGACATAGACTTGATGACGTCATCGCTTGCCTTGAACGTACCAGCAACGCGGCCGTAAACCACACCAGGGATCACGAACAGGATAAAAATAAGCGGTACGATAGACTGCATAACAGGCGCGTCAAACGCTGTGATTTCACCTGCTGGAGAACGCAGAGGAGAAGACTCAGGGATCAGAGACAGGAACAACACGGCAATACCTGCCATCATTGCCCAGCCCGCGCGCGAGAAAGCTTTACTTTCTAGCTCAGTGAATGAACCCATGTCCGGCGCTTCTTCAGCATCTTCGTCAATAGGCGTCTGAGATAGGCGTGGTTCGATGATACGGTCAGTGATGTACCAACCAATGCTCACGATTAGTAGTGAAGACAGACCGGTGAAGAATAGGTTTGAAAGTGGGTTAACAACATATTCAGGATCTAGGATATTTGCTGCTTCCTGAGTGAAGCCAGCCAAAAGTGGGTCGATACCTGAAGGGATGAAGTTTGCTGCGAAACCACCGGATACACCAGCGAAAGCAGCTGCAATACCTGCTAGAGGGTGACGGCCCGCGGCGTGGAAGATGATACCACCTAGAGGGATAACCAGAACGTAGCCCGCATCAGCAGCAGTGTGCGATACGATAGCAACCAGGATCAGCACTGGTGTGATGAATTTAGCTGGCGTAACATTCAGCATTTTTTTAAGGCCAGTGTTGATGAAGCCCGATGCTTCTGCAACACCTACACCCAGCATTGCTACCAGGACAATACCCAGAGGTGCAAAGCCAGTGAAGTTTTTCACCATTGTCGCAAGGAAGTTTGCGAACGCTTCGCCTGTCAGCAGGTTGTTAACTTCTACTGCTTGGCCAGAAACCGGGTGAATTAAACCAAATTCGAACTGAGAGAAAACTGCAGACAGAACCCATACAAGGATCAGTCCCCAGAAGAAAAGCAAAGCAGGATCTGGGATCTTGTTACCTGTTCGCTCAATAAAGTTAAGAAACTTATTCATCGCGCTTGGCGATTCATTAGGCGTCTTATTGACAGCTTGATTGCTCATGGGAACTCCATGGTCATTAGTGATGTTGTAAATTTGCGGCGTTAGATTGTCGTTGTATCGCCGTCAATCCGATTTTTCTGCAACAGAAAAATCCTGCGGCGAATTGTAATGAAAAGTTCAAACAAAAACGCACGAACCACCACGAATTCGAGAATATAAACAATACCATATTGTAATGAAATATTAATACAAAACATTACACCAACAAGCACGTTACAAGCCCACCCCTAAAGCACAACAATACTTTCATTTATATGAATTATTTTCAGCACTACTCCTTGGTAGCCCATAAAGCCATCGATACCCTGCCTGCTATTTGTTAACAGCAAGCAGATGTCACAGCGAGCATAGAAGGTAATTTTACCCGCCAACAACAGGTACCTGATCCCTGCCATATAAAAGCAATATTCCACAGGCATGACTACAGTGTAGCCAAAAAAAAGAAGCACCCGAAGGTGCTTCTTATTGTCCATTTCAGCTAAACAGGGCTTGGCGTTAATGCCAGGATTATTCCCACTCGATCGTTGCTGGCGGCTTACCAGATACGTCGTAAACAACACGAGAGATGCCGTCTACTTCGTTGATGATGCGGTTGGAAACTTTCCCCAGGAAGTCGTATGGCAGGTGTGCCCAGTGCGCAGTCATAAAGTCGATAGTCTCTACCGCACGCAGTGATACAACCCAGTCGTATTTACGGCCATCACCCATTACACCTACAGAGCGAACCGGTAGGAAAACAGTGAATGCCTGAGAAACCTTGTGGTACAGATCCGCTTTGTGCAGCTCTTCGATGAAGATAGCATCAGCACGGCGTAGCAAATCACAGTACTCTTTCTTCACTTCGCCCAGTACACGTACACCCAAGCCTGGACCTGGGAACGGGTGGCGGTATAGCATGTTGTAAGGCAGGCCAAGCTCAAGGCCAATCTTACGCACTTCATCTTTGAACAGTTCTTTTAGCGGCTCAACCAGGCCCATTTCCATGTCATCCGGCAAACCACCTACGTTGTGGTGAGACTTGATAACGTGCGCTTTACCTGTCTTAGAGGCTGCTGATTCGATCACATCTGGGTAGATAGTACCCTGTGCCAACCATTTAGCATTTGACAGCTTTTTCGACTCTTCATCGAATACATCAACAAATACGTGGCCGATGATCTTACGCTTAGCTTCAGGCTCAGCTTCCCCCGCAAGGGCATCAAGGAAACGGTCTTCTGCTTTAACATGAACAATGTTCAGGCCGAAATGGTCGCCGAACATTTCCATCACCTGCTCACCTTCGTTAAGACGAAGTAGGCCGTTGTCGACGAACACACACGTTAGTCGGTCGCCGATCGCACGGTGGATAAGCATCGCAACAACTGACGAGTCAACACCGCCAGATAGGCCTAGGATCACCTCATCGTCACCCACCTGCTCTTTGATACGGGCAACTGCATCGTCGATGATGTTGGCAGACGTCCACAGCTTCTCACAGCCACAGATGTTAAGAACGAAGTTCTCGATAATACGCATCCCCTGGCGAGTGTGCGTCACTTCTGGGTGGAACTGCACGCCGTAGAAGCGCTTCTCTTCGTTCGCCATGGCCGCGTAAGGACAGGTCTCGGTTTCGGCAACCTTCACGAAGTCAGACGGGATCTCTACCACTTTGTCACCGTGGCTCATCCATACGTCTAGCAGCGCTTTGCCGTCATCGGCAATCGCATCTTCGATATTCTTGAAGAAAGCAGTTGGCTCAACCACTTTCACCTGAGCATAACCAAACTCACGCTCTGTAGAGCCAGCAACTTTACCACCTAGCTGCTCGGCCATAGTCTGCATACCGTAGCAAACACCGAATACAGGCACACCGGCTTCGAACACATATTGCGGTGCGCGAGGTGAACCTTCTTCGGTCACACTTTCAGGGCCACCAGAAAGGATGATGCCGTTAGGGTTGAAATCGCGAATATCCGCTTCATCAACGTCCCAGCTCCATAGTTCACAGTAAACACCAATTTCACGGATGCGACGTGCAATAAGCTGGGTGTACTGAGAACCAAAGTCCAGGATCAGGATACGCTGGTCATGAATATTTGTGGTCGTGGTCATTCGAGCTGTCTCAAAAAATAATTGAAAGGTGGGGGCATAAAAACGCCCCCGATCTTATACAAGTTTCGCGTTTAGGCAAACGTTTTCGTCAGTTGCTGGTGCAGCTGATGAAAATTAACCCAAGCGGTAGTTAGGTGCTTCTTTAGTGATCGTCACGTCGTGTACGTGAGACTCATTCAAGCCAGCACCTGAAATGCGGACAAATTCAGCTTTAGTACGAAGTTCTTCGATAGTCGCAGAACCTGTTAGGCCCATGCTTGAGCGCAAGCCACCCATTTGCTGGTGAACGATCTCTTTCATGTGGCCTTTGTAAGCAACACGGCCTTCGATACCTTCAGGAACCAGCTTGTCAGCCGCGTTGTCAGTCTGGAAGTAACGGTCAGAAGAACCTTTAGACATAGCGCCCAGTGAGCCCATACCACGGTAAGATTTGTAGGCACGGCCTTGGTACAGCTCAACTTCGCCCGGTGCTTCTTCAGTACCTGCGAACATTGAACCAACCATCACACAAGAGGCGCCAGCAGCAATCGCTTTACACATGTCGCCAGAGAAGCGGATACCACCGTCAGCGATAACTGGGATACCGTACTGGTCCGCAACGGCAACTGCATCAGCAATCGCGGTAACCTGAGGGACACCAACACCGGTAACGATACGGGTAGTACAGATTGAACCAGGGCCGATACCGACTTTGACAGTACTTACACCGGCTTCGATAAGGGCACGGGCACCTTCAGCAGTTGCCACGTTACCACCTACGATTGGTAGGTCAGGGAAAGCTTCGCGAGTTTCGCGGATACGCGCTAGCACACCTTCTGAATGGCCGTGTGAAGAGTCAATAAGCAGTACGTCAACGCCAGCTTCAACCAGGGCTGCAACACGCTCTTCGTTACCAGCGCCAGCACCTACAGCTGCACCGACGCGCAGACGGCCACGCTCATCTTTACACGCGTTAGGCTTACGTTCTGCTTTCTGGAAGTCTTTAGCTGTGATCATACCGCGAAGCTGGAAGTCATCGTTGACTAGCAGTACTTTCTCTACACGGTGCTGCTGCATGATAGCTTCAACTTCTTCACGTGACGCGCCCTCTTTGGCCGATGCCAACTTGTCTTTTGGCGTCATCACTTCTTCAACCTTAAGAGAAAGGTCAGTAACAAAACGAACATCGCGGCCTGTGATAATACCAACAAGCTCATTGGTATCAGAAACAACAGGGTAACCGGCAAAACCATTTTCGATAGTCAGGCGCTTCACGTCTTCAATCGTGTTATTAGGCTTCACGGTTACAGGCTCAGAAACCACACCGGCTTCGAACTTTTTCACCATGCGAACTTCATTGGCTTGCTGCTCAATAGACATGTTCTTGTGGATGAAACCAATGCCGCCTTCCTGGGCAAGGGCAATTGCCAGGCGACCTTCTGTCACGGTATCCATTGACGCAGACACCATAGGGATGTTCAGCGTAATGTCTTTCGTCAGGCGGGTGCGCAGATCGGCAGTGTTAGGCAGTACAGTTGAATGGGCTGGAACCAGCAGGACATCATCGAAAGTCAAAGCTTCTTGTTTGATTCGTAACATTGCAATATCTCACACCAAGTAAAGGTTTAAAGAAGGATAAAATATTGCGGACGAATTATACGGAGGATGCAATCGATTGGCTAGACTTTTTTTAATTTTTTTAATTGACAAAAAACTCTTGATGTGTAGTATATATCGGTTAAGTATCCGGTGCTGCGGTCAGCATATTACGACCAAGATCTGTCCATAGATCTGCCTAGGCCCTTTTAACCTCGTCCTAGCCCCTGTCAACCGCACACCTTCGCCTTCCAAAACAGGTATCTTGTCTCGTGACGTTATTTGCTCAACAGAACCAGACCAATGACCGTATCTACACTGTTTCCAGCCTTAATGCCCAAGTCCGTTTGATCCTTGAAAACGAAATGGGTGTCGTCTGGCTGGTCGGTGAACTGTCGAATCTTTCCATGCCCGTCTCCGGCCATTGGTATTTCACCCTCAAGGACTCCCGGGCCCAGGTCAAATGTGCCATGTTCAAAGGCAGCAACCGCCGTGTGACCTTCAAACCCACCAACGGTACCCAGGTTTTAGTCAAAGCCCGCCTGTCACTGTACGAGCCTCGCGGCGACTACCAGCTGATCATCGAGAGCATGCAACCGGAAGGCGACGGCCGCCTGCAGCAGCAGTTCGAGCAGCTGAAAATGAACCTGGCCGCCGAAGGCCTGTTTGCCCAGACACTCAAGCAACCGCTGCCCGAGCAGCCACAGCGGGTCGGTATCGTGACCTCGAAGACCGGTGCCGCCCTGCACGATATCCTCAATGTCCTGCAGCGCCGTGATCCCAGCTTGCCCGTTGTCATATATCCAACCATTGTCCAAGGCGAAGGTGCAGCGATTTCGATAGCCCAGGCTATTGGCCGTGCCAATGCCCGCCGTGAGTGTGATGTGCTGATTGTCGGCCGTGGCGGTGGTTCGCTGGAAGATCTGTGGGCTTTCAATGAGGAGATCGTGGCAAGGACTATTGCCGCCAGCCAAATCCCAATTGTCAGCGCCGTCGGCCACGAAGTGGATGTTACTATTGCAGATTTCGTCGCCGATGTCCGTGCCCCGACCCCTTCGGCAGCCGCAGAGCTGATCAGCCGTGACATGGGCTTCCAGACCCAGAAGATCAGCCAGAAAGTACAGCAGCTCCAGCATGCTATGCGCCATTATCTTGCGGGCAAGCAAGCACAGACAGTCAGGCTGCAGCACCGCCTTGATCGCCAGCACCCACAGGTTCGCCTCAACCAGCAGCAACAACAGCTGGATGAGCTGGCAGGCAAACTTGAACTCGCGATGAAGCAGCGACTTAACCGCCACCAGCAGCACCTCGACCGCAACAATTACAAACTGGTGCTTAACTCGCCTGCCAACATTGTCCAGGCCCAGCAAAACCGCCTCGAACGCCTACAACAAAGATTGCAGGACGGTATGGACCGGCGCCTGCTCAATGCCAGCCACAAACTGGCGATGGCAGCAGAAAAGCTGGAAACGGTCAGCCCGCTGGCAACCCTGGGGCGTGGTTACTCGATCACCCGCAACAGCAGGGGACAGGTCATCCGCAGTGCCGAGCAGGTCAAGCAGGGTGATAACCTGAGGACGACACTTGCCGACGGGGAAATTCATTCCACAGTATTGGAATCAGTTTCAGATTGCAATGCAAGTCAATCAACGCAGTAATCCATAAAGCTAAAGGCATACCACATAACCAAAAATGCCGCCTAATGAGTGACACTAGGCGGCATTTTTATTGCTCTGCTTGATGGCTCAGCCCGATTGCTCAGCTCGAAAGCCATATAAAATTCAATCTATGGCGTTTCCGGTCATCCCACTCAAGCTTTGTCGAACTGGATTCTGACTCGCGATTTGGACTTCAATTCATTGCATGTATTGCAGAAGTAGCTTGCTGCCCCGCATGCCTGGAGCTTTTCCAGTTCAGCATCGCAATCAGGGCAAAATGCCGTCTTGATAAACGTCAGGCTACATTGTCCGCAACGGTACTTCCCGTCCTGCCACTCGAGCTCTTGGCTACAACTAGGGCAAATATTCTGGCTCATAATCTCTCCCTTAATCCAACTGTCCCCATGATAACTTAACCGAGCCCCCTGCACTCTTGATCCAACTCAGCAACGGCTAACGTGGGTTGTCCTCCAACAAGACTGCGTATCTTGATCGTACTTCAAACTGTTGATCAACGCCAAAAGCCATGCTGATCAGCGATCAGCCAGCAAAAGAACATTTATCAATACACATCCCGAAAGCATAAGTTACATGTTCTGTTTTTCAATTTTAAACGATATTAATATCTATCACTTTCGGTTTTCAGCCATACGATCCAGCAAATCATAAAATCAGCGCAAAAGGATCGAAAATCTGTCGCCAAAATATCACATTACACTTAAGTAGTTAAAATTAAATCACTTTTATAGAAACGTAAGACTTAAATCCTTATCGACAGCCGATCATGCAGGTTGACTATGGGTAAGCATGATCAGTTCCTGTTCATTGATTAGCTGGAATTCAACCCGCAGCACCGCATATTCTGCTAGTGAGCGGACATGAGTACCACCACAAGGGATTTCTACCACTTCCCCTTCTTGCAAATCACAGCGCCAGTAGCGGGAATCGGTGAGCGCTTGCCCTTCCCTTCGCATATCTACCTGATAGCCCGACTCACACCATGCAGCCAACTGCCGGTTGATTTGCTCGGCTATTGCAGGCAAGGCTGCAATCATATCGGCGGCATTGAGCCCGCGCTTGCGCAGGGTTTTACCGATACGGTAAGTGTCTGTGCTGCAGTCTTCCGTTACCCTGCTCTCTGTCTGGGCATAGCTGTGGAAGTCATAATGGCCCAGCTCATCCTTACGCGAGGCGTCTTTACGCCAGAAATCATGATGCAAGACTTTGTTCAAAGCCAGGGATGACAAGTGGCCGCCACTGTGGCCGCGGCTCAATGCCAACTGATAGTGCTCATCGACATTCAGGGTGATTTTGCTACCTGCAGGAAGATCTACCGTTTCAGCCAACTGGTGAACGACCACAAATACCCACCCCGGCGTATCGCGTTTCACAGGAATGTCTGCGCCAACACAAAGTTGCCCGCTTTCCTGCTCTACGGCACCCACGAGGCAATCAACCACCTCATGCACTTGGCTATTAACGACCAATGTTCCGCGATCGGCGGGATGATCTGGCCAGATATGGCTGACAGGATGAAAAGGCGTACGGTCGGTAACCACATAACACCCTCGTTCTGGGTGGGTGGCAATCAATTGAATATTGGCTTCGCATTGGTAAACACGTTCTGGGAACAGAACCTGGGTCGCACTAATCACTATGGGGATATCCTTACTGCTCGATAGAAAATCGATAATAACAAAAACCCGGCCAAGGGGCCGGGTTTGTCTATGCGGTTTGACAGGTTAATTAGCTGTCACGGTCACGGTTTTTCAGCGCCGTTGCCAGACGCTTACGCTGGCGCTCCTGAGAAACGGTCAGTTTCTGCTTCTTGGCTTCGAACGGGTTATCGCTGCTCTGGAACTGGATACGGATTGGGGTACCCATCATTTCCAATGACTTACGGTAATAGTTCATCAGATAACGCTTATAAGAGCCCGGCAGTTCATTCACCAAGTTACCGTGAATAACGATAATCGGCGGGTTGTAACCACCTGCGTGCGCATACTTCAGTTTCACACGGCGGCCACGGATCATCGGTGGCTGGTGATCGTCCTGTGCCATCTGCATAATGCGAGTCAGCATTGAGGTGCTGATACGCTTAGTTGCAGACTGGTAGGCTTCCTGTACTGATTCGTACAAGTGGCCAACACCTGTACCATGCAGCGCCGAGATAAAGTGGATACGGGCGAAATCAACAAAACCCAGACGGCGGTCTAGCTCAGACTTCACACGCTCTTTGACTTCGTTATCCAGACCATCCCATTTGTTCACGGCAATCACCAGTGAACGGCCCGCATTCAGGGCAAAGCCAAGCAAGCTCAGATCCTGATCAGAAATGTTTTCACGGGCATCGATAACCAGCAGGACAACGTTGGCATCTTCTACCGCTTTAAGGGTCTGGATCACCGAGAACTTCTCGACCGCTTCGTGCATGTTCTTACGACGGCGGATACCCGCCGTATCAATCAGCACATACTCCTGGCCTTCGCGCTCCATCGGGATGTAGATAGAGTCACGGGTGGTGCCCGGCATATCGTAAACAACCACACGCTCTTCACCCAGAATACGGTTAGTCAGCGTCGACTTACCCACATTCGGACGACCGATGATCGCCATCTTAATTGGCTGCTCCTGCAGGCGCTTGTAAGCCGCCTCAGCATCCGCTTCAGACAGGTTGGCCTTCTCGATATCTTCTACCGATGTCAGATCTTCGATGAAGACTTCGTCGCTGTCTTCCTCGGCTTTGGCCTTGAGGTCGTCAGCAAATGGCGCCAACGCACGCTCCATCAGCGCAGTCACACCACGGTTCTGTGCTGCAGCAATCTGGTACATACCGTCCATACCCAGCTTCCAGAACTCGGCACAGGCACTGTCTGCATCGATGCCGTCGATCTTGTTCACCACCAGGAAGGTTGGCTTTTCGCGGCTGCGCAAATGCTTGGCAATTGCCTCGTCTGATGAAGTCAGACCCGCACGACCATCAACCAGGAACAGAACAACATCGGCTTCTTCGATAGCGGCCAGTGATTGCTCGGCCATTTTGGTTTCGACGCCTTCTTCAGTACCGTCGATACCGCCAGTATCAATCACAATAAATTCGTGCTCTTCGAGCTCAGCCTTACCGTATTTACGATCCCTTGTTAGGCCAGGAAAGTCAGCTACCAGCGCATCCCTTGTGCGGGTAAGACGGTTGAATAACGTCGATTTACCCACGTTTGGGCGCCCGACAAGGGCAACAACAGGAATCATAAGTACCTCTTACTTTTCATAGTCTTAATGACATATTTTCCATTCATTCTTGCCTCCAGCCAGGCTACCAGCCTGCACCTTCATCCGACAATAATATCGCGAACGGATATAACAACAACGGCCCCTGACTGTGTCCACAGCAGGAGCCGAGAATAATAATGGCGCGTATTATAGCGGCAAATTAAGGCATTTGCATTTTGTTAATACGCCCATCTCGAGTGATCACCAAGTAGCCATCGCTCATCCGGACTGGCGGTACCGCAATACCACTGCCGTCTGTTTCCTGCTGGGCGACAAAGTCACCACTGTATGGATCAATCCAATGCAGGTAACCTTCGCTATCACCAACAACAAGGTAACCGTTGATCACAGCGGGTGCGCTGAGCAAACGGTGTTCCAGCTGACTGTTAGACCACAGCTCCGTGCCGCTTCGGGTATCAACCGCAACAACATGGTCTTTATCTGTGATCAAATATAGCTGACTACCGTCAATGGCAAAGTCAGTGGCCGAGGAATAGTTACGTTTCCACGCCGGCTGACCGGTACGCAGATCGATCGAGACCAAGCTACCGTTGAAGCCAAGGGCAAACAAGCGCTCACCGTCGATAACCGGCGACGCATCGACATCAACCAAACGGTCGATTTCAGTACCGCCTTTCGGTGAACCGATAGGTTGCTGCCACAGCATCTGGCCATTGCCCATCAAAGCACCCGCCAGACGGCCGTTGGCCTGCCCCCAGAATACACCACCAGAAATAGAAACTGGCGAGCTGTCACCTCTAAGGGTCAGCGTCGGCAGTTCACTACCTAGCTGCCAGCGACTTTCACCGGTATCGGCATCCAGCGCCTGCAAAATACCACGGCTGGTATTCACAACGACCAAACCTTCATCAACCAATGGTTTGGACAGGACTTCGCCTTCTACCGTCTGACGCCAAGCGACTTCACCGGTTTCCTCATCAAGGGCAATCACCTCGGCATTTTCAGAGCCGATAAACACCTTGCCGTAAGACAGGGAAATACCGCCCGCTAATCTTGCTGAGATATCCCCTTCAAGATCCTGCTGCCAGATTTCCGAACCCGTATCCGGATCCAGTGCTTTGACGAGACCGGTACGGTCAGCGACAAACACCTTGCCGTAACCCACCGCCGGGCTGAGCTTGGAGAAGAAGTGGCCGACACCATCCCCTACCTTGCTGCTCCAACCCTGTACTGGGGTAAACGTGTTTTCTACCACCGGCAATGGAGCCATCTGGATGGTATCTTCCTCGCTGGCACAACCAGCAAGGAGACCGACAGCCAAGGCGACCGAAATAGCTTGCTTCAACACCTTCTGCATACGCTCTACCTTATTGTGCCAAGTCGTCTAGCTTGATCTGCAAGGCTGGAGAGGCACCTAGCTGCTGTGCGCTAACATATGCTTCACGCGCCGCTTCAGTCTCACCCTTTTGCAGCAGAACATCGCCGCGTAGCTCAGCAACCTTGGCCGCCCAGCTCTCAGCCGTCACTTTGTCCAGCTCAGACAGCGCCTGGTCAAAGGCATCCTGCTCGGCGTAAATACGCGCCAGGCGGGTTTGGGCAATAGGAAGAATCGCCACATCTTGGGTGTTGGCGATAGCCCAACTTAGCTGCTCAGCCGCTGCATCCAAGTCACCGTTATCAACCTGCGCTTTGGCCAGTTGCAGTGACGCAAGTACAGAATACTGGCTGCTTTCATGGGCTGCGATAAACGCCTGCACATCAGCAATGGCAGATTCGCTACCACTTTCCAGGCGGTTAACCACCTGAGTGTATGCATCAGATGCCTGTTCCTTGGCTGATTGAACTTCCGACTGGTAATAACGCCAGCCAAACAGACCCCCCAAACCAATCACAGTACCGAGAACAACGGCTTTTCCGTTTTCTTTCCACCAAGCCTTTATCTGTTCAACTTGTTGTTCTTCTGTGATATTGCCGTCCACTTCCTGTCCTCTCTTAAATCAATTCGGCCAGCTTTGCTGCCACTTCGTCTTGCGCCATAGTGGTTTGCTCACCGCCGCGAAGATCTTTCACTACCACGGTATTCTCAGCGATTTCGTTCTCGCCCAATACCAGTGCAACTGCCGCGCCGACATTGTCAGCACGCTTGAATTGTTTCTTAAAGCTACCACCACCGAAATGGCTCATCACACGTAGGCCAGCCACTTCTTCACGCAGCTTCTCAGCCAGCTTCATGCCTGCCATCATAGTGCCTTCACCAGCAGTCACCATGTAGACGTCAACCGGACGACGTACATCAGTCAGCTCTAGGGTTTCCATCATAAGCACTAGACGCTCAAGACCCATCGCAAAACCCACAGCTGGTGTCGCTTTGCCACCTAGCTGCTCAACGAGGCCATCGTAGCGGCCACCGCCACATACGGTACCCTGGGCGCCAAGGCTTTCAGTGATCCACTCAAATACAGTGCGGTTGTAGTAATCCAAACCACGAACAAGACGTTCATTTACTTGGTATTCGATGCCTGCAGCGTCCAATAGTTCACACAAACCGGTAAAATGTTGTTTTGACTCATCACCCAAGTAGTCAGATAGCTTAGGTGCATCGGCCAATACTTCCTGGATAGCCGCATTTTTGGTATCCAATACACGAAGCGGATTGGTGTGCATACGGCGCTTGCAGTCTTCATCCAAAATCTCGATGTGCTGCTCAAGGAACGCCACCAGGGCCTGACGGTAGTTGGCACGATCGTCTAGAGAGCCGATAGAGTTCAGCTCAAGGCGAACATGCTTGTCGATACCCAGCTCACGCCACATACGGGCTGTCATCATGATCAGTTCCGCGTCAACATCCGGGCCATTCAGGCCGAACACTTCCACACCGAACTGGTGGAACTGGCGGTAGCGGCCTTTCTGCGGACGCTCGTGGCGGAACATAGGGCCGGTGTACCACAGACGCTGTTCCTGATTGTACAGCAGACCATTCTGGATCCCCGAGCGGACACAGCCAGCAGTCCCTTCAGGACGCAGAGTCAGGCTGTCGCCGTTGCGGTCATCAAATGTGTACATTTCCTTTTCAACAACATCCGTTACTTCACCGATTGCCCGACTAAACAAATGCGTCGACTCAACGATTGGCATACGGACTTCACTATAACCGTAAGCGCTCACTACTTGTTTAATGGTCGATTCCACTTTCTGCCAAAGTGGAGACTGGGTTGGAAGGCAGTCGTTCATGCCTCGAATTGCTTGAATTTGTTTCGCCACGTTTATTCTCGTTAACCGATGGGGAATGGAGTTGAATATATAGGTTATAACGCAAATAGTGAACCGCCCTAACGCGAGTCAGGGCGATTCTCGTCAATTTCGTTATTTTTCTGTCACATCAATGCGGTTTGCTATATCCAGCATTGATGCTTTAGCGCGGATTTTAGCTTCCAGCTGTTCGATAACATTGTCGTTGTCGAAACGCTCTTTCTGGCGCAAGCCATCTTCATAAAACGCGCTCTTACGGTTGCCGCCGGCAATGCCCAAATGGGAAACTTCTGCTTCACCCGGACCATTAACCACACAACCAATCACGGAGACATCCATAGGTACTGTGATGTCTTCCAGTCGCTGCTCAAGCTCGTTCACGGTGCCAATGACATCGAATTCCTGGCGTGAACAGGTTGGGCAGGCAATAAAATTAATGCCGCGAGAGCGGATACGCAGTGATTTCAGAATATCAAAGCCCACTTTGATTTCTTCAACCGGATCGGCCGCAAGCGATACACGCAAGGTATCACCGATGCCTTCTGACAACAGCATACCCAGGCCTACCGCGGATTTCACTGCACCGGCACGTGCACCACCGGCTTCGGTGATACCCAAATGCAACGGCTGCTTGATCTGCTGGGCTAGCTTGCGGTACGAGTCTACCGCCAGGAACACATCAGATGCCTTAACACTGACCTTGAACTGGTCGAAGTTGAGGCGATCCAGAATGTCCACATGACGCATTGCCGATTCCACCAAGGCATCCGGCGTCGGCTCTCCGTATTTCTGCTGGATATCTTTTTCCAACGAGCCACCGTTTACACCGATACGGATTGGGATGTTCTTGTCACGAGCACAGTCCACTACCACACGGATACGATCTTCACGACCGATATTACCCGGGTTGATACGCAGACAGTCTACGCCGTATTCCGCCACCTTCAGGGCAATACGGTAGTCGAAATGGATATCAGCCACCAGCGGGATATTCACCTGCTGCTTGATTTGCTTAAACGCCTCGGCCGCATCCATGGTAGGCACAGAAACACGGACGATATCAGCACCGACATTTTCCAACGATTTGATCTGGGCAACTGTTGCCGCCACATCGGTGGTACGGGTGTTGGTCATGGACTGCACCGCAATAGGTGCACCGTCACCGATTGGCACATCACCGACATAGATTCGGGTGGACTGACGGCGTTTAATTGGAGACTCGTTATGCATTACATCTACTCTTTACTGCGGCAGTTTCAATCGCGCCACTTTTCCTGCAGGGTACCTGCTCAAATCAACAGGCTCACCTTTGTAGCTCATGGTTACAACGCTCGGTGCACCCAGCACCACGCGGAAAGGTTCATTGCCATCGAGTTTAAGGACATCACCGGCTTTCTTGATACCGGTATCCAAACGGCGGCCATTGGCATCGCGGATATCAATCCAGCAATCACCGGTAAAGCTCAGTTCAAGATCCGAGCTTGCGACCACGGTTTCGTCTTCCGATACCACGTCGCTCAATTGCTCGGCGGCCAAACTGTCGGCACTGTCTACATCTGTATCTGCCAGCTCTTGCGGCTCGGTAAAGCTGTCTTCGAAGCTTGCCTGCGGCTCAGCTTCAATCTCTGGCAGCTGGACAGGTTCGGCTTCAACCGTGGTCACAACGCTTGCAGTGTCCTCGGCACCCGGCTCAGACACGGTTGTCAAAACCGTGGAAGTCGAACCGTTACCGGCATTGGCAATTGACTCGTCCAGCGCCTGGACTTCAGCCGGAGCCGCTGTAAATTCGGCTTCAGGGTTCATCTGCAGGCTCTGCCACCACCAAATACCGGTAAGGCCAATAAACAAGGCACCCAGTACCCAAGTCAAACGCATGATTCGGTTATCGTGCGCTTCACGCTTGGTGCGACGCGAAAAGCTCTGCATTTCCTGCTCTTGAGGTTGAGCATGACCCTGCTGGTCTAGCTTGGCCAGAACCACGGCCTCATCCAGACCGACAAATTTGGCATAGGAGCGCACATAACCACGGGTAAATGTGGCTAGCTGTGCTTCTTCGAAATGGTTGTTTTCGATATCACTGACAACCGAGAGGCGGAGCCTCAATCGGCTTGCAACATCCTTCTGTGAATAGCCTAGCTTCTCTCGAGCCTGACGCAGCATATCCCCTGGAAGAATGATTTCCTCGGTTGATCGTTCTTCGTTCTGTTCAGTATTCATTGGCTAGATAGTTTTGATATTGCTGAGAGTTAGGGAACTGAGCTTTGAGAATGCCAGCATATTTATCCGCTTGGCTATCTTGGCCAGCCTGCTGTTCAAGCTGGATCAACAGCCATAGGCTGTCGGCTTTGTACCCGTATCTCTTGTTAAATTTAAACAGCCTGACGCGGGCTTCCTTGAAGTTCTGCGCCTCAATATCCAACTTCGACAGCTGCAGCATCGACTTGCCCCGATAAGGGTCATAAGCCAAGGCTTTATCGAAATAGCCCCGAGCTTGAGGTTGATTACCCTGCTCTAGGCTACACAACGCCGCATTTTCATAACTGGCCGAAGTCAGGTAATAATATGGTTGCTTGATGGCGCTCTCAAACTGATCGATCGCCTCATCATAGCGCCCCTGACTACACAAGAATACACCATAGTTGTTTCTTACATCGCCATTTTTTGGAGAATATTTCAGTGCTTGACGGTAAATTTTTTCCGCCGACTCTGGTTCATCCACCCGCTGGTAATAATAAGCCATGGCATTTTGTGCCCGGTAATAACGGGGAGCATACTGCAGGGCAAGCTCAAAATTATCACGTGCCCGCTGCCATTGCCCTTTTTCCAAATACCCCAACCCAAGGGTCACTCTGGCTTCTGCAGCCTCTACCTTGTTGACACTCTGGGGGGCTTTGCCAGTCTCATCGACGGTAACACAACCGGCCAAAAAACTACACAATAATAGGCACTTCTTCCATTGCACCATCCCAATCCCACCTTAATATCCATATTAATGTGCAGTCAGGGCAAGCTTATCGCCTGCCCTGACTTGGTACTCGTCTATTAGACTGATTTTACCGGGATTTGTTCACCGTTTTGAGCTTTAGCTTGTGTGCGTTTCGTGCGGTCAATCACATCGCCCACCAATTGTCCGCAGGCTGCATCGATATCATCACCGCGGGTCTTACGTACCGTTACGGTAAAGTCGTACTCCATCAGGGTTTTCATGAAGCGATCGATACGCGAGTTACTTGGCTTATTGTACGGCGAGCCCGGGTAAGGGTTGAATGGGATCAGGTTGACTTTGGCCGGGGTATCTTTCAATGTTTCTGCCAACTGACGGGCATGCTCCATACCATCGTTGACGTGATCCAGCAGGATATACTCGACAGTCACTCGACCACGGTTGGCATTCGATGACGCAATATAGCGACGCACCGAGGCAAGGAAGTCATCAATGTTCCAGCGGTCGTTGATTGGCATGATTTCAGAGCGCAGTTCATCAGTCGGCGCGTGCAGAGAAATCGCCAGTGCCACATCGATATTGCCGGTCATCTGATCAAGGCCAGACACAACACCTGACGTTGATACTGTTACGCGGCGCTTTGAAAGGCCGAAACCCAGATCATCGAGCATGATTTCCAGTGCCGGGATCAGGTTCTTCATGTTAAGCAGTGGCTCACCCATGCCCATCATGACCACATTGGTAATTGGACGACGGCCGGTTTCTTTCTCGACACCGATCTCTTTGGCTGCACGCCAAACCTGACCAATGATTTCCGACACTCGCAGGTTACGGTTGAAGCCCTGCTGGGCCGTTGAGCAGAATTTACACTCCAGCGCACACCCCACCTGGGAAGAGACACACAAAGTCGCACGATCATCTTCTGGGATGTAAACCGTCTCTACATCCTGATCGCCCACCTTCATCGCCCACTTGATAGTACCATCAGAAGAGTGCTGCGCTTCCGACACATACGGCGCGCGGATTTCAGCAACTTGCTTGAGCTTTTCACGCAATTTCTTGTTGATGTTCGTCATCTGATCGAAATCATCACAACCGAAATGATAAATCCACTTCATGATCTGATCGGCACGGAAGGCTTTTTCGCCCAACTCCTCGGCAAAATACTTTCGCAGCCCCTTGCGATCAAAATCCAGCAGATTCGTTTTAACAGTTGTCATCGGTTGTTGCCTCTTTAAATTACGTGACGTTATCTGTGCCTTGGGCATACCATAGAGCGGTATACGACAGGACCTTTGAGTACCAAACGGTCAAGAGCGGCTTTCTTCCACCAGCTTGTTTATCAGTTTGGTTTTAAGGCGCGAAATTGTACAGGCTTTGGCAGTGAGATTCCACTTGTTCCCCGCAGGGGTATCAGCTTGCGTATAAATAAAAACGGGAAGCCTTCGCTTCCCGTTTCATTTTCACTGATTGATTGACTAGGCTGGCTTAGTCGCGAGGGCAGATCTCATCGTCTGCAAAGAAGTAAGCGATCTCACGCGCGGCGGATACTGGGCTATCTGCACCATGTACCGAGTTATGGCGCAGACTCAGGGCGTAATCGGCACGCAGGGTACCGCAAGCCGCTTCTTCCGGGTTCGTTTTGCCCATCAGTTCGCGGTAACGCACCACAGCGTTCTCACCTTCCAATACCTGTACCATTACAGGGCCTGAAGTCATAAACGCAACCAAGTCTTCAAAGAACGGCTTGCCTTCGTGCTCGGCATAAAAGCCCTTGGCTTTGTCGGCGTCCATGTGGATCATTTTGGCGGCGACTACACGAAGGCCCGCTTTTTCGATACGGTTGTAGATAGCACCAATCAAATTACGTTTAACGGCATCTGGCTTTACGATTGAGAATGTTCTTTCAATTGTCATTATTATATTTCCCCTCAGGCTTAAATCGTCTAAAGCAGCATCGCTGCTATGTTGGCAACACCTACTCCGGTTGCACCTGCCGCCCAGCGGGCATCGGCACTGTCACGGAAGCAAGCTGCCAAGTCAAAATGGACCCAGCCGCAGTTGTCGGTATCGACAAAGCGCGACAGGAAAGCGGCCGCATTGGATGCACCGCCCATACCGCCACCTTTCTGCACTCGGCTATTGGCGGTATCTGCGTAGTATGACGGGCAGTAAGACTGGTGCCAGGTTTCCAGCGGCAACGGCCAAGCCGGCTCGTTTACCAAATCAGACAGCTGCTGTGCCTTGAACACCAACTCCTTGTCTAGCCCGAACAACGCATTGTAGTCAGTACCCACTGCCATCATCGCAGCACCGGTCAATGTCGCGGCATCAATGATGAGTGGCGCTTTGGTTTCACTGGCTGCAATCAAACCATCGGCCAATACCAAACGGCCTTCGGCATCGGTATTGACGATTTCTACTGTCTGGCCATTCTTGTACGTTAACACATCACCCAGCTTGTAGGCATTTCCTGCTATCAGGTTTTCGGCACAACACAGGATCAACTTCACACGTTGGCGCAAACCTTGCTCGATAGCATACCCCAAGGCCGCCGTTACAGTGGCCGCACCACCCATATCGCACTTCATGGTGACCATGCTCGCACTTGGTTTGATGCTGTAACCGCCCGAGTCGAAGGTGATGCCCTTGCCGACTAGGCAAGCGGAGACCGGCGCATCGGCATCCCCCGTCGGGTTGAAGTCCACAGTCAGCATCACAGGCGGTCGGCTGCTGGCGCGGCCAACACTGTGGGTACCAATCCAGCCTTGCTCGGCTAATGCATCACCCATCACAATCTCATGGGAAAGAGCATCACCCGCAATCGCAGAGAGGAAAGATACCGCTTCATCGGCGAGCTTTTCAGGATACATATCTTCCGGTGTCGCGTTGACCACCTTACGCACCCAGTCTGCACTGCGGCGGCGGGCATTGAGCAATTCAAGCTCATCCTCGTCAATGGAGGCCCAGCGCAGCTCAACGTTGGCTTTTGGCGTGGCAAAGCCACAATAGAACGCCCATTGGCGCTCATAGCTCCAGCCTTCCCCTTCCAGGCTGGCAGCCGTGATCCCCTGAGACTGCAATTGGCGGGCAGCCTGCTGGATACGGCGCAGTGGGTAATCACCGCTAAAATGGATAACCGCGCCGTCGGCTTCATAGGCAACCAGCGCCTTGTCTCCCCAAACACCCTCATATTGGGCTGACGATAATAAAATTTTTAACATACTTTCTTCCTGAAAAAAGCTGCCGCCCTTGGGCGGCAGCGATGAGTCTTTTTAGTTTTAGTCTTGTTCGTGATCACACAGGATGTTGGCTAGAGTGCGCACACCCATACCCGTTGCACCGGCTGCCCATTTATCGTTGGCAGACTTGCGGTAGGTACCGCTGGCATCAATGTGCATCCAGCCATTCTGGTAATCTTCAACAAAGTAAGACAGGAACGCTGCAGCCGTGCTCGCGCCAGGCATGAAGTCACCCTGGGAGATATTGCTCAGATCGGCAAAGTTCGATGGCATCATGGCACGGTGGTCCTCCGCCAGCGGCAGCGGCCACAAGCCTTCGTTTTCATCACTTGCCGCCATCAGGGCTTTCTGGGCCAGACCATGATCGAAACTGAACAGCGCATGATAATCATTGCCCAGCGCATTCTTCGCCGCACCGGTTAGGGTCGCACAGTCGATGATCAGCTCTGGGTGTTGACTGCTGGCGTAGATCAGACCGTCCGCCAATACCAAACGGCCTTCTGCATCGGTGTTGAGTACTTCAACGGTTTTACCGTTCTTGTAGGTAATGATATCGCCCAGCTTGAAGGCGCGGCCTGATACCATGTTTTCCGCACAGCACAGGATCAGCTTGATACGCTTGTTGGTACCACGGGCAATTGCCAGTGCCAAAGCCCCTGTTGCCAGCGCAGAGCCACCCATATCCGCTTTCATCGCCGTCATGCCCGCCGATGGCTTCATGCTGTAACCGCCTGAGTCGAAGGTAATCCCCTTACCGACCAAGCAAGTGTGGACCGGCGCCTCGGCATTGCCCGTCGGGTTGTAGTCAAGACGCAGCATCGCGGGTGAACGCTCCGAGCCACGACCGACCGTATGGATACCGTTCCAGCCCTCATCCAGCAGATCGTTACCCTTGATGATTTTGTAAGTAACGTGCTCTGGGGCGAGGGACTTGATAAATTCCCCCGCACGAGCAGCAAGCTGCGATGGGCGAACCACTTCCGCCGACTGGTTGATGATCTCCCGTACCCAGTTGGTTGCCATCAGGCGTGCCTGAAGCTCGGCTTCGTCCGCTGCTGACAGGCCGTTCCAGCTGACTTCGTTACCCGGCTTGGCATTGCGGTGCCCTTGGATAAAGGCCCAAACACTTTCCAAATCCCAGCCTTCGCCAGCCAGCTCTACGACCTTGATACCTTGTGCATCCAGCTTGCGCCCCGCACGCTGCAAAGAAGGCAGCACATTTTCTTCTGTCAGGTGTACTACCGCACCATCAGCCTCGAAGGTTACCAGGGCATTATTGCCCCATTTTTCGTCAGCAGCTTCTGCAGACAGTCGTACACTCATTTTGGCAGACATGAAATTCTCCTTGGATTGTTGTTACCCCGCCAGTGACGGCGAAGTAACGAGATGAGATAGGGCGTGCCTAACGCCTGAATACCTTATCCTGCATGCATTTGGATAACAAATGAATGACAATGGCGTTACCCGTTATAACAGAATTAATTGGGGCGGATTTTAGCATTACAAGGGGTTTCACAACGATTTCAGCACGTTCCGAGCCATCCCCCCCACAAAGGGCGGACAAAGTAGTTGAAAGTATGGCCTGACAGCCAGTTTTCAGAATTTATCTTACTCTGCCTGGGTTGCAGCCAAGAAACAAGCTGTTTACAACGAGACTAAGAGCAAGATCATAAGGCGGGGATTTAATAGAAAGGAAAAAAACAGCCCAGATACTCAGTCCGCTTCTTCGATCCAGTACATCTGCACCGCTTCCAGCACCCGCTCGCTACAATGTTTCGGATCATCGTCAAAATCATCCAGTGCCAAAATCCACTCTCTTAGATCGGTAAAGCGGATCTTCTCCGGATCAACATCCGGGTGCAGCTCGGACAGCTCGATAGCCAAATCCCGTGAATCTATCCATTTCAAGCCCATAACACTCTCCTCTTGTTTATGCCTCTAGCCTCTAGCCTCTAGCCTCTAGCCTTATTAGTGTAGCCAACGACCATTGATTACCCGGTGTAAAAAAGCCCCGATGGTTTTCACCATCGGGGCTTTGGACATCTTAGTGGTTTTCCGATGCCAGGTTCAGGGTGTACTTCGGAATTTCCACCACCAAATCTTCATCGGTAACCTTGGCCTGGCAACTCAAACGCGATTCAGGCTCCAGTCCCCATGCCTTATCCAGCATGTCATCTTCGAGTTCATCACTCTCTTCAAGTGAATCAAAGCCTTCACGCACGATACAGTGACACGTGGTACACGCACAGGATTTTTCACACGCATGTTCAATGCCAATACCGTTGCGCAGTGCCACATCAAGAATGGTTTCGCCTTCTTGCGCTTCTAGCACTGCCCCTTCCGGGCAAAGCTCATCATGGGGTAATACAACAATTTTAGGCATGCCTAAACCTCATCAATCGACTGGCCAGCCAGGGCACGGCGGATAGACTGATCCATCCGGCGTGATGCAAATTCCTGACTTGCCTTATCTGTTTTCTTAATTCCAGCTTCAATCGCGTGCGGATCTGTGCCCTGACGCAATTGAACCAGTTCCATCATAACGGCTTCCAGCTCGTCGCGCTCTTCTTTGCTCAGTAGGGTCTCGCCATCCTGAGCCAGCGCTGCAATCAACCCTTCCAGCACGCGGTCCGCTTCCACTTGTTGCTCGGCAAGGGCGCGGGCGTCTTTATCGTCCTGGGCAAAGGTCATTGAATCGCGGATCATCGTTGCAATTTCATCATCGGTCAGGCCGTATGATGGCTTGACCTGGATAGAAGATTGCACACCGCTACTCTTTTCCATCGCAGTTACAGACAACAAACCGTCTGCATCCACTTGGTATGTAACACGAATATGCGCTGCACCTGCGGCCATCGCCGGAATACCGCGCAAGGTAAAGCGTGCCAGTGAACGGCAGTCACTCACCATTTCACGTTCGCCCTGCACCACATGGACTGACATAGCCGTCTGACCATCTTTGAAAGTGGTGAACTCCTGGGCGCGGGCGACAGGAATCGTGGTGTTGCGCGGGATGATTTTCTCGATCATTCCACCCATGGTCTCGATACCCAGCGACAACGGGATCACATCCAGCAGCAGCATATCAGCATCTGGCTTGTTACCAGCAAGGATATCAGCCTGAATAGCCGCACCAATTGCCACCACCTGATCCGGGTCGATAGACGTCAATGGCTGTTTGCCGAAGTAGTTGCCAACCATTTCACGCACCAGTGGTACGCGGGTCGAACCACCCACCATGACAGTTTCGATAACGTCCTCCGCGCTGACGTCAGCATCTTTCAATGCGCGACGGCATGCCATCAGCGTCTTTTTCACCAAAGGTTGGATCAAGGCATCGAACTGCTCACGGAATACCTTACCCTGCCAGCCAAGTACATCAACCGAGACTTCATCGGCATCTGACAGCGCTTCTTTGGCCGCCTGGGCAGCGTCTTGCAGCTTACGCTGGGCAATCGCATCACGCTCGGAGATACCGGCTTGCTCGGCAATCCAATCCGCCAGCAGGTGATCAAAGTCATCGCCGCCGAGGGCAGAGTCGCCACCGGTTGCCATCACTTCAAACACACCTTTCGACAGGCGAAGAATAGAGATATCAAATGTACCGCCGCCCAAGTCATACACAGCGATCACGCCTTCCTGGCCTGAATCCAGACCATAAGCAATCGCTGCCGCCGTTGGCTCGTTAAGTAGGCGCAGAACATTGAGGTTCGCCAGCTTCGCCGCGTCTTTGGTGCCCGCACGCTGGGCATCGTCAAAATAGGCAGGGACTGTGATCACCACGCCTTCCAGCTCTCCACCTAGGGTGTCCTGCGCGCGCTGGTTAAGGGTCTTGAGGATTTCAGCCGACACCTGAACCGGGTTAACCTCACCACCACGGGTGATCAGCTGAGGCAAACCGTTGTCCGTTGCGCTGAACTGATATGGCATCTGCGGATAGCGAGCTTGGATATCCGCCAGTGAGCGGCCCATCATACGCTTAACAGAAATAATGCTATTAGCCGGATCCTGCTGGGCGATATCGCGGGCTTCACGGCCAACGACCACTGAGTCTTCGCTGTAGTGAACCGCCGATGGCAATATCGCACGGCCTTGGTCATCTTTCAGGGTTTCCGGAACGCCGCTGCGTACTGCAGCCACGAGAGAGTTTGTAGTGCCCAGATCAATGCCCACCGCCAATTTGTGTTGGTGCGGCGCAGCGCTTTGACCGGGTTCAGCAATCTGTAACAGTGCCATTTTCGTTCCTGTGGTGTTTTTACCGGGCTTGGATCAAATCAATCAAGCAGGCTATCTTCCAAGCGCTCGACTTCTTCACGCAGCTTAACAATAAATTTCAGCTTGCGCACGGCGTCAGCCGCCACTTCCCAGTTTTCATCAACAAGTAATTGCTCAAGCTCAACCAGCTGTGCTTTGTACAGGGTTGAGGCGTGCTGTTCAAAATCAAACAACGCGCTTTGTGGATCACTCGACTCCGGGATCTCCTCCAGCTCTTCACGCAACTCCATCTGTTGCATCAAGAAGGCAGGATCCTGCAACGTCTTCTGCTCGCCACGGATATCCACGCCGTTAACCGACAGCATGTACTCTGCACGGGAGATAGGGTTTTTCAACGTCTGGAAGGCATCGTTGATCTGCGCAGCTTTCTGTACCGCCATTAAGCGGTCACGCTCGGAAGCCGTCGCAAAGTTATCAGGGTGGAAATGGCGCTGCAGTTCGCGGAACTGGGTTGCAAGAAGGCTACCGTCCAGCTGAAACTGAAAAGGTAGCCCAAAGAGTTCGAAATGATTCATATCGCGTGAGTTTCTGTAAAGACCGAGTCTAAAAATAACTGAACCTGATCCTCCCTCGACTCAAGGCAGCAATCAGGTCCAATTGGCTCAGCGATTATACGTTGAAGCTTTCACCACAGCCGCATTCGCTGGATACGTTCGGGTTGTTGAATTTGAAGCCTTCGTTGAGACCTTCTTTGGCGAAGTCCAACTCAGTACCATCTAGATATACCATGCTCTTGGCATCGATGATGATCTTCACTCCTTTTTCTTCGAAGATCTGATCGCCTTCATCTAGCTGGTCAACAAATTCCAGTACATAGGCCATTCCCGAACAGCCTGAAGTCCGAACACCCAGCCGAAGGCCGATGCCTTTTCCTCGGTTTTCTAGGAAAGATGCTACGCGACTCGCTGCCGCTTCAGTAATCGTTATGGCCATACAACAACCCTTAGAGAATTAATCTTCGTGTTTCTTCTTGTAATCGCTAACTGCTGCTTTAATTGCGTCTTCCGCAAGAATTGAGCAGTGAACTTTTACAGGTGGAAGCTCAAGTTCTTCAGCAATCGCTGAGTTCTTGATGCTAGCAGCTTCGTCCAGCGTCTTGCCCTTCACCCACTCAGTAATTAGTGAGCTTGATGCAATCGCAGAACCACAGCCGTACGTCTTGAACTTGGCATCTTCGATGATACCTTCTTCAGTCACTTTGATCTGAAGTTTCATTACGTCACCGCAGGCAGGTGCTCCCACCATGCCGCTACCTACATTTTTGTCGCTTTTATCAAATGAGCCTACGTTACGCGGGTTCTCATAATGATCGATAACTTTTTCACTATATGCCATGACAGTTTCCTCGAATACGTGATGACCGCAAGATTAGTGGTGTGCCCACTCGACCGTGTTCAGGTCAATACCTTCTTTATACATATCCCAAAGCGGAGACATGTCACGTAGTTTCTCTACCGCACCGCGGATCTGTGAAACTGCGTAGTCTACTTCTTCTTCCGTCGTGAAGCGACCGAAAGAGAAGCGAATTGAGCTGTGTGCCAGTTCGTCGTCCAAACCAAGGGCACGAAGCACATAAGATGGCTCCAGGCTGGCAGAGGTACATGCCGAACCCGATGATACTGCAAGGTCTTTCAGAGCCATCAGTAGCGATTCGCCCTCAACGAAGGCAAAGCTGATATTCAGGTTGTTTGGTACGCGCTGCTCCAAATCACCGTTGATGGTCATTGCCTCGATGCCTTCAAGGCCTTTTAGCATACGCTCGCGCAGGGCAAGGGCGTGCTGGTAATCTTTGTCCATCTCTTGTTTGGCGATACGGAATGCTTCACCCATACCCACAATCTGGTGAGTCGCTAAGGTACCAGAGCGGAAACCACGCTCGTGACCACCACCGTGCATCTGAGCTTCTAGGCGGATACGCGGCTTACGACGAACGTAAAGGGCACCGATACCTTTAGGACCATAAATTTTGTGCGCAGAAAGAGAAATCAGGTCGATTTTCATTTCTTGAACATCGATTGGCAACTTGCCCGCCGACTGGGCAGCATCAACGTGGAAGATCACTTTCTTCTCACGGCATAGCTCACCAATAGCGGCGATGTCCTGGATAACACCGATTTCATTGTTCACGTGCATGATTGACACCAATACTGTGTCTTCACGCATTGCGTCCCGCAATTTGGCCATATCGATAATGCCATTAGCTTCCGGCTCAAGGTAAGTTACCTCGTAGCCTTCACGCTCTAGCTGGCGGCATGGATCAAGAACCGCTTTGTGTTCTGTTTTACAGGTAATCACGTGCTTGCCCTTCTTACCGTAGAAGTGGGCTGCACCTTTGATAGCCAGGTTGTCTGACTCGGTCGCACCTGAAGTAAATACGATTTCACGCGGGTCTGCGTTTAGCAATTCCGCAATTTGCTCGCGCGCAGTGTCAACCGCTTCTTCAGCCTGCCAACCGAAACGGTGAGAACGTGATGCTGGGTTACCGAAGTTCCCATCCATAGTCATGCACTGCATCATCTTTTCGGCAACGCGAGGATCTACTGGGCAAGTAGCAGAGTAATCAAAATATATTGGCAGTTTCATCTTCATCTCCGAAAACACGGACGTCTAGTCTCTAGGAGCGAACATCGACACCGATTGAGGTGTTGTCGTGTGTGTTTTTATGTCCAAATGACGCCTTGGTTAGGATCTGATCTTGGCGATCAGAAATTTCTTGTACGTCATTGTCTTGCATCAACTCACCAAGAGTGATGTTGTTCAAAAAGCCGCTGATACGGGAGCTCAAGTCACGCCATAGCGTGTGTGTCAGGCAACGCACGCCACCTTGACAGTCTCCTTTGCCGTGACACTTAGTCGCATCTACGGATTCATCGACGGCTGCGATCACCATGCCAACAGCAATATGGTTGGCATCTTCGCCGAGGCGATATCCCCCGCCCGGTCCACGAACACTGGCAACCAAACCAGCCTTGCGCAGGCGAGAGAACAACTGTTCTAGATAGGATAATGAGATCCCCTGACGCTCTGAAATATCAGCCAGAGGAACCGGACCATCCTGAGAGTGCAAAGCCACGTCTAACATGGCCGTGACTGCGTATCTTCCTTTTGATGTCAATCTCATAACACACCGCTACCCACGTTTGTTTATGAGGGGAGTGTCGCATACCTGACTAAAACGGTCAAGTATTTACCCGACTGTTTTAGTCAGGCTTTTAACCATTAAGAGTTTGTGTCTATTTCTCTGGGCGAGAGAGTGATTTTTCTATTGAAGAAAGGATACCACGCAAAATATTCAGCTCCTGTGACTCCGGTCTTGCTCGGGAAAACAGGCGACGCATCTTACTCATTACCATCGATGGCTTGTCTTTACTGATAAAGTTGGTCTTGGTCGCCACATTTTCAAGGTGCTGGTAGAACATTTCCAGCTCCTTCATTCGCGGATATTCCTCAACCGGCTGTGGCGATTGGAATTTCTCAGAGTCCAAATAAGCCATGCGAATTTCATAGCTCACCGTCTGCACTGCCATCGCCAAATTCAGCGAGCTATATTCAGGGTTAGCCGGAATATACACATGGCAGTGACAGCGCTGTAATTCTTCATTGGTTAGGCCGGTGCGTTCACGGCCGAACAGAATAGCGACATTATGGGAAGGTGCTTCGGCAATGGTTTTGATCCCGCACTCGCGGGGATCCAACTGCGGCCACTCCAGCGTACGAGAGCGGGCGCTAGAGCCGACCACCAAGCCACAATCGGCAATAGCCTCATCAAGGCTAGATACAATTTTTGCTTGCTCAACGATATCGGATGCACCCGCCGCCAGCGCATGGGTTGTTTCATCTATTTCACAGGCTGGGTCAACTAAAACCAAGTTGGTTAGTCCCATCACTTTCATTGCCCGGGCAGCAGAACCAATATTGCCAGGGTGAGAAGTACCCACGAGAACGACACTGACTTTATCTAACATAGGAGGTGCAACTTTCAACTCTATCAATCGAACCGAAGGATTTTAACACAGGCATTTTAAAAATGGTGAAAACATGTAAAAACTTTATACCAATAACGTTTTGTTCCTCACCGAATGGGCAATTTCTCACCGCCCCGGCACCGCCTGCCTGCACGAATAAAAAATAACCACTTCCCTTTTGTCCTAGCTCTGATATACTCGCCGCCGCTTTTTAGTTCTTTAACATCCGTTGGGAAGATCCTATGCATCCTATGCTGAATATTGCCATTCGTGCTGCACGAAAGGCTGGTGACCATGTCATTAAATCTCTAGAAAAATCGCAAGCTATTGAAGTAGCTAACAAAGGCAATGATGTTGTTACTAACATCGATAACGAAGCTGAAGCTATCATTATCGACACTATCCGCAAATCTTACCCTGATCACTGCATCATTGCAGCGGAGAGCGGTACGATTGAAGGCAAGGACAAAGAATGCCAGTGGATCATCGACCCAGTGGATGGCACCAAGAACTTCGTTCGTGGTTACCCTCACTACGCAATCTCTGTTGCACTACGTATGCGCGGCCGCACTGAAGTGGCAGCAGTTTACGACCCAGCACGCAACGAGCTTTTCACTGCAACTCGTGGCGCAGGTGCGCAGCTTAACAGCCAGCGTATCCGTTCATCTCAGCCGCGTGATCTAACTGGTACGACTCTGGCTACTGGCCTACCGTTTGCTGCCAAGCAGCACTCTGAAAGCTTCATCAAAATCCAGAGCGCTCTATTTGTAGAGTGTGACGATATGCGTATGTCTGGCTGTGCAGCCCTAGACCTATGCTACCTAGCGGCTGGCCGTGTTGACGGTGTATTCCGCCTAGGCCTGAAGCCTTGGGAAATTGCAGCGGGTGAGCTAATCGCTCGCGAAGCAGGTGCTATCTGCGCTGACTTCACTGGCAACACTAACCACCTTGTGACTGGCAACATCGTTGCTGGTAACGCACGCGTGGTTAAGCCACTGCTAAGCAAAATCCGTGAACACGGTAGCGAAGCACTAGCGAAATAATTTTCGCTAATATAAAAACATTAAACGCCCCGGTGACGAAAGTCACCGGGGCGTTGTTGTTTCTGGCCTATTCACTCCCCCAGCCAAGCAACCAGCCGGCTTTTGGCATATCCTGAAAAAGCCAGCTCTCTTCGCCCGAGAGGACGATAATAACAAGCCGCTCACCCGAGGAGCCACTATGTATACGATCCAGCTGTCGCCAATTCAGCCACGGATGTACCTGCTCACCGTTGGGATGCTACTCCTCGCACTTGCGTTGCTCCCCCGGTGGGCCAGTGCCGCCGACGTCAACCAGCAGGAGCCCTTTCGTACTTGGGACCAAACGGCCCGTGAAGCAGAGCGTTTACTGCGGGGGGAGAGCACCACCAGCGGGCAACTCGAGGTGCTTCGCAAGGCGCTCGCCGAGCAGCGCGAACAAGCTTACAAAATTGCGACCTATCAAGATGTCGAAGTTCGAACCCTAGAGGCCCAGCTTGATGCCCTCGGCCCGCCCCCTAAAGAAGGGGAAAGTGAAGCCCCCCTAAAAGCCCAGCGCAGAGAGGAGCTGGAGCAGTCTCTGGCCAACGCCAGCCGCCCTAGTGTGTACGCCAGGGGAGCCTATGAGCGTATCAATCTCCTGATCGGGGAGATTGACTCGAGGATCAGGGAAAATACAGCGCAAAGGTGGCTGGTCAAAAGCCCCTCCCCGCTTTCGCCGGCACGCTGGACAACCGCCAGCAGCGAACTCAGCAGCTACTTTTCGTCCGTTAATCAGGAACTCAGCCGCGTACTGGATGACAAGGAAAAAAAGCACCACTTCGTTTCCGTCCTTCCGCTGTCGCTGGCCCTATTGATCCTAGCGGTGCTCAACCTCACCTGGCTTCAGCCCAAAGTGCTTGAGCATCTCGAGGGGCATATCCAGCATATGGCAAGCAAAGGGGTGTCATTACTGTTAAGTATGTCCGCCACTTTCTTCTATCTACTGTTTCCACTGCTCAGCATGGCCGCCGCTGTTATTGCCATCAGGGTCCTGGAGTTAAGGCTTGCCTCAATGCACAGCACTCTGAGTATTTGGCCAGCCCTGGTCGGTTTCTTGGTCATCAGTCACTGGCTGGGGTTTCTCATGTTTCGGCCAGCAACACCCAACAAGCGGATCATTACCTGCGATGACAAACAGGCGGCGCTCGGGCTTCGGTTCTGCTTGTCGCTGGGAGGGTTCCTGTGCCTGATCTCCCTGATAGGCACCTTCAGCCTCGATTTCCGATTCAGCCCAGCATCGATTGCCGTTTACACTCTGCCGTGCATTCTGCTGGGCAGCTTGATGATGTGGAGCCTAGCAAGGGTGCTCCGCAAGGCGATCCAGCAGCACCCTGCCGATCAGGGAGAAGGGCAAGCCAATACCGCCAGCAAGGGAGTACTCGGCACGCTGATCCTCCTCATGAAAGCCTCCAGCATCCTTAGTGTTATCTTCGTCGCGCTAGGCTACGATAACCTCGCTCGCCAGGCGATTATCCCAATGGTGATGTCTATCGGGGTCATTGCGCTGGCTATTGTGATGTACTACGGCCTGCTTTCCGTACTATTTCGCTTTTCCACCCTAAGCGAAGAGCAGAAGCAGAACCAGCCGGGCTTGTTGCCCTTCATCTTGATCACCCTGATCGGCATTGCCATCATACCTCTGCTCGCCCTGACCTGGGGAGCGAGAATGACCGATATTGTCGAGGTCTGGCGCTTGCTCTCCGAAGGCATTTCGCTCGGTGAAGCGCGGTTGTCTCTGAACGTTATTCTGACCCTGTTCGTCGTTTTGCTCACGGGGATCGTTCTCACCCGCTGGCTGCAGCATGTCCTTAGGTATTCGGTGCTGCCAAAAACCCGTATCGACATCGGGGCCAGCACCGCACTGGTGACCGGGATCGGCTATATCGGCTATACCCTGTCAGCACTGGTGGCGATTTCAGCTGCCGGGATCAACCTGTCGAGCCTGGCTGTTGTGGCCGGCGCCCTTTCCGTCGGGATCGGATTTGGCTTGCAGACCATAGTGTCGAACTTTGTCTCGGGGATCATCTTGCTGGTGGAGCGGCCGATCAAGGAAGGGGACTGGATCGAGGTATCTGGCTATTCGGGTTTTGTCAAAAAGGTCGCCGTGCGCTCAACTCGTATCGAAACCTTCGATTTGCACGACGTCGTGATCCCCAACTCGGATCTCATCGCCGGCACGGTCAAGAACATGACGCTCCACAACAGCCACGGCCGGTTGGTCGTCCCGGTCGGTGTCGCGTATGGCAGCGATCTCAATACCGTCAAAGCGGTGTTGACCGAAGCCGCCGTTGGACACTCTCGGGTACTGGACTACCCCGAGCCCATGGTCATTTTCACTGAAATGGGCGACAGTGCGCTGCTTTTCGAACTGCGCTGCTTTATTGACGATGTCCGGCAGGTGTTTATCATCCGGTCTGATCTGCTATTCGAGATATACGAGCAGCTCACCGCCCGGGGAGTAACCATTCCCTTCCCGCAGAGGGATCTGCATATCAAGGACTTGTCGGGGCTGGCAGCGACACCCGAGCAGCCCAAACAGGCACCTTGAGCACCAGCAAAAAAAATCCGGGCCAGGCCCGGATTTTTTCGTTCAAGCGATGGATGCCTTACGGCATGGCATCAAACTCTTCACCTTCTTTGTCCACTTGCGGCGGCATCAAGTGCTCACGGGCAATGCCCAGTTTCAACGCTAGTGCCGAAGCTACGTAGATAGACGAGTAAGTACCAACGGTGATACCGATCAGCAAGGCTGCGGCAAAACCGTGGATCATACTGCCGCCTTTCAAGAACAGGGCAATAACCACGAACAATGTCGTTGCCGAGGTGATCAGGGTACGGCTCAGGGTCTGGGTAATAGAGTTGTTCATCACCTCTACCGCATCGCCCTTACGCATCTTGCGGAAATTCTCACGGATACGGTCGAAGACCACGATGGTATCGTTGAGCGAGTAACCGACAACGGTCAGCAGGGCTGCCACGATAGTCAGGTCAATCTCAATCTGGGTAAACGAGAAGATACCGATAGTGATAATAACGTCGTGAGCCAGTGCCAGTACCGCACCTGCCGCCAAACGCCATTCGAATCGCATTGAAACGTACAGCAAGATACAGATCAGCGAGACCAAGATAGCCAAGCCACCCGCTTCTGCCAGTTCATCACCCACATTCGGGCCAACGAACTCGATACGACGCATTTCAACATCCTGGCCAGTACCCGCTCGCAGTGCATCGATGATCTGGTTACCCAGTTTCTCACCCTGTGCATCTTCGCGCGGCTGGAGACGAACCATGACGTCACGTGCCGTGCCAAAGTTCTGCACAATGGCATCACCAAAGCCCGCCCCTTCCAACGACTCACGGATCAGCACCAGATCAGCAGGCTGTTCAAAGCCCACTTCAATCAGGGTACCACCGGTGAAGTCCAAGCCCCAGTTCAGTTTCTGGGTCGTCACAGTACCGATTGCAGCGATAATCATAATGATCGAAAGGACAAATGCGCCTTTCGACCAGCGCATAAAGTCGATCGCCTTATCCGCTTTCATTATCTGAAACATGTCAGCGTCTCCTTAGATCGACAGTTTATCGACGCGCTTACCGCCGTAAACCAGGTTAACCAGTGCACGGGTACCGATGATAGCCGTGAACATGGACGTCAAAATACCAATTGATAGCGTAACAGCGAAGCCTTTTATCGCGCCCGTACCTACTGCAAACAGGATAATTGCGGTGATAAGGGTCGTGATGTTGGCATCGGCAATGGTGCTAAATGCATTGGCGTAGCCCTGCTGAATCGCATGCTGCGGGCTGCGGCCCTCGCGAAGCTCTTCACGGATACGTTCGAAGATCAGTACGTTGGCATCAACCGCCATACCGACTGTCAGAACGATACCGGCAATACCCGGCAGGGTCATCGTCGCACCCGGGATCATCGACATCACACCGATAATCAATACCAGGTTCATCAGCAGTGCCATGTTGGCAAACAAACCGAAACGGCGGTAGTAAACCAAGGTAAACAGCATTACTGCAACCATACCCCAAATCATCGCCTGGATACCCATGTCGATGTTCTGCTGACCCATAGATGGACCAATGGTACGCTCTTCAACGATTGAGATAGGTGCAATCAGAGCACCGGCACGCAGTAGCAACGCCAGGTTGTGGGCTTCAGCCTGCGAATCAATACCGGTAATGCGGAAGTTACGGCCAAGGGCAGTCTGGATAGTCGCCTGGTTAATCACTTCTTCGTGTTTTTCCAGGATGACTTTACCGCTCTCATCACGATCACCGCTGTCTTTATACTCGGTAAAGACCGTCGCCATCAGCTTGCCCACGTTGTTACGCGAGAAGGCTGTCATTTTGCTGCCGCCTTCGCTGTCGAGCGAAATGTTGACCTGAGGACGACCGTATTCATCGGCACTGGAGCTTGCATCAGTAATGTGAGAACCAGAAAGGATCACACGTTTCTTCAGTACGACAGGACGATTATCACGGGTGAACTTCACTTCGCTGCCCGGTGGTACACGGCCAGATGCTGCTGCCGCCAGGTCAGCCGAGTTATCCACTTCGCGGAATTCAAGGGTTGCTGTTGCACCCAGGATTTCCTTGGCGCGGGCTGTATCCTGTACACCCGGTAGCTGAACCACGATACGGTTAGCACCCTGGCGCTGAACCAATGGCTCGGCAACACCCAGTTCGTTAACACGGTTACGCAGGATAGTGATGTTTTGGTCAACCGCATAGTTGCGGATTTCCTGCAGTCGGGCATCGGTAAATGTCGCTGTTAGCAGGAAGCCGCTAGTGGTATCGATAAACTGCATATCAGGGTGAAGACGCTGCAGTTCGCGCTTGGCTTCATCAAGCTGCTCTGCATTACGCAGACGAACTTCAACCGCTTCATCGGTCTTGCTGATCGCGCGGTAACGAATCTTCGCTTCACGCAACTCAGTACGGAACGTTTCTTCCTGCTGACCCAGCAATTTATCCATTGCTGCGTCCATGTCTACTTCCATCAAGAAATGCACACCGCCACGCAGATCAAGACCCAGTTTCATAGGGTTCGCGCCGATGGATTCAAGCCAGGCCGGAGTAGAAGGGGCAAGGTTAAGGGCTACGATGAAATCATCGCCAAGCTGGTCGTTAAGAATATCGCGAGCACTAATTTGGGTGTTAGTGTCGTTAAAGCGGACCAGGACAGTACCGTTTTCGAAAGCGACTGATTTATATGAGATTTGATTTTGTTCTAAATCTTCGGTGACGGCATCCAGCGTGGACATATCTGCCGAGGCGCCACGCGCCCCGGAGATTTGAATTGCTGGATCTTCGCCGTAAACATTGGGAAGCGCATAAAGCAAACCGATCAGTAGTGCGAACACTACCATCAGGTTCTTCCACAAGGGATAACGGTTTAGCACTGCTACGATCCTTTAAGCGAATTTTATAGAGACTTCATTGTGCCTTTTGGCAGAACGGCAGTAACGAAGTCTTTCTTGATAGTCACTTCAGTTGTGTCGTTCAGCGCGATAACAATGTAGTCGTTTTCTTCAGAAACCTTAGAGATTTTACCTACAAGGCCACCGTTGGTCAGCACTTCGTCACCTTTGCCCATCGAGGACATAAGGTTCTTGTGCTCTTTCACACGTTTTGCCTGTGGGCGGTAAATCATGAAGTAGAAGATTACGGCAAAAAGGCCAAGCATGATGAATAGCTGCATGCCGCCGCCCTGTGGTGCACCTTCAGCTGCTGCGTGTGCTTGAGAAATCAGACTCATTTACTAACGTCCTCGATTATTTGTTGTCATTTAATGGTGGAACTTCACGGTTACGACGTGCGTAGAATTCCTCTACGAACACATCGAAACGATCTTCTTCAATCGCCTTGCGGATACTTTCCATCAAACGCTGGTAGTAACGCAAGTTGTGGATTGTGTTAAGACGCGCACCCAGGATTTCATTACATTTATCCAGGTGGTACAGATACGCCTTCGAATAGTTGCGACAAGTGTAACAGTCACAGTGCGGATCGAGAGGGGTTGTATCCGTTTTATGTTTCGCATTACGGATCTTGATCACACCTCCGGTCACAAACAGGTGGCCATTTCGGGCATTTCGAGTCGGCATGACGCAGTCGAACATGTCGATACCGCGACGTACGCCTTCAACCAAGTCTTCTGGCTTACCCACACCCATCAGGTAACGCGGCTTGTCTTCAGGTAGCTGAGGACAAGTGTGCTCAAGTACGCGGTGCATATCTTCTTTCGGCTCACCGACTGCCAGACCACCTACCGCATAGCCGTCAAAGCCGATTTTGGTCAGGCCTTCAACAGAAACATCGCGCAAGTCTTCATATACACTACCTTGGACGATACCGAATAGCGCATTTTTGTTACCAAGTTTGTCAAAGTGGTTGCGGCTACGCTGAGCCCAGCGCAGTGACATCTCCATCGACTTCTTCGCTTCGTCGTGCGTCGCAGGGTATGGCGTACACTCATCGAAGATCATCACGACGTCTGAACCCAGGTCTTTCTGGATTTCCATCGACTTCTCTGCGTCCATGAAAATCTTGTCGCCGTTCACAGGGTTACGGAAGTGAACACCCTCTTCGGTGATCTTACGGATATCACCCAAGCTGAATACCTGGAAACCGCCTGAATCAGTCAGGATCGGGCCTTGCCACTGCATGAAGTCGTGCAGATCGCCATGCATTTTCATTACTTCTTGGCCAGGACGCAGCCACAGGTGGAAGGTATTACCCAACAGGATTTGCGCACCGGTTTCTTTCACTTCTTCCGGTGTCATGCCTTTAACGGTACCGTAAGTACCAACTGGCATGAAGGCAGGGGTTTCTACCGTGCCACGCTCAAACTGCAGACGGCCACGACGGGCACGTCCCTGGGTTTTATCTAATTCAAATTTCACAAAGCCTCCAACAGCCAGAGAAACAATCTGACATCAACACCCCCATCCTGCTAAGGTCAGGGGCACAACGATGGCACCAACAGGCAATACGCCCTTGATGCCCAATATCACCTGCCAACGTGTTGGCAGGTTTTCCACTCCGCCCTAAAGCCTAGTGGAAGAATTTGTCATCGTCTGATCTAAATTAGCCAGAGATGAAAAACAGAAAGGCCGCATTTTAGCAAATGCAGCCTTAAGTAACACTGACTTCGTCAATGAAACGTATGATTACGCGGTTTTACGGGTAATAAACATCGAGTCGCCATAGCTGAAGAAACGGTATTTATTTTCAACAGCTTGCTTGTATGCGTTCATGGTATGCTCGTAACCAGCAAACGCACTCACCAGCATGATCAGGGTTGATTCCGGCAAGTGGAAGTTGGTGATCAAGACATCAATCAGCTGGTATTCATAACCCGGGTAGATAAAGATTTCGGTATCACCAAAAAACGGCTTCAGCTCGGTTCCCTTCTGCTTGGCATCCTGAGCGGCACTTTCCAGCGAACGCACTGACGTCGTCCCCACTGCAATCACGCGCTTACCGTTGGCTTTGGTTTCGTTGATCGCTGTGACCACTTCCTCTGGAACTTCGACATACTCGGCATGCATGTGGTGATCGTTGATATTATCCACACGAACTGGCTGGAAGGTACCTGCGCCAACATGAAGGGTCACAAAAGCAAAATTGACACCTTTTGCTTTCAGGTCAGCCATCAGCTCATCGTCAAAGTGCAAGCCCGCCGTCGGCGCAGCCACCGCACCCGGCTTGGCGTTATATACCGTTTGGTAACGCTCTTTATCGGAATCTTCATCTGGGCGGTCGATATATGGCGGAAGCGGCATATGGCCAACTTCTTCAAGGATCTCCAATACCGTTTTATCGCTGTTGAAGCGGATTTCGAACAATGCATCGTGGCGGGCAACCATTTCGGCTTGGTACTCGTCGTTTTCGCCGAGGAACAGCTCATTACCCGGCTTCGGTGATTTTGACGCACGCACATGGGCAAGGATGCTCTTGTCATCCAGCATGCGCTCAACCAACACTTCCATCTTACCGCCGGAAGCTTTGCGGCCGAACAGGCGCGCTGGGATCACTCGGGTATTGTTGAATACCAACAAGTCACCCGGCTCTACCAGATCCAATACATCTTTGAAGCCTTTGTGCGCCAACTCACCAGTATTACCGGTCAGCTGCAGCAAGCGGCTAGCAGTACGCTGAGGTTGCGGGTAGCGAGCGATCAGCTCATCAGGAAGGTCAAAGTCAAAATCAGAAACTTGCATCATTAGGGCCCTAAATTACAGCAGGCAGCTAGTATAGGCTGCCACACTGCAATATCAAGCAAAGATCATCTGCTAGGCGACTCCACGGCGACGTAACCACATCACTATAGTCAGAAGAAGTGTCCCCATCATTCCGAGAGCTCCCCCACTGCTACTACTGTTGCCTCCCACTGCAACAGATTGGCCACCCTCAACCTCAGCACCAATCCCATCATAATTCGCAAGGAAAGGATCAACCGAAAACTCCGATGCCGCCTGCGTCAAGAATGCCGACCCTATTTCACCTGCTAGCCAGCCAGTCTGGCTGGCAACTTCCGAGTAGACACCAGGTAGGCGCCCCGCACAACCTTCGCCAAAGCTAACCAAGCCGACCAAACGCAAGCCAAAGTCACTGTCAGCTGCCCGCTGAGGATCCTGCCATACCAAAGGGCCGCCTGAGTCACCGAAGCAACTGTCTCGTCCTAATGTTGGCGACACCGAGCCGGCACACAAATAAATGCCGTATTCGCTGCTATTGATATTACTGCCCCACATGGAATCACAGATAGTGTCAGGCACACCCGATAATAAGGTCTGCTGCAACCGGGTCGCCCCCGAACTTGAGTCATTGGCATCGGTACTGCCCCAGCCTGATACCAATAGGTTAGGCTGACGCTCGCCGTCAGTTACCCAGCCATTGGCAAAGGCCTGATCGGCGCGTTGCTGCTCACTCTCTGAGGCCAGACGGATCGGCAGAGCAGCATCAGGCAAGGTGCTGGATAATTTTAAGATGGCAATATCATTGGCAAAGCGCGATGAGTTGTAGTTGGGATGGAGAATAATGTCACTGACTGCCACAGAGTTGAGTAAGCCCGCACTGAAGATACTGGTGATGCCAGCCCATACTTTGACATTTTCGGGCCTAGCGGTTTCGGAACCATTACGCATGCAATGGGCCGCGGTAATAACCACATCTTTACTGATCACCACCCCACCACAAATGAAAGTCCTTTCCTGCGTGCCCTCACCAAAGGTCATATTGAGGTAAGCCTGCCAAGGAATTTCATTGGTCCCGGATTCAATCCCGCCAATAATTTTGGCCTGGGGGACAGGATCATCACTGTGAGCATAGAATGGTAACCACATCGCCCAAGACAGCAAAATAAACAGCAGCTTACGCATTGACTCATTCCTCTACGGCATCATTTCAATGAGTATACGACACATTCTTAAATTTAACTCATGAGAAACATCTGAGACACAGTTAAATAACTTGCAAGTTCTTTGACTGGCGTCATAGGTCATGACGGTAAGATTGGCTACATTCATAGAAGAAGCAGAAAAAGGATACCGAGAAGCCCGCAATAGTGGGCAATAACAACAAATAACGCACCGTTATTGAGGAGGCTTTATGTTTACCGTTGCCGATATGATGACGCCCCACCCCCATACCTTGACCGCATCGCACACCTTGGCGGATGCCAAGCGACTCATGGCCAAGCATCATATTCACCATGTCCCTATCACCGACAAAGACAACCACCTGGTTGGCCTTGTAAGCCAGCGGGATATCCTCTCCGCCCAAGAGTCTAGCCTTGAGCAAATCTCCAAGAGCTCTTTCATCTCCGCCTTGGATATTCCCCTTGAGCAAACCATGCACCGTAACTTGATGAGTGTTGACCCGACCGCGGGGCTAAAAGAAGCAGCGCTCTATATGCAAAAGCACCAAATTGGCTGTTTGCCTATTGTCGACCACAATAAGTTAGTGGGGATCATCACCGATACCGACTTTGTCTCTATCGCCATTAATTTATTGGAGCTACAAGAAGAGGTCGAACCGCTTGAAAACGACACTCAATCAACCTACTGAAATTATCATCAAGCCTGCGCCAGAAAGCACAGACGCTATTGTTAACGCATGAACTTTCTGGCCCATCTCCACCTCGCCCAGCAATGCAACAGTCATCTCGCAGGCAACCTGGTTGCCGATTTCGTCAGGGGTGATCCCTACCGGCAATTTAGCAAAGACATCGCTGATGGGATCAAACTCCACCGGTTTGTCGACAGTTATATCGATGCCATGCCGGAGGTGAAACAATGTAGGCAATTGTTTGGGTCAGATACCCGCAGAGTCAGCGGAATTGCCCTCGATATGGTCTGGGATCACTTCCTGGCCCGCCATTGGCAACAATTCCACCCCCACTCCCTGAGCGACTTTGTCAACACAGCCCGAAATGAGGTTGAGCCATACCAGCAAAATATGCCTGAATCCTACCTGCTTATGATGAACCGAATGTGGCAGCAAAACTGGCTTTTGCAATACCAGTACCCCGAAACATTAGAAACTGCGCTAGTTAGGATGGCCAGCCGTCGCCCTCGGCTCCACCAGCTAGCCCATACGCCGGCAGTGCTTATGGCGAACTACGACCAACTAAAGCACCAATTCTTTTTGATTTACCCGCAAGTCGAACAGGCAGCAAAACGTTTTCAACCAAGCCCTTAAAAACCACCCGAATGCAAACAAAAAAAGAGCGCCACAAAGGCGCTCAAAATAAAAAAGGTTATAACAAATACTAGGAGGTTTTGGTTTATGGGTTATTTGAACTGATCTTCCTCGGTCGAGCCTGTCAGTGCGGTGACCGACGAGTTACCGCCTTGGATAGTGTTGGTCATCTTATCGAAGTAACCGGTACCCACTTCCTGCTGGTGAGCCACGAAGGTATACCCTTTTTCAGCCGCTTCGAACTCTGGACGCTGGACTTTCTCAACATAATGGCGCATCCCTTCACCCTGGGCATAAGAGTGGGCCAGCTCGAACATGTTGAACCACATGTTATGGATACCTGCTAGGGTAATGAACTGGTACTTGTAGCCCATGTCCGACAGTTCTTGCTGGAATTTGGCAATGGTTTCGGCGTCCAGGTTCTTCTCCCAGTTGAAAGATGGCGAGCAGTTGTAGGCCAACAGCTGGTCAGGGTACTGGGCATGGATAGCCTCAGCGAACTTACGCGCCTCTTCAAGGCACGGGGTCGCCGTTTCACACCAAATCAAATCAGCATATGGTGCATAAGCAAGGCCACGTGCAATCGCCTGATCGATACCGGCACGTACGCGGTAGAAGCCTTCCTGAGTGCGGTCACCGACAATAAAGTCTTTATCGTATGGGTCGCAGTCTGAAGTCAGCAGATCCGCAGCATTGGCATCGGTACGGGCAATCACCAAAGTCGTCGTACCTGCCACATCCGCCGCCAAGCGGGCTGCGACCAGCTTCTGCACCGCTTCTTGGGTAGGCACCAGCACTTTACCGCCCATGTGACCACACTTCTTGACCGACGCTAGCTGATCTTCGAAGTGCACACCTGCCGCACCGGCATCAATCATATTGCGCATCAGCTCGTAGGCATTGAGCACCCCGCCAAAACCCGCTTCCGCATCGGCAACGATTGGCAGGAAGTAATCAATCCCTTCTTCTGGAGAGCTACCGGTTGACCACTGGATCTGGTCGGCACGGCGGAACGAGTTGTTGATACGCTTGACCACAGCGGGTACCGAATCTACCGGGTAAAGTGACTGGTCCGGATACATGCTCGACGCTGTGTTGTTATCGGCGGCAACCTGCCAACCTGATAGATAAATGGCTTCAATGCCCGCCTTGGCCTGCTGCACCGCCTGGCCACCAGTCAGTGCGCCCAAACAGTTGACGTAGCCTTTCTTGGCACTGCCGTTAACCAAATCCCACAACTTATCCGCACCACGCTGGGCGATGGTATTGGCTGGGGCAAACGAGCCGCGTAGGTTAATGACCTCTTCCGCGGTATAGGTACGCTTTACATGCTTCCAACGTGGGTTTTCCGCCCAATCTTTTTCCAATGCTTCGATTTGTTGCTGGCGAGTCAATGTCATAATGATGTCCCTCGTTTCATTTGGCGATAATCCGCATCACATATTGTTATTGGTAAACTGACTTTTTATATCGGCCCGATAAGCTACAAGCATTCGAGCCCTTTCTCGTTATTGGCTTTGTTGGTGTTGCTAATTCTGTTGATATCCCGACTTAGTGCTTAGGGCAGATACTCGTAGCCCGGCAATGTCAGGAAGTTAACCAGCTCATCACTGGTGGTAAGCTGTGACATCAGCACTGCGGCCTCGTTATACCTACCTTGCTGGAAATACTCACTGCCAAGCTCTTGCTCAAGCACTTCCATTTCCTCTTTGAGCATCTGCTCGAACAAGGCTTTGGTGACCACGCTGCCATTGCTCAGCGTTTTTCCGTGTTTGATCCACTGCCAGATAGATGCGCGTGAAATCTCTGCTGTTGCGGCGTCTTCCATCAAGCCATAGATAGGCACACAGCCATTACCGGAGATCCATGCTTCGATATACTGCACCGCAACCCGGATGTTATGGCGCATGCCCTCTTCTGTCCGCTCACCTTCACATGGCTCAAGCAGCATGTCGGCGGTAATAGGAGCATCGTCGCTACGCGATATATCAAGCTGGTTGCTTCTCTCGCCAAGCACTTCGTTAAATACCGCCTTGGCTGTACTGGCAAGTCCTGGGTGAGCCACCCAAGTACCGTCATGGCCGTTGTTGGCTTCCAATGACTTGTCGGTTTGAATTTTGTTGAGTACCCATTCATTTCGCTCAGGGTCTTTCGACGGAATAAACGCTGCCATCCCGCCCATCGCAAAGGCACCGCGGCGGTGACAGGTTTTCACCAGCAAGCGCGAATACGCATTGAGGAAAGGCTTCTCCATTGTCACTACCTGGCGATCCGGCAGAATACGATCGGGGTGATTACGCAAGGTCTTGATATAACTAAAGATGTAATCCCATCGGCCACAGTTAAGGCCAACGATATGCTCTTTGAGGCTGTAGAGGATCTCGTCCATCTCAAACACGGCTGGCAAGGTTTCAATCAGCACCGTGGCCTTGATGGTGCCTCTTGGCAGCTCAAACGTGTCTTCGGTAAAGCTGAAGACCTCACTCCACCAGGCTGCTTCCTGATAAGCCTGCAGTTTAGGAATATAGAAGTAAGGGCCGCTGCCTTTTTCAAGCAATGCCTTATGATTGTGATAGAAGTAAAGGGCAAAATCGAGCAAGCAGCCTGGGATAGGCTCACCCTGCCAAAGCAAATGCTTCTCCGGTAAGTGCAGGCCACGTACCCGGCAGATCAAGACCGCAGGATCCTCACTGAGTTGATAATGCTTGCCTGACTCTGGGTTGGTATAGGAAATGGTACCGTTGACAGCATCTTTCAGATTTTGCTGACCGGCCAATACTTCTCCCCAAGCAGGAGCAAAGGAGTCCTCGAAGTCTGCCATAAAGACTTTTACATCGGCGTTAAGCGCATTAATCACCATCTTACGCTCTACCGGGCCGGTAATTTCCACCCGGCGATCTTGCAAGTCTTGCGGAATGTTCTGAACCTTCCACTCGCTGTTTCGGATTTCGGCAGTTTCAGGCAGAAAGTCAGGTAGGCTGCCGGCATCAATAGCAAGTTGACGATGTTCCCGAGTGGCAAGCAGTTCAGGGACTCGTCCGGCAAAACGCTGTACCAAACACTCTAAGAAAGCCAGTGCCTCATCATTGAGGATGTCTGCTTGCTCTGCCGTCAGCGGCGTTTGTAGTGAAAGCTTCACTTCATGGTTAGTAGACATGTCGTTTTCCATTTTTAACGCTCCCTTACGAATGTAACTTAATCACCACCCTAACCAAGTACGCTTTCGCCTTCACGCAAAACAAACTTGACCTTAACGCCCTATTTACGTTGCCGCAACATACGCCCAATTGCAAGGGCTGGCAATTTAACCCAGAAGACAACAGCACAGCCAAATCAATAAAAAACAATAAGTTACAAAAAGTAGAGCAATAACTCAAAACACTAAATTGAAACAAATTTCAGGTAAAAACTCGGTTTTATTGCCGATAACTTTTTTCCCGCCATTTCGTAACCACTTACGTAATTAACTTACAGAAAATTCAAATTCAAACAGTTGTCCCGATCTGCGTTTCAAACAGAAAGGGTATTTTGTAGAAGCATTAATACGCTTAAAAAACAATCAGTAAAAAGGCCGCGCAGGTTATTTTTTATACACAAAAAGCATAGACCTTTAATCAACCGGTTTCATTTATTTTTAATGCGAAACATAATAAACCTACAAATAGCAGCCCGTTTGTTCAGACAGGGTGATTGCGATATACCAGAAAGGCGTGAGCATTTAGAATTTTATGCTGAGGTAAGCGGTTTTTGCTCAGCACTTAATTTACGGAAAGGAAATAAAGCAAAGTAGCCGCTAAATGAGCAGCTACAAAAGAAAAATTGCGAGAACGAAGTGCTTACAGTAGCTCTTCGACAATATCGGCAAGACGGTGGAAGGTACGGGTACGGCTGGACGTCGGACGCCAGACCAAGCCAATTTCACGGTATGCCTCCTGGCCAGGAGGATCGACCACCACCAGGTTCTGATTGTGCAGCAGGCCATGATCAATCGCCATTTGCGGAATAAAGGTCGTACCTAGGCCATTAGCTACCATCTGTACAAGGGTGTGAAGACTGGTGGCTGTGAATGGGTTAATCTTCTCTTTGGTCGTCAGTTTACACGCAGAAACCGCATGATCGGTAAGGCAGTGCTCTTTTTCCAATAAGAACACCGACTCATCCGGTAGATCGGCGTAGCGCAATGGTGTCGTCACCTGTTCAGCCTGATTACGGCTGATCACCATCTTGAAGACATCACGACCCACCACCTGGCTATGCATACCATTAATCTCTACCGGCAGTGCCAAGATCAGGACATCCATCTCGCCGTTACGCAATGCGGCCAGCAGGTTGGTGGTTGTATCTTCACGCAACAGCAAATTGAGATTAGGATGCAGACGGTTCACTTCTTGCACCAAGTCACATAATAGGAAAGGGGCAATAGTTGGGATACACCCGACCCGTAACTGACCTTCCATGCCATCCCCGGTACAATTAGACAACTCCATCAGGTCTTGGCTTCTCGCCAGTAATTCCCGGCTTCGAGCAACCACATCTTCACCCGTCGAGGTAAAGACCAAAGATTTGTTGTCACGCTCAATAAGCTGACAGCCAATGAGTTCTTCAAGATTCTGTACGCCTGAGCTCAAGGTAGACTGGCTGACAAAACACTTTTTTGCCGCCTCGCCAAAATGGCGGGTTTCAAACAAAGTCACTAGATAATGAAGTTGTTTGAGAGAAGGAAACTTGTTCATCGTAAATTTCGATTACATCAATCTATTTATTCCGCTTTTTTGAATTTACCAGTTTCGCTATAGTTTGTCTCGTCCAAACAGAGAGCCGACCGGAAAGGTAGGCGACAAACCGAATATTTAGGAGCACCAAAATGGTACTAGTAGGTCGTCAAGCACCAGATTTTACTGCTGCAGCTGTTCTAGGCAACGGCGAAATCGTTGATAACTTCAACTTTGCAGAATTCACTAAAGGTAAAAAAGCGGTAGTTTTCTTCTACCCACTAGACTTCACTTTCGTATGTCCTTCTGAGCTAATCGCTTTCGACAAGCGTTTCGAAGACTTCCAAGCGAAAGGCGTTGAAGTAATCGGTGTTTCTATCGACTCTCAGTTCTCTCACAACGCATGGCGTAACACTGCTGTTGAGAACGGCGGTATCGGTCAGGTTAAGTACCCACTAGTTGCTGACGTTAAGCACGAAATCTGCAAAGCTTACGACGTTGAGCACCCAGAAGCAGGCGTTGCTTTCCGTGGTTCTTTCCTAATCGACGAAGACGGTCTTGTACGTCACCAGGTAGTTAACGACCTACCACTAGGCCGTAACATCGACGAAATGCTACGCATGGTTGACGCGCTAAACTTCCACCAGAAGAACGGTGAAGTTTGCCCAGCACAGTGGGAAGAAGGCAAAGCAGGTATGGACGCATCGCCAAAAGGTGTTGCTGACTACCTATCTGAGCACACTGCAGACCTAGCTAAGTAATTTAGCAATCACACCACGCTCAACGGTGTGAAGGCAAAAACGCAAAAGCGTAAAGCCAATTGTCAGCCAACGACAAAATAATGAGGCCCGGACACACCGGGCCCTTTTTGTATCTTGGTTTTATTTCCATTTCCCCTCTCCCACTAGAACTTTGATCCAGCCAATCGTCTCTCAGCCCGATATCGTCTACACTGCTTGTCACCTCAACCCTACCTCTAGCTGTTGCTATGACCATTGATCATATTGAAGTTTGTATCGACAACATCGAATCCCTCCACCTTGCCCAGCAAGGCGGCGCCACCCGTATCGAGCTTTGCTCCTCGCTCGCGCTTGGTGGACTTACCCCTAATGCTGGCTTGATGCAATTGGCCGCCATGCATGCCAAGGTACCGGTATATGCCATGATCCGTCCTCGTCAGGGTGACTTCCTATTCTCAAGCCAAGACAAGGAAATCATGCTGGCCGATGCCCACATGGCAAAACAGGCTGGACTCGATGGCTTGGTCATTGGTGCACTCAATGATGATAGCTCGGTAGATAATGATTTTCTGGCCGACATCTGCCGCGTTGCAGATGGGATGGGGCTGACTTTCCATCGTGCTATCGACCAATGCCTGGAACCCATGGCAGCGCTGGATATCATCATGCGGCACAACTGCGAGCGCGTACTCACTTCTGGCCTTGAAGCCAATGCCCTCGACGGCATCCCTATGCTGAAACAGATGGTGGACTACTGCGGTGACCGCCTCGCTATCATGGCGGGAGCTGGAGTTAATGCCGACAATGTTGCCCAAATCGTCCAGCAAACCGACATCAAAGAGGTGCACCTGTCAGGCAAATCGACTCGTCCTTCGCTAATGCAAAGCTATGCCAGTTCGGCCCACATGGGAAATGCAGATATCGATGACTTCGCGATTCCAGTCACGGCTCCAGACAAAATCGCGGCTGTACTCAATGCGCTAGCAGCACGTTAAGCCTTATTCATTTAGGTAATGATTAGGGGCGCTAGCCCCTAAAACTGCCAACCCGCTCAATCATTTATTACTCCCATTCGTCAAAGCCCACATTCCGGGTTACTATTTTGTTATCAGATTGCAGCAAAGTAGAGATACCCTATGCCTTATGTCCCGCCAAAGAAAAAACTCAAGAAAAGCGATTACGATACCGAACTGGAGCGTCTGCAAATTGAGCTGGTTAAGCTGCAGGAATGGATAAAGCAGGAAGGGCTGAAAGTGGTGGTGATCTTCGAGGGCCGAGATGCTGCCGGCAAAGGCGGGGTTCTAAAGCGGATCACCGAAAAGCTCAATCCCCGGGTCTGCCGTACCGTCGCACTGCCCAAACCGACCGAGAAAGAACGCACCCAGTGGTATTTTCAACGATACGTCGAACATTTGCCGGCTGCCGGCGAAATGGTACTGTTTGACCGCAGTTGGTACAACCGTGCCGGTGTCGAGCACGTGATGGGATTCTGCGACGACGATGAGTACGAAGAATTCCTCCGTTCCTGTCCTGAATTCGAGAGGATGCTCAAGCGCTCCGGCATCATATTGCTGAAATACTGGTTTTCCGTGTCCGACGAAGAGCAGGAAAAACGTTTCCTCGAGCGTATCAACACGCCGATCAAGCGCTGGAAGTTCAGTCCGATGGACCTGGAGTCCCGAAGCCGCTGGGCCGCCTACTCGGCTGCCAAGGACAGAATGTTTGCCTACACCGACACCAAGCAATGCCCCTGGTGGGTGGTCGAGGCCGATACCAAGAAAAAAGCCCGGATCAACTGTATCTCCCACCTACTGAGCCAAATCACCTACCAAGACATTGAATACCCTGAAATTGAATTACCCGAGGTCAACAAGGAAGGCTATATCCGGGCACCGGAAGAAAACCAAAGTTTCGTGCCAGATCTGTTTTCGGATGACTAGGTAAGCCACAAATAAAACAATGCTTCTTTGTCTCTGATTCAGATACTATGTCGGGAACAAAATACAGGGAGCAATGCCAAACATGGCCAAGGATCTATCAGCAAATCTCGATCTCAACCTACTAAAAACCTTGCTGGTTATTTACCAAGAGCAAAACCTGCGCAAGGCATCGGAGCGCCTGTTCGTTACCCAGCCCGCAGTCAGCCATGCCCTGCAAAAGCTACGCCTGCATTTCGATGATGAGCTGTTTACCAAAACCCGAACCGGCCTTACCCCGACGCCCTATGCCAAACAATTATGCGAGGCTTTGACACCGGCACTAGATGTACTTTACCTAGCCGTTAACACTAACCAGGAGTTCGACCCTCAGCAACTTACGGGCAAATTACGCATCGCTTTAGCCCCACAGTTCATTTACGCGTTAGGCAGCAAATTGTATTTAGCCATCCAGCAACAAGCCCCAAACTGCCAGGTGGAGGTATTCACCTGGAATGAGGCGACTTTTACCGAACTCCTCAATGGCCACACCCATATTGCCCTCAATTTTGATATCACCAATACCAGCAAAGAACTTTACCGCAAACCTCTCCCAGTAAGTAAACCCGTCATCATTGTTCGAAGGGCCCATCCTTATACTCGCCAAGAGATGTCAATTACCGATATCGATTCACTTAAAGCTGTTTGGGCCTGTTTGATCGTACCGGAGAGAAGCGAGCGGCTTACCGATGTCGAGCAATACTATGCCCAGCACAACCTCAAAGCCAACATCGGATTTCGTTCTAGCTCGCCGGAATCAGTGCTGCAAGTAGTCAAACAGACTGATCACTTATTTCCCACCCTCAATATCATGGTGCCAGATAACCACCCCGACTTTCGTAAAATCAATGCCCGGATAGATGACTCGGCAATTGATTACAGCACCATATGTTATTACCACCAATCCAAGCAAAATGACCCTAAGACCCAATGGTTACTAGAGCTTATCGAACGCTTAATCCTCGAGGCAACAGCAACCCAAAAATAAAAAACACCATGCAATAAAATCCACTAATCAGTGATATCAACCAAAGTAATTAGATTGTGTACATTGTTCAATTTAGTATTCTCGCCATCGAACTGAAATACACGCTTATCTGTGCTGACACCACTAATTAACTTTATGAGATTTCACATGAAAAAAACTATTTTTGCCCTAACCATCGCTTCTCTGCTTTCTACTCCAGCCCTGGCGTCAAAAGAAGGCTTTTACATTGGTGCAGATATCAGTTCTAACGATATTGAAAGTACCTCATTTGGTACCGGTTTAGGTCTAGTTGGTGGCTATGACTTCCAAGTTGCACCGCAGGTAGTGATTGGTGTGGAAGGTGAGTATCGCTATTTTGGTGAAGATAGTGGTAACTACGCACCAGGATTTGGTTGGAAAGACAAAGCTTATACATTTGGCGTTAACGTTAAACCCAAATACTACTTTAACGATAGCTTCTATGCTGGTGTACAGCTTGGCCTACACAGCACAACTCTTGATGCCAAAGATGATGTCATCGGCAATATCAAAGAAAGCAATGCCAACCTTGCGTACGGTGTCGAAGCTGGCTATGAAATCAATAACAACGTAGCTATTAAAGCTGGCTACAAAGCATACCAAGCCGAATTGATGGGCTTTACCTTTGATGCTGACACCCTCTACATCGGTGCCAACTACAAGTTCTAATCCATCAGTTCTAGGTTATCGAAATCTGGCGATATCTCGTCGCCAGATTCTCGCCTCCACTTATCACCAACATAGAAAGCCAACACGATGAAATCACGCCTCGTTTTGCTACTTGCGACTTTACTCTCGGCCAACACTTTTGCCAGTTCGGTTTCAGGCCCATATGCAGGTCTGAAACTAGGCTTTACCGATTACAGTAAATCAACCCTTCCTGGCCAATACGGCCTGACGGCAGGTTATGCCTTTGACATTACCCCAAGGATAACAATGGGCATGGAGCTCAATGCCACAGAGTTGGGCGATAGCCATTTCTTTAAAGGCTTCACTGCTATCGACTACAAAACCTACAGCTATAGCACGGTGTTAAAACCTAAGTATCACTTTATGGCTCTCGGCAACCAACCAGCCTATGTCGCTGCTGTTCTGGGGGTTAGCCGTGTAGAAGAGAGCCGGAGATATTATGTACGTGGAGAGGGCTATCGCAAAGATCGCGATCAGGACACTACAGGTATCTATGGTTTCGAGGTAGGTCGTGAAGTCACACTCAACCTTGATATCGTTGGCTACTTCAATTACCAAAAGGCAGACTTGTTCGGTGAGGACAATTACTACAGAAGCTACGGGATGGGAATTAACTACCGCTTCTAGTTCGGTAATCAATGGCTCGCCACTGTCAATTCCGGCGAGCCTTTTGATATTTACTTGAGAATATTCTCCAGCTCTTCCTGGCTGGTGTGGCGGATATCCTTACCCTTCACAAAATAGATAATGTATTCACAGATATTCTGACAACGGTCCCCGACCCGCTCAATCGAGCGTGCCGACCACATCACCTGCAACACATTCGGGATCGAGCGCGGATCTTCCATCATATAGGTCATCAACTGGCGGATAATCGCTTCGTACTCACGGTCAATCCGGTCATCTTCCTGATACACCTCAATCGCCGCTTTGACATCCATCCGGGCAAAAGCATCCAGCACTTCGTGCAACATACGCACTGCACTCTGGCCTAGAGCTTCCAGCGATACCAACAGGTTATATTGCTTGTTGGTGAAGTTTTCCAATGCGACCTTGGCAATACTTTCTGCCACATCACCGATACGCTCGAGATCGGTAATGGTTTTGATAATCGCAATCACCAAGCGCAAATCACTGGCGGTCGGCTGGCGCTTGGCAATAATACGGGTACAAGCCTCGTCAATGGCCACTTCCATGGCATTGACCTTGTGGTCATCTTTGATAACGCGGCGGGCCAACTCGATATCTTGCTTGTGCATTGCCTTGAGGGCGTCGGCCAGCTGCTGCTCAACCAGGCCGCCCATCGCCAGCACATGGGTACGGATACTTTCCAGCTCGGCGTTAAACTGGCCGGAGATATGACGGCCAAGGCTCAAATTATCTAACATTACTTACTCCTTAACCGTATCGACCTGTAATGTAATCTTCGGTGCGTCGCTCTTTCGGGGTGGTGAAAATATCATTGGTGCTGGTGTATTCCACCAGCTCACCCATGTGCATAAAGGCAGTGTTATCGGACACACGCGCCGCCTGCTGCATGTTGTGGGTAACAATAATCACCGTATATTTGGTTTTCAGATCGTTGATCAGCTCTTCGATGGTCAGGGTCGAGATCGGATCCAGTGCCGAGGTCGGCTCATCAAGCAGCAAGACTTCCGGCTCAATCGCAATGGCCCGGGCAATCACCAATCGCTGCTGCTGGCCACCGGACAAGCCGAAGGCATTCTCGTGCAAACGATCTTTGACTTCATCCCACAGAGCCGCACCGCGCAGCGAGCTTTCTACCGCATCATCAAGCACCCGGCGATCTTTGATCCCCTGCAACCTCAAGCCATAGACCACGTTCTCGTAGATAGACTTAGGGAAAGGGTTTGGGCGCTGGAACACCATACCGACACGACGGCGAAGAGAAGCCACATCGACTTTATTATCGTAGATATTCAGGCCATGCAGCATCACCTTGCCATCGACCTTGCAGCCTTCCACCAGCTCATTCATCCGGTTGATGCAGCGTAGCAAAGTCGACTTGCCACAGCCCGACGGGCCGATGAAGGCGGTCACCTGACCTTTGGCAATGCGCATATTGATATCATAAAGCGCCTGATGGGAGCCATAGTGCAGATCCAGCCCCTCGATTGACAGCGCCGTCTTCTCTTCCGGCAGCGCTGACAGATCAACAGGCTCAAACAGGCCAATTGGGGAATTAATTGAAAACATACTTTTTCCTGAGTCTCACTATTGCTCCAAGGAGCGGAATTTTTCACGCAAGTGGTTACGGATACCAATGGCCGTCAGGTTCAAACCGACAATCACGGTCACCAACAAAAACGATGTGGCGTAAACAAGCGGTCTGGCTGCTTCCACATTCGGACTTTGAAAACCAACATCATATATATGATAACCGAGATGCATAAATTTTCGATCCAAATGCAGGTAAGGAAATTGCCCGTCTATCGGCAATGACGGTGCCATTTTCACCACCCCCACCAGCATTAACGGGGCTACCTCGCCAGCTGCACGGGCGACTGCCAAGATAAGCCCGGTCATGATCGCCGGGCTGGCCATCGGCAATACCGTTCGCCATAGGGTTTCAGCCTGCGTGGCGCCTAACGCCAACGAGCCATGACGGATCGAATTAGGGATCCTCGCCAAACCCTCTTCGGTAGAGACAATCACCACCGGCAGGGTCAAAATCGCTAGAGTCAATGCCGACCAAAGGATCCCCGGGGTACCGAAGGTTGGCGCCGGAAGCTGATCGGCAAAGAATAAATCATCAATCTGCGCCCCGACGATATAGACAAAGAAACCCAGCCCGAAGACGCCGTAAACGATCGAAGGCACACCGGCTAAGTTAATTACCGCGACCCGGATCAATTTGGTAAAGGTGTTTTTGCCCGCATACTCATGAAGGTAAACCGCTGCCAATACACCCAGCGGAGTCACAATCACACTCATTAGCAGCACCATGAACACGGTACCGAAGATTGCCGGGAATACCCCACCCTCGGTATTGGCTTCACGGGGATCATCACTGACAAAATGACCAAGTTGGCGGGCCCAATGGACAAGCTTTCCTGCCATGGTTAAATCGTTGGGATACCAAATATCCAATATCTGTTCTATCGGCAGCGCAATTTCTTGCCCGGTCATCTCCCGGACAATAACGCTATCATGGTTAAGTTGCTGATGCAGGGTCAGCAGCTGTTGCTCGATTTGGACAAAACGCTGCTCCAGCAATTGCCGCTCACCAATGAACTGCTCATCATCACCTTGCTGGCGAGCTTTGGCGTTCAGCTGCTCAAACTGCCGATTGAGATCCACCAGATCCGTCTGTTCGATCTGGCGAATCAAATCACGAACAATGTCAGCCTGCTCAAGGCTTGCTTCAAGCTCCTGCAGAGGGATCTCAACACCATCATCTGTTAAGCCAACAGGAAAGCCATAGAACCGGCCATTATTCAGCCGCTCGATGACCGCCACGCCTTTTGCAGGCTGCTGGCTGATGATATGCGGCTCGAGAACCGTGACAAAATCACTGCCAAGCACATCACGGTTACCGGTTTTGATCACGTAACGAGAAGTCTTGTCACCTTCAAAACCAGAGGTATCAATGCCCGCTTCGGCCAGTTGGTTTACAGGTACCGTTTTGCGCTCGTATAACTCACCGATGATAGTGCTTTGATAGCCGTTTTGCTCGATTTCAAACTGGTACACAGGGGCCGGCCAGAAGTAACCCAACCCCTTCCAGCCTATCAGTAGCAACAAGCCTAGTACTACGATCAGGCTTAGGCTAACTGCACCCGCGGTCAACCACACCCAAGGTGCGCCCGATTTTAGCCACCTATTCATTTAAAGCACTACTCATTAAAACCGTTACTCATTAATTTCGCTTTTCATTAAGTTATTGCTGCCAAAAGCGGCTCTATGCCCAATAAGAACACTAGAGCGAGCTGTATTTTTCCCGCAACCGCTGGCGGACGAGCTCCGCGACGGTATTGAACAAAAAGGTAAAGACAAACAGGACGAAAGCAGCCAGGAACATCACCCGGTAATGGGAGCTTCCCACTTCGCTTTCCGGCATTTCAATAGCAATGGTAGCTGATAAAGTCCGCATCCCCTCGAGGATATTCCAATCCATGATCGGCGTGTTGCCCGTGGCCATCAGTACTATCATGGTCTCACCCACGGCCCGGCCGAGCCCCATCATGATTGCCGAGAAAATACCCGGGCTGGCCGTTAGCAACACCACCCGGGTTAATGTCTGCCAATGGGTGGCTCCCAAAGCCAGTGAACCACTGGTCAGGTGGCCCGGTACCGAGAAAATCGCATCTTCTGCAATGGAGAAAATCGTCGGGACCACGGCGATCCCCATCGCGATGCCCACCACCAAGGCATTGCGCTGATCGTAACCGATACCCCACTCATCGCTAAGATATGTCCTGACATCACCGGCAAACCAGGTTTGTTCAAGCCATGGGCTTAAGCTAAAACAGCCATAGGCAATCAGGATAATGGCTGGGATCAGCAATAGTACATGAAAGCCGCTTGGGATCCGGCTACGCCAGTTGCCCGGCAGCTGAGACCAGCCAATACCCGCCAGTAACATCCCGAGCGGGAACATCACTACCAAGGCCACCATCCCGACCAGGTGGGATTCAACTATCGGTGCCAGCCAAATACCGGCAAGAAAGCCGAGGATAACGGTCGGCAACGCTTCCATCAGTTCAATAGTCGGCTTCACGATGCCACGCATCCGGGAAGACATGAAGTAAGCCGTGTAGATAGCCCCTGCCAAAGCCAGCGGCACAGCAAACACCAAGCCGTACAAAGCGGCCTTCAAGGTACCGAAGACCAATGGTACCAAGCTCAGCTTAGGTTCGAATTCATCACTGGCAGAGGTAGACTGCCAGACATAATCCGGCTCGGGGTAGCCCTCGTACCATATTTTCTGCCACAGCGAGGCAAAGCCTATCTCTGGGTGGGGGTTTTTAACATTATAAACTTGCCATTCGTTGCCATTTTGCGCCACCAGGCGATCGGCATGCGGTGAAATCACTATTTGCTGCGGTAACTCATGGTCAAAAACAGGTTCGCGGTAAATCGCCCCTTTGACCGTGGTGTAGAAAGCCGATAGCTGCCCATCCTGCTGAAGGGCAAAAAAGCCTTTTCGGGTATGTTCTGGGATCAAGTCAATGACCGGGCTGTCACCTATTGCAAAATCACGGGTTCGAACCATGGTCCGTTTGCCATCTTTTCGGATCTCAAACCACTGGGAAAGCGATTGATCACTGTGGCTAATCAGCAAGGAGTTTGCCCCTGATAACAGCGCCAGTTGCTGGGCCTTGCTGCCCGGCTCTTCAACCTCGACCACTTCCCGCACCCAGCCCGAACGACTGCCAAACGCTACGACGTACAGCTTGTCCGCGGCAAGCACATAGGCGGTACGCGCGTCTGGGGTCACCACAATATCCTCGACCGCCTCAGGCAACCCGCTAATAGCAAAGGAAGATGATTGCCAGTCATGACTCTTGCCCCCCAGCACATTGCTCTTCTCGGAAAACAGCAACGCCCTGGCCCTGCCATCCGCAGTCAAACCCAAAATGATCCCTTGCTGGCCACGGACAGAAGCGGCCAAGCTCACGATTGGCTGACCTTTAGGGTCAAGCAGTAGTCGCTCATCGCCCAAGGGGAAATCCAGCGAGAGTGTATTCTCTCCCCGGAATTTAGACAGCACAGGCTTGGCAATCACGACCTCACCTTGCTTGCCGCCCAAGGCGTAAAGCCTGTCCGCAGGCAGAGTACGGCCTACACTGGCCACATCACCAAGTAAGTCCGCTGTATCCAAAACCTCACCCGCACTAGAGCGACCAAGGCTAATTGCGCTCAGCGAGCCATCTTCAGCCAAGCGGAATAGATGATTGTTATTGTCACCGACACGAATTTCAGCTGTTTGATTGTTAAACGAGGTAGCAAATTGCTGCAGGGGGGTAACCTTGACCGAGGAGAAGATCGGCAGGATCACATACAGGAGGTAGAAAAAGATCAGAATAAGGGTAACAAGGACAAAGATACCACCGGCAGTTACGCCATATCGAGCCAGCTTATCTTTTACCTTACGGCCAGGACTCTCTCCCATCAAAATCGCACCGGCCTTTGCCATCATTACCTCAATAAATTTACACGTTTACTAATAGTATTTCCCTAATATGACAATTATATGACAAGACAGCCCCTTCAGTCATGTCGGACGCGTTTATCCAAATGGTATCGAAAATGAAAGGATCCAGATTGAAATCGCAGCACTGGATTTACTTCCTATTAGTCATCAATGACATAAAAGTGAAATGAATTTTAATTAATATTCTGTTATGTGATTTCGTAAAAAATTCAATACCTTGATCGGTCTATAAGCCTAGACAGGCAATGTTGATGCTCACATAATAGTCTATACAGAACAGGCAATGACGCCTCTTAGTATAAGGACATCAATATGAAGCATCTGATCATTACCGTCATCGGCCACGATCGCCCTGGCCTAGTAGAAACCCTGTCCGACACTGTTTACCAGAACCACGGCAACTGGCTATCCAGCAGCCTCAGCAAGTTAGCCGGTCAATTTACCGGTATCCTGCAAGTGGAAGTCGCTGACCAATATGTCGGGGTGCTTAGCAAGGCGCTTACACAGCTTGAAGACCTTCAAGTCCAGATAGTCGAAGAAGAAAGTAACACCCTTCCTACGTCTGTCGTTCACCACCTGCTAGTCACAGGTAATGACCGCTCAGGTATTGTTAAAGACGTCACCACCAAGCTCAACCAGCTTGGAATAAATATTCACAAACTCAAAACGCATTCCGACAGCGCACCTAACTGGGGCTACCCGATTTTCTCAGCCCGTTTCCAGTTGGAGCTGCCAGCTGATTTGAATATTGAGTACGTCCAAGAAGAGCTGGAGAAGATCGCGGACGATCTCACCATCGACATCGACGATAACTGATCCCTCCGAAGCACCATTAGTAAATAGGATGACAATGAGCGCAGAACCCCTTTACACCGACAAAGAACTGAGTTGGCTATCTTTTAACGAGCGCGTATTGCAGGAAGCGGCTGACAAATCGGTTCCGCTGATTGAACGAGTCCGCTTCCTCGGTATCTACTCAAGCAATACCGATGAGTTCTATAAAGTCCGCTTCGCGGATGTCAAACGCCGGATCCTGATCAATGAACAGCAAGGCGGGGATGAGCGGGCCAAGGAGCTACTGAGCAAGATCCAGAGCCGGGTGCTAAAGCTCAACCAGGATTTCGACACCCTTTACAATGAAATCCTGCTGGAAATGGCCCGACGCCATATCTTTCTGGTCAATGAGCAACAGCTTGATGACCACCAGCAAGTCTGGTTGAGAAAGCACTTTCGCAACCGTATTCTGCCTCATGTCACCCCTATCTTACTGACCGACGATATCGATCTGCTGCAGTTCCTCAAGGATGAATATTCGTACCTTGCGGTGGAAATGCGCCAGGGCGACGACAAGCGTTACGCCCTGATCGAAATCCCGACCGACCAGCTACCACGCTTCATCCAGCTGCCGGAAGCCAAGGGCAAGCGCCGCAAGACGCTTATCTTCCTCGATAACATCATCCGCTTCTGTCTCGACGACATCTTCAGCGGCCTGTTCGAATATGACGAGCTCTCTGCCTATGCCATGAAGATGACCAGGGATGCCGAATACGATTTGAGCCAGGAAGTTGAGCATAGCCTACTCGAGCAGATGTCCGAAGGTTTAGACCAGCGCCTGACCGCCATGCCGGTTCGCTTCGTCTACCAGCGTGACATGCCTGGCGATATGGTCGATGTCCTGTGTGGCTTGCTCAAGGTATCTAACTACGACAGTATCATTCCGGGTGGCCGCTACCATAACTTCAAGGACTTTATCGGTTTCCCGAATGTCGGCCGTGATTACCTGGAAAACAAGCCTTTGCCACCACTGGAAAGTGCTCAGTTCGTCAACGGCCGCAATGCGTTCGATGCCATCAAGCAGCAAGATATCCTGCTGTACTACCCGTACCATACCTTCGGCCACATGACCGAACTGGTTCGCCAGGCCGCCTATGACCCGAAAGTGCGCAGCATCAAGATCAATATCTACCGTGTGGCCAAGAACTCGCAGATCATCGAATCAATGATCGATGCCGCCAACAACGGCAAACAGGTAACGGTAGTGGTTGAGCTGCAAGCCCGGTTCGACGAGGAAGCCAACATCGAGTGGGCCCGCCGCCTGACGGAAGCCGGGGTGCAGGTGCTGTTCGGCGTCCCTGGGCTGAAAATCCACTCCAAGCTTTGCCTCATTACCCGCAAGGAAGGCGATGATCTGGTGCGTTACGCCCACCTCGGTACCGGTAACTTCCACGAGAAAACAGCACGTATCTACACCGACTTCTCGCTGATGACCTGCCGCACCGAAATCACCGATGAAGTGAGGATGGTGTTCAACTACATCCAGAACCCTTACCGCCCGGTGAAATTCAAGCACTTGATTGTTTCGCCGCGCAACTCTCGTTCACGCCTATATGACCTGATTGACAGGGAGATCGCCCATGCCAAGCAAAACTTACCATCCGGTATTACACTAAAGGTGAACAACCTCGTCGATAAGGGTCTGATTAATCTGCTTTACCAAGCGAGCAGTGCCGGGGTGAAAATCAAACTGATTATCCGCGGCATGTGTGCCTTGATCCCGGGTATCAAAGGGATCAGCGACAACATCACGGCCATCAGTATCATCGACCGTTTCCTTGAGCACCCGCGCGTCGTGGTATTTGAAAACAATGGTGAGCCTGATGTGTACATTTCATCCGCCGACTGGATGACCCGTAATATCGACAACCGTATCGAAGTCGGCTGCCCGATTTTTGATCCGGAGCTAAAAACGAAGATTATCGACATACTCAATATCCAGCTGTCTGATACTGTAAAAGCACGTATTATTGATAAAGAAATGTCCAATAAGTACGTCCCTCGAGGCAACAGACGTAAGATCCGCTCGCAGATTGCGATTTACGACTACCTCAAGCAGTCAGAAAAACAGCTGAAGAAAAAACTAAAGAGCGATTCCAATACATGACAGAACCTGTACGCCCAAGAGAAGTCGCTGCGATAGATATTGGCTCGAACAGTTTCCACATGGTGGTTGCCCGTATTGTCGGGCAAAGCCTGCAAATCATCAGCCGTCACAAACAGCGTGTTCATCTGGCCTCTGGGCTGGATAAACATCACAACCTTGATCAAGCCGCGATCAAGCGAGGACTGGAATGCCTGGCGATGTTTGCTGAACGCCTGCAAGGGTTTGAGCCGGAAAATGTCCGCATTGCCGCGACTTACACATTACGACAGGCAAACAATGCCCATATTTTTCTCAAGCGGGCAGAGAGCATCCTTCCCTACTCGATAGAAATCATTCCCGGCACTGAAGAAGCCCGTCTTATTTATCTTGGTGTCGCCCACACCCAGCCAGACAACGGCCAAAAGCTGATTATTGATATCGGGGGGGGGAGTACCGAACTGGTCATTGGTGAGGACTTTACCCCGCAACTGGCCTATAGCAAGAACATGGGCTGCGTCAGCTATACCGAGCGTTTTTTTGTCAAAGGCAAAATCAATGGCAAAAACATGGCAGCCGCCCAACTCGCGGCCCAGCAAAAACTCGAGAGTATCGCCAGTAAATATATCCGTGAGGGATGGCAGACTGCGATTGGCTCATCTGGCACCATCAAGGCGATCCGCGAAGTCTTGATCGGGCAGGGCCATAGCGATGGGGTGATCACCGCCGAGCGGCTGCAGCAACTCTGCGAGACTATCCTCAAGGCCAAACACTCAGAAGATCTTGACTTTGTCGGCCTGAACGATGACCGCAAGCCTGTCTTTGCCGCCGGTGTCGCGATTCTCAGCGCGGTATTCAAGTCTTTGGGTATTAACGAGATGGTTTTCTCTGACGGTGCCCTGCGTGAAGGTTTGCTCTATGAAATGGAAGAGCGTTTCCGCCATAGCGATATCCGTGTCAGAACGGCCACCGCCATGGCCAAGCAATACAATGTCGATATTGCCCAAGCCAACCGGGTCAAGGAAACCGCCGAGCAACTTTATAGCCAAATCGAGCCGCAACCGGGCCTGACCAAAACCGAACTGGCAACCCTGCTTAGCTGGGGCGCACTGCTCCACGAAGTCGGCTTGAGTATCAGCTACCCTGGCTTCCACCGCCACTCAGCCTACCTGTTGCGCCACAGCACCATGCCGGGCTTCAACCTTGAGCAGCAAACAGTACTGGCTACCCTGGTGCGCTTCCAACGCAAGAGCCTGAAACTCGAGGAAATGCCGGAACTGAGTATCTACAAGCGCAAGCACCTCTACCCGCTGATCCGCACCCTAAGGTTAGCTGTTGCTCTCAATGGCCAACGCAGTGACGACCCGCTTCCAGCCATAGCCGTTGATGCCGAGAAGGAAAAATGGCAGCTGACGTTACCCGAAGGCTGGGAGGAGAGTAACCGCTTACTGGCGGCCGATTTACGCCAAGAGCAGGCATACTGGCGCAAAGCGGGCTGGGAGCTAGAGCTCACACCGGATAATGGCTAACCCCTAGCGCAGTAGCGACGAATAAATTCGCCAACCTATTCAAAACATATCAAAATCAAAAAATATCAAAATCAAAAAAGCCGGAGCGATTTCAGTCACTCCGGCTTTTTCTATGCAGGTTATTTATCTAACCCCAACTCCAGCAAGGTTTGGTTCACGGCTTCTGCGGGAAGCGGAACATAACCATCTTTCTTCACCAGATCCTGCCCTTGGTCCGACAGGATAAAGCGGATAAATTCGCTCTCGAGCGGTGGCAATGGCCGATCAGGATGCTTGTTAACATAGACATACAGATAACGGGCCAATGGATAGCGACCGCTGGCGGCATTGTCGATAGTCGGCGCAACATAGTCACTGCCCTTGCGTGCGATAGGCAGCGCTCTGATCCCCGTGGTCTGGTAACCGACCCCGGAGTAACCAATGGAGTTGAGCGATGTCGAGACCGACTGCACGACCGAAGCCGAGCCCGGCTGTTCATTGACATTGTTGCGGAAGTCCCCCTGACACAGGGCCTTTTGCTTAAAATAACCATAAGTACCAGAGACCGAATTACGCCCGAACAGTTGAATACTCCGCTTTTCCCAACTGCCTGTCAGTCCTAATTGTCCCCACCGGGTGATCGCTTGGTTACCGCCACAACGCAACGTCTGGGAGAAGATAGCATCAAGCTGGGTGAAGTCGAGCCCCTGCAGCGGGTTGTCCTCGTTAACGAACACCGCCAGGGCGTCGATTGCGACCCGGATCTCCGTTGGCTTGTAACCGTATTCTTGCTCGAACGCCGCGATTTCCCTAGCCTTCATCCGCCGGCTCATCGGCCCGAACTGGGCAGTGGCTTCAATCAATGCAGTGGGTGCAGTAGACGACCCAGCAGCCTGAACCTGGATATTCACACTTGGGTAGGTACGCTTGAATTCTTCCGACCAGTAGGTCATTAGATTGGCAAAGGTGTCGGAGCCGACCGACGATAAATTACCGGAGATCCCTTTTACCTTGGTGTAATGGGGCAATGGGCGGTGATCCGCCTGCACCGGGCCTGCTGCGGCCAAGATAGCGGCTGGCAATACAAAGAAGGTGATTTTCTGCCATCGGGCCATGGCCTGCCTGATCCGGTTTATCATTCGATTAGTGTGACTCCTCAAAACAACAAAAGCGGCCCTTTGGGCCGCTCAATACTTTAGCATATTTTTTGCTGAGCTAGCTTTGTGCTGCATAAGCTTTATGCTGCGTTAGCAATCAATCGCTGAGGCAGGGTAAAGGCAAACGTACTGCCAACACCCACTTCACTCTCTATTTCTAGATGTGAGTCATGATGGCTAAGTGCATGCTTAACAATCGCCAGCCCCAATCCACTACCACCTGTTTCACGCGAGCGGGCTTTGTCTACCCGGTAGAAACGTTCGGTCAGTCGATGAATATGCTGCGGCTCGATGCCCTGCCCTTGGTCAGTCACTTCGAGCCTTGGGCCAGCTGAAGTCAGGTACCAGCGCACCTTCACCTCGGCATCTGCCGGGGTGTGCTTAACTGCGTTATACACCAAGTTGGAAATCGCACTGCGCAGCTGATCTTCATCACCCAGCACCTTGAGCGATTTGTCCACCTCAAAGGTAAATAGCTGCTCTTCGCCGCCGCTGAGTGAAATCGCTTCTTTTTCAAGCACATCCAGCATAGCCGGCACATCGATGGTTTCTTCCAGCTCGATATTCGGCGCCGCCTCGATTTTCGACAGGGTCAGCAACTGTTCGACCAAAGAATTCATCCGGGTCAGCTGCTCGGTCATTACCCCGTGGGCTTTATCCCACATCGGCCCCACCAGCATCTCAGGATCTTTCGACATCTCCAGATAACCCTGCAGCACCGTCATAGGTGTACGAAGTTCATGGGAAACATTGGCAAAGAAGTTGCGGCGCATCCCTTCAAGCTGCTTAACCTGGGACACATCACGCACCACCATCAGATACTCACCCTCGGTGTAGTGCATGATCCGCAATTCAAGGGTGCGGTCGTAGTTAAGCGGAGAAGTGATTTCGAGCGGGGTCTCAAACGCCTGCTTGCTCAGGTAGCGGACAAAGTCTGGGCTGCGCAGCAAGTTGCTAATCGGCTGGCCGGCATCATCCGGCCAACGGAAACCAAGCAGGTGCTGGGCAAGCTTGTTGCACCACACGATGTTCCCTTCGCTGCGAAAGACAACAACAGCATCAGGAAGGGACTCCGCACCGTTTCTGAAACGGCGGATCAAGGTTGCCAGCTCTTTGCGACGGCGTCGGTTACGTTGCTGTAAACGGTAAATCCCATTGAAAAGAGGCTCCCAACTGCCCGAGCCCGAAGGCGGCGTCAGACTGCGCTCTTTCCATAACCAGTTGGACATCTTCAATAAATTATGAAAATGCCAGATTAACTGGATCCAAGTTGCGACCAGCAAGAACCAGGGCATGTAACCAAATACCCACCCCAGTGCGATCCAAGGCAAGTAGAAAAAGAGTAGTTCCCAGACTAACTTCTTCCACGACAGCCGTTCTACCATTTATTACTCCGTCACCGCGTTGCCCGCCGTGCGCCTACTTGATTGTTACTACTATACTCGGGTCGAGAAACGGTAACCCGCTCCGCGCACCGTCTGAACCAGTTTATCGTGACCGCCAGTCTCCAGCGCTTTGCGCAGACGACGGATATGAACATCGACAGTGCGGTCTTCAACATACACATTGGTGCCCCAAACGTTGTTCAGCAGCTGCTCGCGGCTGTATACACGCTCTTGGTGGGTCATAAAGAAGTGAAGCATCTTGAACTCGGTTGGCCCCATGTCCAGCGGCTGCTCATTGGATGTCACGCGGTGTGATACTGGGTCAAGCTTAAGGCCTTGAACGTCAATCACATCATCCAGAGAAGTCGGTGATACCCGGCGCATTACCGCCTTCAGGCGTGCCATCAGCTCTTTTGGTGAAAACGGTTTGGTGATGTAATCATCCGCACCGACTTCCAAGCCGCGTACCTTGTCCTCTTCCTCACCACGGGCAGTCAACATTACAACCGGGATTTGGCGGGTCACTTCATCACGCTTCAAGTGCTTGATAAGATTAATTCCTGAGCCACCTGGCAACATCCAGTCGAGCAAAATCAGCTCCGGATAGGGTTCGCACAGTTTTTCCAGCGCCATGTCATAATCTTCGGCTTCAATCGCCTGATATCCCTTCTGCTCAAGAACGAAGCAAAGCATCTCGCGGATTGGAGCTTCATCCTCTACAACAAGAATCCGTCTTACCATCGTTTTCAATACCTATTAATTGCTGTCTTTCGAGCGCCATTATGTGTGTTAAGTATGACACTTTTGTGACTTTCGCGGAGAAATACGTAACTGAACGTATATCATACTGTCATATAGCACTATGTTGCACTCAATTGCAACGTATTGATAAAAAAGACAATTAGAATCAGCCTGCTGTATAGCAGCAGGCTGCCCCAACCTTATCCCCTCACCCGGATCTGGCTCCGGCCGCCCCCCAGGGCTTCAACCGCGACCTGTACACCGATGCGCTCAACCAGCGTACCGACATGGGATATCACCCCGATCTGGCGGCCGTCGGCCTGCAATGCATCTAGGCAAGCTAAGGCCATCTCCAGGCTGTCTGGGTCCAGCGTACCAAAGCCTTCATCTATAAATAGCGATCCGAGCTGGCGGGTATCAGCGGCCAGCGAGGCCAGTGCTAGCGCCAACGCCAGCGATACCAGGAAGCTTTCGCCGCCGGACAATGACTCCACGCTACGGACTTCATCGCCCATATCATGATCGACCACCTGCAGGGCCAATGGGCTATTCGGTACCGGCTGCAACGCATAACGCGGGGCCAAGTCATGCAGGTGCTCATTGGCCAGCATCACCAGTTGCTGCAGGGTGAGGCCCTGGGCCAAGGTGCGGAACTTATTACCGGTTGCCGAGCCGATCAGCTCGCTCATCTGCAGCCACAGCTCGGTTTGCTTCTGCTGAGCAGCCATTTTGTCGGTGAGCTCCCCTGCTTGCTGCAGAGCCTGCTCGGCCATGGTCAAGCGCTGGCGCAACTGGAAGATCTGCTCATCACAAGAGAGCTTTTCACTGTTCCACTGCTCACGCAACTGACGCACAGCGATGTCATCTTCGGCCAGTACTTCGCTGTTGATATCATGACCGGCAAACCACTGCTCGGCCTGCTCCGCCAACGCCTTGTGCTGTTCAATCGCACTCACACGCTCATGGACCCGCGTTGCCACTTCGGTACGAGTATTATCGAGTGCTTTGAGCGCCGCCTGCTCTTGCTCCAACCACGCCTCGTCCTTGCTAAGCAGTTGCATCAGCTGGTGCTCGTTAAGCGACAGTTTTTCCTGCCATCCCAACCAGTTATGGACGACCTGACGGTGCTCAGCCGATAGTTCTTGATCTTGCTGCTCAAGGCCAGCCAAGGCCGCCGTCGCGGCAGCCATGGCCTCACCAGCCTGACGCTGATCACGCTCGGCTTGTTCATGCTGTTGCTGGGCTTCCGATACCGCGGTTTTGGCCTGCTGCTCAATAGCATCAGCCGCGTGCTCACCGAACACGCTGACCCGCTGTTGCCACAGTGACTGAACCTGCTGCTGCAACCGCTCTGCCTTTTGCTGCTTTTCGAGCGCCTGCTTATAGCTGGCTGCCATATTCGCTTCCAGCTCGGCAAGCTGCGGGGCTAGCTCATTGAGCTCTCGCTCCACTTCCTGCAAGGCCTTGTGGCTCGACAGGTAGTGCTCGACTTGCTGCTTGAGCTGCTGGATATATTGCTCGGCACCTTGCTGGCGCAGCATATCCAACCACTGGTTATTACCGTATTGCTCGTTTAAGGCTTCACCACGGGCGGTAAGGATATCCTGCTGGGTCTGGCTCTGCTGCTCAATCGACTGCAATCGCTCGGTGCGCTGGGTATTGGCCTGCGTTTGTTGGTGAATATGCTCTTTGATTTCGGCTTCTGCCTGCTGCAGCTGCTGGCGCTGGTATTGCAACTGACGGCCCTGTTGCAGCTGCTGCTGGGCTGCTTCCATACCCTGCTGCAACGTCCTGATCTCGTTATATGCCTGCTCGGCTTGATGCTGCCACTGCACCAATTGGTCGTTAAGGTGGCGGCTTTCGGCTTCTGCGGTCAACGGCGTAGAGAGTTCAACCTGCTCAAGCATGGCCAATAGCTGGCTGACAATTTGATCGCTGTAGGCACGGTAACGTGCCAGCTCATTGTCGATCACCGCCAGGCGCTGCTGGCACTGTGGCAGTTGTTGCTGCAGATGACGACGTTCACCCTCGCCGTTTTGCAACAACTGCTGCAATTCACGCAAGCGCTGCTGCTGGCTATGGAGCAAGCCTTCGACAACCGGGTGCTGCTCTGCATAGGGGTGTTCGAGCGAACCACACAGCGGGCAAGGCGAATCCGGCTGTAAATGGCTGCGGTACTCGCTGAGGTTAACCACTGCCATGCTTTGCTGCAGCTGCTGTTCGGCCTCCTGGTAACGAGCCATGAGCTGCTCCATTTCTGGCGACAACGCCTCCAGCCTGGCTTCTGCCTGCTGCTTGAGCTGACTCAGCTCTTGATGCTCGGCTTTCAGTTTCTCCATCTGCTCAAGCAAGGTAGACCATTCCTTGGTACCCGACATTGCCTGGCGCAGGGTATCAAGCTCGGCTTGCTTGCTGGCAAACTGTTTCTGACTATCGGCAATCGCCTGCTCTTGCTGCTCAACCTTGAGCTCATCGAGCACCTTGGTCACCGCATCAAGCTGGCCGCTAACCTCTTTCTGCTGAGCCTCCAACATCGTGGCATTGCGGTCATGGGACTGCTGCTCGAACTGCAGTTGCTGCTTTTCGCGCGACAGGGTCGCCAGCGTCCGGTGCGCGGACAAATACTGATCCAGATTATCCAGTACGGGCTGATACTGCTCAGCAACCCCGGCCAGCTCCCGGTTTTGCTCTAGCACCATCGCCAATTGGTGATGGCGTTGCTGCAGCTGCTGGCGCTGGTGTTTTTTCTGCTCAGCCGCCTGCTGCTGTTCATTGAATGTTTTGAGCTGTTGCTGGTGGTCGGCATCCAGCTCGGCCAGCTGGCGCTGCCCGGCAGCCAATTGCTCATCGAGCAAAGCCACTTGCTTGAGTTTCGGCTCAAGCTCATCCCAATGTAGCTTGGCTTTTGCCAATGCCTGCTTGGTACCCTGTACCCGGTTATCCGCGTCCAACAGCCCCTGTTTGTGCTGCGCCAGTTCATCACGGGCTTTGCCGAGCGATACCTGCAGCTTGCTTAGCTGCAGCTGGGTTTGCTGCAACAAGGTGAAATCACTGCGGGCAGGTTGGACTTTGGCTATCTGTTTTAGCTGCTCCTGACGCGGCGCCGCCTCTTTAAGCTGCTCTTCGGCATGAGCCAATGCCTGCTCGGCTTCCTGTTGCTGTTGCTGCAACCGGGTTTGGGTCTGCAGCGCCTGTTGGTGCTGGGTCAACGCCGCCAGAGAGGTTTCCCACTGGCCTAACTGTACTTTGAGGGCTTCAAGCTGGCCGGAGAGTTGTTCTTTCTGCTCATCATCAAGCAGCTCAATATCGCCAAGCTGGGCCTGCAAGGCCTCGAGCTTTTGCTTTTCATCCCGCGCCCGCTCATAAGCGGCCATGGATAGGCGGCCATATATCTCACCGCCGGTCATACGCTCGAGCAAAGCCGCACGTTCATCGGCCCCGGCTTTTAGGAAGGCGGCAAATTCGCCCTGCGGCAACATTACTGCCCGGCGGAATTGCTCGAACGACAGTCCGACCAAGCGCTCGACTTCCGCTTGTAGCTCCGCTTTCTTGCCAGCAAAACGCTGGCCAGTTTCCAGACATTCCAGCCATTGCTCCGAGGCTTGGATGCGGCCATCGGCACGCCCCCGGGCACGGCGAACATGCCAGTGCGCCCGCCAGTGGCTGCCGTCGTTGGCAACAAAATCGACTTCGGCAAACCCTTCGGCCTTACCGCGCGACAAAATACTGCGGACATCGTTGGCTTTGATCCGGCCGTTGTCACCGTCGCGGCCAATCTCCGCATCGTTTTTCTTGTTGGACTGAAGGCGGGGGATGCGGTCGTACAACGCAAGGCAAATCGCATCAAGCAAGGTCGACTTACCAGCACCGGTCTTCCCGGTAATGGCAAACAAACCCGCATCGCCCAAGCGGCCGCCGGCAAAATCAATCTCGAATGGCTGCTGCAGGCTCGCCAGGTTTTCACCACGTAGCGCTAAGATTTTCATTGTTGTTCTCTTTCTTGTTCTGGCTTACGACTCGACAGCATCGCTGTCTTCCACGGCAATCAACAGGCTCTCGAAAGCAGCGGCCATTGCCTCATCCGGCTCGCCTTGGTATTTCTGGCTCCAGCTCAAGCTAAACACCTGCTGGGGCGTCACATCGGATAGGCGACGCTGGCCCAAACCATTTTGTGCTTGTTGCTGCTGGTAATGCGGAGTGATTTTAGCCAGCCTCACAGCCTTGCCTTCCAGGGCTTCAAGCACTTTTTCGCGCAGCAGAGCCTGTGGTTTATCTAACTGGATGTGCACTTCCAAAAACGGTTGCTGCTCGCGCGGACGCTCATCGACATCCAGCGCCTTGAGCTCTTCAAGCACCTGCTCCAGCGGGGCCGGTGACGAAGGCACTTTGAGCATATCAACAGCCCGTGGCACAGAGACAGACTCGATGCCGGCAACCGCTGCACCATCAAGCTCGACCATAACCACTTGGTGGTTGTAGCCTCGCTCGGACATCGACAGAGGCAATGGCGAACCGCTATAGCGAACCTGCTCTTTCTTCGCCACGCGCTGGGCTAAATGCAAGTGGCCTAGCGCCACATAGGCCATATCATCGGCAAAAATAGAAGCAGGCAACGCATGCTGGTTACCACCGAGCACCCGGCGCTCTGACATTTCCGACAATTTACCCGATGCCATGTAGGCGTGCCCCATGCCGATCAAGGCCTGCTGCGGTGTCTGGAGCTGGCGCGCCGCCTCGGTCACTTCCCCATAGAGGGCTTCCACCCCTTTGATCAGGCGATCGTCTTCTTCATCCAGATCTTCGGTACGCAGATCAGCACTGCGCAGGAAAGGTACCGCCAATACCCATGCCGCTTGCTCACCGGCTTTATTGGTTAGCGGGACCAACATCCGCTCGGTATCGAGCTCGCCGTCCGCCTGGCGGTGAATCCCACCGACAATGTGCAAATCGAATGCCCTTAGCAGCTCGTGCGGGGCATCTAGCTTGCTCGGCGAATCATGGTTGCCACCAATCATTACGACATTTAAATCCGGCATGCTTTTCGCCATCCGTGCCAGGAAGCGGTATAGCATCCGCCAGGCACTGGCCGGCGGGTTGGCGGTATCAAAAATATCACCAGCCACCAGCAGGGCATCGATCTGCTCTTGCTCAAGGGTCTGCGCCAGCCAGTCAAGAAATGCCTGGTGCTCGTAATCGCGGTTATAGCCGTGCAGCTGGTGGCCTAGGTGCCAGTCGGAGGTATGGAGGATCTTCATTGCGGTCGATATGCCGTTATGGAAACACTGATTTGGATTGTACCGCACTTTGCGTAATGCCCAAGCCACTGAGCACGAAAACTTAAGACAAAAGCCAACCAATGCAATAAGATTGACAGCCAAATGCACAACCAAGGATTTGTAACAGCCATGATGTGGTTTAAAAACGTACTTACCTATCGCTTCAGCCGCGAGATCGACCTCAATCCTGATCAACTTGAGAAGCAACTTGAAGAGTTCCGCTTTACCCCGTGTGGCAGCCAAGATCAGCAAAAATTTGGTTGGGTCCACGCACTGGGTAAGCACGGCGACATGTTCACCCATGTAATTGGTGACAACATCCTAATTTGTGCACGCAAAGAAGAAAAGATGCTGCCAGCGTCAGTGATCAAAGAGACACTGAACGAGAAAGTAGAAGCCCAGGAAGCCGAACAAGGCCGTAAACTGAAGAAAAGCGAAAAAGACACCATCAAAGATGAAATCGTGATGGATCTGCTACCGCGAGCCTTCAGCCGCAAGAGCCAGACTTACGCGCTGATCATGCCTAAAGAAGGCTACGTACTGGTTGATGCTGGTAACTTCAAGAAAGCCGAAGATCTGCTGGCGCTGCTGCGTAAATCTATCGGTAGCCTGCCAGTTATCCCGGTTACCCCTGAAAAACCGGCCGAGCTGACCATGACTGAGTGGGTACGTTCAAACACCTCGCCAAACGGCTTTACCATCGGCGAAGAAGCCGAGCTCAAAGCCATTTTGGAAGACGGTGGTGTGATCCGCTGTAAGCAGCAGGATCTATCAAGCGATGAGATCATGGCCCACATCGAAGCCGACAAGCTGGTGACCAAGCTGTCTATCAACTGGCAGGACCGTATCGACTTCGTTCTGGCAGACGACCTGTCTATCAAGCGCCTGAAGTTCTCTGATGAGCTGAAAGAGCAAAATGACGATATCGACCGCGATGAAATGGCCCAGCGTATTGATGCCGATCTATCGCTGATGGCTGGCGAATTCTCCGCATTCTTGCCAAACCTGTTCGAGGTTCTTGGCGGCCTGGAAGCCAAAGCCTAACTGCATACCCGAACTCTTGTGGCACTGATTTTCTCAGTGCCACATTTTTCACTTTCTCGTCACCCTCACAGTACATCTCTCCCTGCGGCTAATCCCTTCCAAATAACCATTTACAGTCTTCAGCCAAGAAAGATTGCCTAATTCGGTGTTAGCATTGCTATTGAGGGGTAGATCACAGTAAAATCCCGCCTCAACTCCGTATCCCCCTGCGATACGGCCTGATTTGCAATCAGACACTGGAATATAAGAGCTATGTTTAAACCTGAATTGTTATCGCCTGCGGGCAGCCTGAAGAACATGCGCTACGCATTTGCCTATGGTGCAGATGCTGTTTACGCCGGCCAGCCACGTTACAGCCTTCGTGTACGTAACAACGAGTTCAACCACGAGAACCTAAAAATCGGTATCGACGAAGCTCATGCCCAAGGCAAGAAGCTTTACGTGGTATGTAACATTCAGCCACATAACTCTAAACTGAAAACCTTCATTCGCGATCTGAAGCCGGTTGTGGAAATGGGCCCTGATGCACTGATCATGTCTGACCCAGGTCTTATCATGATGGTGCGCGAGAACTTCCCTGAGATGCCAATCCACCTATCAGTTCAGGCGAACGCCGTAAACTGGGCAACGGTGAAGTTCTGGGCAGCCAATGGCGTTGAGCGCGTAATCGTCTCTCGCGAACTGTCTCTGGAAGAAATCGAAGAGATCCGCGAGCACTGCCCTGAAACCGAGCTGGAAGTTTTCGTCCACGGTGCACTGTGCATGGCTTACTCTGGCCGTTGCCTGCTATCTGGCTACATCAACAAACGTGACCCTAACCAGGGTACCTGCACCAATGCCTGCCGCTGGAAATACAAAGTGGAAAAAGGCACGGAAAACGACGCAGGCCAGATCGTTGAAGAATTCAACCCAAGCGATGCCCAAGCGATTGAAGTGCAGGACGAGCGTCCTGAAACAACGATCGGCCGCGGCAAGCCAACCGACGAAGTCGTACTGCTAAGCGAAGCGCACCGCCCAGACGAGAAAATGGCGGCGTTTGAAGACGAGCACGGCACCTACATCATGAACTCGAAAGATCTTCGTGCTATCCAGCACGTTGACCGCCTGACCAAGATGGGCGTTCACTCGCTGAAAATCGAAGGTCGTACCAAGTCGTTCTACTACTGTGCCCGTACCGCACAGGTTTACCGTAAAGCGATTGATGACGCAGTCGCTGGCAAGCCATTCGACGAAAGCTTGATGGGCACGCTGGAAAGCCTAGCCCACCGCGGCTACACCGAAGGCTTCCTGCGCCGTCACACTCACGATGCTTACCAAAACTACGACTACGGCTACTCAATCTCTGACAGCCAGCAGTTTGTCGGTGAGTTCACCGGCAAGCGCCGCGGTGATCTGGCAGAAGTAGAAGTGAAGAACAAGTTTGTGGTCGGTGACAGCCTTGAGCTAATGACACCGCAGGGCAACGTGATCTTCACTCTTGAAGCGATGGAAAACCGCAAGTCTGAAGCGGTCACTGACGCCAAGGGTAACGGCCACTTCGTCTTTATCCCAGTACCGGAAGATATGGATCTGGAATACGGCCTGCTGATGCGTAACCTAAACTCAGGTGAGAACACCCGAAACCCACACGCACCAAAAGACGGTAAGTAATCACCATGGCACTGCTTATTACCAGTAAGTGCATTAACTGCGACATGTGTGATCCCGAGTGTCCGAACGAGGCGATCACCATGGGGGACGAAATCTACGAGATCGACCCCAATAAATGCACCGAGTGTAAAGGACACTACGACAAGCCGACGTGCCAGTCGGTGTGTCCGATCACCAACTGTATTATTACCGATCCCGACAACGTCGAAACAGACGAAGCGCTGTTCGAAAAGTTTGTCACCCTGCAGGGATTGGCATAAAAGAAAAAGCGCCGAACGGCGCTTTTTTTGTCTCTATTGCAAGGAGTTAACTTCCAATCATCCCGTTGTTGGTGTCCGCAGTAACGCCAAGCATTGTGCTGGCGGGACCGGTTTGGGCTTGGGCTTTTTCTTCACCTTGGCGACCTTTTCTTTCTTCGCTTTTGGCTTAGGCTTCCAGGAGGCAAGCTCGGCACCACAACCATCCCCCGGTGGAGGTGGAGTCTGCGCTTTGCAACTGCTGTCACCGTCTGGGCAATGGAGCCTGACATGGAAGTGGTAGTAATGTCCCCACCACGGCCTGACTTTCTGCAGCCAATTCCTGTCCGTCCATTCGCGCTGGCACAGCTGCTCTTTGATCACCGGATGGACAAAAATTCTGGCGACCCGCTCATCCGCCGCAGCAAGCTGGACCATCAAGGCTTGTTTATCCCCCCAGTTTTTCTTGTTTATCTTGTACTGCTTGATGTGCACCATTGGCAAGGGCTGGACATCAATCAGCTCTTCCTCACTAAGTGGACCATCGCTTAGCTTGAGCCAGATATCCGCATCAAGGCCAGTCTGGTGGCTGTTATGGCCCGACGAAAAACGCCCGCCCCGAGGCATTGCGATATCACCGACCAGCAACTGGCCCAGCTCGAGTTTATGGACGCTTTTTGATAAATCATGGAGGAAGCGGATCATCGATTCGTGGCCGTAATAACGCCCCCGCTGCGATCGCATCACCTGATAGCCCTCCCCCTCCAACGGCAAAGGCTCGGCCCCGGCAAGACAACCGTTATTGTAAGTACCAATTGACTCCGACTGACCTTGCGAAGGCGCTTCCACCTTCTCCCATGGGCTTGCCACGGCGGGCAAGCCTATCGTAATCCCTAACAGAAGGGCAAAAAAATACCTCATGCCTGTCTGATCCTTTTGTTACTTTTTTATCCGCATACTTTTGAGCATAGCAAGCAACAAAAAAGCTGCCCGCAGGCAGCTTGATCATTTTGGATCGAATATTCATTTTCCGATCATTACTTCATCTGTTGATCCAGGTTCAAAATGGTCAGGGCGTTGCTGACACTGGTCGCCAGCACATCGACCACACCGGACCGCAATGCGCCCAGCAAGGCCAAGGCTTTGCTGTTCTCGGCAGCAGTGACAACCACTGTAGGAATATGTCTGAGCTCTTCCATGCTAAGACCAATTACCCGGTCGCTCATCATGGTATCGGCACGGCGCCCCTGGCTATCAAAAAAGTCATAGCCGGCAATATCCCCCACGACCCCTTTGCGGATCCGCGCCTCGACAATCTCCTGGGGAGTGAACCAGCCCAGCTTGACCATATGGCTGTTTTCATTCATATCACCAACGCCCACCAATGCAACATCTGCACGTCTCGCGCGATCAAGCGTCTCCTTTACTGTACCATTTTTCATAAAGGCTTCTTTTACCTTGATATCCTCGACATAAGCCGGCGCATACAGGGTTTCACTGATGCCGTCATATTTCTTGGCCAGTAGGCGGCAGATATGATCGGCATTGATGGCGTTACCGGAGCGATGAGTACCACCGATACCCGAAACAAAGCGGCATTTGCGATGGGGAACCACACCGACATGGCTGGCAATTGAGGCAATATTACGCCCCTGCCCGACGGTGACCACCATGTCATCGGTCAAAATGGAGGACAGGTAACTCGATACCAGGCTTGCGACCTGTTGGCGCTGGCTCTCGTCATCAGGCTGATCAAGGGCAATCAAGGCGCGTTTCAAATTAAAACGCTCGACCAATTGCTGCTCCAGCTTTTCGCTGAACACCGGGTGGTATTTCACCGTGATTTCCACTACCCCTTCATCCCGGGCACGACGCAGCAAGCGGCCCACTTTGGCCCGCGACATCCCGAACATCTTGGAGATTTCTTCCTGGGTTGCCCCATCCTGATAGTAGGCAATGGCTATTTCTGTCAGCTGATCGCTGTCTACATGGGAGGTGTCATTCTGGGGCGCTGTCATAGCCATACCTTTTGTTACTAATAGGGGTTGTACTAATGGGTTACTAATAGGGTCTTAGCTGAAGGGCTATTTTAGCCGTTATCACAATAGACAGCGAGCCGCGACCTATTGAAAGACACCGAAATGAGAGCTATCCCCTCAGCTCAGCTTATTGTTTGAAATCCACCTTTTTAATGTACGCATTGTGCATCAGCTTTATTCCCTCTTCCTTAGCAAACCTTAACTACCTGATTATTAATGATTAAAAGTTACGTACAGCTTTTTGGACACTATGTTCCAAAAGCTAAAAAGGCTGTACTTTTCATTCTTTTCCGAAAAATGCTATCTGCCTTCCCCCCAAAGAAAATTCTCTTTATCAATCAGTTTTTTACTTTTATCAGCTTGCTGAATCTGTATAATCAAACGCGAATGTATATCATTAGCAATTAAGGAGCTAGCATGCCGCAAGATGGACATGCCCCCAAGCGTCACCCCGTTCTGCTAACAGTGAAAACTATCACCGATCTCAGTCCAAACTATCGGCGGATTTGTTTTACATCAGAGCAACTCGCACACTATCCTGAATGCAGTAACGGCGCCCATATCAAGCTAATGCTTGCCAAACCCGAACAGCAACAACCAGTATTGCCCGACATGACCCCAACCGGTCCCAAGTGGCAATCACCTGAAGACAAGCCTATCCTGCGCACCTTTTCTATCCGCCAACTGCGAAGTGAACAACATGAAATCGATATCGACTTTGCCCTCCACGGCGAAATAGGCCCGGCCTCCCGCTTTGCCCTTACAGCCAAGCCCGGCGATCATGTGGGTATTTCGCCTCCCGGCGGTCCGCACCCGATGCGCAAACCTGCCGAGTATTACTACATCGCAGGCGATCTCACCGCACAGCCTGCCATCAGCGCAATGATTGAAGAGATGCCTGCAGCAAGCCAAGGCTATGTTGCCATCCAAGTTAGCGATGCCCGGGATATCCAAGATATTGCTTGTCCACCTAACCTCGCGCTGCGCTGGTTCATAGGTAAACCCGACGAAACAGCGCCGTTAATCGACAGCTTCCGCCAACAGGCACTCACCACCGAGAACAGCTACTTCTGGTTTGGTGGGGAAGAAAGCATTGTACTGGGGCTGCGCCGCTGGGCCCGCAACGAGCTGGATGTCAACCGCCAACAGATATATGCCATCCCTTACTGGCGATACGGCAAGGATGAAGATAGCTACCATACCCAGCGCCACCAGCACACCGACAAATAACAATATATGTGCGCTGTTTAGTAGGAAGCTATACCTGGAAACAGTACCTAGAAGCAATAGGGAGACAATGTCATAACCCAATGACACTAAAGGAATTAAAATGGCAATCGATCCAACAATGATACGATCACAGGCATGGCAAGCCCTGCCCACTCCCGGTCAGCTCCAGCAGTCTGTACCATGCTCTGACCAAATCAGAGAACACGTCGCAGACAGCAGGCAGGCTATCCGAGATATTCTTCATGGCCATGATGATAGGTTGCTGGTTGTTATCGGCCCTTGTTCAATCCATGACACTGAAGCTGCGATTGATTATGCCGAGAAATTGGCCGCTTTTTCGCAGCGCTACCAGGATCAACTTGTCGTTGTGATGCGGGCCTACTTCGAAAAACCAAGAACCACTGTTGGGTGGAAGGGGCTGTTGTTTGATCCCGATTTAGATGGCAGCAACGATCTCGGCAAAGGCCTGCTTCAAGCAAGAAGGCTACTGGTTGCCCTCAATGAATTGGGCTTAGCGACAGCAACCGAATTCCTCGATACCACCAGTTTCAGCTACTTGGCCGATCTCATCAGCTGGGGAGCCATAGGGGCTAGGACGACCGAGTCACAACCTCACCGCCAGCAGGCATCCGGCCTGCCTTGCCCTATCGGATTCAAAAACGGCACTGACGGCAGTATTGCTGTTGCCACAGATGCGATAACCTCCAGTCGCTACCCCCACCTGTACAGTGCAATGGGAAAAAACGGTCAGCTTTATGCCATCCAAAGCCATGGTAACCCGGACAGCCACCTGATCTTGCGCGGCGGTAAACGCCCCAACTATGACCGCGATTCAATTCAGGCGGCCAGTCAGCAGCTACAAGCATGCGGGATCAATACCAGTGTGATGGTCGACTGCAGCCACGGCAACAGCCTCAAGCAGCACCAAAGACAACTGCTTGTCGCCCAATCGCTATGCGAGCAAATCAGCACAGGCGATCACACCGTCAGTGGTGTAATGGCCGAGAGTTTTCTTGTTGAAGGACGTCAAGAGATCAGCCCACAAATGACCTATGGCCAATCGGTCACAGATGCCTGCCTAGGGTGGAATGATACCGAAGTGATGCTGACGATGCTGGCAGAGGCTATCGAGCGACGGCGTCATGCCTTTCCCCGTCAGATGGCTGCCAATGAAGGCTGATGGCTGAGGCTATATAAAACCTAAAGCAATGGGGATGTACCTAGCATGGTACACCCCCTATTTGCGACTAGATGATCATCAAGATCAAACAAATTTTAAGCGGTCATTAACCCATCTTGCGTGCCTGTACCTAAGACTCACTCAAGCTCTCTTTGACACTATTCTGCGAAGAACAATGCTGCGAGGAAAAATGACGACGAGGCACTATCACCGGCGCACCGTCGAATGGGGCGGGAACAATATCGACGTTGGTATCGTACAGTTTGTCGATAAGCGGTTTGGTGATCACCTGCTCCACCGCACCTGCTGCGACGACACCATGCTCTCCCAGTGCCACTAGCTCATCACAATACCGCGCCGCCGCCGCCAGATCATGGATCACCAACACCACAGTTTTCCCCAGCGAGGTCATCTTGCTGATACTCTCCATCACTTCTGTTTGATGGCCGATATCCAGTGCGCTGGTCGGCTCATCAAGCAAAATAATATCGGTATCCTGGGCAAGGATCATTGCCAGCCAAGCCCGCTGACGCTGACCGCCTGACAAACTGACAACTGGCTGTTGCAACAAGTCTTCGATTTTCATCCAAGCAATGGCTCTTGCAACCTGCTTGGCATCTTCTTCACTCCACTGATTAAACCAGCCTTGGTGAGGGTGACGGCCGTACTGAACCAACTGCTCAACCGTGATCCCCGCAGGACTCACGGGCTGCTGAGGCAAAAATGCCAATTGCTTGGCCAGCGCTTTCATCGAATAACTGCCCAGCGTTTTCCCTTTTAGCCGGAGCTGACCACAGCTTGGCTCCAACTGGCGGGCCATCAGTTTGAGCAAGGTCGATTTTCCGCCACCGTTCGGGCCGACAATACCCACCAATTTGCCTTGTCCCAAGCCAAAGGAGACGTTATCGAAAACCAGCTTACTGTCGTAGCCAAACCCTACGCCTTCTATATCCAGCATCGTCATCAGTCGACCTTTCCTTTGTCACGCAATAAAAAAATAAACAGCAGAACTCCCCCTAGAATGCGGGTCATGATCCCGGTGGCTACTTCATGGGGATCGGCCAAGACCCGAACTAGGGTATCGCTCATCAGCAGCAACATTGCCCCGAGCATTGCCGCCGTCCAAAGCGGAACTACCCGTCCCTTGAGCAAATAGCTCGCACCTATTGGGGCCGCCATCGCAATAAACACTACCGGGCCGCCAATGGCTGTCCCTAATGCTGCAATTAAAATCGCCAACATCAACACAGCCAACTGGACGTGGTTAATATTCACCCCCAGCCCCTGTGCCACTTCCCCACCGAAACGCAGCACATCCAGCTGACGTGAGAAGTACACCACCACAGGCACCAGAGCCAACAGCAAACCAGCAACAGGCAGCGTGGTGTTGTAACCCTGTCCGACGAAATTTCCCATGCTCCACAGATATACACTGCTGACATGGACAATGGACTCCGTCGACATCAAAAACTCGCCAATTGCCCGCATTAACTCGGATACCCCAATCCCTATAACCACAAACAAATAGCCTTGCTCACCCGGTTTACGACATAAGAAAAACAGCGTAATCGCGGCAACAACGGCACCAATAGGGGCTGCCCACCATGGCCAGACGCCCACGGTGACGTAAAGGGTAAAAAAGGTAATAGCCAAGGTTGCCCCCTCGTTGACACCAATCATATCGGGGGTAGCAAGACGATTTCGAACCAAGGTTTGGATCAGGCAGCCAGACAGCCCCAGAGCAGCACCGGCTACCAGCACGGCAAATACCCTTGGCATACGGATCTTAAACACCATGATGTCCACCATCCGGCTCGATTCACCGAACAGGGCTTTCAATGCCACCCAAGACGTTATCTTGGCCGAACCTACACTGATCGCGAACAAGGCCAAGGCGGCCAAAAGCACGATGAGCAGCATGGCAACCCATACCGAGCGCTTCTCGACGAGTACAGATGCACTGCGATGTCGCCATAACCATTTTCCTGACGGTGGCAACGCCGTCATATTTTCTGGTGCAGCCATACTTGTTTGGCTACTGGCATCTAAGAGACGGCCATCTAAATTATTGTTGTGCCCCATCATAATTCCTTTTATTTCACAGCCAGCAAGGCACGGAACCCACCGCGATGGACAACGGCAATCAATACCGGGGCACCAATCAATGCGAGGATCACACCATTGGGCATCTCGAAAGGTTGAATCAAATAGCGGGCGAGGATGTCAGCGACCAACAAGAAAATTGTGCCGAACAGAGATGAGAAAACAATCTGCAACGATAGACGAACCGGCTCAACCATTCGAGCGCAGTAAGCGGCAAGGAAACCAACGAAACCAATCGGTCCGGCCACGGAGATTGCACAGGCTGTAAACACGGTGGCAGCCAACAACACCCCGATCCGCACCCAATGAGTGTTTATCCCCAAAGCACGGGCTTGCTCTTCGCCCAATTGCATCATCGTCAGTTGCCTGGCCAGTAATACCGTCACGACAATAACGGCCAGCATGAAAGGCAATATGATCGCCATGGCTGACATATCGGCCGCAGCCAGCGATCCCAAGTTCCAAAAACGAAACTGATCCAGTACCACCTGATTGGACAGCAAAATATAGTTGGACAGGCCACCAAAGGTTGCCGTTAGCGCAACACCAACCAAGATGAGCTTAAGCGGACTGGACTTTCCCATTAGCTGCCCGACCACCAGCACGACGAGGTTGCCGGTAAACGCCCCCATCCCGGACCAAACCAAGTAGCCATGCGCCGACTCAACATCAAAGTAAGTCAAACCGATCACCAGCCCCAATACAGCGCCTGCATTCACCCCGAGTAGACCCGGCTCTGCCAGCGGGTTACGGGTGGCACTTTGCAGCAATGACGCCGCCAGCGACAAGCACACCCCCACCATCACGGCACATAAGGTACGTGGAAGCCGCAAGGTATCCATCACCATGATCATATGCGGGTCGGGAGAAAGGGTGTGAAAATAATAGCCAATGATTTTGGGTAAGCCGTAATCACCTGCCCCAACGGACAATGACAGCAAGGCCAGGCACGCCATCCCTGACACGCCTGTACCGAGCCAGAATAGGTGATGCTTGGACATCGATTGCAACTCCATGTATATCGAATAGGGCAGACATGATATCAATCCCTAATTTATATGAATAGATCTAAATAAAAATAGTTATCAATATCCTTATCATGTAATATTTTTTGTGATTCATTTCTAAATCAACACATTAAACATAATAAGGGAGCATTATGTTGCTTAAGCGTTTCCTCTCGGTGCTAGCACTACTCAGCTTTGTGTCTACCGTCCATGCCACTTCGCTGCGCACAGTCGAAGATGTATATGGCAAGAAAGTGACGATTCCAAATTCACCCCAACGAATCATCACCCTGAGCGAAATTGACCTCGATATCGCCCTAGCCCTCGGGGTTACCCCCGTCGGTACCGTTAACGGTCGCGGCCAGCAGTCCCTACCTCGTTATCTTGAGTCGGCCATCGGCGGTGACATCGAGATTGTTGGCGATCTGAACCGCCCAAACCTGGAAAAGATACTCGAGCTGGAACCCGACCTGATCCTGACCACACCAAACCGGCCTGAAGTGATCGAGCTGCTCGGCGAAATCGCGCCAACTATTGTCACTTTCCAGCGTGGTGAACCGTGGAAGGAAACTTTTGACCGCACCGCTCAGATCCTCAACCGCCAACAGGCAGCCAAAGATTTCATGGCCCAGTACCAATCTGCCGCGCAGCAGGCCAAACAGGCCATCGGCGATAAACTCGGACAAACTATCAGCGTGGTACGTTGGAATCCCAAAGGGCCGGCCTATATGTTTCGCGACTCTTTCGCCAGCCAGGTTATTGACGATCTCGGCATGAAGCGCCCTGACTACCAGCAGGATCCCGGCCATACCCACTCGCTGTCACTGAGCCTTGAAGCGCTTGAACTCCTTGATGGGGACTGGATGGTGGTAGGTACCCTGAGTACCATAGGCGAAGCTGTCGATGCGATGAAACAAGCTGAAGCAACCCCAGCCTTCCAGCAGCTCAGTGCAATCCAATCCGGCCGCTATGCTGCGGTTGACGGCTCATTGTGGACCTCGGTCGGCGGCCCGCTTGCGGCATTGAAAGTTATGGAAGATATCGTCCAGCTTGTCAGTCAACCTGGGGCCGAGCCACTGGTAAAAAATTAAACTCAAATACACTCTTTAGCCTGGAACTTTAAGAGATTGAATGCAGCTGTATGAAAATTCAAAACCTACCCGCCAGGGATGGCGGGTCGGAGCAACATGGATGTTTTATGCGTTTTTGAAATTTTCATACTGTTGCTTTGAGCCTAATATCAAACAGTAAAAATAAAGAATTTTTCTATAAAAAAACGCCCCGAGGGCGTTTTTTTAGTTCAGCGAGTTAGGTCATTGCTAGGTTATGGTGTTCACGTCACACCAGTGGCTTCCTCCAAGCGTTTGCGATCCACCTTGCCGCTGGCAGTTTTGGGCAAACAATCCAATCGGTTAAAGCGGCTGGGGATCATATACGCTGGCAACGAGTTAGAGAGTAACTTACGCAGCTGTAGCCTCGACGGCAGCGACTCGACCTCAAGGTAAGCAACTAGCATAGCCACCCCTCCCTCACCCTCAAGGCGAACTGCTGCATCCCCGACCTGAGGAATATTGCGCAGCTGAGACTCTATTTCCCCAAGCTCAATCCGATAGCCCCGCAGCTTAACCTGATCATCAAAACGCCCCAGGTAGTGAAAGCTATCTTCTCCCAGCTTGCGCACCCGATCCCCGGTACGGTAATACCGCACACCGCTTTCTGGGTGGTTCACAAACTGGCGAGCCGTCAGATCAGACCGCTGCCAGTAGCCTTCACTAAGGGCTGCACCAAGAATACATAGCTCGCCTTCTTCCCCAATAGCCACTTCCATCCCGTTGCCATCTAGCACCCAGTGGGCATAGCCAGAAAGGCTGGAACCGATGTGAATAGCAGGCCCATTTTGATCGCAAGCCATGACTCTGCTCATCAATGACCATACCGTGGCCTCGGTCGGACCGTAGCAATTCCAAAGCTCATTGCATCGGCCGAAAAGCTGTTGGGCCAACCTGCCATCCAAGGCTTCACCGCCACTGAGCGCCATCAAATCAGATTTGCCCTGCCAGCCACAATTAACCAGCATACGCCAGAAAGAGGGGGTGGCCTGCAAGACATTAATCTGGGGAAAACGATCCAGATACTCAGCGACGGCGTGAGGATCTTTATGCTCCTGGCTCGATGTCAGCACCATCCGGCCTCCCACCAGCAAGGGCGCAAAGATCTCCAGCATCGAGATGTCAAAAGCCATTGTGGTGATAAGTAGCCAATAACACTGTTTATCTAAGCCCAGCCGATCAATGCTGGCTCTAAGAAATGTCTGTAGGGCCTGATAGCTGATCACCACGCCTTTAGGCTTTCCGGTCGAGCCAGAAGTAAACATCATGTAGGCAGGCGCTCGCGGCGGCAAATCCACACCCCAAGGGATCTGTGAACGATCACTACCTTGGGGTTCCATGCCTTCTGCCGGCAAGCCAGACAATACCTGTATCAAAGAACAAGAGAACTTCGGCCCTGCAGGCACCTCACTATCGCCTAGTACTGTTGCCAATTGCGCTTCCTGCTCAATCGCCACCAGCCTCGCTGCGGGGAACAGTGGATCCAACGGGACGAAAACCACCCCCGACAATAAACAAGCCAGCATCGCCGACACCATCGCCGGTGAGCGTTCAAGGTACAATCCGACCCTGTCCCCCTGAGTTATTCCATGGTCAACCAGTACCTGCTGAATAGCGGCAGCCTGAGCCTGTATCTCGCAATAGCTATACGCCCGGCCTTGAAAGTCCAGCGCAATACGCTGCGCTTGCGCCGCTTCGTTGAGCGCTGACAGCAACGATTCGGCCAACGTCTCATCATCAACGCAAGGGACATTTTGACTCTCAATCATCTGTGCCCTCCAAACATGCTTGCCTCATTAAGGGTGTCGGCTGATAGCCGTGTTGCTGGTACTGCTGTTCGCAGTAGACCACAACATGCTCAATTTTGGCTTTAAGGGCGGCCATCAACTGCTCGCTGAGCGCTTGTTCCAGCACGCCGATTTGACGCAAAGTCAGGGTGCTGCCATTGATCCCACCATGCAGGCTGATCAATTCCGCAGCAGGGTTAAGCGGTGATGATAGTTGGCCCGGTACAACAGGCAGAGGACGCCACATCCCCGGCTCCTGGGTTTGGCGGCCAAGGTAATTCAACACCACAGGAGAGAGTGCCAAGCTATCACCTTGAGGATGATGACAACGCAACGCATTAAACCCGATACCATTGTCCGGTATCGCCCGCAGTTGCTCTTTGGTTTGCCTGATGGTGTCTGACAAAGTGCCCCGGCAATCAACCGTTGAAGGAAAAATACTGGTAAACCAACCCACGGTCTGGCTAACATCCAACTCATCGTATATCGCTTCCCGGCCATGGCCTTCGAGCATGATGGTCTGGCGTGAGCCCCACCCCATGTCACTGAGAGTGGCAGCTAAGGCTACCAGCAGCAGCTCCCTCACCTCGGTATCGAAAGCCTTGTTGGCTGTCTCGACCAACCGGGTAGTGAGCTCAGGCGTTAGCTGCAACATGGCATAGCTTGACTGTACCTCTCCGCCAGCACCGTAGTTCACCTGCTGAGCTGGCAAGTGGTTATCGCTACTACTCGCCATCGCTTTCCAGTACGCCAACTGCCCATGGTTATCTTCAGCATAACGTTTGAGTGCCTCTCCCCATTGGCGGTAACTCGTTGCTTTCTCTGCCAGTGGCCGACCACTCGCTAACCGCGCCAAGTCCTGCGCCATAATACGCCAGGAAACGGCATCTACCCCCCAGTGATGGAACGCCAAGAACAGTCCTGTTTGCTGCTTACCTTCAACTTCCAAGTTACTGATTTTCGCCCAAGCCATTACCGGGCCATGGTGCAGATCGAATCCGCTCTGCAGTTGGGTCAAAGCATGGTGGAGCTCCTGCTCATCAAGCACAGAGGCATCAAGCTGAATCAAAGGCGGCAGCTCAACCGTATCGAGATATCGCTGGCTTGCAGTTTCACCGTCGCCGACCAGAAGCCTCAGCGCATCATGGTGGGACAGCAGCTGTGACATCATAGCCTCGAGCTCTGCGACATCGAGATCAGGGATCTGCAACACGACCGCTTGGTTCCAATGCTCGGGACAACGGAATGGCTGTTGCTCGAACCAGTGCTGGATAGGGTGCCAGTCGAACTCACCACTCAACAGACCCTGCTCTGCACTAATCTGACGTACCTGATCTTGGGTAGCATGGAGATGGCGGCACAAGCGGCGAACGGTTTTTGCTTCGAACACATCTTTGACCGAACAATCGAAACCGGCATCACGCAAGCGGGTATTGAGCTGGATACTGAGAATGGAATCTCCGCCCAAACGGAAGAAGTCATCCTCAACACCTAAGTCGGTATTGAGGACATCGCGCCAAACCGCCAGCATATCAGCTTCCATCTGGTTTTCCGGCACTTCGCCTACAGCAGCCTGCTCGAAGGCTGGAAGCCGCTCAATATCGAGCTTGCCATTGACCGTAAGTGGAAGCTCGTCAATCAGGATCAGTGCCGCAGGTACCATGTACTCAGGGAGTAGTTGACTGGCCTGGCTGAGCACACCTATCGGATCGATGGTTACACCGGGCTTGCTGGTCGCATAAGCCACAAGCTGACGGCGTGCCCCTTCTCCGGCGACGATCACCCGGATTTGGGTTAGCCCATCCGCCAACTCTGCCAGTTGGTTTTCGATTTCCTTGAGCTCAATCCTGTAGCCTCGTAGCTTAACCTGCTGATCAAGCCGCCCTAAATATTCCACTTCACCATTATTCAGCCAACGGGCCTTGTCACCGGTCCGGTAGCAGCGGCGCTTGTGCCCTGCCAGCTCGCACTCGACAAAGGCTTTGGCAGTCAGCTCAGGTTGGTTGAGATAACCCCGGGCAAGACCAATGCCGGTAAGATATAGCTCTCCGGGTACCCCAACCGGGCAAAGCTGGCCATGGCTGTCAACAATCATTGCCTGGATGTTATCGACCGGCTTACCGATAGTCACAGACTGCCCCGTCTCCAATGTTTTGACCAGAGCAGTCACCGAACACTCGGTCGGGCCATACATATTGAATAGCTGCAGCTCACTGGCCCAGCTCTCAGCCAGATGTTCAGGGCACGCCTCACCACCGATAGCGACAGTTTTCAAGAAACGTAATGGACGAGGTTCCAGCGCAGAGAAAAGGGCGGTAGAGCAGATCATATGGCTTGCCTGCAAAGCTTCTGCCTGCTCGAGCAAGCGATCATTCGGCTCGGCAAAACACAGAGTTGAGCCGCTAAACAACGGCAGCAAGGCGGTCATGTTCCCGGCATCGAAGGCCAGCGACATCGGATTCAACATCCGGCTATCGGGCTGCAGGGACAGACGCTGCTGGTGATCCTGAAGCACATTGGCAAACGCCCCATGCTCAATTTCCACCCCTTTAGGCAAACCTGTCGAGCCCGAAGTGTAGATAACGTAAGCCAGCTCGGCCGGGCTGTATTCCCCTTGTGCCGGACAGTTATCGGCGCTATTTGCCAACTGGGTCTGGAAGCGGTGATCGCTGTAATCAATCACCCCGTCTAACGCCGGGTGCAAGGCTGCAAACTCACCATCCGGGGTCAGGATACATCCTAGTCCAGCATCATCGCACATGTGGGCCAGACGTGAGGTTGGGTAAGCAGGATCCAACGGCACATAGGCTTTGCCAGCTTTCCAGGCGGCAAGTGCAGAAATAACAAACAATGGTTTGCGGCAGGCTGCAATCCCCACAAAAGAGGCGCTCCCCATATTGGCTACCAGCCAATGCGCCAGCTGATTAGCCGCCCGCTCCAACTCGCCATAGGTCAGAGTAGTAAAGCCATTATCTCCCTCGAGCTGAACAGCGGTATGGTCTGGGTAATGATTGGCATACTCGCTGATCCGATGGTGGATCAACACATTCGGCGGGTAATCCTGGGGCAGTGCTGCCAGCGACTTGCCCAAAGGCTCAAAGGCATCTTTCTTGCACAGCGGCAAAGCCATTGCATTGCAGTCCGGCGATGCCAGTACCGCTTCAAACAAGTTAAGGAACATCTCGGCGAAGCGCGCTACCGTCTCATGCTCAAAGACACCTTTGCTGTAGAGCCACTCCAGCCTAACCCCGTCTACCAACTCGGTCACTTTGAGGGACAGATCGGTTTTCGCAGGCAAGACCGGGGTTGGCTCTTCAACAGCACCACAGCCGGGGATCAAGTCATTGAAATCTACCTTGGCCTGGTACACCAACATAATCTGGAAGATCGGGTTCAATGCCGTGGTGCGATCAGCGCCGATCGCTTCACTCAGTGCTTCGAAACGGAACAACTGGTGATCAAAGGCTGCCAGATCCTGCTCGCGACAATAACGCAGGTACTCCACAAAAGACTGCGATGTATCCAGCTGGGTTCGCAGCACAATCGTATTGACGAAAAAGCCGACCACATCTTCAATATCAGGCCGTTCACGGTAGGCCAGCGGGGTACCAATGACCACATCGGGCTCATCCCCTAGGCGGGCCATCAAAAGCGAGAAGATGGCATGCAGACCGATGAAATAAGACGTACTCTGGCCTTGGCAAAGGCGCTGGAATGCCTGCCAGGTCGGCAAGCTGATATGCGAGAAAACCAGCGCACCGTCATTGTCATGGCTTGCCGGGCGGGGCTTGTCCAGTGGCAGTGCGTGGACTTCCGGGATCCCCTTGAGGCGGTCAATCCAAAATGGCTTGAACTCGTCATGGTAATCGCGGAATGCCGGCGAGTTTAGCCAGTGGGCGTAGTCGATATAGTTTATTCGGGTCGGTTCTACATCGCGCGGCTGATTGTTCTGGAAATCGAGGAACGCCTGCTTGAAGTCGGCAAACATATTCTTGACCGACCAACCGTCCGATATAATGTGATGTTGGGTTAGCATCAGCAAATGCTCTTCTTCGCCTAGTCGCACAAGCTCGACCCGGGTCAAGCCGCCCTGCTCTAAATCGAACGACTGGTATATATCGCGTTCCAACATTCCCAGCAAGGCTTGCTCGCGCTCCGCCTTAGCGAGATGCGACAAGTCATGATGTTTTACCTCAAGCTCCATCTTCCCAACAATATGCTGCTCCCCCTTCCCTGCCGCATTACGGATAAACCGGGTACGCAGGCTGGCATGCTTTTCTACCAACACCGAAAACGCATACTCCAATGCAGCAACATCCAACAGACCTGTCAGGCGAAAGTGCACCGGCATATTGTAGAGGTGTGAGTTGTCCTCGTATTGCTCGATAAACCACAGACCGCTCTGAGAAAAAGAGAGCGGCCCCTCGCTTGCTTTCAGTGCCGGAATAGGGGCCTCATAGGCTTTCCGGGCCATGAGGCAACGGACAATGTCTTCCTTGTGGGTACGGATCTGCTGCCCGATAGCCGGTGTCATTGCCTGCTTGTTGCATTGCGACACCAGCTGGCCTTTGTCGTTGAGCGCCAGCTTGACCCCCTGCTGCTCCAGGGTGGTCAGTAAAGTAATGATATCTTTCATTAAACTATCCTTGTTTCTGCCTCAGGCACTCAATACCGCACCGCCATCCACCACAATGTCTTGCATCGTGACATGGCTGGCCTGCTCTGAAGCGAGGAACATCACAACCTGCGCGATCTCCTCAGGACGGGCTATTTTTCCAAGCGGGATCCCCAGCTTGAACTGTTGCTGGAAGCCGGCAATGGTTTGCTGCTCGGCATCATCGCTATGCCAAAGCTCTCGCTGCATTCGGGTATCGGTCGAACCTGGGGATACTACATTGCAGCGCACGCCAAACGGTGCCAGCTCCAATGCTACGCAGTGGGACAAGCTGGTCAGCGCCGCCTTGGAAGCGCAGTACGCCGCCATCTGCAGCCTCGGCACATGGGCCGCATTGGAGCTGACTGTCACTATCGCGCCATACCGCTGCTGCTTGAATTGCGGGATCAACTGGCGTAGCAGGTAGAACGGCCCCGAGGCGTTGACATTCAGGCAGGTGTGCCAGTCATCCAATGTCAGCTGTTCGGTTTCGCCCAAGCGCAATACGCCAGCCACATTCACCAGTACATCAATCTGTGGTTGTTGTGCCAAGATAACCTCGCTGGCTTTAGCAACCGAATCGGCACAGGCCAGATCGACTTCCTGAATTGCAAATGGGTGCTCTAGCCCTTCGCGTTGTGCCTCAGCAAAATCAATATCCAAGCCGAAAACACGAGCGCCCTGGCGATGGAACCCCATCGCGACCTGATAGCCAATGCCCCGGGCAGCACCGGTCACCCAAACCGTTTTTCCTGCAAATTCTGCCGCCTCGGCGGACTGAGTATTCTGCTTTGCCATTACCACACCATCTCCACTTCATCTTCGCCTTGCTGCTGCATCTCATCGAGATAACCACAGAATTCACTCAGTACCGGCCTGTCGAACACATCAGACACTTTGACACTGACACCAAACTCGGCCGCAAGGCGGTTAACGATTTGAATGGTCTGCAACGACTGACCGCCAAGGGCAAAGAAATTATCCTGTGAGCCAATGGCAGCGACACCCAACACCTGCTGCCAAATGGCACTGACACGATTTTCGGTCTCCGTTGCCAACTCCTGGTTGTTGGCTTCCTGATGGTAGCGAGCCAGCAACGCCTTGCGATCAACTTTGTTGCTGGTTGTCTTAGGCAAGGCTTCCAGCAGCCTGAAGTCTGACGGCACCATGGCATGAGGCAGGTGTTCGAGCAGGGATTGCTTTAACGTTTGGGGCTGTGGCAGGGGTTGCGATGACGCTTCAGTATCACCGGCAACAAAAGCCACTAGGCGGCGCAGTCCACTTGGGTAAGTTACCCCTTGCACGCATGCTTCAACCACACCCGGTATAGCCAGCAGATGTGATTCCACCTCCCCAGGCTGGATTCGGTAGCCGCTGATCTTGAACTCGTTGTCGATCCGGCCTTGGTATATCAGCTGTGATTGCTGGTTACTGCCATGCTGGGTATTGGCTTCCTGGGTATTAGCTTTTTGGGTATTAGCTTTTTGGGTATTAGCATTCTGGGTATGGGCATCATGGCTCAGCGTCACCCGATCCCCGGTACGGTAGATGCGGCGCAGCTGCCCGCCCACCAGCAACGCAGAAAATGCAGGATGGGTTTGACCAATGTAGCCCTCGGCCAGCGTATCGCCCATGATCACCAACTCACCGCTGGAGGCTGGACACTGTCGGCTGTCTAGCACCAAGGCTTCGACGCCGGGTAGAGGCAGGCCGATAGGCAACTGGGCATCGTCTCCCCGGAAGTCCTGTAGCTCGGCGCAAGTAGCAACGACAGTGGCTTCCGTTGGGCCGTAGGTATTAAAGAGTTGGATAGTAGCCCGGCTCTGCTCAACAGCAGCTTGCCAGTGGGACAGAGGCTCAGGATAAACCGCCTCACCACCAATGATGACCTTCTCGAGTGTATCCGGCAGGGTAGCGGTATCGCCATGGAGGCTGACAACCCACTCATTCCAAAAAGCAGTCGGTAAGTCCAGCACTGTTACTTTAGCCTGCTGCAAGCTGTCCGAGAACGTCGACATCGATTCCAGCATGGCATCGGTTCGCAGTACCAAGGTTGCTCCTTGGCTGAGGGTGACAAATATTTCTTCAATGCTGGCGTCAAAATTATAAGGCGCAAACTGCAACACCCGATCTTGACTGGTAATGCCATAGCGCTGGGCTGCTGCCACAACGAAATGGTTTAGCGCACGGTAGCTAAGCTCGACCCCTTTCGGCTGCCCAGTCGACCCAGAAGTGAACATGATATAAGCCAAGTCACTGTCTTGAACCTCCGGCAGATCAATAACCTCAGCCACTAGCTGGCCAGCAAGGTGGACTGGGAGGCCAAGCGCTACTAGCCGATGTTGATATTGTGCTTCCGTTACTACCAGGCGCAGCCCAGCTAAACCTGCAATAGCTTGCTGGCGCTCAAAAGGCTGCTCTGGATCAAGCGGGACATACACCGCACCGCTCAACATCACCCCAAGCACCGTTGTTATGCAGGGGATAGAACGGCTCAGGGCGACCCCGACTTTATCCCCCGGTTTTACCCCGAGCTGTTTCAGTGCTGCTGCCGTGGAACCTGCCGCAGAGAGCAGACTTTGGTAGCTCAGCGAGTCACCCTCTTGCTCTACCGCAATACGGTTAGGGTTTGCAGCAGCCTGAGACCGAATAGCTTCCAGCACACCCTTGCCGATAGCTAATTCATCGCCGGCGATCAGTGCTTGCTGCCTCGCTTTAGCATGGTGTTTTTTCAGCAGTTCAGCCGTTTTGCGTTCTGGTGCGGCCATCCATTCCGCCAATAACGCCAGCAGCTCCCCTTGCAAATTCGTCAATCGCAGCTTGTCGTATACTGCCGGGTTGGCATCAAAATCAATCGTCGGGATCCCTCCGGGCTTGCAATGCAACTCAATCGTCAGATCTTCAACCGGCCCGGCACTGAGGTTCAGGGTTTCCGCGGCAAGGTTTCCATATTGCAACGGGTGGTCGAATGGCATGATATTGACCAAGGTGCCATATAGGCGCTCTTCACCACCAACCCGGTTGAGTTCGCGACGCAGATCCTCGTAGCGAAAATGCTGGAAACGGCGCATTTTCTTTTTGTGTGCAGCAACCTTACGTACAACGGCAGCCAAGTCGTCCTGCTCGCCAATATCGACAACCAAAGGCACGATATTCATCTGCATACACGGCACAGTCAGTGACTTCGACCCCAGCCGGTTCATCACCATCATGCCAATCACCACTTTTTCATCGCGGTTGAATTGCCACAGGTGAGTCGCCAGCGCGGCAAGGAAGACATCAGCCCAAGTCAGGTTCAGAGCCTCCGCCTGCTGCTGGCATTGCTGCCACAACAGCTCCGGTAGCTCAGCAGTTTCGCGATGGAACTTGGCTGAGATAGGGGCAATATCGGTGGCATAAGTAGAAGGTCGGGTGCTGCCAGCCAGTATTTCAAGCCAGTAGTCCTGCGCTTTCTGGTAAGCACCAGACTCGCGGCGCCGGTTGTCCTCTTCAAGCACAGGCTGGAATGACCCAAACGACGAATCGGTAACGGCCTGCTGGCCGACCAAACTCGAATACACCTCGGCAATGCGCTGGAACAACAGCGTTGTACCAAACCCGTCGAGCGCTATATGGTGAACGCATAGATAGAGATAGTCAGCTTGCTGTCCTTGCAACAAAGCAAAACGGCAAGGTAATTCATTATCAATGATGAAAGGCATTGATAAATCCAGGCTTGCCCAATGACGAACGGCTGCAATTTCATCCCCGGTGACAGCAAGCGGGACTGTTGAGAAAGGCACCGGCTGGTTCACCACCATCCGGAATGGCTGCTGGTCGTCGCTGCGATAATGGCAAGACAGGCACTCGCTTTCGGCAACAGCCTGACGGACAGCAGCTTCCAGCTTTTTCTCATCAACCTTACCATCAAACACAATACACTCAGCAGTATTGAACAGTGCCTTATCGTCATTGAGGGTATGGCCAAGCCATAAACCATGCTGTGCAGTGTTCAGTTCATGGCGTGGTGATGAAGCAGTCTGTTGGGTACTCATTTCGCACCTTCCTGCTGGGCTTCAATCATGGCCCACCACTGGTTGAAGGTCGGTACCTCTGCGATCTGGACAAAGTTCAGGGTAATACCCACCTTGCGCCATTCGGTCAGCAGCGACATGATCTGGACAGAGTCCAAACCGTAATCAATCAAGTTCTCGTCAGCGTCAAACTCCTCAACTGGCTCATCGACCAGTTTGGCAATCTGTGCCAGCAAGGCATCACGGCTAATAGCTGGTTGACTGTTTTTACCGATCAGCTGTTCGGTGCTCAGCACAACACCTGCTCGGGTAGCGACATACTGCAGCGCCATTTCATGCTCAGGCAAAGAAAAGTCAGCAATTGCATCACCGATCATAAATGGCTTGATATCGCGCATGAAGGCATCGACAGCCGTCATCAGGCAACCAATATGGCCGTAGATCCCGCCAATCAGCAGTTGGTCGCGGCCCAGCTCGCCCATCATATGCTCCAGCGGTGAACGCTGAAATGCAGAGTAACGCCACTTGTCCAAAACCGTGTCACCTTCCAGTGGAGCTAGCTCTGCAATGATTGGCTGCAGTTCCGGAGCCTTGTTCAAGCCCGGCCCCCACATGTCATTAAGTAGTGCACGATCTGCCATATTTTGCTCCCGTGGCTGGGAGGTATACACCACAGGGATCCCCACTTGACGGCAGTAGCGCTTAACGGCAACCAAGTTGGTCAGCAGAGTCTGAATTAATGGGGACTCTTTATCGTAAAAGCTGACAAAGTACTCCTGCATGTCATGGATCAGGAATACCGCTTTGCTCGGGTCAAACTCCCAATCTACCTTGTTGGCAGGAAAGGCCGATGGCAGAGGCATCGTGTAAGTCGGTAGTGATGGGATAGTCATGATATAGCGTCCTTTTTGGTGTTCAGCGATTGTGTTTGCTGACGGTTAATTTGCTCGGCGATCTGCTGGCGCAGTGCTTTTTTATCAATCTTGCCTACAGGGGTCATCGGTAATGCCGCCACCTGCTCAATGCGATCGGGCAATTTGTATTCGGCAATTCCGCAGGCTCTTAGGTGCTTGCGGATAGTGATTGGCTTGAGGGTCGTATTGGTCGTGGTGGTAACGATAAATGCACAGCTTTTCTCCCCCATCACGTCATCCGGCATCGCAACCAAGGCGGCCTGGGAAACCTCGGTAAGAGCCAACAACTGATTTTCAATCTCTTGAGCTGCGACCTTTTCACCACCACGGTTGATCTGATCTTTATCCCGTCCGACAACGGAGAGGTAACCGTCAGATGTCATGGAAACAATATCTCCCGACCGGTAGAAGCCTTCATCATCAAAGGCTTGTTCGTTATACCCGGGGCTATTGAAATATCCCCTTATTGTGTAAGGCCCACGGGTTAGCAGAGCACCAGGCTCCCCGGCTGGCACGAACTTGCCATCTTCATCGACAATGCGGATTTCATCATCGTCACTGATTGGCCTGCCCTGTGTATGGAAGCGATGCCAATCGCTGTCATCAAACCGGGTGTAGTTCACCAAGCCTTCAGCCATGCCGAAGACCTGCTGTAGCTGGCAGCCAAGCTCAGGGGCAATCCGTCTTGCCAAGCTCTCGCCTAACCTTGCCCCGCCAACCTGAAGCACTTGCAAGCTATCGAGCATGCCACTGCTTTCTGGTACAGCTTGTAGCCATAAGGTGACAGCCGGAGGCACCAGAGAGGTCATGGTGACATGGTGTTTTTTTATTAAGGAGAAACAGGTCATCGGGCTTGGATCGCTGGCGAGCACTACTGTGCCTCCGGCATAGAACACCCCAAGTGCCCCTGGCGAACTCAACGAAAAGTTATGCGGCGCAGGCAAAGCACACAAATAGACGGTGCCCGTGCTGAGCTGGCAGATCTCGGCACTGGCACGGACACTGTAGTAATAGTCATTGTGAGTCCGAGGGATCAGCTTCGGGGTTCCTGTACTGCCGCCAGATAGCTGGAAAAAGGCGACGCCAGAGGCATCAATACCAGCATCTAGCCTGGACGGAATATTATTCAGGCTTACGGTTTCGCTATCCTGATTGCTGGTCAGCAGAGCTGTCAGTGAGGTGCCGAAATTAGCTTCCCCCTCAACAACCCAATGCTGCAGCGATGGATTCTGCTCGCTCAGAGTGCGAACAAAATCATCGGTGGCAAACAGCTTGTGTTGGCTGGAGACGATAGCCAGGCGAGGGGATACTTGCTTGGCATAAGCACTAAGTTCAAGTCGGTTGTGGCTGAACAACGCATTGACTGGAACAACGCCCAGTTTCAACAAAGCAAAGTAGACAATGTAGAACTCGGCTACATTAGGCAACTGGACCAAAGCCGTATCACCCTTTTCCAGCCCCATCTGCTCTAGATGGAGTGCCAATTTGGTCGATTGCTGATCCAACATCTGGTAACTGTACTTTCTATCGCCGCATACCAAAGCAAGCTTTGCCGAGTTTTTCTGCTGGTGGCGCTGCACGATATCGGCAAGAAGTTGGTCGGTCCAATACCCCTTTTTGCGGTAGCGCTCGGCTAGCTCTGCTGGCCATGGTGTAAACTCAACGCTCATGCGACCTCCTGCTCTTTTAGGCCGAAAGCATCAAGCATTGTGCCCAGCTTGGCTTCTGTTTCTGCCCACTCAGCATTGGGACAAGATGCATCGACAATCCCAGCACCGGCAAACAAGCGCACCGAATTGTCACGCACCTTGCCGCAGCGAATAGTAACAGCCCACTCACCATTCCCCTGCGCATCACACCATCCCACCATGCCGGTAAACATACCGCGGTCATGGGGTTCCAGTTCTTTGATGGCATCATGTGAGAGGTTGAATGGGTACCCGCATACCGCAGGGGTCGGGTGCAACAGGCAGGCAAGTTGCAACGCATTCGTCTGCGCATCCTTGAGCTCCCCTTCAATGGAAGTTGCAAGGTGCCACATAGTCGGCGTATCAAACAAAGAAGGCTGCTGCGGTACATGCAGAGTCTGACAGTATGGTGATAACTGAGTAGCAATCTGATCGATGACCAACCGATGCTCATAATTATCTTTGACCGATCCCTGTAATTTTTCGCTCGTTATTTTATCTTGCTGTTTATTGCTCTGTCTTTTAGCAGAGCCAGCAAGCGGATTAGAATAAATCGAACCACCTTCTTTCCTTATCAATAATTCAGGACTGGCACCCACTAACACTGAGCGATCTGGCTGTGGAATAGAGAAGTGAAAACCTTTAGGGTTCTGTTTTATCAATCTTGTTAATATTTGTTCAACGTCAACGTCAGAATTAAGTTCTATTTCCAATACTCTTGATAGCACTGCTTTTTCAAGCTCAGTACTTTTGAATTTACCGACAGCTTTATCGACAGCCTCTTTGAAAGAGGATTCATTTGGCTTGCTACGCTTTGAAACCACACCAAAATCATTGATACTTCCTAATACATTAGGTTCATTATTTAAATCTGGCCTATTGGAATAGGATGTAACATTTTCGGGAACATATAAACACGAAGGCGCACTAACATCGAAAGGAATACAACCGATTAGAATAGGGTTATCAACACCTCTCTCAATTTCTTTCTTAAAACACCGACTAATTTCTTTTTGCAATTCACTATGTAATTCTTCACCACCCTGAGCAGGAATAGAAATAAAGTGCCGTAATCCATTTCCTATAATAGTTCTCTCTTGCGAAGAAAAATAAAAGCCTCGAGGTTGAACGCTTTTAAGACTTAACTTTTCACCTTCAGCATTAAAATGCTGCATGTCACATCTCCTAAATTAATTAGACTATGGATTAATTCCTTATAATTAACGTGACATCACATTGCTTAAAATAGGAATAAAGAGCTAATCACTTAGCTCTTTATTCACTTAGTTATTATTTTTTATTTAATAGCATTAGAAGTCGTAAGAAACACCAGCATAAATACTGCGGCTCTTCAGGATATAATCATAGCTGGTTGCCACGTCATCCCGATCTTCGTCTGTCAGGTTGGTTACACCCAATTTCACATTCAAGCTGTCCATCGCAGTATAGCGTGCACCAAGATCCAAGGTGCCATAAGCATCTGATTTTTCATCAATACGGACATACTGCTCACCTGTGTACTGGTATGAAGTATAGACATACAAGTTTTCCAATACCTGCCAATCCAGCTGTACATTGGCTGTATGCTCGGGTGTCAGCGTCAGTGCTTTATCCGTCGTTTCATCCTTGGCATCTGTGTACATGTAGTTGGCAGAGATACTCACTGTATCCGTGATATCAAACCAACCTAGCAGTTCAACGCCCTTAACCTTGGCTTCATCCACGTTGAAGTACGTCAGCTCTGTCTTAACTCGATCCCAAGTTTCTGCTTGAATCATATCTTCGATATCATTCTGGAACAGCGTCAAACCTGCCCCCCAACGCTCTGCTTGATAACTAGTTCCCAACTCGTAGCTGACCGATGTTTCAGCTTTTAGATCTGGGTTACCGACTACGCGGCAAGCTCCACGGCAAGCCAGTACCGAATACTCTTCACTGTACTGGTTTAGGCCAGGCGCCTTGAATGCCTTACCGACACCGCCTTTCACCACCCAGTTATCAGTCATACTGTAAACTGCATACGCTCGAGGGCTAAATTCACCACCGTAAACTTCGTGATCATCGAAACGACCGCCCAGGGTAATGGCCAAATCACCAAATGAAATTTCATCTTGTAGGTAAATAGCAGACTGGCTGTAATCAACAGGACCTGAGGTCAATGTCAGGTTATTTTTCAGTTCGGTATTACGATACTCTGCCCCACCGGTCAGCAGATGATCACCGACATATCCGGAAAGCTGGACATCGACAGTATTATTGGTCTGTTTGATATCACCCACTGCGCCATTTAGCTCTGAATCATCTTCCAATTCAGATTGCTCAAAGTTATAACGCAGACGAGAATCAAACTGCGACCAGTAACCGTTGTGGATCAATGCAATATTGGTGCGATCCAGCTTCTGAACATTATTGACCGCCATACCCCAGTTGTTCCAATCGGCATCGCGATCATCTTGACTATAAAGTATCTCCAAATCAACATCTTGCTGATCATTAACCAACCACTTCAAAGTCGAGAAGATATTCAGTTCATCACGCTCTTCAAGCGCATCCGTATCTGGGTTGATGGTTTTATCCGTACGCCAAGCATCACGCTTACTCTGCTCAATAATGATATTTCCCAGCAGGGTATTTGGGATCAGGCTACCGCTGGCATAGACATTCCATTTGTGGGTATCGCCGCCGGAACCTTCCGTCGGGCCATCATATTGATAACCGACCTGCCCCTGAACCTCATCGGTTGGTTGCCGCAAGATAACATTGACGACACCACCGAGGGCATCGGCACCGTAGAGTGAAGACATCGGGCCACGGATCACTTCAATACGCTCGACTGCTGACATCGGGATGCTTGATAGATCGAAGTCATTTCCGTATGCACTTGTCAGGGCATCACGCGAGTTGATGCGGCGACCGTTAATCAACAACAGCGTGTAATCTGAGTCCAAACCGCGAATTTTAATTTCATTCCGACCATAGGTGGTACCCGGATTAATATTAATCCCCGGTAATTTACGCACCGCTTCTGCTACGTCATTGACAACAAGTTCATCAAGCTCTTCACGCGTGATATACGAAACCGACGCTGGTGCAGTCAACTCTGGGTGCTTTGTCTGGCTAGCCGTGACAACCATGACTTCATCCGTCGTTGCCTCTGCGGCAACAGACAAAGATGTTACAAGGCCAACAGCACACAATGCGGCATTCAGACGGCTAAGCTTGAATACACTATCCCTTTGAAACGAAAACATTTACACACTCCCTTACAAACAATGGCGCAAATGATAATTATTACCATTATCATCGTCAACAGGAAATATTCAGCTTTGTTAAAAAAATTTGATATGCGTTGAATTTCTGCTAATTAAAACAACGAATTATAGAAAGCATTCACCCACCAAATAAATTAGGGTTGTTTCTGCTGCATCCTAGCCCGTTGATTCTGCAGCGATATAAGGAAGCAAATAGCAATTACGGGGATTACAAGGCTGCACAGAATGGTGAGGCCGGCCAGTTCATCAATACCTTGAAGTTGATGGTTGGAGGCTGTCGATAGATACAGCGAAGACACCACACTCGCCAATCCTGCAGCAACATTGGAGGCCGTAGATTGGTAGGACATAAAGGCCGCCCTAAACTGCGGCGGAGGACACCTTGATACCACCGCTGATACCATGGCACTTCGCGCCGAGCTTGAAGCCATAAATAATATAAAAATCACATAAATAAGTACTGAATTTGGCTGATAAACAAAACCGGTATAAACGACTGCTATGACGAGTAGGGTAAGACTAGAAAAGGTAGAAATTAGGAACCCTCTATCCAGCAACTTCCCAGACCAACGCATCGCTAAAATACTGGCTATTCCGCCAAAGAAATACAGGTAAGAGATTTCCTCGCGAGGGAAAGACAAATTAAACTGAAAATAGGTCGAAATGTTGGGAACTAGCAGGAAATGGCCAAAAATTGCAATTGAAGTCATAGCTATAGACAAAGCAAATGGCAATGACAACACCATAGCTTTTAAGCCTTGCGAGGGCTGGCTCAAAGAGCCTGATGCCTGGGTCGTATTCTGCTGTGGCTGGGAAAGTTTAGGGAAACATAACTGGAGTATTCCGGCTAAAACCAACCCCAATACCCCAGATAAAATAAATGCCATCTGCCAACTTGAATACTGGGCAATAAGCAGTGAAACGGGCACAACTAAGATCGCCGCAAGAGAAAAGCCACTGGCGACAAACGCCATCGCCCGGCCTCGCTCTTCCACTCTTGTCGCATCAATAACCGATGCCATCACTAGCCCATTAAGCGGGCCAGAGAAGCAACCAGCAATAACAAACACCACAATCAGTTGCACCGGACTCTCGCTCCAACTACAAAGCAAGATAAAGACCGAGCGGGAAACCAAAAAGAAGACAAGGGACTTTTTCCGATCGAACTTATCAAGGTACGGGGCCAACAAGAAGCCAATTAATGCCGAACCTAAAGTGGCTCCCCCACTTATGAGGCCTACTTGTTCGCCAGCTAGGCCAATATCCCTCACTAAATCAGGCCCAAGGGGCATTATCATCATTAATGTGCCCACTGATAGCATATTAATCAGCAGCGCAAGCCGTAGTAATGTCCCTTGGTGATTTGTCTTACTTCCCATAATTCATTGTCCAGAAACAAAAGTATGGATTCTAACTGGCCTTCCTTACACAATCAATAATGATAACCATTATCAATAAATGTATTGAGAGTGAGTGTATGTGATAATTCTGCTCTGCTGTTTCATCCAATAGACTTTTATCTGTGTCCCAACAGGTAATTTTTCGCCCAGATCAACATTGAGCCTGAAACAAAGACTGAGGTGATCAATTAAAGTTAGTGATACGTCGAGAAAGTCAAAATATCGTCTAACTTGCTGGAAAAGGGCTTTAAAAATCGCTTCTTTGGCTGAAAAGAGCAAAGTATGAAATAGGTCCTCTTCAATATTGGCATCCTTCATTTTCAACTTTTCGCCCTGACTTATCACAACATCCGTAAAATTCTGGTAAACATCTGGCTTTATCAAGGACTCGATATCCAAACCAATGCCCGCGCACGGATCATCTGACGAAGCCACCACACAGGCAGCATATCCGCTACTATGGCTGATGCTGCCTACTACACCGTGCGGCCAAACAGGCTCTCTGAGCGATCCCCTGCCTACTTGGGTATCTTCGAAACCCAGCTGTTGTAATGCAGATTTGGCCATATACCGCCCTGCCAGATACTCAGCCTGTCGCTTGCCCACCGAACCCGCGATCTCTTCTGGGCAAAGCACGCCATAGCGTTCAAAATCCGAGGGCTGGTATCGGTCAGTTTCAAACTGGCACACCTCGCAGTATGCCTCCAGATAAGGAAGCTCCAATTCCTGCCTGTTATATATAAAAGTCATTCCATTTCTATCCACGCTATAAGCCACAACAGATAGTAACAGAGAAGCAAAGTATTGATAGTAAAGCTTAAGACGCGAGGCTATGCATTGCTTGGTACTATAAACGTAAAAAAGCCCAAGCATTTCTGCTTGGGCTTAGTATAAGTGGCGGAGGGCCGGGCTGGCGCTCCAGCGGGACTCATTCGCCTGCAAGGCGAACATATCTCACAGACGTAAAAAAGCCCAAGTCTTTCGACTTGGGCTTAGTATAAGTGGCGGAGGGCCGGGGTCGCGCACGACCGGGACTCAAGCCGAAGGCTCGTGAGAGTCCCTTTCCCATGCTATAGATAGCAAAAAACCCCAGCCTTTCGACTGAGGTTTCTTTAATAAGTGGCGGAGTGGACGGGACTCGAACCCGCGACCCCCGGCGTGACAGGCCGGTATTCTAACCAACTGAACTACCACTCCGCACTAAATTGGAAGCCTGGCGATGTCCTACTCTCACATGGGGAGGCCCCACACTACCATCGGCGCTATTACGTTTCACTAC
>NZ_JAWJZI010000011.1:101103-127066 GCF_033022775.1 Photobacterium rosenbergii | reverse complement strand
GCCCAAATCAAGGACCGTTCGTATCAGTAAAACCCGCTATGTGGTTCGCTCCAAACATCTTAATTGATAGGAGTTAAGCCTAGGGCTGGTTTTTTTGTGCCAAAAATCTGGGAGATACATCACAAAACTAGGTTGAAATGTGAAGTTGAAACAAGTTTATCCACAGCTTTTTACATGATCCGATCTACATATAGTGGATCCAAATTCAACAAAACACATTATCAACGTAATTCACAGCTTTTTCCACAACTGGTGGTGTTTTGATCAACAAAGAGCGGTGTTGGTTGATTCACACGTTGCGAGCCCTTTTGCAGTGCGGCTTTGCTCGAATCTCGGCCTTGATGGTTAACCTTAGTTTTTCGATGGGGTTGTGAGTAACTTGATCGGTTACAATGGCGGCATAAAACGAAATGTGGTGGTTTGGGCCAAAACGGACGATCGTCACACTTTTATCGGGTGGGACGATCCTGCCTGTTGATCAATTCCAACAAGAGTCAGCGTAATTTATGGATCAGTTTGAACATATTTCTGCCGAGCAGGCTTATACCATGCTCACCGAGGACGGCAGCGAAGCGGTATTGGTTGATATCCGTGATCCCCAGTCCTATGCCCTGAACCATCCCGAAGGCGCGTTTCACCTAACTAATGATACAATGGTGGCGTTTATGGATGAGGTTGATTTCGAGCAACCTGTGATTGTGATGTGCTATCACGGTATCAGCAGCCAGGGGGCTGCCCAATATCTTATCCACCAGGGCTTTGACTGTGTTTACAGCCTTGATGGTGGGTTTGAAGCCTGGAAGCGCAGCGCATACCCTTGCGTCCAGATGGCCTGAACACAGGTCACACAGGGGGCAGGGTAGGAGATGCTTGATATAACGTTCTGATTTTGCCACATAGCCCTTCACGTGGAGACCGATATGCACCGCTTAGCCGGATTGAACAACCCCCGCCAGGCGCAGGCGTTTATTGATTATATGGCCTCGCGAGGCATTGCTCTGGTGATGGCCCCAGAGCCGGAGGGCCTGTTTGCCCTATGGCTGGAAGATGGCCAGTATTTGGTGGAAGCAGAGGCTGAGCTCAACCAGTTTCTGTCCAATCCGTACGATCGCAAATACCAGGCGGCATCATGGGATGTGGCAGAGACGAGAACTGCCAAGTTCCATTACCGTAGCCCGAGCCTGCTGGGCTTGGTTCGCGCCCAGGCAGGGCCATTTACCCTGCTGGTCATGGTGGTCTCGGTGGTGGTTTACTTGCTATGGTTGCTGGGAATGCAGCAGCCGGTCTTTCGCCTGATGCACTTTCCGGTGATGGATGGCGATGAGTGGCAGCTGTGGCGTTTCTTCTCCCATGCGCTGATCCACTTTTCGACCCTGCATGTGGTGTTCAACTGCCTGTGGTGGTGGATCCTCGGCGGGCAGCTCGAAAGACACAGTGGCAGTGCCAAGCTGCTGCAGGTGTTTCTTATCTCGGCACTGATCTCCGGCTTTGCCCAGTTCTGGCTCCACGGCCCGAATTTCGGCGGCCTGTCCGGTGTGGTGTATGCCTTGCTGGGTTATATCTGGTGGATGGGCTGGTTGGCACCCAACCGCGGTTTGTCGATCCCCAAACCCTATGTTGTCTTCATGCTGGTGTGGTTGGTGTTGGGTTTTGCCGATGTGCTGGGCATGTCGGTGGCCAATATGGCACACCTTTTTGGCCTGCTCAGTGGTTGTGCCCTTGGCTGGGTGGATGCCAAACTGCGTCGTTAGGTCGATTTTGGCCCACAAAAGAGGTGAATATCCGGCTTGGGATGTTCACCTTTTTTGTTGATATGCCATGTTGGCTCGTAGTTCTGCTAAAATCCCCTGCTTTCTTACTGCTAACCCAGTGATTAAATCTACCTATTTGACACTATTCACATTTTCTTACCTTCATTAGAGCAATAATTTGCATACCTTGAGCGTTATTGATTACTTTCGCTCGTCTTGTACTCGTTTGTACCCATACCATCGCAAAAACACTATAAAAAGGAACATTCTATGTTTGGTATTTTCAAACCGGCTCTGCATCGGGAGCGTCTGCCCGATGGCAAGGTTGACTCCACCTACCAGCGCCTGCGTTGGCAGCTGTTCGCCGGTATTTTCATTGGCTACGCTGGCTACTACCTTGTGCGAAAAAATTTCAGCCTGGCAATGCCTTACCTTATCGAGGAATACGGCTACAGCCGCGGTGATCTGGGGGTCGCCCTGGCAGCGGTCTCTATCGCCTATGGCCTGTCGAAATTCTTGATGGGCAGTGTGTCCGACCGCTCCAACCCGCGCTACTTCCTGGCGGCTGGTTTGAGTATGTCGGCCATTGTCATGTTGTGCTTTGGCTTTATGCCGTGGGCAACGAGCAGTATTGCTGCGATGTTTATTCTGCTGTTCCTGAACGGCTGGTTCCAGGGTATGGGGTGGCCGGCCTGTGGCCGGACCATGGTGCACTGGTGGTCGCGCAAGGAAAGGGGTGAGGTTGTATCGGTCTGGAACGTTGCCCATAACGTCGGTGGCGGTCTGATCGGTCCGATGTTCCTGCTTGGTCTGTGGGCATTCAACGATGACTGGAAAGCGGCGTTCTACGTGCCTGCATTCTTTGCTTTGCTGGTAGCGGCATTCACCTTGCTGGTAATGCGTGATACGCCTCAGTCGTGCGGCCTGCCTTCTATCGAAGAGCATAAGGATGATTATCCTGATAGCTATGATGCCTCCCATGAAAAAGAGATGACGGCGAAAGAGATCTTCTTCAAGTACGTGTTCAACAACAAGCTGTTGTGGTTCATCGCGGTGGCGAATGCCTTTGTTTATCTGATCCGCTATGGGGTATTGGACTGGGCGCCGGTCTACCTGAGCGAAGTGAAGGATTTCACCGTAGATAAATCGTCTTGGGCTTACTTCCTGTACGAGTGGGCGGGCATTCCGGGTACGCTGCTGTGTGGCTGGATGTCGGATAAATTCTTCAAGGGCCGCCGTGCGCCTGCGGGGATACTGTTCATGGCGTTGGTAACGGTTGCGGTATTGGTTTACTGGTTCAACCCTGCCGGTAACCCGGCGGTTGATATGGCTGCGCTGGTGGCTATCGGCTTCCTGATCTACGGTCCGGTAATGCTGATCGGTCTATATGCACTTGAACTGGCACCGAAGAAAGCAGCAGGTACGGCTGCTGGCCTGACGGGTCTGTTTGGCTACTTGGGTGGTGCGGTTGCGGCCAATGCTATCCTGGGCTATACCGTTGACCACTTCGGCTGGGACGGTGGCTTTATGGTGCTGACTGCATCATGTGGCCTATCAATCTTCTTCCTGACATTGGCACTGATTGGTGAAAGCCGTCTGCACCGTGAGAAAGAAGCGGGTCAGCAAGCACAAAATGCATGATTGGGAGCGCCATCATTGGCATCTTGATTAGACCCTAGGTAATATGACAAGGCTTCGCATTGGGCGGAGCCTTGTTGTTTTGCAAGCTATTCTTGCCTTAATGATATCGATTTCATAAGAGTGCTTGTTAGGGTACCAGGCCACAGCGAAAGGGAGCCGCGTCAGTCGTGAAGCAGAGTAAACGTCACCAGGAAATTATTGATCTTGTCAAAACCCAAGGCTATGTCAGCACTGATGACTTGGTTGAGCGGTTCAATGTCAGCCCGCAGACCATTCGGCGGGATCTCAACGAACTGGCGGAGGACAACAAAATCCGCCGCCATCACGGTGGGGCGACCATCCCATCGAGCTCGGTCAACACCTCCTACAGCACCCGCAAGGTGATGCAGCTGGCCGAGAAAGACAACATTGCCCAGGCCATGGTGGCCCATATTCCTGATGGGGCCACGCTGTTCATTGATATCGGTACCACCCCGGAAGCGGTGGCCCGTGCGCTGCTAGACCATAACGATTTGCGGATCGTGACCAACAATCTCAATGTCGCCAGTATCTTGACCGGAAAAGATGACTTTCGGGTTATCTTGGCTGGGGGTGAAGTACGCAACCGCGATGGCGGTATCGTCGGTGAGGCGACCTTGGACTTCATCTCCCAGTTCCGCCTCGATTTCGGTATCTTGGGGATCAGCGGGATTGATCTCGATGGTTCGCTGCTTGATTTTGACTACCATGAAGTCCGGGTCAAGCAGGCGATTATTGAGAACAGCCGCTGTGTGATGCTTGGTGTCGATCATACCAAGTTCGGCCGAAATGCCATGGTCAACCTGGGCGATATCAGCCAGATCGACATGCTGTTTACTGACCAGACGCCGCCGGAAGAGCTGGGCAAACGCCTGGCTGAACATGAAACACATATCGAAATCATTAAGTAACACTTCTATATCATCGGCTTATAGGCCAAATGATCTGTTCTAACGAGCGGGCTGCTAAATTAGCAGCCCGCTTTTTTTTCGCGAAAATGCCATCTCGATCATAATTATTTAAACATTCGAGCATAACAATGATGATCTCAATCAATTTTTTGTCTATAGTGCTCGTTATCGAGCATTTGTGCGCGAAAAAGAACATTAACGAAAGTCGGTAGTCGAGGTGGTGAAATGGCAGCAAATAACGAAGTATTGGATCTGATCGTCGTCGGGGGCGGTATCAACGGTGCAGGTATTGCTGCGGATGCGGCAGGCCGTGGCCTGAAGGTTGGCCTGTACGAAGCACAGGATTTCGCATCGGCTACGTCGTCGGCCAGCTCGAAGCTGATCCACGGCGGTCTGCGCTACCTAGAACACTACGAGTTTCGTTTGGTCGGTGAAGCACTGGCCGAGCGGGAAGTGCTGCTGAAAAAAATCCCCCATATCGCCCGCCCAATGCGTTTCCGCCTGCCGCACCGCCCGCATTTACGCCCGGCATGGATGATCCGCGCCGGTTTGTTCTTATACGACCACCTTGGCAAGCGCACCACACTGCCGGCAAGCTGCGGCCTCAAGTTTGGCGATGAGTCGGTGCTGGTACCGGAAATTACCGAGGGTTTCGAATACTCTGATTGCTGGGTTGATGACGCCCGTTTGGTGATCCTCAATGCTATGGAAGTGGCCCAGCGCGGTGGCGAAGTGCGTAACCGCTGCAGTGTCGAAGCTGCCGAGCGAGACGGTGAGCTGTGGCGCGTGACGGTTCGCAACAGCTTGACCGGCGAGGTGTTTGAGCGCCGCTGCCATGCATTGGTCAATGCGGCGGGGCCGTGGGTCAAAGCGTTTTACGATAAAAGCCTGGCGCTGCCGTCGCCACGTAATATCCGCCTGATCAAAGGCTCCCATATCGTGGTTCCTCGGGTACATGGTGAGGAGCAGGCGTATATCCTGCAAAATGAAGATAACCGTATTGTCTTCGTGATCCCTTACCTTGATCGTTTCTCAATCATTGGGACGACGGATGTTGAATACAATGGTGACCCGCGCGAGGTGGCGATTGATGACAATGAAATCGGTTATCTGCTGGATGTCTACAACAACCATTTCGTCAACAAGCTAACCCGCGACGATGTGGTGTGGACCTACAGCGGGGTGCGTCCGTTGTGTGATGATGAATCTGATTCACCGCAGGCTATCACCCGTGACTACACACTGGAATTGGAGCAGGAAGGTAGCCAGGCGCCACTGCTGTCAATCTTCGGTGGCAAGCTGACGACCTACCGCAAGCTGGCCGAAACTGCGATGGCCAAGCTGGCACCTTTCTTCCCGCAGATGGCTCAGCCGTGGACGGCGGACGCTTACCTGCCGGGTGGCGAGGCCGGTTTTGATGCCAAGGGACATGCCGCGAATTTGCAGCAGCGTTTCCCATGGTTGGAAGCGGTCGCGGCTGAGCGCATGGCGACAAATTACGGTAACCGCAGCGAAGATATCTTTGCCGGAGTGACGAGCGAGGCAGACATGGGACAGCACTTTGGTGCCGGCTTCTATGCCAAGGAGCTGGAATACCTGCTGCGTTTCGAGTTTGTCCAGCAGGTTGAAGATGTTCTGTGGCGTCGCAGCAAGCTGGGCTTGTACCTCAATCAGGAACAGCAGCAGCAAGTGGCCGAGTTTATTGCCAACTGGCAGGCAGGTCATGAAAGTGCGGCCTAATCGGGATTAAAAGTGAATATCCAGCACTGAAAAAAGCAGTATTAATGGAAAAGGCGCCGATGGCGCCTTTGTTGTATCTGGAGGTTATCGTCTTACTGGTAGAGATATTTGGTAAACAATAGCTCGGTCAGCAGTCGTTTGTTGGTCTCGATCAGCAATAACTCATTGACCTTGTTCAGGCATGCCTGGCGGATTTCCTCGCGGCCCGCCAGAGATTTAACCCGGGCTTCGGACTGTTGGCCGATGATGCTGATGATGGCATCGCGGATCAGCGGGGCATGGTGTTCAACTTCCGGGATGAGGGAAGGATCAGCCACCATGAGATCAACCTGTAGGCGGAGGTAACCGATTTTCTTGCCTTGGGTTACATAGTTGGTCGTAATGTCTGGGGCCAGGGTGTAATAGGTATATTGCGGGTTGGCCGGAGCGCCGTCATTGGCTGAGGCTGATACCGGCACCAGTAAACTCGCCAACAGGAAAAGTAATCCAGGTAAAGTCAATTTCATTATGATGCTCATAGAGTTATTGGTTTTTATGGCTGCAAATGAGTTTCTTTCGATCGTAACGATATTCGTACTGGTTACAGCTTGCTACAATAGTGTTTCTTCATGGTAATAAATTAACCTTGATCTACCAAGCCCTAGTCGGCGATTGGGTAGAGATTTTGTTGGAAAGATGTCGAAATTCAAACAGTTGTACAAGCCCATGCTGGACAGTGCCCAATGGCAGGCACCGGATCAAACAGTCATAGAAGGGACTGAGTTTGGGCATTGGTTGTTGGAGTTGGACTCCTTGTCGCGTCGGTTCGAGCGTCACTGCCGGGCATTTACCGTGTCACTGGAAGAGCAGGGGCAGATCAGCCGTGAGCGTTTGACCGACGATGAACGTGCCTTGATCGGTGATGTTGACTGCCTTCTTCGCAAGGTAGTATTAAAAGGAGATGGTGTGCCGTGGGTGTTTGCCAGAACCCTGATCCCGATGACCACCCTGACAGGCCAGGAGCAGGATTTGGCACAACTGGGGGAAATGCCACTGGGGTTCCGGGTTTTTACCGACCGCACTGCACGCCGCGATGCGCTGGTGGTCGCCAACGTCGGAACCGAACAGCAACCGGTCTGGGCGAGGCGCTCGCGGTTGTGGCTTAATGATAAGCCGCTGCTGGTGGCCGAGCTGTTTTTGCAGGAAGCACCGATTTATAAGGAGACCCTAAGTTGGAAATGACCAAGATGAAAGCGTTCTGGCAACTGGCGCGCTTCGATCGTCCTATTGGTAGCCTGTTGCTGCTGTGGCCGACGCTGTGGGCGTTGTTTTTGGCCGCCGAAGGTATGCCCAATCCCCATGTCATGGGGGTGTTCGTCCTCGGGGTGATTTTCATGCGGGCGGCGGGCTGCGTGATCAACGATTTTGCCGACCGTAATTTCGACGGCCATGTCAAACGTACTGCCCAGCGGCCGATGCCGTCGGGTAAGGTGTCGGAACGTGAGGCGCTGGCCTTGTTCGGTTTGCTGGTACTGGTATCGTTTCTGCTGGTGCTGACCATGAACACCCTGACCATCATGCTGTCGGTGGTGGCGGTGATCTTGGCTGCGGCTTATCCATTTATGAAGCGCTATACCCACCTGCCGCAGTTGGTGCTGGGAATGGCGTTTGGCTGGTCGATCCCGATGGCCTATGCGGCCCAGGCCGGTGAATTACCTGCGGTGGCTTGGCTGCTGTTTGTCGCCAATATCCTCTGGACCATCGCCTATGACACCCAGTATGCCATGGTTGATCGTGACGATGACCTCAAGGTGGGTATCAAGTCGACGGCAATCCTGTTTGGCCGTTTTGACAAGATGAGCATCGGCTTGCTGCAGTTGGGCACTCTGATCTTGCTAATTGCGGTTGGGGCGATTGAAGGCATGTCCCAGGTCTACTACTGGTGCTTGTTGTTAGCCTCCTCGCTGTTTGTTTACCAGCAAATGCTGATCCGCGGCCGCGAGCGTGAGCCTTGTTTCAAAGCATTTTTGAACAACAACTATGTCGGCATGCTGATCTGCGTGGGTATCGCAATCAGCACTTATTTGGCCTAGTTTACCTCTTCAAGCCAACCCTTCCTTGTGATTGAAAAGCGCCGCTAGCGGCGCTTTTTTTGTGTCTCTGTAGCGATAAGTCTCTATAGCGCTAAAAAGTATAACGGTAACAAGTCGAGGGAATAAGCTTTTGGGTTATCGTAGGCCAATCACTCAAAAAGCTGTTCAGCTTCCGCCTCGAAGACTGGCACAACAACTTAGCAAGAACTGGATGACAAAACCGAAGGTGAAAAAAAGGGCTGCCGTTGGCAGCCCTCAGCGCTAGATGTGCCAGTGATTAGGTGTCGGCCTCGGATTCATCGCCTCGGTCTTCGCGGTTCATCACCGCTTGGATGGTCAGCTTCACCTCCGGTGATACCAAGGCAGCAAGCTGTTCGGCAAGTTGCTCGACCGGTTGCGATACCGCGTGGCATTCCTCGTTAAGGTAGCCTTCGCTGCGCAGGGTTTTCACCAAGGTTGCAAACACACCCTTGTCGAAGAACTCTGGTGCATTGATACCGTGCAGACGGCTCAGGCGCTGGGCCATCATCTGGCTCTGCTGCTCGAGATCGCTCTTCATCAGCTGCGGCTCGGAGTTGAGCAGGGTCAGGGCAATGGCATAACGCTGCAAAGTTTCTGTGATAGTACGGGCCAGTAGGTGAAGCGGGCCGATACGGGCGCTGTTGAGGGTAATCGTATCGCCATCACGCAGTACCAGACGCTGGCGAACCAGCTCTTCTACTTGACCTTCAATCACCGATTCCAGCTCTTCTTTGCCAAAGCGCAAGAACAACTCGGCCTGCAGGAATGGGTAAAGGCGGCTGACTTGCTCGACAATCTCGGCCACGCTCAGTTTTTGGTGGTGGATAACGATATTGGCGATCAGCGATGGCATCGCAAACAGGTGGATGATGTTGTTACGGTAGTAGGTCATCAGGATCGCCTGCTGGCGGTTCAGCGATACCATTTCACCCAGGCTGTCACGTTCGACTACGAACTTGTCCATCTCGATGGCGTGTTTGACCATCGTCTTGGCATCTTCATCCGGCACGGTGAACTGACCTGAGTAAGGGACATTGCGAAGCAACTGCAGGTAGCAGTCGATTTGCTGTTCCAGATCCTCACGGCTCAGTGCACGCTGGCGGGCAGCAAGCAGGGCAACACCGCACAGGGTCAGGGCGTTGGTGGCAGCCGCGTCGTTGATATGGGTCATCATCTTCACTGCCAGATCGTTAACGACCGGGTTCAGCCACTGCGGGCGCTGCGGTTCGATAGGATCGATATCCTTGTGCCACTCAGGAACATGCTCGTTAAGGTAGTGGTTGAGCGGGATAGGCTCGCCGAAGTTGACGTAGCCCTGACCAAGGTTGCGCAGTTTGCGCAGGGTACGGATCACTTGGCCGAGGTTTTCCTTCTCCTTACGTTTGCCGCGCAGCTCTTTGGCGTAGGTCGCCACTTCCATCACATGCTCGTAACCGATGTAAACCGGGACCAGGGTCACCGGACGGTTGAGGCCGCGCAGCATCGCCTGGATGGTCATCGACAGCATACCGGTTTTGGCCGGTAGCAAACGACCGGTACGGGAGCGGCCGCCTTCACTGAAGTATTCCACCGAGTAGCCTTTGGCAAACAGCTCGGCCAGGTATTCACGGAATACGGTCGAGTACAGGCGGTTGCCCTTGAAGCTGCGGCGGATAAAGAACGCGCCACCACGGCGGAAAATCGGGCCGGCAGGGAAGAAGTTCAGGTTGATACCCGCTGCAATATGCGGTGGCACCAGGCCCTCCTGGTACAGCACGTATGACAGCAGCAGGTAGTCCATGTGGCTGCGGTGACACGGCACGTAGACAATCTCGTGGCCGTCTTGGGCCAGCTTGCGCACCTGCTTGGCATTATTGATATTCAGCCCTTGGTAGAGCTTGTTCCACAGCCAGCCGAGGAATCGGTCGCCCCGCTTGATCAGCGAATAGGAGAAATCGGCCGCAATCTCTTCCATCATATCGACGGCTTCCTTGCGTACCTTCTCGATCGGCACATCGCGGCTTGCCGCTTCTTCTGCCACCACTTTCTCAATGGCTTTGGAGTTCAGTAGGCGCCTAAACAGCACCTGGCGGTCGGGCAGTTTTGGGCCGGATGCGGCCAACTGCTGACGCGAGAAGTGGATACGCGCCACCCTTGCCAGTTTATTGGCAATAGAGTCGTCGGTACCGTGGTGATCAGCCATGTAGCGCAGGGATACTGCCGGGCTCAGGCGCACCATACAGTCGCGGCCATGGCCGAGAATGGTGAAGAACTTTTCCGGGCCATTGAGTGGACGCAGTACCGGACGGTGGTTCTCTTCCTTGCCGGGCTTGCGGCCCCACAGGATTGAAGCCGGAACAACCTGGATATCCAGCTCACTGTCTTGCTTGTGGTGCTCGAGCAGGGCGGTGAACAGATCAATGGATTCCTGCGGCAGCTCGTTTTTGTCGCCGAAGACACTTGGGCCATCGGAAATATAGACATAGCGGACAAACTGTTGTCCGTTGAGCTCTAGCGGTGACAGCGGATCAGGCAGCCCGAGTTTCAGGGTGCTGCTGCGCAGCGTCATCAAATCTGTGTTTGAGCGGAACGGCAGGATATAAACTATCGGGCGTTCCAAATCCAATTCCAGATCCGCAGCCGGATCAGATGGAATAGAGTGGGTTTTAACCAGCAGAGAAAGCGGCAAATCCAGTATTTTTTGATAGATTTTCTGCCAACTTGACATATCTTTTACTAGCCTCGAATTCTTAATGCGTGGCAAGGATAGCAGAAAAAAACCAGTTATAAGCAGCGAAATAGCACAGACTTGCCGTTATATGACATTTTTATTGATTTACATACTGTCTTTGGTATCCCTTTTAGGTATTGGAAATGGTGGCTTACGGGAAAGATGCCCTGCTGGTGAATTTACGCCAAAATTGTTGTTTTCCTAAACAATAACCTTTTCAAGCGACAGAACACTGGATATACTCACAGTGAACTGTATAAAAAGACAGGGTGAGTTATGAAGCCGTTAACGCCGCGCCAACAAGAAGTCTTTGATTTGATCAAAGCAAAAATTGAAGATACTGGAATGCCGCCAACACGTGCTGAAATAGCCCGTGAACTCGGCTTCCGCTCAGCCAATGCTGCCGAAGAGCACCTCAAGGCACTGGCCCGAAAAGAAGTGATTGAAATTATTCCTGGCGCTTCCCGTGGGATCCGCCTTATCGCAAGCAATGATGACGAAGAAAGCGGACTGCCGCTGATTGGCCAAGTGGCTGCCGGTGAGCCGATTTTGGCCCAGGAGCATGTCGAAACCCATTACGAGGTGGACCCGTCGTTGTTCAAGCCTCGTGCTGATTTCCTACTGCGGGTAAACGGCATGAGTATGAAGGATATCGGGATCATGGATGGTGATTTACTCGCTGTGCACAAAACCCAGGATGTCCGTAATGGCCAGGTGGTAGTGGCCCGGGTTGAAGACGATGTGACGGTAAAACGTCTCGAGCGCAAAGGCGCGCAGGTTTTGCTGCATGCCGAGAACGAGGAGTTTGCTCCTATCGTGGTCGATCTCAACACCCAGCACCTGTCTATTGAAGGTATCGCCGTCGGGGTGATCCGCAATACCGACTGGATGTAACCACTCGGTATAAAAAACAGCCATAACCACTTTACAAGTGGTAATGATAGTCATTATCATCTCAGTATTAGAAGGAGATGATAATGACAGAGTCCGTCCGCCATGATATTCCCGCCGATCTGCTCCAGCCGCTGTGGCTTCGTAGCCGTGAAAGCCTGGCCGATGATCGCCTGATTTATGATCCCGTTGCCGCTGCGGCTTGCAGCCAATGCAGCCTCAAGCCCGAATGCCTCAAGGGCAATGTCTCCCAGCAACAACTGCTGCATGCCAGCCTGGCACTGATTTGTGACCGTCAAGTTCAACAGTTTTTGCGCCGTCATCCCGATGGACGGATCGTCAATCTCGGCAGTGGGCTGGATACCCGTTTTTACCGAGTGGATAATGGCCGCTGTCGCTGGTTTGATATCGATGTGGGTGAAAACCTGCTGTGGCGCCAACGACTATTCCACCGAAGTGAACGCTACCGGATGTTGCCTGGTTCAACCTCGGATTTATCCTGGCTGCAAGCGCTGCCTTCGATGTCAGGTGCGCCGGTTTTGGTTCTGTGCGATGGGGCGTTGCTGGCCTCCAGCGAGTCTGAGCTGGCTCAGGTTGTCCAGTCATTGGCCTGTCACTTTGGTCGTTTTGAGCTGTGTTTGGTGGTGGCCGGTGATTTGTGTCAGTCGCCACTGGCCAGCAAAATGGGCGTCGGAAAACCTTTTGGCCATGCATTGCGTGACCCGCAACGCAAGATGCTGCAGTGGTTGCCATGGGCAACGGCTGTGGGGCGTTATAGTCCGATGGACAGCGCTTGCTTACGATGGAAAAACTGGCAACGTTGGTTAGCCCGTGTGCCTGGCTTGAAATTCCGTATGCTGCCGGTATTGCTGCATATTCATCTGTAAATCTTACAATTGGCACAGAGTTGCTGCTACACATCTCCTGTTTGTATCTAGCATGCAATATGCCAGCTTGGATTTTTTCTCTACTTTTCCTTTCTATTTTTTTGCGTAATCTCACGATCCTGTCCTAAGTTAAAATGTAAACAAACTGTTAACCGTGTAACTGTGGATGACATTTTATCTGCAGCGTCTGCAGGGAAGACTCTGATCATTTTGCGCTGTCCCCACGAACTATTTTGTGTTCTCGGGGTATTTGATAGGAAAAGGATAGGAGGGAGCCGGGTGATGATTCGCCATCTGATGTGCTGTCTGTTTGTTTTGCTGGCCGTGCCAGCAAAGGCAGACGTTCAACCCATGCCACTGAACATGACCCAGGGAGTAACCGAGGTCAGCCAGCGGGTGTTTGATCTCCACATGACGATTTTCTATATCTGTGTGGCGATCGGTCTGGTGGTTTTCGGGGTGATGTTCTGGTCTATCATCCACCACCGTAAGTCAAAAGGGGCTGTTGCAGCCTCCTTCCATGAAAGTACCAAAGTGGAAATCCTCTGGACGGTGATCCCGTTCGTAATCCTTATCATCATGGCAGTGCCTGCTACCAAGACCTTGTTGGCAATGGAAGATACGACCCAGGCCGACATGACCATCCAGGTTACAGGTTCGCAATGGAAATGGCACTACAGCTATTTCGGCGAGGATGTCGAGTTCTTCTCGCTGCTAGCAACCAGCCCAGCCCAAATTGCCAACGAGCGTGAAAAACGCAGCAATTACCTGCTGGAAGTTGACCGCCCGCTGGTGCTGCCGATTGGCAAGAAAGTACGCTTTTTGATCACCTCTCAAGATGTCATCCACTCTTGGTGGGTGCCGGATTTTGCGGTGAAGAAAGATGCCAACCCCGGATTTATCAATGAAGCCTGGACCCGTATCGATGAGCCGGGGATATACCGTGGTCAGTGTGCAGAGTTGTGCGGCAAGGATCATGGCTTTATGCCGGTGGTGGTGATTGCCAAGCCGCAGGCTGAGTACGAAGAGTGGTTGCAGGCGACCAAGGTTGCCCAACAGCAGGCGCGTGAAGAAGAGCAGCGCTTGCTGGCGATGCAGATGGATATGGATGAGCTGATGACCCTGGGCGAGCAGGTTTACAACACCCGCTGTGCCATGTGTCACCAGGCCAATGGCCAGGGGATCCCTGGGGCCTTCCCTGGACTGGCAGGCCAAGGGTTATCGGTTGACCCTAATGCCAAGCTGGAACACATCAGTATCGTTGTTCACGGTAAGCAGGGAACGGCAATGCAGGCATTTGGCCCGCAGTTGAGCCTAAAGGAGCTGGCGGCAGTGATCACTTATGAGCGCAACGCCTGGGATAACAATACCGGAGACACCGTGCAGGCTGCCGAAGTGCAGGCTGTGATGGACGGTCAGGACCTATAGGGGAGAGAGTGACGATGACGGATATGTTGCGTGAGCAGACCGAGGTCGAGGAAACCCAGACCGAGCAGCATGAACATCACGAACACCACCAGACCGGTCTCAAGCGCTGGCTGTTTACGACTAACCACAAAGACATCGGCTCGTTGTACCTGATGTTCAGTTTTGCCATGTTCCTGATTGGCGGTGCGATGGCGATGGTGATCCGGGCCGAGCTGTTCCAACCCGGCCTGCAGTTGGTTGATCCGAACTTTTTCAACCAGATGACCACGGTCCATGGTCTTATCATGGTCTTTGGCGCGGTGATGCCGGCGTTTACCGGCCTCGCCAACTGGATGGTGCCGCTGATGATTGGTGCCCCGGATATGGCGCTGCCGCGAATGAACAACTGGAGCTTCTGGATCCTGCCTTTTGCTTTCACCATGTTGCTGGCTTCACTGTTCATGGAGGGCGGCGGTCCTAACTTCGGCTGGACCTTCTATGCACCGCTCTCTACCACCTACAGCCCGGAAAGTACCGGCCTGTTTGTTTTCGCTATCCATATTATGGGGATCAGCTCGATTATGGGGGCGATCAATGTCATCGTCACCATTGTCAACATGCGAGCGCCGGGTATGACCTACATGAAGATGCCGCTGTTCGTCTGGACCTGGTTGATCACCGCATTCCTGCTGATTGCCGTGATGCCGGTACTGGCCGGGGCGGTGACCATGGTGCTGACCGATAAGTACTTTGGCACCAGCTTCTTCGATGCCGCTGGCGGGGGCGACCCAGTCATGTTCCAGCACATTTTCTGGTTCTTCGGCCACCCGGAAGTGTACATCATGATTTTGCCGAGTTTCGGTATTATTTCGGCGATTATCCCGGCATTTTCGCGCAAGAAGCTGTTCGGTTACAGCTCAATGGTCTATGCCACCGCGTCGATTGCCGGCTTGAGCTTCCTGGTATGGGCCCACCATATGTTCACCACCGGGATGCCGGTGGCTGCCGAGCTGTTCTTCATGTACTGCACCATGCTGATCTCGGTGCCGACCGGGGTCAAGGTGTTCAACTGGGTGGCGACCATGTGGCGCGGCTCGCTGACATTCGAAGTGCCGATGCTGTTTGCCATCGCCTTTATCGTGCTGTTCACCATCGGCGGCTTCTCCGGCCTGATGCTGGCAATCACACCGGCTGACTTCCAGTACCACGATACCTATTTCGTGGTGGCCCATTTCCACTATGTGCTGGTGTCCGGGGCGATCTTCTCCATCATGGCGGCCGCCTACTACTGGCTGCCGAAGTGGACCGGCCACATGTTCGACGAGAAGCTGGCCAAGTGGCATTTCTGGTGCTCGATAATTTCGGTCAATATCTTATTTTTTCCGATGCATTTCCTCGGCCTGGCCGGGATGCCGCGCCGGATCCCCGATTACGCACTGCAGTTTGCCGATATCAATGCGGTGGTCAGTGTCGGCGGGTTCCTGTTCGGCTTGTCCCAGCTGATATTCCTTGCCGTGGTAATCAAATGTGTTCGCGGCGGGGAGAAAGCTGCGGCCAAGCCGTGGGATGGTGCCGAAGGGCTGGAATGGACGGTGGCCTCGCCGGCTCCGCATCATACGTTCTCGACCCCACCTAAAGTGGATTAACGGGAGGGATAGCGATGGATAAGCCCCAGTTTGATCAAGGCCCTGAGAAGAGCATGGAGCCGGCAAAGAAAAAGCAGCGCTCTATCTGGTCACTGACCCTGATGGCGGTGGTGATGTTCGGCTTCGCGTTTGCCTTGGTGCCCCTGTACGACGTGTTCTGCGATATCACCGGTATCAACGGCAAAACGTCGGATACCCAGGCGACGGCCAGCGAGCGGGTCGATACCAGTCGCGTGGTCACGGTGGAGTTTGTCTCGTACATCAACCCCGGCATGCAATGGACGTTCGAGCCGGAGGTTAAGACGCTGGTGGTTAACCCTGGCCAGACCCACACCATTACTTACAAGGCCAAGAACTTGACCGGGCAAGAAACCATTGGCCAGGCCGTACCTTCGGTCAGCCCGGGCCAGGGGGCGCGTTACCTGAATAAAATCGAATGTTTCTGTTTCAACCGCCAGCCGTTGGCCGCGGGCGAAACAGCCAGTTTGCCGCTGATTTTCTATGTCGACCCGGAACTGCCAGAAGACATCAACACCTTGACCCTGGCCTACACCCTTTACAACGCCCAGCCGGATGCGCCGGCTCAAACGCAATGAGGTTGAATGATGGCGAATCCTTATTCTGAACATGATCAATCTGTGACTCCTCCGCACGAGAATTACTATGTGCCCGAGGCCAGTGCCTGGCCGATAGTGGGCGCGATAGCCTTGTTTCTCATTGCGATGGGGGCGGGGGCTACGGTCGGGGACCTCTTCGGGGGGCAGGGGCCTTGGATTTTGCTGTCCGGGGTCGGTTTGCTGCTGATCATGCTGGTGGGCTGGTTTCGGGATGTGATCAGCGAGTCAATAGCCGGGTTGTATAGCCGCCAGATGGATCGCTCGTTCCGCCAGGGAATGAGCTGGTTCATTTTCTCCGAGGTGATGTTCTTCGCTGCCTTCTTCGGGGCGCTGTTTTATGCCCGGATGATAGCCGTGCCTTGGCTCGGTGGGGCGGGAAACAACGCCATGACCCATGCTGTGCTGTGGCCGGATTTTGTCGCCCAGTGGCCATTGGTGATGACTCCTGGCGGGGCGGAAACCACTGCGATGGGGCCGATTGGCCTGCCGCTTTACAACACGCTGATCCTGCTGGCGTCATCGGTCACTGTCCATATTGCCCACACGGCTCTGGAGCAAGACAACCGGCCTAAGCTCAAACTGTTCCTGTTATTGACTGTGCTGCTGGGTTCGCTGTTTGTCTATTTGCAGGGTGTAGAGTATGTCCATGCCTACCAGGATATGGGGCTGACTTTGGATGCGGGGATCTACGGTAATACCTTCTTTTTGCTGACCGGGTTCCACGGCCTGCATGTCACCCTCGGGACCATCATTCTGTTCATCGTCTGGTTGCGGGTATTGCGCGGTCACTTTACCCCCGAGAAACATTTTGCCTTCCAGGCCGGGGCTTGGTACTGGCACTTTGTTGATGTGGTCTGGCTCGGGCTGTTTGTGTTCGTTTATATCCTGTGAGGCTAGAGGCTAGAGGCTAGAGGCTAGAGGCTAGAGGCTAGCATTGACGACTAGTAGGGCCTTGGGTTGGGGGTGATGTAGCCGCTGGCCAGCGCAATCAACAGCAGGGCGAACAGAAAGACGGAGAACAGTACCCGTCGCCCGAGGTGGCGGGACATTGGCTGGCCCTGTTTGCCTTTGAGCATCACGGGCAAGGCCCGGAACAGGTTCAGCACGATAAAAATCAACAGGAAAACAATCAGGGCTTTGAGCAACATAGAGGTCTCCGGTCAGGACTGGGTGAATCATGCGTCGGATAGGTTTTATTCTTTTTACTGTGGCGGTACTGGCGACATTGGTCAAGTTGGGTTTTTGGCAAATGACCCGTGCCCAGGAAAAAGAAAGTCTCGGCCATGCACTGAAATTCCGCAGCGAGCAGATGTACTACAGCCTGGCAAGCCTGCCCTCGGATCCTCGTTGGTACAGCCTGACCCTGCGCGGGGAATTTGACCACAGTAAGGCGGTGCTGCTGGATAACCAGCTTTACCAAGGCCGTCCGGGTTACCACGTGCTGTATCCCTTTGAGGTTGATGGAGGCTGGGTATTGGTGAATTTAGGCTGGATTGCGGCACCGGCCTACCGCGAGCAAATTCCTGTGCTGCCGGAGCATCATGGCGAGGTGCTGGTGAGCGGTATCATTGCGCCCCCCTCGGCGTTGCTGGAGCTGGCCCCGGAGGTGATGGGGCAGGGCTACCCGCTCAGGGTACAGAACATCAGCATGGCTGATTTGGCCGACCACATGGAACTAGCCCTTCCTCCCTGGGTTTTGCAGATTGATCCGGACAGCCCGCTGGCGCTCAATCAAACCTGGATCCCCGTGGTCATGGGGCCGCAGAAACATTATGCCTACGCCCTGCAATGGTTTTTGATGGCGTTGGCAGTATCAGGACTGGCTTTTTGGTGGCTGAGACGGAGTAAACCATGAAGAAACAGGGGACGTTACTACTACTTTTCGGTGCTTTCGCCTTGCCGGTAATTCTGGCCAAGCTGGTGCTTGATCTCAACTGGTACCAAGGCGGGGTGACCAACCGTGGTGAACTGTTGGAATCACCGCTTGCGTCGGAGTGGCTGGGTGAAAGCCGCCAGTGGCAATTGATTTATTTGCTGCCTGAGCAATGTGATGAGCTGTGCCAGGGGGCATTGTTCAATCTGCGCCAGGTCCCCCAGGCGGTCGGTGCCGAGCAAGGCAGGCTCAGCAGTGTCCTGCTGATTGATGGTGACACGCTTGATGAACAGTCCGGAGAGGTGAAAAAGCAGATGTCCGGTATCGAGCAACGTCAGGTGCCAGGCTATGTGGTCAGTCAGCTCAAAACCTTGGAGTACGGTGCCAAGGCTATCTACATTGCTGACCCATTGGGAAATGTGATGATGGCCTACCCTTTGGTTAAAGGGCAGGTGGCGATACTGGCACAGGGTAAGGATGTGCTGAGGGATCTCAAGCGGTTGCTGAAGATTTCGAAAATCGGCTAGGGAGAGCATGTGATGAATCAAGATAATTACCGCATCTGGGTAGCCGTGACATTTGCCTTGTCATTGTGCGTGATAGCCCTCGGGGCCTATACCCGTTTGACCGAAGCTGGCTTGGGGTGCCCGGATTGGCCCGGATGCTATGGTTTTGCTGGTGTGCCAAAAAGTGAAACCCAGCAGGCATTGGCTGCCACCCGCTTTCCTGATGCGCCATTGGAAGCTGACAAAGCGTGGAACGAGATGCTTCATCGCTACGTTGCCGGGACGTTGGGCCTGATGATTTTGGCGCTCAACGTCATGGCATGGCGCAGACCTTCCCGTCCCAAAGGGCTGCCAGCCTTGCTGCTGGCGACCGTGATTTTCCAGGCCCTGCTCGGGATGTGGACCGTCACCATGGATTTGATGCCCGTTGTCGTGATGGGACACTTGTTGGGCGGGTTTACCACCGCCTCTTTGCTTTTCCTGCTCTGGCTGCGGCTTGGCACAACATCATCCCCCCCTTCTTCGGTACGTGCCAGCAGCGGGTTACAGGCATTTGCCCTGTTCGGCTTGCTGGTCGTCATCGGGCAGATCGCCTTGGGAGGCTGGACGGCAGCCAATTACGCGGCGGTGGTCTGTACCCAGCTGCCATTGTGTGAGGTGGATTGGCGCCAGAGCTTTGATACCTCGGCTTTTGGCCTGATTCAGCCCGAGCATGAGACCTACCAATACGGGGTGCTGGACTATCAACAGCGGGTCACTATCCATGTCACCCACCGAATCGGGGCTATGGTTACGGCATTTGTTTTACTGAGCCTCGCCTGCCTGTTGTGGCAACAGCGAGCATTGAGGGGAGTCGCTGGCGTGATGATGGTTGTGCTGGTTGGTCAAATAGTCCTTGGCATTACCAATGTCGTCGCCAGTCTGCCGTTGTCGGTGGCGGTGGCTCATAACGTCACAGCGGTTTTATTGTTGCTGTCGTTGGTGGCAGTGAATTTGCAGGTACACCGGATGCGGCAGTTGGGCCGATATCCCAATCGAATCGCCTCCCGGATGGGAAGCTGATAGGCAAGTGGATGTAAGGCGTGTGGATTAGCCAGAGGAGGGCCAGGGTATGGCAAAGAGTCAGGTGGTAGCAAAAGGGGGCTACAAGCCTCTTTCATCAGGAAGGGTGTGGCAGGACTACTTGACCATGACCAAGCCCAAAGTCGTTGCCATGTTGTTGCTGACTGCGCTAGTCGGGATGTGCTTGGCAGTTCCCGGGATCCCGCCACTTAAGGCGGTCGTTTTTGGTTTGGCTGGGATTGGCTTGCAGTCGGCAGCCGCCGCCGCATTCAACCATGTGCTCGACCGCCGCTTCGATGCCAAGATGGCGAGGACCTACCATCGTCCATTGGCCAAAGGACGGGTAGAAACCCATAAAGCGGTGATTTTTGCTTGTGTATTGATGGTGGCTGGGTTTGTGGTGCTGTGGCAGCTCAATGCGCTGACGGCCTGGCTGACGTTTGCTAGCTTGATTGGTTATGCCTTGGTTTACACCGTTTGGCTCAAGCACGCCACACCGCAGAATATTGTGATCGGTGGCCTTGCCGGGGCCGCGCCACCCCTGCTAGGCTGGACAGCGGTAACCGGTGAATTGCACTCCCATGCTTTGCTTTTAGTGATGCTGGTCTTTACCTGGACCCCGCCGCATTTTTGGGCATTGGCTATCCATCGCCGGGATGATTACGCCAAGGCAGGGATCCCAATGCTGCCGGTGACCCACGGTATAAGCTATACCAAGACCATGGTGCTGCTTTATACCTTGATGTTGGCACTGGTGGGTCTGTTACCTTGGCTGACAGGGATGAGCGGTTGGCTGTATCTGATAGGAAGCAGCGTGCTCAACCTTGGTTTTATCGGTTATGCCGTGAAGCTCAAGTTTGCCGATGAGCCCGGCCATGCCTGGGCAACCTTCAAGTACTCGATCTGGCATTTGCTGGCACTGTTTGTGGTGTTGTTGGCAGATCACTGGCTGGCAGCGTTATTGGTTTAGTATTAATGCCGGTCTGATAATGGCGGCTGAGATATCAGACGGCTTACCCGAATATTCCCATTCTGCAGACTGGGGATCGCCCCTGTGGATTATGTCCATGGGGGCTTTTTATTTGTGGCCAGACATCTGATAATCGCGGGCCGGATGTCGAGAATTGAGGTTGTTGTGCTGCAAGCGTTGCGAGATAGAAACTTACACCGCCAGGTATTTGCCTTGGCCCTGCCGATGGTGCTGTCGAATATTACGGTCCCCCTGCTGGGTCTGGTTGATGCTGCGGTGATTGGTCACCTTGAACACGCCTGGTACCTCGGCGGCGTTGCAGTGGGCGGCACCATGATCAATGTGACCTTCTGGCTGCTGGGTTTTTTGCGGATGGCAACAACCGGCCTCAGCGCCCAAGCCTATGGGGCCTCGGATCGCGACGCCCAGGCGACGGTGTTTATCCAAGGCATGGCACTGGCATGGTTAATGGCACTGGTACTGATTATCTGCCATAAACCGGTGGCCGATCTAATTTTCCATTTCAGTGCTGCCAGCAGTGAAGTAAAAACCTATGCCGAGCAGTATTTCTCGATCCGGATCTGGGGCGCCCCGGCAGCACTGGCGAATTTCGTCATTATGGGGTGGTTGCTCGGTACCCAGAATGCCAAGTTGCCGATGTGGTTATTGATTGTGACCAATATCGTCAACATTGGCTTGGATGTGCTGTTTGTGCTTGGCTTGGGCTGGAAAGTCCAAGGAGCCGCGGCCGCCTCGGTATTGGCGGAATACAGCGGGCTGGTTTTGGGACTGTGGTTTGCCTCCCGCCAGTGGCGCAGCCATGCACTGCCAGCCTTGCGCGCCAAGCTAGGCAGTGCCCGCCAGGGGATAGGCCGTCTTCTCAAGCTCAACCGGGACATTTTCCTGCGTAGCCTATGCCTGCAATTAACTTTCACGTTCATGACATTCCAGGGCGCGACATTGGGCGATAATGTGGTGGCTGCCAACGCGGTGCTGATGAGCTTTCTGATGCTGGTCTCCTATGCGATGGATGGCTTTGCCTATGCCATGGAAGCCATGGTCGGCAAGGCGATTGGTGCCCGCAATCGCGATGAACTTGGGCGCAGCCTGGTGGGAACCACATTCTGGAGCCTGGTGATCTCCTTGGTCTTGACCCTGGTATTTGTCCTATTCGGTCGTGAGATAATCGCCTTGATTTCCGATATCCCGGCGGTGCAGCAAGAGGCAGGCCAGTACTTGCCGTGGCTGGCAGCGGTGCCGCTGGTGGCGATGTGGTGCTTTTTGCTTGATGGCATCTTTATCGGGGCAACCCGCGGGCGCGAGATGCGTAACAGTATGTTTGTCGCAACCTGCTGTTATTTCATCATTTGGTGGTTGCTGTCCGGTTTTGGCAACCATGCGCTTTGGGGGGCGATGCTCGGGTTCATGGCGATGCGCGGGGCTGGCTTGGCGGTGGTTTTTGCCTACAAGTGGCAAAAAAATATTTTCCTACAACCAGCTAGTACAAACAAATAGTTAGGATTAATTGACTTAATTTGCTCAGTTTTGCGGCAAAAAAAGCTACCCAGGTGAGCGAGTGCTGGTTAAAATATAATCTTTTTGCCACCTTGGAGGATAAATGAAAAAAGCAGTCTTAGCACTTTTTTTAGCCGTGATAACGATGAGCTGGGTAGCACCGGCAATGGCCGCCGCTATCCATGGCAAGTCATACAAGGTGAGTGCAACGGCATATAATTCAGTCCGGGCCCAGACCAACTCCAACCCAACGATTGCGGCTTGGGGAGATAGGCTGAAACCGGGCATGAAAGCCATTGCGGTTTCCCGAGATCTACTGAACCGAGGCTTCAAACGCGGCACAATAGTGAAAATCTCCGGGCTACCGGGTGAGTATGTGGTACTGGACAAGATGAACAAGCGATGGCGCAACAAGATAGATATCTATATGGGCCAGGATGTTCAAGCCGCAAGGAACTGGGGACGCCGTAATGTGACCATTACCGTTGTGAGGTCATAATAACGGTATCAAAAACCTGAAAACATAACAGTTCTAGCACTTTGATAGAATCGCTATTTTTTCAGATTCGAGAGCATACCAAGCGGGTTAACAGTTTTATCAACAGTACTGTTTGTTTGGTATGCAAAAAAGCGAGAACCTCGGTTCTCGCTTTTTTTATTTGCCTTGCAGCAGTGGGCTTTAGTAGTAAGAGTGCTCACCACGGGCGTGCTCAGTCACATCGCGAACGCCAGTTAGCTCACCGGCGAACTGGGCTAGCAGCTCTTTTTCGATACCTTCTTTCAAGGTCACATCAACCATTGAGCAGCCGTTACAACCGCCGCCGAACTGCAGGATGGCCACACCATCTTCAGTGATTTCAGACAGTGATACATGGCCACCGTGGCCAGCAAGCTGTGGGTTGACCTGAGTTTGGATCACGTAGTCAACACGCTCCATCAGAGGTGCATCATCAGACACTTTGCGTACCTTGGCATTCGGTGCTTTCAGTGTTAGCTGTGAACCCATCTTGTCGGTGACAAAGTCAATCTCAGCATCTTCAAGGAAAGGTAGGCTTAGTTCATCAACGAAAGCAGAGAACAGATCGAACTTGATTTCGGTGTCACTGGCTTCCACGGCTTCCGGTGGACAGTAGGACACGCCGCACTCTGCATTTTGCGTACCTGGGTTTACCACGAATACACGGATGTTAGTCCCTTCTGGCTGCTGGGCCAGAAGCTTGCCGAAGTGCTGTTGAGCATTCTCAGAAATAGTAATCATAGACACGACGTAATACCTGACTTATTTAGTAAGATTAATTCTATTCTACTCTTTGCTGCCCTTTCTATCACCCATTAATCGCTGCAACTATGATTTCGGCACGGATCTTGTCGATTTTTCTGCAGTTTTTTCTGGTGGGGTAAAGCTGAGGCAGTAGATGTCTATCCGTTTTACACCCGCTAGGCGCAACAGTGTGGCGGCTTCTGCAACCGTTGTGCCGGTGGTGACGACATCATCGACAAGGGCAACATGGCTCGGCAATTTTCCCCCTTTAAGTATAAAAGCTTGTTCAAGGTTATGCTGGCGCTGTGCTTTGCTCAGTGTGTGCTGGGGCGGGGTATAGCGAAGGCGTTTGAGCCGTCGGGTATCCAGTTGGCTTCCGGTCTGTCTGGCAACGGCCTGGGCAATGAGGCTGCTTTGGTTAAAACCGCGTTGGAGTAAACGCCGGGGATGTAAAGGAATAGGTAGCAGCAAGGGGGCGGGTTCATCGATCTGCTGTGCCATGAGTTCGCCAAGCGGTTGGGCCAACCAGAATTTACGCTGGAATTTCAGCTGGTGGATCAGGTGGCGCAGGGGGAACTGATATTCGCCTAGGCGGTAGAGGCGCTGCCAGGGCCTGGGAGCTTTCAGGCATTGGCCGCAATGCTCGGCATCTACGGCCAGTGTATTACCACAGTGATGGCAATAAGGCGGGCTGGGAAAGTGGCCAAGGCAATGGCTGCACCACACTGGATGGGGGCCGTCGACGGGCAGGTGGCATAACGGGCAGCGGTGGTAGCGGCGCAGAAAGTTGGTGAATTGGTCAAATAGCGATACCATCCGTGTAATCCCTGGTGGCAAATATAGGAAATATAGATGACAGCTGAGCTTCACTGGCAAACGCAAGGACAAGGTTCCGATCTACTTCTCATTCATGGCTGGGGAATGAATGGCGCCGTGTGGCAGCAGGTAATGCCTGCGCTGGCGCAGCACTATCGGGTGCATGTAGTGGATCTGCCGGGTTACGGACATAGCCAGCACCTGCCGGCTGCCGATGTTGATGAGATGGCCAGCCAATTATTGGCGCAGGCACCGGATCAGGCCATTTGGCTCGGCTGGTCATTGGGCGGTTTGGTGGCAAAGTCTGCCGCGTTGCAGGCGCCGGATAGGGTGAAGCAATTAGTCACGGTGGCTAGCTCTCCGTGCTTTGCCGCGGAAAAAGACTGGCGCGGGATCAAACCGCAGGTGCTGGATGATTTTCGCAGCCAGCTTGATTCGGACTTCAGAGCGACTGTCGAGCGGTTTATGGCTTTGCAGGCGATGGGAAGTAAGACTGCCCGCCAGGATATTCGCCAGCTCAAGGAAGCGGTATTGTCCCGTCCTGAGCCGAATCCTGATGCGTTGGCTCTCGGGCTTGATATGCTGGGTCAGGTTGATTTACGCCCATTACTAGCAACTATCTCCCAGCCTTGGCTACGCTTGTATGGCCGGTTGGATGGCTTGGTGCCGGCCAAGGTTGCCCGCGAGCTTGATAAGCTTGCCCCACAGTCGCAGCAACATGTGTTTGCGGGTGCTTCACATGCACCGTTTATCTCCCATCCTGATGAATTTATCGATACGCTAAAAGCCTTTACGGGTTAATATGAGTACTCGCTGGTGAGAAACTGATGTTAAAGCAAGCGGCCTAAACTTTTTCTCATTTGGGCCGATAGCAAAATTAAGACGTGAACCAAGATATCAACGCCAACAGCGATGGTTACTATAATGCCTGAGAGTGGCTTGCCGTCGCAGGAATTGTTGCAACCGTATTGCAGGCCATAGCTTAGATAAGAAAAATCTCAGGAGAGAGGCTCCAACATGCTAGTCACTCCCGTACAGGTGGGCGCGCCAGCCGTGGCCCCGACAGTTAACCCGCCAACCGAGCAAACCGCGCGGGATAATCGCGTACGTGAGAAAATTGTCCCTACCACCGAAATGCAATCCTCTGCCCAGGAGCGTGCCCTGAGCAGCGAAGAAAAACAGCTCAAGAAACCTTCCTGGGACCCGTCCGAACACCCCGATTACCAGCAAGCCGTTGAAGAGAAGCATTACGGCTACCAGGAGTCGATGGAAATGCTGGTCAAGGCCCTGTCAGCCGAAAGCTATATGGCGGATGTCAGCGATCTGGGCTATTCCATGCACATCAAACTGCCGCGCGATCTGCTCGAGGCACTACAGCAGATCAGTGAGTCGGAGCGTACCAAGGGTGTTGTCGCCCACAAGTACGCCCAGGCCACTGTGCCTAATCCGCCAACGGAGTATTTGGTGGTGTTGTGATACGGCGAGGGGCGTGAAAAGCGGCCATGGGCTAGAGGGAAAATCCTATCTGTTGTATTGCTTGACAAAGCTTGGCAGCAAGAAACGATGTTAAATCGCCAATCGCCAATCGCCAATCGCCAATCGCCAATCGCCAATCGCCAATCGCCAATCGCCAATCGCCAATCGCCAA
>NZ_JAWJZI010000011.1:56003-101007 GCF_033022775.1 Photobacterium rosenbergii | reverse complement strand
CCAATCGCCAATCGCCAATCGCCAATCGCCAATCGCCAATCGCCAATCGCCAATCGCCAATCGCCAATCGCCAATCGCCAATCGCCCGAAATAAAAAAGAGCCGACACGAATGCCGGCTCTTTTTGTTTATTGGCCCAACTGCGCTTTACTTCTTCTTCGCGTTAGCAAACGCGGCGGCAAAGGCACCACCCATTGCGTTGTTGCTGTTGCTCGGCTGGCGGTCATGGCGCTGGCGAGGCTGTGGGTTGCGCTGGTTACCCTGAGGTCGGTTCTGCTGCGGCTTGCGGGCAGGCTTGTTATCCTGGCCCGGTTCGTCGCTAAGGCGCATCGACATCCCGATACGGTTACGCTGCAGATCCACTTCCATCACCTTGACCTTGACGATATCACCGGCCTTGACCACTTCGCGTGGGTCGGAGACAAACTTGTCCGACAGGGCCGAGATATGCACCAGGCCGTCCTGGTGGACACCGACATCGACGAAGGCACCGAAGTTGGTGACGTTGGTGATCACCCCTTCAAGCACCATGCCCGGGATCAAATCTTTGACCTCGTTGACCCCTTCGGCGAAGGTGGCGGTCTTGAACTCCGGACGCGGGTCGCGGCCCGGCTTGTCGAGCTCGCTGATGATATCGGTTACCGTCGGCAGGCCGAATTTTTCATCGGTATAGTCAGCGGCCTTGATGCTGCGCAGGAACTCGGTGTTGCCGATGATGGCATCGAGCGCCTTGTCGTTGGCTGCGGCGATGTTCTTGACCACGGCATAGGACTCCGGGTGAACCGCCGAGCTATCAAGTGGGTTCTTGCCGCCCATGATACGCAGGAAACCAGCACACTGCTCGAATGCCTTTGGCCCGAGGCGCGCGACTTTCTTCAGGGTGGTACGGCTGTCGAACCGGCCGTTCTCATCACGGTAGTTCACGATGTTCTGGGCGATGGTGCCATTCAGGCCAGCCACACGGGTTAGCAGCGCAGGAGAGGCGGTATTCACATCAACACCGACGGCGTTTACACAGTCCTCGACCACGGCATCCAGGCGCTTGGCCAGCATGCTCTGGCTGACGTCGTGCTGGTACTGGCCCACACCGATGGATTTCGGATCGATCTTCACCAACTCGGCCAGTGGGTCTTGCAGGCGGCGGCCGATAGACACGGCGCCGCGCAGCGACACATCCAGCTGCGGGAATTCGTTGGCCGCCAATTCTGACGCCGAGTAAACCGATGCACCAGCTTCACTGACCATCACGCTCTGGATCTTGAGATTATTGTCCTTGAGCACGCTGGCAACAAAGCTGTCTGTTTCACGTGAAGCAGTACCGTTACCAATCGCTATCAAATCAACCTTGTGCTTGTTCAGCAGTGCCAGCAAGGTCGCTTCGGCTTCCGCCACGCGGGCACGGGCGGTGTGCGGGTAAATAGTGGCCGTATCCAGCAGTTTGCCGGTCGCATCGACTACCGCTATCTTACAGCCGGTACGCAGGCCCGGGTCAAGAGCCAGTGTGACTCGGGGGCCGGCCGGGGCTGCCATCAGCAAATCTTTCAGGTTGTCGGCAAACACCTGCATGGCACCGTCTTCGGCTTTTTCCTTCAGTGCTGCCATTAGTTCGGTTTCCAGGTGCATGGCAATCTTGATGCGCCATGTCCAGCTGATCACCTGCTTGCGCCAGGTATCAGCGGCCTGGGTGCCCAGTTTCACGCCTAGGTGGTCGGCAATCATCACTTCGCAGTAGGAGCCGCGCACGCCTTCTTCCTGGTTGGGATCGGCGTTGAGGCTGATCTGCAAAAAGCCTTCGTTGCGACCACGGAACAGGGCCAAAGCGCGGTGCGAAGGAATATTCTTGAAGACTTCGTTGTACTCGAAGTAGTCTTTGAATTTGGCGCCTTCCTGCTCTTTGCCTTCCACCACACGCGAGGTCAGTTCGGCCTGTGAAAGGAGGTGGCGGCGGATTTTCTCCAGCAGCGCAGCATCTTCGGCAAAGCGCTCCATCAAGATAGCGCGGGCACCGTCGAGCACGGCTTTGGTGTCGGCAAAGCCCTTGTCGCTATCGACGTAAGCTGCAGCGCTGTCTTCCGGTGTTTGGCTCGGATCGTTCCACAGTGAGTCTGCCAGTGGCTCAATGCCTGCTTCAATGGCGATCTGACCTTTGGTACGGCGCTTGGGCTTGTAGGGCAGGTAGAGATCTTCAAGGCGGGTCTTGCTATCGGCACCCGTGATGGCCGCTTCGAGCTCGGCCGTTAATTTGCCCTGCTCGGTAATGGATTTGATGATCACCTGGCGGCGGTCTTCGAGCTCGCGCAGATAGCCGAGGCGAGATTCCAGGTTGCGGAGCTGGGTGTCATCCAGCCCACCAGTGACTTCCTTACGGTAACGGGCCACGAAAGGCACGGTGTTACCATCATCGAGCAAAGTGATTGCGGCTGTGACTTGTTCCTGGCGAACATTCAGCTCAGTGGCAATCATCTGGTTGATCGTATTGCTCATCCGTTCATTTCTCTTGTTGTCTGGTATTGGCCCATTTTACGGGCGATAGGAATGCAGGCAAGGCATCGCGTGTTAGCGGACTGTCAGTAACTGATGGCACTTCCACGCCTTGGGCTCACCTTGTGGCTATAGCCTCGCTTTACTGATAGCGAATGCTGTTGACGAACCACTCTTTCTTGCCGGCAGGCGTATTGACCTCGACGTCGTCATCGACTTCTTTTTTCAGCAGTGCTCGGGCCATCGGCGAGTCAATCGAGATGTAGTCGTTGCGGCCGTAGATTTCGTCCGGACCGACAATGCGGAAAGACTTGGTTTCGCCATCGTCGTTCTCGATTTCGACCCAGGCACCGAAGAACACCTTGCCATCTTGCTGGGGAGAGTAATCGACGACCTGTACCTGTTCGAGCCTTTTGCGCAGGTAGCGGACCCGGCGGTCGATTTCGCGCAGGCGTTTTTTATTGTACTGGTAGTCGGCATTCTCTGAACGATCGCCTAGGCTAGCGGCCCAGGTGACTTTCTTGGTGACTTCGGGGCGCTCTTCCTTCCATAGGAAATCGAGCTCGTTTTTCAGTTTGTCATAGCCCTCGCGGGTAATGAGGTTGGTTTTCATCGCAGGATCCGGTTTTTATCGGGTTGCTGGAAGCTGAATGTCTCTGTTGTTGCCAATAGTCGTTCGGCACGGGGCACAGATCAAGTCTCAACCACTCAGAATGCGTATTGCTTTGGATAGTTCCTTGAATTTAGGTTAGTTTAAAGGGTAGGTAAACAAAGATTGTTGTCACTATCGTAGAGATAAGCCACTCGAAAACGAGCGGTCCTGACATAAACGGTAACAATTTAGTGGTTATTTTAGCGGCAAATTTCAGCTAACCGCTGGGAACGTCGAGTAAAATACGCCCAAAGCACGATAACCTCAGTCGATGCAAGTAAGGTGAGATATGCAGGAAAATTATAAGATTCTAGTTGTTGATGATGACATGCGCCTGCGTGCGCTGCTGGAGCGTTACCTGTCTGAGCAGGGCTTCCAGGTGCGTAGCGTGGCCAACGGTGAGCAAATGGACCGCTTATTGTCCCGTGAAACCTTCCACCTGATGGTATTGGATTTGATGCTGCCGGGCGAAGATGGCTTGTCGATTTGCCGCCGTTTGCGTAATGCCAACAACATGCTGCCAATCCTGATGCTGACCGCCAAGGGTGACGAAGTAGACCGTATTGTCGGCTTGGAAGTCGGCGCTGACGACTACCTGCCTAAGCCATTCAATCCGCGTGAACTGCTGGCACGTATCCGTGCCGTACTGCGCCGCCAGACGGTTGAAGCACCCGGTGCTCCGAGTGTCGACAGCAAGATCATCGAATTCGGCGAGTTCCGCCTGAACTTGGGTACTCGCGAAATGTTCCGTGGCGAAGAGTCGATGCCGCTGACATCGGGTGAGTTTGCGGTATTGAAAGCGCTGGTAACCAATGCCCGCGAGCCAATGTCCCGCGACAAGCTGATGAACATGGCCCGTGGCCGTGAATACTCTGCGATGGAGCGTTCGATTGACGTTCAGATCTCCCGTCTGCGCCGGATGATCGAAGAAGACCCTAGCCGCCCACGCTACATCCAGACCGTATGGGGACTGGGCTACGTATTCGTACCGGACGGCAGCGAGGCGTAAGCCATGCGACTGTCGCCACGTAGTACCTTTACCCGGACACTGATCCTTCTGGCTGGCTTGTTGATAGCCAGCCAGATTTTCTCTTACCTGGCGGTACTCAACTATGCCTTGCTGCCAAGCTTGCAGCAGTTCAACCGGATCCTTGCCTACGAGGTGCGCTTAATGCTCAAGGAGGATGTTGAGCTCGCTGACGGCAATACTTTCCATCTCGATACCCCGCTGAGGCGGCAGTTGCTCGAGCAGCTCGGGGTGACCCTGCATGCCGAGGACGGGAGTGATCCTGACCACGATGATGAGCTGCAGGAATTCGCCAAAGCCACGGTGATTGAATATCTCAGCGCGGAGATGACCCAGGAGCTGGCGTCGCCAACCGAAGTGCGCTTGGTGCTGGGGGCCGACAGCTATGTGCTGTGGCTCAGGAGTGATTCAATACCCGGTTTCTTGATGCGGATCCCGCTGTCCGAATTGCAGGAAGACGACTTCTCACCGCTGTTCCACTACAGCTTGATCATTGCCTTTATGGTGATTGCCGGTGGCTGGTTGTTCATCCGGATCCAGAACCGCCCGCTGGTGGCGCTGGAACAAGCGGCCTTGCAGGTGGCAAAGGGGGAGACTCCACCGGTATTGCCTGAACGAGGCGCGTCGGAAATTCGTGCGGTAACCAAGGCATTCAACCGGATGTCGGCGGGGATCAAGCAGCTCGAAGATGACCGTGCCCTGCTGATGGCCGGTGTCAGTCATGACTTGCGTACACCTCTGACCCGCATTCGCCTGGCAACCGAGATGATGTCGCCGGAAGACAGCTATTTGGCCGAGAGCATGATCAACGATACCGAAGAGTGTAACGAGATCATCAGCCAGTTCATGGACTATCTCAAGTCGACCAAGAAGCAGGCAGAAGAGGAGCTCGAGCTCAACTACCTGCTGGAAGAGGTGGCTGAAGCCGAAGGGGGCTACGAGCGCCAGGTCGAGCTGGAGTTGGCGGATATCCCTGGTGTGATCATCGGCAATGGTGTCTCCATCAAGCGCTCTATCACCAACCTGGTGGTCAATGCCCAGCGCTACGGCAATGGCTTGGTCAAGATTTCCAGCGGTACCGCTGCCGATCGCAAGAGTGCCTGGTTCTGTGTCGAGGATGATGGCCCGGGTATCGACCCTGATCAGGTAGCGAGGATGTTCCAGCCGCTGACCCGCGGCGATACTGCCCGTGGTACTGACACCGAAGGCACCGGTTTAGGGCTGGCAATCGTCAAACGTATTATCGATCAGCATGAAGGGGTGATCCAGGTGTCCAATCGTCGTGAAGGTGGCCTGCGGGTGCAGATCAGCTTGCCGTTGCATGCCAAGAAATAGCTGCTAAGCAAGCTTGTTCAATGATAAAAAAGCGAGGATGAGACCTCGCTTTTTTATTGCCTGTTTTCAGGAATTAGCCCTGTTTTTAAGCATTGGAATAGTTCTCCCGCTGGCCGAGCCAGCGGTCGATGATGGCCTTGGCGTTGTCCGGGTAGTTATCGTGCAGGTAACGGGCCAGCTTCTGGACCTGCGGGATCAGGTGTTGGTCACGGACCAGGTCGGCGACCTTGAACTCGGCAATACCGGTCTGCTTGGTACCTAGCAATTCGCCGGGGCCGCGGATTTCCAAATCACGCTGGGCGATGACAAAGCCGTCACTGCTCTCGCGCAGTACCCCAAGGCGTTTCTGCGCGGTTTTCGACAGCGGTGCATGGTAGAGCAGTACACAGTGGCTGGCGACGCTGCCCCGACCAACCCGGCCGCGTAACTGGTGCAGCTGGGCCAGGCCGAGACGCTCCGGGTTCTCGATCACCATCAAACTTGAGTTGGGAACGTCAACACCGACTTCGATGACGGTGGTGGCAACCAGCAGGTGCAAATCCCCATCTTTAAATCGCTTCATCACGTCCTGTTTTTCAGCCGGTTTCATCCGGCCATGAACCAGCCCGATATTGAGTTCGGGTAATTGTGCGGTCAGCTCGTCGGCGGTATCGGAGGCGGCTTGGGCTTCCAAGACCTCGGACTCATCAATCAGGGTGCAGACCCAATAGGCTTGGCGGCCTTCATTGAGGCAGGCCGAGCGGATGCGCTCGATGATTTCCTGGCGGCGTGAGTCGGGCAGGGCGACGGTTTGGATCGGGGTCCGGCCCGGTGGCAGCTCATCGATGACCGAGGTTTCCAAATCGGCATAAGCGGTCATTGCCAGGGTACGCGGGATCGGGGTGGCGGTCATGATCAGCTGGTGTGGATAGCAGCCGCCATTGGCCCCTTTCTCGCGTAGCTCGAGGCGCTGGTGGACACCGAAGCGGTGCTGCTCGTCGATAACTACCAAGGCGAGGTTATTGAAGACGACTTGCTCCTGGAACAGGGCATGGGTACCAACCACCATCTTAGCTTCGCCGCTTTCGATGCGGGCGAGCTCCTTGTCGCGCGCCTTGCCCTTGAGCTTGCCGGCCAACCAGCCGACTTCAATCCCCAGCGGGTTGAGCCAGGCGGCGAAGTTGATCGCATGCTGCTCGGCCAGCAGTTCGGTTGGCGCCATCAGCGCGACCTGGTAGCCATGCTCGATGGCACGCAGGGCTGCGAGTGCTGCGACAAGGGTTTTGCCCGAGCCAACATCGCCTTGGACCAGGCGCATCATCGGGTGGGGTACAGCAAGGTCGCGCTCGATATCAGCCACTACCCGCTGCTGGGCACCGGTCGGGGTAAATGGCAGGCTGGCCAGCAATTTGCCTTTGAGGGTATTGCTCTCAGCCAGCGGCCAGGCGGCATGGCGCTGGCTTTTGTGGCGCACTGCCAGCATCGACAGGTTCTGTGCCAGCAGCTCTTCGAGGATCAGGCGCTGCTGGGCCGGGTGCTTGCCTTCCTCGAGTTGGTCGAGGGAAACATCCGGTGTTGGCCGGTGCATGATATGCAGGGCCTGCGCCAGGGTCATCTGGCGGTCGTACAGGCCTTCTGGCAGCAGCTCTCGCACCGCCGATTTGTCGAGCAGGCGCATGGCCTGGTCGGTGAGGTTGCGCAGGGTCAGCTGGCGCAGGCCGTCGGTAGTCGGGTAGACTGGTGTCAGGGTTTCCTCGGTACTGAGCTCGGTCGGCTCTGAGAAGACTTTGTAATCGGGGTGGATGATCTCAAGCCCGTACTTGCCGCGCTTGATTTCGCCATAGGCTTTGACCTGCTTGCCCTCACTGAGGCTATTTTTCATTGCGGCATTAAAGTTGAAAAAACGCAGGGTGGCACTGCCGCTCTGGTCACTGATCTTGACGGTCAGCATCCGGCGTTTGCCGAAAGTGATGTTGCTGCTCAGCACTTCGCCTTGAATTGTGAGGTGCTGGCCCGCCATGGCGCTGGCAATCGGCCAGATCCGGGTGCGGTCTTCGTAGCGGAGCGGCAGGTGGAAGAGGAGATCCTGCACCGTATGCAGGCCGATTTTTTCCAGTTTTTCTGCCATTTTGGCACCGACACCCGACAGTTCGGTCAGGGCTATAGTATCGAGAAGTTGTCCGCTCATTACTACTCCATTATGGCCACATCCGTTATGGCTGCATCCGTTTAAGGTAAGGTCTTTTTCTTTTTCGGCTCGGTCGCCTGCATGATGCTCCACCATTGTTCGTCGGCAGCGATTTGGCCATGCTCGTCCAGCGGCGGGTAAGGCAGCCCCTTGCGGCGGGCGACTTTTGCCAGCACTGGATGGCCGCGCTCGAACAGGATACGATGAACCACCTCATCAGGCAGCAGGGTTTTCTCCCGGTTATACATACCGGCGTTCTGGCGCTGGCGCTGTGCTTCGTACAGGATCAGGGCACTGGCGACTGAGACATTCAATGACTGTACCATACCTACCATCGGGATGATGATATCCTGATCGGCCATCGACAGCGCTTCAGCGGTGATCCCGTTTTTCTCACCGCCTAGAATTACAGCGGTCGGCTTGGTGTAATCCACTTCACGAAAATCAATTGCGGTGTCCGACAGGTTGGTGGCCAGTACCTGCATGCCCTGTGCCTTGAGGGTGCTGACCGCATTGACCATGGAGTCGTGGGTTTCAAGCTCGACCCAATTACGAGCCCCGGCTGAAGTATTGCCCAGCATACGCATGCCGCTGCTTGGCCATACGGCATGGACCTTGTGGATCCCGACTGCATCGGCGGTGCGGACAATGGCCGAGACATTGTTAGGCTTGTGGACTTCTTCCATGCACACCGTCAAGTCTGGCTGACGGGTGGCAAGGACCTCATGGATACGTTGGAAGCGTTCTGGGCTCATGTTCTGTTACCTAAAGAAAACGCCCGCGAGCGGGCGTTTTTTATTCTGTGGCGGGCCAGTTGGATACTGGCGTGGTTTAGTTTTTCTGGCGTGAAACACGCACCACGTTGGGCATTACTCGGATCCGGCGCATGATATTGGCCAGATGGATACGTCCCTTGGTGGTCAGGCGCACGGTAATGGTATAAAGGCGACCGTCTTTTTCTTCCGTTGCCAGGCCCTGGATATTCGATCCGGTGGCAGCAATGGTGTTGGTCAGATCGGCCAGTGCACCTTGGTGGTTCTGCATATCGACCTTGAGTGAGGTGACAAACTCCTGCTCGAAGTCCTCGCTCCACTCGACCGCCATGTATTTGTCCGGCTCTCGCTGGTAGCCGCGGATGTTGGCACATTCTTCGCGGTGAATAACCAGGCCTTTACCCGGGCTGACATGGGCCATGATCGGATCACCATGGATAGGGTGACAGCAGTTGGCAAAGGTCAGCAGGATGCCGTCCGCACCGCGGATAGGCAGGCGCTGATCGGACTCCTTCGGCGTTAGCTCATCGGCACTGCCAAGCAAGCGGCGGGCAATCACCACGCTCATCAGCTCACCAAGGCCAATCTCGGCCAGCAGATCTTCGAGGCTGGCCAGACGCAGGTCAGTCAATACCTGATGCAGGTTACCTTCATCGATCTGATCGATGTTGATCGCTCCCAACGCATGGTTGAGCAGGCGGCGGCCAAGGGTAATTGACTCTTCGCGACGCATGGTCTTGAGCACCTGACGGATCTTGGTGCGGGCGCGGGAGGTCACCACGTAGTTGAGCCATGCCGCGTTCGGGCGGGCACCCGGCGCACTGATGATCTCAATGGTCTGACCGTTTTTCAGCGGTTTGCTGAGCGGATAAGGCTGGCGTTCGACTCGGGCGCCGACACAGGCGTTGCCGACATCGGTATGTACTGCATAAGCAAAGTCGACCGCTGTCGCACCGACCGGGAGCTCAACAATTCGGCCTTTCGGTGTAAAGACGTAAAGCTCATCCGGGAACAGATCAGATTTAACGTTCTCAATAAACTCGAACGAGCTACCGGCACTCTGCTGCAGTTCCAGCAGGCTCTGCATCCAGCGCTGGGCTTTAACCTGTGCGGTGGTACCGGAGCTTTCACCATCTTTGTAGGCCCAGTGGGCGGCAACCCCTTTGTCGGCCATCTGATCCATATCTTCGGTACGGATCTGGACTTCGACGGGTACCCCGTGCGGGCCGACCAGTGAGGTATGCAGTGACTGATAGCCGTTGGCTTTCGGAATGGCGATATAGTCTTTCATCCGGCTCGGACGCGGCTTGTACAGGTTGTGGACCTGTCCCAATACGCGATAGCAGGTATCCAGATCCTTGACCAATACGCGGAAGGCGTAGATGTCCATGATCGAATGGAAGCGCTGCTCCTTGTTCTTCATCTTGTTGTAGATGGAGTAAAGGTTCTTCTCGCGGCCTTGTACCGTGCCTTCGATCCCCGCGTCTTTGAGGCGACCCTCAATTTCGGCGTGGATCTTGTTAATCATTTCTTTGCGGTTACCCCTCGCGGCAGCCACCACTTCCTTCAACACACGGTAACGGTTCGGATACAGGGCTTCGAAACCCAGCTCCTCCAGTTCGGTCTTGATGTTGTGGATACCCAGGCGGTGCGCCAGCGGAGAGAATATCTCCAGCGTTTCGCGGGCAATTCGGCGGCGTTTGTCCGGACGCAGGGCGCCTAAGGTGCGCATGTTGTGCGTGCGATCAGCCAGCTTGATGAGGATAACGCGGATGTCATGGGCCATTGCCATGATCATCTTGCGGAAGTTCTCGGCTTGCGCTTCTTTGCGGTCGCGGAACTTCAGCTTGTCCAGCTTGGAGACCCCATCTACCAGCTCGGCCACGGTAGAGCCAAAGCGACTGTCGAGATCGTCTTTGGTGACCTCGGTATCTTCGATGACATCGTGGAGCAGGGCTGCCATCAAGGTTTCGTAGTCGAGGCGCATTTCGGCCAGGATACGGGCAACGGCAATCGGGTGGATGATGTAAGGTTCGCCACTGGAGCGGGTCTGCCCTTCGTGGGCATCGCGCGCAACGAGATAGGCCTGCCTGAGCGCCTCTATTTGGGACTCAGGCAGGTATTCGATCGCGACTTCTTTCAGGCTATCAAAAAGATACAATTCGCCCGGTTCCCTGAATTAACGGTTGTCGCCGGCAATAGCGCTAACAGCGGCTAGCTCTGCTGCTTCTTGCTCTTGAAGTTCCTGACGCTCACGAGCATCTAGGATATCTTTGGTGATCAGGCCTTCTTCGATTTCACGAAGCGCGATCACTGTGTACTTGTCGTTTTCTTCTGGAACCAGTGGATCCTTACCGCCAGTTTGCATCTGACGAGCGCGGCGTGAAGCAATTTGGATTAGATCGAAACGGTTGCCAATTTTATCAACAGCGTCTTGAACGGTTACGCGTGCCATGGAGGACTCCAGTGGTTATATAAATAAAGATGGAAAATTGTACAAAAATACTTACTGTTCTGCCAGTAGAGCATTGAGCATGCTGTTATATTTAGCAGCTTGCTTGTCTTGCTTCAATCGTTCTGCACGGATAATGGCTTTGAAATCCATCAGCGCGACATCGAAATCATCATTGACGATCACATAGTCGTATTCGTTGTAATGGGAGATTTCCGAACGGGCTTCCTCCATGCGGCGGGCGATAACAGCATCGCTGTCCTGGCCACGGGCATTGAGGCGGCGCTCCAGCTCTTCTTTCGAAGGCGGCAGGATGAACAGGCTTTTTGCTTGTGGCATCTGCTTGCGGATCTGGCGGGCACCCTGCCAATCGATATCGAGGAATACATCGATACCCTTGTTCAGTTGCTGCTCGATCCAAGGGCGAGATGTGCCGTAGTAGTTGCCGAAAACTTCAGCGTGCTCAAGGAATGCACCTTGCTCTACTAGTTCTTGGAACTCTTCTACGCTAACGAAATTGTAATGAACACCGTGCTCTTCGCCCGGGCGCATGCCGCGGGTGGTATGAGAGACGGATACTTTCATGTCATAGATCGGGTTGGTTTCCAACAGGGCGTTAATCAGACTGGATTTGCCTGCGCCGCTCGGGGCCGACACAATGTATAGAGTACCTTTGCTCATTGCCATTTTCACTCAGTGATAGAAGGGCGCGCAGATTATCATGATCCGCGCGCAAAAGAAATTAGCTGGTTGCTTGAAAATTCAACTTTTTGCTCGAGTTAAAGTTAAGCCTAGTTGGAATTTATGATCATTTCATAATTGGCTGCCGCTGGCGCTCTGGTAATAGCCCGGATCAGGACGGGTCCGGGCCCGGTTCATTGCCTGCCTGCGTGAAGCCGCCATAAAGATCGAGCCTGCGGTGGCGCAGGTTGGTGACGGATCCTTCGGTATTGAGGAACTTGAGCTTGTCGAGCTCGACATCGGCGAAGATGATCATCTCCGTATTGGCACTGGCTTCGGTAATCGTGGCATCGTGGGGGAAATAGATATCGGAAGGCGAAAAGACCGCGGATTGGGCGTATTGGATATCGACATTATTGACCCGCGGCAGGTTGCCGACACTGCCACCGAGTGCGACATAGCATTCATTTTCAATGGCTCTTGCTTGGGCGCATAGCCTGACTCGCAGATAACCATTCTTGGTGTCCGTCCAGAACGGCACGAACAGGATTTGCACCCCTTGCTCTGCCAGCATTCGCCCCAACTCGGGGAATTCGGCATCGTAGCAGATGAGGATGCCGACCCGTCCGGCATCGGTCTCGAACACCTTGACCTTGTCGCCACCGTCAATGACCCAGTCCTTCTGCTCGTGCGGTGTAATATGGATCTTGTACTGCTCGTCGATACAGCCGTCGCGGTGCAGCAGATAAGAGACGTTATACAGGCGGTCATTTTCCAGCACCGGCATGCTGCCGGATATGATGTTGATGTTGTAGGTGACCGCCATTTGGGAAAAGCGTTGTTTGATGTCCTCGCTGAACTCGCTCAGGAAACGGATCGCCTCCACTGAGCTAAGATCGGGCCTGAGTCCCATCAGCGGAGCATTGAAGAACTCGGGGAAGAGCGCAAAGTCGGCCTGGTAGTTGGACAGCGAGGAGACAAAGAACTCGGCCTGGTCTATTAGGTCGTCCAGCGACACCATCTTCCGCATTTGCCACTGGACAATCCCTATCCGCACGATTTTCTTCTCGGACTCGATGACCGATGGCATTTCCTCGTCGTAGAACACATTGTCCCACTCCAGCAGGGTGGCGTAGCCGCAGGACTTGGCATCCTCCGGCAGGTAGTTCTTCATCAGCCGCTTGACATCAAAATCATTGGCAAGCTGGAACGACAGGATGGGATCGTGGATTTCCTTGCGCTTGACCTTCTCGAGGTACTCGATCACCGTGAGCTGGTCGGCCACCTTGTGGTAGCCTGGGAGGCGGCCGCCGGCCAGGATGGCCTTGAGGTTGGTGCTGCGGCACAGCTCCTTGCGGGCGTCGTAGAGGCGCCGGCCGAGGCGGAGCCCACGGTAATCCGGGTGGACAAAGACATCCAGACCGTAAAGTGCATCTCCCGTGACCTGGTGCTGGATGACGTTTTGTTCGGTGATGATATCGGTGTAGGCGTGGTTGAGGGAGAAGCGGTTGTAGTTGACCTTGATGGTCAGGGCGGCCCCGACTATCTTGCCGCTGTCCTCGATACAGATCTGGCCGTCGGGAAACTGGTGGATCAAATCCATGATGGTCATGCGCGGCCAGGCACCGCCGACATCGGCGAAGACCAGATCCATTAATGCAGCCAGCTCGTCGTAATCGCTCGGCTCGATGGCCCTAAGGTTCAGCAGGGGGGTATTGGTATCCATTCTCACCATCTCTTTTGTCGTGGGGCTCACCAGGTAAAAGAGAGCATGGCATGATACTGATGCGCTGCGTGAGCCACTTTGTGGTTTGGTGTTACTTAACTGTAGCTATTATGTATCGTTTTGGGCTGGTTGAGAATGGCTAATGTTAGGACGAGGTTATCAAAAGGAGCAAGGAGAGGATGAGCGATGGGGCCGGTAATATGAGCAGAAAGCCCTAAAAAATAGGGCTTTGTCGGTAGGCGGCGCGGTGGCTTATTCAATATTCTGGATCTGCTCGCGCATCTGCTCGATAAGCACTTTGAGCTCAACGGCTGCGGCAGTGATCTCGGTGTTGATCGATTTCGAGGCCAGGGTGTTCGACTCGCGGTTGAATTCCTGCATCATGAAGTCGAGGCGGCGGCCACAGGCTCCGCCTTTTTTCATGATTTTCTGGGTTTCCTTGACGTGTGAGTCTAGGCGGTCCAGCTCTTCGGCGACATCGCTCTTTTGCGCCAGCATGATCAGTTCCTGCTCAACGCGGTTGGCGTCTAGCTCGACCTTGGCTTCTTCCAGGCGGGTCATGATGCGCTCGCGCTGCCAGTTCAGTACTTCCGGCATCATGCTGCGTACCTTGGTTGCCTCGACAGAGATTGCCTCAAGGCGCTGATCGATAAGCGCTTTCATGTTTTCACCTTCGCTGGCGCGGGCGGCAATGAAGTCATCGACTGTGCTGTCGAATGCAGCGAGCAAGTCTTTGTTGATGGCATCGAGATCTTGCTCCGGCGCTTCCATCACACCCGGCCAGTTCAGAACCTGGAATGGGCCGACACTGCCTTCGCCAGCCGTTTCTTTCACCCACTTGGCGGCATTGATCACCTGCTTGGCCAGCTCTTCGTTGATTTTCAGCTCGGTATTGGCTGCCGGGTTCACTTCGAAACGCAGGTTGCACTCTACCTTGCCGCGGGCCAGACGCTTGCGGAAACGCTCGCGCAGAACAGGCTCCAGGCTGCGGAATTGCTCAGGCATACGCAGGTAGGTCTCAAGGTAGCGTTGGTTTACCGAGCGGATTTCCCATACGGCAGTACCCCAGTCGGCTTTGACTTCGCGACGGGCGTAGGCGGTCATGCTATGAATCATTGGCTAGTGGCCTCTAATAGTGGTGGTTGATAACTGCTTAGGGTGGGGTGCCATGGGCAAGCCACCGTCATTGATGTACAAGTGGTGCGCAGTTATCCGGATGTCACGATTATACTTAGCCTTAAGCATATACCCAAGTAACTTCAAGCGGCTTGGTTTAGCGACTGTGAGTTGGTGGCGAGATGGTGATTCTGCCAGCAGTCAGTGCGGTAAATACCGCGCTGGTTGGGTTTCACGTGCACAACCGGTTGGTTGTGGCTATAATCGCCGGTTAATGTCATCCAGCCAGAGGGAGCCACTGATGCGTCCAAGCGGAAGAAGCAACAACCAAGTTCGTCCTATTACTATTACCCGTAACTTTACTGCCCATGCCGAAGGTTCGGTACTGGTAGAGTTTGGTGATACCAAGGTAATTTGTACTGCAAGTGTGGAAGAGAACGTGCCACGCTGGCTGAAAGGCAAAGGACAAGGTTGGGTGACGGCGGAATACGGCATGCTGCCGCGTGCAACACACTCACGCAACCGCCGTGAAGCAGCTGGTGGCAAGCAAGGTGGTCGCACCATGGAAATCCAGCGCCTGATCGCTCGTAGCCTGCGTGCTGCGGTTGATCTTGAAGCACTGGGTGAGCAGATGATCACGGTTGACTGTGATGTTATCCAGGCTGATGGCGGTACCCGTACTGCTTCTATTACCGGTGCGATGGTCGCTTTGGTTGATGCTATCAACTATATGCTGGAAAAAGGCATGCTCAAGGCCAGCCCGCTCAAAGGCATGGTCGCGGCGGTGTCTGTAGGCATCTATAACGGTGAAGCCATTTGTGATCTGGAGTATGTCGAAGACTCGGCAGCGGAAACGGACATGAATGTGGTCATGACCGAAGAAGGCAAGATGATCGAGATCCAGGGTACGGCAGAAGGCGAAGCCTTTAGCCACGAAGAGTTGCTGGCGATGCTGGCTCTGGCGAAAGACGGCATTGCCGACATTGTTAGCGTTCAGAAGCAAGCGCTGGAAAGTTAGTTTTTTGAAGCGGTTCCTATTGGAGCCGCTTTTTTTTGGCCTGGATTTCGGTTGCCTGGCACTGCAATCCAGACCTTAGATTTGAATCGTGTAATCACAAGTTGCATCTAATAAGGAGAAACCATGAAAGCATATCAGCGTCAGTTCATCGAATTTGCCTTGGAGAAGGGCGTACTGAAGTTTGGTGAGTTCACACTGAAATCTGGCCGCAAGAGCCCGTACTTCTTCAATGCGGGTTTGTTCAACACAGGTCGTGACCTTGCACGCCTAGGCCGTTTTTACGCTGAGGCTTTGGTAGATGCCGGTGTCGAGTACGATGTGTTGTTCGGCCCTGCGTACAAGGGGATCCCAATCGCGACAACAACAGCGGTGGCGCTGGCGGATCACCATGATGTGGACACCCCATACTGCTTCAACCGTAAGGAAGCCAAAGCCCACGGTGAGGGTGGCAACCTGGTAGGTAGCGCGCTGGAAGGCCGTATCATGCTGGTTGATGATGTGATCACTGCCGGTACGGCAATCCGTGAATCGATGGAAATCATCAAGGCGAACGGTGCTGACTTGGCTGGTGTATTGGTTGCTATCGACCGCCAGGAGAAAGGCAAGGGCGAGCTGTCTGCTATCCAGGAAGTCGAGCGTGACTTCGGCTGTGCGGTCATTTCTATCGTATCGCTGGGCGATGTGGTGAATTACCTAGCCGAGCAGGACGGCATGGAGCAGCACCTGGAAGCGGTGAAAGCGTACCGTGCGGAGTACGGGGTATAAAAACTGGCCCCGGGGAAGAGCGGCTATTGGCGCGAGGCAGAGCAGGTTGGTCGTCGCTGGTCATATCATGTTTGCCAATAGCCAATAGCAGGCTTGGCCGAAAATTAAAAAAGCGAGAGACTTACGCCTCTCGCTTTTTTATTTATTTTTTCTATGAACTAGGATCTAGCAGCCTGTTGCGGTTTTACCCAAGCTCTGCGCTCAGCAGGTGCCAGTAGTCATCGAAGTTGGCGGTCGGCTTGTACTTGAAGTTCGAGCGGACGAAGCGGTTTAGGCTGCCTTCTACTTGGCCCAGCAGTTGGGCGGCAAGGATAGACTCGTCAACCGGGAAGCCCTTGCCTTCGCGCAGTTTGCGCTCGCGCAGGATCTGGCGCAGCTGGGTTTCGATACGCTCGAACAGCTGGTTGATACGGGCCTGGAGGCGGTCTTGTTCAAACATCAGGGCGTGGCCGGTCATGATGCGGGTCAGCCCCGGGTTGCGCTCGGCAAAGCCGAGGATCAGCTGCAGCACCATGCGCAGGCGTTGCAGGGTGTCTTTCTCGTCATCGAGGATGCGGTTGATCCGGGTGGTGATGGCGTCTTCGATAAACTCGATCAGCCCCTCGAACATTCTCGCCTTGCTTGGGAAGTGGCGGTAGAGGGCGGCTTCCGAGACACCAACCTGGGCGGCCAGCTTAGCGGTCGTAATACGTTGGCTGCCTTGGGCAGATTCCAGCATTTGTGCCAGCGCTTGCAAAATTTCTTCGCGGCGGTTGTTTTTCTTGTTGCCAGCCATGAATAACCGTTCCTTTTCAAAATAAGACTGTCAATGGACAGGATGAAACCCGCCTATCTTAGCGGCGTAAACCTGCCGTGAAAAGCACTGCCCGCCGATACTGATCTCTTTATCGACAAAAAAAGCCCAACCTGAAGTATTGGGCTTTATATTTGATCTTATTCGGTTAATTCATCAGCAACAGCGGGAGGAGTAAACCTATTTCCCGGCTTTGAATAGCGAGACGATTTCGCTGACCAGCTGTGCACCCAGCTCGGCCTTGGTGGTCAAAGGCAGGGCTTTGTCGCCTTGCGGCCAGAATAGGTGCAGGGCATTCTGGTCGCTGTTGAAGCCTTGTCCTTCGTTTGAGACATCATTGGCACAAATCAGGTCGAGGTGCTTGCGAGCCAGTTTGCCACGGGCGTACTGCTCGACATCCTGGGTCTCGGCGGCAAAACCGACGGTGAAGGGGCGCTGGGCATCAAGCGCTGCAACACAGGCGATAATGTCAGGGTTCTTGACCAGACGGATCACCATGTCATCTTCGCCGTCTTTCTTCTTCATTTTCTGCTCGCTGACGTCTGCCGGGCGGAAGTCGGCCACAGCGGCACAGCCGATGAAAATATCACTGGTCGTGGCATGCTCCATCGCAGCCTGGTGCATTTGCTCGGCGCTGCTGATATCGATGCGCTCGACGCCTGCCGGGGTCTTTAGGTTGGTCGGTCCACTGATCAAGGTGACCGTTGCGCCGCGTTTGGCAGCCGCTTCGGCAATGGCATAGCCCATTTTGCCGGAGCTGTGGTTGGTCAGGTAGCGCACCGGATCGATCGCCTCTCGGGTTGGCCCGGCAGTAATGGTCAGTTTGAGGCCACCTAGGTCTGCCGGCTTGAAGAAATCTTCTGTCATGTGCACTAGCTGCATGGGCTCGAGCATCCGGCCTGGACCAACGTCGCCACAAGCCTGCTCACCGCTGGCAGGGCCCCAGATATGACAACCGCGGCGGGCAAGGGTGGCAATGTTTTCCTGGGTTGCCACATGGCGGTACATCTGCTGGTTCATCGCTGGCGCAACGGCAACCGGTGCGTCTGTTGCCAGGCAAAGGGTGGTAAGCAGGTCATTGCCCATGCCTGCGGCCATACGGGCAATCAAGTCGGCGGTTGCCGGTGCCAATAGCACCAAGTCAGCCCATTTGGCGAGTTCGATGTGGCCCATTGAGGCTTCAGCTGCTGGGTCGAGCAAGCTGTCGGAGACCGGCCTGCCGGATACCGCCTGCATGGTAAGCGGGGTAATGAACTCCTTGGCGGCCTTGGTCATAACGACTTGTACTTGGGCACCGCGCTCAATCAGTCGGCGTGTTAGCTCTGCACATTTGTATGCCGCGATGCCGCCGCTGATCCCAAGAAGAATTTTTTTTCCTGCCAAAGTTTGCATCTTATTGCCTGCTCTCGATATCCGGAATGTCAATGCGCCACACCTTACCACCAAAAAATGCCAGCCACCAAAAAAAGCCGGCTTCCTTGCCCGGGATCAAAATTTAGCTGGGGGCAATAGGGAGATAGGCCAGTGGCACAATGCGAGCGGGTTGGCAATTCTCTGTTGGGTGCAACCGTCATGTATGGGCATTTTGCGGTAAGGGCAGGAGAACAGGGTGACTTGCCTTGGCAAACAAATGGCAAGCGCCCTAGCTTGGCCTCAGGAGGAAACAATATGTCGCTAAAGCTATTGCCTGAGCAATCCAGGCCGAGAGAAAAACTGTTGGATCGTGGACCGGGCGCGCTCTCGGATGCCGAGCTTTTGGCTATTTTTTTGCGGACCGGGATTGCCGGGATGAATGCGATAGAGCTGGCAACAGAGCTTTTGCAACAGTTCGGTTCGCTACGGGGGCTGCTGGCGGCGGACAGGGCGACGTTCTGTCAGTATAAAGGGTTGGGGCCGGCCAAGTATGCCCAATTGCAGGCGGTACTAGAGATGAACCAGCGTCATCTCGAGGAAACGCTTAAGAAGGAGGATGCACTGACAAGCCCTTCCCATACAAGGCGTTACCTCACCCATGTACTGCGCGATCGCCATCGCGAAGCGTTTTATATTTTGTTTCTTGATAACCAGCACAGGGTGCTCAGCGGCGAGGTACTTTTCGAGGGGACCATCGATGCTGCGAGCGTTTATCCACGGGAAGTTGTAAAAAGATCGCTAGAACTTAATGCAGCCGCGCTCATTTTAGCGCATAATCACCCGTCAGGCGTGGCAGAGCCGAGTCAGGCAGATCGCCGAATTACCCGCCGGATCAGTGATGCACTGGCATTGGTGGATATTCGGGTTCTGGATCACTTTGTTGTCGGTGACGGAGACATCACTTCTTTTGCAGAGCGAGGATGGCTATAAAATAGTCATTTTTTGCTTAAAAAGTTGAGAAAGGACTGCTCGGGACTTGAGCAACTGGTTTTGACTTAGTATAATGCGCGACCTTTGATAGCTGTGGTTGTATGTGAGAATTCATTTTCCGCATTGAAATAGCCATGGTAGATATCGAGCTGAAACGATTTGGAGAAGACAGTAATGTCCCGAGTATGCCAAGTAACTGGTAAGCGTCCTGTAACGGGTAACAACCGTTCACACGCACGTAATGCCACCAAGCGTCGTTTTCTGCCGAACCTGCAAACTCATCGTTTCTGGGTAGAAAGCGAAAAACGCTTCGTTAAACTACGCCTTTCTGCGAAAGGTATGCGTATCATTGATAAGAAAGGTATCGACGCCGTTCTTACTGATATGCGTGCTCGCGGCGAGAACGTTTAAGAGGATTTGAACAATGGCTAAAGGCATTCGTGAGAAGATCCGTCTAGTATCATCTGCTGGTACAGGCCACTTCTACACTACCGACAAAAACAAGCGTAACATGCCAGGCAAATTCGAGATCAAAAAATTTGATCCTGTAGTTCGCAAGCACGTTATGTACAAAGAAGCTAAAATCAAGTAATTGGTTATTTGCTTTTTTGATAAAAACCCAGTTTTCTAACTGGGTTTTTTTATACCTGAAACTCGCCTCCCAACTCCCATAGCTGCTTTTCCTGATCGTTTCCTGCTTCAATAACCCTGCATTCTTTTAACCTTGGCGGTATAGTTTGTTAATCCATACTTTGCCGGACTTTCAAGGAGTGTTGCCATGAGGCTGTCTCGCCGTGGCTGGAACAATGTCATTATCATTGCTGTGATCTGCTTTATTGCCGTGGTCCAGTTACCGGAGTTGGTCAAACAGCGCTTTGGCGGTGAGGAAGAGGCCCAAGCCCGAACCCAGGCAGGGATGACCGCACTGTTGCCTGAACAGTCGGTTATCGAGCAACTGCATCTACCACTCACCAGCCTCAACCTCGAGGATAATAGTTGGCGGGCCCAACCAAGGGTGGCATTGCCGGCTGATCAGCTTATCGACCATTGGCAGTCCCTGGCAGGGACCGCTGTCAGTGATGAGGTGGTGGGCAAGCTCAAACCGACCCTGCCGCCCCCGAGCAGCGTCGAAATATGGTTGGCAAAAAAAGAAGAGCCAATCAGGGTAACCGTCTATCAGCAACCGCAGTTTTGGCTGATGAACAACTGGCAGGGGGAATGGCTGGCGGTATCGGTAGAAGAAGCCTATTTGTTTCCGCCAGTGTTATAGTGAACCGATAATTCGAACAATTACTGAGAAAGCCATGCCTGAATTGCCTGAAGTTGAAGTCAGTCGGATGGGGATCGCTCCCCATGTCACCAATCAGACAGTCACCCGGATTATTGTCCGCAACGCCAAACTGCGTTGGCCGGTACCGGAGGAAATCAGTCAGATCGAAGGACAGGTGATCCGCCGGGTCACCCGGCGGGCGAAATACCTGATGCTCGAGACTGACGCTGGCTATGCCATCGTGCACCTGGGGATGTCAGGTAGTCTGCGGGTACTACCAGCGGGGATCCCGCCGGAAAAACACGACCATGTTGATTTGTGCCTGTCGAGTGGTGAAGTATTGCGTTACAACGACCCCCGCCGCTTTGGCGCCTGGCTGTGGCAGGCCGATGACGGTGAGCATCCGGTTTTGGCCAAGCTAGGCCCTGAACCGCTCAGCGAGGCATTCACCGCAGATTACCTGCAGGAGAAAGCCAAAGGCAAACGCACGGCGGTGAAGCAGTTTATTATGGATAACCATGTGGTGGTCGGGGTCGGGAATATCTACGCCAATGAGTCCTTGTTTGCCGCGGGGATCCACCCCAAGCGGGAGGCTGGCAAAATCTCGGGCCAGCGTTTGGCGTTGTTGGTTGACGAAATCAAGTCGGTATTGGCCTTTGCCATCGAGCAGGGCGGCACGACCCTGAAAGACTTCAAGAATGCTGACGGCAAGCCGGGGTATTTTGCCCAGGAGCTCCAGGTCTACGGCAAAGGCGGAGAGCCTTGTCCGCGCTGCGACAAGCCGCTTAGCGAAGTGAAAATAGGTCAGCGGGCGTCGGTCTACTGCAGTGATTGCCAGAAATAAGCTTGCTCAAAGTTGATTGTTTCAAGCTTACTGAACCTTGGTGTCAGATATATTGACCCGGCTTTTGCTTTGTGGCGCTACCGTCGTTAGCACGCGGGTGCTATGATCCGGCCACGCATCGTTATACTAAGTATGGGTAACGACTACATTTTGTAAGGTCTATGCAGATGAAGAAGTATTTGGTTACCGGCGCAGCCGGCTTTATCGGGAGTGCCGTGGTGGAGCGGCTGTGTGCCATGGGGTACGAGGTGGTCGGGATTGATAATCTCAATGATTATTATGAGGTGTCGCTCAAAGAAGCGCGCCTGGCGAGAATTTCCCACCCGCACTTCACTTTTACTGCGCTAGATCTGGCTGACCGCGACGGTATTGCCAACTTGTTTGCCGAGCAGCAGTTTGACCGTGTGATCCATCTTGCGGCTCAGGCTGGTGTTCGTTACTCGATCGACAACCCGCTGGCGTATGCCGACAGTAACCTGGTTGGTCATTTGACTATTCTTGAAGGCTGCCGCCACCATAACATCGAGCACTTGGTATATGCCTCTTCCAGCTCGGTTTATGGCCTTAACCAGAAGATGCCGTTCGATACCGCCGACAGTGTCGATCACCCAATCTCCCTATATGCTGCGACCAAGAAGTCGAACGAGCTGATGGCGCATACCTATTCGCACCTCTATGGCGTACCGACTACTGGCCTGCGTTTCTTTACTGTATACGGCCCTTGGGGGCGCCCGGACATGGCGCTGTTCAAGTTTACCAATGCGATCATCGAGGGGCGTGAAATCGATGTCTACAACAACGGTGACATGCGCCGTGACTTTACGTACATCGATGACATTGTTGAAGGGATCATCCGTATCCAGGATGTCATTCCTGCCAAGACGCCAGACTGGACAGTCGAAGCCGGTACCCCAGCCACCAGCTCGGCCCCATACAATGTGTACAACATTGGTCATGGCAGCCCGGTCAAATTGATGGACTTCATCGAGGCGCTGGAAGAAGCGCTGGGTATCGAAGCGAAGAAGAACTTCATGCCGATGCAGCCAGGCGATGTCTATGCCACTTACGCGGATACCAAAGATCTGTTTGAAGCGACGGGCTACCAGCCAGAAGTGAAGGTCAAGGAAGGCGTAAAAGCCTTTGTCGACTGGTACCGTAAGTACTACCAGCTGTGAGGGTTAATGCAGCCCGAGGCGGACATTCAGAATGAATAAAGAAGGAGGCGAATGCCTCCTTCTTTGTCTTTGCGGGGGTTATTTTTTGCTGAGCTTTTCTAGCAGCGCATCGCAAATAACCGGATCGACGAACTGGCTGACATCGCCTTTGTGCAGGGCGACTTCCTTGACGATGGTGGAAGAGATAAAGGAGTTCTCCTCGGCTGGCGTCAGAAATACTGTCTCCAGTTCAGGCATCAGGCGGCGGTTCATGTTGGCCAGTTGGAATTCATATTCGAAATCAGATACTGCACGCAGGCCGCGCACTAAGACATTGGCTTGGTATTCTTTGGCAAAATCGACCAACAGCCCTGAGAAGCCGACAATATCGACGTTGGGCAAGTGCTGGGTGATTTGCTGTGCCAAATCAACACGCTCACTGAGGTCAAACAAGGGCTTCTTGCTCGGGCTGTAGGCAATGCCGACCACTACATGGTCAAACATGGCCGCCGCGCGCTCGATCAAGTCGAGATGACCATTGGTAATGGGATCAAACGTGCCAGGGTAAATTACGCGGGTTGTCATATTGAATACCAGTCAGTAAATATCAAATTAGGAAATCAGTTGGTCCAAAATAGCCGTGACATCATCAAGCTGGATGTCTTGCATTAGAGTGTCACCCTTGACCCGGGTACCCCATGGCAGCTCCGACACGGGCTTGCCATGCTGTTGTTCGGCATGCTTGTCATAGACACTGGCAACATAGGCTAGGCTGTTGTAAGGGCCGGTACGTTTTGGGTTACTGTGGGCATACAGGCCAATAACCGGAGTCCCCTGGGTGGTAGCCAGGTGGGCCGGGCCGGTATCGGGGGCGACAACGACGTCGGCTGCGCCAAGCAGGGCGGTCAGCTGTTTGAGGCTGGTCTTGCCGATCAGGTTCACCGGGGCATACTGGCAATGTTGGCTGATAGCCTCGCCCAAAGCGATCTCGCGCGGTGCCGGCGAGCCACACAGGATGACCTGCATCCCTTTCTCCGTCGCATAGTCGGCGAGTTGGCTGTAGCGCTCGGTCAGCCAGTTGCGCTCGTCCTTACTTGCCGCGGGAGAGATGATCAGGGTGGGTTTGCTATCGATCTGCTGCTGGGCAAAGGCTTGGTCATCGTCGCTCAGCGGAATGTTCCAGTGCGGGGCATCGAAAGGAACACCGAGATAGCGAGCGAAGTCGGCAAAATTATCCAACACGTGGAAGCTTTCAGTATTTGGCAGGTGGCGGTTGGTGAACAGCCACTGGCCTTCTTTGGTGCGGTTTTTGCTAAAACCGATACGGTATCTAGCTTTGATCCCAACAGACAGAGCACTGGCACGAAGCGCTGCCTGCATATGGAGCAGCGCATCGAATTTCTGGCCTTTGAGTGCTTGCCATACGGCCTTCATCCCGGCCCATCCCGCTTTCTTATCAAAGACCACTACCTTGATACCGGGCAGATCGCCGATCAGCTGGGCTTCGATTTTCCCGCTTACCCAAGTGATCTCGGTAGACGGCCAGTGGGCTTGGATAGCCTGCACGACAGAAATAGCGTGGCAGACATCGCCGATGGCAGATAGCCTGAGAATACAAATTGAGCGTGGCGGGGCGGTAAATAACGCCATGACAAAGTCCTGTTAATCAATCAGAGGTGAAATTATGCAGTTCAGGTAAGTGATTGTAAAATACTCTGTCCCTTAAGTTTGGAGATAAAGCGTGCAAGAAATAGCAAGCCGTAACCAGCGGATCTGGTTTGCCCCGGATTTGCTGGCGGAAGATCCGCAGCAGTGCTTCGACCCCGCCTTCTGGCAGCACCAGGGCTTGGTGATTGGATCAGCCCAGGGCCGTGGTACTACATGGTTTGTCAAAGGGGGCCATCTTGAGATGGCATTGCGCCATTACCGCCGGGGTGGGTTGTTCGGCAAGCTAGTCGAGGATGCATATTGGTTTACGGGCTGGGAAAAAACCCGCTCGGCCGAGGAGTTCAAATTGCTGGATAAGCTTGCCCGTGGTGGTGTGAGGGTGCCGCGTCCGGTTGCCGCCCGTGCGATCAAGCAGGGATTGACCTACCGTGCTGATCTCCTGGTGGAGAAGGTGCCTAAGGCCAAAGATCTGGTGGCCCTGCTGGAACAGGCTGCCTTACCGCAAGAGAGCTGGCTGGCGATAGGGGCGATGGTCAGGAAAATGCATGATTTGCAGGTCTGCCATACCGATCTCAATAGCCACAATATATTGCTGGATAGTCAGCAGCAGATCTGGCTTATCGATTTTGACAAGTGCTATGAGAAAGAAGGCGAGGGTTGGAAGCAGGAAAATTTGTCCCGCCTGCACCGCTCTTTTGTCAAAGAGCAGGGCAAGCGGGGAATACAGTTTGAACCGCAATGCTGGCAGTGGCTGCTGAATGGCTATCAAGCTGGTTGATTTAACGCTTCCTTTTAACGTTGTCAGGCGTTCCGCCTGTTAGGTTTTGGCGAGTTGCTGGTCGATGACGGCCAGCGTTTTGGCAACAGCCCCTTGGTTATTCTTCACCACCTCGCAGCCCGCTTCACCCATGCGCTTACATTGCGCTGGGTCGGACAGCAGGGCACTAAGTCGCTCGCCTATCTCGCCAGCATTGTGACAGACTTCCAGTGCCCCGGCGGTTTCGAGCTGCTGGGTAATGTCGGCAAAATTGTAATAGCTTGGTCCGGTCAAAATGGGCTTGGCTAGGGCGGCCGGCTCAAGCATGTTATGGCCACCGACCTTGTCGCCGATCAGGCTGCCGCACATCACGGTAATATCCGCCGCGCCCATCAGCAAGAGCATCTCCCCCATGGTATCGGCCAGGTAGACATCGGTTGCGCTATCCACGGCTTGGCTGGACGTGCGGCGGACACAGCTCAGTTGCTGTGATTGGCACAGCTCGGCGACACTGTCGAAGCGTTCCGGGTGGCGTGGCACCAGGATCAGCAGGCATTGGGGGTGCTGTTTTTTCACCGCCTTGAAGGCCGCGAGGATTTGCTCGTCCTCCCCCTTGTGGGTACTGGCGGCAATCCATACCTGTCGCGTGTCACCCAGCTGCTGGCGTAGCTGCTGGGATTGTTCGACGAGCGTAGGCTCTATCTGGATATCGAATTTGACCGAACCGGTGACACTGAGTCTGTCTTTAGCTACGCCCAAGCGGACAAAGCGCTCGGCATCATCCTGATGAAGGCACAAAAGGTGGTTGAGGTTGGCGGAAATCATATTGAAAACCGGTTGGAATTTGGCATACCGCTGGGCAGAGCGCTCCGACAGGCGGGCATTCATCACAATGACAGGTATGCCAGCCCGATGGACGGTAGCCAGGGTGTTGGGCCAGAGCTCGGTTTCCATGATCAGCATGGCTGAAGGGTTGGTAGCCTTGAGGAACCCCCGTACGCACCAGGCAAAGTCTATCGGCATGTAGCGGTGCTCGACCAAGTCGCCCAGTTTGCTGACTTGCTCCGCCCCGGTACTGGTAGTCGTAGTGACCACTATTGTTTGTTCTGGGTTTTTGGCTTTGATGGCTTTGATCACAGGGATCGCGGCAATCGACTCGCCAACAGATACCGCATGGATCCAGATCGGCTGGGCTTTTGGTAAGTCTGCAAGCGGTGGGGTAACACCGAAATGCTCTTTCCAGCGCGACCCGAAAGCCGGTTTGTTGGGCCGGCGGCGGTAGAGGCCGAAGAGAAGGATGGGAGAGGCGGCACAGAGCAAGAGCGTGTAAATTGAACGTATGAGCATATTGGGAGCCTTCAGGTGCTTGGGGATCAATGCCAACAACAGGAAAAGCAAAGAAGATGACATTAATGGGGTATTTTACCAAGCTTTATGTTCTAGGGCAGGGAGATATCATATTTTCTGGTATGATTGACGGTTAATGAATTTTGTCGGCGCCATCAGACAATTGGCATAAAGAAGTTAGGCTTGGAAAAGACAATGCAATCTAATGGTAATGTGACGTCCAACCACAATGTCCACCGTTTCCTGTTCTATGTGGAGCAGAACTACTCTTTTGCTATTTTGCGGCCGTTGCAGCAATACGCACAAGCACAGGGGCATGAGGTCAGGTGGCTGTTGGTGGGAAAAGATATCTCCGCGGATTTTTTGCTGCCGGGGGAGGTACGCCTCGACAGTATAGACGCGGCTGTAGCCTACCGGCCAGATGCAGTCTTTGCTCCGGGGGATCGCATCCCGAGCTTCATTCCGGGATTGAAGGTTCAGGTGTTTCATGGCCTCAACGAGAGCAAGCGCGGTAACCTTTATCCTGAGCGTGGCCTGTTTGACCTCTACTGTACTGAAGGGCATGAGCGAACTGGGACCTTGCTGCCGCTGTCAGAGCAACGGGGTTACTTCAAGGTGGTTGAAACCGGCTGGATCAAGCTTGACAGTTTGTTCAACCATACCCCACCGGAGGGTGAGCCTGATGACAAGCCGCAGGTTGCATTTTCCTCAACTTTTTCGCCAAGCCTATCCTGTGCCGAGTTGGTGTATGAGCAAATCAAGCAGATGAGCCTGCAGGGCACTTACCATTGGCTGGTTACCTTGCATCCCAAGATGGCCGCGGAGACGGTGGCGAAGTATAAGGCGCTGGAAAGTGATAACCTGACCTTCTTTGATAACAGCAGGGTGATCGAGTTGTTGCACCGGGCCGATGTCATGGTGTGCGACAACTCATCCATCTTCCAGGAGTTCTTGTTGCTGGGCAAGCCAGTGGTGACTGTTAACAACCGCGAGGTACAGCCTAGTTTTATCAATATCACCCGTCCTGAAGAGTTGGCTGGCGCCATAGAGCGCGCGCTCAGCCCCGATGCCGAACTGTTGGCGCATATTGCCAACTATGGCCCAGCGATCACTCCCTACCTCGATGGTAAGTCAGCACCAAGGGTGCTGGCGGCTGTCACGGCAATGCTTGAACAGGGCTGGCAAGATCGCAAGCCGAAGAACATCTGGCGTAATTTAAAAATGAGAAAGTCGCTTGACTATTGGAAATGGTAACTTCATGCGAAAACATACCTTATCTGTAATTCTTATTACTAAAAATGAAGCCGACCGGGTGGAGGCATGCTTGAAATCAGTTGCTCCGGTTGCTGATGAAATCATTGTATTGGACAGTGGTTCGACTGACCAAACGGTCGAGATTTGCCGCCGTTACACCGATAACGTTACCGAGACCGATTGGCCAGGGTTTGGCAGGCAGAAACAGCGAGCCTTGGACAAGGCTTCTTGCGACTGGGTGCTATCCATTGATGCTGATGAGGCATTGGATGGCACTATGCAGCAGGCGCTGTCAGCTATGCTGGAACAGGATGTCATCGAGCACACCGCTTATCGCCTACCATGGGGTGTCACCCTGTATGGCAAAACCCTGAGGTATGGCAGAAGTGCGCGCTCGGTGTTGCGCCTTTTTCAGCGTGAGGGATCCCGTTACACCCTTGATGAGGTGCATGAAACGGTTGTTCCGGCTAAGGGTTCAACCGGTGTCATGAAGGGGTATCTGTTGCACTATACCCACCGGGACTATGGTCACGGTTTGGACAAGGCGGCACAGTATGCCTGGCTAGGCGCACAGAAATACCACCGCAAGGGTAAAAAATCTCATGGTCTTTTTCTTGCGTTACTGCGGGCAATCTGGACTTTCTTCCACATTTATGTGATTCGTCGTGGATTCCTGGATGGTAGCGTAGGCTTCATTATTGCAATGACTTATGCTCAGGTGAATTTTAACAAATATGTGGGGCTATGGCTGCTGGAGCGGGAAGAGACAACGGAAGGTTAAGCGAGATCGGCCACGATGGAAAAATAAAACCAGCCACGATGGCTGGTTTTATTTTAATGTTTCAGTTTATAACCCAGATAACTGAAAGGTAGCTTAAAAAAGCGTCTTAATTCCAGTAACTGCTGCACTGGGGAAAAAGGAATCTTTAGTGAAGGATCGCAGTATTTTCGGTATAACTTTAACCAATCATAGTGGCTGTATTCATTGGCCCTTTTTAGCTTGCGAACAGATATTTTCCGCAGTCCGATCCCGCTGTGCTGGGGGTCGGCAATGATGATATTGCTGGCCAGGAAGCGCTCCCAGAAAGCAATACTTTGCGCATTGTTATCAAAGCGGTGCCTCATCAATGGTGCCTTCTCTGGAAGTAAGGCTTTGAGCCAGATTTGGCAGTAGGCCTGCTCGGCTTCCAGTTGCTGATCGTTAGGGGCTACAAGGGTTGCCATTTCGGCAAGTTCTTGCCCAAAAGGTTGTTGCTCAAACACCGGCTGATCCCAGATTTTTAGTAAGTCTGAGGTGCGGCCGTAGTAGAAAAAATCACTGGGGCTCATGATCACCCGCTGGCCGTGAGATGTGCGTCGGAAGAGGTTTGCGTTAATGACAACTTTCTCGGCAAAGGCTTGCTCGGTTTTTTCAACTGAAGGAAAGGCTTGCTGCAAGGCAACAAACTCATTGCCTGTTAGGAAATTATCACTACGAAGCTTTACCGCGTAAGGCGTTTCAACCTGCTTAAGGCCGGCTTTGGTCGAGAGAATTTGGCGGTAGTAGTTAACAGGACAAAATGCATCGGCATTTTGCCCTGGATCATCACTGATGACCAGCTTGTCGTAATCTAAGCCATCCAGATCCTGTCCCGGCCAGGTGGAAAGGATAATCTTGGCTCCGGGAAGGTACTGGCGGATACTGGCTAGGCAGCGCAGTGTGATCCCTTCTTCGTGGTGGGTACGGCCCTTGTAGTTTTGTACCGGACCTTGTACAACAACAGTGATATGTTGGAAAGGTTGGCTCATTTTGTACCTTTGGCAAAGTGAAAATATTCATCCGGTACACCACAAAAGATCACATCTTGGCGGTCAATTAGGTGATAGTGAATGTTTAATTTGTCGGCGATCAGCTGGTTGTACAGCGGGGCAATATAAAGCTCCCCCTTGGCCCAAGTATCCACCGGGCGCGCCAGCTCCTGGCGGTAGGCATCGAGGAAATCGCTCGTGCGGGCAAAGTAATACAGCCCGGTACTGCACAGGTTGGAAATAGGCTTTTTCTCTGCCGTTTCCACCACCCGGGTCGAGCCCGGGCGCTCAGGCCGGGCGAAGGACCAGTTATCACCGCTGCCTTCAAACACTTCCAAGTAGCCATCCCACTGTGCAATATTTTCCGGGAAGGTAAAGCCGGGGCGGAAGGTATCAATATTAAAGATTGTTATTGGTCCATCCTCAGCAGCCAAGGTTTGTAAGCCTAGATATACTGTTTCCGCCTGCCCGCGAGTTTCTTCCTCAAGGGTAACAATATGTGCCTGCTTGATGCCTAACCTGTCCACTTCTTTTTCTATGAACGCTTTGGTACCGAAGACGTCCCTGATGATAAACAAAAATTGCTCCTGCTCGAAATAGTGAGCAAAACTTTTGACTGCATGGGCAAATAAGGTATCGCCTTGTGCTTCGAGCATGTATTTGGGCTTGGTAAACCCGGCATTGAAAAATCGGGAGCTGAGTCCTGCCATTGGAATTACAATCATTGTTCTGTTTCCTTTAGCAATTGATAGAGGCGAAAGGCATTGGCCATCAAAGCTTGTTGGCGAGAAGGATCATCTGCATGCAGTGGCAACATAGACAAGAATAACTGAATTTGCATGGCATACAGCGATTTGTCATTTAGCTGGTATTTACGTTTAACCATGCCAAGGAACAGCTGCTGGATTGCCTTGATATGTTTAGGAACTTCAAGTGTAAAGTCAATTTGTTGCTGGGTGATATTGACTTGGTAGTAGCCGGCAATAATCCAGTCATAAAGTCCTAGGATTGAGTGGCTCAGCTTGGCGATATCGTATCGGTTGTCGCCATAAATAGTGAAGTTCCCATCAAGATCCAGGCCGCGAGGATCAATAGTTTTAATCTTGTTACTACGAAAATCATAGAGAATATTGCTAAAGCAAAAATCACCGTGAATAACGTGATGTTGTTGACCATCTGTGGGTAAGCATTGTTCGCTGAGATTGATAATGTCAGCAAATGATGCAGAAAAAATATTGTTGTAGACCCATTGGGTGTCGAAATCACACCCTATCGCCTGGCAATACTCTATCAGCCTATCATGGGTTTTTTTACCGAACAGGGTGGGTAGATCCATTGAGTTATCGGCGGTACCGCTATAAGAGTATTGCTGGCAGTTATCGATAAACTCCAGGCAGCTGTTGAGGATTTGCTGCCACACCAGTTCGGGCAGGGTTGAGAAAACGAACAACTCGTTCAGTGCGGTGTGGTGTAAGTACTCTAACTGATAGGAGACGGTTTGGCCATCATTTGCCGAGCCGAGATATTGCGGTAAAAAGGTCCGTAGCGCTGGCGGGACACTGTCGTACCAGTTTGCTTCGGCCGCAATCTTGTTGCTATTGATGCTCGATTTTCTGATCCACCGAGAGGTGATTTCAAGGTGGTTGAAAGCACGCTGGGTCGTAAATTTGGCTTTCGAGGTGTAATACGTATTCAAGTGGCCGAAATCTAACCAGCCCTCACTCTCTACACTGCTTAATCCACACTCGTCATGGTAATAGTTGAGCGCTTTGATGAAGTCCCAGTGAGCTACCGTTAGGCACTTGAGCAATTGCTTTGGCTGGCTGAATTTAAAAAAGCCGGCCACTACGCTGCTATGATCTAGCTGCTCTCTTTGCTCCGGCGTGTTTAGCCAGTGTGAGTTGTCACTGGTTACCATAGCCCAGTCATAGCTGTTATCTACCTGCGAGACGGAAATAATATCTTCGCCTTCAGGCAGTTCGCTAAACAGAGTGTCGCCGAATAGAATACTCAATGAGTGTTGGGGGCTGTAGTCAGCAAGAGTGAGAGCCGCGACCAAAGATGCCCCAAGAGACAAGCCTTCGGAGATACGAAGCAGGGTGACATTGTGCTGGGCCAGCCATGCTTCATCGTGTGGCAGCAATGTATAGCCGTTGGGGATCGTCAGATAGATAGACTTACCTTCCGGGATGCTGTCAACCTGGTGCTGAAAAAGGCGGCGGTTGCCCAGAGGTAGGAAGGCCGGCGGGATAGTGCCGAATTCTGACTCTAGCTCCTGGCTTACGTAGGCTGCCGACATGATCAGGAACATGCTTTTTCCTTGTCTAATAGATCGTTGATCTCTTGAAAACTCAGCGAGGTAAACTCTGACGGTCGGATAGCACGATCGTCGATGTAAAACCCATCATGGCCGCACCAAGGCTTGCCAACGAGGATTTCATCATAAGGCACGCCATGCTTATCCAGCCACGCCGTAATTATCGGCAAGGTATGTATATTTATCTTGCCAACATTACCTTCGAAAGTACGCATGTTACGAGCGGTACTAATAGTGATGGTGAAGCCTTGCTGCTTGTATTCGTGCAATGACTTAATAACATCTAGGTTAGGCGAGACGTTCTCGTAATCATTGGTATCGGCCAGGGTGATAGTACCGTCCAGATCAACAACCAACTTTTTCATCATTGTGGTTCCTTGAAGGGGTTATTGTTCCAGCAGGATGTCAAAATAAGCGATATGATGCTTGACGGTTTGCTGCGCGTTAAATTCGTTACTGAGCTTTTCTTTTGCTGCTGCGCTGAAAGACGCAATTTTCTCACGGTCGTTAATCAACTTGTTCATGGCTTCAGCCAGTGCCTTGGCATCTTTGGTCGGCACGATATAGCCGGTTATGCCGTCATCGACTAGCTCGGGCGAGCCGCCGGTTGTGGTGACGACCGATGTTGTGCCATTGGCCATGGCTTCGATGATGGTGCGAGGTAGCCCTTCACCGCTGACAGAAGGCTGTACCTGGAAGTCGGCCATTGCCATAATTGACGGGACGTCTTTTCTGTGTCCAACCAAGTGTATCCTATCGGCCATCGGGCTTTGTTTGATCTCGTCAAAATGCGGTTCAAACCCACTTCCGACCAGCAGTAAATGGAAGTTGGGGTTGTCGATATGGTGGGTAGCTTCTACCAGAACGGATATACCCTTACTTGGTCGAACATGAGCGGCGGTCACCGCAATAATGTGATCGTCATTTAGGCCAAACTCTTCCCGCTTGGTGGCCGGTACTTGATACCATTCAAGCTGGTGGCCTTTGTAAATGGTTTTGATTAGCTCTGGCTTTTTCCACACCCGCTTGATGACATCCTGACGAACGGCTTCAGAGACACAGACAATACCATCCACCCGAGGGTGAAGATGGGTCAGGTAGGCGCTTGGGTCATGGCGGTAAAGCCCACCGGTTGTACCGCGGTAGGTAACAAGCTTGGCCCGGGTGCCGATACAGGCAAACGCGGCGTTGGGAATGGTCTTGGAGTTGAAGGCGTAGCAAATATCATAGTCGCCATCTTTTAGTTCGCGATGCAGGGTGCGAATAGTCGACAGGCAAATTTTCCCCTTGGGGTAGCAGTCGATCACTTTCACGCCGTGGTCGCGAAATCGCGAAACATACTCTGCATCGCCTTGGGTAGCTACAGTCACTTCGTGGCCCTGCTTGACCATCTCAATGAACATTTCGGCTTCCGGCCGGACACTGTTCCACGCATGGTGGTAGGAGCTGGCAATTAGAATTTTCATACTATTCACTTGTTAGAATTATGTAGTTTGAACCGCAGGTTATGGACTTCACGTCTAATGAGTTCGCTGAGGTTGAACCACTCGCGCTTGCAGCGGGTGTAGAAGCTGCGTGAGGCTTTTTTGCCATATCCAATCTCTGAATCAAATTTAGGGTCGTTTGTTAGGCAGGCAGGGATAGTACCGTAGCACTCCACTTGGTTGACCCAAAAGCGATCCATATAGATGTCAACGGCCATGTACCAGCGGCTGGAGTGCTGAATAAGTTTTTCTGCGGCAGCTGGGGTCAGATAATATCCTGTGGTGCTCATATGCCCCTTGCTGAATTTAGCAATTGCCAGCTCACCAATTTTTTTTACGGGAGATGAGCGAAATGAGCGGCGCTTATTACTGAAAAGCCTAATACATTCAAACTCACTGCTCAGGGTAGGTAACTGCTCGATAAAGGCCATAAATTGCGCTGGGTAAAGCAGGGTATCATCTTCGATGACCAGAATAGGCTCATTGAGTTCCAGGCATTTTTCCCATAGCAGGTAGTGGCTAGCATAACAGCCGAGTTGGCCTGCGCTTAATGTCTTACCACGGTAAAGCTTGCTGAGCCCTTCGTCATACTTTTCGAATAAAGGATGATTGCCTTTTCGGCCATCTACAGCCGGAAAGATCTCGAAGGGTAGCTTGAGTTGGTCGAGCTGTTGGCTGATATTGTCTCTGCGATCAACAGAAGATGGCAGGTTGATGACAAAGATTTTATTCATAGCTTTCTTTATTTTGTGTAGTTGTTTGTAAAGTGCATATCAATAAGAGATAAAGCAGTAAGGTCTGAGCATGGTTAAAGGGGACATCAGTCAGGCCAGCAATCGCGTAGAGCAGAACTAATGAACTAAGCATATAGCGTGTTACTCGGGTTTTGTCTGATATTGAAAGTAGCGGTGTTACCAGCAGAGCAATCAGAAGGAATAAACCGATGACGCCATCTTTTATCAGTTTATCAATATATTGGTTATGGTAATGGGCTGGATTGAAGTGCTTGAGAGCTTTTGACACATCCCCCTGCTTGTAAAGGCTGTTAAACCTTTTGTAATGTTCACTACCCTGGCCGAAGATGATATGTCCTTCAATTAACTGTGGGGTTAGTTGCCACATTTGCAGCCTTAATCCGAAGGAAGTATCTAAATCCCCGTGTGCTATCTTGTTTACTTCATCAATAGTTGTGTTAACTCGAGACTCAATAACAGGTTTTAAGGTGAATCCACAGAGGGCAACAATTGCTATGGCAATTAACGTAACCTTTTTGTGTGCGAGTAAGTCCTTAAACTTGATGATAAAAATGACACCCGTTATTGCAAAATACCCTAACCATAAGCCCCTGGTTTGACTCAATAAGATAGCAATCGTACACATAACAAATGTGAATATTGAGATGGTGCGATGTTTGTCGCTGGTTATAGAGAGAGACAAAGCGATAAGCCCAATAGAGGCACTAATTGTTGCTTGGGGTATTGCGTTTATGGGCCAGGCACTGCGAGATAAAGATAAATATTGCCCATAGTAAAAAGCAAAAAACACAGAGCAGAGGCTACCAATAGCCATCATCACCGATAGATATCTCAGTGAGAACAGGTGACGGGGGAAAAAGGACAAGAATAGCGCAGCACAAAGTATGGCGCGAAGCCCTCTGGAGCTATACCCATGGTAATAGTAGCTAAATATCGTATATGCTGTCACCGCCAAGATAACCCACAAGAATTTGTCTTGCTTGATATTGACTTTAATGGTGCTGAACCCGTAGCAGCAAAGTGTGGTGATGATCGAGATGATCACCATGGCTACCATGGGTTTGTCCCCTCCGCTCATCAGGAGCATGCCACTGAACAGCCAGTAAAAAGGCAATAATATCAGGGTGTTGTAAATGCTGCTTTTATTCATACTACTTTTTGCTATACGGGTTTTCCCCGCCGTCAGGCCGGGTCTTCAACAAACGTAAAATCCACATGTACTGCTCAGGGCGCTCGGTAACGTACTGCTCGATACACTGGTTCATCAAACGGGCGTCTTGCTCCTCGGTTTCCAGCGGAAATGGAGAGAGCGGTGGATAGATGTCTATCTCGTATTTGCCGGTCTCGCTGTTGTAAATCGAGTACAACGGCACAATCTTGGCGCGGCTCAGCTTTGCCAGGCGGCCCAACCCAGCAATGGTGGCCTTGGTGGTGGCAAAGAAATCGACGAACACACTGTGTTCGGCCCCCAGGTCTTCATCCGGCAAATAGTAACCCAAGTAGCCCTCGCGGATAGACTTGATGAAGGGTTTGATCCCGCCACTGCGCTCGTAAACACGGCCACCGTATTGTACACGCTGTCTGTGCATCAACCAGTCTGATACGATATTTTTCTGCTTTTTCGCCATCGCCGAAACCGGCAAACCGCGGGATGCGAGCAAAACGGCTGGAATATCAATGGCCCAGGTGTGTGGTACCAGCAAGATGGCACTGTCGCCATTGTCTTTCAGTGCTGTCAGGTGTTCTTCACCCCGGACAATGGTATTGTCTTCCAGCCATTGGCGGTTGCGCATGCTGAGGGCAGCAAAGCCCATCAGGAAACTGCCTGCGGTAATATAGTTCTCGAGTAGCATAGCCTCGCGCTCTTCCTCGCTTTTATCGGGGAAGCACATCTTTAAATTAACGCGGGCACGCTGGTTAGCCTTGTTGTTGAACTTCACTGCGCGCTTGGCAAACAGGCTCGCAATAGCACGGCGTACGCGGTGCGGCAGTAGGCACAGCAGGGCAGCAAAGGCAACAGCCAGCCAGGTCCCCCAATATTTCGGGTGGAGAAAGGCCTTGCTGAATTCCGGGTTGTAAGCTTGTTTATCGTAATGGTCTTTCATCTATTATTTTATTTTGTCTGGTTGATACTTGCCATGTACTCGGCCACACCTTCGGCGACAGACTTAAATGGGTCTGTGTAACCTGCGGCTCGTAATTGGGTGAGATCGGCTTCGGTAAAGGCTTGGTAGCGGCCTTTTAGGTGTTCTGGGAACGGGATCTCTTCGATTTCGCCTTTGCCGTGGTATTTGATCACCGCTTTGGCCACTTCACTGAATGGCTCGGCCTTGCCGGTACCGCAATTAAAGATCCCGGAGACGCTATTCTGCCAGAACCAGAGGTTGACCTTGCACACATCGCCGACAAACACGAAGTCACGCTTGAGGCTGTCCGAGCCTTCGAACAGTTTTGGGTTGTCGCCTTGATTGATCTGGTTGTTGAGGTGGAATGCCACCGAGGCCATGCTGCCTTTGTGCTGCTCACGCGGGCCGTAGACGTTGAAGTAGCGGAAGCCGGTGATTTGCGACAGGGTTTCGCCGTGCTCTTCGGCATCCTGCCACAGGCGGCGAACATAGTTGTCGAACAGCTGCTTGGAATAGCCGTAGACATTGAGGGCACCTTCGTACTCGCGGGCTTCGATAAAGTCGTGGTCACGGCCACCGTAGGTAGCGGCAGAAGAGGCATACAGGAACGGGATGTGGCGCTCGAGGCAGTAATGCAGCAGCTCTTTGGAATATTCGTAGTTGTTGAGCATCATGTACTTGCCATCCCACTCGGTGGTGGATGAGCAAGCCCCCTGATGGAAGACGGCGTCAATCGGCCCGAACGCATCCCCAGCCATGATCTGGGTAATGAAGTCTTCCTTGTCCATGTAATCGGCAATATCCAAGTCGACCAAGTTGGCAAATTTGGTGCCGTCTTTGAGGTTGTCGACCACCAGAATATCGCTGCGGCCCTGCTCATTGAGTGCTTTTACGAGGTTGCTGCCGATCATCCCGGCACCACCAGTTACTATAATCATGGCTCTTCCAGTCTGTTGGGTGGATAACAAGGGTTAGACCCGCTGTTATAGAATAGGTTTATGATAGTATTAGCAGATTGCCAAATTATCTGGGCAGAGAAGTGAGAAGCAAATGAAAACCCGTGACAAAATTATCCTGGCTGCACTGGAGCTTTTCAACGAAAGCGGTGAGCCGAACATTACCACTAACCATATTGCTGCCCATTTAGGGATTAGCCCCGGTAACCTGTACTACCATTTCCGCAATAAGGAAGAGATTATACACAGTATTTTTGATCAATACGCGCATGATCTCAGTATTCACTTCCAACCCCTTGAACATGCTCAAATAACTGCCGACAACTTGCTGGTTTATCTGGATTCGGTGTTCATGCTGATGTGGCGCTACCGATTCTTCTACGCCAACCTGCCGGATATCCTGCAGCGCGATCCTGAGCTGCAGCAGAAATATCTGGCGGCGCAGGAAGGGCTGCACAAGGACATCATGGCGATGATGGCCAGCTTCCGCAGTGGAGGCCTGCTGGATATCGAGGAAGACGAGCTGGAGAATCTGGCCACGACCCTCAAGCTGGTTGCCTCGAGCTGGATTTTCTACCAGACCACCCAAGCCCCCGGAGCCAAGATCACCAAAGCGGTGCTCTACCAGGGCGTGCTGCATATTCTGGGTATTGTCAGACCGCTGACAACGGCGGAAGGCAAAGCACAAGTGCTTCAGCTCAAAGCGCACTACCGCGAGCAGATCGAAAAAGATATCTAACTGACTAGATAGCCCTGGTTAAGAGGGGGGAGCAAGCTCGGAGAGCCTGACCAACTGAATGCCTTGCTCTTCTAGATCCGGAATCGCTCGGCTGAGTGCATCTAGGGTGACCGGGTAGGGGTGGCCGATGGCAATGGCGTAGCCGTTCTTCTTGGCTTGATGAACAGCTCTTGATAGTTGCTGGTTGACAAACTTCTCGGTACTGAGGTGATCAAGGAAAACATGACGGCGCAGAGCGGGAACATTCTGCTGTTTGGCTTGTTTAAGAGCAACCGACTTTGCAGTGGTACGGCTATCGAGGAAAAACAGTCCTTGTTCGGAGAGGACTTCCATTACCCAGTCCATCGCCTGTGGGCTCTGGGTCAGGGCACTGCCCATGTGATTGTTGACGGCAATGGCGTCAGGTACCCGTTGTAATCCCTTGCGTAGCACATGTTGCATCGTCTGCTGGTCCATATCCTGAGTCAGGGTCGTCATTTCGAGCGGTGCCCGGTGCAAGGGTTCCATCGGCATATGGAGCAGTACATCGCGTCGCTGTTGGTGGGCTCGTTGGCTCGTTGCCCTGTCATAGGGGGTATCGGGCAAGATAGAGACACTGACTTGGGGCGGCAGTGCCGATAAGGCTGCTGGCATAGGCTGGTAGCCCAGATCGTCGATAACAATCGCCAATTTGGCCGCAAGGGCCAAACTTGGGGCCGCAAGGCTTGCAATGAAGGTGAGGCTATAAACCCATTTCTTTAATCTACGACTTTTTGCCAAAAGCGATCCCTTGCTAATCCGTTGCAATGAAAGCGTATTGCTTAAGTGTATGGTAAAAAATATATATTTGTTATCGAGTTAGCCAAGCTCGCGGATTGGTCGGCGAGCCTTTGCGGCGGATCTCAAAGTACAGGGATGACTGCTCCTGGCCGCCACTGTCACCGATCAAGGCGATACTTTCATTGGCTTGTACCGTATCGCCAACCTTTTTCAGCAAGGTCTGGTTATAGCCGTAGAAGCTCATGTCGCCCTTGCCGTGATCGACCGCAAGTACCAAGCCATAGCCACGTAGCCAGTCGGCAAACACCACTTTACCCGGGTATATCGCCCTGACCGGGTTACCTGCTGACTGGGCGATGACCATGCCTTTCCAGTGCAGCTCGCCTTGCTGGCTGGTGCCATAGTTATGCAGGATCTTGCCTTTGACCGGCCATGGCAGCTTGCCTTTTTGTTTTGCCAGGCCATCCATCGGTACCCGGCGGGCCGCTTCTGCCGCCGCTCGGGCTCTTTCGATTTCTTTGACCAGGCGCTGTTCGTTTTCTTTGAGCTCGGCCAGGTACTGGTTGTCGGTGGTCAGCTGGCTACGCAAACCCTTCACGGTTTTCTGACGTTGGCTACGTTCTGATTCCAGCTTGCGTTTTTGCTCATTGAGCTTGGTCAGCAAAGCCTGCTGCTCTTTTTGTTGCTCACCCAACTGGTGCTGTTTGAGCTGTAATTCGGTGGTGGTGGCCGCCAGTTCGTCAAGCGCATGACTGCGGGCTTGGCTGAGGCGCTCGGCATAAACGGTAAAGCGGTCGAGCTGGCTGCTGTCTTCACCGCTGAGCATCAGGGCCAACTGGCTCTGCCTGCCTTGCTTGTAGTGGGCATTGAGCAGCTCTTTGAGCAGTTCCTGCTGGCCGAGCCGTTGCTGGCGCAGCTGTTCGAGTTGTTGTCTCAGCGTGCGGATAGATGTTTCCAGTTCGCCGGAGCGCTGCTCGGCTTGGTGGATAGCCTTGGCGGTCTCGGCAATACCGACTTCCTGCTGGCGCAGGCTTTTTTGCAATTGGTCGACCTTCTTGCGGTTGCTGGCGACCTGACTTTGCTGGCGTGATATTTCCTGCTTGACCCCTTTGAGCTGGCCCTCATCGGCCAAGGCGCTAGTGCCAAATAGCAGGCATAGAAAAGCGCCAGTGCAAAATGCACTGGCGCGAAGACTATGGTGTAGGTGTTTGATAACTTCCCGCATAGGAGAGATTATTTCAGATCAAACAGCACCTGACCAGTCATCTCTGCAGGGATTTCCATATCTGTTAGGGCCAGCATCGTTGGCGCCAGATCAGACAGTTTACCGCCTTCTTTCAGCGTCAGCGCTTTGTTGCCCAAGTACACTAGCGGTACAGGTAGGTTGGTGTGCGCCGTGTGGATACCACCGGTTTCAGGGTTAACCATCATCTCTGCGTTACCGTGGTCGGCAGTGATCAGCAGTTGGCCGTCCATTTCACGGATAGCTTCCACTACGCGGCCAAGGCAGCCGTCAACCGCTTCGGTGGCTTGTACTGCTGCGTCGTAAACGCCAGTGTGGCCAACCATATCAAGGTTAGGGTAGTTACAGATGATAGTGTCGAACTCACCGCTCTTGATGGCAGCAACCAGCTTGTCAGTCAGTTCCGGTGCGCTCATTTCAGGCTGAAGATCGTAAGTCGCGACTTTTGGCGATGCCACTAGCTGGCGCTCTTCGCCGTCGAACTCATTCTCAACGCCGCCGTTGAAGAAGAAGGTGACGTGAGCGTACTTCTCTGTTTCAGAGATACGTAGCTGCTTCTTGCCTTTCTTCGATAGCCATTCACCCAGGGTGTTGACTAGGTCTGCTGGCGGGAAAGCGATAGGCAGGTTGATGTCAGCGGCGTACTGGGTCAGCATCACCACATCAGCAAGTGCAGGGAACTGGGCACGCTCGAAGCCAGCGAAGTCAACTTCGAAGGCACGGGTGATCTGGCGCGCACGGTCAGCACGGTAGTTCATGAAGATAACCGCATCGCCATCTTCCATTGCCGCAACGTCCTGGCCTTCGGCGCGGATTTCAGTGGCTTTAACGAACTCGTCGTTCTCGTCACGGGCGTAAGCCGCTTGTAGGCCTTCCACGGCAGACGCGGCGCTGAACTCAGCTTTGGCGGCTGTCAGTAGGTTGTAGGCAACTTCAACGCGATCCCAGTTGTTGTCACGGTCCATTGCGTAGTAACGACCCACTAGAGAAGCAACGCGGCCTTTGCCTAGCTCAGCAAACAGGGCGTCGAAACGCTCCAGGGATGCCTGTGCGCTACGAGGTGGCGTGTCACGGCCGTCAAGGAAGCAGTGTAGGTAGATTTTCTCAGCGCCACGCTTAGCTGCCATTTCAACAGCAGCGGCGATGTGGTCTTCGTGGCTGTGAACGCCGCCCGGAGACATCAGACCCATGATGTGAACGGCTTTGCCTGCGTTAACCGCCTTGTCGATAGCGCCTGTCATTGCAGGGTTTTCGAAGAAATCGCCGTCGGCAATTGACTTGGTGATGCGGGTTAGATCCTGGTAAACGATGCGGCCAGCACCGATGTTGGTGTGACCTACTTCAGAGTTACCCATCTGGCCGTCAGGCAGGCCAACATCCATACCTGATGCTGAGATCAGGGTATTTGCTTCGTTAGCCATCAGGCCGTCGATAACTGGCGTGTTGGCGTTAGCAATAGCGTTGTTGGCGTTGTCTTGGCGGTAACCCCAGCCATCTAGGATAACCAAAGCCAATGGCTTCTTAGCAGACATATGCTGTCCCTCGTATGTTAAAACCTGAAATGTAATTTCGAACAATTACCTTAACCCTCAACACGCTAGGGCTAAGGTAATTGATCACAGCGGCCGTAATTTTACTACAGTTTATGGCGCAAACTGTAGGTCAAGATCAAACTATGCTGTAAATAGATTGTTATCTTCCTACGGAAATATATGCATTTCTGCCTTTTAGTGTAAGCCCTGAAGCACAGTTTTTTTACTTTTTATTGTGCTGCAATAATGTTCAACCCAGTTAAGACTTATACTGAGAGCGCTAAAGGCCAGTGAGCCGCCGCGCGGATTTATTGCATCTTGCTGTACAACTAGCCTGTCGCGGGTATACTCGGGGTCTTTGAATTTTGTCGACTCGGGCCTGGGTTACCGCAGGCTGGTATTAGGAATATAGAGCGAAGGTCATGCAGCAATACATTGATTTTGTAACAAGTAACCCTATTTTGTCATTGGTATGGGTTGGCTTGGTGGTGGCTATCATTTCGTCTTACGTCAAGCAAAAGACGGCAGGCTACAAGATTGTTACCCCGAACGAAGCAACCGTGATGGTCAACCGTGAAGACGGTGTGTTTGTCGATATCCGCAGCCGCGACGAATACCGTGGTGGTCATATTGCTGGCGCACTTCACATTTTGCCTAGCCAAATCAAAGAACAGAACCTGGCAGATCTTGAAAAATACAAGCAAGCCCCAATCATCGTAGTATGCAAGACAGGTCAAACGGCGCAAGAGAGTGCTAACCTGCTAGCGAAAGCCGGTTTCGAAAACGTAAGCCTGCTGAAAGATGGCCTGATTTCATGGAACGAGGCGAATCTGCCGCTGATCCGCAGCAAATCAGGCAAGGCGAAGAAGTAATCTCGCCATCCCGCTGATGTCGATAACCGTGCAGCGGGACCCTTGAATTTTGTGCAGTTGTGATAGTTATCATGGTTGCGATATTGATTGGCCCACCCGTGGGCACGAGAGAAAAAGGACTCTAACATGGCTGAAGCAGCAAACAACGAAGCGCAGCAGAACTTCCAAATCCAGCGTATCTTCCTGAAAGACGTATCTTTCGAAGCCCCTAATTCACCACAGATGTTCCAGAAAGAGTGGAACCCGGATGTGAAACTGGATCTCGATACCCAGAGCCGCGAACTAGGTGAAGGCGTATTCGAAGTTATTCTTCGTCTGACTGTGACAGTGAAGAACGAAGAAGAAACGGCATTCCTATGTGAAGTTCAGCAGGGCGGTATCTTCTCTGTTGCTGGTATGGAAGCCCCTCAGCTTGCACACTGCCTTGGCGCATTCTGCCCGAACATCCTGTTCCCATATGCTCGCGAAACAATTTCAAGCCTAGTCGTTAAGGGTACTTTCCCTCAGCTGAACCTAGCACCGGTTAACTTCGATGCACTGTTCATGAACTACCTTCAGAACCAGGCGCAAGCTAACCCAGAAAACACTGAAGCTTAAGCTTTAGGGTGGACACAATGAATCCAGGCTCAGAACAAGCAATTTCCATGGCGGTGCTAGGTGCCGGCTCATACGGTACCTCATTGGCGATTTCCTTGGCCCGTAATGGTGCCAATGTGATCCTATGGGGCCACGAGCCGGAGCATATGGCACAGCTGGAAATGGACCGTGCCAACGAGGCATTCTTACCGGGGGTCGCTTTTCCTGACTCCCTGATCGTGACGACTGATTTGGAGCAGGCGGTCAAGGCCAGCCGCGACTTGTTGGTCGTGGTACCGAGCCATGTGTTCGGCGAGGTCTTGGGCAATGTCAAACCGCATTTGCGTGAAGATTCACGTATTTGCTGGGCAACCAAGGGGCTGGAGCCGGAAACGGGTCGCCTGCTTAAGGATGTTGCCGTTGAAGCGCTTGGCGAGCAGGTACCGCTGGCGGTATTGTCAGGGCCGACGTTTGCCAAAGAGCTTGCTGCGGGTATGCCGACAGCTATTTCGGTAGCATCGCCGGACGATGAATTTGTTCGCGATCTGCAGGATAAAATCCACTGTAGCAAAACCTTCCGGGTTTACAGCAACAGTGACTTTACCGGTATGCAGCTGGGCGGCGCGGTCAAGAATGTGATCGCCATTGGCGCAGGTATGTCGGACGGTATTGGCTTTGGTGCTAATGCCCGTACCGCATTGATCACCCGAGGCTTGGCGGAAATGTCTCGCTTGGGTGCGGCATTGGGTGCACAGCCGGAAACCTTCATGGGGATGGCCGGCCTTGGCGATTTGGTACTGACCTGTACCGATAACCAATCTCGCAACCGCCGTTTCGGCTTGGCGCTGGGTCAGGGTAAAGACGTTGACCAAGCCCAGGAAGAGATCGGCCAGGTGGTCGAGGGATACCGCAATACCAAGGAAGTCTGGGTTCTTTCTCAGCGGATGGGGGTCGAAATGCCGATCACCGAGCAGATCTATCAGGTGCTTTACCAGGGCAAAGATGCCCGCGAGGCGGCCAAAGATCTGTTGGCTCGCGAGAAAAAAGACGAATAGCAGCTTGGACGCCATGGGCATCCAAATTGTGACTTAATGATGCAACGTAGGCTGCTTGGCCTGCGTTGTTTTTTTTTCAGGGCGCGTTAAAGTTAAAGCAAGCCGATACTAACAGTAACGATACCGAGGGTAATGTGAGGGAATGTCAACAATATGCCGTTTGGCAGGCAATCAAGCAGGAAGCAAGGGAGCAATCAGAGCAGGAGCCGATGCTCGCGAGCTTTTACCATGCCACCATTATCAAGCACGATAACCTGGCCGCGGCGCTGAGCTATATTCTGGCCAACAAACTGGCGACACCATCGATGCCGGCCATGGCTGTACGAGAAGTGATAGAAGAGGCTTTTGCCGCCGACTGTTTGATCACCGAATCAGCAGCATGTGATATCCGCGCCGTTGTTGAGCGCGATCCGGCGGTAGAGATGTTTTCTATCCCTTTGCTCTACCTCAAGGGCTTCCATGCCCTGCAGGGCTACCGGGTAGCCAATTGGCTGTGGAAGCAGAACCGCGTGGCACTGGCAGTGTATTTGCAAAATCAAATTTCGGTGGCGTGTCAGGTGGATGTCCACCCGGCAGCGCGTATCGGCCAGGGGATCATGTTCGACCACGCGACTGGGATTGTCATTGGCGAAACGGCGGTTATCGACAATGACGTCTCCATTCTGCAGGACGTCACCCTGGGTGGTACCGGTAAGGAAGGGGGCGATCGTCACCCGAAAATCCGCGAGGGCGTAATGATCGGTGCCGGTGCCAAGATCCTGGGTAATATCGAAGTGGGCGAGGGCGCCAAGATTGGCTCTTGCTCGGTGGTGCTCAATCCGGTGCCGCCGCATACCACAGTCGCCGGTGTACCAGCCAAGATCGTCGGCCGCCCGAGCAGCGACAAGCCGTCGATGGACATGGATCAGCAGTTCAACGGTACCAGCCAGACGTTTACCGCCGGGGATGGGATTTAAGATCAGGCCAGAGGCCATAGGCTTGAGGCGATAGGAACCGCGATGTTCAATGGTTTAGTGGCACCCTTGAGCCGATTTAAACACTGTCTTTAAACTAAAAAAGCGAGAGGTGCCTTCCTCTCGCTTTTTTTATGGTAAACAATCCTGACTAGCCACTAGCCACTAGCCACTAGCCACTAGCCACTAGCCACTAGCCACTAGCCACTAGCCACTAGCCACTAGCC
>NZ_JAWJZI010000011.1:0-55907 GCF_033022775.1 Photobacterium rosenbergii | reverse complement strand
CCTGACTAGCCACTAGCCACTAGCCACTAGCCACTAGCCACTAGCCACTAGCCACTAGCCACTAGCCACTAGCCACTAGCCACTAGCCTCAAGCCACATCTATACCGCCCCTTTGAAACCAAGCTGGCGCCAGGCCTCGTAGCCGATGATTGCCGCGGCGTTGGACAGGTTCAGGCTGCGGCTGTCCGGGTGCATCGGGATGCGCAGGCGCTGCTCGAGCGGTAGGCTCTCGATCAAGTCGGCAGGCAACCCGCGGGTCTCCGGGCCGAACAGCAACACATCGCCGTCTTCGAACTTGGCATTGGTGTGGAAGTTGGTGGTTTTGGTGGTGCAGGCAAAGATCCGGCGCTCGCCGATGTAGGCAAGGAAAGCCTCGAAATTGGCGTGGCGGTGGACGTGGGCCAGGTCATGGTAATCGAGACCGGCACGGCGCAGTTTCTTCTCTTCCAGATCGAAACCCAGTGGCTCAATCAGGTGGAGGTTGGCCCCACAGTTAGCGCAGAGGCGGATGATGTTGCCGGTGTTCGGGGCGATCTCCGGTTCGTAAAGGGCGATATCAAACATAGTAGACAATCCGTGGTGACAATCGCGCTATTGTAGCGGAAAGCAAGCGCAAGAGCACAGTGGTCAGTTCGGAAGGAAATACGGCCCTGTCACGATTGGCGAAGGGCCGGGTATTGGTATTATTTGGAAAGCGGCAGGGTGATGGATACTTTTAGGCCGCCCAGTTTGCTGCGCGAAGCCTTGATAGTGCCGCTGTGCTGGCGGATAGCGCTTTCGGTGATGGCAAGGCCGAGGCCGGTGCCGCCGCTGCTGCGGTCCCGCGCGGTCGAGACGCGGTAGAACGGGCGGAAGATATCCCCCAGCTCATTGTCAGGGACGCCTTCGCCGTTGTCTTCAACCGTGATACACAGGCGCATTGCCTGGGTAGTAAAGCGGATAGTGATCTTGTCATCCCCGTACTTGATGGCATTGCGCACCACATTTTCCAGCGCGCTGATCAGCAGGTTGGGATTGCCGTGCAGCGGCCACTCTTCCAGCGTGGTATAGCTGAGTGCCTTGCCACACTGCTCAGCTTCGAAGCGGGCGTCTTCGAGCATGTCATACCATAACGAGGCCGCATCCGTTTGCTCCCGTTGCTCATGGCTATTGACCTGCATCCGCGACAGTTCCAGCAGCTCGCCGATCATGGTTTCCAAGCGTTCGGCCTCGGTGTCGATCCGGGTCAGCTCGTTGCTCTCGCCCTGTTTGCGTTTGGCCAGCGCGGTGGCCATGCGCAGGCGGGTCAGCGGCGAGCGCAGCTCGTGGCTGATATCGGACAGCAGGCGTTGCTGGCCGCCTATCATATGGTTGATAGCCTGCACCATCTGGTTGAAGCTGGCGCCTGCCTGCTTGAACTCCTTGGAGCCGGATTCGAGCTTGGGATCGGCCTCGAATTCCCCCTTGGCAACTCGCTCGGCAGCATTCTGCAGGCGGCGGGCGGGCAGCGAAATCGCCCAAGCCAGCCACAGCAGCAACGGGGTGCTGACCAGCATGGTCAGCAGCAGGAGCTGGAAGGGCTTGTCTAGGATCTGGATGAAAAACGGCGGTGGCTCCCTGACAATCCGACCGATGTACATCAGCAGGGTATCGTCCTTGTGCCTGACCTCGAACGGCCCGGCCATCATCCAGCGGCCGTAGAGCTTCTGTTTGGGATGACTCGGGCTGTCAGCCATGGTGATGAAGTTACGCAGTGCCTTGCTGTTGCGCCGGGGTGAGATCACATCGCCATCGGTGGTGGTAAAATAGAGCTGGAATCCCTTGTGGCGCTTGTCGTCAGTGAAGCGGCTGAGCTTCCTTTCCAGCGAGCCGCCGTCGTGGGAGATCTGGCTGGATATGCTGGCTGCTGATTCCTGGAACCGCTCTTGCTGCGGTTGGGGGATCGTGTGCTGGGTCCGCGGGTCTAGGTTGGGCAGCAACAGCAGTATCAACACCACCAGCAGCAGAGTGAGCCAGAACACCGCAAAAATACGGCCATACAGGCTGGAAAAGCGCGGCAGCTTCATTAAACGTCCTCGACCAGTAGGTAGCCCTTGCCACGCAGGGTCTTGATCCAAGGCTTGCCGTCATCACGCTCGGGCAGTTTCTTGCGCAGGTTAGAAACGTGCATATCGATGGCACGGTCGAACGGTGCCAGTCTTTTGCCCAGTACTTCCAGGCTGAGCTCGTTCTTGGCGATGATTTTGCCCGGATGCTGGACGAAATAGCTCAGCAGGGCCAATTCAGTACCCGTCATTTCAATGGGATTGCCGTGGCAAATGACTTCCTGTCGACCCGGGTAGATTTCGATGTCCTGATAAGTCAGGCATTCGGGGCCAGCTTTGGTGGTGTTGCTCTTGCTTTGGGTTCGGCGCAGGATCGCGCGGATGCGGGCCAGCAGCTCACGGTCGCTGAAGGGCTTGGGCATATAGTCATCGGCACCCAGCTCAAGCCCGAGCACGCGGTCAATTTCTTCGCCCTTGGCGGTCAGCATCAATACCGGGGTTTCATGCTTTTCACGCAGGCGGCGCAGCATCTCGGTGCCATTCATCACCGGCATCATCACATCCAGTAAGATCAGGTCGATACTGTCGTCGACCTTGGCCAACCCTTGCTCGCCATTGTTGGCTTCTACTACCTCGAAACCTTCCATATCGAGAATATCGGAAAGCAGGGAAGTCAGTTCGGTATCATCATCAACAAGAAGGATTTTGGCCATAGTGTCTACCTTTAATAAGCAACAGCGATAAGGTAAGTATCCCTAATCGTTGCAGGGTCGCCAAGTAAAACTGGTTTAGCTTTACGCAGTTTTACGTTTGCCAGACAGCCCTTTACCTTGCAGGGGGTAAGCTATATCCGTACTTGAGATTACGGCGCTGCAATAGCAGCCTTTATTGGAGAAGAACATAATGATGACTTTCAAGAAAACAATGGCGCTAGCAATTGCCCTTCCTCTGGCCCTGGGCTCTGCTTCAGCACTTGCTTACGGTGGCGGCAAGCACCATAACGGCCACGGCGGTAAAGGTGGCTGCGGTATGGATGACAGCCGTATGTTCCGCCAACTTGATCTGACTGATGCGCAGCAAGCCGAGTTGAAAGAGCTACGCCAAGCCAACAAAGAAAACATGCGCGGAAAAATGGGCGAGCGCCATGCTGAAATGCAGGCCCAGCACCAGAAAATGCAGCAACTTGTGTTGAGCGAAGACTTCAATGAAGCAGAGGTTCGCGCCCTGGCCGAAGAGATGTCCCAGCAGCAGGTCGAACGCCGCGTTTCTATGCTCAAGCAGCGCCATGAAATGATGCAGGTGCTGACTGCCGAGCAGAAGACTAAACTGCAGGAGTTGCAAGCTGAGCGTGCACAGAAGTGCCAGGCCAAAATGGAGCAGCGCATGGAGCGCAAGCAGTCTAACTAATTGCTGACAACCGATTTACGAAAGCCGCCCAAGCAAATGGCGGCTTTTTTGTTGCCTGTTGTTGGGCGCAGCGGGTTTGTAAAACATCGATTTGAATGATTTTGTTATTAATTTTCGTCATAAAACAGCTATACTGCGGGGTATTGCCCAGCCCTGTGCATTATGTCAGGTGTGATTATCATGGATGAGTTCACAATCACCCGCGGTCTTCCTCCTCATTTGGCACAACTGGAGGCTCCGGTGCCAGCCGTTATACTGAATAGGTATGGTATTCGGCTAAGCGCAACATTGCTTGCGGCACCAGCCTATAGGCTAACTGTTTTGCCGATCCCGGTAGCCCTATGAGGCGGCGATCATTCCCGCGTCATGGTGAAGTTGCAGGCTATCGTGATATGAATCAACAAAATTTTTTATCAAAATTGTAATACTCCTACATTAGTAGGAAAGTTACAGTTTCGTGAGTTAGGGCCGTGATGGCCCGTGTGTCGGGAGGGGAACCCCGGCCGCTCATGTCGGATTTGAATTTTCATTTCCCAAAGTCAGAGGGTAACCATGATTAAGAAGATTGGTGTATTGACCAGTGGTGGTGACGCACCTGGTATGAACGCGGCAGTTCGCGGTGTTGTTCGCGCAGCATTGTCTGAAGGCCTAGAAGTATACGGTGTCTACGACGGCTATCAGGGCCTGCACCAGAACCGTATTGAAAAACTGACTCGCTCAAGCGTATCAGACGTCATCAACAAAGGTGGTACATTCCTAGGCTCTGCGCGTTTTCCTGAGTTCAAAGAAGAGAAAGTGCGCCAGCAGGCTATCGAAAACCTGAAGATCCACGGCATCGACGCGCTGGTTGTGATCGGTGGTGACGGCTCGTACATGGGTGCGAAGAAGCTGACTGAAATGGGCTACCCATGTATCGGTCTGCCGGGTACTATCGATAACGACGTTGCAGGTACTGACTACACTATCGGTTACCTAACGGCACTGAACACCGTTATCGACGCGATTGACCGTCTGCGTGACACGTCATCTTCGCACCAGCGTATTTCTATCGTTGAGGTGATGGGCCGCCACTGTGGCGACTTGACGCTGATGTCTGCGATTGCTGGCGGTTGTGAGTACATCATCACACCGGAAACTGGCTTGAACAAAGAAGAGCTGCTGGCGAAGATCAAAGAAGGGATCTACAAAGGCAAGAAGCACGCTATCATTGCACTGACTGAATTGATGACCGATGCCAACGAACTGGCGAAGTACATCGAAGACGAAACAGGCCGTGAAACCCGTGCAACGGTTCTTGGTCATATCCAGCGTGGCGGCCAGCCAACAGCCTTCGACCGTATCTTGGCATCTCGCATGGGTGCATACGCGGTTGACCTTCTGATGGAAGGCCAGGGCGGTCGTTGTGTGGGCATCCAGAACGAGAAGATGGTTCACCACGATATCATCGACGCAATCGAGAACATGAAGCGCCCAGTTCGTAAAGATCTTTACGACTTGGCTGACAAGCTGTTCTAAGGGGATTCCCTTAAAGTAAAAAAACCGGCCGCGGCCGGTTTTTTTGTGCCGATATTGAACAAGCAGCAATAAAAAAGCTACCCGGAGGTAGCTTTTTCATCAAACTGTGTCAGTCAAAGAAGTGAATTACTTCTTCGCTTCAGCAGCTGCTTTTGCGATAGCCGCGAAGCTTTCAGCGTTAAGGGCAGCACCGCCTACTAGCGCGCCGTCGATGTCTGGCTGTGCGAAGTAAGCTGCCGCGTTTTCTGGCTTAACAGAGCCGCCGTACTGGATCACAACTTTCTTAGCCATTTCTTCGCTCTTCTCAGCGATGTGAGCACGGATAGCCGCGTGGATGCGCTGTGCGTCATCAGCAGTTGCTGCTTTACCTGTACCGATAGCCCAGATTGGTTCGTAAGCGATGATCGCACCTTCAAGCGCTTCAACGCCCTGAGTGTTGATCACAGCGTCGATTTGACGCGCACAAACAGCTACTGTTTCGCCAGCTTCGTTCTGTGCTTCAGACTCACCGATACATAGTACAGGTGTTAGGCCGTGCTCTTTTAGGAACGCGAACTTCTTAGCCACGAACTCGTCTGACTCGTTGTGGTATTCACGACGCTCAGAGTGACCGATGATGATGTGGCTTGCACCAAAGTCTTTCAGCATTTCTGGAGAGATGTCACCAGTGAATGCACCGCTCGCGTTAACGTCAACGTTCTGTGCACCTAGGATGATTTTGCTCTCACCTTTGCCGATCAGTTGCTCAGCCAGGTCAAGGTACATAGCTGGTGGCGCAACGGCAACGTCTACACCTTCAACGCCTTTAAGTTCAGCATCAAGGCCTTTAAGAAGGTTAGATACCATTTCTTTGCTACCGTTAAGCTTCCAGTTACCCATAACCACAGGATGGCGCATAGCTTTTCTCCATATCAAATTGACTTAAAAAATACTCAATAGCTTAGTATACAGCTCTTGGGCGTAACCCGTTAGGCGGTGCTGAACACTAGGCTATAAAGTATCACCGGACTGTTTGGCTTGCGGTCTTATCTGTTAACACTTCAGCAGCGCCAACATTACCACAGCTTAGGAAATCAATTTCCTGTCCGAAATCATATCTGTGCTCGGTTGTACCCTTTTCCCCGGCAAAAGTGAACCGCTGCGCGGGAATTTTTTTCATCTTGATGCTATTCGCATCAGGCAGAGTAGAAAAAAGACAGTGATCCGTGATTGAAATATAGCCTGTATCTTTGGCGCTGTGGGACAAGATCCGCTAATGTTGATGCCCATTTCAGGATAAAGCCATGCCAAGCATGACTTTTCCCAACAAAAATAAGTGAAGTGTAAGGCGCAAGGAGGAGCGGATGCCTAACTTAGTGATGGAATACGCCGAACCCGTTGTTGAGCGGGTCAATATCCCGGGTCTGTTGGATGATTTACATACGGTGTTGCTCGAGTGTGGGATTTTCGAGCCGGATTCGGTGAAATCACGCAGCTACCGCTGCCATAACTGGCAGGTGGGTGAAAACCGCGATCTCGAGACCTTTATCCACATTGAGCTGAGTATGCTGTCGGGCCGTAGTGCCGAGACCAAGCGTGAACTTTCCCGTGCCTTGATGACGGTACTGGAACAGCATGCCAGCACCATCAACAGCCTGACCATTGATATCCGAGATATGGACAGCGACTGTTTCCTCAAGGTCAGCTGCTAGGCTGACTTGTCATGTGAGTCCGGCCGGGCAAAGGGTTTTATCTCGGCCTGGTGCTCGGTCAGGGTCTCCGGCGCGTTGAGGGCCTGGGCAAAGCGCTTGAGCTGCTGCTGCAGTTCGGCCATCAGCATGATGTTGGTATGATTCGGATTCTTGCCTTTGGCGATGACCTGATTGATGTGGCTCATCTGCGCCCGCAACCGCGGCTGCATGTCGGCGCTGGCATTAATGATGATTTCCTCGCTCATTGCCAGCCGCAAGGCGTCGAGCTTCTCCGGCTCGTTCTCGGCCATGGCTTTCAACTCATCGAACGGTGGCAGTGTTTGCATCGTGCTTCCCCTTGTTCCAACCTCTCTCGGACTGACGGCATTTGGTACAAACGCCATGCAATAAAGTTAGTTGTCAATAAGCTCGGAAAGCTGACTCAGGAGTGAGACAAAAAGAAGTTAAGTCCTAGGGGATTGCTTGTGATAAAAGTAGAACAGGTGCAAGCCCGGGAGTGGGCCTGCAAAAAGTGGTCCGAGAACCTGATTACCAGTAATGCTCCATGGTGATGTTTCCCGGTTTGCGGCGTAGGTTTTTGGTGAAGCCTTTCCCTTCTAAAACCGCTTTGGTCTCCCTCACCATCTCCGGGTTACCGCACAGCATAATTTGGCTTTGCTCAGGCGTCAGGCTTAAGCCGACATGGCGCTCCAGCATGCCGTCTTCGATGGCATGCGGGATCCGGCCCGGCAGTGCAGGCGGCGCTGGTTCACGGCTGACAAAGGGCTGGACAATCAGCTGCTCAGGATATTGCTCTTTGAGCGCGTTGATCTCGCCCTGATAGCTTAAGTCGGCCGAATAGCGCACCGCATGGACCAGCACTATCTTGCGAAAGCGCTTCCAGGCATCGGTCTCGCGTAAAATTGAGAGATAGGGCCCGATAGCGGTGCCTGTTGCCAGCAGCCAGAGCTGTTCGGCATCGGGGACCTCCTCAAGGGTAAAGTAACCGTTGGCACGGGCAGAGATATACACTTCCTGGCCCGGTTCGAGGGCGTGCAGCCGGGGTGACAGCAGGCCATCGGCCACCCTTGTGGCATAGACTTCGATTTGGTCGCTCGAGGGAGGGTTAACGAAAGAGTAGGCGCGCTGGATCATCTTGCCGTCAATCTCCAGCCCTAGCTTGGTGAACTGGCCAGCTTTGAACGGCTCAATATTGGCTTGCAGCACCAGGCTGAACAAGTCATTGTTCCAATGTCGGTTATTGATAACTTTCGCAGGGATCCAGTCAGCCATAATAGTCTCCTCGTTATGATTTTATTATTCGATACGCGCAGCGCCTCTCTCCGGCAATGATGTGCTCTTGCCTATTAACTTGGTATTCGTTGCCCAGTAAACGTTGGAAAACCGCCAGCTCGGACTGGCAGAGGGATGGGCAGCGTTGGGCCGCGTGGCAAATAGGGCAGTGGTTTTCGATCAGCACGAAATCTTCGCCATCCTGGTGAAGTTCGGCCATATAACCTTCCCGCTCCCTGAGTGTAGTCAGGATCTGCAGTTTTTCTGCGATATTTTCTACCCCGGCCAGCTGGGCTTGGTATTGTTCAAAGGTTTGATCCTCCCGTCGATCGACAACCTTGCCCAGCCCCTCCTGGCCAAACAGCTCCTCGACAGAATCAAGCATTTGAATAATAAGATCGCCATGGCGGTCGGCGAAGCGACGGTGGCCTTTCTGGGTCAGGTGCCAATGGCGTGTAGGTCGGCCGACTTTGGCCTTGATATCTTCGAAGTCGACCAGGCCATCTTCTTCCAGTCCCTGCAGGTGTTGGCGTACCCCCATGGTGGTGAGCTGGAATTCCTCGGCCAGTATCTTGGCGGTGACCGGGCCCTCGCGCTTCATCCGGTAGAGTATTTTGTCGATGGTTTTCATAGTTACCTATGGTCACAAGTTGGCTTAGTTAATTATGTAGCCAGCTTGCTAAATAAAGCAACAACTTTACAAAGTCAAAATGTGCTTAAGCTCTGCAAGTGGAGCTGGGGAAGAAAGGCGACAGGAGAAAAATGCGCTGGAGGTTAAAAATAGAAATAAAAAAGCGCGCCAAGTGGCGCGCTAGAGAGTTTTTCCGAAGCCTCAAAGGATATGGCCCTTGATAGCGTCGTCTTTGCGATCCAGATAGTGGGTCGACTTGATGCGGCGGATAGTACGGCACTTACCGCGGATCAACAGGGTTTCTGTGGTCGCGATATTGCCCTGGCGGCTGATGCCATCTAGCAGATCACCCTTGGTGATACCCGTGCCGGCGAAGATCACGTTGTCGCTCTGCGCCATGTCTTCCATGCGCAGTACTTTGTTTGGCTCGATGCCCATCTCGCGGCAGCGGTCGATTTCCATCTGGCCATGGTCGCGGTTTTCCGGCGTGTCGCCTTTGACTTCGTGGCGAGGCAGCAGGCGGCCGTGCATGTCACCGCCCAGCGCGCGAATTGCAGCCGCAGAAACAACACCTTCCGGAGCGCCACCGATGCAGTACATGATATCAACTTCGCTGTCAGGCATACAGGTCAGGATAGACGCTGCTACGTCGCCATCTGGCACGGCGTAGACACGGATACCCATCGCCTGCATCTCGGCAATAACAGCGTCATGGCGAGGTTTTGCCAGGGTGATCACAACCAGGCTGTCCAGAGTCTTGCCCAAGGCTGCTGCTGTTGCTTCCAGGTTTTCAGCCAGCGGCTTGCTCAGGTCAATCGCGCCTTTGGCACCCGGGCCAACAACCAGCTTTTCCATGTACATGTCAGGTGCTTTGAGGAACGAGCCCTTCTCGCCAGCAGCCAATACTGCCAGGGCGTTGTTCTGGCCCATTGCCGTCATGCGGGTACCTTCAATTGGGTCTACCGCGATATCTACCGCGTCGCCGCCGGTACCGACTTTCTCACCGATGTAAAGCATAGGCGCTTCATCAATTTCGCCTTCACCGATTACGATTTCACCTTCAATCTCGGTTTGGTTAAGCAGAGAGCGCATAACCTCAACCGCAGCACCGTCTGCTGCATTCTTGTCGCCACGGCCTAGCCATTTGTAGCCAGCCAGTGCAGCGCCTTCAGTGACACGAGAAAATGCCATCGCCAAATCGCGTTTCATGATTACTCCAGAAATAGAAATCAGTGGGCTAGGGCCTGTAGGCTACAGGCCCGAATAAATCTGGCGGCGATTCTAACACAGGTTGCAAGGAAACGTTTGCGTTAGCGCAAAAATGTTTATTTCTTGACGGTTCGCCGTCAGTCGACGAAAAAAGCCTGCTTGCGCAGGCTTTGGTAGGGGGAACTTGGGTAACGCTTGAAGCGTGCTTTAGGCGCGTGAGTTAGATGTCGTCTTCGACCGCCCAACCCTTGGCACACTCGACTGCGCGCTTCCAGCCGTTGTAACGGCGATTACGCTTACCATCGTCGTTGCAGGCGATGAACTTGCGATCCAATACTGCTTTGTCTTTCAGCTCATCAATGCTGCCCCAGAAGCCAACCGCCAGACCGGCAAGGTAGGCAGAACCCAGTGCGGTCACTTCGGTCACCACCGGACGATGGACTTCGGTATCTAGGATGTCTGACTGGAACTGCATCAGGAAGTTGTTGGCAACGGCACCACCATCGACACGCAGGGTACCCAGCTTGATGCCGGAGTCAGCCTGCATCGCATCCAGTACGTCACGGGTTTGGTAGGCGACACTTTCCAGTGTTGCACGGATGATGTGGTTACTGTTGACGCCGCGAGTCAGGCCGACGATAGCACCACGGGCATACGGGTCCCAGTATGGCGCGCCAAGGCCGGTAAATGCAGGAACGACATAGACACCATTGGCACTGCCGACTTTTTCGGCGAAGTACTCGGAGTCTTTGGCATCATCAAGCAATTTCACTTCGTCGCGCAGCCACTGGATAGAGGCGCCACCCATAAATACCGCACCTTCCAGGGCATAGGCGACTTCACCGGTCGGGCCGCAAGCCAAGGTGGTCAGCAGGCCGTTGTGCGAGGTCACTTTTTCCTTACCGGTGTTCATCAGCAAGAAACAGCCGGTCCCGTAAGTGTTCTTGGCCTGGCCTGGTTCCACACACATCTGGCCGAATAGGGCAGCCTGCTGGTCACCGGCAATACCTGCGATTGGGATACGGGTACCGCCTTTACCACCGATGTTGGTTTCGCCGTAGACTTCAGACGACGATTTCACTTCCGGCATCATAGAAAGCGGGATATCTAGCGCTTTGAGGAGCTTCTCGTCCCACTCCAGGGTATTGATATTGAATACCATGGTGCGCGAGGCATTGGTGTAGTCGGTAACGTGGACACGTCCCTGGGTCATCTTCCAGATCAACCAGGTATCAACGGTACCGAACAATAGGTTACCGGCTTCGGCCTCTTCACGAGCACCTTCGACATTGTCGAGGATCCACTTGATTTTAGTGCCTGAGAAATAAGGGTCGACAACCAGACCGGTGTTGTCGCGGATATACTCTTCAAGGCCGGCTTTTTTCAGCTGTTCACAAGTATCGGCGGTACGACGGCACTGCCATACAATGGCGTTGTAAACGGGTTTACCGGTGTTCTTGTTCCAGACAATGGTGGTTTCACGCTGGTTGGTAATACCGATACCAGCGACTTGGTCCGAGCGGATCCCTGCTTTGGCCAGTGCTTCAACCAGTGTTGAGCTCTGGGTTGCATAGATTTCTAGAGGATCATGCTCGACCCATCCAGCCTTTGGATAAATTTGGGTGAATTCACGCTGTGACGAGCACACAATGTTGGCGTTGTGATCAAGCACCACGGCACGGGAGCTGGTCGTACCCTGATCGAGTGCAACAATGTACTTTTGCTCAGTAGTCATAACGGTTTCCTCTCATTGTCATTATATAAGGGTAGTAGAGTGTGGTGTTCGGATCGGCCTGTGCGGGGGCAGGCCGATAATGTTCTCTTTTTATGAATTTGTTACTAGGCGTTTGCTGCTTCTTCTGCCGTGTCTTCGCACTGGTTAGGTAGGGTGCAGCGGTTGCCTGGCAAGTAGGCGCCGATGGCTTTCGGATATAGCCAACCACCGAAGGCGGCACCCATGATTGGAGCAAGGATAGGTACAATCATGTACGGGATATCTTTACCGCCAGTCAGTGCCATATCACCCCAGCCAGCTAGGAAGGCGAAGAACTTAGGGCCAAAGTCACGGGCCGGGTTCATCGCAAAGCCGGTTAGTGGGCCTAGCGAACCACCGATAACCGCAATCAAGATACCGATCAGCAAAGGTCCCATCGCGCCGCGTGGCGCACCGTTTTTCTCGTCGCCAATCGCCAGAATGGCAAACATCAGCACTGCAGTGATCACAAACTCCACCGCGAAAGCACCGGCAAATGACAGTGCCGCATGTGGGTAGGTAGAGAAAATACCGGCAGTCGCCAAGCTGGCTTCGCTACCTCGAACGATACCGTTGGCAGCTTCGAACTCAACAAAAAGGTTGCTGTATAGGCTGTAGATCAGCGCCGCGGTACAGAATGCACCCAGCAGCTGGGCAACAATGTACGGCAGTACTTTGCGTTTGTCGAAGCCGTGGAAAAGGGCAAGAGCAATGGTAACGGCAGGGTTGATATGGGCGCCGGACACGCCAGCGGTGCAGTAGATGGCGATGGCAACGCCAAGGCCCCACATTATGCTGATCTCCCACTGGCCGAACTCGGCGCCGGTCAGTACCAAGGCGGCGACACAGCCGACGCCGAAGAAGATCAGAAGCCCAGTACCAATGAACTCGGCCAGGCATTCGCCGAGCAGGGTATGTTGTTTTTGGGTAGTCATGTTCAGTCCTTTTGTCAATGTCGTAGGGGTATAGCTTTTTTTGTATTTATGTGGGGCTAATGTACTCGAATCTACAAAGAATAAAATTGGACTGCGCGAAAAGTGTGCGTTCGAGCATAAAATGATTTTAATTTTTGCGCGTTCGCGCAAACGGTTGCCATTTTGCGGGAAATTTCCCCATTGCTACTGGTTGCGTAATTGGTGGGGTGGGGCAAAAATGTGCTTTGATGGTATGTGTTTGTTTCTAGAATAAAAAATCCGACCTAAAAAGGTCGGATGTGCCAGAGGGGCAAATTCTTGGAAAATTCCAAGAGAGATACGATCAAGATAAAAATTAGCACGCTGTTGGTGCATTAAAATAGAGTTTGATCGCAATTCTACGCATTTGACGAAGAGGCCGGATGAATTTTGCACGGCTTGCACATTTCTTTTGCCACACATTTCCTTATTGCCCTGATAAGCGCCTGCAATGGCAGGGAAAGCAAGGATTTGATTAAATTCGTGCAAAATTTCCCCATTTACGACAAAGCATGGTATTTGTAGATGTCAGAAGGCGGTAGCCTCGTTAGAATAGGTGGTAATTAATCGTAAACGTGCCTGTGGGACGTTGCCTTAAACGGTTAGGGCAAACTGATAGGCTGAATACAGGTGGACAATATGTCATTAGAAATGTTGGAAAAGCTGGAAGCCAAAGTACAAATGGCTGTTGATACAATTTCTCTGCTACAGATGGAAATTGAAGAACTAAAAGAAAAAAATGATAGCCTGGCTGGTGAAGCACAGGCACTGCGTTCAGGTCGTGAAGAGCTGGAGCAAGAGAACAACAAACTGCGTCATGACCACCAGGCGTGGCAGGAGCGTGTTCGCGCGCTACTGGGCAAAATGGAACACGTGGAATAATCATGTTCCCACTGGCAGCCAATGTGGTGCCAGTTCTCAGAAACAAAAACAGAGCCGATTGGCTCTGTTTTTTTATGTCTGCAAAATAGCTGCTATTGCGGTAATGACTAGTCGATATCCAGCGGCTCTGGTGAGAGGATCACCCCGGTGTTGTCGGCATAGATATGATCTTCTGGCAGGAAAGTCACTCCGCCAAAATTAACCGCGACATCCATCTCGCCGATACCGTTTTCATCGGCACCGACCGGAATTGAGGCCATTGCCTGGATGCCGATATCCAGCTCGTCGAGATCATCGACGTGGCGGACACAGCCATAAATGATCAACCCTTCCCACTCGTTGTCAGCCGCCAGCTGTGCTAGCTCGGCGTCAACCAGAGCCCGGCGCAGCGAACCGCCGCCATCAACCAGTAATACCCGGCCAGCCCCGCCTTCTTGCAGTGCGGTGCGGATCAGGCTGCTGTCTTCGAAGCATTTAACGGTAGTAATTTGGCCGCCGAAGGAGCTACGACCGCCATAGGAGCTGAACATGGGTTCGACGACGTCAACTTTGTCGAGATAGATATCGCATAACTCGGACGTATTGTATTCCATAAGCGCGCTTCTTCTGTGGCAATTGAAAAGGGTTGTCTTGGCCGCCACCAAGGGCGGCCAAACTTAACTTGTTGAAAGTATAACCAGTTATTTAGCCTTCGTACAAGGATATATCCCTGTAAGAGCTAGGGTTAATTAGGCTGCTGCCAGCACCACACCGGCAGCGAACAACACGTTGGTCAGCAGTGCGCATTTGACCATGGTTGCCATCATCGGGCGTAGGGCTGCGCCGTCTGTCGATTGCAGTACCTGCTTACCGTGCTTGAACAGCAATGGTGCGCTGAGAATAAACAACCAACCGAACGGCGAGTGCAGCTCTAGCATGGCAAACAGTGCCAGGCAAAGTACGCTGCCAACCAATAGGAACAGGTGATACTTGCGGCCCCATTCCGGCCCCATGCGTACCGCGAGGGTCAGCTTGCCGCATTCTCGGTCATTGTCGATATCGCGCAGATTGTTGATGTTCAGTACGCCTACCGCCAACAGGCCACAGGCGGTCGCCGGCAGCATAATGATCGAATCAATCTGGCCGGCTTGTAGGTAGTAGGTCCCTGCTACGCCCAACCAGCCAAAGAACATCAAGACTGACAGATCACCCAAACCACGGTAGCCATATGGCTTGTTACCCACGGTGTAGGCAATGGATGCTGCAATCGCCATCAGGCCAAGCAGCATGAAACCCACCATATCCTGCAGGTTGTTGGTGGCGATGAAAATCAGGCTCAGGCCACTGATAGCGGTCATGATGATATTGAGGATCATCGCCTTGCGCATCGCGGTCGGGGTGACGAGGCCTGACTGGATCGCACGCTGGGGGCCCAGACGTTGATCGTTGTCCGTTCCTTTCACCGCATCACCGTAGTCATTGGCGAGGTTGGAGAGAATTTGCAATAACAGTGCGGTCAGCAGGGCCAAGCCTGCAATAACTGCGGAGAAACTTCCTTGCCATCCTGCTACTGCACTGCCACAAACAATTGAGGCGATGGCTAGAGGCAGGGTTTTCGGTCTTGCTGCATCGAGCCAAATTGCGAGAGAAGATGATTTCATAATGTGATCTTAAACCGATAAACGAGTAGGTGCCTATTATGGCGTAACTGTAGCAGGGGGCAACTTTATCGCCACTTTGTTTGTTTGAGAACAAAAAAACGGCACCCATTTGGGTGCCGTTTGCGAAAAGATTTGAGGCCGGATTACAGGATAAAGCGGCTTAGATCTTCGTCTTCGACCAACTCGCCCAGGCGGGAAGTCACGTAGGCATCATCGATCACAATCTTGTCGCCAGACTTTTCGGAAGCGTCGTAAGAGAGCTCTTCCATCAAGCGCTCCATCACAGTGTGCAGACGGCGGGCACCAATGTTTTCGGTACGCTCGTTGACCTGCCAAGCAGCGTCAGCCAGCTTGTTGATACCGCTTTCGTCGAACTCGATATCGACAGATTCGGTTGCCATCAGGGCCTTGTACTGCTCGGTTAGAGACGCATTTGGCTCGGTAAGGATACGCTTGAAGTCATGACTGGTCAGGGCTTCTAGCTCAACACGGATTGGCAGGCGGCCTTGTAGCTCAGGGATCAGATCCGATGGTTTGGCAACTTGGAAAGCACCAGATGCAACAAATAGGATGTGGTCAGTACGAACCATGCCGTGTTTAGTCGAGACAGTGCTGCCCTCAACCAGTGGCAGTAGGTCGCGCTGGACACCTTCGCGAGATACATCTGGGCCTGACGTATCGCCACGCTTACAGATCTTGTCAATTTCGTCTAGGAATACGATACCGTTGTTCTCAACCGCGAAGATAGCCTGCTCTTTTAGCTCTTCTTGGTTGACCAGTTTCGCAGCTTCTTCTTCGGTCGCGGCTTTCATCGCGTCCTTGATCTTCATCTTGCGCTTCTTGGTGGTGTTGCCCGCCAGGTTCTGGAACATGCCCTGAAGCTGGTTGGTCATCTCTTCCATGCCAGGAGGTGCCATGATCTCCACGCCCATTTGCGGCGCGGCAACATCAATTTCGATTTCCTTGTCGTCCAGCTTGCCTTCGCGCAGCTTTTTGCGGAATGACTGACGTGCCGATGAGTTGTTGTCGGCTTCTTCGTTCTGGCCCCAGGCATCACGTGCTGGTGGCAGCAGGATATCGAGGATACGATCCTCCGCCAGCTCTTCGGCGCGGAAACGGACTTTATCCATTGCCTGCAGGTGGGTCATCTTCACCGCGACATCAGTCAGATCGCGGATAATGGTTTCCACTTCTTTACCGACATAGCCCACTTCGGTGAACTTGGTCGCTTCGACCTTGATGAACGGCGCGTTGGCCAGCTTTGCCAGGCGGCGGGCGATTTCGGTTTTACCGACACCGGTCGGGCCGATCATCAGAATGTTTTTCGGGGTTACTTCTACCCGCAGCTCTTCAGGCAGCTGCATGCGGCGCCAGCGGTTACGCAGGGCAATGGCCACCGCACGCTTGGCTTTGTCCTGACCGATGATATGACGGTCAAGCTCGTGGACGATTTCGCGAGGGGTCATTTCAGACATAGCCATTCCTTATTATTCTTCAAGCTCTTCAATGGTGTGGAACTGGTTGGTGAAGACGCAGATGTCACCGGCAATGGTCAGTGACTTCTCGGCGATTTCACGAGCGCTGAGGTCGGTATTCTCAAGCAGGGCGGTAGCTGCTGCCTGGGCAAAGTTGCCACCAGAGCCGATAGCGATCAGATCGTTTTCAGGCTGAACCACATCACCGTTACCTGTGATGATCAGTGAGCCCGTTTCATCGGCAACGGCCAGTAGGGCTTCCAGTTTGCGCAGCATACGGTCGGTACGCCAGTCTTTAGCCAGTTCCACCGCCGCTTTTAGCAGGTGGCCTTGGTGCATTTCCAGCTTACGCTCGAAACGTTCGAATAGGGTGAAGGCGTCCGCTGTGCCGCCGGCAAAGCCAGCCAGAACTTTGTTGTTGTATAAACGGCGCACTTTGCGGGCGTTACCTTTCATAACGGTGTTGCCAAGGGAAACCTGGCCATCACCAGCGATAACGACTTTACCGTTTCGACGAACAGATACGATAGTTGTCACGGTCTTACCTCTTTTGGTCTGCTCCGGCCAATATGCCGGTCTCGATATAATGCAGATCTGGGGACGGGGTGAAGAAGTTTCAAGGGGGAAAAGAAAAGGATGCAGTGGTGGAATTTAGCGGCGGCTTGTAGCTGGATAAAATTTTAAGCTCTACCTGCCAGGGATGGCTGGTTGAAGCTACACGGATGTATTAATGCGTGATTAAAATTTTAATCCAGCTACTAGCGGGATTGGGTGACGCTGTTATTCCCAGAACCAGATCGCACACGGTTCGATACCGGCACGGCGAAGCTGGTTGCGATCGCTCTCGGCCTTACGCTTTTGCGGATAAGGGCCAAGGACCACCCGGTACCAGTTGCCTTTTTCGCCTTGGCTGACCTTGATTTGGCTGGTCAGTCCCTGGAAGGCAATCATAGCCTTGCGCTCTTCGGCTTGGTTCTGGCTACGGTAGGCACCACACTGCATCAGGTATGGCCGGGTAGGGGCTTGCTCTTTTTTCGCCTCAACCTGTACTTCTTTGTTTTCCAGTTCTTCGATGTAGCGCCATTTCTCCTCCGGTTTCGGCGGGAGGGGTTTGGCTGCCTTCGGTGGCGTCACCGGTGCCGGTTTTACTGGCTTCACGGGTTCGGGCTTGGTGGCCGGAGTGCTCTGTTGCGGCGGTGATTGCGGGGCCGGGTTCGAGGACAGGAAATAGAGCCCATAGCCGAGCGCTCCAACCAAACACACGGCAATAGCAGCCCACTTGAACGGGAACCCATTGCTTGGGGCTTGCTTGCGGTTGCCACGGGGTTTCTTGGCGGCGGCTCGGCCGCGTTTGACGTAATCTTTGGTAGCCACGGTGTCGATCAGTATCAGGTGAGTAGGATTAACCTATGGTACAAATTTGCGCCAGCGCTGACCAGACCTTGCGATGCATCCTGACTTTCAGGTTGCACCGTAAGGCATGGGTTTTGTGAGCTTGCCCCCAAAATCAGGTGGTTTTCTGACTTTGAGTTAATTTGCCGGCGGCGCAGCACTCTCACGGATCACCAGCTTGGCATCAAGCAGGCGTGAGCCGGAAGCAATGTCTTTACCCTTGAGAATATCGAGCAGCATCAGCATTGACTGGCGGCCGATCTCATAGCGAGGCTGGGAGACCGTGGTCAGTGGTGGATCGCAGTATTCGGCAAACTGGATATCATCGAAGCCGACAATCGACAGATCCTGCGGTACGCGGAAGCCCAGGCGCTTGGCCTGCTGCATGGCACCAATGGCCATCACATCGTTGTGGCACAGCAGGGCCGTTGGTGGCTCTGGCAGTGACAGCAAGGCAGTAACGGCACGGGCGCCTCCGGCAAAGCTGAAGTCACTCTTGACGGTATAAGCCGGATTCAGCTCTGCACCGGCACGGCGAAGTGCCTGCTGGTAGCCTTGCGAGCGGAATTGACATAACGCAGCACTGTCAGGCCCTGCTATTTGGGCAATACGCTTATGGCCCATCTGGGTGAGGTAATTGACAGCTTCGAAAGCGGCAGTCAGGTTATCGATATGGACGGTAGGCAGTTCGAGCTCTGGGGCGAACTCACAGGCCATGACCATCGGCGGCAGGTTTTTCTGCTCGGGTTTGCTGACATCAAAGGGCAGGTCGGTGCCGAGTAACAGCATACCGTCGGCTTGCTTGGTGAATACTAGGTTTACAAACGAATTTTCGCGGGTTTTTTGCTGTCCGCTGTCGCCAAGCAGGACAAGGTAGCCATGTTCCATTGCCGCTTCTTCGATACCGCGGATGATCTCGGTGAAATAGGGATCACAGATATCGGGTACGATAGTGACGATGGTTTTAGATTCGTTGCGACGTAGATTCCTAGCCAGTGAATTGGGTGAATAGCCAGCATCCATGACAGCCTGTTCGACCTTTTTACGGGTTGAGGCTGACACTTTTTCCGGGTTCATCAGGGCACGGGAAACCGTGGCCGTCGAGACACCGGCGAGCTGGGCAACATCCTTCATTGTCGCCATAGTTAAGGTTCCTCTCTATTATTTTTCTCTCTTTTGCCGCTGGGGGATCATGGCCAAAACGGCCGATACCTGAGCCAGCGAGCTTGTTATTGTAGGCTGTCTGCCGGGGATTAAACATGCTTTAAACAGCATAAATTACATCCGATATGTGACGCACGTCGCATTGTTCATTTTAAGTTAAATCCTGCGGCTCGACATCAATTGACCAGCGGATCTTCTTGGCAAGGGGGAGCAAAGCAATCGCCGGCTTGGCAACGGACAGCCATTGCTGCAATGCCTTGCGGCTTGGTGCTTGCAGCAGCAATTGCCAGCGGTAGCGGCCTGCCCGGCGCGATAGCGGGGCGGGGTTAGGACCCATTACCATGGTGTCCTGGTTGGCGATCGGACTGGATTCGAAAATACCGCGTACCTGTTGAAAAAACTGCTCGACCAGCTCGCTTTGGTTGGCTTCGGCACGTAGCAGGGCCAGGTAGGTAAATGGCGGCAGCCATGCCTGCCTGCGCTCGCTCAGCGCCCCGCTGGCAAAATTGTCATACCCTTTATATAGCAGCGCTTGCAGCAGGGGATGTTCGGGGTGGTGGGTTTGCAGGACCACTTCACCGGGTTTACTGGCGCGGCCAGCCCGGCCGGCCACCTGGATAAACAACTGGGCGAGGCGTTCGCTGGCGCGGAAGTCATTGCTAAACAATGCGCTGTCGACGTCGAGCAGGGCAACCAGGGTCACATCGGGGAAGTGGTGCCCCTTGGCCAGCATCTGGGTACCAATGAGTATTTGGTATTCGTTATTGCGGATCGCCTCGAGGTAATTCTCAAGGCTCCCTTTGCGCCGGGTACTGTCGCGGTCGATGCGAACCGTTTTGTAGGTTGGAAACAGGGCTTCGAGCTGCTGCTCGAGCTGCTCGGTGCCGACTCCCACCGCATTGAGCTGGGTTGAACCGCATTGGCCGCACTGGTGCATCATCGGGCGCTGCGTCCCGCAGTGGTGGCAGCGCAGCTCGCCGCTTTGCTGGTGGAAGGTATAGTAGGCATCACAGCGCTTGCACTCGGCCAGCCAGCCACAGTCATGGCAGATCACCGCAGGTGAAAAGCCGCGCCGGTTGAGGAACAGCATGACCTGGTTACCCGCATCCAAGTGCTGACGCATGTTGGCGATAAGCGGGGCAGAGAGGCCTGCTTCGAGGTATTGTCCTTTGAGATCGAGTACACCATGGCTGGCGGCCTGGGCATTACCTGCACGGCGAGACAGGGTAAGGTGATGGTATTTGCCGCTTTTGGCATTGTGCAAAGTCTCCAGGGCCGGTGTGGCCGAGCCGAGGATGATCGGGATATTGGCCTGGCTAGCCCGCATGACGGCTAGATCCCTGGCATGGTAGCGGAGGCTATCCTGCTGTTTGTAGGAGGCATCATGTTCCTCGTCGACTATAATAATGCCGAGGTTGGCAAACGGGGTGAACAGCGCCGAACGGGTACCGATGATGATCCCGGCTTGGTTATCGCGCCCAGCCAGCCAAGCAGATAGCCGCTCGGTGTCGTTGAGCCCGGAATGGATGGTTTCCAGCGGCACATTGAAACGGCGACGGAAACGGTTGATGGTCTGTGGCGTCAGGCCGATTTCCGGGACCAGGATCAATGCCTGCTTACCGGCTGCCAAAACAGGCTCGAGCAGGTTGAGGTAGACCTCGGTCTTGCCCGAGCCCGTTACTCCCTCGAGCAGGTAGCAGCCGAAATCCGGGTTGGCATTGACGCTGGCAATGGCCAGCGCCTGTTCCTCGTTGAGCCGGGGCTTTTCTTCATTAATCGCAAATTCTTTCTGCCAGCTGTGATTGGCTGGAGCCTGTTCAATGGCTTCTATCCAGCCTTTGTCTGCCAGCGTTTTCAACGTTGCGCTGCTGACTTCTTCGGCAAGCAGGGCTTCGTGGCTCAATGCGCCCTGGCGCAGCATGGTCAGCGCCTGTACCTGACGCGGAGCACGCTTGAGGGCTGTCAGGGGCTGGTTGTAGCCGACTTCGGTGAGCTGCCACATCTTCAGTGCCGATGGGGCGGCTTCGCGGCCTTTTCGCAACAAGGCGGGTATGGCATTGGCCAAGCTGTCGCCCAGCGGGTATTGGTAGTACTGGCTGGCCCAGGTTAGCAGTTTGAACAGGCTTGGCTCCCATAGCGGGGCGCGATCCAATACGGTATAGATTGGCTTGAGTTGCTCTACGGGAAAATCGGATGTTGTGGTTAGGGCCATCACAACCCCAACTAGCTGCTGGCGCCCGAACGGAACCTTGACCCGAGCGCCGACGACAGGCTGCTGGCCCTGCTTGACCAGGTAATCAAATTGCTTGTCCAGGGGAACAGGAAGGGCCACTCGGGCAATGTTGGGCGTCATATCTAACCGCTAAATCCGCATGTACTAAGATAGAGAAGTGTACCTTGCCCAGCCTCGGGCGGCAAAGCGGCGAAAAAAGGCGCATATTGGTTGATCTGGGAAGTATGATTGATTACTATACGCCGCCTGAATTTGGCGTATTGGTAATGTAACCGTTACGCTCTTTTATTAACGACGTGTGGTGCCCGGCTTAGGATCGGGAGAGCGACACGGCCTTACTTTTGAGGTTATCCCATGAAACAAGGTATTCACCCAGAGTACACTGCAGTAAACGCTCGTTGTTCTTGCGGCAACACTTTCGTATTTAACTCTACTATGGGTAAAGACATCAACCTTGATGTATGCGACAAGTGTCACCCTTTCTACACTGGTAAGCAGCGTCAGGTTAGCTCTGGTGGTCGTATCGACAAATTCAACAAGCGTTTCGGTGCGCTTTCTAGCAAGTAATTGCCAGATGAATTTCGAAAAAGGGGATGCGCATGCATCCCTTTTTTTATGCCTGCTCTAACCCTGCTTTTATTCCATTGTTTCGCTTGTTTTATTCCTTATCTGCATACCAGAACCTGCAATAGTGGTGAATCCGTCTTGCTGCTTTTGATCCCGCCGCGCTATTCCCCCCATTGATGTTGAACATTCGCTCCTGGAATCATTGGATCGACCAGATGTTCGGTGCTAGGATTTTGTGCTGCCATAGAATATGATCTATGTCCAAATTCCAAAATAAAGTCACCTCCAGTCAGGATTTCGAACACTATGTCTGAAGATTTTCGCCAACAGGCCCTTCACTACCACGCATACCCAGTACCAGGAAAAATTGCTGTCGAGCTCACCAAGCCAGCCAATACCGTAGAAGATCTCGCTCTTGCTTATAGCCCGGGCGTGGCTGAGCCGGTACGTGAAATCGCGCAAAACTCAGAAAATGTCTACAAGTACACAGGTAAAGGCAACATGGTTGCCGTTATCACCAACGGTACTGCTATCCTTGGCTTGGGTAACCTTGGCCCGCTGGCTTCGAAACCTGTGATGGAAGGTAAGGCGCTGCTGTTCAAACGCTTTGCTGGCCTGGACTCGATTGATATCGAAGTGAAGCACCGCACCATCGACGAGTTCGTTGATACGGTGGCGAATATTGCTGATACGTTCGGTGGTATCAACCTGGAAGATATCAAGGCCCCTGACTGTTTTGAAATCGAAAAACGCCTGATTGAGCGTTGCCATGTTCCTGTTTTCCACGATGATCAGCACGGCACGGCGATTGTGACGGCAGCTGGTATGCTCAATGCTCTGGAGCTTCAGGGTAAGAACATCAACGAAGCCGTGATTGTTTGTCTGGGGGCGGGTGCTGCGGCTGTAGCGTGTATGGAACTGCTGATTAAATGTGGTGCCCAGCGCGAGAAAATCTACATGCTGGACCGCAAGGGTGTTATCCACACCCGTCGTGACGATATCAACGAGTACAAGCAGCTGTTTGCCAACAACACGGATAAGCGTACGCTGGAAGATGTGATTGAAGGCGCGGATATCTTTGTTGGTGTATCTGGCCCGGACCTGCTTGCGCCTGAAGCGCTGAAGCTAATGGCCGACAAGCCAGTGGTGTTTGCGTGTTCTAACCCAGATCCTGAAATCAAACCTGAGCTGGCCCATGCGGTACGCGATGATTTGATCATGGGTACTGGCCGTTCGGATTACCCGAACCAGGTGAACAATGTTATCTGCTTCCCGTTCATCTTCCGTGGTGCACTTGATGTCCGTGCCAGCGAAATCAATGACGAGATGAAGTTGGCCGCCGTTGATGCCATCCGTGCACTGGCCAAAGAGCCGGTACCGGCAGAAGTGGTTGCCGCCGCTGGTGCTGACAAGCTTGAGTTCGGCCCGGAATACATTATTCCTAAGCCAATGGACCCACGCCTGCTACCACGTGTTGCCAAGGCAGTTGCCCAGGCTGCAGTCGATTCGGGTGTTGCCCAAATTGACATGCCGGTTGGCTACATGGAAGCGAAATAATTTCCGTATTGAGCCAAGCAAATAAAAACCAGCCATTTTGGCTGGTTTTTTTATGGTCATAATACGCTGGCATTATGAGGAGAAAGTGATGGTTTCACTTACTCGTTGATGTCTTCGTAGGTGATCCCCATCTCTTCCATCAGCGCTTTGGCTTCGGCTGGAAGATCGTCTGGGCGATCTTTACGGATGTCGTCATCGGTAGGAAGCGGCTGGCCGGTGTAAGCGTGCAGGAAGGCTTCGCACAGCAACTCACTGTTAGTCGCATGGCGCAAGTTATTGACCTGACGGCGGGTACGCTCATCGGTCAGGATTTTTAGAACCTTCAATGGAATCGAAACTGTAATTTTTTTTACTTGTTCGTTTTTCTTACCGTGTTCCGCGTAAGGGCTGATGTATTCGCCATTCCACTCTGCCATTTTTTACCTTCTCAGCGATATAAAAGTGATGAAATATAGTATGCCTGAATTTTAGCGGGATTTACCGCCATAAGCAAAGACATATAGACGTCTAGAAGTGTTGACGTCTCCGGTGTTTGTCGCTATGTTGTTGCATAAAAGTTATTCGGCAGGGCCACCCTGACAAGGAAAGTAAATATGAGTGACAAGAAGCTAGCTACCGTCGCTGTTCGCACCGGCATCGAATCCGATACCCAGTACAATGCTGTGGTACCTCCTCTCTATTTAACCTCGACCTACAGTTTTTCGCAATTGGGCGAGGTGCCAGAATTTGATTATTCCCGCTCGGGCAACCCGACCCGAAACACCTTGGCTGATGCCCTGGCAGAGCTGGAAGGAGGCGCTGGCGCAGTGGTGACCAGCTGTGGGACGGCGGCAATCAACCTGTTGGCTTCTGCGCTGATTGGCCCGGACGATTTGATTATTGCCCCGCATGACTGCTACGGCGGTACTTATCGCTTGTTTAATACCCGCGCAGCCAAGGGTGATTTCAAAGTCCGCTTTATTGATCAGACCGATCCGGCTGCAGTTGCCGAAGCACTGGCCCTCAAGCCCAAGTTGATTTGGGTCGAAACCCCGTCGAATCCATTGTTGCGCATTGTTGATATTGCAGAAATTTGTGCTTCAGCCAAGCAAGTTGGCGCGCTGGTGGCGGTAGATAATACTTTCCTGTCTCCGATCCTCCAGCAGCCGATTGCCCTTGGTGCCGATTTTGTTGTCCACTCCACCACTAAATATATCAATGGTCACTCAGATGTCGTCGGTGGGGTACTGATCTCCAAGCAGGCTGAGCAGGCCGAGGAGATTGCCTGGTGGGCAAACTGTATTGGTGCCACCGGCGCGCCGTTTGATGCCTACATGACGTTACGCGGCCTGCGTACACTGGCGCCGAGAATGCGTATGCATGAAGAAAACAGCCGCCAGATCCTGACTTACCTGCAACAGCAGCCGCTGGTAGGAACCATCTACCACCCGAGCCAACCAGAGCATCCGGGCCATGCGATAGCACTCAAGCAGCAACAGGGCTTCGGGGCCATGTTGAGCTTCGAGATTGCCGGCAGCATGGTACAGCTTGAAGTGTTTGTTAAAACACTTAACTGTTTCTCATTGGCGGAATCGCTGGGGGGAACGGAAAGCTTGATCTGTCACCCGGCGAGCATGACCCACCGTGCCATGTCAGATGAGGCTCAGGCCGAGGCAGGGCTTAAGCCTTCCCTGTTGAGATTGTCGGTTGGTCTTGAAGATCCTGAGGATTTGATTGCCGATCTGGAGCAGGCTTTCAATAAAGCGGCGGAGGTAGCATAAATGAGTCATCCTGTTACGCGTCAATTGCATAAGTTTGGCGGCAGCAGCCTAGCGGATCCTGAGTGCTACCTAAGAGTGGCCGAGATCTTGCGCGAGTATTCCAGCGAAAACGATCTGGTTGTTGTATCGGCAGCAGGCAAAACCACCAATCGCCTGATTGAGTGGCTTGAGTTGCTCGACAGAGACGGTCGTCAGGCCCATGAGGCCCTGCAGTCTCTGCGCAGCTTTCAGCAGTCATTGATCGAGTCCCTGCTCGACGGCGAAACAGCGGATGAGCTACTGACCCAGCTGCATCTTGAACTGGGTGTGCTTTCAGGTATGGCGGAAAAGCCACTGTCAGAGGCAGAGCAGGCCAAGGTCTTGGGCCATGGTGAACAATGGTCGGCTCGTTTGTTGGCAGCTTTGCTGACCAAGCTGCAGCTTCCGGCTGTCAATCTTGATTCGCGCTGCTTCTTGCGTGCCGAGCGTGCTGCTCAGCCGGAAGTTGACCGTGCCCAGTCCTGGCCGTTGCTCAAGGAGCAGTTGGCTCAGTACAGCCAGCAACGTGTTGTGATCACCGGTTTCATGGCGCAAAACAGCGTGGGTGAGACGGTGCTGCTTGGCCGCAACGGCTCAGACTATTCTGCAACTGTTATCGGGGCTTTGGCTGATGTCGATAGGGTAACCATCTGGAGTGATGTGGCCGGTGTTTACAGTGCCGACCCGCGTAAGGTCGCCGATGCCTGTTTGCTGCCATTGCTTCGCTTAGATGAAGCCAGCGAGCTGGCCCGTTTGGCGGCGCCAGTTTTGCATAGCCGTACCTTGCAGCCGGTCGCGCAAAGTGCGATTGATCTGACGTTGCGTTGCAGCCACCAGCCAGAGCAGGGTTCGACACGGGTGGAGCGGGTTCTGGCATCGGGACGCGGTGCCAAGATCATCACTTCGCTTGATGAGGTCTGCCTGATCGAGCTGTCGGTGACCCGCGCCCATGATTTTGCGCCGATTGCTACCGATATCGAACGCTTTTTGCAGCGAACTCAGTTGCAGCCGCTTGCCAGCAGCTTCGAGCCGGATAAGGGCAGGGTACAGCTGGCTTATACCGCCGAGGTCGTTAACAGTGTTCTAGCCCAACTCCAGGACAGTGGTATTGCCGCCGAGCTGCGCTTGCGCGAAGGTTTCTCGCTGGTCGCAGCGGTAGGGGCCGGCGTGGTGAACAACGCGGTGCATTGTTATGGGTTCTATCAGCAGCTTAAAGGGCAGGCGCTGGAGTTTATTGCTGAGTCTGAATCAGGGTTGAGTTTGGTGGCGGTATTGCGTAAGGCCGATACCGATAGTTTGATCCAGGGTATTCACCAAAGCTTGTTCCAGGCCCAGAAGCGAATTGGTTTGGTGCTTTGTGGCAAGGGGAATATCGGCAGCCGTTGGCTTGAGCTGTTCGAGACCGAAAAAGCGACTTTGGAAAAGCGTCATGGTATGAGCTTTACCCTGATTGGTGTGGTTGATAGCCGCCGTCACTGGATTGACTTCGACGGAATTGATGCTGGCCGTGCCCAGCATAGTTTTGATGACGAGTCGGTTGAGTACTGTGGTGATGAGTGGTTGTCGGTGCTGGCCCACAATACCTATGACGATGTCATTGTGCTGGATGTTACCGCCAGCAGTGATTTGGCTGCGCGTTACCCGCAGGTGGCAGAGTCGGGTTTGCACCTGATCTCGGCCAATAAGGTAGCAGGCTCGGCTTCGGGTGAAAGCTATCATCAGGTGCTTGATGCGTTTGCCAAGAGCAGCCGTTTCTGGCTCTACAATGCAACGGTGGGAGCGGGCTTGCCGGTTAACCATACGGTGCGTGACTTGCGCGAAAGCGGTGATGAGATCATTGCCTTGTCGGGTATTTTCTCCGGCACGCTATCATGGCTGTTCCAGCAATATGATGGTTCGGTACCATTTTCCCAGCTGGTTGAGCTGGCTTGGCAGCAGGGGCTGACCGAGCCGGATCCGCGCCATGATCTGGATGGCAGTGATGTGATGCGCAAACTGGTGATCCTCGCCCGAGAGTCAGGCTTGTCGCTTGAGCCTGAGCAGGTCAAGGTGGAAACTTTGGTGCCTGATACATTGGCATCGCTCGGAGTGGATGACTTCTTCGAGCAATCTGTCGAGCTCGATGAGCTGCTCCACGAACGGCTGCGCAAAGCGCAGAAAGAAGAGAAAGTCCTGCGTTATGTCGCAAGGCTGGATCGCCACGGCAAGGCGGTGGTTGGCATTGAGGCGCTGTCTCGTGAGCATGCCCTGGCCAATTTGCTGCCGTGCGACAACATCTTTGCTATCGAGAGTCGCTGGTACCGTGATAACCCGCTGGTGATCCGTGGGCCGGGTGCAGGCCGTGATGTGACGGCAGGGGCGTTGTTATCTGATATCAACCGCTTGGCGGCGATGCTATAAGTTGCATTTTCGGAGTGAGATCTTACGGAATTTATACAGTGCAAATTACTGCCTTTCTTGTGATGAACGGTGACTAACACTGGGTGGTAATTGAATCGCCAGTATTAGCCTCTGTGAGAATGCGCTATACCCTAAAAGCTCGCTATTAGCGGGCTTTTTTGTTATCTGCCAATGTTGAAGTTCCTGCAATTTGAAGTTGAAAAATATTCATGATCATCATGTTGACATTAAATTGGTTACAAGACATCCTGTAGACATATAGACGTCTAAACGCTTGTTTGGATGGCGTCAGTTTTAGGGAGCGGCCGAGAGCCAACAAGAGTAAGGAATGGATTATGGGGTATTCATACGCAAGCCACTTGGATTCACTGAACCAGAATATTGCGGATATTGATGGCAAGATCAATGTATCATTCGAGTTCTTCCCACCAAGCAGCGAGCAGATGGAGCAGACGTTGTGGAACTCCATTCACCGCCTGAAGACGCTGCAGCCTAAATTTGTCTCGGTAACTTATGGTGCTAACTCGGGTGAGCGTGACCGTACCCACTCAATTATCAAGGATATCAAAGATCAAACGGGCCTCGTGGCCGCGCCGCACCTGACCTGTATTGATGCGACCCGTGATGAGCTGCGCACCATTGCCCGCGACTACTGGAACAACGGCATCCGCGATATTGTTGCCCTGCGTGGTGATCTCCCTGAGCAAGGTGTGAAGCCGGATATGTATGCAGCCGATTTGGTGGAGTTACTGCGATCGGAAGCTGACTTCGATATCTCGGTGGCGGCCTATCCTGAGGTGCATCCCGAGGCCAAGAGTGCCCAGGCTGATCTGATCAACCTCAAGCGCAAGGTCGATGCTGGTGCCAGCCGAGCCATCACCCAGTTTTTCTTCGATGTGGAAAGCTACCTGCGTTTCCGCGATCGCTGTGTTGCTGCCGGTATCGATGTTGAAATCGTGCCGGGTATCTTGCCGGTTTCCAACATGAAGCAAGCCAAACGATTTGCCGATGCTAACAATGTGAAAATTCCGGGTTGGCTGGAAAAGCAGTATGAAGGGTTGGATGATGATCTACTGAGTCGCCAGATGGTCGGTGCTAGCAATGCCATCGACATGGTACGGGTATTGAGCCGCGAGGGGGTGAAGGACTTCCACTTCTATACCCTTAACCGTGCCGAGCTGACCTATGCTATCTGCCATACGCTTGGGGTTCGTGCTAAAGCGTAAGCACGATTATCCGCATAGATATAACAGTACAGATAAAAGAAAAGCCGCATTTAGCGGCTTTTATTATGTTCTTTGATTATAGCTTACAGGGCAACCGGGCTACCTGCTGAATCCATGTCCTTAAGCTCGGCCAATACTTCCTCAGCCCAGTCGATCCATGCCTGGCGGTTGTGGATCGCGCGGCGAAGGGTTAGACGGTCAAGACGGGATTGGCGATCTAGGTTTTTATGGTCAGCAAAATGGATCTTTTCCATTTCGTTGTAATGGTTGATCAGCGTGTGAGACTCTTCAATCAGGCCTTCTAGTTGCTGCTGCATTGGCTCGGAGTTGTGCACACCGCAAACTACCAGCTTGGCAGAAAACTCATCGCGGATGGTTGGGTTGCGCGCAGGCTCTTGGAACCACTCAAACAGTGCCTGACGGCCAAGATCGGTAATGGAATACACTTTACGATCCGGTTTACCCTCTTGCGGTTCAAGTTTACAGGTTACCTGGTTGTTGCCGGCCATCTTGTTTAGCTCGCGATATACTTGCTGGTGGCTGGCTTTCCAGAAATAACCGATGCTGTGGGAGAACTCTTTGGTGATATCGTAACCGGTGGCATCGCGGTTACTCAACACAGTTAAAATAACGTGTGGTAGTGACATCTCTTCTATCCGTTAAAATACTACAAAAAAATAAACTCAATCGGCATGGCCTATGGTGGCCGCAGCGTACCCTTCGCTCATTGGCGTTTTTATAATCGTGCTGTTGCAGTGCCTGATCGAGATCACGTAGCATACACATCAATGGACTAATTTTCGACATCAGGGCCTAAAATCGAGGAAAACTGGTGCAACCAATTGCCCGTCTTGTGATGCTGGTCTATATATTGCGTGTTAATTCCAATTTGTTCTTTGATGCAAAACGTTTTTCATCAAATGATTTCACTGCATGTGGTTTAGTTTAGTTAACTGAGAGTTGGCGAGGTTGTCTCAAAAGTGAGGCGAGTGGAAAATTTGCGGGAAAAAGAAAGGGCTAGCAGGTAGATGTTAGCCCTTTGTGGTTATTTTACGTATTTATTAGCCGGTGTTACGCATACCGGTGGCAATACCGGCAATGGTGACCATCAAGGCTTCTTCCATCATCGGTGATGGGGTTTCCTGACGGCGGGTACGGTAAAGCAATTCGGCCTGCAGCATGTTCAACGGCTCGACATAGATGTTACGTAGGCGGATTGACTCGGCACCCCATGGGTTTTGCTCCATTAGGTGAGCGCTGTTTTCCACGTTAAGTACTGCTTTGATATCTTTTTGCAGCTGATCACGCAGCTTCTGGCCCATCGGCCACAGCGATTTATCAGTGAGACGCTGGTCGTAGTATTCCGCAATGCCGATATTGGTTTTGGTGAAGACCATCTCAAGCATACCCAAACGGGTTGAGAAGAATGGCCACTCGCGGCACATTTCTTCAAGCTGTGCGGCATGGCCCTTGTCAATCGAGAACTGGATGGCTTCACCGGCACCTAACCAAGCTGGCAGGATCAGGCGGTTCTGGCTCCAGGCGAAAATCCAAGGGATCGCACGCAGACTCTCTACGCCACCTTTCGGGTTACGCTTGGCCGGACGAGAGCCCAGTGGCAGTTTGCCCAGTTCAAGCTCTGGGGTTGCCGCGCGGAAATAAGGAACAAATTCCTCATTGCCACGGACTACATCACGGTAAGCGTCGCAGGACACTTCTGACAGCACATCCATCAGCTCGCGCCATTCTTGCTTAGGCTGCGGTGGTGGCATCAGGTTAGCTTCCAAAATGGCACTGGCGTATAGGCTCAGGCTGTTTACCGCCACTTCTGGTAGGCCCAGCTTAAAACGGATCATCTCGCCTTGTTCTGTCACACGCAGGCCGCCTTTCAGGCTGCGTGGTGGTTGAGACAATAGGGCTGCGTGTGCCGGAGCACCGCCTCGGCCAATCGAACCGCCACGACCGTGGAACAGGGTCAGCTCGACGCCTGCTTCTTCACACACTCCAACCAGTGATTCCATGGCATGGTACTGGGCCCAGCCAGCCGCCATCACACCGGCATCTTTGGCGGAGTCAGAGTAGCCGATCATGACCATCTGGTGATTCTGGATGTAGCCGCGGTACCAGTCGATGTTCATCAACTGTTTGATCACGCTCTCGGCGTTGTTGAGGTCATCCAGGGTTTCGAATAGCGGGCACACATCCATACGGAATTTGCAGCCGGCTTCTTGTAGCAGCAAATGAACGGCCAGCACATCAGATGCGGTGCGGGCCATTGAAATCACATAAGCACCCAAGGCTTCGCGAGGCTGGTCGGCGATAGCCTTACAGGTATCGATCACTTCTTTGACTTCGTCAGAAGGTGTCCAGTCGCGCGGCAGCAGAGGACGTTTGGAAGAGAGTTCGCGGACCAGGAAGGCCACTTTGTCTTGCTCGCTCCACTGATCGTAATCGCCTAGTCCCAGGTAGCGGGTCAGCTCGGAGATCACGTTCGAGTGGCGGGTGCTTTCCTGGCGGATATCCAAGCGGACCAGGTGGACACCGAAACACTTGATGCGGCGCAGCACGTCTAGCAGCAGGCCGTCGGCAATGATGCCCATGTCACAGTCGTGAAGTGAGCGGTAGCAGGCGTAAAGCGGGTCCCACAGCTGGCTGACATCGTCGATGATACCGTAGCTTGGTGCGTCGAGGCCCTTGATCTTGGCATCGAGCACATCACGGGTATTGGTCAGCTTGGCGCGCAGATCTTTCAGGATTGCACGGTAAGGTTCGTGCTCATCACCGGCGAGCTCGCGGACTTCATCGTTGCACTTGACCATCGACAGCTCGCTGACCAGCTCCTTGACGTCCTGTAGGTAGAGGTCGGCTGCTTTCCAGCGTGATAGCAACAGCACTTCACGTGTCACTTCAGACGTTACGAACGGGTTACCGTCACGGTCACCCCCCATCCAGGATGAGAAGGTGACAGGTGCGGCATCGATAGGAAGGCCTTCGCCCAGGTGGGCGGTAAGCTTTTCGTCAAACTGGCGCAGGAACTCAGGAACGGCTTGCCATAGCGAGTTTTCAACTACCGCAAAGCCCCATTTGGCTTCATCGAGCGGAGTCGGGCGCTGCTTACGGATAACATCGGAATGCCATGCCTGGGCGATCAGCTGCTCTAGGCGGCGTTCAACGCGCTGGCGTTCGCTGTTGGACAGTTCGCTCAGCTCTAGCTTGGAGAGGCATTTGTTGATCTGTACCAGCTTGTGGATCATGGTACGACGGGCAATTTCCGTCGGGTGGGCAGTCAGGACTAAATCAATGTTGAGGTCACGGACCGCCTGGATTGAATCGAATTTGCTGATGTCCTGCTCGTCCAGCTTGGCGAACAGAGCATCGATAGAGTCTGGGCTGCAGATATGCTCTTCACTGTGGCGCGAGACGGTATGGTACTGCTCGGCAATATTGGTCAGGTTCAGGAATTGGCTGAAGGCCCGGGCAACAGGCAACAGCTGGTCATCCGGCAGGTTCTGCAGTTCGTCGATCAGCTTGGCACGATCGTCTTGGTTGCCTGCACGGGCGGACTTGGACAGTTTGCGGATGGTTTCTACTTTACCTAGCAGTTCTTCACCATGCGCATCCTTGATTGTCGTACCCAGCATGTGACCGAGCATACTGACGTTGCTTCTAAGCGCGCTGTACTTTTCGTTCATATCGCATCCATCTCGTAAATTTATTACATCCAATTAACTCATTAGACAACAATCTAGCCGTGTTCAGGCTTTGAGGTCAACATTGATCGTCATAACTAGTAAGAAAACGACAGTGCATTGATTTTTATCATGTTATGAAACGGAGGGTGTAACAAAGTTTCTCAAAAATGGTCTGATAAGGCACAAAAACTGCGTGCTTGTTGTGCAATATGTCGAGAAAGCTTTCATTTTCGGTGTGATTTAGTGCTTTGTGCTGCAGTGGTTTGGTCCGGGTAAAAAGGAGGTTGCCCCCAGCAGACCGGATTTTTCTTCTTTTGTTAATTTTTTCCGCTCAATGGTTGACACTGATAGTAAATGTCGGTAAACATATTAATTCAAAAGATGTGAATAAAAATATTCATATCGCGTTATGGTTAGCAACCAAGGAATGTTAACCAAGCGGTATCAACAAATGTAACGGAACTGAAATAGGTACGAAGCCCCATGAACCAAGCGACTAGCCAATCACAATACGCCCTCCGACGACGCTGAGTTTCGCTTGGTGCCTCTGCGCACCCCATCCCGAGGCAGCCTTGCTGCTAGCTACACCCCTAAAATCAAAGCACCCACAAACCAAAAGACACGGATTGAATATGTTGAACACCTATATTATCGGTGCCAGCGGCTACACCGGCGCAGAGCTGGCCAAAATGGTACACCTTCACCCAAAACTCAACCTGGCGGGATTGTTCGTTTCGGCCAATAGCCTTGATGCCAATAAGCCGATCAGTGAGTTGCACGGCCAGTTAAAAGGCATTGTTGATTTGCCGTTGCAGCCGCTTTGCGCGCCGCAAGATGTGGCACAGGCTGGTGATATCGTCTTGCTGGCAACCGCCCATGAAGTCAGCCATGACTTGGCGCCGGTATTTTTGGAGTGTGGTTGCCAGGTGTTTGACTTGTCCGGGGCGTTTCGGGTTCAGGGCGATGCGTTTTATACCCAGTTCTATGGCTTTGAACACCAGTTCCCAGCGTGGTTAGAGAAAGCGGTGTACGGTCTTGCCGAATGGAACCATGACGCGATTGCCAGTGCCCAGCTTGTTGCCGTTCCAGGCTGCTACCCAACCGCTTCGCAGCTGGCTTTAAAGCCACTGCTAGAAAGTGGGCTCCTAGATACCCAGCAGTGGCCGGTGATCAATGCGGTAAGCGGTGTCTCCGGTGCAGGGCGCAAGGCGTCGATGACCAACAGCTTCTGCGAAGTCAGCCTGCAGGCATACGGTATTTTCAACCACCGCCACCAGCCTGAAATTGCCACCCACCTGGGCCAGGACATTATCTTTACCCCCCATCTCGGCAACTTCAAACGGGGGATCCTCGCGACCATCGCTGCCAAGTTGGCCGATGGTGTTACTGCCGGGCAGGTCGAGGCTGCGATGCAAACAGCCTATGGTGCTGACGGCGACAAACATGCCGTTCGTTTGCTGGGCCAGCAGGCGGCGAAGCTTCAGAGTGTGGTCGGTACCTGCTTCTGCGATATCGGCTGGCAGGTACAAGGTGGACACATTATTTTAACGTCTGCGATTGACAACCTGCTCAAAGGCGCATCATCGCAAGCGATGCAGTGCATAAATATTCGAAATGGTTTCCCTCAGCTTACAGCGTTGGTATAAGGTTAGGAGAATAGCGATGAGTCAGGTTCCTTTGGTAATAAAGCTCGGTGGTGCCGTTCTGTCTTGCGGTGAGACCTTAGAAAAACTGTTCGGTGCGATCAGCGCTTACCAGAAGCAGGCCCAGCGTCCTTTGGTGCTGGTCCATGGCGGTGGCTACCTGGTCGATGATCTGATGGCCAAGCTGCAACTGGAAACGGTGAAAAAAGAAGGGCTACGAGTCACACCGGCCGAACAAATTCCTTACATCGCTGGTGCATTGGCAGGGACTGCCAACAAGCTGCTGCAGGGGCAGGCGCAAAAAGCGGGCGTACCCGCCGTCGGCTTGAGCCTGGCTGATGGTGGTTTGTGTAAAGTGACCGAACTGGATCCTGAATTGGGTGCGGTGGGCAAGGCCGAGCCGGGTGACAGTAGCTTGGTCAGCCAAATGATGGCATCGGGCTTCTTGCCGATTGTCAGTTCAATTGGCCTTGATGGCAACGGCCAGCTGATGAATGTCAATGCCGATCAGGCGGCCGTCGCTGTTGCGGCTGCGCTGGATGGTGAGTTGGTGCTGCTTTCAGATGTCAGCGGCGTGCTGGACGGCAAGGGCAAGCTTATTAGCGAGCTGACCGAGCCGCAGGCTGAAGCTTTGATTGCCCAGGCGGTGATCACTGACGGCATGGTCGTCAAGGTTCGTGCCGCTTTTGAAGCCGCCAATGCCCTTGGGCGCTCGATTGAAGTCGCGACCTGGCGTTATCCGGATAAGCTGGCGGCATTGTTTGATGGCCAGAGCATCGGAACCAAATTTTCCCCGCAGGCGTAATGCAGGCGGTAAAAGAACACAAATTTAGACACACGTTAGAAACACGGATTGAGATAGCGCCTGAGCGGGAAGACCGTCGAACAGGCAATCAGGAGAGAGTTATGAGCAAAGTAAATAAAGTAGTATTGGCTTATTCCGGCGGTCTGGACACCTCGGCAATCATTCCTTGGCTGAAGGAAAACTATGACTGTGAAGTCGTGGCATTCGTGGCCGATGTTGGTCAGGGTGAAGAAGAGCTGGAAGGCATCGAAGAGAAAGCGTTGGCTTCTGGTGCTTCTGCTTGTTACATCGCCGATCTGAAAGAAGAGATGGTCAAGGATTACATCTACCCAAGCCTGAAAACAGGTGCGGTGTATGAGGGTAAGTACCTGCTGGGTACCTCAATGGCCCGTCCGATTATTGCCAAGGCGCAGGTCGAGTGTGCGCTGGAAGTGGGTGCCGATGCCCTTTGCCATGGTTGTACCGGTAAGGGTAATGACCAAGTGCGTTTCGAAAGTGCCTATGCGGCACTAGCCCCTCAGCTGGAAGTGATTGCCCCATGGCGTGAGTGGGACTTGCGCAGCCGTGAAGCCCTGCTGGATTACTTGGCCGAGCGTGATATCCCTTGTACAGCATCGCTGGAGAAAATCTATTCCCGTGATGCCAATGCCTGGCATATCTCTACCGAAGGTGGCGTGCTGGAAGAGACCTGGAACCAGCCGAATGAACTGTGCTGGGTATGGACCAAGGATCCTGAAGACGCACCGGAAAAACCTGAGCAAGTTTCTATCCTGGTCGAGAAAGGCGAGATTGTGGCTGTTGACGGTGAAGCCATGTCGCCTTACAACGCGCTGGTTTACCTCAATCAGAAAGGTGCCGAGCACGGCGTTGGCCGTATCGATATCGTCGAGAACCGCCTGGTCGGGATCAAGTCCCGTGGCTGCTACGAAACCCCGGGTGGCACCATTATGAATGAAGCCCTACGTGCGGTAGAACAGTTAGTGCTGGACAAAGACTCGTTTGAGTTCCGTGAAAGTATTGGCCTGAAAGCCTCACACCTTATCTACGATGGCCGTTGGTTTACCCCGCTTTGCAAGTCTCTGCTGGCTGCTGCTGAAGAGCTGTCACAAGATGTGAGCGGCGAGGTTGTCGTTAAACTGTATAAAGGCCAAGCTACGGTAGTACAGAAGCGTTCGGCCAATAGCCTGTACTCCGAAGAGTTCGCGACCTTCGGCGAGGACGAGGTTTACGATCACAGCCATGCTGGTGGCTTTATCCGCCTTTACTCGTTGGCAAGCCGTATCCGTGCGCTGAACGAACAAAAGAAATAACCCAGACCACGACATTATAAATAACGAGCAAGTCGAGCAAGATACATAGGAGAAAGGCCATGGCACTATGGGGCGGACGGTTCAGTCAGGCGGCTGACACACGGTTTAAGCAGTTCAACGACTCATTGCGTTTTGATTACCGTTTGGCGGAGCAGGACATCGTCGGCTCGATCGCCTGGTCGAAGGCGCTGCGCCAGGTCAATGTGCTGACGGACGAGGAGCAGCAGCGCCTCGAGTTAGCACTCAATGAGCTCAAGCTGGCAGTGATGGAGGATCCGAAACAGATCCTGCGGTCTGATGCCGAAGATATCCATAGCTGGGTTGAGCAGCAGCTGATAGGCAAGGTCGGCGATTTGGGCAAGAAGCTCCACACGGGGCGTTCGCGTAATGACCAAGTCGCGACGGATCTCAAACTATGGTGCCGCCAGCAGGGGCAGCAGTTACTGCTAATGTTGGATCAGCTGCAGAACCAGCTGGTGACCGTTGCCCGCCAGCATCAGGCGACAGTCTTGCCGGGGTATACCCACCTGCAACGTGCACAGCCGGTGACCTTTGCCCACTGGTGCTTGGCCTATGTTGAAATGTTCGAGCGTGACTACTCGCGCTTGTCCGATGCGCTGGACCGGTTAGATACCTGTCCGCTGGGCTCCGGTGCACTAGCGGGTACCGCTTATCCGATAGACCGTGAGGTGCTGGCCCATAGCCTAGGCTTCCAGCGTGCGACACGCAATAGCCTGGATTCGGTGTCCGACCGTGACCATGTGATGGAGTTGCTGTCGACGGCGTCTATTTCGATGCTGCACCTGTCGCGGATGGCAGAAGATTTGATCTTCTACAACTCCGGTGAGTCTAACTTCATTGAGCTTGCTGATACGGTGACCTCCGGTTCTTCGTTGATGCCGCAGAAGAAAAACCCGGATGCGCTCGAGCTGATCCGTGGCAAGTGTGGCCGGGTCTACGGTGCGATGACCGGCATGATGATGACGGTCAAGGCGCTGCCGCTGGCCTATAACAAGGACATGCAGGAAGACAAGGAAGGCTTGTTCGATGCGCTGGACAGCTGGTACGAGTGTATGGAAATGGCTGCGCTGTGCTTTGAAGGGATCAAGGTCAACAAGGACAGGACACTGGAAGCGGCGATGCAGGGTTACTCCAATGCCACCGAGCTGGCGGATTACCTCGTTGCTAAAGGGATCCCGTTCCGTGAGGCCCACCATATTGTCGGTGTGGCTGTTGTTGCCGCTATCGAGAAGGGCTGTGCGCTCGAAGAGTTGTCACTGGCCGAGATGAAAGCCTTCTCCGAAGTGATTGATGAAGATGTGTATCCGATCCTGACTATCGAGTCGTGCCTTGAAAAACGCTGTGCGCTCGGCGGGGTTGCGCCGAACCAGGTTGATTTTGCCATTGACCAGGCCGAGAAGCGCCTCGAGAAACGCTACTCACCGGTGGTCAAGGTCCGCGGGGCACGCCTGACTGATCTCGATGCCATCGAAGGGATGGTGGCTTACTGGTCTGGCCTGGGTGAGAACTTGCCGCGGATGCGCAATGAACTGGTTCGCGATATCGGCTCGTTTGCAGTCGCCGAGCATCACGGTACGGTCACCGGTTGCGCGTCGCTGTATGTGTATGATTCTGGCTTGGCTGAAATCCGCTCGCTGGGCGTGGAAGCTGGCTGGCAGCATCAGGGACAGGGCAAGGCAATTGTTGATCACCTGATCGAGAAAGCCGGGCAGATGGCCATCAAGAAGGTGTTTGTGCTGACCCGGGTGCCGGAGTTCTTCATGAAACAAGGCTTTGTCCCGACCTCCAAGTCGCTGCTGCCTGAGAAGGTGATGAAAGATTGTGATCGCTGTCCGCGCCAGCATGCCTGTGATGAGGTAGCACTGGAAGTTCGGATGGATCAGGAGCAGGTGATCCCAACAGTGAATGTGGCGTAAGCCACTGCGACAGCGCTTCTGGATAACACATTAATTCTCTTAGTCTATTTGCCCGGCATTTGTGTCGGGCTTTTTTTATCTGCTGGCTTTATACGGTTAGCCTTTATACCCAGCTGCCAGGCGCGGATACCATGGGCCAGCAGCAGTAAAGTCATACTGCTGGCCGCAACAAAAAGCGTAATAGCCTCGATGGTGGTGGGGGAGTGGCGGTAGAAAATGAACCAGCTTGTCCAGCCCAGCGGGCTTAATACCGCTAACTGGCGAATACAACGCCGGCAGCGGCCGAGTTTCTGCCAGAATTCAGAGCGAGTGCAGGTTTGGCATTCCATATGGTTATTCTCCCTTATTGCCCCACGCAGTTTATCTTTGATGACAGCTGCCGGAAACAAAAAAAGCCCTCACAAGGAGGGCTGGTCATTAGTCCAAGGGAGAGTTCGTTTCAGTCAGGTCTTAACAGCCCGGGCCACAGTCAAGGCAGTGCTTGATCATTTCAGGGCCAAGGTGCAATTTGGCGTTCAGATCGCGCAGTGCAGTACGGACACCTTCCTCGATAACCGGGTGGTAGAATGGCATATCCAGCATTTCGGCAACGGTCATCTTGTTCTGGTGCGCCCAGGCCAGGAGGTGCGCGAGGTGCTCGGCATTCGGGCCCATCATTTCGGCACCCAGGAAGCGGCCGGTACCTTGTTCGCCGTAGACATGCAGTATGCCTTTGTTGCGCAGCATTACACGGGAGCGGCCTTGGTTTTCGAACGAGACTTCGCCGGTTTCGAAGCAGCCGCATTGGCCTAGGCGGTCGGTAATGTCTTTGTAGGTTTCACCCACCATGGCAATCTGCGGGTCCGAAAATACTGCCGAGATCTTCGAGCGGCGGTGGCCGGCACGGATATCCGGGAAACGGCCGGCGTTGTCACCTGCGATGCGGCCCTGGTCGGCGGCTTCGTGCAGCAGCGGGATCTGGTTGCTGGCATCGCCGGCAACGAAAATCGACGCGACTGATGTCTGCATGGTGTAGTAATCGGCTACCGGTACCCCGCGGGTATCCAGCTCGATGGTGGTATTTTCGATATCCAGTTTGTCGACGTTCGGGCGGCGGCCGGTTGCGGCCAGTACATACTCGACATTGATAACTTGTAGGACACCTTGTTTGTCTATGTATTGGATTTCGACTTCATCATCGATACGTTTCATACTTTCTATACGCACGTCAGCATCGAGGTAGAATTCTTCATTGAAGGTATTGTTGGCATACGCCATGACTTCTGGATCAGTTAGTGGGCCGACTTGGCCACCCAAGCCAAACATCATTACCTCCACACCAAGGCGCTTGAGTGACTGGCCAAGCTCTAGGCCGATAACCCCCGGGCCGAATACGGCGACGGCTTTTGGCAGATCATCCCAGTTGAACACGTCATCGTTGATAATCAATCGGTCACCCAATTCATTCCATACGGCAGGGTAGGCCGGGCGTGAGCCGGTAGCAATCACAATACGCTTGGCATGAACCGTCGTGTGGTCGTCAACAACTAAGGTGTTGTTGTCGATGAATTTGGCATAACCGGCAATCTTGCCTTCGGCTGGGATCTCGTCAACACCTTCCAGAACAAAGCCAACGAAACGGTCACGTTCACGCTTTACGCGGTCCATGACTTCCCGGCCGTTGATGACGATTTCACCTTGTGGGTGGATACCGAAACCCGGGGCTTTTTCGACCTGGTGAACGCTTTCTGCCGCTGCAATCAGCAGTTTCGATGGCATGCAACCGACGCGGGCACAGGTGGTGCCGTAAGGGCCGCCTTCAATCATCACAACACTGTCGGTATGGGCTTTGGCTGCTCGGTAAGCGCCAAGTCCTGCGGTACCGCCGCCGATCACTGCAACATCAACATTCAGGGTTTTCATATCTTCTCTCCAATCAAGCTTTGCCAGAAATGCCATTGCCAGCCAAGCCTTGCAATTTATGCCGGTCTGGGCCCGCCAGACAGGTCCTATCTGTTGTCAGTTAGATGTTAGCCAAGAAATGCTTCTGGCTCTTTGCTACCACCGATATTTACCGCCTATGGAATACCTGAGGTACTGTGCTGCGGCCTGAGGGGCGCGTAGGCTAAGGGTGGTAGCATCTCTGTAGGTGTGATGATTATGCAACTTTGATATTGATAGCTCTAATCGTTTGGTGTTATGGTTTTGATAGTTAATTTCTATCAAAGTGGTAAGTGATGAATATTCGCGATCTCGAATATCTGGTGGCACTGTCGGAGCACAAGCATTTTCGCAAGGCGGCTGAAGCCTGTTTTGTTAGCCAGCCGACGCTGAGCGGCCAGATCCGCAAGCTGGAAGAAGAGCTGGGGGTGGCACTGCTGGAGCGAACCAGCCGCAAGGTGCTGTTCACTGACGCGGGATTGGCGCTGGTGGCACAGGCGCAGAAGGTGTTGCTGGAGGTCAAGGTACTGACTGAGCTTGCCAGCCAGCAAGGTGGCAGTATGTCAGGGCCGCTGCATATCGGCTTTATTCCGACTGTCGGGCCTTACCTGTTGCCGCATATCATCCCCAAGATAAAAGCCAATTTTCCTGAGCTGGAGTTGTTTCTTCACGAAGCGCAAACCCACCAGTTGGTACAGCAGTTGGAAGATGGCAAGCTAGATTGCATTATTCTGGCAGCGGTGAAAGAAAGTGAGCCGTTTATCGAGTTGCCGCTTTACCATGAACCGATGGTACTGGCAGTGCCGGAAGATCACCCGTGGTCTGCACTTCAGTCGTTACCGATGGAGGAGTTGCATGGCCATACATTGCTGATGCTGGGTGACGGGCATTGCCTGCGGGATCAGGCGATGGGGTTCTGCTTTGCCGCAGGGGCCCAGGAAGACGGCAGCTTCAAAGCGACGAGCCTGGAAACCCTGCGAAACATGGTCGCGGCGGGAAGTGGGATCACCCTGATGCCGAAGTTGGCGACACCGAAAGAGCATCGCCGGGATGGGGTATGTTATATCTCTGCCGAGGATCCGGTACCGAGCCGTTTGATCACCTTGGCTTACCGCCCGGGTTCGCCGCTTAAAGGGCGCTATGAAAAGTTGGCTGAGTTGATCCAGGCACACCTGGAGGAGCAGCTTCCGGCGCCACAGCCAGCTTAAGTTATTGGTAGCTGTAAACAAACAGAAAAAAGAGAGATAAAAAAACAGAGCGCGGTGCGCTCTGTTTTTGTTTTGGATTCAGGCCTTTTAGAATAGCTCGTCAGAGCTATCGGATTCGAAAATCCCCTCTGAAGCAGAATCACTGACCGACTCCGTTGGCTCGGTGCCTTCCTCGAAGTACTCGAACATCGACGTGTAGTCGTTCTGGCTGCTGAGCTTGCCGCTATCACGGTCGATACGGACCTGGATAATGTGCTCAGGTAGCTGCTTGCGCTGAACCGGGACATCTTCCAGGGCTTCTTTCATGAACTCAATCCATGCTGGCTGGGCTGTTTTCGCACCTGCTTCAGCGCCGGAGATCTGGTCCTTGTCCTGGTTGTTGTTCCATGCCGTACGGCCAAGGTTGCGGCTGTGATCATCGAAACCGACCCAGGCGGTTGCCACGATACCCGGAGCGAAACCAGAGTACCAAGCATCTTTCGAGTCATTGGTGGTTCCGGTCTTGCCACCAACATCACGGCGCTTGAGTACCTGGCCACGCCAGCCGGTACCGTTCCAGCCTGTGCCGTGGCGCCAGTCACCGCCACCCCAGATGTTGCTTTCCAGCATTTCACGAACCAGGAAGGCGTTCTGCTCGGTGATCACCTGCTGGGCGTAGTGAGGGCCTGGTGGTTGTTGCTCGTCAGTCAGCTCCTCTTCGCTGATGGCAATATCACTCAGAGTCGGATGCGAAGGTTGCTGCTGGGCAGTAAGACCTTGTTGCTGCTGGCATTCGTCGTTGCATACTACCGTCGGGTTGGCCTGGAAGACCACGTTACCGTATGGGTCTTCAACACGTTCGATGAAGTACGGCTCTACGTAGTAGCCACCGTTGGCAAAGACGGCAAAGCCTTGCGCGACTTCCAGCGGCGTCAGGCTACCGGCACCCAGTGCCAGCGGCTCTGCGCGTGGTAGATCTTTTTTCTTGAAGCCGAAGCGGGTCAGGAAGTCGATGGTCTCATCCAGGCCGACGTTCTGCAGTACGCGAACCGCCATCACGTTTTTCGACTGGGCCAGGCCAATACGCAGGCGAGTCGGGCCGTTGTATGTCGGTGGTGAGTTCTTCGGACGCCACGCGGTGCCCATACTCTGATCCCAGCGGTTGATCGGGGCATCATTGACCAAGCTAGCCAGTGTCATGCCGTTGTCCAGCGCTGCCGAGTAGATAAATGGCTTGATGGCCGAGCCTACCTGGCGAATCGATTGGGTTGCACGGTTGAATTTACTGTGGACGAAGTTGAAACCACCGACCATGGCTTTTACCGCACCGTCTTGCGGCGAGACTGCCACAAACGCGGTATTGGCATCAGGTACCTGGCTCAACACCCAATTTTCGCCGCGCTGCTGAACCCAGATCTGCTGACCGGCAGCCAGGATGTCAGTGGCGGTTTTCGGTGCAGGCCCCTGGCGGTTATCGGTGATGAACTTGCGTGCCCACTTCATGCCATCCCATTCAAGGGTGTGTTGGTCGCCGCCTTTTGCCTGAACCGTGGCCGATTTGCCCTCTACCTGAGTGACGACTGCAGGGATCAGCTGGCCATAGGTTGGCTGCTTGGCTAGGTGGTCGTTGATTTGCTCGTTAGACCACGCCGCTTGCTCTGGCTTCCATAGTGTTTCAACGGCACCGCGGAAACCGTGGCGTTGATCGTAACCTAACAGATTGTCGATGGCAGCCTGTTGGGCAGCATTTTGCAATTTCGGATCGACCGTGGTGAAGACGCGCATGCCTGAAGTGTAGGCATCTTCGCCGTAGCGGTTGATCATCCATGCACGGGCCTGCTCGGCAAAATACGGGGCGCTCAGCTCAATCTCGGCGGTGTGATAACGAGCGACAACAGGCTCGGCGCGTGCTTGGTCAAACTCGGCCTGGGTGATGTGGTTTTCAGCCAGCATACGGCCCAGTACCACATTGCGGCGGGCTGTTGCGCGGCTAACCGAATAAAGCGGATTCATGGTTGACGGTGCTTTAGGCAGGCCGGCAATGACCGCAATCTCGCTCAGTGTCAGCTGGCTGACTTCTTTACCGTAGTAAACCTGTGCAGCGGCACCGACACCGTAGGCGCGGTAGCCCAGATAAATCTTGTTGAGGTAAAGCTCAAGGATTTCATCTTTGGTCAGCAGCTGCTCGATATGGATGGCGATGAAGATCTCTTTGACCTTACGCATTATCTTCTTCTCATTGGAAAGGAAGAAATTACGTGCTAGCTGCTGGGTAATAGTACTTGCCCCTTGCTTGGCCGAGCCTGAGGTGGCAACGACAAAAGCGGCGCGAGCGATACCGATTGGGTCAATACCAGGGTGATCGTAATAGCGGCTGTCTTCTGTAGCCAGGACCGCATTGATCATCTGCGGTGGGATCTCATCAAGTGTCAGCGGGATCCGGCGTTGCTCGCCGAATTGGGAGATCAGTTTGCCGTCAGCGCTGAAAACCTGCATAGGTGTCTGTAATTCAACATTTTTCAGGGTGGCAACATCTGGCAGTTCTGGTTTTACGTAAAGGTAAAAGCCAAAAATTGTAGTGACTCCAAGAATTATGCAAACAATTGCAAGTATGAGTAATCGCTTTATGAACTTCACTTGAGATTTCCCGTTACACCAGCATTCATGCGTTTCATCGCTTCCCACAAGTAGTATAAAGGTAACTAGAGGAAATTTAACGCTAAATTGCTGGTGTTTGTTTTAAATAAGTAATTCGCTGTTCTGTCTAAAAAGGGAGCATAGCACGGTATGTTTCGGAACCCACTAACTATTGGGATTGATATCGGCCATCACAGCATTAAAGCGGTGGTCTTGAGACAGAAAAAGCCTGAGCTCGAGCTTGTTGCCTTTTCCGAAGTGGAATTGCCCGCCCCAGTGTTAAACAAGCAGAATAGCGTAAACAGTCCTGCCCTGTTGTCAGCCGTGCGTAAATTAAAAAAAAGCCTACCGTTCGGTGCCCGGCAGGCGGTAATGGCTTTGCCCGATAGCGCGATTATCAGCAAGGTGATCCAGCTAGATAGCCACCTTACTGAAGAAGAATCCGTCTTTGCGGTAGAACAGGCTATCAGTGCTTCGTCACCTTTTCCTGTCGAGGAGCTCAGGCTGGATTTCTTCCCCATGGTGGGGGAAATGTTCGGCGAGACATTTGCTGAGCCCAGCCAAACCCATCCGGTTCAGGTATATGCCGCGCGCAAGGAAACTATCGATAGTCGGGTAGAGGTGCTTCGCCAGGCTCGGTTTGAGCCGGAAGTTATGGAGCTGCAAACCCATGCCCTGGTTTGGTTGCAGCAATATCAGGCTGAACGGCAAGGTAGCAGTGATGGTAACGACAGTGAGTGGGGCATCGTTGATATTGGCCAGACGGCGACTGCGATTGGGATCCGGGGGCCGGCTGGAACCGTTTACCGGCGCGAGGTGTCATTTGGCTGCGAAACCCTTTCCGAGGCTGAGCATGCCTGGGGCGGTAGCAGCGCCGATAAAGCCGAGCAGTTTACCAAGCAGCTGGCCGATCAGCTGAAACGGCAGTTACAGCTTTACAGCACGACCTACCCTCGCTCGGCTTTGCAGGGGATCTGGCTGTCTGGCGGCGGTCAGGGTTTGGTTATCGAGGAGATGCTGGCAAGGATGTTGTCGGTCTCGGTGCGAAAGATGCAGCCGCTGTCAGGATTTCGCCGCTCGGCCAAGCTGGATTTGGCCCTGGACGGAAAGTCGTTCGGTCAGTTTGCCGTTGCTGCGGGACTGGCGATTCGGGGATGTCACGAATGATAGCAAAGGTCAATTTACTGCCATGGCGGGAAGAGGGGCGAAAACGCTACAGGCAGCGCTTCGGCTGGATGCTGGGGAGCGCGGTGTTTGCCATTGTGCTGCTGGTCGGTATGGGGGGCTGGCTGCTTGATGGCCAGCTTGCACTGCAGAAGGGACGAAATTCCCGAATCGACCAAGAAATCACCTTGCTTGAAAATAAGCTTTCTCTATTGCCTGAAATGGATGTCCAGCGCGAGGCCTTGCTCAAACGACTGTCGGTGATCACCGATATCCAAAAAGGCCGAAATCATATTACCCAGCTGTTGAGCCTACTACCCGGTTTGGTTCCGCAAGGTGTCTATCTCGAAGATATTTCGTTGACGGGAAACCGGGTGAAGTTCAGTGGCCGGGGTGAGTCCAATGGGCATTTGGCCACCTTGTTGGCCAATGCCGAGCAATCCGAATGGGTAAACGATGTCACTATGCATTCGATAGTTCGGGCCAATGAGAAGCAGGCTCTGATCCGGTTCAAGGCTTCGTTTGAGCTGGTTTCAGAACCTGCCGCTGGCAACGTCAAGGAGCGACGATGATAGATTGGCAGGATCTTGAGCTAGATGAAATGCCGGATTGGCCGTTGCCCGCCCAGGTGTTGGTCACCCTGGCTGTGGCTTGTCTGGTTGTGCTGGCAGGCTATTGGTACTGGGTTTCACCGAAGCTGGATGCGCTCGATGGCCTCAAGTCGCAGGAGCTGGAGTTGCGCCAGCATCTTGTTAGGCGGGCCAACCAAGTTGCAGCACTGCCCCGGGTTCGGGAGCAGGTAGATATCCTGCAGGTGCGTTACCAGCAGGTGGTCGAGCAACTGCCTGAAGAAGACGAACTATCGAGCTTGCTGGCCAGCGTCAATGATATCGGGGTGCGAAACGGACTGGAGTTTCAACGTATTGAATGGGCGTCCAGGGCAGAGCATCCTCTGTATTTCGAACTGCCGCTCAATATCAATGTGGTGGGCCAGTATGAAGATATCGGCCGGTTTGCAGCCGATATTGCCCAATTGCCTCGCATTGTCTCACTGAAAGATATCGATTTGCGCTGGAGTAAGCCGCAGCAGGATCTGTTGCAGCTCAAGGTATCGGCGACAACCTATCGCTTCAAGGCCCCGCCGGTGGAGGGATGATGAAAAGCACAGACAAATCCATTTTGGCTCTAGGGCTCTGGCTGGGATTGATGGGGTGCCAAGCCAATGAAGACTCGGTCGAGCTGTTTATCAACCAAACTTACCAACGTGCGGTGGCTCGCGTCGAACCGCTCGACGAGCAACCGGTCTTCAAGGCGGAAGTGTTTGTCATGAGCAGCCAGCGGGTTCCTTTCCAGCAGCCCAAGCCCGAGGTGGCCGTGCCTGAGCGTGAGGATGGCAAGGTGTGTTGGCAACCCGAGCTCAGGCAGCGCAGTTCGCCGCTGGAAAGCTTTTCGCTGGATCAGCTCAGCATGCGCGGGGTGATTGGCGGGGCAGGCAAGGAATGGGCGCTGATATATACCCCTGAAGGTATCCTGGCCAAGGTGCGCGTGGGAAGTTATATCGGCAGGAATCATGGCCGGGTGATGGAAGTGACGGCCGATAAGGTGGCGATAGAACAAATTATGCCGGATGGGGAAGGCTGCTGGTTGAAGCTCCCGGCTACATTGAAACTGGCATCGCTAGAAGTACCAGAGTAGAGATGGAATAGATGACAAGGATTAGGTTGCATGCCCTGAGGATGATATGGGCAAAGAAAGCGGTTCGGGGGCTCTGGTTGGTGTCGGCTGTGCTTGCGTTGCTGGTTAGCTATACGGTAGCTGCCAGTGAGGTTGATCAGATCAGCAGCATTGACTTTACCCGCAATGCCCAAGGGGGTGGTGTGCTGGAGGTGGTGTTGCCCAGCAGCAAGGTAGAGATCGGTGCCAGGCGTTTGGACAAGCAACTGGTGATTGAACTGGCGCAGGCAAAGTTGCCCCAAGAGCTGGTTTATGTGCTTGACGTCAAGGACTTTGGCACCCCGGTGTTGGCGGTTGAGACGTTCCAGAGCGAGAGCGGTAGCCGCTTGGTGTTGTCGGTAAAGGGAGATTACAGCTACGACTACGTGACCCGGGAAAAGGCAGGTGAGTCTCGGCTGTTGGTGACGGTGCAGCCGGCTTTAGTCGCAACGGGTGGTCAGTCGCATGGCGAGGGGATAACCTATGACAGCAAACCCATTTCCATTAACTTCCAAGATGTTCCGGTCCGAAATGTCCTGCAGCTGATTGCCGAATACAATGATTTCAACTTGGTGGTGTCGGATTCGGTACAGGGAAATTTAACGCTGCGTTTGGATAAAGTGCCTTGGCAGCAGGTGCTGGATATTATCCTGCGAGCCAAAGGGCTGGATAAGCGTGAGCAGGGGGCGGTATTGATGGTCGCGCCGAAGGAAGAGCTTGCCCGCAGTGAACAGCAGGCCCTGGAGTCAAAGCGCAAAGCCGAAGAGCTTGCTTCGCTGCGCTCGGAAATCTTCAAGGTAAACTATGCCAATGCCCTTGAACTTGGCGGTTTGCTACAGGGGGCGGAGGATGGTATCAGCATGTTATCAGCCAGAGGCTCGCTGCATATTGATGAGCGGACCAATTCCCTGATCATCAATGATATTCCTGAAAGCTTAGCGAATATTCGCGATATTGTTGCCGCCCTGGACATTCCTGTCGAGCAGGTTGAGATAGAAGCGCGGATTGTCACGGTCAACGAGGGGGATGTAGATGAGCTCGGGGTACGTTGGGGGCTGCTCAACACCAACGGCAGCACCACGATTGGCGGGTCGATTGAAAGCAATCTTAACTCATCGGGGCTACTGGATGATGGCGCATCGGTAGATGATTTTCTCAATGTGAATTTGGCCGCCACCAAGCCCGGGGCGTCGAGTATTGCTTTCCAGGTGGCAAAAGTGGGCGATATCCTGCTGGATTTGGAGCTATCGGCACTGCAATCGGAGCAGAAAGCAGAAATTATCTCCAGCCCGAGGCTGATGACCACCAACAAGAAGATGGCATATATCGAGCAGGGCACTGAAATCCCCTATCTCGAAGCGGCTTCCAGCGGTGCTGTCTCTGTGAGCTTTAAGAAAGCCGTGCTGAGCTTGATGGTGACTCCGCAAATTACATCGGATGGCAATCTGGTGCTGGACTTGATTGTGACTCAGGATAAAAAAGGCGAGGTTGTCCAAACGGGAACCGGGGAGGCCGTGGCTATTGATACTCAGCGCATTGGCACTCAGGTACTGGTCGCCAATGGTGAGACGGTAGTGCTGGGTGGGATCTATCAGCACTCTATTAACAATGCGGTGCGCAAAGTGCCGCTGTTGGGCGATCTTCCTGTGCTAGGCGCTTTGTTTCGCCACAAATTGGAGGAGTTAGGTAAGAAAGAGCTGCTGATTTTTGTCACGCCCAAAATCGTCTATCAGTGATCAGTTTGGCGGCCGGCTGGGGCAATAATCGTCCCAGCATTGCGCCAGAACTGAATAAATCCCCACCTAGCTATTGCCAACAGCGGCCCAGTCCTGAGATAATTTTCGATCTTATCACGAATTAAATGTGAGGAAGTTGGCGCCTCGGGCTTGATTTATCGAAGCCTGCGGGCGGTGTCGTTTTATTAACCGCGCGTAAATATTGCTAAAAATGGCTGAAAAACGAAATATTTTCCTGGTCGGCCCAATGGGTGCCGGCAAAAGTACTATCGGTAGACACCTTGCACAGCAGCTGCATATGGAGTTCTTTGATTCAGATACTGTGATTGAAGAGCGTACCGGTGCTGATATTAGTTGGGTATTCGATGTTGAAGGTGAAGAGGGCTTTCGTGTTCGTGAAGAGAATGTGATTGACGATCTGACCCAGAAGCAGGGAATTGTACTGGCAACGGGTGGCGGCTCGGTGAAGAGCAAAGAAAGCCGTAACCGTTTGTCTGCTCGTGGCATCGTAGTCTACCTAGAGACGACTATCGAGAAGCAGCTGGCACGTACACAGCGCGATAAAAAGCGTCCTCTACTGCAAACTGATACTCCTCGCGAAGTGTTGGAATCACTTGCAGGCGAGCGCAATCCATTGTATGAAGAAGTAGCAGACTATGTGGTTCGTACTGATGATCAGAGTGCCAAGGTCGTTGCTAACCAAATCATCAAAATGCTAGAAGAGCGCTAATCAATAAAGAGAACTGGCCATGGAACGGATCAACGTCAATCTTGGTGACAGAAGTTACCCAATCTCAATCGGCGCCGAGTTATTCGATAACCCGGCGCTATTTTCCTCTGCTATCCAAGCAGGTCGACGCGTTGTTGTGGTCAGTAATGAAACGGTAGCCCCGCTGTATGCCGAGCAAATCATCGGGACTATCCGTTCGCTACAATGCGATGTTGCCTTGCTGTCATTAGCTGACGGCGAGCAATACAAAACCCTTGATACCTTCAATCAAATCATGTCCTTCCTGCTGGAAGGCAATTATGGCCGCGATGTGGTGCTGGTTGCCTTGGGCGGTGGTGTGATTGGTGATGTGGTTGGTTTTGCGGCTGCCTGCTTCCAGCGCGGCGTGGACTTCGTGCAAGTCCCGACCACATTGCTGGCACAGGTCGACTCCTCGGTCGGCGGCAAGACGGCGGTCAACCACCCGCTAGGAAAGAACATGGTTGGGGCCTTCTACCAGCCGAAAGCAGTAGTTATCGACAACCACTGTCTACAGACCTTGCCGGCCCGTGAGTTTGCAGCCGGTATGGCGGAAGTGATCAAGTACGGCATTATTGCTGACGCTGATTTCTTTGTTTGGCTCGAGCAAAACATCGACAAGCTTCAAGCTCTCGATAATGATGCCTTGAGCTATGCCATTGGCCGCTGCTGCCAGATCAAGGCCGACGTGGTTGCCGCTGACGAAAAAGAATCTGGGGTAAGGGCGTTGCTTAACCTAGGCCATACCTTTGGCCATGCTATCGAAGCTGAAATGGGTTACGGCAATTGGCTGCACGGCGAAGCGGTTGCCGCGGGTACCGTCCAGGCTGCCCGTACGGCACAACTGCAGGGGCTTATCTGCTCTGAAGAGGTTGAACGTATCATTCGCTTGTTGGAAAAAGCCAACCTGCCGGTCCATGGTCCGGAAGGCATGGATTTTGATGCTTATATGAAGCATATGATGCGTGACAAGAAGGTGCTTTCAGGCCAGCTTCGCTTGATCCTGCCGACCGGTATTGGCAGTGCAGAAGTCGTTGCTGGGGTACCGGAAGACGTGCTGCGCCAAGCGGTACAAGCCTGATCCTGTAGGTTGCCTATGAGCCGCGGCCTGCATCTGAACCCGCTGGATTTGGACTCCCAAATCCAGCTTCTTTCCCGATTACAGTTCCTGACCCGCTTTAGCTCCAACCTTATACAGGTAACAGGTGCCGAGGGGACAGGCAAGACCTGGCTCTCCCAGCGCTATCTCGAACACTGGGCCGGGGACTTCCATCAGTCTTTGTTGCTTTGCCATCCCAACCAGCAGGACGGCCAACACCGTTCAATCATCCTGCAGCAACTTGCACCCAAAGCCGTTTTCAATGAGCAGGATCCGATAGGGCAAAGTCTCGAACGCCTATTCGAGCAGCAGCCCGTCAATGCATTGATCGTGGTGGATGATGCGCATTTGCTGAGCCAGGAGCTGGTGGCAGAACTGTGGGGGGTGGTGCAGCAGGCGCGCCTATATCCGGGCTGGCAGGTCAATGTCCTGTTGTTCAGCCACACGGGGCGGCTCGATAAATACCTTGGCCAGCTGGTGCAGGGTCAAGGAAATGCACCGTTGGAGGTGGAAATTGGCCTGCTGTCGGAACAAGAAGCCCAGTTGATGGTCGAAATGATGTTCGATGGCGAGCACCTTGATGCGCAGGGAAGGCGCCGGATACGCGAGCATGCTTCAAACTGTACCCCTGTACCGGGTGAGTTGCTCAAGCTCGATTTAACAGAGGATAAGGATATGGCTGAGAGTAAATCCCGCGGTGTGTCGCCAATGGTGCTGCTGGGCGGATTGGTTGTAGTCGCCATTGCGGCGATTGCCTGGTGGTTTGTACCAACATTAGAGGAGCAGCCAACAGCGGGCGGGATCCCGCAGGCGCAGCTGGATAGCTTGCCCGATGAGCCTGCTAATACGGATACTGCTGGCAGTAATACGGCTGAGAGTAATAAGCCGAATGTGCCTGTTGCCTTTGAAGACGATGGTGATGCCTTGCCGCCGGATGTGTCCGTCGAAGGTTTGACTGTTGGCCGTCGTGATCCCAATACCACCCCTCGTGTGGTGGTCCCTTCCGATGTGGTCGATGCCATGCTCGATGAGCAGCAGCTGGGCGGTACTGGCGAGCAAGCAGTCGCTGACCGTCAGGAAAGCTTGCAGCCGGATTTGCCGGAAGGGCAACCGGTGCAGCTGCCAGAGACCGAGCAGGACAAGGAGAGTCTTCAATCAGAGGCGAGCAATATAGAGAAGACCAACATAGAGGCGACCAATGCGTTGCCGGACTCTGCTGCGATTGCAGAGCCGGAAGCAGAGGCTAGCTCGGTGGCTGTGTCAGAAGGTGGGGAAGTGGCGCCTGTCCCGGAAACTGCCAGTTCTGAATCAACTGCCGGTGAGCTAGGCAGCGAGTTGCGCGCTATTGCGCCGGAGCACTACGCGCTGCAGTTGGCGGCGATGCGTTCGTTGCCGACAGCCAAACAGTTTATTCTCGACTATAACATCGAATCCTTGGCTGAAGTGTATGAAACACGCCGTAACGGTGTTGCCTGGTATATTATCGTCACCGGCGATTACCCGGATGTGCAATCGGCACGTATTGCCGAAACGCGCTTGCCATCGCAGCTGCAGTCGGTCGATCCATGGGTAAAATCCTACCGTCAGATCCATACCGAAATGGATCGGGCTAAATAACCCGTTTCTTTGCCAGATATTTCCCTATAGCGGTACAGACACAGATTGAAATGGTGTACAATCCGCCACCTTTCGTTACAAAGTCGGTATTGGTGGTCAGCTGAATGAAAAAGCATCGTGCATTCCTGAAATGGGCTGGAGGTAAATATTCTCTGGTCGAGGAGATCGAGCGCCACTTGCCGCCAGCGCGAAAGCTGGTTGAACCTTTTGTCGGTGCGGGTTCGGTATTTCTCAATACCAACTTCGAGCAGTACTTGCTGGCCGACATCAATCCAGATCTGATCAACCTCTACAACATCCTCAAGGACAACCCCGAGCAGTACGTTCGAGACTCCAAGGCAATGTTTACTCCTGAATATAATCAGAAGGGCGCGTATCTTGAGATCCGTGAAGCGTTCAATAGTACCCAGGATCCTTACCTGCGCTCCCTGTACTTTTTGTATATGAACCGCCATGGTTTCAATGGCCTGTGCCGTTACAACAAGAAGGGCGGCTTCAACGTGCCGTTCGGCTCGTACAAAAAGCCGTACTTCCCGGAAGATGAGCTGTATTTCTTTGCCGAAAAGGCCAAGCGCGCGACCTTTGTCTGTGAGGGCTACCACCAGACATTCTCTCGTGCTCGCAAGGGCAGTGTCATCTACTGCGATCCGCCGTATGCGCCGTTATCAACCACGGCGAACTTCACCTCTTACGCAGGCAATGGTTTTAGCTTGGATGATCAGGCTGCATTGGCCGATGCGGCCGAGAGAGCGGCGACCGAGCGTGATATCCCGGTGCTGATCTCCAACCACGACACGACGTTGACCCGTCGCCTTTACCACGGTGCTGAGCTGTCTGTGGTCAAGGTGAAGCGAACCATCAGCCGCAACGGCGGTGGCCGTAATAAGGTCGATGAGCTACTGGCCTTGTTCAAGCCGTCACAGGCCTAAGCACAGCTTGCCAGCCCGCTAACCATTCGTTACTAGCTGGCTGATAGCAACCAATACCCCGACAAACAACGCGATAGCAGCGATACCGGCCACAATGAATGGCAGCGGGCGCTGCTGGCTGAAATCTATCTCCCTGTTTTTCTCCGACTGCACCCCGAACAGTGCCCCGGCAATGCTTTTTAGCAAGTTGGGGCGGGGCGGTTTGCGCTCAGCCATGGTTTATCTCCGTATATACCCAAGTAACACCGTTACCGTGGTTTGCCATATTTTTTATCTGCCATATACGGCAGCCTGAGGATAAGTGTAGCTGCCCTGTGGCACACCCATGGTGAAATCCGGTAAGACATCATCCTGATGATCGGGTAGAATTGCGCCGACTTCCGATAACGTTTTCGTTTGTACCGTATAGAGGCTGAACATGAAGGACTTTTTGATCGCTCCATCTATCCTGTCTGCAGATTTTGCTCGTCTTGGCGAGGATGTAGAGAAAGTATTGGCAGCAGGTGCCGATGTTGTGCACTTTGACGTGATGGACAACCACTACGTACCGAACCTGACTTTCGGTGCCCCGGTGTGTAAGGCCCTACGTGACTACGGTATTACTGCGCCGATCGACGTACACCTGATGGTGAAGCCGGTGGACCGCATTATTCCTGACTTTGCCAAGGCTGGTGCAACCATGATCACCATCCATGCCGAAGCAACTGAACACCTGGATCGCTCACTGCAGCTGATCAAAGAGCACGGTTGCCAAGCTGGCGTGGTATTCAACCCGGCGACCCCACTGCATTACCTTGACTACATCATGGACAAGGTTGATATGATCCTGCTGATGTCAGTGAACCCGGGCTTCGGTGGTCAGTCGTTCATCCCTGCGACATTGGACAAGCTGCGTGAAGTGCGCAAGCGCATCGATGCATCGGGCCGTCAGATCCGTCTTGAAATCGACGGTGGTGTGAAGGTCGACAATATCCGCGAGATCGCTGAAGCCGGTGCAGATATGTTCGTAGCGGGCTCGGCGATTTTCAGCCAGCCGGACTACAAAGCTGTAATTGATGAAATGCGTGCTGAGCTGGCCAAGGTTGAGCGCTAATGAGCCAGTTGAGTGGTATTGATTTTATTGCTTTTGACCTCGACGGTACGCTGCTCGACAGCGTACCGGACTTGGCCGATGCAGCTGATAAGACCATGCGCGCGCTCGGCCGTGCGGGTGTGACGGTTGAGCAGGTTACGACTTGGATTGGCAATGGGGCTGATATTCTCATCGGCCGCGCCCTGAGCCAGAGTGTTGAAGTTGCTCCGGATCTCGACCCAGCTTTGCACCGTGAAGCAAGGGCTTTGTTTGATCGCTTCTACGAAGAAGGCGGTCATGAAAAGAGTGCGCTTTACCCTGGGGTGAAAGAGACGCTGGCGGCATTCCATGAGGCTGGAGTCCCGATGGCTATCGTGACCAACAAGCCGGCTCAGTTCGTACCGCATTTGCTTGAAGAGCACGGCATCGCCGACTTTTTTGTCGATGTCATTGGTGGTGATACCTTCCCGCTGAAAAAGCCGGATCCGTATGCCCTGAACTGGCTGCTGGATAAACACCAGATCACGGCAGAGAAGATGCTGATGGTCGGTGACTCCCGTAACGATATCTTGGCGGCGAAAGCGGCGTCATGTTATGTTGTGGGGCTGACTTACGGCTACAACTATGGCCAGCCGATCAGCGAAAGTAACCCAGATATTGTACTGGATCACTTCAGTCATCTGGCAGAAGTGGTTAAACTAGGTAGCTAGTACGTTCGGCCTTTTGCCGGGCATGGATTGATATAGTGTCTGCGGCAGATAGCCGCAGCTTTTTTGTGACATAGGAAAATCTCATCATGACCAAACCCATTGTATTGAGTGGCGTACAGCCTTCAGGTGAATTAAGTATCGGTAATTATCTGGGTGCGCTGCGTCAGTGGGAACAGATGCAGGATGATTATGATTGTCAGTACTGTGTCGTAGACCTGCATGCCATCACCGTGCGCCAGGATCCAAAAGCGCTGCACGAAGCAACGTTGGACGCATTGGCGATTTGCTTGGCTGTCGGCGTTGATCCGAAGAAAAGCACTTTGTTTGTGCAGTCTCATGTACCAGAGCATGCCCAGCTTGGCTGGTTGCTGAATTGCTACACCCAGATGGGTGAGCTAAGTCGCATGACCCAGTTCAAGGACAAGTCACAGCGCCATGCCAACGACGTAAACGTTGGCCTGTTCGGCTACCCGGTACTGATGGCGGCCGATATCCTACTGTACGGTGCCCACCAGGTGCCAGTAGGTAGTGATCAGAAGCAGCACTTGGAGCTGGCGCGTGATATCGCGACCCGTTTCAACAACATCTACGGTGATGGTGAAGCGATCTTCCAGGTACCAGAGCCATACATCCCGACAGTCAACGCACGCGTAATGAGCCTTCAGGACGCGACCAAGAAGATGTCGAAGTCGGATGACAATCGCAAGAACGTGATCACCCTGTTGGAAGAGCCGAAGTCGATTATCAAGAAGATCAATAAGGCCCAAACCGACACTGAGACACCACCGCGTATCGCCCACGATATCGAGAATAAAGCGGGTATCTCCAACCTGATGGGGCTTTACTCGGCGGCAACCGGCAAGACCTTTGCTGAAATCGAAGCGCAGTACCAGGGTGTTGAGATGTACGGCCCGTTCAAGAAAGATGTGGGTGAAGCGATTGTGGCAATGCTGGAGCCTATCCAGTCTGAATACCACCGTATCCGTGCTGACCGTGCCTTCCTTGACGAAGTGATGAAAGCTGGTGCTGAAAAGGCGTCTGCCCGTGCTGCGGAAACGCTGAAGAAAGCGTACGCAGCAGTAGGCTTTGTTGCCCGCCCATAAGCTGGGTACAGCTGTAAACACCGAAAACCGGCCTCTGGCCTAACACCGATCAGTTAAGCCATTGATCAGTTGAATGATCCTACGGTTGAGTGAAAATACCCTCAGACATTAAGTTT
>NZ_JAWJZI010000010.1:0-136072 GCF_033022775.1 Photobacterium rosenbergii | reverse complement strand
CTAGAGGCTAGAGGCTAGAGGCTAGAGGCTAGAGGCTAGAGGCTAGAGGCTAGAGGCTAGAGGCTAGAGGCTAGAGGGAAAGGGAGATTCAGGTGAATGTACTAAGGACGGTGGTGTGGTTGGGAGGGCTTTTATTGTTGTCGCCGGACAGTCTGGCCCAAGTGTATCCATCGACCGGGACGGCGTGGGTATTGCCTGGCAGCTGGCAAGACACAGTAGTCGACGGTAGCCCTGTCACCGCCGGGCAATTGAAAGCGTGGGAAAGCCAGCATGCCGATGTAGTGTTTGGCAGCATGCAAGACCGGGCGATGAACCAGAAAATGAAGGCGATGGGCTACATGTATGCCCATAAGTTCGACTGCCGCCCGGGCAAGCAAGAAGCATGGCTAAGCCAGCAGGCGTTTCAGTCAGGAGCCGATATAGAAGATGCTTACCTGCACTTTGCACAAGATACTGAGCTGCTAGTAGATAAACCCAGTAGAGGGTTGGATTATTTGCTTGAAGGACAGCCTTATCATTTGCTCCTTATTCGTAATAATCAATATTCGACCGCGAGGTTACCGATAAAATTGCAAGCAGGTGACCAGCTGATTCTGATCTCCTCATATCCTTTTGACTCTCTTGAGCTTAATGCCACCGCCATTCCTGATTTTTTACGTCATGCTGCCGATGAATCAGGAAACGTTGGCCATTGGCAGCCGCTGGCAGTTAGCTGGCATGATAACAGGGGCACAGGTTCTCAGTTTGGTCAGTTTACACTCAAGCAGCATTGGCAGAGTACCTTTCCTCGTTTTGAAGACCGAGAGCTCAACAGTGGTGAGCCGGGCTTGGCAGCAGGCTTGAGGGTGTGGATGCTGGCGCTGTCGTGGCAACAAGCCAGCCGGGTCGAAAGCCTGTCCATTGTCCCGTGGCTTGAATTGATCCGAACTGAAGAACAGCAGGCGTTAGCTATTCCGGGCTGGGATCCAGTTAATGACAAGAATAGCGATGGTTATGTCGATGAACGCGAGTTTGCCACGCGTGCCAATCGCAAGGCATCGGCACGTTTTCGTCATCAGGCCAGGCTCATTCCCGCCGGTTATCTGTGGCCGGGAACCTGTTGGTATCGGGTCAATTTCCTCGATGGTGCAATCAATAAACTCCACGCCCAGTGGTACCAACATGACTGGCAGCAGCAAGGGCTGGCCGGTGCCTACAATGATGACATGGCAAAACTGCTCGGGAGCAATCAGTTCAAGGTGCTGTCAGGCGGTAAAATCCAAGAGCTGCCGTATGTTGCCGGTAGCCAGCAGGCGGAATATGAGTATGCCTTGCAGCTCGCAGGCTTTCTCCAGCAGGTTAAATCCCTAACCGGTACCCAGTGGCTGGCGGCGAATATTTCCGAGCTTAATCTGTGGCACTATGCGCCATGGCCTCCAGAATTGCGGGAGGTGATCGATGTCTGGCTTCGCGAGCATTACCTCACCCCAGCGATTGGGCTGGGACGGCTTCAGCGTTATTGGGATAACTTCGCCTTGGCAGGCCAACATGACAAAAGCCTGATCATGGCTTCAACCAAAGGGGGGAGAAGCCAGTTGTCACCATCTAGCCCTTCGGCATGGCAGACGGATATCGAAACGGGCTTGGCACTCTATTACCTGTTCAATATTCCCGGCCAGACCTATTACCACAGTTGGAACCAAAGCTATCGCTATGGCAGTGGCCATACCGACTCAAATAACTGGGCGAAGCCGGGCATTGCCAAGAATATTGCGTACCAGCCGACAGCGATGCTGGGTGTCGACCTTGGTATTCCCGAGCCAGCCCCGTCAGGGGCAGAGCTGGTGGTGTTTAATAACAAAGGAAAAGAGGCTGACTCTGCTGCTGCGGCTATCGATGGGATCCCGCTGGAGCCATCAGGTTGGTATTGGCTGCAGCGTAGTGGCTGGTTTGGAGGTTTTCCTAACCAAGGCGTTATTGCCCGTCGCTATAGCAAAGGCTTGGTTCTCTACCGTGGGATAAGGGAGCGCAACAATACCGCCTTTTTCGCGGCAGAGCCGCTGGAGGTCCGTCTTGGTGACGACTACCAACAAGTGAATTTTGATGGCAGTTTAGGACCGCCAGTAAAGAGAGTTAAACTTGCCGGTTATCAGGGCGTGATATTGAAAAACGTTGTGGCAGGGAAGCGCAACGGTAAATAAAAAACGCCCCAAGCAACAAAGGGTGCTCGGGGCATTGAGTTAGGGGCCTGCTGTAACCGGCTGGGAGACCGCTCAGCCGATATAGGCGCGGATCTGCTTTTCGATACCTGGTCCGTCGAGCTCCAGCATGGCGTGAAGCTCGGCTTGGGTGCCTTGTTCGATAAAGCGATCTGGCAGGCCGATGTTAAGCACTGGCTGGAGTATCTTCTGTTTCATCAGGAACTCATTGACACCACTACCGGCCCCACCGGCAATGGCATTTTCTTCCACCGTCACCAGTACATCATGGCTGGCAGCCAGCTCAAGGATCAGTGCTTCATCAAGCGGTTTGACAAAGCGCATGTCGGCGACGGTGGCATTGAGGTTTTCGGCAGCTTCCAATGCATAGCCCAGCATGGTGCCGAAGCTCAGGATAGCTACTTTCTCACCTTCGCGGCGCACTATGCCTTTACCGATCGGCAATGCTGTCATTTCCCGCTCTGGCGCAATACCTGTGCCGCTGCCGCGAGGGTAGCGTACCGCACTTGGGCCTTGGTGCATGTGACCGGTATAGAGCATCTGGCGACACTCGTTTTCGTCGCTTGGTGCCATGATCACCATATTCGGGATGCAGCGCATGAAACTCATGTCGAAAGCACCTTGGTGAGTCTGGCCGTCTGCGCCAACGAGACCACCGCGGTCAATGGCAAACATAACCGGTAGATCCATAATGGCGATATCGTGGATCAGCTGGTCGTAGCCACGCTGCAGGAAGGTCGAGTAAATTGCCACAACCGGGTGGTAGCCCCCAATGGCCATACCGGTTGCCAGTGTCACGGCATGCTGCTCGGCAATTGCCACATCGAAATACTGCGACGGGTACTCTTTGGAAAAGCGCACCATACCAGAACCTTCGCGCATGGCAGGGGTGATCGCCATCAGCTTTTCATCTTGCTCGGCCATGTCACACAGCCAATCGCCAAAGACATTGGAGAAGGTCGGCTGGCTTTTCGCTTTTGGAATTGGGTTCTGGGTCAGATCAAATTTAGGCACCGCGTGGTAATTGATCGGATCGGCTTCGGCTGGGGCATAGCCCTTGCCTTTCTTGGTCATTATGTGCAGGAACTGCGGCCCCTTGAGGTTACGCATGTTCTTGAGGGTTTTGACCAGCTCTTCAACATCATGGCCGTCAATCGGACCGATATAGTTGAAGCCAAGCTCTTCGAACATGGTGCCAGGGACAACCATGCCTTTAAGATGTTCTTCGGCACGCTTGACCAACTCTTTGATTGGTGGAGCGCCCGACAGGACCTTCTTGCCACCTTCGCGGATGGTGGTATACAGGTTACCTGAAAGCAAACGAGCCAGGTGGTTGTTCAGGGCACCTACATTTTCCGAAATAGACATTTCGTTGTCGTTGAGGATCACCAGCATATCCGAATGCACACCACCAGCGTGGTTCATTGCCTCGAAAGCCATACCCGCGGTGATAGCGCCGTCACCGATGACACTGACAACCTTGCGGCCCATACCTTCTTTTTCCGCGGCAATTGCCATACCCAGCCCGGCACTGATCGAGGTCGATGAATGGCCGACTGACAGCACGTCGTATTCGCTTTCTTCACGCCACGGGAAAGGGTGCACCCCGCCTTTCTGGCGGATTGTTGGCATCTGATCACGACGACCAGTAAGGATTTTGTGCGGATAGGCCTGGTGGCCAACATCCCAGATCAGGTGATCAAAAGGGGTGTTGTAAACATAATGCAGAGCAACGGTTAACTCGACAGCGCCCAGTCCAGAGGCAAAGTGGCCACTGCTCTGGCTGACAGAGTTTAATAAGTAGGTACGTAGCTCGTCGCATACTGCCGGCAGACTTTCTGCAGGCAGCAGGCGTAATTCATCTGGTGTGTTGGCCAACGCCAGATGAGGGTATTTCGAAATATCCAGTGTCATAACATTCACGGCGCTTTGCTGTTTTTAGTTATTGCGCTCGATGACGTATCGGGCAAAAACTTCTAATTGTTCTGTATTGTAAGGTATTGCACTCAATGCGTGTAGTGCCTGTTGGTACAGTTGTTGAGCTTTTGCCTTGGCGCCATCCAACCCGAGAAGAGCAGGATAGGTACTTTTTTCCAGCTCGATATCTGAACCTTGCGGCTTGCCCAAGGTTTCAGTATCACTTATTACGTCAAGAATATCGTCTTGGACTTGAAACGCCAAACCAATTGCATCGGCATAGGCATTGAGTTGGGGCAGCACGGCAAGGCCTTTTTCACCCGCGGCCATAGCTCCGAGGCGGACCGCACAGCGGATCAGCGCACCGGTTTTGTGGCGGTGGATGGTTTCCAGCTGCTCAAGGCCGACTTGTTTGCCTTCTGCATCCAAATCAAGGGCTTGTCCCATGCACATGCCGCTGGCACCGGAGGCTTTGGCCAGCTCGCTGATCATTGCTACCCGGTTGATTTCACCGTCAGCACTCAACGGGCCAGAGGCCAGAATATCAAACGCCAGCGTCTGCAATGCATCGCCCGCTAGGATAGCTGTCGCTTCATCAAACGCAATATGGCAAGTTGGCTGGCCGCGGCGCAGGTCGTCATCATCCATGGCTGGCAGATCATCGTGGATCAGCGAGTAGGCATGAATACACTCAACCGCCGCTGCAGGCGTATCAAGACTGGCTACATCGGCTCCGAGCATTTCACCGGTCACGTAGGTTAAGAACGGACGGGCACGCTTACCACCGAGCAGGGTGCCGTGCTTCATCGCTTTTATCAGCGGCAAATCGGCAAATGGCTGGGCGTCAATCCACTGGCCCAGCTGCTGGTTGCTGCGTGTTTGATAAAACTGAAGGGATTGCGACAGAGATGGCGTGTTATTCATTATTTGCATCGAATTTGGTCAGAGGTGCTTCGTCATTTGCCTGCAGCAGGATTTCAACGCGTTGTTCGGCTTGAGTGAGCTTCTGCTGGCTGGTGCGGGCAAGCGCAATGCCGCGTTCAAATTTTTTCAGCGCGTCTTCTAGCGCAATGTCACCGGATTCCAATTCATTGACGATTGAGTCTAGTTCATCCAGTGCGGCTTCAAAGGCCATGTTTTCTGGTTTCTTGGCTGCCATAATGATGTCGTTTCTTATATAAGTGCTCGAAAAATAGCGTAGAGCGTAATCTGGGTCAAATTATCTCACAGTAATCTGTGTCACAGACAGGAATTTTCATTTTTTATCAGCACAAGACTAAACCTGAGCAGCAAAGTGCCGATAACTAGTTGCAGTTAAGCAAGCTGATGGTGATTGCTTCATACGGAAGTCACCTAGAGCACGAATAATGAACGAATGCAGCCCTTTTGGCATTGTGGCTTTGAAAGGTCGCTAGGGGCTAGATACAATGTTCGCTCGATATTGATTTACGAGTGCAACGAACTGGAGACTACCAAGTGGATTTGGCGACCCTTATAGGATTAATTGGGGCATTTGCTTTTGTCATCATGGCCATGGTGCTAGGTGGCAGCTTTGGCATGTTCGTTGACACCCAGTCTATTCTGATTGTTTTTTGTGGCTCCCTGTTTGTCGCGCTGATGCAGTACAGCGTTGGGCAGTTTCTGGGTGCGACCAAGATTGCCGTCAAGGCTTTCATGTTCAAAAACGACAACCCGGAAGACTTGATTGCCAAGATCGTCGAGATGGCCGATGCGGCCCGTAAAGGCGGTTTCCTTGCCCTTGAAGAGATGGAAGTGGACAACACTTTCCTGCGCAAGGGCGTGGATTTGCTGGTGGATGGTCACGATGCCGACGTGGTGCGTGCCACCCTGCAAAAAGACATTGCGTTGACCAATGAACGCCACGAGCAGGGGATCAGTATCTTCAAAGCGCTGGGCGATGTTGCCCCTGCCATGGGAATGATCGGTACTCTTATCGGCCTGGTTGCCATGCTCTCGAATATGGACGATCCGAAATCTATCGGCCCTGCAATGGCCGTTGCGCTTTTGACCACACTCTACGGTGCGATCTTGGCCAACATGGTGATGTTGCCGATTGCGGCCAAGCTGGGGCTGCGTAAGGATGAGGAAAAGCTTAATCGCCGTCTGATCCTCGATGGCGTACTGGCAATCCAGGATGGCCAGAACCCAAGGGTGATCGACAGCTACCTGAAGAACTACCTCAACGAGAAAAAACGTTCAATCAACGTTGACGACTAGGGAGGGCTGATGGAAGAAGAACATAAGTGCCCCCCTCCGGGCCTGCCGCAATGGATGGGTACCTTCGCCGACTTGATGTCGCTGCTGATGTGTTTCTTTGTTCTGCTGCTGTCATTTTCCGAGATGGATGTGCTCAAGTTCAAGCAGATTGCCGGTTCGATGAAGTTTGCCTTCGGTGTGCAGAATATGCTGGAAGTCAAAGATATCCCTAAAGGTACCAGTGTCATCGCCCAGGAGTTCCGCCCTGGGCGTCCTGAGCCGACACCGATTGAGGTGATCATGCAGCAGACCATCGACATGACCCAGCGTACTTTGGATTTCCATGAAGGGGATTCCGACCGTGCCGGTGGTACCAAGCGCGATGCCGGTAAGCTGACCGGTGGGCAAAGTGCCGAAATCGCCACCCAGCAGAACCAAAACAATGAATCGGAAATGTCGGAAGCCCAGGAGCAACTGTTGGAAGTGCTCAAGCAGGCTCTTAACCGGGAGATGGAAGAAGGGGCTATCGAGGTCGAGAATCTTGGCCAGCAGGTGGTTATCCGTATTAAGGAGAAAGGGGCCTTTCCTGAAGGGTCGGCTTTCTTGCAGCCCAAGTTCCGGCCACTGGTCCGCCAGGTTGCTGACTTGGTGAAAGATGTCCCTGGGGTTATCAGGGTCAGTGGCCATACCGACAACCAGAAGCTGGACTCTGAGCTCTACCGTTCCAACTGGGATCTCTCTGCCCAACGGGCGGTATCTGTAGCTCAGGAAATGGAGCAGGTCGACGGGTTTGACTCCCAGCGATTGCGAGTTGTTGGTCTGGCCGGTACCCAGCCATTGAACGAAAACCGTACCCCGGAAGAGCGCAAGGCCAACCGGCGGGTAGAGATTTCTATCATGCAAGGCGAACCGCACTACAGCGAAGAAATTTCCAGCCGAAGTGCTCAGTAAGCCAGATTAAGGATGTTTTACAGGCCGTTTCCCAAACAGGAAGCGGCCTTTGTTTTATCTGGTTATGAGCAACTGGCTAACAGCAAATGAAAATATGCCTACACTATATTTAAATATATCCTTGTTTCAGCAACAGCCTGCTTGCTGTATAATCCGCGCCTTTGATCCTTTTTGGTATTGTTTGGCCCAGTGTAGCGAAGCGTGTTATGAAATTTATCGTTAAACCCCATCCTGAGATTTTCGTAAAGAGTGAATCCGTACGTAAGCGTTTTACCAGAATCTTAGAATGTAACATTCGCATTATCCTTCAGCGTCTGTCTGATTCTATTGCGGTATACAACCGCCGCAGTCACATTGAAGTGGTGCCAAAAGACGAGAGCCTGCGCGATGAAGTGCTGGCAGTCTTGACCCAGACTCCGGGTATTCACCACACATTGGAAGTGAAGCAGACGGATTTTACCGATCTGCACGATATCTATGAGCAGACACTGGCCCATGTTGGTAACAGCCTAGATGGCAAGACGTTCTGTGTGCGTGCCAAACGTACCGGTAAGCATGACTTTACCTCGATTGAGCTTGAGCGCTATGTCGGTGGTGGCTTGAACCAAGCAATTGAGTCTGCGTCGGTGAAGCTTAAAAACCCTGATGTGACGGTGCGTGTCGAAGTTCAGAACGACAAGCTAAACCAGATCCTAGCCCGCCATAAAGGTTTGGGCGGTTTCCCTCTGGGTACCCAGGAAGACGTATTAAGCCTGATCTCCGGTGGTTTTGACTCGGGTGTTTCTAGCTACCTGCATATCAAGCGCGGTAGTAAGGTGCATTACTGCTTCTTCAACCTAGGTGGACCTGCGCACGAAATTGGCGTGAAGCAGGTTTCCCACTTCTTGTGGAAGAAATACGGCTCATCCGCTAAGGTGAAGTTTATTGCCATCGACTTCGAACCGGTTGTCGGCGAGATCCTTGAAAACATTGATGACGGCCAGATGGGCGTGGTGCTTAAGCGTATGTTCATGCGTGCCGCTGGCATGGTTGCCGAGCGCTTTGGTATCGAAGCGCTGGTAACGGGTGAAGCATTGGGTCAGGTATCGAGCCAGACGCTGACTAACCTTCGTCATATCGACAACGTGACTGACACGCTTATTTTGCGTCCGCTGATCAACTGGGACAAAGAAGACATCATTGATGTTGCGCGTGAGATCGGTACCGAAGATTTCGCCAAAACTATGCCTGAGTTCTGTGGTGTGATTTCCAAGAGCCCGACGGTGAAGGCGGTGAAAGAGAAGCTGGAAGCCGAGGAAGCGAAGTTCGATTTCACTGTACTTGAGCGAGTGGTAACCGAGGCGCGTGTGATTGATATCCGTGATATCGAAAAAGAAAGCCAGGAGCAAGCACCGGAAATCGAACTGGTTGATCAGATCGAAACTGATGCTGTTGTGCTGGATATCCGTAGCCCGGATGAGGAAGACGAGAATCCGCTTGAAATCGACAATGTCGATGTGAAGCACCTTCCGTTCTACAAACTGGCTACCCAGTTCGGTGACCTGCCGCAGGACAAGACTTACCTGCTGTACTGTGACCGAGGCGTAATGAGCCGTCTTCAGGCGCTATACCTGAAAGAGAACGGCTTCGACAACGTCAAGGTGTATCGTCCTTAGAGGCAGGTGCTGGGAAAAGGCGGCTATAGGCTCTAGGAAAAGCTGAAAGCGAGAGCAAAAGCTTTAAGTTAAGTTGGTACTATGAGCGTTCTAACATAGCCCATAGCCCATAGCCCATAGCCCATAGCCCATAGCCTCTGGCCCCAAAAACCAAAACGAGAACCAAATGGTTCTCGTTTTTTTATGCCTATCGTTGGGGAATGCCCTATTTCCTCGGCAGAACGGTGTAGTGCATGTTCGGCCATACCACCATTGGTTCTGCGACCTCGGCGGCTTTTTCTTTGCCTGCGAGGTGGTTGATGATCTCGAAAGCAAACTCCATCGCGGTGCCCGGACCTTGGCTGGTCAGCAGACGGTTGTTGACATCGTAAACCACGCGTTTGGTGCGTAGGCGCTCGGCTGGGATCTGGTCATGGAAGCTCGGGTGCGAGGTCATCAGCGCTTCAGGATAAAGCTGGTGGTGCTCAAGTACCAAGGCTGGGGCAGCACAGATAGCCGCAATCAGCTTACCGTCGTATTTGTGCTGTTTGACGAACTCAACCAGCAACGGGCTGTCGCGGAAACACTCCGCACCGCCAACCCCGCCCGGTAGCACCACACCGTCGAAAGGTTCATCGGCAATATTGACCAGAGCCGTATCGGCCACCAGCTTGATGCCGCGCGAGCCTTCCATAATCAAGGCACCGTCTGAGGCAACACTGGCTGTTGTAACAGAAAAGCCAGCGCGGACCAGCATATCAATAGTGGTGATCGCTTCCATCTCTTCGGTGCCCGGTGCGATACACACGGCAACCTTGATCGGCTTCTGGTTGGTGCTGTCATTGGTCATGGTAATGTTTCTCCAAATCTTTTATTGCCTGCCACAGGCGTTGGTTGTAAGGCACGCAGATATTATGCGCTGCCGCCCGGGCAATGAGATATCCGCTAATATAGTCGATTTCGGTCTGCCTTTGATGGCAAACATCTTGGTTCATTGATGAAAAGTTATCGGCCGTTGCATTTATCACCGTATCGACCTGTTGTCTTAGTTCAATAGCCGTAACCGGATACCCTTCCGCAGTCATCACCTCGGCAACTTCCTTGCAAACCCCAGCTATTTCGCCATCAAACTCTTTTCTCGCCAGTTCACCGTTGTTGCAGTTGTGAAGGGCGGTCAACGGGTTTATCGCACAGTTAATCGCCAGCTTGCGCCATAGCGGTTGGTTAATATCGTCCTGCCACTGGCAAGGGGGGAGGGCATTATCGAATAGCTGCCCTAGTGATTGATAATCGACAGTGCGAGATGTGATTGCCCGTGTTGTGATAGCTCGGGTTGTGACTAGTCCGAGCAATGTAGGGCCAATGCCAGTATGAACGATGTCTTGTTCATTAGGCCTGAACGCAGCCTGTGCGGTCGTTGCGTAAATGATAGGGTTGTCCGGCAACAGATCCAACACGGTTTGTTGGCTACCCATACCGTTGTGCATGATAACGATAGTGGTATCTGGATTCAGGTGGGCTTTAATCGCTTGAATAGCGGCTTCGACCTGAAAGGCTTTGACGGTCACTAACAACAGTTCACTACTGGTCAGTAAATCGGGTTGGTTCGCGTCAAACTGAAAGGTGGCTTCTGGTGTAATTGCACTTGTCGCTTCAGCACCGGATAGGTGAATCGTCAGTTGTTGGCTATCGTCACGGGTCCAGAAGTGGACTCTGTGCTTGCCAGCAAGTTTGCAACCCCAAAGCCTGCCAACGGCACCAGCCCCTATAATGGAAATGTTCACAACGTGCTTCCGTGTATATGCTTCTGTAGTGCGATGATAACATTTATGGCTGAAGGTCTGGGAGTGTTCCGCTCTTCCTTGAGCGGAGGTAGGTTCAGGTTCTATCTATCAATTAGTTAGAATTTGTAGGTAACGGAGAAATAGTGGCTGATACCAGTAGATTCAAAGTCGTTAGTGTCTTCTATTAGGTATACGTCATAAAATAGTTTGAAGCCGTAACCGACAGCGTAACGGTCTGAGTGCCAGTAAAACCCGTTGAACATCACCCCACCATCATTAGCTTGTGAGTTGCCTTTGAAGGTGTCATCGGCGGCGAATTGGTAGTCAATATACCCCTGGTAGGCAATAAAGCTGTCATTGGAAAAGGTGTAAAAAGGTTTGAACCAGTTGGTCGATATCTGAAGGCCATTCCAGTCTTTGTTGTTGATATCATAAAGACCGTAAAGATTGAGACCGACCTTGCCAAACCAAGGTACTTGAACATCTGACCCTATCCCCCAGAAGGAGTTGTTGACTGGCGGAAAGTCACTTTCTTTGCTGTAACCGCCGTCCCAGTTAAATAACGTTGCAATGTAGAACTCTTGGAAGGGGCCAATAGAAAGATCTTTTTTGGTCATTGCATCGAGGGATAAACGGGGGGCAAACTTCATGAATATTTTGACCCCATCTTGTTTGTCACTGGCATCGTGGTCGGTTAAATCGAAGACATCGACGTAACCATAGAGGTCAAAAATCCCGGACCGTCCGCCAAACTCCATTTCCAAATAATCATGGCCGGAGCGTGCATCAGGTGATCTGGGCAGCTCTTCGAGGGCGTACATGAGATTGAATTGCAGCCATTTGTAATCGTTTTTATGGATATCGTCTGAATAATCGATAGCAAAGCTGGTTGTCGGCAGTATTAATGCTGCTGTGATACTCAAAGCGGTTAGGGTCTTATACATGATATTGTCTCGCTAGCCATTTGCCATTGCCTGTTGAGCGCTGGGTTGCCATGTTGTCTGGCGTAGTCCAGTGCTAATTAAAGGCTAGCGGAACGGTTTTTGGTTGGGAGGTTGTCTTGCAACTGCGGCAAGGATCTTGCGTATGAAAATCTAGAAGCTAGAAAAATGTCCAATAAATGAACAACAAAGACGGTGTGTCTCGAAAGTAATTTCTATCTTAGATTTGAGAGGTGGGGATGAGTGGAAGAAAATTGGCACAAAAAAAGCACCCGAAGGTGCTTTTTATCTAACCACGTTAGCGGTAGCTTAGAACTTGTAAGTTACGCTTACGTAGTGGCCAGCACCAGATGTTTTACCTGCGAAGCCGCCATCTTTAAGGCCGTATACGTCTTTGTACAATTTAAGACCGTAACCTACTGCGTAACGGTCAGAGTGCCAGTAAATACCGTTAAACATTGCACCGCCGTTAGACGTTGTTAGACCTGGAACATCATTGTTCATACCGAACTGGTAGTCGATGTAACCCTGGTAAGAGATGAATGAGCCGTTGTCGAAGAAGTGGAAAGGCTTGAACCAGTTAGTAGAGATTTGGTAACCGTTCCAGTCTTTTTCATTTAGGTCGTATAGAGAGTAAAGGTTTAGGCCCACTTTACCCAACCATGGCACCATCACATCAGAACCAATACCCACAAATGCTTGGTTCACACCTTGGCTAGCACCGTATTGTACTTTGCCATCTTCACCCAGGATTGGCTTACCGCTTTCAGGATCTGTAATCACACCTGTATTACCCGCGTTACCACCCCACTGGAATAGCGTTGCTAAGTATAGCTCCTGCACTGGACCGAAAGACAGGTCTTTGCCCGTTACTGCGTCAAGAGACATACGCGGTGCAAACTTCATGAAGATCTTTTCTGCACCGTCTTTGTCACTGCTGCTGCTGTTGCTTAGGTTAAACACATCAACGTAGCCGTATAGGTCGAAAATACCAGAACGACCGCCGAATTCCATTTCTAGGTAGTCGTGGCTTGATTCGCCTGGTAGCTCGTCAAAAGCATACATCAGGTTGAATTGAGACCAGCTGTAGTCGTTTTTATGGATGTCGTCAGAGTAATCTGCCGCATTAACTGCTGGAACAGCAGAAGCAGCTAGAACGCTTAGTGCTACTAGTGATTTACGCATGGGGTGAACTCTCGCTAATTGTGTTTTAAGACCGGACTTTTGTCTGCCCGTGTTCTGTTGGCGGAGATTTTATTGCTTTATGTCACCTTTGTGAATGTAACGATTGCGCAATCCTTTGCCAAATGTGATCTCGATCGGTTGTAATCCATTACATTTATGGCGAAAAGTGATCTTTAGCGTGTTTTTCATGCGATTTATGGTAATTTTTCTGAACTAAGTGTGAAGAGCACACTCTAAGCGCCGATTTGCTATCTATTTACAGCATGGAAATAGGGATAAATAAAAAAGGAAGTATTCATGCTCAACAGAATACTTCCTTTTTAACAGGATTTGACTTGGGAGCGAGCGAATTATTGTTGCTAATTGCTCTCTGCGGTCAGTGCCTCAGAGTGTCTGTTGACGATATAAATCAGCCCAAGTACCGGCAGGCCGATCAGGGCTGTGGTGAAAAAGAAGATATTATATCCAAACATGTCGACATAAAGGCCCGAGAATCCGGCAATGAATTTCGGGAACAGCAACATGATGGAGCTGAATAACGCGTACTGTGTCGCAGAAAATGCGACATTGGTCAGGCTCGACATAAAGGTAATGAAAGCGGCTGTTGCGATACCGGCACTGAGGTTATCCAAAGAGATCACCAGGGTTAGCATTGGAAGGCTATTACCGATGTAGCTAAAGACCATGAAGGCCATATTGGTGATGGCGGCGAGTACGGCTCCCAGGGCAAGAATGCGCATGGTGGAATACTTGCTGACAAGAATGCCACCAAGGCCTGCGCCTAGCAGCGTCATGATCACACCATAGATTTTCGATACCGAGGCCACTTCGGTTTTGGTAAAGCCCATATCGACATAAAAGGCGTTGGCCATCACGCCCATGACTACATCGGAGATCCGGTAGCAGCCGATCAAGGCCAGAATCAGCAAGGCTTGTTTGCCATAACGGTCAAAGAAATCTTTGAATGGCATGACCGCTGCGGTATAGAACCAAGCCATAAGCCTTGCCATGCGTGGGGATGTGCCTTTGTCGATGAGCTGCTGGCGGTACTTTTGCTCGACATTGTCGATTTCTGAGCTGTCGATGGTGGGTTCGTGGATGCACAGCGCGGTGATGAGGCCAACCCCCATCAGGCTTGCCATGATGAAGTAGGCATATTTCCAGCCTTCGGGATCATAGCCGGTGTTGGAGCCAAACCAGGCGGCAAAGGCCAGTGCGCCAGCGCCTGCCATGATCATCGCTAGGCGGTAGCCTGTCATATAGGCGGCAGCCAGAGCTGCCTGCAACCGCTCGGAGGCCAACTCAATCCGGTAGGCGTCGATCACGATATCTTGCGAGGCCGAGGAAAAAGCCACGATGACGGCAAAAATGGCCAACTGAACTAAATCGCCCTGTGGGTTACTGACCGCCATGCCGACCAACGAGACAATGATCAGCAATTGCGAGAACACCATCCACCCGCGACGGCGGCCCAGCAGTGAAGACAATACCGGAATAGGGAAACGGTCGATCAGCGGTGACCAGACCCATTTGAAACCGTAGGCGAGGGCGACCCAACTGAAGAAGCCAATATCGGTGCGGCTGACATCGGCTTCGCGGAGCCAGAAAGATAAGGTACCAAATACCAACAGCAAGGGCAGGCCAGACGAGAAGCCCAGTGCCAGCATGATTAGGACTTTTTTCTCTAGATAGACGCGCCAGCCAAGTTTTTCATTTTCAATCGATTGCTCCATGGATCCCTCAGGTCTTTCTGATTAGCAGCCAGTAGTATAACCCCAAGCAGGTAGGGTATACCCGCAAGCTACCGAGTAATTAAGTAAAAATACAGTAAAAGGTGGTGGCAAAGTATGAAACTTGTGTACTGCAGAAACAAAGCCGGTGGGAGGTAAAGCGCTCAACTGTTGGTAAGCCTTAGGCTATGGCCGGATCCCCTGCATTTTTTCCTGTCGCTCGCCAATACCAAGTAAGAACTGCGCAGCCGACGAGACTTTATATTGCATGAAGTTATTGCCCAATAATTCGTGCTCTTCTAAGGATTCCAGCAGGTGAATTAGATACCAGTAAGTGGATTCGTAGTGGTCGTCAGGAGAACCAGAGGGGACAGATAGCTTCCACCATTCATGGAGATGCTCGGTGACAGTGACTTTCATCGAGTCGTAATTGACATTACCGTTGATGGTGCCCAGAGCACTGAGGGCGATGGCCGGAGCATGGTCGGCAATGTGTTGGCTGATCAGCTCAGCCGGAGCATCGGGTTGGGTTGAGACAAGTTTGAGCATGGTCGTCACCTGATCACAAGCTAATGATCAGGTGACATTAGCCTGTGTCTAATTTTTAATAATTTTGACACTTTCAATAACTATAGGTTGCTCCGGAACATCTTTCATACCCATAGAGCGGATAGTTGTAGTAGGAATTTCCGCCATTTTTTCAATAACTGGGAAGCCGCTCACAACTTTACCAAATACCGCATAGCCTGGACGGCTGCCCTGGGCATCAAGGAAGGTGTTGTTTTGGTAGTTGATGTAAAACTGGCGGGTTGCCGAGTCTGGTGCTTGGGTACGCGCCATCGCGACGGTAGCTTTGGCATTGCTCAAGCCATTGGTGGATTCGTTCTTGATAGGGTCGTAGCTAGAACGGCGTTTGAGATCTTTATCAAAACCACCGCCCTGGGCCATAAAGCCAGGGATCACTCGGTGGAAAATGGTGCCTTCATAACTGCCATCTTCGACATAGCGCAGGAAGTTCTCGCTCGAGACAGGGGCTTTGTCCTGCTCAAGTTCAATGACAAATTCACCCAGGTTGGTGGTAACCGATACCTGGGTTGCTGCACTTACAGGAAGCGCAAGACAAAATAGTAGGGTCGATAGCAAACGACGCATTATAGGTTCTCCTGCATATAGGCGTTCAACTCAGGATCAGCATAGATGTCTTTAAGCACGGCAGTGATCAAATTGTTCATGGCCTGCTCCATATCTTCAACCGAAGCACTCATTGCCCCATTGCGCGAAGACTTACCGGAATAGCGCTTGACGAACTTACCCTTTGGCGTTTCAACAACAAGCTGTAACTGCAGTTTGCTGCTCAGATCATGGCTTACCACACTGTGCTTGACGTTGACCATTGCCTCAAGGATATCAAGGCGCATGGTGCCTTCGCTGTCTTCGGTAATGGTATAGCCCTGCGCGGTCAACTGACGTAAGAGAGCATCTTCCAATGTGGCTCGTAGGTTTTCGTTGCTGTGCAGTGGCTGGACATTCTCACGACCGCTATCGACAACCGCAATAAATTGGGCAGTACGGAGATCACGGCTGTCCAGGTTCATACTTTTGCCATGTACCATAGGCTGCGAGGCGATCACCGGCTCTGGGTGGATGGAGAGCTGAGGCTCTGACGGTGATGAGCATGCCGTCAAGGCCAGTACGGAGGCTGCAACAAGAAGCTTCTTCATAGTTATTCTATCCTTGGGTAAAGCGGGGGCTGCGCAAGCTCCCCGTAAATTGGTTATATTGTAATTTACTTATCTGATTGATAAACGACAAATTTATTATTTTGGGCAATTACCGTGACATTGCCAAACAGACGCTTGAGTTTTCCGCCATATCCGAGGTGGCGGTTGCCAATCACAACCAGTTTGCCGCTTGGGCGCAGGACATGGTTGGCGTCGCAGAACATTTGCCATGCGATATGGTCGGTAATGGCGGCCTGCTGGTGGAACGGCGGGTTGCACAGTACCAGATCGGCACTCTGGGCTGGGAAGCCATCAAGACAGTTGTTTACCTTGGCGGTAAGCTGAGACGGATTGTCGAGGTTTTGCTCGGCGTTCATTGTGGCCGATGCTGTTGCCATATAGCTTTCATCAACACACACTACATTGGCTTGCGGGTTGAGGCGGGCTGCTTTAATACCGATCACCCCGTTGCCGCAGCCGAGATCGATAATGTCCTAATATTGGTTGCCACTTGGGATATGCTCCAGTAGCAAGCGGGCACCTATATCCAAGCTGTCACTGGAAAATACATTGGCATGATTGTTCAAGGTGATGTTGTGCTCAGGCACATCCCATTGCTGCGGGGCTGGCAGTGGCTGTGCAAGTTCAGGATTGGCTTGGCAGAAAACCAGTCTTGCCTTTTTCATTGCCAGAGAGGTTTTGGTTTCGCCGAGATGCTTTTCGAACAGCTTCAAGGTTGAAGTGTGGATATCGCGCGCTTTGGCCGCAGCAATCACTGTGCAATCGGCAGGAAGCAGCTGGCAAAGTTGCTGTAGTTGCCACACCAGCAAGCGGTTGTTTTTTGGCAGCTTCATGATAACCAGCTGTGGATTTTCCGGCAGATCAGCCAGACAGTCGACAATATTTACCTCTGGCAGCTGGTTATCAGCCAAGTTGGCAAGGCAAGCTTGCTTGGCAATAAATGAATCAGTAACCGCGGTGACCTTGCCGTCATTGGCAAACCAGCAGCTCAGTGCCCCGAAACTGTCGTTAAGGATGAGGATAGGGCGTGCGGGGTCGAGGGTAATCTCTGCCTCTCTGACGTGGTTGATCAGGTACTCGTCTGCCGCGTCCCATGCCTGCAGGGTTTCATTTTTCCTTACTGGGTAGCGCTGCAGGATCAGCGTTCGCTCGTGAAGGGTTAGCTCTGGTTTCATTAACGGTTACTTTACGGTATGTTTACTCATTGGTTGGTATTTTCGCAAAACCAGCCCCTACTTAAAACCAATTTTATGTCAGTCTTTATTGGGTATTTATCGCTGCTGCCTATAAATTTGCTCGCGGCAGGGGTGATTTTACCGTCGGAGAAGGTAAACCATGATCCAGGAACGTATAGAAGAGAAATTACAGCAAGCGTTCGCCCCCCTTCATCTAGAAGTGATCAATGAAAGCTACATGCATAATGTGCCTGAAGGCTCGGAAAGTCATTTCAAAGTTATTGTTGTCAGTGAGCAGTTCGAAGGAATGCGCCTGATTGGCCGTCACCGTGCCGTTAACTGTGCCTTGGCTGACGAACTGGCCAATCATATCCACGCATTGGCCATTCATACCTATACCGACGCTGAGTGGCAGAATCAGCAGGAGGGAGCGCCTGCCTCACCCGCTTGTCGTGGTGGCAGCAAACTGGGCTGACCGTTAGCTGAACCCGATTAACAAACCGCAATCTTTGCGGTTTTTTTATCCGGATTTTTGAGACTTACGGCATTATTTCTTATCTCGATTTCGTACTATTGCAGAGATACGACCTATGATTGGGAGGGTATCTTGCGGCTTATCGATTAAGTGCCTCAGGTTAGGCCTGTTATTTGGTCTCCGGTGTCTATACTTTGGGCTGGTGGTGCGGGGCAAAATGCTACCACCACACAGGGCGCAAGTACCTAAAGGGGTATTGCTGCGGTGAACCGCAAGCGGTAAGGTCCCCAGCCAATGGTAGAAATTTACGATTTTTGACTGATTCTGTGGTGGAAAAGGCAATTTCACCAAGGGGTTGTTGGCGCCAAGTTGTTAATAGTGATTAACATGGCGACATAATTGAAACATATAATAATGGGGCTTTTTGCCCCATTGTTGTGACTGTATGGTAATTGTTGGTTTTTTATTAACTTACTGGTGGTGATGCAAAGAAAATGATAATTCCAGATGATTATCACTTTTGTGTGTCAGTTCAAAAATATTACCCAACAAAGATATTGCGTTTAAAGAGTTAGCCGATTTTCAGTCCGATTAGCGCGGTTTGCCATGGTAAAATCCAACCAAATAGTGCTAAAATTCCGGCCTCAAAATTACTCGTCGCCAAAAGTGTGACAGGTAAGTGAATAGGATGTTGCGTTGCTGGTAGCGGATCAAGCCGGCTTCGGACGAAGGAAAGTCGTGTCTAATATTGCGCAATAGAAAATAATTTTTTCCCGTTAATGTAGTGCAAGTGCGTATGATTACAATAAAGAAGGGTCTGGATATCCCAATTTCAGGGACTCCTGCCCAGGCGATAAATGATGGCAAGGCCATCACACGTGTCGCCTTGCTTGGCGAAGAATATGTTGGTATGCGTCCTACAATGCATATCCGCGTAGGGGATGTAGTGAAAAAAGGTCAGGTTCTTTTTGAAGACAAGAAGAACCCTGGCGTTAAGTTCACTGCTCCAGCCAGCGGCAAGGTTGCAGAAATCAATCGTGGTGCAAAGCGTGTTCTACAATCCGTTGTGATTGATGTAGAAGGCGACGAGCAGGTTACATTCAACAGCTATGATGCTGGTCAGATTGCTCAGCTTGAGCGTTCTGCATTGGTAGACCAGCTGGTTGAGTCTGGTATGTGGACAGCGCTTCGTACGCGTCCTTTCAGCAAGGTCCCTGCGATCGATGCTGAAACTCAGGCTATCTTTGTAACGGCTATCGACACTAACCCTCTAGCAGCTAACCCAGAAGTTGTTATCAACGAGCAGAGCGATGCATTTACTGCAGGTCTGACAGTATTGTCACGCCTAACAAGCGGTAAAGTATTGGTTTGTAAGTCTGGTGCAAGTCTACCTCGCTGCAGTGAAACCAATGTGGAAGAGCACGTATTCAACGGTCCGCACCCAGCGGGTCTGGTTGGTACTCACATCCATACGTTGTTCGGTGCGAGCATCGAAAACGTGGCTTGGCACATCAACTACCAGGACGTTATCGCATTCGGTAAACTGTTCCTGACTGGTGAGCTCTACACTGATCGTGTGGTTTCTCTGGCAGGTCCAGTTGTTAACAACCCTCGTCTAGTTCGTACCCAGATTGGTGCGTCTATCGAGCAGATCACGGATTCTGAAATGATGCCAGGCGAACTGCGTATCCTTTCTGGTTCGGTGCTGAACGGTGTTAACGCTGCGGGTCCTCACGCCTACCTAGGTCGCTACCATCTGCAGATTTCTGCCCTTCGCGAAGGCCGTGAAAAAGAATTCATGGGCTGGATCGCGCCAGGTAAAAACAAATTCTCTGTTACTCGCTCTTTCCTAAGCCAGTTCTTCCCAGGTCAGCTATTCAACATGACCACGACGACGAACGGTTCTGAGCGTGCGATGGTGCCAATCGGTAACTACGAAAAAGTAATGCCGCTTGATATCGAGCCGACTCTGCTTCTTCGTGACCTGTGTGCAGGTGACGTTGACAGTGCTCAGCAGCTAGGTGCACTAGAGCTGGACGAAGAAGATCTAGCACTATGTACGTTCGTATGCCCAGGTAAGTATGAATTTGGTCCTATGCTACGTCAGTGCCTGGACACAATTGAGAAGGAAGGGTAATTCATGAGCCTCAAGAATTTACTCGAGCAGGTTGAACACCACTTTGAGCCAGGTGGTAAGCACGAGAAGTGGTTTGCGCTTTACGAAGCGTTTGCAACTCTTATGTACACGCCAGGCCAGGTAACCCGTACAAGCGCGCACGTTCGTGACAGCGTTGACCTGAAGCGCATCATGATCATGGTGTGGTTCGCGGTCTTCCCAGCAATGTTCTGGGGTATGTACAACACCGGTCACCAAGCAATCGCTGCGCTTAACCACATGTACGTGGGTGAGCAGCTAGCAACTATCGTTGCAGGTGACTGGCACTACTGGCTAACAGAAATGCTAGGCGGCACCATGTCAGCAGATGCTGGCTGGGGTAGCAAAATGCTACTGGGTGCGACCTATTTCCTACCTATTTACGCAGTGGTATTCGCTGTAGGTGGTTTCTGGGAAGTCCTATTCTGTATGGTGCGTAAGCATGAAGTTAACGAAGGTTTCTTTGTAACTTCTATCCTTTTCGCATTGATCGTACCGCCAACACTACCACTATGGCAGGCAGCACTAGGTATTACCTTCGGTGTTGTCGTTGCTAAAGAAATCTTCGGTGGTACTGGCCGTAACTTCCTTAACCCTGCTTTGGCAGGTCGTGCGTTCCTATTCTTCGCATACCCAGCTCAGATCTCTGGTGATCTAGTATGGACTGCGGCAGATGGCTTCTCTGGTGCGACAGCACTGAGCCAGTGGGCACACGGCGGTCAGGCTGCAGTGATGAACACGGTAACTGGCGATGCTGTTAGCTGGATGGACGCGTTCATCGGCCGTATCCCGGGTTCTATCGGTGAAGTTTCGACCCTAGCTATCCTGCTTGGTGGCGCAATGATCGTGTTCATGGGCATCGCTTCATGGCGCATCATCGCGGGTACTATGATCGGTATGATCGCGACAGCGACGCTATTCAACATTATTGGTTCTGACACCAACGCAATGTTCAGCATGCCATGGCACTGGCACCTAGTTCTAGGTGGCTTCGCATTCGGTATGATGTTCATGGCAACCGACCCTGTGTCTGCGGCATTTACCAACAAAGGTAAGTGGTGGTACGGCGCACTCATCGGTGCAATGGCTGTTATGGTTCGTGTGGTTAACCCTGCGTACCCAGAAGGTATGATGCTAGCAATCCTATTTGCTAACCTATTCGCACCTCTATTTGACAACCTAGTAGTTCAGGGCAACATCAAGCGGAGACTAGCTCGTCATGTCAAGTAATAACGATAGCATTAAAAAGACGCTAATTGTTGTTATCGCACTGAGCCTAGTGTGCTCAATCGTGGTATCAGCAGCAGCGGTTGCTCTGCGTCCACTGCAGCAGAAGAATGCTGTACTTGACGTTCAGCGCAACATCCTTTCAGTTGCGGGCCTTCTGCAAGATGGCACCAACATCACTGAAGCGTATGAGCAGTTCATCGAGCCTAAGCTTGTTAACCTAGAAACAGGCGAGTTCGTAGAGCAGACTGAAGAAGGTGCAACTGCATCTGAGTACAGCCAGCGTGACGCAGCGAAAGATCCAGCACAGTCTATCCGCCTATCTGGTGACCAAGACCTTGCGAAGATCATCCGCCGTGCTAACGTTGCAACAGTTTACCTAGTGAAAGATGCGAACGATAACATCGACAAGCTGATCCTGCCGGTACACGGTGGTGGTCTGTGGTCAATGATGTACGCATTCATCGCGGTTGAAACTGACGGCAACACGCTTGCGGGTATCACTTACTACGAGCAGGGTGAAACTCCTGGACTTGGTGGTGAGATCGAGAACCCGAACTGGCGTGCACAGTTCGTTGGTAAAGAACTGTTCGATAGCAACAACAAGCCAGCTATCCGCGTCGTTAAAGGCGGTGCACCTGAGGGTGACATCCACGGTGTAGATGGTCTGTCTGGTGCAACCCTAACTGCAAATGGTGTTCAGCACACCTTCGACTTCTGGTTGGGTGACATGGGCTTTGGTCCATTCCTGGCTAAAGTTCGTGAAGGAGGCCTAAACAATGGCTGATACTAAAGAAATGAAGAAGATTCTGTTTGCGCCGTTTATCGACAACAACCCGATCGCGCTTCAGATCCTTGGTGTTTGTTCTGCACTAGCAGTAACCACCAAACTAGAGACAGCATTCGTAATGACCCTAGCGGTAACATTCGTTTGTGCATTCTCTAACTTGTTCGTATCCCTGATCCGTAACCACATTCCAAACAGCGTACGTATCATCGTACAGATGGCGATCATCGCATCGTTGGTAATCGTGGTTGACCAGGTACTAAAAGCGTTTGTTTACGATATTTCTAAGCAGCTTTCTGTATTCGTTGGTCTGATCATCACGAACTGTATCGTTATGGGTCGTGCTGAAGCATACGCAATGAAGTCTGAGCCTCTACCATCACTTGTTGACGGTATCGGTAACGGTCTTGGTTACGGCTTCGTACTTATCACTGTAGCTTTCTTCCGTGAACTATTCGGTTCAGGCAAACTATTCGGCGTGGAAATCCTGCCGCTAGTATCTGACGGTGGTTGGTACCAGCCAAACGGTATGATGATCCTAGCACCATCAGCGTTCTTCCTGATTGGTTTCATGATCTGGGCTATCCGTATCATCCGTCCAGAACAAGTCGAAGCGAAGGAGTAAGGGGAACATGGAACATTATCTAAGCCTTCTAGTTCGTTCGATCTTTATCGAGAACTTGGCACTGTCGTTCTTCCTAGGTATGTGTACATTCCTAGCCGTATCGAAAAAAGTGAAAACTTCTTTCGGTCTGGGTGTAGCGGTAATCGTTGTACTAACGATCGCTGTTCCTGTGAACAACCTGATCTACAACCTACTGCTAAAAGACGGCGCCATTGTTTCAGGCGTTGACCTTAGCTTCCTGAACTTTATTACGTTCATCGGTGTTATCGCGGCACTGGTACAGATCCTGGAAATGGTTCTGGACCGCTTCTTCCCGCCGCTATACAACGCGCTAGGTATTTTCCTACCATTGATCACAGTAAACTGTGCGATCTTCGGTGGTGTATCTTTCATGGTACAGCGTGATTATAACTTCGCTGAATCTGTAGTATACGGTCTTGGTTCTGGTATCGGTTGGATGCTAGCAATCGTTGCTCTTGCGGGTATCCGCGAGAAGATGAAGTACTCAGACGTACCTCCAGGTCTACGTGGCCTAGGTATTACATTCATCACCGTTGGCCTTATGGCGTTGGGCTTCATGTCCTTCTCCGGCGTTCAGCTGTAATCAGGATAAAAGGAATAATCAATGGATATTATTCTTGGCGTAGTCATGTTCACCCTGATTATCCTGGCTCTAGTTCTAGTGATCCTATTCGCTAAATCTAAGCTGGTACCATCAGGTGACATTACTATCTCAGTAAATGGCGATCCGGAAAAAGCGATTACAACCGCTGCCGGTAGCAAACTGCTTAATGCACTTTCAGCAAGCGGCATCTTCGTTTCATCTGCTTGTGGTGGCGGTGGTTCTTGTGGCCAGTGTCGCGTAAAAGTTAAATCTGGTGGCGGTGATATCCTGCCAACAGAGCTTGACCACATCACTAAAGGTGAAGCACGTGAAGGCGAGCGTCTAGCGTGTCAGGTTAACGTGAAATCTGACATGGACATCGAGCTTCCAGAAGAAATCTTTGGCGTGAAGAAGTGGGAATGTACAGTTATCTCTAACGATAACGAAGCAACCTTCATCAAAGAGCTTGTACTTCAGATCCCTGAAGGTGAAGAAGTACCGTTCCGCGCGGGTGGTTACATCCAGATCGAAGCTGAACCGCACCACATTAAGTACTCTGATTTCGATATTCCTGACGAATACCGTGAAGACTGGGACAAGTTCAACCTGTTCCGTTACGAGTCTATCGTAAAAGAGCACTCAATCCGTGCATACTCTATGGCGTCATACCCAGAAGAGAAAGGCATCATCAAGCTGAACGTACGTATTGCAACGCCGCCGCCTAACAACCCAGATGTACCACCTGGCGTAATGTCATCTTACATCTGGTCGCTTAAGGCTGGTGACAAGTGTACTATCTCTGGTCCATTCGGTGAGTTCTTCGCGAAAGAAACTGACAACGAAATGGTATTCATCGGTGGTGGTGCTGGTATGGCACCAATGCGTTCGCACATCTTCGACCAGCTTCTACGCTTGAAATCTAAGCGTAAGATGACTTACTGGTACGGTGCGCGTTCTAAGCGTGAAATGTTCTACGTAGAAGATTTCGATACGCTAGCGGCTGACAACGAGAACTTCGAGTGGCACGTTGCCCTGTCTGATCCACTACCAGAAGATAACTGGGACGGTTACACAGGCTTCATCCACAACGTGATCTACGAGAACTACTTGAAAGATCACGAAGCGCCAGAAGATTGTGAGTACTACATGTGTGGTCCACCAATGATGAACGCAGCGGTTATCGGCATGCTGAAAGATCTTGGTGTTGAAGACGAAAACATCCTACTGGATGACTTCGGTGGCTAATTAGCCGCACATTGAAAAACTGGCTGATCCCAACAGGGGTCAGCCTTTTTTCGTAATAAGCGCATAATAACGGTATGTAATATATGGTTTTTATATATAGCGCTTACCCATAACAAATAACAATGACTGTCTTTCATTTGGGGAGTAGTTGGATGAAGACGTTACTGCACCGCGCATTGCTGATGCTTGCGATGGTTTTTACCCTGTCGGCCTGTAGTGATCAGCGAGAGATGATCCACCTTAACGGTTCGACCATGGGGACCTACTATTCAATTAAGTTGATTAAGCAGGAAGGCTTACCGCCTGCCACGGATATCCAGGCAGAAATTGACCGTCGACTAGAGCTTGTTAACGACCAGATGTCGACATACCGTAAGCATTCCGAGCTCAGCCAATTTAACCAGTCGCGCTCGAGCGAACCGTTTGAAGTGTCGGCAGATACCGCCAAGGTAGTGACTGAGGCTATCCGCCTAGCCAAACTGACAGACGGGGCTCTGGATGTGACAGTGGGCCCGATTGTCAACTTGTGGAGCTTCGGCCCAGAAGCGCGCCCTGAGAAAACACCGACCGAGCAAGAGCTGGCTGAGCGTCGCAAGATAGTGGGTATTCACCACCTGACTGTTGAAGGCAACAGCCTGATCAAGGATATCCCCGATCTGTATGTCGATCTGTCCTCGATTGCCAAGGGATTTGGGGTTGACGTGGTCGCCGATTACTTTGATGATCTAGGCGTGGCGGATTACCTGGTTGAGATCGGTGGTGAAATCAGCCTGCAAGGCAATAACCTGGAAGGTGTGCCTTGGCGCATCGCGATTGAAAAGCCCACCGAAGACGGTAGCCGGGCGATTCAGGAAGTGATTGAGCCAGGTGATATGGCTGTTGCGACATCGGGTGACTACCGCAATTACTTCGAAGAAGACGGTGTACGTTACTCGCACCTTATCGATCCGAACAGTGGTATGCCGATTTCCAACCATGTAGTATCGGTAACAGTACTGCACCCATCAAGCATGACGTCAGACGCTTTGGCAACGGCGTTCTCTGTGATGGGAGAAGAAAAGGCGCTGGCGTTGGCAAACCAAGAGCAGATCCCATTGCTGTTGGTTGTGAAAACAGAGCAAGGCTTCAAGGAATATGCCTCGGATGCTTTTGCCCCTTACATGAATCAAAAGTAGAGATTGAACAATGGTTATCTATGTAACTACCTTTGCTGTGTTTTTGCTGGTCATCACTGCGATGGCTGTTGGCTACATCTTCCAGCGCAAAAGCGTCAGCGGCAGCTGTGGTGGTCTTGACGGGATCGGCATTGCCAAAGAGTGTGACTGTCCAGAGCCGTGTGATGCTCGCCTCAAGCGCGAAGCGCGTGAAGCCCGTGCAGCTGAATGGAAGAAAAACCAAATTATCTGATCAGCGAGCACTTGCTAACTGAATTCCAAGCCCGGCACTAACCATGCCGGGCTTTTTGTTAGGCTTCACAGTGCCTGCCGTAGCCTCTATAATGTTACTGTATAAAAAAACAGTAATCAGGTAGCCATTCTAATGTCTCTGTTGTCACCCTCAAAGCCTGGCAAGGCGCAGAAAAAGATCATCCATGTCGACATGGATTGCTTCTTTGCGGCGGTTGAGATGCGTGATAACCCTGACCTGCGGGATATCCCTATTGCCATTGGTGGTCGCTCCGAGCAGCGTGGGGTGATCAGTACCTGTAACTACCTAGCGCGAAAATACGGGGTGCGCTCGGCCATGCCGACGGGTAGAGCAATGCAACTTTGTCCTCACCTGACTTTGGTCTCCGGCCGGATGAGCGTCTACAAAGAAGTCTCTGGCCAGATCCGTGAGATCTTCCAGCGCTATACCGATAAGATCGAACCGCTTTCCCTTGATGAAGCTTACCTTGATGTTACCGATTGCGAGCTGTGCCATGGCTCGGCCACATTGATTGCTGAAGACATCCGCCGGGCTATCCGAGAAGAGCTCAACCTCACGGCATCTGCCGGCATTGCCCCGGTTAAGTTCATTGCCAAGATAGCCTCGGATCTCAACAAGCCCGATGGGCAATATGTCGTGACGCCTGATCAGATCCCCGCTTTCGTCGCAGACTTGAAACTCGAGAAGATCCCCGGTGTCGGCAAGGTCACCATCCAAAAGTTACATGATAAAGGTTTGTATCTCGGCAAAGATGTGCAGCAATACGACAGGCACTTGCTGTTGCAGCAGTTTGGCAAATTCGGTCAGTCGCTATGGTCGCGTGCCCATGGTATTGATGAGCGGGAAGTGGTGGTCGAGCGGGAGCGCAAATCAGTTGGGGTTGAACGTACGTTCTCGCAAAATATCAGTACCTACGAGCAATGCTGGGAGGTGATAGAGCGCTTATTCCCCGAGCTGGAAAAGCGGCTCAAGCGAGTACGTCCTGAGCTTAATATCGCCAAGCAGGGGGTGAAGGTGAAATTCGCCGACTTCCAGCAAACCACGGTAGAGCATACCCAGCCTAAATTGGATAAAGCGCAGTTCGAAGGTTTACTCAAAGAAGCCCTGACTCGCCAGCAGGATAGGGAGATCCGCCTGATTGGTATCAGTGTCGGTTTGGAGCTTGGCACCCGGGCGCAGCAGCTTTCGTTGTTTTGAATAACGGCACTGTGTTGCTATGGCCCTAAGGTTCTATGGATTTAAAGCGGAATTCTTGAAAAATAGCAACAATGCCATTTAGTAAGTAGGCTCTGGTAGGGATATCTTGCTTAGAGCAATAGTTTTATAGCAAAGTTTCTTTCGGGGAGCATCCTTACAGAACCACAGAACCACAGAACCACAGAACCACAGAACCACAGAATGGATTACTCGATCAAAAAAGCAGGCCGGAGCCTGCTTTTGTCATACTTGGTTATCGGAAATTAACCCTTCACCGGAATATTCTTCAGGATCGCGACCATTTGCTCCCAGAACAGGGCAACAGTTTCGATCTGGACTTTCTCGTCTGGCGAGTGCGGGAACTTGATGGTCGGGCCGAAGGAAATCATATCCATGTTCGGGTATGGCTTCTTGAACAGACCACACTCAAGACCGGCGTGGATCACCATGATGTTCGGTACGCGGCCGTAGATGTTCTCGTACGTTTCGCGGAACAGGTGCATGACTTCAGAATCAGCGTCTGGTTTCCAGCCTGGGTAAGTACCAGAGAACTCACAGCTTGCGCCAGCAAGCGAAGCAACGGCTTTGAGCATGCCTTCGACATTGCTGCGGCCAGAGTCGATCAGTGAGCGGATCAGGCAAAGTACCGTGATTTTGTCAGCTTCTGTGGTGATCACACCCACGTTCAGTGAGGTTTCAACCACACCTTCGATGTCATCACTCATGCGGATCACACCGTTAGGCGTTGCATTCAGCATGTTGATGAAGCGCTGCTGGTCAGCGGCAACTAGCACATCAGCTGGAAGCTCTGCAGTTTCAGTGAAAAGGTTGATGTCTGTTTCTACACGGCCAAGCTCAGCCACAAGCAGCTCTTGGTAATAGGCGAATAGCTCGTTCAGCTTATCAACGTTGGCAGCAGGCAGGGTAACAACTGCGCTTGCTTCGCGTGGGATCGCGTTGCGCAGGCTACCACCAGTTAGAGAAGTTAGGCGCAGGCCAAGTTCTTCGGCATGGCCGAACAGGAAGCGACCTAGGATCTTGTTGGCATTACCACGGCCAGTATGGATATCACAACCAGAGTGGCCGCCTTTCAGCCCCTTAACAACCAGTTTAACTGCTTGGAAATCCGCAGGTGTTGCTTCACGCTGGATATCAAGAGCCAGTGAACCGTCAACACCGCCGGCACAGCCCATGTAGACTTCGCCTTCCTGCTCTGAGTCGGTATTCAGCAGGATATCACCTTCCAGCCAGCCTTCTTCAAGACCGAAAGCACCTGTCATACCGGCTTCCTCGTCAATGGTCAGCAGTACTTCCAGCGGACCATGCTCAACGTCTTTTGAAGCCAGTACAGCAAGACATGCTGCCATACCCATGCCATTGTCAGCACCCAGAGTGGTGCCTTTAGCGGTCACCCACTCACCGTCGATGTACGGCTGGATAGGATCGGTCAGGAAATCATGGTCGGTATCTTCGTTCTTCTGCGGCACCATATCGATGTGGGCCTGAAGAACAACACCCTTGCGATCTTCCATGCCTGGCGTTGCAGGTTTTTTGATAAAGACGTTACCGACAGCATCACGGCGTACTTCAAGGCCTTCGCCTTGTGCGAACTGGATGATGTGCTGGGCAAGCGCTTCTTCATGCTTGGAAGGGTGTGGGATAGAGCAGATCTGATCGAAGAATTGCCACACTGGTTGAGGTGACAGTTGACTGATTTCTGACACAGCAGTCTCCTTTATAAACTTTTGGTTATTGGCGATGAGTTAGCTGAAAATTAACTATATTGCAAAGTTATTCAGAACAATTAACTATCGCGATTAACCTCAAGGATACCACTGTGCCCGAAACGGTAACAGCTAAATCTTAAAGTGGCTGACATGGTTCTCCAAGCTCTGCCCGTTTGCAAGTAATTGGTTGCTGGCAGCTGCAATATGCTCGCCATTTTCAACCGTTTGGTGGCTATGCTCGGTCAACTGATGCAGGCTTTGGTTAATTGCCTCGGCGGCCTGTGACTGCTGGTCACTGGCTTCGGCAATATGCTGGTTGAGAGTCAGTATCGTGGTGATTTGCTTGCCAATCGCCCCAAGAGTCTGGGCGACTTCGTCAGCATGCTCGGCGGTGCTGGACGATTGTTCGCGGGTCTTGACCAGCGCGCCACTGACACTGTTAGCCTTTCCCTGCAGGCTGGCAATGATCGTTTCTATCTCGTTGGTGCTTGACTGGGTTCTCGTCGCAAGCGTCCTGACTTCATCAGCCACGACGGCAAAACCTCGGCCTTGCTCACCCGCACGGGCAGCCTCAATTGCCGCATTGAGGGCCAGCAAGTTGGTCTGCTCGGCGATACCACGGATCACATCTAATACTGAGCCGATAGTCTGTGAGTCTTTCTCAAGGGCCTGGGCGCTGTGGTTGGCTTCATCCAGCAAGCTAAGTAGTGCATGCATTTCTCGCGAGGAAGTTGAAACCACGGCAATACTGTTGCTGCTAAATTGCTGGGCTTGATCGGCTGCCTCGGCAGCTTGTTGGGCTGATTGGGCAACATCCTGGTTATTGGCATGTAGCTGGTTCATGGCGGCAGCCACGCTGTCGATGCCCCGGTAGGCTTGGTTGGCGCTATTGGCTGTCTGGGTGGCAACACTGTTGAGCTGGCTCGCCGCTGCACTGATTTGGTCGCTGACTGGAGCGATATCTCGCAGCATATCGGATAGGTGGCTGGCGAAGGTATTGAACGAGCGGGCCAGTTGGCTGAGTTCGTCATCGCCTTGGCATGGCAAGCGCTGGGTTAAATCCCCGTCTCCCTTGGCGATATCACGCATGGCTTGCGCCGTTTCGTGGCAGGGGAGGGTGATAGAGCGGGAGATAATCCAGGCTAACAAGCCACTCAATGCCAAAGCACTGAGAAGGAAAACACTGAACTGTTTAAGCTCGCTATAAAAGAGGGCAGTGACATCATCCACATAGATCCCCGAGCCGACAATCCATTCCCAGGGAGCAAAGCCTTTGACGTAGGAGATTTTTTCAACCGGCGTGCTGAAACCGGGCTTCTCCCAATAGTAATCGACAAATCCCTGGCCCTGCTGGCGGACAATATTGGCCATTTCAACAAACAGGGCCGTCCCGTTGGGATCCTTGAAGTTGTCCAAACGCTGGCCATTGAGAGAAGGCTTAAAAGGATGCATGACCATAGTCGGGGTCATGTCATTGACCCAGAAGTAGTCTTTATCTTCGTAGCGTAATGCAGCAAGTGCTGTCACTGCTTGTTGTTGGGCTTTGGTTCGGGACAGGGAGCCTTGTTGCTCAAGGGAGTGGTAATAGCCGATCAGGCTATGGGCACTTTCGACTAGGTGGCGGGTTTTGAGCCTTTTTTCTTCCATGATATTGGCTTGGTAATTGGCAATAAACAGTACCAGCGGCAAAAGCGTCAATACAGTCACAACAAAGCTCAATAAATAGAGTCGCTTACTTATAGTGATTTTTCTCAGTGATGAAAATGCCGCCATGATGTACCCCTACCTTGTTATTATTGGTTTGCATGCTGTTGAATAAGGTATGTTGTAACTATGTAATTGTTCAAGAGGGTAGTCGTTACACTTTGGTCGCGAAATGGTGGAATTGTGAAGTGGCTCGATGTAATTAAATTACAGTTTTTGTTGTTCAAACACTCAATAACGGCAAAAGTGTGACGGAGTTAAAGAAAATGCTTGAAAGTTTATTACTTCGGGGTTATAGTTGCACCATCTTCTGAACGAAGACGAACGACACAAAATTTTGCTCTAGGATGAGCCCGAGATATCGCCTCCAAGGAACCGAGTTTAAGTCAGGCCAAGACGGCCAAACACGTATAACGTGTAGTCATTGCTTAATAGTTAAGGTGATAAAAATGAAAGTATTTGAATCTGTAAACAAGTTTTGGAACAACCGCGCTGTATACACCGGTAACTTTACATACCCAAGCTCGTTCGGTTACTAATTCTGTGGTTTGTCCGGTTCTACATTGCCGGACAGATCTGAGTGGTCAATTTTTTGTTCACCCCCTTTGTTTAAGAATCTCTTAAAACCGCTTTTCGGTTTATAGTTACATTCTTGACGCCACTTCTTTTTGGAGTGGCGTTTTTTTTATCTGCTTGATTCATCAATCTCTCTTGTCATTCATACTCCCCCTGCTTTATCGATAGCGTTATTTTATGCCTTTTAGGTGTATTCGATTACATCTGGAGTTAACGGTTAATTCATGCAATTTGATTGTTGATATTAACGTTTGCGCATAGGTGGAAAATATTAATTGAATAAAATGTAGCCATGCTGTTAAAAATGCAAGTTGTTGTTTTTAATTGTTTATATTTCTGCTTGCCGATGCTCGGTCGGTTTTTTATTCGGTTGTTCGCATTCGTTGATGATAATTGCGTTATTTACTGGAAATTGACAATTATCGAGCATATAATCGCCACCCAAAATAGGGACGCAATCGTTTTCTATTTCTTGAAAATTCGTGATGTGTGGAAACCGAGAAACCGGCTTCGGCTCATCCCTTAAACCACTATCAATTGCTTAATATCTCCAAGGAATCGAGAGCAATGCTTGAGAAACTTTTTAAACTCAAAGAGAACGGTACCGATGTCCGTACCGAGCTGCTAGCGGGTCTGACTACCTTCTTGACGATGGCTTACATCATTTTTGTAAACCCATCTATGCTGTCGGCGACGGGTATGGACCAAGGCGCGGTATTTGTCGCGACCTGTCTGGCTGCGGTTGTGGGCTGTTTCATCATGGGCTTTGTGGCTAACTACCCAGTGGCTCAGGCGCCGGGTATGGGCCTGAATGCATTCTTCACCTACGGTGTTGTTTTAGGCATGGGGCATACATGGCAGGTTGCGCTGGCGGCGGTATTCCTATCGGGTCTGTGCTTTATTGCCCTGAGTGTACTGCGAGTTCGTGAGTGGATTATCAACTCCATTCCTCATGCGCTGCGTATCGGGATCTCGGCGGGTATTGGTTTGTTCCTGGCGTTTATCGCCCTGCAAAGCTCAGGCATTGTGGTCGACAACCCGGCAACGCTGGTACAAGTGGGTGATTTCACCAGCTTCCCGGCTGCGATGGCATCACTGGGCTTCTTCCTGACCATTGCCCTGGTACACCGTGGTTACAAAGCGGCGGTACTTATCGCGATTTTGGCTGTCACCGCTATCAGTGTGCTGGTGGGTGAAGTGGCGTACGGCGGTATTGTATCGGCGCCACCAAGCATTGCGCCGACTTTCATGCAGATGGATTTCTCTGGTGCACTGGAAGTCGGTTTGATTTCGGTTGTGTTCGCGTTCTTGTTCGTTGACCTGTTCGACACTGCGGGCACCTTGGTTGGTGTGGCAACGAAAGCAGAATTGATCGATAAAGACGGCAAGCTACCTCGCCTGAACCGTGCGCTATTGGCAGACAGTACTGCAACTTCTGTAGGTGCGGTATTGGGGACATCGAACACGACTTCTTACGTTGAGAGTGTATCGGGTGTCGCTGTGGGGGGCCGTACCGGTCTTACCGCTGTAACGGTTGGCGTTTTGTTCCTGTTGGCATTGTTCTTTGCACCGCTAGCAGGTATGGTGCCTGCCTATGCGACAGCAGGTGCCCTGTTCTACGTAGCCATCCTGATGATGTCTGGTTTGGTTAGCGTTGACTGGCGTGACTTAACAGAAGCAGCACCAGTAGTTGTAGTTTGCCTACTGATGCCGTTAACATACTCCATCGCTGAAGGTATTGGCCTTGGCTTTATCACCTACGCTGCCGTCAAAACGATGAGTGGCAAAGGTCGCGATGTAAATATTAGCGTTTGGGTTATTGCAGCCCTATTTGTAGCTAAAATTATTTTTCTATAACAGTAAATAAATACATACAGCAGTTTTCTGCTGACTCAGAGGTTCATCGGATATGAGTAATAAGTTCATCATCACTTGGGACAACATGCAAATGTATACCCGCCAGCTAGCAGAGAAATTGCTCCCTGCAGACCAGTGGAAAGGTATCATTGCCGTTAGCCGTGGTGGCTTGGTTCCATCTGCAATCTTGGCGCGTGAACTTGGTATTCGTTATGTTGATACAGTATGTATCTCAAGCTACGACCACGATCACCAGCGTGAGATGAAAGTACTGAAGCAGGCTGAAGGTGATGGTGAAGGTTTCATCGTTATCGATGATCTGGTGGACACTGGCGGTACAGCGGAAATGATCCGTCACATGTACCCGAAAGCGAAATTCGTGACGGTATGTGCGAAGCCTGCAGGTAAGCACCTGGTTGATGACTATGTGGTAGACATCCCGCAGGAAACTTGGATCGAGCAGCCATGGGATATGGCCGTGACTTTCGTTGATCCAATCGCGAAAAAATAATATCGCTTAAAGCGACTAAAGACTAAAAAAGGAGCCATCGGCTCCTTTTTTTATGCCTGCAATTCCGGGAGATTAGCTGGCTTTGGCTTTAATGTCCGACAGCGATTCGCCATTGGGTTTGTTGCGGTAATAGTTGTTGAAGTTGATGAGATCAACCATGGTATTCCCGGTTATCTTGCATTGGCGTAGGTATTTCGTTTGGTAGCTGTCGGGAATTCGCTCGCCCATTACATCAAGGCAAAGTGGGGTTTTGGCATTGACGCCACCGGATGCCTCTCCGGGGTTGCCCCCCAGGGAGCCACCGCTACCAAAAGCGAGGACTGACGAAGAGAAAAAAAGCGAAGCACAAAGACATAGGGCATATCGCATACTTACCACCGTATGAAGTACTGATAGGTAAGTAAAAGCATAGCTGACTCCTGAATATCTTCAGTACTGCTTCTGCAACAAGTGGGATTTGTCTGCCTGATCATGCAGTAAGTATCTGTTGGGTGGTATACTTCAAAAATATAACCACAATAAGCACATCCCCAAGGCCAACCGGAATAACGTGCTTTTGCTATAGACCGGAAGTGCTCGGGCCTGCATAGTAGGTATGTGTGAACCGATATGGAGCAGAACGTGTCTGAACCGTCCAAAACCAATCTTTCCGAAAAGCTCTTTGCCCCAAGGCAAACGTCCAAAGAAACATCGAGCCTGGTGAAGTTGGCACATGTTGTCGATGCCCCAATCCACAATGCGCTGGATGGCGATACCGAGATCGGCTGGTACCGGGTGATGCGCCGTCCGCAGTGGATCTGGCAGGGCATCGATCCGATTGAACTTGAGGCTATTCTGGCAAGAATCGCCAACTCCGAAGCCCCGCGTACCCGCGATGATTTGCTCGATACCGTTATTGGCTACAAGCCGGGCAACTGGGTATATGAGTGGTGCCAGTCGGGGGGGATGTACCATAAAGCGGCACGCGCTTTATTGGATCAAGGTGAAAAGGAAAAGGCGGCCGAGCAACTCATTACCGCCAGTATGTATTACAGTATCGCGGCTTATCCCCACCTGAAAGGAGATGATTTGGCAGCCCAGGCTGAATTGCAAGCGAATCAAGCCTATCGCGATGCCATGGACAATATGCCGCACCAGATGCGTACCATTGATGTCAAATACGAAAATAAAACCTTCCAGGCTTTCATTCACCTGCCTTGTACCGACAAGTTATTGCCGACGGTAATCGTCAGCGGCGGCCTGGATACCCTTCAGTCTGATCTGCTTCGCCTGTACCAAAAATACCTCGGGCCTGCCGGCTTTGCGATGATTACTTTAGATATGCCGTCTGTCGGTCACAGTAGCCAATGGTCTTTGACGGAAGACACCAGTCGCTTGCACCAAGCCTTGTTGCAGCAGGTGAAAGATGTGCCTTGGGTTGATCACACCCGGGTTGCCATGTTGGGCCTTCGATTTGGCGGCAATGCTGCGATAAGGCTTGGTTTCCTTGAGCCGACTCGCCTGAAAACCTGTATCAGCATCGGAGGTATTATTCACAGTGGTTTGGCCGATCCTAAGCGGCTGGATGCGATGCCACGGATGTACCTTGATATGATTGCATCGCGCCTTGGCAAGCATGGGGTGTCGAAGGCCAGCCTGGTGTCCCACCTTCCTGCGTGGTCACTCAAACACCAGGGCTTGCTGGGCCGCCGTAAGATTGATGTGCCGATGCTGGGAATTGGCCTGAAAAGTGATCCTGTTTGCTCGGAGTTTGATAACCAGCTTATTGCGATGTCGAGCCGTGGTGGAAAGGCGATCACCTTGCCGGATAAGCCGCTGCACGATGGTTACCACCGTGCCATGACAACGGTGGTTGATTGGCTGAAGGAAAAGCTAGCAGAGTAGGCAGTGTCATTAGTTGTAAATAAATTGTTGCCAAATGAGCGGTTTACAGCTTAAATGGATTAGGTAATTTATTGCTAGGGATGGAGATGATTATGACGACAGAAAAAACTTTCCCGCCGCACGGGCGTTTGATGACTAAGCTGACGGCCTTGGGACCCTACTTGCGTCAGCCTCTGTCTTCTGAAGGGCATTTTTTCTTTGACTGCCTGTCGAGCTGTGTCAGCGCCAAAAAGGCACCCGAAGAGCGCGAATTCTGGGGCTGGTGGTTTATCATGGAAGCCAATAACGAAGGCTTTGAATATCATTATGGCTTCGGTCGTTATGACGGTGCTGGCGAATGGGTCAAAGATCCGGTACCCGCCAAACATGAGAAAGCGGTACAGCAAACGTTAGAAGATTTTTATCCGAAATTAGAAGGTTTGCTGCAAGATGAGTTCGAGTTGACATTATCTCCTTCCAAAGTGCTCAAGGAGCCAGAGCTTGGTAGCGTAGCCTGATTTCCAGCCTTACGTTAAATGAAGAAAAATGCGCCTGATTGGCGCATTTTTCTTGTGATTTATAAAGGGTATTGATACAACATCATTCTACTTTTCTTTTTGTTTTATCCCCATGGCAGAGACAAATATCCTAAATGAGCAAAACAAGGGCTTGGTAACCGCAGACTCCAAAGATGGGTCTCAAAACCAAGAGGTTAGGCACAGTTCACAGACTATCGTGGTCAAGCTGGGTACCAGCGTATTGACTGGCGGTACGCTAAAGCTGGATCGTGCCCATATGGTTGAGTTGGTTCGCCAGTGCGCACAACTGCGTCGGCAGGGCCACAAGGTCATTATTGTAACTTCAGGCGCGATTGCCGCCGGCCGCGAACATTTAGGATACCCCGAGCTGCCCAAAAACATGGCGAGCAAGCAGCTGCTGGCTGCGGTTGGCCAGAGCCGCCTGATCCAAGAGTGGGAAAGCCTGTTCGGTATCTATGGCCTGCACGTGGGGCAGATGCTGCTGACCCGTGCTGACCTAGACGACCGTGAGCGTTACCTCAATGCCCGCGATATGCTTGTCGCCCTGTTGGATAACGGCATTATCCCGGTTGTTAACGAAAACGATGCGGTTGCGACGACTGAAATCAAAGTGGGTGATAACGACAACTTGTCGGCTTTGGTGGGTATTTTGGCTGGTGCCGATAAGCTGCTGCTGTTGACCGATCAGCCGGGCCTGTTTACTGCCGATCCGCGTAATAACCCTGAGGCAGAGCTGATCCGCGAGGTTCATACCATCGACGAAACCTTGCGCAAGATTGCCGGTGGCAGTGTTGGTGGACTTGGTACTGGCGGTATGGCCACTAAGTTGCAGGCTGCGGATGTTGCCCGCCGTGCTGGTATCGAAGTGATTATCGCTGCAGGGAGTCGCCCGGATGTGGTGGCTGATCTGGCCCAAGGCATTTCGGTCGGCACACGCTTCTTGCCACTGGAATCACCGCTTGAAAGCCGTAAGCGTTGGATCTTGGCTGGTCCCCCGCCAGCGGGTGATATTGTGATCGACCAAGGTGCAGCGGCGGCAGTACAACAGCGGGGCAGTAGCTTGCTATCGAAAGGGATCACCGAAGTAAAAGGTGAGTTCGAGCGTGGTGAAGTGGCTCGGGTTTTCAATGCTCAGGGGGAGCTGCTGGCACGGGGTATAAGCCGTTACTCGAGTAAAGATTTGGCGAAAATTGCCGGCAAACACAGCCAGGATATTTATCAGGTGTTGGGTTATGAATATGGCCCTGTTGCTGTACACCGTGACGACTTGGTAGTCATCTAACACCTATTGAAACGTAAGGGAAAAGAACATGAATCTTGAACTGATGGGCCAAGCGGCGCAGCAGGCTGCTTTTGAACTGGCAACGGCAGCAACCGAACAGAAAAACCGTGCATTGGCGGTGATTGCCGATGAGCTGGAAGCCAACCAAGACGTCATTCTGGCTGCCAACGCCAAAGATATTGCAGCGGCAAAAGATGCAGGTATGACCGATGCTTTGGTAGACCGCCTCTTGCTCAATGCCGACCGTTTGGCCGGTATCGCCAACGACGTACGCAATGTGATCAGCCTAAATGATCCGGTTGGTGCCGAGCTAGATAGCAAGGTACTGGAAAACGGTATGCGCCTGAGCCGCCGCCGTGTCCCTCTTGGTGTCGTGGGGGTGATTTATGAAGCGCGTCCGAATGTCACCATTGATATTGCTGCGTTGTGCCTGAAAACGGGTAACGCCAGTATTCTGCGCGGTGGCCGCGAGACGTTCCATTCAAATATGGAACTGGTCAAAGTGATCCAGGTAGCGCTAGAGAAAGCAGGGCTGCCTACGGCCTCGGTACAGTATATTGAAAAACCAGACCGTGAGCTGGTTTCCCAGTTGCTGAAGATGGATCAGTATGTCGATATGATCATCCCGCGTGGTGGTGCTGGCTTGCACAAGATGTGTAAGGAAAACAGCACGATTCCGGTGATCATCGGTGGATTTGGTATCAGCCATGTGTATGTAGATGCAACGGCAGATCTGTCTCGTACCCTTGATGTGGTGGAGAACGCCAAGGTACAGCGCCCATCGGCCTGTAATGCTCTGGATACTCTGTTGGTTAACGAGCAAGTGGCAGAAGCCTTCTTGCCTCGTTTGGCGGAACGCCTGAATGCCAGCAATGTGGATATGGTTGCTGACGAGAATGCCTACGAGCTGCTTGAAGGTAAAGCGGCAAGCCTGCGCCGTGTCGCTGAAGGGGACTTTGACACTGAATGGTTGAGCTTCACGCTAGGTATCAAGATCGTTAAAGATGTGGAAGAGGCAATTGCCCATATGCGCAAGCATAACGCCAGCCACTCTGATGCGATCATGACTAATGATTTGATGGCGGCAGAGCGTTTTGTTAATGCAGCAGGTTCTGCGGCAGTTTATGTGAATGCGTCAACGCGCTTCACCGATGGCGCACAGTTTGGCCTAGGTGCAGAGGTGGCGGTATCGACTCAGAAGTTGCATGCTCGTGGTCCGATGGGACTGGAAGAGCTGACGAGCTATAAGTGGGTGGGTATCGCAGACTATCTCCCTCGAGCTTAATTGATTTATCGTCGCCAGTTAATGCGATACCTGCATCGGAAGTGCTCATTTACATCCGTAAACTCCGCGCTTGCTCTTTGTTCTAGATAACCTGACTTAGAACTCATTGCTCCGAATAGCTTTGAGTCAGACTGATTTAGATATAAAAAAACGAGAGCATCGTGATGCTCTCGTTTTTTTATGCCTGATCTTTGAGTTTTTTTAAGTCTTGGTCTTCGTCATTAGCTGCTTGCTTTTCGATCAGCTCATCAAGTTCTTGTTCGCGCTTGTTTTTGTCGTACATGTATTTGACTTTGTCCTTGTAGCCAAATTTCATGTTTGCGGTGTATTTCAGCGCCGCAATGTTACTGACCACCACGCTGACGACGATGATGCTGATAACCCACGGGTTGAGTAGCCATTCCATTTACACCTCACAGATATTCTCTATGTACCTACTATAGAGACTATCAAGGTTTTCCAGGATGTGCGACTTTCCTTCAAGCTCAAATTGGCTAAGTGTGCGCTTGAGCAGGTCTGGTGTGAGCTGTAAAAGTAAATATTTGCTAACCGGGAAGTAGCTGATATGCCAGGGTTCGCATGCGACGCCATGGCGATCTTCTGCATAGGGCAGGTAGAAGCCAAAGCGTGCCATATTGCTACTGAGCCATTGGCTGAACTCGGCTTGGTGGCCTCCGGTTTGGTACTCCCATGGCTCAAGCTGTAGTTGCACGCCTTCCGGCAAGCAGTTTGCCGCATAGACATCAATATCGGTGCCCCAATGGTGGCGACTTGCGCCGGGCAGGGCTGACCAACGCATTATCGCGTGGATTTTTTCAAGCTCAGTAAGGGAGCTTGGGTCAATCGGTTGGCTGTTGCTGTCAAGCAGCGGCCGTTTGCCGGAATACTTGTTGTTCCAAATTAGCAGCTGGCGCTCGAACGGACGAAAGGCGCTGGCAATCTGGAGATCAAAGCCAGCCTTGTTGGCTGCTTCTTTTAATGCCTCAAAGGCGGGTAGCATTTGCTGGTGGACAAAAGGATGCCCGCCATCAGGATTGACAGAGACCAGATGACTGGTCTCTTGCCCGGTCAGTTGCCCGGCAGTGTGCTGCCGGGCTTGGCTTGGGTGGCTAACCATTAAAGGACTTTTTCCATCACTTTCTGGTACATGTCGGTCAGCTTTTCCAGATCAGCGACTTTCACACACTCATTCACTTTGTGGATGGTTGCATTGACAGGGCCGAGCTCGATAACTTGCGCACCGGTACGGGCTATGAAACGGCCATCGGAGGTACCGCCTGTAGTCAGTAGCTCCGGTTTTTTGTGGTTCACTTCCTCGATAGACTCCACGACGGCATCAAGCAAGCTTCCTTCGTCGGTCAGGAACGGGTGGCCGCTGAAAGTCCAGGCCAGGTCGTAATCAAGGCCGTGGGCATCGAGTACCGAGTGAACCTTGCGCTTGATATCATCGGCGGTCAACTCGGTGCTGAAGCGGAAGTTGAACTGGACGTGGAACTCGCCCGGGATCACGTTCGATGCGCCAGTGCCGGCAGACAGGTTGGCTATCTGGAAGCTGGTCGGTGGGAAGTAGGCATTGCCGTTGTCCCACGTTGTCGCGGCCAGTTCGGCCAGTGCCGGCATAGCACGGTGAACCGGGTTATCGGCCAGGTGAGGGTAGGCGACATGACCCTGGGTGCCCTTGATATTGACATCACCGGTAATCGAACCACGGCGGCCGTTCTTCACCACATCGCCCACAGCATGGGTGCTTGATGGTTCACCGACAATACACATGTCGATTTTTTCATTACGGGCTTCCAGTGTATCAATCACACGGGTCGTACCGTTGATGAACGGGCCTTCTTCGTCCGAGGTGATCAACAAAGCGATAGAGCCTTTGTGATCAGGGTTTTCGGCAAGGAATCGCTCAATCGCCACAATCATGCAGGCCAGCGAGCCTTTCATATCGGCTGCGCCGCGGCCATGAAGGTAGCCGTCGATGATGGTTGGCTCGAAGGGGGCGGTATGCCACTTATCAAGGCTACCGGCTGGTACCACATCGGTATGGCCGGCAAAAACAAACAGCGGAGCTTCCGTGCCGCGGCGGGCCCAGAGGTTGGTGGTATCTTCGAACACCATGGTTTCGATGTTAAAACCGAGCTTTTCCAGGCGCTCGATCATCACGTCCTGGCAGCCAGCATCTTCAGGGGTCACTGACTGGCGGCTGATAAAGTCTTTCGCCAGGGCGAGAACCGGGCTATCTGACATCCTTGTATCCTTTCTTAATTCGTTTGGAAGATTTCTTGGTACTGGGCTGGCTTGAAGCCCAGATGGTAGCTGTTATTGTGAACCAACAGCGGGCGCTTGATCATTGCCGGGTGCTCCAGCATCAATTCGATTGCGCTTTGCTGATCAAGACCGGCTTTTTGCTCGTCGCTCAGCTGGCGGTATGTCGTTCCGCGCTTGTTGACCATGGCTTCCCAGCCTAGCTCGGCCTCAAACTGCTCTAGCATGCCACGGTCAAGGCCATCGGCACGGTAGTCATGGAAGGTGTATTCAATGTTTTCGGCTTCTAGCCACTTCTTCATTTTCTTGATGGTGTCGCAATTTTTGATGCCGTAAGCAATTGTACTCATAGTTATTCTGGCTGACTTATTTTGTGAACTTGGTCTCCCTTTATAGCGGGAATAGCCATGGGGTGCAACGGCTTCAGCCGCCATAGTGTATAGCCAGTTTAATCAGCCAGATATTGGCCAGGATCCCGATCACGAATACGATAGTTCGCCATGGGCTGAGCCTAAAGGCATAGCAAATGAAGTAAAGCACCCGGCTGATGATAAACAGATACGCGGGGAGGGCGGATTCATGGGCGGGTACCCCTGCCAAGTGGGCGATGAACACACAGCTCGAGAATACTGTCAGGATTTCCCAACCGTTGGCCTGGGCAGCTTTTACCCGTGAGGCGGCACCAGTGAGCTCTCGGTCTTGGATTCGCGGTTGGTTGATATCAAGCTTGCCGGTTTGGCGGACGGTTAACCAGCCGCCGACGCCTGCCAGTAAATAGTTAATCAATATCATGGTGATAATGCACCAGAAAGCAGGGGTCATGGCGGTGCCTTTAGGGGAAGGTGGGTTTGCCCAAAGTATAGGAGACAAACTACGCGAATGAGCATTTGATAAGCCTGTCAGTGCATAATTATCAGTAACAAAAAAGTCCTTTTTGCTGTCGTGATGGCTATTGATGGACAGCTATTTCTGCGAGCCATTTAAATGTTTTTGGGTAGGGTTGGAAACATTTTTTGCTACACACATCTTTCGTGCAAAGCAGCTGTTTTAAGTAATTGATCTGTATCAAAAGTTATTTGTTATCACTAATTTTTATAAATTGATTTCAATCAATACTGTTGTGTTTCTAAATGGTTACATTTTGAACCGCTTAACGTGAAGCCCAATTTTTCCCCATGTCGGGATTCAAAAGGAATGGAGTCAATAATAATGAAAAAGAATCTATGTGCCGTCGCTACCCTGGCCGCAATGATGGTTGCCCCTCAGGCTATGGCACACAAGCAAGGTGACATCTTGGTCCGTGCCGGTACGGCAACGGTGGTTCCGAACGAAAGCAGTGATGATGTACTTGGTCTCGGTGAGTTTGGCATCGATTCAAATACCCAGCTGGGTATTACTGTGGGATATATGCTGACAGACAACATCAGTGTTGAGCTGCTGGCGGCAACCCCGTTCAGGCACAGTGTTTCGCTAAACGGTGTCGGTAAAATTGCAGACGTTGAACACCTGCCACCGACACTGATGCTTCAGTACTATTTTATGGACAGCAGTAGCAAATTCCGCCCGTATGTCGGTGCTGGTCTCAACTACACCACTTTCTTCAATGAAGATTTTAATGGTACCGGTAAAAGTGCCCAGTTGAGTGATCTTAAATTGGAAGATTCATGGGGCCTTGCCGCCAATGTAGGTATCGATTACCAGGTGAAGGATAACTGGTTCTTCGGTGCTTCGGTGTGGTATGCCGATATCGGCACTGATGTGAAGTTCAAGGCTGGTGGCGAGCCCCAGAAGATCAGCACCGATATTGACCCATGGGTGTTTATGGTAACCGCCGGTTACACTTTCTAGTTTAGGGCCTGAGTTCACAGTGGGCGCATTAATCATTTGCGCCTACAATTTGGCTAGAGATTTATTTTTGTGTGATATTTCAAGTTGTTGTTTAAACATGTCTTTTTTGTTTCTCAAATGACACGTTCCTAAATTTTGCGACCGCGATCACCGAAAATAACGACCAAAACAGGGAAATCCTCCCTCATATTGATCAAACTCAACACCCTGCAGGCAGAAGTCGGAATAATAAAAACCTCAAATTATGGAGGTCTCAATGGAATTGAATCCGGTTTTTGCCCGTCGTCTTTATCTTGCTTTGCTTGTGGAGCAGCTTGATCGTCCCAATGTTCCTAAGCTGATTGAAATTACCGGTTGGCCACGTCGTACCATTCAGGATGTGCTTAAAGCCCTGCCGGGGTTTGGCATTGAATTGGCCTTTGTCCAAGATGGTAAGCGTCACAATGATGGCTATTATCAGCTAAGCGACTGGGGACCCTTTGATGTTCACTGGGTTGAATCGAAAGAAAGGGATATTATCTCTTCCGTCTCGAGTTAAAAAAAAAACCGCAGAGTGCGGTTTTTTTATATCTGTGCTATTCGCAATAATAGGCATTGCCAATTAACGTCACGGACGTCGAAAAGTCTGGCGGGCTATACAATGAAACCGTATTGGCTCCTAGCTCAGCAGCCTGGTTGCGCAGTTGGTTGAGCGCGCCCTGAGTCAGATCCCTGTCACTGATTAGCCAATAGTTATACCAACTCCCCTGAGAGCCGATAAGCGTTCCACGCCTTTTACAGGTGTTGTGTATGTCATTGGCATCCCATGTCAAAGCCACGTTACTCGCGTCTGCTAATAGGGGCGAGGTACTGCACCCCGCCAATACCATTGCCGACAGTAAAGCGGCCAAAGTCCCGGCTTTTCCCATTACTGACCTTGTGATTCCAGATAAAGCACTGTGGCGGCAGTTCTTGATTTTACCTGCAGTTTTTTCAGCAAGCTCTTCATGTGGACCTTTACGGTTGCTTCTGAAATGAACAGGTTGTCGGCAATCTGCTTGTTGCGATAACCCTTAGCCACTTCTTTTAGGATCTGCATTTCACGGTCGGTCAGAGAGTCGAGTAGGGAGTCTTGCTCAGCGCTGTCTGCCAGGTACTCACGTACCAGATCACTGAAAGCCTGTCCGCCACACATCGCTTGTTTAAGCAGGGCAATAAGCTGATCCGGCTCGGTATCTTTTAGCAGGTAGCCATCGGCGCCGGCGTTGACCAAGGCCTTAACGTCGGAGCGGCTATCGGAAACGGTTAATACGACAATTCGGGCCTGGATCCCTTCGGCGCGCATTGCATTGAGGGTATCAAGACCCGACATGCCTTTCATGTTGAGGTCAAGCAGGATCAAGTCGGGTTCCTTCTCCTGGGCGAGCAGAACGGCATCGGCACCGTTGCTGGCTTCGCCAACCATCTCGAAGTCGCTTTCAAAGCTGAGAAGCTGGCTGATCCCCCTGCGCATTAATGGGTGATCATCGACAATCATAATTTTCCAACACGTCATATTGTTATCCTTGGGATTCGGGCTGAAATTGAAGGGTGACTTCGCAGCCAGTGCCCTTGGTTGTATTTATTTCCAGTGTACCGTGAAGGCGTGATGCCCGCTCGGTCATAATTGCTAGGCCATAATGATTGAGCTTTTCATCGGCCGGGTTAAAACCTATTCCGTCATCGCTGATAGTAATTGTGACCGTATCTAACTCTTGCCGGCAGGTAATGATGATTTCGTCTGCCTGCGCATGCTTGATTGCGTTTAGAGTTGCTTCCCTGATCAATTGCAGTAAGTGCACCTGATGGTGGGCATCCAAACTCAGTGATGAAAGTTGGTTATCAATAATCAGCAAAGCGTTACTCTGCTCTTCCAATGGTTTTAGCATCTCTACCAGTGCTTCACCAAAATTTGCTTCTTTGATAGTCAGGCGGAAAGTACCCAATAGCTCTCTTAGCTGGGTGTAAGCGCCTGATAGGCCTTGATCAATATCACTGATGATCGCCATGGCCTGTTGCTGCTCACCTTGGCCAAGTTGCCTTTTTAGCAGGGTAACTTGGATTTTGAGATAAGACAGTGATTGTGCCAAAGAATCGTGAAGTTCACGTGCAATCGTAGCACGCTCTTCCATCAATAATAATTGCTCCGACTGCTTTTGTGCCCGATTGAAGAAGATCCCCCGGGCTAAGGTACGGGAAATGTTCTCTATCAAGCTTTTATCGGGGCAAGGCAGGGTGTCTTGCCACCACAGTTGACCGAGTACCTGGCCATCGAGATCTAGATCATGGTAATGCCAGTTATTGCCCGAGGGCTCGCCTGCGGTGATTTCGGTATTGTTGCCGCTGTTCTCTTCAATAATTAGCTTGGCGGCGGTCAGCCCCTCGATATCAAGCAGGGTGTCTAGCATGACTGCGAAGTTCTTGGTACTCAGGCGGCTTTGCGAGAGCTCTTGTGAGCAATCATAGAGTACTTGTAGTGAGTCATTGGCTTGGCGCAGGCGACGGGTTTTTTCATCAACTTTCATTTCCAAGTTGCGGTATAGCTTGCCGAGCTCCGTCGCCATGGTGGTAAAGGTACCGGCCAAAATACCTAATTCGTTGTCACTTTTTACATCAAGGGTGAGGTCGAATTTTCCTTCTTGTATCTGTTCGCTAGCCGTGACCATTTGGTTGAGCGGGGTGACGATCTTGCGTTGGGTAAAGTGAATGGTGAACAGCGCAGCGATAAGGATCAGGCTCAGTCCCAGCCCGCCAACCACTGACAATACCTGAAGTTTGATGATCGAAAATTCTTGTAATTCGAAGACAAATTGGTCGATCCGGTCGACAAAATTAGCCACTTCGCTGAGAAAAAGCCGTTCATTGCCATCATGCAGCAAGGGGTGCAAATCTTCCCAGCGGCCGATCAGGTTGTAGTAATGCATCTTGATATTGGTCGGAACCGTCCAGTGCTCCAATGCTGCCATGGATGGCGAGAACAAGGACTTTTCGAACATATCCAAGTGGGCTTCCAGGTGGGGGGATTGAGTCTCGATATCGTAGGCCAGTCGGTAGCTCTGCATGCGCAATGAACCGGACACATTGACCGCCTCGGCATCGTTCAAGCTAGATGCAAGGGTAAGCAGGGCAAAGCTGGTGGTAACCACAGAAAGAAGCAAGATTGCGAGCATAGCCCTGGCAATCGTTGTGGTGACGGGTTTGAGCGGCCTGTTTTTCACAGATTTTCCTTTTAAATCGCTATCTTAAAGATAAAGAGAAAACGTTTTTCTGTTTATGTCTGGTCTATATTTAAGTAATGGAATGGTGATTTTCAATGCAATTGAGATAAATGCTAGCCACCAGATAGAAAACTTGGCTTTTTTATAGTGAGAGGGCGCGCATTTGAATTTATTGATCCAAGACAAATTTAGCCCCTAATTAGCCCTTACTAGGTATTTAAGCATTTATTACGGGATTTACACTTGTCGTGTAAAAAAATGACAGCTTGTGAATATTTGTTGTAATTCATTTAAGCGGTTTATTGGTACACCTTGCTTTATAGCCAAGCTGCTGCCCGTAATCACTATTTATTAATAATATTTTACGAAGGATTGAGTCAATGTTTGATCGTTCCCGTCGTCGGTTGTTGACGCGGCGTCGCAAGCCTGACCTGCAGCGAATGCCCTGGGTAGTCGATGAAGAAACCTTCACCGACACCTGTACCCGGTGCAACAAGTGTATCAATGCATGTGAAACACAGATTATTGCCAAAGGCGACGGAGGTTTTCCTGCTGTCGACTTTCAGCGTGGTGAGTGCACATTCTGCTACCGCTGTGCAGAGGCCTGTCCCGAGCCGTTGTTTCAGCCGCAGTCAGAGCAGCCATGGCCTTTGGTGGCACAGGTTAATGAGGGTTGCCTGGCCCACCAGAATATTGAGTGCCGAAGCTGTGGCGATGCCTGCGGGGTGATGGCGATTCGGTTCAAACTGCAATTGGGCGGTGTTGCCCGCCCTGAACTGGATACCTCAGTTTGCACAGGATGTGGCGCATGTGTGTCGGTATGCCCGGCATCGGCGATCGCCATGGTGGATCACGATAACGAAGAGAATTAGCGATGGCATTACAAGAAGTACACATTTCCAGCTTGGTTGTTCATGTAAAGCCAGAGTATCTGGCCTCTGTCAAAGAGCAGATCGCAGCAATGCCGAATGCAGAAATTTACGGCGACAGTGAAGAAGGGAAGGTTGTTGTGGTTCTGGAAACCGAAAACCAGGGCTACGTGACTGACACCATAGATAAAATCAATAACTTAGAACACGTTTTAACCACGTTTTTAGTGTATCACCAAATCGAACACTTCGACTCGCAATCTGAGGAAGATTCATGAAAATGACAAGACGTGCGTTTGTGAAAGCAAACGCCGCTGCATCGGCAGCAGCCGTAGCGGGGATCTCGCTGCCAGCATCAGCAACTAACTTAATCGTTAGTTCTGACGAAACCAAAATTAAGTGGGATAAAGCGCCTTGTCGTTTTTGTGGTACGGGTTGTTCAGTACTGGTCGGTACGCAGAATGGCCGTGTGGTCGCGACTCAGGGGGACCCAGAGGCTGCTGTAAACAAAGGCCTGAACTGCATCAAAGGCTATTTCCTGTCGAAAATCATGTACGGCAAGGATCGTCTACAGACACCGATGCTGCGCATGAAAGACGGCAAGTTCCATAAAGACGGCGACTTCCAGCCTGTATCTTGGGATAAGGCGTTCGACGTGATGGCCGAGAAGTGGAAAGAAGCGCTGAAGAAGCACGGTCCTTCTGGCGTAGGTATGTTTGGCTCGGGCCAGTGGACAGTAATGGAAGGCTATGCTGCATCGAAAATGATGAAAGCAGGTTTCCGTTCTAACAACATCGATCCGAACGCCCGTCACTGTATGGCTTCTGCGGTTGTTGGCTTCATGCGTACCTTCGGTATCGATGAGCCGATGGGCTGTTACGATGACTTCGAAAATGCAGACTCGTTCGTGCTTTGGGGCTCGAACATGGCGGAGATGCACCCAGTATTGTGGACCCGTTTGACTGATCGCCGCCTGAGCAACCCACACGTTAAAGTAAACGTACTGTCGACTTACTACCACCGCTCGTTCGAGTTGGCTGACAACGGCATGATCTTCGAGCCGCAGACCGACCTGGCGATTGGTAACTTTATTGCCAACTACATCATCCAGAATGATGCAGTTAACTGGGATTTCGTGAACAAGCACACTAACTTCAAGCGTGCTGATACCGATATCGGTTACGGCTTGCGTGACGAAGATCCCCGCCAGCAGAAAGCGAAGAACGCCAACTCTGGTGCCATGCACGCGATGACGTTCGAAGAGTACAAAGCCTCTGTGGCCGAGTACACGGTCGAGAAAGCGTCTGAAATGTCGGGTGTACCACAAGAGAAGCTGATCGAGCTAGCGAAGCAGTACGCTGATCCAAATACCAAGGTGATGTCACTGTGGACCATGGGTATGAACCAGCACACCCGTGGTGTGTGGATGAACAGCTTGGTTTACAACATCCACCTGCTAACCGGTAAGATCTCGCAGCCTGGTAACAGCCCATTCTCGCTAACGGGTCAGCCATCGGCTTGTGGTACAGCGCGTGAGGTGGGTACCTTTGCTCACCGTCTGCCAGCCGACATGGTCGTGGCGAATCCTAAGCACCGTGCAGTTGCAGAGAAAATTTGGAAACTGCCAGAAGGGACGATCCCGCCTAAGCCGGGTTACCACGCGGTACTGCACGACCGTATGCTCAAAGACGGCAAGATGAATGCCTACTGGGTAATGTGTAACAACAACATGCAGGCTGGCCCGAACATCAACGAAGAGCGTCTGCCGGGTTACCGTAACCCAGAGAACTTCATTGTTTGTTCAGACCCATACCCAACGGCAACAGCACAAGCAGCTGATCTTGTTCTACCAACCGCTATGTGGGTAGAAAAAGAAGGCGCCTACGGTAACGCCGAGCGCCGCACCCAAGCATGGTACCAGCAGGTTGAAACCCAAGGCGAGTCTAAGTCTGACCTTTGGCAGATCATGGAATTCTCCAAGCGATTCAAGGTCGAGGAAGTGTGGGGCGAAGAGCTACTGGCAAAAGCACCACAGTATCGTGGCAAAACCATGTACGACATCCTGTTCCGTAACGGCCAGGTCGATAAATTCCCGATGTCTGAAACCCAGCCATTGAACGATGACGCCAAAGCGCAAGGCTTCTACGTGCAGAAAGGCCTGTTCGAAGAATATGCGGCATTCGGTCGCGGTAAAGCACACGACTTGGCACCTTACGATACTTACCATCAGGTACGCGGCCTGCGTTGGCCGGTTGTTGATGGCAAAGAGACCCAGTGGCGTTTCGCGGAAGGCCATGACTCTTACGTACCGGCTGGTGAAGGCTTCCGTTTCTACGGCCATAAAGACGGCAAAGCAAACATTATCTTTGCCCCGTTCGAGCCAGCACCGGAGGTGCCAGATGAAGAATATGACCTATGGATGTCAACCGGCCGTGTTCTAGAGCACTGGCACACTGGCACCATGACGCGTCGTGTTCCAGAGCTTTACAAAGCGGTACCGGATGCCCTTTGTTACATCCACCCAGATGATGCTGAGTCTCGTGGCCTGCGTCGTGGTGATGAAGTACTGGTTGCTTCTCGCCGTGGTGAAGTGCGCTGCCGCGTAGAGACCCGTGGCCGTAACCGTCCACCTGCGGGCTTAGTATTCATTCCATTCTTTGATGCCCGTATTTTGGTGAACAAGTTGATTCTTGATGCAACCGATCCGCTATCCAAGCAGACCGACTTCAAGAAGTGCCCTGTGAAGATCACCAAAGTATAAATAGCATTAAATTGAAGAGCTTGGTTGTCTGGTCGCTTGCTGGACAGCCCTGCCTTTACCAAATTTAGCCTGAAGGCGGAGAAAACAATGAAACGATTAGTTCTAGCAGTAATGGCATTTGGCATGATGCTGGCTGGTGCTGTGCACAGTGCAGAAGAGCTGCACAACCCAGGTGGTATCGGTGGTCTTGAGTCACTGCGTGGTGCCAGCGAGCTGGAAGCGACCCGTGCGGCGGACCCAATGAAGCGTTACCCGCGTGATCAGGGTACGATCGACAGCGATTATGTTTACCAGCCACCTTTGGTACCGCACACGATCCGTAACTACGAAGTATCGAAAAATGCTAACAAGTGCCTGGCTTGCCATAGCTGGAAAAACGCCAATGAAATGGGTGCCACCAAGATCAGCGTAACGCACTACCAGTCGCCGCGTGAAGGCCAGGTGCTGTCTGATGTGTCACCGGCACGCTATTTCTGCTTGCAGTGTCACGTACCACAGGCTGATGCTAAGCCATTGGTTGAAAATGATTTCCAGCGTGTTGATGCGTTGCGCTAATTATAGCCATCAGTGCTAAAGGGGCTATAAGATGAAACTATTGAAAGCATTTTGGCGTAGGTTCTCCTCGCCGAGTAAAGTGGCTGTCGGCCTGGTCTTGTTCATGGGCTTTATGGGCGGCTTGCTGTTCTGGGGCGCATTTAACACCGGTATGGAAGCAACCAACACCGAAGAGTTCTGTGCTGGCTGCCATGCACCGATTGTCAAAGAAATCCGAGAAACGGTCCACTATGCCAACCGCTCTGGCGTACGTGCAATCTGTTCTGACTGTCACGTCCCCCACAACTGGACAGACAAAATTGTGCGTAAGGTACAGGCTTCGAAAGAGCTGGTGGCCCATGCAATGGGAACCATTGACACTCAGGAGAAGTTCGAGGCACGTCGGAGTCACCTGGCCAACCGCGAGTGGCACCGGATGAAAGAAAATGATTCGCAGGAGTGCCGTAACTGCCACGAATTCGAATACATGGACTTTTCCGAGCAGGGTAGCCGCAGTGCCAAGCAGCACTCGACGGCGCTCGCATCGGGCGACAAGACCTGTGTAGATTGCCACAAGGGCATTGCCCACAAATTGCCTGATATGTCGGGCATTGAAGGCTGGCAGTAAGCCTCAGATAAGGAGCAACAATGAGTACATTAGAATCAATCTTCTGGCATGTACTGGGCTATGCGGCCATGCCTGTTATCATCCTGTCTGGTTTTGCTGCGGTAGCTGTGATTTGTGTCTGGCTATTGTCGCTGGGCAAGGACAAAAATATCTAGCGGCAGCGTTCAGTTCGCCGGTATAAACAAAGCCATGCATCTGTTGCATGGCTTTTTTAATGCTTGTGCGGTTTGCTTTTACACCATTGGTATAGACCGATGGCAATCAAGGTTAACCAGATACCATCTAGCAGTAACCATAAAATGAGCCCTGAGGAAGCTTCAGGAGCCATTACAACAGCTTCTACCCCTTGAATGATGAGCATGATAAGGAGCCCCAAGATACCGAACAACAAATAACTGGCGATACTCATAACGATCTTCCATCAAGCAACTGCTTTTATTTTAGATCTAAATGAGAATTACTTTCAATAAATTGTTGTGGTGTAGCTACTGTTGTAACTACTTGCCATCCATCAGATATCCTTCTTGTGCCAACAGTTGCCTGAATGCCTCGGCGCGCTCACGGTTGACACCGAAATCGGAATAGCCAGTGCGGGATTCCGAGCGGACGGTCAGTTGGCCTGATTGCCGCTGCACCTCAAAATCATCAACAAAGCGGAAGACTTTGCTGGTGCACTCGATATGAAAATAGTCATCGGTCTTTTTGGCAAGGGAGGCGCCTGGTAGGGTGAGTGCCAGTTGTTCGATATGCGCCCATTGCGCCAGGCCTTTTTGACTGAGCGTAAAAGGTGCCAGGGCATGCTCCCTACGGTTATCTAGCGTACTGACGCAGTTCGGCTTCTCACCGCAGATTTGGTTCACTCTAACCGTGTCACGGTAGGTTGAGTCTGGGCTGCCACAGCCTGTTACCACAGTGAGAAGCACTGCGAGAGGAATAAAACGAAAACCTTGTGGTTGGATCATCCTTGACTCCCTATGAGAGTTAATTGAATTGAACAAAGCCAATAAAGCCTGCCCAAGAAACGATAAGCAACAGCCAAGGTAGCCAATGCTGTCTGCTGACAACCACTTGTTCTACCGCTGGCGCGTCTGCTGCGGTTTGCTCGATGTCTTGTGTTCTACCTCTTGCCTGCTTTTTGCGTAGCTTGTCCCGCTCGCGGGCTTTGGCCTTTTGCTGTTTCTTGTATTGTTCAATACCGTGCTGGATCCCCTGGGCGATCAGTTTGGTTTGCTCTTTGGTCTGTCCCGGCTTCTGTGTCGAACGGGCTATCTTCATTGCTTCAGCTTGGGTTTCCGGGGAAGGTGTCCCTTGACTCTTCTTGATGGCCATCATTTGTCCTCTACATCACTCATACAGCCAGATTATACCGTGACAAGCGTCATTGGCACATTGCTGTAATTTACCTCCTTCAAAAGAGGTAGGAATCTTACATCATATGAACAGAAAGTGAACAGAGGGTGTTTTGTGGTTATATCCGTTAACATAATGAATATTAATGGTTATTCCACTAAAGCATTAGCATTTGCGCATAATTATTCTTGATGTGACTTTTGTAAGAAAACTAGAAATTTCGTCAATCTCATCCCACAAAACGTGATCATTCCGACAAGACGAACACCCAAACAGTGCGTTGAACCACAGAATTTACCACTTTGGCTGGTAGTTGAGACCAGATAGATTAAGGTGTGCCTAGTACTGAACAGTGTTGTTATATCGGCTCCCGAAGATAGAATTATGCCCAACGCAGCCAAACGTAATACTGGCTGTTGAAATAGCAAGGGTAAACCTCCATTGCATAAGCAGCAGTGAGAAACGGGGACAGTAAGTGATATATCCGATAGACGCCTATGACAAGCATGGCTTGTTGAAACCTTCTGCCATGTTGTGGCTGTGCTGGTTGTTCAGTGCCAAAGGTTGGGTCATTTTTGTCATGGCTGGTGCAAGCCGCCAGCAAGGTGCCCAGGTCTTGGAAATTTTGTATCCATTGCGAGAAAACCTTTATCTGGCAATGTTGATAGGCCTTCCGGCACTTATCTATATGTGGATGGCCGGATACCGACACAAGAATAAAAAACTAATTAATTTTGTATGGCTGCATGGGAAAGGGATCCTGATGCTGAGCTATGCCACAGATTGTGTTTTGCAAATGTATCAGCTGATGTTGACCCACGGGGCCTTCAGCTGGACCCGGGCAGTCAGCCTGCTGCTGACGTTCTGGCTTGGAGGGTACCTGCTGAGAAGCTCCAGGGTCAGAAATACATTTGTGGACAAGCCCGTAGAGAGGTAAGTACGATGAATGATTGGGGTAAAGGGTTGGTGCTGTTCAGCGCACTGCTAAGCCCGTTAGCCATGGCCGATTGGCTACTAGATGTGAATTTCGAACTGACTGGCGCATCTGGCAGCACTCAGTCGGTGAATACATCGCTGTCACTGTTGCCTGGAGAAGAAACTGTCTTTTTCGGTAGTAACATCGACAGCGAAGAAAGCAGCCGCGAGCTGGTCGGTAGCGCAGAGTTACTGGAAGTCTCGGCGGAAGAAGTGAAAATTGCGTTCAAAGTCCAGGAGCGTTTAGATGATGGTGGCTGGCGGACGCTGGTGTCTCCAACGCTATCCACTGGATTGAATGCGCCAACCATGTTTGAAGGTTTGGATAACAACGGCGACCAGCAAGTGAAGCTTCAGGTGGAAGTGACATCGGTATAAAGTTGTTATTGCCTCTCAATGTTTAAAGCCCGCACAAAATGCGGGCTTTTTGGTATTTACGGCTGGGTCTAAGCGTTACACCGAGGTATCAAGGACATTGCCACTGCCTGTTCCAGGATCTGGGGTGATGCTCTGGCTGTAGAAATCAGGTTTTGGCCGGTGTTCGTTAATCGCATCAGCCACTTTCTTTTTGATGATCAGGCGATCTTCCTGGGTCTGGGCTTTGTTGTCGGCTGAAATCACCACAGTGTCAGGATCTTTTTTCGGATCGTCCTCAAATTTGTTTGCACTGTTTTGGTGGATATCTACCAGTTTCTGCGTCTGCTTGGCTTGATAGAGGGAACCTGCCACATCTTTGGTCGGAAATGATGATGAACCTGTCTCCATGATCTAATCCTTGTTATTGGTATCAGCTAATGTGTTGTGTTTGTATAAATTTTAATCCAGCTTAGCAGGTCAAAATAGACACAAGTTGAACATTTCAGCATTTTTCAGCGTCTATTTCGTTCAGTAACGACGGCAATGAGGCGGAAATGTGCTCGGAGTGGTAGCTAAAGTTATTGAAAATCACTATGAGACACACATTGATTTGAGTTATGTAACCCCACTCTGCTGACAATGATCAATTTTCCGTGCTGTATTATCGATATACTTTAGGCGGTATAACGCTGGTAAAGCAATGATAATAAACTAGGAGAAAAATATGGCTACGGCACAACCTTTGATTTTGCCTGAAGCAGGACCATTTGCATTATATGTTGTCATGAAGGCAACAGGTGATAACAAGGCACTTGTAGAGCGCTGTCAGCAAGTCCATACCTTGGTTGAAGAGATCAACAGTCAACAGCCGGGTGCCGAGCTACGTGCGAGTATCGCGTTTGGCAAGACGTTTTGGACATCGCTAGAAAAAGGTATGCCGGCAGAGTTTGATGATTTTGCCCCGCTAGGTGAGGGCCAGGTCACGGCGCCTGCAACTGGTGGCGATGTGTTGCTTCATCTTAATTCAAGCCGCCATGACTTGAATTTCTATCTACTGCGCCAGTTCATCTCGCCAATCGCCGAGCATGTAGAAATCATGGATGAGACCTACGGGTTCAAGTACCTTGATTCTCGTGATATGACAGACTTTATTGATGGCACAGAGAATCCGAAAACGCTGGAAGCTCGCCAGGATGTTGCCCTGATCAAAGACGGTGATTTTGCTGGTGGTAGTTTTGTTATGCTGCAGCGTTTTGTCCATAACCTGCCGGCTTGGAACCGCTTGAACATCCAGGCTCAGGAAAAAGTGGTTGGCCGCACCAAGCCAGATTCTGTAGAGCTGGAAGATGTCCCGGCTGCTTCTCACGTTGGCCGCGTCGATATTAAGGAAGAGGGCAAGGGCCTGAAGATTGTTCGCCACAGCCTGCCATACGGCTCTGTAAGCGGCGACCACGGTTTGCTGTTCATTGCCTACTGTCACACCCAGCATAACTTCAAAGCGATGCTAGAGAGCATGTACGGCCACACAGACGGCAAAACCGATCAGCTTCTGCGCTTCACTACCGCGGTAACCGGTGCTTACTTCTTCGCACCATCGGTTGAGATGCTGAATTCGTTGTAAAGCGGCCAAAGGCCATAGGCGCTAGGCTATTGGTAAGAGCTTGGCGCTGGGAAATTTGAAAGGAGGAGGGAATGCTTACATTACCTCCTTTTTTATTGACTCTAGTTACTTAAAGCTAGACTTATTGAATCGCCAATCGCCAATCGCCAATCGCCAATCGCCAATCGCCAATCGCCAATCGCCAATCGCCAATCGCCAGATAAACAAAAAGCGCCGCCCGGGGGCAGCGCTTTTGGCAAAGATTGTGACAATCTTACTTCTTGATGCGAAGAACTGGAGTTTCACCCACAGTTGTTGCGCCAGAAAGTTTGTTCAGCTCTTTGATTTCGTCCATGTTAGAGATAACAACTGGAGTCAGAGTTGATTTCGCTTTCTCTTCTAGAAGAGCTAGATCGAATTCGATGATAGTATCACCAACTTTAACAGTTTGGCCTTCTTCAGCGATGCGAGTGAAGCCTTCACCTTTCAGTTCAACAGTGTCGATACCGAAGTGAACGAATAGCTCGATGCCGTCGTCAGACTCGATAGAGAAAGCGTGGTTAGTTTCGAAGATCTTGCCAATAGTACCGTTTACTGGTGCAACCATTTTGTTGCCAGCAGGTTTGATAGCGATACCGTCACCAACGATTTTCTCTGCGAAAACAACATCTGGCACATCTTCGATGTTTACGATTTCACCAGAAAGTGGTGCGATGATTTCGATAGCACCAGCTTCAGTGTTGTCATCAGAAACCAGCTTCTTAAGTTTGTCAAACAGACCCATATCGTTGCTCCTAAGCGTTTTTATTCTATCTGCAGCTATATTAGCAGATGGTCTTTTCTGCGATGAATTTTTCTACGTGAGCTTCAATTTCAGCAGCAGTAGGCATAGCAAGCGCCTGCTCAGCCATTGCTTTAACATCAGCAAAGTTAGCGTTGCGGATAATCTTCTTAACGCGAGGAATCGAAATTCCACTCATGCTGAATTCGTCCAGACCCATACCTAGTAGTAGTAGGGTTGCACGTTCATCACCCGCTAGCTCGCCACACATACCTGTCCACTTGCCTTCTTTGTGAGAAGCGTCGATAACTTGCTTGATCACAGTTAGGACAGCAGGTGATAGTGGGTTGTAAAGGTGAGAAATCAGCTCATTACCACGGTCAACAGCAAGAGTATACTGGGTTAAGTCGTTAGTACCAATACTAAAGAACTCAACTTCTTTTGCCAGGTGGTGAGCGATTGCTGCTGCTGCAGGGGTTTCAACCATAACACCGATTTCGATGTTTTCGTCGAACGCGTGGCCCTCAGCACGAAGCTCAGCTTTGTACTCTTCAATCGCAGCTTTCAGTTCGCGGATTTCCTCAACAGAGATAATCATCGGGAACATGATACGGATCTTACCGTGTGCAGATGCACGTAGGATACCGCGTAGCTGGTCACGTAGGATTTCGCGACGGTCAAGGCTGATACGAACCGCACGCCAGCCTAGGAATGGGTTCATTTCTTGTGGCAGATCCATGTACGGTAGATCTTTGTCACCACCGATATCCATAGTACGGATGATCACTGGCTCGCCGTGCATTGCTTCCGCAACTTCTTTGTAAGCTGCGTACTGCTCTTCCTCGGTAGGAAGCGCGTCGCGGTCCATGAACAGGAATTCGGTACGGTAAAGGCCAACACCCTCACCACCGTTGCGGTTAACGCCGTCACAGTCTTTAACGGTACCGATGTTACCGCAAACTTCCACTTGCTTGCCGTCAAGCGTGATAGCTGGCAGGTCTTTTAGCTTAGCCAGTTCTTCTTTTTCGGCAACGTGCGCGTCACGGATCGCTTTGAATTTGGTTAGTTCAGCTTCAGATGGGTTGATAACAATCGTGTTGTTGATTGCATCAAGAATCAGCATGTCACCGTTCTTAACCTGAGCTGTGATGTCGTTAGTACCTACGATTGCAGGTAGCTCTAGAGAACGCGCCATGATAGAGGTGTGCGACGTACGGCCACCGATATCAGTGATGAAGCCAAGAACGTAATCTAGGTTGATTTGCGCGGTTTCAGAAGGCGTCAGGTCGTTAGCAACCAGGATAACTTCTTCGTTGATCGCACTTAGGTTTACGATGCTGATACCCAGTGCGTTTTTCACAAAGCGGTTACCGATATCACGGATGTCCGTTGCGCGCTCTTTTAGGTATTCATCATCCAATGATTCTAGAGTAGAAGCTTGCTCTTCGATGATAGAGTGAATTGCAAGATCTGCAGAAGCATTGTTGTCTTTAATGAAGGCTATGATTTCTTCTTCAAGCTCTTCATCTTCCAGCAGCATGATGTGGCCTTCAAAGATGGCTTCCTTCTCTTCACCGAAGGTTGCACGTGCTTTTTCTTTGATAACTTCTAGTTGCTCAGAAGATTTTTTTCGAGCATCGAAGAAACGCTGAATTTCGTTCTCGATTTGGTCTGCAGCGACAGGAGCTTTGTTTAGAACAATCTCTTCTTCCTGCAGTAGTAGTGCTTTACCGAAAGCAATACCAGGAGATGCCAGGATACCTGAAATCATAGCCTTACCTTAAATTGACTTAAAACTAGGGGAAGTAATAAACAGACTGCGGATTAGTGCAGTTCGTCCATTAGAGCAACTAGGTGGTCAACAGCCTGTTGAGCCTGAGCACCTTCAGCAGCGATAGTTACTACTGTGCCTTTTACTAGACCTAGAGTCTGAAGCTTGAATAGGCTCTTAGCGCTTGCGCTTTTGCCGTTTGAAGTCACTGTGATGTCAGCGTCGAAGCCTTTAGCTTCTTTAACGAACTGAGCAGCTGGACGAGTGTGTAGACCGTTTTCTGCAGTGATCTCAACTTGCTTCTGATACATTTTTCACCCCGATATAGATATTATTTATTTAATATTAACGTAACTGAAAGTAAGCTTAACCTGTTTATGCTAAGCTCGCTATCTGGGATTATAAACTACCCAACAGTTCGGTGTTTGAGATTAATCCAAGTCAATTTTTTGTGACTTTTCTCCCTGTTCTAACCTCCAGCCGTCCATTTTTCGACCGCTTTATTTTGAAGCTAGAAATAAAACACAACCGATTTATATTAAAGCTACGGTCAAAATGCAACAAAAAAGCCCCCCAATGGGAGGCTTTTGGGTAACAATCGTTACGTCAACATCTCAAAGTGTGATCACTGTTGGGTTTCTTTTTCTGTAAAGATACCAGCAAACAGTGCCGATGACAGGTAACGCTCACCTGAACTTGGTAGCACAACAACGATATTTTTACCTGCAAATTCTGGGCGCTCTGCAATGCGATTTGCTGCGACTACTGCCGCGCCAGAAGAAATACCTGCAAGGATACCCTCTTCCTCCATTAGGCGACGGGCCATATCAATCGCATCTTCTGAGCTAACACGCTCAACTTCGTCAATTAATTCAAGATCTAGGTTGCCAGGAATAAAGCCAGCTCCGATACCTTGGATTTTGTGCGGAGCTGGTTTGATTTCATCGCCATTTAGCGCCTGGGTGATTACCGGTGACTCTGTAGGCTCTACTGCAACGGTTGTAATTGCTTTGCCTTTTTGCTGTTTGATGTATCGGCTTACGCCTGTCAGCGTACCACCGGTTCCTACACCTGAGACGAAGACATCAATTTCACCGTCTGTGGCATCCCATATTTCTGGGCCTGTTGTCTTCTCGTGAATTTCAGGGTTGGCAGGGTTGTTAAACTGCTGAAGTAGTAAGTACTTGTCTGGGTTAGACGCGACGATTTCTTCTGCCTTTTCGATAGCACCTTTCATGCCTTTTGGCGCTTCGGTCAGAACAAGGTTTGCACCCAATGCTTTTAGTAGCTTACGACGCTCCAGACTCATGCTCTCTGGCATGGTAAGGGTCAGCTTGTAGCCACGGGCTGAAGCAACAAACGCAAGAGCAATACCTGTGTTGCCACTTGTTGGTTCAACAAGCTCAACACCTTCTTTCAAAATACCCTTCTTCTCGGCATCCCAAATCATGTTGGCGCCGATACGACATTTAACGCTGAAGCTCGGGTTACGGGATTCAACCTTAGCCAGGACGTTTCCTTTACTTACTCGGTTAAGGCGAACGAGGGGAGTATTACCAATTGTCAGGGAGTTATCTTCGTAGATCTTGCTCATTGTTGTCGTTCCTTCGTAACGCGTTTAAAAACATAAGACACGTTAAGCATAACTCTTAAACGAGGTTTGCAAAGTAATTTGTGGTTATATCTTATTGTTATATGGGACTGTTGGTATCGCCGAACAAGTTTCAAGCAGAGTGAGCGGTGAGTGGGGTGAATACCTTAATATTACGGCTATAGGCGAGAGCGGCTCTGGGCGATAGGAAGAGCAAAGAGCATAGTATGGGCAAGTCGTTTGGAGGGGGAAATTATAGTCTATGGGTAGACGAGCGACTTCCTCCCGCTCGCCTATGGCCGATAGCCTATTGCCGGATCAATAAGCCTTATGCTGCTCGCGGTAGTGATCGACCCACATCGCCGTCGCGCCACACACAGCCACTGGCATCACGAACAGGTTGAGGATTGGGGTCATGGTGCAAAGCATAACCAGGCTGCCGAAGCTCAGCGAGGTGCCACGCTTGGTCTTTAGCGCATCTCGCATAGCAGGGAACGGAACCTTGTGATTGTCAAACGGGTAGTCGGCGTACTGGATACTCATCATCCAAGCACTGAACAAAAACCAAAGCACTGGGCCTACGGTCTGACCAATGGCCGGGATCCACAGTAGGATGAATAGGCCAATCGCTTTTGGCAGGTAGTATTTCAGCTTGATCCATTCGCGGTGCATGATCCGAGGTAGATCTTTCATCACCCCGGTGATTCCAGTATCAGGAGCCTTTTGACCTGTCAGTTTCGCTTCTAGGTGCTCGGCGAGCAGGCCATTGAATGGCGCGGCAATCCAGTTGGCAATGGTGCTGAATAAGTAGGAGAAAGTGACCAAAGTCGCGATAGCAAGCAGTGGCCACAGCAGATAAGACAGCCAATCAAGCCAGCTTGGCAGCTGGTTCATCCAGCCGTCAATCCAGGTGCCCAGTTGGCTAAGCACCAAGCTGAAGGCGGTGCCAAACAGCACAATGTTGATTAATAACGGGAAGAGGACAAAGCGACGCGTTCCGGGTTGGGTCGCAAGTGAAATGCCTCGCAAGAAATAGCCGGCACCACTTAATGGGGCTGTTAGCTGGGGGCGGGGCTGCCGGGTAGATTGCATAAAGGCTCCTTGGCAAGTCGAAAAAGGGTTAAAGACGTAATCATTCTTGGCTTGATAGTAACGGTGATTAATAGCTATAAGCAAATTAACGCCGCTCGGGACCGGTCGGAAGACGGCAAAAATGGTCAAAGCTTGTTCATTTTTGTGCTCGGCAGCACTATCTTGCACGAATAACGACTTTCACCTTCTCATTCTGATTTGAGTTTTGATACATTAGAGTAAAGTTAAGTCCATAATGACTGATGTACACTACTTCAGTGAAGGGCTGTCGTTGGCTTTTTAATTTGCACTTTTTTGTCATTGTTAGATGAGTGGCTATGATAAAAAAGTACCAAGCTAAGTAGTAGAGGTTACCCACTGGCGATCAGTGGCTGTAATCTAGATGTTGATTTACCCGGTAGTGGGTTACAAGTTAATTCAGAGTATTCGTATGCAGGAATTGCGTCTGGTTCTTATTATTGTCGGTGCGCTTGCCATTGCAGGATTATTGCTTCATGGCCTATGGAGCAGTAGAAAGGAAAAGCCTGCAAAGTTTGGTGAGAAGCCACTGGGTAAGTTGGACAAGTCCTCCCGAGATTCGGAAGGTTTTGATAAGGATGGTGTGGGCAGTGTCAGGGTCGTGGGCTCCGAAACTGCACCGGTTGAAGCACCTCGTCATGAAAGGAAAGAACCCGAATTGCACTTTGGTGCAAAATTGGATGCTGATCCGTTGTTGGACGGTCCTGCAATGAAAGACATTGCTCCTACTCAAGGGCAAAGCGCCCCGAGCTCAGAGGCGATGACGGCAGTCGATGCGCCAGAGCCTGTATTAGTAGCCATCGATCAGCAGGAAGTTGCCAAGCAACTTGTGGCTGAGCCAAAAACGGTTCCAGAATCTGAGCGAGTATCAGAGCCGCAAGCACAAGCTAAAGAGCAGACGGCACCCAAAGCGGTCACTCCAGAGCCAGCAGTGAAGGTGACCGAGAAGGTTGAGCCTGTGTTGAATGTTGCCACTGCAGAGCAGGTTACGCTGGAGGAGCCTATTCAAGCAGCTGAAGCCGAACTTGAAAGTGCAGAGCCAGTTGTTTCTGCTACCGAGTCTGCGATAACTGATCCTGCCAACAAGGTTGAGGCAGATGAAAAGGGTAAGCCTGAAGAGTCTGAAAAACCTGAAGAGGTTGTTACTGCTCCAGCTGCAGCGCCAGTTATGGAGCAAACTTTGCTGGTTGAAGAGCCAGAGCAGCCCGCCGAGCAAGAAGTACTACCGCCAGATTACCTGGTACTGAATGTCCATGCCCGTAATGGTGAGATGTTCCGTGGCAGCCGGCTGTTTAACGCTTTTGAGCAAAACCATCTGATCTTTGGTGAAAACTCGGTGTATCACCGCCATGCCGATGCGGCGGGAACAGGGCCTGCAATCTTTACGGTAACCAACATGGTTCACCCGGCCCACTTCCCTGAAGGCGGTAGTGAAAGCTTTGAAACTCCGGGCGTAGCATTTTATCTGATGCTGCCATGCGAGATTGGCCGTGCCGATCAGAACTTCAATTTAATGCTGCAAACTGTCCAGCGTATTGCAGACAGTTTAGGTGGTGATGTGCTCGATCATGAGCGAAACCTTATCACACCGCACCGCATCAGCGGCTATCGCGACAAAGCACAGCGCTATACTGTAAGCTAACTTTTGTAGCGTCTAACGAACACAAATTGGCCCTTTATACATATAGGTATAAGGGGCCTTGTTTTTTATACCCTCTCCAAGCGGCCCTAGGGCACTTTGCTTGGTATCAGTACAGGTACACATATGAGCCACGACATTCAGCAGCAGCTCGATGAGTTGCGCGAACTTCTTGCCTATCACGGTCACCGCTATTACGTAGAAGACAATCCGGAAATACCGGATGTGGAATATGACCGAATGATGCAGCAGCTGCTGGCGATTGAGGCGGAAAACCCAGAGCTAGTGACCGTTGACTCACCGAGCCAGCGAGTGGGTGGCAAACCGCTGGACGGTTTTACCCAGATCACCCATGAAATTCCAATGTTGTCACTGGACAATGCATTCAATGACGATGATCTTCATGCGTTCGAAAAGCGAATGTTGGATCGCCTGCTGTCTGAGTCATCTCTCGCTTACTGCTGCGAGCCGAAGCTGGATGGTTTGGCGGTGAGCCTGATGTACGAAAATGGTGTTCTGGCTCAAGCCGCGACCCGGGGGGATGGTACAACGGGTGAAAATATTACCGAGAATGTGCGAACCATTCGCTCTATCCCGTTAAAGCTTCGCGGTGAAGGCTGGCCTTCTCGCCTTGAAGTGCGCGGTGAAGTCTTTATGCCGAAAAAAGGCTTTGAATCGTTGAATGAGAAAGCCTTGAAAAAAGGTGAAAAGACGTTTGCCAACCCGCGTAATGCAGCGGCAGGAAGTTTGCGTCAGCTCGACTCTAAAATTACTGCGACTCGACCTTTGAGTTTTTACGCTTACTCGGTGGGTGTCGTTGAAGGATTGGAGCTTGCCCCGGGTCAATATGATCGCCTGGTTCAGCTTAAAGGATGGGGGCTGCCTATGTGTCCGGAAATCCGCCAGTTGGCCAGCATGGATGAAGTGATCGCTTACCATCAGGAAATTGGTGAAAAGCGTGAGTCTTTACCTTATGAAATTGATGGGGTGGTAATTAAAGTCGATGATATTGCCATCCAACAGCAGCTAGGCTTTGTTGCACGGGCCCCGCGTTGGGCGATTGCCTATAAGTTCCCCGCCCAGGAAGAGCTGACGACGCTAAACAATGTCGAGTTCCAGGTTGGCCGTACCGGAGCGATTACCCCGGTTGCAAAACTGGAACCTGTCTTTGTTGGCGGTGTGACGGTAAGCAACGCCACACTGCACAACGCCGATGAAATTGCCCGCCTAGGTGTGATGGTGGGAGATACGGTGATTATCCGCCGTGCCGGTGATGTGATCCCACAGATAGCTTCTGTGGTTGAGTCTCGCCGCCCAGCGGATGCCAAGCCCATTGTATTCCCAGAAGCATGCCCGGTGTGTGAGTCCAAAGTTGAGCGTGTTGAGGGTGAAGCGGTGGCTCGTTGTTCTGGCGGACTGTTCTGTCAGGCGCAGCGCAAAGAAGCACTGAAGCACTTTGTGTCTCGTAAAGCGTTGGATGTTGACGGCTGTGGCGAAAAAATCATTGAGCAACTTGTTGATCGTGAAATGGTGGCGACACCTGCAGATCTGTTCAAGTTATCAGCGGGTGTCTTAACCGTCTTGGAAAGAATGGGACCAAAGTCAGCGCAAAAGCTGGTGGACTCACTGTCTTCATCAAAACTGACTACGTTACCTCGCTTCCTTTATTCATTGGGTATCCGTGAGGTGGGTGAGGCGACTGCAGCAAACCTTGCGATGCATTTCGAGTCCTTGCCTGCCATTGAAGCGGCGAGCAAAGAGCAGCTGGTGGCAGTACAGGACGTTGGCGAGATTGTTGCGGCACATGTCTACAACTTCTTCCGCGAGGAGCACAACCTGACGGTGATTAAAGATCTTATTGAGGTTGGTATTCACTGGCCGGCAATTGAAAAGCGCGATGATGCTGCTGAGCTACCCCTTGATGGTAAAACGGTCGTGCTAACAGGCAGCTTGTCACAATTAACTCGCTCGGATGCCAAAGCCGCACTGCAAAATCTGGGTGCGAAAGTGACGGGCAGTGTATCTAAGAAGACCGATCTACTGGTTGCGGGTGAGGCGGCTGGGTCAAAACTTACTAAAGCTCAAGAGCTTGGCATTGAAATTTGGGACGAGCAACAGCTTATTGATTTCATGGCTCGGTAAAAACGTCAAAAACGTCAAAATATAATTTATTGACGAAATTAACGATAATGGCTCTAAAGCAATGTCTTTAGAGCCTTTTTTTTTGCGACTGTAAAATGACTGGTTGTTATTTTTTGATGCGAATTCATCGGTGTAAATAAGTATGTATTTGGCAAAAAAATGCTAAAAACATTCTTGTGGCAATGGAGGCTTTGATAGGGTAACTATTAGTTTCTAATGAATTTGTAAGTATATATTGTTGTTTTTATTGTGTTTTTGTTTTGATGGTGTCTGTTTAGGGTGCGATTTGATCCGGATCACTAATCGCCAGAAAGTTTGCACTGAGTCATATTTTTTAAACAATAAATTAAGTTCTGTTTGATGTTTTTTGATGTGAAAGTAGTCTTAAAGGGGAAGAAGGACAGAGGTTGAAAAAAATAGTTCAATCGAAGTTAAAAAAATATAGCGGGCTGCAGTTGAGCAGTTCGCATATTGGGAGAGTTACTTGTTGCCCTCGGCGGCCAACCTTCTGGGCACAAGTAAACACAGCTAGTATTTTTAGGAGTTTTCCATGGAAAAGATGTTCAAGCGTTCAGTATTAGGTACTGCAGTTGCAGCTGCAGCAATGATGTCTATGTCTGCAAATGCATACCAGATTGGCGAGAACAATGAATTCAATGTCGAAGTCTACGGCGTTGCTGCTATCTCTATCGTTAACTATGACGCTGAAGAAAAAACTATTGCGACTGGTGCGAAAGAAGATAAATACACCGGTTACGACTACGAGAACGAGTCACGCATCGGTTTCCGTGCTGGCAAAGATATGTTCGACAACGTCAATATCTTTATGCAGGTTGAGTCCGGTTACGTCGGCGAAGATGGCAAAGGCGGTACGTTGGGTAACCGCGATACCTTCGTAGGTGTTCAGGGTGACTGGGGTAAAGTACGCTTTGGCCGTATGCTGACGCCAATGTACGAAGTTATCGACTGGCCTTATGCTAACCCAGGTTTGGGCGCATCATGGGACTGGGGCGGCGATGTGAAGTTTAACCGTGACCGTCACGGCGACATGGCTCGCTACGACTCACCAAACTTCAGCGGTTTTAACTTCAACGTGGCAACTGGCCGCGGCGACAAGTCTGTCGACGGCAACAACTGGTACGGCGCGGCTGCGCACTACCGTGTAGCTGACATGGTGACGCTACATGCTGCCTTCGAATCTGAAACCGATCGTAAGGTTAAAGACGGCGCTGATGCTTCCTGGGAAATCTGTGCATCGGATACAGGCTGTACAGATGGCGCGGGTAACTCTATAAGCACTGGCGATAACTACCAGACAGCGGCAGTTGATGCACAGTTTGCTGATACCTTCGGTTACCTTGTAGGTTTTGAAGCTTCACTACCAGCAGGCTTCGGTCTGGCGGCGGCATACAAGTCCGGTGAGAGCGACGTGAAGGGGGGTGACAAGTCCGAGCAGGATTCATGGGTAGTGATCGGTCAGTACTGGAATGGTCCATGGGGTGTGAAGGTCGGCTATACCGAAAACTTGGAATCTAAAACGGCGGGTGTGAAGCAGGGTGATGAGGATAGTATCGTCTCTGGCCAGCTGATGTATGTTCACAACGGTTTCGTTCCTTACCTACGTCTTGCCCAGCGTGATATCAAGTCTGAAGGCAAGCAGACAGAAACATTTGTTGTTCGAGTGGGTCTAGAATACGGTTTCTAATCGGATTCAAATCTGATACAGCCTTTTTGTTGCGGGAGCCTTCGGCTCCCGCTTTTTTTTGGAAGATTCTTGCCGGAAAGAGGGGGCCAATAAATACAATAAATAGTTGGTCAAATACTTATTTAGGTGGGTCTTAGTAGAAAAAAGAAGGGCAAGCCCTTCTTTATCCATGGTGACGAGGTCTGCGAGATCAGAGGTTGTTGATGGCCCAATTAATAAACTCTTTGCGGGTCTGTTCGTCGGCTTGGTTGAACCAGAACTTCAAGTTTTCTGCTGCAAGTTCGGACTGTTGCTGGTGTGTGTCCGTTGCTGGTTGTGCCTTGGCTGCCACCGGGCGGTCGGCTTGGGCGTTTGGCTTTGCCGTTTGTTGTACCTGCGCTGTCTTTGCTGGTGCCGAGGCTTGAGAGATTACTGCTCCAGCAGCGGCCAGCGCTGCGATCCCACCTGTTTTATTGTAAGCCTGGACATATTCGGCGTAATCATGATTGATCGAAAGCCCCTGCAGCGCCAGCTTGTCGTGTTTGAAGGGGTAGTCGCTCCCGCTTTTGCGCTTTAATACCGGTGTCGGGGATTTTTCGTATCCCTCGGCATGAACAACATCATGAAAATCCGGAATGGAGAAAACCAAATCTTTATCTTTGGCCTCGAAAGTCAGGATAAAAGGGCCGGAGCGGAAGCGTTCGCTTTGTTTGTCACCTTTATAAAAGTAGTGATCGATTTGGTAGACTATCTGGTTTTGTCCATCTTCCAGGCGGATACTCTCTGCAGATGACTTCAGAAAGCTATCCCATCCCTTGTTCGCTTCTTCCTCATTGACGGCCAATAGGCGAATGTTGGCCGGTAGATCGAGATTGACAGCCGCTAACGTTTGAAAAGATAGCGGTGACAACATGGCTACAGCTAAGGCTAATCTCTTTAATTTCATTTTCTCTCCCTGATAGCTACCAGCAGTAGCACGTCCAAGCTAAAAGATATTTTGCACCACGATTTTACTTGGTGATTGCCGCGCATAGAAGCATATTTTCTGATGCCGTGGTGTTAATAAGAGCTCAGTCACAACGAATAAATACCTGTAAATAAGTTTTGGTTTTAACATTCTGATTTTAATGAATATTAAAGCCTTTATTGCAGTGTGTTTAGCGGGAGGGAGTTTGTGCGAATAGTGGCTGATTTATGTTGTGAGAAAAACAAAACTAAAGTTCCTTCGACAAAAACGTCAAAAGCCCTTAAATCTGCTTCTCAGGTAAAGTTCAGTCAGGGAGGTGATGTGAGAGCGGGATCACCCTTTTGATGTCAATAAAGGTGACTAATTACAATACTTTGTAAAAAAATCTAAGGGAGTGTCAATTGCGTGATGGTTTTCACTTTAATGTGAGAACAAGTGCACACTTTTCCGTTTTGTCTGCGCTAGAGTTAATTTTAGGATTTTTGGTCATCTAATTGATTTTAATGGTTTTTTCTGTTTTTTTATAAGTGCGATTTTGAAGCTGGTCATGTTTTTTCTTGACCTATCTTCACGCTGAGAAAAAAGCCGATAGCCTTATTCGTGAACAATAAATGATAGAAATTCGAGCAACCCTTCCTTCGGCGGCCAACTGAGGAGGTTTTGCTTAAACAGCTATAATATTAGGAGTTTTTCATGGATAAGATTTTCAAGCGTACCCTTTTAAGTGCTGCAATCATGTCAGCAGCTGTTGCTGCCGTACCGGCACAGGCAAGTGAGTCAGATGCCAAATATGAAGTTTACGGCATTATTGCGGTTCAGGCGGCATACCGTGATTACGACAGTGGCAATTCTGCGACGGATGATGAGCTTGGAGGCATGCAGTTGAACAACGAGTCACGTATTGGCTTCCGTGGTTCGAAGCAGTTTAAAAATTTCGGCCCTAAGTTCATTTGGCAAATCGAAGGCGGCTATGTCGATCCAAGCTTCGGTGGTGAAGGTGCCGGCCTTGGTGAGCGTGACACGTTTGTCGGGTTTGAAAGTGACGGCCTTGGTCAGGTGCGTTTCGGACGTGTGCTAACACCGCTATATGAGTTGGTCGACTGGCCTGCATCTAACCCTGGCCTAGGTGACGTATGGGACTGGGGGGGGGCAATTGGTGGTGCCAAGTATCAAGACCGCCAGTCGAATACTATTCGCTGGGACTCGCCTCTATATGCTGACTCCCTGACTTTCGACGTTGCAGTTGGTGCTGGTGACAAAGCTGGCCTAGGCGAAGGCGATGATTACTGGGGTGGTTTGGCGGCTCATTACAAAGTCGGTCCGGTCCAGTTTGACTTAGCGTATGAAGGTAACCGTAATATCGAGTCTGAAGGTACGTCTTGGGACAACGATACCTACTTGGCCGGTATCCAAGGTTGGTTTGACAACGGTATCTCTTTCTTCGCACAGTACAAATATATGGAAGCTTCTGCAGCGACTGGTCGAGATGAAAAACAAGACGGTGTCTCAGCTGGCTTGATGTATAACATCAATGATTGGCAGTTCAAGCTCGGCTATGCTGCCAACTTTGACTTAGAAGTGGATGGCAAGACTATTAAGAATACCTCTGATGATGTTATTTCTGCACAGGCCATGTACTTTGTCGACCCATCAGCTGTGATCTACTTCCGTGCCCGTACCCTTGACTTTGGTGATGGAGCGTTGGGTGTAGATTCGGAAACGCGTTGGAAGTCAGCAGACTATGATGAACTATCTGTTGGCGTTGAGTACTACTTCTAATTGCTAGTTAAGATAACGATGAAAAATGATTAAGGGCGAAGTGTTCGCCCTTTTGCTGATTGTGCGTATTGGGAGATGAACAATGAAACCACTATACAAATTTGTAGTTGCTAGCCTGCTATTCGGAGCTATGAGTGTCAATGCAGAAACCACGATCTCATTACAGAGCGAAATCCAACCACTGATTTTAAACTCGGCGGATGCCGAGGATGCTTCTGCTGAGTCCGGCAACAATCTATTGCTTATTGAGGAGGGAACAAACCAACTACTCTTCAAAGTAGGGCAACTGGTCTCTGAAGATGCCAAGCATCGGAAATATAACTCCCCAGCCTTTATCATCCGTTTTGAGGCTTCTGATCGCCCGCTTGAGCTTAGTTATCCAAAATTAAGAACCATAGCTGATGCCAAAGCCTTTGAGCGCTCACCGTCCTTTACTTTAGTCAACGACGCAAACAGATCGGTTGATTTTTCCATCGACAAGCTTACCGCTGGTGGACTTCAGAATCTTAGGGACTACCAGAATGAGTTGGTGGCGTATAACCAACGAGCTGATGCCATAGCCGCTGTTTCGTCTGTCTCAACTACTTCAACTGTCTCAACGTCAACGGCAAATAAGGTTGCTTCAGGTGAGTCTCAGCCAATGTCGGTTACCAATAGCAGCTCTCGAATGAACATATTGCAAGGATCATTTTCACAGTTAAGTGCACAAGAACAGCAAGAGTTCATGTTGTGGGCGATGAAAAACCTGAAGGACTAATTGCTATCTATGTCTTCAAACTAGTTAGTGAGAGCCTTAGGTCGCGCTGTTAATCCTTAAAGATTGACTGATTGTTGACGGGTCATTGTAGATTTACCAGACAGTGGTAAAATACCCGCCTCTGATCGCAGTGAATCCACTGCATACTCCTTCATTAATTAGGTATTGTTCAATGACGGTTAAAACTCGCTTTGCACCGAGCCCAACAGGCTTTTTGCACGTTGGTGGTGCTCGTACGGCTCTATATTCTTGGTTATTTGCTAAACACATGGGTGGCGAATTTGTTCTTCGTATCGAAGATACTGACCTTGAGCGCTCTACACAGGAAGCGATCGATGCCATTCTTGAAGGTATGGAATGGTTGGGTTTGAACTGGGACGAAGGCCCATACTACCAGACCAAGCGTTTTGATCGTTACAACCAGCTTATTGACCAGTTGATGGCAGAAGATAAAGCCTATAAGTGTTACTGCCCGAAAGAGCTGCTGGACGAAATCCGTGAAGAGCAAATGGCTGCAGGTGTAAAACCACGCTACGATGCCAACCACCCGAAAGTTGTGGCGGCAAATGCAGCAGCGACTGAAGATTCGCCGTTTGTTATCCGTTTCCGTAACCCGAAAGAAGGTACGGTTGTATTTGACGATCACGTACGTGGCCGTATCGAAATCGCCAACAGCGAGTTGGATGATCTGATCATCCGCCGTACTGATGGTAGCCCGACGTACAACTTCTGTGTGGTTGTTGACGACTGGGATATGGGGATTACGCAGGTTGTACGTGGTGAAGATCACATCAACAACACTCCTCGCCAGATCAATATCTACCAAGCACTGGGTGCACCAGTCCCAGAGTTTGCCCACTGTGCAATGATCTTGGGTGATGATGGTGCCAAATTGTCTAAGCGCCATGGTGCGGTAAGCGTGATGCAGTACCGTGACGAAGGCTACTTGCCACAAGCACTGCTGAACTATTTGGTTCGTTTGGGTTGGTCTCACGGCGATCAGGAAATCTTCTCACTAGAAGAAATGATCAAGCTGTTCAGCCTTGACTCAATCAGCAAGTCAGCGTCTGCGTTCAATACTGACAAGCTACTATGGTTGAACAACCACTACATCAAGACGGCAGAGCCTGAGTATGTTGCCAAGTACTTGCAGTGGCACTTGGATCAGAAAGAAATCGATTCTTCTCAAGGCCCGGCGGTGACGGATGTGATCAAGCTGGTCGGTGAGCGCTGTAATACTCTGATTGAGCTTGCAGAGCAGTCGCGTTACTTCTATCAAGACTTTAGCGAGTTTGAAGCCGGTGCGGCGAAGAAACACCTGCGCCCAGTGGCTAAAGGTGCGCTAGAGTTGGCACTTGCTAAAGTAGAAGCGCTTGAAGAGTGGACGACTGAAAACCTTCATAACGTGATCAAAGAAACGTGTGAAGAGCTTGAGCTAGGTATGGGTAAAGTGGGTATGCCACTACGTGTATCTGTTACCGGCCAAGGTCAATCACCATCTGTAGATGCTGTGATGCAGCTGATTGGTAAAGAGCGCGTCGCTGCTCGAATCAGGATGGCACTGGCCTTCATCGCTGAGCGTGAAGCGAACAGCTAATACCGGTCTATCGGAATTAGAGAACGAAACGGAAGAGTAGAACTCTTCCGTTTTTTTTATTTTTTGTTCATCTGCTTATAGTTATCAATACAGACCCAGAAGCTTTTAGCTGTTGCACACTGTTTAACAGCATCTTCTGGTAAGTCAGCATCTGTTCCGGCTAGGGTAAACGCGCCTGAACTGAAACTGGCAGCAAGCATCATCGCAGCAAAAAATGTGGTGATTTTCTTCATTGCGCTCTCCTTCTTAATAAAACGCATGTGATGTATGTCTCGTTACTTCTTGCTTGTCATGTATATCTACCATTTGATAGTAGGTTAAGATCATATTTTTCAAATATTAATAAGAGCGGTATGGTGCTTTGCTTTGTGTGAGGAAGATTGGAGATACTGATGGAGTTTTTTAACTCTATCATGCTGTTAGGGTTTATTTTAAATATCTGATTTTATGTGGCATTTATCGATTTGGCTGTTTGTTGTCATCGGATTTAGTCTAACGGACATCACGAGACAGGTATCGTCTTTCAGGCTACGCGCCAATCTACGCGCTTCAAAATTTATAGAATGTATCAGATTTAATACATTTTTCTGTCTGCTAAATGTGGTTGAGCTTCGACAGCATTAAATCGGTATCGCTATAAAAGTACAGGCGTTAGCTGGGCGGTATTGGCTGGATGGTTGGACGCGTAGATAGCCCCGGGTTGGTGGTGTGACGAAAATCACGGAATCATGATATTAATGACAAACAGAAAAAGTCATCTATTGACATGATTTAGCTAAGTTTTTATTATCATTTTCACAATTTGGGGCTATAGCTCAGCTGGGAGAGCGCTTGCATGGCATGCAAGAGGTCGGCGGTTCGATCCCGCCTAGCTCCACCAAATTCAAAGAACCTCGCCTAGGCGAGGTTTTTTCGTTTTTAGCTTTTTCATCTTTAATGAAAAAGGCCCAGTTACCTGATGATAACTGGGCCTTGAAATATGGCGCTCCCTACAGGAGTCGAACCTGTGGCCTTCCCCTTAGGAGGGGGACGCTCTATCCAGCTGAGCTAAGGGAGCAGCAAGCACTGCTTGGTTTCGCCATTATACAAAAAAATACCAATAAATTAAGTGATTACTCTCAATCTTCAATCTGTTTGGTTAGCAAATCACCAGGTTGGATGCTGCTGGCAAGCTCCGGCTGTTCAATGCTGAGCTCGGCAGATTTTTCGTATATCCGGTCGACAACCAAGGTGATGTCGGTTTGAACCATACGGTTTCTTGGGATCCCGTTTTGATCAATAAAGCCAGCACTGTGCCATAGCGCCAGTTGATCACCTTGTTTCACGCCATGCTTGCGACCTTGGTTGATATGGATGGTATTGCCATAATGGCGAACCACTTCCGGTAAGTTGGTACGGCAAGCCAGCGTGCTTTCCAGATCCAGCATCATGTTTTGACTAACACGCTGAACAGCCTGGCCATATGCTGACTGCCAGAACCGGGCACTGCCGGTGTCAACTTGGCTGGTGCGGGAAAATGGCCAGTTTGCCACTTCTCGATATTGGTTTTGCATCAGTACTTCACCGGTTTTGCCGTCCATAAGTTGGAGTTCGGCAGCAAATTGCCGATTGATCGTATCGCTGCGTAACAACTTTTGATCGAGTGTCGAGGTTAAATCGGTGATCTGACCGCTGATGATGTACTGGGCATCATGATCTTCCGCGAGCATAACCATTTGGCTAGGATAACCCGGGTTGATTTGGACACGGGTGGTACCGGAAACCACGAAACTTTGCGAGCGGGTTTCCAATTGGCGTTTCAGCACGGACGTGAAATTGTCCCCTAGCTGGTAAATCCCACCTAGCGAGGCGTGTTGGGGGGAGCGGATATCAAATTCACCCAACAGCAGGCCTTTTTTGTATTGTACCTTGTGGCAAGTTCTTGCCGACGGAAATACTTCGATTTGGGCTGTTAGATAAAGGCTGCCGCTTTTCTTTCTGGTTTTGGTGACAGTAATTTGACGTAATTCACTGCCACTGAACTGGTAATGATCCTGTTTGTTCTTCAGGTAGGGTTTGACGCGGTTGAATGAGGAAAGATCGGCTCCGGCATATCGGATAACCTGTAACACGGCATCTTCCAGCGCGGTCTGGCGGGCTTGTGATTCACTTTGCAGCACAACAGCAGAGCCTGTGACTTCATACCATGCGGCACTTGCCGGTAAGGCAAGCAGTAGCCAGATGCTGCTGAGGGTAAGGAGGATCTTTTTTATCATTTCGTCCACTTTCGGTATAAAAATTGCTTTAAAACTCTACGTTGGATGCTTACGAATTGAAGCGAGTGTGCCACTATCAATGGTGAGATTGAATGGCGACTTTCATAGTATTCCAAGGATAATGCAAAGAGCATTCCTGAATTTTTGTGTTTACCAATAAAGTTTTTGTTTGAATCTACGATAACAAGCTATGGGTCTGAAGTCTCTCTTCAATTGGAGCTGTATATTATGAAAAAATGGGTAATTGTATTGATGGCAATGTTGGTAACTTCTTGTGCCTATTCTCCCATTTATAACGGTAAAGAGCCTTATACCGGTAGCCGACATAGTTTGGATGAAATGCCTCGCCATACCATGGATTTTTTCATCCAGGGAATGGCTGACAAGCTGATTGAGTCGAATCAGTATCTGACTGCTCGTACACCTCTGGCCGTGACTTCATTTGTTGACCTTCAGGACATGGACGAGACGAACTGGTTGGGTAATACGGTCTCGGAAGGTCTGATTTACCAAATGCAGCAGCGTGGTTATACCGTGGTTGATTACAAAGTCACAGGTGGTATCAAAGTGACCCCGGATGGTGACTTTGCCCTTAGCCGTGACTGGCAACAGTTATCATCCGAGCAGCCTGTCGATTATGTACTGGCAGGTACTATGCTTCGCCAATCGGCCGGTGTGCTGGTCAATGCCCGGATTATTGGTATCCGCTCTCGTGTGGTGATAGCCTCGGCGCAAGGATTCCTACCTGCCGACAGGATTGGTCGCGATCTTGACAGTCTTAACAGAATGCGGATGGACAATGGCTGGATCATTCGTGATGAGACCCTGTCCCATGATAGAAATACAGTAGTAATTAAGCCTTAGGAGTAAAAATGCGTTATTGGTGCCTGTTTGTTTTAGCTTTTCTTGTCGGCTGTCAGCCTTTGGTTGAAACGCGCAATACAGACATTATTACCGCTGTTGGCTATGCGTCCATTAGCGAGCAGCCAGGGAAGAGCATAGAAGAAAAACGCATGCGTGCCATGCGGGCGTCAAAGCTCGATGCTTACCGTGAGTTGACGGAGCAGATTTACGGCATCCGTATTACAGCCCGGGCCGAGATGGATGATCAGCAGTTGAATTATGAAACTAACGATAGCTCTGTTGATGGAAGTATCCGTGGTGCTGAAGTGATCCGCAGTTATCCGATTGGCGATAACTATGTGACTGAAATGCAGCTTGATCTCAATCGGATGGAGCGCTTGAAAGGGAGTGTTGAAGTGTATTCGGTTCCCCAAAGCCAAGAAGTGATGTTCTAGGCAGGATAAATCGACAAGACGGTTTTTTTACGCTTTTAGATCAGTCCCCAGAGTACGAGTATTCTGGGTTATTCCCTCGCTGGTGTAGGTCATTTGATGCTTGCCGCGGCTCTGCTGCAATAAATTATTCAGTTTATGGAAGCTCAGCTGGGCGCGCATCAAGGCTTCGCCGTTCACTTCATTGGTGGATTGGCAGTCGTCAGCAAGAGCCCTTAAGGCTGAGACTTTTTGAGCCAGATCGCCGTCCTCAGCGAGCCTAGTTTGCTCTGGATGAACAGATAATTGGTGGTCGACGAGCTTGATACTGTCGATCAATGATGATTTTTTCTGAGCGCATTCAAGAATTTGCTCGGACTTGCGTTCGACAATTGCTTTTTGCTCTTGCGCGAGCAATGCGGTGAGAGAGGTAAGGTTTACCTGTTGCTGTTCAAGAAGCTGCTCTATAGACGTAGACATACTCTCTCACTTGTTCCTTAAAGGCCTTTCAATTCATCTTCTAATTTGATCATATTAGCCGCTAGTTTGTCGGCATCAATGACATAAGAGCCATTGGCAATCGCTTCTTTGATGGCGTTCACTTTTTCAGTGTCGAAAGCTTCCTGGGTCGCCAGCTGCTGGTGGATCTGACCCACAGATTGGCCTTGGCTGCTCAAGGAGACGGAATCAGATTCGGCTGTATTGGTTTTAGCATCAGATGCCGGTTTGCTTTTGCCAGCCTCGGCGTTGGATACATTCCCGCCAGTGGTTAATGGCTGGTTAGTGCGTATGTTATTGATAGTAGGCATTAGAAACTCCTTGAACATGCAGTTAGGCTCTATAGCTACTGTATTATCGACAACGATAGCAAAACCTTTAGGTATTGTACGTAAAATTTCGGTAATTTCGTATCAATAGCGAACCGTCACTTCACCGACAGCACTGACGACTCCGGTAATGACCTTTTTCGAGCGATTATTCTGCACTCTGATTTGCTCGCCCAGCGAGCCATCAGATAAGGCTTTGCCTTCGGTAATAATAGACAAACCGTCATTGCCGGCCTTGATAAGAACGGCATCATTTCTGCACACCAGGCAGATGTCGCTGGCCAAGATGATTTCCCCAAGCCGGACGGGGCGCTTTACTTTGGAGCCAATCAGCTGCTCTGGGCTGGCAAAAGAGGCACCGCGTTGCCGCCTCAGTTCCACTTGCTCGACAGTGATGTCGGCTGCGGAGATCACGGACCCTCTGGGAAGCGGCGCTTTGGCAACAACCCGCTCAAGCACCTGCTGGACGCGCACGGGGACGTAAAGTTGCCAATTAAGAGGCTCGCAACGAACCAAAACAGAAACCGTACCACTCAGTGAATTTTTGTTGGGGATGTCGGTCGACAGAGGTTCGGGGCATTGAGGTAGGCGGAGCCGGTTATCGAGGTTTGGTGCTGTGATAGTGAAGGTGCCGTTTGCCTCGCGGGTTAACTCGGTGACGTGATCTTGCGCGGCTTGGCTGATTGCCTCTGGTGCCATATTGGCAGGAGCTGGTTGGGTGAGATCCTGGTTTGTATCTTGGCTAGCTGACGCGAGGCTGATGCTGCTAAAGAAAAACAGCTGCAGGCCGATAAAACAAATTAGGTGGATGTTAAGCGAGTAGCTAAGCACGTAATTATCTCTTTAATGTCGCCAGTCACAATGGGATACTGTGTCTTACCGCAGGTATTTTAATAAAGCAGCTTTAACTTGCTATGATATGTGATTTACCCTTTGGTTTCTCTAGTAAACACGTATCAAATTATAAAAACAATCAACAAGGAGACGTCTTCATATGTCGGGGATATTAGATTCGGTGAATCAACGTACCCAGCTGGTCGGTCAAAACAGGCTAGAGTTGCTAACATTCAGGCTCAATCGACGTCAACGTTATGGCATCAATGTATTTAAGGTCAAGGAAGTGCTTCAGTGTCCGAAGCTGACAACCATGCCTAACTTGCACCCTTTGGTGAAGGGGATCGCACATATTCGCGGGCAAACAATTTCCGTGATTGATATGAGCCTGGCAACCGGTGGCCGTCCAATTGACGATCTCGACAATTGCTTTGTGATTATTTCTGAGTTCAACCGTTCGATTCAGGGTTTCTTGGTCTCCTCGGTAGAGCGCATTATCAACATGAACTGGGAGTCAATCCTGCCGCCGCCAAAAGGAGCGGGTAAGGCGAACTATCTGACAGCAGTAACTGAAATTGATAATGAACTGGTTGAAATTCTGGATGTAGAGAAAATTCTCGATGAGATCTCACCGGTCAATACCAATATCACCGGCACGGTATTGGAAGAGTTGATTGAAGACATGCCAGACATCAAGCGCGTATTGGTCGCCGACGACTCCAGTGTTGCCCGCAAGCAGGTCCAGCGTGCGATTGAGGCTATTGGTTGTGAATGTGTGTTGGTTAAAGATGGCAAAGAAGCCATTATCAAGCTCAGAGAGATGGCCCAGGAAGGGGATATCTACAAACAACTGGCGCTGGTGATTTCGGATATCGAAATGCCGGAAATGGATGGATATACCCTGACCGCAGAAATCCGTAACGATCCAAAACTGAAAGACTTGCATGTTATCCTGCACACCTCTCTCAGCGGGGTGTTCAACCAGGCTATGGTAGAGCGAGTTGGAGCCAATGCCTTCATTCCTAAGTTTAACCCTGATGAGCTTGGCGCAGCAGTAAAAGCCGCTATGCCTAAATAGGCAATGCCATTATAAACAGACTCGAGCACAAGAAAATCATACTAGAGCAGTAGATGACAGCGATAACAATAAACGATCAGGAATACCGCGAATTTTGCCGTTTCCTGGAAGCCCAGTGCGGAATTGTATTGGGTGACAGTAAACAGTACTTGGTAAGAAGCCGGCTCAGTCCTTTAGTCAGTCAGTATTCATTATCTTCATTATCTGAACTATTGCAGGTGGTGGTTGCGGGCCGGAACCGGGAATTGCGTGTCGCGGCGGTCGATGCCATGACAACCAATGAAACATTGTGGTTCCGTGATACCTATCCTTACACGGTGTTGGCAGAGCGTATCCTGCCGGAGCTAGCTGCCAATAAGCGGCCAATCAAAATTTGGTCCTCTGCCAGCTCTTCGGGGCAAGAGCCATATTCCATAGCCATGACGGTACTGGAAACCCAGAGCCGCAGGCCGGGAATGCTGGCAAGCAGTGTACAGATCACGGCGACCGATATTTCACAGACTATGCTGGATACTTGCCGTTCAGGGGCCTACGACAACTTGGCACTCAGCCGGGGGTTGTCGATGGAGCGTCGCCGGATGTTTTTTGAGGACAACGGTGATGGCCGCCTAAAAGTGAATGACAAGGTCAAGCGGATGGTCAACTTCCGCCCGCAGAACCTGAAAGACAGCTATGCGTTGCTAGGCAAGTTTGATGTGATCTTCTGCCGCAATGTGCTGATCTACTTCTCGCCGGAGATGAAAGCCAAGGTACTCAACCAAATGGCAGCCAGCCTGAACCCTGGAGGATATTTGCTGCTGGGGGCATCAGAGTCACTGACGGGCCTGACAGATAAATTCGAGATGATCCGCTGCAACCCGGGGATTATCTACAAGCTTAAGTAAAACTGGCTAGAGGCTAGAGGCTAGAGGCTAGAGGAAGAGCCCAGAGAAGAAGCAAGAGCTTGGATGGTCAGGCTCTTGTAAACAATCTGGCTCGCCCATCGCCCATCGCCCATCGCCCATCGCCCATCGCCCATCGCCAACCTCCTAATTTCCCTCGTTTATAACTTTTGGCACACCCTTTGCTTCCTATTCGGTAACGATTTTGGGAGGCAGATATGTCCATTTCTTTTGATAAAGCATTAGGTGTTCACCAGCATACCGTTGGCGTACGTGCCAAACGCGCCGAAACGCTGGCAAGTAACCTCGCCAATGCCAATACGCCAGGGTACAAGGCGAAAGATATCGACTTCCAGCGGGCCCTCAATGCGGCAACCTCGGGGGCAAAAGTTGGCCTCAGCCGTACTGATGGTCGGCATATTTCTGCCTCCACGCAGGTCGCGGGTGAACAAAAGTACCGTGTTCCTACCCAGCCGGACACGGGTGATGGCAATACCGTTGATGCCCAGCTGGAGCAAAACCTGTTTATGCAGAACTCACTGGAATATCAGGCATCGTTGGATTTTCTCGGATCAAAATTCAAAAACCTGAGCAAGGCACTGAAAGGGGATTAATGAATGAGTTTGTTTAATATTTTCAACGTAACGGGATCGGCCATGAGCGCGGAATCGGTTCGTTTGAATACCACCTCCAGTAACCTTGCCAATGCCAACAGTGTGAGTAGCTCAGCTGAAGAAACCTACAAGGCAAGGCACCCGGTGTTTGCAGCAGAGCTGCAAAGCGCGAGTTACAAGCGCAGTGAAAGTGTCCCGGTGCAGGTGAAAGCTATTGTCGAAAGCGAAAAACCATTGAGTGCCGAGTACAACCCGGATCACCCGCTGGCCAATGCGGAAGGTTATATCTACAAGCCGAATGTCAATGTAATGGAAGAAATGGCCAACATGATTTCGGCATCGCGTTCATACCAGAACAATGTCCAGGTGGCAGATGCCAGCAAGCAGATGCTGATGAAAACACTGCAGATGGGTAAGTAAGGTAGGGAGTAACGGCAATGAGCAGTATTAACGGTGCAGGTTCAAACAACCTTTCTTACCTCGACCAGCTAAAGTCGATGCAGGAAAAGAAGGTTCAGGAAGAGCAGAAAACCACTGGCCAGAACCAGTTGAAACAAGAGGATTTTCTATCCTTGCTGACCAAACAGCTATCACAGCAGGATCCGTTCGAGCCAGTCGGCAATGACAAGATGATCGCGCAGATGGCTTCGTTTGCCACAGTAGACGGCATCAACCAGATGAACGAGCAGTTCGGTTTGCTCAACACCGCGATGACGTCGAACCAAGCGCTGCAGGCTTCGACCTTGGTCGGGCAGGATGTATTGGTGCCAAGTGCGACCGGGATGAAAGTGACAGAAGGTGGCTTAAGTGGTCGTGTCCGTCTGACGAACTCGCTCGATCAAGCCATGATGCGAGTGGAAACCCCTCAGGGCGAGTTGGTTCGTACGATTAACCTTGGTGCCAAGGGAGCCGGCGATCACGATATTGAGTGGGACGGCAAGAACGAGCAAGGCAAGATGATGCCGGAGGGGCAATACACCATTCGAGTCTCTGGCCTTGTCGGCGGCGAAACACAGAACTATGACGTATTTACCCATGCCAATGTTAACAGCGTGGTAATGGGGCAGGGAGACGGCCAGGTATTACTCAACCTTGCTGGTCTCGACAAACAATTCAATTTGGCTGATGTACTTCAGGTCGGAAAAGCACAAGCGAAAGGATAATCAATTATGAGCATGAATATTGCCTTGAGTGGCCTGGGTGCGGCCCAAAAAGATCTCAACACAACCAGTAACAACATCGCCAATGCCAATACATACGGCTTCAAGGAGTCTCGCGCCGAGTTTGCCGATGTGTATTCTAACTCTATTTTTTCGAACTCAAAGACAACAACTGGCGGCGGTGTACAGACGGCAACAGTCGCCCAGCAGTTCCACGAAGGGTCTAGTATTTACACCAACAACCCGCTGGACTTGCGAGTCTCGGGTACCGGTTTCTTTGCGGTCGCGCCGAACAAGGCAGAGCCGGCGAACAACAATCTGACCCGAAACGGTGCGTTCCACCTGAACAACAACAACGAGATCGTAAACTCCGACAACAACTACCTGCTTGGCTATGAAGTCAACCAGGACACCAATACGGTTGCCTCCTACGAGCCCAAGCCAATGGCAATCGATGACACGTTTGGCCAGCCGAACATGTCGAAGAACATGAACATTGCGATGAACTTGCCTAGTGGTGAGGCAACGCCGAAGAGCACACCGTTTGATTTCTCCAATCCAGACTCTTACAACAAGGCGACCTCTTCGACGATCTATGATTCACTGGGTAATCCGTTGAAAATGTCGGCTTATTATGTCAAGCAAGATGATACCCAGCCGGGGGTGGCTCCAAATACTTGGAGTGTGTACTATACAGTGAGTGACAGCGGCGGTGAAAAAGCCCTTGATGTTCAAAATGGCATTGGCAGTGGTAACGGCCATTTAGGTCATGAGCTACAGTTTGATGCGGGCGGTCAGCTGGTGACCAATCCGCCAAACTTCCAAACGGTAGATTTCCAAACCGCGGGTATTCAGCTTGGTGGCGCAGACGGTACCCAGAATCTGATCTTCAACTATGACGAACCTACTCAATACGCGGCACCGTTTGAGATTCGCAAGCTGGAAGATTCAGACGGCGCGACCACGGGCTACCTGTCAAATGTCGATATCGATTCTGACGGTAATATTCTCGCCTCATACTCGAACGGCAAGGACAAAGTAATTGGCCGAGTAGCAATGGCGCGTGTGGCCAACGAGCAAGGCCTGGCCCAACTGGGTGGTACTTTATGGAACGTGACCCAGGATTCTGGCGCGGCAGTATGGGGCGATGCGTCACAAGGTTCGTTCGGCTCTATCAAGAACGGTACCCTGGAGCAGTCGAATATCGATATGACCCAGGAGCTGGTGGATCTGATCACCGCTCAGCGTAACTTCCAGGCCAGCTCGCGTGCCCTGGATGTGAACAACCAGCTGCAGCAGAACATCTTGCAGATCCGCTAATTAATAGACCTGCTGTAATAGGCCCATGACGACTTTCGTTATGGGCTTTATATTTTTAGTCAATTTATTGACAGTGTATTTCTCCTGTTCCTGATGGTTGTTTGTTCTTTGACCATAACCGTCAGCTAAGCGGCAATTCTTTTCCTCTTCTTCATGCTTAACTTCTTTTTTTTGCTTTGTTTTCTTTAAAATCAGCACTATAGCGCCTAATGCTATGTTGGTATGCATTTTGCTTTGTTGTTGCTTATCGATATAGGGGACGGTTAGATGGATCGCGCATTATTTCTCGCCATGAGTGGCGCCAAACAAGATATGTACGGCATGCAGGTTGCGGCCAATAACTTGGCGAACGTGAATACCACGGGTTTTCGCGCAGATCTGCAGCAGGCGAGAAGCATGCAGGCCTATGGTGAAGGATTGCCGACCCGAGTGTTTTCAATGACAGAGCGCCCGGGCAACAACTTCGAGCAAGGTTCGGTAAAAATGACCGGGCGTGCCATGGATGTGGCGGTTGAAGGCAATGGTTGGTTGGCCGTGCAAGATGCCTCAGGCCAAGAAGCCTATACCCGTGCAGGTCACTTGAAGATTGATGAAATGGGCATGCTACAAAACAGCAACGGCCAGCTAATTTTGGGCGATGCCGATGCGCCAATTTTCGTCCCGCTTCCTATCAACAAGATTGAGATCCAAAAAGACGGCACAGTGAGTATCTTGCCGCAGGGTGCGCCACCGGAAGCCATGGTGGCCATTAACCGGATCAAACTGGTTAACCCTGAAAATAACAGCTTGTACAAAGATGTCGACGGACTGTTCAAGGCAACAAACCCAAACCCGCAGGGGTTGGAAGCTGATGCAGGTGTGACCTTGCTAAGCGGTGCTCTGGAGGGCAGCAACGTCAATGCGGTCGGTGAAATGGTCAATATGATAGACCTGCAGCGCCACTTTGAAATGCAAGTCAAATTAATGAAAACCGCAGAAGACATGGACAAAGCGTCTTCATCTCTAATGCGTATCGGATAATAGCGAGGAGTTAACCAATGCATCCAGCTCTTTGGGTCAGTAAGACTGGTCTTGATGCCCAGCAAACCAATATCTCAACGGTTTCAAACAACCTAGCTAACGCCTCGACAGTGGGCTTTAAGAAAAGCCGTCCGGTTTTTGAAGACTTGTTCTACCAAAATATTAACCAGCCAGGCGGCCAGGCGACACAGGATACCACTTTGCCGTCCGGCTTGATGCTGGGCGCCGGTTCTAAGGTCGTCGCGACCCAGAAAGTCTTTACTCAGGGTAATACCCAAACCACCGACAATGCCCTCGATATGATGGTCGAAGGCGACGGGTTCTTCCAAGTGATGCTGCCAGACGGCAACATCGGTTATACCCGCAACGGTCAATTTACGGTGAGTAACGAAGGCCAGATTGTGACTTCAGGCGCAGGCTACGTCCTGGAGCCAGAAATTGTTGTTCCCGACAATGCCGTGGCCATCACCGTCGGTACTGATGGTGAAGTCTCAGCCCGTATTCGGGATCAGCAGGAAAACCAGGTGCTGGGACAGATCAACCTGACTAACTTTATTAATCCAGGCGGTTTGGAGCCGATTGGCCAGAACCTTTACCTGCCAACTGGGGCGAGCGGCGACCCGCAGGAAGGGATCCCGGGTCTTGACGGTTTTGGTAGCGTACGTCAGTCAATGCTGGAAACCTCTAACGTAAATGTGACTGAAGAGCTGGTCAATATGATTGAGGCACAGCGCGTTTACGAGATGAACTCCAAGGTGATCTCAACCGTTGACCAGATGCTGAGCTACGTCAACCAGCAGCTATAACAGGGAGTAAGGTATGGGTAAGTATTGGCCTGTATTGTGGGTGGCACTGCTGGTGGCGTTGTTGTCGGGTTGTGCACAGGATTTTGATACCGGATCGGATCTCGATAGCGCTGTCAGCGATGTTGATGCGGTGGAAGGTACGACCGAGCAAAGCGATGGCATTATCGGTTTGGTCAGAACGCGTGAAGATGCGGTGCAGGGTGATCCTAACTGGTCTTCGGTACGCCCGCCGGAAAAGCCAGAGCATTACGCGACTTCAACCGGGTCACTGTTTAGCAATACCAACTCTATGGGGCTGTATAACGACACCCGGCCAACAGGCCTTGGCGATATCGTCACTGTGCTGCTGGAAGAAAATACCCAGGCCAGAAAGAGTGCCAGCTCGGATTTGGGCAAATCGACCGATATGAACATGCAGCCGATTATGCTGGGCGGACGTCCGGTCAATATCGGTAGCTATGATTTGTCCTACGCCCTGACCAACGATAACAAATTCTCCGGTAGCCTGTCGTCGGATCAAAGCAACAGTTTCTCCGGCTCAATTTCTGTCGAGGTGATCGAAGTGCTGCCGAATGGCAATTTGCTGGTGAGGGGAGAGAAGTGGCTGACCCTGAACAGCGGTGATGAGTATATCCGGGTCAGCGGGACGATTCGCCCTGACGATATCGATTCGGAAAATTCGATTCCGTCAACGCGTATTTCCAATGCCCGTATCCAATACTCGGCAACCGGTGATCGTCAGGACACCCAAACCCCGAGCTGGTTTGCCCGATTCTTCAATGCGGCGATGTAAATCATGAAAAAGTTCTTTCAGTCAGTGCTATTTAGCTTGTTGATGGTGTCGGTAGTGCCTGTCGTTTCATCGCAAGCGCATGCTGCCCGCATCAAGGATGTTGCCGCTGTGGCCGGCGTCCGGGATAACCAGTTGGTGGGTTATGGTTTGGTGGTCGGCCTGCCGGGTACCGGCGAATCGTCATCGGCTTACTATACCGAGCAAAGCTTCCGGGCCATGCTGAATAACTTTGGCATTAACATCCCTGAAGGTGAGCGTTTCCGGACCCGAAATGTAGCGGCTGTGGCTGTCCATGCAAAACTGCCGCCTTTCTCCAAGCAAGGTCAGCAAATTGATGTGACGGTTTCTTCGGTCGGATCGGCAAAAAGCCTGCGTGGCGGTACGCTGCTACAAACCTTCCTCAAAGGTTTGGACGGTAACATTTACGCCGTTGCACAGGGCAGCCTGGTGGTTGGCGGCTTTACCGCTGATGGTGCAGATGGCTCACGTATTGTCAGCAATACCCCGACCGTTGGTACGATCCCTTCCGGCGCGATTGTCGAGCAGGAAGTGCCAAACCCATTTGGTCGAGGTGACTTCCTAACCTTCAACCTGTTCGAACCGGACTTTTCCACCGCGCAGAACATGGTCGATGCCATCAATAATTTCCTTGGCCCGGATGTTGCCTCGGCGATGGATGCCGCATCGGTTAGGGTTCGCGCGCCACGTGATGTCAGCCAGCGTGTGGCTTTCCTATCGACCATTGAAAATGTCGAGTTCGAGACGGCGGATTCCGGCGCACAGATTATCGTTAACTCACGTACCGGCACCATAGTGATCGGTCAGCATGTCCGCTTGAAACCAGCGGCGATCACCCATGGTGGGATGACGGTTTCGATTAAGGAAAACCTATCGGCTAGCCAGCCGAATGCCTTTGGCGGTGGCCAAACGGTAGTGGTGCCGGATAGCGAAATTACCGTGACTGAAGAAGACTCGCGGATGTTCCTGTTCGAGCCGGGTGTGACGCTGGATGACTTAGTCCGTGCGGTGAATCAGGTTGGCGCTGCGCCGTCAGATTTAATGGCGATTTTGCAAGCCCTGAAGCAAGCCGGTGCCATTGAAGGCCAGCTGATCATCATCTAACGGGAGAGCAAGATGAAAAGTCCGACTGATACTAGCTTTGTTCTTGATATCTCGAGCCTAGATAGGCTCCGTGCCGGGGTGAAAACCGGTAAAGACGGGGAGCAGGCCAGCCTGCGTGCGGCTGCCGAGCAGTTCGAAGCCATTTTTACCCAGATGATGTTTAAGTCAATGCGCGAGGCCAATTCGGCCTTCGAGTCGGATTTGATGAGCAGTCGCAATGCCAAGTTCTTCGAACAAATGCACGATGAACAAATGGCTAGCGAACTCAGTCGCAGCAACTCTTTGGGCTTGGCCGATATGATAGTTCAGCAGCTTGGTGCTCACCAAGAAGCTGACTCAGACAAGCAAAGTGATGGTACGCTGGTTAAAGAACAGCCATCTTTTGAGTTGGACAAGGGCGGCAAATACCTGCCTTTTGAGCGGCAAGACGCTAAAGCAAGTGATCACTTGGCTGCCAATCAGCTGAGTTATTCTACTATTGCCAGTCCAAAACCTGAAATCAGTGAAGAGCAGATCACCGAGATAGCGAACAAAGCCATTGTCGAGCGTAATATGGCTAATGGTGTCTCCTCAGACTTGGGATCTGCCCAACGACCTGAAAGTTTTGATTCTCCACAAGCTTTTGTTACCCATATGGCGCCGTATGCCCGGCGTACTGCCAATGTGCTAGGCGTTGATCCCGCGGTATTGATTGCTCAAGCTGCTCTTGAAACCGGGTGGGGCAAGAAAGTGATCAGCAATGCTGCGGGTAACAGCAATAACCTTTTCAATATTAAGGCAGATCCGAGTTGGAAAGGGGATAAAATGGCGACGCAAACCTTGGAGTACCATCAAGGTATTGCTGTTCAGGAGCGCGCAGCGTTTCGCTCTTATGACTCTTTTGATGAAAGCTTCAATGATTATGCAGAGTTCTTGAAACAGAACCCAAGATATTCGGTAGCGCTAGAAAATACGCAAGATCCGAAAGCGTTTATTAACGAAATTCACAAAGCGGGTTATGCGACCGATCCAAGGTACAGCGAGAAAGTGATGCGGGTATTTGATCAGGTGAACGATTTAATGGAAAAATAGCGTTAAAACAGCAACAGATAAAAACTAAACAAACACATCGACAATTGAAGAAATAATCTTCAATGTATCTTCACTTTCGGACAGCGCTGACTGTATTTCATTACTTTCTACTTTTGCCTGATTACCTTCCCGAACATTATCCAGAATGACAGGTGCGATAATTTCTTTTATTGCATAGCCAAGTAGTGTTGCAATGCCAATATTCATAATTGCTGCCTATAAAGTGCTTGTTGGTATGTCTGTTAATTATATATATAAGCTGTACTGTTTATCTAGTGTAGTGTGAATTTATTTATCAATGTTGGATCTGGTTGGCATTTAATGAAATAAATGTAGCAAAAGTGTGTCTTTGTGGGTGGTTAATATAAATTAGATAAAAAATAGATGAAATAAGATTGGTGGGCTAGATCTTAAGTGTTGTGTTCGATTTGACTTTTACTTCTTAAAAATCAGTGGTGTGTGTTGTGTGAGGGGAGGTTTTAATAAGAGTATGAAGCTAATGTTATGGTTTTCCTTCTGAAAAAATCTAAAAACATTGTTTAAACGTTTGCTTTTTTTGCTAGAACTTGAACTCTATTTCTTAGTTGGTTATTTCAGCGTTTGAAATAAACAGTATGGGGTGCTGAATATTGCCTGGTGATATACAACCGGGCTACTAATGTCTTAACGGTAGTTTGATATATAGCTAGCACATTTTATAACCATATATATTATTTTAAGTGTTCAGGCCCGAAGTGGTTATAGAAACACTGGTATCAAACAGTCAGCGTTCGAAGTTGTATTTTTATTCTTGGCTTAATATTTGCATTATCTGTCTTATGGGTGGTTATGATTGCCGCTGGAACTGGCTGGAGATAAGTGCATGGCGTTAGATTTGCTTAATATTGGTATGAGTGGGCTGAGAACCTCTCAGAAACAACTCAATGTTACCAGTCATAATATTAGTAACGTCAATACTCCAGGTTACAGCCGCCAGAGTGCAGAGCAAAAAGCGGATGATGCACACTGGATAGGTGGCAGCCAATACGGTACCGGTGCCTACATCGATAACGTGCGTCGTGCTTATGATCAGTTCGCCGCCCGTGAACTGACCCAGTCAACAACCAATCTCCACCAAGCCAATGAAAGCCATGCCCAGCTAGCTGTGATGGATGAGTTCATTTCCAACAATGCCAGCAAGACAATCTCCAGCATGAACGATTACTACGATTCAGTGAAAAGTCTTGCTGACCATCCCAATGATCTAGGTTCGCGTAAAGCTGTGCTGGAAAATGCCGCATTGGTAAGCCAAACCGTTAACAGTACCTACGATACCCTTGCCGGTATGCAGCGTGATGTGAATGATAAGCTTGTTGCGACGGTTGATCGGGTCAATACCCTAGGGCAAGAAATTGCCACCTTGAACAAGCGTATTCAGGAAAACCCTGCTGGGGAGAAAAATGACCTATTTGACCAGCAACAGAGCTTGGTCAACGAATTGGCACAGTACACCAAAGTGACGGTACTCAAAGGCAAAGACAACCTGGCGAATACAGTGATCATCGGTGATGGCCAAACCCTAGTGTCAGGCACGGAGTCCTCTCGTCTGACAGTTATTCCCGGTGAGCCCGACCCGCTGCAGACACAAATTGCAGTCGATGATGGCCACAATGCCACCCCGCTGGATGCCGATAATATGGGCGGTATTCTTGGTGCGATGGTGGGGTTTCGCCGTGATGTTGTCGAACGCAGTATCGATGAAGTTGGGCGGATGGCAGTCGGCTTTGCCGGGCAGGTGAATACCATCCAGCGCCAGGGCTTGGATTTGAAAGGTGAGCAGGGCAAGAACATGTTTGCCGATATCAATGATCCTATTGCGATGCAGCAGCGGGTGCTTAAACCGGTAGGCAGTAGTGCCGATATGACCGTAGCCATTGATGATGTCTCCAAACTTCAAGTGGGTGATTACCAGCTAAAGGCGAGCACTGATGGGATAACCAATAGCTATCAGATGTTTAATGCCAAAGGCGAAGAAGTCTTGAACCAAACCATTGCAGCAACTGACCCGCAAGTACTGCAAGCGGATGGCATGCAAATCAACGTCAATAATTTATCAGCAGCCCCATCTGATGAAACCTTTACCATTCGCCCTGTGCGGCTTGGCGGCGCACAGATGGCCATGAATGCAACAGAAGCATCGGATATTGCCGCTCAGCGGGTAGTTACGGCAGCAGAGGCAAACCAAGGAACGGCGCATCTAGAGCCGCTACCTACAGCGCAAGTTAGTGGAAGCTATCAGGTGTCGATCAGTAACACCGGTGATTCTTTATCGGTACTGGATGACCAAGGCAACCCGATCAACTTGATTGGTTATGACGCTCAGGGCAACGCATTGCCACCGAGTACGGCTATTGACTATCCCGTAACCAATGGTGTTATCCACTTTGCGGACGCCTTGAATAATCCTGTGCCGACGTTGGCGCTTAGCAGCGGTGCGGCAGCCAATGACAGCTATATGGTGCAATTAGGTGCAACGCCTGCGGAAGGCGATAACAGCAACTTGCTGGAAATGCAGCACCTGCAAACAGAGAAAACCATGAACAACGGCCGCTCTAGCGTGATTGACTTGTTCCAGACACTCACCACTGATGTCGGTATCCAAAAAATGAATGCCGAGAAGTTTGGCCAGATCAGCCAGCTTGACTTTGATGCTGCCACTGAGCGGGTCGCCAGTGTGTCCGGTGTCAACCTAGACGAGGAGGCAGCAAACCTGATGAAGTTCCAACAGGCATATATGGCTTCCTCCCGCATTATGAGCGTGGCCCGCGAAACCTTTGATACGCTGTTGCGTGCTGTTTAAGGATAGGAGGCGTTATGATCAATCGTGTATCAACATTTTCCCAGTATCAGAACCTGACCTCTAACCTTATGCGCAAGCAAGGGGCGGTAAACAACACCAATGAGCAACTGGCAACGGGCAAGCGTATCAAAACCGCCGGTGATGATCCTGTTGCATCAGTATCAACTCAAAATTACAAACAACAATTGGTACAAATTGAACAGTTTCAGAAGTCAATTACCTTGGCCAATAACCGTTTGGGCACCCTTGAGACCTCCCTCAAGAATGTTGAAAGCCACATTGATAGCTCCAAACAGAAGCTGATTGGCATGATTAATGGTGCGATGGCTGGCGATGATAAAACCGCATTTAAAAATGAGCTAGAAAGCTTATATGGCGGCTTGATGAATTTAGCGAATGTGCAAGATGAAGGTGGCAATTATGTTTTTGCTGGTCACCAATCAAGCACTCAACCCTTCGTTGAAGATGCCAATGGTAAAGTTCAATACCTTGGTGATAGTGGTCATCGTGAAGCGCGTATAGACACTTCTGTTCACGTGCAAACAAGTCAGGCAGGAGATCATGTCTTTATGGGAATAGAAAACCCATTTGGTGACTATCGCCCTGATTATGCCGGGTTGCAAGATGGCTCAGAGCTATCGATGCTTTCAGCTACGAACGCGGAGTTGAACGATAACTCACTTTACCGTGTTGATTTTCATGATAATGGTAATGGCGGCTTCGATTATGAGTTGTTTCGTGATGGTAATTCTCAGGGGGTTCAACCGTATGACCCTTCACAGGGTATTCAGTTTATTGATAACACGCCAGGTAATGAAGCGAATTTGGATATCAAATTTGATGGTGAACTAAAGCCGGGGGATAGCGTCACCTTGGACAAGACATCGACCATTGATCTGTTCCAGACAATGAATGATGCGATCAACTTCTCTGAGTCACCGTCTTCATCTCCTGAAGCGAGAGCTAGCTTACAGCGTTCCATCGAAGAGTTAAATGCAGCATATGTCCATATGAACCAACGCCGGGCAGAAGTCGGCACTGGCTTGAAAACGCTCGAAACCTATGAGGCCCAGCATCAAGACTTCGAATTGAGCCTCAACAAGGCTAAGGGAAGCTTGGAAGATCTGGACTACAGCAAGGCAATCATCGAGCTCAACGAAGACATGCTGGCCCTTCAGGCCTCCCAGGCTGCCTTTAACCAAACCAAGCAGCTCAGTTTGTTTAACTACCTGTAAGCCTCCTCGCTTCTCTGGATTAAAGCGGCAGAGTTTTGCCGCTTTGAGGAGAGGAAGGAGAGCCCGGCTCTAGGAGGAGCGGGCCCTAGGTGCTAGGAAGAGCTAAGAAAGAACTTGATTGTGTCTGGCTCTTGCAAACAATCTGGTTCGCCCATCGCCCATCGCCCATCGCCCATCGCCCATCGCCCATCGCCCATCGCCCATCGCCCATCGCCCATCGCCCATAAAAAAATTTTTTTAAAAAATTCCTAAAGGTATTTTTGCTCGTGCCGTTAATAGAAGTACTTAAACAAAAAGAGATATTTACCCCCCGCTTAGGCTGGGTTGTAACTCAACAAGGAGCGAAATATGTCTGTTACCGTAAATACTAACGTTTCAGCGATGACGGCCCAGCGTCACCTAGGTAATGCCACTAACAACGTAAGCAGCAGCATGGAGCGTTTGTCTTCTGGCTTGCGTATCAACAGTGCCAAAGATGATGCGGCGGGTCTGCAAATCTCTAACCGTCTAACCAGCCAGACCAACGGCTTGAACGTGGCAATGCGTAACGCCAACGACGGTATCTCTATTGCCCAGACTGCTGAAGGGGCAATGCAGGAATCGACCAACATCATGCAGCGTATGCGTGACCTGTCTCTTCAGGCTGCCAACGGTTCGAACTCTGATGATGACCGCTCGGCACTGCAGAAAGAAGTCACTGCACTGCAGCAGGAGCTAACACGTATTTCTGAAACAACCACCTTCGGTGGCCAGAAACTGCTTGATGGTAGCTACGGCACACAAAGCTTCCAGGTGGGTTCTAACGCCAATGAAACTATCGAAGTGACGTTGGGTGACGTATCGGCAAATGCGATCGGTAACAATACGGTTACTGGCGCAGGTTCAACCTTCGGTACGGGCTTTGCAACAAGTGCTGCTGAAGACTACACCGTTGGTGCAACCGCTGGTGACTTGACCTTTGCTGGTCCTGACGGTAATGCTGTAGTAGCAATTACTGCTACAGATACCGTTACAGATATTAAAGATAAAGTTAATAATGCAAATACAGGCATTAAAGCTCAAACTACCGTAACGACGAATCTTGATGGCCTAACAAGTGCTGACAATGGTACGCTTGAGATTGGTGGTGATACTTTCGATCTGGCAAAATATAACGGCTCTCAAGAAGCACTAGCGGCTGATCTGGGTAAAGCCGGCTACTCAGCCGTAATGCAAGATGACGGCAGTGTTCAAATCTCAGCAACAGATGTTGACGGTATCAAGCTGACTGCGGGCACAAACAGTAATGCCACACTTGACGGTAATGCAATTGCCGCCAGTGAAGTTGGTGTTGTGAATGCTGAAATTTCGCTAAGCTCACCAGGCAGCTTCTCTGTTTCAAATGATGGTACGGCTGACGAAACAGAGATTTTCGGAGCTTCTGCATCTAGCTTGAACTCCGTTGGCGATGTTGATATTTCGACGGCAACTGGCGCACAGGATGCGATTGATGTTATCGATGCGGCAATTGGCCAGATTGACTCACAACGTGCAGATTTAGGTGCGGTACAGAACCGTTTTAACCACACGCTGAACAACCTGGCAAACATCAACGAAAACGTAAATGCGTCAAACAGCCGCATCAAAGACGTTGACTTTGCTAAAGAAACAACGGATTTGACCAAGAACCAGATCCTACAGCAGGCGTCAACTTCAATTCTTGCTCAGGCGAAAATGAATCCACAGGCAGCGCTGAGCCTACTGTAATTCATTGAAAGAAAAGAGGCATGGCTACAGGCCATGCCTTTATTCTGTAATGCGCTAATATCACATAGGAGAAGTGATTATCATGGATAAACTATCAGATAACCCCGCAGCTTCTTCTATTTCTAAAGCGGCTACTGTACACACAAAGCCGACTCTCTTACCCAATGAATTGGGGTCATCAAAGCACACTAATGCAGCCCAAACAGAATTACCGTTGAACAGCACTGTTACCCAAATAGAGAAGGTAGATAACTCTCGTCTCAAGCACGAATCCTCTGCAGATGAACTCAATGAGTTTCACCGAGAGCAAATCGAAGCCTTGTCGCAGCGGATCAACCGTGAGCTCAAGTTTGAATTTGACGAGGAGCATGGTGAACAGGTCGTCTATATCTATGACAAGACCAGCGGTGATTTAATTCGGCAGATCCCGGCGCAGGAGCTGTTGGATCTAAACGAAAATTTATCGAAATATTCCGTGAGTTCATTTCAAGAAAAAATTTAGCTTGGCTTGTTTTTTGCATTAAATCTGTGTCTGCTGCAGGCGGCAAGTCATAAAGACTGAATTGGATAGAGGTTACGAATGGCAGGTTTATCAGTTGGTGGTTTAGGCTCTGGTCTTGATGTTGCTGGAATGACCCAACAGCTGGTTGCGGCTGAGCGCACGCCAAAAGAAATCCGTATTACTAATGAAAAGTCGAAAGTCGACGCTAGCCTGAGTGCCTACGGTTTGGTGAAGTCCTCGGCAAGTTCACTACAAGACATGTTCGAATCGTTTGATGAAGATGAGGTTTTTTCCAGTAAAGACGCTTCATCATCTGAAAGCAGCTACTTAGGCGTGACTGTAGAAAGTAATGCACAGAACGGTCGTTACTCTGTTGAAGTTAAGCAACTAGCCGAGACCCATAAGGTGGCCAGTGATAGCCTAACCGCTGATCCGGATAGTAGCTTAGGCTCTGGTGATTTGGTTATTGGTGTTGGCTCTAACACCATGACAATCAGTATCGCGGCCAACAAGAGTAGCCTCAAAGATGTGGTTCAGGCGATTAACGATGCTGATGATAACCCTGGAATTACAGCGACTATCATCACCGATGACACGGGTGCCAAACTGATTTTTTCAAGCACCAAGACGGGTGAAGAAAACAAGATCAGTATCGATGCGTCAGGGGCTACCGGGGATTTGGGCGATTTGGACTTTGACCCGGATAACATCACCGGCAACCCAAATATGCAGGAAATGCAGGAAGCCAAAGATGCTGTGATTGTGATCGATGGCTTCTCGACGGTAACAAACAGCACGAATACCTTTACCGATGCGATTGAAGGTGTAACGCTGGATGCAAAGAAGATTACCGGCACCTATGGCACGGGTAATGACACCGATGATATTGAAGTTAAAAATGCCATTATCGAGATAGAAAATGATACCGATAAGCCTAAATCAGCGATTGATTCATTCGTCGAAGCGTACAATAGCTTGTTCGAGATGGTCGACTCTCAGTCAAAATACAATGTAGAAGAAGAGAGTGGTGGGCCGCTCGTCGGTGATAGTGTATCTCGCTCATTACTCAGCCAACTGCGTAATCTCCTAAATGAACCTGTTGAGGTTAACAGAAAAAGTTATTTGCTTTCAGAGTTTGGTGTGACCACTGATCGTTATGGCAAGCTCGAAGTTGATGATGACATTCTCGAAGAGCAACTTGACAATAATTTTGTTAATTTTGGCCGCTTTTTTAATGGCGATGAGGGCTTTCTAAAAAAAGCCGATGACTTGCTTGATAGCTTTGTCGGACGGGAAGGTACAATCACCAGTCGGGAAGACAGCCTAAAAGAACAACAGAGTCGGTTAGATGATGATCTGGCGACACTGGATGAGCGGATGAAAGCGTATGAAGAGCGAATGTACAAACAGCTCTCCGCCATGGATGCCGCCATCTACAAAATGAACAACGAACTCAGCACTATGATGAGTATGCTGGTTTTCTAAAGGTGAAACATGCAAGAGTTAGCGAAACTAGAACAACATATCAAAGCCTTGCTTGAGCTTGAGGAATACCCTGACGATTTTCCCGAGCAACTCGAGCAACTGGTCGCGGCAAGGCATGAGCGGGTCAAACTGATCCTGGCAGACCGTGATAAGTTGAGCCGGGAAACCTTTGAAGACGTCCAGCAACGTACCCGCAATTTGAAAGTGCTCTTAGAACAGAACAAAGCCCGGATACGGCAGAAGCTACTGACCGCCAAGCAAGGCAAGAAGTCAGTGTCTGTCTATCAAATGTATCAAAAATAAATAGGAAAGAATTATGCGTGGTTCGCTTCAGGCATATAAGCAAGTGTCCGTTAACTCCCAGTTGGCCAGTGCGTCACCACACCGTGTGGTACTGATGCTATTAGGGGGAGCCATTGAGCGCTTGATCCAGGCCAAGGCGGCAATGGATCAAGGCAATGTCGCCATGAAAGGTGAGCGAGTGTCTAAGGCACTGGCGATCATTGGTACCTTGAAAGATAGCCTGTCGATGGAAGACGGCGGTGAGGTGGCGACAAATTTGGATAACCTATATGACTTTATGTTGCGTCATATTATTGACGGCAGTTCAAACAACAAGCCGGAAAACTTCCTAGAGGTGGTCGACTTGCTGCGTGAAATCAAGTCTGCGTGGGAGCAAATCCCTGCTGAGTATCATCACTTGGCCGAGGAATCATAAAATTGCCACAGTAAGGCTGTGACGCATTGTGATCTCCTCACCAGTATAAAATCCAGCCAAATGCTATCCCAAGCTTGCTTTTCATTGGGATAGCTTCACAGCTTTTGCCCGCCGTCGGTTGCCTTATTCTGTACTTTAATTACAATGGTCAGATAAGATTTGAAGTGGTTTCTCGTCGCATTACGCAGTTTTTTTCATAATTTTTAAATATGAATGTTGATAATGCCAGCACGAAATAACTCTTAAGTAGGCAGGCAAACTCTTTTCTATGCAAGTTCATACCCTCGTTATTGATGATGACCAACAGCATCGCCATGATTTAAGCGTGATCCTTACCTTTATCGGTGAGCAGTATGAGGCTTATTCGTCTCAAGAGGTTAACAGTTCGCACTGGGAAAAAGAGTGGGGCGCCTGTTTACTCGGCAAGGTTTCCTCAAGCCAGTCGCTAAGCAATCTACTGAATTTCTTGCGCACCCATCACCATATCCCGGTGATCTCCATGGGTGAGCATGAAGCAGAACTTGCCGCGCTGCCGAACTACGTGGGTAACCTCGATAAGCCTATCCATTACGGTCAGCTGATGGATGCCTTCCGCCACTGCAAAGAGTTCCTGGGCAAACAGACCTTCCAATTGCCGACATTCGGTCGCAAGAATACTTTGTTCAGAAGCATGGTTGGCCGTAGCGAGGCTATTAGCGAGATCCGTCACTTGATGGAGCAGGTCGCTTCAACCGATGCCAGCGTATTGATTTTTGGCGAATCAGGCACCGGCAAAGAAGTGGTTGCACGTAATATCCATTACCATTCAACCCGTGGTAAGGGGCCTTTTGTGCCGGTGAACTGCGGTGCAATCCCGCCGGATTTACTGGAAAGTGAGCTTTTTGGCCATGAGAAAGGTGCATTTACAGGCGCCGTTTCTACCCGTAAAGGTCGTTTCGAGCTGGCTGAAGGTGGCACACTGTTCCTTGATGAAATTGGCGATATGCCAATGCCAATGCAGGTGAAACTGCTGCGTGTGCTGCAGGAACGTTGTTTCGAGCGTGTGGGTGGCAGTGAAACCATTAAGGCAGATGTACGTATTGTCGCAGCGACTCACCGCGATCTTGAATCCATGATTGCCGAAGAGAAGTTCCGCGAAGACCTTTACTACCGCCTGAACGTCTTCCCGATTGAAATGCCAGCACTGCGTGAGCGTATGGAAGATATTCCGTTGCTGCTCCAAGAGCTACTGGCGCGTATGGAAGCCCAGGGTGCGAAGCCAATTCACTTTACCCCACGTGCTGTGACCTCGCTGATGGAGCACGACTGGCCGGGGAACATCCGTGAGCTTGCCAACCTGGTTGAGCGTTTGATCATACTTTATCCGGGAGAGATGGTGGATATCAGCCACCTACCGATGAAGTACCGCTATAGCCAGTTCCCAGAATTCCAGCCGGAAGAAAACTTCATGTCTGTGGATGATCATGAAAGGATGGCGCTGGCTGACATGTTCAGCAGCCAAGCTTCCGATCTTGAGACAGTACAAAGTCACAGTGATTTACCGCCGGAAGGGGTGAATTTGAAGGAAATGCTGGCAGAGCTGGAAATTGACATGATCAGCCAAGCACTGGAAGCACAGGGTGGGGTAGTCGCTCGCGCTGCTGATATGCTGGGTATGCGCCGAACCACATTGGTTGAGAAAATGCGCAAATATGGCCTGAGCCGTTAATAAAGCCTTAAACACTCTTCGCAAAACATTCTTTTCAAAAAACGCTTTTCAAAAACATGACGCCAAAAAAATGGCGTCATGTTATATTCCTCTCTGTAGATAAAGTGCTGATAATAAAGATATAATCTTGGCATTATTCATGCATTATTCAGTAATTGACAGCATACAGATCAAGGTTTTCCATGGATGATAATCAGCCTGCACAGAGCATATCTCAACGTTCCGATCCTGCTTTGGGCACATTGTCACAACAAGTCAGCCGGTACCAGCAGGTGCTGGATGTGATGCCGTCTGGGGTGATTTTCTTGGATTCTGGCGGTATCGTCCGTGAAGCGAATCCTGAAGCAATCCGTTTGCTGGAGCAGCCACTTATTGATGAGCGTTGGGTGGATGTCATCCAGCGTGCCTTCTCGCCGCGCGAAGATGACGGCCATGAGATCTCTCTAAAGAATGGCCGCAGGGTTAAATTGGCGATTTCTGCTTCCAATAGTGGCCAGCTGATCTTTATCACTGACATGACCGAGACCCGTCTGCTACAAGCGCGGGTGAGTGAGATGCAGCGTCTGTCATCGCTCGGCAAGATGGTTGCCTCGCTGGCTCACCAGGTAAGAACGCCGCTATCCAGTGCCATGCTGTATGCCTCGAACTTGGCTGCGCCTAATTTGACGGCGCCGATGCGAGAGCGGTTTCAGGGAAAGCTTGTTGATCGCCTGCATGACTTGGAGAAGCAGGTCAACGATATGCTGCTGTTTGCCAAGGGCGGTGATAACAAGGTGATAGAGTGCTTTACCCTCGAAACCTTGCTCAATGAGTTGGATAGCATGGTGGAAGCGCAGGTGATCAATAACAATGTCGATTTCAGTATCGACTGTGATGATGAGTCCCTGACTTTATTGGGTAATGCCAATGCACTGGCCAGTGCGATCAGTAATCTGATCACCAATGCCATCCAGATGGCAGGCAAGCAATGCCGGGTTGCGGTACAGGTTGTTGCCCAAGGAGGGTGGATACATCTCGCCGTCTTGGATAACGGTCCGGGTATTGCGCCAGAGATGCATAAGAAAATCTTAGAACCCTTTTTTACCACTCGCCAGCAGGGTACTGGCCTTGGACTGGCTGTGGTACAGATGGTGGCCAATGCGCACAAAGGCCGCTTGAGCTTGGAATCTGTGCCAGGCAAGGGAGCGTGCTTTACCCTGTCATTACCGCAAGCCGATGAGCAGGGCGCGAGTGAGCAAAAAAAGCAGATATCTAAAGCACCTTTAGAGCAATCACAACAGCAATTACAAGAACAAAACGGACAACACATTGAGCCGACAGGAGTGACCCTATGAACCAAAGCCGAGTATTAGTTGTCGAGGATGATGAAGGTTTGCGAGAAGCCTTGGTAGACACATTGGCTTTGGCCGGCTACCACTCTCTGGAAGCTGACAGTGCCGAGCAGGCTTTGTTGGTGCTAAAAGCCAATTCCGTAGACATTGTTGTATCTGATGTCCAAATGGCGGGTATGGATGGCCTGGGTTTGCTCCGCAGTATCAAGCACAACTGGCCCAAATTACCTGTATTGCTGATGACCGCTTACGCCAATATTGAAGATGCCGTCTCGGCGATGAAAGAAGGCGCGATTGATTACATGGCCAAGCCGTTTGCCCCGGAAGTACTGCTCAATATGGTCAGCCGCTATGCACCGGTAAAAAGCGAAAGCGGGCAAACTATTGCTGCTGATGAAAAATCACTTAAGTTATTGGCTTTGGCTGAAAAAGTCGCTAAAACCGATGCCAGTGTGATGGTATTGGGGCCGAGCGGTTCGGGTAAGGAAGTGATGTCACGGTACATTCATCAGAACTCTAACCGCAGCGAAGGGCCATTTGTTGCCATTAACTGCGCGGCTATTCCGGAGAACATGCTAGAAGCGACTTTGTTTGGTTATGAGAAAGGGGCGTTTACCGGAGCGATCCAGGCCTGTCCGGGCAAGTTCGAGCAAGCTCAGGGCGGAACGATACTGCTTGATGAAATCAGCGAGATGGATCTTAACTTGCAGGCCAAGCTACTGCGGGTATTGCAAGAGCGGGAAGTCGAGCGTTTGGGCAGCCGCAAGAGCATCAAGCTGGATGTGCGCGTGCTGGCAACCAGTAACCGCGATCTCAAAGAGTATGTCGCGCAAGGTAACTTCCGTGAGGATTTGTATTACCGCCTCAATGTCTTTCCATTGATGTGGCCGGCTCTGTCGGATCGCCCGGGAGATATCGAGCCGCTGGCTCAGTACCTGATGGAGCGACACTGTATCAAGCAAGGACAATCGGTACCTGAATTTTCAATGGCAGCCGTTGCTAAGCTCAAGCAGTACAGCTGGCCGGGGAATGTGCGAGAGCTGGATAATGTTATCCAGCGGGCATTGATTCTGTGTCAGGGGCAAGCGGTTGCCGAGTCGGACATTTTGCTTGAAGGGCTTGATTGGTTACAAGCTGATGGCTTGCAGACGCTTTTTGAGCCGATGGCACATTCTGGGTCCAATGATAAATCCGCTGTTGTGCCAAATGTGGCGACAGAGCAGCAAAATGCCGAGAGACAAAATCCTGCGATGCCAGCAGATGGGTTAGGAAATGAGCTGCGGGAACAAGAGTTTTCGATTATTCTAGACACCATTCGTGCCTGTGATGGCAAACGCAAGGATGTTGCGGAAAAATTAGGGATCAGCCCAAGGACATTGCGCTATAAATTGGCAAAAATGCGTGATGCTGGGATAGACATCCCAGTTTGATCACCGCATTGAAGGATGATTTCCTTCATACTCATATTAATAAAGAAATTAGGCTGACAACTTGTTGGATTGACAAGTTTCTGACGGGTAGGAGAGACAAATGAAAGTAAATGGACTTCAGGCCGAAATGCAGGCAATGAAACTGGAAGCCACCAACGCTTCCCGCCCGGCAACTGGACAACAAGTCAGTGCAGATTTTGGCGCTATGCTGGGTGATGCCATCAAAGGCGTTAATCAGCTTCAGTCGCAATCCAGTGAGTTAGCCACCCGCTTCGACCAAGGGGACCGCAGTGTATCCCTGTCTGATGTCATGATCGCCCGGAACAAGTCGAGTGTTGCCTTCGAAGCGACGGTACAAGTGCGCAATAAAATGGTCGAAGCGTACAAAGAACTCATGAATATGCCGGTTTAATAGGAAAGTAGTGCGTGTCGGAACCATCAACTAACAATGAGCTCGCCGTTGCTGGCAATTCACCGTCAACGGCGGTAATGGCAGATAGCGAACTGGAGCTTCAGAGCCCGGATGCGGGAGAAAAGAGTGCCTCGCGTGTTGATAGCATGCTGGGTAATCTTGATGTCCTGCGTCAGGTCGTTCTGGTTCTGTCGGTGGCTATCTGTGTCGCTTTGATTGTCCTTGTCGTCTCTTGGATCAAAGAGCCAGAAATGCGACCGCTGGGCACTTATGAAACCGCAGAGCTGATCCCCATCCTCGATCATTTCGATCAGAAGAAAATCAGCTACACCCTTGATGGTAATACCATCCGGGTGCCGGCGGATAACTTCTCGGCCATCAAGCTGGAATTGACCCGGGCCGGGTTAAACCAGACCGTGGCAGTAGGCGACGATATCCTGCTGCAGGACATGGGTTTTGGTGTGTCTCAGCGCCTTGAGCAAGAACGCTTGAAGCTCAGCCGTGAGCGTCAGTTAGCTCGGGCGATTGAGCAGATCCGGCAGGTTCGCCAAGCCCAGGTACTGCTGGCGATGCCAAAACAAAGTGTATTTGTCCGCCATAACCAGGAAGCGTCAGCCACTGTCTTTCTGACCTTATCGACAGGCGGTTCATTGGGCCAGCAAGAAGTTGACTCTATCGTCGATATGGTGGCCACTGCGGTACCGGGACTTAAACCGACCCGTGTTACGGTAACGGATCAGCATGGCCGCTTGCTGAGTTCGGGCACGGCAGATCCTCAGGCAACCGCACGTCGCAAAGAGTACGAGCTGGAACGCAAGCAAGAGCAAGCGCTGCGCGAGAAAATCGACGCCATCCTGATCCCTGTCTTGGGGTTGGGTAACTATACCGCTCAGGTCGATGTCTCAATGGACTTCAGCGCCGTGGAAGAGACCCGCAAGCAATATGATCCGGCCTCCCAGTCAACCCGCAGTGAATATACGCTGGAAGACATCAACAACGGCAGCATGGTCGCGGGTATTCCGGGTGCGTTGAGCAATCAGCCCCCGGCTGACAGCGCGATCCCTCAGGAAGTCAAAGAATTACAATCTGGTGGCAGTGCGGGCAATAACTCGGTGCACCGTGAAGCGACCCGTAACTATGAGCTGGATACCACCATTAGGCACCGCCGCGCCCAAACTGGCACGGTCGATCGCCAGACGGTCTCCGTGGCTATTGATTACAAACAAGTCGTTAACCCCGAAAGCGGTGAGGTCACGCGTGTTGCCCTAAGTGAAGCCGAGCTGGCAAAAATTGCCCGCTTGCTCAAAGGCGGCGTTGGCTTCTCTGAAATGCGTGGCGATATGCTGGAAGTGATTTCAGTGCCATTTGCTGTTCCTGAAGAGCAAATGGTGGCCGATCTGCCGATCTGGGATCATCCGAATTTCAATACTTGGGTACGTTGGTTGGCAGCGGCATTGGTGATTATCGTCATTATGGTCGTTATGGTTCGTCCAGCGATGCGCAAGTTGCTGTATCCAAATCAGGCCTCAGACGGAACGCCATTGGATGAAAATGGTTTGCCGGTACCGGCTGGTGGTCAAGATTCCATTGATCTAATTGGTAGCGAGCTTGATGGCGTTGAAACGCTGGAGCTAAGCAGCAGCAACTTGGATCTACCAAACCTGCATAAAGATGAAGATCTGCTGAAAGCGGTTCGTGCACTGGTTGCCAACGAGCCGGATCTCGCTGCGCAGGTTGTTAAGAGTTGGGTAACTGAAGATGGCTAATGAAGTAGCAACCACAGACAACAAGAAATTTGATATCACGACCCTGACCGGGGCTGATAAAGCTGCGATTTTGCTACTTAGCCTCAATGAGCAGGATGCAGCCAGTATTATCCGCCATCTTGAACCCAAGCAGGTTCAGCGTGTGGGTGGTGTGATGGCACAAATGGCCGATCTAAACCAGGAAAAAGTGTCGGCAGTTCACCGCCATTTTCTGGAAGATATCCAGAAATACACCAGCATCGGTATGGGCAGTGAAGACTTTGTTCGAAATACCCTGATTGCGGCTTTGGGTGAAGATAAAGCCAATAATTTGGTTGATCAGATCTTGATGGGCAGCGGCTCGCGCGGTCTTGATTCATTGAAATGGATGGATCCCCGTCAGGTGGCGAGCATTATCCTTAATGAACACCCGCAGATCCAAACCATTGTTTTGTCATATCTTGAGCCTGAGCAGTCAGCAGAGATCCTGGCACAGTTCCCTGAACGGGTCCGCTTGGATCTGATGATGCGTATTGCCAACCTCGAAGAAGTCCAGCCGGCAGCCCTCCATGAGCTTAACGATATCATGGAGAAACAGTTTGCCGGTCAGGCCGGTGCACAGGCTGCGAAAATTGGTGGCCTGAAGGCGGCTGCCGAAATCATGAACTACCTCGACAACAATGTTGAGGGTGCGCTGATGGATCAAATCCGTGACAACGACGAAGACATGGCTACCCAGATTGAAGATCTGATGTTTGTCTTCGATAACCTGGCTGAAGTCGACGATCGCGGCATCCAGACCTTGCTGCGTGATGTACCGCAAGATCTGTTGCAGAAAGCCCTTAAAGGGGCTGACGATATGTTGCGCGAGAAGATCTTGCGCAATATGTCCAAGCGTGCTGCCGAAATGCTGCAAGATGATCTTGAGGCTATGGGGCCGATCCGTGTGGCCGATGTGGAGTCTGCTCAGAAAGAAATTCTATCGATTGCCCGTCGCTTGTCTGATGCGGGTGAGTTGATGTTGACCGGAGGCGGTGCGGATGAATTCCTCTAATGCTGTCAAGGCTTCTTGCTGTGTAAAGGCAAACTATGTCTTCTGATCGCCCAATGGATCGCCGTCGCGGTTTCTTGCGTGTGTCTGAGCATCAGGCGCAAGAGCTTGAGCGCTGGGCTTATCCAGATTATTCCCCTGAGCATGAGGGCATAACAGAAAATGCCCTCAATTATGATCCTGAATGGCAAGTCGAGCCACTCGACGAAGAGCCGGAATTACCACCGCTTACTGCCGCCGATCTTGATGATATCCGCCACTCTGCCTACGAAGAAGGGATCGCTGAAGGCCGTGCTGCCGGTCACAGTGAAGGCTTCGAGCAAGGTATGCAGCAGGGGATGGAGCAAGGTTTGCAGCAAGGGCTTGAACAAGGTTTGGCTCAAGGCTTGGAGCAGGGGCTGGAGCAAGGCAAGGGCCAAATTGACGAGCAAGTCGGCCACCTCTCGCAGCTGATTGAAAAGTTGGCTACACCCTTGCAGCAGGTCGATGACGCCGTTGAGCAGCAGTTGGTGTTTTTGGCCACGAGCTTGGCCCGAGAGTTGATCCAGGTTGAACTCAAGACTAACCCTCAAGTGATTTTACAGACGCTTCGAGAAGGTATCGCGGCGTTGCCGATGGCCGGACAGCAAACGACTGTTCAGCTGCACCCGGAAGATTTAGAGCTTATCAAACAGGCTTACGGTGAAGAGAACTTGGCTGAACGCCGGTGGACTTTGCAGGCCGAGCCAGCCATGAATCGCGGTGACTTGTTCGTTGAATCAGGCAACTCGACCGTTGACTACCAGATGGAAACTCGGCTAAGACATCTGCTCGAGCAGTTTGTTGGCCTTAACAGCCAGTCTCAGCCTCAACCGTCATCTCAACAAGAGTCCGGAGAGGCGTAATGGCCAGCCTGGCTCAGCGTTTATCCCGTTACCAAACGGCTAACACTGCCTGTCGACCGGTGGCATCTGGCCGCTTGGTGCGTGTGGTAGGGCTGACATTGGAAGCGATTGGTTGCCGTGCACCGGTAGGCAGCTTGTGCAAAGTCGAGACCCTAACGGGTGATATGGAAGCTGAAGTCGTTGGCTTCTCGGGAGAAACCCTATTTTTGATGCCCAGTGAGCAGTTGACCGGGGTAATGCCAGGAGCAAGAGTAACGCCAATTACCGAAGCTGGCGGGATCCCGGTTGGTATGGAGCTGCTTGGCCGCGTAATAGACGGCGTGGGTAACCCGCTTGATGGCCTCGGTGATATCTTCACCGCCGATCGAGCGGCGTTCAATGCCGAGCCGATCAATCCGCTAGCCAGGAAACCAATTAAAGAGCCGCTGGATGTGGGCTTGAAGGCAGTCAATGGTTTGCTGACTGTCGGTAAAGGACAGCGTATCGGCCTGTTTGCCGGCTCAGGTGTCGGTAAATCCGTGACCTTGGGTATGATGACGCGGGGCACGACGGCACAGGTTGTCGTGGTCGGGCTCATTGGTGAGCGTGGCCGAGAAGTGAAAGAATTCATTGATGAGATCCTCGGTAGCGAAGGACGCCAGCGTGCTGTGGTGGTTGCTGCACCGGCAGATGCATCACCTTTGATGCGCCTGAAGGGGTGCCAAACCGCACTAACGATAGCGGAGTACTTCCGTGACCAAGGGCTGGATGTCTTGCTGTTAATGGACTCATTAACCCGCTTTGCCCAAGCACAGCGTGAAATCGCCCTGTCCGTAGGCGAGCCGCCAGCGACCAAAGGCTACCCGCCTTCGGTATTTGCTAAGTTACCCGCCTTGGTGGAGCGTGCCGGTAACGGTGGCGAACATCAGGGTTCCATTACCGCCTTCTTTACCGTGCTGACGGAAGGGGATGATCTGCAAGATCCGATTGCCGATGCATCGAGGGCCATTTTGGATGGCCACATTGTCTTATCGCGCGAGCTGGCTGATGCCGGTCACTATCCAGCGATTGATGTCGAACGCTCGGTTAGCCGTGTGATGCCAGCCATTGTCAGCGAAGAGCATATGATGATGTCCAAAGCCGTTAGGCAGGTATTGTCTATTTGCCGCAAGAACCAGGATTTGGTGTCTATCGGCGCCTATAAGCCTGGTACCGATCAGGCCATCGATCAGTCGTTTGCCTTGAAACCACGGCTCGATGGTTACATGCAGCAGTCGATGAAAGAAGCCGTCCCATACGAGATGTGTGTCAACATGCTGCGTGCTGTTCTTAGCGGGCAATAGCTAAGCGGATAATAATTTTCAGGAGTAAGTCATGGCAGCCGATAGTGCACTGGAGCTGATTTTGAATCAGACCGCTGACGCGGAGCATAAGGCGTCGCTGGCACTCAACCAAGCCCGTATTGAACGTGAAAACTATCTGCAGCAATTACAACAGATTGAGCAGTACCGCTTGGATTACTGTCGTCAGTTGTCTGAACGGGGCCAGCAAGGGCTAACAGCCAGTGCTTACAATCATCTGCAGAAGTTTTTGAATCAGCTTGATGAAACCCTGGTAAAGCAAAAGAGTGCGGGTGCGCATTTTGATCAGCAAGTTGAGCAATGCAGCCAGCATTGGCAGGAAATGCGAAAACAACGACGCTCGATTGAGTGGTTGATCGAGAAGAAGCAAACGGAGCGACAGCGCCTGCTGGATAAGCAAGAGCAGAAAATGATGGATGAGTTTGCCACGATGCAATATGCCCGCCGGCAAATGAGCCGCTAACCCAGCTCGGGCGAAACCACTTGGCGTAATTTTTGCATTTCATTCGTTATAGGCCATAGTCAAAGCGCGATCATCATTATGTTTTTATCTCAATTTCTATCAGCGGATACTGCGTCGGCGCCTTCAGCGCCAGCGTCAAAGACTTCGTCTGTTGCTGAAAGCCAGGCGAAGGATGGCACGTCATCGGCTTCTTCCAAGGGATTTACCGACACGCTAAAAGATGCGTTTGAAACCGGTTCTACTGGTGCTTCGGGTAACATCGAATCCACTTCTGAAGGGAAGAAAAAGCTTGGAGGAGAGAATAAAGACGACTCTTCCAAGCTAACGGACTCAAAAGCTACCGATGGGCAGGCCGTCAATAAAGTTGCCCAGGGTACTGATAATATTGAGCTACTTCAGGAAGGCAGTAGTGATGACGTCGCCCAGTCAACCTCTTCAGAGAACAAAACAAGAGGTCAAGCTGCTGAGGTAGATGATGCCGAGTCAGGTGATGATGCCAGTGTCAATGTCGCTGCCCAGCAGGTCGGTTCTGCTCTGGCTTCTTCTGATAATGCCAAGAGCTCGATGAGTGAGGGGGAGGAATTACTCCAGCGCCTATCGGCATCACGCAGTCAGCTCGCAGGTCATTCAGCTTCTGGGCCAGGAAAAGGAGCAGATGGCAAATTGTTGCCGCCTGATGCCATGGCTGCCGGTTCTGATAATAAAGCGCAGTTATCCGCCCCCCTAGCTAAAGAGGGAGTTGCAACCAAAGAAGGCGCTGCTGGCAAAGAAGCTCTTGGCAAAGAGCTTCAAGGTAAAGACGGCTCAAGTAAAGATGCTTTGGCTAAAGAGCTATTGGCAAAAGAGCTTTTGGTTAAAGATCCGGCGGCAAAAGCTGATTCCCAAGGCAAAGTCGCGCTAGCTGGCATGACGTTGTCAGGCGCAGATCTTGCCGAGCTGAAAAATGGCCAGGGGACATCGCCGCTATCACAGGCTTTGGCCGCTGATGGTGCGCTTACGTCATCGGCCAAAAGTGATGTTGCCGCTTTGATGGGCCTATCGGCCTCAGCGAGTTCGCCAAAAGGCACCTTGATGACCAAAGGCAGTGCCGGTGCACTTGCAGCGGCGTCTATGGCCGGTATAACGGACGGTGCAATTGACGGTGCAATGAGATCGGGAACCGATGATGGGCTGGGAACCAGCGTTGGGGAAACCCAAGGCTTGCATGCTGCTCATCGAACAGCTGCAGCTGGCATGGTGGTCGCTGAAGGCGAAAAGCCGGGTAATGCCCAGCCTCCTTTGCTTCTGGCCAAAGAGCAGGCGGGTGACCAGCTTGCTGACAGGGTGCAGATGATGATGTCGAAGAACCTCAAGCATGTGGATATCCGCCTTGACCCGCCGGAACTTGGTAAGCTGCAGATCAAACTGTCGATGAACAACGATCAGGCCTCGGTGCAAATTACCGTCGCCAACCAACAGTCAAGAGACTTGGTAGAACAGGCAATGCCTCGTCTGCGCGAACTATTACACCAACAGGGGCTGCAGTTGGCCCAGAGCAGCGTACAGCAAGATAGCAGCCGTCAGTTTGCGGGTGGTTCGCAGCAGCAAATGAATGGTCAGGCGGGCTCTCAATCGCAGCATGGAGAGCCGGGCAGTGGTCAGGGAACACCCCATGAGCTCGCAAATGGTACAGCGGCGCAATCACACTCGGCGGATTTGTGGATGACAGCACCAAAAGACGGTGTTGATTATTATGCCTAGCGGTTCAGTCTGTTAAACTGGCCAAGTATTTATGCCCAACAACAATAAAGAACGACAAAGGACGATTTGAATATGGCAGATGATGCGCAACCCGGCGGTAAGAAAAAACTCATTATTATTGCCGTGCTGGCTGTTGTTCTGCTTGCTGGCGGTGGTGCAGCGGCGTGGTTTTTCTTGAATGATTCTGCGCCTGAACCTGAAATTGCGCAGTCCGGTAGTGCTGGCTCCCAAGCGGCACCGGCAGTTGTGGAATCGGCGTATTATGTCATTCTTCCCCAGCCATTTATCTTCAATGTGACGGGGGATGCCCGTGACCGGCTGGTACAGGTAAAAGTACAGTTGATGGTTCGGGGAGATAGCAATGAAGCGATCGCCCAGCAGCATATTCCGCTGATAGAAAGTACACTGCTGCAGACCTTTGGTGCTGCAACGGTCGAGCAATTGAGAACCCCGACAGGGCGATTGGAACTACGCGGCCAATCGCTGGCGGCGGTCCAAGGTGCGCTACTGAAGGTATCCGGTCGACAAGCGGTTGAACGGGTGCTGTTTACTGGTTTTGTAATGCAATAGGTTTTATGTGAGTGACTTATTAACCCAGGACGAAATTGACGCGCTACTTCATGGCGTTGATGATGTCGATGATGATGATGACGGTGGCCAGAGTGAAACGGGTGTCGTTGCTTTTGACTTTTCATCACAAGACAGGATAGTCCGTGGGCGGATGCCCACACTGGAGCTGATTAACGAGCGTTTTGCCCGCCATATGCGGATCAGCTTGTTTAATATGTTGCGAAAGACCGCTGAGGTGTCCATCAATGGGGTACAGATGCTCAAGTTTGGTGAGTATCAGAATACCTTGTATGTACCGACCAGTTTGAACATGGTGCGTTTCCGTCCGCTCAAAGGCACGGCACTGATCACCATGGAAGCGAGACTGGTGTTCATTCTGGTGGAGAACTTCTTCGGTGGTGATGGCCGTTTCCACGCCAAGATCGAAGGGCGTGAGTTCACCCCGACCGAGCGTCGTATTGTCCAGATGCTGCTCAAGCTGGTGTTTGAAGACTACCGTGAAGCCTGGTCTCCGGTGATGGGTGTTGAGTTTGAATACCTTGATTCGGAAGTGAACCCGACCATGGCCAATATTGTCAGCCCGACTGAGGTGATTGTGGTCAGCTCATTCCATATCGAGGTCGATGGCGGCGGCGGTGACTTCCATGTGGTGATGCCTTACTCCATGGTGGAGCCTATCCGCGAATTGCTTGATGCCGGTGTCCAAAGTGACAAGATGGACACCGATGTTCGCTGGAGCAAGGCCCTGCGCGATGAAATTATGGATGTTCCGGTAAACATGCGGGCAAAACTGCTTGATGTAGACCTGACGCTGCGTGATCTGATGGAGCTGCAACCGGGTGATGTGATCCCGATTGATATGCCTGAGGCGGCAACGGTATTTGTCGAAGATCTGCCGACTTACCGCGCAAAAATGGGTAAGGCGGGCGAGAACATCGCACTTAAGATCACTGAAAAATTAAAACGTCCGGATATGGTGAAGAGCGACTTGGCTTTTCTCGATCGCGATGAATTAGGCTCGGCACTGTTGAACCTCCACAGTGACGATACAGACAATTAAGGACGAGATCCGAATAGGTACAAGACATGTCTAATAATGACCAACAAATTGCCGACGATTGGGCGGCGGCACTCGCGGAACAGGCCAGTGACGAAGGGGCGCAGCCAGCGCCGTTGGAAGAGCTGACCGATGAGTCGGCACCGATTGGTGATGATGAGCGCCGCAAGCTCGATACCATCTTGGATATTCCGGTGACTATCTCAATGGAAGTTGGCCGTACCCAGATCAGTATTCGAAACCTGCTGCAGCTTAACCAGGGCTCTGTGGTTGAGCTCGATCGCGTGGCCGGTGAATCACTGGATGTGATGGTCAACGGTACCTTGATTGCTCACGGTGAAGTCGTGGTGGTCAATGACAAATTCGGTATCCGTCTGACTGATGTGATCAGCCAGACTGAGCGCATCAAGAAGTTACGTTAATGATGGCGCCAGAACTAAACCTAGCCACCACCTTGGCCTCACTGCTTCTTGTTATTGCAGTGATTGTCTTGTTGGCATGGCTGATGAAAAGAATGAAGTTACCTGGCCTGCAAGGTGGCGACAGTGCGATTCGTATCCTGCGCCAGCTACCTGTCGGTCAGAGGGAGCGCATTGTGTTACTCCAGGTCGGCGAAGAGCAGATGCTGGTTGGGGTGACACAACACAATATTTCATTGCTCGGAAAACTCGATTCTCCCATTGTTGCAGAGCAGGGCCAGGATGGCGGGGAGTTTGCCAGCCAGTTGGGTAGGCTGTTGAGAAAAGATGCTAAGAACTAATTTCATTGCCGCCTTATTGGCGGCTTTTTCGCTTTTGCTGGTTTTACCTGCAGCAGCTGAAACAGAAGACGGCAGTGCTGGAGCGATAGCTGCGCCGGGTGTGACGCTGAGCGAGATGCAGAACGAATCAGGCTCGACCCAGATGTCGCTGACCCAGGCTGGTGGCAGTGGGATCCCGGCTTTTTCGGTTACTGTCAATCCAGATGGCAGCGAGGACTATTCGGTCACTTTGCAGATCCTCGCCCTGATGACCGCATTGGGCTTCTTGCCTGCGATCGTTATCTTGATGACCTCCTTCACCCGTATCGTGGTGGTGATGTCTATCTTGCGCCAGGCCATGGGCCTGCAGCAGACGCCGTCGAATCAGGTGATCATCGGTATTGCCATGTTCCTGACCTTTTTCGTGATGTCGCCGGTGCTCGACAAGATTAATACCGAGGCCGTCCAGCCTTACATCAACGAGCAAATGACCGCAGCGCAAGCGCTGGAAGCGGCACAAGATCCACTACGCCAGTTCATGCTCAAGCAAACAAGGGTCAAGGACTTGGAGACATTTGTTGAGATGTCAGGCTCAACAGCCACCGATCCGCAGGAAGTGCCGATGACGGTATTGATCCCGGCCTTTGTGACGTCCGAGCTGAAAACCGCCTTCCAGATAGGCTTTATGCTGTTCTTGCCGTTTTTGGTCATTGACCTGGTGGTGGCATCGGTGTTGATGGCGATGGGGATGATGATGCTCTCGCCGATGATAGTGTCGCTGCCGTTCAAGTTGATGTTGTTTGTGCTGGTCGATGGCTGGAACTTGATCCTTTCGACCTTGGCGGGGAGTTTTGGTACGTGACGCCGGAGTTTTTTGTCGAAATCTTCCAAGATGCACTGTATATGGTACTGATCATGGTCTGTGCCATCGTTATACCGGGCCTGTTGATCGGCCTGGTGGTAGCGATTTTCCAGGCGGCGACCTCGATTAACGAACAGACCCTGAGCTTCTTGCCGAGGTTGGTTGTCACCTTGCTGGCCCTGATGTTTTTCGGCCACATGATGACCCAGATGCTGATGGACTATTTCCACCAGATGATTGACTACATCCCTCGGTTGCTGCACTGATGAACTATCCAGCGCCTCTGTTGTTGGATTGGTTGGCAACGGTTTTCTGGCCGCTGACCCGCATTTCATCGATGTTGATGGTGATGACCTTTTTCGGTGCCCGTTATGTCGCGCCCAAAATCAGGCTCTATGTGTCACTGCTGTTCACTTTTGCCCTGTTACCCGTACTGCCGGCAGCCCCGGTCGATATTCCATTGCTGTCACTACAAGGCTTTATTACCACCGGCCAGCAGGTGGTAATTGGTGTCGCTATGGGAACAGTGACCACTTTCGTTACTCAGACGTTTATTTTATTGGGGCAAATTCTTGGTATGCAGTCGAGCTTGGGCTTTGCGTCCATGGTGGACCCATCCAATGGTCAAAACACGCCGGTGCTGGGCCAGTTCTATATGTTCCTAGTGGTGATGATTTTCCTCGCCAGCGATGGGCATTTGATGATGCTGAAACTGGTGGCGATGAGTTTTCATACCTTGCCGGTTGGTGAGTCGATGCTCGAGGCCGGCGATTACTATCAAATGGCGCTGTGGTTTGGCCATATGTTCAAGTTTGCCTTGAGTATGGCAATTGCCGGTGTGGTTGCTTTGCTGGTGGTCAATATGTCATTTGGGGTGATGACCCGGGCAGCGCCCCAGCTCAATATTTTTGCGCTCGGCTTTTCCTTTGCTCTGCTACTTGGTTTTGTGATCAGCTGGTTCTTGATTGGTGGGATCTTGCCGCATTACGAAGCGATTTGGCAGGTGGGTGTCGAGCAGGTATGTCGTTTAATTCGGTTGGATTGCTGAGGATTATCTATGGCAGAGTCTGACGGACAAGAAAGAACCGAAGAGGCCACGCCCCGAAGGCGGGAGCAGGCCCGCGAAAAAGGACAGGTTCCCCGATCGAGGGAGCTGGCATCGATTGCTGTACTGGTTGCAGGGGCTGTCGGCTTCATGTGGTTTGGTGAAGCGATCGGCCGTGGCTTGGGCGAGGTGATGACCCGGCTGTTCAGCCTGACCCGTGAAGAAGTGTTTGACCTATCAAAGCTGTTTGCGTTGATTATGTCAGCGGTTGGTAACGTGCTGTTTCCACTGTTCACTTTCCTGCTGTTTGTCTATGTTGCTGCCTTTATCGGGGCCACTGGCCTTGGTGGGATCCGCTTTTCGTCACAGGCGGCAGCGCCGAAGCTGTCAAAGATGAATCCGCTCAATGGTTTCAAGCGAATGGTGGGCAAGCAAAGCTTGGTAGAGTTGGTTAAATCCATCCTCAAGGTATTGCTGGTTGTCGGTGTGGCGTTTTTCTTGCTCAAGGCGAGCCTGACGGATTTTTACCAACTCAGTCGTGAAATGTATCCGCAAAATATTGTCCATGCGCTCGATATCTTGCTCAACTTTATCTTGCTGATCAGTTGCTCTTTGCTGGTAGTGGTGGCGATCGATATCCCTTTTCAGGTTTGGCAGCACAATGAACAGCTTAAGATGACCAAGCAGGAAGTGAAAGATGAGTTCAAGGATTCGGAAGGTAAGCCTGAAGTGAAGGGGCGTATCCGGATGCTTCAGCGCGAGATGGCACAGCGCCGGATGATGGCGGATGTCCCGCAGGCCGATGTGGTGATCACCAACCCCGAGCACTTCTCGGTCGCGCTGCGCTACGATTCCAAAATAGATACGGCCCCGGTAGTTGTTGCTAAGGGAACGGATTTTCTGGCATTGAAAATTCGTGAAATTGCCAATGAACATGAGATAGAGATTGTCCCGGCGCCGCCACTGGCGAGGGCCTTGTATCACACAACCGAGCTCGAGCAGCAGATCCCTGATGGGTTATTTGCCGCTGTGGCACAGGTGCTGGCTTATATCTATCAGCTCAAACAGTTCCAGAAAGGGCGGGGGCGCCGTCCGTCGTTATCGAAGGAAGCCTCTGATATTCCAAACGAGTTCCGCTACTAATCTCATCGCTCTTGGATTTATTTCGTTGGATAGGATGACCTACCTCAATATTTTACAAAGCGTGTCAAGAAAATGACACAAAAATAAGGCATGATAATTGCTTTATAATCGCTGTAAACTTGATTAATGATTGTTGTCGGTCACTTTTTGTTTACCGTGATAACGATACAATAACGGCAAAATAATGCCGAAAATCTTATAACACCCCTCGCAGATCCCACTCAATACAGTGTCGCATCCTGATGGTTAGCGTTCTATTGAAGGTGCCTTGGTTTAGCGGGAATGGAACCATTACAGACATTGCATGAAGCTTTCTTTACCTTTCGCCGATAAGTTTAATCCTGCCCGTTTGCAGTCGATGCCTGCAATAGGTGCGCCTGTAATGGTACTGGCCACCTTGGCGATGGTGATCTTGCCAATGCCACCATTGCTGTTGGACATGGCCTTCTCGTTCAATATAGCGCTTGCGCTGGTGGTGCTGTTGGTGACGGTATATACCCGCCGCCCGCTAGATTTTGCCGCTTTCCCGACCGTGTTGCTGATCGCCACCTTGCTGCGATTGGCCCTGAATGTTGCCTCGACCCGTGTTGTTTTGCTTTATGGCCATGAAGGCCCGGATGCTGCCGGTCAGGTGATCGATGCGTTTGGCTCGGTGGTGATTGGCGGTAACTATGCCGTTGGCCTGGTGGTGTTCCTGATCTTGATGATTATCAACTTCATGGTGGTAACCAAAGGTGCTGGGCGTATCTCCGAGGTAAGTGCCCGCTTTACGTTGGATGCATTGCCTGGTAAGCAGATGGCGATTGATGCCGATTTGAATGCCGGTTTGATTGATCAGGATCAGGCCCGTACCCGCCGCTTCGAAGTGACCAAGGAAGCCGACTTTTACGGCTCGATGGATGGTGCATCCAAGTTTGTAAAAGGTGATGCCATCGCCGGTATTCTTATTCTTTGCATCAACATCATCGGTGGTTTGGTGATTGGCATGGGCCAGCACGGCCTGGGCTTTGGTGAAGCCATCGAGATCTACAGCCTGCTGACCATCGGTGATGGTCTGGTTGCCCAAATCCCTTCATTGTTGCTGTCCATCGGTGCCGCCATGATGGTGACGCGTCAAAATACTGACGAGGATATGGGCCAGCAGATGATATTCCAGATGTTCAACAACCCGCAGGCGTTGATCATCACCGGCGGTATTTTATTCGTGATGGGTATTGTGCCGGGTATGCCGCATATCCCATTCCTGTTGCTGGCCCTGCTTATTGGTGCCGTGGCCTACTGGCGTATCAAGGCCCAGCGCGAAGCGGCAGAGACCAAAGAGCAGCAAGCCTCGACGGATGTGGTGGCGCCGCAACTACCGAAAGAATTGTCTTGGGACGACGTAAAACCGATCGATGTCATCGGCTTGGAAGTGGGTTACCGCTTGATCCCTATGGTCGACAAAGACCAAGGTGGTGAGCTGCTTGAGCGTGTTAAGGGAGTGCGGAAGAAACTGTCTCAGGACTTTGGCTTCCTGATCCCAGCGGTACATATCCGCGATAACCTCGAACTACCGCCGAATACCTACCGCATCAGCTTGATGGGCGTCGCTTGCGGCGAGGCCAATATTCACCCTAACCGTGAGTTGGCAATAAACCCGGGTCAGGTCTTTGGTAATGTCGACGGTGAACGTACGGTCGATCCAGCCTTTGGTCTTGAAGCGGTATGGATCAACGACTCCCAGCGAGAACATGCCCAAGCACTGGGCTATACCGTAGTTGATTCAGCCACCGTGCTGGCCACCCACCTGAGCCAGATTCTGACTAACCGTGCCGCCCAGTTGATCGGTTACGAGGAAGTCCAGAACCTCCTTGACTTGCTGGGCAAATCTGCCCCTCGCTTGGTGGAAGGCTTGGTGCCGGATCAGCTTAGTCTCGGTGTTATCGTTAAGGTGCTGCAGAACCTGCTTAACGAGGCAATTCCTATTCGGGATATTCGCACCATAGTTCAGACATTGGCGGAATATTCGACCAAGAGTCAAGATCCTGACATCCTGACAGCGGCTGTAAGGGTGAGCTTGAAACGACTAATTTGTCAGGAAATCAATGGCATAGAGCCTGAATTGCCCGTCATTACCTTGGTGCCAGAATTGGAGCAGATCTTGCATCAAACTATGCAGTCTTCCGGCGGCGAGTCGACCGGGATTGAGCCGGGTCTGGCTGAGCGCCTGCAGCGTTCATTGGTCGATGCCACTCAGCAGCAAGAGCTTAAGGGCGAGCCTGCTGTCTTGTTGACGTCGGGTGTATTGAGATTGACGCTCGCGAAATTTGTTAAGAACACCATTCCTTCATTACGCGTGTTGTCTTATCAGGAAGTTCCTGATGAGAAACAGATCCGTATTGTTAATGCAGTAGGTAACTCGTAATGACGGTTACGGCGATGATGAGCCTGATATAACGGGAAGGTCACATTGAAAATTAAACGTTTTTTTGCCAAGGACATGCGAGCTGCGCTGACCCAAGTTAAGGAAGAACTGGGTGCGGATGCGGTTATCATGTCGAATAAAAAAGTCACCGGTGGGGTGGAGATTGTGGCCGCGCTCGACAGCGAGGAGCCGCGTGCTCAATTGTCGCCTGCGGCGAACAAGACACGCGAAGAGCTCGCCGGCCAGTTCGACAGTGCCAAGCGGCAGCTGGCGGACGATAAAGTCCAGCTCCAGTCTGCTTCGAGCCGTTTTGCCAAAGTGCTGAATAACTTCACCGGTCACCCTGACGATAACGAACTGGGTGGAGGCCAGGGCAACGAAGCTGATTCACTGTCGGCATTGTTGCATCGCCAATCGAAGCACTATGGTGAAGAGCCACGTTATAGCCGTCATGAAGAGTCTCAGCAGTCAAATAACCATGCTGCCAATCATGCAACTACCCGGGGCTATGGTGACCGAAGCTCGTTGGGAGGTGGCCGCTTACAGGAACCGCATCGTCGCCAGCCAGAGTCGTATTTCAATGACTCGGCGCGCCAGCAAAACGAACGTCAGCCAAATGGCCGCCAGCCTGGCAGACACCAACTTGATATTGGTGATTATCGTCGTCCATCAGTACCTCAGGCTGAGCCTCTGCAAGTTTCCCGTTCTGCAGATGGCCGTCATGACCCTCATCGCTCTGAGTCACGGTTCGGTTCGTCGCAACAGCCTAAGAATCGATTGGACCCAAGTCGCTACGACCCGAAAGCGCGCAGTCACAGTGCCGATGAAATTGACGCCATGCGCAATGAAATGGCCTCTATCCGCCGATTGCTTGAGCACCAAGTCTCTGGCTTGATGTGGCAGGAAATGGAACGCCGTGAACCGATGCGGGCGATGATGATCAAGCGATTGAAGAAAATGGGGTTGTCAGACGAGCTGGCCGATCAGCTCGCGTGCTATATCCCTGAAGATGTCCCGGCGAATGAAGCATGGCCGGCATTGCTCAATCTTCTTTCCGATCAGATTATTACGACCAAAGACAGTATTTTGGAAACCGGCGGCGTTGTTGCGCTGCTGGGGCCGACCGGGGTGGGTAAAACCACAACGATAGCCAAGCTGGCGGCACGTGCAGCCATGGAGTTTGGTCCGGACCAAATAGCCATGGTCACCACTGATACCTTCCGTATTGGTGCCCACGAGCAGCTCGCCACTTATGGTCGAATTATGGGCTGTCCGGTAAGAGTGGCTAAAGATGCCGAGGAATTGGCCGATATATTACACCAGTTGCGTCATCGCCGTTTGATCCTGCTTGATACCGCGGGTATGGGACAGCGTGATATCAGGCTATCCGAGCAGCTCGATACCCTGATGCAAAACAGCGGCTCGCAAATCCGCAGTTACCTGGTGTTGCCATCCACCGCGCAGCGCCGGGTGCTGCATGAAACCATTGAGCACTTCCGCCGTATTCCGCTTTCGGGCTGTGTACTGACCAAGCTGGATGAGTCACTGAGCTTGGGAGAGGTGATCAGTGTGTCTATTCAGCACGCACTGCCGATTGCCTATCTGGCGGATGGCCAGCGGGTACCGGAAGACATTAAGGTCGCCACGGGTAACTACTTGGTTGCTCGGGCAAATGAATTACTTGAACAAGAGTTAAGCCAGCAAACCCACTTCTGGAGTAGCGAAAGCTCTGAGAGCCAGGGGGCAGACTTTTATGACTGAGAACGCCATGTACGATCAAGCTAGCGGTTTACGCCGTATGACACAGCTAACTTCAACCAAAGTGATTACCGTAACAGGCGGTAAGGGGGGGGTAGGTAAAACCAACGTCACCCTTAACATGGCGATTTCTATGGCCCGCCAGGGTAAACGGGTGATGGTACTGGATGCCGATCTCGGCCTGGCGAATGTCGATGTCATGCTGGGCCTGAGAGCAGGGCGTAACTTGTCGCATGTATTGTCTGGTATGTGCGAGCTCAAAGACATTATCGTCGAAGGCCCGTACGGCGTGAAGATTGTGCCGGCTGCGTCGGGTACCCAGAATATGGCGGAGCTGACGACCGCTCAGCATATGGGGCTGATCAGGGCGTTCAGTACCCTAGAGGAAGATATTGATGTTCTGCTGGTCGACACGGCGGCAGGGATCTCGGACATGGTACTGAGCTTTTCACGTGCCGCCCAAGATGTCGTTGTCGTGGTGTGTGACGAGCCGACTTCTATTACCGATGCCTACGCGCTGATCAAAATCCTCAGCCGGGAATATGACGTTCAGCGCTTCAAGATTGTTGCCAACATGGTACGCAGTTACCGCGAAGGGCGAGAGCTGTTCATTAAGCTTACCCGGGTGACCGAGCGCTTTCTTGATGCCAATCTCGAACTAGTCGCCTGTATCCCGCTTGACGACCGCGTTCGCCAGTCGGTGAAACGCCAGAAGCTAGTGGTCGAAGCCTTCCCGCGAAGCCCGGCGGCACTTGCCTTGGGAGCGCTGGCCAACAAAGCCGCAATGTGGCCGGTGCCGCAGAGCCCGGGTGGTCACTTGGAATTCTTCGTTGAAAGGTTGTTGGTGAACAACCGTCGTCCGCGGGAGGTGCCGGTCGGTGAATAAGGCATTAACCTATGGGCGCTACCAGCAAAGCCCACAGGCATTTATTGAACGGTATTCATCTCTGGTAAAGCGTATTGCCCACCATCTTATGGGCCGCCTACCGCCGAGCGTGATGCTGGAAGATCTTATCCAGGCTGGCATGATCGGCCTGCTTGAGGCACAGCAGAACTACGATCCGACCAAAGGGGCGAGTTTCGAAACCTTTGCCGGTATCCGTATTCGTGGAGCCATGCTGGATGATATCCGCCGCGGGGATTGGGTTCCCCGCTCTGTTTACAAAAACAACCGACGTATTTCAGAGGCCATTTCAGCCCTTGAGGGTACCCTCGGCCGCGATCCGAACGATCAGGAAATTGCGGCATATCTCGAAATGACACTAGAACAGTACCACCAGGCCTTAAATGATGTTAATTGTGGTCGTTTAGTGGGTATGGATGACCTAGGTGTCTCGGAAGATGCTGTCGCCAATGAAGAATCGGTTGAAGAAAATCTTCCCTTTCAGGGGGTTGTGGATGATAATTTTCGCCAATCCTTGGCAGAAGCGATAAAAACGCTGCCAGAAAGAGAAGCATTAGTTTTGTCCCTGTACTATGACGAGGAGCTAAACCTCAAAGAGATAGGGGCGGTTATCGGGGTGAGTGAATCCCGAGTTTGCCAGATTCACAGTCAGGCGATGCAACGTTTACGGTCCAAGTTGACTGCGTGGACTTCGTAATAATCACACTATAAGACACTGATAATTCAGTGGGGGCAACTTTGAATAAAAACATGAAAATCCTCATTGTTGATGACTTTTCAACAATGCGCCGAATCGTAAAGAATTTGCTGCGTGACTTGGGCTTTAACAATACCCAGGAGGCGGATGATGGATTGACTGCGCTACCTATGCTTAAAAAGGGCGGTTTTGATTTCGTCGTTACAGATTGGAACATGCCAGGCATGCAGGGGATTGATCTGCTAAAGCATATCCGTGCCGATGCCGAACTTAAGCACCTGCCAGTGCTGATGATCACTGCGGAAGCCAAGCGCGAGCAGATCATCGAAGCTGCCCAGGCCGGTGTTAATGGTTACATTGTGAAGCCATTTACTGCAGCAACGCTGAAAGAGAAACTTGATAAAATCTTCGAGCGTATGCAGTAAGACACTTATCGGGCATCAAAGGACAATAATAACAATGATTACACTCGAACAGGCAAAACAGCTTGTCAGTCTGCTTGAATCCGGCGATCAGGATGGAGCAAATACACTATTTACCCGACTGGTGTCAGATAGTCGTGATCCCGTCTATGAAGAAGTGGGCAAACTGACTCGCCAACTTCACGATTCGCTGGCTAATTTTCGCCTTGATCCCCGCATTACCGATTTAGCAAAAACGGAAATTCCTGATGCTCGCGACCGGTTGACTTATGTCATAGATAAAACCGAATCCGCCGCCAATAAAACCATGGATGCTGTTGATAGTATCCAGCCTCTGGCAGAGCAACTCGGGGATACCTTACAGCAGGTTTATCCAAGATGGCAGCGTTTGATGGGGGGACAGATCGCACTTACTGAATTTAAGTCGCTCTGCCACGATATCAACGGGTTGCTCACTCAGGTCGAGAGTGATAGCAATGTACTGCGCACCCAGTTAACTGAAATTCTCATGGCTCAGGACTTCCAGGATCTGACCGGTCAGATTATCCGCCGGGTGATCGAACTGGTGCATGAGGTTGAAGACCAATTGGTGGAAATTCTCAAAGCGTTTGGCATGGAACAAGAAGACCGAACCGATGCGCTGCGTGAAGAGCGGACCCTTTCTCCGGAAGGACCGATCGTCAACAGCGACACGCGTGAGGATGTCATGTCCAATCAGGATGATGTCGACGACCTGCTGTCGAGCCTAGGATTTTAAGGGAACAATATGAGCTTTGATTTAGACGAAGATATCCTACAGGACTTTTTGATTGAAGCAGGAGAGATCCTCGAGCTGCTTTCCGAGCAGCTGGTTGAGCTGGAGCGTAGTCCGGAAGACTCGGATCTGCTCAATGCGATTTTTCGTGGCTTCCACACCGTAAAAGGCGGGGCGGGGTTCCTTTCCCTAACTGAGCTGGTGGACGCGTGTCACGGCGCCGAGAATATCTTTGATTTGCTGAGAACCGGCAAACGTACGGTCACACCGGAACTGATGGATGTGATCCTAGAAGCGCTGGACACCATCAATGTCATGTTTGGCCAAGTGCAGGACCGTGAACCGGTTGAACCGGCTGAGCCTGCATTGCTTGAAGCGTTGCACCGTTTCAGCCAGCCGCCGACAGAGCAAGAGTTGGCACCGGTAAATACGCCACCATTGAGCGATCCGGAAACCGTGGTTGAAGTCGCGCTTGAAACTGCGATGGCCGCGCCGGGCATTGAGCCTGTTCCAGACTTTGGCAAACAGCCTGAGTCTGACATTAAGCCTGTTTTAGACACTTCGGCTGACTCAGCCATTGCGGGTGATTCTGTTGACGATATTACCCAGGATGAATTTGACCGCCTGCTAGATGAGCTGCACGGTAAAGGGCGTGGGCCTTCTGCGGCATCTGAACAAGAGCCGGCCCCAGCTTCCCTTTCCCCTGTTGCGGAAACAGATATCGTTAATCAGATCCAGTCTGAAAGCGGTGACATTACTGACGATGAATTTGAGCGCCTGCTCGATGAACTGCACGGTGCGGGTAAAGGCCCGGGCAGCAGTGATTACAGTGCGCCAGTTGCTAACGAGCCACAGCAGCCAGAGCCATCTGCGGCTGCCTCACCGGCTCCAGCGGCCGACAGCAGCAATGATGACCTGATGACCGACGATGAATTCGAGCGTTTGCTCGATGAGCTGCATGGTGTTGGCAAAGGACCCTCTGAAGACGAGCTGGATATGGCCACTAAATCAGTGGCTGATATGCTGCAAGAGTCCCAGCCTACAGCCCAAACTTCGGCCCAAGCACAACCTGAACCTGTTCACGCTAAACAAGAAGCGGCACCAGCCCCAACGCCTAAGCCAGCTGCAGCCCCTCAGCCCGCGGCTGAGAGAAAGGCAAAGCCTGCGGCGAAGGAAAAGAGTAAAGTCGCAGAAGCCACCGTACGTGTTGATACCTCAACCCTAGACACCATCATGAACATGGTCGGTGAGCTGGTACTGGTGCGAAACCGCCTGGTAAGTCTTGGTCTTAATACCAACGATGAAGAGATGTCCAAAGCGGTTGCCAACTTGGATGTTGTCACAGCCGATCTGCAGGGCGCGGTGATGAAAACCCGCATGCAGCCAATCAAGAAAGTGTTTGGCCGTTTCCCTCGCGTGGTTCGCGATTTGGCACGCAACCTCAACAAAGAGATTGTGTTGGAGATGCGCGGCGAAGAAACCGATCTGGACAAGAACTTGGTTGAGGCGTTGGCCGATCCATTGATCCACTTGGTACGCAACTCGGTTGACCACGGTATTGAAATGCCGGATGCCCGCGAGAAAGCCGGCAAGCCGCGTGTCGGTACCGTCCTGTTGTCTGCCTCCCAAGAGGGTGACCATATTCTGTTGACCATCGAGGATGATGGTGGCGGTATGGATCCGGATAAACTGCGTGGCATTGCGGTTGAACGTGGTGTTATGGACGCCGATGCGGCGTCTCGCCTGACCGATACCGAATGCTATAACCTGATTTTTGCCCCAGGTTTCTCAACCAAGAAAGAGATCTCTGATATTTCCGGCCGTGGTGTCGGCATGGATGTGGTGAAAACCGGTATCAGCCAGCTCAACGGCTCAATCTCTATTGACTCGGCATTGGGTAAAGGCACGCGTATTGATATTAAGGTTCCACTGACGCTGGCAATTTTGCCGACCCTGATGGTGGGTGTGGCTGAACAGCCGTTTGCCCTGCCGCTGGCAAGTGTGAATGAGATCTTCCATCTGGATCTGCGCAAGACCAATACGGTTGACGGTCAGCTGACCATTATCGTACGCGATAAAGCCATTCCGCTGTTCTATCTGCAAGATTGGTTATCGGGTGTGGGTGTGCCGCAGCGTGAACGCGACCATGGCCATGTAGTGATTGTTCAGATCGGCCACCAGAGAATTGGTTTTGTGGTCGATACCCTGATAGGTCAGGAAGAAGTGGTGATAAAGCCATTGGATGAACTGCTTCAGGGAACGCCGGGCATGGCAGGTGCGACAATTACCAGCGATGGTCATATTGCGCTGATCCTTGATGTGCCTAACCTGCTCAAGCATTATGCTGGTCGCTAAATAAAACAACAAAGACCTCAATGGCTTCCCTTTGAACCGGGAGGCCTTTGTTGTCACAAAGCAATAGCTTTAAGACCGAAATAAAACCATAACTCATAAAAGCCTGTCCGAAGGCGCAAGGTTTGTCATCAATAGGATAGAAATAGCATGGCAGTAAAAGTATTGGTGGTGGATGATTCAAGCTTTTTCCGCCGGCGCGTGAGCGAAATTCTTAATGCTGATCCAAGGTTGGAAGTCGTCGGCAATGCTGTAAACGGCAAGGAAGCAGTCGAGATGGCGGGGCGTATGCAGCCTGATGTCATCACCATGGATATTGAAATGCCGGTGATGGATGGGATCACTGCAGTCCGTGAAATCATGCAGGCCAATCCCACGCCAATTTTGATGTTCTCTTCACTGACTCATGAAGGGGCAAAGGCCACACTGGATGCCCTCGACGCCGGAGCGTTGGACTTCCTGCCGAAAAAATTCGAAGACATTGCGCGTAACCGCGATGAAGCGGTAAGTCTGCTACAAAAACGTGTGACAGAACTTGCCCGTAAACGGGTATTTATGCGCCGACCGGCTCGTACTGCAACGACACTCCGTGATGCATCGCGAGATAACTCCCCTGAGCCTGTGCGTCCATTGTCGGCGGCAAGAAGCGCAGTGGGAAGTCAGAGCTTATCAACATCCAACCTCAAATCAGCCAATCCTGTTTCGGCGTTGCGCCAGCCTGCTGCGAGGCCGACAGCGGCAAAACCGGCTGCTCGCTTCAAGCCATCAGGGAAGAAGTACCAGCTGATGGCAATTGGTACCTCGACGGGTGGCCCGGTAGCACTGCAAAAGATATTAACGGCATTGCCAGCCAACTTCCCGCTGCCGATTGTCTTGATCCAGCATATGCCGGCGACTTTCACCGCGGCTTTCGCTGCCCGCTTGAATAATCTCTGCAAGATTGGCGTCAAAGAGGCACAGGACGGTGATGTTTTGAAACCGGGGATGGCCTATCTTGCGCCCGGTGGTATGCAGATGATGCTGGATGGTCGCCCGGGCTCGGTGCGCTTGCGCATTATCGATGGCGGTGATCGGATGAATTACAAGCCTTGTGTCGATGTGACCTTCGGCTCGGCGGCCAAGGTGTACCATGACAAGGTGCTGTCGATGGTACTGACCGGTATGGGTGCCGATGGCCGTGAAGGAGCGCGAATGCTGAAAAACAGCGGTGCGACCATTTGGGCACAGGACGAAGACAGCTGTGTGGTTTACGGCATGCCCCAGGCGGTAGCCAAGGCAGGGATTTCTTCAGAAGATCTGCCATTGGAAAGAATTGCTGAGCGTATCTCGGTTGAGCTAGGGCTGGCGTAGGGAGTTTGCCTTGATAGTCTGGAGTATTGCCAACCAGAAAGGTGGCGTCGGTAAGACCACAACTACGGTATCCCTAGCCGGGCTGCTGAGTGAGCGTAACAAACGGGTTCTGCTCGTCGATACTGATCCCCATGCGTCGTTGACCACCTATCTTAATTTTGATGCCGATGGTGTCTCAGCCAGCTTGTTTGATCTGTTCCAGTTACCCGAGATTACCCGCGATACGGTGAAACCGGTGATCCTGCGTACCCAGTTCAACAATATTGATATCATCCCTGCCCATATGTCGCTGGCAACGCTGGATAGGGTAATGGGTAACCGTGGTGGTATGGGGTTGATCCTCAAAAAAGCCCTGCAGTGCCTGGCCGAAGATTATGATTATGTGCTGATTGACTGTCCGCCGATCCTCGGGGTAATGATGGTCAATGCACTGGCGGCCAGTGACCGTATCCTGATCCCGGTCCAGACAGAGTTTCTGGCGATGAAAGGCCTTGAGCGCATGATGCGCACGTTGCAGATCATGCAAAAGTCCCGTCGTTCACCCTTTAAAGTCACCATCGTACCGACGATGTACGACAAACGGACACGGGCGTCGCTGCAGACCTTGCAGGAGCTGAAGTTACGCTTCCCGGACCAAGTTTGGGCGTCAGCCGTGCCGATTGATACGAAATTCCGCGATGCCAGTATCAAACACATGCCGCCTTCACTCTACTCCCGGAGTAGCCGTGGGGTATTTGCGTATAAAACGTTATTGAATTATTTGGGGCGTCTGCAACAGGATGAGCGATAATACCCGTTTGTCCAGCACTCAGGCGCTGGAAGACTATTTTGTTGATTTACTGCTAGAGCCAGAGCCAGAGCCAGAGCCTGAAACGAAGAGCGAACCTAGCACAGGAACGGCTACGAGCAACGAAGCCAATTCCGAGCTGTCTGCACAAGCGATACAAGCTTCTGTTGAAGAGTCTGGCGTAGTCGATTCTGGTGCTTCAGAACTGGGTGAAGAGACGCCCAGGCCAGATTGCCAATTATCTCAAGATGCTGGGCTGCTGAGCGCTCCTGAAGCTGAAGTGAATGCTTCTCAAACTGAATCAAGCGAAGCGCCACAACGAGCAGAGACCGTGCAACGGGCAGAAGCAGCCATGCCGGCCGCCAAGCCGTTTGATTTTGCCAGCATGGATGATGACGTTCGCAATAATCCGCGCAGTATGCCATCGCCAATGCTGGATAACGTCCAGCGTTTGCTGAATCAGGTTAATAAGGTCAGTCAAGAGAAACCGTCGGTTTCAGCTCAAGAGCCGTCATCGACTATCGATGCCGAGCTGGCAAATGATTGGCAGCAGGTGATGGCTCACGAGCAGACAAGTACCTCGGAAAGTGTTCCTGACGTTGAACAGCCTGAGGAAGAGGTCGCTGAGTCTCAGCCTGTTCAAGAGCAACATCAGCAATCAGATTTGGAACAAGGCCAGGCAGTCAGCTACGAGCTTGAGACCAAAACTTCCGAGAATCTACCGCCTGATAATTGGTCACAGCAAATCCATCAGGGGGATGAGTTCCAAGCCCTGTTCTTTGAAGTCAACGGGGTGACTTTTGCGGTGCCGCTGACCGAACTGGGTGGGATCCATCAATTGGGTGATGTTAACCGCCTGCTTGGGCGTCCGCCCTGGTATCTCGGTCTGATGAGCAGCCGTGAGCATCAGCTGGATGTGGTCGACACGGCTTGCTGGGCTATGCCGGATAAGCTCGATGGCGAAGACTACCGTGAGCAATACAAGTATGTAGTGGTGCTGGGCGAAAGTTCATGGGGTCTGGCGTGCAATGCTTTGCTGGGAACCGAAACCCTATCCGAGCACAGTGTCCGTTGGCGAGAGAAAGCCGGGAAGCGCCCTTGGCTGGCGGGCATGGTAAAAGAAAAAATGTGTGCGCTAATTCATGTTAGTGAGCTAATTTCCATGCTCAAAGCAGGATTAGATGTTAATACCAAACTTAGGCAATCATGAAAGGCTGCGGTATCATCCGGTAGCTAACTGAATGCAGCAAAATAGATCAAAGAGGAAACAGCATGTCACAGGTGAGTGTCGCTGAAATACAAAAAGAAAACAGTAATGATCAAGTCCTGCAGTGGGTAACTTTCCAGCTGGAAGATGAAACCTACGGTATTAACGTGATGCAGGTACGTGAAGTGTTGCGTTATTCCGAAATCGCACCCGTACCGGGCGCACCTGACTACGTACTGGGTATCATCAACCTACGTGGTAACGTTGTGACCGTTATCGATACCCGTTCACGTTTTGGCTTGATGCCGGGCGAGATCTCCGACAACACCCGCATCGTGATCATCGAAGCTGAAAAGCAGGTGATTGGTATTCTGGTAGACAGCGTGGCTGAAGTCGTTTACCTGCGCAGCTCAGAAATCGACAGCACGCCAAGCGTCGGTACGGAAGAGAGCGCCAAGTTTATTCAGGGGGTTAGCAACCGTGATGGTCAGCTGTTGATCTTGGTTGATCTGAATAAGCTACTATCAGATGAAGAATGGGACGAGATGGCGTACCTATAATGCTAGAGATGTTGTTGCAATGGTTACCGCTGGCCTTGTCGCTGTTGGCGATTGTGGTCGCATGGTTGATGGTAAGACGTGAGCGTGTTGCCCGCCAGGCCCTTGAAACCAAATTTGCAGCGACAGAGTTGGTATTGAAAAATGCCCGTCAGCAGCAGGAAAGTTTGGTTAAACAGTTTAACGAACTGCGAGCGGGCACCATGGGAATGAGCCAAAAATTGGCGGACATGGCTCGACACCTAGAAGAGCTGTCCGATCGCCAAGGCGAGTTGGCCATGCAGGATCCCGATAGCCGTCTGTACAGCCGCGCCAGTAAAATGGTTGAACTCGGTGCTGACGTCAACGAGCTGATGCGTGAGTGCGACTTGCCAAAAGCCGAAGCCGAGTTGCTGCTGCGACTGCAGCAGATGCATCATTCTCGTCGGTAGGCGAGGGGCAATTGGCTATAGGCAAGTGGTCAAGAGCTCACAGCCTATCAGTCAATGTCAATATAATTCCCTTTGACTTTAACCTAAGTGAGGGGAATTTTGCATCGCCCATCGCCCATCGCCCATCGCCCATCGCCTGCTTCTAACTTGTAACCATTCTTTTCATTCTATTCACATCCATTAACAAGTGCATTTGTCTTAAAAAATAGTAAGTTGCGACGAAAGTGTGCGGTCCGTTACACCTTTTACTATTTTTAAAGCTTCTTGTGGCACTTTTTTTATGTCTGCTTGTCCATTTTTGCTATGGGTAGATTTTGGAAACTGAGTGCTTGGGTTAGGCGCAGTATGGAAGTCACAATTACAGCCTCTGCTCTCTAACAACAGGGTAGGCCGCTGTGGTACTATGCGAGTCAAATTGTGACACCTAGGATGCATCATTTTTATGTTGTCTGTTGAAGAGTTAAGTTGTACCCGAGACGAAAGGGTATTGTTTGAAAACCTGCATTTCACGGTTTCGTCGGGAGAACTGGTTCAGATCGAAGGCCACAATGGTGCCGGTAAAACCACTTTGTTACGTATTCTGGCAGGGCTTGGCCGTGCAGATGATGGCCGTGTTTGCTGGCTTGACGAAGATATCGAATCAGCACGGGAAGATTACCATCAAGAGCTTTTGTTCCTCGGCCACCAGACAGGGGTCAAACGTGAGCTGACGGCGTATGAAAACTTGGCTTACTTTCAATCGATGCATCTGTGCAACGAAGAGTCAGATTTAAATGGCGAACCTCAGGTCTCAGGCAAAGACAGCCTATGGCAGGCATTGGCCCAAGTGGGTTTGGCAGGGCGCGAGGACGTGCCTGCCGGGCAGCTCTCTGCTGGTCAGCAACGCCGGGTTGCGCTGGCAAGACTGTGGCTGAGTAACCATAAGCTGTGGATTTTGGATGAACCCCTGACCGCGATAGATAAGCAAGGGGTCAAGGTGCTGGAGGGTTTGTTCCTGGCTCATGCCAAGCGAGGTGGAATTGTGGTATTGACCACTCACCAAGATATGTTCACAGACAGTGATCAGCTACGAAAAATCAAGTTGGGGCAGTAATAGACGATGAGTGCGATTTTTCATGTGATCCGCCGTGAACTTTTGATAGCCTTCCGCCGCCAGGCTGAGGTCTTTAATCCGTTGTGGTTTTTCATTATTGTTATCACGCTTTTTCCACTCGGTGTCGGTCCTGAGCCAAACTTGTTGGCACGTATTGCGCCGGGCATTGTTTGGGTCGCTGCGTTGTTGGCGGCTTTGCTTTCTATGGAGCGTTTGTTCCGTGACGATTTTGTCGATGGTTCACTAGAGCAAATGTTGCTGATGCCAACGCCATTGCCGGTTCTGGCCTTTGCCAAAATGCTGGCGCACTGGATGCTGACAGGCTTGCCACTGCTGTTGATTAGCCCGTTGCTGGCTATTTTGCTCTCCTTGGAGTGGGATACGTGGAAGGCGGTTGTCCTGACCCTACTTATCGGGACACCGACGTTAAGCTTTCTGGGGGCGATTGGGGTTGCCCTGACGGTGGGATTGCGAAAAGGTGGGGTTTTATTGAGCTTGCTCATTTTGCCGCTCTATATTCCTGTGCTTATATTCGCGACCTCCGCAATAGATGCGGCCAGTTTGGGTATGCCTTACAACGGCCAGCTGGCACTGATGGGGGCGATGTTAGTGGCGTCTGCAACACTTTCTCCCTTTGCTGTCGCAGCTTCATTACGCATTAGTGTGCAATAACTGATTACAATTAACTAAGATTTGTGCTGTCTCATGAGATTGGATCTCATGAGACAATTTTGAGCAAGAACAAGGAAGCGGACGATAACTAACCCATTACCCCTTAAGGGGTATTTAGGTTGGCGTGGCATTCTGGATGATGGGGTGATAGAAAGCCCTTTGACACCAGATGCTTATACCTAGGTTCGCCTAGGTAGAAAGTCGTCGAATGATAAGCAGCACCTTAGGCGGTCCAGGACAGGTATTTGAGCCAAGTGTTGTTTAGATACGTAATTATTATATTAAATGAGTAGAGCAGAAATATGTGGAAGTGGTTACATCCCTACGCGAAAGCTGAGAACTGCTACCGTTTGTGCGGTACCTTGTTGCCTTGGTTTTCCATCATCGCTTTGTTATCCATCCTGATAGGCACAGTATGGGGGTTGATGTATGCCCCGACAGACTATCAGCAGGGTGACAGTTTCCGTATCATTTACCTGCACGTTCCTGCGGCCATCTGGTCGATGGGGGCTTACATGTCGATGGCAATCGCTGCCTTTATCGGTTTGGTATGGCAGATCCGCTTGTCGAACATGGCAGCGCTTGCTATGGCGCCGATCGGTGCGGTATTTACGGTTATCGCCTTGTTGACCGGCGCTATCTGGGGCAAGCCGATGTGGGGCGCATGGTGGGTATGGGATGCCCGTTTGACCTCTGAACTGATCCTACTTTTCCTCTACCTGGGTGTGATCGCGCTTTACAACGCCTTCGACGATCAAAAAACTGCAGGTAAAGCGGCCGGTATCCTGGCGATTGTTGGTGTGATTAACCTACCTATTATCCATTTCTCGGTAGAGTGGTGGAATACCCTACACCAGGGTGCCACGATCACTAAATTTGCCAAGCCATCAATCGCGACCACCATGCTGTGGCCACTGCTGTTGAACATTATCGGTTTTGCCTGTTTCTTTGGTGCGTTGACCATGGTGCGTCTGCGTAACGAAATTATTGCCCGTGAAAGCCACCGCCCTTGGGTGCGTGCCCTGATGAAGTGAGGCCATTATGCATTTTGACTCTTTTAGCGACTTCTTGGCGATGGGCGGGTATGCCTCTTACGTATGGAGTGCCTACGGTATCTCCTTTGGCGCCTTGCTGTGGTTGATGATTTCAAGCCTGAATACCAAACGCCGCCTAGCGGCCGAGATCAAGAATAAAATTGCGCGTGAGAAGCGCATTAAAGATGCGGAAAAACTGGAGAACACATTATGAACCCGAGACGTAAAAAGCGCCTGACGTTGGTATTGGCGTTGGTAGTAGGCCTCGGTGCAACCATCGGGTTGCTGCTGTATGCACTGAACCAGAATATGGATTTGTTCTATACCCCGACTGAGTTGGTTCAGGGTAAGAAAGACGGTACTAAGCCAGAAGTCGGCCAGCGTTTGCGTATTGGCGGCATGGTGGTTGAAGGTTCGGTTGTACGTGATCCCCAGTCTTTGCAGGTAACCTTCGACGTGGCTGATATTGGCCCGGCGGTAACCATCAAGTACGACGGTATCCTGCCTGATCTGTTCCGTGAAGGGCAGGGCATTGTTGCTCAGGGTGTTTTGGTAGATGCCAACACTATCCAGGCCCACGAAGTATTAGCGAAGCACGATGAAGAGTACATGCCACCGGAAGTGGCAGAAGCGATGCAGAAAACACACGCGCCGCTTCAGTACACCGATGAACAATTGCAGGGTAGTGCTCAATAATGATTGCAGAAATAGGCAACTTTAGCCTGATTGTTGCACTGGGATTATCCATCCTAGTCAGCATTTATCCGCTGTACGGTGCATCCGTCGGCAACCAGGCGCTCATGCGAATGGCCCGTCCGCTAACTTATGGTATTTTCGGCATGATCCTAGTGTCGTTTATCATCCTTAGCTGGTCATTTTACATTAACGATTTTACGGTTGTTTATGTCGCCAGTAACTCGAACTCTATGCTGCCGTGGTACTACCGCCTGTCAGCTGTTTGGGGTGGCCACGAAGGCTCGCTACTGCTATGGGTGCTTATCCAGGCGGGTTGGGCCGTTGCGGTTGCGGTATTTAGCCGCGGTATGCCGCTAGAATCGCTGGCACGCGTTCTTGCTGTGATGGGTATGATTGCGATTGGCTTCTTGCTGTTTATCATCGCAACGTCAAACCCGTTCCTGCGTACTCTGCCATTCTTCCCTGTTGATGGCCGTGACCTTAACCCACTGCTGCAAGACCCGGGTCTAATCATTCACCCACCGCTGCTTTACATGGGCTACGTAGGCTTCTCGGTTGCGTTTGCATTTGCGATTGCGTCACTGATGACCGGCCGTTTGGATACCGCTTGGGCACGTTGGTCTCGTCCTTGGACAATCGCGGCATGGGCATTCCTGACCCTGGGTATCGCGCTTGGTTCTTGGTGGGCTTACTACGAACTTGGCTGGGGCGGCTGGTGGTTCTGGGATCCAGTAGAAAACGCCTCCTTCATGCCATGGCTTGCCGGTACGGCACTGATGCACTCGCTGGCCGTGACTGAAAAACGCGGTACGTTCAAAGCATGGACCGTACTGCTGGCTATCTCGGCGTTCTCACTGAGCTTGCTGGGTACTTTCCTGGTTCGCTCGGGCGTACTGGTGTCGGTACACGCCTTTGCGTCTGATCCGGCGCGAGGCATGTTCATTCTTGGTTTCCTTGTGGTGGTTATCGGTGGCTCGTTGTTGCTTTACGCGCTACGTGGCGCTCAGATCCGCTCTCGTGGTAACTACAGCCTGTTCTCTCGTGAGAACTTGCTACTAGCGAACAACCTATTACTGGTTGCCGCGCTGTTGGTTGTTTTGATTGGTACCTTGCTACCGCTTGTTCACAAACAAATCGGCTTAGGTTCTGTCTCTATCGGTGTGCCGTTCTTCAACACCTTGTTTACTTGGTTGATGATCCCATTTGCCTTTATTCTGGGTATCGGTCCACTGGTGCGCTGGAAACGCGACAAGCTGTCTAGTATCAGCAAGCAGATGACTATCTCCGCCATTATCACTGTTCCGTTGGCGTTCCTGTCGGTATGGCTGTTCACAGATATCCTTGAGCCAATGGCGGTTCTGGGTATGGCGATGGCGATTTGGATCATTGTGATGCACGGTTTTGAACTCTACGAGCGCGCGACGCACCGTCATAGCTTGTGGGTGGGTCTCGGCAAGCTAGGCCGCAGTCACTGGGCGATGGTACTGGGCCATATGGGCTTGGCTGTATCTGTCATTGGTATTGCACTGGTATCGAACTACGATATCGAGCGCGATGTGCGTATGGCACCGGGTGAAACCGTACAGGTTCAGGGTTATGACTTCCATTTCGCAGGTCTGCGCGATGCAGATGGCCCTAACTACGACGGCTACATTGCTGATTTCAACATTACCCGTGACGGTAAGCGTGTCACTACGCTGCACGCTGAAAAGCGTTTCTACTCGGTAGCCGGGTCGATGATGACCGAAGCAGCAATCGACAGCGGTGTCACCCGTGACCTATATGTGGCGATGGGTGAGAAGCTAGGTGATGGCGCTTGGGCGGTACGTATTTACTTCAAGCCGTTTGTTAACTGGATTTGGTTCGGTGCTGCCTTGATGGCACTGGGTGGTGCATTGGCTATCAGCGACAAGCGCTACCGTTTCCGCAAGAAAGCGGAAAAGGGACTGTCTACAGAGCAGGCTGGCAAGGTCGCTAAGCAGGAGGCGAAGGCAAACTAATGAACAAGAAGTTACTTTTTATCCCTCTGGTGCTGTTCTTGGGGCTGGTGGTGATGTTCATGATCCAGCTGAGCCGCAACGCTGACGGCGACGATCCAACCAAGTTGGAATCTGTATTGGTCGGTAAACCTGTTCCCCAGTTCAAGTTGGAAGACTTGGTCGAAGCGGGCAAGCTTTACGAGCAAGATATTTTCAAGGGCGAACCGCTACTGCTTAACGTTTGGGCGACATGGTGTCCGACGTGTTATGCCGAGCATACTTACCTCAACCAACTGGCGAGCGAAGGCGTGAAAATTATCGGCCTTAACTACAAGGACGAGCGCCTGAAAGCCGTTCGCTGGTTGAACGAGCTGGGTAACCCTTACCTACACAGCTTGTTTGATGGCAACGGTATGTTGGGAATGGATCTGGGCGTCTATGGTGCACCGGAAACTTTCCTTATCGATGCCAACGGTATTATCCGCTACCGCCATGTTGGTGATGTCAACGACCGTAACTGGAACGACACATTAAAACCAATGTACGAAGCCTTGATTGAGGAGGCGCGCAGGGGTAAATGATTATTTCTCGTCGAATGGCCCAGTTGTTTACGGGCCCAGTATTAGCGTTGGCGATGATGCTTGGTGGTACGGCGTTGCTTGCAACGTCAATTCCCGCCTTGGCATTCACTGATGTGTATGACTTCGAGTCGGCTCAGCAGGAAAAAGATTTCCAAGAGCTGACAGCAACGCTGCGCTGCCCAAAATGTCAGAACAACAATATCGCTGACTCCAATGCGGCTTTGGCGCTAGATATGCGTCAAAAGACTTATGAGCTGCTTCAGGAAGGTAAGAGCAAGCAGGATGTTGTGGATTACATGATTGCCCGTTACGGTAACTTTGTGACCTACAACCCGCCGGTGATGGCCTCAACCTTAATCCTTTGGTTAGGTCCACTGTTCTTCATTGTTGCTGGTTTTACAGTGCTGGTTATGCGCTCACGCAAAGGCAATGAAAAAGTGACCGATACAACCTTGGAAGTTGATGAGCAGGCGCGTTTGAAAGCGCTCATGTCTGAAATAGGGTCAGAAATGAGCGCTGAAAATGGGTCTGAAGCTAGTAAGTCCACACAGCAGACTAACCAAGACGGTAAGGTGAAATAATGACAATGTTTTGGGTAATTTCCGCCCTCTTGGTACTGATCGCAATGGCTATCTTTGTCGTGCCAATGTACAAAGGCAAAGAGCAAGATGAAGTAGCCAGCCGAGATGAGCTGAACAAAGCCTTCTTTAAAGATCGTATGGACGAGCTAAAAGAAGAAAGCAGCGAAGGTTTGGTTGAAAACAGAGATGAGCTGGTTGTTGAACTTCAACAGTCCCTGCTTGATGATGTGCCAGCCAATGCTGAACAGACCAAAACTAAAGTAAGCACGACTATGCTGATCCCAGGCTTGATCCTGTTGGTCGGTGTGAGCTTTGGTATGTACATGAAAGTCGGGAGCTTGGACAAGGTTCAGGCGTGGAACGACACGGTTGCCCGTTTGCCTGAGCTATCTCAGCGCTTGATGGATGAATCCAATCCACTGAGCGATCAGGAGATGGAAGATCTGACGCTTGCACTGCGTACCCGTCTGCACAGCAATCCAAACGATGCCACGGGTTGGCTTCTGCTGGGCCGGATAGGTATGGCTAACCGTGATGCGGAAACAGCACAAGATGCGATGAATCGTGCCTACCGCCTTGATCCGACCAACCCTGAAGTGATGTTGAGCTTCGGCCAGACGCTGATGATGATTGGCGATCCGGCACAAAGCGAGCGTGCCCGTGTACTACTTCGCAGTGTATTACGCGTCGATCATGCCAATATTCGTGCATTGTCGCTGCTGGCTTTCGATGCGTTTGAAAGCAGTGATTTCCAGCAGGCGATTAACTACTGGAACATGATGAAGCAGCTAATCGGTTCGGATGACCCACGTGCCGAAATGCTTGATCGCAGTATTGCTCGTGCTCAATCTCAGCTTGATCGTGGCAAGAACACCGCAACATCGGTATCTGTGACCGTTGATTTAGATTCAAGTGTGAAAGTGCCTGAGCAGGGCTTAGTGTTTGTCTCTGTCCATTCTGCTGATGGTGCTCCGATGCCGGTGGCTGCGCGCCGTGTACCATTGTCGGCATTCCCATTCACTATTACGCTGGACGACAACGATAGCATGATCCCTGAGCGTCCTATGACCTCATTGCAGGATATGATCATTAAAGCCCGTATCGATACCGATGGTAACGTGATGACTCGCAATGGCGACTGGTACGGTCAAAGTGAGGTTATTTCACTAGGCGGTTCGACCAACGTAGTGATAAATACAAAATATCAATAAAATCTATTACTTGAGCTGGTAGAGATAATAAAGGCCGGATACTATTAAGTACTGGCCTTTTGTTTTTTGAGCTATAAAGAAAGCTGTGTCAGTTAATACATAAATTTGACTGATGTCTGAGCACTTAGCATAAAAGTGCTAGATGTTTGAGGGCGCTGATATTACCATTGAGCGCGGTTTCAGCCTGATATGCCATGGAAAGAACATTGAAAAAACATCTACTTGCTATCGCCATTTCATTGACACTGACAGCGTGCGCGCAGTCGCCGGAAGAACAAACACAGTCAGATATCACTAATCGTGAACAATCATCTATTGAGCAAAATGACACGGTAGAGCTAGATGTGACAGGCTCGGATACAGATTCAGGCTCGGGTACTGATTCAGGTGTAGAAACGGATGAAGTCGCGTCTGAAGCCAACGGTATTGATGAGTTCGGCGATTACGATCAAGAGTACGACGAAGATCTCGCTGCAGTGCTTGAAGAAGTCGAGCAAGGCGAAGGAGAGTATGGGGTACCCGGTGTTTACGATCCTTTCGAAGGCTTTAACCGCGCAATGTGGAACTTGAACTACGACTACTTTGACCCGTATTTGGCGCGTCCGGTGTCATTGGCCTACGTAGATTACACCCCGTCATTTATCCGCACCGGTATCAAGAACTTCCTGGCGAACCTCGATGAGCCTGCCAGCATGGTCAACAGCGCCTTGATGCTAAACGGCGAAGAAGCCGTGCGCCATTTCAACCGCTTCTGGATCAACTCCACCTTCGGTGTATTTGGCTTGATTGATATTGCCTCTGCTGCTGATATCCGTAAACCTGTCGACAAACAGTTCGGTGACACCATGGGCAAATACGGCGTCGCCAACGGCCCGTACTTCATGTTCCCTGTTTACGGTCCGCTGACATTGCGCGAAGGTGCCGGTGATATTGTCGACGGATTGTACTTGCCGTTGAGTGCTTTGAACTTCTGGCAGAGCTTTGGCAAATGGATTTTCGAAGGTATGGAAGACAGGGCGGCACTGGTCAACCAAGAAGCGATCTTGAGAGACTCTCCTGACTCCTACATCTTTACCCGAGATGCCTATATCCAGAACAAAAACTTCCGCGCCACCGGTGGCAACATTGAGGTGCTAGAGCAGGAAGACGAAGCGTATCTGGATGATTTCCTCGACGAGATAGATGCGGAATAGCAGGTGCGAGAACCTAGAACCTAGATAGAGCGGCCCTGGGAAGAGCGGGTCCTAGGGCCTAGGGAGAGCGAGAGCAGGGTTCTAGGAAAAAATGGCCCTAGTTCCTGGGAAAAGATTAAGAGCAAAAGAGCTTGAAAAGCTGTACATTCTCTCGAATCTTCTTGCAGTACCCAGTACCCAGTACCCAGTACCCAGTACCCAGTACCCAGTACCCAGTACCCAGTACCCATGGAGGGGGAATGGAATACCGAAAACTTCATATTTGGCAGGAAAGCTTTCAGATAGCGGTGGACGTTCATCGATTATTTGTTTCATGTAAGGATTTTGGCTTCAAAGATCAAATAAGTCGGTCTTCTGTATCTGTTCCTTCGAATATCGCAGAAGGCGAAGAACGAGAAACACGTAAGGAATCTGTCCGTTTCTTATATTACGCTAAAGGCTCATGTGGTGAGTTAGTTACACAGTTACTGTTGGCGAAGGAGTTTGGCTATATCGGTCAGGATGAAGCCGATGAATTAGTAGTAAGAGCTAATATTGTTAGCCGAAAAATTGCTAGTTTAATCAAATTTCGAAGTGGGCAAGTCAAAGAATCTAGCGGAATTTATGATGTCTCTGAGTTTGGCATCTCTGAGAAATATCAAGATTAGAAATAGCAGATTGTTCTTGATAATATCGCTGCATTCGCAATTAATACTACAGGACCCAGGACCCAGGACCCAGGACCCAGGACCCAGGACCCAGGACCCAGGACCCAGGACCCAGGACCCAGGACCCAGCCACTAGGATCTGCTTTGTTAGTTCATTCAAACACCGACATCATCAACATCTTCAACCAAACATTTTTAGACTCCTTCAACACCGAACTTATCCTTGGTGGTGACGAGCCGATTTACTTGCCGGCTGATGATCAGTACCCTCACCATAGGGTTATTTTTGCCCGTGGCTATTTTGCTTCGGCACTGCACGAAATTGCCCACTGGTGTATCGCCGGCCCACAGCGCAGATTGTTGGAGGACTATGGCTATTGGTATGAGCCCGATGGTCGAACAGCTGAAGTACAAGCTGAGTTCGAAAAGGTTGAAATCAAACCCCAAGCCGTCGAATGGATCCTTGCGGCAAGCTGTGGTTTCCGCTTCCAAGTGAGCTGTGATAACCTAAGCGGAAATTGCGAACCAGACCGAGTAGGGTTTACAAACAAAGTACGCAAGCAGGTGTTGGTTTACCTTCAAGAAGGCATGCCAGCCCGAGCCAAAACTTTATCGGACGCACTACGAAGCCATTACGGGGTAGAGCCGCTAGTGGCGGGGATGTTTGAATAGAAAGAGCTGGAACTGGGAAGAGCTGGTCCTAGGTTCTAGGAAAAGCGAAAACGAGGTCCTAGGAGAAGCGGGAATAGCGAAGAGCTTGACATCGTTTAGCTACGAGCAAATGCTTTTGCAGGACCCAGGACCCAGGACCCAGGACCCAGGACCCAGGACCCAGGACCCAGGACCCAGGACCCAGGACC
>NZ_JAWJZI010000009.1:0-139316 GCF_033022775.1 Photobacterium rosenbergii | reverse complement strand
GGCCCAAATCAAGGACCGTTCGTATCAGTAAAACCCGCTATGTGGTTCGCTCCAAACATCTTAATTGATAGGAGTTAGCCTGCAAGGGCGGTTTTTTTGTGCCTAATCAAGCTGAATGTTGTAAATTTGTATGATAATTCATCATCCAGATCACAAATTTGAAGCAGGGGGCTGAGGTGGAAGAGCCAAACGGGGTGTTGGCCGAGCCAGTGCAGCGGGAAATTTCCCGGCTTGCGGTATTGGCAGGGCAAAGGTTATTGCAACACGGGGCGGAGAGCACCTTGGTGATGGATGTCGCAAGGCGGTTGGGGTTGGCCTTGGGCGTCGATAGTGTCGAGGTATCTCTCTCTGCCAGCTCAATGGTTTTGACGACCTTGAGTGACGGCCGCTGTATCACCACCACTAGGCGGTGTCAGGATCGCGGCATCAATATGCAGGTGGTCACCGAGATCCAGCGGGTGTGTATCATGGCCGAGCGTGGCGTACTGGATGTTGACGGGGTGCACCAGCGCCTTGAGCAGATCAAACCGATGCGCTACAACCGCTATTTGGTAATTGTGATGATTGGCCTGTCATGTGCCTCGTTCAGTCGGTTGGCTGGTGGTGACTGGCCGGTGTTTGCCTTGACCTTTGTGGCTTCGGCGGTCGGTATGTTCGTTCGACAGGAGATCGCCCATTGCCATTTCAATCCATTGCTTAATTTTGGGGTGACCGCTTTTGTCACCACCTTGATTTCCGGATTTGGGCAGGTGTATCAAATTGGTGAAGCGCCTTTTCTGGCGATGGCGTCCTCGGTATTGATGCTGGTACCGGGTTTCCCGCTGATCAATGCCATCTCGGATATGGTCAAGGGCTACTCCAACATGGGGATCGCCCGCTGGACCATGGCCAGCCTGCTGACCCTCTCTACCAGTATGGGGATTGTCGCAGCTATGAACGTTCTTGGTGTGTGGGGGTGGCTATCATGATCACTGTCGATTTTTTGCTGGCCCTTGTCAATGACATGTTTTTTGCCCTGATCCCGGCGGTCGGCTTTGCTCTGGTGTTCAATGTACCACCTAAGGCGCTGAAGTACTGTGCCATCGGCGGGGCGCTAGGCCACGGCTGCCGCTTTGCCCTGATGCACTGGGGGCTGTCGATTGAGTGGGCAACCCTGTGTGCGGCAACCTTGGTCGGGATGATCGGCGTGCATTGGTCACACCGTTTCCTTGCCCACCCCAAGGTGTTTACCGTTGCGGCGATGATCCCTATGGTCCCGGGGGTGTTTGCCTTCAAGGCGATGATAGCCCTGGTCGAAATCAACCATCGGGGTTTTACCCCTGAGCTGTGGGGCCTGCTGGTGGAAAACATGCTCAAGGCGGTCTTTATCGTGGCTTCGCTCGCAATTGGCCTCGCCATGCCCGGCTTGCTGTTTTATCGCCGCCGTCCTGTGGTATAACTCTGCCAACAGGAAAAAGGAGAAAGTATGAAGATCAGTATGGTTGCCGCGATGGCCAAGTCGCGGATCATCGGTAAAGACAACGCCATGCCATGGCATCTGCCAGCCGATTTTGCCTGGTTCAAGAAAGTGACGATGGGCAAGCCGGTGGTGATGGGACGCAAAACCTTTGAGTCAATTGGCCGTCCTTTACCGGGCAGGCATAATATTGTGATCAGCCGTAATGCCGGCTATCAAGCTGAAGGCATCACCGTGGTTAGCGATATCGAAGCGGCGAAGCATGCTGCGGGCAATGTCGAGGAATTGATGGTGATTGGTGGCGGGAGTATTTACGCTGCTTGCCTGGAAGAAGCCGACCGCCTTTACCTGACCTTCATTGACTTGGATGTCGAGGGCGATACCCAGTTCCCTGACTGGGGGACTGATTGGCAGGAAGTGCACAGCGAGTCCTATGCGGCCGATGAAAAAAATGCCCATGACATGCGCTTTGTGGTCCTTGAACGCTAGTTAGGATTTCATTCCAATAGAAAGAGGCTTGCCTTGCGGCAAGCCTCTTTTGTTAGTAGGGGAATCAGCTGTATTTTAGGCGTGTACCGGACAAGCTTGCTCGAAGCGAGCACCATCCTCCCAGCGAAGCAAGGTCATGCTGTTGCCCCATACGCAGCCTGTATCGAGTCCTATCACTTGGCTGTCTTCATAACCCATAAGTGCTGCCCAGTGGCCGAAAATCATCTTCTTGTCCATCTCAGGGCGTGCCAGCGTGAACCATGGCACCAATTGATCGTTAGCGGCGTTATGAGGGGAAAGCTTGCAGGCCATATCGAGCCGGCCATCCGGGTAGCAGAAGCGCATACGGGTGAAGGCATTGATGGTATAGCGGTAGCGCTCGATACCTTGCAGATCTGCCGACCATGTATCGGGCCCGTTGCCGTACATGTTCTTTAATAGCCAAAGGTAATCATTACCTTGCAGTACACGTTCGACTTCCCTGGCCTGCTTTCGTGCTTGTTTCAAGCTCCATTGGGCGGGGATCCCGGCATGGGTCATCACAAAAGGCAACTCTGGATGCTCTGCCAGTAGCGGCTGATGGCGAAGCCAGTGCAGCAGTTCATCGCGGTCTGATGCGTCAAGAATAGGCTGGAGCTTGTCCTTGGGTTTGTTTTTGGCAATGCCTTCGGCTACCGCGAGCAGGTGCAGATCGTGATTGCCCAGTACGGTCGTTGCTTGTTTGCCGAGGCTTTTGACAAAGCGCAGCGTTTCTAGCGAGAGAGGACCACGGGCGACAAGATCGCCGGTGAGCCAAAGCTGGTCGTGCTGCGGATCAAAGCTGGCAGTATCGAGTAGCTGGCGCAAGTCATCGAGGCAGCCCTGGATATCGCCAACAAGGTAGGTCGACATAGTGATCCTTTAGTGGAGTATATTTGGCACTGACAAGCGGAATGGCGAGATTTCGGCGACAAACTCGTCACCGGTTTCATTGACCATGACGTAATGCCCCTGCATGACTCCCAATGGGGTCTCAATGATAGTGCCACTGGTGTAGGTGTATTCTTCATTGGCCGGAATGGTCGGTTGCTCGCCGACAACCCCTTCACCTTCAATCACCAGCTTCTTGCCGTTGGCATCGGTGATCAGCCAGCGTCTGCTGAGCAATTGTGCTTCACCGGCTCCCAAGTTGGCGATGGTGATGGTGTAGGAAAAGACATAGCGCTGGTTGTCAGGCTCGGATTGCTCTTCGATGTAGTGGGTGACGACCCGGCATTTGATGGTCGGGGTTACGTTCGTTGTCATTGTTATGCTTCCTTTCTTGGCTAGCTACCGGCACTTATAACTGTGCCGGTAGCTCAGGCAATTTCCCTGGCGAACGCAAATTACTTGGTGTGGTTTGCATCCAGCCAGTTTGCCATTGCGACAAACTGTTCCAGCGTCAGGTTTTCCGGACGCATGCTTGGGTTGATCCCCAGTGCTTCCAGTTGTTCACCCGTCAGCAGAGCCTTGTAGCAGTTGCGGATGGTCTTGCGGCGCTGGTTGAAGCCTTCGCGACAAACACGATCCAACCACTTAAGGTTAGTACATGGGTACGGCAGGGTTTCATATGGCGTCAGGCGAACAACGGCAGAGTCAACCTTTGGTGCTGGCTTGAATGACTCAGGCGGCACTTCCAGTACAGGCATAACGCGGCAGTAGTACTGGGTCATCACGGTCAAGCGACCGTAAGCCTTGCTGCCAGGGCCTGCTGCCAGACGGTTTACAACTTCTTTTTGCAGCATGAAGTGCATGTCTTCGACATGTTCATGGAATGACAGCAAATGGAAGATCAGCGGTGTAGAGATGTTGTACGGCAGGTTGCCGAAAATACGCAGCTTATTGTTTTCCCTAAGCAGCTGCGTGAAGTCGAAACGCATCGCATCACCTTCGTGGATAGTCAGCTTGTCAGCTAGATCCGGGTGATTACGAAGACGCTCGGCCAGATCACGGTCAAGCTCGATAACCGTGAACTTATCAACCATTTTGCCGACAGGCTCGGTGATTGCACCAAGGCCCGGGCCGATTTCCACCAGGTTTTGGCCTGGGCGAGGGTTGATGGCGGAAACAATGCCATCAATGATGTATGGGTCGTTCAAAAAGTTCTGGCCAAAGCGCTTACGGGCGCGGTGACCTAGGTGGACTTGATCGCTGCTCATGCTTGTTTTTCTACCAATTCGAGGGCGTGTGATAGCGCTGTCCAAAGGCTACCCGTGTCCGCCTGTCCAGTACCGGCAAGTTCCAGTGCGGTACCATGATCTACTGAAGTTCTGATGAAGGGCAGGCCTAACGTAATGTTGACAGATTTACCAAAGCCTTTGAATTTCAGCACTGGTAGCCCTTGATCGTGATACATGGCCAGAACCGTGTCGGCATCGGCCAGGTATTTTTCTTGGAAGATGGTATCTGCTGGTAGCGGGCCAACCAGATCCATGCCTTCCTGCTGGCGGAGTTGCTCCAGCGCCGGGCTGATCACATCGATCTCCTCGGAGCCCAGGCAGCCATCTTCGCCAGCGTGTGGGTTTAAGCCACAGACGTATATTTTGGGTTCGGCAATACCGAACTTGCTGACCAAGTCAGCGTGCAGGATACGAATCACCTGCTGCAGCCGCTGCTCGGTAACGGCCTTGGATACACAAGCTAAAGGGATATGGGTCGTAGCCAAAGCCACGCGCAACCCCTCGGTAGCCAGCATCATTACTACCTGAGCAGTATTCGATTGCTGGGCAAAAAACTCGGTATGTCCGCTGAACGATACTCCCGCTCGGTTAATCACCCCTTTATGGACAGGGCCGGTAACGACAGCGGCAAATTCGCCACTCATACAGCCCTGGGCTGCTCGCTCCAGGGTGCTGAGCACATAGTGACCATTCTGCTCGTTGAGTGTGCCTGCTTCCACTGTTGCTGCCAGTGGAGTATCGGCAACCACCAAGGTGCCAGCCTGGTGTGGCTCTGCAGCTTGGTTTGGTTCATAGGTTTTAACAACCAGTGGTAAACCGAGCTGGGCTGCACGTTCTACCATAAGCTGGGCGTTTGCACAAATAACAAGTTGGTGTGGCCAGTCTTGCTGGGCGAGGGCAAGTACCAAATCAGGCCCAATACCTGCTGGCTCGCCTGGGGTGATGGCTATTCGTTTAACCTTGGTCATCGGCACGTTCCGGCTGTTCGATGAAGGCACCAGCGCGCAGTTCCTGCAACCAGGCCTGGGCTTCTTCGTTGAATTTACGGCTGAATAGGATACGGTAGGCACGGTTCTTCACCGCAGCATCGGTGCGGTCGACATCGCGGCGATCCAACACTTCGACAATGTGCCAACCATGTACGGTTTTGAATGGTTCGCTGATCATGCCTTCCGGCAGTTTTTCTACTTTTTCTTTGAACTCAGGAACATAAAGGTCTGGTGTCTGCCAGCCAAGTTCACCACCGTTCGCAGCTGAGCCAGGGTCAGCACTCAACGCCTGGGCCGCATCAGCAAAGCTACGCTCACCCGCCAAGATAGAGCGGCGGGCTTGTTCTAGTTGCTCTTTGGCACCTTCATCGCTGAGGATCACTGAGGTTTTCACCAAAATATGACGGGCATTCACTTCGGTGACAGATACGGTTTCCAGCCCATCAACCTGGTTGATTTTCAATATATGGTAGCCCACACCGCTGCGGAAAGGACCGACGATAGCACCGGTACCCTGTGATTGGATTTGGTCAGCAAAAATGGTTGGCATTTCTTCTTTGCGCATCCAGCCCCATTCACCGCCCTGCAGGGCTTTAGGACCTTTAGAGTAGCTGTAGGCTAGGTTGGCAAAGTCAGCACCGTCTTTTAGCTCATTGACCAGTTGCTGCGCTTCTTTGGCGACTTCGTCACGTTCGACTGAGCTTGCCCCTTCTTCAACGCGCAGTTGGATATGGCTGATATTGTAGCGTACGCCTTGCTGCTCTTGCTGGCTCAGCTGACCGGCGAGGGTTTCCACTTCCTGCGGTAGGATGTTGATCCGGCGGCGAACCTGAATGGTACGGGCTTCGCTGGCAGTCATGTCACGGCGCATTTGTTCGCGGAAAATTGAATAGCTGATGCCATTGGCTGCCAGCATCTGCTGCAGTTGGCCAACGGTCATCTGTTGCTCGGCAGCCATCTGGTTGATTGCTTGGTCAAGGCGGTTATCATCGATGCGGATCCCGAATTGTTCGGCTTGCTGGAGCTGAAGGGTTTCCATCACCAACTGATCCATGATCTGGTTGATCAGTACATCGTCCGGCGGCAGTGGCTGGTTCTGGCCGGCAGCATTCATGCGGACTGTTTTCAGCATGGCATCGACATCGCTTTGCAAGATCACACTGTCGTTGACGATCGTGACTATCCGATCGAGCTCTTGGGGGGCGGCAACGGTGCCGGCAGAAAGGCCCAGTAGTGCAAGACCGAGCAGGCTAGACTTCCAATTTTTCATAGTTTGTTTCCATCTGGCGCAACGCGCGTTAAATCTTGACTGGAAGGGCTGCCCCTTCCGTCTATTAATTATTGAGGTAGAAAGGGCGGCCGTAGCCAATAGAATTATTGTCGCTCGTGGTACCGATTGGTGCCAACCCGAGGCCTATCAGACTGAACGAAATACTGAAGTTTTGTTCGTACTCAGCAGGGCTTGAAGACACATTCGAGCGTGTCTGAAGGTATTCGTTATAGCCCAGGCTGATCATCCAGCAGGCAGTGCGGAAGTTGAGGCTGATTTGCCCTTCCAGCATTTGGTTCTCGGTCAGGTCGTGGTAGTAATCACCGCGCAGTGTTACCCCATCATAGATAGGGAAACCGGTCGAAAAGCCAAGCTGGGAAATACCGTCTTTGGTATAGCGGTTGAGCTGATCTTCATCGAGGATGTTGTCCAGCAGGTACTCTTTTGAAATGTAACGATAGTTCACTTGGCTGAACGTACCACCTTCACGATATTCAATGGCACCATTGGCAAACTGAAGATCTTTCTTGCTAGCGTCGTACTGCAGCCCACCATGGAAGAACAACCAGTCATCGTAATTGAAGTCAGACTCAAGAGCGGTGGCCGAGTAGTTGGGACTGGTTTCAGTACCCGTATCTAGGTTTCTACCCGCATCATTGAGGTAGAAAATCTGCCCTACTGCAATATTAAAGCGCTCTTTGAACTCATTATCAAAGTAACGCGAGGTCGCACCCACGGTAAACTGATTGGCGGCGGCAATTCGGTCAACACTGGAATAGCGTTTATCGCGGAACAGGCCGTAGTAATCTGTTTGCATCAATGTTGTGTCATACGCATCATAGATACCTTGTTGATCAACATCTTTGACATATAGGTACTGGATTTGTGGCTCCAGGCTTTGGGTGTAGCTATCCCCCCAGATGAGGGTATCGCGCTCGAGGTACAAGCCAGAGTGGATACGGATGCTCGGCACGGTCCGCGAGACGCTTTCCTCGAGCTCAAGGCCTTTGTCGATGATCTCCTGAGCATTGGGATCAAAATCCTGATTGTAGTAGGTGTACATCAGCTTGGCTTCGCTGGTGACCGACCACCAAGGGGTGGCATAAGGCAGCGTCAGCGTGGGCTCCAAATGCACCCGGTCGGCAGAGGGCTTGGACTGGTCGTCATTTTCAAACCGGCTGACATGGCTGTTGAGGTGGAAGTCCAGCCCATAGGGCATATCGTCCTGGTAGTAGTTGACCTCTACCTGCGGCATCAGGCGGTAATTCGATGACACGCCGAGAGTCAGGGGCTGGAAGTCCCGGACCCGCAGCGTTGAATCCCAATTGAGGTCACGGTATGACACTTCAGCTGTTTGCAGCAGGTTGTTATCTTCTCGTTCACCAATGCTGGAATCGATATCCGAGAAATATGTTGGATCACTAACTTTGCTGAAATCTACTTCGAATAACCAGTGGCGGTTATACATACCATTGTGGGACCAGTTAAAGCCCCAACGAGGGTCTTTGTCAGAGTCTTTCTGATCGCTGCCTAGATATTCGCCTGATAGACTGCCTACACCAAAATCGGTTAAATACCGGAATTTGGAGTTGAGTTGCAACCCCCGGTTAGTCATGTATTTCGGCGTGATGGTCATGTCGTAATTGGGCGCGATGTTCCAATAGAACGGGGTTTCGAGCTCGAAACCGTCACGGGAGCCGTAGCTGAGTGACGGGTAGAGGAAACCAGTGAGACGCTCGTCGCCAACAGGCACCCGGAGGTACGGCATATAGAATACCGGGACATCCGCAACTTCGAAGCGGGCATTGTAGAGATCGGCAAATGGCGAATCATTTTCCCGCTCAATGCTGGTGGCCGAGAAACGCCAGCTCTTGTCTCCCGGCGGACAAGTGGTATAGGTGCCGTTTTTCAGGCGATAGTACGAGATCCCGTTCTTGGTCACCCGCTCGGCTTCGCCACGGCCTGCTTCACAAGTCATGTTGTAGACGGCGTTATCCAGCTGGGAGTCTTCGGTATCCAGGTTGCTCTGGATTCGGTCCGAGTAAACCTCGATGGTGCCATCATGGAAGTAGACGTTCCCTTCGGCTGTGACGATATTGGCTGGCTGTTCAAGAGTCGCCACATCCGCTGCGACGGTTCGGTTTCCCTGGCGTACAACCACATCACCGGTGTAGGTAACACTCTGGTTATTAAGAGCTTCAGCTTGGTCTGCGGTGACTTTGATGGGTTCGTTATTGGGATCGGCCGGCATTTGCTCCGGGGCAATGCAGGTACCGCGCACCATTGCCAGCTCGTCAGTGTCATCACTGACCGCAGAGTCGCCTTTGGCTGTCTCTGGGGCGGCTTGGTTTGCGTAAGCCACCGTCGGGCCGAATAGTGCCAGGCTGATCATGGTCGCCAATAAGCTGCGGGAAGTAGATGACATCTAACTAAACGTTCCTGTAATAAAGTTTTTAGCGCATTTGTTATTGTTAACCGGGTTTTGACAAGCTTTCCCGGTAAATGCCAGCTATGATAATGCAAATTCTATCCGACGGCATCTTTTGGCTCATTTTTTGGCTTTGGCTATCGGGTGTAATGCATGAGAAATATTTCTAAATTTAGCAAATTACCAGAGAGTAGCGAATGCAGGTTTGGGGCAAAATACTTGGGGCATTTTTTGGCTTCCTCCTTGGCGGGCCGTTTGGTTTGTTGTTAGGTCTCTTTTTGGGCCATAAGTTCGATAAAGCACGCGCAAAAATTTATTACGGTGGCGGGTTTGGCGGTTTTTCCGGTGGGCAGAACTCGGCAGAAAACCAGGCCGCCTTCTTTTATGCTGCCTTTGCGGTGATGGGACATGTGGCAAAAGCCAAAGGACGAGTCACTGAAGAAGAAATACGCGTAGCCAGCGTTTATATGGATCGGATGGGTCTGCAAGGCGAATCTCGCCGTCAGGCCCAGGAAGCTTTCCGCGAAGGTAAGGAAGAGCATTTCCCGTTGGAAGAGACTCTGATGAAGGTACGCCAGGGCAGCGGCGGTAGGGCGGACTTGTTGCAGTTTTTCCTTGAATTGCAAATTCAAGCGGCGTTTGCCGATGGGTCGCTGCACCCGAGCGAGCGCAAGCTGCTGCATGTGATTGCGCGTATTTTGGGCTTTTCTGCCCAACAGTTGGAGCAGCGACTGCATATGCAAGAAGCGGCGTTCCGTTTCCAGCAAGGTGGCTTCCACCAGCAATACCAGCAGCAGGGCGGGGCTTTCCGCCAGGCTCCGACCAAAGATCAGTTGGCTGACGCCTTCGAGCTGCTCGGTGTGCCGGAAACCGCTTCAGCCCAAGAGCTCAAGCGCGCCTACCGCAAGCAGATGAACGAGCACCACCCGGATAAACTGGCAGCCAAGGGTCTGCCGCCGGAGATGATGGAGCTGGCCAAGCAGAAGACCCAGGAGCTTCAGGCGGCTTATGATCTGATCCGCAAGGAGAAGGGGTTTAAGTAGGGACTTGGTCCTAGGAAAAGCGGGCCCTCGTCTCGAGGAAAAGCAAAACCCACACAGTTGACGGTGTGGGTTTTTTGTTATTCATCCCAGAGCCCCTAAACTACATTCTGCGCCTTGCCTGCCACAAACGCATTAATATTGTCGATAAGCTGGTTGGCGAGGGTCTGGATAGCGCTGTCCGAGCCCCATGCGACATGCGGGGTAAGCAGTAGGTTGGGCAAGTCGCTGTTGGCAATCAGCGGATTGTCATCGCCCGCCGGTTCTTCGGTGAACACGTCACACCCGGCCCCGGCGATTTCGCCGCTGCGCAGGGCGTCGACCAGAGCCAGCTCGTCGACCAATCCCCCGCGGCCGGTATTGATCACGATTGCGCTATCTTTCATTTGCTTCAGTTCGCCACGGCCTATCAGGTTACGCGTCTCGTCAGTCAGCGGACAGTGCAGGCTCAGTACATCGGCTTGCACCAGTACTTCATGGAATGGCTGGTAGCCCTCACGGCACGTCTCTGTACTTTTTCGCTCAGCAAATATGACCTTCATCCCCAATGCACGGCCGAGCGTTGCCATTGCTTGCCCCAAGCCACCGCTACCAATAAGCCCCAGTGTCGCCCCTCGGATATCATTGATGGGGTGGGTGAAAAAGCAGAACTGTTTTTTCTCCTGCCATACCCCTTGCTGGATATCACGGTGGTAGCCCAGCAGGTTGCGGCGCAGGGCGAACATCATGGCTACTGCGTGCTCGGGGACTGAGTCCACTGCATAACCGCGGATATTGCTTACCGTGATGCCATGCTCACGGCAATAGGCAAGATCGACGTTGTTGGTGCCGGTGGCGGCAATGGCCACCATCTTGAGTTTGGGTAATTTTGCCAAGATGCCTGCATCGAGTACCACCTTGTTGGTGATGGCGATGGTCGCGCTCTCCAGCCGCTCGATAACTTGATCAGGATGAGTGGATGGATAGTGTGTCCACTGGTGTTCAAAACTAGGGGAAGGAATCGTGATATGGGCAGGTATCGTATCGCGGTCGAGAAAAACAATCTGTTCCATGGCTCGTAAATTTTGGTTCGAGGATAATGGGATCAGTACACACTATCCCCGGCAGCCAACTCAAGCCCTAGGGTTTGGAATAGTGATCCGGTAAGGTTTTTTGGGGTGCGTCGGTAAAGAACTCGCACGGCGCAAACAGATGCATCGGCTCACCGCTTCGCGGATGGAAGAAGCTCAGCTCTGCGGCATGAAGCTGCAGGCGCAGTGCCATCGCCTTGGCCTCTGAATGAGCGTAGAAGCCATCTCCGAGAATAGGATGACCCAGTGCGAGCAGGTGAACCCGTAGTTGATGGGAGCGGCCTGTGATTGGGCGTAGGCGCACCAAGCTGGTGTTATCCTTTCTCTCAAGCACCTGATAATGGGTGACCGAAGGTTTACCATCTTCGAAACAGACCTTTTGCTTGGGCCGGTTTGGCCAATCGCAGATCAGCGGCAGATCGACGGTACCATTATCCAAGGTAATATCCCCAAATACTCGGGCGTAATAGACCTTCTCGGTGCGGCGCTCCTGAAACTGGATTTTCAGATTACGCTCAGCCTGTTTGTTGAGGGCGAGCATGATCAGCCCGGAAGTGGCCATATCAAGACGGTGGATCAGGTGCGAGTCGGGATAGTCGGCCCGAACCCGCGACCAGATGCTGTCATAGAAAGCCGGATCGCGGCCGGGGTTTGAGAGCATGCCGGATGGCTTGTTCACCACAATAATATCGTCGTCTTGATAAAGGATATCCAGCCAAGGCTCCATGGGTGGGTTGTAGTCTATCTCTGGCAGTGTGCTCATAGTTGCTTCTTTGGTTGCATGGTCTGCGAAAAATGGCCGATAAAGGTCCGTGAAACGGGAAGGCGGCGATAATATCAGCAATTGACCAGAAGACAATATTCTTGATGGTAAATCTGCAGGTGGAAAAAAGCCGCCCGGAAAGGCGGCTTGGTAGGCAGTGAGATTGGTCTTGAGTTAGCCGTGGCTAACGACAATCAAACGCAGTGAATCCAATTGGATTTGCGCCTTGGCAATATAGCCGGTCAGCTCTTCGATTTGGTTTTCGATCAGCTCAAGTTCGTCATCACGGATATTCGGGTTCACCGCTTTGAGCGCCTGAAGACGGTCTAGCTCAGCTCTTAGCGTAGCTTCCATCTCGGCTTGGGCTGATTCGCGGATAGTGACCAGTTCTCCGGAGACCACTTGCTCAGCACTTTCAATCAGGGTGTGAATGTCTTTCTGGACCGAGTTAACCAGCTTGCTGCCTAGGTGGCGGTTGACCGGGCTCAGCTGGCGGTTGAAGCCTTCGAACTCGACCTTGGCCGACAGGTTGTTGCCTTTGGCATCCAGCAGAATACGAATAGGCGTCTTCGGCAGGAAGCGGCCGATCCCGGACTGCTTCGGCGCCTGCGCATCTACCACATACACCAATTCCAGCAGCAGGGTACCGGCCGGCAGCGCCTTGTTCTTCAGCAGCGATACCGCAGTGGTGCCGACGCCTTCGGACAGCAGCAGGTCGATACCGCCCTGGATCATCGGGTGCTCCCAGCTGATGAAGTGCAGATCCTCGCGCGACAGCGCGGTGTCACGATCAAAAGTGATGGTACAGCCGTCGTAGGGCAGACCCGGGTAGCTCGCCACCATCATGTGCTCTGATGGCGTCACCACAATGGCGTTCTCGCCTTTGTCGTCCTGATTGAGGCCGATAGTATCGAACAGGCCAAGGGCAAAGGTCACTAGGTTGGTATCGCCGTCTTTGCTGCTGATCTCTTCAACCAGCTTCTGCGCATCGGCGCCGCCGTTGGAATGGATTTCCAATAGGCGGTCACGGCCTTGTTCCAGTTTACCCTTTAGTTCATTGTGCATAGCAGCGCTGCTCTCGATCAGCTCATCAAGCTGTTCGCCGTCAGGATTGTCGCTGGCCAGCAGTTCCAATAGGTTGCTGCTGAAGGCATCGTAAACGGCGCGGCCGGTTGGACAGGTTTCTTCGAACGCGTTCAGACCTTCGTTATACCAGCGGGCCAGAAGGGCCTGCGAGGTACCCTGCAGGTGCGGGACATGAATTTCGATATCACGTTTCTGGCCGATACGGTCAAGGCGACCGATACGCTGCTCCAGCAGATCCGGGTTATTCGGCAGATCGAACATTACCAACTGGTTGGCAAACTGGAAGTTACGGCCTTCCGAGCCAATTTCAGAACACAGCAGTACCTGGGCGCCGTCTTCTTCCTGGGCGAAGTAGGCGGCGGCCTTGTCGCGTTCGATGATCGACATGCCTTCATGGAACACGGTGGCACGGATCCCCTCACGTTCACGCAGGGCTTGCTCAAGGATCAGTGCTGTTTGGGCGCGCGAGCAGATCACCAGTACTTTTTCCTGGCGGTTGGCTTTTAGCATATCCAGCAGCCAGTTGACGCGTGGGTCAAATTGCCACCAAGTCGCAGAGTCGCCTTCGAATTCCTGGTAGATATCTTCCGGGTACAGCAGCTTGAAGGCTTTTTGCTCGACGCTCATCTTGCCGCCCATCATACCGGCAACACGCATCGCGGTTTGGTACTGGGTTGGCAGTGCCAACGGGTACATGTTGAGGTGACGTTGCGGGAAGCCCTTGATTGCAGCACGAGTGTTACGGAACAGTACGCGGCCGGTACCGTGGCGGTCCATCAGGTTGTCGATCAGCTCGTGGCGAACGGTTTGCTGTTGCTCTGGGTCGATGTCACCGGCTTCGATAATACGCAACATCGGCTCGATATCCTGCTCCGGCAGCAGCTCAACCAAAGTGTTCTTGGCATCGTCATCCAGCTTTTCGCCAGAGAGTAGGCGTGAGACCGCATCGGCAACCGGTGCGTACTGGCGCTCTTCTTCGACAAAGGCTTCGTAATCGTAGAAGCGATCCGGGTCAAGCAGGCGTAGGCGGGCAAAGTGGCTTTCGTGGCCCAACTGCTCTGGGGTTGCGGTTAGCAGCAACACGCCCGGTGCTTTTTCGGCAAGCTCTTCCACCACTTGGTACTGGCGGCTAGGCTTGTCTTCGCTCCACTCCAAGTGGTGGGCTTCATCGACAACCAGGAGATCCCAGTCGGCATCCAGCGCTTGTTCGAAGCGGCGTCGGCTCTTGCGCAGGAAGTCCAGCGAACACAGCACGTACTGGGCGGTATCGAACGGGTTGGCAGAGTCGGCAAATGCCTCGACACAGCGCTCTTCATCGAAAATCGAGAAGTGCAGGTTGAAACGGCGCATCATCTCTACCAGCCACTGGTGCTGCAGGGTCTCTGGCACCAGGATCAGGATACGCTCGGCACGGCCAGACAGCACCTGCTGGTGGATGATCATACCGGCTTCGATGGTTTTACCCAGGCCAACCTCATCGGCGAGCAGAACGCGCGGCGCGTAACGGCGGCCAACTTCATGGGCGATATACAGCTGGTGCGGGATCAAACCGGCACGCATACCGCACAGGCCGCGTAGCGGGCTCTTGTGCTGCTCGTACTGGTTTTTCAGGGCACGGTAGCGCAATGCAAAGCGATCCATGCGGTCAATCTGGCCGGCAAACATTTTGTCTTGCGGCTTGTTGAAGCGGATTTGGTTGCTGAGGAAAATCTCGCGCAGTGCGACATCCTCTTCACCGGTATCGGTACGGGTACCGAGGTAGGTAAAGACACCGCCGGTTTCATCGACCTGCTCGACCTTTAGCGACCAGCCGTCATGGCTTTCAACCACATCACCGACATTGAACATTACACGGGTCACAGGAGCGTCGTTGCGAGCATAAAGGCGGTTCTCTTCACTGGCAGAGAACATTAGAGTGACGGTTCTGGCATCGACAGCCACGACCGTACCTAGACCCAGATCACTTTCAGTATCACTGATCCAACGTTGACCCAAAGCAAATGGCATAGTGGTTAAAACCTTCTAATTATTTGAAATCAAGGAAAATGCGAAGCCGATGCGCCTGCATTTTTGAACTACACTCAAAGTAATACCGTACTAGATGGTATCCATCACCTGCCGTTGGCAGCGCGTATTGGTATATAAGTGTAGCCAGAATTCGCACCGGTAAAAAAGGGGAGTAATGTTACTGCATGCCGTGAGCAAGGTCACGGTCAATATGACAAGAAAGTACCAAACTGTAACTGTCACATTTATTTAATTATCTCCGGTCTTTAATAGTAACTATCCCGTTAATGCGGGCACAGGAAATACTCAGGTGGGACAACCACCGTTTTGTTACCAAGGAGGTACCTATGGATGAAGTTGGTAGGAAAGTTTTCGTTCTCGACACCAATATTCTGCTTCATGAACCCCTCGCTGTTTATTCTTTCAAAGAGCATGATGTCGTCATCCCGATGACAGTGCTCGAAGAGCTCGATCGCATCAAGGACAGTAAGCGTGATGTCTCGCGTGATGCCCGTGTTGCCATTCGTGCCCTGGAAGATATTTTCCGCGATGCCACCCCAGAGCAAATTGCCGAGGGGATCCCATTAAGCCCGCAAGGAGGTGAGCTAGGAAAGGTTTCTATTTTTGCTGATTACGAGGTGACCGAAACGGTCCACGCCTTTGCCGACAAGGCTGGGGACAACCGTATCCTCAATGGTGTGCTGTTTCTCCAGGCCCACTATGCGCCGCGAGAGGTGGTACTGATCACCAAAGACATCAACATGCGGCTGCGCGCCAAAGGGGCAGGGGTGTGTTATGTCGATGACTACCGTACCGACCAGTTGATTGACGATGTCAAAATGCTGACCAAGGGGTTCTACCAGTTCAGCGGTAACTTCTGGGAGCGTGTCGGTGAGTGTTATTCGGAGAAGAAAGGGCGCTCGACTGTCCATACCTTGCCTTCGGAGTTATTCGAGGCACCATTTATCAACCAGTACCTCATTGATGAGGACAGTGACTTTACGGGTCGGGTTCAGTCTATTGATGGTGAAACCCTGACCCTGAAAGATATCGGCCATGAGCGGCTCTTGAGTAAACAAGCATGGGGGATCCACCCGAAAAACATCTACCAGGGAATGGCGCTGGATGCCCTGATGGATCCGAAGATTGACCTGGTGATCCTAACGGGTCCTGCCGGATGTGGTAAAACCATCCTGGCCATGGCAGCGGCGTTGGAGCAAGTGATAGAAAAAGGCATGTATGACAAGATCATCGTGACCCGCAACACCCCGGAAATCGCAGAGTCTATCGGTTACCTGCCCGGTACCGAGGAAGAGAAAATGATGCCTTGGCTCGCGGCGGTGACCGACACCATGGAGGCATTGCACAAGAATGATGTGTGTACCGATGGCTCGATGAAGTACATCTACGACAAGGCCAATATTCAATTTAAATCGATTAACTTTATGCGCGGGCGTTCAATCCAGAATGCATTTGTATTGTTGGATGAGTGCCAGAACCTTACCGCCTCCCAGATCAAAACCATCATCACCCGTTGTGGGGAGGGCACCAAGCTAGTTTGTTCCGGTAACCTGGCCCAGATTGACTCCAGTTACCTCTCTCCTGTTACGTCGGGCTTGACCTATATCGTCGAGCGTTTCAAGAATTTCGAAGGCAGTGCCAACATTTACCTCAATGGCGTTGTCCGCAGCCGCTTGGCTGAATTTGCCGAGGAGAACCTATAGTCATATAGGCTCCATACGTTTCCCTTTTCGCAAAAGCGAGCCAACTGGCTCGCTTTTTCCTTATTGGGCTGTTTATTCTTCGGGTACGGGTAAGGATATTAGGTACTAGGTAACTAGTGACCGAGGTAGTGCTGGAGAGCCGGATCGCTCGGCAAGGTCAAGACCTCCTGGCAAGGGCCGAAGACTTTCACTTTTCCTTGGTAGATAAAGGCACATTTGTCGGCAATCTTCAGCGCATCTTCCGGGCTGTGGGTGACCATCAGTACCGTGGTGCCCTGCTCCCTGGCGAGCTTCCTGACCAGTTCCAGCATCTCTTTCCTTAGTGCGGGATCAAGCGCCGAGAAGGGCTCGTCAAGCAGTAGCAGCGGCCGCTGGCGGATCAGGCAACGCGCCAAAGCAACCCGCTGGCGCTGGCCTCCGGACAGTTGCTCCGGCAACCGGTCAAGGTAGCTCTGCAATCCCACTTTCGCGGCAGCCACTACCACCTGTTCTTTCTGGTCGTGAGTCAGTTTCAGCGCCGGGCTCAGGCCAAGGCCGATATTTTCATACACGCTCAGGTGCGGGAACAGGTTGTGCTCCTGGAACAAGATAGACAGTGGGCGCTTGGCCGGGTGCAGTTGGCTGATTGATTGGCCATTGACGGTGAGCGTACCGCTATCCGGGGTAAGAAAACCGGCGACCATGGCAAGCAGGGTGCTTTTTCCGGCCCCGCTCGGGCCGACGAGGGCGACGATATCCCCGGCTTCTACGCTGAGATCGAAGCTAAGCTGGGTGGATTGGCCGGGTTGCTTCGGGTGGTGGAAGCAATGTTGTAATTGCTGCAAATTTAGCATCATGGATTCCGGATGATCAGTTTTTCAACCAAGGAGAACAAGCCTAGGCTAAGGGTGAGCAGGGTCAGGGCTGCAACGGCAGCTGAGTCCATCTGGTAGCTGCCGAGCAGCTGGAACAGGTAGAGCGGCAAAGTCTGGAAGTCCTGGCTGCCAAACAACGCGATGGCACCCAAGTCACCGAGTGACAGGACAAAACCGATAGCCAAGGATTGGGCAAAAGGCTTTTTCAGGGCCCGCCATTCCACCAGTTTGAGCCGTGACAGCCCTGTCATGCCAAGGCTTTGGCACAAGGGCTCATACTGCTGGGCAACATGAAGCATCGGTTGGCTCAGGGTCTTGAGTACATACGGCAGGGCCATCAGGGCGTTGACCGCAACCACCACCCAGAAAGCGGCGGCAAAGGCATCGGTAAACTGGCGCAGCAGCAAGAAGATCCCGGTGCTGAGGACCAGCCCCGGCGTGACCAGAATGATCGTACCGATCAGATCCAGCCCATCAGCCTGCCAACGGCGGTGCTGGAGGCGCCAGTGCCTGCTGGTCAGAAGGATGGCAACGCCGCCAACCACAGCCAGCAAACATGCCAAGCTGGCGATTTGCAGTGAGTTGAGTACTGCCTGCCACAGACCGGGTGCTCCCAGCGAGTCGAGGGTTTGGCTATTGATCCCGGCAATGATAACTGCAGCCAGCGGCGGGAGCACCAGCAGCAAGGCAAGGCCGATCCATCCCCAGTCCCAGCAGCGGCTGGCAAGTGAGTCAAATTGGCTTTGGCGCGGGTTAGCGACAGATTGGCTCGAGGTGGCCAGCGGCTTGGCAAAGCGTTGGCTCAACAATACAAGGCTGCAGCACAGCAGCATCTGCCACAAGGCGAGAATAGCACCGCCGGCAAGGTCAAAGTCGTAGCGCAGAGCCTGGTAGATGGCCAGCTCAATGGTGGTTGCCTTCGGGCCGCCGCCCAGCGCCATGATGACGGCAAAACTGGTAAAGCACAGCATAAAGACCAGCCCGACGACATGGGGGAGTTGCTGGCGCAGTCTCGGCCAGGCAACAAAGCGGAAGGTGTGCCAGCTCGACATACCCAGATGGGTGGCTAGCTGGTGCTGCTCAAACGGGACCCCTTCCAGGCTTTGGACAAACAGGCGAGTTGCCAATGGCAGGTTGAGGAATACATGAGCGAGCAAGATCCCTTGCAGGCCATAGAGGGAGAAACTGCCCTGCCATCCCTGCTTAGCCAGTAAGCTGGTTAATACGCCGTTGTTGCCGTAGATCGCCAGCAGGCCAAATACCGCGACCAGTACCGGCAAAACTAAGGTCATGGCAAAGATCCGCATCAGCAAGGCTTTGCCCGGGAACTGCCGGCGTGATAGCGCGTAGGCGACGGGAATGGCAGGTAGGGTACTCAGTAGGGTTGAGAGCAGAGCCTGGGTGAAGGAAAAACCTGTAATGTGACGTAGATAAGGATCATGCCATAGCGAGGCAATATCGAGATCGCTAGCTTCATTGACCAGGGCGGCTAGGGCGCTTACCACCAGGCAAAGAATGAGCCCGGCGGTGATCAGGCCGGGCATCAGTTGGGTGTTGCGCGTATTCAAAAGTAAGTGCCTACTACTTGGTCAAGGCTTGCTGCCACTCGCGAACCCAGCTGCGACGCTGCTTGGCAACATCTTCGGCAGAAAACTCCAGGGCTTTGCCCGGCAGGGTGAGCAGCTTGAACTCGGCTGGCTGGGCGACATCCGTTACCGGATACATCCAGTTACCCGTCGGGATCACAGACTGGAATTCAGGCGTTAGCATAAAGGCCAGGAACTGGTCGGCCAGTGCTTGGTTCGGGCTGCTTTTCAGTTTTGCTGCCACTTCCACCTGCATGTAATGACCTTCGCTGAAATCGGCGGCTTTGTACTTGTCATCCTGCTCGGCGATCAGGTGATAGGCTGGCGAGGTGGTGTATGACAGCACCATATCGGACTCGCCCTTGAGGAACATGCTATAAGCCTCGGACCAACCTTTGGTGACAGTAACCGTCTTGCCTGCCAGTTGCTGCCAGGCTTGTGGGGCCTTGTCGCCGTATACCGACTTCATCCACAGCATCAGGCCCTGGCCCGGCGTCGAGGTGCGCGGATCTTGGTAGATGATGGAGAGATCGTCACGGTTGACTAATTCATCCAAACTTTTCGGTGGGTTTTCCAGTTTGGTGCTGTCATAGACAAAGGCAAAGTAGCCGTAGTCGTAAGGGACGAAGCTGGTATCGCTCCAGCCGTTTGGTAGGGTTAGCTTGCTGGTGTCCACTTGGTGCTCGGCCAGTAAGCCGGTTTTCTTGGCTTCGGCAATCAGGTTGTTATCGAGACCTAGTAATATGTCGGCCTTGGTGCGTTTACCTTCAAGGCGGATACGGTTGAGGATGGATACACCGTCATCCAATGCTACGAACTCCAAATTACACTCGCACTGCGCCTCGAACGCTTTTTCGATAGCGGGCCCCGGCCCCCAGTCGGAAGCAAAAGAGCTGTAGGTGTATACCGTAAGGGTGTTGTCCGCAGCCAATGCCGGCATGGCGGCCAACGTAACAAGTGGGAGTAATTTTTTCACTATGCGCTCCTGATGCTCTTGCGTCCGGCAAGAGGAAAAATAATCGTACGAGCGGCACAGGGTTGAGCAAAAAGCAGGCGTCATGCCGGCTTTGCAAGATAAGAAGGCTTACCGTGGCGAACTCAATTCCTACGCCAGTACTAACTGGATCAGGTTCTGTGGGTTTTGCCGCAGCAATCTCAGCAGCTTGTAACAAGGCTTATGTGGCCAGCCACAAGCGCTCCCCAATGAGAACGCTTGTTATTGTAATGTGGCGGGGTGCAGGTTGCCAGCAAGAAGGCAAGATTATGCTAGCGGCTCCTCTGCTAATCGCTCCTATGTTAATGACTCTTTCGATGAAGCCATACGATTGAGCTGGCTACTTGGCATCATTGAGCGACCAGTTGTAGTCATAGCTGACCTTTCCAAGGGTAATTGATGCTCCTTGACGGTACTGGTTGATGTGTTTTTGGAGCTGGACTGTGGAGCCGAAATCGTTGCCATACCATTCATAAATCGAAGATAGCTGGGTTTTATTGCCTTGAGGGTTAACGCCCTTGCGGCTGTTGATAAAGCGGGTGGCTGATTTTTCCAGCAAGCGCTCGGTGTTGCTGGCAGTGAAAGCGTCGGGTTGGAGATCGGGGCAACCTAGGCTGGCACAGTTGACGACATAGTGAATGCGCGGATCGCGCCAGATCGGACGTAAAATCCGGTGCTCGATATCATTGAGGGAGAGCGCCTTGCCGTTAATGGTGAGCACTTTCTCATCCCAAGGGCCAAAGCTGAAGAAGCCACCCAATTTGGTGATGGAAGAGAGCGGGTAGTTATCGAGGATCAGTTTGACTGTTTGGGCATTGTAGAGGTTAACCCAGTAAGCAAACTGTTCGTTGCGGTTTAGTTGGTGCGGGTTTAGCTTGGCCAAGTCGCGCAGGTAACGGTCCAGCTCGTACTTGTCGCCATCCGATACCCGACTGTAGCGAAACAAGGTTTGCTGGGGCTGGACGACCAGGTACTTATCAAGCAGGCGCTGCCAGCGACTGTGATCAACCTTTTGTGAGTTGGATGTGGCATATTGCTGCCAGTAAGGCCAGAGATCGGCTTTGGGGGCGGCAACGGTGCTGGCCGATAGCAAGAGAAACAGCAGGCTGACAAAAAAGCGCATAGAACATCCTTAATCTTGGTCCCAAGAGACGACAGGGTTTAGCTTAGACGACCTGCTGGTAGCTAGGTTTATTGCAAAAAAGACAAAAAAACGCCCCAGTCATAGTGAGCCGGGGCGTTAATGTTATCGGTTTTTAGTGAAGACAGTAACGGCGTTACGCCAAGAACGCAGGGATCTTGCTTTCGTATTCGGCAATCTTGTCTTCGTGCTGCAAGGTCAGGCCGATGTTGTCCAGGCCGTTCAGTAGGCAGTGGCGACGGAATTCGTCAATCTCGAAGCTATATTGCTTGCCGTTGGCCGTTACTAGCATGGCCTCCAAGTCAACCGTGACCTCCGCGCCTTCGTTGGCCTCGACGTACTGGAAGATCTCATCGACTTCCTGCTCGGTCAAGCGAACCGGCACCATCTGGTTGTTGATCGAGTTGCCGTAGAAGATATCGGCAAAGCTCGGAGCAATCATCACCTGGATACCGTAATCAGCCAGAGCCCATGGCGCGTGCTCACGGGATGAGCCACAGCCGAAGTTTTCGCGCGCCAGCAAGATGCTTGCACTCTGGTAGCGCGGCGCATTCATCACAAACTCTGGGTTTGGCTGCTCGCCAGCATCATCTAGGAAGCGCCAGTCATGGAATAGGTGCTTGCCAAAACCTGTGCGGGTCACTTTCTGCAAAAACTGCTTTGGGATAATGGCATCGGTATCGACGTTGGCGGCATCCAAAGGAACGACCAAACCGGTGTGTTGTTTAAATCCTGTCATTGTCTCGTTCCTTCTCTTAAGCCGTCACTGCAACGTTGTCTAGTTCGCGAATATCAACAAAGTGCCCTGCACACGCAGCCGCTGCCGCCATCGCTGGGCTCACCAAGTGAGTACGACCGTCACGGCCTTGACGACCTTCGAAGTTACGGTTACTGGTTGATGCGCAGCGCTCGCCAGGACCCAGGCGGTCATTGTTCATGGCTAGGCACATTGAGCAGCCCGGTAGACGCCATTCAAAACCGGCTTCGATGAAGATCTTGTCCAGCCCTTCTTTTTCAGCCTGGGCTTTGACCTGCTCCGAGCCCGGAACCACAAGTGCCTGGACGTTGGCAGCTACCTTACGGCCTTTGGCAATGGCAGCGGCTGCACGCATGTCTTCGATGCGCGAGTTGGTGCAAGAGCCAATGAACACTTTGTCGACAGCAAATTCAGACAGCTTCTTACCCGCTTCCAAGCCCATGTAAGCCAATGCTTTTTCTGCAGATGCTTGCTCTACTGGGTCGGCAAAGTCAGTCGGTGCAGGGATTGGCTGATCGACAGCAATCACCTGGCCTGGGTTGGTCCCCCAAGTGACCTGCGGTTTGATGTCTTTGGCATCAAGGGTGACTACGGTGTCGAACTTGGCATCGTCGTCAGTCTTCAGCGTTTTCCAGTATTCGATAGCGGCTGCTAGATCGCCGCCTGCTGGCGAGAATTTACGATCCTTGATGTAGTCGAAGGTGGTTTGGTCTGGGGCGATAAGGCCGGCTTTGGCACCAAGTTCGATAGCCATGTTACAGACTGTCATGCGGCCTTCCATGGTTAGGTCGGTGATCGCTTCACCGCAGAATTCCACCACGTGGCCAGTACCGCCGGCTGCTGTGGTCTTGCCGATGATCGCCAGTACGATGTCCTTGGCAGTAATGCCCTCAGCGACCTTGCCTTTGACTTCGATCTTCATCGTCTTGGCACGGGCTTGCTTCAGGGTTTGGGTCGCCAATACATGCTCAACCTCAGAGGTGCCGATACCGAAGGCCAGTGAGCCGAAGGCACCGTGGGTCGCGGTATGCGAGTCACCACAGACAATCGTCATGCCCGGTAGGGTAATGCCCAACTCTGGGCCCATGACATGGACGATGCCTTGGTATTTGTGGTTCAGGTCGTAGAGGGTAACGCCAAACTCTTCACAGTTCTTGGCCAGGGTTTCCATCTGGATACGGGCCATTTCGCCAGAGGCTTTGATGTCCTTGGTCTGGGTCGAGACGTTGTGATCCATGGTCGCGAACGTTTTGCCAACCTGGCGTACCTTGCGGCCTTTTTCACGCAGGCCGTCAAAGGCCTGCGGTGACGTCACTTCATGTACCAAGTGACGGTCGATGTATAGGATTGGGTTTTCGCCTTCGGCGGCAACCGCAACGTGGGCATCGTAGATTTTTTCGTATAGCGTCTGAGGCGCTTTAGTCGTAGACATTGCTCGTTTGCTCCTTGCTGCGATTAGGCTTGGCGAACGTACTGGGCAATCTTGTCGCCCATTTCGCTGGTGCTTAGTGCCGGGCTGTTGCCCGCTAGGTCTGCGGTAAGTTCACCGGCTTCCAGTGCTTGCGATACCGCTTGCTCGATAGCGCGTGCCGCCTGCTCTTCACCCAGGCTGTAACGCAGCATCAGGGCAGCTGACAGGATTTGTGCCACTGGGTTGGCAATGTTCTTGCCTGCGATATCCGGTGCCGAGCCGCCTGCTGGCTCGTACATGCCAAACTTGTCTTGGTTCAAGCTGGCTGAAGGCAGCATACCCATGGAGCCGGTGATCATCGCGCACTCGTCCGAGATGATGTCACCGAAGATGTTCGAGCACAGCATTACGTCGAACTGTGATGGGTCTTTGATCAACTGCATGGTCGCGTTGTCGATGTACATATGGTTCAAGGTGACTTCCGGGTAGTCCTTTGCCACTTCCTCAACCACTTCACGCCACAGGATAGAGCTCTGCAGCACATTGGCTTTATCGATGGAGTATACGTTCTTGTTGCGTAGCATCGCTGACTCGAAAGCGATGCGGGCAATACGCTCGATTTCGTAGCGGTGGTAAATTTCGGTGTCGTACGCTTTTTCTTCCGGGCCTTCGCCTTCGCGGCCTTTCGGTTGGCCGAAGTAGATACCGCCGGTTAGTTCGCGGACCACAACGATATCGAAGCCGCGCTCGGAGATATCGGCACGCAGTGGCGAGAAGGCTTCCAGGCCGCTGTGGATCTGCGCCGGGCGCAGGTTACAGAACAGCTGGAAGTGCTTGCGAAGCGGTAGCAGTGCACCACGCTCTGGCTGATCGTTTGGCGCAAGGTGTTCCCACTTCGGGCCGCCTACCGATCCAAACAGGATCGCATCGGAGTCTTCACAGCCTTTCAGTGTTGCTTCCGGCAGTGGACAGCCATGGTTGTCGATGGCAATACCACCAACATCGTATTCGTTGCACGTTAGGGTGAAGCCGAATTTCTCTTGTACAGCATCCAACACTTTGTGGGCCTGCTGCATTACTTCTGGGCCAATACCGTCACCCGGTAGAACGGCAATCTTATATGTACCTGCCATGGTTATACTGTCTCCATTTGGGATTTCTGTTTAATTTCTGCAATCTGATCGGCGCGATGAATGCTGTTGATCACGTGAAGTAGTGCTTGTCCTGATGCCTCGACAATGTCGGTCGCCAAGCCGGTACCGTGGTACTTGCGGCCTTTGTAGTTGGCGATGATGTCAGCCTGGCCTAGGCCATCTTCCCCTTCGCCTTTGGCAGTCAGGTCAAATTTATCCAATACGATGTCGTAACCGGTTAGGCGGTAGATACACTGGTATAGCGCATCAACCGGACCGTTTCCTACTGCGGCTTCGCATTTCTCTTCGTCACCGCACTGTAGCTTGATGCTGGTGGTCGCCATCACGCTGCCTGACTGTACGCTTAGGTAGTTCAGCTTGAAGAAGTCATCTTCCTCGCGCAGGTTGGCAAAGTGCATCAAGGCTTCCAAGTCGTAGTCGAATACCTGGCCCTTGCGGTCGGCCAGCTTCAGGAAGTCGGCGTACAGCTCGTCTAGGTTGTATTCGTTTTCGGTGTAGCCCAGTGTATCCATGTGGCTCTTCACGGCGGCGCGGCCCGAGCGTGAGGTTAGGTTAAGGGCTTGGTTCTTAAGACCAATCGACTCAGGGGTCATGATCTCGTAGGTGTTTTTGTTCTTCAGCATGCCATCTTGGTGGATGCCAGAAGAGTGGCTGAAGGCGTTGGCACCGACGATAGCCTTGTTGGCCTGTACCGGCATGTTGCACAGCTGGCTGACCATCTTGCTGGTACGGTGGATTTCGTCGTGCTTGATATTGGTGTGGACACCCAGTAACTCGGCGCGGGTCTTGATGATCATGGCGATCTCTTCCAGCGAACAGTTACCGGCACGCTCGCCGATACCGTTGATTGTCCCTTCTACCTGGCGGGCACCGGCCTGGACCGCCGCCATCGAGTTGGCAACGGACATGCCCAGGTCGTCGTGGCAGTGCACCGAGATAATCGCCTTGTCGATATTAGGTACGCGCTCGAACAGCTGGCCGACGATACCGCCAAATTCGCTAGGCAAGGTATAGCCCACGGTGTCTGGGATATTGATGGTAGTGGCACCGGCATGGATTGCCGCTTCAACCATACGGCACAGGTTGTCGATTGGGGTACGGCCGGCATCTTCACATGAGAACTCGACATCGTCGGTGTAGTTGCGGGCACGCTTGACGGCAGCAACACCCATCTCAATCACGTCATCGTAGCTGCGGCGCAGCTTGTCCTGTACGTGGACCGTTGAGGTCGAGATGAAGGTATGGATACGGAATGCTTCGGCCACTTTCAACGACTCGGCAGCCACATCAATGTCTTTGGCAACGGCCCGGGACAGGGCACAGACACGGCTGTTCTTGATGTGCTTGGCAATGGTCTGGACCGACTCGAAATCGCCGGGAGAGGATACAGGAAAGCCCGCCTCGATAACGTCAACGCCAAGGCGTTCAAGGGCATAAGCGATCTGCAGTTTTTCTTTTACCGTCAGGCTGGCGGATAGGGCCTGTTCACCGTCCCGTAACGTGGTATCGAAAATGATGACCTGATCTTTCATTGCTACTTCCTTTCATTGGCTGCCGTTATTGGCGTTGTCTGCATCCGCTTGCGCTGGCCTGTATAAGAAAAAACCCGCGCAGTCTGCGCGGGTTTTTTGAATTCTTAGTGGTGTTTCTCACCCATAAGCTACCCGCGCGATCTTGTCACGATAAGGAGGAGGCTTAGGAGAAGAGATGAGAAACGCATTTTCATAATTGAAATAAATCCACAAACTTGGTTAACAAATGAATACCAAATAGACAGGCTGACCGTCAACCCTAAATTGCATGTTTATTTTATTTTAATGGTTATTCAGTTGATATTCCGTGGCTGTAATGACAAATCAGACCAGTTGTATTCATGGTTGCTATGACGGAATAGCTCGGTAAGGGTTCAAGTAATAGTTCGAAGAGGCAAAGCAGAATGTTATTTCTTTGTTGGCATCACATCAAAGAAGGCAAATCTCTCTTATATTAAAATTAATCAATTGATTAAATTGTGGGGAATTAATGTCCTGTTAGTCTGACGGGCAAAGCTTAAAATTAATCAAGTGATTAATTGAGCGAAGCGAAAGCAGAATGTACGCAATAACAAAGGTTTTAGGGAGGTGTCATGGTTGGTAAGGCTGGCCGCCCTGTTGGTGATTCAGATGCCAGGCAGCGGTTGATTGTTGAAGCGAGGAAGCTGTTTGTCAGCTTGCCTTACGGCAAGGTGTCGACAAGGCTGATAGCCAGCCGTGCTGACGTGAATGTGGCACTGATCCGCTACTACTTCGCCAACAAGGCTGGTCTGTATGAAGCCATGCTGAGAGAGACGATTACTCCGATCCATGCCCAGTTAAAAGTCGCCTTGGACAAGGGGGACTTTGCCTCTATCGGTGATTTGATGCGTACCTATTATCGTATCATGGCACCTAATCCGGATATGCCCAAGTTGATCGCCCGGGCCATGATGATGGAACCAACGGATCTACAACGTCAGACCATGGAAAAGATTTTCAATGAGGTAGCACGCCCGGCGATTGAAGTGATGTTCCAGCAATTGCAGAAGCAAGGTGAGCTTAGGGCTGACGTATGTCCAGATAAGGCGAGAATGAGTTTTATCAGTTTGATGGTATTTCCTTTTCTCATTCCGCCTTCGATGCTGACGCTGCAAAATATTGAAATGAATGAAGCCTATTTGGCTGAACTGGCCGAACATAATGTCAATCTGCTGGTACGTGGCCTGACAATGCCAAAGGAAGAGGATAAACCATGCTGAAGAATCGAAAATTACTCCTGTTTCCTGCTGTATTGGTCGGTGTGGTGATTTTGGTATTGGCCATTAACCTGCGCCCGTCACCGGAAGTGAAGCCGGCGCTCGAGCGGGCACGGGTAGTGGATGTGATCAACCTCCAGCAGCAAATGCTCGCGCCGCAAGCTGCCGGTTTTGGTCGAGTTGCCCCCAAGGTGGAGTGGCAGGCTATCGCCGAAGTATCGGGCAAGGTGGTCTATCGCCACCCTGACTTGAACAAGGGCCGGGTGCTTGACGCCGGTACGGTGCTGTTGAAAATCGATCCGTTGGACTACGAGCTGCGTTTGGCGCAGGCTGAAGCGGATGTCAGTGCCAGCCAGGCCCAGTTGGCCAAGCTCGGGCAGGAAGAGCAAAACCTCAAAACCACCCTTAAGATAGAAAAAAACCGGTTGGCAATCAGCAAGAAGGAGTTGGCGAGAAAGCAGGAGCTACGAACCAAAGGGTTAACCTCGCAATCGACGGTTGACCTTGAGCAGCAAAACGCATTGGCCAGCCAAAAAGTGGTGCAGGAAATCGAAAACCAGCTTATCGTTCTGCCCAACGAGCACAAGGTGACGCTTGCCCAGCTGGAAGTCAACTTGTCGCAAGTGAGGGAGGCGAAACGCTCGCTGGAAAAAACCGTGATCATCTTGCCGATTGATGCCCGGATCTCCACTGTCGATATCGAGCAGGATCAGGTCGTCAATACTCAGCAGGTGATGGTAGTGGCACACGGTATCGACACAGTTGAAATTGATGTCCAGATCGCCCTGCATGACATGCAGGTATTGGCTGCCAGCCTGACCCAGTACACTGCCCATGCCGATGGCAAGCCACGCGCTGATCAGCTGGATCTCAGTGCCAGTATCCAGCTCTCGAGCGGTAGCTTTATCCAGCAGTGGCCGGCGGAAGTGACCCGGATCAGTGATACGGTCAATGCTAACCAGGCAACTGTCGGGGTGATCCTTGAAGTGGATCAGGATTATAGCCAGTTGTCGCCAGAAACGGCCCCGCCATTGGTCAACGGTATGTTTGTCGAAGCCAGGCTTTCGGGCCAGCCCAACCCGCATTGGGTGATCCCCGAACGTGCTCTTCACGGCGATAAAGTCTACTTAGTTGATAGTGACAGCAATCTTAAAATTCAGCCGGTAACTGTGCTGTTCCGCCGTGACGGCCAAGTGGCAATTAACGGTGATCTAGCATCCGGCACCCAACTGGTGGTCAATGATCTCTTGCCTGCGGTGGCGGGTATGGCGCTCAAAGTCGTGACAGTGAATGGTAAGCCTGTTGAAGAGGCCCAGGTTCAAGACCAGGATCAGGAGCCGGTATCATGATCCGTTATTTTTCCCGCCACCCAACCGCTGCCAACTTGATGATGTTGGCATTGATTATTCTTGGTTTGGTGTCGCTACCGAAGATCAAACGCGAAACCTTTCCTGAGTTTGCGCCGCCTTACATTATTGCCTCGGTAGTTTACCCGGGCGCCTCGCCACAGGAAGTGGAAGAGAGCATCTGTATGCGAATGGAAGATGCGGTCGATGGGCTAGCCAATATTGTTGAGACCCGCTGTGAAGCGGTGGAAGGCTCGGCATCTTTGATCCTCAAGCTGACCAACAGCGAGGTTGTCTCGCGAATGCTGGTGGATGTCCAGACCCAGATCAACGCGATCAATGACTTCCCGACTGAAATCGAATCACCGATTGTCCGTGAGCTGGACTGGAACGAGCCGGTGGTAGATGTCGCTATCAAAGCCGACACCAGCTTGCCGCACCTCAAAGCTTACGCCGAACAGCTCAAACGAACCCTCAAGCTCGACTACGGTGTCTCGCTGGTCGAAGTCAGTGGTTTTTCCGATCACCAGCTTCGGGTTGAACTCGATGAGGTGGCGATTCGCCAGCTTGGCCTCAGTGTCAGTGATATTGCCAGCAAGCTGAGCCGGCAGAACATCAAGCTGCCTAGCGGTAATATCGAGCTGGCAGACCGTAATTTGCTGATTCGATTTGATGAGCAGAAAATTACCCCCGAGACGATTGCCCGGACGGTTGTCGGCGCCGATGCCCAGGGGGCGGTGCTGCGGCTAGGGGATGTCGCGACGATTACCGACCGTTTTGCCCTCGACGAACAGAAAGTATTGTTTGATGGCGTGCCGTCGGCCATGCTGCGAGTCAGCAAGAACAAGGCGGATGATGCCCTGCGGATCAAAGAGCGGGTCGAAGCCTTTGTCGAGGCCGAAAACCAGCGCGCGCCGACCGGCGTAACCCTGACCCTGACCAACGATCTCTCCTCGTTGTTGTGGGACCGCCTGACCATGATGGTCAAAAATGGCTGGCAGGGGGTGATACTGGTTTTTGCCGTGATGTGGCTGTTTTTCTCGTTCCGCTATTCATTCTGGATTGCCGCAGGGCTGCCGGTCGCCTTCCTCGGCAGTATGTACTTGATGGCGACCTTTTCTTTATCTATCAACATCATGTCCCTGGTTGGCTTGTTGATGGCGATCGGGATCATGATGGACGATGCGATCGTGATTTCCGAATCCATTGCTTCCCACCTTGATCGCGGCCAGAAGATCCAGGACGCGGTTTATAACGGGGTGAAGAAAGTCTTGCCGGGGGTCGTGTCGTCGTTTCTGACCACCATATGTATTTTCGGCAGCTTGATTTTCCTCGAAGGGGAGATGGGCGCGGTGCTGCGGGTGGTGCCGCAGGTGTTGATTTTGGTACTGTCGATCAGCTTGATTGAGGCGTTTTTGATCCTGCCAAGTCACCTCAGTCACTCCTTACACCGCCAGAAACAAGAGAAGCTTCCGCCCCGCTGGAAGCAGCGCTTCTTGGCCGGGTTTGAGCGGTTCCGCAATGAGCGCTTAGTGAAAATGGTGGCTGTGGTCGTACAGTGGCGCTATCTGTTTGTCGGCGGAGTCATTGGTTTGCTGTTTGCCTCATTTGCGTTGCTGGCTGGTGGAGGACTCAAGTTTGTCGGTTTTCCGGAGTTGGATGGCGACATTGCTGAAGCGAGGGTCATTTTGCCACCGGGTTCTACCTTGGGCCAGACCGAAGCTGTGGTCGATGAAATCGTGGCTTCGGCAAAACGCCTAAATGAAGAATGGAGAGAACGCAACGAAGGCGGTGATTCTCTGGTGAGGAATATCACCGAGCAGTTCAACTTCAATGCCGATGCTGACGAGAGCGGGCCGCACGTCGCCACGGTTAGGCTTGATTTGCTCAGCGCCGAGATCCGCAACAGTTTGATTGATGAGTTTATCGATGCCTGGCGGGAAGATGTTGGCGAGCTGGCCGCCCCGGTGGCCTTGGTTTACAAGCAGCCAATGATGGGGCCGGGCGGGCGTGCCATTGAAGTGCGGATGCAGCACGATGACTTGGCGATGCTCAAGGCTGCCTCGGTAGAAACGCAGCAGTTCTTCAATGAGTTTGCTGGGGTATCGGGCGTGCTAGATGATATGCGGATGGGCAAACCGGAAGTGCTGATCCGCCTGCGCCCGGGGGCGGAAGCCTTCGGTGTTGACGGTCAGATGATCGCTTCCCAGCTCCGCTCGGCCTATTTCGGTCAGACTGCCGATGAAATCCAGATCGGGCCCGAGAATATCGAAATCGAAGTGATGTTCAACAAAGAGCGGGCGGCAGATCTGCAAAACTTATCGAGTTTTCCGATCATTCTGTCCGATGGCAGCCAGATCCCACTGGCCTCCGTCGCAATCCTCGAGCACCAGCGCAATTATGTCCGTATCCAGCGGATCAATGGCCTGCGTACCTTGAGTGTCTATGGTGACCTGCAAGAGAGTGTGATTAGCTCTGGCGAAGTTCTGAACCAGTTTAGGGCCAAGTTGATGCCCAAATTGCAGCAGGACTACCCGGGACTGCGCTTTGATTTCGAAGGGGCGGCCAAGGATACCGCGGAAACCGGCCAGTCGATGGCGACCGGCTTCATGCTGGGGATCTTCGGCGTGTTTGTGATCCTCAGCTTCCAATTCCGCAGTTACCTCGAGCCGTTCGTGGTATTGCTGGCGATACCACTCGCGCTGATAGGGGTATTCTGGGGCCATTTACTGCTGGGGCACCCGCTGAGTATGCCGAGTATGATGGGCTTTGTATCGTTGGCCGGGGTGGTGGTCAATGACTCTATCTTGCTGGTGCAGTACATCCGGCATCATCTCGATGATGGTGACGATATCGAGAAGGCTGTGGTACAAGCGAGTCGCGAGCGATTCCGGGCGGTGTTCCTTACTTCATTGACGACGGCGGCTGGTTTGTTGCCTCTCATGTTGGAAACTAGCCTACAGGCTCAGGTGATAAAGCCTTTGGTGATTTCGATTGTGTTCGGGATCTTCACCTCGACCTTGCTGGTGCTGTTTATGATCCCGGCTGCGTATGTCATTCTCTCTGACTTCAAGTTGGTCCATCGCCACGAAAAATTGGTCTCTGCGTAGCGTTTAATTGTCATAGCTACAGATAATCCTTCCGTTGTTCTTTTCTGTATCGGGCACGGAAGGATTGTCATTATCCCTCCTCCAAAGCGTCACTTCGGTGTCATATCCCTTTCCTAATCTGAACAAGAGTTAATCAGCTTAGGAGCTGGACAATGACCTTACTGACACCGTTACAGCGAATGGACTACGCTTTTTCGGCCCTTTGCCTTTGTCATCGTTTTAACATTCAGGTTGCGCAAATAAGCCGTGCGGTTTCCCACACTGGGGATGGCCACCTGTATGTGATTTTCGCGGCACTGGTGTGGGTGGCCGATCCCTTTCAGGGCGCAGAGGTTGTGGGTACAGGGCTGCTGGCCTTTGCCATCGAGCTCCCCGCTTATCTCGCCCTCAAAAACAGTTTAAAGCGCAACCGCCCGGCTGCGTTGCCGAGTTTCATTACCCCGTCGGACAAATACAGTCTGCCATCAGGCCATACCGCAGCCGCTTTCGTGATGGCATCGCTTATCACGGCCTTTTACCCGGATACCTCATGGTTCATCTGGCCGTGGGCCGTCGCGATTGGCTTTTCCCGTGTCTTGCTTGGCGTTCACTACATCACTGATGTCATTGCCGGGGCTTTGCTGGGGATTTTGTGTTTCCAGCTGGTGAGCTTTTAAGGAGTAGCCGGGTATGAAGAATCAGGGTATGAAGATCCTTTATGGTGTTCAGGGAACAGGCAACGGACATATTTCTCGAGCGCGTGAGATGGCGAGGGCGTTTTCGGCATTGGGAGCCGATGTGGACTTCCTGTTCTCAGGTCGACCGGACAACCGCTATTTCGATATGGACTGCTTCGGTGATTTCCAAACCCGGCGCGGGCTAACCTTTGTGACTGAAAACGGCGAAGTGAGCCGCTGGAAAACCCTGACCAGTAACCAGCTTGGCACCTTTGTCAGGGATGTTAGCAATCTCGATGTGTCTGGCTATGATGTAGTGCTTAATGATTTTGAGCCGGTGTCGGCTTGGGCTGCCAAGAAGCAGAAGGTCCACAGTATTGGCATTAGCCATCAGAATGCCTTTTTGCATGATATCCCGACTCAGGGACAAACTTGGTTTGATAGTATGGTTATAAGAGGATTTGCCCCGACGGTTCAGCAATTAGGGGTGCATTGGTTTCACTTTAACCAGATGATCTTACCGCCGATCGTGCCCGTTACCGAGGCGCCGAGAGCCAAAGATAGGTCTGTATTGGTTTATTTGCCATTTGAGAGCTTGCCAGCAGTGCTTGATCTGCTGACTCGTTTTACTCAAATTCACTTTTACTGCTACCACCCTGAAGTTAGTGAAGACAGTGAGTATAACAATGTCAGCGTCCGTCGGCTCAACCGGGAAAGCTTTCACCACCGCTTGCATCAATGTTGTGGGGTGATTGCCAATGGCGGGTTCGAACTGCCCTCCGAGGCGATGAACCTCGGCAAGAAGTTATTGCTCAAACCGCTCCATGGTCAGTATGAGCAGCTCAGCAATGTGATGACGCTGGAGATGATGGGATTGGCTAACTCGATGAGCTACCTTGACCCTGCCGCGGTGAGAAATTGGCTGGATAGTATCCCAGCCGGCAGGGTTAACATCCCAGATGTGGCAAAGGCTGTTGCTAGCTGGGTTCTCTCGGGGGAGTGGCATAACTGTGATGAATTATGGCAGCAGTTATGGGATAAGGTTGAGTACCCCGAGGTTGTCGAAGAAGCGATGATCGAATGGTATACAAACGCTGAGCCAAACCGCTACAAATCTTCAATAACATCGGTGTGATTTTTCGACGCTCACCTTATAGGAAAAGGCCGGTTTAGGCCTTTTTGTGTCTCTGCCAAGCCTTTAAATTTGCTTATAATTGAAACTTTATTTTAATTATAGATATTTTAGATCTTTTTATATCTAGTCTAACATCATGAAATGTAAGTGTTTGTATTCTGAATTCAGATTATTATATATCACTGCATCAATTTGCTGATACTCGCCTATTTATTTCGTCAATCTATTTGAAACATACTGGCACCATCCCGTGAGAGGGAGTCAGTTTTCAGAGGCATTGGAATGCCCAGTTATTCACCGGCGGCATAATGGATTTTGCCCCATAACGGTAATCGATAGAGGCAAATAATGGCACGCAGAAATTCATCTATTCACCCTGCTGATGGGTACAAAATGGAATCCAATTTACGTAGCGTTGATTTGAACTTGTTGACTGTATTTGATGCAGTGATGCAGGAGCAGAACATCACCCGTGCAGCACACAACTTGGGTATGTCCCAGCCGGCAGTAAGTAATGCCGTTGCTCGCTTGAAGGTGATGTTCAACGATGAGCTGTTTATCCGTCATGGTCGCGGTATCCAGCCTACCCAGCGTGCCAAGCAACTTTTCGGCCCTCTACGCCAGGCGCTGCAGTTGGTGAAAAATGAGCTGCCGTCTTCTATTTTCTCACCAGAAACGTCAACCCGTACCTTTAAGCTGGCGGTGTGCAGCCCGTCTGATATGCGTTTTGCTCCGCGTATTTTGGGCAATGTTGCCGAACAAGCACCATATGTACGTGTGCAGGTTGAAGCTGAACTGGACGCTGAACTGACCCAGAAAATGCGCTACCAGGATATCGATTTTGTTATTGATTACGTGCGCTTTGATGAGCCGGGCTTCTGCAGTACTGAATTGTTTACCGATGAGTTGGTTGTCGTGGCTGCGGGTAACCATCCGCGTATTGGCGAGACGATCAGTGAGGCTGAATTTAGCCAAGAGCAACATGCGGTAATGAAGTCGATCCCTGGGGTGAAGATGTTTGCCGACCACATCTATCATTCTCATACCAGCTACGAAGAAGCCTACCAGGGAGTGAGCCTGAGCAACATCATGTACGTGGTTAGCCAGTCAGAGCTGATTGCCGTGGTACCGCGCTGGCTTGCCAATGTGACCGCTGCCAGCCAGCAGCTGAAGATCCTGCCGTTGCCGGTTGAGTCGGCCAAGATTGCCGGTTACCTGAGCTGGCATGAGTCGTCACAGAAAGACAAAGGCCACATCTGGATGCGCGATCAGCTGCTTGCTGTATGTGGTGATAGCTCTCTCTAAGTCAGGGTGGTTACTCTTATTGTTATGAAGCCAGCGTGAGCTGGCTTTTCTTTTTGTTAGCGAGTCTGTGCGTATACTGGTAGTAGGCGGAAAGTTAGACGTATTTCCTTACACTTTGTAGCGTCGCTATTAGGGAAACGTAGAGCCTTTGTAATATCAGGCTTTTCAATTCTGGTCGTACCAGCGAAATGGGTATTTTGTGAGGTCACGGAGTTGCCTTTTTCCCTGCGTCACAGGTAGACTCCCCAGCGGAATAGGCTTACAGGTGTAAGCCCGAATGGCAGAGTAGTTATGGCTAAACGTGAATTTCATATCGTCAACCGCATTCGTTCTCAAGTTGAGCGTTTAGGTGACCAGGTTGCATTGCGCCACCAAGTGGCAGGTCAATGGCAAGATATCCGCTGGACTGAGTTTGGCGAGCAGATCCAACAGCTAGCGCTGGCAATGATTGGGCATGGTCTCAATGTCCAAGACAAGGTCGGTATTTTCTCCAACAACATGCCGCGATGGACAGTGGCTGACTTCGCAACCTTGTACAACCGAGCTGTAACTGTCCCTATTTATCCAACCAATACCCCGCAGCAAGCCGCGTACATCATTAACGACGCTGGCGTGCGTATTCTGTTTGTCGGCGAGCAGGCTCAGCTGGATGCTGCAGTATCGGTTGCGGCAGACTGTCCTGATTTGGAACATATCGTGGTGATGGGTGAGGTCGAAAACCTGACCGAACATCCTTTGGTGATCCGTTTTGAAGACTTCCTTGCCGCTGCTGATTCTGCGCCAACTCAGACCCTGACCCAGCGTGTTGATGAAGCGGCAATGGACGATCTGCTGACGCTTATCTATACCTCAGGCACGACCGGTACGCCGAAAGGGGTGATGCTGGACTACAGCAATATTGCCTCGCAGATTGAAGGCCACGACCAGAAGCTGGCTCTGGAAGAAGGCGATGTATCGCTTTGTTTCTTGCCGTTGTCACATGTCTTTGAGCGCGCGTGGACTTTCTATGTCCTACACCGCGGCGGCGTGAACTGCTACCTGTCTGATACCAACCTGCTCAAAGAAGCCCTGGCCGAAGTGAAGCCGAACGTCATGGCGGCAGTACCTCGGGTCTACGAGAAGATTTACTCAACTGTCCACGACAAAGTGTCCCGTGCGCCTTTCCAGCGCAAGGTGATCTTTACTTGGGCGGTAAACATGGGCGCCCGCATGGCGCTGGCGCGCCAGGAGTGCCGTGAGCCATCGTGGATGCTGAAAAAGAGCCATGCCCTGGCAGACAAGCTCGTGCTGTCGAAGCTGCGCGCTATCCTCGGTGGCAACATCAACTTTATGCCATGTGGTGGCGCCAAACTGGACGAGAGTATCGGCCGTTTCTTCCACGCTATCGGTATCAACGTCAAGCTGGGCTACGGCATGACCGAGACCACGGCGACGGTATCGTGCTGGGATGATAGCTGCTTTAACCCTGACTCTATCGGGATGCCGATGCCGGGTGCCGAGGTAAAGATTGGCGACAACAATGAAATTCTGGTCCGTGGCCCGATGGTCATGCGTGGTTACTACAACATGCCGGAAGAGACTGCCAAGAACTTTACCGAAGACGGCTTCCTGAAAACCGGTGATGCCGGCCATATTGATGAGGAAGGTAATGTGTTTATTACCGACCGTATCAAGGAGCTGATGAAGACCTCGGGTGGTAAGTATATTGCCCCGCAGGTGATCGAAGGCGCAATCGGTAAAGACCACTTCATCGAACAGATCGCGGTGATTGCCGATACCCGCAAGTTTGTCTCGGCCTTGATTGTCCCTTGTTTCGAAACATTGGAAGAGCATGCCCGCGAGCTTAACATCAAGTACCAGGATCGCATGGAGCTGGTCAAGCACAGCCAGATCATCGAATTGATCGAAAAGCGTGTGGTCGAGCTGCAAAAAGATCTGGCACGCTTCGAGCAGGTTAAGAAGTTTACCCTGCTGCCAAGCGCGTTCTCGATGGATAAAGGTGAGTTGACCCCGACCCAGAAACTGCGTCGTAAAGTGATCCAGGATCGCTACCACCAACAAATCGAGCGTATGTACGAAGAGAGCCACAAAGCAGCGACGAAGTAATATTGCTGAATTTACTGCTGAATTAGCTGAACTTGTTGCAAGAGGAGAGCCGCGGCTCTCCTTTTTTATACCTGATGCTCAACCCTTGGCGGTTAGCATGCCTTTGACGTCATTTTAGCGACTATTTATTTTCGGGGACATGTTCTGGTTCGAGCAGTTGAACATTCTGAATGATCTGGCTTTGCAGGGGAAAATATTCTGCAATCTGTAGCACGCTCCGTGATGATCTTGATGGATATTTGCTCATTTTAGAGGATACAAGTTAACTGCCTTTAACCAATAGACTTAGTTGCTAAAAAAACGTTACAGTTATTGCGGATTACTGCTCGGGTTATGACCCGGGTAGGTGACATAGCATGAAAGCACGATTTCATTTTATTAGGCTAAAAATAAGCCCTAACTATGTTATACCAGCCTGTATAGCTAATTGAAGCGCCTAGGTATTCTGGTCGCTGTACTTCCTGAGTCAGGCTAGCGCAACCCGTGCTGATGCCCAGTTCGTTTGTCCCTCCAGTCAAACAGATGGGATCAGGCCGCTAGCATGAGGTTTGGAATGAATTAGCTATGCAGGGTGGTATACGCGACCTGGAGGCAGAAATATGGAAATGTTGTCCGGCGCCGATATGATCGTTCGTTCGATGATCGATCAAGGCGTGAAACATATCTTCGGATACCCTGGTGGTTCAGTACTGGATATTTACGATGCGCTGCATGAGAAGAGCGACATCGAACACGTACTGGTTCGCCATGAACAAGCGGCAGTGCACATGGCAGATGGTTATGCCCGTGCCACGGGTGATGTTGGCGTGGTGCTGGTAACGTCCGGCCCCGGAGCGACCAATGCCATTACCGGTATCGCGACCGCTTATATGGACTCCATTCCAATGGTCGTGCTCTCAGGCCAGGTCATGAGCAACCTCATCGGTAATGATGCCTTCCAGGAGTGTGACATGGTGGGGATCTCCCGTCCTGTCGTCAAACACAGCTTCTTGGTGAAAAAGCCTGAAGACATCCCAGAGATCATCAAAAAAGCCTTCTATATCGCCTCGAGCGGCCGTCCAGGCCCAGTGGTTATCGATATCCCTAAAGATATGCTCAACCCGGCTGAGAGCTTCCCGTATAAATATCCTGAGTCGATTGCGATGCGCTCGTACAATCCGACGACGCAAGGGCACAAGGGGCAGATCAAGCGCGGCCTCAAAGCCCTGTTAGCGGCCAAGAAACCTGTGTTGTACGTGGGTGGCGGTGCGATTATGGCAGATTGTAGCCCGCATTTACTCAAGCTGGCAGAAAGCCTGAATATCCCGGTGGTCAATACCCTGATGGGCTTGGGGGCCTTCCCTGGTTCGCACAAGAACAACCTGGGTATGCTGGGGATGCACGGCACTTACGAAGCCAATATGGCCATGCATAACTCGGATCTGATCTTCGGTATCGGGGTACGCTTTGATGACCGTACCACCAACAATGTCGAGAAATACTGTCCGAATGCAACCATCATGCACATTGATGTCGACCCGTCATCTATTTCCAAGACCATTGCAGTAGATATTCCGATTGTTGGTTCGGCTGATACGGTGCTTAACTGCATGTTGAAAATGCTTGATGAGCAAAATGGCCAAAACGATGATGCTGCCATTGATAGCTGGTGGAGCGAAATTGAATCTTGGCGCGGGCGCCAGTGCTTGAGCTACAAAAAGGATAACGAGCGCATCAAGCCGCAGGAAGTGATTGAGGTGCTTCACAAACTGACTGGTGGCGATGCCTATGTCGCCTCGGATGTTGGCCAGCACCAAATGTTCGCTGCTTTGTATTATCCGTTTGATAAGCCCCGCCGCTGGATCAACTCCGGTGGCCTTGGCACCATGGGCTTTGGTCTGCCAGCTGCGATGGGGGTGAAGTTTGCCCTGCCTGATGCCGAGGTGGTCTGTGTAACCGGTGATGGCAGTATCCAGATGAATATCCAGGAGCTTTCCACCGCATTGCAGTACGATATCCCGGTTAAGATCATCAACCTCAACAACCGTTTCTTAGGAATGGTAAAGCAGTGGCAGGATATGATTTACCAAGGCCGCCACTCTCATTCTTACATGGATTCGGTACCTGATTTTGCAGCCATTGCCGAGGCGTATGGCCATGTCGGGGTACGGATCTCCGATCCGAACCAACTGGAAGGTGAACTGGAAAAGGCATTAGCGCTGAAAGACAGGCTGGTATTTATCGATATCAGTGTGGACGAGACCGAGCATGTCTACCCAATGTTGATCCGTGGTGGGTCAATGAGTGAAATGTGGCTGAGTAAAACGGAGAGAACTTAATATGCGCAGGATTGTATCAGTACTTCTTGAAAATGAGCCGGGCGCATTGTCACGGGTAGTCGGGTTATTCTCCCAGCGTGGCTACAACATTGAATCGCTGACCGTAGCTCCTACCGATGATTCAACGCTGTCCCGTTTGAATATTACCACCAACGTTGAGGATGACGCAGCACTGGAGCAGATTGAGAAACAGCTGCACAAGCTGATTGATATCCTCAAGGTCAGTAACGTCACTGAAAGCGAGCACATCGAGCGTGAGCTGATGCTGGTCAAAGTGAAGGCGAGCGGCTTTGCCCGTGCGGAAGTGAAACGTACTGCAGATATTTTCCGAGGCCAAATTGTTGATGTGACAAGCCAGATCTATACCGTTCAGCTGGCAGGGGCGAGCGAGAAGCTAGATGCCTTTATTGCAGCTGTCGGTGAAGCGACGGAGATTATCGAGGTGGCACGCAGTGGCGTGGTCGGTATTGCTCGCGGTGAGCGGGCGCTGAAAGCCTAAGCCCTGCGAAGTTGTATGTCTCAGCCTCAAAACACCCGGTGCTTGTCACCGGGTTTTGTCTATTTTTCTCCCTGAAAATCATACCTTATTAGACTAAAGTCTAATAAGGTCAGGTGCCAATCGGGTGGTATGGCACAGGGGGGAAATGATGAACCGTAAATTTTTGGCAAGGCTGACAGTGCTTAGCCTGTTCTTGCTTGGCTTCAATGTCAGCGCGCTTTATTTCTTGCTGGCTGTGCTACTGCTTAACACTCATCACAAGGAAATTTTCTGGTAGTGCTGCTCGGGCTATTCGAGATCGCCTTTAATCATTTCCAAGGCGCGCTTTGAATGGGTGGCCATAATCGCCAGTGCCTGCTCGGTATTGCGATCTAGCACGGCCTTCATCATAGCCTCATGCTCACCGTTGTCATGGTATCGTTCTTCGTATTGGCGGTGCTTGCTCACCCAGATATGGCGATAGCGCTCGATTTGCTCATACACTTGACGATATAGTGCCAGCATTGTTGGCGATTGGCTGCCGGCAAGGAGGGCGTGATGAAAGTCGCTGTGTCTTTGTTCCCATTCTGAAAAATCGGTATTGGCCTCTGCAGGGTTAAGTCTGCTGAGCTTATGGAAGCTGGTCAGGATATTGATTTCCCATGCTTCATCACCTTGTTCAATCGCGCGTTGCAGCAAGATCTTTGAGAGTTCTTGGTTGGTATCGAATAAATCTTCCAGTTCGGCGGCTGAAACATCGGCTACCCAGCATCCTTTTTGTGGCGCAAAATGGACGTACTTACGCCAGGCCAGTTGGACGAGGGCTTCACGGATCGGAGATGCGCCTACGCTGTATCGCGATTTAAGATCGGCAACAACCAGTTTTTGGCCAGGGGAGAGTTCACCCGTCAAAATATCCTGGCGGATCATTTCCATGACTTTATCGGCAAGGGTGGGGCTGGACACGTTCTTCCTCATTGTGTGGTTTCAGCTCAGAATAAGCAGTGCTACCCGCTAAGTTAAGTCCATAAGGGTATGCTTGGGGGGAATACTGCAGGGTGAAGTATATCGAGGAAAAAAATCGAGTGCGATCGCTAAGTTTCATAATTGTGAGAGGTCATCACAGATCCGTGTGACGGATGGTTATGAAATCAGCAGCACATTTACCAATAAAAAACGGGAGCCGAGGCTCCCGTTTTCAACAATCAGCGAAATAACACTTATAGTACGTGTACAGAAGCTGTGTTAGTTGTACCAGAAGGAACTAGCGCGCCAGATACCATAACAACGATATCGCCTTTAGCGCCTAGACCAGTTTCTAGTGCCAGCTCTTTACCGCGGCCGTAGAACGCATCAGTGTTGTCGATTGAGTCAACAACTACTGGTGTAACACCTTTGGTCAGTGCCAGCTGAGCAGCAGTCTTAGTGTTAGTTGTAACAGCTAGGATGTTTGCAGTCGGGAAGTACTTACGTACAGAACGTGCAGACTTACCAGCTTCAGTTGCTACCACGATAAGAGGCGCGTTTAGCTTCTCAGATGTGTCAACCGCACCTTTACATACCGCTTCAGTGATACGTAGGCGTGGGCTGTCTAGGCGAGAGCCTAGCTCTGCTTTCAGTGCTGCGTCAGTACGCTCACAGATCTGAGCCATGATAGTTACCGCTTCGATAGGGTACTTACCTTTCGCAGACTCACCAGATAGCATTACTGCATCAGTACCGTCCATGATTGCGTTCGCAACGTCACCCGCTTCTGCACGAGTTGGACGTGGGTTCTTGATCATAGAGTCAAGCATCTGAGTTGCAGTGATAACCACTTTACGTGCACGGTTACACTTCTCGATCATCATCTTCTGAGCGAAGATAACTTCTTCAACTGGGATCTCAACACCTAGGTCACCACGAGCAACCATGATACCGTCAGACGCTTCTAGGATTTCGTCGAAGTTGTCAACGCCTTCCTGGTTTTCGATCTTAGAGATGATCTGGATGTTCTCGCCGCCGTTAGCCACTAGTAGCTCACGGATTTCTTTAACATCAGACGCTTTACGGATGAAAGAAGCTGCAACGAAGTCAACACCTTGCTCACAACCGAATACTAGGTCAGCTTTGTCTTTTTCAGACAGTGCAGGAAGCTTCACAGAAACGCCAGGTAGGTTAACACCTTTGTTTTCACCTAGGTCGCCGTTGTTAAGTACTTTACACTTAACTTCAGTGTCTGTGGTTTCTAGTACTTCCATTTCGATCAGGCCGTCGTCAACAAGGATAGTGTTGCCTTTAGCCAGGTCTTTAGCGAAGCCAGGGTAAGTTACCGCCACGCGGTCTTGGTTACCGATTACAGAAGTGTCAGTTGTGAACGTGAACTCCTGACCAGCAACTAGAGAAAAGTCTTGACCGCCTTCAAGCTTGATAGTACGAATTTCTGGACCTTTAGTGTCTAGAAGAATCGCAAGCTGCTTACCGGTTTCACCCATAACGTCACGTAGGTTCTGGATACGCTGGCCGTGCTCAGCGAAGTCACCGTGTGAGAAGTTTAGGCGCATTACGTTCATGCCAGCGTTAGCTAGCTTAGTAAGCATTTCTACAGATTCAGTTTTAGGTCCAATCGTACATACGATCTTGGTCTTTTTCATTGAGAATGGTCTCCGGACGAACTTTTACCCAAGGGAAATTTGATTCACAGTGTTATACCCGAAAACGGAGTGCCATTGATGTTGAAATACGCCTACAAAGTGTGGCGGACCTCAAAAAAATGTAACTTTCGTCCAGCTATCACCAGTGATAATACAAATTTTTTCAAAAATATTGCCTTACAAAAGCAGTGGTGTTGCTTTTGTAAGGCATCTCTGTGAGCCAAAGCTGCCGTTCACCGAGAAGGTTATTGGCAAGTTGCCATGACTATACTGTAGTAGCATGACGCTTGTATGTCTGCCTTACATAAATCAGCAGGTCAAACAAGGGGCATATATTAACATAGTCAATCTCTTTAATCACCTTGTGATAATGCGCAAATTTTTAACGCCTGCTCAAAGAGAGGGTGAGATTATCTACATATTTCACAGATTTTTTTTGTTTCTTATCAATTGATGATTTATTTAGGAGGGAAAAATAAATAACAAGGTTGTTAGTAGGTTAAGGTTGCAGCAAGTTAGGCGGGAGAGTGGTTGTTAGGTGGACACCAGAGAAGCAAAAAGCCCGATGAGTTTCCTCATCGGGCTTTTCTGAATTCTTTACCACAAGAGAGTGGTGGCCCCTCCCAGACTTGAACTGGGGACCAAGCGATTATGAGTCGTATTTTTGATGTGTTTCAGTGAACGCTGATGAACAATAATGTGAAATAATTCCAAATATATTCAATGCTTTATTTGGGGTTGTTGGTTTTTTGGTGTTTACTGTAATACATGGGAATATCGGCCATTTGCTACATATATGCTACATATACAGCGTGGCCCTGCGGAGAGATACGCTCGATTATGGCCATCAAAAAGAAGATTTCAGCTTCATCTATTAAGCAACTGCGTGTTGATGACAAGCGGCTCAACGATACCGAGATCCCCGGTTTTCATGCTCGGATTTCCAGCTCGGGCCGTATCGTTTATTACCTCTTTTACCGCTTGGATGGCAAACAGGTTAATTTGAAGCTTGGCCCGGCGAGTGATCTGACTCCGGCACAAGCCCGCGACTTGGCCCGGGAGAAAATGGGTGAGGTAGCCAAGGGCAATGATGTCCATGCGGTAAAGAAGCAAACTCGGGAAGAGACTCTTCGCCGCAAACACCTTAAGCTCTCTATCTTCCTTGAAGAACGTTACCTGCCTTTTCTGCATACCCGTAACCCGAAAACTGCCAGCCGCACCGTTAACCACCTCCGCTCCCGGTTCGATTTCCTGCTTGAGAAAGATCTCGACCAAATCACAGCATGGGAAATAGAGAAGTGGCGCAGTGAACAGCGCAAACTTGGCAAAGCCCCCGCGACGATTAACTACACCGTCAATACCTTAAAAGGAGCGCTATCACGAGCGGTCGAGTGGGGGCTGATTGAGCGCCATGACTTGACCAAGGTAAAAGCGATTAAAAGTGATAATACCCGGGTGCGCTACCTGACCGAGATGGAAGAAAAAAGGTTACGTCATGCACTTAAAGAGCGGGGCCGTAACATCCGCCTTGCCCGCCAATCTGCCAATGAGCACCGGGTAAAGCGGAACCAAGAGCCATACCCCTGTTTGGATGAGGTCGCGTTTGCTGATTACCTTGAGCCTTTGGTGTTGGTTGCGATGAATACTGGGTTACGTCGCGGGGAGCTTCTGAACTTGGCTTGGGCTGACATTTCACTGACGGGCAAATACCTGACAGTTCGCGCCAGAAATGCTAAGTCCAAAGAAGGGCGAACAGTGCCTCTTAATAAAGAGGCGTTTTCAGCATTGGCAAACTGGCGGCAGCAAAATCCAAATTCCCTCTATATATATGAGGGAAAATCGGGCCAACCACTCACCGATGTGAAAAAGCCATGGGCCTTGGTTCTGGAAGCGGCTTTTATCAGTGACTTTAAGTTTCATGACCTGCGCCATCACTTCGCCAGCAAGTTGGTGATGGCTGGTGTTGACCTTAATACGGTTCGCGAGTTGTTAGGCCATGCGGATTTGAATATGACGTTGCGATATGCACATTTGGCTCCCGAGCATAAGGCGGCAGCGGTGGGGTTGATTGGGTGAAGTTCATCCAGAGGTGAGCCTCACGAGTAGAGTGTTTCGATTATTGCTGAATTTGACGCTCTTTGATTAGTGTTTCAAAGTCTAATGGGGGAAGTGGTAAATCTACCGTGATTTTTTTACTGCTGTTTTATACATTAGGGGAGGAGTTCTATTCTAATATCTAGCGTAAACAGCTCAAGGTTATCGTGATAGAGGCGGATCTTCGATTTAATCATTTGTATCATCACTTTCCTTAAAGCTGGTAATGGCAGATTTCAATCTAACATGGAAGATATATATATCTAATGAGTGTAATGTTGTACAATGATGCCTGTTTTTTTTGTTTTGGTTTGATTCATGAATACTGATGTTGATAAATTTAAAAGAAGTATAAAGACAACGGCTTACTCTAGGTTTTTTGCATCCAGAAGATATTCTCGATTAAATAACTTCTCCTTATTTGCTTTAAGTACATCTTCATTTTCACTAATATTTATAACGTTAATGCAGAAATATTCTAGTGGACTACTATTTCAATCTCAGGCTCTTGAGTTATATCAACTGATATCTTCAATTTTCATTGCAGCATTATCATTAGTGGTCGCATTTGCAAATTATGCTATCAATTCATACAAGATGCTGAAAAGTGGTGAGGAAATTAATTTCTTATTGTCTTTGTTTGATGATGAAAAGTTTGACATGAACGTTATTAAGGCAAGATATCAACGCTATAAAGAAAAGTCGGATAATCATAATCATATTGATTATGTTTATGGTAGGAGAGATAGGAAGGTTGAAGAGTCTAAAACAGATGAAAAATTCAATGTTAGTTTATATGTTAAAATTCAATATTTTTCTCCTTTTGTCCTTTATGCTGCTATTTCATTATTCTTCATATTAACTTTCATTTATACGCTGTTTTCTTACTATAATAATTATGTTTTGAATGACTATAGTAATGCTTTGTTCTGTAATGGTTTGTTTTTTGGGGGCTGAATATGCTTAATCAGAGTTTTGATGAGGAATCATTGCTTAAATTAACCAGAAAAAAAGAAATAATTAAGTTTTCTCTAGGAAGGGAAAAAAAAGATTATAAAGAAAGCTTAAAGAATATATCTGATGAAATATCAGGACCAGGTTTTTATTTTTCTGAGTTAAGTTATTTTGAAAAAGATAATAAAAAGGTGTTTTTCACTAATAACGCTTGTGAGTATTACGCCATAAAAAAAATAACAGATAATTTGAAACGTTTATATAGGATTAAATTTTCAAGTAGAGATGATATATCTGAACAAGCTTTAAGAATATTTGAAGATACATCTTCGTATAGAGTTTTTAGAATTGATATAAAGAGTTTTTTTGAAAGCGTTGATATTTTAAAGTTAAAAAATAAATTGGAACTTGATTCCTTGCTTTCTTATGAAGGAAAAAAATTATTAGATAAATTAATATCTTCTTTCCCTGAAGGCTTTTCAGGATTGCCGAGAGGATTATCAATTAGCTCTGTACTCTCCGAACTTTTTATGGAAGATATTGACAATAAAATAAAATCAATGAGTGAGGTTTATTATTATGCTCGCTATGTTGACGATATTATAATCATAACTCATGATGACTATATGTCTTTTGAAAAGGATATAGTTCCAATTTTCAAGTATCATAAGTTAAGCGTGAATGAAAAAACGCAAGAATTGAAAATTAGTTCGTGTAATAAGGATAATAAAGGCGAGCCCGGTAAACTATCTTTACTGGGGTATGATTATACATTGTATCATAATTGTGATGATTTAGGTAAGAGAGCAGTTAAAGTCGAAATATCGAAAAATAAAATAAATAAAATAAAAACTAGAGTCATTAAGTCTATATTTAATTATGATAAAGTCAATCCCAAAAGCTTGAGGGATGAGGTTTTTATAAAGCGAATTGCATTTCTTTCAGGAAATTATGAGCTTTACTCTGATATTAAAAATAAAAAAACATACCATGATGATATGGGAACGCTTAAGGGAGGGATCTATTATGGAAATAGACTCGTTAATAATAGCCTTCATTTGAAAGAACTCAATGTTTTCTTGAGAAATTCATTATTCTGTGATCGTAATTCATCATTTGGTAATGCTGTTAAAAAAATACCTATGAATGTTAGAAGGCAAGCAGTATCAAATTGCTTTATGACTGGTTTTGAACAGAGGATTTTTCATGAATTTAGTGAGGAAGAGTTTAATTTGATTAGTAGTTGTTGGAATTAGTAGTAATGAGTAAACATATTAAATTAAAAAGAAATGATTTTAATAGAATATTATTGACTGATGTACTTCCATACGAGCTTCCTTTTATTTTTACCAACGAAGGGTTTTATAAGGTAATAAAAAGTAACAAGCTGAAATCAAATGATGTTTTTTTTGAGCTTTTATATCAAGATGTTGAGACAAAGCCATTTGAATATTTAATAAAGAAAGGGGTTGATAGCTCTAGGAAGTTATATTTAATTCATCCAGCAAGCCAAATTAGCTTTGTTTCTCTATATCGTGATTATAATTTATTGATTACTCACCTGTGTTCAAAAAGTAAGTTTAGCTTGCGCTACCCTAAAACTATTGCAAGTTTATATTATGAAAAAGGTTATAGCGCTCCTCATAAAGACTTTAAAGATGAGGGGGTTGAGTTACATGAGCAATCTTTAACGCCAAAATATGCTAGCTCTTTTTTTAAATATAAAAAATATGACTTCTTATACAAATTTTATGATGGATATGAATTTCATAAAATAGAAAGAAAATTTCATTGTTTGTTTAAATTTGATATTGCTAAATGTTTTGATTCTATATCTACATATATGCTGGCAAATAGTTTGCGAGGTGAGGATAAATCAAGAGTCGTTTTGCAAGGTAATAACTTCGAATCAACTTATATTAAGTTGATGGAAGGTTGTAATTATGGAAGAAAACATGGCATAGTTATTGGTCCAGAGTTTTCAAGGATTTTCTCGGAGTTAATATTACAATCAATCGACTCTTCAATAAAAGAAAGTTTGGATAAAGAGTCTATTCATGAAGGCTTGCATTATGAATTAAAAAGATATGTCGATGATTATTTTCTTTTTTTTAATTCTAATGAAATAAAAAGAAAGGTTTTTTCTGTTGTAAAAGGTGAGCTGGAAAAATATAAGCTATATTGTAATGACTCTAAAAGTATTGATTTTTCAGTACCATTTATTACTCCCGTCACATCGGCTAAGAAAAATATTCAGTATCAAGTTGACGATTTATTTAACCTTTTTAAGAAAAGTAATGAATTAAACGACAAAAATAAATGTAGTGATGAAGAGCCTAACCATATTTTAGAAATAACGTCAGGCTTGAGAAGGTATAACCTGATTGCAAATAGATTAATTCGAGATTTCAAGTGTATTGTAAATGATGCATCTGTTGACTACTCAAGTGTTACAGGTTATTTCTTTACATTAATAAAAATAAAAGTTGCTGATTTAGACCGGAAATATCAATCTCTTGAGGGTGATGATGAACAATCTGAAAGATTGTGCAGATTTTTATTAATAATATTAGAGTTGTCTTTTTTTATATATGCAATGGATCTTCGGGTTCGAAGTACATATTTATTGTCTCAGATAATAATAATTTCAAATAGACTTTCACTTCGATTAAAGGCTGAGCAAAAAGAACGAATTAGAAAGAAAATTTTTGATGAGTCGAGCTCTGTAATCAATATGTTTGTTAGTCGTGAGCTACCCAATCATGTTGAGATCCTTAATCTTATCATTGCATTGAAAACTATTGATTTTAATTATCAAATTGAACCTGATAAACTTCAAAGCCTACTTGGTCTTGATGAAAACTGTAACTATTTTAGGTTAATGGTTGGATTGTTTTATATTCAGAATGATTCTAAATATAGAAAAGTGAAGCTAAGAATCACCAAGTTAATAGAAGAAAAAATATCTAATAACAATATCTTTATTAATTCAGAAAGTTGTCATCTTTTTTTGGATACAATGAGCTGCCCTTATGTAACAGAGTTGACTAAGTCTAAGGTTGCTGGTTTAGTACTTGACCAGTTGAGCCGCTTTTCTGAACAGTCTCAAGAAGAGTTTATTGAAATGGCTAAAAACTCTATGTGGTTTATCGACTGGCGAAAAAATGTATCAATTGAACGGTTACTGATGAAGAAAGAGTTGAGGACTCCATACGGAGACTGATATAATTATGTTATGCAGCCTCATAGAATACAGAGCTCAGTCTTTGATATCACACACGAATTAAGCTATGTAGGCTGCAATTTTATCACTCATTCTGCTCTTCCTATCGCATAAAATTATCTATAAATAGAAAATAACCTTCATTACTGTCAATCTAATATCATTTAGTTTTTGATGTGCAAATGAGAGTGAATAGAATATTTTTCCGTTTAAATGAAGTTAAAGACCTCGTTTCAATTTCTTATGGCGACTTTTTAAGCTTAATTGACTATGGAGAGCTTACTTTATGTGCATGGCTTGAAGGTCAAAAATTCGGTTTGGTAAGCAAAAACAATGCTCTACTAGGCGTATTTGATTACAGTGGTACGGTTAGCTTAACCAAACGGCAATCCAAGACCTTGCTTTGTGAAGGCAAAACAATTCGCCTTGAACAGTTTCTGATCCAAGAACCAGAGCGAATCAAGGCGATTATTGATTGCCGGGAATGGTTCGCTGATTTGCCTAATCACACCTTTTCTAAGCTGTCATACAGTGGTGATGTGCCTAATGGGCCATTTGTTGCTTGTGGGCCTGTTGGATTGGTAGCAGATCAGCGCGCTTCATTAAATTATGTGAAGAATAAACAACAGCAGGCTTTGGTTGATGGTGAGAAGGTAGATCTTCTTGATGATTGGATGTCATTGCTTGTTGATGCCCCCGTCAAACAGCTTGGCATCAAGCCTATAGAAATCAAACCAGAGCAGCTACGGTTTGATATCCGAAAACTAGCCGAACAATTTGGCCCTGAATGCCTAAAACAGCCCGAACGGTTTGGGTTCGCAAAGCAAATAGAAAGCCAAACGGTTATGCCTTCAAACCGAACCTCTACCCCAATTGAGCCTAATGTGGAGACCAATCCCATTAAGGTGATTATGGGAGCTCTCCTTGATGAATACCCTACAGCTCGCTCAGATAAGCTTTGGAATTTGCTGCGACAAGACTTTAAACAAACTGTGCGCTGCTATGATATCGAGCAGGTGATTGATGAAATGACCCAAGACCAAATTATTTGGTTTGGACGTGGACGCGACGCCGAAAATGTTATGTCTTATAAGACTTTCCAAAATCAACTCTCAGCAGTACGCAAGCAACGCTTTAAAACTTAACTTCCCGGCTGGTTTCCTTGCTAGCTTCCCGGGAAGCTAAGGAACGCTACGGTGTCTCTCAGTACACAACTGGAGACATAAACATGAAATCAGCAACACAAGATAAACGCGTATTCACCGAACAAGAAACTTCGCATTATATTGGCATGAGCCGTTCATTTCTGCGCCAGTCGCGTATGGAAGGTTTACGGAAGAACCGGACTCAAGCCCCCCCTTTTATCAAAATTGGCCGTGCGGTTCGCTACCTCAAAGAGGATCTCGACCAATGGTTGGATAGCCACCGGAAAATGCATCAGCTGCCTCATGAAGGAGGTGCTCATGTATAACCTTACTCAAGAGCAGGAGAATGTTCTGCTGTGGTTGAAAGAGGGCAATACCTTTGATGTTTGCTCAGAGTATTGTCCTGACCAAGGAAAGATCATCCCGACATATCCGATAGCCCCTAAGATTATCAATCGTACCGTCTATAAGCTACGTCGTGAGGGGCTGATTAAGTACCAAGCTGTGCAACGCTATGGTATCCGCTGGGATCGATTTAGCCTTACGTTGAAGGGGAGGGAAGCGATATGCTCGAAGCGTTAGATCTCTCCTTGGTCGACTGGGATGATAAAGCATTTGTGAAGGGCCGCTTGCGGCCTTTTCCTGATCAAGTTCAGCGCCAGCTATTTAATCGTTATTTGTCGATTGCCTCGAAGCGTGAGCGCAATAGCTTCCTGCGTGAAACAACGGACTCTTTGGCCGAAAAGATTTCGATTCCTCTTCATAAGCTAAACCTGAACGTGTCGGAGGATGGGTTGCGTGCTGATGCCAAAAGTTATGCAAAGGCTAGTCTGGCGCTGCGCCGCTTTCATATCCACTCGCCAGAAGAGGCACTAACCCAGCTGGAGCAGTTCGCTATCTTGCAGGGAGTTAAACCACCAAGCCGAGAGACTTATTCAGTACAGGGAATAGCAGGCCGCCTTTGTGATGATAAATGGTGGTTACGTAAACTTCGCAAAGCCCATATTAGAAATGTTGAGGTGGTCTATCACCACCTTAATAAAGTAAATCGGATTAAGGGTATTTACTGCTCTAACCCCACTTTAAAAGCAAGGCTCAATCAGAAGCACTACCAGCAAGAGTATCTGGCGAACACCATTGCGACCAATCAAGCCGGAGAGAGCTTTTCCTTGTTGGAGCTGTCCCAGAAAGGCGTGGCTGATCCTAAAATTCGCAAGGCGGAATTGATGGTTAGGGCGCGGGGCTTTGAGGACTTGGCGAAAGAGTTAGGCCATGAAGCAGCGTTTATCACTATTACTTGCCCGTCCAAGTATCACCGCGCCTACTCAAAATCCGGGATGGAAAACCCGAACTGGGAAGGTTACACCCCGTGGGATGGGCAACAGTACCTGACTGAGCTTTGGACTTTGATTCGCTCTAAACTGCATCGTGAAGGTGTGCGTTTTTATGGCTTTCGTGTCGCAGAGCCTCAGCATGATGGCACACCTCACTGGCATATGTTGTTCTTTGTTAAACAGGAACATTATTCGCGCATGATAGAGGTGATGCGTGACTATGCGATGCGTGAAGATAGCCAGGAAAAGGGGGCAGAGCAGCACCGCTTTACCGAGGTGAAGATTGATGAGAGCAAGGGTTCTGCAACGGGCTATATCGCCAAGTACATTGCCAAGAATATCGACGGTGAGGATTTAGAATCCGGTGTATATGGTGAAGACCCTAAGTGCGCCGCTGCGCGCGTTGATGCGTGGGCCGCATGCTGGGGTATCCGGCAATTTCAGCAACTCGGTGGTTGCTCGGTCACGGTATGGCGTGAACTCCGCCGCTTGAAGTCACTGCTCGGGAAGTCACAACTTGGTGAAGGAGAGCTGGCAGAGAAGATCACGACGGCGGCAGATAACAGCGATTGGAAGGCGTTTACCCAGCTAATGGGTGGTGTGTTCTGCAAACGCAAAGAACAGGCTTTCCAGCCGCACTACGAGCTTTCGGTTGATACTGATACCGGAGCTGTGAAGACAAGCCAGTATTGCGAGAGTGAGCTTGTTAGAGCGCTTAAAGGCGTGGCGATAGCAGGTAAGGCCATCATCACCCGCCTACATGAATGGCGCATAGCGTTTCAGGTGCCATGCGCGCCTTAACTTGGAGTTCTGTGAATAAGTGTACTAGTTATAATAAATGGCCTTGCCTAGCGCGTTATTTGATTTTAGGATGCCTGTCGCTGTGATGTAAGGCAAAGCAGAATGACCAAAATGGTGTTATAAGTTTGTTATGAAGTATCGAGTGCTAGCAAAGCTATTTAATAGCTCTGAACTGAAAAAAGTGGCAGCAGGTAACTTTGGCATATTTCACGAAATTGGTGATGAATTTCCAGAGTTGTCTGAAGTCATCGAGATGGCTGATTTCTATGATCTGGCATATAGCCTTCTTGTCAAAAATTATAGAAACGAATATGTAGTAAAAAATGAAATTGCCAATAAAATTCTGCTCGGTAGACACTCAATGAATACAACATCTATGATGAGTGAGCTGAGAACAGGACATAATATTGCGGATTGCTTGGTAGTGAATGGCTATTCAACATGTTATGAAATAAAGACGGAATTTGATTCTTTAGTACGATTTCAGGATCAGCTAAGCTCTTATCGTAAAGCTTATGACAAAACATATGTTGTCACTCATAACTCTCATATAGAGCATGTGTTGAGTATCCATGACGTATCACCAATATTCGGTGTTATCGAGCTTACAAAAAGAAATCAGCTAAAGACAGTTATTACAGCTCCAATTAGTGATGAGTTTGATTATGACATAACCTTCGATACGTTACGAAAGCCTGAGTATATGTTTATTGCTGAGCAAGTGTTAGGTGATATCCCTGAAATGCCAAATACGAAGCTTTATGAGTACTGTAAAGAAGCTTACCAAACTCTATCTGAACAAAATGCTAATGCCATTTTTAAAAATAGTCTGAAAAAATTTCGTTGCAACGATCACACTTTTATCAATGCGCTACCTAAATCCTTAAAAAATATCGGGATTAGCTACCAGCTCAGCAGAAATGAAAAAAACAGTCTTCTATGCTTATTGATGAATAATGCATCAATAGAACTAGGAGATAGTGATGTACTACCCATTCTTGAGAGGAAAGCGTCATGAGCTTTCCGCTCTACGTAAGACGGCTTCAAATTTAGATTCAATGAAAGTTAGGCCAATTATTGAGCCTGTGAAAGAGAGTACTAATACTTTACTTCGGACTGTTAGAGAGCTAAATGCAAATAATATCAATCCATTAGTTATCATTAACCCTCTCGTCGGGGACTTGGTTGGTAACAATAGCTCTGATTTTTTTTCTGATTTAATAGGCGAGGGGTTAAACTTTTTCCCTTGTATTGCTTTTAGCCAACAAAACATTACCTCAGCATGCCAGTTAGCCAATCATCTCTTAGGAGATGGAGTAGATTTTGCGACTTACTTTAGGGACGAACCAACAGTTAATGTTTCTAACATCACATCGAATGCTTTGGTTAATACGGTTCGTGCGACACCAAATTTAAGCCAAATATTTCAGTCCCAAATTCCTCGGTTAGTAAAAATAACAGACTCTTTTGAAGCACAAAGTCGGAATGCTGACTACTCTACTCATCCTTATGTCTTCTCGGATGCACATGTTACCTATACGAACTTACCGAATGCTGTTGGTTTTGGTGATTATCAAATCGTAGGTGAACCTTACACTGAGAATGGAGGCCCTGCTCGAGCTGTTGCCATTCATATCACATATATTGAGCCTGCGTGCAACGATTTGATGTTGATAAAGCATTGTGTTTCAACAATCAATAGTGGAACAACAAGTAATACTGGTGGTAAGTTTCTTGAAGCCTTAGGAGCATTAATTACTTTTGCAAATCAAACTCCAGCTCTTGATCAAACAACTGTAGGCTTTCAAGCTTTCATCGATTTATATAATAGACAGCATTACCCTAACCTTGGCCCTGTGAAAGAAAATTCTATGATGCATCATATTGAAACAATATCTAACTACCTTTAGCTTGAAAGCCACTCATCATGATAATGTTGAGTGGCTTTTCACTATAAGATGTCAAAGTGCACGTTTTTCAAGATAGCATTGGTACTTGAGTAGTCGTAAAGCTAGGGGAATTGCTCTAGCATTATCAGTATCGTGGCTGATTAGCGCTTTAATCTGTATATGTTGATTTCTGATATGTTCTTGATAGCTATAATCATAAAGCAATTTGGTCAGGCTTTACCTGATAACCAATACTGGGTGACTTTTTACAGTTAATATAGTGACTTCTTTTGCTTTCCGGAAAGTATCTTTGAAAGTCTTTGTCTGCTCACTATTTAGAAAGTTACTAGTGTGGAAACTCTCCATTATTCGACGGAGTAACTGGCCACTGCTTACGTGATTAAGCAATACGCACTTCAGTTCTTCGGGCGGTATTCTCTGACCCCAACTGATCTCGGGCTCAATGCTCTCCTCAAAGTCTATACAATACTTGATAGTCGCTTTGTACAGGCGCTCACCGTAGGTAACTTTAGCTGTCACTGCCACGTTAAAGCCATCCTTGTCAGCTCTTGACGAAACTTGAAAATCGAATTGCTCTTTCTCTTTATCATGCCCGATGTCCAGGCTATCACTAAAAAATATTTTAGTGAGGGTAAATGATGCCGTATTTTTGTTGATTCGAACAAAGTGCAGGCGGTATTTTTTTTGTTGGTCAAAAATAGGAATCCAATTGCTGCGCTCAACGTCATGTTTTTCATTTTTAAACAACTCTTCGAATGTCAGCTGGTCTGCTAATTCTGCTCGTTCGCCTTTATCGAATCTAAGAGGGTGCCAAGCTTGTTGTAACAGTAGTTGTTCTTTTCTCATTAGGCGAAGTTGATTGCGAAGTTCCTTGTGGTTTTGCACGAACTTTTCAATCTCTTCAACACGCTCTTTTTTTATCATGACCATATGGGCATTATTCAATTGAGATTCTAGTTGTGCGAGCCTTACATTTTCCTCTGAACAAAATACGCTAACTTCAAACATTCGCTCCTGACTATTTGTAGTGAAGTTCTGTGAACCAACGGAAATTATACGTCCATCAACCGAGAGCAATTTTGCATGAAGCCCAGGATATTCCTTTATTTTTAGTGTCTTTCCGTATTCTTTCTTGTTCACTACCTTTTTTAGCGCTTCGAGTGCATATCGTGAGGTAATATACTTCGACATATCATTTGACGTTATGATAGTGATATTTATTTTTGGCTTTACAGGTTCTAGGAGGTCAAGAAGAAATTTATCCCAGTATGGCGCATAGATAACAAGGTCTTTTTTACATTCCTGTATTGCTGCTTCCCACTCACTTTTAGTTGACTCAGTGACTACCTTCATTTGCTTCCTATTATGATCTAACTGTATGTTTTAAAATCAATATACATGAAGTGGCTTCCTCTTGTTAGTTCGACTATCACAAGTAAGTTAGTTGCTTCCTCTTTCCTTCACTATGGCTGGCTCAAACCTCGCTGATGGTACACCTCACCTACCTGCTACTCAAACTCTTGCCAGTCGAGCTTTTTGATATCTTGTTGGCTATTGGTCGTTTTGAATTTCCCCTTTAATCCCCTGGCTTTCAGGTAAGCCAAGGGAGCAGGGAGCAGCAGAATATAGGCAACATAGGGGGCAACCTGCTTTGGCCGCCCAGAAAGGCGTTAGAGACAGCAGAATCGTTACCAATAAGTATGGGTATTAGGTAGCTAAGAGCGGAATATGAAGAGAGAGAGGCGATCACGCTATACCACCAAGGAGACGCAAGGAGGAAGGTGAAAAAGTTTGGGGTCCGCTTTGCCATACAAGATGTTCATGTGTGTTTTGTTGCTTATTAGATCACAACATGTTTATGGGGCAATTGGGTCTGGCAGAAAGTGCGAGTGAAAATGTGTTTTGAAAAGAGTACGAGGGAAGAACGTCTGAAAAATTTGCTACATATATGCTACACAGCCTTCAGAAATGCAAAAGGCCTGAGTGGTTACTAACCGCTCAGGCCTTTCTATATCTGGTGGCCCCTCCCAGACTTGAACTGGGGACCAAGCGATTATGAGTCGCCTGCTCTAACCACTGAGCTAAGGGGCCGAATGGGTGAAATTATATGGGAAGCCTGTGGCCTTGTCTAGCGAATAAAGTGGTTGTTTTGCTTGCTTTTTAGGCAGTTAACGAAGATTGCTTGAGATAGGCTCAGCGAAGGGTAACAGCTTGATTTCGGTAAAGGTGACATATAAAAAAACGGGCACCAGGGCCCGTTTTTATCAACTGTATCAGGACGGGTGATTACTCATCCAGGAAGCTGCGCAGAACGTCTGAGCGGCTTGGGTGGCGTAGCTTACGCAGTGCCTTGGCTTCGATCTGACGGATACGCTCACGGGTAACGTCGAACTGCTTGCCCACCTCCTCAAGGGTGTGGTCAGTGTTCATGTCGATACCGAAACGCATACGCAGTACTTTTGCCTCACGTGGCGTCAGGCCAGCCAGTACGTCGTTGGTCGCCATACGCAGGTTGGTTGCCGTAGCGGCATCCATAGGCAGCTGAAGCGTGGTATCTTCAATGAAATCACCTAGGTGCGAATCTTCATCATCACCGATAGGAGTTTCCATCGAGATTGGCTCTTTAGCAATTTTCAGTACCTTGCGGATCTTGTCTTCCGGCATCTGCATACGCTCAGCCAACTCTTCAGGCAATGGCTCGCGGCCCATTTCCTGAAGCATCTGGCGAGAGATACGGTTCAGCTTGTTGATTGTCTCGATCATGTGAACAGGGATACGGATAGTACGCGCCTGGTCAGCGATAGAACGCGTGATTGCCTGACGGATCCACCATGTCGCATAGGTCGAGAACTTGTAACCACGACGGTATTCGAACTTGTCTACCGCTTTCATCAGGCCGATGTTACCTTCCTGGATCAGATCCAAGAACTGCAGGCCGCGGTTGGTGTATTTCTTGGCAATCGAGATTACAAGACGTAAGTTTGCTTCAACCATTTCTTTCTTCGCACGGCGGGCTTTCGCTTCACCGATAGACATGCGACGGCTGATGTCCTTGATACGCTCGATAGACAAGCCAGTTTCTTGTTCCAGAATACTTAGCTTGGTTGTAGCGCGACGAAGATCTTCCTCGTATGTTTTCAGGCGTTCAGCGTAAGGCTTGCCTGAGTTCAGTGCTTCGTCGATCCACTCAGAAGATGATTCGTTGCCAGCAAACAGGCTAACAAATGTTTTCTTCGGCATCTTGCTGTTGTCGACACACATACGCATGATCAGGCGCTCGTTGGTACGAACCTTGTCCATTGATTCGCGCAGAGAGCTGATCAGTTTGTCGAACTGCTTAGGGATCAGACGGAACTGTTTGAAGATATCAGAAAGCTCTTCAACAGCAACGGCTGTTTTTGGATCCTGGCGACCGTGAGTATCAATCGCCAAGGCCATATTGTCATAGGCAATACGCAGGTCGTTGAATTTTTCACGAGCTAACTCTGGGTCAATACCAGTATCTTCTTCTTCTTCATCGGCATCATCATCTTCTTCCAGATCTTTATCTTCATCTTCAAGATCTGCTTCGCTTAGCTCAGAGCCAATGTGCGTTGCTGTCGGTGCCGCTGTTTCCTCTTCATTCGGGTCGACAAAACCAGAAATGATATCGGTCAGGCGAAGCTCTTCTGCTTCTACCTTGTCAAACTGCTCAAGCAAGTAGGCGATGGCGCTTGGGTATTCGGCAACAGAGCACTGAACTTGGTTGATACCATCTTCAATGCGCTTTGCGATATCAATCTCGCCTTCGCGGGTAAGGAGTTCTACTGTACCCATTTCACGCATGTACATACGTACTGGGTCAGTGGTGCGGCCAATTTCGCTTTCTACACTTGATAGGGCCTGGGCCGCGGCTTCAATCGCGTCTTCGTCCGCATTGTCTTCTGTCATCATCAGATCATCGGCATCAGGGGCAGTTTCAACCACCTTGATACCCATGTCATTGATCATCTGAATGATGTCTTCCACCTGGTCAGAATCGACGATGTCCTCTGGTAGGTGGTCATTTACTTCGGCGTAGGTCAGATAGCCTTGTTCCTTGCCTTTAGCAACAAGTAACTTTAGCTGTGACTGCGGATTTTGCTCCATAGACGATATCCAACTTAGGGTCTGATTGAGAAAAGTAGTATGCAGAGATGCAAACCAATAATTATAACAAATTTCTTAATTGATGACTACTTACTAGCCGGGACGGTTGAGTATCAGCAACTGCAATTCCCGCTTCTCTTCGACTGATAAGCCGACGGTTCTCGATTTAGCCTGCAACTTTTCGATTTGTTGTTTAACGCACTGGTCAATGACTTTGTCCATTGCGTCAAGAAAAACATCTAGAGTGTTGTCCTCTTCTTTGGCAAGAGGCAGTTCCCAGGCTGCCAGACGTGCCAGCATCCCTTCACTTTTGCTTCCGCGCCAACCCTCTAGGAGTTGTCCAGTTTTAATATTGGGGTTGGCCCGACACTTTTCAACTATCGTTATCAATAAATTTAGCCCAGCGACATCAATCCCTTCAAATGCAGCCATATCAAATTCTAGGCTATTTACAAAATCCGGGTTCTGGATCAGCAAGGCGATAACTTCACGCATCGGGGTACGTTTGATTTCCGGCTGGCCGGCCTTCTTCGGTGTATCGGCCCCTTGTTTAGAGATTAGTTGCTGTAGCTGCTCTTCGTTGGGTAATCCCAGTTTTCTGCCAAGCATCTCACGCAAATAAAGGCGCAGGGTGCCGCCGGGTACCTTGTCGATCAGCGGTACGGCAAGGGTGCTGAGCTTGGCCTTGCCCTCGTTGCTGCTGGTATCCACCTGCTGCAGCAAGGTGCTGAACATGAAGTCCGACAGGGTCATGGCCTGGTCAACTTGCTGCTCGAACCCTTCCTGGCCGTACTGGCGGATATAGGTATCGGGATCCTCGCCGTCTGGCAAGAACATAAATTTGAGCTGGCGGCCGTCGTTGAGGTACGGCAGGGCTTGCTCCATCGCGCGCCACGCTGCGTCACGGCCGGCACGGTCACCATCGTAGCAACATACCACGGTGCCGGTCTGGCGGAACATCATTTGGATATGGTCACCGGTGGTTGAGGTACCCAGCGAGGCCACGGCATAGTCGACCCCGAACTGAGCCAGGGCAACGACATCCATATAGCCTTCGACCACCAATAGCTTTTCCGGCTCGCGATGAGCTTGCAGTACTTCGTACAAGCCGTAAAGCTCACGCCCTTTGTGGAAGATCGGGGTTTCCGGTGAGTTGAGGTACTTCGGGGTACCATCACCAAGGACTCGGCCACCAAAGCCGATCACCCGGCCGCGGCGGTCGTGGATAGGGAACATCACCCTGCCACGGAAGCGGTCGTAGCGCCTGCCGTTGTCATTTTCGATCAGCATACCGGCGCTAACCAGCGCCTGTTGGGCCTGCATATCGCGGCCGAAGCGGTTGCGAACCTGATCCCACTGATCCGGGACAAAGCCGATACCAAACTTTTTGACCACTTCACCGGAAAGCCCGCGTCCTTTGAGGTAGTCAATCGCCACCTGGCCTTCCTGGGTGCGCAGCTGGCCTTGGTAGAACTGGGAGATCTGCCCCATCATCTCATAAAGGCCGAGTTTTTCTTTGCTGCGGGCGCCGGATTGGCCACCGCCGCTGCCTTGCTCGCGCGGCACTTCGAGACCTAGCTGTGAAGCAAGTTCTTCGATGGCCTCGACAAACTCCAGGCGGTCGAATTCCATCACGAAATCAAGGACGTTACCGTGGGCGCCACAACCGAAGCAGTGGTAGAACTGCTTTTCCTGGCTGACAGAGAAAGACGGGGTCTTCTCGTTATGGAACGGGCAGCAGGCACCAAAGTTTTTGCCCTGTTTCTTGAGCTTTACCCTGGCATCCACAATATCCACGATGTCATGCCGAGAGATGAGATCATCGATAAATGTACGTGGGATTTTTCCAGCCATAGAGTGGTGATACCTGCTTGCGTTGGAATGGAGTGTCAAATCAAAGTGTTATAGATAAACGATAATAGCACTTTGATTTGGCATCGTTGAATAAAAATTGATGGGGCAATAAATACGAACAAGCCGCGCAGTCCGGTAGCGGATAGCACGGCTTGTTGCAGAAATAGGGTAGGGATTAACCTAGCTTGGCTTTCACCAGCTGGCTAACTTTACCCATATCGGCACGACCCTGAACCTGTGGTTTCAACACGCCCATCAGTTTGCCCATGTCTTGCATGCTGGCAGCGCCGGTCGCAGCAATAGCCTCGTCCAGCAGAGCGGCGACTTCGTCGTCGGTCAGCGGCTGTGGCATGAACTCTTCCAGAACTGTGATCTCAGCAAGCTCTGCATCAGCAAGATCCTGACGGCCTGCTGCTTCGAATTGAGCAACAGAGTCACGGCGTTGTTTTACCATTTTGGTCAGTACTGCCAGCACGTCGTCTTCGGAAAGAGTGATCTTTTCATCAACTTCACGCTGTTTAATGGCAGCCATTACCAAGCGAATTGTGCCAAGACGAGGTTTGTCTTTGGCTTTCATCGCTGCTTTTTGTTCGTCTTTAAGACGTTCAATCAGGGTCATAACACGTTCCTTCTGTTAATCAGCAGATTAGTACAGACGAACGCGACGCGCGTTTTCGCGAGCCAATTTCTTCAGGTGACGCTTAACTGCCGCTGCTTTCGCACGCTTACGTACAGTAGTAGGCTTTTCGAAGTGCTCACGACGACGTACTTCAGAAAGGATACCTGCTTTTTCGCAAGAGCGCTTGAAACGACGTAGTGCTACGTCAAACGGTTCGTTTTCACGTACTTTGATTACTGGCATGTAATACTCACCTCAGAGTGATTCGGTTAATGCTGACGTTCAATAAAGTGTCAGCTGATTAAAAATGGTGCGAAATTCTAATCTGATCTGGGGGCATTTGTAAAGCATTCTGCAACCCCGAACTGGTTAATTTCTGTCAAGGGCGGTAGTATGGCCCCCAATTACCATAAGTATAGAGGTTGTTATGCGTATACTGGGCATCGAAACCTCCTGTGACGAAACAGGTGTGGCTATTTTCGATGATGAAAAAGGCCTATTGGCACACGAACTTTACAGCCAGGTAAAACTGCACGCCGATTACGGTGGCGTCGTGCCGGAGCTGGCCTCGCGTGACCATGTAAAGAAGACGATTCCGCTCATCAAGGAAGCGCTTAACAATGCCGGCTTGACGCCTGCAGATTTGGACGGAGTGGCATACACCGCAGGCCCTGGGCTTGTTGGCGCACTGCTTGTCGGGGCGACCATTGGCCGCAGCCTGGCGTATGCCTGGGACCTGCCAGCCGTCGCGGTACACCATATGGAAGGCCACTTGTTGGCACCGATGCTGGAAGATAACCCGCCTCAGTTCCCGTTTGTGGCGCTGCTGGTGTCTGGCGGTCACACCATGATGGTGGAAGTGAAGGGCATTGGCGAATACCAAATTCTGGGCGAGTCGATTGACGATGCGGCCGGTGAAGCGTTTGATAAAACCGCCAAGTTGATGGGACTGGACTATCCGGGAGGCCCACTGCTGTCGCGTTTGGCCGAAAAAGGCACGGCAGGGCGCTTTACCTTCCCGCGCCCGATGACTGACCGTCCGGGGCTGGATTTCAGTTTTTCTGGCCTGAAGACGTTTGCGGCCAATACTATCCGCGCCAACGATGATGACGAGCAGACCCGTGCCGACATCGCTTATGCGTTCCAGGAAGCGGTTGTTGATACGCTAGCGATAAAATGTAAGCGTGCCCTGAAGCAAACAGGCTTCAAGCGCTTGGTGATTGCCGGTGGTGTGAGTGCAAACAAGCACTTGCGTGAGCAGCTGGAAACCATGATGGCGAAAATGGGCGGAGAAGTATTCTACCCGCGCACCGAGTTCTGCACCGATAACGGTGCCATGATTGCGTTTGCCGGTATGCAGCGACTGAAGAACCAAGAAACGATGGATTTGGGTGTGAAAGCCTATCCGCGCTGGCCTATCGATCAGCTCAAGCCGATCAAAGGCGAATAAAGACGTCTGCCTAGCAACGAATGGGCAGTAAATCGATGGACTTAGTAAAGAAGCAACCCCGTGGCAGGCTGACAATCAGTCTTGCGGCGGGGTTGTTTTGTTTCTGCGCTGGAATTTGTTCCAGATTTTGCTCTCTTCCCCCTCGAGCAGACGGCGGACATTGTCGTGATGACGGAACACGATAAGGCATGACAGCATGGCGACCGGCATGGTGTATTCCGGTTTGACCCACCAGGTAAATAGCGGTGCAGCCAGAGCGGTGACCATGGAGCCTAGCGAAGAATAGCCGGTAACTAATACAGTAAGTAACCAAGTGCTGATCAGCAAGCCGCTGAGATCCCAGCCTATGGGAGCCAGTGCGCCCAACGCGGTAGCGACGCCTTTACCGCCCCGGAAATGGAAGAATATCGGGTAGATATGGCCAAGGCAGGCGGCAATGCCGATGAAACCCAGCATGAACGGGTTGATGCCGATGAAGTAGCTCAGCCAGACCGGCAGCATGCCCTTGAGGATATCGCACACCAGTACACTGGCAGCAGCTCCACGGCCGCCGAGACGCAAGACATTGGTGGCCCCGGGGTTGCCCGAGCCGTTTTCTCGCGGATCCGGCAGGCTGTACAAGCGGCAGATCAAGACGGCACTGGATATTGAACCCAGCAGGTAGGCACCGATGATGATCATGAGTACAAGTGGTGTCATGCAAGATCCTGTAGCTAGTGGCAATGAGCCGCCGATTTAATCTATCGTCAGCCATGATGCATGGGCCGGCATATGGTATAGTGCTCACCCGAAGCCTCATAGGCAATACGATGATCATATAAATCAAGATCATAGTATATAGACGATTACGACCTGATAATACGCGTTTTTGCTCAAATTAGGTATCCGACCTCTAACATTATTAGCGATTGAACATGGATTCAGTATTTATCGAACATCTTGAAGTCATCGCCACCATCGGTGTGTATGACTGGGAACAGGAAATTAAGCAAAAATTGGTGCTTGATTTGGAAATGGCTCACGATAATCGTCCTGCTGCACAAAGCGATGATGTCGTTTATGCCCTGGATTATGCGGCGGTGAGTGATGCGGTGACACAGCATATTCAAACTGGCCGTTTCCTGTTGGTGGAGCGTGTCGCTGAGGAAATCGCTAACCTGATCATGGCCCAGTTCTCGGTACCTTGGATCAAGGTACGGGTGACCAAGCCGGGTGCGGTTGCCAATGCCCGTGGTGTCGGGGTGGTGATCGAGCGGGGAAGCAAGTGACCACTGTCTATATCAGCCTTGGCTCCAACATAGACCGCGAGCGCTATTTGCAGGCGGGTTTGGTAGGGTTGAGTCAGTTGGGTGCAGGGATGCAGGTTTCGACCATCTATGAAGCCGAGCCGGTGGGCTTTAGCGGACCGAACTTCTATAACTGTGTCGCTGTCATCGAAACGTCTTTGTCTTTGGATACACTCTTGGATGCGCTGAAGCAGTTAGAGTTGCAACATGGCCGCTCGTCCGATGCGGCCAAAAATCAAAGTCGCACCTTGGATCTGGACATCCTCCTTTATGGGGATACCGTGCAGAGCACCTATCCCGTTTTGCCGCGTAGCGATATTTATAAGTTTGCCTTCGTGTTGCAGCCTTTGATGGAGCTGTGCCCTGAACGGGTGATCCCGGGAGATGGCCGCACGGTGACTGAACTTTGGCATGATTCTCGTTTTGAACAGGCGCTTTGGCCCGTTGAATATCATTTTGTCGTTTAGGGATAGTTATGAGTTACTTTGAAGCCTTTATGCTGGCTCTGATCCAGGGTCTAACTGAGTTTTTGCCGATTTCGAGCTCTGCCCATTTGATTTTGCCATCGGCTATTTTGGGCTGGGATGATCAGGGGTTGGCGTTTGATGTGGCGGTGCATGTGGGTACCTTGGCTGCCGTTATCTGGTACTTCCGCAAGGAAGTGGTGGCCCTGCTGTCAGCGTGGATCAGCTCTATTTTCAAGAAGGAGCATAGCGCTGAGTCCAAGCTAGCCTGGATGATTGTACTGGCTACGATCCCGGCCTGTATCTTCGGCTTGTTTATGAAAGACATTATCGAAATATACTTGCGTTCGGCGTGGGTGATTGCGTGTACGACTATCTGCTTCGGCTTGCTGCTGTGGTGGGTGGATGTGCGCGCGTCGCAAAAAGATGATGAATATCAAGCTGACTGGAAGCGTTCGCTATTTATAGGTCTCGCCCAGGCTGCGGCGATGATCCCGGGTACCTCGCGCTCCGGTGCCACCATGACCGCGGCGCTGTACTTGGGCTTTACCCGTGAAGCCGCAGCGCGTTTCTCGTTCCTGATGTCGATCCCGATCATTCTGCTTGCCGGTGGTTACCTGAGTATGAAGATGGTAGTGAGCGGCGCACCAATCCAGCTTGATGCTTTGCTGATTGGTATTGTGATCTCCTTTGTCAGTGCGTATGCCTGTATCCACGCCTTCCTTAAGCTGGTTACTCGCTTGGGGATGTTCCCGTTTGTGGTATACCGCTTGCTACTTGGCGCAGGCCTGATGGCGTTTCTGTTGACTCAGTAATAGCGCATCCATATTGAAATGAGACAGAAAGCCCGGCTACTAGTGAGCCGGGCTTTTTATTTGTTCACAAGCAGATAATCAGATAGCCAGATAATCAAATAGTCATGGAACCGTGGCTAGCGTAGATCTACCAGCGCGGCTTTGACAGCCTCCGCACGGCGTAGCGCAAGTTGTTCCTTGATCTCTTTCCCCTTGAAACCGGCTTCGACAATCGGTTTCACCTCAACGGCTTGGGCAGCGGCAAAGGCACCCTCGAAAATATCGGCCTGTGGGTAGGGATCGTTTTCAAATCCGGTGCGGCCTCTTACATCGGCCCGACAGCAGGTGGCCAGTTGGGCGACTCTCTCTGGCTTACGCCAGGCATCGATTTGATCGAAAATATTGATAAAGGTACTAGGGCGCAGCTCGGCGGCAAAATGCAGCTTGGTATGCTGGGCACAGACCATCAGGGCTATATCTCGATACTCGTTCGGCACCCGCAGGCGTTGGCACAAGCCACGAATAGCATCGAGCCCGGTATGGCAGTGCATTTTATGACTCGGTAGTTCTTCTTTGGGGGTAAGGGCTTTGCCAAGATCGTGGATCTGGGCGGCAAAACGGATCGCCTTGGACGTACTGAGGTTTGCCGCTTGTTCGGCAACCAGCAGGGTGTGGATACCACAGTCGATTTCCGGATGCCATTTTTCCGGCTGGGGAACACCGAACAAGGCGTTGATTTCCGGCATGATCACCGCAAGGGCACCGCACTGGCGCAATACCTTGAGAAATACCTCAGGGTTGTCGGACTGTAGGGACTTCTCCCATTCGATCCACACCCGCTCCGGCGTCAGGGCAGAAAGCTCGCCAGCTACCACCATACCCTGCATCAGAGCCATGGTTTCGGCAGCGACGGTAAAGCCAAGATGGGCAAACCGGGCAGCAAAGCGGGCAACGCGCAGTACACGCAAAGGATCTTCGACAAACGCAGGAGAGACATGGCGAAGTTGGCGCAGTTCCAGATCGCGCTGACCCTGGTAGGGGTCTATCAGGCTACCGTCTTCTGCCTGGGCAATGGCATTGATGGTCAGATCCCGGCGCATCAAATCCTGCTCAAGGGTCACATCGGGTGCTGAATAGCAGGTGAACCCGGTATAGCCCTGGCCTGACTTGCGCTCGGTACGGGCGAGGGCGTATTCCTGCTTGGTTTTAGGGTGCAAGAAAACCGGGAAATCGCTGCCGACCTGGCTGTAGCCTTGCTCCAGCATTTGCTCGGGCGTCGTTCCGACAACGACCCAGTCCTTGTCTTTTACTGGCAGTTCAAGCAGGGCATCTCGCACAGCCCCGCCAACTAAATACGTTTGCACTGATTTATCCTTTTTCGTTCTGACTGCAGACTGTTATTGCTCCAGTATACCAAACCTTCCAGGCCGCCACGAATGGCTTGCGGCAGGCCGAGGTTTAGAGGCAAAACCCTTGTCAGGCCTTATCTGAAGGGCTATACATTCATTTAAGGGACAGGTAACGTAGGGGGCTTCCCCTTCCAGGCCGACAATAAGAGATCAAAAGGCATGTACAAGGACTTTTTTGGGATCAGCGAATCACCATTTTCTATTGTGCCCAGCGCACGTTTCCTTTATCTGAGTGAGCGTCACCGTGAAGCATTGACCCACATGTTGTCCAGCCTCAATGGAGGGGGCGGTTTCGGTTTGTTGACCGGCGAAGTGGGTACCGGTAAGACAACAGTTTTGCGCGCGTTAGTATCGCGCCTGCCTCAGGAAACCCAGGTGGCGGTTATTATGAACCCGTCACTATCGACTCGAGAGCTGCTTGCTAGCCTCTGTGATGAGTTGGGAATTGATTATACCGATGAGGCAACCATCAAAACCCTGACCGATGGCATCTATCAGCATTTGTTGGCCAACCATCGGGAAGGACGCCAGACCCTGCTGTTGATCGACGAAGCCCAGCATCTACTGCCGGAAGTGCTCGAGCAGCTGCGACTGTTGACCAATCTAGAAACCGACAGTGTCAAACTACTCAAGGTGGTGCTAGTGGGTCAGCCCGAGCTGCAGCAACTGTTGCAACAGGACAGGTTGCGCCAGCTCGCCCAGCGGATCACTTCTCGCTATCACTTGCTTCCGCTGACTGAAGATGAAGTGCGGGAGTATATCCATTACCGTCTGCAGGCGGTGGACTGTTTGCATGAAGTGTTTGCCCCTGCCCAGACCAAGCAAATCGCCAAGGCCACCGGCGGGATCCCTCGTCTTATCAACCTGGTGTGTGATAAGTCGATGCAGCTGGCCCACCAGCAGTCAACTCATTTGCTAAACAAAGAGCTGGTCGAGCGCGCATGCAGTGATGTCTTGAGCTGGCAACTACCGCAATACACCGCACCCGGTAATACCGATACGCCAGCACCTTCTCGCAAGCCTCTGGCTGTCGCTTTGGCTGCGGGCATTGTTACAGCCGTAGGATTGGGGTATTGGTCGGGTATTTTGTCGCAATCTAACAGTCAGCCTTTGCCGGTGGCGTCTGGTGCTGCCGTGCCATCCTCAGTGGCTGCCTCAGCGCAAGAGCAGATGACAGCAAGTCAGCCTGAAGCTTCTCAGCCGTCACTGACCCAATCTGTCACCAAGGCGGTGCAGATCACCCCTCAACAGGCTGTACCTCAGCAGGTTAGGCCACAGCAACTGTCGCCACAGGCGTTGTGGCAGCAGGTGGTTAGCCAGGCTGGCTCTGAGCGTCTAGCGATGCAGACGCTGTATAAACTCTGGGGGTACAGCACCCAACTCAATCAGGCCAACTGTGAGTCAGGTAGCCGTGTCCAGCTCAGCTGTTTTAACGGAACGGGGTCACTGGAGCAACTGGCATTGATCAACCGCCCAGCGGTTGTTGAGCTCAGTGAGCCGAGTGGAGAAAGCTACTTTGCAACCTTATATGCGATTGGCCAGGACAAGGTTGAGTTGCTGCTGGCTGGGCAGCGTTTTTCTGTCAGTGCCCAATGGTTGGCACAGCGTTGGAATGGCGAATACACCTTGCTGTGGCGACCGCCTCTGGGAGACAAAACCGCGATTCGTTACGGCCAGCAAGGGCCAAGGGTAAAATGGCTCGATCGTCAACTCAGCCAGTTGTTGGGCGTGATGCCGGAGAACCAAGATACCTTTGAGCAGGAGCTGCTCAAGAAACTACGCCGCTTCCAGCGCGCACAAGATTTATCGGTGGATGGGATCGCCGGGCCTCGCACCTTGATGGTGATAGATTCAGCCTTGAATTTACCGGGTCCGACCCTGCAACCGGAGAAAAGCTAATGTCGAAGTTATTATCAGCCCTGGCTCAGTCGGATGCTCAGCGTGTACCAGCAGCATTGCCATCGGGGGCGGCATATCGAACGGGGCCTGCTCCAAAGCAAACTCATCCTTGGCTGCTAACGGGAGCCGGCTTTGCCCTGCCGGTGATCGGGATGCTGGGGTATCTGTTTTTCCAGCAGCAACAAACGGAAATAGCTATAGCGCCTCTGCCTCATATCGCTGATAGCCAAGCCGCTGCTATTGAGGCGGCGGCATCCGTGCAGCCGATGTCGGCACCGACACTTGAGGTTGCAGCGGTAACTGACGCGCTGCAATATCCACAAGGCATTGAGAGACTGGATTACCCGCAGTTTTATACCGAGCCTCTTCCTCATCAAACAGGACAGTCGTATCGGGTCACTTATACCCAGACCTCGTCAACGCCCGTTCAAGCGGGCAGTGAGCCAAGTGGCTGGGACAGCGCGCCAATGCCGTTGTCTACCTCGGTGGATCAGTCTTTCGGTCGACCAGCAAGTAATTCCGCTGACGATAGCTGGGATTTGGAAGCCCTGGATTACTCCGAGTTGTCGCCACAGTTGGCGAGCCAACTGAAGGCCGCGATTGCCGCCACTGGTGATGGGGAAACACTGCCGCAATTGCTGCAGGAAGAGCGCTTGCCGCCAATGCCAGAGCCGCAAGCGCCAATGAGCGCGGTATCCATCGGCGATCTGCCAGCATCGGTTCAGGATCGTATTCCTTCGTTGAATTTTCAGACCCACATTTATTCTTCGGCTGCCAACAGCCGCTGGGTGAAGGTCAATGGCAGCGAGGCGTATGAAGGGGATGAGATCGCCCCGGGCGTGACATTGCGGCGTATTGAACCCCGTGCCGTTGTCTTTGATTTCGAGTCTTACCTGATCTCGATGCCAGCCCTGTCGGAATGGTAAACAGGCAATAGCACTCAATATTGGATAATAAAAAAGGCAGCTTAGCTGCCTTTTTTGATTCTGCTCTGTTGCTGTCATCTCTGTTTGGGAGATTATGCCCAGCCGTTGTTGCGCTTGCGGCGACGCGGGATAAGGTGAGGCAGGATCAGGCCGAATAGCAGACCACCGCCGGCAACCATACCGCCGTATGTGAACCAGCGCATCAGCAGGTCATCTTTCTGGGTGTCCAGGCGGGCACGTAGCTCGCGGATCTCAGCCTGCGAGGTCATTAGCTGCTCGTTAAGCTGGCCGTTCTGGGTTTCCAGATCGGAAATTTGTTCGTTGCGCAGCTTCAGTGAGTTTTGCAGGCTAGCCGTTTTCTCATCGCCAGACTCCAGTGCTTCTTCTAGCTGAGACTTCACTTCAGTCAGCTCTTTTTCCAGCGCCGGAAAACGCACTTTCAGGCCAACCTGGGTCGAAACGAAATCAGAGTTAACCCAGCCGGTACGGCCGCGGTTATCGCGGATTTTACTAAAGCCAGTGCTGCTGTTGGTTTCCAGCAGATCGACTTTGGTACCAGCATTCACGCTACCCATGATACGGTATTGCGTACTTGGGCCGTTGTGCATGTAGGTAAATAGGTTGTCGGAGATATACCGGGTTTGTTGGGCCTGCGCAGGCATGGTCACCATGGCACAAGCGAGTAATAGTAAGCTGATTAGCTGCTTCACAATTTGATTCCTTGGGGGAGAGCCTGTTTTTTCTCTAAGAGAGGAAGTCTAAGAATTTTGTGCGTTGGGTGCAAGAAAAGAGGGAGGCATAGCCTCCCTCTTTTGATCTTGAGCCCGCTTTGACGGTGTTTAACCAAACACCGCTTGCATTACATAGAAGAAAATGACTGCAAGCAGGGCGCCAGCTGGGAGTGTGACAACCCAAGAGGCAACAATGTTACGTACCACGCCAAGGTTCAGAGCTGCGATACCACGGGCAAAACCAACACCCAATACCGCACCAACCAATGTCTGTGTGGTTGAAATAGGAAGGCCTGTACCCGATGCCAAAACAACGGTAGAGGCCGTCGCTAGCTGGGCAGCGAAGCCACGGCTTGGCGTTAGCTCGGTAATACCGGTACCAACGGTAGCCATTACCTTGTGACCCATTGTTGCTAGGCCGACAACGATACCAAATCCACCTAGAGGTAGAATCCACCAAGCGATTTGGCTCTTGGCTGTGATCTCACCCATATGCTCAACCGTCGATACAACAGCAGATAGAGGACCGATAGCATTGGCTACGTCGTTAGAGCCGTGGGCAAAAGCCATCGCACAAGCTGTAACTACCATAAGTAGGCTGAAAATACGCTCAACACCGGCATATCCGTTGCTATCAACGGCCGAACCGTCATCTGTGTACTTACGATTAATATAAATGTAACCAAACACCATTACAATGAGGGACACAGCAACAGAAGCTAGCCATGCTTCACCGCTCGTAAGGTGAAGACCTACGTGTTTCAGGCCCTTTTTGATGGTAACCAGAGCGATTACGATCGTGGTGATGAACATGTAGACAGGTACAAAGCGCTTTGCATTGGCTACTGGGTTATCGGTATCGAAGATCAGGCGCTGGGCGCTAATGAAAATAGCGTAAGCAAACAGCCCCGAGATCAATGGTGTAATAAGCCAGCTTCCGACGATGCCCTGTACAGAGCTCCAGTCAACAGCGTCAGTACCTGCTGAAACACAGGCAAAACCGATGATGGCACCGATGATGGAGTGGGTGGTAGATACCGGCCAGCCCATATAGGACGCAACCAGTAGCCAGGTACCCGCAGCCAGCAGGGCCGACATCATGCCGTACACCAATACTTCCGGATTGGCAGCATAAAGAGAGGTTTCGATAACCCCTTTACGGATGGTATCTGTTACTTCACCACCTGCTAGGTAAGCACCCGCAAACTCGAAGATCATCGCAATGATGATTGCTTGTTTAACGGTCAGTGCTTTAGAACCGACCGAGGTACCCATGGCGTTGGCAACGTCGTTCGCACCAATACCAATAGCCATCAATAGACCAAAAAAAGCCGCCACCAAAATGATAATGGTGCCGTAGTTAGCCAGGATTTCCATTGTAAAACCTTGTTTTTGTTACACTCTTTCGCTTATGAGCGCGATAGCATGATTTCAAGACGCGAGCCGACACGCTGTGCCTGGTCAGCGATAGCGCCAACCCACTCGAGGATCTTGTAAAGGAACATGATATCCACCGGACTGTGTTGGTCTTCGATGGACATGAGCTGTTGGCGAAGTTTGATCTGCATGCTGTCGGTATCGTCTTCGATAACGTCAAGCTGGTTGATCATCTCTGCCACAAGCGTCACTTCTCTGCCTTTAAAGCCTGTTTCAAGAAGCTCGTCCAGTTCGTTGATGACGCGATTCGCCTGGTTGGCGGCATCAAGACAACGTTGAACGTAGGCAATAAAGTCAGGATACATTTCGGAAGGAATTTGGAGCTGGCGACCCAAGACGCGGCCCGCAATGTCTTTCGACAGGTTGGCAAGCTTATCTTGCTGGGTCAGTAGACCAAGCATGTCAGTACGATCGACTGGCATGAAAAGGCCACGAGGAAGCTTCAGGCGAATTTCACGCTTGAGCACATCCGCATCTTTTTCAAGCTGGGAGATCTGCTCGCGCAGGACAGCCGCCTGATCCCAATCACCCGCCTTACAGGCTTCGAAGAATGGGACAAGCAATTCGCAACATTCATTTACGCGAGTAACGTGACGTTGCAGTGGTTTGATCGGGGACTTAGCAAATAGCCCCATAATAGTATTTACTGGCATAGCCGAATAACCTAGAAAGTGCCTTAAATGGCTAATTCTTGAGCGATGGTCATTAAGGCGCGCATGGTAACGCATAAGTAAGTATAGGGGAACTAATTTCGATCAAGGTTTTGTTTATATTTCAGACTTGCCCCGGAGTGCAATTGCCAATATCCTTGGTTTGCCACTGTTTATAGGTAGAACTATGGAAACTGAGATAGAACTGAAGTTTTTCGTCTCACCAGAATTTTCGAGCCAGTTACTGAAAAAAATCGCTGAAGCGAAAGTTCTGCAGCAAAGTCGTCGCGAGTTAGGCAATGTCTACTTCGACACCCCAGACCAAATTCTTCGCCAGCACGATATCGGCCTTCGGGTCCGTCGTTTTGATGATGTATTTGTCCAAACATTGAAGACCGCCGGTCGCGTGGTCGCCGGACTGCACCAGCGTCCGGAATACAATGCCGAAACCAACAGCACCGATCCTGATCTTGCCCTGCATCCTGCTGATGCCTGGCCGGAAGGTTTCGATGTCGAGCGCACCCAGCAGCAACTCGCCCCGCTTTTCTCCACGGATTTTGTCCGCCAGCAATGGTTGGTCGCGATGCCCGATGGCAGTCAGGTCGAACTGGCCTTTGACCAAGGGGAAGTGAGTGCCAACGGTGAAACGACACCGATCTGCGAGGTCGAGCTAGAGCTGAAGTCAGGCCAAACGGATGCCTTGTTTACTCTGGCCCGTGAATTGTGCGCCGACGGTGGTATGCGCCTGGGTAACCTGAGCAAAGCTGCACGGGGTTATCGCTTGGCGGCAGGCTATCAGGGTGATGAAGTGACCCAGCTTGCACCGGTCAAACTTGACGGTAGTGAGTCGGTCGAAGCCGTGTTTGTCAAAACCCTTGAGCATGCTCTGGGCCATTGGCATTACCATGAGCAAATCTTTGCTGAACGCCAAGAGCCCAAGGCTCTGGTCCAAATCCAGCAGGCGCTTGGCTTGACCCGTCAAACCCTGGTCACTTTCGGTGGTATGATCCCGCGTCGGGCCAGCGCCCTATTGCGCCAGGAGCTGCAGTGGCTAGAAGGTGAGCTGGACTGGCTGGGTGATGCGGCAGGCTTGGAGTATTTGCTGGCCGAAAAAGGTCACGTACTGAAAAAGCTCAATGCGCGCAAACAACTCGTGAAGCAACTTGAAGTGGTTCAATCGGATCTGCCTGACGATAACGAAATGTTACTTCTGCTCAGCTCGGCACGTTACTGTGGTCTGCTGCTCAACTTGAGCCGCTGGATCCTGAGCCGAGGTTGGCAGCCGTTTCTCGATGACAAGTCCCGGGCACGTTTGGCCGAACCGGTTAAAGGCTTTGCCGATAATATGCTGGGACGTTCGTGGCAGGAATTGCTTGATGTCTTTCCGGCCGAGCGCCAGCTCAATCGCGTCGATTATCTCGACCAGCAACCGCGCTTGCTTCGCAACCTGATGAGCGGTTTGAGCTTTGCTTCATTATACGAAGAAGAAAAGCGCATGGCATTTCGCATGCCGTGGCTGGACTTGTTGCAGGGGATTGAGGATCTTCGCCACCTTGAGCCTGTCCGCCAATTGTTGGATGAACAGGACGACGAGGATCGCAGCCAGATTGAAAAATGGCTCCAGCGCAAGGAGGAGTCGTTGATCCATGCGATGGATCAGACTCGTCAGATGGGTATCGAGCTTCTTCCATACTGGCCATAAAATAATGGCTATGCCTTGAAAGCACCCGGCTCAGGCCGGGTGTTTTGTTATTTAGCCAAGAGGCTTGGGTATCGCCTACTTGGTTTCTCGGTTTTTCTCTTCCAGTTTTCTTTCAATGGCTTCGAGGCGATCCATCAATCGCTGCTGGTTGGCCAGCATCGCCTGCCATTCCTTTTCATGGCGGGCATCGTTTTGCTTTTTCTTATGCTCCGGATCGGAAATGATCGAGCTGACCAAGCCGGCAACCATACCGAACAAGCCGACGCCGCAGACAATGATCACCGCTGCCAGCATTTTGCCAAACTCCGTCACCGGGTAGTGGTCACCGTAGCCGACGGTCGAAATCGTTACGAACACCCACCACAGGGCATCGCTGGCATCCTTGATGTTGGACTCGGGGACATTGCCCTCCAATATTAGCATCAGGGCTGAGCCAACCGAGACCAAGACGGTCAACAACAAGAAGATGCTGGCAACGGTTGCTTCGCGGCGGTTGCTGCGGATCTGGCGGAGGATCTGTTGGCTAGAGCGGATCAGGCGGATCACCCTGAAAATTTGCAGCAGGCGGGCAAAGCGGATCGGTTCGATGATCGGGATACTGGCAATGAAGTCGATCCAGTGGGTTTTGAGGTAGAGGACTTTCTCCCTGCTGCGGAAAAAGTCCGCCAGCAGCTGACACCAGAACACCAGGCAGATAAAGGTATCGATGCCTAACAGCAGCAAATAGCCGCTGCTTTGCTTGGGCAGGAAGATCATGGTTGTCACTATGGTCAGTGATACAAACGACAGTAACAATGACATCAAGCTCATTGGATTGAGTTCATATTTGACGGGGTCGATCTTTTTCATCATTAAATTTTATATGTTTACGGCCGATAGATAGAATGTGAGCTATTGTTTCGGTGCGAAAAATAAATAGATTTCTAGGCACCGACTTCCCTACACCCTATGCAGAACAGAAGACCTTCGTGTGACCAACTGATTTTGCGTGGGCGTCATAAGAATATACGGAGATACCAGATGACCAAAATGGTTTTCAAGCCATGGGAAAAAGGGCTGACAAATATCCGCTTGGTCCCCAAGCTGTTATTGCTGATGGTGTTCAGTACCATCTTGCTGGTTGGCAAGCAGCTGTGGGATGCCGGCACCTTCTATCAATCGGTTGTGGATATCCAGCAAGACAGGGCGCAGGAGCAAGCTCAGGCAACCGCAGCGGTCATTCAGGCGCTGCCATCGGCGAGCCAGCAGGACGTTGTGCTGGTTGAACAGGTGGTTGCCGCGCAGGCGGCGGCCATGAACAGCGGCGCCTATGTCTATTTGGTCGAGCGCGGCAGTAACAAGGTTATCGGTCACCCGAGTGCCAGCGCTTTGTCAGGGCTGCAGGGAGAGATTGACAGCCAAGGCAGCCTTAACCGTGCCTTACAGCAACTGTCCGGGCAGGCTAGCCTGATTTTTTCTGATCAATCGCGCTTTGAGTATGCGGTTGAACTTCCTCGATTGAACTGGGTGGTGGTCGCATCGCAGCCTGCCTCGGAAGCCGACGCCTATTACCAGCAGTATCTTGTGCAGGTGGCGTGGCAAACGGCTTTGATGATCATTGCCTTTGTGGTGATTTTGCTAGGCGGCTCCCATGTCATGCTGCGCCAGACCCGATACCTGGCTGACAGTATTAAACGATTGGCTGCCCGGGATCTAACCCAACCAATAGTGATGGAGTGCCGTGACGAATACGGTGACCTGGCGAAAGAACTTGAGAAGACCCGTCTTCAGCTACGCGAGGTGATCAGTAACCAGCGCGATGCTGCCGGCGAGTTATCTGGCCTGGCTGAGGTTATGTCGATCAGTATGATTGAAACCAAGGAGTCGGCGCAGGAAGAGTTCAATGAGATTGACCAACTGGCGTCGGCGATGAGCGAAATGACCTCGACAGTGCAGACCGTTGCCGAGCATGCCCGAGAGGCGTCGAGCGCCACGGAAGGGACATCGGGTCAGGCGCTTCAGGGCCAGCAGTTCGTTTCCCAGACTATCGGTACCATCAACCAGTTGTCGCAGGATATCAGCCAGTCAGCCAATGCGGTCAACCAGGTGGAAGAGCGTGTTGAGCAGATTGGCACTGTGATTGTCACTATCCAGAGTATTTCCGAGCAAACTAACTTGCTGGCGCTTAATGCGGCTATTGAAGCAGCCCGTGCCGGTGATGCTGGGCGTGGCTTTGCCGTGGTGGCAGACGAGGTACGTAACTTAGCCCAACGCACCCAGACTGCAACGGTTGAGATCCAGGAAATGATCTCCCAGTTGCAAACCAGTGCCCAGCAGGCGGTGGGCTTGATGGAGCAGAGTGTGGTCGAAGCGGCCGAAGGGGTAGAGCTGGTCACCAGTGCCGGTGGTGAGCTGGATAAAATTGTTGAGCAGGTCAGCCTGATCAATGACATGAACTTCCAGATCGCATCGGCAGCCGAGCAACAAAGCACCGTCGCTGACGAGATGAACCAGAACCTGACCAATGTTCGCGAGCTGGTGGAAGCATCAGTCGTGGTGGTGACTGAGTTGTCGGAAACATCGGATGCGATGCAAAATCATGCCACTGAATTGGAAAAGAAAATCCAAGCCTTCAACGTTTAAATAAATCCACTTTTCCCCTTAAATCAACGCCCGCCTCGTGCGGGCGTTGTGCTATCGTAAGGACAATCAATACCCAGCCGGCCGGTATGGTTGGTAAATGAGGGTAGGTAAGACAACGGCATTTGAAAAGGAACCCCTATGACTGTGCAGGATCGCTTCCAAACCGCAATGGACAAGGCGTGGGACAAAGTAAGCAGTGCCCAATCGGATGCAATAGCCAACTGGCCACAGGATAAGCTTGACGAGCTCAAGCAGGCACTGGCCTACAGTGATTTTATTACCGCCTCGGTAGTGCGTGATGCTGCTTTGTTGCCGTGGTTAGCCCAGCATTTGGCTGACCCAACAAGAGCGGAAGACTATCGCTCTGACTTGGCTGGCGATCTGGCTAAAGTGAATGATGAAGCTGGAATGATGCGGGTGCTGCGTCAGTTCCGCCGCCGCGAAATGGTGTGGATAGCCTGGCGTGATTTTATCGGTCATAACTCTTTGGACTTAAGCCTCGGTCATCTTTCTATGCTGGCAGAGGCGATGATCATGGAAGCCTACAACTGGCTCTATGCGCAATGTTGCCGGGAGTGGGGCACGCCGATGAACAGTTGTGGTGAAGCCCAGCCGATGTTGATCCTCGGGATGGGCAAGCTCGGTGGCGGCGAACTCAATTTCTCGTCCGATATCGATTTGATCTTTACCTACCCGGAAAACGGCGAAACCCAAGGCGGACGCCGTAGCCTGGCCAATGCCCAGTTCTTTACCCGCTTGGGGCAACGTCTGATCAAGGCGCTCGATCAGCAGACCTTTGATGGTTTCTGCTACCGGGTCGATATGCGTCTGCGACCATTTGGTGATAGCGGCCCGTTGGTGATGAGCTATGCCGCGCTGGAAGATTACTACCAGGAGCAGGGGCGTGACTGGGAGCGCTATGCCATGATCAAGGCGCGGGTGATGGGGAAAGAAAGCTTCTCCCAGTACCAGGAATTGCGTCAGATGCTGCGGCCCTTTGTATTCCGTCGTTATATCGATTTCAGTGCCATCCAGTCATTGCGGCGGATGAAGGCGATGATCAGCAGCGAAGTGCGTCGCCGTGGCCTCACCAACAACATCAAACTCGGGCCGGGCGGGATCCGCGAAGTGGAGTTCATCGCCCAGTCATTTCAGTTGATCCGTGGTGGCCGTACGCCTGAGTTGCGGGGACGTGGTTTGCGCGAGACCCTTCAGGCGATAAGAGCACAAGGCTTGTTGCCATCTTTGCAAGTCGATGATCTCGAGCAGGGCTATGCGTTCTTGCGTAAACTGGAAAACCTGCTGCAGGCTATCGATGACAAGCAAACCCAAACCCTGCCGGACAAACCGCTTGATCAGTGCCGCTTGGCATTGGCGATGGGCTTTGCGGATTGGGAAGGGCTAGAGCAGGCTGTTGGCCACCATATGGCGGCAATCCATGCAGTGTTCGATGACATCATTGGCAGTGATGAAGAAGAGTCGCAAAGTGAAGCCACGGCCCAGTTCCATGAAATGTGGGCCATGATCAAAGATCCTGAAGTGGTAACCGCGATCCTTGCTGAGCTCAATGCACCGGAAGCTGACCGTCAACTTTCTGTGTTGACCAATATGAAAGCCGAGCTATCGAAGCGCACGCTTGGCCCCCGTGGCCGGGAAGTTCTCGCCAAGCTGATGCCCGCGGTACTGATGCTGATTGTAACCCGCGACGATGCCCCAGCAGTGCTGGAGCGGGTCAGCAAACTGATTGTCCGTATTGCAACCCGAACCACTTACCTCGAGCTGCTCAGCGAGCACCCGGCGGCACTCGAGCAGTTGGTGCGCCTGTGTGCGGCCAGCCCGATGGTTGCTACCCAGCTGGCGCAATATCCGATCTTGCTCGATGAGCTGCTTGATCCCCAGCACCTCTACAATCCGACGCCGCTTGAGCACTACGGTGACGAGCTGCGCGAATTCCTTGCCCGGATCCCGGAAGAGGACATGGAGCAGCAGATGGAGGCGATCCGCCAGTTCAAGCAGACTCAGCTGCTTCGTATCGCTGCGGCCGATATCGCCGGTGCACTGCCTTTGATGAAGGTCAGCGATCACCTGACCTACCTGTCAGAAGCCATAGTCGCCGCCGTGGTTAACCAAGCTTGGCTGCAGATGGTGGAAAAGTTCGGTGAGCCGGCACATTTGCTTGAGCGCAACGGGCGTGGATTTGCGGTCGTGGGCTACGGCAAAGTCGGTGGCTGGGAGCTCGGCTATGGCTCGGATTTGGATTTGGTGTTCCTGCACGACTGTCCGGATAACGTATATACCAATGGCCGCAAGGAAATAGACGGCAGGCAGTTCTATCTGCGCCTCGCCCAGCGTATTGTCCATTTGTTCTCTACCCGCACCGCTTCTGGGGTGCTATACGAAGTGGACGTGCGCTTGCGCCCATCCGGTGCTTCGGGGCTGCTGGTCAGTACCATGGAAGCGTTTGCCGATTACCAACAAAAAGAAGCCTGGACCTGGGAGCATCAAGCCTTGGTCAGGGCGAGAATGATTTATGGCGATGCCCCGTTGCAGCAGGCGTTTGCCGATGTGAGAAAATCCATTCTGATGTCCAGCAGAGAAGCCGAGCCGTTGCGCAAGGAAGTGGTCGAAATGCGCCACAAGATGCGCGATCACCTTGGTAGCAAGAAGGCCGGGATGTTCGGTCTCAAGCAGGACAAGGGCGGGATCACCGACATTGAGTTTCTGGCCCAGTACTTGGTGTTGCAGCATGCCGCCGAAGAGAAAGCGCTGACTCGCTGGTCGGACAATGTCCGCTTGTTCGATACCATGGCCGATTACGATATTTTGGCGCCGGAGCAAGCAATGAAGCTCAAGCAGGCCTATTGCGCGATGCGGGATGAAATCCATCGCCTGAGTTTGCTGGGGCTACCGGCCTATGTCGAAGAAGGACGTTTTGCTGATGAGCGCCAATGTGTACAGGCGATCTGGCAGTCATTGCTGGAGCCTGAAGTTTAATATTGGACTATGAAGGCGAGGACGGTTTCCCGCCCTTTGTGGTTGAATCACCGTTGAAATCCCCCGAGCAGATGCATGCCAATTTGGCTTTGTGTTAATATTTGGGGGTTATCACAATCCCGGAGAAAAAAATGAAACTGACTCTTCCTGATTATGATCAAGCAGGCGTGCTGGTCGTGGGTGATGTCATGCTGGATCGCTACTGGTATGGGCCGACAGGTCGTATTTCCCCTGAAGCCCCCGTTCCTGTAGTAAAAGTCGATCAGGTAGAGGAGCGTCCGGGTGGCGCGGCCAACGTGGCCATGAATATCGCCGCACTGGGCGGCCATGCCCGTTTGGTTGGACTGACCGGTATTGATGAACCAGCCCGTGCGTTGTCGGAAAAGCTTTCGTCATTGGATGTTCGCTGTGATTTTGTGACCCTGCCGGACTATCCAACCATTACCAAGCTACGAGTGATGAGCCGCGGTCAGCAGATGATCCGTTTGGACTTTGAAGAAGGTTTCCATAATGTGCCGGCGGATGTGATTTTGCCTCGTATGGAGCAGGCGCTGGCATCAAGCAAGGTCGTTGTGTTGTCGGATTATGCCAAGGGTGCCCTTGAGCATGTCCAGGCGATGATCCAGTTGGCACGTAAATCGGGTATTGCAGTGATGGTTGACCCGAAAGGGGCGGATTTCGAACGCTACCGTGGTGCCACACTGCTGACGCCGAACTTGTCAGAGTTCGAAGCGGTGGCGGGCAAAGCCCAGTCTGAAGAAGACTTGGTGGCAAAAGGCTTGGCATTGATCGAGCGTTTTGAGCTGGAAGCGCTATTGGTGACACGCAGTGAACACGGGATGACCCTGCTGCAAAAAGGCCAGGAGCCGCTGCACATGCCGACCCAGGCCAAAGAGGTCTATGATGTGACCGGTGCTGGTGATACGGTGATTTCTGTACTGGCAGCTTCACTGGCTGCAGGTAAATCACTGTCTGACTCTTGTAAACTGGCCAATGCGGCAGCTGGTGTCGTAGTGGGTAAACTGGGTACATCGACCTTGTCGACCATTGAATTGACCGAAGCGATTCATGGCAGCCAGGACAGCGGTTTTGGCGTGATCAGTGAAGCCCAGCTGAAACAAGCGGTTAAAGCAGCCCGTGCCCGAGGCGAGAAAGTGGTGATGACCAATGGTTGCTTCGACATCTTGCATGCCGGCCATGTTGCTTACCTCAATGAAGCAGCCAAACTTGGCGATCGCCTGATTGTCGCGGTGAACTCTGACAGTTCGGTACAGACGTTAAAAGGTCCAGGCCGTCCGGTTAACCCTGAAGATCGCCGTATGGCTGTATTGGCAGGTCTTGGTGCGGTTGATTGGGTAGTGCCGTTTAGCGAAGAAACCCCACAACGCTTGATCAGTGAGATTTTGCCCACCCTGCTGGTCAAAGGGGGGGATTACAAGCCGGAAGAGATCGCCGGTGGCCAAGAAGTGATTGCCGCTGGTGGTGAGGTTCGGGTGCTGAACTTCGAGGACGGTTGCTCGACCACAGAGATCATCGAAGCGATTAAAGGAGGGCGGGGCTAATAGGCCTTTTCTCTTGCCACAGACATTAAAAAAGCGCCGTCATTGCTGATGGCGCTTTTTTTATGCGTTTGCTAAAGCTGGGCTGCGATTACTTCGCTTTTACCAGACCTGCGTTAACGTCCAAGATATCTTGTTCGTTCAGTGAGCCAACGGCTTGTTTTAGCTGAAGCTGGCTGATGATGTAGTCGTAGCGGGCATTGGCCAGCTGACGGTTGGCATCATACAGGCGGCGAGTCGCATCCAGTACGTCAACAATGGTACGGGTACCGACATCGAAACCGGCTTCGGTCGCTTCTAGTGCAGACTGGGCAGAAACCACAGACTGCTGGTAAGCACGTAGAGCACCGATAGAAGCGTTGATGTTGTTGTAGAAGGCGCGAACGTCACGAACAACGCTGCGGTAAGAACCTTCCAGATCTTCACTCGCTGCCACATAGCCGTACTGAGCTTGTTTCACTTCCGAGGTTACACGGCCACCGGTGTAAACAGGTAGCGCCAAGTTGATACCTGCAGTTAGCGTACCGTCATCTGTTGTTGGCAGCTTGTCATCGTAATTGTAGCCAGCACTGAAAGACAGGGTCGGCAAATGACCGGATTCTGCTAGAGCGATTTGGTCGCGAGCGATATCCTGTGAGATACGGGAAGTCAGTAGGTTGAGGTTTTCAGTCTCAGCATCTGAAATCAGGCTCTCGACACGGGACTTAGGGGCGCTGGCACTGAAACGGCGGGTATCCAGCACGCTTAGGTTCGTATGCTCTTGGCCAGTGATTTCACGTAGGCCTTCGTAGCTGTTGGTCAGCGAGTTTTCTGCCAAAATTTCATCAGCCAGCACGCTGTCGTACTGTGCCTGGGCATCGTGCACATCGGTGATTGCTGACAGGCCAACTTCGAAACGCTGTTTGGTTTGCTCTAGCTGTCGGCCAACAGCGGCTTTTTCGGCACGGACGAATTCTAGATCATCCATTGCACGAAGCACGGCAAAGTAGGCATCAGAGACACGCAGGATCAGGCCTTGTTGAGTGGTGGCATAGAATGCATCACTCTGGCGCGCTACCTTCTCGCTGATATCAAGATTTACCCAGCTGGCACGGTTGTAGATAGACTGGTCTAGGCTAAGACCGCCGTTGAAACCATCGGCATCACCATCCATACGAGCGATGTTATAGCCAGCTGTAAGGTTAATCTGCGGTAGCAATGCGCTTCGGGTTGAATTGATCGTTTCGAACGCAGTGTCTTTATCGGCAGCCGCACGTAGCAGCTGGGGGTCATTTTGTTTTGCTTGTTGGTAGATTTCGGCGAGATCATCAGCCAGTGCAGTATGGCTAAGACCGCCAAGCGCAAAGCTAACAATAAGCGGAAGCAATTTTTTCATGTATGCCTTTCCTGGTCCTGACAAAAATAAGAGCAAGGCTCCAGTTTAACCTATGTTTCCTTGCCTGAAACTGATCATTGAACAATTTACTTTATTTTACGATATTTTACTGGATTAAATGTGATTTTAAGCTTTTCGTGGCGAAAAGCGACTTAAAAAAAATCACAATAATTGTCATAAATGTTGAATTAAATCATTGCTGATCCTTGGCGGGAATGGAATGATATATGCCTTCGTCGGCCGGAGGCCGTGTGAGTAAGGGCAAAAGGAATAAAAAACATGGCAAAAACAGGCGCTAAGCAAGTCGGACCTGGGCAGTTTTCTCGCGACGACGTTGAGGTCATCGCACAGGAGCCTCTGTACCAAGGTTTTTTTAGTATGGTGAAGTATCGCTTTCGCCATCGCTTGTTTGCAGGGGGCTGGAGCCAGCCACTGGACCGCGAAATGTTTGAGCGCGGCCATGCTGCAGCTATGTTGCCTTATGATCCCGTCACCGATCAGGTGGTGTTGGTTGAGCAGTTCCGGGTCGGGGCGATGGCAGCTGATTGTTCGCCATGGCAACTGGAGATTGTGGCCGGCATTATTGAGCCTGGTGAACAGGTAGATGATGTTGTCCGCCGAGAGTCAGTGGAAGAGGCGGGGGTTGAAGTCGGCCTGCTCCATAAAATTACCCGCTACCTGTCCAGCTCGGGCGGCTGTTCGGAAACATTGGATATTTATGTCGGTGAGGTGGATAGCACCACGGCAGAAGGTATCCATGGCCTGGAAGAGGAAGGCGAAGATATCAAAGTGCATGTGGTTTCTCGGGAAGAGGCTTACCAGTGGGTAGAATCTGGTAAAATTGAAAATGCAGCCTCGATCATTGCCCTGCAATGGTTGCAATTGAACTACACTCGGTTGCAGGCTGCCCGTTAGACAACCACACTCACTGAGGATACCGATTGAATAGAAGATACACTGTTGATTTTGCTGGTATCATGCGACTTTACGAAACTAACTATGCGAAGTTGCTCCCATTGCTGCCAAAAAGCGATCAGGTAGGGGACCAATGCATTTATTGTGTTTCGGAACAGGAATATCATCTGACCATTACTGAGTCGACCCGTTATACCACGGTGGTTGAAATACATCTCCAGGCAGAAGAATCGCTGCCGGATTACCTGATCCCGAAAATGACGATCAGGTTGTACCACGACGCCAGGGTCGCAGAAGTGTGTTCCGCTCAGCAGACTTCGCGTCTGAAGCCAAGGTATGATTACCCCAATATGCGGATGCATCAGAAAGATGAGAAGCATCAAGTTAACCGTTTTCTGGGAGACTGGTTGGCGTATTGCCTAAAAAACGGGATCAGCAGACAGTCGGTTTGTTAACAGAATCAGATAGACAAGGTTTTTGACGTTTTGCAGACTTTTACTCTGCCACAGACGAACCGCGATAGTGTGGTTCTCCTGCAAATTACCGATACCCACCTGTTTGCCGATGACGGCGGCAGTTTGTTGGGGGTCGCGACAAAAGACAGCTTTCATGCCGTATTGAATGCGGTAGATACTGCTGCACGCCCTTTTGACGCCATAGTGGCGACGGGCGACATTTCCCAAGACCATACCGAACATTCCTACCAGCGCTTTTGCGATGGTATCGCGCGCTGGCCGCAGCCCTGTTTCTGGCTGCCGGGTAACCATGATTACCAGCCTAGCATGCAGGCGGTGTTGCCGTCGCCGCAGATCAAGCCTTGCCATCAGGTACTGGCGGGTGACCACTGGCAGGTGATCCTGCTGGACAGCCAGGTCAAAGGGGTACCGCACGGTGAGCTGAGTCAGGATCAGCTCGAGATGCTAGACGCGTCTTTGTCGGCTCACCCAGAGCGCCATGCGTTGGTATTGTTGCACCATCACCCGCTACCGGCAGGTAGCACTTGGCTGGATCAGCATCAGCTGCACAACAGCGAACCGTTCTGGCAGGTTATTGGCCGTTATCCGCAGGTTAAGGCGATTTTGTGCGGGCATATCCACCAGGAGCTGGACCGAGTTCATCAGGATGTCAGGGTACTGGCGACACCGTCGACCTGTATCCAGTTCCAGCCTGATTCGCATGACTTTGCCTTGGATCAGAAAGGTCCGGGCTGGCGTTATCTGACATTGCACAGTGATGGACGCCTTGAAACAAAGGTCTATCGCTTGGAAGGCCATGACTTTACCCCGAATTTTGAATCAGCAGGTTACTAGATGAAGCCGTTGCTTTTGTATATCCACGGTTTCAATAGCTCGCCGAAATCCCTCAAGGCAACGATTATGGCGGAATACTGCCGCCTTGAGCGACCGGATATCCGGGTCGAGATCCCGCAGATGCCCTGCTATCCTGATCAGGCTGAAGAGTTTATTGATGAGCTGGTGCAATCATTGCGTCATGAATACCAGATAGGCTTGGTCGGCAGCTCGCTGGGGGGCTTTATCTCTACGTGGCTCAATGACCGTTATCAGCTTCCTGCGGTATTGGTTAATCCAGCGGTTAAACCTTACGAATTATTGCAGGATCACCTGGGTGAGCAGGAAAACCCTTATACCGGGGAGCGCTATTTCCTAGAGCCCAAACACATGGATGAACTGCGCCAGATGGATGTGGCCAAACTCCGCCACCCCGAGCAGCTATGGTTGCTCCAACAAGTAGGTGACGAGGTACTGGATTACCGCCAGGCTGTCGAGAAATACTCGGCCTGCCGGCAAACGGTTGAGCCCGATGGGGATCATAGTTTTGTCGGATTTGATCGTTACCCTGAACAAATCATTCAATTCCTGGGCTTGTAATACCTTCCGAGCACTTGTTGCTTGAGAGGAATTTGTCCCGACTTGGATCAAATTCGACTCACAATTGTGGGCCACATATTCGACCCTAGCTTGACATCCGAGCTGGGGTTACTGACTATTGTGGCAGAAATTTTTCCGTAACTTTCCGTAATTATGACAGAGCAAAGCTATAACGCTGGAGCCATTGAGGTTCTAAATGGCCTTGAGCCAGTACGCCGCCGTCCGGGGATGTATACCGACACGGTACGGCCTAACCACCTAGGCCAGGAAGTCATCGATAACAGTGTCGATGAAGCCTTGGCTGGCCATGCCCGCAAGGTAGAGGTCATTCTTCATGCGGATCAGTCACTGGAAGTGATTGATGACGGCCGGGGGATGCCGGTCGATATTCACCCGGAAGAAGGGGTGTCTGGGGTCGAGCTTATCCTATGTAAGCTTCACGCCGGTGGTAAATTCTCAGGCAAAAACTACCAGTTCTCCGGTGGTTTGCACGGGGTGGGTATCTCGGTGGTTAACGCCCTGTCGACCCGCGTCGAGGTCACGGTGAAACGTGATGGCCAGGTTTATCAAATTGCTTTTGAAAATGGCGACAAGGCCAGCGAGTTGGAAGTGATCGGCACCTGTGGCCGCCGTGCCAAGGGGACCAGTGTTCACTTCTGGCCGGATGCCAAATATTTCGACAGCCCGAAATTTTCTGTCTCTCGCCTGAAAAGTAACCTCAAGGCCAAGGCGGTGCTTTGCCCTGGGTTGGAAATTGTCTTTACCGACAAGACCAGCGATGAAACCTTCCGCTGGTGTTATGAAGACGGTTTGAAAGACTATCTGGCCGAGGGTGTCAAGGGGTATACCCTGTTGCCGGAAGAGCCGTTTACCGGTGTGTTCAGTGGCCAGACTGAAGCCGCTGACTGGGCATTGCTGTGGTTGCCGGAAGGCGGTGAGCTGATCACCGAAAGTTACGTCAACCTGATCCCTACCGCGCAAGGCGGTACCCACGTCAATGGTCTGCGTCAGGGCTTGCTCGATGCGATGCGAGAGTTCTGTGAGTTCCGCAACTTGCTGCCGCGTGGCGTGAAGCTGACTGCCGATGATATCTGGGACCGCTGTTCCTACGTGCTGTCGGTGAAGATGCAGGATCCGCAGTTTGCCGGCCAGACCAAAGAGCGCCTGTCATCACGCCAGTGCGCCGCGTTTGTTTCCGGGGTGGTCAAAGATGCCTTCAGCCTGTGGCTGAACGAGCGCCCGCAGATCGCCGAACAGTTGGCGGAAGTGTGTATTGCCAATGCCCACCGCCGGATGCGTGCCAGCAAGAAAGTGGTGCGCAAGAAGGTCGCTTCGGGCCCGGCACTTCCGGGCAAGCTGGCAGACTGTTCGCAGCAGGACTTGTCCCGTACCGAACTGTTCTTGGTCGAGGGTGACTCGGCGGGTGGTTCTGCCAAGCAGGCCCGTGACCGTGAGTACCAGGCCATCATGCCGCTGCGCGGTAAGATTCTGAATACTTGGGAAGTCTCTGCCGATCAGGTACTGGCTTCGCAGGAAGTCCATGATATTTCGGTGGCCTTGGGTATCGACCCGGACAGTGATGACTTGAGCGGTTTGCGCTACGGCAAGATCTGCGTCCTGGCCGATGCTGACTCGGATGGTTTGCATATTGCCACTCTGTTGTGCGCATTGTTTGTCCGTCACTTCGAATCTTTGGTGCGTGCTGGTCACGTCTATATTGCGATGCCGCCGCTGTACCGTATCGACCTTGGCAAGGAAGTTTACTATGCCCTGGATGACGCCGAGAAAGACGGCATTCTCGATCGCTTGAGCAACAAACGCGGCAAGGTCAATGTCCAGCGCTTCAAAGGTCTGGGTGAGATGAACCCGCTCCAGTTGCGTGAAACCACCATGGATCCGAATACCCGCCGTCTGGTTCAGCTGACTATCGACGACGATGAGCAGACCAACGAAATGATGGATATGCTGCTGGGCAAGAAGCGGGCGGAAGACCGCCGCCACTGGCTGCAGAGCAAAGGCGACATGGCCGAAGTGTGATTGATTGGGGCGGTTGGTCAATAAGCCTGCCAGTCGGCCCTACCTGATGATTTGATGGCCCGTGCGAAGATGCCCGGGCTGGAAACGTAAACGGAATACCCAACGATGACTGATGTCTCAATGGATGGCGTTGAACAGCTTCCGCTACGGAAGTTTACCGAAGATGCCTACCTCAATTACTCCATGTACGTGATCATGGATCGTGCCCTGCCGTTTATCGGCGATGGCCTCAAACCGGTACAGCGCCGTATTATCTATGCGATGTCCGAGCTGGGCCTGTCGGCAACCGCGAAATACAAGAAGTCAGCCCGTACCGTCGGTGATGTACTGGGTAAATACCACCCGCACGGCGACTCGGCGTGTTACGAAGCTATGGTTTTGATGGCACAGCCATTTTCCTACCGCTACCCGCTGGTTGACGGTCAGGGTAACTGGGGTGCACCGGACGATCCGAAATCTTTCGCGGCGATGCGTTATACCGAATCGCGCCTGTCGCGCTTCTCGGAAGTCCTGCTCAATGAGCTAGGACAGGGCACGGTTGACTGGGGGCTGAACTTCGATGGCACCATGAAAGAGCCGAAGATGCTGCCAGCTCGCTTGCCGCATATTTTGCTTAACGGTGTGACCGGTATTGCCGTTGGTATGGCTACCGATATCCCGCCGCACAATGCCCGTGAAGTGGCCAATGCGGCAGTACATCTTATCGAGAACCCGAAGGCAGAACTTGATGAGGTGATGGAATTCGTTCAGGGACCGGATTACCCGACCGAAGCGGAGATCATCACGTCGAAGACAGACCTGAAGAAGGTCTACCGAACAGGTCGCGGCAGTATCAAGATGCGTGCGGTCTGGCACAAGGAAAGCGGTGATATTGTGATCACGGCGCTGCCACACCAGGTGTCGGGCTCTAAGTTGCTTGAGCAGATCGCCAGCCAGATGCGTGCTAAGAAGCTGCCGATGGTAGAAGACTTGCGTGACGAGTCGGATCACGAGAACCCAACCCGTATCGTGATTGTACCGCGCTCTAACCGCGTGGACAGCGAGCAGCTGATGAACCACCTGTTTGCTTCTACCGACTTGGAAAAGAGCTTTCGCGTTAACCTCAACATGCTGGGCCTTGATGGCCGTCCGCAGGTTAAGGGGCTGGTGCAGATCATCTCGGAGTGGCTTGAATTCCGTCGTACAACCGTACGTCGCCGTTTGCAGCATCGCTTGGACAAGGTCAATGCCCGTTTGCATATCCTTGAGGGCTTGTTGGCAGCCTACCTGAACATTGATGAAGTTATCGAAATTATCCGCACCGAGGATGATCCGAAAGCCGAGCTGATGTCGCGTTTTGGCCTGTCTGCTATCCAGGCGGACGCAATCTTGGAGATCAAGCTTCGTCAGTTGGCCAAACTGGAAGAGATTAAGATCCGTGGCGAGCAGGATGAGTTGTCGAAAGAGCGCGATCACCTTGAGAAGCTACTGGGATCAGAGCGTCGCCTGAGCACTCTGATCAAGAAAGAAATCCTGGCTGATGCTGAGAAGTACGGTGATGACCGCCGCTCACCATTGGTAGAGCGTGAAGAAGCCAAGGCACTGACCGAGCGAGAGCTTATCCCATCGGAAGCGATCACTGTTGTATTATCGGAGAAAGGCTGGATCCGCCATGCTAAAGGTCATGAGGTTGACCCAACCTCATTGAGCTACAAGTCGGGGGATGGCTATTTGGCCCATGCTCGTGGTAAGAGCAATCAGCCAGCAGTTTTCCTCGGCTCGGATGGACGCAGCTATGCGCTTGAATCCCACTCCCTGCCATCGGCCCGTAGCCAGGGCGAGCCAATTACAGGCCGCTTGAACCTGACGCCGGGAAGCCAGGTTCGCCAGGTAATGATGGCCGATGATGATCAGCTATGGCTAATGGGCTCGGATGCCGGTTATGGCTTCATCTGTAAGTGCAGCGATATGGTGTCGAAGAACAAGAACGGTAAAGCCTTGTTGACGGTACCGGAAAAGGCCGAGGTGATGCAGCCTCAGTGCATTGCGGATTTGGAAAATGATGAGATCTTGGCCATCACCAATGAGGGCCGGATGTTGTTGTTCCCAATCAAGGAGCTGCCTCAGTTGGGTAAAGGTAAGGGTAACAAGATCATCAATATCCCGGCAGCCCGCTCTAAGGCTAGGGAAGAGTTCTTGTCCCAGTTGGTGGTACTGCCAAAAGGCAGCCATCTGACCTTGTATGCTGGCAAGCGTAAGCTGGGTCTTAAGCCGGCTGATTTGGATAACTTCCGTGGTGAGCGTGGCCGCCGTGGCAGTATGCTTCCTCGTGGCCTGCAGCGGGTGACGCGTTTTGAAATTGATGCTCCACAAGAGCCTGATGCTGAATAAGTTTGCTAAAGAAGCATGATGGAAGCCCTCCTGATGGAGGGCTTTTTATTGGGTGTTTTCCCGCAGTTCGGGGCAGAAAGAGGTAGGATGTGGTCTAATTTCTGCACATAAAAGGTGTTTTTTCCCGCAGCCTAAGTATACTAGCGAACGCTTGTACGCTGAGGAGAGTCTGATGTTGTTTCTATTGCGCATGATTGCTGTCGCAGTATTTGCTGTGTTCATGTTTGTATTTGGCTGTGGCTACTGTTTGCTCAGCCCTCGTAATCCCAAGAATGTTTATATCGTTGGTCGTCATTTCTGCAAGATGGCCCGTATCTTCGGCATTAAGCTGGAGCTTCGTTTCCCTGAGGGAGAGCAGCCAGTCCCAAGCGTATACCTGGCGAACCACCAGAATAACTACGATATGTTTACCGTATCAGGCGCTATTCAACCTCGTACCGTTACCGTGGGTAAGAAAAGCATTGCCTGGATGCCATTGTTTGGCCAGCTATACTGGCTCACCGGAAATATCTTGATTGACCGTGCCAACCGCAGCAAAGCGGTGGGAACCATTGGCCAGGTGATTGCGCAAATCAAAGAACGTAATGTCTCTATATGGATGTTCCCGGAAGGTACCCGTTCGCGCGGCCGTGGTTTGTTGCCGTTTAAAACCGGCGCTTTTCATGCCGCTATCGGCGCTGGTGTTCCGGTGGTGCCGATTGTGTGTAGTAGCACAGAAAATGTTAAACTAAACAAATGGGACAACGGTGTGGTGATCGTTGAAATGTTACCACCTGTACTGGTAGATGGGCTGACCAAAGAAGATGTCCGTCAGTTGTCGAATCAGTGTCGTGATCTGATGGCGGCGAAATTGGAAGAGCTCAATGCAGAAGCGGACAGCCGCTCAGCACGTTAACTAACCAGCACTCTTGCCATTGTGTGAATGATTAAGGACATGCCCCAGCGTGTCCTTTTTGTTTTTTGTGTAGTTGAAGAACCATGATTGAAGAACAGGTTATATTAGTCGATCCGCAGGGCAGGGAGCTTGGCGTTGAGGAAAAAATGCAGGCGCACCGGGACGGTGTATTGCATTTGGCCTTTTCGGTCTTGCTGTACCGCGACGGTGATAACGAGCGGGAATTCCTGATGCAGCAGCGCGCTTTGGGTAAGTATCACAGTGGTGGGCTGTGGACTAACACCTGCTGTTCGCATCCTCGCAGAGAGGAAACCATGGAACAGGCTGGGATCCGCCGCTTGGCTGAGGAAATGGGCATCGTCGATATCCGTGCATTGTCAGATGTCGCCAGCTTCGTTTATCACGCCGAGCTGGACAATGACTTGATCGAACACGAATTGGATCATGTGTTGGTCGCTGAGGCTGCCAATATCGCGATCACGCCCAATCTCAATGAGGTCTTAACCTACCGTTGGTGGACGCAAAGTGAACTTCAGGTGGCCTTGGACCAAGAACCTGAACGTTTTACCGCTTGGTTTCCGCAGGTGTTGGCACTGACCTTGGCAAATGCTTGACGATAAAGACAAAAACAAAAAAAAGCTGCCAAAGGCAGCTTTTTTTGTGTAGCGAGCCGAGGGCAATTACTTGCGAACGGCGATCGCTTCGATTTCAATTTTTACGTCTTTTGGCAGGCGAGCTACTTCAACGCAAGAGCGAGCTGGATATGGTGCATTGTGCTCGTCGAAGAACTGGCCGTATACCTCGTTAACGGTACCGAAGTCATTCAGATCTTTTACGAAAACCGTCATTTTTACGATGTCAGCCACTTTCAGGCCAGAAGACTCAACCACAGCCTTAACGTTTTCCAGTGACTGGCGAGCTTGCTCAGCGATATCGTCAGACACTTCACCGGTTTGAGGGTTCACTGGGATCTGACCAGAAGTCAGAACCATGTTACCTAGGTCAACACCCTGTACATAAGGGCCGATTGCAGCTGGAGCCTGCTCTGTGTGAAGTACTTGAGTCATTACTTGTCCTTACTAAAATATTTGTAGGTCATCGTTAGAGGTCTAGTTTGCAACCCAATGGCGAAGAGGTCAAAGGGTTTCAGATAGGCTGGGCAAAAAGACAGCACGGATATGCTTAGGCTGGGATCCCGAGCCTTGCCTTGACCACCTTCTCGCACTCATCGATGCGGCTAATGTCCTTCGGTGCCACCATCACGGTATCATTACCGCCTACAGTTCCGAGGATCTCGGCATGGGGCTGGATGTCGATTAGCCTGGCGACCAGCTGGGCGCCGCCTGGGTGGGTTTTCACCACGACAACCAACTGGTTGTGGGTAATAAACTCAATCTGTGAAGCGATAGAAGAGCCGACCTGTACCGGCTCGCTTTCCACGGTCAGGCAATAGACCTTCTTGCCGTAGGCGTTGGGCACTTTAGCGACGCCCAGCCTTGAAAGCAGGCGGGACACTGTCGATTGGCTCACATCTTCAAAACCCATTGCGATAAGCTGCTTGCGGATATCATCTTGGGTTGAAAAGCTCTGTTGCTGCAATAGTCGTTTGCAGGCGGAAGTGATGCTTTCTTCTTGACAGAAAGCGTCCATCGCTCCGTGCATACTGTATCCACTCACGGGCAACTCCTTGTTATTCTGTTGGGTCTTTGATCGTATCTCGTTAGCAGCCTTCGCCCCGTCTGATTTGTCTGGAAGTCTGTGCTTCTTATCGGCGCGATACAATGGCTACCCTGTCGCAAGATATAATGCCTCGGTTGCATAATCTTGCAAGGGCATCATATCAACAATACCAGAGTAATTTATTGACCCCTATCACCAAAACAAAACGCCATCTATTTGGTTAGAATGAGGAATTATATCCCGACTGATCAAGTAGGGTCCGAGGATTTAACTTGACCGATGGCTTGGACTGGTTAGCGGCAACACCATCATTTTCCTCGGGAATATTCAGGCCAGATAAATTATTCGGAGTATCAGTGCTGTACTGGGTGACTGGCATGAAGGTGCGCCTCTGCGTGTTGCCCGCTGTTGCCTGTGTGTTGTTGTTGGCGATTTGAATGGTTTCAGTATCTTGGCGGTTGAGTGCGGCGACGTAGTTCGACACACTGATGCCGGCAAGCTCGGAACTGGCTGATTTCACTTCGATACCCAGTGCATCTAGCCAGTCGAAAATCAGCGGTGAGGGGACAAACTGGCTATACCGGGTTGCAGGTCTCAGGTTTTGCAGATCTTCCGGATTATTGACAATAGCGACTGTGATACCTGCGATTTCACCTTCTTCGTTAAATACCGGCCCACCGCTCATGCCCGACATGACAGGGGCGTCACTGAGGGAATAGAGGCAGTCGGTATTGGTGTCGACCACGTCCTGTAGGTATTTGCCCTCACCGCTGACGGTGGTGCCCACTAATGAATGGCCGTGGTGGATCACCGATTGGTCGGGGTAGATCAGCCCCCAGGTTGGCTGGGCGCTGGACTTGCGTGGGATCAGGGCCAAGTCGCAGGCCGGGTGGTAAATGACCCCTGCATCCCAAGAAAGTTGGGCGACATGCTTGGCTGTTATCATGTAGTCATCATTGACGGGAACGGCAGAGCCGAAACCGCCCATTAGCATTGGAACACCAATCACCACCATTTCATTGGCGGAGTGCTGGTAGGTTTGTTGGACGGGCCCATTACTGGAAATACAGCCGGATAAAAAGACGCAAGCAATGATGATGTGACAGGGTCGGATAAGCAGGCACCAGACTGCTCTGATAAGGTGCGCAAGTTTTTTCATTCCACTAGCCTTTTATTGTTTTTGTATTGCCGGCACACGGGGCCGAAAACTTAAAGGTAGTGAGGAAGGTGGGAGTGTTCTTTGCCGCAAATGAGAATAAAAAAGCCTGCTCAACTTTGAGCAGGCTTTCTTTTTCCTAGGGCAGGAAATGTCGCAATTGAGACATTTTTCAGCTGGTTAGCGCAGCACTTCTTACGTCGTTTAGTTGCTCTCTGTCACGATTTCGCGCGAGAACACTTTTTCGCAGTACTTACACTTGAGCTGGATATCTTCTTTCTTGGTAATAACCTTGAAGCTGCTGTCGACCGGCTCGCCGTGTGAAATACAGTTGGTGTTCGGGCATTTGAACACCGCATTGATTTGCTCTGGCAGGGTCAGGTTCAGCTTCTTCACGACTTCGTAGTTTTCGATCTGGTTCACTGTCGCCTGTGGTGCATACAGGGCCAGCTGGCTTGCTTGCTCTTCGCTGATGAAGATGTTTTCAATTTTGATCAGATCTTTCGCACCCAGCGCCGAAGACGGCAGGTTGAGACCCACGGTGACGCGCTGGTTGGTTTTGTGCATCTTGAACAGCTTCAGTACCTTGAAGCCAATGTTCGCAGGAATGTGGTCGATCACTGAGCCGTTTTTGATCGCTTCGACCTGTAGTTGTGTTTCCTTCGCCATTATTTTCTCTCCTGCTTAGATTGCTTCGTTAAGGACCAGTGCCAATAGGGCTTCACGTGCGTACACACCGTTTTCTGCTTGCTGGAAGAAGTAAGCATGCTTGGTCTTGTCGACGTCGGTAGTGATTTCGTCAATACGCGGTAGCGGGTGCAGTACTTTCATGTTGTCGCGCGCTTCGGCCAGCATTGGTGCGGTAAGGATGTAAGCGGCCTTCATGTGGGCGTACTCAGACTCGTCGAAGCGTTCTTTCTGGACGCGGGTCATGTACAGGATATCCAGCTCAGGGATCACTTCTTCCATCGCGCTGTGCACGCTGTAAGTGATGCCGGCTTCGTCCAGCTCTTCGCAGATGTAATCTGGCATCGCCAAGACTTCAGGGGCGATGAAGAAGAACTTCACGTTGTTGAACTTGGCTAGCGCCTGGGTCAGGGAGTGAACCGTGCGGCCGTATTTCAAGTCGCCGACGAACGCGACGTTCAGGTTATCCAGCGTGCCCTGGGTTTCGTAGATGGTGAACAGGTCCAGCAGGGTCTGGGTAGGGTGTTGGTTGGCACCGTCGCCACCGTTGATGATAGGTACGCCGTTGGAGAACTCAGAGGCTAGGCGGGCTGCCCCTTCCTGTGGATGGCGCATGACGAAGGCATCAACATAGGATGTAATGACCTGTACCGAGTCGGCGAGGGTTTCACCTTTCTTCGCCAGTGATGTGTTACCACCGTTGTCAAAGCCAATCACAGTCCCCCCCAGGCGCTGGATAGCTGTCTCGAAAGACAGGCGGGTACGGGTAGATGGCTCGAAGAAACAGCTTGCAACAACCTTGTTCTTCAGAAGTTCAGGGTTCGGCTCGGCTTTCAGTTTGCCAGCAGTCTCGACAACTAGCTCAAGCTCACTACGGCTCAGTTCCGGAATGGAAATGATGTGCTTTTGAAACAGCGAATTCGCCATGGCTTCTCTTCCCTTTTAATTACGATGATGAACGACAGGTGCCGGCTGGTGTGGACAGCAGGCAAAAAAAAGCCCCCTTAAAAAAGGAGGCTCTTTTTACAAAAACAGGAAAAACAAAAAACGGCGCTTCCGCCGAAAATCGGCGAAGGGTCATCAGGTTTAGCTGAAAAGACGGGCGCATTTTTTATCTCTCTCTAGACAAATTGCGAAGGATTATACCCCCATTTTTAGCGAACGCAAGCGTTTGCCTAAAGTATTCATTTGGCGGAATTTTATGCACTTTTCAAGGGTGTTTCACGGGCTAGAAATGGCGCTCTAACCCTGTGAACTGTAAGGGTTTGTTGTTGAGCGAAGAGAGTGAGCGGTCTGTTTTTATCCGGCATAAAAATACCGGCCCGAAGGCCGGTATGGGTTTGAGAGTAGTTACACTCAAGAGAGTCGATTACTGACCCAGTGTGGCTACCATCACAGCTTTGATGGTGTGCATACGGTTCTCTGCTTCGTCGAATACGATAGAGTAGTCAGACTCAACCACTTCATCAGTCACTTCACAGCCTTGTGCCAGTACTGGGTATTCTGCTGCTAGCTGCTTACCAACAGTGGTGTCTTCGCCGTGGAAGGCTGGTAGGCAGTGCATGAATTTAACGTGTGGGTTGCCAGTGGCTTTGATCATGTCCATGTTGACCTGGTAAGGCAGCATTAGGTTGATACGCTCAGCCCATGCTTCTTTCGCTTCACCCATAGAGACCCAAACGTCAGTGTATAGGAAGTCTACGCCTTCAACGCCTTCTTGTACGTCTTCGGTCATAGTGATTTTCGCGCCAGTGGTTTCTGCGATTTCGCGGCACTGAGCAACAAGAGCTTCTTCAGGCCAGAACTGCTTAGGTGCCACTAGGCGGATGTCCATACCCATTTTCGCTGCGCCAACCATTAGGGAGTTACCCATGTTGTTGCGCGCATCGCCTAGGTAGGCAAATTTCATTTCGTGTAGCTGCTTGCCACGGCCGTGCTCCATCATAGTCAGGAAGTCAGCCAGGATTTGAGTTGGGTGGAATTCGTCAGTTAGGCCGTTCCATACTGGTACGCCAGCGTAAGCGCCTAGCTCTTCAACGATTTCCTGACCGAAACCGCGGTACTCGATGCCGTCATACATGCGGCCAAGAACGCGAGCGGTGTCTTTCATGGATTCTTTGTGGCCGATTTGAGAGCCAGATGGGCCAAGGTAAGAAACTTGTGCGCCCTGGTCGAAAGCCGCTACTTCGAATGCACAGCGTGTACGAGTAGATGTTTTCTCGAAGATCAGTGCGATGTTCTTACCAGTTAGGCGAGGCTGCTCGTAACCGTTGTACTTCGCTTTTTTCAGCTCAGCAGATAGCTCAAGTAGGTGCTGGATTTCACGTGGAGTGAAGTCTAGAAGTTTTAGGAAGTTACGGTTGCGAAGGTTAAAAGCCATGATGTTATCCTCTCTGAATCTGTATCTCTCTGTCCGGGGAAGGGCTGGGTTGTAATGGTTGCCCCGCCACCGGAAGCTATTATGTATTGTTTAACGTATTATTTATGATTTGTGAATAAATATTCTTTTATTCTGCAATAATATTTGTGCCGGCTTCACCTTTTAGGATCGCTAGGCCATCTGCAAGGGCACCGATACCAACCAGCTTGCCACCTTTTTTGATGAAGTCGCATGAGGCATCGATTTTTGGTCCCATGGAGCCAGCATCGAAAGCATACTGAGCCAACTCACGTGGATTGGTGCTGCGCAGTGCTTTCTGGGTTGGTTTACCCCAGTCAAGGTACACCGCATCGGCATCGGTCAGGATCAGCAGGGCATCGGCATTAAGCTGCTGGGCAAGGTATGCCGCAGACATGTCTTTGTCGATAACCGCTTCTACACCCACCAACTTGCCATTTTCTTTCTTCACCGGGATACCGCCACCACCGGTACAAATCACCAGGTGATCTTGTTTGATCAGGGTAGTGATCGCGTCGCTTTCAACAATACCGGTTGGTAGCGGGCTAGGCACTACGCGGCGGAAGTACTGGCCGTCAGGCTTGACTGTCCAGTGGTATTTCTCAGCCATTTCGCGGGCTTCGGCTTCTTCGTAGACCGGGCCGATAGGCTTGGTTGGATCCGCAAAGGCAGGATCGTTCGGGTCTACGGTCATTTGGGTTAGCATGCAGGACACATCTTGCTCCGGCAGCAGGTTCTTCAGCTCCTGCATCAGCATGTAGCCAATCATGCCCTGGGTTTCTGAGCCCAGTACGTCCAATGGGTATGGGTTAACCTTTTTGTATTCCAACCCTTGCAGGGCTAGCAGGCCAACCTGTGGGCCATTGCCGTGCACTAAAACCACATTGTATTCTTTGCCAATTTCCGCAATGGTTTGGGCTGCTTTTGCAATGTTCTGGCGTTGGATATCAGCTTCGAGTGGCTCGCCGCGGCGAAGCAGGGCATTACCGCCCAGAGCCACTACAACAGTTTGTTTGGTCATGTGATCGTCTCTCTTGATGTACTCTCAGTGTTATTGTGTTTTGTTTGGCTTTTCGCCTAAATGGGTTCTGAGAGGTCTTGCTGCAGTGTGGCCGGTGCCGAGCACCGGCCGTCAGGTTTGGCTAAGTGCCTTGGTATTAGATACCGTCACGCTCGATTGGGCAGCTCATGCAGCGAGCACCACCACGGCCGCGGCCTAGCTCATCACCTGGGATAGGTAGGACTGTGATGCCTGCCTTGTCGTATTTCTCGTTGGTGTAAGTGTTACGCTCGTAACCGATAACCACGCCAGGCTTAACAGTTAGTACGTTGTTCGCATCGTTCCACTGCTCACGCTCAGCTTCGAAGCTGTCGCCACCAGTAGTGATTAGGTTCAGCTTGTCAACGCCCAGCGCTTTCTCGATAGCCGTGACGAAGTAGCCTTCTTCTTTCACTTTCACCGCGCCAGACTCGTCGCCAGTCAGGCTCCAGCACTGTACGTCTTTACGTACAACTTCTGGGTAAACAGAGAAGGTGTCTTCACGCATGTGCGTCATTACTGTATCTAGGTGCATGCAAGAGCGGTGCTTAGGTAGCTGCATCGCGATAACTTGCTTTGCTTCGCCATGCTTGAACAGGCTTGATGCCAACTGCTCAACACCCTGTGGAGTGGTACGCTCAGACATACCGATAAGCACTGCGCCTTTACCGATAACCAATACGTCGCCGCCTTCGATAGTTGAGTTGTCGTACATCTTCTCTTCGTCGCCGAAGTACTTGATGAAGTCCTGGCCTGCGAAGGTTGGGTGCCAGCGGTAGATAGCGCGAACATGGTTGGTTTCACGCTGACGGGCAGGTTTCGCCATTGGGTTGATAGACACACCGCCGTATACCCAGCAAGACGTATCACGGGTGAACAGGTGGTTTGGAAGTGGTTCAATGATGAAGTCAGTTGGCTCGTGCATACCCTGCATCATTGAAGATGATTTAATTGGTAGCTCTGCGTAGCTCAGGCCGCCAAGAAGAATTGAAGACAACTCTTTGCTTGGTAGGTCTGCTAGGAAGCAACGTACATCGTTAGCAAATGCAGTGCCTAGGCGGTAGTCAGAGATTTGGGTCTTCAGAAGCCAGTCTTTCGCTTCTGGTACTTCTAATGTATCTGCTAGTAGATCACCAAGAAGCATAACTTCAACACCTTGCTCGCGCAGTGTGTTAGCAAATACGTCGTGTTCCTGGCCTGCGCGTTCAACTGCTAATACATCATCAAAAAGTAGATCGTGACAGTTTGATGGTGTTAGGTGAGTTAGGGCACGCTCTGGACGGTGGATAAGAACGCGGCGCAATTGACCTATTTCAGAACCTACGTAAAACTTACTCATGATCGTATCTCTCTTTATTTATTGCCAAGTGTTTGGCTGTATTTGTTTTATTGCAAAGTAAGAGTTTATTTATTTCTTTGCTTTCGTATCTGGGGTTTATTTTACCCTTAAGGCATTCTCAGTCTTAGAGGTTTATCACACTTTTATTATTAATGTGGTAACGCTATATATTTGTTTTGTTAACATTTTTAATGCAGTTGTCACTCGCTTACGTGCATGGGTATTTATGTGCTTTGCCTAGGTTTAAAGTGGTTTTGGCTTGCTTAAGTGGTTGTTATTTAATGTTTGTTTTGGTTCTTGTGGAATCTTATTCAGAAATTTGCACGTTGTGCAGATGTGAAAAATATAATCTTATGCACTAAAAGTGTTTGTCTATATAGAAATAATCGGAATGTTACTTGATTAGTAACAAATATTTTTCCTTTTATATTTTTGATTCGGTTTTTTGTAATTTAAATACACCGTTTATAAATCAGGTTTTTGTTTATGTTTAAATGGTGTGGTTTGGTTTTAAATTGTCTCAATGACGTTTTTATGGTGATTTGTTGATATTTGAGTTAATAAATTTAACGATTAATTGGAATGTTATTCTGTTATATATGGTGGAGATAAACATAAAGCAATGAGCCAAAGAGAAGTATGCTGATGGAATGCTACGTGACTGTGTCAGAGACAAGCAAGACTTAGATCCCGTAATGGTTATCTCCATTTCTTCCTGCTGGCTTGATTCTTACCAGTCCGAGTCATGAAGGCCAATGGGTTATTTGGTCTTTTGGTTATCTGGTCTTGTGGCCACTTGTGGCTTCTAGGTACTGCCACAAAGCCTCAATCAAAGACTAAGGAACATGCTGAGCATGAGGCATAAAAAAGCCGCCCAAAAGGGCGGCGAAGTAAGCAAGATCGAAAGGGGGGGATTTTATAGCATGGCGCCGACACTCAGCATTGCCATGATCAGTACGGTTAGAATACCTAGCAATGGCGCAACCCATTTCACCCAGCGGACGTAAGGTACGCGAGCAATGGCCAGGCCACCCATGACTACCGCTGATGTTGGTGTCATTAGGTTCACAATACCGGATGCAGACTGGTAGGCAGTGACCACAAGGTCACGGCTGACGCCAGCGAAGTCCGCCAGTGGAGCCATGATTGGCATCGTTAACACCGCAAGACCAGATGATGATGGAACCAGGAACGATAGCAGGATTTCTAGCCAGTACATCACATTGATGAACACGATTGATGACAGGCCAGTTACCGCGTGCTCAGCAGTGTTTAGGATGGTGTCTGTGATCATTCCGCGGTCCATAATTACCACGATACCGCGGGCGATACCGATGATTAGAGCTACACCCAGTAGGTCGCGAGCACCATCAATGAAGCTTGAAGTAAACTCTTCTTCGCTCATGCGGGCAATCAGGCCGATGATAATAGTTGAAGCCAGGAACATGCCTGAAATTTCAGCCATCCACCAACCTGCAACGGCTACACCGTAAATCATGATACCGAATGACGCGGCGAAGATAGCCAAGATCACTTTGCGGGTAGTGGTGAACTCCAGCATTTCGCCAGATTGGTTACCCAGGAAGTGGGCTTTGTTCTCTTCGTATTTGTCGTAGACAATGGATTTGGTTTTGTCGGCACGAACCATCTTGGCATAACGCATTACGTAGCCGACACAGATCAACCAGCCAATAACCAGCATCGCCACGCGAAGCATGATGCCATCAGTGAAAGGAATACCGGCGGCGTTAGCGGCAATAACTGTTGCAAATGGGTTGATGGTAGAGCCAAGGGTACCGATACCTGCACCAAGCAGTACGGTTGCAGCCGCAACCACTGGGTCAAAGCGGGCTGCCATCATGACAGGCACGAGTAGGGTATAGAACGGCAGTGATTCTTCTGCCATGCCGTAGATAGTACCGCCTGCGGCAAATAGTGCCATCAGGATCGGTATCATCATCTCTTCCCTGCCTTGAAGGCGGGCGGTAACGCGTTCGATACCGGCATCAATCGCTCCCGTTTTGGTCACTAGGCCAAGGAAGCCACCGATCACTAGGATGAAAAGTGAAACATCGATAGCCGCTGCTTCATAGGTGTTGTGATCGTAGAAGCCGTCAATCGGTGCCAAAAGGACATCGACCACACCCTGCGGGTTGCTATCTACTGGCTGGTAGGTACCAGTTACAGGTACTTCACGGCCCAAATCCTCATTCATCACGCGCTCGTACTGGCCTGCCGGTACGATCCAGGTCATCAATGCGACAAGGGCAATAAGGGCAAATAAAATAGTGTAGGCGGAAGGAAATTTGAAATTGGCGAAGAAACCGCCTTTCTCTTCCTGTTTCATGGTTTCGGTTGTCATTGTTTTCTCCTTGCCCTTGTACATCCAATACAAGGGTGATTCATCTACCAGGCCTGTCGTCAGGCATGACGGGGCTCGCCGGACTTGACGCCGGAGCAGGCAGAACCAGGCGTTAGTAGGTACTAACGAAAATGGTTTATAGGTTGTTTATCCGTGCTGAAGATACAGGTTGGATAGAGGTGTCAACGTTGGGTGAGGTGTCGGAGCCGCGCTCTCACTCTCTGGCATTGCAAAGGATCCCGATAGCAAATCGCTACCCGCTGCAGTTGTCAGGTGGGTGAGTGTCCTACGGGGACGACGCAGCTGGCTGCGGCGCCGTCTCCCAGGCTCAGGGCCGTGGTAGAAGTTACTCATGATCGTATCTCTCGTATGCTTATTTAATTGGCCATCAGTCTTTGCCGTGGCTCTATTTGCTTGTTGCCAGTGAATTTTATGCCGCTGGGCGCAGTATATCTTTGGGATTGTTCACACTTTTTTGGCGCTTTCATACCGCCCACCCATCGGTAATTAGAATGCTGAGGGTATTTCTCTAGGTTTTATGGGTGAATATGCTATTGAGGGTTTTGTGTTTATTCGCTTAAAGCGCATATCAGGGAATATTATGCATTTTTTCATTTTATTGCCGGGGCAAATAAATCGACCGTTAGTTTGATAAATATCAAGTTTCCCCGCGGAGGCGATTTCATTTGGTATTTTATTGCGATCCGTGCGATATTTGCGTTCGAATTTATTTCATAGGTGGAGTTTCCCCATGTCTTATGCAGAACTAATCGAAGAGCAGAAGGAAGAAACGCGCGAAATCATTGCCGCGTTGCTGGAAGATGGTAGTGATCCTGATGCGCTTTACACTATCGAGCACCACTTTTCGGCAGATACTTTCGAAGAGCTGGAAGCCGCAGCAGTTGAAGCTTTCAAGATGGGCTTTGAAGTATTGGAAGCCGAAGAGCTTGAGCTGGCACCGGAAGACGGTGGCGGTAAAGTAGTATGTTTCGATGCCGTGATGGAATCTGCTCTGAATGCCGATGTGATTGACGAGCAGGCTGATAAATTGATCCAGCTTGCTGAAAAGCACAACATCGACTATGACGGTTGGGGTACTTACTTCGAGTCGGGCGAGGACGACGATGAAGAGTACGAAGACGAAGACGAGAAGTAATCTTCGACGCTCGTAATATCGCTATCAAAAAGCTGGCAAGTGCCAGCTTTTTTGTGCCTTGAATCTTTGAAGACCCTTATAATCTGCCCATAGCCCATAGCCCATAGCCCATAGCCCATAGCCCATAGCCCATAGCCTATATTCTACAGCGTCTTGAGCATCCTGACCTCGCAGGCATCGTGGCCGGTCTGTCCCATCGCGTGCGGGATCCGGACAAAGCCCAAGCTCTGGTACAGCTTGATAGCCGACTGCAGTGAGGCGGTGGTCTCGAGGTAGCAGGCCTTGAAGCCTTGCTCACGGGCATACTTCAAGGCTGTGGCGGCGATCCGGCGGGCGAAGCCTTTACCACGAAGCTCTGGCAAGAAATACATTTTTTGCAGCTCGCAGACCCCTTCTTCCCCTGCCAATGGGGCAATCCCCCCACCCCCTAATATCCGATTATCCTTCTCTACGATCCAGAATGCACTCCTAGGCTCGCTGTAAACCTCGCTAAGGCTATCTAGCGTCGGATCGGCAACACCATAGCCTTTATCTGCTGTCAGGCCGTGTTCGGCGGATACCCGGCGTACAACGGCAGCCATAGCAGCGTTATCAAGTGGGGTGAGCAGCCGGAGCTGATAGCCTTCTTGCTGTTTGTTGGCCTGGATCGCTTTGGTATAGCGTTGCAGGCTTTGGGCAAGATTGGCGATTTCATCCTGATCGAGCTGTGCCATGAAATCGGCGACTTGGAGGTTGAGGGAGTGGTTGAGGTTACTAAGCAGCGCTTGGCCTTGCGGTGAGAGGCTGGATAGCTGCTTGCGGCCATCTTCGGGATCGGCCTGGGTTGTCAGGTACCCGGCATTGAGCAAACTGGCAGTGGTGCGGCTGGCGTTGGACTTGTCGACTTTTAGCCTGCTGGCCAATTGGTTAACTGACAGCGGCTGCTCTTCGAGCTCTATCAGGGCGTGGGCTTGTACCGGGGTAATATCAAGGCTGCCGCATTGGCGGTCAAGCATGCCCAATTCCCGCACAAGAAGGCGGGATTGGGCTCTGAGGGAAGCTGCGTCCATGTATCACACTCTTTTGGTTGCATATTTTTTGGTTGCGTAGTGCAATCAAAATTAGTTGCTTCTCGCAACGCTGTCAACCGTGATATCACTGACGTCGGCACACTGCTGCAATTCACCATGGTGGCAGGCAAGGTGTCCCATTGCTTCTTTGGCGGCTTGCTTGGCGGTTTTCTTCTGCCAGATACGCTCGTGGAAGTAGTAGGCGACGGTGTTGATAGCCGGTTCAATCATGGCCATCACACTACCAACTAGCACATCCCCGGTGAGTATGTAGGCTACACCAAATGCGACGCTGAAGTGAACGACGGCAAAACTGAAGGTTTTGCGTCCCGGGTTGGCATAGCCACTGCGAAGCAGTGCCTTGGTTTGCCAAGCTTTTTCATGGAAGTAGAAAGCCACCGTATTGACCATTGGCTCTATCATGGCGATCAGGCTGCTGATCAGGATCTCGCCTGTCAGTAAGTAGGCAACGCTGAATGCGACAAAAAAGTGGATAATGGCAAAGCTAATGGTCTTTTTCATGGTGGACTCTCCCTCAGTTGATAACTAGATATTAGTGATAATTATTATCATTTGCAATCTATTATCATCTATCGATTCGATAGGTGTGCTCTATGACAGAATACGGTCTGGGTGAGTAGAAGGATTTATGAGTGAGGTCACAGTGGGCAGGCAATAAAAAAGCCGGCGCATGGCCGGCTTTGAATCAAGTGTGGCGCTGGTAATTACAGCGCAGCGATAGTCGCTTGCTGCTCGGCCAGTTTCACTAGAGTCTCTTTGTAACCATCAAGCTTCTCGCGCTCTTTGGCAACAACCGCTTCTGGCGCTTTAGCCACGAAACCTTGGTTGCCTAGCTTGCCTTCGATGCGCTTGATTTCACCTTCGGTCTTCTTGATTTCTTTCGCCAGGCGGTCAAGCTCAGCGTCTTTGTCAATCAGGCCAGCCATTGGGATCATCAGCTCAGACTTGCCAACCAGTGCGGTTGCACAAGCTGGTGTTTCTTCACCGGCAGCCAGTACGCGGATGTTCTCTAGCTTGGCTAGGGAAACCAGTACTTGCTTGTTGGCTTCAAGGCGTGCTGCATCTTTGTCGTCTGCGGCTTTCAGCATCACATCAAGCGGCTTGCTCGGCGCAATGTCGTACTCGGCACGCAGGTTACGGATGCTGGTGATAAAGCTCTTCACCCACTCGATGTCAGCCAAAGCTTCTTCGTTGAAGTTCGCTTCATCGTACTGAGGCAGTGACTGCAGCATGATAGTGTCACCGTCAACGCCATCTACCAGCGGTTTCACGCTCTGCCAGATAGTTTCGGTGATGTATGGGATCACAGGGTGCGCCAGACGCAACGTCTTCTCAAGTACGGTGATCAGGGTGCGGCGTGTTGCACGCTGCTGCGCTTCAGTGCCTTTCCATAGTACTGGCTTGGTTAGCTCTAGGTACCAGTCACAGAACTGGTTCCAGATGAACTCGTAGATCGTGTTCGCGGCCATGTCCAGACGGAAGTTGTCGATATGGGCGTTGAACTCTTTTGCAGCTAGTTCGAACTGAGATTCGATCCACTTGTCAGCCAGCGAGTACTCAAGCTCGGCATCCGCGGCGAAACCACAATCCTGATCTTCTGTATTCATCAGTACGTACCGGCTGGCGTTCCATAGCTTGTTACAGAAGTTACGGTAACCTTCAAGACGCTTCATGTCCCAGTTGATGTCACGACCGGTAGAAGCCATGGCGGCAAGGGTAAAGCGCAGGGCATCAGTACCGTAAGGTTCGATACCGTCTTCGAAAGTCTTGCGTGTTTGTTTTTCGATCTTTGCGGCCAGCTGTGGCTGCATCATGTTGCCACAGCGCTTTTCAACTAGGTCTTCAAGACCGATACCGTCGATCATGTCGATTGGGTCTAGTACGTTACCTTTTGACTTCGACATCTTGTCGCCGTTTTCGTCACGGATCAGACCCGTTACGTAAACTGTCTTGAACGGAACCTGTGCCTTGCCGTCTTCGTCTTTACAGAAGTGCATGGTCATCATGATCATGCGGGCAACCCAGAAGAAGATGATGTCAAAGCCTGTTACCAGGACATCTGATGGGTGGAAGACTTTCAGGTCTTCAGTCTGCTCAGGCCAGCCTTGGGTACCGAACGTCCATAGTGCAGACGAGAACCAAGTATCCAGTACGTCATCGTCCTGGCGAAGAACCACAACAGGTGCCAGGTTGTTCTGCTCGCGAACTTCATCTTCGCTGCGGCCAACATAGACGTTGCCGTCGTTGTCGTACCAGGCAGGGATACGGTGGCCCCACCAAAGCTGGCGAGAGATACACCAATCCTGGATATCACGCATCCAAGAGAAGTACATGTTTTCGTATTGCTTAGGTACGAACTGGATGTCGCCGTTTTCTACAGCGGCAACAGCAGGCTCTGCTAGAGGAGCTGCACGTACGTACCACTGGTCAGTTAGCATTGGCTCGATAACCACGCCACCACGGTCACCGTAAGGTACGGTCAGGTCGTGATCTTTGATTTCGTCTAACAGGCCTAGTTCGTCGAACTCGGCAACGATAGCTTTACGCGCAGCAAAGCGCTCCATGCCGTGGTATTTTTCTGGTAGCTCAGTGCTGTAGGCATCGCTTGGCTCACCGTTGGTGGTGAACACTTCAGACGCGTTGCGGATATCAGCATTGAACGTCAGGATGTTGATCATCGGCAGGCTGTGGCGCTTGCCCACTTCGTAGTCGTTGAAGTCGTGCGCAGGAGTGATCTTCACACAACCTGTGCCTTTTTCCATATCAGCGTGCTCGTCACCGACGATTGGGATACGGCGGTCAACAATTGGCAGTAGGATTTCCTTGCCGATAAGATCTTTGTAACGTGGATCTTCCGGGTTTACTGCCACACCGGTATCACCCAGCATGGTTTCCGGACGGGTAGTCGCTACCACGATGTAGTCTTTGCCTTCAGCGGTTTTCACGCCGTCAGCCAGCGGGTAGCGGAAGTGCCACATGTGGCCTTTCTTGTCTTTGTTTTCAACTTCAAGATCAGAAATTGCAGTGTGCAGTTTCGGATCCCAGTTAACCAGGCGCTTGCCGCGGTAGATCAAATCTTCTTCGAACAGGCGAACGAAGACTTCCTGAACCGCGTTAGACAGGCCGTCGTCCATCGTGAAGCGCTCACGCTCCCAGTCTACAGAAGCGCCTAGGCGTCGAAGCTGCTTGGTGATAGTGCCACCAGACTCGCCTTTCCACTCCCAGATTTTATCGATGAAAGCGTCACGGCCGTAGTCGTGCTTGGTCTTGCCTTCTTCGGCAGCAATCTTACGCTCCACAACCATCTGGGTCGCGATACCTGCGTGGTCGGTACCGACTTGCCATAGGGTGTTCTTGCCCTTCATACGCTCACAGCGGATCAGGGTATCCATGATGGTATCCTGGAACGCGTGGCCCATGTGCAGGCTACCTGTGACGTTCGGCGGTGGGATCATGATGCTGTAGGCATCTTTTGATGTGTCACCGTGAGGCTTGAAGTAACCAGCCTCTTCCCAGCGCTGGTACAGCGCTTTTTCAATTGATTGTGGGTTGTATGTCTTTTCCATAGCGCTCTTAGAAGGATCTATGTGGAATTAGGGCGTCGCAGCATTGGCGGTGTTGAGCTGGATACCAGCCTGGCGATATTGCTTGTAGCGTTCGCGCGCCAATTGCTTCTGTTTTTCATCGCAAGGGACGAAGTCTACCACTTGTGAGAAGGTAACGGCAAAATTTGGTGCATCTTGCCCCAAATTAATCAGGATCCCGCGCCGTCCGCTGTGGCGCAGTCCGGGCCAGCCAATCTCGACCGGTGAGCCGCCACGGGGGCCTTCACCTATCAGGTTATGGGGCACGAAGTTATCGGGATCCAGCTGCCATAAGTATTCATCTATTTGTTCTGCCTGCGCTTTGTCTGCGGCAAGCAAGTAGACTTTGTGGCCCTGGCGGTAACTCATTGCTGCTTGATGACAGGCAAAATGCAGCTGGAAGTCGTTATCCTCTGCATGTTGCTGTTCACTGATTATATAAAAAGTAGCATGAGTCATGGCGTTTACTCTATAAACGAAGGGGGCCGTTTGGCCCCCTCTAGCGTCAATGTTACTCGACGTTCTCTAGGCCGGCTCGATTGAGCAGGAATTGGACCAGCAATGGGACCGGACGACCGGTCGCACCTTTCGCCTTGCCACCGACCCAAGCGGTACCTGCGATATCCAGGTGCGCCCAGTTGTATTTCTTGGCAAAGCGAGACAGGAAGCAACCGGCGGTAATCGTCCCTGCGCCCGGCGAGCCTAGGTTGGCCATATCGGCAAACGGGCTATTCAGCTGCTCCTGGTACTCATCGTTCATCGGCAGGCGCCATGCACGGTCACCGGCTTGCTCGGAAGCGTTGATCAGCTCGTGTGCCAGCGGGTTGTGGTTTGAAAGCAGACCACTGATATGGTTACCCAATGCGACTACACAAGCACCGGTCAGGGTCGCGACATCAACAACGCACTCTGGCTCGAAACGCTCAACGTAAGTCAGGGCGTCACAAAGTACCAAGCGGCCTTCGGCATCAGTATTCAATACTTCTACAGTTTGGCCAGACATAGTGGTTAGGATATCTCCCGGACGGTAGGCACCGCCACCCGGCATGTTTTCACAACCAGCAAGGATCCCCACCACATTGATAGGCAGGTTGAGTTTCGCCAGTGCCTTCATGGCACCGAATACGGTCGCGGCACCGCACATGTCGTATTTCATCTCATCCATCTGGGCTGATGGCTTGATAGAGATACCGCCGGAATCGAAGGTCAGGCCTTTACCGATAAGGACAATTGGCTTGGCATCGGAATCAGGGTTGCCTTTGTATTCAATCACCGACATCATGGCTTCGTTTTTCGAGCCTTGGCCAACAGCCAGGTATGAGGTCATGCCCAGCTCTTTCATTTCCTGCTCGCCAATGATCTTGGTGCTGACCGTGTCGAAATCATCAGCTAGGCGACGGGCTTGTGAAGCCAGGTAAGCCGGGTTCGCTACGTTTGGTGGCATGTTGCCCAAGTCTTTACCGGCTTTTACGCCAGAGGCAACAGCCAAGCCATGGGCAATCGCGCGCTCGCCCAGAGAAAGCTCACGGCGGGTCGGTACGTTGAATACCAGCTTGCGCAGCGGACGGCGGGTTTCCGGTTTGTTGCTCTTGAACTGGTTGAAGGTGTACAGGCTGTCCTTGGTCGTTTCTACGGCTTGGCGGACTTTCCAGTAGGTATCGCGTCCCTTGACGTGCAGCTCGGTCAGGAAGCAGACCGCTTCCATCGAGCCGGTTTCGTTCAGGGTGCTAATGGTTTTTTTGATGATCTGCTTGTACTGGCGTTCATCAAGTTCGCGCTCTTTACCACAACCAACCAGTAATACACGCTCTGATAATACGTTTGGTACATGGTGAAGCAGCAGCATTTGGCCAGGCTTGCCTTCTAGATCACCACGGCGAAGCAGTGAGCTGATATAGCCATCGCTAATTTTGTCGAGCTGCTCGGCAATGGGAGAAAGGCGACGTGGTTCGAATACGCCAACGACGATACAGGCACTGCGCTGTTTCTCGGGGCTACCACTTTTTACACTGAACTCCATGCGTACTCCTACATCCTAATAAAGACAATTAAAGCTAAATGTTAGATAATGCCGCACTTATGTTGCTGGACCACGAATTCGGTATAGGATTAAAGTGCAGGTTAACAATTAGCCGAAAGATTAAAAAAATAACTGATTAACCGAAAAATTATAGTGATTCCAGTAAAAAAACAAGTTTTCTATGGGTAATTAAAGCGTGATTATTGTTCGGTATTTGACGCGTGAGACATTAAAAAGCCAATTTGCGGTGCTTTTTGTCCTTTTTCTTGTCTTTATCAGTCAGAAATTTATTCGCATTCTTGCTGATGCAACAGAGGGTTCCATCCCGAGTGATTTGATCGCGACCTTGCTCGGTTTGTACATGCCTTCGATGGCCCTGTTGATGTTGCCGCTGAGTTTGTACATCGGCATTTTGCTGACTTTTGGTCGATTGTATGCCGAAAGTGAAATTACCGTGATGAATGCCACCGGTATCGGCAATAAGTTCCTGATCCAGGCGGCTTTGTGGCTGGCGATTATCACCGGCTCAGTAGCCGCTTTCAACGCATTGTGGCTAGCGCCGTGGTCGGTAGAAAAAACCGAGCAGTTGATGGAGCAGGTCAAGGCTGATTCCGGTCTTGATTTGTTGGTGAAGGGCCAGTTTCAGGCTGCACCGGATGGTCAGGGGGTAGTATTCGTCAACGACATTACCAACAGCGGTAGCCGACTGGATAAAGTGTTCGTTGCCCAACTATCTGCCCGTGATGCACTGCGTCCGAGTGTGATGGTGGCAGACCGTGGTTATGTTAGCGAATTACCTGACGGCCGTCAGGTATTGGATTTGAAAGAAGGCACCCGCTACGAGGGGATCCCGACACGGTTGGACTATTCCATTACCCAGTTCGATGACTACCAGGCCCTGATTGGCCAGCGGGCGGTACGGGAAAAGAGCCGGGACTGGGATGCCTTACCGACCTTCGAGTTGATGCAGCGCCCGGAGTTGGCAGCCAAGGCTGAGTTCCAGTGGCGGATGTCACTGGTGCTGTGTATTCCGTTACTGACCATGATCGTTGTTCCTCTGTCTGCGGTGAACCCGCGTCAGGGGCGCTTTGCCAAATTGGTTCCTGCGGTGTTGATTTACCTGGCTTACTTCCTTGCAATCAGTGCGGCCAAGTCTGCTGTCGAAGACGGAGGGCTTCCGTCGTATATTGGCCTGTGGTCAATCAACTTAGTGATTTTTGTGGTGGCAATAGCCCTGAATAGTTGGGATACCTTAGCGGTGCGCAAGGTGAGAGAGAAGTTTCGGAGACGTGGTTAATGTTTAAGATTCTGGATTTATACATTGGCCGAACCCTGATTTCGACCTCGGCCCTGACGCTATCTACCTTGGTGGGGTTGTCGGCCATCATCAAGTATGTTGAGCAGTTGCGAAAAGTGGGCGATGGTACTTACGATCTTTGGAAAGCCTTGATTTATGTGCTGCTGAGTATTCCGCGTGATATTGAGATGTTCTTCCCGATGGCGGTTTTACTGGGGGCGTTGATTGGTCTGGGCATGCTGGCTTCGAGTTCGGAGCTGGTGGTGATGCAGGCGGCTGGCTTTTCCAAGTTGGACATTGGCCTGTCGGTATTGAAGACCGCCGTCCCTTTGATGTTGTTGATCACCCTGCTGGGCCAGTGGGGGGCCCCCGAAGCCCAGAAAGCTGCTCGTGAACTGCGTGCACTGTGGACTTCGGGCGGAAACATCCTGTCGGTGCAGCGCGGTGTCTGGACCAAGGATGACAATGACTTCATTTATATAGGTCGGGTTCACGAGCAACAGGAGCTGTATGGGGTCAATATTTGGCAGTTCAATGAACAGGACGAGCTAACCCATTCTACCTTCGCCGAGTCTGCAACCTTCGACAATGACAAGGGTTGGCAGCTCAAGGATGTAACGGTAACGACGATAGGAAAAGAGCAACAAGTCAATGAGCGCCTGCCTGAGCTTCACTGGCGGACAGCGTTGACCCCGGACAAACTGGCCGTCGTTACGCTGAAACCTGAGGAGCTCTCGCTGTCAGGGGTGTATGACTACAAAAACTATCTCGAAGATTCCAAGCAGGACTCGTCGCGCTATGCGCTGGCGTTCTGGCGCAAGGCGCTGCAGCCGTTTTCGATTGCGGTGATGATGTTGCTGGCGCTGTCGTTTGTGTTTGGCCCGTTGCGTTCGGTGACGATGGGAGCAAGGGTGTTGTCGGGGGTCATTTTCGGCTTCGGTTTTTATATCTCCAATGAAGTGTTCGGGCCGATGAGTATCGTTTACCGGCTTCACCCGATAATCGGGGCGATAGGGCCGAGTTTGGTGTTCCTGTTTATCACCATTTACTTGCTAAGAAGAAAACTGTAGCTTCGAAAGAGAGAAAAGGCGCCGTCGGCGCCTTTTTTGTCTCTGAAACGTGTGAGCTGCTAATTAGTTGACCTTCGGCAGAACAACCATCTCACAATCTGCCATGGCATCCTGGAACGACTGTCTGGTCTTGCTAAAGGGAGCCAACAAGTTACCCAGTCCGAATGCCGAGGTAGCCATGCGGATCATCGCTTGGGTCGGGCGGATATTTGAGCCGTCTTTGTTTTGGATGCGCAACTTCCACGCCCGCATCCCCAAGGTCTGTCCCGCTTGGCACCAGAAATAGGTAAAGAAGCCGACAATAACCATGGCAAGGTAGCCGGTGTAAAGCATGCCCACCACGGGGTGCAGGGTCATATAGGCACTGACATCCTCGTAGCCAGTAATATCAACAGCACCAACTGCCACTAGGACGGCCATCAAGCCGATAGCGATGCCGCCAGCAAGCATGAGTACTGCGGCGATGACCAGGGTGTCATAGAGCCATGCCGCAAGGCGGCGAAAAAGGCTAGGGTATTGTTTGGTGGATGCAACGTCCGGCTGTTTCTTCTTCTTCACAAGATTTTCCAAATTAACTTAGCTTCAAGGTGTTGCGAGCAGTGTAGCAATATTACTCTCTGGGGAGAATGATACGGATCTTGGAAATGAGAGTCCTCCTAACGGCAGTTTTGGTTAGGGGCACTATATTTATTGGAGCCTGTGCCTCAAAACTCTTTGAAGCGAGGGTGAAGTAACTGATACCCGAAATGAAAGCCTGGCTAAGGCGCATTACGAATGAGGAGCAACACCATGGCTGATATCAATGACAATACAACGAACTGGCCGGAACTGGCTGGCGCCCTTTATGACAAATTGACGGAACGGCATGCCGAGCTGACCTATGATTTTGACCATGTTGAAATCAGCGTGCCAAGCGGGGCTGGCGACAAATCAGAACACTCCATCTGGAAGGTAAATGGCAGTATCAGCATCCGTGGGCGTAACCTGGATTGATGTTGGATAATGATGTTGGAATATAATGGTGAGGTTGAGGTCGAGCATGGTGGTGAGGTTGCTTACCTCAACGCACAAGGGGGACGGCTAACCCTGGTCGTTCCTAGTGAAAGCATGTTAGTGTCTTTGATTGGACTCCATCGCCGTTTTCCGGTGTCAAAAACGTTATCACGACTCCCTTTTATCTTTGATGGTCATCAGCTCGTTGTCAGTATTCCCGACTGCGCTTCCTTGAAAATCACCCGGCGTCAAGGCTGGCTACGTGTTTGGCTACCCTATAAAGTATCGATATCCGGGGTAGGGTGGTGGTTGCGTCATGGGCCAACATTCATGTACCGATTCTGGCGTTCATAGTACTTGTTAATGGACCTTTTTGCTTAAAACGCTCAAAATCTCAGCAAACAAACGCAAGGGTGCGATTTTCCTACTTTTTACTATTGCGTTGGGAAGCAAGATGCGTAGAATGATTCACATGCCCGGGTGGCGAAATTGGTAGACGCAGCGGATTCAAAATCCGCCGGTGAATAACTGTGTCGGTTCAAGTCCGACCCCGGGCACCATTTTCAAAAACAAAGCCTCGACGAAAGTCGGGGCTTTGTTGTATCTGGGCTGATGCGGCTTTGCAAGCTATGAGCTGTTGCAAATCCTGCCTGCAGCTCCTGACATCTCGCTCGCTCGGCCCCCTTCAGATAGCTTCTCCTTGTCCATATCCGTTTTTGGCTGTGCCGATTCTGTGCGTGACTGGATCCAAGGCTATCCAACAAGATTCAACATTTCGACGTATCGTTTTACTGGTCTACTCCGGTTCCCATCTTGTCCATCTGCTTTAGTGTGCAATTAGGTCGTAGGGGTAGTAATGAGACTTACACACATTTCTTAAACTCGAAAATGATGTTGAACTGTATTAATTGTTTCTTGCTGCATTGATGTATTGCTGAGTAACCAGAACGGGTTAAGGCTGAACATCCAAGCAGACGAGTTCTATCGCAATTTAACCGAGATTGATTACCTCGCTTTTGGGCTTTACTTCCACCTTGATGACGAATACTTATTTGGTACCACTGCCGAAATAAAGACCCCTTCAAACAGATATTAATACCTTGATTAATTTTAACCGAGGTATTGATATGAATAAGCGATTTAAGTTCACCAATGCCACTTTGAAGGCATTACCCGCCAATTCTGCCGATTCCCGTTCTACTGAGTTGGAAGTCTCCGATACCGAGATCGTCGGTTTGAAGTGCCTTTCTGGCCGAACGGGATCTAAGCGGTTCCTGTTGCGGTATACGTTACATGGGAAGAAGCGCAGTATCGCCATTGGTCGCTTTCCCGATATCGATGTGGATACAGCTCGTCGGATTGCTCGTAAACACAAGGCACAAGTGGCTGACGGCATTGACCCTAAGCAAGTTCGTGATGAGAGTGCCGATGTGCCCACCGTAAAGGACTTCTTCTATTCCACCTACTTACCGATGGCGAAGAAGCGAAAGAAGACATGGGATGATGATGAGCAGCGATTCCGTGATCACGCCAAACCGATAGCCGACATTGCCTATAACGCCCTGACTGCTCATCAAGTTATGCAACTCCAGCTATCACTTAGTGACCAAGGTTACTCGGCTGCGACCAATAACCGTGTCTTAGCGATGCTGAAGACCGTTGGGAAATTGGCTGAGCGTTTGCTGAATGTACCCAACGTAGCGCTGATGGTTTCGTTGCTTCCCGAAAACAACACTCGGACTCGGTTCTGCGATCTCGATGAGACTCGACGGATTATTAAATGTGCTCGGGAGTACCATTGTCCTAGTGCTGGTAACTTCATTGCCCTGCTGTTCCTAATGGGGTGTCGAGAGTCTGAGCTTCGTTATCGGAAATGGACTGATGTTGACTTGGTTAAACGTACTTTGTCGATCCCAAATACCAAGAACGGCAGCAGTCATACCATCTTCTTGTCTGACTTGATGGTCGAGATTTTTCAATCCATCCCGAGGGTCAGCTCCAACCCCCATGTCTTTCCTGGCACCAAGAAGGGCAAGCCAATCGCACCACCTCGTTGGGCGTTTAACCTGATCAAGAAGCGGGCTGGCATTAAGGATGCTGGAGAGGTGTTGTTCCATACCGCTAGGCATTCAGTGGCTTCTAATCTGATCTCTAATGGCGCAGATATCAGTGCTGTTAAGGTGCTGCTTAATCATCGAAGCGTTGAGTCCACTTTGATCTACGCGAAGCACAGTGAAGCCAATCAGCGGCAAACCACAGCGGCCTTATCTGACATGATCGAAGGTAAGCATCACTTCAACCATATTGACGGGTAACGGCGATTGGCTGACTTGCCCATTATCCCTGAGAAACAATCCACAACCCTAATGGCAAAGCCCCTAAGCGATTCTTCGCTTAGGGGCTTTGTCTTTTCTACGGAGAGAGAACTATGCAATTCATCAATCAACTCTGGCAGGTAGCGACCTTGCCGTTGCCTCCTTCTATCCAGCAGCTCTTGATGGCGGAGCTAACAACCCCATTTGATGGCGACATCGAAGCCGCGCAACAGATGTGGGATGAAACTGGCACCGCTTTGGTTCTGATCGATGCGGAGGATGATGAAGCCACATTGCGAGAGCAAGATGAAGCTGATCAAACCGCAATCCAATTCGCTCTTGATAACCCTGAGTACGCCATCTTGTTGGAAGGTAACGACCAGCAATACGTTCTCGCCTTAACCATTACCACGGCGGCTGGAGGTGGGTGTTACCTGCTATCTCCTTGCCATCCTGCCAACTACTTCAGCACTGCTATTTGCCGTCATATCGACTGATGGAAGTGACTTAAATATTCCAACTTTAATGAGGATTTTCTTATGAACCGCAAGACAACCAAAGCTAAATCCACCACTAAGCAAGCGACCGAATCTACCGGGCAACAAGCCGCACCTGAACCAACGACCGGATCGGGACAAGAACAAGCCGCCAACCATCAACCCAAGCCCCCTAAGGCTACGCCAAACAAGCAATCTGATGTACCTGTAGATGATCCATTCGAGAAGGTAGTGCTCAGTGGCAAGGGCAAGAAGCTCAGCCCGAAGACACAAAACCATGTCTTCTTCGAAGTTGCCATCAACAAGGGTGACGACAGGCTCTACCTGCGTTTAAGCAGGAATGAAGGCGGGGGACTTCACAGCAAACGCTGGCTGCTTGTTGATGATGTGATTGTCGTACTGGATCAACAGAAACCAAAGGTGCCATTCAAGTCAGTAGCGCTTCGTGACCTCTACGGCGGCGGTAGTGCGAACAATGCAGGGTTTCTTGCTGCGGCGTTGCGGTCTAAAGATCTTGGCTTAATCCAGGCTAGCGACAAGAGCCCATTTCTTCATGTGCTCAACCCTGATTACGAAGCCGCTAAGGCCAAGTTGTTGGCACTATCCGGTAAGTAACTCAGCACCGCATAATTTCAATCCATAGCACCACCGCTACACCACCTTCCCTTTAAACAATCCCAAAGTGAACGCATTATGAAACTATACATCGACAAGGATGGTTTGTGCCGTCCAGCATCCGCACGCCTTATCGAAGCCTTAAACCAAACGCTGGGTGAAAAGACCTATTTACCAAGCAACAGCATGGCTATCGTGTTCAACTTTCGAGATGTTACTTACTCTGCTGACCGAGGTGGCTTTCACCCTGTGGAGATAAGGCTGTCTCGTCTGCTGAACGAATGGTTGATCGATTACATCACCGATTTCAGCTACCAAGGTTACCCCCAACCTGAACTAGCGAAAGAGGTGGACTTTGATTTCAGCACACGACAAGCCATGGTTGCTGGACTAGGGGCTGCACCATTTGATGAACCTGACGTGTTGGACTTCTACCAGTTGTGGGAGTCCAACTTCCTGACTTATCTGGACGAGGGATGTTTTACCGAGATCGAGGTTGAGGTTGCTTGACCGATTTCGTTGGCCGAATCCGGATATAGACCAGAAGGAAGGTACCGAAAGGCAGTAGCTCAGAGGGGCAGTCCATAGGTGCTTACGCAGTAAGTGCTGATGGATCGCCTCTTTATATCTGCTGTTGTTTTTCAACGGATACCGCATCCCTAGTGCCTGTTTGAGCGGCAGGTGGGTAGTGTATCTGAAATGTCGGCCTGTTTGCTTGGAGGACGGCTCAGATTGGTACATCTGATGGCGAGAGCGATGAAATACCCGACGTGAGTCTGATAACCATGCTTGCTGGAGCTGGCTAATAAATCCCGATTCTGGAGCGAGGTCGTATTAATTCCCCCAGTGCCAATTTGAGATAAAGGCGCTTGTTACCGACGTGGTAACAAGCACTGATATGACTGGGGAACCATCCGCTGGTTCTGGGTGGGCTTTCCATATGCCCTGCTAACAGACGACGAACGGGGGCTGCAATTTCATGCTATCGTTCTGTCCATGTACCGATTAACCCTTGTGTGGGCTGGGCAATCTGCTCTGAAGGTGAACTCAGATTAATAATATTTATTAATATAATTTTGGTGCAATTCTGCACCTTAGTGTTTTGTTAGCGTTTCCCGCCGAAAAGCTGGGTATTCGCTAACCTTGCATATCTCGCCTTGCTGAGTTCCTTTCATCACCCTGCTGCTTGTCCAATTGGCATTATGGACTAACACCTATCTTGCGTTCCTGTCACGGTTGCCTGTTTATTCAATCACTGGGCTTGCTCGGCAAACCCTTGATTAGAGAAGTGCCACCACAGTGAACTCGTATGGTCAACAGCGGTCACCGCCTCTACCTAGATCCTACGCTAGTAACCACTGCGCCTGTCATCACTGGAAGCCCCTGAGTCACAACCTCACACCGATGTTTGAGCGAATAGCAGAGCTCAATGTAAATAGCATCCGACTGCTAACCCCAACCAACTCACCTGCATACACCAACCTGAGGAGTACAACATGAATCCATTGAAACCCCATACAACTGTGATGGAGATAAATGCCATCGAGATCTCGCCTAAGAACAAGAACGGTAAGCGCAAGGTCACCGTTAAACCTAGCACTCAAGGTGCACTAAGAGGTGCAGCCACTGGCGGCGTTATTGGAGCCCGTTTTGGATTGCCTGGAGCAGTCGCTGGAACCTGTATTGGCGGAGTGCTCGGGTGGGTGCTTGGGCCTGAGGACTGATGGTGAGATCGTGGGTATAGCTCTATAATCTGACCTACTTACCTATATCACAATCATCAACTCAACAGCGCCGCTGTGCTAGCTGTTGAGTTGATGATTGTTAATGATTAGTTAGTCATTTGATGCTCAATCGCCGCAGTTCACACTATCTACTTTTTTTCACGAGTTTGAAGGTCGGCTGTGGGGTGTGCAACTGGATCGTTGGGGTAATATGAGCCACTACAAACACACCGGATAGCGATTGGTAATACCGTGGCAAAAACAAAAAAGATACAGAACGTTCTGGATAAGCAGAGCAAAAAACTTGATCAATCAATCGAGTTCATCGTCGACGAATTGATCGGAAGTACGACATCGCATTTTGATGAACTGCTCGGAGAGGGGCATGCAAGTCCTTTGAAGTATGATGCGGCGACCCTAGAGCCTCTTATGTACTATGTCGATGCAGCAATTGAGGATGTGCGGGTAAACGGTGCAGATTTAATTGACGAAGAATTTTGCAAACTACACGACCTACCGTCACCTGAGCACATTGCTAGCTACAGCGATATTCAAGCACTGTACGTTGCCTTTGTGGTTCCGGAGCTATTTCCCGATGTCGGTGTGCATGGAGATATAGTGGACGAAGAAGTTGCTGAGCAATTCTTGTTTCCTGCATTGGCTAGAAGAAAAGCAGAGCAGGCGCTTTTCGAAGTCAAAAAAATTAGAAAAGTGGCGCGTGCCGGTGGTGAGTTCAATACCGACTTAGCAGTTAAATTAGTTGATGACTTGCACTTTATAGAAGGCATGCTTCTATGCGAACGACAAACGGTTAATGCCGAACCATATGTCAAGCGTCGGGAGCATAAAAAATTAGCAGAAGAGGAATTGGCGAGCAAACGTAGAGCATCCGTCAAAAACTCATCCTCCCATAAAGAAAGTGCAAAAATGCAGCCTTTCTTCAATGAATTTGTAAATCAAGTTCATGTCCTGATGGCGAAGCATGGCGTATTTCAGAAGGTATATGAACGATTCAAGAAGAAGTTAGTAACTTCAAAGTGCTCACTGGATGACTTAGAAGAGGAGATCCGTAAGGAGACCCAGAAGCATTGCTCTCGAGCATTTTCGGTCGGTGCTAGCGGGGCTGTAAGCCCCTTTGATGTCGAGTTGGCTAATTTAGCAGATAAGCTGGATTTCGACATTTGGGGAGCTGACATTAAGCCCGAGGACTTTGAGCTCAGTCGTTCGACCATCAACCGCCATGTAGTAAAAGCCTTGGCAAGCATCAATTAGTTTTGTACCGAACACTTCGCTAGTCCCACTTCGTTAAAGTTCGCCCATTGATTTTTATTAGATATCAGGGGGCGAACATGACCAACACCATTTCTTTTACTAACCGTGCTTTCAGTGAGCATCCTCGACCTGCTAAGGGTGAAGCACCTATCGTGAAGCGCCGCACTGGCGTGAAGCATCAGGTTGTGACCTTTAATCAGGCAACCGTATCATTGTCCATCGACAAGTCCTTTAAAGGACAACGCTTTAAAGAGGTCATCGGCCATTGGCCTGAAATGGGGATCTCAACCTTTGATAAGATTGCCAACAAGCGTATCTCCGAGATCGAACAAGGTCATTACAACAAGGCCGCTGGCTTAATGGTCGGTGACTTCTTCATTGATTATGTGCTGCCGATGATGGAAAGCCGTAACCGCGATATCCGAAGCGTAAAAACTCGCTGGCGTCGTGTGATGCCTTACTTTGCCGATAAGACCTTGGCTTCAGTGTCTCGCCTTGATGTTGAGCAGTTCCTGACTGGGTTGGCTTCCAAGGTTTCTGGAGCTACGGTGAATCGTCACCTATCGCTGCTATCCCGGATCTTCTCTGCTGCGGTTGATCTCGACCTATTGATGAAGAACCCATGTAAGGGCATAAAGAAGTGGCCTGAAGCTAACATCCGTGACCGAATTCTGGATGAGCATGAACTGCGCTACTACATCGAGCATGCTACTGAAATCGATAGCTTCGCATCTCGCGCCTTGCTGGTGAGCCTTTTCCTTGGGCTTCGTATTGGCAATGTCATCGATATCACTCGCGACATGATCAGTGACGACTTCACAATGCTTTCTCTACCAATGACGAAGAATGGGCGAGCTTATCGTATTCATATTAACGGGCCAGCACAGCGACTGCTGAAGGCCTGCGCCGTTGATTCTTGGAACGAGTGGTTATTCCCGTCTGAGGTCAAACAAGGCAAGCACATTGCTCACCCTCGTTCGTGCCATGAAAAGCTGCGGGATTTCGTCTTAAAGTGTACTGGTGGGACTGATGGCTTTACCATCCATGACTTGCGCCGCACCTATGCAAGCCGCCAGTTGCAGCTGACTGGTAATGCTCGCTTGGTGCAGCAGAACTTGTTCCATCAAAGCGTGACGACCACTGAGCGTTATGCTTTCCACCAGAATACCCAGCTGTCTGAGGCAAGTGATATGACTGCTCTATCGATGCTCGCCAGTAATAATGGTATGTGGGCGGGTACCGCTGCAGGGGAGGCCGTAGCGTGAACGATGTGATCTTGACCAAGGAAGACCTAGCTCAACGCCAGAAACGTAGCGTCGAGTCCATCACGACTGCATGCTCCCGCAATCCGGAGTCACTGCCACCGTTCTTTAAACTGGGGCCAAACCGTAACAGCCCGATACGCTTCCGTCTTGAGGACGTGATTGCCTGGGAGCTTGCTCAGATGGAGAAACAGCAACTGGATCAGAAAGCGCAGCAGAAGCGACTGAAGCCTCGCTGGGATATTTAAACCTACTAGCTTGCCGACATTGCAACAGAGCCCGAGGACGCATGTTCTCGGGCTTTGTTGCATCTAAGCCTACCAAATCTGCGAATTCATCTAACTCGTACTTTTTTTGCACTGAACACCTGAAATTCCCCACCCACTTACTATGCACTCACTCCTTCGGGGCTGAGGGATAAAGCGGTTTCGACTGCATGCCATTTGGCAATTGAAGAGGCGGATCTTTTTGTACCGAACAATATCGATATACGAAATCCGTAATCTGCACCCAGTCCTCATTGAGGAGTAAGCAGCACCAACTTGCTGCTGGCGGTAATGGCACCGCCATTACCGCTCTTTAACAATTTATTTAATGGAGATTTTAAGATGTCTAAGTCTATGTTTTTTCGCACTGTTAATGGCGCTGTAAACCTTGTAGCCTCTGAAACCGTTCTCTATGACGAGCAAGCCAACATTCTGTTGGTATTGGGCAAAGGTTGCTCTCTGCTTCGCTACGACAATAGTGATAAAGCTGAAGACCTGTTCAAACAGTTGAAGGGCAAGGTTAAGCCAGAGCCGAAGCAGTGCATCAAGATGGAGAACGGTGGTTTCATCAACATCGAAGCGATCAAGGACATTCGTTTGTCCGAGAAGAGTGGTTCGCTGTTGGTGTCTGGCACCAATGACAAGTTGTTGCATATTTTCGACGCCGAGCACCATACCAACCTTGAGGGTTTGCGTGATGTTCTGGTTGACGGACTCATATCTGCGAACGACGGAAAGGCAATGCCAAAAGTTGATTGGGCGCTATACCACGCTTAATGGCGCTGATGGCTGTATCGAAGGCTCCTACGGGAGCTTTCTTCTTTCCTGGAGGATATGAAAATGCAAGAGCAAGCTAATTGGAATAATGCCGCTGAAACCGAGACTGTAACTGGATGGCATGATGCAGCGAACGACTCTGAAGTTGTTTCGTCATGGGAGAACGAGAGCGTAGAAGGATGGGAAGCCGAAGGTAGCAACGATGTGACCTTTGAGTCTATCCAGCCTCGCCGCCCTTATGACCCTAAGGACAACGTATTCAAGTTGCCACGTGGGCTTGTAACTGAAGCTCACCCTATTGTGGCGATAGATACCGAGTACACGGCATCAGCCTGTGGTACCGAGAACAACATTCTGAGTTATCAGTTTGCGATTCGATTTAAAGGGCAGATGACAACATTGATTCTGTATCCAGACAATCACCGTAAAGGCGGTCGTCTGGATCTGGATCACTGCTTAGTGCAAGCCATTGAGCATGCCATTACCGAAGGGGTACTTGAGTGTTGGCCTGAGATGGTCATCGCTTGTGCTCACTTCCTGCGAGCGGATTTGTTTAACTTCAATAAAGCCTTTTCTGGCGTTCAAGAAGCAGTAAACAGCGTCCGTAAGACGGTTGTATCACTTGATAAGGCGTATGGCGTGGACGTTGAAAAGGTGAGCTGCCGTCGTATCGACAAGCAACCAATCAAGGTCTGGGATAGCAACCGCAATAGTCGTCATCTGTTGTTGCAGTGGTACGACACCATGCTGCTTTGCCCAAACGGGAAAAGCTTGGCTGATGTGGGTGAGCTGCTGGGGCTTTCTAAGTTGGAGATCCCGGCTCCCTATTCAATCGAGCGCATGGATGAGTACCTGGAGGCTGACAAAGCGGGCTTTGAGGCTTACGCCTTGCGTGATGCTGAAGTTGCTGCGCTTCACATGGAGCGAGTCATCGAGTTCTGCGCGAGTCTAGGGATCAAACGGGTTCCATTCACCATAGGTGGTATTGCTGTTAAGGCATTTACCGAAACTCTGAGTGACCCCAAGGCTTATCGCCGACTGTTTGGCTTTGAAGAGGTAACTAAGGAAATTTGGCCTGAAGGCCGCAACCAGCCTTTAACCATCACTTCCGATGTTGCCTGTGATGAACGATTGATACTGGAGGACTTCGCTACCCGCTGTTACCACGGTGGGCGCAATGAGAGCTTTGTCTCTGGCCCTACTGCTGAGGACACTTGGAACGACTTCGATGCTCCGAGCTGTTACACCTCGATCCTTATCGGCTTACGTCAGTTGGATTATGACAACATGTTCATGACCCACAATCTGAAAGAGCTGTTCGGTGACAAGTGTGCACTAGCCCGAGTTAGCTTCAAGTTTCCAGCTGGAACTCGCTTCCCATCACTGCCTGTAAGAACCGAGTCCTTTGGCCTCATCTACCCGTTGGAAGGTGTGACCTACTGCACTGGGCACGAGCTAGAGGTTGCCTATAACCAAGGCGCTGAAATCACTGTTAAACAGGGGTTTGTCGTACCGTGGTTAAATCAAGCTTCGATCTTTGAACCGTTTATGCAGTGGGTACGACAGCAACGCCTTGCTCACGAAAAAGGTAGCTTTGACGAGCGCCTGTTTAAGGAGTGTGGGAACAGCGTATACGGTAAGCTGGCGCAAGGGTTACGCCGTAAAACCTCATTTGAGGTCGAAAGTGGCCTGAATAAGCCGCTGCTGCCATCGACGCTGACCAATCCCTTCTTTGCTGCTTATACCACTGGTCTGGCTCGTGCTTTGATGTCTGAAATGCTTAATGGCGTACCAAGTCACCGCACGGTGGTATCGGTTACAACGGATGGCTTTCTGACAGACGCTGAACTTGATGAGATCAACTTGTCTGGCCCGATTAGCAACCGCTTCCGTGGCTTCTTTCATCGTATTGATCCAAATGGCGGTGAGATCTTAGAGCTGAAGCACCGAGCATCCCAGCTCATTGCGATGAAGACTCGAGGACAGTTAACGGCCAAACAATCTAATGGGTACGCTGAGGTATTGGCTAAGGCCGGAGTCAAGACACCTAAAGGTGAAACTGACCCCAATGCTTTCATGGTTAACCTTTACCTCAATCGAGTTCCTGGACAGTTAACCGATGTGTCCCATTTGACTTCCACGCGGGAGATGTTCCTTGGCCGCAAGGATATGTTGATGAAAGAGAAGGAAAGCCGTCTGAACCTTGAACCTGACTGGAAGCGTCGTTTGGTTAGTCCTCGTATGCAAAGTGTTCGTAACACCGAGCATATTGCTTTTGAGTCAATGCCGTTCCAGAACGTTGACGAGATGATGTTTAATCGCCTTCGTTTTGACCGCTGGCGACTGAATCATTGTCTGAAGACGATGGATGACTGGCACAACCTGGAAGACCGTATGGCGATGGCTGAGGCACTTTCTGAGGCCAAGCTGACCAAGGTACGCATCAAAGCTGAAGAGCGCTCTGATGAACTGATGCGCCGCTTATTCCTGCGATTCTATGCCCGCAAGAGTCACGGTCTTGAAGGTGCCACGCTTAATGCTAACCAGCTTGCTAAATGGCTGACTGACGAAGGCTATGTCACCAAGGCAACTGCGGTTCGTGGAGCCAAGCGCCAAAAGCTTGTTGAAGCCGCAGTGCCGATAACGGCGCATACGTTGAAGCTGCTGGGGGTCATCCGCTCTCGCTTTCCGGAGTTCAACTACGAAGCGATGTTCCGCAAGTCAGACTTGCCGCTTCTGCGTTCATTCGTAGAGCTTTGCTCGTAACACGTTATTCCTCTTAGCCCTTGTCTGGCAAGGGCTTTCTTTTGGTGTGCAACTGATGCGTTGGGGATACCAATACCGGTTGTGCACCACACCTAAAACCTCTCACTGCTGCATCGTTCAGGTGCAGGAATAATTTATAAAATTAAAAGGAGCCGATCATGGCCAAAAAATACTTTTATGCCGCTATCAATGACAATGAAGCTCGCATTGTTACCACATGGGATGAATGTGCAAAAATCACTCAAAATAAGCGAGGTGGGCATAGCAGGAAGTTCTTGAACCGTGCTGATGCCGAAACCTACTTGTTTGATAAAATTGATGAAAGAGACAAGCGAAAGCAAAGAGCTAAGCCAAAGCGCAATCGCATCTATGGATCATCGTCGACACAATGTAAGCCGACGCTTGATCACTTAGCTATTTTCCTTGAGCCAAAAACTGCTGTCATGCCTAAGAAAAAAATTGTCACATTAAGTTGCTCGCTGGGCACGGACGGTAAAGCTTCCAAGATTAAGCTTAGCAATGGTGCATTGCTGGTGGTTCAAACATCTGTTGGTGCCAAGGCCCCGCTGAAACGCCTAGAATTGGGCTACGAAGCGTTAAAGGTGGCAGAGGATACTATAAATGGTGGGGCTGATTTCGTTGAAATAATCGGTCTGGACGACAGTGTGGGGCGTACATTGTGTAAACTGACTCCCGACTGGAAGGGGCGAGGTTGGCTAAATTCTACTGGAAAGCAGCCTGCGAATCTTGAGCTTATTAAGCGCATGTTCGACTTGTATGAGCGGTTCAAAGGCAAGGTGAAACTAGGCCAGAAGCCGACTGAGAATTCCGATATTGATGACCTGCCATTTTGAGGTATTTATATAATGAACTATGCCGCCAGGCAGTATTGAGTTTTGGAAAATATTTGGTCTTGAGAATTTACGTTTTGTAGATGATTTTCTGGCTTGAGTCGATGGCTTGAAAAGTATGTTGATGATGCAGATTTGGAAATGTGTTCAACGGCTGTACGGGCTAGGAAAGTCTTTGTATATTAAAATTAATTTTGAAAGCGCGGTGACCACAATGAGCGTATGCGAAGTGTGGTTACCGCACCCTTTTGTATGTTTGATTTAACGGTTTTGATTCGCCAGAATGGCCTCTATCGCTTTTTCGGTGGCTTTAAGGTAATCAGGTGCTAGGATGTCAACTCCCGCTCTGAAGTGGCTGAGAATGAGCGTCTCTATTGCTGATATCGCAACTTTGTGGTGTGGGGCTGTTGCTTTACTGGTTAGATCTGATGATATGGTAGCGTTTTGTTCTTCTTCGCCTTGCCAGTGAAACGAGATATTGTACAGCCCTAAAGATAATGTTTGTTCTTTCATCTGCTGCCTTTGCTTTCTTCCGGAAGAATTTGGAAATCAATTATATATTATTGTTTTGTAGTCACTATTAATAGCAGAGGTTTTATATGTCTAAATTTGAATTGGGTGCATATACCATCGGAGATGCTCCTCAATACCTTGCTGATGAAGGTGTTGAATTAGCTAAGAAGTACTTTGATGAGCAAGATATTGATATGCTTGTGTGCTTTGAAGCATATGAGCGTGATCAGAATTCAGATCTAGGAAGACACTGGTTGGCAGCTGAACGTGAAGCGAACCGCGTGCTTGCTGGTGATGGCCGTTATGATAATTCGATGGTAGTACTTGAGGCTGTTGAGTTGGAGAGCTAACCATATATTTGTGTACTTCATATAAATTCCCCCTAGTATCGCTGATCTAGCTGCTGGTGGCGTTATAGGTAGATGTGCCACGCTATTGAGTGACAAACTCCGGCGAGAAAGAACAAAAGGTGAAGTGCTTGAATTGTAGCTGAATGAGGTTAGTGTGAAGTTGACGAAGATGCTTTGTCTGAGCTTTATGATATTGTATGCCTTAGAACCTTGAAGGGAGCAGCTGCGTTATGTGACTGCTCCCTTTTTTCTTGTCTGCGATTTGTGTCTGAGGCCCTTCGGCGGCGGTTAATTCATGGGGTTTACATTCATATTTTTTGGGGTAATACCGCAGAAATACGACATCTATACGCTTGTTGTGGTGATCTAGTAAGGAATTTGATGGCGGATTCTAGTCAGAGCTGACATTCGGTTAACTGTAAAGTGAATTGATGAAACGCCGAGTATTTTAAGGGTAACAAAGAAAGAAAAGCTCTTGCACTTGAATTAGCCTACTGTAATCCCTATATGTATAAGTACTGTTTATTTGTACATATGAGCGAGGTTGGAATGGAGTCGGGAGAAAGCGTCATGTTTCTTGTTAAGCTGATTGCTGCTGTACTTGGTGTAACCATTGCGTTCTTTAAGCTGCATGCACTGTTTGAATCAAAGACTAAGTTGCGTGCTGAATTTGAGTTTGCGAAGAAATTCTTTAACTCACTGAATGAAAAGGAAAGCAATGATAACTCCTCTTATACGGAGGCTTTGGGGTATAGGGCGTTGATGGGTAATAAGAACGCTCCTATTGATGAAATTAAGTATGTTCTTGAACTGGACAATGCTGTTGATAGGTTAAAAGACTATCAGAGAGCGTTCAATAAAGTAAAAGCAAGTGCCCATACACATCCAACAAACCAAGTAATGACAAAGAAATTCAGGTTGGCGAGGAGATACGATGGTCCTTGGAGAGTGAAAGTATTTTCTATCTTCTTCGCAATCTCATATGGGGTGCTTGCTTTGATTGCTATGGCTCCGCTTCTTTTTAGAACGATGTTTGTTGAGGGGAGTATTGTGGGGCAGATATTGTGGGTGGCCATTTTTGGATTCTACTCTGCCTTGTTTTTAAATGAGTATCATCAATTAGTAGCTGCTAAGCGTCTAGTTGAAGCGTCAGAAAAACACATTCCGAAAAGTAAGAAAAAAGAATCTGACTTAGCTGAAAATCTGTCTCTTTAGTTTTAAGGAAAATGGGGTGGCGAGGACTTACGTTGGTTTTTTGTGATCTTTTTCTATAACTACTTACTAATTCAGAGTGACCGAGCTAGGGCATGTCTCTGGCTCATTTTTTCATCGGTATTGGGGGCACTAATGATTGGTGTATACCGGACCCGTACTTTGTGAAGCGTGGTTAATTTGGCCATTACAGGTTGGTGGTAGGGTATTTATATCTTTATTAATAATCCCCAGTACAACAGCCGCTAGCGGCTGTTGTACTGGGGATTATTAATTAGTTAGTAGTAACTCACACTAAATCTGAAGTTCAGCCCGACAGCTTGAGGAGTTGTTGAGCCATATCAGATTTTTGGCTGTAAGTGACTTTGAGAGGTTGCGTGTCGTTGATGATTTTCCTGCTTATGTAGATGGCTTGAAGAAGCTTGCCGAGGATGCTTGTTGCTTGAGAGAGGGGAACTATTTGGATTTCATATTTTCTTGAAGTCAAGGTTTAATATTGGGAAAGGAGTAGTTCCAGATATTTCACATGACGCTGCACCACTAATAAGCCAACATTCGATGTAATCTAGTAATTCATCAATAGTAAAATCTTTGGAGTGTTTGATTGCGCACTCCCATACAGTTAAAACCCGCCATCCATCATTTTTTAACTTTAAGCTTGATTTGCTGTGGTTCTCTTTATTTTTTCGAAACTTACCTTTCCAGAATTCAGGTTGTGATTTTGGTATTGATGCGTATTTACAACTTTCATGGTTGTGCCAGAAGCAGCCGTGAATAAAGATTACTGCCTTATACTTTGGAAACGTTAGATCGGGCTTCCCAGGGAGGGTATTGTCATGCAGTTTATACCGAAAGCCTTTTGCAAAGATTAGCTTGCGGAATTCGACTTCTAGCTTGGTGTTTTTTGACTTATACAGTCGCATGTTGGGCATGGGCTAATCATGCTTTAAAATGAATGTATATTGTTAATTTTAGGCTCAATCGACGGCAAAGTATGGTTCAGCTTAATGAATTTTTGTCTCTAGGCGAGTCCATTTCTTTCATAAAACAATGGGCGCTTGTTGTTTGAATGTGACTTACTTTTCTAACTGATGTGCCTTGATTGATGCATATTAGTCAGGGTTTATCTGCTTGCGTTGATGTCAGATTTTGAGCTTCTACTTACAAAAAGAGGCAAAATCGACTAGAATTCCTAGTCCACTTAGTGCTGTATAAAAGTACAGGTGTAAAAATAAGCATCATTGAGAGCATGCCCCATGTATGAAGATCTAGTTGAATATATCGCCAGTCAGACAATATCTCATAATCCAGAGTTGAAAAGTGAAGCTGAGTTGTTGGCTGCTGTTACACATTGGCTTAATAATGAAGAAATTAACTTTCACTTTAAAACTGAAGAGTTAGTTGATTTATGGGAGACGTGTGTTTTAGTTTTTTGTCGCGAGCGTAACGTCGACTTAGAGCAAGTTCTTGCTGAAGTGAGGTTTGCTCCTGATGCTAACGAATTTACTTTCATCGATCTTTTTGCTGGTATTGGTGGTTTTAACCTTTCGCTTCAGCGTAATGGGGGACGCTGTGTTTTTTCCAGTGAGTGGGATAAAGCAGCTAAGAAGACCTACTTTAAGAACTACGGAAAGGTGCCGTTTGGTGATATCAATCAGTTTACAGGTGAAGGTATAAGCGAAGAACAACTAGATGGCTTAATCCCAGACCATAGTATTCTTGCTGGTGGTTTTCCTTGTCAGCCTTTTAGTCATGCTGGTGTTTCCGCCCGAACAGCCTTAGGTTTGGCTCATGGTTTTGATTGTGATACTCAGGGTAACTTGTTCCACTCGATCGCAAAAATTGCCTACGTTAAGCAACCGAAAGTTGTGTTTATGGAAAACGTAAAGAACTTGGTGTCGCATAATGATGGGGAAACCTATGAGGTCATCAAAAAGACAATGACGACTCTTGGTGATGATAATCCAGACAAGCACAGTTACGTTTTCTTCGATTCTATCATTAATTCCCAGACCGTAGTTGCGCAACGAAGAGTTCGGTGCTTTATGGTATGCATCCGTGAGGATATATGGAATGCGAATGGGCAAAGAGATTTTGTTTTTCCGGCTTTTGATGGTGAGCCTATTCCACTGCGACGGGTAACTGAACGGACGACAGAAGAAGAAGCTGAAGAGTACACAATCTCTGATAAGTTATGGCAAGGGCATAAAAACCGTACACAACGTAATTTGGAGCGTAATACTGGTTTTACGGCTCATGCTGCAGACCTAAATCGTCCGTCAAATACCATCGTTGCAAGGTATGGTAAGGATGGAAAAGAGTGCCTTATTCCACAAGAAGGGAGGAATCCTCGTAAACTTACTCGCAATGAGTGCCGACAGTTATTTGGGTATCCTGAAGACTTTTGGATTCCGGAGGCTAAAACTCCAGCGTATAAACAATTTGGTAACTCTGTAGTTGTGCCTGTAGTGGAGAGGATTTCTGCTGCAATTATTGAATATTTACGACAGTAGTTAGTCGGAATAGGTAGGTGTAGAATTCTGCCTACCTATTCATTAAATTTGTTTTTTATTACTTTTAATCATCGATACCGTAGTAAGACATCAATTGCTCTAGTGATACTTCGATACCCGCCTGGACTAGCAGCTCTTGCCTCTGACGAAATATATATTCAACCATCCCTCTTTGGACTTTCACTTCTGCATGATGAAATTGCCGGTGGCAGTTAGGGCAAAGAACTACAATATTTTGTGGTACATCTAGCGAGTTTTCAAAATCGCTTTGGAACGCCATCGGGATGAGGTGGTGGCACTCGACGTAAGGCTTTAATGTTGCTTTTGAAATGAACGTGGGGTGTTTATTGTCATATTCACAGTTGTATTTCGCGATGGCTATTGCTTGAGATGCTATTTTGGAATCGCGAGGTGCTCTTAAGCTCGAAACTTCAATGGGTTGCTTGGCCAACTGTTTTAAAATTTCACCTTGATAAAGGTAATCCTCATCATCAATTGATTCTATTGTTTCTATGATAACCTTAGTTTTCTTATCATTTTCTTCTAGTTGGTTCCAGTTATCAGTTTCGAGGTAACCAATCGTCAGTAATTCCTGATTTGGTGATTTGAAGACAAACCAAGTATGTCTTTCATCTGGTGCAAACCCTTGTCGTTTAGCCATGTAGAGCCGTAATTCACTTTTTTTCGGCTTGGGAAAAACCAGTTTTAGTTCAATAACTCTGTTTTCGTTAAAGAAATAAAATTGCTTCGTAGCAAGTTCTGGATTAGTCCCAGCAGCTCCCGTATGAATGTTCTCTTCACCAAAGTGCTGTACGAATAGTTCTACTTCATGATCCGTTAATGTGATCTGTCTCTTTTTGGCTTCATCTGCACTTGTAATATCCGAATAAGCGCCATCTGTTGCTGCAAAGTGCTGTTTGTGCTGGTCAGTGAAACGCATAATAAAATCCTACTTATCAATGGTCCGGAGATTGTTGATTAAACTCCGGACTATTGTGGTTTACGGGTCCGGAGTTGTCAAGCTTTTTGCCGGACCTTGGGTTGGGCTAGAATTTGAAAAAGTAGACACAGCTGTGGAATAAACAAGGTCTTGGGTTGTAGTGGCAGGTGTGCTTAATGCGAGAACTCGCTCTCGAATTATGTGGGCTATAAAATCAAAGAATACCAAACCTGAGGTTTGTATCAGAAAAATACTGTGCAGCTTGGTGTTTCTGGATTAGATGGATGATGAGGGATTAGTTTGTCATTATCGTACTGGTTTATTTGAAAGGTTTGAGACGTGTTTATATGGGTGTTTGCCCATCTTTCTGATGGGCATTAAAGCTGAAGTTATTATATCGTTATCACTTCTCGGTCTGTGATATTTAGTGCAAAGGTCTTTTTGTCATTAAGAAGAAGGGACTCAAACCACTCTGGAGGTAGCTCCTGAATGAAGCCCTCTCCTCCAACTAGTAAACGTGAAGTGATATACCATTCTTCATCACAAAACGGGTTACAACCTTCTGCGTAATCAATGTTATTTTTAGGACATGGATTGTCTATTTTTGAGTGCACTATGAGGAAGACTCCTTGATTGTGCACTAACGAAATAGTTGCTTCAGATGGGCTAGAAGAAGTTGAGCCTAAGGGGCGGGCCATTTAGGTGAGCAATGCGTGCTAAGGCAATCCAAGATTATCCAAGTTGGTGAGCTAATAAATCCTACTAGATCCAAATGTTGATAGCGCTTGCAAAGTTGGAGCAGCGGATTCAAAATCCGCCGGTGAATAACTGTGCCGGTTCAAGTCCGGCCCCGGGCACCATTTTAAACAACAAAGCCTCGACGAAAGTCTGGGCTTTGTTGTTTCTAGCGAATAGAAATTACTTACTCTCAGCTTTAGCCTGTGTCTTTATAGTTTGCTAAATAGTGTTGGCTCGGTATCTGGGGTCCAGTCGGACTGAGAGATATGTGCAGCATTAACCACATACTTCATGCCTTTATATGTCACTACGTCGCCTTGATTGTAGCTAACGTTCACTGTCTAGGTAGTGCGCGGCATGCTATTAACCTATAGACTCGATATCGGTGATGGTGCCCAATCAGATTGCGCCGTGTGATCCGCCGTTGCCCTGTATACAGGGCCGTCTTCGAACAGGAAGTTATGGGTCAGAATGATAACCTTATGGGTATGCAGTGGCGTTTTACATGGGATAGTGGCATCGATTGTCCTGTCATCGGAAGATCGAGAGTTCCTTTGAGGGCGGGCGGACTGTACAGTGAGTGAGGTCGCTGCAACAACCCCGAGCATAGTAATGACAATAAATTTTTTTTCATAATATGTTACTCCATATCTTATTAGTTAATAACAATGTTTATTACAGCCTTTTGCTGAAAAGGTATTGGTAATAGCGATAAAGCATGGGGCTATTAACGTGTTAAGTTTTCATAAATGTCTATCTGAACATTATGCTCATGAGATGCCAATTGTATTGATTGTTTTATCATTTACTCTTTATTTCAAATGTTTCAATTTGACTTCAAAATCATGATGCTTTCTTTTTATTCCATTACTTTTATTCTGATAATTTATTTATTGTAATTTCGGTCGTATTTTGATCTATGAAATGGGATTCTCTTCACACTTAATGCAACCGGTTGCGCTTTCGTTTTTTTGTTATGTTGGCTAATATTTAATTGTCGTTTTTAAGTGTTAAAAATGAATCTTGGAGAGAGTGATGAAAAAGATTTTGTTGTGTTGTAGTGCGGGAATGTCAACCAGTATGCTGGTTCAACGAATGACGAAGGCTGCAGAAGCTCGTGGGATTGATTGCCAAATCGAAGCACAGGCCGTAACAGCTTTTGATGATGCAATACAATCCTTTGATGTTTGCTTGCTTGGACCTCAGGTCCGTTTTCAGCTTGAAGAGTTGCGAAAAACGGCCAGTTTATATGGCAAGCCAATTGATGCGATCTCTCCAATGGCATACGGGATGATGAAAGGTGAGGAAGTTCTCGAACAGGCTTTATCCCTAATTCCCGAATAAATTTAATAATTACCTCTTACCTAAAAGAAAATAATAACGGGACTCAATACATCCTGCACATGTTGTGCAGGACGGATTGCTACGTTTTAAATAAAGGAATATCTATATGAAATTTTACGATAAGCTCATGGGGTTTGTTGAAAACAAAATAGCCCCCATAGCTGTAAAGGTCGGTTCGCAAAAACATGTAAGGGCAATGCGTGATGGGTTTATTACCGCTATGCCGTTTATTATTGTGGGTAGCTTTTTATTAATTCTAGCTTTTCCTCCTTTCGCGGAAGATACACAAAATGGTTTTGGCCGAGCTTGGCTGGATTTTGCCGGCAAAAACTTTGACATGATTATGATGCCTTACAACATGACGATGGGGATCATGACCGTCTTTGTTTCGATGGGTATAGGCTATAGTCTTGCACGCGCCTACCAGATGGACGGTATCACTAGTACCTGTTTGTCTTTGATGTGCTTTTTGTTGGTCGCAGCCCCAGTTAGCGAAGGCGGACTTCCTACCTCGCACATGGGGGGAACAGGGATTTTTACTGCGGTTATCAGTGCGTTCTATTCCGTTGAACTGATCCGTTTCCTCAAAAAGCACAACATCACTATCCGTTTGCCTGAACAGGTACCACCGGCGATAGCGCGTTCTTTCGAAATGCTGATCCCTGTGCTGGTTGTATTCATGACGGTTTACCCGCTCAGCCTATTTGTTCAGTCTCAATACGATATGCTGATCCCTGATGCTGTGATGCAGATGTTTAAGCCATTGATCAGTGCTTCTAACTCTTTGCCTGCAATCATTGGTGCCCTGTTAGTTTCCCAGCTGCTGTGGTTTGCGGGTATTCATGGTGCGGCTATTGTGGTCGGTCTGCTCTCTCCGATCTTCCTGACCAATATTGGTGCCAACATCGAAGCATTTGTTGCCGGTGAGCCCATTCCGAATATCTTTACTCAGCCTTTCTGGGATTTCTATATCTTCATCGGTGGTTCAGGTGCGACCTTGGCGCTAGCTATCCTGATGGTCTTCAGCCGCTCGGTTCACCTGCGTAGTTTGGGCCGGATGAGTGTGGTTCCGGGGTTCTTCCAAATCAACGAACCCATTATTTTTGGTACACCATTGGTACTTAACCCAATGCTATTTGTGCCTTTCGTATTTGCACCAATTATCAATGCGGTTATAGCGTATGTAGCGGTGCATTCCGGTCTTGTCGGCATGGGCGTGGCAACAACGCCATGGACAACACCGGCCATTATCGGTGCTTCGTGGGGAGCCGGATGGACACTTGCTCCCGTCCTGTTGGTTATCGGACTTCTGATCCTTGACCTGTTTATTTACTTGCCATTCTTCAAGATGTTTGAAAAGCAATTGCTTGAGCAAGAAAAAGAAACGGCTGCTCAGAAGGAGAAGGAAAATGCACCTATTGGTGAGGGTGCAACTGCTTAATGATAGTGCTGCGGGCCTCTTGGCCCGCAGTGTTGAATGTTTTGTTATGAAGGAGAGACTGATGGATCAGGAATCAGTAGTAATGGAAATTATTATCAATGCCGGTGAAGCTCGAAGCTTATGTTACGAAGCCTTGGCCAAGGCGCGTAAAGGGGAGGCATTGGAGGCTAAGGGGCTACTCAAACAAGCGAAAGAGTGCCTTAACCGTGCCCACTTGATCCAGACCCAGCTTATTGAAGCCGATCAGGGAGAGGGCAAAGTAAAAATGACCTTGGTAATGGTGCATGCCCAGGATCATCTGATGACGACCATTCTTGCCCACGAGTTGGCTACAGAAATGGTTGCTATGCATGAAAGGTTGTCTGAGAAATAAGGACGTATTATGACCAAATCACTTAAGCTGGCCATTATTGGGGGCGGGAGTAGCTATACACCAGAGCTTGTAGAAGGTGTATTGAAACGACTCGATATACTCCCGGTAACAGAAATGCATTTTGTCGACATTGAGGCGGGCAAAGAAAAGCTCGAGATCATTGAAGGACTGACTCGGCGGATGGTTGAAAAAGCCGGCGCAAACATTGAGATCAAGGCATCACTGGATCGCAGGGCGGCGATAGCAAATGCTGACTTCGTCATGACCCAGTTTCGAGTGGGGGGATTGCAGGCAAGGGCAAATGATGAACGTATTCCCATTAAATATGATGTGATTGGTCAGGAGACGACAGGGCCGGGTGGTTTCGCCAAGGCATTGCGGACGATTCCGGTAATACTGGATATTTGCAAAGATATTGAAGAGTTGGCGCCCAATGCGTGGATGCTGAACTTTACTAACCCTGCAGGTTTAGTCACTGAAGCTATTCAGAAATATACCCAAGTCAAATCCATTGGCTTGTGTAATGTCCCGGTATCGATGCAGATGATGATTGCGGAGATGATGGCGTGCCCTCCGGAGAAACTCTCGCTTGAATGTATTGGCTTGAACCATCTAGTGTGGGCTCACCGGGCATGGGTCGATGGCCAGGATGTGACTGCTGAGGTGCTGAAAAAAGTGGGTGATGGCCAGAATTTCAGTATGAATAATATTTTTGAAGAGCCTTGGGACCCAGATTTTCTTAACGCTTTGGGGGCTATTCCTTGCCCATACCATCGCTATTTTTATCAGGTTGATGCTATGCTGGCTGAAGAAAAGGAGTCAGCACGCGATGGCGGGACCCGGGCCGAGCAGGTCATGAAAACCGAAGCAGAACTGTTCGAGCTTTATCGTGACGAAGAGCTGGCTGAAAAACCCAAGCAACTTGAAATGCGCGGTGGGGCTTACTATTCCGATGCGTCACTGAATCTGGTCGATGCAATTTATAACGATCGCAAAACGATCCATGTGATCAATGTAGCGAATAACGGCACGATCTCGAGTTTGCCCGATGAAGCCGTAATTGAATGTAGTGCGGTAGTTGGCAGTTGGGGAGTGCGTCCACTGGCTGTTGGTAAGCTTAGCCCTGCAATCACAGGCTTGATCCATCAGGTCAAGGCATATGAACAGCTTGCGATTGAAGCGGCTGTTGAGGGTAGCTACAACAAAGCCTTCATGGCATTGTCCAGCAACCCATTGGTGCCAGATATTACTCGAGCGAAAGCAATTCTCGATGATATCCTGCGCACGAATCATGATTACCTGCCAAATTTTGCTTAATTGTCTGTTAGATATGCGGCAGGACCATTCTGCCTGCCGCAGAGTAAAAAGAGGGAACTTATGCATGTAATTTTCAATGCGGATGACTTTGGCCTGACCCGCGGGGTTAACCTTGGGATTGGACAGGCCTGTCTACATGGAGTGGTTCGCTCAACAACAATGATGGTGGGGATGGCGGCAGAGCAGCACGCGTTGCAGGTTGCAGCAGCCCAGCCATCTCTGGCGATAGGGCTGCATTTACGATTTACTGCGGGCATGCCCGTGACCGCTGCAGCGAGCTTAGTCGGCAACGACGGCCATTTCTTGGCGAAGGAGCTCTTCTGGCAAAGACCGGCATTTAAAGAGCGTGAAATAGCTGATGAAGTGATCGCGCAGATTGAACATTTCCTGGCAACAGGGTTAACGCTCAGCCATGTTGACAGCCACCATCATGCTCACATGCATCCCAAGCTGTTGCCTGTTATTGAAGAAATTGTGGCGGGATACCAAGTGCCGCTGCGTGGGAGCGTGAATCAAGGAAAAGACTATGTGTTCAGTCAAAACTTTTATGGTGATTCACTGAGCTTAGATAAGCTGCTTGCCATTATTGGGCAATATCGCGGTCAGTGTGATGTGTTGGAAATAATGTGCCACCCTGCCTACATTGATCAGCCCTTGCTTGAGTCGAGCGGTTATGCCATACCGAGGGCTATGGAGTTGGAGATCCTCACCGATGTGAGATTGAAAGAGGCATTGGATCTATGGGGAGTGAAAGTCGGAAGCTTTCATTCTCTGAAGGCGTAAATTTTTTCCTCATTTAACCCAAATAGCAGTTGCCAGTAGCGCATTCGTTCCCCCTAAAGAGTTTTGGTGCATCCTACTGGCAACTTGCTATATGTTGAGAGCTGAATATTAAAACGCTCGTTAATCACTTCATGTACCAATTAAATCACTTTATAGTCGCTAGCGAGATATGATGAACCAATAATATGGTTGGAAATTAATGGTGAAGGAGGAGAGGCAACTGCCATGGCAAGTATAAAAGATGTTGCAGCATTGGCTGGTGTCCACCGCTCGACAGTATCGCGGATCATAAACGGAGAAGGTGTCTTTCGTTCCGATACCAAAAGGAAAGTCGAGCAGGCAATGGCAGAGCTAAATTATCGGCCAAGCGCTATTGCCCGTTCGTTGGCAACAGCTTCATCCAATATGACTGGTTTGCTTGTCACCTATTACACAGGTGGATTCTTTGGCCAAATGATGGAGCAGGTACAGGCAGAGCTGGATTTGCATAAAAAGTTTCTGATCACCGCTCAAGGGCACCACAGCGCAGAAGGTGAGCGGGAAGCGATTCGCCGGTTTCATGCCCTCCGGTGTGAAGGATATGTCCTCAATAGTCGCCACTTGAGTGACGATGAATTGAGGGAGCTTGCTCAGGAACCTACTCCTTTTGTGATCCTGGACCGGGTGGTTGAAGGTTTAGAGTCACGCTGCATTACTTTTGATCATACTCTGGCGGCAAAAATGGCGGTGGAGCATTTGATAGAGCAGGGGCATCGCCACATTGGTTGTATCACCGGTCCTCTAAGTCGTCCAAGTAGCCACCTACGCCTACAAGGTTATAAAGAAGCTTTGCACCAATCGGCGATTAGTTTTGAACCTGCGTTTTGTGCTGAGGGAGACTACGGCAGAAAAAGTGGTTATTTAGCGGCGGAGCAACTTTATCGCTCTGCACCATCAATGACGGCATTGTTTTCATGCAGTGAGGAAATGACCCAGGGGGCATTGCAATATCTTCATGAGCACAATGTAAAACTGCCACAACAACTATCCTTGATAAGTTTTGACAGTATAGAGCTTTGTGATGCGCTTTATCCGCAGGTGTCGTCGGTTCACTTTCCTATTAGTCAAATGGCTCAAACCGCCGTTGAACTTCTGATGTGTCAAATCAACCAAACGGAATGCTCTATCACGAAGCACTTTGTACCGGAGTTACGCCTTCGACAGAGTATAAATAAACAGGCTATCCCTGAAGTATGATTTCTGATGCTCTCAAGTAATTGATGAGAATCTACTCAACAAAGAAATGATGCTATAAGCTGGTGGTGCTGTTTTGAACGTATTGATTGCGTACCATGCACTTGCAGGGTGGTTTTGATAAGATAGAAAAAAATGATTGTCTATCAGGCTGATATACGTATAATGAGCCGCATCTGCCCGGGTGGCGAAATTGGTAGACGCAGCGGATTCAAAATCCGCCGGTGAATAACTGTGCCGGTTCAAGTCCGGCCCCGGGCACCAACTTCAAACAACAAAGCCTCGACGAAAGTCGGGGCTTTGTTGTATCTGCACTTAAGCAAAGTGAACGTGCCTCTCATATATTACCATCCAAGCTGCCTCTGTATAAAAGATTGCCTATAGTGGCACCCTCACTGAAACGATCTGGAATATAGGCGATGCCATCAGGGAGAGAGCCAAGCCCGGCTATCATTGTTATTGAGCTGATAAAGCAGCAGATTAACCAGCAAGTCTGGCTTCCGGGCGAGCGGATCCCGTCGATTCGCAAGATGAGCCAGTTGCAGTCCATCAGTCCAATGACGGTAATGAAAGCCTATGAGCAACTAGAGCTCGACGGCTGGATCTATGCCAAACCCAAAAGTGGTTTCTTTGTCTCACCGCATTTTAACCAGCTCCTCCCCACGCCACCGCAGCAACCACAAGTCGTCAACCAGTCGATCAACATTAACCGTCATGTTTTTGAAGTGATGAGGGCCATCAAGCAACCGGATGTGATCCCGTTTGGTTCTGCGTTTCCTGATCCTGCTTTGTTTCCTATGCCGACATTAGGCAGGTTGTTAAGTCGCGCGGTGAAAACGATGCCATACGACAGTGGCATTACTGATTTAGCGCCCGGGTGCGAGTCTTTGCGCCGGGCTATCAGCCAGCGATACGCCAAAGCTGGTATTAATGTTAGTGCAGAGCAAGTTGTCATCACCTCCGGTGCGACAGAAGCGCTCGGTTTGGGCTTGGCGGCAGTGACACAACCCGGTGATATGGTCGTTATTGAGTCACCAGCTTTTTATGGTGCCTTGCAAGCTATTGAAAGGCTTCATCTCAAGGCCGTAGAGATCCCAGTTTGCCCCGCAAAAGGTTTAGGCACGAAAGCCCTGGCCAGCTGCCTTGAGCGCTATCCGATAAAAGCTTGCTGGTTGATGAGTAATTTCCAGAACCCAACAGGAGTGAGTCTTGCTTCCGAGCAGCAACGTGCTGTGTATGATCTGCTTGCTGCGAGAAACGTTGCCATCATAGAAGACGATGTGTATGGCGAACTCTATTACGGGATGCATAAGCCACCTTGTTTCAAGTCTATAGATAGTGAAGGACTGGTGATCCACTGCTCCTCTTTTTCTAAATCCCTTGCCCCTGGTTTTCGTGTCGGTTGGGCGCTAGCTGGCAGGTTTGCCCAGCAAGTTACCGAACTACAGTTTATGTCGACGCTTTCAGCGCCAGTACCAAATCAACATGCAATTGCCAGTTATATTAAGGAAGGGGTATATGACAGTCATCTGAGGCAATTACGCAGAACTCTGGTAAAGAGACAGCAGCAGATGATAAAAGCAATATATCAATTGTTTCCCGCCGGAACGACAGTAACTAAATCGGATGGTGGTTATTTTGTCTGGGTGGTTCTCCCATTTGATCTAGATAGCTCCGAGTTACTCACTCTATTACTTGAGCGTTATCGTATCAGTATTGCACCGGGCACACTGTTTTCCTCAGGCAAGCAATACCGGCATTGCATTCGTATCAACAGTAGTTATGAACTGACCGCTCAGAACTACGAAGCGCTCAAAGCCCTAGCAAAATTGCTCAGTAGTCATAAGCAATAAACTGTTTAGCCGTTTTTAAGGTTAACTGTGCTACCCACTTTCTTACTTTCTCCTGTTCAATATTGATTTATTGCGTAGATAAAGGAGAGCAGTATGAAGAGGAAAGCCAATCGGGTTGAGCTGAAATTGATAGGTGTCGCAATAGCGTGCGCATTGTTGTTGGTATTTGGTCATCTCATCTTGGCCAAACAGCTAATTGAATATGCTTGGGTTGAATATACAGCCGCGGGGATTCCCTTTCTATTGTTCGCTATTGCTGCTTGGGCAATACGCTATACCTTACGATTGTAGCAGAAAAGCTAGGTTTTCTTATGGAAAGCCTTAGCTCAAACAGAGTGGCTTGTAGGGATTTTATGCGCAAAACAGAGCGATTGCCTGTTTGTTGAGCGCTTGATTAATTTAAATGAAATAATTGCATTTTGGCTATTGCCAATGTGATCGAAGTCTCTATAATGCCACCTCACTGACACGGAGCACGGCAACTTAAGCCGCTAACCAATCAGTATTGTTCTTTAACAATTTGACCATGCAATCTGTGTGGGCACTCGTGAAATGATAGTCAACAAAAGAATTATCAATGAAACTGAGTGACCAAATCGATACTTAGGTATCGGCACAGTCAATTCATTCATTACTTCGGTAATGGATTAACAGTATTCATTGAGCCGCTATTTATTTAGCAGCAAATCAAATTTTAATTGAAGAGTTTGATCATGGCTCAGATTGAACGCTGGCGGCAGGCCTAACACATGCAAGTCGAGCGGCAGCGA
>NZ_JAWJZI010000008.1:0-154652 GCF_033022775.1 Photobacterium rosenbergii | reverse complement strand
TGTAAGCGTTGTGAGGCGTTGAGCTAACCTGTACTAATTGCCCGTGAGGCTTAACCATACAACACCCAAGGGGTTTTAGCGGACTCCACGAACACTTGAATGCGTGTTGAGAACATCAGCTTTCTAAGATTGTAAGAATTTTGCTTGGCGACCATAGCATTATGGACCCACCTGATCCCATGCCGAACTCAGTAGTGAAACGTAATAGCGCCGATGGTAGTGTGGGGCCTCCCCATGTGAGAGTAGGACATCGCCAGGCTTCCAATTTCAGAAATTCGCAAATGCGGGTTTCGACGCAGAATTGCGTGCTGGTATAGCTCAGTTGGTAGAGCGCACCCTTGGTAAGGGTGAGGTCCCCAGTTCAAATCTGGGTACTAGCACCACGATTTTGTTCAGCGACAATAGCACAGCGGTACCACCTGATCCCATGCCGAACTCAGAAGTGAAACGTTGTAGCGCCGATGGTAGTGTGGGGCCTCCCCATGTGAGAGTAGGTCATTGCTGAACACTTCTTCAAAACCCAGCCTAACGGCTGGGTTTTTTTCATTTCAGGCAATAAATAAATCGTACCTCTTCCATACCTTCCTTGCTTCATGAGCATTTCTCACCTTTACGTGCCACATCATCTATTCTTTTAATCTTGTTTTGCTTGCACCTTGGCGTGATCTCTTATAGTTTTATTTAGAAATCTGGACGTCTAAACATCTCTGGTGGGACAGAGCAGACGGAAAACGTTTAAGGAGAAGCACCCATGCCGATTAAGATCCCTGACAAATTACCTGCGACCGATATCCTACGGGGAGAGAATATCTTCGTGATGTCGGAAGCCCGTGCATCGAGTCAGGAAATTCGTCCTTTGAAGGTGCTGCTGCTAAACCTGATGCCGAAGAAGATCGAAACGGAAACCCAGTTCCTGCGCCTGCTGTCCAATAGCCCACTGCAGGTAGATGTTGAACTGCTCCGTATCGATAATCGGCCGACCAAAAATACCCCTACCGAGCATCTCGATACCTTCTACCGTCAGTTCGAAATGGTGAAAGACCGTAACTTCGATGGTTTGATTGTCACGGGGGCCCCGCTAGGCTTGGTGCAATTTGAAGATGTGCTGTATTGGGAAGAAATCCAAACTATCATGAACTGGGCCAAAGAGCATGTGACCTCCACGCTGTTCGTGTGCTGGGCTGCACAGGCCGGATTGAAGTTGCTGTACGATTTGCCTAAGCGGACTCGTAAAGAGAAGCTGTCAGGGGTTTATTGGCACCGTACTCATGATTGTCACAACCCAATTCTGCGGGGGTTTGATGATTCATTCTTAGCACCTCATTCACGTTACGCAGATTTCTCGCCGGAGTACCTGGCAGAGCATACGGATTTGGATATCCTCGCGACATCTAACCAAGCCGGTGTGTACTTGGCTGCGACCAAAGACAAGCGAAATGTCTTTGTGACCGGTCACCCGGAGTATGATGTAGATACCTTGCACAATGAGTATGTACGGGATGTCGGTGAAGGAATGGAGCCGAATGTACCGGTCAACTACTACCCGGACAATAATCCTGATAACCCGCCGATTGCCAGTTGGCGTAGTCACGGCCATTTGCTGTTTGCTAACTGGCTCAACTACTGTGTTTACCAGCAGACTCCTTATGACTTGGAGCATTTCTCGGAAGCTAACTTCACTAAAGATGAGTAGGCATTTTCGATATAAAAAAAGACCTGCAGCTTGCAGGTCTTTTTGTTGGTAAGTCTTATCGCATCGTCACTATGCGTTATTTTCTGCTTCCCACTGTTTGGCTTTATGTATCAGTGGCGTGATTGTCGATCCTTGGATAAGTATCGAGAACACCACCACTGAGTAGGTCATCACCAGCATAATTTCCCGTACATCAATGTTCTTGTCCGGGATCACCATCACCCCTGCCGGTACAGCCATGGCCATCGCAAGGGCCAGGCCACCACGTAGGCCACCCCAAGTCAGGATTTTAACCGACATCGGGTTATAGTCGCGGTAGCGGTTGAAGCCAACATAAGACAGCTTGATACTGAGGTAACGGCTGAGTAGTACTAGCGGTACGGCAATGACCATCAACACCCAGTCTTCCTGGTGGAAGCTAAATTGCAGCATGCTCATACCAATCAATAGGAACAGCACGCCATTGAGGAATTCATCGACAAGTTCCCAGAAGTGGTCGAGGTGATCTTCACTTTCCTTGGAGAAACCAATATAGCGGGTCCAGTTACCGATCATGATACCTGATACCACCATCGCCAGTGGGCCAGAAACGTGGATAACATCGGCAAATACGTAGCCAGCGGTCGGGATACCTAAAGTCAGTAGCAGCTCCATCGAATGGTCATTGGTGGAGCTGATCAGGTAATGGAAGATCAGGCCCAATGCGAAACCGTAGGCGATACCGCCGATGGCCTCCTGCATGAACAGCTGGCCGACACCAAGGACGGTAGGGGCTTCGTTACCAAAAGCGATGGTAAATAGGGTAACGAAAATGACCAGGCCGAAACCGTCATTGAATAAAGATTCGCCCTCAATCTGGGTAGAGACACGCTTTGGCGCATCGAGTTTTTTTACAATGGCTAGCACGGCAATCGGGTCCGTCGGTGAGATCAGCGAGCCGAAAATCAAACAATAGATCAAATCAAGCTGGATACCGAGCGCCTGGCAAATCCCCCAGAGGGCAAATCCGATAAAGAAGGTCGAAAATAACGTGGCAGCAAGGGCCAAGGTGGTGATTTCCCATTTTTGATCTTCTAGATGAGGGAGTTTGATCCCCAAACCACCCGCAAACAACAAGAAACCAAGAATACCCTTGAGCAAGAAGTTCTCGAAGTTGATCTCGCCAAGTTGGCTTGCAGCAATGTCTTCTAGGTGGAACCAGCCATTATGCCCGGCAACAATGAGGCCAAGAGATAGCACCAACGCCCCTGCAGTGATGGCGATAGTGGTCTGCATTTTTCCTATTTTGCTGTTTATAAAGGCGATAAGCATTGCTGCTGCCGCCAGGAAACAGAGGGTGCTGTAAACTGACATCCAGTGACCTCGATGGTATTTGAAAGTAAAGCTGAAAATTGTGTCAAAATATAAATCTATCGCAGCCTGATAGCCATCTTTAATTTCTTACAATGAGTTAAAAATTAATCAACGAAAAGCCCTTTAGACGTCTAGATTTCCATTTTTGCTATGGTAGGATGTGAACTAGCTGTAACATTAGATAAGGAAGTAAAGCGGTGTTGATGGGCAAGGATTTACTAAATAAGCGCTTGGCAGAGCAGATCCTGATCATTGATGGTGGCATGGGCACCATGATCCAGGATTATAAGCTGGAAGAGCAAGATTACCGTGGTGAGCGTTTTGCCGACTGGCACATGGATCTCAAGGGCAATAACGATTTACTAGTACTAACACAACCGCAATTGATCAAGGAGATCCATGCCTCTTACCTTGAGGCTGGTGCCGATATCCTTGAAACCAACACCTTCAACGCAACCACTATCGCGATGGCCGATTATGAGATGGAAGCGTTGAGTGCCGAGATCAATCTCGAGGCGGCCAAGCTTGCCCGTCAAGCGGCCGATGAGTGGACGGCAAAGACACCGGATAAACCACGATTTGTTGCTGGTGTATTGGGCCCGACCAACCGTACCTGTTCTATATCGCCGGATGTAAACGATCCTGGCTTTCGAAATGTTACCTTTGATCAACTGGTCGAGGCGTATGCCGAATCAACCCGTGCTTTGATTGAGGGTGGCTCGGACATCATCCTTATCGAGACGATTTTCGATACCCTTAACGCCAAAGCCTGTGCCTTTGCGGTGGACACCGTGTTTGAAGAGTTGGGTTACTCTTTGCCGGTGATGATTTCCGGCACCATCACTGATGCTTCCGGCCGAACGCTATCGGGCCAGACCACTGAGGCTTTCTATAATGCCCTGCGTCATGTAAACCCTATTTCATTTGGTCTGAACTGTGCCCTGGGGCCCGATGAACTGCGCCAGTATGTTGAAGAGCTGTCGCGAATTTCCGAGTGTGCGGTCTCTGCGCACCCCAATGCCGGCCTGCCGAATGCCTTCGGAGAATATGATTTGTCACCGGAAGAGATGGCGGGTCATATTAAGGAATGGGCCGAAAGCGGATTCCTTAACTTGGTCGGTGGCTGCTGCGGTACCACGCCACAACATATCCGCCAGATGGCTGAGGCGGTGGCTGATATTACGCCTCGTACCCTGCCTGAGCTACCGGTGGCCTGTCGTTTGTCCGGCCTTGAGCCGCTGACTATCGAAAAGGATACGCTGTTCGTCAATGTGGGTGAACGAACCAACGTGACCGGCTCCGCTCGGTTCAAGCGTCTGATCAAAGAAGAGCTGTATGACGAGGCCTTGGAAGTTGCCCGCCAGCAGGTAGAAAACGGTGCCCAGATCATCGACATCAACATGGATGAAGGGATGCTGGATGCCGAGGCGTGTATGGTGCGCTTCCTCAACCTATGTGCCTCTGAGCCAGAGATCTCCAAAGTACCTATCATGGTCGACTCCTCGAAATGGGAAGTGATCGAGGCTGGCCTCAAATGCATTCAGGGCAAGGGGATCGTTAACTCCATCTCGCTCAAGGAAGGCAAAGAGAAATTTGTTGAGCAGGCCAAGCTGATCCGCCGTTACGGCGCAGCAGTGATCGTGATGGCATTTGACGAGGCCGGCCAGGCCGAAACCCGCGAGCGCAAGCTCGAGATCTGTACCAATGCCTACCGCATCTTGGTCGATGAAGTTGGCTTTCCTCCAGAAGACATCATCTTTGATCCGAATATCTTTGCGGTAGCGACCGGTATCGAAGAGCACAACAACTATGCGGTTGATTTCATCGAAGCCGTTGCGGATATCAAGCGCGATCTGCCGCATGCAATGATTTCCGGTGGTGTGTCCAACGTCTCGTTCTCGTTCCGCGGCAATAATTACGTCCGTGAAGCCATCCATGCCGTATTTCTGTACCACTGTTTCAAGAACGGTATGGATATGGGGATCGTGAACGCTGGCCAGCTTGAAATCTATGACAATGTCCCGGAGAAGTTGCGTGAAGCGGTTGAGGATGTTGTCCTGAACCGCCGTGACGACTCGACAGAACGCCTGTTGGATATCGCTGCTGAATACGCCAACAAAGGCGTAGGCAAGGAAGACGATGCCTCAGCACTTGAGTGGCGTACTTGGCCGGTTGAAAAGCGCCTTGAGCATGCTTTGGTCAAGGGGATCACCGAGTTTATTGTCGAAGATACCGAAGAAGCGCGCCTCAATGCGTCCAATCCGCTCGAAGTGATCGAAGGGCCGTTGATGGATGGCATGAATGTGGTCGGTGACTTGTTCGGTGAAGGTAAGATGTTCCTGCCGCAGGTGGTGAAATCAGCCCGGGTAATGAAACAGGCGGTTGCCCACCTAGAGCCTTATATTAACGCTGCGAAACAAGCGGGTGCGACAAACGGTAAGATCTTACTGGCAACAGTAAAAGGCGATGTCCACGATATCGGCAAGAACATTGTTGGTGTAGTACTGCAGTGTAATAACTACGAAATCATCGATCTCGGTGTAATGGTATCGTGCGAGAAGATCCTCAAGGTCGCCAAGGAAGAGAATGTCGATATCATCGGCCTGTCAGGCCTGATCACACCTTCTTTGGATGAGATGGTCCACGTGGCGAAAGAAATGGAGCGCCAGGGCTTTGACCTGCCGTTGTTGATTGGTGGGGCCACGACGTCAAAGGCTCACACGGCGGTGAAAATTGAGCAGAACTACAGCCACCCGGTGGTGTATGTGAACAATGCTTCTCGAGCTGTTGGTGTATGTACGTCGTTGCTGTCTGATGAGTTGCGTCCTGCTTTTGTCGAAAAACTGGATGCTGACTATGTCAGGGTGCGCGACCAGCACAGTCGCAAGCGCCCTAAAACCAAGCCGGTTACCTTGGAAATGGCAAGGGCCAATAAGGTGGCGATTGACTGGGATAGCTATACTCCACCGGCACCGCTGAAGTCAGGTGTCCAGGTGTTTGATGACTTTGAGGTTGCCACCCTTCGCCAGTATATCGACTGGACGCCTTTCTTTATGACTTGGTCGCTGATGGGCAAATACCCAGCCATCCTTGATCATGAAGAAGTCGGCGAGGAGGCGCGCCGCTTGTTCAAAGATGCTAACGAGTTACTTGATAGAGTTGAGCAGGAAGGCTTGCTCAAAGCCCGTGGTATGTGCGCCATGTTCCCGGCCAACAGCGTCGGTGATGATATCGAAGTGTACACCGATGAGTCGCGTACCGAAGTCGCCAAGGTATTGCACAACCTTCGCCAGCAAACCGAGAAACCGAAAGGCTTCAACTACTGCCTGTCGGACTATATTGCGCCAAAAGAAAGCGGCAAGGCCGACTGGATTGGTGCCTTTGCGGTAACCGGCGGTATTGGTGAGCGCGAGTTGGCAGATGCCTACAAAGCGGCGGGCGATGACTACAATGCGATTATGATCCAGGCGGTGGCCGACCGTTTGGCCGAAGCCTTTGCCGAGTATCTGCATCAGCAGGTGCGCAAGGATATCTGGGGCTACTCGCCGGATGAGGATTTGTCCAACGATGATCTGATCCGCGAGAAATACCAGGGGATCCGCCCGGCACCGGGTTACCCGGCATGTCCTGAGCATACCGAAAAAGGCACGCTGTGGGAGCTGTTGCAGGTTGAAGAAACCATTGGTATGTCGCTGACAACCAGCTATGCGATGTGGCCGGGGGCGTCGGTCTCGGGGTGGTACTTCTCCCACCCGGATTCGCGTTACTTTGCGATCGCCCAGATCCAGGACGATCAACGTGACAGCTATGCGGATCGCAAAGGCTGGGATTTGGTCGAAGCCGAGAAATGGCTGGGGCCGAACCTTAATGGCTAACAGGTTTGCTTAGAACTTTTGTTCGAATAGTTTAGCCTATGCAGCAGGATAAAATTTCAAAACCTACCCGTCAGGGAAGACGGGTTGGAGCGACATGGATGACCGATTTTGCGTTTTTGAAATTTTCATTCTGTTGCCTGGCTTAAGATATCAAGCAACAGAACAACATTAAAAAAGGCGCTCATTGAGCGCCTTTTTCTTGTCTGCGAATCAGAACCTGATCCGTTTCGCCTTACTCGAATAGACCGTGGTGCAAAACCTTGATCACTTCGCGAGACTCTTCCGTTTTCACCAGGAAACACAGGTTGTGGGTGCTGGCACCGAAGCAGATCATACGCGGGCTGTAGTCATCCAAACGGCTGAATACCTGGGTTGCCGCGCCTGGGGCATCTCCGAGTTCGTTACCGATCAAGGCAACCAGGCAAAGGTCTTGCTCGACTTCTACTCGGCACAGCTTGCTGAGTTGCTCCATAGCCGTAGCAGGCAGGCTAGGCGCACCCCCGCCGGTATCGGTTTGGTCCAGGGTCAGTGACACACTGACTTCAGAGGTCGTGATCAAATCAACCGAAATCTTATGCTCGGCCAGAATGCGGAATACTTCTGATAGGAAACCGTAGGCGTGGAACATATTCAGGCTGGTCAGGGTAACCATGGTCTGGTTACAGCGCAGTGCCAAGGCACGGAATTTCGGCGGCTCGCTGACTTTCTGGCGGATCCAGGTACCGCCTTGCTCAGGCGCTTTGGAGGAGCCGATGAAAACCGGGATCTGCTGACGGACCGCTGGTAGCAGGGTCGACGGGTGCAGGATCTTGGCGCCAAAATTGGCCATTTCAGAAGCTTCGCTGAAGCTGATCTCGCTGATTGGCTTGGCATTGGCGGTGATACGCGGGTCGGTAGTGTACATGCCCGGTACGTCAGTCCAGATCTCAAGGGTTCCGGCACTGATGGCCTCGGCAACAAGGGCGGCGCTGTAATCACTGCCACCACGGCCTAGGGTCGTGGTTTCGCCGCTGCTGTCTGAGCCGATAAAGCCTTGGGAGACGATAATGGTCTCGCCTTCCAGCAGTGGCTGGAGCTGGTCATCAGCCAGTTGGCGGATGGTGCCGATTTCCGGGATGGCTTTGCCGAACTGGCTGTCGGTACGCATGACAGAGCGAATATCGAAACGTTGGGCTGTCGCCCCCATTTCGTTGAGAATTTGGGTAAATAAGTGTGTCGACAACAGTTCACCATGGGCAACCAGCTGATCGGTCAGCTTGGTCGATGGTGCTTCGGCGGCCTGTTCTGCTAGGCTTGCCACGTTATTGATAAGTTGTTCTATGTGGCCAGCGACAGCGTCTGGCTGGGCCAGGTTGTCGATAATGTTCTGGTGAATAGAAGTCAATTTATGTAGCCGTTGGGAGCGCTGCTCGTTATCGGCAATTCCGTTTGCAAGTTCAACTAACAGGTTGGTAACGCCGAAACAGGCACTGATCAAAACTACTTTGGCAGCAGGGTTGTCCTTGATGATCGTGGCACTTCGGCTCATGGCGGCATGATCGGCTACGCTAGTACCGCCAAATTTCGCTACGGTTATCGGTGGAGGAACAGTAAAGTTATTTTCGACAAAGCTCACAACGAGTCTCCCAGTAATAAAGAGTATAAACGCAATTAACAGGGGGCTCGGGATGGTAGTCCCGACAAAAGTCAGGAGAGCAAAAAGGTAAGATTGTAAACCGGTACAACAACCAGAAGCTCCCCATCTATTCATTACCATAGTGAATAGATGACAGCCAGAAGGATTCAACCTTCGTAGCCGATACGCCATGCCCCCTGTCATGCCGTATCTCGGCGTTACTCCCCCTCTCCAGACTGCCTCGGGGTGGGGCCCCGCAATCCTAGATACCTGGGTAACGCTCCTCTTCTGTCTGCCCCTGAGAAAAACCTTCCTCAGGATGAACAAAAAACGATCTACATTGAACCGGATTTGCAGGTATGTTGTCAATTACATAGAAATAAAATATGCATAAATTTTGCAAAAAATTGTCACAAATGGTGATGGATTCTCTGTGCTAGAAGGTGGCTACGATTTGGTATAAGCATAATTAGCTCATTGCTGATATAGTCAATCAGTACCTTACAATAACGATTGACTGTCACGCTTACCGCCAGGGAGGAAAATAATAATGACGATTGGTAGCTTCTACCCACCACAGCGAACCCTTATGGGGCCGGGTCCTTCAGATATCTACCCGCAGGTGCTACAGGCTTTGAGCCGTCCAACCATTGGTCACCTAGATCCGCTATTCATCGGCATGATGGATGAGCTCAAGCAACTGCTGCAATACGCTTTCCAAACTCAAAATACCTTTACCATTGCCGTATCCGCACCGGGTAGTGCCGGTATGGAAGCTTGTTTCGTCAACTTGGTTGAACCAGGCGACAAGGTGATTGTGTGCCGCAATGGCGTGTTTGGCGATCGGATGCGAGAGAATGTCGAGCGTTGCGGCGGCGTTGCCGTGATGGTCGATAACAACTGGGGCGAGCCAGTTGACCCAGCCTTGGTAGCCCAGGCTCTGGAAAGTAACCCGGACGCGAAAATCGTTGCTTTTGTTCATGCAGAAACCTCTACCGGTGCGCTGAGTGATGCCGAGGCGATTGCCAAGCTGGCCCGAGAGCATGACTGCTTGACGATTGTGGATGCTGTGACCTCGTTAGGTGGTGTTCCTTTGCTGGTGGACGAATGGCAGTTGGATGCGGTCTATTCCGGTAGCCAGAAATGCCTTTCGTGTGTACCGGGTTTATCGCCACTGACGTTCTCTGAAAAAGCAGTGGCTAAAATCCAGAGCCGCCAAGCACCAGTACAGAGCTGGTTCCTCGACCAGAGCTTGGTACTAGGCTACTGGAGTGGTAAAGGCAAACGTAGTTATCACCATACTGCGCCGGTCAATAGCCTGTATGCCCTGCATGAAGCCTTGGTATTGTTGCAAAACGAAGGGTTGGAAAATGCTTGGCAGCGCCATAAAGATGCCCACCTGGAACTTCGTGAAGGCCTTGAGCAGTTAGGTATTGAGTTCGTCGTGGATGAGGCGCACCGCCTGCCGCAGTTGAACGCGGTCTACATTCCTGACGGTGTTGATGATGCGGAAGTCAGAAAGACCCTTCTTGAGCGTTATAACCTAGAAATTGGTGCTGGCCTTGGCGCTCTGGCAGGTAAAGCCTGGCGTATCGGCTTGATGGGCTATGCGGCTCGCAGTGAAAACGTTGCTTTGTGTTTGCGTGCACTGGAAACTACGCTGAAATAAATCTGCGCTTCGATACCAACATTATCGATAGTAAAAAAATGGCTACCTCAAGGTAGCCATTTTTGTCTTTAAGGAGCGGATTTATCAGCTTCACGTTCTGTTGCTTGTGCCTTAGTCGTAGTTGGCAAAGCGAATTTGTGTCCAGGGTAGAGGTAGCGAGCCTCATCAAGAATTTGTGCGGCCTGTTTCTGTTGTCCAAGCTGGCCATGGGCAGTGATCAGGTTTTGGTACAGATCTGGACGGGGCCAGTGTTTGGCTTTTTGTTGCGCCCAGTTGATGTATTCCTGGATTAAAACAGGGTTCTCGCTGGCGATACCAAGTTGCAGTTGGGTGAGGTGCAAATCCCATTCGAAGCGGTTTTGCCAAGCCCATGGATTGTTGACCCGCAGCAGGTGATCGACATTGGCCGGATGGCTGGTTTCGTATTTGGTCAGCTGAGCACCCGAATATAGTGTCGTCACCATAAATCCGGTGGTGATGAGCGGGACGCTCAGTACCAGGGCCCTGATCGATAGGATGTAGTCCATCTGCTTCTTGTAGTACTTGGCCGTTAGGTTATCGACCCAATAAATCAGCAAGATGAAAATCACCCAGTGAACCAGAGAATGGTAGAACGGGTACTCCAGTTGGGAATGCAAGACGATAGGGAAAAATAGGCCGATCAGAGCCAGCTGGGTCCCTTCCCGGGCTTTCTTTATTTTGAGAAATACTGCCGCCGCGGCTGCCAACAGCGCAAGTAGAGGTATGATCCCCCCTTCTGCGGCCCAGAATACCAGCTCGTTGTGTGGATGAGTGAGGGCTGCCATACCGGCCGGGTTGTCCGGGTTATCGTGGTGCCACCTTGCTGTTTGGGTAATATAACTGACCTCGAACGTGCCGTAGCCGTAGCCAGTTAGTGGCTGGGTGAGGAACATATTGACTGCTTGTGGAATATGCATCGCACGGGCACTGACCAAGCTCAAGCGGTTTTCCTGAGGGGACCAACCTGCTGAGCTGTTGATGTGCCAGGAAACACTGAGCCCCAGTACTATCATCAGCAGCCACATTCGCCATTGTGCCTTGGCAGCAAAGCGGCGCAGATACGGGATCAGCAGCAGGGTACCGACCACGGCACCGAGCCAGCCGGTCCGTGAGCTCAATACAACCAGCAGCGGCAAAGTGACAACAGGTGTCAGTAGCAAGAAGCATTGCTGCCAGCTCCATTTTCCCCGGTACATCGGGATGCGCGCCAGCAGGTAGCCAGATAGCACCAAGCCGGTGGCGAGGAAACTGGCCATGACGTTGGGTTGTTGGAAAATACCATATGGGCGGTTAGCCACGGTGTCGTAGCCAATAGGGTTGCCCGGCTCGAGAAGCATGAATTGTACCCAGCCGAAGCCAGATTGGATCCAGACGGCAGCAAGAACAAACCACAGCATGCGCTGGCGCCGCTTGTGGTTGAAAGAAAATTGTTGTAAGCCGACGAAGAATAGTAGGCCGGCCCATAAGCCAAGTAGCCTTGGTAGGCTCTGGCCGACATCGGCATTGGGGTAGAATACCGGGAGGGTGAGCAGTACGCAGCAAACAGCCAAGACAATAGTCAGCCTCGAGTAGCGCCATACCCGCTGGCGGCAAATCTCCAATAGGCCAAAGGCAATAGCAAAGCTGAACGGGATCCAGCTCATGGCATTGAATGAGAGCTCCAACCCGGAACCGCCGGGATTATGCTGGAAGTAATGCATCGCGAGTAGGAACAAGAACCCGAGTGACACCAAGAAGGGCTTTATCATCGGCTTGCTGATCCCTTTCTCGGCAAGGTTGGTGCCTTTTACATATAACACAGTCATGGTGGTTGCGCGGATCTCACTGTCGTAATCAAACAAAACCGGGCTTGAATGCAAGCCCGGTATATCGTCGTCGCTTAGGTTGCCTGAGCTATTGTACTGGCGTTCATTCCGGCAGCAAAGGCTTGAGGAAGCGTGCAGTGTGCGATCCTGCGATCTGCGCCACTTGTTCTGGCGTGCCTGTTGCAATGATTTCACCGCCACCGCTACCGCCTTCGGGACCAAGGTCGATGATCCAGTCGGCGGTCTTGATCACATCAAGGTTGTGCTCGATCACCACGATGGTGTTGCCGTGGTCACGCAGGCGGTGGAGGACATTGAGCAACTGCTGGATATCATGGAAGTGCAGGCCGGTGGTCGGCTCATCCAGGATGTACAAGGTCTTGCCGGTATCGCGCTTGGACAGTTCGCGAGCCAGTTTGACCCGCTGCGCTTCACCGCCTGACAGCGTAGTTGCCGCCTGGCCCAAACGGATATACGACAAGCCAACATCTATCAAGGTCTGCAGCTTTCTTGCAATGGCAGGAACCGCATCGAAGAACTCGCGGGCATCTTCGACCGTTAGCTCCAACACTTCGTCGATGGTCTTGCCCTTGTAGCGTACCTCCAGCGTTTCGCGGTTGTAGCGCTTGCCCTTACAGGCATCACAAGGCACATAGACATCCGGCAGGAAGTGCATCTCTACCTTGATCACCCCGTCGCCCTGACACGCCTCACAGCGGCCACCCTTGACATTGAAGCTGAAGCGGCCCGGTTTGTAACCGCGCGAACGTGATTCCTGGGTACCGGCAAACAGTTCGCGGATCGGGGTGAAGATCCCGGTATAGGTGGCAGGGTTAGAGCGTGGCGTACGGCCAATCGGGCTCTGGTCGATATCAATGACCTTGTCGAAGTGCTCCAAGTCCTGGATTTCACGATACGGCGCCGCCTGGCCTGATGTCGCCCCGTTGAGCTGGTGGTGGGCGATCTGGAAGAAGGTATCGTTGATCAGGGTCGACTTGCCCGAGCCGGATACCCCGGTAATACAGGTTAGTAGACCAACAGGGATCTCGACATCGACATCTTTGAGGTTGTTGCCGGTAGCACCGAGCAGTTTGACGGTCTTCTCAGGATCCATGGCTACGCGCTGTTCCGGTACTGCGATGCATTTCTTGCCGCTGAGGTACTGGCCTGTCAGCGAGTTATCGTTGGCAACGATATCGGCCAGTTTGCCTTCGGCAATCACATTACCGCCATGGACACCGGCTCCCGGGCCGATATCGATCACATGGTCGGCCATCCGGATAGCATCTTCATCGTGCTCGACCACAATCACGGTATTGCCGAGATCGCGCAGGTGGGTCAGGGTTTTGAGCAAGCGTTCGTTGTCGCGCTGGTGGAGGCCGATTGACGGTTCGTCCAGCACATACATCACGCCCACCAGGCCAGCGCCAATCTGGCTGGCCAAACGGATCCGCTGGGCTTCACCGCCGGAGAGGGTTTCGGCACTGCGTGACAGGTTGAGATAATTGAGGCCGACATTGACCAGGAAGCTCAGCCTGTCATTGATTTCCTTCAGGACCTTCTCGGCGATTTTGGCTTTCTGCCCGGTCAGCGCCAGTTGCTGGAAGAAGTCCATCGCTTCGCTGATACTCATCTCGCTCACGGTCGGTAATGTAGTATCGGCGATAAACACGTTGCGGGCTTCCAGGCGAAGACGCGAGCCGCCACAGCTGCTACATGGTTTAGTCGAAACAAACTTGATCAGATCTTCCCGTACCGAGTTGGATTCTGTCTCGCGGTAGCGGCGCTCCATATTGTTGAGGATCCCCTCGAACGGATGGCGGCGTACCGTGATATCTCCTCGGTCATTGATGTACTTGAACTCGATTTCTGTTTTGCCAGAGCCGCTGAGGATCACGTTCTGGATTTTCTTCGGCAGGCTATCGAATGGCGCTTCTACATCAAAGCCGTAATGTTCGGCCAGTGATTTTAGCATCTGGAAGTAGTAGAAGTTACGTTTGTCCCAGCCGCGGATCGCCCCGCCGGATAGACTCAGCTCACCATTTTGCACCACACGCTCAGGATCGAAGAACTGCTGCACCCCCAAGCCGTCACAGGTACCACAGGCACCGGCAGGGTTGTTGAAGGAGAACAGGCGAGGTTCCAGCTCCTGCATGCTGTAGCCACAGTGCGGGCAGGCAAAGTTGGCCGAGAACACGATTTCTTCATGCTCGCCGTCGGTCATCGGGCTGACAACCACGTTACCGCCGGATAGCTCGAGTGCGGTTTCAAAAGATTCGGCCAGGCGCTGCTGCAGATCATCGCGCACCTTGAAGCGATCGACCACCACTTCGATGGTGTGCTTCTTATGCAATTCCAGAGTTGGTGGATCGGACAGATCACACACCTCGCCATCGATACGGGCGCGGATATAACCCTGCGCGGCAAGATTGGCCAAGGTTTTAACGTGTTCACCCTTACGCTCTTTGACGATAGGTGCCAGCAGCATCATCTTGCTGCCTTCCGGCAGTTCAAGCACCTTGTCGACCATCTGGCTGACGGTTTGGGCGGCTAGCTCAACATGGTGGGTCGGGCAGCGTGGCTCACCGACGCGGGCGTAAAGCAAACGCAGGTAATCGTATACCTCGGTAATGGTCCCGACCGTAGAGCGCGGGTTGTGCGAGGTCGACTTCTGCTCGATGGAAATCGCAGGGGATAACCCCTCGATATGGTCGACATCCGGTTTTTCCATCAGTGACAGGAACTGACGGGCGTAGGCCGACAGCGATTCAACGTAGCGTCGCTGTCCTTCGGCATACAGGGTGTCGAAAGCCAGAGACGACTTTCCCGATCCAGACAGGCCGGTGATAACAATCAGCTGATCCCGAGGCAGCGTGAGGGAAATGTTCTTGAGGTTATGGGTACGGGCACCCCTGACTTCAATGTTATCCATATCGATGAGCTTTATTGACTAATTTATGACTGCGGCATTATTGCACAGGGCTCAGGGCCTTGAAAGAAAAAGCTGTATAAAAACACAGTGAGCTGGTTATAATAGCATCATTGTGTGTCACTTCTTCGCGTGGCTGTTTGCTGTATTTTACTCGGATTCAACCCTGTTCGATCAGGGGTGAAGCATGATAGACTGCGCGATTAAGTATAAACTTTCAATAACGGTCGCTGGCCTTTCCCCAGCACCGATAATGAGATCGGAGTGAACTATGGCCAGTCGTGGCGTAAACAAAGTTATCCTAGTCGGTAACTTGGGTAATGATCCGGAAATCCGTTACATGCCAAGTGGTGGTGCAGTAGCAAATATTACCATTGCCACCTCTGAAAGCTGGCGTGACAAGAACACTGGCGAGCAGCGCGAGAAAACTGAATGGCACCGTGTGGCGCTATTCGGCAAATTAGCTGAGGTTGCTGGTGAGTACCTACGCAAAGGTTCTCAGGTATACATCGAAGGTCAGCTGCAGACCCGTAAGTGGCAGGACCAAAGCGGCCAGGACCGCTACACAACTGAAGTTGTGGTTCAAGGCTTCAACGGTGTTATGCAGATGCTTGGTGGCCGTCAGGGCGGTGGCCAGGGTATGGGCGCACCAATGGGTGGCCAACAGCAGCAAGGTGGTTGGGGTCAGCCTCAGCAGCCAGCAGCGGCACCTCAGCAGAACTTTGCTCCGCAGCAACAGCAACAGGCTCCACAACAGCAGGCCGCTCCTCAGCCTCAGTACAACGAGCCACCAATGGATTTCGACGACGATATTCCGTTCTAAACACTTGCTGTGTTGTTAGGTCGTTGACCAAGATATTAAGCCTCGCCGATGCGGGGCTTTTTATTGCTTGTTATAGCTCTAAATATTTAAGGTCATAGTTATGAGCTGTGGGCCGGGTTGGATTTGGCCTTGATAAAATCAATGAACAACTTGGTTTTGACATGGTTGTAGTCCAGCTTCGGGTAGTAGGCATAGGCTGAATTGACGGGTTGTTTTAGCTTAGGTAATACCGGCACCAGCAAGCCTTTGCTGAGCTCGCGTTTGACCGTGTTTTCCCCTGCCAGGATGATCCCCATTCCCGCTACGGCAGCGGCAACCAAAGCCTCCGGGTTCTGGGTGGTGAAGTTTCCCTTGAGCCGCAGGCGAATATCGTTTTCGAACAGGTGTTCCTGCTCATGACCGTGAGTCCCATACATCAGGCAGTTGTGCTGGGTGAGTTGTTCTGGTCTTTCTATTAGCGGTTTATCCTCGAGATAAGACGGAGAGGCATAGAAGCCATTGCTGTAGTTAAACAGCTTGGTGGCAATGTAGCTCGATGAATTGAAGTCCGCCAACTCCTTGCTGATAAATACATCCAGGTTGAGATCCGGCAATTGTCCCGGGGTGATGGTATGCAGCTCGACCTGGATATTGGGGTATTCCTCGATAAACTCAGCAAGATAATTGACCAGCAGGCGGCTGCCAACGGCCAGAGGTGCGCCGATGCGCAATACACCACTGACTTCGCCATACGTGGACGTTGTCTCTGCCAGCATCTGGTGCCAGTCATCCAGCAAGCGAGCGCTGCGCTGGTAGAACAGTCTGCCGGCATCGGTCATGGTCAGGCTGCGGGTGGTACGTTTGAGCAACTGCACACCCAGCTGTTTTTCAAGCCACGCCAAGCGCTTGGAGAGTGCCGAGCTGGAGGTGTTGAGCTTGGTGGCTGCCTGGGCGAGAGAGCCCTGATCGACAACAGTGACAAAGCTTTTGGTGCAGGTGATCCAATCCATGTTTGTTAATAACCCTATCGCGCTGGTGGGAGAGCCGAAGATACCGTTTTCCCTACATTACCACGAGTTTATACGCTGTTCAGACTGTTTCTGCCCCAACTGGGGTTTACAAAATTGTTAATTTGTCGACTTTAGCACTGACAGCATGATCGATTGAATGGTATTTTGCTTGCAATATACGCCCGTGCCTTTGCCTTGTTGGGATTATCTCTGGCTAGGTATCTGTTTGACTAAAAGAGTTTTTTTGGCTGCTTATGAGAAAAGCTTCAGGGATGCGGTTAACCAACCGCCTAGTTGCCTTTGTCACATTAATTGTTATTTGTGCCATTTTCGTCATTTTTATTGGCGGGGCGGTGACTTTTCGCAAGTTGGGACAAGATTACCTGACCCATTATCTGGATGGTGTGGTGGAAGTGATCGATCAGGAGTTGGCCGATCCCCAAGGCTCGCAAGCCATTTCTCGCTGGCTGCCCAAACTGCTCAAGGCCAGCAATGTGGTCGAACTGGAAGTAGGCAGTGAAGCCGGCGTCGTTTATGCCTTCAAGGGTCTACAGCCGCTGACGGATCCGAGTATCCTCCATAGAAGCCGTTATGATCTCGAACATAATCCGGGCTTTACCGTCACCATGAAGTCCATTCCGCCTTACACTGAGTTTACCTACTCGATCGGGGCGATGTCGTCGATAAGCTTGGCTGTTGCCATCATTATCTTGGGGCTGATCTGGGGGATGGATTGGCTGCGCCGTCAGCTGCACGGCTCTGAGTTGCTCGAACATCGTGGGCGCTTGATTCTAGCCGGAAGGGTAGAAGAGAACGAAGTCGGTGACGAGCAGGAATGGCCGGCCACCGCCAGCCTGGCGCTCGATAAGATGATTGCCGAGCTCAAAGATGCCCGGCAGGAGCGGAGCCGGTTCGATACCTTTATCCGTACTCATACTTTTCTTGATCAGCTGACTGGTGCGGCAAACCGGGTGTTGTTCGACAGCCGGCTGCAGTCGATGCTGCAGGATCAGGAAACCCATGGTGCAGTGATCCTGATCCGGATCACCGACTGGGAAGAATTGCTGGCCGATAAGGGCAAAGCGGAGGCGGATGAGCTGATCCAGGATGTCGGTGGGATCTTGTCGAACCTGATCCAACGTTACCCTGATACCGTGCTTTCGCGTTACTTCGATGCCGAATTCGCCATATTGCTGCCGCAACAACCGGCCAAAGAGGTCAAGCAGTTCTGTAATGCGCTGATGAATGCACTGGACAGGCTCTCGCCTCCGGCGCCATTGGAACCGGATAACTGGTGCCATATCGGTGTGACTTACTGTGCCAGTGGCGAACGCCGCGGCCGGATCATGGACGAGGCGGATATGGCCCTGCGCAGCGCTCAATTGCAGGGCACCAATAGCTGGTATGCGTTCAAGAAAGATCAGCAGTTTGAAGATGCCCGTGGCAGCGTACGCTGGCGTACCCTGCTGGATGCGATTTTCAGCAGCGGCGGACCGGTGTTGTACCAGCAGCCGGTTCAGCTGGTTGATGGCAGCCCGTTGCACCGGGAGCTGTTGTCACGGATCAGGGATGAAAACGGCATGCTGATCAAAGCCTCTCGTTTTTTGACCGCCGTCGAGCAGGTCGGCTTCAATGCCCGGATGGATCAATGCGTGGTGACCAAGGCGCTGCATATGCTCAAGAGCGAGCCTATCACCGAGTCGATTTCGGTAAACCTCAGCGTCGAGGCATTGCTCGAGAAGAATTTCGTCAAGTGGCTGCGGGACGAACTGCTGCAGACCCCGCGCACGGTACTCAACCGCCTGTCGTTTGAAATTCCTGAGGGGGGGCTAGTTAAACACCTTGATGCCATGCGTCCTGTTACCCGGATGCTGGTTGGACTTGGCTGTAAGCTGGTGGTGGACCAAGCAGGAAGAACCATCGTCAGTACCCACTACATAAAAGATATCCGTGCCGATTACATCAAGTTGCACCGTAGCTTGGTACGGGAGATCAACTTGCGCCAGGAGAATCAATTATTCGTCAGGAGTATGTTGGGAGCCTGTGCTGACTCCGATGTTCAGGTGATAGCTGTCGGCGTAGAAAATGCCAATGAATGGCAGGTTCTTAAGCAGTTAGGGGTAAACGGTGGTCAGGGACGCTATTTCTCGCCTGAAATATCTGCGGAACATGAGTCTGAAAGTAAGAATAACACACGGAAATTGTTTGGAAAAAATACAAGCTAGAGCAAAAAAATACTATTCATTAAGGGATTTATCATTATAATGGTCAAAATATTGACACAATCTTGTCAAGAATTCTGAGTACCTGCAATTTTTCCTGATATAAGCCCGTTAACCCCAAGAAGCCTGAAATGATAGTGAATAAATTATTTAGGAAGAAGACACATTCTCCTGCGGTGGGGATAGCACTGTTTGCCGATACTGTTGCCTTGGTTTATCAGGAAAATAAAGCGTGGGCCACAGATGAGCAACCGGTTAACGGTGTAATGGGGTGGCCTGATGCTATTCGCTCGCTGATCGAAAAACACCAGCTCAAAGGGGCAGAGGTACGCTTGGTATTAGGCCACGGCTTATACCAGAGCATGCTGATCGACAAGCCGGAACTGCCACGGGAAGAGTACCCGACGGCTTTGCCATTTCTGGTTAAGGAGCTTGTCAATGAATCGCCAATGGAGCTGGTGGCCGACGGTTTTGTCGCCCCCCTCAAAGATCGCCTGCAGGCGTTTTCGACTCAGAAAAAACAAATCGAACAGCTGGAAAAAGCCTGCCGTGAGGCGGGTTGTGAGTTGCTCTCTGTGTCTGCCGAAGAGGTGGTGTGGGGACAGTTGACGGCCTTTGAGCGTAGCCAGTTGGTACTTCATCGTCGTGGCAAGACCAACCTGCAACTATCGGCCTTTAAGCATCAAGTGTTGTGTTTTCAACGCCAGTTGCGTGGCTTCAGTGTGCCATTGCTGGCAAGAGATGATTCCCAGTCGTTGGAGAAAGGTTTACAGCTTGATGGGTTGGCGCTGGAGCTGCAGCGTTCGCTGGACTTCCTCAGTGCCCAGTTGCGTGACGCCCCGATCACCCAGTTACTGATCTCTTGCGATGACGATGATGACAGTGAACTGGCTCAGTCTTTGAGTCAGCGCCTCAACGTTAAGGTTGAACCTGTTACGCCTTCACACCCTTCATTGGCAAGCAATGCCGTACGCGTGGCCTATTGCGCGGTGATTGAGCCCGAGCAGGTCGGCATTAATTTTTACAGTGACGCCCTGAAGCCAAAGCTTGAGCTACTGACTCTTCCCAATATTGTGATGAGCTGGGTCGCTATCACTGTGATGTTGGGGGCGTTGGCGGGTTGGTTCAGCTGGCAGGGTTACCAACAGCAGCAGGAGCTGGCAGCCGATAAGCAACGGCTCCAGCAAAAGTCCGCCGAAGTCGAGCAGGCCAAAGCCGCTTTGGCAAAGCACTTGCCGAGCCAAATCAAAGTGGATGTAGCCCAGGGCTTGGAGCAACATCTGGCTGACAAGCGTGCTGCGCTTGAGGCGATTGCCTTGCATGACAGCAGCTTGCAAGTCGGTTATGCCGGCATGATGCAGCAGCTGTCGGCGGCAGCGAGCGGTGATATCTCAGTCCAGCACCTAAAGGTCAAAGGGCCGCAGCTCAACCTCGAAGGCTTGGCTCGCAGTCCGGATGCGGTGCCGGCCTGGCTGCAGCAGTTTAAGCAGTACCCATCACTGTCTGACCGCCGTTTCAAACTGATGTCTTTGGGCAGAAACAAACAGAATATCGTGACCTTCAAGTTGCTGGCGGAGCGAAATCAGCCAGCAGCGCAAGCAGGTACGCAAGGAGTCGCCCAATGAACCAGTGGCAGACGCTATGTGACAAATATGAATTGCTGACCAAGCGTGAAAAGTGGCTGATCGCGCTGTCGGGATGGATAGGCCTGCTGTTTGTCGGCTTTGTTGCCATTATCGAGCCCCAGATGAAAGCCGTTGACGCAGCCAAAGGGCAGCTGCAATCGGTTAAGAATGCGTTGATCACCAACAGTAATCAGTTGCTAGTAATGCAGCGCAAGCTCAAAGGCGATCCTGATACCGAAATCGATGAGCAGATCATCTTGCTGGAGCAGGAGAATGCCGAACTTGATGCTCAGCTAGATGGCCGGGTGTCAAGCTTGGTGACCCCGGTGCAGATGTCGGCGCTGATGGAAAAAGTGCTTCAGCATTCGCGCAAGCTCAAGCTGCTGTCGCTGGAATCCTTACCGCCAGTCCAGTTGGTTGGCGGGGAAGATAATGGCTACTACATCCATCCGGTTCGACTGAGCCTGCGAGGCCGCTATTTTGATTTGATCAGCTATCTCGAACAGTTGGAAGCGCTGCCGGTTCAGTACTACTGGCGCAGTTTGGATTACAAAGTAGATAACTATCCTTGGGCCGATATCCAATTGGAAGTCTACACACTCGGAGTAAGCGAGGACTTTATTGGTGGTTAGATTAGCAGTGATAGCCGTGGCATGGCTGATGATGTCACTGGTACCGGCACAGGCCGCGAAGGATCCGACAGCGCCTCTCGGGAGGCAGGCTCCAGCGGTCAAGCCCAGCCCTTCACGGGCTCGCCTGCCGCAGCTGCAGGGCATTTTTTGTGATCAGGATGGTCAGGCATGCCGGGCGGTTCTTAACAGTGTGTCTGTCGGAACCGGCGGGCGGATCAGCGGTTATACCTTGAGTCAGGTGACGGATGATTACGTCATCTTGCAACGGGGTGGTCGGCAGTGGCGACTGGATATGTTCGCCGATAACGTAAAGTCAGAGTAGAACAAGAAGTGGTAAACATGCGTGGATTAATAATAGCCGTTGTCATGGCTTCCCTGGCAGGATGCTCGACCAATATGGGACACCGTGACCCGGTGGAAATGAAAGGTGCCCTCAATCAGGCCGCCAATGAAGCGAACAGCCGGCCGTTGATGGACTTACCGACAGCAGTCAGCAATGATTTGATGCCGGGCCTTGATGGGATGGACTATGCCAGCCAGACAGTGCTTGAAAAGCGCTTTCGGGTCAATGCTCGCAATGTTGAAGCCAAGGCGTTTTTCGGTAGCCTGGTCAAAGGCACGCCTTTTAATATGGTGATCCATCCTGACGTTCAGGGCCGTATCTCCCTGACTTTGCGCGATGTGACGCTTGATGAAGTGTTGTCCGTGGTCTCTGACATCTACGGCTACAACACCACCCGTAAAGGCAATATTATCCAGGTTTTCCCGGCAACGTTGCGTACCGAAGTGATCCCGGTGGATTACCTTCAGCTACAGCGCCGTGGTGTCTCTCTGACCACGCTGACAACCGGCTCTATCACCAACAGTGATTCTGGCAACTCCGGCAGTTCAAGTAGCAGTTCCAACAACAGTGGAAACAACAATAACAGCAGCAACAACAATAGCTCCAGCACGACCACCGGTGGCACCACAATCCAGACCACATCGGAAAGTGACTTCTGGGCCCAGCTAGAAAAAGCCGTACAGGCGATGATTGGCAGCGGCCAAGGCCGCAGTATTGTGGTTTCACCGCAGGCGAGCTTGATTTCAGTCCGTGCTTACCCGAACGAATTGCGCGAAGTTAAGGAGTTCCTCGGTGTTTCTCAAATGCGCCTAAAGCGCCAGGTGGTACTGGAAGCCAAGATCATGGAAGTGACCTTGAGTGATGGCTACCAGCAGGGCATCAACTGGAGCAATATCACCAAAACTATCGGTGGGACTGAAATTATTTTTGGCCGCGGTGACCTTAGTAACGGCAATATCCCGACCTTGCCGGGGGCCGATCCGATTGCCGCGCTGCTTGGCGGCCAGACCAACATTACCATCTCTGATGGTAACTTCGATGCGGTGTTGAGTTTCTTGGATACCCAGGGCGACTTGAACGTACTATCCAGCCCGCGTGTTACGGCGGCCAATAACCAGAAAGCGGTGATCAAGGTCGGTAGCGATCAGTATTTCGTGACCGATGTGTCCGGCGGTGAAGTCAACAGTGACGGCGGCACGGCCTCGCCGGATATCGAGTTGACGCCTTTCTTCTCGGGAATATCTCTAGATGTTACGCCGCAGATCGGCGATGAGGGTAGTGTCCTGCTCCATGTCCACCCAGCGGTTATCGATGTCGAAACTGAAGTGCGTGACATTGCACTTGGCGAGACCTTCGGCACCTACCAGCTGCCGCTGGCCAAGAGCTCTATCCGCGAGTCAGATTCGGTGATTCACGCCCGCTCCGGCGATGTGGTAGTGATCGGCGGTTTGATGAAATCAGCAACTTCGGATCAAGTGTCGAAGGTACCGCTACTGGGTGACATCCCGATGCTGGGTCACCTTTTCCGCAACGTGAACAAGCTGCAGACCAAAACCGAGCTAGTGATCTTGCTCAAGCCTACTGTTGTTGGCGAGCAAACCTGGCAGCAGGAAGTCGAGCGCTCCCGTGCGCTGATCAATGAATGGTTCCCTGAAGAAGGCTAAACCATGTACCTCGAGCATTTCGGTATGGTGTCTGTGCCTTTTGGCCTGACACCTAATACACACTTCTTTCATGCCTTGCCTCCGCACCTGGAGGCGATTGATACCACCTTGGCGGCATTGGAAATGGGCGAGGGGATCATCCAGATCGCAGGAGAAGTGGGAACCGGAAAAACCCTAGTGTGCCGAATGCTCGTCAATCAGCTCCCTGAACATTTCGAACTCGCCTACCTGCCAACCCCGGCAGAGAGTGGCCCGGCATTACGAGTTGCTCTGTCCCGTGAATTGGGCTTGGCTGGCGAGGGAGATAACAGCCTGTTGGCAGATCGGCTGCAGCAGGCGTTGCTGGCCCGAAAGGCGGCAGGCAAAACTGTTGTCGTGCTAATCGATGAAGCCCAGGCTTTGCCTGATGATGCTCTTGAGGCAATCCGACTGTTGGGTAATCTGGAAACCGAGCAGGAGAAGCTGCTGCACATTGTGTTGCTCGGTCAGCCCGAGCTCGATAAGCAGTTGGCCAGGCAAGAGCTGCGTCAGTTTCGCCAGCGCATCACCTTTCGCAGTGAATTAAGACCATTAAACCTGGCTGAGACCATTGCCTATATCGAGCACCGCCTGCAGACCGCAGGTGTCGATAAAGAAGTATTTTCCTTATCACAGGGTAAGGCGATATGGCAGGCCAGTGATGGCATTCCAAGACTGATTAACCAGCTGTGTCATAAGGCGTTGATCGCCGCATACAGTGAAAACAAATTACTGGTTGGGCGTGATGAGGTGCTCGTGGCGATCCGCGATACCTTGGGCGCACGCCAGCCAAGATGGACATACCCGGTACTGTGGGGATGGCAATAGACCATGAGCGAACTGAATAAAAAACTGAGTGCGCTAAGCCGCAAGCAGGGCCAGCAAAATAGTATGGCTTACAGTGATATCAAACCGGCAACGATTAAACCGGTGAAGCAGGCGAACCTGAAACCTTGGGCTGCACTGGGTGTGCTGAGCCTAGGTGTTGTGCTAGGTATTGGCGGCTGGCAGTTGTGGCAGAGTGACGAGCCGGTGAGTGAAGTCGTTAAGGCTGTCAGCCCGGTAGCGACGGCAGAAGCCGCTTCAGCACCTGAAGCCAAAAGCACAATGGTAGTAGAACCACAGTCCATTGCCAAGGTTACTGCTGTTGAGCCAGAAGCAAACCTTGATGAACAACTTAACTCCGAAGCACCTGCCCCTGAAGCAGCTGCACCGAAAGTATCAGTACCGAAAGCTTCAGTATCAAAGGCTCCAGTTCCAAAAGAGCCATTACCAAAAGCTTCAGCAACAAAAGATCCATTACCAAAAAATGTAGCACCGACAAAATCGGTACCTAAAGTGCCTGAAGTTAAAGACGCTGAAGCCAAAGAGCTAATAGTCAAAGAGCCAAAAACAAAGCCTGCAACGGCCAAGCCAGTGGCAGCAAAAGCACAGCCATCGACTACTGATGATGACTTCCAGCACAGTATCGACATGGATATCGCTGACGGTGAAGAAAGCCTAATGATTGAAACCGTTGAGCTTGATGCCGGACAGCTGGCTCGTATCGAATACAACAAAGCGGAAAAGGCGTTAAAACAAGGTGATAGCCGTAAGGCGATTGGTTACCTGGAGTCAGCCGTCAAATATAACCCGGAATGGACCACCGCGCGCCAGAAACTCGCTGCGCTGTATTACGGCCGGGGTGAAACCCGCCGCGCAATGGCGTCCTTGCAGCAAGGCCTGGCGTTGGACTCGGGCCAACCCGATCTGCGTTTGACCATGGCAAAATTGCTCGTGAATGAATCACAGCAACAGGCGGCATTGAGTGTGCTCAGCCAGATGCCTCCTTATGCCCATAGTGGCTATTTGGCGATGCGTGGTGCCTTGGCCCAGCAGCTTAACCAAAATGATTTGGCGCTGAGCAGTTACCACAACTTGGTAAAAGCCGAGCCTTACGATGGCCGCTGGTGGTTAGGGCTTGGTGTTGCACTAGAGCGAGGTCAAGAGTGGGATCAGGCCGAGGAAGCCTACCAGCAAGCGCTGCGCATGGGACAGATCTCCGGTGAAACGCAGCAGTTTATTCGTCAACGTCTGGCCGTGCTGGCAAAGAGTAAGGGGTAACCATGGCACTTCGACTTCGTAAACGCCTCGGCGATCTGTTGATTGAAGAGGGCATTGTTTCTCAAGACATGCTTGAGCAGGCGTTGGACAATCAGCAATCTACCGGTCGTAAGCTCGGTGATACGCTGATCAGCATGGGGTTCTTGAGCGAGCAGCAGATGCTGCAGTTCCTCTCCCGCCAGCTGGATATCCCTTTGGTGGATCTTAACCGTCTGACGGTAGATACCAATGCCGTCGCCTTGCTAGCCGAAGTGCATGCTCGTCGTTTGCGGGCGCTGGTGATCAGCGAACAGGACGGTATGGTACGGGTTGCCATGAGCGATCCGGCGGACTTGGCCGCACAGGAAGCGGTCTACGATCAGCTTGGCCAATACCGTATCGAGCTGGTCATTGCCTCAGAGCGTCAGTTGATCACCGCCTTCGATCGCTACTACCGCCGTACTCAGGAAATTGTTTCTTTTGCTGAGCAGCTTCAGGCTGAGCACCAGCACCATTCTGAATATGCCTTTGGCCTGGACGATAACGACAATGATGAAGTTACCGTTGTTAAGCTGATCAACTCGCTGTTTGAGGATGCTATCCAGGTAGGCGCATCGGATATCCATATCGAGCCGGACAGTGATGTGCTGCGTATCCGCCAGCGTATTGATGGCGTACTGCATGAAACCCTGCTTAAAGAATCCGGCGTGGCCTCGGCGCTGGTGCTGCGCTTGAAACTGATGGGTAGCCTGGATATTTCCGAGAAGCGTTTGCCACAAGATGGCCGATTCAATATGACGGTGCGCGGCCAGTCAGTCGATGTCCGTCTTTCGACCATGCCGGTTCAGCACGGCGAGTCAGTGGTCATGCGTTTACTTAACCAGTCGGCGGGGATCCTCAGTCTTGAGCAGATCGGTATGCCGGAAGACATCTTGTTGCGCTTCCGCCGCCAGCTGCGTAGGCCGCACGGCATGATTTTGGTTACCGGTCCGACAGGTTCGGGCAAGACCACTACCTTGTACGGCGCGCTCAGTGAGTTGAACCAGCCAGGCAAGAAACTGATCACTGCCGAAGATCCGGTGGAATACCGATTGCCAAGGGTTAATCAGGTACAGGTTAACAGCAAGATCGGCCTTAATTTCTCGTCGATCCTGCGTACTTTCCTGCGTCAGGATCCCGATATCATCTTGGTCGGTGAGATGCGCGATCAGGAAACTGTAGAAATTGGTTTGCGCTCTGCCCTGACCGGTCACTTGGTTTTGTCGACGTTGCACACCAATGATGCGGTCGACAGTGCCCTGCGCATGATCGATATGGAAGCGCCGGGTTATTTGGTTGCCAGTGCGGTACGTGCGGTATTGGCCCAGCGCTTGGTTCGCCGGGTCTGCAAAGATTGTGCGACTGAGCATGATGTTGAGCCAGACAAGCAGCAATGGCTGATGGCTCGCTTCCCGCACTTAACAGAAACCGTTTTCCGCAAAGGACGAGGCTGCCAGACCTGTAACTTCACCGGTTACCGTGGTCGTATTGGTGTGTTTGAGCTATTGGAAATGCGCCCGGATATGATGGATGCATTGCGTGCCGGTGATGCGGTGCACTTTAGTCAGATAGCCCGTCAATCTCCGGGGTACAAACCGCTTATCGAGTCGGCGATGGAGTTGGCACTGCAAGGTGTCACCAGTCTTGACGAAGTGCTGTTGCTCGGTGAGGGCGACGAACACAACAGCTACGTGTTGTAACAGCGGTTAAGGGCATAGGGGACTTAGCATGGCAATATTTAATTACCGGGGCCGCAGTAGCCAGGGCGATATCAAGCGTGGTCAGCTTGAAGCAGCCTCGCAAGACGCGGCGGCCGATACCTTGATGCGCCAGGGGATTATCCCGCTGGAAATCCGCGAAGGTAAGGCCAAGTCGGCCGGGCTTGATATGGATCGCTTGTTCAAAAGTCGGATCCCGCTCGAGGTGCTGGTGATTTTCTGCCGCCAGCTCTACAGCCTGACCAAAGCCGGAGTACCGCTGCTGCGTGCGGTGCGTGGTCTGGGCCAGAGTGCTAGCCATCCCTTGATGCGTGAAACTTTGGATGCCGTGGTGGTCGAATTGACCAACGGTAAATCGCTATCGGCTTCGATGAAAGAGCATCCGAGGGTGTTCTCCGACTTGTTCGTGTCGATGATCAGCGTGGGTGAAAACACCGGTCGCCTGGATGAAACCCTGCTCCAGCTGGCACAGTACTTCGAGCAGGAAATGGAGACCCGCCGCCGGATCAAGTCGGCAATGCGCTATCCGACCTTTGTGATCATCGCCATTACCTTGGCGATGGCTGTTCTTAACATCAAGGTGATCCCGCAGTTTGCCTCTATGTTCAGCCGTTTCGGTGTTGAACTGCCGCTGCCTACCCGCATCCTGATTGCCACCTCAAATTTCTTTGTCCATTACTGGCCATTAATGCTCGGGGCTGTGATTGTGAGTTGGATTGCTCTTAAAGCGTGGCGTCAAACCCCTGCTGGTGGCGAGAAGTGGGATAAATTTCGGTTAAAAGTGCCAATTGTGGGCGATATTGTTAATCGCGCCCAGCTATCACGCTTTTCTCGCACTTTCTCACTAATGATACGAGCGGGTGTTCCTCTCAACCAGGCGATCCAGATGTCGGCGGAATCCTTGGGTAACAACTATCTCGAAAACCGCTTGATCGAGATGAAAAACGGTATCGAGAGTGGTAGCAGTATTGCCGCGATGGCCCGCCAGTCTGGGGTATTCACGCCTTTGGTGCTGCAGATGATCGCCGTCGGCGAAGAGACTGGCCAGGTTGATGAGCTGCTACTAGAAGCTTCCGATTTCTACGATCGAGAAGTGGACTATGACCTCAAGACCTTGACGGCCCGGATCGAGCCTATCTTGCTGTTTATCGTTGCGATTATGGTGCTGGTTCTGGCACTGGGTATCTTCCTGCCAATGTGGAGCCTGCTCGATGTTGCGCGCGGTGGCTAATCTAAAATACTTCGCCCATGTACGCTGGTTTGTTTGGAGCGGGGTGATTTTCCTGATGCTCTGGGCGTTGCTGGTCGAGTGGCACCGGGTCAACGAAGAAGCAGAACGTACGCAAGTCAAATTATTGGCGCAGAGCATGAGTCGAAGTGCATCAAGCTTACGCCAGAAATGGGAGTTGGAAAATAAACCGAGTTATTCCAAAACCAATGGTATCGACTACTCATTTACCCATAAAGGTTGGCCGATAATCATTCAAGATGACCATGTTGATTGTGCCCAAATGTGGGATTTATTGTCATCACGACAAAGTCCTGTCGATTATATAAGCCTAATTGATAAAAAAAATGTGAGATCAGAGCGTTATAATTCGTGTTATTTCCAAATTACTGACGGAAAATGGCTAGCATTATTTTATGAAAATGAGACAATACACACCAACAGTTTTTTGACGCTTTCCGAATAGCGGTGACGTCGATTTGACAAAAACAAAAAAAGGGTGAGTAAAGATGAAAAAACAAGCCGGTTTTTCGTTGGTGGAATTGGTGATTGTCATTATCGTGGTTGGCCTGCTTGCAGTCGCCGCTTTGCCTCGATTCCTGAACGTCACGGATGAAGCTAAAAAAGCACAAATTGAAGGTGTTGCGGGTGGATTTGCGACCGCTGTTCTTTCAGCTCGTGCACAGTGGGAAGCATATGGTCGACCACAAAATAATAACTTAAATGCTGTGAATTATGACGGCACTGAGTTTTATTTATCGACAATCACGAATAGTAATAATTTTCTGACCCGCGAGGGATACCCCCTTTCTGCGGCTCGCCGTAACGTGGCTTCAATGCGAGTGAATGATTGTGAATGGTTAATGACTGAGCTACTGCAAAACCCTCTACAAGTAACGTCAAAAGAAGCTGATTTAGCTAATGGCGACTATCAGTACTTTGTTGAAAAAACAGATGGCGAAGGTGTTGATACTGAGTGTCGTTACTATCAATTGGCATCATCAAACTCAAAAGGCCAGACAATTGAGCCAACTTCTGGTCATTTCTTCTCATACAAACCTGCCTTGGGTCAGGTAGCTGTAACTCTCAAATAATAATTACTTTTCAGGAGTAGTATATGAAACGTCAAGGCGGTTTTACGCTAATTGAAATGGTCGTTGTGATCGTAATTCTGGGCATTCTAGCAGTAACTGCTGCACCTCGTTTTTTGAATCTGCAGGGTGATGCTCGTGCGTCAACTATGGAAGGCTTGAAAGGTGCGATCAACGGCGCGACTGGTATTGTTTACGGTAAGGCTGCTGTTGAAGGTAAAGAACAGTTAGATGGTAGAGATGAAGATGTATCCGATGCCGTGGTCGACAATATTAAAATTAGCTTCGGTTACCCGCAGGCTGATGCTGATGGCTTAACTGCTTCATTGAAGCTTGATTTAGCATCAGATAACAATAAAGGAGAGTGGCGTGTGGCTTATGACGCTGATGATGCTCCATATAAGGCGGCTTATACTCTAGCTGCAATTTCGTTGCCTTCGGGGGATTCTCCATTCGAGCAAATTCAAGCAACGGAATGTTATGTTGAATATACAGAAGCTGTTTCAGGTACTGAAGCAGAAGTTAAAGTAATTAACACCGGTTGTTAGTTCTGATATAGCGCTCCCAGGAGCGCTATTTATTCAGGGCAATAGCATTCAATATTGCCCTCAATAAATAGAAACCATCAATAACCTCCCGGGTGATTCATGCCCCGACAGTATTACGAACAAAGCTATACAAAAAGTACTGGCTTTACCCTTCTCGAACTCATCATTGTTATCGTGCTGATTGGCATTGTCAGCGTGACCGCGGCCTCGCGCCTGTTCGGGCGTAGCGGGTTTGATGCTGTTTTAGCCCGTGACCAAGCTATTTCCATCGCCCGGCAAATTCAACTGGTGGGAATGAATAGCCCGGTAGACCCTATCAACCCAAATAGCTGCCTAGCCCTTCAGATCAGCACGACCGAACTTGGTTCCGATAATTGTGCCAGCAACAGCCAATCCACCCGCAAGCTGACTTTTGATAATGATGGGATCCACTTTGCCTTTTTTGATGGGGCCAATTCACAAGCTTCATCGGCCATTTACTTCGATATGCTCGGTCGCCCTTTCGTCGTACAAAATCAGCAACTACAGCGCATCTGTACCGCCTCAAATTGTCAGGTGACTATTACTTCGCGCAATGGAGAGCAGGCGAACTTATGCATCAACAGCGAGGGGTTTATCAATGACTGTACCATCTAAGTCACCTCGTCAGCAGGGTGGTTTTTCCTTGATTGAAGGCATTATCACCATAGTGATTTTGGGTATTGCGATGGTGACTCTGACCAGCTTCTTGTTCCCGCAAGTTGAGCGCTCGGCAGCGCCTTATTACCAGGCTCGTGCTGCAGCGATTGGTAATGCCTTCCTTAATGAAATCCTGTCGCGCAAGTTTGATGAAAATTCAGATCCGTTTGGTGATAGCAGAGTGCGTTGTGATGAAGAAGGCCCAGAGGGTAAGACTTATCACTGCACAATGCCTGATGGTGATGGGATATGGCCGCTTGATAAAGAGAGTGAGTACTTCGACTATGTCGTGCCGGGCGGCTCGCTTCCTGCAGGAAAAGGGCTGGTAGTCGCAGTTGCTAACGATGTCGATGATTTTCACGGTTGTTGGGGGGACTTGTCGCTTTGTTATGATCGTTACAGTTACAACCAGTTTCCTTGGCGTGGGGCAATAGAAAACCTCACCGGCGAGGAGGTGGCAGAGGCCGACACCTACCGCAATATGACTGTCAAGGTGGATGTCCGCTACGACAGTCGCTTTAACACAGCGTATTCACAGGACACGCCTTATCCCCATCAGCACAAGCGGGTTGTGGTCGAAGTCGATACCGGGCGCCACGGCAAGTTTGATTTTGTGGCTTATCGGAGTAACTACTGATGGCTAGTTGGACTTCAAGCAAGGCCAGCAGAGGATTCACGCTGATGGAGATGGTCATCAGCTTGGTGATGCTCGGTATTATTGCGCTGGCGATAGGCAGTTACCTTCAGTTGGGTGCTGAAGGGTATGTTAGCACTGTCAGCCGCGAACGCGTCCAGTCCCAAGCCCGCTTTGCCCTAGAGAAAATGACTCGCGAAATCCGCCATGCCGCGCCTAACAGCCTAGCTGAAACGGGAAATTGCGTCAGCTTTTATCCGATTCATTTCGCAGGGTTTACCCTTAGCAGTACTCGAACAACCAATGTTGAGTTAGTACCTACTATCGGCAGCGAGGCAGAATGGATAGCAATCATAAATGATGACAACCTGGCCCTAGCAGCAGGATTCGGAAGTGCTGCCGACTATGCTGCGCAACCCTATAAAATTGGCCGGGTGGATGCCGGGCCGGATGACAGTGGTACGGTACGGGTGAGTGTTTCTGCACCACTTGATAACCGTTCTCCGGCTAATCGGGCTTATGCCTACGGCCAACCGGTTTCCTACTGTCTGGAAGCCAATGTGTTGCGGCGAAAATCAAGAGGCTCCTCAGTGGCGATTGCCGAGCAGGTATCGGGCTTTGATGTAGCAGTGAATGGTAAAGGACTGGAAAACAATAGCATGGTACACATGAATTTGACGTTCCAGGATAGCCGGACGGGTGAGAATTTCAGCTACGAGCACACAGTACAGGTGATCAATGTTCTATAGCAGGCAGCGCGGCAGCGCATTGGTGGTATCGCTATTTATCATTACCGTTATGGGGGCCTTTGCCGCCGCCATGATCCGCATTGATTGGTCCGCTCAGGACACCACAACCCGCGAGGTGTTCTCGACCCGCGCCTGGTATGCGGCGCACTCTGGTAACGAAATCGTCTTGAGCAAGCTGTTCCCGCTGGGGCAAACAACATCAGCCCCACAAGCCTGTGATCAAACATACGATTTCAACCAACAGGTCGAGTTATTCTCATGCCAGACATTACAGGTCAGCTGTAAAACCCATAGTTACAAAGAAAACGGCCAGCCAGCCAACAAATATCAATTAGAAAGCACCGCAACCTGCGGCAGTGGCCAGTTTACAACGACCCGCACCCAAGAAGTGTGGGCGAAGGATTTGAATAATAATGAATAAAATCATAAAGCTACTTTGCGTTGTGCTGTTGGCTGCCTCTTTTTCAGGGTACGCAAAAGCGAACGAAATATGCTACGTCAAAAGTAAAAAAGACTTTAGTGTCTCATTTGATATTGATGATGCTGATTTGGAAGAAACAGTCTGGGCCTACCAGAGCAATGGCCATAACCTGCGAAATAAGCGAGCTCGGGCACTGTGGACAAATGATGCGAGTGTTTCAGGGGAGGTTATCTACGAGCCAACCATGAAGGAAGGCCGAGATTACCGAGTTTGGTTGTGGTATGAGCATACTGGAAGCGCAAACCAAAAAGCCGGGTATCTGCATTATTACTTATTTCTCGATGGCGCTTGGGTTCACCAAAAAAAGGAGTGGGCTGATTTAAGTGGACTAAATAGTAATGCGATTACTGTATCGCCCGGTGATGATGGTGAAGTTGAGGACTTTCGCTGTGAAGAAAATCCTGGCCCTCCTCCTATTGATGAAAAGCCTGATTACAATGAAAACGCCCAATTCGAATTCGGCTCGGCCTATTGCTCGTCTGAAAGCTGCAGCTTTGATTTGCACAAAGAATACCTCTATGAGCCGGTAGTGATCTTAATGCCGACCATCGGCAAGCAGGCGGATAATGCCAATGGCGAAAGCCCGGACAGCGATGCGCCGGCCTCAGCTTTTGTCACCGATATTGATTTGATAAATAATCAGGTAAGCTTTGAAATTCGTAAGCCAGATCGGGTTGCTGGCAGTGTCCAGCAAATGACCAAGGTGGATTACTTGGTGGTGGAGCCGGGTACCGCCGACTTCAATGGCCGGACAGTGGTGGCAGGGTATGTCGAAACAGACAAGCTGGTTTATATCAACGGAGGGGGGGAATCCAATGAATCGGCATGGGCAGCTGTCCCGTTTGCTGATTTTGGCTTATCCGCACCTTTCAGTTCAAACCCTGTTGTATTGGCGCAGGTACAGTCGGATCGCAACAATAAGTGGTTGACCGCCGCAATGCGCGGGCAGGACAAGATGACGCAACTGCCAAACAAGGAAGGAGTCGAATTATCGCTTGAATTGTCGCGCTCCCGTCTTGGGGATAGCTACGGTGCTGAAAAGATAGGGTTTGTTGCGGCACTAGCCGGTAGCGGCCACGTTGATGGCTTCAACTACCATTTCGGCCGCCTGACAACGCCGCATGTCACGGGCAATAAGCCACTCGAGCAAGGCTGTTCAACCTTCCATGATTTGCAGGTTGAGAGCATATCAGGGGTGGTCGCCAAGAAAATGGAACGCAACGGCGGCCATGGTGGTTGGCTGCGGCGCTGTCGCATAAACACTAATCAAGCCAGTTTCGTTGTGGACGAGGATCACCTGGAACGAAGCCACTTGCCTGAAGTTGTGGGTTACTTTGCCGTTGACCAAGATTATCAGTTGCCTGAGCACTGTGAGTTTTTCCCCGGCGCCGCTCAGGCACACGGTTCATCAGGTAAGATTGAAATCTATGATTACTCCTTTGTCCATCAGCCAGGTAATGTGTTCCAGCTGGGTTTCACCGACATCAATGATGGCTCAGGGCTGGGGGAGGCTTCCTGCCGGACCGATAGCGCATCCTGGAAGTGCGAGATAAATCCTACGGGGATGGTTGAGTCGATAACCCTACCGAGTTTTCCCGGCGGGGGGATCAGCCGCTCTTATTATGATGGCAACACGTACGAGTTGTCTTCGGAGGATGTATACAGCCGGTTGGAAGCCGGCTCGACGACCGTATTGCAGCTGAACAAATCTGGTGATTACTGGATCCGTAACCTGACCTTGAATGGAAGTGCCCGGTTAGAAGTGGCTAGTGGGGTTAAGGTTCGGCTGTTTGTCGAAAGTCTCCAAACAAATATCGACTCATCAATTAACCACAGCGGCGAGCCAGATAACTTCATTTTGATCGGGGTGGGCAGCAATTCCAGAATCCACTTGACCGGGTTAACGACCTTTAATGGGATGGTGTATGCGGAAAATAAGGTAGAGCTGAATTCCAAGTTCACGTTTGATGACGACATCTCGAACATGCCTGCCACCATTACCGGGGCGGTGACTGCCAAACATATCTTTATGTCCGATAAGAGCAACATCCGTGCTGGCGGGCAGTGTTTTACCCCAGTTGAGCCTGAATATCATATCGTTGCGTTGGATCCCCAGGACTTGTCCCTAACCTGTGATAGGCAGTTAGTGCGGTTCCAGGTGCGGGATAAGTCAGGCCAACCTGCTGGCAGCTACAGTGGCAAGGTCAATGTGTCGACCGACCTCAATGCAGCCAACAAAGCCTATTGGTACCGCCAGCAGGAAGACGGAGAAAGCGGCAAGCTCGATGTTAGCCAGACGCACGCATTTTCCGTTGATAGCAATGGTATTGTCTCGCTGTGGTTGCAGAGTGATGTCGTCGGCACTATTGTTGCGACCGCAAGCCTGTCGGTCGATGCCGATGAGAAAGATTCCGGGCGGTACAGTTTTGTCCCGTTCAAATTTGATATCAACAGCGGCCATATCCCCGCTGTCGCCGGCAAACCGGCTGATATCACGATTACCGCGAAATCTTGCAGTGATACTGACGGGGCAAACAAGGATAAAGTTGCTGTTGGTTACGAAGGCAACAGAACCCTGAAGTTTTCGACGGCCTACATTGCGCCTCGTCAAGGGCTGAGCAGCAGCAATAGCCATCAGCTGGAGCTGAGAAAGCCGCTCATTAATGACCTGGACAGCGGTTGGAGCGTTGAAGAGGTAGAGCTCAACTTTGTCAAAGGGGTTGCTGATGCCCAATTGCGCTACCTTGATGCGGGCAAGACGTCGTTAACCATTCATGATCCTAACTGCACCCTGGATAAAGGCTGTGAAATCTTGCCGCAGGGCCAACTGTTGAGTAAAGCCAGTATCGGTGACTGGACCCGCTTGGAAGGCTCCCAGTCGGTTTGGTCGCGCCCTTATACCTTCGCCTTGTGCAATGCGGGTGAGCATTTGATCGAGTCAGCGACAGGTACAGCGACAAGTGGTAATGCATTTATTCCTGCTGGTGAGGAGTTTTATGTCAAGGTGAAGCCGGTGATCTGGCTGGCGGGTGATGCTGACCACATTGATGCCAATGGTAATGCAACTGCATTGGTAGACAGTAGCAATATGTGTGGCCGTGCGGTAACACCGGGGTTCTATGTTAGTGATGCACCAAAAGCTACAGTGGCACTTTCGATTCCGACCGGGGAAGGTGTGAGGCCGCATTCACCAAATAAGGAAGGCGCAGTTAGTGGTACTCTAACCAGTACTCCATTAAGCAATGAGGCAATAAAAAACAGTAACTTTACCGCGAAATGGACCGAAGTGGGGAGTATTCAGCTACAAGCTTCTACTCAGGGCGACTATCTGGGAATGAAAATGAACATGGGCTTTCGCCCGGTGGGGCGCTTCTATCCAGATGCCTTTGCCATCGTCTCTGCCGAGAGTGGCAAGCAGTATCCAGCCGGACAGTCATTTGCTTATATGGACCAGCCTTTTTCTGCTCATTTCAAGGTAGAAGCGCAGAATGCTGATGGTAAGCCTACGAAAAACTACGGTGCATTTTCGCCAAGCAAGCAAGTTGGCTTAGAGATCGCAGCGGTAGATATGGCTGTTGACTACCCTTTGTCAAACGACCTTACCGGGCGGGTCGATTGGGGGGACTTCCCCAATGGTTGGCAAAAAAGCTGGAACGGCGCTTACATTACGGTCAATAGGTTCAATTTAGCCTTTAAGCGCGATGTCAAAAGTGCCGCTTCTAAGAATAGGGCAGTGACGACACAGCCTGATGGGCCTTATGGTGTCGCTCTGGGGATTATGCGCGAGGCGTTGGGAGCCAGTGAGGCTGACTCGATTGGCTACCCGGACATCGCTGTGGACCACGTGCTGATCCCGTGCGACCTGGGCCAAGACGGTTGTACAGATGCTGCTTCAAGGGACGTCATGAAATTTGCCACCTTCAATACCCGCTATGGCCGCATGGCGCTGGACGATGTCTCCGGCCGCTTCGACAGTGAACTGTCTATACCGCTTCGAGTCGAATACTGGGATGGGCTGGATTTTGTGACTAACAAACAGGACAGCGTGTCGGCCTATGATGGCAACCTATCTTGCAAACAAATTCTTTCCCAGTCTGACACTGCCGTGACAAGCACCTCGTACACTAGCGGGTCAGGAAATGTAGAATATGGGAACACTCGCTCAGGCGATTTTGTTGCGGTGCCGACCGAGGCGAAGGATGATGACGGTAATGCATTGATTTACCGTGAGCAGGTACGTTTTTGGCAGAAGGTTATCGATGATAGCCCAATGGCGATAAAGGGCGAGCCGGAAATCGCCTGTGAGGCCGGTCCATCCATCGGCCATAGCAATAATCAGCCATGGCTGACCTTTGATTGGCGTGGTAAGGGTGATGAAAGCCCGCACGCGACAGTGACCTTCGGTGCCTACCGGGGTAATGATCGTGTGCTCTACCGCGGTGAAAAGGGCATTAATACAATGCTCAATTAAATAAAATGCCGATCTGTGGCAGGTTTGACAATCCTTGCCTTGTCTCGATCCGCACCCCTTGATACATTTAGCGCAATTTAACGAATTTGTGAGCTTGCAGGATTAGCCGAAGACTATGTTTAAAAAACTTCGTGGCATGTTTTCTAATGACCTGTCTATTGACTTGGGTACAGCCAATACCCTTATTTATGTCAAAGGACAGGGCATCGTACTGGATGAACCATCAGTAGTAGCGATCCGCCAGGATCGTGCCGGAGCAACTAAGAGTGTGGCCGCAGTCGGTCACGACGCCAAGCAGATGCTGGGCCGTACTCCGGGTAATATCGCGGCAATCCGTCCGATGAAAGACGGTGTTATCGCGGACTTTTACGTTACTGAAAAAATGCTGCAGCATTTTATCAAGCAGGTGCATGACAACAGCCTGCTGCGTCCAAGCCCACGAGTTCTAGTTGCGGTACCTTGCGGCTCTACTCAGGTTGAGCGCCGTGCTATCCGTGAATCTGCACAGGGTGCAGGCGCACGTGAAGTGTATTTGATTGACGAACCTATGGCGGCTGCAATCGGTGCGGGCATGCCTGTATCTGAAGCAACCGGCTCGATGGTGATCGATATCGGTGGTGGTACCACTGAAGTTGCGGTTATCTCGCTAAACGGTGTGGTTTACTCATCATCAGTGCGTATCGGTGGTGACCGTTTCGACGAAGCGATCATCAACTACGTGCGCCGTAACTACGGTAGCCTGATTGGTGAAGCAACAGCAGAACGCATCAAGCACGAAATCGGCTCGGCTTACCCGGGTGACGAAGTGCGTGAAATCGAGGTTCGCGGCCGTAACCTAGCTGAAGGTGTGCCACGCAGCTTTACCCTGAACTCAAACGAAATCCTAGAAGCGCTGCAAGAGCCGCTGACAGGTATCGTATCGGCCGTGATGGTTGCACTCGAGCAGTGTCCGCCAGAGCTAGCATCGGATATCTCCGAGCGCGGCATGGTACTGACTGGTGGTGGTGCGCTGCTGCGTGACCTTGACCGTCTACTGACCGAAGAAACCGGTATTCCAGTGGTTGTGGCCGAAGAGCCGCTAACTTGTGTTGCCCGTGGTGGTGGTAAGGCACTGGAAATGATCGACATGCACGGTGGCGATCTATTCAGCGAAGAATAATGCCCGTCCGGGCATATCGACAAACAGGTTATAGTGTTACATGAAACCTATCTTTGGCAGGGGCCCCTCCCTGCAATTGCGCCTGTTTCTAGCCATTTTACTGTCGGTTGGCCTAATGCTGGCCGACAGTCGTCTTGACGCCTTTGCCAACGTCCGTTACCTGCTCAACTCGGCCATTTCCCCGTTGCAATATGCAGCTAACCTGCCTCGAGATTTACTCGGTGGCGTATCCGGACAGTTCAGCTCGCACCGGCGTCTGCTGGCAGAAAACAAAGCCTTGCAACGTGATCTGCTGGTTCAGCAGAGCGATGTCTTGCTGCTCGAGCAGCTAAAACAAGAAAACCAGCGCCTGCGCGAGCTATTGGGCTCGCCGTTTGTCCGCGACGAGAAAAAACTGATCGCCGAGGTGATGGCAGTGGACTCTGATCCCTACAGCCATCAGGTAATGATCGACAAGGGGCGGGTAGACGGTGTCTACGAAGGCCAGCCGGTGATCAACGACAAAGGGATCGTCGGCCAGGTGTCCTATGTGGGCGCCCATAACAGCCGGGTGCTGTTGCTGATCGACCCGACCCATGCGATCCCTGTGCAGGTGGTGCGAAATGATATTCGGGTAATTGCCTCGGGCAGTGGCCAAATTGATCAGATCCAGCTTGAGCACGTACCGAGCAGCACCGACATAGAAGTGGGTGACTTGCTGGTCAGCTCGGGCTTGGGGGGACGGTATCCTGAAGGTTATCCGGTCGCCAATGTCACCGAATTTTCGTTCGATAACAAGCGCCCGTTTGCCCAAATCAAGGCAAAGCCAACGGTGCAGTTCGATCGTCTGCGTTACCTGTTGCTGGTATGGCCGACTCCGCGTGAAACCTTGATTGAGGGAGAGTTCAACAGTGGCGAATAGTCGCGCTAACGGCCGAATTTGGATTTGGCTATCGTTTTTGATTGCGCTGATCCTGCAAGCTGCCCCTTGGCCCGGGGAGCTGGAGCCATTCCGTCCATCATGGGTGGTGCTGGTCGCATTTTACTGGGTGTTGGCCCTGCCGCACCGGGTCAATGTCGGTACCGCATTGATATTGGGTTTGCTGTGGGATTTGATGCTCGGCTCGACGCTGGGTGTGCGGGGGCTGATGATGTCAGTCCTATGCTATATCGTCGCGCTAAACTTTCAGGTATTGCGTAACCTTTCATTGTGGCAGCAGGCGATGCTGGTGGCCTTGCTGACACTCGGTGGCAAGCTGGTTGAATTCTGGGCTGAATACCTGGTTTCCGTGATCACTTTTGATCCGGAAAGGCTATGGGCTGTACTGCTTAACTTCTTGTTATGGCCATGGTTATTCCTGTTGTTGCGACGGATGCGCCGTAAGCTCTCAATTCGTTAAAATGGTCTCCCAATGGGATCCGTTCAATGCTAGGGTGTAACCAGACACATCGAACCTGCTTGAATGGATCACTTTGATTTATCACACAAAACCAAATGAATGATATCATGTCGACACCGCAACTCTATTTGGCCTCGGGCTCGCCGCGCCGCAAAGAACTCTTGACCCAACTTGGCTACCAGTTTGAACGGGTCGTGGTCGATGTTGAAGAACAGCACCAAGTTGGTGAATCGCCTGCTGATTATGTCCAGCGCTTGTCTGTCGACAAGGCAATGGCGGGTGTTGCAGTTGTCGATGGCAAGGCACCGGTATTGGGCGCAGATACGATTGTAGTGTCGGGGGATCGCATCTTGGAAAAACCCAAGGATTTTGACGATGCCCGGCAAATGCTTAGCCTACTGTCAGGCAAGCGCCATCAGGTGATGACGGCGGTGACCGTGGCCAGTGAAGAGCGCCGCGAAACGCGCTTGGTGGTGACCGACGTGTGGTTCAAGACACTGTCAGATAAAGAAATAGAAGACTACTGGCAAAGTGGTGAGCCGCAGGATAAAGCAGGAAGCTACGGCATTCAGGGGATCGGCGGCAAGTTCGTCGAACGTATCGATGGCAGTTATTACGCTGTGGTGGGGTTACCTTTGGTGGAAACCGACATCATGGTTCAAGACTTTTTAGATTTATCAATTTAGAGGCAACCATGAGCACAGAGCTGCTAATTAACGTGACCCCGAGTGAAACTCGCGTCGCTATGGTCGAGTCGGGCACCCTGCAGGAAGTCCACATTGAACGTGAGTCCAAGCGCGGGATTGTTGGCAATATTTACAAAGGGCGTGTTAGCCGCGTTCTACCGGGAATGCAGGCGGCCTTTGTTGATATCGGCTTGGAAAAAGCGGCTTTCTTGCACGCTTCGGACATTGTTCCGCACACCGAATGTGTGGCGGAGAACGAGAAGCAGCAGTTCCAGGTTCGCGATATTTCTGAGTTGGTTCGCCAGGGTCAGGATCTGGTGGTACAGGTAGTCAAAGATCCTCTGGGTACCAAGGGTGCCCGCCTGACGACGGATGTCACTTTGCCATCTCGTTACTTGGTGTTCATGCCGGGGGCAAGCCATGTTGGCGTTTCGCAGCGAATCGAAAGTGAAGATGAGCGCGAGCGTCTCAAAGCCGTGGTAAATGAATACTGCGATGATCTGGGCGGTTTCATCATCCGTACCGCCGCGGAAGGGGCAACTGATGAAGAAATGGCGCAGGACGCGGCGTTCCTCAAACATCTATGGCGTAAAGTGCTTGAGCGCCGTGCCAAGTACAAGCCGAAATCTATGCTTTACGGTGAGCTGGGTCTGGCGCAGCGTATCCTGCGTGACTTTGTTGGCACCGAGCTAGATTGCATCCAGGTTGATTCCCGCCTGGGCTACGAAAAGCTCAAGGAATTTACCGATGAGTTCGTGCCGGAGCTGAGCGACAAGCTGGAATACTATGCCGGCGAGCAGCCAATCTTTGACTTGTTCGACACCGAGAATGAAATTCAGCGCTCGCTAGATCGCAAGGTTGAACTGAAATCAGGTGGTTACCTGATCATCGACCAGACTGAAGCGATGACCACGGTGGATATCAATACCGGTGCCTTTGTCGGCCGCCGCAACCTTGAAGAGACCATCTTCAATACCAATATCGAAGCCACCAAGGCCATTGCTCGTCAGTTGCGCCTGCGTAACTTGGGCGGGATCATCATTATCGACTTTATCGATATGGCCCATGACGATCACCGTCGCCGGGTATTGATGGCGCTGGAGCAGGCCTTGTCCTACGATAGGGTTAAGACCAACATCAATGGCTTTACCCAGCTGGGCCTGGTTGAGATGACACGTAAGCGTACCCGCGAGAGCATCGAGCATGTCTTGTGTGATACCTGCCCGACCTGTGAAGGTCGTGGTACCGTGAAAACGGTGGAAAGTGTCTGCTACGAAATTCTTCGTGAGATCACCCGAGTCAACCGTGCCTACGATGCTGACAGGTTTGTCGTATACGTGTCACCGGCAGTGGCCGAAGCGTTGGCCGGTGATGAATACCATGCCCTTGCCGAGTTGGAAGTCTTCATCGGCAAGCAAGTGAAAATCAAGGCAGAGCCGCTGTACGTACAAGAACAGTTTGATGTCGTGATGATGTAAAGCGGAGCAATAGAGTGACAACAGTTCCAGTTCGACTGGCGCGTGGATTGATGTGGCTGGTACTGACAGTGTTGGTACTGGCCGCTGTTGCGATTAGCGGTCTGCGGTTTTACCTTCCCCAGCTCAATGAATACCGCGAGCCGATCCGCCAATGGGCTGCCGAGCAAATCGATATGGATCTCGACCTTGAGTTGGTCGAGGGCCACTGGCGCAACTTTGGCCCGTCGCTTGTGCTGCAGGGCGTCAAGGTTAACCTGCCAGGCGCGCCCGAGTCGCTGGTTAAAGTCGGCGATGTATCGATGCAGCTGGATCTGCTGGGCTCGGTGTTGAGTCTCAGCCCGGTCTTCCAGGATATCCGTATTGACGAGCTGAGTCTGGATCTGACTCGCCTGTCAGGCACGGAAAGTAGCAATGCCGACAACTCTGAGCGTAGCCAGATGGCAACCGTCGAGCGGCTGGAAGAGTTGCTGTTTGTCCAACTGGGCCAATTCTCGGTCCGTAATTCCGATATTACCCTGATGTCACCGGCAGACGAGAAGCTGACGGTCGATATCAAGGAGCTCAAATGGGATACCCACAACCGCCAGCGCCGGGCGGAAGGGATTGTCAGTATTGCCGATACCCATTTCAGCCAGATGCAAGTGATTGCTAACCTGTCCGATAACCGCTCCTGGGCCAAGATGTCCGGCGATATCTATTTGCAGGCGCGTAACCTGTCTGTGACACCATGGCTCAACAAGCAGCATTTAACTGATGCCAATATTACCGGTAGTAACCTCAATGCCGAAGTGTGGCTGACCCTGTCGGGCGGTAAGTTGCAACAGAGCTTGGTCAAGCTTGATGACAGTTTCCTGCGCTGGCAACTGGGCGAAGACAAGCACCAGTTCCGGGTTCGCCAGGGCTTGGTGCAGCTTGAGCCGCTGGATAACGAAGTTGGTGAGCCGGGGTGGCGCATCGACAGTGATCAGATGGTTTTGGAAACTGATGACACGCTTTGGCCTGCGTTTGATATCGCTGCCAGCTGGTTGCCTGATGACTGGAAACTGGCTGCGAGTAACCTATCTCTGCAGAATCTGCAGCCGTTTGTCACTTTTCTGCCGGATGACAGCAAGTTGGTTGAGGTGCTATCGACGTTGCAGCCTTCTGGCCAGATCAGCGATATCCGCGTGGCTGCCAGCAAGGGGAATGCGCCGCAGTTCTCTTTCCATGTTAGCCAGCTAGGTTTGAAGCAATGGGAGCTGCTACCGGGGATCCATAAGTTGGATGCCGTGGTCGCGGGCAATACCCAGCGTGGCCGCGCTATCGTTAGCCTGCAAGATGATGAGCTGCCGTATGGCGAGGTCTTTCAGGCCCCGCTCAACATTAGAGCTGCAGATGTGACGGCTTATTGGCAAGTCGGTGAAGACGGCTGGCGTTTGTGGAGCGATAAGATTGATGTGGCGACGCCACACCTCAAGGTAGATGGCCAGTTCCGCTTGGATTTCCCGGCTGATGCCCCATCGTGGCTGTCATTCTACGGCGAAGCCAGCCTGAATAATGCCGGTGAAACCTGGCGCTATCTTCCTACCTTGGCGCTGGGCGGCAGCCTGACCGATTATCTCTCGGCAGCGATCCGCGGCGGCCAGGCAGAGTCGGCACAGCTGTTGTGGTACGGCGAGCTATCCGATTTCCCTTACGGTAACCACGACGGGGTGTTCCAGGCGTATGTTCCGCTGCGCCAAGGCAAGTTCAGTTTTGATACTGCTTGGCCCGAACTGACCGATCTCAAGCTTGATCTGCTGTTTGAAAACGATTTTATGTACCTCGATGCTACGCATGCCAAGACCATGGGGGCGACGGCTTCCAGGGTGACTGGCGATGCCGAGCTCAGCAGTGACGGCCACTTGAAGCTGACGGTCGATGTGGCTGCCGAGGGTGATCAGGTTCGTGATTACATGTTGGCGACCCCGCTGGTGGACTCTGTCGGTGCGGCACTGACAACGGTGCAGGTGAGTGGTCCGGTGACCTCTCAGTTTAAGCTTGATATTCCCTTCGATGGTGAAGATGTCCGGGCGTGGGGTAGCGCGGAGCTGACTGACAATCAGGTAAAACTGGATGCGCCGCCGCTTTTGCTTGAAGGGGCAAGCGGCACCATTAAGTTTGATGATGACAAGGTATCGGCCGAGAAAATTACGGCCAATCTATTGGCGCAGCCGGTCAATGTCGGCTTTACCGGCAACAGTGTGGCCGAGGGCTACCGGGTCGATGTCGCGCTGGATGGCAACTGGCAAGTCGAGACTCTGCAGCTGCAGGTGCAAGATCCGTTGCTGGCAAACGTGACCGGGCGAAGCCGCTGGCAAGGTAAGGTGGGTGTCGATCTCAATGATACCGGTTTTGAATATCAGGTTGGCATTCAGGCGGCATTGAAAGAGGCGGTGAGCACCTTGCCCTATCCATTGGCGCTCACCGCCGGTAGCCCAGATCTCTTTAAACTTGATGTGACGGGTAACGGCCAGTCACTGGTCGGCAAGGCAAGGCTGCCAGGCGTGGCCTATCAGGCCAAGATTAACCTTACTGGCGACAAGCTCAATATCGATGCCAGCCAGATGGCGGTCGGCAATGCCGTGCTGCACCCACTCAAAGAGGGCGAACATGGCCTGAATGTGGTCGCCGACAAAGTGGACGGCGATACCTGGGCTGACTTGATGCTGGCGGTGAATGAGCAGGAGCAGGCTGAAGCCGCCGCTGGCCATGCGTCAGTCAAGCCTGAAGTGCCCATTCCCACTCGGATTGATGCCAAAATCCGCCTGCTGACATTGGCGTCTCTGGACTGGAACCGGGTCGAACTGGCAGCCAATAATCAGGCCGATACGTGGCAGTTCCGTTTAGATAGCCGGGAGATCAAGGGGCAAGCACGCTGGCCAGAGGGGCAGCCACTGAATTTGGCGGTTGATACTTTCCATCTCAACCTGCCCCAGGTCGATGACAACAAGCCGAAGGAAAAGTACCGGCCGCAACGGGATATCCCTGCTGCGACCGACTTTGACCGTAGCATGATGGCCAATATGCCCGAGATAGATTTGATGCTGCGTGATGGCTGGTTGCAGGGCTACCGTCTCGGTGAGGTGTCCGGCAAACTGCGTCGTGAAGGCAACATGCTGGAGTTGAGAAACTTTACCGTTGACTCCGGGGCTACCTCTCTGAATCTTGATGGTCACTGGAGCCTTGATGGCGATCGCAGTGAAACCCAGATCGCTTTTGATATTGATGGGCAGAACAGCTCTGACTTGATGGGGCGATTTGGTATCACAGGTGGCATCCAGGGCGCGAAATTCAGTACCTATGCCTCTATCCAGTGGCAGGGCGCACCGTGGTCGATGCACCGCGAAACCTTGACCGGTGAGCTGAAATCAGAAACTGGGCAAGGGGTTATCAGTGATATTGGTGGTGCGGGCCGTTTGCTAGGCCTGTTCAGTATTGACTCGCTGATCCGCCGAATGCAGCTTGATTTCTCAGGTATTTTTGACGAAGGTCTGGCGTTCAATTACATCCGTGGTAGCGGTAGAATTGAAAACGGCCACTTTGAGACTGACAATATTAAAATGCAAGCACTTGCCGGTGACATGTTTATCCGCGGAAGTGCTAATCTTGTCAATGAGACAGTTGATGCAAGGGTGAGATTCATTCCTGATTTTACATCAGGCATTCCAGTTCTGACCGCGTTTGCGGTAGCGCCTCAAACTGCAATATATGTCTTTGCTATTTCAACGGCACTGTCGCCCGTTCTGGATGTATTTACCCAAGTAAACTACGTGGTGAAAGGGCCGATTGATTCGCCGGTGGTGACAGAGCAGTCGCGCTTCACGGGTGAGTACAATGTCTCAGAGATGCTAAAAGGCAAAGATAAGGAAGCAAAATAACAACAATACCCGCCAAGCTACCGTATAGGTATAAAGAAAGGTAGCTTGATAGCGGCAGCAAAGGGAGAATGCAGATGGCTAAATTCGGTATTGTACAAATGACTTCGGGCGCGGATCCTGAGATAAATCTCAAGCACCTGAAAATGAAACTCAAAGGCTTGCAATTGCAGGGTGCCAAGTTGGTTGTTACGCCGGAAAACTGCTTGGTATTTGGCTCACGCGAGGACTACCTAGCTCATGCCGAACCGCTGGGCGAAGGCCCGCTTCAGGCGCAAGTGGCCGCTTTGGCTAAGCAACTGGGGATCTGGGTGCTGATAGGCTCTATGCCTATCCGCCAGCTTGATGGGGCGATCACCTCGACGGCTTTGCTGTTCGATGATCAGGGCCTGCTTCGGGGGCATTACGATAAGCTGCATATGTTCGATGTGGAGATCGACGATGCCCATCAAAGTTATCGTGAATCTGACACCTTCCGGGCTGGCCGCGAAACCAAGGTAATCCCTACGCCGTTTGGCAATATTGGTTTATCTATCTGTTATGATGTCAGGTTCCCGCAACTTTATGCGGCATTGCGTGAGCAGGGGGCCGACATAATTGTCGTACCTGCTGCTTTTACCAAGGTAACCGGCAAGGCGCACTGGGAGCTTTTGCTACGAGCCCGTGCTGTTGAAACCCAGTGCTGGATGGTCGCTGCCGCTCAGTGGGGTGAGCACAATGAACAGCGTGAAACCTGGGGCCACTCAATGATTGTTGACCCTTGGGGCCAGGTCGTTGCTTGCCAGCAACAGGGCACTGGGGTCATGGTGGCCGATGTCGACCTTGATTTGAGCAAGGCGATCCGAACAAACATGCCACTTGTTGAACACGCACGATTCAGTGTTCAGCAACGTGAAGGCTGACCGGCAGAGGGGCCGGCTGGCAATGAATATAAGAGCAAATTAAATGACGCTGGAAACTGTAGAAAACACAATGCTGGCCCAATCTGGGTTAGGACGTGAAGAGCTTAATCAGGTACTGGGACTGGTGGCGGCACGCAATGTTGATTATGCCGACATCTATTTCCAGTCATGCTGGCATGAGTCCCTGGTGCTTGAAGACAGCATCATTAAAGATGGCTCGTTTAACATTGATCGAGGTGTCGGTGTGAGGGCGGTGTCTGGCGAGAAGACAGGCTTCGCTTATTCTGATCAAATCAACCAGCTTGCCTTGCAGCAATCTGCCAAAGCGGCCCGTGGTATTACCCGTAGCGGCGGCAATGGTCAGGTCAAGGCATTTGCTCCGGTAACGGCCAATGGCATCTATGCGCCAGTCAATCCGCTGGACAGCTTCGACAAGCACCAGAAGATTGCTCTGCTGGAAGAAATCGACCGTTACATCCGCACCAAAGAGCCTTTGGTCAAGGAAGTGTCTGTCAGTATCAATGGCGTTTACGAGCAGGTGCTGGTGGCGGCGCTGGACGGCACCTATGCGGCGGATATCCGTCCGCTGGTTCGCCTGTCTATCAGCGTATTGATTGAGAAGGGTGACAAGCGTGAGCACGGTAGTGCTGGCGGTGGTGGCCGTTATGGCTACGAATACTTTCAGACCGAAGAAACCAACGGCAAATCGGTGGCACTGAACTATGCCGATGAGGCTATCCGCCAGGCGCTGATCAATATCGATGCCGATGAAGCGCCGGCAGGTACCATGCCTGTGGTACTCGGTGCTGGTTGGCCGGGTGTATTGCTGCACGAAGCGGTCGGTCATGGCCTCGAAGGCGATTTCAACCGCAAGGGCTCGTCGATGTTCTCGGGCCAGATGGGCCAGCAGGTAACATCAAGCCTATGTACCATTGTCGATGATGGCACCCTGAAAGATCGTCGTGGCTCGCTCAATATTGATGACGAAGGTACGCCGGGCCAGTACAACGTGTTGGTGGAGGGCGGCAAGCTCAAAGGTTATATGCAGGACAAGCTTAATGCCCGCCTGATGGGCGTCGCGCCGACCGGTAACGGCCGCCGTGAGTCTTACGCACATTTGCCGATGCCGCGTATGACCAATACCTACATGCTACCGGGCGAGCACTCGCCGGAAGAGATCATTGCCAGCGTCAAACAGGGCGTTTACGCGCCGAACTTCGGTGGCGGTCAGGTTGATATTACCTCCGGTAAGTTTGTGTTCTCGGCATCGGAAGCTTACTTGATCGAAAATGGTAAGATCACCCGTCCAATCAAAGGGGCGACTTTGATCGGTAGTGGTATCGAAGCGATGCAGCAGGTGTCGATGGTCGGTAATGACCTGGATATCGACCGTGGGGTCGGTGTCTGCGGTAAGGCGGGGCAGAGTGTTCCTGTCGGCGTTGGTCAGCCAACCTTGAAAGTCGAGTCGATGACAGTCGGCGGTACCCAGTAAAATAAAAGCCAGCGTCAGCTGGCTTTTTTATCCGTCACTTTGTTATCGCCTTGCCCCAAGCTTTAAAATGGGGTGTCTGATTTTAGTCTTCCAGATATAGCTCTTTCAAGTACTGGAAGATTTCGCGGTAGGCTTTTGCTGGCTTGTTCTGGGCCTTTTCTTTGTTGGCCTGGCGAACTAGCTGGCGTAGGCGCTGGCGGTCGGCATCAGGGTGATCAACCATAATGGCGTTGATCATGCTGTCACCGTTTTCGATCAGCTTTTCACGCTTTTGCTCCAGTTTCTTCAGCTCGGCTGTCGCTTGGTTGTGCTTGTTGTTGATCTTGTCCAGTGCCGCTTGGATAGGCTCAACTTCAACTTGGCGCATCAGCTTACCGATACGCTGTAGCTGGCGACGGCGGGCTTCTTTGTTGAAGCGCTGCGCGTCTTTGACCGCCTCAAGCATTTCTTCATCAAGCGGCACTTTCGCCAGGGCATTAGGCTTGAGGTTAACAAGTTCCTCACCTAGCTTTTGCAGGGCTTCCATGTCGCGCTTCATCTCGGATTTACTTACCCAGATGATTTCTTCTTCCGGTTCCCATGGGGCTTTTTGGTTTTTACGACTCATAACGGGCTCATGAATTTTGCATTTGGTTTTATTTTACCAGTTTAATCGTGATTTGGGGCGCAAAATCCACCTGTGCAGTGTTATCCTAAGAGTAATACCAATTTCATTGGCTTACCTCGAGCGTTGCTAAGCAGCGATATAGGTTGGGCCATTATTGAGATAATAATTATGGACGTGAGAGAACAGGTTGCTCAGCAGCGTGTGGAACTAGAGGCAGCGGTGGCAAAAGCGCTGGAAGTTGCCGGTCAGCAAGCCGATGCAGCAGAAGTGGCTATCAACAAAACCACAGGGATCAGCGTATCGACCCGGATGTGCGAGGTCGAGAATGTTGAGTTCAACAGTGACGGTGCCCTTGGCATCACGGTTTATCGTGGCCAGCGAAAAGGCAGCGCATCAACGTCTGATCTGAGTGAGAAAGCCATAGCCCAAACCGTGGCAGCGGCGCTGGATATTGCTCGTTATACCTCTGAAGACCCGTTTGCGGGGCCTGGACCGGCTGAGCTGATGGCCAAGGAAATTCCTGATCTGGACCTGTTCCACCCTGATGAGCCAGAGCCTGATCATGCTGCCGAAATTGCTGCCCGGGCTGAGCAGGCCGCACTGGAGTTTGATCCTCGCATCAAGCAGAGTGATGGTGCTAGCTACGACAGTCACTACGGTATTCGTGTGTACGGCAACAGTCACGGTATGCTGGCAAGCTACGCGTCAAGCCGTCACAGCACCAGCTGCTGTGTGATTGCCGAAGGCAAGAATGGTGAGATGGAGCGTGACTACAGCTACACCACGGCACGTCGTGCCAATGATCTGTGGACTCCTGAAACGGTGGGCCGCGAAGCGGCTGAACGTACCGCTAGCCGAGTCGACCCGCAGAAATTGTCCACTCGCGAAGCACCGGTGATGTTTGCCGCCGATATCGCAACGGGTATGTTCGGTCACTTGGTGATGGGGATCAGTGGTTCGAACCTGTACCGCAAGTCGTCATTCCTGCTTGATAAGCTGGGCGAGCAAATCTTCCCAGAGTGGCTGAACATTAGCGAACGTCCGCATATCCTGCGCGGTATGGCCAGTACGCCATTTGACAGCGAAGGGTTGGCAACCAAAGACTTGGAAATCATCCAGGACGGCCGCCTGCAGACTTACCTGATGACCAGCTACGCTGCCCGCAAGCTGGGTCGCCAGCCTACCGGCCATGCCGGTGGCATCCACAACTGGTTGGTGAACTCGACCGGTGAGAGCTTCGAGCAGATGCTCAAGAAGATGGATCGTGGCCTGTTAGTTACCGAGCTGATGGGACAGGGTGTTAACATCGTGACTGGTGACTACTCCCGTGGCGCAGCAGGCTTCTGGGTAGAAAACGGTGAAATCCAATACCCGGTGAGTGAAATCACCATTGCCGGTAACCTTAAAGACATGATGCAGAACATCGTGGCGATCGGTAGCGATACCGAAACCCGCAGCCAGATCCAAACTGGCTCGATGCTGCTTGATAGTATGAAGATAGCGGGCGAGTAGGCCAGCGGCATGTGGCTATGGAAAAGAGGGCAAACCTAGAGCCTCTGGCCTATAGCCGATGACCTGATACAACAAAGCGAGAGGCTTCCACCTCTCGCTTTTTTATATGTATCGTTCGGTCTTGGCGGTTTACAAAAATTGTTTAGACAAGAAAGAGGGTCGCCAAGCCGAGGAAGACCGACAGGCCGACAATGTCGGTAATGGTGGTCAGAGCCATACCGCCCGCCAGCGCAGGGTCGATATTCATCTTCTTGAGCAGGATAGGGATACAGACCCCGGCCACGCCAGCAACCAACAGGTTAGTCAGCATCGCACCGGCGATAATGGCACCGAGTAACAGATTGCCTTTCCACAGAACGACTACGCCGCCAATGATAGCTGCCCACAGGATACCGTTGAGCAGGCCGACGCGGGCTTCTTTGCTAAGCAGCCAACGGGTGTTGGTCTCACCGATATGGCCAACGGCCAAACCACGGATCACCAGTGCCACGGTCTGGTTACCGGCAACCCCCCCCATAGAGGGAACAATGGTCATCAGGATAGCAATGGCTGCCATTTGCTCCAAGGTATCTTCGAACAGGTTGGAAACCGAAGCTGCTGCCAGCGCTGCCAGTACATTGACCCCGAGCCAGATGCTGCGTCGCTTGGCCGATTTGACCACAGGTGCAAAGGTGTCTTCATCGTCATCCATACCGGCCATACTCATCATCGAGTGCTCGGCATCTTCACGGATGATATCAACCACGTCATCGATGGTGATACGGCCGACAAGCTGGTCGTCGGCATCGACGACTGGGGCCGATAGCCAGTTACGGCGCTCGAACAGATTGGCTACCTCGCCATCGTCCATATCAACCGGGATCGCCTCGTCGGCATCGTCCATCACATCATGGATTTCGATATCGGGCTGGGTGGTGATCAGGGTCGCCAGCGACAGGTGGCCGATCAGCTTTTCGTTCTGATCTACCACATACAGGGCATCGGTTGCTTCCGGTAGTTCGCCTTTCATACGCAGGTAACGCAGCACCACATCGGCGGTGACATCACCGCGGATAGTGATGAAGTCGGTGCTCATGATCCCGCCGGCGGTTTCCTCCGGGTAGGCCAGCGCTTTTTCGACCCGGTGCCGATCGGTGGCATCCATCTGGGCCAGTACTTCCTGGTACTTGCTATCAGGCAGGCTACGCAGAACGTAGGCAACATCATCGGTTTCCATGCCTTCGGTAACCGCTGCCAGCTTATCCGGTGCCATCTGGGCAACGATGCCGTCCTTGACGTCTTCTGACAGCTCGTCGAGGATTTCACCCTGCTCTTCGGGATCGGTCAGCTGCCACAGAACCTGACGTTCTTTGGGGGGAGAGGCCTCTAGCAGGTGGGCGATATCTTCCGGCTCCATATCCTGGAGCAGACGGCGGACATGGACAAACATGCCGTTTTCAAGCGCCTGGTTGACTTCTTGCAGCGTTTGATGAGTTTGATCTTGATCGATGACATCGGCCATTGTTTGCAGTACCCCAAATGACTCGGATGTGAAATACCCCAGTGTGTCCTGAATGCATCGGATGGATGACTGGACGGTATATCAGCGCAATAAATTGAATTTTAACGCAATCGTTAGGGTGTTGTCTCACCAGATGTGAGAGGAATTGATGAATTATTGAAGAATTGCCTGCCCGGAGGAAAGCGGGCAGGGGGATATGCTGCCGCTGGCTAGCTCTCTTCGTCGAAACCAGCTTCGATCAGGGAGCTGACGGCATTGATTGCTTTCTCTGCATCGCCGCCCTCGGCACAGACCACGACTTGCTGGCCCTGAGCCGACTCGAGCATCAGCAGCCCCATCACACTGTCGGCGGTGGCACTTTTCTCACCGTTGCTGATAGTGATGCAGGATTCGAAGCTTTGTGCCAGTTCAACCAGCTTGATCGCAGCCCGGGCGTGCAGGCCCAGGCGGTTCTTGATAAACAGCTCGCGCGAAAACACGGTCATGACTTGGCTTCCAGCGTACGGTGCCTGACCTGGACCTGGTGCCCTTCATAGCGGAAGTATTCTGCCAATTGCTGGGTGATATAGACCGAGCGGTGTTGGCCTCCGGTGCAACCGATCGCCACCGTGAGGTAGCTGCGGTTGTTCTTTTCCAGCATAGGTAGCCAGGTTTCGATGAAGTTGCGCACTTGATAGATCAGCTGGCTCACTTCCGCATGGCCAGAGAGGTAGTCTTTGACTTCCTGATCCAAGCCTGTCAGAGGCTTGAGCTCGGGGATCCAGTGTGGGTTCGGCAGGAAACGGACATCAAACACATAGTCGGCATCGTTCGGCAGGCCGTGCTTGAAGCCGAATGACTCGAACACCATGATCAGCTCGCGCGATTCGCGGCCAAGCACTCGTGAGCGGACAGTTTCGCTCAGATCATGAATGGACTTGGTGGTGGTATCGATAACCAGATCTGAACGCGCCTTGAGGCTGGAAAGCTTAGCACTCTCGGACTGGATGGCCTGCTCAAGAGTCATACCATGGCGGGAAAGCGGGTGCAGGCGACGAGTTTCACTGTAGCGTTTGACCAAGGTCTTGTCATCGGCATCAAGGTATATCACATTGACGTCGACATCGTCACCGAGAGTGTCCAGGGTATGGCTGATTTCCTCGGGATCTTCCGGCATGTTGCGCACATCAATACTGACGGCGATGTTTTGCTGATTGCCTTGCTGGGTCTCGATGAATTGAGGCAGCAGGTTGACCGGCAGGTTATCAACGCAGTAGTAGCCCAGATCTTCCAATACCCGCAGGGCAATGGATTTACCTGAGCCCGAGCGTCCGCTTACGACCATTAACATCATGGTTGGCAGTCCTTAACATTCATCGATGGTGTAGGGTCATTATGAATCACAGGTGAGTATTTGATAAAGCTCTTCGTCACTTTTTGCGGTGCGGAGTTGCTTGCAAATCTGTTTGTTGCTGAGTTTTTCAGCCATGCTGGATAGGGTCTTGAGGTGCAGTTGGCATTGCTCATCGGGAACCAGCAAGGCAAACAGCAGGTCGACAGGCTGGTTGTCGATAGCATCGAACTGAATCGGATCCTGGCACTGGATAAGCACAGCAATAGCTTGGTCACTGCTGCTGATCCGGCCATGCGGGATCGCGATACCGTTACCAATACCGGTACTGCCCATTTTCTCGCGGTTGAGCATACACTCGAACAGCGGCTGGGGGTTTTGGTCTAGGTGCTTGGCAGCGACTTCGCTGATGATCTCCAAGGCACGTTTCTTACTGGAGCAAGGGACTGCACTTTTGGTGCAGTCCAGGCTCAATACATTACTCAGTTGCATGATATCAGTGGCTGTTGAGCTTATCTTTGTGTTTGTTAAGTTGACGTACCAGTTTATCAGTTAATGCATCAATAGCGGCATACATATTTTCCGAATCCGCTTTGGCGTGGATTTCTCCCGCGTTAATGTGCAAGGTCGCTTCAGCCACCTGCTGGAGTTTTTCCACGTTCAGGATGACCTGGACATTATTAATTTTATCGAAAAACCGCTCTAGCTTGTTGAACTTCGTCTCCACGTACTCACGCATGGATGGGGTAATTTCTACATGGTGGCCAGTGAGATTGATTTGCATAGACATCTTCCTTCTGTTTGCGTCTGTTAGAGCAGACGTTTTCGCTGGTTGGACGGCGGAATGCCCAGCGATTCACGGTATTTGGCAATGGTCCGTCTTGCTACCATGATCCCTTGTTCCGCCAGTAATGTCGCTATTTTGCTGTCACTCAGCGGTTTGGCCCGGTTTTCGGCTGCAACCAGCTTTTTCACCAAGGCCCGGATAGCGGTGGATGAACACTCGCCACCGTTGTCGGTGCTGACGTGACTGGAGAAGAAGTATTTCAATTCAAAAATCCCGCGCGGTGTGTGCATGTACTTCTGCGTCGTGACGCGGGATATGGTGGATTCATGCATATCGACCGCCAGCGCGATATCGTTGAGTACCATCGGCTTCATGGCTTCCTCGCCATATTCGAAGAAGTCCTGTTGGTGCTCGACAATACAGCGGGCGACTTTCAATAAGGTTTCGTTGCGGCTTTCCAGGCTTTTGATCAGCCATTTTGCATCTTGCAAATGGGTACGGATGAACTGGCTGTCTGCCGAGTTACGGGTATTTTTGCTAAGGGCGGCGTATTGTTGGTTAACCTTGATACGCGGCACGCTATCAGGGTTGATAGTCACTACCCACTTACCATGATCTTTGAATACCGACACATCCGGCACCACATACTCAGTGTCGGAAGCAACCACGCGATTGCCCGGGCGTGGGTCAAGGCCATGGATCAGTTGCATTACCTGCTTGAGTTCAGGCTCTTTGAGCTTGGTATCACGCATTAACTGGCGGTAGTCTCGGTTGGCCAGCAGATCGATGTAATCGGTCAGCAGCATCCGGGCCTCAGCCAGCCAAGGGGTATCAGGTTGGAAGGTGGCAAGCTGCAGCATTAGACATTCCTGCAGGTTGCGCGAGGCGACACCGAGCGGGTCAAATTGCTGCACCCGTTTGAGCACGGCTTCCACTTCGTCAAGCTCGACATCGTCGTCACCCATGCTCTCAAGAATGTCTTCGGCCGAGCAGGTCAGGTAACCTTTCTCGTCGATGGCATCAATGATAGCCGTGGCGATGGTGCGGTCTGTTTCGCTGAACGGCGTCAGTTCGACCTGCCACATCAGGTAGTCTTGCAGGCTTTCGGTAGTCTCGCCCTGGTAAACCGGCATATCGTCATCAAGCGCGATACCGGTATTGCCGGTACTGGCGCTGTAGACATCGTCCCAGGTCGTATCGACAGGGAGGTCTTCCGGCATTTCCTGTTGTTCAATGGCATCGGAAGTATCGAAGGTTTCGGTATCGGCAACGTCGGACAAGCCGTCGTCATTGCTGCTGTCGCTTGCCTCGGCCGTTGCGGAACTGCTGTCGTCCTCGCCGTTGGTGGCTTCAGGGCTTCCTTCTTCCAGCTCGAGTAACGGGTTTGCATCCAATGCTTCCTGGATTTCCTGTTGCAAATCCAGGGTAGAAAGCTGCAGCAAGCGGATAGCCTGCTGGAGCTGCGGCGTCATTGCCAATTGTTGACCAAGTTTAAGCTGGAGCGAGGTTTTCATATTATTGTATGTACCTTATTCTTATCGCTGGTTCTTGCTGCCTAATACCCAAAAGGTGAACGAATCCTCTGCTGCCACTCCGACGCCCATGACGCCTCTATAAGTTAACTATAGACGGAACTGGTCACCCAGATAGACTCGTTTTACATGTTCATCATTAAGCACTTCTGATGGCGTACCATGGGCGATCAGGTGCCCCTGGCTGACGATGTAGGCTTGCTCACAGACATCCAGCGTTTCCCTAACATTATGATCGGTGATCAGTACGCCAAGCCCACGATCGCGCAAATGTTCAATGATTTTCTTGATGTCGATCACGGATATAGGGTCAACGCCGGCAAAAGGTTCATCCAGCAGGATGAATTTTGGGTTTGCGGCTAGCGCTCGGGCGATTTCTACCCGGCGTCGTTCACCCCCTGATAGTGCCATACCTAAGCTGTTACGAATGTGCTGTATGTTGAATTCATCCAACAATTCTTCCAGTTTTTCCTGACGTTCACGCTTGGATAGCTCTTTGCGGGTTTGCAAAACGGCCATCAGGTTATCGTGCACAGAGAGCTTACGGAAAATAGAAGCCTCCTGCGGCAGGTAGCCGATCCCCATCCGCGAACGGTTATGCATTGGCTGCAAGCTGATGTCGGTATCATCAATGGTGATGGTGCCTTCATCGCGGGCAACAAGGCCAACGATCATGTAGAAAGAGGTGGTTTTGCCGGCACCGTTAGGGCCAAGCAAACCGACAATTTTGCCCGACTCAACCGCGAGGCTGACATCAGAAACCACTTTGCGGCCATTATAGCTTTTGGCCAGATGCTGTGCTTTTAAGGTTGCCATGCGTGGTTACTTCTTGTCGTTGTTGAGCTGGTTAGGCTGCAGGATCGTGGTAACACGCTGTTTCTTGCCGCTTTCGGCCACCAGTTTTTGCTGGTCGATACGGTAGCTGATCACATTACCTTTGATTTCACTGCCTTCCTGGATCAGAACGGCTTCCTCGGTCATTTTGAGGAACTCTGTGGCGGTTTCGTAGCGCATCTTCTTGGCTGCGCCGTCAATCGGTTTTCCGTCGTCCATTACCTGATGGAAGGTCGCTGGGTTACCATAGGCATCGATGGTCTCTTTGCCTTCCTGACCGCCAGGGCGGGTGACAACCACTTTGTCGGCACGGATATCGATACTGCCTTGGCGCAGGATGACATTACCGGTGAAGGTGACGACATTGTTTTGAATGTCTAGCTCCTGGTTGTCTGAGTCGATATAGATAGGCTGCTCAGTGTCATTACTCAGTGCCCAGCTGGCTGTGCTCAGGCACAGGCAGAGCAGGGTGGTCAATTTATAGCGCTTCATATCTACCTTTTACATTATTCAATAAGGTGGCGATGTTACGGTCCATGTTGCCTTTCATGCCTGTCCCTTCGTTCTGGAAGGCATCACCGGTGATAATGACATGATCCGGGGTGTCAAAATCTTTGCTGACCAAGTCCAACCGCAGGGTATCGGTCTGGATGACGCGAACAGCAGATTCTGGCAGCAAGTTGAAGATACGCACATTGCCTGTCATCTGCAGGACATGGTTTTTGTCCAAACGCGCTTCATTGGAGCTGATCCGCCATTCGGTCTCGCTGCCGTCCTTGTATACCCACAAGACCGGTTCAACGAAGTCCGTATTGCCACTTTGGCTAAAATGCTCGAGATGATCGGCATCTATTTGATAGCTGCGCTGTCCTGATTCATTGTAGGACGTATTGACAACGGACTTACCGGTAAAGATCGGTTTCTCTGCATCCGGAGCAACCTGGACATCTTCAGCCCAGTGCTTCTCCAGCAGGTAATAGCCTGTCCATGCACAGAACACAATGAGCAGTGCATAGATTAGCCGTTGTAAGGTCATATACTTAAGCCTTTATGTTTATCTAATTCTCCTCGGGCTTCAAGGATCAGATCACACACTTCGCGTACGGCACCGAACCCGCCTTGGACACGGGTAACAAAGTCGGCACGTTGGGCCAATAGCGGGTGGCCGTCGGCAACGCAGACAGACAGGCCAATTTTTTCCATCACCGGCCAATCAATGAGATCGTCGCCGATGTAGGCGGTGTGCTCTGGTGAGATACCCAGATTGGCTATGATATCTTCATAGGCGGCCAGCTTGTTGTCCTGTCCCTGGTAGACATGCTTGATACCCAGAGCGGACATGCGGTTCTCGACAATCGCCGACTTGCGGCCGGTGATAATGGCCACTTCAATACCGGCGCCCATCAGGGATTTGATGCCGTAGCCGTCACGGGTGTGGAAGGTTTTCAGCTCTTCGCCATCATTGCCCATGTAGATACGGCCATCGGAAAAGACACCATCGACATCGCAGATCAGTAGCTGGATGGTGCGGGCACGGGAGAATATGGCTTGGCTGACTGGACCATAAAGTGTTTCGATTTGCATTACATCACTCCCGCTTTCAATAGGTCATGCATGTTCAGGGCGCCAACCAGCTTGCCGTTGTCGGTAACCAGCAGTCCGCTGATCTTACGATCTTCCAGCATTTTCAGCCCTTCGGCAGCCAGTACATCAGCACTGATGGTCGCTGGGTGACGGGTCATCACCTCACCAATGGTTGTGGTGTGAATGTCTACCAGGTTATCCAGCAGGCGGCGAAGGTCGCCATCGGTAAAGATACCAAGCAGTTGTTGGTCTTTATCAATGATAGCCGTCATTCCCAAGCCTTTGCGAGAGACTTCCAGCAAGGCATCTTTGATCAGGGCCTGCTCGCCAACAACCGGCAGGCGATCGCCTGTGTGCATGATATCGCTGATGCGGAGCAGCAGTTTGCGGCCCAGCGCACCACCCGGATGAGATAGGGCGAAGTCATCGGCGGTAAAGCCACGTGCTTCCATCAGGGCTATGGCCAGCGCATCACCCATCGCCAGTGTTGCTGTGGTACTTGAGGTCGGGGCGAGATTCAGCGGGCAGGCTTCTTTGTTGACGGTGATCTGCAAGTGGATCTGCGACAGCTTCGCCATGCTTGATTCCGGCTTGCCCGTCATGCTGATCAATGGAATGCCCAAGCGTTTGATCACCGGCAGCAACGTCAAAATTTCCGATGCTTCGCCCGAGTTAGAAATTGCAAGCACCACATCGCCTTTTTCGATCATGCCCAAGTCGCCATGGCTGGCTTCGCCAGGGTGAACAAAAAAGGCTGGCGTACCGGTACTGGCGAGGGTCGCTGCCATTTTGTTACCGATATGGCCTGATTTTCCCATCCCCATCACAATGACCTTGCCATTGCATTGGCTGATCAACTGGCAAGCTTCGGTGAAGCTGCCATTGATGTAATGGGTCAGTCCATGAAGAGCTTCTGCTTCAATTTCAATAACTTTACGGCCAATCTCGCAATAATCAAACGCTGTAGACATAATATTCCTCTCCGTTAGGCTGCCAGATTATAAAACAGATAGCCTTGATAGGCGATAAAGGTCGCCAATAGGATGAAGCCTTCTACACGATTGATTCGGCGGCGCTTTCCTAGCGCCATCAAAACCAGCAAGATCGATACACCCAGCATCACATAGTAGTCGCGGCCCATGGCCAGCGGGCTCAGGGTGGAGGGGTTCAGCAGGCCGGGGATCCCCATCACCGCAAGGATGTTGAAGACGTTGGAGCCGATGATATTACCGACTGCCATGTCATCTTCGCCTTTGAACAGGCTGGCAACCGAAGCAGCCAATTCCGGCAGGCTGGTCCCGATCGCAATAATGGTCAGGCCGATCACCAGATCGCTCATGCCGAAATACTTGGCAATGGTCACCGCAGAGTCAACCAGCATGCTGGCCGCATAAGGCAGCAGCACCAAGCCGATAAGTGTCCACATAATCGCTTTCGGGTTGCTGACACCCTCTGGGATATCGGATTCTTGCTCTTCAACCAGCGGATCGCCGCCGGTTGCTTTGGCATTGCGGCTGATCCTGAGCATCGCCAGCAGAAAGGCCACAAATAGAACAACCAGCAGTACACCTTCAAAAAAACCCAGGTGGCTATCCCACAACAGAACACCGGCAATCAGGGTCACGCCCATCATCAACGGCAGCTCGCGGCGGATAATCTCCGAGCTGATTGATAAAGGCTTGATAAGTGCAGTAATACCCAAAATAAGGGCAATGTTGGCAATATTCGAACCCAGCACGTTACCGACTGCAGTGTCTGTTTTGCCATCCAGAGCGGCGGTGGCCGATACCATCATCTCAGGGGCCGAAGAGCCCATGGCAAGAATGGTCATACCGATGACAAGTGGGGTGACACCAAGATTTTTTGCAAGCGCCGCAGCGCCATAAACAAGTCGATCTGCGCTCCATACCAGTAAGGTCAGGCCGATACAGAGAAACACGATGGCTTCGAGCATTGTTATCCCTTTTGTAAAATTGTGCTGGATTGAATCACGACTGCATGCCGGAAAGCGGCTGTGATCCAATTGGGGTGATTAATAATAAGAGACTAATTTTGACGGTTCGGCCATGAAAAGGAAAGCAAAAGGGACGAGAAAATGATTATTGTCTATGGATTTTTAACCGGTTGGGACAATGTCGAAACAAGGCGGGATGGATTCGACCCAAACAGCCTTATGTCTTGCAGGGTATAGGCCATTACACTCAATGTTTACAAGGGAATATCGTCCTTCTTAGCACTGTGCTGACCGAGAAATCACAGACTTCTTACAGTTCATCCCTTGAGTTGGTTGCATAATCTACCTATCATCAAAGATATAAAGATAACTAATTAATTCTATTCATATAATGTCGCTTGCTATGTTAGCAGGCCGACTTTTGGACTGGCAGGACAGCCATAAAGGTAACTATGGAGCAGACAGAGGCGCTGGTTTCTATCCGGCAAATGACCTTCTCCCGTGGTGAACGAAAAATCTTTGATGATGTTTCGTTGGATGTGCCCAAGGGCAAAGTAACAGCCATAATGGGCCCGTCAGGGATTGGTAAAACCACCTTGCTACGGTTAATTGGCGGCCAGATCTTGCCTGATAGCGGTGATATCTGGTTTGAGGGGTGGAATATCCCGACCCTTGGTCGCAGCGAGCTGTACCGGGCGCGCAAAAAAATGAGCATGCTGTTCCAATCAGGGGCGCTGTTCACTGACATGACGGTATTTGATAATGTCGCGTTCCCGCTGCGTGAGCATACCCAGCTGCCGGAGGACCTCTTGCATACCTTGGTACTGCTCAAGCTGGAAGCCGTAGGGCTGCGCGGGGCGGCGCAATTGATGCCGAGTGAGTTGTCTGGCGGGATGGCTCGGCGGGCCGCGCTGGCCCGGGCGATTGCGCTGGATCCGGATATGATCTTGTACGACGAGCCGTTCGTTGGTCAGGACCCGATCAACATGGGGGTGCTGGTCAAGCTGATCCGCGCGCTTAACCAGGCGCTGGGGATCACATCGGTGATTGTTTCCCATGATGTGTCCGAGGTAATGAGTATTGCGGACTATGTCTACATACTCTCTGGCAGCAAGATCATCGGTCAGGGGACGCCGCAGCAGTTGCGCGATAACCCTGATCCACGCGTGCGCCAGTTTCTCGATGGTGATGCTGATGGGCCGGTGCCGTTTCGCTTCCCTGCCGAGCCGATGGAGCAGACGCTGTTTGCCCTTAGCGGCCAGGAGCACCGAGCATGATCACAGAGTTTATTTCCCGCCAGGGACGTCGGGCGCTGGATATCTTCCAGACCATGGGCCGAGCAACCTTGGTGTTGTATGGCGCGCTGGTCAGCCGACCGCAGCCTGGCAAGATGTTCCCGCTACTGATGAGCCAGCTTTACAACGTTGGTGTGTTGTCGGTTGCTATCATTCTGGTCTCGGGGCTGTTTATCGGGATGGTACTGAGTCTGCAGGGCTACATTGTGCTGGTGGACTTCGGGGCTGAAACCAGCTTGGGTCAGATGGTCGCCTTGTCCTTGTTGCGCGAGCTCGGGCCGGTGGTGACCGCCTTGCTGTTTGCCGGTCGGGCAGGGTCGGCGCTGACTGCCGAAATCGGCTTGATGAAAACCACCGAACAGTTGTCGAGCATGGAGATGATGGCGGTCGACCCGCTGCGTCAGGTCATCGCTCCGCGGTTCTGGGCCGGCGTGATTTCGATGCCATTGCTGGCGATGCTGTTCTGTGCCGTGGGGATCTGGGGCGGTCAGCTGGTCGGGGTCGAATGGAAAGGAATCGATCACGGCAGTTTTTGGTCGGTGATGCAGTCTTCGGTCGAACTTGGCTACGACATTGGTAATAGCATTATCAAATCAGTGTTTTTTGCTATCACCGTGACATGGATTGCGGTCTTCAATGGTTACGATGCAGTACCGACCTCAGAAGGGATCAGCCGGGCAACCACACGTACCGTGGTGAACTCGTCATTGGCAGTATTGGGGCTGGATTTTGTCCTTACGGCCCTGATGTTTGGCAACTGATAAAACCGCGATGCGGTAATACAACAGGAATAAACTGATGCAGCAAACGAAAAAATTAGAATTATGGGTAGGCAGCTTCGTATTGGCTGGCTTTGCTGCCCTGCTGGTGTTGATCTTCAAGGTTGCCGATGTCCAGAATTTAGGTGGCGCGGAGACTTACACCCTCAAGGCCCACTTCGATAATATCGGAGGCTTGAAAGTCCGCTCACCCATCAAGGTCGGAGGGGTAACCGTCGGCAAAATTACAAATATCACCCTGGATACTGAAACTTATGTTCCTGTGGTGGCGTTATCTATTGAAAAGAAATTTGGCTTTTTCCCAGAGACGAGTTCCGCCGCTATTTTGACTTCTGGCCTGCTGGGCGAGCAGTACCTAAGTATTTCTCCGGGGTTTGTCGATGAAGACATTGAAATGCTGGGCGACGGCGATCTCCTTGAGGACACCAAGTCCGCACTTGTATTGGAAGATATGATTGGCCAGGTGCTTTATAGCATCGGCGGAGACACTAACTAAGAGAGCACGATGATGAAATGGTTTCGCTATGTACTTATGATGTTTGTCTGCCTGCCGTTGGTCACGCAGGCGGCCCCTGTCGACAAGACGAACCCTTATACCATGATGGATCAGGTGTCGAAGAAGACCTTTTCTCGGCTGAAGTCGGAGCAGAGCCTGATTCAGCAAAATCCTGAACGTCTGCGTACCGTGGTGCAGCAAGAGTTGCTGCCGTACATCAATACCCGTTATGCCGCCTATAAAGTGCTTGGGCCCCACCTGAAAAGTACCGCCCCACAGCAGCGCAATGATTTTGTGGCCGCGTTCACCGATTACCTGGTGGCGTCTTATGCCCAGGTGCTGACCCAGTACACCGATCAGGATATTGAGATCGAGTCACCTAAATCGATCCCTGCTGATCGCAGTGTGGTGTCTGTTCGGGTGGATATCGTCGATACCAAGCGCCCGCCAATTCGTTTGGATTTCAAACTGCGCAAGAACAAGAAAACCGGTGAGTGGCAGGGCTTCGACATGGTGGCCGAAGGGGTCAGCATGATCTCGACCAAGCAGAGTGAGTGGAGTGGCCAGTTGCGTAGCCAGGGGGTGGATGCCGTGACCCAGGATCTGAAGCGATTGGCTGCCAAGCCGATTCGTCGCGAGCCAGAAAACAATGAGTAAGCAAAAGATCGAGTGGCAAGCTCAGGAAAATGGCCTTTACTGCTTGTCAGGGACATTGGAACGTGACACAGTTCCAGCTTTTTGGCAGCAACGCCATGAATGGATGCCGAAAGATAGCCAGGTACAGCTGGATCTGGCAGCGGTCGGGCGTATCGATTCTGCCGGTATGGTGATGTTGCTACACGTATACCAACAGCTGAGCCAGAATGGCTCTGAGCTGAAAATATTGAATGTGCCAGAGCAGCTTGTCACGCTGCTTCGTCTGAGTCACGTTGAGTCAATGTTAGCGGCTTGCATCGAGTGAGCTGCGAAAGAGGATAGCTTGTGGAAATCTCTGAAATTAAAGAAATTCTAGAAAATGCTCTGGAACTTGACGAAGTGATCGTCAAGAGCGACGGCAGTCACTACGAAGTGATTGCGGTTGGTGCAATGTTTGAAGGTATGAACCGTGTGAAGAAGCAGCAGGCTATTTACGGCCCGCTGATGGGACAGATCGCAGCGAATGAAATTCATGCGTTGAGCATCAAGACGTACACACCGGAAGAGTGGGCACGTGACAAAAAATTGATGTCGCTGTCTTAAGAGGTAAATGATGCAGAAGTTTCGAATCCAGGGCGGTGGCCCATTAAGCGGCGAAGTCTCCATTTCTGGTGCTAAGAATGCAGCATTGCCTATTTTGTTCGCAGCCCTGTTGGCCGAAGAGCCGGTAGAAGTCGCGAATGTACCAAAGCTACGTGATATCGACACCACCATGGAGCTCTTGAGCCGCCTGGGTGCCAAGGTATCGCGCAACGGTTCCGTGTATGTCGATGCGGGTCCGGTTAACGAATTTTGTGCGCCGTATGATTTGGTGAAAACCATGCGTGCGTCTATCTGGGCCTTGGGTCCGCTGGTGGCGCGTTTTGGTCAGGGCCAAGTATCGCTACCGGGTGGTTGTGCGATTGGTGCTCGTCCCGTTGATTTGCATATTCACGGACTTGAGCAGCTGGGCGCAACAATCACCCTGGAAGAAGGTTACGTCAAAGCCACGGTTGATGGCCGCCTGAAGGGTGCCCACATCGTGATGGATAAGGTCAGTGTCGGTGCGACCGTGACTATCATGTCTGCGGCCACGTTGGCTGAAGGCACAACCGTGATCGAGAATGCAGCCCGCGAGCCAGAAATCGTTGATACGGCGGACTTCCTTAATACCCTGGGTGCCAAAATCACCGGTGCGGGTACCGATACCATCACTATCGAAGGTGTTGAGCGCCTGGGCGGTGGCTACCATGAAGTGGTCGCAGACCGTATCGAAACCGGTACTTTCCTGGTAGCTGCTGCGGTATCTGGCGGTAAGATCATGTGTCGCAACACCCGCCCATCACTGCTTGAAGCGGCGTTGGCGAAGCTGGAAGAAGCCGGTGCCAAGATTGAAACCGGTGATGACTGGATCAGCTTGGACATGACAGATCGCGAACTGAAGGCGGTGAATATCCGTACGGCTCCGCACCCTGGCTTCCCAACCGATATGCAGGCCCAGTTCTCGCTGTTGAACCTGATTGCCAAAGGCACAGGCATCATTACCGAGACCATCTTCGAAAACCGCTTCATGCACATTCCTGAGCTGATCCGTATGGGCGCTCGTGCGGAAATCGAAGGCAACACAGTGATCTGCGGTGATACCGACGGCCTGAGCGGTGCGCAGGTGATGGCAACCGACCTACGTGCGTCTGCCAGCCTAGTGATTGCCGGCAGCATTGCCAAAGGCGAGACCATCGTTGACCGCATTTACCACATCGACCGTGGTTACGAGCACATCGAGGACAAGTTCAGCGCCCTAGGCATGAACATCGAGCGCTTTAGCGAGTAAGAGCGGTTCTGCTTGAATTGAATACGTGAGAAATCCTCGGCCTTGGCCGAGGATTTTTTTGGTTAAAAGAGGCTCTGGGTCCTTGGCTAGGGGCTATCGGGAAAAGCCAAAGACAAACGAAGTCCGAAGCAACATCATTGTAATGCTCTTAGGCTCTTCCCAGTGCCTAGGGCCGGCTTTTCCTATGGCCTATTGCCCCTCGCCATCGGCTCAGTATCCATTCGGCTCGTCACCAATCCGAACCATCAGATCGGTTGGCTCGCCATTGCGCAGAACCTTCATTGGCACTTCTGTTCCCGGGCGAAGCTCGGTAACGATATCCAGCACGTTTCGGCGGTCAGTAACCCGCTTGCCGTCAATCTCGATCAGGATATCCTGTACCTTGAAACCTGCCTTGGCCGCAGGGCCATTAGGATCCATGCCCATGACGATGATCCCGCTGATCTGTTCGGCATCGTAGAGCCTTGCCATTACCGGGTTGATATCCCGTGCTTCCAAACCGATATAACCCCGGATCACCCGTCCGTCGGCAATCAGTTTGTCCATGATTTTACGGGTCAGTTCATAAGGGATCGCAAAAGAGATACCGTAGGTTTCAATGTCGGTCGCCTGCTGGAAGGAGGCGGTATTAATGCCGACCAACTCGCCGCGGGTGTTGACCAAGGCACCACCGGAGTTGCCTTCGTTGATGGCGGCGTCGGTCTGGAGGAAGTCCTGCCTGCCATAGAAGCTCATGCCTGAACGGCCAGTGGCCGAGATGATGCCGTAAGTTGTCGTTTGGCCGAGGTTGTAAGGGTTACCGATTGCCAAAACGACATCGCCAACTGCCGGGCGGTAGTCTGGACTGGTTGGGATGACCGGCAGGTTTTCGGCCTGGATTTTCAATACCGCCAAATCAGTACGCTGATCTTTACCAATCAACTGGGCGGTAAGGATGCGGCCATCTTGCAGGGCGACGATGACCTGGTCGGCCTCTGCGACAACATGGTAATTGGTAACGATGTAGCCTTTGTCGCTCATGATCACGCCGGATCCCAGGCCCTGAGTACTGAGCTGCAGACGGTCTTCGGCATTGTAGCGACGGTTATAGATATTGACGACAGCCGGCGAAGCACGGCGGACGGCATAGTTGAAAGAGACTTGAGTCTGGTTGACTTCAACCGGGGCCAATACCTGAGGCGTATTGAGCATTTGGGTTCGGAGATCAGGGAAGAGCAGCAGTAGAGCGATGGCTGTAACGACACCCAGCAACGTTGATCTAGCCCAAAAAGCCAGCATGTTCGCTCCCTTGAATGAATAAACTACTGATAATAGTCGAAGAGGGTACCATTACCTTAGACAAGATACCAAATGTTGGCTGTGTATTTTACTGAATAATGTAATGAAAGCTTAGCCGGGATATTTATGCGGCAATAGATATGGGGAGGAGGTATGGCAGCCGGTGTCGACCGGCTGCCGAGGGTAACGTTTAGCGGATGATGAGGTAGAGGATACTGTTGTCTCGTTTCACTTCGAGAGCCAGTACGCTAGGTTTCTTGTCCAGCGCTTTTCTTAGCTCACCCAGGTTACGAATTGGCTGGCGGTTGACACCAAGGATGATGTCGCCTTCACGCAAACCGTAGCGGGCTGCTTCAGAGTTTTCCTGCAGGCTGGTGACCTTAACCCCTTTGGCATTATCTTTTGAGGTGGTGTTGGCAAATTCGGCACCGGCTAGGCCTTCATGCAAGCTGTCGGCCTTGACCTTATTGATCGAGGCTTCCTGCAGCTTGGCTGTGACATCGAGCTCTTTGCCGTCACGGACAATACCCAGTGACACGTCTTTGCCGGCCCCTAGGGTGGCAATTTTCGCTCTGAGCTCGCCGAAGGTGCGGATCTGCTTGCCGTTAACCGACACGATAATATCACCGGCCTTCAAGCCTGCTTTCTCGGCTGCCGAGTCAGGCATGACCTGGTTGATAAAGGCGCCATGGTTGGTTTCGTAACCGAAGGCTTCGGCTAGCTCTGAGGTGAGCTCACCGCCCTGAACACCAAGAATACCGCGTTTGACCTCACCGAATTCAATGATCTGCTCGGTCAGGTTTTTCACCATATTGACCGGAATCGCAAAGCCAATACCGACGTTGCCGCCGTTAGGGCCAAGGATAGCGGTATTAATACCGACCAGCTCACCATTGAGGTTGACCAAAGCGCCGCCTGAGTTACCGCTGTTGATCGCGGCATCGGTCTGGATAAAGTTTTCGAAGTTCTCGATATTCAGGCCGCTGCGGCCTAGGGCTGAGATGATCCCGGAGGTGACTGTCTGGCCGAGGCCGAACGGGTTACCGATGGCAACCGCGAAATCACCGACCCGCAGTTTGTCTGAGTCAGCCAGTTTAATTTCGGTCAGATCGCTGACGTCTTTAAGTTTGAGCAGAGCGATATCTGACATCTCGTCGCTACCGATCAGTTCGGCAGAGACCTCACGGCCATCGTGTAGCTGGACCAGGATCTTATCCGCCCCACCGATGACGTGGTGGTTGGTGACGATATAGCCCTTGTCGGCATCGACGATGACCCCTGAGCCCAAGCCGCGGAAAGGTCGCTCGCGGATTTGCTCTTCAGGGAAGTCGGGGCCGAAAAAGAAGCGGAACGTTTCTGGTAAACGCTGTTTGGATACTTGTTTACCTTCAACGGCAATGCTGACGACAGCAGGGGTCACTTGCTCTAGCATCGGGGCCAGGCTGGGGACCTGCTGGTTGTTGACTGACTGGGGAAGGGCGGCGGTTGCCGTCACTGGGGTAATAACTGAGCTGATGCCGATAGTCAGGGCACTTAAAACAAGTAATGTTTTTTTCATTATTACTAAACTCCGGTTTTCAAGTCCAATCGCAGCCACACATCCTAGTGTGTTGATATGGCTGCTTAATCTCAGACTTGAAAACCGGTGTTTAGTTCCTAAGAATTTTCTTAGCTTGCCTTTGACTCTTCAGCAGCAGGCTTTGGCTCTTCGGTAACGACTTCAGGTTTTTGGTCCTTCAGTAGACCCGTTGCGCCGTTGGCGTAATCGCGAGGTTGCTCGTCTTGGCTGTCTTTTACCTCTTTTACCGCTTCCAGTGTGCTGATGCGGTGGGCAAATGGGTTGTCTTGCTCTGGTAGGTTTGGCATCAGCTCGGTTGAGGTTTTTGCCATGTGCTCGTAAAGCTTGCTGTAGTCTTTGGCAATGTTATCAAGCAGCTCAGAGCTCTGGGCGAAATGATCGACCAGTTCCTGGCGGAATTGCTCTAGTTCGTATTTTGACTTATCCAGCTCTTTTTTCAGTTCTTTTTGCTGTTTCAAGCCTTTGTTGCTCAGCCTAGTGGCAAAGGCACCGACAATGGCACCGGCAATGAAAATCAGCAGCGCATAAATCCAAGCCATGAAAAACTCCTTTTGCTCTTCTCTTATATAGGGACAGGGGGATAACGTACTACAGGCAGGCTAGCCTGCAGGGGGGAGTGGTGTACGTACATCATCACGCCTGTTGTATAACATCGAGATTTAATTGGTGCTGAATAGCACGTCAACTTCATCTGCTCATCAACTTGTCTAGATACTATACATGTACATGAAGCAGCATGGTACTATCTCGCATACGGAGAATGACGGTTTGGGCTTTACAAGGATGACCCCACAACAAAAATACCAACAAGATCTTAAGCGTAGCGATTTCGTTGCCGATCCGGCCCAGGCAATGGCCGTTGGCCACCTTGATGATTTGTACCATCGACTTCAGGCACTGAAGCCGGAAGTCACGCAAAGTTGGGTTGATCGCCTGATGCGCCGCCCGGTCGAGTCGCCTGCGCCGGTGAAGGGGCTTTATTTCTGGGGCGGGGTGGGGCGCGGCAAGACCTACCTGGTTGATACGTTCTTCGATTGTTTGCCGACAGAGCGCAAGATGCGGGTCCACTTCCACCGTTTCATGCACCGGGTGCATCAGGAAATGAAGCAACTGGAGCTGCAAAGTGATCCGCTGGAAGTGGTGGCCGAACGGTTTGCTGCCGAGACCGATATCATTTGTTTTGATGAGTTTTTTGTTTCGGATATTACCGATGCGATGATCCTCGGTACCTTGTTTGAATCCTTGTTCCGCAGGGGAATTACCTTGGTGGCCACGTCGAATATTCCGCCTGACGAGCTTTACCGTAATGGCCTGCAGCGGGCACGTTTCCTGCCGGCTATCGACCTTATCCATACCCATTGCGAAGTGGTTAATGTCGATTCTGGGGTGGATTACCGCCTGCGCACCCTCGAACAGGCTGAAATCTACCATTACCCGCTCGATGAGCAGGCCGAGCAAAACATGTTGCACTATTTTCAGCAGTTGGCTGCCGGCGAACACCGAACGGGGGGGACGATAGAAGTTAATAACAGGGTCTTGCCTATCCGGCATAAGGGAGAAGGGGTGATCCACTTTGATTTTGCCACCCTGTGCCAGACTGCCCGCAGTCAGAGCGACTATATGGAGTTGTCGCAGCTCTACCATACCGTCTTGTTATCAGAGGTGACCCAGATGCAAGAGGGCGACAGTGACGCGGCAAGACGCTTTATTGCCCTGGTTGATGAATTCTATGAGCGCAATGTCAAACTGATCATCTCGGCCGAGGTTGAGCTGGCCCAGCTTTATCAGGGTGAAAGGCTGGCTTTCGAGTTCAAGCGCTGTTGTTCAAGGCTTATCGAGATGCAGAGCCACGATTACTTGGCCAGCCCGCATCTCCCATGAGAATGGTTTGTACTGACAAGGCTCAACGATAGGGGAAATAGCCCGAATTGGTGGCTGATAACCTGTTGTTTTGGGCCTCAAACCCTGCCAGAGAAAAAATCGCAATTTTTTTTCAAAAAAAGGTGATTTTTTCTCCACCCTTCCCTATAATCTTGCGACCCACCGTACCTGTAACGGCAAAAGCCGGGAGTGCCAACCACTCGAAGGGGTGATGAGAGGGCTCTGTACAGAGGGAGCAATGCTGCTCCTGTAAAGTGAAACTATTTAATTTTGGGTAAGAATTAGCATGAAAACTTTCGTTGCTAAACCAGAAACTGTAAAACGTGACTGGTATGTTGTTGACGCTGAAGGTAAAACTCTTGGTCGTCTAGCAACTGAAATCGCATCTCGTCTACGTGGTAAGCACAAGCCGGAGTACACTCCGCACGTTGACACTGGTGACTACATCGTAGTTATCAACGCTGAAAAAGTTGCAGTAACTGGTGCTAAGCGCACTGACAAGATGTACCACCACCACACTGGCTACATCGGTGGTCTGAAGTCTATCAGCTTCGACAAGCTTCTTGATAAGAAACCAGAAATGATTATCGAGACTGCTGTTAAAGGCATGCTTCCTAAAGGTCCTCTAGGCCGTGCTATGTACCGTAAGCTGAAAGTTTACGCGGGTACTGAGCACAACCACGCTGCACAACAGCCTAAAGTTCTAGACATCTAATTGGGGAAGATGACAATGGCAGAGAATCAATACTACGGCACTGGTCGCCGCAAAAGCTCAGCTGCTCGCGTTTTCATTAAACCGGGTACTGGTAACATCGTAATCAACAAGCGTAGCATCGAAGAATACTTCGGTCGCGAAACTGCTCGCATGGTTGTTCGTCAGCCTCTTGAGCTAGTTGAAATGATTGAGAAACTAGATCTATACATCACTGTTAAAGGTGGTGGTATCACTGGTCAATCAGGCGCTATCCGTCACGGTATCACTCGTGCACTTATGGAATACGATGAGACTCTACGTCCAGCTCTACGCGCAGCGGGTTACGTAACTCGTGACGCACGTAAAGTTGAGCGTAAGAAAGTTGGTCTACGTAAAGCACGTCGTCGTCCACAGTTCTCTAAGCGTTAATTTTACGCTTCAGAATTTATTCTGGAAACTGTGTGCAAAAGCTCAACCTTCGGGTTGGGCTTTTTTATTGCCTGAAAATCCTGTTATCCCTATCACATCTGAGCAACAAACTGGCCTTGCTCCGGCCTATATCCGCGCCTTTGATTGATCCTTTCTCCAGTTCAAATTAGCTGTACAACAGCCGTTTGCATTACACAAAGTAACAAAAAGAACATACCTCTCACATTTGTTGCGAAAAAGTAGCTTTATCTTGTCATAAAGTGGGGTTTTCTTTATCATTTGGCGTGATAAGCAACAGCTTTAGACCGCCACTTTAACCTTCCGGGTTGGAAGGGGTTGCTGTTGTTTCTTTCCGTTGAAAGTTAGCCGTAAGCTCCAGGGACGCACAAGGACATAATAATAATCCAGAGCGGGAGCACATGGGAGAATGTTGGATGAGCAATGCGCCAGTAAGTAACGGCCGACGCCGCTTCCTGACTGCGACGACTTCGGTTGTTGGAGGCTTAGGTGCAGCCGCTGTAGCCGTGCCTTTTATCAAATCTTGGAACCCGAGCGCGAAAGCAAAAGCCGCCGGTGCACCAGTCGAAGTTGATATCAGCAAGTTGGAAGAAGGCCAGATGGTCCGCGTCGAGTGGCGTGGTAAACCTGTCTGGGTGGTCCGCCGTAGCGATGCTGTTTTAAATGAATTGGGTGGCCATGATGGCCAGCTTCGTGATCCGTCTTCGGCGGAACCGCAGCAGCCCGAATATGCCCAAAATAAATTTCGTTCAGTTAAACCTGAAATCTTTCTAGCCGTAGGTATTTGTACCCACCTAGGCTGTTCACCTACCTATTTACCAAATACCTTCAGTGAGCAGGTTAGCGGTATTTCGGCCGGTTTCTTCTGCCCATGCCACGGGTCGAAGTTTGACATGGCTGGCCGGGTCTTTGCAGGGGTGCCAGCACCATTGAACCTGGTCGTGCCGCCTCATACGTTCCTGGATGACAATACCATTCTGGTCGGTGTAGATGAGGAGGCAGCCTAATGGACGCTTTACTTGGATGGGTTGAAAAACGCCTGCCGATGATGAATGCCTATAAAAAGCATTTGTCGGAATACCCGATGCCGAAGAACTTCAACTTCTGGTATCTGTTCGGATCATTGGCCATGCTGGTACTGGTAAACCAGATCATTACCGGTATCTGGCTGACCATGAACTACGTGCCTTCCGGCGACGGGGCATTTGCCTCGATTGAATACATCATGCGTGATGTTGAGTACGGTTGGCTGCTGCGTTATATGCACTCGACCGGGGCCTCGGCTTTCTTTGTCGTGGTCTACCTGCACATGTTCCGTGGCTTGATCTACGGTTCTTACCAGAAGCCCCGTGAGCTGCTATGGCTGTTCGGGATGCTGATCTTCCTGGTACTGATGGCTGAAGCCTTTATGGGCTACCTATTGCCATGGGGCCAGATGTCTTACTGGGGTGCCCAGGTAATCATCTCGCTATTCGGTGCGATTCCGGTGATCGGTGATGATCTGACACTTTGGATCCGTGGTGACTACGTGATCTCCGGCGCGACCCTGAACCGCTTCTTTGCCCTTCACGTTATCGCACTGCCTATCGTGCTGCTGCTGCTGGTGGTTCTGCACATTCTGGCGTTGCACGAAGTGGGTTCGAACAACCCGGATGGTATCGAGACCAAGCTGCCTAAGGGGACGAAGGGTGATGATTACAAAACCCAGTTCCCATTCCATAGCTACTACAGCAAGAAATACGACATTATCGACTCCATTCCTTTCCACCCGTACGGGACAGTGAAAGATATGGTGGGTGTTGCCGTGTTCGCCTTCCTGTTCAGCTACGTGATCTTCTTCAACCCTGAGATGGGCGGCTACTTCCTTGAGCCACCTAACTTTGAAGCGGCCAACCCGCTGAAGACCCCTGAGCACATTGCCCCGGTTTGGTACTTTACCCCGTTCTACGCCATCTTGCGTGCGGTTCCGGACAAGCTGCTGGGGGTTATTGCGATGGGGGCCTCGATTGTGGTGTTGTTCCTGCTGCCATGGCTGGATCGCTGTAAGGTGCGTTCATACCGCTACCGCAGCAAGCTGCACCTGGCGAACATCGTCCAGTTCACCATCAGCTTCATTGCTTTGGGTATTCTGGGTGCACTGCCAGCAACGCCGACATACACCATCCTGGCGCAGATCTTCAGCTTTGCGTATTTCATGTTCTTCGTCCTGCTGTTCTTCTACAGCAAGAATGAAGCAACCAAACCACTACCAGAGAGGGTAACATTCAAATGAAGAAGTTGATTGTCATGCTATTTGCCCTGCTGCCGTCTCTGGCTATGGCGGCGGGACCATCGGTACCACTGGACAAAGCCGGCAATGATCTGACGGACAAAGCCTCGCTGCAGCGTGGTGCCCAGACCTTCATGAACTACTGCTTCGGCTGTCATGCGACCCAGTACCAGCGCTATGAGCGAGTGGCGACGGATCTTGGTATCCCTGCCAACTTGATGATGGATAATATGGTGTTTGATCCGGAAGCCAAAATTGGTGATCTGATGGTCAATGCTATCCCGACCGAATACGCTGCGGCTTCGTTCGGTGCTCCGGCCCCGGATCTGACTATGGTTGCCCGTGTTCGTGGTAGCGACTGGCTTTACACTTACCTGCGCTCTTTCTATGCGGATCCTAGCCGTCCGTTTGGAGTCAACAACGTTGTCTTCCCGAGTGTGGGTATGCCACATGTTCTGGAAGAGCTGCAAGGTGTCCCGACGAAAGTGTACGAAACCCGCCTGATTGACGGTGAGGAAGTGCAGGAGTATGTCGGTATCAAATCTGACGGCACGGGCGAGTTGAATGACGAAGAATATGACGAGGCGGTTCGCGACCTGGTCAATTTCCTCGAATATTCAGCAGAGCCAATGAAGTTGGAACGCCAGCGTCTGGGTTACTGGGTAATGGGCTTTATTGTCATATTCTTTGTACTAACATTACTGTTGAAGAAAGAATATTGGCGTGATGTCCACTGATCAGGTAATCTAGTGGGTTAGAATCTCGCAATGGGGGCCGGTGCCCCCGTTGCTTTTTGTGTATTTAAGTATACTGGAGGGGTTAATGGCTGTTGCTGCCAATAAACGCTCTGTGATGACTCTGTATTCTGATGCTTCTGACATCTACAGCCATCAGGTGCGTATCGTACTAGCAGAAAAAGGTGTAAGCGTTGAAATCGAGCTGGTTGACCCAAACAACCTGCCTGAAGACTTGCTAGACCTAAACCCGTACAACTCTGTGCCGACTTTGGTTGACCGTGAGCTTGCACTTTACCAAGCAAGCATCATTATGGAGTATCTGGATGAGCGTTTCCCTCATCCACCATTGATGCCTGTTTACCCTGTTGCTCGTGGTAACAGCCGTTTGATGATGTACCGTATCGAACGTAACTGGTACACATTGGCTGAGAAGATCAACAAAGGCTCTGCCGACGAAGCGGATAAAGCACGTAAGCAGTTGCGTGAAGAGCTACTGGCTCTTGCGCCTGTATTTGCTGAGTTCCCTTACTTCATGAGCGACGAGTTCAGCCTGGTTGATTGCTACCTGGCTCCGCTATTGTGGCGTCTGCCTGAAATGGGCATCGAACTGGCTGGTGCTGGCGCTAAAGAAGTTAAAAACTACATGACCCGCGTTTTCGAACGTGATTCATTCTTGGCTTCATTGACTGAAGCTGAGCGCGAAATGCGTTTGGCCGGCAATTAATGATGGACATCGACAACATGACACCGCGTCGACCGTATTTGCTACGCGCTTTCTATGATTGGTTGGTAGATAACGATTTGACCCCTCACTTGGTGGTCGATGCTACGCTGCCGGGTGTCAAGGTTCCGATGGAATTTGTCAGTGACGGACAGATTGTCCTGAACGTTGCCCCGCGTGCTGTGGGTAATCTGGAGCTGGGTAACGAGGCGATCAGCTTCAGTGCCCGCTTCAGCGGCCGTCCTCATTCGGTGATCGTTCCGCTTTATGCTGCGATGGCTATCTATGCGCGTGAAAATGGTGCTGGCACCATGTTCGAGCCAGAGCCTGCTTATGCGACAGATATGGCGGACATCGAAGAAATGGAAGAGATTGCAGAAGATCATCAGGACGCGCTAGCACCTGTTGAGCCTGTGGCCGAAGCCGTTTCGGATATCGAGCCTGACGATGAGCCACCGCGCCCTCGCGGCCGTCCAAGCCTGCGAGTTGTGAAGTAATTTCATGGCATAATAATCGCACGGTTAAGTTACCGCATTAAAAAACGCAGCATTTGCTGCGTTTTTCTTTTTCTCAACTATAGCTTATTCGTTCTGCACTATAGTTTCTTCGTTTTGCCTATCGGCTTCTAGCTATCAGGATATTCAAATACCTTGACGACTTTCTTGACGCCGGAAACATTGCGAGCGAGCTCTGCTGCAATATTACCTTGTTCGCGGCTGACATAGCCGAGCAGGAACACTTCCTGGCCCTCGGTGATGACTTTGATAGTCGCATCACGTAATTGCTTGCTGCCGATGAGCTGTGCCTTGACCTTAGTCGTCAGCCAGCTGTCTTTGCTGAATTCACCAAATTGTGGCAGCGGTCGGATCTGGATCTGATTGTAAACTGTGTTGACGTTTTTCAGCTCACGGATCTGCTGCTCCAGCTGGTGGCTGTAGGTTTGCTCGGTAGCCTGGCCAACGAGCAGCACCTTGCCTTCAACAGCAATCGCATTGACCCGGGCATGCTGGCGATAGGGCGGCTTGTTGGCGAGCCCTCCGACTTCCATTTCGATCTCTTGATCATACCATTGCTGTTTGGTCGAACGAGTATCTGCCGGGTCAAGCGCGGCACATGCCTGCAGGCCGAACGCCAGCAGGAGGACAATTAGCGGACGCCAGTTCATGGTTACCTTCCTTAGTCGTACTTATCCTTCGTGGTGGGGGAACAAGACCTTGTCGATGAGGTCACACAGGCAGTGGACCACCAGTAGTTGGCCTTCCTGGATACGAGCCGTGCGCTGGGACGGAATACGGATCTCGACATCCTGAATCCCCAGCAGTCCTGCCATTTCGCCACCGTCTTTGCCGGTCAGGGCAATGATGGTCATATCACGGGTCAATGCCGCTTCCATTGCCTTGATGATGTTCTTGCTGTTACCGCTGGTAGATAACACAAACAGGATATCGCCACCCTGGCCTAGGGCTCTGACTTGCTTGGAGAAGATTTCATCGTGGTGGTAATCGTTGGCAACCGCTGTCAATGTTGTGGTATCTGCCGTCAGAGCCAAAGCCGGAAGGCTTGGGCGCTCGGTCTCGAAACGGTTGATCAGGCAGGAGGCAAAGTGCTGTGAGTTTGCCGCCGAGCCACCATTACCGCAGCAGAGGATTTTGTTGCCATTGAGCAGGCTTTGCACCATGACCTGGGCTGCCTGGGAAATTGCGTCTGGCAGAGCCTCGGCGGCGGCAATCTGGGTTTGGATGCTTTCGGTGAAACTTTCTTTGATGCTCTCTAGCATGGATTAACCTTCTACTAGGGTGTTGGTAAACCATTCGATTTGCGGTGGCGTGCCCTCGAGTGAGACCACATCAAATCGAAACTCTGTATGTTCAATGGCAAAGCCATTTTTCTTTAGCCAAAACAAGGCTGCACGCTTAACGCGTTGCTGTTTGCGCCAGTTTACCGCTTCTGCGGCCGAACCGTAATGATTGTTTTTGCGGAATTTGACTTCGACAAAGACCCAGCATTGCTGATGGCGCATGATCAGGTCGATTTCGCCGCTGCGGCACTGGAAGTTGCGGGTGTGGGGTCGCAGGCCATGGCGGCAGAGATACTGCTCGGCCATGGCCTCGTAGGTTTGCCCTAGCTGGCGCTTATTGAGCTGGCTCAATACCGTTCCCGGTATAGATTGCCCAGCTCAGCTGGCGCTGGATCACGCACTGGTCATCAAGGCTGAGCTGACCGGTGTTGCCCTGGGTGCTGTAGTTATCGACCACACGCATTTGCGGTAGCTCGGACACCATCTTGTAGGCATCCATCCCGAAGGCGTGGAGGCGAACATCGGTATTATTGCTATCCGGCCACAATTCTTCATAGCGGTTCATGAAGTTGTGGTTGGCATCAACCAGTAACGGGATGTCGCTGAACTCGATACCACGGATTTCCGAGGTATCTGCATCGCGGTCAGGGTAGCTGCGTGAGCTGGCATATAGCTTCGGCTGCGAGGCATCCGGGTTGATTGCCACTTCGATAAACGGCTTGAGCAGTGTTAGCTCATTGACGTTGGCAATCAGGTAAACCGCATCGGTATCACGGCGGCTACGCGGCTCGGCTTCCAGTTCCATGCCTAATACTTGCTGCATTTGCTGGATACGGCTCTGGCTGTCGGTCAAGCCAAATACCGAGGCAATTTCTTGCTGGATCTGCTTGCGAGAGCTGAACTGGCGGGTCGCTGGTGTCTTGCCGGTCAGCTGCTGCCATTGCTCGATGAAGGCATTGCTGACACGCTCACCGTAGCTGTTGCCCGGCGCCAAGACCATCGGGTACTGATGTCCTTTGGCAAACAAGTGACGGGCAGCTTGCTCGGCTTCCTGCTCCGGCGATAGCGAGAAATAACACGCGTTGTCTTGAGTCAGCTGGCTTGGATCCGGCTCGTTCAGTGCTAGCAAGGCAATGTTGCTATTGTTGGCGCGCTGGAATTCAGTGATTTTGTTCTTGCGCAGTGGACCTATCACCATTTCTACGCCGCTTTGCTCTAGCTTGGCCATAATGGATGCCATGCTTTCTGCCTCGGTATCGTAGACGGTCAGCTCAGTTTCGGCTTCGCGACCGGAATCGTCGAGCATGGCATTGATAAAGCCATCGCGTACGGCCTTGCCTGACTGCTCGAAACGGCCAGTTAGCGGCAGCAATAGCGCCACGTTGTCTAGCTGGGCAATTTCCAGCGACATGATGCTGTCGAGATCAGTCGGTAGGTATTGGTTTGCCGGATGATATGGGTTGCTACCCAGCCACTCTTCGACCATCGCCTTGAGCTTGGCTGGGCGCTGTGAGTAGGTGTTTTTCAGGACGGCTAACTGGATCCAGCCGCGCAGCACTTCTTCATCACCGGCAAGGGTGACGGACTGCAGCTGGTTGTTGTTGTAGTTGGACAAGTCCTGCCACAGGTTCTGCCAGTTGGCCGCTTTCTTGTCATTGCTCAGGTATTGATCCAAAGCCGTGCGGGAGCGGGCCGCATTGAGTGACTGGTTGGTCTGGCGGAACAGTTCGGCACGCAGCATGTGGTAGCGCAGGTACTGGCTGTCTGCCAGCGTCCACCATGGCTGGAAGTTGAGTGAATCAAGGGCGGCTTTAGGCTGGCCTTGCTGGTAGCGCAGGGTCGCACGTGCCAACTGCCATTCGGCCATCTGCAGCGGATCCATGTTCATCCGGCTCAGACGGTCGGCTAATTGCTCGGCCTGGTTCCACTGGCCTTCCTTGATCAATGCCTTGAGTGCCAGGATATTCCAGTTGATGCTCTCGGCACCTTCACTTGACTCGGCTTTGATCAGATAATTGGCTGCGCTATCAGTAGCGGCAGCTGTAATATCGGTGACCACGACAGGTTGGTTAGAGGTACTACAGCTTGCCAGAAGCACGGCAAGGGCTACAGGGGCTAACAGTCGTGATACACTTTTACGCTTATGGGTAAAATTGAGCATTGAATTCATTCAACTGTGACAAATTACTCTCTATATTAATTGCAGATGAGATCTTAGACAAATGAGTGAGACCAATTCATGCACGGTAGATGTCGCAACTTTGTACATCGTACCTACTCCAATCGGTAATTTGGCGGATATCACGCAGCGTGCATTGGACGTTTTGGCAAATGTCGATCTGATTGCCGCCGAGGATACGCGACACACATCGCGCCTGCTGACCCATTTTTCGATCTCGACCCGCACCTTTGCGCTTCACGATCACAACGAGCAGCAAAAAGCTGACTATCTGATCGAGAAACTTCAGGGTGGTACCAGTATCGCTCTTGTATCCGATGCTGGTACGCCGCTGATCAGTGATCCAGGATACCATCTTGTCAATCGTTGTCGTCAGGCGGGTGTTAAAGTTGTCCCACTTCCAGGACCTTGCGCGGTGGTTACCGCATTGAGTGGCGCTGGTCTGCCGTCGGATCGCTTCAGCTTCGAAGGCTTCCTGCCGCCGAAAAGCAAGGGCCGTCGCGATCGCTTCCAGGAGCTGGCCAATGACGAGCGTACCATGATTTTCTACGAGTCACCGCACCGTATCATGGACTCGCTGGCAGACATGCTGGCTGTCCTCGGTCCAGAGCGCCAGGTGGTGCTGGCCCGCGAGCTGACCAAGACCTACGAGACTATCCACGGCGCGCCGCTGGGGAAGCTGATTGACTGGCTGGGTGAAGACAGCAACCGTACCCGTGGGGAAATGGTATTGCTGGTGGCAGGCCATCGCGCCGAGAAAGAATACCTACCGGCTGATGCCCTGCGTACCCTTGGCCTGCTGGTCAAAGAGCTACCGCTCAAGAAGGCCGCGGCCCTAACGGCAGAAATCCACGGCGTGAAGAAGAACGCGCTGTATAAGTGGGGACTGGAAAATCTAGACTGAGGCTAGAGGCTAGAGGCTAGAGGCTAGAGGCTAGAGGCTAGAGGCTGGGGGGGGATTGTATGCTTTTCGCCTAGCGCCCCAAGCCAATGGCCTATAGCCACCTGTTGCTATTTCCACCGCTTCGCGCTTTTGTCGGCTTTTTCACTGGTAACTGTGAGCCAAGTCCTATACAATCGCCCGCCTGAGTTGGCCAGGTAACCGCTGCCTCGTTGATGTCCTTTGGGAGACTGACGGGGGGGAGGAAAGTCCGGGCTCCACAGGGCAGGGTGCCAGATAACGTCTGGGAGGCGCGAGCCTACGACCAGTGCAGCAGAGAGCAGACCGCCGATGGCCCATTCTTCGGAGTGGTGCACAGGTAAGGGTGAAAGGGTGCGGTAAGAGCGCACCGCGCGGCTAGTAATAGTTCGTGGCACGGTAAACTCCACCCGGAGCAAGACCAAATAGGTCCCTAATGGCGTGGCCCGCGTTGGGGACGGGTAGGTTGCTTGAGCCTGTGAGTGATTGCAGGCCTAGAGGAATGGTTACCACCGCGCAAGCGGGACAGAACCCGGCTCATCGGCCAACTCACCCCTTTAAGTACGAAAGGTGATGTGAGGTCTCAAATGAGGCTTTACATCACCTTTTGTCGTTTTGGGCCCGGTGATTTTACCGTTGGCCTCTGCTTTAGCCTCCGCGATAAGTTTCAAGTGATTGTTAGAATTGCGGCCCTCGGCTTGACATCTTTTTTATCAAATACGTACACTTTGCGGTGGGAATTTGCGGAAAATGCTTTTAAAACAGTGTTTTAATAGCCTAAGTTAATGAATTTCCACTGTTACTGGATTTTATGCCTACTTGTTGACTAACGGGTTGGCTCGCTTTTACAAGAGCTGAATAATTACTTATGTCTGAACAGTTTGAGCACGTCTCGGTTTTACTTCATGAATCTGTTGATGGCTTGGCCATCAAGCCAGATGGTATCTACATCGATGGTACATTTGGTCGCGGTGGACACAGCCGCCTGATCCTATCCCAGCTAGGTGAAAACGGACGCCTTTACAGTATTGACCGCGATCCCCAGGCGATTGCCGAAGCCCAGAAGATTGATGATCCACGCTTCAATATTATTCATGGCCCGTTTTCTGGCATGGAAAAATACATGGAAGAGCGCGATCTGATTGGCCGTGTTGATGGTGTGCTATTAGATCTTGGCGTTTCCTCGCCGCAGTTGGACGATGCCGAACGTGGCTTTAGTTTTATGCGCGATGGGCCGCTTGATATGCGTATGGACCCAACATCGGGCATTTCTGCCGCTGATTGGCTGGCAGAAGCCGAAGCCGATGATATTGCTTGGGTATTAAAAGAGTTTGGTGAAGAGCGTTTTGCCAAGCGTATTGCCCGTGGCATTGTGGCTTACCGTGAAGATCCTGAAAACGAGCCGTTGACCCGTACCACTCAGCTGGCCAAGCTGATCGCGGATGTATCACCGTTCAAGGATAAGCATAAGCACCCGGCTACCCGTAGCTTCCAGGCAATCCGTATTTACATCAACAGCGAGCTTGAAGAGATTGAAACAGCGCTGAAAGGTGCAGTGAATATCTTGGCAACCGGTGGTCGCCTGTCGGTGATCAGCTTCCACTCGCTGGAAGATCGTATGGTTAAGCGTTTTATCCGCAAGCAGAGCAAAGGGCCGGAAGTCCCAGCTGGCTTGCCTTTGACGGAAGAGCAGATCAAAGCACTGGGTAGTGCTGATCTCAAGCCGGTCGGTAAAGCGATCAAACCATCGAAAAATGAAGTGAGCGACAATGCTCGCTCCCGTAGCTCTGTACTGCGACTGGCTGAACGCCTATGAACCAGCAGCCGGAACCAACGGACAACCTGGCCCAGATTATTGGTCGGGATTTGATCTCTGTCGGCCGTATCCCGCTGATAATGTTGGTTCTGGTACTGATTTCTGCCATGGGGGTGGTCTTGATCACCCACCATTCACGCCAACTGATTGCCCAGCAGGAGCAATTGCTTATTGAGCGGGATCAGCTTGATATCGAGTGGCGAAATCAGATCCTTGAAGAAAGTTCACTGGCCGAGCACAGTCGAATTGAACGTTTAGCCGAACAGGAGATGGAGATGCAGCGTCCATCCCGTGATAGCGAAATTATTGTTAAATAATGAAAATAACAAAACCCTTCAAGCGTTCTGACAAACAGAATCAACGCCGCCAAAAAGCGCCACCGGCATTTATCCCGTGGCGCTTTGGTGTTATTTGTACATGTATTTTACTGGCTATGGTCGCGCTGATTGCGCGCTCGGCCTACATCCAGGTCCTAGAGCCAGGCAAGCTTATCCAGGAAGGTGACCTGCGCTCGCTGCGGGTTAAGGCGCTCCCTTCTGCCCGCGGCATTATTTCCGATCGCAACGGTGAACAGCTGGCGGTCAGTGTGCCTGTCCAGGCGGTATGGGCTGATCCGGTCCAGATTTTCAAAAATGGTGGCTTGGCTCAGGCCGAGCGTTGGTATGCGCTGGCTGATGTGCTGGGGCTGGATCGCCAAGGTCTGATGACGCGCCTCGAGAAGAACAGCAAACGCCGTTTTATCTACCTGCAACGTCAGGTCAGCCCCGCAATGGCTGCCTACGTCAGCAAACTCAAACTACCCGGCATTGGTCTTAAAGACGAATCCCGCCGTTTCTACCCTGCAGGTGAAGTCAGCGCTCACCTGATCGGTGTGACGGGCATCGACAGCCACGGTCTTGAAGGCGTAGAGCGAACCTACGATGGTTGGCTGACCGGGGAGCCGGGCCGCCGTACCGTGCGTAAAGACCGCTATGGTCGGGTAGTTGAAAACATTTCCCTCAAAAAACGGGAACCGGGCCAGTCACTTAGCCTGAGTATCGACCAGCGCTTACAGGCTGTTGCATACCGTGCAGTAAAACAGGCCGTTGCTGATTACCAGGCAACTTCAGCGTCGGTGGTTATGGTGGATGTGCGTACCGGCGAGGTACTAGCGATGGTCAATGCACCGTCCTACAACCCGAACAACCGTGACCAGCTGCAGAGCTTCAGGATGCGTAACCGGGCGATCACCGATGCGATGGAGCCGGGCTCGACCATCAAGCCGTTTGTGGTATTGGCGGCGATGGAAAACGGCGTTGCCGATGAAGAGACGGTGATTGATACCGGCAACGGACTGATGCAGATCGGTGGTAGCCGGGTGCGCGATGTATCCCGTGTCGGCAAAGCGAACCTTGCCAAAATCTTGCAGAAATCCAGTAATATAGGTGTCAGTAAGCTATCGCTGGCGATGCCGGTTGATGCTGTGCTGGGGATGTACAGCAGCGTCGGTATGGGCGATGCGTCGGGTATCAACCTGATCGGTGAGGCACAAGGCTTCTTCCCTGATCGCCGTCGTTGGTCTGACTTTGAGCGTGCAACGCTGTCTTTCGGCTACGGTATTTCTGTTACCCCAATTCAGTTGGTTCGTGCCTATGCCACGCTTGGCGCAATGGGTGTAAACCGACCGCTCTCTATTCTCAAGACCGAGGCCGTGGTGCCAGGGCGCCAGGTGGTATCGGCTGAAAATACCCGCAAACTGCTCAATATGCTTGAGCTGGTTACCCATAAAGGGGGCAGTGCCCGCCGAGCGGCTGTTCCTGGCTATCGTGTCGGTGCCAAAACGGGTACGGCGAAAAAAGCTGCCGCCGGTGGCTATAGCGATGAATATGTGGCGATGACTGCTGGCTTGGCCCCGATCAGCAACCCACGACTGGCGATGGTTGTGGTGGTCAACGAGCCTCAGGGTGATGCTTATTACGGTGGTGCGATTGCTGCCCCGATTTTCTCCGAAGTAATGGAGAGCGCTTTACAGATTTTGAATATCCCGCCGGATGCGGGAACGCTTGAAGATTTAACCGTTGTGAACCACAGAGGCAATACCCATGCCGGAACCTAAACAAATACATGCTGTTGGTGAGCTGTTGTCACCATGGCTGGAGGGCCTTTGCCTGCCTGAATCCTTGGCGGCAGAGACCATTTCTGGGATGACCCTTGATAGCCGGCAGATCAGTGCCGGTGAGATGTTCGTTGCCGTGAAGGGCCACACTGTCGATGGCCGCAAGTTTATCACCAAAGCGCAGCAAGCCGGTGCGGCTGTTGTATTGGCAGAGGCCGATACCGAGCAGCCTTCTCTTGAGCATACCGTCGGCGGTGCCGTGATTTATCTCCCTGCTCTTGGTGACTCGCTGTCGGCAATTGCCAAGCGCTTTTATGGCGCTCCGGATGAACAGATCGAAGTGGTTGCCGTAACGGGAACCAATGGTAAAACCACCATCAGCCAGATACTGGCGCAGTGGGCAATGCTGCTGGGCAAGCCTGCGGGAGTGATGGGGACCACAGGTAATGGTCTGTTGGGGCAAATCCAGCCTGCGACCAATACTACGGGCAGCGCATTGGAAATCCCTTGCGAACTGGGCAAGATGGCAGGCCAAGGTGCCCGCTTTGCTGCGATGGAAGTCTCTTCCCATGGCTTGGTGCAGGGGCGGGTGAAAGCCCTTGCGTTCAAGGCCAGCATTTTTACCAATCTGAGCCGTGACCACCTTGATTACCACGGTGACATGGCAAGTTATGCCGCTGCGAAGAAAACCCTGTTTACCGAGCACCAGAGTGGTGTAGCGGTGATCAATGCCGATGATGAAGTTGGTCGTGAATGGCTTGCTGATCTGCCGCAGGCAGTCGCAGTGGCCATGGCGCAGGAAAATGTTGCAGGCCATCAAGGTCAGGCACTTTGGCTGGAATCGGTTGAATACAGCGCAAAGGGCGTGACTGTTGCTTTTGATTCCAGCTGGGGGGCCGGGCAGTTTACCGCACCTTTGGTTGGCGCTTTTAATGTCACTAATTTGCTGTTATCACTGGCCACCTTACTGGCGACAGGCCATGAAATGGCGGCTTTATTGGCTGCGGCGCCGCAGCTTCAGGCGGTAACCGGGCGCATGGAAGTTTTTCAAACGCCTGACAAACCTATGATGGTTGTTGATTATGCTCACACCCCAGATGCACTGGAAAAAGCCCTGCAGGCGCTGCGCGTACACTGCCATGGCAAACTCTGGTGCATTTTCGGTTGTGGCGGCGATCGTGATCGCGGCAAGCGCCCTTTGATGGCCGTGGCGGCGGAAAATCTGGCAGATCAGGTGATCCTGACCGATGACAACCCGCGTAGCGAAGCGCCGGAAGCGATTATGGCAGATATGCTGGCAGGTTTGGCGAAGCCGGAACTCGCCCATACCATTCATGACCGCCGCGAAGCATGTCAGTGGGCACTTACCCAAGCCGGTGCCGATGACATCGTTCTGGTTGCGGGTAAAGGCCATGAGGATTACCAAATCTTGGCTGACCGCACTATTCATTACTCCGACCGTGAAACGGTCGCCGAATTGCTGGAGGCAAAGGGATGATCCCGGTTCAACTTTCTCTATTGGCTGACGTATTGGATGGCCAACTGATTGGCGCTGACACGACTATCTCGGCTGTCTCGACCGATACCCGCCAGATCGCGGATGATACCCTGTTTATTGCCTTGATCGGCGAACGCTTTGATGCCCACGACTTCTGCCAGAACGCCAAAGAGCAAGGTGCAGCAGCATTGCTAGTAAGCAAGCACTTACCGGTTGAGCTCCCACAGCTGGTGGTTGATGATACCCACCAGGCGTTAGGCCAGCTTGGCGCTTGGCTAAAAGCCGAGATGGAGCAGCATCACGGCCTGAAGACGGTCGCTTTGACAGGTAGCTGTGGAAAAACCACGGTCAAAGAGATGACGGCGGCTATTTTGGCGCAAAAAGGCAAGGTGCTGGCAACGGGCGGCAACTTCAATAACGACATTGGCGTGCCGCTGACCCTGCTTCGCTTGGAGCCAGAGCATGAGTTTGCGGTGATTGAGCTCGGTGCCAACCACCAGAAAGAGATTTCCTACACCACCAATCTGGTCAAGCCGCAAGTGGCCTTGATCAACAACCTGGCTGCCGCCCATCTAGAAGGGTTTGGTTCGCTGGACGGGGTGGCGAAAGCTAAAGGGGAGATCTTCGAAGGCTTGGAAGCGCGCGGTAAAGACGCCGTCGCGATTATCAATCTAGACTCTAATGCCCAGGAAAAATGGCAGTCAATGCTGGACAAGCATCAGCTGCAGACGTTTTCTGCGACTCAAGCTGACGCAGATTTTCACGCTCTTGACATAAACATTAACAGTATGGGGCGCGCTTGCTTTACAATGCGCACCCCCTTGGCAACATTTCCGGTCAGTTTGACGCTGGCAGGTGGTCATAATGTCGCCAATGCTCTTGCTGCCGCAGCGTTGGCTATGGCGATGGGGGCAACACCAGAGCAGGTACAGGCTGGCCTAGGTGGTGTGGCGAATGTGAAAGGCCGTGGCGATGTGACCGAGCCGCGCCCTAACCTGAGGTTGGTCGATGATACCTACAATGCCAGTGTTGCGTCTGTAAAGGCCGCGATTGACTTGCTGGCCGGTTTTGATGGCCAGCGCTGGTTTGTGCTGGGGGATATGGCTGAGTTGGGTGATGACAGTGCAGCCCTGCACCAAGAAGTTGCAGAGTATGCGCGCGCGCGTCGCCTCGACAAGGTGCTGACATTTGGCCAAGCGAGCCAAATCGTCAGTACGCTCAACAACGGCCAACATTTTAACGATAAAACAGCATTGATTGAGACGTTGCACCAACAGCTTGATCCTTTGCTCAATGAAGACAACATCCAAGTGACAGTGCTAGCAAAAGGAGCGCGTAGCTCCCGCATGGAAGATGTGATTGTTGCACTGCAGGAACATAAAGAATGATTTACTGGTTAGCTGATTTACTGGAATCGACATTTCCATTTTTTCGACTGTTTGAATACCTGACTTTCCGCGCCATCATCAGCATCTTGACGGCGTTGATGCTGTCGTTGTGGATGGGCCCGCGTTTGATTGCCCGCCTGCAGATGCTGCAGATCGGCCAGGTGGTTCGCCACGATGGCCCTGAGTCACACTTTAGCAAGCGTGGTACCCCGACAATGGGCGGGATCATGATCCTAGCCTCTATTGCGATCACGGTATTGCTTTGGGCTGATCTGACTAACCCGTATGTTTGGGCGGTACTGACCGTGATGCTGGGCTACGGTGCAGTTGGTTTTGTTGATGACTACCGTAAGGTGGTACGCAAGAATACCGATGGCCTGATCGCCCGTTGGAAATACTTCTGGCAGTCAGTGATTGCACTGGGTGTGGCCTTTGCACTGTATGTTCATGGCCAGGACACCGTTGCCACCCAGCTGGTGGTACCTTTCTTCAAAGATGTGATGCCACAACTTGGCTTGTTCTACATCGTCTTCACCTACTTCGTGATTGTTGGTACCAGTAATGCTGTTAACCTAACCGATGGTCTAGATGGCTTGGCGATTATGCCGACCGTAATGGTAGCCGGTGGTATGGCGTTCATCGCTTGGGCGACCGGTAACGTCAACTTTGCCAACTACCTGCACATTCCTTACCTCAAAGATGCCAGTGAGCTGGTGGTTGTCTGTACCGCGATTGTCGGTGCAGGTCTGGGCTTCTTGTGGTTCAACACTTATCCGGCTCAAGTCTTTATGGGCGATGTAGGCTCGCTGGCACTAGGTGGCGCATTGGGCACTATCGCCGTTTTGGTTCGCCAAGAGCTATTGCTGGTTGTCATGGGCGGTGTGTTCGTAATGGAAACGGTATCGGTGATCCTGCAGGTTGGCTCATACAAACTGCGTGGCCAGCGTATCTTCCGCATGGCGCCAATCCACCACCACTATGAATTGAAAGGCTGGCCGGAGCCACGCGTTATCGTGCGCTTCTGGATCATTACCCTGATGTTGGTACTGATCGCGCTGGCAACCCTGAAGGTACGTTAAGATGAAAGGCTTGGAAGGCGTAAAGCAGGTGGTAGTGATCGGGCTGGGTATGACCGGCCTGTCGGTGGTGAACCATCTGCTGAGGGCAACTCAGCCGTTGGACATCAAGGTCATTGATACCCGTGAGCACCCTCCGGGCCGCGAACAGCTCCCTGACTCGGTTCAACTTTGCAGTGGTCAGTGGCAGATGGACTGGCTGATGACTGCCGACTTGATTGTTTCAAGCCCGGGCATCGCCCTGGCTACTCCGCAGCTGCAGCAAGCAGCTACTGCGGGGATTGAAATTGTCGGTGATATCGAACTGTTTGCCCGTGCGGTAGAGAAGCCAGTGGTCGCGATCACAGGCTCCAACGGCAAGAGCACTGTGACCAGCCTGGTTGGCGAAATGGCCAAAGAGGCCGGCATCAACGTTGGTGTTGGCGGCAACATCGGCTTTGCTGCGCTGGATATGCTGGCAGAAGATCACGACCTGTATGTCCTCGAGCTGTCCAGCTTCCAGCTGGAAACTACTTCGAGTCTGTCGCTCAAAGCAGCGGCTTACCTCAACCTGTCTGAAGACCATATGGACAGGTACCCTGGCGGCCTGGCTCAGTACAGCGCGGCCAAGATGCGTATTTTCAACCATGCCGAGCTGGCGGTTTTCAACCGCGAAGATCTGGCGACCAAGCCGGATACTGATGGTCGTGAGATTGGGCTGGTCAGCTTTGGCCTCAATACCGGTAACAACACCGGTAGCAGTGAGAGCAGCGAGCGTTACGGCTTGGCCGAGCACCAAGGCGAAGAGTGGCTGGCTATCGCTGGCAAGCCGGTAATGCCAAGCAACGAGATTGCCTTGGTCGGCCGCCACAATGTCGCCAACAGCCTGGCGGCCCTGGCGCTGGCGGATGCAGTAGGTATTGAGCGCGAGGCCTCGTGCCGTGCGCTGCGTCGCTACAACGGCTTGGCCCACCGCTGCCAGCTGGTGGCTGAGCAACATGGCGTGAAATGGGTCAATGACTCCAAGGCCACCAATCTTGCCAGTACCTTGGCGGCACTCAATGGTTTGCAGCTCAATGGCAAGCTTCACTTGCTGGTAGGCGGTGATGGCAAGGGGGCCGACTTTTCCGAACTGGCACCCGTTCTGGCAACATTAGATGCTCAGTTGTACTGCTTTGGCCGCGACGGCACTCATTTTGCGCCGCTGGTCGATAACCCTGTGATGGTCGAGACCATGGCGCAAGCCATGTCACAGGCTGCACAAACAGCCTGTGCGGGAGATATGATCTTGTTATCTCCGGCCTGTGCGAGCTTCGATCAATTTGCTAACTTTATGGTGCGTGGTGACACGTTTGTCGAACTGGCACAGACGCTACAGCACCAGGTAGGCAAGGACAGCTGATGGCAGGAGCGGTAAAGGAAGGGATGGGGCAGTTTTTTGATTGGATGACAAAACCGGCAGCACAGAGCCCGTATGACAGGCAACTGGTCTGGATTGCATTAGCCTTGATGGCAACAGGCTTGGTGATGGTTACGTCTGCCTCGGTGCCGATCGCGACCCGCCTGACGGATATGCCGTTCTATTTTGCCCTGCGCCATGGCTTCTTTCTATTCTGCTCACTGGTGCTGGCCAGTTTTGTGCTGATGATCCCGCTAGAGAAGTGGCGCCAGTACAGCGTGCCGATGCTGATCGTATCGATAGTGCTATTGATTGTGGTACTGGGTGTCGGTCGCTCGGTAAACGGTGCATCGCGTTGGATCCCGCTCGGGATTTTCAACCTGCAGCCTGCCGAAGTCGCCAAACTTTCCCTGTTTCTGTTTTTATCCGGCTATCTGGTACGTCAGTACCAGCAAGTGCGTGAAACCTTTGTTGGTTTTGCCAAGCCGTTGCTGGTACTTGTCCTGCTTGGTGCCTTGCTGCTTGAACAGCCCGATCTCGGCTCGTTTGTCGTGATGTTCGTTACCACGGTCGGCATGCTGTTTATCGCCGGTGCCAAACTGTGGCAATTCATCGTGATGATAGCCACGGCGGGTGTCGGTATTGCCTCCCTGATTTATTTCGAGCCGTACCGTTGGCGCCGTGTTACCTCTTTCCTCGACCCGTGGGATGATCCATTCGGTAGCGGCTACCAGCTTACCCAATCCCTGATGGCCTTTGGCCGTGGTGAATGGCTGGGCCAGGGGCTGGGCAACTCAATCCAGAAGCTGGAATATTTGCCCGAGGCCCACACTGACTTTGTATTTGCGGTACTGGCCGAGGAAGTTGGCCTTATCGGGGTCACTGTGGTGCTGCTGCTTATCTTCGCTTTGGTATTTAAAGCCTTGATGATTGGCCGCCGCTGCTTGCAGACCGAGCAGTTATACGGCGGTTTCCTCGCTTTTGGCTTTGCCTTCTGGTTTGCTTTCCAGACCTTGGTCAATGTCGGCGCGGCCGCCGGCATGGTACCGACCAAGGGCTTGACCTTGCCACTGATCAGTTACGGTGGCTCCAGTTTATTTATTATGGCTACTGCGGTCGCCATTTTGATCCGGATTGACTACGAGCAGCGCATCGCTGCTAAAGCGATGCCGGATCCGGAAGTAGAAGAAAATGACAATGAACAAGAATAAACGCTTGCTGGTGATGGCGGGCGGCACCGGAGGCCATGTCTTCCCGGGCTTGGCCGTTGCCAAGCGTTTGCAGCAAGAAGGCTGGGAAATTCGCTGGCTCGGCACTGCCGACCGTATGGAAGCCGAGTTGGTGCCAAAGCACGGCATCGACATCGACTTTATCAAGGTTAAGGGCTTGCGCGGCCAGGGTATTACCCGCTTGTTGGCAGCGCCTTTCAAGATTGTTGGTGCAATTTTGCAGGCCAGAAAATATATCAAAGCGTGGCAGCCAGATGCGGTACTCGGCATGGGCGGTTATGTCAGCGGGCCGGGTGGCGTCGCGGCTTGGCTGTCGGGCGTACCGGTGATTTTGCATGAACAAAACGCGGTCGCCGGTTTGACTAATCAGTGGCTTTCACGCATTGCGGCGAGTGTGCTTCAGGCATTCCCGGGCGCTTTCCCAAACCGCGAAGTGGTGGGTAACCCAGTCCGTCAGGACGTTGTCGAATTGGCTGCGCCGGAGCAACGCTTTGCCGAGCGGGACGGGCCTATTCGGGTATTGGTGATGGGAGGCAGCCAGGGGGCACGCATCCTTAACCAAACTCTGCCTCAAGTTGCGGGTATGCTGGGCGATACAGTCACAGTATGGCATCAGGCCGGTAAAGGTGCGCAGGCGCAAACCGAACAAGATTACGCCCAGTATGCCGATGCGCAGGGTGACAACTACCACGTCACAGAATTTATCGACGATGTAGCCGCGGCTTATGCCTGGGCTGATATCGTTGTTTGCCGCTCGGGGGCCCTGACCGTCTCTGAGCTATCGGCTGCCGGTCTTGGTGCGGTATTTGTGCCATTCATGCACAAGGATCGCCAGCAGGCGCTCAATGCCGACCATCTGGTGCAGTGCGGCGCGGCAAAAATGATTGAACAGCCTGATCTGACGGTAGAAGGTCTGGCCGACACCTTACAACAATTAGACCGTGCACAGCTGGCCAAGATGGCGCAGGCGGCACGGGACGCAGCGATTATTGATGCTGACCGCCGGGTGGCGGAGGTGATCAAGTCGTTGGCAAAGCAATAAGACGAGACAAAGTGATGAGTAAACTGGATAACCAGCAATTAGCAAAAATTAGAACCATGGTGCCAGAGATGCGCCGCGTAGAGCGCATCCACTTTGTTGGGATCGGCGGTGCCGGCATGAGCGGTATCGCAGAAGTTTTGGTTAACGAAGGTTACCACGTCAGCGGATCTGATCTGGCACCGAATGCCGTGACCAACCGTTTGGCGAGCAAGGGTGCCGAGATTTTCTTCGGTCACCAAGCGAGCAACATCGAAGGCTCTAGCGTGGTGGTTGCCTCGACGGCGATTGATCAGAGCAACCCTGAGTTGGCTGCTGCCCGTGAGCTGCGTATTCCGGTAGTACGCCGAGCAGAGATGCTGGCTGAGCTGATGCGCTACCGCCATGGTATTGCCATTGCCGGTACCCACGGCAAAACGACGACAACGGCTTTGGTTACCCAGATCTACTCTGAAGCAGGTTTGGATCCGACATTCGTCAACGGCGGTCTGGTGAAAAGTGCGGGGACCAATGCCCGCCTTGGCTCAAGCCGTTATCTGATTGCCGAAGCCGACGAAAGTGATGCATCATTTTTGCATCTGCAGCCGATGGTGTGTGTGGTGACCAATATCGAAGCGGACCATATGGATACCTATGGCGGCGACTTCGAAGTGCTGAAGCAGACGTTTGTCGATTTTCTGCACAACCTGCCGTTCTACGGTTTGGCGGTTATGTGTATTGATGATCCTGTCGTGCGTGAGCTTCTTCCAAGAATTGGCCGCCAGGTGATCACTTACGGCTTTTCTGAGGATGCAGATGTGCGTTTGGTTGATTATGATCAGCGCGGCCAGCAAGGACATTTCTCGATACTACGTAAAGGCAAGTCTGCCCTTGAGATAAAACTGAACATCCCGGGTAAGCATAATGCCCTGAACGCGACAGCCGCTGTTGCGGTGGCAACGGAAGAAGGCGTGGCCGATGAGGCGATCACCCGTGCACTGGCTGAGTTCGAAGGTACAGGCCGACGCTTTGATCACCTTGGTGAGTTCGAGACCGGTAACGGTAAAGTGATGCTGGTTGACGATTACGGCCACCACCCGAGCGAAGTGGACGTGACGATTCAGGCTGCGCGCGCAGGTTGGGAAGACAAGCGTTTGGTAATGGTATTCCAGCCGCACCGCTACAGCCGCACCCGTGATCTGTATGACGATTTTGCCAATGTACTCGAGCAGGTTGATGTGCTTGTCATGCTGGATGTGTATGCTGCTGGTGAAGTACCGATTGCCGGTGCTGATGGCCGTGCGTTATGCCGTACTATTCGTGGCCGTGGCAAACTTGATCCGATTTTCGTGCCGACTATCGATGCTTTGCCGTCAGCGTTGGCAAATATTCTACAAAATGATGATTTAGTTCTGACACAAGGTGCTGGTGATGTTGGCAAGATTGCTCGACAGCTTGCGGATATGCAACTGAATATTGAGCAAATGAGTCAGTAATAATACCGTATAAAAAATATATATTTGGCTTGTTTTTTGCTTTGATTTAAGCTTATAGCCAGAGATCTGCGAGGAATCGGCTTTCAGATGTTGGAGAGCCGCTGCTTGCTCGCTATAATCTGTCAACTTTACGCGAGAAAGCGGAAAGGGTTGAGGGAATGGCCTTGCCGCTTTTGCTAGGTAAATATCGGCTATGACATCGGGATTAAACTATTTATGGCTGATAGTGTCCTAAAAAGAATATCGTTTTCCTCTGCGGCGCCGTTACACCACCGTGGGGGACTGGCTTTTTTTCTCTTTGTGATCGGGTTTGTTGCCTGGCTGTTCAGCGCGGCAATCAACTGGATGACAGATGCCAACCGGCTGCCGTTGTCACAGCTGGTGATTCAAGGTGAGTTGCATTACCTAACGCCCGGTGATGTCCGGGAAGGGATTATGCACCTTGAGCAGCTTGGCAGTTTCATGACCCAGGACGTTGATGAAATTCAACATGTGCTAGAGGCCATGCCTTGGGTGGCCAGGGCAGCAGTGCGCAAGCAGTGGCCCGATACCCTCAAGGTATTTTTGGTCGAGCAAGAGCCTGCGGCTTCCTGGAATGGCCGCGCGATGGTCAACCAGGAAGGGGAAGTCTTTGAGGCTCCTCCCGAGCAGTCCGGCCAAATGCTGGTGGGTCTGGCAGGGCCGGATGGCACCAGCCTCGAAGTGTTGAGCGCATTGCGCGAAATGCAACCGAGGTTACAGCATGCGGGCTTTGAAATTGCTACGCTGGCATTGAATGAACGTCGGGCTTGGCGGGTTTGGTTAACCAACGGCGTCAGGCTTGAATTAGGGCGTAAGGAGCGGATGGAGCGAATTGAACGTTTCATTGCCTTATCCCCGCAATTAGAACAGCAAGGAAAGGCTATCGAGTACATAGACTTACGCTATGATACCGGAGCTGCTGTAGGCTGGGTCACTGACCCAGAGCAAAGCGAGACCAAATAGATCGGCTCGGCCGCAGCCTGTTTGGCTTAAGAGAACTATAAGAGTAGGCGCTATGACGAAGGCGGCAGATAAAAAACTGATAGTAGGCCTGGATATTGGCACGTCCAAAGTCAGTGCTTTGGTCGGTGAAGTGCTACCGGATGGCGAAGTTAACGTCATCGGTGAAGGTAGCAGTCCGTCCGGTGGGATGGACAAAGGCGGTGTGAATGATCTCGAGTCTGTAGTCAAATCGGTACAGGGCGCGATCTACAAAGCTGAGTTGATGGCTGACTGTCAGATTTCATCGGTATTTTTGTCTTTGTCGGGCAAGCATATTCGCTGCCAGACAGAAGAAGGCATGGTGCCGATTTCTGATAAAGAAGTCACTCAGGATGACGTAGACAATGTCATCCATACCGCTAAATCGGTAAAAATTAGTGACGAACATAAAGTTTTGCATGTAATTCCTCAGGAATTTGCTATTGATTATCAAGAGGGAATTAAAAACCCTGTTGGTCTATCTGGGGTACGCATGGAAGCCAGTGTTCATTTGATCACCTGCCATAACGACATGGCGCGTAATATCGTCAAGGCGGTAGAGCGCTGTGACCTCAAAGTCGATCAGCTTATTTTCTCCGGCTTGGCTGCCAGCCACGCGGTGTTGACGCCTGATGAGCGTGAACTGGGTGTCTGCGTGGTCGACATCGGCGGCGGTACTATGGATATCGCTGTCTGGACCGGTGGTGCATTGCGCCATGCGGCCGTGATTCCTTATGCGGGCAATGTGGTAACCAGTGACATTGCCTATGCTTTCGGCACCCCATTGGGTGATGCCGAGGAAATTAAAGTGAAATATGGCTGTGCGCTAAGCGAACTTGTTAGCAAGGATGCCAAGGTAGATGTGCCGAGTGTTGGCGGTCGACCTTCGCGTAGCCTGCAGAGCCAAACATTGGCGGAAGTGATAGAGCCCCGTTACAGCGAGCTGTTGGGACTGGTTAATCAGAAGCTGATAGAAGTACAAGAACAACTGCGTAATGCGGGAGTGAAGCACCAGTTGGCAGCTGGTATCGTCTTGACTGGCGGTGCGGCCCAGATGGAAGGCCTGGTGGAGTGCGCCGAGCGTGTCTTCAGCAACCAGGTTAGAGTTGGTCTGCCACTTAACGTGACAGGGCTGACCGAACATGTGCAATTCCCACATTATGCGACTGCAGTAGGTCTACTGCATTACGGAAAGGATAGTCAGACATTTGATGACAGCGAAATTGAGCAGAAACGTTCTGTTTCTGGCTTTTTCTCTAAGCTAAGTGGCTGGTTAAGAAAAGAATTTTAAAACCTGATGCGAACAGGATGGACGGAGAGAACACATGTTTGAACCGATGATGGAAATGTCTGACGAAGCGGTAATTAAAGTCATAGGCGTTGGCGGCGGTGGTGGTAATGCTGTCGATCACATGGTACGTGAATCAATCGAAGGCGTTGAGTTTATCAGTGTGAACACTGATGCTCAGGCACTACGTAAAACCAATGTAAGTACAGTGATCCAGATCGGTGGGGCTATCACCAAAGGTCTGGGTGCGGGTGCCAACCCTCAGGTTGGTCGTGACTCGGCACTGGAAGATCGCGAAGCGATTAAAGCTGAGCTTGAAGGCTCTGACATGATTTTCATCGCAGCCGGCATGGGCGGCGGTACCGGTACTGGTGCGGCGCCAATCATTGCTGAGGTAGCGAAAGAGCTGGGGATCCTGACTGTTGCGGTGGTGACTAAGCCATTTAGCTTCGAAGGCAAAAAGCGTATGGCGTTTGCCGAGCAGGGCATCGAGGAGCTGTCTAAGCACGTTGACTCGTTGATCACTATCCCTAACGAAAAGCTGCTGAAAGTACTTGGCCGTGGCATCACATTGCTTGATGCGTTTGCCAAGGCTAACGACGTACTGAAAAACGCCGTTCAGGGTATTGCCGAGCTGATCACCCGTCCGGGCATGATCAACGTCGACTTTGCGGACGTTCGTACAGTGATGTCTGAAATGGGCCATGCCATGATGGGTAGCGGTGTTGCCACTGGTGACGACCGTGCTGAAGAAGCGGCTGAAATGGCGATTTCGAGCCCGCTACTAGAAGATATCGATCTAGCTGGTGCTCGCGGTGTGCTTGTTAACATCACCGCTGGCCTGGACATGCGTCTGGATGAGTTCGAAACTGTAGGTAATACGGTGAAAGCCTTTGCCTCTGACAACGCAACGGTTGTTATCGGTACATCGCTTGACCCTGAAATGTCTGACGAGCTACGTGTAACGGTTGTTGCTACGGGGATTGGCAAAGAATGCAAGCCAGATATCACCTTGGTAACTGGTACTGCGAAGCCAGTACAGGCCGTCGCTGCTGAGAAACCAGCCCCTGCGGCAGCACCTGCTGAAGAAGCTAAAGCTGCGCCACTAAACCAGCCAGCTCCGGCGGCGGAACCGGCGAACCAGCAGGCGGCAACGGCAGCAAATCCTAAGCCTCAGGCGGATCACGACTACTTGGATATCCCAGCATTTTTGCGCAAGCAAGCTGACTAAGCGCGCAATTAATTTTGGGAAACTGGTTAAAAAGTGATATGATGTGCGTCCCTGTCCTTATTTTGACGAAGGATAGGGGCCGATATCATGGCAATTTTATAGTTGAGAAAAGCAGATGATAAGACAACGTACACTGAAAAGCATTGTGCAAACGACTGGGGTGGGACTTCACTCTGGCCGTAAAGTGACGCTTATTCTTCGTCCTGCTGCTGCAAACACTGGTGTGATTTATCGCCGTACCGATTTGAATCCGCCTGTTGATTTTCCAGCAGATGCAGATTCGGTCCGCGACACCATGTTGTGTACTGCCCTGGTCAATGAGCAAGGCGTACGTATCTCAACGGTTGAGCACCTTAACGCTGCGTTGGCAGGAATGGGTATCGATAACGTTATTATCGAAGTTGATGCACCTGAAATCCCTATTATGGATGGCAGTGCGAGCCCGTTCATCTACCTGCTGCAGTCTGCCGGCATCGATACCCTGAATGTGCCTAAGCGCTTCTTGCGTATCAAGAAAACTGTTCGCGTCGAAGATGGTGACAAGTGGGCAGAACTCCGTCCTTACAACGGGTTCCGTCTGGATTTCGCTATCGAGTTTAACCACCCGGCGATTGAATCAGAGCAGCAGCGTTTGGTACTGGATTTCTCCAGCCAGTCTTTTGTTAAAGATATCAGCCGTGCCCGTACCTTCGGCTTCATGCGTGATATCGAATACCTCCAGTCACAAAACCTGTGCCTGGGTGGTAGCTTTGACAATGCTATCGTGCTTGACGATTACCGTATCCTCAATGACGAAGGCCTACGCTTCGACAACGAGCTTGTTACCCACAAGGTACTGGACGCCATTGGCGATCTTTACATGTGTGGCCACAATATCATTGGCGAAATGGTGGCTTACAAGTCAGGCCATGCGCTTAACAACAAGCTACTGCGTGCAGTGCTTGCTGATCAGGAAGCGTATGAGTGGTCGACCTTCACGGATGAACAGCAGGTTCCTGTAACCTTTGCTCAGCCTGGAATGGTACTGGCCTAATCGGTCATTGCGCATCAAACGATTTCAGAAACGCCGGACCTTGTCCGGCGTTTTTTTATGCATTCATTTCTGCACGGGCTGCCTTGGTGGGCAATAGCAGAGCATAACTCAGCTTTCCGGGGCAAAAGTGGTGGCTAAGTTCTAATTTTTCGAATATGAAAAACCTCGTCGGGCCATTTGCCATAGGCGACACTGTCAATATGGCTTATTATATCAAGCTTGGGAGAGCACTGACCAAGGTCGCTTGGCTTCTTGGATCAGCTTGGGTTTGCACCCTCCACGGATAGCCGATGGTGTTCAATTTCTGGTATTGTTTTCATTTATCCCTTGAAATGGTCGACTCGTACCACAATATCATCAATAACCATAGTTTTTCGTATCGGCTTCCGTAGTCACACCAGTGGCGAATTTAGACGGGACAGGGATGATTAATCGCAAGTCTTGGCCTAGTGCCTTGCTGATATAATCCCGGTTGAAAAATTCAGATTAAGAATTCAGCCTCGATAGGCTGAAATAACTAAGAGAAAACGGCAACGCCATGTTATCAAAACTACTGACCAAAGTTATCGGTAGCCGTAACGACCGCACACTGCGTCGTATGCGCAAAATTGTTGACCAAATCAACAAGCTTGAACCTCAATTCGAAAGTTTGCAGGACGAAGAACTAAAGGCCAAAACGGTTGAGTTCCGTGAGCGTCTGGAGCAGGGTGAGAACCTTGACCAGCTACTGCCAGAAGCCTTTGCAACGGTACGTGAAGCGTCCAAGCGTGTATTCGGTATGCGCCACTTCGACGTTCAGCTTATCGGCGGTATGGTACTGAACGCTTGCCAAATCGCAGAGATGCGTACCGGTGAGGGTAAAACCCTGACGGCAACCCTGCCTGCTTACCTCAACGCTCTGACGGGTAAAGGCGTTCACATCGTTACGGTGAATGACTACCTGGCTGCGCGTGATGCCGAAACCAACCGTGCACTATTTGAATTCCTTGGCATGAGCGTTGGCGTTAACGTGCCAAACATGCCGCCTCAGGCGAAGAAAGAAGCCTACGCTGCCGATATCCTTTACGGTACAAACAACGAATTTGGTTTTGACTACCTGCGTGACAACATGGCATTCCGCCCGGAAGACCGCGTACAGCGCGAGCGCTTCTTTGCGGTAGTCGATGAAGTTGACTCAATCCTTATCGATGAAGCCCGTACCCCGCTTATTATCTCGGGTCCTGCGGAAGACAGCTCTGAGCTATACACTAAGATCAACACCCTGATCCCACAGCTGGTGAGGCAGGATCAGGAAGACAGCGAAGAATACCGTGGCGAAGGCCACTACACCGTTGATGAAAAGTCTAAGCAGGCTCACCTAACCGAAAACGGTCAGGAATTTGTTGAAGAGCTGCTCAAGACAAATGGCATGATGGAAGAGGACGATACCCTTTACTCTCCTGCCAACATCAGCCTGCTGCACCATGTTAACGCTGCGCTTCGTGCTCATGTACTGTTCGAGCGCGACGTTGACTACATCGTTAAAGACGACGAAGTGATCATCGTTGATGAACACACCGGCCGTACCATGCCTGGCCGCCGCTGGTCTGAAGGTCTGCACCAGGCTGTTGAAGCCAAAGAAGGTGTGAAGATCCAGAACGAAAACCAGACGCTGGCGTCGATCACGTTCCAGAACTACTTCCGTCTGTACACCAAGCTGTCAGGTATGACAGGTACAGCCGATACCGAAGCATTCGAATTCCAGTCTATCTACGGCCTTGAAACCGTAGTACTGCCAACCAACAAGCCGATGATCCGTGATGACATGGGTGACTTGGTTTACATGACCGAGCAGGAAAAATTTGCCGCGATCAGCGAAGACATCAAGAACCGTGTCGAAAACGGCCAGCCAGTTCTTGTCGGTACGGTATCGATCGAGAAATCTGAGCTACTGTCCAAATCGCTGAAGAAGCAAGGTATCAAGCACGAAGTCTTGAACGCCAAGTTCCACGAGCGTGAGGCAGACATCGTTGCCCAGGCGGGGGCGCCAAGTGCCGTGACTATTGCCACCAACATGGCCGGCCGTGGTACGGATATCGTACTGGGTGGCTCATGGCAGAGCGAAGTCGCCAAGCTGGAAAACCCTACAGATGAGCAAATCGCCAAGATCAAAGCGGATTGGCAGGTAAAACACGATGCGGTGCTAGCATCTGGTGGCCTGCACATCATTGGTACCGAGCGTCACGAATCTCGCCGTATCGATAACCAGCTACGTGGTCGTTCTGGCCGTCAGGGTGATGCCGGTTCTTCACGTTTCTACCTATCGATGGAAGATGGCCTGATGCGTATCTTCGCTTCGGATCGTGTGTCTAACATGATGAAGAAGCTGGGTATGGAAGAAGGCGAAGCCATTGAGCACCCATGGGTGACCAAGGCTATCGAGAACGCCCAGCGTAAAGTTGAAGGCCGTAACTTCGATATCCGTAAGCAGCTGCTTGAATTCGATGACGTGGCAAACGACCAGCGTAAGGTGGTTTACGAGCTACGCGACGAGCTGATGAATGCTGAAGACATCAGCGAGATGATCGAGCAGAACCGCGAAGACGTGATCCAAGCCGTTATCGATGGCTACATCCCGCCGCAGTCGCTGGAAGAGATGTGGGACATCCAGGGGCTGGAAGAGCGCCTGAAGGCCGACTACGACATGGATCTACCTATCCAGGAGTGGCTGGACAGCGAAGAGAAGCTGTACGAAGAAGCATTGCGTGAGCGTATCGTCGAGAAAGCGGTTGAGATCTACCGTCACAAAGAAGAAGTGGTTGGTGCGCCAGTACTGCGTAACTTCGAGAAGACGGTAATGCTGCAGAACCTGGATACGCTATGGAAAGAACACCTAGCGGCAATGGACCACCTGCGTCAGGGTATCCACCTACGTGGTTACGCCCAGAAGAACCCGAAACAGGAATACAAGCGCGAGTCGTTTGAACTGTTTGAAGGTATGCTGGAAAGCCTGAAGTCTGACGTGATTGCGATTCTGAGCAAGGTACGTGTTCAGCAGCAGGAAGAAGTTGAGCGTGTTGAAGAAGAGCGCCGCCGTCAGGCAGAAGAGCTTGCTCGCCGCCAGCAGTTCCAGCACCAGAATGCGGAAAACCAAATTGCTGACGAAAGCCAGGAGAGCGACGAAGCGGCACCTTACCAGCGCGAAGAGCGCAAGGTGGGCCGTAACGAGCCTTGCCCATGTGGCTCTGGCAAGAAGTACAAGCAATGCCACGGTAAAATCAACTAACCGTGCTGCTTAACCCAGTCAAAAGGCCGCTACTGCGGCCTTTTTTCTAGACTGAGATAACGCAATGGGCCTCTATCACTGGGTATATGACACCGGGTATAAGCTTAAAGAAGAGATCTGCTCAGCAGGCAACGAAAGAGAAAGGAACAGCTTTGGAAAAGAAACAAGTGTGGATTTCGGCGGGGATCATCCTCAATGCCGAGCAGGACAAGGTTTTTATTACCCAGCGCGCAGCCAAAGCGCACAAGGGCGGTTTTTGGGAGTTTGCCGGGGGCAAGGTTGAAGTTGGCGAAACGGCCGAACAGGCAGTGATCAGAGAGCTTCACGAGGAAGTGGGTATCCAGGCAACAAAGCTGGAGCACTTCATGGCACTGGAGCACGACTACCCAGAGAAGTCGCTGAAGTTTGATTTCTTCTTGGTACGCGCCTTTGAGGGCAAGGCTTACGGCAAAGAAGGCCAGCCAAGCGAGTGGGTACGCCTGAAAGAGCTAACCAACTACGCTTTCCCGGAGGCGAATGAGGTAGTGCTACAAAAGCTCGCTACGCTTAGCGAGGCTTGAGGCTAATCGGCTGGAGGCAATTGGCTGAGCGAGCTTATTCAATATAAAACGAGCTAGTCCGATATAAAAAAGGTGGTTTATCTTATGATAAGCCACCTTTTTTAATCAGTGAGTAATAAGCTCTTGCTCTTCCTCGCGCCTAGGACCGAGGGCCCCTAGCCGCAGATCAATACCCCATATCTTCCGACCAGCCATCGGAATCCGACATATCCGGAGCGCCCGGGATCGCCTTCTCTTCTTCGGCCCACTCACCCAGATCAATCAGCTGGCAGCGCTTGCAGCAGAACGGACGGAATGGACTTTGCTCACCCCAAACAACGTCGGTCTGGCAGGTCGGGCATTTCACCACAGTGATCGGTGTGGTTGGCGTGTTGGATTGCGTCACTAGTTACCTCAGCAAATCGCTAGTTTAAATTCTATCGTCTCGGCAATACCGGCGCCTTCTTCAAATGGCATGAAGCGGATGGCAAACCGGCTGCGGTGCCCTGATATCATAGGGTAGACACCATGGCTGGGGCAAATCTCAAGGCGGATCAAACTGGCTTCTTCCGCTTCATGCTGGAAGAAACCACCACGAGCGACCTGATCTTGGAACTGGCCGGTTTCCCTTACCAGCTTGAGCCATAGGTTGAGCGCAACACTCAGCTCTTTGATTTGCGAGAGCCAGTTGGTCAGATCATTCTGCTTGTGAGCCAGTGGTAGGTGCAGCCAGTGGTGCAAGGCGGGCAGGTCAAAACAACAGCTGCCGCCAGGGATAGACAAGCGTTGCTTGATCCCGCCAAGGAAGCGGTCTTCGCGCAAGGCTTGGCCGAGACGGTTGGATGTAAGCAGCTGGTGCTGGGCAAGCTCTAGCTGATCGAGCAATGCCAGCAGGGCGCTTTGATCAACCCCTTCGATGTTGAGCCACTGCTTGAGGCGGCCACGCTGCTTTTCCAGATCCTTGGCGAGCTCTGATTTGAGCTGGATTTGGTCGAGGATTTCCAGCAAATCAAACAGGGCGCGGAAGAATAGCTGATGCTGCCACGGATCAGCGAGCTCGCTGGCATGCTGCATCTGGCGGATCAAATATTCGAGGCGAAGGTAAATCCGTACCTTCTCGTTTAGCGGGTGTTCAAAGCGATTTACTTGCATATCAACCTACCCAAATTAGTTAGCACTGCGGCGTATTGTTCTGCTGGCGGCTCAGCGCCAGGTATTGTTGGTGCAGTTTGGCAACTTGCTGTTCAAGGTTGTTACCATTGCCATTATTGCAGATCACATCATCGGCTGCTGCAAGGCGTTGCTCACGGTTGGCCTGGGAGGCCAGAATGCTGCGGACCTGCTCGGCTGGAACATTATCCCGCTGCTGTGTCCGGGCGATCTGGATCTCTTCATCGACATCGACCACCAACAGGCGATCTGTCATTGCCTGTAGGTTGTTCTCCACCATCAGCGGGACAACCAGCAAGCAATAAGGCGACTGGGCGGCAGCAATATCTTGCTGCATCTTTTCCCTGATCATCGGATGCAATAATTGGTTAAGCCATTCTTTTAATTGATGATCACTGAAGATGGCTTCACGCAGCTTACTGCGGTTAAGCGTGCCATCTGTCAGCAAGATGTCAGAACCCAATTTCTCAACAATAGCTTGCAAACCGGCACTGCCGGGCTCGACTACTTTGCGGGCCACGATATCGGCATCGATGATCTCGACCTGCTGATCTGCAAATAAGTTGGCTACAGTGGTTTTGCCGCTACCGATCCCGCCGGTCAAACCTACAACGAAAGACATCTATCAAAGCCCCAAATAGTTGGTTAGGTACCAGTTGAGCAACGGCTCACCCCATAGCATGGCCACCCAGCCAGCAATAGCCAGGTAAGGGCCAAAAGAGAATGGCTGTTGGCCATCGGCTTGCTGTCGGCGCATCATGATAATGCCGCAGATAGCCCCCACCAGTGAAGAGAACAACACCACAAAAGGCAGTAGCTGCCAGCCGAGCCAGGCACCGAGTGCAGCCAATAGCTTGAAGTCACCGTAACCCATGCCTTCCTTGCCGGTCAGCAGCTTGAAGGCCCAGTACAGGCTCCATAGCGACAGGTAACCGGCCATAGCACCGATAACTGCATCTTGCAGGCTGACAGGGGAGATCCCCAATAATGACAGCATCAAGCCTGCCCACATCAAAGGCAGGGTGATCTGATCCGGCAGCAGCATCTTGTCGATATCGATAAAGGTCAGGGCGATCAGGGCAAAACTGAACAGGATCACCGCCAGTGACCATACCGAAGCTGGCAGGGTAAGGGCGATAGTGGTGCTGATTGCTGCGGTCAGTACTTCGATCGCCGGGTAGCGGGCACTGATGCTGGCCTTGCAGTTGCGGCACTGTCCCCTTAGCAGCAGCCAGCTGATCACCGGGATATTATCCCACATGCTGATTTGATGCTGGCAGTGCGGGCAGCGCGAGCGCGGAATACTGAGGTTGAAGGTGCCGGTATCTGGCTGGGGGGTAAGCTCCGGGAAATATTCGGTGCAGTCGGCTCTCCACTGGCGTTCCATCATAATAGGCAGGCGGTGGATCACCACATTGAGGAAGCTACCTACCAGCAAACCAAAAATGGCCGCAAAGGCAGGGAATAACCAGGGGTATACAACCAGCAACGTCATGAAAAAACTCTCATATTACTCAATGGGAATATTGTAGGGGAAATGGGGTAGGGATCATAGGAAAAGCAGAAGAAAGGCCCTAGGAAGAGCGGGTCCTAGGCCCTAGGAAAACATGATATTAAGCCTGTCCATCTTCCAGAACCCAGAACCCAGGACCTAGGATCCAGGATCTCGCACCTTACTCTTACCCCACCACACTCATCAATTTGAACACTGGCATATACATGGCGATCAGCAAACCGCCGATCAGGCCGCCGAGGAACAGGATGATCAGCGGTTCGATAATTTTGCCGAGGTTATCGACGGTGTTGTCGACATCATCCTCGTAGTTGATGGCAACTTTGTTGAGCATGTCATCGATAGACCCGGACTCTTCGCCGATCATCACCATTTGCAGCATCAGCTCGGGAAATACCTCGCTGTGGCGCAGGGCCAAGTTCAATGGCATGCCGGCTGCGGTATTGCCGTGGGCGCCTTGTATGGCTTGCTCGATAAAGCGGTTGCCCGCGGTTCTACCGGCCGCTTCCAACCCGCTCAGCAGCGGGATCCCCGAGGAGAAAGTGGTCGCAAGGGTGCGGGCAAAGCGGGCGATGGCGGCTTTGCGCAGGATGGGCCCCATGATGGGGATCACCAGCAGGAAGCGGTGAACCCGCAGCTTGTGTTTGTCTGATTTACGATAGGCAGTGATGGCAAAGATGATCGCCAGCAGCAAGCCTAGGGCGAGGTAGGGGCCGTGGCTGATCATGAGGTTCGAAGTGTCGATGATCCGCTGGGTAAACCATGGCAGATCAGCGCCAAAGCTTTTGAAGATATTGGCAAACTGCGGGATCACGAAAATCAGCATCATCACGGTGACGATAATGGCCGTCAGGGTCACCATGGTCGGGTAAATCATCGCCTTGACCACTTTCTTGCGCATGGCTTCGCTTTTTTCGCGGTAAGTGGCAAGGCGGTTGAACGCCTCGGCCAAGTGGCCGGTCTGCTCACCGGTCGCAACAAGATCGCAGTAGAAATCATCAAACAGCGGTGAGCTGGTATGCATCGCGCGGGATAGGGTCGAACCGGCTTCGACCTGGGTGGTGATCATAGCAAGGGTCGCCCGTCCTTCGGCCTTATGGTGACTGGTGGAAATCAGCTTGAGCGCCTGTACCACCGGGACGCCGGAGTTGACCATAGTGGCAAGCTGGCGGGTAATGGCGGTGATATCGGTGGCCTTGAGCTGATTTCTGCGTCTGCTCAGTGTTGAGGGCTGGTGGCGCTTGATTTTCTTGACGATGATCTGTTGCTCGCTGAGCTTGGCGCGGATTTCCTGCTCCTGAAAGCCTAGCATCACACCAGAGATACGCTTGCCGGTTGGGTTGATCCCACGCCAGCGGTAGTAACGTATTTTTCTGTCCTTGGCCATGGGTTTTTCCTTATGTTGCTAGACGTGATTCTTATATTTCGAGAGCGTGTTCAAGCGAAATGCAGGACGCGTTGCAGTTCAGCGAGGCTGGTTGTGCCTTGGCAGAGTTTTTCGACTCCGGCTTGTTTCAGAGTGATCATGCCATGCTGGCAGGCAATATCTTCCAGCTCCAAGGTACTGGCTCCTTGCATCAGCGCTTGTGACAGTGGCCTTGAGAAGGGCATGACTTCAAAAATACCGACCCGTCCCAGATAGCCTTTGTTGCAGTCATCACAGCCAATCGAGCTGGCTTTGAACAGCTCGGCATCGGCAGGGATGTCTAGCTTGGCGCGCAGTAACGGGTCGAGATCGTCCGGCTCTTTGCAGAGGTGGCATAACCTTCTGGCAAGGCGCTGGGCGATGATAAGGCTGAGCGATGATGCCAAATTGAAATCCTCGATCCCCATATTGGTCAGGCGGGTAATAGTTTCTGCTGCCGAGTTAGTATGCAGGGTTGATAGCACCAAGTGACCGGTTTGTGCCGCTTTAACCGCAATGCCGCCGGTTTCGAGATCGCGGATTTCCCCCACCATCACCACATCCGGATCCTGACGCAGAAAAGCCCTGAGCGCCTCGGCAAAACCAAGCCCTGTGGTTGGGTTGATCTGGACCTGGTTGATCCCCGGCAGGTTGATCTCAATTGGATCTTCGGCGGTCGAAATATTACGCGCTTCGGTATTGAGAATTTTCAGTCCCGAATAGAGCGAAACGGTCTTGCCGCTTCCGGTCGGCCCGGTCATCAGGATCATCCCTTGCGGCTGGTTTAATGCATCAAGGTAGGCTTGTTTTTGCACTTCGTTATAACCGAGGTGGTCGATATCCAGCTTGCTGCTATTGCTATCGAGGATCCGCAACACGATTTTCTCGCCCCACATGGTCGGCAGGGTCGATACCCGAAGATCAATCGACACGGTATCGGAGAGCTTGAGCTTGATCCGACCATCCTGCGGGACTCGCCGCTCGGCAATATTGAGCCGTGACATCACCTTGAGTCGGGTAGATAGGCGGCGGGATAGATTAGCCGGAGGGGTCGCATACTGGTGCAAAATGCCGTCGCAGCGAAAGCGGATCCGGTAGTGTTTCTCGTAAGGCTCGAAATGGATATCCGAAGCATGTTTGCGCAGGGCATCAAGCAGGGTCTGGTTGATATAGCGAGTAACAGGTGCACTGTCGTTGCTGAGATCCGTGGTTTCATCAACCAGCTCGCCATCACTGAGCTCCACCAGTTCGGTCAGCTCAGTATCGCTGATCCCCCGCTGTGGCGCATGTTGCTCGGTCCCTTTTAGCTCGCTGCCGTAGACCCTGCGGATTGCCGCTTCGAGCTGCTTATATTCGAGCAGCATAGGCTCGACATGCTTGCCGGTGGCAAAGCGAAACTCATCAAGGGCATCAAGATAGGTGGGATCACTCAGGCCGATAAACAGGGTGTTGTCGTTAGCACTTAATGGCAGCACCCGGTGACGCAGGATCAAATCACGCAGGTTAAGGCTCTTGCAGCATTCGGTATAGTCGTACTGGTGGGCGTCAACTAGCGCGACGGCAAAAATGATTTCCAGCTGGCGGGCCAAATCCTGGCTGGTCATGATCCCGAGGCCAATTAACGCCGCAGGTACAGACAGATTCTCTGCCTGTACCTGATCGATCACCTGTTGCAGCTGCACCGGGCTGATCAGCTCAGCCTGGTGCAGGATTGAAGCGAGGTTGGTGTGCATTATGGGCAGTAAGTATTCTGGGCTGCTCCTTGGTCATCCTTGCAAGAAGAACTCCAAGTTAGACCATCTGATGAATAGGTAGCAGTCAGAATATACTTCTCACCACTTTTAATTGGGCCCTTATTCGCTGTAGCTGTTGCAGTAATGTCAACTTGATCATTCCCTGTTCCAGCTGCTGTAGAAACACCAATATCATTTAACGATATAGAAGGAATTGCTGCACTTGTTCCATTTATACATGTAGATCTAAATGATGAGGCATCAGCAGCATCTTGGTGGGCACATAATTCCACTGCTAGTTTTACTGCTGACGCAACTTTCGGGAATTCTGCCAGAGTTGCTTTCTTGGTATAGTCTTGGTAAGCAGGCACTGCAAAGGCGCTCAAAATACCTACAATCGCCACCACTATCATCAACTCAATCAGCGTAAAGCCTTTTTGTCCTTTCATTATTCTTTTCCTTGTTTTGTTGCCATGATTTTTCTATGGATTTAGCATACGCCTGATATGCAACGGGTTTTAATGGTGGCGAGAGGTTGCTGGAAATACTTTGAAAAAATGATCAAAGGCTTACAGTTGTTGCAGAGAGTTTTGCGAGAAAGGGCTAGGCCCGAGGCTATTGGCGCTAGGCGAGTGGAGAAGAGCTTAGAGCTTCGGGGGAATTGAGTTAAATATCAGGAGCGGGGGAGGGCTTATAGTTATCGAAGGTGTAGCCGTGTGGTTGAAAAAACATAGTGAGAACAAGAGACAGGGGAGCTGTCGAACTTGAGGATTAAGCTGGAGCAAGGATTGAATACGAAGGTTTTTAATCCAATCGCCTATTGCCACTTGCCCCGTGCCGTGAAACTTACTTAAACCGCTTATTTGAAACGCATGGACAAATCCATCGCCTTGAGATGCTTGGTCAGCGCGCCGACCGAGATGTAATCGACACCGGTTTGGGCAAACTCGCGGATGGTCTCCAGTGTCACGTTACCAGAGTTCTCCAATGCGGCGCGGCCAGCGTTGATTTTTACTGCTTCGTGCATCATGTCGGTGGTGAAGTTATCCAGCATGATGATGTCGGCACCGGCATCGATGGCTTGCTGCAGTTCATCCAGCGACTCGGTTTCCACTTCCACTGGCTTGCCCGGGTTGAGTTGCTTGGCAGTACTGATGGCCTGCTTGATGCCGCCGCAGGCGATGATGTGGTTTTCCTTGATCAGGTAAGCGTCGAACACACCGATACGGTGGTTGTAGCCGCCGCCGCAGGTCACGGCGTATTTCAGTGCGCTGCGCAGGCCCGGAATGGTCTTGCGGGTATCCAGCAGGCGGCAACCGGTGCCTTCGAGCTGCTTGGCGTACTCGGCTACTGTGGTGGCACAGCCTGACAGGGTCTGGATGAAGTTCATCGCGTTGCGCTCGCCGGTCAGCAGGATGCGTGACGGGCCGCTCAGGGTGCAAAGGGTCTGGTTCGGCTCGACCTTGTCGCCGTCTTCAACATGCCATTCAATACTGACTTCACCGCCCAGCTGGCGGAACACTTCCTCGGCCCACATCCGGCCGCAGAAAATACCGTACTCGCGGGTGATGATGGTCGCTACCCCTTGGCAGTCAGCCGGGATCAGGCTGGCCGTCACATCGCGGCTGGCATCAATCTCGCCACCGAGATCTTCACGCAGGGTGTCGGCAACGGCACGGGTAATTTCGAGGGGAAGCTGCTGTTTAAGGTAATTCAAGCGCGATTCGCTGTCGTGCTTCTTTTCCATTTGAGTCATGACAAATCCGTAGCAAGGTTTGGCTGCTGAATAGGGGCGGGAGCCGCTCCCAGTTTTTGTGGTGCTGATCATACCGCGATGCGCGGCCAGAAGCGAGTGTGGTTAGGGGAGAAGGGCGGCTTCAGGCTCTATAGTTAAGTCGGGTAATACAGGTACTATGCAAAATAGGTTCTATGGAGCTATGGCCCTAAGGTTCTGTGGAAAGAGCGACTTTCTAAGCAAAGTCATTATTTTACATGATCTTTAACTGGACAATTTCACATAGACCTTCGATCCTGCGTGTTGGACCACAGGACCACAGGACCACAGGACCACAGGACCACAGGACCACAGGACCTTTTTCTAGAAACTCTCCTCTAGGATCTCAATAAAATGCTAACAATTAACCAAAACCACTGGCTGGAAGGGGTCAAACATGTGCCTTCGCCGTTCCACGACGCCAGGCCGGATGGTGACGATATTTCGCTGCTGGTTGTTCATAATATCAGCTTGCCGCCGGGCCAGTTTGGTGGCCCGTATATCGAACAGCTATTTACCGGCACCTTAAAACCTGACGAACATCCCTATTTTGAGTTAATTTCCGGTTTTCGGGTCTCGGCTCACTGTCTAATTAGGCGAAATGGCGATATTATCCAGTTCGTTCCGTTTGACTGTCGGGCTTGGCATGCGGGTGTGTCGACATTTGCAGGCCGTGACAAGTGCAACGACTACTCGATCGGAATTGAACTGGAAGGAACGGACACCCTGCCTTATACCCAGGCCCAGTATGACACCCTCGCTGCACTCACCCGGGTGCTGCTTGAAAACTACCCCCGCACGGATGCCAGCCGGATCACCGGCCACGAGTTTATCGCCCCTGGGCGCAAAACCGACCCGGGTTTGGCATTTGATTGGCTTGCCTATAAGTCTTCAATATTGCTCAAGTAATCGCCAATCAGTGCGATTGGTGATGAGAAAAATGGCGGGAAAATGTAACAAACAATTGGTCAGACCATTGTCTATTTTCTCGTCAAACATTGCCCTAACCCCTGTTGAATACTAGTGTTTGTCATGTTTTAACAAGTTTTCATAATTTGAAATTTTTGTTAAATCACCCCTCTTTCTATGATTTCAATCAAGTTGTCGGTAGACATCCTCAAATATTTCTGTAAACTTTCCTTCCATAGTTAAATTGGTAATACCAATTATCCGCATTCCGGACTACCTTGAAACGTATAAGTACAACCAAGAACAAATAACGAATGACTTATAAACGAATCCGCCAACCCAAGCTCTCCGACGCTATCGAGCAGGAACTGGAGCATCTGATCCTAGAGGGCATCCTGTCCCCGGGTCAGCAGCTGCCGCCTGAGCGTGAGCTTGCCAAGCAATTCGATGTTTCTCGCCCGTCTGTCCGCGAAGCTATCCAGCGCCTTGAAGCAAAAAAACTGCTCACGCGCCGCCAGGGTGGCGGTACCTTTGTGACCGAAAAGCTATGGCAGAGCTTTTCTGAGCCACTGTTGGAACTCCTCTCCGCCCACCCAGAAACCCAGCTAGATTTACTGGAGTCGCGCCACGCCCTAGAAGGCCTGGCCGCCTACTATGCCGCTCTGCGCGGCAACGAAGAAGATTTCACCCGTATTCGTGACTGCCATTCACGTATACAGGAAGCCCAGCAGCAAGGTGATTTGCCGGCCGAAGCCGCCGCAGTGATGCAATACCTGATAGCGGTGACCGAGTCCGCACACAACGTGGTATTGCTCCATATCATCCGTAGCCTTGCCCCTCTGCTGGAGCAAAACGTATTACAAAACTTTGAGCTCCTGAACCGTCGCCCAGACGTGGTGGAAAAGGTGCGCAATCATCGAGCCAACATTGTCCAGGCGATTGTTTCGGGTGAGCCCGTACAGGCCCGCGAAGCATCGCATGCACATTTGGCTTATATCGAGGAAACCTTGTTGGATTTATCGCGTGAAGACAGTAGACGAGAACGCTCTCTTCGACGCATTCAACAACGCAAGGACGGGCTGGATTAGTACCCCTCATATAAGCCGAGGGCACTAGTAAACAGTCGCGACATTGTTAGTTTTGTAGATTATCAACGAAAGGATAGATCGCATGTCTGAAGTCATGAAAAATGACGTGGACGCACTGGAAACTCAAGAGTGGCTAGCAGCCCTTGAGTCAGTCGTTCGTGAAGAAGGTGTAGAACGCGCCCAGTTCCTACTTGAGCAAGTACTGGACAAGGCTCGTCTTGATGGCGTAGATATGCCAACTGGTATCACTACCAACTACATCAACACCATCCCATCAGATCAAGAACCAGCTTACCCTGGTGACACAACGCTTGAGCGCCGTATCCGCGCGATCATCCGTTGGAACGCAGCTATGATCGTACTGCGCGGCTCTAAGAAAGACCTAGAGCTTGGCGGTCACATGGCTTCATTCCAGTCTGCTGCAGCGTTTTACGAGACTTGTTTCAACCACTTCTTCCGTGCACCAAACGAGAAGGACGGCGGTGACCTAGTCTACTACCAAGGCCACATTTCCCCTGGTATCTACTCTCGTGCGTTCGTTGAAGGTCGTCTGACCGAAGAGCAGCTAGACAACTTCCGCCAGGAAGTCGACGGCAAAGGTATCCCTTCATACCCGCACCCTAAACTAATGCCTGAGTTCTGGCAGTTCCCGACCGTATCAATGGGTCTGGGTCCAATCTCTGCTATCTACCAAGCACGTTTCCTTAAGTACCTAGACGGCCGTGGCCTGAAAGATACTAAAGAGCAGCGCGTATACGCGTTCCTGGGTGACGGTGAGATGGATGAGCCAGAATCACGTGGTGCGATTTCTTTCGCTGCGCGTGAGAAATTGGACAACCTATGCTTCCTAATCAACTGTAACCTGCAGCGTCTTGACGGCCCGGTAATGGGTAACGGCAAGATCATCCAAGAGCTAGAAGGCCTGTTCAAGGGTGCTGGCTGGAACGTGGTTAAAGTTATCTGGGGTAACAACTGGGATTCCCTACTGGCGAAAGACACCTCTGGTAAGCTGCTTCAGCTAATGAACGAGACCATCGACGGTGACTACCAGACATTCAAGTCGAAAGACGGTGCCTACGTACGTGAGCACTTCTTCGGTAAGTACCCAGAGACCGCAGCCCTGGTTGCAGACATGACTGACGACGAAATCTTCGCCCTTAAGCGTGGTGGTCACGAGTCATCTAAGCTGTACGCGGCATACAAGAACGCGGCGGAAACCAAAGACCGTCCAACCGTTATCCTTGCTAAGACCGTTAAAGGTTACGGCATGGGTGAAGCAGCGGAAGGTAAGAACATTGCGCACCAGGTTAAGAAGATGGACATGTCTTCTGTTATGCACCTGCGTGACCGCCTAGGCCTGCAAGACCTAGTATCTGACGAAGAAGTGAAGAACCTGCCTTACCTGAAACTGGAAGAAGGTTCGAAAGAGCACGAGTACCTACACGCTCGTCGTAAAGCACTTCACGGCTACACGCCACAGCGCCTGCCTAACTTCACTGAAGAACTAGTGATCCCAGAAGTTGCAGAGTTCAAGCCACTGCTAGAAGAGCAGAAGCGTGACATCTCTACGACTATGGCATTCGTTCGTGCGCTGAACGTTCTACTTAAGAACAAGAACATCGGTAAGAACATCGTTCCTATCATTGCTGACGAAGCACGTACTTTCGGTATGGAAGGTCTGTTCCGTCAAATCGGTATCTACAACCCGCACGGCCAGCAGTACACCCCGCAGGACCGTGACATCGTTTCTTACTACAAAGAAGCAACTTCGGGCCAGGTACTACAGGAAGGTATCAACGAGCTGGGTGCAATGTCTTCATGGGTTGCTGCGGCAACATCATACAGCACCAACGATCTGCCAATGATCCCGTTCTACATCTACTACTCAATGTTCGGCTTCCAGCGTGTGGGCGACATGGCGTGGATGGCAGGTGACCAGCAGGCGCGTGGTTTCCTACTGGGTGCGACAGCAGGTCGTACTACCCTGAACGGCGAAGGTCTACAGCACGAAGACGGTCACAGCCACATCATGGCTAACACTGTTCCTAACTGTATCTCTTACGACCCAACGTTCGCTTACGAAGTTGCTGTGATCATGCAAGACGGTATCCGTCGCATGTACGGCGAGCAAGAGAACGTGTTCTACTACCTAACGGTAATGAACGAAAACTACGCGATGCCAGCAATGCCAGAAGGCGCTGAAGAAGGCATCCGTAAGGGTATCTACAAGCTAGAATCTTACGCGGGTGATAAGTCTAAAGTTCAGCTAATGAGCTCGGGCACCATCATGAACGAAGTTCGTAAAGCAGCACAGATCCTAAGCGACGACTACGGTATCGCTTCTGACATCTACTCTGTGACGTCTTTCAACGAACTAACCCGTGAAGGTCAAGACGTAGAGCGCTTCAACATGCTTCACCCTGAAGCAGAAGCGAAAGTACCGTACATCGCACAGGTTATGGGCACTGAGCCTGCAATCGCTGCAACTGACTACATGAAGAACTACGCAGAGCAAGTTCGCGCGTTCATGCCTTCTGAGTCTTTCAAAGTACTTGGTACTGACGGTTTCGGCCGCTCTGACAGCCGTGCGAACCTACGCCGCCACTTTGAAGTTAACGCTGGCTACGTAGTTGTTGCTGCACTGACTGAACTGGCTAAGCGTGGTGATGTTGAGAAATCTGTAATTGCTGAAGCAATCGCGAAGTTCGACATCGACGCTGACAAGATCAACCCGCTATACGCGTAAGAGGCAAATTAAACATGGCAATCGAAATTAATGTACCTGACATCGGTGCGGATGAGGTTGAAGTAACTGAGATTCTTGTTAGCGTTGGCGACAAGGTTGAAGAAGAGCAGTCTCTGATCACTGTAGAAGGCGACAAGGCTTCTATGGAAGTACCAGCTTCTCAGGCGGGTATCGTTAAAGAAATCAAAGTGGCTGAAGGTGACAAGGTTTCTACCGGTTCTCTAATCATGATTTTCGAAGCCGAGGGTGCTGCAGCTGCAGCACCTGCTCCTGCGGCTGAAGCAGCGTCTGCTGCTCCAGCTCCGGCAGCAGCGGCTCCTGCTACTTCAGAACTTAAAGAAGTTCACGTACCGGATATCGGTGGCGACGAAGTAGAAGTTACTGAAATCATGGTTGCCGTTGGCGACAGCATCGAAGAAGAGCAGTCTCTTCTTACTGTTGAAGGCGACAAGGCATCAATGGAAGTACCAGCACCATTCGCCGGTACTCTAAATGAGATTAAAGTAGCGGCAGGCGATAAAGTATCGACTGGCTCTCTTATCATGATCTTCGAAACTGCAGGCTCTGCACCTGCGGCGGCCCCAGCACCAGCAGCAGTAGAAGCGCCAGCGGCAGCTCCTGCAGCGGCAGCTGACAAAGAAGTTAACGTACCGGACATCGGTGGCGACGAAGTAGAAGTGACTGAAATCATGGTAGCTGTTGGCGACATGATTGAAGAAGAGCAGTCTCTTATCACTGTAGAAGGTGACAAGGCTTCTATGGAAGTACCTGCACCGTTCGCTGGTAAGGTTAAAGAAATCAAGATTGCAGCTGGCGACAAAGTGTCAACTGGCTCGCTAATCATGGTATTCGAAGTAGCAGGCGCAGCACCTGCAGCGGCTCCTGCGGCAGCAGCTCCAGCGCCAGCAGCGGCACCTGCTCCTGCAGCACCGGCGGCAGCTCCAGCTTCAACTGGCGACTTCCAGGAAAACAACGAGTACGCTCACGCGTCTCCAGTTGTTCGCCGTCTTGCTCGCGAGTTCGGTGTTAACCTGTCTAAGGTTAAAGGTACTGGCCGTAAGAACCGTATCCTGAAAGAAGACGTACAGAACTTCGTTAAAGAAGCACTTAAGCGTCTTGAGTCGGGTGCTGCGGCATCTGGCAAGGGCGACGGCTCTGCACTTGGCCTACTACCATGGCCGAAAGTTGACTTCAGCAAGTTCGGTGAGACTGAAACTAAGCCTCTATCTCGCATCAAGAAGATCTCTGGCGCTAACCTGCACCGTAACTGGGTAATGATCCCTCACGTTACACAGTGGGACAATGCAGACATCACTGAGCTAGAAGCATTCCGTAAAGAGCAGAATGCTATCGAAGCGAAGAAAGATACTGGCATGAAGATCACTCCGCTTGTATTCATCATGAAAGCGGTAGCGAAAGCGCTAGAAGCCTTCCCAGCGTTCAACTCTTCGCTGTCTGAAGACAACGAAAGCTTGATCCTGAAGAAGTACGTAAACGTGGGTATCGCTGTAGATACACCAAACGGCCTAGTTGTTCCTGTGTTCAAAGACGTGAACAAGAAAGGTATTTACGAGCTATCTGAAGAGCTAATGGCAGTGTCTAAGAAGGCACGTGCCGGCAAGCTAACTGCCGCTGACATGCAGGGTGGCTGTTTCACTATCTCAAGTCTGGGCGGTATCGGCGGTACTGCGTTCACACCAATCGTGAATGCACCGGAAGTGGGTATCCTGGGTGTATCTAAGTCTGAAATGAAGCCTGTGTGGAACGGCAAAGAGTTCGAACCACGCCTACAGCTTCCTCTGTCTCTATCATACGACCACCGTGTGATCGATGGCGCGGAAGGTGCTCGCTTCATCACATACCTGAACGCGTGTCTGTCTGACATTCGCCGTCTGGTACTTTAAGGTTTCCTCACTCAACCTCCATGCCTGCAAAAGCGGGCATGGAAGTGTTGTGTAGCTCACAGGCTATAGCAATTTACTTTTCAGTTTGTTAACACCTCTGTAAAATCGTTAGCCAGCTGAAACAAAAAAGTAGAACACGAATACTTAGCCTGTTAGGGATAAAAGACTTACAACGAGGTCATGATGAGTAAAGAAATTAAAGCCCAGGTAGTGGTGTTGGGTTCAGGCCCTGCAGGTTACTCTGCGGCATTCCGTAGTGCCGACCTAGGCCTAGATACGGTTCTAATTGAAAAATACAGCACCCTTGGTGGTGTATGTCTAAACGTGGGTTGTATCCCATCTAAAGCCCTGCTTCACGTTGCTAAAGTAATCGAAGAAGCAAAAGCGATGGCTGAGCACGGCGTGGTATTCGGTGAGCCTCAAACCGATATCAACAAGATCCGTGTATGGAAAGAAAAAGTCATTACCCAGCTAACTGGCGGTCTTGGCGGCATGGCTAAGATGCGTAAAGTAAACGTAGTTAACGGCTACGGTAAGTTTACTGGTCCTAACACTATCGTTGTTGAGGGCGAAGACGGTCCAACAACCATTACTTTCGACAACGCTATCGTTGCGGCAGGTTCTCGTCCAATCGAGCTACCGTTCATCCCGCACGAAGATCCACGTATCTGGGACTCAACTGACGCGCTAGAGCTGAAAGAAGTGCCTGAGAAGCTGCTTGTAATGGGTGGCGGTATCATCGGCCTTGAAATGGGTACGGTATACCATGCGCTGGGTTCAGAGATTGACGTGGTTGAGATGTTCGACCAGGTTATCCCTGCTGCTGACAAAGACATTGTTAAAGTCTTCACCAAGCGCATCAAGAAGAAATTCAACCTGATGCTAGAAACCAAAGTAACCGCTGTTGAAGCGCGTGAAGACGGTATCTACGTATCAATGGAAGGCAAGAAAGCACCTGCTGAGCCTGTACGTTACGACGCTGTTCTTGTGGCTATCGGCCGTGTACCAAACGGTAAGCTGATCGACGCAGAGAAAGCGGGTATCGAAGTTGACGAGCGCGGCTTCATCAACGTTGACAAGCAGATGCGTACTAACGTTCCTCACATCCACGCTATCGGTGACATCGTTGGCCAGCCAATGCTTGCTCACAAAGGTGTGCATGAAGGCCACGTTGCCGCTGAAGTTATCTCTGGCAAGAAGCACTACTTCGACCCTAAAGTTATTCCTTCAATCGCTTATACCGAGCCAGAAGTGGCATGGGTTGGTAAGACCGAGAAAGAAGCGAAAGCTGAAGGCATCAACTACGAAGTGGCGACTTTCCCATGGGCAGCTTCTGGCCGTGCAATCGCTTCTGACTGTGCAGACGGTATGACGAAGATGATCTTCGACAAAGACACTCACCGTGTTATCGGTGGTGCTATCGTGGGTACTAACGGTGGTGAGCTGCTGGGTGAAATCGGTCTGGCGATCGAGATGGGCTGTGATGCAGAGGATATCGCTCTGACTATCCACGCCCACCCAACACTACACGAATCTGTCGGCCTGGCTGCCGAGGTATTCGAAGGCTCAATCACTGACCTTCCTAACCCGAAAGCGGTTAAGCGTAAGAAGTAATTCTTGCAGCTTTGAAAGATATGAAAAAAGCGCCCTAGGGCGCTTTTTTTGTGTCTTACGGATACGCATACCCCCCGCCATCCACCGCAAACACATCGGTGATTGGGGGGATATCGGTATCGGCAAACATCACCACCATGAGCAGGGATTGTTGCTGCTTGCCGATGGTCAGGGCCTGTTTAAGCAGGCCGTTGTCGGAGACCTTCATCAGCAGTTGTGAATCTGGGTTGGGTACCGGGGCGCTCTCAGTGCCACTCCAGTCTTGATAAAAGGCAATGTAGGTGCGCTGGTTGGTCATATCGCTGACATCAACGCTAACCTCTAGCTGTTGGCTGGTGGTGAAGTCGTAACCGGGAGCCACTTTAATGCTCGCCATGGTGACCGGCTCTTGCTCGCTACTTTCGACGTCACCAGCATCGGCAGGGGAGCTGCTAGAAGAGGCACTGTCACCGCCTCCGCCACCCCCGCATGCACTGAGCCCCATGGCCAGAATCCAACCGCAAAGTAATAGCGTGAACTGTTTCATCGTCAAATCCTCTTTATCTATCTAAATGCTGTGAATCGGTGCTATGCGGTTACTCAATACCATATAGATGCTGGCTGACCCGTTTGCCCTGGGTGAACCAGTCAACGTGATCCCCCTTGGTGCAGTAGTCAAAAAAGCGGGGGTAGGCGAGTAGCATGTCGACTTGCTCCTCGGGGTGAGCCCAGTTTTCAGTGAGGATAAACCCCCATGGCAGGCCGTTTTCGGTGCGGTACAAGCTGCCGATACCACTGTCGCTGCGGTCATCGTAGTCACCCATCAGCTCCAGGCTGGCGTTACCGAGCTGGGTTGGCTCGAAGTCATCAAGGTGGATTTCCAGCCCGCGGCCGAGTGACGTCCCTTCGCCGTGGCTGAAGCCGTCAACTGCAAAGATAAAGGGGTCGAAAGGTGCATTGGGCAGAGAGCCGGTGTTAACACCGTCTTCCAGTGGTACGGTGACAGAGAAGCTAAACCGCTCGGCTTCCTGACAGGTCTCCTTGGTACGGTGGAAGCGGCAAGTTGACTGGGTGTCTGCGGTGAGGTTCTCCGAAATGATCAATACCACGTTGCCTTGCCCGGCCTCTAGCGGCGAACGGCTAACAGGCTGCCCGTTGACGAGGAAGACGATATTGCCTTCATCCGCGACATTGCGGGCGAGAGACGGAAGATGGATCCCGAAACCGTTCTGGTAATCCGCCCCCAGCGCTTGCAGGGTGCCTGATATTTTTATTTGCTTGGCGTTATCGGCCTGATCGGATTTCACCTCGACCCGGTAGCGCATCACCACATCATTGAGATCGTAGTCGCCTTCACGGGGCCAGCTGTCTTCAAAGGCGGCAGTGAATGGACCATAACTTGCTGTACTGAATAAGGCGTCTTCAAGTGTTACCGCATAGTCTTCGACTTCACCGTCTGGCGCACCACCGAAGGCCGGAAGCTCCTCGGTGCTACTGAAGCGGAAGCGAGCCCATGTTTCGCCCGCAGTGACTGAGCCGGGAACATTGATGACCAGCGTGTTTGTTCCAGCACTCAGGACCTGACCACTAAAAATCTGCTCGTTGTTATCGGCGAAGTCACCGTCTTTATTCCAGTCGATCCAGGCATTGAGGAAGCCCGCACCACTGGCTGTGATGCTGGCAAGGGCAGACTCCCCCCCTTGCAAGGTGGTTAGGATCACTCCGTCCTCGTCATCCACCCCTGTCGCATCGTCGCTGCTGCCTGGTATAGATTCACTGTCTGGTGCCACGCCACCAAGGAATAGGGTGCTGTTGCTTAGGTCATGTCTGGCACCATTGTTATCGACCGAAGTTTGGTAGCTGTCCGGTGCGTCCCCTAAGTCGATAGACTCGATGGCCACCGGGGCAGACGCGCAGCGAACGCCATCATTGAGACCAGATTTTGGCCCGGCAGCAAACTGGGTTGCCGCGGTATTGATATTGCTGGGGTCCGAGATATCGACGGTAAAGATGATACCGTCCTGATTGCGGCTGAAATAGAAATTGCCGCTGGCCTCGAAGTAGGCTGCACCAAAGGTACCGGTCACTCCGGTATTGCCCAAAATTACTTTGCTACCATCGGTAGGATTGATGCGATAGAGATGGCCTTGCTTATTGTCGACCGCATAGATGTTGCCATCTTCCGGATGGAAGGCAAAATCGGTCAGCTTCATGCTGCCATCACTGCCTTCGATCTTGCTCGCTTGGAGGAAGTTTGGGCTGCCCTCGTCAAGTGGAATGGTATACAGACCGGAACGGTAGAGGTAATAGGTATTGTTGGCAACATCCCCGACATAGAAAGGGGAGTCCGGTAGGCCGGTAACCGCGAGAGTCGTGGCTTTAAAGTCATTGCCAACTTGAACCACTTTTTTCTGGGTGGTGTTGAAGGCATAGATGAAGTTATCGGCTTCGTTGTATCCGGCAGCGTTGAGGTTTCCTGTTTGCCCAATATCCGTTTGCAGGGTCTGGTAGGCACCTGTGAGCAGATTGACACCGTAAACATTGGTCTGTGAATCCTGCATCAGGAAGGCGGTATACGGGCAGGTGTCAAAGGCCGCGCTGTTGGCACTGTGGCTCCACATCAAAAAAGGTACAACTGAAAGTAAAATTTTTCTATCCATTGCAAAAATCCCCCTATGGCTTTTCGGTATAAATCAAAATTAATGCCATTTATTTAAGTTTTTGTTTTGTTTGTTTTTTGTCTTTTTGGAGAGAACGTGAATATGCAAAAGGTTTGAACGACAGCGGCTTTATTTTTGTATGTTGCGAAGCATTCTGTCGAACAAGTGGGTGGGGGAGTGAGGGGAATTTGGCATAAAAAAAGGAGAGCGACGGGCTCTCCTTAGGGCAAAAAAATGCTAATTGTGGCGATTACTTACAAGGCTTTAGTGAATTAAAGCTTGAAGGTACCGACCATATCGTCAAGGCGCTTGGACAGATCGCGCAGCTCCTGGCTAGATTGTGCCAGCTGAGAGGCCGTATCGGCAGTGCGTTGGGTGGTCTCGTTGATATCTTCGATGTTGCAATTGATATCACTGACCACAGTCGACTGCTCTTCGGTTGCCGTTGCCACCTGGGTGTTCATGTCAGAAATCAGGGTGATACGATCAGAAATCGACAAGAGGGCACCGGATGCTTCATCCGCTGCCGAGACACCGTCGGACGTCAGCTGGCGGCTCTGTACCATGGCGTTAACCGCATTGCTGGCTTCTTCCTGCAGGCGGTTGATCATTGCCTGGATTTCATCGGTCGAATCTGCGGTGCGGCTGGCCAGGCTGCGAACCTCATCAGCCACGACGGCAAAGCCACGACCCTGTTCACCGGCGCGGGCTGCTTCTATTGCAGCGTTGAGCGCCAGCAGATTGGTTTGTTCGGAAATACCGCGGATCACATCAAGGATGCTGCCGATCGCTTGGGTGTTGCTGGCCAGTGATTCAATGACTTCACTGACCTGAGTGACATCATTGGAAAGCTGGTTGATAGTATCGCGGGCCTGAGTCACTACCTGCTGGCCGCTCTGGGTTTCGTTTTCGGCATTTTGCGCGGCATCGGCTGCCTGTGCGGCATTGCTGGCGATCTCATTAACCGTAGCACCCATCTCGTTAATCGCCGTCACGACCTGAATAGTACGGTCACGCTGGCTGTGGCTGGTGTCTAGCGTGATTTCAGCCTGGTGTGCGACGGACTCAGCGGCTTCGCGCAGGCTGTTGCCGGTCTCGGCCACTTCCTTGACCGAATAGTGGATCTTGCCAATGAAGCTGTTGAATCCCGCCGATAGCTGGGCGATTTCATCGTTGCCTGAGACATCGATACGGTGGCGCAGATCGCCTTCGCCTTCACCGAGATCTTTGAACATTGCAGCCAGTCGCGAGATTGGCTGGGTGATGTTTGTTCCAAGCCAGATGGCTAGCAGGACAAAGACGGCAGCGATCCCGGCGGTCCACAGCATGATTTCCTGGCGGGCTTGATTCAGCTCGGCAAAGGCTTCTTCCAGCGGCAGTTGAGCAACTACATACCAATCCATGGAGGGGATGTAGCTGGTGGCCACCAACACATCTTTGCCATTGATAACGTGCTGGACGATATTGAAATCATCTTTTGCCATCAAGCTTGCCGCTGCCTGGGCACCATAGAGGTTGGATAGCTTCATTTTGCCCATAACACCTTTGTCACGGTGGATCTGGACTAGGCCTTGGCTATCGGTAAGGAACACAAAACCCGTTTGTTCCAGTTGGAACTGGTTGATAAAACGCACCATTTCGCCCAGCGATTTCGATAGGCCTGCCATCCCTTTACCATGCAGCTGCTGGTAGTTGACGAACAGTTTCACATCGCCGTTATTCTCACGGAAAACGCTCAGCGAGCGGGCTTGGCCGGATTGGGTGAAGTTATAGAACCAAGCGTCTTGCTGTGGCGTCAAGCGGCGCAGGAAACCGTTCTGGTTCCAGTAATCGCCACTGGTACGATCAGCAACTGAGGCATCGAACAATTGGTACTGGTTTTTGATATCATTCAGCCGCTGGATGATTTTGTTTTCATCGGCTTGCGATCTGCCATCATGATAAAGGTCGGTAATAAAATGGCTGGTGGCCAATTGCTCGGCTGCAGCCAGCATAAGCGACACTTCTTTATCAATGGTATTGCGAATTTGCAGCAGGGTAGCCGGAAGCTCCGACTGCATTAAGCGGTTTTCGACCACTTGCCTTGATTGCTTTTGGCTAATGATGCCAACCAGCAAGGTAGAAGCGAGAACCGCGAGGACCATAGCTAGGATCAGCTTTTGTTTGATTGTGAATTGGTTGAACTTCATAGTCTTTATAGTTTTGTCTGAAGATGTGAACGTAGCGTGCGTTCACGGAATAAGTAGCCCATGACCCAAGAACAGCCATTTGCGGCAACTCACAGCGTATTGTGTTATCTGCAGTTCTGTTGCAGAACTTTAGTGCTTAGTATCACATTTTTGTGCTTGTTCAGCGTATCTTTTTCTTCTTCCGTGCTTGCCGAGGAGCGGCCCAAGGTAGGGGTGGTGCTCGGTGGCGGTGGTGCCAAAGGCGCGGCCCATATTGGTGTGCTCAAGGCGCTGGAAGATCTGCAGATCCCCGTTGACTATATTGCCGGTACCAGTATGGGGGCCTATGTCGGCGGTTTGTACGCAGCCGGGATGAGTGCCGATGAGATTGAAGCCTTGCTGACCAGTGTCGACTGGGAGCAAGGTTACCAAGATCGGGTGATGCGTGGCGACCGCCGGGTGCGGGAAAAGCAGCAGGAAGACAGGTACCAAGTGACCAGTGAGTTGGGCTTTGGCTTCTGGGAGCTAAAAGCGCCAAGAGGTATTGTTCAGGGCCAGACCATGGGGGAGATCCTGCGTACGACCTCGGGCAACCTGCCGGTCTTTGAAAGCTTTGACAACATGGTGATCCCCTACCGTGCCGTGGCAACAGATATCGAAAACTTAGAGCCTGTGGTGCTTGATAAGGGCGATTTGGCTGAAGTGATGGAGGCCAGCATGTCGATTCCCGGCCTGCTGCCGCCCAAAGAGCTCAATGGCAAGCTCTTGGTTGATGGTGGGATCACCGATAACCTGCCGATTGAAGTGGTCCGCAATATGGGGGCCGATATCATTATCGCGGTTGATATCAGTAACGAATTCAAAAAACGCGATGAGCTCAGCAACTATTTTGCCGTGATGGATCAGCTGACGGACTTTATGGTGCGTGATAATGCTGACCGCCAGATTGCCTTGTTGTCAGATGAAGACTTTTTGATCCGTCCCAATATTCGCGGCATTAAAACTGCCGATTTTGCCCGTATGCCATTGGCGTTTGAAAGTGGTTATGTCGAAGTGATGGCAATGGCCGATGAGCTTGCTCACCTAGGCCGCAGTACTTGGTTCCAGGACTATGTCGACCACAAGCAGCTGCGCCGCCGCCGTCTTGTCCCGCTCGATGAGATGGCGGTTGATGAGATCCGGTTGAAAAACAACAGTAGCTACTCTGATGAAGTGTTGCTTGAGCGAATGCAGTTGGAGGCCGGTAAGGTGATCAGCTCTGAAGAGTTGGATGAGAGTGTGCGCAGCCTTTATGCCTTGGATCGTTTTGAGCGGGTGGATTACCGTATCGAGCAAATTGACGGTGACAATGTCATTTTGCTCGATGTGAGGGAGAAAAGCTGGGGGCCGAATTTTATCGATTTCCGCTTTGCCCTTGAGGACGATTTCGAAAACAGTACCGATTATTCCTTCGGGGTTGCGTTCAATGTCACCGGCCTTAGCCGGGCTGGCGCAGAGTGGCGTACCGAGTTGGAGTACGGCTCGGACAAGCGTATTGCCACCGGGCTTTATTTGCCGTTTGTCAAAGACAACGACTGGTTTTCTCTGATAACCGCCGAGTATAAAAATACGGATTACAATATCCCGTTATTCGGCGAAGAGCCGGCTTTGGAAGATATTGATTTCTTCATTCCTGCCACCTATACCGATACCATTTTCGATGCCTCGTTTGGCTGGCAGCCGCGGTTGTGGCAAGAGTTCCGGATCGGGATGCGCTATCTCAGCGGTGAAACTGAGGTGTTGGGTTTTCCGGATTTCGGGGTCGACAAGCGCAGGAGCCAAATTGGTTATATCCGCTACAGCCTCGATACCCTCGACGACATTATGTTGCCCAAGCAAGGTAATCTCCTCGAGCTAGAGCTGGCGGCATCGGATGATAACAGCCGATTTGGTGGAACTGAGTATGAAGACTTCTCGGTCCATATGGACGCGAACTGGAAGGGGGCGGTGACCTATGGCGACCATACCTTCATGGGCAAGGCGGAATATGGCCGGGTGCGTTCAGACTTTGATCTGCGGCTCGATCCTAAGGAATTGGGCGGTTTCCTCAATCTCTCCGGTATTCCTAAGAACAGCTTATCTGGTAACAACAAAATATTCACTGCGGCCATTTATCGCTACAACCTGATGGAGCAAGATTTTGGCTTGTTCAAATCCTCGGTTTTCTTTGGCGGGTCGGTGGAGTATGGCGGGGTATATAACGATTCAGATCTGAGCTTCAAGGATGTGCCGCTCTATACCGCAGGCAGCTTGTATTCGGGGATCACGACCCCTGTGGGGCCGCTGATCTTGGCGTATGGCCGTACAGAGCAGTCGAACCATGCATTCTATGTATTCTTCGGTGGGGCGCTGTAATATAACTGGCTGAAATAGAGTTGAAAGACTGGTTGAGGCTACAACAGTTGCTTACATTTATTCAAAAATTGTGAATGTTGTAAAAAACGACTGGATTTTAATATTACGTTAAATCTGGTATGCTCGAGGAACGGTTTTGGTCTCCGTTGGCTGAAATAGTAACATTTCTTATGTGACGGAAGGAATAGCAAGCCCTTCAGACATGCTAACGGCAGATCAATCACTTCCAAGGATGTTTGGCCATCGCGGCCAAACCTAAAATGAGGAATATGTCGTGCTTGAAGCCTACCGTAAACACGTCGAAGAACGTGCTGCAGAAGGAATTGTTCCAAAGCCGCTCGATGCTGAGCAGGTTGCCGCCCTGGTTGAATTACTAAAGACCCCGCCAGCCGGTGAAGAAGCCTTTCTGCTAGATCTCCTGGAAAATCGTATTCCCCCTGGTGTGGATGAAGCCGCCTATGTTAAAGCAGGCTTTCTTGCCGCACTGACGACAGGCGAAGCGCAATCCCCAATTGTCAGCAAGGAAAAAGCTGCCGAGCTATTGGGCACCATGCAAGGTGGTTACAACATCGAGCCGCTGATTTCATTGCTGGACGATGACGCCCTGGCGCCAATTGCGGTAAAAGCGCTGTCTCATACTCTATTGATGTTCGATGCCTTCTATGACGTCGAAGAAAAAGCCAAAGCCGGCAATGCCTTTGCTAAACAAGTGATCCAGTCTTGGGCCGATGCCGAGTGGTTCCTGTCCAAGCCTGAGCTGGCTGAAAAGATCACCCTGACAGTGTTCAAGGTGACTGGCGAAACCAATACTGATGACCTGTCTCCGGCACCGGATGCATGGTCGCGCCCAGATATCCCGCTGCACGCCCTGGCGATGCTGAAGAACGAACGTGAAGGCATCGAGCCTGAGCAGCCGGGTTCGATCGGTCCTATCAAGCAGATTGAAGCACTGAAAGAGAAAGGTCACCAGCTTGTTTATGTGGGTGATGTCGTCGGTACGGGCTCTTCCCGTAAATCTGCGACCAACTCGGTACTGTGGTTCATGGGTGATGATATCCCTAATGTGCCTAACAAGCGTGCTGGTGGTTACGTACTTGGCGGTAAGATCGCGCCAATCTTTTTCAATACCATGGAAGATGCCGGTGCACTGCCAATTGAAGTAGACGTTACCGCGCTTAACATGGGTGATGTGATTGATGTTTACCCTTACAAGGGTGAAGTCCGCCTTCACGGCAGCGACGATGTGGTTTCTACCTTCGAGCTGAAAACCGATGTATTGATTGACGAAGTCCGTGCCGGTGGCCGTATTCCTCTGATCATCGGTCGTGGTCTGACTGACCGTGCCCGCCAGTCTCTGGGGTTGGCATCTTCTGATGTTTTCCGCCGTCCGGTTGCGGTTGAAGATTCAGGCAAAGGCTACACCCTAGCGCAGAAGATGGTCGGTAAAGCATGTGGTGTTGAAGGCGTTCGCCCAGGCACATATTGTGAGCCGAAGATGACGACGGTGGGCTCGCAGGATACCACGGGTCCTATGACTCGTGACGAGCTGAAAGATTTGGCCTGTCTGGGCTTCTCGGCCGAACTGACGATGCAGTCGTTCTGTCACACCTCGGCGTATCCTAAGCCGGTTGATGTCAACACCCACCATACCCTGCCTGATTTCATCATGAACCGTGGCGGTGTGTCGCTGCGTCCGGGTGACGGTGTTATCCACTCGTGGCTGAACCGTATGCTACTGCCTGATACCGTAGGTACCGGCGGTGACTCGCACACCCGTTTCCCATTGGGTATTTCGTTCCCGGCAGGCTCTGGTCTGGTTGCCTTTGCCGCGGCAACCGGTGTGATGCCATTGGATATGCCTGAATCAATTCTGGTTCGCTTCAAAGGCGAGATGCAGGAAGGTATTACCCTGCGTGATCTTGTTCATGCCATCCCTTACTACGCTATTCAGCAAGGTCTTCTGACCGTTGAGAAAGCCGGTAAGATCAATGAATTCTCTGGCCGCGTGCTGGAAATCGAAGGTGTTGAGCACCTCACTGTAGAGCAGGCGTTCGAGCTGTCGGATGCATCGGCCGAGCGTAGTGCGGCTGGTTGTACTGTTAAGCTATCGCAAGAGTCGATTGCCGAGTACCTGAACTCGAACATCGTGATGCTCAAGTGGATGATCTCTGAAGGCTATGGCGATCGTCGTACTATCGAGCGCCGTATCACGGCGATGGAAGAGTGGTTGGCCAACCCTGAGCTGATGGAAGCCGATGGCGATGCCGAATATGCACATGTTATCGAAATCGACTTGGCTGAAATCAATGAGCCTATCTTGTGTGCACCGAATGACCCGGATGATGCGCGCCTGCTATCTGAGGTACAGGGCACATCTATCGATGAGGTGTTCATCGGTTCGTGTATGACCAATATCGGTCACTTCCGTGCGGCAGGTAAACTGCTAGAGAAGTTTGGCGGTACGCTTGATACCCGCCTATGGGTTGCTCCACCGACGAAGATGGACAAAGATCAGCTGACTGAAGAAGGTTACTACGGTATCTTCGGCCGTGCTGGGGTACGTATCGAAACGCCGGGATGTTCGTTGTGTATGGGTAACCAGGCCCGCGTAGCCGACAAGGCAACAGTGATGTCGACTTCAACACGTAACTTCCCGAACCGTCTGGGTACTGGAGCCAATGTGTACCTGTCTTCGGCAGAGTTGGCGGCAGTGGGTGCAATCCTTGGCCGTATCCCGACCAAGGAAGAGTACTTGGAGTACGCCAAGCAGATCGATGCGACGGCAGCGGATACCTACCGTTACCTCAACTTCCACCGCATGGAGCAGTACACCAAGAAAGCGGATGATGTGATTATCCAGCAGCCAGCCTAAGGGTTAACTGACTGATAGTAATACAAACGCCTCCATTTGGAGGCGTTTTTGTTTCTATCAGTTAGTTAAGTATTTGCCTTTAATTAAGCGCTTTTCTCTTTCGCCAATGCCTTGGCTTTACGGCGCTTGCTGAGCCAGAAGTGCTCGAGGCCGATACGGCCGCCACCTTGTACCATCAGGGTGAGGTAGACCAGCGAGTAGATAAAGGCCAGTTCAGCACCTGCCCAGCCTTTTAGCATACCTACCGCGTAGGTTGCCGTGCCCATAGTAAACAGCAAGACCAACGCACTGACACGGGTCAGCACGCCGAGCATCAGGGCGATAGAGCCCAGCACTTCGGCCAGCATAGCCAATACCAGACTTGGGGTTGAGCCAATGCCAAACGGGTCGATAAAAGTCGGTGCCAGCTCACTGAAGTTCATGATCTTGCCGATACCGTGGGTCAGCATCGCGCCACCGATAGCCAAACGGAGCAATAGCAGAAGCAGATCTTCGATGCGGTGAGATCCGTTGCGGCCGGATAGGAGAGCAAGTAGTTTGTCCATGACAGATCCTTTAGAGAGAAAGAGTAGCTTGCCCTATTAGACTACGGGGGAGATGACTTTAATCTGAATGACGCCGATCAAAACGTGGTTCTGTGAGCGAGCTAACACCATTTAGGCCAGGGGCACGTGGCGATGGGCTCTGGGTATTAATCAGAGATTAAATCCTAGCTGGTGCAAGAGGAGGGGAGATGATTTTGGGGCAAACAAAAAAGCCGGTATATCTATACCGGCCTTATCAATTTGCAAGCTAAACGGATTGGATTAGCGTTTGCCGACAGTCAGCATGGCGGCTACGTTGCGTGCGGTCATCTCGACGTTGAACGCTGCTTCTTCCATAGCTGTTTTTAGTTCCATAGCACGCGGGGTGACGCTGAATACCGCGTCGATGCCGTGGTCGTAAACCGCGTCGCAGTCTGCTGCCAGGCAGCCAGCAATACCGATGACTGGGATATGGAAGCGTTTGGCAGTACGGGCAACACCGATTGGGGTTTTGCCATGGATAGTTTGGCTGTCGATACGGCCTTCGCCGGTGATCACCAGATCAGCATCCGCGCAGACGTCCAGCAGGTTCACCGCATCCATGACGATGTCGATCCCCGGGCGCAGGCTGGCATCAAGCAGGCCAAGTAGGGCGGCACCAAGGCCACCCGCGGCACCGGCACCTGCCATGTCTTTCACATCACGGCCTAGTTGATCTTTGATGATACCTGCGTAGTGGGCTAGGTTGGCGTCCAGTTGCTCGACCATGTCCGGCGTCGCGCCTTTTTGTGGGCCGAAGATGTGCGATGCGCCTTTCGGGCCGCATAGCGGATTGTCGACGTCACAGGCCACTTCTAGTTTCACGGTTGCAAGGCGCGGGTCTAGGTTGGTCTTGTCGATGGTTGCGATACGGGCTAGCTCAGCACCGCCGAAACCAATCTCTTCGCCGTTTTCGTCAAGCAGGCGGATACCCAATGCCTGAGCCATACCGATACCACCGTCGTTGGTGGCACTACCGCCGATACCGACGATGATGTGCTCAACACCATTGTCCAGGGCGGCTTTGATGAGCTCGCCAGTACCGAAAGTTGTCGTTTTCAGTGGGTTGCGTCGTTCAGGCTCAACAAGGTGCAGGCCAGATGCCGCAGCCATTTCGATAATCGCAGTACGACCGTCACCCATGACACCGTAGAAGCCATTTACCTGCTCACCCAGTGGGCCGGTAACAGACTGCTTGATGATAGAGCCGTTGGTGGCATCAACCAGAGACTGCACGGTGCCTTCACCGCCGTCAGCCATAGGTAGCTTGTGGTACTCCGCTTCCGGCAGGACTTGGCGGAAACCCGCTTCGATAGCCGTTGCCACTTCCATGGCCGTCAAACTTTCTTTGTATGAATCTGGGGCAATAATAATTTTCATGGCTATAAATCCTTAAACGAAGAAACCGAATACACCGAAAATAAGCGTTGAGACGACGGCAATCATCAGGCCGACGGCTGATTCATAAGGGATCAGCTTGAGGCGCTCTTTGATGTCCATATGTACAGCGCCACCGGTGGCATGGAAGAAGCTACCGTGAGGCATGTGGTCCAGTACAGTTGCACCCGCGTGGATCATCGCCGCACCGGCTAGCGCAGGGACGCCGAGCTCAAGGATGGTGTGGCTGAATACGCTAGAAGCAACGGCAGTACCGGCTGTGGTTGAAGCGGTAGCCAGTGCCATCATCGAACCAGAAATAGGTGCAAGTAGGTAAGATGGCAGGCCAGAAGCCGTTAGCAGATCAATCAGACCATCTTTAAGGCCTGAGTTGGCAATGATGCCAGCCAGTGTACCGGTACCCAAAAGCATGACCGCAACAGGGGCCATTCGGGTCAGGCCAGATACAGCAAAGTGGTTGGTATCGCGGAAACGGCCCATAACAACGGCACCGACCAAGCCACCTAACGGTAGGGCGATCAGCGGGTCAACATTGATACCGGCAATAGGGCGTAGTGCCAACAGGGCAATAGCGATAAGCGGAGCGACAATCGCCGCGCCGAATTTTGGCAGGCGGCTGTGGTCGATTTCGACGACTTCGTGCGCGGCAACTTTGCTGCCACGGTTAACCAGTTTCTTGGCAATGAAGTAGGCGAAAGCCATACCGCAAAGACCAGGGATCACACCGGCAGCCATGACAGAAGTCAGCGGGACATTGAAGGCATCGGCTGCGGCGATGGCATTTGGGTTCGGCGACATGATGTTACCGGCTTTACCACCACCGACCATGGCCAGCAAGATAGCCATTTTCGACAGATCCGCGCGGCGGGCAATGGCCAGTGCAATTGGAGCTACGGTGATCACTGCCACGTCCACGAAGACGCCGACAGCAGTCAAAATCATGGTGGCAACAGCCAATGCAAGCAGAGCACGGGTTTCACCGACTTTTTTGACGATGGTTTCAGCGATAGACGTCGCGGCACCGGATTCAATCAAGACACCGGCCAGGACACCTGCAGCCAGGATACGCAATACCGCAGTAACAATGCCCTGGGCACCGCCAATCATCAGGTTTACGGTATCGGTCAGCGAGACGCCACCGACGATACCACCGACTAGGGCACCGATGATCATGCCGTAGGCGGGCGGGACTTTTTTCAGGATCAGGCTAATGGCCACTACCAGCGCGGCCAACGCGCCCAGTGTTGATACTTCTACCATGTTCTATTCCACGTCAAATTAAAAAAGATAAAATCAAAATTCCTAACTGCGGTGGAATGTACTCGGGTGAGCAGCGTTTGGCTTTAGGCGAGGTGACGAAAAATCATTACCTAGATTTAAAATTTTTGTGCACTTGCACAATTGGTGTTTTTTTCAGCTAACAGGAGAGGGCAAGGTATAACCGGGTTTTGTCTGATAAGCTATTGAAACTTAGGTTTGTTTCCTGTTCTATCCGATCGAGCCGATAGCGTAGGGTATTGCGGTGAATATGGAGCATTTCGCATGTTTGAGCTAAATCACAATTCTGAGCAAAAAATACCTTAAGGGTCTTTATCAGGGTGCCTTTGGGATCATTGGCCTTGAGGGCTTCAAGGGGTTGCATCAGTTGTTCATAGCGCCAAGGGTCATCTTTGAGGCCGCTTAACAGAACAGGCAGCAGGTGATCTTGGTAGAACAACACACTTTCTTCACTGTTGCCGGCATTGAGGGTAGCCTGAGCCGTTTGGAAAGAGCGCGACAGCCCTTGAAGCCCCGGGAAGTAGTCGCCTAGGGCGATCTGGATTGAGAAGTGGCTCTCCTTGGCGACTCGCCGCATCAGCTTGTTGATCCGCTTTTGCTCGATAGACCGTGACCAGCCTGAATCTTCCAGGGTGATCGGTTTGAGCACCACGATCTCATTGAGCGAGACCGAGTGGATCCCGACTAGGTTGTCACGCTCGGGGTATTCGAGCAGGTGTACCATTTTTTGCAGGTGCTCCAGTGAGAGCGATTCGCCGGCAGCAGGGATCACTTTGACTAAGGCTGCAATTCGCGGTTGGGCCAGGTCAAGATCCAGTTTTAGGGCGATGGAGTTGAGTTGGGCATCATTGAGTTCGGTATCTTTGATCAGCTGTAGTACCAGCTCTTCGCGGTGGCGCTTGTTCCACTGCACCTGCGACATCAGGGCTTCCTGCTCGACGATCAGCTCGGCGGTCATCTTGACCAGTTCACCGTAGTTACGCACTTGATCCGGCGTGCCGGAGATCCCCACCACACCTATAATTTGGTCGCGGAACACAATTGGCAGGTTGATCCCGGGCTTGACCCCCTTGAGCTGCAGCGCGGTACCGGGATCGATTTCGACCACCCGGTTATCGGTGATCGCCAAGACGGCTCCCTCATGGCGCTGGTTGAGACGGCTGGGATCGCCGGAGCCGATGATCCGGCCGTATTCGTCCATGACGTTGACCGAGTGCTGGATGATTTTCATTGCCCGTTCGACAATTTGGCGGGCAATGGTCGCATTGAGTTGCATTTCTGTGTCAGATCCTGAAAATGTGCGCTCTTGCGCGAAGGGCGGGATCACCGTCCCGCTCTACCAAGTTTACCATCATTGCACTTTAGATCACTGACATCACACAGAGGATAGCTATGGACTACGACTTTAAGAAAAATACCCTGGACGGTAGCTATCATGCGGTCTTCTCGATGGGGCATGAAGCCTTGGGCCGCTGGCTGGTGGAAGAGATCGGCAAGGACTTCGATAAGATGGATACCGTGATGTCCCAGCTTGGTGCATTGAAAAACAGCACCCAGGAGTGGCGGATTATTGGTGACGAGCTGACCCTGAGCTTGCAGGACAATGAAGCTGTGGTACAGGCTAACTATCTGTTTTCAGAAGATGACACCGAGCTGGAAGACAATCTCGACTTCTATGATGAAGAAGCCGTAGCAGTGTGTGGGTTCGAGGACTTTGCACAGGTTTTGACGGCCTGGCGTGCGTTCGTTACCCGTTTTTGATCTCTGATACGCCCGAGTGGCTAAAAATGCTTCATTTCAGTGAAAAGGCTGCACCATTTAGGTGCGGCCTTTTTTGTATCAAAATTACATTATTAATTAAGTGCTTGAAAGTAAAGAGTTAAAAAAGTTGGCACGTTGCTTGTTTGTTATTGAACTGTGATTGAGAAGGAATTCTGTTTTCGAGGAGCAGGCAATGAAATTAATCAACGCAATAATCAAACCATTCAAGTTGGACGATGTACGTGAAGCGCTAGCAGATGTTGGTGTTGAGGGGATGACAGTCTCAGAGGTCAAGGGCTTCGGTCGCCAGAAAGGCCATACCGAACTGTACCGTGGGGCGGAGTATCAGGTGGATTTCCTACCAAAAGTAAAGCTGGAAATTGCGACTCAGGCAGAAAACCTAGAAGCCATTATCGAAGCCATTTCAAAGGCAGCACAGACCGGCAAGATCGGTGACGGCAAGATTTTTGTTTACGACCTAGACCATGCAGTACGTATTCGTACCGGTGAAACGGATTTAGAAGCGTTATAAGAATTAAGCGTAGGGGACGAAGATTATGGAACTAGCAACAACTGTAAGTGAGCTGCGTTACGCGCTCGATACTTTTTACTTTTTGATTTCTGGTGCACTGGTGATGTGGATGGCAGCTGGCTTTGCCATGCTTGAAGCAGGTTTGGTGCGCTCCAAGAACACCACTGAAATTCTGACCAAGAACTTCTGTTTGTATGCCATCGCTTGTACCATGTACCTGATTGTTGGCTACAACATCATGTATGTCGACAACGGTGAAGGCGGCTGGCTGCCATCGATTGGTGCCCTGATTGGTACCCAGGCTGAAGGTGCTGACCACTCGCTCGAATCTGACTTCTTCTTCCAGGTGGTATTCGTTGCAACGGCCATGTCTGTGGTATCGGGTGCGGTTGCCGAGCGTATGAAGCTGTGGTCTTTCCTCATTTTCTCTGTCATTTTGACTGGCTTCATCTACCCACTGGAAGGCTACTGGACGTGGGGCGGCGGCTTCCTGTCTGAAGCGGGCTTCAGTGACTTCGCTGGCTCAGGTATTGTTCACATGGCAGGTGCTGCGGCAGCGTTGGCAGGTGTGATGCTACTGGGTGCTCGTAAGGGTAAATACGGCAAGAACGGTGCGGTTCACCCAATCCCAGGTTCTAACATGCCACTGGCAACGCTGGGTACTTTCATCCTGTGGTTGGGCTGGTTCGGCTTCAACGGCGGCTCGCAGCTGATGGTTTCTGACTTCGAGAACGCAACTGCGGTTGGCCAAATCTTCCTGAACACCAATGCGGCTGCGGCGGCAGGTGCGATTGCTGCACTGGCAGTGTGTAAGACGACTTGGGGTAAGGCTGACTTGACCATGATCCTCAACGGTGCGCTGGCTGGTCTGGTTGCCATTACGGCAGACCCACTGTCTCCATCGCCAATTGCTTCTGTGATTATCGGTGTGATTGCCGGTGCGCTAGTGGTCTTCAGCATCATCGGCTTCGACAAGATCAAGATTGATGACCCAGTTGGTGCTATCTCGGTACACGGTGTGTGTGGTTTCTTCGGCCTGATGGTTGTTCCATTCAGCAACGGCGATGCGACCTTCGGTGCTCAGCTGCTGGGTGCAGCCGTTATCTTCGGCTGGGTATTCGCGGCAAGCTTGGCGGTATGGGCAGTGCTTAAGTACACAGTAGGTATCCGAGTAACCGAAGAAGAAGAGCTGGCGGGTATGGACCTTCACGACTGTGGTATTGATGCTTACCCTGAGTTTGTCAGTGTGAAATAAGTAACATATATTTAGTTCGCATCTTTTAAAAAACGCTGCCGAAAGGCGGCGTTTTTTGTTTTTTCTTGCTTTTGCGCATTGTTTTGCTTTTCGTCTACAGTATAATTGAGCGATATTGATAACCGTTATCATTACATTTTGCGTTTAAGGGAAGGATTATAATGAAAAAGCTGTTGGCATCGGCAATTCTAGTAGGCTTGGCGGCTCCTCAGGCGGCAATCGCGGCTGAAGAAGTGAATGTTTACTCTTACCGTCAGCCATTCTTGGTTGAGCCAATGTTCAAGGAATTTACTGCTGAAACGGGCATTAAAGTAAACGTTAAGTTTGCTAAAGAAGGTTTGGCAGAAAAGCTACAGCAGGAAGGCCAGTACAGCCCTGCAGACGTCGTATTGACAACGGATATCAGCCGCTTGGTTGAGCTTTCAGACAAAGAACTGGTACAGGCAGTTGACAGCAAAGTGATTGACGCCAACGTACCGGCACAGTTCCGCGATAACGAAGACGAGTGGTTCGCGCTGACGCTACGTACGCGTAACGTTTACTCTTCACGTGACCGTGTAGGCCGTCTACCAGCTGATTTCGATTACGCTGATCTTGCTAAGCCTGAGTGGAAAGGCAAAATCTGTACTCGCTCTGGCAAGCACCCATACAACATTTCTCTAGTCTCTTCGATGATTGCCCACTACGGTGAAGCTGAAACTAAAGAGTGGCTAGAAGGTTACAAAGCAAACTTAGCTCGCAAGCCGCAGGGTAACGACCGTGCGCAGGTGAAAGCTGTGAAAGAAGGCCTGTGTGATCTGGCTATCGGTAACAGCTACTACCTGGGCAAAATGGTTAACGATGACAAGCAGAAGTCTTGGGCTGAAGCGGTATACATCAACTTCCCAGGCCAGGAAAACAACGGCACCCACGTCAACGTAAGTGGCATGGCAATGGCGAAATACGCGCCTAACCAGGAAAACGCCCTGAAACTGATGGAATTCCTGACTGGCGACAAAGCACAGCAGATGTACGCGGAAGTGAACTACGAATACCCAGTGAAAGAAGGTGTTAAGCGTTCTGAGCTAGTGGCTTCTTGGGGTGACTTCAAAGCAGACGAAGTTTCTCTGGATAAAGTAGCCGAGTACCACAGCACAGCTATCAAGCTTCTAGACGAAGTGAAGTTTGATCTGTAATTGGTTACAAAAAATGGGGCGTAATGCCCCATTTATTGCTCAAGGCTAAGTACTTTTTCCAATAAGTTGTGGTAGTTTCTCCCCTCCTGTAGCAAGGTTTTTCCCCTTAGGCGGAAATCAGCTGCAGAAGACGTGCAGCAGTGCCACATCTTGATTGCAAAAGGTACTAAGTAGTTAGCAATGAAAGAAAAATATCTCTTTTGGCGAACCAGCGGTTGGGGCTTTTCCCTGCTGCTGGTTTTGCCTATTCTGGCCATTTTTTACACCGCCCTCGGTGAAACCGATGACGTCTTCTCTCACTTGATGGGAACCGTGATGTCGACCTATGCCGCCAATACGTTTTGGCTGGTGGCAGGTACCCTGATTTTGGCTTTGCTGTTTGGTTTGCCAGCCGCTTGGATCATGGCCATGTGCCGCATTCCCGGTGAGCGGGTACTGCAGTGGGGGTTGGTGTTACCTTTGGCCATGCCGGGCTATATCATCGGTTATATCTATACCGACTGGTTCGATTATGCCGGCCCGGTGCAAATCTTGCTGCGTGATATTTTTGGTTGGCAAACCATTCATGACTATTGGTTCCCGAATATCCGCTCGCTGGGTGGCGCTTGCCTGGTGCTGGCCTTGGTACTTTATCCTTATATTTACCTGCTGGCCCGTGCGGCGTTTATGGAACAAAGTACCAGCCTGTTGCAATCGGCCCGTTTGCTCAAATGCAATCCGCTGGACAGCTTCCGCCGTATCTCTCTGCCGTTGGCCCGCCCGTCTATCGCGGTGGGGATGTCTCTGGTGGCGATGGAAACCCTGGGGGATTTTGGGGCCGTCAGCTATTTTGCGGTGAACACGCTGACCACCGCGGTCTACGATACCTGGCTTGGGTACTCCAACCTCAATGCTGCCGCCAAGATTTCGGCCATCATGCTGTTGGTGATTTTCGTGCTGATCAGCGCCGAGCGCTTCAGCCGCCGCAAACAGAAAATGTTCCAGCAGGAATTCGAACATGGCGATGATATCCGTTACACCCTGTCGGGATGGAAGAAGTGGGTAGCTATGGGTTGGTGTTGGGGCTTGATTGGCTTTGCCTTCCTATTGCCGCTGATGCAGCTTTGTTACTATGCCTGGCATTACTTTGGTGACAGTTGGACCAGCCAGTTCCAGCAATACAGTATCAATAGCCTAAAAGTCTCGCTTATTACTGCTGTGCTGGCTGTTGCCCTGGCGTTGATTGTGAATTTCTACCGTCGCCTGGATGGTCGCAGTATTACCGTGGTACCAACCCGGATTTCGTCGCTGGGCTATGCGGTGCCGGGTACCGTGCTGGCAATCGGTGTGATGATCCCGCTGACCAGTGCCGACCACCTGCTTAACGATTTCACCATTGCCAACGGGCTGGGTAGGCCGGGGCTGATTTTCTCCGGTACCATGTTTGCGATTATCTTTGCCTTCGTGGTGCGTTTTGCCGCGGTAGCGGTGGGGAGTATCGAAAGTAGCCTTGCCAAGATACCGCCGTCACTTGATATGGCATCTAAAACCATGGGTTATGCGTCGATGGCGATGCTGCGCCGTGTCCACCTGCCTTTGATCCGCCGTGGTTGCTTGATTGCCGGCCTGCTGGTGTTCATTGAGTCGATGAAAGAGCTCAATGCCGCCTTGCTGTTGCGCCCGTTTAACTTCGAGACACTGGCAACCTATGTCTATAACTTCGCTTCTGACGAGCAGCTTGAGCTGGCTGCCTTGCCGGCGATCCTACTGGTCATTGTTGGCCTGATCCCACTGGTGATGGTTAACCGTTCTTTGGAGCAGAAACACTGATGACTCACGCATTATCTGTAAGTAACCTGACCTGCAAATACAACGGCCAGGCAATATTGGAAAACCTGTCCCTGCCAGTTGAGGATAATGAAATTGTCTGCCTGCTCGGTGCCAGTGGCTGTGGTAAGACAACACTGCTCAAGGCCATCGCTGGCCTGCTGCCGCTGGAAAGCGGGGTAATCCATATCAATGGCCGTACGATTGCCGATGAGAACACCTGGTTGCCGCCTGAAAAGCGTAACATCGGGATGATCTTCCAGGATTATGCCTTGTTCCCGCATTTGACGGTTGCCGAAAATATTGCCTTTGGCCTGCGCGATTGGAGCAAGGAAAAAGTGGCAGCCAAGATCCAGCAAATGCTTGAATTGGTGCGTTTGACTGGCCTTGACGACCGTTACCCGCACCAGCTATCTGGTGGCCAGCAACAGCGCGTGGCGATTGCCCGTGCCTTGGCTTGCGAGCCGGATTTGATCTTGCTCGATGAACCGTTTTCCAATATCGATACCCAGGTACGACATGGCCTGATCAAAGAGATCCGCCGTATCTTCAAGGCTCAGGGAGTGACGGCAATTTTCGTTACCCACAGCCGCGAGGAAGCCTTTGCTTTTGCTGACCGCATGGCGGTAATGAACAACGGGGTTATCGAGCAATTCGGTACAGCAACTGATCTATACTACCGGCCGAGCAGCCGCTTTGTCGCAGAGTTCCTTGGCACTGGTTCATACTTGCCGGTGACACTGGCGGATAACCAGACCCTGTCTACGCCATTTGGGGCGATTAATGTGAATAGCGCCCCAGCAAGCAACGGCGATGCCGAGTGGCTGCTTCGTCCGCAGAACCTCAATGTACAGCCAGCAGAAGATGGCGCAGGGGTGATCACCGAGCAACTGTTTATGGGTGATATCTGCCGTTATACAGTGGAGTTCCAGGGCCATAGCCTGATTGTGAACTCGCACCTTATCCTGCAGATAGGCGAGCGTGTTGCAGTGACTCTAGAGCCACACGATCCAGTCGTATTTGCAGCGGCAAGCTAGACGTCGACCTCAATGCTATGAATAGAAGACAACAAGGCCGGTCATTGTGATCGGCCTCGTTTGGTTTTATATCAGTTAAAATGCAGATTATTTTCGAAAAAGCGCTTTGATATGGTTGTCTGCCAATGTCTGCATCTCTTCTCGCTCAGGGGTGATATTGGTTTGTAGGTAAAGCACATAGCATAATCCCTGGAATTGCCAAGCGCGGTCACAAGCGGAAAAGTCATCAGGCAGATTGACCTGTTCGAACCGCTCGGCAATTTTGTTGAAATTATCCTTGTTGCTACTGACAAAGTGCGGCCAAATTTCTTCTCGTACAGAGGTGCTCCATTCGAACCAGACTTTGATCCAGTCTTGCTGCTCGATTACCGCATCAATAAGATGATAGCAGGCACCGGAAAGTTGCTGCTCAAGAGGTTCTCCACTATCAAAGGATTCATTCATCATTAGCTCGAAACGATGCTCGACCTGGGTTAAGACTTCCTCGACCAAAGCCTCACGAGTAGGGAAATAGTTAAATACGGTGGCAACCGAAACGTTGGCCATATCGGCGATATCTGCGTGCCCTGCACGGCCGATGCCACGCCTGGCAAACACATCTAGAGCGAAGTTGAGTAGCTGTTCTTTACGTTTTTCCGGGGATAGACGAGTCCTTGTTCTTTTCGCGATCGTATCCATGTCTCTGATTCCTAGCTCAATTGTCATTATTTTGGTTATGATTTGTACGCGTGTTCACTTTACAGCAGCAACTGTCTATATTCAATCATGTTTTATTCGTTCTGTATCATATAATTGACAGTGTCGATAAAATAACTATTACTTTGTAGTGGTGATAGAATAAGGCTCCGTTTTACCGCAAGCCGACAGGCGGCAGATCAGCCGTTCTGATGGAGATAAAGATGAAACATACCATTGAAGTAATGATTTCTGAGCAGGACGTTCAGGCACGTGTAACAGAGCTGGGAAAGCAAATCACTGAACATTATAAAGATTCCAAAGATCTCGTCATGGTAGGTCTGCTACGTGGCTCGTTCGTATTTATGGCTGATCTGGCTCGTGCGATTGAACTTCCTCATGAAGTCGACTTCATGACCGCATCAAGCTACGGCAACACCATGGAAAGTAGCCGTGATGTTCGCATCCTTAAAGACTTGGATGATGACATCAAGGGTAAGGATGTACTGCTGGTTGAAGATATTATCGACACCGGTAATACCTTGAACAAGGTACGTGAAATCCTGTCTCTGCGTGAGCCAAACTCGATTGAGATCTGTACCCTGCTAGATAAGCCGGAGCGCCGCGAAGTCCATGTTGACGTGAAGTGGGTCGGCTTTGAAATTCCTGATGAGTTTGTGGTTGGTGTCGGTATCGATTACGCTCAGAAGTACCGTCACCTGCCGTTCATCGGTAAAGTGGTTCCGCAGGAAGATTGATACTGATCTCACTGCATGAAAAAAGCGACTGGCTACAGTCGCTTTTTTTGTCTTTGATACCCGGGCTATTAGGCTTTGTGCGGCAGGATCTCGGCCATCGCAGCATTGTATGACGCTTCCAGCGACTCTCGGCTGGTGGCGGTTACGCCAAGACTGCGTAGCTGGCCATTGCCGATACCGTAAATCCAACCATGGATTTTCACTTGCTGACCACGCTCCCAGGCTTGTTGCATGATAGTCGAGTTGCCCAGGTTGTAGACCTGGTAGGCGACGTTGAGTTCGCACAGCTTGTCGTCCCACTCTTCACGGGGCAGTTGGGCAAGGTCATCACGGTGCTTCATGTACAGATCGCGGATATGCAGCAGCCAGTTGTTGATAAGGCCGAGCTGTGGGTTTTCGATAGCGGCAGTGACACCGCCACAGCCGTAGTGGCCGCAGACAATAATATGGCGAACTTTCAGTACGTCGACGGCGTACTGGACCACTGACAAGCAATTGAGGTCGGTATGGATGACCTGGTTGGCCACGTTACGGTGAACAAAGAGCTCGCCGGAGTCCAACCCGGTTAGACGCTCGGCGGGCACCCTGCTGTCGGCACAACCGATCCATAGGTACTCAGGGTGCTGGGCTTTCGCAAGATGACTGAAGAACTCCGGGTTTTCTTCCTTGATGTTCTCTGACCAAGCAACGTTATTTGCGAATAGCTGTTTAATATCTGCCATGATGATGCCTTTCTCTGATATTTTATACCCACAGCTCAGGGAAGCATTCCTGAGGCTGGGGATAAACAAATTTACATAGGTATCAGTCCTGCTTGCAGTCCTGAGACCTATGTAAACCGGATGTAACTATACACAAGCTATCTCGGTATCAAATCGGAGTAGTTGTCCGAAGAAAGTTTCTAACATTAAGATCGCATTTTATGAACGCTTTGGAAATAAAAAATTTAAACAAAACCTATAAAGGTGGCGTTAATGCACTGAAAAATATGAGCCTATGTGTTAAGGACGGTGACTTTTTCGCGCTCTTAGGCCCAAACGGTGCTGGTAAATCAACCACAATTGGCATTATTAGCTCGCTGGTTAACAAAAGCTCGGGCGAGGTGAAGGTGTTCGGCTATGATCTGGATACCCAGTTGGTCGAGGCCAAAAAACAGCTGGGGCTGGTGCCGCAGGAATTCAATTTCAACCAGTTCGAGACCGTCGAGCAGATCGTGATCAACCAGGCTGGTTACTATGGGGTTGAGAAGGAGCTGGCGAAGGAGAGGGCGAAAAAGTACCTGTCCCAGCTGGACTTGTGGGGCAAGCGCAAAGAGCGTGCTCGTAACCTTTCGGGGGGGATGAAGCGACGCCTGATGATTGCCCGTGCGCTGATGCACGAGCCGCGCCTGCTGATCCTCGATGAGCCAACGGCTGGGGTGGATATCGAGCTGCGTCGCTCGATGTGGGATTTCCTGCGTGAAATCAACCGCCAAGGGGTGACGATTATCCTGACCACCCACTACCTCGAAGAAGCAGAGATGCTGTGCCGCAACATCGGTATCATCAATCACGGTGAGCTTATCGAGAACACCTCGATGAAAGCGCTGCTGGGTAAGCTAGAGGTTGAAACCTTTATCCTGGATGTCAAATTGAACGGCAACAAACCCGAGCTGGAAGGTATCAATTGGAAACTGCCGGATAACCATACCCTTGAGGTTGATATCAACAAAGGGGATAGTCTCAATCATGTGTTCAGTTTGCTGACAGAGCAGGGGATCGATGTTATCTCAATGCGCAACAAGGCAAACCGGCTAGAAGAATTGTTCGTGACGCTGGTAGCCAACAGCAAGCAAGGAGTCCAATCATGAATCGGCAGTACTGGATAGCCTTCAAAAGCCTTATCACCAAAGAAGTGAACCGCTTTGCCCGGATCTGGGTGCAGACCATGGTGCCGCCGGCAATTACCATGACTTTGTATTTTGTGATCTTCGGAAGCTTGATCGGCAGCCGGATCGGCGAGATGGGCGGCTTCAGCTACATGGAATACATTGTGCCTGGTCTGATCATGATGTCGGTGATCACCAACTCATACTCCAATGTGGCGTCGTCGTTCTTCAGTGCCAAGTTCCAGCACAACATCGAAGAGTTGCTGGTGGCACCGGTGCCGAACTACATCATCATTGCCGGCTTTGTCGGCGGCGGGGTACTGCGTGGCCTCGGTGTTGGTGTGATTGTCTCGGTGGTTTCCCTGCTGTTTGTCGATTTGCAGATCGCCCACATCGGCGTCATTGTCGCTACCGTATTGATGACCTCTGTGGTGTTCTCGCTAGGCGGTTTGATCAATGCTGTCTTTGCCAAGACGTTTGATGATATCAGCATTATCCCGACCTTCGTGTTGACGCCGCTGACCTACCTTGGCGGGGTGTTCTACTCACTGAGCTTGCTGCCGGAGTTCTGGCAGGGCGTGTCGAAACTGAACCCGATAGTCTACATGGTTAATGCGTTCCGCTACGGCTTCCTCGGTGTGTCGGATGTCGGCATTGGTACGTCGTTTGCAGTATTGGGTGTGTTCACTGTCATCTTGTATAGCATCTGCTACTACTTGATTTCCCGCGGTATTGGCCTGCGCTCTTAACGTTTAGCCTATAGAAGAATCTAAGCTTTAGATATAAAAAATCCCGGCCAAAGCCGGGATTTTTTTATCTCTAAACAGCTGCTTATTCTTCTGTCGCCGAGGCTGTTGCCGTGCTCAGCTCAACTACCTGGTTGTCGATTAGGCGGGCTTTGCCGAGGAAGGCGGACATCAGGATCACTGCCTGTTGTGTCTCTTCGCTGACAGGCTGCAGGCTGACAGCATCGCGGATGTAGATTTCATCCGGTTGTAGGCCTGCGGCTCGCAGCTGGTCGTTGGCATCGACCACGATCTCGGCGTAGTCGGTGCGGCCGCCGCGCATCTGGCTGCTGATCCAGCGCATGGTGCGGGCCAAGACTGGCGCACGCTGGCGCTCATCGACAGTCAGGTAACCGTTGCGTGAGCTCATGGCCAGGCCGTCCATTTCGCGGACAGTGGCAACGCCGACTACTTCGATATCCATCGCAAGGTCGATCACCATCTGGCGGATCAGGGCTAGCTGCTGGTAGTCTTTTTCGCCAAAGCAGGCGATATCCGGCTGAACAATGTTGAACAGCTTGGTCACAATCGTCGAAACGCCTCGGAAATGACTTGGACGCAGGGCACCTTCAAGCATGGTCGATAGGCCAGGGACTTCAACGAAAGTCTGGCGATCCAGACCTTCCGGATACATGATGTCCGGAGTCGGGGTGAAGACCAGCTCCACGCCTTCGTTGTTCAGCTTGGCCAGATCTTCTTCCAGAGTACGCGGGTAGTTGTCGAGATCGTCTGCTTTGTCGAACTGCATCGGATTGACAAAAATGCTAACCACGACCACATCTGCCATTTCACGGGCCTTGCGGACCAGTGTCAAGTGGCCTTCATGCAGGTTTCCCATGGTCGGAACGAAAGCAATCCGACGGCCTTCACGGCGCCAGCTTCGGATCTGCTCACGGATCTGGGCAATCTCGGCGAATGTTTGCATTTTTATTCCTTATTCAAAGGTATGTTCTGGGCCCGGGAAGGTTCCGGCCTCGACATCTTCTAGGTATTTGGTGACGGCTGCGCGCATCTCGCCGGTTTCTGCCAGGTAGTTCTTGGAGAAACGGGGCATGTAGTTGGCTGAGATCCCGAACATATCGTGCATGACCAGGATCTGGCCATCGGTGACATTACCTGCACCGATACCGATCACCGGTACTTCAACGGCTTTGGTGATACGCTCTGCCAGGCTGGCTGGTACGCACTCCAGCAAGATGATTTGTGCTCCCGCGTTTTTCAGCAGGATAGCATCTTTTACCATCTGCTCAGCGTGGTCGGAGTCACGTCCTTGCACTTTATAGCCGCCAAAAATATTGACAGATTGAGGGGTTAGCCCCAAATGGGCACATACAGGTACAGCGCGTTCGGTCAGTTTGGTCACGGTTTCTGCCAACCAGGCACCGCCCTCGAGCTTCACCATGTTGGCACCGGCACGCATTAGCGTTGCGGCATTCTCACAAGCCTGTTCAGGCGTGGCGTAGCTCATAAATGGCATGTCGGCCATTAGCAGTGAGTTCGGGCTACCGGCACGAACCGCGCGGGTATGGTAGGCGATATCTTCCACCGCTACCGGCAGGGTATCAGGCTTGCCTTGCAGTACCATGCCCAGCGAGTCGCCAACCAGCATGACTGGTACGCCTTGCTGTTCGAACAGCTGGGAAAAGCTGGCATCGTAAGCGGTAACCGAGGCAAATTTACGACCTTCCTGCTTCCATTTCATCAGGTCGTTGATAGTGATCTTTTTCATGTGTTCTCCCTTTAATCCTGAGAAACGGTTACTGAGTCCAGATGCTCAGCCCGTTGCGGTCTACCTGCTCCAGCAGTGATTTCAGCTGAGTGTGGTCGGGCAGTACCAGTTCAGGGGCAATCTCCGCGAGTGGGTAAAGCACGAACTCGCGGACTTTCATTCCGTAATGCGGCACGGTCAGGCGCTCGCAGTGGTGTTCAAGGTCGCCGTACAGCACGATATCGAGATCCAGGGTACGCGGTCCCCAGCGCTCAGCCTTGCGGACCCGGCCATGCTCTTGCTCGATGGACTGGGTGCAGTCAAGCAGGGCCAGCGGGCTAAGCTCGGTCTCGACAGCGATGACGGCATTAATGTAGTCAGGTTGGTCCTGCGGCCCCATCGGGGTGCTGCTGTAGAGCGATGATACGGCAACCACCTTGAGATCGGGGTGCTGCTTGAGCACCTCGATCGCGCTTTTGGACTGGGCAACAGGATCGGCAAGGTTACTGCCGATAGCAATATAGGCTAGGGTCATGACGATTTAGCCTGTGGCTTTTTGCGACGCTGCTGCGGGCGACGGCGGCGGCGACGAGGAGATCCGGAGCCACCTTCGTTGATTTGCTGCACCATCTTGCTGCGCTGGTTGCGGTCACCGTGCTGGAAGCTATCCCACCATTGGGCGAGCTCAGCAATATCCTCGCTTTCGAAATTGCCACGCATCTCCAAGAAATCGAAGGCGGCGCGGAATTTCGGGTGCTCCATCATCTTGAAGGCGCGTTTACCGCTGCGGCGGTTGAAGCGAGTCTGCTGTTGCCAGATATCACGGATAGTGGTGGTAAAGCGGCGCGGAATGGCAATCGTCTTGACCTGCTCGTCGAGGATATCATTGGCCGCGACCATGAAGGCATCGTAGTAGGTCAGGCCGCTGGCAAAGGCGACTTCTTCTGCACGGGTTACCAATGGGTACCATAGCATAGCGGCAAACATAAAGGCCGGGTTCACACGCTTGCCGTCGGCGATACGCTTGTCGGTGGCCGACAGGATATGCTCGATCATTCGCTCGGTCTGGCTGCTGTGATCTTCGGTGAAGTGCTCGGCCAGCAGCGGGAACAGTTGCTGGAACAAGTTGTACTCGCGCAGCAGTTTATAAGTCGCTACACCATCACCAGATTGCAGTAGTTTAAGGCTTTCCTCAAACAGGCGGGCAGCAGGAATATCCTGCAGCAGAGTCGACAGCGGCTTGATCGGGTCCGCGGTCGCCGGTTCGATATCCATATCCAGCTTGGCGGCAAAGCGCACAGCTCGCAGCATGCGCACTGGGTCTTCGCGGTAGCGGGTTTCCGGATCGCCGATCAGGCGGACAATACGGTTGTCGAGATCTTCCACCCCGTTGACGTAATCGGCAACGGTGAAATCTTTGATGCTGTAGTACAGTGCATTAATGGTGAAGTCACGGCGCTCGGCATCTTCTTCGATGCTGCCATAGACATTGTCACGCAGTAGCATGCCTTCCTGGCTCTGGGCCGAGACATTCTTCTTGTCTTTGATGCTCGGCTTGGCGTCAGAGTGATGGCCGCGGAAGGTGGCAACCTCAATGACGTCCCTGCCAAACAGGATGTGGGCAAGGCGGAAACGGCGGCCGATCAGGCGGCAGTTGCGGAACAGCTGCTTGATTTCTTCCGGCGTGGCGTTGGTGGCAATGTCGAAGTCTTTGGGCTGTTTGTCCAAAAGGAGATCGCGAACACCACCACCGACCAGATATGCGTCATATCCGGCTTTATTTAGGCGGTAAAGGACTTTCAGCGCATTCTCGCTGATATCTTTACGTGAAATACCGTGCTCTTGGCGCTGATAAATTTGCAAGGCGAGTTCCTCATGGTCGAGATCACTTGCGTCTCGATTCAGTACCTTACGGCAAAAGCTGGCGACTCGATTAAAGATAATACACCTCATTCATGTGGTTCGGATTCAACAAACAGCCGCATATCATATATCACAGCAGGCCATTTTAGAATCCTAGCGCTTGTTTCCCTCGCATTTTGGCAGCAATTTGCGGGCATATCGGGGGCAGCAAGGCAGTTAACGTTTAGCTGGGCAACAATACTGCAGAGACTTGGTTTCAACCGTGTGAAGGGTCGAAAGTAATGGCTGTGGTTGCCGGCAGGTTAGCTATCTGCCAGTGGGCAATCCCCCAGCACAAAATCTCGCGGGTTGTCGAGCTTGCCAGATCTATTGGTGGCTGCAAGCCCAAGAATCGCATCGCTTCTACCAGTGCCGGCCTTGGGTTGGCTTTGTCGATGGCCGGAGCATGGTTCTGCTTGGAAAGCTTGTTGCCGTTCTCGGTCACCGCCAGCGGCAAGTGCAGGTAACTGACCTCCGGTTGGCCGAGCAGGCGGTAGAGCCCAATTTGGCGGCCGGTCGGCTCAATCAAATCTGCGCCGCGGACAACCTCGGTAACCCCTTGTTCGATATCATCCAGTACTACAGCCAGATTATAGGCGAACAGGCCATCGCGGCGGCGGATAATGAAATCCTCTTCAGCCAGCGGGGCCGGGATACTGATATGGCCATGCAGCAGGTCATCGAAGGCAAATACGGGTGCATCCACCTTGAGTCGGATGGCATTGCCAGCAGCCTCGAGTTGCTTGTCGCGGCAGTGACCCGGATAGAAGCCTCCGGCTTGCTTGATTTGCTTACGGGTACATTGGCAGTAATAGGCCTGTTGGCTATCTAGCCACGTATTAATCTGGGCCTGGTAAGCGTCGTGACGCTGGCTTTGGTACATGATCCCACCATCCCATTCGAGGCCATAGGCTTCGAGGGTGCGTAGGATATCATCCGCAGCACCGGGCATTTCCCGTGGCGGATCCAGATCTTCCATCCGTACTAGCCAAGTGCCTTGTTTGGCTCTGGCCTGCAAATAACTACCCAAGGCAGCAACCAGCGAGCCAAAGTGCAATGGGCCTGACGGGGATGGGGCGAAACGGCCGATATAGTGTTTGTTTGTACTCATAAGAAAATCAATTAAAACGAAAAAGGGAGCTAGCGCTCCCTCTTGACTATCATGGTGCTGTACGAATCGTACTAGCCTGCCATCTGTTTTTCTTTGATTTCAGCCAGCGTCTTACAGTCGATACATAGGTCGGCTGTTGGACGGGCTTCCAGACGGCGGATACCAATCTCGATACCGCAAGATTCACAGAAACCGAAGTCATCATCTTCAATACGCTGAAGGGTCTTCTCGATTTTCTTGATCAATTTACGTTCGCGGTCGCGGTTACGAAGCTCTAGGCTGAACTCTTCTTCCTGAGCGGCGCGGTCAACGGGATCTGGGAAGTTGGCTGCTTCGTCCTGCATGTGGTTTACAGTACGATCAACTTCTTCGCGTAGCTGGTTGCGCCAAGCACCAAGAATCTTACGGAAGTGCTCTAGCTGAGCTTCACCCATGTATTCTTCGCCAGCCTTTTCCTGGTAAGGTTCAACCCCAGCAATAGCCAGGATGCCTAGCGATTTTTTAACGTTGCTCTCTGGCATATAGCATCTCCTAATATACCTAATAACCGTCACTGGTTAAATTTGGGCGGTATCTATAGCAGAAAGGGAGTGGTGTGGCAATTGCTGCATATATTCAATTTTATACCAATGTGAAGAAAGCATCACTTTGCGGTACTTACTGGTTGAATTTTATGCGATGCGCGAGGTAGAGTTCCGTTGGGTTCAATACCGCCTTGTAACAAAGGATCTCTACGCCAGCCCGCTCTGCTTGTTGTATTAATGAAAAGTAGTCCGGGTCTATATGGTGTGCCGCAGATACTTTTTCAATCCCCGAATGTAAAATTGCGAAAAAAAGTATGGCACGTTCACCGTTTTGTGCCACCTCGATTAATTCTCGCAGGTGCTTCTGCCCCCGGGTGGTCACCGCGTCTGGGAAATAACCCTGCCCTTCCTTTGCTTGATCCAGCAGAGTGACACTCTTTACTTCAATATAGCAATCAGGTTTTGATTCGTCTTGTAATAAAACATCTATCCTGCTGTTTTCACTACCATACTTAACTTCGGTACGAAGTGATGAATAGCCTGTCAATTCTGTGATGGCATTCTTGTTAATGGCCTCAACCACCAGCCGGTTTGCCTGTGCCGTGTTGACGCAGATGGCGTGTCCTTCCTGGGTTTGCGAAAGCTCCCAGCTATGCGGATATTTTCGTTTTGGGTTATCAGAGGTTGAATACCACACCGTATTGCCCGGCTCGGCGCACCCTGTCATGGCGCCGGTATTGGCACAGTGGATGGTAGTGGTTGAGCCGTCGGGCAAGGTGATATCGGCGAGAAACCGCTTGTAGCGTTTGATGAGGGTGGCTGATTGCAGTGGCGGGTTGAACTTCATGCCTTGTCCTTTGATTGTTCTTGCTATGTATTGCCGAGGGGCCACTTGCCAAGCTGGATGTATTGCACGCCTTGGCGGCCGTTATGGCTGACTGGTTTTGAAATATACAGGCCAAAGTGGTTGAAGTGAAAATCTATTTTGCCAAGCGGCGGCAGTTGCTCGGGACGCCTTGCGACTGATTTGGCAAGAGTGATATGGGGCTTGTAGGGGCGTGATTCCTGATCCAGGCCGCATTCTATAGCGAGGGACTTGAGTTGCTGTGCCAGTGTCAGCAAAGCCTGCGGAGGGTGCTCTGGAGCCAACCAGATGACCTTGCTGCGCTTCCAGTAGCCCAATGTATCTAACTTCAGGGAGAAAGCTCGTGGTGCCGCTAGTTGCTCGGCTGCTGCCACGACGCTCGCGGCCTGCTCGTCAGTGACCATGCCGAGGAATGCGAGGGTGATATGGAGATTGTCGGTGGCAACCGAACGGCCGAACTGGCCGCATTGTGAAGAAAGCCGGGCGAGACGCTGGAAGTCTTCGCTGCTGCGGTTGGGCGATAAGGCAAAGAACAGGCGCTGTTTTTTCTCTTTCATAAGATTAAGTAAGCTACAATGGCCAAGCCTAAATTGAATATGACACAAGGTGTTCCCATTGTCACAGCTGCCTATTGATGATGTGCTTCCAGCACTGCTGACCCAACTTGATGCCCGTGCGCAACTGATCCTCAAAGCCCCTCCCGGAGCCGGTAAATCAACTCGTTTGCCTTTGGTATTGCTACAGCAGGGGGCAGTAGCCGGCAAGATAGTAATGCTGGAGCCCCGTCGCTTGGCGGCAAGGAATATTGCCCGCTACCTGGCTTCTCAGCTCGGTGAGCAAGTGGGGGATACCGTGGGTCTGCGGGTGAGGGGGGAGACCCGCGCTAGCAGCAAGACCAAGCTGGAAATTGTCACCGAGGGCGTGATGACCAGGATGCTGCAGCAAGATCCGGAGCTGACTGGCATTGATCTGCTGATCTTCGATGAATTCCATGAGCGCAGTATTCATGCCGATACCTCGCTGGCTCTGGCGTTGGAGGTACAGGAAGCGCTGCGTGACGATCTCAAGCTGCTGGTGATGTCGGCGACACTGGATGAAGATGCCCTGACGGGGCTGTTGCCAGAGGCTGGCTATATTGAGTCGGAAGGCCGTAGTTTCCCGGTTGAGTTACGCTACAAAAAGCTGGCGGAAAATACCCACCTTATTGACGCGACAGCAAAGGAGATTTCAACCCTGCTGTCTTCGGAGCCTGGCTCGATGCTGGTCTTCTTGCCGGGCGCTGGGGAGATCCGCCGTTTGGCAGAGCAACTTGAAGGCCTTCTTGGTGATGATGTACTAGTGTGCCCGCTCTATGGCCAGCTTACCGGTAGTCAGCAACAGCAAGCCATTACGCCAGCACCCAAAGGCAAGCGCAAGGTGGTGCTGGCCACCAACATTGCCGAGACCAGTTTGACCATCGAGGGGATCCGGATGGTGGTGGATTGCGGTCTGGAGCGTATCGCCCTGTGGGATCCGAAAACTGGGATCAGCCGACTGGAGTCGGTGCGTATTGCTCGCTCATCTGCCGAGCAGCGGGCAGGTCGTGCCGGCCGCTTGGAGCCGGGGATCTGCCTGCGATTGTACAGCGAAGAAATGTTGGCGCGTCAGCCTGCCACGCCTCAGCCAGAGATTTTGCGGGCAGACCTCACTTCGCTGGCGATGGAATTGGCCCAATGGGGCTGCCAGTCTGCCACTGAGCTGCATTGGCTGGATTTGCCGCCCGTACCAGCTCTGAAACAAGCTCATGCGCTACTGGTCGCTCTGGGAGCAATGGATGAGGGCGGCAGGATGACCGAAATGGGCGGCGCAATACAAAAACTCGGTGTCGAGCCCCGCCATGCCGCAATGTTACTGTTGGCCAAACAGCACGGTGAGAAGGCGATGAGTACCGCTGCGCTGTTGGTTGCTTTGCTGGAAGAGCCGCCTCGGGGGAATAACAACCCTGATTTGCAGTTCCAGCTCAACTTGGTGGAAAGTGGCAAGCAATCACGGAGCAGGGCTTACCTGCAGCGGGCGTCGCAGCATTTGGCTAAATTGGGAAATAACAAGTCAGGTGCAAACAAGACCGCTATCAAAGTGGCGGGTGAATGGGTTGCTCCTTTGCTGGCGGCAGGCTTTCCGGACCGTATCGCCTTGTCTCGTGGTAAAGATAGCCGATATCAGCTCGCTAATGGTCAGGGGGCAATGATGATGCCTGATGAGCCGTTGGCAGATGAAGAATTACTGGTGGTGGCCGATATCGTCAAGACCCGCCAGGGGGACAGCCGGATCTTCTCTGCGGTACCAGCCCAACTCGCGGAACTGCAAGACAAACTGCCGCATCTTTTCGTCTGGCGTGAATGGCTCGACTGGGATGACAAGAAAGGTCGACTGACCGCAGAGAAGCACTTGTGCTGTGGCAAGTTGGTCGTTGAACGTCAGTTGATGGGCGAGCCGGACTCGGCCAAGGCCAGCGAAGCCCTGCTCAATGCCGTCCAGCGCAAGGGGCTGGGTGTTTTGCCATGGAGCAAGGCCGCCGAGGGGCTGCTCAATCGTGCCCGCTGTGCTGCCGAATGGTTGCCAGAGCTGGATTTGCCTGCAATGGACGATGAGGCCTTGCTGGCGGCTGCGGATGAATGGCTGTTGCCTTACATGAACGGGATGAAAACTCTCAAGGCTCTTGAACGTATAGATCTGGTGGCAGCACTGGAAGCTCGCTTGGGCTGGGATAAAAAGCAGCAGCTCGATAAGGCGTTGCCGACCCATTACAGTGTACCGACAGGCTCGCGCTATGCCATTCGCTACCAGCCCGGGCAGTACCCTGTGCTGGCGGTAAAATTGCAGGAAATGTTTGGTGAGAAAGCCTCGCCGATGATTGCCAATGGCAAGGTGGCGGTGGTGCTGGAGTTGTTGTCGCCTGCTCAGAGACCATTGCAGATCACCCGCGACTTGGCGGCTTTTTGGCAGGGATCTTACCGTGAGGTGCAAAAAGAGATGAAAGGGCGTTACCCTAAACACCCGTGGCCGGATGATCCAGCGAACCATGAGCCGACCAAAAAAACTAAAAAATACATGTAGAAATAGAAGATCATGATGACAGAGCAAGTAATGCGCTCGGTGGTGCGGGCAGCTCAAAAACAGGCTGCTAAAAATCAGCCCTCTAAACAACAGGTTCCGAAAAAGCCCGCTGCGGACAAGGACGGTACCAAGAAACCGGTGCGCAAGCGCAAACCGGCGGCAGCCAGCAAGGCCAAGGCACCAGCCAAGAAGCGCCCGGCCAAATCGACCCGTAGCCGCAAGAAGAGTCCGAAAGGGAAACGGCAGGGCCTGCCGGGCTGGTTCAAGTGGCTGCTTGGCTTTGGCCTGAAGTTATCTGTTGCCGTACTTGCGGTGCTGCTGGTGGTCGGCATATACCTCGATAATATTGTTCGTGACCGTTTTGACGGCCAGCTATGGAATTTGCCAGCGGTTGTCTATGGCCGGGTGCTGGATCTGCAACCGGGACAGGCGATCACCTTAGAGGAAGTCCGCCGTGAGCTGGATATCTTGCAGTACCACAAGGTACGAACCCCGCAGCGTAACGGTGAGTATTCTTCGTCATCGACACGTATCGAGCTGATCCGCCGCCCGTTTGATTTTGTCGATGGCTTCGAGGGTGCCCGACATATCATGCTGACCTTTGATAGCAATGAGCTCAAGAGCATTCAGGAGGCTGGCTCCAAGCGACAGCTGGGTTACTTGCGGATTGAACCCAAGATGCTCGGGATGCTGGAAACCGGAGAGAGCGAGCAGCGCTTGTTCCTGCCGCGTGAGCAGTTCCCTGAGGTGCTGGTCGATGCCTTGCTGGTTACCGAAGACCGGGACTTCTATCATCATGAGGGTGTCTCGCCTCTGGCGATTGCCCGCGCTATGGTGGTTAACCTCAAGGCGGGCAGGACTGTGCAGGGGGGCAGTACCCTGACCCAGCAGCTTGCCAAGAATATGTTCCTCTCTCGTGAACGCTCGCTGTGGCGTAAGATCCGGGAGGCTTACATTGCCATTATTATCGATTACCGCTACAGCAAAGATCAGATCCTCGAAGCCTACCTCAATGAGATTTATCTCGGTCAAAATGGCGGCAAGGAAGTTCATGGTTTTGGCCTTGGCGCCAGATTGTATTTCGGACGTCCGCTGCAGGAGCTTAGAATCGACCAACAGGCCTTGCTGGTGGCAATGGCCAAAGGCCCCTCCTACTACAACCCATGGCGTAACCCTGAGCGTGCCAAGCAGCGCCGCGACTTAGTACTGAGACTGATGATGGATAGCGGGATCCTATCCGGTGCGGATTATGAGCTGGCCGCCTCTAGGCCGTTGGACATCCAGTCCCGGCCAATGATTGCGCGCCGCCAGCCAGCCTATTTCCAGCAGTTGCGTCGTGAATTACAGCAGCGGGTAGGCAATAACTACACATCGGGTGTTGGTTTGAGAGTTTTCAGTACCTTAGATCCCCTGTCGCAGAAAGAGGCTGAAGAAGCGGTTGTCAGCATGGTGCCCAAGCTCCAGCAGAAAGCTGGTGTCGGGCTTGAAACCGCCTTGGTGGCTGCCGATCGCAGAACGGGTGAGATCCGGGCGATGATTGGTGGCAGCAATCCGGGCTATGCCGGTTTCAACCGCGCACTGGATGCCAGCCGACAGATCGGCTCTTTGGTCAAGCCGGCGGTGTATCTGGCTGCATTGCGCCACCCAGAGACCTTTTCTCTGGCCACTACGGTTGAAGATAAGCCAATTATGCTCAGTGGCAGCAAAGGGAAAAACTGGCAGCCACGTAACTACGATCGCAAGTTCCGGGGGGAAGTGCCGCTCTATTTCGCGCTGGCCAAGTCGCTAAACGTCCCAACGGTCAACCTAGGAATGCAGGTGGGGCTCAACGAGGTGATTGATACCATGGTCGATCTGGGGGTGGATCGTGGCGAAGTGCCTAAGCTGCCTTCTATCCTGTTAGGCGCTTTCACCCTGACGCCATTTGAAGTGACCCAGATGTACCAGTCGGTTGCCAGCGGTGGGCTCAAGGCCGACCTAACGGCATTAAGGGCCGTTGTAGACCAACAGGGCAACCAGCTTTACCGATGGATACCAAGGGCCAGCCAGGCGGTACCGGAGCAGGCTGCATGGCTAACCACATACGGCATGAAGAATGTGGTCTCGCAGGGGACGGCACGTTTTCTTCAGCCGCAGTTTGGTTGGGCGGCCTTGGCCGGTAAAACGGGCACCACCGATAAAAACCGCGACAGCTGGTATGTCGGTGCTGATGGCCGTGAAGTCGTGACTGTCTGGGTTGGTCGGGATGACAATAAACCGGTTAACCTGACGGGCTCTGCCGGTGCGCTGCGTTTGTATGGTGATTACCTCAAACGACGTCAGCCCGAGCGCTTGGCGCTGCCATGGCCGCAGAAGCTGACGACGGCCAAGTTCAGCCAGATGCCCAACGGCACCCTGGTGAGGGATTGCGCAGGGCAGCATTCTCTGCCGATGTGGGATCAGGACGGTGTGGTCAAAGGCTACTGTGACGGTAGCAAACCGGCAGGCTGGATCAAAGAGATGTTCAGCTGGTAAGCCTATTGGCAGATATCGTTAAACCCAAACGCCCCTGTTACGGATTTCCGTGACAGGGGCGTTTTGTATTTTGGAAGAAAAACTAGTCATCAGGATCGAAGTAGAAAGAGATCCTGCTGCGGGGATTGAGGTAAGCATGGACTTTGTCCGGCAGCTTGCTTGGATGGATAACCTGCTCGATGCGCAGGTGGCTCTCTTCCAAGTCAATGATCGGTGCTTCGTTTGAAGGCACGGTTGGATCATAGAGCAAGATATTGGGTGTCAGCAGGCTTTCCGAATTGACCGATATCACCAGCCCCAGTTGTTGGTTGGAAAGTTGGACCACGCTGCCCGGAGGGTAGACACCAAGCAGACGGATGAGTAGCGCCAGATAATCCTTGTTGTATTGCTCTTTCTTGTGCTTGAACAAGTATGAGAGGGCGCTATAGGGGATTCGCGCTTTGGCCGGGTCTTGCGGGTGGCAGAGATTATCGTAGGCATTGACTACAGATACCAGCTGAGCCTTGGGATCGATTTGCTCTGCTTTGAGCTGTTTGGGGTAGCCGCTACCGTCAAGCAGCTCATGGTGCTGGCTAAGGATAGGTTTAGCTTGCTTGGGAAAGCTGTCTGATAAATCTGCCAAATCAACACTGTATTTTGGGTGGAGTTTTAAATAGTTCTCTTCTGGTTCGGTGAGCGGCGTGGTCTTGCGAATAATGGCGGTCGGTACTTTGATTTTGCCCATGTCATGGAACAGGGCGCCGATAGCGATAGTCTTGATGTCCTGCCCAGCCATACCACTGGAGCGGGCCAGCATCATCGCCATGATAGCGACATTGAGCGAATGACTGTAGATATCTTCATTGTCGCTACCCTCGTTCATCAGGTGGAGGGCGACATTGTCAGACTCAAGCAGGGCGTCGACCATCTCCTCGACCAGCAGTTCAGCCTCTTTTACGGCGGTTACCGGGCGGCTCTTTATTTTTCCAACAATCGAGCGCAGCTGTGCCATTGAGCGGGAGAAGTTCTTCTCACAACGTTGCAGTTTGCGTTTGTAGTTCTTTAGCTTCTCTATACGGCCTTGTTTTTCTTGCCATAGTTTTTCAGCTTGCTGGTCTAGAAAACGGCTTTCATGCTCACTGATGGCCTCTAAGGTATTGTCAGGATCAAGAGGTTGGGTATCACTCTTTTCCGGAATGACAAAGACATGCTTTATCCCGAGGTTTTTTATCAGCCTGATTTGCTGGCTATCTTTGATTTTGAAATGGTTCAGCAGAAAAGGGTGATCAGTCCATTGCACTGGCAGCTTGATATACAGGCCTTCGGTTAAGCGCTCTACAGAAAGTTTGATACTGGCCATGACGTCCGTGCAACGTGTTGAAAACAGAGTGCAATTCTACCTAACTGAGTATATTTCCCCAATATGACTAATGTTGCGTAATGTTCTGGAGGCTTACAACAGGCGAAAAAAAACCTCATCAAAGATGAGGTTTCAAAGGATGGTGCCGACTACCGGAATCGAACTGGTGACCTACTGATTACAAGTCAGTTGCTCTACCTACTGAGCTAAGTCGGC
>NZ_JAWJZI010000007.1:94975-195275 GCF_033022775.1 Photobacterium rosenbergii | reverse complement strand
ATAGCGCAGTTTGGTAGCGCATCTGGTTTGGGACCAGAGGGTCGGGGGTTCGAATCCCTCTTCACCGACCACTTATTCAAGTGGTAAGCCAGTATGGCATGCTGCTGACAACGTCGGTGAATAGCGCAGTTTGGTAGCGCATCTGGTTTGGGACCAGAGGGTCGGGGGTTCGAATCCCTCTTCACCGACCACTTATTCAAGTGGTAAGCCGGTATGGCGTGCTGCTGATAAAGTCGGTGAATAGCGCAGTTTGGTAGCGCATCTGGTTTGGGACCAGAGGGTCGGGGGTTCGAATCCCTCTTCACCGACCACTATTTAAAGCCTCAGTCGAAAGACTGGGGCTTTTTTCATTTATGCACTTTTTCAATTCAGCCATCGGCGAATAGCGCAGTTTGGTCGCGCATCTCCTGCTCTTAGGTAAATGGAGGACCAGAGGGTCTGGGGTTCCCTGTTTCCTTGTTCTTGGCCTCTTAACCGACCACTCTTCAAAGCCTGCAGCGAAAGCCCGGGACGCGTAGTTTGGGGCTTTTTTCATTTCTGACGTCGGAGAATAGCGAAGTTTAGTAGAGTATCTCCTGCTTCTTGGTAAATGGAGGACCGGAGGGTCGGGGGTTCCCTGTTTCCTTGATCTTGGCCTCTTCACCGACCACTCTTCAAAGCCTGCAGCGAAAGTCCGGGACGCGTAGTTTGGGGCTTTTTTCATTTCTGGCGTCGGCGAATAGCTCAGTTTGGTCGCGCATCTCTTGCTACCAAGCATTAACTGCAAGACACCTGCTTGCTTTGGCTCAACTGATTGATTGAAAAGCCCTTTTGCTTGAGCAGTTCAGGCAGTCCTTCCTCTCCCAATAAATGCATCGCACCGACGACTATCAAGAACTTTCCTCGCTGGAAGGCTGGATCCTCAATCAGCTTGGTCGCCCAGTCACGATTGCGATCGACGATCAGGGCGGCATCGGTGTCATCATTGTACTGGCTTTCATCAAACAGGGAGTCGAGTTGAGTTTGGTCGCCGGCTTGCCAGGCGCTGATCAGGCAAGTGAGCTGGTTAGTCATTTTATCCCATTCATTGACCGTGACCATCAGCAGGTTTTTGCCATGATCGTCCAGTTGTTCCATCAAGCGCAGTTGCTTCTCGACACTTTCTAGTTCGAGGATAGGCAGTTGGCTGGCCTGGGCACGTTTAAGCAAGGTGATATCCACTCCCCTGTTGGGGCTGAGGCCGGCCTGTTCAGCCATTTTCATCTGCAAGCTGATCGCAGCTAGCCAGGGAGGGGAGCTAAGCAGTGGTGAGGACGATAAACCGGCTAGTTTGGCTATTGCGGCTAACGATTGCTTTTCAGTCTCCGTTAACATCTCGGTAGTGGTAGCTACTGCTGGATTGAGCTGTGCTGAACTGGGCTTGAGGATGTTGGCTTCTACTACCAGGGCATCGGCGCTGTCCCAATGGGAGGTAAATGCATTTGGCAACGGATAGAAGTCGTCTTCACCGGCATGGATGGAGCCGAGAATGATAAATTCGCGTTGGGCATCTTGGGCTTGCCAAACCAATGGCTCAGCGACAACGCTGGTAGTGATGAAGGGCAGCAGCAGGGCTGCCCGGGTGACGAGTGCTTTGAGCATAATGATCCTGTGAGCTGATATAACCAGATATCTATTTGTTATATCAGCTCATCATAGGATCGGATAGGGCTAGAGAGTTACTTTTTGGGCTGAAGCCAGAACCACCAGACAATAAAGGCTATGGCAAGGAACCCGATGATAGCGACCATATTAATCTTCCTTAGATGGCTGTGAATGGGGCCTGGCGGTTTGCCGGTCTTCACCGTCAGGCTTGAACAGCCTCAAGCGGTTGGCATTGCTGACCACGGTAATAGACGATAGAGCCATGGCGGCACCGGCGACAACTGGGCTCAGCAATGCCCCGGTAAACGGGAACAAAATACCGGCAGCTACCGGGATGCCTAAGGTGTTATAGACAAAGGCCCCGAACAGGTTCTGTTTCATGTTACGTAGGGTGGCTCTGGAGAGCTGCAGCGCATCAGGCACGCCGTGAAGCGAGTGGCGCACCAAGGTCAGCTGGGCACTTTCAATGGCTACGTCACTACCGCTGCCCATGGCAATACCGATATCGGCCTGGGCGAGGGCTGGCGCATCATTGATGCCGTCTCCGACCATGGCAACCCGTTTGCCTTGAGCTTGAATTTTTTCCACTTCGCTGGCCTTGCCGTCCGGCAGTACGCCAGCAATGACATGTTCGATACCCGCTTGCTTGGCGATGGCATTTGCGGTTGCCGGGATATCCCCCGTCAACATGATCACATCCAGCCCCATTTTTCTTAGGCGCTTGATAGCAGCCACCGAATCATGGCGGATAGGGTCGCTGACAGCCAGTAAACCGGCCAGTAGGCCATCGACCGCGATATAGATAGGGGTTGCACCCTGCTCGCTGGCGGTCTCTGTAGCCTGCTGGGCCTGGTCTATACCTACCTGGTGCTGGGCCATCAGCTTTTGGTTGCCGAGTAGTACGGTGTGACCCAAAACTTCGCCACTGATGCCATAACCCGGTTGGGCTTGAAAGTTCACCTGCGGCTCCAGGTTAAGGGCTTCGACTTTGGCGGCGTTGACAATAGCGGTGGCCAGTGGGTGCTCGGAGCCTTGCTCGAGGCTGGCAGCCAGTGTCAGTAATTGCCCTTTGTTGAAGCTGTTGTAGCACTCGCTGCTGATCAGCGCTGGTTTGCCTTCGGTCAGGGTACCGGTTTTATCCAGTACTACGGTATCGACATCGGCAGCAATTTGCAGCGCTTCGGCGTTGCGGATCAGAACCCCGTATTCCGCCGCCCGGCCAACCCCGACGGTGACCGACATTGGGGTAGCAAGGCCAAGCGCGCAAGGGCAGGCGATGATCAGCACTGTTGTTGCTGTCACCAGCATATAGACCGATGAAGGATCTGGTCCGAAGTAATACCAGATCATGGCGGTGACGATAGCGATGATCATGACGGCAGGGACGAAAATGGCTGAAATAGTATCGGCCAGTCGAGCCAATGCCGGCTTACTGCTTTGTGCTTGGCGTACTAAATCGATGATTCTTGCCAGCATGGTATCGCGGCCGATTTTTTCAGCCGTAAACAACAAGCTGCCGTGCTGGTTGATAGTACCGGCATGGAGGATATCGCCGGTTTTTTTGTTGGCCGGGATCGGCTCACCGGTCAGCATAGATTCGTCGATATAGCTCTGGCCTTCGAGAATGGTGCCATCAACCGGTACTTTGGCGCCGGGATGAAGGCGCAGCACCATTCCGGTACGCACGTCAGCAAGCGGTACTTCGCGTTCTTCATCTTTTTCAACAATGATGGCGGTTTGCGGCTGCAAGTCCATCAGCTGTTCGAGCGCTTTGGAGGTCCGGCTGCGGGCTCGGGCTTCAAGAGCATGTCCTAGCGTGATCAGGCCAAGGATCATGGCCGAAGCCTCGAAGTAGACATGGCGTGCCTGCATTGGTAGCAAATCGGGCACGAGCACGACGAATGTCGAATACAGCCATGCCGCACCGGTACCGAGTGCGACAAGGGTGTCCATAGTTGCCCGGTGGTGCTTGAATGCTTTCCAAGCATTGACGAAGAAGTGCTTGCCGACGGTAGCTAGCAACATAAGGGTGATGATCCCAACCACGCCCCAGCCAATTTGATCTGCCCGGGATGCTATCATCATGCTGCCACCAAAAACGCCCCAGGCCATCAGTGGACCACCGACAGCCAGCGCGATATAGGCGTTTTTGATATGTTGGCGGTAAACTTTTTCGTTTTGTGCTTGCTGGCGTTGACGGCGGGTCAGCTCGTCTTCGGATAATTCGGCTTGATACCCTGCGCCTTCAACGGCTTGGATAATATCGTTGCTTGGCGCATTACCGCTTACCAATGCAGTGCGTTCGGCCAAATTGATACTGGTGGATGAGACGCCGGGTACGCTGAGAATGGCTTTTTCGACTGAGCTGACGCAGCTGGCACAGGTCATGCCCGACAAGATAAATTGTTGAGACGTCGCCTCGTCATCCGCAGTTGCAGTGTCGGAGAGCTTATCTAGTACCGCTTCAGGCTTAGCGTTGTCAGTGCTGTTATCACCAGCACTGTTTACATCGGTCACGCTTTTGCTTGCTGGAGCGGCGCTAAACCCAGCGGCTTCAATTAAGCCGATAACCTCAGCCTGCTCCAGCGAGGTTTGTACGCTGGCATGGGTTCTGGTTACCGAGAAGCTGTCGATGTCGGCGCGCTCTTTGAGCTGGGCTTCGACTTTGGCAACACACTTGCCGCAGCTCAGGCCTGACAGGGCGAGTTCGTAAGTGCTAGACATCACCTCTGATTGTTCTGTGTCCTGCGAAGGTACGCTGAAACCGAGTGACTCAATCAGTTCGATTAATTTCGGCTCGGGTAGTGTCCCCGTTGCCGTAAGCTCTGTTTTGCTGACATCAGAAGAGAAAATTTCAGGTTGGCTGTCCAGCGCGTCCTTGACTTTGCGTACACACTTGCAGCATGACAGGCCAGCTAGTGGCAACTGGTATTGATAACCCGCTTCATAGCCAAGCTGGGAAATAGCATCGATTACGGCCATAGGCGCAAAGGTACCCTGCAGGTTAGCTTGCTTGGTATCGACGTCGACGGACTCGACCCCCGGTAATTCTGTGAGGGCCGCTTTGATTTTATTGGCGCAGTTCATACAGCGCACTTTCCGTAGTGGCAGGGTTAATTCGACCATATTGAAGCCTTACTGATAAGACAGTTTGATGCATTTGAGGTAATCATAAAGCTTCCATTAACTGGAAGGTCAATAAATTTTAACTTCGGTGGGGATAAGCAATAATAGTCTTGCTACCGAGGCGATGACAGAGAATACTATTAAGCATAACCTTCCATTAACTGTAAGGCTGGATATGAATATCAGTGAAGTCGCCCAACAGACCGGGTTGACGACTAAGACCATTCGTTTTTACGAAGACAAGGGCATCATTTCACCGCCGGGCAGGGCGGCCAACGGTTACCGCCAGTACAGCGCCAAGCATGTCGATGAACTGCATTTGATCCGGCGCTCGCGCTTGGTGGGCTTTACCCTCGATGAAGGCCGTGAGTTATTGGCATTTTCCCGTGATCCGCAACGACGCAGTGCCGACGTCAAAGCCAAGGCCGAGCAAAAGCTGGTGGAGATCGATGAGAAAATCAAAGAGCTACTGGAAATGAAGCAAACTTTGGAAACGTTGACCAAGCAGTGTCCGGGCGATGAGGGGGCAAGCTGCCCGATCATTGAAGGGCTGTGTCGGCAGGGATAACCCTGCCTTTTCAAATTTTTCTCTAAATCGCAGTGTGCTAACCCACTAGTAAAGTAGCGAGTAAAGCTGGCGGCGGTATTTGCTGGCGACTGCGTTGCCTTGGCCTAGCGCCGCCAAGATGTCCATCATGGCTTTCTTGGCACCACCCTCGGCAAAGTTCATGTCTTTGCGCAGCAGAGTGATCAGTAGCTCTAATGCCTCTTCCGAACGCTCAACTTGGCTGTACTGTACGGCAAGCTCAAAGGCAATGTCGCTGTTGCCAGGTTCTGCGGCGAGCTTTTCTTCCAGCAGGCGGATTTCAGGCGAATCGCTGGCTTGCTGGTGCAGTTCCAGTTTTGCCATCAAGCCTTTGTATTTGGCATCCTGATCTTGCATTGGGATTGTGGCCAGCAGGGCTTCTGCTTCATCGTATTGAGACGTACCCAGCAGGCATTCGGCCATCGCCAAATTGATCACGCTGTTTTGGGTGAACTTGGTCGCTAGCTCACGCAGTACTGGCAAAGCTTCGTTGTATTGCTGGTTGTCGACTTGCTCCAGCGCGGCTTTTAGCGCCAGCTCTTCAGGGCTTGGTAGGTGCTTGGCAAGCATTTCGGCAAGGCTTTGCTCGGTCTGCGGACCGGCCGCACCATCAACTGGCTGGCCATTTTTGAACACGGCGACCGTTGGCAAGCTGCGAACACCAAACTGGCCAGCAACCATGGCTTGGGTTTCACAGTTTAGCGTTGCAAGGGTGAACTGGCCCTGATAGTTAGCTGCTAGCTTCTCCAGTATTTGGTTAACTTCAGCGGATTCCGGCATGGATGGTGCCCAGAAGCTGATCACCACAGGGGTTTGCATCGATTGCTCGATCACCTGTTGTAGATTCTGTTCGTTGAGTTCGATGGCTAGATGTGCATACATGGGTTTATCTTCACTCCCTGGACTTCTGAAACAGTGCGTAGGCCATAAATTTCTTCGTTGTGATAGTTATGGGGGGGAAGTGCCATCTTTTCAAGGTGAAACAGTGAGAAGGTGATGGTCGTGGCGAAATATAGATGTGTTTGGAGAGGCGGCTTGAAAAAGTCGAGACAAATAACAATGGAGAGCCGGGCTCGGGCTCTCCATTTTTATTGAAACGTCAACAGCAATGCGAGTGTCACACACACGCAAAGGATATTTATTTGGCGCAATGTCATCGTCACACCTTTCTTTATTCTGCATCGGAACGGTTATAGAGGAAAATAAAGGCCGGTAGGGAACAACCTCAATTTACACTACAAGCTTAACCGTGATGTGTGACACAAATATGACATTTCTTGCTTTTTTCGGCGGAACTTCTGTTTCCGTCCGCCTATTCAGTGTTTTTTCAGGTTTGTTTGCCTTCAGTGGTGCTTTTTTGATCCCGGTTATTGGTAAGTGGCTTATTTTGCTGTGTGTTTATTGAACACCATTTGCCAGCGTTATGTCTGGAACTATGTCTGATTCAGTTTATTAGTCACTTTTGACCAACAGTGAATCGAGTAGCCTGGTAGGCAAAACACGGCGAAGGAAACCAAAGATGTAAGTGGGCTGTGTCACATAATATCGGGCCTTCGGCTCTGCGGTTTCCAAAATCGCTTGCAATGGCTTCAACACCGCTTCAGGGCCGAGGGTGAATTTGCTTGATGGTGAGTCTTTGCCCAGCCGGTTAAGCGTATGTTGGTAACTCGCCTGGTGGCGTGATTTTGGCATATCAATATATTGCTCGAACTTTGCCTTGGCATTGGCCCTGAACTGGCTCTCAATCGGGCCGGGCTCGATCAAGCTGACCTTGATTGGGGTATTGCTCAGCTCGAGGCGCAGAGTATCCGTGTAGCCTTCCAAGGCAAATTTACTGGCGTTGTAGGCTCCGCGGTATTTCATGGCAACTAAGCCCAACACCGAGCTGTTCTGGACAATTTTACCGCTGCCTTGGGCCAGCATCACTGGGATAACCAGCCTGGTCAGGTGGTGCCAGCCAAACAGATTGCTTTCGAACTGCTGGCGCAGGGCATGGGTAGGGAGATCTTCCAGAGCGCCTGGCTGACCGTAGGCGGCATTGTTGAACAAGATATCCAGTTTTCCGCCGGCGATGGCAAGCGCTTCACTGAACCCCTGCTCAATTGATTCCTCGCTGTCCATGTCCATCAGTACACAGTCAATGCCTTCGCCTTGTAAGCGCTCGGCATCGCTTTTCTGGCGGCAACTGGCAACAACACTGTGGCCCTGTTGGTGGAGTGCTTTCGCGCAGTAGTAACCAATGCCGCTACTGCAGCCGGTGATCAGAATTCGGAGCGGGTTTGTTGCCGTCATTAAGGGCGTTCCTTGTCTGTATGTTTTTTTAGAGGTGTGGGGCAAGCTCTTTGGCCATGAAATCGGCTATCCACGGCTGGGCATCGGATTTGGGATGCAGTCCATCATCCATCATCCACTCCTGCTTTAGGATAATGTGCTCGAGGAAAAAGGGCAGCAGCGGGATCTCCAGTTGCTTGCTGATATCTTGATACACTTTTGCAAATTGATCGCTATAGCGCTTGCCGTAGTTTGGCGGTACAAATATCTGCATCAGCAGCGGATAAGCGCCTGCTTGCTCGATCTCGGTGATCATCTCACTGAGATTCTTGCGTATAGTTGTAGGAGGAAATCCTCTGAGCCCGTCGTTGGCCCCCAGCTCAATCAAGACAAAATCGGGTTGGTGTTGTTCGAGTAGGCGGGGAAGCCGTGCCATCCCATTGCCTGTGGTATCGCCGGAAATACTGGCGTTGACCACAGTGACATCATGGCCATATTTTTCAAGCTCAGCATCCAGCAGGTTAGGCCAACTCTGCTCGGCCTGCATCTGGTATCCGGCACTGAGGCTGTCGCCCAGTACCATCAGTTTGGCCGCGAGGGCGTGCTGAGTGAAAACAAGAAAAAAGATTACTGAAAGGAATCGCATCATGTCTACATCCGTGATTAAAGCTGTATCAGTGTCCAAGCAGGTGACGACAGCATCATCGTCTCTCACCATTTTGCAGGATGTTTCGCTCGAGGTCGAGCAGGGCGAGGCAATTGCCTTGGTCGGTGTTTCGGGGGCGGGCAAGTCGACCCTGATGACCTTGTTGGCAGGGCTAGATATCCCAAGTAAGGGCAGTATCGAGCTACTGGGCAAGCCATTGGCAGCGATGGATGACGAGGCGCGGGCAGCACTGCGCAGTGACAGCATTGGCTTTGTCTTCCAGAGCTTTTTGTTGATCCCGTCGTTGTCGGCACTGGAGAACGTGATGCTGCCAGCCATCATAAAGGGGGAAGAAGCCGATGAGGGCCGTGCCCGCGAGTTGCTCGAAAAAGTCGGCTTAAATGGCAGGGACGTTCATCTTCCGGCACAGTTATCGGGCGGAGAGCAGCAGCGGGTGGCATTGGCTAGAGCATTCATGACCCGGCCCAAGGTGCTGTTTGCCGATGAGCCGACCGGAAACCTGGATCAGCATACCGCCGCCAATATCATCGAGCTGCTGTTTGCTCTTAACCGCGATCACGGCACCACCTTGGTACTGGTGACCCATGATCCCCAGCTGGCCCAGCGCTGTGACCGCACCTTGACGTTAGAAAGTGGGAGTTTGGTAGCCGCATGACAGAAATGACCGATATCCAATCCGATTCCCCTGCGGCCAACCGTACAATGCTGCTCAAGTGGAGCTGGCGCGAACTGTGGCACGGCCAGTTATGGCCAGTTGCCGTGGCCCTGACATTGATTATCGCCTGTGTGTTTGCCTTGGCAGCCTTGGTGGTGAGAGTTGAAAAGATCATGGTCGATCAAGGCCGATCCATGATTGCCGCCGACTTAGTATTCCGCTCGGCCAATCCGGTTGAGCAACCCATCCTGGACAAGGCGGAGCAGCTAGGGCTGGTCGTCTCCCAGCAGGTTCGCTTCGGCACCATGGCCTTCAGCGATGAGGCTATGCAGCTGGTCAGCGTCAAAAGCGTCGAGAGTGACTTCCCGCTTCGGGGCGAGCTTGAGCTGAAAAGCCCGTCCGGTACCCATCATCAAGTTCAGCCTGGTGAATTATGGTTGGCGGAGCGGCTGTTTGATTTGTTGAAAGTCGAACCTGGTGATGTGTTGGCGATTGGTGATGCCGAGCTTAAGGTTAGCGGCACCATAGTGCAGGAGCCAGAGCTGTCATTTAACCCGTTCAGCCAAATGCCTGCCGTGCTCATTCATGCTGATGACTTGGACAATACTGGGGCGATCCAGCCGGGCAGTCGGGTACAGTACCGGGCGTATTTCACCGGCGCAGATAGTCATCTCAAGGCATTGCAGGAACAAATAGAGCTTGAGCCCGGCCAGCGCTGGCTGAGTGAAACCTCGCAGGGGCGAACCGGTGATGTTATCGAAAAAGCCCGCCAGTACCTGTCACTGACCCTGATATTGGTGATCTTGATGGCGACGGCCACCTTGGTGCTGACCTGCATGCATTACGCCTCGACCAGAACCGAGGTGGTGGCAATGATGAAAAGCTTGGGGGCTAGCAAGAAGTGGCTTTGGCAATGGCTGGCCCGCCAGCTCGGTATGCTGTTTGGCCTTGCGCTGGTGGCCGGGGTTGCTATCGGGGCCCTGCTGGAATACTTGCTGCGGGTGCCCCTGGTGGATGTATTGCCCGACCCCTTGCCCGGTATTGGCTTTTCGCCGCTAGTGGTAAGCGTGCTGGTTGCCTTGCTGGTGGCCATTCCGGGGATGGGGATCCCGCTGTTGAAGCTGGTGGATGCGCCTGCTATTTCAGTGATACAACGAATGGATAGCTGGCAGACCAGCAACAAGGGCTATTTGCTGGCCCTGTTGCCATTGGCGGCAGGTTTGCTGTGGCTGGGAAGCAATGGGCTGATGTGGCTGACCTTGCTGGGGCTGGCTGCGATCCTGGTTATCCTTGCCGTGGTTGGGGTAGCCATTGTCCGCGGGCTCAAGCGGGGCCGTTGGGGGCCGGCGATAACGCTGGCGTTGAGCCGAATTAACCGTAGCCCGATGGCGACCGGTGCCCAGCTGGCAGCCTTGACCAGCTCACTGATGCTGCTGACAGTGATTTGGCTGCTGCGCTCAGATCTGCTGGCGGACTGGCAGCAGACACTACCGGCAGATGCGCCGAATGTGTTTGCGCTTAATATCAGCCCAGAGCAGCAGCGAGCCTACCTCGATACGCTTGACCAGCGACAGGTTATGCGTTCTGAAGGCTACCCGGTGATCCGCGGTCGGATAACCCATATCAATGAGGAAGACTTGCTTGAACGCTCCCAGCAAGGAGATAGGCAGGAGCGCGATGAATCCTTGCGTCGCGAGCTTAACCTTACCTGGCGTGATTCCATTCCGGTCCATAACGAAGTGGTTGCCGGAGAGTGGCAGGCAACCAATGGGGTCTCGGTAGAGTCCGGTATTGCCGAGCGCTTGGGTATTGCCTTGGGTGATACCCTTGCCTTCAATGTCAACAGCCAGCCGTTCAGTGCTGAGGTGACCAGCATCCGCGAGGTTGAATGGCGCAATATGCGGCCAAACTTCTATTTTATTTTTACTCCTGATGTGATGGCCGAATTGCCTGCAACATGGTTGGTGAGCTTCCGTATTGAGGCAGACCAACAGGCAGTGATTAACCAGCTTGGCCGGGATTACCCAACCGTTACCCTGCTCGATTTACGCACCATGGCAACCCGGATTCAGGGCATCATGCAGCAGGTCTCCTTGTCGCTGTCGGTACTGGCGGGCTTGGGGGTGGTCAGTGGTTTATTGCTGGTAATGACCTTGTTGCGCTTGAGCCTGGCCCAGCGCCGGGACGAAATCCGCCTGTACCGGACATTGGGTGCCAGCCGGAAAAGAGTCTCGGCAACGGTGTGGGGCGAGTACGGCATTATGGCTTTGCTGGCAGGTGTAATGGCAGCGGCCGGCGCTGAAGCGGTCGTTGCGGCATTGGTGAAATGGGGCTTTGAGCTGCCGGTAAGCTGGCACCCGACGATGTGGTTGGTGGTACCGTTGCTTTCACTGCTGCTGGTGGTGCTGATCATCCGCTCGATGATCAACAGCCTGCTGCAGCCCGTTAGAGGCTAGACCGAAGATCCTCACATGCTGTTATAAAAAGGCTTCCCGGTTCATTCGTACCGGGAAGCCTTTTTAATCATCACTCGTTGATGTGGAAACGGGCAAGCCTAGGTTTAGGGATGCTTAGGCAGAGGCAATATCTCCTAGTGCCACATCAATAGTTCTGTAGCGAAAGTTATAGCCGAGCGCTTCGAGCTTGCTCGGTATCGCCCGTTGGCCTTCGAGCAGCAGCGAGGCCGCTTCGCCGAGGGCTAGTTTCAGCACGAATGCCGGAGTGAAGAAGATATGGGGCCGGTGCAGGGATTTGGCTAAGGTTTGGCTGAATACCTTGTTGGTGACGGGCTCTGGTGCAGTAAGGTTGAATGCGCCTTTTGCTGCTGGCGTTTCTAATAGGAATACTATCGCATCGACCATATCCTGCAGGTGGATCCAAGGCGTGTATTGTGAGCCATTGCCAATCGGTCCGCCTAGCCCGAGTTGGTAGGGTGGCAGCATTTTTGCCAGCGCGCCGCCATGTTTCCCCAGCACAATGCCAGTGCGAAGCAGGCAGACCCGGGTTTGTTCACTCTCTGCTTCAAGAGCGATGTCTTCCCAGCGTTGGCAAACATGGTGGGCAAAGTCGTCGTGGTTCACATGGTCGCTGATGGCAAACGATTCGTCGATGACGGTGTCTTTCTGGTCGCCATAAATCCCAACCGCCGAGCCACTGATAAAAGTGTGGGGCGGCTGGCTGCCAGCTTGTATTTTTGCAACCAGCTGCTCTGTCAGTCCCCAGCGGCTGTGGCAGATTTTCTTCTTTTGCTGCGGGCTCCAGCGCTTGTTGATGATCGGCTCGCCGGCGAGATTAATAATCGCATCAAAGTCGTCGAGGTTATCGAACGGGTCAAGGGAGGCGACGGCGTTGATCCTGCTTCCGAGGTTTTGGCTCGCCTTGGCCGGATCCCGGCTCAATACGGTGACATCGTGCTGCTTTAGCGCATTGATTAGGGCCGAGCCGATAAACCCGGTGCCGCCGGTCACTAATATCTTCATGCTTCTCCTTTTAGGCTATGGCTTTGCCCTACGAGGTAAGACTTCCGACATAAGTATAGCTAAACCAAAGGGTTGGTACCGCTTACTATTTTCTTTATGACATTTGGTTATGTGGGCTAGCTCTCGTGTTGGGATATAAAAGCTGTGTCTATATGCGATTGGGGAGTACCTTGAAGGTATACCCTTTTTTGATTACCGGGCGACAGCCAGGAGGTGGAATGTCGTTTGTACTCGCCCTGCTGAAATCCCTGCTCTCCAGCCTGCGTGACCTATTGCCGATCATCCTGGTGATAGGCTTCTTCCAATTGGTTGTGTTGCAGCAGCCGATGCCGCAACTTGGCCCGATTTTGGTCGGCCTGGCATTTGTGGTGATCGGTCTGACCTTGTTTGTGTTCGGGCTTGAAATGGGGCTGTTTCCGATTGGTGAGTCGATGGCGCGCTCCTTTGCCAGCAAGGGCAGTGTATGGTGGCTGCTGTGCTTTGCGTTCTGCCTGGGGTTTGGCACGACTATTGCCGAGCCGGCACTTACCGCTGTTGCGGCAGAGGCCGCCAAAGTAGCGGCCGAAGGGGGATTGATAGCAAGCAATGCCAAGAGTCAGCTGGACTATGCGACGGGCCTGCGTTTGACGGTGGCGCTGTCGGTTGGTATTGCCATCATGCTCGGGGTGATCCGTATTTTAAAAGGCTGGCCGATCCACCGGATGATCATCGGCGGCTATTTGCTGGTGATGGTCATGACCTGGTTTGCCCCTTCAGCCATTGTCGGGATCGCCTATGATTCCGGTGGGGTAACCACATCGACCATTACCGTCCCGCTGGTGGCTGCACTCGGTGTCGGGCTGGCATCATCGATAAAAGGCCGTAACCCGATAGTGGACGGCTTCGGCCTGATCGCCTTTGCCTCGCTGACGCCGATGATATTCGTCATGGCCTACGGCATGCTGGTGCACTAGGAGGACTGGGATGACAGAGCTCAACGGGATTATTCCTCACTTTTTCTCCACCTTGCTGATGACAGTGCGAGATGTGGTACCGATTGCCGTCATCATTTTCGGTTTCCAGTTGGTGGTATTACGCCGCCCTGTTACCAACTGGCCGAGGGTCGCACTGGGGTTCATATATGTTGTGGTCGGGTTGTCATTTTTCCTGCTTGGGCTCGAACTGGCGTTGTTCCCCCTGGGGGAGTCTATGGCTGCCCAGCTGACGGCGATGGATTTCTTGTTCGACAGCGGGGAGGGGATCCCGGATGTTATTCCCTGGACCCAGTATTATTGGGTATACATTTTTGCCGCTGCCATCGGTTTTAGTACCACTATCGCCGAACCCTCTTTGATTGCCGTGGCGATCAAAGCCAACCAGGTTTCGGGCGATACTATAAGTGTTAACGGCCTGCGTATTGCCGTCGCGATCGGGGTCGCGGTGGGAATTGGCCTTGGTAGCTACCGGATTGTTGCCGGTGATCCGCTCCACTATTACATCCTGGCGGGTTATTGCGTGGTGGTGGTGCAGACCTACTTCGCACCGAAAATGATTGTCCCCTTGGCCTATGACTCCGGCGGGGTGACGACATCGACGGTGACGGTACCGATAGTCACAGCGTTGGGGCTGGGGTTGGCTTCCACCGTGCCGGGAAGAAATCCGATGCTCGATGGGTTTGGGCTCATTGCGTTTGCCAGCCTGTTTCCGATGATCACAGTGATGGCTTATGCCCAGTTGTCGGCAAGACAGGCTAAGAGGAGAGAAGGAAATGCGATTTAAGTTGTTATTGGCCTTTGTAGAAGATTCGAAAACCGATGCTGTCCTGGATGCTGCGCGCGAGGCCGGGGCGACGGGGGCGACGGTGATCAACAATGCCCGCGGCGAGGGGCTTTACCTCAAGAAGACCTTTTTCGGTCTCGGGCTGGATGTCCAGCGGGATGTGATCCTGTTCGTGGTCGAGGAGCACCTGGCCCGTACCATTTTAGAAACCATTGAGCGGGTCGGCGACTTCGATACCTCCTCAGGCCAGGGGATCGCTGTCCAGCTTGATGTCGAAGATGCGGTGGGTGTGGCCCACCAAGTTGAAACACTTACCAAGGTCGTAGAGGCGAAGCTATGAGTAATGACACTGTGGTCCGGGTACGGGATGTAATGATGGACACCTATGCGATGGTCGAGGGGCTGACCACGGTAGCTGAAGCCATTCGCGTTGCCAAACATAAGCAAATCAAGGCACTGATCGTTAACAAGCGCAATGATGATGATGAATACGGTATCGTGCTGATGAACGACATTGCCAAGAAGGTACTGGCACTGGACCGCTCGCCGGAGCGCACCAATGTCTACGAAATCATGACTAAACCGGCCTTGTCGGTCAGTGCTTCGATGGATGTCCGTTACTGTGCCCGGTTGTTCGAGCGTTTCGGTATCAGCCGGGCGCCTGTGATCGAAAATGGCAAGATCATCGGAATGGTGAGCTATAACAATATTGTCCTCAACGGCATGTGCTGCTAGAAAGGCCGGGCTACCTTGGGCCGTGGTATTGTCACGGCCTAGGGTGTAGGATCGCCATATCCTGTTTCAAAAAAAGATCTCCTGACATGAAATTGTTTTTTGCTTCTGATATCCACGGCTGTGCCGACAGCACCCGCCGTACTCTGGCCAAGTTCGAGCAGAGTGGTGCAGACCACCTGATCCTGCTGGGGGACATCCTCAACCACGGCCCGCGCAATGCCCTGCCAGCGGGATACGCCCCGATTGACGTGGCCGAGCAGCTCAACCAGTATGCAGAGCAAATCACCGCTGTACGAGGCAACTGCGACAGTGATGTGGATCAGATGCTGCTCGACTTCCCGATGATGGCGGACTACAACCTGGTACTGTTGCCGAATGGCCGCCGCCTGTTCCTGACCCACGGCCACCTCTACAACGGTGACAAGCACCCGCGCCTGCGCGATGGTGATGTGGTGGTGTCAGGCCATACCCACCTGCCTGTTGCCGAAAAGAAAGAGGCTCTTTTTGTCTATAACCCCGGCTCGGTGACAATTCCGCGTGGTGAATACCAGGCAAGCTACGGCCTGCTGGAAGACAATATGCTCAAGGTGTTGTCGTTTGATGACGAGATCATTTGCCAGGTTGAATTGGTGTAACTGACATATTATTCATCAGTTTAGATAAAGGCGGCTATTTAGCCGCCTTTTTTGATCTTGCTCGTTCTGGTTTGCTGGCTTGAGCCGCTGCATAACATTCTGTCGCTATGCATACAGGGGTATAAATGTAGTTGCAATGTGACGGCATGTTAGCGCTATTTGAATCTTTGGCGTACGGATTTGTTGCTCAATGTTTACAATACCTGTTGATTCGGTTTAACCGAGTATTTCGTTCGTATATCTCGAATTATTGTTTTGGTGAACCCTTGAATATTTGTGTGATAAAAGCCACTATCCTCGCCTCCTTAATTTTGTGTGTTTCAAGATGTGTCAGGTGCCAAACAATATGTGTCAGAATCAGTTTGATTCGCTATTACCGCCACAAATGGCGGAGAAAGCGGCCGAGGTCGGTGTAAGCAAGGCCACCAAAGATCCGATGAAGTCGTTGCTATTGGCGATCACCGCCGGGATGCATATTGGTATCGCGTTTGTGTTCTATACCACGGTCACAACAGGGGCCGGTGACATGCCGTGGGGAATGTCGCGCTTTATCGGTGGGCTGGCATTTAGCCTAGGTCTTATCCTGGTGGTGATCACCGGTGGTGAACTGTTTACCAGTTCTGTATTGACGCTTGTTGCCCGTGCCAGCGGGAAGATCAGCTGGAAGAGCCTGTGGCTCAACTGGGGCGTGGTGTATGTGGGGAACCTACTGGGTGCCTTGATGCTAGTTGTTATCATGCTAATAACTAAGCAGTATATGTCCGGCAGCGGCGCAGTAGGTATCAATGCGATGCAAATCGCCCAGCATAAACTGCATCATGACTTCATGCAGGCCGTTGCCCTTGGTGTGATGTGTAATGTGCTGGTGTGTGTGGCGGTGTGGATGACTTTCAGCGGCCGTACCCTGACAGATAAAATTCTGGTGATGATCCTGCCGGTAGCGATGTTTGTATCATCGGGCTTCGAGCACTGTATTGCCAACATGTTCCAGGTGCCGATGGCGATTGGTATCAAGCATCTGGCCACTCCTGAGTTCTGGCAGATGACCGGCATGAACCCGGCCGATTTTGCCGACTTGACCCTGAGTAATTTTGTTATCAATAACCTGATCCCGGTGACACTGGGGAACATCATCGGTGGTGGTGTGTTTGTCGGTATGGGGTATTGGATTATCTACTTACGCAGCAAGTAAGTGGGAGTACCGTGTTCTACGTTTTACTAGCTTGGTATTGAGTTAGTGTTTTAAATTGTGTTGATTCGAGTCTGACATGTTGGCCGCTACGTATTGTAGCGGCCTTTTTTTATTTCCGGATTGGCTTAGTTCACCATCATCGAGATGAAGTAACCAATGATGGTGGCAGAGCCCACACCGATAAAGCCTGGGATCATGAAGCTGTGGTTGAGTACGTACTTACCGATTGCTGTAGTGCCTGAGCGGTCGAAGCTGATAGCAGCCAGATCACTTGGGTAGAACGGGAAGAAGAAGTAAGCGTAACACGCTGGCAGCACACCAATCAGTACCGCAGGGTCGATGCCAAGGGCAAAACCAAGTGGCATCATAATGGTAAGCACGGCTGCCTGGCTCTTCAGGAACACAGAGACGAAGAACATTGCAAAGGCGAAGGTCCATGGGTAGACGTTCACCATGCCACTGACCAAGCCAACCAGGTACTCTTTGTGGTGGCCGATGATAGTGTCACTGAACCAGGCGATACCGAAGATGGTGATCACCGCGCTCATACCGGCAATGAAAACGTTGCTGTTAACGATACGCTTGGGCGAAATCTTGGTGGTCAGCAGGATAACCGCACCGACCGATAGCATCATGAACTGAATAGCAACCGACATGCCGACGCCTTGCGGCAGCACCTGCTTGCTGAACAGAGCGATACCAACAACCGCAAGGATACCCAGCAAGAATACAGTAAGGCCTTTCTTGGCTGTACGCTCGTGCTCGGCTTCTTCTTCAGCAGAGCCTTCCTGGTCAGGATCAACCAGGCTGCTGCGGAACTCTTCGTCTTGAAGGCGAGCCTGGAATTCAGGATCCTTGTCCAAGTCTTTACCGCGCTTCAGGCTCCATAGACATGCAATCAACAAGCCGCCAAAGGTTGCCGGAATAGTCACCATCAACACGTTGATCAGGTTGATATCCAGGTTGTTGTCCATTGCCGTTGCCATTACAACGGCCGCTGCCGCCGCGATTGGGCTGGCAGTGATACCCATTTGTGAAGCAACGGTGGCCATCGCCATTGGGCGCTCAGGACGGATACCTTTTTTGTAGGCGACATCGTAGATAACAGGCAGTAGTGGGTAAACCGAGTGGCCGGTACCAACCAGTACTGTTAGAGAGTAAGTACAAATTGGGCCGAGGAAGACCACGTGCTCAGGATGCTTGCGAAGCAGGCGCTCGGCAAACTTAACCAATAGCTTCAGGCCGCCGGTAGCCTCAAGGGTGGCAGAGGCGGCAACCACCGCGAGGATAATAAGCATAACGCCGACAGGTGGTGAGCCTGGCGCAATACCAAAAACAAAGGTCATGACAGAGACGCCGAGGCCCCCGAGTAGACCGAAGGCGATACCGCCGTGGCGTATGCCGATCAAAATAACAGCTAGCAGTAGTAACAGGTGTATCCAGAACATTATTCCATTATCCTTGTTTCATATAAGTTGCAATCCGCTCGAACTTCTGCACTAAGTTCATAGGGTAGACTTATAAACCATCAACTACACAAAAAGTGGTATACAAGTTCCGAAAAAACATCCTGTTAACGAATATTTATACTCTTTGTGTGGGTACTGTGACACCTGTCAATATATGATGTCAGTTGCGTGAAAAAAAGAGAATAATTTTTCATTAGGAAAATTAAGCAACTGATTTAATAGGGATAAAAAAATGCCCCGCAGTGCGGGGCATTGAAAGATTATGCAAGTAACTAAAAATTACTTGTTCGCGTCGTCAGCTTGTTTCGCCTGGATCGCAGTAAGAGCAACGGTGTAAACGATGTCGTCTACTAGTGCGCCGCGAGACAGGTCGTTAACAGGCTTACGCATGCCCTGAAGCATTGGACCGATAGAGACTAGGTCTGCTGAACGCTGTACCGCTTTGTAAGTCGTGTTACCCGTGTTTAGGTCTGGGAATACGAATACAGTTGCTTTACCCGCTACTGGTGAGTTAGGCGCTTTAGAAGCAGCAACGTTTTCCATGATCGCAGCGTCGTACTGAAGAGGACCATCGATCACTAGATCTGGACGTTTCTCTTGAGCAAGTTTAGTCGCTTCACGTACTTTCTCAACGTCTGCACCCTTACCAGAAGTACCGGTAGAGTAAGAGATCATAGCTACGCGAGGCTCGATGCCGAATGCTTTTGCAGAGTCAGCAGACTGGATAGCGATTTCAGCTAGCTGCTCAGCGGTTGGATCTGGGTTGATCGCACAGTCACCGTATACCAGTACCTGGTCAGGTAGCAGCATGAAGAATACAGAAGATACGATAGACGCATCAGGTGCAGTCTTGATGATCTGGAATGGAGGAACGATAGTGTTCGCAGTTGTGTGAACCGCACCAGAAACCAGACCGTCAACTTCATCGTTTTCCAGCATCATTGTGCCTAGGAAAACAGAATCCTGAAGTTTTTCACGAGCAACAACGTCAGTCATGCCCTTGTGGCCACGTAGCTCTACCAGGCGAGCAACGTAGTTTTCACGAACTTCATCAGAGTTGATGATAGTTACGCCAGCACCTAGAGTAACGCCTTGCTGCTCAGCAACACGCTTGATGTCTTCTGGGTTACCAAGAAGCACACACTCAGCGATGCCGCGCTCAGCACAGATAGCCGCTGCTTTAACTGTACGTGGTTCGTCGCCTTCTGGCAGAACGATACGCTTAGCCGCTTTACGTGCAAGTTCAGTTAGCTCGTAACGGAATGCAGGTGGGCTTAGGCGACGCTCTTTGGTTGAACCTTCAGTTAGAGATTCAATCCACTGGCCGTCAATGTGGCTTGCCATGTATTCGTTAACTAGCTCAACACGCTCTTTATCGTCAGCTGGTACTTCCAGGCTGAAGCTCTGAAGGTTCAGAGACGTCTGCCAAGTGTTACCCATTGCAGTCATAACAGGCAGGCCTGTTTCGAATGCGCGCTCACATAGGTCCATAACTGGCTTAGGTAGCTCGTAGCCACCCGTTAGCAGTAGGGCACCGATTTCAACGCCGTTCATTGCCGCAAGACATGCTGCAACGATAACGTCTGGACGGTCTGCAGAAGTGACTAGCAGAGAGCCAGGGCGGAAGTGCTCAACCATGTGCGGGATAGAACGCGCACAGAACGTGATGCTCTTGATACGGCGAGAAGCGATTTCACCTTCGTTGATGATTTCAGCGTTCAGGTGCTTAGCGATGTCAGTTGAACGAGTCGCGATCAGCTCAGCGCTCCAAGGTGCACAGCCTAGTACACGGATTGGGCTTGAGTTGAATACCTGCATCACTTCAACGTTTGAAGGCACAGTTGCTTCAGCGTCGTCGAAGATTTCAGATAGGTCTGGGCGAGTACGGCCTTCAGCGTCAACAGGTGCGTTAAGCTTATTAACGATAACACCAGCGATTTGCTTGTTCTTGATACCGCCGAAGTTAGAACATGCTACTTCGATACGCTCTTTAAGCTGAGCTGGGTTATCAGTACCAGGTGCAACAACGAATACGATTTCCGCATCCAGAGTCTTAGCGATCTCGTAGTTGATCTGGTTAGCAAATGGGTGCTTGCGAGTTGGTACTAGACCTTCGATTAGCGCAACTTCAGCGTCAGCTGTTGCTTCTTTGAAGCGTGCAACGATGTCTTCTAGCAGCACGTCGCTCTTATCGTTACGGATAAGCTCTTCAGCACAAGCCATTGAGAATGGTTCAGCCACTTTCATATCGCTGTTGGCAGCGATGATGTTAGTTGTTAGATCTGGCTGACCGCCACCGTGACGTGGCTGGGCGATAGGCTTGAAGAAAGAAACGCGAACACCTTTGCGCTCCATTGCACGAAGCACACCAAGGCTTACGCTAGTAAGACCAACTCCGGCACCAACCGGAACAAGCATAATAGTACGGGACACTATGGATTCCTCAACTATTGAACACGACAGTGCTGTGCAATAACGATGGGTGAACCGGTATTGGACAGCACCACAAAAAAAGCATGACCTACGGTCATAAGCCATGAAAAAACGGCCGGCCTAGGCCAGCCGTTGGAATCAGTATCGACCGATTAGATTTCAGCTAGACGAGCTGTATCTTCAGCGATAACTAGTTCTTCGTTAGTTGAAACAACCATTGCAGGAACACGGCTGTTTTCAGTAGTGATCACACCTTCGCCGCCGAAACGCGCTTTAAGGTTAGCTTCACTGTCAACTTCAACACCTAGGATAGCAAGGCGGTTTAGAACCATCTCACGGATAGGAGCAGAGTTTTCACCGATACCGCCAGTGAAAGTGATTGCGTCTAGGCGGCCTTCTAGAGAAGCAGTGTAACCAGCAACGTACTTAGCTAGACGGTGGCAGAACACGTCCATTGCACGTGTTGCTTCTTCTTTCTCGCCGTAGTTGTCTTCAACGAAACGACAGTCAGAAGTCACTTCAGTCAGACCCATTAGGCCAGACTCTTTAGTTAGCATGTTGTTGATTTTCTCAACAGAGTAGCCAAGGTTGTCGTGCAGGTGGAAGATGATAGCTGGGTCGATGTCACCACAACGCGTACCCATTACTAGACCTTCAAGAGGAGTTAGACCCATAGAAGTATCTACAGACTGACCGTTCTTGATTGCACAAACTGATGCACCGTTACCTAGGTGACAGTTAATGATGTTTAGCTCTTCTTCTTTCTTACCTAGCAGTTTCGCAGTTTCGCGAGTGATGAATAGGTGAGAAGTACCGTGCATACCGTAGCGACGGATACCGTGCTCTTTGTATAGGTTGTACGGAAGTGCGTATAGGTACGCTTCTTCAGGCATAGTCTGGTGGAACGCAGTGTCAAATACAGCAACGTTCTTAAGTGCTGGGAAAGACTTCTGAGCTGCTTTGATACCGATGATGTGAGCAGGGTTGTGAAGAGGTGCAAGTGTTGCACAGTCTTCGATACCTTTTAGTACATCGTCACAGATCAGTGCAGACTTAGTGAACTGCTCGCCGCCGTGTACAACACGGTGACCGATAGCTTTTAGGTTTTCAGCTAGTTCAGGCTTAGAAGCAAGAATTGTGTCTACCATGAACGCTAGGGCTTCTTCGTGAGCAGCGCCGTCGCCCAGTTGAGCTTCGTGCTTGCCGTCAAGTTTCCACTTGATACGTGCTTCTGGAAGGTGCAGACATTCTGCAAGACCTGTCAGGTGCTCTTCACCTGATACCGCGTCAACAACAGCGAACTTAAGAGAAGAACTACCGCAGTTAAGAACTAAAACCAGCTTAGACATGAGTGACTACCTATAATCTGTCTGAAAGTTGATATTCAACTGAAATAAAAATTACCCATAGGATAGACGACTTTTCGACAAGCCGGTCTAATCAGGGTCAAAATCGTGCTACATCCGTATCATGGATAGAATCGTGTAACCCAGATTCTGGGCCATCCTTGGAAGCGCCTTCAGTTGCCAGAACGATGATTACAGGCAACAATAAATGTAGGCGTGCATAGGATAGCGATTGTGGTGCAATATAACAAAAGTATTTTTAGAAAAAATTAATTTGAATCAAGTTTGTTATCGCTGGTTTTGAATTTTTACGGTTTTTTTTGAAGTTTGGTGGTTTATGAGTCAACAACATTCTATTTGGCAAGCTTTCCGTCATGGCCAGGACTACATGGCTACGTGGCCAATGCGCAAAGAGTTGGCTATTTTGTTTCCCGAGCAGCGCTATATCAAAGCGACACGTTTTGCGATGCGGGTAATGCCTGCTGTTGCGGTAATGAGTGTATTGAGCCAGATGGCCTTTGATAACTACGATGCCTTGCCCCAGGCGATCACCATTGCCCTGTTTGCTTTGAGCATGCCTTTGCAAGGGCTATGGTGGCTAGGCAGGCGTAGCCGTACCGACTTGCCGCCGTCATTGGCGAGCTGGTATCGTGAGATCCATGACAAGATTGTCAGTGAAGGGTATACGCTGCAGCCGCTGAAGAGCCGCCCGCGCTATAAAGAGCTGGCACAAGTGCTAAACCGCGCCTTCAAGCAGCTCGATAAATCTTCGTTGGAGCGCTGGTTTTGACTGGTTCCGTTGATTTAAATACAAAAAAAGTAGCCTGCAGGCTACTTTTTTTTGTTAGACGATTACTCTTCGTCTTCAACTTGGCGCTTGGTGCGGACAGCCGGCTTAGCCAAGATTTCCAAGTAGAATGACGTCAGCGCCAGTGATTCGGCTTCGTCGATGCACTTGTTGATTTCTTTAACGTGGATAACCTTTGCTTCCTGCTCGGTGTGACCATATTTACAGTCGAAATCCCAGTAGTCAGCGCCTGCTGGCAGGGATTTGTTACGTTCACGCTTGAGGTATTTCTTTACCTCGAACTTTACAGCTTCGACAACGCGTGGAACCGCTTTCTTCGGGTGAGTTAAAGCAAATGTTTTTTTCATCGTTTTCCTAAAAATCAATAAGGCCCAGAACACGCTGGGCACGATGAGTATTTTACTTTAATTTGCCGCCGGTCGCGAATAGCAATTTCGGCGCTAGTTCAGCAGCAGGCTATCGTCTGCCAGTTCTTCGCCGCGAACCTTGCTGAACATGTCCAACAAGTCTTTGACGTCCATCTGGTTACGCTCCTCGCCGGCAACATCAAGCACGATCTCACCTTGATGCAGCATGACAGTGCGCTCGCCATAGGCAAGGGCATCTTTCATCGAGTGGGTGACCATCATGACAGTGAGATCGAACTCCTGCACAACCTTGTTGGTCAGCGCCAGGACAAACGCTGCCATTCGGGGATCCAGTGCGGCGGTATGCTCATCGAGCAGTAATAGCTTGCTGTCAGCCAGTGTTGCCATGACCAAGCTTACGGCTTGGCGCTGGCCGCCAGACAACAACCCGATACTGTCGCCAAGGCGGTCTTCAAGGCCGAGGCCGAGAATACTGATCCGCTCCTGGAATAGCTTGCGCCGCTGGGAAGACAGGGCAAGCTTCCAGCTGCGGTTACTGCCGCGCTTGTAAGCCAGTGCCATGTTCTCTTCGATAGTCAGAGAGCCACAGGTGCCAGCCAGCGGGTCTTGGAACACCCGGGCTGCATACTGGGCGCGCTGATGGACGCTCTTTTGGGTGACATCAATGTTATCGATCAGCACTTGTCCCCCCACCATCGGGGTTTCGCCGCTGACTGCGCCGAGCAAGGTCGATTTACCCGCCCCGTTCGAGCCTATCACGGTGACAAACTGTTTTTCCGGTACCGTAAGGGAGACGCCCTTCAGAGCTTGGTTTTCCAAGATCGTGCCTTCGTTGAAGGTTACGCGGATATCATCAAGTTCTATCATATTTGCCTTATCCCCTTGCACTGGCCTTGTTGGTGGCGACGGATGGTTTCTTTTTGCTGCGCTTCAGCTGCCCTTTCATGCGCGGGGCGATCAGGGCGATGGCAACCAGCAGGGCGGTGATCAGGTTGAGGTCTGATGCCTGCAGGCCGAACATGCCGCTGCTCAGGGCAAAGGCGACAGCCAGGCGGTAGAGGATAGAGCCAAGGATCACGGCAATGACCGCTACCCAGATCTTACGCCCGGGTAGCAAGGTCTGGCCGAGGATCACCGCGGCTAGGCCAACCACTATGGTCCCGACCCCCGAGGTCACGTCGGCAAAGCTGTTGGTCTGGGCAAACAGGGCGCCGGCGAAACCCACAAACCCGTTGGATAGGGCTAGGCCGAAATAGGTATAGAGCGCAGTGTTGCCGCCCTGGGCGTTGACCATGCGGCTGTTGACGCCTGTTGCGCGCAAGCCAAGGCCAAAGTCACTGGCAAGCAGGCGGGTGATAAACCACGCACTGGTGATCACCAATGCCAGCACTACCGCTAAGCGCATGATGCTTTCATCCAGCCCGTAGTCGAAAGCGAGAATTTCGAACGGGGTAAATAGGGTATCTTCACCCAGCAGCGAAAGGTTGGGGCTGCCCATGATACGGATATTGATGGAGAACGCCGCGATCATGGTGAGAATACTGGCCAGCAGGTGGAGGATCCCGCAGCGCACGGCAAGAAAGGCGGTGACCAAGCCGCATAACCCGCCTGCAGCGATGGCCAGCAATGTTGCCGCCCATGGGTTGAAGCCAGCAATAATGGCTGTCGCAGCGACAGCTGCGCCCATCGGGAAACTGCCATCGACCGATAGGTCGGGGAAGTCCAGAATACGGAAGGTGAGATAGACGCCGAGGGCGACCAGTCCATAGACCAGCCCTATTTCGAGCGTCCCGAGAAAGGCAAAGAAAGACATCCTTATTCTCCTTGCAATGAAAGACGTTTGGTTGGAACTATGGCCCTATGGCGGGTTGCCGCAGAGATTGAAGGTCCGGGATGTGACTGCAATCTCCAAACCACAGAACCACAATTGACTATTTTGCTATCGACGTCGCTCGCTCAAGAACAGCGCTTGGGAAGGTGATCCCCAGCTTGTCTGCAGCCTTCTGGTTAAGGGCGAGATCAGAACCTTTGGCGACTTTTACTGGCAGTTCAGCGACTTTTTTACCTTTTAGCAAAGCATCGACATAATCGGCAGTCTGGACACCGACTTGGTAGTAGTCAAAACCAAGGGCAGCGAGAGCACCGCTCTCGATGTAGGTTGTTGATGCGCCGACGATAGGGGTTTTGGCTTGGTTACCGGCATTGACCAGCCCGTCAATGGCACTGGCGACAGTGTTATCGGTTGGGGCATAAATCACGTCAGCTTTAGCAGCAACAATCTGGGCGGCAGATTGGACATCGGCACTTTTCAGAGCGGTCCCTTCAACCACAGTCAGCCCTTTCTCTTCAGCGGCAGCCCGAAGCAGCTGAACCAAGGCCACCGCGTTGGCTTCACCCGGGTTGAAGACCACACCGATGCTTTTCATTTCAGGCAGCAGCTCTTGCATCAATGCGACGTGCTGGGCAACAGGAGACAGGTCGGATAATCCGGTGACGTTTCTGGCCGGTTTGTCCATGTCCTTAACCAGCTTGGCGCCAACCGGATCGGTGACAGCGGTGAAGACGACTGGGATAGAGCGGGTCGAGGCGGCAAGTGCCTGTGCCGTCGGGGTTGCAATACCTACCAGTACGTCAGGGCGCTCCCCCACAAACTGCTTGGCGATTTGGACTGCAATGGCAGGGTTGCCTTGAGCAGTTTGATAGCTGAATTCTAGGTTTTCACCCTCGACGTAGCCTTTTTCCTTTAGGCCATCGAGCAGACCATTGCGGGCCGCATCGAGAGCGGGGTGCTCGACAATCTGTGAGACGGCGACTTTGGCAACATCGGCAGCCATGGCGGAGGTCGATGCCATGGTCATCGAAGCGGCGACGCAGACAGCTGATAGTAGCTTGCTGTATTTAAAGTTATTTTTTAAATCCATTCTCATACACTCCCTGTTTTATTTACGCTGAGCCTGTTGCGATGCGAGTTATAGGAATCAAATAACTGCTTGGCATATTGTTGTAGCGCATTGTGAGGGCAATTAACATAAGTGTTTTAACAGTTGTGTAACAATGGCGCGGTCGATCATGCTGGAATAGTTGCAATAGACAGTGATGGGTATTAGTTGTCTGTTTGTCTCGCGGTTAGTTTGTTCGAATGGAGGCTGAAAAATGGTCAGTTGCGCTTTATTGCTATTTTGTCGCCGTTGGAGAGATGTCTTTTGTTTTGACAGAATAACGCTATGAAAAACTGTGCTTTAGATCATGTTGTCGACGGTAGGCGTTCAGGAAAGGGTCAGGTCGGGTACGAAATAATATTGGCTGAGATATTAGCTGTATCTCTCCCTACGACCCCACAAGCTTGGCCGCCGGTGGGGTCTGTTCTTTCTAGGCGAATAAATTGTTATTTATAACACTTTATTCCTTTATTTCTGCCGTAAATGGCTTTCATCGCCGCTTTCATTTTGTCTTTGTCGACATAGGCCGTCGGTAGCGGCATGACCTCGAAGGTATAGTCAGGCGAACCTTCAGCCACATTCGTTTTTTCCGTGACCGGTGTTACCATCATGACCTTCAGGTTTGGATTACGGGCAGTGATCCGTGATGCTGTCCCTAGGCCTTCGGCGACATGGAATCGACCGGCGACATGGATAATTTGCTTGCCGGGGTGAAGGGCAAGGTAATCCACCATGCTTTCGGCCATGGTGTCATCCCAGGCGGTTTGGGCAGCAAACTGGCGTTTGGTTTTTTCCTCGTCGCCGTGGTGCATCGAGGCGTTGAACTTGGCATGGTAGGCATCATCACCCAGTGTCAGTTGCTCGGCGACCCATTTGCGTTCTGTTGCCGGGAGCCGATCCAAATAGCCTTCACCCTGCTGGCCAATACAGCGAATGATGGACTTCGGTGCGTTGGCTGCAATCACATCTAATTGATTTGCTTTGGCAAACTCAACCAGCGGACGGTAATCACTGCTGTAGTTTGGCCAGGCTTTTCCCTCTTTGATCAGGGTTTTCTCACCGATTTCACCGGCCAGATATTGGTTCACGACATGCTGTTTGTCGCGGGTGAACTGTTCCATTGACAAGGCCATATCCGGATTCTGCTGGTACAAGGCCGCAAAAAGATGAGCCTGCATCAAGTGGGCACCAGGGTGGCCATGCCACTCACCGACCAGGACGATATCCGCGTCTTTGAGCGCAGTAGCCAGTTGGGCCAGGGTCAGTGGTTGTCCCTGTGGTGACAGGATAGTCGAATCGTACATAGTCGACAGTGGTTGGGCCGCTTCGATTGCGGTGGTGTCGGCAACATCAGAGTGCGAGGCGCAGCCTAGCATCAGGCTAGCAAGGCCGAGAGAAAGCCATTTCTTCATGGGTATCAAATCACAGTGAGTTAATTGACGCCGGGTAAAAATACTCGGCAAACAGAACTTTAAGTATAGAGGCTGTGATGATAGATGAGTTGATAGTAGTTATCAATTGCAATTGATAACTACTATTGTTTGTTGTATTGCCTGGTTGGAAGGAGGGTTAGGCTTGGCGTTGGTAAACCCGGATGGCAAAGTCGGCTTCGCAGCGGAACGGGTTGCTCTGTGCCAGTTGCTGCCAAACACTGTCGCTGGTCTTCCAGGCAAACGGGGTCATTTGCATCAGTGCCGTTGCTTCTTCACCATTGAGCGTCATGTCGAAGTGAAGTTGGCTTTGATCGATCAGCTCGAATCCTTCAATCTCCTCTGCGGTCATATCATGCAATCTTACACCATCGTAAATCAGCTCTTTAAGTTGGTATAAATGGCGAGCAGCTGGCGTTACGGTAACAATAATGCCACCAAGTTTTATGGTGCGCTTTAGCTCTTCTGCTTTGCAGGGCGCATAGATACGGACCATACCGTCAAGGGAGCTGTCACTAAATGGTAAGCGGTGGCTCGAGGCCACGCAGAAGTGGCAGGTCGGGTAGCGTTTTGCTGCGTAGCGTACCGCAACTTTTGAAATATCCAACCCATGTATCTCTAAGGCTGGATGCGCCGTCAATGCGGTAGCAAAGCCTGACGTGTAGTAACCCTCACCACATCCAATATCCAAAAGATGAACGGCATTTTCTGGTAGGTGCTGCTCAAGCTTGTCAATGACCATCTGGCGCATTGGGGCATAGTGACCGGCATCAAGAAACAGGCGGCGCGCCTGCATCATCTCTTTGTTATCCCCCGGGTTCTTAGAACTCTTATGGTGAGCAGGCATTAAGTTGACATACCCTTCCTTGGCCTGATCAAACTGGTGGTTGTTGGCACATTTCCACGTTTTGTCTTGTTGGGAAAGCGGCTGGTGGCAAAGGGGGCATTGGTATGGCATTGGGATCACCCGGTCAGTGGAGTTTCGGCACATTGTAAACGCCCGTTCGGTCTAGCTGCAAGCATACCGTAGGCGTGTGAATTTTTTGTCGGCGAATAAGTATTATTTTGTCTCTCGTACCCCTTTCGTCGCCGACAAAAGATGTCGCCTCCGCCTTATCGGCAAGACCATCCAGGGAAGGTTAGGTATACCAGTATGAAAAATTTATTGCCGAAAATTGTTGTTATTTTGTAAATTTTTTTCCTGTCATCTAAGTTAGTAGTGGCAAGTGTTTTTTTGCTAACGGGAGTTTGATTCAGCAGCAGATTTTTATCTGAACGACAAAGATAGGATATCCAGGATGAACAAAAACAATATCGCTATTGCAGTGGCATGCGCATTTTCAACCACGGCGGTCTCCGCCGCAACGGTCTACCAGGACGATGCAACCACCTTTAATGTCGGCGGCCGAGCGGAGGTCAGGGCCAACTTTTCTGACGCCAACAAGGATCCAGATACTGGTGACAGCAGCTACGCGGATGCCTCCAGGGTGCGATTGAGCGTGGACGGCACCCAGGTGGTATCAAATGATCTGTCTTTTTTTGGCAAGTATGAGTTCGAGATAAAAGAAGCGGAAGACGGCTCGAGCGACGATGTCAAATGGAACACTCGATACTTGTATGCCGGTATCGAGACCAGCAGGGGCAATCTCTACTACGGCCACCAGACGAATGCGGTTACCTACCTGACCGACTGGACGGATCTAGCCGAAACATTCAGTGGCTATATCAATGAATATACGGTAGCCACGGCTGACCGGGCCAAAAATGTCCTGCGCTATGAAATCGCCACCGACAACGGAATAACCTTCCAGATTGACGGTAATTTTAACTCAGACAGCGAAAGTGCCCAAAGCGATGGCTATGGTGCGGTTTTGGCCTACGGTCTTCCTGTCGGGGTCGAACTTGGCATCGGTTATGCCTCGAGCGATGAAACCTATGGCAACGGAACCGATACCGATACCTCCGATGCGGTTTTCGTCGGCGCAAAATACAGCAATGATAACGGCCTGTATCTGGCGGCCTTGTATCAAGGTGGCAGTATTTCAAAACTGGGTATCAAAGGCTCCGATTACAATGCTGTCGATACCTATATTGGCTATGCGTTTGACGACAACAACGTGGATCTGACCTACAGCTATTTCTCGGCTGATGATATCGCTGCACTGGATATTAATTTCATTGGTGTCGAATACGCACGCTACATTGGCGGCGTCGCTTTATTTGCCAGCTACAAGTTTAACCTGCTCGATGAGGGTGAAGGCGGAGAAGGTGACAACGACGAAGACGAGTTGATGTTGGGCTTGCGCTACGGCTTCTAGCCAGTGTTGCCCGCCCGCTAGTGAGGTACTCAGCCCAGGCACCGTCCTGGGCTTTTGCGGTCGGGGGCTGCATTATCCCTTGGCCTTGTACTCGGCCTTGTCCAGGTTGTGCTTTTTCATTCTTAAATACAGTTTTTTGCGTGGGATCTGCAGGTAGTTGGACACATCATTGATGCGGCCGGCAAACAGATACAGCGCATCTTCAATCACCTGTTTCTCATAGCTGTCGACCAGATCATCAAGCGGGCTGCTCATGTGCTCCAAAGGTTTGGTTCTGTCTTGCCCTGCCAACTTCACGATGCCAATGGCATATAGTTCGGCCACATTTTTCAACTCCAATACATTGCCGCTCCACTCGTGGCGGTTCAGGGTATTGATATAGGCTTTGTCGATGGCCGGCACGGCTTTGTGTAGTTTCTGGCAGCTTTGCTTCAGGAAGTATTTGAACAACGGCTCGATATCACTGATCCGCTGGCGCAGAGGCGGAAGCTGGAAGCGCACTTGGCTAAGGAAGTAGAACAGCTCTGGCAGCAATACCTCATGCTCAACCAAGGCTTCCGGGTTAGCGCCGGTAATCGCCAGCACCCGTACTTCTTTTTTGTTCTGGCGTTCTTGCTCCAGCAGGAAACGGCATAGCCATTGCTGGGTTTCCAGGGGCATGGCCTGGGGTTCGTTCAGGCTGATGCTGCCGCTGCGGGCTGAAATCATCGCGCGCTGTAGATCGGCAGTGCAGGTAATATTGCTACCTTGGGTGGCAACAAATGGTCCTTTGTGCTGCTGGCTGTGCTGGTGCAGTAACTTGGTCACGGTGTGGCGACCAGTACCACTTTCGCCCTCGACCAGCACATCCTTGGAAGTCAGTGCGATTTGGGTGATTTTTTCACGGATCTTGACGATAAGCGGGCTGTCGCCCAACAGTACTTCGTTGGTGGATTGCCCGATAGCTTCACGCTGTTCGATGACTGATTTACGGGCCGGCAGATGTTTTTCAAGCAGCGTCAGCAACTCTGCAGGTTGTAGTGGTTTTTGCAGAAAATCGAGTGCGCCGCGCCTGACCGCATCGACTGCCATCGGGATATCACCGTGGCCGGTGATCATAATAACGGGCAGCTCAGGATCGAGATTCTTGATGAATTCAAGCAGATCCATCCCGCTGAGTCCCGGCATATACATGTCAGTAACAACCACTCCGGGCCAGTTTTTGTGTAATAGGGAAGTAGCCATTGTTGGGTCAGTAAAGGCTTTGACTTTATAGCCTGACATTTCTAGAAGTTGTTGATATGACTCCAAAACATCATGGTCATCATCGATGATGAGTACTTCAATATCATTATTCATTATCATAATTGTTTAGCTCCAACACGACCATGGCACCGCCTTGTAGGTTTGAGGCGAGGTAAATATCGCCATCAAAGCGGTTCATTATTGAACGGCAGATACTCAGCCCAAGGCCAAGTCCCACCTCTTTTGTTGTGGTAAAGGGGATAAATAGTTTTTCGATGATTTCGGCGGCAAATCCGTTGCCGCTGTCAGTGACAGCCAGGCGACATCGACCAGCCTGGCTATCAAGGGATTCAAGTTCAAGGTTATCAAGGGTTTCTAGAGTAATGATGCGCTGCTCGCAGCCTGCGACTGCATCACAACTGTTGACCAACAGGTTTACCAGCACCTGCTCCAACTGCACCTGATCGGCATGACAGTACAGTGGCTCGGTTAGCAGGTTGCGGATCTCCGTTTGCTGAACCTTGGCCCGGCTCTCTACAATCATCATGGCATGCTGGATGGATGAGCGAAGCTCAACTTGTTTCATCGGGCTCTCTGACGACTGTTTGCGGGAAAAGCTTTTCAGGCTGGCGATGATACGCCCCATCCGGGATGCCAGGCTTTCTACCTTGTCTAGCGAGGCCGGTAGCTGATCGAACCGTTGCTTATCCAGCGCCAGCTTGGCGGTAAAGATATGGGTCGAGATAGCCGACAGCGGTTGGTTCAGCTCATGGGCAAGGGATGTCATGGTCTGGCCGACCACGGCCATTTTCGCTGCTTGGATCAGCTCATCTTGGGTAGCTCGCAAGTCGGCTTCTACCCGTTTTCGATCTTCGATCTCCAATTTCAACTGGCGGTTTCGGCTGGTGAGGGAGTGGGTTTTTTCCCGGACCATTTTCTCTAGCCAGCGGGCTGCTTTCTCCTGCTCGGTGATGTCGGTCATGGTGATGATCACCTTATCCTTCTGTCCTTGCTGGAACAGGCGGAAGTCTAGCCGCAGGTAGAGGTTTTCCTGGTCAATTTTCTTCTGCTTTAGCGTCAGGTTACAGCCGCCGAGGCTGAACAACGGGCTGCTTTCACTGAACAGGGACTGCAGCCGAGCGTGCATGGTCGGGCTGAACAGCTCCCAGATCGCCCTGTTGTGCGGCACCTCGATATTGTCGAACAGGTTCAGCGCGCTGGGGTTAACCGACTCGATCCTGCCCTCGAGGTTGCAGGTAATAATACTGGCCTGGGTGTTGTTGATCAGGTTCAGGGCGTTGCTCTGCTGCATTTCCTGCATCTGGCGGCAGAATTGGCGTAGGTTGTCACCCAGCTGGCCTATCTCGTCATTACCGGTGACTTGGATTTTGGCATCATGTTGGTTGTTGGCCACGGCCAATAAGTCTTGTGACAACAGGTTCAAGCGTTTGACGATGCCTTTACCGACTAGGTAAATCGACAGCATGACCGACAAAAACAGCGTGATCACCATGGTGCCGAATAAAATCAGGTTACTGATGGAAATGGCCTGGCGGGTCTTCTCATTCAACATGTTGAGTGAGGCATCTTCCTGTTCCACCATGGTCAGGATCAGCTCTTCCTGGTAAGCCAGCTGGGCCTGGATTTTGTCCTGGTAGTGGGTGATCTGCTGGTAGAGCTGGTAATCAAGCAACAGCTGTTTTTCCAATAACCCACCCGGCTCGACCAAGGTGATCAACTCATCGAGTAACTGGCGGTAGGAAGCGGTCGATGAGTAATGGCTCAGGCTCTGGCTCATCTGGCTGACTTCCTCGGTTTTGTAGCCAATGAAGTAAAATGCGTTGCTGATGTCCCTTTCTTGTCGCTGCAGGATAATTTCCTGCACCAACTGGTGCAACTCGTTCTCTTTGACCGTAATGGCCTGAAGTAGCGAAAACTCGGTCATGACTTCATTGATGGTGCTCGATACCAGGGCATTGGGGAGCATGCGGGTCAACTGCCACTCTACCTCCTGCCGGATAGGTGTCAGCTCATCGATCATATCCTGGTGCAGCCATTTGATGTTGTTTTCCGTTTGTGCCAGCACATAAAGATGGGTATTGCGCTGATACAGCAGATCCGCATAGAGCTTGATGTCATTGAACAGGGTGTCGTGCTCGGCCTTGATGGCGGCATGGAACTTCAGGCTGGCGGTTTGGGCAATGGCCGCATTGATTTTTGCCAGCTTGTTGTTGATGTTCTGCTTCAGATCCGCGTGTAGCACCGGATCGGTATTGTTGCTGAGCAGGTTGAGGGCTGCCTGTAACCCTGCGGTATTTCGCTCCAGCTGATAGCTCGCCCGTAAGGTCGGCATGTTTTTTTCAACCATGGCCTGGATTTGGTCATCCAGACTTTCCCAGTTGATGATGGCGACCAAGCTGACGCTGATTGTCAAAAAGGCCATGAATGCTATGGAGGCGATGAGGCGGTTGCCAATGGTATTGCCGAACAGCATTAGTTGATCCCCCTGTGCTCATGACTTTCCAGCAGCTTTTCACAAATGCTGATGGCCTGATCGAGTTGCTCGCTCATCAGTGTGCGCCACTCTTTGAGCATACGTACGGTGTACATGTCGGTTCTCGACATTGTGATGGCGTTGCGTAGCTGGGGGTTACGTGACTGGGCCTCTGAGAGCGGCGGTGTCGAAGCAAGCCGGATAGCCAGGTTGTACTGGCGGAGCTCTTCTGATGTCAGGTGGCTGAGTTGCTTGACCTTGTGGAGCAGCTGCCATGCCTGATTCAAGCGGATCAGCTGGCGGTTGATAGTTTGCTCGAAGAGTTGCTTGACCAAGATCGAGCGCTCTTCCATCAACTGGTGATCAATAGCGGTGATCTTGAAAGGCTGAGCCATGGTCTGGTTCAGGGCATATTTATTGAGCGAGCTGGCCAAGAGGTTCTGCTGGATGTCTTCGGAGAGCAGGAACTCGATAAATTCGATACTGCGCCGGGCTTGGTTGATATTCTTGACGGCAGCGACATAGCTCGGTATCAGCGGGCTTTTCGGCTGATAGGTAAAGTTGATAAATGGAAACAGTTTTTGGCTTTCGTAGGCGTAGCTATCGATGATGGGGCCAATTCCGGCCAAGCCACGGGCAATAGTGTCTTTGGCACCATAGCTACGGGCGGAAACCGACGACAGATTACCGCCTATCTGCAGCAATAGCTTCCAGCCATTTTTCCAACCGTAATGCTGGAGGATGTTCTCGACCATGATATGGGTGGTGCCGGAGCGGGCCGGGCTGCTCATAACTAAATGACGGAAATAGCGAGGGTCGGCAAGGCTTTCCCATTTATTGGGTAAAGGGAGTTTGTGTTTGGCGAGATAATCCTTGTTCCACATCAAGCCGTAGCCGGAGTAGCCAAAAATGGCAACGTTGGCGATGGAGTCCTGCATAAACCGCTGCTGCTGGAAGGTTGTATCAAAGTTAAGCGCATTGAGTGGCAGCAAGCGGTCTTCTTCAACCAGTGGGGTAAACAGCGAGCGAGAAGAAGAAATGACGATGTCGATGTCGTGATCTTCATGGCTGAGCAAACGCAGGCCTGAGGTTTCGCGACGATGGAGAATCGTGAAGTGTACCTCTGGGTATTGCTGCTTGAACTGCTTGAGGAGAGGCTGCAGTGATTCGACCGTGAACGTGGTCAGAATGATCAGCTGATCGGTCGGCTTGGCCCAACTTGAGAGAGAAAATAAGAATATGACGGCATAAAAGAATTTCATCATTGCGGATCAGCTAACCAGGGTGTTTATGTGTATACAGGTAAAAAGTCGCCAAGAGTAGCGGAATTCTCAGCTAATAAATTGAATTATTAGTGGTTTATCGCTTTTACCATGCTTAATAAAGATAAAGGGTCAAAGTTGACGCATGATGTGAGCATTTATCGGCAGGGCTCACATTTTTGCTATGCAAGAGGGGATGTCAATACCGAGATACAACAAGCCGGAGCAAAGGCTCCGGCTTGAGATAGAAAATGAGAGAAGCTTAGGCGTTAAGTACCTGCTGGATCTCAGAGGCAGACAAGTGGTACTGACGCGGGCAATTGCGCCATGTACGCAGCATACGCTGGTATTTTTCCAGCATCGGCACCTGGCTATTGAACATGTGCTCTGATTTGTCAAACTGCGGGTACAGGCCTTCTTCTTCGGTCAGGAAGCGCACGTAGTGGACATGCTGGGCTTCCGTTGCAGCATCAAAGCCAAGGAAGTTAAGACGGCGCTGATCCACTTGCTTCTGGTTGTCTTCAGACAGCATTTTGTAAGATTCTTGCATCGCATGGTGCATCTCCATGAAATCAATGATTTCACGGCATTTTTCTTCAGGCAGATCACCAAACTCTTTGTCCAGTTCACGCATCTGCAGACCGTAACCACGCTCTACAATTGTTTGTAGACGACGGTATTTTGCTTCGTTCTCTGGCGTAAGCTTAGACATCAGGTAGTATTGATTAGATAGGATCAGGCGTTGTGCGTTAGTCATTTCCATAATGATAGGCCTTAATTTTTATTGAGCTGGCATTGAGGTTAACAGGATAAAACGAAAAAAAATTGATCTAGTTACGTCTTGCTAACTTTTTTTTGTTAAAAATTACTAATCGTATAAAGTCTATCCAAATCCACTGTGATTGGGCGAATTAATCCCACCATATCCCTAGTTACCACATGGATTTAGCGCCTAATAGGGTGGGGATTATTGTTTTGAAGCACGTCGTTGGTGTTATGCGATGGGAAGGGATTTTCAGTAGGAGTTGAAGCAATGGAGCAGGGATGTCTGGTGTGATCAGTGGCCTACAGCTGGCCGGATGGGTATTGGCGGCGATAATACTCGTAGTCCGTTTTCCTCGCGAGTTTTGGCCTAAGTTTCGGCATGAAAAGGACTACCAGCACTGGGTTCTTGCCAGTGTGGTGGTGCTGTTTCTGCTTTGGAGCCTCAAAGCGGGGTTGGCGGATGGGTTGCAGGTACATTTCTTGGCCTTGACTACGTTGGCGTTGTGTCATGGCTGGCGGATAGCGGCCTTAATCGGTGTTATCCCCACCGTGCTGCTTGCCGCCTTTGGCCTGTTGCCCGCTGCGGATATTGGGATTTATATGGTGGTCTCGGTCATTTTCCCTGCCTGGTTGAGTTTTTGCCTGTTTCGTCTGACTTATCGTTACCTGAGCCGACACCTTTTTGTGTATATCTTTGCTGCGGCTTTTCTTAACGGCGCGTTAACGATTGCTGCCCACCAACTGCTCAATGGTGGGGTGATGTGGCTAAGTGGCTTGTACAGCTGGCACTACATCGTCGACAACTACTTGGTGCTGACACCACTGCTACTGTTCCCCGAGGCCCTGATCAACGGTATGGCGATCACTTTGCTGGTGGTGTATCAGCCGCAATGGGTGAGAACCTTTCATGACAATGATTACCTCAACAAATAGCCGATTCTGGACCAAACGCCAGCCAGTTCTGACGTTTGATCTTCCAGTGGGCGGGTAGCTAGCTCAGTCCCACAATGTTGCCGTCGGCATCAATGTCCAAGCCGAGGTAAGCCGGTTTTTCCGGTAGGCCAGGCATGGTCATCACATTACCACATAGAGCATAAACGAAGCCCGCACCAGCACACAGTTTCAGCTCGCGGACCGGGACGACAAAGTCGCTCGGTGCGCCTTTCTGGCTTGGGTCATGGCTGATGGACAATGGTGTTTTTGCCATGCACAGGGCAAGGTTATCATAGCCTTGTGCTTTGAACTGCGCCAGTTGCTCTTTGGCCAGTTCTGACAGCTCAACACCACGGCAGCCGAAGCCCACTTCGGCAACGGTCATCAGCTTTTCTTCCAGCGTCTGTGACAGTTCGTACAGCGGCTTGAAGTTGGCTGGGGTTTCACAGGCACGGGTTACCGCTTTGGCCAGTTCAATTGCACCTTCACCGCCTTTACCGAAGGCTTCGCTGATCGCCACATCGACATGGGTGGCGAACTGCTCGGCTTCGACCATCGCTTTAAGCTGGGCCAGTTCAGCGTCTGTGTCCTGCGGGAAGCGGTTGATTGCCACCACAACCGGTACACCGTATTTGGCTGCATTGTTGATATGCCATTTCAGGTTATCAAAACCGGCAGCCAGTGCTTTCTCGTCTTCTTCGAAGATAGCCTGCGGCAGTGCCTGACCCGGACGTAGGTCATACAGGCCTGAGTTGGCTTTCAGGCCGCGCAGGGTAGCAACGACAACTGCACAATCTGGACCGCGACCCGCTTGCTGGGCTTTGATATTACAGGCTTTCTCGAAGCCCATATCAGAGCCGAAGCCCCCTTCGGTGATGGTGTAGTCTGCCAGCTTCAGGGCGATACGGTCGGCAATGATTGACGAGTTGCCGTGGGCGATATTGGCAAATGGACCAGCGTGGATCAGGGTCGGTACCCCTTCCAGTGTTTGCATCATGGTCGGCTCGATGGCTTCAACCATGGTCACGGCCATTGCCCCGGCAACTTGCAGATCTTCTGCCGTTACTGGTTTGCCATCCAGATCGTAGGCCAAGACGACACGGCCGATTCGCTGGCGCATGTCAGCCAGATCTTTTGACAGCGCAAGGATAGCCATCAGCTCAGAAGCCGCCGAGATATCAAAGCCATCTTCGCGCTCAAGGCCGTTGATAGTTTTGCCTGGCTGGTTTTTGCCGACAGTGATCATGCGAAGGGCACGGTCATTGTGATCCATGACACGGCGCCAGACAATGCGGTCCATATCAATGCGCAGGGCAGGCATGCCGGTTTTTTCGGTAAAGCCTTCGTAGCCGTGGCGCTCTTCATGGTAAACACGGGCGTCGATAGCGGCTGCGGCAAGGTTATGGGCTGCCGTCACGGCGTGGATATCGCCGGTCAGGTGCAGGTTCAGTTTTTCCATTGGTGCGACCTGGCTGTAACCGCCACCGGCAGCACCGCCTTTAACACCAAACACCGGGCCCATCGACGGCTGGCGAATACATGCCATCACCGACTGGTTGATTTTGGCCAGGCCTTGGGCAAGACCGATAGTGGTCACGGTTTTGCCTTCACCCAGTGGGGTTGGGGTGATTGCAGTAACGACAACCAGTTTACCTTCTTCCTTGTCAGCCAAGCGCTTGAGGACAGAAGGTTTAACCTTGGCTTTTAATGTGCCTTGCGGAGTCAGATCTTCAGGAAGCAGGCCAGCCTGCTGAGCGATGAGATCAATCGGAGTGAGCGATGTATCACGGCAAATTTCAATATCACTTTTCATGGACGACCATAACCTCGCATTTGGTAACTTTGTATATATCGCGCAAGCAGGCTTTATGAGTTGCGCAATCGTTTGCGTTGGATTTATACCATAATTTTATCACGGGTAAAGCGATAAATACGGATAGATATGTCACGAGATTGGTCAATGTTTACGGGGATGTTATTGGGTTAACTTGCTGTATGTCTGAAGTTATTGATGGGTAAGGTAAAATGTGGTGTTACTTTTTTGTTTCTGTAACTTCATTTTGCGGTCTTGGCAAAGGGGAAAATGTTCTTTCTTTATCCTTCATTTTCTCTCCCCCTTTGCTTTCTCTCCGAGCCAGACACCCGATAGGCACTAGCCCGGAAAGAAAAGCGGCAAATATAGTTCGAAGACTTTTTAACCCAAGTGGCCTAGCACATTGATGTTCTTGTCTTCGGGGATTTCGTTATAAGAAAGCACCACCAGACCTTTGGCAAATGTCCGGGCATAGCGCGCCAGCAGCGGTCTTAATTGCGGAGTCACCAGCAGGATTGGCTTGAAACCGTTTTGCTTGAGCTGCTCTTTGACCGCCGGCATATTCTGCTGCAACTGGGCCAGCAGCGTAGGCTCGACGGGGAAGCTATCCAATGCCGTTTGACCGCCACTTTGCTGGGACTTGCTCAGCGAAGTTAGCAGCATCTTCTCGAGGTTGTCACTCAAGGTGTAAATGTTGAAATCCTTGCTAGAGCCGACCAGGCTATTGGTCAGGGAGCGTTTGATGCCGCAGCGGACATCGGCGGCGATCAGGATAGGATCTTTGGTGACTTCGCTGCTTTCTACCATAATCGAGGCGATATTACCGATATCTTTGATTGGCACCTGATCGACCAGTAGCTGACGGAAAACTCGCATTTGCTGCTGGTGGTTGAGTTGGGCGGTGAGCGCCTCCATCAGCTTGGGCGCCGAGCCGCTGAGGCGTTCCATCAAGTGCTCGACATCATCATGGCAGAAAAGCTCAGCCAGGTGTTCCTTGATGATTTTGCTAAGGTGGGTGGCAATCACAGTTGCCCCGTCAACCACTGAATAGCCCTGGTTAAGTGCCTGGGGTTTGTTGGCTGGTTCAATCCACACCGCATCGAGGTTATAGGCCGGATCTTTGCCAAGTACGCCATCGAGTTGGCCATAGACTTCACCGACGGCTAGAGCCATCAAACGTTCGGGGTCGATATCCCCTTGGGCAATCACTTCGCCGTGGAGCAACAGCGAATACTGGGTTGGCTTGAGTTTGAGGTTGTCACGGATCGCAATTTCCGGGATCAAAAAGCCCACCTGCTCGGTAATGGTTTTCCTCACCCCGCGAATGCGTTGGGCCAGTGGCTCGCCTTGGTTTTTGTCAACCAAGTTCACCAAGCGGTAACCCAGCTCCAGGGCTATCGGGTTCACTGCCGGCACATCGTTCCAGCCAAGGGTTGGCGTATTGTCCTGGGCAATTGCTTCGGCAACGGCTTCGGCCTGGGCCAGTGGCTCGGGATCGCTGTCTATTTTCCTTTGTTTCCAACCGGCATAGGCAAGGACGGCCGCAAAGGCAAAGAAAGCAAGGTGCGGCATGCCCGGCACCAAACCGATGATCAGCATGATGGCCGAGGCGGTAAACAAGGTCGCTGGAGACGCCAGCATCTGGCGATGCACGTCTACCGAGATATCGCCACTGTCGTTGACTCGGGTGACGATAATTGCGGCAGCGGTGGCCAGTAGCAGTGACGGGATCTGGGCGACCAGGCCATCACCAATAGTGAGCAGGGCGAAGCGCTGGAAGGCTTCGCTGGCAGCCAGATCGTGCTGCACCATACCGATAGTGATACCGCCTAAGATATTGATGACCAAAATCATCAAGCCTGCTATGGCATCGCCGCGGACAAACTTCGAAGCACCGTCCATCGAGCCATAGAAGTCTGCTTCACGGGCCACTTCGTCGCGGCGGGTACGGGCTTGGTTTTGGTCAATCAGGCCAGCGTTCAAGTCGGCATCAATAGCCATCTGTTTACCCGGTAGGGCATCGAGGGTAAAGCGGGCCGACACTTCGGAGATACGCTCGCCCCCTTTGGTGATCACCACGAAGTTGATGATCATCAGGATGACAAACACCACGATACCGACGAAATAGTTACCACCGACAACCACGTCACCGAAGGCCTGGATCACCTTACCGGCGGCATCTCCGCCGAGGTGGCCATTGAGCAAGACCACCCGGGTCGAGGCAACATTGAGGGTCAGGCGCATCAGGGTGGCAACGAGCAAGATGGTCGGGAAGACCGAAAAGTCGAGCGGCCGTTTACTGGATACCGCAACCAGCAACACAATGACTGCCAGTACGATATTGAAGATGAACAGGGCATCGAGCAGCCATGGCGGCAGGGGTAAAATGACCATAGCCAGGATCGCCAGCAGCAAAATGGGGATCCCCAAGTAGCTGCTGGTCAGGCTCGGAAACAGTTGTTGCAGTTTCGCTTTCATAGGACTTCTAGCTCAAAGTTGACGTTGCTTGTTGTTGGTATGGGTTCTGTTATTTAGTTTCTGTTTTCAGATGCTTGGGAATGGCAAAGCTCGGCAATGGCTGAGGTTTGTCGTTCTTCCCTTCTTTATAGGCCTTCAGCTGCATGACATAGGTCAGCACATGAGCCACGGCGACGAACAGTGGCCCAGGGATCTCCTGATCGACCCGGGTGTTGAAATAGATAGCCCGGGTCAGCGGCGGTAGGTTCATCACTTCTATATTGTGCTGCTCGGCAATTGCCTTGATACGAAAAGCCATCTCGTCTTCACCTTTTGCGACCACAAACGGGGCCCCGGCACGGCTGAGGTCATATTTCAGGGCGACAGCATAGTGGGTCGGGTTGGTCAGGATGACATCGGCAGTCGGCACTGAGTTATCGATCCGGCGGCGCGATATCTGCTGTTGGATCTGACGGATACGCTGTTTGACCTCCGGCCGGCCTTCGGTGTTCTTGTGTTCGTCTTTCACTTCCTGTTTGGTCATCTTCAGCTCTTTGATGTGGTTCCACAGCTGGTAGGGCATATCGATAAAACCAATCAGCAGTACCACGATGCCGAAGTAAATCAGGGCCTTGATAATGTGGCTGAGGGTGATCCCCATGCCGATTTCAAATGGCGCCCGCTGGGCGGCGATCAAGGTGCTGAGGTTGTTGTCGAGCAGGACATACAGCACCGCTGAAATCAGGGTGATCTTGAGGATAGATTTAACCAGCTCAACCAGCGACTTGATGGAAAACAATCGTTTGAGCCCTGCAAGTGGACTGATTTTGCTCAGTTTGGGCTGGATAGGTTTGAGCGACATCACCCAGCCGCCCGGTATCATCGAGGCCAGCACCGTCATGATAAATAGCACCATGGCCATGGGGACAAAAATGCCAGCGAGCAACAGTACACTCTCGCCGAGCTTGCGGGCCATGATATCGGGCTCCCTGAGCTCGGCGGCACTGAGCTGATAGTTAATGGTGAACAGCTTTTCCGCCTGTTCAGCCAGAAAATGGCCATAGGCCCACAGGAACAGGGCGATGGTGATAAACAGTACCCCGACCACAAATTCCTTGGAGCGGGCGACCTGGCCTTCGCGTTTGGCTTTGCGCAGTTTCTGGGGGCTGGGCTTTTCACTCTTGTCCTGGCTGCTTTGTTGCTGTGACATTCTAGCTTCCTCCCATCAGGCGCATCTCACTCAGGATCTGGTGGCTGAGCTCGGCATAAATGCCTGGCAGGCCCGATGTTGAAAGCAAGACGGCACATAATCCGAGCATCATCGACATCGGAAAGCCCAAGGCAAAGACATTGAGCGACGGTGCGGCACGGTTCATCACCCCGAAGGTCAGGTTGACGGTGAGCATGGCGGCAATGGTCGGCAGGGCAATGGTCACCGCTGCGGTCATCATCCAGCCGAAGAGATCAATCAACCGGGCGAAGGAGACCAGATCGAAGCCGTTGCCGACCGGGTAACGTTCAAAGCTTTGGACCACGATATCAATCGCCACCAGGTGACCATCGAGGGCAAGAAACAGCAAGGTGGTGAACATCAAAAAGTAGCTGCCCAAAAGGGCAACGGTAACCCCGTTGGCCGGGTCGTTCATCATGGCCATACCAAGGCCCATCTGCATCGACATGATCTGGCCAACCATGGCCATGGCGGCAAACAAGAAATGCAGGCACATTCCCAGCAGGGCGCCAATGGCCAGCTGCTCCCCGGCAAGTACCAGCGCCTTGAGCGAGATAGGGTCAACCGCAGGCATCGGCGGCAGCAATGGCGCACATAACAAGGTGATCGACAGGGCGAGCAGTATCCGGGTGCGATTGTTGATATGCGCATTGCCGATAAACGGCATGGTCATGAAAGCCGCCGAAATACGGAAAAAAGGCCACCATAGTTGGCCGGCCATTGCAGTGATTTCGGCGAAGGTCAAAGTGACCAGACTGTCAGCTAACGACATTGGCGATGGTATGGAAAAGGGTGGTGAAAAAATCACTGATGTTGCGCAGTAGCCAAGGGCCGGCGAAAATTAGCATCAACAGCGTACTTAGCAGCCTCGGCAGGAAGCTCATGGTTTGCTCATTGATTTGGGTCGTCGCCTGGAAGACGGCTACCACCAGACCAACCAGCAAGCTTGGGCCTATCAAAACAACTACCATGGAGATGATCATATAAATGGCATCGGCATAGAGGTTTGCGGTTGCATCTACTCCCATTATAAGCCTCCAAAACTCGCCGTCAGGCTACCTACCGTCATGGTCCAGCCGTCAACCATCACAAACACCATTAGCTTGAACGGTAGCGAGATGATCAGCGGTGACAGCATCATCATACCCATAGCCATCAGCACACTGGCGACGACGATATCGATGATCAGGAACGGGATGAACAGCATAAATCCGATCTGGAAAGCCGTTCTTAGTTCACTGATCACAAATGCAGGCATCAATACCGCAAAGCTGATTTCTTCCGGCTTAAGATTGAGCGGATCACCGGCAATACGCAGCATTTGCTCCAGGGAGTTTTCGTAGGTCTGGGCCAGCATGAACGCCCGCACCGGTTTTTCTGCCTCGGCTACAGCCTGTTGCAGGGTGATCTGGCCATTGTCATAGGGCACGTAGGCATCACTATAGATAGGGTCCCAAACCGGTTTCATCAGCAGCATGGTCAGGGTGAGCCCGATGCCGATCAGGATCCGGTTGGGTGGACTTTGTTGCAAGCCCAGCGCCTGACGAAGAATTGCCAATACCACAATGATGCGGGTAAAGCTGGTCATCATCAGCAGCATCGACGGCAAAAAGCTCAGTGCCGTCATTAATAGCAGGATCTGAACTTTAACCGAGTATTCCTGATTGCTTTCGCCGTCTAACACGGACATGAAAGTGATCCCCTGATCGGCTAGTGCCTGGCCGGAAAAGCCAAGCAGCAGCGCCACAAGGGGAAGCACTTTTAGCCAGGTCGGGATGTAGCGTTTATGCAGTGACGTCATGCAAAGCATCTTCGGCAATGTCGGTAAGACGCAGGCCATATTTGTCATTAACCACAACGACTTCGGCATGACCCAGCAGGCGGCCGTTCACTTTGACATCAAGCGGTTCACCATTGAGTTTGTCGAGTTCAATCACCGAGTTTGGCCCGACAGTCAGCAGTTCACCCAAGGCAATGTCTGTGCTGGCAACCTCAAGCGTCACCGTTACCGGGATTTGACGGAAAAAACCTAGATCACGCGGTGCCTGAGCGGTCGTGTTTACCGCATCCAGGCTGTCGGAAGCGGCTGGCGATTCAAAGATATCGGCGACATCAGCGTCGATATTCAGATCGCCATCAAGAAGGTGTTGGATATTTTGTTCGTTCATGATCAGTTTCGCTCCTGAGGAGTAATGTTATCGATAACTTGCAGCACAAGGTGGCCGTTGCGCTCTACAACATGGGCTTGATACAGCGGCAGCGTGCCGGCATGGACATCGACAACTTCTTGGATTTCGGTTGAGATAATGTCGCCAACCTTTAAGTTGACGACTTGATCGAGTGTCAGGGTCTGGCGGCTGAGGACGGCACCGAGGCGCAAAGGTACCTGCTTGAGGTGTGCTTCCCTCAAGCTATCAACAAGTGCCGGATCAGACTTGGTGACGACATCTTCGGCTGTCAGTTGCAGCAACAGATCATCATCGAGGTGTAAGTGGATCTCGCCGTAGCTATCTTCAATCTGGATAGCGAACTTGGCATGGAGTACACCGTTGGTAAACGTTGGTTGTTCGGCTGAAACTTGCCACTGGTGACTGACTTCATTGAGTAAGGTGGCGGCAAGCCTCGCTTGGACACGTTTTTCGCTGGCATTCATCGGCTGGTTTAATACCGTTGAATAGGAATGAATGCCGGAATGACCAACCGCAGCATCAATATCCGTATCAGGGAGGTCGCTGGTATTACTATTGGCCGCTTCCTGATGACAAAATGTCGGGGTTCCCCCATAGAAAGCTTCAGCAATAAGGTGGATCAGTGATTGTGAAATACTGACTAGGCATTGGCCGTTGTATTTATTATGGGTAAAACAAATAGGTTCTCTATCTTTTATTTCTTGATAGCTGACCTCCAGGCCATAACTGAGAAGTTTTACCTGGCAATCCGTCCTTCGTGTCATGTTGTTAAGCGTTTGTTCCAGAACTTTCACGGATTGATTAATATAGGGAGATAAAGACTGCTGTGCAGCGTTTAATGGTCTTCCTAATGAACGGATGTCGATAGGAAATACATTCTTTGAACTATGTATATTCCTCGGTTTGGTTTTATTTCTGCTCTTGCTGGTTTCCATTAATAAGTCCGAAGATATAAAAGTTAAAATTGACTTCTGAACGTGTTTTTTTATTTTCACGTATCAGTTAGGCGGCTATTTCTATCAGCATTGATGGAATAATTCAAACGCTTACAAATTATTGTCAAATTTATGCAAATTCATTTTATTAAATGAAAAATTGAATATTTGATGAAGCGAGATCACACTTTTATTCTTTATGTAATTAAAAGTAAAAAAATGCGCGTCTTGAAAATGTGCGATGGTGCATGGTTTTTCAGCTAGTTTGTTTGGTTGTTGGTTTATTTTGGTTTTTATTTTGATTTGGATGTTAACTTTCGGTTAATTGTCACGGTTTGTAATGAAATTTGAAAGTGTGATCTTAAGCCAAGCAAAATAAATGACACAAATAACTGTCTAGTAAATCAATAAAATGCTGCCTAATATCCCCACATATTGCCTTGCTTTATTGACAAATATAATAATAGAAGTGTCTTGTTGCATATCCTTGTGTTAAGGATGCAAAAGTAGGGCAAGGAAGCATTATTATTCTCGCTTCTTTCTCTAGCGGGAATGCAATAATCATTACCAGTTAGGCAATTTGTTTAATATGAAAGCAATCAAATCAACCGCAGTGCTTTCTTTGTTAGTTTTTTTATCTAATAGTGCTCACGCTAAACCTATTCAAGCACCATTGGATAAAGTGGATTGGCAATTCTCAGGAGATCGCTTTTCTTGCAAATTAACAAAGGATCTTAAGTTCGATGGCAGTGTTGCGTTTATTGCAAACTCTGCGAAGCCATATTTGGTTTCCTTTACCAGTAGCCAGCGACCTTATTTTGTCGGTGAGATAACGCTAAGCGTCAATTATTCGCCGTGGAAGCAAAATAAGCCTCTGCAAAAGTTATTACAAGGCGAAGAAAATGGCTTGGAAGGACTGACATTCACCGGAAATGAAACTCTTCATTATTTACTTAATGAAATGGAAAAAGGTGCATGGGGTCAAATTTCGGTGACTGATAATGAGCGTCACGAAGTCAAAAGTTGGGATATTCCTTCCGTCAATTTTGCGACATCTTATCAGGCATTCAAATCCTGCTTAGGCCAACTGCTGCCAATGGGTTACGAACAAGCTAAAGACAATACGTTTTTGTTTGAGAGCAGCGAAAGCCAAATGAGTGACGCTCAACGACAGATGCTCAGTGATATTGCTCGATACATTCGTTACGACCGTGATGTCAGTGCGCTGTTGATTGATGGTCATACCGATCTCACTGGTGCTTCATTGAATAATTTATGGCTTTCTCGCAAGCGAGCTCAAGCGGTTGCGGATGAGTTGGTTGCAATGGGTGTCAAGCGTGAACTTATCCAGCTGCGTGCCCATGGCCAGCGTTATCCGATTGTTGAGGGGACGAATGGGGCGGCCAACCAGCAGAATCGCCGGGTTCAATTACGTTTGGTCAAGGAGGGGGCATGAGAGCCTGTAACGTCATATTTGCCCACCGTTGCCTGGTACAAGCTGCCTCAGCGATCAAGGTGTTAAGTGCGGAAGGTTACACGGTGCGAAATGCCTCCACAGCTGCTGATGCGTTGGCGAAATTACGCGAGCAGCCAGACAGCCTGTTGTTTGTTGCCGATAACCTAACCGACATGGACATGCTATCCACTATCCGCCGCGCCAAGCAGATGGTTGCTACGGGAACGGTGGTTGCCATTGTCGATTACCAGCAAAGCAAGTTGGCGAGTGATGCGATGCAGGCCGGTGCCGACGATTATCTGCTGCAACCCTACCAGCCAGAGCAGATCATCGCGCTGCTGGAGCGTAACCGAACGGTGCAATCGCCGAAGCGAGAAGTGGTGGCCACCAGCCGGCGCAGCCTGCAAGTGCTGCAAATGGCTCACCGTGCCGCTCAGACCGATGCAACGGTATTGATCACTGGCGAGTCGGGTACCGGCAAGGAAGTCTTGGCGCGTTATGTCCATGATCATTCTCCTCGCAGCGAGGGGCCGTTTGTCGCAATAAACTGTGCGGCGATCCCCGAGAGCATGCTCGAAGCGGTGCTGTTCGGCCATACCAAAGGCGCGTTTACCGGCGCGACCCAAAGCCAGGCGGGCAAGTTCGAGGAAGCCAACGGCGGCACCTTGCTGCTCGATGAGGTTGGTGAAATGCCACCGGCATTGCAGGCGAAATTGTTGCGCGTGCTGCAGGAGCGCCAAGTAGAGCGGCTGGGCAGCCATCGGTCTATTTCGCTGGATATCCGAATTATTGCCGCCACCAATGTTGACCTGCAGCAGGCTGTCGCCGAGCGCCGTTTCCGTCAGGACCTTTACTACCGTTTGGATGTCCTTCCGCTGCAGTGGCCACCGCTGCGTGATCGTAAGGAAGATATCTTGCCATTGGCCGAGCACTTCATCCGCAAGCTCAATGCCGGTTGCACCGACTCTTGCAGCCTGTCGGAAGAGGCACAGCTGGCCCTGCAGCACTATAACTGGCCCGGCAATATCCGGGAGCTGGAAAATACTATCCAGCGGGCTTTGGTTATGCGCCATGGCCATTGGATCACCGCACAGGATCTGATGCTCAACGACATGCTGAGTACCATGGTGGAGGGAGCGCTTGGCGAGGTAGTGGAAGATGCCAAACAAGCCCTCAAGCAAAGCCGAAAGAACGCGGAGCAACAATTTATACTCGACACGCTAGCCCGCTTCAAAGGCAAACGAAATGACACCGCGGAAGCGTTGGGGATGTCGACCCGGGCATTGCGCTACAAGATTGCCGCGATGCGTGAACAGGGGATCAACATTGATTCTTACATCCACCAATCAGGCAATGCTGCTTAAGGACAATAGAAAATATGTCTAATCACATCTCAACGATGCAGAACGATATGTTACAGCGTATGGCTGTAATGAGGGAGCAAGCCCAGACCGGCACCCAGATTGCAGTGAACTTCTCGCATCCACCAACAGGAAACTTTCAGACCGCGATGCAGCAGGCCGTTCGCCGCGTGGATAACCAGCAGCACTTTGCCAGCCAACTGACGGCTGATGTGGATGCCGGTCGTTCCGATGATTTGGTTGGTGCCATGGTGGCCAGTCAGAAAGCCAGTATTTCTTTTTCAGCATTGACACAGGTAAGGAACAAGATCCTGACTGCCTATGACGATGTACTGAAGATGCCTCTGTAGTGAGAAGAACATGAGTACAACAGTAGCTGAAAACCCAGAACAGACACCATCGAACAAATGGCTGTCATACAAAGAAAAAATCCAACAGCACTTGGGGGGCAAATATAAAAACGTTGCTCTTATCACTGCGCTGGCAGTGATGGTGACGCTCTTTATTGTCGTCGTGATGTGGACCCAAACCAGCCCTTACAAGCCGTTATATGGTACCCAGGAGCGTTACGATAACAGTGAGATCCTCTCGGTACTGGAACAGGAAAAAATCAAGTACCAGCTAGATAGCCAATCGGGCCAGATCATGGTGCCGGCAAACCGTTTGGCAGATGCCCGCATTATTTTGGCCGCCCGTGGTGTGAAGGCCAAGCTGCCTGAGGGGCTGGAAATTCTTGACCGCAGCTCGGGGCTAGGCACCAGCCAGTTTATTGAAAATGCCCGTTACCGCCAAGGGTTGGAAGGTGAGCTGGCGCGAACGATTCTGGCTATTCGCTCGGTGAGTAATGCCCGAGTACATTTGGCTATCCCAAATCGCACCTTGTTTGTCGGTATCGATGAAGAGAAGCCGTCGGCTGCGGTGATGCTTGAACTCGAACCGGGCATGCAGCTAGAACAGCATCAGGTAGAAGCGATTGTCAATTTGGTCAGTGGCAGCATTGCCGGTATGGCAGGCGAAGCCGTATCGGTTGTTGATCAGTATGGCAATCTGCTCAGTGCTGATCTGGCCATGGGGCAGCAGTCTCAGATCAATGTACGTTTCCACGAGCTGCAGCAGCGGGTCGAACGCGACATTGTGCGTCGTGCCGGAGATATGCTGGCTCCGCTGCTCGGTGTCGGTAACTTCCGGGTGCAGGTGGCGGCAACCCTGAACTTCGATCAAATCGAGGAAACCCATGAGTCGGTTGACAGCGATCCGGTACTGCGAACTGAATTTACCAAGCAAGACAATACCCAGGGGCAGCTAGCGTTGGGGATCCCTGGTGCACTGAGCAATCAGCCGACCGGTGAAGAAGGTCCGGCTAACAATGAAACCCGTAACCAGCGTGCCGAACTCAGTCGCCAGTACGATGTTGGCCGCAAGGTGCGTCATACCCGCCATGCTCAGGGCGGAATTGAAATGTTATCAGTCTCAGTGTTGCTTAACGACGAAGTTAAAGAACAAGGTTGGCAACCTGCACAATTGGAGCAAATAGCTCAAATGGTTAAAGATTCTGTCGGATATGTCGCCGAGCGAGGCGATCAGTTCAGCCTACACGCATTTAACTTTGCCCGTGCCATTGAAGCGGCTCCGGTTGATGCCCCTTGGTGGCACGATCAGCAGTTGTTGCAACTGGCCAAGTACGGTGTGTATGCATTGCTCGGCTTGTTATTCATCGTCCTGGTACTGCGACCGCTTGCGAAAGCGCTGCAACGTCCGGCTCCGGTGACAACGGCGTTGGCGACGACGCCAGAAGGGTTCGACATGGCGGCTAGTGAAGGCGTTTCTGCCTCTGAGTCGGCGACGGATATTAAGCCGATCAGTATTTCATCAGGGGGGAGCGAGCAGGATCTGGCCGATGCGCTACTGGATTCGATCGCGCAGGGCGGCATGGTTGCCGATGAAAGCGCACCACAGTCTGGCGGTGAAGCTGATTTTGATTTATCGACCTTACCACCACCGGGCTCCGAGCTAGACGTGCAGGTTAGGCACTTGCAGAAACTGACGGAAGTTGAACCGGAACGTGTCGCAGAAGTAATCAAGAAGTGGGTGAACAGCAATGAGTCTAAGTAATTTTAGCCACCTGGCAGACGGTGAGGTCCTGCTGGATCCAATGGAGCAGACGGCCATCTTGCTGCTGAGTATGGGCGAAGAGTCGGCTTCTCAGGTGATGCGTCATATGTCGCGGGATGAATTGCTCAAAGTCAGCCATGCGATGGCGCAGCAACCGGCTATTCGCAGTATTGAAGCCCGGTTTGTTTTGCAAGGTTTTTTTGAGGAGTTCCGTGCCCAGTCGGGGATCAGCGGGGCATCGCGTACCTTCTTGCAGCGCACCCTGGATAAAGCTTTGGGTGGCCGCCTGGCACGCAACCTTCTCGATACGATTTACGGTGATGAAATTCGAACTTCCATGCAGCGCTTGCAGTGGATTGAACCCAAGCAGCTTGCCAAGTTTCTGACCAACGAGCATATCCAGATGCAGGCGGTATTTATTGCCTTCCTGCCGCCAGAGATCGCCTCTTCAGTATTGTCTGAGTTGTCTCAAGATGAGCAAAATGACGTGCTGCGCCGAATTGCGGTTCTGACTGAGGTCAGCCGTGAGGTTGCGATAGAGCTGCAGGAGCTGGTTGATCGTTGTATCGAGTTCCTGGCGGAGAATTCAGGGGCGGTCATCGAGGGTGAAAAGCAGGTCGCAGATATCATCAACCGATACAGTGGCGATCAATTGAGCTTGATGACGGCGCTGGAAGAGCAGGACAGCGAGTTGGTTGAGCGCTTGAAGAACAAGATGTACGAGTTCTCCTTGTTGACCCGCCAATCAGAGGCTGTGCGCTTGCGTATTCTTGAAGAGATCCCGACTGACTTGCTGGCGATGGCATTGAAAGGCGCAGATCAATCCTTGCGCAAATCACTGCTTGCGATCTTACCGCGTCGTATGCAGCAGTCGATGGAAGCAGAAATTGACCAGCTTGGCAAAGTGTCTGTGCGTCAGGTGCAGGAAGCTCGCTCGGAAATCATGGATTATGTGCGTGACTTGAATGAATCCAAGGTTATCAGTCTTCAGCTATATCAAGAAACCACGGTGGAATAGAGATGTTTAGACGAAATAAAGTGATGCGCTTACAACCAAGCCAGTTTCGCAGCCACCGTTTTCCGCCATTGGTTGATCCTACATCTTTGGCTCAGGCTTCGCCTGTGATGGTAACCCAACCCGGCAACGCGCTTGCGGGAGAATCGGGGCTGGGTGATGACAGCCTGTTTGGCGATGATTTTGCCAGCGAGTTCGGCCCAGGTGATTTTGGTGCCGATGATTTTGGCGCCGGAGAGTTGGGTTTTGACAATTTGGCTATGGACGATTTTGGCCTTGATGAGATCAGTGAGGATGCCCGCTTGATGGCGGGTGTCGAGGGGGATTCATTGTTGGATGCCGCTGCTGCACCATCAGGCCAACCAGAAGATTTCCAAGCCCAGTTCAACCAAGGCTTTCAGCAAGGCATGACCCGAGGTCATGAAGAAGGGGTTAAACAAGGTATTGAGCAGGGCCAGCAACAAGGTTTCGAACAAGGTCAGGCACAAGGCCGAGAGCAAGGTTTCAGGCAGGGTGTCGAAGAGGGCAAGGCACAGTTTATTCAAGCCACTGCGCCCTTTGCCCATCTACACCGGCAGACCGCGGAGCTATTTTCAGAGCATGAGCGCCGTCAGCGCGAGCAGGTATGCGAGTTGGTTCAGAAGGTGGCGCAGCAAGTGATCCGCTGCGAACTGGCGCTTCAACCTCAGCAAATTTTGGCGCTAGTGGATGAAACTCTGGAAAGTTTGCCGGGTGAACCGCTGGGCCTTAAGGTCAAAATGGCCAAGGAGGAGTTCACTCATCTGGAGAAAGTCGCCAGCGAAAAAATTGCAGAGTGGAACATCGTTTGTGATGACACCCTTCGCCAGGGCGAATGCCGTGTGATGACCAAAAATGCCGAAGCGGATGCGGGATGCGAGCAACGGCTTGATACGTGTATGTCGGCTGTCAAAGGACACCTGCTTGATGAGCAAGTGGTGATAGAAGGCACCGCTGAACAGAATCAAGCCGAAGCCGACCACTCAGCAGCAGATCATGCTAAATCAGGGCAAGAAACTGATGGGGCGGTCAGGCAGGCGTCATGAGCAACGTTATTGATTACCGCCTAGAACAAGCGCTGGCTTCGCTCGATACTGTTCCGGTGGCGAAAGTCACCGGGCGGTTGGTGAAAGTGACCGGCATGATGCTTGAAGCGGTGGGATGCCGGTTGCTTACCGGGCAACGGTGCTTGGTGGAAACGGGCAACGGTACCAAGATAGAAGCTCAGACCGTGGGGTTTAACCGCGATGTGGCTTACCTGATGCCGGTCAGCAACGCTTCGGGGTTGTTTTCCGGTGCCAAGGTATGGCCGCTGGAAGGCGAGAGCCAAATCCGTATCGGGCCGCAGTGGCTAGGCCGGGTGCTCAATGGACTTGGCGAGCCGCTAGATCGCTTGGGACCGGTGCTGGGTCAGGATGACATTAGCCTCGAAAGCGAAAACATTAACCCTATGTCTCGGCGTCCGATTGACGGTGCGCTGGATGTCGGTATTCGCGCGATAAATAGCTTGCTGACCCTTGGCAAAGGCCAGCGGATAGGCCTGTTTGCCGGCAGTGGTGTCGGTAAAAGTGTGTTGCTCGGTATGATCACCCGCCAGACCAGTGCCGATGTGGTGGTGGTCGGGCTTATCGGTGAGCGTGGCCGGGAAGTGAAGGAATTCATTGAACATTCCTTGGGCCCCGAAGGGCTGGCGCGCGCGGTGGTTATCGCCGCCCCGGCTGACGAATCACCGCTGATGCGACTGCGTGCCTCCCAGCTTTGCCACCGCGTTGCCGAATACTACCGTGATCAGGGCAAGGATGTACTGCTGCTGATGGACTCATTAACACGTTTTGCCATGGCGCAGCGGGAAATCGCCCTGGCATTGGGTGAGCCGCCTGCAACCAAGGGCTACCCGCCGTCGGTGTTCAGTATGCTGCCGCAGCTGGTTGAGCGGGCGGGTAACAGTGCCTCGCAGCAGGGCAGCATGAGTGCAATTTATACGGTATTGGCCGAAGGGGATGACCAGCAGGATCCGATCGCGGACAGTGCCCGTGCTATTCTCGATGGTCATGTCGTATTGAGCCGCCAGCTGGCAGAGGCGGGGCATTATCCTGCGATTGATATCTCACAGTCTATTTCGCGGACCATGCCTCAGGTCGTCAGCAAGGAGCAGCTGCGACATGCCATGCATTTCAAAAAGCTCTACAGTCGCTACCAGGAGGTTCGCGAGCTGATCCCGTTGGGTGGTTATCAACCGGGTAACGATCCGGAAATGGACCAAGCGGTGGCGGCCTACCCCAAGCTGGTGGCCTTCCTGCAGCAAGAGATGGATGAACTTGCCGGTTGGGATACGGTGAATGACCAGATGAACCAATTGATACAGGAGCTAAACCTTGGCTGAGCAAAGTAAAGCACTGGACCGTTTCCGCCAGATCCGTCAGGGGGAACTGGAAAAACTCGGTCAGCAGTATCAGCAGAAGCAGCAAGACTGTGCCAGCCACCTGAAGAAGCTGGAGCAGCTGGATACGCTCTATGATTCGTGCCAGGTGGTTGCAGGGGAGAGTGGATTGGCATGGTCCAACCGGTTTGCCCTGCGTGATCACCTCAAACACCTTACCGAGATCCAAACTCAAACGCTGGCGCTGTCCCAGGCCGAGCAGGCTACCCTCAAGCAGCATGTTGTCCGGCAACATGTGAAGGTGAAAAGTTTGGAGTGCGTGATTGAAAAGCGCCGCCAGCAACACAATACATTGCTGGCTCGAAGCGAACAGAAGTTAATGGATGAAATGGCGATGCAGCGCTTTATCCGCGCTAACTATTGAGTGTGCCAGCTTTATAGTGAAAAGCTTGTACTGTGAAAAAACACCACAATCATGATTGTGGTGTTTTTTTTAGGCCGTGCAAAGAGCTGGGAGTTATACCGGTTGGTAAGTGGCATCACTGTCTTGATGCAGCACTTGGGTCAAGATGTCTTGTTGCATTGCCAAGAGGCGGCTGTTGCGGTCGTTTTGTGCCATGCAGGTGTGAACTAACGCCTTGAGTTGATTCCATTTGCTGTCAACGAGGTGGCGGTAATTGGCTGGCAGGGTCGAGATCACACGGTTGACACTCTCGGGAGAGTTATCCAGGCCAAGCTGAAGCAGTAGACGGGTTCGCTGATCTGCACGTTGTTGTAATTGTTGTAGCAAATGCTGGTGGGGTTCAGTCATAGCACTGAGTTTTTCACCATTGCGGCGCAGCATATTTTGATGCTGCACCTGCAAAAGTTGGTGAAGGTTCTGGTAATCCGCCAGATCGCGCTGAATATCTTGAATAAAGCCTTTGATGATTAACGCAGACTTTTGGCTCATGCTTTTTACTTCCGTAGTGTTAAACAAGCTGTCAGTAATCAGTCGCGGCTATGGGCGCCGCGAATGCTGGCAGCCAGGCCATCAAGATCGACGTTGTAGTTACCGCTGGCCAGTAAGGTGCGGATTTCATTCACCTTCGCCAAATCGACATCTGGAATACGCTTGAGCTCCTGCTGGAGGTTATCCAGGCTTTGGGCCTGAGGGCTGACATCAGCACTCGGCTTTGTCACATTGGATACGGGGGATCCTGACTTTGATATTTCTTGGGTGTTTGCTGCGTTTGTATCGTTTAATTTTTGCGGCTGGTTTTGAATGTTTGGGGCAAGCTGCAAACCCGCTTTGGTTGGCTCGATCATAACAATTCTCCTGGCTTTTCTCCGTTACTAAACTTAAACGACCAATCCCCCGCCGTGGTTAAATCATTTTAGAAAAGCGTTGTCACCAGTCCGGGCTTGGCAATCTTGGCTTTGATCACCTGGCCGGAGCTGGTGTTTTTCACCCGGATTTGCTGCTCAGCATATCCCCCTTCCAAAGCCATCCCCGACATGTTGGCACTGAAATGTTCATTGCTGGCTTGGATAATCACCTTGTCACCTTCCGAAACCATATAGGCTGGGCTCAAATGTGAAGGCGAAAGTTGCTGGCCGCGGCGGATCTGGCGAAGGGCTCGCAGGCCGACATAGCCTTGCGGCGATGAAAAGAACTCGCGGTTGATACGGGCGATATCGGTAGGTTTGAGGGTGATATCACCGGCAGTCAGGACCTCATCTTTAGTCACGGTGCGGGCGGCGATAGCAACAGGAACAATCAGGCTGACATCGGCTTGTACTGTGAGGTGCCATACCGCTGGAGCCGTACAGTTCACTTCGAAGCGTAACCGGCCTGCCGGATAGCGGCGTCTGTCTATGCGTTGAACATCAAGTGCCGATCGGCATTCGGTTAGGCGGTGGCTACCACTGGGAAGGCGCAGGGAGATACCAGGCTCAGCCGCGGGCCATTGGTGCACTTTTGCCGCTTGCTGGATTTGTGTCTTTATCTCATCGGATACTTGGTTTGTGATCTGGTTATTGACCGGCACATGAGTGGCTTTCTGCTCGTTAGGATCAGCGGCTGAAACCGACGTGAAACTGGCCAAATAAAACAACACGGCAATGACGGGATAGGGGATGGAAATGCGGGTTAGCTTGACCATTTGTTCCTTTTTCTCTTTGTTCTTATATCTCTTCACCACGAGCTCTTCTTTTTGCGGAATGGCTTCCGCCTGACTATTTCCGCCCACCTTCCGAACCGGAAGTTCCGCTTCCGTATTCTAATGTGACTTAAATAAAGACTCTTAAAATCAATGATTTAAAAGTTGGCACGAAAATTGTTTGTTAGAGCCAAGATTTTTGATTTACTGAAACCAAGGACACCAAATGGGGATCAATTTTGACAAAGCCCTCGGGATCCACCCGCACACTTTAAACCTTCGTACCGAGCGTGCCAAGGTGCTTGCCGGCAACTTGGCCAATGTGGATACACCGGGGTTCAAAGCACGAGATTTTGATTTTCAGGCTGCTATTGCTTCGGTTGAAGCGCAGAGTCTAAGTGGGCAATCCCCGATGCAGAGTGTACCTGAACTGCAATACCGCAACCCTTACAACAACACGCTAGATGGCAATACCGTCGAGCTAGGGGTAGAGCAGGCACATTACGCACAAAATGCCATGGACTTCGAAACCAGCCTGACATTTTTGAACATGAAATTTAAAGGGCTGGCGACAGCTATTCAAGGACAGTAAATCGTTATGTCATTCAGTGAAATTTACCAAATTGCCGGCTCAGCGATGACGGCGCAGACACTTCGTCTCAATACCATTGCCAGTAACTTGGCCAATGCCGATGCGGGCTCCACCACCGAGGCGGGCACATACCGTAGCCGTAAACCTGTCTTTGCCACTGTGTATGAAAATAGCCAGCTCCAAGCGCAGTCAGGTTCATCTGCCGCAGCAGGCGCTCGGGTACAGATTATGGATGTGGTGCCGGTGCAAGGCGAGCTGACCCGCCGCTATGAGCCTGGCAACCCGATAGCCGATGGCGATGGCTATGTGTTTTATCCCAATGTCGATGTGGTGTCGGAAATGGCCGACATGATGTCGGCATCGCGCAGCTTTGAAACCAGTGTCGATGTCCTTGGCCGTGCGCGCAGCATGCAGCAGGGCCTGCTGAAACTTGGCCAGTAAGGATTCCCGATGAGTACGCCCAATGTAACGAGCAGCAATGGCTCAACGACAACCTACGGCCAGGACCCAATTGCCAGCAGTGGCGAGCAGGACAATACCTTCCTGACCTTGATGATTGCCCAGATCCAGAACCAGACCCCGCTTGATCCGCTGGATACCACCCAGTTTATGACCCAGCTGGCGCAGATGACCCAGGTCGAGACGATGCAGAACATGAACAACACGGTCGTGAACCAGATGGTACTGCTCGACAATATTCAGGTTCTGACAACGGCAGGCATGGTGGGGCAGGATGTCCGTGTGACTACCGATACCCTGGAGCTGGCAGGCAACCCGCTCGATGCGGTCATTGATCTCGACAGCACGGTAGAAGATCTCAAGGTCGAGATCCGCAACGATGCCGGTGAGCTGGTAGAAACCATCGAGCTAGGTGCCAACGGTGAAGGCGAGGTGGCCTTTGTCATCGACCCGAAAGCGATGGGGCTCAAGGATGGCCAATACGATCTGACTGTCGTGACCAATGACGCTGAGTACCAGCCTGAGGTGATGGTGGCGGGCACCATCGAAAAAATGCGAATTCCACCGGGCGGCGGCTCGCCGGAATTTTTGATTGCCGGTGTCGGCTACGTGCCGTTTTTCCACGTTAACCAGTACGGCGAGACGCAGGGCACTGGTATTCAACCACCAGAACCGACCCCTTTATTTAAGTTGGCTGGCCGCCGATAGCGGTTTGCACATATCTAGGTTAGAAGAGAAATAATAATGAGCTTTAATATCGCAATGAGTGGTTTGAACACCACCTCTCAGGAATTGAACACCATCAGTAACAACATCGCCAACGTGTCCACCGTGGGCTTCAAATCATCACGGGCGGAGTTTTCCGCGTTGATGAATGGCGGGATGGGCGGCGGTGTCGAACTGGCCAGCCTTTCCCAGTCGTTCAACGATGGTGCCTTCACCATGACCGGCCGCACCACCGATTTGGCCATTGGCGGTGGCGGTATGTTTGTTCTGCAAGGCGAAGACGGTGCCTACACCTATACCCGCGCCGGTATGTTCCAGCAAGACAAAGATAACTACCTGGTGAACAGCGCGGGCCTGCGTTTGCAGGGTTATACCACTGACAGCAACGGCAACCTGCAAAGCGGTGCAGTGGGTGATATTCAGGTCTCGACCGGTTCGGTGCCTGCCAAGGCGACGGATCGGGTTGATTTTGCCGCTAACCTGGATGCAGGTGCGTCGGAGATTGTTGATGAGAACGGCGACCGTATTCCGTTTGATCCTGAAGACAGCGATAGCTTTAACTCTTCTTACACCACGACTGTGTATGACTCATTGGGCAACGAGCACACCCTGACCCAGTACTTTGTCAAAACCGGCGAGAACGAGTGGGAAGTGAACTATGCCATGAACGGTGAACTGATGGTCGATGAAAGCGGCCAGGTGCTGGAGTTCGACGACAGCGGTAACTTGGTTGACCCAACGGGCAACATTAACCTGACATTCTCCCCGGACGGCGCAGCCGAGATGAACATTGCCCTTTCGATGACGGGTACCACCCAGTTTGGTAGCGAATTTGCTGCATCGACCAACCGAAGCAACGGCTATACCTCTGGCGAGTTGACGGGGATCACCATCGATGACACCGGCATGGTGTTTGCCAACTACAGCAACGGCGAGCAGATGCTGCAGGGCCAGGTGGTGTTGGCTGACTTCCCGAATACTGGCGGTTTGATGCAGGTGGGCAACACCGGTTGGGCAGCCACACAGGCATCGGGCCAGCCAATTCTAGGTGCGCCGGGTACCGGTACGCTGGGTGGTTTGTATTCGGGCTACGTCGAAGAGTCGAATGTTGATCTCACCGGTGAGCTAGTCGGCCTGATGACGGCGCAGCGTAACTACCAGGCCAATGCCCAGTCGCTGTCGACCCAGCAGCAGCTGACCCAAGTCCTATTCAATATGTAAGGGCATTAGTGTGGATCGATTGATTTATACCGCAGCTAGCGGAGCTGGGCGAGTGTTCAATGCCCAGCAGGTGCACGCTAACAACCTGGCCAACATCAATACCCATGGTTTCCGAGCCGATATGGAGCGCGCCCAGGCTTTTGCTGTCCAGGGCAGCGGTTTTGATTCCCGCACCATGGTGGAAGCCAAATCGGCAGGCACCCGCTTTGATGCCGCCGAGCTGCAAACCACAGGTCGCGATTTGGATTTGGCCATTCGTGGCAATGGCTTTTTTACCGTCCGTCCGCCAGAAGGCGGGGAAGCCTACACGCGCTCTGGCGCAGTAGAGCGTACCGAAAACGGTGATTTGATGATCGGTGGCCTGCCGGTGCTGGCTGATGGCGGAGATGTCATGAATATACCGCTTTACAGCAGCATTGAGTTTGGTGACAACGGTTTGGTCAACATTGTGCCTGAAGGTGAGGCACTGTCAGTTGAAGTGGGGCGCCTGAAGCTGGTGAACCCACAAGTGCAGGAGCTAGCCAAGCTGGAGAATGGTTTGTTTGTCACCGAGGATCGTATCCCGCTCAACGATGACGAAACCGTGATGATGGTATCGGGCTTTCTCGAGCAGAGTAACGTGGTTGCCATCGAAGAAATGGTGGCTTCCATGCAGCTGAGCCGAAATTTTGAAATGCAGCTGAAGATGATGCAGACCGCAGAAAAAATAGCAGAAGCAGGCAACCGCCTGATCAGAGCGTAAGGAATAAGAGATGAACGCAGCATTATGGATCAGTAAAACAGGCTTGGCCGCCCAAGATACGAAAATGGCGACCATTTCCAATAACCTTGCCAACGTCAACACCGTCGGCTACAAGCGCGATCGTGTGGCGTTTGAAGACCTGTTCTATCAAATCCAGCGCCAGCCGGGGGCGATGGCCGATGAGGTCAACGAACTGCCGAGCGGCATCCAGATCGGTTCGGGCGTGCGCGTGGTGGGTACCCAGAAAGTGTTTACCGAAGGTATGTACCAAACCACCAATCAGAGTCTGGATATTGCCATCGACGGACAAGGCTTTTTCGAGCTGGAAACCCCTGACGGCGAGCAGGCCTTTACCCGTAATGGCCAGTTCCACCTTAACTCAGACGGCATGATCGTGAATGCCCAGGGCCTGCCGCTGGCACAGCAGATCCAGGTACCGGAAGATGCCGAAACCATCACTATTGGTAGCGATGGCATTGTTACCGCCAAGGTTGCCAATGATGATATGCCACAGGAAATTGGCCAGATCACCCTGGCAAACTTTATCAACCCGGCCGGCCTGGAAGCCCTAGGTGGCAACATGTTCCGCGCCACGGCATCCAGTGGTGAGGTGGTCGACGGTATTGCCGGTGAAGGTGCTTTTGGCCAGCTGAAACAAGGGGTGCTGGAAGGCTCCAATGTTCAGGTCGTCGAAGAGATGGTGGATATGATCACCACCCAGCGCGGCTATGAAATGAATGCCAAGGCACTGTCATCATCGGATGAGATGCTGCAGTACATTTCTCAGGTACTGTAACTTATGGCAAGACTGACAAAGGTTAAATCCCTGAGGCGCTGGGGAGCATGGCTAGCCGCCATGCTTCTGGCGGGTTGTTCATCGACGTCATCTCTAATGGATGAGCGCCCGGCACCGGATGATCTCGATTACGCGCCGCCGATGCTGGACTACTCGCTGCCGGATGCCCGTAGCGGCTCGGTCTACCGTGATGGCTATATGTGGACCTTGTTTCAGGATCGCAGAGCCTACCGGATCGGCGATATGCTGACTGTCTCGCTGGATGAAGACACCCGTTCGAGCAAGCAGGCCAACACCAACTTCGGCAAGAATGCCAGCGGTGGTTTGATGGGCAGCTTTGCGACCGATACCCGCGGTGGCAGTGCAAGTGCGGATGTTTCGGGAAACCGCGATTTCCGTGGCAGCTCGGCCAGCTCACAGCGTAACTCACTGAGCGGTTCGATCACTGTGATGGTGCACGAAGTCTTGCCCAATGGCGTGTTGCGTATCAAAGGGGAAAAGTGGATTCGCCTCAACCAAGGCGATGAGTTCATTCGCCTTGATGGCTTGGTGAGGGTAGACGATATCGATAACGGTAACCAGATTTCTTCCCAGCGGGTCGGTGATGCCCGTATCACTTACTCCCAGCGCGGTGTGCTGGCTGATGCCAACGAAGCAGGCTGGTTGACCAAGCTGTTTGTCAATCCGTTTTTCCCTATTTAAGAGGCGTTATGTTTAAGCAACTTATCATCTTTTTGACTGTGCTGGCTGTGCCTTTCATATTTGTCGATACTGCGCATGCCGACAACAACGAGCGCCACCTGATTGACTTGGTCAATATCCAAGGACTAAGGGACAACCAGTTAATTGGCTATGGCCTAGTAGTGGGTCTAGATGGAACGGGTGATCGTAATCAGGTGAAGTTTACCAGCCAATCGGTGACTAACATGCTGCGCCAGTTTGGCCTGCAGTTACCTGAAAATATTGATCCCAAACTGCGCAATGTTGCCGCGGTGAGTGTTCATGCCTCTATTCCGCCGTTGGCAGGCCCGGGTCAGACGATTGATGTCACGGTGTCTTCTATTGGTGATGCCAAGAGCCTGCGTGGCGGCAGCCTAGTGATGACACCGTTGCGGGCGATTGACGGCCAGATCTATGCGGTAGCCCAAGGAAGCCTGGTAGTGGCCGGCGTTAAAGCCGAAGGCCGCTCTGGCTCAAGTATTACGGTCAATGTGCCTACCACGGGGCGTATCCCGGGCGGCGCTATCATCGAAGAGGAAATCCCTTCTGATTTCAGCATGCAGCCGAAAGTGACCTTGAACTTGCTGCGCCCGAACTTTACCACCGCACGGAATATCTCCCGTGAAATCGACGAAGTATTTGGCCCTGATACCGCAATAGCGGTAAGTAATGCCCGCGTCGAGGTATTGGCACCGAAGGACTTCGAGCAGCGGGTCATTTTCATGTCGATGCTTGAAGATATGACGGTCGATACCGGCCGCCAGCGGGCGAGGGTGGTGTTCAACAGCCGTACCGGTACCGTAGTGGTCGGCAATGGAGTCCGGATTGGCCGGGCTGCCGTCAGTCATGGCAATTTGACCGTGACCATCGCCGAGTCGTTCAACGTCAGCCAACCCAATGCCTTTGGCCGTGGCAACACGGTCGTCACCCCGGAAAGTGACATTGATATCAACCATGAGCGAAACCCGATGTTCATCTGGCCGGAAGGCGTTGAGCTGGAGACGATTGTCTCTGCGGTGAACAGCCTGGGGGCTTCTCCCGATGATTTGATCGCTATTCTCCAGGCCCTGCATACCTCAGGTGCCCTGGATGCGGAATTGGTTGTGATTTAAGGACCACCAATGACAGTAACTGTTTTACCGGTCGATACCATGGCACTACAGCCGATGGCGACCAGTCGCATTGCCTCTAATTCTTCCATTGGCACGGTGACGACATTCGATAGCCGCCAGTTGGTTGATCTGAAAGGCAGCGATGAGACTCAGCAGGCGATCAAGACCGTCGCCGAGCAGTTTGAGTCGTTATTTCTGCAAATGGTGCTCAAGCAGATGCGCAAAGCCAGTGATGCGCTAAATAGCGGTGACGACAATGCCTTGTTCGGTAGCCGGGAGCACAAGACCTACCAGGAGTTTTTCGATGGCCAGATGGCCATCGAAATGTCGAAAAGCAAGCTTGGTCTGGCTGAAGTGATTGTCCGTCAGCTGGGCGGTGACTCCGCATTTAAGGAGCAACCGCAAGAGGTCGCTTTAACTTCAAGTAAGGCAGAGCAAGGTCCGCCCGCGGGCAGCGCATTTAGCCAGTCTTTGCTGCATTTCAACCGTGAGGGATCTAACGTATGAGTTTGATGAATATCGGCCTGTCTGGCCTCCAGGCTAGCCAGGTGGGGATGAATGTCACAGCCCAGAATGTGGCTAACATCAACACCCCGGGGTACAGCCGCCAGCAGGTTCACCTGTCAGCGGTTGGCTCTACCAGCATGAGTATGAAGGATGCGGGTAACGGGGTATCGGTCAGTGCTATCCGCCGAGTGACGGACCAGTATCAGACCAACCAGATTTTCCGTGCCGGCTCAATGCTGGGGGCCGCCTCGACATCGGCCCAGCAACTCAAGCGGTTGGAGACATTGCTATCCGGTGATTCAATGGACTTGAGCCAAGGCTTTGACAGCTTTTTCTCTGCACTAAATGGTGCGAGTGTGTCTCCTTTTGACTCGGCATACCGCCAGCAGATCATCAGTGAAGCGGAGGCGCTGAGCAACCGTTTCAACCAGCTGAGTGGCTCGTTGGACGGTCAGTACAGTGACTTGTCGCAGCAGCGGAGCACTGCGGTATCTCAAGCCAATAGCTTGCTATCCAATATTGGCCAGCTCAATGAAGAGATCCGTAAAGGCCAAGCAACAGGGGCTAACGTTTCTGCACTGCAGGACGAGCGGGATGTGCTGATTGCTGAACTATCGGAAATTGCCGATATCCGGATTACCGATGCCGGTGACGGTACGCTCAACATTGCGTTGCCCAACGGCCAGCCTCTGGTGATGGGTAACCAGGTGGCGCAGTTCGGGCTTGAGTCTGATCCTAATAATCCGCGTAGCGATGTCTTGTCACTGGAGCTAAACGGCCAGAACTTCCCGCTCGATGACGACATGGGAGGAAAGCTAGGCGCGTTGGCCGCCTATGAGAAGGATGTACTTATCCCGACTCAAGAGGCGGTTGACGATATCGCGCTTGAGTTTGCCCAGGCGTTCAATACCCAACTGGAACAAGGCTATGACCTGAACGGTAACCCAGGTAAGCCGCTGTTTGTGTTTGACCCGGATAACCCAGCCTCGACGATGTCGATTAACCCGGATTTTAAACCTGAGGACTTGGCGCTGTCTGGAGATGGTACACCGGGTAATACCGACAATCTACTCAAGCTGATTGAAATCAAGGACCAAGAGTTCGAAATCGGGGACTTGGGATCGCAAACCTTGGGCAGTGCATTTAACTCTCTGCTGGGGGACATTGCGGTTAAAAGCCGTCAGGCTCAGTCGGACCATGATGCTGCCAGCAACATTTACCTGCAGGCGACCATTGAAAAATCGTCGACCAGTGGCGTAAACCTCGACGAAGAGGCCGTTAGCTTGATGACTTATCAGCAAGCCTATCAGGCCAACTTGCAGGTGATTAACGCCTCTAACCAAGTCTTCGCTTCGATTATGCAGTTATTCTAAGGAGCCAGCGATGCGCGTAAGTACCAATCAATACAGCCATATGATGTCTGGCAGTTTGAGCCAGAACTCGATGGGCATCAATAAGATCATGCAGCAGATGGCCACCGGCAAGCGGTTGCTGGTTCCATCCGATGATCCGATGGCTTCGACCCGGGCAATGAACTTGAAACGTGAACAGGCCGCGATCAGCCAGTATCTGGGCAATATCGAACAGGCTGATGTCGCGTTGAAGAAGCAGGAAACCTACCTCAGCAGCGCGGTGGATGTGCTGCAAGATATTCGTGACAAAATGTTGTGGGCCGGGAACGGAACGAATGGCCCTGAAGAGCGTGCCGCGATAGCCGATGAACTGGAACACCTGCAAGACAGCCTGGTCAGCCTGGTTAATGCCAAGGATGAAAATGGTAAGTACATCTTTTCGGGTAACGAGGTGAATACACAGCCTTTGGTAAAAGATGCCGATGGCAACTGGGTTTACCAAGGGGATACCGGCGTGCGTGAAGTGGTGGTGGGTGATGGCGTCACCATCCAGCTGAATGTGAATGCTGAGGATATGTTTTTTTCCGGCGGCACCGATATCTTCAACCAGCTTGATGATCTGGTAGGGGCTTTGCGCGATCCTGATCATGACTTCGAAAGCAGTGATATTATTTCCACGAGTCTCGATGTGCTGGATGAGACATTGTCGTCGGTGTCGAGCACGGTGACCAGCCTGGGGAGTCGCCAGAATGCACTGACAACCATGCAGGACGGTCACAGCGAAGTGGAGCTGTTCAATAATGACTTGATTGGCCAGCTAGAAGATTTGGATTACGCCGATGCCATGGTGCAATACAACAACTACTTGTTGGCACTGCAGGCAACCCAGTCGACGTATGTAAAAACGGCCAGCTTGTCGCTGTTTAGTATTATGTAATATTGGCCCTGCCGGACTCCCCGGCAGGGCATTTTTGGATTGATGGAAGACACATGGTTTCTCAGGTAAATGATCTTCGCTCGGCGGCAGCCGGAGCCAGCCGCCAGCAGCAGGTAATCGCAAGACCTGCCACCCAAACGGCCGCCGTACCTGATAACAAGCAACCGGACCCTTTGCGCCTGTCGCAAACCTTGACCCCGGAGCATACCCGCCAGCACAGCTTGATCCAGCGTGCTCAGCACAAGATTGCCTCCTCGAAAGTGGCCGAGGCTAGCCTTAATGATATAGGTAAAAACCTCGCACAACTCAGTAAGCGGGTGGAGTTTGCGATGCGCTCAGGCAGTGCCTCGCCGAAGATTGCTGCTGATATAGAGCAGTTAGCCTGCAGGATGGAGCAGCGCCTTGAGCAAGCGAGCTATAAAGACCAAGCGGTATTGAGCCGCCAGCTCAAACCGGTATTTCATGGTGAGCCCCGAACGTCATTTCAAATCAAAGGGCTGGATACACGGCGCAGCAGCCCACGAGACGAAACGGTGATTTTCAATCTCGCCAAAGGAGGAGCCAATGCTGTTCCTGTCAAACTCGGTGCCAATGCAACGCCAGAGCAGCAAGCCATGCAGTTTCGCCAGGCACTGAACGAGCACGGTATCGGGGTGTCGCTCAACAAACAGCGTCAATTGGTTTTCTCGGCCAATGAAGCGGATTGGCAACACCTTTCACAGAAAATGCGAGTCGTCGGGCAGGGCGATCGATTTCCGGCAGGCCAGCCAAACCGGGTCAAGCTAGAGACAACGGAAGCACGGTTCGAACCGCAAAAATGGCAGACGGACAAAGCGCATTTACGCGAGACGCTGGTACAAAGCCAGCAGATGATGAAGCAAATCAAGGCTAGCATTCAAGAGATCCAGCTTCATAAGCAGGATGTCATGCAGCGCATTGATACCATTAATCAGCGTAACCATTATCTTAACGATCAAGTACTGGAAAGTGTTGAGGCGGATTTAGCGCGTATTCTGCCAAATGGTGACAGTTTCAACTCGGCATTCCAAAACTTGAAGGCTCAGGCCAATGTTCACCGTCAAACCGTGGTATCTTTACTGAGCGAATAGCAAGGCTTCGTGAATAAAAAGCTTTGTGAATAACAAGCTTAGTGAATAAAAAGGCTTAGCCAGTACAAGCCTTAATCAAGGACCCCCTAATGCTGTCACCTCTCTCTGCGGCGATAAACCGATTACTGCGTATCGAGCCGCAGCAGCTAAAAGCGGAGCAATTTACCCCGTCGCCCCAACAAGGGACAGCCAAGGCGCCATCGAACAATAGCCATTCACCGGCCTCGCAAACCTTGCCACAAGCCCAGTGGCAGATTGTCCGTATGTTGGCAAGCTCATCGGGCATCTCTCTTAATCAACACGCCCAGGCTTACAGTGCCCCGAGTATGCAGTCACCCAGCTTTCGCCTTACTGGAGGGGAAGGGGAGTTGCAATTGCGGATCCAACTTGAGGGCCAAATGCATACCGTGCGCTGGCAGGTAGGTGGGGGACAAAGTGAGCCACAGCTGCTTAACTCCACTTTACCTTCCGCATTTTCGCTGGTATTGCTGCCGACGGTCGATCAGGGCTGGCGGCTGGTCGCCAAAGGCTTCATACACAATGAACCCCTGCAGCTGCTGTGGACACCATACGGAAATAGCTCAAAAGCAGGCACATCAGCGAGCACTTCTGTATCGCTCAAGGTTTGGCTACGCACCGGGTTTATTGTTACTGTAGTTATCTTTTCTCTGTTTTATTGGTTATTTTAAATTTTATCTTCTTACCTACTTAATTTTCAAAACGCCCTCTTTGATTTTTCCATATCCCATAATTTTATTGATTCCGTTCACGTTGAAATAAAATCGGTAAATATCTTGCGCTCCTTTCTGTTGGAGATGTTTTAGCCAATAGCCAATAGCCAATAGCCAATAGCCAATAGCCAATAGCCAATGAATTTTTATTTAAGAAAAATTTATTTTTGTCGTTGGCGAAAAAATAATTAAAAAATGGTATTTGCCTGTTTAAGGGGCGCATCAAGGTGTCGTTTTATAGAGGTGTAGACACTCATACAGAATAATCCACAGAGGGCAATAACATGCTATCGATTCATACTAATTACACGTCTCTACTAACTCAGAACAACCTGAACAAAACATCGGGTGCGATGGATACTGCAATGCAGCGTATCTCTACTGGTCTTCGCATCAACTCTGCGGCTGACGATGCTGCTGGCCTGCAGATTGCTACTCGCCTGCAGTCTCAAACAAATGGTTTGAATGTCGCTCAGCGTAACTCGCAAGATGCTATCTCTATGCTTCAGACAGCTGAGGGTGCTTTCGATGAGATGACTAACATTGCTCACCGTATGAAGGATCTGGCTACCCAGGCGGCAAACGGAACTAACTCAGCTGATGAGCACGCAGCAATGCAAGCTGAGTGGGATGAGCTTGAAGCTGAGCTTAACAGCATTGTTGATAACACCCAGTATGGCTCTGGTAACAACTTGCTTGGTGCTGGTGGTATTCTTGATGCGGCTGTTTCATTCCAGATTGGTGCGACAACAGCTGAAAAACTAGACCTAGATGTTTCTGCTGAGCTACAAGGCGTACGTGCCTCTATTACAGCCCTAAATGGTGAAGATCTAGCAACTGATGCAGATTCAGCGATGGATGCAATTGATGCACTGTTGAATGGTGATGGTACTAATGCAGGTGTCGGTGAAGTGCGCTCTGCACTGGGTGCGAATATCAACCGTCTAGAACACACTGTGGTAAACCTGGGCAACATGGCAGAAAACACTGAAATGGCAAAAGGCCGTATCATGGATACTGATTACGCGGTTGAGTCTTCAAACATGATGAAGAACCAGATGTTGACGCAGATGAGCATGTCTATGCTGTCTCAGGCGAACGGCATGTCTGGCATGGTAATGAGCCTGGTAGGTTAATTTACCAAGCGGCTATTTCGCTAACGCAAGATTACTGCAATCAAACCACTCCACATAATAATCAAAACCGCGGCCTGGCTGCGGTTTTTTATTATCTAAATAAACAAAATGTTTGAATATATTAAATAGCCAATAGCCAATAGCCAATAGCCAATAGCCAATAGCCAAATACAAATTAAGAAATCATTGAGAGTAGTCGCTTAATACTATTATACAAACTGTTTTTCAATAGGAAGCGGAAGGAAATAACACGTTCTTCCGCTACCGGAAGTAAAGCTTCCGCTTTCAAAATAATGAAAGTAGATGATTTCCCCTGTTTGGTTGTTTGACCAGCAAATTTAAAGTTTTATCGATGTGAATTAGCAAAATATTACTTAATTAAAAGTTGGAATGTTTTTTGCTAATTAATGGTGAGTTGAGGAGAAATAAAAATGTCGATGATGGATCCTGCTTCTATGGCAATGCAAATGGTGATGCTTCAGCGCCAGCCGTTTGATATCCAATATGCGAACCAACAAAAAATGTATCAAGCGCAGTTAGACGCTTGGAAAGATATTGATTCTGCGTTTAGTGATTTTTCATCCGCCTTGGAGCGAATGAACAAGGCCGACAGTAGCTTTGTGAAAAACAGCGCAACCGCCAGTGAAGAAGGCTACATCAATGCGTCGGCGAGTAATTTTGCCCGTGCAGGCAGCTATGACTTGTTCGTCAAGCAGCTGGCCACGGCGCAGCAAGAAGCTTTCACTCTCCAAGGGGATGAGTTGCCAACTGACGGGGTTATTACCATTGAAGTGCCGGGTAATGATCCTATCGAGGTCGACTTTGCCGTGTTCAATGCGGATGGCGACAAAGATCTTCATGATTTGGCAGACCACATCAATGAGTTCGATGAGGGGGTGTCAGCCTCTGTCGTGCGCTCTGGTGACGAGGTCAGTTTGGTACTGAGCAGTACCGAAACCGGTGAGGAGAATGCATTTAAGGTAACGGCCGATCAAACCGTGACTGATGCATTCAAGCAGCAGGAGCTGAGCAAAGCCCAGGATGCGATTGTGATGCTCGGTGGTGAAAGCGGACTGGAAATTCGTAGCAGCGACAACACTATCGATGATGCGATTTACGGCGTGACCTTTGAGCTGACCAAGGCACATGAACCGGGCGACAAGCCATTAACCCTAGTGGTTGGCAGCGATGAAACCGCATCAAAAGAAGCGGTGCAGGAGTTTGTCGATGCCTACAACGAATTAGTTAACACCATCCAAAAACACACCATGACCGACTACAAGCTTGATCAAGACGATGACGACAAGAGCAGTGATGGTGACGATGACGACAAAGACGACAACAGCATCAAGATCACCGAAGCCGGTGCACTATCGAGTGATTCTACAGCTCGTGGCCTGAAGAACATGCTGAACACTGTTACCCGTGGCCAGTTTGATGAAGGCACCCTGCACAGTATTGGTATCGAGGCTAATCGGGATGGCACGCTGAAAATTGATAACGAGCGGTTTGAAAAAGCTCTTCAGGAAACACCGGAAAAAATCGATGCCATCTTCTTGGGTGATAACGGTGTGTTAACCGCGCTAGAGACCGCAATTTCGCCATATACGGGATCGGCAAACTCAGGCACCAACCTGCTGAAGAGTCGCCAGGATTCTTTGCAAGGCAATCTTGATCGGGTTGACGACAAAATAGAAAGGCTCGATCACCGAATGGAAAAAACCTACAACCGCTACTTGCGCGAATATACCGCGATGCAGCAAACCATGTCGCAGATGCAGTCGACTAGCTCCATGTTTATGTTTTAGGGGAACAAATGATGTTAATGGATGATTCTGGCTTCGATGCTTACCAGCAAGTGGAGGTTGAAGCACAAGCCGCTGCCGCCAGCCCTTATCAGCTGGTATTGATGTTGGTTGATGGTTTCATGGATAACCTGACCCGTGCCGAAGGTCATATGGATGCCAATCGCTTGAAAGAAAAAGGCGAGTCTATCGGTAAATGTATCGACATTATCGGTGGCCTAAACAGTGCGTTAGATATGCGCCAAGGCGGCGAGTTAGCCCAGCAAATGAATCAGCTTTACGACTTTTGCACCATGCGCTTGTTTGAAGCCAGTGTCCATAATGATGCCGGCAAACTCGCTGAGGTTCGCAGCATCATGGGTAACATCCAGCAAGGCTGGCATAACTTCGGGGTGGCGCATGAAGGTCAATAATACCCAGGTTAGGCAACTGACATTGCAGCTTAACCACAGCTACAAGCGCAAAGAGTGGCAGGCTGTTCGTCGGTTAGACAAAGAAATCTACAGCATGCTGGCTACGCTCAAGCAGCAACCGGACGTTGCTGAGTCATTGCGCAGGGACATCCTGCAGCTTAAGCAGGTGCATTTGGCAGCCATGACCGCGTGTGAAATGGAAAAAGCCCACCTCGGTCAAATGTTAGCTAAATTCCAGAGTCAGCGCGAAGGGGTTTCGGAGTACCAGCAGGTAGAGATGGCTGGGGGCTTTATTCGATGAGCCAACTTTCGATCCCGCCATCCATGCCCCAAGGCCGCGCAAATGCCACATCGACTTTGGCTTCTTCAGCACCGGCACAGAACGGTGATAGCGGCTCGTGGTTGGATAGCTTTGCTGCGCTGTTGGGGCTGGGCTCTGGGCAAGAGGCTGGTATGGCAGCGGCCGAAGAGGCGAACCCTTATTGGTTTGATCTCTATGATCAGCTCAAAGGGTTGGCAGAGGGTGAGGACTGGGTGTTCAGTAGTGCCCATCCGTTTATGGAGCAATTACCGCCGGAAGGTCAGTTCCGCCTGATTAACATTACCAATGCCCTTAGCTCGGATGTTCGCGAGCAGTTGCTGGGTATGATGCGTCGGGCTGACGGTCTGCAAAGTGTATCGGTACAGATGGGGCAGGCTCAGCCTGGGATCCCGCATTACTTGGCGTCCGGTGGCACAGCGCAGGGCGAGTCATTGTCTTTCGATCAGGCTATCGAGCGGGTGATTACCAATGCGATGACGCCAGTCCGACAGGAAACCACTAACCCGGTGTTATTGCAGCAGCTGGCTCAGGCTAACAGCTTCACCACGTTATCACTGCAAGATGCGCCGAATACCGTCGCGGCTGCAGATTCACCCTCACACCCATCTCATGCCACTCGTGCCGAATGGGCCCCGGTCAAAATGGCAGAGAACCAGCACCAATGGGGCCAGCAGTTGGTGTCGGTATTAAAAGAGCGGGTGCAGATGCATTTAAATCAAGAGGTGCAGCATGCCCGCATCCGCCTTGATCCCCCGCACCTTGGCAGCCTAGAGCTGTCAGTCAAAGTCGATAACAACAAGGTACATGTCCATATCGCGGCAACGGATCCCGCCCTGAGAGAAGCTGCGCAGCAAGGCGCCGAGCGTTTGCGAGCCGAGCTTGAGGGCAAGCAACTTGCTGGTGCCATGGTGGATGTCGATGTCAGTGATCAATCTCAGCAACAAACATTCGAGCAACCAGCGGATATGTCGATTGCTACTCAGCCTGTAGTCGAAGCGGCTGAGTGGCATGAATCACCCGATCTCTTATCTAAGGCGGACCAATACCGTCTCACTCGTATGGTGTAAGGAAAAATAATAATGGCTAGAACCAATGTAATGAGCACCAAAGTCATTTTGGCTGCACTTGCCGCCGCAGTGCTTATTGCTGTCTCATCGATTGCAACCTACGCATTTATCGTCAACGACCAGTCCGCTGAATTCAGCGTGTTTTCCAGTAGCGAAGAGAGCAAACGTGCCCACTTCATGAACCTCGATAAGTTCGTTATCACCATAGATGGCGAAGAGCGCACGCACTATTTAATGCTGGAGCTGGCACTTAAGACCAGCTCTTCTAAAGCCCATGACCAACTTATCGAATACAAGCCGTTGGCACGCAATGTCCTGTTGAAGATGTTTAGCCAAAGCACCTTTGAAGAGCTGCGCCAGATGGATGAAATTGAGCGTATGCAAACCGAGGTACTTGGCAAGCTGCGTCAGGCGATGGCCTTGAATGGATACGCCTACCAGATCGACGAAGTGTTGTTTACCAAGCTCGTGCTGCAATAAAGGAAGGGAATCATGTTAGAAGCACAGCAGTTACCTTTTGAGGATGAGTATGCTCAGTGGCAAACGCAGTCCTCACAAAATAATGAAGAGCAGATTCTGCGCCAGCATTTGGGGTTGGTGAAGCGCATTGTTCAGCAGCTGCATCATCATGCCTCGGGCTGTATGGGGTTGGATGATATGGAGCAGATTGGCTTGCTCGGGTTGCTTGAATCGGTACGCCGCTACGGTGAGATGGACGAAAACTTCCGCTTTTTCGCCGCCCGCCGTGTCAGGGGCGCGATTCTCGATGAGCTCCGCCGCCGGGATTGGCGACCTCGCCAGCTGCGCCAGCAAGTTCATGAGCTCAATAAGGTCAGCAAGCAACTGACCAAGCAGTTCAAGCGTCATCCTACCGAGCATGAGCTGGCTGCCGCGCTGAAGATCAGCTTGGAAGAATGTTATCGCTTGCTGTATGCCGCCCAGGCTGAGGAGCTACACAGCCTGGAGCAGTTGTTTGAGTCCGACAGCAACAGTGTCGATTTTGGTGAGGAAGATAGCAACCTTCAGCATATGATCAATGATGACTTGCTCAAGCATGTGCTTTCCCAGCTGCCGAAGCGTGAACAGTTGATTTTGGACTTTTACTATCAGAAAGAGCTTAGCCTGAAGGAAATCGCCATGGTGGTTGGCCTTAGCGAAGCGAGGATCTGCCAGCTGCACAAGCAGGCAATCAAGCAAATGAACACCATGATTAAGAGCATGTTGTAGGAGAAAGTTATGCAAAAAATAATCGGTGTCTTAATCATTGTTCTCTGTGTATTCGGTGGTTTTGTTTTGGCTGGGGGCTACCTCGGCACCATGTGGCAGCCAGCAGAGCTGATGATCATTTTGGGTGCCGGTGCCGGTGCACTGGCTATCGGCAACCCGCACCATGTGATTGTTGAAATGTGGCATCAGGCCCGCGGTGTCGTTGCCAAACGTGATGAGCGAAAGCTGTATCGTGAGTTGCTGTCCTTGATGTACCACTTGCTTGAGCAGGTGCGCCAAAACGGCATGCGAGTGCTTGATGAGCATATCGAAGAGCCTCACCAGAGCAGCTTGTTCCTGAGTTATCCGGAAGTGTTGGAGTACCCGAAACTGGTGACTTTCATTACCGACAACTTCCGCCTGATGGCGATGGGCAAGATCAGTGCCCATGAACTGGAAAGTATGCTCGAGTTGGAGCTCGAAGCCATTGAAGCGGATCTTATGGAGCCGTCTCACTCGATGCACCGTATCGCAGAGGCGATGCCGGGCTTCGGTATCTTGGCGGCGGTGATGGGGATTGTGATCACCATGACCAATATCGATGGTGACATGGCGCAGATCGGGATCAGCGTTGCCCACGCACTGGTCGGTACTTTCCTGGGGATCTTCTTCTGTTACTGCGTGTTCGATCCGCTGAGCTCTGCCATGGCCAATCAGGTCAAGCGTGAGCTGTCGGCATTCGAGTGTGTTAAAGCCATGATGGTCAGCTATACCGCTGGTAAACCCGCACTGGTCGCGGCTGATTCTGGTCGTAAGCTGATTTTGCTTGATGTGAAGCCGACCTTTGCTGAGATGGAAGGTTGGGTAACCCAGCAGGTGTTCCAATGATCAGGGGCAACACCACAGATACGGTGATTATCAAGAAGCGCCGTAACCGGGGGAAAACTGCCCACTCAGGAGGGGCATGGAAGGTGGCCTTTGCCGATTTTACCTTGGCAATGATGGCCTTTTTCATGGTGATGTGGGTGTTGCAGGTGACGACTGAGGATGAGAAGCAACGCATTGTCGGTCGTCTCAGTGGTCAGCAGCAGCTCCTGCCACACGATGAGATGTTTATGGATAACAGCCCTTTTGCGGTTGATTTTGGTGGTAAGGCCTTGCCGGGATTACAGAGCCGGCAACCGAGCAATCCGCAAAATTTGGGTAATTCACTGACAATCAATGTCGTTGACGGTGAGGGCAATAACTTCGGTGGGCTGGGGGAGGAAGGTCCTTCATTGGTGCCGGGGCGCTATGAAAGCCATGAGCAGATGGTGGTGCTGGGCGAGTACCTCAAGGATGTCAGTGAATTTCTTTCGGCCAGTAACCAACTGTCGGTGGAAGTGGTACCACAGGGGCTCAGGGTGTTGGTCAATGATGACAATGAAAAACCGATGTTCAAACGTGGCGGTGCTGAGCTGACGCCGTTTTTTGAGGATCTGTTACTGGCGATTGCACCGACCTTCGCCACGGTCGAAAACCATATCATGATCTCCGGCCATGCCGATGCCAGCGGGTTTAGCCAGCGCTCTGCAGGAAGCAACTGGGTGCTGTCAGGCGAGCGTGCTCAGCGGGCGCGAGAGGTGTTGGAATTTGGCGGTATGCCAAGTGAGCGTGTGGCCCAGGTAACAGCAATGTCCGATACCATGTTGCTTGACCGCGACGCACCATACAGCCACCTCAATCGCCGGATTGAAATCTTGGTACTTACCACCGACACCGAGCAGCAGCTATTGCAGCTGTTCGGCCGTGATGGGGACGGGCCTTCTTTGGAAGCGGCAAAACAGGCTGCCTATGCCAATCAGCCTGTGAGCTAAATCGATTAGGTTTAGCCAAGCGGTAAATCAAGTTCCAATATCAGCGTGCTAGGTGGCGAGCCAAGCCAGCTCCTCATTCAAAAGGGGCTGGCTTTTTCATTCTTGCTATCAAGGCTTGTGCTACACAAAAAGAGGGGGCAGATAAACTATCTGCCCCCTCTTTAATAATGTCCGCCTTGTGGCTTGGCCGTCTTGGTTAAATCATCAAGGTTGAAGACACAACACCGATGAGGCCCGCACTTGCCAGAACGGTTACGGCTTTCTCCGCCATACGGCCGTTGCTTTCAGCGGCTTTGCCGAACATCGCGAAGACAAACGGGTGGACCAGGAAAGTCATGGCAAACGTAAAGGTGATCAGGCTTGCCGCTGCTGAACCGAACATACCTTCTTGCACTGCGGCAAACAGACCGAAGTGGGACAGGCCAGAAGCCGCTGACATAGACGCGTGCTCAAGGGACATGCCGGCAACACTTAGTAAGGTGAAGCTACCGAACACCGCCATGATCTGCCAGCCAAGGGAGAACAGCATCAGACCTTTGACTTCTGTTTTCTCACAGCCGTTGGCTGAGCGCAGATTTTTCAGAGACAGGAAGACAAACGCGGCACCGGCCAGTAGCAGTGGAAGCGTCCAGCTAACCATTAGAGAACCACGCTCTGCGCTTGCTGCCAGAATCGTGAAGACGAAGATATGGCCGGCAAACGGAATGTTGATCATAATCGGCGCACGGGAAGCGGCGGTTCGACCGAAGTCACCCGCAGTACAGGCACCAGTTAGACCTGAATGAGACAGACCGCCCGCTAGGCCAGGTGCTAGGTTACGTACGTGGTTTGACTTGCCGACGAAAATCAGTAGCGCCAGACCGCCAAACATCCAGAAAATCTGACCAGAGAAGCCGTATACGATAACACTTTGTAGGCCCGGAATACCGAAGGCTTCAACCATGTGCGAACCACCCACCAGGAAGCTACCAGCCAATACCAGCGGGATACCTGCAAACAGTAGTGCATTCATTGTTGGGCCGTGTTTCCACTTAGGCAATGCTGCGCCCAAGCCAGAAGACAGGATCATCGCAAAGAAGATCTGCGGCAGGCCAATCACAGATGATACGACGTTCGCCAGCCAAAGCGAGAGGTTAAGTACCACGATTATCGCGACTACTTCAAACAAGCCCTTGCGGATGTATTGGCCTTTATTTGAGATAACGGCTTTGCGATCAATCAGGATAAAGGCCAATGCCAAACAAATGTAAGACAGCAGTAGGAAAGAGTCGCCCAGAGCAAAGTCGGTAGTTCGGTCTGAAATCAACACATCAGCCGTTTGGATACCAATAAGCAGCAGGAAGGCACGAATAATATAGGTTAACTGCGTACTGCTTGTACCCAATACCACCTCTTGGGCAGAAGGGGAGAAGAAATCGCACTCTTCGTCAAAGCCTTTGTTTGACAATAGGCGGCGGATTTCTTGTCCGCCGACGAAGAAGGAGGCGATCAATGCAATCACGGTTGTCTGGCCAATCAGCGCAACAATAGGGAACTGCTCTAGTCCTGGTGTTGCCATATCGCTGTGAACCAGCAGTGAGCCTAAAGCCAGGCCAAATACAACGATAACCAGCAGTGAGGAATATTTCGTTCCAGCAACTAGGGTACGGGCAACCAATACCATAATTGTTAGGGCGGCTATCGCGATAACAAAATGGTTAAAAGCATATAGATGGGAAACTTGTTCCATTTTAACTCCAAAAACTCTTTCGAACTGCTCACAGGCATACCTCATGTGCTAGGTACATGAGGTTCTAACAATACGTTAGGCTGACTGTGGGCGAGTGATACGTCCGTTACTGATTAGGTAACTACCTGTGGGGCAACATTTTGAGCAACTGGCGTAGGCGTCGTTGCATCATTGAATAGGGCACGAAGGGCTTTCAACACTTCTTGGCGGGATACCACGCCGACATATTTACCGTTTTCCATGACCGGTAAAATTTGTGGCTTGTTAACCTTGATAGATTTAGCACGCTCTTCCAGCGACAAGGTTGTCATTTGCGTTGCATAGCCCATAGCGGTTGTTGGGTATAGCTGCTCTTTGTCCAGGGCAAGGAACTCCAGAGCGTCTGTCAGGCGGTCTTCGATATCCATTGTCACCAAATCGGTTTTCATCAGGTTGCCTACCGTTACATCTTCATCAGGCAGGTAGTCTTGGCACCACATTTCTACCATGATGTCGTGAGCAGAGAGGAAACCGACTAGCTGGCCGTTTGCGTCGCAAACTGGCGCGCCGTTAATGTGGTTTTTTGACAAGATATCGATTGCCGCAGGCAAACTGGTTTCGATACTCAACGTCGGGGCTTGCGTATTTACAATGTCTCTCACTGTAAGTAAAGCGCTCATAACAATCTCCTAAATTCAAAATCAACACTGTTTCAGCAACTCGCCAAGAGTCATTGAAAAATGGCTCATTGAGCTGTTGACGGGAATGTTACTTAGCACCGTCTTATTAGTAAAATTGATTTTATTTAGGTTTGAGTTCAAATTTACTGATACTTTGTTTGGAAATGTTTCAGAAGATGTCGTTTAAAAAGAGAATCAATTTGGATGATAGGGTAAGGTAACCTTCCGTTTTGGCGGTTAAATCGTCAATTTTAGGAAAGAGTTGAGTTGAGAGGCTTGCTGTAGAACGTATAAGAAAAAATGATTTTATTATTGGTGACCAATAAGTAAAAATGAATCAGGATATTATCCTTAAAATACAGAGATATCAAATATGACATATCGTCAGGCATTTACTTACAGTTTTTAAGCAATTGAAAGGGAATTAGCCGTGAATGTGCCCTTCGTTTGCATTACCCGGCAGTTAAAACTTGATACAATATTGATTGAAACAATGTAGCTATCAGGTTTATTGATTGGCAAAAGTAGCTGGAATATTTGGTTTATATACCAGTGACTTGGTCTTTAGAGTGATATCTATTGGCATTCAGTCCCCCCTGTTGTAAATCTAGGAGTATAAGTGCGTTATTCGTTGAAACAGTTATCAGTGTTTGATGCGGTTGCTGAATTAGGCAGTGTTAGCCAGGCGGCTGAGCGGCTCGGGGTCACCCAGTCTGCTGCAAGTATGTCACTTAGCCAATTAGAAAAGCTGCTAGGACGCGATCTTTTCGTTCGTCAGGGCAAAGATATGCGCTTGAGTCACTGGGGCAACTGGCTACGACCGAAAGCGCGACGCTTGTTGCAAGATGCCGAACAGATTGAAGCGGGCTTTTACGACCAGCACCTATTCAGTGGCAGTATTACTATCGGTGCCAGCCAGACCCCGGCGGAGCACCTAGTGCCGGAGCTTATCAGTATTCTTGATACTGATTTCCCAGAAGTGCGCACCGGGCTCGAAGTGAAAAGTAGCCAGGGCATTATCGAAGGGGTGCTGAACTATAAATATGATATCGGTATTATCGAAGGCCGTTGTGATGATAACCGTACCCATCAGGAAGAATGGTGCCGGGATCACCTGGTTGTCGTCAGTGCTGCTCACCACCCTTTTGCCAAGAATTCCCGAGTCAGCCTGGCGCAGCTGGAGCAAGCACAGTGGGTATTGCGTGAGGGCGGAGCGGGAACGCGGGCGATTTTCGAAAGTGCGGTGGTGCCGCTGATCCCCGATCTGGATGTGTGGCGAGAGTACACCCATGTCCCGGTGATCCGCAGCATGGTGGCAAATGGCAATTACCTTACGTGCTTGCCTTATCTGGATGTGGCCCCGCATATCGAGCGTGGTGAATTGGCCGCACTGAATGTGCCTGAATTAAAAATGGATCGTGCGATTTCCTTTATTTGGCGCAAAGAGATGGGGGATCACCCGTTGCTGGAGTGTATCAAGCGCGAAGGTCATCGAATGATGAAAAACCATAAGTTGAACAAGGTTTGATGTCGTGATGCTCGCTTTCTAGTTAGAAAGAATATCGTGTCGGTTTAACTTAACCTGTTAGGTAAGCCGATTTAAAGAAATACCCAAGTACCGTCCAGCGGCTTGGGTATTTTTATATTCAATGAGTTTCATTTTTATTGATAGGTCAAATTCAATTAACTAATAAATCAATAAGATGTGCCTGCAAGTAATGAGTTGTTCATCTCTTCAGGTGGCTTAAAGTGGGGGGGATATTGGCATTTTCTTATATGGTTGGGTTATGCCTTGCCGTATGCCATTGCCTTGGCGAATGAATTTTTCTGATAGTGACTTTCACTTTGTCTTGCTTTTCTGTTGTTTGATCTGGCCAGAAATAATCACCATCGCCCATCGCCGGGATCAAAAAAGGAGAGCTGGTGCTCTCCTCTATGACACTGCTTGCGGGCAGGTATCAGTAAATCACTTTCGCTTGTGTGTAGCTGCTGATGATTTCTTTGACTTTTTCCATCACTTCTTTTGATGGTGGGGAAACGCCTGTTAGTGGGTAGTCAAAACCCATCGCTTCCCACTTGTGCTCACCGAGCTGGTGGTAGGGTAGCAGTTCGACTTTCTCGATGTTGTCCATGTCCTTGATGAAATCACCCAGCAGGTGGGCTGAGCGCTCGTCATCAGTAAAGCCAGGCACCACCACGTAGCGGATCCAGGTTTTCTGGCCGCGCTGATGTAGGTAGCGGGCGAAGTCCAACACGCGCTTGTTAGGGACACCAACAAGGTTTTGGTGGATGCTGTCGTCAAGCTGCTTCAGATCCAGCATGACCAGGTCGGTCGCATCGAGCACCTCATCAACTACTTCCGTATGCTTGCGGATATACCCGTTGGTATCGAGGCAGGTATGGATACCTTCCGCTTGAGCCGCTCGGAAGAAGTCACGCACAAATTCTGGCTGCAGCATAGCTTCACCACCGGAAGCGGTGACACCACCGCCCGACGAGTTCATGAAGAAGCGGTAGGATTTAGCTTCATTGATCAACTCTTCGACCGTGATCTCTTTGCCGTCATGAAGATCCCAGGTATCTCGGTTGTGGCAATATTGGCAGCGCATCAGGCAGCCTTGCATGAAGACGATGAAACGAATACCGGGACCGTCGACAGTACCACAGGACTCAAAAGAGTGGATTCGACCTTTTAGTGACATTACTTTGCTTCTCCGCTTGGGGGGCGTGTTTTACCTGTTATTTTATTACAAAATGGACAGGCAAAGTAGCTAAAAAGCACCAAAAAAGTAAGGCTACTCTTTGCGGCGGTGGGCGGTGTGGTATCGGTTAGGGCTGAAATAAAAAAAGCCGACCTATGAAGGCCGGCTTATCTGCTCATTGCCTGTGACAGCAATGGCTTACTAAGACTCTAGATTATAGAGACTCAGTGAAAGTACGAGCGATAACGTCTTTCTGCTGTTCAGCAGTTAGAGAGTTAAAGCGTACAGCGTAACCAGATACACGGATAGTTAGCTGAGGGTACTTCTCTGGGTGCTTAACTGCGTCTTCTAGCGTTTCGCGGTTAAGAACGTTCACGTTCAGGTGCTGACCACCTTCGATGCCAGCTTCGTGGTGGAAGTAACCATCCATTAGGCCTGCAAGGTTAGAACGCTGAGTATCCTGCTCTTTACCTAGTGCGTTAGGTACGATAGAGAAGGTGTAAGAGATACCGTCTTTCGCATCAGCAAATGGTAATTTACCAACTGAAGTTAGAGACGCTACCGCACCTTTCTCGTCACGGCCGTGCATTGGGTTAGCACCTGGTGCGAATGGCGCACCTGCTTGACGACCGTCAGGCGTGTTACCCGTCTTCTTACCGTATACCACGTTTGAAGTGATAGTCAGGATAGACTGAGTAGGAATCGCGTCACGGTAAGTCTTAAGCTTACGGATCTTGTTCATGAAGCTAGTAACAAGCTCACAAGCGATGTCATCAACGCGAGCGTCGTTGTTACCGAACTTCGGATAGTCGCCTTCGATTTCGAAGTCGATTGCGATGTTGTCTTCGTCACGTACTGGCTTAACTTTAGCGTACTTGATAGCCGCTAGTGAGTCAGCTGCAACAGAAAGACCAGCGATACCACAAGCCATAGTACGGCGAACGTCACGGTCATGTAGAGCCATAAGCGCTGCTTCGTAGCTGTACTTGTCGTGAGAGTAGTGGATTGCGTTCAGTGCAGTCACGTACTGCTTAGCTAGCCAGTCCATGAAGCTGTCTAGGCCAGCGTAAACTTTGTCGAAGTCTAGTACTTCGTCCATCATTGGCTCAGTCTTAGGACCAACCTGTAGCTTAAGCTTCTCGTCCACACCGCCGTTGATAACGTATAGAAGAGTCTTAGCAAGGTTTGCACGAGCACCGAAGAACTGCATGTGCTTACCGATAACCATTGGCGATACACAACAAGCGATAGCGTAGTCATCGTTGTTGAAGTCAGGACGCATTAGGTCGTCGTTTTCGTACTGGATAGAAGAAGTATCGATAGATACTTTCGCACAGAAACGCTTGAAGCCGTCAGGTAGCTGCTCAGACCATAGAACAGTGATGTTCGGCTCTGGAGAAGGACCCATAGTGTATAGCGTGTTTAGGAAACGGAAGTTAGTACGCGTAACTAGCGTACGACCGTCAACACCCATACCACCCATAGATTCTGTTGCCCAGATTGGGTCGCCAGAGAATAGCTCATCGTACTCAGGAGTACGTAGGAAACGAACCATACGTAGTTTCATTACGAAGTGGTCGATCATTTCCTGAGCTTCAACCTCAGTGATCTTACCTGCCGCGATATCACGCTCAACGTAGATATCTAGGAAAGTAGACGTACGGCCTAGAGACATTGCCGCGCCGTTCTGAGATTTAACAGCTGCTAGGTAGCCGAAGTATAGCCACTGGATAGCTTCTTTCGCGTCAGTTGCTGGGTTAGAAATGTCGAAGCCGTACTTAGCTGCCATTTCTTTCATCTGACCTAGTGCACGGTGCTGCTCTTGAAGCTCTTCACGAAGCTGCATAGTCATCTGCAGATCTTCGCCAGACTCTAGTTTCTCTTGAGTAGAGTGGAACTGAGCAACTTTTTCCTTCATTAGGAAGTCGATACCGTACAGTGCAACACGACGGTAGTCACCGATGATACGACCACGGCCGTATGCATCTGGAAGACCAGTTAGAACACCAGATTTACGACATTTAAGGATGTCTGGAGAGTAAACGTCGAAAACGCCTTGGTTGTGCGTTTTACGGTACTCAGAGTAGATTTTAGAAACCTGTGGGTCTAGAGTACGGCCGTAAGCTTTACAAGAACCTTCGATCATGCGCACGCCGCCGTTAGGCATGATGGCACGCTTAAGCGGAGCTTCAGTCTGAAGACCAACGATAGTCTCTAGATCTTTGTTGATGTAACCTGCGTCGTGAGCAGTGATGGTAGAGATAAGAGAAGTATCGAAATCAACAGGAGCGTGAGTGCTGTTTTCCTGCTTGATACCTTCCATTACCTGATCCCAAAGCTTGTTAGTTGCCTCAGTACCTTCAGTAACTAGGAAAGACTCATCACCCTCATATGGAGTGTAGTTTTTCTGGATAAAGTCGCGAACGTTTACTTCGTTCTGCCATTCGCCTTCAGCGAACCCTTCCCAAGCTTTAGCAAATTGCTCTGCCATGACATACCTACCTTTTTAGTAGAAAAAACACGTACTGCGGTGACTGTTGAGCCAGCCTCACCAAACGGTGAACAGTACACTTTATATAAACAATAATACGGATAACCAAAAAACGTGTCAGGATAGTGATGTTTTGATTATTCGTATTAGTGCTAACGGCACTCATTGATAGGGCAGTGCACGCACTGCCCTCAATTTTCCTTACAGTAGTGCTGGAATGCCGTACTGGCCTTCAAGCATACCTACTGCCAGCATCGCAACAAAACAGATGATCAGTGCGCCAGCTGGAATGATGATTTTGTCCATCTTTGACAGCTTAGCGGCACGCTCTTTGTTGCCGATCAGGCCGTTGTTATCCAGCAGCATGGTCAGTGCCCAAGCGAGAACTGGGTTAGCAACGATGGCTGCGAATACACAGATACCAGCAGCTTGTGAATCTTTGGTGTCTTTCACCATCTGCACACCCGCTTCAAGAAGCGGTAGGAATACACCTACAAGCAGTGCGATACGCATTACTGGTGGCCATACTGCTACGTCCATCGGGAAGCCAAGGATCGCTACGATGATACAGAAAGTACCGAGTAGGATCGCACCCGCTGGAATCGGACGCTTGGCAATACCCGCTGGGATAATGTAAGTACCCCAAGATGATGTGATGTTACAACCACCAACCGCCGTACCTACCATCTGGCGAAGCGAACACGTTGTCATGGTGTCATCAACGTCCATCAGAACGCGGTCAGTCCCTTTCGGGTAGTTCAGCTCCTGGAAGATACGGTGACCCAGGAAGTCTGGCGACCACATTGCTACTGCAAGAATCGCGAACGGTAGAGAAGCAATGAAATGCTCAACACCAGGAAGGCCAAGCATCCAACCTTGCTCTGTGCTACCCCACCAGTACACTGGGTTTAGGTTAGGCAAACCCGTTTCGGTTTCGAATACTAGGTCAAAGCCCGCACCCAGTGCAAGGGAAACCAATAAACCGGTTACTGCACAAGCAGGAATCGCCAACCAACGCTTGTTTACTTTGGCAAGGTAAGCATAAAGAATGATATTTACCGCCAGAACCACCAAGCCGATGTAGCCCAAGCTACCTTTTGCTACGTCAGCACTTTCAAGACCCACAGCCCAAGACTGAATGTCACCGATCTGGCTCATTGCCCCGGTAAAGCCGAGGAAGATAAGCAGACCGCCGGCCACACCCTCACTGGTGAGGTTGACCAGTTTCGAGCCCCCTTTGAAGTAACTCAGCAATAGGCCGAATACACCAATCAGGATAGCCAGTGCCAGTGGGTGAGCACCTGCCAGGGCAATGGTACCGATCAACGGGATCATTGGACCGTGGTTACCCGCTAGGTTGGCGCGTGGGTTAAAGAAGCCCGAGGCAAGAATACAGAAAAGAAGGGCTGGGATGAGCATTTCTACACGGGCCACTTCGATAGCGAAGGTTTTGCCCAGCTCAACGTGATCCCAAGCGGCTGTCAGGCCATCAGCCCATGACATAGCAACTGATGAGTACATCGCGATAATGGCAATCGTACCCGCTAGTGCTGGAACCAAATCTTCAAGCTCAAAACGGAAGTCACGGCCAGGAAGGTTAAGCTTCCAGCGGCGTGGCTTCATGATTTTCAGCTCATGATCAAGATAGTCTGAGCGACTAGCGAAGTCAGATGCAGGGCGGTGCAGCTCCTGATAACTTCTTTCCTGTGATGACATAAGTGCCTCGTTCTACATTTAAAGTAATTTTTTATTTATATGTTGGTTGAAACTTCCTCAACATATCTGCAATTCATACGAATTTAAGCCAAGCAGTTGTTAAGTGTAATTTAATTTCACCAAATTTGGCTGCAGTGTACCGCTTGTCCACTTAAATGGAATTGATCTCGATCACTCTCACTAAAAAATTGTAAGAAAATAACCAAAAAAAATTGAGTGCAAAGAGCAGTTGTTGCGAAATATGAAAGAAACTTTATAACTAAAGTAAATTTGTGAAATGTGATCTGTGTCTTGTTTTGTTTTTTATTTCATTGTTTTTGTTGTGGTTATTTTATTGTGGTGTGTCTTGTGCGTGCCACAGGGGTGTTACCCAAAAAGTAGCAGGGCGTTAAAAGGTATTTGTATAATGCATTCAACTATTTTTGAATGGAGTTGTGTCCGTGGGATGTAACCAAAGTACAAAAATCGCCCAAACTACCTATGAGATTGCCTGGGCGATGCCATGATAAAGATAGCTTAGTTTTGCTGTTTCGCGACCTGCAGTTTTAAGTATGAGCGCAGCAGCTCCTGGTGGGCAGGGAATTGGCCCATTGTCATATCGCCTGCGGTAAGGCCGTGGAAGCGAACGTTGCCCTCGATTGAGCCCCAAGCGGCTGCGACAGTGTCAGCCCCAAAAGCTTGCTCAAAGCTGGCTTTGCACTCAGCTGGATCGCGTTCTCCCTCAAGCGCCAAGTCCAAGCTTGCGACCAAGCAGCGGAAGAAGCCAAGGCGCTCAGTACTGTAAACTGAGGCATTGAATGCCACACTCCATTTGGCAAAGTCTTGAGCCAGTTCGAGATCGCCGCCCGCCAGGGCAATTAGGCACTTGAGTTCACCGATACGCAGGGTTTGCCATGCATCTCCCGGCTGTGCCTCCATACCGAGCAGGGTAGGCAGAAGTGCTTCGTCATCGAACTCTTCTTCGACAATGTGGAACATCTCGGCATATTGCTCTGCATCCCACTCGATGCCTGGCAGTGCCAGCAACACTTCACGCAGTTCCAATGCCACATTGTTGTTGGCTTCGATGAGATCTTCCACCGGACAGACTTCCGACCAACCCGGAACGATGATGCGGCAGCATTCCACACCCAGGTGCGTGTAATCGGCAATGTAGGCATCGGCTCCTTCAGTGTTTAAAAGACTCATCAAATGCTCAAAGCTTTCCTCGGAAGTCCCTTTGAAGTCCCACTGTACAAACGCTTGTTCAGAAGTCGCCTGAAGCAGAGCCGGGGAAAGAAGGCACGTTGATGCACCCCAGTCATTTTCTGTTTCAACGTGCTCATGCGTTACTTCGCTGGCAGATACCGAGGCCAGTAAGGCTTTAAGCCCATCAAGGCTGTAGTCTTTAACAAGTCCTGCGATAGCGCGTTCAAGTGCCACATCAAAGCGGGGGTGGGCTGAGAAGGAAGCAAAGCCGACGCTGCTGTCTTGGTGAGTGATTGCCACGCATACCACTGGGTATTTACCGCCAAGGGAGGCATCGTAGCCATTGACGTTAAAGCCAAGCGCTTCAAGCGCATTCATTGATTCTGTAACCGGGGTAAACTGGCTCAGCACCGGCTCGGGAATGGCAGGTAAACCAACTTGCTTGGCCAATATGCGGTTTTTGATATGGCGCTCGATGATCTCGCACAGGGCGTGGGTACGCGCTTCAAATCGGCTATTGCCCGCAGCGATACCATTGGCAGCATAAAGGTTGCTAATGATATTGACCGGCATGTCGATTGTTTCGCCATCGCTCTGGCGCTCGAAAGGCAGGGTGCAGATCCCGCGTGCCATATTGCTTGATTGCAGATCTACCAGATCTGTGCCCAGCAGCTCTAGGGTTGGGTCGTAATACTGGGTCAGGCGCTCATCCAGGATCATCTCTGGTGGCAAGTTTTCCTCAAGATCGATCGGGAACCATTTTTCATTTGGGTAGTGGACAAACTCGCCGTTGGCGATAGCTTCACCAAGGTAGCGGTTGGCATAGAAGTCATTGGTTGCCAACCCTGCAAGGAGCTGGCCCAGTGCCGAGGCCAGCGCGGCGTTTTGCGATGCTCCCTTGCCGGTGATGGTGTTCATCGGGGCATCGGCTTCAGGAAACTGCACAGACCAGACATTAGGGATCGGGTTATACCATGAGGCATTTTCAATATTGAGATTGAAGCCAAACGCTTGGAGCTGTGTTTGGAACCGCTCGAGGGTGTCTTCCAGCGCGGTGTCTTTGCCGGGAATAAAGGTTTTCATTATCGATCTCGTCACATGACAGGAGGGGATTGGCGCGAAGTATAACCAATAATACAGCGGATGCCTAAATGTGACAGATATCAATAATGTCCATCACCTCTGGAATATTTTGTCGAGATTTTGACCGCAGTCCCACCTTGTGAGGACGAGCAGTGAAAGTAATCACATTTATTCCCTTTGGCTTGTAGCAGAATAGATTGGTCAGATGAGATCTAATTAACTAATAATTCTGATTTAAATGATAAATTCACTACTTTTGTTGGTGTGCGTTCGCGTATGCAGCTAAAAGTAGCTGAAGCCAAAGAGGGATACGATGAAAGCAACAATAGCATCAAATATCGACGCGCTGCGTGATGACTATATTGCCGCAGTGAAGCGTTTGGTGGCTATTCCCAGTGTCTACCAGGAAGATGATAGCGGTAAGCCGTTCGGCAAACCGATTGACGATTGCCTGGATGAGACATTGCGGCTATGCCACGATTTGGGGTTTGCCATCTATAAGGATCACGAAGGGTATTACGGCTATGCCGAAATCGGTGATGGTGAACAAATGGTCGGTGTATTGGGCCACCTGGATGTGGTGCCAACCGGGGAGTTATCAGCGTGGCATTCAGACCCGTTTATTCCTGAAGTCCGTGATGGGCGACTGTATGGCCGCGGAACCCAAGATGACAAAGGGCCAACTTTAGCCGCCATTTTTGCGGTCAAAGCCTTGCTCGATAGCGGCGTGGTACTCAACAAGCGTATCCGCTTTATCTTCGGTACCGACGAAGAAACTTTATGGCGCTGTATTGACCGCTACCTGGAAAAAGAAGAAGTCCCAAGCTGCGGCTTCACACCAGACTCTGCCTTCCCGCTTATTCACGCTGAAAAAATGCTGATCCAATCCTGGCTCCATGGGCCGGGCGATGGCTTGTTGGCGCTAGATTGTGGCGGGGCACTCAATGCAGTGCCTGAGGTGGCGAAATACGAAGGCCCACTGTGGGAAGAGTTGGCGGCCAAACTGGATGAATTAGGCTATGACTTCACTGCCGAAGATGCCGAGGTCACGGTATTTGGTAAAGCAGCCCATTCCGCAGCCAGTGATATCAAAGGGGTCAATGCGATTGCCCGTTTATGCCTGGCGCTGAGCGGGATCGGTGTGACCCATCCTGCGATCAAGTTTGTTGCCGAGCAGGTGGGCGAAGATGCCAATGCCAAACAGATTTTTGGTCCGGTAGAGGATGTCAGTGGACGGTTGACTTTCAACGTTGCCCAACTAGAGGTTAGCGAGCAGTCCAGCAAACTCGGGATAGATATCCGGGTACCGGTCACCTTCGAGAAAGCGGACTTTGATAACGATATTCAGGCTGTCGCCGAGCAGTACGGTTTACGCTACGAGGAATTTGATGTGCTACCTTCCTTGTATATGCCTGCAGAAAGCCCGGTGATCCAAACCCTGATGCGTGCCTATCAAGAAATCAGCGGGGATATGGACAGCGAGCCGATGACATCCGGTGGGGCGACGTATGCCCGTGCAATTCCGAACTGTGTCGCTTATGGGGCGATTTTCCCCGGCCGCGATAAAGTCGAGCACATGCCGAATGAATATTTGATTATTGATGACATGCTTAAAGCAATGAATGTGTATGCCAACGCGATTTATCAGCTGCAGGGAGTAGAGCTATGACCACGACTACAGAGGCTGGCAAAATGAAACGATCTTTCAAAATGCCGACTGTTTATACCATTCTTTTTTCCATTATTGCCCTTGTTGCCTTGCTGACCTGGATCATGCCGGCGGGTAAGTATGATTATTTGGTCAATGGCACCGATGTGGTGATCCCGGCGGCTGAAGTGCTGGACTACGACGGCGGTGAGCGGTTGCTTCCTATTCCTGGTACTTATCAGGAGCTGGAGTCCTCGCCTCAGGGTGTGATTGATGTCTTGATGGCACCGATCAAAGGTTTCCACAAAGCGGTTGATGTGGCGCTGTTCGTATTGGTTATCGGTGGTTTCCTTGCTGTTACCATGCGTACTGGTGCCATGGATTCCGGTGTGGCGGCGATTGTACGCAAGTTCCGTGGCCGTGAGCAGATGATGATCCCGGTGTTGATCACCTTGTTTGCACTGGGTGGTTCGACTTACGGGATGGCGGAAGAAACCGTCGCCTTCTGGGCGGTGATCCTGCCGGTAATGGCGGTGGCGGGCTACGACCGTATGGTGGCTGCGGGTATTATCCTGCTGGGTTCTGGTGTCGGGGTACTTGCTTCAACCGTTAACCCATTTGCCACCGGGATTGCGTCTGGTTTTGCTGGGCTGCCTATCGGTGATGGTATCGTGCTGCGTGTTATCCAGCTGGCTATCTTGATCGTACTGGCTTCTTGGTATGTGATGCGTTACGCCTCGAAAGTCAAAGCCGACAAAGCCAATTCCGTGCTGGCGGATATCGAGTTTGATGATGAGTTCTCCCATGTCAATGAAGATACCGGCGAGTTCACCACCAAGCAGAAATGGACCATGGGGATCTTCTTCGGTGCATTCCTGGTGATGATTTACGGTGTGATCCCATGGGAAGACATGGGCATTACCGCGATTCCAACGCTATGGTGGTGGTTCGATGAGCTATCAACCCTGTTTTTGGCATCGGCAATTTTGATTGCGGTGATCAACCGCATGCACGAAGGTGAATTCATCAAGACCTTCATTGAAGGGGCCAAGGATCTGATTGGTGTTGCATTGGTGGTTGCTGTTGCACGTGGTATCTATGTCGTGATGGATAACGGTGTGATCATCGATACTATCCTGAACTGGGCTGAAGGTGTCGTAACCGGCCTGTCTTCCGGTGTTTTCGTCGTGGTGACTTACCTGGTACACATTGTGCTGAGCTTCTTTATTCCATCGACTTCAGGTTTGGCAACGGTGTCTATGCCGCTGATGGCTCCGCTGGCTGACTTCTCGGGTATCGGCCGCGATTTGATTATCACCGCATACCAGTCAGCTAGTGGCTGGATCAACATCTTCGCCCCAACGGCGGGCCATCTGGTTGCCGGTTTGGCGTTGGCGAAAATCCCGTATGAGCGCTTCCTGAAATGGGTGATGCCGTTTGTGGTGATAGTGCTGGTTGTGACAGTGGTATTGCTGTTCGCAGGTGCCGCGATGGCCTAATCGGCTAAACGGGAACAATTAGAAAACAGTTCGAAAAAGCTGTTCTGTCATGATGAAAGCGAGCCAGATGGCTCGCTTTTTTTATTGGGTTGGTTATCCCTTACTCGGTATCAGCGGTCTGCTTTTTAGGTCGGAGGGCGAGCACATGCAGTAGGCGCTCAGGAGCCTGTGGCCAAATTAGCGGGCTGGCGACCGGGTTGTCCTTGTTAAACCACCCTTCGAAGCGGCTGGTGTTGTATTGATAGAATTCAACCGTGTTATAAAGCGGAACTGTCACTTGTTGGCTGGCGATGATTTGGTTGAGTTCACGGATGATCTGCTGGCGCTGCTGGTTGGTTTCGGCAATTGGAAATTGCGTCAACAACTTATCGACCTGTGGATTTTGGTAGTAATGCATCGCATAGCGCGGGTAATGGGATGCCTGGTAGGTGCTATTGAACGCCATATCAAAATATTTGAAGGGAGTCGGCCCTTGCGGGTAGTTAGTAATAGCCAACTGATAGTCCGCATGGGCAAGCTGCTCGTTGAACTGTTGGAAGTGTGCTTGGATTGGCGTGACTTTTATACCAACCCAAAGCAGCATTTCACTGATTAACTGGGCAGTGGTATTGAAATCAGACCAACCGTTGGGGGTGATGATAGTGAGTGCTAACGGTGCGCCGTCGGGTAAGTCGCGCCACCCGTTCCCGTTGCTATCGATAACACCAATACTGTCGAGCAAGTCCTGCGCCAGCATCGGATTGTAAGTCAAATAGGGGAGGTATTTCTCGGTGATTCTCGGATCAGCCCACGAGCGGAAGCGTCCGCTCATGCCCGATGCGTAACGGGAAGGTTCACCTTGACCGAAAGCCGCAATATCGATCAGCATTTGGCGTTGAAGCGTCATCGAGATGGCACGGCGGAACTCCACCTTGTTGAACACCTCTCGAATCGCCGGATCGGCGGCCTTGAAGTTGAACATCAGGCTGACATTGCTGGCGGGTGGTAGCCAGTATTTGAAATCGGGCGAGTAAGAGGCGTAGTGGCGCTCTATATCGGGAATAAAGCTGCCGGTCCAGTCGAACTCACCTTTGGAGATACGTGAGATAAAATCGTCGTTGGTCGTGACTTTGGGATAGCGCAGGCAGTCGATATGGCGTTTATCTGCTTGCCAGTATACCGGGTTGGCACATTGCAGGTAGCCGTTCTCGTCCAGCTCTTTGATTTCGGTAAAAGGTCCGGTGCCGATAGGGGTAGAGTTGGTGAAATGCGCGAAATCTTCGACTGACTGCCATTGGTGTTTAGGCACAATAGGAAGCAATACCAAGGTGTAGGCAACCAGGGCATTGGGCTTCTTGAGCCTGAAATAGACCTCATTTTTGTTACGTTTTTCGACAGACTCAACCCATTGTCCAATGCCATGTGAGTCAAGTTCTGGATATTTAAGCGCGATAGAGAAAGAGAAAATCACGTCATCGGCGCTGAATGGTTTTCCATCCGACCAGCGTACCCCTTCCCGAAGCGAAAAACTGATCCCCATTAAATCCTTGTCGAGTTGGTAGTGAGTCGCTAGGCGGTATTCCGGCTTGTTGTTCTGCAGCGTATTGAAGATCACCAAGGGTTCAAATATGAATTCATGCGTTGTAGGCATGCTGCCTTTTGAAAAAGGATTAAAGTTGGCGGTTACCGCATCTTTATACTCGGGTACAACGGTGAGAATTGTTACAGATTGTGGCTGGGAGGCAAATGCATAGCTAAACGGATAAAACGTGCTAAAAACAAGCAGTAACACGCAAGTTGCACGCTGCATTAATAATGTTGAATTTATTGTAATTATTGATTTAACAGACATATTTCATCCGACTATATATTTTCTCCCTTAAATTACCCCAAGCAGGCAAATAGTTCAATGTAGGTGAAAAGTCGCTATATTGATGTTTTATTCTTAAAACATGACTGGATATTCTTCTCTTGTGCTGGTTAATGAAATGTTGCCAAATTTTATTTCTAGTGATACCGTCGATAAAAGTGTTCGCAAAACAGGCAATCTTTTGCTCTTTTGGGCACGTTGAATCCCACCATTGAAAAATGCAGTGAAGGGATATTGGTAATTCACGGAGTAACAGGAGTTGGCGCACATGGCAGGTGAAGTGGCGCTTGATGTAAGGGATTTGCATAAGTCTTTTGGTCAGAACGAAGTCTTAAAAGGCATATCGTTAACGGCCCACCGTGGTGATGTAATTTCAATTATTGGCTCGTCCGGTTCAGGGAAGAGTACTTTTCTGCGTTGTATCAACCTACTTGAAACACCGACTCAGGGCGAAATCTGGGTCAACGGTGAACTGATTAAAATGAAAAATAATCGACAGGGAGAATTTCTTCCGGTTGATGAAAAACAAGTACAGCGCATTCGTTCACGCCTAGCGATGGTCTTCCAAGGTTTCAATCTGTGGTCGCATATGACAGTGCTCGGCAATGTCATTGAGGCACCCGTCCATGTACTCGGTGTACCGAAAGCGGAGGCGATAGAGCGTGGTGAAGCATTACTGAAAAAAGTCGGCTTGTATGAACGTCGCAACTACTACCCTGGTCACCTGTCCGGTGGACAGCAGCAGCGTGCTGCCATTGCCCGTGCTTTGGCGGTAGACCCTGAAGTGATGCTGTTCGATGAACCGACGTCGGCCCTTGACCCAGAGTTGGTGGGAGAGGTGCTGGGGGTAATGCAGGATTTGGCACAAGAAGGCAGGACCATGTTGGTGGTGACTCATGAAATGGCCTTTGCCCGTGATGTGTCCAATCAGGTGATGTTCTTGCATCAGGGGAAAGTGGAAGAGCAGGGCGATCCGGCCAAGCTGTTCTCCAACCCGGAGTCAGAGCGTCTCCAGCAATTTATCTCATCGATATATTAACGATTTATTTAGCAAACCAGCGATCCATGACGACCTGTTTGGGGATGGGGAGTCAGTGAGGGAAGGATCGACAATGACATGCAAACAACAGACTAAAAAGTACAGCAGGAGTAAACAATGAAAAAATGGATTTTGGCAGCAGCCGTTGTAACAGCTTTGGGTACCACAGCCGTACAGGCCAAAGAGTGGAAGACCGTGCGTTTTGGTATTGAGGGAGCTTATCCTCCATTTAGCTGGACGGAGCCAAACGGTGAGCTTCGTGGTTTTGATGTGGATATGGCCAATGCATTGTGTAAAGAGCTGGATGCTAAGTGCCAGATCGTTGCCCAGGACTGGGACGGTATTATCCCATCGCTACTAGCGCGTAAGTACGATGCCATTATCGCTGCTATGTCTATTACCGAAGAGCGTAAGAAGCGTGTTGATTTCACGGGTAAATACGCACAGATTCCAAACAAGTTTGTTGCCAAGAAAGGCACTGAGCTTGACTTCACCAAAGAAGGTTTGAAAGGCGTTAAAGTGGGGGTTCAGCGTGCAACTACCCATGATAAATACCTGACAGATAACTATGGCGGAGCGGTTGAGATTGTTCGTTACGGCTCGTTTGATGATGCCTACCTTGATCTGAAAGCTGGCCGTATTGCTACTGTCTTGGGTGATGCTTCTGCGCTGGAAGAAGGCTTGATCAACAAACCTGGTGGTGATGACTATGAGTTTATCGGCCCGTCGCTAACGGATCCGAAATGGTTTGGTGAAGGTATGGGTATCGCAGTTCGCAAGCAAGACAAAGATCTGACCAAGCAGCTTGATGAAGCTATCAAGTCACTTCGCGAGAAAGGTATCTACCAGCAAATTGCTTCTAAGTACTTTGCTTACGATGTTTACGGTGAGTAATCAGTAGAAACTTTGCTGTGATCCCAAAGGGATTTTCCTTTGGGATCACTCTCCTAAGCAGTAAGAAGGAGCTTCCTTTTGATTGATTTGAAAGGTTATGAGTGGTCACTGGTGGAAGGGGCATGGATCACCCTGCAGGTCGCTCTGTTATCATTGGTGCTGGCGATGATATTGGGTATGCTGGGCGCGTTGGCTAAGCTATCACCGTATCGCTGGGCAAGGGCTATCGCCACCTTCTATACCACGGTGATCCGCGGTATTCCGGATCTGGTTCTGATGATGCTGATATTTTTCGGTGGGCAGATGCTGCTCAACGACAGCCTCTACCGGATCAACGAGTTTCTGAACGAGTATTTCACTTCATCCGATCCCAATCATGAGTGGACCGCTTATTTACCGGACTATGTTGAGATCAGTCCGTTTATTGCCGGTATCTTAACCATTGGGTTTATCTTCGGTGCCTATATGGCCGAGACCTTCCGTGGTGCGATCCTCGCTGTTGATAAAGGCGAACTCGAAGCGGGCAAGGCCTATGGAATGAGTAGCTTCCTTTCTTTTCGCCGCATCCTGTTGCCGCAGATGATCCGCCATGCCTTACCGGGCTTCGGAAATAACTGGCTGGTATTGCTCAAAACCACCGCACTGGTTTCCGTGATTGGCCTTGATGATATGGTGCGCAAAGGCGCGCTGGCGGCCGGTACAACCCAGATGCCATTTACCTTCTATATGGCGGTCGCGGTTATTTTCCTTCTTTTCACTTCGCTCTCGACCTCGGGTCTCAAGTGGGCGGAGCGTAAATTCAGTATTCACACGAGGTAGCTATGGACTTCAGTATTCTGGCCGACTCGTGGCCGATTTATTGGCAGGGCTTTTATACCACGGTGTGGTTGGTTGCCGCTGCGCTGGTGATTGGCTTGGTGATCGCCATTCCTATCGGTATTGCCCGTAACAGCAAGATGCCAGTGGTATATGGGCCGGCGTGGGCATTTATCTACTTTTTCCGCGGTACCCCGTTGCTGATCCAGTTGTACCTGATTTATTACGGCTTGAGCCAGGTGATTGTTGTACAAGGAACGCTTTGGCAAGAAGCATGGTTCTGTGCCTTGGTGGCCTTTGTGCTCAATACTGCCGCCTATACCGCAGAGATTGTCCGTGGTTCTATCAACAGTATGCCGAAAGGCGAGATAGAAGCGGCTAAAGCGTATGGCATGAGCCCGGCGCAGGCATTCCGCCGTATTATTCTGCCTAGCTCACTGCGACGTGCGTTGCCGGCCTACAGTAACGAGGTGATCTTCATGCTTCATGGCTCGGCAGTGGCCGGTATCGTGACCATTGTTGATCTCACCGGGGCGGCGAAGATTGTCAATTCCCGCTACTATGCACCGTTCGAGTCTTACCTGTTCGCGGGGATGTTCTATATGGCTCTGACATTTATCATCCTGTGGGGCTTCCGTAAGCTTGAGGGGCGCTGGATGAGGCACATGCGGCCACTGTCGTAGAGATTGAGTGCAAAGCTTTAATGGATAAGCGAAAGCCCAGCCAATTGGCTGGGCTTCTTTTATGCGCTATCAGTAAAAGCTGATGTTTATACTGCGATATCGTCGTAGAGCGATATTGAGGTCAGTGCTGCCACTTGGTCGATGTACTGACGGATACGGGCAGGGAACTTCACGCCTTTTACCACAGTCAGGTTGCGCAGTGATGGGAACAGGTTGACATCGTCGTAGCTCAACACATTGTTACGCTCAGACGGTAACTGCAACCAGGTTAGCTTGTCGAAAGTGGCATTGAGCTCTATCAGGTACTCTTCTGACTTGCTGAAGGCATCGTCGAAGTCCTGCTCGATCATTGCGGTTTTGTTCTTGCTAAACCACGCCTTGGCTTCTTGGCACCGGAACTCCGGCAAGTCGACTTTCATCCAGCGCGGGTAGAGCAAGCGGCTGCTGTAAGGGCGGGCGATATCAGCCCACGCGCTGATGTTGTCGTCGTTGCTGCCGGTTGCCAGAACTGGGTTACCCTCAAGCGCATCGATATAGGCGGCGATATCCAAGCTTTCAGCCATGTAGCTGCCGTCTTCTTTTTGCAGAATAGGCACCAGGTTGGCCCCGACCTTGTCGATGCGGGCATCCACATCATGGTTTTGCAGGTAGACCAGCTCGATGTCAGCCTTTTTCAGGCCTGCGACCATCATGGCTTTGATGCAGAATGGGCAGTGATCAAATACAAACAGTTTCATCTTCTTTCCTTGTGAGTCAACGTGTGCAATGTATTCCAGTGAGGGGGAGCGGACTCCCTCTCACTCGTTAACTTGCCTGCTTGGCCTTATTTGAAGGTCGACCAAATAGGGGCGTGGTCAGACGGCTTTTCGATACCGCGTAGCTCGTAGTCGATACCGGCTTCGATACAGCGCTCAGCCAGTGAAGGCGTAGCCAGCACCACGTCAATGCGCAGGCCGCGGTTGTCGACAAAGCCTTTCGAGCGGTAGTCGAACCACGAGAACTTGTCGTCAACGTCAGGATGAAGCTGGCGGAAGGTATCGACAAAGCCCCAATCTATCAATGTCTTGAGCCATTCGCGCTCGATAGGCTGGAACGAACACTTGCCGGTTTTCAGCCAGCGCTTGGCATTGGCCGGGCCGATACCGATATCCAGATCAATTGGGCTGATGTTGATATCACCCATCACAATCACCTCTTCGCCGTTATTGTGGTGATCGTTGAGGTAGGTCATCAGGTCGGCATAGAACTTCTCTTTGGCCGGGAACTTGGTTTCATGGCTGATGTTGTCACCCTGCGGGAAATAGCCGTTAAGTACCGTGACCTTGCGACCATCTTCCTGCTCGAAGGTGGCCATGATCATCCGGCGCTGGGCCTCTTCGTCATCGGTCGGAAAGCCTTTGCGTACTTCAACCGGCTCTTGTTTGCACAGCATGGCAACACCATAGTGGGCTTTCTGACCATGGTGGTATACCTTGTAGCCCATGGCTTCGACATCTTCGATAGGGAAAGCTTCGTCATGAACTTTGATTTCCTGAAGGCCAATGACATCTGGCTGGTGTTTGTCGATCAAAGCTTGCAATTGGTGAAGGCGAGCACGAAGGCCGTTGATGTTGAACGAGATGACTTTCATTGATTTTGGTGTCCTTGATGGTAAAGGCTTCTTTGGCAAAACCTGCTGTAATTCATCGATGTTACCATCATTTTTTGAAAAATGGCTGGAGGATGTGTGACAAGTAGATTTGTTGCAGGGAAAGGTTGGGATTACTTGATGAGTCTCCCAAAGGTTATAGTGAACAATTTAACCTTTGGGAGAGATGAAGTGGCTAGCTAGTAGCTATCATCATCGGTTTCTTCTGCTTCTGGTTCTGCTGACTCGTCATCCATTTTATCTTCTTCGTTTTCTGACTCCGCTGGAACGTCTGAACCTTCAGTGGCATCCATGGCGTCGGCACTCTCTTCCGTTTCAGGTGCTGGAGGCGGTGGTGCGGTATCGCCACACCCGGTTAGCAGTGATGCCAAAAGTAAAAAAAGGCCAATCGTCAGTTTGTTTAACATATACATCGTCCTCAGGTTGGGAAGGCTTTAGAAGATTAAGCCATATGGCTATTAAGATTAGTGCAATAAGGTGCGTTCTGCCGCTTGAAGTGACTTGGGTACATTGCTTTCTTTGTCTATATCAAACGACATTGACTAAGCTCAATCAGGTACTTTCCAATTGACAGATAGCGAGGGTAAGCATGGGATTTATTTCGTGGATCATATTGGGTTTGATTGCAGGCGCATTGGCGAAGTGGTTGATGCCCGGGGATGATGGTGGTGGTTGGATAGCGACAATGGGGCTGGGTATTGCCGGCGCTTTTGTTGGCGGCTGGGTCGGTTCATTCATTGGCCTTGGTGCGGCGACCGGGGTGAATTTCGGCAGCTTGGTGACGGCAACATTTGGTGCCCTGATTCTGTTGTTTGTCTACAACAAATTCATCCGGAAATAGCTTGTGGTTGAAGTTGTTCAAGGAACTTGATGATCTTGTTCGGTTTGAGCCGACAGACTTCTTGCCAGCCGCTTCCTATAATCGAGGCATAGTGATTGAAGGTGCAATGAAGGTTAAAGCGAGGAGCGGCTGATGGGGAAGTTGGTAAAGGGTGTGTGGCACGATGTCTGGTATGACACCGAGAGCAACAAGGGGCAGTTTGTCCGTGAAGATGCGGGATTCAGAAACTGGCTTACTGCCGACGGCAGTGCCGGGCCGAACGGCGAAACCGGCTTCAAGGCAGAATCAGGCCGTTATCATCTTTATGTCTCGCTGGCTTGCCCGTGGGCGCACCGCACCTTGATTTTCCGTGCGCTGAAAGGCTTAGCTCCTTACATTGATGTTACCGTTGTTAGCCCAGATATGCGCAGCAAAGGCTGGGAGTTCGCACAACCTGAACCTTTGTATGGTTTTGAGTGCCTGCATCAAATCTATACCAAAGCGAAAGCCGACTACACCGGCCGGGTAACCGTACCGGTACTTTGGGACAAGCAAACCGAAACGATTGTCAGCAATGAATCGTCCGAGATCATCCGGATGTTCAATGGTGCCTTTGACGGTATCTCGGGCGATGAGCAAGATTTCTACCCAGCGGCGCTTAGCCAAGAGATTGAACAATGGAATGAGTTTATTTATCCCAACATCAACAATGGGGTATACCGCTGCGGTTTCGCAACGACGCAAGAGGCCTATGAAGAGGCTTTTGATAATCTTTTCAATGCACTAGATAAGCTGGATGACCATTTGGCGACCAGCCGTTATTTGGTTGGAAATACACTGACAGAAGCAGATTGGCGCCTATTTACGACGCTGGTACGTTTTGATGCGGTGTATGTTGGCCACTTCAAGTGTAACCTCAAGCGCATTGCTGACTACCCCCATATTCAGGGGTACCTCAAAGAGCTCTACCAGTATCCGGCAGTGGCTGAAACTGTCGACATGTACCATATCAAACGCCATTACTACTTCAGCCACGATATGATCAACCCAACAGGTGTTGTGCCAAAAGGGCCTGAGCTGGATTTACTTACCCCACATGGCCGCGAAAAGCTAAGCTAGCTCGAGCATTACAGCCATACCTACCCAGTGTTTTCAGCTTCGAGAAAACGCTGGGTTTGTTTTTTGTAGGTAAGGGCCACTTTGTGTTGATGTGGAGAAGCCTTCATGCTGGTCATGTCTTCAAGTACTTGTTTGCGCCAGTTCTCCAAGTTGCCGGGCAGTGGCATCGAGCTGATAGCCTTCAGGCTGTTCTTAACTTCTGCTTCGCTACCCGCGTTGAGCTCCAGCATACATTGTAGGTAACCCAAATTTGCTTCGCTGCAAAGCGGGTATTCATGGACGATATTTTGATAGCGGACAAAGGCTTGTTGCGGCGAAGTTTGCAGTATCCCGAAGGCCTCTTTCAATTGGGTTTCAAGTTGCTTGATCCGCTCGGCAAGGTGGGTCTGCTGCTTGATATCGTTTAGCCGGTTTTGGCTGTGGCCATCGAAGCGGTTGCGTTTTTCTATTGCTTGTATGCAAGTACGGATCAGCTGGGTTTCGCCGAAATGAACCAATAGCGGCAGGGTGTCAGCGATAACAACGGATGGCAGTTTAGGTATTTTATCGAAGAACTGGGATAGCCCCAATAGCATCCTTCGTTTAGCTTTCAATGGTTGTGCGTTACCCAACAGCAGGCGGCTCATCACAATATGGCTATACGTGGTCAAAAATGGCTTCTGGGCAGCCATTACTCTTGAGTGAGCCCTATTGTTGATTCGTTGCAGCTCTATTTTGAGCCGCTGGCGATTGGCCAGTGAGGTTTGGGTGAAATACAACTGCTCGAAAATCGCCATGTATTCAGCCAGGCAGATAATCCAGTCGACATCAATGATCGGCAGGTGGTTGGCAAGGCTACTCCCCGCTTTAATGACCTGATCATTACGATCGAGATCGGCCGCTAGCTGGGCAACTTTGAGAGCCCGGTGGCTAATGCTGGGGGTGAGTTTCAGCGCTTTTTGCGCGGATTCCAGCGCATCATAGTAGGCTTTGTCTTGCTCTTGGAAGATAGCCAGATAGTCATATAACTCGATGTGTAGTGGTGATTGCTGGAGCTGGCATTCCAGCAAATGAATCGCTGCCTTGAGTTGGTTATTGTGTTGGAGGATTTTTGCAAGGATCAGGCTTAGCTTCGGGGAAGGGTGGCGCTTCTTCAATATATTGGCGTACTTTTCAGCTTGGAGCCATTGCCCGTCCTCAATCAATAAATCTAATAACAAGCACTCTAGCTTATGGTGATAGCCGGTATGCAGCAGCTGTTTTTTGCACAGGGTAATTGCTTTTTTCCTGTCTTGATTAATGATGGCTTTGTAGACTGGCGTTCGTAGCGCACACTCATGCATGGTGTCGGTTAATTTGGCTTTTACTATTTCGACAGTGATTGGCTTAGCCATGAAATTGTCTGGCTCTACCGACATGCTGGTGAGGATGACTTCGGCAGAATGATCGCCAGATATCATAATAATGCCGCAATAGGGGGTTAACAGTTTTTTGCGGCGCATAAGATTGATCAATTCGGTGCCGGTGAGTGGGCCATCAAGGTGGTAGTCGATGAGCAGGAGATCAAAGGCGTTAAGCTCACAATGTTTTTGTGCTTGCTGGAAATTGAGTGCGGTATCTACATGGGTAAGGCCAATTTGCATCAAAATAGACTTGAGCATAGTCGCCGCGAGGCGCTGGTCGTCGACAATTAGGGCTTTCACTGCGTGCAGGGGCATTGGTTGGATCTTTGACTGGCTTTGATTATTTGGCATTTCCTTATCCCAAACCATATGCTACTGATTGAATCATAGGCATACATAAGCCACAACGCCAAATAAGTCAGTCAGGTTTGTGATTTGAAAGTAAAATTTTGAAACTATTGGAGGTGTGGATGCTGCTTCGGAAAGCATAGATAACGGATATGAAAAAAGCCAGCAGCTTGCGCTACTGGCTTGGAATGATGGTGGAGGGGGACGGATTCGAACCATCGAAGGCGGAGCCGGCAGATTTACAGTCTGCTCCCTTTGGCCACTCGGGAACCCCTCCACGGGGTGTTGCAATTTGTATTGGCTTTTTCAGCCAGAAAACCGCTAGTGCCGTTTTCAGTAATGATGGTGGAGGGGGACGGATTCGAACCATCGAAGGCGGAGCCGGCAGATTTACAGTCTGCTCCCTTTGGCCACTCGGGAACCCCTCCACGGGGTGTTGCAATTTGTGTTGGCTTTTTCAGCCAGAAAACCGCTATTGCCGTTTTCAGTAATGATGGTGGAGGGGGACGGATTCGAACCATCGAAGGCGGAGCCGGCAGATTTACAGTCTGCTC
>NZ_JAWJZI010000007.1:0-94967 GCF_033022775.1 Photobacterium rosenbergii | reverse complement strand
TTGCCGTTTTCAGTAATGATGGTGGAGGGGGACGGATTCGAACCATCGAAGGCGGAGCCGGCAGATTTACAGTCTGCTCCCTTTGGCCACTCGGGAACCCCTCCACAAGTGCGGAGCGCATAGTAGCAAACCGAGATGTTCTGTAAACCCTTTTCCTCACTATTTTTGTCTGCTTGCTGCTATTTTCATCATATTGTTGATTGAGATGGCGTTATTGGCGTTTTCTGACGCTTTGGTAAATGTGACATTGCTTTTCTTTACACTTCTTTACCCCGCTTAAGGGTCGGTTCAGATATCATTCCCTCAGTTTATAAAAAATGGATTCCACAATGAAAAAGGTCCTTGTTGCGGCAATGGTGACTGCCGCATTAACAGGTAGCGGTTATTTCTACTTCCAGAGTCAGTCAGTGGCAGCCGAACAGCCGGGTGGCCGCTCGGCACGTGAGATCCCGGTAACGCTCGGTGAAGTCAGTGCCCATCCTGTAGCCCAATCGCTGTCTTTAGTTGGTAAGCTTGAGGCGCAGCGCTCGGTTAATGTGGCGACCCAAGTCGCGGCCCGTGTCGAGCAAATTGCGATAGGGGTAAATAGCAAGGTCGAAAAAGGCGAGTTGTTGGTCCAGCTTGATGATGCCAAGCCGAAAGCGGCTTATGCCGAAGCGCAAGCTTACCTCAATGACGAGAAGCGTAAGTACAACGAATACCAGAAGCTGGTTAGCCGAGGTGCGATCACCCAAACCGAACTGGATGCTCAGCTAGCCAGCGTCAATATTGCCGATGCTCGTCTAAAAGCAGCAAAAGCAGATTTGGATGATCACGCTATCCGTGCTCCGTTTAGCGGCACCGTTGGCTTGGTGGACTTCAGTGAAGGCCATATGCTGACGGTAGGTAGCGAGCTGTTCTCGCTCGATGATTTGTCTTCTATGCGATTGGATATCCAGATACCTGAGCAGTACCTCTCTTTCCTGCGTGAAGGCATGGTGGTAGAAGCAACCAGCCAGGCGTGGCAAGGCCGTTCATTCAGCGGAGAAATCAAAGCGATTGACTCCCGCGTCCAGGCTGACTCCCTCAATATCCGTGTCCGGGTAGTGTTTGATAACCAGGAAGGCTTGCTTAAGCCGGGTATGCTGATGGCGGCCAATATTGGTTTTGCACCGCAGGATGCCGCAGTGATCCCGGTACAGGCTCTCGAGTATTCTGGTACCAAACGCTTTGTGTACTTGGTAGATGAAGCGGGTAAAGCCCACCGGACGGAAGTACAGCTGGGTGCCCGGGTGGAAAACGAAGTGGTGATCGAATCCGGGATCGGCATTGGCGATCGCATTGTGGTCCAGGGACTGGTCAATATGCGCGACGGGGTGCAGGTCAATGACATCATGGCCCAGAAGACCCAAGGCGCGCCTGAGCAACAAGGCCCAACAGGAGATGAAGTTTAATGTGGTTATCTGATGTATCGGTAAAGCGTCCGGTTGTCGCTATCGTTCTCAGCTTGCTGTTGGTGGTATTTGGCTTGGTGTCTTTCTCCAAGCTTTCCGTTCGCGAAATGCCAGATGTAGAAAACCCGGTTGTAACGGTATCAACCAGCTATTCCGGGGCTTCGGCCACTATTATGGAAAGCCGGATCACCACAGTGCTTGAAGATCAGCTGTCGGGGATCAGTGGTATCGAGAGTATTACTTCCACTACCCGTAACGGTTCATCACGAATTACGATTGAATTCGAGCTAGGCTGGAACCTTACCGAAGGGGTCAGTGATGTGCGGGATGCGGTATCGCGTGCCCAGCGTCGCCTGCCAGATGAAGCTGATGATCCCGTGGTATCGAAAGATAACGGTTCGGGCGAGCCTGCGGTGTATATCAACCTTACCTCGAGTGTGATGGACCGTACCCAGCTGACCGATTATGCCGAGCGTGTTCTGATGGACCGCTTCAGCCTGATCAACGGCGTGAGCTCAGTAAACCTCAGCGGTGCTTTATACCGCGTCATGTACGTCAAGTTGATGCCAGACCAGATGGCTGGCCGGGGCGTGACCACCAATGATATCGTTAGTGCCCTGAAACTGGAGAACGTCGAGTTACCGGGCGGTGAAGTGCGTAATGACACCACCACCATGTCGGTACGTACTGCGCGTTTGTACCAAGATGCGTCAGACTTCGATTATCTCGTGGTGCGCACTGCCGAAGATGGCTCGCCAATCTACCTCAAAGATGTCGCCGAGGTGGGTATTGGTGCGCAGAACGAAAATGCCACCTTTAAAAACAACGGTGTCTCGAACCTGAGCCTAGGTATGGTGACCATGACCGATGCCAACCCGCTCAATGTTTCCAAGGCGGTATACGAAGAAGTGGAGCGGATGCAGCGCTTCTTGCCGGAAGGTACTGAGTTGTATGTCGACTATGACTCGACGATCTTTATCGACCGCTCAATTCAAGAGGTATATAGCACGCTGTTTGTAACCGGTTTGCTGGTCGTGCTGGTGCTTTACATCTTTATCGGTCAAGCGCGTGCGACTCTGATCCCTGCTATTACCGTGCCGGTCTCACTGATCTCCGCCTTTATGGTGGCGTACTTCTTGGGTTTCTCTATTAACCTACTGACTCTAATGGCATTGATCCTCGCTATCGGTCTGGTGGTCGATGATGCTATCGTGGTGGTGGAAAATATTTATCACCATATTGAGCGAGGCGAACCACCATTGCTGGCTGCCTATAAAGGTACCCGTGAGGTAGGCTTTGCGGTAGTCGCGACCACAGTGGTATTGGTCATGGTATTCCTGCCGATTTCCTTTATGGACGGTATGGTTGGCCCGCTATTTACCGAGTTTGCGGTATTGCTGGCGATGGCGGTGATCTTCTCGTCGATTATCGCACTGACGCTAAGCCCGGTACTGGGCAGTAAACTGCTTAAAGCCAATGTGAAGCCGGGCAAGTTCAACCTGTGGGTTGATCGTATGTTCGGTCGATTGGAGAAAGCGTACCGTAAGGTTGTAACGGCTTCTGTCCGTTACCGCTATGGTGCACCGTTTATCGTGCTGGCATTCGTCGGGCTTAGCGTTGTACTGATGAAAACCGTACCGTCGCAGCTGGCGCCACAGGAAGATCGCGGTGTTATCTTTGCCTTTGTTAAAGGCGCGGAAGGTACCAGTTATAACCGTATGGTCGGCAACATCGAAGAAGTGGAAGAGCGCCTGCTGCCGATGGTTGGCCAGGGCGTGATAAAGTCTGTTTCTATCCAGACGCCTGCCTTTGGTGGCCGGGCGGGAGACCAAACCGGCTTTGTGATCATGCAGCTGGAGAACTGGGAAGACCGTGATGTTTCTGCTGCCGATGCACTGGATACTGTGCGTAAAAAACTGCAGGGGATCCCGGATGTCCGTGTATGGCCATTTATGCCAGGTTTCCGCGGTGGCTCTTCAGAGCCTATCCAGTTCGTGCTAAACGGTGCGGATTACAACGAGCTGTTCCAGTGGGCCAGCAAGCTGAAAGATATTGCCGATGATAACCCGATGATGGAAGGTGCGGATCTCGATTACGCAGAAACTACCCCTGAGCTGGTGGTTTCGGTTAACCGCGAACGCGCCGCTGAGTTAGGCATTCCGGTCAATGATATTGCCGAGACCTTGGAAATCATGTTGGGTGGCCGCAGCGAAACGACTTTCATCGACCGCGGTGAAGAATACGACGTTTATCTGCGTGGTGATGAAAATAGCTTCAACAACGCCTCTGATCTGAGCCAGATCTATGTGCGTACCCGCACCGGTCAGCTGATCACGTTGGAGTCTCTGGCTAAAGTGGAAGAAGTGGCCTCGGCACAGCGCCTGAGCCATAACCAGAAGCAGAAGTCGATCACCCTGAAAGCCAACTTGGTCCCGGGCTATACCCTCGGACAGGCACTGGACTTCTTGGATGAACAAGCCTTGTCGATGCTGCCAAGTGATATCGTGATTGATTATGCCGGCGAGTCGAAGGACTTCCGTGAAAATCAGAGCAGTATCCTGTTGGTCTTCGGCCTGGCGCTGCTGGTTGCCTACTTGGTACTGGCGGCCCAGTTCGAAAGTTTCATCAATCCGATGGTGGTGATGCTGACCGTCCCGATGGGGATATTCGGTGGCTTGGCTGGCCTAATGATTATGGATCAGAGCCTGAATATCTTCAGCCAGATCGGTATGATCATGCTGATCGGTATGGTAACCAAGAACGGTATCTTGATTGTCGAGTTCGCCAACCAGCTACGTGATAAAGGTATCCCGTTCGAGCAGGCGATTATCGATGCCTCTGAGCGCCGCCTGCGTCCAATCCTGATGACAGCGTTTACGACCCTGTTTGGCTCGGTACCGCTGATCCTCTCAACCGGAGCCGGTTCTGAAAGCCGCATTTCGGTCGGTGTGGTGGTGTTCTTCGGGATGGCGTTTGCGACCTTCGTGACCTTGGTTGTCATTCCGGCGATGTACCGCTTGATGGCTGCTAATACTAAGTCGCCGGGCTATGTGGCTGAGCAGCTTGAGAAAGCGCTCAAGCAAGATCACCAAGCCTCTGAGAGCGATGAAAATGGGTTAGTAACCGAAACAAGCTAACGGTTAGCCTTGCCATTTCTCCCTCACTTAAAGAGCTGTCTTTACAGGGCGGCTCTTTTTATTTTCTTTGCTTTTTATGAATAGCTATTCGTATGTGTTTGATTAAGCGCTATATGCACCTCGTCAATAATTTGGCGGAATGGGGGAGAAAATGTGATGTGGTTCATTAATTAATAATACCTATAAGGAATTGCTGAAAATAAAAAAGACTGTTTTATTTTTTGATGAGTTAATATTTTTATAGTAAAACTAACTTATAAATAGTTTTAATATTAATATTATTTAATTTAAATGATCATTAAATGATCAAATCCGATCTTATTTGGCTGAATTGTAAGCGGTTAATTGCTTGCAGTATTGAATGCTATTGTCTTGATAAATAGTATATTTTGTTAATGTAAATTCTGCTGTTTTTTACCAGCAGTGAACCCATCATTATTAAAAAATATAAAATCATGCACAGTGAAGATTCTGTTTCATCATCCAAAACTAACTTTTGGATAAAAATGCATAGTATTGCTTTGGCTATTGTTGCCGTCATGCTTTCTTTAGGTCAGTGGAATGACACCAAAGATGCTGTCGAAATGATTTATGAGTCCATCATTACCAATTGGACAAATGAAATCGAATATGAGCAACTGTCAAAAATTAAAGTGGGACAAACTGAAAGTTATATTGATGAATTAATGGGTGTAGCTCAGGCATCGAAAACATCGAAGCTAAACCCTGATGTGACTTTTTATTATTATGGTGAAGAAAAGTACTTACTTACCATAGCGATTAAGCAGAAAAGGGTAGCTGGATACAGTGTTACTGCGCTAAAAGATCACTTTTCAATGACGGTGCCTTTTACCGAATTAACCTTGCTTGATACACCCGTTTCGGCACTGAACAATGAGCTTGAAAACTATTTTACTGACAACGGTAACCTCGACTATTACGCCGAGTCTTATTCGTTAGGTCGCAACGCGATGTTTTACAACTTGGCCATTGGCATCGTTGATTATGGCTTGATGGCTGCAGATGCTTCTCAGCAGCTGCAGGTGGTTAACCATCGGCTAAACAGTGGGGCTGAAGTCGCCTTTGATGAGCTCGATGTCTTGCGTGCTTCAACGCCGAACTTCTATGCGATCTCCGAGCTGCCTGCCGATGTGATGGTGGAAGCAATGCTCACACGTTTTGAATTTACAGCATTTTTTAACTAATGAGCATTGAATTAATGAAGATGAAAAGCCTCTTGGCGTTAGCAGGTGGCTTGCTGCTTGCCGGCTGCCAGTCAACCCACACACCTGACTGGGTATTGAACCAAACACCTGATACTAACATGTCGTTTTACGCTGTTGGTCATGGTGGTACAGTGCGTAACGCCAAAAACTTGGCGATGGATAATATTAACCAAAAGCTTTGGACACAGGTTGAATCATCCGGTTCATTACGTCAGGTTGTACGCGATGTAAATGGTAACGAAGATTATCTGACTCAAAGTGATACCAATGTAAATGTGAAGACAGCACCATTGGTACTGACGGGTGTTCAATATAACCGTACAGAACAAAGCGATGGTATTTATTATGTGGAAGCGAGTATTTCACGCACAAATATTATTCACCAGCTCAATCAAGAATTGAACTCGATTGATGAAGACGCCAACACCGAGTTACTTAAGTTAAAGCATAGTGATCCATTAATGTGGTGGTTGGAAAACCGTGATACGCAGTCGATAAAGAAAAATATGCTGACTCGTAAAGCCATGTTACTTGCAGCAAGTAATGGTAATGAGAATGGCGTATCGATGGATAATGTTATTAAGCTAGAACGCCAGGCTAACAAAACAAAAAGCCAATTATTGTTCAGTGTAAAAGCTACTAAAAGTGATGTAATGATGAGTGACTTTATTAAGCATCATTTATCTGAAAAGCATGTTGCGGTGACAACTAGCTCGAACAAGAACAATGGTGCAACTCATCAAATTACTCTGGCAACAAACTGGCGCCAGAGCAAAGTCGGCGATGCTTACATCACGACAGTTATCATTAATCTCGCGCTTAAAAATAAAAATGGTAAAACCATTGCCAGTCGCGAAGTGATTGCTACCGGGAACTCTATTTCGAACTTTGCCCGTTCTAAAGAGAGCGCTTCTCGCCACTTTTCTGCCCAAATGAGTGACCAAGGAATATGGCACTTTTTAGGTTTAGTTTAACTCTATTACTACAATAAATGGATATAAGGTTCATGTCTAAGAAACTACTATTAGCAGCGAGTATTACTACCGTTCTAACCGGTTGTATAAGCACGCCGGCGCCGGAAGGCGTATGTCACTCGAGCACGGCGATCAACATTCCGCAAAGTGAGGTGAAGGTAAAAACCTCCCAGGGTAAAAAAGCGATTGTCCTCCCTGTAGATGTTGCACGTGGTGTTGATAACCCATCAATCATGTCTGCGGCATTCCAGCACCGTTTGGAAAGCCAAGTGGATCACTCTGGTGCGAAATTAGTTGACCGTTCTCTGGCTGGCAAATTAAAGCAAGAAATCAAGCTGGCGGAGGAAAGTGGCCGTTTCAACACTTCTGGTGTGGCGATTGCCGACTACGCGGTATTGGCTGAGGTGACTTCAGCAAGTCTTAAGTACTCTTTTGATGATGAAGAGTACAAAACGGACGATGATGGTGATACGAAATATTACCCAGCAGAATGTACCTTTACCGGTGAAGTCGAGGGTATTGTAAAGGTGGTTGAGCTGCCGAGCATGGAAGTGGTGAAACGCATTGAGCTTAGTTCATATGAAGTGAGTATTTTTGAGCAGGATCGCCCTGACTCTGATTGTCCTATCTCTAATGGTCAGTACAAGCGAATTATGCAGGAAGCTGCAAAGAATGCAGTGAATCGTAGTGATGATTTGAAAAACCAGCTAGCGCCAAGTGGAGTGGTTGAAGAACTACGCCAATGTGATGAGTACGGTACCATGGTTCGTGTCAATATGGGGACTACGCTGGGAATCCGCCATGAGCAAGTCGTTGAAATTTCCTCCGTCGAGCAGGTGACATCTCCTGATGGTAATCAAGAAGTCGAATTTTATTCTCTGGGTCAAGGTAAAGTTGCAGAAAAAGAGAACCGTCAAGGTTTGAAAGCGCGCTATTCATGGGTTGGTATTGATCCAGAAAATGCTTTGAAAATTCAGCGAGGTGATTTTGTAGAGGCTCGTTATGACAGCGGTTGTAACGACCTACCAAAAATGCTTCAAGGGCCTTGTTGGGACGTTTATGAATCATTTCAGGGGTAATCGAAAATGAAAAAACTACTCCTATCAAGCGCTGTGGTTCTCGGCTTGTCGGGTTGCCAGTCAACGGGCGGCAATAATATTCAGGACCTGACTTGCTACTTCCCTGACTCTGTACAGGATGAAGCCCCAAAGTGGGTGTGTGATGTCATGCCAGACAGCATTGCGATCGGCAGTGTGGGTTATGCCAAGAAAAGTGCTGCGGGCATGAGCGTGATGCGCACCATCGCTGTGAATGATGCCCGTCGTGGTCTTGCAGAGCAGTTCGAGTCGAACGTGAACACTATGTTCAAGCAAGCCATGGCAACCACAGTTCAGTCTACTGGTGAAGCCGTGTCTGAAGAAGTGAACGAGCAGTTTGAGTCTGTGACCAAGACCATGACCTCTCGTACGCTGTCGAACAGCCGTGTCATTGTAACGCAGCGTAGCCCGGCCGGTGGTTTGTACACCCTAGTGGGTATGGACCAGGCAACTTACGACAGTAATGTTGCGCAGGTTGTTGAGGCCGCAAGCAATAAAGAATCTGGCTTGTGGAATAAATTCAACAATAAGAAAGCAGAAGAAAGCCTGCAGCAAGCACTGGATTCCATGATTCAGTAAGCAGCGCGATGACGGCTAAAAGGCTACCTAGGTAGCCTTTTTTTATGGCTTTACAGGATAAAAAGGAACGGAAATGAAGTTAACCCGACTAGCATGTTATTGCGCATTATTGTTATCTGTCCCACTGTCTCACGCAACGAACGACCCGTTTGCCGAACTGGATGCTGCAGTGGCAGAAGCCAACAAGCCACAGTCTGAGCTGGAGGCTGAATATGAAGCTTTTGTGGTTGAATACATGGCGGAGTACCAAACGTGGCGCAGTGAGTACCTTAAAGAGTTCGATGAATACCGTGCCCAGGTGATCGCTAAGTGGGGTGACGGTATCGTGTCACAGAGCCACGTCAATGTTGCATACAGCGAAGACAAAGAAGCTAGAACGATTGTGGATTTTGAAAAAAATGAAGCAAGGGTAGCGCTGTTGGTTGATAGCGATACAAGCCCTGAGCAAGTGAAGCAACAGCTGGAGCAGGCAGCGTCCAAAGCACTGGCGCAAGGTGAAAGCTTACTGACCGAGGCCGTTGGCGCTGCGAAAGAGCTGCCGGTTGGTGAAGTGGTTGAGGCATCGGTGAGTTTTGCCAAAGATGTCGAAGTGGCCGCCAAGAAGGTGATTGTCGAGCAGTCTCGGGCGCAGTTGCAAGAGATCGACAAAGAGTCGGAAGCGTTGCTTAACAAGAGCCAGGAGATCAGCGCTGATCTGGTCGAAAGTATCACGATCAAGAAAAAAGAGCAGTTGATCGCCCAGACCAAGGAACGTTTGGAGTCTCTAGAAAAAACGTATGATGAAGCAAGGGCCAAGGCATCGGTACTCACCAAGAAGAAGGTGGTGGAATACCGAATTCAGTTACCCGCCAACGGAATTGGTAAGCGTGCGGCGAAGTTTGTTGATTTTGCCGAGAAAGAGAGCGAGCGCTTCCAGATCCCTGCGGCTTTGGTGATGGCGATCATGCATTCGGAGTCGAGTTTCAACCCTAAGGCGAAATCACCGATCCCGGCGTACGGCCTGATGCAGATTGTCCCAACGACTGCAGGTCATGATGTTAACGCCCGCATCCGTAATATTAATGCGCCGATGCAGCCAGACGAGTTGTATCTTGCTGACGTAAATGTCGAAACAGGGGCCGCCTATCTGAATATTCTGGATAAGAGCTACCTCAAATCCATTACGGATCCGCAGAGCCGGTTGTACTGTACGATTGCCGCGTATAATACTGGTGCAGGTAATGTGGCTAAAGCCTTCAATACTGATGGCTCTCGGAATATTCGCAAGGCAGCCAAAGTGATCAACACCCTCAGCCCTGATGAGGTGTATCAGAAACTGCTGCAAAACTTGCCTTATGACGAGACGAAAAATTACCTGAAGAAGGTGACAAGTCGCATTGCGCTGTACGAACAACATGCCTCTTAACAGCTAATATTTTGATATCTGACAATGCCACCGCTGGGTGGCATTTTTTATTTTTCTTTCCCATGGTGCTGGGCTATTGCTAAAATATCCGGCTAACACATATTTATGTTCGTGACTAACCTTGATCGCGTTGTGAAACGCGCAGTATAGAAGAAAACTATGTCTCAAAATCAGCCTAACAAGAGTGCTGCTAATGGCGAGCAGGCCAAAGCAGTTCGACTTAACAAATTTATCAGTGATACAGGCTATTGCTCACGCCGTGAGGCGGACAAGCTTATTGATCAAGGAAGGGTGACCATCAACGGTCAGCAGCCTGAGATGGGCGTCAAAGTCATGCCGGGTGATGAAGTGCTGGTGGATGACAAGCCACTTCGTGCCAAAGAGCAGCCAATTTATATCGCATTGAATAAGCCGGCCGGTATTACCTGTACCACCGAGCGCCACATTAAAGACAATATCGTTGATTTTATCGGCCATCGTAAGCGTATCTTCCCGATCGGCCGTTTGGATAAGCCTTCTGATGGTCTGATCTTCCTGACCAATGATGGTGATATCGTCAACAAGATCCTGCGCGCCGGTAACTCGCACGAGAAAGAGTATGTGGTGCGTGTCGACAAGCCGATCACCCAGGAGTTTATCGATAAGATGGCTTCTGGGGTTGAGATCCTTGATACCGTAACCCTGCCGTGTAAGGTCACCAAGGAGACTAACTACTCGTTTCGTATTGTGCTGACCCAAGGTTTGAACCGCCAAATCCGCCGTATGTGTGAAGCGCTGGGCTACGATGTCTTCAAGCTACGCCGCGTGCGTATCATGAACATCAGTATTGACGGCCTGCCAAACGGTAAATGGCGTTACCTGACCGATGCGGAAATTGCTGAGATCCACAGCCTGATTGCAGATTCGAGCAAAACCGAAGAAGCTTCTAAGGTCGATGGTCAAGGCCAGAACATCAAGAAAGCGACGGATGCCAAGCTGTTTGATAGCCGCCAGCAGGCCAAGCAAGATGGCGAAGGCAAAATCAAGTACAAGACTTACCAAGGCAAGGGCGAGCCGAACCGCCGCCGTGGTGGTGAGCGCAATGATCGTGATGACCGCGCCTCACAAGGCCGAGGGCAAGGCCGTAGTCAAGGCCGTCAGGACGAGCGCAGAAGCCCGCGTCCGGGCCGTGGCGTGCAGCCGGGTCACCGCCGCAACCAGCGTGATGATGAAGCGCCTCGCTCTCGTAACAGTTCAGGTTCTCGCAACAGCAGTGGTGGCTCAAGCCGAATTCAGAAGTGGAAATCACCAAAGTCTGAATAATTCAGTACATTCTAAGATTTGAATCGGAGATGAAATTTCAAAAACGCATATAGACATCCATGTCGCTCCAACCCAACGTCCATGTTGGGTAGGTTTTGAAATTTAATCCCCATCCAAATCATTCTTCAGTATGAAGTTAAAGAGCGGGCTTAATTAGCCCGCTTTTTTGTATCTGCTTGAAGGAAAAATTTCTGTCACATTCACTCTTGCAATCCCGCCAGCGAATTTGCACTATTGTACTCATTGACGAAAACACCCAATCACCGAGATATCACTTGGCCGGCCTTGCCGACAATGTTGGTTATACGCCCCTCGCGGCGATCAAGCGGTAAGAATTCACAGAGGAAGTAATGGCAGGCAATACTATTGGACAACAATTTCGCGTCACCACGTTTGGAGAGAGTCATGGTCTGGCACTGGGTTGCATTATTGACGGCTGCCCACCGGGGCTGGAGCTGACCGAAGCGGATATGCAGCATGACTTGGACCGTCGTCGTCCGGGCACATCGAAATACACTACCCAACGCCGCGAACCGGATGAAGTCAAAATCCTCTCTGGCGTATTCGAAGGCCAGACAACCGGTACTTCCATCGGTTTGTTGATTGAAAATACCGACCAGCGTTCAAAAGATTATTCGAATATCAAAGACCTGTTCCGCCCTGGTCATGCTGATTACACCTACCACCAGAAATACGGTATCCGTGATTACCGTGGCGGCGGTCGCTCTTCGGCTCGTGAAACAGCCATGCGCGTTGCTGCCGGTGCTGTAGCCAAGAAGTACCTTAAGCAGGCATACGGTGTCGAAGTGCGTGCTTATCTTTCTCAGATGGGCGATGTGAAAATCGATAAGGTTGACTGGGAGCAGGTTGAGCAAAATGCCTTCTTCTGTCCGGATGCTGATAAAGTCGAAGCGTTCGACGAGCTGATCCGTAAGCTGAAGAAAGAAGGCGATTCTATCGGTGCTAAGCTAACTGTGGTTGCCAACAATGTTCCTGTTGGTTTGGGTGAGCCGGTATTCGACCGTCTTGACGCTGACATTGCCCACTCGCTAATGAGCATTAATGCCGTAAAAGGGGTGGAAATCGGTGATGGCTTTGAAGTGGTAGAGCAGCGCGGTAGCGAGCACCGTGATGCGATGACGCCGGAAGGTTTCAAGTCTAATCACGCCGGTGGTATTTTAGGTGGTATTTCGTCTGGTCAGGATATCGTGGCGCACATTGCCCTTAAGCCAACATCCAGTATTACCGTGCCGGGCGAGACGATCACTAGGCAGGGTGACACTGCGGAGGTGATCACCAAGGGCCGCCATGACCCATGTGTGGGTATTCGAGCGGTGCCAATTGCTGAGGCGATGCTGGCAATCACCTTGATGGATCACTTGTTGCGTCACCGCGGCCAGAATGCCGATGTGATGACGGAAACACCAAAGATTTAAACTGTTTTCAGTTTTATCAAGATGCAAAAAAGCGAGGACGTGTCCTCGCTTTTTTGTGTTCCGTTCGTTCCGTTTTTTACTTTGAATGATTAACTCTCAGGTGCTTCTCGACTCTCCTTAACCGTTTCCACTTCGTCAAAACTAAAGACGGGTAAACTCCAACCGAACTGTACTGCGGCAATGCGAATGCAGAAACCCACCACGAGCGTACTGATCGTGACAATGGTTTCTTCTACGCCCAAGTAGAGCAAGCCGAAGTACATGCCACCCGAAATGAAGGCTACTGATGCATAAAACTCTTTTTGTAGCACCAGTGGCGGGCGGCGGCAGATCAAATCTCTTAGCAGGCCACCAAATACACCCGTCACGACAGCGGCAACCAGACAGATCAACGGCGATAGGCCCATGTCCATTGCTACGCGGCAGCCGATAATGCTAAAGACAATCAACCCCAGCGAGTCCAGCAAGACAAACACTTTATGGAAGCGAACCACTTGCGGTGCCACCATGGTGGTGAAGAGTCCGGCCAGGCAGGTAATCGCCAAGTACTGCGGGTTAGCAACCCAACCCAGCGGGTAGTGACCTAGCAATACATCACGCACCGTACCGCCGCCAATCGCCGTGGCACTGGCAACCAGCATGACACCAAACCAGTCCATGTGACGTTTACCCGCAGCCAAAGCCCCAGTCATAGCTTCAGCCGTGATCCCGATGATGTATAGAGTTGTTAATAGCATGATTTAATTAGATGTAAATAAGGGTGCCTGAAAGAGGTAGCGATTTTATGCCCTGTTTTTACTGGCGTCGAATGAAATGAATTTTTTAATACATGAATTGATTTCATGTATCAAAAGGGCGGCTCTGGGAAAATAAGGCCCTAGGCTCTTGGAAGAGCAAGAGCAAGAGCAAGAGCAAGAGCAAGAGCAAGAGCAAGAGCAGGGGGGGTGGGTGAAACAAAAAAAGAGTGCCGTTTGGGCACTCTTTGATACGCTTTTTTAGCCTTTAGCCTTTAGCCTTTAGCCTTTAGCCTTTAGCCTTTAGCCTTTAGCCTTTAGCCTTTGGCCTTAAAACTTATAGTTCGCCTGAACACCGACTAGCCATACGTTGCCAGTCGTTTCGCCCGCGAAGCTCGCGATTGGCATGCCATCAACATCCAGACTTTCATTCATAGAAGCATCTTTAGCGAAGATGTAGGTAAAGCCGGCGTCGAAGCTCAATGCGTCAGACCACTGGTAACCCGCACCTAGGCTCAGCCATAGACGGTCAGTTTCTGGGATAGTTTGGGTACGATGTTCGCTGCTCACAGCAGAAGTATCGTATGCCACACCGGTACGCACTGCCAATTTGTTGGTGTACTGGTACGTAGCACCCAGGGCGATACGGTAGTTGTCTTCCCAGTTTTCTTCCTTGATCAGATCTGGCGCAGAGCTGATAGATGGGATGTTAGCTTCAAGTCTGTCGAAGCTACTCCAATCGGTCCAGTTGAAACTGGCGTGCATTGCTAGCTTATCGGTCAGCTGGTGGAAGCTGGCAATCTCAGCGGTTGCCGGCAGGGTCAGTGCCATGCTGCCCGCGTATTTACTGCCAAAAGCAGAGCCGGTCGCGATATCGTAGTAAGCACCAGAGGCTTCGCCCTTTAGCTTGAGATCAACTGCAGAGCGGTAGTTGACGCCAATACGGTTGCTATCATTGATCTGCCAAGCGGCACCAAGTTGCCAGCCCCAGGCAGAGTCGTCACCTTCCATATATTTAAGGTCTGCACCTTGGGCTTTGCCAATGAGGTAATCAACCTTGTCTATACCTGTTTGCGGAAGGTTGTTTGGAATAGATGCACCAAAGTGGCCTTCGCCCATTACGTAGCGAACACCCGCACCAATGCTGAATTGGTCGTTAACCTTGTAGGCAACGTTAGGGTTGATTTCAACCGACATGATATTGGCTTGGTTACCAAAGATAGTACCAAGGAAATCGCCGCCAAGCTCCGTTTCCATACCGTAGTTGGTCGCTAGTGCCAAGCCTACTGCCCACTGCTCATTGACGCGGTGTGAAATGTAGAAGTTTGGGATCACTGCCGAGTGGGCAATGTCACTGGCTTTGGTTGTTGCCACTTTCTGGCCAAGCAGGCTGACATCACCCTCAACATCGATGTTTGGATCAACATAGATAGCACCAACAGAAACCTGAGTACCTTCAAGGTAGGTCATCATTGCTGGGTTGCGGTACTGGGCACTGGCGTTGTCTGCCATTGCTGCTTCACCGGCAAACGCGCGGCCAAGGCCGGTTGCTGAATATTCGGCAAGCTGGAAGCCTGCTGCCATGGTGCTGGTGCTGAAACCAAGTGTTAACGCTGCTGCTAGCGAAAGAGTAATTTTATTTTTGTTCATCAGTCTAATATGTTCGCTGAAATTCAATAGGGCGAATCATACGCCTTAGAGTAATAGCTTTAAGTTTTTCTTGTGCTGAAACACTCAATAGGATGAAAATTTCACATTAATTAAACTTCTTGGTTTTTTATCTGGTAATAGTTGCTCGATACCTTCTGGTCTGATGAGTTTTCAGCGTACATATGTGTCTGAATGGGTGCGTTTGAGCGACGGGTTGTACACTCAAATTAGCGATGTTTATGAGAACGTTGGTGATGGCAGGAAATAGGGATTTAAGAACAGTTGCTTAGAGCAGATACAAAAAAGGAGCCATCAGGCTCCTTTTGTTAAAGCATAGAAATGATGTTCGCTGACTTAGAACGAACGGCTGTACTGGATACCGTATAGCCATGCGTTTGCGCGGGTTGTTGCAGTAACCTGGCTAAAGCCTGAGCTGTTCTCTACAACATCGACATCTTCACCTAGAAGGTAAGTTACACCCACATCGATGTTAGACTTGCTGTCGATGTGGTAGGTGAAACCGCCCGAGAACCAGTTACGATCTGAGTCTGGCACTGAGATTGATGTGCGCTTGTCTTGAGCACTGGTATCGTGCATGTAACCGGCACGCAGGGTCCAGTCGTTGTTCAGGTAGTAAGTACCACCGATGGCGTAGTGCCAGCCATCCTGCCACTCGTAAGTATTCAGTACATCGCCACCTGTGGTTTTCAGATCTTCAAATGCGCTCCAACCAATCCACTGTACGCTATAGTGAACCGCGAACTGCTGGTTCAAGCGGTGGTAACCAGAGAACTCAGCCATATCTGGTAGGGCAATCTTAAGTTTATCACCGCTAATATCAGGGTTGCCGCTTTTCGCACCTGCGTAGAACATGTCACCATCGACTTCTAGCTCAGGGCTGTAGCGGTAAGAAAGGCCGAAACGGTGGTTTTCGTTCAGCTCGTAAACGGTACCGATGTTCCAACCGAAGCCAACACCATCAGCATCAACATCAACAAGTGCACCACCAGGAGCTGGGGAGACTAGAGCATTAGAGCGCTTTAGCTCTCCTGAACCGTAGATGATGTCCAGGCCACCACCAACACTCCATTGCTCGTTGAAGCGGTAAGACGCCGCTAGCGCAAAGTTGATGCTTTTCACATCAGTCAGGCCGCCGTATTCGTTAGCAGCAAAGTCATTACTGAACTCAGTTTTTGTGCCGAAGTTCGAATAAATACCGCCACCTAGCGTCCACTGATCATTGATTGGGTGGATGTAATAGATGTTAGGAACCGGTGACACATCACCAATAGACTGAGTAGGTAGATCTGTTGGTTGACCGCCAGTAGTTAGGCCAGCATAGGTGATGTTTTTAACTTCGATATCCGTATCAACGGCATTGAGACCAAGAGAAATAGCCGGTGCATCAAACAGAGACATCGCAGCGGCGTTACGTGCCATTGCAGATGCGTTATCGGCGATAACCGCATCACCGGCGAATGCACGGCCAAGGCCCGTTGCAGATTGTGCGTTCAGCTGGAAGCCAGCCGCCATTGCTTGCTGAGAAGCCATCGTGATCGCAACCGCAACCAGTGACTTTGTAAACAGACGCTTCTTGTTCATATTTATAGTTATTCCTAATTTTTTATATATAACTTTTTTATCTGCCTCTTTGTGCAGATTTCGCAAGATTGTATGGTTGGTTGGGGTTTGATCAAATCAGACCAGTTGGCAACCTCTTGATTGTTATTGCTGGGTTAACAATCAGCTAACGAGTGTATGGTAAAATTGGTAGGAGGAGGGAGCAAAAAAGTTAAAATATGCAACGGAGCTAACATTTTACAATTGGTATGCTTATGCCATATAAAAAGCCATAAAAGCATTGAGATAAATTATGCTTTTACGGCCTTGGGTTGTGAAATGTAAGAAAGTGTTATATTTCCCAATTCAACTTATTGCTGAGGCTTTTGGCTACGGGGGACACGTCTTGTCCTTTGTCACCAACAATGACAAGGCTGGCGTTTTGTACTGGCATGACAACACCTTGCATGTCCGTCCCCTCAAACTGGGTCATGTCTGATGACTGTTGCTCCGGTACCACAAAGACCGTGACTTTTCCCTCGGGCGTCCCCATGACCATGTGCAGGGCAAACTTGTCGCCAAAGCCGCAATGGTTAATGTAATAGATATGTCCAGGCACTTCATTGAAGCTTGAACCAAACGGTGTCAGCTTGGCATTAACCTGGCTCAGACTCACAGATTCATCGATATTGGCCACAAACCCAGCTTCATGTTTAACATGATCCATCGCGATCTGTGCGATTTCCAAATGATGGTTATCAGGCCCCACCTCTTGATTGAATTGCCCGACAAAGATGCCGAAGACAAAGGCCACGGAGGCTGCCATCGCGATTAATGCTCGTGGCTTCCAGCTTTTTGAGCTTGATTGGCCTGATTGATGGAATAGGATACGGTCGGCCAGATCGTCTGGTACATCCACTTTCATGGCCTGCTCTAATTTACTGTCGAGCTGTTGTAGCTCGTCGGATAGTTTGCGGTTAGTAATAGACGCATTACGCGCTTCAGCCATGTCTTGGCTGTTGTCAAAAGGATCAGCCAAGAGTCGGCGTCGGAATTCTAGATCATCCATTTTGCTGCCCCCTCCGATCGGTGTGCTGTTCGAGTTGCTCTTTGAGTTGGTTTCTGGCGCGGAACAAGCGCGTCATCACGGTATTGCGGTTGAGGCCGAGGATATCGGCAATTTCATCCCCACTAAATCCTGCCATCACCTGCAATACTAACGGTTCCCTGTATTCCGGAGCCAGTTTCATTATCTGCTTGCGTAGCATTTGTTGCTCCAAGTCACTTTCATTGCCATTTTGCTGAGTATCTGCAATGGCATAGTCATCGATATCAACCAAGTCGAGCTGCTTACGCTCGAAGCGTCGGGCATTCTCCCGGCGTAGGATCGTAATCAACCATGATTTGGCGGCTTTATCATCTTGAAGGCTATCGAGGGAGCGCCATGCCCGCAAACAGGTTTCCTGAACCAAGTCCTCCGCGATATGGGGGTCGTGGCACAGCCAGTATGCGTAGCGGTAGAGATCCCGATGCCAGGCCCTTACAAGGGCTTCGTATCGTCTTTGCTTATTCATATCCACAGAGACCGAGGCATCAGGCTTTTTCTTTCGAAAAAATGACTTAATCATAAAAGTGTCCGTTTCATGCCGAACCTTGTCGCTAAATTTGCGATAAAACGACAATGTTCCGCTGATTCATCCAATAATCCGCATTAAAATTGATCTGGTTCAAATTGTGTCTTGGTGAGCAAGTTATAGTAGTCAACGTCATCTGATACTGAGCTTTGCGACTCGTACAGTGGATTTTGTACGGTAACAGGGTTCAATATCTGTTGAGCAAGATGACAACTTCCTTTTGAAGGCTGACTTTACTTTCTCCTATCAGGCTTGCCTGATTTGCAATTGGCTTTATGTTAATTGACTTATACCTTACATGGATTGCTTTCCGTGTAAATTACAACCATACCGTTTCGGTATGGTTTTTTTTTATCTTAGCAAACTGACCCGCATCCAATTCACATCTGTCTTTATTGATAGCTAAGTTTTTCACTTGCCGTCAAATTTTCCTTATGACGCTGTTTTTCCGCGCTGATAAATTCCTACACTGCATCTGTTGCCATAGAGATCCCACTTTTTAAACATTTGTTTGATTCTGGTAACAACTGCATTACAATTGTTGTGGTCAGACCTCTAAAGTAGATCCTGGGGCAAGATTCCCCATACCCGACATATTAATAAGGAGTAGCGATGACACGTCTCCAAAAGCTCACGACGTCACAGGGTGAGCGCATCGCCGTTGTAAGTGGATTACGTACCCCCTTTGCCCGCCAGTCAACCGCCTTTGACGGTGTTCCGGCACTGGACATGGGGAAAATGGTTGTCAGTGAAATGCTCCAGCAGGTGGACATCGATCCCAAGCTGATCGACCAAGTGGTATTTGGCCAGGTGGTACAGATGCCGGAAGCGCCGAATATTGCCCGTGAAATTGTGCTGGGTACTGGTATGGATATTGGCACTGACGCGTACAGTGTTACCCGTGCCTGTGCGACCAGCTTCCAGGCTGCCGCCAATGTGGCGGAAAGCATTATATCGGGCACCATTGATATTGGTATTGCGGGCGGTGCGGATTCATCGTCGGTGCTACCTATTGGTGTATCCAAGCATCTTGCTGCGACATTGCTGGCGCTGAGCAAGGCCAAAACCATGAGCAAGCGTTTAAAACTGCTCAGCAAGCTCAGCGTGAAAGATCTGATGCCGGTACCGCCAGCGGTTGCCGAATATTCAACAGGCTTGAGCATGGGCCAAACCGCCGAGCAGATGGCAAAGAGCCACGGCATTACCCGCCAAGAGCAAGATGCGCTGGCGCATCGCTCGCACACCCTGGCAGCGCAGGCCTGGCGTGATGGTTTGATCCAAGATGAAGTGATCACTGCTTTCCCGGAACCTTACCGCCAGTGGATCGATAAAGATAACAACATTCGAGAAGACTCCACCCTTGAGTCCTACGCCAAGTTGCGTCCGGCCTTCGATCGTAAGTTCGGCTCGGTGACGGCTGCGAACTCAACCCCGCTAACCGATGGGGCTGCCGCGTTGTTGTTGATGCGCGAGGGCAGGGCGAAAGAGCTTGGCCTGAAACCTTTGGGTTATATCCGCTCCTACGCATTTTCGGCAATTGGTGTCGAGCAAGATATGTTGATGGGACCATCCTACGCCACCCCGATAGCACTGGATCGTGCGGGCGTCACTTTGCGTGACCTGACCCTGATCGACATGCACGAAGCCTTTGCAGCTCAGGCGTTATCGAATGTGAAGATGTTCGGCTCGACGCAGTTTGCCAAGGAAAAACTCGGTCGCAGCGAAGCCATTGGCGAAATCGATATGGATAAGTTCAATGTCCTCGGTGGTTCGATTGCCTACGGTCACCCGTTTGCCGCAACCGGTGCACGGATGATCACCCAGACCTTGAGGGAGCTACAGCGCCGTGGTGGTGGATTAGCGTTGAATACTGCCTGTGCTGCTGGTGGCCTTGGTGCCGCAATGATTTTGGAGGCCGAATAATGACTGAACAACAATCTGCATTCACATTGTCGTACGCTGATAACGGCGTAGCTTGGCTTAAAATCGATGTGCCCAACGAGAAGATGAATACCCTGCAGGCACAGTTCGGCGAGCAAGTCAGTAAGGTGCTTGAAGAGCTTAAGGGTAAGACCGATATAAAAGGTATGGTGGTTTATTCGGGCAAGCCGGATAACTTTGTTGCCGGTGCCGATATCCGTATGCTGGCAGCCTGTACCACGGCCGAGGAAGCCGCCTCGCTGGCCGAGCAAGGGCAGAAGCTGTTTGCCGAGCTGGAAAACTTGCCTTTCCATACTGTTGCTGCTATCCATGGCCCGTGTCTGGGCGGTGGCTTGGAGTTGGCTTTGGCTTGTCATAGCCGTGTATGTTCTGACGATGACAAGACCCGCCTCGGTTTGCCGGAAGTACAGCTTGGTTTGCTGCCGGGCTCGGGCGGAACTCAGCGTTTGCCTCGCCTGATTGGCGTCGCGGGTGCGCTGGATATGATCCTGACCGGTAAGCAACTGCGTGCCAAAAAAGCCAAGAAGCTCGGTGTGGTTGATGAAGCCGTACCGCTGAGTATCTTGCTGGATGTTGCCGAGAAGCAAGCCCTGAAACCTAAACCTAAACGCCAGCTTTCATTGCAAGACCGTGCAATGGGGGGGAACTCTCTCGGGCGCTCTTTGGTGTTCGATCAGGCCACCAAGAAAACCCATGATAAAACCCGCGGCAATTACCCGGCAGCTGATGCCATTTTGGATGTGATCAAATATGGCCTGCAAAACGGCATGACCAAAGGCTTGGCCCGTGAGGCGAAACTGTTTGGTGAGCTGGTAATGACGTCGGAATCAGCAGCATTGCGCAGCATCTTCTTTGCTACTACCGCAATGAAAAAGGAGTCCGGCTCGGAGGCAGAGCCACGCAAGATCGGGCATGTCGGTGTGCTAGGCGGTGGCCTGATGGGCGGCGGGATCAGCCATGTGACCGCGAGCAAGGCGGGCTACCCGGTCCGTATCAAGGACATCAATAACGATGGCATCCTCAATGCGATGTCTTACAACTATAAGTTGTTGGATAAAAAGCGTAAGCGCCGCATCATCAGCAAAGCGGAATTACAAAAGCAGATGCAAAGCATTGCTGGCGGTATCGACTATACCGCATTTGATCGCATGGATGTGGTGATTGAAGCGGTATTTGAGGACTTGGGCCTGAAGCACCTGATGGTCAAGGAGATCGAGGCCAATGCCAAGCCTGAGACAATCTTTGCAACCAATACCTCCTCACTGCCGATCCACCAAATCGCTGAAGCTGCTGAACGCCCTGAAAACGTAGTTGGCCTGCATTATTTCAGCCCGGTAGAGAAAATGCCGTTGGTAGAGGTGATCCCGCATGACGGGACGTCCGAGGAAACCGTGGCGACAGTGGTCGCGCTGGCGAAAAAGCAAGGCAAAACGCCAATTGTGGTCGGTGACAAAGCCGGTTTCTACGTTAACCGTATTCTGGCGCCTTACATGAACGAAGCAGCTCAGGTGCTATTGGCTGGAGAGCCGATAGAGCACCTTGATGCCGCATTGCTTGATTTTGGTTTCCCGGTGGGGCCGATCACCTTGCTGGATGAAGTTGGCGTTGATATCGGCGCGAAGATCATGCCGGTATTGGTGGGTGAGCTGGGTGAACGTTTCCAGGGGCCGGATGTGTTCGACAAGCTGCTCAATGATGGCCGTAAAGGACGCAAAACCGGTAAAGGCTTCTACCTGTACAACAGCAAGAAAAAGGCGGTCGACAAGAGCGTCTATAAGCTGTTGGGACTCGATCCTGAGAAGAAAGCCGATGCCGAGGCGATTGCTATGCGCTGTACGCTGATGATGCTCAATGAAGCCGCTCGCTGCTTGGATGAAGGTGTGGTGCGTTCTGCACGCGATGGCGATATCGGTGCGATTTTCGGAATTGGCTTCCCGCCGTTCCTAGGCGGTCCGTTCCGCTATATGGATCAGCTCGGTATCAAGCGTGTGGTTGAGTTGTTGACCGAGCATGCGGATAAATATGGCGAGCGGTTCAAACCGTGCCAGGCGTTGATTGACATGGCTGAGGCTGATCAGAGTTACTACACAGACTAGTTCTATCGCTTGAGGTCAAATCACCGATGTTATCAAAGCCAGTTGCAACCGTGACTGGCTTTTCTTTGTTTGCGCGATTGCTTTCTTTGCCTGTGTTATTGCTCCGGGAAGAATTTGACAATGCGCAGTCGGAAACGCGGTTCAAACAAAGCTGGGCGGAGGAAATGATAAGCCAGCATGGTGATGGACATTGCGATAAGAACGTTCATTCCGACCAAGGTGACAAGCGGAGTTGTCATGGTGATAATGAATGCCAAAGCATACAGCAAGATATCGGCTTCATGGTGAGCAAGGGCACTATGGCAGTGCGGACAGGCAAAAAAGTCTTCGTAGCTGCTTAACGAAGGACTGGTTATTGTCTGTTGGCAATGTGGGCAGTGCTGGCTCATGGTAAACCTACTCCTCGATTTTTCTAACAAAATGGATGGGGTGCTACTGTAAGCATGTAGAAGCCTATACCTGTAACACATATCTATAAGACGACCGATAATGTTGAATGGTTCACTACTCTGCTACTGATTAGTTCTGAGAATTATTTTTTCAATATCACCACGGTGGTAAAAAACTATAAAAAATAGAAAACTTGTATAAAGTTTGGCTTTAACTTGTTGTAAATAAAGAAAACCCGGCCAGGCCGGGTTTTTTTGGGGTGTTTAGACTCAAGCCGTAAATTCAGTAAGCCTCTTTCTGGAACTCATCGATAGAACCAATAGACGTTCCGATATGAAGTGGCTCTAAATTGCTGTGAGCTTGCCCCTGGCTGTGCATGACAATGCGATTCGATGTGCGCGGCTTAACGATGTCGACAATAAACCTTACCATGTCGGCGCGGCTGAGCTCAGTCAAGGCTTCGATGACTTTTTGCCGCTGGTTGAACTCGTTATCCTTGTTGCCGATGCTGACCCAGAAGCGCTGGGCGCGGGCGCGCAGGTTGGTATCGGGTTCTGAAATTTGCGCTATTAACCCTTGTTTGCTGGCTTGCCACTGGGCTTCGTTGAGTTCAAGTAGAACCAGGGCGAAGTCATTGGTAAATTCATCGATGGCCTCGAGCAACTGGGTCGGAGCGGCAACCGGTGACTGGATGTACAGGATCAATCCAGGATGGCGATTGAGCGGTAGATTTGCGGTACCCACCATGTAACCGAGCTGCTGTCGCGTGCGGAGTTCATGGAAAAATGTGGTCGACATCAAATGATTGGCCAAGGTGTAAATGGCTATCTTTCTTGGTGTTGTTTCACGCGACTGATAGTACATCAGCAAGGCCGAGTCAGCGTGGTCGCAGCTAATTTCGTGGCTCAGGGTACCTGAGTTGCCCAATCGAACCAGAGGCCTTTGTGATTCGCCGTAGAGCTGGTCGGTTACTCGGAAGGCATCTTTGAGGGTTTCTGCAAGGGAAATGGCATCCTCTTTGAGCCAGTTACCATAGACGAAAGTATCGATATGTAGCTCGGCGAACATCGCTTCGACAAAGGCGGGCAGCTCGTCTACCTCAATACTTTCTAATGCCTCAAGCAAAACCGGGTAAGGTGGGTTGTTAGGTTGCAATACCCCGGTTAAGGCGTTGAACAGCTGGGATATTGGCTTGTCCTGAGCCGCATTGCGCCAGTTTCTCAGCATCTGGGCCTTGATGTTCCTGAAACGTTCAGGATTGAAATCGCGATTGGCAAAGCGATCTAATAGCAGCTTGAGCAGCAGAGGCTGCTTTTCACTGAAGCCAGATAACTGCAATGTGACGCCGCCCTGGTGGGCATAAAGGTTATATGACATCCCCGCAATCTCTGCCGGATAGGCCGTTTCATTGATAGCATCGAGCAGCATCTCAACGCACAGCCGGGTCTTGACGATATTACGAGGCGAATTGACGGCATGTGGGCTGTCGATAGCCACATAGACAATCCCTTTCGGGACCCGGAATTCATGCTCTTGCTTATACCACAGGCGGAATCCCGGCAGGTCCTGGAGCAGCTGGGGGGGCTGTTCGGCACCCTCTGCGAGCGGCAACGGATCGGGCCTTTCGCACAGGTAAGGGTTCTGTTCTGGAAGAGTGAGTTCCGGCTCTGCCCCCGGTGCCTGCCAGGTAGCCAATTGCTGTTCGGTAAACGGCCTGACGCCATAAGGCGTGTGGTACCACCGGGCGACCTTGTCGTTGTCCTGACCTTGGGCAACCAGCACCAGTCGCATATTCTGCGGTGTCAGCTTATCCAGGAAGGAGGCAATGAGCGCCTCGTCGTAGTTGGCCATCATGTAGTCGCCATAGATGATATCGTCAGGCGCATAGTGCAGTAGGTTCATCACCAAGTAGCTGACCGTATCGAGCGGGCGGTTTTTCTCCTGGTAGCGAAATGCCATGTCCAGTACGGATTTTTTCTCGTCGAAGCGCCACTTATCCAATCCTTGTTGGCGGATCAGCTCGATGTATTGGAAAACGGTTTTGACTATCTCGTCGACGTTATCCAGCCCTTTTGGGGTGAGGTTGAGGCCGACGGTAAACTCCCGGAAGTTGCTGCCGCTGACACCTCCGCCAGCCGCCAAGGTATTGATAAAGCCTCTTGATTTCAACAATGACATCAGGCTACCACTGCCCTCGTTACCCAGAAGGTGGGCAATGTATGAAAGGGGCTTCTCGCGATAGTACTGATCAACTGCCGGTAGGGTGAATGAAAGCGTGAGTTTACGCACTTCCTTGATCGGATCGATAGTAATGAACTTGGCTTTCTCGTTGTCCGATACCAAAGGGACGGCAATCTCCGCTTTCTTGTTCCCGGTATTGGGAATATCACGGAAGAAGGTTTGGGCGTAGGCATCCAACTCTTCCAACGACTGAGGACCAAGCAGAACAAGCCCCATCAGACTGGCGCAGTAATGGGTCTGGTAGAAGGTGAGCAGCTCGTCACGGACCGAGTTGTCATTACGGTCTTCCAGCGTAGAGAGATCACCGACCGAGAATTTGGAAAATGGGTGCTCGGGGTTGATGGTTTCCTTGTGAACTTGGTACAGGCGGCGTACATCGTCTTTAAGCTTCAGCTTGTACTCAGAATCAACCGCATTGCGCTCTTTGTCGACAGCCTCTTCATTGAATAGCGGTGCGGTAAAAAATTGGCCGAAGCGATCGAGGCCCTCACCGAAAGCATGGGGACTTACCTCAAAGAAGTAGGTGGTGTTCTCGGTCCCAGTCCAGGCATTGTTGCTGCCGCCACTTTGGTTGATAAAGGTTTGGAATTCACCCACGCGCGGGTATTTTTCGGTGCCGAGAAACAGCATGTGCTCGAGAAAATGCGCCATGCCCTGACGGTCAATAGGATCGTCAAAGTGGCCAACCTTTACCGACAGTGCAGCCGCTGAGCGGGGGGCTTCAGCATCATGTACCAGCAGTACCTTCAATCCATTGGGCAGGGTGAGGTAACGATACTGCTTAGGGTCATTCGGACTTGTATGCACAGGAAGAGCCTATTATTCAAAGGAAATTAAACTAATTATGACGCTCATTAGAAAGGGTGGCAAATTTAACCCATGTTTATTTGCCAAGAAACAAAAGCTTAGCGAATCGATTTCTAACGGCGGTCACGGAACCTCGAACAGGGTGAGCGGGATCTCTGTTTTCTGCTGGGTTTACTTGCTAGCATAGCTTGAAGTACGTCTTTTCTGATGGTGAGAAGTCGGTAAGTAAGCCTGAGTTTGATCGATCACTAATCACTGACAGTAATTATAAATAGGTGTGTGATCGGGTATCAGACTGTGAAATTGGATAAATTATGCGAATTTATATTATGCGTCATGGTGAAGCCCAGCACTTTGCAGCCAGTGATGCAGAACGCCCACTGACCGACAGAGGGGCCTCCCTTTCTGAGCAAATGGCATTGCAACTTGCCGGCCAGTTCGACAACGATCTGGATATGGTCTGGGTGAGCCCTTACCTGCGAGCACAGCAGACATGGCAATCAATGGCATCGCATTTGCCTGAGCCTAAACGCCTGATGACCGTTGATGAGATTACCCCTTACGGTGATGCCGAAGATGTGGCTGCTTACCTTAAAGCGGTGATCGGTATCGAGCAGCCGGAAAACCTGCTGATCGTCTCGCACTTGCCTTTGGTGGGCTATCTGACTGCCGAAATGGTCCCCGGCCTGCAGCCACCAATGTTCATTACCTCTTCCATTGCTGCGATAGATTACCAGCCAGATAGCGACAGTGGCGACCTGCTGTGGCACGCCAACCCTGAAGGCTAGTTCAGATATCCCCGGAATACGTTAGGAAAAATCCTAAGGTTTTTCCGGGTGGTGCCGATGTATTCTTTAATCCTCTTGAATTCAAAGACGTTTTGATGAAAGCAAAGTTATCACTAGCGATGGGTGTCGCACTGCTTGCTGGATGCGTGCAAATGCCGCCAGCCCCTAGCATTAATGCCAATGGCGCCATTAAGTGGGCCAATGGTATCACTGAAGATATGCATATTTCGGCGTCGGGGAGCACCCTGACATTTGCTTCGCCGCAAAGCCTGTTCAATCCGGGAGGGATCACTATTTTCTCTCGTATCGACAGTGCCCGAAACGGAGTCTGTGAACACTATTACAGTGAGCAGGCGGTGAAAACACGGATGAATATTTGTGATAGCGGGGAAGTGACCCTCCTTGTGGAAGGCCAGGTTATCAATGTGGGCTCGCTAGCACGCTTTGTCTACTAGGTGGTAGGAGACGGCTTTGGGCTAGTGGAGAAAGAGTCAGTAGCCCATTGCCCTGTTTATCTTTCCGGAATATCCAGCAATACCAACAGGGCACCGTCACCGCCGAACTCCAGCGGCGCTTGGTGGAAAGCCATCACGTCAGGATGCTGTGCCAGCCACATCGGTGCTTTTTGCTTGAGGATGTGTTTGCCGATCCCGTGCATCACACAGCAGCAGGACACTTTTTCCTTGATGCAGGCTGCAATCATTGCTGCCAACTCGCGTTTGGCCTCTTTCTGGGTCATCCCGTGCATGTCCAGGTACATATCGGGGACATAGACCCCACGGCGCAGCTTTTTCACCTCATACTTGGACACGCCAGTGCGCGCATATTGGGTCGGGCCGGTCTCGCTGAGGTGGGGCTCGAACTCGTCAGAGAAGTAAAACTCGTGATTTTGTGTTTCTTTTGCCGAGACTTTTGGTTTATCAGTCTTTGGACCCTGTCGGCGGGGCGTGATTATGGTATCATTAGTGATCTTTTTTACGCCCTTAACCGCTTCCTGGAAGAGCATCAGATCATCGTCCAGGTTAGTATCTTTTTTGCTCATAGTGAAATTCCAACAACTTTATAGCGGTATTGTAGCGCCATTCGGAGGCTATTTTGGATAAGATTTTTGTCGACGAAGCCGTCAACGAACTTCATACATTGCAGGACATGCTACGTTGGACGGTTAGCCGTTTCAATGCTGCCGGTCTTTTTTATGGTCATGGTACAGACAATGCGTGGGACGAAGCGGTTCAGCTTGTGCTACCAACTCTGTACTTACCCCTTGATGTGCCATCAGAAGTACGTCACTCACGCCTGACCAGCAGCGAGCGCCACCGTATTGTTGAGCGCGTGATCCGCCGTATCAAGGAACGCACCCCGGTTGCTTACCTGACTAACAAAGCCTACTTCTGTGGTATGGAATTCTTTGTCGACGAACGCGTACTTGTGCCACGTTCGCCAATCGGTGAGCTGATCGAAAACTTCTTCGAACCGTTCCTGCAAGAGCGCCCGACCCGTATCATGGACTTGTGCACCGGCTCTGGCTGTATCGGTATTGCCTGTGCCCATGCGTTCCCGGAAGCGGAAGTTGATATCGTTGATATCTCAACCGATGCCCTGGCGGTTGCCGAGCAGAATATCCAGGACCACGGTCTTGAGCAGCAGGTGATCCCGCTGCGCTCTGATCTGCTGCGCGATGTGCCGAAAGACCAATACGACCTGATCGTGACCAACCCACCGTATGTGGATCAGGAAGACATGGACAGCCTGCCGGATGAGTTCCGCCACGAGCCAGAGCTTGGTCTTGCTGCAGGTACCGATGGCCTGAAGCTGGTCCGCCGTATCTTGGCAAATGCCCCTGACTACCTGAAAGAAAACGGTGTGCTGATCTGTGAAGTAGGCAACTCGATGATCCATATGGAAGAGCAGTACCCGCATATTCCGTTTACCTGGATCGAGTTCGAAAACGGCGGCCATGGTGTATTCATGATGACCCGCGAGCAGCTGCTTGAGTGTGCTGATGAGTTTGCGCTGTACCGCGATTGATTAGCGATTCGAATCAAATAAAAACCGAAGCACTAGCTTCGGTTTTTTTATGTGTGATTGTTGAAAGCTGTTAAGCGGCACCCGCCTGCTGCTTGGCTTTTAGTTCGGCCATGATCGCATCTTGGTTGGCATGGTAATCATCCAGGCCTGCCTTGCGCAGATCACAAGATGGGCAGTCGCCACAACCATCGCCGATAATACCGTTGTAGCAGGTCAGGGTCTTCTCGCGCACGAAATCTAGCTTACCGTATTGATCGGCCAGTGCCCAGGTTTCGGCCTTGTTGAGCCACATCAGCGGGGTTTCAATCTTCAGCGCCCGATCCATACCTAGTACCAGCGATTGGTTCAGCGATTTGACGAATTCGTCACGGCAGTCCGGGTAACCGGAAAAGTCGGTTTCGCATACTCCGGTGATCACCGCTTCGGCACCAATCTGGTAAGCATAGATACCCGCAAGGGTCAGGAATAGAATGTTGCGGCCAGGAACAAACGAGTTCGGCAGGCCATTTTCCTGCAACTCGTGAGAGACTGGGATATTGTCGCGGGTCAGCGAGCTGATCGCCAGTTCGTTGAGCAAGCCTACGTCCATTACCTTATGTGCAGCGACACCCAGTTCTTTGCAGACCGACTCAGCGACTTCGATCTCCAACTTATGGCGCTGGCCATAATCGAACGTAATACAGTGTACTTCATCATAATGGGCCATGGCCTGGATCAGGCAGGTCGTGGAGTCTTGGCCGCCACTAAAAACAACTACGGCTTTGCGCATGAATAATTTCCTATGTTGTTGTCGTACCGAAAAACAGTCGGTAGGGACTACCCCTATTGTCATAAGGGTAGGCCAACAGCAGGTTCTCTATTGGCAGGCTCATGCTACCGCAGCGGCCGGAAAGAGAAAAGCCCAGAAATTAAAGCCCAGCGGCAAAACCGGAGGCACAAAGCAGCGCAAAAGCCGCCACCGCAGAGGCGAGGGCCTGGGCGGATTGGGGGAGTTAGCCTAGCAGGCCGGTTTGCTCGAACTGCTCGAGCTGGTTGAGGTAGCAGCCGAAATCACTGATGTTGTCTGTTACCCAGTCCTGGTTGAAATAGGTGTCGAGGTAGCGCTCGCCGCTGTCGCACAGCAAGGTGACAATCGAACCGGACTCGCCACGGGCCTTCATCTCGCTTGCCAGTTGCAATACACCGTACAGGTTGGTACCGGTCGATGCTCCTACCTTGCGGCCAAGTAGCTTTTCTAGCCAATGCACGGTGGCAATACTGGCCGCATCCGGGATCGTCCGCATCTCGTCGATCACATCCGGGATAAAGCTAGGCTCAACCCGCGGGCGGCCGATACCTTCGATCCGGCTGCCGCATTCGCTGGTCAGCGATGTATCGCGGGTTTTGTAGTACTGGTGGAAGACCGAGTTTTCCGGATCAACCACACACAGCTTGGTGCTGTGCATCTGGTAGCGAATGTAGCGGCCGATGGTGGCAGAGGTTCCACCGGTTCCCGGGCTCATGACGATCCAGCGGGGGATAGGGTGCTGCTCGAGCTTCATCTGGTCGAAGATGCTGTTGGCGATATTATTATTCCCGCGCCAGTCGGTTGCACGTTCGGCGTAGGTGAACTGATCCATGTAATGGCCATTGAGCTCCTGTGCCAGGCGGCGCGACTCGTCATAGATTTCGCTCGTGCTGCCGACCAAGTGCGCCCGTCCGCCGTAAAACTCGATTTGCTCGATTTTCTTGCGGGCGGTACTGCGCGGCATCACGGCAATGAACGGCAGACCTAGCAGTCGGGCGAAGTAGGCTTCCGATACGGCAGTACTGCCTGATGAAGACTCGATGATCGGGGTATCTTTACCAATCCAGCCATTACACAGGGCAAACAGGAACAGCGAGCGGGCCAGACGATGCTTGAGGCTACCTGTTGGATGGGTGCTTTCATCTTTTAGGTAGATATCAATGCCGTCCAGCGACGGGATATCCAGCTTGATCAGGTGGGTATCGGCTGAGCGCTGAAAGTCGGCTTCAATTTTGCGGATCGCTGTATGGATCCATTGTGGGTCGTGGCTCATGGTCGCTCCTTTTACTGTGTGGCTGCATTACTAGGTATACATATTATGTAAGTAATGTATGACTAAGGGCAGGAAAAATCTTTATCAAATTTACTCTTTATCGCATAAAATGGAGAAAATTATTCTAAACGCTATATTTCAGGTGAAACAAATTGGCTGAGCTCGATAAAACAGATAGAACGCTACTACGATTACTGCAACAAGACGGCACGCTGGCCTTGGCGGAGTTGGCAGAAGCGGTGAACCTTACGACAACGCCTTGCTGGAAGCGCCTCAAGCGCCTTGAAGAAAGCGGTATCTTACGCCAGCGGGTTGCCTTGCTCGATCCGGTAAAGCTCGGTTTGTCATTTACCGCGTTCGTTCAAATCAAAACCAGCAACCACTCCAAAGAGTGGTACCACAAGTTCGTTGGGACGGTGTCCGATTTCCCGGAAGTGATGGAGTTCTACCGCATGGCCGGTGAGTACGACTACATGATGAAGGTGCAGGTGGCCGATATGTCCGCTTTTGATCAGTTCTATAAAAAGCTGGTGAATAGCATCGAGGGGCTGACCAACGTGACGTCGACTTTTGCGATGGAGCCACTGAAGTACACCACGGCCTTGCCGGTGTAATATTTTGCGCCCGAAAATTGCGACTAACTGCCACGATTTCAGTCGTTTGATATGCAATTGCATGAAAATCAGGATGAAATATCAAATTGCAGCCAGGAGAATATAAGTTATTGAAACAAAAGCTTAACTATCAGCATAATATCACTTGCAACAAAGGCTTAACATGGCAGGGAGGAGATGATTATGCAGGTGTTCTGGCAACTCAAATGGTATTTTCGCCAGGAATGGCGCCGTTACGGCGGTGCCATTGGCATTCTGGTCTTGGTCTCGCTGTTTGAGTTGGTTCCTCCCAAGGCAATTGGCTGGGTTGTTGACGGTGTGGTCAGCGGGACGATGTCAGCCGAATCCATGCTGGGCTGGCTTCTGGGCTTGGCTGCGATTTGGCTTATTGTTTATTTCCTGCGAATTATCTGGCGCTGTTGGTTGTTCGGTGCGGCGGTAGAGCTGGGGACCGTACTGCGCAATCGCCTGTATCGCCATTTTTCTTCTCATTCGCCTTCCTTCTTCGAGCGCTATAAAACCGGTGATTTGATGGCGCGCTCGACCAACGATGTCAATGCCGTGGTCATGACGGCCGGTGAAGGGGTTCTGACCGCGGCGGACTCGCTCATTACCGGGGTCGCGGTACTGTTTGTCATGACCACGTTTATTAGCTGGGAGCTGACAATATTGGCCTTGTTGCCGATGCCTTTGATGGCTATCGTGGTGTTCTTTCTTGGCCGCCAATTGCACAGCCGCTTTTCGTTGTCCCAAGCTGCGTTTTCGACATTGACGGACAGAACCCAGGAAAGTCTCAATGGTGTCCGGATGATCCGGGCCTTTGGGCTGGAAAGTCGTCAGCAAAAAGATTTCTCCGATGTGGTCGATGATGTAGGTGATAAAAACTTGGCTGTTGCCCGCGTCGATGCCAAGTTTGACCCAGTGATCCAAATTGCCATCGGCATGTCGTTTTTCCTCAGCGTTGCTGGCGGCGCGTATTTGATCAGTGAACAACGGTTATCACTTGGCGATCTGACAGCCTTCGTGCTTTATCAGGGCCTGATGATTTGGCCGATGTTGGCGATGGCGTGGCTGTTTAATATTCTCGAACGAGGCTCTGCCGCATGGGATCGCTTGGCGCATATCTTTGACGAGAAACCAGATATTGTCAGTGGTGAAGTGCCGCTGGACAACACCAACCAACCGCTCAAGGTGGCGATAGAGACTTTTGCTTGGACTGGCCAGGAGCAGCCTGCACTGGCTGATGTTCACTTTACGCTGAACAGCGGTAGCATGCTGGGGATTGCCGGGCCCATTGGTAGTGGCAAGTCGACGTTACTGGCACTCTTGCTGCGACAGCAAGAGCTTGAACACGGTCATATCCATTATGGTGATATTGAACTCAGGCAGGCTGTGCTATCGCAGTGGCGCAGCCGATTTGCGGTTGTCAGCCAGTCGCCATTCTTATTCTCTCGCTCCATAGCCGACAACATCGCCTTGGGCAAGCCCAACGCCAGCATGGACGAGATCCGCTCGGCCGCCAAAGCTGCTTGTATCGATGACGATATCATGCAGTTTCCCGAAGGATATCAAACCTTGGTGGGGGAGAAGGGGATCACCTTATCGGGAGGGCAGAAGCAGCGTATTGCCATAGCTCGGGCCTTGTTGCTGGATGCTGAAATCTTGGTGCTGGACGACGCTCTGTCAGCAGTTGATGGTAAGACCGAGCATCATATTTTGCAGAACCTACGTCGCCAGGAAAATTGTACGGTGATTGTGATCGCCCACCGCTTAACAGCGCTGGAAGAAGCCGATATGACGTTGGTTTTCCACCAAGGCAGGATCAGTGAGCAGGGCGATCACGCCAGCTTGCTGGCACAGGATAATTGGTATGCGGAGATGTATCGCTACCAGAAATTAGAACAAGCGATGGAGGACGCATAATGGAAAAGGAGACCATTAAGCTGTCTGTTTTCACCCGGCTGCTGAAGTATGCACTGTCAGACAAAAAGCAGTTATCAGTGGCGCTGGGTTTTTTGTTTTTGGCATCCATTGCGGATGTTTCCGGTCCTTGGCTGATCCATTATTTTATCGATAACAACATTGCCAAGGATAGTTTTCCGGCCGTTGAACTGGTCACGCTGGCGGCGGCCTATATTGGTTTGACGATAGCAACGGCTTGGTTTCGTTACCTGATGGCGATTCGGTTTTATGAGCTCGCCATCGATGTTGTGCAAACGGTGCGTAAACAGCTCTTTGAGCGGATCATTAACCAACCGCTGTCGGCATTTGACTATATGCCATCGGGGAAACTGATTTCGAGGATCACCAATGATACCGAATCGCTGAGGGACTTTTACGTCCATGTGATTGGGACGGTGCTCAAGAATGTGGTGTTCATTCTGGTGATGCTGGTGGCTATGTCGCTGCTGAGTTGGCGTCTGACGTTAGTTGCGCTGGTCTTGTTGCCAATTGTGGTGGCTATCATGGTGTTTTACCAGCGATACAGTTCGGACGCCTACCGGAAAATGCGAGATCTGCTGGCTGACATCAATGCCTCGATGAGTGAATCCATTCAGGGTATGAGCTTGATCCAACTGATGCGGCAGGAAAAAGCGTTTTACAACCAGTTCTCCGAGCTGACTGCGAGCCATTTGGCGGCCCAGGGCAGTGTGATTAAATTAAATGGCTTTATGCTGCGACCGTTGATTGATTTTTTGTCTGGCGTGGCGTTGCTGTCGTTGGTTGCGCTGTTTGGCGTGAGTGGTGTTGAGCTTATCGGGGTCGGGGTGCTGTATGCCTTCATCAGCTATTTGGGCCGGGTTACCGAACCCCTGATCGAAATGACCCAGCAACTGTCGTTATTGCAGCAGGCACTGGTCGCCAGTGAGCGTATTTTTGGCTTTATTGATGCCGAGCAACAGCAATATGGTGACGACGGTTTGCCGTTAGCCTCAGGCCAGCTCGAATGTCATCAAGTTGATTTTAGCTACGACGGTAAGCAGCCTATCCTTCAGGGGATCAACGTGATGATGCCCCACCGTGGGTTCTTGGCTTTGGTCGGACATACCGGAAGTGGCAAGAGTACCCTGGCGTCGCTGATGATGGGCTTTTATCCCGTATCGAAAGGGCAGATTTCACTTGATGGCAGGCCGCTTCATAGCCTGTCCCATGAGGTACTGCGATCGGGTGTGGCGTTGGTTCAGCAAGATCCGCATATCCTAAGCGGCACGGTGCGGGACAATATTTCGTTGGGCCGATCACCTCATGGTCAATCGAATACGTTGGAGGCACCACAAGAGATAGATCAAAACATCTGGCAAGCGCTGGAAGCTGTTGGTTTGGCCGAACAAATCCGTCGCTATGACAATGGGTTGGATACTGAATTGGGAAGTGGAGCGGTCAATCTCTCTGCGGGCCAGAAGCAGTTGTTGGCATTAGCAAGGGTCTGGTACTGCAAACCGAAAATACTGATCCTCGATGAGGCAACAGCCAATATTGACTCCGGCACCGAACAGCATATCCAGCAGGCATTGAATAACTTGCGTCAGGACATGAGTGTGGTGGTGATTGCACACCGTTTATCGACGGTGATTGAGGCGGATGAAATATTGGTTTTGCATCGCGGGGAAGTGGTTGAGCGGGGCAGACACCATTCGCTGTTGCAACAGGGGGGCCACTACCGGCAGATGTACCAGCTGCAGCAAGTGGGTGAACATCTCCAGCAGTTGGAAAATGAGGTCAGTGCGGAAGTGCCGTTGAGTTCTCAATCGCATCCCGAGCAGCAAGAGGCGGGATAATCCGCCTCTCCTCAAGACCTTAAAATAGAGTGGTATCTTCCGCTCTATTTCTCTCCTGTATGACGCATTAACCCTTCCTGCACCGCAGAAGCAACCAGTTCGCCTTTCTGGTTGTATATTTCACCTCGTACCAAGCCTCGGGCGTTGCTGGCCGATGGGCTGTCGATGGCGTATAGCAACCACTCATCCATACGGAACGGGCGGTGGAACCACATGGAGTGGTCTATGGTTGCGACTTTCATTTGTGGGTCGAACAAGCTTACGCCATGCGGTTGCAGTGCGGTGACCAAGAACCCCCAGTCCGATGCATAGGCCAGTACGTACTGGTGTATACGCGGGTCATCTGGCATCTCGCCGTTGGCTTTGATCCACAGATATTGTTTGGCTTCGGTCGGTTTTGGTGCCAGCGGGTTGACCACATTGACAGGGCGAACTTCAATAGGGCGTTCGCGGCCAAAGTGCTTCACTGCACTTTTCGGCAGTTTATCAGCCATGGATAAAATAAGTTGTTGCTCAGACATCAAGCCTTCATAGGAAGGCGCATTCGGCATTGGCGATTGGTGCTCGAAGCCATTTTCTTCCGCCTGGTAAGAAGCGGTAATGTAGAAAATAGGGCGACCATACTGAATCGCCTTTACCCGGCGGGTACTGAAGCTGTTGCCGTCACGGAGGTTTTCGACATCGTAGATGATGGGTTTATGGGGATCCCCTGGACGTAAGAAGTAGCTGTGAAAGGAGTGGACCTGACGGTCTTCATCGACGGTTTCTTTCGCCGCTGACAGGGCTTGTCCTAGCACTTGGCCGCCATAAACCTGTGGTAAACCCAAATGTTCACTTTGTCCACGGAATAATCCTTGTTCAAGCTGCTCTAAATGTAGCAGAGTGAGAAGTTCATTCAGTTCTTTGCTCATCGGATCTCCAAAATTAATGTTATTATTACGCACCGTGGGAGAGTGAAAAAACTCTTCTGTTGATAAGTGATGATCATTTAGTTTAAGCGTGAGTTCAAGTGCTGGTCACACATGAAAATGACAGTTTTGCTTTAGGAGAAAAAATGAAAAGGGTTTTTGCACTGATTTCGGCTTTGGCAGTGGCGTTGATTGTATCGGCATGTACTAGCCTGGTACAACAAGATGCCGATTTGGAAGCGGTGACGGGAACCTTGACCTACAAAGAGCGTATTGCATTGCCAGGTAATGCCCGAATTACGGTTACGCTGGCTGATGTGTCGAAGATGGATGTGGCTGCAGAGGTGATCAGCAGTCAGGCTTTTCTGGCCGATGGCCAACAAGTGCCGTTTGAGTATCAGCTGAATTTTTCTCGTCAGGAAATCGTTGCGAACCACACCTATGCTGTGAGTGCGCGTATTGAGGTGGATGGCAAGTTGCTGTTTATCACTGACACGGCAAACCATGTTTTGACCGATCCGGCCGAAACTATCCATAAAGAACTTGTTTTGGTGAAAGTGAAGTAACTTTTTCCCGACAAGATTCCCGTCAGCGTTCCTCTCACCCTGAATGAGCAAGTCATTTAGGGTGGCATCAAAAACCATCCCAGCGGTAAAGCCGGAGTTTGATCCTGCCGGTCTCACTGACTTCCACCCCTTCTTCGATCAGTTTACGGCGTTGGCGTTGCAAATCGTGTCCTGTTAAGGAAATCTCCCCTTTTGCATTGATCACCCGGTGCCAGGGGATAGTTGAACCTTCCGGCAAGGTTGCCATTAAGCGCCCGACTTGGCGTGCATAGCCGGGAAAACCGGCAAATTTGGCAATATCACCATAAGTTGCCACTTTTCCATGTGGAATTTGGTGAACTTGGCTGTAGATTTGCGCCGCAAAATCATCCATATTTATATCTGTACCATACAAACCTGATTGCCGATCATGGTATTACGGTTATCAGAGAACGCAAGGAGGTGCTGCCATGTTGTATGCCGCGTTACTTGTTATGGTCAGCATTGCGTTGACCATTGTCGGAGTTAGTGCGTTGGGGCAAAGCCAAGGAGAGCTGCCTGCACTGGCCCTTGCCATTCCCGCTTTGTGGTTGTTGCCACAGGGTGGCGTATCTGCCTGGCTATTGTTAATAGGCCTGGGCACTTTCGGTTTTGTGTTACCCGAACAGCCTATTGCGCTCTCAATCAGCGTCTTTATGATGCTGCCGGTGTTTGCTGTCAGCTTTTCGCCTAAAAGCTCATGGCAACTGGCGGCGCTGTTGATCTCGATTGTGCTGGCGATGGATGTCGGCCTCATGGCGCTGCAGACTGAAGGCAAGCTTGAGGGAGCGCCCTTCTATACCATTATCCAGATTCTGGCCGTTGGCGTAATTTGGATCGCCGCTCGAAGTTGGCGACCCGTTCAGGGCAATACCTGGTGGCCGCTGTTTTTGGTGATCCCTTTGTGGGTGGGGGGCTTAGCCCATGCTGCATTGGTTGCCCTGTGTGTGACCGGCCTGATCGCCTCCCTGCAAGGTATGGCAAATAGCAAACTCAATGAGTGGGTGCCACGAATGATGTGGATACTGCCTGCGGTGGGTTTTGCGACCCTAGTGCTCGTGCCTTGGTTTGAGGTGCCCAATCCGATCTTGGTTGCCTGGCTATTGGTGCTGGGCGGCGCTTTACTCGGGGAGTACCTGCTGGAAGACCCAGAAGAAGAGCTATAAGCGCCAGTAACTGTGTGAAATTGGGAAGGTTTGGGCAATAAATCGGCAGTCGGCCGGGAATCTGTGGTTGGGCTATTGCAATCACTCCGGCCATAGCGGATAATCCATCCCGTTCTCGCAAAGAGACAAAGAATCTATGGAGGCCCTGCTGGTCCTCTCGCAACACTAACTCGTGAACCCGGTCAGGCCCGGAAGGGAGCAGCCGCAGCGAGCGACGTGTGTGCCGAGATGTGGCTGGTGGGGCTTCCACCCATCTGGCGTTTTGTAATCTGCACCATATCCCTGCATATTTTCCTTAATACCTTGCATAATTGGCATGATAAGCGTGCATAAGCTATTTTTGTTGTAGTTTAACAATAAAACGGGCTAGGCGTTCTGTATCGTCGTCAGCTCAAACACTCCGTGTAAAGAACCTTTTCAAGTTCGTCTGCGCCAAGATTTATCGTGTACTTCTTGTTGGTCTTTTCTTTATGTTCAATCTATTACCAAAATAGATAAGCACACCGAAATTTACGCAACAGTTCATTGAGTTGTTGCTAGGTGAAAAGTTCCCGCTTTTCTATCAGAAAGTCCATGAGAACTCTGATTTTTTTCGGCATCTGTTCGCGTGAAGGAACATAGAGGTAAAAGCCTGGGAAAGGTTTGCACCATGGAGTAAGAACTCGCGTCAATCTTCCATCTTTTATGGGCTCTTGTACCCATAAATCAATGTGCTTAACTAATCCTACCCCCTGAATTGCAGCTTGGAGCATACTGTTGTCATCATTGAACACCGCATTGCCTTTAGGTTCAAAGACAACGGTATGACTGTCAGAACCTGGCGCCGTCAACGACCAATGATCGAGTGTGTTACTGGAAGTAAATCGATAGGCAAGGCAGTTGTGCATCTCCAGATCTTTTGGGCTTTGCGGAACCCCATTTTTTTTCAGGTACTTAGGGGAGCCCACGATTGCAGTCGTCAAAGGGGGAGTGATGGGAACGGCGATCATATGTTCATCCAAACTTACTCCCAAGCGAATACCTGCGTCCAACCCATCTGCCACGATATTTGTGAACCCGTCGTCCATCATTAACTCCAACCGTATCTTTGGATAACGTGACAAAAACTCACCAATATGTGGCTCGATAAGAAGTCTGGCAGCAGTCCTGGATGAACTGATACGTATCAGTCCAGACGGTTCAATGTGGGAATCATTTAACTCGTTAACGACTTGCTCAATGCTTGTCAGAGAAGGATGCATAATATCCAGTAGACGTTGTCCCTCGTCTGTCAGTGACATATTACGAGTAGTGCGATTCAGCAACCGCACCTGGAGTTGCTGCTCCAGCGCTTTTAGATGCTGCGACAATGCAGCACGCGTTACCCCCATTTCTGAGGCGGCTTTCGTAAAGCTTCGATGGCGAGCAATGTGAGCAAACCACGTTAGTGAAGAGATAAGAGAAGGTTCAATAGGCATTTGTTTAGTTTAACTTAACACTCATGTGTGTGAAACGATATTTATCATATACAGTTCGTTCACTAAGATTGCTTCAAGTTTACGTCATCCCATGACGAACGGTGAATCGCTACAGGAGCAATGAGACATGTCTAAAGTCACTTTTCAAAACCTAAATGGTCAAGGTATCGAGATTTCTGCTGAGATCAACTTCCCACGCAATTTTGACGAAAGCAAACAGTATCCAGCCATCGTTGTTTCCCACCCTGGTGGTGGCGTGAAGGAGCAAACGGCGGGTCTGTATGCCCGAAAACTTGCAGAACACGGCCTCATTACCATTGCGTTTGACCGCTCGTATCAAGGTGAAAGCACTGGCGAGCCGCGCCAATTGGAAAATCCTTATGTAAGCACTGAAGATGTCAGCGCTGTGGTGGATTACCTAGCCGTACTGCCTTATGTCGACAGCGATAAGATTGGTGCAATAGGTATCTGTGCTGGCGCGGGTTACAGCGCAAATGCGGCAATTAATGATCGTCGTATCAAAGCATTGGGCATGGTGAGTGCCGTGAATATTGGCCAGATGTTCCGCAACGGCTGGGACAATACTGTGGCGGATGCTGACGCAGTGGGTTATTTGGAATTTGGTTCGAATGCTCGTACTACAGATGCAAGTGGCGGTGAGTATGCGATCATCCCACTGGCTCCGATGCGTGAAGAAGATGCTCCCAATGCGGAGCTGCGCGAAGCATGGGAATACTACCATACACCACGCTGTGAACATCCAAACGCACCGGGTTATGCACTCACCCGTAACCTGAATCAGATCATCACTTATGACGCGTATCACAAGGCGGAATCTTTCCTGACTCAACCTATCCTGGCGATTGCAGGTAGCAAAGCAGGCAGCAAATGGATGAGCGATGACCTTATTGTCCGTGCGGCCAGCGAGAATAAAACGCTCTATGTTGTTGACGGTGCCAATCACATGTCTCTGTATGACGTACCACAATATGTCGATGAAGCCGTAGCGCAGTTGGCTTCGTTCTTCAATGAGACACTGAAGTAAGCGGTCACGGAGAATGGGCAGTGGCCAAATTATTTCCGTCATGTCCACTCAGTGCAATGTAGCCGCAAGCGAGTCGGGCTGATAAGCCGCGAACGGCTACATACATTTTGAGGAATATTAAGTGTCAACGTACATAGTTTTTACTCGCGAGAGCACGCAAGACCAAGAGGCACTGGTTACCTATATGGACTTGGTCGCCTCAACCCTTGAGGGGCATTCGGTCAAGGTGCTTTCGTCTTACGGCGCATTGGAAACACTCGAAGGTGAAGAACCTGAAGGTGCGGTCATTGTGGAATTTCCGACTAAAGCCGCAGCACGTGCTTGGTATTACAGCCCGGCCTACCAACAGGTTGTGCAGTACCGTTTTAAAGGCGCTAAGTACCGGGCGATTATGATCGATGGCAACTGAGGTTCCGGCTGAATCATATGCATCAAAACGATTTTGGAGAGGAAAATGATATGAGTAACGTTCTTGTTCTGGGTGCTAGTGGGCAAATTGCGCAGTGGGTTGTGAAGTCTTTGAATGAGCAAAGCACAGTCAATCAAACGTTGTTGCTGCGTAACCCCAAAAAACTCGCTGATGTTGTCTCCGCGAAGGCAAAAATTGTGGTGGGCGATGTGTTAGACCCAGAACAGCTCAAGTTCGCGATGGCTGGCCAGGATATTGTTTATGCCAATTTAGCCGGTGATGATCTCGATGCCCAGACAGCCGCTGTGCTCAATGCAATGCAGAAAACTGGCGTGAAGCGTCTGATCTTCGTGTTGTCTCTGGGGATCTACGATGAAATCCCTGGCAAATTTGGCGAATGGAACGATGCCATTATTGGTGAGCCGCTAAAGTACTATCGGCGAGCGGCTGATGCAATCGAAGCGTCGGGTTTGGATTACACCATTCTGCGTCCGGCTTGGCTGACTGATGAAGACGAAGTGGACTATGAAATCACAGCGAAGAATGAAGCATTCAAAGGTACGGTCGTGTCACGAAAAAGTGTCGGTGATCTTATTACGCAAGTCATTCTAAACCCAGCGACTTATGTGGGTGCAAACCTCGGTGTCAATAAACCGAATACCGACGGCGATAAGCCCTATTTCATGTAAGAGTAAGCACGCTCTGCGTTGACGAAATACCTTTCTGGTCAGCGCGTTCATTCTCACTGTTATTTATATGTGCACGTCTTTTGGGGCGTGTACTGGAGCGCTAATGTCTTCCGTTTTTGTTAACGAAGATATTTCTGAATGACGGTACATTTTTACCCTTATTTTACTGAGGAGAAATTATGACTCGTATTTGGTTTGTCACAGGCGCTACCCGAGGTATGGGAACAGCCATCGTTAAAGCAGCTTTGGATCAGGGTGATAAAGTCGTGGCGACTGGCCGCAATATAGCGCGTCTTCGGAAGCTCTTCGCTAACGTACCCACAGATCTCATCGAATTTTTAGAGTTGGATGTCACGAGTGAGCCACAGGCTCAGTCTGCAGTCAGCGAAGCCGTAAAGTGTTTTGGCCGTATCGATGTGTTGGTCAACAATGCTGGTTATTGCTTATTGGGACGTTTTGAGGAAGCAACGGCACAGCAAATTGAAGCCCAGTTTGCGACCAATCTATTTGGCATGGCCAACGTATTACGTGCGGTGCTGCCAGTGATGAGGCGTCAGGCCAGTGGGCGGATTTTTAATACGTCTTCGATTGCTGGCGTCAAAGCGGTTGCCAATGCGACTTTCTATTCCGCTTCAAAATATGCCGTTGAAGGGATGACTCTGGCTTTAGCCGATGAGGTTGCGCCGTTGGGCATTCAAGTGACGGCAATTGAACCGGGCTTTTTCCGCACTGAGTTCCTCAGTGACAGGTCGGCGAAGTACGGTCAAAGCCACATTGACGATTACGTGCCTTATGGCAACGCTCGTGCCCTGCTTGCTACAGCCGACGGCCAGCAGCAAGGGGATCCGGCCAAGTTGGCCAAGGTAATTGTTCAGGTTGCGAATTTAGACAAACAGCCACGACAACTGTTGATCGGCAATGACGCCATTGACTTCGTGATGCCGTCGTTAGAGAAGCGAATTGTAGAGACTCATGAGTTTGCAAGTCTCACGCAATCGACCGATTTCTAACACGCGTCAGCGTTGGCTGAGTGAAACTCAATCCTTAATTGATGAATGGGTTACACAAATAGATAGTGTTTTTAAAGGTAATAGATACAAATGAAAGATTTATTATTTCAACCATTTACATTTGATAGTGGTGTCACATTACGTAATCGAGTTGTCATGGCACCTATGACAACCTGGTCTTCAAATCCGGATGAAACTATCTCAGATGAAGAACTCATGTACTACCGCGCTCGTTCTCAAGGTGTGGGTTTGATGTTAACCGGATGCAGCCATGTTCAGCCGAGCGGGGTTGGGTTTACTGATGAATTTGCAGCGTACGACGATCGCTTTATTCCCAGCCTGACTAAACTTGCGGATGCTGCCAAAAGTGGCGGCGCAGTCGCGGTGTTACAACTGTTCCATGCGGGTAACAAAGCGGTTCCAGATCTTATTCCGAATGGCGAACTGGTCAGTGCCAGCGCGGTTGCTGCACCGAAAGGGCCATTTAACGATGGTAAATTGGCAAGCCGTGAGTTAACAGAAGCAGAAATTCTGGAATTGATTCGTGATTTTGGCCAAGCCACGCGTCGAGCGATTGAAGCGGGTTTTGATGGGGTAGAACTACATGGTGCGCATGGATTTCTGATTCAGAACTTCTTGTCGCCACTCTTTAATCAACGCAATGACCAATGGGGCGGTTCTCTTGAAAACCGTATGCGTTTCCCTCTGGAAGTAGTGCGTGAAGTTCACAGAGTGATATCTGAACATGCAAGCCGTCCTTTCTTGCTCGGCTATCGTATTTCACCGGAAGAGCCGGGCGAGGGATCGTTGCGGATTGATGATGCGTTAGTGCTGTCGGAAAGATTGGCTGAAGAAGGTAATATCGATTACTTGCACACTTCGCTGTACAACATTATTTCTGGTCAGTCGCAGGATGACACCAGTGGTAAAACGACGGCTCAACGTTTTATCGAGCGTGTGGCTGATCGAGTTCCATTGATGGCTGCCGGTGAGGTACGTACTCCTGATGAGGCTCGCAACGTGCTTAACATTGGGATGCCGTTTGTTGTAGTAGGACGCAGCTTGGTGATGAACCCAACCTGGGTCGAAATGGCGCAAGCTGGCCGTGACCTGGATATTCGCAAGGCGTTAGATCTGGCTGACAGCGCCGAAGAGCTGCAAGTTCCTGCGAAGTTATGGGAAATCATAAAGTCGATGCCAGGGTGGTTTCCTGTTCAGTCGTAATGTCGAGTATGCATCATTGACTTTCGTCCAATGGCCCTATTGATTAGGGCCTTTTTTGTTTGCCCAGTCCTTAGGTGACCGCCTATGATTTAACGTATTCAACCCAAGCTCTGTATGATGAAATTCTAAGTAAGGGTTCAGTGACCGTGGCCTTTTCAAAGCCCGCAGGGATTCCGCAATGCGAAAACGAAAAGACTATGAAATTGCGCCTTTGGAGCTGTTTTTTGACCTCATTTATTATTGCCCTAATACAGCTATCACATCATCTTGCTGAGCATCTAAGCTAGCAAGGTTTTGCCGAAATAGCGACCCTGCCTATGTTATGCATTCAGATTGGACGCACAATCTGGACGATTACCAATATCCAACCCAAGATTATCATCTTCACTTCGAGGCACTATTGATATGGCTTCTATTTGTCTCGCCGATGTGGATTATGGGGGCGCAGGCTGATTCAGAAACACGGATTTTCTGGTGGGGCAATTTGTCTTCATTGATTTACTGGGGGCTAATCTCGCTCACCCAATTCCAGAGCATCGTTTAAACTTTGAATAACTTCCTTTTGATGCGGAACATATGCTTGAGCGGTAGAACTTTTTCTCCATTATCATCGCGCTTGGTGAAACTATCGTGATGACAATATTTACGGATTTTTGCGCTTTATTGATTACGATTTCACTTTGGGCGTTGGTATTTGGCTCCATTCAAAGCATGCCGAAGCGCATGAGATTGTTACGATAAATCCCGTTCGAATCATTCACTATGCTATGAATGTCATGACGATAATGGTAGCCAGCCTAATTATGTTGGCAGTAGGGAACGAAAAAGTTGTCCATCATCCCGTCGGTCATGCAGCTTTATCCTCTGATTATTGATTCTTATTCATCTACCTTATTTTGTCATTTGTATTATAGGATTTGTACTTGCCTTTTTTGCGATTTTAGACTGGTATAACCGTCATCAATCGATGAAGTAAACCCTGAGCCAACACTAAAATTTTGTTGGATTACACAGAGGATAAAGTTTGGCGTTAAATTAATAATATAATTTTATCAGTATCTTATGGTTTTTTTGTGCTAAGTGTTCCTCAAGAAAGGCTTCAAGCTTTGTTATTTCAGGCATAAAAGACAAATCAGGCAAGTAGCTCGTCATTTTAGGCAAACATACGAATTGCCACCTACCTATACTAGTCCTATGTCAGGAGCAGACGATAATCGTTGGTACATCAATTCCTCCTGATGATGACGAACTCTAGTTAGGAGCAATCCAAATGAACAAAGTCTACTTCCCAAACACAAACGGTCTGGATATTACGCTAGCCGGACTGATTAACTTCCCTGCAAACTTCGATGAGAACAAACGCTACCCAGCGATTGTCGTTTCGCACCCAGGTGGCGGTGTCAAAGAACAAACAGCGGGCACGTACGCTAAAAAGCTTGCTGAACAAGGCTTTATCGCGATTGCATATGACGCTTCTTATCAAGGTGAAAGTACGGGGAGTCCTCGTCAACTGGAAAACCCTCATGTACGTACTGAAGATGTAAGTGCGGTTATTGATTACCTAACGACTCTGGATTATGTCGACAACGATCGCATTGGTGCGATGGGTATCTGTGCCGGTGCTGGTTATACCGCAAACGCAGCGATTAATGATCGTCGTATCAAAGCGGTGGGTACCGTGAGCATGGTGAACATTGGGCAAATGTTCCGAAATGGTTGGGACAATGATGTCAAAGACAACGATGCCATTCCTTTTCTTGAAGCTGGTTCTGGTGCGAGAACCGCAGATGCGATTGGTACCGAGCCTGCGACAATCCCAATGGCTCCAATGAAAGAAGAAGATGCACCTAACGAAGAATTGCGTCAGGCCTGGGAGTATTACCATACCGATCGCGCGGCCTATTGCACAGCACCTGGCTTCGCGACCGCTCGTAGCCTAACACAAATCATTGCCTATGATGCGTTCTTTAAAGCAGAAGCTTTCTTAACTCAACCTTTAATTACCGTTGTTGGTAGCAATGCAGGCAGTAAATGGATGAGTGATGACCTTATGGCTCGTGCCGCGAGCAACGATAAGCAAATGTATATCGTTGACGGAGCTAATCACATGGATCTCTACGACGGAGAGTCTCCGATTGCTGAAGCGATCGGCGCGATGACTCCATTCTTTGAACGCACGCTGTAACCGAAAGCCAATTAATCATGAAGGCTCAATGTCATAAGCCTTCAGCAGGAGTTGAATGATGAACATCAAAAAAGTGACTTTCCGAAATGCTGATATGACCTGGGATATGGCTGCGTTAGTCATGCTTCCGGACGGCTTTGACGAATCAAAACGTTATCCGACCATGATCAGTGTCCATCCATTTGGCAGTTGTAAAGAGCAAACATCCAGTGCTGTTTATGGCAAAGCTCTGGCGGAGTTGGGTTATGTCGTCATCGCCTTTGACGCAAGTTTCCAAGGTGAGTCGGGTGGTTTTCCTCGTTATGTGGAAGACCCAACGCAGCGAGTTGAGGACATCAGCCGCGTGATCGATTATGCGATGACAATACCTTATGTCGATGAAACCCGTATCGGTGGATTGGGGATCTGTGGCGGTGGTGGTTATATTATAAACTCGGCGTTGACAGAAAAACGTTTAAAAGCGGTGGTTGGTATTACGCCGGTTAACGTGGGACGTTTGTTCCGTGAAGGGTTTAGTTTGTATAACCCAATCGGCGCTCTTGAAGCTATGGCGGCGCAACGCACTGCGGAAGTCCGTGGCGCTGAACTGCAAGTGAATGAACTTTTACCGCCAAGCCTTGAATTTGCCAAAGAAAATGGTTTGACGGAGCGTGATGTTTTTGAAGCAACAGATTACTACAAAACACCTCGAGGACAGACTGAAGGTGGCGCAACACGTATGTTGTTCTCTCATGCACAGAAAACGTTAAGTTGGGATGCATTTGCTTTTGCGGAAACCTTAATGACTCAACCAGTTATGGCGGTGGTTGGGCAGAAAGTCGGGGCGTTCGGTGCATTTCGTGATGGGCAGGAGATTTACGGCCGAGCTGTAGCGTCGAAAGATCGCCAACTGGTTGATCTGAAGAACTGGTCACATTACGAACTATATGATCACCCTGAAGCGGTGGGACAGGCGATGGAAAAAGTCGCGACATTCCTGGCTGAACACCTCAAATAAATAACCCGAATGCGCTCTTCGAGAATTAGAAGAGCGCATGATTCACATTATTTGCAATCAAGCGATTGCTCTTTCTAATACTTAAGGGGGGCGCTTATGGTTCGCTGGATAATGATTTTGCTGTTCGCTCTGGCCATCTTGTTGTTTATTGTGGCTTTTGTGGTTACGCGCATTGAGAATTCGCAATATTCTGAAAACAAGTCGTATAAGGACAAGTGGTCTGGGACGGAGCCACGAAAGATAACGACGGCGATTGTCGTATTTTCTCGCTCAGGGAATACCGGGGTATTGGCAGATCATATTGCGAATAAAACCGATGGCGATGTCTATGAGATTTTGGCTGAAAAATACCAGCTTGGGATTCCAGGCTTGATCAGTGCATTAAATGACGCGAGGAGCAATGTAGCAGAAATCTCACCGGCTCAGATCGATCTGACCCAATATGATACCGTGTATTTGGGTTCGCCTATCTGGTTGTACAGTCCGGCACCGCCTCTCTGGCAATTCGTTGGAAATAATGATTTTACTAACAAGAAGGTGGTTCTTTTTAATACGTTTAACAGTAAATTTGAGCAACATTTTATCGATGAATTCGAGATGTTAGTACGCTCAAATGGTGCGATAAGTTTCACTCATCAATACGTAAAACGTGGGCGAATGGGAGGACAGATTTCATCGCAGGAACTAACTCAAAAATACGATGAAAAATACGATAATGGAGGTGTACGAGAAATAGCGGGTGATAGTTATGAATAACAGTAAGGCAAGCCAGACTCTGGTAGACCAGGTGCGAGCGTATAGCAGTAAAGAAGGCAGCTATACGACGGAAATACCGGGACTAGAAGTTCATATCCGAAATACCCCCACTGCACCACTGCATTGCATTTATAGCCTCGGATTCTCGTTGATCCTCCAAGGCAGTAAAAAATTGGCGATTGATAATATGCAAATGCCCGTGGAAGCTGGTCAATCGATGCTGACAACATTTGATACGCCGATTGTGTCTCATGTCACTGAGGCGACGCGGCATCAGCCTTTTCTGGCGATTGTATTAAAACTGGATTACGACCAAATCATGCAGGCGTGTGCGGAGCTGAAACTCGATAAACCAGACCGCAACTTTGATTACCACCCCATTTCCATCCAGAAAATGGATGACGGGATATACCGAACCATGGGTCGTCTTTTGGAGTTAGTGCAAGAACCTGAGTATCTTCACAGCTTAATTCCGTTGATTAAACAGGAACTTATTATTCGACTTTTACATGGGCCGCATGGTATGCAATTACGTCACATCGCTTCCATGGGCTCTCCCAGCAATCACATACTTAAAATTGTGACCTGGATGAAGAAAAACTTCACCGAGACAGTGAGGATGAATGAACTAGCCGATCAAGCACACATGAGCGCCTCTAGCTTTAGATTGCATTTCAAAGCATTGACTGGAAGTAGTCCGTTACAATATTTGAAAAACTTACGCCTCCAGGAGGCTAGAGAACAAATGCTGTTAAATGGCTTGGATGCGACTCAGGCAAGCAATCTGGTTGGCTATGAAAGTGCGTCGCAGTTTAGCCGTGAATACAGTCGTTTGTTTGGGCTTCCACCCCAAAAAGACATACAGCGTCTGCGTCAAAATTAGAAGGTGTATAAGGGAAGTACATTAATATTTTGTCTGCAGTGCTGACTTTTTTGATAAGGGGGATCCTTATTTTGTGTCAGCGGAAGTCGCAGTACCAAGGAAGGGGGCTCAGCTAGCTTCCATAGCGAAGCTGCCTTTACTTTTGTTAGTTTGCGAGTGGTATTGATGGTCACCGGGTTTGCTCTGGATATTGAGGTAAAGCGACAGGTTGCCTCTACTCCGTTTTGTAATATGTACCATTTCCCTGCATCTTTGCTTTTTCCCCTGTTAAATCTAATCACAAAACCTCTAAAAACAAGGTCAAATTTAACGTACCACTCCAATCACAGCTATCCCAGCGGCTAATTGTCATAAATAACCTTCCGAGCTAATGGTTGTTCGGTGGTAACGGGTGAGGCTATGCCAGCTTAAGGGAAAAGTGGCATTCAACCTTTGGTTGGGTGATAGCGCGTATGTTGGCTCGGGCGAGTTGCCACATTGAGACATTTGAGAACGGATGCCGTGGCTATGATTAGCGTATCCGAGTCATCCATTGTGAGATCCGGGCTACGAGGAGAGCGATATTCCTGTGCCCTGAAAGTCTTTGAACCATGACTCCAAACACAAGGGTTAGAGGGCTAGCATGACAAGAATAATATGGCTCTATATCAAAGCGTGTATATGGATGTTTGTCTTTGGTTTTATTGCTAACTTAATATATCTCGTATTGACCTGATGTCATCTCGTATTCGCGTTGCCGTGACAAGCCTCAACCAGACGCCGCTGGATTGGAGTGCCAACCTTGCCCATATGCAGGGGGCACTGGCGCAGGCGGTTGAGCAGGGGGCGCAACTGGTTGTGATGCCGGAAATGTCGGTCACCGGCTATGGCTGCGAAGATGCCTTCCTGATGGAAGGGGTGGCCCAAACCGCACTGGAGCAGGCACTGCGGCTGGCAATTCCCGAGGACGTCGCGGTGGTCGCCGGGTTGCCGGTGGAGATCAAGCACCGGCTCTACAACGGGGCCGCCGTGTTGCTGCGGGGCCGGGACGGTGACAACCGAATCGTCGCGATTTATCTCAAGCAGAACCTGGCCAAGAACGGTATCCATTACGAAAACCGCTGGTTCAATCCCTGGCCGAAGGGGGAGGTGGTCACGATTGAAATCGGCGGCGGCGAGGTGCCTGTCGGCGATGTGGTGTGCAACCTGTCGGGGATCCGGCTGGGCTTCGAGATCTGCGAGGATGCCTGGATAGCCGACAGGCCGGGTGTCAGCCTGTTCGAGCGCGGGGTGGATATCATCATCAATCCCAGTGCTAGCCACTTTGCCATCGGCAAGCAGGCAATCCGCAGGCAGTTTGTCATCGAGGGATCCCGGGCGTTCGGTGCGGCCTACCTCTATGCCAATCTGAACGGCTGTGAATCCGGCCGTGCGATTTTTGACGGCGGCAACATGGTTGCTTCGGCGGGCAAACTTATAGCCCGGGGGCCCAGGCTATTCTACCGCCCTTTCAGTGTCACCCTGGCGGATATCGACCTGTGGGAAAACCGCAGCGTACACCGGATCAGCAGTCAGGTTGCCGCCGAGTACCGGCCTGACAGTGCCAGGGCGGTAATACAGTGGCTGGCGCCGGAGGGGGAAGTGGACAGTAAACTGCCACCCAGCCAGCGCTGGCAGCAAAGCCCTTGCCTGGACAACGAAGAGGCGGTGCGTGCCATTGCGTTGGGGTTGCATGATTGGATGAGGAAAACGGCGACGGCTGGGTTTACCCTGTCGCTTAGCGGAGGGGCCGACTCGGCCCTGGTTGCCTGCGAGGCTGCCATCATGGTGCGGCTGGCTCTGGCAGAGTACCTCAGCGTGCCGGGGGCGGGCCTGCCACCGGCGCTGGTTCGGTTCTGTCGCGACCAGGCGATGGGACCTGAGTCACTCGACAGCATGGCAAGGTATATTACCCAGCAGTTGCTGACCTGTATCTACCAACAGTCAGCCAACAGCAGCGAGACCACCTTGAATGCGGCCAAGTCACTGGCCCAGGGACTGGGTGCCAAGTTTGTCCATTGGGCCATTGATACGCCTATCCGCTTCTACACCCAGCAGGTGGAGCAGACGGTCGGCCGCAGGCTGGACTGGAATAATCCGGGGGATGATATTTCGCTGCAGAATATCCAGGCACGCAGCAGGGCGCCGGGGGTGTGGATGATGGCCAATGTCGAGCACAAGTTGTTGCTGACAACCGGCAACCTCAGCGAATCGGCAGTGGGCTATATGACCCAGGATGGCGATACCGCAGGTGTCCTGGCCCCCGTGATCGGGGTTCGCAAGACCCGGATCCGGCAATTGTTACGTTGGTTGAATACCAGTGGGCAGGGGATAGATACCGGTATAGACCGCTATGTCATCGCTAGCCTTGCCGGGGTGGTCAATCAGCAGCCCACCGCCGAGCTGCGGCCCAGGGCACAGACCGATGAGGAGGACTTGATGCCGTTTCCGGTGCTGGATCAAATTATCCTGGAAAACCTGATCCTGCGGCGCCAGCCCAAACATACCTATCGGGCGTTGCGACGGCATTTTCCCGAGATCCCGCCGAAGACATTGGCGGACCACCTGTTTCGCTACTACCAGCTGTTCAACCGCAACCAGTGGAAAAGGGACAGGAGTGCGCCGGGCTTCCACATCGAGCTGGACTCACTCGATCCCAAGACGTTTGCCCGCTTCCCGCTGCTCAACGGCGGCTTCCGTCACGAGCTTGACCAGCTGCGCCAGTTGCTCCGAGACGAGCAGCACGGTGGCTCCAGCAGCAAATAAGCCACACACTTTCACCGCCTGCCTGGCTAGGTCCAGGCATTGAACAACGAATACGAATTATCATCTTGGGCTCATTATGCCGGGTATATTTGTGAGTTCTGTCACCGATTGCTGTTGCAAAATACGATGAGTGCGGATTTTCTATATAATATTGCCGCCGGATAACTATTGAAGTGAAGTAATGAATAGCTTTGATTTAGCCTTAGCCAAATATATTCAAGAATATGCACCTGTTCCCCTTAATAAAGTTGAGAGCCATTTTAATAAAACCAAATCAACCATAGCAAGAAGTATTAATAAAATTAATGGTTTAGTTGAGGTAAATGATTTTATTAGCTTCGATAAACAAAATATTACCACAAACTTTTCTTATTCTGGATATACGAAGCTTTTAAATCAATTATCATTGAACCAGTATCATACTAATGCCAATGAGCGAGTAAAGGCATTATTGGTCGAAATGGCTTTATCGGATACGGTAAATAAAAAGCAATTTTATACTCTGTTTAATGTAAGTGGCACCACGCTAAAAAATGACCGGAAATATATACTTTCAACCCTTAAAAGCTTGGGACTCGAAAATGAAACCGTCGTAAAGAAAGGTACAAGGTTAACTGGCGAAGAAGCACAGGTCCGTATACATACGGCCAAAACGGTACTTAATACGCTGGAACTGGACAAGGATAACTCGCTAATTGAGCACCCTTCCAATACGCCGGTTAATAGATTGATAGCCAGACATTTTTTGTCAGCTTGTCGGGACTACCTCAATGATGCGGTGGCTATGTTCCATAAGCTTGAACAGCAGTACCAGGTTCGACTTTCCTATAATTCGAAGAAATTCCTGATCATTTATTTTTCTCTGACCTTATTGAGGATGAAACGGGGTAGTCAGCTATCGCCGTTAGATATTGATGATTGGTTATCAAATCAATACTTTCTTATTTTTGACAGTCGTGAAGAAAATCTGCTTGTTAGCCGAATTATCGCCTCTCTAACTTTTTATGCCGGAAAATATAATTGTTATGATCCTCGGCTTACACCAAGGATTGAGTACTTTTCCCAGAATTTTTGTGACAGTATTCAAACACATATCCATAACAAAAGTGACTTCTTTGCCGACTTGTATAGTGTTATTAAAAGTTGTTTAACCCAAGCGAAGCTGAAAATCTCTTTCCCTGATAAAAAATTATCAAAAGTTAAGGAAAATCATGCTTTTGTCTATCAATTAGTGAAGCAATACATCTCGGATGTCGAGAGGTGTGTAGATCTGGTTTTGAATGAAAACCAGCTCGCAACGATCACTATGGTAATAAAAAAGTATGTTGTTCAAAACAAATCTATTGATAGAGAGAGGGCTAGGGTTTATCTCGTTAGTAACTCTTCATTTAATAAGTTGGGATACTTTATTGAAAAGCTAAAGATTCATTTTCATATTGATATCAAAGGGATTGTTAATAGCAATGAGATCATTCATATACCTGAAGATCAATACGATGTACTGATCACCTTTACCAATAAGATATCCCGTTATTTATCATTCCATGGCAAAACGTCGGTCAAAGTGGATTTTCAGCTTGGAGAAAGCGATTTAAGGGCGCTTAAGCAACTCGGCTTGTCTCGCTCTGCCAGGAAGATCCCGGTGGAACGCTTTGTTGAGGAGATCCAACACCTGACTCCGGATGAGTTACGGCATTTATTAAAAAACCAATTTAAAGAGCATTTTATTTAAGGGCACTTTGTGCGTCAGATTTAGCTGATTTTCTTGCCTTGATAGCCCTTAGCAAAATTTTATGATGAGGGTAAATTAATCTAATAGGTACCCGACAATGAGTTCCAACTTCAAAAATGAAGTCCAGACATTTGGTCGCTCCTTGCTTCTCCCCATCGCGGTGTTAGCCCCGGTTGGCATGATCATGGGTGTATCGAGTGCGCTTGGGCAAGCGTATATGGTTGAAAAGCTGCCTCTTCTTGGTAATGAATTTTTCACCACACTGTTCCAATCCCTCCGTGATATTGCCAGTGTTATCTTTGCGAATATTCCTTTGCTTTTCGCAATGGGCGTGGCTTACGGCATGTCGAAAAAAGAAAAAGGGATTGCCGTATTTGCCTCTGTTATTGCCTACCTGACATTGCTGATATCGATGAAGGTCAGTTTGCAATTAACTGGTGCGTTGACCACGGACAACCCAGGCTTGGTTGGCCAGGGAATTGTGTTAGGGGTACATACCCTCAAGATTGAGGCGCTGGGCGGGATCATCGCTGGCTTGGTGGCGGCCTTGGTCACCGACAGGTTCTACCGTTTGGAGTTACCTCTCGCGTTTGCTTTCTTCAGTGGTAAGAAGTCCGTGGCGATCATCTCGATTGCACTGATCGTGCCGATTGGCCTGTTGATCCCGTTTATCTGGAATATGTTTACCTCGGCGATGGTGAGCCTGTCGAGTGTGTTTATGGCAGAAGGCTTTGGTCCGGGTATTTACTGGACACTTAATCGTTTGTTGATCCCGTTTGGCCTGCATCATGTCTTTAGCTCTGCGCTTCGTTTTACTGAGGCGGGCGGTATTTATGTGATTGATGGAGTGAGTTACACCGGAATTTTGCCTGCAATGAACCAAATTTTGTTCGAATTAGGCCCAAATCACCCAGCCTGGCAGGAGCATATGCCAACCCTTTCGGCTTATTTGGCTCCGGGGCAAATGCTAACCACCTTGTTCCGTATTCCGGCTATTGGTCTGGCGATGTACCACACCGCATTTGCCAAGAATAAGACTATTGCGAAAGGTCTGATTCTGACTGTTGTGCTGACGGCATTCTTGGGTAATGTGACCGAGCCGCTGGAGTTCTCCTTCCTGTTCATCGCACCAAAACTATTTTTTGTCTATGCCCTGCTGTGTGGCCTGTTGACGGTTCCGATGTACTACCTTGAAATTTCTATGGGTTACATCCGAGGGACAATTTTTGATTTCGGTATCTTTGGCTTGATGTACGAAAACACCCAGTGGCTGAGCCTGGTGGTACTTGGCCTGATCAACTTCGTGGTGTTCTACTTTGTGTTCCGCTACGCCATCGTGAAGTTTAATGTCGCGACGCCGGGCCGCGAAAAGGATGTAGGTGATAGCACGCTGCTTATCAATAAAGAATACGGCAAGATCGCTGATATCGTAGTTGAAGCCCTAGGTGGTAAAGGCAATATCAAACGGGTAGAAAACTGTGTTACCCGCCTGCGAATCGACGTTAAAGATCAGAAAATTATTGATGTGAAGAAATTCAAAGACGCTGGCTCATCAGGGACGTTCATCCCATCCAGTAACCATGTCCATGTCGTATTCGGCCCACATGTCGAGTTTGTACGTAACGCTGTCGATGACAACTTAGCCCAGGGAGCATAACTGATGCGCGCATTATATGATTCAAAGAGCAAAACTATTGATGATGAAGGGATGAAAGATCTCTTCTCCAACGATGCCCGTGTTCAGTCTTGGCTTGATCTCGAGTCAGCGCTGGCGCAAGCACAGGCTGAGATCGGGATGATCCCTGCTGAAGCCGCCCGTAACATTGCGGAAAACAGTCATATCGACAAGATTGATCTGGTGCGGATGAATGAGCTGCTGGAAAAAATCGGCCATGGTTTTGTGCCTCTTATCAAAGTGTTGGTGGATGCTTGTGATGAGGAGAGCGGTAAGTATGTTCACTACGGTGTGACGACACAGAATATCCAGCAGAGTGCCCACCTATTACAGGTGAAGAAATTCCACGACAAGCTGATGGACTTTGTCGACCGTACCATTGTCAACCTTGGGCGCTTGGCGGCTGAGCATAAAGATACCGTGATGGCGGGACGTACCCATGGCAAGCACGCGCTACCGATTACCTACGGCTATAAGGTTGCGGTGTGGATTAACGAGTTGATGGCGGCGAAAGAGCGAATGCAGGAAGCCGAAAAGCGCGTGTTCACCGTGATGATGGGTGGCGCAGTCGGAGCCTTCCATGCGACTGGCGAGCAAGGCCGCAAAGTACAGGATCGTGTGGCTGAGATGCTGGGGATGCATTCGATGCCAATTCCATCTCGTAATACTCGCATTTTCCGTGCTGAGTACATCACTAACTTGTGCTTGTTGGCAACGACCTATCACAAGATTGCCGAAGAGGTGTATCAAACCTCCAGTGAAGAGTTTGGTGAAGTGTCGGAAGCCTTTACCAAGGGAACCGTTGGCAGCAGCACCATGCCGCAGAAGGTCAATCCGAAGCTGGCAAAAGGGATCATTGCCAACTCGCAGAAGCTGTATTCAGTACAAACCGCCAGCATGTATGTTGCCCCTCGTCCGTTTGAAGCCGATAGTTCGGCATATTTCATCTACGACGCCAGCTTGCAGGAAAGTGTTGAGCTGATGGCTGAGATTATTCTGCGAGCCGAGGAGCTGACCCGGACTCTGGTTATTAACCGCGAGCGGATGTTCGACAATGTGATGATCACCAAAGGCTTGATCAACAGTGAGAAAATCATGATGAGCTTGGTTGAGCGCTTGGGTAAAGATCCAGCTCATGAACTGGTGTACGAACTGGCGATGGAAAGTACCCATCAGGGGATCGATTACAACCTTGTATTGGCTAGTAATCCGGTGATCACCGAGCACTTTAGCGAGCAGGAAATTAAGGAGATGCTTGATCCTGCTTGTTACACCGGGCTGTGTGCGGAAATTGCCGAGCAATTTGCCCAATTGGCTCTGGAGGGGAAATAACAGTGGGCCATTTCGTCATAAAATCGGATCATATCATTACGCCAGACGGTGAGATTGCAGGCTTCCTGGAGGTCAATAACGGTAAGATCACGGCTATCCACCATGAGTATGCCGGCGAGTATATCGATCATAGCGAACACAGCATCATGCCGGGATTTATCGATATCCATATCCATGGCTGGGGGAGAGGCTCGTTTGCCTATAAAGGCACGGTCGATTCTCTGCGTCATATGAGCGAAGATCTGCCGAAGGTTGGCGTGACCTCATATCTGCCGACAAGTGGCACTATGCCCAATGACTTCCTCGAAAGCTCGCTGCAGGCAGCGGCAGAACATATTGCCGAGTATCACCCCGAAATGGGGGCCGAGCCGGTAGGCGTGCATATGGAAGGTCCGTACATCAACCCTGAGTATCTGGGGTTGCAGCGGGAGGACAGTATCCAGCAGCCGAGTATCGAAGGTTTTGAACGCTTCAATGCACTTTCGGGGGACAATGTCCGTTTGATGACACTGGCTCCGGAGGTAGAAGGTAGTTTGGATTTGATCCGCCACATGCGCAGCAAGGGAGTCACGGCATCGGCTGGCCATACCGCAGCGACGTTTGATCAGATCACTGAAGCTATAGAAGCAGGTTTGAACCACTTCACCCATGCCTTCAGCGGGATGCGTGGCTTCCACCATCGAGAGTTGGGTGTGGTGGGTGCCTTGATGTATCACCAGGACGTGTATGCAGAAGTGGCCAAGCAAACAGGGATCACTATTCGCCATGAAGCCTTCGATATCCTGTATCGGCTGAAAAAAGATCGCCGTCTGGTAATGATGACAGACTGTATGGGCTACGCTGACTTTCCGGATGGTTATGAGTTCTACCATTACCTTCGCAAAGAAACCTTTAATGTCAAAGGCGGTCAGCTGTTTCTGACTCATGACGACGGCACGGTGAAGCAGGTCAACCCATGCTGTTACAAAGAGGTGGAAGGGCTGGAGATGAACTTCCTCGAATCCGTAAGGGCTGTCGTGGATCGCCTCGATTACGGGTTGTGCTCTGTGGCTCGAATCGCCAGTGAAAATCCGGCAACATTAGCTGGGGTGGCGGATCGAAAAGGTCGTCTTGAGGCCGGCAAAGACGCGGATATTCTGGTGCTGGACCAAGAACTGCAACTGCTGGATGTGTACTGTAACGGTGTGAAGCAGGCCTTGTAGCGCTATTCCGGCAGCGAGGGTACCGCCAAGGAAAAGAGGCTGCTCAACCGAGCAGCCTCTTTTTTTCACATCCCGTCCCGAAAGGGGAGGTTTAGCAACCGCCGATGGCTTGCCAAGGGCCGCCTTGGTCCGGCTGGTTACCCGATGTCCACCACTTGGCCTCATAGACGGTGCCGTTGTAGGTGACTTGATCGCCTGCCACATAAACGGCGCTGCTATCCCATGCGACAGGGCAGCTCACACCGGCTTCGAACGACACGCCCAGGCTGTGCGCGCTGTTGACCGAAGTGAAGGTGTAGGAGCTGGCAGCGGGGTAGGTCACGCCGTCTACGACAATCTCTTTTACCTTGTAGCCGCTATCAGGAATGAAGTTGACGGTGAAATCCGTGCCGCCTTTTGCCTGCAGCAGACCGTTTGCGTCCGGTGCGGGCGAGATGGTGCCGCCTGTGCCGTTAACTGCAACCTGGATATCAAACATGACTGGAATATCAATGGTTGCCTCGCTGTAGCTGCCCGAGAAGCCGGAGAAGTTAGCGTCAGAGAGCAGGGTTACATCGGTGTTGTGCAGCACAATTTTCTTTTTGTCCCCTTTGGCATAAGGCTCCAGCAATGTGATGACAACATTCGCGCCTTCCTGGGTCAGCTTGAGCGCCGAGAAAGGCGTCGGTTGGTTGCTAGGCAGGGTGATCACCGTTTTGTCCACATCAAAGCTGGCCACTTCTAGGGTCATGTTCCAGCCCCAGTTGAGGTGGCTCAACGGGACGATATAGCCAAGACGGTCGTAGCCGCCGGTCACGTTGACAAACATGTCTGGGGTCAGGTCGGCGAGGGTCAGTCCGATCAGCTCGTAGGAGGCATAGATACCGCCGTCTTCAGCTTGCGGGCCGATAACCACGGAATTGGCCGTCTCATAGGCCTTGAGGTGCTTGAAGCCAATGCCCGCACTGCCTTCGATTTTATCGACGGCCGGGTTGAAGTTCTCGACAACTTGCTTGCCGATATTCCAGGCTAGCGTGTAGATATTGGACACCTGAATGACATTGTCCGGATTGGCCAGTATATCATTGGCAGCGATGCCGTTGAGGACGACGGACTGGCCGGCGAATTGCAGTTCGCTGGAGCCATTTTGATCCGTCACTGTCAGGTTGGCGAGGGGATCTTCAGCTTGCCAGCCACGAAGAATGATTAAGTCTTTGTTGAGGACAAAGTCAGTGACCGTCGTTGTCGTCCCGCTCTGTTCGTGCAGCAACAGCTGGTTGCTGCCGCCGCCAAGGATAACCGTGTCGTTCCCCCAGCCCGCGGTCAGGACCTCGTCATAGATTGAGCCGTGGCTGATGCTGTCTCCCGGGACGTCAAACAGGGTATTGAAGCCGCCAAACTTATGGACGTACTTGGTGATACACGTGCCCAGCTCGTCGCAGGTAATTTGGTCTTTGGTCAGCAGGTCGCCTGTTCCCCAGGCGCCGCGAAGGTGGGCGGCAGCCAAAATGCCCGACATGGTCGCCTGGACTTGAATAGGCTGGCCATCATCGTCTTTGCCCGGCCAGCTTTTCGCCAGGGCCTGTTCCCATGTCATATTGGCATCGGCCAGTATCTTGGACATGATTTTGTAGTTGAAATGCATCGCATCCCGGATCACCAGCTCTTGTTTCTCGGGGATCACCAAATCGTTGAAGCTATTGATGCCGTTTTTGCCGACAAAGGTACCCTGCCAAAGGTTGGTGTCGGTGACATAGACCTGGTTGCCCCCGGAGCCCGGTATTTCGGCCAGGGCTTCAGTTTTACAGCCAATCCAGGTTGAATCGGGCACAAACATGTAGAAGCTGTCATATTCCTTGCCGTCGATATTGACGGTGTTGGGGCTGTAGTAACCCGCATCAATCAAGACCGCCTCGCCCAGCTGGTATCCCACGAACCCCCACGCGTTCAATGAATTGAACTGCATTTGACGGAACATCTCAGGATCATGCGGGGTCGCGGGGTTGTAGATGCCATCGATCCCTAGCTTCTGGAAAAACTGATTGATCGTCGTCGGCTCGGACACCATGACACCAGTCGCGCAGTCCCTGACCAATCGCCCAGGCTTGGTGACTTGGGCATAGGTATACACCGGGTTGTCTAAGTTCTCGGCGTAGAATGTGCTGAGGTTCGGGTTGATACCAGACTCGAAGTCACGGAGATCGTCTAGGAAGTCTTGCATCCCTCCTTGGTTGGCGAATACTGAAGGGGATATCGCCAGTGCAACAGCAATGGAAACTATTGTTTTAGGTGTCATTGCGTTTTCCTTTGTTGGTTTGTTAGGTTATTGGATTTTTGTGAAAATCGCATTTCATTAGAAGGAGTGCGGCTCCTTTTCTTCGTGTTTGAGCGGTGCCAGCAGCGAGCATCCCGACTCGGGGGGATTCGCGCCGAAAAAGGTTGCTGCGCTGGCGCCGATGTCAGCGAGGGTGTTGCGGTATCCCACTTGGACCCCGGTGATACCGGGGCTGTATACCATCAGCGGGACTTGCTCCCGGGTATGTTTGGTATGGCCGATAAAGGGGTCGTTGCCGTGATCGGCCATCACAATGAGGACGTCATTGGGGGCGAGGGTATCGATCACTGCGGCCAACCCGCGATCGGCTTTTTCCAGTACCTGCCAATAGCGTTTGGGATCCTGCTGATGGCCGGATAAGTCCGTTTCTTGGATATTGGCGCAGAAGAACCCCTGCGCCGTGTTGAGATCGCTCAGGAGCAGGGCAAAGACCTGGTCGGTATCCACTACCGAGGTATATGATGTGCCGGTATCGTTCTGGACAATGTCAGCCACCTTTCCGTACAGGTAGGTATGCACCCCGACTTGGTGGAGATGATGGGGAACTTGGGTTTGGGCGTTGACGCCATAGCCCAAGTGGACAACCTCAAAGCCTTCGTCGTAAGCCCCTGAATCCGGGGCGTTCACCCCGATATAGGCAGGCTTGCCCTGTTGATCTTTCTTGATTTCTATAGCGTCGAAGACCCGCGCCATCGACGGAATAAATCCCCCGAAAGCGATATTGCGGCTGACCGCATTGGCGCTGCGTACCACATGGCCTATTTTCTTCACTTCTTCGAAGCTGATCAGGTTGAAATTGGCCGTCAGGTTATACACCTGGCCAAGATCGGCTTCCAGGTTGTCACCAATGACCACGCAGCGGTTGACCATCAGCAGTTGCAGCGCATCCCGGGTGATACGTTCTGTCGAGTATCCCCCCTGGAGAAGGGCTTGCTCTATATCGTCGATGGATTCTTGAAAGGGTCTGACCATCGGGGGCTTGGGGAGGGTGCCCATAATTTCCTGGTGGCCCATAAAGGTGTCGCAGCCGTGATGGGCCAACTTGGCCGTCCCCCAGTTGGCCTGCACTGAGGGTTGCATCACCGAGCGGGTCAAGCCGGTAATGTTGATGAGCCCGAGTTTTTCAAGCGTGGGGAGCCTTTTCAACGGGAAGTGATCCAGCAGCTTGACGGCGGTATTCGCCCCCCGGTCTTGTGGCCTGGTCTCAGCGACATCGGGCATTTCGCCGATACCAAACCCATCGAGTACCACGACGACAAACCTAGCCATGCTCCACCTCGTTCCCCTGAGCGTCATAGAGTCCCAGCAATGTGGGGGCATTGTTTGAAATCCCCGCAACCAGCGCGACGTCGCTGCGGGTAACGAAAATTTGCGTTCGGAATGCCATCACCACAGGCGTGCCGACCCGGCAGGGGGATTCGAGCTGGAGGTGGTAATCGATGCTGGCATCATCATCATTGCGTACACCGACGATGGTGTCCCGTTGCAAGCCTTGCGCGGTATGCTGTCTGATCAGTGCATGGGCCATGTGGCCGCGGCGGTAGTAGCCGCCGCCAAAGCAGTAGCTGTTGCCGCCGAACTGGTGGGAGACTTCTGTGACATAGGCCATGGCGACTTTTTCCGGCTGGCTGCCGTCTTGATTGGCCGGCATCGTGCCCGTTAGCGCGTGGCCGGGCTCGCCATGCGTGCCGCCGCTCTGCTTTATGATCTCCAGTGTCTGGGTGCTGGTGGCCGAGGGCATGTTGAGCTGCGACACCTCATAGCCCCGCTCCAGCATCCGTGATCTTGCATCCAGTAGCGTGTCGAGATTCTGAGTCGGCTCGGTCTGGTGGGTGTCGGGGTTGTAGAGGAAGCACGGAAAATGCGTCAGCCCTGCAATGTGCAGGTTGGGCAGGGCGGCAACCTCATTACAGACAGTCTCCAGGGAGCCGATGGGAAAACCTGCCTCCTGGTTGATATAGAAGGTATCGGCGGCGTGGAAGAACTTTAGCAGGATCCCCTGGCGCCGGTTGGCCTTCACTGCGGCGGCTGAGATCTCCCGGGCTTTCTCGATCGAATAAACCGTGATCACTTCGGGCTGAATGGCAGAGACAATATAGGGAATGTAATGGCTAGGCGGCTGGACCAAATGGCCCAGATGACTGATTTTTACGCCCGCCTGGTGGAGCTGCCTCGCTTCCTTGAAGTCAACGCAGACCACCCCGTCGTAGCCGAGCTCATCGACCAGGATTTTAGCCAGCAGGGGGTTGCGGCCAAGCTGTTTGGTCATCCCGTAGAGCCGGATCCCGCACCGCTCGGCTTTTTCCTTGATGATACGAGCATTATTTATGAATTGGTCGACATCAATAACATAGGTATCGGGAAGGATGGTGCCGTTTTGCAGCAGGGCAATAGCACTATCAATAAGCGCTGGGTTTTGCTGTTGTAATGCTTTGAGAAACATGTAAACCCCTTGTTGAGGATGAGCAGAGCCAGTCCACGGCGGAGGCGTGTGGACAACGTCAGTTTTTTTGTCTCGGTGGAGCTGGCTCTTTTACCGGTCAGCTAGACAGAAAACAGGCCGAAGACATAGAGCACATTGAGTACGACACCGGTCAAAATCGCTGCAACAGCGGGTGCGGCAATCTTCAAGATAGGGCGTCCCATGACTTCATTGAGGAAGAACAGCATGGTGAAAATGGTCAGTCCGGTCGTTGACCCCATTTTCATTACGGCCAGAACCCCGCCGATCAGCAGTGCAAATTCCATCAGGGTGTTCATCGAGTTCCGGATGTTGTCGGACGCATTGCGGATGGAAGGGAACTGCTCGAGGAAGTGGCCGATTTTACGCAGCAGGAAGACTTCTGCGCAGATAGTCAGGGCACCGAGCACAGCGGCCACAGGCACGTTGGGCGCGAGGTAGCCAACGACAAACACGAAGGTCATCCCGACCACGCCGTAGACCCCTGTAGCCAGCGCGGTGGTCGCGATCAGCGGCACAAAGCCCAGGCCCCGCATAAATTCGGACAAGGCCACTTGCTGCATGGCCGCTTCTTTCTCTATCGGATCTGTTAGCTTGTAGGCATCGGCAAGGGCATAGATGGAGACTTCCGATCCTGCGAAGATACCGGCATTGGCGACGATGGCGATCAACGACCCGGTAGCTGCCAGCAGGGGCAGGTGCTTCATGATGCGCTTGGTACGCTCGTCGAACAGGCTGTGCATCCCCGACATATCGGGTGGCATAATCCCGTTGCGCTTGTCATTGATGTCTTTGTGCACCGCGGTGCCGACCAGCATCAGCATTCCGACAAAAATCTGGATGGATTCAGGGTAGATAGCGGTAAATTGAATCGTCAGCAGGCGCGAAAACAGGACGACGACGGCGGCAAGCGCACCGGCCTTCCAGCCAAACTGGTAGAAAATCGCCAGCAGCGGGAACAAGGCAAAGGCCGTCATGACCGGGGTGCCGAGCTCACCCAGCGCACCCAGTGCGTCAATGGGTAAACCGGTAAGCACCGCATTGACTCCGCTGAGCGAAGTGACAACCAGAATTCCCCATAAGCCGCCGGCAAGCGCCGCCAGCCAGCGGCTGGCAATCATGACCCCCAGGATATCGGTTGGCAGGAAGAGCAGCCAAGGGTTGAGCAGGCCAGTCGACAGGGTGAATGAAATCCCCACGGAGGCGACGAAGCCAATCGAGAGGCCGAAGGCAACGGAGCCCGCGTCGCGGCGGGTCATGTTGCCTTCCACCAGTTGGGGCAGGATGGGGCGGATGCCGTCGTGGAAAACCGAGACGCTGAGGTTGGCAATAAAGGCGGTCATGGCACAGAGAAGGGCGACCAGCCCGATGTTCATCATATCCATAGCGGCTTACCTGCTGGCGAGTGTGTTGATTAACATGGGGACGGCATGCTCGACATGCTCGACCGAGAGCCCGAAGGCGACTTTGCCCTCGCTCAAGAACTGATCGATTTCGTGTTGCTTGGCCTGAATGGCGGGCTTGGCAATGGTGCAGCTCTGGGCAAAGCCGATGATGGCAATGGCAATCGAAAGGGCCGCGCCGGCGCCGGTATTACAGCACCCGATGTAGTAGTCGAGCTCCCCGTTTTTCACTTTCATCGCGGCTTCCATGTCGTTCAGGATGTGGCACTCGAACTGGCCCGGTGAAGCTTGCTCGATTTGCTCTTTTATCTGCTCGCGCTGTAAGCCGGCAATTCCGATTTTTTTCATAATCAATCCTTGTTATTTTTCTGCTTGTTATTGGAAAACGGTGTAGGGGTTATGCTTTAGCATGGTGTCGACTTCTGCCGGGCTGATGCCATGCGCCAGTAACTGGGGGACAAATGAGTCAACCAGGTAGCAGAATCCGAGCCCGCCATTCTGCTGCAGGTGCGAGCGGCGGGTGATGTCCATCGACAGCATCACTTGATTCAACCTTCCGCGCTCTGAAAGCGCTTTGAGCATCTCAATCCGGCGGCTGTCTGGGTAATAGCTGTTCTTGCCGATGGTATCGAACTGGACGTAGCAACCTTGATCGAGCAGCCACAGGATATCGTCGAGGTTGTCTTTCAGATCGCAATGGCCAACAGTCACCCGCTCCATATCAACGCCGAATCGCTGCAGCAGCTCGATCTGCTGCCGGCCCATGGTGCTCATCGATTGGTGGGTCGATATTGGCCGGCCGGTTTCGTAGTGGGCCATCGCAGCGGCTTCAAAGACCTTCTGCTCCATTTCGGTGAAAGCATTCTCGCTGCTGCCTACCTCGCCAATCACGCTGGCCTTGAGCGAACTGCCCTCCACGCCGACGACAATTTCACGGATCATTTCCTGGCTGATCGCCCTTGCTGATTTGGTATAAATCTCGGGCGGGAAAAATCCCTCTATGTAATATCCGGTGGAAAGCAGGACGTTGATCCCGGTATCTGAGATTAAACTTTCAATAAATTGAGGATTTCTTCCCATAAAGGAATTCGTGACTTCGACGATGTTATACACGCCACGCTCAACGAGGGCATCCATCTCCGACTTGATCAGCGCATATTGGTCCAGACGGCAATCGAGATCGCCTTTTTGCGGTGACAGATCAATATGCAAGTGCTCGTGGCAATAGGTATAGCCATCTGGATCGATCAGCATACGCCCTCCGTTTCCTGCCCGGCGTAGTAGAGGGAAAAGAGGTTGCTTAGCAAAAAAGAGTTCTCGGCGGCGGGAACATCAATTAAGCCTACCTGATGGATAATGGCTTGGTGCAGCGCATTGATGCTCTCGTAGGCGTCATCGGCGAGGATTTCGTCAAGCAGCTCCTGATCCAGGCCATCCGTCACCGGGATATGGTTGATGATCCGGTCATAGGCCCTGGCAAAATGGGTCATGGCCATTTGGAACTGGTCATTATCCGGCGCCAAGGCAAGGTGCTGGCCAATGAGGCCGACGGCGATTTGCGTGGCTTCGCCAGCCTCGGGGCTGATCACCTTGGTTTGCTGAAGCAGAGTGAGACGCTCCTTCATTGTTCGCTCCTGTTCCGTGATTAGTAATTCGGGGTGATGTCGCCCCGGACAACTTGCTGCTGGTGGTCCAGCAAAGCGGGAATATTAATGAGTTTTCTGAGCAGCGTCGTGATATGCGGATTTTCCCCACTTACCAGCATGACGGCCTCAGAGGCTAGTCGGCATTGTTCTATGTGGTCCAGCGGCCGCTCTGCGAGGCCATATTTTTCCATGTCGATGGCTTCCGGCAGCCAGACCACAGCATCAATCTCGCCGTTGAGCAGTAGGTTCATGCTGTCGGCATAGTTTATCTCGACGACGGTGACAGGTTTGTCCTCGAAGGCCGACTGGGTGAGCAGCTTTTGGTCTGGGGAGTCCGGATCCACCCCGACAAACTTGATCTTGTCATATTCCCCCTGCCGGAAGATAAGCCGGTGTGGGTGGGAGTATGAATACTGCCCCAAATCGATAGCCGTAACGACTCCCCCCGAATAGGTCTGTGCCGCAAGCTTGGACATGATCGCGATGTCATGGGTGCCTTCCAGCAAGCACTCGGCCCTGACGCCGGCGCCGCGCATGTGGGCAAAATACAGAGGGAGATCGCCGATTTGCTGTTTCAGCCCGCTGGCGAGGCCTTCATAGTGCTTGGTGTAGGGCAGCGGCATGGCGCAAACGATATGGGAAAACCCGGTCAGCTTGGCAAGGGCTCGGTAATCAAGTTTGGAGATGAATGTGCCGTTGCGCCCTTGCTTGGATAACCTCACCGCATCTTGCTGTTCAATCGTCGTCAGTGCTTTTTGAACAAAGCCAACAGAAACCCCGATATCTTCAGATAAGGCGTCAATCGTACGCAGCCGGTCATTGACCGTCGTCGACATTAAGTAGCGGGCGATGTTGATAATGGCTGCCCCTTCCTTGCTGATATATGGCGTTCTCATAGCACTTCTGATTAATCTTCAATATTTTGAATTTTTAAAATAGCAAGTACTTGTCGTTGCATATAGTAAGGAAGAGTGAAACTGAGACCTGTATCAATAATTATTTGCTCCTAGGCCCCACATCCTAGTATTTGCCTGATCACCTCCAAACGAGGGTACGAGCTGACGAGCTGGCGGTGGTAACTGTGATATCGGCCAGGGCGAAGCACAAAAGCCGTGACAGGTTATGCATTGTGGCACGGCTTTTTCGCTGGTATATTTACCAAAGCTTGAACTCGATCACCCTATTTGCAACAAATATTGATAAAACGCATAGTTCTTTGTGGTCGGAGTGCATAATGTCACTGTTGTTCTGTTCCAGAGAAATGAAAGGTTACCAATATGTCTGATGTACCAGTGTCTGTTACAACCGCCGCCGAAGTGATCCAGCCGGTTGCTGAATCTTCGGGTTCGATTTGGGGTTATGTAGCTGGTGGTGTTGCCTTGCTGATTGTTGCTGGTTTTGCTGGCTTTAAGTTTATCAACAAGCCTGCATTTATTATTAATCGGGTTCGCAAGCGTAACCTGAAAGAGATTAAGAAGTTAGGTGTAGAAAATTCTGACTTCGTGATGGATTTAGATAAGTTGCTGGATTCTGTTGAGAACCATGCAACCAAAAACGGCATGAAGGGAACTGATGTGGTGAACATCATCAGCCCGATGAATGATACGGCCCGCATCAAGACTGCAGGCGATATGTACCAATCAATGATTTACATTGCCAACTCAATCAATGACACAACGCTGGCTCGTGAGTTCAAAAACAAGTCGAAGCAAGTGAAGGCAAACTCGCCACTGATGGCTGGCTTGTTCAAGCGTGCAGGAATTTAATTCCTTCCGCTTTCGCTGACTGAAGTAAAGACCGGTTGAAGCTGCCCTGTTGGGGTTGGTTTCAGCCGGTTTTTTTATGTCTGTTTTTCTGATGAAAGCAGAAGAGCATTCTCGATCGTGATTAAGATCGACTTTTTGTGAAATAGATAGGCTTTGTTGTCTTAAAAATAAACCCCGTATCACAACTGGGTGTGGCGAGCTGATACCATATGCCGCAAACCATAATGATTACAGGGAACGACAATGAGAGAGGTTGAATTCCGTACTATTGACCGGCTGTTTGTCAAAATGTCGGTCAATGACAAGTTTTGGGTGCTGTTTGCGCTGATAGCGACATTGGTAACGGCGATTGCAGGCCTGCAATACCGTCAAACCGTTAACCAATTGGAGCAACAGCATCTTGTCCTAGCTGAAGCCAGGCTTACGGTAATGGTCGACACCGTGCTGGCATCAGGGTTGGATGCAGATGCCCAACGCAACATTTTGCAGCAGCAGGGGGTTAGCTTCACTTCCCGTGGTGTAGGCAATGATGTTGTCGCTGTGACTCCGCTGGGAACCGCAAGTTTGCCGCAGGGAAGTTCCGCGACAATCGATGCTGGAAAAGATCAGGCCTTACAGCGCTTTTTCTATACTCTGATCACCCTGTTGCCTATTGGTCTGTTGTGTTACTGGATGGCGACTTTCCTAGGCGGTGCACTGTGGGTAATGCACCAGGCGACCAAGCGTATTGCCGATGGCGATTTGACCTCACGCCTTGGTTTTCATGTGGGCCGGGATGAATTCGGGATTATCGGTTTCGAGTTAGACCGTACTATGGATACCTTGAGCGAGTTGGTTAACACCGTTAAGCAAAGCGCACAGAACTTACAGGTTGCGGCGGGTAACTTCAGCAATGATGCCCAAGGTGCGGGCCAGCAGGTGAGCCAGCAATATGCATCGCTCGACTCGGTGGCAACCGCGATGGAAGAGATGACGGCGTCGGCAAAAGACATTGCTGGCCTGGCCCAGCAAACCTCGGAACAATCGGATGCCGATATGCACAGCATCGAGCAGGGAAATCGTAATGTTCAGCAGGCGATCATCAAAGTGACCGAGCTGTCGGAGCAGACCGATGAAGCATCACGTGCCGTTGGTAGCCTCAATGAGAAGGCCGAGGAAATTAATGCGGTGATCACCACTATCAATGCGATTTCCGAGCAAACAAATTTGCTGGCCCTGAATGCAGCCATTGAAGCCGCCCGTGCCGGTGAACAAGGCCGGGGCTTTGCGGTGGTTGCCGATGAGGTCAGGACGCTGGCTGGTCGTACCCAGCAGGCAACGGTTGAGATCCAGGCCATGATTGACAAACTGCAGCTGGAAACCAGCAGTATCTCTAATATTACGGCGGTGACCCTGGAGCAGTCCCACCAGAGCCGTGAGATGATCACCGAAATTGGCCGAGATGTGGACAGCATTGCCGAGTCGGCCCGCCAGGTGATGGATATGAGCACCCAAATAGCGACGGCTGCCCATCAGCAAACAACGGTAGCCAATGATATTGCGTCAGAGCTGCATGATATTCGTTCCCAGTCGGAGGTGATCCGCACGATGAGCGAGCAGTCGGTTGATAACAGTACGAGCTTGACTGACACTTCCCGCCAGTTGGGTGAAATACTGCAGAAATATCGCACTAACAGCTGAAGCTAATGAACTAGCACATTACCGATGAGCCAGTTACGCAAGTAACTGGCTTTTTTATGCGGATTTGTGAATTCAATACAGAGTTACAGGTTTTTTTCGTAATCAGAATCGAGTTTTATCACGGCACGGTTTCATCTTGCTTGCTAGTCTGACTATATAGCCAGGGTATTTCTGGCTGGATTGTAGAGGGGGGAGCGCGTATGAATACTCAATTAACCGTCACACTTGCGGGGCAAGATCATCCTCAACTTATCAATAAATTAGCAGCTAAAACCCACGAGCTAGGGGGGAAGTGGCTGATCAGTAAAATCAACAGACTAGATAATCAGGTTGTCGGTATCTTGAAAATTGATATTCCTGCGCAGTCTGTCAGCGAGTTGAGAGAACTGTTCCAGTCCCAGCAGGAATTGGATATTCGGGTTATTGAAGCCCAAGAGGCAGGTGAGATCAAAACCGATCACCTTACCTTGAAAGTCGAGTCGAGTGATCGTCCCGGTATTGTCAATGATATTACCCGCATCCTGGATAATATTGGGATCGGTATTGTTAAAATAGAAAACCACCGTATTGGTGTGCCCGATCTTGGGCAGGCTCTATTTTTTGCCGAGCTGCAGGTTGATGTGCCATCTGAAGTGGACACCGAGCAACTACTGGAAGCCTTGCAGCAAGTCGATAATGATTTAAGAGTGAAAGTGCTAGAAACCGTCTAACGATTATTTGAAATAAACGACGTGTAGAAGAAACCTATCAATAATAAAATAAAGCCAGGCCGGATGTTATCAGCATCCGGCCCTTTTTCATTTTACGTATCGGCAAGCTGGGCCGAGCAGTTAATAGCGCCGGCTGCCGTCAGGATGGGTGCGTAAGATCTTAAGGATCCACATGTATTGTTCAGGTTGCTGGCGGATCATCTGTTCCAGTTCTTGGTTCATCCGCGTTGCATCCTGGTATTCATTGCCAGAGGGAAAGCCAGTCAAAGCAGGCTGGATGGTAATGGTAAATTTTCCTGTCTTTAAATCGTAGGCCGGAAACACCGGCAACACCGCAGCGTTTGAGAGTTTCGCCAGTTTGCCAACTCCTTTGACTGTCGCTTTTTCGTGGCCGAAGAATGGCGCGAAGACACTTTGTTGGAGCTGGTGCTCTTCATCCGGCAAGTAGTAGGCCAGATACCCTTCCTTTATTGAGCGTAGGTAAGGTTTGATCCCTTGGCTGCGCTGGTAAATCCGACCACCGAATTGCTTGCGTTGAATGTTCATCAGCCAGTTGATGATGGGGTTAGTTTGCGGCTTGATCATTGCCACCATCGGCATGTCATTGGCGGCGAAATAAAGTGCCGAGAAGTCGATGGCCCAATTGTGAGGAACCAGCATAATGATATTTTTGTCTTGGCCCTGCAGAGCCTCCAAGTGTTCGATCCCGTGCACATCGTGGCTGTTGAGTACGTAGCGGCGGCCCTTGATAAACGGTTGGGCAAAGCCGAGTAAAATACAGCCTGCGACAGTGAAAGTATCTTCCAATAAAGCTAAACGTTGTTCTTTGTTGTAATCGGGAAAGCAAAGCTCAATGTTCTTCAGCGCCCGTCGCTTAGCCCCTTTTTTCTTCTTTAAGATCAGTTTTGCTGCAAAGCGGGCAATACCTTTTCGAGCGCTGTGCGGTAGTAAGGCTAGAAACAAAATAAATGGCATCGTTGCCCATAAAAGCCAGTGGCGAGGGTGTAGAAAGGAAAACTGAAAGGCCGGGTTGTACTGGCCGTAGGTGGTCTCACTCATGTCCGTATCCGTGTCAGGCCCTGCATGGTCATGTCTTTGTCAGTCATGCCTGCCGTTATGGCCAAGGCTGGTAAACAGCCGTGTGTTGAAGGTTGTGTCTAGAAGCAGACAACTGTTATTCAGGAAAGGTTCAGGATTTTAGTCGGGAGATGAGAGGTTACCAACTATTTATTGATAAAAGACAAATTATGTGACGTCTATTCAGCCAGAAAATAAGCGTGTGGGTGCGCATTAATGCTGGTGCATATTTCAGAGGGTATACAGGCACTTAGGGTGCCTGTATGGCAAGACGGTAAGACTTCGAAGAAAATAGAATTGCTCAGAATTCCTGGTTCATTTTGGTCAGGCTGGCAAGCAGCTGCTGGCACTCTTCGGCGCTGAGTTTGGCAGTAATGTCCTGCGTTAGGCTGAGGTGAAGTTGGTCATGCTCGTGGTATAGCTCTTCACCTTCAGCGGTCAGTTCAACCAAAATGGAGCGGCGATCAGACTCATGCGGGCGACGCAGCAGCAGGCCCAGTTTGACCATTTTATCGACCTGAACAGTGAGGGTGCCGGTTGTGACGCCAATTTTGTCGGCCAGCTCCTTCATCCTCATTGCACCGTGGGCACCCAGAATTTCTACGACATGGATCTGCGGAAGGGAAAACCCTTTGCCACGGACAACAGACTGCTCCCAGGAAGAGAGCTTTTCGTAGAATTCGATAATGGTGTGGTTCAGCTGCTCAATGTCTTTCATTTCTTTCTCGCTGTCAGTGTGCCGCTTGGCACCTGTTGACCTCTATGGTGAGATGGCTAAGTTTATCGAACTCTGACAGTAATTGCTTGTATTCATTAGCCGCCTTTGGATGGTGGGTCACCAGTGAAATCATTGCAGCGTAATGGTCGGCACTGACTTTCCAGATATGGATATCGCTGACCTTGTTGTCGGCGTCTTGCTCAAGGGTGTCGATAATTTTTTGCTGATAGCCATGGTCGATATTGCCGTCAAGCAGGATAGGGCTGGTCTGTTTCATCAACCCCCACGCCCAGCGGGTAATTATAACCGCACCGACCATGCCCATAATGGCATCAAGCCAGTCATAGCCCAGATATTTACCGAACAGCAGGGCAACAATCGCCAATAGTGAGGTCAATGCATCTGCCAAGACGTGGAAATAAGCCGCGCGGAGGTTATGGTCGTGACCGTGACCGTGACCGTGACCGTGACCGTGGCTATGGCCGTGGTTGTGTTCATGGCCATGATGATTGTGGTGATCGTGGTCATGATGATGATCATGCAGCAAGAACACGCTGATAACGTTAACCACCAAGCCAATCACCGCAACCATAATCGCTTCATTGAACTGTATTGCCTGTGGGTTGAACAAGCGATGGATAGACTCGACCAGCATCAGCAGCGCCACTAAGCCAAGAGCGATAGCACTGGTAAAGCCACCTAAAACACTGACCTTACCGGTACCAAAAGAAAATGCCGGGTTGTTGGCATGCTTGCGGGCATAGCGGTAGGCAAACAGGGTGATGAGAAATGCCGCTGCATGGGTACCCATATGCCAGCCATCGGCCAGCAAGGCCATCGAACCATACAGTGTGCCCGCGGTGATTTCTGCCACCATGGTGACGAGAGTTAACCCGAGAACCCATAACGTCCGGCGTTCACCTTGTTGATTAATAGAGACAAAATTATGGCTGTGCTGCCATTGCTGTAAATTCTCGCTATGCATGCGTGTTCCCTACATTGAGCTATTTTGTTTGAAAATTATATATTTTGATAATCAAGGTATTCTGTGATCATATAGTTTGATTGTCAAAATATATTATAGGCGAGAGGCGAGAGGCGAGAGGCGAGAGGCGAGAGGCGAGAGGCGAATGAAAGGTGGACTCCCTCCTGCAGTCTTATGCCTACAGGAGGGAAAGTTGTTATCTAGAGCAACTGCATGGTAGTGATGCAGGTACGGCTGTTGCCTTCGGTACTCAAGACTTCTGAGGCGGTTTTGCCGTTGTAGGTGAAGGTGAACTGGTAGTTGCCGTTTTTAGGCATCCAGAAATCAATGAATCCGTCTTTTTGGGTTTTGACCATACCGGACTGGATCACTTCATTGGTTTGGGTGTCGATGATCTCTACCATCATGGCCTTATTGACCATTTCCCCCTGACAGCCGGTTGGGACATGGTAAGTACAACCATGGGTAACTTGCTCGTAGGGGGCGATAGAAAGCAGAAAATCATCTTCAGTCGGCACTTCAGCTTTGGAGCCGTCGGCAAACTCGGCATAGATAGCATCTGGCATGACGCGTACTGTCGCTTCTCCTGTGCGATGCCACTGTTGAGATTGCTCGAGGGCTTTTTGCGGTGTCAGTTCAGCGAAAGCTTGTGCTTTGCTCAAGGTATCAACGCTGGCTAGGGCGTGACCGCTACTTAGAGCGAGGAAAATGGTAGGTAGTAAGTATTTCATCGTGTGTTCCATCCTGTTATTTCAAAATCGTATTACGCTTCATGCCCGCTTCCGAATGGCCTGGAATGTTGCAAGAGAACTCAACAAAGTTCTGTCCCATAAAGTGCCATCCCATTTCTGCAGTCTCACCCGCAGCTAGGGTGAGGGTGGTGCCGTCGTGGTGTTCCATATCCGGCATCGCGCGCATCATCTCGCGGTGTTTTGCTTGCTCGTCGATACTGCCAATGGAGAATTCGTGCGGGATTTGACCTTTATTGATCACCACAAAACGCACGACATCACCTTGCTTGATGGACAAGCTTGGCTCGAATTGCATTTTCATATCATCGGTTAAAATGACGTTGTAGGTTTGAGTTGCTTGGTTTGCTGGTGCTGGCATGCCGACCGCAGAAGCCATTGCTCCGTGTCCTGACATTTCGTGATGCCCTGACATATCGTGGTGGCCTTGCATCGTGCTATGGCCTTCGTGGCTTCCATCATGAGCATGAGCGTGATCGCCTGCAGCGAAAGTCATCGGTGTTGTTAGCATAATAGCGAGGGTTAGCGCAGCGTTTACTTTCATCATATATCCTTACCCGGTGCTGAACACCGGGTTCATAGTTAGTTGTTGGTCGTTAGTTCGTTAATTTGTAACTAAAGCGTTTCCATAGTTGGAAAGCGGCAGGCAGTACCACCAGTGTGAGTAGCAGTGCCGATGACATGCCACCGATCATCGGCGCAGCGATGCGCTGCATGACTTCTGAGCCCGTACCTGAGCCATACATGATGGGTATGAGGCCGATGATGACGGTGGAAACGGTCATCATGATTGGCCTTACCCGTAAACCGGCACCTTCCTGAATGGCTTTATTGAGTGACGCAAGTGTTAGCGGTTGGCAGGTATGTTCGGCCTCCGCCTGTTGGAACTTCCAGGCTTGGTTGAGGTAAACCAGCATGATGACGCCAATTTCGACCGCGACACCGGCGAGGGCAATAAAGCCAACACCAACAGCAATCGAGAAGTTGTAGCCGAGCCATTCCATTAGCCATACCCCGCCGACCATTGCCAATGGTAGGGTGCCCATGATGATCATCACCTCGCCAACGCGGCGGAAGCTGAGATAGAGCAGCATCATGATGATGGCAATCGTGGCGGGTACGACGACGGTGAGTCGTGCCTTGGCCCGCTCCATATATTCGTATTGGCCTGACCAAACCAGTGAATAACCGGCCGGTAATTCAAGTTGATTGGCAACCACTTGCTGGGCATCCTGAACATAAGAGCCTAAATCACGGCCATCGATGTCGATGAATACCCAGCCGTTAGGACGGGCGTTTTCGGTCTTGATCATCGGAGGGCCATCCTCAAAGCGGATGTCGGCAACATCAGCCAAGGCAATGCGGGCACCGTTGGGCGTGACAAGCGGCAGGTTACGCAATTTATCCAAAGAGTTTCGGTAGCTCTGCGGGTAGCGGACATTGATTGGGTAGCGTTCCAGCCCTTCGACCGACTCACCGACCTTCATCCCGCCGACTGCCGTGCTGATCACCTGCTGGATATCACGAATGCTCAAGCCATAACGAGCGGCTTCACGGCGCTTGATGTCCATGGTGATGTATCGGCCACCGGCGACCCGCTCGGCATAGACCGAGGCCGTGCCTTCAACGTTTTGCAGCAAGGTTTCAAGATCAGCGCCAATTTGTTCAATTTGCTTGAGATCCGGGCCTGCAATCTTGATCCCGATAGGTGTTTTGATGCCGGTTGCCAACATGTCGATACGGGTTTTGATTGGCATCACCCATGCGTTGGTCAAGCCCGGAAACTGCACCAAGTTATCCAATTCGCGGCGCAGGCTTTCCGTGGTGACGCCTTCACGCCACTCCTCTTTGGGTTTGAGTTGGATAATGGTTTCAATCATCGTCAATGGTGCAGGGTCGGTGGCGGTTTCTGCCCGGCCGATCTTGCCCCACACGGTTTTCACTTCCGGGATGGTTTTGATCAGTTTGTCGGTTTGCTGCAGCAGCTCGCGGGCCTTGCCGATGGAAATGCCCGGATAAGTCGTCGGCATATACATCAAATCGCCTTCATCCAGCGGCGGGATGAATTCGCTACCCATTTTCTGCATTGGGTAATAGGCAGAGGCCATCAATGCCAGCGCAATGACAATGACCGTTTTAGGGAAAGCCAAGCTGAAATTGAGCAGGGGACGATAAAGCGCAATCACCAAGCGGTTGATCGGGTTCTTGTGCTCAGGCATCACCTTGCCACGGATCAGATAGCCCATCAGCACCGGGACCAAGGTGATGGCCAAACCGGCAGCGGCTGCCATTGCGTAGGTTTTGGTGAACGCCAGTGGCGAGAACATCTTGCCTTCCTGGCCTTCCAAGGCAAATACCGGCACAAAACTCAAGGTGATGATAATCAAAGAGAAGAACAGCGGCGCACCGACTTCTTCCGCGGCGCGGCTGATCACCTGCCAACGATTTTCATCTGTCAGCGGGGTCCGTTCTATGTGCTTGTGGACGTTCTCTATCATCACGATGGCACCATCAACCATGGCCCCAATTGCAATGGCGATGCCCCCCAGCGACATGATGTTGGCGTTGATCCCCTGCCAGTGCATGATAATGAAGGCCGACAGGATACCGATCGGCAAGCTGATCATGACTACCAACGATGAACGGAAGTGGAACAGGAACAGGGCGCAGACGATGGCAACGACAATAAACTCTTCGATGAGTTTCTCGTACAGGTTATTAACCGCATTATCGATCAAGCCAGATCGGTCATAGGTGGTGACGATCTCCACCCCGTCAGGCAGGCTGCGTTCGAGATCCGCCAGCTTGTCTTTGACTTTGCTGATCACCTCTTGGGCGTTTTCGCCAAAGCGCATGACGACCACACCGCCAACCGCTTCGCCTTCGCCATTTAGCTCTGAGATCCCGCGGCGCATCTGTGGCCCGAGGTTGATATCGGCAATATCACCCAGTAGCAGCGGTGTACCTTTTTCGGTGACTTTCAGCGGTAGGTTCTTGAGATCGTCAATATCAGACACATAGCCCGTTGCACGAACCATATGCTCCGCCTCGGCAAGCTCGACCACAGAAGCTCCCGCTTCCTGGTTACCGGCTTGGATAGCCATATTTACCTGCTGCAAAGTCAGGTTGTAGGCACGCAGTTTATTCGGGTCAATTTGCACTTGGTACTGTTTGACCATACCGCCGACAGTGGCGATTTCCGATACCCCTTCAACCGTTTGCAGTTCGTATTTCAGGAACCAGTCTTGCAGGCTTCTGAGCTCGCTAAGATCGTGCTGACCGGTTTTATCCACCAATACATAGCTGTAAATCCAGCCTACACCGGTCGCATCTGGGCCCAGTGTGGGTTTGGCGTTATCGGGTAAGTTAGGTGCGACCTGGCTTAGGTATTCCAATACCCGTGAACGTGCCCAGTACATGTCGGTATCATCATCGAAGATGATGTAAACGTAGGAATCACCAAAGAACGAATATCCTCGTACTGTTTCTGCCCCCGGTACTGCCAGCATGGCTGTGGTCAGCGGGTAGGTGACCTGATCTTCGACCACCTGTGGTGCTTGGCCCGGGTAGCTGGTTTTGATAATGACCTGTACGTCAGACAAGTCCGGGATGGCATCAATCGGGGTTTGCTTGACGCTATAGATGCCTGAGGCAACCAAAAAAGCGGTGGCAACCAAAACCAGAAAGCGGTTTTGTATTGACCATCGGATCACGGCACTGATCATTGCTCAGCCCCCTTGTTCACTGGTGCATGAAGGCTGTGGTCCATGCTGCTGTGGTCTATGGTGTTGTGATCTATAGTGCTATGGTCCATGCTACTGTGATCCATATTACTGTGATCGACGGCGCCATTTTGCCCATCATCGATTTTAACATCTGATATCGTATATTGGCCGTCTTCCTGTTTGGTCATTAGAAACCGGACCGACTGACCGCCGACGAGCTGGCTAAGGTCGCTGTCATCACTGACGGTGAAATCCATGGTCATTGCCGGCCAGCCCCATTCGGGAATAGGCGTGTGATCCAGGGTCAGCATGTTATGGCCCAACATGATATTTCGGATAACGCCGGTGGTGTGGACTTGGCTGACGGGCTCGGTTGGAATAGGCGTATTGATCCGGCTCAGGTCTGCACTTTGGCTTGATTCAGAATCCAGCATGAAGTGGGCTGATGTGACCACAGTGTCATTGGCTGTGAGGCCATCAATGACCTCTACCATGCCAGCTGCTGTTCGCCCGGTTTCAATGCGAACTGAGCGGTACTTCCCTTCGCCGAGGGCAAGGACAACCCTTGCCATGCTGCCGGAGCGGATCACGGCTTGTTCCGGTACGACCAAGACCGATTCCTTGGTTTGCGGGATCAGGTTGAGGTTCGCAAACATATTGGGCTTGAGGTTGGCGTCACTGTTGCTGAATTTCAACCTCACCCGCAAGGTACGGGTTGCCGGGTCGAGGATCGGGTAGATATAGTCGACCTGGCCTTGCCAGCTTTTACCCGGCAGGGCATCGACCCACATATCCGCACTGGTTCCTGGGGTGATCCAGTGGGCTTGGCGTTCAAAGACTTCGGCATCCACCCAGACATCAGACAAAGACCCACCGCTGATAACCGTTTGCTGCGGCGATAAGTAAGCGCCGTTGCGGATATTTAGGGTTGCGATAACCCCGTCAGCAGGCGCTTTGATCGCAATATATTGGCGGGTTTTTCCGCGGCGGAGGATATCGTTGATCTGGCCGTTATCCACCCCTAAAGAACGTAACCGATCCTTGGCACCATTGACCAGCACGGCTTTGCCCATGCGCTTGGCATTAATCAGCTCTTCTTGAGCCCTGACTAAATCCGGTGAGTAGATTTCGAACAACACCTGGCCGGCCAGAACGCGCTCACCGATGGCATTGACGCTGAGGTTTTTGATCCAGCCGCTGACACGGCTGTTGATTTGCCATAGCTGGCTTTCGTCGAAGCTGACGTAGCCGACGCTATCAATTTTGGGTGCAAGTTGCTGGCGTTTGACCTGGGTGGTTTTGACACCAAGGTTATTTTCGACAGCAGGACTGATGGTGACAGTGCCTGCTGGGTCATCATTGCCACTGGCAAGATCTTCTTCGTAGACAGGAATTAAATCCATTCCCATCGGTGACTTACCGGGCTTGTCTCGTTTGTAGTTCGGATCCATCGGAGCGACCCAGTACAGCGGCTCATTGCTTGCCTTCCCATTTGGCCCGTCGGAAAAATCATCGCTAGCAAAGTAGGTGTTTGTATAGAAACCTAATGCGCCACCAATCGCGCCACCAATGACGAGAGCGATGAAGGCAACAGAAAATGACTGTTTCATGGTATCCCTTAATATTTGTTCAGCAGGTAAGCCAGATTGTTATTTGCTTGTTGTAGGTCGGCGGCAAGGCGTGCCTGCTCCAGCTCGAGAGTCAGCTCTTCACTGGCGGCACGAATATACTCATCCAATTGGCTGGTGTTGTTTTGATAGCCTCGCTCGACAGCCTGGGTTTTTTCTTTGGCTTGCTTAAGTAACGTCGAGCGGTATCGATCCAGGCGTTGCTGGGTGTTATCACGATCGATGGCGGCGGCACGGACTTGTGCATTCATCTGGCGCAACATTAGATCACGCTGGGTTCTGGCGGCACCGACCTGATGTTGGGCGGCAGAGAGTTTTTTGTCCTGGCGTTTTTCGGTGAACAACGGGAGATCAAGAGTGACAAAAGCACTCACGAGATCCGGTGCAGGAGAGCCGTCCATCCGATCCGCCTGGCGATGGGCATACATCACTTCGACACCGAACTGCGGCTGGTAGGATTCATTGGCGAGCTCAACACCTGTCTCGTTGCTCTTGATCATCTCATCGGCCACCTGAATGCTCGGGTGGCTAGCAAGGGCGGGATAATGGTCCTGTGGTGATGCCGCAAAGTAAGTACGCAATGCCTGCCATTGCGGATAGGCTTGAGGTTTTACCTGCCATGCTTGCTCGCCCAACCACTCAGATAGCTGGGCACGAAGACGTTGCTGCATCTGCTGGTTTGACTGCAGCTGCTCATCAATTTTGTTGACTTGCAACTCAGCCTGGATCAAATCCTGGGCCTGGCTGGCCCCGACACCGTAGTTGGTACTCAGGTAGCGGGTAAGCTCGCGGAACAAGTCTTGGTTTTGCTTAATCAACTGATGACTTTGTTCGAGGTAGGCCAGTTCGATCCATGATGTGGTGATGGCTTTGGTGACATCAAGCTTGCGTACATCCGCTTGCTTGCGAACGCTTTCCGCTTGCAGCTGGCTTTGCTTTTGCTGCAAAGACAAGCTATCGCCGCGACCGAATTGCTGCATCAGGCCCACAGAAATATTGGTCATTGGGTCTTCATCGAAGGCAAAGCTATCGACGGGCAAGCCACCGATGCCGACTTTCATTTTCGGATCCATCAATTGGCTATTGGCAATGCCCATTTCACTGATCGCATCCGCCTGATACTGAATTTGCTGCTGGGCAACATCGTGCTCAACGGCCCAGTCAATGAGCCCATGTAACGTCGCTGGTGCTGCTAGAGTACTGGTTGATTGCAGCGTGTTGACTGGTTCACTGTTGGCCCAAGAGCTGGCCGCAAAACCAATCAAAGACACCATGCCTAGCGCACGGTATATCTTATTGTTATGCATGTTTTTTTCACTTATTCGACATTGATAACGGCTGGGCATAGACAAATAGCAGCCATACGGATAACCGCAGCTATAGCTATGCCCAGATATGGCAAAGTGCGAATTAGTGAATAGGAGGGCGGAGGCTGGTCTCTTGACGTGAAATAGGGGCACTTACCAGCAAGCGCTGAGGAGTGTCTTTATCTGAAGAATTGGACTGTGTGAGATAGAAAACCGGCGGAGTAGAATACTGGCAGTGGCTGCTGTTGCAGCTTTTACAGTGCTGGTTATCCCCATCACTACCACAATGTTCCGGGTTCATCATCTCGCCTTCGCCACAGTCTGCACAATGGGAGGCGTTAGAATGTTCGATCTGGTGATGGATATGGTGTGAGTCACTACCAGCGTTGTGAACACTATTGTTGGCAGGGTGATGAGCGCTGTCTGGTGATACTGGAAGTGACGTGGTTTGATGACCGGACATAGCAAAGACTGGGTTGATAATCAGGCTTATCATCAACACCATCAGTAATGCTAAGAAATTGTGCGGTCGGCGCAAGGTCATCAATAATCACTAGTTTTATTAATACTTCCACCAAGTGTAAACCTTACCCCTAGGGAAAGGTCAATAAAAAAGAAGTGGTTAAATAGCCACTTCTTATGTTTGATACACCTTAAGGATTAACCAGCAGTATCTGGTTCAATATTAGCCGTCAGTTTTTGCTGCGGCTTCGGTGTTTTCTTTGTTTGCTCCTGAGATGGCAACAGCCTCTTCAGCCTGCTCGCTTGCTTTGGTGTAAGCGGCAACAAGCGAAGCATTTAGCTCGGCAATTTTGGCTTCCAGCTCGCTCACTTAACCTTGCTCTTATGATAGTTGGGCAAGGAGGCTCTGGAGATTTTGCTCTCCTTCACTTGACTGGGCTTTTTGCTCTTCGATCAGGGAAACAAGCAGTTTGCCCTGTTGGTTGATTGGATTATCACGAAGATCATCGCTGCCTAGTGCCTTCGAAATATTGACCAGTAATTTCTCAAAGGTCAGTACATGGCACTCGTAATCTCTTTCTGGCAGGGCTTTTAGCTTTTGTACAACATCAGCAATGTGCTCGGCATGTTTGAGGGCAAACATTTCTTTGACGGGGGATGCCCAAGCCACTTTTCGTTGCCGGTGGTAACAACTTGGTGTGGCTTGGATTGAAATGATGTTAACTGCCTTGCTTGGCTTTCACTTTTGCTTCTAGGTCGCTTTTGACTATCTCAAGGGCTGAGAGTGCCGTTTCCGGGTCAATCTCGTTGCTTTCGAGAAGGTAAATGAGATCGACAGCGAGCTTGATGTCTTCAGGCGCATTGTCGAGAGGTGATGAGGTAGATTCAGTCATAGTGCTCGTTCAATAATGAGTAAAAGGGCTAGCGCTTGGCCAGTACATCTAAGGCTGAGTATATAAGCTGGGCATGCAGATTGACCAGATGTTGATGCTCGCTACGGTAACCGCCCCCGACAACAGCGGCGACTGGGATCCCGGCTTGATCACATTGACTAAGCACCAGATGATCGCGTTGGTAAATACCGTCAGTACAAACATTGAAATAGCCCAACTCGTCTTGCTGGTGGATATCGACGCCGGCGTCGTAAATCACCATGTCCGGTTGGTGTTGGGCTAGCGCCAGATGCAAGATCCCACCAAAGGCATCCAAGTACTCTTCGGTTGTCGTTCCTCTCGGCAAGGCGAGATCAATATCAGAATCGGGCTTGCGGGCCGGGAAGTTTTTGTCGCAGTGAACGGAAAAGGTGATGATGTCGGTATCATCAGCCAGCAAGGTTGCTGTCCCGTCGCCATGGTGGACGTCGCAGTCAATGATCATCACTTTGTAGATACCTTCGAGAGTCATGGCATGCCGGGCAGCCAGTGCCAGATCGTTGACTAAACAAAAGCCACTGCCAAAGTCATGATGGGCATGGTGATAACCGCCGCTCAAATGAATGCCAATACCGTACTGGTAGGCTAAATCGACGGTCAGCTTGGTGCCCCCTGAAGAGGTCAAAGTACGCTCGATCAGTTGCGGGCTCCACGGAAAGCCAATCCGACGCATTTTGGCTGCAGGTAACGTGTTTCCAAATAATGCATCGATATAGTCAGGGTGGTGGAGCTGTTTGATCTCATCAACACCAACGGGCTGGGGTTGATGCAACTGCAGATCAGGGTGCGACTGAAAATCTAACTCATTATTCAGGTGCTGATACAGCATCCGGTACTTGTTGATCGGGTAGCGGTGTTCCGGCGGAAGCGCCAGCTGTGAATATATTGGGTGGTAAACCAGATGAAGTGCCATTAGCCTTTGCGCTCCCTCGAGCTGATCTGTTTTTCTATTTTTGCCAGTGCTAATCGACAGCGGTGCAGGCGTTCTGCCAGTGTGGCGGCTTCGTCTTGTAACGCCTGTTGCCCATCGGCCGAGCGGCATTGGCTTAGCGCTCTTTCTTTGTTTCGTTGCATGGACGCGAGGCGTCTTGCCCATTCCTGATGCTGGGCAAGATCTTGTTTGAGTTCATAAATCGGCTTTTGCCAATGTTTGTTACGTTGGGGTTCGTTGTTGCGGATCTGTTGAGTGGCGAGCTCCCGTTGTACCGCTTGGATCTGCGCAACAATGCGCTCACAAACATGCTGGGTGCGGTTGGGTGCCAGAGTGCCTTGGAGATGTTCGCGGCGAAGCGCAACGATTTCTTGTTTGATTTCTTCAACACAGGGTGTCAGCAATTTGCTGCGGCAGTGAAAGAGCTGCTCATCAAATAACGGGCGTTGTGCTTCGCCCCGCTGGCTATCGATGGCAGCGACTTGCTCAGCCAGTTGGGCTGTAATATTTTCCAGTCGTTGGAAATCGAGCACGGTATGACTCCAAATTCAGCGGCGGATTAAAACCAAGCCTGCAAGGCCAGTTTGATGGCCAGAATAATAACAACGGTAACAAAAACTGGGCGGATGAAACGAGCACCGAAGCGAATGGCTGAATGAGCGCCGATATAGGCGCCGAGCATCAGGCAAATACCCATTGTCAGGCCCAATACAATGTTGATATGCCCTAAGATAGCAAAAGTCACCAGTGAGGTCAGGTTACTGGTGAAGTTCATGGCCTTGGCAAGGCCGGACGCCATCAAAATGTCTAGTCGATACAGGGCCATGTTAGAAACGGTCCAGAACGCGCCAGTACCGGGACCGGCAACACCGTCATAGAACCCCAGGGTGGTTCCTTGCAACCATTGCTTTTTGGTCAGTTTGGCCGATTTCTCAGGCAAGCTGTGCTTGTCCCCTTTGGGATGCGGGTGCCAAACTGTGTATATCGCGGTTGCCAAGATGATAAGCGGCAGGGCTTTTTCCAGCCACTCCGTTGAGAGCATGTCCACCACCAGGGTACCGCCTATCGCACCAATGAGTGTGGCAATGAAGGACTGTCGCCAAAACGACGGTGAAAACAATTGTTTTTTGTAATAGGTCCAAGCCGCCGTTGAAGAGGCAAAAGTGGCCGCTAGCTTATTGGTACCCAATGCAATATGCGGTGGTAGACCAATAGAGAGTAAGGCAGGGACCGTCAGCATGCCACCACCGCCGGCTACCGCATCGATAAATCCGGCAAGCAGGGCAACCAATCCGAGCATGAGCCACATGCTTGGCTCAATCATTTCTATCATCGGTAATTATCTATCGTCAGACGTGTTCGATAACACGTTCGAAAGGTGGCAGTGAATCGAGTAAGGCCTTGCCATAACGTCGGGTGATCACCCGGCGGTCGAGCAGTACGACCCGGCCTGAGTCTTCCTCTTTTCGAAGCAGTCGGCCGACGGATTGGATGAGCTTTTTGCTCGCCTCAGGCACTGAAATTTGTAAAAACGGGTTACCGCCTCGGCTCTCGATATATTCTGCATGCGCTTCCTCAACCGGCGAGGTGGGAACGGCGAACGGAATTTTAGTGATAATCAAGTTTTTAAGTAAATTGCCTGGTAAATCAAGACCTTCAGAGAAGCTACCAGTGCCAAACAAAATGCTGGTTTTACCTTTTTCGCAGTTCTCTTTATGTTTTTTTAGGATGATGTGGCGCGATTCCTCACCTTGAATGAGCAGTTCCCAACGGTTCTTCTTCGCCAACGGGCGTAGCTTGTCGGCCACTTGGTTCATCTGCCAATAGGAAGAGAACAGCACCAAGCTGGCGGTCTCGCCTTCCAGGTATTCAGGCAATGTGTCGATGAGCAGATCAGTAAACTTTTCTGCCTGAGGCTCAAGCGGCAAGGCTGGGATCACCAAGCGTGCGTTGTTCTTGTAGTCAAACGGTGAAGCCAAAGCGAGAAAACGGGTGGCTTCTTTTTCGAAGATGCCTGCCTGACGGCAAAAATAATCGAACTGGTTCAACGCCCGCAAGGTTGCAGAGACCAGTATCGATCCCACGGCTCGGCTCCACAGTAGCTGATCAAGGCGATGGCCGACTTCGAGCGGCGAGACTTCAATGATGTAATCATTTTCCCGATCGGGGCTTTTTTCTATCCAGCGTGCTAATGGTGCGCCTTTGTCCTTGTTAGGCTGGGCCATTAAGGTCCAGACCTTTTCAAGGTTTTCAAGGCGTTGTAGATAAAAGCCGGACTCGGTAAGTGCTTGCTCACCCACTCTTGGCAAAATTTCATTGTCTTTGCTGCGCTCGGAAATCAAATCGTGAATTTTTCCCAGCGACTGCAAGGCTTTTTTGCTGGCGTCTTTACAGCCCTTGGCCTCTTCTTGCAGCCAAGTTGGCAGTTCGCCATGCTCAAACCGGTAGACGCCGTCTTTATTGAACTGCGATTCGTCAATATTGTTGGCGATTTGACGCAGTGTTGGGATCAGCACGGCGATATTTTCGCTCAACGTCGTCTGGAAGCGGCCTGACTTTTTGTAATCGGCCAATTCTGCCAGCTTGCCGACAGATTGGTTGAGCTTTTCCAGCCAGCTAGCGGCACCTTTCAGGCTTGCTGCTGCTGAGGAAAAGTCACGGGCAACCTGAGGCAGGTGGTGGGCCTCGTCAATGACATAGATGGTTTTTTCCGGCTCCGGCAAAATAATACCGCCACCCAGCTCAATATCTGCCATGAGCAGGGCATGGTTGGCAATAATGACATCGGCTTTTTCCAGGTGTTCGCGTGCCTTGGCAAACGGGCAGTCCCTGTGCTTTGGCAGGCCGGAGTGACAACTGTGCTTGTCGGCCACAATCTGCTGCCAGACGCGATCTGGAATGGTGGTTGGCCAACTATCTCGGTCGCCATCCCATTTTCCGCTTTCGCTAGCAATCAACATCCGCTTCAAAAGATCTAAATCAGACTTTTTAGGTTTTTCCTCCCATAAGCTAACTTGTTGATTTTCATCGTTGCTGCAGCTGGCTTCCAATTTATGGTTGCAACAATATCGCTGACGGCCCTTGGCGAGGATAAAGCTGAACTCTTTAGGGTAAATGCGGTTGAACAGTGGCAGATCTTTGTTGATGAGCTGCTCTTGCAGGGCAACCGTCGCAGTTGAAATCAACACTTTCTTGTTGTTGAACACGGCAAATGGGATAGCACCCAGAAGGTAGGAAAGCGACTTACCGATCCCGGTCCCTGCTTCACCCACCAGCATGCGGTGTTTGGCGTGGTATTCCCCGCCTAGTGTCTTGGCTATCTCGGCAACCAGATAGTTTTGAGCCCTTCTAGGTATAAAGTTATCGAGCTGTTTGCCCAGGTTCTCATAGCACTGCTTGATATCACTCTTTATCTGGTTGTGTAACATATCTGAAACTTCATCGGGACAGGGGCGCGCATTATAGCACGAACACCTGAATGTGACCGCTCGCCGGTTTTTGTTATTTGCCTTTTAAAAATGAGAACCAGTTCACGAAATAAGATTGAACTAGTTAGAAGTGGATCCGTGCAACCTGTTTTCAACAGGTTTTCACCACAAATAACTGCTAGGCGTGGTGTTTTGTGCTGCTATATGCGTAATTTTGCTATATTTGCAGTTTTTTATGTTGATATTTTGCAGGTTACTTTTTTATGAATAGACATTTTTTATATAAAAACAATGCTCAATTAGCATGCATTCGCTCCCTAAGTATTTGAATTTGATGGTTGTTGATGTTTTTTTAGTTTGCCTTTAGAAGATTTGACACAAAGAGGAATCTTCTGTCAGGATGAGCTCCATAAATTTCGACTCTTTAGTTTTCTTGTTGCGTTATATGTTTATAAGGCATGGAAAACTGGGGATAAAAAAAGAAAAGGAATTCTGGAAACAGGAATTCCAGTCTAAATAAGAAAAGGCAGTGGATATCATGAAAAAGACTCTTCTAGCACTATCAGTACTAGCAGCAGGTTCAGCGCAAGCTGGCATCAACCTATACGACGCAAACGGCGTAGTTGTAGACCTTTCTGGTGCAGCTGAAGTTCAGTACATTCAGAAAATTCAAGACAAAGACAACGACAATGATTCAGGTCTGCGTCTTGACGACGGTGACTTGCAGCTAAACACCACTATCGCAGTAACTGACCAGCTAAACGCTGTTGGTGGTATCGGTTTTGCGTTCGAATCTCGTGACGTAACTAACGATGAGCTATGGGTTGGTCTTGGCGGCGATTTCGGTACGCTAACTTTCGGTCGTCAGCTATACATTGCTGATGATGCAGGTATCGGTAAAGACTACGAGCTAGGCTTCGAGCAAATCGACTTCGTTAAAACAGAAGGCGACGAAGTAATTAAATACGTATTCGACAACGGTCAATTCTACTTCGGTCTGTCTCATGACCTAGACGCTGAAGGTGATGACTTCCAGGGTAACGACGGTACTGTCACAGATGGCCGTATTGGTGCTCGCTTTGGTGACTTCGACGTTCGTGGTTACTACTTCACAGCTGAAGATCTAGATGGCGGTTCTCTAGGTATCGTTGATGTAGATGCATACAACCTTGAAGCTCAATACGTCATGGGTCAGTTTGCATTTGCTGCATCTTACGGTAATGCTCAGTACGATTCATCGGCTACTGGTAACAAAATTGATGATATCGACCTAATCGAAATCGCTGGTTCTTACACTATGGGCAAAAACACTTTTGCTCTAGGTTACAACCGTGCTGACGGTGACAACGACACTATCGACAACGTATACGGTAACATTACTCACCAGCTACACAGCAATGTTAAAGCATACGCTGAGCTAGGTTGGGCTGATTCTGACAATGCTGACCTAGATGTAGGTTACCTAGTAGGTATGGAAGTAGTATTCTAATCGTCTTTTTCGGTTAAAAACTCTCCTAAAAAGCCGCCTTCTTGGGCGGCTTTTTGTTATCTTAGTGATGACAAAATTTTGTGATGACAGCAAATAAGGGAATAGCTATGAATAAATGGTTAGTGACCCTCGGACTATTGGCGTTGCCAATGGGCCTGCAGGCGGCAACCCTGAGTACTGGCAACAATATCAAGCTGCTGGTGGTTGATGGCAAGAAAGTCGAATCGTCATTTTGGTCTGAAGCCGACAGCATCGAGTTGACCGAAGGACGCCATCAGGTGGTGGTGCGTTTTGACGGTGAATTGAAGGACGGCTCGAAAAGTAAAATGTACACCACGCGCCCATATCTTTTCGAGATGGATGTACCTAAGCAAGATGCCACTATTGTCTTGCCTCGTTTGAGTAGCATGAGCCAAGCGAAAGCCTACTTCCAGCGCGGTCCAGAATGGCAGCTTGAACTGGCCGATGGCACCACCCGAAACCTTGATCATGTTGAACTGCAGGGCAAGGGCTTTGCTGCCTACAGTGATATGGAAGGCTTGGTTGCTGACTATAACCGCGAGCACGGTATTACCTTCGAAGAAGGCTATGCGGTTGACCTGCAGCAGGCGGCGGTAGAAGTGAGTGACAAAGGGGAAGTCAGCATTACCGGTGATGCGTTTGTCCAGCTCAAGCTGTGGTACAGCAAGGCCAATGCTGAAGAAAGAGCCGCGTTTGAGCAGTGGGTAAAACAGCAGTCGACGCCGTAATCTGTCGAAGGCCGTGAGGTTTTCGTGTTAACAATAGGCGGGAGATCCCGCTTATTGTCGTTTTAGCTGTCGTGGTGGTAGCGGCTGTGCTCGCGGCAGCTGAGGCAGCGTGGCTGGGCTGGGTCTTGCTCAAGATCATCGATCGCGATCTCTTCTTCGCAATCAACGCAAAGTCCGTACATACCGAGTTTGACCGAACATACTGCGGCATCGACTCGCTCCATTCGGGTTGCCAAATCGAACAGGTTGGGAATAAAGGATGATTTGGCCATCACAATTAATTCGCTGAGCTCCGCGTTTTCAATCGCCGTTGCCGACGGCACCAAGGTATTGAGTAGCATCTCGTGCTTGAGCTCGCGTGACAACATCCCGTGCTCTTGCTCTAGGCGCTGTTGCAGCTGCTCGTAAACTTTATCTGACGTTGTCATAAGCCTTTCATTGTTGTTATTAGTGATTAATTCAGTCTAAGACGATTCTTGATAACGATAGTGATTTGAATCAAACAATTATGGGGTTGTATGACAATAACCTTAAATTCTCTCGGTTTTTGTCACGGCATGATTCCGTTATATTGGCTGCACAAATAAATGCGGGCCTAAGAGCCGCTAATTTCAAATCAGTTAATAAAAGGAAGTCTATCATGGAGCAGGGATTCCAAGATCCATACAACGTTAAATATTTCTTCGGGTTTATTGCTGTGCTGGCATTGCCGACACTGCCCGCTATCCTGACTTGGGTAGGCATGCTGTCGTCATAAGGCTTTTGGCTATAACCGTCCTGAGAAATTTGGCCCATCGGCTCTAGCTTGAAACAAATACCAACAATTCATACTGACAAGATATGGTTGTTGGTATTTTTGTTTGCGTTAGCATTAGGTATAAACTCGTATTAAGGGTAGGACAGTTAGAACGAATGGTTTTGCAGTATGGTTAGAAAAACACTTCTGTTGTTGTGTGGTTGGATTTGTGTGGCCTTAGGGTTACTTGGCGCTTTTTTACCATTGCTGCCGACAACGCCTTTTTTACTGCTAGCCAGTGCCTGTTTTATGCGCGGTTCTCCAAGGTTGAATCATTGGTTGCTCAATCATCCTAAGTTTGGTCCTATCCTGAATAATTGGCATCACCATAGGGCCGTTTCAAAACATGTTAAACGGCGGGCAAATATTATGATTGTGGCCAGCTTTGCCTTCTCTATATACCTTGTCCCTTTGCTTTGGCACAAAGTGATGTTGGTGGCCATGCTGGTGGTCTTGCTGGTTTGGTTTAACCGTCTTCCCGAGCGGGATAATCCTGCGCCGCAGGGTGAGTCTCTCTAACAAGGCCTGCTATTGATGCTAGCTGGATCATCCTATCGATGATGAGCACGTTACAATCCTTGCCCCGCTAGGGGAAAAAAACTACTATTTGAACCAGTTTTTCGGCGGCCTGTTTTCATGCCGCCGTATTGTTTAATGGAAAAAGATTATGACTCAAGAAAAGCTCGCGTTGATCAAAAATAGCATCAAGTCCATTCCTGATTATCCAAAGCCAGGGATCCTGTTCCGCGATGTGACCAGCCTGATGGAAGATCCAGAGGCATACCGCGCGACAATGCAGATCCTGATCGAGCGCTACAAGGATAAAGGGATCACCAAAGTGATCGGCACTGAAGCTCGCGGTTTTTTGTTCGGCGCGCCACTCGCGCTTGAGTTGGGGGTGGGTTTTGTGCCGGTTCGCAAGCCGGGTAAACTGCCTCGTGAAGTGATCGGCGAAAGCTATGAACTTGAATACGGCCAAGATACGCTGGAAATTCACGTTGATGCGATCAAAGAAGGCGACAAGGTACTGCTGGTTGATGATCTGCTGGCAACAGGCGGTACCATTGAAGCAACCACTAAGCTGGTACGCCGCTTGGGTGGTGTTGTTGAAGATGCTGCTTTCGTTATCAACCTACCGGATATCGGTGGTGAAGAGCGCCTGAAAGGCATTGGCCTGAATGTATTTAGCCTCTGTGACTTTGACGGCCACTAATTTTCAGTAGCGATTTGGCCATACCGCGTTCCTCCGGGTCATACTTTCTTGGGGGAACCTGGCTAATCATTGGGCGCTCGAAGATGCGTCCTCTCGCCCCAAAATCCTCCCTGTGCTAGCATTGAGTTCTTGATTCTGTAAGGTTAGTTAACATGAGTTATCAGGTTCTGGCTCGTAAATGGCGCCCGCACCAGTTTGATGATGTGGTCGGTCAGTCCCATGTCTTGACGGCACTGGCCAATGCGCTTGCCCATAATCGTCTTCACCATGCGTATTTGTTCAGTGGAACGCGTGGGGTCGGGAAAACCACGATCGCCCGTATTTTTGCCAAAGGCTTGAACTGTGAGCAGGGCGTAACGGCCTCGCCATGTGGTGAGTGTGAAACCTGTCGTGAAATCGATGAAGGCCGCTTTGTCGATTTGCTTGAAATCGATGCGGCATCACGCACCAAGGTTGAAGATACCCGGGAGCTACTGGATAACGTCCAGTACAAACCTGCGCGTGGGCGCTACAAGGTTTACCTGATTGACGAAGTGCACATGCTCTCGCGTCATAGTTTTAACGCCTTATTGAAAACCCTTGAAGAGCCGCCAGAATATGTGAAGTTTATTCTGGCGACCACCGATCCGCAGAAGCTGCCTGTAACCATTCTTTCCCGTTGTTTGCAGTTCCACCTCAAGCATTTGGACAATAGCCAGATCCAACAGCAGTTGGAAAAGGTACTGGGCGAAGAAGATATTGAGTTTGATCCTCGGGCACTTGGTCTGTTGGCCCGTGCTGCCGAAGGCAGTATGCGTGATGCGCTTAGCTTGACGGATCAGGCTATCGCCTTGGGTAATGGGCAGGTGCAGGCCGATGCGGTATCGGAAATGCTGGGTACACTGAATACCGAGCAGGCCCTTTATTTATTAGAAGCCGTGGCGGGTGGCGAAGCCCAACCTGCGATGGCTTGCCTTGAAGAGTTGGCCTCAGTCGGTGTCGAGTGGGATAGCTTGCTCCGGGAAGTGGCCACTCAGCTTCACCGCGTGGCTATGCATCAGGCATTGCCAGCCTCACTTGATGATAGCGCACCGGATGCTGCGCGTATTACCGCGTTGAGCCAGAAGGTGTCGCCGCAGGAAGTGCAATTGTGTTATCAGATTGCGTTGCAGGGGCGTCAGGATTTGGCTTTTGCTCCCGATGGCCGTACTGGCCTGGAGATGGTATTACTGCGCATGCTGGCGTTCAGGCCGGTATCGGTCAATGCTGTGACGCCACAGCCGATAGCTGTTCCTGCTACACAGCCTGCCGCACCGGCACAGCCGACACCAACTCAGGGACAAGGTATCCAGCGTGTACAGGCGCTTAAAGCACAGATGAATGGCGGGCAGGCTGCCAACATGCAGCCGCAGCAACCGTCACACCCGCAACAAGCACCGCATCAGCAGCATGCCAATGTGCCACCTATGCCGTCTTCATCTATGCCTCCCCAGGGACAGCCTTATCAAGGCCAACCACCGGCTGGGTATGAGCAACCAATGTCTGAACCTGCAAACTATGCGGCGGATCAGGCACAGGCGCATAAGGCTCAGCCAGCACCGCAGGCTGCGCCACAAGGTCCGGCTCAAGTACCGACTCAAGTACCAAATCAAGGTCAGTCGGTGTCTGGCTCGGCAGCTTCGGGCTTGCTGGCGGCAAGAAACCAGCTGCGCAGCAAAGCCAAACGAGATGGCAATGCGCCGGACAGCGGAAAAAAGGGTGAGCCGGTACGGGCTAAAAAGGTTGCAACCACCAGCGTACTCGATCGGATTGCCAGCAAGCAAAACGGTCAGGTAAAGTCAGCTGGAAATGCGATGCCGGTACCGGGTGCACCGACAACAGCGACAGTGCAGGCTGATGCACTAGGACATGCTAGTGAATCAGCAGAATATCAATGGCGTCCGACAATGCTCCCCGAGCCGTCTGAAGAGACCCAGCAAGTTGTTGCACCTAAGCTTTTGAAACAAGCGTTAGAGCATGAAAAAACACCGGAAATGGTGAAATTGCTTGTCAAGGAAGCTGCAAATCAGGATAGTTGGTCGGACTGGGTGACCAAGCTCAATGTTGGACGTATGGTCCAGCAGCTGGCACTTAATTCAGCGTTTGAAAGAGAAGCAAACCAGGTGAAATTAAGTCTTCGCCCTTCTCAACAGCACCTGAATACGCCCAAGGCACGCGAGCAACTAACGGTAGCGATGAGCGAACTGTTTGCCGAAAATGTGTCGGTAGAAGTTGAATTGAGTGATAAAGGCCGCTCACCGCTTGAATGGCGAGAGGCGATTTATCAGCAGAAACTGGATCAGGCCAAGCAGAGTTTGTTGTCTGATCCGAACGTGAATTTCATTTGTCAGCGGTTTTCTGCTGTACTTGATGAAGATAGCGTAAGACCCTTATAGATTAACCAGACCACAGAGAGAGATGATATGTTTGGTAAAGGCGGTATGGCTAACATGATGAAGCAGGCGCAGCAGATGCAAGAGCGCATGCAGCAAATGCAGGAAGAGATCGCAAATATGGAAGTGACCGGCGAGTCTGGTGCTGGCCTGGTAAAAGTGACTCTAACTGGTAGCCACAGTGTACGTCGTGTTGAGCTTGACGAAAGCTTGATGGAAGACGACAAAGACATGCTTGAAGATCTGATTGCAGCAGCGTTCAACGACGCAGCTCGTCGTATCGAAGAAGCGCAGAAAGAAAAAATGGCAGGCGTAACTGGCGGTATGAACCTACCTGCCGGCTTCAAGATGCCATTCTAATTAATGCGTACCAGTCACTTACTGGAACAACTGATGGAGGCCTTACGGTGCCTGCCTGGGGTCGGTCCCAAGTCAGCGCAGCGTATGGCCTTCAGTTTGTTGCAGAGAAATCGACAGGGTGGCCTGCAGTTGGCTGATGCCCTGAGTAAGGCGATGACCGAGATCGGTCACTGCCGCGATTGCCGGACTTTTACCGAGGAAGAAGTGTGCGCAATCTGCTCTAACCCTCGTCGTCAGGAAAGCGGTGAGATTTGTGTGGTGGAAACCCCGGCAGATATTGTCGCCGTAGAAGCTACCGGGCAGTTCTCAGGCCGTTACTTCGTGCTGATGGGGCATCTATCGCCACTCGATGGGATCGGACCTTCTGATATTGGTCTGGATACCTTGGAGTTTCGATTGCAGAACGAGCAAATCAGCGAGCTGATCCTGGCTACCAACCCAACCGTAGAAGGGGAGGCGACGGCTCATTACATTGCCGAGCTGTGCAGTGAGTACTCGATCCCAGCTTCGCGGATTGCCCACGGGGTGCCAGTCGGTGGCGAACTAGAGCTTGTCGACGGCACAACCTTGTCCCATTCCCTTGCAGGACGGCAAAAGCTTTACTGATAGATATAAAACTTGTTTTATATAAACTTATTTCATCAAAATACCAACAGTTGCTGTTGGTATTTTTTTGTCATTTTTTCACTTTATTGTCTTATCAACGACTTAAAAAGCCAAATTTAGCTGTTTTAGAGCGCCAAAGAAAAATTTAGTTTTTAGCCAAAGTTGTTTTCTAAGAACTTCTATCAAAATATTCTTTAATAGAATTTCAGTTCCTAACTGGTTGTTTTCATGTATTAAATATTAGCGTTACTTGCTTGGTGACGGCTGTTGATAGTTGTTAATGAACAGTCGACTCCGGCGTATCACATAAAAAAATTAATACCAAGTTTTCGACTGTTTGAAGGTCAGGGAACGATTAGGAGTGAACATGAAAAAGACAGTAGTTGCAGCCGTAATTGGCTCGGTAGTGGCTAGCGCGTCAGCAATGGCGGCAGAGGTTTATAAGTCAGATGATCTATCTGTGAGCGTATACGGTAACCTTCGTGCACGTTACGAGACCACTGATAACGGTTATATGGGCGCAGACAGTACTTTCACTGGCGAAGGTACTGAGCTTGGCCTAAACATGACCTACTTCATGGATAACAACATGTACATCAATGGTGATGTCCTATCTGAACTAAACATCATTCCAGAAAGCGGTGATGGTACAGATGACGATGAATTCTTGAAGTTCGGCTCTGTTGCTATCGGTGGTGACTTTGGTGAGTTCCGAATGGGTCGTATGTCAGCGGTACAAGATACGCTGGCTGGTCAGTACGATATTACCTGGGAATACGGCGGTACGGCGAACATCAAATCAGACGAAACAGCGACAGATCGTTTGACCAACGGTATCCAGTACAAGATCGATATCAACGACTTCACTGTAATGGCACAGTACCACACGGGTACAGAAAGTGATGGCCTAGACATCGATCAGGCATTTGCTTTGGGTGCAGCATGGAACTCTGATTTTGGCCTAGGTCTATCTGGTACTTTCACTCAGTCAGAGCGTACTGAAAAGAGCATCTACAACGACGACAAAGATACGTCTTGGACGCTGAACGCAACTTACGAGTGGCAAGCGCTATCTCTAGCGGCAATGTACTCTGACTACGACTTCGCTGGTGATGAGCAAACCGGTATCGGTGCAATGGCTCGTTACGACTTCCCTATGGGCTTTGGTGTGTACGGTGTATACGACTACGTAGATTACGACACGCTAAACAACAAGCTTGATCAGTACACCATCGGTGCGGACTACTGGCTAACTAGCCAAGTGGTGTCTTACATGGAATACGCTGATATGAGTTTTGACAAGCAAGATTCACTAAACGAGCTAAAAGACGACAGCGCATTCACTATCGGTATGCGTCTGTACTTCTAATTTTAGATATTTGCTAGACTGTTCATTGTGTTTGGGGGAAGCTTGGCTTCCCCCCTTTTTTGTTAAAACGGTACTATGGGAAGAGCGGCCCTATGGGTTAAGAACGGTCTTAGATTCTGGGAAGGGCTGTTCCTAGGAGAAGCCAGAAAAGCGAGTAGGGCTTGAAATTTTTTCGCTACAAGTAACACGCTTCTGCAGAACCGCAGAACCGCAGAACCGCAGAACCGCAGAACCGCAGAACCGCAGAACCGCAGAACCGCAGAACCGCAGAACCACAGAACCATATTTCTTAATACTAATATTCTATCTATCTTGTGAGAGATCTCTTACAAGCTCGTGGGATATAAAGGTTATTCATATAGGCTTAAATCGCGCCTAGTTAATTTAAGTTATTGTAAATAAAGATTTTTTCGTTATGTGGTCTATGTTTCAATGGTATTGCGGATGAGATATTTGTTAGGTGCGGCTACTTAAATCGGCTGATCGGCGTATATTTATAGGTGTCGGAAGGAACTGACGGAACGGAACAGGAAATACCCAAGGATTAGGGGAGTCTCAGGATGAGGCCGGTGTACCAGGACGGTATATCGAACAAGGACTGTGAAGGGATAGCCGCGGAACGGCAGAAGGTAAGCAGGATGTTTACCAGTCAGGATGACACAAGGACCACTTCAGGACGAAGTAAGGGACCCCTCCAGGAAGGATGTTGAGAGTCAGGATAGGATATGCTGACGGGTCAGGATGGCCTAGGGACAACTTCAGGACGAAGAATAAAAGGAATCTGCTGACGGATTACAGCAATTCAATGGAATGATGCAGGGAGCACCATAGTAGCGGGACTGCTGCAAGTAAGACCTAAGGGCGCAACGAAAGTTGCGCCCGTTCTTTTTTGCGCTTCGCAAAAACGGTTCTATGGGGAAGAGCGGCTCTATGGCTCTGAGGTTCAAGGGCTCTATAAAATAAAGATATTTTTATTGATTAATATTTTAAATCAATATCTTGACAGCATGTTGTGGCCAGGGAAGATGCACAGCACCACAGCACCACAGCACCACAGCACCACAGCACCACAGCACCACAGCACCACAGCACCACAGCACCAC
>NZ_JAWJZI010000006.1:91969-245544 GCF_033022775.1 Photobacterium rosenbergii | reverse complement strand
ACAGCACCACAGCACCACAGCACCACAGCACCACAGCACCACAGCACCACAGCACCACAGCACCACAGCACCGCTTTCCCAAAAAAACAAAACCGCCCATCTCTGAGCGGTTTGAAAAATTTCTAGCTGCGAATGTTAGCTTACAGCGAGTAGAGGATATGCGAGCCGTAAGACAAGCTAGTTAGTAGAATAGTTTTCTCGTCGATGATATCCATGCGGCGGCTCTGCTGGGCATCCATACGGTAGATCTGGTTGATGATCTTAAGGTGCTCAGGCTTGAAGTCCTCATTGGTACCAGAGGTGATATCTTTAAACTCTTTCGGTTCAGTGAGCAGGTACTTACCGCTGACATCCCAGTTGCCAGACTCCGAAATATGAATCGTTAGCGGCTGCTCATTGGCGCTGAATAATCGCATCAAGGTGATACGCGAATACGTCTTGTTCGGTAGGTAAACAACATGGCTAGTCTGCTCAACACGACGCAGCATGCCAAGTTGCTCCAGCTCTGTTTCCTCAACGCGGCTGACGGTTTTTGATTGCCACTCACGGGAGATCAGCAACTGCTCTTGCTTGTAGTCGCTGGAAAAGTATAGCCAAGCACTGAACACGGCCGACAGGCCAAGCACGATAAACGCCCAGTATTTAGCAATGAAATGCTTGATTGACTGCGTGTGGGTATTTACTGACATATCGCGATATTGTCCTTGTGGCTAGTCAACAAACGAAGGGTGACATTCTTGGCTGGGTTGTCGTGCGAGTGGACGTAGTTGACCCAAAGCTGGGCGTTTTGACCACCGGATACGATGATTTCCATTGGGCGCTTCTTATCGGAGTGATAATCAAGATAACTTTCAACACACTGGGTGATCATGCTTTCCCATTGACCAAGAGATGGGTGGTTGGTTGGGGTCAATACCGGTACATCATCGACGACGGTGAACTGATCGAAAGCTGCCGATTTTGGAGGCATGCTCAAATTAACAATCACAGGGAGTAACAGCGCAATCAGTACCAGTACCCCGGAAATGGCCGCCATTGGTAGCGGGCGTTTTGGGGGCTGAGAATGGGGGACGGCAGTATAAGTTTTAGTTGGTGCTGCTTGCTGGCTGTGCTCGAACAGCTCGCGCTCTACCTCTGATGGTTCATCTAATTTCTCTGCAAGCGTTTCTGCTTGCTCAGCACTGGCCGTTGAGGCAATTTCTGATAAAGATTCTACCATCGCGATCATCTGGTAACCGCGTTTTGGTACGGTTTTGATGAACTCGGGCGATTTGGTGGAATCTTTGAGTGCTTTACGCAGGGTGGAGATAGCCTGGGTCAGGCTCGAATCATCGACCTCGAACCCTTGCTCGCGCCAAACATAATCATGCAAGCGGGTGCGGGTAATGATCGCGCCTGGATCTTCAATGAGTAGGCTTAACGCTCGACTTTCGTTGCTACCTAGTCGGGTAAGCTCATCATTTTCGTGTTGGTCAATTAAGCTGTTGTCGTATGGGTCAAACAAAAAGCGTTGACCAATTAGGAATTTACTTTCTAATTTATTCATTTTTAGCACCAAGGGTACACTATGTGCGCATATAATACGCAACAACCCTGAATCTTTTCTGAATATAAAAATTATAAAAAATGGCTCTGAAAAAACATCAAAAACATAAAGCGTGTATTTTAGGTTGAAATCGCTACGTTTGACCACATGTATAAAGGGAAATGTAAAGGGTAGCTGCGAGAAGCGGCTGTTTTAGATCCCCGAATGTTTATTGATACAAGTTTCGGAGTTGAAATGAGCGAACAAACTATCCACAACAATAAGGAAACCCGTGGTTTTCAGTCTGAGGTGAAGCAACTGCTGCAGCTGATGATCCATTCTTTGTACTCCAACAAAGAGATCTTCTTGCGCGAGTTGATTTCTAATGCGTCCGATGCCGCCGACAAGTTGCGCTTTCGTGCATTGTCTCAGCCAGACTTGTATGAAAATGATGCCGAGTTAGGCGTGAAGCTGTCTTTCAACGAGCAGGCTGGTACGCTGACCATCAGCGACAACGGTATTGGTATGACCCGTGATGATGTGATTGAGCATCTGGGTACCATTGCCAAGTCAGGCACTAAAGACTTCTTTGCCAAGCTAAGCGAAGATGAATCTAAAGATTCACAACTGATCGGCCAATTTGGTGTTGGTTTCTACTCGGCCTTTATCGTGGCGGACTCTGTGACTGTAAATACCCGTGCGGCGGGTGTTGCGGCTGATCAAGCCGTTTCATGGCAGTCAGGCGGTGAAGGCGACTACACGGTAGAAGATATCGAGAAAGAAAGCCGTGGTACTGACATCGTTCTTCACCTGCGTGAAGAAGAGAAAGAGTTCCTGAGCGAGCACCGCCTGCGTGACATTATCGGGAAATACTCTGACCATATTGGTATCCCAGTTCACATCCAGACTGTGGAGCGTGACGAGGAAGGCAAAGAGACCGGCCGTAAGTGGGAGCAGATCAACAAGGCGCAAGCGCTCTGGACCCGCAACAAGTCAGATATTTCAGAAGAAGAATACAAAGAATTCTATAAGCATGTCTCCCATGACTTTGCTGAGCCGCTGACTTGGAGCCACAACCGTGTTGAAGGTAAGCAGGACTACACCAGTTTGCTTTACATCCCGTCAAAGGCGCCGTGGGATCTGTACAACCGTGACAGCAAGCATGGTCTGAAACTATATGTTCAGCGCGTCTTTATTATGGACGATGCCGAGCAGTTCATGCCGTCTTACCTGCGCTTTATGCGTGGCCTGATTGATTCTAACGATCTGCCTCTGAACGTATCGCGTGAAATCCTGCAGGATAATAAAGTCACCCAGTCGCTACGCAAAGCCTGCACCAAGCGTGCACTTACAATGATGGATCGCTTGGCAAACAACGATGCTGAGAAATACCAGACATTGTGGAACGAGTTCGGCCAGGTACTGAAAGAAGGCCCGGTTGAAGACTTTGCTAACCGCGAGAAAATCGCCAAGTTGCTGCGCTTCAGCTCGACTCATGCCGAGACGGTTGAACAGACCGTATCGCTAACCGATTACATCGAGCGCATGAAAGAAGGCCAGGATAAGATCTACTTCCTGACCGCCGATAGCTTCAGCGCGGCGAAGAACAGCCCGCACCTCGAGCAATTCCGTGCCAAGGGGCTAGAAGTGCTACTAATGCACGACCGCATCGACGAGTGGTTGATGGGCCACCTGCCAGAGTTTGATGGTAAGCAATTTCAGGCGATCACCAAGGCGGATCTTGACCTTTCTGCGTTTGAGCAGGAAGAAGAGAAAGAAAAGCGCAAGGAAACGGAAGAAGCCTTCCAGTCTGTGGTTGAGCGCACTAAAACTTACCTTGGTGAGCGTGTGAAAGATGTACGTACCACGTTCAAGCTCAAGGACACCCCTGCGGTTGTGGTGACCGACGAGAATGAAATGGGCACTCAGATGGCGAAGCTGCTGGCTGCGGCTGGACATGATGCACCTGAAGTACAGTACATTTTCGAGCTGAACCCTGAGCACCCGTTGGTGAGCAAGATGGCTGATGAAGCGGACGAAGAAACCTTTGGCCGTTGGGTAGAAATGCTGCTGGGCCAAGCGATGCTGGCCGAGAAGGGAAGCATGGATGATCCGTCTCAGTTCCTTGCCGCCGTTAACAAGTTGTTGGCATAACGGCTAATGGTATTGAACCGGAGCAGGGTAGGACTAAGGTCTAATCGCCTGCTACCGGTGTCAAATTGTATTCTGATACAGCATGTAATCGCTGCCCAGTCGGGGACTGGGCTTGCGACTGCGGCGTAATCAGTGTATTTTTCACTTCTTTGAAAACTCCATTCAAATCTAAAGGGGAACAAGATGCGCATCATTCTTCTGGGCGCTCCAGGTGCAGGTAAAGGTACTCAGGCACAATTCATCATGGAGAAATTTGGTATTCCACAAATCTCTACTGGTGACATGCTACGTGCAGCAATCAAGGCAGGTACTGAGCTAGGTAAACAAGCGAAATCCGTCATTGATGCTGGCCAGCTTGTGTCAGACGACATCATCCTTGGTCTGGTTAAAGAGCGTATTGCTGAAGACGACTGTGCAAAAGGCTTCCTGCTTGACGGCTTCCCACGTACGATCCCTCAGGCTGACGGTCTGAAAGAAATCGGCGTAGACGTTGACTACGTGATCGAGTTCGACGTAGCTGACGATGTGATCGTTGAGCGTATGGCTGGCCGTCGTGCCCACCTAGCTTCTGGCCGTACTTACCACACAGTATACAACCCGCCTAAGGTTGAAGGTAAAGACGATGTGACTGGTGAAGATCTTGTTGTTCGTGATGACGACAAAGAAGAAACAGTACGTGCTCGCCTAGGCGTATACCACGAGCAGACTGCACCTTTGATTGCTTACTACAACAAAGAAGCAGACGCGGGCAACACTAAGTACCTGAAATTCGATGGTACTCAGCCTGTAGCTGCTGTAAGCGCAGAGCTGGAAAAAGCACTGGCTTAATTGCAAGCTGCTTGAAAGTTCAGAAACGGGTTGGCCTTTGGCCAGCCCGTTTTTTTATGGGGCAGAAAAATGATCCAAATAATGCCACACAAGGTATAACCGACTGAAAAGAAAACTGATACAGTAATATCCATTGACCAAAACCGCCGTAAGCGTGAAGGATAATATGAGCGAGCAAAGTACAAATAACAATAATCAAACCCGCCCATACGGGGTGCTGCTGGTTAACCTGGGTACGCCTGATGAAGCCACGCCGGCAGGGGTGAAGCGTTTCTTGTCTGAATTCCTCCATGATCACCGGGTGGTCGATATGAACCGCTGGTTGTGGTGCCCGATTCTGCACGGTGTCATTTTGCCAGTCCGCTCGCCGAAGGTCGCCAAGTTGTATCAATCGGTGTGGATGGATGAGGGGTCACCATTGATGGTGTATTCGAAGCGCCAGCAGCAGGCCTTGTCTGATAAGCTCGGTGTGCCGGTTGAGTTGGGGATGACCTACGGTAGCCCGAGTATGCTTGACGGCCTTGATGCACTGAAACAGCAAGGCTGCGAGCGTGTATTGGTATTACCTTTGTACCCGCAGTATTCACGTACCACGACAGCTGCAGTCTTCGACAAGGTGGCAAAAGTGCTCAAGGCAAGGGCTGATATTCCCGAGCTGCGCTTTGTGAACCATTATTACGACCATCCGGGCTATATTTCCGCGCTGGCTGAATCGGTGAATGACTTTTGGCAAAAGAACGGTAAAGCCGATTATTTGCTGTGTTCGTTTCATGGTATCCCGAAACGATATGCTGACAATGGCGATCCGTACCCTGACCACTGCAACGGCACTACAGCTTTGCTGGCTGAACAACTTGATATGCCGCGTGAGAAAATGAGCATGAGCTATCAGTCGATTTTCGGTCGGGAGGAATGGCTCAAACCTTACACTGAAGGCACTATTCGTGAGTTGGCCCAGAAAGGGGTTAGGCGTCTGGATGTCATTTGCCCTGCATTTTCGGTAGATTGCCTCGAGACCTTGGAAGAAATTGCCGAAGGCTGTAAAGAGGTTTTCCTTGAATCGGGAGGCGAGAGTTTCAACCTGATCCCCTGTTTGAACGATAACCCTGCCCATATCGATTTGATGGCTTCGCTGGTGCAGCAGCATAGCCAAGGGTGGTAGGTTGCGCCTTTGGCGGTAGGGTGGCGACAATGATGAACACCCTGTATGGGAATATTGCCTAATTGATGATGGGGCTCTCGCATTCTGTGAGAGCTTTTTCTTTTTTGTTCTATATTCTGTGATAGAATTCGCAAAAATTTCTCAACAGACAGCTCATTGACATGAAATTTCCAGGCCAACGCAAATCTAAGCACTACTTCCCGGTCCATGCTCGTGATCCTCTTCTTAGTCAAGCTAAGCAAGACAAGCGGCTAACACGTACGCATATTGTCGGTATTGACCAGACACTGGTTGATATTGAAGCATGTGTCGAAGATGAATTCCTGGAACGCTATGAGCTAAGTAAAGGCCACTCGCTGGTTATCTCCGATGAGAAAGCGGAAGCCCTTTACCGCGAGCTAAAAGACAAAGAGCTGATCAGCCACGAGTTCGCTGGTGGTACTATCGGTAACACTCTTCATAACTACTCGGTGCTGGCTGATGATAAGTCTGTACTACTGGGTGTGATGAGTAAAGATATCGAAATCGGCAGCTACGCCTACCGTTATCTGTGCAACACCTCAAGCCGCATGGACATGAACCACCTGCAACCGGTAAATGGTCCGATTGGCCGTTGCTTTGCTTTGATCTCCAAAGAAGGTGAGCGTACCTTCGCGATCAACGAAGGCCGTATGAACCAGCTTGAGCCAAGCAGTATCCCTGAAGATGTATTCAAGCGTGCTTCTGCCCTGGTACTGACAGCTTACTTGGTACGTTGTAAAGATGGCGATCCGATGCCTGAAGCAACCATGAAGGCGATCGAGTACGCGAAAAAGCATGATGTACCTGTGGTACTGACATTGGGCACCAAGTTTGTGATCGAAGACGATCCGCAGTGGTGGCGTGACTTCCTGCGTGATCACGTCACCGTGGTTGCGATGAACGAAGACGAAGCAGAAGCGCTGACCGGCGAGTCTGATCCATTGATCGCTTCTGAGAAAACCCTTGAGTGGGTTGATTTGGTACTGTGCACAGCTGGTCCTGTCGGCCTTTACACTGCAGGCTACACCGAAGAAGAAGCCAAGCGTGAAACCAGCCTGCCGCTTCTACCGGGTGAAATTCCTGAGTTCAACCGCTACGAGTTCAGCCGCCCGATGCTGAAAGCGGAGTGTCAGAACCCGATTAAGGTGTACTCGCACATTGCCCCATACATGGGTGGCCCTGAGCGGATCAAGAACACCAACGGTGCTGGTGATGGCGCACTGTCTGCACTACTGCACGACATGTCTGCTAACCGCTATCACAAAGAGAATGTGCCGAAATCGAGCAAGCACCAGTTTGACTTCCTGACTTACTCGTCGTTCTCCCAGATTTGCTTGTACTCGAACCGTGTGAGCTACGAAGTGCTGGCCCAGCACTCGCCACGTTTGTCTCGCGGCCTGCCGGAGCGTGAGGACAGCTTGGAAGAAGCTTACTGGGAACGATAATTTCTTTTCCTCAGAATAAAAAGGTCAACATTGGTTGGCCTTTTTTGTTTTTTTAGACCTATGATTATTTGACCTACACCACAAGGAGAGAATAATCATGAAAAAACATGCAGTGGCAATGGCAGTGATCGCCGTATTGGGCGCACCCTCAGCGTTTGCGGCTGTGACCCTGGAGCAGGGCACGCAGGAATTTGCCTTACAGGGTAGCCTGGATCTTGATTATGTCGATGATTACCTATTCGTGCTCAATACGTCCTATGGCTATTTTATCCGCAACAATTGGGAAATTGGCGGGGTGCTGGATGTCAGCATGAGCGATAGTACCCAGCAGTTCCAATTGGGTGCTTTTACCGAGTACAACTTCACCAACACCACCAACTGGGTGCCTTACCTCGGGGCTGCTGCCCAAGTGGCTAACCTTTCCGGTGATGATGGCGACTTTGATTTTGATTTTGAAGATGTCACCGCGCTTAACATCAAGCTTGCCGGTGGTGTGAAGTATTTCATCAACCCGCATGTCGCGATAAGTGCCGAGGTCAACTACAACATCGCCACAGATGATATCAGTGTAACTAAAGACGGTGTTGAAGACAGTTTTACCCGCTTCATCTTCGGTACCCGTTTCTACTTCTAGCCCTTCAGTGCATGAAAACAAAACGAGAGCCAGGCGGCTCTCGTTTTTTTACCATGTGTAGCATCACTCGTATGCTTGCAAGGTATTAATAAGCTTCGTTATGCACGGCGGCTACCGCACGGCCTGATGGATCGGCACTGTTCTTGAAACTCTCGTCCCACTCAATCGCTTTGGCACTTGAACACGCGATAGACGGGCCGCCCGGTACACATTTCGCCGCGTCTTCCAACGGGAACAGCTCTTCGAAAATTTCGCGGTAGGCGTAGGCTTCCTTGGTGGTTGGCGTGTTGTATGGGAAGCGGAACTTCGCCGTTTCAAGTTGCTGATCTGACACTTTTGCCTCAGCCACTTCTTTCAAAGTATCAATCCAGCTGTAGCCAACACCGTCTGAGAACTGCTCTTTCTGGCGCCATGCTACCGATTCTGGCAGGTAATGACCGAAGCATTCGCGGACAATGTGTTTCTCCATCTTGCCGTTGCCACACATCTTGTCTTCAGGGTTCAGGCGCATAGCCACTTCCAGAAACTCTTTGTCGAGGAATGGCACACGTGCTTCGATACCCCAGGCCGCCATCGACTTGTTGGCACGGGCACAGTCAAACATGTTCAGAGCCAGCAGCTTACGAACGGTCTCCTCGTGGAATTCCTTGGCGTTCGGCGCCTTGTGGAAATACAGGTAGCCACCGAACACTTCATCGGCACCTTCACCGGACAGCACCATCTTGATACCCATGGCACGGATTTTACGCGCCATCAGGTACATAGGTGTCGATGCACGGATAGTTGTCACATCATAGGTCTCGATGTGGTAAATCACATCGCGGATCGCATCCAGGCCTTCCTGAATCGAGTATGTCAGCTCGTGGTGAACGGTACCGATGCTGTCAGCAACCTCTTTGGCCGCTTTGAGATCCGGCGCCCCCTCCAGGCCGATGGCGAAGGAGTGCAGGGTTGGCCACCATGCATCAGACTCTTCGTTGTCTTCGATACGGCGAGCGGCAAATTTTTTGGTGATAGCGGAAATCACTGATGAGTCTAGGCCTCCGGACAGCAATACCCCGTAAGGGACGTCCGTCATCAGCTGGCGTTTGACCGCACTTTCCAGCGCATCGGTCAGGGCGACTTTGTCGGTCTTGGCGTCGGCAACGGCTTCGAACTCCATCCAGTCGCGCTTGTAGTAGCGGGTTGGTTCGCCTGCCTTGCTCCATAGGAAGTGGCCAGGAGGGAATTCACTGATTGTTTTACATACCGGCACCAATGACTTCATTTCAGAAGCAACGTAGTAGTTACCGTGCTCATCGTAGCCATGGTAGAGCGGGATGATACCGATATGATCGCGGCCAATCAGGTAAGCATCTTCTTGCTCATCATAGAGAATGAAACCGAAAATACCGTTTAGGTAATCAAGTAGCTCAGGGCCTTTCTCTTTGTAAAGTGCAAGAATAATTTCACAGTCAGACTCGGTCTGGAAAGGGTAATCAGGTGCAAACTCCGCACGCAGCTCTTTGTGGTTGTAGATCTCACCGTTGACAGCAAGGGCATGTGTTTTGTCAGCGTTGTACAGAGGCTGTTCACCGCTGTTCAGGTCGACGATAGCCAGACGCTCGTGAACCAGAATGGCTTTCTCTGACGAATAAATACCAGACCAGTCAGGGCCGCGGTGGCGCATTTTTTTAGACATTTCCAAAGCGGTGTGACGTAATGCTGCTGCATCACTCTTGATGTCTAGGATCCCAAATACTGAACACATACTTCCTACCCCAAAATTAACTAATGTTGCTATCCATGAAAAATGTCGGAACCAGCGAGGCTGTCCCTTGTTAATTGTTAAAATTGCGTATTCGATAATAAATTGCAACCATCAATTTCAAATCAATAAACAAAAAGAGCTTTGTCTGAATAATATTTAATAAAAATGGAAATAAGCGAATAAAAGTTAAAGGTGGGCGATATTTTGCGCATAAAAACAAACGGCAGCCGAAGCTGCCGTTTGATCTAGGAGTGTAGAAAATTAGCTGGACTTAATTTGTGGCGTCAAATGTTCGCACACATGACGGGCGAAACCACTACCGGCCTCATGGTAGATATTGAAGGCGGCATCGACTCCCAGAGCCTTCAATTCTTCCTCTTCATCACCGTATTTAGCAATGGCAGCGATTTGGCCCTGGTAATTGCGCTCGCGGATCTGCTCGAGGGCGAAGCTATTGGCCTGGCTGTGTGGCATTGCCAAAAGGATCAGCTTGATGTTTTGTTTGGAAATGACCCGGGCCCAGAAATCCGAGTCGGTAGCATCGCCGTGGATAACGTGGCGGCCTTGCTCTTTGTGCAGCTCGACAGAGTCTTCCCGGGCTTCGACACCAATGACATTGTTGCCATAGGTCTCTACCAGCTCGTCGTAGGCCCCGCTGCCGATGCGGCCCATACCAAGGATCAGGACTTGCTTCTCGCCCAAATCAATCAAGCGATCGCTGGCATTGAGTTTCTCTGGCTCGAATTCTTTGAGCCACTTGGAAGCATCCTTGTATAGCTTATGGCCAAGGCTGTTGAGTGGTGCCGCCACTAGGAAGGAGAGGGATACTGCAATCGCAATAGCCACTAGGAAACTGCCCGGTAGCATGCCCATCTTATAGGCCAGACCACCGACAATCAGGCCGAATTCGCTGTAGTTGAACAGGGTCAGGGTACCAAGCAGGGAAGTACGTACCCTGTAGCGGAACAAGTTAAAGATGACGTAGTACAAAATTCCCTTGAGCGGCAGCATTACCATCAGCAGTAGCGCCATTAGCAAGCCGTCGAGTGTCGGTTGCTCTGCCAAGCCGATATTGAGGAAGAAGCAAACTAGCAATAGCTCTTTGAAATTGAATAGCGACTTGGACATTTCCGATGACTTGGGGTGGGCTGCAAGCATCATCCCCATGATCAGAGCTCCGAGATCTCCCTTCATTCCCACCAACTCAAACAGGCCGGCTCCGGCGACCAGTGCAAGGAAAACGCCGTAGAGCACCAGCATCTCACCGTGTCCGGCACGGTCGAGGATTTTAAACAGGGACGGGCGTAGCAAGGGTAGTGCGAACAGGGCGAGTGCGGTAATTTCAGGGATCTTACCGGTTGAGACGGTCAGGAAGATCACCGCAAAAATATCCTGCATAACCAGGATACCGATAGCAAGGGTACCGTAGGTGGCATTGAGCTCGCCTTTTTCCTGTAGGGCCTTGATGGCAAATACCGTACTGGAGAACGATAGGGCAAAAGCCAGAAGCGCAAGCTGTACCACATCGAGATCGGCCATCATGCCTATGCCGAGCTGTTTTAATATCAGCAGGGCAAGGGTAAATATCCCGGTTGTTAGCAAGTTATGCAGGGTCGCTCCGCCCCAAATCTCCTTGGCGAGAAGGGTTTTGACATCAAGTTTGAGGCCGATGGTAAACAGCAACAGGGTGACACCGAGATCCGCCAGCGTCGATAAGACCGGCGTCGATTCATAACCTGCGGTATTGAGGGCGAAACCTGCAACCAGAAAGCCCACCAGAGGTGGCAGCTTGCACCGCAGTGCGATAAAGCCAGCCAGAAAGGCGGCGATGATGTAGATAAGTTCCATGCTAGGCTGACTTCCTTTATGGTGCTTTGCCAGGCCCGAATATGGATAAATTAGAAGTGAGGGCTGGCTGTTGGATCGGTACCTCTATCAATGAGGGTACTTTATGGATTGGCGAAATATAACATAAAGGGCAGTCACCTGTCTGGCGACTGCCCTTAATATTTTGTAACAGGATGAATAACTTAGAAAGCCAATCTCATCGCTCTTTACTTAGTTTGGCTTACTCTTCAAGCAAGCGCTGTAACAAGACACCGTTGAGCATTGCGCGCTTGATCATGGAGAAAGCACCGATGGTAGGCTGGGTGTAGAGCTGAGACTCAACAATCGGTAGGTCTTTGTTGAAAGTCGACAGCGACTGGGTTTCCACACAGCGGCGGATAGCCGGGAAAATCACATCTTTAGCGTGGGTAATGTTACCGGCCACAATGATCTTCTGCGGATTGAACAGGTTAATCGTCATCGCCAAGGCTTTGCCCAGCTGGTTGCCCACCTTGATCAAGGCTTGGCTGGCTAGCTCATCACCCTTGTTGGCTGCTTCACAGATGGCTGGCATGGTGAGATCTTCCAGCTCCTGCAGTGAGCTCGGGTAGCCTTGGTCCAGCAGCGCCTGAACATGGCGGATAATCGCCGGATCGGCTGCGACGGTTTCGAGACAACCGAAGTTGCCGCACTGACACTTGTCGCCCAACGGGTCGATCTGGATGTGACCGATCTCGCCGACATTACGGTTATAGCCCAGGAATACCTGGCCGTTGACGATGATCCCGGCACCGGTACCGTGGTGAACGCTGACAAGGATAGAGTCTTTGCAGTCTTTGCTCGAACCAAAGTAATGTTCGGCCAACGCCAAGCCGCGGATATCATTGCCAACAAAGCAGGCAACGCCATACTTTTCGGTAATAATTTCTGACAGTGGCAGGTTGTCGACATCGATATGAGGCATGTATTCAACCACACCGCTTTCCGGGTCAATAAGGCCCGGAAGGGTAATACCAAAGGCAACCAATTCACGCAGCACGTTCTGGTTGTCAGCAATGAATTTGCGGATATGCTCCAGCAAGCCATCGATGAGTTCTTGCTGGTTGGCGTAGTGGAAAGGATGCGCAGAGCCGACAATGTGTTTGCCGCTGAGATCATAAATAGTTTGCTCGATGTAGTTTCGCCCGAGGCGAATCGCAATCGAGTGGAAAGGCGCTGACTCTGTGGTCAGCGAAATTGCACGCCGGCCCCCGGTGGAAGCCTGCTGCGCGACCTCTTTGATCAGGCCGCGCTCCAGCAGTTGGCGGGTGATTTTAGTAACACTTGCAGGTGCAAGCTGACTGACATCAGCTACCTGAATTCGCGATATAGGGCCTTGCAAGTCGATGAGCCGGTAAACAGCTGCACTATTTAGCTGCTTTACCAGATCAACATTACCAATTTGTCCGCCTGTCATAGTTAATTCTGCTCGTATTCACCGTTAACAACAGTCGCCCGAACCTTGTAGTCACGATCAAAAATGGCCAGGTTTGCTACCATGCCTTTTTTGATGGCGCCCAATTTCTGATCTACGCCGATAGCGCGAGCAGGGTAGAGGGTTGCCATACGAATCGCTTCGTCCAGGGCGATACCTGCATGCTCGACACTGTTCTGAACCGCTTCGATCATCGTCAGTGCCGAACCACCAAGTGTGCCATTTTCATCAACACACTTACCATCCCGGTAATATACTTTCTTGCCGACAAAAATAAAGTGATCAATGTCTGCTCCTGCAGGTGCAGTTGCATCGGTGACCAAAACAAGTTTGTCGCCTTTCATGCGGTGGGCCATGCGAATATTGGCATAATCGACATGGAAACCATCGGCAATCACCCCGGTATACACTTCAGGCGTGTCGTAAATGGCCCCGACCATGCCCGGCTCGCGGCCTGCAATCGGTGTCATGGCATTGAACAGGTGGGTGGCGAAGGTAATGCCTGATGCAAAACCTTTGCGGGCTTCGACATAAGTGGCGTTGGTGTGGCCGGCCGATACCACGATACCGGCTTCGACCAGTTGCTCGATATGGCTATGGTCGTTTAGCTCCGGGGCCAGGGTCACTTTGGTTACCACATCGGCGTTGTCGCAGATGGTGCTGATCATGTCAGCGTCCGAGCGACGGATATGGTCAACGGAGTGGATACCTTTTTTCATCACATTCAGGTAAGGGCCTTCCAGGTGCAAGCCCAGTGAATGGTTCTGGTATTGGCTCTGGTACTCACGCTCTGCGGCAATGGCGGCTTTCATGTCTTCGTCAGAAGAGGTGATGAGCGTCGGCAGGAAGCTGGTGCAACCGGATTTTAGGTTGGCACGGTGCATGGTGTGGATAGTATCGGCATTGATTTCGTCATTGAGCATGACACCGCCACAGCCGTTTAATTGCAGGTCGATGAAGCCAGGGGTCAGGTTGGCACCATCAAGATCGCGGATTTCGATATCAGTCGGTAGTTCTGAAACAGGGCAGACAGCGTGAATGTTCACGCCGTCAATAATGACGGCGTGGTTATTCAGCACATCGCTACCGGTGTAAATGCGGCAGTTGGTTAGCGCGTACATGAATAACTCCTTAATTACAGGTGCTTGATGTTTTCTGCTTCTAGCTCTCGGAAGTACTTGACTGTCTTCACTTTGAGCTCTTGCGTAGATGGTTCATCGCACACAATCAGAGATTTAGGATGTAGCTGAAGGGCAGAAACCGTCCATAGGTGGTTGACAGAACCTTCAACCGCAGCCTGCAGGGCTAGCGCTTTGTTGTGGCCTGTTACCAGGATCATGATTTCCGCTGAATCTAGCAGCGTGCCGACACCGATCGTTAGCGCGTATTTTGGCACCTGGTTGATATCGCCATCGAAGAAACGGGAGTTCGCGATGCGGGTATCTTCTGTCAGGGTCTTGATGCGGGTACGAGAAGCAAGAGAGGATGCCGGCTCGTTGAATGCGATGTGGCCGTCGTTGCCCACGCCACCCATGAACAGGTTAATTTTGCCGTATGACTTGATTTTGTCTTCGTAGCGCTGGCACTCAGCCTCAACATCTTCGGCATTACCATTGAGCAGGTTGATATTTTCTTCTTGAATATCAACGTGATTGAAGAAGTTGTTGAACATGAAGCTGCGGTATGACTCTGGGTGGTCAGCCGGGATACCGATGTATTCGTCCATGTTGAAAGTAACAACATGCTTGAAACTTACTTCACCTGCTTGATAAAGCTCGATAAGTCGCTTGTAGGTTGCCAGCGGGGTGCCACCTGTTGGTAGGCCCAGTACAAAAGGACGTTCCGCTGTTGGCTCAAATTTGTTAATACGATCAGCAATATAGCGAGCCGACCACAAACCTACATCTTTAGCTTCATTCAGTGGGATTAGTCTCACAGTGACACCTCATTCCAAAATAAAATTACAGTTAAATCATAGCGTGATATCGCATTTGTTTTGCATAATAAAATAAGTTTTATGATCGAGCTAGCAAAATCGCCTGTCAATTGCCCTTACTGGTGACTTAGGTCACAAATGATGACGTTTTAATTTGCGGGGCGAAATAAAATTCTTAAACTGCAAGTAACTTAATCGGGTAACTAAAATAAGTTATCCAACATCGAATCTAAGAAAACCATAGGGGGAACTAAGGGTGAACATTCTTGGATATTTTCAAAAAGTAGGTAAAGCGCTGATGGTGCCAGTCGCCACGCTGCCTGCAGCTGCAATTCTAATGGGTATCGGTTACTGGATTGATCCAAACGGCTGGGGTGCCAACAGTGCACTTGCTGCCTTCTTGATCAAGGCTGGTTCGGCAATCATCGATAACATGTCAGTACTGTTTGCAGTGGGTGTTGCATACGGTATGTCCAAAGACAAGGATGGTGCAGCGGCACTATCTGGTTTCGTTGGTTTCCTTGTTGTTACGACGCTACTTGCTCCGGGCACAGTCGCTCAGATTCAGGGGATTGACGCAAGTGCCGTGCCTGCGGCCTTCGGTAAGATCAACAACCAGTTTGTTGGTATCTTGGTGGGTATCGTTGCGGCTGAAATTTACAACCGTTTCTCAAGTGTCGAGTTGCATAAAGCACTGGCGTTCTTCTCAGGTAAGCGCCTTGTACCTATCCTGATGTCTATTGCCGGAATTCTGATTGCTTTTGTACTGATGTACATCTGGCCTGCAGTATACGGTGGTCTGGTATCGTTCGGTGAAGGCATCCAGGGCCTTGGCGAAGTTGGTGCCGGTATCTATGCCTTCTTCAACCGTCTACTTATTCCTGTAGGCCTACACCACGCACTGAACTCGGTATTCTGGTTCGACGTAGCGGGTATCAACGACCTTCCTAACTTCCTTGGTGGTCAGGCATCAATCGACGCTGGTGTTGCAACTCCAGGAGTAACGGGTATCTACATGGGTGGTTTCTTCCCAATCATGATGTTCGGTCTACCAGGTGCTGCTCTTGCGATGTACCACACAGCCAAAGCGAAGAACAAAGAGAAAGTTGCTTCTATCATGATTGCAGCAGGTTTCGCATCATTCTTCACCGGTGTGACTGAGCCGCTAGAATTCGCCTTCATGTTCCTAGCTCCAGGCCTGTACGTTCTGCACGCACTACTGACAGGTATCTCAGTATACATTGCTGCATCAATGCAGTGGATTTCTGGCTTCGGTTTCTCTGCAGGTCTGGTGGATATGGTTCTTCAGAGCCGTAACCCGCTGGCGACTAATTGGTACATGCTGGTTGTACAGGGCCTAGTATTCTTCGGCCTGTACTACGCAATCTTCCGTACCGTTATCGTCAAGTTCAACCTGAAGACGCCAGGTCGTGAAGACGAAGAAGATGAAGTGGCAGAAGGCGCAGGTTCTCAGGAAACTGGTGAGCTAGCTAAGCAATACATCAAAGCTCTAGGTGGCGTATCTAACCTGGAAAACATCGATGCATGTATCACTCGTCTACGCCTGACGCTAAAAGACAGCAGCCTTGCTGACGAGAAGACACTGAAAGCACTGGGTGCGATGGGTGTGGTTAAGCTGGGTTCGAACAACCTACAGGTTATCCTAGGCCCACTGGCTGAAATCGTAGCGGGCGAGATGAAAAAAGTCTCTCCAAACGAAGACCTATCAGCGGTAAAACTGCCTTAATTATTGCATTCTAAGTCAGCGATACCGGCCAGGTCGGCCAAATATATCCAAGACCCCGCACTATTGCGGGGTTTTTTTATTCATATCGACAAACAATGTACACTATTTGTTGAGTCGGCCCCTATATTTATGGATCATAGGGGACTTAAAAATCCTGTAAGCACACGAGGTGTAATTGATGAGTGAATCTGAAGCTCGTCCAACTAACTTTATCCGCCAGATCATTGATGCGGATTTAGCAAGTGGCAAACATACAAGCGTACATACCCGATTCCCGCCGGAGCCAAATGGTTACCTGCATATCGGCCATGCGAAATCTATTTGTTTGAACTTCGGTATTGCTCAGGACTATCAGGGCCAATGTAATCTTCGTTTCGATGATACTAACCCTGAGAAAGAAGACATCGAATACGTTGAGTCTATTAAGAACGATGTTAACTGGTTGGGCTTTGAGTGGAGCGGTGAGATTTGTTACTCATCGAACTACTTCGATAAGCTGTACGGGTTTGCTATTGAATTGATTAATAAAGGCTTAGCGTACGTTGATGAGCTAAGTCCAGAGCAAATGCGCGAATACCGCGGCACCCTTACCGAGGCCGGTAAGCACAGCCCATACCGTGATCGCAGCGTAGAAGAAAACCTTGAGCTGTTCGAAAAAATGAAGAACGGCGAGGTGGAAGAAGGCAAGATGTGTCTTCGTGCCAAAATCGATATGGCTTCACCGTTTATGGTGATGCGTGATCCGGTGATCTACCGCGTACGCTTTGCAACTCACCACCAGACTGGCGACAAGTGGTGCATCTACCCGATGTATGACTTCACCCACTGTATTTCTGATGCGCTGGAAGGCATTACGCACTCTATCTGTACCTTGGAGTTTATGGACAACCGCCGTCTGTACGACTGGGTGCTGGATAACATCACTATTGATTGCCAGCCGCGTCAGTACGAGTTCAGCCGTCTGAACTTGGAATACACGGTAATGTCCAAGCGTAAGCTTAACCAGCTAGTGACCGAGAACTTGGTTAACGGTTGGGATGACCCACGTATGCCGACTATCTCTGGCCTGCGCCGCCGTGGTTTCACACCTGCATCAATCCGTGAGTTCTGTAAGCGTATCGGTGTCACCAAGCAAGATAACACCATCGAGATGAGCTCGCTGGAGTCTTGTATCCGTGACGACCTGAACGAGAACGCCCCACGTGCGATGGCTGTTCTGGATCCAGTTAAAGTGGTGATCGAGAACTTCGAAGGCGATGCTGAAATGCTTGACGTGGCTAACCACCCGAACAAGCCTGAGATGGGCAGCCGTTCAGTACCTTTCACCCGTGAACTGTACATCGAGCGTGAAGACTTCCGCGAAGAAGCGAACAAGAAGTACAAGCGTCTGGTGCTAGGCAAAGAAGTTCGCCTACGTGGTGCCTACGTGATCAAGGCTGAGCGTATCGAGAAAGACGAAGAGGGTAACATCACGACTATCTTCTGTACTTACGATAACGAGACGCTAGGTAAGAACCCAGCTGATGGCCGTAAGGTGAAAGGTGTAATTCATTGGGTTTCTGCTGAGCAGGGTATTCCAGCTGAAATTCGTCTATATGATCGCCTATTTACGGTACCAAACCCTGGTGCAGCTGATGATTTCGTTTCTGTGATCAACCCTGAGTCACTGACCGTGATGAACGGCGTTGTTGAGCCTTCATTGGTTGAAGCAGAAGCAGAGAAAGCGTTCCAGTTCGAGCGTATGGGCTACTTCTGTGCTGATAGCAAAGACTCTTCTAAAGAGAAGTTGGTCTTCAACCGCACCGTTGGTTTGCGCGATACTTGGGCGAAAATTGGCGACTAATCGCTGAGCTTCCCCCTAGTCTGATATGAAAAAACCAGCCGAAAGGCTGGTTTTTTTATGGGTATACAACAACAAATGCTAAGCTGGATGAGTGGCCAAGTGTTGAGCTCCCGGCCTTATTGTTTTTTACTTGAGCTTAATTATTTTTTGTCGTGCAGTGTGCTGTCTTCCTGGCAGTTGCCTTCGGCACAGTGACCATATAGGTATAGGCTGTGGTTGGTAAGACGAACATTGAAGCTAGCAGCGATTTCTTTTTGGCGTTCTTCGATGATCTCGTCAGAGAATTCGATAACTTTGCCGCAGTCCAAGCAAACTAGGTGGTCATGGTGATGCTGTGTCGCCAGCTCGAATACAGATTTTCCGCCTTCGAAGTGGTGACGTGTAACGATGCCGGCATCATCAAATTGGTTCAATACGCGGTATACCGTCGCCAAGCCAATTTCTTCACCGATATCGATTAGTTTCTTGTACAAGTCTTCAGCACTGATATGCTGGCAATCCGGTTGTTGTAGCACTTCCAGAATCTTTAGGCGTGGAAGGGTTACTTTCAGGCCAGCTTGTTTTAGTGCGTGATTGTTATCTGACATTGGAGTTTCCTATTGGCTACCCGTACCCTCATGGTACGGTAGTCTTTCTCTTCTTTTCTCATTATAAGTGACCTCAAGGTAACAATAAACCTTAAAACGGGTCAATCTTACTGATATCTAACTTTTCTTTTTGTTATCCAAATGTTGTTAAAATGTACGATTGCGCGTTAGAATGAACTCATCGTACCAGCTATAAGGGAATACCGCCGTGTATCGCTTTTATCGCCCGGCAATCGTCAAGTTTGCCCTGAATCTCTGGCCTCCTTTCTGGGGAGCAGGAATACGTATTGTTCGCATTTCTGAGGATTTTCGCGAAGTACAAATCAAGTTAAAGTTAAGATGGTGGAATAAAAATGCTAATCGTACTCAATACGGAGGTAGCATTTTTTCGCTGACCGATCCTGTCTATGCATTGATGTTAATTGGGATCCTGGGCAAGGAGTATTATGTCTGGGATAAACAGGCCGAAATCCACTTCATTAAGCCTGGCAATACGGATTTATACGCCGACTTTTTGATCAGCGAAGATCTTCTGAGTCAAATCCTCAAGGCAACGGCAAATGGGGACAAATTCTTTCCAGAATTTGTGGTCCAGGTAAAAAACACCCGGGGGGATGTGGTATCAGAAGTAAAGCGGGTGCTGTATGTTCGCAAAAAACCACAGTACCGTGAGGTGCAAGACCCAGATGGCGAAGAAGCACTTGATGAGGGGCATGCGTTATCCTAATCCTAGATACGCCAGAAAATAAAAACCGGGCTGGGCCCGGCTTTTTGAATCAATGACTTAATTAGTCAGCTAGCTCAGCCAGACACATTTCATCGTAAATCTGGTTAACCCAGCTCTGAACACGTTGTTCAGTCAATTCTGGTTGGCGGTCTTCGTCAACACATAGGCCGACAAAGTGGTTGTCATCAACTAGGGCTTTAGAAGCTTCGAACTCAAAACCTTCAGTAGAGAAGTGGCCTACGATAGTTGCGCCACGGCCTTCCACGATTTCACGTACCGTGCCCATCGCATCACAGAAGTACTCAGCGTAGTCTTCCTGATCGCCACAGCCAAAGATCGCTACAAGTTTGGTTGAGAAATCAATTTGCTCTAGCTCTGGGAAGAAGTCATCCCAGTCACACTGTGCTTCACCGTAGTACCAAGTAGGGATACCTAGCAACAGTAGGTCAAAGTTGTCGATATCTTCTTTGCTGCACTTTGCGATATCTTTGACTTCAACTAGCTTTTTGCCCAGTTGTTTCTGGATCATTTTAGCGACCGCTTCTGTGTTACCAGTGTCGCTACCAAAGAAGAGTCCTACACTTGCCATAGTAGAATTTACCCGTAATTAATGTTGACCGTTAGCTTACTTGCCAACGATAGAAATAGCCTTGTCAGGAGTATACCCTGACGGTCAGTGGTTGCGGTATCTAAAGTCAGCGCGTTGCTGCTTTTGGCAACCAATGAAAGTATTCGTTCAGTTTTAGCCGATGCCAGCGCCTTCCCAGCTGATTTGGATAAGGCCTTTGGTAATAAATCCGGCACATCCAAGGAAAAGGACCAGCCAGACGATTTTTCGGCCAAAAGGCGGAACATTGCCTTGTTTTAGCACATCTTTAATGGCCATGCCGATAAAGAAAAATATCGCGGCAAAGAGCAAATCCAGCCCAATAGATTCAAGCAAATCCATGTGCTCATACAACATTTGTGTCTCCTTTCCACATTATCGTCATTTTTGAGCCAGACGCGCACTATATCATAGACAAGGCCCGCCTGTTAACGCTAAGCAGCTTGCAAGAAGTTCAAAATGATGCGATTGACCGTTTCCGGTTTTTCGGCATGCAACCAATGGCCGGTATTGGCGACTAAATGCGCTTTGGCGTTGGGAAACTGGGTGCCGATAGCCGTGCGGTGCTCCGGCAGGATATATTCCGAATTTTGACCCTTGATGAACAGGGTCTTGCCGGTAAACGGGGTGATGTCCTGCCAGCCCATGATGGTGGCATAGTTGGCAATCAAGCCTTCGACATTGAAGCGCCAGTCGAATAGGCCGTTTTCTTGCTTGGCGAAGGATTTCAGCAGGAACTGGCGAACGCCAGGTTCGACCACGTGTTTGGCCAACAGAGGCTCGGCTTCACTGCGTTTGCTGACGGGGTGGCGTGAGACTTCGCGCAGGCCGTTGAACACGTTTTCATGGCGGTGGACATGGTAGTGCACCGGGGCCATATCCAACACTAACAGATGGTTGATTCGGGAAGCTGCGATCTCGGTTGCTGCCATTGCCACCTTGCCGCCCATAGAATGACCAATCAGCGAGAAGCGCTCGATGTCGAGCTGGTCGATAACGTTGAGGACATCCAGTGCCATTTCGCGGTAGGTAAATTGATCGCTGTGTGGTGAGCGGCCATGGTTGCGTAGATCAACACTGATCACTTTATATTTATCTTTCAATGATCTGGCCATAAGGCCGAGGTTGTCGGCACTGCCGAATAGGCCGTGGATCAAGACGATCGCATCGCCCTGGCCATCGACTTGGTAATGAAGATTCACTGACTATTTTCTCTTGTAGTTAACGCTTTACCGTAGAGTATAACCTCGGATCACGTTATAATCCCTCGGTGATTTTTAAACGGAACGATAATGAACACTACGATGAAGACTATTGAGGTAGACGAAGAGCTATATCGTTATATCGCAAGCCAGACCCAGCACATTGGTGAAAGTGCTTCGGATATCCTGCGCCGCTTGCTGATGATGCCTGAACAATCTGTAGCGACCTTGCAGCATGAGGTGGTTATGCCGGTACGTCCGAAAGGCGTAGTGGTGAGCAAAGATGCGGGCAACGTGGTACCAAATACTGATCGCGTTAAAGAGATGCGTTCTTTGCTGATTTCTGACGAATTTGCCGTGCAGGAAAAAGCGATTGGCCGATTTATGCTGGTATTGACCTCGCTTTATCGTATTGATCCTCAAGGTTTCTCTGAAGCGGCTGCTATTAAAGGGCGTACCCGTATTTACTTCGCCGATACTGAAGAGAAACTGCTAGCTAGTGGTAAAACAACCAAGCCTAAGCAAATTCCGAATACACCTTTCTGGGTGATCACGAATACGAATACTGATCGTAAACGTCAGATGGTTGAACAACTGATGGTCAAGATGAGCTTCGGTGGCGATATCATTGAAAAAGTTTGCGGTGAAATTTAACCGGCAATATGCCAATTTAATTTTTACAAGGATACGTTAATGGCTATTCATCCTCGTGCGGGGCAACGCGCCCAGCAAGAAGATATGCACAATATTCCCGCGTTGGTGGCAAATTATTTCCTGATTGAGCCTAGTGCTCAAAATCCGCAGCAGAAGGTCGCTTTCGGCACTTCTGGTCACCGCGGTACTGCCGACAAAGGAACTTTTAACCAGCACCACATCTGGGCTATTGCTCAGGCGGTAGCTGAAGTTCGAGCGGCCAATGGCGTAACAGGTCCACTTTTCCTAGGTAAAGATACCCACGCTCTGTCAGAGCCAGCTTTTACTTCGACCCTTGAAGTGCTGGTGGCGAACGGCGTACAGGTGGTTATCCAGCAGGGCCGGGGCTATACCCCAACTCCGGGTGTATCTCATGCTATCTTGTGCCATAACAAGGTGCACGCGGATAAAGCTGACGGTATCGTTATTACCCCATCGCACAACCCACCACAGGATGGCGGGATCAAATACAACCCTGTCCACGGTGGCCCGGCGGAAGGTGCACTAACTACAGCGATTGAAACCCGCGCTAATGAGATCATTGCAGCAGGCATGGCTGATGTTAAGCGTGTTTCTATTGAAGAGGCGTTTGCGAGCGACTTGGTTGAAGAGCGTGACTTGGTTGCACCTTATGTTGACGATCTGGTTAATGTCATCGATATGGCAGCTATCCAGAAAGCCAACCTGAAAATCGGTGTTGATCCACTAGGTGGCTCTGGTATCGAGTACTGGCGCCAGATCGCGGCACATTACGGTCTGGATCTTACCTTGGTGGACGAGTCTATCGACCCGTCTTTCCGTTTCATGTCGCTAGACAAAGACGGCGTGGTTCGTATGGACTGCTCATCGCCTTACGCGATGGCTGGCCTGCTGGCACACAAAGACAAGTACGACTTGGCCTTCGGCAACGACCCAGATTACGACCGCCACGGTATCGTCACGCCTGCTGGTTTGATGAACCCGAACCACTTCCTAGCGGTATGTATTGATTACCTATACCGTCACCGTCCGGATTGGGCACAGCAAGTTGCGGTAGGTAAGACCTTGGTATCAAGTGCTTTGATCGACCGTGTGGTGGCTGATCTGGGCCGTGAACTGTGTGAGGTACCTGTTGGCTTCAAATGGTTCGTTGATGGTCTATACAGCGGAGAGCTTGGCTTCGGCGGCGAAGAAAGTGCGGGCGCATCTTTCCTGCGCATGGACGGTACGCCTTGGTCTACCGATAAAGATGGTATCTTGCTTTGCCTAGTAGCTGCTGAAATCACAGCAGTAACGGGCAAGAACCCACAGCAGTACTACGAAGAGCTGGCTGCTAAGCACGGCGCTTCAGAGTACAACCGCCTACAAGCGGTGGCTAACGGTGAGCAGAAAGCAGTACTTAGCAAGCTATCTCCTGAGATGGTGGCGGCTGAAACGCTGGCTGGTGATGCTATCACTGCACGTCTGACCCACGCGCCGGGTAACGGTGCGGCTATCGGTGGCCTTAAAGTGACCACTGAGAACGGTTGGTTTGCCGCACGTCCGTCGGGTACTGAAGATATCTACAAGATCTACTGCGAGAGCTTCAAGGGCAAAGAGCACTTGGCTTTGATTGAGAAAGAAGCACAGGAAATTGTCAGCAAGGTATTTGCCGACGCTGGCCTGTAATATCTCGGGATTGATTGTGAAAACGCCCGCTCTTTAGAGCGGGCGTTTTTTATGCCTATATTATGGGCTATGGGCTATGGGCTATGGGCTATTGAGGCATTGAACTATTTTTTCATGGAAGAGTGCGGCCAGTGTTCGGGCATCACAAACCATACCTTGTCATCGGGGGCGATGGCCATTGTCGGGTTACTGACTGTAATTAGTGCGGGCTCTTCGGCAATTTGGCTATAACGGGGTGGGGCGATCCACTCGGGCTTGGCGATCGGCTTCAAGTTGAGCTTAGCGGCTTGCTCTGAATAACACCACAAGCCTTGGGCAGCCTCTGCAGCAAGCTGGATCCCTGAACCGATATAATCATCAAAGGCGGGATAAAATATACGCCCCTGCATGATCAACCTTCGCTGACTTATTTGGCCAAATTGTGCCTGATACTGCTCAACAAAGGCCGGGTGAGCAGACAGCATAAGCTGATGACTGAGCATTTTGTTGGCTTTTTTATCCAGATCATCACGGGCATTAGGACCTGGCCACCTTTGTTCAAACGCGAGGTAAAACTTGATGGCGACTTCCCAGTGCTCCACTTCACCCGTCTTCAAGTTGTTAACCAGGAAATCGACCGCGCCGAGAGTGCGTTTGTCGACACTGAGTTGGATTTCCTCTGCCAGTAGTTCATAGCATGGGTGGTGCGTGATCAGTTGCTGCCATAGCCATTGGTAGAAAAAGCCCAAGCGGCGTCCACCCTGGTACTCGATACCTTGTGGGATAATGGCATTACTGGCAAATTCATCCAGCCAGCGTTGGTCTGCGATGAATGGATGGCCGTCTAATAGTGGTGGGAGGGCAAGTATAGCGTGGAAGCTGTTATCAGCATGATCCCTAGCCGTAGTGTTATTGTAAAGAGTAGACATTTTGCTATAAAACCCTTCTTTTTATAATGATATAGACTATGAAATAGCCTGTTTTAGAGTGTTGACTCTAGGATATTTCAATAGATTGGAACAATAAGACCAGTATGTTGTTCTGCTTGGCCAAGGAGGCGTTATGTATACTCGCTATTCACCATTGCGTATTTTTGTACGCCGTGCGTTTGTTGTCACTGTCGGCGTAGTGACCTTTCCCGTCATGATGTTCACTCCAGTGGAAACACGCTCAAAGCTATATAGCTACCTTCATCGGGTCTGGTTGAAAACCAGTACCAAACCCGTTTGGCTGACCCAGACCGAGCTGGCGGCCCAGCACCTTTACTAAGTGCCAGCGCCTCATATATATGACCTTACTTGATAAAGCTGCCGGCCGGCAGCTTTTTTGTTGCGTTAATTAGCCATAGAGACAGGGTATAGGAAAAGATCAACAGCTATCGGGGTTTGGGTATAGAATATCGCTATTGAGGAGAAGGAAATAGATGATGAACAATATCCAACTTGAGTCAGTACTAAACGAGCTACTGAGTCCCCATCAAATCAAAGATTACTGCCCGAACGGCCTGCAGGTCGAGGGTAAGTCCGAGGTCAAGAGGATCATTACAGGGGTAACCGCCTGCCAGGAATTGATTGACCGTGCTATCGAAGAGCAGGCTGATGCGCTGCTGGTCCACCATGGTTACTTCTGGAAAGGGGAGCCGGCAGAAATTCGCGGCATGAAATATCGTCGTATCAAAGCCCTTATTGAGAATGGTATCAACTTGTATGCCTACCACCTGCCGCTGGATGTCCACCCAACATTGGGTAACAACGCAAAGCTGGCTGAACTGCTGGATATCGAAGTATTAGGTGGTTTGGAAGAGGGGAATCCGAACTCAGTCGCCATTTATGGTCAACTTGCCCAACCTTTGAGTGGTGAAGAAATGGCGGCAAGGCTGTCGATTACCTTGCATCGTGAACCTTTGCATATTGGCGATAATGCACCAAAGGAAATTAAAACGGTGGGATGGTGTACTGGTGGCGGCCAAGACTTTATAGAATTAGCAGCAAATAAAGGTTTGGATGCTTTTATTTCTGGAGAAATTTCCGAAAGAACAGTTCATATTTCCCGAGAATTGGGTATTCATTATTTTAGTGCTGGCCATCATGCAACTGAACGTTATGGAATAAAATCATTAGGTGAGTATTTAGCCGATAAACATAATTTCGACGTCTCGTTTATCGATATAGATAATCCGGTTTAGCGTTTTATTAACCAAAACAAAAGCATGAAAAGGCTTAATGTGAGCACGTTAAGCCTTTTATTTTGTGTTGTAAAATTTCATATTTCGATATTTCGGAGGTATTAATTCTGTTAGATCTGGGTCTAATTCATACTTTGTTTCAACTTTATGACTGATGTTATGCTGTATTCGGTCTGAATCTTGATAATTGTCAAAGATTCACCCTGAACTATCGTATGGCCCTGCGAAATATAATTACAACCCACCTTTTTTTCGGTTAATTTAAAGTTACTCGTTTAAATGAACTCGAATGCTTTATTCAGAAAGTATTCAGGGATGTGAAAAAAATTAATTGGCACGATGCCTTTAATAACGAGTTTTAAATTACTTTGACCTATTCAGCGAATGCTTTTTATCAGTTTGAAATTGTACTGATGTCGACTGAATGTATTTAATTGGAGATTCCCCCATGACTAAAAAATGGTTTACCGAAACGGTTGCCAGTACTGTGTCCAATTTGGGTACGTCAACCGAGAATGGTTTATCTTCTGAGGAAGTGAAAAAGCGCCAGGAGCAGTTCGGTTCCAATGAACTGCAGGAGCAGGCCGGCAAAACGGCACTGGAACTGCTAGCGCATCAATTCAAGAACCCACTGATCTTCATCCTTGGGATCGGTGCGATTGTTTCCTTCTTCACTGGTCACTTGATTGATGCCGTCGCTATCGGCGTAATCATTGTCATCAACGTGCTGATTGCTTTCTGGCAGGAGTTCAAAGCCCAGAAAGGTATGGAAGCATTGCGCGACATGGCTGCCCCTATGGCGCAGGTCCGTCGTAACGGTGAATGGGTAGATATCCCAGCCCGAGAGATTGTTCCGGGTGATGTATTGAAGATCAGCACCGGTGATATTCTGGCTGCTGATGTTCGTATTATTGAAGCGAACCGTCTGTCTATTGACGAAGCGGCATTGACCGGTGAGTCAGAGCCTGTTGACAAGACTTCAGATGCGCTGGAAGACGGCCATATCGGTCTTGGCGATCAGAAAAACATGGGCTTCATGACCACTATGGTTACTTCAGGTACTGGCCTTGGTATCGTTGTTGGTACCGGTATGCAGACTGAAGTTGGCCACATTGCCGACATGATGGCGAATACCGAAGAAACCAAGACCCCGATGCAAGAGCGTATGGACTTGATTGCCAAGTCGCTAATGGTTGTTGCGCTGGGTGTTGTAGCCGTAGTCTGTGTGATCGGTCTATACCACGGTATGCCATGGCTTGAAATTCTGAACACGGGTATTTCACTGTCGGTTGCTGCTATCCCTGAAGGTCTACCAACAGTGGTAACTATCGTACTGACCATGGGTTCAACCCGTATGGTTAAGAGCAACGCGCTAGCCAAGCAGCTTGCGGCTATCGAGACCCTAGGTTCAACTACCGTTATCTGTTCGGACAAGACAGGTACGCTTACCCAGAACCAGATGCAGGTAATGAAAGCCTACGATGCATCAGGCCGTAACTGGGAAGTAAGCGGTAAAGGTTTCTCTCCTGAAGGTGAGTTCAAGCCACTTGCCCACGGTACAGATGTAAAAGACAGCCCTGAGATGATGAAAGGTCTGGTTGTTGCAACTCTGTGTAATGATTCTGAATACATCCAAGACGGCGACAAGTCTTCTGTACGCGGTAACCCAACCGAAGGTGCACTGATTGTTGCTGCAGCAAAAGCAGGCCTACAGCAAGCAGAAATGCTATCAACTGGCGGCTACTCAATTGTTGAGAAATTCCCGTTCGACTCTGCGCGTAAGATGGCATCGGTTATCGTTAGAGACCCGCAGGGCAAGCACTTCCTAGCTATCAAGGGTGCGCCAGATGTCGTACTACGCAATGCGTCAGGCTTTATGGTTAACGGTGACGTTGTGGCTTACCAGCCAGCAACGTCTGAAGGGAACCTAGCGGTTGCTGCTAACCCAGCAGAAGAGATGGTTGCGAACTACGAAGCGGCTATCCAGGACTTTGCCGAGCAGGCGCTACGTACTCTGGCGGTAGGTTTCCGCGAGCTGTCTGAAGACGACTTGAAGCGTGACCACACTGAACTAGAGCAGGATGTCACTATCCTAGGCCTATACGGCATCATGGATCCACCGCGCCCAGAAGTACGCGCAGCGGTTGACAGCTGTTACGATGCGGGTGTTCGTACCGTGATGATCACAGGTGACCACGCGTTGACAGCAGCGGCTATCGCACGTGACATCGGTATTATCCGTAGTGAAGAAGACCTAGTGGTTACCGGTAGCCAGCTAGACGACATGGACGATGAAGAACTACGTCGTATTTGTCCTAACGTTGCCGTATTTGCCCGTGTAACACCAGAGCACAAGCTACGTATCGTACAGGCTCAGCAGTACAACAACGAAGTTGCTGCAATGACAGGTGACGGTGTGAACGATGCACCAGCACTTCGCCGCGCCGACATCGGTGTTGCCATGGGTATCACTGGTACCTCTGTTGCAAAAGATTCAGGTGACCTGATCCTGCTGGATGACAACTTCAGCACTATCGTTAAGGCGGTACGTCAGGGTCGTCAGATCTTCGATAACCTGCGCAAGTTCATCCGTCAGGCACTGACTGCGAACGTAGGTGAAGTATCGGTAATCCTGTTTGCCTTCTTGTTCATGGGGCCAGAAGTTGCCCTGCCACTGACGCCGCTAATGATTCTATGGATCAACCTGGTATCTGATGGTCTGCCTGCACTGGCACTGGGTGTTGACCCTGAAGAGAAAGACCTGATGGAGCGTAAACCGCGTAAGCGTAACGAGAGCTTCTTCAGCGACCACCTAGGTACCCGTATCGTTATCCGTGGTCTAGCGCAGGGTGGTATGAGCTTCCTGGCATTCAACTGGGCAATGAACGCTGGTCTAAGCGCTAACTACGCACAGACAATGGCCTTTGCAATGCTAGTGTTCTGTCAGCTATGGCACATCTTCGATTCACGTACGTTCAGCACGCTGTTCCGCAAGAACCCATTCACCAACAAATCGCTGTTGGGTGCGGTAGCGCTGTCTGCATCACTGTCTCTGGGGGTGATTTACACAGGTGTTGGCCAGTTCATCTTCAGCACTGAAGGTCTATCAGCTAGCCACCTAATCACTGTGTTCCTAGCTGCATCACTTCCAACGCTGGTTCTATCTGGCTTGAAAGAAGTGACCAAAATCAAGTTCGTATAATCACATACAGCTGATAATTCGTTAAATGAAAAGGGCCTTCGGGCCCTTTTGTTGTTTTAAGAGCGGCACTAAGGTTCTATGGGGTAAGAGCGGAGCTATGGAAAGATAGCAATAACGCTGTTTAGTAGTAGGCTCTGGTAAATATATTTATATTAAATCAATAGTTTGATAGTAAGGCTTTGCTCGGGGAGCATCCTTACAGAACCACAGAACCACAGAACCACAGAACCACAGAACCACAGAACCACAGAACCACAGAACCACAGAACCACAGAACCACAGAACCACAGAACCACAGAACCACAGAACCACAGAACCACAGAACCACAGAACCACAGAACCACAGAACCACAGAACCGTTTTTTAAAAAACAAAAAAGGGCCCGAAGGCCCTTTCAATCAGTGAATACTGACATTACTCACGTTCATGCAGCGGACTGAACTCGCGCTGGTTGTAACCGGTGTACAACTGGCGAGGACGGCCGATACGGTTGCCCGGATCGTTGTGCATTTCGTTCCAGTGGGCAATCCAACCAATGGTACGAGACATCGCGAAGATAACCGTGAACATGGAAACCGGGATACCAATTGCTTTCAGGATGATGCCTGAGTAGAAATCGACATTCGGGTACAGTTTCTTCTCGATGAAGTACTCATCAGATAGGGCGATACGCTCAAGTTCCATAGCAACATCGAGTAGCGGATCCTGAATGTTCAGCTCTTGAAGTACCTCATGGCAAGCTTCGCGCATAACCGTCGCACGTGGGTCATAGTTCTTGTAGACACGGTGACCGAAGCCCATTAGGCGGAATGGGTCATCCTTGTCCTTCGCACGCTCAACGTACTCTGGGATCTTGTCAACACTGCCAATCTCTTCCAGCATCTTCAAGCAGGCTTCGTTAGCACCGCCGTGTGCAGGACCCCATAGTGATGCGATACCTGCCGCGATACAGGCAAATGGGTTAGCGCCTGATGAACCCGCTAGACGTACAGTCGACGTCGATGCATTTTGCTCATGGTCTGCGTGCAGGGTGAAAATCTTGTCCATTGCACGAGCCACTACTGGGCTGACGTCGTATTCTTCACACGGCGTTGCGAACATCATATGCAGGAAGTTTTCTGCATAGTCCAGGTCATTGCGTGGGAAGATAAATGGTTGACCGATAGAGTACTTGTAACACATTGCTGCTAGTGTCGGCATTTTCGACAATAGGCGGAACGCAGTGATTTCACGGTGGGTATCGTTATTGATATCCAGCGAATCATGGTAGAACGCAGCAAGTGCACCCACCACACCACACATGACAGCCATAGGGTGAGCATCACGGCGGAAGCCGTGGAAGAAGCTTGAGATCTGCTCATGCACCATGGTGTGACGCGTCACTGTGGTACGGAATGTTTCGTACTGCTCGCGGGTCGGCACCTCTCCGTAGAGAAGGATGTAACACACTTCCAGGTAGTCAGCGTTATTGGCCAATTGGTCAATCGGGTATCCGCGGTGAAGCAGAATACCTTTATCACCATCAATGTAAGTAATTTGAGATTCACATGATGCAGTGGCTAGAAAACCAGGGTCGAATGTAAAATAACCGTTAGCTCCAAGCTTACGTACATCAATTACTTCTGGCCCTTCAGTGCCCCCGATAATCGGCAGTTCGACGGGTGCTTTCCCTTCAATGTGAAGAGTAGCTTTCTTGTCTGCCATAACAATCTCCTTTGTTTTTTATAATCCTAATCCAAGGCGGATGTACATTTGTTGTACCGATTAGCGGTCCAAATGTCAATTTTTGTGCCTGCTTGTGTGTGCTTGTTAATAAGTTTGCACAAAATAGTGCAAATTTCTAAAAGCGTGTTAGAGGTCATGTAACGGGGTTTGTATTTGATTGTTGCGAGGCGTATACTCGCGGCAGGTCTCTGGTTCTGCCGCCGCCAGACGCAAATGCCAAAGTTATCAATAATTAGAGTAAGTTAGGGAAGGCACTGTTTTACATTTGCATGTAGAACATAATTGCAACCTCGAGTTACAGTTATGTTAACGCACTTGTTCGGCGTTAGTAGAAGCAGGGAGTGATAACAATAACATTGCTTCAATGGAGCTGAGTGGGCAATCACCGTGAAAGTAAATAAGCCAAGACCTGTCAACCTCGACCTACAGACGATTCGCTTTCCCCTTACAGCGATAGCGTCTATCTTGCATCGCGTCTCCGGCGTGATCACCTTTGTTGCCGTAGCTATCCTGCTATGGCTGCTAGGGCTCTCCTTATCCTCTCCAGAAGGTTTTGCGAGTGCTGCTGCTATTGTAGACAGTTTTTTCGTGAAATTGGTGCTATGGGGCATCCTGACGGCGCTGTTCTACCACATCGTGGTGGGTGTCCGTCATTTGATTATGGACATGGGATATTTTGAAGAAATGGAATCCGGGATCAAAAGTGCCAAAGTGAGCTTTGTCATCGTCGGTGTTCTGTCTCTGTTTGCAGGGGGCCTGGTATGGTAAATAACGTCTCAACAATTGGCCGCAATGGAATTCATGACTTTATCCTGATCCGTGCTACCGCCATCATTCTTACGCTTTACACCCTTTATATGGTGGGCTTCTTCGCTTTTGGCCCGGAATTGACCTTCGATACCTGGACCGCTTTCTTCGGCAAGCTGAGTACTAAGGTCTTCACTATGTTGGCATTGCTGTCGATCTTAATCCATGCGTGGATTGGTTTGTGGCAAGTGCTGACGGACTACATCAAGCCTGCCGCCCTTCGAGCGGGTATCCAATTTGGTGTTGTTGCTGTTCTTTTTGTTTACCTGTTCTCAGGTTTCTTTATTGTGTGGGGTGCGTAAGTGAGCATTGCAGTTCGTGAATTTGATGCGGTAGTTATTGGTGCAGGTGGCGCAGGTATGCGCGCGGCACTACAAATTTCTGAGCAGGGCCTAAAGTGTGCGCTGCTTTCCAAAGTATTCCCCACACGTTCCCACACCGTTTCTGCGCAGGGTGGGATCACCGTTGCGCTGGGTAACTCCCACCCGGATAACTGGCAGTGGCATATGTACGATACCGTCAAGGGCTCCGATTATATCGGTGACCAGGATGCGATCGAGTACATGTGTAAAAATGGCCCGAAATCAGTGATAGAACTGGAAAAGATGGGCCTGCCGTTTTCTCGTTTCGATAACGGTACTATCTACCAGCGTCCTTTCGGCGGCCAGTCGAAAGAGTTCGGTGGTGAGCAGGCTGCGCGTACTGCGGCGGCAGCTGACCGTACTGGTCATGCTTTGCTTCATACCCTGTACCAGCAAAACGTGAAGCACAAAACCACGATTTTCTCTGAGTGGTACGCACTGGACTTGGTGAAGAACCAAGACGGCGCCATCTTAGGTTGTACCGCGCTATGCATGGAAACCGGCGAGATCTGCTACTTCAAATCGAAGGCAACCATTCTTGCGACAGGCGGTGCAGGCCGAATCTACGCTTCAACAACCAATGCCCACATCAATACCGGTGATGGTGTTGGTATGGCACTGCGTGCCGGTGTACCGATGCAGGACATGGAAATGTGGCAGTTCCACCCGACAGGCATTGCCGGCGCCGGTGTTCTGGTGACCGAAGGTTGTCGTGGTGAAGGTGGTTACCTACTAAATAAAGACGGTGAGCGCTTCATGGAGCGCTATGCGCCGAATGCTAAAGACTTGGCTGGCCGTGACGTTGTTGCCCGTTCAATGATGGTGGAGATCCGTGAAGGCCGTGGTTGCGATGGCCCATGGGGTCCACACATTAAACTGAAGATGGACCACCTCGGTAAAGATGTGCTTGAGTCGCGTCTGCCGGGTATTTGTGAACTATCCCGTACCTTTGCTCACGTTGATCCGGTCAAAGAGCCAATCCCTGTTATCCCGACTTGTCACTACATGATGGGTGGTGTACCGACCCAGGTATCGGGTCAGGCAATCAAGCAGACAGCCTCGGGCAGTGATGTTGAAGTACAGGGCCTATTCGCCTGTGGTGAAATCGCCTCTGTGTCTGTTCACGGTGCTAACCGTTTGGGCGGTAACTCATTGCTTGACTTGGTGGTCTTTGGCCGTGCGACCGGTCTGCATTTGGGCGAGACCCTATTGGCACAAGCCGAAGCGCGCCCGGCAACCGACTCGGATATCGAAGCTTCCCTAGCCCGTGTTAATCGCTGGAACAGCACCCAGAAAGGTGAAGATCCGGTTGAGATCCGCAAAGATCTGCAAACTTGTATGCAGAATAATTTCTCGGTATTCCGTGAAGGCGAAGCAATGGCTACTGGCTTGGAAGAGCTCAAAGTGATCCGTGAGCGCCTGAAAGAAGCGCGCCTTGACGACACCTCGACAGAATTCAATACCCAGCGTATTGAGTGTCTGGAACTAGAGAACTTGATGGAAACGGCCTACGCAACGGCGGTAGCGGCTAACTACCGTACCGAGAGCCGTGGTGCCCATGCCCGTTTCGACTTCCCTGAGCGCGATGATGAACAATGGCTATGTCACTCTATCTACAACCCTGAGACAGAAGAGATGTCCAAGCGTGATGTCAACATGACACCAATTCATCGTGAGGCATTTCCGCCTAAAGCGCGTACATACTAAGGGGAGGATAGAATTATGAAACTGAATTTCTCGATTTACCGCTACAACCCTGATGTAGACAACGCGCCGCACATGAAGGGCTACACCCTAGAGGTGCCGGAAGGCTCCGACATGATGGTGCTCGATGCGCTTATTTTGCTGAAAGAACAAGATCCGACGTTGTCGTTCCGCCGCTCCTGCCGTGAAGGGGTCTGCGGCTCTGACGGTATCAATATGAACGGTAAGAATGGTTTGGCCTGTATCACACCGCTGTCGGCATTGACCGACCAGAGCACCATTGTGATCCGCCCGTTGCCGGGCTTGCCGGTTATCCGCGATCTGATCATCGACATGGAGCAGTTCTACACCAACTACGCCAAAGTGAAGCCATTCCTGATTGATGACGGTGCCCAGCCGCCTGCACGAGAAAACCTGCAGATGCCGGAAGAGCGTGCCCATCTTGATGGCCTTTACGAATGTATTATGTGTGCTTGCTGTTCAACGTCGTGCCCATCGTTCTGGTGGAACCCGGATAAATTCATCGGACCAGCTGGCCTGCTAGCAGCTTATCGCTGGCTAATTGATAGTCGTGATACCGCAACTGATGAACGTTTATCCGATCTGGACGACGCTTTTAGCGTTTTTCGTTGCCATGGCATCATGAACTGTGTAAATGTTTGTCCTAAAGGGTTAAATCCGACGAAAGCAATTGGACACATCAAGTCGATGTTGCTCAAGCGCGCGGTATAAATATAAGTATTATCGATATGCTGGCTTCATGATTCGCTCTCTGGAGCCAGCCTCAATTCCGGTCACCGAGCCGGGAAAATGGCGATAACTAGTGGTTAAGGGAAAACAATGCAGAACGGCGTTATGAAGGCTTGGCTTGAGTCTTCACACCTGGCTGGCGCCAATGCAACTTATGTAGAGGAACTCTACGAGTTGTATCTTAGCGACCCAGAATTAGTAGATGAAGAATGGCGTCACGTATTCAGTGATCTGCCTGTCGTGAATGAGACTGCTGTTGAACAGCCTCACTCGCGTGTTCGCGACTACTTCCGGCGTCTAGCGAAGGAAACAACCCATCTAAGTGCTACCGTCAGCGATCCAGATGTTGATGCTAAGCAGGTTAAGGTATTGCAGTTGATCAACGCATACCGTTTCCGCGGGCACCAGCATGCAAACTTAGATCCGTTGGGATTATGGCAGCAGGAGCGAGTATCCGACCTCGACCCTGAATTCCATAACCTGACTGTTGATGACTTCAACGAGACATTCAATGTCGGCTCTTTTGCCATCGGGCAGGAGACCATGAAGTTATCAGAGCTTTATGACGCGCTGAAGAAAACCTATTGCGGTTCTATCGGTGCGGAATACATGCACATTACCAACACTGACGAAAAACGCTGGCTTCAGCAGCGTCTTGAGTCTGTGGTTGGGCGCGGCTCCTTCTCCAAGGAAGAAAAACTTACTTTTCTCGATGAGCTGACTGCAGCAGAGGGGCTGGAGCGTTACTTGGGCGCGAAATTCCCGGGCGCGAAGCGATTCTCCCTTGAAGGCGGTGATGCCCTGATCCCTATGGTCAAAGAGCTGATCCGCTACGCCGGTACCAACGGTGCCCGTGAGGTCGTGGTCGGTATGGCTCACCGTGGCCGACTGAACATGTTGGTCAATGTACTGGGTAAAAAACCGCAGGATTTGTTTGACGAGTTTGCCGGTAAGCATGACGACACTTGGGGAACCGGTGATGTGAAATATCACCAGGGTTTCTCGGCTGACTTTGCAACACCGGGCGGCGACGTGCATCTTGTGTTGGCATTCAACCCGTCTCACCTAGAAATTGTCAACCCTGTGGTGGTTGGCTCGGTTCGAGCAAGACAAGACCGTCTGGGCGACAAAGATGGCTCTCAGGTACTGCCAATCACCATCCACGGTGACTCGGCCATCGCCGGCCAGGGGGTAGTGGCAGAGACATTCAATATGTCCCAGTCACGTGGCTACCGCGTGGGCGGTACGGTTCGAATCGTGGTGAACAACCAAATTGGCTTTACCACATCCAACCCGAATGATACCCGTTCGACCCAATACTGTACCGATATCGCCAAAATGGTACAGGCGCCAATCTTCCATGTTAACGCCGATGATCCAGAAGCCGTTGCTTTTGTTACCCGTATTGCTCTTGATTTCCGTAATACCTTCAAGCGCGATGTGGTGATTGATTTGGTGTGTTACCGCCGTCATGGTCACAACGAAGCGGACGAGCCGAATGCGACTCAGCCGCTGATGTACCAGAAAATCAAGAAGCACCCGACACCGCGTAAGATCTATGCCGATGCCTTGACCGATGCGGGTACGGTTGATTTGGAAACTGCAACGTCATTGATCAACGAATACCGTGATGCCCTTGACCGCGGTGAATGCGTGGTTAAAGAGTGGCGCCCAATGAAACTGCACTCGGTTGATTGGGAGCCGTATATCGGTCATGACTGGACGGTTGATTGGGACAATCAGGTTGACTATGGTCGCCTGCAAGAGTTGGCCTACCGGGTTTGTCAGTTCCCTGACAGCCATAAACTCCAGAGCCGTGTCCAGAAGCTATATAACGACCGTATGTCGATGGCTGAAGGTGAGAAGGCGGTTGATTGGGGTATGGCCGAAACCTTGGCCTATGCCACCTTGGTTGATGAAGGTAAGCGGATCCGTATAACCGGTCAGGATTCAGGTCGTGGCACCTTCTTCCACCGTCATTCGGTACTGCATAACCAGGGTGACGCGAGTACGTATATCCCGCTGGCCAATATCCATGACAAACAAGGCCCGTTCCAGGTCTTCGACTCGGTATTGTCCGAAGAAGCCGTGCTAGCGTTTGAATACGGCTATGCAACCGCAGAGCCTAGTGGTCTGACGCTTTGGGAAGCCCAGTTTGGTGACTTTGCCAATGGTGCCCAGGTGGTGATTGACCAGTTCATCAGTTCTGGTGAGCAGAAGTGGGGCCGTATGTGTGGCCTGACAATGCTACTGCCGCATGGTTATGAAGGGCAGGGACCAGAACACTCATCAGCTCGCCTCGAGCGTTACTTACAGCTATGTGCTGAGCAGAACATGCAGGTGGTGATCCCGTCGACACCGGCTCAGGTTTATCACATGCTGCGTCGCCAGGTGGTTCGTCCTATGCGTCGCCCGCTGGTGGTAATGTCACCTAAGTCTTTGCTGCGTCACCCGCTATGTACATCCAGCCTGGATGAATTGGCAAACGGGACGTTCCAGCCTGCGATCGGTGAGATTGACGATCTTGATCCGAAACAGGTCAAGCGCGTGGTCTTCTGTTCGGGCAAGGTGTATTTCGACCTGCTGGAGCAGCGCCGTAAGAACGAGCAGACGGATGTGGCTATTGTTCGTATCGAGCAACTTTACCCATTCCCGAAAGAAGACGTTGAAGCTGCCTTGGCAGACTATCAGCACGTCACTGATTTTATTTGGTGTCAGGAAGAGCCGCAGAACCAGGGTGCATGGTACTCCAGCCAGCACAACTTCCGTTCAGCCCTTCCGGCCGGCGCCCAGCTTGAATATGCAGGCCGCCCGGCTTCAGCTTCACCGGCTGTAGGTTACATGTCGGTTCACCTGAAACAGCAAAAAGCGTTGATCGAAGACGCACTAACAATAGATTTATAAGAACTGGAACAAAAAGGACAAAGCCGATATGACGATCGAAATTCTGGTTCCCGATTTACCTGAATCAGTTGCAGACGCAACAGTAGCAACTTGGCACAAGCAGCCAGGCGATGCTGTCACCCGTGATGAAGTTCTGGTTGATATCGAAACAGACAAAGTGGTGTTGGAAGTACCAGCACCGGAAGACGGTATTCTTGAAGCAATTCTGGAAGACGAAGGCACCACCGTACTGACCAAGCAGTTGATCGGCAAGATCAAAGCGGGCGCGGTAGCAGGTGAGCCAACCAAAGATGTACCAGCCGAAGCAGAGTCGTCGCCTAACAAGCGAAACACTGCGGCGCTGGGTGATGAGACCAACGAAGCGTTGAGCCCTGCGGTTCGCCGCTTGTTGGCTGAGCACACTATCAACGCTGCCGACGTGAAAGGTACCGGTGTCGGTGGACGCATCACGCGTGAAGATGTTGAAGCGTTCGTGAAAGAAGGCAAGCCGGCTCCAGCGCCTGCGGCCCCTGCTGTGGAAGCGAAGGTGGAAGCACCGATTGGCCACCGCAGCGAAAAGCGTGTGCCAATGACCCGCCTGCGTAAGCGTGTGGCAGAACGTCTGCTTGAAGCGAAGAACAGCACAGCGATGCTGACTACCTTCAACGAAGTAAACATGAAGCCAATCATGGATCTGCGCAAGCAGTACAAAGATATCTTCGAAGAGCGCCACGGTATCCGCTTGGGCTTTATGTCTTTCTACGTGAAAGCGGTGGTTGAGGCACTGAAGCGCTTCCCAGAAGTGAATGCGTCTATCGACGGTGACGATATTGTTTACCACAACTTCTTCGATGTCAGTATTGCGGTATCAACCCCTCGTGGTCTGGTAACGCCGGTCCTTCGCGACTGTGACAAGCTGAGCCTGGCTGAGATTGAGAAAGGTATTCGTGAGCTGGCTATCAAGGGCCGTGACGGCAAACTGACTGTCGATGAGCTTACCGGCGGCAACTTCACAATCACCAACGGTGGTGTATTCGGCTCATTGATGTCGACACCGATTATCAACCCGCCGCAGTCGGCTATTTTGGGTATGCATAAGATCCAAGACCGCCCGATGGCAGTGGATGGCAAGGTTGAAATCCTGCCGATGATGTACCTGGCACTGTCTTATGACCACCGTTTGGTTGATGGCCGTGAGTCAGTGGGCTACCTGGTTACTATCAAAGAGTTACTTGAAGATCCAACACGTCTGCTTCTAGACGTGTAACCCTGCAGGCAGGCCAGTCAGGCTCGACAGTTGGCCTGCCAATTTTGCAGCTACAATCGAAGAAGTACCAAAGAGTATTTCACATGGATATAACGATTCCCCAAGGGATATGAAAACGGATAGAACATCATGAATTTGCATGAATATCAGGCGAAACAGCTGTTCGCCGAGTACGGTCTGCCAGTTCCAGAAGGTTACGCTTGCGACACGCCACAAGAAGCCGCAGAAGCTGCAGGTAAAATCAGTGGCGACAAATGGGTCGTGAAATGTCAGGTACATGCCGGTGGCCGTGGTAAAGCGGGCGGCGTGGAACTGCACGACACCAAAGAAGGTATCAAGGGTTTTGCCCAGAAGTGGCTGGGTAAGAATCTGGTAACCTACCAGACTGATGCAAATGGCCAACCGGTAACGAAAATCCTGGTTGAAGAAGCCTCTAACATCGCCAACGAACTGTACCTAGGTGCAGTGGTTGACCGTGGTACACGTCGCATCGTGTTCATGGCATCGACTGAAGGCGGTGTGGAAATTGAAAAAGTGGCTGAGGAAACTCCTGAGCTGATCCACAAAGCAGCCATTGACCCTCTTGTTGGCCCTCAGCCTTATCAAGGCCGTGAGCTGGCATTTAAACTGGGCCTTAAAGGTGACCAGATCAAGCAGTTCACCAAGATTTTCCTGGGTCTGGGCAACATGTTTGCTGATTACGATCTTGCCCTGCTAGAAATCAACCCATTGGTGATCACCGGTGATGACAACCTGCTTTGTCTCGACGGTAAGATCAACATTGACTCCAATGCCCTATACCGCCAGCCGAAACTTCGTGAAATGCACGATCCTTCACAGGAAGACGAGCGTGAAGCACATGCGGCACAGTGGGAGCTGAACTATGTCGCACTTGATGGCAACATCGGCTGTATGGTTAACGGCGCTGGCCTAGCTATGGGTACCATGGATATTGTTAACCTGCACGGCGGCCAGCCAGCCAACTTCCTCGACGTGGGCGGCGGTGCAACCAAAGAGCGTGTTACCGAAGCATTCAAGATCATCCTTTCCGACACCAATGTGAAAGCGGTATTGGTTAACATCTTTGGTGGTATCGTCCGTTGTGACTTGATTGCCGAAGGTATCATTGGTGCGGTCGAAGAAGTCGGTGTTGAAGTACCGGTAGTGGTTCGTCTTGAAGGTAACAATGCGGTGCTGGGGGCGGAAACCCTGGCGAAGAGTGGTTTGAACATCATTGCTGCGACTTCCCTAACTGAAGCAGCGGAAAAAGTTGTTGCTGCAGCGGAGGGTAAATAATGTCTGTTCTAATTAATAAAGATACCAAGGTGATCTGTCAGGGCTTTACTGGCGGTCAGGGTACATTCCACTCAGAACAAGCTATTGAGTACGGAACGCAGATGGTCGGTGGTGTTTCACCGGGTAAAGGCGGCACTATGCACCTAGGTCTGCCTGTGTTCAATACGGTACGTGAAGCCGTTGAAGCCACTGGCGCAACAGCAACAGTCATTTACGTACCGGCGCCGTTCTGTAAAGACGCGATCCTGGAAGCGATTGATGCGGGTATCGAGCTTATTGTGACCATCACCGAAGGCATCCCTACGCTCGATATGCTGGATGTTAAAGTACGCCTTGATGAAGCAGGCGTGCGTATGATTGGTCCAAACTGCCCGGGTGTGATCACGCCGGACGAGTGTAAGATCGGTATCATGCCGGGCCACATCCACAAAGCGGGTAAAGTAGGCATTGTTTCCCGTTCGGGTACATTGACTTACGAAGCTGTTAAGCAGACAACGGATGAAGGTTTCGGTCAGTCGACTTGTGTCGGTATCGGTGGTGACCCAATCCCGGGTTCAAACTTCATTGACGTGCTGGAGCTGTTCGAAAACGACCCAGCGACTGAAGCCATCGTGATGATTGGTGAAATCGGCGGTACCGCGGAAGAAGAAGCGGCTGCCTACATCAAAGAAAATGTCACTAAACCTGTTGTGTCTTACATCGCAGGTGTAACAGCGCCTCCTGGCAAGCGCATGGGCCATGCTGGTGCGATTATCTCTGGCGGTAAAGGCACTGCAGAAGATAAGTTCCAGGCTCTGGAAGCTGCAGGTGTTAAAACCGTGAAGAGCCTTGCTGACATCGGCAAGGCATTACGTGAAGTAACTGGCTGGTAAACCTTACCTTCAAAGCGATACCTAAAGACTCTAATGAAACCCGCCATTTGGCGGGTTTTTTATTGGCTACACATGGTAGGAGGCAGCTAGATGGGTATACGTATATGCTTAGGAGAGGTTAGTGACCCGGAGGGCTGGCAGTGAGAAAGGTGGCCTTACTGCTGATATTCACGTTAAGTTCCGCGTTTAGCGTGGCTAAAGAAGACAAGGAAGGTTACGAGACCTGCATTCTCGAGCATGTATCATTGGCCGAAAATGGTACATCAGCCAACTTGATGACCAACGCCTGTCATCGGCTATATATCGACAACTTCATGTTATCGGATAAAGATGAAGCCTATTTTCAGTGCCTGCTAGACTACCTACCTGATACCAAGTATTTACGCACCGCAATGCAAGTAAAGAGCACCTGCAACAGTCGACACCGCAGTTTGTTTAACTGACAAGATGGAGGCTAAATTGTTCACGGTTTGCTGGTTTGAAATGGCGGCGTAGTTGTGGGGAGCAGAAGGGCAGCAGCCCGGGGGGACTGCTGTTTAGTTCTTGGTTAAAGAAATTAGGCTTCGGCTCGCTTGAACTGGCTCAATAGGAACAAAGCAGCGGCTGCTACTACCACAGACGGGCCTGCTGGGGTGTCATAGTGCCAAGACATAGCCAGTCCGCACATAACGGCAATAATACCCAACCCTGAGGCTAGCGCGGCCATCATTTCCGGGCTGTGCGAGAACTTACGGGCGGTTGCGGCAGGGATGATCAGCAAAGAGGTAATGATCAGGGCACCGACGAACTTCATCGCAACCGCGATCACCATACCGACCATTAACATCAGTAGCAGGCGCATCAGGTCGACGTTGACCCCTTCGACTTGGGCAAGCTCTTCGTTAATCGTCATGGACAGCAATGGGCGCCACAAGACAATCAACATGGTCATCACAATAGCGCCGCCGCCGTAGATCCAAAGTAAATCCGCCGGTGTTACTGCCAGCAGATCGCCAAACAAGTAAGACATCAGATCGATACGGACATGATCGAGAAAGCTGACTGCAACCAAACCCAACGAGAGGGCGCTGTGGGCAAGAATACCGAGCAGGGTATCTGTTGCTACATATTTTTGTTTCTGCAGGCTTACCAGGATCACCGCCAGAGCCAGACAGCAAATAAGCAGCGCAAGGTTAAGGTTGATATTGAAAAGGAAACCAAGTGCAATCCCTAGTAGCGAGGCATGCGATAGGGTATCGCCAAAGTAGGCCATCTTACGCCAGACCACGAAGGAGCCGAGCGGGCCTGCAAGCAGGGCGATACCAATCCCCGCAATCAGTGCGGGAAGCAATAAATCAAGCATTGTTGGTCTCTTGTTGTTCGTTATGTTGGTGCTCATGCTGGCAAGGGCCGACCGGGTTGCCAGATAAATCATGTTCGTGGTTGTGATGGTGCTGATAAAGCGCCAGCTGTTCGCATTGGTGGCGGCCGAACAGTGCCACATATGATGGGTGGTTGGTGATCACTTCGGGTTCACCTGAACAGCAGATATGGTGGTGAAGGCAGATGACATGGTCTGTTTTCGCCATCACCAGATGCAAGTCGTGCGATACCATCAAGATGGCGCAGTTGAGTTTGTCTCGCAGTGATTGGATCAGGCTGTATAATTCTAGCTGGCCATTGACATCAACGCCTTGTACAGGTTCATCGAGTACCAGCAAATCTGGTTTTTGTAATAGTGCCCGGGCCAGCAACACCCGTTGCGTTTCACCCCCAGAGAGTGAGTGCATATTACTATGGTGAAGGTGCTTGCCATTAACAAGTTCGAGAGCCTCGATACGCTGGGCTTCGTTATAGCGGCCAGCCAGGCGCATGAAGCGATCAACGGTTAGCGGCAGTGTACTGTTAAGTGCCAGCTTTTGCGGCACGTAGCCAATACGAAGTCCTTTTTGGCGAATAACTTTCCCTACTGTTGGCTTGTTCAACCCCGTAATAACTTTGACGAGGGTCGATTTTCCGGCTCCGTTTGGGCCTATCAGGGTCGTGATCTGTCCCCGTTCTAATTTTAGCGAGACTTGATCCAGTACGTGCCGTTCGGCAAACGTCACGGTGACCGACTGTAATTCAACTAAGGAATTCATAAATTTATTTGCTTAGATATTTGCCAAAGTGAGATGTTATAATATAACATCTTTGGCAATTGTTGTAATCAAGAATTATTCAGGGAACCTATTATGCGCCGTTTACTCCTCACTTGCAGCACTTTAGGGCTGTTAGCTACACCTGCACTGCATGCCGAAGAGCTCAAAGTCGTCTCGACAGTCAAGCCTGTTACTATGATTGTCCAGGAGCTGACACAGGGAGTAACGTCAACGGAGACGCTTCTACCTGCAGGTGCATCGCCACATGATTATGCGCTGCGTCCTTCTGACGCCCGCAAGCTCAATGACGCTGACCTGGTGATTTGGGTAGGCCCTGAGCTGGAGCGTTTTTTGATAAAGATGCTTGATGGAAAAGAAAATGTACTGACACTGACAGCTCAAGACAGCATCAATTTCCGTCATTACGGTGATGCTCATGATGACCACGAAGGCCACGATCATGACGAACATGCTCATGATGACCACGAAGGCCACGACCATGACAAACATGCCCATGATGATCACGAAGGGCACGACCATGATGACCATGAAGGTCACGACCATGATGATCATCACGGCCATAGCCACGACGGTATTGATCCGCATCTATGGTTAGGTCCAGATCAAGCGGTTCAGGCTGCGCAGGTGATCACCGAGAAGCTGATCACTGTCGCCCCGGCACATAAGGATATCTTTGAGCAGAATTTGGCAAACTTTTCGGCAGAGGTTCGCGCTACTGTTGCCTCTATTGAACAAACGCTGACACCGGTTTCCGATCGTGGCTACTTTGTCTTCCACGATGCATATGGTTACTTCGAAGATCAGTTTGGCCTCAACAACCTTGGCCACTTTACTGTAGAGCCGGACCGCCGCCCAGGAGCTAAGACCTTGATTGCGATTCGCAATTCACTGAAAGATCAGCACGCCAAATGCGTATTCAGTGAGCCACAGTTCTCGCCAGCCGTGGTTGATAGTGTAGTACGTGGTACTGGCGTCAATATTGGTACCCTGGACCCAATGGGGACCGAAATAGAATACGGCCAAGGCAGCTATGTCGAGTTTTTGAACCAGTTGTCGCAAAGCTATAGCCAGTGTCTGAAGTAACCACAAGGCTTTTGTACCAAACAACTCAGGTTTAAAAATGATAAAAAACGCACTAAGGTGCGTTTTTTTATGCATGTTGCCTCATTTTATAAATGTCAGCTTATAATCAACCTGTCAATACTGCATAATGGCTGTGAAATTCAGAGGTTGAGGTAATTGTTTACGTTGTTATGGTCGGGCGGTTTTTACTACTCATTACTTTAGTGGCTATCGGGCTGGCAAACTCGATACCAGCATCTGCGTCGAGCTTTCTATTTCGTTCGATGCCGGATCTCAGCGGACCAAGTGCTTTGTCCGTACGTAAAATCGTCGATGATACTAACAAGGGCTTTTGGCTGGTGGATATCCGTGGCCAGTTATTGTTCTATGACGGCACTAACCTCAAACCTGCTGTTGAAAGAACGGGTAAGCCAGTAACGGGTGTGACAGATGTTGCTCTGGTTAATAACACGTTGTGGCTGGTGAAAGACAATCATGCTTTTTCTTATTCTCCGCAAACAGCCAGCCTTAAAAGGCACAATATCAGCCAGGTTCCGATTGAATCCGTTGTCAGTATGGGTGATGCTGCATGGTTTGCTAACCGGCGCGGACTTTATCAATTATCGGATTTAGAACCTGATGCGAAGTTCCTTCCTTTTCCGCATCCGATCAAGCTAGCGGGATTATATGTCGCTGGAAATCACTTGTATGTCGCCGCACAGCAAGGTGTTTACGAATATCTTTCGTTTTCGATACCGCCAACAAAATTGTTTCCAGATCATAATATTACTGCAGTTGAGCAAGACATGCAGGGAGAATTGTGGTTTGGCACCCGGCAAGGGGTAATCAAAGGCAGAGAGGGTGTTTTACACCCATTGCAGAAACAGAGTAGGCCTGCGGTACTTAGTCTTCAAGCTACGACACAAGGCATGTGGGTAGGAAGTACCATGGGGCTGTACCTTATGGGGCCGGACATGGAAACAAAGGCACATTTTATGCCGTCTGACCATGACAAGTACGCTTTGCCAGGTCGCCGGGTATTGGGCCTTCACCAAGATCAACAAGGTACGCTCTGGGTATCAACACCAGAGGGAATAAGCCAGCTACCTGCAGGTTCTGATCTGCTCAATCGCATAAGGTTGGGTAAAGGAGAAGGGCTGATAGATGCTTCATTCATTGCCGATATTGCTTATGGTAGCAACGGACATTACTGGTTGGCGACGGACAATGGGCTATTTGAAGTCTCACCGCTTTTTGAGGTGGTAGGGCATATTGCCAGCTTGGGTAAAATCAAGCAGCTGGCTTTGTCCGGTGATCAATTGTGGGTCCTAAAAGAAGACGGTATCACGACTTACGATATCAGTCAGTCAAGGATGCAAAGTGTTGATTTACCAAAGGATATTCAAGCGGCATCGGTGAGCCGAATTATGGTGGACCACTTTGATTCTCTTTGGGTGGGTTACGAAAGAGGTCTTTATCGCTATTGGCCCGAATTCACAGAGTGGATGCCATTTGGCAGTCATTGGTTGCGTGATCCTGTTGGTGGAGAACAGATCACCAATATTTTGGAAGACAGTGAATATCAGGTTTGGGTAGGTACAACCTTTGGTATGTATAAATTTGATGCAGGCATGCTGCACTTTGTACCGGGGAGCGAAAATCGTGGTGGTGTTGTCGATATCTATGAAGATCGAATGGGCCAACTTTGGGTTGCGACAAACTATGCGTTGCAGGTCTCACCGACACTAAAACCTTTGAAGCTGCAGGATGTTCAGCTGTCTTCCGATTTTGCCCTGCCCCATTGCATTGTTGGGGGTAATAACGGTGTCTGGCTTTCTTCTAGCAGTGGATTGTCATTCATCAGTTATTATGGCGAGTTAAAACAGCACTTGAGTTTCAATAGTGGTTTGCTGCCGGAGGATGTCGGCTCGCTGGCTTGTCTGCAAGATGATGTGAATGCGCTGGTGCTAGGTTACCGTCAGGGGCTGTTGAGTATATCCCATGATGCCCTTTTCGATGAATTTCCTGCCGAGCCGGAGTTGGCTCTGAGTGCTGTCAGGGTGGATAACGATATTTGGCCGCTGGGGGACTCATGGAGTCAGCTGAGACGGTTACCCTATGGCTCAACTATTGCCTTTAAGCTAGAGACAGCGCCATCTCGTTCGACGTTATATCAATATCGTCTGGTAGACGAAAATGAACAGGCCGGCGAGTGGCAGATCGCTACGCAGCCTCTGCTCGCTGTTGGGGCATTGTCCGCAGGGCGTTATACGTTGGAAGTTCGTCGGGTGAGTCCATCAAACAATGAAACAGCGGAGTTACGGTATGTATTTCGGGTTCAGGCAGCTTGGCAGGTGTACCAGGCGCTGATAGGTTTCGTTATTGTATCGGCTTTATTATTGGTGCTGCTGCTCTTTTATTGGCGAAGCAAAGTCTTCCGCGACCAGGCTCAGCAGCTCAAGCAGGCTGTGTTTCAAAAAACCGCAAAAATAGAGCTGCAGAAAAAAGAACTCAATGCCAGCAACGTGCATTTGCAGCGCATTTTGGATGTACGGCAACATATCATGGCACATCTATCGCATGAGCTAAGAACCCCATTGCAGCTATCGCTCGGTTTACTCTCTGATCTACGGCCATACTGCCAGACTCCGAGCAAAATCGATATTGCCGAACGCAACGTTGCCCATGCCTTGCATGTTACCGAGCAACTGCTGGCTCGTGATGTTTTTGCCTTGGTCGAGCCAGATAAAACGTGTGAGCAGCTGGTGGGGCCGATCATCCAGGCTTGCTGTTTGAGCTGGCAGGCTGAAGCCGAGAAAAAACAGATCGCCTTGTGTCTTGAAGACCATATACCTGAGGACACCTGCATTGATCTTGCCCCTTACCACCTTGAAATGATCTTGGGTAACTTATTGTCCAATGCGATGAAATATACCGATAGCAAAGGCGGGATCACGGTCAATGTTAAGCAGCATGAAAAGCAGCTGGTTATTTCGGTCAGTGATACTGGCCGCGGGATGTCAGAACAAACCAAAGCCCATCTGTTTGATAACTATTACCAAGAAGAAGCGCAATATACGGCTGAAGGAGGCTTTGGCCTTGGGCTAGGTACCGTCAAGCAATTGGTGGAACAGTATAGCGGCACAATATCGGTGATCAGTTACCAGGGGGTCGGGAGTGAATTTATTATTCGTTTACCGCTTGTTGTTGGGACATTAGATCAGGAGGGTCAGGATGTTGGCCAAGAGGCATCTGATTTACGTCGCTGGGTAATGGTGATTGGTGATGAGGCGGATGCTCAGAGTGACTGGAGTAAACAGCTTTCTGAACACTGTCATGTGAGCCACACCCGGGGCGACTATGAAGACCTGATGTTGCTTGAAGACCCGCTACCCGAACTGGTGATGGTTGACAGAGATGCGCTCGAGCCAAGCGATGAAGAATTACTTCAGGGATTGAAGGATGAGTTTTTTGTCAAGAAAGGTCCGGTGATCGTTGCGTTGTGCAGTGCCAACGAGGGCAAACGTCCTCAACCTGTCAGTTGGGCAGACCATACACTGCAAAAACCGTTACTTCCTCATACTGTGGTCGCTGAGATCGGACACTTACTCAGCCTGCAGCAATCATTAGCAGAAAGTGGAGGGCTGCAAAACAAAGAGTGGCAAGACAATGTCCAGTCGCTAGTGTCTAACCAATTTCAGCATACCGGTTTTGGTACCTCGGCAGCAGCCAAAGCCTTGTATATGTCCGAGCGGACATTCCAGCGCCGCTTCAAACAAGAGTTTGGCTTGCCTTTCAAGGACTATGTGACTCAGTTTCGTTTCGAACAGGCCACAGTGATGCTCAGGCAGGGAGACAACGTCTCTGATGTTGCCTTGGCATGTGGCTTTAAGGATCCGTCCTACTTCAGCACTCGATTCAAAGCATATTGCGGTCAGACTCCTACCGAAGTTGCCGCCAGTTCGGCGCCAGCAGAGTAAAGATCATGAAATATCTTTTTTTCAAGCGGTTTACTATCGCTTGATTTTATTTATATCGTTACACCCCTTCTGAACCGCTGGCAAAATGTGCCGCGCGTCAATAATGCAAACAATGAATGCAAAAATGAGAGTTATTTATTGATTTAAAACAACACTGAATGTGTTTCAATCTGTAATATTGTAAGTATTAATGCTAATTATTCTTATTTAGGGTAGCGGTTTAGAATGAAACTGTCAGAAATGTCATGCGGAGCTGAAGGAAGGGTAGCCAGTTTAGCCGGCTTACCAGCAGCTACCCGCAAAAAGCTAATGGTTATGGGGATGCTGCCGAATACACCGGTGAGTGTAATTCGTGTAGCACCGCTTGGGGATCCTCTTCAGGTGCGAGTACGCGGCGTGGATATCGCCCTGCGTAAACAACTTGCAGAAAGCATTGATGTGGAGGTGAACTGATGCAATACAGTATTCTGACAGTCGGTAACCCGAACAGCGGTAAGACGACGCTGTTCAATGGCCTAACAGGCGCTAAGCAGCAGGTGGGTAACTGGGCCGGTGTCACGGTTGAGAAGAAAACAGGCCGTTATGACTGCGCAGGCGACAGCTTTGCGCTGACTGACCTTCCTGGTATCTATAACCTTGACAGCGCAAACGACGTGAACAGTTTGGATGAAGCGATTGCTTCCCGAGCTATCTTGACCATGCCTGCAGACGTGATTATCAATGTTGTGGATGCATCGTGCCTTGAGCGTAGCCTGTACATGACGTTGCAGCTTCGCGAGCTGGGCCGCCCAATGGTGGTGGTGCTGAACAAGATGGATGTGCTCGAGCGTCAGCGCCAGAAGCTAGACATCAAAGGGTTGGAAAAAGCCCTGGGTTGTCCAGTGATGAGCCTGTCGGCGAACAACCTCAAGCAAGTCGCTGAATTCAAAACCCAGCTGCACAAGATGTTGGCGCAGGGTATCGCAGTCAATGAACTGACGCTGGATTACGGTACCCAGTTTGAGCAAGCCATTGCCGAGACAGAAACTTTCTTTACCGATGCCCAGCTTAACAGCCGTGCCCAGGCTATCCGTGCTTTGGAAAATGATACCTTGGTGATCAACCAGTTGTCAGAAGAGCAAAAAAATCAGGTGTGCAATGTTCGCAATACCCTGATGGTAGATGTTGATCCTGATATCCAAGTGGCTGACGTACGCTATAGTTTCTTGCACCAGCTGTGCAGCAAGGTTCGCCGCCAAGAGGGTAAGCTGAGCCGCAGTCTGAGCGACAAGATCGATGCTGTGTTGCTCAACCGTGCTTTTGGTATCCCCTTCTTCTTTGTAGTGATGTACCTGATGTTTATGTTCTCCATCAACATCGGTAGTGCATTTATCGATTTTTTCGATATCAGTGCCGGCGCTCTCCTTGTCGATGGCGGCCATTACCTGCTTGATGATCACCTTCCAGTATGGCTGGTCACTGTCATTGCCGACGGTATCGGCGGCGGTATCCAGACCGTAGCAACCTTCATTCCTGTCATCGCTTGCCTGTACTTATTCTTGGCGATGCTTGAAAGCTCAGGCTATATGGCTCGTGCAGCATTTGTACTTGATAAAGTGATGCAGAAAGTTGGCCTGCCGGGTAAAGCTTTTGTCCCATTGGTGTTGGGCTTTGGTTGTAACGTACCGGCTATCATGGCGACCCGTACGCTGGAGCAAGAGCGTGAGCGTAAGCTTGCTGCTGCCATGGCACCGTTTATGTCTTGTGGTGCGCGTCTACCTGTGTACGCACTCTTTGCCGCAGCCTTCTTCCCTGAAAATGGTCAGAATGTGGTATTTGGTCTTTATATCTTGGGTATTGTGGCAGCGGTACTGACTGGTTTGGTATTGCGTCACACCATTTATCCGGGTAGCAGCGATAGCTTCATTATGGAGATGCCGGATTATGAAATGCCGACACTGCGTAACGTGGGTATCAAGACTTGGCAGAAACTGAAGAAATTCGTACTGGGTGCCGGTAAGACAATCGTCGTTGTTGTGGCTATCCTGAGCTTCTTCAACTCATTGGGTACCGATGGGTCGTTCGGTAACGAAGATACCCCTAACTCAGTATTGGCGAAAACCGCCCAGATTGTTACTCCTGTGCTTTCTCCGATAGGCGTGAAAGAAGATAACTGGCCTGCTACCGTGGGTATCCTAACCGGTATCTTTGCAAAAGAAGCGGTAGTCGGTACTTTGAATAACCTTTACGCACCAGCTGCTGGTGAAGAAGAGGCTGAATACGACCTGATGGGTAGCCTTCAGGAAGCCGTAGGCAGTATCGGTGCGAACCTTGCTGATCTTAGCTACTCTGATCCTTTGGGTATCACTGTTGGTGAGCTGGAAGATAAAGCAGCGGCTGCAGAAGAGCAGGAAGTGGATGCATCAATCTTCGGCAATATCCAAGCCCACTTCGTGAGCTCTGCTGCGGCAATGGCATACCTGATCTTCATTCTGCTTTACACGCCATGTGCAGCCGCTATGGGTGCCTACGTACGTGAATTTGGCCAGAAGTACTCGGTGTTCATTGCGGGTTACACCATGTTGTTGGCGTATACTTTCGCAACTTACTACTACCAGATCGCTCACTTTGCTGACCACCCGGCAACGAGCATGCTGTGGATTGGTGTCTTCACCGCGATCAATGCTGGCTTGTTTATTACCTTCAAGCGTAAAGGCCAGCAGATGCAAGCGAAGGAGCTGGCAACACTATGATCCTGCAGCAGCTGAAACAGTATATTGAACAACACGGGCGTGCTAGTCGCAAGGCGTTGGCACTGCGGTTCGGTATGTCGGAAGACGGCGTCGAGGCCATGCTGGAGGTGTGGATTCGCAAAGGCAAGTTGGGCAAGGAGCTGGTCGGCTGCGACAGTGATGGATGCTGCCAGGGGGCCAAAGAGATTTGGTACCGACCGCTAAAATCCGATGAGCTTGCTATCACAGTAATGCGTGGATAACAGGCCGTATCTAGAAGAAAGGCAACCTTAGGGTTGCCTTTTTTAATGCGTTACTTAGCCGCAATGAAACCGTCGATATGGCTTAGCTCAGCCCTTAGCTCTTCGGTTAATGCTTGTTGCAGGGTGTCGTCACGTTGGGTGCCGTCTGTATTGCCCCAAACCGGGCCCGGCCAAGCAACATCATCTTTGAAACGGGCAATATGGTGGACATGCAGTTGTGGCACGAGGTTACCCAGCGCACCGACGTTGATTTTGTCGGCCTGGTAATCTTTTTCCAGTACGGCTGCGACAGCGCTCGACTCTTTGATCAACTGAAGCTGCTCGGTTTCAGGCAGATGGTGGATTTCGCGCAGATCGGCTTTTCTTGGTACCAGTATCAGCCAAGGACCAAGCGCTTCCTTAGAAAGTAATACCTGACACAGGGGAAGGTTGCCAATAATTGTAGTATCTGCGGCTAGTCTCGGATGGAGTGTAAACTGCATGGGATTTTTCCTTATTTGTATTGTGTAGCTCACACGTTGGGATATTTGCCAACAGCCAAAAATTGGCTTTGGGGTAGGATATACCCAAGTTACCTTGAGTATAAAGACATCAGGAGCTGCACTGATGACAGTAAGATAGTGTGAATATAAAGCAGTGGCAATGCTTTCTGCCTTGGCAGTCGGTGTTTTTCAGCAGTGTATGGTTGATTTGGTTGTGATCAGGCAGTTGTATTGGATTGGCCGCTATGTGGATTTGGCGGTATCGTGGCGAAGATCGATGTGGGAGTGATGCATGGTGGCTCAATATCAAGAAGTGCTGGATTTTTGGTTCGGTGAGATAGGTGAAGAGGTAACGGTCACTGATCGTAATAAATTATGGTTCCAAGGGGGGGAAGAGACCGATCAGCTGATTGCTGAGCGCTTCCGCCAACTAGTGAGCCAAGCTGGGGGCGGGCAGCTGAGCCATTGGACAAAAGAGCCCAAAGGCACCTTGGCACTGATTATTTTACTGGATCAATTTACTCGTAATATTTACCGAGGACTCAGTGCCGCATTCCGCTATGACTCACTGGCATTGGCACTGTGCAAGCGAGGGTTAGCAAAGAACCAAGATCTGGAGCTGACTCCGATAGAGCGGGTCTTTTTCTATTTACCCCTGGAACATTCAGAGGCAATTGAAGATCAGGAAGAGGCGGTATTCCGTTTCGATCGCTTACGTCAGGTCGTGACGCCGACGCATATCGATACGTTTGAGGGCTTCCACCAATATGCAGTCAGTCATCATGATGTCGTGAAACGCTTTGGTCGCTTTCCTCATCGCAACGCCGCTTTCGGTAGGCTATCAACTCAGGAAGAGCTGGAATGGCTTCATGGCGGTGGTCAGCGTTTTGGCCAATAGGGTAACAACACCGTGAATGCTTCTGTGGCCAGGTTTCTGTGGCTAGGTAATAGGTAAAACGCGGTTTCGACCGAGTTGCTTGGCTTGACTGAGAAAATGATCGGCTCGCTCTATCAGCTTCTCACTGTGTTCATCTTGCTCAGAGGCGCTAATACCAAATGAAGCTGTGACTGAATTGATCCGTTGGCCTGATTTCTTGTCGAGCACTGAGATCTTCTCAATGGCTTTGCGCATGGTCTCTGCTTGCTGACGGGCCGATGGCAGTGATTTATGTGGCAATAGCACGGCAAACTCTTCCCCGCCAAAGCGGTAGGCCTTGGCATAATCCCGGCAGCACTCGGTGAGTCTTTTCGCAACCATTTTCAAGACCTGATCGCCCATCAGATGACCGAACTCGTCATTGAAGCTCTTGAAGTGATCGATATCCAATAGAATCAGGCTAGTTGGGATCTGGTTGTCGAGATAGCTTTGTATGTCCTGATCGAAGGCTCTTCGGTTGTAGAGTTTGGTCAGGGCATCCTCGTTGGCTTGTTGCTGGCTTTTATTCAGTGCAGCCCGCAATGACTGGATCTCTTGCTGGGCCGAATCGAGTTGCCCTTTGAACAGCCCGGTTGATTGGCGCATCTGTTGCGACTCGCGGAGCAGTTCGCGCACCAGGCCGACGGTTTCTTCCAGTGAGATCCCTTCATTACCAACTTGCTCCAGGCGGCCAAACGTACTTTCCAGCGCATTGTGAAAGCTATTGGTATCTGACAGGGTATCCGCCATGCTATGAGATAGCTCCTGCATCATCGCGGTGAGGCTTAGCTTGAGCTGTTTGACATCGCTATCGGTTTGGCTAGCAAGATGATCTTGATAGATGCTTTCACACAGGGTCGGGGTGCAGTGACCGATTGACTCAATACCGCTGTCGAGAGCCATATTGAGCTGGGGATTTTGTTGAGAGCTATAGGTGTACCACAGGGCATAGTTGGTTGGGGTGGTGGGTACCTTATGCTTAATCATCAGGGGAACGGCTTGTTTCAGGATCTCCGTTGATTTCGCAAAGCTGTCGTTATTCATACCTAACATCCATTCTTACGGGTCATCTATACCAACGGCTATTATTGTTGTTCGTTTGGGTTTGACGTTGGTTTATGGCTTCAGAAAATAAAAAAGCCTTCTAAGGATACCCTAGAAGGCTATGAATTATTAGAGATTTATCGAATTATGTAAGCGTTTTCTTACATGCGCTCAAGGGTTTCGATACCAAGAAGGTCCAGACCTTGCTTGATGGTCTTCGCTGTCAGTAGCGCCAGCTTCAGGCGGCTTTGCTTCACTTCTTCTTCAGCGTTCAGAATCGGACACGCTTCGTAGAAGCTTGAGAAGTTACCTGCTAGCTCGAACAGGTAAGAACACATTACGTGAGGGTGCCCTTCACGAGCAACCGTCTGTACCGCTTCTTCGAACTGCAGCAGTTTAGAAAGTAGCGCCTGCTCTTTCTCTTCGTTGATCACAACAGGATGAGTTAGATCAGCCAGCTCAACATCGGCACGCTTGAAGATTGAAGCAACACGGGTGTAAGCGTATTGCATGTAAGGTGCAGTGTTACCTTCGAACGCTAGCATGTTGTCCCAGTCGAAGATGTAGTCAGTAGTACGGTGCTTAGACAGGTCCGCATACTTAACTGCAGCCATTGCAACTGTGTTGGCAATGTTTGCTTTCTCTTCAGCGTCTAGATCCGGGTTCTTTTCTTCGATCAGTTTCGCTGCGCGCTCTTCGGCTTCATCAAGCAGATCGGCGAGGCGAACAGTACCACCGGCACGGGTCTTGAACGGACGACCGTCTTTGCCCAGCATCATACCGAAAGCATGGTGTTCTAGGCTCACTTCCTCTGGCACGTAACCCGCTTTACGGACGATAGTCCAAGCCTGCATCAGGTGCTGGTGCTGGCGCGAGTCGATGAAGTAAAGTACGCGGTCTGCACCAAGCTGCTCGTAACGGTATTTCGCACAAGCGATATCAGTGGTGGTGTACAGGAAGCCGCCGTCGCGCTTCTGGATGATCACACCCATAGGCTCGCCGTCTTTGTTCTTGTACTCGTCGAGGAACACAACCTGAGCGCCGTCATCTTCAACAGCCAGACCTTTTTCTTTCAGATCAGCTACGATGCCAGGCAGCATGTCGTTGTACATCGACTCACCCATTACGTCATCACGGCTTAGTGATACGTTCAGGCGATCGTAGTTACGCTGGTTTTGGATCATTGTCACATCAACCAGCTTCTTCCACATTTCAGCACAGTATTCGTCGCCGCCCTGTAGCTTAACCACGTAGTTACGTGCACGCTCGGCGAAATCCGCATCTTCGTCGTAAAGCTTTTTAGATTCACGGTAGAAAGCTTCCAGATCAGAAAGCTCCATTGATACTTCGCCAGACTCTTTCTGTACACGCTCAAGGTTAGCGATAAGCATACCGAACTGGGTACCCCAGTCACCGATGTGGTTCGCACGGATCACTTTGTGACCTAGGTGCTCAAGAGTACGAACAACGGCATCACCGATGATGGTTGAACGCAGGTGACCAACGTGCATTTCTTTTGCTACGTTTGGAGCCGAGTAGTCAACCACGATGGTTTTCTGCTCTTCTTGCGCTACACCCAGACGTGCATCTTTCAGTGCGCTTTCAGCTTGCTCGGCAAGCCAAGTCTTGCTTAGGAAGATGTTGATAAAGCCAGGACCGGCGATTTCAACTTTTTCAGCAATACCGTCAAGGTCTAGCTGCTCGATAACTTTTTGTGCGAACTCGCGAGGGTTAGTACCCAGTTTTTTGGCTACGCCCATAACACCGTTGGCTTGGTAGTCGCCAAATTGTGCTTTTGCAGACTGGCGAACCGCGGCAGGGCTGCCGGCAGGTGCGCCTGCGGCTTCTAGCGCCTGAGAGACTTTGTCATTAATGAGTGCTTGAATGTTCACACGCTTATCCTTTAAATCGTTTGTAACGCCAAATGAAATGCATATTGGCGAGGCAAAAACGGCACCGTATTCAAGGGATATGACCGTCAAAAATAATCACGACCATTGGCCTATAAAGATAGCACCAAGTGATAATTTTATAACGTGAGTATTTTTGACGGGGCCGCCTCAGAAGTGGGTAGAGGGGAAACATCTTGAATACGCTGGTTGCATTGCCCTAATAATACCCACAAATTTAGGTGCTTTGGCAAGCCGTAAAGGCCATAGATTGCGATTTTTTTTAAATAACCATCGCGGGGTGAAAAATATGCAGGAGTCTAGCAAGCACAAGGGCTTTGCCGATGCTGAAAGGACTGTTGTCAAGCCGAAAACTATGGATAATTATGCGTTCAATCGCTCAGCGTGAATAATCGGAGAAAAGAGATGTACAAGCTAGAACAAAAGGGCCTGTTACCCGAGCAAATGTTGGTCGCGTTGCCCGCCTTTATGGCGAAGATTGAGCGCCTTGCCGAACAGCTGGGCCTATCGCTTGCCGGTTACCAGGCTGACCATATTGCCTTGCGGGTCAATGATTGGGAAACCGCCGAGCAATTACACCAAGCCTGGCTGGCTTACGGCAAGGAATGGTCAACTAACGAAATCAATGGCCGCCCGATTGTGGTGATTGGTTTTGACAAGCCGCTATGCTGCGGCCCATGGCAGATTGAAGCATTGGAATTGCCTTATCCTGGCAACAAAGTCTACCCACAAGAAGGCTGGGAACATGTCGAGTTTGTTATCCCGTCAAAAGCAGCCGATACCGAGGCATTGAAAATCACGCTTGATGAGGCTTTCCCGCAATTAGCAGGGCTGTGGGGTGAATTGGAAGATAAGGGCATCAAGGTCAAAGCCAGCAGCCCGTCAGGCGAAAAAGAGCGCCTATCTAACCCAACGTACGCCTTCAAGCATGACGGCGTATGTATCAAGCTGCACCCGCATTCGTTGAAGGCGGTCATTGAAAGTGAAGCGGAGTAAGCAAAGAAGTCACTCCTTCATTGAGCTGATCGAATATGCGGTACTGGTTCTGCGAGAGTAGCAGGGTAAATTAGCAAAACCTACCCACCATGGACGGTGGGTCGGAGCGACATGGATGTCTTTATGCGTATTTGATAATTTGCCCTGCTGCTTGGCGCTTCGTGTTGTTGCTAATTACAAAATCACCGTCCGGTTACCGTAGACAAACACCCGGTCATCAATCACCAAGCCTAGTGCTTTGCTTAGCACTGACTTTTCGACATCTCTCCCCGCCCGCGCCATATCCTCGGCACTGAAGTTATGGTCAACCGGAATCACGTTCTGGGTAATGATCGGGCCCTCATCAAGATCGTTGGTCACAAAGTGGGCTGTGGCACCGATAATTTTCACCCCGCGCTCAAACGCTTGCTGGTAAGGCTTGGCACCAATAAACGCCGGTAGGAAGCTGTGGTGAATATTGATAATTTTATGGGGGAACTGGGCCACGAAGTTTGGCGTTAGGATCCGCATATATTTGGCCAGTACCACATAATCCGGGGTGTATTGCTGAACGGTTTCCAACAACAGGGCTTCGTGCTCGTCGCGGCTGAGCCCTTCGTGGCTGACATGATGGAAGGGAATATCAAATTTGGTGGCCAAATCCGCAAGGTGGTCATAGTTACCGACAATGGCGGCAATCTCGATATCCAAGGTGCCGTCGAAGGTCTTGACCAAGATATCCCCCAAGCAATGGGCTTCCTTGGTGACCATAATCACCACCCGCTTGCGATCGGAACTGATCAGGCGGCGGTGGCTGCCTTCTGGCAGGGCGCGGTCCAAGTCATATAGGAATGTCTCGTCATTGAAGTAGCCTTCCAGTTCGGTGCGCATAAAGAACTGGCTGTGGGAATGATCGACAAATTCATTGTTGTGGACAATGTTGAGTTGGTGCTTGTAGCAGATGTTGGTGATTTTGCTGATCAGGCCCATTGCGTCCGGGCAGTCGGTCAGCAGGGTTTTCTTTTCCATGGTGCTCTTCCTTGAACTACTATTTTTAACAATCCGATTTATTAGTATTTACCTTGGATTGCTTTCGGGGTCAAAGTCTAAATCTTGAACTGGAATAAATCATGGCTGCTAGCTGGGAATATTGGCATAATGGCCGGTCAATCAAGGGCCATGCCCAAAGTCCGTTTTTCTAAACCCCAATAGTTGAAAGCCTAGAGACTCAAACGTCTATGATAGCCAAGTTTTTTGCCTCCGGTGGTGCGCTGGATAAAGCCATTCCGGGGTTCCAGGCCCGCCAGCCGCAAATCGATATGGCGCAGGCCGTGGCCGACGCCATTAAAACCGAGAGCCAGCTTGTGGTCGAGGCGGGAACCGGTACCGGCAAGACGTTTGCCTACTTGGTACCAGCCCTGGTCAGCGGCAAGAAAACCATTATCTCGACCGGCTCCAAGAACCTTCAGGAACAGTTGTTCCACCGCGATTTGCCGTTAATGGCTGATGCCCTCGGCTTTACCGGCCGGGTGTCTTTGCTTAAGGGGCGCTCCAACTACCTGTGTCTTGACCGCCTTAGCCGTCAGATCACCGAAAGCCATGGTGTCCATACCGATCCCAAATTACTCAGTCAATTGGTGCAGGTCAGAAGCTGGTCATCCTCGACCAAAAGCGGCGACCTGGGTGATTGTGAAGACATTGCCGAAGATAGCCCGGTGATCCCGATGATCACCTCGACCAATGACAACTGTCTCGGCCGCGAGTGTCCGTCCTATGAAGACTGTTTTGTGGTCAAGGCCCGTCGCAGAGCGATGGAAGCCGATGTCGTGGTGGTTAACCACCATCTGTTCTTGGCAGATCAGGCTATCAAGGAAACCGGTTTTGGTGAGCTGATCCCCGAAGCGGAAGTGTTCATCTTTGACGAAGCACACCAGATGCCGGATATTGCCAGCCAGTACTTTGGCCAGAGCTTGTCCAGCCGCCAAATTCAAGAGCTGGCCAAAGATGTCGAGATTGGCTATCGCACTGAAGCTAAAGACATGCGTCAGCTGCAAAAGACGGCCGATAGGCTGCACCAGGCCGCGGCTGATATGCGGATTGTGCTGGGTGAACCCGGATTTCGCGGCAACTGGCGAGAAGCCAATGCCAGCCCGACGATACAGCGTGAAATTACCCGCTTGAGTGATGCGTTGGACTTGACCCATGAAGTGCTGAAGCTGTCATTGGGCCGGAGCCAGTTATTGGATGCCGCCTTCGAGCGGGCGACGTTGATCAAGGCACGCTTGGAGCGGGTTTGCGATACCAGCATTACGGGTTATTCCTATTGGTATGAATGTACCCCGCGCCACTTTAGCTTGCATATTACGCCGTTGTCGGTAGCCGATAAGTTCAGCGAGCAGGTAGAGCAACAGGGCGGGGCGTGGATTTTTACCTCGGCCACCTTGGCGGTGAATGAGGACTTCAGCCATTTCAGTGAGCGGTTAGGGCTCAAACCCAAACAGCAGTTTTCACTGGAAAGCCCGTTTGATTACCAACAGCAGGCTTTGCTTTGTGTGCCCCGTTTCTTGCCTGAACCCAATAGCTTCGGTATCGCCGACCGGTTGGTGGAGATGCTGGCTCCGGTTATTGAAGACAATAGCGGGCGGTGTTTCTTCCTGTGCACTTCGCACCAGATGGTCCGTGATTTAGCCGAAGGGTTCCGTGCTAAACTCGACTTGCCCGTATTGGTGCAAGGGGAAACCACCAAGCAGAAGTTGCTGGCAGAATATCTCGAGCGGGGCAACGCCTTACTGATAGCCACCGGTGCCTTCTGGGAAGGGGTGGATGTTAGAGGACAGGCCCTAAGCTGTGTTATCATTGACAAATTACCCTTTACAGCGCCGGATGACCCGCTGCTTAAAGCGCGTATTGAGGATTGCCGCTTACGCGGTGGCGATCCTTTTGCGCAAGTACAGATCCCGGATGCGGTGATCACCCTCAAGCAGGGGGTCGGCCGATTGATCCGCGACAAGCAGGACAAAGGTGTTCTGGTGATCTGTGACAACCGGTTAGTCACGCGCCCTTACGGTGCCGTATTTCTTAACAGCCTGCCGCCCATCCCGCGTACCCGGGATGTGATTGGCGTCGGGCAATTTTTATCTTCGGTAAATGGTCAGCAAGCGTCTGCCGATACCGAAGAACAGCATTCAGAGGCTTGAATGAGCAACAAAATCCTTGCAGTAGATACTGCCACCGAAAACTGTTCCGTTGCCCTGCTTGTGGGCGATGAAGTGATTTCTCACTGTGAATACGCACCGCGTGAGCACACCACCAAAGTGTTGCCTATGGTTGACAGCGTACTGGCCCAGGCTGGCCTGAAGCTAAACCAGTTAGATGCGCTGGCATTCGGCCGCGGTCCGGGTAGCTTTACCGGCGTGCGCATCGGTATTGGTATCGCCCAGGGTTTGGCATTCGGTGCTGATCTGCCAATGGTGGGTGTTTCAACGCTGGCGGCGATGGCACAGGGTACATACCGTCAGCATCAGGCTGAACAGGTGATGGCAGCCATTGATGCCCGTATGAATGAAATCTACTGGGGACAGTACCGCCGTCAGGGCGATGGTGATTGGGTGGTGCAGGGGAGCGAGCTGGTTATCAAGCCTGAGATGCTGATCACGCAACTACCGGAGAGTGAAGGTCAGTGGTTAACGGCTGGTACAGGTTGGGAAAGTTATGCTGAGGCATTGGCACAATTACCTGTTGAAACCGTTTCAGGCTCTGTTTTGTATCCTGACGCGGCCGATATGGTGCATTTAGCCCAATATGCATTTGCACGTGGCGAGGCTGTAGCAGCCGAAGAAGCAAGCCCTGTGTATCTTCGCGATACTGTTACCTGGAAAAAATTGCCAGGCCGCGAATAATACACTTGCCTCATTGCCGTGTATGCATACTATTGTATTAGCATGCTCGGCAATTATTTGGATACTGGACGTTTCCTATGGTTTCTATTCAGCGCCTCCCTGTCACCATCCCCCAAGCCCCGTCGAAGACGAAAATCTCCCGCGCCTCCGTTCAGGATGCCAGTGAGCCTACACCCGTCGCCAAAGCTGTCGCCCAGTCTGTTCGTGATCCTGAAGTGTTGAACGCAGCCCACTCCCATATTCAGTACGACCAACCTGAGGGTCAAAATCGCCAGGCATTGGAGAGTTATTTGGGTGTGATGCATCAGCAAAAGCGCGATGAACTCTCGATGTTGGTTGGGGTCGATGTATATGTTTAAGCGCGATTAGTTGCCTGAACCTCGGGGAATTGCGCGGATATTCATCATTTACAATGGAGTTACCTATGTTTAGGAAGCTAATCGTTGGGTTGCTTGCTGCGACTATGATAGGCTGCGCCGCGGTGCCTGAGAGCCTGATGACCGACAGCGAAAATCCGATCACTGATGTGATGGCACTGAGTGATCCTGCCGGCCAGGAGCTTGGGCAGGCTATTCGCCTTGGCGGTATGATTGCTGCTATTGATAATGGTGAGCAGAAAACCCGATTGGAGATTGTTGCCATGCCGATAGGCAGTGATGGTAAGCCTAAATTGGGGAATAGCACCCAGAAACGTTTTGTTGCATATGTCGATGGCTTTCTCGAGCCGATGGAATATCATCCTGGTCGGTTGATTTCTGTTGCTGGTCATGTTGATGGCGAGGAAGACGGCAAAGTTGGTGAGTTCAACTACCGGTTCCCTGTGGTTGCCGCTTCAGGAACCCAGTTGTGGCAAGTGAGGCAGGAGGTCTGGATTGATGACTTTGACCGCTACAGAAGTTGTATTGGTCTGCATTGCTCACCAAGCCTGATTAACAAAGGATTTTCCCGCGCTGAAGTCAGGGAGCGGGTGACCAAGTAGATAGCCGCCATGTATCAGATTGAATTTCAGCTGGCTGAACAGCCGTTATCGGGGCTTGCCTCGTTTCCAACCGAGCAACCTATCGCTGACAAGTCCCAGTTAAGCGGTATCTTAGCGCCAAAACCGGTGATGGTGATGCTGCATGGCTGGCAGGATAACGCGGCCAGTTTTGCCCCTTTGTTTGGTCCACTTGCAGAACATTTCCATGTTATTGCGATTGACTGGCCCGGTCATGGGCTATCGGCACCCAGGGCGGCAGATAATTTTTACCATTTTGTCGATTATGTTGATGATCTGGCTCAGCTGGTCGAGTTATTGGATCAACCTCAGGTGACGCTTGTTGGCCATTCGATGGGGGCCTTGGTCTCGGTCTGTTATGCGGCCGCCTTTAGCGATAAGGTTGCCTCGTTGAGCTTAATCGAAGGGCTGGCACCGTTATCCGAACAGACATTCAATGCTCCTGAAAGGCTGCGGCAGGGTATCCAAAGTCGTCAGCGCTATCGTGCCAGGGCGCAGCAGCGTCAAAGCCGCTCAATGGCGACATTTCAACAAGCGCTCGATCTGCGCTGCTCGGTGAATGATGTGCTGCCTGAACACATTCAGCCAGTGGTTGAGCGGGCTGTGTTGCAACGAGAGGGACGCTGGTATTGGCGTCACGACAACCGCCTGCGCTGTGATTCCTTGTATAGGATGTCGCCTGATCATATTGATGCCCTGATTTCCGCCTTAACTTGTCCGGTGTTATCGATTATTGGGCAAACGGGCTATCGGCGACTGAAGCTGCAACATCCAGAGGCTCAAGGATGGAAAAAGCTTAAGCAAGTTGAAGTCGCGGGTGGCCACCACTGCCACCTTCAGAGCTCGGAAAGGGTGGCTGAAGAGATATTGTTGTTTAGTTCAAAATTTAATGCATTGGCCGAATAGGCCAGTGTTACTTGTATGTTAATTGTGCTGTAATTGTGGTGTAAACACATGTTTTAAATACCCGTTAGCACATATAGGCACCATGCCAAATTCAAAAAGGAGAGTGCAAAGTGGATAAGGTTTGGCTTAACCGCTATCCGGAAGATGTACCGGCTGAAATCAACCCGGATCAGTATCCGTCGTTGGTTGAAATGTTTGAGCAATCTGTACAGAAGTACGCTGATCAGACTGCATTTATCAATATGGGTCAGGTGATGACCTTCCGTAAACTGGAAGAGCGAAGCCGTGCTTTTGCTGCTTACCTGCAAAATGAGCTGAAGCTAAAGAAGGGTGATCGCGTTGCCGTGATGATGCCGAATCTGCTTCAGTACCCGATTGCCCTGTTTGGTATTTTGCGTGCCGGTTGTGTGGTGGTGAATGTTAACCCACTTTATACTCCGCGAGAGCTAGAACACCAGTTGAACGATTCTGGTGCCAAGGCTATCGTCATTGTTTCTAACTTCGCCCACACCCTTGAAAGCATCGTTAAAAATACCAGTGTTCAGCATGTAGTACTGACCAGCCTGGGTGATCAGCTATCTCGCCCGAAAGGCACCTTGGTTAACTTTGTGGTGAAGTACATCAAGAAGATGGTGCCTAAGTATCATCTTCCCCACGCCACATCAATGCGTATGGCGCTGCGTAAAGGCCGCCGCATGCAATATGTGAAACCATTTATGTCTGGTGAAGATACTGCTTTCCTTCAGTACACTGGTGGTACAACTGGTGTTGCCAAGGGGGCGATTCTTAGTCACCGCAATATGCTGGCAAATGTGATGCAGGCAAAAGGTGCCTATGGCCCGGTACTGACCGAAGGCCGTGAGCTTATTGTGACCGCTTTGCCGCTTTACCATGTCTTTGCCCTGACTGTGAACTGCTTGCTGTTCATTGAAATGGGTGGCCGTAACCTGCTGATCACCAACCCGCGTGATATCCCGACTTTTGTCAAAGAGTTGCAGCGTTACCCATTCACAGCAATCACAGGTGTGAATACCTTGTTCAATGCCCTGGTCAACAATGAAGATTTCCACGAAATCGACTTCAGCCAGCTACGCCTATCGGTAGGCGGAGGTATGGCTGTCCAGCGTGCTGTGGCTGACAAGTGGAAACAAATTACCGGCAACTACCTGCTGGAAGGCTATGGTCTGACCGAGTGTTCACCGCTGGTGGCCGCTTACCCGTATGATCTAACCGACTATAATGGTTCTATCGGTTTGCCGGTGCCATCGACAGACGTGCGTATTGTTGATGACGAAGGTCAGGTACTGGGTAACGATCAGACAGGTGAACTGCAGGTGCGTGGTCCGCAGGTAATGCAGGGTTACTGGCAGCGCCCGGAAGCGAGTAAAGAAGTGCTGACCGAAGACGGTTGGTTATCGACCGGTGATATCGTTCGCTTCGATGAAGAAGGCTTCCTGCACATTGTTGATCGCAAGAAAGATATGATTTTGGTATCGGGCTTCAATGTTTACCCGAATGAAATCGAAGATGTGGTTGCTCTGAACAGCAAGGTACTTGAGGTGGCAGCCATTGGTGAGCCGCATGAAGTATCTGGTGAGGTCGTTAAAGTTTGTGTGGTTAAACGCGATGCCAGCCTGACTCGTGAAGAGTTGCTTGAGCACTGTCGTGAGCACTTAACCGGCTATAAGATCCCTAAAATTGTTGAGTTCCGTGATGAACTGCCAAAGACCAATGTCGGTAAGATCCTCCGCCGTGCTTTGCGTGAAGAGTCCAACCAGCAAACTCAGGATGCGTAACCGTATCCTCAATTAGAACTCAAAATGCCGGCGATTAGCCGGCATTTTATTCCATATTGGGCAATATTCTGCTTTATTAGCCTTGAGCCCAGTTTGGTATTTGTGGTGAAGATATAGTGAATTTTGAAATGATCACCAGCCGCACGCGGTTGGAAACAATCTGTCTTCAGGCGCGTCGCCAGTCGGCAGTCATGCTGGATACCGAGTTTGTCAGAACCCGAACCCTTTATCCTAAGCTGGGTTTGATCCAGTTGTTCGATGGCGAGTCGTTGGCATTGATCGACCCGCTGGCTATCGACGATCTAGAGCCTTTATGGGAGCTACTGCGCGATCAGTCGGTGATCAAGGTTCTCCATGCTTGCGGCGAAGATTTGGAAGTTTTCCAATATTATGCCGGTTGCTTGCCGGTGCCGATGATTGATACCCAGGTGATGGCCTCGTTCCTTGGCTATGGGGTGTCAGCAGGTTTTGGTACGCTGGTGAAAGATTTCTTGGGTATCGAGCTTGATAAAGGTGAAGCGCGAACCAATTGGCTGGCTCGTCCACTCACCGATCGCCAGCTTGATTATGCTGCCGCTGATGTGTATTACCTGTTGCCGCTATACCAGAAACTGATGCCGTTGGTTGAAGCCAAAGGCTGGCAGGAAGCTTTGGCGCAGGAGTGTGCAGGTTTGATGCTCAAGCGAGTGAAAACCTTGGATCCAGAAAAAGCCTACCTTGATATTAAAAACGCCTGGCAGCTGAACCCAAAACAGCTGGCGATTTTACAAAAAGTGGCCAAATGGCGGGTACTGGAAGCGCGTAAGCGCGATTTGGCCCTGAACTTTATCGTCAAAGAGCTGAATCTATGGAAGCTGGCCCGCTACGGCATCAAGTCCAAGGCTGTGATGGCCAAAGAAGGTTTCGATAACATGGAAATTCAGCGCCACGCCAACCGGTTGCTGAAAATGGTTCATGATGTCGATGACATGCCTGAAGAGCAGTACCCTGAGAGAATCACCCGTCTTGTTGATTTGCCTGGCTACAAGCAGAAAGTGAAGCATATTAAAGATGTGGTTACGCGGGTAGAGCAAGAGACTGGGTTGATGGCGGAGTTCTTGGCGTCGAAGAAGCAAATCAACCAGCTGATTTCATGGGCGTGGAAAAAAGAGCGTTCAGAAGATCATATGCCAGATATGCTCAAAACTTGGCGCAAGCCGCTATTCGAAGACAAAGTCCTGCCTTTACTGCAGTCAAAATAAGCGCTGTGAAAAAAGTGCAGTGTAAAGAAAAGCCCCGCTCAAGCTTATTGAGCGGGGCTTTTTGGCAACTGACCCAGATATTATTTCTCTTCGTCTGGCAGGGTGACGTTGAGCTCCAGCACAGAAAGATCTTCTTCTTTCTGGTCGAGGTTGACGGTAACCTGATCCGGACTGATCTCGACATATTTGCGGATCACATCCAGAATATCCTGCTTCAACTGCGGTAAGTAGCTAGGTGCACCCTGATCGGCAGAGCGGCGTTCAGCAACGATAATTTGCAGGCGCTCTTTGGCTACACTGGCAGTCGTTGGTCTCTTGGGGCGGAAGAATTCTAACAATGCCATCGTGTATTACCCTCCGAACAGACGTTTTAGGAAGCCTTTCTTCTCTTCTTCAAGGAAGCGGAACGGGCGCTCTTCGCCAAGCAGGCGGGCAACCGTGTCTTCGTAGGCGATACCGGCATCAGACTCTTTGTCGAAAATCACCGGTTCACCCTTGTTCGAGGCGTTCAGTACTGCCTGGCTTTCCGGGATCACGCCGAGTAACGGTATGTGTAGGATTTCTTCGACATCACCCACGCTTAGCATCTCGCCCAGTGTGACACGGGCCGGGTTGTAGCGAGTCAGCAGTAGGTGCGTCTTTACCGGTTCTTCAGCTTGCTCGGCACGGCGAGACTTGGAGTCAAGAATGCCTAGAATCCGGTCGGAGTCACGAACAGATGAGACTTCAGGGTTGGTGGTAACAATGGCTTCGTCGGCAAAGTACAGGGCCATCAGTGCACCAGTCTCGATACCTGCTGGTGAATCACAGATGATGAACTCAAAGCCCATTTCTGCCATGTCATTGAAGACACGCTCTACACCTTCACGGCTGAGGGCATCTTTGTCGCGGGTTTGCGAAGCGGGTAGGACGTATAGATTGTCGACACGCTTGTCTTTGATTAGCGCCTGGTTGAGGTTGGCTTCACCATTGATGACGTTGACGAAGTCATAGACTACACGGCGCTCGCAGCCCATGATGAGATCAAGGTTACGCAGGCCGATATCGAAATCGATCACCGCTGTTTTCTTGCCGCTAAGCGCAAGACCCGATGCAATAGCTGCACTCGAGGTAGTTTTACCAACGCCACCTTTACCTGAGGTAACAACGATAATACGAGCCATCTTATAAATTCCTTATTAAACGTTATAGAGCCATCTGCTCTATGTTCAAATTGTTTTCAGCAAGCGAGATAACGACATTTTGTCCCCAGAACTCTTGTTGTATTTTGTCACTCAACCAGTAGTTCCCTGCGATTGAGATGAGTTCCGGCTGTAAGTTATGGCAGAAAATCTTTGCCTCTTTTTGACCGCTGGCCCCAGCGATAGCACGGCCTCTTAAAGTTCCGTAGACATGGATACAGCCATCAGCAATGATCTCCGCCGCCGCACTCACATGTCCAAGCACTATCAAATCACTATTTTTAGCATAAATTTGTTGGCCTGACCGAACCGGATTTTTAATGATTTTTGTCGGTGTCATCACAGGTTCAGCTGCTTTGGCCTGTTTTGCCGCATTCATAATGGCAAAACCAGCCTGCTTGGCTTGTGCTTGTAGCTCCGGTTGCTTACAGCCGCTGATCCCAACAGGGATCATTCCTGCTTCATGGACTTGGCTTTTTAGCAAAGCGAAGTCCAATTTACTGTCGACTTGGCTGACATCAATAACGATGGGAGCGGCTGAAAAGAAATTAGGCGCCTGTTCAACCTTCTCTTTCAGAAAGTTGACTGCTTGCTGTATGTCGCCATCCACGAGGTGGAGGGCAGAGAGGGTAAATGAGCCTCCCTTGAGTTCTGCAGATTTTGTCATGTGTATTGATGACTGTCGCTAAATTAGTCGTCCGGGAACGTTATCTCTTGGGTAACTTGCATGTTATATTCCAAAGCGTATATCAGCAAGCTATCCTTGCTTTTGCGTTGGAATTTCAGACAACCGTCTCATCAAGTAGGCGATCCCCCTCTTTAAAGGGAATGATTCAGTCGAATTGTTGTCTGACAAAATAGCGAAATTAACGAACAGGTTACCGACAATATGTTGTGTGCAATTTACAAAAGCCCTAAAAAAGACAATACCTACCTTTATATCAACAACAAAGATGACTTCTCGCCAGTACCTGAAACTTTGTTGAAAACATTTGGTACGCCACAATTTGTCATGGTACTTAAGTTAGAAGAACGACATAAGTTGGCACAGGCCGATATCGAAAAAGTCAAAGCGGAACTTAAAGAGAAAGGGTATTACCTGCAAGTACCGCCTCCCGTGCCAAACTTACTGGAGAAATACAAAGCGGACAAAGCCGCCAGCAGCCAAGGATAAACTATGCATAAGCGATTGATATCGGCCTTTGTGGCCTTAGGGTTAGGATTATCATCGGCAGTTTATGCTGATGAGGGGTTTGATAATTATGTCGAGGGACTAAAAGTAGAAGCCCGTGAAAAAGGAATTTCAGAGTCGATTATCAACTCTGCTCTTGATGGCATTACTTTTGTTGAACGTGCAGTAAAAGCGGATAAAAATCAACCAGAGCGCAAATTAACCCTGGATGAGTATATTCCCCGTGCAGTTCCGGCCTGGAAAGTAAAACAGGCTAACGAGCTCTACCGTAAGCATAAAACGACGTTGGATAAAATTGGTCAGCAGTACGGTGTTCAGCCTCGATTTATTGTTGCTCTATGGGGCGTTGAAAGTAATTTCGGTCGCTTAATGGGGAATTATAACGTTGTTGAGGCGTTATCAACGCTTGCTTATGAAGGTCGGCGTGAAGCGTTTTTTCGCAGTCAGGTAATGGCAGCATTGGAAATATTGGATGCGGGTCATATTAGCCCTGAAGATATGAAGGGTTCTTGGGCCGGCGCGATGGGGCAGCCCCAGTTTATGCCTACGTCATTTTTATCTTACGCAGTTGATGGCAATAACGACGGTAAGATAGATATCTGGCAGACCGAGGCGGATGTTTTTGCCTCTGCTGCAAATTATTTAAAGAAGGCGGGCTGGGATGATCAATATACATGGGGTCGCCAAGTTTCCCTGCCCGCTTCTATCGATGCGTCGTTGATGGGCGTAGAGAAGAACAAGGCTCGTTCTTTAGCAGAGTGGCAGAAGTTAGGCGTTCGGCGTTTCAATGGTCAGGCACTACCGAGTGTTGATATTAATGCTTGGCTTATTCAACCTGATGATAAACATGGCCGTGCCTACCTTATCTACGGCAATTATCAATCCTTGTTGAACTGGAACCGTTCACATTATTTCGCCTTGGCCGTGAGCCACTTGGCAGATCAGATCCGCTAAAGATAAAAATATGACAAAGAAGCCAGACCTTAGAGTCTGGTTTTTTATGCTCTTTAGCAAATAACCCATACACGACATAAGTTGATTTACCCTACACGCCGCTTATACCTACTTAGAGTAGGGGAAGAGGAAATATACTCTATGGGAAGGGGCTTTCCGCAAAAAATAAATAAATCTCGTTTAAAATCAGTTGTTTGTGTTTTTTTTGTGGGGTTGGGTTCAGAAAATAAAAAACCCAGCAATTGCTGGGTTTTTTAGGTATTCATTAAAGACGTTGAATTATTTGATTTCAAAATCTTCTAGAGACTTACCTTCATCAAGCGCTTTTTTCAGTGCGCTTGGAGTACGGCCTTGGCCTGTCCACGTTTTCTCTTCACCATTTTCATCAAGGAAACGGTATTTAGCTGGACGCTGTGCACGTTTTGCTTTAGGTGCTTTATTTAGAGTTGCTAGAAGCTCTTCAGGGTCAATGCCGTCGGCTAGTAGCATTTCACGGTATTGAGCTAGTTTCTCTGTACGTTCTTTTTCTTTAGCGATTTCTTCAGCTTCTGCTTCTTCACGCTCAGAAACGACAGTTTGAAGCTTTTCTAGTGCTTCTTGTAGTTGCTCAAGAGAATATTCACGAGAAAGTGCGCGAAGGCTGCGAAGGTTAAGTAGCGCTTTCATTGCATCAGACATTTTTTAATTTCCTGTAGGTCCAAAACTATAAAATAATAATAGCAGTGACAATTCAATAGTTGCAATAATAATACTTTTAATACGGTGTTGCCAAATAAAAAATGAAGGGTTCATTTAAATTTTTGCAATTTATCGGGTTCATTTCTCATTTGTAATAAAATGTAATGGTCAGGATAAGTAAATATTCTTATCTAAAATCATCTCGTACTGATAAATATTTGCCATCAATTTCATATGTGAAAGGTATAATAAATTGATTTAAGTGAGTGATTTTTGTACCCCGCAGCAAGACTATTCACTATTTTTGTCATTTTTTTCATCTTAACTTGTTGCATTTGGATATCTATTCCGTAGAATTAACCAGACCTAGACTAAGGGTAGAGGCGCATCGTCTATTAGTAGTAAATCGGAGGGTGATTCCGGTGAGGATTTACGAAAGGAGCCGATGCCGAAGTAAGCTCAGGTTATCAAGCCAGCTTGCTGGGGTTGTCACCGAATAGGGACAACACTGCCATAGTATATAATTACATTAACTATGGAGCGCTACTGTGGAGTCGGAAAAGGGTAACTTCTCTTCCTAATGCTCTTCTATACACGACACGATGTCGTGTAAAACAGTAGATCTCCAACCAGGATCGGTTGTAGTCGAGATCATGAATATTGTAGATTTTTCACACTCCGCCATGTCGTTGTTGCCACCTTTGGTTGCACTTGGCTTGGCTATCCTCACACGTCGCGTTTTAGTTTCATTGGGTGTCGGTGTCCTGCTGGGCGCATCCCTGCTGACTGATTTTTCAATCGGTGGCACAGCCTCTTATATCGGTACCACAGTGACTGGCCTGTTTATTGAAGACGGTGCCATCAACAGCTGGAACATGAGTATTGTCGCCTTCCTTATTTTGCTGGGTATGACCACAGCATTGCTGACACTTTCAGGCGGTACTCGTGCTTTTGCTGAATGGGCGCAGACAAAAATCAAGAGCAAGCGCGGGGCAAAACTGCTGGCGGCTTTCTTGGGCGTGTTCATTTTCGTTGATGATTACTTTAATAGCTTGGCTGTTGGTTCTATTTCACGTCCTGTGACAGACCGTTTCTACGTGTCACGCGCGAAACTGGCGTATATCCTTGACTCAACGGCTGCACCTATGTGTGTATTGATGCCTGCTTCAAGCTGGGGGGCATACATTATTACCCTTATCGGCGGTATCTTGGTGTCGCACGGCGTAACTGAGTACACTCCGCTTGGCGCTTTCATGCAGCTGGCACCAATGAACTTTTATGCAGTATTTGCACTGCTGATGGTATTCGTGGTGGCTTGGTTCCAAATTGATGTGGGCCCAATGAAAAAGCATGAGCTGGAAGCGAGCCATTGCCGTGGTTTCGATGAAGGTGATGACGACAGCCGCGCAAAAGATCTCAATGACGAGCTAGAAATTGAAGAGAGCCAGAACGGTCGTGTTGCCGATCTGGTAATGCCAATCGTCGCCCTGATTGTGGCAACCTTCTTCTTCATGCTGTTTACTGGTTACCAGGCATTGTCTGCCGATGGCTTGGCGTTTAGCGTCTTGGGCGCCTTTGAAAATACTGATGTCGGTATGTCTTTGGTATACGGTGGTCTTGTCGGTTTTGCCGCTGCCCTTATTCCGGTATTGCGCCAGCGCATCCCAATGTCTGATATATCATCTACTTTGTGGATTGGTGCCAAGTCGATGTTCGGTGCGATTTTGATCCTGCTGTTTGCATGGAGTATCGGTACTGTTATTAGCGACATGGCGACAGGTAAATACCTATCGACCTTGGTTGAGGGTAGCATTAACCCAATGATGCTGCCGGCTATCCTGTTCTTGCTAGCAGGCCTGATGGCATTCTCGACCGGTACGTCGTGGGGTACGTTCGGTATTATGTTGCCGATTGCCGGTGATCTGGCGGCGGCAACGGACATTATGTTGATGCTTCCTATGCTAGGTGCGGTTCTGGCCGGTTCGGTATTCGGTGACCACTGTTCACCTATCTCAGATACTACAATCCTGTCTTCGACAGGTGCGCGTTGTCACCACATTGACCACGTATCAACACAGCTTCCATATGCGCTATCTGTGGCTGTAGTTTCAACCATTGGTTTCTTGGTGCTTGGCTTCACTGGCTCGTTGGCTGTGTCGTTCATGACCGCGACAGTGGCGTTTATTGTGGCTTGTGTCCTGTTGTCTTGGCTATCTCGCCGTCCTCAGGAAGCAACAGCCAACGCTTAACCCTGGCATGATGCTGATGGTTTGATGCTAATAGTTTGATGATAAAAGGTCTGTATTTTATACAGGCCTTTTTTTGTTTTTGTGGCAAATCAATCAGATTGGCGATTTTTATCCATTTTAGCGTGAATTGGTAACAAAGAAGATGAGCTTGCTCCTTTCAATCTGAAGGGCTTTTCTGTAGCATTCCGGCTGATTTTTTCACGCACCAATCGTATTACTAGGGAAGCTTAATGGCCCAGATGTATTTCTATTACTCGGCAATGAATGCGGGTAAGTCGACAACATTATTGCAGTCATCATTTAATTACCGCGAGCGCGGCATGACACCGGTTATTTTTACCGCTGCGATTGATGATCGTTATGGCAAAGGCAAGGTCAGCTCGCGTATTGGTTTGCAGGAAGAGGCGGAGCTATTTAACGTCAACGATGATCTTTATGCGCGTATGCAGGATATGAATACGGCAAAAAAAGTCGATTGTGTCCTGATTGATGAATGCCAGTTCTTGACCAAAGAGCAGGTATATCAATTAACGGAAGTGGTCGATAAGCTACATATCCCCGTGCTTTGCTACGGCTTGCGCAGTGATTTCCGTGGTGAGCTATTTGAAGGCAGCCGTTATTTGCTGGCGTGGGCAGATAAATTGGTTGAATTGAAGACTATCTGCCATTGTGGCCGTAAAGCCAATATGGTTATTCGCCAAGATGCCAGCGGTAAAGCGATTGCCGATGGTGATCAGGTTGAGATCGGCGGTAACGACCGCTATGTCTCAGTTTGCCGCAAACACTACAAAGAAGCGCTTGAGCGTTAATTCCTGGGTTTTGAAACTTTACCCTGCTGCTCAGATCTACTATTAGTAATAAAGCCCAGTAATACTGGGCTTTATTGTATCTAGAGGAAGGCGTTATGTATGGCGTTCCTGCAATTTAGCCGTGACATCCGAGAGTGACTTGCCTTGATCTTGCAGCAGTACCAGCAAGTGGTAAATCAAGTCCGCAGATTCACAGATCAGCTCCTCCTTGTCACCCGACGTTGCCGCAAGCGCGACTTCAACCCCTTCTTCACCCACCTTTTGCGAAATCCGCTTGGTGCCACGGGCGTACAGGCTGGCGGTGTAGGATGATTCAGGATCGGCACCTTTACGAGAAGCCAGCACCTGTTCCAGTTGATGAAGGAACACCAGAGCAGGCTGCTCGACCTGTCCTTCTTCAGCGGTGTCATTGCTAAAGCAGGTAGGGGTACCCAAGTGGCAAGTTGGACCGATAGGGTCGACTTTTACCAATAGGGTGTCTTGATCACAGTCTAGCTTGATGCTTTTTAGCTGCAGCACGTTGCCCGAGGTTTCGCCTTTGGTCCATAGCCGCTCTTTGGTACGTGACCAGAAGGTGACTTGCTTAGTCTCAAGGGTTTTACTCAGGGCGGCATCATTCATGTAACCCAGCATCAGTACCTGGCCGCTGGTGTTGTCCTGGACAATCGCCGGAACTAATCCGTCTACTTTGTCCCAATTAATACTGCTTGCTAGGCTCATAGTCGGATCTCCACATCTTGTTGTTTCAGGTATTGCTTGAGTTCGCCAATATTGATGATTTGCTTGTGGAACACCGAGGCAGCCAAAGCGCCATCAACATTCGCTTTATTGAAGGCATCGGCAAAGTGCACCATTTCACCGGCACCGCCCGAGGCGATAAGCGGCACATGGCATACTTCGCGGACCATATTGAGCTGGGTGAGATCATATCCGTTGCGTACGCCGTCCTGGTTCATCATGTTAAGCACGATTTCACCGGCACCGCGGCGCTGGACTTCCTGTACCCAGTCGCGGGTTTCCCAGCGGGTTGCCTTGGTGCGGCTCTCATCCCCGGTGAATTGGTAAACTTGGTATTTACCGGTATCGGCATCAAAATAGGAGTCGATACCGACCACAATGCACTGGACACCAAACTTATCCGCCAATTCGGTGATTAAATTAGGATCAGCCAGAGCAGGGGAGTTGATCGACACTTTATCGGCACCAAACTGCAAGATACGGCTGGCATCTTCGGCGGACTTGATGCCGCCGGCGACGCAGAAAGGAATGTCGATCACTTCTGCTACCCGGGCAACCCAGCTTTTATCGACCACACGGCCATCACTGGATGCGGTGATATCGTAGAACACCAGCTCGTCGGCACCTTCTTCGGCATAGCGTTTGGCAAGCGGGACAATGTCACCGATGATTTCGTGGTTGCGGAACTGCACCCCTTTGACCACTTGGCCATCTCTTACATCAAGGCAGGGAATAATTCGTCTAGCTAACATGGGTATTTCTCCTTGCCTTATTCTGCCCAGCAAGCAAAGGCTTGCTCTGCGGTAAATTTGCCATCAAGCAGGGCACGGCCGACGATCACGCCAGCCACACCAGAGCCTTTAAGGGCTGCGATGTCATCCAGCGAGCCAATACCACCTGACGATTGGAATTGCACCTGTGGGTACTGGGCGCACAGGTCTTGGTACAGTTCGACGTTTGAGCCTTCAAGGGTACCGTCTCGGGATATATCGGTACATAGCACATGTTGCAGGCCAACCGTCAGGAAGTCATCCAGCAGGGCTTCGATAGTGACACCTGAATCTTCCTGCCAGCCTGATACAGCGACATTGCGCTTGCCTGCGGCATCGATATTAATATCGAGCGCCAGCACAATGCGCTCAGGGCCGTATTTTTCCATCCAGCCTTTGACCAGCGCTGGCTGCTTGACGGCGGTCGAGCCGATCACTACACGCTGGGCACCGGCATTGAGTAGGTCGGCGACATCCTGCTCGGTGCGCACGCCACCGCCGATCTGGATATTGGCCGGGGTACTGGCCAGCAGTTTGCTGATCAAATCAAGCTGGCGGGCGGAGGTATCTTTGGCACCGGTCAGATCAACCAAGTGCAGCCAGTTCGCACCGGCTTGGTGGTATAAATTGAACTGTTCGGCAGGGTCGACTTTGTATTCGGTCACCTTGCCATAGTCTCCTTGAAACAGGCGGACAACCTGGCCTTCAATTAAATCGAGAGCGGGAATAATCATAACAAGTCCTTTTGGTGTCCTTACATTTCAAGAAAGTTTTTGATCAACTGCGAGCCAGCTTTACTCGAGCGTTCAGGGTGGAACTGGACGCCATAATAGTTGCCGCTCTGTACCGCAGCGGTAAACGGCTGGCCGTATTCGCAGCGGGCAATAGTACGGCCTGCCTCTGGCTCGTCGAACACCGGCATGGCATAGCTGTGCACGAAATAAAAATAGCTGTCCGCTGGGATATCTTTAAACAGTGGATGACCCGATTCGGCGGCAACGGTATTCCAACCCATGTGGGGCAGGGGCAAATCGCCGGTTTGCATCTTCTTCACCGGCGCGCCGCATAGCCCAAGGCAGTTCACCTGCTCGGTTCCGTTTTGGCCTTGCTCTTCAGAAAGTTCACCCAGTAGCTGCATGCCAAGGCAAATGCCAAGCAGCGGTTTATCGACCTTTTTAACCAGGTTGATAAGGTCACGTTCTTCGAGGTTTTTCATTGCCTCGCTGGCGGTGCCTACACCAGGCAGAAACAGCTTGTCTGCCGCCAATACCACCTCAGGATCTTTGCTAACGGTAACCGGGTAGCCCAATCGCTCGATAGCAAAACGTACCGATGACACATTGGCACAGCCGGTGTCGATGATGACGACTTGCTGGTTAGACGCGGTCATTACAATACTCCCTTGCTGCTTGGCAGCTCGTTACCTTCAACGCGAATGGCTTGGCGCAGAGTACGACCAAAGGCTTTGAACAAGCTCTCGACGATGTGGTGATCATTGTTACCATTCGATGAAAGGTGCAGGGTGCATGCCAGCGTATCGGTCAGCGAGCGGAAGAAGTGCGAAACCATTTCCGTTGATAAATCGCCAACTTGCTCGCGGCTGAAGGCTGCATCGAACTTGAGGTACGGGCGGCCGGAAAGATCCAAGGCACATTGGGCCAGGCATTCGTCCATCGGCAGGCTGAAGCCAAAGCGGCCAATACCGCGCTTGTCGCCGAGCGCTTTTTTCAAGGCTTCACCCAGTGCCAGCGCGGCATCTTCCACGCTGTGGTGGTCGTCGATGTGCAGATCGCCATCGACGGTCAGCTCCATGCGGAAGCCGCCGTGAGTCGCGATTTGATCTAGCATGTGGTCAAAGAAGCCAAGGCCGGTGGCAATGTGGTTGCCGCCGGTTTCGTCTAGGTTTACCTTGACGCGGATATCGGTTTCCTTGGTGGTACGCACGACCTCGGCGATCCGTGGACGGGTAGTAAGATCTTTAACGATCTGTTGCCAGCCCATGGTTTGCGGGTTGTACTGGATGCCACGGATGGCCATGTTTTCTGCCAGTTGCAGATCGGTTTGGCGATCGCCAATTACGGCCGAGGTTTCAAAATCAACTTTGCCTTGCTGGAGGTAGCCTTTGACCAAACCCAGCTTAGGCTTACGGCAGCTGCAGTTGTCTTCATCGAAGTGCGGGCAGATCAGGACATCATCAAATTTGACCCCTTGGGATTCGAAGATCTCCATCATCATATTGTGCGGGGCATCGAAATCTTCCTGCGGGTAGCTGCTGGTGCCCAGGCCATCTTGGTTGGTCACCATCACCAGTTTGTAGCCCGCGTCCTGAAGTTTCAGCAATGCCGGGATCACAAAAGGCTCCAGCTTGAGCTTGTCGAGGCGGTCAACCTGGAAGTCGATTGGTGGCTCAACGATCAGGGTACCGTCACGGTCGATAAATAAGATTTTTTCCTTGCTCACAGTGTTGTCCTTACTCTTAATTTTTTGCTAGCTGCTCTCGGATGAAGGCCAGTGTTTTTTCGCATTCGTCGCGGCTACCGATACTGATACGGATACAGTTCTCTATCGGGGAGCGGCGCAGGATAATGCCGTGATCCCACAATGCGCTGAATAGAGCGTCGGCATCGGGGAATTTTACCAGCAGGTAGTTACCGTAACCTTCATAGACAGTAACGCCTTCCAGCATACCGAGTCCTGCCTGGAGGTAAGCGCGGTTGGCGCTGATATCCAGTACCTGAAACTTGGTCTTGGCACGACCTGCCGGGGAGAGCGCCTGAACCGCAATATCTGTTACCGGTACAGGAACCGGGTAAGGGGCAATGACTTTCAGCAGCAGCTCAATCACCTCTGCATTGGCTAGGGTAAAGCCGCAGCGCAGGCCGGCAAGGGCAAATGCCTTTGACAAGGTGCGAAGCACTACCAGGTTCGGGTACTGATCCAGCATATTCGCCGCGGTCGCTTCAAGGCAGAAGTCAATGTACGCCTCGTCAACCACGACCAGTGCCTTGCCTTGGGTCATATCCAAAAGGGATTCGATATCCTGACGTTTGATCAGGTTACCGGTCGGGTTGTTTGGGCTGCAGACGAAAACCAGCTTCACGCCGTCGAGGTTTTCGCGGATGCCTTCAAGATCTAACTGCCAATCTTTCGTCAGTGGAACTGTTTTGTTGTTCACATCGAACGTTTCCGCACTGATGGCATACATGCCGTACGTCGGCGGGCAATAAAGAATGCTGTCTTGGTTCGGTTCGCAGAATGCGCGGATCAGCAGCTCGATGCCCTCATCGGCTCCACGTGAGGTCAATACCTGCTCCGGGCGTACCGAGGCGTAATCGGCGTAGGTTTCAATCAGCTCTGTAGGCTGGCAGGTGCTGTAGCGGTTGAGGCGATCGCACTTGATGTTGTATTCGTTGGCAAACGGTGATTCGTTGGCGTTGAGCCAGATATCACCGCTGCCACCCAAGCGGCGGGCTGACTGGTATGGCGTCAGTTCGCGAACCGTTTTACGTGCCAGTTGGTCAATCTTCATCTTATGCCCCCTCTGAACCATCTTGAGCCGCGGCCAGTTTTTCAACTCGGATAGTCACCGCGCGTTTGTGGGCATCGAGGCCTTCCGCTTCAGCAATGGCAACCACGGTCGGTGCTAGTTCTTTCAGGCCATCTGCGCTTAACTCTTGGACTGTCATGCGCTTGCTAAAATCAGCCAGCCCCAGGCTCGAATAGGTACGGGTATAGCCGTAGGTCGGCAGCACGTGGTTGGTACCAGAGGCATAATCGCCGACTGATTCCGGTGACCAGTTACCAAGGAAGATCGAACCGGCATTGTCCAGTTGCGAGACCAGGTCACGCGGGTTGCGGGTCTGAACAATTAAGTGCTCAGGACCGTAGTGGTTGGAAATCGACACACACTGAGTCAGGCTTTCTGCCACAATCAAAATGCTTGAGCCTAGCGCCTGGCGGGCAATGTCTGCGCGCGGCAGGGCTTTGAGCTGTTGCTGGATGGCATCGGCTGTGCGATCGGCAATGCTCGGGTCTGGGGTGACCAATACCACCTGCGAGTCCGGGCCGTGCTCTGCTTGGCTAAGCAAGTCCGCTGCAATGAAATCAGGGTCAGCATTGCTATCGGCAATCACCAAAACCTCTGAAGGGCCGGCAGGCATATCAATTGCCGCGCCGCGGAAGTCATTGCTGACCTGGCGCTTGGCCTCGGTGACAAAGGCATTGCCCGGGCCGAAGATTTTATCGACTTTAGCCACGCTCTCGGTGCCGTAGGCCATTGCTGCAACAGCCTGTGAGCCGCCGACATTGTAGATTTCAGTAATGCCGCAAAGCTTAGCGACATAGAGGATTTCATCAGCGATAGGGGGGGGCGAGCACAATACAACCTGACGGCAGCCTGCGATTTGAGCCGGTACGCCCAGCATCAATACCGTTGATGGCAGCGGCGCACTGCCGCCTGGGATATACAGGCCGACAGAGTTGATTGGACGGGTAACCTGTTCACATACCACACCTGGCTGAGTTTCAACTCGCAACGTCGGCTGCTTTTGTGCTTGGTGGAAAGTGGCGATGTTCTGGTAGGCCTGTTGCAGCGCCTGCTTCATCTCATCGCCCAATCTTTGTGAAGCCGCAGAGACTTCTTCTTGACCGACTTTGATACTGTTTGGCTTGATGCCATCGAATTTTTCGGTTAGCTCAAGCAGGGCTTGGTCACCACGGCTACGGACATCGGCAATGACGCCTTCGACAATCGCGGTGATGTTGGCACCCTCGGTGATCGCAGGGCGCTCAAGCAGGCTTTCTTGTTGGTTGTCGCTCAGGGATTGCCACACAACGGTTTTCATTGCTTACTCCATCATCTTTTCGATAGGTAGGACTAGGATTGAGCTCGCGCCCAGTTCTTTGAGTTGTTCCATGGTTTCCCAGAACAGATTTTCAGAGCTGACAAGATGTACCGCAACGCGGCTCTTGTCCTGAGACAGCGGCAGTACCGTTGGGTCTTCGGCACCTGGCAGTAGGGCTTTGATTTGGTCAAGGCGCTCAGCAGGTGCGTGCAGCATGATGTACTTGGATTCCTTAGCCTGGATCACGCCCTGCATACGGGTCAGCAGGCGATCAATCAGGGCTTGTTTATCGTCAGATAGCTCACCGGTTTGCTGGATAAGTACCGCTTTGGAGCGCAGGATCACTTCAGCTTCTTTGAGGCCATTGGCTTCAAGCGTTGCACCGGTCGATACCAGATCACAGATGGCGTCGGCAAGGCCAGCACGCGGTGCCACTTCCACCGAGCCGTTGAGCATACAGGTGCTGAATTTCACGCCTTGCTGATCCATGTAGCGTTTTACTAGCTGCGGGTAGGTGGTTGCAATACGTTTGCCTTGCAGATCTTGCGGGCCGTTGTACTCGGCATCCTTGTCGATGGCAATGGATAGGCGGCAGCCCCCGAAGTCCAGGCGACGTAGTTTGATATAGTTGGCAGGCTCACCACGGGCTTCACGCTCAAGGCCAACTTCTTCCAGCTCATTTTCACCAATCACGCCTAGGTCAACGACACCGTCCATGATCAGGCCCGGAATATCGTCATCACGAACCAGCAAGAGGTCGATCGGCATGTTTTCAGAGTGAACCACCAAGCGCTCACCCATCATGTTGAACTTCACGCCACAGCGCTTGAGTAGCTCCTGGCACTCTTTGCTCAGGCGTCCTTTCTTTTGAATCGCAATTCGTAGTCGTTGTGTCTGCATTGTTTTAATCCCTGTACTCGATGTTGAGCCTGAAAACGAAAAAACCCTCGGAAGATGTCTCTTCCGAGGGCCTTGTAATCTGTGCTATGACGACCGCTGGAAGAGTGTTTTTTGCGTCTTCCAGAGCGAGGCGTATCCTCCCGAAAGACTAATCAGGATGATGATGGTGATGTAGGTTTACCATTGGGATACGCATAGTTATGTACTCTGTATAAATCATTATTAACGCTTGCTTGTGATTCACACTAACGAAGCTGGATTTATTTTGCAATAGCAATTTTACGGAAATATTAAATTTTTATCGATGAAGATTTTAGTGGTGTATGAATCACAGTCAACTGGCGGTGTTGCGCGAAGATTTTAAACGGTTTTCTGCTTTCATTAAGATGGAGGCAAATACGGCTTGCAACAGTAGGCTATACGATTTGTTAACGACTGAGAGGGGAGGAAGCGACGGGGGGCGGTCGTATTATTCGGTTGGGTGAATAATGTTTCTCAAAATAAACACTCCCCTAAGTTGTTAGGGGAGCTCAGCAGGGAAGCCTTGCGGGTTTAAAGAGCTAGCGTTAAGCACAGCACTTTTTGAATTTTTTACCGCTGCCACACGGGCACGGATCATTACGACCCACTTTATCGCTGGCGGCAGGTGACGGCTTGTTCTCTTCAACTGCCGGCGGCTCCGGGTACTCGCCATCGATGTAAAACCACTGCGGCTTGCCATCTACCATTTCTTTGAGGAAACGCGAACGTTCATGGAGGCAATATTGCTCGTCGCCGTCTTGGTAGAAGGCTTTGAATTCGACAAACCCTTCGGTGTCGGTCGCCACTTCGCTGCTGATCACTTCCAGTCCTAGCCATTGGCTGTGCACCGAGTCCGCAATGGCTTCACGGTGCTGCTCCGCTTCGCAGCTTGGATGGTAAGTGGCCACAACATAGTCAACCAACCCCAGTACATGGGCGCTGTAGCGTGAGCGCATCAGTTGCTCTGGGTGGAGCGCTAGGCTCGGGGTCTGGTGGATCGGTTGACAGCACTCAGATAGCAGGCGTTGACTGCCACAAGGACATGACTGATTTTGTTGGGTCATGATTTACTCGGTAAAGTTTGCTCAAAAACAGTGGCCCATTTTATAGAGTCCATGTGGGTCTGTGCAACGACTGATTCCTTGACGTTTAGGGCTTGGCACAAGCGTTTGATGGTATGCCAATCCGCCTGGTCATGGGCGATTGCTAGGCGAAGTATTCCACCGAGGTAACCCTGGCGGTTGATGAGGGCATGCTGTACGGGTTTGTCCAGTGGTAGTTGGTCGATCAGCGCTTCAATGGGCTGATCGAGTATACTGTCAAGTAGGGAGAACAAGCCGGTCAGGAAAGCTTGGTTACAATCTAGCTTTGAATGCAATTGCTGGCTTAGCTGTTCGCAGAAGCGGGCTCTTTGCAGTGATAAGAAGTAGAGTGATTCCGGTTTGTCCTCAATGGCGTGAGAGGTCGCGACAAACGTAACAAAACGGCGTAATTTTTCTTCGCCTAAGTACACCAGAGCCTGTTTGAACGAAGAGATAGGCTTGGCACGTGTGTATGTCATGTTATTGACGTGGCGCAGCAACTTGTAAGAGAGCGTGACATCGGTGGCAATGATTTTTTCGATTTGCGCGAAATTCACCTCAGAACGGCTGATCTCCTGGTATAACCTCAGGGTTGTCAGTGCCGAGGGTTTGAGGGTTTTCTTGCGGACGATTTCAGGGCGGCTGAAAAAGTAGCCTTGGAACAGATCAAACCCGGCTTCGTGGGCTGCTATAAACTCTTCGTAAGTCTCTACCTTTTCTGCCAAAAAGGTAATTTGGCTACCTTTTTCCTTAAGCCGGCGGATAAAAAATCCTGCCTTTGGCAATGGGGTCACACGAAGATCAAACTTGATAATGTGGACAAAAGGGATGAAACGGTTCCACTCCGGAGAAGGGGTAAAGTCATCCAGCGCTAGGGTGTAGCCTGCTTGGTAAAGCTCTTGTACCACCTCTAACAGGTCATCGTCGGGTTGGCAGGTTTCCAAGATCTCGATAATGAAGCTTCTTTTCGGAAACAGCAGGGGAATGCGATTTATCAGGCTGCCGTACGGAAAATTGATAAAGGCTTTTTTGCCCGAAGCGGCATCACTGTTGCCAGAACTGAGGAAGTTATCTGTCAGCAGTCGATGAGTGGCATGCTCTTCATCAACGTCAGGGAAGCTGTTGTTTGGACCGTCTCGGAATAACAACTCGTAGCCGATGGTGTCTTTGTCCCTGTTTAAGACTGGCTGTCTGGCAAGATATGAATTCATGTAAGTAAATAATCGATCTTACGTTGGTGATGCCGTTATTAATGTAGTTGCATTTAACGATTAATGTATGGCTATTCATGCAAATTATGACAAAAATAAGCTCAATAAGACAGTGTTACATTTTTTGCCTATTTACCATGATACTGAGCATGGAAATATTCGTGAGCATAATGGATAATCCGCGGCTTTCCGAAAAATTTTGTGTAACTCATGACCGTATTCACATTCATACAAGCGGGATTGCTTGTAGGTGGGCTGGTTTTCATCGCTATGTTGCTTCTTTCATGGCGTAAAAATCGAGAGCAGGAAGCACAAACAAAAATCTTACCGATTGGCCTTATTGGCGGCTTTGCCAACTTTTGCGACACTCTAGGAGTGGGTAGCTTTGCTATCAAAACCGCAGGCTATAAACAGTTCAAGCTTATTGATGATCAGTTGTTGCCGGGCACCCTAAATTGCCAGGCGGTTTTAGCAACCGTGGTTCAGTCACTGATCTTTCTGACCGCTGTTGATGTTGATCCTACGACCATGGTCTCTATGGTGTTGGCAGCCTGCTTGGGGGCAACCTTCGGGGCCAGATTGGTGTCGAGCTGGGATCGCCAGTTGATCCGCTTGGTCATGAGTGGTGCCCTGCTGGTAGTAGCCAGCTTGATGTTGGCGGGTCAGCTTAAGCTGTTTCCGCTCGGCGGCTTTGAGCTAGGCCTGTCTGGCTGGAAATTGGCCGTCGCCATTGCGGGTAACTTCCTGTTCGGAGCACTAATGACAGTGGGTATTGGCCTTTATGCCCCGTGCATGACTATGGTTTACCTGCTGGGTATGCACCCGCTGGCGGCATTCCCTATCATGATGTGTTCGTGTGCTTTCCTGAGTTTCTTCTCGGCAGGCGGTTTTATTCGTATGAATCGCATCAACAGCCGTGCGGCGTTGGTTGTGGCGATTACTGGCCCTATCGGGGTGGTGATTGCGGCGTATCTGGTGAAGTCACTTGATTTACACTTGCTGGCGTGGCTGGTGATTGGTGTGGTGCTTTATACCTCCATTACTATGTACCGTTCATGGTCCAAAGAGCGCGCGCTTGCTGGCAATGAAGCATTGGCAGGCTTAACCAAGTAGGGCTTGCCCCCCCTTAAGTGTGAAAAAGGTACGAATGGCGTACCTTTTTTAATGTCTGCGTTTTGGCCTGGCGCCTGTGTCTGGGTGTGGCATCTGATTTTGGATGTGGCTCAAAGTTGACTACGGCTGAAAATCGCGTGTTTCAAGCTGGCATCCCTGCGGGGTACAAACCAATACAGAGCCATGATCATACCAGTCGCCAAGTACAATTCGGCGTGCGTCTTGCCCGTTTACTGACAGGGCATGAACGTCAGGTCTATGGGTATGGCCGTGGATCATCTGGTTGACCTCTAGCTCTGCCATGACATGGACAACCTCTCCGGGGGTAACATCCATGATGGCCTGGCTTTTGGTCTGGTTAGTCTGGCTACTGCCGCTTCGCATCTTTTCACCAATACGCTGGCGATAGCGTAGCGGCAGGCGAAAAAACAACCATTGGATAAAACGGTTGTGTACCTTTTTACGGTATCGCTGATAGCCTTCGTCTAGGGTACACAAGGTGTCACCGTGCAAGATCAGGGTAGGGGTACCGTAGAGATCGACGACCGTATGTTCAGGCAGAAGCTCGACGCCGGTTTCCTGGCTGAAACGCTTGCCAATCAAGAAATCTCTGTTGCCGTGGATAAAATAGCAAGGCACGCCGCTGTCGGTGAGCTGGCGGAAGGCTGATTTTATTTGCTGGTGGAATGGGGAATCGTCATCATCGCCAATCCACATCTCAAACAGATCGCCCAACACATAAAGGGCATCAATGCCACGGGCTTCGGTGGACATAAAACGAAGGAAGCAGGCGGTGATATCAGGCCTGTCGGCACTTAGGTGCAGGTCGGAAATAAAAAGTGTGGTCATAGGAGGGAAGGGTGGCACAACGGCCACCCTTTGTGAAGCATTACTCTTCGATAGTGACGTTGTTGATAACAACTTCTTCTACCGGTACGTCCTGGTGCACGTAGCCCCAGTTACCTGTTGCCACACCTTTGATCTTGTTTACTACGTCCATACCTTCAACGACTTCAGCAAATACGCAGTAACCCCAACCGTCAGGTGTCTCTGATTTGAAGTCCAGGAATTTGTTGTCGTTCACGTTGATGAAGAACTGAGAGCTCGCTGAATGCGGTTCCATAGTGCGCGCCATAGCCAGTGTGCCCACTTTATTGCTTAGGCCGTTGCTAGCTTCGTTTTTGATTGGTGCACGAGTTTCTTTTTCTTCCATGCCAGAAGCCATGCCGCCGCCCTGGATCATGAAACCATCGATAACGCGGTGGAACAAAGTACCGTTGTAGAAACCGTCACGGCAGTACTGTAGGAAGTTTGCACAGGTCTCAGGTGCTTTTTCAGTGTTTAGTTGGATTTTGATGTCACCAAAAGTAGTGTGAAGCGTTACCATGAGCTTGTCCTTTAAATAGGTGTAGATTGCTTTAAACGTTGGATTCTATCTTACCCAACATAGGCGTCAATATTAACTGTTGCCGACGGCAAACTCTGTGATATATAGGCGAAATATTGACCTTTTGCTTAACTATAGAATATGTGCGAAGGCTTGGCACCATGGACCATGGTCGCAGAGGTTGAGCGATTGCGGCTGTATCCTTGGTGATATTGTTGCAGAATCGTCCCGATGGCGTGATTTTCCTTGCTATGGGCGGCCAATAAAGGTGTAATTACCTTCTTGAATTGTAACCCCACCAAATGAGTATTGAAGAGACATGTTGAAGATCTATAACTCACTGACAAGACAAAAAGAGGAATTTAAACCCATCCAGCCAGGTAAAGTTGGCATGTATGTCTGTGGGGTTACCATCTACGATTTGTGTCACATTGGTCACGGTCGTACATTTGTGTCATTCGACGTGGTTTCTCGCTACCTGCGTTACTCGGGTTACGATCTGACTTTTGTTCGTAACATCACAGATATCGATGACAAGATCATCAAGCGTGCAGCGGAAAATGGCGAAAGCTGTGATTCACTGACCGAGCGTTTGATCGGTGAAATGCACGCAGACTTCGATGCGCTTGGCATGAAGCGTCCGGATATCGAGCCGCGTGCGACGGAATTCATTGCTGAAATTATTGCAATGTGTGAGCGTCTGATTGAACGCGGCTTCGCTTACGTGGCGGACAATGGCGATGTGATGTTCGAAGTGAGCAAGTTCGACGAATACGGCAAGCTGTCTAAGCAAGATCTTGATCAGCTTCAGGCCGGTGCCCGTGTCGATATCGAAACAGCCAAGCGCAGCCCGCTTGATTTCGTGCTTTGGAAAATGTCCAAGCCGGGTGAGCCAACGTGGGAATCACCATGGGGCGCAGGCCGTCCGGGCTGGCACATCGAGTGTTCTGCAATGAACTCGGCTATCCTGGGTGATCATTTCGACATCCACGGCGGTGGTTCAGATCTGCAGTTCCCGCACCACGAGAATGAAATTGCTCAGTCTTGCTGTGCAACTGGCTCCCAGTACGTGAATACTTGGATGCACAGCGGCATGGTAATGGTTGACCGCGAGAAGATGTCTAAATCGCTGGGTAACTTCTTCACTATCCGTGATGTGCTGGGCTACTTCGATGCCGAAACCGTGCGTTACTTCCTGATGTCTGGCCACTACCGCAGCCAGCTGAACTACAGCGAAGACAACCTCAAGCAGGCGCGTTCTGCCCTTGAGCGCCTGTACACGTCGCTTCGTGGCCTAGATACTTCTGTTGCTGCCGCAGGCGGTGATGAGTTCATTGCACGCTTCAAAGAAGCGATGGACGATGACTTCAATACGCCAGAGGCTTATTCTGTGTTGTTTGACATGGCGCGCGAGATCAACCGCCTGAAAGCGGAAGATATCAATGCCGCTTCTGCACTGGGTGCCCGCATGCGTGAGTTGGCTGATGTACTTGGCCTGTTGGCGCAAGAGCCGGAAGCTTTCCTACAAGGTGGTGCAGGTGAAGATGAAGACGTCGCTGAAATTGAAGCACTTATCCAGCAGCGCCTAGATGCCCGTGCTGCGAAAGACTGGGCTGCAGCTGATGAAGCCCGTGACAAGCTGACCGCGATGGGCATCATTCTGGAAGACGGCCCTCAAGGTACGACTTGGCGCCGTAAATAAAGAATAACCTTCTTTGAATTAAATGAGCCGGAGTGAAAACTCCGGCTTTTTTTGTTTCAGGTCGACTGATTTGTATCTGCCATGTCCCAACATCCCCTGCCACTCATACGCGACTTCGATGAAATTTGCTCTATATTTTATGAAGATGTCACAGGAGGATGACGATGGAGAACTGGTCCCAACTAGCCGACCAACAGATGGAAAAAGTGGCCGCTGCATTTGTCCAGCCAGGTACCTACATTCAAATTGGCGCGGTGATTGTTATATACGCCGTTGCGTATCTGATTGCCAATCGAATCAGAAAATATGTCCCTGTATTCAATAGTGACATCAGCGAGGCAACTGACAGTCGGACACGACAGTTCCTCGGAAAAATGGGCGGGCTGATATTTCCTATCCTGGCCATTTTTTTGTTGCGTGTCTTGGTTGGCATCCTTGATAACGCGGTGTTACAGGGGGGATTAATGCAAGCGGCCCTAACGGTGGCTGTTTTGCTGTTGTTTTACTCGGTCACCCGCAATTTCATCAAGCATAAATTGGTGGCGAGAGTGTTTCGCTGGGTGGGCCTGCCACTCCTGTTTCTCCACATGCTGGGCGTTCTGGATGATTTGATCACCATTCTCGATGCCATTGCTATCCAGATTGGCAGTATCCACATCACGGCCTATGCGGTGTTTCGACTGGTTATTTTTGGCTCTTTGCTGTTTTGGCTCGGTCGAATCAGTAGCAAAACGGGCAGGGAGTTCATCTCCCACCAGGAAGATCTGGATGAGCGCACCCGGGAGGTTGTGGCAAAGGCATTTGAAATATTGATATTCTTCGTCGTTTTCATGTTGATACTCAAAATAATGGGGATCAACCTGACGACATTGGCAGTGTTTGGCGGTGCCTTGGGGGTGGGGATCGGGCTGGGCCTTCAGGCCATTGCTTCTAATTTTATCTCCGGCGTCATTATCTTGATGGACCGCTCGGTGTCCATCGGTGACTTTGTTGAGCTTGACGACGGCAGATCGGGGGTTGTACGTGAGCTGAGCATGCGCTCGACGACGCTGGAAACGTTCGATGGCAAGGATATTGTTGTACCGAATGATAAATTTATCACGGAAACCTTTATCAACTGGACCCACAAAGACAAAAGGCAGCGCTATCGAGTTGATTTTTCGGTCGCCTACCACTCTGATGTCAGGCGGCTTGTCGAGATCATCAAGGAGGCCGTCAGCGTCCACCCTCAGGTACTGAGCGGCGATAAACTGCCCATTGAAGAGCGGCCAGACTGTGAAATAGACAGTTTTGGTGATTCTGGGATTAATATGTTCGTGGAATTTTGGATGGAAGGGATAGACGACGGCAAAAACCGGGTGGGTGGTGATTTGTTATTGATTATTCTGGAAACTATACAAGAACATGGATATGAAATTCCATTCCCGCAGAGAGAAGTTCGGATCTTGAATAGAGAATAGTGAATATCAAGTGCGATGGCCTGTAGGCCATCGCAGGTCATAATTATCAGGCTAGGCCAGGGAATAGGGCACGCAAGCCGTTGGCAATGAACTCGATCCCCAGTGCGGCAAGGATCAAACCCATGATACGGGTGATGACGTTGATGCCAGTCTGGCCGAGGAAGCGAACAATAATCGGTGCGGCTCGGAACAGCAGCCAACAACACGATGCGAAAGCAACGATGGTCAGTGCAATGCCGACCGTGCTGCTCATTCCCGGGTAACGCGAGCCGTAAACAATAGTCGAACTGATGGCACCAGGCCCCGCCATTAATGGCATGGCCAGAGGAACAACACCGATCTGCTCGCGGCTGATCGATTCGGATTTTTCCTGCTTGTTCTGTTTGTCTTCACCCAACTTACCGCTCATCATCGAAAAGGCGATAGTCAGCAGCAGAAGGCCACCGGCGACACGGAATGAGTCGAGGGAAATACTGAACATATCCAGCAAGAGCTGGCCTGCAAGAAGCGACACAGTCAGGATCACAGCAACGGCCACATTGGCGGTCAATGCCGTTTTGTTACGTTCCTCTGGGCTCATATGGCCTGTCAACGAGACAAAGATAGGCATAATCCCGATCGGGTTGACGGCTGCAATCAGGCCGACAAAAAATTGCAGAAAGATGGCTAATTCAAGTGGTTGCATATTGGGTTTAGTGCTAATTATGGGAGTTTAAAGCCCAACAGGCGTTCAGTGTAGCCAAAGGTCGGGAAAATTGTGTGACGGGAAACCGCGGCTGAGTCAGCAAGGCGTGTTCTTCCAATGATCTAACCTTCGATTAAAACAGTACAAACCTGTTGATCGGCGATACTTTAAGCCAAACGTTTGTATTTCACCAATTAAAAATAGTTATATCACAGCCTATTTAAAGTAATTTATGAATATCTTGTTGCGGTGCTGTAAAACGGCTTGATATGGGTTACTCTTTGATGAGTGAATAGCGTGCTACATTAATGAAACAAAACTGAATGATGACGCTCATTAAAGTGTGATTTGGCTCTCGTTATGATGCATATATGACAAATTGTGTAGCTTTATTACGTAATGTTATGGCTTGATGTCAGGGTGATTTAGCTTCACTTCACTGTACTTCAAGCGATGTGGTCACAAATTAATCGCTTAGGTTATTGTTTTTGGGTGATATGCGTCAAAAAATAACAAAGTGTAACTCTAAATGGTTACAAGTGATCTAAATCAATTTTTTTCGAGGTGTGAAAGAATATAATCAGTTTTGAAAGCAATTTACTAAGTATGTGTGTTACCGGTTTTTTCGAGCAGGATAGCTCCCGGATAACCTCCAAGGATGTGAACGCATCCTTACTAAAAAGTTTTCAATCTTAAGTTAGGAGTTAACTATGCCTGTTACTAATATGGCTGAACTAGATGCAATGGTTGCACGCGTTAAAGCGGCTCAGAAAGAGTTTGCGACTTACTCTCAGGAGCAAGTGGACAAAATCTTCCGTGCTGCATCTCTAGCGGCTAACCAAGCACGTATTCCTCTAGCGCAACAAGCGGTAGAAGAGTCAGGTATGGGTATTGTCGAAGATAAGGTTATCAAAAACCACTTCGCTTCAGAATTTATCTACAACAAATACAAAGATGAGCAGACCTGTGGCATCCTTGAAGAGGATGACAACCTAGGTACTATGACTATCGCAGAGCCAGTCGGCATCATCTGTGGTATCGTACCAACCACAAACCCAACCTCTACTGCTATCTTCAAATCTCTAATCTCTCTAAAAACCCGTAACGGTATCATCTTCTCGCCACACCCACGTGCGAAGAACTCTACCAACGATGCGGCGAAACTGGTTCTAGAAGCGGCTATCGCTGCTGGTGCTCCAAAAGACATCATCGGTTGGATCGACCAGCCATCTGTAGAGCTTTCTAACGCATTGATGAAGCATGACGACATTGCACTTATCCTTGCTACCGGTGGTCCAGGCATGGTTAAAGCAGCTTACTCTTCTGGTAAGCCAGCAATCGGTGTAGGTGCGGGTAACGTTCCAGTTGTTATCGACGAAACTGCAGACGTTAAGCGTGCTGTTGCTTCTATCCTGATGTCTAAGACTTTCGATAACGGTGTAGTATGTGCTTCTGAGCAGGCTGCAATCGTTGTTGACGAAGTATACGACGAAGTGAAAGAGCGTTTCGCTTCTCACAAAGCTTACGTTCTATCTAAGGCAGAAGCTGAGAAAGTACGTAAAGTACTGCTTATCGACGGCAACCTAAACGCGAAAATCGTAGGCCAGCCAGCGCCAGCTATCGCTGAAATGGCAGGCGTTAAAGTTCCAGCTGACACCAAAGTACTTGTAGGTGAAGGTCTGGGTAAAGTGTCTTATGACGATGCATTCGCTCACGAGAAACTATCTCCAACTCTTGGTCTATTCCGCGCTGATAACTTCGAAGATGCAGTTGCTCAAGCGGTAACTATGGTTGAGATCGGTGGTATCGGCCACACATCTGGTCTTTACACTAACCAAGACGTGAATGCAGACCGCATCCGCTACTTCGGCGACAAGCTGAAGACTGCACGTATTCTTGTAAACATCCCTACTACCCACGGTGGTATCGGTGACCTGTACAACTTCAATGTTGCACCGTCTCTAACACTGGGTTGTGGTTCATGGGGTGGTAACTCTATCTCTGAGAACGTAGGTCCTAAGCACCTTATCAACAAGAAAACTGTAGCTAAGCGAGCTGAAAACATGTTGTGGCACAAACTACCTAAGTCAATCTACTTCCGTCGTGGTAGCCTGCCAATCGCGCTTGGCGACCTAGAAGGCAAGAAACGTGCATTCCTAGTAACTGACCGTTTCCTATTCAACAACGGTTACGCTGATGAGGTAGTTAAGCTACTAAAAGCTCAGGGTATTGAAGTTCAAGTATTCTTCGATGTAGAAGCCGATCCTACTCTATCTGTTGTAGAGAAAGGTGCAGCTGCAATGCAGAGCTTCCAGCCAGACGTGATCCTAGCTCTAGGTGGTGGTTCACCAATGGATGCTGCGAAAATCATGTGGGTTATGTACGAGCACCCAGAAACGCACTTCGAAGAACTAGCAATGCGCTTCATGGATATCCGTAAGCGTATCTACAAGTTCCCGAAAATGGGTCAGAAAGCTGAACTAGTATGTATCACTACTACTTCTGGTACAGGTTCTGAAGTAACTCCGTTTGCGGTTGTTACCGATGACAAGACTGGTGCTAAATACCCTCTAGCGGATTACGAGCTAACACCACAAATGGCTATCGTTGATGCCAACCTTGTGATGAACATGCCTAAGTCGCTAACAGCGTTCGGTGGTTACGATGCAGTAACTCACGCCCTAGAAGCTTACGTATCTGTTCTTGCGAACGAATACTCTGATGGCCAGGCTCTACAGGCTCTTAAGATGCTGAAAGAGTACCTACCATCAAGCTACGCGAACGGTGCTAACGACCCAATCGCACGTGAGAAAGTACACAACGCAGCAACTATCGCCGGTATCGCGTTTGCCAACGCCTTCCTAGGTGTTTGTCACTCAATGGCGCACAAGGTTGGTGCTGAGTTCCACGTACCTCACGGTCTAGCGAACGCACTGCTAATCTCTAACGTTGTTCGTTACAACGCGAACGATAACCCAACTAAGCAGACTGCATTCTCTCAGTACGACCGTCCACAGGCACGCCGTCGTTACGCAGAAGTTGCTGACCACCTAGGCCTATCTCAGGAAGGTGACCGCACTGCACAGAAGATCGAGCGTCTACTAGCATGGTTGGATGAGCTAAAAGTTAACCTAGAAATCCCAATGTCTATCCAGGCTGCGGGTGTCGCTGAGTCTGACTTCCTAGCGAAGCTTGATGAGCTAGCGGTTGAAGCGTTCGATGACCAGTGTACTGGTGCGAACCCACGCTACCCTCTAATTGCTGAGCTGAAAGAAGTTCTACTAGCTTCTTACTACGGTAAGGCGTTTGTTGAAGGTGAAACTTTCGAAGGCACAACGGTTATCAAGAAAAAAGAAGACCAGGAAGCAGTGAAAGCACCAAAAGCTAAAAAAGAGAAAGCAGAAGCTTAATCATTGTTTAGCTAGCGCACTTTAGACTACCTATTTAGCCCGCCACTTTGGCGGGCTTTTTTCGTTTAGAACTTATGTGAAAGAAAAATTGATGGGAAGAAGAGGCGATCAGCTGACTTCGGCTTCAATCATCCTGCCGTTGAAATAATCGTTGGCAACAATGTACTCGGCGCTGCGGGCAATTTCGTATTGCAGGGGGGAGCTGAGTTTATGATGGTGGCTATTGCATGGGCGCTCGATAGTGAGCGGCACCACGCCGCCAACGCGGATATTGAACTCTGCCAATTCCTTGGCCCAGCTTTGGGTTAAGCCCGAAACAATGGCTTTAGAGCCAGAATGGACTGAGGTGTGCAAACAGTCTTCATTGGCAGCCAGGTTGATGATAACCCCGTGGCAGTTATGATCCCGCATGTAATGAGCGGTTTGTTTGCCGAAGGTAAAGAAAGGGGTTGCCTTTTCATTCATCGAGCGGCTGAACTGATCGACCGAAGTGGGGCTCAACAACGAAGGCAGGGCAGAATCAACCCAACAGTTTACCAACACTTCGATCCTGCCAAAATGTTGATGGATATTGTCGATCAGTGTCCCTATTGTTTGTTCGCTTTGGTCTGGAATGAGATAGGACTGACATGTCGCCCCTACTGCCTGGCAGGCCTGAAGGGTCTGGCCCAGACCATGTTGGCGTTCATCGACCAACGCCAGTTTTGCCCCCAGGGAGGCAAAATGGAGCGAAAGGGACTTCCCCAAGGGGCTGCCTGCCGCGGTGATGAGAATGACTGAATGTGCGATATTCATAGCTCTTCCTTTATCAGGTGGCCGACACATTGTTACTGTCAAAAAGCCAACTTACAAATCATGCACTTAGGTTACAAAATTCCAAGAGTACATGTCTGTGAATACTCCCCCAAACTCGCGACCTAGCATTAAAATGTTAGTGAACTGTGATCACTGTGCAGCATCAAGGTGACAAAGCTATGAAGGCGGTCACGAAATAATTTCGACATTGCTACCTTTGTCAATATATTCGCCAGTAATTTGGCTCTCTTTGACTGAAAAATTAGGCAAAATCACCAAGCTAGGCGAGATCAGATACCGTACATTTCGGCGAAGCGCTTGGCCTGGACCAGTGACAGGTAGAGATCCTGGGGGGATGCCTTGATGGTGGCATCCTCGGAAGGTGGCAGCAGGCGGCGTTCATGGCCTGACAGGTTATGGTATACCTCTTCCGGCATGCCTTTGGTGCCTTGTGGCGGGTAGGTGAGTGGGGTTGGCTTGAGGCTATCGAGTAGGCGCGCATCAGCCAATCCGCTTTCATGGAAAGCCTGGGCTTGTTGGGCGGCATTTTGGTAGCTGCTCTCAGTCGTTGTTAACGGCTGGGGCTCGGGCAATTCGAAATAAGCGCGTAGCTCACTTTCTGTTTTTCCAGTTGAAGGCAGAGCATCAACCGGCGTGGTTTCCAACTGCTCGGGAGAGAGCAGGGCCAGCATCAGGGCAAAATCAGCACGACGCCCGCCTTCAACCGCATGGCTGAGCTGGCTGCCTAGCTGAACTTCATTGATCAGCTGCGCTTTGTCGAGTGAGTGAATTTGCATTAATTGCTGTACCGAGAAAACAAATCAGTGTGATGGGATTTGTATCGGTACAGCCCGTAATATCTTTAATAAAAAAAGAGCGATGGTGATCAATTGGCTACTGTTTAGCCATCTCTTCCTGTTGCAATGTAGTAACGGCCTTTTCCATTCTACCGAGTGCGTCCAATAATGTTTGATGGCGGCAGGCAAAATTAAGCCGAACAAAGCCGGGATTGCCGAAATCAGCACCGGGCGATAGCCCCACCCCAGCTTGTTCAAAGAATTTGAACGGCGAAGGTACAGGCAGTGCCGTAGCGTCAATCCAGGCCAGATATGTGCCTTCAATAGGATGGAGAGTCAGGTAGGGCATGCTATTGATGGCCTGTTCGACAGTGGCTTTGTTTTGCTTCAGATAAGCAAGTTGTCGGTCGAGCCAAGGCTGGCCGTGTTCATAGGCGGCTTGGGCGGCAGTGTATGCCAGAACGTTAACGTCCGGTACGATGCCCGCTTTGGCCCGGACAAACTCGCGCCGTAATGTCGGGTTGGGAATAATCGCCATAGAAGCGCCGAGGCCGGCAATGTTGAAGGTTTTGCTTGGTGCGATCAGGGTGATCGAGCGCTGTGCCGCATCCTCATTGAGGCTGGCGAAGGGAATATGCTGGCAGTCAGGCTCAAGGAGCAAATCACAGTGAATTTCATCCGAGCAAACAATTAAATCCTGTTGTTTGGCAAAGTTAGCAACCGCATCCAGTTCGTCTCTGCGGTATACCGTGCCACCAGGATTGAGCGGATTGCAAAACAGAAGTAACCGTGTGTCAGGTAATAAAGCCTTTTCATCCAGTGACATCAGCCAGCGTTGATCATCGAGCAATACCGGTAATTTGCTCAAAGGACGTTTGGCCAGCTTGGCCGATGATCTGAACGGTGGGTAGATAGGGCTCGGACAGGCAACCCCTTGTTCTTCGCCACAAACTGAGCGGACCGCGAGGTTAATACCGCAAACCAATCCCGGTAAATACACAATCCACTCCGGCTCGATGTGCCATTGATAGAGCCGCTGCATACGCTCGACAATGAGTTCGGTCAGTGCTATTGGGGCACTACCATAACCGAAAATGCCGTGATCGACGTGGCTATGCAGAGCATCGGTGATCGCCTGTGGCACCTTGAAGTCGCTGTCGGCGACCCACATCGGCAGCACATCTCGGCCTTGGTATTTCTGCCATTTGATACTGTTGCTGCGGGAGCGGTCAATATGCTGATCAAATAAGGGATCGGGCTGAGGGTGAGCTGAACTATCTGATTTAGCGGGCTGCATGAAGAATCCTTTGCGCAAGTGAATTAGCCTATTATTGCCACATAGCAGCTGAATTAAAAAGCCCCAGCTAGGGGCTGGGGCTTGATTTTGATTGGGAATGTGCAAGCGCTAGAACTTTGATTTTACACCAAATTGGTCTGCCGCGTAGGCGACTCGCTCTTCTGGCGTCGGTGGCTTGGAAGGCACGCCAAGGTTTTCGATATGCTGCAGGCGAGGCAACAGGCCGGCGCCGTTGGCGGTCTGGATAGCCAAGCCTGGTCGGGCATTGAGTTCAAGTACCATAGGTCCATAGACCTTATCCAGAACCATATCAGTACCCATGTAACCCAAGCCGGTCATCTCCCACGCACTGGAGGCTAGGGTTAGTAGCTTGTGCCAATTGGGTACTGCCAATTCACTCAGCAGTCGGTCGGTATCTGGGTGGCGTTCAACCGGTTGGTCGAACTGTACCGCTCGGATTGCTTTGCCGGTGGCAATATCGATACCTACACCGACCGCACCTTGGTGCAGGTTGGCCTTACCATCAGAAGCGGCGGTCGAGCAACGCATCATCGCCATCACGGGGTAGCCCTTGAAGACAATAACCCGTACGTCAGGCACACCTTCGTAGCTGAAACCATCAAAAACATCATCAAACTGGATCAGGTTTTCGATCATCGCCACGTCGTTCTTACCTCCGAGCGAGAACAGGCCCGCCAAGGTGTTGGTGATGTGGCGTTCGACATCCTGCTTGTTCATTTCGGCACCGGACGGTTTTACATAGATCCCATCCTTGTGCTTGACCACAACCAGAATGCCTTTACCACCCGAGCCCTGGGCGGGCTTGATAACAAAACCCGGCCAGTCTTTCACCATGTCATGAACGCGCTTAACGTAGACCTGGCTGTCGATAACGCCAATCAATTCCGGAACCGTAGCCCCGGCTTGTTTGGCAATCAGCTTGGTTTTGAGCTTGTCATCAACCAGCGGATACAGGCTTCGGTCGTTATAGCGACCGATGTAGCTGTGGTTGCGCTGGTTCATTCCCATGATCCCGCGCTCGCGCAGCTTGAACGGGGACGTAAACTGTGAAAACAGTGACATAGTTTAGTCCTCCGCTAGTGGCTTGAAGCGGCGTAGCTCACTCAAACGGTAGCCCGTATAGTTACCCAGCATCAGGATCAACGCCAGGATGATCAGCTGGATACCGATAAAGTTGAATGTCAGGTGACGGATCAATGGGTTAGTCATCGCAAGGTAGACGAATACCGCGGTAAGCAGCGAGCCGCCACCCTGGATCAAGACTTCTTTTGCCCCTTCCTCTTCCCATAGGATAGACATACGTTCGATGGTCCACGATAGGATGATCATCGGGAAGAAGGTAATCGACAGGCCTTCCACCAAACCAATCTTGAAGGCAACAACGGTGAAGACCGAGATAATCATGATAACCGTGATGATCACCGCGGATATCCTCGCGACCAATAGTAGGTTGAGCTTAGAGAGATAACTACGGATCACCAAACCGGTACCGACAATCAACAGGAAGCCGAGGATACCGGTAACCAGTTGGGTCTGAACAAATGCGACGGCGATCAGAACCGGCATGAAGGTACCCGAGGTCTTCAGGCCGACGATGATACGCAGGAATACGACGATCAGGGCACCGATAGGGACCAGCATGATGGTCTTGAACATCGCCTGTTCTTCAACCGGCAGGCTGTGAATCGAGAAGTTCAGCAGGTCTTCGGCCTGAACTTTCTCGCGGGTTGCCTGCTGCGGGGTAATATCCTGGGCAATGATCGAGAAACTGATATTGGAGTTACGGCCACCGATCACATCTAGCAGAGAGTGACCTTGCTGGTTCCATAGCAGGATGTTGTCAGGCTTGCCTTCCTCGCCGGTCTGCAGATCAAACAGCTCCCAAACTTCGCCACCCCATACTTCGACCATTGGGGTAATGCTCTGGCGACGGCGGCCATCTTCCAGTTGCAGGCCACCGACGATGCGGGCATGGATTTTCTCCAGTGATAGCAGGTTGATAATCGCTTGCTCGCGACTCAGGCTGTTGAGTAACAAAGCCGCATTCTGGTTATTGCGGTCGTTAAATTGCTTGATCAGCTCACGGGCCAGGGTAACGTTGTCAGAAGACAGGCTGCGGGCTTGGTCAAGTAGAGCTGTAGCGGCTGTTTGCTGTGGATTATCGAGGCTGACCGCAACCGTATCACCTTTCGGCGGTACCATATTGAAGCTTGCCTGATCATCGACCAGCATCTGGGTCTTATAGTAAAGGATCTGTTTCCCGGTCGCTTCGCGGATAGACCACTCGGCACGGCGGCCTTTGTTGGTATCGATCAGCGCGACGCCATAACCTGGTGATGAGGTACTCTCATCGATTTGCGTGAATCCTTGCTGGGTTTCCGGCGCGGCCATCGAGACTTTAACCGGATCGCCAATCGCATCGAATTCAATTCGAGCTTCGAGTTCCCACAGCGCGCGTTCTTCACCCGGCGTCCATGGCACCCCGTAGACATCGTGGCGGTACATGCTCAGTGCCGCCCCTGCGATGACTAGCAGGGTAATAAGAAAATAAAACGGGATTCTTGATGTCATGACGTCCTCATCATTTGTTATTAGTTTTGTTGTACTTGTTGTTCATTCATTCCCTGAACAAACTTTTTACCTACGTCAACAAGCGCTATGTCTTTGAAAAACTCTCGCCCTAATAATACTGGATAGGTCATTTGAGTGCGATCTGCCAAAGTAAATTGTGCTTTTTCATGAAGCTGGCCGAGTTTTACCCATGCTTCGATGACCGGGCGGCGATTTACGCCGTTAGCACTGGCTTGGCGGATTTTGACCCAACGAACCACTGGAGCCTCGACAATATCTGCCTCGCTCGGGTTTTCATCCGACGTGTGGTTCATGTTAAAACGTGCCCACTCCTTGCCATCACGCTCGAAAATCTGGATGTTAGTGGCACTGACCGATGACGTTGTTGCGCCAGTATCAATTCGGGCTTTGTAAAAGCTCTGGGTCGCGTCCAGCCATACCCACTCTTCTTCTCCCAAAATCACCTTGCCGTGGGCAACGCGGGGATCGTTATCGATGATAAGTGGGATAGGAGTCGCTTCTTCTTCCTCTTCGGAATAAGTCAGCAGGGAAGAATCCGTATAGCGCTGGCTCATATCATCCGACAGGGTAGAAATTTGCTTCTCTAACTTGTCAATATTAGCGTTTTGGTCATCAATTTGTTTGATCATGGTTGCAAGCTGGAAATTTACACGATCTTCCATGACGTTAATCGCTTGCATAGTTTGCTCATGGTCTTGTTGTGGCTGGGTAAGGCTACAGCCTGAAAGGATGGCAAAGGTCAGTAATGGTACAAAGCGGCGAAGCATTATGTCTCCCGGAGGTACTTCTAATTTTTTCTTAGGCGGCAATATTTTAACTTACAAAAAGGGATGCGAACAGCACCCCCTTGTCAGTAGTTAGTCAGGATTTCGTGCAATTAGCACGGCACGCTTAGGTGCTGGGTATCCTTCGACCGTTTTCGATGGGTCGTTAGGATCCAAATATTCCGGTAGGGAATTATTGGTCATCCAGCCTGTTGAGCGCTGCTCGTCAGTGGTGGTGACACATTCATCGACAATCTTCACATCAACAAGGCCACATTTTTCCATCCATACCTTCAGCGCTTTGGCAGACGGGAAGAAGTAGACATTGTGCATCTGGGCGTAGCGGTGGGTCGGCACCAGTACATCGTTCTCGTCACCGTCAATCACCAAGGTTTCGAGGATCAGCTCGCCGTCTTTGCGCAGCTGGTTCTTGAGCTGGATGATGTGATCAAGCGGTGAGCGGCGGTGGTAAAGCACACCCATTGAGAAAACGGTATCGAAAGCCTTCAGCTCTGGCAGCTGTTCGATACCCAGCGGCAGCAGGTAGGCGCGGTCGTCCATGCCCATCAGGCGTTTGATTGCCTCGAACTGGATCAGAAACAGGTTCGACGGGTCGATACCGACGGTTAGCTTGGCTTCTTCGCCCAGCATCCGCCACATGTGGTAACCGTTGCCACAGCCGACATCCAGCACCGTACGGCCTTTTAGCGGTGAGATGTGCGGCAGGACGCGGTCCCATTTCCAGTCTGAGCGCCACTCGGTATCAATATGGATGCCGTGCATTTCGTAAGGGCCCTTGCGCCACGGGTGAAGTAGGCGCAGCAGGCTTTCCAGGCGCTTTTGCTCACCGTCGGCAATACCGTCTTCATTGCGTACACTGACCGCATTTTTCAGGTCAATGATGTCTGGCTTGTCGGTTGGGAATTTCTTCAGGGCACGCATCCAGCGGGCCATGTCGCCGTGGGCTTTCTCTTCCCAGTCACTCAGTTGCTGAGGCAGGGTATTTAGCCAAGGGCGCAGTGTTTCATGCTGGGCGAGAAGCTGATAAAACTCAGCAAAGGTAAAGATAGACATTAGAAACCTTATTTAATGGCAAACATCGAGCCGAAGTTGAAGCATTGGAACCAGACTTCCGAGCTGGTGAAGCCAATCTTTTCAAAGCGCTGCTTGTGGGTGTCGATGCTGTCTGGCAGCATGACATTTTCAATGGCGCTGCGCTTCTGGCTGATTTCTAGTTCGCTGTAACCATTGGCGCGCTTGAAGTCGTGGTGCAGGTCGATAAGCAGCTCATGGGCGCGCTCATCGTCGAAGATGTATTTCTCCGACAGGATCAAAATACCGCCCGGACGCAGGCCGGCATAGATTTTCTCAAGCAGGGTTTGGCGATCATCGGGTGCCAAGAACTGCAGGGTAAAGTTGAGTACCACCACCGAGGCATCGTTTATTTCGATATCGCGGATATCGGCTTCCACGACCTGGACCGGTGTGTCCGAACGGTAGGCATTGATGTGCAGGCGGCAGCGTTCCACCATAGCGCTGGAGTTATCGACAGCGATGATCTCACAGCCTTCCTGCTGGATGTGGCGACGCATTGACAAGGTTGCCGCTCCCAGCGAGCAGCCCAAATCGTACACTTTTGAGTGCGGCTTGGCGAAGCGTTCGGCAAGCATACCGATGGCTGAAATGATGTTGCTGTAGCCCGGTACCGAGCGCTGGATCATATCCGGGAACACTTCGGCTACGCGTTCGTCAAACGTAAAATCACCGATTTTGTCTATCGGCGCCGCAAAAATATTGTCGTGACCGGCCATCTTCACGAACCTCATCTATACAAAAAAACAGGGATCCCAAACGATAAGTATGAACTTTTCTGCGCCTTGGGCGCCATTCTTCATACTGGGTGATCCGTCACCGCTGAAAGGTCGCGTATTGTAGTGAAAAACGGGCCATTTGTCTTTACTGATTTTGTAACGGTAAGAGGCTGTAGTGACGAGATGGCGGCATATACCCGTGGGAGTGGAGGGAGGAAGGTCAGTTTTACTCATAACATTCCCGCTCCCTCGTGTTTGATCAAGTTTCTTTAATGATTCAATATAATTTTGGTTGAGTATTAATGCGTGTTGACTTGCCGCCACTGATTTGGTGGCGGTGCACATTTCTTTATGAAGCTACATGTGTAATCGAAAGTAAGGAGGCTTTCATGACCAATAAACATCGAGGTTCATGTCTTTGTGGTGAAGTGAAGTATGAGCTATCAGGTGATTTCCAGTCTTTCTTTTTGTGTCACTGTACTCGTTGTCAAAAGGATACTGGTTCCGCTCATGCTGCTAATCTATTTGCTAAAGCGAACACGTTAACTTGGTTGCAAGGTGAAAATGACGTTAGAACCTACCAGCATCTAAATTCAATGCATGCAAAAAGCTTTTGTCAAAAATGTGGGTCTGCCCTTCCCACGATTGCTGAAAGTATTGACAGTGTAGTAGTTCCCGCAGGTAGCCTAGATACCCCAATTTCAATGAAGCCAACCGCTAAAATCTTTGTTAGTCGTTGTGCAAACTGGACTAAAAATTTAGATAATGTTCCTAACTATGAAGAATTACCGGAGCAAGTTAAGAGCTAAACACATTAGAACATTTTAAGCCTTATCACACTCAGCACTTGATAACTCAGAGGTGCCCCATTGTGAGCTACGTGAACCATCTGCTTGACCTAATTTTTGTAATGAGTGAAAGTTGCTGGAAATACCTGTTATTGTCTTTTGCTAACTTGTTGTTGATATGAAAACTAGTTTAAGTATTCGTACTTACACAAAGCGCTTTAGTCGCCATGTTCACGATAGCTATCATCAGCTGGTACTGCCTATTCAAGGTAATATTCATATTGATATGGATGGTTTCTTGGGTAAGGTGAGTGTCGGTGAATGCGTGGTGATCCCAAAAGGTGTAGCACATGGGTTTAATGCTGATGAAGCAGCACGATTCATTGTAGCTGATCTTGATGAACTGCCTTCTCATTTGATCAGTGAGGAACTAGCTGTTTTTTCGACCTCTCCCCCTCTGTTGAGCTTTATTCACTTTGTTGAAAAGCAACTTGAATATCAGGTGGATAGTGCAATTGAAGCATCTATGGTAAGTATCTTCACCTTATTGCTGGGACAACAAGAGTTATCTCGAACTAACGATCCACGGATTCGAGCAGTGCAGGTGATGATCAGTGAACAGTTAGCCGAGCCTCTAACCATTCAGTCGCTTGCTAAGATTGCGTATCTTAGCCCAACTCAGTTCAAGAAGCTCTTCAAAGAAAACATAGGGATGAGTGTACTCAAATACATCACTGAGCAACGTATGGAGAAGGCTAAGGCACTGCTAACCCATACCGACTTACCTGTGCAGTGGGTAGCTGAGCGAGTAGGATACAGCGACCTTTCAGCTTTTAGCCGACGCTTTTCCGCCCACTATGGAATGTCTCCAAGGGAGTTTGCACGCTCTTGAGTTCGTCTACTTAAGCAACTATTGCGTCCTTTTAGCAAAAACATGATGTGATTGATCGCCTAAAATCTCTGCCTTGTTATGAGTTTTTCGGTAGATATATTTATGTTGTACAGTCGCTATACTTCCTATCAGCTTGGCATTTTCTCGATACTGTTTGCCTCAGTCTTATGGGGTACTACAGGTACAGTCGCTAGTTTAGCTCCAGATATTAGCTCTCTAGCAATAGGCGCTTTTTCAATGGGTGTTGGTGGGCTTTTTCAAGCCGCACTATCTCGCAAACAATTGCTAAATGATTTCAAAAAGATTCTGATTCACAAGAGAAAATTAGCGATTAGCGCAATCGCTTTGGCTGCCTATCCATTAGCATTTTATTCTTCGATGAGGCTGGCTGGTGTCGCAATTGGTACCGTAATTTCTATTGCCACAGCACCGTTTTTTGCGGCCATACTTGAGTGTCTATTTAGCAAAGATCAAAGAATCACGAAAAAATGGTTGCTAAGCTTCTCTGTCGGAATTGCAGGCATCATGTTGTTGGTTTTCTCTGAGTCACCTGCAACCCATACAGTTAATGACTTGAGACTGATTGGCATCTTGTTGGGTTTTATTGCGGGTTTGTGTTATGCCGTCTATTCGTGGATTGCTAAGACAATGATTGAACAGGGTGTCCAATCCCAATCGGCTTTAGGCAGTATTTTTGGTTTTGGTTCGTTAATTTTGCTCCCAACACTTTTGGTTACTGGAGATAATCTTTTTGCATCAACAACCAATATTCTGGTAGTTGGCTATATGGCGTTGATTCCAATGGGGTTGGGTTATATTGCTTATGGATTTGGCCTAAGGTTTGTAACAGCCAGTAGTGCAAGTTTGATTACACTTTTTGAACCTGTTGTAGCAGCAGCTTTGGCAGTGGTGGTGGTTGGCGAGTCGATGCCAATGCTTGGATGGAGTGGCATCGCTTTAATCCTAATTTGTTTGTTGATTCAAGTAAAAGGTAGATAGCCACCTACGAACCAACAGGTATAGATACTATCGTGTCTAGTTGTCTCCTATGTTAAGCACTAGACTGACTGCTAACAAAGCTGTTCGATTATGATATATAAAGTCACACTAGGAAATGGCCCCCTCCAAGCGATTTTCCAATACCTATAGTTATTCGTATATTACTAAATTAGCAACCTTGGTAACTCATTTCTGTCCAATTTCGATTTACGTTTAATGATTGCGTATTGCTTGCCCAATTCCTACCTCTTACAAAACACCAGAACACCATAGCACTAACCAGCCCGGCTATATCAAGTTTATCTGCGGATCTGGCTCGGCCTTCGGCAGCTCGACATCTGGCAGGTTGGCATCGGCGGCTTTTTTCTGCAGCAAGCGATACAGCCTTGTTGCCAGCTCCGGGGCGTGATTGTTGTCCGGGGTGTGGATGAACAGGTAAGGCTGTTTGCCGTCGCGCAGCCACTGGGGCAAGCGGACCAGCCAGTTGGCAAAGAAGGCGTCGTTGCTGGCATCAATGGGATGGCCGATAAAACGGATCATCGGGCTGGTGGCCGTTGCGATAGCATGGACCGGGACCTTTGGTTTTTTTTGGTGGGCGTCGATCACAGCCTCTGTTGTCGGCGGTGCGGCAAACACCGGGCGGCTATCCATAATAATGCGGTTGGCGCCGTGTTCGATGAGCAGGCGGTTTAGCTGTTTTTCTTCTTCACCCTTGGCAAAGAATGCCGGATGGCGCACCTCAACCCCAATGGGATAGTTGGCAGGCAGCCTTTGGAGAAACTTCTTTAGAGCAGGCAGTGCGGCCGGACCGAACTGGGCTGGTAGCTGGACTTTCCATAACCCGATTTTACCTTCGAGCGGGGCCATGGTGGTAAAGAAGTCGGCCAGCAGCTGATCGCAATGCACTAACTGGTTTTGGTGGGTAATGGCTTGCGGCAGCTTGAAGGTGAACCGGAAGTCATCACCCGTGGCGTCATGCCATTTTTTAACTGTCGGGATCCCCGGTGTGGCATAGAAGGTGGTGTTGCCCTCGACGGTATGAAAAATCTCGGCATACCTTGCCAGTCTGTCGCCTGCTTTGCAGCCGCTGCCATATAAGCTTTGCTGCCAGTGGTTATGGGACCACATGGCAAGGCCGAGGCGAACAGGGAGGTTAGCTTGATTTGCGGGCATAGCGAGGCTTCCTAGCTGTGTTTACTGGCCATTGTGTATAGGGTTTGAGTGCCAGGTCAATCTTTTAAGCCATTGATTTCGGATTTTTCCTTGATCTCATTAGGCACTTTTCCCTAAAGTGGTATTTCGCTTTATTTCCCCTGCATTTTCTACATATAAAGTGCTACGTCTGCGACAAGCTGCCAGCTCAAGTGTTTTCGGGTGAGGCGGATTGCCAATTAATTCTCGTGGATCATGTATGTTGAAGGCGCTTGGGTATATAATGCCTCGTTATTTTTGTCTCTCGGCCTGACTGAGCGCGATAGTTGCGCGATGTTTAACCAAAATGGCCGGGAAGGATTCAGTTTGTGTATGGCTGTCTGCCTCGGGCAGTGCCATACGCACAGGAAAGTTAGTAAACAGATCGGGAATTTCATATGCGCACCCAATATTGTGGTCACCTGAACAAGTCCATAGCAGGGCAAACAGTAGAGTTATGCGGCTGGGTTAACCGTCGCCGTGATTTAGGCGGTCTTATCTTCATTGATATGCGAGATCGTGAAGGTATTGTTCAGGTTGTTGTTGATCCGGATATGAAAGATGTATTCGAGATCGCTAACCAACTGCGCAACGAATTCTGTATTCGCCTAACTGGTGAAGTACGTGTACGCCCAGAAAGCCAGGTAAACAAAGACATGGCAACTGGTGAAGTTGAAATCCTGGCAACTGGCCTGGAAATCATCAACCGTTCAGACGTGCTACCGCTAGACTTCAACCAGAAGAACACTGAAGAGCAGCGCCTTAAGTACCGTTACCTAGACCTACGTCGCCCAGAAATGAGCGATCGCATCAAGCTACGTGCAAAAGCATCAAGCTTTGTTCGTCGTTTCCTAGACAGCAACGACTTCCTGGATATCGAAACGCCAGTACTGACCAAAGCGACACCAGAAGGTGCACGTGACTACTTGGTACCAAGCCGTGTTCACAAAGGTAGTTTCTACGCTCTGCCTCAGTCACCTCAGCTATTTAAGCAGCTGCTGATGATGTCTGGCTTCGATCGTTACTACCAGATCGTTAAGTGCTTCCGTGACGAAGACCTACGTGCTGACCGTCAGCCAGAATTCACCCAGATCGATATCGAAACCTCATTCATGTCTGCCGAGCAGGTACGTGGCGTGACTGAGCGCATGATCACTGAAATGTGGCAAGAGCTACTAAACGTAGACCTAGGCACGTTCCCAATCATGCCATTCGAAGAAGCAATGCGCCGTTTCGGCTCTGACAAGCCAGATCTGCGTAACCCGCTTGAGCTAGTAGACGTTGCCGACATCCTGAAAGATGTTGACTTCAAAGTGTTCTCTGGCCCAGCAAACGACGAGAAAGGCCGTGTGGCAGTTATCCGCGTACCGGGTGGCGCTAAGCTAACACGTAAGCAAATCGACGAGTACACCAAGTTCGTTGGCATCTACGGTGCGAAAGGCTTGGCATGGATGAAGGTGAACGACCGCGAAGCAGGCTTCGAAGGTGTTCAGTCTCCAGTGGCTAAGTTCCTGAACGAAGAAGTGGTTGCACAGCTACTTGACCGTACTCAGGCTGAGTCTGGCGACATCATCCTGTTCGGCGCAGACAAGAAGCGTATTGTTGAAGAAGCAATGGGTGCACTTCGTCTGAAGCTAGGTACTGATCTTGAGCTGACGGATACGAATGCTTGGGCACCGCTATGGGTGGTTGACTTCCCAATGTTCGAGGAAGACGACGAAGGCAACCTGCACGCGATGCACCACCCATTCACTTCTCCTCTAGGCGTGAGCCCAGAAGAGCTGAAGGCGAACCCAGCAGCGACGAACTCTAACGCCTACGACATGGTTATCAACGGCTACGAAGTTGGTGGTGGTTCTGTACGTATTCACAACGCTGAAATGCAGTCTGCAGTATTCGACCTTCTTGGTATTGATGCAGAAGAGCAGCAGCTGAAGTTTGGCTTCCTACTGGATGCACTGAAGTTCGGTACACCACCGCACGCGGGCCTGGCATTCGGCCTGGACCGCTTGGTGATGCTACTTTGCGGTACGGAAAACATCCGTGACGTGATTGCCTTCCCGAAAACAACGGCAGCAGCATGTCTTCTGACTGACGCACCGAGCCTGGCTAACCCAGCCGCGCTTGAAGAGCTGGCGATTGCCGTCAACTTGGCGAAAGAAGAAAGCGCTGAGCAAGAGTAAGCAACAACCTTGATTAAGACTGGCCGAAAGGCCAGTCTTTGTTTTAGGGCTAGATTTTCCCAACCTTTACTTGCAAGCCGGCTCCGGCACTTATCAAAATATTTTTAGGTTGGTTATTTGTGGAACACTCGCCACTTGGCGAGCAATAAATTGGAGAGTGATATGGCAGGTCATAGTAAATGGGCCAACATTCGACACCGTAAGGCGGCACAGGACGCCAAGCGCGGTAAAATTTTCACCAAGCTGATCCGTGAGATCGTCGTGGCGGCAAAAGAAGGCGGTGGTGAGATTGAAAACAACCCACGCCTGCGTGCGGCAATCGATAAAGCACTGTCAAACAACATGACCCGTGATACGGTCAACCGTGCTGTCAGCCGTGGTGCTGGCGGTGAGGGCGACGACAACATGGAAACCGTGATCTACGAAGGTTACGGGCCGGGTGGTACAGCAGTAATGGTTGAGTGTATGACTGACAACCGTAACCGCACTGTATCGGGTGTTCGCCATGCGTTCTCGAAAGCCGGTGGTAACTTGGGCACCGATGGCAGTGTTAACTACCTGTTCGACAAGAAAGGGGTTATCTCATACGCGGCGGGTCTTGATGAAGATGCCGTGATGGAAGCGGCCTTGGAAGGCGGCGCGGATGATGTCGAAACCAACGATGACGGTTCTATCGATGTCTACACTGCACCTGCCGATTTCGGCCCGGTAAAAGATGCTTTGGATGCAGCTGGCTTTGAAGCCCAGAACGCCGAAGTTACTTTGGTGCCGTCTACTAAAGCAGAGTTGGATGCCGACACGGCACCGAAACTACTGCGCCTGATTGATGCATTGGAAGATCAGGATGATGTCCAGGAAGTGTACCATAACGGTGATATTTCTGATGAGGTTGCGGCTCAGCTGTAACGCCTCACGAGTATGTCTATTATTTTGGGGATCGACCCTGGCTCAAGGATCACCGGCTACGGTGTGATCCGCCAAGTTGGCCGGCACTTGGAATATCTCGGCAGTGGTTGTATCCGCACTTCTGTCGAGGATATCCCCGGCCGCCTCAAGCAAATCTATGCCGGGGTGAGCGAGGTCATCACCCAGTTCCAACCCGATGTATTTGCTATCGAAGAAGTCTTCATGGGCAAGAATGCCAGCTCGGCACTGAAATTGGGTCAGGCCCGAGGCAGTGCCATTGTTGCGGCGGTGAATGCCGACTTGCCGGTTAACGAATATGCTGCCCGTTTGATTAAGCAGGCAGTGGTAGGTACCGGCGGGGCAGACAAGGCTCAGGTACAGCACATGGTTTGTTCAGTGCTTAAGCTACCGGGTAAACCACAAGCCGATGCCGCCGATGCCTTGGCGGTGGCAATCTGCCATGCCCATACCCACAAAACCTTGGTGGCGATGGCGGGGCAAGCCCGCGGTGCTCGTCGTGGACGTTATAGATAATTGCCATTATTACAAAGTGTTATATCGTCACGAAGATATATGCATAATGAGTGATTGATCAAAAAAGCAGTCTTTGGCTGCTTTTTTATTTTGTTGCGATATTGTTTCTTGGCATATATTGGTCAGAGGTCATATGACCTTGTGATGGTGCTCGCTGTCGAGCAAGCTCGAACATACCTGACAATAATAATCTAGATAGAACAAGGAACGGATTCCATGACGCCATTGGCTATTTGGCGCGCGCTGTTTTTGCCGACAAACGCAAGTTGGCAGGGCGAGGGCGCACGCTACGTCGATACATTCTTATTTTTTACCCTCACTTCTTTCTTTGTCGGCATATATAGCCTGTTCAAGTGGTATAGCCACGATCACAGTGCGCTGGTGATGACTTCTGTGTTGCTGGTGGTACTGGAGTGTCTGGCCGGCATCATCTTTCGATTGAGCAAGCAAGCGGAAGCGGCGTTGAACGTCGGTTTTCTCGGCATGGTGATCCATGCGGTTAACATCATTTACCAAACCGGCGGTATCGTAGAATCTACTCAAGCCTTCTGGTTACCGCTATTGATTGTGGCGTTTTATTTATCGGCCAGGCTCTTCATGGCTACCGCTTGGTCACTGCTAGTGGTGGTGGTATCTGCATGGATGGTCAACAGTCACTTGGTGGGTCAGAGTTTCCCTAACGTTGAACTTAGCCCCTCTGCATTGGCTGTAGAAACCTGGTCAGGCTTTTTACTACCTCTGGTGGTGATTGTGATGGCGCAGGCTTGGGCCTCGCGCCAGCGGCAACAGGCCATTTCTCAGGCTGAGTCTGCTTACCAGTCCAGTGAGGCAATGGCTGAGCAGGCCAAGCAAGGGGCGAATCAGCTCTCTCAGGTGCTAGATCAGGCCAGTGGCAACGCGGCATCATTAAGTGATGTATCATCTGTGATAGAGCAGCAGTCGACCGAATTGCATCAGCAAGTAGGCACTCTTAACCTAAATTGTGAATCTCAGGCCAGTGCTGCCGAGCAAATGAGTGAGCAGGTCAAGCACCTCACCCAAGGCATGGAAGCGTCCGATCAGTTTGTGACCGAGCTGAAACAGCGTAGCGATACTATCTACCGTCAGGCTGAAACCAGTTCTGAATCCCTGCGAGCATCTAAAGAAGCGATTGCCCGCATTCTTAGCAGTAATGATGAGATTATGTCGGTAGCAGATGTCATTACTTCGGTTGCCGAGCAGACCAACTTATTGGCACTCAATGCCGCGATAGAAGCGGCGCGAGCCGGTGAGCAGGGCAGGGGCTTTGCCGTTGTTGCCGACCAGGTTCGTGAGCTGTCTGCCAAGAGTACCAGCTCCGCGGTGGATATTCGCGCCTTGCTGGAGCGCAGCCGAAGAGAGGTATCACAAGGCCAGGCGGTGATCGAAAACAGTACTACAGAACTGAGCGGGATCATCGAGCAGGTGAGCAGTGTTTCAGGTGATGTAAGCCAATTGGCGGAGAATATTAGCCAGCAGGTTGAAGCTCTTAGAGAGCTGACTTGTGCCAGTCAGGCGGTGGCAAGCAGTGTGGTGGAAACCAATCAGGTGTCTGACGCGGTGGCCTCGCAGGGAGCGCTGCTGGCCGAGCAGGTTGAACGGCTGAATGCATTGGCCGAAAGCCTCAACCAGGTTGTCGGCATGCGCCAGCAGATGGCATAGTACCGGGCTCCAAGGCAGTGCTTGAAATGAAAAAAGAGCTGGATATACATCCAGCTCTTTACTATCCTAGAGCCAATTTTGTGGATATAGAAAAGAGATCTTGCTGTGATTGGCCGACTACGTGGAATCATCATTGAAAAACAACCACCTGGAGTATTGCTTGAGGTGAACGGCATGGGCTATGAAGTCCAGATGCCGATGAGCTGCTTTTACGAGCTGCCGGAAGTTGGCCAAGAAGCCATTATCTCGACTCACTTTGTGGTGCGTGAAGATGCGCAGTTGCTGTATGGCTTCAATAAGAAAAGTGAACGCGACCTTTTCCGTGAAGTGATCAAAGCCAACGGAGTGGGGCCTAAGCTTGGCTTGGCGATCCTATCGGCGATGACGGCGAGCCAGTTCGTATTGAGTGTTGAAAACGAAGACGTGACCACTTTGGTGAAGATTCCGGGTGTCGGCAAGAAGACGGCCGAGCGTTTGGTGGTCGAAATGAAAGACCGCCTCAAAGGTTGGGGCGAGGGCGACTTGTTCACCCCGGCGCTTGATACCGCAGCATCGAACGCACCGGTACAGGACACAGCTTCTCAAGCTCGCGCCGAAGATGAGGCAGTCAGCGCCCTTGTTGCCCTTGGCTACAAGCCTCAGCAAGCCTCTAAAGTCGTGGCCCAGGTGGCCCAGCCAGAGATGACCAGCGAAGCCATTATCCGTGACGCGCTGCGTTCAATGGTGTAAGTGCTGTTTTTATTGATTTTGAATGTAGGTAAGACTTGATGATAGAAGCAGACAGACTGGTCGCCAATGATTACCCGACCACGCGTGAAGAAGACATTATTGATCGCGCGATCCGCCCCAAGCTCCTTGAAGACTATAAGGGGCAGGATCATGTCCGTGATCAGATGGAAATCTTTATCAAGGCTGCCAAGCTGCGTGACGAAGCTTTGGATCACTTGCTGATATTTGGTCCGCCGGGATTGGGTAAAACCACACTGGCCAACATTGTTGCCAATGAAATGGGCGTGAGCATTCGTACTACTTCTGGTCCTGTGTTGGAAAAAGCCGGTGATTTGGCAGCGCTGCTGACCAACCTGGAAGAAAACGATGTGTTGTTTATCGATGAAATCCACCGCCTCAGCCCACAGGTTGAAGAAGTGCTGTATCCGGCGATGGAAGACTACCAGCTGGATATCATGATCGGTGAGGGCCCGGCGGCACGCTCTATCAAGATTGACCTGCCACCCTTTACCCTGATCGGGGCTACGACCCGTGCCGGCTCGCTGACTTCGCCGTTGCGTGACCGCTTCGGTATTACCCAGCGCCTTGAATATTACAAGGTGGAAGACCTCAAGGGGATTGTCCAGCGTAGTGCAAACTGTCTTGACCTTTCTATGGAAGAGGCGGGTGCGATGGAAGTGGCGATGCGAGCCCGTGGCACGCCGCGTATTGCCAACCGCCTGCTGCGCCGAGTGCGTGACTTTGCTGAAGTAAAAGGCAATGGCCATATCTGCCCGGATGTGGCAGCAAAAGCCTTGGATATGCTCGATGTCGACAGCAGCGGTTTTGACTACATGGACCGCAAACTGCTGATGGCGATTATCGACAAGTTCATGGGCGGGCCGGTTGGCTTGGACAACCTTGCTGCGGCGATAGGTGAAGAGCGTGACACTATCGAAGATGTGCTTGAACCATACCTTATCCAGCAGGGTTTCCTGCAGCGTACCCCGCGTGGCCGTATTGCCACTCATCGGGCCTATCTGCATTTTGGGTTTGATGTGCCTGAGAGTAAATAAACTCCAACCATAATGTAAATACGTAAAAAGCGAGGCAGTGCCTCGCTTTTTCGTTTCTGCTTTGCTGTAGAGCTTAAGCTTTCAGGAAGCCAGCCGCCTGCATCTTGGCAACAACATCTGCTTTTTGCTCAGCAGTCAGTGCTTTAAGTGGTAGGCGCGGGTTGCCGGCATTAATGTCGTGAAGCGCCATTGCTGCCTTGCCAGCTGCGACACCACCGTATTCGACCAGTACACGGATCAGTGCAATCACACTATCCATTCCCTCGATAACCTGTTGGTGTTTGCCTTGGTGGAAGGCTTCAATGATGGCATTGAAATGGGGAGCGGCGTAGTTGTAGGTACTGCCCACCGCGCTGGTTGCGCCAACGGCAAGTGCGCCCGGTAGGTGCTCGTCAACACCGAACGGAATATCAAACTTACCGTCGCAAGCACGGAGACAACGCTGGTACTCGTATAGGTCGCCACTGTTGAACTTCAACCCATAAAGGTTTGGAATACGTGACTCTGCCTGGATCAGGAACTGCTCCATATCCACATTTACGCCGGACATGCCTGAGTGGTAGTAATAGAAACCTTTTGACGGGGCAGCTGCCGCGACGGTTTCACAGTAATCTACCAGATCAGCCACTGAGCCTGGTTTGAAGAAACATGGACCAATTGCCGATGTTGCAAAGATATCCAAGGTGTCGGCGTGACGGGTAAGCTCTAGAGTATCAACAATGCTGAGCGCGCCGGTATGGATGATCAGTTTAAGCTGGCCATTGGCAGCTGCCACCCAGCGTTCTGCAATTGCTTTGCGCTCTTCAACCGAGCAGTGGATCCCTTCACCAGTAGTGCCACAGATGTATGCGCCTTTTACACCATCTTTGATCAGGTGTGCGGCGATCTGATCAATAGCGGTAAAGTTAACGTCGCCATTTGCCGTAAATGGGGTATGAGGAGCGGCGATTAGCCCAGTCAGTTTTTGCATAGTTCAAACACCTGTGAAGTTATACTTCAAAAAATATGTTGATAATGGAGTTTGGTTGTCATCTTATGGAGTAAAGTTTCATTTAGCAATCGATATAAGCAGGAAAACGGCTTAGCACATCGAAATTGTGATGAAGGTATCATCCCAATTAGATTGTAGTGACTTGGCTTGAAGTCCGCATACTTGATGAAATATCGATGGAGCTTTACTTCACAACAGTGATGATAAATGGGAGAATTGGTAGTAATACATGAGTTTAAGCCCCGTAGGATGGAACAATGGCCGCAAATCACATACCCGTAAAATCAGGAAAAGTGCTTGATATGATGGGCAGCATGCAAGAGAGCATGACGCCTTCGGCCCGTCGTATTTCTGAGTTTGTGATGGACAATCCAGCAGGGGTCACGAAGCTGTCCATTGCCGAATTATCGCAGATGGTCAATGTTGGCGAGGCGACAATTATCCGTTTTTGTCGGATGTTGGGGTTCAAGGGATTTCAAGATTTCAAAATGGATCTGGCTATTGAACTGTCCAACCAAAACCAGGGTGACAAGTCGATCCTTGATACCGATATTACATCAGGTGATGGTGCCGAACTTATTGGTCAGAAGCTTCAGACCACGATCAATAACGTGCTGTCCGAAACCTTGAACCTACTCAATTTTGATGCCCTTGAAGCGGTTGCCCAGCAGATCAGGGATGCCCGTGCTGTCTACTTTTTCGGAGTCGGTTCATCGGGGATCACGGCAGAGGATGCCAAAAATAAGTTTATGCGTATTGGCTACAATGTTGATGCCCTGACCAATAACCATTTTATGTATATGAAAGCATCATTGCTGCAGCCGGGGGATCTGGCGATTGGTATCAGCCATTCTGGTAATTCGCTGGAAACCACCAAGGCGTTGATGCTGGCAAAAGAAAATGGCGCGAGTACGGTGGCTTTGACCCATAACCCCAAGTCGGGGATCTGCAAGTATGCTGATTGGGTGTTGCTGAACGGCAATCGTCAGGGGCAGCTCCAGGGAGACTCAATAGGTACTAAAATTACCCAGCTTTTCGTACTGGATTTGGTCTACACCTTGCTCGTCAAAGACGATGTTGATGGTGCTCAGGCCAAGAAACTTCTCACCACCAAGGCCCTCGAGTCCTAACTCTCCAACAATGTTTGGATGGCAAGCCTGTCCCAATTGAAAAGGGCTTTGGCTTGCTGTTTTCCCCTCAGCAGGATCCTGCGTTATTGGCACTACACTTACGATAGTGTCACCTTGAATTATAACGGCCTGAGCACCCGGCAAGGTACCGCCACCAAAGGCAGCTGTATTGGTCTGCGCAAAGGGTGTTTGGGAAGCGTTGAAGTTTCCCATCATCGTTTCTTCCTAAATTGTTAATCAAACGGGCCGTATCTGATTGCGGTGGCTATTCTTGGCCAATTCGCTTCAGTGTTGGAGTGTTTCTCCATTGCGCGGTGATTTCAAACAAACATAAGTTCGCAATCGAAGGGTGTTTATGCCTAGAGCGAATAAGTGTGGTGTCGATCTCCTTTTTTGATCTTTACGGTTGAAGTTTTACTCCGTGGTGGGTAGATTGAAATAAAACTTCACTCTTGTTTTGTTTCTTGGAGTTATGCTTTATGACAGTTTCTACTGTTAACAATACTGTTCTGGCAACGCTGAAGCATGGGTTTGTGTCTTCATGCCAACCAGTTGATGGTGGCCCAATGGATTCTCCTGCTATTGTTGCCGCCATGGCCCAGGCCTCAGTGGCGGGCGGTGCGTCAGCATTAAGGATAGAAGGTATCGATAACCTCAAAGCGGTTAGGCCGACGGTATCTGTACCTATTATCGGTATCGTCAAGCGCGATCTTACTGACAGTGATGTACGAATTACGCCTTTTGTTGATGATGTTGTGGCTTTGGCTGAAGCGGGGGCTGACATCATTGCGATCGATGCGACTGAGCGTCAGCGCCCTGTACCCGTTGCAGATCTTGTCGCTGCGATCAAGCAGGCTGGCTGTCTTGCGATGGCGGATTGCTCCACTTATGAAGAAGGGCTTAACAGCCAGCGTTTGGGTGTAGAGGTTATTGGCTCGACCCTCTCTGGCTATACCGGCGGTACCGTACCGCTCGAGCCTGATTTCGCCTTAGTGACCAAGCTTGATCAGGCTGGTTGTTTTGTAATGGCCGAAGGGCGCTACAACTCGCCGCAACTTGCCCGTAAGGCGATTGAGGCGGGCGCGTCATGTGTCACTGTTGGTTCAGCGATTACTCGAATTGAACATATCTGCCAGTGGTTTAGTCAGGAAGTGTCACAGGCTGAGCGACCGGCAAAAGAGGCCATTTTATGACGACTTACTTAGCAATTGATCTTGGTGGAACGAAGCTGGCTGCTGCTTTGGTGAAAGATGGCATAGTCAGTGCCCGTCAGCAACTTGATACCCAGTCGGAGAAGTCTCCAGAGGTATTGCGCCAGAATCTGATATCACTGCTTGCGTCTTTTCACAATCAGGCTGATCAGGTGGTGGTTGCCTCTACGGGCATCATTCAGGATGGGCTGCTTACCGCACTTAACCCACTAAATTTGGGCGGCTTGGATCATTTTCCGCTCAAAGCAGAGATAGAAGCTATCACAGGGCTCCCTACACGGGTGATTAATGATGCCCAGGCCGCAGCATGGGCCGAACATCAGGCGACGGGTGGGCAATATAGCAACATGGCTTTTATTACTGTATCGACAGGGGTTGGTGCGGGTTTGGTGATAGACGGTCAATTGCAAATTGGCGCCCGCGGTATTGCCGGACATGCAGGTCACACCTTGGCAGATCCTCATGGGCCTGTATGTGGTTGCGGCCGCAGAGGCTGTGTGGAGGCGATTGCATCCGGAACGGCGATTGGTCAGCAGGGCTGTGCGGTTTTCGGTACCGGCTGTACGGGGCGGGACGTGTATCAGCGATACCTAGCCGGTGACGAGGCGGCAAAGCAGATTGTCACGCGTTCAGCGACTGTCATTGCTCAGCTGATCGCGGATCTCACCATTACCAATGACCTTGATGCTGTGGTGATCGGTGGTGGGGTTGGTCTAGCAACCAACTACCTGGAGTTGGTAGAAGAGGCTCTCTTTACATTGCCTGCGGTGTACCAGCCCAAATTACTTCCAGCTAAATGCAGCACTGATGCCGGACTGATCGGTGCTGCCCTGTGGGCACAATCCTGCAGACAAAGATAACAACATTTAGACATTTTATCTCAACCTACACTCTTGCGAGGAGCTAGCGCATGGAAATGCATGCTTTTGGAACCCTAAACTATATCGTCCTGCTGGTTTATCTGGCGGCGATCATGATGGTGGGAATGTATTTCGCTAAACGACAGAAGTCAGCGGATGACTATTTTAAAGCCGGTGGTCGGATCCCCGGTTGGGCGGCGGGGATCAGTGTGTTTGCCACCACCTTAAGTTCCATTACCTTTATGTCGATCCCGGCCAAGGCCTACACCGAGGACTGGACCTTTCTGCTCGGCCAATACATTGCGATTATCATCCTGCCGTTTGTATTTATTTATTACATTCCTTTTTTCCGTAAGTTGAACCTGACATCTGCTTACGAATATTTGGAAAAACGCTTTGATGTGCGGATGCGCTTGTTTGCCAGCCTGTCGTTTATGCTGTTCCACATCGGACGTATTGCAATTATCACTTACCTGACTGCGCTAGCGCTGATGCCATTCATTGATATTAGCCCGCTGACGATTGTCTTCCTGATTGGTGTGCTATGTATTGTTTATACCTTCATGGGCGGTATCGAAGGCGTGATTTGGACCGATGTGATCCAGGGAATCATGCTATCAGCAGCTGCGGTTATGATCTTTGTGATGATCTGCTTCAATGTCGATGGCGGTATGACTGAGATCTTCCGTTTGTCAGCAGAAGCCGATAAGTACTTCCCGGCTGATAAAATGGCATGGAGCTGGTCTGAAAGTACTGTTCCCGTGCTGATGATTGGTTTCCTGTTCGCCAGCTTGCAGCAGTTTACAGCCAGCCAGGATGTGGTACAGCGCTACATTGTGACTGACTCTATTGAGGAAACGAAAAAAGCCTTGGTCACCAATGCCAAATTGGTAGCCTGTATCCCAGTGTTCTTCTTCGCGGTCGGTGCAGCACTATTTGCCTACTACAACCAGCATCCAGAGTTGCTGCCTGAAAACTTCAACACCGGCGGGATCTTGCCATTCTTCGTGATTTCCCAGATGCCTGCAGGTATTGCCGGATTGATCATCGCAGCTATTTTTGCGGCATCACAATCAAGTATCTCGAGCAGCCTTAACAGTATCTCGGCGTGTTTTACATCAGATGTCTATACCCGATTTGGCGGCGAGAAAAGCCCTGAGCAGAAGCTGAAAGTCGGCCGACTGGTGACAGTCACTGCGGGTGTGCTCGGTGTGATTGCCTCTACCTATCTCATCATGTCGAATGAGAGCGAACTGTGGGATGCCTTTAACAGCCTGATTGGCCTGATGGGTGGCCCTATGACTGGTCTGTTTATGCTGGGTGTGTTTGTACGCCGTGCCAATGCCAACAGTGCACTGCTAGGTGTAGTGGTAGCTGTTGCGACTATCTTGTGGGTACGTGCAAGCACAGATCTGAACTTCTTCTTCTATGGCGTGATTGGCACCTTGGTGGTTGTGCTGGTGGGCTTTATCACCGCACCGCTGTTTAAAAACAGCCACAGTGATGAAGAGGTCAAGGCACTGACTATCTAACTCAGCTACAACCGTTACAAAAACAATTCCCCCTCAAGGTCCGTGCCGTAAAAGCCGGGCCTTTAATTTAAGAGAGTACCTATGATTGTTGGCCATATTGATCAGCGAGAGACATTTTCCTATCTGCCTGCTGCTGTCCACCGTAGCTTGGCATTTTTGTCTGAAACCAACTTAGAAGCGCTTCCCGTAGGCCGCTATGACATTGATGGCGACAATATCTTTGTCAATGTGATGGCGTTTGAAACAGCTGGTGCTGATAGCAAGTTGCATGAAGTGCATCGCGATTACCTGGATATTCAATATCTCATTGCCGGAAATGAACGTATTGGCTTTGCATTGGCAAGTGAGCAACATACGGTTGAAACCCCTTATGATGCCGAGAATGATTTTTGGTTGGTCGGTCCTGTGGATTGCGAGTCTGAGGTCGTTTTAGAGCCGGGAATGTTTGCGATTTTTCTACCGAACCAGCCCCATAAGCCGGGTTGTGTTGTTGGGACGTCGCAACGAATAAAGAAAGCGGTGGTGAAAGTACACCGAAGCCTGTTTGAATAAATGTGAAATGAGAACCAAACAAAAACGAGGCCATCGGGCCTCGTTTTTGATTTTTAGCACCTAGCACAACTGTTATTTTGTTTAACCGCTGTTTCTATCGTTACAACTCTGTGACAAGTCGAGCGGGAGCCACAGGAAAAAAATATCGTGCATTTGGCAGCCGCTGCAGCAGTTGATTGCTTTATGGGCGATTTTTAGCAGCTGCTTTTGTACATTTCGGCAAAGCTTGGTTGGTATAACGCAATGATTTTTTCAAAAATACGAGCCATATCTACTTCCTCAATCTGAATCAAAATGGTTGGGGAAACAGCCTATAACCCGCCAAAAAGATGACTTTTACTCTCTGGGCGGCCTTATCTGTTTCTGGTGCTGATTATAGGTATTTTTGATTATTCCAAAAGCGAGTTAAATTTCAATTTCGCATAAGTTAAACTAATCCAAATTTGCAATTTATAGTCCATGTAACTACTGATTTGTCAGTAGTGACCAGGATTTTCTGGTCATAGATTGACCACCTTACGTGTGTTCAATCATTTTTTTTCTAAGGATAAACGCCAAGAATATGAAGCGATAAAACAGAATGTGAAGTGGTATTAATACGGCCATTCAAGATTTAGAAGAGTAGGGTTTTAATATCGCAAAGCCAGTTGTTTAAATGGCACTCAATAGTTTGATCTGAGTCAACCAAGGTGCGGGTGGTTAATCTTTGAGCGGCATTTATTGATATTTATCAAAGCAAATTGTGCGATAAATCCATTGAGCCAGAAGACGAATGCCAGTAATATTAGCAATGACTTTATTAGCTGTAGCTTAACAACAAATTAACTAATTTGGTACAGTGTCGCAACATATCAGGGATGCCACTGATTATTCAAATAATGGCAACCAGGAAGGTGACAAAATTGCGACGATGTTTGGCTACATTTTGCTAAGCCCAACCATAAGTGCACTGTGTTGTACTGTCGTCAGTCAGCCTGGCGAAAGAAGGAGTTCTCAATGTTCACTGATATCGTCGAACTATCGCGGTTACAGTTCGCATTAACTGCGATGTATCACTTTTTGTTCGTCCCATTGACTCTTGGTATGGCTTTCCTACTAGCCATCATGGAGTCGGTTTACGTAATGACCGGAAAGCAAATCTACAAGGACATGACCAAGTTCTGGGGTAAGCTTTTTGCCATTAACTTCGCCCTTGGTGTTTCCACGGGTCTTACCATGGAGTTCCAGTTCGGTACTAACTGGGCATACTACTCCCACTACGTAGGTGATATTTTCGGTGCGCCGTTGGCTATCGAAGCCCTTATCGCTTTCTTCCTTGAATCTACCCTAGTCGGCCTGTTCTTCTTTGGTTGGGATCGTCTATCCAAGCGTCAGCACCTTGCTGTTACTTGGTTGGTTGCTCTTGGCTCTAACTTCTCGGCGCTATGGATTCTGGTGGCAAATGGTTGGATGCAGAATCCTGTAGGTGCAGAGTTCAACTTCGAAACCATGCGTATGGAAATGGTGAGCTTTGCAGAAGTGGTACTAAACCCGGTTGCACAGGTGAAATTCGTTCACACTGTAGCGTCTGGTTACGTAACAGGTGCGATGTTCGTACTGGCTATCAGTGCTTACTACATCCTAAAAGGCCGTGATATCGCCTTTGCCCGCCGTTCTTTTGCGATTGCAGCAGCGTTCGGTATGGCGTCAATCCTATCTGTAATCGTTCTGGGTGACGAATCAGGTTACGAGCTAGGTGATGTTCAGCAAACTAAGCTAGCGGCGATTGAAGCCGAGTGGCACACAGAAGAAGCACCAGCCGCCTTCACGGTGTTTGGTATTCCAAACCAGGAAACCATGGAAACCGACTACGCGATCAAGATCCCTTACGTAATGGGTATTATCGCCACGCGTTCTTTCGATACCGAAGTAACTGGCCTGCGTGATCTGAAAGACGAGCACGAAGTGCGTATCCGCAACGGTATGGTTGCTTACGGCCTACTAGAGAAACTGCGTGCCGGTGACAAGACGCCTGAAAACATCGCAGCGTTCGATGCGGTGAAAAAAGATCTTGGTTACGGCTTCCTACTTAAGCCTTATGCCGAGAACGTGGTTGATGCGACAGAAGAAGATATCGCCCGTGCTGCGGATGACTCTATCCCAACTGTATGGCCGCTATTCTGGAGCTTCCGTATCATGGTGGCATGTGGCTTCCTGATGCTGGGTATTATTGGTGCGGCATTCGTCCAGTCTTGCCGTCATAAGATCACCGAGAACAAGTGGGTACTGAAAGCGGCGCTTTACGGCCTGCCACTCCCTTGGATCGCAGTAGAAGCGGGCTGGTTTGTTGCAGAATACGGCCGCCAGCCATGGGCTGTGGGTGAGATCCTGCCGGTATCAATGGCGGTGTCTAACCTGGCACCATCAGATATCATCACTTCTTTGCTAGCAATTATTGCGCTGTACACAGTGTTCCTGATTGCAGAATTGTACCTGATGATCAAGTTTGCTCGTCTAGGTCCTAGCAGCCTGAAAACTGGCCGCTACCACTTTGAAACTACCGATGCACCACAGAATGTTGTTGCGCGTCAGGTTGAAGCATAATCAGGGAGAGTTGAGCAATGTTTGAATATGAAGTATTGCGATTTATTTGGTGGGTGCTGATCGGTGTGCTATGCATCGGCTTCGCAGTCACTGATGGTTTTGACATGGGTGTCGGTGTGCTGTCCCGAGTTATCGGTAAGACAGACAGCGAACGCCGTGTAATGATTAACTCTATCGCCCCGCACTGGGACGGTAACCAGGTATGGTTGATCACCGCCGGTGGTGCACTGTTTGCGGCATGGCCATTGGTTTACGCAACAGCGTTCTCTGGTTTTTACTTCGCCATGATCATCACGCTGGCGGCGCTTTGGCTACGTCCTATCGGTTTCGACTACCGTTCAAAGATTGAAGATCCAAAGTGGCGTGAAACCTGGGATAAAGCGATCTTCGTCGGTAGCTTTGTACCGCCTGTGATCTTCGGTGTGGCGTTCGGTAACCTGATGCAGGGTGTACCGTTCGAGCTGAACGAATTCCTGATCCCGACGTACAAGGGTTCATTCTTCGGCCTGCTTAACCCGTTTGCACTGTTGTGCGGTATCGTGAGCATCCTGATGATCACTACCCAAGGTGCCGCATACCTGCAGATGAAAACCACTGACGCTATCCGCGAGCGCGCTCGCCGTGTAGCAATGCTAACCTCAGTAGGTACGGCGGTATGTTTTGCTATCGCTGGTATCTGGGCTCAGAGCATCGAAGGCTACATCGTGACCTCTGAAATCGCGACTAACGCGCCTTCTAACCCGCTGACTAAAGAAGTCATGCGCCAGAGCGGTGCTCTATTTGCTAACTTTGATGCTTACCCACTGTTGTGGATTGCACCGGCGCTAGCGGTAGCGATGCCTGTACTGACTGTATTGTGTTCTCGTGCCAACCGCGGCGCACTGGCATTTATCACTTCTAGCCTAACGATGGCGGGTGTGATTTTGACTGCTGGCTTTGCATTGTTCCCGTTCATCATGCCTTCAAGCCTGGTTCCAAACCACAGCTTGACCATGTGGGATGCAACGTCTTCTGAGCTAACCCTGAACATCATGACCGGTGTTGCCGCTGTGATGGTTCCGATTATCCTGGCGTACACCTCTTGGTGTTACTACAAGATGTTTGGCCGTCTTGATACTCAATATATCGAAGACAACAAGAACTCACTGTACTAAGGAGACAGACTATGTGGTATTTCGCTTGGATCCTGGGTGTGCTACTTGCTTGCTCATTCGGTATCATCAACGCGCTGTGGCTTGAAGCGACAGAAAATATGGATAAAGAGGATACCGGTGAGTAACCTCGATCACTGGGTGAAGCGTGCCCACCAGTGGGTGGACTTCGGTCTGCTGCGCGTAGCGTCACTGCTGATGTCGATGGCATCGGCAGGACTGGTGGTGTGGGAGCCCACACTCTTCGCCCAGGCGATTGGCGGATTCGGACCGGTCATCTCGCCAGCCCTGATTTGGGCAACGTGTGCAGCCATGGTCTTCGGCGTGGGTTTTGTCCCTCGCCGCTGGTACTGGCAGGTGTTTTTCACCCCGTATATCTCGTTGCCTATCTTGGCTTACATTTTGTTTTTGCGTTTGGCGTAACAAACTGATTTCAAACTGTTTACGCTGATACAAAAACATACAATTGAAACAGCCCATTGCAATTGAGTAATGGGCTGTTTTTTTATATCTGGATAAAATGCCACCGGTTAGGAAGTGGATAGGGAAGTACAGGCAGTGACAAGATCATCAAAAAGTAAAACTCTGACGGTTAACTGTTAATGCATGATTCCAATCTGGTAGCCAAGTTAGGTATAGTAAGCCCTTGAGTAAAAGCCTAAATACATTGGCACACGAACACCAAGGTTGGAATGATAATGACCGAAGAGCATCCGTTTGAATGGCCGATCAGGGTCTACTACGAAGACACTGACGTAGGTGGCCTTGTTTATCATGCTAACTATATTAAGTTTTTCGAGCGGGCGAGGACGGAACTCTTCCGCTCTGTCGGTGTCAGTCTTAACGACTTGTTCGCCGAAAAAGTCAGTTTTGTTGTGCGTCATTTAGAGGTCGACTACCTCAAAGGCGCCAAATTGGATGATCAACTTGTTGTAAGAACCTGGCCTAATACTATACGCCGGGCTTCAATCGAATTTTGTCAGGTTTTAGTTAACACTAGCGGGCAAACCTTGTGTAGCGCATCGATTCAGGTAGCCTGTGTCCACCCCGATACGTTGAAACCTATCAAGATCCCAGAACATATTTTATCGGAGATAACTAAGTGACTGAACTTTCGATTTTAGATCTTTTCCTTCAGGCGAGTCTGCTAGGTAAGGTCGTTGTAATCATTTTGATGTGTATGTCCGTTGCATCATGGACCATGATCATCAAGCGTTCCCAGGTCTTGTCACGGGCCAAAACCAATGTAGAACGCTTCGAAGACCGTTTCTGGTCTGGGGTCGATTTATCGCAGCTTTACCAAGAGGTAGAAGCGCGCAAAGACAACCTGACCGGTACCGAACAAATTTTTCATGCGGGTTTTAAAGAATTCGCTCGTTTGCACCGTAACAACGGCAAAGCCCCGGAAGCGGTGATGGAAGGGACCGGGCGTGCGATGCGCGTTGCCATGTCTCGTGAAGTGGAAGAGCTTGAAACCAACCTGCCATTTTTGGCGACCGTCGGTTCTATCAGTCCATATATCGGCCTGTTCGGTACGGTGTGGGGTGTTATGCACGCCTTTATCGCGCTTGGTGCGGTGAAGCAGGCCACGCTTGCCATGGTTGCTCCGGGTATCGCAGAATCTCTGATTGCAACAGCAATTGGCCTGTTCGCGGCGATCCCGGCTGTTATTTTCTTTAACAAGCTGACCAACCAGGTGGCCAAGCTCGAGCACTCTTACGCCACGTTTATGGAAGAGTTTTCTAGCATCCTGCACCGCCAGGCATTTGCTGCTCAGCAGGAGTAAAGGCAATGTCTTATCAACCGAAAAAACGCAAGGTTACTTGTGAGATAAACATTGTTCCCTATATCGACGTGATGTTCGTTTTGCTGATCATCTTTATGGTAACCGCTCCCTTTATTACTCAGGGCGTTGATGTTGATTTGCCGAGCACTACAACGGCTAAGACGGCAGCAGAGCTGGTTGGTGAAAATAACGAAAAGCCACCGATTATTGTTGAAGTTGACCAAGACGGTCACCTAGGGATCAGTGTTGATGATCAGGATATGCAACGTGGGCTGGGTCTTAACGACATACTTACTCGTGTTCGTGCCGAGTTGCAGCTTAATCCTGAGTCCGCCGTGCTGGTTGGTGGTGATGCGCGTGCACCGTATGCTTATATCATCGAGACCCTCGATGCCCTAAATCAGGCTGGTGTTGGATCAGTAGGTCTGATGACTGAACCTCTAGAGCAATAAGCAGGCAGGCAGGATGAAGAAAAGAGAATACAGTGCTGCCTTCATTATTTCGTTACTTATGCATGGTTCACTGGTCGCTATGTTGTTGTGGGGAACGGATTTCATCATGACAAAACCTAAGCCATCGGGAAACATCGTTCAGGCGGTGGTGGTCGATCCGGCTTTGGTGAACCAGCAGGCACAGCGCATTCGCCAGCAACGTGAAGCAGCAAAAGCTGCAGAGCAAGATAGGTTGAAGCGTTTGGAGCAGCAAGCCGATGCATTGGAGAAGATGCGTCAGGAAGAAGAGCAGCGTTTGCGCCAACTTAAGGCGGATAAGCTGAAAGCGGAAAAAGAAGCCCGTGAAGCCGAGCAAGAGCGCAAGCGCGTAGCGGCCGAGCGAGCAAAAGCGGCGGAAGAGAAGCGTAAAGCGGATGAAGCAGCACGTGTAGCGCGTGAGCAAGCTGCCAAGGCTGAAGCTGAGCGTAAAGCGAAACAGGAAGCAGCCAAAAAAGCTGAGCAGGAGCGCCAGCGTCAAGTCGCTGAGCAGCGTAAAGCAGAAGAAGCGAAACGCCAGGCAGAGGCTGCTGCGGCAAAAGCAGAAGCAGAACGCCAGGCACAGATCGCTGCCAAGAAGAAAGCCGAAGAAGAAGCCCGCAAAGCGGAGGCTGCCCGTAAGGAAGCCGAACGTAAAGCGGCCGAGGCCCGTGAACAACAGCGCCAGCAGGAAGCGGCACTGAATGATATGTTCGCAGGTCTTGAAGCTGAGTCTGAGCAGCGTGGCGGTGCCCGCGGCCAGTTTGTGGCGGACGAAACCCAACGCTACGGAGCCATCTATACCCAGATGATTCAGCAAAACTTGTTGGTAGAGCAAAACTTTATCGGCAAAGAGTGTGTGATCCGTATGCGTTTGTCGAGCAATGGCTTGGTGCTTGATGCATCGGAAGATAGTGGTGATAGTGCCGTATGCCGCGCAGCGAAAGCCGCGGTGGTGAAGGTTAGCCAGTTCCCGATGCCGGAAGATCCAGCCGTTGTTGAGCAGCTTCGCAATATCAGACTAACAGTAAGCCCGCAATAAGGAAGGAGTAATGATGAAACGTTGGTTAATGGGTTTGTGCGTGGCTCTGTTGAGTTTCAGCCAAATCGCACATGCAGAGTTGGAATTGGTGATCACCGAAGGGGTAGACTCTGCCCGTCCTATCGGGGTCGTACCTTTTAAGTGGGAAGGTGCCGGCAAAATGCCGACTGATATTTCGGCAGTCATTGCTTCTGACTTGCGTCGAAGCGGTAAGTTTTCGCCGGTATCGACCAGTAATATGCCGCAAACCCCTTCCATCGATACGGAAGTGGATTATAACGCCTGGACGTCAATGGGCGTCGATGCCCTGGTGACAGGTACAGTCGCCATGAACGAGCAGGGCAACTATGTCGTTAAATACCAATTGATTGACGTGGTGCGTGGTCAGCTCACCAGCGGTCAGAGCCGCGGTTTGGAAAATGGTGAGCTGGTGCTGACAAAGGATCATGTACTGATAGCTAAAACTTTTACCTCGACAAAGTCACAGCTGCGTATGTATGCCCATCGTATCTCGGATCTTGTCTACGAGAAGCTGACCGGTGAGAAAGGGGCGTTCCTTACGCGTATTGCCTATGTGGTGATTGATGATAAGGCACAGTACCCTTACCAATTGCGTATTGCCGATTATGATGGTTTTAACGAGCGCCTTGTATTGAAATCCCAGCAGCCATTGATGTCACCGTCATGGTCACCGGATGGTAGCAAGCTGGCATACGTGAGCTTTGAAAACCAGCAGGCGCAGATTTTTATCATGGATATCTACAAGGGTACCCGTGAAATGGTGACCTCTTTTCCTCGTCACAACGGTAACCCGCGTTTTTCGCCAGACGGCAAGAAGCTGGCGATAGTACTGTCGAAGAGTGGTAGCTTGCAGATCTACATTAAAGACCTGGAAACCAAGGAATTGAAGCAGATCACCCGTGGTCGCGCGAACAATACCGAGGCATTTTGGGATCCGAGCGGTGACTCTTTGATATTTACCTCAGACAGAGGTGGTAACCCACAGATATATAGAGTAAATTTAGCTGACGGTTCGACTAAGCGCCTGACTTGGCAAGGAAGTCAGAACCTCGGTGGTCAATTGACGCCTGACGGTCGGTTCCTGATTATGGTCAATAGGTCTGAGTCCGGCTACAACATTGCCAAACAAGACTTGAAAACCAATGCCGTGCAGGTACTGACCAAGACATTTTTGGATGAGTCACCAAGCATTGCGCCAAATGGCGGCATGGTGATTTACAGCTCGGTCAATAACAAGTCTAACGAGTTGTCCCTAGTGTCGATTGATGGGCGATTTAAAGCAAGATTACCTGCTACTAACGGGCGGGTGAGGGCTCCAGCTTGGGGACCTTTCTTGTAAGTTAGCAGTAACTAGTAATAAAAAAGGAAAATAAAATGCAACTGAACAAAGTTTTAAAGGGTTTGGCAATTGCGCTGCCAATGTTCACTCTAGCGGCATGTAGCTCAAGCGAAAGCACTGATAGCTCAGCGGCGTCAGAGACCAACACCGGTTCAACAACTGAACAGTCTACTGTAGTAACATCTCCTGTTGAGCAAGAGCCAGTACTATCTGAGCAGGAGCTACGCAGCCAGCAGCTACGTCAAGAGCAAACTGTTTACTTCAAGTTTGACAACGCTGAAATTCAGCCTGACTACCAGGACATGCTAACTGCACACGCTGAATACCTTCGTGATAACATGGAAGTTAAAGTGATTGTTGAAGGCCACGCTGATGAGCGCGGTACGCCAGAGTACAACATCGCCCTAGGTGAGCGCCGTGCAAACGCAGTTGCTAAGTACCTTCAGGCGCTAGGCGTATCTGCTAGCCAGATCTCAATTGTGAGCTACGGTGAAGAAAAGCCTCTAGTTCTAGGCCACACTGAAGCTGACTACGCCAAGAACCGTCGTTCGGTTCTGGTTTACTAAGCCAAATAGGTAATTACGATGAACAGTAACACAATGCGAAAGCTCGCATTTACGTTGCTGGTTGGTGCGGCGACCCAGGTGGTCGCCGCACCTGCTCCTGTTACTGAAATTAGCGGTAACAGTGCGCAGGGCGGTAGCCTGGAACGTCTGGAAAGGATGATTGAGGCACGCAACCAGGTGCAGTTGGATATGCAACGGCAACTGGATCAGCTGGCAACCGAAATGGATGAGCTACGAGGGATCGTAGAAAGAAACAGCTATGATCTTAGCCAGATGCTTGAGCGTCAGCGTGAACTCTACCGTGAGATTGACACCCTGAGCCGTCAGCCGCAAGCGAAGCCAGCTGAAGAAAAAGCATCGGAGAAGGCAAGCACCGAAGTTTACTCCGGTAATGTGAGTGAAAACGAAGCCTATGAGTCTGCCGTGAACCTGATCTTGAAAGAGAAGGATTACACCGGTGCGATCAGCGCATTCAAAGGTTTCCTTACTACCTATCCTGAATCAAGCTACAAGCCGAATGCGCACTACTGGCTTGGGCAGCTTTACTTCACACAGAACCAGCTACCTGATGCGGCAGAGCAATTCACCGCGGTTGCCAGTTTCGAGAAGTCCAACAAGCGTGCTGATGCATTGCTGAAGCTGGGGATCATTGCCGAGCGAAGCAAGAAAACAGAAGACGCGAAGAAATACTACCAGCAAGTGATTTCCGCCTACCCGAACTCAACCAGTTCACGCCAGGCGCAAAGTAATCTTGATAAGCTCTAAGCGCTTGCCCGGATAGATATAAGAAGGCCGTTTATACGGCCTTTTTTGATCCATGCTATTTGAACGTTTGCGGTGTATAATGCGCGGATTGTACATGGACAGCAATAGAGCAACCGAGCTATGAGTCTAACATTTGATCCCTCTGAAATGGTCTATCCGTTTCCACCTAAGCCGACTCCGCTATCTGTCGAAGAACAGCAGGAGTACAAGGCAAAAATCAAGGCATTGCTAAAGGAAAAAGATGCAGTGCTGGTGGCCCACTACTACACCGATCCTGAGATCCAGGCTCTGGCGGAAGAGACCGGCGGCTTTGTTGGCGATTCGCTGGAAATGGCCAAATTCGGTAACCAGCATCCGGCTAAAACGCTGGTGATCTGTGGTGTACGCTTTATGGGCGAGTCAGCCAAGATCCTGACCCCGGAAAAGCGTGTATTGATGCCGACACTGGAAGCCGAGTGCTCACTCGACCTGGGTTGCCCGATTGATGAGTTCAGCAAGTTCTGCGATGCGCATCCAGACCACACTGTCGTGGTGTATGCCAATACATCCGCGGCGGTAAAAGCCCGTGCAGACTGGGTGGTGACTTCAAGTATCGCGCTGGAAATTGTTGAGCACCTAGATAGCGAAGGCAAGAAAATTATCTGGGGCCCCGACCGTCACCTAGGCTCCTATATCGCGAAAGAAACCGGTGCGGATATGCTGCTGTGGCAGGGCGAGTGTGTCGTGCATGACGAGTTCTCGGCCAAAGCACTGCGTGATATGAAGCACCTGTATCCGGATGCAGCGATACTGGTTCACCCAGAATCACCAGCCAGCGTTGTAGCCCTTGCCGATGCAGTGGGCTCGACCAGCCAGCTGATCAAGGCAGCGAAAGAGCTGCCTAACCAGCAGCTGATTGTTGCTACGGACAAAGGTATCTTCTTCAAGATGCAGCAGATGGTACCGGGTAAAGAGCTGATCGAAGCGCCGACAGCTGGTGCGGGTGCGACTTGTCGCAGCTGTGCCCACTGTCCATGGATGGCGATGAATGGCCTCAAAGCGATTGAACAGGGCCTGCGCGAAGGTGGCGAGCAACATGAGATTTTTGTTGACGAGTCGCTACGTGAAAAGTCACTGATCCCGCTGAACCGTATGCTGGACTTTGCTGCCCAGCTACAGGTGAGCGTGAAGGGCAATGCGTAAAGCATTATAATGTATAGCAAAAGAGCGACCTTGGGTCGCTCTTTTGCTATATGCCACAGCGCATATTGGAGTAGACTCTACGTTTAAGGAAGGAGATCTCGAATGGGACAGACGATGCTGACGGTGGCGTTGCCCATCGCGCTGGCATGGATGATGTACTGTGTGGGTCTGACACTGTCTGTGGCGGACTTCAAAAGGGTTGGCCGCTATCCTATGGCGGTACTGGCGGGACTGTCTGCCCAATTGATCGGCTTGCCGTTGATCGCACTGGCTTTGATCCAAATTCTCGGTTTGCCAGAAGTTGTTGCGGTGGGCTTGTGGTTATTGGCTTTGGCACCTGGCGGGGCATCATCGAATGTGATCACTCACCTGTGCGGCGGTAATACCGCGCTGTCAATTTCGATGACCGCTGTCAGCAGTTTGATCATCCCTTTTAGCCTGCCTTTATTGCTTCCTGTTGTATTGAGCGAAAGCCAATTGGTGTTGCCACTGAAAACGGCTATTTTGCAATTGGTCATGGTGACTCTGGTGCCGGTATCAATTGGGATGCTATGCCATCATCTGGGGCGTGGAAAACGGTTCGAAACGTTTGCCAAATGGGCGGGGCGTTCGTCGATTTGGGTATTGATGTTTACTGTAGCGATCACACTGGCTGCCAACACTAAGGTGTTCCAGCAGCTATTCTCAAGTGCGTCGATCGTGGCGATTGCCTTGTGTTTGTTGGGGATGGCATTGGGCGTGATAGTTGCCCGGTTGCTCAAAGGTGGGGAGCAATTGACCAAGACATTGGCTATCGAGGTGGGGATCCAAAATGCCGGCACCGCCATTTTCGTTGCCGTCGTTCAACTCAAACAGCCTGAGTTGGCACTGACTCCGTTGTTGTACGGCGTATTGATGAACATTCCGGTTGCGGTGATGATCTATCGCCATCAGCGCGGACGCCTGCGTGCTTTGTTTGCCCGCGAGCCAAACTGATCTCACAGTGATATAAAAAAGGCGGCCACTCAGTACGGGTTGTACTGTTGGCCGCCTTTTTTTGTCTGTTATAGATTAGGCTTCTTCTTCGTCTTCGTTGACCAGCTGGTAGCCACGAATAGTCAGGCCACACAGCATTGTCGGGACAGAGGTGAAGATTTCTTCAAATTGGGCTAGGCCGTCAGCACCTTCTTGGGAAAGGGCTTCCATCGCATTTTCTGGATCGTAAAGTAGGCTAAAGCAAAGCAATACACCGCCAAGCAGCGCGTTGTTTTCGCTCTCTTCCGGCATAATCGTTTCCCAGTCATCGCGAGACAATTGCCAGCCCTGAAGCAGACCTTCAGAAAATTCGCGGGCTTCGCTTGAGACCAACTCTTTGTCATCGAGTGCACAACCTTCCGGCCATTGCCAGCTGCCTTCAAGCAGTGATTCACGGCTTTCATTCCATAGGTCAATAATGGCATTGGCATAGTCTTCAAGTTCTTCCTGGCTTGTAAAAGGAGAAGACTCTTCACCGCCCCACATGAAGGCCAGCCATTCAGACGGATTGATAAGGTGAGGGGCCGCTGCCATTGCTGTCACAAAGCCACGGGTCTGGGCTTCGGAAAGCAACTGTTGAGCCAGTTGTGGGTTTGCCAGCAGGGTGCGTAAAGATGAAGACATAATTCGCTCTCGTATATTTGGTATCTGGGTAGGTCCAACGCAAGTCTGTCGCTGGAAGAACACGATTTTAATTAGGGGTATTGTAACAGGGTCGTGAACAAGGTGGCACTGTTCACCGGCAATTCGGGAACTTTGCTGCAATAGTAAACACTCAATTGATTGTGCTATGTTTTTTGTTGACCTTTACTGCCTCAGCCACTATAGTACCGACCCTGTTGAGGCAACATGCCTTGGCAGCACAATTTGGTGAGGTGTCCGAGTGGCTGAAGGAGCACGCCTGGAAAGTGTGTATACGGCAACGTATCGAGGGTTCGAATCCCTCCCTCACCGCCATATTCGATGAAAAGCCCGTTGGTTTCCAACGGGCTTTTTCGTATCTGTCATTTACCGTCTCATCGGGGGGCGGGACGTCTCCTGGTAAACCGTGTTTTCGGTTCACTCTTCCCAAATGGTAGGCTTACCTGCTAGTCCTTTGTTTTTTTTAAACGTGCATGGCCGTTTGTTTTGCCGTTTGTTTTATTGAGCGCCTTATTCATTTGTTTTATGCGGGAAATTACTGCGCCATTAATACTGTGGGCGGGGAACTGCTTTTGGCTGTTAATTTCGCCCATAGGCAGTCCGGTGAGCAGGACCATGACTTGGCTGATGTGATCAACGGCCCAGACGTGAAATTGTTTGCTTTCCACCGACTGACGTACCTGCTTGTTAACCATGAGGTGGGCAGCATTGGTTTTCGGGATGATCACCCCTTGTTCCCCGGTTAGTCCTCCAGCGTTGCAGATATCGAAGAAGCCCTCGACCTTCTCATTGACGCCGCCGATGGCTTCAATGTTGCCATGCTGGTCTATCGCACCGGTTACCGCAATATTTTGTTTTAGGGGGATCTGGGCGATGGCCGATAGCAATGCACATAGTTCGGCGGCCGAGGCACTGTCACCATCGACCATACCATAGGATTGCTCGAAGGTGAGGGTGGCCGAAAAAGCCAGCGGTTGCTGTTGTTCGTATTGTTCTCGCAGGAAGGCGGTCAGGATCATCACTCCTTTGGAGTGGCTTGCGCCACTGAGGTCTACCTCTCTCTCAATATCCAGGATATTACTGGGTCCGAGGTGTACTGCTGCTGTAATGCGGCTTGGGCGGCCAAACGTACTGTCATCAAGGCAGATCACCGACAGGCCGTTTACCTGCCCGATGGTTTCCCCTTCCGTTTCAATTTGATGGATACCCCGGTGAATGCTGTCTGTAACGCACTCTTTTAAGTAGCCAGCGCGGTATTGGCGGGCGTCAATCGTTTGCTCAACGGCTTGTAGGGTGATCAAATTATGATTATGTTGTTGGGCCCAGTAATTTGCCTCAAGCAAGACGCCGCTGAGAGTTTCTCGATGCAAAGTCAGCTTTTCACCGTCTTCGACTAACCGCGCGGCATATTCAATGATTCTTGCTACCGCATTACGGTCAAGGTGACGGGTATTTGCTTCTGACTGCAGGGTTTTGATTAAACGAGAGTACAGTCGGCATGATTCCGGGGTCCGGGTCAGCTGCTCAGAGCAATCGGCTTGTATTTTGAACAGTTGCCCGAAGTCGGGATCGTAGCGCTTTAACAGGTAATATGTCGTACGATCACCAACTAATATGACCTTGATATCCAACGGAATCGAATCCGGCTCAAGGCTAGAAAGAGCACTGACACTGAGTTGCTGTTCCAGCGGCTGAAGCTTGATTTCCTCTGACAACAAAGTGCGCTTGAACAGATCCCAGACAAACGGTTTGTTAAGCAGTTGGATGACATCGAGGATGAGGTAGCCGCCGTTGGCACGGTGAAACGCTCCGGGCTTGATGAGGGTAAAGTTGGTGATAAAGGTGCCAAGCTCACCTTTGTGTTCGATCCGTCCAATGAGGTTGGCATAGGTCGGGTTATCTTCGTAGATGATAGGAGGGCGTTCAAGCCTGCTGTTGTCAATAAGGAGATTGACGTCATAGATGGTATATGGACTAAAGCTCAGTTTTTGTCCTGTATATTCATTTACCTCTGTCTCGAGGCTGCCGTTGAACAGTGGAATATTATTGAGCACATGCTGCTTAAGGTTTTCGGTATGGCTGACAATACAGTCAATGGCCATTAGATCCTCGGGGAGTTGGCTGATCAGGTAATCGAGAGTGCTGGCGATAGACTCCCTTTCGAGTTGGTCTTTTTTCTGTCTCATTTCCTGATCCCAGAGCGGCACTTGCTTGAGCAGATTAACGAGCATTCGTCTAAGCTCATTGATTGATTGATCAATGGCTTGCTGTTTCTCTTTTGGTAATTTTTCAAACTCTTCCTTGCTGAATATCTTGCCTTCCTTTACCGGATGGATCACATAGCCATTGCTCGAGCGCTTCAAGATGCAGCTTTTTGTTTTGGCTCTTTTTTCGATGGCTCGGAAGGCGGCAATTTCCTTGTCATTGAGCTCGTTTTGTAGCTTGTCAACATTGCTAATGAAGTCCTCGTTTTGTAACAGCGTAGGCACGGTCTTTTTCAGCTCTTCAATCAGGTGCCAAAGACTCTCTTTCAGTCTGATCCCCATACCTGCGGGTAACTGGAGAGCAACAGGTTTATTTCCGTTACTGAAGTTATTGACGTAGCACCAGTCGGACAGTTTACTTTTTAAATCGGCATGTTGGGCCAGCAGCTGCTTGGTCATTGTGTGTTTACCCAGCCCTGCTGAGCCCATAACAAAGATATTGAACCCTTTGCTAGGGATCCCTATGCCGACTTTTAGTGCTTCAATGGCACGCTCTAGGCCAAGTGGAGAGGATTCTGCAGCGATGTCTTCTGTGGTATCAAAATCGAGTAACGCGGGATCGCAAGGGTGGAATAGTTTGGCCGCTTCGAGTCTTGTCGCAGCCGTTACCTGATCGGGATGAGCGGAGTAGCAGGCCGAACTCAATGTCTTACGTTGTAGATTGAACTTAGAATACAAATCATTCATAGCACTGGCTTATCCGGCTGATATCGATATAGCGCTAAGTATAATAACCATTGGGCAATTGGCAGCTTCAACTGTTAGAGCGAAGCTTAGAAAGTGCTATTTTCGGGCCTATCAAAGCTGAGGATTTCTCCTATCTTTAAGGTGGAGGGGACTATGATTGAGTTTGATAAGCTTTCCAGTTTCTTCTCTGGCTATTTTCAATTTAAGCCTAGAGATAAGTTTATTTATCTTGATTTCCATCTGCATACTGTAGCCGCAGAGGGAGCAACGATAACGCCTTCGGTCGTGTCTTTTCTGTTGGAACAACCCCATTTGATCGCGGTGACAGACCACAACGATATCAGGGGTGCTGCTGCAATGTGTGAAATTGGTATGAACAATATTCCGAGTATAGAGCTGGTTTGCGAGGATGGTTTTGAATTGCTCGTCTATTTTAACAGCCTGCAAGACCTCGAAGCTTTTTATGCAAAGGAAGTAGAAAAGAGCAAACATCGCTACCGGATGGCGAGGACGGATAAGGGGATCGATTACTACCTAGATTTGTTGCAAGAAAGGGACTGTTACCTATCAATCCCGCATATCAATGGGTTGGCCGAGAAGAATTACTTGAAAAATATGCCTCAGATGAAAAGTGTGATTAAGAGGGTTGATGCTATCGAAACTTATAATCATGCACTTCCCAAGAACAGAAATGTTAATGCACAAATTATCAGGCGTTTTTATCAGTTAGAGGCAACGTTTGGTAGCAGCGCTTTCATTAGACATGAGCTGTTGTCTTTTTGCCGTTTTCTCGGGCAAGAAGAAAGGCGCCATCAGCGGCTACTGGGTAGCTTATACCAACGTCCTTCGAGGGTGGGGCTTGCCCAGCGCCGGGCTGGGCAATGAGCTCGCTTAGGCTTTCTTATTGCCAAGGATCTGAGCAATAACAATAATGGCAACTGCCACCAAGTTGGCCGCGAAGATCACTTCCAGCCATTGAGGCATGGATAGGCCGAAGAACTGCCATACGATTTTGCCGCAGTCGCCAGAGGCTTCAAACATCCAAGGTACCCACTGGTTCAGTGGTGCCCAAGCGGGGAAGTTCACATCCAGCGCACAGGTTGCTGACCAAGGGAATTCAGGAAATTGGTAGCCGACATGTTCCTGGGCCAGCGCCAGCCCTTGGTAGGAGCTATAGGCCCAGCCTGCAAGGCCAGCCCAGCGAACCACATTGTTCTTCGGTGCAATCATCCCCACGATTGCCGCCACCGCGATCCCCATCATGGCAACGCGCTCGTAGATGCACATTACGCACGGGTCGAGCTTCATCACATGCTGGAAGAACAGGGCACAGGCTTCAAAAAAGATAATGAAGGCTAGCAAGATAGCCCAAGATAGGCGGCTTTTAGAAAAAGTATTTAGAAAATACATACAGTGTTCCCGATTGAAAGGTTAACTGCTAATTCGGCTTACTCAAGTCTCTATCAAAGCATGAGCCGATTTAGCACTTAGCCATCTATTTTAATGACCAAGAAAGTGCTAATTTCTGTCAGAAATTTGTCTTGTGAAATAAATCTTAGCACCAATTAATACCGAAAAATACAATAAAGCCCTGATGATTCAGGGCTTTAATACAGACAATCAGATATTGAAAAAATTCAATTAATGGCCAACCGCCGGGGCAATCTGTGAAGCAGCCTCCAATGCTCCTTGGGTGATCCAGCCTAGGTCATAGAACCACTGTGTCATTGGTACCAGCGTGAACTCGATACAGGCCAAGCCAACCAGTGACAGCACGATGGTGTATGGCAATGCCATGTATACCATTCGACCGTACGATAGGCGAATTAGCGGAGCCAGTGCCGATGTCAACGCAAACAGGAAGGCTGCCTGGCCATTTGGCGTCGCCACAGACGGTAGGTTGGTACCGGTATTGATAGCAACAGCCAGCATATCGAACTGCTCACGGGTAATGATGCCATCCAGCAGTGCCGCTTTCACTTCATTGATATAAACGGTACCCACGAACACATTGTCAGACACCATGGAAAGCAGGCCATTGGCAATGTAGAACATGGTCATCTGCATGCTACCTTCAAGGCTCAATACCATTTCGATAATAGGCGCGAACAGGTGCTGGTCGATGATCACCGCAACAATCGAGAAGAATACAGCCAAAAGCGCGGTGAACGGCAGTGCTTCTTCAAACGCTTTACCCAGTGCGTGCTCGTCGGTAATACCGGTGAACGAGGTGGCAAGAATAATCACTGTCAGGCCGATGAGACCGACGGCTGCAAGGTGCATCGCAAGACCAACGATCAGCCAGATGGCAATGATAACTTGAACGACTAGTTTGGCGTAGTCTAGGTTGGTACGGCGTTTACGTTCTTCATTGTCGAATTCAACCAAGATGCGGCGAACGTTTTCAGGAAGACGGGCGCCGTAGCCACAGATTTGGAACTTCTCGACCAACACACAGGTGACGATACCGCACAGGAACACCGGCAGGGTGACAGGTAGCATGCGGATAATAAACTCGCCGAACAACCAACCGGCCTGGTCGGCAATGATCAGGTTCTGCGGTTCGCCTACCATGGTCATAACACCACCCAGCGCGGTACCGATACCGGCATGCATCAGCAGGCTGCGAAGGAATGCTCGGTAGTTTTCCAGGTCATCCCGGCTGACTTCCAGGATGTGCTTGTCCGAAGTATGGTCGTGAGAAGCATGAGGCTCCTGGCCTGAAGCTACTTTGTGGTAAATGCTGTAGAAACCGATGGTCACACTGATCACCACGGCGATAACGGTCAATGCATCCAGAAAGGCGGACAGGAAGGCCGCCATGACACAGAATGACAATGAGAGTAAGGTTTTTGAACGTATGCCGATCAATATCTTGGTAAAGATATAAAGCAGCAATTGTTTCATGAAGTAAATGCCGGCAACCATGAAGATCAGTAGCAATAGAACTTCAATATTGGCAACCAACTCGTGCTTGACCATTTCGGGGCTGGTCATCCCGATAGCGACCGCTTCGATAGCCAGTAAGCCGCCTGGCTGGAGAGGGTAACATTTCAGTGCCATCGCCAGGGTGAAAATGAACTCGACAACGAGTAGCCAGCCTGCAACGAATGGGTCAACGAAAAAGAAAACAATCGGGTTGATGATCAGGAAAGCAATGATCGCGACTTTGTACCAGTCGGGTGCTTTTCCTAGGAAGTTTTTTATAAAGGCGTTCCCTAGCGAAATTGCCATTTGTTCGAGTCTCTTGATATACGCAAATACTAATATTAACGAGCTGCGTTGCTATCTTGCCTTTTGAAGTCCGAGAGCAGGATAACCATTATGTTATTGTTCTGGTTAAGTGTTCTTTTGAGACCCTCTAAGCTAAAGACCATTTCCTTGATGGTGTTTAACTTAAAGCAGGCAGCAGCATCCGTTCAGCTCCCAGAGTGAAAACGTGCTAACTCTACCGCGTGATCCATCGCAGTCAAGTGCTTAGAGATGAAGTTATTTAAGATTGTGAAATTTCATCGCAAAACATGGCTTGTACGGGTATTTTTCACGTAGATTTGAAATATATGCTTACAATTTTCATTTTACGTTGAGCTTAGTCAAGTTTTGGTTCGACGAATCTTTGAGCGGAATTTTGCGTGCGCCTTGTATGCTAGGTGCATATCAAGCTCGCTGGAGTGAATGATTATAATAGACAACCGAGATACTTCTTTTGGTAATTAGGTAGGCATTAGGTAAAGACTGGTGGTATGATGAGTTAATAAAAATAGAGCAAGAAGCAACTGGAAAACTGATCAGATGGTTATAAAGGCTGATAGCCCAGCAACATTTGCTGAGAAATATATTATTGAGAGTATCTGGAATAATCACTTCCCACAGGGCTCAATCCTTCCCGCAGAACGAGAGTTGTCTGAACTAATTGGAGTTACTCGTACGACTCTTCGTGAGGTATTGCAGCGTCTGGCGCGTGATGGCTGGTTAACCATTCAACACGGTAAGCCAACCCGGGTGAACAATTACATGGACACCTCCGGCCTGAATATTCTCGACACCCTAATCACACTTGACGGCCAAGATGTTCAGGGCGTTCTGGAAGATTTGCTTTCAGCTCGTACTGATATCAGCAGCGTCTATATGCGTTATGCCGTTAAGGGTAACCCTGAAGAGTCTTCGGCACTGATCAATCATGTTATTGAAGAGTGCGAAGCCTTGTTGAAAGCCGACAGTTTCTCTGACTACATCGAGCAAAGCGAAGACAAAGCAGAGCTGATGCAGGAAGTGAAGAAGATTGTTGATAAATACGGCAAAGACGATCCTGAATTGTGTGAGGCGATTTCCCGTGCCCGCGCATTCAACTACTTTGACTACCGTATGTTCCAGGGCTTGGCCTCCAAGTCGGGCAACACCCTGTACGTACTGACTATCAATGGCCTGCGCAAAATCTACACCCGTGTCGGTGGCTACTACTTCATGTCTAAGGAAGCGTGCGAGCTAGCACTCGACTTCTACCGTGACATGAAGGCATATTGCGATAACAGCCAGCCAGACATGGTCGCTGATCGTATCCGCAAATACGGTCGTGAGAGTGGGGCGATTTGGTATGCCAATCGTATTGAAATTGCTCGTTACCTGTACGAAGAAGAGCAGTAATTCGAGTATTTTTCTACGTAGCAAAGAAAGGAGATGCCTCGGCATCTCCTTTTTGTATCTAAATATTAACAGCTGTGTAGCAATTATATCTCCGTATTGTACTGGGCCCGGTTCGGGCAGGTACCCAAAATGTGGGAGCGGCCGTCCGGTAATTCCTCTTCCAATGTCACATCAAAGCCCCATAGACGGTGCAGGTGTTTGAGCACTTCTTGGTGGCTGTCGGCTAACGGAATACGGTTATGCGGTACATAACGCAGGGTTAGCGAGCGATCACCCTTCAAAGCGACGTTCCAAACTTGGATATTTGGCTCATTGTTGCTGAGGTTGTACTGGGATGAAAGCTTCTCCCTGATCATCCGGTAGCCTTCCTCATTGTGGATCGCACTGACTTCAACATAGTTATGGCGGTCGTCATCATTGACAGCAAACAGTTTGAAATCACGCATCACCTTAGGAGACAGGAACTGGCTGATAAAGCTTTCGTCCTTGAAGTTCTCCATCGCAAAATGCAGCGTATCCAACCAGTCCTTGCCGGCAATATCCGGGAACCAGTATTTGTCCTCTTCGGTTGGGTTCTCGCAGATTCGGCGGATATCCTGGAACATGGCAAAGCCCAGGGCATAAGGGTTGATACCACTGTAATATGGGCTGTTGTAGTCCGGTTGGGCCACCACATTGGTATGGCTGTGCAAGAACTCAATGATGAAACGGTCTGTCACTAAGCCCTCGTCATAGAGATGATTGAGGATAGTGTAGTGCCAGAACGTTGCCCACCCTTCGTTCATGACCTGGGTCTGTTTCTGCGGGTAGAAATACTGGCTGACTTTACGTACGATCCTGACCACTTCACGCTGCCATGGCTCCAGTAGCGGGGCATGCTTTTCGATAAAGTACAGGATATTCTCCTGTGGCTCTGCCGGGAATCGTACCTCTTCGGCTTCGACTTCCTCCTCCTGTGTCACCGGGATGGTTCGCCACAGTGAATTGACTTGCGTCTGTAGGTAATCTTCCCTAGCTTTTTGGCGCGCTTTTTCCTCGACCATAGAAATCTTCTGCGGTCGCTTGTAACGGTCGACACCGTAGTTCATCAGCGCATGGCAGGAATCCAGCAGCCTTTCAACTTCATCGACACCGAATTTTTCTTCGCACTCGGTGATGTATTTACGGGCGAACAACAGGTAATCGATGATCGAGCTGGCATCGGTCCATGTCTTGAATAAGTAATTGCCTTTGAAGAACGAGTTGTGGCCGTAGCAGGCATGGGCCATAACCAGGGCTTGCATGGTGATGGTGTTTTCTTCCATCAAATAGGCAATGCAAGGATCTGAGTTGATCACAATTTCGTAGGCGAGGCCCATTTGGCCGTGCTTGTAGCCTCGCTCGGTTTCGATGAAGCGCTTACCGAATGACCAGTGGTGGTAGTTAATCGGCATACCAATACTGGAATAAGCATCCATCATTTGTTCGGCAGTGATGATCTCGATTTGGTTGGGATAGGCATCAAGCCGGTAGTGGTCGGCTACCCGCTTGATTTCCTTATGATACTGATCCAACAAATCGAATGTCCAATCTGGACCGTCACTGAGTGTCTTAGATTTGGCGACTGTCTCCATAGCACATTCCCCCTAAAGCGATGTTAACTGACTTGCTTTTTAAATAGCTCCCGGAATACAGGGAAAATGTCTTCCACACTCCTTATGTTCTGCATCGCAAAGTTACTGTGGCTGGCTTGTAGCGCCTCATATTCCCGCCATAGTGTTTGGTGTGCCCGGCGTGTGATTTCGATGTATGAGTAGTAACGGGTGACTGGCAGGATCTCTTTATCCAGCAGCTCTCGACAGCCTGGTGAATCATCCGCCCAGTTATCCCCATCCGACGCTTGTGCTGCGTAGATATTCCATTCGGAAGGGGAGTAGCGTTTCTTCACAATCTCATTCATCAACCGCAGTGCACTCGACACTATGGTGCCCCCAGTTTCCTGGGAGTAGAAGAACTCGTGCTCATCCACCTCTTTGGCTTGGGTATGGTGGCGGATAAACACCACGTCGACATTCTTGTAGGTTCGGTTGAGGAACAGGTACAGCAAGATATAGAAGCGTTTAGCCATATCTTTAGTCGCCTGATCCATCGAGCCCGAGACATCCATCAAGCAGAACATTACCGCCTGGCTGCTTGGTTGAGGTCGACGCTCATAGTTTTTGTAGCGTAGATCAAAGGTATCAATGAACGGTACGCTGCTGATTTTCTGTCGTAGTGCCTGGATCTCGTTCTTCACCCGCTCTTCCTCAAAAGGTTGAGCCGGTTCGGTGTTCATGAGCAGATCCAGTGTTTTCTCTAGCTCGCGAAGTTGGCGGCGTTTACCTGCTGTCATTGCCGTTCGGCGCGCCAGGGAATTCTGGAGCGATTTTACAATGGCAATATTGGCCGGTACGCCGGACGACTTGTAGCCCGAGCGGAAAGTTTTCCACTCAACAATTTTGTTGAGCTGGTTCTTCTCGAGGTTTGGCAGTTCCAAATCCTCAAAGAGCAGATCGAGATATTCATCTTTGGAGATTTGGAATACGAATTCATCCTGGCCCTCACCATCAGGGCTGGCCTGTCCTTCACCCGCACCGCCTTGGCCGCCCCCTCCTTGGGGGCGTTCAATTCGGTCTCCGGGGCTGAACTGGTCATTGCCCGGGTGGACAACTTCACGTTGTCCACCACGGCCTTGGTGAAAGCTTGGCTCGCGGATGTCACGGTTCGGAATCGTAATATCTTCACCGCTTTCCACATCGGTAATCGAGCGTTTGTTTACCGCATCAGCAATAGACTCCTTGATCTGTTGCTTGTGACGGCGTAGGAAACGCTGACGGTTTACCGTGCTTTTGTTTTTACCGTTGAGCCTTCGGTCTATAAAATGCGCCATAAGCTCTCCCCTTATTCATCCCATCCACGCTAACTTAAGAAGACTTACGTACGCGTAGGTACCACTCGGAAAGTAGACGTACCTGCTTACGGGTGTAGCCTTTTTCCATCATACGAGCAACGAAGTCGTCGTGTTTCTTCTGCTCTTCGGTAGAGGTTTTGGCATTGAATGAAATCACTGGAAGCAGCTCTTCGGTGTTGGAGAACATCTTCTTCTCGATAACCGTACGAAGTTTCTCGTAGCTGGTCCAGTTCGGGTTCTTACCGGCGTTGCTCGCACGGGCACGCAGTACGAAGTTGACGATTTCGTTTCGGAAATCCTTCGGATTGCTGATGCCTGCAGGTTTCTCGATTTTCTCCAGCTCGTTGTTCAGAGCGGCGCGGTCGAATAGCTGTCCGGTTTCTGGGTCACGGTATTCCTGGTCTTGGATCCAGAAGTCGGCATAGCTAACATAGCGGTCAAAAATGTTCTGGCCGTACTCAGAATAGGACTCAAGGTATGCAGTCTGGATTTCTTTACCGATAAACTCGACATACTTAGGTGTTAGGTAACCCTTGAGATGCTCAAGATATTTCTCAGCCAGCTCTTGCGGGAACTGCTCACGCTCAATCTGCTGCTCTAGGACATAGAACAGGTGGACTGGGTTAGCGGCCACTTCGGAGTGGTCGAAGTTGAATACACGAGACAGGATCTTGAACGCGAAACGGGTAGACAGGCCGGCCATCCCTTCATCAACACCGGCATAATCGCGGTATTCCTGATAAGATTTGGCTTTCGGGTCGGTGTCTTTGAGCGTTTCACCGTCATAGACTCGCATCTTCGAGTACAAGCTTGAGTTCTCAGGCTCTTTCAGGCGAGAAAGCACCGAGAAGCGGGCAAGAATTTCCAGGGTAGAAGGTGAGCAAGGTGCCGCTGACAGCTCAGAGCTCTGCAGCAGTTTCTCGTAGATTTTGATTTCTTCGGAAACACGCAGACAGTATGGCACTTTGACAATGAAGACACGGTCGAGGAAGGCTTCATTGTTCTTGTTGTTACGGAATGACTGCCACTCAGATTCGTTTGAGTGCGCCAAGATGATGCCGTCGAATGGCAGTGCTGATAGCCCTTCGGTACCGTTGTAGTTACCTTCTTGCGTCGCGGTAAGTAGTGGGTGTAGCACTTTAAGCGGTGCCTTGAACATCTCAACGAATTCCATCAGGCCTTGGTTGGCCTTACAGAGTGCGCCGGAGTAGCTATAGGCATCTGGGTCATCCTGAGCGAAGTGCTCAAGCTGGCGGATATCTACTTTACCAACCAGTGACGAGATATCTTGGTTGTTTTCATCACCTGGCTCAGTCTTGGCAATACCGACTTGGTCAAGAATAGAAGGACGCACCTTCACGACTTTGAACTTGGTAATGTCACCACCAAACTCATGCAGGCGCTTGGCGGCCCAAGGCGACATAATCGTATTCAGGTAGCGATCAGGAATGCCATATTCCTTCTTGAGGATGTCGCCATCTTCTAATTTGTCGAACAGACAGAAAGGATGATCATTAACCGGGCTGCGTTCGCCGTTGGCTGTTAGCACATAGACTGGCACCTTCTGCATGAGGCTTTTCAGTTTTTCAGCCAATGATGATTTACCGCCCCCGACAGGGCCAAGTAAATAGAGGATTTGCTTACGCTCTTCCAGACCTTGTGCGGCATGTTTGAGGTAGGAAACGATTTGCTCAATCGCATCTTCCATACCATAAAAATCTTCAAATGTTTTATAGCGGGAAATGACGCGGTTGGAGAAAAGGCGGCTCAAGCGTGGGTCTTGAGCAGTGTCAATCATTTCGGGTTCGCCTATAGCCATCAGCAGACGCTCTGCTGCATTGACGTAAGCGCTGCGATCGTTACGACAGATCTCAAGGAACTCTTGCAATGAAAGCTCTTCATCCTTGGATTCTTCATAGCGTTGACGATAGTGGTCAAAAATACTCATGGTATGCCCCCTGAATCGTTCTTTAATCAATTAGAAAGGACGAAAACACAAATCTTTCACATCCCCCATATCTTAAGACTAGACCTAACTGATTAAATTGCTTGACTGAGTTGTTGGTTTATAAACTAAATTTCCTTTTTCGGTGTTCCTTACAAGCTGAATAATTTTTGCTCATTAATCTACTATCCTCCTATAAATCGTGTTCTGCAAGAGCTGGTGTTTAAAAAAACTCACAAAAATGTTGATGGAATGTGACTTGCGTGGCTTGAACAAATAGGTAGTCATATATGGTGAATTTTATTTCCAGAGCAGAGTTATTTACTGAATGAAAAGGATTTCATTGATGCAAGATGGTGATAAATGATGTTCGGTTAGGGCATGATGGCTTTTTTGCAAAAAAATAGATTTTCCATCGGTATTCTTGCAAATAAGCATGGAGTCGATGTGGGGATGGTGGGTTTTAACGTGTTAACGGGCAGTGTCAAAAAAATGCGAGTCGGAGTTATTTTGAGAGCTAAATCAAAATCTCTGGCTTAAGCTAAAAAAGTGCCGAGAGTTGGGGGAGCTAATTTAATGAGTATTTCTCGTGTTGATACTGTGTCGATACCTGTTTCTGATCAAAACCAAGCGTTAGCGTTTTACCGCGATATGTTGGGATTCGAGCTTATCCGTGATCATCAAGCGGATCAGCATAAGCGATGGATTCAGCTTGCACCCAGAGGAGCTGAGACAACAATTAGCTTGGTCATGCCTTTCGGTGGCATGAAAGCCGGATCGGTTCAGGGCTTGGTGGTGCAGACTGATGATATCCACTTGACCCATGATGAGTTGTCGAGCCGGGGGGTGCCGCTCTCGGAGATTGTGACCTTAATTGGGGGGCGGTTTGCGACTTTTGCTGATCCCGACGGTAATGGTTGGGTACTGATTGAAGCAAACACGCAAATGCTGGCTTGAGCCGCTGAAGTTGATACCTGACGTTTAGGCCTGTCAGGTATCTTCATAAGAGTGATAACTGCCTGTTTACAGCTAATCAGTTGTCATCGCTTTACACTGACCTCAGTGGTCAGGGTATGTGACTCACCAGGAGCCAGAGTGATGCTGTTGCTGTTGTGGATGGTTGATTCGACGCACACCATGGTTTCGAAGCTATCGTCGGCCATATCGGTCATGCTAATTGACAGCTCTTGCCATGGGTTCCAAATTACCGCGGCATTATGACCGCTGTTAGTCACGGCAATCTGACGACGCTGGTGGTCTTGGATCATCACTGTTGGTTCTGGTTGGGTGTAGACACGGTCAACTTCACCCTCAAAGCTCAGTTCTTCGCCACCCTGACAGATTTTACCCGCTTGAGTGCTATCCTGGTACTCGCCACCCATTTGACTGATGGTGGTGCCGTGGATGCTTTCTACATTGAAATAAGTATGAAGGGCACCCGAGAAACTCCACTCGGTGTTGTCGGTATTGGTCGAGGTCAATGAGACCTTTAGAGTGGTGCCGATTTCAAATGTCAGTACATTGCTGAACTTGTGTGGCCATACTGCGCGGGTGGCTTCTGAGTCCTCAAGAGTTAAGGCAACAATCACCCCGTTGTCGTTTTCGCGATGCTCTTTCAGTGTCCATTCACTGTTACGGGCAAAGCCGTGCGATGGGGCGGCGGCCTTGCCAAACCAAGGCCAGCAGACAGGGATCCCGCCGCGGATGGCTTTTGCGGTATCGAATTCTGCTTTTTCGCTGAGCCAAATTACATCGTCTTCACCCTTTGGCTTGAACCAAACAAGGTGGCCACCATGCAGAGAAATACCTGCCTCAGCCTGGTCATGGCTGATTCGTACAATTTTGATCCCTTGGTGTTCGCAGATAGTGACAGCATCGGATAAGGCCGCCACTGTTGGAAGAGTATTGAAATCCATCAGACTATCCTTTGGTTGTAGCAATGTATAAATGATTGCCACCTTGGTGGAAAAGTAACAGTCAATTCTACACTTATTTTTATTTAAAAAATAACAGTGCCTATTAAAAAATATTTGTTAAATTTGTAATGATTTTTTAGTTGCTTTTTATTGCTTCACTCTTTGTGGAAGTAAAAAAACTACGGATACAGAACACAGATACAAAAAAGGCGACACCGTAGCGTCGCCTTTTATTATCTAGCTAAAAGCTTACATTACTTAGAGATGTGAGCGATTAGGTCTAGAACTTTGTTTGAGTAACCGATTTCGTTGTCGTACCAAGATACAACTTTAACGAAGTTATCAGTTAGAGCGATACCTGCTTTAGCATCGAATACAGAAGTCTGTACTTCACCGATGAAGTCCTGAGATACAACCTGATCTTCAGTGTAACCTAGAACGCCTTTTAGTTCGCCTTCAGAAGCTTCTTTCATTGCTGCACAGATAGCTTCGTAAGATGCGCCAGTTTTTAGGTTAACTGTTAGGTCAACTACAGAAACGTTAGCAGTTGGTACGCGGAAAGCCATACCAGTTAGTTTGCCGTTTAGTTCTGGAAGAACAACGCCTACAGCTTTAGCAGCACCAGTTGAAGATGGGATGATGTTCTGAGAAGCACCACGACCACCACGCCAGTCTTTAGCAGAAGGACCGTCAACAGTCTTCTGAGTCGCTGTAGTTGCGTGAACAGTAGTCATAAGACCAGACTCGATGCCGAACTTGTCGTTAAGAACTTTAGCGATTGGCGCTAGGCAGTTCGTAGTACAAGAAGCGTTAGAAACGATGTCCTGACCAGCGTAAGTGTCTTGGTTAACACCCATAACGATCATTGGAGTCGCATCTTTAGATGGACCAGTTAGAACAACTTTCTTCGCACCAGCTGTGATGTGCTGACGAGCAGTCTCGTCAGTTAGGAAGATGCCTGTTGCTTCAGCAACAACGTCAACACCGATTTCGTCCCACTTAAGGTCCGCTGGGTTACGCTCTGCAGTTACGCGAACTGTTTTGCCGTTAACGATTAGGTTGCCACCTTCTACTTCAACAGTACCGTTGAAGCGGCCGTGAGTTGAATCGTACTTAAGCATGTAAGCCATGTACTCAACGTCGATTAGGTCGTTGATACCAACAACTTCGATGTCGTTACGCTCTACAGAAGCACGGAAAACAAAACGTCCAATACGGCCAAAACCGTTAATACCTACTTTGATAGTCATTACAGTTGCTCCACAACTTAATTTCTAATGAAAGATAACTGGTAGTAAAATTACAGAATCTAATGTGATGCTGCAAGTGAAAAACGAACTTAAATTGCGTAAGGTCAAAAAAAAGTTCGGATTTTTTTTACATTCCCACTACAACGCTGCAAATTCGTACAGAAGTTGTATGAATATCAATCATTGCTGTTATTAACTTTTAATATCAACACGAAGCTCATTCAAAATATGCTTAAATGAGCAGTGAAGATGTAAAATCCTTTCGAGCAGAAAGTATGTGCCACAGTTGACGTAAATGGCAACCATTTTTCAAAATTGATAGCGTGAATAATAAAAGAAGGAAGTATAATGTCAGTTAAATCAGATTCTTACTGGCGTGAAAAACTGACGGAAGAGCAGTATCACATCTGTCGTGAGCAAGGAACCGAAGCGCCATTCTCAGGCAAGCTGCTCCATAACCGCGAAACAGGTGTTTATAGTTGTACGTGTTGTCAGGCGCCATTGTTCCATTCAAGCGGTAAGTATGATTCAGGCTGTGGCTGGCCGAGCTTCGATGCACCTATTGAGCGAGATGCTATCCGCTATCTGGAAGATAACAGCCATGGCATGCACCGGATTGAGATCCGTTGTGCCAATTGCGATAGCCATCTTGGGCATGTTTTCCCCGATGGGCCGAAAACCACCGGGGAAAGGTATTGTGTGAACTCGGTGTCCTTGATGTTTAATCACGAGGATGCTGAAAGCGGGCAGCAAGGCGATGCTTAAATAGCATTAGCACACCTCTATTATTTATTAACACGCCCTGCTTTCAACCGCAGGGCGTTTTATTTGCGAGCAACAGGGGGGATAGCGAGCCTGAAAGCTTAATTGGCCATGCTGGCATTGAAGTCGCCGTTTCGAAGCGATTGGGCAATGCTGACGGCCTGACCATCCAGCTCGCTGCGTCGCTCAGTGCTCATCGGGTAAAACGCATTCAATTTATCCTGGCTTGCCACAGGCATCGACAGCTCACTGCCGACTTTAGCCCACAGGTAAGCTTTCTCAGCTTCCCCTTGTTGATGAGACAAAGTGGCTAAGCTTAGGATGATTTCTGGTTTAATCTTTGGCCGGCTTCCGTAAAGCTCCAGAGCGCGCTTGAGCAAGACAACCGTCTTCTCCTGATCTTTGGTGGTATAGAAGGTCGCCAATGCCAACTGCATCTCTGGGGTTTCCATTACCTCGCTGCCTTCTAGTCTCAGGAACTTGCGTAAGGCATCTTGATCACCCTGACTCCACCGAAAATAAAGGATTTCCGGATCGTTGGACTCTGCTAGTTCGAGATTAAGCCGCTTGATAGAGGCGTAAGCACTGAGCATGGCTTGAGTTCGCAGAGTCTTACGCTCTTTTAATTCTGTCGGTTCAATACGTGCGGCGTACTCCAAACACTTCTGGTAATCGTAGGTGTATTGGAGCTCTTTAAATTTCTCTTTATCTGTTGGGTTTTTTAGCACATCGTAGCGCTGCCAAATGAGGTTGACCCGTTGTAGGCGGCATTGGCCATCATTGAGATTGGTGTCGGCACAAAGTTGTGGCTCGGCCTGACACAAGCTATCGGTAGAACGGTGTCGCTCGAAGCAACCGTTCATTACAACGACGCTGGCCAGTAATAGGGTGAATTTTATGGTAGCTATTCTCATTTGGCTTTTCAGTGTCTGCATAAAAGATGACAAGTTTATCAAAATAGAGATATAAGACTGCGGCGGGCCGCTGATTTTCAGCAGTGTGATCTCCCAAGCATTTTATCGACGTATTCTTGGCGAGCTTTAGAGGAAACTGTTATTACTGCGAGCAAGAAATGCTAATAAAAGGAAAACAGAACAGCCATGGATCTTGATACCCTGCTTAATGCTATGACCCCAGAAGTTTATCAACGCCTTGCCACTGCGGTTGAAATTGGCAAGTGGCCAGACGGCACACCGCTGACACCGGAGCAGCGTGACTCTTCCATGCAGGCCGTTATGCTCTACCAGTCCCGCCATAATGCCGAAGCTGCGCATATGACAGTGGAAAAAGGAGGGGAGATTAAATTTAAATCCAAGGCGGAGCTGAAAAAAGAGTTTGCGGGCAACGATACGTCAGCATCAGATAGGGCGTCAGATGACATTGCCCGCTTCGAACATGACCAACTGTAAGTTTGCGCTCTGTAGTAAAGACGCTGTTATTTGATTGTGCCGAGAACCACGGGCGGGCAATAGAAACCTGACAGCTCGTGGTCTTCTTCTCCAACCAGGTTAGCCACCCACGGCTCCTGCTCGATGCGGGCCAGATAGCTATTTAGCATCGGATAATGGGAAAAACGCAGCCCGGCCATCCAACCGCTTCGCAACACGCTCCATAGACTGATTTCTGCCATCGACAAATGATCGCCGATATAGCCATCTTCAGGCAATTGTTCCTCCAGGTACTGAATAGCCTTCGGCAGATGATGCTCGAGGCACTGTTCGACCGCTTCTTCATCAACCTCTTTGTCGAGCATTTTTCCCCTCAATATTTTCTGATAGAAGAGTACCCCGCCGATCAGTGAAGTGAGGCGGGTGTCAGCATACTCTTCCAGCCAGCGGATTTTTGCCCTGGTCAGTGCGTTACCGGGATACAAAGGAGGAACAGGATACTGGTCATCCAGGTAGTGGGCTATCACCGTCGAGTCCATGATGCTGTGCTGGTCGATTTCCAATACCGGGACCTTCCCCAACGGATGGCGTTTTTGAGCCAGCTCTTTTTCGACGTAGGGATTGAGGGGTTGAAGCTCGTAGTTGAGCCCTTTGTAGGCAAGGGCCAGCATGATTTTTCGGACAGACGGTGAAATCGAGGAGCCATGTAGGATCATAATGTACGCAAGGCCTTTCTCTGACAGGAATAGTCAAAGTGTAGCTGAGTAGTTGATTTTGAGAGTAGAACAACAAAAACGGCAGCCTAAGGCTGCCGTTTGAATTGCTGTCCTGATGCAAGGCTAGGGCTTAGTGGGTTAGCTCGCCACGCAGGTCTTGTTGCATCAGGCTGCGGACGGTTTCTACCGGAAGCTCTTGGCTTAGCAGGAAGTGCAGCTTGGCCAGAGCAGCCTCAGGCGTCATATCGTAACCACTTAAGACACCGGCATCGGCCAGGGCACAACCTGTTGCGTAGCCGCCCATGTTGACCTTGCCCGACAGGCACTGGGTTAGGTTCATGACGATCACACCACGGTCGCTAGCTGCTTTGAGCTGTTCCAGTAGTTCAGGGTTCTGCGGGGCATTACCGACACCGAAGGTCAGCAGGATCATCGCATTGACTGGCTGGCGCAGGGTATTGCGGATCACTTCTGGTGAGATCCCCGGATACATGGTGATCACGCCAATCGGCTGTGGGGTAATGTTGTGGACCTTGAATGCGCCTTCCGGTTTCTTGTCGATTTCAACATTGTTGAGTTGAATATTGATACCGGCTTCCAGCAGCGGTGGTAGGTTAGGTGAAATAAAGGCTCCGAATCCGTCTGCATGGGCTTTGGTGCTGCGGTTACCACGGATCAGTTTATTGTTGAAGAACACGGTGACTTCATTGATCGGGTAATTCGCAGCAACGTGAAGGGCATTGAGCAAGTTGCTCTGGCCGTCAGAACGCAGCTCCGCAAGCGGAATTTGCGAACCGGTGACAATCACAGGCTTGTCGAGGTTTTCGAACATAAAGGACAGAGCAGAGGCGGTATATGCCATGGTATCCGTACCATGTAGGATCACAAAACCGTCGTACTTGTCGTAGTTCGCTTTAATATCATCAGCAATGCGCTGCCAATCCGCTGGCGTCATATCCGACGAATCGATCAGGGGATCATATTCGTGGATGGTGAACTTTGGCATTTCTGCACGATGGAATTCTGGCATGCTTTCCAATTGCTGTTCCATAAAACCAGCAACAGGTACGTAGCCATGGTCTGACTTCTGCATACCAATTGTGCCGCCTGTGTAGGCGATGTAAATGTGTTTTCTTTCCATATGAAGGTACAGAATTATCGGTTTGGTGGGCGCATTATACGGGGTATGTAGCGTAAAAAAAGCCCGGCGATGCCGGGCTGATCTCACTTTTAAAGATCCGGGCAGTTTACACAGAAGGCATATTGCCCTTTTGGATCATTGAAGTTACCAAGGGTGGAAAGGTCTGTTACAACTTTTTGTGTCACGGGTTGCATTGCTTCAGGCAACTCTCCCCATACCAACTGGTGGAAGAAGACCTTAGCCTCAGAGCTGAATTGTTGCATGAACATTTCGGCCGTACTCAATGGCTTAGCCATCCAGCGTACCTCATAGTCTTCATCTAGCGTTGCCAGTTCGGCGGCACTGGCAATAGCATCGTCGAAGTCACCGAGCTCATCGACTAGACCCAGAGCAAGAGCATCCTTACCGGTCCAGACTCGGCCCTGAGCAACGCTGTCTGCTTGCTCAAGCGTCATATCGCGGTTTTGGCTGACTAGGCCGATAAAGCGCTGATAACCGTTTTCGATACCCAGTTGGAAGATCTCGGCGATACCTTCTGGTAGCTCGCGGGTCACACCGACACCAGAGAATGGCGTTGTGCCGACCCCGTCACTGTAAACGCCCATTTTCTCCAAGCCTTTTTCGAACGTCGTCAAGATAGCAAAGATGCCGATTGAACCGGTGATGGTAGTTGGCTGGGCCATGATCTTGTCAGCAGAAGCCGAAATCCAGTAACCGCCTGATGCCGCGACACTCGACATGGATACCACCACAGGCTTGCCAGCCGCTTTTAGAGCATCAACTTCGTTGCGGATCACTTCAGAAGCAAAGGCGCTGCCGCCCGGGCTATCGACACGGAGAATGACCGACTTCACTTTGTCATCAAGGCGAGCTTCGCGCAGCAGGGCAGCCGTGGTATCACCGCCAACATTGCCCCTTTGCTGTGGCCCGTCCATAATGGCACCGCTTGCGACCACAACAGCGATCTGGTTGTCGCTTGGCAACTGGGTATCACCAATGGTTGGCTGGTAATCGTAATAGCTGATCTGGTTGAAGCTGTGGTCGTCATTCTCGCCGAAAGCTTCGATAAGCTGTTTGCGTAGCTCGGGACGGTTCACCAGCTCATCAACCAAGCCCATCTTCTTGCTTAGTTTGGCGAAATCACCATCGACGTTTTTCAGCTCAGTAACAAACTGATCCAGCTGTGGGGTCAGTGTGCTAGCATCGATCTGGCGGTTGTTAGCCACATCGGAGGTGTAAGCGCCCCAAAGCTGGTTCAGCCATGCAGTGTTGGCTTCACGGGCTTGGTCAGACATACCATCGAGGGTATAAGGCTCGACAAAGGACTTGTAGGTACCGACACGGAAGACATGAGTATTGACGTTAAGCTTCTCGAACAGGCTCTTGTAGTAGAGGGTATAGCTGCCGTAACCGGTAAGCATGACACCGCCATCTGGCGACATGAATACTTTGTCGGCGTAGCTCGACAGGTAGTATTGGCTCTGCTTGTAATGATCGCCAATGGCATAGACCGGTTTGCCGGACTCCTTGAATTCCTCAAGTGCTTTGGCGATGTAGCGCAGCTTGGTCAGGTTGGTTTCGCTCATGTCACGCAGGTTGAGCACCAGACCTGTGATTCGCTCATCAGTGGCGGCAGTACGCAGGGTATCGACAATATCGAACAGCACGTTTTCTTGCGTTTGTTCATTGCCGAATGCACTGCTGGTCAGGCTATCAAGCGGGCTGGTAAAGCTACGCTGCTCGACGATTGGCCCGGAGAGATCCAACACTAATGCTGCTTGCTCCGGTAGCTCTGGCTCTTTGCCACTCTCGGTGAAGGCGAAGAACAGCGCGCCAATGATAACGAGGAATAGTAAGTTGATGATCAGCTGGCGGGTAAAGCTGATCAGTTTCCATATCCAACGGAAGAGTTTGCCAATTCCTTTAAAGATCACTTTCATGAAGTTTCCTGATTTTTCGCCAAGGCTCAGAGCCTGCTTGTTTCACAATCTATATAAGATTGGACGTAATAATAATGATTTAGTTCTGTATGTAACTGTATATGCTAACCGAGTAATAAAGGAAATACAGTAATTAATCGTATTAGGTGAATGGCTTAGGGATACAAATGCGTGGCAGCTATCATCTAAATGACCGAACCTCTTACCATTGCCTAACGATACGTTTTTATACATGGAGTTAGATCTAAATCAATATATTGTTGCGTTAATGTAAACGATTGTTTGAAATATGGTTGGCTGCTTCGTATACTGGTCAGACCATAACAACATAAAGAATGGAAGCCATGGACGATAAATCTTACCCTCATCTGTTATCACCGCTAGAACTTGGTTTCACTCAATTACGTAATCGTGTGTTGATGGGATCGATGCATACCGGATTGGAAGAATCCCGTGACGGATTCAAGAAACTTGCTGCTTTCTACGCCGCCCGTGCCAAAGGTGGCGTTGGTCTTATTGTTACTGGCGGTTTCTCGCCGAACTTTCGCGGGCGTCTTCATCCGCTGAGTGCCGAATTCAGTTCCGGCCGCGCAGCACGGGCACACCGTGTTATTACCGATGCCGTGCATGATGAGGGTGGGAAGATCGCTTTGCAGCTACTCCATGCCGGGCGCTATGCCATGCATCCCTTTGCCGTCAGTGCTTCCGCTATCAAAGCGCCTATCTCGAAGTTCACGCCCAAAGAGATGAGTACCCGCCAGATCAAGAAAACCATCGAAGCCTTTGCCCGCAGCTCAGAGCTTGCCAGGGAGGCGGGTTACGACGGCGTGGAGCTGATGGGCTCGGAAGGGTACCTGATCAACCAGTTTATCTGTAAGCGTTCAAACCATCGTTACGATGAATGGGGCGGCAGCTACGAGAACCGGATGCGCTTCCCGCTTGAGCTGGTCAAGGCGGTGCGAGCGCGTGTGGGACGGGATTTCATTATCGTTTTCCGCCTGTCGATGCTCGATTTGGTGGAGCAGGGCAGCACCCATGAAGAGGTGGTGATGCTGGCAAAGCAGCTTGAGCAAGCTGGCGTGACTATCCTCAATACTGGTATTGGCTGGCATGAGGCTAGGATACCGACAATTGCCACCCAGGTGCCGCGGGCGGCCTTTGCGTGGGTGACCGAAAAGCTCAAGTCGGAAATCTCGATTCCTCTGGTGACTTGTAACCGTATCAATACCCCGCAGGTCGCTGAAGATATCCTGGCGAGCAATCAAGCGGATATGGTGTCGATGGCAAGGCCGTTCTTGGCCGATCCGGATTTCGTGGTCAAAGCCGAGCAAGACCGTGCCGATGACATTAATACCTGTATCGGTTGTAACCAAGCCTGTTTGGACCATGTATTCGTTGGTAAGCGAGCGAGCTGCTTGGTCAACCCGCAGGCTTGTTACGAGACAGAATTGATCTTGTCGCCATCAGCCAGCCAGCGTCGTATTGCCATTGTTGGGGCAGGCCCTGCCGGCATGGCAACGGCTGTTGCGGCGGCTGAAAGGGGCTTTAAAGTCGATTTGTTCGAGAAGAACGATCATCTCGGCGGCCAATTTAACCTGGCGATGCAGATCCCCGGTAAGGAAGAGTTCAAGGAAACCATCCGCTATTTCACCCGCCGCCTAGAGCAGACCGAGGTGAATGTGAAGCTCGGCCATGCCGTGTCTGTCGATGACTTGCAAGATTATGATGAAGTGATCGTTGCAACCGGCGTTCAGCCTCGCAGGCCGCCAATCCCGGGTATCGACCATGAGAAGGTCATCGATTACCAGACCCTGATCCGCGACAAAGTCGAACTGGGACAGCGGGTCGCTGTCATCGGTGCGGGTGGGATCGGGGTGGATGTCTCTACCATGCTGACCGAACCGGATCATCAAAGCTTGGATGACTGGCTCAAGGATTGGGGGATCGACAAGTCCATTGAGCATGCTGGTGGGCTGTATCCGCATGAGGAATACGTTAGCCAGCGACAGGTGTGGCTGATGCAGCGCCGCCCGGGCAAGATGGGTAAAGGGCCGGGCAAGACAACCGGTTGGATCCACAAGAAAGTACTGGAAAAACGAGGGGTCGAGCTGCTAAGCGGCGTGAGCTACGACAAAGTCGATGACCAAGGCTTGCACATCACGGTTGAAGGCCAGTCGCGGGTGTTGGAGGTCGACAACGTCGTTCTGTGTGCCGGACAAACCTCGGTGGATGAGCTTTCCGATGCGCTCAAGGCCAAGAACATCAATGTTCATGTGATTGGTGGTGCTGACGTTGCCGGCGAAGTCGATGCCAAGCGGGTGATCCGCCAAGGGGTTGAGCTGGCGGCGAAGTTGTAGGAATCAGCGTGGCAAGAGCGGCCATGGGCTCGGGGCAATAGGAAGAGCAAATGTTGGGTAATGCTAAATACAAAAGCTTACCCAACACTTTGCTAAGAGTGCTCAAATTGTGTTGACTTGTTGAAAGATATCCCCCTGAAATAGCCAATAGCCAATAGCCAATAGCCAATAGCCAATAGCCAATAGCCAATAGCCAATAGCCAATAGCCAATAGCCAA
>NZ_JAWJZI010000006.1:0-91873 GCF_033022775.1 Photobacterium rosenbergii | reverse complement strand
CCAATAGCCAATAGCCAATAGCCAATAGCCAATAGCCAATAGCCAATAGCCAATAGCCAATAGCCAATAGCCAATAGCCCACTCTTTTCCCATGGATTTACCATATCAAAACTATGCTATCGTCGTAATAAGGATAGATTCTTACGAGGTTGTTATGGACGCACTTACCTTATTGCTCAACCGCAGGTCGTTGCCAAAAATGGTCTCACCGGCACCGCAGGGAGCAGCGCTGGAGGCGATTCTTCGGGCCGGCTTGCGTGCGCCGGACCATGCGGGTCTGACTCCGTGGCGGTTTATTGTTTCTCAGGAGGATGGCGCTGAAGGGGATGGTAGACAGAAACTCGCCGATATTTTGGTTGAGGCGGCCAACAGTGATGGCGCCGATGAAGCGATTATCGAGAAAGCGGGCAAGTCACCATTCAGAGCACCGATGGTGATAACGGTTGTGGCCAAGGTATCTGAGCATGACAAGGTGCCGGTGATAGAACAGCACCTCTCAGCAGGCTGTGCCGTACAGGCGATGCAATTGGCAGCAGTTGCCCAAGGGTATGCGGGCTTTTGGCGCACCGGCAAATGGGCCTACCATCCGGTTGTGCGCCAGGCTTTGGGAGTGGAAGGGGATGATATGATCGTCGGCTTCTTGTATCTCGGCTCGCCCGGTTGTCGGGATGCTAAAGCACCGGAGCGGGATTTGGCGCAATTTGTAGAGTACCTGTAGCCCCATGTCGAAGTCGTTTGACTTCGAATCGTTAAATCAGAGGAGAGCCAATTGGCTCTCCTTTTTGATCCAGGTGGATGACAGGATTTGGTTGCAGGAGTAGAATCCACCGCTCTTGTAAATTTAACGGAGCGTGCCATGGAAAATGTTCGCCTTACCCAATACAGCCACGGAGCAGGATGTGGTTGTAAAATCTCCCCCCAAGTTCTTGATACTATTCTTCGAACGCAGCTCGCTCCGTTTGCCGATCCTAACCTGCTTGTAGGTAACGAAAGTAAAGATGATGCGGCGGTTTATGATCTTGGTAACGGTACCGCAGTGGTAAGTACTACTGACTTCTTCATGCCGATTGTCGATGATCCGTATGATTTTGGTCGTATCGCAGCAACCAACGCCATCAGTGACATCTACGCGATGGGTGGCAAGCCGATTATGGCGATTGCAATCCTGGGCTGGCCGGTAAACGTATTGGCACCAGAAATCGCCCAGCAGGTGATTGAAGGCGGCCGTGCAGTATGCCGCGAAGCCGGTATCTCTTTGGCAGGCGGTCACTCGATTGATGCGCCAGAGCCTATTTTCGGCCTTGCCGTGACGGGTATTGTCGATACCGACCGTGTTAAGCGCAACAATCAGGCTGAAGCGGGTTGTAAACTATTTCTGACCAAACCATTGGGTATTGGCGTGCTGACTACCGCAGAGAAGAAAACCAAGCTACTGGATGAGCATCGTGGTCTGGCCCGTGACTGGATGTGCCAGTTGAATAAGCCGGGTGCTGATTTTGCCAACGTTGCGGGCGTGAAAGCCATGACTGACGTGACCGGTTTTGGCTTGATGGGCCATTTAAACGAAATCTGCGAAGGCAGCGGCCTGAAAGCAAACATCGACTTCTCCCAAGTACCGCATCTGCCAGGTGTTTTTGACTACATCGGGCAAGGTTGTGTACCGGGTGGCACCGAGCGTAACTTTGCCAGCTATGGCCACCGCCTGGGTGCCCTGACAGACCAGCAAAAAGCTCTGCTGTGCGATCCGCAGACGTCAGGTGGTTTGTTGTTGGCAGTGACACCAGATGCCGAGCATGAAGTGAAAGCTTTGGCTCAGCAACACGGTATCGAACTCAATGCGATTGGTGAATTGGTTGCAGCCGCAGCCGATGAAACTGTACTGATTGAGATTAGCTAAATATGTCACGTCGAAATTGCCAAGATTTCCGTCAGTTGTTTATCAATGACACGCCGTTGATGGACATGCGAGCGCCAGTAGAATTTGAACAGGGTGCCTTCCCGACGTCTATCAATCGACCTTTGATGCTTGATGAGGAGCGTCAGGCGGTGGGTACTTGCTATAAAAAGCATGGTCAGGAAGCTGCAATTGCGCTGGGCCACGAGCTGGTTCATGGCGAAATCAAAGCCGAGCGAGTTGCCCAGTGGAAAGCCTTCTGTGAAGCTAACCCAAACGGCTATTTGTACTGTTTTCGTGGTGGACTGCGCTCGCGTATTACCCAGCAGTGGCTGAAAGAGGCAGGCGTTGATTACCCGTTTGTCGAAGGTGGCTACAAGGCACTGCGTCGCTTTTTGATTGATACCATCGATGAGGTGGCGACTAAGCCAATGACACTGATCGGCGGTAATACGGGGTGCGGCAAGACCATCATGGTCAATGAAATTGCCAACGGTATTGATTTAGAGGGTGCCGCCAATCATCGCGGATCGTCGTTTGGCCGTTATGTAACGGCGCAGCGTACTCAAATCAACTTCGAAAATGTGCTGGCGATCGCCATGCTCAAGAAGCAGGCCGCTGGGGTATCGCACTTCGTCTACGAAGATGAAGGTAAGATCATTGGCTCGGTCAGTGTTCCCTTGGCAATTAATCATGCGATGCAGCAAGCACCGATTGCCATTGTTGATGATCCGCTCGATGTACGTTTAGAGCGCTTGCTTGATGACTATGTTGTGCGGATGCAGCGTGATTTCTGTGCCGAGTACGGTGAACAACAAGGCTGGGATCGGTTCGCCGCGTACCTAGAGCGAGGCATGTTCAGCATTCGCAAACGCTTGGGCTTCCAGCGCTATGAAGAGTTGCTACTGGTGCAGCAGCAGGCAGTAAAAGCGATGCAAGCAAATGGCGAGTTGTCAGGCCACTATGATTGGCTGAGTTTGTTGCTGGAGCAATACTACGACCCCATGTACACCTACCAGCTTGGCAAGAAGGCCGATCGTATCGTCTTTCGTGGTGAGTATGCCGATGTGAAGGCGTGGTTGGCAGACAATTGCGCTTAATGCTATTTATGGTTTAACAGCGGTTTACACCGAAAAATAATAAAGGCCTGGCTCTACTGAGCTGGGCCTTTTTGTTATGGCACGAAGTGTAAAAACAGGAACTGTATCTATATCCAGTATTTGCTTGTTCTCTCCGCACTTTTTTCTTATAGTTCAGCCAAGAGTTCCCTATGCGATCCAACTGAATATCAACCATGTCTCGTCTATATATTGCAGAAAAACCTAGCCTTGGGCGCGCGATAGCCGCTGTATTGCCGCGTCCTCACAAGAACCATGACGGTTATATTGAGGCGGGCAACGGTGATATCGTCACCTGGTGTATCGGTCATTTACTCGAACAGGTTGAGCCGGATGCCTATGACGAGAAGTACAAGAAATGGAATATGGCCGACTTGCCGATTGTGCCGCAGCAGTGGCAGTTGGCACCGCGTAAATCTGCCAAGAAGCAGTTGGGCGTGGTACGCAAACTGTGCAAGCAGGCTGGTGAAGTGATCCACGCCGGAGACCCAGACAGGGAAGGTCAGCTGCTGGTGGATGAGGTCATAGACTACGTTAATCTTGCCCAAGGCAAAAAAGCGGCCATGCAGCGGTTGCTTATTTCCGACCTTAACCCGTCGGCAGTCAAGCGGGCGCTCGGCAAGCTGCGCAGCAACCGTGATTTTATTCCGCTGTCGGTCTCGGCATTGGCACGCTCACGTGCCGATTGGCTGTATGGCATGAATATGACCCGGGCTTACACCTTGCTGGGTCAGAAAGGGGGTTACCGGGGGGTATTGTCGGTAGGCCGGGTGCAGACGCCGGTATTGGGATTGGTGACCCGTCGTGATGATGAAATTACCAATTTTGTTCCTAAGCCATTTTATGAGTTGTTTGCGCTTATTCCTTATCAACAACAGGAGATCCGCGCCAGATGGAAGCCGAGTGAAGCCTGCAAACCTTGGCAGGATGAAGATGGCCGGATAATGAACCGCAAACTGTGCGAGAACGTTGTCAGCCGCATCAAGGGCCAGCCTGCTGAAGTGACCGCATCAGAGCGTAAAGAAACCAAGCAGGCACCGCCACTGCCTTACTCGCTGTCAGCCCTGCAGATTGATGCCGCCAAGCGTTTCGGCATGAGTGCAGCCGATGTTCTGGCCACTTGTCAGTCGTTGTATGAGAAACATAAGGTGATCACCTATCCGCGTTCGGATTGCCGCTATTTGCCGATGGATCATTACCGGCAGGCCGGCGACGTATGCCAGGCGATTGCCAATACGGATAGCCAGCTGGGTAAAGCTGTGGATGGGGCAGATACTAGCCTCAAATCGAAAGCGTGGAACGACAAAAAAGTCGATGCCCACCATGCGATTATTCCCACTCCCAAGGCGGTCAATGCCGCGAGCCTGAGTGGCAGCGAGCAGAAGGTGTATCAGCTGATCGCCAGACAGTATCTGATGCAGTTTTACCCGGCGGCAATATACAGTGAAGCCAAGCTGGAGTTCACTATTGCGGGCGGGCTTTTCGTGGCTCGGGGACGCCAATTGATGTCTTCGGGATGGCGCACCTTGCTTGGCCGCGATGAACCGGCAGACAAGGACGTTGATCTGGCCGACAAAGTACCGCCGCTGGAGAAAGGTACAGTGCTGACCTGCCGTGATGGCGAGATCCTCGATAAGATGACCGAGCCACCTAAGCCATTTACCGAGGCGACGTTGCTACAGGCGATGACCGGGATTGCCCGCTTTGTCTCAGACAGTTCGTTGAAAAAGATCTTACGAGACACTGATGGTTTGGGCACAGAAGCAACCCGAGCCGGGATCCTCGATATATTGTTCAAGCGACAGCTGCTGATGCGCCAAGGCAAAAGTATCCATGCCACTGAGGCCGGAAAAGGGCTTGTTTATGCCCTGCCGGATGAGGCGACCTATCCGGATATGACTGCCCACTGGGAGCACCAGCTACAGGATATGGCAGATAAAAAATGTGCCTACAAACCTTTCATGGATGCGCTGGAAGTGCAGGTGGCCCAGCTGATGGAAAAGGTGAAAACCAGCGAGGTGCCGCAAAGCCTTCGTGATTTGAAATCGCCTGAACCGTTTAAAAAACGACGCTACAGTAAAGGTGGTGGTAAAGGGGGCAGCAAAGGCGGGCGTAAATCATCAAGTACTGGCTCATCGCCTTCTGCTGGAAAATCGCGCTCACCTCGCCGTCGTACATCGAAGAAAGCCGATTAGCCAGCATCACTGATCAAAAACAGTTGGTTTCTCCCGCTTGATTTCGCTTCATACAGGGCGGTGTCGGCCAGTTTGAAGAACGTATCAGCAGAGCTATTGGTTGAAGGCGTAATCGTGCAGCCGCCGATGCTGATCGTTACGATATTCGACTGGCCTTCACTATCTGCAGCACTCGGTATGGCCAGCGCCCGAATAGCTTCCAGTGAACGCTCAGCAGCGTACTGCGCAGCGTTGTGATCTTGCCCCGGCAGCAGTAAAACAAACTCTTCACCACCATATCGGGCAAAGAGTGCTCCCGCTCTTCGCTCTATCGGTGCCAGGGTGGTGGCAATGGTTTTGAGACAATCATCCCCTGCGATATGACCGAAGCTGTCATTGTACTTTTTGAAGTGGTCGACATCGATAATCAGTAAAGAAAGTGGCAGCGAATGGCGCTCGGCCCGGCGCCATTCATCTGAAAAGCGCTCGTCAAACAGGCGGCGGTTAGCCACCTGGGTGAGCGGATCTTCAAGTGATACTTTTTCAAGTTTATCCTTGGCCTGCTGGAGGGCTTGGGTGCGCTCCGCAACCCTCTGCTCGAGCTCGGTATTGAGCTGGATGAGCTTTTCTTCGGCTTGGCGTCTGACTAGGTGCTGGGAAATGATGAAACCAAATTGTTTCAACAACTGGTGTAAGTGGGCGGGAAGAGGCATGCCGCTCAGCAGGTTATCACAGGCGATCCAACCAATCGGTGTATCTTCATCCCACAAAGAGATATACACACTCCACCCGAAACCGACCACTTTCAGGTTATGGTAAAGCGCTGTGTTTTCTTCTATGGCTAAATACTCACCTTTTTGTTGTAGGAAATGGGATGCAAACCACAAGTCAGGTATTTCAGACTCGAAATAATGTTCGCTGACGGTATTACCATGGATATCTGTGCCGTAGGTCCCCTGCATTCGGTTGCCCGGTTTAAACAAAAAGATAGCCATTCGGTCGATATTGAGCTGTTTTTTGGCTTCGTCGACAGCAATAAACAACATATTGTCGATTGAGTGGGCACGCCATAGCTTAAAGGAGATATCGTGCAGGGCCTGCAGCTGCTTCTGCAGACTGTGCTGCTCATGTTGGCGAATTTGCAGTTCGCGCTCAGCGATACGCCGGCCGCTGTGTTCGTCCTGAATGATGGCATCTATCATTGAGGCATTAAGCTCAGAAGCGAGCAGGGCACCCAGATAGCTAAAGTCTTTGGCATCAAGCTGCTCAGTGAGATCGGTTTTGGGAAAATCAGCAATGAGGCAGCCAATAATCTGTGAGCGCCTCTCAAGGGGAAGCGATAGCCGGCGTACACCTTCTAGGTCCGTTAAGGTGGTTTTTTTTAATCTGATCGCCTTGGTGATCTGGTAAAACGGAAATGTCTCGTTTTCTTGATATTCAACAGGTGGGAAAAGGTACTCTATTCCCTTGTCTCCAACATTCAGCAACGTCTTCCAGTGCGATTTGTAAGCGACGACCAGGGTGGCGTTCTCCACCGCAAAGCTCAGCAGGAGATTCCTACATATTTGTTCGCAGGTGGTTCGTAAGCCGTGCGACTTGCCGGTTAAGGTAAGTACCCGATCGTAGAAGTCTTGAATGTGCGTACTCTGAGCCAAATGACCTTCCAGAAAATAGAATATTGCGTAGTACGAATCACTTCCATCCTTGTTGGTTATCGGCGGAAGTCTGTGTTCGGTAACTGGGCGAGAAACCGTATCCGAGGGCTATTTCATATTATTGTTGCGGATTTTTTACGATGAAAGGCCAATGGATACAGCAAATTAGCGTATTTTTGTTGGTAAGTTGGCAAAAATGCGACGCATAACACAGAGGGTTGTAACTGGCTGATTGCTCAGCCAGTAATTATTTGCTTGGAAGCAAAATCACGGTTCGCTTGGATTCGGGATGCACTTAGAGCTACTGGTCAGCGAAATACGGTTACCAAGGTAGGTAATTCCCCTGGTAATCCATGAACAAACCCGAATCGGCAGGCGTTAGGTTGTCGATAACCTTTTTCAATCCAAGGGCAGACGTTTGGCTGTCGATAAGTGCATCCGGCCCGCCCATTTCAGTTTGTACCCAGCCAGGGTGAAGGGCAATCGAAATGATGCCTTCGGGTAACAAGTCATTGGATAGGCTCTTGACCACTGAGTTCAGTGCGGCTTTGGAAGAGCGGTAGATATAGCCGCCACCACTGGTGTTTTCAGCCATACTGCCGACCTTGGAAGACAAGCAGGCAAGGACTCCCGGTGTGCCTTGCTTGAGTTGGGGGTAAAAGGCCTCGGCAATTTTGAGCGGCGCAATGGTGTTGATTTCAAACACCTTACGCCACTCTTGGGCGTCGGTATTGCCAAACCCATAGTCCTTGGGACCATAGTAACCGGCATTATTGATAAGCAAATCGAGGTTTACCATTTCCATGGATTGGGCAAGATGCATGACGGCTTGATGATCAGTGACATCGAGCTCTGCAATTGTCAGGTTTGGAAAGACATCTTGTCTGCGGGTTAACCCATCGGCGCTAGCAATATCCCGGCAGGTTGCAAAGACTTGCCAGCCAGCTTCCAGGTAAGCCACGGCCAATGCCAGCCCTACGCCACGGTTTGCACCGGTAATTAAGACAGTCTTGTTCATTTTTGATCCTTATAAACCCAAGTCACTTTGAGCTATAAGATAGCGGAAGTATTGAAACTAAGACAGGTGAATGAAGTGTACTCCGCTACATTTTAGGTGTTTATATTCATATACAGGATGTTTATGACTGACTTATTGAAGGCTGTGGGGATATCGTTTTTCGCCGCCATATTTTTGGGCTGCGCCGAGACCCGCCATGAGACCCTGTCAGAATTGGGTTTTACCCGTCCTTATCTGGATGGTTACCAAGATGGCTGCTTTAGCCGCAAGAATGAACCAGCCACTCACCTGGAGGGGTTTCGCCAAGATCCGGAAAGAATGGAAGCGGATAATAAATATGCTTATGGCTGGAATGACGGCTACGACCAATGCTACGCCGACAACAAGGATTACCTCTGATAGCGTTCATTCCCGCATATCGCAAAAAACAAAAAGGGCAGCCACTTGGCTGCCCTCTTTCAGTATTTAGGCGAGTAAATAGATTAATCTGCTTTATAGAAGCGCTTCATCTCGTGCATGGCCTGCATCAGGGTAGAAAGCTTAGGTTTGGCAGAGTCTAATCGCTTGTAGTCTTGGTCATAGACCAAGTAATTGCCATATTTATCAATTACTGTGGTTGATGTCGGCTGGATCATCACAATGTCTCTTTCGTTACCGGCCAAAATCCAACGGCGCTTGGTCGAGTTGGTGAACAAGCTGCTGCCACTACTGTAGGCCGTTGCCGGTGTAGTGGTATTGAATAGCGCTTCCATCAATGTTGGTGCAATATCAAGGTGGCTTGTCAGCCTGTCGCTGACAGAAGAAACACTGCCCGGCCAATGGATCACCAAAGGCACTTTCAGCTGGTATTGGCTGTAATTGCTGTTTGCACCCCAGCTGTTGCTGCCTGTTTCGTTGAACTCGGTACCATGGTTCGCCGTAATGATAACGATCGTATCATCCATCACGTTTTGGCTTACCAGCTGGTCAAAGATCTGGATTAGCTGCTCATCAATAAAGTAAGCCGCATTCCGGTAACTGTTCTTCAGGATCAGGGTGGTATTTTGCCCTGATACATTGTTCGAGCCCAGTGACGGTTCGAATTTTGGTGAGTAATCGCCGCCTTCTTCGAAGTTCTGTACCGAGGTCAGTTCAATATAGCTAAACCAAGGTTTGTCGCTGTCTTGGGTCTCAAGCCATGTGGCCCAGTTGTCTACCGCTTCGGCATCTTGATCTGTGCCGGCCATCTCTTCGAGCGGCAGCCCGCTGAAGATCGCCTCGGAATAAATCGGATCTTGGCTGATGTTGTCGCCGCCGAATAAGCCGAATTGATAGCCACGTTTCTCAAGCGTACTGACCACCAGAGGCTTGGTGTTGCTGGAGCGCGCACTGTTGATGTAGCTGCTCGGCAAACCGTAGAACAAGCCAAAAATACCGGCAGTATTTTCGTTGCTGCTGCTGTAATGGTTCTCGAAAGATAAATTCTGGCTGGCAAACGCCGATAGGTAAGGCATGGTTTCAGCCTCAACCATATCGCTCCTCAGGCCATCAATCATGATAACCAGCAGGTTTTTGCCCGTGCCAGGATCATCGAAAGCCATTTTTTCCAGTGGATAACGCAGGTGTTCGCTGCTTTCTATCCCCTGGGCGTTAAGGCGCTCGGTATATTCTTCACGGTCAAGCAAGCCATGCTTTTCCATGAAAGTCTTCGCCGTCATAGGATATGACAGCGGGAAATTTGATCGCTGAGCCGTGATTGGACGGTACAAGTTGGCGTCTGCCCAGATGTACATCAAGTGGCTGCTGATAAAGCAGATCCCAAACACGGTGGCGATAGGGACCCCAACATGTTTGCGGGTCAGTTTCCTCAGTTTGCGCCATAACCATTCGGAGAGTACTAACTGAAGCAGGAAAATCACCGGAACAGTGATAAACAGATATTGCCAGCGGGCATTGAGCTCGGTGCGCTCGCCGCTGAGCAGGAGATCCCACACCAAAGGACTCAAATGGAGTTCAAGGGACTCATACGCATGGGTATCGAGCAGTAATCCGGTCAGGCCAATAGTGGCAACTAACACGGCAAACAGCCGCATCAGGCGTTGTGATGGGATCAGAAAACTGGCTGGGAACAGGATTAGGATATAAAACCCGAATACGAGGAAGCCAAAATGGCCAACCCAGCTGAACAGCAGGTAGAGTTGGCCAAGCAGGGACGCCGGCCACTCAGAATGGGCAATATACCGCGTACCCAAAAGCATGGCGGCGATAATATTGAAAAAACTGAACCAGTGTCCCCAGCTGATAAGCTGAGAGACTTTCTCTTTGTAATTGTTACCGCTGGAGACCATAGATGTCAGTGTTTCCCAGTCCTATATAGCTGTATCACAAGCAAACAAGATTAATCTTCTTTAATGGAAGATTGCAGAGCGTGTGCGAATTTGTCTGCAATAGCCTTCCTTTGCGATGCAGGAACATCAGCATTGATGATGTTAGTGGCGATGTTACCCACGATCATCAGTGCAAGTTCTGCAGAAGCATCATGCTTCTCTAATACATCGAACATATCTTCAATGATTTGTTCAACTTTTTTATTGGTGTATTTTGAAGTAATTGGCATAGGAAGTCTTGTTTAATCTTGTTTAATGTTAAGGAAAGCGACTTATAATAACCTACACATTAGAATTACTGAAATTTTTCCATTATGAGTCTCACGCTTTCCAATGTCATTCTTCACCAACTGGTTAAGAATGAAAACGATGAACTGGAAATTCATCTTCGAAAACAATCCCTTGAAAATAACACGGCAACTGAGGAGCTGGTTTCCGAGCTCCACCGTGTATACAGCAGCAAAGGGGCCAAAGGATTCGGTCACTTCTCAGACGATAGCGAATTTGGCCACTGGCTGAAACAGGCTCGTCGTGGTGAGTTGGATTTTCTTACATTTTCTAACCAATCAGCCCAGCGCCTGCAGGCGGAACTGGCGAAATACCCGTTTGCCGAAACCGGTACGCTGGTGATTGCCGAATACCAATCGCTGGCCACTGACTACCTATTTATCGGTCTGCTGCCGACTTGCCACAGCATGAAGGTGACAGAGCAGCTAGATATCAGTGCGACTGACTATCTGGATGTCTCTAAGATGGATATTGTTGCCCGTATCGATTTGTCTTCATGGGAGACAGATGCAGACTCGAACCGCTACCTGACTTATATCAAAGGGCGCGTTGGCCGCAAGATTGCCGATTTCTTCCTTGATTTCCTCCAGGCGGAAGTGGGTTTGGATGTCAAAGAGCAAAACCAAGTTCTGATGCAAGCTGTGGAAGACTTCTGTGCCGACTCTCGCATGGATAAGGAAGAGAAGCAGGAATACCGCAAGCAGGTGTATGACTACTGTAATAGCCAGCTACAGGCCGGTGATGAAGTCACTGTTAAAGAGCTGGCTGCCGAGCTTCCGGAATCGGAGGACGGTACAGACTTCTACCAGTTCACATCACAACAAGGTTATGAGCTGGAAGAAAGTTTTCCTGCCGACCGAACCGCAATGCGTAAGTTGACCAAGTTTGTTGGCTCCGGTGGTGGGGTAACCATCAACTTTGATGGCATGCTGCTTGGCGAGCGTATTTTTTATGATGCCGATACGGATACCTTAACCTTGAAAGGTACCCCGCCAAACTTAAAAGATCAGCTGCTGCGTCGAATCAATAGCGACAGCTAACATAATGAAAAAAGGGCAACTCTCAGAGTTGCCCTTTTTTACTAAGAGCCTGATTGCATATTTTTTGGTTCGAGTCCCTATTTTGGTTGTACCTCTCTATTTTTTTTGCCTACAGTTTCTGTATGGCTTTTTATACTCATATGATTAATTTTACATACCAAGGCTGAGGTATTATCCATTGGTAATAATGGACAGGAGTGACCATGAAAAACGCTTCCGGCAAAGGTTCTGCTTCCCCCAAGCCCTCTCGTCATTCAACAGTAAGTTTCATTGGCATTGGCATTGGCATTGGATTGATTGTCGTTGCGTTGCCGAGCCTCTATCTCGGAGCCACCATGCCCGGTGTTGTTGGGTATTCATTGATAGCCCTTTCTGTGATGGCGCTGGTGGCTGCTTTGGGGATTGGGTATAACCTACTGGTGAAGAACAAAGGTGAAACGCTATTGGACGCGGAGGCCTTATCTGGATCGGCAATCGAGATGAACCCAACTATTGAGCCGGTATCTGAGCCGTTAAGCTTGTCTGCTGACGTGGAAGCTATGGTGATTTTTGATAGCGACTACCTACTTGATACCATGGATGGCGACCGTGATATGGTCACAATGCTACTGGAGGTATTTGTTGACGAGCACCTTGATGATGGTCATAAGATTGTGAAGGCGCTTCAGGCCGGCGATTTCGATCAGGTACAGATGATTTCGCACAGTTTGAAAGGTGTATCCGCCAGTTTGGGTACTGAGCAAATCCATGCATTGGCCGAGCAGGTTGAGCGTGAAGTAAAAAAACAAGCTTATAGTGAAAAACTTGAAAATCTCTGTGAACTGTTGAAGATGGTCTTCACCCCAGCGGCGTTAGCGATTCAAGCTTTTCTTGATGAAAGTGCGGACATTAAGTCTCGAGAATCGACACAGGAAAATAACCCACAGAGTGAGCGAGCAGAGGAAATAGGCCACAAAGAGGGTATTTATCTCGAAGTTACAGACTCTAATCCAGACAACTCAAGTGTGATGGCCGTAGAGCCATCCCGCATAGATGAAAGTACTGAAACAACAGCTCCTTCGCCATGGCTCGATGTGGATGCCTTGCGAGATGCGATGGATGGTGATGAGGAAACCGTCTGTATGCTGCTGGAGATTTTTATCGAAGACAATGCGGGGAAGGGGCAGGTTTTGCTTGCTGCGGCCTCGGAGCCCGGCCAGCAAGAGCATGCGCTTAATATTGTCCATGCGTTGAAGGGGGTTGCGGTAAACCTCAGTGCTAGGCCTCTGCGTGAATGCTGTGATGTGGCCGAAGCCAAATTTAAGCAAAATGAGTCGGTATCGATTGAAGAGTGCCGAGAAATAGAGCAGACCTTGAACCAGACTATCGCAAGTGCGCAGGCTTACCTGTCTAAGTCTGCGGTAGGGGCATAATGCTTTTGAGGTAATGAGGGAAAAAACGTGAAGATTGAAAGCAGAATTTTATTTTAGTACCTCGCAATTTCGTTGAGCGATTCGTTTGTTCGCCTGCCGGGTTTGATCGAGATCATATAAATGCGGCTGCTTGAGTGGATAATAGCGCCACTATGATCGTTCAAACTTCTGGTCCAGCTCGTCAGCAGCGTGAGTTGGATACCGCAAAGGCGATGATTCGCCTATACTGCAAAACGCTGCACCGTGGTGCCATTATGTGCCCTGAGTGTGAAGGGCTCATTGAGTATGTCGAAAGCCGCGTACAAAAATGCCGCCTTGGTAATGAAAAGCCTAACTGTATCCAGTGCAAGAACCACTGTTATCAGCCAGCCAAACGCCTGCACTTTAACCATGTGCTGCGATGGGCTATGCCGAAACTGGTATGGCGGCGTCCTTTGCAAACCCTAAAATTTAAATTTGACTGCATGCGCCGCGGTGAGTGTGTCGATACTTCCTCTTCTTCATTGCAACAGTAACCATCTCGCTAGCTGACGTCTAGGCGCAGAAACTCAGTTCAAAAAAGGCTGCATATCTATGATGCAGCCTTTGTTCTATCTAAGTAGCGTATATAGCGGTTAGAGACCCAGAGAGACTAGCCACGTTGCGATACGGTCATCGGTTAGTTCAGGCTGGCGGTCTTCATCCAGCGCAAGGCCGACAAACTTCCCGTCTTTGACTGCACGTGAGTCATTGAACTCGTAACCATCTGTTGGCCATTCGCCGATTAGCTCACCACCTGCTTCTTCTACCATTTCAGCCAACTCACCCATCGCATCCAGGAAGCTGTCTGGGTAATCAACCTGGTCGCCAAGGCCAAACAGAGCCACCTTTTTGCCATTGAGATCGGCATCTTCCAGTTCAGGAACAAAGTAATCCCAGTCAGGCTGCATCTCGCCGTAGTTGGCGCTAGGTGTACCGAGGATCAGCAAATCGTAGTCATCAAAGATATCACTGCTGTTGCCCGCGATATCCTGCGCGTCCAAAGACAGCTTGGTTGCGATCTTTTCTGCTACTTTTTCTGTGTTGCCGGTATCGCTACCGAAGAAAATGCCGATGTTAGCCATATTGTATTCTCCTAACTATTTTCGTGGGCTGGCCGCCGGGGGACTTAGACCAGCCGCATTTGTAATGCGGGTTGATATAAAACTGGATTAATTGTCTGTGTCTTTCGCCGGTTTCCACTGTGCAAGCTGTTCAAGCAGCTGGTGTTTGTGGCGAACCTGCTGGCGAAGGCGGTCGAGGTTCTGCTCGTAGCGCTGCGGATCTTTGCGCTTGATTTGGGTGAAGCGTGCTTCACGGCCAATCAGCTCTTCGATATCTTTTTTGGCTGGCTTTGAGTCTATCTGCAGCGCGGCACGGCCTTTGGCAATCCTGCGCGGGTCAAAGCGGAACAGCGGCCATAGGCCAGAATCCACCAAGAGTTGCTGATGCTCGACACCTTCTGCCATGTCAAAGCCATGGGTAATGCAAGGTGAGTAAGCAATCACCAAAGACGGTCCTGGGTAAGCTTCTGCTTCTTGCAGGGCTTTGATGGTCTGGTTCATGTTGGCACCCAAAGCGATCTTGGCGATGTAGACATTGCCATGCATCATCATGTTAAGCGCCAAGTCTTTGCCTTGGCTGGTTTTGCCCTGGGTGGCGAATTTGGCGACCGCGCCGGTTGGGGTTGCTTTTGACTGCTGGCCACCGGTATTGGAATAGCCTTGGGTATCCATAACCAATACATTGACGTTATCGCCGCCGGCAAGGACATGATCCAAGCCGCCATAACCGATGTCATAGGCCCAGCCGTCACCACCAACAATCCAGTTGCTTTTCGCTACCAAGTCGTCGGCACAAGCATCTAGCTGGCGCATAGAGTAAGGCAGTGCGGCACGTAAGCGGGTAAGGTTGCCACGTTGGCGGACAACAGCGGCTTCGCTGCTATCGAAGGCATCCTCGCGGATCTGCTCAATCAACTCTGACGGAATAATATCGCGCGCGGTATCAAGCAATGACAGAGCATTGTTGCGCTTACTGTCCAGTGCCAAGCGCATACCCAAGCCAAATTCGGCGTTGTCTTCGAATAGCGAGTTAGCCCAAGCCGGACCACGGCCGTCACTGTTAACAGCATACGGTGTGGTCGGTAAGTTACCGCCATAAATAGATGAGCAGCCAGTTGCATTGGCGATCAGTAAGCGATCACCGAAAAGCTGGGTAAGCAATTTGACATAGGAAGTCTCGCCGCAACCCGAGCAGGCGCCAGAATATTCAAACAATGGCTGCAGAAGCTGGCTGGTACGAGCATCGATACGCTTGATGCCAATGCGCTCCACTTCTGGTAGTTGCAGGAAGTACTCATAGTTTGCGCTTTGCCGCTCAATCACATCCTGCTTCGGCACCATATTGATGGCCTTGCGGGCAGGGTTGTCTTTGTCACTGGCAGGGCATGCCGTGGTACACAAGTTACAGCCGGTGCAGTCCATTGGTGACACTTGCAGGGTATACGCTTGGCCCTTGAAGTCACGCTGCTTGTAATCGGTATGTTTGAAACCCTCCGGGGCATCAACCAACTCACCTGGCGCAACCGTCTTGGCGCGGATGGCCGCATGCGGGCACACTAAGGTACAGATATTACACTGGGTACAGAGATCTTCTTCCCAGACCGGGACTTCCTGGGCAATGTTACGCTTTTCCCACTGGGTCGTTGCTGTCGGCCAGCAGCCATCAACCGGGAAAGCACTGACTGGCAGTTGGTCACCCTTGTCTGCCATCATCATGGCGCTGACACGCTTGACCAAATCCGGCGCATTTTCACTGACTACTGGTGGACGGCGGAAAATACTGGTGACTTCATCCGGAATAGCTACTGCCTGCAGATGGGCAACGGCGGCATCCACCGCGGCATGGTTGGCTTTAACAATCGCCGGCCCGCGTTTGCTATAGCTTTTCTCAATGGCGGTTTTGAGCTGAGCGAGTGCGTCTTCAAGAGGCATCAAGTTGCTGAGGGCAAAGAAACCGGCCTGCATAATGGTGTTGATACGGTTTTTCAGCCCAAGTTCACGGGCAAGTTTGACGGCATCAATCACATACAGTTTCAATTGGCGGCCAATGATCACCTGCTGCACTTCCCGTGGCAGGTGTTGCCAGACACTGTCGGCATCATGGGGGCTGTTGATGAGCAAGGTTGCTTTAGGCGCTGCTTTCTCGAACATTTCCAGTTTGTTGATGAACTGGAACTGATGGCAGGCAATAAAATCAGCCTGCTCAATCAGGTAGGGTGCTTCCACGGCTTGTGGGTCAATGCGCAGGTGCGAGGTGGTGATCCCGCCAGATTTTTTCGAATCGTAGACAAAATAACCCTGCGTGTGCAGCGGGGTGTTTTCACCGAGGATCTTGATGGTGTTCTTGTTGGCACTGACCGTCCCGTCGGCTCCCAAGCCATAAAACAGTGCACGCAGTCGTCCCGCAGGCTCAATGTCGATAGCTGTTGGCTGGGGGAGCGATAAGTGGGTGATGTCATCGACGATCCCCACGGTAAACGGATGCTTGATCTGATTTTCCAGCATGGCGTTGAAAATGCCAGCCGCATGCGATGGGGTAAATTCTTTGGAAGACAGGCCATAGCGACCACCGACAATCGCAGGCATGTGCGGGAACTGCTTATTGGCGACGGCCAGCTGCAAGGCAGCCATAACATCCAAGTAAAGCGGCTCGCCCAAGGCGCCCGGCTCTTTGGTGCGATCCAGCACAGCGATACGTGCCACCGACGTCGGTAATACCGCAATCAGGTGAGATAGCGAGAACGGACGGTACAAGTGAACAGTAATGACACCGACTTTTTGGCCGAGGGCTAGCTGGTGGTCAACGGCTTGCTTTACAGTCGATGAGGCCGAGCCCATCACGACAATCACATCATCAGCTTGTGGGTGGCCGTAGTAGTCAAACGGGCGATATTCACGACCCGTCAGTTCGGCAAACTGGGCCATTTTCGCGGCGACGATATCAGGACAGGCCTGATAGAACAGGTTTGAAGCCTCGCGCGCCTGGAAAAAGGTATCCGGGTTTTGGGCGGTGCCGCGGATGCTCGGGGCATCTGGAGTCAGGCCACGCTCACGGAAAGCATTGACCTGCTCACTGTCTACCATGGTATGGAGTGTCTCGTTATCAATCAGCTTGATCTTGTTGATTTCGTGCGAGGTTCTGAAGCCGTCGAAGAAGTGCACGAAGGGGACGCGGCTTTCCAATGTTGCGGCCTGACTGATAAGCGCAAAGTCATGGGCTTGCTGCACACTGCCAGCTGCCAGCATGGCAAAACCTGTCTGGCGCACCGCCATCACATCTGAGTGATCACCGAAAATGGACAAAGCATGGGTGGCAAGGGTACGGGCGGCAACATGCATGACGAACGGGGTGAGCTCGCCGGCGATTTTGTACATGTTAGGGATTTTGAGCAATAACCCTTGCGATGAAGTAAAGGTGGTCGACATCGCGCCAGCCATCAGTGCGCCATGCACGGCACCGGCAGCACCGCCTTCGGATTGCATTTCAATAACGCGAGGGACCTGGCCCCAGATATTTTCCTTTTGCTGCGATTCCCATGTCTCGCACGCTTCCGACATCGGCGAAGACGGGGTGATAGGGTAGATACCGATCACTTCATTACAGCGGTAAGCGACTGATGCGGCGGCTTCATTGCCGTCCATGGTGACAAACTGCGATTGGCTTTGTTGATGAGTAGACATGACTGGCTCCAATGGGCAAGCCCTGTTTAACAGGTGCAGGTAATCGACACAGGCAAACATGTTGCTGTGTTATTGTTTTAATAAAGGGTGGGCCGACCCCTAGTGGGTAGCAGAGGGCCGGCCCGAGGGCATGATTGCCGTTTTACACTTCAACCACGTCTAGCTGTGGCTGAGGGTTCAGCATGCGAGCCAAATCCTCTTTGGCATTGCCAGTCAGCTGCAGGTTGAACTGCTGCTGCAGGAAGGCAAAGATATCTTCGTTAACAAATTCTGGCGGGTTAGGGCCGAGGTAGATGTTCTGGATACCCAGGTTGAACAGTGCCAGCAGGATCAATACCGCTTTTTGCTCCATCCAAGACAGCACGATGTTCACAGGAAGATCGTTAACAGGTACACCCATCGCATCGCTCAAGGCTAGCGCGATCATCACCGCACCGTAGCTGTCGTTACACTGGCCAAGGTCTAGGTAACGCGGGATCTCTGTGCCCGGAACGGTACCGAAGTCATGGTCGTTGAAGCGGAACTTACCGCACGAAGAGGTCAGGATAATGCAATCGTCCGGGATCGACAGGGCCAACTCGCGGAAGTAATCATTAGGTTTACCAGGCTTGTCACAGCCGGCAACAACGAAGAACTGTTTGATCTTGCCTTCGTTAACCGCTTCAAGGATCTGCGGAGCCAAACCAAGAATGGTCTTGTAGTTGTGGCCTGTCATCAGGGTTTCTTCGCTCTCGAAGCCTTCGATGTCCGGCAGGCTTAGGGTCTGCTCGATCAATGGACCGAAATCATCTTCAAGCTGGCGGCAGTTATCTATACCTACAATGCCGTAGCTGTATAGGCGGTCTGCATAATCAGCACGGCCTGTTGGCGGTACAATACAGTTGGTGGTAACGATGATAGTACCGTTCCACTTCTGGAATAGTTGCTTTTGGTCGAACCAAGCTTTACCGATATTACCCTTCAGGTGGCTGTACTTACGCAGCTCAGGATAGCCGTGGGCAGGTAGCATTTCTGAGTGGGTATAGATATTAATGCCTTTGCCCTCGGTGGCAATCAGCAAGCGCTCTAGTAGCTCAAGGTCGTGACCGGTAACCAGGATACCTTTACCTTCAGCTTTGTTTTGCGGCACACATACAGGAGTAGGGATCCCTAAGCGGCCATGGTGGGCTTCACCAAGGCGAGACATCATCTCGCTACCGGCACCACCAATTTTCATCAGCTGGGCGATATGCTGCTCGAAGCTGAAGTTAACGTTAGTCAGCGTGAAGTATAGGGTTTCGGCAATCACGTCATCGACTGATTTGGTGTCTGCACCCAGATCATCGGCATGAGTACGGTAGGCAGAAAGGCCCTTCAGGCCGAAAATCATAATATCTTGCAGGCGGGAAAGGTTTTCGTCTTTACCACAAGTGCCTTGGGTTTTTCCCGTGCTACCACAGCCGCCAGTCTGGGCCATAGAGCATTGGTGACAGAACATTGCTAAGTTCGACATTATTGCATTCCTTTAAAGGTGTATTTATATTGCAACTTATGGCGCGAGGATAGAGGCAATGCGCAGTAACGTCATTGATCAAGATCAGTTTTGCTAAAAACATCCATATAAAATACCACTTATGTGGAGTAGATAGGATTATTGTATTGAATTGTATTGATTGAGTTTGTGCTATTGAACGGTGTTTTGTATGTCTGTAGCCTATCGCATTTCGCTCGGCGATATGGATTTGTTAGCTCTATGAAAGTAAAGGCACAACTTGCCCAAGCGCACTTAGCCAAGGTGCGGAAGAAATACCTAGAAGCTTACCAAGCAAATGAAAAGAACCGGACGTGCCCGAAGGGATAAGCTGGAGGGAAATGGCCTGAATGCAAATAGGTCAGAATGAAAAAGGGCGCCGTGCGCCCTTATGTCTAAAATGGTGAGTTAGTTTAGATTAACCCGCGATTTTAGCCAGTACCTTCTTCAGTAGCTGGATACGAGGCTCGATAGTTTCAAGCTCAAGGTACTCATCAGCACTGTGGAAACCTGCACCGGCAGGGCCAAGGCCGTCTAGTGTCGGGATACCAAGTACCGCAGTAAGGTTAGCGTCAGAACCGCCACCTACTTCTTGCCAAGTAATGTCGATACCCAGCTCTTTGCCTGATTCTTCAACCAGCGCCATCAGCGCTTCTGTTTTCTCAGACGGGACCATAGATGGTTTGTGCGCTTCGCGGTCAATAGTGATCGCGACACCGTCAACGAATGGCGTTTCTGCCATCGCGCGGATCTTCGCATCGGCAGCAGCGTATTCGTCGTTATCCCAGAAGCGAACGTCAACCACAGCTTCAGCGTGGTCTGGAACGATGTTGGCACCTGCGCCACCTTTAACGACACCGACGTTCAGGGTCGTGCCGCTTTCGAAGTTAGTCAGCTCGTTAATCGCCAGGATCCAGTTGGCCATTTCAGTGATAGCACTGCGGCCGTTTTGTGGTTCGTTACCTGCGTGTGCCGCTTTACCAGCGAAGGTCAGGCGGTAGCGAGCCATACCCTTACGGGCTTTTACCAAAGAGCCGTCTGCACGGGCAGCTTCTGCTACCAGTACATTTTTCGCGTTAACCGCAACGCTCTTTAGCCATTTTTCTGAGTGTAGCGAACCGATTTCTTCATCTGGGTTCATGCATACACAGATAGACAGTTTATCCAGGGTTTCCTTGTCCATTTCACGCAGGGCGTAAACAACGTTCAGCAGGCCAGATTTCATGTCAGAAACGCCAGGGCCGTAGGCACGCTTGTCATCAAACGTCATTGGGCGAGCAGCAACAGTGCCAACAGGGAAGACCGTATCCATGTGGCCGATTAGCATCACGTCAATTTGCTTTGCTTCAGGCTTGTTGCGGACTTCAAGACCTGTACCGGCAATACCGCAGTCAATGCGCTTAACGTTCCAGCCCAGATCAACGTATTTTTGTTCCATCTGGTTGGCAATAACTTCAATGCCTTCTTTGGTTAGCGTACCGCAGTCAACATCGATCAGCGGGCGTAGTTCTTCCAAGTAATCTTGCAGTGAGAAACTCATATTAGCTCCTGAGAGAAACCCTGTAGGGTATGAATAGCGACAGGAAAAAGGGGGCAATACACCCCCTTAAAGGTAGTGATTTACACTAGGATGTTCATCACGAACATAGCAACGAATGCATTCAGAACAGAGATTGCAACCATCACTGGGATGTGGCGGCCTTCTGTGCCGATAACACCTAGGATACGGCCAAGGTACTGAACCTGAGAGCCCATTAGGTAGATAGCTGGGGCTAGGATAGCGATGTGGTTACCGTCAAGGATACCAGCGTCAAACAGGGTGATTACCACACCCACCGCGCCACCCATAGACATCCAAGCACCGATCAGTACGGCTGCTGCTTCACCCGGTAGGCCGAAAATGCCCATGATAGGTGAGAACAGAACACCCATTGCGTCTAGTGCACCGGTTAGCGAAAGTACTTTGATGATCACGAATGCCATCAGTACGTTTGGAATCGTTGAGCTGGTAGAGATTGCCCAGCCTTTCTTCGCGCCTTCTACGAAGATGTCAGTAACCATTGGTTTTTTAGTAGCTTGAGACATTATGCGGTCTCCTTCTCAGTAGAAACGTTGTTTTTCTTGTCAGTGGCTTTTAGGTATAGGCGGAAGATGTTCGCGCCAACAATCTTCATCACGAACATGATGACGACTGCCAAGCCGATTGAAGAGGTTACTGCGTTGCTGCCGTCAGCGTAGGTTAGGGTGAATAGCACCGCACCTGAAGAGAAGAAGTTAACAATGGTTGCACCGGCAGAGAACTGGAACATCGCGAATACATCGGTTTCACGCTGGGTGATGTGGCCGCCTTCCTGAAGCTGGCGGGTCATTGATGCGCCTGAGTCAGTGTTCTGCAGAGAAGCGATTAGCGCCAGACCGGTATCGCCTGGTAGGCCAACTAGCGGACGTAATAGTGGAGTCAGTAGTTTGCGCGCTGCGTCAAGGGCACCGTAATGCTCAAGAACGTTGATCATACCCAGGGCGAACATAACAGTCGGTACCAGTGTTAGGGCAAATAGGAAGCCGTCACGTGCACCGCTACCGCCAGTACCGCGCATAGTCGTTTTTGTTACTTCGATGGCACCGTCTGCTGCAGCAGTTACCGTGTTCGCCATCGTACCGAAAGAACCGTTCAGGGTGTTGAAATCAAATACACCGTACCACTCGTTGGTTTGTAGTAGACCTGAAAAGAACACAAAAGCGAACGCTAGGGCAATGTATGCACCTATCGTTACCTTTTGGTTTTTCTCTGCTGGATTGCTCATATGTAACCTCTTAGGAATCAAAAAGCCGATTGGCCAAAATAAGGAATCTGTAACAAATCTTCACAGCTTTTCACTGCAAATTGAGCTTTAACAGAGCCCTCAAAATAAGAAACGAGGTCATTGTCCCTGATTTATGTGGGAAATAATTGATGGGGGTCAATATGTGCCACTGAATGCTAATCCAAATGGGCTAATGGCTAGTATTTGTGATCGTGATCTACATTAATATCCTATTCACAACATTTAATACCACGCATGGATGTTTTTAAGCATGATTAGTTGTTTTTTTATTATTAATTAATCATTTCCATTTTGTGGGTTTAGTGTTTTTAAGGTGTGTTTTTGGGCATTATGGAATGATAAATGTGGGTATTAAGAGGCCTTGGTTAGTATAAGTTTAATTAATGTTTGCTTACAACTATATTGTTGACTAAATAATAAAAAAGAGCGCCCTGGGGCGCTCTTTTCATTCATCATAAGTGACAGTTATACAAATTATGCGGTCTGTTGCTGTCCTTGGGTGGATTGTCCAGCTGTTACCTCAGCCTCTTCGCTTGTTGCTGTTGGTGGACAGCGGTCAACGAACCAACCCATGTAAGATGAGACAATGGTGACGATGATACACACGAAGCTCAACCACATGAAGGGTGCATAGGAGAAGGTCGCTACGCCTAAGATGCTCGCCATGTAGATACCGTTGTCACTCCACGGCACCATACCGGAAGTCAGGGTACCGCCGAACTCCGCATTACGTGACAGATTCTTACGCTGGTAGCCAAGACGATCGTAGTTCTTGGCACAGATTTTCGGTGTCAGGATCAATGACACATACATGGCTGAGCCGAATACGTTGCCCAGGAAGGCAGTGGCAATGGTCGATACCGATAGGCTTCCTGCTGAGTTGACGCGTTTTTCGAAGATCTTGGCGATAGTCTGCAGCACACCCACTTTATCCAGTAGGCCACCGAAGCCAAGGCCGAATACGATGACCGCTACCGAGCCCAGCATAGATGACATGCCGCCACGATTGAGGATGGCATCGATGAAGTCGACACCCGAGTCGATTGAAAACGGTGCCCAAGCGGTATTGAAGGCAACCAGCGGATCCATATCCTGAACCATGACCGCCCAAATGATACCTAGCAGTGAGCCTAGCGAGATCACAGGGAAAGAAGGCAGACGCAAAGCCAGTAGGGCAAGCACAATGATCACCGGTACGAATGAGAACGGAGAGATCACAAATTGCTGATCCATGGCAGCGATGACAGATTCAACCTGCGACATGTCGACATTGCCTGCGTAGTGGATACCCACTGCGGTAAACAAGATACCGGTAATGATGTAGCTGATCAGGGCAATCGGCAGCATGCCTTTGATGTGTTCAACGATTTCTACGTTTGACATCGAAGAGGCCAAAATCACCGAGTCAGACAGCGGAGACATCTTGTCACCGAAGTAACAGCCAGACAGGACAGCACCGGCTGTCATTGGCGCGGGTATACCGAGACCCTGACCAATCCCCATCATTGCGATACCGGCAGTACCTGCCGCCCCCCAAGAGGTACCGGTTGCCAGCGCTGTCATCGAACAGATCAGCATCGTCGCCAGCAGGAAGATAGATGGGTGGATAGCCTTGAGACCGTAATAAATGATGGTTGGCACAATACCACCGGCAATCCAGGTACCGACGAGGGCACCGACTGCCAATAGGATCAAAACGGCACCCAAGCCGTTGGCGATACCTTTGGTCGCCGCTGTTTCCAGCGACTTGTAATCATGACCAAGCTTGATGCCCAGTGCGATGATCACGAACCAGCCGATGTAAAGCGCTAGCTGGATAGGTAAATCGAGTTTCGCAGTAAAAGAGAAAGCCAGCGCAAGAAAAATACCGAGAGCGATAAAGACCTGAGTCAGCGACGGTAGTTTTACAGTCTGTTTGTTCATACTTCCAACCTTGTAAGTTCGAGCCTGTAGATTGTGAATAGCCTCAGGACAGGAAATATCGGTCCCAAGGGATTATTTTCTAATAGTTTTGATGACCTAATCGGTCTGCTAAAGGGTACTAGCATTGATTCGCCGCTACTCTAGCGGATAGCTTTCGAGGTCACGATAGAAAATGTCTCTAGATGTGATCTCATACAAAATGAACCAGTAACCCTTTAAAAAAGCATGTTTGTTTTTTGAATTATTGTTAATTTCGCGTGCTTAATTTGTGTTTTGTTTGTTTTTTGACTGTTCTTTCATATTGTTTCCATGTGTGTAATTCCATTAATAGATAGGTGATATCACCGCAATTATGGTGGTATTGTAGAATTAAGCGTTGTGCTTGCGAGTTTTGGTAGGTTATCAATGTGTGGTGAAATGATCAAAAAAAGTGATGCTGGAGGTTTGCTAAGACTTAAGTGATTTTTTATCTTTTGGTCTTGTTTTTGAGCATTTTATTGGCTTCTGTATGCTCTTTGTTCGGTTTTTGGTTGTGTTCTAGCCCGATTTTTCACCAGAAATAATGTGGGGATTTATCAATGCAGCGCGTAACGTTTAATAATTCTTGCTGGTTTTGTTTACAGGGTGGTGTTTTTTTTTACAGGTTTTTTGCAACTTATGCTTGAGTTTCGCTGCTGAAATTACTATAGATGGGGGTCTGCCTGTCGCTATAACTATCGTGGGTTAGTTGGGTTTAGGTCTTACCAGTAGTGGCCATATTAGATGCCATATTAGATGCGATAGTTATACCGATAGAACAATGATCAGGGAGTGTAGTGCACATGATGAAAGTAGGATTAGTGGGTTGGCGAGGCATGGTGGGCTCTGTCCTGATGCAACGTATGGTAGAAGAGGGTGACTTCAATGTGATTGAGCCTGTTTTCTTCTCTACGTCCCAAGTGGGGATCCCAGCTCCGAATTTTGGTAAGGATGCCGGTGTCCTTCACGATGCGTTTGATATCGAGCGCTTGAAACAGTTGGATGCGATTGTCACCTGCCAAGGCGGTGGCTATACCGAGAAAGTGTACCCAGCACTACGCCAAGCAGGCTGGAAAGGGTATTGGATTGATGCGGCTTCTACCCTGAGAATGAAGGAAGAGTCGATCATTGCCCTTGATCCGGTCAACTACGATCAAATGAAACAGGGCCTGCACAATGGTGTGAGCACGTTTGCGGGCGGTAACTGTACGGTTAGCTTGATGCTGATGGCTGTGGGTGGCTTGTACCAGGCGGGTTTGGTTGAGTGGATGACATCGCAAACTTACCAGGCCGCTTCTGGTGCTGGTGCGAAAAACATGCGTGAGCTGATCAGCCAGATGGGTGTGATCAACGATGCAGTCTCTAGTGAACTGGCTGATCCATCTACGTCCATTTTGGATATCGACCGTAAAGTAGCGGAAACCATGCGCTCCGAAAATTTCCCAGCTTCTGAGTTTGGTGCGCCATTGGCGGGTTCATTGATCCCATGGATTGATGTGAAGCGTGAAAATGGCCAGAGCAAGGAAGAGTGGAAAGGCTCGGTAGAAACCAACAAGATCCTTGGCTTGGATAATAACCCAATTCCAATCGATGGAACCTGTGTGCGTATCGGGGCAATGCGTTGTCATAGCCAGGCACTGACAATGAAACTGAAGAAAGCCGTGCCGATGGATGAAGTGGAAGAGATCATCGCATCACACAACGATTGGGTTAAAGTGATCCCGAACGACCGTGATATCACTGTCCAAGAGCTTAGCCCTACCAAAGTAACGGGCACGCTGTCGATTCCTGTTGGCCGCCTGCGTAAACTGGCGATGGGTGATGATTACCTCAATGCGTTTACTGTTGGTGATCAGTTATTGTGGGGTGCGGCAGAGCCACTGCGTCGTACACTGCGTATTATCTTGGCTGAAAAGCAATAAGAATTGGATTTATATGAAAAAAGGCCTGCATGATGCAGGCCTTTTTCAGTTTATATGGTGAGTGTTTCTGCTTTCTTTGGGATGTGTCCAACACAGCAGAATGAAATTTCAAAAACGCAGATGACATCCATGTCGCTCCAACCCGCCTTCCCTGGCGGGTAGGTTTTGAAATCTCAATCTACTGTGCTGATTCGATTTTTTGATAGCTTATATTGGTCTTAGGCCTGCCTGATACAGGCCTTTTTTGTTGGTGGGATCGTTAGTTTGCTGGGGCCTGTCTTTGACGGCGCCAAATCGCGAGAACATCTTTCTCTTTCAATTTAGACATTGCCACATAGGCTAAAGGCACCACGAATAGTGAGAAGAAAGTACCTGTGACCAAGCCTCCTACCAGCACCAGACCGATATTCACCCGACCCAGAGAGCCAGGGCCGTCGGCAAAGGCCAGTGGCAGCGAGCCGAGGATCATGGTGAGCGAGGTCATCAAAATTGGTCGCAGACGGGAACGGGCACTCTCCAACGCTGCTTTGATGGCGGTGGCACCCTGACGGCGCTGCTCGTTGGCAAATTCAACCAGCAAGATGCCGTGCTTGGTTACTAGGCCAACCAATGTCAGTAACCCGATCTTTGAGTAGATATTCAAGCTCTGCTCAAACATTGCCAAGGTCAACAGTGCACCGACAATGCATAAAGGTACCGTCAGCATGATGACCAGCGGGTCGATGAAACTCTCGAATTGTGCAGCCAGGATCAAGTAAACAAAGATCAGGGCCAGCAGGAAGAGTAACTGGGTACCGGCTTGGGAATCATCCAACAGTTTGACCGTACCATTGAAGTCGTAGCCTTGGGCACTGTTAAGTAGTGGCGGAACCTCTTGATCAATGTAAGCTTTGATATCACTGGCGGTATAGCCCGGTATAAGGTCTGCCGTGATTTCAGCACTGTCTTTACCCATATAAGTTTTGAAGCTTGATTCTGCCGTAGTCTGCTTGATAGTGACAAACTGTGACAGCGGCAGGCTCTGGCCTGAGTCAGAGCTTACGTAGAGCTTATCGAGTACGTTAAAACTTCCTAGATCCTGGCGGTTTACCTGTACCTGGATAGGGTAGGTGAAACCATCGTCGGCTTGCAAGTCTGCCGCTTTAACCGAACCGAGGAAGGTCGATAGGGCATTGGTGACATCGCTGTAACTCACCCCCGACAAAATAATCGCGTTACGATCAATTTCCAGATCATAGGTTAACTGATCACGAAGGGTTGAGTTCTTCACGTTAGTCACCCCCGGATACTGCTCTAGCAGCTTGGTGACTTTCTCTGCTGTTTTCGCCAAGGTCTCAGTATCACGATCGACCGTTGTCAGCTCCAATATCAGATTCGTTGCGATGCCAAGGTTATCCGCTGAGCGCACAGCAAATGACATGTCGTAGGCTGAAACCGTACGGTTAGCCTTGTCTGTTAGGCGGGCGATGACTTCATCCGCTGTCTGCTGGCGCTCCCCCCAAGGTTTGAGTAATATATGGTTGGTTGGCGTACCTTCAATGTATGACAAGTTGGATTCGATAGCTGGCTGGCCTGCCAAGGCACTGTTGAGCTCATCATTATGCGAAAGATGATACTGGCGACCCACACCGGTCGGAGCGGTTGAGGTGACTTCGATGAAACCGGAGTCTTCCGTCGGCAGCAGTACCTGCGGCATTTTGATGAAGGCAAACCCAGACACCACTAACAGAAGGCATGACAACCCTGCCATGACCGCCTTGCGGTTAAACCACTTTTCAAGCTCAAGCGTGTAACTGTCTGCCAAGCGATTAAGCAGGTGGTCGATACGGGCAAACCATTTCGGGTGCTGATTCACTGGCTTGATCAGATATGCACTCATCATTGGTGACAAGGTGAGGGCCACCATGCCGGAGATGATCACTGCCGCTGCGAGGGTAAAAGCAAACTGACGAAAGAGATCCGCCGTTAAGCCAGACATTAGCCCGATAGGCAGATAGACCACGGCCAGGGTGAGTGTCATGGCAATCACCGGGAAGATGATTTCCTTGCTGCCTTTCAAGGCGGCATTGAATGGCGTTTCCCCTTGTTCGATATGGCGGTAGCAGTTTTCTACCACCACAATGGCATCATCGACCACCAAACCGATAGCGAGGATAATGGCTAGGATAGTCAGGACGTTGATGCTAAACCCAAGCATTGCCATCACGGAAAACACACCGATCACGCATACAGGGATGGTAATGATCGGCACCGAGGCAACGCGAAACGAGCCGAGAAACAACATGACAACGATAGAGACCAAGACAACCGCTTCGATCAAGGTAGCAAAGCCTTCATCAATAGCAGATTCGATGAAATCGGCTTGGTTGTAAACCATCTTCATTTCGATCCCGTCAGGAAGCTTGCCCTGCATCGATTCGATAGCAGCCCTGACCCGCTCGGCGACGACGACAGGGTTTTCTGTTTTTAGTGGCAGAACCTGCAGCGACATGGCTTGATTGCCATTCACCGTGAGCAAGCTCGGGCTCAGGCTTTCTTCGCCCATGACAACATCGGCAATGTCTTTGACCCGGATGATTTGACCATTATCAACCCGGATGACGAGCTCTTGCACATCTTGCAGCGAAGTGACCTGGCTCACCGGGTTAATCGAGAAGTCTCGCGCTTCACCTTTGATGGTACCGGCAGTGAAAGTACTGTTGTAGGTACTCAGTGTGCCGACGACATCGGCGGTTTTGATGTTAAGCGCTTTCATGCGCTCCGGCTTGAGCCACACTCTTACGGCTTTCGAAGAGCCCCCATATGGCCCCCACACACTGCCCACTCCTTGGATGTGGCGGAATTGCGGCACAAGCTGCTGGCTGATGTAGTCATACATCTCCTGCTGCTCGAGGCCACCGGTGTTGACGAAAGTAATGACGTTACTGGTTGTGCTGGTATCTGACGAATTATCCGTTACCGTTGGCTTGTCGGTCATACTCGGTGGAAAATCACCAATCGCCTCGACACTGCTGCGCAACTTGTTCATCAGGTTGGTGTATTCAACATCATCGACATCATCGCTGAAGTTGATTTTCAGGGTACAGCTACCTTCGACACAGTCGGTGGTCATGGTATCGACACTGTCGAGGCCTGTTGCGGCATCAATCAGTTTATCGGCGACGTTACGAGACATGAACTCGGCACTGGCACCGGTGATATTGGCACTGACGGTCGCGGTCGAGGTTTGATGCTCCGGGAAGTATTGGATGGCCAGCTTCTGGAATGACAAGATCCCCAAGAGTACGACGGCGATACTCAGTACAGAAGCAAAAACCGGATGGCGGATACAAACTTCAGGCAAGCGCATTATCCGGCCTCCTTGTTGGTACCATTTCCGGCATTATTTACCGATTTTGACAGGTTTTTCTCTGGCTGCTGGGAGGAGAGCACATTAACAGAGCTCTCATCTGTGAGCTTTTGCTGGCCGGTGATCACTACCTGTTCACCTTTTTTCAGGCCTTGCTTAATAATGACATAGCCATCATTGGTGTTGGCGCCCAGCTCAACCCGACGACGCTGGGGTTGGTCGCCTTCTACAACCCAGAGGTAGCGTTGCTCATTGTTGGCGAGAACAGCATTCTGCGGCACAACCAATTGTGCCTTCCCGCTTTGCAATTGCTGGCTGACATTGGCAAACATACCCGGCGCAAGCACCAGCTCTTGGTTCTCGATGGTGGCATGGACTTCAACTCGGCCTGAGCTCTCATCGACAGCCGGGGCAATGTAGTTTACCTCGCCCGTAAAGGTTTGTTCTGGAAACGCAGAGACAGTAACGGCTACCGTTTGGCCGATCTGCGCCATGCCAAGATCTTCCTGGCTAATGGCATAGGTGACATTGACCGGGTCTAATTTGTATAGGCTGACCAATGCTGTTGATGCATCAATATGACTACCGATGGAATGGGTAAAGGTCGTCAACCGGCCATCGAAAGGCGCGATTATGGTGTAGTCTTTCAAGGTCGCTTCTTGCTGGCGGAAGTCGGCGGCGGCTAAATTCACTTCTTCCTGAAGCTCATCCATATCCTGAGGTGATAGCGCGTCAGGCTGTTTGGCCAACAGGTCACGGGTACGCTGTAATTTGGTTTTGGCCAAATTGAGGGTGCTGCGCGCTTTGTCCAGATCCGCTTTGGCTTTGGTGCTGTCGAGCTCAGCGATGACGTCACCTTTTTTTACAGCATCACCATCGTTGAAGGAGATTTTTTCAATCTTTGCTCCGGCACTAAAGGTCAGGTTGGCATTATCAAGCGCGGTGATCTTGCCTACTTCCTCTATCTTTTGAGCGATGTTTCGAGTGGACACTGGCTCCACGGTAACCGGAATCGCTGAGGGCTCAACATTATTGGCCATCACCATCGCAGGGGCTAGGCAAAGGAAAGAAGTGGCAATCGTTTTGTAGGCTGAATATCTGGTCATAGGAGTATCTTCTTGCTGAATCCTCCCGCATTTTTACTTTCATCTATTCAGGGAATTGTCAGGAAATAGTCAATCAAGTCTATGAAATAACTATATTTTATGTTTTTTATGGCTTTTTAGAATGACTCAGAAGGGCAGAGAAAACTTGATAGAGAAAGATAGAGGCGAAAAAAAACGCCTGCCAAAGCAGACGTTTCATTTCTATTTCAACAACATCAGTTGCTGAAATAGAGGGGAGAACCCAAGCCCGATTAAGCAGCTAGGTTCTTCGCAACGAAGTCCCAGTTAACCAGTGCCCAGAAACCGTTCATGTAGTCTGGACGTAGGTTACGGTAATCGATGTAGTAAGCGTGTTCCCACAGGTCAACAGTTAGAAGAGGAGTAACACCTTCTTCTGTTAGTGGAGTGCCAGCGTTAGACGTGTTAACGATGTCTAGAGAGCCGTCAGCTTTCTTAACAAGCCAAGTCCAAGAAGAACCGAAGTTGTTGATTGCAGAATCAGTGAACTTCGCTTTGAACGCGTCGAAAGAACCGAAAGCAGCGTTGATTGCTTCAGCAACTTCACCTGTTGGCTCGCCACCCGCGTTTGGAGCTAGGCAGTGCCAGTAGAAAGTGTGGTTCCAGATCTGAGCTGCATTGTTGAATACGCCACCAGTTGAAGTCTTAACGATTTCTTCTAGTGATTTTTCTTCTAGCTCAGTACCTTCGATAAGACCGTTTAGCTTAACCACGTATGTGTTGTGGTGTTTGCCGTGGTGGTACTCAAGAGTTTCCTGAGAGATGTGTGGCTCAAGAGCATTTTTTTCGTAAGGTAGAGCTGGTAGTTCGAATGCCATTGCTCGATTCTCCATTTTGGTTAAGGGGCGTTTCCCTTGACATTGCTTCCAGTCGGCTAGGGCCAACTTATTATTTGAAACTGACTATTGTCACTGAATGACTATACCGCGAGGTATGGGTCTAAATTGTGACGGTGAAATCATTTTAGCAAGTTTTTTCTTTATTAAAAGATCTGAAGGGCAAAAAGAGGTGAAAAATAATATCCTTACTTTCTTTAGGCATTTTTTTCCTGCGCGTGACCAAGTAGAATGCTGTCTGTGATAGTCAACTTATAAAGCAAAGTCGTAAGAGGAAGCTATGGAAACCATCGACAAAATTAAACAGCAGATTTCTGAAAACGCAATTCTGTTGTACATGAAAGGCTCACCAAAACTGCCAAGCTGTGGTTTTTCTTCTCAGGCAGCACAAGCACTAATGGCATGTGGTGAAAAGTTTGCTTATGTCGATATTCTGCAAAACCCTGATATCCGCGCTGAGCTTCCAGCCTACGCGCAATGGCCGACTTTCCCTCAGCTATGGATTGAAGGTGAGCTAATCGGTGGCTGTGACATCATCATCGAGATGTTCCAGAAAGGCGAACTTCAGCCATTGATCAAAGAAGCGGCTGAGCGTCGTGACGGTGAAGCAGCAGAATAATCTGTTGAACGAATAACAGGCCGGTAGACTGGCTAAACACCACGCATTGCTGGCTGTTTTCGCATTGCACCCCGGGAAAGGAAGTTTCTCGGGGTGTTTTTGTTTCAGGGGTATGGTTTATCTAATTGGCTTCGTCGAGCGCTACCGCTTCTTTAGGGCTTTCAGTACTGTTCTGATCTGTGCTCACCTGGTCCTGGTTGGCCTTGAATAAGCCTTGCAAGGCGATCGCTTGCAGATTGGCAAGACTCTCATTGCTCGGCGCCTGAGTTTTCAGGCTAAGCTGCTGGTAACGAGTCAACTTTTCTTCATCTTCTAGCTGGCTAAATGCCCAGAAAATCAAGAAAATAGTCTCTAAATCAACAATTTCTTTATCCTCAATTAAAGCAAGAATGTGCCTTGCCTTGCCTTGCCTTGCCTTGCCTTGCCTTGTCCGGGTCTTCATTGAGAAGAGCCTGGATCGCCAATAGCGCTTTCTGAGGCCCTTTTCCCCGCAGCCTGCTTTTCGGATCCTTGCACAAAAGGCTCCAAGCGCCATCAACCCGCCAGCTTTTCAGGTCGCTGCGTCATCGATGATCAGTAAAGTGGACTGGGAAATTCTCTCCATACGTCGTCCTTGATGTAAGAGTACCTGAATAAACTATAGAACAGTAAGTGTCTAAATAACCATTTAATCAAGTTGAAATTTCCAGGCGAAAAAAAGCCAGCCGGAAACCGGCTGGCCTGTGCAGGATTTAGGTGAAAACCCTAAATGACTTCGCGTATTACAGCACCATAGAAGCGATCCAGCCAAAGGCGATCAGCGGCAGGTTGTAGTGGATAAACGTCGGGACCACAGAATCCCATACGTGTTCGTGCTGACCGTCTGCATTCAAGCCCGCAGTTGGGCCCAATGTTGAGTCAGAGGCCGGTGAGCCCGCATCACCCAGTGCTGCTGCAGTACCGACAAGTGCAACTGTAGCAAGTGGCGAGAAGCCGAAGGTTAGGCACAATGGTACGTAAATGGTCGCCAGGATAGGGATTGTCGAGAACGAGGAGCCGATACCCATGGTCACTAGCAGGCCAACAACCAGCATCAACAGTGAAGCCAGTGGTTTGTTGTCGCCGATGATATCAGCCAGCGAGCTAACCAGTGTTTCAACGCCACCCGTTGCTTTCATGACTGACGCAAAACCCGCTGCCGCAATCATGATAAAGCCGATCATCGCCATCATGTGAACACCTTTGGTGAACACATCGTGAGTTTCCTTCCACTTGATCACGCCGCCGAAGGTGAACACCATAAAGCCAACCAGACCACCGACAATCATCGAGCCGCTGTATAGCTGTGCACCCAGTGCCGCCACAATCGCACCCACAGCAATGTAGACGTGCTGCATGTTGATTTCTTTGTGCTCAGGCTCTGCTGCCAGGATTTGTTCCTCTGAATACTCGCGAGGTTTGCGGTAGGTAAAGAAGGTGGCAACCAGCAAGCCGAAAATCATGCCTAGTGCAGGTAGCATCATCGCAAACGGTACTTGGCCCGCGGTGACATCAAGGCCGTTATCGTGCAAGTTCTTCAACAGAATATTGTTGAGGAAAATACCACCGAAGCCAACAGGCAGTACCATGTATGGCGTTACCAGACCGAATGTCAGCACACAGGCAATCAGACGGCGGTCAATTTTTAGCTTGGCGAATACGTGAAGCAGGGGCGGGATCACAATTGGGATAAAGGCAATGTGAACCGGGATCGCATTCTGAGAAGAAATGGCTAGAAGCACAAGAATGATTAAAACAGAATACTTTACGCCCGTGGCAGCCGCTGCATTGTCATGGCCACTGATACGCTTGATCACTTTTTGCGCCAGGACATCGGTAATACCAGAGCGCGAAATCGCAACGGCAAATGTACCTAGCATGGCATAGCTCAATGCCGTGGTGGCACCGCCACCTAAACCGCCTTCGAAAGCTGAAATGGTTTCCGAAAGTGGCATCCCGCCAATCAGGCCACCAAGAATGGCACTGAAGGTAAGCGCTACTACAACGTTTACTCGTAATAATGCGAGTAAAAGCATAACGCATACCGATATAACTACTGGGTTCATAAACTTAAGATCCGTCCATTGTGTTATGTCGTGAATTGCTTGAAGCATGCACCTTATGTGCAATGTTTCTTATTTGTTTTGGCTGCTTTGCTCAAAGGAAATCAATTTACAACATGTAGAATAAAAATTCATGTAGTGAAGGAATTTTCTTTTATTGTGCTGCATGTCTAAGCCTTGTCACATAACCCTGTCTATACTGGTTTTCGCCATTTTGGTATGAATATTCGGCAGTAGTACATAGGTATTGCTGTATGATCTTATCTTGGATGAGGATTTCTTGATAACAGAAAGCCCAACCAACAACATGGAGTTTGTTATGAGTGTTCTAGTTGGCCGTCCGGCCCCGGACTTTACTGCTGCTGCAGTGCTTGGCAACGGTGAAATTGTTGATGCCTTCAACCTACACAGCCATATTGCAGGCAAGCCTGCGGTGCTGTTCTTCTATCCACTCGATTTCACCTTCGTATGCCCATCGGAACTGATCGCCTTTGACAAGCGTTTCGCTGATTTCCAAGCCAAGGGTGTTGAAGTGATCGGGGTATCTATCGATTCCCAGTTTTCGCACAATGCGTGGCGTAACACAGCGGTTGAAGACGGTGGTATTGGTCCTGTTCAGTACCCGCTGATTGCGGATACCAAGCATGAAATCTGCCAGGCCTATGATGTGGAGCACCCAGAAGCCGGTGTTGCTTTCCGTGGTTCATTCCTGATTGATAAAGAAGGTGTAGTTCGCCACCAGGTAGTCAATGACCTACCGCTAGGCCGTAACATCGACGAAATGCTACGTATGGTTGACGCACTTCAGTTCCATGAAGAACACGGTGAAGTTTGCCCAGCGCAGTGGGAAAAAGGTAAAGAAGGTATGGATGCATCACCACAAGGTGTTGCTGCGTATTTGTCAGAGCACACTGACGACCTATAAGGTTTTTTGTTATTGCTCACTGCTGAAAGGTTTGGTAGTGGGTTGAAGTAAAAAGAAGGCTAGCCGCGTGGCTAGCCTTTTTGATTTATGTGCTTGTAAGCTTACTCTGCAATCAGTGCTTCATTAGCGACAACAATGCCTTGTCCTGCATTTGCTGAGAAGGTAGCCACTTGTAGCTGAGCTTCTGTTGTTGCTGGGCCACTGTCAGCAGATTGCTGGGCGATTACCGTACTGTGCTCGGCTTTAGAGTCAGCATTGAAACGGGCGATGTGCCTCACTTCACCAATAACACTTCCGGTTAGCGGTGATAGTCCATCGGTCCCAAACTGTTTCACCAGCGGCTCAGTACCGCCAATACCAAACATGCCGGTATCATTCGGTACGACGGTATCTCCGTCTGCCTGCATCACATACACCGGACCGTTTACACCGCTAGCCAGGTTGTAAGGGTCAACCGTGTCCAATACCGTCTGGGCGGCGTAGGCAAACGAGGTGAAAGTACTGTCAATCTTGGCTTTGGAAGTCGCATCCAGGCTTTCGTAGAAGGTGGTGAAGCACGCACCGCCATTGTCGGCACTGCCGCAGGCTGCCACATACGCCGCTTCATCGGCACCCATAAGTAGTGAGTGCTTGATGGTCGGGCCGAACGTCGCCGATGCAAGCAGCAGCGATGGAATACCGCCGCCTGGGTTGGCAAATGCCCCTGAAGTAAAGTTAAACATGGCATCGGCCGCCGGAATCCCCAGTTTATCATTAGCCAAGCGGTAGGTACCGATACCGGTAATCGCCCCCATGGAGTGGCCGAAGAAGCTGACATCTGACGCAATAACGTCTGGGATATCTAGTACGTTTAGGTCTTTGATAATATCTGCTCCCGTACTTTTCATCACGGCAAGTGAAGTACGAACCCCTAAGGCGTCAATGATGCTCTGGCGGATATTGTCACGGGCAACATTGAGGTATTCGAGGTTCATGTACACATCAGCGGTTTCACCGGTCGTTACCGTGCCATCGGCTAGCGCACGTTCGCCGTGGAGTGGGTGGTCGATAGCGACAATGGCTTTCGGGACTGCCGATGCACCTGCTGCGGCACCGATATGCTGGGCACCGAACAGGTAAGCCGTTTCCTTCACCGAGGTGATCCCGTGCTGGTAGATCGTAACGCCAGGTGTTGGAGCAAGAGCGGCTGGTGGAACAATCATCAGCACCGGTACCTGATCGACAGATTGGATTTGCGGTAGAGGGCTGTACTGGGTCACCAGGCGTTCTTCGTCAAGCTGCGAGCCATCGGCCAGCGTGACTTTCAGGCCAATCAGCTTGATGAACTCGGCACTGTCCCCAGTCAGCAATTTTGCAATATCTATCCCGTCCAAAGAAGCCTGAACCGCCGCCTTGTCGGCATCTGAGCCGTTGGCCATGACATTGCTGATTTTGGCAAGGCTAGGTACTGCGCTCTTCCAAGGGGTTTTCTTCCAAGCTTCACCTTCGGTGTTGCTGTTGAGGAAGTTCGGCAGGCTGACGGTGCCGGTGTATATCTTGATGGCGCTACCAGTGTAGCCAGCAACTAAAGCATCAATCGTGGCTTGGTCATTGCCGACAAGTGCCCTTAATGTTGTGTTGTTATTGAAGAAGTCACTAATATCCGTGACTTCACTGATATCCATCTGGTACAAGCTCGACAAATCCACATTGTTCGGGTTGGCTTCACCCTTTAGGACATCTTCAGCTTTCCCGCCTGCTTGAACAGTGCCGATGGTCTGGGCAATGATGGCCTTGGTGGTGTCAAGCACATCACCGACAGAAGCCGTTGTAAACCAGCTAGAGTAGATGATTGACTTGGCATCGATGCTTTTAGCTGCTGCAATAGTGGCTTCAATGGCATGGGTGACTTTTTGGGCATCAATCAGGCTGCTGCTTGGTGGCTTAACGGTGGATTTCAGTACCGCGTATGATTCGGACATACCTACCGGCTCGCCTTCTCCATCAACCAAGGTATCGGTAACCGCGAACATGTATTCAGACTTTGGATTCAATGGCTTTTTCGGGAAAACGGTTAGGTTGCCATTCAGCGTCACAACGGTGAAGTCTTCATCTTTGACTAGGATGTCCTTAACTTGCAGATCACCAGAAAGCGGGCTGGTGGTTTCAATGAGATGGAAGGCCCCTTGCGCACTCATCATATTCAGGTCGCCATCGAATGGCATGACGATCGGCTGCGACACACTCCAGCCGTCGGTTTTACCCAAAGCAACAGCGGGATCCGACAAATCAGTGCTGTAGTTCTCGTCACCCACGCTCCCTTCAGTCGAGAGTGTCCCGTCAGTGCTGTCCATAGCCAAAAACGTTGGCAGGATTGGGGCGGTCAATACATCAAATTTAATTTTGGTATCGGCCTGAAGGCTCTTGACGATGTGGTCTTCGTAGCTGACTTTATTTTCGACTTTGGCGTCGTTACCACAACCTGCCAGTGCCAATGAGGCTGCAATGCTCAGAGCTAAAATATTTTTTTTCATTATGGTGTTCCCTTAACTGAATTTATGTCTACCTAGCGGATCAGAAGATGTAATTAATCTGCGCAGAGGTTAGGTACGCATCATTTTTGGCGTCGAAGATCTCGCCGCTCTCTTCGAAGCTATTGCTCTTGCCATAGAGGTAGGTAAAGCCAAAGTCGAACGTCATCTGGCTGCTGTAGTTGTAGGTAAAGCCAGCCGAGTACCAGTAACGGTCAGTATCAGGGATACTCAATGTAGACTTGCCTGCTTGCTCATCGAAAGCAAAGCCGGCACGTAGGATCCAGTCAGGATTTAAGTTGTAGGTAGCACCAATGGAGTAGCGGAAGTTGTCGTCGAAGTCTTCGTCCTTAAGCAGGCAAGTGTTGTCCACGCACTGGTCGCTGGTGGCACGCAATTCTTCGAATTTGCTCCATTGGATCCACTGCACACCATAGTGAACCGCCCACTGGCTGTTTAGCTGGTGGAAGCCACCAAACTCAGCGATGGCCGGGGTGATCACGTTCAATTTACCCGGTACGGTATCGCCAGCGTTACCATCTTTCAGGAATGCACCTGTGTAGTCGGTGAAATCACCATCAAATTTCAGTTCAACTTCCGAGCGGTAGCTCAGGCCGAATCGGTTGTCTTTGTTCACTTCATAAAGGAAACCGATATTCCATCCCCACTCCCAAGTATCTCCCTCTAGTTTTAGGAAATCGGCGCTTGGGTTAGAGGGTTGCAGGCCACCGTAGTGGCGAAGCAATTCGGCATCGGCATAAACCAGGTTAACCCCTGCACCAATACTGAAATTGTCATTGATCCGGTAAGCAATATTTGGGTTAAGGTTCAGGGTTAAAAGGTCGGTCTTACCTGCATCGGTGCCATAAGTGAAATCAGTAGGGTACTCGGTGGCAAAACCGTAGTTGGTAAACATTGCCAGACCCCATGCAAACTGGTCGTTAATTGGCTGGATGAAGTAGCCAGCAGGAACGACGGCAGTGGGGGCGACATCCGTGGCCTTTTCACCGCTTGATTGCGCAGTGATATCGATCTGTGGGTCAATGTAAGAGATTGCACCGGAAAACTGCATCCGGTCGAACATCGTCATCGCCGCTGGGTTACGGGCAAGTACCGATGCATTGTCTGCGATGGCGGCCTCCCCGGCGAAAGCACGGCCAAGGCCGGAGGCGGAATGCTCATTAACTTGGAAACCAGCGGAATGAGCATTGATACTGAGTAGCGCTGCGGATACGGCGAGTGCCGTCAGAGTTATTTTCTTAGTCATTATTATGCGTGCCTTTTAGTATTGGTTACTTCTTGTTCTTCGATCCATGAATGAAAAACGCAAAAAGGTATTACTGAGCCACGAGGTTTCGGAAGGGGCCCTTGACGACAGGGGAACAGCATATTTGTTCACACGAAGGAAGCGTATTAACGATAAATAGCCATGGGTTATCGTTAATGCGGTGACACCACTTGAAACAATATGAAACAGCTAGAGCAGTATACGAGCGGAATTTAGAATTGTTAACCTAGTGTAACGCATTGTTTTTGAAAAACATGTCTAATTGAGCATTGTTTAATTAGATTGCGTTTAAAACAATCGTAAAATTTTAAGTGCTTGTTTGAATGGAAGTGTGACCAAGCCCGTATTTCAAGGGCTTGGTCAGAGGTCTGATGAGTTTGTTTTGTTTGAATTATTCAGCGGAGGTGCTGGCTTCTGTTTGATTTTCTAGCAGTGGCCAACCACCCAATTTCTTCCATTTGTTAACAATCTCACAAAATAGTTCTGCGGTTCTTTCCGTGTCGTAAAGCGCAGAATGGGCTTCTTTGTTGTCAAATGCGATCCCTGCAGTGGCACAGGCTTTAGCTAACACGGTTTGACCAAATGCCAAACCACTCAGTGCTGCGGTGTCGAAAGTAGCAAATGGGTGGAACGGGTTGCGCTTTAATTTTGCTCGCTCAGAGGCTGCCATAACAAAACTGTGATCGAAGTTGGCGTTATGGGCCACCATGATGGCACGGGAGCAACCTGCAGCTTTTTGCTCTTTGCGGATCTGCTTGTAGATTTCTTTAAGTGCACTCTCTTCAGATACCGCACCACGCAATGGACTGAACGGGTCGCGGATGCCGTTGAATTCCAGCGCTTCTTTATGGATCACTGCCCCTTCGAACGGGGTTACATGGAAATGTAGCGTCGTCGCCGGTTTCAGCCAGCCTTCTTCATCCATTTGTAGGGTTACTGCACAGATTTCCAGCAATGCATCCGTCTTGGCATTGAAGCCGGCAGTTTCTACGTCAATGACGACTGGAAAGTAGCCGCGAAAGCGACTTTTCAATGTATTTAGTTCGTTATCTTGGCTCATAAAACGGCAAATCAATGTAAAATAGTCGGCCATTATGTCAGATTCGATTGATGAGCTAAACCTTTCCCTGTTCTGTAGTAAAATCGTGCAACAGAAAGGACCAATTAAAGTTTTTCTGGCGATTTCCGATACAATATCGAGCCCCACATTTCTCACGCACTGGTAGGCAGTGTGAAGGGCAGGACTGCAACAACGGGTGGAACCATGGCAATTTCGAATATTCATTTTTGCGCACTAGCATCAATGCTTGGCATGGTGATGGCCAGTGCTGCAAGCGCTGCGCCTGTTTATGTCGCCCAACCGTCGCAGTCATCGTGGAAGGTGGCGGTCGATACTCCTCTCGAGTGCCGGATGATCCATACTATTCCCAATTATGGTGAGGCTCAGTTTACCTCCAAGGCGAGTAAGAAGATTAACCTCGATTTCGAGTTGAAGATGCGTCGTCCAATGGGCGAAACCCGCAATGTTAATTTAGTCTCTATGCCTCCGCGCTGGATGCCGGGGGATGCGGCGCAGCGTATCACGAACCTAACGTTTTTCAAGCAATTCGATGGCTATGTCGGCGGACAAACAGCCTGGGTGATGCTGTCTGAATTAGAAACAGGGCGTTACCCGACCTTCAGTTACCAGAATTGGCAGCAACAGAACAAACGTATTGATGTCGCTTTGTCTTCAGTTGCATTCCAGCCGGCTTATGATCAGTTCAGCCAGTGCCTGAGTAACTTATTGCCATATAGCTTTGAGGATATTGCCTTTACGGTTCTCCACTATGATCAAGGCAGTGATCAGCTCAACAAGGCCTCGCAGCAGCGTTTGGCCCAAATCTCTGATTTTGTTCGTTACAGTGATGATGTGGACTTGGTACTAGTCGCGACCTATACCGATGGTAGGGGCGGAAAAACGGCTAACCAGGCTCTGTCTGAGCGCCGTGCAGAGCGCCTTGAAGAATATTTCATGGCGATGGGGTTACCGGAAGATCGTATTCAGGTTGAAGCCTATGGTGAGCGCCGCCCAGTGGCTGACAACACCACTCCCATTGGACGCAATAAGAACCGCCGGGTGGTTATTTCCCTTGGTCGCACCATTATCTAGGAAAATAGTTAGCAGCCTGCCGTGTTAATGCTGGTTTGATGATTGCGGCTTGTCTCAATTTTGGATATAGCAGCCAGCAGTCAGCAGACTAAATTTAATGGGAATAATAACTAAGCAAGGTGGTGGCTATGAAGTACGTACTTTGGATAATGCTCTTTGGTACCAGCGCGGTATTTGCGTCCAATGATGTTGTTGTGGATAGTGATGTGACGGAAATTAAAAGTGAGCTGGCTTCCGAGGTGAAAGCGGAGCTGATCACTGCCGAGCAAGCCGAAGAGATGGGCCTCAATCGTGCCGAAACCTATGAGGTAACGAGCACGGTGAGTGTGGAAAATCTGGAAATGCAGATTGCAGAGAAGCTCAAAGACAGCATCATGCCGTATTACTCAATCGAGTACAATGACCCAACCAGTGACAACGAGAGCTATGTTGCGACCGTCACGGAGTACTTCGGTAAAGTTGAATAGCTCAACATTTTAAGTGCTTGATATAGCCTTGATGCTGTCTGAAGTTAATCAACAGAACTGAAAAGAGACGCCAATTGGGCGTCTCTTTTATAATGATGATCGCTTAGATAGGTTGTGTTACTCGTGAGGTCGTTTATACCTCAGTCTTTTCTTTGTACTCACACAAATCTTCGATAATGCAGCTTCCGCAGCGTGGCTTGCGAGCCACACAGGTATAGCGTCCATGTAGGATCAGCCAGTGGTGGACATCGACCTTGAACTCTTTAGGGACAACCTTGAGCAGTTTCTCTTCCACCTGATCGACATTTTTCCCCATCGCAAATTTGGTGCGGTTCGAGACGCGGAAGATATGGGTATCGACGGCAATAGTAGGCCAACCAAAAGCGGTGTTGAGAACCACATTCGCGGTTTTGCGGCCAACTCCTGGCAATGCTTCTAGTGCTTCACGGCTTTCAGGGACTTCGCCGCCGTGTTTCTCAAGCAGGATCTTACAGGTTTTAATGACGTTCTCGGCTTTCGAATTGAACAGGCCGATGGTTTTGATGTACTCCTTGACGCCGTCCACACCGAGATCAAACATGGCTTGAGGTGTATTGGCCACAGGGTAGAGCTTATCTGTGGCTTTGTTGACACTGACATCGGTGGCCTGCGCTGAGAGCAGTACAGCGATTAACAGTTCGAAGGGCGAACTCCAGTTTAGCTCGGTTTCGGGATGGGGGTTCTCCGCACGTAAACGTTCCAGGATCTGGACGCGTTTTTGATTATTCATACTAACTTCCGGCGTTGTCTACTCAACAACACCAAGCAGGAGGTGGTCGTTTGGTGATGTATGAGTAGGTGTCATTATAATTTTATGTTCTGCTGGCGATCCCTCACCAGCAGTTTCGATCATTGTCTTAATTGGTGGTCGTGACACGGGCTCGCTCAATGGCAGGCTTGTCCTGCGACTTGGCGGCTTTCTGTTCACGTTTACTATCAATAGCATTTTTCAGGGCAATCATAAAGCCAACACCGATAAAGGCACCCGGAGGCAAGATTGCCAGCAGGAAGCTGCTGTCGAAGCTGAAGATTTCAATACGCAGTGAGGCTGCCCAGTCTCCGAGTAGGCGGTCAGCACCGTCAAACAGTGTCCCGTTGCCCAGAATTTCTCGCATCGCGCCAAGCACGACTAAGGCTGCTGTCATGCCCATACCCATCCACAATCCGTCTAGTAGGGCTGGGACAGGATCATTTTTAGAAGCAAAGGCTTCGGCACGGCCGATGATGATACAGTTGGTAACGATCAACGGGATAAAGATACCCAGAGACTGATATAGGCCATAAGTGAAGGCATTCATCAGCAATTGTACGCAAGTTACCAGGGAGGCAATGATCATCACGAAAACCGGAATACGGATCTCCGACGGTACCCACTGCCTGACCAGCGAAACAATCAGGTTCGAGCCAACTAATACGGCGGTGGTTGCCAAACCAAGGCCAAGGGCATTGGTCACCGTTGCAGAAACGGCAAGCAGCGGACACAGCCCGAGCAATTGAACAATTGCCGGGTTGTTGTTCCACAAGCCATTTTTCATCAGTTCTTTATTTATCATCTTGACTCACCCTGACAGTTCAGTGGCTGTTCGAATAGGCGTTGCTGGTTTGCCTGATAATACAGCGATACGTTTTTCACTGCGCCCACGACGGCACGTGGGGTAATCGTGGCACCAGTAAATTGGTCGAACTCTCCGCCATCTTTGCGTACCGCCCAGCGGGTATCTTTATCCCCGTCTATGCGCTTGCCGGTAAAGCTGTAAATCCAGTCACTGATACGGGTTTCAATCTTGTCACCTAGCCCCGGAGTTTCGTTATGGCTCAAGATACGAACACCAGTTACTGTGCCTTCAAGATCTAGACCGACGATCAGCTGAATGGCACCGCTATAGCCATCAGGAGCAATGGCTTCGATAGCCATCCCCACTTTCTGGCCTTCTTTCTCGGCGATATAGGCAGGCATCGGGCTGTTGGTACCCAAGTATTGTTCGCTCGTGATCAAGGTACAGCTCTTATATAACTCATTATCATGGCTTTCAGCTGGGATAACTTGATTGAGTACCTTCAATAGTTCTTGTTGCTGTTGTTGCTCGATTCGTCCAGCCGTCAGCATGTTGGTTACCGAGACTAGGCTGGTGGCTAGAATGGCAAAAATAGCCAAGATGCCACCATTTTTTTTCATTGCATTGATCATGGTTGCTTCCTTAGTGGCCGAACGTGCGTGGTCGGGTGTAGTAGTCAATCAGCGGTACACACATGTTGGCAAGCAGTACGCTGAAGGCAACACCGTCCGGGAAACCACCGAAGGTACGGATCAAAAAGACCAGCACACCGATCAATGCACCGAAGATCAAGCGGCCTTTAACTGTGGTCGAGGCTGATACGGGATCGGTCGCAATGAAGAAGGCTCCGAGCATGGTTGCACCGGAGAACAGGTGGAACAGCGGCGAAGCCGTGTTGTCCGGGCTGATCATAAACGCGATAGTGCTGATGACAAACAGTGAACCTAGCATGCCCGCTGGGATGTGCCACTGGATCACGCGCATCTTCAGCATGATCAAACCACCAAGCAAAAAGCCGAGGTTAACCCACTCCCAGCCGATTCCGCCAATCAGGCCAAAAACTGGGCCTGATAGGATCTCAGTTGCGGTATGACCTGTGGTCAGTGATGTTTTCAGCGTATCGAGCGGCGTGGCCATTGTTACACCATCGACCGACATACGAAGCTGGTGGACGCTGAATCCATCAGGAGTGAAGCCTGTCAGGATAGCAGTCACACTATCAATCAAGCTGACTGGCTCAGCCGCCAATGACTGCGGTGGTAGCCAAGTTGTCATCTGCAGCGGGAATGAGATCAGCAGAACCACATAGGCCACCATGGCTGGATTGAACAGGTTTTGTCCCAATCCACCATACAGGTGTTTAGCAATAACAATTGCAAATAGGCAACCGATAACACTGATCCACCAAGGTGCTAGAGGTGGAATAGAGAGGCCAATCAACACACCTGTTAGCAGTGCGCTGTTATCACGAAGGTATGGTATCAAAGGACGCTGACGCAGCTTCAGTATCACGGCTTCTGTAGCAACACACAAGGATGCGGCCAATGCGATTTGGAGCAATACGCCCCAACCAAAGAAGTACCATTGGGCGGCAACGCCCAATGTTGTACAAAGGATAACAGTACGCATCAAGCTACTGGTGCTTCGGCGACTGTGGGCATGGGGTGAGCTAGCAATATTAAAAGCCACAGTTAGTTTTCCTCATTTTTTTCTTGTGCTTCTTTCGCAGCTTTACGTGCCTTAGCGCGGGCAACAGCTGCTGCGACAGCGGCTTTCTTCGGATCAATTTCAGCGTCGGCTGGCTGCTCTGAAATAGCTTCTTGCACTGACGCTTCGGCCTGCGCTTGCTGAGCAGCTTTACGAGCTTTGGCACGAGCGACGGCAGCAGCCACAGCGGCTTTCTTCGGATCGACTTCAGCTTCGTCTGCTTGCTCTGGTTCAGTTTCTACAGCTGGTGTTTCAGCCTGCGCCTGCTGAGCAGCTTTACGAGCTTTGGCACGAGCGACGGCAGCAGCTATAGCAGCTTTCTTCGGATCAACTTCAGCTTCGTCTGCTTGCTCTGGTTCAGTTTCTACAGCTGGTGTTTCAGCCTGCGCTTGCTGAGCAGCTTTACGAGCTTTGGCACGAGCGACGGCAGCAGCCACAGCGGCTTTCTTTGGATCGACTTCAGCTTCGTCTGCTTGATCTGGCTTAGTTTCCTGCACTGATGCTTCAGCTTGTGCTTGCTGGGCAGCCTTTCGCGCTTTAGCTCGAGCTACGGCAGCAGCTACAGCGGCTTTCTTCGGATCTGCGTCAGCTTGTGTTGTTTCTGCTGGTTGCTCAGGTTCACCGCCTGATTCTTGTGCGGCTTTACGTGCTTTGGCGCGAGCTATAGCGGCAGCAACCGCAGCTTTCTTCGGATCGGACTCAGCGTTGGCTGGTTGCTCTTTCGTTGATTCCGGCTGTGCATCAGCTTGCTGAGCTGCCTTGCGTGCCTTGGCGCGGGCAATCGCAGCGGCAACCGCATCTTTCTTGCTGTCGGTGCTTTGCTCTGATGCTGGGCTCGCTTGTTCAGCTTCTTCTGCTAACTTCGCAGCCTTGCGCTCTCGGGCTTGGCGCTTGCGCTCTTCACGCAGTTTTGCCATTTCACTGTTATCAGGCACTGCGCTGGTGATCTTAGGTGCTGTGTTATCTGCATTGGCCGCCTCTGCTTGCTTGGCTTTAGCACGGGCAATAGCAGCGGCAACCGCTGGCTTTTTGTCAGCGGTTTCTGATGTCGCAGCAGCTTGTTTTGCTTTGACGCGGGCAATGGCTGCAGCAACGGCATCATCACCGCCTTTCGCTGCCATATCTTTGCGACGGTCTTCTGCCGCTTTCTTGAAGCGGTTTTCCCGTGCGGCTTTATCGCGCTCGAAGCGGGCTTGTTTAGCTTCAAAGCGCTGTTTAGCACGCTCGGCATTTGCCGCTTCTTGCTGGTTAGCCCAAATTTCGGCTTTAGCCTTGCGGTAGTAGTTAACCAGCGGGATTTCGCTCGGGCAAACATAGGCACAGGCACCACATTCGATACAGTCGAACAGGTTGTACTCTTCACATTTGTCGTAGTCTTTGTCCTTGGCATACCACTGTAATTGTTGCGGCAGTAGCGAGCTTGGGCAGGCGTCGGCACAGGCACTACAACGGATACACGCCATTTCATGGGTATACAGCGGCAACTCACGGCGTTTTGGCGTCAGGATACAGTTGGTTATCTTGGTGATCGGCACATTGGCGTGTGGCAGGGTGAACCCCATCAATGAGCCACCGATAATCACGCGCGGGTATTTGCGGTCAGGCTTGTAACCGTAGCTATCCAGCAGATAGGAAATAGGGGTTCCTAAGCGGGCAAATACGTTGCCACGCTGCTTGAAAGCTTCGCCCGTTAGTGTCACGACACGTTCAATCAGCGGTTCACCATCAATAATGGCGCGCTTGACCGCAAAGGCGGTACCGACATTCTGAACCACAACACCAACAGCAGAAGAGCGGGATTGGCTCGGTACTTCACGGCCTGTCAGGATTTTTACCAATTGCTTGGAGCTACCTGAAGGGTATTTGGTCGGTATTACGCGAATGATAATGTTATCTTCCGCAGACACACATTTTTCCAATGCCTTGATGGCCTCAGGCTTGTTGTCTTCAATACCGATCAGGGTGAGTTTCGGTTTGACGATATGGCGTAGGATCCTGATCCCTTCGATCACTTCCTCGGCATAGTCCTGCATCAGGCGATCGTCGGCAGTAATGTAAGGCTCACACTCAGCGGCGTTGATGATCAGGATATCGGCCAAGCCCAGGCTACCTTGTAGCTTACGGCCCGTTGGGAAGCCCGCACCACCAAGACCGGCAATACCGCTTAGGCGGATCGCATCGATTAGCTCAGCTGGTTCAAGCGATTCGTAATCAGCAATCTTGTGTTGGGAGCCCCACTGATCTTCGCCGTCACTTTTGATAACAATACTGAGGTCGCTCAAGCCTGAAGGGTGGGCTGTGGTTCGTTGTTCAATGGCTGTGACAGTCCCTGAGGTCGGTGCGTGAACCGGCACACACATGCTCATGTCACTTTTGGTCAGTGGTTGGCCTTTTAGCACTTTATCGCCAACAGTGACCAATATCTCACCTTTGGTACCGATATGCTGCTTGAGCGGAAGCACCAATTCGTCGGGGATCCCTGCATGGGTGATCTCAGTTCGGTTCGACAGGGTCTTATTCTCGGCAGGGTGGATACCACCCGGGAAGTCCCACAGCTGGCCTTGTTTGATTTGTTCAATAATAGACAGCATGTTACTTCACCGTGCTTTCATTGTTATCGGCTGGGATATTGACGACTGGGATTTGGTTTAAGTCCCACTGCCAGCTCTCAGGCGTTGTTTCTACCGGGATCATTTCAATACAGTCGGTTGGGCAAGGTGCCACGCAGAGGTCACAACCGGTACACTCGTCCTTGATGACGGTATGCAGGGCTTTCGTGCCTCCAACAATCGCGTCAACAGGGCAAGCCTGAATACATTTGGTACAGCCGATACACATATCTTCATGGATAAAGGCGACCTTCTTGATGCTTTTTTCTGCATCATGGGCTGATTCCTGAACCTCTACACCCATTAAATCGGCAAGCTTTTCGATAGCCTGCTGGCCACCCGGAGGGCATTTGTTGATGTCATCGCCGTTAGCGATGGCTTCTGCATAGGGGCGACAGCCCGGGTAACCACATTGGCCACACTGGGTTTGGGGCAAGATAGCGTCAATCTGCTCGACGATAGGATCGGCTTCGACCTTAAAACGGATCGATGCAAAGCCCAAAATCAAGCCGAAAATTGCGGCTAGAGCTGCAATGGCAATCACAGCAATGATTAATCCACTCATGTTACAGTTTCACCAATCCAGTAAAGCCCATGAAGGCAAGTGACATTAGACCTGCGGTGATCATCGCAATGGATGCGCCTTTAAATGGAGCGGGTACATCTGCAGCAGCAATACGCTCTCGCATGGAAGCGAAGAGAATGAGAACCAAAGAGAAACCAGCAGCGGCACCGAAACCATAAATGACCGATTCAATGAAGTCGTGGCGCTCGTTGATGTTGAGTAGAGCCACACCTAGCACCGCACAGTTTGAAGTGATCAGAGGCAGGAAGATACCCAGCAAGCGGTATAGGGTCGGGCTTGTTTTGTGTACCACCATCTCAGTGAACTGTACAACTACCGCAATGACCAAGATAAAACTTAGCGTTCTGAGGTATTGGATGCCCAGAGGCACAAGAATATAGGTTTCGACTAAGTAAGCACACACTGACGCCAGTGTAAGCACAAAGGTGGTCGCAAGCCCCATCCCAATGGCTGTTTCCAGTTTTTTGGAAACCCCCATGAAGGGACAAAGTCCTAAAAATTTAACCAGTACAAAGTTGTTGACCAACACTGTACCTACGAGGAGGAGTAGGTATTCAGTCATACCGCCGTAATACTATTTGCAAAAGATCCTTATATTATCTTCCTTTGTTGCACCTATAACAACTCCCCAAGAGCAGGGTTTTTCTTCTTCGGCGACCTTTTCACCATTCATTGCTGCAAAGTTAATGCAACTTAATCTGTCATTAACAATTATGTACCCACTCAGTTGGTGGCTTTATCCATGTTCTTGATTGATATTTTAGCCAGTATATCTAGGCAGGAATGTAAGGTATTGCAGATTGAAATTTCATTTTCTGTATCCGCTGGTTGTTTTGTGACCATTCGGGTTTTAGAACGCAGAAAATTCCTTCAAGAGCTAATTTACGACTGAAAAAATGCTTGATTTCCGCCAGCCCAGACAGCACAAGGGTTTAGCTCACTTATCCACGGAAACTGTGGATAACTATGTTGATGGATGTTTGGAAACTAGGGTTCTCGTTCATCTCTATGCCGTTGCGGTCAAAATGTGACCATGATCGGATATGCAATAAACTACTGTAATAGGGGGGATGTTAGTGGAGAAAAATGTGCTGGGAGATAAAGATAGAGTGATTACTTTAGAACTGTTTTAGACGCAATCATGCTGTGAATTGATATAAATCAAATCTTGGATAAGTTGTGGAAAGTTTCCTCAAAAGCATATTTTGAAGAAGGTGATATAAGGTCAGGCTGACCGAAAGGTAAACAACATAGAATTGCTGCGTGGGCGGTGATAATACGCGGCTAGTCAGCAGTGGTCAAGATTTATTATTATGATAAAGGGCATTCCTGTTTGTGATTTCCAGTGAGGGTTATTGACATAACTTTCAGTCGTAGGAAAATGGTCAGCAATACTGATCATCCAGCCAGTACGGTTTTATATTATGGAAAAACCTTCAAGTAAGACGTTCAAACTTTCTTCTCGCTATTCTCCTTCCGGTGACCAGCCAACGGCTATCAATCAGTTACTTGAAGGTTTGGATTCCGGGCTTGCTCATCAGACGCTATTGGGCGCGACAGGAACCGGTAAAACGTTCACCGTGGCTAATGTCATTGCCGAGGCGGACAGGCCAACCCTGATCCTGGCGCCGAACAAGACGTTGGCTGCACAGCTATACGGTGAAATGAAAGAGTTCTTTCCGGATAACGCGGTCGAGTATTTTGTCTCCTATTACGATTACTATCAGCCTGAAGCGTATGTACCCACGACGGATACTTTCATCGAAAAAGATGCGTCAGTGAATGCTCACATCGAGCAGATGCGACTCTCTGCGACTAAGGCTTTGATGGAGCGCCGAGATGTGGTCATTGTGGCGTCGGTATCGGCGATCTATGGTCTGGGTGATCCTGATTCTTATCTCAAGATGATGTTGCATGTGCGTCGCGGCGATATTTTGGATCAACGTGATGTGTTGCGTCGTTTGGCCGAACTGCAATATACCCGCAATGATGTAGCCTTCGAGCGCGGTAATTTCCGGGTAAGGGGAGAGGTGATAGATATCTTCCCGGCCGAATCTGAAAAAGAGGCAGTCAGGATCGAGCTGTTTGATGATGAGGTAGATTGCATCAGCATGTTTGATCCGCTGACAGGCGCTATCCTGCAGCGTGATTTGCCCCGGTGCACTATTTACCCTAAAACCCACTACGTAACCCCAAGAGAGCGGGTGCTTGAAGCCATAGATGGCATCAAAGACGAGCTTGAAGTGCGCAAGAAACAGCTGCTGGAAAACAACAAGCTGGTTGAAGAACAGAGGATCAGCCAACGGACCCAGTTCGATATCGAGATGATGATGGAGCTGGGCTTTTGCTCGGGGATCGAAAACTACTCCCGCTACCTCAGTGGCCGAGCCGAAGGCGAGCCGCCACCAACCTTGTTTGACTATTTGCCACCAGATGGTTTGCTGATCATTGATGAGTCCCATGTTACCGTTTCACAAATTGGTGCTATGTATCGTGGGGATCGCTCGCGGAAGGAAAACTTGGTGGAATATGGTTTCCGCCTTCCTTCTGCATTGGATAACAGGCCGCTCAAGTTTGAAGAGTTTGAGGCTTTGGCACCGCAAACACTGTATATCTCGGCAACGCCCGGCAAGTATGAGATCGAGAAATCTGGTGGGGATATTGCAGAACAGGTAGTAAGGCCGACAGGCTTGTTGGATCCGCAAATAGAAGTTCGTCCCGTTGCGACTCAGGTGGATGATCTACTCTCGGAGATCAGGATCCGTGAGGCTAAGCAAGAAAGAGTGTTGGTAACGACCCTGACCAAGCGAATGGCGGAGGATCTTACTGAATATTTAACCGAACATGGCGTGAGAGTGCGTTACCTGCATTCCGATGTCGATACGGTTGAGAGGGTTGAGATCATTCGCGATCTGCGGTTGGGGGAATTCGACGTACTGGTCGGGATCAACTTGTTGCGTGAGGGCTTGGATATGCCAGAAGTCTCGTTGGTGGCGATCCTAGATGCGGATAAAGAAGGCTTCTTGCGCTCAGAACGTTCGCTGATCCAGACCATAGGCCGTGCTGCTCGAAATTTGGAAGGTAGGGCGATCCTATATGCAGATAGGATCACAGGTTCAATGGAGCGGGCGATGAATGAAACCAATCGCCGCCGTGACAAGCAGATAGCCCACAACGAAAAGAATGGCATAGTGCCTAAAGCGCTCGAGACCAAAGTCTCGGATATTATGGAGCTGGGTGCGCCGGGTAAAGGTAATAAAGCCAACCGAGCAGCACAGCTTCATAAAGTGGCAGAGAAGAAAGCGACGTATACCACGATGTCGCCTCAGGAGCTTGAGACTGAAATCCTGAAGCTTGAAAAAGAGATGTACGATGCTGCCCAGAACTTGGAATTCGAAAAAGCAGCGGAGCTTAGGGATAAAATTCACACATTGCGAGAGCAATTTATTGCCAATAGTTGATTGAGTTAGCACTAGCTGGTGAACAGGTAAATTGCAGGCAAAAAAAAGCCAACCGATAATTGTTTCGGTTGGCGTCATTGTTTTAGTGAAATAATTCCACAAACAACGTCAGTTGGCTAGGTTGACTCTCAGGAAGAGTCAGATTATACAAAGCAGTATGCGTGCCAACTTTTTTTAGTCCTCATTAGTTGCACTTTTTTAGGGGGTTAACAGCAAAATTAGCCACCTATAGTATTTCTTTGTGGACGTTGTGCAGGGACTTGTTTGCAATTTGCAAACCAATATGCGATTCATAATGCTAACATCACGAAGCTTGGCTATATTTGAGCGATTACTTAGAAAAAGTCACATTATATTTTTTCTTTTGTTTACAATTAGTAAAGATTGATGGGACTTGGAGGGGCAATGGAAAGCAGAACAAACCAACGCCGTATTCTGATGGTTGAAGATACGGCCTCAGTCGCAGCGTTATATAAGTCATACCTCAACCCACTGGGTGTATCCGTGACCATTGTCGGTACGGGGACTGAAGCGCTGGAATTCGTCAAAGAGGTCACTCCCGATCTCATCTTGCTCGACTTGCGCTTGCCTGACATGGAAGGCATGCAAGTGTTGGAAGTGGTTAAGGGAGATAACCCCAACATCCCTGTCGTGATCATGACAGCCCATGGATCCATCGATGTGGCTGTTGAGGCAATGCGCTATGGTGCCAAGGACTTCTTGATTAAACCTTGTGAGGCTGACCGCCTGCGTGTCACTGTCAATAATGCCTTGAAGGATGAAGACAGGAAGGCCAAGGGGGAAACATCTCAGCCAACATCCAAACAGTCCGGTGCTCAGTATCAAGGTTTTATTGGTAACAGCTTGCCAATGCAGGCGGTCTACCGGGTAATTGAATCGGCAGCATCCAGTAAAGCAACGGTATTTATCACTGGGGAAAGCGGGACGGGTAAAGAAGTGTGCGCAGAGGCCGTTCATGCCGCAAGCCCTCGAAACGACAAACCTTTTGTTGCCCTTAACTGTGCCGCAATTCCAAAAGAGCTGATCGAAAGTGAACTATTTGGTCATGTGAAAGGGGCCTTTACCGGCGCATCCACAGAACGCCATGGAGCGGTTGAGTTGGCCAACAATGGTACGTTATTCCTTGATGAGTTGTGTGAAATGGATTTGGATTTGCAAAGCAAATTGCTTCGATTTATCCAAACGGGTACCTACCAGAAGGTGGGCTCTTCAAAAACCAGTACCGTGGATGTCCGTTTTGTCTGTGCTACCAACCGCAACCCATGGCTTGAAGTTCAAGAAGGACGGTTTCGTGAAGACCTGTATTATCGACTGCATGTTATCCCTGTGACCTTGCCACCACTGCGAGAACGTGGCGGTGATGTGATGGAGATAGCCCATGCCCTGTTGGCGCTGATGTCCGTGGAGGAGGGTAAAGATTTCACTCGTTTTTCACCGGAAGTCAGAACTTTGTTCGAACAGTATCACTGGCAAGGTAATGTTCGTGAACTACAGAACGTTATTCGCAATATCGTTGTGTTAAATTCTGGTGAAGAAGTCACCTTGGAAATGGTTCCACCTCCAATAAACCAAGCTGGCGTTAAAATTGCATCACCTCAACCTGTTGCTGCTGGAAATACGACTGGGGAGTCCCCCCTGCTACAGCCAAGCACATCACCAATAATAGATAAATCGCAGGTTGAACCGCTGTGGATTGTTGAGAAGCGCGCAATCCAAGCTGCTATCGATGCTTGTGATGGCAATATTCCACGAGCTGCGGGTTTGTTGGAAGTTAGCCCGTCAACAATTTACCGAAAATTACAGACCTGGCAGGAAGCGCAAGGTTAGTTGTAGGGAGAGAAATACATGGCAATGACAATTAATGCTGAAACCATCAAACGCATGGCAGATGAAGTCGGCGAGGAAACATTGACATTACTCCTCAATGTATTTAGCGATGAATTGGAACAGTACCAGCGCCAGCTTTCCGAGCAGCCTTCAATTAAGCAGGTCAGAGAGATCAGTCACGCTATAAAGAGCAGCGCAGCCAGTTTTGGCGCCGATGATCTTGCTGATATGGCCCAAGAGTGTGAGTCGCGTGTCAAGCAAGGGCAAGATGACTGGATTGTTGACCACCTGCCTGAATTCAGACAGATGGTTGAAGGCATGGCGGTTCAATACAAGCGTCTAGCGAGTCATGATAATCCCGTGAATAGCTTGTTTTAATTTTTCTCGGTCGTGACGCCATTGATGGTTGTTAGATGCGAGTGAGGTAATATGCTGGTTGTATTTTTCATCCAGCTCCTCGCGTTTTTTGTCAGTCAGCACAGTATCTATCTGGCGCCCACCCATTGAACGCTCACACCAGTTGAGCATTTGCGGTAAGCTCATCATTCCTGCAGGTCCATGCTCTTTGTCTAAGTTGGTCACAAAGACGATTCTCGCTTGGCTCTTCTTCAAAGCCTGTTCAATTTCTTTAAGCAACAAAGGCGGCATTACACTAGTTAGGAAGCTTCCTGGCCCTAACAGAATGATATCTGCTTGCTGAATGGCAACAACGGCTTCTTTTGTGGCCGGTACCGCAGGCTCGATATATAGGCGCTGTGGGATGTCGGCTAACTCATCGACGCTGGTCTCACCGCAAATTACCTCTCCACCTGTTGTCATGGCTGACAGATCTGCAGGGTGCTCGGTCATAGGTATTATATGGGGTCTCACCTTTAGCATATCGCGGATCAAATTGATCGCTTCCAGAGGCCTTACCGAAAGGTTATCCAGCGCTTTTAGCATCAGGTTGCCCAGGTTATGACCGTTCAATTCACCATTACCTCGGAAACGGTATTCAAAGATCATCGAACCGACAGACGGTTCAGTAATGAGCTGGTTAATACAGTTTCGAGTATCCCCCCAGGCAATCCCACCTTGGCAGGCTCGAATACGACCTGTTGAACCACCGTTGTCAGTCGTGGTGACAATACCGGTTACATTCTCGCCATATTCAGAGAGAGCCGAGAGCATACGGCCTAGGCCATGACCGCCACCAATGGCGACAATTTTGGCTTCTGTAATATTTTTTACTGTAGTGTGTGTCATCGTTGGCTAAAAAGTGTGAACTAAGTGGATTATTCGCAGTGTATCGCGTTAACTGGGTTGATGACAAAATAAGTCGTCGGTGTGATATATCCATCACGTATTGTGGGCGTAGAAAGAATAAAAAACGCCCTCAACATGTTGAGGGCTAATGGTTAGTACGGCAGTTGAAGCAAGTACAGCATTAGAGCAGGTGATAGGAAAACGGTTTAATGCGGTTTTTGCATGATGCTAATCAGATAATCATAAGTGTCTGAACAACTAGGTGCGCTTAACAACATTTGCTTTTCACTGGCCGGGACAGGCAGTAACTCCAGCCAGCGCTGACAAAGCCAGCTCAAATTATCAAATTGCTTTTTCTGATGAAGATCGCCGAGCTCGGGATGTTTGTTGAACATTTGTTTGAGCTTCTCAGCCAAAATCTGTTGATCTTGACGAACTTCTGTTTCTGGCCAAGGCGGGATGTACTGGCAGTCACCGCAGAAAAAACCGTCATCAGTTTCTTCCATATGATCGATAGTAAAATTCTCGTGCCCAGCAACGGTAACAATCAAACACCCGTTGCTAGGTGAAACGTCGAAGTCTTCAACCGTGACACGGGTGCCGATTTGAAAGAAGTGATGGCCGTGCTCGTCTTGGTCAAACATACAAACACCAAAACTGTTGCCTTCACGCATTGCGGCTTTGAATGCTGCCATTTGTGGCCCCGGAGCGATGCGAAGAGGAATGCGTCCACCGGGTAAGACGTGGCGTTTTTGGAATAGTAGCGGTATGTAAGTTTTCATAGTCTAATCCGGTTACTAGTTGTCTGATGAAATAGACATTGCAAATGGAATACCAACATTACATACCGCATAAAATCAGTTTTCAGCGCGTTTGACTCTATTTGTCGTTGTAAAATGCAAAAAAGTACCAGTTCGCAATTTGCATTTTGCGAATTATTTTTGATTCGCAATGATTTTCATGGCGCTATCACTGGGTAGCAACTCCAAGTGGCTTTGCTCATCAAAATACCAGCCTTTGATCAATCCTTTCTCCTGCATATCTATAAAACTGTTAATAACAAGCTTGGCTTGCTCCCGGGCGTTAGCCATATCGAGCCCTTCTTCGCGTTGTAAGTAGAGGGCAATATCATCGACTGTCGCAGATTCAATAATATTGGACATAATATCCTCACTTTTAGTAAGAAAATTTACGGGTATTCCCTTTAGTAGTATTGTCGTGAAATCGGCTGAAAGGTAGAATGCAGCACGAAAAACCTGTGAGGTTTGCCTGTATTGCAATTCCTCTGATATTTTTATTAGTAATACGCTGTTGTGCGCATTTTGGTTTTATCCTGTGCTGTACAATTGCCATGCTCCGAGCTTTTTTCACTAAGTTCCTTTTTGCAAAGGGATAAGTGACTGAAGCCAGTGACAGCTTGTCACCAGGGTCGACAAAGAAATGCATCGGCCTCCCGTACTTGGAAAGGTGTTCCGTGGCGAAACAATTTGAAGATAATTATCAGCGCAAGTTCTATTACTTGCGTTTGTCGGTTACAGACGTCTGTAATTTTAAATGTACCTATTGCCTACCCGATGGCTACCATCCTCAACAAAAGAAGAAGCCATCCTTCCTGACGCTTGATGAAATCCAGCGTGTAACAGGCGCGTTTGCCGAGTGTGGCACGTCAAAAGTGCGCATTACTGGCGGTGAGCCAAGCCTACGCCGTGATTTTACCGATATCATCCGTACCGTTGCCGAGCAACCCGGTATCCGAAAAATCGCTACAACGACAAATGGTTATCGTATGGCCAAGCATGTTCACGAATGGCGTGAAGCCGGGCTTACCCATATCAACGTGAGTGTTGATAGCCTTGACCCTAAAATGTTCTACCAAATCACGGGTGAAAACATGTTCAACCAGGTCATGGAAGGGATCGATGCGGCATTTGACGCAGGCTTTGAGCAGGTGAAGGTCAATACGGTCTTGCTCAAAGATCTCAATTCCCAGCAGTTGCCGCAGTTCCTTAACTGGATCAAGACGCGACCAATACAGCTGCGCTTTATCGAACTGATGCAGACCGGTGAAATGGACGAACTGTTCAATAATCACCATGTATCGGGTGTCAGTATTCGAAACTATCTCATTGCCAACGGTTGGGTACTGAAGCTGAAAAGCAATAATGACGGTCCAGCACAAGTCTTCTGTCATCCTGACTACCTGGGTGAAATTGGCTTGATCATGCCTTATGAGAAAGATTTCTGTAAGAGTTGCAACCGCCTGCGAGTTTCTGCTCTGGGTAAACTGCATCTCTGCTTGTTCGGCGATCACGGTGTGGATTTACGCGACCTGCTTCAGCAGGATGAACAGCGTGACGAGCTCATTGCCCGTATTCAAGGTGGCTTGGCTGAAAAAGCGGTGAGCCATTTCCTCGATGAAGGAATTACGGGCATGACACCAAACCTAGCCTCTATCGGTGGTTAAACGCCACCTTTTCACATTTTCTTTTTCTGTTTTGGGACGGACGGATGAACCAATTTACCCATATCAATGCTTCTGGTGAAGCGAACATGGTTGACGTGTCGGCAAAAAATGACACGGTTCGAGAAGCACGCGCTGAAGCTTTTGTGCATATGGCGCCTGAAACTCTTCAGCTGATCGTATCAGGTCAGCATCACAAAGGCGATGTGTTTGCCACCGCGCGTATTGCAGGCATCCAAGCCGCTAAAAAAACGTGGGACTTGATCCCGCTTTGCCATCCGCTGCTGCTATCCAAAGTTGAAGTGCAGCTGGAAGCGATTGAAACCGAAAACATGGTACGTATTGAGTCATGCTGTAAGCTAGCCGGTAAAACGGGTGTTGAAATGGAAGCGCTTACAGCGGCTTCAGTGGCTGCACTGACCATTTATGACATGTGTAAGGCTGTCCAGAAAGACATGGTGATTGGACAGGTGCGTTTGCTGGAAAAAACTGGCGGCAAATCTGGGCATTTTAAGGTGGAATCATGATTAACGTATTATTCTTCGCTCAGGTCAAAGAGCTCGTTGGCGTAGACCGCCTTGAAGTGGCGGCAGACTTTGCGACTGCTGAATCGTTGCGCCAGCACCTTGCTGAAAAAGGCGATAAATGGCAACTAGCATTGGAGCAAGGCAAACTGCTGGTGGCGATCAACCAAACGATAAGCTCGCTTGAGAGTGAAATCAAAGACGGTGATGAAGTCGCCTTCTTCCCGCCTGTAACAGGAGGCTAAGGATGATTTCTGTTCAGTTCGAAGACTTCTCGGTTGCAGAAGAATACGCCCAACTTTCTCAGGGCGCTGATGCCGGAGCGGTGGTGACGTTTGTCGGTAAGGTCCGTGATTTTAACCAAGGCGATGCGGTCACTGGCTTGTCGCTGGAGCATTACCCGGGAATGACCGAAAAGTCTCTGGAAGAGATCGTCGTGCAAGCGCGCGAGCGTTGGCCTTTGCTGAAAACACGAGTGATCCACCGTGTGGGTGATTTAGCGCTTGGTGATCAGATTGTCTTCGTTGGCGTAACCAGTGCCCACCGTGGCGCAGCGTTCGAAGCCTGTGAGTTCATTATGGACTACCTGAAAACCCGTGCACCGTTCTGGAAGAAAGAGCAAACACCAGACGAGTCTCGCTGGGTCGACGCTCGTGAAACCGATACCTCTGCAGCCGATCGCTGGCAGCAAAAATAAATAAGTATTCTGGCACCTGTATCAACCAGGTGCCAATATTACCACGCCTCACGCCTCACGCCTCACGCCTCACGCCTCACGCCTCACGCCTCACGCCTCTCGCGCGCATAATCTTTCTTTGTTATTCAGCTATTTTTTCACCAGTCTCTATGCTACTTTGAAATTAAGGGTATAAATAACCATTTAAAGTGAATGGTTATGGTTTTGCAGGTAACAGAAGGAGTATGCTTATGATCAGGAGCGATCGACTACTCTACGAACTTGAACCAGATGGTTTTGGCGGCCGCCATTGTGAATCTTGGGAAGAGTGGCAGCCGAAAGCCAGTCAGGTTTTGCCTAACTTTCCTGACGATGTATTGAAACAGTGGCTGTATAGGCACTGGAAAGGGGTTGTATGTAACTGGGGCTGGCTGGATTTTCAGTCAATGCGGTTCGAGCTTCAGTCCTGGACCAGTGAGCAAATTCAGTCACAGATCAGAACGCCTCATCAAGAGGTGGTCGATAAATTATCGCGCCGTATGACCAATCCGATTTTTCAGCGCAGTTGGCTCGTACAACAAATGCAAGAGAAGGGGACTTGGCCCCAAGCACCTATCGTTTTGAAATATGAACGTGACATTCCGATGGTCAATGGTAAGTCGCTGAGGGCACCTTACAATCTGCTGGAAGGCCACCATAGATTGGCGTATTTGAATAAGATAATTGAGCAAGGTGCATATCACCAAGATCAACATGATATTTGGATGATTCATATACCGCTTCACTAGTATGGCCTTGCATTATTCACCCTATTAATTGGAAAAAGGGGAGCAGTTAACAAGCTGCTCCCCTTTTTTATTAATCTAGTTTCTTATCCTGCAGAACAGCTGTTGCCCGATAAATTCGTTCTACTTGTTAACGGGATGTATCAGCAATCGCTCAAAAAGCAACCGATCGATTGGGTTTCTTATATCAAATTTTTTATTTTATAAACTTCTTATTCCATTTTGTTATTGATAAGTTTGATATTTAGACTAGTTGCTAGCTGAATAAAAGCTTAATTAATTGTGGTGTTTTCTGAATAATAATGGGTTATTTGGTGCTTTTTATGGTTTTTTATGTTTTTGCTTTATGTTTTTTTAGGTGGTGAAAAGTGCTGTGATGTTTTTTTATGTCAGTTTTTTGCTCTATTGATGAATTTTTTTGTTGTTGATATGTTTCATTTCGGCTCAGGACGAGTCAGCAAGATTAAAAAAATTATTACAGGTAAGTAAAAATGAAAAAAACACTTCTAGCAGTAGCAATCCCAGCAGTACTTTTCGCTCATTCCGCATCAGCCGTAGAAATCCTGAAAACCGACGAAGCATTCGTCGACTTCTATGGCCACCTTCGTACTGAAGTGAAAAAGTTAGAGGATACGGATGTCACTCTGAATGCGGGCTCTTCACGTGCAGGTGTACAGGCACAGTACGCCGTCACAGATTCGGTCGATATTTTCGGTAAAGTTGAGTTCGGTCTGAACTACAACACAGCGTCTGAAGATTACGCCATGAAAAACCGCCTGCACTTCGCTGGCGTAGACACAGATTTTGGTAAGCTATCTTTTGGTCGCCAGTGGGTAATCTCAGATGAAATTTGGGGCGCAGATTACTCTTACTTCTTTGGTGGCTCTGGCCTTCGTCATGCGACACTTTCCGGCGCTCGTCATGACTCGTTGATTAAGTATGTGTATGAGGGTGAAAGTTTCATTCTGTCCGCAAACTATGGTTTACCTGAAGATGATACTAACCAAGAACTGTCAGAGCTATATCTTGCATCTAGTGTTGGCAGTTTTAACTTCCACCTTGGTGGTGGTGTAAACCGCGATAAAACATTCAAAATTGGTACTGTAGAAACTACACCAAACCCATCTGTTCCTGAATTTACTAAGACCGATGATGTAACGGCTGATCTCGAGAATACCTATTTCGAAGGTACGGTTGAATATGCTTTTGGTCCTGCACTAGTTGGTTTTACTTACTATAATTCGACCATCGAAAACAAAGGCGGTAACGAAGAAATCAAAGAAGATGCATACAGCATTGCAGCTACTTACAGCTGGGCTGACAATGCAACTGCCTATACTGGTTTTGAATATGTAGAGCAGAACTCTGACCAGCTAGATATCGATGGTGACGGTAAAAACTTCTACATCGGTACTGACTACCACTTCAACAGCTGGTCACGAATCTATGTTGAGTATGGCTACGCTGATGGCCAAACGCTGGGTTACACCAACAAGGCAAGCGATAGTTTTGTTGGCGTAACTAAAGATGTTGATGGTGAGAGCCGATTTGCAGTTGGTGCCCGCGTTTACTGGTAATCACCCTAAACGTTCATTGTCTTATTTATTTTTGCCCGGCCATGCGCCGGGCCTTTTTTGTGCCTGAGAAAGTGAATGGTCATAAGAAATATCTACAAGGTATATAAAGGAGGGGGGCTAATCAAACTTCTTTAGGTGCTGGTAGCATTTACGTTCGGCGGCATTGAGCTCCATCATCAATAAATTGATATCGGCTTGCTGTTGCTTGAGTTTCTGCTGGCGTAGTTGGATGGTTTGCAGCATGTGCTGTACTTGAGAGTGGCTCTGAGCGCCGGAGTCATAGAGCTTGAACAGTTCGTGTATCTCTTGCAGGCTGAAGCCTAGGCGCTTACCTCGCAAAATAAGAATGAGCCTTGCTCTGTCATGTCGAGAAAAGATCCTCGACTTACCCTGCCGCTTTGGGGTGAGCAAGCCCTGATCCTCATAGAACCGAATGCTGCGAAGGGTCACCGAAAACTCCTCGGCGAGCTGGGAAATGGTATATGCGTCAGTTGGCTTGTTGATATCCATGATTTCTTCCCTGAGGCGTAAAATGCTTTATCTGCGATCCTTCCTTGATCTGCCGGGATCATTTCATAACACGATGAATACCTCAAGTTTTTAACATGTGGTGATAAATGATAGCTGATGGGGGATAGGTGCTAACGAAGGGCTAAAAGAAAGCCCCTCACCGAGGGGCTTTGGGGATTTGCCTATCAAAGTGATACGCTTATTCTGCTTTAGGCTTGCGTGATTTTGGTACGTAGCCGTGGCGGACGCGGGAAGGACTTGGACGTGAAAAACAACCAGCTGGTCTCATATTTTCTTTACTCTCAAGGATAACGGAACGGGAACGGAACGTTGGCTAAACCAAAGGCTTAACCTACAAAATGATAGTAGCGTTAATAAGAGGTGAGAGAAACGTATCAAAGTTGAAAAGTTCAGTGATGTGAGAACTTAATCTATAAACCTTGTTTTATATATGGTTTGGTTATTATAAACACGAGCTTGGTGTGGTACTCCGGGCAGAATTGAGGATCCTGTGCCATAGTTAATTTTGTGCCAGAGTGATATCAGCCTGCCAGCGGTAAACCATCTCGAGGCACAGTAAGCATTTTAACTTATGGGTCAACAGTGCTGTGGTTAACAGCGGAGGGTTCCATGAAGCATAAAAGAATGTCTAATCGCCGAATCAAACAGATGTTAGAAGATATCAATCATGACGGTTTATTCGACGAAGCGATAAGTAACGAACATAACACTATGGTTGAGGGCAAAGAACAATCAATAAACGAAGTCCCCCCCAACATCAACATGGATAGCGAGAACAAATAATAAGCGCCGAGAGGCGCTTTTTTATGGCTTAAAGTCATGTTTTTACATCTTTGTTATTGACATATTGAGTAAGTGTAAAAAATAAAAGATATTTCTGCTGTATATTTATTCAATCTTACAATTATTTATTCAATTTTTACTTTTTTTTGGCTTATTTGGCGGATTTTTCTCTGGATGTTGGGTTTTGTGATAGATCTGGCTGCAACAATTATGTCGACTAGTTGGTTGTGCTGGCGGCATATTGCTTATTAAGAATTATGTCGGTTTTTGTAATCAAAATGTGGCAAATTACTTCAATGCCTGATAATGTTTTGACCAATTCTTCGGTTTGCTTTGTATTGTTTAGGATTGACGATACAAATATTGTGAGATGGCACCGGCTGGAGAACGCAAGGACGTATTTAATGATGTATTGGAGCTAATGCATGTATAAGAATAAAATTACCCAGGCGATTCTTCTGGGTGCAGGTATGGCCGTAGCAGCCACTTCTTTCTCCACTATTGCTGCTGACGTACCGGAAGGGGTAAAACTTGCGGCTAAGCAAGAACTAGTTCGTGGTAACGGCACTGAAGTTGCCTCCCTTGACCCACACAAAACGGAAGGTGTGCCAGAGTCGCACGTTATCCGTGACCTCCTAGAAGGCCTAGTGAACCAAGACGAGAACGGTAACACTGTTCCAGGTGTTGCAGAGTCTTGGGAAACTACCGACAACCGCACATTCACATTCCACCTGCGTAAAGATGCAAAATGGTCTAACGGCGATCCTGTGACTGCACACGACTTTGTGTACAGCTTCAAGCGTGCTGTCGACCCAGCAACGGCGTCTCCGTACTCATGGTACCTAGAAATGACGACCATGAAGAACGCCGATGAAATCATCGCGGGTAAAGCTGACAAAGAAACGCTTGGCGTAGCTGCAAAAGATGACTACACGCTAGTTGTCGAGCTAGAGCAGGCAGTACCATACTTCGTTAAGATGATGGGCCACACAACCGTTAAGCCTGTTAACCGTAAGGTTGTAGAGAAGTTCGGTGACAACTGGACTAAGCCAGAGAACTTCGTTGGTAACGGTGCTTACACCCTAGACAACTGGGTAGTGAACGAGCGCATCGTGCTAACACGTAACGAGAACTACTGGGATAACGACAATACTGTTATCAACAAGGTTACGTTCCTGCCAATCGAAAACCAAGTTGCTGAAATGAACCGCTTCCTAGCGGGTGAAATTGACATTACCAACGAACTGCCGAACGAGCACTTCCGCCGTCTTGAGAAGCAGCACGCTGATTCTGTATCAATTTCTGGTAACCTGTGTTCTTACTACTACGGTTTCAACAACCAAAAAGCACCGTTTGACGATGTGCGTGTTCGTAAAGCGCTATCTTACGCTATCGACCGTGACGTAGTGACCAAAGCACTGCTTGGCCAAGGCCAGAAGTCAGGCTACTTCCTAACGCCAGAAATCACTGCAAACTTCAACCCAGTAACGCCTGAGTACGGTCAGATGACGCAGAAAGAGCGTAACGCGAAAGCGAAAGAGCTACTGGAAGAAGCCGGCTTTGGCCCGGGTAACCCGCTGAACTTTACCCTGCTGTACAACACCTCTGAAAACCACAAGAAGATTGCAGTAGCGATTGCTTCTATGTGGAAGAAGAACCTGAACGTAACCGCAAACCTGGAAAACCAGGAGTGGAAGACTTACCTAGACACGCGTCGTCAGGGTAACTTCGATGTAACCCGTGCAGGCTGGTGTGGTGACTACAACGAAGCATCAAGCTTCCTGTCGCTAATGCAGAGCAACAACAGTTCTAACGACCCTCGTTACAACAGCAAGGCATACGATGCAATCATGGCGAAAGCACTGGAGTCTACTTCAGATGCTGAGCGTGAAGAGCTATACATCCAGGCTGAAAAACAGCTAGCGGAAGATATGCCAATTGCTCCTATCTACCAATACGTGAAAGCGCGTCTGGTTAACCCGAAAGTGGGTGGCTACCCTGCGAACAATGCAGAAGACAAGCTTTTCACCAAAGATATGTACATCATTGCTGACTAATAACCAGCAAGAAGCATGATAATAAGCGCTGCTCTCAGGACGGGAGCAGTGCCCTTTCTGGTTTTTCACGCCAGTGAATTTTTGACTGTCACAGACTAAATAGAACGGTGGAGTTTATGATTAAATTCATCGCAAAACGGATTTTTGAAGCAATCCCAACCCTGTTGGTGCTAATCACAATTTCCTTTTTCCTGATGCGCTTTGCACCAGGCAACCCATTTTCCAGCGAGCGTCCGCTTCCTCCGGAAGTGATGGCGAACATCGAAGCCAAGTATGGCCTAGATAAGCCTGTATTCGAGCAATACACCACGTACCTTGGCAACATTGTACAAGGTGATTTTGGTCCTTCTTTCAAATATAAAGATTTCACCGTAAATGAGCTGGTGTCTAAAGCCCTGCCTGTTTCGGCGAAAATCGGTTTCTTTGCCTTTATTTTTGCATTGGTGATGGGGGTCACCGTCGGCACCATTGCCGCCTTGAAGCAGAATAGTTGGATAGATTACTGCATAATGTCGACGGCCATGGCCGGGGTGGTGATGCCGTCGTTTATTCTCGCCCCGGTACTGATCTACATCTTCTCGATTAACCTGGGCTGGCTACCTGCTGGTGGCTGGAACGATGGCGGCCTGAAATTCATGCTGCTGCCAATGATGGGTATGTCACTGCTATATGTGGCAACGTTTGCCCGTATCACCCGCGGTAGCATGATTGAAACGCTAAACAGTAACTTCATCCGTACCGCGCGTGCCAAGGGTTTGAGCTACGGCTATATTATTATCAAGCACGCCCTGAAGCCTGCTTTGCTGCCTGTTGTATCCTACATGGGCCCGGCTTTCGTCGGTATCATCACGGGTTCGGTAGTTATCGAAACTATTTTTGGCCTGCCGGGTATCGGTAAGCTGTTCGTTAACGCCGCCTTTAACCGTGACTACTCTCTAGTATTGGGTATCACTATCCTGATTGGTTCTTTGACCATTATCTTCAACGCCATTGTCGACATCGTTCTGGCGTACATTGATCCGAAAATCCGTTACTAAGGAGCCCAACCGATGATGCTGACTAAAAAAGAAAACGTAGAAGCGGTTGAGAACTTTTCCGAGCAATTGGAAATTGAAGGCCGTAGTTTGTGGCAGGATGCCCGTATCCGCTTTATGCGAAACAAAGCGGCTATGGTGAGCTTGACGATCCTTTGCTTGATCACCTTGGCGGTTATCTTTGGCCCAATGTTCAGTAACTATGCCTTCGATGATACCGACTGGTATGCATTGCACGCCGCGCCGAGCTTTGGCGCTGAAGGCCACTTCTTTGGTACTGATAGCCTAGGTCGAGACCTGTTCACCCGTACGCTGATCGGTGGCCGTATCTCCCTGATGGTAGGTATCATGGGGGCATTGGTCGCGGTCTTGATCGGTACGCTTTACGGGGCAACCTCTGGCTTTATTGGTGGCCGTACCGACCGCGTGATGATGCGTATTTTGGAAATCCTGTACTCGATCCCGTTCATGTTCTTCGTGATCGTGCTGGTTACTTTCTTCGGTCGAAACATCATGCTGATCTTCGTGGCGATTGGTGCGATTTCATGGCTGGATATGGCGCGTATTGTACGTGGTCAAACCTTATCATTGCGCAGCAAGGAGTTTATCGAAGCGGCACGTGTATCTGGCGTGAGCCAGTGGCGCATCATTACCCGCCATATTGTACCGAATGTATTGGGTATCGTAGCGGTTTATTCAACCTTGTTAGTGCCATCGATGATCCTGACAGAGTCATTCCTAAGTTTCCTAGGCTTGGGTGTTCAGGAGCCAATGACCAGCTGGGGCGCATTGCTGCAGGAAGGCTCACAAACGATGGAAGTGGCCATTTGGCAGCTGATGTTCCCAGCGGCATTCATGGTGGTTACGCTGTTCTGCTTTAACTATGTGGGTGACGGTTTGCGTGACGCACTGGATCCAAAAGACAGATAACAAGAAGGCCTAGATTTACTGCCACCGAAGCTGGCGGTAGATCAAGGGTAGATAGATTATAAGGAAGTACTATGAGCTTATTAGATGTCAAAGATCTACGCGTAGAATTTAAAACTCAAGACGGCATTGTCACCGCGGTAAACGATCTAAACTTTTCGCTCAACCAGGGTGAAACTCTGGGTATCGTTGGGGAATCCGGCTCAGGTAAGAGCCAGACAGTATTCTCCATTATGGGCCTACTGGCTAAAAACGGCATGATTGGCGGCAGTGCGAAATTTGAAGGCCGTGAAATTCTAAACCTGCCAGAAAAAGAACTTAACCGGATCCGTGCGGAACAAATCGCAATGATTTTCCAGGATCCGATGACGTCACTGAACCCTTACATGAAAGTCAGCGATCAGCTGATGGAAGTACTGATGCTGCACAAGGGGATGGGCAAGGCTGAAGCATTCGAAGAAAGTGTGCGTATGCTGGAAGCGGTGAAAATCCCTGAAGCACGCAAGCGTATTACCATGTACCCGCACGAATTTTCGGGTGGTATGCGACAGCGTGTAATGATTGCCATGGCACTACTGTGTCGTCCGAAACTACTGATTGCCGATGAACCGACAACAGCGTTGGATGTTACGGTACAGGCGCAGATCATGGAGTTGTTGAACGAGCTGAAAACGGATTTCAATACAGCGATCATTATGATCACCCACGATCTGGGTGTCGTTGCCGGTAGCTGTGACAAAGTATTGGTAATGTACGCTGGCCGTACTATGGAATACGGCAAGATTGATGAGATCTTCTACAAGCCATCGCACCCATACACAGAAGGTTTGTTGAAAGCCATTCCGCGCCTTGATACCGAGGGCGAAGAGCTGCCAACGATCCCGGGTAACCCACCTAACTTACTGAGTTTGCCTGTCGGCTGTCCATACCAGGAACGATGCCACCGTGTATCCAGCCGTTGTTCGCAAGAAGCGCCTCAATTGAAGGCATTTACTGAAGGTCGCTTACGCGCGTGTTTTTCTGATGTGGGGACGTGGTAATGGAAGCTCAAAAGAAAGTATTACTTGATATTCATGATTTGAAGGTTCACTTCAGTATTGCTCAGAAGTCAGCGTGGCCGTGGACCAAACCTCTGAGCCTGAAAGCGGTTGATGGTGTTGATATCCGTCTCTACGAAGGTGAAACGCTGGGTGTGGTTGGCGAATCTGGTTGTGGTAAATCAACCTTCGCCCGTGCGGTTATCGGCTTGGTTGAGGCAACGGACGGCAATGTGGTTTGGTTGGGTCAGGATCTGACCAAACTGGATCATAAAGAGATGCGCGAAAAGCGCAAAGATATCCAGATGATTTTCCAGGATCCGCTGGCATCGTTGAACCCACGTATGACAGTCGGTGAAATTATCGCTGAGCCTTTGAAAGCCTACTTCCCAGAGCTTTCGGCCGAGGATGTAAAACAGCAGGTAAAGACCATGATGGCGAAAGTCGGCTTGCTGCCTAACGTGATCAACCGATACCCGCACGAATTTTCGGGCGGCCAGTGTCAACGTATCGGGATAGCCCGTGCCTTGATCCTAAAGCCTAAGCTGATTATTTGTGACGAGCCGGTATCAGCGTTGGACGTATCGATCCAGGCACAGGTCGTTAACTTGCTTAAATCGCTACAAAAAGAAATGGGCCTGAGCCTGATCTTCATTGCCCACGACTTGTCGGTGGTAAAACACATTTCAGACCGAGTGCTGGTGATGTATTTGGGTAATGCGGTTGAGATGGGCGAGGCTGATGCACTATTCAGCGAGCCAAAGCACCCGTACACCAAAGCCCTGATGTCGGCAGTGCCTATTCCGGATCCGGACCTTGAACGTACCAAGCATATAGAGTTGCTGGAAGGGGATTTGCCTTCACCGATGAACCCGCCTTCAGGCTGTGTGTTCCGAACACGTTGTCCGGTTGCAACGGCCGAGTGTGCCAATAAAAAACCAGCCCTTAACGGCGATGATGTTCATGCGGTTTCTTGCCTGAACGTTCAATAATTCAAGCCTGTGACAGGCTTTGGGCGCGGTGTGAAAACCGCGCCTTTTTTGTTTATAAAATGGTGAAAAATCCAATAAATTTAATTAATTATGCTATTGATGATTGTGTAACCTACATGTCACAATATAGCGATTGAGCCCAAGGCTGGGCGCAATTGAGATGACGCTCGTTATCGAAATGATGTAGTAGTAACAAGGATTGTTGTATGCGGTCATTATCCGTCAAATGGAAAATAGCCCTGATGGCCGGGCTAGCCTTACTGGCGACAGTAATAGTATTAACAGGCCTGTCATTTTATTTCGCCTCTCAAAGTCAACAACTCGTTAGCGAGCAGGTTTACTCCACTCTCCGGGAAAAGTCTCAACTGGTCGTTCAGGCCCAAGCAGAAAAGCAAAGCACCACAGTTCAGCTGTATCTTGATGAGGCAACTCACCGTGCCGAAATGCTGGCCCAAAGTGTGTTGTTCCTAAAATTCAATGCGGAAGAGAATTACACCAATAGCTCGGAATTACGTGGCTCGATCAGCGAGTTATTGCGCCGTACTGTGAATGAGTTCGAGAATATTCATGGCGCCTTTGTGGTATTCAACCCTGATGCTCTCGACGGTGAAGATCGTAATTACGCTGGGGCAGATTACGTGGGTGCCAATGAAAACGGGCGCTTTGCACCATATTGGGCGAAATCACCGTCCGGTGAAGCTGAACAGTTTATCTACTCAGAGCAACAACTACTCGCTAGCCAGAATGTGTGGGTGCAGTGCATCAATAATCAATCAAGGATGTGTGTGTCTAATCCTTTGTTGGCAGGTTTTGGCGAGCAAGCCCCGGTTGTCAGTACCATCACTGTCCCGCTGGATATTGACGGTGAAGTCATTGGGGTGATGGGGATTGATATTCAGCTATCTCCATTACAATCATTAATTCAATCTGTAGACCAAGCATTGTTCGACAGTGCGGGTAATGTCAGTTTGATCAGCCAGAACGGTACCATTGTTGCTTGGGATCAGTCACAGGGTCGAGTCGGTCAACTCTTTAATCAAACCGACGGGTTGCCTGCGGATCTAACCCTATGGTTGCAAGGAAGCGAAGAGCAAATTCTTTGGACGGATGATCAGCAGTGGCTATATGCCTACACGCCTGTACAGCTTGGGCAGATGAGCTGGGGGGTTATTATCCAGTTGCCGGTGGAGCGGGTATTGGCAGAGGCAATCGTCTTGGACGCAGATATTTCGCAACAGCGTGATCAGTCGGCGTGGGTACAATCGATTGTCAGTTTGGCTGTGGCTGTCGCTGGTTTGCTGGTGGTTGTGCTTGCCTCCTCACGTTTGGTTGCCCCGATCCGCCGTGTTGCTGAGCGGTTGGAAGATATCGCAACCGGTGAAGGAGACTTAACCCAACGTTTGCATGTTGCGCAAAATGATGAAGTCGGCCAGCTTGCCCTTTGGTTCAACCGCTTTTTAGATAAGCTCCAAGCCACTATCGGGGATGTCGTGGTGGCGGTGAATGATGTGGGGGCGACATCTATGCAAGCGGCAGAGGTTGCCAACCATACCCGGGACGGCAGCCAGGCACAGTTCCGAGAAGTGGATATGGTCGCAACCGCGTCGGAAGAGTTGGCCCAAACAGCAGAGCAAGTGGTGGGTTACACCGAAACCGCTGTTGTGGCCGCCGGTCAGGCTGATAGCGCAGTGCGCGATGGCCATCATGTGATCAAGCAATCTGCAACGTCAATGGATAATCTGGTGGTGAGGATGGAAAATGCCGTACCGGTTGCCAAGGAGCTTGAAACTAACAGTGAAGATATCAATCAGATCCTGCAGGTGATTGAAGGTATTTCAGAGCAGACCAACTTGCTAGCCTTGAATGCTGCGATCGAAGCTGCCCGTGCCGGCGAGCAGGGGCGGGGTTTTGCCGTTGTTGCCGATGAGGTTCGTCAACTAGCCAGCCGGACGCATGATTCGGTTGGACAGATCCGTACTGTGATTGAAGTACTGCAACAAGGTACACGTGATGTGGTTGTTGCGATTGAAGAAGGTAACCAGTTGGCGGGTGAGACCTCATCTCAAGTTGGTGAGGCCGTTGTGAGCTTGGGCCAGATCACTGAAGCGGTGGCATCCATCCAATCGATGAATGAGCAAATCATGCATGCAGCGCAAGAGCAGCAAGCGGTATCGGCTGAAGTAAACCGAAATGTTTCCAATATCCGTGGTTTGAGTGAAAATATTCTTGAGCAAGCAGAGAAGTCTGCAGGCATTGGCGAGCGGTTGGCGGAGCTATCTAAGCATCAGCAGTCGTTAGCGGGCCAGTTCAAAGTCTGAGTCTAACCCTATAATGCATTCCATCAAAACACCGAGCAAACGCTCGGTGTTTTTTTATAAAATGCCTTTACTCAACGGGATACCAGTATCCGTAATTGACCAGCTGGGTCAGCAAGGCGATAAATGCCGGGTGGTCCATGAGCTTGCCCAGCATGCCCTGGCTGATAGCTTCGGCATCGCACAGGTAGCTCGCCGCAGTGCCGCATTCTTCAGGTAGCTCATAGCTCTCTCCGTTGATAAAGAGAATGTTGGGTTGTTCTGGATAATAGAAAGCACGCAGACCTCCTAATCGTTTGAGCACTTCACCGCTTTCGAGGAACTGGTAGACCTCGGCAGCTTGCCATGGCGGCTCGGCGGCAATGATATCGAGCTCGTGACGGCTATGACTGAGGTGTTCACCCATCCACTGTTTCATCATCTCAGGGTGGTCGAGCAGGCTGCGCATCATGGCTTCCATGTCAGCGAACTCACTGGCCAGAATAGCCCCAGGTGTGTTGCGGGCGGGCAAGTCCGGATTGTGGTAGTGAACATCGCCGACCTCGTTGGCAATGACAAAATCAGCAAAACTGCTTAGCAGCTCTTGCTTTTTAGGGGAGCGGAAGCCGATGGAAAAGCTCATCGACGTCTCGATAGCTATGCCGTCGTGTGGGAAGCCCGGTGGAATGTATAGGATGTCACCGGGTTCGAGTATTTCATCAATGATAGGTTCGAAGCTTTTGATCTGCCGAAGTGCTGGATGGCCAAACTCTTCTTCATAGTTGCCTTGCTTTGGCCCGACTCGCCATCGGCGTTTGCCCGATCCCTGAACAATGAACACATCGTATTGATCGATATGTGCGCCGACACCGCCGCCAGGTGCTGAATAGCTGACCATCAGATCATCGAATAACCAGTTAGGTAATTGGCGAAAAGGTGTCACTAAGCGCGCTGCCCCTTCATGCCAGTGGTTGGCCGCCTGAACCACAAAAGACCAGTTATCTTCTGGGACGTTATCAAAGGAGAGGGGGCCATGTTTTACCTCCCAGTCGTCACCATGCTTAGCAATGTAGCGAGAATCGACATCTTCTTCCATGGCAAGCCCAGCCAACTCGTCAGGGCTGATGGGATCGGAAAAGTCTTTGAATCCTTGTTTGATGATGGTTGGTTTCTTTTGCCAGAACTCGGCCAAAAACGCTTCGAACGAAAAAGTGAGTTGGTACATAGCTTTGCTTTTCATGCTGACAATGATGTAGATATTATACCCAAGTTATCTCAAGTTGCAGGATTCAGAGGGTTGTCAGCGCATTTAATACAAGGCGAAGGTTTGCAGGAATGGCATTCCCTTTCAAAAAGCTTCAACGAAGGAGTGAATGCGCTGACACCCTCCCGAAGGGCGAGTCTTCTAAGCTCATATACCGCGTTATTGTTTCTTGATTTAGAACCACTAGAACTTCAAAACAATGCCTTGTCTATAAGCTTATAAACTCTCGCTGAACTTGCATCTTGAGGTAGCTTGGGTATATGAGCATAACTCTGTGGTGCTGTCGGGGATTTGAGTTAAAACAGAGTGACTCATTTTCGAGAGGTGGGTCTTCGTTTACGGACTCGCAAAGTGATAGGTTATAAAATTCAGTCTTTTACAGCTAAATTGTTGATACGAGCATTAAGATGAAACCTGCACCTATTAAAGATTTAATCACGTTTGATGACTTTGAAAAATTGGATATCCGAGTGGGTACGATTACTGCTTTGGCGGATGTTGAAAAGTCGAGGAAGCTGATGAAGCTGACGGTAGATTTTGGCGATCATGTGCGCACTATCCTGGCGGGGATAAAGCAAGAGCGTGCAGACCCCTTTGAGATTGAAGGAAAACAAGCCTTGTTCGTGGTGAATTTGCCAGAGCAAAAAATGGCCGGAGAGATTTCTCAGGGGATGCTGTTTGATATTGGCTATGCGGATAAGTTAACACCTTGCCTAGCTGTGCCTGAAACCTCTATTCCGAATGGCAGCCGAGCGGGCTAGGTTTCATAACAACAAAAAGGCCAGCATGATGCTGACCTTGATATATAAAGTGTATGACCTTGCGATTACAGCTTGTCAGTGAGTTTAACTGCGTCACCGATGTAGTTCGCTGGAGTCATTTCTTTTAGACGTGCTTTCTCGTGCTCTGGCAGTTCCAGACCATCGATGAAGTTACGCATGCCTTCACCGTCAACACGCTTACCACGAGTAAGCTCTTTTAGCTTCTCGTATGGCTTCTCGATACCGTAGCGACGCATAACAGTCTGCACAGGCTCAGCCAGTACTTCCCAGTTTTTGTCGAGTTCAGCTTCAAGAGCCGCCTGGTTAACTTCTAGCTTGCTGATACCTTTTAGGGTTGAAGTGTATGCAATGATTGCATAGCCACAACCTACACCTAGGTTACGCAGAACTGTTGAGTCAGTCAGGTCTCGCTGCCAGCGAGAAACCGGGAGTTTCTGTGCTAGGTGGCCGAAGATAGCGTTCGCTAGGCCAAGGTTACCTTCAGAGTTTTCAAAGTCGATTGGGTTAACTTTGTGCGGCATTGTTGAAGAGCCGATTTCACCCGCGATAGTCTTCTGCTTGAAGTGACCCAGAGCGATGTAGCCCCAAACGTCACGATCGAAGTCGAGAAGAATGGTGTTGAAGCGAGCGATAGCATCGAATAGCTCAGCGATGTAATCGTGCGGTTCGATCTGAGTAGTGTATGGGTTCCAAGTTACGCCAAGAGATTCAGTGATGAACTCTTCGCTGAACTGGTGCCAGTCAACTTCAGGGTAAGCAGATAGGTGAGCGTTGTAGTTACCTACCGCGCCGTTGATTTTCGCAAGGATTTCAACGTTAGCGATCTGCTTGTACTGACGTTCCATACGGTATGCAACGTTAGCCATTTCTTTACCCATGGTCGATGGAGAAGCTGGCTGGCCGTGAGTACGAGAAAGAAGTGGCACTTCACGGTATTCGTTGGCAAGGCCTTTGATCGCATCGATAACGTTGCGGATTTCAGGCAGGATCACTTGCTCGCGCGCTTCGTGTAGCATCAAAGCGTGAGAAGTGTTGTTGATATCTTCAGATGTACATGCGAAGTGAATGAACTCGTTCACCGCGTGTAGCTCTGGTACTTCAGCGACTTTTTCTTTCAGGAAGTATTCAACAGCTTTTACATCGTGGTTAGTCGTGCGCTCAATGGTCTTGATGCGCATTGCGTCTTCTTCGCTGAACTCTGCAGCAATGCGGTCTAGGAAGGCATTGGCTTCAGCGCTGAACGCAGGAACTTCCACGATAGCATCAGTAGCGGCTAGTTTCTGTAGCCAGCGGATTTCAACGATTGTACGGTACTTTAGCAGACCAAATTCACTGAAAATGCTGCGTAGTGCAATCGTTTTACTTCCGTAGCGGCCATCTACTGGGGAAACAGCAGTCAATGCTGACAGTTCCATGTTGCTCTCTCCTGAATCAATTAAGGTTTAAACAAGGTGTAACGTTCACCCTTGCCAAGGTTTGGTAAGGGGGTAAAAAAGTGCCAGCAACGCTGGCACGAAATATATTGTTAGCAGCGGGCTAGCAGGATTTTCGCCTGTTCGACCATCTGTTTGCGTCCGAAGATCAAATGGCGACGTTTACCACCGACCTGGCGCCATAACACCGCGGAGCGAATCGCGGCGAGAAGTAGAGCACGCACTTTGTGCTGCACACTTTGTTGTTGAAGCTGAGCCGGTGTACCTGTCACCTGGATACGTGGGCCCAATGGGCTAATGATATCCAGGTAAATGCTAGCCAAATTACTGATCATTTGGTCTTCCAGTAGCTCGAAATGATCCGTCTGGCGCTGGGCCGTACTGATACGGTCACCCAGTTGCGCCATGCTGTCGCGGCGGCTAGCCAGTTTACGCTCCAATGCCATGACACTGACTAGGTAGCGAGTGATCTCATTGCCTGATGGCGTATTGTCGATTTCTGCTGCCAGTGCTTCGAGACCCATTTTCAGATTGGCTTCGTTGCCAAAGATCTCAATGGTGTTAGACGGGTTGGTCGCCATGATGCTGTTCAGGCTGGCTTCCAGCGCGTCATGGTCGCAATGGCCATCTCGGGCAATCTTTTGAACTAGCTTTACGGCCTGACAAATACCCGCAAAGGCAATAGTACGGTCATAAACAGTGTTTGCCACGTGCGTCAACTCCCTTAGATACGCTTTTCAATAATACCGCCGCCTAGACATACTTCACCGCTGTAGAAAACAGCGGACTGGCCCGGCGTTACCGCAATTTGCGGCTCGTCGAAGATAACCTTGATGGTTTCGTCATCAACCGGGATAACGGTACAAGGGATATCTTGCTGGCGGTAGCGTGTTTTAACCGTGCACTTGAACGGTTCGCGAATTGGTTGGCGGTCAACCCAGTGTAGCTGAGCTGCCACCAAGCCGTCTGACTTCAAGCGTGGGTGGTCTTTACCCTGGCCAACAATCAGCACGTTACGCTCTACATCTTTATCAACGACGAACCAAGGCTCTTCATTACCGTTGCCACCTTTCTGGCCACCAATATGTAGGCCCTTACGTTGGCCTAGGGTGTGGTACATCAGACCTTGGTGTTCACCGATGACTTTTCCTTCATCGGCGGTTTCAATCTTACCTGGCTGTGCCGGCAGGTATTTGCTCAAAAATTCCGTGAACTTACGCTCACCGATAAAGCAGATACCGGTAGAATCTTTTTTCTTCGCAGTGATCAGGCCTTGCTCTTCCGCAATGCGGCGTACTTCGGGCTTCTCTAGCTCACCCACAGGGAATAGGCTGCGAGCAATCTGCTCGTGGCTCAATGTGTACAGGAAGTAACTCTGATCTTTGTTGTTATCAACACCGCGCAGCATTTGCGGTAGTTCGCCTTCAGCGGTAGGGAAGCTGCGACGGGTGTAGTGGCCCATGGCAATATAATCGGCTTCCAACACTTCGTCGGCGAAGTCCAAAAACGCTTTGAATTTAATTTCTTTGTTACAAAGAATGTCTGGGTTTGGTGTACGGCCTGCTTTGTACTCAGCTAGGAAGTACTCGAACACGTTGTCCCAGTATTCTGCCGCAAAGTTGATGGTGTGCAGGTGGATACCCAGTTTGTCACATACAGCTTGTGCGTCAGCGAGATCTTCGGCTGCTGAGCAGTACTCATCGTTGTCGTCTTCTTCCCAGTTTTTCATAAACAGGCCTTCAACTTGGTAGCCCTGTTGAAGAAGAAGGTACGCGGATACCGAGGAATCTACACCGCCGGACATGCCGACAATGACTTTTTTCTGGCTGTTATCTGACATTTTACTCTTCAGTCGTTAATAAAAGTTAAGGGCGCGATTCTAACAGAAACCATCAGGCCGAAACAGAGCGAGAGCGGAATCACACTTTAATAATTTTACCAACGTCATTTTTTCATTTGCGCAAACGTTTGCTTTCTGGTGGCAATGATAGATGAGGGCGAGGCAAAAGTGTAGTGTTTTTAATGTTAAATTCGTAAAAAGCCAGCAGGAAAATGTAAAGGCTTTGCCAGCAGTAGAAAACTGCTGGCAAGTGAGTTAAGAAGCGTCGAGTTTGACTTCCTTCCATTCCCCCGGAGCCAGATCACTGACGGTCCAATCAGCCATCTTGTAGCGGATAAGGCGCAGGGTAGGGTAGCCGATATGGGCGGTCATACGGCGGACTTGGCGGTTGCGCCCTTCTTTCAAGGTGATGGCCAGCCAAGTGGTCGGAATATTTTTCCGCTCGCGAATCGGCGGGGTTCGCTCCCAGACATTAGGGCTGTCGATTATTTCAACACCCGCAGGCAGGGTCGGACCGTCCTTGAGGGTAACGCCGCGACGTAGCTGTTCCAGCTCTTCATCGCTAGGCGCTCCTTCAACCTGGACCCAGTATGTTTTCGGTTGCTTGGATTTTGGTTGGGTCAGGCGTGCTTGCAGGACGCCATCATTGGTCAGCACCAACAATCCTTCACTGTCTTTATCCAGTCGACCGGCTGGATATATGTCTTTTACCGGGACGAAATCAGACAGCGTTTTATCCCCCGGTTCCCCGGTGAATTGGGTCAGAACGTTATAAGGTTTGTTAAATAATATGATTTTTGTCGGGCCACGGGGACGCCTCGGTTTATTTCGTATTCTTGATGGTCGGCGCTCATTATTGGCACGTTTGGGTTGACGTGCAGAGGTGTTTGGCTTCATAAATAGCGAGTTGTACAAGGGAAAAGTAAATTGACACGCCTATTATACGCGAAAAATACAATGAGTGGCGTATCGATAAAATTTCAAGTATGATTTGCGCGCATCTTACAAAAAGATAACAAATGGACGCTAGGAGATTTAAATGGATAGTAAAGTAGTTGTACCAGCTGAAGGTCAGAAAATCACTCTGGATTCTGAAGGTAAACTGGTCGTTCCTAACAACCCTGTCATTCCTTACATTGAAGGTGATGGTATCGGGGTTGACGTAAGCCCTGCGATGATCAAAGTCGTTGATGCCGCTGTTGATAAAGCCTATGGCGGTGACCGTAAGATTGCCTGGATGGAAATCTACACCGGTGAGAAATCAACGCAAGTATATGGTGAAGATGCTTGGCTACCGCAAGAAACCCTTGATTTTATCCGCGACTACAAAGTTGCAATCAAAGGTCCTCTGACGACTCCTGTAGGTGGCGGTATCCGTTCATTGAACGTTGCGCTTCGCCAAGAGCTAGACCTATATATCTGTGCCCGCCCTGTTCGCTACTTCGATGGCGTACCAAGCCCACTTAAGCAACCTGAGCTGACTGACATGGTTATCTACCGCGAGAACTCGGAAGATATCTATGCGGGTGTTGAGTTCAAGGCTGGCACTGAGGAAGCAGATAAAGTCATCAAGTTCCTGCAAGAAGAAATGGGCGCAACCAAGATCCGCTTCCCACAGCAGTGTGGTGTCGGAATCAAGCCGGTTTCCGAAGAAGGCACTAAGCGCCTAGTCCGCGCAGCGATTCAGTACACTATCGATAATGACCGTGACTCGCTAACCCTGGTTCACAAAGGTAACATCATGAAGTTCACCGAAGGTGCCTTCAAAGATTGGGGTTACGAAGTGGCGGCACAGGAGTTCGGTGCTGAGCTGCTTGACGGCGGCCCATGGATGACACTGAAGAACCCGAATACGGGTAAAGAAATCATCATCAAGGACAGCATTGCAGATGCGTTCCTGCAGCAAATCCTTCTGCGCCCAGCAGAGTACGATGTGATTGCAACCATGAACCTAAACGGCGACTATGTGTCTGATGCACTGGCTGCACAGGTTGGTGGTATCGGTATTGCACCGGGTGCGAACATCGGCGATGGTGTTGCATTGTTCGAAGCAACACACGGTACAGCGCCTAAGTACGCTGGCCAAGATAAAGTTAACCCAGGCTCGTTGATCCTGTCTGCAGAAATGATGCTTCGCCACCTAGGTTGGACTGAAGCGGCTGATCTAATTATCAGTTCAATGGAAGCGGCTATCAGCAACAAGACCGTGACTTACGATTTCGAGCGCCAAATGGAAGGTGCAACACTGCGTAAGTGTTCAGAGTTTGCGGACGACATGATTGAGCAGATGTAATTCTGTATCATCATTGCGATGAAATGCAAAAAAAGCCCAGCTCGTGCTGGGCTTTTTTTGTGCTTCAAATATACCACTCACGATGCTAAATATTTACCATTGTAACTCTGTTGTTAAAATTTGTTGGCGTTGGTGGGGAGGTGGTTATGCATGACTTATTCACTTTCTTGTTGTCTTAAAGAGAGCGCTTATCGAGCGAAGCTTATTGGAGAAAGCAACATGAAATAAAAAAGACGAGCATTGGCTCGTCTTCAGAAAGAAACGTTAAGGTCGAATCTGCTATTTTACAGCCTCACCTTCAACGGGAATGATTTCCTTGGCATGGAACCCTTTTGGCCCAGTCTCAACCGTGTAACTGACCTGCTGACCAGCTTTGAGTGTACGGTAACCATCCATCTGAATAGTCGAATAATGGGCGAAAATATCGCCTTCGCCTGTTTCAGGGCAGATAAAACCAAATCCCTTAGCGTTATTAAACCATTTAACTGTACCTGTTGCCATGCTTACTTCCTTCTGTGCATTCAAGTTCCATTTTGCATTAGTTTGCTATGTCCTTTGTATCACGACCTGCATACTAATGCTAATTTGATGCAGTTAATATCTACTACAAGTTACACTTTAGTAAAAAGACTTAGGCAGTCAAGCTGGTAATATAACATTTTATTAAAATGTGGTGCCGTGTTAAATTTTTAACATCTTTCTGCATGTAATTGCTTTTCTGGCACGTATTTTATGCAATCTGTCGCATTTTGGCGGTATCTCCCACTTTGACCGGAAACGGCGGTAATTCGTCCGGATTGTCGGCTTAGTCATAGTCATCTCTTATTTGCTGGAATACAATGTGTGCATTAGTCTGAATATAGGGGTAGGAAAACGGTGGTCGGACACGCCTTGTAAGCAAGGAGAAGAGATAACTCATTGTTTCTTGGTAGACTATTCCTATCGTACTGGTAAGTTAAGGTTATGAGTAAGTTATACGAGTGGATTATTCCCGACTCCGATGTATTGGAAGAAGAGGAAGTCCAGACCAAACCGCCATCGATGTACAAAGTAATTTTGAACAATGATGATTACACACCGATGGATTTTGTGATAGAAGTGTTACAGAAGTTCTTCTCCATGGATCTGGAGAAATCAACACAGTTGATGCTAACTGTGCATTACGAGGGGAAAGCGGTGTGCGGAACCTTCACCGCCGAGGTAGCCGAGACCAAGGTGGCCCAGGTGATGATGTATGCGAGGGAGCATGAACATCCGCTACTGTGTACGATGGAAAAGGCATAGTCTTTTTCCGGCACGCCATAATTGAGTGGTATTTAGGGGAGGTGCCTTATGCTAAACAAAGAACTTGAAGCGAGCTTGAATGCTGCCTTTGCGCGGGCGAGAGAGAAACGTCATGAGTTTATGACGGTAGAACATCTGCTGTTGGCATTATTGGAGAATCCAGCGGCACAAGAGGCCTTGGTGGCCTGCCGAGCTAATCTGGATACGCTGCGCAAAGAGCTTGATTCGTTTATTGAACAAACGACCCCACTGATCCCAGTGGATGATGAAAGCAGGGAAACTCAGCCTACACTCAGCTTCCAGCGTGTATTACAGCGCGCTGTATTCCACGTGCAGTCTTCCGGTCGCAGCGAAGTGACCGGGGCTAATGTGCTGGTTGCTATCTTTAGCGAGCAGGAATCGCATGCGGCTTATTTGCTTAAGAAGAGCGATATCAGCCGTTTGGATGTGGTTAATTTCATTTCTCATGGCACGGTTAAAGATAGCGACAACGACGATATCAACGGTCCTGATGTGGGTGGCGAAGAACCACGTGCGGAGCAGAGTTCTGAAGATAAACTGGAAAACTTTGCTACCAACCTCAACCAGCTTGCCCGTGCGGGTGGGGTCGATCCATTAATTGGCCGTGATACTGAACTTGAACGAACGGTACAGGTGCTGTGTCGTCGCCGTAAGAACAATCCACTATTGGTCGGTGAGGCCGGTGTGGGTAAAACCGCGATTGCGGAAGGTTTGGCATGGCGCATTGTTGAAGGCCAAGTGCCAGATGTGATCAAAGACTGTGTGATTTACTCACTGGATATTGGTTCACTGCTGGCTGGTACCAAGTACCGTGGTGATTTCGAGAAACGCTTCAAAGCAATTCTGAAGCAGCTAGAGAAAGAAGACCAAGCCATCCTGTTTATTGATGAAATCCACACCATTATCGGTGCGGGTGCCGCCTCTGGTGGACAGGTCGATGCGGCTAACCTTATCAAGCCGCTGCTCAGTAACGGTAAGCTTCGTTGCATGGGGTCGACGACATACCAGGAATACAGCAACATCTTTGAGAAAGAGCGTGCGCTATCTCGTCGTTTCCAGAAAATCGATATTATCGAGCCTTCACTGGATGACACCACCAAGATTTTGATGGGGCTGAAGCCGAAGTACGAAGCGCACCACGAGGTTCGCTTTACCAACAAGGCTATCCGTGCTGCGGTTGAGCTGTCAGCGAAATACATCAATGAACGCCATCTGCCGGATAAAGCGATTGATGTTATCGATGAAGCCGGTGCGCGTTGTCGCTTGGCGCCAGCGAGCCGTCGTAAGAAGACTGTTAATGTCAGCGATATCGAGGCAATGATCGCCAAGATGGCGCGTATCCCTGAGAAGTCGGTTTCTTCAAGTGATCGCGATGTACTGCAAAAACTGGATAACAAGCTGAAGATGCTAGTCTTCGGTCAGGATCCGGCTATCGATGTGCTAACCGAGGCGATCAAGCTTAGCCGTGCTGGTTTGGGTGCCGAGAACAAACCTGTGGGTTCATTCTTGTTTGCCGGTCCTACTGGTGTAGGTAAAACAGAGGTAACGGTACAGCTTGCACGCACATTGGGCATCGAGCTGCTTCGCTTTGATATGTCTGAGTACATGGAGCGTCATACAGTGAGTCGCCTAATCGGTGCGCCTCCAGGTTATGTTGGTTACGATCAGGGTGGTCTGTTGACCGATGCGGTTATCAAGCATCCACACGCAGTGGTACTGCTTGATGAAATCGAAAAAGCTCACCCAGATGTCTTTAACTTGCTGCTGCAGGTGATGGATAACGGTACGCTTACCGACAACAATGGTCGCAAGGCTGATTTCCGTAATGTGATATTGGTGATGACCACTAACGCCGGTGTTACCGAGACGGTCCGCAAGTCGATCGGTTTGATCCAGCAGGATCACAGCCACGATGCAATGGGTGAAATCAAGCGTGTATTCACGCCTGAATTCCGTAACCGTCTTGACGGTATCATCTGGTTCAACCATCTTGAGAAAGATGTTATTTCTCAGGTGGTCGACAAGTTCATTGTCGAGCTGCAGGCACAACTGGATGCCCGTGGTGTATCAATGGAAGTATCGTCGAAAGCCCGTGAGTGGCTGGCCAATAAAGGTTATGACAAGGCGATGGGTGCCCGTCCGATGGCCCGAGTTATTCAGGACAACCTGAAAAAACCAATGGCCAACGAGCTGCTGTTCGGTAGCTTGGTGAACGGCGGTTCGGTGCGTGTTGATATCGTCAACGATGAACTGGACTTCCAGTTCAGCAGTGACTTGGAACCAGCGCACTAATCGCAACAATCCTGCTAATAAATAAGAACCGCCTCCGGGCGGTTCTTTTCGTTATGGGGCTAGAGGCGATAGTTAAAGTGGCCCTAGGAAAAGCAGGTCCTCGGACCTTGGAAAAGCAAAGTCAAAATCAAAAGCTTGAAGTGATTGACATTATTGCAAATACTGCCTGCAGGACCCAGGACCCAGGACCCAGGACCCAGGACCCAGGACCCAGGACCCAGGACCCAGGACCCAGGACCCAGGACCCGCTCTACTTCCGACTCGCGTACAAATGCAGCAAGTCAGTTGCAATGGTCGCCGCGGCCAAAGCGGTCATATCAGCGTGATCATAAGCCGGGGCCACTTCTACCACGTCCATACCCACAAGATTGATGCCTTGTAAGCCACGGATGATTTTCAGCGCTTTGTCCGATGTCAGGCCGCCACATACCGGTGTGCCGGTACCCGGTGCGAACGCTGGATCCAAGCAATCGATGTCGAAGGTCAGATACACAGGCATATCACCGACGGTGTGTTTAATCTTTTCGACAATTTTTTCAACCGACCAATCGTTGGCTGTTCCTGCATCCAGGACATTGAAGCCTAGCTTGTTGTCATGATCGGTACGTATTCCGATCTGGATTGAGTGCAGTGGATCAATCAAGCCCTCGTTAGGTGCATGGTAGAACATGGTACCGTGATCAAACTGACTACCCATGTCATAGGTATCGGTATGGGCATCGAAATGGATCAGCGCCATCTTGCCAAATTTCTTTGCATGTGCCCGCAGCAGCGGCAGGGTGACAAAGTGGTCACCGCCGAAGGTCAGCAACGTCTTGCCTGCTTCAAGCAGGGATGTCGCATGGTTTTCCAAGCGCTCACACATTTGCGCAGCATCACCGCTATCAAAGACTAGGTCACCGCAGTCAGCAATGGTCAGCTTGTCTTTAAGCTTAAACGACCAGGGCCAGCGTTTGCCTTCCCAAGCAAGGTGGGTCGATACCTGACGGATTGCATTCGGACCCATGCGGCTGCCTGAGCGGCCAGTTGTGGCCATATCGAACGGGACACCGGTGATGATGACATCGGCATCGGTGGTGTGCGGTGCAAATTCTAACGGCTGACGCAAAAAACCAAAGGCATTTGCCGTTAGCGAATAATCTGGGTGAGTTGCAAGGGTTGCCATAATCGGCTCCTAAAGCTGTCGAAATCTAAAACTGTTGAAGGGCCACCAGTATGCTGGTGGCCTCGTTCTGTTATTTGCGTTGTTACGCCTTAACGCTGGCTCTGGACATCTTCCAAGTAGGTATAGCCATTAAGCCCTTCTTCGAGCTCGCTCAAGATCGCGCTGTGCTCGTGAACAGGTAAGTGTTGCTTGACCATTTGCTCGTACTGGGCCAGGAAGCTGGCAGAATCAAGGCGGACACTGCGCAGGACATCTTTAACGCTGTCGCCATGGTCTACTCGCTCGATCTCGTAGCCGCCTTCCGGCATAGCACGGACAATCGCGGTATCGGTATCACCAAACAAGTTGTGCAAATCCCCCAAGATCTCCTGGTAGGCACCCACTAGGAAGAACCCCATGCGATACGGTGATTCATCACTCCAGGCAGGAACTGCCAGCGTTGTCTCGATCCCTTGTCCCTCGACGTATTGCTCGATAGCACCGTCTGAGTCACAGGTAATATCCAAAATTACTGCACGTCGCTCCGGCTCCTTGTCCAGGTTGCTTAGCGGCAATATAGGGAAGACTTGGTCGATCCCCCAGGCATCTGGCAACGACTGGAACAGCGAGAAGTTAACAAAGAACTTATCAGCCAAGCGCTCATGAAGTTCGTCCAGCAATGGACGATGGGCGCGGTTTTTCGCCGACAGCATTTTCTCTAGCTCGTAGCATAGCCGCAGGCTGATTTGTTCGGCCCAAGCGCGCTCTGTAAAGCTCAGTATACCCATGGCAAATTGAGTGTGTACTTCAGCCAGATCGCTTTGGTTGTCATGGTAAATCTCAATTAGCGAGCGAGAATCGGTTAGCGTCATCAGCTCCTTCCATGAGTGCCACATATTGTGCAGGATCTGCGGGGCAGATACCTCTGGCGGGTTTACCGATTCTTGTTTATACCGTTCTACACCAATTACATCTGTGATCAGCACTGCATGGTGCGCGGTCAGGTTACGGCCCGACTCCGAGATAATTCTCGGCATTGGAATATCATACTCCTTGCAGATATCACCCAGGGTATAGACCACATTGTTGGCGTACTCGCGCAGGCTGTAGTTCATGGAACAGCTGCTCTGGCTGCGGGTGCCTTCATAATCAACAGCCAAACCGCCACCGACATCGACGGTAGTGATACCAGCGCCCAATTTCTTCAGTTCGGCATATACCCGGCCAGCTTCTCCGACACCGCTACGGACATCGCGGATATTGGCGATCTGCGAGCCAAGGTGGAAGTGAAGCAACTGCAGGCAGTCGAGCATATCGTTGTCACGCAGCTTCTCAACAACAGACAGCACCTGAGATGCAGACAGGCCAAATTTGGACTTCTCGCCACCGCTGGCTTGCCACTTTCCTTTACCTTGGGATGCAAGGCGAGCACGCAAACCTAGACGAGGGCGAACCCCCAGTTCGATAGCTTCTTGCATGACGGTTTTAAGCTCGGAGAGTTTTTCCAACACGATATAGACATCGTGGCCGAGCTTTTCACCGATCAGGGCAAGACGGATGTATTCCCTGTCTTTGTAGCCGTTGCAGACGATCACCGAGCTTGCTTGCTGTGCCAATGCTAGCACAGCCATCAACTCAGGTTTGCTACCGGCTTCCAAACCCAATTGACGCTGTTGTTTGGCATATTGGCTGGCCAGGATCTCGCTGACAACAGCCTCTTGTTGGTTCACCTTGATTGGGTAAACCGCCAGATATTCACCTTGGTATTGGTAGTGGTCGATAGCCTGGTTAAAGACAGTGCACAAGGTATCGACTCGGTGGTGGAGAATATCAGGAAAACGAACCAAAACCGGTAAAGATGCACCTTTGGCAATTAACTGATCCGCCAACTGTGACAGGGCTATGGTATTTAACGGATCTTGGCTGTTTGGCCTAGCCACGACTTCACCCTGAGGGTTGATATCAAAATAGCCTTGTCCCCAATATGGGATGTTGTAAACGTCACGCGCATTTTTAGTCGTCCAATCACTCATTACTTTTTCCTCGGGCAGTGATTGGGTACTGACAGTCAATCGACAGCTGTGGCAAGGCCCAGCCTTAAGACTGTAAGCACCAGGTTAGTTAATACTCATCAGATAGATGTGCGGAGCGATGGGAATGCAATAGGCCCCGTCAACATCCTAGGTGAACCAAAGTGGGTTAGACGCAGCCAGCGAGCGTTCGTTGGGCCCGTCTTTGCGACATGCGTTTCTTACGGCGCTCAAGGTGTGGCGACGTGCTAAGCGGTCGGTCTTTCGGGTGGATAGTGGCTGCGATGTCGCACATGTGCAATAGGTTGATTTCTAGTTGCATATCATGCATTGCGATTGGTTTCATTGTCATTCCTAAACGGCCGTGCTGCAGACAGATTTCACGGTATGACAGAAGAAGGTGAGGGCGTGTCCCTCGCATACACCTCACTCGCTTTTGGCCTTTGGGTGCAGGGGGATTAAACAACCGAACGGGGGGGGTGGCAAATAAAATAAATTTGCGATGACGATGAGGAGTATTTATCAAAAAGGGAAGGAGGGCATTGCAAGGTTTCTTAACGTTAGAAAAAATAAAACCCGGCGAGAGGCCGGGTTTTATTTGTATTCTGCAATCTTGGTAAAAGATTAACGGGCGCGGAAGACGATGCGGCCTTTGGTTAGGTCGTATGGAGTCAGTTCCACAGTTACCTTGTCACCAGTAAGAATACGGATGTAGTTTTTACGCATTTTGCCAGAAATGTGAGCGGTAACAACGTGACCGTTCTCAAGCTCTACGCGGAACATAGTGTTAGGTAGTGTGTCTAGCACAGTACCTTGCATTTCAATTACGTCTTCTTTTGCCATTGAATCCTCTTAGGCTACCAGCCATTCTTCTGATCGGGCTGGATAATGCCTTGAAACTGTTTGAGTGTAAAGTTTAGGCCGCAATTTTACATCTGCGAATGTGCTTTGTCAGCTACTCTGATGCATTAATACGTATTTTATCGTATTTACCTCAGGCAGCGGTGAAAAATGCAGCTTAGTTTTCATCAAAATGTTGCCATCCATGCGCCGTCAGTTTTTCGTAGGGCTTGAAGCGAACCTTATAGTTCATCGCTTTGCATTGGTCGATTTGGTAGCCGGGGTAGAGCCAACGCCGTCCTGAATGTTGGCAATACTGGATCTGATAGAGCACACACAGCGTACCGAGCGAGAGCGAGCTGTCCGGGTCAAAGAAGCTGTATACCGCGCTCATGGCATCATCGAAAACATCGGTGATGGCAATAGCGATAAGCCTTTCTTCCTCATAAACATGAAGGAAAAGGGTATCCATCCATGGCGCGGTACAGAACTCGAAGAACTGGGCCTTGTTCGGTGGATACATACTGCCATCAGAATGGCGCTGGGTGATGTAACGCTCGTATAACGGATACCAACCTGGATCCAGCTCCGTTTTGAACTCCCAGCGTAACTTGGCCATCTGGTTGAGTTGGCGCTTCTGGCTTTTCGATGGTCGAAAAGCAGGGCAGTCCACCCTCAGCGGTACGCATGCGCTGCACTGCTGACACATGGGTTTGTAGACGGCACTGCCACTGCGACGGTAGCCCGAGGCCAACAACACACTGTAGCCAGCCGGTGACAACCAGTGGTGGTCCATCACGACACCGAGCTGCTCGCTTTGCCCTGGGAGATAGCTGCACGACGATTCAGGTGTCAAACCAATACGTAAAGGAAGCTTGTTTAAACTGCTCATGACGGTGTGAAAGTTAACTCCTGACTCTGGTAACACGCATCACAAAGTATGGCATCTCTTTGCTGGTGGAGGAAATGTGTGAACAGCGCTCTCTCCATCTCGGCTGCGCCGAGGGAGGCAAGGTGATCATTCATAATTTGGCAATCAATCAGTTGGCCGCCATGAGAACTGAAATGCTCGCAAAATAGCCAGAGGGCAATCTTGGAAGCATTGTCTGCCAGCGAGAACATCGACTCGCCACAGAACACGCCGCCGACACTGATCCCATATAGTCCGCCAACGAGTTTACCTTGCTGCCATACTTCCACCGAATGGCAGTAGCCGAGATCATGCAGGTGTTGATAGGCCTGGATCATTTCAGGGGTGATCCAGGTTTCTTCTGCTTTACGGGTGCTGGCACAAAGTTCGATAATATCGTGGCAAGCTTGATTCAATGTGACTTGGTAGCCAGATTTTCGGTAGAATTTTCTTAAGCTTTTACTCGGTTGGAATTGATCGGGCAGGAATACCGCTCTTGGGGCAGGGCTCCACCAGAGTAGGGGCTCACCTTCTGAAAACCACGGGAATATCCCTTGACGGTATGCGCTGACCAGGCGTTCTGGTCGCAAGTCACCACCAAAGGCGAGCAAGCCATTTGGGTCTGCTAATGCGGTTTCAGGGGCTGGGAAATCAGTATTGACCGGATCAAGCTCCGGAAGATAAATTGCCATAATTACACTAAATGTAGCTTATTTTGCTTGGGAATAAAGCATTTGCCCAAGTGCACAGGTTGCCGGGAAAGAGGATTATACATGATGAGAAAATGGTTAGTGTTATTGTTAGTTCTACCCCTGGCACTTTCTGCGGCACCGTACAATAGAAATCAGGCGCGACCGGTGAAACAAGTGGTATTCGGTGCCGTGGACAGTGTTCGCTATATCACCCACCAAGAAGTCATAGAATCGCAGCGAAATGGTTGGGAAACCCTGTTGGGAGGCGTGATTGGCGGCTTGATTGGGAATCAGTTTGGTGACGGTACCGGGCGTGAGGTCGCCACGGCGGTGGGCGCGGTTGCCGGTGCGGGTATTGCGCATAAGCGCCAGCCGACGCAGCGGATTGTTCAATACCGTTTGGTGGAGCTATTGATCAAGGCCGAAGACGGCACCCTGATCGATGTGATCCAAGATGTGGATTCCACCATGCTGTTCCAACCTAAAGACAAGGTCAGAATACTCTATTTCGATAATGGAGTAAGGGTAGATAAAGCGTACCCGTAGCGTGGCAAATATAAAAAAGACAAAAAAAAGCGTGATGGCTGACACCATCACGCTTTTTGTATTCAGGCTATAGATTACTCTACAGTCAGGATACGCATGTTGTTGGTGCTACCAACAGTATCCATCACGTCACCTTGGGTAACGATCACTAGGTCGCCAACAGAAAGGAAACCTTTTTCTTTCAGGTTTTCAACAGCGTGTTTTGCTGCTTCTAGACCTGCATCGCTGTCGCGATCGAAGTAAACCGGAGTAACACCACGGAATAGTGCAGCGCGGTTTAGCGTGTTTTCGTTGCGAGACATAGCGAAAATTGGCTTGCCAGATGAAATACGAGACATCATCAGTGGCGTACGGCCAGACTCTGTCATCGCGATCATCGCTTTGACACCTTCCATGTGGTTGGCAGCATACATGGTCGACATGGCAATAGTTTCTTCCGCTGACTCGAAAGTACGTGCTAGGCGGTGGTTAGATACGTTGATGCTTGGCTCTTTTTCTGCACCCATACAAACGCCAGCCATCGCTGTTACTGTTTCTACCGGGTAGCTACCGGCTGCTGTTTCTGCCGAAAGCATAACCGCATCAGTACCATCAAGTACGGCGTTTGCGACGTCCATCACTTCAGCACGCGTCGGCATTGGGCTGGTGATCATGGTTTCCATCATCTGGGTAGCCGTGATCACGGTGCGGTTCAGGCTGCGAGCACGGCGGATCAGTTTCTTCTGAACGCCCACTAGCTCTGGGTCACCGATTTCAACACCTAGGTCACCACGAGCAACCATTACCGCATCAGAAGCCATGATGATGTCATCCATTGCTTCAGTAGTCGCTACCGCTTCTGCACGCTCGACTTTAGCAACTAGCTTGGCTTCAAGGCCTGCTTCCATCGCAAGGCGGCGTGCATATTTCATGTCTTCGCCGTTGCGTGGGAAAGATACCGCCAGGTAATCAACACCCATTTGTGCTGCTGTGATGATGTCTGCTTTATCTTTGTCTGTTAGGGCTTCAGCAGAAAGGCCACCGCCTTTCTTGTTGATGCCTTTGTTGTTTGACAGTGGACCGCCAACGGTCACTTCGGTGTGAACCTTGTTGCCTTCAACAGAAGTCACTTGTAGCTGAACACGGCCATCGTCAAGCAGTAGGATGTCGCCTGTCTCAACGTCTTTAGGTAGCTCTTTGTAGTCAAGACCAACAGCTTGCTGATCGCCTTCACCTTTTGCTAGGTCGCTGTCTAGGGTGAACTTGTCGCCGATCGCCAATTGAATCTTGCCGTCTTTGAAAGTTGACACACGGATTTTCGGGCCTTGGAGATCGCCTAGGATAGCAACGTGCTTACCTAGTTTTGCGGCGATTTCACGTACAGTCTTGGTGCGTTGGATGTGATCCTCTGGGCTGCCGTGGGAGAAGTTCATTCGCACAACATTAGCACCCGCTGCGATAATCTTTTCTAGATTGTTATCGCGGTCGGTTGCAGGACCCAAAGTAGTAACGATTTTAGTACGTCTTAGCCTTTCAGACATCGGAAACTCCATCTGTATCATTGGTTACCAATGAAACGATTGCTTGTGGAAATCTGCTTCATTGAATTGCGTGAAATTTTACTACACATATCGGTAGAAAGAAGCTGTTCTTTATCAACAAACTGTAAGAAAAAAACATATTGTAGGACTAGTCATGCATGTTTTTCATCATACGGTAGAAAAATTGCAGAATTTTAATGGGCAACGTTGCTCGTAATGGCGGAACTTTGCTTTTGGTTGGGGTAAGTGTAGATGATGGATAGGGCTTTAGAGTGGCTAATCGAGTAGGGAAAAGAAAAGGCACGGCCCCGAAGCCATGCCTTATCAATCAAACCTTGGTGCAATGTATAAAGAAGCTTAAATAATGCCTTCTTTAGTAAAGCGAGAGTCTTTCAGTGACTCTTTTACTCGCTTTAGGTTTTCGCGAAAACCGGCACCACGGCGAAGCGTGAAGCCTGTCGCCAGTACATCGATGACGGTCATCTGTACCACACGGCTTGCCATCGGCATGTAGACATCGGTATCTTCCGGGACATCCAAGCAGATGGAGATCGAACACTCTCGATCTAGCGGTGAGTCTTTGGCTGTAATGCCGATAACAGTGGCACCATTTTCACGGGCCATGCGTGCGACCTCAACCAAGCTCTTGGTGCGACCTGTGTGTGAGATCATTACGACAACGTCACCGTCGCTACAATTGATCACACTCATGCGCTGCATCACGATGTCATCGAAGCAGACAATTGGAATGTTGAAGCGGAAGAATTTATTTTGTGCATCGTGAGCGACAGAGGCCGATGCGCCCAGGCCAAAGAAAGAGATTTTCTTAGCTTGGGTCAAAAGGTCAACGGAACGATTCACCTGCATTGGGTCGAGGCTGTTTTTCGCTACGTCCAAGCATGCCATGGTAGATTCAAAGATTTTAGAGGTGTAAGCATCAGGGCCGTCATCTTCTTCGACGTTGCGGTTCACATAAGGCGTACCGTTAGCTAGGCTCTGGGCAAGGTGCAGTTTAAAATCTGGGAAACCTTTTGTATCCAAGCGACGACAGAAGCGGTTAACAGTAGGTTCACTCACATCCGCCATCTTAGCCAGAGTTGCAATGCTCGAATGAATGGCTGTTTGTGGCGATGCTAGGATAACTTCAGCAACTTTACGTTCTGACTTACTGAAGTTATCAAGATTCTTTTGAATTTTCTCTAGGGTATTCATGGCGGTTACCGCTCGTTACTGAATTTCGTTACTGGCTTACTTATCGTATAAAGTGCTTAAAGCCATTTTGATGAAACTATACTACTTTTCATGGATCTGCTCCTAGTAAATCCATGAATATCGCTTTCTCTTTTTATTATAGTTTGACAGGGATCGAATTTTTTCTTTCAGAACTGAAAAGATTTTTAATCAAAATTACGGTTTGAAAGGCTGATTTCGTGTTTTTCTGTAGCTAATTTTCAGTGCGCGGGAATTAATTTACAGGTTGAAATAAATCGAGATGAAGTTTTGAGCAGCCATGTGAAAATGACTTTCAGATGATTGGTAAGAGGTGAAAGGGAATGAAACAGGGAAAAATCGACAAGGTCAGTATATGTGGTTGCGGTTGGCTCGGTTTGCCTTTGGCCAGGCATCTTGCGCAACGAGGTATAGAAACATGGGGCAGCAAGCAGTCATCCGAACAAGCCGGTAAGTTGGCTGAACACGGTATCCATGGCGTGACGCTTTCGCTGCCAGACACATTAGCTCAGCCTGAGACGCTGACTGTGGAACTGAAGCAGTTCTTAGATACCGATTTGCTGGTTATCAATGTGCCTCCTGGTCGATATGAAGGTGCTGCGGATGATCTGGTGGCTAAAGTAAAGCTGCTTTCAGCAACCGCGAAACAGGTCGGCTGTCGTCGAATCGTATTCATAAGTACTACCGCGGTTTATGGTGCGTGCCAAGGGGTTGTTGATGAGTTTACCGTGCCAAGGCCAGACACTCGGTCAGCGCAAGCTCATTTTGAGCTAGAGCGTTATCTACTTGCCGAGTGGGGAAGTGAGGCAGTGATCCTGCGATTGTCCGGTCTCATTGGCCCAAATAGGCATCCCGTTCGATTCTTGTCGGGTCGCAAAGGGATTGAGCACGGTAAAGATAAGGTAAACCTTATTCATCAAACAGACTGTATTGCTGCTATTGAGCAGTTAATAGAGCACTGGCCTTCTCAGCAGGTGCTGCACTTAGCAGCGCCGGATCATCCAAGCCGGGAAGTCTACTATCGGCAGATGGCGGATATAGCAGGTTTGCCGTTGCCAGAATTTGTCGAATCTGTTGAACGTAACAGCAAGATCATTGATGCGTCGAAAACATGCAATTGGCTATCGTTAACGCTTCGGCATGCCGACTTACTGAACAATAACCCTGAGTGATGAATGCTGTTGGCTCCGAATGGGCAGCTTGAGATAACTTGGGTTTAAGCTCATGTTTAAAAATAAAAAAAGCCCACTGATATTCAGTGGGCGAAAGCTCTATATACACAATTAGGAGTTAGCAGCAGTGGCATCACAAATTAAAGAAGGGCAGGAGCATCCTGTTAAGTCATAAAGCAATTAAGAACCTGCTTATGAACCTCGTCTTTAATCTGAATCATGTAATATATGACTGGCGAGTTTTCGATTAGTTCAAAAAAATTTAAAATTATTTTTGATTGGCAAAAAAAAGCCCACTGATATTCAGTGGGCAAAAGCTCTATATACACAATTAGGAGTTTAGCAGCAGTGGCATCATAAATTAAAGCAGCGTATCAAATAGATAAATAATCTAAGTACCGCGTCTTTAATGTGAATGTCACTATATATGACTGGCTCAAAATGAAATGGTTCAAAGAAAATTAGATTTTTTTTGAAAAAGAAAAATAGTAGGGAAAATGGGCTATGGGCTATGGGCTATGGGCTATGGGCTATGGGCTATGGGCTATGGGCTATGGGCTATGGGCTATGGGCT
>NZ_JAWJZI010000005.1:0-482810 GCF_033022775.1 Photobacterium rosenbergii | reverse complement strand
GGCCTATGGCTATCGTGATACTGCATACTTCTTTCTGAAAATTCGGTCAGTCTTCCCCGGAGATCCGAGATGAACCTTTTTTATTTTAGGGGAACATTGATAAAACGCACTGTTAAAATAAAACCAATACCTCTAATTGTACGAGGTTGGCTATAACCTTGTACTTAAAGTTTTAAGTTGTCACGTTTAGTATGGGTATTATTGATATAAACAAACCCAAGTATAAGTTTGTATACTTGGGTTTATTTTATTATTCGCAAGGTAATTTTAAAGTTGAATTATTTAGTAGTAGATGTTTATCAGCGGTTCTGGTGCGATTAATACTCCTCCACATCGTGATTTACACCAAATAAGTCCTTCTTGTACTTTAAAACCACCAAAAAGCTCACGGGCACTATTTGTCGCTTGGTGAATATCATCAAACTCACCAATTTGTATATTGATACATTGACCTATGTTATCGGAGACTGCTTTTCCTTTCTCATTGAGGAATATAGCAATGTAATTCATGCTGCAACCTTGATCTTGTTTGATAATGTTCTTACCACATATTTGCACCATTCTGAATCGGCATGCAGTAGGTTTATCTTACGGTCGATAGCGAGTTGAGTTAAAGGATCAGCATCAATTCTGGCCATCGTTAATTCAGATACTTTTTTCGATATTTCATTATGCATGTTGATGAAATATTGCGGATCACCCAAGACGAGCCTAGAGTTAGCTTCATCTTGTTTAATTTTTACTTTAGCTTCTTGAAGCTTTTGACTACTCACAACAAGTTCGCCTTCGTGGGTAATGGAGTATATTTTCTTGTCAGGTTTATTTGTTTGATTCACTTCTTCACAAGTGAGAAAACCTTTGTTTTTGAGTTTCAACAAAGTTCTATATATTTGTTGATGTGATGTTTTCCAAGGTGATTTATTTATTTTCTTTGTCAGTTCATAGCCAGTAGATGCATTTTCCAATAAATTGGCCAAAACGACGACTTCAAGATTGCCTATCATGATATCTCTTCTAAATTGTTGGTTGGTTCGAATTGTAATTATGATTATGTGGTTGGTATGTCTAGCCGTAACTTAATATATGTACTCAGATTTTGGGTATTACTTTGCTGTATAAGCAGAACACTGTAAGATCATTGATTTCTTAATGAAGAACAGTTCGCAGCCTCCGAAGGGGATACTGCGAACATAGTCCAACTGGCTCAGTATCTTCCTCGCCAGCCATTGGTATATTTCAATCGGTTTTTATCCCACCCCCATAACTGCGGCATATTGTCGCTGCTCCAAGCGTCAAATTGAGCTTTTAGCCTAGCAACTTGCTCAGGGTTGGTATCCGCGACGTTTTTACGTTCACTGATATCATCGCTGATATGGAACAATTCATAGGGTGCATTTTTATCTGCAAGGTTGGGCATTACCAGCTTCCAGTTCTCATCGCGAATAGCCGCTTGATTAGGCATATGCCAGTAGAGGAAACGGTTATCGAGGTGCTCTGTTTCACCTGTTAGCACTGGCAATAAATTCACACCGTCAAGCTGCATCTCCTTTGAGGTTTGTACTCCAGCGGCAGCCAAGGCGGTAGGCAGAATATCTAAAGAGATAATAGGATCGCTGATGGTGCGGCCTGCGGGAATGGTGCCTTTCCAAGTCACGCTGAACGGGATTCTGATCCCACCATCCCAAACTTGTCCTTTTTCACTTCTAAGCGGATGGTTGTAGGACTCGTTGCCATGCTTGCCGAGGAATTTGCCACCATTGTCAGAGAGGAAAATGATCAGTGTCTCTTCCATTAATTGGTGCTCTTCCAGCTTAGCGATGATCCGGCCGACGTTATGATCCATGTTGTAGTTCATTGCTACGGCAAGTCTTCGTTTTGGGTTCTCGATATGGCTAAAGCGTTGTAAGTCTTCATCTAATGCTTGTTGTGGGCCATGAATAGCATTGAATGGTACGTACAGGAAGAAAGGTTGATCCTTATTGGTTTCAATAAAGTTGACTACTTCATCACCAAACTTATCGGTAAGGTACTGATCAAAGGGAGGAACTAGTTGATCATTATGATAGATTGAAGAAAAAGGCGCATTCTTGCTGTTCTCTTCATTGCGGGCCCCGACAAAGTAATCGGCTGCCCCATTATTGAAGCCAAAAAACTCATCAAAACCACGGTTGTGTGGCCAGAATTGCTTGGCATCACCGTCATGCCATTTTCCAATTATGGCTGTCTTGTAGCCAGCACCTTGCAAATAGTGGCCAATGGTTGGAATATTGGCAGGGACGCCCTGCTCAATATCTTGTTCTAAGATATACGGTCCGACATTATCATGTGCACCGAAGCGTTGTTGATAGCGTCCTGTTAGCATTCCTGCCCGTGAAGGGCCGCAGACCGGTGCGGTAACATAACCTGCTTCAAAGATAACACCATCTTCGGCTAACCTGTCGAGGTTCGGTGTTTTTGACATCTTTGCTTTGGTTTTGGAATCCGGTATCTGCATACCCCAAGTCGTCAGCAAAGATAAGAAGGACATTGGGTTTCTTGCCTGCAGTATTTTCAGTCTGGTTTGTTGCGACACAAGGCGCGGACATCATGGCAAGCGATGCTGCAACTGGCCAAATGGGGGAGAATTTCCGTTTTTTGAGTTTGGATGACATCATCTTCCTATCCTTGTGTATGTGCCGTTAACCTCATGAACTTTACATATGTGATGTAACGTTTCTACCGTTTTTATGGCGTATTTCAATTATTTTTCAGTGAAATTAAAGCTTCAATGACTTAATTTCAAAGATTTAAGTCTATAAGGTGTAATTTGTTATGAACTGTACAGCACAATTTTACCTCCATCAATTGAAACGTTTCAATTTGTGATCATTTTCAAACCATCGGTGCTAGATGCTGGATTCCTAGGACAGTATGGCGCGCAAGATTTTTGAGTGATGAAGCATCAAAACCTGATGCATTGCGAGTGTTTTATTGCTAAATTGATAAATTGTTATCTGATGGTGTGTAAGACGTTTTTGATAACTTTCGATTTTGTGAGCGTATGTGCTATTTCCGTTTAATCTGTTGTTTTGTCTTGAAATATTTTCACTTATAAGTTGGCCTTCTCCAAATAAAAAGCGAAGTTCATTAGTCGAACTATTGTTGGTCTGCATAAGTCTATTTACGTTATTAATTCAATCAATATTTCACTTTTTTATTATTTAACTTGTACAGGTCATTTTACGACAATTGTTTTTTTGTTGGTAAAGTTGCAAGCTAGATAACAAATATTGTGCTTGTCGCTAGATCATATTTGAGTAGTCAGTAGTATTCCCCTCGTCGATAAATTTGCTTTTTATTATAAGTTGTATGGCTATCAATATTATTAAACGATGTGTCGTGATGGGTATCGCTTCTGCGCTGTTAACTGGTTGTGTAGGCAGTAATGTGGCTACCACTAAGTTAATGGAATATAACGTAAAAGCAGTAGATAACCGATATGCCCGTGGTGGCTTGAATATGGCGATGTCGCCATTGTATGCGGTAACTGTAGGGGCGGATTACTTGGTGTTGAACTCATTGGAGTTTTGGACTGGTGAGAACCCAATTAGCGGCCAGCCTCATATCTTTGATACAGAGACTGAAACGTGGTTGGATGTCAATAGCAGTATTGACGAGTCGTTACATTCAGCCCCAATAAAATTAAGTACATCTGAATAAAATCGACACCTACAATATCTAGATGATTAATATTTAAAAATAATCAGATTATTGAAGATGGTTATTGTCGGTTCTTTTGGAATAATAAAATAGTACTCTTAGGTCCTTTTGCCCTTACATATTATGTAAGGGCTTTTTTTATTTAACATTCTAAATCTTTTACAAAGTTGCGAACGAAATAAGCAATATAGTGAGGTGAAAGCAAATTAAACCTATCAATTTACGACATCTTGAGCGGAAAAGAGCTCGACGTCATGAGGCCAGTGACAAGCTTTTTAGGTACTGAGTCGGGGTCTGCTTGAGGTGCTTCTTCATTGCCCGCGAGAAGTTGGACGGGTCTGAATAATTGAGTTTTTCTGCCACCTCTTGAATACTGTGCCCTTGTTGGAGCAACAGCATTGATTTTTCTATCTTCTTCTGGTTGAAGTAGTCCCTGAATGACGTGTTATGCTGGATGAATAATCGTTGCAGTGTTCGTTCCGATACCCCAAAGAGATGGGCCACGAAATCGATGCCAAAATGCTCCTCTTGCCAGAAAGTATCAACCACACTTTTTACCCTTGCCATTGCGCATCCGAGCCTTTGGTCGGGATGGCGTTTAAAGGGTTGTAAGTCAGCCACATTCAAGCTGACCGGTATGTAGCTGCATTCCGCGCCATAAAAGACTTTTTTATTAGCAGTTTGACCAACAATCTTGGCTTTAGGAACGCTTTGGTGGTCGAAGGCCAGATAGCTAGGCTGCCAGGATGCGCCCAACTGATCCTTCAATAGCTTGATGATCAGGAAGGTCGTGAACTCATTGGCATGTTCGTAGCTCTTGTCGGTCGCCTTGAGCGAGCTCTGATGGCAAATCCTTAGCTCACCATTGAGGTATTCAAACCACAACTTGAAGTGAGACCCCTGCAGGTGCTGGAATGAGATCAAGCTATCAAGGAAATCAGTCAATCCTTCGCTGCTGGCTAGGTGCTGCTGGAACTGTGGATGAAGGGCTTGGTTGTTTACATACTGTGCGGCATAGTAGCCAATATCAGTATGCCCCGTTGTTTTAGAGGCTGAATCGACAATCAGGCTGACGACATGTGAAGGCAGGTACAATGTTGGTGTTGTCAGCGTCTTCTTATCAATGCGCAAGCGCTTTAGCAGCGGTGATGGATCGCGGCCATTTTCATCGAGAAACTGTAGAAATGGCGAACTAAGCGCAGCTCGGCAAACGGGTAGAGAACACATGATCCATTGAGGTGGTGAATGATGCTGGCACTGTATGCTAAATCACCTTGAAGGTAACTGAATGGTGCATGGAATAGTTTGCGGCTCCAGTGTCTTGAGGTAAGCAGTGTCGGAAAAGGCTTACCCATCGGTTTAATCACTGCTGTGAGCTGTAGGCCGACAGCCATGGTAATATCATCGACTTCGAACAAAGGAATAAGTGTAGTAAGAAATGCTAGGCTGGAGACAAGGAGCTTGGCAATCGGCGATAGGTGACGCTCAAAATTATTTATTAGAACTATTTTAGCCCATAGCCCAAGAAAAAATTATGAATATCCCAACACACATCATTGATAAAGTCGCTCAGTCACTTGGTGCCGAAGCTGTCGATAACGTTGAGCATATCCAAAGCCTTTGGAGTGGCTATGGAGAACTGGTGAGGCTGTATTTGGCCGGGGGCAATATGCCTTCTGTGATTGTGAAATATATCCTGCTGCCAAGCTCCGAAGTACAGTCACCTGATCATCCCAGAGGATGGAACACTTCGCGTTCTCACCAGCGAAAATTGGACTCTTACCAGGTTGAAGTGAACTGGTATCGACATTATGCCAATCATTGCCAGGCGCCGGTGCCTGAGTGCTTGCTAGTAGAGCAGCATGACAATGAGATTTCTAGTAGAGCAGCATGACAATGAGATTTTGTTGGTGTTGGAAGATTTAGCCCTATCGGGATATACCCAAGTACACAAAAGTATCGAGCAGCCTTCGCTTCTGGCCTGTTTACGCTGGTTGGCCCAGTTCCATGCCCAGTACATGGTTCATGACCAGTATATGGTTCAAGCTCAGTTCATTACTAAAGGGAAGGCATCCAATACCCATGCACAAGGGCTTTGGCTAACGGGTACCTATTGGCATTTGGCTACCCGTCCGGATGAGTTAGCTGTGCTTGAGGACCAAGCACTCAAAGCCGCTGCTGAGCGTTTAGATAGCACGCTAGCACATAGCCGATACCAGACACTGGTGCATGGTGATGCCAAACTGGCTAATTTCTGTTTCACAAAGGAGGGTAGTGAAGTGGCTGCCGTTGATTTTCAGTATGTCGGTGGCGGCTGTGGCATGAAAGATGTCATCCTGTTCCTGAGCAGCGTGCTCGATTTCAACGAGAGTGTGGCCAATAACGAAGCTAAGGTTCAAGGCTATCTAGACGAGTACTTTGCTGCGCTGAAACAGGCATTGCAAGAATACCAGCCAGATATAGACGGCAACGATGTCGAGCAGCAATGGCGGCCAATGTATTGCGTCGCCTGGGCTGATTTCCAGCGGTTTATGAAAGGCTGGTGCCCCGATCATTGGAAAATCAATGCCTATAGCGAGAGCCTTACCCAACAAGCACTACAAAGCTTGGGAGCCTGGGTTGGTAAGTAACTATTGGCACAAAGTACCGAGGATGAGTTTTCTAGGTTCATCATTCTAGTTTATTGCTTCACTATGCGTTGTATCCCTCATAACGACGCAAAATGGAGTCTTTAGTGGTTACTCAGTCAACGACAAAGCGCTTTAAGCATTTTTACGCCTCCGATCTAAGAGGGATCGGACAACTGGCCACGCAAGCGACAATGAGTGCAACACGGATCGCAGAGGGGGTCCACCAGTCAGTCTGGCGAACAATGGGCGTTCCGGGGGGAGAAACCCCGGAGAAAACCCGAGGGCTGACAGGGTTTGTTTATAAAAATATCTACAAAATTACCGAATTACTGGGTAATGGGATCGATAAAGCCTTAGAAATAAAGCAGCCTTGGCTTGAGTCTTTCGATGAAGGTAAAAAGGAGACTCTTGAACGTATTTCAATGCTGTCGGCCCTTAATGGTGTGATGGGGGATAGGTTGGTTGAGCAAGGTAATCAATTTGCGATCCCAATGACTTTTTATTACCAGCAAGAGCCGTTGTCTTTAGACGATTTACACGCCGACCAAATTCCACAAGCCACTTCGAAAGTACTGCTGATGATCCATGGGCTGTGCATGAATGATCGCCTCTGGCGAGGGGAGCATAACGGGGAGGAGGTTGATCATGGCCAGCACTTGTCTTCCTCGCTTGGCTATACCCCTGTTTATCTTCGTTATAATACCGGGCTGCATACGTCGCAAAATGGCAGGCAATTATCTGACTTGCTGGAGCAACTTGTAAAAAATTGGCCTGTCCCCGTAGAAGAGCTCTCAATTATTGCCCATAGCATGGGCGGGTTAGTGTCGAGAAGTGCCGTGCATTATGGCCAAGCTCAGGAAGCGTTATGGCCCAATGCTGTGAAAAAAATGGTATTTCTTGGGACTCCTCACCATGGAGCACCACTGGAGCGTTTGGGAAATAAGTTGGGTGTTATTTTGAGTAAAACACCTTATACTGCCCCGTTTAATTTACTAAGCAACTTGCGTAGTTCAGGGATCACCGACCTTCGTTACGGCTATGTCGTTGATGAAGATTGGCAAGGTACTGATCGTTTCCAAAACAAGCCTGACGAGCGGTCTGGGGTGCCTTTACCAAGTGACATCGACTGTTTCACTATCGCTGCCACAACGGCGAGTAGAAGAAGTTTGTTAGCTGAAAGACTGGTTGGCGATGGTCTCGTTCCACTAAATAGTGCGTTGGGGTATCACTCGGTTGACGAGCGACACCTTATGTTTGCCGAGACATCCCAGAAAGTATTTTATGAAATGAACCACAACCAGTTGCTCAGCGACCCGCAGGTCACCCAGCAACTTGAAATGTGGTTGCGCTAAGTCCTAGTTGGCTTTACTTCCTATCAGCAGGGTGATGGCAATGCTCACCAATACTAAGCCAAGGATTGGCGCTAGAACCGCCAGTGGCGCACGTTCAATGTAAGGCAGGCTTTCGGCAATCAATAACCCCCATTCTGGATGAGGTGGCTTTGCGCCTAAACCAATGAAGCTCAATGCCGTCAGGCTTAAGGTGATTGGCGGAAAACGCATGACCGTGTGCTTTAGTAACGGCGGTAAAATATAGGGAAGTTGATATTGCCTCAACATTCGCCAACGACCTACACCCCATAGCGGCGCTAACCGGATATGTGGCTGTGCCCTAGCCTCAACCAACAGGCTGGAACAATGGGAAGCCAACGGCGCCCATGATACCAAGACCACCGCAATCAAGGCGCTGTTGGGATGCATACCTGAAAGGCCGGCAACCAGCAGACCCGCGACGATATACGGCGTTCCTTTCGTCACTTCAATCAAGCCTTGGCTGAGCTTGGTGTTGAAACCCATGATAAGTCCAACCAGTAAGCTGAGGATTGTCGCTAGCACACCCATGCTAAGGGTGGAGAGCATCCCTTGTCCTACTCGGGCCAACAAGTCACGGCCAACAGCATCAGAACCTAATGGCGCTGTAAAACTTGGCGAGATCAAGCGGGCAAACTGGCTGGTGTAGGGATCACGCATTTCTGCCCACAAGGCAAACCCAATTAACAAGATGAAGATTGAAGCACTGACCACACGTTTTGCACCACTTTTGGTAAAGCCGAGTGGTGAGTTACTGCTGATCAACTTGCCACTTTTCAACCCTTGCCCTAGCCACAGATGCTGGAAAAGGATGGTCAAACTACTGATAGCTATCGACAGAACCAGAAGGAACAGCAAACCACCTTGTAAGGTGGGTAGGTCCTGCGCAGCTGTTGCCCCCAGCGTCAGTCGGCCAATTCCCGGGATAGAGAATATGTGTTCGACAGTAACCGCCCCGCCAGTCAGGCCAATGACGATCATCGCTATCTGAGGCAATAGGTTAGTCAGCGCACGGCGCAGCGCATAGCGGCCAATATGTACTGAACTAATATTGGCACTGAGCCAGGTGATAACCCAAGGCTCATCCAACACCCGACGCAGGCTATCGTTGAGCAACTTGGTAAACAGGCCTGTTGCCGGCAGTGCCAGTGCAAGGCTCGGTAACCAGATGTTTTGCCAACCCTGCCAGCCATAAGGCGGCAATAAATTGAGCCAAATGGCAAAAAACAATATCAGCAAGGTGGCTATCACGTACTCAGGCAGCGTGATGAGTACCGTACTGATACTGCCATTGAGCTTATCCAGTCGGTTCCGTCGCCATTGCCACATGGTGTGCTGGACACTGATAGCACAGAACAACAAGGTTAGGCCAAATGCACAACCCATCAACAGTAACGAGGTACCAGCGGCACTCATGATTGATTCACTGACAGGACTGCCGTCAATCCAGGAGACACCGAGGTCACCCTGAAATAATGAGGTGAGCCAGTCCCAAAGCCGCTCCAAGCTAGTTCGGTGCAGTCCCAGATCTTGGCGTACTGCTTCTAAGGCCTCAGGTGTCATCATACGCTGTTGCCCCGAACGGGCACGCAGAATCGCCTGGGTAGGATCAATGCCGGCAATGTCCGGCAGTAAGCCAACAAGCACGACCATGGCCGACAGCGCACCTGCGCGTGACAGCCATGGTAGCGAGCGATTTAGCATAGGAGAACCTGATAGGTTGGCTAATCGCATTTTGCTTAGTTCACATCCGTAAATTCAGTGACCAGCAGGCGTTCGCGTGGGTCACGCTCTGCATTTTGAACGCGCAGGCTTTCGCCTTGGATAACACGTTCGTGCAGCAGAGGGATCGCTGCGTATTGGCCAAGAATCATCTGTTCAGCTGCAATGGTCGCTTTCTGGCGAGCTTCACCTAGCGGCTGAAGATCAGCATGGGTCAGCGCCTTATCCACTTCTTCTGAACAGAATTGGCCCAAGTTGAATGATCCTTCACAGCCGAAATCACTCATCATGTAAGCGACTGGGTCTCCTGAATCGAGTACCGTGGCACGCGATAGCATGAAGATATCAAAGTTACCGGCAAGGGCATCATTTTCGATCTGGGCGTACTCACGGATATCCAGCTCTACATTAAAGCCTGCACTTTCAAGTTGCTGCTTAACCAGTACCGCAACCTCCGGAAGCTCTGCTCGGTCGGTAAAAGTACCTAGGACAATTTTCTCGCCATTGGCCTTGCCTTGCTCAAGTGCTGACGCGTCAGGGCGAAGTGGGGCTGCCCAAGCCAGAGCTGGACCTAACAGGCCTTCTGCTTTGTCCGCACGATTTTCGTAAACCGTTTTGATGATCTGTTCACGGTCAATCGCTGCGGCAGCAATTTTACGCATTTCAAGCTGGCTGAATACTTCAGACGAGTTGTTTAGGTAAAGCGTATTGGTGCGAGGCATGCTGACTTCGTGCAGCAGTTCAGGGTCAATCATTGCTAGCTGGGAAACAGGCACGGCTTCCACGACGTCTGCTTTGCCGGTGCGCAGTGCAGCGGCACGGGCAAAACCGTCCGGCACATACTCAGCAGTAACACGCGCGACTTTCGCCTTCTCACCCCAGTAATCATCAAAACGTTCTAGTTTGGCGCTGGTCGCACCGTTAATCTCGGTCAGGATGAATGGGCCACTACCGGTACGGGTTGGGTTTACGCGGCCATCGTCTTGGTAGGCACTTGCGGCAAGGATAGAAAGCTGCGGGCTAGAAAGGCGGCTTGGCAGAAGTGGGTCGTTAAACTCGGTTTTAATTTCTACACGCATGTCATCCAAGGCACGTACTTGCCATTCGATGCCGTCGATAATACGTGGCTTCGGTGCTGCCGCGAAGGCCTTCTCTAGAGAATTAACGACAGTTACGGCTGTCAGTTTGCTGCCATCATGGAAGGTGACACCATCACGGAGTGTAAATTGCCAAGTGAGATCATCAACCTGTTTCCACTCAGTCGCGAGTTTTGGTAAAGCTTCCGCTTGTGGGTTCAACTCAACAAGCGTCTCAGCTGTTCTCCAACGAGAAAGTTTGAACGCATCATCAGATAACGGCGAAAGGCCAGTACGTGGAGGCTGCATCATAGCAAGATGAATTTCAGCGCCTTCGCTCTCGGCTGTGTTTTCTGTTGATGAGTCGAAACAACCACTCAGGGCTAGCATTAGGCCAGCGGCAACAGTGGTTTTAAGCAGGTTTGAGGGCATGATAATGTCCTTGATAATCATAGTTAGCTCGCAATAGCTTGCGATGGAAATTGCATATCTATCAGCGATTGGCTGGTAGGGTGGGTTGGGTTGTCAAAAATCTCAGTAGCAGTGCCGTATTCAACGGCTTGGCCTTTATCTAGCACTAAGATCTCATCACATAATTCTTTGGCCGCGCTCAGGTCATGGGTAACCAGTAGTAGCCGCATATCTCTTTGTTTCTGCAAGTGACTTAGCAGATCAAGAATGTACTGGCGGCTGACAGGGTCAAGACTGCTGGTGGGCTCATCGGCGACTAAAACACAAGGCTCAACAACGAGAGCCCTGGCAATTGCAACCCGCTGGGCTTGGCCCAGAGAAAGTTGGTTTGATTTATGCTCAAGCAGGTCGGCACTCAGGTTGACATCTGCGAGCGCCTTAAGCAGACGCTGCTCACAGCCCTCAGTCAAACCGACGCAATGTTGTGGTTCGGTCAGGATTTCCCTCACGGTGTAGTGAGGGTTAAGGCTGGTGTGCGGCTCTTGCGGGATAAGCTGGATATGGCGGCACAACTGTTGGCGCTGTTGCGCTGAGATCTGTGAAAGGGGGTGTTCGCAAAGATAAACTTCGCCCTCACTGATCTGGCGTAGGCCAAACAGCAATTCAATCAGGGTGGATTTGCCTGCTCCTGATGGACCAACAACCGCAAGGCTTTGCTGATCAATATCCAAATTCAGTTTGTTTAGTGCGACAAAGGGCTTTCCACCTAACCAGCGCGGTCTTGAGTAATGATGCACACTGACATTGTCGAAACGAAGTTGGGCTGAGCCCCTGTTGTGATGATGCATGTGTGCTCCTATACCATCAGCTGGCGTAGCTGGTGGCAAAATGGGTGCTGGCTTTCTAGTAGAGCTTGTTGTGGTTTGCCGTAGGCAATCATTTGCCCCTCATCAATCACCACGAGCTTGTCGCAAGCTAGTGCACTGTGCAGGTCATGGGTGATCAAGACACCCGCAATCCCTTGTTGTTTGATGCTGCTGCGCAGCAAGTCGAGGATTTCCCGCTCGGTCACAGGATCCAAGGCGCTGGTGGGTTCATCGGCGATCAAGACAGGGGCGCTGCCAAGCAGTGCCATGGCAATACAAATGCGCTGGCGCTGCCCGCCCGAAAGCTGGCTTGGATAGTGCTTGAGGATTTGTTCTGGCTGATCAAAACCAAGCTGGATAAGCAAAGGGCAGATTGTTTCTTTATCCGTCCCTTTTTTTGATTTCCCGGCATTGAGCGCCAGGCTTAACTGGGTACCGATACGGGCTAGAGGGTTCAGTGCCTGAAGGGGATCCTGGAAGATGACTGCTGCACGTTGCTCAGGAGTACGATTGAGCAATGCAATTTGCGCAACCTCATTGCCTGTAATGCGGATCTCCCCTTGCGGTCGGATACCCTTGGGAAGAAAACCTGCAATGGCCTTCGACATCATGGATTTACCGATACCTGATGGCCCCATAACCGCCAATATTTCTCCGGCATTCACTTCAAAGGTGATGTTTTGAAACAGAGAACCCTTTTCATGATTAAGGCTCAACTGGTTGACGGTAAGTAGTGGTGCGGTCATCTGGCTATCGAACCATTAGTGTTATGTTATAAAGTAACAATGGTATTCATTTTTATCTGTATGACAAGAGGTAATTTTGAATAAAAAGAAGTGTTTTTGCGGGTAGAAAAGCGCTTTTATGCACTTTTTTTGCTAGTTATTTGGTGTTTTATAAAATCATCTGCACGGCGAAAAACAGTAGGAAATGTCAGGTTGTTATGGTAATAATTCTCATTTCCTGCTGGTTTCGGCAAAAAGTTCGCTTTACCAAGGCTAAAAATCGGCTTTCCTATCTCATTAACAGGCGACATTTTGCGCTCTTGGGACGGTCCAAACACGTCCCTACAATTTGTATCTGAACGATTAAAATCATGGCGTTAACAAACAAAGATTATTACAAGATTGCAATTCCATTCATTATTTCGACGGTGACCCAGCCTTTGCTTGGTGCTGTCGATACGGCGGTTATTGGCCGTTTAGGAATTGCTGAGCTTATTGGCGGTGTTGCTATCGGTACCGTTATCATGAATACCCTGTACTGGCTGTTTGGCTTTTTTCGTGTGAGCACCACCGGTCAGAGTGCGATTGCCATGGGTAAGAGTTGCAATGAAGCCAAGGCCAGCAGCTTGCTGCGGCCTTTTGTTTTGTCTGGGCTCGTCGGTTTGATTTTTATTTTGACCCAATCGCTAATTTGGCAAGGGGCACTATGGGTTATAGAGCCGGTAGCGGATGTGGCTGTTCACGCTAAGACTTACTTTGATATCTTGATCTTCGGTGCACCTTTGGTGCTGCTCAACTACACCGTGATTGGGTGGTTGATGGGGCAGGCTAAGGTGAAGGAAGTTCTGTTTACCCAGGTCTTCGGTAATGTGCTTAACATCATCCTCGATGCGATTTTTGTTCTTTGGTTCGATTTCGGTGTCGCCAGTGTTGCGTTTGCCAGCTTGATTGCCCAAGCGACGACCTTTGCAATTGGCATGGTGTTGGTATTTAAATCGAGTGACTTTTCCTTATGGCAGTACCTTGGCTTGGCCCGAATGAGCAAGGCAGATCTAAAGACGATTATCTCATCGAATTCTGATTTGATGCTGCGTACCGTGTGTATTTTGATTTTCTTCAATATGATGGCTAGAACCGGCTCTCGTCTTGGTGCTGATGTTCTGGCGACCAATGCCATCCTGATGCAAGTGACCTTTATCGTCGGTTATATGTTTGATGGCGTGGCGAATGCATCGAGTGTCTTTTCCGGTAAGGCAGTGGGTGAAAAGAACCCTAGGTTGCTTAAAGATGTACTGCGGCTCAACTTCCAATGGACGACATGGTTTGTGGTGGTGATGACGGCCTTTATTGCCTTGTTTAAAAATGACTTGGTGTTGCTGTTTACCCAGATCCCGACGATTATTGCATTGTTCGAAGATATGTCAGCTTGGCTATTGCTGTTCCCACTGGTGGCAGGCTATGGTTTGACGGTGTACGGTATTTTTACTGGCACAGGCACCACTCGCCCGGTGCGTAATTCAAGTATTGCGACTTTATTGGTGTTCCTTTTGGTTGCCTACTTTGCTGTTGAGGCAATGGGTAATCATGGCCTTTGGCTAGCCTTTACGCTGTTTTATGTCGGCCGTTTTGCTTTTTTGTACCCTTCCATATCCCAAGTGAAAAAAAAGTGTTTGTGATTTAGTAGGGTTAAAAATTGTTAAGAGGCAGGTATACCTTAACTGTTCGCTTTAACATTTCCTGCTGCCATGACGCTGTATCGATCCTCCTTGTTTCCCCATTGCTAGCCTAGGGAAAGGGAGGGTTGGTCAGTAATCAAATCTTTGCCTACTTTATTATCGAGCCGCTTACCTTTTGATGAAGTGTATTTGGGCAAATTGCCCGGTTGAAAACCAACGCACATGATTTTACTTTGGTGCCTGGCTTGTGCTTTGTTGCATATCGCCATATCACGGAATAAGTAAAAATTCGTGTCAGGGTGGTGACTATTATCCTTATTGTATTACAATATCACCAATTGATTTATACGAACCCCCATACACTTTCATTGATATAAGAGAGTTAGCATGAGCAACCAAAAGTCTCTTGATGCGATCAGGAAGATGAAGCTGGAAAACGATACTTCAGCTGGTAACCTTGTAGACCTACTCCCTATCGAAGTACAAAAGCGTGACTTCGACCTTTCTTTTCTAGATAACTTGAGCGAAGAGCGTCCTCGTCTTCTGGTTCAAGCTAAAGATCTAGCAGATTTTAAAGCGAAGGTGCAGGCTGACGAGTCATACTGCATGTTCGACGACTTCTGGAACAACTCTACCGTTAAGTTCCTAGACACAGAACCTTACGCAGAGCCACAGCCTTACCCAGAAGAAACTGTAGGTAAAGCGTCGCTATGGCGTCCTTACTGGCGTCAAATGTACGTTGACTGCCAGATGGCTCTTAACGCAACACGTAACCTGGCCATTGCCGGTATCGTGAAAGAAGACGAAGAGCTGATTGCAAAAGCTAAAGCTTGGACTCTGAAGCTTTCTACTTACGATCCAGAAGGTGTGACTTCTCGTGGTTACAACGATGAAGCAGCATTCCGTGTCATCGCAGCAATGGCTTGGGGTTACGACTGGCTACACGCTCACTTCACAGACGAAGAGCGCCAGCAAGTTCAAGATGCGCTGATTGAGCGTCTAGACGAAATCATGCACCACCTGAAAGTAACGGTTGATCTACTGAACAACCCACTGAACAGCCACGGTGTTCGTTCTATCTCTTCTGCGATCATCCCAACTTGTATTGCGCTATACCATGACCACCCGAAAGCGGGCGAGTACATTGCTTACGCACTAGAGTACTACGCAGTACACTACCCGCCATGGGGCGGTGAAGACGGTGGTTGGGCTGAAGGTCCGGACTACTGGAACACCCAAACTGCATTCCTGGGCGAAGCATTCGATCTGCTGAAAGCTTACTGTGGCGTAGATATGTTCAACAAGACATTCTACGAAAACACTGGCGACTTCCCGCTTTACTGTATGCCTGTTCACTCTAAGCGTGCGAGCTTCTGTGACCAGTCTTCAATCGGTGATTTCCCAGGCCTGAAACTGGCTTACAACATCAAACACTACGCAGGTGTTAACCAGAAGCCTGAGTACGTTTGGTACTACAACCAGCTTAAAGGCCGTGATACTGAAGCGCACACCAAGTTCTACAACTTCGGTTGGTGGGACTTCGGCTACGACGATCTTCGCTTCAACATCTTATGGGATGCACCAGAAGAGAAAGCACCGTCTAACGATCCACTGCTGAAAGTGTTCCCAATCACAGGTTGGGCAGCGTTCCACAACAAGATGACTGAGCGTGATAACCACATCCATATGGTATTCAAGTGTTCACCATTTGGTTCTATCTCTCACTCACACGGTGATCAGAACGCATTCACTCTACACGCATTCGGTGAGACCCTAGCAGCTATCACTGGCTACTACGGTGGCTTCGGTGTAGACATGCATACGAAATGGCGTCGTCAGACGTTCTCGAAGAACCTACCTCTATTCGGCGGTAAGGGGCAGTACGGCGAGAACAAAAACACTGGTTACGAAAACCACCAAGACCGCTTCTGTATCGAAGCTGGCGGCCAGATCACTGACTACGACACTGAGTCTGATGTGAAAATGGTTGAAGGTGATGCGACGGCTTCTTACCAGTATTTCGTACCTGAAATCGAGTCTTACAAGCGTAAGATCTGGTTCGTACAGGGCAAAGTATTCGTGATGCAGGACAAGGCGACGCTTTCTGAAGAGAAAGACATGACTTGGCTAATGCACACCACTTTTGCAAACGAAGTGGCTGATAAGTCGTTCACTATCCGTGGTGAGAAAGCGCACCTAGACGTGAACTTCATCAACGAGTCTGCAGACAACATCCTTTCTGTGAAGAATGTTGAAGGCTTCGGCGACGTTGACCCATACGAGTACAAGGATCTGGACATCCACCGTCACGTAGAAGTTGAGTTCGGCGCGGCTAAAGAGCACAACATCCTAACGTTGCTTGTTCCTAACAAGAACAACGGCGAACAGGTTGAGGTGTCTCACAAGCTTGAAGGCAATACGCTAATACTGACTGTTGACGGCGAAACGGTAACTATCGAGCTGTAATCGGCCGAACAGTTTAAGCCTGTTCAAACCACAGTAAAAGGCCCTAGGTTTTTAAACCTAGGGCCTTTTTGTTATCAATCTGAATAAGTTCCAGGTTGGTATTACGCAGGAAGTCGAGCAGGAAAACCAGTTTGATCTCGATAGTGAGCATATACCCAAGTAAATCTCGCTGAACCAGTACCTTGAGGTTACTTGGGTACATAAATATGTCCAAATGTTAAATTGATTAGCGCATCACAGATTTTTTTAGTTAGTGATAGGGGCACATTAAAAACTGAAAATACTCACCATGAGTCTTTTGGGAACAGTATTCTTCGCTTAACTACTAAAAATAAAGGGCTTTTCTGCAGCTAAGAACAATATCGAAATGGATGTGGTTTCATATAAATAAAACCTAACCGTTTTTGCATGAATGGTAACAGTTGAATTGCACTGTAACACTTTTGACATGGTTATAAACACTCAAGTTAATAGACAATATAGCGAGGCTCCGGACGTCAGTTCGGTGCCTTTTTTTTAGCATTTTTTAAGTGCAATGTTTAATGAGCAAGCAAGGATGCTTACTGGTAAATAAGTTTAATTACCGCTTTTTTTGGGGCGGTTTTATTTGGAGTTTTGATGGAAAACTTATCCTATCTAGTGGCTTTCAATCACTTGTTTTTCTCCATGGTCGCTGTGGTTATCATGGTTTTACTCGCTCGTACCGTTGTTGCGGGCACTAAGTACTCAGCAGTATTGATGATCGTTGTCTTCGGTCTGCTAATGGGTACGCTATTTGTGGAAAGTGGGCTTGCTCAACCTGGCTTGGGTGATTTCCCGGTTATTGTGTTGCTAGGCCAGACCACAGTCATTGCGCTGATTGCCTCATTCTTCGTAGGTGGACAGGAAATCCGCCGCTTGTTGATGAAGCAGCTGGGCAGTGTCGAGAGCTTGGTTGAACCGGGTAAACATGAAGTTTTTGTCGGTACAACAAGTACGCAGCTGGTGTATGTGATCCGTGCATTTGTGCTGCTAATGAGTATCGAAATGGTTTCTGCGCTGATTTCTGGTCGCAGTGGATCTCACCCTCTTGGTGAGTCTTACATGGCACTAGCCTATGTAGGTATGACAATTTCTCTGATCCTTATTGATAGCAAGGCAAAAATTGCCAACAAGCGTAATTACCTAGTGCGTGGTGTGGTTGAAGTACTTGCTATCATTGCGGTATTGATTATTTCGCTACGTATTTCCCAGTTGGTATCGGGCTTTATCGGCCTGCCGCAGATTTTCTTTGCAATGGTACTGTCTTCGGGCCTAGGTATGGCAATGCCTAAGTGGAAGTTGGGTCCAACAATGAACGCGTTGCTGTTTGCCGGTATTCCTGTCGTACTTACCGGTAGCTTCTTGGTGGGTGGTTCTCACATGATGGAAGCGTTCAGCATCCCTGGTCTACAGAGCGTAATCGTATACGGTTTCGCTGGCCAGATGTTCTGGATGTTCGGTGGTCTGGCGATCCTTATCTTCCTCGCGAATGCTAACCACGTCCGTAACCTGGCTCCAGGTATGGCGGGTGGCCTATCGCACTCAGGTTTGACCGGCGCATGTACGGCGGGTGACCTTGGTGCAACGGCGGCAGGCCGTGCTCCAATCATGATTAACGTGCCTTTCCTTGGCCACATCTTTGTATTTACCATTTTGGCTGCAAGTGCAGAAAGCGGTGTGCTTCTGGTGCAATGGGTGCTACCTCTTGTCCTTATTGGCCTAGGCTGTGTTTACCTGGCAACCAAGAACTTGCGTAAGGCAAATGGTAACGATGAGATGGAAATCAAAGGTTTGATGCAGTTCTCATTCGGTTGGCAGATCACTGCTGTATTCGGTAGCTTTACCATCCTGCACTTCGCGGGTATGCCTATTGAGAATGCCTCTATGGCAGCCGCTTCTGGCCTGTCTCACTTTGGTTTGTTTGCAGCGACGCAGGGCGGTATGTTCGGTGCGGAAGCAGCTAGCATGATCACCTTTATCTTTGCGACGCCATTCCTGGTACACCCGTTGGTATTTGGCCTGTTTGGTAAAGCGGCAGAGAACAACGGCCCGATGGCGAGCAAAGCGGTAATGGCTGTATTTATCATCGGCTCCCTAGGTGTGCTTTTCTCAGCATTCTCAGTGTAACTACGCGAGTGACTTGTTTGGCTTGAACTTGTTTACCTTGTAACTTGTTCATATTGTAATTTAATTGCCAAGTAGCAGATTTAAGTCACCGCCAGCAGCTCTTTCCTTTGGGCTGGTGGCGGTGACTTTTTTGTGCCTGCAGTTTCTATTGGCTGTGCAGCTGTGCGATGGTTTGGCTCAACCACTGACAAAAACATTCAACAGCAGTTGTATTGTGCTGCCGGTAGAGGAAATAACCTGCCTGCGCCTTAATGGCGGGGTAGGGACTAATGAGCCGTTTTTGTTCAACCTCTTTCCCTAACAAAGCCTGCCTAGCTAGGGCGACGCCGAGACCTGCTTCTGCCGCTGCCATTGCCATATCAGTGCGGTTGAAATAATGCCCCTGCGGCAAATGGGAAAGTTTTAGCCCCATCGAATCAAACCAGCCCTGCCACTCCTGATCTTTCTGGGCCCCGTGCCATGGCATTGCATCATGAAGCAGAGTGACGTCATGCCATACGTTTTTTGATTGCCAATTGAAGTGTTGGTAATACGCCGGGCTCATGACTGGGACAAGGTGCTCTTCAAGCAACAGTTCACCGCCGTTGGCATTACCGCCGCTGGTATCACGGCCAAACTGGCAATAATCAATTACCAAGTCCACATCATCACACTTATGATCAACCAGTGCACCATCGGCAAAGGTTTGCACTTTAAGTTCAGGGTACTGGCGGTTGAAGTCATGGAGTTTTGGTACCAGCCATTTAAAGGCAAAAGACGGCGTGAGCTTGAGCCTGATTTCGGTACTGCTTTCCGGGGCTTTTAGCTCAGCTAACACTTGGTTAATTTGCCCAAGACTGAGTTCAACCACGTCAAACAACCGCTTGCCACTGTCGGTGAGGGTAAGCCCGCGAGAATGGCGGTGGAACAAGGTGACATCCAATCGCTGCTCTAGTTGCTTGATTTGTTGGCTGAGTGCACCCGTAGTTAGGTGCAGCTCTTGCGCTGCCTTGGTTAGGCTTTGGTGTTTGGCCACAACCGCAAAGGTGGTGAGGCCAGCGAATGTACTTGTTCTCACAGTAATCCTCGAGATGGTTAATTCACTGTGTTTAGTTTTTCTAAACGCAGCCCTTAAATATTATCGATTGTTAGCAGAATGTAAATAAAGGATTCTTGCTCGCACAATAATGCGGTCATAAATCCAGATTGGCTGGAATGATTTACGAGGATTCTGATGGAAGTCATTGTATTGGGAAGTGGTGTAGTTGGGTTGACCTCAGCGTGGTATCTGCGCCAAGCGGGTCATGATGTCACAGTTATTGACCGTCAGCCGCGCAGTGCCGAGGAAACCAGCTTTGCCAATGCCGGGCAAATCTCATATGGTTACTCATCGCCTTGGGCAGCGCCGGGCATTCCGGTCAAAGCCATGAAGTGGCTGCTGCAGGAGCACGCGCCACTGAAAATCAAGCCCTCGGTGTCGCCTGAGCTATACCTCTGGGCCAGCAAGATGTTGGCGAACTGCAATACTGCCCGCTATCAGGTCAATAAATCCCGTATGCTGCGAATTGCCAACTACAGCCGGGAGTGCCTGAAGCAACTGCGCAATGAATATGATCTGAATTACGAAGGACGCCAGCAGGGTACGCTGCAGGTGTTCCGCACTGATAAGCAGTTGGAAGCGGTCGCCAAAGATATTGAGTTGCTCTCTGAAAGTGGTACCCGTTTTCAGGAACTGGATGTGGCAGGGTGTGTTGCTGCTGAGCCTGCTTTGGCTGCAGTCAAAGATAAGTTGGTGGGGGGGCTGCGCCTGCCTGATGATGAAACCGGTGACTGTTACTTGTTCTGCCAGCAACTGACTGAGCTTGCGATACAAGCAGGTGTGAATTTTAAGTTTGATACTGAGATAACCAGACTGGAAGTCGACGATAACCGAATAAGCTCGGTACATACCCGTTGCGGTGAGTTCAAAGCGGATGCCTTTGTGGTGGCGATGGGAAGCTATTCGCCGCAGGTTTTATCCCAAGCTGGAATAGTGGTTCCGGTTTACCCAGTTAAGGGGTACTCACTCACCATGCCGGTTAAAAATGGCGATGCAGCCCCTATCTCGACAGTGATGGATGAGACCTACAAGGTAGCCATGACCCGATTTGATAACAGGATCCGTGTTGCGGGTACGGCAGAGTTAGCTGGGTTTGATTTGAACTTAGCCGAGAAACGTAAGGCAACCATTGCCATGGTGATTCAGGACCTATTCCCGCAAGGTGGCGAGATTGAAAAAGCAGAATACTGGACAGGCCTAAGGCCAATGACGCCAGATGGCACGCCGGTGATAGGCAAAACACCGATCAAGAATTTGTTCACCAACTCGGGCCACGGAACATTGGGCTGGACCATGGCATGCGGCTCGGGTAAGTTGCTGGCCGACATTATTAGTGGCTCAGAAACGGATATCGATACCACTGGCCTGGATGTTTACCGCTATATCCATTGATCTCCGCTTTGAAGCCGCTCGATTTGCGGCTTCATGCAATGTACTGCTCGTTAGCAATTGCCTTTTTTGGCCTGGCCCGGTGGACAGAAGCTGCCGTTGCCGTGGCTATGGTGGTCATCTTTGTTCGAGGCCTTGATGGTGACGCCGTCGACTTCCCCTTCAACATGGGTCAGTTGGCAGCCAGTTAGGGTCACTGAGGCAAATAGAGCTAGCAGTAAAGTGATTTTTTTCATCGTCAAAAGGGTTTAAGTAAAACTGGGGAAGGCACTGTATCTATATGGGGTGAGCGCTGTGTCAGCGGCAGGTCAATTTGGCAATTTGGCAATGGTTGCAAAGCGAGCTGGTAAAACCAGGCTCGCTTTGTATTACGTGAACGAGTAAATATCAGCCTTTCAGCCTAACTCATGCGGTTAAACATAAGGCACCTGCTGGGTAATACAGTGGATATTGCCCCCGCCCAATAAAATCTCCCGGGCATCGACGCCAGTGACCTTGTAGCCTGGGTAGAGGTCGTTGAGTAAGTCTTCCACTTCGGCATCCAGGTTGTCATCAAGCAGCGGATAGACAATCTGATCATTGGTGACGAGGTAGTTGGCATAAGAGCCCGCCAAGCGCTCGCCCGGTGTACGCTCCATCCCGTGGGACACATCGACACCACTGGCTTCATTTTCTGAGATGAACAAAGGCCCAGGCATCGGCAGTTTATGGACTTTGATTTTCCGGCCTTTGGCATCCGTCTGGGTTTCTAGTACATCCAGCGCCTGGCGCGAGATGTCATATTGTGGGTCATTCTCATCGTCACACCAAGTCAGCACCACCTCGCCAGGGCGGACGACATGAATTAGGTTATCGACATGGCCGTTCGTTTCGTCATTGTACAAACCGCTCGGGATCCAAATGACTTTCTCCACGGAGAGGTAATCGTAAAGGACTTGTTCGATGTCTTCTTTGGACAAGTCTGGGTTGCGGCTCGGGTGGAGCAAGCACTCTTCGGTGGTGTATAGGGTGCCTTCACCATCGACGTGGATTGAGCCGCCTTCTAGCACAATCGGAGCTCGGTAGCTGGCATCGCCATGGAATTCACACACTTTTTGTGCCACCGCGTCGTCTTTGTCCCAAGGAAAGTACAAACCATCGACCAAACCGCCCCAAGCGTTGAAATGCCAATCGACGCCGCGCCTATGGCCGTCTTTATCAACCACATAAGATGGTCCGATATCCCTCATCCATGAATCGTCAGTGCTCATTTCGACCAATCGGACGTGGTCTGGCAGCATCTGGCGGGCGTTTTCAAATTGCTGGGCACTGACCACCATATTGACTGGGGTTGACTGGGAGATAGCTTCCGCGACCTTGACGAAGGTTGTCTGTGCCGGCTTACCACCGAAGCGCCAGTTATCGGTGCGCTCGGGCCATGCCATCCAAACTGCTGCTTGAGGTTCATGTTCGCCCGGCATTCTGAAGCCGTCTTGTCTTGGTGTTGAATCAATTCGTTTGCTCATGGCTAGACATCCTTAATTAATGGCTATGAGAAGGTTGTTGGCTAGGTTGCTCAGCTTGTTCTGCATTCTTTTTGGCAACTGCGAGTTTCAGAAGGTATTCACCGATCCCCACTGTCAAAATGACCCCGATAAGTACCGGTGCACTGTATGTCCAGTTGACGGTCATATCGATAAGCTCAGGGAAGATAAACAAGATTACGGCCTGGGCAATTACCACGAAGCAGATAATGCTGAGTACCCACTGAACTCCTAGACCACCTGGTACCCGGAAAGGACGCTCTGTCTCTGGGTCACTGATACGCAACTTCAGGTATGACGGGAACATAAACAGGTAAGGCAGAAGGAAAATACAGCTGGAGAAGGCAAAAACTGACCAGAATAAATCGTCACTGGTTTGGGCAAAGATAGCGTAAGCCAAAATCACTACGGTCGATAGGATACCGGTAATATTGTTGGCCCCGACTGGGGTGTCGTGTTTCTCAGACATTTTAGCGACGGCTTCAGGTAGCTCGCCTTCGTTAGCAGCTTCAGCGGCGGCACGGCTGGCACCCATAGTCCAGGTCACCATGTTGCCGATAAAGGTCAGCAGTGCCATGGTACCAATCAAGTACACCATCATGGTTCCAAAGGCGCCTGTACCGAAGAGTTTGCGCAGGGTATCGACAATACCCGCAACCAAACCGATATCCTGTACCGGCAGCGCCATCAGAATACCAACAGTGCCAAAGACATACAGAAAGGCTGTGATAGCCGCAGCAAGGAAGATGGATTTTGGCATGTCACGGACGTCTTTCATCTCTTTGGTCATGGTCGCGACAAGCTCAAACCCCATCAGGTTGAACACTAAAGCTGGAAGGAACGCCACGCCAGTATCCAGGCTTGGCATCATGGCTGAGAAGGTAAACTCATTGGCAACACCGTGCTTGGCAGCGTAGAAGAAACCACCAAAGCCCAGCACTGCGATAACGGTCACTTTAAGGATTGCCCCGATGTTGGTGACCCATACCCCGACATCAACCGAGACATTACAAATCCAGATAGTAAGCCAGGTGAGGGCAATACAAATGGCGATTTGCCACATCAGAGAGAGCCCGGGGAAGAAGAGTTCGGCGAACATACCGGCAAACATGATGTAGACTGCAGGCATCCATAAGCCAACGTTAATCCAGTAAAACCACGTTGTCCTGACCGCCCATTTGTAGCCGAAAGCCTTTTTGACCCAGTCGTAAATACCACCGTCGCCTGGGTAGGTGGTGCCGAGTTCAGAAGTGATTAATCCGTATGGGATAACAAAAACAATGAGGGTAACCAGCCACCACCCGATAGCACTGACGCCAATGGAGGCAGAAGCCGTCAAGGTATCAACGACGATAACAGCACATAGGCTAAAGAGGGCGAGACTGCCTACTCCCATCTTACCGCCTGAGGTTTGTGTTTCCATAATTATATCTCCGTGATTGTTACACGTTATTTATGCTTGATGTCCAATTCTTTATTTCACGGAATTATCTTATGACTACGGCGGGTAGATATTCGTTATTAGAATCACTTATCGGGCATCGTTAATATATGGCTGCCAAAGGCGTGACTCTTACCATAAATAAACTACGTCAATATGGCTAGGGAGAGAAAATTGATTCTAATCAAATAATGGTAATTATTATTAGCGATAAATTGAATGGCAGGTATTCAATGATCAATAAGGTGGGTAGGTAGAATGGCACAGGATAAACCAATTATTGTGGTCGCTGTTGGTGGTAATGCACTATTACAGCGTGGCGAATTAATGAGTTACGAAAATCAAGCCAATAATATTGATATTGCCTCGAAGGCGTTGGCAGAATTAAGCGAGAACTACCGTGTTGTTGTGGTTCATGGCAATGGCCCGCAGGTGGGTTTACTTGCGCTTCAAAATTTAGCTTACACCGATGCACCGCCTTATCCGCTCGATGTATTGGGCGCTGAAACCCAAGGGATGATCGGATATATGATGGCCCGGAGCCTGAAGAAATATCTAAAAAATGGTCATGTAAGCACGGTGGTGACGCAAATTGCGGTTGACCAATCGGATCCCGCTTTTGATGCGCCAAATAAATTTATTGGACCGGTTTATGACAAAGAAACCGCCCAAGAAAAGTCGGCACAGTATGGCTGGGATATTAAACCGGACGGCGATTACTGGCGCCGGGTTGTTCCTTCGCCATTCCCTCAGGGAATTATTGAAATTGATAGTATACGCACATTACTCGATGCGGGTCATACAGTAATATGTTGCGGTGGTGGCGGCTGCCCGGTGGTTGAGAAAGAAGGTGAAATGACCGGGGTTGAGGCTGTGATAGACAAGGATTTTTCTGCGGCAACATTGGCCAAGCAGTTGAATGCGCAGCATCTGCTTATCCTCACTGATGGCGATTACGTCTGTGTTGATTGGGGTAAGCCAACAGAGCAGCCACTCTACGATGTAACGGTTGAGCAGGTGCAGCAATACAGCTTTGCTGCAGGGTCTATGGCACCGAAGGTGGAAGCCTGTTGTGACTTTGCGGCCTATACCAAAGGTGCGGGGGCAACAGGGATAGGGCATATCGGCTCGCTTCATAAAACGGCAGAGATTATGGCAAACCGTTCTGGAACACATATACACGGATAGGTAACTCAATGCGAAAAGAGTCGACAGAAAAGAGGCTTGAGAGGATCCATTCAGCGGCAATTCGTTTGGCGTCACAGAGGGAGGTGAGCGCAATATCAATTTATGATGTTGCCAAGGAAGCGGCAATTGCAGCTTCAACGGTTTATCATCATTACCCGAATATTGAAGCCTTGATTTGCGAGTTGATGAATTCGGTCTTTGATGACTTTGAGAAAGTATTAGACGATGCCGTAGTGGCAGATAAAGTCCACCATTGGTCTGATATTAACAGGATGATAGAGCAGAGTTTCGTTGACTATTATCGCCTGGCACCTTTGGCGCAGCACACGTTATTAGGGCAACATACTTACTCTTCCGTCAGGCAGGCTGATGCACAAAATGATCTGGTTCTGGGCAAGAAGGTAGAAGATATTTACCGGCAGTACTTTACCCTGCCTGAGCTACCGAGTGATGTGAATATTTTTGCGATTGCGTTGCAGGTTGCTGATAAAGTCTATTCGATGAATTATCGGGAGAATGGCGATATTGCGCCCGAAATGGCCAGGGAAGCCATTGTGATCACCGAGGCTTATTTAGGGACATATTTGCCTAAGCAACTACCTAAGGCGGTCACTCTCAACTAATTATTTCTATCGACAAAAGCAAGTACAATATATTGCTTATAAACCTGCTGTTGCCATTGCAATAGTAGGTTTTTTTATTGGCTAGATAAACGATTAAAAATGAATATCGAAAAATTCCGTTAATTCAATTTAATCAATGTGACTTGCGTCAATCAGATTATTCAACTCGAAATAACACTACCGATTAGTGATTCTAATTTTAGAATCGATGGTTCATTTTATGGATACTGAATTCAACCAAGCAATACACCAAATAGTGATTGCTCGATGAATAAATTAACTCTGGTAAAAAGGATACGAAAATGAGACTTCCATCTTCTAGTGCAACTGAACTAAATAAACCAAATCTGCGCCATTTTCTGAAAACTCAGGATTTTACCAAACAAGAGCTTGAGGATATTTTAGAGTTGATGGCGATGCTTAAGCAGGCTCGCCGAGACAATGCGGTTCCCCAGCTATTCAAAGGCAAATCGGTCGCGATGATTTTCGAGCAGCCTTCTACCCGTACCCGCGTGTCTTTCGAAACCGCTGCGACAATTCTTGGCGGCCACGCACTGTTCCTATCACCGAAGGATATCCACCTTGGTGCCAAAGAATCATTGGAAGATACCGGCCGCGTACTCTCGCGCATGGTTGATGTGATTATGGCCCGTGTTGATGAGCATGATACAGTGGCTGGCTTGGCGAAAAATGCCAGCGTACCTGTTATCAATGGCTTGTGTGACTGGCTGCATCCGACCCAGATCATGGCCGACCTGTTCACCATGAAAGAGCACCTACCTGAAGGCAAAGCGTTAAGTGATTTGACCGTTGCATTCGTGGGCGATGCGACCAACGTAGCGTCTTCACTGATGTTTGCCTGTACCAAGTTTGGTATGACCTTCAAGCACATCTGCCCTGAGCGCTTCAAGGCACCACAGGAGTGGGTTGAAATTGCGCTGGGCAACTGTGAAACGTCAGGCGGTAAACTGGTTATCACTGACAATACTGACGAAGTCGCAGGCTGCGATATCATCGTCGCTGACAGCTTCTACTGGTTTGGTCAGGAGGAAGAAAAAGAGATCCGCCTATCTACCTTCATCCCTGAGTATGTGGTGACGGAAGAGATGATGGCGAAAGCCGGGCCAAATGCCATGTTCATGCATTGCCTGCCAGCCAATGATCAGCGTGAATGTACCCGTGGTGTAATGGAAGCGGATAATTCGTTGATTTTCGACGAGGCCGAGAACCGCCTAACCGCACAAATGGCGCTGTTGGTGTACTTCACTCATAAGGATATGACCATTCCGACTCCAGAGGTTGAAGCGGCCCACAAAGAGAAAATTGATCATTTCCTCTCTGCATTATAATTTCCTCCCATTAATGTGAAACAGCCCGATGCTTGCATCGGGCTGTTTTCGTTTGATGGGCAATGGGACATAGCTGTTAAACCCCTCACGAATGTGAAAGATGGTTTAAAATTTAATGACAACCCCGTCGAATCGAAATGTCTGGAGGCCCTTATGGTTAGGGTTTTTTACATTAGCGATGACTTAGACGACCTAGAGCTGGTGGAATACGAGTTGGAGCTCAGTGGGCTCGGCCCGTCGCAAATCCACGTGCTCACCGACAATGATGCCGAGGTTGCCAGCCATCAACATCTCCATCCGGTGAAATCCTTTATGCGCAATGATGTTATCCACTCCACCGAAATTGGGGCTGTGATAGGCATTGTGGTAGCAGCATTGGTGTTGTTCTTTGCGTATGCCACAGGTGTGGTGGAAACAGTCGGTTGGCTCCCTTTCATTATGCTGGCAATCATCATGATGGGCTTTATCACCTGGGAAAGGGGGCTGTTTGGGTTCCAGGAACTGCATTACCAGTTCCGTCGCTTCAAACAGGTACTCCAGTCTGGACGCCATGTGCTGATGGTTGATGTTGAGCCCGAGCAAGAAATCATGCTGGCTAATGTGACCTTAGCCCACAACAAGCTCGAACCGGCTGGGACGGGCAAAGCCCCACCACGCTGGTTGGTGTCTCTGCACAACCGCTGGGACCGGATGATGCATACCTTGCCTTAGGTCGCAAACCAAAAAATAATGACATGACAGCAAAGCCGGTTTTAATGCCGGCTTTGCTGTGAGTTGGGGGAGTATCATATAAGCCAAGTCGTCCTTACCTTCAATCTGGATGTGGTGCTTGACCGACCTGAGAAATGTTTTTCTGTTGGTCATTGATGGTCTCGATAATGAACCTTTTTGGCCGCATTTCTCTATCCCAGGCTGCAAGTACTTTTGGTTTTATATTATTACGGTGTGTCGTAATAAGAGTGACGCCAAAAATAATTTCTCCCAAGAGTGAAAAGCCGTTGCCCGTTTGAATTGAGCAATAAGTGGAAGGTATTAAAAAAGAAACAACCATTTTGAGAGCAAAGCCTAATTACCATCTATATTAGTGTGGGTATTCAACATAAACAAGACTATTTACTGCTTCATTCCTCACTGAAGTGTCACTCTGAGCACGCTGACAGTCCGTTTGTCCATCGCACCAACAAACGCCGGGCTGGGCTCAATGTTGACATCGACGCACAATAGTCTATTACGCACAGCATGTCGCCCTGGCGGGGGCTGTATCCAGATTATTTAAGCACTGCTGTTTTCCATGAGAGAAAACCAATAGGAACAACGTCATGAAAACACACATTATGGCCGCTCTTCCCCTTTCATTGGCTGGGTTTAGTTTTTGTTCGGTCTCCAACGCGAGTGAAGCTTCTCAATGGCAGTATGAGTTCACTCCCTACCTGCTTGCCGCGGGAATGGAAGGCACGACGGGTGTACGCGGCTTTACTACCGATCTTGATGCGTCTTTCAGCGACATTATTAGTGATCTTGATATGGGATTTATGGGATTGTTTACGGCCAGAAAGGGCCGCTGGGTTTTGGGACTGGAAGGGGTGTATATCGACTTAAATAACGAGAGTTCCGCTCCGGTTCAGGGTTCCGCAGGTTTCCTGACCGGTAACGGCAAACTGGATGTATCGAGCACGATGTATATTGCACAGGGCACGGTGGGCTATCAGTTGGTCGACGACGGCAAAACGACGCTGGAAGGTTTTGGTGCCCTTCGCTATACACGGATGGAAGTCGACATGGATATCGTTATCGCGTTTGATCCGCCGGCGCCATTCGGCGGTGATGCCAGTGCTGGAGACACCGAGAACTGGGCTGATGTCGTGATTGGCATGCATGCTCTGCATGCCTTGTCGGACAAGGTCAAACTAACGGGGTATCTGGATATCGGCGGGGGAGGCTCAGATTTGACCTATCAGCTGATGGCCGGGGTCAACTGGGAGTTTAGCAAGGGGTATACGGCAAAACTTGGCTATCGACACCTGTATTGGGATTATGAAGATGACGGTTTTGTTTGGGATATGGCGGCAAAAGGACCCTATTTGGGGCTAGGTATTCGTTTCTAGACCGGCCCCCGGGGCTAGTCATGATGTTGCGCTAACGAGTGTCTCTCGTTCACTCAACCATAAGTGCTGTTACATGTTGGCTCTAAGGAGTAATAATGAAACATGCTAAATTAAACACCCTCAGGGCGTCGATCAGAAAAATCAACGCACCAGCTGAACCGCACTGGCCGAGTCGCGGTACAACCGCGCTGGGCTCAATTCTAACCACGACTGTCGTTGCGCTCGGTGCGACACCGGTCATAGGTGCGGAGCAATCACTGGATCGAACGGTATTGCCAATTCCTGAGCCTGCGCCGCCTGTTTATACCGAACTTGACGTTCGCAACGCAACCCCACCGCCGCGCTTTGAGGTAAAGGCACCTGAGGGAGCCCCCAACGTGGTAATCGTCTTGGTTGATGATCTTGGCTTTGCCGGTACCAGTACATTCGGCGGCCCGGTCGATACTCCGACGTTCGACCGTGCGGCGGCGCAAGGGGTGCGCTACAACAACTTCCATACCACGGCGGTTTCTTCACCGACCCGCGCGGCTATCAAGAGCGGGCGCAACCACCACGTCAACAACATGGGCGGGATTATTGAAACCGGCACCGCCTTCCCTGGCAACACAGGCCAGATCCCCGATAATGTCGCACCGGTTGCCGAAATACTCCGCTATAACGGCTACAGTACCGCGGCATTCGGTAAATGGCATGAGACAGCCGCTTGGGAAGCCAGCATTTCGGGACCTTTGGACCGCTGGCCGACGAAACAGGGCTTCGATAAGTTCTATGGGTTTCTTGGCGGAGAGACAAATCAATGGGCACCGTTTATATACGACGGTACTCACCCGGTGACGTTGCCGGATGATCCGGACTATCACTTCCTGACTGATATGACAGATCAAGCCGTTGCCTGGATGAAATACCAAAAGGCCCTGACGCCGGATAAGCCGTTTTTTGTCTATTTCGCCCCGGGGGCGACCCATGCGCCGCATCATGTCCCCAAGGAGTGGATCGAGCGCTGGAAAGGCAAATTCGATCATGGCTGGGATAAGTTGCGAGAGCAGATCCTGGAGCGTCAGATTGAAAAGGGTATTGTGCCCAAAGGTACTCAGCTCGCCCCCAAGCCAAAGGCAATCCCGGATTGGGACACGCTGAGTGCGGATGAAAAGACCCTGTTCGCCCATCAGGCGGCGGTATTTGCCGGCTACGTAGAGATGACTGACCATGAGATTGGCCGGGTGGTTGCGGCGATTGAGGAAATAGGCCAACTTGAGAACACCTTGATTTTCTTCGTTTACGGGGATAACGGTACCAGCTCCGAAGGTGGTCGCAACGGTATGTTCAGCGAGATGACCTATTTTAACGGGGTGCAGGAAAAGGTGCCGGACATGCTCAAGGTCATCGACAAGTGGGGTGGCCCCGAGACCTACCCGCACATGGCCGCAGGCTGGGCGGTGGCGTTCGATACCCCTTACAAATGGACCAAGCAGGTGGCATCGGATCATGGTGGCACCAAGGTCGGTATGGCTGTCCACTGGCCTAAGGGCATTAAGTCCAAGGGCGAACAGCGTGAGCAATTCCACCATGTTATTGACGTTGCGCCGACGATTCTCGAGGCCGCCGGCCTGCCTGAACCTAAACAGGTCAACGGTGTTCCGCAGCGCTCCATGGACGGTGTAAGCATGGTCTATAGTTTTGATGATACCAATGCCAAAGAACGGCATGTCACCCAGTATTTCGAGATGTTCGGCAATCGTGCGATTTATCACGATGGCTGGTTTGCACGGACTATTCACCGGGCGCCGTGGGAAATGCAGCCGCGCCGCGGGCTTAGCGAGGATATTTGGGAGCTTTTTGACACCCGTAACGACTTCAGTTTGCTCAATGACTTATCGCAAGATAACCCCGAGAAATTAGCTGAAATGCAGGACTTGTTCATGCAGGAGGCAGAAAAGAACATGGTATTGCCCATTGATGACCGAGTTGTGGAGCGGGTGAATCCGGCTTTGGCTGGCAGGCCGGATCTGATGGGGGATCGCACCTCGTTGACCCTGGCCGGAGGGATGACCGGGATGTCCGAGAATGTGTTCCTGAATATCAAAAACAAGTCCAAGACCATTACTGCCGAGATCGAGGTGGCCGAGGGTGGTGGAAACGGCGCGATTATTGTCCAGGGTGGGCGTTTCGGCGGGTGGGCGCTGTATGTGAAGGACGGCGTGCCAGCCTACGATTACAATTTTCTCGGTCTTGAGCGCTTTACCGTTGCCGCCAAGGGCAAGCTCAAACCCGGCAAGTCCACCATCCGTTTCGTCTTCGATTATGATGGCGACGGTCTGGGCAAGGGGGGGCTGGGCACCCTGTTCGTCAATGACGAGAAAGTGGCCGAAGGGCGGATTTCACGGACCCAGCCGATAGTTTTCTCTGCTGACGAGACGGCGGACGTTGGAATTGATCTGGCGACCCCGGTAGTGGAGGCAATTGGCTCGGAGGCCGAGTCGCATTTTACTGGCAATATAAACAAAGTGACCGTCGAGGTCATGCCGGTGGAATAGACCGTATGGGCCCTAGCCCGTGCTGATATAAGTTCAACATTTGACCGGGGTGGATGACCTTGTGCATCCACTCCTGCCCGTTGCAAGGAAGGAGAAAAGCCCATGGCCCAAAAGCAGTCGAGTAATACGTTGGCGGATAAGGGGAGGGCTCGGCAGGGTATTCATGTGGTGGCCAAGCCCATTGGCCCAGTGTGTAATATTCAGTGTGACTATTGCTTCTACCTCGAAAAACATGCGCTGTTTGCACCCAATGAGCGCTACCGAATGTCGGACGAGGTATTGGCTGCGTATATTCGTCAGTATATCGAGTCGCAGCCGACACCGGTGGTCGAGTTTCTGTGGCAGGGCGGTGAGCCAACCTTGCTGGGACTGGATTTCTTCCGCAAGGTTGTCGAGTTGCAGGCACCCTACCGGCAACACAAGGAGATCAGGAATAGCCTGCAGACCAACGGCATGCGGCTGGATGATCAATGGTGCGAGTTCTTCAAGGACAACGATTTTTTTATTGGTGTTAGCTTGGACGGTCCCGAGGCAATCCATGACCGTTATCGTAAGGATCGGCGTGGCAAAGGAACCTTCGAACGCGTCATGAAAGGGATCAGGTTGCTGCAGAAACACCAGGTGGAATTCAATGCGCTTGCCTGTGTCGGTCGCGAAACGGCCTACCAGCCACTTGAGGTGTATCGTTTTTTTAAACAGGCAGGGATCAAATATATTCAATTTTCCCCCGTTGTCGAGCGCCAGCCGGATGAGGAGACGTCGGCGCTTGGGTTGTGGTTCGCATCCCCTTCAACGCTTGAGAAGATTGAGCCCAACACGGAAGTGACCCCCTGGACAGTGGAGCCCGAGCCATACGGTGACTTCTTGATTGCTGTCTACGAGGAGTGGGTTCGCGAGGACGTGGGAGAGATGTTTGTGATGAATTTCGAATGGGCCCTGACTGCTTGGATGGGGGAGCCGTCGCCGGTGTGTATTTTCTCTAGGCAGTGTGGCCGCGCGGTTGCCATGGAGCACGACGGTAGCGTTTTTGCCTGCGATCATTATGTCTATCCCGACTACTGGTTGGGCAACGTACTTTCCGATGATTTGGCACAAATGGTTGAGCGTTCGGTGGCAGAAGGCTTCGGGCCGCACAAAGAGCGAACCTTGCCGCGCTGGTGCCGCGAGTGCGATGTGCTGAACGCCTGTTGGGGAGGCTGCCCGAAACATCGGTTTGCGACATCACCAGATGGAGAGCCGGGACTGCATTATCTTTGTGCCGGTTACCAGAAGTTTTTCCGCCATATCCGTAAATACCTGCGTGCCATGGCTACGCTGTTGGAAAACGGCTTGCCGGCATCCTATGTGATGCAGGCAATAGAAGGGCCTCTGGTGATCAGAAAACCTGATGGCGCCTCGTGACTTCTGAGTGCTGGGTCAATGTAAACGCAGGGTCGAATATAAACAAAAATGCCAGACGCCAGTGCCCCGATTGCTCCGTAGTCTGCCCCGCTGGCATTGGGGCAATGGCATCAGAAACCTGGCGGCGTCTTGCTCCATGGGTAGCCTTCAACGGCCATTTCATAGCCGGTCTGAAATAGTGCCTTCATGTATTCTGTATCGAACTCCTCGCGGTGAGGGTAGTCGAAACTGTCAGGCACATAGCCCAGATTGTAGTCCACCCCGTCCCGTTGGGTGATGAGGTAGACCCTGTACAGATCACCAATACCCTGAGTCTGTATCAGTGAGGAGATGGCACGTTCGGCGATACTCATTGTTTGGCGCTCGACCGAAGCCCATTTGGGGCCCAGCTTGGCATTGCGGATGATGTAAGCGTAACGCTCCCTCTTGACATGTTCTTTATCTGATATTTCCTTGGTATGTAATCTTGGTGGATAGATAAATAGCTGCGACATCGTACCGCCATCGACATGCATCTCTTGGTACGAACGGCCACCGGCTTCGACATCAATCATCACCGGCGGAAAGGCGCCGGGGATTGACGCAGAGGCGATTAAAACGGAGCGGAAAAGATCCAGCGCCTTGGGATCTCCACTGGCCGCAATTTTTGTCATGTTCCAAATGACAGAATGCCGGGCATCCAGATCGACAGTCGCGATCAGGAGTATCCGGCCTTTCTCGTGTTCAGCGGCAATGGCCTTGAGTAGGGTTTCGTCGATCTCTTTTTCGAGAAGCTGCCAGAGTGGGGAGGTATCAGCCATCGCATCAGACGTCAGCGCAGCGAGAAACCAGCGCTCTTTGATAATATCCTCTGAGGATATGCTGGTGTATAGTTTTCTCAGCCGGGAGTCGTATTTAGGACCAAGGAAGGCAAACGGAGCGATAAGAGCACCGGTGCTGACACCTGTTACCAGTTTAAATCGCGGCCTGTTTCCTGCGATTGTCCAGCCATTTAGCAGGCCGGCACCAAATGCACCCTGATCACCGCCACCGGATATAACCAGAAAGTGCACCGGCGGTAATGGCCCTTTGTGGCCACGAGCTTTGAGATGTTCCATTTCTCGCCAAAACGACGCGATAGCATCTTTTTGAAGTGCCTCGGTGTCAATCCCTAAGCGATACCGTACACCTTCCATACCCGGTACCACGGCCTGGGTTGTCAAATATTCTGGAACCGCTTCATTTCTAGTAATTCCCGCGCAACCAGCGAATAGTAATGAGCTAATTAACACAGCAGAATGAAAGATACTTCGCATCGCTTACGTCCTATCACCGATTGTCCGACGAAATCAATGCATGAAATTATAGATTATTAATCTGCAAGCAAAGTTAGATAACTGAGACCCGATGTGTCGAATAGTTTACTTGGGGATTTCTAGCCATAATTCCAGTATACCCGGGCGAAAAGCCTTACCGCATGATTTGCATGGAAGACCATTCAGCTATATTTGGGAATCTATTCACATAGCGATAAGCTGATCTACTCAGCGGGTGCTTACAATCAAGTATTTCTACTCTGATCTGGCATCAGTATTTGAAGAAAGCCTCATTGTGTGAATGAGGCTTGGTCTTACTACTCGGTATGCGTTAAACCAGATCGAACGTATTTTTAAAGCGTGATGACGAGTGATTTTCGTCGGGTAGGGCAAAAGGATCGTCTGTGGCAGAGAGCATATTATTGATCAATCCATCGTATGGGTGATTGATAAACTCATTGTTATCAAGTGTGATCACATTGACTTTGGCAACCTGCATATCAGAGTCGAGGTTAGCCAAATCAATCCAGCAAGCCCCGGTGGTTCGAGCGTTGCAAAAGTAATACTTTAGCTCGTTTTGGCTTGAAATGGTTGACCATAATGTAGGAGCGATATTGGGATGATCGTTTGTACCGAAGTCAAAGCCGATAGGGACTGAGGCATTCATGATGACGGATTTTGATTGGGCCAAGGACTCAGCCATTGAATCAGGGCGGGTCAGGTGATGCATATTGAATGACGCGCGCTCGAAGCGGTCGGTGGGGAATGGGCCGCCGGGGATGGTGTGGCTTGGGAAAGAATTGCTTTCGCTCCACTGCCAACGCCAATATTGATTGAAACTCAGTTGTTGATTGTAGCTAGGCTCATTGGTCATGACTTGGAAAGAAGGGCTTAAGTGAACCTGAAATTCACCGTCGACAACTTCGATGATCGCCGAGTCGCCGATGACATCCGATACAGATAAATGCAGTGTGGCCGGTTTATCCGATGAAGGAACATCGGAGCCGACAAGCTCTATCTTGCTGCTCTCGTTGAACTTATCAACCACCGCTTTAACAGAGCAACAGGTATCCAAGACATATTGCACCCACCGCAATACATCGAGTTTTTTGTATGATTGGCCCTGATGTGCTTGACGTTTATAATCTGCGTTGCTGTCGTATAGCGCATTTGCGACTAGCCCTACCGAGTTCATGCCGTCCGAGGCGGCGAAATCGTCTGTTTCGTTTTTTGCGCCAACCACCATGGATACCACGCTGTCATAGCGTGAAGTCCATGTCAGCGTATCTTGGCTCGGTTTGCTTTCGCCGGACTTCTCAAGCCCGCTTTTGAATGTGTAGAGAGATGTTGGCAGCTGTTCTGCCCAATCCATGTTCCTAGCCGTTGTTAGATAGTCTTCGTTCTGGTTGTTAAATATACGAGTACACATGCTATATCCCTATCGGTCAATGAGTCGAAGTAGCCATAGCTAATGGAGTGAATTAGCTATCCAATCGAATAAGATAACTATCATTTAGGCGATGAGTTTTGGGTATTACAGCGCATTACAGCGACACAACTATTTAGCTTACTGTGGAATAAAATGACCAAAGTCATTGGCTTGAACTGCCCTTTTTCTGGAGTGATAAAACCATCACTATAAGCACCAAGTCACACCCCGATGTATCGCAATATCGCTCAACATATGGTGTGGGAAGAATTGTCCATAACGAAGTGAAATAGGGCTAGTACAGTGCAAGATACCAAACCAACCAACGACGTTCAGGCGCAGATCCTAGAAGCATTCAACTCTCGTCATGCAACGAAAGTGTTTGATCCTACTCGTAAGATCAGCGATGACGAATTCAACACTATTTTGGAAGCGGCGCGCTTGTCACCCAGCTCATTTGGCTTTGAGCCATGGCAGATCCTTGTTGTGCAATCGCCTGAAAAACGCGAATTGTTCCGCGAGTTCAGCTGGGGTGCGAACGGCGCATTCAATGGTACGGCAGGCCAGTTGGGAACAGCGAGTCATTTTGTGATTTTCCTAGCCCACACTGATGCGACCATGAAGCACAATTCTGAATACCAGCAGCAACATATGCGTGAAGTGAAGCAGCTGCCGGAAGAGGTGATTGGCTTTATTAACCAAGCTTTTCAGAAATTCCAGGAGCATGACTTCAAAATTGAAGGCACACAGCAAATTACCGAGTGGTCGGCCCGCCAGGCTTATATTGCACTAGGTAATGTGATGACAGCTGCGGCATTGCTGGGTATCGATTCATGCCCGATTGAAGGGTTCGAAATGGATAAAACCATCGATGTGTTGGAAGAGCACTTTGGCGTTGACCCTACAATCTACAAACCTGCAGTGATGGTTGCTTTAGGTTACCGCCAAGATGAGCCGCCGTTTGCCAAGACCCGCCGTGAAATGGATCAGATAGTATCTTGGTTCTAAGTAATCTAAGTCATAGTTGATTGACGCTGAGCCCGCATTAGCTATGTCTATGCGGGCTTTTTGTTTTTCGATGGGTATACGAGTTTACGTTACTAATTGATTCAGCGACCTGACAGCTACTCCTCATAGAATATTTCATAGTTATATATTGAGGAGTCTATTGTGAAGCGCTTTGGTGCTTTATTGTTGGCTGTTTTACTCCTGCTTGTTGTAGCACTGAGCGAAGTGCCAGGCGCATTCCCGGCGAGCGGGCTATCAATACCCTAATGCTTAATCAGGGCATTCATTTCAACTTGGCGTTTATTGATAAGGATTTTCAGGCTCCGGATGAGGCTTCGCCCTATAGCGGCGAGTTTATGACCGAGCTGTTTGAATACAGCCATGGGAAAATGAAAGAAGGAAAAGCTTGGCAAGCCCTCCCTCCGTCATTGCCTGATTTTTACCAAGTTGATACGGGTGAGTTGTCAGCTAACTGAAGAACATCTCCCTGAGCGCAAAGATATAGTCAGCCTCGCTGGCCATTAATGCAATAAGGACCAAGAGCACCAGTGGGGGCAGGAAGATGGTGCAGACCAAGGCCATTCGCTCCCATAGCATATGCATGAATATGCTTGCAATAAGTCCCGCTTTGAGGGCCATGAACAGTAAGATCAAACTCCAGCGCAGCACACCTTCCAGCTGGTAGTAGTCCACCATGTAAGACAGGGCGCTGAGCACAAACAGCAGTAGCCAAATGCCTAGGTAGAGGCTGATTGGGTGTTTCTGCTGTGTTTTAGTATTAGCTTTCGCTGAGCTAGCCATATGCGTGTCCTCCTTCAGGAGTTCGCTACCAGAGATAGAAAAACGCAAAGATGAAGACCCATACCAGGTCGACGAAATGCCAGTACAAGCCGGAAATCTCGACGATCTCGTAATTCCCTTGAGACGTGTTCCCCCGTCTTTCATAGTCCCCCCGCCAAACCTTCCAAGCGACGATAAGCAGATAGATAACACCGACTGTCACGTGCAGGCCATGGAAACCGGTGATCATGAAAAAGCAAGCGCCAAACTGCGCCGCCCCGTCTTCGTTGCCCCAAGGTCGGAAGCCATCTTCTATCAGTTTGCTCCATTCGAACGCTTGCATCCCAACAAAGCTGAGGCCAAGCAAGGCAGTGAGCAGCATTAATAAAGCGGTCGCTCCTCGTTTTTGCTGGTAGCCACAGTTAACCGCCATCGCCATGGTGCCGCTGCTGGTAATGAGGATGAAGGTCATGATTGCAATCAGGACTAACGGAATGGAATGCCCGGCAATAGTGAGGGCAAACACTTCACTGGGTATCGGCCATGGCTCGGTGGTGGTCATTCTCACCGCCATGTAACCGACGAGGAAACAACTGAAGACGAAGATATCGCTGAGTAGGAATATCCACATCATGGCTTTGTTGCTTGATACATTGAACACTGCCTTGTCGGCAGAGTAGTCATTGACTATCGATGTCCACGCATGGTGATTAGGGTGGTCATCGGAATAAGCAGAACGAGGCATGGGGACACCTCCCGTTACGTCAAACGAAGTAGGCCGAGTAAGAACAGCCAGACAAACAATAGGAAATGCCAGTAGCGGGTGCACAGCTGCAGGGCGGGGTAAAGCTGGTTGCGATGACCGCTCCCTGCCAGGAACACCACCCAGCTAAGGGCAATAAGCCCGCCTAAGACGTGCAGGGCATGCAGCCCGGTTAGCAAGTAGAAAAAGCTGGCTGCTGGTGTGCTACCTACGCCTAGATTGATGGCTAGCAAGGCTTGCCATGCCCACAACTGGCTGAATACAAACCCCAGCGTAAAGGACACAGTCCAAATCAACAGCGTATGACTAGCGCGTAGTGAAGGTAAAAGGACAGATTTGCGATAGCACAAATGCATGGTGACGCAGCTCATCACCAACATCACGGTACTGACCGCGAGTTGCCAAGGTTCATTGACAGGCTGCCAGTCAGGCAAAGTCATCCTGATCCGGTAAGCGACGGCAAACAGGAAAAAGAACATGGTAATGACCGCAATCATCAACCAGACTGCAGTGGATGTCGGAGCCTGCAGTTGGCTTCTGTAGCGAGCGTCAGGATCTTGGGTCAGTGTTTGGACTGATTTGCTCATGACCGCTCCTTGTTGGCTTTTGCTGTTGATTCACTACCGGCTCCACCCGATGAATCGGAGGCTGGCTCTTTGGCTGGGGGCTGTGTCTGTGGAATGAAGTCTTTGTCATGGCCGGGCACACTGAAATCATAGGCCCAACGGTATACAACAGGCAGTTCCTCACCCCAGTTACCGTGTTTCGGTGGTGTGTCGGGGGTAAACCATTCAAGCGACGTCGCTTTCCAAGGGTTTCTGTCGGCCACCTTGCCAAATTTCCAGCTCCAGAACAGATTAATCAAGAAGATGATCTGCGCTGCCCCAACCACCAAAGCCGCGATGGTGATAAAGGCATTCATGGACTGTGCTGATTCGGGAATGAAACTGTAATCATCCCAATTGTAATAACGCCTTGGCATACCTAGGATGCCGAGGTAGTGCATCGGGAAGTAAATCGCATAGGTGCCGAGGAAGGTGATCCAAAAATGAATATGGCCCATGGCCGAGTTCATCATCCTGCCAGTTACTTTCGGGTACCAGTGATAAATCCCACCGAAGATGACCAGAATCGGAGAGACGCCCATCACCATGTGGAAGTGGGCCACCACAAAGTAGGTATCGGATAGCGGGATATCGACAATCACATTGCCGAGGAATAAACCGGTTAGCCCGCCGATGATGAAGCTGCTCATAAAGGCGATAGCGAAAAGCATCGGCAGGCTGAGGTGAATATCGCCGCGCCAGAGGGTGAACAGCCAGTTATAAACCTTAATGGCGGTCGGCACTGCAATCACTAAGGTGGTGGTGGCGAAGAAGAAGCCAAAATACGGGTTCATGCCACTGACATACATATGGTGGGCCCAAACAATAAAGCTCAGGGCAGCGATGCCCAGTATTGCCCAGACCATCATTTTGTAGCCGAAGATATTTTTGCGGGCATGGATACTGATGAGATCAGAGACAATGCCGAACGCGGGCAGAGCCACGATATACACTTCTGGGTGGCCGAAGAACCAGAATAAGTGCTGGAATAAGATGGGGCTACCGCCGTCGTATCCGGCCTGTTGACCCATAGAGTAAATGGCGGGCATGAAAAAGCTCGAACCCAGCAGTTTATCGAACAGCATCATGATCGCGCTGACTAATAAAGCGGGGAAAGCCAGCAGCGCCATGGCTGAGGCGGTGAAAATGCCCCAAACCGTCAGTGGCATACGCAATAGGGTCATGCCCTCTGTGCGGGCTTGCAACACTGTGGTGACATAATTCAGGCCACCCATGGTGGCGGCCACAATGAACACCGCCAGCGAGATCAGCATCAGCACAATACCCCAGTCAGTACCGGGTGTGCCGGGCATGATGGCCTGCGGCGGGTAGAGGGTCCAGCCGGCTCCTGTCGGGCCGCCGGTGACAAAAAAGCTGGCGACTAGAATGAGAGAAGCTAGAAAGTAAAACCAGAAGCTGAGCATATTGAGGTAAGGAAAAACCATGTCCCGTGCGCCGACCATCAAGGGAATGAGGTAGTTACCGAACCCTCCCAAGAACAGTGCAGTCAGAAGGTAGACCACCATGATCATCCCGTGCAGGGTCATCGACTGGTAGTAAAAGTTGGCGTCGATAAAGTCGAATTTGCCGGGGAAGCCGAGTTGCAGCCGCATAATCCACGACAGCACAAGCGCTATCATCCCCATGGCAATGGCGGTGAGTGTGTACTGGATGGCAATAACCTTGTGATCTTGGCTCCAGACATATTTGCTCCAGAAAGACTGCGGACGCTTCTTAACGGCATAGGGACTGGTTTCAAACATTATTGTACTCCCTCGTTGTTTTGTTCCCCGTTATCGGCTCTTTCGGGATCTGCTTGGGGCGATGATACAGCCTTGATGTAGGCAATGATGGCGTCCACTTCCTCATCGCTAAATTGGTAGACGGGCATGATAGGTGGGTAACCTTTAACGATTTCTGCGTTGGCGTCGAGAATGGCAACTTTAAGGTAATCGTCGTCAACCAGCACTTCCGCATCGTCTGACATGATTTCAGTCTTACCGTAAAGACCAAGCCAGGTTGGGCCGACACCGGGCTTGCCGTCGACGCTATGGCAACCTATACACCCATTGACTTCAGAGAGGGTTTTGCCGTGCTCAACTGGGTCGGTGATAGGCGTATCCCTTTCTGAAGCAGGCTGTTGGGTTTGGGCAAAGGTCGGTTGCTTGGCGAGCCAGCGGCCAAACTGGGCATCATCTTCCACTACAACTCTGCCGCGCATATTGTAGTGGCCAACACCGCATAGCTCTGCGCATAAAATATCAAAGGTGCCGCGCTGGGTAGGGGTGAGCCAAAAGTAGTTGACGCTCCCGGGGACCATATCCATCTTGGCGCGAAATTGCGGTACGTTGAAATCGTGCAGCACATCTTTGGATCTGAGCAGCACCTTATAGGGAGAGTACAGCGGAAGGTGCAGTTCGGGGGTCAGTATGATCTTGTCATCGCTGGAAGCGGGATCGTCGGGGTCAACCCCTAGCGGATTGGTCGGGCTGATAAAACGTACATCCGATTTTCCCAGTTGGTTATCCTCGCCGGGGAAGCGGAAGCTCCACTTCCATTGCTCACCGACGACTTCTACTTCCTTGGCATCATCAGGCACGGCAACGAATTTGCCGTAAACCACTAAGCCGGGTGCTAATAGCCCGATTATCGCCACTGTGGTTAAGCCGATAAGCCAAGCTTCAAGGCGTTTGTTGTCAGGCTGGTAGGTGGATTTATGCCCCTTACGGTGGCGATATTTGAACACAAACCAGGCGATCATCAGATTGATGACAATGAAAAACGCACCGGTGATCACCAACGTCAGGTTAAAGGCATCGTCTATTTCGCCCCAGTTGGAGGCAGCAGGAGTCAGCCACCAAGGGCTGAGAAAATGAAAGGCAATGGATGCCACAACTATCACTATCAAGACAATGGCAATCGCCATAAGCCTGTCACCTCGCAAATAGGTAAGCTAGCTTCCGTGATAATGAAATGTGACTGAAAGTGTTCCCAAAGCAGCGATTGGGTAGGTCATCGCTGAAAAATATCTATCTCGCCAAGAGGCTGATTAATGGTAATATCTTGTTACATTCTAGCGGGGGATCCTCGATGCCGCGAGATCTTCAATGAATTTCTTAATTAGATGCTGCCTTTTGATTGCTTCTCCGTGGTGGCTAGAACCGATAAATATTCACTACAGTTAATCAGTACAATAAAGATAAAGAGGTGATTAGTGGCCGGAGCGAGCTTATTAACCCTGTTAGATGATATTGCCACCGTACTCGATGATGTGGCAGTCATGAGTAAAGTAGCAGCCCGTAAAACTGCCGGGGTGCTGGGGGATGATTTGGCATTGAATGCCCAGCAGGTGTCGGGGGTACGTGCCGAGCGTGAAATTCCCGTTGTCTGGGCTGTCGCCAAAGGCTCGTTTCGCAATAAGCTGATATTGGTGCCGGCCGCACTGCTGATCAGTGCCTTTGCCCCGTGGCTGATCACTCCGATGCTACTGGTCGGCGGCCTGTTCCTCTGTTTTGAAGGGTTCGAAAAAGTGATGGAGAAGCTGTTCCATCCGCATCGGCCAGAAGACAGCGACGAGTTCGAGCAGATGGATGCGGCAGAGGATCTGGTCGAGTTTGAGAAAAAGAAAATACAAGGGGCAATAAGGACCGATTTCATTCTCTCGGCGGAGATTATTGTTATCGCCCTAGGTACGGTTCAAGAGTCGGCTATGCTGACCCAGGTGCTGGTGGTCAGTGTGATTGCCCTGTTTATGACCATAGGGGTCTACGGCTTGGTGGCAGGTATCGTCAAGCTTGATGATCTTGGCTTGTACCTTGCCCGAACGAGTGAGGCGGGTTCCTTCAAGCGCGGAATCGGTGAATCGCTGATCAAGGCGGCCCCTTATCTGATGAAGAGTTTGGCGGTTGTCGGTACTATTGCGATGTTCTTGGTGGGGGGAGGTATCGTAGTACACAGTATGCCGCACTCCCATATCTTGATAGAGCATCTGACTCATCAAGCTTCAGAAGTCCCTGGTGGTGCCTTGATGCTTCCTGCGTTTGTGAATGCGGCTATTGGACTGTTCAGTGGGGCAGTGGTGTTATTTGTGGTAACTATTTACCGCAGGATCAGAGACGCGGTGGCATAGTATAGGGCCTCTTTCCTATATTTTTGTCATAACTGGTGGTTAACTGAGCAGTTGAATTGCGGTGGGGTTTACAACAAGAAAGTCCTACTTTATTATACGCCGCACTTACGGAGAGATGGCTGAGTGGTTGAAAGCACCGGTCTTGAAAACCGGCATACGTTAATAGCGTATCTAGGGTTCAAATCCCTATCTCTCCGCCAAACACATGAAAAAGACGTCTTAGGACGTCTTTTTTTATACCTAAATAAGTATTAGTGTATTTTAAATTAACCCAATCTATTCTCGTCGTGAATTCCAAGCGTCAAACCATCCCCCTTGAATTGCTAGATTCGTGGCGCGTGTTTACTCTCCCAACCTGAAAGAATCAAAGTTATGAGCAAACAAACCAAGAATTGGCCGGGGCAGTAATATAGGAGCTTCTGTGCCAATTCACTCTTTCTAATGCTGGGGCGGTACGGATATCACCTTTGAATTTGTCTTTGACTGACACTTTTACCAAGCCATCATTAACACTAAATACTTGTCCGCGGTATGTATGCCCCATATTGGTTTGATGCGGGTGATCGTACAGGCAGACTGTTGCTCCGACACTGGAATAAATATACCGACTTTCATCGCTCCAAGGAGCCGTCGTCGGTGATGATGGCTGGTTTGTCGCATGCATAGTCACACCTGCAGGTGCCATTTTACGCAAGGGTGAGTAGGGCTCGTAACCCAAGACCTGCGCACTTTCAAACCACTGGCTTTGGTTTGCTTGGGTATTTTCATTTAGCCGCAATGTGACAAAGGGACCGTCCAGGCACAAGTCAGCCCATAGGGCCGTGCTGGTAATTTTGGCTGAGAAAAGCGGTTGTTCGTTGGGGGTATTTGCTGCGACGACACACCATGCTCCACTGGCCTGATTGATAAGTTGACCGCCATTGGTATCACATACCCGTTTAGCTAACGCTTGGTATTCTGCGATATCGTTGGCTGCTTGTTTAGGGCTATCGGAACAGTAGCGGTAGGTATAGGCAAAAGTATTCTTCGGGTAAAACACTCCTTTATCGACAACGGCACCATTTCGGCGAGCGTCCGTTAATGCAATAAAGCTTTGGGTTGAGTCATAGAAACTGTACTCCCCAGTACGCCTTACGGTGTCAGGGTCGGAACTACAGCCACTGATTAGCAAGGGAATGATGAGGGAAAAAGGGAAGAGTTTTCGAGTCAATGAACACATCACGCATCTACCTCCAACGCCAACCACGCGACAAAGCAGCAACACTATATAAGAACATAAAGTGTTACATGTGTCACAAAAATAGCATGGTTTTAAGTATATCGGATTTGATACGAACTGCTGAGAATGTCTGTGAGAAAGCACCTTATTGCTAGGTAAGGTGCTGGGAATAACGAGGGTTATTGGCTCAGTGGCAGGCTTGCTCCTAAGAGTGCAAACACCGTTCCGCACCCGCGATTGAAGCGCTGGCCACTCTTTTGTAGCCACGGTCGCAGTTGGTGAGCGATACAGGCAACAAAGAATTCCACACTGAATTCAACCACGGCAAATGTCGCCGCCAAAATCGCAAACTGCATAACCAACGAAGCATCCGGCGTCATAAACTGTGGCAGGAAAGCACCAAAAAACAGTATCACTTTCGGATTGGCAATGGCGGCTAACAGCCCTTGCCTGAATCTAGTCGTGTGGCCAAGGTTGGCTGCTGAGGTTCTTTCAAGGGTAATGGCTGGTGAACGCCATAACTGAATGCCGAGATAGACAAGGTATGCGCCCCCTAACCATTTTAGCCAGTAGAGGACATTGGCTGAAGCCATCATCAGCGAGCCAATCCCAAACATAGAGAGTGCGATAACACCAACAAAACCGGTTACACCGCCAAGGATGGTGGAGAGTGTTTTTTTACGGCCGTACAACGCGCCGTGGCTCAATGCCAGTAGGCCGTTTGGGCCAGGCGCAAAAGCCAATCCGGTCACTGCCACCAAATATAACAGCCAAGTTTCCAATCCCATGAAGTTACCTTAAAAAGTGAAGATAGTGCTTGGCAGTATATGAGCAAATAAAACAATTTATTTGGTAGTTTTAGGACTACATAAGGTAATATTTGGACATAACAAGAGAAAGTAACTTAACGACATAAACGATGGACAAAATGCAACCAGCAAGATATGCCTCTAAGCAATCAGACTCGCAGCCTGATGTTCGGTTTCTTCTGGTGCCATTACCAACATTCAACTTGTTACCTTTTGGTAGCTTCCTCGATAAATTGCGATTTTCTGCTGACGATGAGGATTTCAGCCAGCAGAGATATTGTGCTTGGGATATTGCGGGGCTGGTTCGGGGGGAAGTGATATCAAGTAGTGGAGTGCATCTTTCGGTTCAATATAGCTTTGAACAAGTCGAGTTAGCAAAGTATGACTACGTTGTTGTATTTGGTGGACGTAGTGCTGATGAGATGAGGTCGGTGGCATCACAGTATAAACCTTTCCTAAAGAAGGCGGCGGCGAAAGGTCTTAGCTTGGCTGCAGTGGATAATGCATGTTTTACATTCGCTGAACTCGGTCTTTTTGATGGTTGTGAAGTGGCGGTTCACTGGCGACATTTACAAGAATTTGAAACGGCTTATCCGACATTGAAAGCAAGCTCAGACCAGCTTTATTGTATTGATGGTAAGCGAATAAGCTGTGCGGGAGGGACTGCGGCTATTGAATTGGCCATTGAGTTATTGGCGCGTAAGTCTGGACGAGAGAAGGCGTTGAAGGGCCTTGCTGATATGCTGGTGGATGAAACACGGAGTCGACAGCATCATTTAAAGTCACTAGGTGATGATAAAAATGTAGTGCATCAACATAACCGTCATATTTCACGGGGGATTTCTCTGATGCGCCAGAATTTATCAGTGCCTTTGAGTGTTGAGGAACTGGCGCTTCAATTAGGGTTAAGTCGTCGGCAACTCGATAGGGTGTTTATAAAGGAGCTGTCGGTTAGCCCTCGCGAGTACTGGGCGGCCATGAGGATGTCGCATGCTCATTGGCGCTTGCAAAACTCCTTCTATAGCCTGTCTGATATCGCCAATGAAGTGAGTTTCTCTGACGTGAGTTATTTTTGTAAAGTGTTCAAAAAACATTTTGGATATAGCCCAGTCCAGTCGAAGAAAGAAGGCAAAGTAAATTAGCCATCATGATGATTCACAATTGTGGATTATATTTTTTCTTGCCTGATAGTTATAGGTTATTAATTGGCGGGAGCTATTCTTTGCCTAGCTCTATGCGCTGAAAGTGATTTTGCGATAAGTTCTGCTTCATTTGAAGGTATCAAAGCAATATATCGCTAGGTTGCTTTCAAGGCGGGTTAGATTGTGATTTTTTGTAGCATTTAAGTTTATTTTAGAGTTTTCTATTGTGTTTGTGCGCTTTTTGCAGAGCATGTCACATTATTGCTTGCCCTTATTGCATATACATCACATTTTCTATTCCTGTCCTTCTGTATATTTTCGACCACGACAATGCTCGTTCGAAAATAATATAGGTAACAAAATGAAAAAAGTATTTGCTCATCGTGGTATGTCTGCACTTGCCCCTGAAAATACGCTAGCGGCATTTTCCATGTGTAAGCAATATGGAATTCAATGGATTGAATGTGATGTCGACATCTTGGCCGATGGAACGGTCGTTTTATCTCACGACGATACGCTGGATCGCTGTACTGATCGCTGCGGAAGCTTGTATGACCTTACCGTTAGTGACCTACCTGGCATAGATGCAGGTAGCTGGTTCCATGATGACTTCATTGGCGAAAGAATCCCCACCTTCGAACAACTCGTTACGCTCGCAAATGAACATGAGCTTAACCTCAATGTCGAGATTAAGTCTTGCACTGCCGGTTGGGAGATGACCGACAAGCTACTAACTAATGTTATTCGTGACTTAGAAAAATTAAGCCCAGAGCGTGAGCTGATCGTCTCAAGCTTTAACCATTTAGCGCTTGCTGAGTTTAAGCGTCGACGACCAGAAACTGCAGTGGCTTGCTTATTTGAAGATGCAAACCTATGGGACGACTGGTGCTCAATCTTGGAAGCTTGCCAGGCTGAATATATCCATCCAGAAGATGTCAACCTAACCAAAGAGAAAGTACAGAAGTTCAAGGCAGCTGGTTACAAAATCAATGTGTATACAGTGAATGATCTTGCCCGTGCCAACCAACTGTTTAATTGGGGGGTCGATGGTGTCTTCACTGATATCGCGAATCAATTCCCGTCAAAGTATAAAAAATAATGGCTACGTCCTATAACAACTAAATTGAAGACATCTTGCTATGAAAAGAATAATTGAAAAAATTGGATTTGATTCTAACAAAAGGTTCTACGGCTTCTTGTCGGTGATCATGTCTGGGCAGATCATCTACTCTGCTTTTGAAGCGTTTAAAGGCACATTTTACAATTTATTATTGGATGTGCTGAATATCGACAATACCCAAATGGGGATTTTGTTTACCCTAATCGGCTCGGCAATGTTCTTCTACATTCCTGCTGGCTGGGTAAATAACCGATTTTCCGTGCGCTCGATTTTGATGAGCAGCCTTGCCGTTCGCTTTGTCAGTATGATGTTTATCATTCTATTTCAGCCTGAATTTACAGTACTTGCAATCATAGCGGGTATCTGGGGTATCACAGATGCTATTTTCTGGCCTGCGGTCGTGAACGGTGTCAACCTGATGTCGGGAGACAAGAACAAAGGTATGGCTTTTGGTTTGCTCGAGTCAGTACGCCGTGGGATGGAAATGAGCATGAACGCTGCGATTGTGGGTATCATGGCGCTGATCGGTGGTTCTATTCTGGTATTCAAAGGTGCGATTCTATTCTATACCCTTCTTATTATCCCGATGATCTACCTGATCTGGAAATATGTGCCTAATAACCAGTTGGAAGTTGAAGAAGGCGAATCTAAAAACAAAGCGGCACTACAGGGGCTTATTCATGTACTGAAAATGCCAACTGTTTGGCTTGCTGCACTGACGTCAATGACCGTGTACTGGACATACATCACGCTCATTTACACAGTACCTTACCTACAGGCTGTATTTGGTCTCACTACGTCTCAAGCAGCGATGTTCGGCATCATCAATACTGGTGCTATGGGTGTTATTGCTGGGCTTGTCGCAGGTTCATTGTCAGATTTCCTATTCAAGTCATCAACTAAGATGATGATGTTTGCCCTTGGTTTGACTGCGCTATGCCTATTGGCAACGATTTTGATGCCAAAAGGTGAAGGTATGTTGATGATGAATATCATCTTGCTGATGTGCTTCTCGTTCTCTATATTCTTAGCAAAAGGCATTATCCTAGCCCCAGTGGCTGAAGCGGGTGTTCCTGAACAGTGCAGTGGCGCAGCAATGAGTGTTGGTTCGTTTGCAGCTTACGCGTCTGTGTTCTGGGCATATGCGCTCAACGGTTGGATCATCGATACCTTTGACAAGATCGAGGCTTACCAAATGATCTTCGGTATTGGTCTAGTGGTATCATCGGCAGGTATGCTATGTGCTGGTGTACTGCTGGTCGTGAAGCGTCGTCAGCAAAATCGACAAGTGAACTCAGAGCCAGTTGCTTCATAATTGACTAGCTATCTTGTCACTGTGACGATTGTACAAGTCAGGGGGAGCGGTGTTAGCCGCTCATCCTGTTTTCCCGGCAATACCGAGAATGAAGTCTAATCAGATTCTGTCTTTAGGCCATCAGTAGATTGGCCAATCGGCAGCGTCTACAGAATCGATACTTCCGTCATGGTTATTTCCTCCCCACTTTCGGATAAACACACCGTTAGGGTCAAAAATTTCTTTTTGTTTAACTAAGTTGAAATGGCGGTTTTCTTTAGGATCAGCTCCGACGCCAGCAAGATACTGCCAATTGCCCCAGTTTGATGCTGTATCGTAGTCAATTAAATGCTCCTCAAAAAATGCGGCACCGTAACGCCAATCTAAACTTAATTCATTAATTAAACAGCTTGCGACTATCTGCCTACCCCTGTTAGACATATACCCAGTCTGGCGCAGTTGATTCATCAAGGCATTTACAAGCGGGTAGGGAGTATTCCCTTCACTCCAGCGGCGGAAACGCTCAGGATAGTAAGCCGTATGAGGATTTTTCTTTTTGATGCCAGAAAAACTGTAGAGCTTAGCGCCGTGATAATGGGCATACCACTGGAAGTATTCACGCCATAACAGCTCAAATTTGATCCATTGAGTAGAATCGTTGCATTCGACATCTTTTTCATACTTGCTTAGATGCTTGATGAGCATATTGGTAGATAAGCAGCCCAAGGCTAACCAAGGTGAAAACTTGGTGGAATTCTCCCATCCATCGAGTTCGTTACGTGTTTGTTTATAGCGGCTTGGAGCCTCAGAGGAGAAATATTTTTCAAGGTGCTTTAACGCAGCTCTCTCACCACCTTCATAATCGGCTAATAGCTTTGGGTTGATCATAGAGCTGATCACATCAAAGGCTTTCAACCTGCCTGGCGGTGGGGGAAGTTTCGCAATGGTTGTTAACGGTGAACGAATGTCTAAATCTTCAACTTGTTTACGAAATTTGCTAAATGTCTCGGGGAGTGATTCATTTATATCAAAAGGCAATTCAGTTCTGTCAAATAGCGTATGGGTCGAAATTTGGCGGAACGTGATATACGGATACCTACCTTTGAGCGTGTGCCAATTGCGTTTTTCGTAAACCCCAGCATTTTCGCTGGTGTAAATCATCGAGACATTGTACTGGCTAATGAGCTCGGGTAGTACATTGAGGGGATGTTCAAGTAGGACATGTAGGCTCTGTCCCCTTTCGCTCAGCCGTCCAGCAAGGTTATTAAGCGACTGTAATAAAAACTGCTTTCGGTAAATGCCATGTTTGTCAATATGGTAGGGGTAGCGATTGACATTGTCGACGGGTAAGCAATACACGCAAATGAGGTGATCCGCCTCTTGTGTTGCCAATGCTAGCGCGGGGTTATCATGTAGCCTTAAATCATTTTGAAACAGAAACAAACCTGTTGCCATTGAAGATCCCTCTAAACTAAGGTGCTAGCTTAACTATAGGCGTAAAATCACATCTATTGATTTTTTAACATGAAATAATCAGGTTATATTTATCTAGGAAATGAAGGGAATTACAAAAAAGCAATAAATATAAGAAATAAAGTGCAGGTTTTAATTGACAGAAGTGTTATTAAATATAGGGGTGAAGAGGGGTTAATTATCGGTATAGCCGATATATTAAGCAACATAATCAATACTAAAATGTTTACAAAAATATATTTAGGTGATTTCTATAGAACTAATTTGATTATAAATATCTATTATTATGATAACTAATACTCTGTGTTGCCTAGATTAATATACAATCTAGAGAATATTAACGTTTTATTGTATATTTAATACTACATTATTATAGAGATTCTTGCTGGAAATATATTGTTACTTTTTGCAATAATCTTGATTTGGGAACAGAGTCACAAAAACCAATTTTATCAAGTGCATAATTTATTTATGGTCTGACTGGCATAAAAGGATGAAGCTATGATACCAGCAATAAAGCTCTACACAAAAAATAAAGAGATAAGAGAGGCAATTAACCAGCTAATATTCTATCTCCCACAAGACTATAATGGTCAAGTTTATGACTCACTTTATGAAATGCATCAATCAGAATCCATAGAAGAAAGTGAAAATATATATATTGTTGATTATAAAAGTTTAACGGAAGTTGAAAAATATATTTTTCACATTCAGGGTGATAAAAGATCCTGGCTTTTAGTCAACATCGATGATGCAAAGGCTACAGACACGATCCTATGGATAGATAAAGGGTTCGTTGGTGTCCTTTCAATACTTGAGCTGATAAACAATTTTGCTACTGTAATCAATGCTATAAAGCATGGACAAATGTGTTTTCCTAAGAGTCATACACGATTGGTTATACAGTTTTATCAAGAAAAATACATAAATAAAAATAGGAAAATTAATGATTTATTTTCAGCATCACAGCTTACAACAAAAGAACAGGATATATGCCGCTTGGTGTTGAGTGGCTTAAACAACAAGCAGATAGCCTCAGAGAAAAACATCAGTATCCACACGGTAAAAAGCCATGTCCACAATATATTGACCAAGCTGTCAGTCAGCTCGCGATCAGAATTGTTGGGGTTGATTATCAACGACTATAAAGAAAATGAATATGCCAACTAGTCTCTTTTAGCAGCCTGTATTGGGCTGCTTTACCCAATCTTATCCTATTGCGCCATTCTATATTCCCGAATTCAACACATTCCGTATCTTTCTGATGTCCGGTATATCCAATATCGGCAGTTTTTCTATTAACATAAATTCCGTGGCGGTTTTTTGCTTTCATCCTGAAATCAATCAAAAAATAGGAAAAAAATAAAATACTCAGTCTTAATGGCGATGTTTTTATTGACACGGTGGCTTACTCTAATAATGCACAACGCAATGCAGTACTCATTAGGACATAAAGGATATCTATTATGAAAAAGTCAATTATTGCATTATCAGTAATCGCATTAGTTTGTAGTATGGGTGCATCTGCCGATCGTGGCGGTCCTGGTTCTGGCGGTGGTACAAGCAACGAAAAGTGGAATAAATTCTACGAAGTAGATACAAAGTTCACGGAGGACTTTGAGGTTGAGCTTCTTGGCTATATCCCACAAAAATGTGATGCGAGTTTTAAAGCTGAACGACAGTTAAAATACCACAACGATGCAACTTATGTTGATTTGAAAGAGCTTAATGCACAGAAAGTAGGTAAACTTAGTGTAAACTGTAATTTGCCGAAAACGACCGTTAGTGTAAGGCCTAAATATCATATTCCTGTATTCATAAACCCTAATTCTTTTGATACAACAGGATACGAATTGAGTTTTGATAGGAATAGTGGTTTTGGTAACTCTGTAAACAAGACCGAATACCGAAACTGGGACTTCAGCAAAGATGTATGGATTAAATTAAATGAAACGCCAAAAGTCCATGGTATTTATAAATCAGCATTAGTTATCGATGTCGAATCTAAATTCTGGTAATTGGTCACCATTGAGGTAGGCAGCGCCTACCTCAATGATATTACAGGGGGGTGCTATGCGATTACTTAAAGCGGTTATATTGTTATTTTTTCTTACGCCTGCATACGGTTATCAAGTTCAGCCCATGCTCCAGGAGCTCGATGTAGCAGGAAGAGGAAGCTATGGGGATTATTTGGTCTTTAATCATAATAATAACGAGGTAACGCTTGAGATTTCTATTTTTCAAATATCATTCAATGATGAATATGAAGAAGTATTGATACCTGCTGATGATGATTTTTTGATTCTACCTCCGCAAACAGTGATTCAGCCACAAGCAAGCCAGACGTTCAGGTTGCGGTATATACCCAATGAAAATCTAACCACAAGCACTGCATATAGAGTGGTTTTTGATCAGGTCCCGCTTGATGTTGATGAGGATGATCAGAGCCTTGTCCAGTTTATGATGCGATTTTCGACAATAGTAATTGTTAATGTACCCACGACAGAACCATTGCCCGTTGTTTTCAACCAGATCAAACAAGGCCGCCCAGAAATAACCATAAAAAATACGGGTAATGGTGTATTAGATCTCACAGAGTGGACATTTAATTTTACTATAAACGGTGAAAATAAAGTGTATAGGTGGTTAGATATGGAGTCCACACTCAATCAGCGTTATCTTATGCCAGGTGCCGCTTTGATTGTTGAACAATTTGCGATGGAAGAAATAAATAATGAATCAATAGATAAAATATATTTGAACTCATTAATGACAAAATAGGTGTTATTATGAGGAATCGTAAGGTCAATTTATACAATGCCTTGATATTAATTATCTTTATTCTTTTTAGCCGTAACTTGTATGCGGCATTATCACCTTGTGAAGAAATGGCATTTGAGATGCCTCTGCCATTGCTATACTACCAACGTGAACTTGGTGATGTGTTAGCGAAGACAGATGGTCATCAAGTCTGTTCGGTAAATAAAAATAACTTATTATACTTCATTTCGCCTATTCTTAATGACGAAGCATTGAAATGGACACATTCTTACGATAAGCAATACATATCTATACCTGAGCTTAAACAGCAAGGTATTCTCATTGATTTTATAGCTGAATCTTTTTCACTTTCTGTTCGTCTCGACGATGGTAAAGACCGTGTACAAAACCTAAATAGCGAGCTTGGTTTTGTTGGCATGCCACCAACCGCCAGTGGGCCATTTTCCGCCATTTCGAGTTTCAGTGTAGAATATGATTATAGCGATGCTTCAGACTCCTCTGATACCGCGGTATTTCAATGGCTGGGAGGTTTTAACTGGGGAGGGCACCAGGGTGTCAATTTGATGACGAATGCATCATTTGGCTATTTATATGATGATGATAGCCAGCGTAATGAATGGCAGGGCTTAAGAGGCCCGATGGTTTTGTACCATGACCGCTATCAACAACCTGCCAGATACTCACTTGGTGACGTATCTAGCCCATCAGCAGGCCATTTACCTAATTATGAGTTAGGCGGTTTCTCTATTTATCGAAATTTCTCCGATCTCCAACCGGATAGAAACATTCAAAACACCGGAAGCCAGTTCTTTCAGCTTAGTGAGAGTGCGGAAGTGGAGTTTTATGTCAATGGTATCTATGTCACACGATACAGGTTGGAGCCAGGCCGGTACAATGTTGACAATTTGCCGCTTTCATCAGGAAACAATGATGTCAGGCTTGAAATCAATTACTTATCAGGGAGGACTGATACCCTCTATTTCTCCCGTTACTATAATGCGACGTTGCTTAAAGCGGGTTTAAGTGATTTTGGTTTTTCTATAGGTTCTATTTCTGAATATGATTACCGAGATATCACTTATTCTGATGAATATATGCTTTCTGGTTACTATGACTATGGTTTATCCGATAACTTAACCGCTGGATTTAATGGTTTGGTTTCAGACAATGGCGGTTTAATGGGGTTATCGGCAGTGACCGGTAATTTCTTAGGTAACTTTGCGCTGAGGTTAACCTATGGTCACTATCGAGAGCATGAATATAGCCATGGTTATATTGGTTCTATCGACTATGAGCAATCAGTGCTCGGCAGTGGGGTTAGCAGTGGCGCAAACTTTCGACTTGGCTATGAGTATCAAGAAAAATTTTCATCTACGCCCTGGGAAATTGGCGGGCAAGATGATGGTTATACCTACTATTTGGACTATACAGCTTATCCTAGTGATGCGATCGATTTTTCAGTCGGTGCTCGTGTAAGTAACTATGATGAATCGGCACAATATGATACCTATTATTTTCTGACAAATTATTATTTCCGGAAAAACCAAAATACCTTTAGGGTTGGATTGCGTGGCGAGTACAATTCTGATTCGTTTTTGGATAATGATGAATACTCAATCCATTTAAATTTGAGCTGGGATTGGACTTCTAATAACCAGCGTTACTCTTCTTCAGTAAGATACGATACGGACGATAACCGAGTTGCTGCAGATTTTTCTCGCTCCAGTGATTTTGGTATAGGCGGGCTGGGGTATCGCCTTTCAGCCGAAAGTAACGATGATTATGACCGCCAAAGCGGTAATATTTATTATGTTGCCAACCGATGGCGAGGCAATGCAAATGTTTCAAGGTACGGCTCTCAATCTTCCGAAGATGAAATAGCCGCTTCGATGTATCTGTCGACCACCTTAGGTTATACGGAAGGACGTTTTGGTGTCGGGAGTGAACCTGTCGGTCCATTTACAGTTGTATCGACACATCAATCTTTGGACGGGTTGGACGTTGAGATCAATGGTTATTACGGGGAAAATCCGAATGCAATCGCAACTCATCAGTTACCCGCTATCGTTGGTTTGAATCGAGCTTTTACCACTAACCAAGTCAGTGTCGACATTCCCGATGCCCCGCCAGGGTTAGATTATGGTAACTCGAGGTATACTATCGTTCCTGGTAGCTTGACCGGGCACCTAACCCATATAGGCACTGATGCGGTTTACACAGTTATTGGGCGCTTGTTGGATCAGTTAAGCAATCCGGTCGCGTTAAAGAGTTTCAATATCGTCGGTGAAAATGCTATGTACTCGACCTTTACTAATCGCAACGGGCGCTTTGTGGTCGAGGGAATGATACCTGGCAATTATATGATTCATCAATCCACGGATCCTTCAGTAAGAGCCCTGTTGATTCTGGTAGAGGCGGATGATCCCCTGGTTTTTTTAGAGCCGATTACGCTGTCTGAACCGGAAAAGGTGCAATTCGAAGCAACTGGAGCAAATCCTGATGTGAAGGCAGAAATCTCCGTGGATGAAGCCCGTACAACCGGCAAGATTAGAACGGTTAACACGGGTGATACTATCTGGAAATATGCTTACGATGAGATAAAGCGGGTTAAGAGATTGAATGGAATTCAGTTCTCAACCGGTGAGAAGTATCGTCTGACGATATCATTCAGTGATTTTGTGATCAGCGTGAATAAACTTGTCAACGGCAATATTATTCACCCGGGGCAAAGTATTTTTGTCCCAGATATGGAAAGCTTCATTACCGACTATGATAAAGCGATGCGATTGTCATTCTAACAATATGTTTCCAACATAAAGCTATTATGGGGAAAAGATATGAAAAGATGGTATTGGGTAATAATATTTATATTACCGCTATTATCACAGGCTAATGATGATTGTACCGGGAATTGGACGGTGAGGTTCATTGATGAGCAATCTGATGTTAGGCCAAATTTTGGTGAGTCAGCATGGATAAAGGCTTATGTTGAGGTAGGCTCTTCACTTCGTCAGTGTGCCAGTTCAGTTGTTATTTCAGCTAAGTCTGAACCACAGTTTTGGCTAAAAGGACCCCAGGGGCGTATTGCTTTACAGTTCTTTGATAAGCAGAGCGTTCCTCTAACATTGGTTGACAGTCGCAGTGTTAGGCTAAATTTAGAACAAAGCAAGCTGACTTACTTCTGGTTGAAAATTCCGCAGGGAACATTTCTGTCCGCTGGACAATATAGCACGAGCGTCGATGTCCAACTTATTTCCAGTACACACCACAGGCCAATATCGACACAAACAAAGAATATTCATTACTACGTAAAACCGTTCGCCAGTATGAAACTTGATAGTTCACGTTATTCATGGATGCGAAGTACTGGTTCATATCATCAGGTGATGTTAGGGCATTTAAAAAACGGCTTAAAAAGGCAATTTGACTTTCAAGTGTTAAGCAATACCAATGTGACAATGAAAGTTGAACCTGAATACGGCGAATTAAAGCATGTCGACGCCCAAGGCTCCATTCCTTATTACTTGTTAGTTAATCGCCAGCGGGTAAAGGCCTCCAAGCACCCTGTCAGCTTTGAGTTGGGAAGAATGTCGGCTCGTACGCCCAGTGTGATCCCGTTCGGAATCGAGGTGGGAAGTACCCGAAATGCCATTGCGGGTAATTACAGGGAGGTGCTCAAAGTATCTGTAATTGCCCGGCCTTGATTGAAGCACCGGCGAGCGGTAGATAACAAGTGGGCAGTTTGCCCACTTGGCTGTTAGTAATGATGATTACGCTTCGCCACCAAGGTGAACTTGTAGTCTGACGATTTGAAGTAGTTGCGGCTGTACTCGAAAACCGTGCCATCGACCAAGTAGCCTCGGGTGACTTTTTCGATGATAGGCTGATCGGCCGGAATACCTAGCTGGTTTACGACCTCTTGCGGTGGCAGTACTGGAATGATTTCCTGCTCGCTGCGGTCGATAACCATTTTCTTGGTCCCCTCGATGAACTCGTACTTCGAGCCCTGCATCACTTCATAGGTGAGATCGGGGAATAGCGAAAGGGGCATCCAGGTCTCTTCAAGAGTCACTGGGTTCTCGTCAATAAAGCGGACACGCTTGACGTAAAAGATCCGGTCTTCTTCAGTGATCTGTAATGCCTCAGCAATCGCAGGGGAAGGGGTCGTGATTTCAAATGCAAGGATCTCACTGTGGGTTTTGACATCAAGGTGGCTCAGCTTTTCATAAAAGCTCGAGTACTCGTACATGTCGTAGTTGACCTTGTTCTCTTTCACATAGGTCCCACTGCCTTGGATGCTTTCCAGCACATTTTGCTCTACGAGTAGTTTTAAGGCTTGGCGAACCGTAACCCGGCTCACGGAGAAGGCTTCTCGTAGTTGTGCTTCAGTCGGCAAAGCCTCACCCGGCTTGTATTCACCGGATTGGATCTTCTCCTTTATTGCGTCAGCGATCTGACGATACATAGGAAGGCGTGCCACATCGTTCTCCTCTGGAAGGCAAATCTGTTAATTACCGCTTATAGTTAGGGCTTCAAGCTTGCCCTATACATTTATAGTTAGCTAATGCCTGTATTTTACCTGTATTTATCGCGTCATTCAAAGTTGTCATATACAAGCTGAACCCAGATTTAATACAACAATAATACCTATTTATAAGGTTGTGTGAATGAGATCACAGAACGTATCGCTGGAATACGTATTATATTTGTATTAATACAACTAAGGGCGAACCACGCCCGCCTGGATGACGGTACAGAGGACGACGATGAAACTGACCACCCTTACCAATAAGTCGCTGATTTCAATCCAAACGACATTTGAAAGTCGTGAAGCAGCGATTCATGCTCTGGCAGACAAACTGGATCAACAAGGCAAATTGCATGATAAGCAAGCTTACCTTGATGCAGTCTTTGCCCGTGAAGAGCAAGGCCCTACAGCGCTGGGTGAAGGCCTAGCTGTCCCACACGGCAAGACTGACGCGGTTAAAGAAGCCGGTTTTGCAGTTGCGACTCTAAAACAAGATCTTAAGTGGAAAGGCATTGACGAGGACGAAGATGAAGATGTAAACCTTGTCTTCCTAATTGCCATTCCAAATGCTGAAGCCGGCTCAACCCACATGCATTTGTTGACCGAGCTAACCACGACACTGGTTGATGATGATGTCCGTGAAGCGGTACTTAACGCACAAAGTGCAGAAGAGTTGATGACTCTGCTTGATGGTGCTGGTGAGCAAGAAGAACAAGACAACCTTAATACAAATGAAAACAACCCAACGATTGTTTGTGTTACTGCTTGTCCTGCAGGTATTGCCCACACTTATATGGCGGCGGAATACCTTGAGAAAGCCGGTAAGAAAATGGGCATTAATGTCCATGTCGAGAAACAGGGTGCCAACGGTATTGAAGGCCGTTTGACAGCAGAGCAGCTAAACAAAGCTGATGCTGTTGTCTTTGCAGCTGAAGTGGCCATTAAAGAAATCGAGCGCTTCAATGGTATCCCGCGTGTTGAAACGCCCGTTGCCGAGCCGATTCGCCATGCTGAGCGTATCTTGAATGATGCGATGGAAGCGGCAAAGAAGGGTACAGGCGAAGAGCGCGTTGCAGCCACCGAAGACAAACCGAAGAAAGTCCCATTCAAGACTGAGCTTAAGCAAGCATTGCTAAGCGGTATTTCTTTTGCAGTTCCTCTTATTGTTGCAGGTGGTACGGTTCTCGCGGTTGCGGTTTTGATTGCGCAGATATTTGATCTGCAAGATCTATATGCAACAGACGGTTCATGGCTAAACATGTACCGAAAACTGGGTGGCGGCCTGCTTGGCACCCTGATGGTACCTGTTCTTGCAGCTTACACCGCATACTCCCTCGCTGATAAGCCGGCATTGGGCCCAGGTTTCGCAGCAGGTCTTGCTGCAAACATGATTGGCTCTGGTTTCCTTGGTGGTGTTGTCGGTGGTTTGATTGCCGGTTACGTGATGCGCTGGGTGAAAGAAAACGTTCGTCTTAGCCCTGCGTTTAACGGCTTCCTGACCTTCTACCTCTACCCAGTGATTGGTACGTTGGTTGTTGGTAGTTTGATGCTGTTTGTTATTGGCAAGCCGGTAGCCATGTTGAACCAAGGTTTGACTGATTGGCTAAACGGCCTAAATGGTTCGAACGCACTGCTGCTTGGCGCAATCATTGGTATCTTCGTTTCATTCGACTTAGGTGGCCCGGTAAACAAAGCGGCATATGCATTCTGCCTGGGCGCGATGGCTAACGGCGTATACGGCCCATACGCTATCTTCGGCTCGGTGAAGATGGTATCTGCCTTTACTGTAACGGCGTCTACCATGATGGCACCACGCCTATTCAAAGATTTCGAAATCGAAACGGGTAAGTCGACTTGGCTACTTGGCCTAGCGGGTATCACTGAAGGTGCGATCCCAATGGCGATTGAAGACCCAATCCGTGTTATCGGCTCATTCCTTGCGGGCTCAATGGTAACAGGTGCCATCGTAGGTGCAGCGGGTATTGGTCTATCGACGCCGGGTGCAGGTATCTTCTCAATGTTCCTACTTCACGATGCGGGTATTGGTAGCTTCATGGCGGCTGGTATCTGGTTGGGTGCTGCGCTAATTGGTGCTGCTATCTCTACTGTGATGCTAGTGAGCTGGAGGGCACATGCGACAAAAAAGGGCACATTTAAAGTGGCCGCTGACGCTTAATCCTGCATCTCAAGACTAAAACGAATCACGTCACATTATTTATGTCGGAAACGACAACACCCTAAATCATCGGGTGCAGGGAGTCCTGCGCCCGACATTAAAGAAAGATTATCAGGTACATTATTATGGCTACTTCTCGCGTTCATATTACTCCTCACATGCACTGGGATCGTGAATGGTATTTCACTACAGAAGAATCGCGAATTCTGCTAGTTAACAACATGGAAGAAATCCTGACTCGCCTAGAGTCAGATCCTGAATACAAATTCTATGTACTTGATGGCCAGACAGCGGTTCTGGAAGATTACTTCGCCATCATGCCTGAAAACGAAGAGCGCGTACGTAAACAAGTACAAGCGGGCAAACTCATTATCGGTCCATGGTACTCACAAACAGACACCATGCAGGTTGCGGGTGAGTCTATTGTTCGTAACATGATGTATGGCATCCGTGACTGCATGAACTTTGGCGAAGCCATGAAAATTGGTTACCTGCCAGACTCTTTCTCCATGAGCTCACAGCTGCCAATGATCTACAACGGCTTTGGTATTGACCGCGCGATGTTCTGGCGTGGTTGTTCTGAGCGTCACGGTACCAACAAAACTGAATTTGTTTGGCAGAGTAATGACGGCAGTGAAGTGACAGCACAGGTGCTTCCGCTGGGTTACGCAATCGGTAAATACCTGCCACAAGACGAAGAAGGTCTACGTGCCCGTCTAGATAAATACTTCCCAGTATTGGAGAAACCATCGGTAACCAAAGATATCCTGCTGCCTAACGGCCACGATCAGATGCCGATCCAAAAAGATATCTTCGAGGTGATGGACAAGCTACATGAAATCTATCCTAACCGCGAATTCAAGATGAGTCGCTTTGAGGAAGTGTTCGAGCGTATCGAAGAAGTGCGTGAACAGCTTGATACGGTGAAAGGCGAATTCAACGACGGTAAATACATGCGTGTTCACCGTACGATTTCTTCTACCCGTATGGATATCAAATTGATCCACGCGGAAGTAGAAAACAAGATTGTAAACATCCTAGAGCCGTTGGCATCGATTGCTTGGACGCTGGGCTTTGATTACCACCACGGCCTGATTGAGAAAATGTGGAAAGAGAGCATGAAGAACCATGCCCACGACTCAATCGGCTGCTGCTGCTCGGATAAAGTCCATGCCGAGATCCTAAACCGCTACATCCTTGCCGATGACATGGCGACAAACCTGATCAACTTCTACAAGCGTAAGATTGTGGACCACATGCCAGCCCGTGAAGGATGCGACAAGCTAGCGATGTTCAACCTGTCGCCATATGACCGTGAAGAAGTGATCAACACTACCATCACGATCCGCGCGCAAGAGTTCAAGATCTTCGATGAGCACGGCCATGAAGTCGAGTACTACATCCAAGATCAGCGCGTGATTGACCCAGGTAAGATTGACCGCCAGATCGTTCACTACGGAAACTACGACCCGTTCGTAGAATACGATATCCAAATCAAGCACATCGTACCGGCAATGGGCTTTACTACGCTTCACATCGAAGGTAATACCAAAGGCAAGGTGAAAGTTGCCGAGCAGAAAGATTACCTGATGGAGAATGAGTTCTACCGTATCAATGTCAATGACAACGGTACGCTAACCATCTTCGACAAAGAAACAGAGCAGACTTTCGATCAAGTACTTCGTCTAGAAGATGGTTCTGATGACGGTGACGAGTACGACTACTCACCATCTCGTAAAGAGTGGCTGCTGTACTCTGATGAGTTCAAGGTTGAAACCAACATCAAACATGAAGGTTTCCAGTCAGTTGCCAGCATCAAGCTACGTATGGATGTACCTGACAACCTGCAAGCCCGTGAAGAGCGTACTAACCAAGATGGTTATGTGGATGTTGATTGCCAAGTGGTACTAAAAGCCGGCTCTCGTCGCATTGAAGTACGTATGGAACTGGACAACCAAGCTGACGATCACCGTGTGCGTGTATTGGTACCAACCCCGTTCGTGTCTGAAACGGTAGTCGCTGACAACCAATTTGGTTTGATCACCCGTCCGGTTAACGACCCAGAAATGGCAAACTGGGAAAAAGACGGTTGGAAAGAAGCGCCAGTACCTGTTTACCAGCTGATGAACTTTGCTGCGCTGGAAAGTGGTCAAGCAGGTATGGCTATCATGAGCAACGGCCTGCGTGAGTTCGAAGTTATTTCTTCTAAAGGCAACGAAGAAAAAGATACCTTCGCGTTAACGCTGCTTCGCGGTGTAGGTGTACTGGGTAAAGAAGAGCTTCTGCTTCGCCCTGGTCGTCCTTCGGGTATCAAGATCCCAACTCCTGATTCACAGGTGCGCGGTAAGATCGTTTGTAACTTTACCCTGAGTGGCTTTGCGGGTAACCACATTGAAGCTAACGTTATGGCAATGGCGCGTGACAATGTGACGCCTATCCAGTGCTACAACAAGATCCCATACAATGCGATGAAACTGAATGTGGGTGAACAAAACCAGCCGCTGACTTTCTCGCTACTAGATAAAGGTACGCAAGGTGCAGTGCTGAGCGTACTGAAGAAAGCGGAAGATGAAAATGCGCTCATCGTACGTGTTTACAACCCGTCTGAGACAGAGACCATTACCGATGGGATCCGCTTTAGCCGTCCTATCACTGAGTGGGTAGAAACCCGTATGGATGAAGTAGTGATGGAAGAGCAAGGCTACGAAGCCGGTCAGTTCGGCGAACTACGTCCTTGCCAGGCTAAGACGTTCCGAGTCCGTTTCTAATTCAGCCTATTATCCGGATAACGATGATATGTATAAGCTAGGTAATGTGATTCAAAACTATGCGTGGGGCAGTAAAACCGCGATGGCGGCCCTGTTTGGCATCAGCAACCCAGATGACCAACCACAGGCAGAACTGTGGATGGGAGCCCACCCTAATGGCTGTTCGCGCATTGTTTGTGATGGTGAAAGCCAGCTGCTTTCAGATGTAATTGAGCAGTCACCTGAAACAGTCTTGGGCCGTTACACCCATGATAAATTTGGTGAGCTGCCCTACTTGGTAAAAGTCCTGTCAGCCGCTAAGCCACTGTCTATTCAGGTGCATCCGAAGAAATCTGCCGCCGAAGAAGGATACCATCGAGAGAACCTTGCCGGTATTCCTCTCAATGCCGCCGAACGTAACTATAAAGATCCAAACCATAAACCAGAGATGGTTTACGCCCTGACCAACTACAAGGCAATGAACGGCTTCCGCGTGATTAACGAGATGGTGGAGCTATTCGAGCAAGCTAATTGCCCAACGTTGGCAGAAGATGTGCAGGCGCTGAAAGCCAGCCCAACGCCGATTCAGCTGGCGGCGTTTTTCCGTGAGGTGATTTCCCTAACGGGCGAGAAGAAGCAGTTTGCGATTGCAGAGCTAATGGAAAATATCGACTCGAAAGGGCTGTCGCCGGATGCTAAATCTGTGTTCGAGTTGATAGCAGGCTTTGTTAGTGAGTACCCAAGTGATGTCGGTTTGTTTGCGCCATTGATGCTCAATGTTATTGAGCTAGAAGCGGGCGAGGCGATGTATCTTGATGCAGAAACACCGCATGCCTACCTAGAAGGCACGGGTATTGAAGTCATGGCAAGCTCGGATAACGTGCTTCGTGCTGGCTTGACGCCAAAGTTCATGGACGTTGAAGAGCTGCTGAAAAATACCCGGTTTGAGCCAATCCCAGCCCAGCACCTAAGGCTGAAAGGGCAGATGAAAGACAACAAGATCAGCTACAACGTACCGGTGGATGATTTCAAAGTGGAAGTCATCACCTTGACCGAAAGCTCGCAGACAGAATATGTCCGCAGTGCTGAAATCATCATGTGCCTGCAGGGTAAGCTATCGCTGGAAAGCGAAGGCAAAGATATTAATCTGGTTGCAGGAGAATCTGCGTTTATCCCTTACAGCAGCCGCCAGTACAGCTATAAGGGCATGGGCAAAGCGGTTAGGACGTTTAACTAGCTTTTTCGTTTGTGCTTTGAATAGAGCAAACGCCACCTCTTTCGGTGGCGTTTGTTTTTGCTTCTGTTTTTGTTTTGATGATTAGGTTATTGAATGGATGCTATCGCTTCACCATTAGCTGGTACTTCGATAACCACGTAGCTTAGCTTAACGCCATTGACCTCTTGCATTTGAGCCGTCACTGCCGTTCCGTTAACCGTAATACTGTCATGCTCACCGTAGAAGCGTGCTTCCCACTCAAGAGGCTGTTCCGACGTATTGGTCAAGCTTGTTTTCGTTAGCCCGTCATGGCGAATGGCCAGTTCGTGAGCACCCATAAGCAGGTAATCAACTTCCAGCCACTCAACGTCTTGCGGTAGGTGGGAGGCAGTAACCACGCGGTTTTCAGGTGCATTGGGCTCAATCCCCATCAGGCCTTCAATGGTGTTAGAAATGAAGGTGAAGGAAATTTCAGGGTAATCGCCATTGGTGCCTTGGGTCGGGCGTTCATGAGGCAGATCTTTCTTGTTGATGATGTAGTTCATCCATTTCCAGGCTTCTTCATTTTGGTTATATGGGAAGTAGGTTTCTGGAATATAGGTATAGGCCTCGATATTGTGTGGCGCTTCAGGGGTTGAGCCAATGCCTTCACCCAGGTTAGCTGAAATGAAGTCGAGGTATTTGTTGTTGCGCTCACCCGGTTCAGTAATGAGTTTCATCGGCATAAACCAGCTGTTTTCCTTACCGAAATCGTTCAGACGCAGGCCATCCTTCTGGATGATATTGACGTAATTATCCATTGGGTTAGCCGGATCTTTAATGCTCCATTCTTCGTTGAAGAAGCGTTTGAGCTCGATGGCTTTTTCTTGCCATTCGTCAGCAAGGACATCTTCGCCACGGGCACGGAGCATTTCAGCATATGCGACTGTCGCTTGGTATTGCGAGCCTATTCCGTCACCCGCTTCGATGGGGAACTCACCACGCTCGTTATAGGTGGCTGAACCTTCAAAGATCCCGCCATAGCCTTCTGCGATCCCATTTGGCTCTTGGTCATCATGAAGCGCGATATAGTCAGTCAGTACCTTGGTGTAGAACTGCCAAAGATCAGGATCGTAGATATAGCGATCATCACCAGTCCAGCGGTATTGCTCGTAGGCTTTCTCGACAAATTCGAATTGGGCTGGAACTTCACGAACAAAATAGTCGTCGTGGTGGTAATCGATAGTGTGCGGCGTACCATCGAAGTTGATCGCCCACAAGGTATACCACTTGCGCGGCTCGGTAGAGTGGCGGGCAAAGGTCTGGAACATAGATAGATTCTCTGCACCTAAACCGGCTAGCCAGCCACCGCTTGCTTGGTGAAGAAAATCTCTTGAATAGAAGGCGGTACGGTCGAAATACCCTGCCCAGTAAGAGGGGATATAGTCAGCGGTGCCGCTACCGTCGTTGTTGTTTTCGTCCCGGTTAACGAGGCCGCTTTGCCCGGTCATGACAAACTGCTTGGTCTTATCAATGGCCCAATTGAAGGAATCTTCCAGTGCTGCGTTAGATGAAGCGATAGTGACTTCTTTCTCACTTTCAATCGCGGTGACTGTCCACTTTTCTGCTTTGCCTTTTTCATTGATCACATGCACAGAAACTGGTTTGGTGAAGTCAACAATATCACCTTGCCGTATGCTGGTTTGGCTCTCAGGCGAAGCCAGTAAGTTGCTGATAGTGAGCTGGCTAAGATCCGTGGCAAAAGGGACGGTAAATTCGATCCGCTGTGTGTTGCGGTTGATTGTGGTGGTGCCAGATTGTTCCGTCACGTTAAACTGAACAATCTGGTTGAATTGCGGATGTTTGCCTTTCTTCGACTTGGTCAGTGAAACGTTATCAATGCTGACTGCACTTTTATCTGATCCCGAGAAAAATACCGATAGGATCTCACCTTGTTCTAGGGCGATATTTTTGATTTTGTTCAGAGAGTATTGTTTATTAGCCCCAACCTGTTTTGATAGCAGCACCTCTCCGTCCAAGTTCTTTAAGCCAAACTGACCGCCTTGCTTGTCGTTCTTGATGAAAGCTGACAAATCATAATAAGCCGTTTCTGGAACGGTAATGACTTGGCTGATGTGGTGATCGGCACCAATCGCTATACGGCCACGGTAGTTGCCTTCGTAAGCGCCATCACTGCGAATATTTGAAAACCAATAACTCCAGCCCAAGCCTTTATCTTCAAAGCCTGGGTTATGAATTACATTGCCTTCGCTGGCGTTTGCAACACCGCTTAAAAGGATACCTGAGAGTGCTACTGCCAAAGATGTAGGTTTCATATTGACCTCATGTCTTGTTGTTGTTTTGTTCACGTTGGCAGGTATCTTGGCATGTAGGTTTAGCTAAAATCGTCACGATTAATCACACAGGTATCCCGTTTTCTAAGATCGTGTGAAGGGGTTAACACATCGTCTATGCTGCGTGTTTGTATGACAGCGGGGGGCAGATTTAATATGTTGTAAATTTCTTATTGTTGACGAAGGAGAAAATCAATTTGTGCGATAGCAAGGATTCCAGCAGCCAGTTGTTGTGTTCGATTATGAGTTAAAATACACTCATTGAATTAACGTCACGTACTTTGAAATATGATATTTATCGAAAGTTTGTGAAATTGCTAGGAATAGGGCATTACTGAGATGAGCTTGAAGCAAAAAAAAATATTGATTGCAGATGATTCGAGGCTGGTGGCTGATTCTATTAGCTTGACGCTAAAACTGTTGGGTTTCGATAGTGACAATATATCTTTTGCGACTAAGCCCGCTCAAGTAATGAGCCTATGCAAAATGCAGACGTTTGACATTGTTTTGATGGACTATAACTTCAATGTCAATGTTAACGGTCACCAGCTGTATAATGAACTGAAGCATTTCGAGTTGCTGCCTGCGACCACGATATTTATTTATATTACCGGTGAGAACAGCGCCAAAATTGTCAAGAGTATCCTTGATTCTGGACCTGATGGCTTTGTTTTAAAGCCATTCAACCCGCCTACACTGAAACGGCGTCTGCAAGCAATCATTCGATGCAAAGAGTCGTTGATGGCGATTTATCAAAGTTTAGAAAACCTCGAATATCAAAGTGTCATCGATGAATGTGATAAACTTGAGCCCTTATTTCCCGAATATAGTTTGACGATCAAACGTATGAAAGCCGATGCAATGGTTACTTTAGAGAAGTACACTGAGGCAAAGGAAGTTTATCAAAACCTGCTTGCAGGCCACAACGCTGATTGGGTTAAGGTAAGTTTAGCTAACGTCATGATACTCAATGGCGAAATTGCTGCGGCGAAACTGGTTTTAGGGGACGTTGAGGATAAGGATACCAATCACCTATACCATGATGAAATGTCGAATGTAAACCTTGAAGAAGAGGATATCCCTAAGGCTATCTATCATTTGAAAACGTCTTCGATGTTGCTTGATTCAAGCCTGGATAGAGATCTGGTAATTGCCAACTTGTCTGTCGCGTACAAGGCATATGATGATGCTTTTAAATATATTCAATATTATATGGAAAAAAATATTGGTACTTATAGGGATAATGATTCAAATCGTCTGATCTACATTTATTACTTCTTGCTTAAGTGTGTTTTTTCCACAAAAACGTTCAATATTAAGAATGCATTAAGTACGATTTATAAAGACTTAAATAAAATTCAATCAAACAAAGAACTGTCTTTTCAATGCAGTAATATTTATGCGATCATCAATTTGTTACAAGGAGATCATGCAACTTCCTATCGATATCTTAATGAAATGTTAAGTGTGGATGGAATACCCAAGAATTTGACGTTCTATGATTATTTCTTTTATATGTTTACTTTAGAGAAGCTATCACGTTACTCTGAGCTAAATAAGGCTATTTTAAGTTCGCGTGATGCTATTGAGACAAAGAAGGGGAGTAGTGTTGTTCGCAGCCAAATATATATGCAGAGTAGTTTGGAAAAAGTCTATATAGAACGGTTTAAGCGGGTCAATTTGATGAAGAGAAGAATCGAACAGCGCCATAAGAGCAAGCATGAATTTAGTGAAATACTTGAAGATTTACTGGTGCTTCATGATATCCTGCCGTATTCCGACCGAGTTTGCCTGGCCGTGGTTAAGTTCCTGGCCAATAATGTTGGCCAATACCATGGCCGCTATGATATAGGGGCAAAAGTGAGTGCATGCCATTCAACCCTATCGGTAATGTCTGAGCCAAAGCTGCATAAGCAATATTGCGACCTTGGGCTTTATGCTGTAGCGAGTAAGAATGTCGCCACTATTGCAGCGATGGGTAATTAGGTTAATAACGATAAGGTGATGCCAGCCAATTCTCATTAACAATAGCAACCATGAAAAATGGCACAACAAATGGAGTGGCTCTGTTTATGAAAAGCCCTTTATGTGTTGTGCATTGCTAGCCATTCTTGGGCTGCCTGCAACTCATCTTTAAGCTCGGCAATAAATAGTTCGCAATCAACAAATGCTGTTTGGGAGGCTTCTGACGCAGTATGTTCAATAGACTTGGCTTGCACCGAAAGTTCAGCTAATCCCAGGCTCCCAATCCCCCCTTTAATGCGGTGTGCTATGTTTCTCAACAATCGGTAGTTTTGATCAGACACGGCTTGCTTCAGCATTTCGAGCTCCGAGCTAATGGTATCGATAAAAACTTCGCACATTGCTATAGCGTCGGGTTGAGCATATTGATTGAGCCAATAACGCTGATCTGGTTTCGAACTATTATTATTTGATGGGTTTGGTGAGCCTTCAAGCGGGAGATTCTCGGATAATAGCTGTTTTAAATCAACAAGCGAGTATGGCTTAAACAATACTTGAGTAAGCCCTACGTCATTCAATTCTGTATTAATGTGTTGAGAGTCCTCGGCGGTACAAACAATGATTGGCATCTCAAACTCCAGTTCTCGTAGTGCCTTTGTAAGTTGTAAACCATCGAGATCAGGCATATGGTAATCGGTAATCAACAGGTCGAATTCTTCCTCTGATTGGGTCAGCATATTAAATGCAAGCAATCCATTTTCTACGATATCAACATCTAAACCAAACTCATTGAGTTGTTTCTGTAATAGGGTCGCATTGATCGGGTTATCTTCAGCGACCAAGACCTTGCCCACGAATTGCTGCGAAATATCCACCGAGCCAAGCATTGGACTTTCATCACAGATATCTTCCAGTGCATTGAATAATAAGTCAGGGAAAAAGGGGTGCCCCATAATAGAAATGCTATTTCCTGATATTACTCGGTAATCCTCCTGGTGCGTATTGATACAGATTTGATAGGCATCCGTATTGGGCTGCGGGGTATCTTGACTGATCACAACATGGGTCTTACTTGGTTGCTCATTATATCGACTATGCTTGATATTGGACTCAGTCCACTTTGAAAGCCAATCATTAACAGCAGGATCTAGCCCGACAGCTTCAATTTCAAGGTGCTCAAATTGAGGTTTTGAATACTGTGCAGAAGTGACAGGCAGCTTTACTGAGACCGCCGTACCTGAACCGGTAGCGCTGAGTAAATCGACGCTTCCTCCCATCAATGACGTGAGCTCTTGGACGATAGAAAGGCCTAATCCGGTGCCGCCATACTTACGTGTAATACTTCCATCAGCCTGAACAAAAGGAGAGAAAACAGATTTTTTCTGCTCTTCGGTCATACCTACTCCGGTGTCAGATATGTTGATCACCAGCTCTTTGGGCTCAATGTCAACATCTATAGTGATACTACCGTGGTGAGTAAACTTAATAGCATTTGACAGCAAGTTGTTGACGATTTGCTCTACCCTAAAAAAATCTGTGGTAACCGACCCAATCCTGCTGGCAGGCCAATTGATGATCAGCTTGAGCCCTTTCTTTTTTGCAACCACGTAGTGACGTCTGAAGCATTCACATAAGGCTGGCAAAATGACGGTTTCTTCGGGAGAAATGACCACTTGGTTAGATTCAAGCTTTGAAAAGTCTAAAATATCATTGACCAAAGTATTGAGGCTATGTGCTGATGATTCTATTTGGGTTAGCAGGAACTGTATTTCTTTATCTTTGTTCCTGTTGCCAATCAACTCTAGCAAACCGATCATTCCGGCAATGGGCGTTCTTAATTCGTGGCTCATGGTGGCCAAGAACATCTGCCGAGCCTCAACGGCTAACTGGGCTTTTTTATTCGCTTCTATTAACAGCTGCTGATTACGTTTTTCATCTGTAATATCTGATGCTATGGTCAGCACGCCATATTTGTTACTGCCAATTGCAATCCGTAGTCTTGAGTAGCTGTATTGTCGAGGAGCAATGAAGGAACAGCCACTTTTTACTGTGCCATGGGCGGATTGCCCTGAAGTCAGAACATTGTAAATTTCTTCCCAGTTTTCAATCCAATTTATTCCGTTATTGCTATCGGATAATACGCATTTAGAGCATTGCTTGCTTAAATGCATTGGACAGTTAGTCAATAATAACTCTTTTTTTGAAGTGTGTATCCAAATTTTTGCTGGAATTGACTTAATGACCGATTGCAAAAATAATCGATTCTTTTCTATAATGTCGAGACGTTTCTTTTTTGTTTCAACTTTTATGGTTAATTTCTTAGTGGCTGTGAAATAAATCAATATTAAAGATACAATAATTAAGCCTAGTGTGACAGACACAATAAGGAAGTTCTTTTTATCCACGCCGTAATTAATATTGAAGCTGAAATGTTTGTTCCTTATGGTGTTTATATCTTCTTTGTCTAATGTAGCAAAGGTGGCATTGAGGAAATCGGCCAGTATTTGATCTTTCACTAGCATTTTTGCCTGATAAATTCTGTCTTCGTTTAGTAGGACTTTATAATCAGAAAATAGGCTTGAGCTAATAATCTCACTTAAAATATCTTCTCGGATATATGCTTTATCTATTATTCCGTATTTTAAAGATTTAAGTACTCGCTCAATGTCATTATAAACAATAGTACTTTCACCAAATACTTTATTTTTAACATTTTGGTTGAAGCTTAACCCGGCGAATAGCACTCCACTGACATCATTTTTATCAATATCCATAACCTTATTTATAACAATAGCTCTATATTTTATATCCATGTACGGATTAGTTTCTATGTAGCTGTCTGGAATGTCTTTTATTGCAATGGTTAGAGGCAGTATATCAATACTGCTCAGTTCAAGGCTTTTTGATGGGATTGAATTAGAAAAGTGTATCCCAGTTTTCGAATGTATTAGGTTGAAAAGATCAGGGATGTATCCCATGTGTTCTCCTTCTTCACTAATGAAAGAGAATGGAAAAGCATTATCACTAATTGAGTACTCAAAACTGTCAGTATCAGAATACGTGTTTTTTAGGGACAAAAGGGAGTTTTCAACCTGAATGTATTCATTGAATGCATTATTATGTTTGGTATATTCCGATTTATAGCCGTCGGTCTGGTATTCCAATATAGCCTTGTTGATAAGTGAGTTTGCTTCGGTTTTGTTCTTACTTGAAATTAACCTTATCTGTTCGTTGTTAGCCCAAGCAGGGAATAATATATTACCTTCAAACCCCGTTTCTTGGATAAATTGTGCAATAGATAAGTAGCTGGATAATAAAATATCAGCTTTCCCTTCTGTAACAGTTGAAAACAATTCACTGAAACGGTCGACTTCAACGATATCAATGACACCCAACTGTTTTAACTCATAGCAAAAAAATGACTGTTTCACACAGGCCCAGCGGTAGTTGTACACACTGGCATTGCTTGAAATATCAACGGCTGGTGACCATGCTGCAGTTTTACTGGCAACGAGGGGAAGGGTGAAGTTAAAGTAACTTTCTCTGCCAGAATGTTTACTGAACCCGAGTCCAAGGTCTACTTGTTCTTTTTCAACCGCGGAGAGTAATTTCTCAATCGTGTCGAAATCGATGTATTTTATCGTGTGATCATCTGATTTTACAATTTCGCCAAGCTTAGACTTGTAGACATGCGTCATCAACGAAGAGTAGTTATCACTGCCTTCTAGTGTGCCAACTGTTATTTCTCTATTTGGCGCAGAGTATGCTGATATAGAGAGAAGTGCTGTGAATATCATTGTTGAAAAAAGGAAATAATTTTTAAAAAAACAACTACTCACTGCCTAAAACATCCATGTTATGTTTGAAACGCTAGTGTACTATAAAACACAATTTTCACTAGGGCTTTGTTAGCTAGCGGGCAAGTACATGGCGTGGTATGAATACTTATTTGAACAAGTGTTCAAAAGTCTTGCGCTAAGCTGGTTTATTAGCTAATGTTTAAATTTGAACGACTGTTCATGGCTTGATGATTAATAGCACACCATGAACAAGACGGGTTAGTAAATTAGGCGAGGAAAGGCAAATGGGTACAGAGTATACCCCACCCAAAGTGTGGACTTATGACAGTAAAAACGGTGGCGAGTGGGCGAGCATTAACCGTCCGGATTCAGGTGCAAGGCATGAACAAGCTTTACCTGTTGGTGACCACCCTTTGCAGTTATATTCGATGGGCACACCCAACGGCCAGAAAGTGACAATTATGCTAGAAGAGTTGCTGGCTGATGGGGTATCAGAAGCTGAGTATGATGCCCATTTGATTAGAATTGGTGAAGGTGATCAGTTTTCTTCAGGCTTTGTCGAGGTCAACCCAAACTCAAAAATCCCCGCATTGGTTGACTACTCGTTAGAAAAGCCAATTAATGTCTTCGAATCTGGCGGTATCTTGCTTTACCTTGCTGAGAAGTTTGGTCATTTTATTCCCCAAGATGTAGTCGCCAAGGCCCAGGTCATGAACTGGCTGTTCTGGCTACAGGGCTCTGCACCGTATCTGGGCGGTGGTTTCGGTCATTTCTATGCTTACGCCCCTGCAAAGTTTGAATACCCGATTGATCGTTTCACCATGGAAGCCAAGCGTCAGCTTGATGTACTTGATAAGCAGCTAGCCAAAAACGCCTTCATTGCCGGCGACGAATACACCATTGCCGATATGGCTATCTGGCCGTGGTACGGCAACCTGGTGCTGGGCAAGCTTTATGATGCCGCAGAATTTTTGCAGGTTGAGCAATACACTCACGTAGTGCGCTGGGCCAAAGAAATTGATGCCCGTGCAGCGGTTCAGCGCGGAAAAATAGTCAACCGGACCTGGGGCGAGGAGTGGGAACAAGTCCCTGAGCGCCATACTGCCAGTGATATAGACGAGGTGCTAAAGCTCAAGCCTTAGTCTATGAAGCCCCAGCGAAAAGTGAGTACTTATCGCTGGGGGTAATTATTGGATGTGCAGTAAATACTATTACTGTTTTTTCAGTTGCAAGTAACTTAGCACTGAAAGCAAGGCAAAGAAGGCTGGATCACTCCAGCCAAAGCCAACGAATATCCCCGAGACACCAGCATAAACCGTGATAATGACGCCAAGGACGTTGTTGACCAGCAAAGCGATAAATAGCTTCCTGGCGATATCACCGGGTTCAATATCCCTCAATAGGAGACTTACTGCGGCGATACCACCAAGGAAGATGCTCGTATGCTGAGAGAGGAAATACGCATATTGGTCATTGATCTCTACGCCGTACATAGGCCACATTAGGCTAGGTACAAAGAACAGTACTAAGGCAAAAATTAAGTAGATAGCACCGTGTAGGGTTAAAAACATTTTGTTGCTCATGGCTGCCTCACTAATTAATCGGGCCTTTATTGATTGAGGTGAGCGGTTGGTTGATATCAAAAATCTGCCCACGTACCTCTGCTACTCCCATTTGTTGCAAACGGGCAGTGTGCATCTCAAGATAGGCCTGTGCGCTAGCTGCGTCTTCGAACAGGTAGATACCACCACCTAATTGATCGTTTTCACTTTCAGTCCATATTTTCCAGATCATCCCCGGTTCATTGTTAATCGACTCAGCAAGCCCAACCAAGGCTTGGGCCATCTCATCGCCGAATGGGCCGTTAAACTCAAAATCAACCTGTAGTAATTTCGCCATGGTTATATCTCCACATTGTTGGAAGCCGGACGGTTTGGCTTTTATGTTTGGTATGGGCCTATTCTTGTCTATATAAAATAAACAGAAAAGTTCATAATATTGCGGTTTACTGTGGAATATTTAGACCAATGAGATTAAAAACCACCCTGGATCAATGGCAGACGCTATTGGAAATTGAGCGTGCGGGCAGCATACAGGCCGCGGCCACAAACATGAACAAAAGCCACACCACGCTGATTTACGCAGTAAAAAAGCTTGAGCAACAACTCGGGGTATCATTGCTTGAAGTGCAAAAACGAAGAGCGGTACTGACCGAAGAAGGTAAGTCGCTGCTACGTAGGGCCAATGCCATGTTAGAGCAGGCGCGTGAGCTGGAAGAAATGAGCGAACAACTTTCAAGGGGCATCGAGTCAGAAATTACGATTGCGATTGACCACCTTTGTGACCCTGCTTGGCTCTATCAACCTATGGCCGCATTCTTGGCACAGAACAGTATGACATCGATTCAGGTTGTGGAGACTTCATTGTCGAAAACTAAGCAAATGGTCACTGATGGGCAAGCAGATATTGCCATTATTAATATCCCAATTACCAACTATCCGGCTGAGGCTTTTGGGATGACGACCATGGTCCCCGTGGTTGCTGCTCATCACCCTTTGTCACAAAGAGAGTCTCTTTGTTTCAGTGAGTTGGCTTCGACGAGCCAGATAGTTATCCGTGATCTGGGCGGAGAAAGCGACAAGAACACTAAGCAAGATATAGGTTGGCTCAAGTCGCGGCAGCGGATCACTGTCGATAATTTTGATCATGCCTTTTTGGCTGTAGAGCAGGGAGTAGGGTTCTGTCGCTTACCAGAACACATAGTGAAAAGTCGAGCGGGTGAACGCATTAAAGTCCTCTCTATCGAAAACGCTGAACGTTACCAAGTTCCCCTGCACCTGACGCTGCCCAAAGGTGTGAAAACCGGACCGGCAGCAAGATATTTCTATGAGCTGTTGTTAAATACAGCAAGGAATAGGACAGAGCCGAAATGACATGATTGATATCAAATCCAGCTCTGCGCAAATTCATGTACAACTAAGTTGCTTGTTCGTTAACCAATTCAAGTAGCACCTGCTTATAGGTCTCGATCTCTTGCGCCCCCGTCAAGGCACTGGTGCGATTGAACACTACAGTCGGTACTGCTGATACCCCAAGTTGCTGCCACTCTGCTTCTACCGAACGGATTTCATCACGGTGTGCCATATCTTCCAGCCTTGATTGGGCGGCCTGCCTGTCTAATCCAACAGTTGCCACTTCATCGAGCAACACTTTCCTGTCGGAAACATCCTTTTGCTTACTGAAAAACGCGCTGAACAAGCCCATTTTCAGCTCAGTCTGTTTGCCATATTCCTTGGCGAACTCCAGCAAGACATGAGCATCCAAGGTGTTGACCATTTTCATCTCATCGAAATAGTTGAAAGTGAAACCGTGCTCAGCACCCAGTTTGGCAATTTTTGCCCTTGCTCTTTGACTGTCCTCAGGGGTTGAACCGTACTTTCTTGCGACGTGCTCGCGGAGGTTTTCTCCTTCAGGCGGCATATCCGGGTTAAGTTCAAACGGTTGCCATTCAATATCGATGCGATCTTGCATGCCCAACTCATTGATGGCTGCCTCTAGGTGTTTGTAGCCGACAAGACACCATGGGCAAACCACGTCGGAAACAATGTCGAGTTTAATTTTCTCTGCCATGCTTAGTCTCACTTTTTCTGCCGGCATCGCATCTTCGTTGCGTAGGGCTTAAATTAATGCCGGGTTGCCTTTTGGTTGAGTTTTAATATAAGTGGGTTTGAATGATTGTTCAAATTTATTTTGAGTGATCGTTCAAGGGGGTTAAGACTAAGACTTTTGTTGTTTTTTACATTCAGGCTGCTTCTTCAGTTCGGCTAACCAGCGCCGGTGGTAGGATTGGATGTTCCTGCTGGTGATATATTTGGTCAACCATGTCATGCCACCGCGCTGGGTTGATTCGGTGAGGATCAGGCAGCCTTCATCGGTGGGCTCTATGAGCCATGCATGGTACATGTCGACATCACCGCATTTGCCCTTCCAGGCTAGCCGCTCATGGGGGATAAACTCAACGACGGTGCAATCAAAATGGAGTGTTCTTGCTCTCCACCGGAAGATGCTGCCTTTGTGCAATTCAACACCATCACCATTGAGGATTTGTACTGAGGTCTGGGCGCGTCCCCACTGCGGCCAGCAAGGGGCGTGGGTGAGACTAGACCAAATGGCATCGGCCTTCGCAGGGATCAGTGTTTCGTTTCTGACATGAAGCTGGGCATTCTTGGGGTGGTAATACTCAGGCCAATGGATTTCCTTGCTGGTTGTCATCACGTACGTCTTTTGTAATAAGGTCTTTAAAGACTAATACGGATAATGCGATTTCACTAGTTGGCTTGGAAGTAGTGATTAGCCTGAGGGCGTTATTCCTTACGCAAGTATTCCCCTGGTGTATCACCAAATTGTTTTTTGAAGATGGAGACAAACGCAGACACCGAATCATAACCACACTCGATGGAGACACTGGTTACAGTCCTACCGGACTCCAGACGGTTCAAAGCTTCAAGCAGTCTGGCTCGCTGCCGCCATTGCTGGAAGGTCAGCCCGGTTTGTTGTTTGAAGAGCCGGCTTACGCTCCGGCCAGATAGCCCAACTAACTCACCCAGTTGCTCGATATCCCTTTGCTCATCAGGGTGGTGTTGGAGAAGCTCGGCAATGGTCGCGAGGCGTTTATCGCTCGGTATAGTCAACTGGGTAGAGGCCGAAGGAAGGTAGGCAATTTGGTCGACGAGTACCTGTGCCAAACGGCCATCAGCGCTGTCACAATTGTAGTCGGCTGGAAGGGCACAAAATTGCAGGGTTAGCTCACGTACTAAGGGGGTTATGCTGCATACTCTTGGTTCCGTCCACGGTAAGTCTGCAAGTGCATCGGTTTCGATATACAGGCTGCGCATTTGCGCCGCGCCATTGGAAATCACCTTGTGTTCAACGCCTTCGGGGATCCAAATTGCAAACTGTGGCGGGGCAACATACTGGCCTTGGCGGGTATGGACGATGAGCATCCCTTCTACTGCATAAGACCATTGCCCCCAGTTATGGGTATGCCAGTGGGTTTGACTGCCTGATTGTTGCCAGTTTTCGACTCGCGCATAAACGGGACGGGGAAGCTTGGATAGCGAAGGCACTTGACGGTGTTGTCTTTGGATGACTTTGCTTACCTGTTTGTTCATGTTCGTTTGCCTTTGCAGTTCCATGAGTGACTCGATGTTAGGGCTACCGCTTTTATCGGGGAAATTGCGGGCTAGTTTGTCCTGTTATCGATAAAAGTTATCTTCTTTGCGATAGCAGGAAAACATGGTCAGCGTATCCTATTAGGTAGAAATTGCCAATGGATGGCAGGTTGTCTGGCGATCTTTCTGAGGTTTAGTTGGGGCAGCAACTGGATATGAATAGGTGAATCAAGTGGTAAAAAAAGTCATAAATTATTTCAAAAAAGAATGGTTTCTATCGGGGATGCTCGTTGCTGTAGCGCTGGCCGCGCTGATGCCTTCAGTTGGTCAGTCGGGCGGTTTGCTGCACTTGGATCAAGTGACCGCAGTCGGCATCGCGATTATTTTCTTCCTCCACGGTATTGGCCTCTCGCCACAAGCGATCAAGGCGGGTATCACCAATTGGAAACTGCATATCTTTGTCCAGAGCGCGACGTTTGTCGCCTACCCTTTGCTCTGGCTAATTTTCGGTAATGTGTTCCATGCCATGATGCCTGCTGCACTGGCTTTTGGTTTTTGCTATCTGTTTGTGTTGCCAAGTACCATTTCATCATCGGTGGCAATGACCAGTGCGGCCAAGGGTAATGTTCCGGGAGCGATTTTCAATGCGTCGCTGTCCAGTGTGCTCGGTGTACTGATCACCCCTTTGTTGATCCAATGGTTTATGGGCATGGATGGTGTCGAGATGGATATTCTTGATACTGTGATTTCAATTTCTTCCATGCTGCTGTTGCCAATGATTGTTGGCCAGCTGTTGCGGCCCGTGTTGCTCAAGTTGCTGGAAAAGCGCAAGTCTATTATCAACAAAATTGACAAGTGGGTGATCCTGCTGATTGTGTTTAACGCGTTTAGTGATTCGGTTAAAGATGGAATCTGGATGGATTTTGCTATCAGTACCTTGGCAATGACCTTATTTGCAACGACAGTCATTCTTCTTGTGGTGGTACACAGCATGCAGTGGATCGCACGTAAGGCTGGCTTTAACCGTGAAGATGAGATTGCCGCTGTATTTTGTGGTACTAAGAAAACGCTGGCTGCTGGTGTGCCGATGGCCAAAGTGATTTTCGGTGCAAACCCTATGTTGGGCATGATGTTGCTACCGATTATGTTCTATCACCAAATTCAGATTTTTTACTGCGCCATTTTGGCTAACCGTTATGCCAAAGAAAGCGAGCACGAAGAGCCGGCACCCGTTAAACAAGCCGCCTAGCTTCAAATATTGCTCAAACGCTTAAAACAGCCTCTGCATGTGGCTGTTTTTTTATTGTTCAGTCAGCCACATTATCAATAGCTTCATTGCCGCTGATTGCTGGTTATTTGGATACACCAAGTAATAGCCTTTACCTGAAGCGACTGTTTTCGTATTGGGCATCATCAGACGCTGGCTGTCTAAATCTGGTTTGGCGAGGGTGACATCACCGATTGCAATACCGAATCCTTGTAAAGATGCGCTAACGGCTAGATCGAGTGTGGCAAAATGCTGGTTCTGGCTGGCAAGCGCTGAATGGGCATTATCTGTTTTGTTTAGCCATAATTTCCAATCTCTTCTATCTGGTGTTGCATGCAGCCAAGTGTATTGGCTCATTGCATCGGCAGACACCTCCTCTTCATTACTTGTAATCATCTTTGGTGAGAACAGTTCAGGTGAACACATGGGCGCGAGGATCTCCTCGAACAACACGTTCGCAGTCAGTTCAGTAGACTGTGGTGCGTGTCCGTAGCATATGGCGGCATTAAAGGGTTCAGTCGAGAAATTTACACTGTGGTTGATGGCGGATGTCAGTTCGACATCAATCTCGGGATGGGCTTGCTGAAAGGCCATCAGTTTGGGTAACAGCCAAGTTGTGATGCAGCTCGGTGCTTTTAACTTTATCAGGTTCTCATCGGCACGGACTTTTGTCACCGCATGCTGGATTTGATTGACCGCTTTTTCAATGAGCGGGAGAAACTCCTTTCCCTTGTCGGTAAGTGCTAACCCCCTGGCTTGGCGTTGGAATAAAGGGATCTGTAGCCTATTCTCCAACGCTATGATCTGCCGACTGATAGCGCCTTGGGTGAGATTCAGCTCCTCTGCAGCTCTGGTGAAGCTGAGCGTTTTCGAAGTCACCAGAAAAGCTGTCAGCTCTTTGGTGGTAGGTAAATCCTTCATTGGCTAAATCCTTTTTGAGCTATGAGGCTTTTTCATGGCTAGTATGCCGATTTATCGATTCCTTTATCAAGAAGAAACTGCATATAATGATTTTACATTCTCAAATTGTGATTATTTATGCTTCTTTGGTTGAGTTTATTGAAGCATTTTCAATGAATGGAGTCATTAGATGAAATCACTGGCCGAAAAAATTGCGCCTGACACTATAAAAAAACTCATACCCTACCAGTCGGCACGGCGAATTGGGGGGAACGGTCATTTGTGGTTGAATGCCAATGAGCTTGAATCCAGTTGTCGGTATGAAGGACAGCAAGGTGATTACCAGCGTTATCCCGATTTTCTACCCGATCAGCTAGCCAGTGCGTATCTGAAATATTGCCAAACTCATACCGAAGTTATTGGATGCAATGCTGTTGCCGTTCGAGGGGCGGATGAGGCTATCGATTTGTTAGTTAGGACTTTCTGCCAGCCTAGTGTTGATAAAATCATGGTGTGCCCTCCGACCTACGCGATGTATGAATTCTGTGCCGACTCCATTGCTGCTGAAACCATCAAGGTCCCCCTTCTGCCTAGTTTTCAGCTAGACATGGCGGCGATAAATGCACAGCTAGATGATGTGAATATCTTGTTCTTGTGCACGCCCAATAACCCAACGGGTAATATCATTTCGCAGGCTGATATCATTTCATTATTGGAATTCGCGAAAGATAAAGCGCTGGTTGTGGTTGATGAGGCTTACATTGAGTTTGCGCCGCAAACGACAGTTGTTGGGCTTATCAAGCAGTACCCTAATCTGGTGGTAATAAGAACCCTGTCAAAAGCATTTGGCCTTGCTTCAATACGGTGCGGCTTCTTGCTGGCCGATGAGAGTGTGATGGATTTGGTGACGCGGTTAATTGCCCCTTATCCTATTGCAGATCCAACCGCTGAAGTGGCACTTGCCGCATTGACAGAGAAAGGCATCAAGCAGATGAATGCCCAAACTGATGAACTCATTACGGTAAGGGAATGGTTTGCAGGCGAGCTCAATCAGCTTGAAATTGTTGAACAGGTTTTTTGCTCATCAACTAACTTCGTGCTGGTGAAGTTCAATACTCCCACTTGTATGTACCAATACCTTTGCAGCAAGGGGATTATTACTCGAAATCAGGTGCATGAGCCAGCATTGTCCAACTGTGTAAGGATCACTATTGGCTCTAAAGACAGTATGAGTGAAACGCTTCTTGCCCTAAAAGAGATGGAAGCAGAGAAAATATAAAAGGAACTTATGATGAAGAAAACAATGACATTGGCTCTAGTAATGGCTTCTCTGGTCTCGGGTTCAGCTCTAGCCGCGCAAAAGCCTGTTCGACTGGCTTCGGATTTCACTTACCCTCCGTTCAATTACAAAGACGCATCGGGGACACCGAAAGGATTTGATATCGAGATTGCCGATGCGCTTTGTGCAGAAGCAAAACTGAACTGTGAGTGGGTGTCACAGAGCTGGGATGGACTGATCCCATCACTGTTGGCACGTAAGTCTGATGTGATCATGGCTTCAATGCGAATTACTGATGAACGTAAGCAACGCGTGCTGTTTACCGATAAGTATTATCAAACCCCAGCCCGTTTCGTAGCAGGCTCTGAAGCAGGTATCACTATTAGCGAACAAGGCCTAGAGGGTAAGAGAATTGGTGTTCAGCTGGGGACTATCCATGATCGCTATGTCACCGATAAATTTGGCGATGTGGCTAATATCCGCCGCTATAACGGGCAGGATGAAGTGTATCTTGATCTGCAGAGCGGTCGTTTAGACGCGGTTTTTGGTAACTCGGATCAGCTTGCTTTGGCATTCTTAGAAAAAGAGCAGGGTCAAGGTTTTGAGTTTGTTGGAGAAGCGGTTACTGATCCCGCCTACATTGGAGAAGGTACCGCTTTAGCGCTGCGCAAGAATGACAAAGCGCTTGCTGAGAAGTTTAACCAGGCGATTGCGACGATTAGAGCCAATGGCACATACGACAAGATTGCCGCAAAATACTTCAGCTTCGATATCTATGGTGAGTAGTTACCGTTGAAGTATAGACATTAAAGAAAATCCCCGATTGGGGATTTTCTTTTTTTTTGGGAGTAATGGAGAGGTAATCGGGGGGTTAATGTGCTGCCGCTCTTTGTTGATGTATCCACTTAGGCCCAAAGGTATTGATGATGGTCGCGAGTACGATAAGACTGATCCCAATGACTTTATTGGTCTCCAATGTTTCATTGAAAAAGCTGACTTGCCAAATCAGCGCAAACAGTAAATTGGTAAAAATCAAAGGGGCCAGCTGAGAGCCCGTTGATACCAACTTATAGGCTTTTGCGCGGAACATTTGGGTACTGACGATGCTTATAGCCAGTGTAATGAGTAGTACCAGAAGCATATTGGTATCAAAAGGATTGGAGGCAATCAGCAGACTGTCAGTGGTGAAAACTCTCACCGTCGCGACAGGAAATATGATGATTGCAGCCAACATAAAGCACCATCCATTCAGGGCCGCTGGTGGTAGATCAGACTTTGCTCCCTTGAACAAAGTGACTTGTGAGAGAGCATTGAACCCGCCTGCGGCTAAACCAATGAGCAGCTCAGGCCTTATTTCGATGCCTGCGGGGTTACCCGCTTGCAGCAAAACTCCGCAAAAAGTCATGGCTAGGCAGGCGAGAGTGAGGCCTTGAATCGGCGTGCGGTACATCAGTATTTCTAACACAGGAATGAACAATGGCCCGGTGCTGAATAGCACCACGCTTTCAACCAGGGTTAATTCGTTTAATGCGACGAGAAAACAGAGCTGGCTGCCGACAACGCATAAGGCTCGGATGATAATTGGTCGGCTGTTGTGCTTATTTGGTATTACCCAGCCAGAACTTTTTAGCATGAGTAACATAATGCTAGCAGGCAGGAAGAATCTCAGGAAACCGAGTACTTCGGTACTGAAACTCTCTGTCAGTAATTTTCCCATAAGGCCATTAAACGACAGGCTGAAAGTGGAGATAAGCATAAACATTACGGGCCTGAGGTCTGTCGGCATAAATGTGAACTCCTAATTTGGTTAAGGCGTAGGTTTTTAGTGGTATTTGCTACTGCTGGTGTTAATTGCTCTGAATTTTTTTGATGGTGGAGCTAGCTGTAGAGTTTTATATGGTTTGATTTTAGGTTGCTTGTATCGAGGAAAAAAGCGAGTAATACTGACCAAAACTGTTAGAAAAACTTACATATGAGAAAGCTGGTTCCCCTTAAGGCAATTTATGCTTTTGTTGCCGTTGCGGAAACCGGCAGCATGACCGATGCTGCCGAGGTATTAAGCGTCAGCCACTCGGCTGTCAGTCAAGCGATTAAGGCACTGGAATCCCAGCTTGATGTCAGTTTATTCCGCAGGGTAGGACGACGGGTTGAATTGAATCCCCTTGGCCGCAAGTACTACCGCAAGGTTGCTCCGGCTCTGGCACAAATCGTTGAAGCCAGTGAGGCGATAGCCCGCAAGAAGCCAAGTAACCGTATTACGTTGAACATGGTTAATTCCTTGGCCTTGCACTGGTGGATCCCCCGTGTTCCGGACTTTAATGAATACGCCCCTAATATCGATATCCGTATCTCCAATATCATTCATGCCTTTGATTTGGAAAGAGAAGGCGTTGATGTGGCTTTACTGCATGGTAAGACCGATGAGTGGCAGGATTATTACTGTGAAAAGCTCGGCGATGATGAGCTTATTATGGTGTGCAGCCCGCACCTACTGGAAGGAAATCAACAGGCAACACCTAAGCAGTTATTGTCAAAGTATCCAGCTATTTTTGCGACCAATCCACGGCGACAAAATGACTGGCAAGTATGGTGCGAATATAATCAGCTAGCAGTGCCGAGCCAACAGAAAAACTTAACCTTTACCGCGTCGGTGCAAGCCGTTCAGGCAACCATTAGAAGGTTGGGGGTGCTTATTACCCACAAGCAGTTTGTCCGGGATGATATCAAGCACAATATGCTGGTACAGGTTGGAGAGCCAGTTTTGAACCCATATCAGGAATTCTATTTTGTCTGCTTGCCGGAAAAGCTGAAAGAGGAAAGTGTGCTGGCATTGAGAAACTGGTTTCGAGCCCAGTTTAGTGCCGACTAGTGGTTAGTCTTTTTAGGTGGAAATCGAAGTGATTGCGGTCAAAGGCTAACTTATTTAGCGTTTGCTGAAAAAGAACGCCCACCTTAACTTGATGTCATAAAAGTGGGCTTTGGCTTATTTAATAATTGCTTCGGTCAAAGTTCCTAGAGCACAAAAAGAGACTAAATCTTTTTCCAGGGATCGCCTTTTGTCGGCTCGTTGCCTTGTGACCACCATTTAGCTTCATAGTTACCACCTTTATAGCTAACCTTATCTCCGGCCAAATAGACTTTAGATGTATCCCAAGCAGGGTGAGCACCACCCACTGGCGGTTCGGTGGGCGGATCTATCGGGCCCAAGCTATCAACCACTTTGACTTTCGGCCAGCCGGCGTGTGATTCATAGAGGTTGGCAACACATTTCTCGTAATCCCCTTCTACCAAGGCCGAATATGCCGTTTGGTAGCCGACCAGTTTACATTCAAACGACACGCCTCCAGGTCGGTCGGCATGATAAGTCCAATCGCCGTCCCAGTTGGTGTACAGGACATCGGCCGCACCTTGCAGGTTCAAGCTGCCATAAGGGGTTTGTTGCCAGCAGGTATTTTTCTCGTCGCTAGGAATAGGGATCTGGTAGTAGTTTGATAGCCCTTCCCAGTAGCGGATACGGTTGACCGGCTGGCCTTTGTCCTTGTTGTGTTCACCACACTCAATACCGCCATTAATGATATTGATAGTGGTACCAAATCCATAACCAATACCGGCGTCGCTCTCCAGCTGCGACGGTGACCAGGTGCGGTCAATGACATGGAGCATCGCAGGTTTTGGCGCTTGCGGCGTTAGGAAGAACCAAATGGCAGATGCTAGGTTTAGCCAAGAGTCAGCAACCAAGCCCGGGTTATTTAAGAGAACCCTCGCATCACCATCAAACATGACTTCAGAGAAGGCACCGTAATTGAAGTGGTAAGAGAGCTGTTTGGCGCCGCGGCCAAAATACCCTTGCCCATCCGAGCATGGCCATTTCTTATTTTGCCAGTCGTTTTGCCCGCATCCCGTGGTATATCCAGGCTGACCTTCGGACCAGCCCATTTCACGAACGTGTACCAGAGACTGTTGCCACTCTTCCAAACCTTGTGGATTATCCCAAGTGTTATCAACCGCAATATGGCCACCGGTTTCTTGCGCGAAGTGGGCAAAGGCCGTAATGATTGATTTCTTACAGATAGCGTCGGCATCTCTACCGTCAGAGTAATCGCCACAGAACGCCGGGAATTTACCAATCGCTCTTAGGAAGCGGGTATAGGTATATTCGGGTGCAGCCATCTGGGTGAGGTAGTTCCATTCGGTCTCGGGAAATACTTTTTCAGCACGGATAACGTTAGCCGGGTTGCTTGCCAGACCTGGCTGTATCGCGTCAACCTTGTCATTCGATAAGGTACGGAGGGCATCAGCCCATATAGCGTACATAGGATTGGCTGTTTTAGCTTTCTCGGCCGCTAACACATCGGCGCGCAGTACCAAATAGCCTCCTGGCGTGTCGGGGTCTGGTTGGATGGACATTGCAAAACTGCTGGCTGATATCGCACAGCCAAGCAAGGCGAGGAGAGATTGCTGTTTCAACATATCGTTAATCCTTTAATCCAGATTGTTGTCTGTAAGTTGTGCTAATACATGCCGATCCTGTGTGACTTCTGGTGTTGACGGTATCGCTCAACAAGGCTCAGGAGTGTGCATGAGCGTCATAGGTATGAGTCGTCCCATCTGCGAGCACAATATGTAATGCACTTACTGGTATACTATAAAGTGATCTTTGGGGAAGGGTGAGCACTTCTGGAGTAGTCAGGTGGACTTCTTAAGCGGTGTTTTTTGGTGTAATAGGTCGCATGATCGGTGTTTTATGAATTATTTATCTGGTAAGGGGCTCTCAAACCCGTTGGGTTAGAAACTATATCTGGCTGTGTGAAAAGTGAGCAATTTTGCGTTGTGCGAGTCACTTCAGCTTGTTTTTGTTAGGAGGTGAAAACGTGCTGGATGTTTTGGATGCTGTGTCGAGGTTGAGCTGGAGGCAAATAGAAGCCCACAAGGCGTGTTAGCAGTTGTGGGCTTGTGGGTTTGTGGTAGTAAGTTAAATCAAATGAAAGCCAAGATAGGTGATATACACAGCAAGATACCTGTCGCGATAATCATATATGTTGCTGGGCCTTTGTACTTGTGCAGCGATGGTACTTTGTACACAAGGTATGCCGGGATCAAGCACCCAACCAAGCCGAATACTGGGCTGCAGATAGAAGTGAATGACAGAATAGGTGCATTCAGGGCAATCGCTGACCATGCCAGTAGAATAATGAAGGTGATAACGCCTTTGTTTACCCACTCCTTGTTGATCTCTTCTTCTCTGTACTTGCGAAGCAAAATGTTCATTGCCAAGCCTTTACATGCTTCTCGGAATGCAAGGAACACCCCGAAGAATGAAGTCACTACTGCAAAGATGTTTATCACAATGCCTGCCACTGTTGCCCAACTGCCTGAGTAGTAATGGGCAATGATAGCTAGCGCAGAGACATTCTTGTTCATTGCATCCATCGCTTGCTCTTGGCTGATGGCAAAGGTAAACGAGATAGCGAAGAAGAACACAATTACAAACAGAATACTGAAGGCAACTTTCATGGCACGGGTTGCCTTGTAGCGCGCCACTTCGATGGATTTCTCATGCGAGCGGTATGAAATTACCATTGGGCTCAAAGACTGGATAAATAGGATTGAGGTCAAAGTAAATGGTAGTGTGATAATGGCATCTTTGAACATTGGCAGGAACTCGCCGACAGCTGGGATATTATCGAAATCCCAGCGGGCGACCAGCAGCAAGCCCATTACCGCAACGAGTGATAGTACTGTGACAGCCATAAAACCGGATAGTTTGAACAGTAATTTCTCACCTTTACTGCCAATGAATGACAGTGCGCAGATCAAGCCCAGCCCGTAGAAGGCATTTTCATTCAGATAGCCTTCTGTTATTCCGAAAGAGTGGAGGTAGGAAGAACTGTCGTTAGTGACTGCCAGCGAATAAACTAGCACCCAAATCACCAACATGATGAAGTAGAGTACGCCGAGGGCAATGCCCCAGTTCTTTCCGAGGTAACCAGAAATGATGGCCGGATAATCGGTACATTCTTTTGATTCGGCAAGGGTATTAATAAAGAGTTTTTGGAACAGATACATGGCTGGATAGCCAATGATAGAAGAGAGGAGAAATACCCAAATGCCCATGATACCGACTTGTACGGGCAAGAATACAATCCCTGCACCGATGGCCATGCCGATACTCATGACGACCCAGCCGATATCCACACTGTCGAACTTGATGGCTTGTTTCCATTCCGATTCGGTCATGCCTGCTTTTATATGCGGAGGGAGATGTTCGGGGGTGCCGCTAAGGATTTCTGTTTGCGTGCTCATAGCTACTCCATGTAGGGTTTATTATTATTACTTTGTGGCTTAAGTGCTTGATGTATTAGAAATCAAAATTGAAATGCAGCACCAAGTACCTAATAGTTGGAAACTTTGTGCAGGCATAATAGTGCTAGCTGCTGGAGAAAAACATTCTCACTTTTCGCTTAAATAAAGAAAAACGAGCATCTTTTTATCTTCTTTTGAAGAATGCAGAAATGATTTTTCGGGCTTTGATATTTGTCATGCAAAGTGTCAATAAAACTAGGCATGCTTCAAAATTCCAATAAAATGTCAGCAATTTCATTGTGGATTTTTTCGCGATAAAACATGCCTGACTTCACGTTCTTCGATATTTCTAACTAGGTTATCAATACAAAACCTGGGTTACTCTTGGTTTTGGGTTTTGAAATCGAGTTTGTGCGAGCTATCAATAAGGAATGATTTAGTTACCCAGTGAATAGATTATTATTGGTTAATTACCGAGCTTTTTATATAAAGCGGGAACATTCCCAAACACTAGCGCCAAATGTGATCTGTCCGAGTTTTTAGTAACGTAAAACAGCGTAAAAGCAGCAATAAGAATGTTGCTGGTGAATAATATTGGCTTCTTTTTTACTGGCGTTGCCGGATTGATAAGGTGCAGATCCAACATGGCTTTAACCGAAAAACAGAAGATGATCACGGGTAAGATGTATCAAGCTTGGGATGAAGAGCTTGTCGCAGACCGCCAAAAAGCAAAGAAGCTATGCTTCTCGCTAAACCAAACATGCCCAACTGAGAAGGACACCCGTCAGGCGTTAATCAACGAGTTGTTGGGAAAAGAAACCGATGCATGGATAGAGTCTCCATTTAACTGTGATTATGGCTATAACCTGAAGGTGGGGAAGGGCTTCTATGCTAACCACGGTTGTACCATCCTAGATTGTGCACCGATCAACATTGGTGATAACTGCTTATTGGCACCGGGGGTAGTGATTGCCACTGCTGGTCATCCGCTTGATCCTGTTGAGCGCGCTTCCGGTGAAGAGTTTGCTAAGGAGATCACTATCGGCAATGACGTTTGGTTCGGAGCGAATGTTACCGTCTGCCCGGGGGTGACTATTGGTGATAACGTGGTTGTTGGTGCAGGAAGCGTGGTGACGAAAAATTTGCCAGCTAATACGGTGTGCGTAGGTTCACCAGCAAAACCTATCCGTACTCTGACGATTGAAGACAAGCAATCAGAAATGATTTAGTCTCAATAATCTTGAATGGGTTCTGCTGCCCGGTTGGTAGCGCTAAGCACAGGTTTAGTACATCAGTTCAATAATTGGGCAGTGGAGCCATTCAGAGACACCAACGGCAAGCGTGGGGAAGGTAATTAGCATCCCTGCAACAGACCAAACAAGCTTCTGAGTGTTCATACTCATTCCCTAAGAAAGTATTCATTAACTTATTAATTGTAATTAATCGACGCAAAAAGTCCTGCACTTTGACAATGATTTACTTTCGTCGGTGACCATTGGCTACGCTGTTTCGGGTTTTGGTTATTTCTTAATACCCATAGATAACGGTTATCAGCAGGCAATAAAACAAAGGAGCTTTTCAGCTCCTTTGTTTTAGTTGATGAGGGGGGGACGACGAATTAATTCTTTTTGGTCAGTAGGAACTGGTTATCACTGCTGACTACGACATTGTGCTTAAGGAAGTTCTTGCCCAAAATCATACTGTATTCAAACCGGCTGCGGTCTCGCAGGTTAACATTGATTTCCTTTTCCATCCCATCCAAGTTCACCGTCATCTTCACTACATAACGCGTGCTTGGCTTTTCACCTGCTCGGGCCTTAATGCGCATGGTTTTTACGATTTCGCGGGTGTAGGTTTTTTTATCGCCCTGATGGTTACTGTATGTAAAAGTGACCATCTCCTTGCCGTTTTCGGTGAAGGTTTCAATATCGGTTGCATGCATGGAGCTAACATCAGCACCGGTATCCAATTTTACCGGGAACTGCATCTTGTCCATTTTCAGTTGTTCGATATATCCCGCGTGTCTTGGGGCTTGTTTATCGAGCAGTTGAGTTGTCCGGGTATTGATGAGCAGTGCTCCTGGGACTAGATCGGGACTGATTTCTAATTGGCTGTACGCGCTGTCTTCTTGCTCATGTGTCTCAAGGGCAATGTCACGAAGCAACATGGATGAAGGCAATGAAATCTCTGTTCCGACAATAGGGCGAACTTGGTCACCCACACGGATCTTTCTCTTGAGCGGCTTGTCCTGGCGGTGGGTTTTACCATCAGCATCCTTGATGGTGTACTGGATCATCCGCCCGTACTCTGTTCTCTGTTCATCAATCTGAGATACCTTTAGCAGAGGCGTTTTAATGATCCCTGATGGTCCGGCATTGATGCTTACACCATCTATTTTGACGGTCTCTTCACTGCTTATCATCAAGATGGAATCGTCTTTGGCCATGGTCGAGATAGGGGCCAAATCTGACTTACCCAAATAGCTTGCCCCTAGGTTTACCACAAAGTATTGGTTGAGAGCTTCTGTTCCGAGACGAAGCTGGCTGTGGTTTTTTGATCTGTCTTTGAGGTATACCTGAATGTACTGCTCAGAGTCGCCTAGCTTCACTGGCAGGTAAACCATTGGCCTTTGGGCATTGCTAAAACGTAGCATGCGGCTCAGTGGCTTGGTGATGGTCTTGCGGTTTTTGTCCCGGCCTTCCAGGGTAAAGGTCACGGATTTATTTTCTTCATCGACCTTGATATCGAGCGCATGGAGAATACTGTAACGGCTATCAAAAGAAGTGCTGACTTCAAGCGGCAAAGCCTCAATAGACGCTTTTTCTTTGCGGCCAATAATATGCGCATCAGGCTGTGCCTGAAGGTAATCAAATCCAGCATCAACCCATGCAGTATTACGCAGGAACGTTTTACCAATCAGAATTGGGTACGAGAAACGATCACGGTTAGTGAGGTTAACCTCGGTACTCACTGTTTGGCCTGCGATAGCCAGATCGAGCTCAACTACAGGGCGGGCCAAATGACCATCTCCCCGGCTTTTTATCATGGCTAGGCGGAAAAGCGGTTTCTCAAGGCGGATCAGCTCACCGGTATAAGGGTGCCTGATATCAAAGCTCACCATGATATTGGTTTTGTCTTTTCGATCTCGAAGTTGAGTACTGCCAAGGGCGTCGTATTCAACGGCGATAGCATCAAGCAACTCGTCACCTTCTAAACCTTCAAAGGCCGGTTCATTGGTGGTAATGACGAGATTTTCGGCATGGATAGAGGTTGAATCTGCTCCGGTATCAATCTTGGCTGGAATACCAATATTATCGAGTGAATCAATGGCAGGAAAATAAACGAGCTCGGTACGACCTAAGACGACTTTGTCGTCAATCTGGCTGCGGCTTTCGAGAATGCTTTCATACTGGGTGTTTTGCGCCATGGCGGGTGAGGCGGCAAAGGCTGCCAAGCACAAGGTGGTCAACAGTCGTAGGGAAGTCATAAGTTTCCTGTATCAATTCAGCGAAGGGAAATTCAATTGGGTTAAGTGTACTGTTTAAAGGCAGTGAGAATGTGGCTTATTGGCTGAAATTCAGCAGAGATTCAGTAAATCTGACAGAACTCTTGCAAAAGTTTGGTGGTAAAGGCTTTTCAATTAATTAACGGTAAAATTTATCCCCAAATAGCGTCTAGCGAAAAGGGGATAAATTTATACGGGCCTATGGCAAATTCGCGACACCATCAGCCATTTGGATCAACTTATCCAAAATACGCTCACCGTCAGCGCGAAGACCGTTGTGCTCATACTCGTTGGTGATCCAGGCTTTGCTGTTTGGTACGCCTTTTAGGGTCTCTAGTGAGTACTGCATCTCTACATACATATCGTCAGCATATACCGCGCAAGCGACTGGAACGGTGTTGTTTGCCAGCGCTTGTGGGTCATATAAATCTGCCCAATCAGTACGCTCTGCTAGGAGGTTGGCGGCTTCTTGCAATGGCTTGAGGCATTCAAACTGCTCGAACATCCAAGGATAGACCATTTCCCCGGTAAACTGGAAAGTATTGCCTTTCTGGTAGTTGAACTTCGGAAAGCTGTTACGTACCCGGTGAGCTGACCAATTCGATGCTGATTGTTGGCAATAAATGGACTCGTGCAAGATCGCATAGATAGGGTTGGTCTGGTAGCTTTGCTCAGCCAACATAGCGTTAAGAAAAGCGTAACTCAGGGTTTCTTTGCCGTTGGCTTCGACAAAGGCGTCTTCGAGCAGGTAATACATTGGCACATTGGCATTACTGCGGCCAAGGTTAATACCAATCATCTGGAACTGCTCAACGGTGAAGCGTTGCCCATTTGGTAAGCGGACATCGTTATCAAGCAGGTAATCGGCAATTTTCTGGCATTGCATCTGTGCCGACGGGAACTGGGCAAAGAATGCATCGTTCTTGTCCTGCACTCGCTGATAGGTCGCCTGATACACCTCATCAGCATGCCGAGTCAACGAAGGCACCCCGCCAGTGATGTATGCGCGGCTCAGGCTTTGCGGGTAGAAAGACAGGTAAGTTAGCGAGCAGAAGCCACCAAAACTTTGGCCTAGTGTTGCCCATTGTTTTACCCCGAGCTTTTCTCGAATGGTTTCGGCATCACGGACAATATTGTCTGCGCGGAAGTGGCTTAAGTACTCGGCTTGTTCAGGGGCTGACATGTGAGCCAACGTTTGATGGCTGATCACTGTGCTGTTGCCGGTGCCGCGCTGATCCAACAGTAGCACTCGGTATTGCTGCAGCGCACGCTTCAACCAACCTGAGCGGCTGTCGGGGCGAGGAGATGGAAAACCGGGACCGCCCTGGAAATAGACTAGCCAAGGTAAGTCATCATTTTGCCTTGCAAGATCAACTACTTCGCGGGCAAATACCGAGATGGTTTGTGCTTGTGGCAGGCTGTAATCAAGAGGGACTTCAAAAGTATGCTGACGGTAAAGCAAATCGCCGTCGATGAATGAGGTTTGCACAGGTAGCTCCTTTACTAGCGAAAACAAACTGATATCGCAAAGGTGTATCCTAACACCAATTCTAATTTCTTTTCATTCTCATCTTTCTAGTGTGGCTCGTTCTCGTATTACACGGCTTCCAGTAGCACTGTGTCTAGCGGCCTTAGTTTTGGGGCTGGGTGGCTGGACGAAGAATTTGCTCAAACAGTCGGGGCTCATCGAAGTGGCGGGTGCCGATGAAAGCGATAGCATGATGCCCTACTTGCCGCATCGCTCCCGCAGACGGAATGCCAAAAGGCCAAAGGTAGGTACTTTCCAGCCGTTCACTGCTTGGCAGCATTCCTGCTTGGTCAAAGAGACTAACTGTATGGTGCCTTTCCGTCGGGAGTTGCCGTAGCTGATTATAACTGTGGCCGACAAGAGGTAGGACTGAAAGGTCGGCTTCTAAATCACCCTCTTTTAGCCACTTAACCTGTTTAATCATATGCTCGCCATGGGATAGGGTGATAGACCAGGCAGGTATAGATTCAACAGACTCTTTTGGGGCTGTACGTTGAAATATCAAAGGCGACTCAGTGTCGGGGTTTGTATTGGCAAAAGCGAACTCTTTGCTGAAATTGAAGACCATATGGTAACAACCGCAGTGGTGGATAGAGTCGAGCAGTATAGGTCGGCCTTGATGGTCAAGGGTTAGCCGCAGCAAGACTCCGTCAAATTTACCCGCATAGGGGTCTAAGGAAGATGTCGCCGTGCGGTTGGCAAACCACAGGCTGTAGTTTAGTTGTAGATAGGTTTTGCCATATAGTTGGGTATAACTGTAGTGCAGATAGATAGCGGGCTTTGCTGCATTTACGGCTGGCTTTTGCTGACTATCCACGTAGTGTACCGTGCCCGGTTTATCATCATAAGAGATAGTTTCTACTTTAATTAATGGCGAAAAATGATGATAGAGCTGTGAAATTTGATCATCGTTTAATTGTGGCCATTGCACGGTTGATGCATCGATTGCCTCGTTGAACCATTTCGCTATTTGTGGCTGGGTTAGAGAGGGCCGTTCTCCTACTGTCCCGCTAGTTAACTGATATTGAATAGCCTCTGTTGTCGGCTTATTGAAGCCGGCCAATATCCGCTTTTTTTCCGTATTGATAGAAGATTGGGCGAGTTGGCTGCTGATAGGGTAGAGCCCAAATATACGTAGCCAAGGTTCATAGCTGTCTGGAATCGTGATTGGGCGTTCGGTAATGGCTGTCCATACGTCATTGCTGCGTTTGGCCTCGGTCACTAGCTTTTCAGCACAGCTATCCAGTGTGGCTAAATCAAACCGGTTCACTATCAGGTTGCTATATTCTGCTTGGCGCTGATGAGTAGCGAGTTGAGCCGTATAATCGAACCATTGCTCGCGGTCTAGCTGAGTGGATAATCGATTGAGTTGTGATTGGCTGAACCGATCAAAAGCAAGGAAGGGGAAAGCTTTGTGGTTAACTACCTGAGCATCATTCACTTGCTGGCGGTTTACCTCGTACTTGAAAGCTACCAAATGGTTAAAGCACCCGTGCAGATCTTGGGAATAAATATTCGAATGAGAAGTGGCACACGCACCCAATAGAATTGTAAATGTGACTAACAATAAAAAGCGCATATCCACCTAAAATTACAACTCATTGAAAGTATTAAATTATAGATGTTTTGGTCTCTAAGTGGCGGGATAAACCGAGAGGTGCTTCGAAAGTTGTGATTAGTGTTGAGTATCATCAAACTTTCATGCGGAGTTTGAGTGGAAGGGATCGATGAAAAAGTAAGTAGAGAAATAGAGAGAAAACAGGAAAAAATAGTTCCTGCTTTCCTCCAGGTATAATTACCCGTGAGTAATTAGTCCAATTGTTTGATTACGTAATCCAGCGCACCAGTAATTGCTGCAACCTGTGCAACATTACACTCTTGGTCGGTGACTTTGTCACTATCTGGGTAAACTTCCGTGGTTGTGCCATAGGTACAATCAGACAAGCCATTGCAAAGGCTTAGTTCTTTTAGCGGATAGTTGATGACGCCCTCTTGGGTAATTGGTGATCCGATGATCTTGCCGTTAGCATCTGGCGGAGCGATATGGGTGACTTTACGCACAGAGTCGATAATGGCTTTTTGTAGTTCAGGTTGTGGGTTTTCAGTATCACCCACAGTGTAGAAGCCATCAGGGATCATTTCTTCAAAATGATCTAAGCCGTCACGTGCGGCGCGAGCGCGTCGGAATTCCGTTTCATCAGAGTCTGTGGTTTCGTGCAAGTCGACATGAACAAGGATCTCTACACCAAGCTCTTTCACCATGGCCATTAGGCTAGCGGCTTCTTCCGATGGGCTGTTTTCGAAGAATGAGCGGTTTGGATCAACGGCTTGTGGGTTCCAGCGGTTGATGACTTCATAGCCCCAAGGGCTAACACAAGGCGCGATGACGATATTGAAGTGCTCAGCGTATCTTTCAGCTTCAGTATCAGCAAACATAAGCGCACCATGTACACCACTGGTTTCGTAACCATGGACACCACCGGTTACTAGTGCTGTTGGCTTATCGTTACTCCAGTTACGCGACTTAATCACCAGAAGCGGGTACTTTGTTGGATCATAGCTAAGTGCACCATATTGCGATACATCAAAACGATCACGCAGGGCGTCTATCTTCGTGACAACCTCTTCTTGGTAAGAGCGCTTAATTGTTTGCTGAGCTAGCCATTGGGCTTTTTCATCGTCGCCCCATGGCGTGCCTGGTGTTCCGATTGGGTAGTTATGTTCGCGTTTCATTCGATTGTCTTTTGTTGTGTGTGTTTGTCTTTGTTCAAACAGAATAATTGACTGTGTAAGCTGACGCAATCGTATTGATATCCGTAATATGTCTCTACGGTTGCTATTTTGTGAATGGATGTAACGGATTGCTTGGTTACTTAGTCACAAAATGTCACCAGTGTCTGAAAACACGATCAAGCTAACTTCAAACTATTCCCGTAAGTCATTATGCTGGTTGCTAAACTGATGCCCTTTAGAGGAATAATTCGTGAAGCTACATGATCCCCAACTACTGAAACAAGCCTGCTATGTGGCAGGTAACTGGGTGACTGCGATTGATGATGCCTATACCCCAGTGACCAACCCATCAACGGGCGAACTGATTGCAACAGTACCGAGTCTTGGCCGTGATGAAACTCTTTCAGCTATCCATGCAGCCGAGAAGACTCAGGGTGAGTGGGCGGCACGAACGGCGAAAGAGCGGGCAACAGTTTTGCGCCGATGGTATGAGCTGATTGTAGAAAATACCGAAGATTTGGCGACTATCCTTACGTTGGAGCAGGGCAAGCCATTGGCGGAAGCAAAGGGTGAAATCATCTATGCGGCCAGTTTTGTGGAATGGTATGCCGAAGAAGCGAAACGTGCTTATGGCGAAATCATCCCGAGCCACAAGCCGGACGCCCGGATACTGGTTTCTAAGCAGCCGATTGGAGTTGTAGGGGCAATCACGCCATGGAATTTCCCTGCGGCGATGATCACCCGCAAATGCGGACCAGCATTCGCAGCTGGATGCGCGGTTGTGCTCAAACCTGCACCGGATACTCCCCTGACTGCGCTGGCGTTGGCTGAGCTTGCAGATAGGGCAGGGATCCCTGCTGGGTTGTTTAGCGTGATCACCGGGGATGCTGTGGCGATTGGCGGTGTATTGACCGAGAGCCCAGTGGTGAAGAAGATTTCCTTTACTGGTTCTACAGGTGTAGGAAAGTTATTGATGGCGCAGTCCGCTGATACCGTGAAGAAATTGGCATTGGAGCTGGGTGGCAATGCGCCGTTTATTATCTGTGATGATGCCGATCTCGATAAAGCCATTGACGGGGTGATGGTGGCAAAATTCCGTAATGCCGGACAGACTTGTATCTGTGCTAATCGAATCTATGTCCACGACAGTGTGTATGACGAGTTTACGGCGAAATTGGTCGAAAAGGTCAAAGCTCTCAAAGTTGCGGATGGATTTGAAGAAGGAGCAAGCCTCGGGCCTCTAATTAATGCGGCAGCGGTTACTAAAGTGCAAAACCATATTGATGATGCGGTGGCAAAAGGCGCAACTCTGGCTTATGGCGAGCCGCAACCAGAAGGCACTCATTTCTTCCCGCCTCAAGTACTGACCGAAATGAACGATGACATGCTGATTGCTTCCGATGAAACATTCGGCCCAGTTGCCGCTTTATTCCGTTTCTCAGATGACGATGAGGTGATCCGCCGGGCTAATCATGTCAGCTCGGGCCTTGCCTCTTATGCCTACACGAGATCTCTGTCTCGCGCCTTTAAATTCAGTGAGTCTTTGGAGTACGGCATGGTAGGGATAAACGAAGGATTGATTTCTACCGAAGTCGCCCCTTTTGGTGGCGTAAAAGAATCAGGTTTGGGGCGTGAAGGTGCACGGCAAGGCTTAGAAGACTTTCTTGAAACCAAATACACCTTAATGGGCGGCCTATAATCGTCTTTACCCGTATTAGGTGTTTAACAATCCAAGAGAATTTCTTAAACTTGCATGCATGAAGAAACATTACTTTCCTGCTTGCAAGAAAGTAGAAATGGATAACAAGGCTCAGCCTGAGGAATAACCAATGACTAAAGCAAAAATCGGCATCGTTACTGTCAGCGACCGCGCTAGCGCAGGTGTTTACGAAGATATCTCTGGACAGGCGATTATCGATACGTTGAATGATTACCTGACTTCTGAATGGGAGCCAGTGTATGAAGTCATTCCTGATGAGCAGGATGTGATCGAAGCAACGCTGATCAAAATGGCCGACGAGCATGACTGCAGCCTGATTGTGACTACAGGCGGTACAGGACCGGCTAAGCGTGATGTGACCCCTGAAGCCACCGAAGCGGTATGTGATCGCATGATGCCTGGCTTTGGTGAGCTGATGCGTGCTGAGTCGTTGAAGTTTGTACCGACAGCTATCTTGTCCCGTCAGACAGCTGGCCTGCGCGGTGACAGCCTGATTGTTAACCTACCGGGTAAGCCTAAGTCGATCCGCGAATGTCTGGATGCGGTATTCCCGGCTATTCCTTACTGCATCGATTTGATGGAAGGTCCATACCTCGAGTGTAACGAAGAGGTAATGAAGCCTTTCCGCCCTAAGAAGAAGTAATGACTCGCTTAATTCAATATTAAGGGAATATTGGTATATAAGGCTAAGCTTTGTGCTTGGCCTTTCTTTTATCTGCTGGGCTAGGCTTATTGGGATATAACCTAGCGTGGAGGGACGATTGTGAAGTTACGTTCATTAGTAGTTGCCATAGCTTTGGCGACAACAGCTATGGCAACAACAGCAACAGCCCCGGCTTATGCTGGCTGGGATGAAATTAAAGACGCCGCGTCTAAGCTGGGTGAGGAAGTTGGCAAAGGCTCTAAAGAGGCATGGGATTCCGTATCGGACTTTTCCAAGGAAACCTGGGATTCAGTCTCAGAGTGGGGCGAGGATGCCTATAACACTGCTGGTGAATGGACCGATGCATCGATAGAGAAAAGCAAGGAATGGCTGGATGTCGCGGATGCAAAGTTGGATGAAATGCTCGAGCCAGAAACCCCTGAGGAAGCTCGGCTTGCACTGAACACCATGGCCGATACCGCACTTGTGCGTTTATTCAATGAACAGCCGTCAGCCAAATTATTGTTTGATAGCGCCTATGGCTATGCGGTGTTTGACTCCCGCAAGTTCTCATTGATGCTCCATACCAACCAAGGAGCAGGGGTGGCGGTTAACCGCCAAACTGAAAAGCACACCTACATGAAGATGTTTGGTGCCGGGCTTGCGGTGGGCCTTGGTGGCAAGTTCTATCAGCAGGTTATCTTGTTCGAAGATCAGAAAACATTTGATGGCTTTGTCACCGATGGCTGGGAAGCCACATCAGAAATGGGCGTGGTGGCAGGTACCGATAGTGCAGAGCTAACCGCTAAATACAATGGCGGGATGGCGATTTACCAGATTGGTGAAAAAGGCTTGTTGCTTGACGCTAACATATCTGGCTCAAAATACTGGGTTGATACCGATTTAACCCAGTAGCAGCGCTATACTTTCATTTAGCGTTAATATGCTTACTAAACATTCCTCAAGAGCCCAAGCAAAGCGTATTTGCTTGGGCTTATTTACAACCTCTATGCCTGAAATTGCAGTAGTGAAAGTAACCAATGCTGTGTTTTTTGGAAGCTTGTTCATAAAAATATCAATAACGCCTGATATTTTCACTTTCCTACGTTATGTTGACATTGATTTCTCGTAATCACGTTAGCATAAAACGAATCGAACAAAAGATTAGGCTAGACATGGACATCAAACGTACTTGGGGTTTTCTTTCACTACTGATCGGTAGTGTTTCTTTGATTTTTGGTTTTGTCACTATTGGCGGAATGATAGGCCAGACGCAGGTGGTCTCTGATATGACTACCTTTATTAGCGCTGGTGGAGGTGACTACCTTCACTCATTTAGCTCAGACTATGCTGCGAGCGAAGTGAAGCATAAATACCAACTTTTGCTGAGCAGCGGTATTGTGATGATGGCCATTGGTGGATTCATGATGCGCGGGCAGTGGCAACGCTACTAAGCGGAAGGTTACAAAGCGGGATATCTCAAGTTTAACTACACTACTTTCAATACCACCTTAGACTCCTGGGGTAGGGAGACCTACCTTTCTTGTGGAGGAAGAGTAATGAAAGGCTTTATCAGTGGTTTGCCCAAGGTTGAACTTCACCTTCATCTCGAAGGAACGCTTGAGCCAGAGTTAATGTTTGCTCTGGCTCAGCGAAATGGCGTCATAATTCCCTATTCTTCAATCGAGTCGTTAAAAGCTGCTTATCAGTTTCACGATCTCCAAGCTTTTCTGAACCTGTATTATCAAGGTGCCTTGGTACTGAGAACCGAGCAGGACTTCTATGACTTGACCTATGCCTATCTTGAGCGCTGTAAAGAGCAGCATATTATCCATACTGAAGTGTTTTTTGACCCGCAATTCCATACTCGGGCTGGTGTAGCCTTTGATACGGTAGCTTCAGGAATAACGCGAGCATTGCGTGATGGAGAAACTAACTTGGGGATCTCTTCAGGGCTGATCATGTGTTTCTTGCGTGATTTATCGGAAGATGACGCCATAGAGACACTCAAACAGGCGATTGCATTTAAAGATGATATTGTTGCTGTCGGACTGGATTCAGCGGAACAGGGAAACCCGCCAGAGAAGTTTGAGCGGGTGTTTGCCATGGCGAGAAATACCGGTTTCAAAACCGTAGCCCACGCTGGTGAAGAAGGACCTTCGGAATATATCTGGGGAGCGATCAAAGTGCTTAAAGTGGATCGCATTGATCATGGGGTGAGATGCACGGATGATCCAAAACTGGTGGCTTATTTGGCTGAACACCAGATCCCTCTGACAGTCTGCCCGCTATCTAACGTGAAGCTTAATGCCTTTGAGGATCTGTCGAAGCACAATATTGTTGAGTTGTTCAAACAAGGCGTATTGGTGACCATTAACTCAGATGATCCCGCATATTTCGGTGGTTATCTCAATGACAATTATTTAGCGGTTGCAGAGACTTTTGAACTTTCCAAGCAGGATGTTGCGTTATTGAGTGACAATGGCATCAAGGCAAGCTTTTTGAGTGATGAGAAGAAGCGGGTGCTACAAAACAAACTGGCGCATTACTTAGATATTCAGTTTCGGCCGATCATTTAAAAAAAACGCCTATCAAGTCCATGATAGGCGTAGCAATAAATCGATTAAGGAACAACATATTTGAAGTGTGATAATCATACGATCTGGGCAAAAACCGTGCAACGATCAGTGATGTAAAAGTTGTATGCTGTTTTGTTAAATCTCTTTATGTTTAGATAGTTAGCCTAGACTAAACATTCAAATTATTTTTTATGAATAGCGCGTACTGTCAATAACCTTTACTTTTCAATGGTTAATGTTGGATGTTGAATTAAAATTCGTAACCATAATGTCGCTATGTGAGCTAAGTGACTTATTTGAAAAATGATTTTACTGCGTTTTGTAATGTTAACAACAAGCTAGCTTTGGGCTTCATTCTGTGAGCCTGATCAACACCTATGTAATAGGATTGCATGAATTGCTGGCGTAACAGCTCTGCTTTGGCGTTGTCACAAGTATTACTATTGCTAGCTAGCTGTTGGCTAATTACGGTGGCGTGATCATTGGCGTAGCTGAAATCAATGCCATTGAATCCTTGGCATAGGAACCAAATCATTGCGACTGCTTTGATTTCTAACGCATTCATAGTGTGAAACTTTTTAGCGTGCTGCTCGCCGACATGCTGCTGGAACAACGTATTCATTTCACTGATTTTGCTTTGTGTGGATTGAAACTCATCCAAGACTTGTTGGAACGAGTGAGTGAATAGCCCAAGGGCTAGATCTTGCTGTGGCTTGTCCGCTTTTTGCTGGCAAACATTAAGGAAAAAATCAGATCTGAAGTCAACGAAACACACGGCGAAATCGCGCTCGGCTTCACTAAATGGCAATTGCTCAAAGCCAAATTCATTCAATAGTTGTTTTAATGGTTTCATACTGGGCTACGGGTAAGGTGCAGTTGAGCCAGTATACAAAATTAGAGCTCACTTTCTAAATCATTCATTTACTATAAATCAGGTAATTCCAATCAAACAGAGGGATAGGTTATGTCAGGCTTTTACGAGCTTTCAGCTAATAAAATCAACGGGGACACTGTTGATATGAGCGAGTTCGAAGGGAAGGTGGTCTTGGTGGTCAATACCGCCAGTGAGTGTGGCTTTACACCCCAGTATAAAGGGTTGCAGGCACTATTTGATAAGTACCATGAGAGGGGGTTAGTGATCCTTGGTTTCCCGTGTAATCAGTTTGGCGGGCAAGAACCTGGTGAAAACAATGAAATTGAGCAGGTATGCCAACTTAATTATGGCGTAAGCTTCCCAATGTTTGAGAAAGTTGATGTCAATGGTCCTGATAGCCATGAAGTATTCAAATACCTGACTAGCGCACTTCCGGGTTTGATGGGCAAGAAAATCAAATGGAACTTTACCAAGTTTCTGATTGGCCGTGACGGCAAGCCGGTTAAGCGTTTTGCCCCAACCAAAACACCAGAGGCGATTGAAAAAGATATTGTTCGCGCCCTTAATCGCTAGGCAGTAAAGTGTGTTAGCCCATGCCGTGGTGTGGGCTAGCTATAGTGAGTAGGCTCAATCCGATGGCTCTTGATAGAGGGTGTAGTAGATATCTAGGTTTTTAGGCTGCCTGAACTGAATGAGTTGCTCCACGGTCATTTCTTTCGCTTTTAAATGGTAATCCCCGTAGATATCAATTAATTCTTCAATGGCCTGGTAGCGGCCGCTTTTCTTCTTTTGCTCAGTTAGGTAATGCTTGAAAAACTCTAACTGGACAGAAGAGTCATTGAAGCTTCCAAGTTTATCCTGCAGTACTTTTAGTTGTGCTAGTTGTTTTTTGGTATCACTGGCTGATAAAACTGGGGTGAAATATTCCAACAGATATCGAAACTTCTTACAGTCGACTCTAAGCTGGTGGATGATGGCGTCATCAGTATTACCATCAATGTTGTGGCACTGACTTTCTATCTGCTTGAATTGATGCCATAACATGCTGTGAGCCGTGGCTTTACACTCTAATTGGCCCTCTGAGGTCGGGTTATCACGCATACTATCGAGTTGGGTGAGCACTTGCTTACAGGCCGATTTATATTCACCAGATTTTAACCACCCTTTTAGTATCTTCAGTGACTTCCTGCGTTGTGACTGAATATCGTCGAAGAAGCGGATCAATCCTTTATGGTGTTGATGTTCAAGCAGGGAAAAGTATTGTTCCATATTGATGAGGAACACATCGAGATCTCGCATCAAATTTGTGTGTTGCATCAGTTGCCTTAGCGTGTCTTTTAAGATGTCTTTTTCTTGTCGGTGGAAGAGCGGCTTAAGTAGGCTGATTAGCGAGCGGCTTCTTCTCAGGGCTACGCGGTATTGGTGGATAAACTCCTCGTGATCATCGCGGATGATACCGAGCTCGTGCCTTCTAGCGTGATCAAATTCATTAACGAGGAAATGGTAGGTGGGGAGGTAAATCTCTACGTTCGGTGTCAGCAGAACCGCTGGTTTTTTTCGTTTTGGTAGCTTTAGCTGGTCCCGCTTAGTGACTGTCATAACTTACCTCCTTTCTTTATTAAATGTAGTGCTAATTTTCTTTATTTGGCGGTGAGACAACGAAAATCTCACTGAGAAATAAGAGGAAAATGATTTTTGTGATAGCTCGCCCAATAGCCGCTGTTGGTATGTGTATCAGGTTGGCAATTTGGCTTTACGTCGTATGTTTACAATTTTGCAACATGGTTTGCAGCACGAATTTCTCATCCAAACAGAGAACTGCTAATTCTTTAGTAAAGGTCTGTTGACCGCATGTTAGTGGCTGAAAAGGATGATGAAGATGATTGAAAACCCACTAGGGACGGACGGCTTTGAGTTTGTGGAATATACCGCCCCAACACCTGAAGGGATCGCGAACCTCAAGCAGCTCTTTCACGATATGGGGTTTGCTGAAATCGCCAAACACAAGCACAAGTCCGTATGGCTATACCGCCAAGGAGATGTCAATTTTATCGTCAATGGAGAGCTTCACTCCCAAGCGTCTGGCTTTGCTGGCGTGCATGGTGCGAGCGTGAATGCGATGGCATTTCGGGTCGCCGATTCAGCCAAGGCGCTGGATTATGCTGTTGAGAAAGGTGCTACGGCTTGTCCAGCTCAGGCGGGACCGATGGAGCTCAATATCCCTGCGATCTATGGTATAGGCGAATCGCTGATTTACCTTGTCGACCGCTATGGCGACAGCAATATCTATGATATTGACTTCGATTTTTATCCTGATTATCAAGTGCGAATGAAAGAGCTTGATGCTGGTTTACACGTTATTGATCACCTGACTCACAACGTGAAGCAGGGCAATATGGATTTATGGGCCAGCTTCTACGAACGTATAGCTAACTTCCGGGAGATCAGGCATTTCGATATTAAGGGTAAAATGACAGGCTTGTTGTCTCGGGCGATGACTGCACCTTGCGGCAAGATCCGCATTCCGATCAATGAGTCTAGCGATGACAAGTCGCAGATAGCCGAGTACCTCGATCAATACAATGGCGAAGGGATCCAGCATATCGCCATGAGCACCGATGATATTTTTGCCACCGTATCGAAACTCAAATCAGGCGGTCTGATCTTTATGGATACGCCAGATACCTATTACGAAGGGATCAACAAGCGCGTTCCTGGCCACCATGAAGATGTGGCCAAACTCCGTGATCTTAAGATCCTGATAGACGGTGATGAGACCGGCATATTATTGCAGATCTTCACTGATACCGTTATCGGCCCCGTGTTTTTCGAGATCATTCAACGCAAAGGTAATGAAGGCTTTGGTGAAGGTAACTTCCAGGCGCTGTTTGAATCTATCGAGCTTGATCAGATCCGAAGGGGAGTACTTAAAGCTGATACCTAATTAACTTCTATTAATTCCGCACTATCCCGTTTGGCCAGTTCTCACTGGCCTTTTTTGTCTCTGTAATATGTAAAGAGTTGACTATTTAGAACACCATCAGCCATTCAATGGCTCGAAAAGATGTGAGTTGCAGCACGTTATATAGACTAAATATACGAAAATAATTCACCATGTATTACACCTGTATTACTGTATGCATGTTTAATACATGTTGGGATTGGTTATGGCAAACTACAGCAAGATTGCGGATCAGCTTATTCAGGTGATCGGCGAAGACAACATCGAGTCGATTGCCCATTGCGCGACACGACTACGGATCATCGTTAAAAATAAAGATCTTATCGATGACAAGAAAATTTCTGATATTGATCTGGTGAAAGGGCAGTTCTTCACATCGGGTCAGTACCAGGTGATCTTTGGCACAGGTATCGTCAACAAGGTTTACGATCAGCTGGCCGACAAAGGCTTTGCAGCAAAATCAGCTAGTGAAGTGAAACAGGAAGCTATTCAGCGAGAGCCTGCACACAAACGTGCTATGCGTTTTTTCTCCGATGTTTTTGTGCCGCTCCTGCCTGCTATTATTGCAACCGGTGTCGGTTTGGGTTTGAAGTCAGTCCTACTTAACCCGGCTATTTTGGCAATGATGGGTTTAACGCCAGAGAGCGTGCCTCAGCCTTTAACCGCATTTTTGGCCGCAGTAACTGAAACCGCCTTTGTGTTCTTACCCGCTTTGGTTTGTTGGTCGGCATACCGAGTTGCTGGCGGTTCGCCATCTTTGGGTATCCTGCTGGGCTTGATGCTAATTTCCCCTGCTTTCCCTAATGCATGGGAAGTGGCGCTGAATCCAGATGTAAATGCCATCATGCTATTTGATGTTATCGCGTGGCAAGGCTACCAGGGCTCTGTATTGCCATCACTGGTTGTAGGCTTGATGGGCGCGAAAATCGAGAAGCGCTTGAACAAGGTAGTACCGGATGTATTACAGCTGATCCTTGTCCCTATCTTGTCAGTGTCTATCACTCTGTTCCTGGCATTGAGCGTACTGGGTCCTGCACTTCAGGTTGTAGAGCAGGGTATTGGTTTTGTATTGACGGGCCTTGCTGATATCCCATTTGGTATCGGTGGCTTTATCTATGGTCTGTTCCTGCAAGCGATTGTAGTTACCGGTATGCACCACATCATTACTATGTTTGAAGTCATGCTGGTTAGCCAGACCGGTATGAACCCAATTATTGCGCTAGGTATGCCTTCAATGGCGGCGCAAGGTGCAGCTGCTTTGGCACTAGCTTACCGTTCACGTAACAAGAAGATCCGTGCGGCAGGTATTCCGGCGGGTGCCACGGTTTATCTGGGTATTACAGAGCCAGCTATTTTCGGTATGAACCTTCGTTTTGGTATTCGTCCTTTCGTCGTGGCTTCGATTGTCGGTGGCTTCGGTGGTATGGCTGCGGCGCTACTGGAGCTGGCGGCTCAGGGCAATGGTATCAGTATGCTACCGGGCATCTTGTTCTACACCTATGATATGCACCAGTTCGTATCTTATGCTGCGCTGATGCTAATTACCTCTGTGGTTGCCTTCGTTGCAGTTTGCTTGTGGGGTATTCCGAAGAAAATGCTGGAAGATTACCCTGCGGATGTTGAAAGAAAATCTTCTAGAAATAAGCCTTCAACAAAGAAGTCAGTAACAGAAAGTAATGTGGAAACAGCGTAATGATTGATAAGTCGAATCGATTCCGAGCGCTAGGGACAGCTAAACCCGGAGAACTAGAAAACCTACGCCAGCAGATGTTGGCGCAGGATACGGATTATCTGCCTGCTTACCACATTGCACCGAAAACAGGTCACTTGAATGATCCGAACGGTATGGTATTTGATGGTGAAAAGTACCACCTTTTTTACCAGTGGTTCCCGTTTGGTCCGTTTCATGGCATGAAGCATTGGAAGTATCTCATCACCAAAGACTTCATCCACTTTGAAGAAGGGGATGTGCTGGCGCCAGAAAATGAGTTTGAAACCCATGGGATCTATTCTGGCGGCGCAATCTGTATTGATGGTTTCATCTACTGCTTCTACAGCGGTAATGTGATGAATGAAGATGGCGAGACATTCTCACAGAACCAGAATGTTGCTAAGTACTCCACCGATGGCAAGCTACTTGATAGATGGAATATTGTGCCTGAAGCGCCTACTGGGTATACCGGTAACTTCCGTGACCCAAGCCCATTTATCAACGAAGAGGGCGAGTTGATGTTCGTGGTGGGCGCACAGCGTGAAGGCGAAACCGGTGCCACACTATTGTATAAAATGACATCCTTGACCCAAGCGGAACTCGTTGGAGAGGTTAGTTACGGTGGGAAGTCGGATCTTGCCCAGCAAGCTGATGTATACATGCATGAATGCCCGGATATCAGTCATTCCAATGGCAAAGACTTGTTTATCCTCTCGCCAATGGGCTTGAAACCACAGGCAGAGCGCTACAACAATATCTTCAGTACCCAACTGATGATTGGCCAATACCAGAGGGGTGAAATGCACGCCGAGCAGGTGATTGAACTCGACAAAGGGTTTGATTTCTATGCGCCACAAACGTTTACCGATAGTGAGCGAAATATCATGCTGGCTTGGTGCGGCAATGGCTCATTGAGCATTCCGACGGAACTACTGGGTTGGAAATTCATGCTTACCATGCCGCGTGAGTTGGTGATGGAAGGCAGTAAACTGATACAGCGTCCATTAGCGGAGTTTAATCAACTCAAGCAGCCTTTGGTGACATTGGAACAGCCTGGTCGCTATGACATTGATGGTAATCTCAGCCAATCTTACATTACAGTTGATGTCATTGCTGACCAAGCATTTAGCCTGACTTTGTTTGAAGATTCTCAATACAAACTCATTCTGACTTATCAAGACGGAAGCCTATTGCTTGATCGTAGCCAGACCATTGAAACCGATGATATGAAGCGTTTTGGCTCAGAGCGGACAGTGAAGTTGGAAAGCTTGCAGCAGTTGGAAATCTTTATCGATAACTCAGTGATTGAGATTTTCATCAATGGTGGTGAAGAGGTGATGACATCTCGGTTCTTTATTCCTAACCGGAGCCATAACATGGCGTTTGATGGTGCTGCTCAAGTGAGCATTTCTGAAATGTCAGCTATTTCGCTGTACTAAGGCTTCTCCCGAGCCTTTGTACCCTAATAAAACGTTACTCGTGTTGGGGGTAACGTTTTGGGCGCCCCTTCCATCTTTCGGGGCGCCTTTTCTTTATCTATTACTTTTCTTTATCTATTAATTGGCTTGTTTATTTGTCACCGATACTATTCGTTATAAGCAACAAGTTCGAAGTCGTACTCGCTGGTTTTGAAATAAACCGTTGATAGCTCAAAGAGCTGGCCGTCTTTGAGGTATGAAAGCGATTCGTTGATCAAAATAGGTGTCAAAGGATCAATGTCGAAATACCCTTGAATACGTTTTTCTGGCAATGCGGGCTTTAGCTTTTGGGTGATCTGGCCAATGCTATAACCATTCGCTTCTAGATAGGCGAACTTGGAGCCTGCCATATCTTGCTCGGTCATTTCCGGGAGATAGCTGACCGGGATATAAAAGGTTTCGAAAGACGCGACACGGTTGTCCAGTAGGCGTTGACGCGAGCAGCAATAGACTGGTGAGTTTTCAGCGATCTGTAGTTTCTGGGCAACGGCAGCTGGCGCATCGATAACGGCAAAATCAATCACTTTATTACTGACTTTCTGGCCGCCTAACTGGCTTTCTTCTGTTAAACCCACCACATTGACAAAGCTGTGCTTGAGTTTCTGCTGGGCAATAAAAGTCCCTTTACCTTTTTCGCTGTATGTCAGCCCTTCATCATTCAGGATCTGAATTGCTTTACGGACGGTTACGCGGCTGACATTGAAATCTTCCACCAGTTGCTTTTCTGAAGGCAATATCGAACCCGGCTTGAAGTTACCGCGTTCAATTTCTTGTTTAATAAAGTCTGCAATTTGCACATAGAGCGGCAGTGATTGTTTCTGCGCAATGTAATTGGTCATCATCCCTCCTGGTGAACCCCCAAATTATACCTGACAGATAAAGGGATATCAGCTAGAGAGACTACCCCTTTTGGGGTGGGAACGCAGGTGTGCTTTATGTTTATAGGCAAGTGGTTAGATATGGCTTTCCGCCATCCTCAACTGAAAGTGAGTTACAAAACGCAACAGTGGAACGGCTGATAAGTTGAAGGTGCCATTTATTGGCTGTGTTAATGTGATCTTTGTCACCATCAAGATCGACTCAATAGTGATAAATTGCTCTTTATGTGATCTCTATCACCAACTGATTAACAAGTGTCCTGACTGGTTTTGTGATATTGATCGTTTGTTTTCCATTGACAAATTTATTTTGTGTTGTTTGTAGCAAAATTTCATTGCGGATTTGCAATAAAGATCACGGAGAAAAAGGTTTTGAGGGGCGTTTCGGGGATGTGGCTCACAAAAAACCCGTCATCAGATCGGTTTAAAAATTCTGTGTTAGATTAATTGGGTACTAAGCAATTGGACGGTTTTGGCGAACCGTACCTAACACAAAATCTATAACTGAACATCAGACGGGGAATCGATATGATATCACCAGATGCAAAGATCAAGATACAAAATTTTGGTCGTTTCTTATCTAACATGGTGATGCCTAACATTGGCGCATTCATCGCGTGGGGCTTCATCACTGCACTTTTCATTCCAACGGGTTGGTTCCCGAATGAAGAACTGGCTAAGTTGGTTGGTCCAATGATCACTTACTTGCTGCCGCTACTCATCGGTTATACCGGTGGTAAATTGGTCGGTGGTGATCGCGGTGCCGTAGTCGGTGCCATTACAACCATCGGTGTGATTGTCGGTACCGATATCCCGATGTTCATGGGTGCCATGATGGTGGGGCCACTGGGCGGCTGGGCAATCAAGCGCTTCGATCGCTGGGTTGACGGCAAAGTGAAGAGCGGTTTCGAGATGTTGGTGAACAATTTCTCTGCCGGTATCCTTGGTATGCTATGTGCCATCCTTGCCTTCTACATGATTGGTCCATTCGTGAAGGTATTGTCATCAGCATTGGCTGGTGGGGTAAACATGCTGGTAAGCGCTGGCCTGCTTCCTCTGACGTCAATTTTTGTCGAGCCAGCAAAGATCCTGTTCCTCAACAATGCCATTAACCACGGTATCTTCTCTCCTCTGGGTATCCAGCAGGCAAACGAGATGGGTCAGTCAATCTTCTTCCTGATTGAAGCAAACCCAGGTCCTGGCCTAGGTATCCTTCTGGCTTACATGGTGTTCGGTCGCGGTACGGCTAAACAAACGGCTGGCGGTGCATCTATCATCCACTTCTTCGGTGGTATCCACGAGATTTACTTCCCTTACATCCTGATGAACCCACGCCTTATCCTGGCAGTTATCGCAGGTGGTATGGCGGGTGTGTTCACCCTGACAGTTTTCGATGCAGGCATTGTGTCTCCTGCGTCACCGGGTTCTATCTTCGCAATCTTGCTAATGACACCTAAAGCATCATTTGTTGGAGTCATCCTTTCAGTTATCGCTGCAACGTCCGTCTCTTTCTGTGTCGCAGCACTACTGATGAAAACGCAGAAAGTGACAGATGAAGAAGGCGACGACCTTGCAGAAGCAACGAGCAAGATGAAAGGCATGAAAGCTTCTTCAAAAGGGTCTAAAGGTTCTCCAGCAACAGTACTTGCTCAATCAGAATTCAATCTAGCCAATGTGCGCAACATCATCGTCGCTTGTGATGCTGGTATGGGCTCCAGTGCGATGGGTGCCAGTCTGCTTCGTAAGAAAGTTCAGGAAGCTGGCCTAAATATCAGTGTGACCAACTGTGCTATCAATAGCTTGCCGCAAGAGGTGGATATCGTGATTACTCATAAAGATTTGACTGACCGTGCTCGTAAGCATGCCGCTAATGCCCAGCACCTTTCGCTAACTAACTTCCTTGATAGCCAGGTGTACAACGACCTAGTAACCAGCATTGTAGCTGCAGGCAGCCCAGAAGCGGCTAACGATGATGAGATGGTTAATGGAGAGATGGTAAAAGTGTCTCCAATTGCAGCCAACGATGACAGCTTTGAAGAGCAACCAGCGCAGGTATTCCAGATTCAAGCTGAGAATATCCACCTTGGCCTGAAAGCGAATAGCAAAGAAGAAGCTATCCGTTATGCCGGTGAGCAGCTAGTTAAGCTTGGCTACGCACAAGATGAATATGTTGATGCCATGTTCGAGCGTGAAAAATTGGTTCCGACTTACCTTGGCGAATCTATCGCAGTACCTCACGGTACCGTGGAAGCCAAAGACAAGGTAATGAAAACCGGCATCATCATCTGCCAATACCAAGACGGTGTGCAGTTTACAGAAGACGAGGACGATGTCGCGAAACTGGTCATCGGTATCGCAGCCAAAAATGATGAACACATTCAGGTAATTACTACCATCACCAATGCACTTGATGATCCAGAGGCGATTGAGCGCTTGACCACGACCAGTGATGTCAACGAAGTGCTAGAAATCCTAGCCGGCGAGAAAGCCGCTTAATCAACCCAATCATTGAGCCACAACGAGGCCGGTGTTCCCCCTCCGGCCTCACTCCTCTAGCGCGTAATTAGAGAACATATTTTAGGTAGGAATTATTATGAAAGCAGTACATTTTGGTGCAGGTAACATCGGTCGTGGTTTTATTGGTAAATTGCTAGCAGACGCTAACGTAGCCGTTACGTTTGCCGACGTTGATGAGCCGTTGGTTGACCAGCTAAGCCATGACCAGTCATACAAGGTAAAAGTGGTTGGTAGCGAGTGTAAAATCGATACGGTTACACACGTAACAGCCGTTAACTCGGCAAGTCAGGACGTAATTGACCAAATTATTCACACTGACATGGTGACCACAGCCGTTGGCCCTAACGTATTGGATATCATTGCAAAAACCATTGCGACTGGTCTAACACACCGTTTCGAGGCGGGTAATAGCAACCCACTTAACATCATTGCTTGTGAAAACATGGTGCGTGGTACAACTCACCTAAAAGAAGAAGTCTACAAGCATCTGAACAGCATTTACCACAGCCAGGCTGATGAGTTGGTTGGCTTTGTAGATTCAGCGGTTGATCGCATCGTACCTCCTTCAGAAGCGGCCAATGATGACCCATTGGAAGTAACAGTAGAAAGTTTCAGCGAATGGATTGTCGACAAACAGCAGTTCAAAGGTGATATCCCTGCTATCGAAGGCATGGAAACCACAGATAACCTGATGGCCTTTGTCGAGCGTAAGCTATTTACCTTGAATACCGGTCACATTGTTACCGCTTACCTTGGTGCGTTGAAAGGCCACGAGACCGTACGTGATGCGATTGAAGACAAAGAGATTTATGACCAAGTAAAAGCAGCCATGCAAGAGAGTGGTGAAGTACTGATCCGCCGCTACGGTTTTGATCGTGATATGCACAATGCCTACATCGATAAGATCCTAAGCCGCTTTGCCAACCCATACCTACGTGATGAAATTGACCGTGTTGGCCGTCAGCCAATCCGTAAGCTGGGTGCGAATGATCGTCTGATCAAGCCGTTGCTAGGTACTATGGAGTACGGTGTAGACAACGGTATGCTGCTAAAAGGTATTGCAGCTGCCTTTAAATACACTAACGACACCGATCCACAGGCGATCGAGCTGCAAACGTCGCTGAAAGAGATTGGTTTGCGTCCGACGCTGGCGAAATACACTGGCCTTGATGCGGACGGTGAAGAGGCTAAAAAGATTGAAGCACTGTTCCAGTCACTTTAAGTCCTGGTAGAAAAGGGGCGCAATAGCGCCTCTTTTTTGTCATGAAATGATAAATCTCGAAGTAGGAAGTGGGGAAAGTCATGAACCGGATGAAAAATAAATTCAGGGTAGGCGATATGGTAATCGTTAACTGTGGCATGGTAGATCCTGACTTTGGTCAAGAGATCTCCGGTTGGATTGGTACGATTGAAAACTGCCATTTTATTGAAGGGAAGGGCTATATCTACAAACTACGCTGGAGTGATGAAACCCTGAGAGCAAACAGTGTATTAAGGGTATCCTGCCAAGAGCTGGGACTAGAGTTTGAAACCATGCAGTTACTTGAAAACGAGCTTTCCCTTCACTCTTCTGCACGGAGTAAGCACTTTGTTCAGCAATGTCTCGCCTTGCCTAGGCGTGAACGGGCATATTGCTATGCCGATTTTTCACTTTGTTAAGTGAAAATTGGTATTTTAACTGATTGAAAACAATACTGTGAAGTTACCAATTGTGTGGTTGAGTCCGACTTGGGTATAGTGGTTAAAGAAAGAAAAATGATGGGATGATTTATGCTTTCACCAACAACAAAAATAAAAATACACAGCTTCGGTCGTTTTCTTACCAATATGGTTTTGCCAAATATTGGTGCCTTTATCGCTTGGGGCTTTTTAACCGCTTTATTTATTCCGACCGGTTGGTGGCCAAATGCGGCAATCGCCCAACTTGTCGAACCGATGATTATCTATTTACTGCCTCTATTGATCGGCTATTCTGGCGGTAAGCTTATTGGTGGCGAGCGCGGCGCAGTCGTCGGTGCCGTCACCACTATGGGGGCTATCGTTGGCACGGACATCCCCATGTTTATGGGAGCGATGATTCTTGGCCCTATGGGCGGCTGGATCATCAAAAAGTTCGATCAGGCCGTTGAGGGCAAGGTAAAAAGTGGCTTTGAGATGCTGGTGAACAACTTCTCCTCCGGCATCGTAGGGATGTTATGCGCCATCATTGCCTTCTTTATGATTGGCCCAGCGGTCAAGATCATTTCGGTTGCTTTGGCAACTGGGGTGAATGCCATGATAGATCTTGGTTTATTGCCTCTGACCTCGATATTCGTTGAACCGGCCAAAGTGCTGTTTTTAAACAATGCCATCAATCATGGCATTTTCTCGCCGCTGGGGGTCCAGCAGGTACGAGAAGCCGGAGATTCAATCTTCTTCCTAATTGAGGCAAATCCAGGCCCAGGACTTGGCATTTTACTGGCTTATATGGTGTTTGGTCAGGGTATGGCGAAACAAACGGCAGGTGGTGCGACGATAATTCACTTTTTTGGTGGTATTCACGAGATATACTTCCCGTATATTTTGATGAAGCCAAGGTTGATCCTTGCTGCCATTGCGGGCGGTATGACAGGAGTCTTTGTTTTGTCTTTCTTTGATGCGGGGATGGTGTCGCCAGCTTCACCTGGGTCAATCTTTGCGATTTTACTGCTAACCCCTAAGTCATCGTTGCTTGGCGTGGTTTTGTCTATTGTTTCGGCAACCCTCGTGTCATTCGCAGTGGCAGGTATATTGTTGAAAACGGAACCGAATACTGACGAGAAGAGAGAAAAAATGGCAGGCAAGGCATCATAAAGTGAAATTATGCCAGTTGAGATGATACAATCACTTTTATAACAACAGGTTAAGGAGGCTAAGAGCTATCCTTTTGTTACAGAGATACCTAATTTATGGCACATAGTGACCAAGAATCTGACATTTTAGAGCGGCTTAATGATGCCCCGACTGTGCGAGGTTTTTTCATTACCTCGGTTGAGGTGTTTGATGAGGCGGTCGAAAATCTTATCCAACGGATCTTCCGCAAAGATGACTTTGCCGTGAAGTCTGTTGTTGAGCCCTTGTTAAGCCAGTCAGGCCCGCTAGGGGAGCTCTCTGTTCGCCTTAAGTTATTGTTTGGTCTTGGCGTGGTTGAAGACAATGTCTACCACGACATCGAAGCGATTATTAAGCTGCGAGATTTCTTGAATAAAGAAGGTAAGGAATATAGCTTTACTGAACCTGCTATCCTCGATCCAGTTAAACAGCTACATATGGTACAAACCATGGGGGTGGTTTTGCTTGATGTTGCGCCACCGGATGATGACACTGATATTACGTTTTATCAGATGCAACTTGCTCGGCAGGAGCAAGTGATCAAATCGGCCATGGCACTGGCTGTTTCAGGAATTTGTGCTGAGCTTGACAAAGAAAGTCCTTTCTAACGTTTCGATTTCCCTGACGCTAACCCTAACTTTTAGCCTGTTTTGCTTTCCATTTTTACGTACTCTACACATAATGGCAGGCAAGATGTCGCTAAAACGGGTTAGTTGTGGAAAAAAGAAAACGTATAACGATAGCCGATATTGCCAAATTGGCTGGGGTTTCCAAAACAACTGCAAGTATGGTGCTCAACGGAAGGGCATCGACTTTTCGGATCAAGGATGAGACGCGTGAGCGGGTGCTTGCCGTGGCGAAAGAGCAAAACTACTCGCCGAATGTCCATGCCAAGTCGCTGCAAGCTAAACGCTCAGATGCTATTGGTTTGGTGATCCCGGATCTCACCAACTTTGGTTTTGCTTCAATTTCTCGTGAGCTTGAGCGTTTATGCCGTGAGGCCGGGTTGCAATTGTTTATCGCCTGCTCAGAAGATAATCCAGATATTGAGCGGCAGGCGGTAGAAGGGTTGGTAAAACGCCAAGTCGACGGGTTAATCATTGCTTCAAGCCAAACCGTAGATGATGATTACCAGGCATTAACGAAACAAATCCCTGTCCTGCAACTCGACCGACATATCGGTCAATCCACTTTGCCAATGGTGATCACCGACGCTGCCAAGGTAACGGCTGAGTTAATTAGCAAAACGGCTGAGTCGGTCGATGAGTTTTATTATTTCGGTGGTCAGCTGGAGTTATCCCCGAGCCGCCACCGTATGGCGGGTTTCAAATTGGGTTTGAATAGAGCCGGGCTGGAGCTGGATGAAAGCTGGATTCGCCATCGTGATTACCAGACCGAATCTGGTTATATTTTGATGGAGCAACTTCATCAAGAACTTGGCAGACTTCCTAAGGCGCTTTTTACTGCCTCGTATACGTTACTTGAGGGAGTATTGCGCTACCTGAATGAACATAATCTGCTAACTGCATTGCTAAACAAAGAAATGCGCCTAGTAACTTTCGATAACCATGACCTACTCGACTGCCTGCCATTGAACATCGACTCAATAGCGCAAAACAGTGACGAGTTAGCGAAACGCAGTTTTCAACTGATCCAGCTCTTGATGTCGAGCCAAAACGTCAGCCCAACTGCTTTTGCATTGGATGCCACCATTCACTGGCGAAGCAAATAATAGCTTGCTAAATGTGTTTCTTGCCCCTGTTAATTAGAAAATTAGCAGGGGTAAAACGATAAACTTATTGGCGTTATCAATTAGGTAAAAATAATTTGAGATGGTTCACAGCATTATCGCTTTTTCTGTATAGCGATAAGTGAATGCGTGCTAAATCCAGTAAACCAAATTGCTCCTCCCATACTGCCGAATATATCTTTCCTAGCGGAATTCATTGCTCACTGTAGAGCATTAGACACATTCCATGTGTGTTTACCGACATATAGCTTGATCACAAAAAAGCACCAAATTGTTTTGGTGATCACAAAGCTAAACGGTTTTAGCAAATATTTCTCGATCTGCTAAAACAGTTTAGCAATAATCGCAGCGAACACAATGATTAGCATATATAACAATTATCCGGAGTATCTTTTATGAAACGCAGTGGTCTATTCAAACTGTCCCTAGCGGCTTTAGCAGTAGCAACGTCTTTCACAGCAGCCGCAGGGATCAGCATCGTTGACAACGAGACAGGAAGCTTCTCTATCGGTGGTGATGTTGAGTTTGATTTTAACTACCAAGACAATGACCAAGCCGATACGCTGAATACCGAAAATAAAGATTCGAACTACAACCAAACAGGCCGTATCCTGATTGAGTTTGCAGGTGAGCGTAAAACAGAAAATGGCCACTACCTAGCAGTAAAAGCACAGCCATTGATGGATTCAAATGGCGATGTCAACCTTGATGATGCTTACTTCTCTTTCGGCAAGCAAGGTGGTTGGGATCTACGCATGGGTCGTTTCGAAGCGTACGATATGTTCCCTGTTGGTCAGGATACATTCCTAGAATACTCTGGCGATACTGCCAATGACCTATACCGCGATGGTGCAGGTTATGTTTACCAGATGAAAGAAGCACGAGGCCGTGCGACATCAGCAGGTCAGCTAATGTATAGCCAGAGCTTCGACAACCTTTATGTTGAGCTAGCCGGCGTGATCGGTGAGCGTGCTGATTTGTTTGGGACAAACACCGAAGGTGATGGTGTGACTTACCATGGTCGTGAAGTCATTTCTAACAAGGATGCCATCGTAGTACGCCCAGTTGTTGCTTACCAAATGGGGGACTTCCGCATCGCAGGTGCTATTGAAGCGAACCTTGTTAAAGATGCGGTTATCGATGATGCAGGTAATGATCTAAGCGATCGTATTGGTTATGGTATTACCGCGAACTACACTGTTAACGACCTATCTGTGAATGCCAACGTCGCATACCTTGATGCACTAAATGAAAAAGATACCTCTGTTGGCCTTAATGTATTGTGGAAAGGCTTTGGTCTTGGCTATATCTATGGTGTGAATGACTTTGATGCTAAGTCTGATTTCTACGACGGTAAAGTGAAGATCGATACTTTCTACGCATCTTATGAGTTCGCCAATGTATTGGATGTGGAAGACTTCTCAATTTACCTAGGTGCTTTCCACACTAGCTTGAATGAAGAAGGTACGCGTTTGAATGACGGTGCAATGTTCAGCGAGCTCGACGACAAAGGCGCTCGCGTACGTTTCAAGTATTTCTTCTAAGTTAAACGACTTCTAAATACTGTTATCTTTTGTTCTTTTCAGTCCTTTTGGCAACAGCGTTTGCTGTTGCCACTTTTTGTCGGGAAGTGGATTTCACTTCCCGTTTTTTATTTTGCCTAGGGTGATCTATAGGTGCTTATTACCAAAAGCGCTTACCACCAAGCTTCGAACTGAACGCCGACGTTAAACTCAGAGTCTACCGTTGAGACAACATTGTTTTCGTCGATACTGTCGATGTTAGAGAAATAGGTGGCATATAGTCGGATTTCTGGGCGAGCAAAGAAATCTTCGCCAGCACTCCAAGCCTGGGCAATGGTGACTTTTTGGCCAGAAAGGTCTTTGCCGCTGGTATCTTGGTTGTTGAAGTAACCTGCTTCAAAAATGGTTTTGTGGTGTTTGTCCCAGCTGTAGGTAGGACGAACCACGGCAGAAAAGTAGGTCAGGTCATCATTTTGATTGGCCTCAATATCATCGATAGTCGCAGACCAGAGTAGTTGGTGACCAAGTTCAATGTTTTCGGTTAGGTTAACCACCCCCCAGTTAATCAAGCGGTAAGCACTACCACCATTCTTGGTGTTGGCATGATAGGTCGTACCCGCGCCGAACGTCGCGAGTTCGGTGGCGTAACCTTCGGTGCCGTATTGAAGCACGGTTTTGTTAAAGCCACTGTCTAGGTTTTGGGTGATCTGTGCAGTAGCCATCACGCCGTCTTTGCTGTCCTTCGCTTCTTGCGGGGCATCATCAGAAGGGTTGGTGATAGCGTAGTTGATACCCAATTCCAAGTCCGCATTGTTCCACAATTCAATACCGGCATAACGCATGTCAATAACATTGACGTTAAGTCCCTCACCGCGGTTACCTGTATCGGTAATATCGTTATCATCGTTGCGGATCACGGCAAAAGAGAAGCGGCCATCGCCAAGGTTGAGGTTTTCGATACCGGCACCTGCTCCAGAAGTGTTCCAGTAGTAAAAATCGGTAATGTGAACATCATGGCGTTGGTAGTAGCGCTTACCAGCCCACAGTGTGGCTTCAGGGGCAAATTTTAAAATGCCAGTTGCTTGCACATTCAACTGGCGAAAATCAATGAAGCCGTTTTCTTCGTCATCTTTGAGTGATTCAAAAATATTAGAGCCATCACTGCCCACAGCCAGCATAGAATCAAAGTAAAACCGGGCACCCTCTTCGTTGTAGATTTCCTTGCCGAGACCAAACTCTGCAAACGTATCGGCTTCGTTACCCAGGCGGCCGAGTTGTTGTTTGTTGAATTCAACATTTTGGCCATTGTCACCACTGATACCGATACCTGAACGGGCATAACCGTGGAAGACAAAGCTGTCATCGGCAAACACAGTTGGGGCGAGTAGAGACGCAGAAACAGCCAGCGCGGTAAGGTTCATTTTCATCATTTTTCATCCCTTTAATGGAAATGTATTGGTAATAAATATTGGAATTATTTTGTGGGAATGTTCCCATTTCTTGATGGCAGATAATGGCAGGGAAGTGTGAGCACGTAAATGGGAATGTTCCCATCGCGTGAGTCGGTTCACATTATCCTTACATCCCTGAAGATGGGAAAATTACGCGAAATCTATTAAAATTTCTTTAATATCAGATATATGGGTTGGCAGTGAATCATTGAGATGGTAAATACCTACAATGCCTGTTTGCGGAGTTTGGGTCTCTGGCAGGGGTAAAATGTCAAATTGGGCAAAGTAGTCAGCCATACTTTTGGTGTAGGGCATGATGGCTTTGGAGCTGACAAGAAAATCGATGCTGGCACTGAGTGAATTTATTTCATAACTAATTCTTTCGTTTAGTTTTTTTCTCTCTTTTTCTTGCTGTTTTGGCTGCGGGTTTTCAATTAGGTGTTGATAATTGTCCTGGTCAGGGGTGACTTGCAGTAAGGGGTAAATGTCATAGTCTTTTTCAATATCACCAGCAATGAGAAGAGGGTGGGAGCGATGGACAAATTGTGCTTCTGTGTCTTGCAGAATCGGTGTGAATTTCACATTGCAACGACGGGAAAGCCCCTGAATTTCATGGCCAATAAAAAGATCAATGTGGCCATGGATAAGCATGTCCATCAGCTTGAGGTGATTGCCAAACTCAAGCTGGATTGAAATTCCAGGGTGCTGGCCGCAATAGGCGTTTAGGGCATCTTTGACAAAGACTTCCCACCAGGCATCGCCGGTACCCATTTTGATCTTTTCGGTTTTCCGCGCTTTGAGATCGGCGAGCTTGTCCAGCATGGCGTCATGGCGGCGGCTGAGGTCTTGGAGCTGTTCTTGGAATAGCTTACCGTACTCAGTGAGTTCGACACCTTTAGAGCGGCGCGTGAACAGGGAAACTCCCAAGCTGCCCTCCAACTTTTTCATGTTATTGGTCAGTGTTGGCTGGCTCAGGTGAAGTTGCTGTGCTGCCGAGCTGATATTGCCTAACTCGGCTATCGCGAGAAATTGGCGGTAGTGCTTGTCCATCGATAAAACCAGTGAAAATATCTTTGCAAGCAGTCTCACATTTTTTGAAATCCATCACAAAGAGAAAGGGATCAAACTTGTGATCTCCGTCGGCAATATCTCTCATGATATAGGAAAGGGTTATATCATTGGTGTGATCGTGTATTTTTCTTAATGACAGCGGCGTCATAAGATATCGGCAACTTCGATTTCGTTCGCAGAAATCAACCTAGACTACAACTGAGCTCCTTAAGGGCACTTTTTTGAGGGTTTGCCATGAACATGACGCCTAAATGGTGGCACGATGCCGTCGTATACCAGATCTACCCACGCAGTTTTTGCGACAGCAACAATGATGGTATGGGGGATCTTCAGGGCATTATCAGCAAGCTGGATTATCTGAAAGCGTTGGGCGTGAATGTTCTGTGGTTGTCTCCGGTGTATAAATCGCCAATGGATGACAATGGATACGATATTTCTGATTATCAGGATATCGCACCGGAATTTGGCACTATGGCAGACATGGATCAGTTGCTAGCGGAAGCTAAGCAGCGTGACATTCGCATTATCATGGATCTGGTGGTGAACCATACCTCTGATGAACATCCATGGTTTGTTGAAGCGCGTAAATCGAAAGACAATCCTTATCGAGACTACTACGTTTGGCGTAAACCTGCCGAAGACGGCGGTGTTCCAGATGAAATGGGCTCTGTATTTGGTGGCAGCGGTTGGGAGTTCGACGAGCAAACTGGTGAGTACTTCCTGCATATTTTCTCCAAGCGCCAGCCTGACTTGAACTGGGAAAACCCTAAGGTTCAAGAAGAAGTCCATAAGATGATGAACTGGTGGATCGACAAGGGGATCGGTGGTTTCCGTTTAGATGTTATCGATCTTATTGGAAAGGAAATCGACAAGAAAATTACCGGCAACGGCCCACGCCTGCACCCGCTTATCCAACAGATGAACCGCGCCACGTTTGGTGATAAAGATCTTCTGACTGTGGGTGAAACTTGGGATGCGACACCTGAGATTGCCAAACTGTACAGCGATCCTGCCCGCGAAGAGTTTTCCATGGTGTTCCAATTCGAGCACATTAGCCTAACGTGGAAGCATGGAGATAAGTGGCAGCCAATCCCGTTGGATCTCCCAACCTTCAAGAAGGTATTGACCAAATGGCAAGTAGAACTGGCTGACGAAGGCTGGAACTCCTTGTTCTGGAATAACCATGATTTACCTCGCGTGGTATCGAAATACGGCTGTGATGGCCAGTACCGAGTTGAATCGGCCAAAATGCTGGCGACAACGCTGCATATGATGAAAGGCACACCTTACATTTACCAAGGTGAAGAGATCGGCATGACCAATGTCGCCTTTGACAGTATTGACGAATACCGAGATATCGAGACGCTGAACTTCTACAAAGAGCGTACCGAAAATGGTGTGGCACCAGAAAATATGTTGGCAGCTGTTCATGAGAACAGCCGTGATAACGGCCGTACCCCAATGCAGTGGAATGACAGTGCCAATGGGGGGTTCTCATCAGTTGAGCCTTGGATCAAGTCGAACCCGAATTACCCTGAAGTAAATGTCAGTGCAGCACTGGATGACCAAAATTCCGTGTTCTATCACTACCAGAAGTTGATTGAGCTGCGTAAGTCGCTGCCGGTTATCGTCTACGGTGAGTTTGAGCCAGTGTTTGAAGAACATGATAAGATTTTTGGCTACGTCCGCTCAGATGCAAACCAGCGTTTGTTTGTGCTCAACAACTTTACTGCAGAAGAGATCAGTATCGATCTACCTGCGCATATACAGGCCCCGCAGGTGGAGTGTGTGATTGCGAACTACGAGCACCACCAAACACTGCCTGCCACGATGACCCTAAAGCCGTATGAGTCGTTTGCCGTGCTGCTGCCAGAAAGTCGTTAAAATCCGTAACTGCAGTTAATTGTCATTATTGTTGTTATATTTGGCTTGGCTCTATTTCTTGGTTGAAATAGAGCCTTTTTTATATATGGGCACTGGACACTGCTTCTAGTGGTGAGATGTAGCTATCAAACGGATGCAAAATTATGCATTATGAAATCAAAGACAATCAGGTTGTTTTCACAGTTCAGTCTCAAAGCGAAAGTTTATATTTAAAAGGGACATTTACCAATTGGCTGATCAAAGAAGACTTCCGTTTTATTAAAAGTGCAGATGGATGCCGTTTAATTAAACATCTTGATGATGTCAATAAAATAGGCAATTCCGGTTTTATAGAATATGTCATATGGGATGATATAGCCCAAGTCGCAGTTGATATAAGCCCTGCCGAGGAAGGGTATTTATTTAACAACCAGTGTAATGGTGGGCTTAACCAGTTATTATTTTTACATCCCCCCACAAAAGATGAATTAGCAGAGATTTCAGGTGCCTCTCGGCAGTCTTTCCATATAAAAAACCAAAAAGGACAGTTTTCCTCTGATGCGCAGTTAGCCAATTTTCGCACTGTTTCGGGAGGGAAGCTAAAGCCAAACTGGGTTTATCGCAGCTATCATCCGGTGATAGCCTCTCGGGAAAACCACCCAGAGCTGAAGCACATTGAGCCAGTTAGGCAGGCCAAAGTTCTTGCCCTGATGGAACAACATCAAATCGAAAATGTGATTAACCTGTCGGATACAAATGACAAACTTAAACAATTAATGCCAGTGTTCCCTGAGAGCTATTACAAGCACTGCTGGAAAAAAGGAAGGATTAATAGTATTCCAGTTGCATACGAGACGGTTTATTTCATGTCAGACAGAAACGAGCCGCTAAATGACGAGGAGCTGGGGTTCGAAGATGGTATCTGTGGCTTGATTGCGACAATTGCTAACAAGTCTGGGCCATACTTAGTTCATTGTCGGCTGGGTTCAGATCGAACTGGGGTGATTTGCGCTTTCCTTCAGTTGCTGATGGGGGCTTCGAAACAGGATATCGCAGAGAATTACCTAGAGACGAACCAACTTGGTATCGGCGAATACCGGAGCTTTAGGTTGCTGGAAAGGGCACTACAAGCTGCGGTGGGTGATGACTGTTTTCAAGATGGTGAAGAGAAGGTGCGGCTATATCTTCTAAGCTTGGGCTTGCCAATTTCAATGATAGAGAAAGCCAAGAAACATCTTTCTTGAAGTTACGATAGAGGAAAATCAGCCCAACGGAATCGACTCAGTTGGGCTGTTGTTTCTAGGGAGGAGCTCGTTAATGCTCTGCGGACTTAATCGCGGTACAAAACCGTCAGCGAGTGGGCGCCTTGCATATAGGTTGTCTGGACTTGCCGCGAGCCTAGTGTCGCTTCAGAGGTATCGCAGACGACCTGCCATTTACTGCCTTCCGGCAAGCGGTAACGGGTTGGGATCTTTGAGCTGTTAACCAAAAACAGTAGCTCCTTCCCGGTATCGAATAAGCCAAGATATAAGGAAAAAGCCTCAAGCCCCTGCCAATCTTCGGCATTCATTGGCTGACCGTTCGAGCGGTTCCAGTGGATACGGTGATGGCCTCTTTTCCTGCCACTAAAAGCGCGGATAAACGGCGACATATAGGTTTTTCGCCGCTCAAGCATGGTTGCTAGCCACTGGCTGAAGTCTGATTTATCCTTGCACGGTGACCAATCCGCCCAGCTGATTGCGTTGTCTTGGCAGTACGCATTGTTATTGCCTCCTTGGGTGTGGGAGAGAGCATCCACTGCGAGGATATGAGGAATCCCGAAGCTAAATATCAGTGTGGTCATCAGGTTGCGCTTTTGACGCTCCCTGCGGCTCAGTATGGCGTAGTTCGTGGTTTCCCCTTCGACCCCCTGGTTGTTCGAGCGGTTGTCGCCATGACCGTCACGGTTGTTTTCACCGTTAGCATGGTTGTGCTTTTGGTTGTAGGAAACGAGATCCTGCAAGGTAAAACCATCATGGTAAGAGACAAAGTTGACGGGCAACTTATCTGGCCAGCACCCGGCACTGAATAAGTCACGGGAGCCCATAATGCGGGTGGCGAACTCTTTGACATTGTTTTCCTGGCACAGCCAGTAGCTTTTTACTGTGTCGCGGAACTTGTCGTTACACTCGTTCCAGCCGCGAGGGAAGTAACCCAGCTGGTAGCCGTCAGGGCCAATATCCCATGGCTCGGCAATGAGTTTTACTTGGCGCAGGATAGGATCTTGCGCTACGGCCTTGAAGAAGGCACTCTGGGGATTAAACCGATCGCCGTTTCGGCCAAGTGTGGCTGCCAAGTCGAAGCGGAAGCCATCGATTTTGTAGTTGGTTACCCAGTGGCGCAGAGTATCAAGTACGATGTTTAAGCTTGGCTGATAGGTCAGATCAAAGGTATTACCGCAGCCGGTATGGTTCTTGTAATTCTTGTGTGTGTCAAGCTGATAGTAGTGTTTGTCGAGGCACTTAAAATGGAATTTCGGTCCGCCTTCGCCTCCTTCAGCCGTGTGGTTGAAGACGATATCCATGATCACTTCGATGCCGTGGCGGTGTAGCTCCCTGACCATGGTTTTCATCTCGGTGACCGGATCCTCGGTCGCATAGCGTGGCTCTGGCACCATAAAGCAAAGGCTGTTGTATCCCCAGTAGTTTACCTTGTCCATTTTCAACAAATGGGGCTCGGACATACATGAGGTAACAGGAAGTAACTGCAGGCTAGTGACCCCCTGTTCTTTGAAGTATTTGATCATGGCTGGCTGGCAGAGGCCTAAATAGGTGCCTTGATACTTTTCTTCAACCTCTGGGTGCTGTTTGGTAAAGCCTTTTACATGGGTTTCAAAAATAATGGTTTCTTCGAGAGGAACCTGGGGCAGGGTAGTGCCTTGCCAGTCGAAGCAGTGATCTACAACCACGGATTTGGCAAAGTGCCAGCTTCTGTCGGCAGTAAAGGGTTCAATGTAATAGGGAACTTTATTCAGGGCTTGGGCATAAGGGTCCAATATAAGACGGGTCTCGTTTTTATCTTTTATTTGGTAACCGTATACCTGCCCCTTATTAATACCGGCTACGAAAGTATAATGTATATCTAAGTGCTGATTTTCTAATTCAATAAAGGTTTTTTTGTTGTTGTGATCAAATAAAACCAGTTTGATCTCTTTGTTTTCTGGGCAATGAATAGAAAAATTACAACCCTGATCACATAATGTAGCCCCTAGTGGAAATGGCTGAGCTAATTTAGCGAACATCCTGTACATCTCTTTGCTAATTTTACACATCTATAGTGCTATTTAAGCGGGAAAATATTTTCAGTCAAGGGAAGTTTTTTTTTCTAAAAAAATTAAAAAAAATTCAGTTACCAATAATTTCAACAATATGAAATAAAAGTGACTGGCTTCTTGTTTTTTTTGGTTGTTCTGTAATTTTCTTTCAGTTTTACGCCTATCCTTCGTGAGGCTTATCACGGAACACTTCTCCACCCCATTTCCTACGCCCCTCTCATCCTCCCTCCTCCTCCTCATATCAGGAGGATGTAGAAAACTGTATCAAAGCTGAAGATGAGTCCCGAAAAGATTGCTAGATAGCAATCACGATAAAAATATAAGAAGGGACATTTCTATGAAACACAAGTTAGTACCTGTAGCAGCGGCATTACTTACCGCGCTAGCTTCACACAATGTAGCCGCTGAATCTGCCACTGACGTTATTACTGATGGTTGGGAAGTGCATGGATACGCATCTATGAACTACCGTATGGTTGAAGGCGAAACAGTCGATACAGAGTACGGCAAACCTGATTACAAAACAGCAGGTACTCACGGTAAGAGTACGAACCAAGTTGAATTTGTAATTAAGAAACATACAGAACACCAAAACGGTGTATGGTCTGATTTTGTTGTTCGCTCTGAGTACGGTAACGGTAACTCTTACGCTTACTCTTCGCCTGGTAGCCAGAAAGACAACACAACTGCACAGTTTGAAATCAAAGAAACCTTTGTTGAAATTGGTGGTATTTCTTTCCTTGGTGAAGACACATCTGTTTGGGGTGGTCAGCGTTACCTAAACCGTGCAGCAGGCCTACTATCTGGTGAATTCTGGAAACAGTCTTCAGGTGTTGGTGCCGGTGTCCAGACTAAACTAGGCGGTAATACTGCAGGTCTAGCGGTTGTCTCTGCTGATGCTGATGGCACCATTGAGCAAGATGTTGAGCGTAAGACGCTAACTTCTATCGACTTGTACTACTACGGTGTACAGGCGCTTGGTGGTAGCTTTGACTTTGATTTGAAATTTATGTCACAAGCTAACAGCGATGATGACGGTATCGGCGCTTCTATCACCTATAACCGCGATTACTACGGCCTAGACGGTTGGACCCAGACTGCTGTTGCGTACGGTAAGGGGATTGCCCAGAACCGTGGTGTTAACTTCGGTAGCTGGTCTGGCGGTGATGACAATGCAGAATCTCTATTCTTCACCTCTTATGGTGTACTAAACATCTCTGACCGCTGGCAGATGGGCTCTGAAATCACTTACATCGGTGCGCTGGATGAGCTATGGACAGCAGAAGATCTGAAACGCTACATCGTTGCCGTTCGCCCTTCTTACAAAGTGAACGATAACCTACGCCTTGAAATGACTGCTTCGTATGCACATGAAGAAGGCAAAGAAGGTTACTGGGGTCGCACTGGCGATGATGTTGAGAGCGATATCTGGAACGTTGAACTAGCTGCTCCTATTACTGTTAATTCTGACTACTTCGGTCGCCCACAGATCAAACCTTACGTGAGCCACATCATGGCTGATGACCGTGCAAGTGCTGAGCAAATCGGTATCAAGAGCGGTGACAGCGAAACAGTTATCGGTGTTCACACTGAAATCTGGTTCTAAATCACAAAATTGTGAAGGCAGCCCACGGGCTGCCTTTTTCAGTCACGATTGGCTCTATACCTATTCGCTTTTTTAAGTAAAGTGAAAGCAAATAGATATATACCCAAATTGATATATGCCAAATCGGTAATATGGGTGTAGGAGATAAAATGAAAATAATGAAATTAACATTAGCAGCATTGCTGACAGCCTCGCTTGTTGGCTGTGCATCTTCCCCAACAACAGAAATGGTAAAAGACATCACCGTTACTCAGCCGGCTTGTTGTAGTTCTTACAGTGAGTTTGCTTGGATCCCGATGAGTGGCGACAGCATTGATTTTGCGGTAGATGAATATTCACAAATTGGTGAATTCCCTGAAGGTAAAAGTTACTTCGCAGGATTCGTTCTACCTGAAAATGTTGAACGTATGCGTGTTGACCTAAAAAGCTGGATGCGTACATCAGGCGTTTTTGCACCAAAGGTGCTACTGCTTAGCCCAACATTCCAGGTAGTAGAGTCTTATGAGCTGACGGACTTTGATTTTAAACCTTCATCACTATTTCAGCTAAATAGCTACCATAAGCGTTTTGAGATGAACCAAACGACGACTCCATACATGGTCGTTTATTCACCGCTTGAATACCGCGAAGGCCAGATCGAGGTACCACACCCAGAGCGTATTCGTGCTGAGGAGTTAGGCATGGCTCGCCCGATGGTGACCGACCCTATCATCCAGCACCAAAAATTCGGCTCTCTTGAGCTAGACATGAAGCCAACGGCGTTGCGCTCATACCGAGCGAGTGACGCACCTAAAGCGACAGTTGTTACCCAGCCAAAACCTGCAGTAGCAGCGGCGGCGCCTGTTGCGACAACGACGGCGACAGCTGCAAGCGTGGCAGTTGCTGCGCCTTTATCAGCTAAGATGCTGCCTGAGAGCGAAGCTTTCTATAACAGCCAGATTAAAGCTGCAGTTGAAAGCAATGATATGCAAAAAGCCCTTACCCTGATGGAAGAAGCCAAGCGTGCAGGTTCAAGTACAGCAGAAGCCACCTTCCTTGAACTGATTAAAAAGTAAGGCTGTAGTTTTAACAATACCCACTAGTCAAGGTGTTCTTCGAATCCTCACCTTGTTGAACATTGGGTATGTCGGGCAGACAGTCGTCTGCCCGTTCTCTTATCTATTATCTATATCGATTCTATTTGCATGTATTGAGTTAATTTCATGACAGATTCTAAGCATTCATCCGCTATCAAGCGCACGACAAAGCAAAACAAAGAAGTGGTTTACCAGGTGTTTACACGCCTGTTTGGCAACACCAACACGACCAACAAGCCTTGGGGGACGTTGGAAGAAAATGGTGTCGGCAAGTTTGCTGATTTTACCGATAAGGCATTGAGCGAAATTAAGGCTCTAGGGGTAACCCACATTTGGTATACAGGTGTTCCTCACCATGCCTTGGTGCGTGATTACACTGAGTATGGCATCGAAGATGATCATCCAAGTGTGGTAAAAGGCCGAGCAGGCTCTCCCTATGCCGTGAAAGACTACTATAACGTCAACCCTGACTTGGCCGTTGACCCGGCAAATCGCCTCGAAGAGTTCAAGGCGCTTATTGAGCGTTCCCATCAGCAGGGCCTGAAGGTCATTATTGATATTGTGCCGAACCATGTCGCAAGACGTTATCACGGCCTGACTAACCCTGAAGGTGTAGAAGATTTCGGTGCATCTGATGATTCCAGCGTTGCATACCACAAAGACAACAACTTTTATTACATCCCTGGAGAGCGTTTCTCAGTACCTGAAGCGGAAGGTGGCTATCAGCCGCTTGGCGGGGAAGCGCATGCATTGCTAGCGACGCCTTTCGAAGAAAACCCAGCCAAATGGACGGGGAATGGCTCGCGATTGGCCCAGCCGGAATTTGATGATTGGTATGAAACCGTCAAGGTGAACTACGGTATCCGCCCTGATGGCACAAAAGATTTCGATGAGCTGCCTGCTGAATTCGATAAGCAAGATCATGCAGCCCATTTTGCCTTTTGGCAAAACAAAGAAGTGCCGGACTCGTGGGTGAAATTCCGGGATATCGCCCTGTATTGGCTGGCAATGGGAGTTGACGGCTTCCGATATGATATGGCCGAGATGGTACCAGTGGAGTTCTGGAGTTACATGAACTCATCGATTAAACAGGTTAATCCAGAGGCCTTCTTGATGGCAGAGGTTTACCAACCGGATCTCTACCGCGATTACATTCACCTCGGCAAAATGGATTACCTGTACGACAAAGTCGACTTATACGATACGCTCAAGTTGGTCATGCAAGGCAAGGGCTCAACGGATGCTATCGTGGATGTTCAGGAGCAGCTGATGGATATTGAACACCATATGCTGCACTTCTTGGATAACCACGACGAGCAGCGGGTTGCCAGTCCGGAATTTGCAGGAGATGCCAATAAAGGCAAGCCAGCTATGCTGGTATCTACCTTATTGAGCACGTCACCAACCATGATTTACTTTGGTCAAGAGGTTGGAGAGCCAGGCGCTGAGGATGCCGGCTTTGGCTTAGCTTCCCGTACGACTATCTTTGACTATTTCGGCGTGCCCCATCATCAACGTTGGATGAATCATGGTGAGTTTGATGGCGGTCAGTTGACAGAAGAAGAGCGTAACCTACGTGACTTCTACCAACGATTAATGAACTTCTCGCTCAATAGCTCAGCCTTAATGGGCCAATACCAAGAGCTACATACTCACAACCGTCAGCAAGGGGTAGGGTACGATGATCAGCTGTTTGCCTTTAGTCGATTCGATGATAGTGAGAAGTTGATCATGCTGGCCAACTTTTCTGATATTGAAAAAGGGCCGGTGACGCTGTCACTGCCTGCAGCTTTGATTGAGTTGTGGCAGTTGGCCGATGGTGAGTATGCATTAATTGAACAGCTTTATCAGGCAGCGAATACCGTGTTGGTGGTTGAAGATGGGCAAGGGCGTATCATGTTGGATGTGAAGCCGCTTGATTGTCTGGTCTTGTCATTGCCTTCAAACTAATTGCATCGCTATCCAAGCTACAATTTAAAAAGGTCACAGTATGTGGCCTTTTTTGCATCAATCTGGTGTATTTTCCCCTCACGGAAAAAGTATAAGCGAGATCACAAAAATAGTTAATGTTTGGTAACATCAAATTTCTTAAGAATATCAATTTGTCAGCATGTATTAGCCTCAAAGCAATAGGTTGTATGGTACAATTTGAGTTACCAGATTGTTATTTGTTCTTGCTGTGGGAGAAGTCTATTGAGCACAGAATTGGTATTGTTGGGAATGGCAACCTTGATTGCTATCGGGATCCTACTTCATCAGCCATCAAAAACCTTGGGTCTGCCTTCATTGCTGATCTTCATCGGCGTCGGGTTATTGTTTGGTAATGGTGAACTTAATTTTGTTTATGACGATTTGGCATTAACATCTTTCATCGGCTCGTTAGCCTTGAATGTGATTGTTTTTGTTGGTGGCTTGAACACCTCTAAAGCCAGTATAAAGGTGGCTTACAAAGAAGGAGGGGTGCTTTCCACCATTGGGGTGCTATTTACTACCGCTATTTTTGGCGGGCTGCTCTTCTACATTACTGATTTTAATTTATTAACCTGTTTCTTGTTTGCTGCGGTCGTTTCATCGACCGATGCCGCTGCGGTGTTCTCTATTCTTGAATCCAAGAAGCTCAAACTAAAAGAGTCCACCGATACGATTTTGGAATTTGAATCGGCGACCAACGATCCGGTGGCGTTGCTGTTGGTAGCTATTCTCACCGAAATGTTGGTAAGCACTAACCAGCAAATAAGTGGTATCTCGATAGGCATCGAACTGGTTCAGCAGATTGTTGTTGGCCTTGGTGCAGGCTATTTGGTGGGTTGGTGCTGTGTATGGCTGCTCAATAAAATCAAGCTGGAAGAGTACGGCTTGATCCCGGTTTTTATCCTCGCTTGTTTCTTTATTGCCGCCTATGGCAGTGATTTGCTGGGCGGGAATATTCTTGTTTCTTCCTATGTGGCAGGTGTGGTCATAGGCAATGAACTCAAACGTGGTCGTGAAGTCGGTAAGCACTTCTTTAATAGCCTATCTTGGCTGGCCCAGGCGATGATGTTCATTATTCTTGGCCTACAGTTCTTCCCGAAAGAGCTGTTTGCCGACATGTGGTCTTCGATTCTTCCTGCTATCGCACTTATCCTAGTCGCTAGGCCGCTTGCAGTATTCTTGTGTTATCTTCCATTCAGAAAGGTATCGTTTAACAAGAAGCTGTTTATCTCAGCGATAGGCTTAAAAGGGGCAACACCGATTGTATTTGCTCTGATCCCGGCTTCTGCAGGTGTAGCGGGGTCTCAGATGATGGTTCACATGGTGTTCTTTATTGTCCTCATTTCCGTTGTTCTGCAAGGCTGGGCCATCGAGCCGTTGTCGAACAAACTGGGCTTAGTGGAGAAGTAAGCTCATCTATTATTAAGCCCCCTGTCAATGATAGGACCGTCGGGGGCTTTGCCACCGTACAGTAAACCCTCTGAGCCGGGTATGAAAATACCGGCTAGCCCCCTCTTTGTATCTGCAACATTTAAATCTTGCTGTTCAGCCAGAATATGATTCGTTCGGTCAGTACTGACTCCCTGAATGGGAGGATGCTTATTGTCATGCATAGGTGTTTGCCGTGAATATTTTATGGCGGTGAGTAAACATTTGAAACCTTGCCCGAGCGAGATTATATAGTTTCGTACTCTAACTAATTTTTCATTGTTATATTTGCCTATTATGTGATCTATGTCCCATTTTTCCTGGTTTTTTGAGTGTTTTGTTGATTTGTTACTGCAAAAGATGCTCATAATAAAAAGGAATTTAGTTAGAGGTCGAAAGGATTTTTGATGATCACATCTGCTCCATGGATGTCCTCGGCAGGGACAATAGTAGACTTGGGTCCGGAATGGACTTTTCGCGAGCCTAGCCGCCATGACGGTGATGATGTTTACCGACTCATTGCGGATTGCCCGCCGTTAGACATGAACTCTTCGTATTGCAATTTCCTCCAGTCAACGCACTTCAGCAAGACCTGTATGTTGGTCGAGCACAAAGGTGACATTGCGGGTTTTATTTCTGGCTATCAAAAACCAGACCAATCGAATGTGCTTTTTATCTGGCAAGTTGCCGTCTCCCCCGCTTTCCGCGGTAAAGGATTGGCATTTGATATGCTGGAAGCGCTTTTGAAAAGGGAAGGGTTGAGAAATATAACCACAATCGAAACCACGATTACCAAAGACAACAAGGCTTCTTGGGCATTGTTCAAAAAACTGGATGCACTCCACGGTAATTTTGGTGAGGTGACGGTTTTCCTTGATGGACAATCTCATTTCAAAAACAAGCATGATACAGAGTATTTGTATCGCATCCCTCTTAAATAATCCTCAATAAATAGGTATCAAAAACGGTCTTATCATGGATATTTTTAAAAAGCAGGAATCTAATGTTCGATCTTATTCAAACAGCTTCCCCGTTGTGTTTCGAAAAGCCAAAGGTTGCTGGCTTGAAACCGATCAAGGTGAACAGTACTTAGACTTTCTTGCTGGCGCGGGATCTTTAAATTACGGTCACAATAACCCAGTCCTCAAGCAAGCGTTGCTTGAGTACATCGAAATGGATGGCATTGCCCATGGACTGGATATGCATTCTGAAGCAAAGGCTGCATTTCTTGAGGCGTTGAATCGCATTATTCTTGAGCCTAGAAAGCTAAACTACAAAGTTCAATTCACAGGCCCTACGGGGACGAATGCCGTCGAAGCGGCATTGAAGTTAGCAAAAAAAGTCAAAGGTCGAAGTAGTGTTGTCGCGTTTACCAATGGCTTTCACGGTTGTACCGCAGGTGCATTGGCCGCGACAGGAAACCAACACCACAGACAAGGTTCAGGCGCCAGCCTGGATAATGTTACCCGGATACCTTTCGAGGGCTATGCCGGTGTTGATGGTCTTAAATTGTTTGAAACCATGCTCGATGATAATTCGGCTGGCATGGATAAGCCGGCAGCCGTGCTGTTGGAAACCGTACAGGGTGAAGGTGGACTCAATGTCGCTTCGGATCAATGGCTACAGAAACTCAGCAAAATTTGTAAGTTACACGATATCTTGTTGATTGTTGACGATATTCAGGCAGGCTGCGGCCGTACTGGTACTTTCTTTAGTTTCGAACCATCAGGCATACAGCCTGATATTGTCACGCTGTCGAAATCGATAAGTGGCTATGGATTACCGATGGCGGTCGTGCTGCTTAAGCCAGGGCTTGATCAGTGGAAGCCCGGTGAGCACAACGGTACTTTCCGTGGTAATAACCATGCATTTGTAACCGCAGCAATGGCGTTGGAGATCTACTGGTCCACCGATGATTTTACCACGCACATCCAGCAATGTTCGCAGCAAGTCAATGAGACCATCAACCGCTGTATTAAACGTTTCCCCGAGATGTTTTTGCGGGGCAAAGGTCGCGGCATGATGAGCGGTATCGAATGTAAAGGTGGCGATATTGCGGCTGAGATCACAAAAGCGTGTTTTGATAACGGCATGGTTATTGAAACAGCGGGTCCTGATGATGAAGTCGTCAAATTTTTCTGCCCGCTTACCATCACCGAAGAAGAATTGACCCAAGGGCTGAATATCTTCGAAGCTGCGGTGGAGTCGGTGGCGGTTAAATTTTTCAAACAGGTTTCATAGCAGGGATTAATGATGATTGTAAGAACATTAGAACAGTGTCGCAACAGTGAGCGACGGGTGGTTGCGGATAACTGGGAAAGTGTCCGTATGCTATTGAAAGACGATAATATGGGGTTTTCTTTTCATATTACGACCATTTATGAGGGGACTGAAACCCATATCCATTATCAAAATCACTTGGAATCTGTTTTTTGTATGAGCGGCACGGGGGAAATTGAAGTGGTGGATGGGAAAACCTACCCAATAAAACCGGGTACTCTATATATTCTAGACAAACACGATGAACATTTTTTAAGGGCACATAAAAATACAGACATGGTGATGGCCTGCGTATTTAATCCCCCTGTCACGGGGCAAGAGGTGCATGATGAAAATGGTATATATCCCCTCGTAGACTAAATGTATCAGGTGTTCTTTTGTCACTTGGATATAAAGAACGTTGAGGTGCGTTCGCACCTCATATTCAATTAATTGTTTCTTCACCCCCCAAAATATAAGGCTGTTTCATGACTTTTACCGTAGAAAAAATCGGCGGTACATCTATGACTGCATTTGATGCAGTGCTCGACAATATTATTCTTCGTCCTAAAGAACCCTATAATCGCATTTTTGTCGTTTCGGCATACGGCGGCTTGACCGATGCGCTATTAGAAGGCAAGAAAAACAGAAAGCCAGGTGTTTATCAGCTTATCGCCCAGCGTGATGAAAAATGGGAAGAGGCTTTGTCGTACGTTGAAAATCGTATGTTGTTGACAAATGACAATATGTTTGCCGATCCTGTGAATCGCATTCGGGCAGATAAGTTTATTCGCTCGCGAATTGCCGAAGCCCGCAATTGTATTTCATCTATTTTGGAAACTTGTCAGTACGGACAGTTTTCGCTGCGTAGCTACCTACCCCAAATAAGAGAGTTTTTATCCTCGATAGGGGAGGCGCATAGCGCCTTCAATACGGCACTCAAACTTAAAAATATGGGGATCAATGCCAGGTTTGTTGATTTATCGGGCTGGGATGAGCAGCAGCCAAAGGCCTTGGACGATGCTATTCGTGACGCTTTTGCTGATATCGATGTGACACAGGAGCTACCGATTGTGACCGGTTATGCATATTGCAAAGAAGGGTTGATGCAGACCTATGATAGGGGCTACAGCGAAATGACGTTCAGCCGGATCGCGGCGATTACTCAGGCCGAACTAGCCGTTATCCATAAAGAATACCACTTGAGTTCTGCCGACCCGCGTCTTGTCGGTCCTGAAAAAGTGCTCCCGATCGGCAGCACCAATTATGATGTGGCTGACCAACTGGCAAACTTAGGAATGGAAGCCATTCATCCCAATGCTGCAGCAGGGTTGCGTGAAAGTGGGATTGAACTGCAAATCAAGAATACCTTTGAGCCGGAGCACAAGGGCACCTTGATTTCGCCTAGCTACCGGCCTGAGACAAACAAAATCGAAATTATTGCTGGTAGGCAGAAGGTATTTGCTTTGCACGTGTTTGACCAGGCTATGGTGGGTAAGGTTGACAATGTCAGTTATGAGTTGATGGAGATTATCTCAGACGCGCGCGTTAACCTGCTGGGGAAAGAGATGAACGCCAACTCTATTACCTATTATCTGGGCGGAAATTCAGAGAGTTTGAACAGTGTTCTCTATCAGGCAGAAAAACGGTATCCCAATTCTTTGATTTCAGGACGGATGGTCGCGTTGATTTCAGCGATTGGTTCCCAGATCGATACCAACAAGGCATTGGCTCAGGGCGTCCTGTCTTTAATGAACCAAGGGGTAACACCGATCGCTATGCATGCTTCTATGCGTAATGTGAATGTCCAGTTTGTCGTAGGAGATAAAGAGTATAGACACGCGATTTGCGCGCTTCACAATGAATTTTTTGAACGTGATAGTGGATCGGTAATCGGGCACAAGGTGGCATGATATCTACAAAATGTGTTCAGTTTCACAGTGTTGAGTTTAAGTATAGGGGGGAGTAGGCCGGGGGAGGATGCTCATCAGCAGTGGGAGGAGGAAAATGCTCGGGTCGAATAAAAATAACTTGGAAATAACTATGAAACGTGTGATGAAATCGTTCGCTCTGTGCTCTCTGACTGCTGCTCTTGCTTTTCCAATGGCGGCCTCTGCCATGCAGGAAGGTGAAATTCTTATTTGGATCAACGGCGACAAAGGCTATGAAGGCCTCGCTGAAGTAGGCCGCCAGTTTGAAGAAGACACCGGGGTGAAAGTTAACGTTCAGTACCCTGAATCACTGGAAGCCAAGTTCCAGCAAGTTGCGCCTACAGGCGGCGGCCCTGACATCATCTTCTGGGCTCATGACCGTTTCGGAGGTTATGCTAAATCAGGCCTGCTGACTGAAATCAAACCGTCGCAAGAATTCAAAGATAAGCTGGTTGACTTTAGCTGGGATGCGGTGACTTACGAAGGCAAGTTGGTGGGCTACCCAATCGCACTAGAATCACCGTCACTTATCTACAACAAAGATCTACTACCTGAGCCGCCGAAGACTTGGGAAGAGTTGTACGAGATCGAAAAACAAATGGCAGCCAAGGGCAAGAAAGCCATCATGTGGGATGTGAAGAATGCGTATTTCACATGGCCAATGATTTCTGCAAATGGCGGTTATGCATTCAAGAAAACGGAAACAGGTTTTGACGGTAAGCAAATTGGTATTAACAACGAAGCCGGTGTTGCTGGCCTGAGCTTCTTGGTCGATTTGTCTAAGAAAGGTGTTGTGTCAGCGGATATGGACTACGCAGTATCTGAATCTGAATTCAACAAAGGTAACGTAGCAATGACTATCAACGGTCCATGGTCTTGGGGCAACCTTGAGAAGTCTAAGATCAACTACGGCGTTGCAGTATTCCCAACACTTGATGGCGGTAAATCTAACCCATTCGTCGGTGTATTGAGCGCGGGTATCAACTCTGCTAGCCCGAATACTGACCTGGCGGTTGAATTCCTAGAGAACTACCTGATCACAGATGAAGGTTTGGCGAAAGTGAACGACGACAAGCCTCTGGGCGCTGTGACGCTGAAATCTTTCCAGCAGGAGCTTTCTAAAGACAGCCGTATTGCAGCCACAATGACCAACGCTGAAAACGGTGAAATCATGCCGAACATCCCTGAAATGACGGCTTACTGGTTCGCTGAAGGTGCAGCAATCGAGAATGCCCTTCTAGGCCGTCAGACTGTTCAGGAAGCACTGGATACGGCAGCTTCTCAGATCCGTTAATCTAACTGAATACCGATACATGTCTGGAAACCAATAGACATCTAAATAACGCGCAGCTCATCTTGATGAGACTGCGCTTTTTTGTCATTTACGATGACCCAAGGAAAACACGTGAGCACAATTGAACAAGCGCCTTTTACTGAGCAGTTATACGTTAAAGGGACATTCAATGGCTGGGGTGACGACACACCAATGGCGTATATTGGTGAAGGCTGTTACCAAGCTGTAGTTTGCTTTTCTGCCGATCTTCATAATTTCAAAATATCTGATCAACAAGGCTCGGAGGCACTGAGCTTTGCAGCCGATAAATACAAAGCAGTTGCTTGTCAGCTGAAGCAGCCACAGACGCTGATCCCAGCCAAGGGGATCGGCAATGACCTTACCTTTATGGCACCAGACACGGGTTTATATACCCTCTCTGTTACTGTTTCCGATGAGAAAGTTGAAATGGTAATTGAGGTTGGTGGTGAAAACCTCGATAGTGAGCCGAACCGTGCACTGTTCAACGCAACTTTCTCGGTTAATACCGCGAAAGGGGAAGTGATCGGTAAGGGTAACAAGGTGCTCAGCCCTGATGCGTTGTTTGATGAACTTGCTATCTCAGTTGATCAGAGTGCTCCATTTGTCTTTGGCGACAACATCGATGGTTATTTTGATGGTGTGACCCACGGTTATGTTGCCGCAGGAAAGTACCGCCACAAGCAAGGTTGGTATCTCGGCGCTATGGCCTCATTTGTCGGTGGCGTGCTTAACGACAAAACTACCGCCAAAGAGGCTCGTATCTACCCGTATGGAGTGACCCATAGCTTTGAAGCCGCTAACGGTAATGACATTGAGGAAACCTTTATGTTGTTTTCCGGCCAACAAAGCCGCCAGCGAAGCGCTGCTATTACGGTGAAGTCTGAAGAGCCTGCTATTTTGTCGATAGCGCCCCAGCTTAACTTAGCGATGGATAGCTCATCAGTGACAGCATTTGAAGGCGGGGTGGTGTATGCACTGTCAGAAGAGCTTCGACAAGCAGGTACGCCATCGTTTATTGCCCTTTGTGCTGAACAGTCTTTTTCGTTCAGTGAAACGAGCTTTGGTGAAACGCCAGCACTCAAAGACAAGGTGCACTTGAGTGGCCACCATGTGAAGCCGTTGCTAACGACCTCTGCCCCTCAAACTGAGATGACTGTTTATCTGGCTTTTGCTGAGACGGAAGCAGACGCGGTCGCGCATGCTCGCTCATTGGTCGAGCAGGATGGGGTGAGTATTCACTTGCAGCAGGTTTATGACATGCTGACCAATTCCTATGTCTGGACATCAGATCGCGAATATAACCGTGCTTTGATGTGGGCGAAGGCTGCTGGCAAAGTGTTTGTTTCGACCGAGTTTGGCAAGGGCATTTGGGCTGGCCTTCCATGGTTCAAGGACTGCTGGGGGCGTGATTCCTTTATTGCTGTACCGGGTATTACCTTGGTCAATGGTGATTTTGATGATGCCAAGACCATTATCGATAATTTCGCGTCGATGCAGTTGGCAGATGAAACCAATGTGAATTTTGGCCGTATTCCTAACCGTGTCACCAGCCTAACCAATATTATTTACAACACAACCGACGGTACCCCGTGGATGGTACGTGAGGTGTGGGATTATTTGCGCTATAGCGGTGATAAAGACTACGCCAAGGCTATCTATCCTGTGGTGCAGACCTATATTGCAGGTATCGAAAAGCATTACCTGGATGATCATGGGCTGATGACTCACCGTGATCCGGATACCTGGATGGATGCCAAATTTGAGGGCAAACTGCCTTGGTCGGCCCGCGGTACTCGTGCGAACGATATCCAAGCGCTTTGGTATACCAGCCTGTTGGTGGCTGTTGAACTGGCGAAGCTGACAGAAGATAAGCAGAATGTAGAGCACTATCAGCAGATGGCTGGGCGGGTAAGTGAAAGTTTCCAGAAGTTGTTCTGGGATCAAGACCAGCAAAAACTGGCTGATCGCTTGTATAGTAACGATCAGCGTGATCTTCAGGTGCGAACTAACCAGTTGATGACGGTAACGGTGCCGTTTGATAACGGGCTGTTGGACAAAGCGATTGGTGCAAAAGTGGTGAAGAATGCGGTCAGTGAGTTGCTGTTCCCTTGGGGGATCACCTCGTTGTCGCAGTACGATCCGATTTTCCATCCTTACCATGCCAACCGCGAGGAATACCATAAAGATGCTGCCTACCATAACGGCACCATTTGGGGGTGGAATGCGGGTTTCACGGTTTCAAGCCTAATTGAATATGGCTATGCCGATTTTGCCTACCAGCTGACCAAGAACCTGTCCGATCAGATCTTATACCTCGGTCATCGTGGGGCTATGAGTGAAAACCTCGATGCATTTTTGAATGAGCAGGGGGGGCTAACCACAACCGGTACCTATGCCCAAGCGTGGTCTGTGTCTGAGTTTACCCGTAATGGCTACCAGGACTACATCGGCTTCAAGCCGGAGTTGTTATCGGGCAAGGTTGTTTTGGCGCCATGCTTGCCGTCTAGCTGGCAGCAGTTTGATGCCGAGCTTCGTTTTGGGCAGTCCAATGCCCTGTCTGTAGCTTACCAGCGTACTGAACAAGGCTTGCAGCGATTCGAGCTTGCCTATATGGAAAGTGTCCCTGTACAGCTTGAGCTTCACTTGATGGCAACAGACAAAGCGAAGTACCAGCTAGTGCTGGAAGCTGACGAACTTCCAGCTACGATCGAGTTTGATCCTGCCTGTGTATCGGTTGTTGTTGATGGTCAGGTTCGTGATCTTGTTCTAATACAGCCAAGCTTTGCGCCAGTTATAGGTGATCTTGCTTTCGCCAAACCGGATCATTCATTGGTTTTCCCAGTGCTACAGGGACAGCACGTGCTGCAGCAGCAAGTTGAGGGGGCCAATCTTGCTCTGGCGACGGACTAATTTCGCTGGGTTCTAATAGGAAAAGGAAAGCGCTGCAGAAACGCAGCGCTTTTTGTTTGGTCGTCGGTTGGTCAGCTAAAGGAGCAGCATGATTGTTAGTCGTAATCCATATAAGTACGCCCCTCTAGGGAGTAGGGCTCGTTGTCATCGTATAGGTTACGCTGTCCTCTAAGCTTTTTGATCTTGGCCTCAAGGGCTTTTGCCTCTTGATAGTTACCCTCTTGATAAGCTAGGTGGATGCGTTGTTCGATATCTTCGATCCTATCATGGCTGCTCATATAATGATCCTCCATTTGAAAGTCATACCTGCTCAGGGAAGCACTATCGCGGTTGAATGATTACCCGAACGAGTAGTGGTACAACCTACTTACCGTTTCATTTTCAGTGTAGGAGCGCTTTTACTCCTGTTCCACCTGATAACTCCACTAAGGACGATTTGGATCATTTTTGGTTTAAATTTTTATTAGGTTGGTAAATCGCTGTGCCCAGGCCATTTCACTGTGAATACCGCCATGATCAACATTGAACTGACAAGTTATCTGGGGAGATTTGAGGCAGAGGAGCTCTGCAAACTCAACGGCAAGATCATGGTAAAGCGCCTGGAATGCTTCAATAGACGGGTCACTGGTTTCATTGGTGCCAATGTCCATGTAGATATCGATAGGATACTCGATGAGTGTTTTCTCAAGGTAGGCTTTCATTGCCTCTGGTGCGAACCAGAAAGCTGGTGAGAACACGCCAGCTTTGGAAAAGGTATCTTGGTATTTCAATACTGCATAGAGGCTGATAAAGCCTCCCATTGAGCTGCCAGCTATGGTAGTTGATGCCCGTTCTGGCTGGGTTCGGTAATGGTGGTCAATGAAAGGCTTGAGGGTTTGGACGATAAAATCGCAGTAAGCCTCTCCTTCGCCCCCTTGCGGCTCAATTGCTTGCTCCCAGCTGGACAGTGTTGCGGATGGGGCGAATGCCCAGGGTGAGTATTCATCCCGCCGGCCGAGGTGGCCACGGCGTTGGGTGCAATCAATAGCGACTACAATGAATCCTGTTGATTCGCCGTTGGCCTGAAGCGCATCTAACTGCTCAGCGACTTGCCAGCTAGCGCCGGCAATGCATAGCTCGGGCTCAAAGACGTTTTGGCCGTCATGCATATAAATAACAGGATAGTGTCGTGTGCTGCTCTTATAGTCTTCTGGCAGATATACACGGACATGGCGCTGGCGATTTAATTGCGGGATATCCATATCCTCATGGACAATCATTCGAGCGGGGTCATAGTTTTTTTGTGTTGGGTTAAGAGTCATAGATCTTCCGTTGACGAAGCATAAAAAAAGCGCTGTTGGTTTTAATCAACAGCGCTTGCTTGTTTTCAAGTGATTTAAAGCCACTTGATTATTCGAGGGGGAAACTGGTTTCCTTATACACCCGGCTCTTTGTACAGGCGGCGGCATGCTCTGCCATCGCTGTGGAACAGGTGACAGCGGTGCGCTGGGATATCAACTTTGAATGAATCGCCTGCATCAACGTTAATGGTATCTGGACGGCGGTAGATGAAATCGGCATCCATGTGCTCAAGGCGCAGGTAAGCTTGGGTTTCGTAACCTAGTTTCTCTACAACCTGCACAGTACCGTCGATGGTGGCATCACCTTCACCTTCTGGTAGTAGGTGCTCAGGGCGAACCCCCAGAGACATACGGTCGCCTTTGGTCACTGTTGTACCGTCAACAGGGATCCAGAATGCTTTGCCGTTTGCCATTTGTACCATCACGCGGTCTTCTTCAACCTGCTCAATGAATACACTCATGAAGTTCATCTTCGGTGACCCGATGAAACCAGCAACGAAGCGGTTCTGAGGGTAGTGGTATAGCTCAAGAGGTTTACCAACCTGAGAAACATAACCACCGTCCAGCACAACGATCTTCTGTGCCATGGTCATTGCTTCGATCTGGTCGTGGGTTACGTAGATCATGGTACAGCCAAGTTGCTTGTGAAGCTTGGCAATTTCGATACGCATCTGAACGCGAAGTGCAGCATCAAGGTTAGAAAGCGGTTCGTCCAGTAGGAAAACGTTAGGTTGCGATACCAAGGTACGACCGATAGCGACACGCTGGCGCTGACCGCCAGATAGTGCTTTTGGCTTACGCTCAAGAAGGTGACCTAGTTGAAGGATTTCCGCTGCGTGGTCAACTCGGCGCTTGGTTTCATCCTTGTCGGCTTTTGCCAGCTTCATGCCAAAAGACATGTTATCGAACAGATTAAGGTGAGGGTAAAGTGCATAAGACTGGAACACCATGCCCACACCGCGCTCTGACGGTGGCACGTCGTTCATGCGTTCTTCGCCGATGTACAAATCACCTGAAGTAATGTCTTCCAGGCCTGCGATACAACGTAGAAGTGTTGACTTACCACAGCCTGATGGACCTACGAAGACAACGAACTCACCTTCAGCAATATCGAGATCAACGTTTTTGGAAATCAGGTTATCTCCATATGCTTTACATACATTTCGTAAAGTAACACTCGCCATCGAGCCTATTCCTCTAAGTTGTTGTTGCCAGCAAGACCTCATCTTAGTAGGGCGTGGCCTTGCAGGTAAAGAATTTTTCCGTGTAATTGAAGAAAAATCGGGTAGAGCGCGATTCACTAAGGAATCGACGTCTACCCTGACAAAATCCAAATTATCTACTTCCCCAAGAAATAAAATGGTGCTGTCGTCTTTATAAAAGAGTGGTTAGTGCAAAAGTGCATTACCTAAGAAAAAGAACAGTGTCTTCAACTACCCAGTGGGTATGGTTGTATTCTTGTCGAGAAAACACGCGGAAACATCCTCCTTATCAATAAATAAAAAGGGGGATGAGGGGGGGAGGAGTGTTTAGATCACACTTTGTTATTCAAAGGGCTGAAGGACTGTTTTATTCCCTATAGTATGTGCGCTGTATCACAATCACACGTCGTTATTAGATCTGCATCACTAAGCGAAACGACGGAGATCACGCTTTTCACACTTAGGGGGTGGGGGCGTAGGACACAGGATGATGCCGAGTGCTTGATACTGTTGGAAGATACAGACTGAAATTTGTATCGCAGAGAGGCCTCTGTAATACAACCAATAACAATCATGAAGGATGTTAATAATGAAGAAAGTCCTCAGCACAGTCGCATTATGTACCCTTGCTGCTCTTGGTTCAGTATCTGCGCATGCAGCGATTGAAGAAGGTCAACTTACCATTTGGATTAATGGTGACAAAGGTTACAACGGCTTGGCAGAAGTAGGTAAACAGTTCGAAGAAGACACTGGCGTAAAAGTTACTGTCGCTTTTCCTGATAACCTTGCAGAGCGTTTCCCACAGGTTGCTGCAGCCGGTGATGGTCCTGATATCGTATTCTGGGCGCACGACCGTTTCGGTGGCTATGCGAAAGCTGGCCTGCTAACTGAAATCAACCCAACTCAAGAGATGAAAGATAAGATCATCGACTTCACTTGGGACGCGGTTTCATACGATGGCAAATATGTCGGTTACCCTGTTGCTGTAGAAGCTCTTTCTCTGATTTACAACAAGGATCTTGTTCCAAACCCACCTAAGAACTGGGAAGACATCGAAGCACTAGACAAGAAGCTTCAGAAAGATGGCAAGAAAGCGATCATGTGGAACCTGAAAGAACCGTTCTTCACATGGCCAATCCTAACTGCTGACGGTGGTTATGCCTTCAAATTCACTGCGAACGGCTACGACGTTAAAGACGTAGGTGTGAACAACGCGGGTGCGAAGTACGGCATGAACTTCATCAAGTCTCTGGTTGATAAGAAAGTTATCTCACCAGATATGGACTACAGCATCTCTGAAGCAGAGTTCAACAAAGGTAACGTTGCAATGACAATCAATGGCCCGTGGTCTTGGGGCAACATTGAGAAGTCTGGTATCGATTACGGTGTAACGCTACTTCCTAAACTGAACGGCAACCCGTCTAAACCTTTTGTTGGTGTACTAACTGCAGGCATCAGCGCAGTTTCTCCTAACAAAGACTTGGCTGTTGAGTTTATTGAAAACTACCTACTAACTAACGAAGGTCTGGCGAAAGTTGACGCTGACAAGCCTCTAGGTGCAGTAGCACTTAAGTCTTTCCAGCAGAAGCTAGATAAAGATACCCGCATTGCCGCGACAATGGATAACGCAATGAACGGTGAAATCATGCCAAACGTTCCTCAGATGACTGCTTTCTGGTACGCACAAGGTAACGCTATCCAGAATGTTGTTGACGGTCGCCAGGGTGTTGATGACGCTCTAGACGCAGCAGCGGGTCACATTCTTAAGTAAAACGTTTTACGGGGAGGGGTAACTCTCCCCATCTTTATTTGTCATTTTGCTAGCAAGGAGCTGAGATGCAGTCAGTTCAAGGTGCAGAACTTCTCGATTCACCTCAGGAAAGTTCGAAATTAAATTATCGTAAGTGGCTAAAATGGTCACTGCTAGGCATGATCGGTACGGTTAACGGTTATGCTACTGTCTTAATGTACGCACAGGGTGAGATTCCCTTCGCGCTTCTTACCGTTGTTCTCACAGCTCTTGCTCTTTATATCTTTGGTAGTAAGAAAACCTACGCTCATCGCTACATTTATCCTGGTGTCGCCGGGATGATTATTTTCGTTATTTTCCCACTGATTTATACGGTTGGATTGGCCTTTACTAACTACAGTGCTTCCAACCAGTTGTCTCTAGAGCGTGCGCAGACTGTTTTGCAGCAACGGTCTTTCTTGTCAGGGGAAAGCTACGGTTTCGATCTGTACAAGGTTGAAAACGGCCACCAGCTAATCATTAAAGCCGATGGTGACCTATTAGCCTCAGATGTATTCGATATTTCTAATCCGCCTGCTGAAGAATACATGAACCTGCGTGAAGTTGATGCGGTTCAGGGTGAGAAGGAAATAATCCGTACTATCGTGCAAAACCGCTCTAACCTAAACAAGGTTGAGCTGGAAATGCCTAGCGGCGAACACATCCGCATGAGTGGCTTGCGTAAGTTCGCGGCTGAGACTCCGCTCTTCACTCTTCAGGAAGATGGCGAGTCACTGCTAAACAACCAGACTAACCAATTGTTCAAGCCAAACTACGAGATTGGTTTCTACCAGCCCGTTGATGCCAATGGTGAGTTTGTTGAAAAACCAATTTCACCTGGATTCGTGGTTGGCGTTGGCGCGGCTAACTTCGAGCGTGTGCTAACTGATGATGGTATTAAAGAACCGTTCCTTGGCATCTTCGTTTGGACAGTTGTCTTTGCCTTCCTTGCTGTAGCCCTGACACTGGCTCTGGGTATGATCCTGGCTGTTATCGTACAGTGGGAACCACTAAAATTCAGTGGCGTTTACCGTGTATTGCTTATACTTCCATATGCGGTGCCGTCGTTTATCTCGATTCTGATCTTCAAGGGTCTGTTCAACCAGAGCTTTGGTGAAATAAACATGCTGCTTGAGGCCATGTTCGGGATTAAGCCATCTTGGTTCTCAGACCCAGTAATGGCTCGAGTGATGGTCGTTTTGGTTAACACCTGGCTTGGTTTCCCTTACATGATGATCCTATGTATGGGTCTGTTGAAGTCGATTCCTGAAGATTTGTATGAAGCGTCTGCCATTGATGGTGCAGGCCCTATTCAGAACTTCTTCACTATCACGCTACCAATGTTGATTAAACCGCTAACGCCGCTACTGATTGCAAGTTTCGCGTTTAACTTCAACAACTTTGTTATGATTCAGCTATTGACCTCTGGTGGTCCGAACATGGTCGGCACCTCAGAGCCTGCAGGTTACACTGACTTGCTAGTAAGTTACACCTACCGTATCGCGTTTGAAGGTGGCGGTGGCCAGGACTTCGGTCTAGCCGGTGCAATCGCAACAGTTATCTTCCTATTGGTAGGTGGTATGGCACTACTTAACCTGAAATTTACCAACACTAAGCTTGAGCAGGACTAAGGAGAGACGTCATGCCAATGGTTCAACCTAAGTCATTAAAATATCGGGTATGGGCAACACACATTGGATTGTGTTTGTTCTTGGCGGCAACGATTTTCCCGCTCCTGATGATTGTTGCTATCTCCCTGCGTGAAGGTAACTTTGCAAGTGGTGAGCTGATCCCAAGTAACCCAACCTTAGATCACTGGCGATTAGCGCTTGGTTTCTCGGTGACTAACAGCGACGGTAGCGTGACTCCACCACCATTCCCTGTCCTACTATGGCTGTGGAACACGGTGAAAGTGGCAGGTATTACTTCTATTATCATCGTAGCGCTTTCAACAACCAGTGCTTATGCGTTTGCTCGTATGCGTTTCAAAGGCAAGAGCACTATCCTGAAAGGGATGATGATCTTCCAGATGTTCCCTGCGGTACTTGCTCTGGTTGCGTTGTACGCTTTGTTCGACCGTTTGGGGCAGTACATCCCATTCTTGGGACTAAACACGCACGGTGGTCTGATTTTCTCTTACCTTGGCGGTATTGCCCTGCACGTTTGGACAATCAAAGGTTACTTTGAAACGATTGATGGCTCGCTGGAAGAAGCGGCAGCATTGGATGGTGCAACACCATGGCAGGCATTCCGCCTGGTATTGTTGCCACTTTCAGTGCCAATCCTTGCGGTAGTATTTATCCTGTCGTTTATCGGAGTGGTAACTGAAGTACCGGTAGCATCACTGCTACTGACTGATGTAAGTAACTACACCCTGGCTGTTGGTATGCAGCAGTACCTATACCCACAGAACTACCTATGGGGTGACTTTGCAGCGGCCGCGGTACTATCGGCAATTCCAATTACAACCGTCTTCCTGCTGGCGCAGAAGTTCTTGGTTGGTGGCCTGACTGCTGGTGGTGTGAAAGGTTAATTCCCATTTAGAGTCCATGAGATTGGAAAGCAAACCGGATGCTAAGGCATCCGGTTTTTTTATACCTAAAATGAATGTGGTTTTTGGTTAAGGTTGTACAGTGGTTTCTCATTAGTAATACGAGACAACTGATATAACGCACTGGAAGTAGCACATTGCTTTTACTTCAGGTAATACCTGCTACGCTTTAGAAGTTGGTTTACGTTGTGAATAAACCCAAACACGTGGAGGCTTCTAATGAAAAAATTGCTTGTTCTGATGATGCTTGCTTTTTCTGGATTTACTTTCGCTAATTCTTCATCCGGCCATGGTGGTGGCAGTACAGTTACAGCGCCACAAATCATATGCATGTATGAAGGGAAGATACTTGGTGTAACCGCTATTCCTATCTATGAATGTACTAAGTTAAAAAAAGAGATGAAGGAAGGCGCGAATAAGTAATACGGCCTCATTTTTATAAAAGTGATCATCATTATGGTCACTTTTTTATTTATAAAACTAAAAGTAATTATCAAACTACTCGGTTGTTTTTTCATGCATTATTGCGTTGATATTTGATTTTATATTGTCAATTTAATCAAAAACATAAATCTTGAATAAATGATGAATTTTAGTCATTTCCGCCATCTTATTTGTTTCACATTTCGGTAGGGGCTGATAGAATCATTCTAGTGGGGTATAAAAAGCACCTCATAAAATAATAACAACACGCTTGTTTTCACTTAGGCAAGCGACTCCCGAGTTTAGTGCCTAACAATGGTTTGGCCGCCGATCTGTTAGGATAAGCTAGGCTCCATACATCATTGGCGTTGCTGCATAGCTGGGCTTACCTTTGCAAAAAGAGTAAGTTTTATTGGTAACCAAAACCCGACCTACCTGTTCGGGTTTTTTTGTATCCCATTTCACCATTAGAAACACAGTTCTCTGATAGGTCCTGAATGGTTGAGGTTAGTCTGAGATTGTAAGTTTTTTAACTTAAAGTCATGAGCCAACGACTAGGCTGATTGACTCAGCCTAGCTTGCTATTACCTATTTCAAGAACGGGAAAAGCCGGGCGATTTCTTCATCGGTTAAGCTTTCAACCCGCTCGATGTTTCGTTCTGGGATCCCCTCCGGATCGGGGTAGTGCTTAAGGACTTTTTCCATACTCTCTTCGCGGATCAGGTGGAAAATCGGGTAGGGCGAACGGTTAGTTAGGTTCTCGGCATCATCAGGCTGGGTACCGTGGAAGCAGTAGTCAGGGTGGAAGCTTGCAACCTGGTAGGTGCCTTGATAACCCATTTGGAATAGCAAGGCGTCAACAAGATCAAGGTACTGGTTATAGTCAGCAAAGTCCTCGAACAAATGAGGTGTAACAACCAGGGTTGTCTCTAACTCTTTAACGGGTGTGCTGTCGAGTTTCTTGAGCTGGTGATAGATCTCTTCAAGCAATACATCTTCATCATTCGCTTCAGAGATGAAGATCTGAATCTGCTTGTTACGGTTAGGCTTGGCTGCAAAGGGGCAGAGGTTGAGTCCGATGACGACATTTTCTAACCACTGCAGGACTTGCTGGTGGACGTTTTCGATGTTTAGATTATTCATAGCTGACTTATTGTTAGGCCACTGAGCAATGTGGCATTTATTATCTAATACGGAAATTATATAAAAAGGGCCAGCAAGCGCTGGCCCTTTGAGTCTTTGGCTGAGAGCTTATTATGCTTCAGCGGATTCTTCAGCAGGTGTATTCTCTGCTTCTGGTGCCGGGAATTGCTTAACAGGCTTGGCAACTAGCTGGCGAGTTGCTGTACGCACTTCAGCAATGTTCACTTCAAGCTGATCACCAAGCTGGTACTCTTTCACCTTGTCGATATTCACGATACCTAGTTCACCGTTGCACTCGATGCGCTCTTTGTTATCGAGGATCAAAGGCGCAGGGATGAACGCGGCCGCCCCGTTTTCAAGCAAACGAACACGCATGCCTGCACGGTTGATATCGAAGATCTCAGCGGTGAATACGGTTGCTTCTTTCACAGCGTCTTTCAGCAATCGTACATATAGCCAATCAGCAACATCACGCTCGGCCATACGATGGTTACGGCGGTGAGTCGCGATCTCTTCACCCACCTTGTCATCAGGTGTTTGACTTGGCTCTTGGCCAGAGATAACGGCTTTAAGCAAGCGGTGGTTGATCATATCGCCGTATTTACGGATTGGTGATGTCCATGTGGCGTAGACATCCAAGCCCATCGCGTAGTGCGCCGCTGGCTTGTTACCCACCTCACTGTACGCTTGGAACTTGCGTAAGCGGTTGTCCAAGTAAGTCGAGTCTTGCGCATTCAGCCAGCGGCGAAGCGCACTGAAACCGTCTAGAGTTAGCAGTTGCTCTTTTTCAAATGGCGCTTCGGCGTTGGTCAGGAAGTCCATCGCAGTATCCAGTTTTTCTGGATTGAAACCGTTGTGGTAGTTATAAACACCAAAACCGAATTTTTCTTGCAGAACACGACCAGCACAAATGTTGGCAGTGATCATCGCTTCTTCGATCATACGGTTTGCGGTACGGCGCGGGTCGGTGTGGATAGCAACAACGTCGTTATCTTCGCTCAGTTCGAAGCGGTAGTCGGGACGATCTGGGAACACGACTGCATTGGCGGCACGCCACGCGCTGCGAGCATTGGCAAAACCGTGAAGGGCTTTGATTTGCTCTAGGATAGTTTCGTTTGGTGTCCAGTTTTCGCATGCACCATTTTCAAGCAGATCAGACACATTGTCGTAAGCCAAACGGCCTTGTGATTTGATCCATGCTGCGAAGAAGTGGATGTCGTCTTGGATAACACCCTCTTTATCGATGCTAACGCGGCAACATAATGTCGGGCGTTTTTCATCTTCTAGCAGCGAGCATAGCTCATCGCTGAGCTCTCGAGGCAACATTGGGATGTTACGGCCTGGTAGGTAGATGGTGAAGCCACGCTCGCGTGCTTCTTTGTCCATCTTGTCACCCACTTCGATGTATGATGTTGGATCTGCAATGGCGATGGTGATTTCAAAGCTACCGTCTTCCTTGGCAACAGTGTAAATCGCGTCATCCATATCTTTGGTCGATTCACCGTCGATAGTGATGAATGGAAGCTCGGTTAGATCTTCACGCTCCAAGCCTTCTTCAAGCATTGACCAGCTCTCTTGTGGTGCTGGCTCGGCATTTGGCAGGTCGTGGCGAGCAAGCGTTACCCACCATGGCGCAATCTTGTCATTGCTGTCAGTGATCTTTTCTTTGATTTCACAGAAGAAAGTCTTGTTGTCACCGACCAATGGATGGCGAGTCATATTGGCAACAACCCAGTCGCCTTCTTTAAGCAACTCTGGGTTCAGACCTTTGACAGGGCGAGCTTTAATGGCATCTTTCAGCTGAGGGTGATCGGGAACAACATGCAGGCGATCACGGATAAGCTTTACTCGGCCAATAAAACGAGTGATGAACTGCTCAATCAGTTCCTGTGGTTCAGCAACTTCACGCTCCTTTTCGGTACGAATAACGGCTGTCACACGGTCACCGTGCATTACGTTTTTCATATAGTTAGGTGGAATGAAGAAGCTTTCTTTATTGTCGACTTCTAGAAAGCCAAAGCCACGGTCAGTTGCCTTGATGCTGCCTTCTTTTTTAGGAAGTGTTTCCTGAATTTGTTTTTTAAGCTGTGCTAATAAAGGATTATCTTGAAACATTATGCCCGGTCTCAGGTGGTTAACAGCCACACTATAAAGTTTTCAGGCCATAAAACCAAGTTTCAAGCCCGTGCTGACATCGGATTATCATAATTGAATAATGAGACGCTAGAGAGCGGGTGGCGTTTTATCGCTATTGGTTGAATAAGTTGGGCCATGATCCAGCAATAATTCAGCCGGAATTTCTAACTTAACTGTGTAAAATCATGTCAATTGAAATACGTTTTAAATAAGCAGAATGTCTAATTTTCCGCGAAAATGGCTGCCCTGTTGCACTTATTGTTTAAATAATAGGTGCTTGAAGGTTAATTTGTGACAGTGCTCAATTTTTTCTGGCTTTTTATCTTGTAATGGCGCACAATGCGCGCCTCTATAGTCGAGGCCCATGCTTGTGGTTGCTGTTGCAGAACCGTTTTATAGCCAAAGGGGCCCCGTTTCCGTTAGATCATTTATTGGGATCCCAATGCAAGAATCTGTTACAGAATTTCGCCAGTTAGAACTGGCCGACACACTACTATCCGCACTAGACTCAATGGGCTTCGTTGCGCCGACTCCTATCCAAGCGGCGTCTATTCCTCTACTACTTACTGGTACTGATGCACTAGGTAAAGCGCAGACAGGTACAGGTAAAACAGCGGCATTCTCACTGCCTCTATTAAACAAACTGGATCTTGGCCAGCATAAGCCACAGGCTATTGTTATGGCACCGACTCGCGAACTAGCGATTCAGGTTGCAGCTGAAATCAAGACTCTAGGTCAGAACGTTAAAGGTCTTAAAGTTCTTGAGATTTACGGTGGTGCTTCTATCGTTGATCAAATGCGTGCCCTTAAGAACGGTGCCCACATTGTTGTTGGTACTCCAGGCCGTGTTAAAGACCTTATCACGCGTGACCGTCTACACCTTGATGAAGTACACACGTTTGTACTTGATGAAGCTGACGAAATGCTGAAAATGGGCTTCGTTGACGACGTTACTTGGATCATGGAGCAAGCGCCAGAAACAGCACAGCGTGTTCTGTTCTCTGCAACTATGCCACCAATGGTTAAAGAAATCGTTGACCGTTTCCTACGTGAACCTGCGCGCATCGACGTTGCTGGTGAAAACCGTACTGTTTCTCAGGTAGAGCAGCAGTTCTGGGTTGTTAAAGGCGTAGAGAAAGACGAAGCAATGATGCGTCTTCTTGAAACTGAAGATACTGATGCGTCTATCGTATTCGTACGTACTCGTCAGGACACCGAACGTCTGGCTGACTGGCTATCTGCACGTGGCTTCAAAGCTGCTGCACTTCACGGTGATATTCCTCAGTCTCTTCGTGAGCGTACTGTTGATCACATCAAGAAAGGTGTTATCGATATCCTAGTAGCAACTGACGTTGTTGCTCGTGGTCTTGATGTTCCTCGTATCACTCACGTATTCAACTACGACATCCCATTCGATGTTGAGTCATACATCCACCGTATCGGTCGTACTGGTCGTGCAGGTCGTAACGGTAAAGCGATCCTATTGGTTCGTACTAACCAGATCCGTATGCTACGTACTATCGAGCGTGTAACTAAGTCTCGTATGGAAGAAATCCAACTTCCTCTACGTGACGCTGTTGCTGAAGCACGCCTGAACCGTCTGGGTCAGGAGCTGGAAGCACAGAAAGAAGAGTCAAGCCTAGAAGCGTTTGTTGAGCTTGTTGAGAAGCTACAAGAAACCATCGAAGTTGATGCTGCGACACTAGCTGCAATGCTACTTAAGCGCCAGCAGGGTAACCGTCCTCTGTTCTACAAAGGTCCGGACCCAATGATCGCTGCTATCGAGCGTGACAAGCAGCGCCGTGAACGTCGTCGTGAAGACCGTGGCGGTGAGCGTGGCGAGCGCCGTGAGCGTCGTAACTTCAACACTGCTGACTGGGATACTTACCAGCTTCAGGTTGGCCGTGAGCAAGGTGTTCAGGTTAAAGATATCGTTGGCGCAATCGCAAACGAACTTGGCCTAAGCAAAGAGTTCATTGGTGCTATCAAGCTTGCACCAGAGCACACTTACGTTCAGCTTCCTAAGAAGATGACCAGCGAAGTGGCTGCACAGCTTAAGAAACTACGTATCCGTCAGAACGAAGCGAAAGCTGTAGTTGTGGCTGACGATGTACTGCGTGAGCACCGTCGTGGCGGCCGTGATGGCAACCGTGATGGTAATCGTGGTGGCTACCGTGGCAACCGTGATGGTAACCGCGATGGTAACCGCCCACGTCGTGACGGCGAGCGCCGTTTTGACCGCAACCGTGGCGGTGACAACCGTGGTAGCTACCGTGGTGAGCGTAACCATGGTGCCCCTCGTCGCGACCGTAAGCCTCGCTTCGAAGACTAATCGACGCAGATTACACAATCTAGTCAGATGATTTGAGAATCCAGCTCCGAAAGGGGCTGGATTTTTTTATGCCTGTCAGTTGCCTCTTCTTTCAGTCATTCCAATGACTTATTTTTAATACCGCTAAGTCTGTATTTTGAGACAGAGATAATTGTCCCCTGTGGCACACCCTCTATACTTTCCCAAATGGTTAGTTATAGGGAATACCGAAATGACACCAGAAATTTCAACATGGTTAGCACGGGATCCTGATCCGGTAACACGTGAAGAGTTGCAGCAATTAGTTGATGCAAATCGCCAAACAGAGTTAGCAGAGAGGTTTTCTACTCGTTTGGCATTTGGTACGGCAGGGCTGCGCGGGATTGTCGGCGCTGGCCCAAATCGGATGAATCGGCTGGTCATTCATGAAACAGCATTGGGATTGGGCAAGTATCTGTTGCAGGTTGATCCGCAGTCGACAACGAAAGGGGTTGTGATTGGGTACGATGGTCGTCCAGATTCACGCCAGTTTGCCCATGATGCTGCCTCAATGCTTACCTCACTAGGTATTAAGGTTTACCTGACTGAAAAAGTGGCACCGACTCCAGTGGTCGCTTTTGGTGTCCGCCATTTGAGTGCGGCGGCTGGGGTGGTTGTCACTGCTAGCCATAACCCGCCAGCCTATAACGGTTTCAAAGTGTACTGGGGCAATGGTGCACAAATCATCCCGCCTCATGACTCTGGTATTGCTGCGCAAATTGATATTGCTGCATCAGAAGCTCTTCCAGAGCACTCAATTGAAGACGGGGAACGAGAAGGGCTGCTACATTGGCTCAATGGCGACTTCTATACCGAGTACCGTAAAGCACTCAATAATAGTCCGCTGTTATCAAATCATCACGAACCAGAAGCGCTCAGCCTTGCTTACACGGCAATGCATGGCGTAGGTGCTGAGTTGGCAGAATCCTTACTTGCCGATGCGGGATTTAACAAGGTTTACAGTGTTGCTGCTCAGCGTGAACCCGATGGCTCATTCCCCACCGTTAATTTTCCTAATCCTGAAGAACCTGGTGCGATGGATATGGTGATCGCAGAGGCAGAAAAACACCAAGCGATATTGGCTTGTGCGAATGACCCCGATGCGGATCGATTTGCTGTTGCGGTACGAGCAGATGATGGTTCATATCAAATGCTCACAGGTGATCAAGTGGGGGCTTTGTTAGGCCACTACCTTTTAACCCACGCAGCACCAGTACAGAATTTGGTAGGTACAACGATAGTCTCATCGACCTTGCTTAAGAAAATTGCCGAGTCTGTAGATGCATCTTTTTACCAGACATTGACTGGTTTTAAATGGCTCACCAATGTGGCGATGGACAAGCAGACAGAGGAGAGCCAGTTCTTGTTCGCCTATGAGGAAGCACTTGGCTATACCGTGGGCAATGTCGTGTGGGACAAAGACGGCTTATCTGCGCTAGTTGCTTTTGCCCAGCTAACGGCTGAACTTGCGTCGAAAGGCAAAACAGTTTGGGATCAACTTGAGTCGATTTACCGCGAACATGGCCTGTATATCAACGCCCAGCGAAGTATTGCGCTACAACCGGGTACACCTCCAATAGGAGATAGTTTGCGGGCCTCACCGCCAAGCCATATCGCAGGGCGAGGAGTTGCCATTATCGATGACCTGAAAACATCAACGCGTACTTACGCGGATGGGCAAACGAAAGCGATAGATTTGCCGCCAAGCGATGTGCTGATTTACCACCTTGACGATGATTCCCGAGTTGTCGTTAGGCCATCAGGTACAGAGCCGAAGCTTAAATGCTACTATGAGGTCATTGAGGCGATGAGCCACGAGGATTGTTTTAATCACGTGCAGCAGCGGGCAGAGGAAGCGATGAATGATCTGATCGCTAAGCATCAGGCATCGTTAGGGTAAAATCATTTATACCCAAGCTACTTCAATATACAGGCTCAGCCAGAACACATTTGTTCAGGGTTCTGGCTGCGCTGTATGTGCTTTCCAGCGCTGAGTATTATCCGCCCATGTACGGTGTAGATTATTGGTTGTTGCGCTGCTCGTTGATTTCAGCGTAAGTATGCAGCAAATCTGTCAGTACTTTTATCCAGCCAAATGCATCTTTCGGTGCATTGATAAGCAGCTTCTCGACCTGCTCGCAGTGCTGCTCAAGCGTAACCGCTTCTTCAAGGTTGAACGACATTGCATAGAAGTGCCATAGGATCAGGCGGGTCATGCGCTCGGTGTTCTGCTGGGCATTGTCTGATTCAGCAAAAGCGGCACTCACTTCACCAAGCGCAATGGCACTCATACGTAGCATGGCATCAAATTGTGCCGATTTCATGCGATCTTCGCTTTCGATCTCTTCCTGCTCAAAGGTAAAGATCTCTTGCATCATATCTTCAGGTACCATACGGCCGATCACTCGTAAGCTGAACTCTTCCAGCTCATGGCGTGGCATCGTCATCAGGCACTCTAGTTTGTAATCGCGTTCCATTGTATCTCTGCTTGGCTATCAGTGTGGGGCGCGTATTTTGCGTGATTTTACGCTTAATTTCCAGCTGTGTGCTGGAGTTAGTTTTTTTACAGGGCGCGCTGCCGGTGCTAGGAAGAGAATGCTTTGACAGATTACTGACAAAGCACCTTAAGCCTTACGGTATTGTCGGCGCGAATTTGTAACGAAAGCGACATTATGACCAAGCAACAGAAGCGCATTGAGCCTCAAATCACCGAGTTGGATATCTCATCATCTGAGTCCTCGGCACCAAAGAAAAGTGTTAAGCCTCGCCGCTCGTACCGTAAATTGAAATTTGCGCTACTGGGTGTATGCCTGCTTACCACTGGTGGTATTGCCAAAATGGGGTTTGATATTAACGATGAAGTGACAGCAAAGTTTGAGGGGCAATTGTGGCAGCTTCCATCAGTTGTCTATGCGCGTGAGCTGTCACTACAGCCGGGAGTGCTGGTCCGTTATGAAGACTTGGTCAACGAGCTGGAGGCGCTGAAATACCGCAAGGTCAGCAACCCAACCCGCCCTGGTGAATATTCTACGAGCCGCCTGACGGTGGAAATGATCCGCCGTCCTTTTGAGTTTCGTGATGGTCAGCAGGAAGCCAGGCATGTTGTTGTGAAGTTTGACTACTCCAAGGTCAAATCAATCACCGAGGTTGAGTCTAACCGCGAGCTTGGCTATATCCGTGTTGAACCCAAATTGCTTGGTATGCTCGAGGCGCAAACGGAAGAGCAGCGTATCTACCGTCCGAAGGAAGAAATGCCAGAAGACTTGATAGGCGCACTGATTGCAACAGAAGATAGGGACTTCTATCAGCATGATGGTGTCTCGCCTACGGCAATCGCGCGAGCTTTCATTGCTAACCTCAAGGCGGGTCGCACGGTTCAAGGGGGCAGTACGTTAACTCAGCAGTTGGCTAAGAATATGTTCTTGACCAGCGAGCGCAGTTTGTGGCGTAAGGCCCGTGAAGCCTATATGGCACTGATCATTGATTATCGTTACAGCAAAGATCAAATTCTCGATGCGTATTTGAATCAGGTGTATCTGGCACAAAGTGGCCGAGATGCCGTACACGGTTTTGAGCTTGGCTCGCGTTTTTATTTTGGCTTGCCACTGTCTGAGCTTCGTGTCGATCAACAAGCCTTGCTGGTTGGCTTAGTTAAAGGCCCGTCTTATTACAATCCTTGGCGCTACCCAGAGCGAGCCAAGAACCGCCGCGACCTCGTGTTGCAGCTGATGTTTGAAAACGGTGTGCTGGAAAAAGAAGATTATCTTGCAGCCGTTGAGATGCCACTTGATATTCAAGAAAAAGGCACTATCTCAAATCGCCAGCCGGCTTATTTTGGCCAATTGCAACGGGAGCTTGCTGCAAAAGTACAGAATTATCAGGCAGGGCAGGGACTGAGGTTATTTACGACTCTGGATCCACGTTCGCAGGAAATGGCCGAGCAATCAGTACGTAAGATCATACCGAAGTTAGAATCAAAAGCGGGTGACCAGCTTGAGACGGCTGTGGTTGTTGCTGATAGGGTCAGTGGTGAAATACGTGCCATGGTAGGGGGCTCGCGTCCTGGCTACGATGGTTTTAACCGTGCGGTGGATGCTAAGCGCCAAATAGGTTCCGTTGTAAAGCCAGCGGTCTATCTGGCAGCACTTGAGATGCCTAAACGTTTTTCCCTTGCAACTAGCCTACAAGATAGGCCATTGACCTTGAAAGGCCAAAACGGGGAAGACTGGTCACCGAGAAACTATGATCGCCAATACCGGGGTGAAGTACCGCTATATAGTGCGTTAGCAAAATCCTATAACATCCCGACAGTCAACTTGGGGATGGCCGTTGGCCTGGATGAAGTCATCAACACGATGGAAAAGCTCGGTATTGATAAAAATGAGGTACCGAAGTTGCCGTCAATGTTGCTGGGGGCATTTACCCTAACTCCGGTAGAGGTAACTCAGATGTACCAAACCATTGCCAGCGGAGGCCATAGAACTGAACTTTCGGCGCTAGGTGCGGTAGTGGATAATGAAGGGAAGATCTTGTACCAATCCTTACCTGTTTCGACCCAGGCGGTTTCTATGCAGGCGGCTTGGTTGACCATGTATGGCATGCAGCGTGTGGTTAGCGAAGGGACTGGGCGTTATCTTAATACCTTACTGCCTTCTTCACGCTTGGCCGGCAAAACCGGTACGTCAGATAGAGGCCGAGATAGCTGGTATGTCGGTGTTGATGGCCGTGAAGTGGTGACGGTATGGATGGGACGTGATGATAACAAAGCGGTGAAACTAACGGGGTCATCCGGGCCATTGCGGTTGTATGCAGACTATATACAGAGTCGTGATCCTGAACCGCTGGTTATACAAACTCCAGCTCAAATTACCGATTTTGATTACTACCGTGATCAGCGAGGGGTGTTATCGCAAAGCTGTGTGGGCAAAACCCACCTGCCAGCATGGGATCCACAAGGCACACTGAAACAAGGCTGTGTTAAGAAGGTAGAGACTTTCTTCAAGCGGTTATTTGACTTTAATTAATCGCGCTGATTGATAGCAGAAACAGTTCAACGACTGAATACCCCCAATCCATTTATTGGCTTGGGGGTATTTTTGTATTGCTTTGCAATTAGCAAAAATTGCTATCGGTTTATTGAGAATTGCAAATAAATCAATAAAAACAGGATCTTAATTTCATGTCTGAGTTGGCTTACAAATTGCCTAATTGTTCGTATAGATCAAAAGGAGTGAGCAATGAGTATAGTCGCAGGCATTTTTTCAACTCGCTGGACACCAGAGCTAACAGCAGTTAAGCACAACATCGAAAAGCATATATCACGTAATCAAGATGATATCCGTAAGAACTATTCAGATCCTTCTCTGTTTCTTTGTCATGTCGATTACCATAGCTTTGGGAAGCCAGCCATGTTGGACGGAGAGCACAGTTTTATTGTTACAGCAGGCCACCCGTTGCTTTCTTCTTGCTTGGAAGAGGATTTAGAGTGCCTTCTGGAATCTAATGAACCGGAGAAATTATTACTCGAAGGTGAGGGGACGTTTTGTGCTTTTCACTATCTCAAAAAGTCGTGCTGCTTAAACATATATACAGACAGCTTGGCGATACGCCCTTATTACTTCATGCATTATAAGGGTTCGGTCATTTTCAGTACTTGCCTGCGGATATTCCCTGAACTCGGCATTCCCATCGATAACAACCTTGAAGCGTTGACTGAAATTGCAACTTTGGGCTATCCACTTGGTAGTAAAACTCCTTATAACCAAGTACTTGCTTCACGGCCAGGAGAAATGCTGCAGATCACGGTTGCAAAACATCCTGAGCTTGAGGTTTGTGTTAACCGAGAACGCTATTTCAAGTGGTCTAATTATGATGTCAAAGCCGGCTCGCTTGAGGAAGGGCTTTCAAATTTAGACACCGGCTTCAAACAGGCCGTTGAGCGTTACCTTGGTGCTGACACTGCTGTTATCAGTACATTATCCGGTGGGTTGGATTCACGCATCATAGCGACGGAGCTGAAAAGGCGTGGTGTAGAGTTAGAGTGCTTGAACTTTTCCCGCAATCATTCCCAAGATGCCTCATATGGTCAGGAGTTTGCTGCCTATCATCAAATTCCCCTCCATAGTATTCGAGTGACTGATACCCAGGAGCTGACTGTTGAGCAACGGCTTGGCAAGCATTGGCAATCAGAGTGCTTTGAATATTATGACAAATTACCTCGTCCAAGGCTTTTTTGGTCTGGGAATGGTGGCAGTGTCTGTGTTGGCCAAATCTATACGGGCGAAGCCATTGTCGAGGCATGCAAACAAGACGATCTTGAGCAGTTGGTTGACTGTTATTTAGAGCAGCAGATGGCATATATTCCTCAGCGCCTAATAAAGCAAGGCGCAATGTTTCAGCAGCGACTGCGGGAGAACATTATAGATAGTTTCAGGGAGTATGCGCATTTACCGCTGTTAAAAGCCTACCAATTATTCTTGTGGGAAAATGATCAGCATCATCATGTCGCCTTGCCATTTGAAGATATGGATCTTTTTCAGTTGGATTTCTGCTTACCGTACTACAGCAAATCAGTGTTGGCAGCAATGTTTTCGATGGATACTCACTGGGCGTTGAAACATGGTATCTACATGGAATGGTTGCAGCAGTATTATCCTCAAGCTTTAAAAACGCCCTGGCAGACATATCCCGGCCATATTCCATGCCCAATTGACGTAGATAAACCTAAAGCAAATCAGTGGCAGTTTTCTTTGCCGACAAAGACCAAAAATCAGTTGCTCCGTGAGGGCTTTTCTACAGTATTCAGTGAAAATGCCACGGTGTTCAATCGCTCGGTATTGGGTATGCAGTGTCTATTAACAGCATTAAGGTTATATGACTGTACGCCCGGGCTGACCATGGTCAAGCGGATGAATACTTTCATGCTTTGACTTGGGAATCGCGATGTTATCGGCTAGAATGCACCGCTTGTTAAAACGTTCGGAAAATACACATGCGATTACTGAAAGCGACCGTGCATCCTGATTTACAACATTTAGGAACGTCTGAGCTTCATCAAAATACGTTTCACCGTAAGGCGGCACGAGGCATCATTCTCAATGGTGGCAATATCTTAATGCTGTATACCGAGCGTTACCACGATTACACCTTACCTGGTGGTGGTATCGATGAGGGTGAAGATGCCATCGAAGGTTTGATCCGCGAACTGGAAGAAGAGACTGGCGCGCAGAACATTCGTGATATTCGTGAGTTTGGCATTTACGAAGAGTATCGTCCTTGGTACAAGCCTGATTTTAATATCATGCACATGCTTTCTTACTGCTATGTCTGTACGATCGATGAGAAACTTGGCGATACCAAGTTGGAAGATTATGAAGTGAAAAACGGCATGAAGCCGGTTTGGATCAATATCTTTGATGCCATTGCTCACAATGAGCACACCATCGCTAACAGCAAAAAGAAAGGCATGTCGATTGAGCGTGAAACCTTCTTGTTGAAAACCATTGCCGCCGAGCTTCTTGGTCAGGAAATGCCTGAAGCGAGTGCTTTTGAATTGAAAGCGGCTAGCTAATCAAGCGACTGGTAACAGACATAGAATATTTTCCTTTGAACGGTCTCTTATGAGGCCGTTTTTTTATGGTCGGAGAAAGATAGCTTTTCTAGACATGCCATAGCATTTTATTTCTGCTGCTTGGGATAGCTGAGAGTTACTGTTGAGTAGTGTGATCCTTTGCGTTGTTGGTGAAATACTGCATGATTAATGTCACGTAAAGTACCTTTTGGAGAAAAATTTGCTAAAAGCCAAGCTAAGGATAGGCTAAATAAGAAAACATTTTCCTCAAGATAGCTGTACATTAGCCTTATAAATCCTACGGCTTATCTTTCCTCGTTTTGCATTTCAATAAGCCCGTAGCCCTACCGAATAGCATAAAGGTGATGAACATGAAAAAGCATCTATGGAATGGTTTCATTGAAACTGTAAAGCGTGAAGTTGTCCCGGCGCTGGGTTGTACCGAGCCTGTTTCTGTTGCGTTGGCCGCTGCTCTAGCAACGCGCGAATTGGGGGGCATTCCAACCCAAATTGATGCTTTTGTTTCACCTAACTTGATGAAAAATGGTATGGGTGTTGGTGTACCTGGTACCGGAATGGTCGGTTTGCCAATTGCTGCAGCAGTGGGAGCCCTCGCGGGTGATGCCGATGCTGGGCTTGAAGTGCTGAAAAAAATTACCCCTGCAGATGTCGAAAAAGCCAAGGTGATGCTGGATAGCCAATCAGTATCTGTAGGCGTGGCCGATGTCAGCAATATCCTGTTTGCCAAAGTGACTGTTGGCAACGGTACTGACTCTGTAACCGTGATCATTGCAGATAGTCACACACGTGTTGTGTCTATTGAAAAAAATGACCAGGTGTTGTTTATAGCCGATCAAACAGATGCAGCACAGCCTGCAGCAAAAGAGAATATTTTCGAGCAAGCAACAGCCCACGATATGTTTGAGTTTGCATTAAACGCGCCGATTGGAGATATCGACTTTATCTCACAGGCATACTTGCTAAACGATGAGCTGTCGAAAGAGGGCCTGACAGGCAAATATGGCCTGCAAATCGGCGCGACATTCCAGCGTAATGTGGATCGTGGTTTACTGTCAGGTGGTCTATTGACGGACATTCTTCGTCGTACATCAGCCGCATCTGACGCCCGTATGGACGGTGCGATGAAACCGGCAATGAGCAACTCAGGATCAGGTAACCAAGGTATCGCTGCAACGATGCCGGTCGTGGTGGTGGCTGAGCATGTAAAAGCGGATCATGAAACAACCATTCGCGCTCTAATGTTGTCTCATTTGATGGCTATCTATATCAAGAGCTATCAAAATAAATTGTCAGCCCTTTGCGGGGCAACCACTGCTTCTATGGGTGCAGTTGCGGGTATGACTTGGTTGCTTGGAGGTCAGTTTAGCCACATTAGCAACGCAATTTGCAGCATGATTGGCGATATTACAGGTATTATTTGTGATGGTGCCAAAACAAGCTGTGCGATGAAAGTGTCATCGTCTGCAAGCGCAGCGATTAAAGCAGCTTTGATGGCGCTCGATGGCATTCGAGTTACAGGTAATGAAGGTATTGTTGCTGATGATGTTGATGCTTCAATTCGCAATATGTCAGCACTAGCCAACGGCGCAATGACCCAAACCGATGTTCAGATCTTGGAGATCATGGTTCATAAATGATCACTATCTAGTGCGTCGCAAATAGTGAAGAAGGGCACCAAGGTGCTCTTTTTTTATCCTTTGAATATGGCCTGCGGCGAAGAGGGGGTGACCTCAGAAAAACTTGAACCCGGTGTCAATGACTTTATCTTGGCAATGAAGTCTAGCCGAATTTTGGTGTACTGGTATTGGGTTTTACACACCAGCCATTGAGAGCGGTCAGGGTGGATCTCTGTGTTGATACATTGTCCTTCTACAGTGCTGTCATCCGTGAGTTCGAGTAGGACGTCATAATGGGCATCGCAGGCTTGTTCGAGATAATTTTGCAGCGTGTAGTCTATGGGTTGGTATCTATTGGTCATAACGCGGTCTCTGTCATTAGGGGCTGCGTTGTTGTTATGGCCCCAAGTTGAGTTGAAGTTGGATCAAGATTCCATCGCCACCACATAAAAGCGTAGTCAAAAATGAGAATCTCGCTTAAAACTGAAACAACTTGAAATGATTTAATGGATGAATAATCGTTTAGGGGTAGAGGCCACTACCCAATCGTAGTGACCTCTGGGGGGAAGTTTAAACAGCGATGCTTGCAGGCTGTAGGTATTGCTGCCACGCATCGTGATACAGTGCCTTCGAAGTCGCACGAAGCTTGTTGATTTGAGCCACTTCAAATTCACTCTGTGGGCGACTCTGGCTTAGCGCGGTACGCTCGATGTGCTGAATTTGCTCGTAAATCTTGTGCTCTTCACCATTTTTTACGTCAGAAATGGCATCCAGGTGCAACTGAACTTCAGCAATCATTTCAGAGCCAGGCAGCTGAACCAGCAGTTTTATATCACGGTAGCCTGAGTCTGTTGGTGATTTAAAGCGGTTTTTGACCGATACAATAGTTGCCTCTTTACTAATCAGCTCAAAAGCATGGACTAGAGCTGGAATATCGTCAGCGACTAGGGATGCGCGTGCAAGGTCGGTGATCTTGCTGGCATCGCCATTGAGCTCGGTGGCGATTTTCTTTTCGGCTCGTTCGCGCGACTTCACATCGGGCATAAGGATATTGGTGTTTGTCATCAGACCCACTTCATTCATCAGGTTTGCCAGTTCCTGTTGGGCTGAAGGAGCCACGTTGTATAAATCTTCAAAATTTTTGTGTGGCTGCTGGATATCAGCAGCGCGCCAGCTCTCAATGCTATAAAGACCGCTCAGGCTTTTCTGGAACGACTTTTTACTGGCTTCTGAATGCTTTGGTAATACCTCATAATCTTGCCCAGAGTAGTCTGCCATCAATGGTGTTGCCATCGCTGACCCACGGGTCAGGAAAAACAGAACAAAACACGTTCGAAGTACAGATTTCAAATCCATCAAACAACTCCTTGGTTGCCCGATCACATCGGGCATCATACGTAAAAAGGTGCATCTCAGCGGGTAAGAACCTGCTCAGAAAAAGCGACGTATTTATTTGAGTTGCTAGCTACTCTACGCTTGCTAGATTAGCAAAGTTATCTGAACGCTGGATGAATTTTGAAAATTCATTGATGAGAGTTAACAAACTGCTGACAGAAGAAGTGGTGGCTGTGGTGTATCTAATTGAAATAAAAAGGGGAGCAAGCTGCTCCCCTGGAAAATTATTTTCCATTAACTTGCCACTGCAAGTGGTTCAGGCTGTAAGTACTGGTGCCAAGCTTGCTGGTACATTTGCTGTGATTGCTTGCGCAACACTTTGATTTTGGCTACTTCGATATCATTCAATTCACGCTGCTCAAGGTTTGCTTGGCGCTCTATGTGCTGAATCGACTCGTAGATGTCGTGCTCAGGGCCACTTTTTATCTCGGCAATGCTATCAAGGTGAAGTTGTACTTCTGCAATTAAGCCTGATTGAGGAAGCTGAACCAACATTTTTAAGTCACGGTAACCAGAAGATGCTGGCTGCTTGAAGCGGTTCTTAGTTTCTACGATAGTGCTCTCACGGCTAAGGTGGTTAAAAGCGTCGACTAAAGAAGAAATGTTATTGGCAACCAGTGTTCCTCGGGCGAGGTCAGTCAGTTTTTCCGGTTGGCCATTGAGTTCAGTGGCGATTTTCTGCTCTGCACGCTGGCGAGACTTAATACCCGGAATGATAGGTTTTGCTTCTGTGTGAAGGCTGACATGAGTCAGTAGTTGCTCCAGCTCTTGCTGGGCTAAATGAGCGTGGTGGTATAGCTCATCGAAGTTATGGTAAGGCTGGCTCAAAGTCTCTTGACGGAAGCTAGGAATTGAAAATAAACCGCTTAGTGAGCGTTGGAAGTTATCCTTGGTGTCTTGTGTTGGGGATGGAAGCTTAAACTCCGAATCAGTAAATTGTGGTACTGCTGCATTGGCAACGGGGCCACGTCCGAAAACACATAACAGAACAAAACAAGTTCTGAACAAAGACTTCGCGATCATTGGATCTCCTTGGTATCACCGCTCTAACTTCAAGCGGTACACGTAAGATATCTGGGCGAAGGCTGGGTTTTCAATATGAACCAAGACGAAAAGTGGGTGGCAAATTATCATCCTGTGACGCGCTTCCCAATCAACAGATTTGCAATGTGATCGAGGCCAAAAATAGAAAGTTATCCTTTTAAGGGCCGTATAGCTGCAAAGTGAGCGTGCTATCACAATTGAATATTTTGTATCCAATAAGAACCTTGTTTTTAGGGGGGAAGCCAGGGTTGTGTAAAGGGAAGAATTACGCTGAGTTTGCACAAAGTGGTAGAATGCGCTGTTGGTGTAATTAAAGAGATGAGTGATGCAACAAAATTTAATGATTATCTTTGCGGCGATTTGGCTGGCAATGGCGGCAGGCAGTTATATGCTGTTTCAAAGAGGGACAGATGTTGCAAGAAAGCGTCGGCTGTGGCCGATATACACCATTGCCAGCAATGTGGTGATCGGCGCAGTGATTGTTTATTTGCAACCACCTATGGCTATGATGCTGGGATTATTGGCGTTTATGGTGCCACTCACTTGGTTGACGATTCGCTCAACCAAGTTTTGTGATGGATGCGGAAACCCATCACGCTCTCCATTTTTCATGAAACCGCCAGAGAAGTGCTCTCATTGCCAGAGAAAACTGTAATTTAAGAGCACATTTACCTTGGGTATATCTAGCCCAATTTCCTAAGCGCAGGCCCTTTCAATCAGTGGGGCCTTATCAAATTGAATACCTTGCCAGCCGTATTTCATAAAATGGCGAATATTCTGGTGGTCATCACCGTCTGGGTTTTGAAGAACATCTATACGGTAGTAATCACCAAAACAGGCGAGGGTTTCAGCTTCAGATAGCTTATTGAGTTTTGCGAATGCAAAGATCCGGCATGATCCTTCATTGGAGCCAGCTTCATTAATCAGGGTGTCATTACCTAGCCCGTTGGTAAAGGGAGTGGGTTGGTAAGAGTAATTCTTCTCAATAGCGCTCATTACTTCAGGAAATGAGACTGAATCTGGCTGGGATTTAAGCTTAGCGAGAAGCGCTTCCATGGCTAATATCCTTCAAATGAGGGGCGAAATGACGAAATCGCCCCCGAGTTACTGGTTGCTATTGGTTGGTTTAGCGGTTACCTGACTTTTTTGCTTGCTGTTTTAACTCAAAATCCAGCTCATCAGGGAATACCACAAGACCATCTTCGTCTTGGTTTGGGAAAATAACGATAGCAAGCTCATCGTCTTCAAGGCCGTATGTCCAGCGGCTGTGCCATTTATTGAGGGAAATCGCTTCTGCTTTGCAGGTTTCCCACTCACCGGTCGCCCAAGACTCGGCAAATTCTTTGTTTGGCCACACAGGTACACAGTCTTCGTCATCGGTATTGAGCATGACACAACCATGTTCATCCGTCAGAATCCAGATTTCGCGGTTACTCACCACTTCTTTCACCAAATACTTGTAGCGCTTTTCAGCGTCATAGCCTTGAATTTGTTCGATTTGGCTTGGATCTAATGGCGTCGACATTCTTATTTTCCTGTAACACATAGTAGTAGCGACATAGCATAGAGGAAAATTAGACTTTAGTCATGAAAATAGCCCCACCTGCGATAGGTAGGGCTGTTTATTGTGGGCTTGGCGAGCAGAGATGTTAGCGCAAGGTATAAGGGACTCGGACAGTAAGCTGAAAATCCGGTGCATCTGCAGTCAAACCTGCACTTACACCCACGTTCAATGTAGTCTCAGGGTTGATGGCATAGTTAGCCCCCATAGAGATCGAATCAAGTTGCAGCAGTTTGGCATCAGCTTGGGTGCTACCGTCAACTTTCGACTTTAGAATAGTTTTGTGGCTAAGGCCTAAGCTGAATGAAAATTTTGGGTTGACGGCAAAGCCCATACCAGCACTGAACCCTACGGTATCGCCAATGTCGATTTCATTACGAGTGACTTCGCCGTCAATTTCGGTTGTGACATCATCTTTGATATTCCACGTGTAACTGAGATTGGCATAGATGACTGCCGGGTCCATCGGCATAATCATAGTCACACTAGGCTCTATGCTGGGGAAGCCAGATCCTGTAGGCAGCTCCTCAAAGCCAAATGTACTATCGACAGGTACATCATAAGGAGAAGTTCCCGTGGTAGTTTTAAATCGCAAGCCTGCGATCCAGTAAGGGGCGGTCTCCATGTTTATTTGGTATTTGAACCCTGCTTCGATGTCGCCCAGATCGCTGCTGTCAAAGGTACGTGTTTCTGCTGAGTCAGCTCCAGAGTTCACACTTCTTTTTGAGATAGAGTCATAACGGTAAACCCAAGGGATCCTGGCCTCAACCTCCAAGCGGTTGGTAATACCGTAGCGACCAGCCAGACCAAAAGTAAGCGTAGTCCTGTCCGTATCGTTAGCCTCTATAAGCCCAACAATCAAAGACGGTAAAACGGTATAACCGACGACAGATACTGTATTGGAAGAGTTCTGCGTGAATGAAAAGCTGGTATCTAGTACAAACGATCCTTTTGGTGTCAGCACACCAGGCAAATCAGGGTCAAGGAGATCGCCAAATGTCTGTACTCGTTTAGGTTTTTCGCCAGGTTGAGTGGAGCCTGGTGCTTGATCTGTTTCTGCAGAGACAGCCCCTGAAATCAAAGCAAGAAGCGCGATAAAGCTTTTGTTATTGAAAGTACTCACGATTTCCTCACTTAATACGTTTAGCATACCCAAAAAAGTGTTGATAGTTTTACTTATATATATGCAATAAAAAAATCATATTGCTAGATAAGAAAAGAATAGTAGAGGTGAGAATTATATGGTAATCAAGAATCTTATTATTAGTCTTGTTTTTGAGAAAAAATTGTAGGTTTCTCTTTGATGAGAAAATTAGAAGTGTGTTTATTAGTTGAGAGGGCGTTCTAAATAATGAGAAGAAAAAACAATGTAAATTAATTGAGCTGGAATTCCTAAATTTGAAAAAGTGAGAATGGTTTTCAAATTTTATACCTTATAAGCTGCAGGAATTAAAAGGAAAATTAAATAATGAAAAGGACAAAAAATTATTAAAAATAATACATGGTCATTTCTTGCCAACACTATAGTTAAGTTATCTCGCAAACACATGCGAGTGATTATAAGAAAATAACTACTAAATATATTTGGAGTATGACCATGCGTAAAACACATATCGCACTTTTAGTAGCAGTTGTTAGTTCACCACTTGCGCTAGCGAATGATTATTATAACCCTTACTACCCATCATATGACGATGGCAAAGATGTTGCGGTCTCAGATTCTTTCAACAAAACGATTGATAAGACCTTAACTTTGGATGTTGACAAAGAATATACAGTCGATCACAAATACTACTCAGATGATGACACTCTTTACATGAAAGATGTGAACAACAAATACAATAAAGAGTGGATTGACAATAGCGTCTTTGAGCATACGTCAAACTTCGAGCTGAGTGAAATGCATACCTACAATATTGCCACTTCTAAGCTTGACGGTCATGTTGGATATGCATCTGTCGAGTACGGTGGTGCTTGTTGCGACAAGGGTGGTTATGGCAAAGGCTACGGCTACGGCTCATCTGACCCATCAAGCTTGATGGTAACCCAGTCTAACGACATGACAGGCGCTTTCTCAGGTGCATCAGGTATCAACATTGCAGGTCAGAATGCGGGTAATAACTCTCTGGTACAACAGAGTGCTAGTACTAACGCTGCATTGGCTGGTAATTAATACATAGCTGAGGGCTGCTTCGGCAGCTCTCAGGAGGATGTCATGAAATATTTAACACTGATAGTAGCTGCGCTAATTTCATATAATACAGCTGCTGCTGATGAGTTGGATATTCTAGCAAGCTCTGAGCAGCTGAGTGAAGAATTTATGACCCACTCTCGAGGTGGGGAGTATGAACTAGAATCTGATTATCTTCTCGCTCAGTCAGAGATGTATGGCGATGTTAGTAATAATAGTGCATATAATAATACAACAGGTAACAATGTGCTTGATGGTAATGCGTTAAGCAACTCATCTGGGGTATATAATATCGTACAAAATACCGGTAATAATGTATTAATTCAAAATGCAACCGTAATAAACCTGACATTGAAGTAATTGTTAGTCTATCTATGCTGGCATTTTATGTCAGCAGCCACTTAAATGCTGGTTTCGCAGGGCGCAACAAGAATGCTTCTGGTTTATTTAAATATTTGTGAGATTACAATTAGCAAATGGATTTGACAAACATAATTACAAATTTGGAGTTTAATCATGCGTAAAACAAATCTTATGCTTTTAGCAGCAATTATTGCTTCACCAATGGCCTTTGCTGACGGTTACGACTACGGCTACGGCTACGGCTATGACGATATCGATGATGTCACCATTGAGGGTAGCTTTAATAAAGACTTGACACTTAATGCCGAAGCAAACATCAAAAAAACTTACACAGATAATTACTATGCCGATAAAGATGATGATAAATTAATCATGAAGCATGTCGGTAACCAATATGATTCATTGTACGAAAACAACTCTGAAAAGAAAATTCAGCATGACACAAAAGTCACTATTGAAGTTGAGAAACTGCTAGCTTATTCAAAAATTGACGGTGCGGTCATGGGAACAGAAGTGACATACGGCGGTGCTTGCTGTAAGGGGAGCGCATCCGATATTGTTATCGACCAAACCAATACTATGTACTCTGGCTACCAAGGTGCTTCTGGTATCAACATTGCGGGTCAGAACGTGGGTAACAACTCCATGGTTCAACAAACAACAAGTACAAACGCAGCGCTTGTTGGCTCAGGTGGAGCTACCCTCCCTGGTGGTGGCGGCTCATATTAAGATTAAGGGCCGAAAGGCCCTTTCTTGCTTTGCTTGAATGATATTTTATTGGGTATTGTGTGATAGGCGTGAACATATGAAAAAATCAACTATTCTGCTTATCAGTGCGTTAGCATCATCAAGTGTCTATGCTCTTGACTATTTTCCGTCAAGGGGGGGATACAATGTCAAAGTGAAGTCTTACCAAGATCAACTTTTCGGTGATGTATTTAGACAGCAATATGATTTCAGCTGTGGCTCTGCTGCTGTAGCCTCTTTACTGACATACCACTATGATATCGAATCTCAAGAAAGCACTATTTTTGAATTTATGTTTAAACATGGAGATAAAGACAAGATAGAGAAGCAAGGTTTCTCGATGCTTGACATGAAAAAATATCTTCATTCCATAGGCTTAGATGCAAACGGGTATAATATTCCTCTTGATAAGTTTCATGACTTACGTATTCCGGCAATTACAATTGTTAATTTTGATGGTTATATGCACTTTGTTGTTATAAAAGGCATAAATCAGGAAAATGTCATTTTAGGTGATCCATCAAGAGGAACGCTGTTAATACCAATTAAAGACTTCAAGCAGGTATATAAAGGTACAGTCTTATTAGTTAAAAACAGGGTAGAGCAAGGACGAGGAAGTTTCATCACAGCAGATAATTATAATATATATAACTCATCTCCCATGTCAGAGGCTGTTGTCAGAGACTCACTATCAACGTTTAGTATTACTCTGCCTGGTAGTAATGATTATTAGAGGCTAGTATGAAAAGGTTAACACGATTATTTGTTGCATCAGCGATTGGGGGCTCTGCTCTCATCACACATGCATCGATTGGATTTCTTTCTATCGATGAATTGGGTCTAACGACATTATCAGATGTTGAAATGTCATCGCTTCGAGGTGGGTTTGTTTCCATTAATGATAATGTCATTAATATTGGTTTATCGGTTAAAACCCAACTAAATGGCGAAACGGTCCTTTCGAGCCATGTCGCTGATTTTACAATCAGCAACGGCGTGCTCACTAGTCAAGATGGCACTCAAACCTATGATTATGGCGACCCCCTCAAGATCCTCAGCTACGGTGCAGGTAATGTCGCTAACATTGATACGAAAGATGATGCGATCGGTTATGTCGTTCAAAATACCAAAGACAATGTCTCTATCCAAACCCAGACAATTCTGGATATTGAAGCCGATGTGAAAAACTACAACCGGCAAAGTTTATTCAATCACCGCCTAGAGCACGCGATATTACAGAACGGATATTAAACAGTTTGCATTAAAATTTTGCGGTAATGTACTTTTTTGTCATTGAAAGCATTGTTTTCTTAACAATGCTTTTTTTTATTTCTAGTAAAACTCTTACCAATGATGAAAAGTTCAATTTTTTTTATGTCTTTTTTATTTCTTTAAGTTATTGATAAATAAATGAATTAACTGTACTTTCTAAGGGTTGCAATTGTCTTAATGGAATTTCTTATATTTGAAACGCATCACAACACAAAAATGTCACCTATATTTTCAATACAACCAAAATAAATATAAGTTGATAGAAGGTGACTTCGATGGTGACTCAAAGTCAAAATAAATCAATAGATGGTCGTTTAGTAGCTCTAGGATGTAACTACGAACCTTGGATTGCGCTATTAGAACAATCTGGATGGAAAACCCACTGTTGTTATGATCTACGTACGGTTGATTCAATCTTGGAAGAATACAGTCCGTGTATCTGTGTTGTTGATTTAAGTAATAATGATTTTAGCTTAAACAGCATTTCATTGAGGGCAAATAAAACTAAACAAGTTAAATGGATAGCGATTATCAAAAAGGAACAATTGAAAACCGATGCTATCTGTCAGTTTATTAATAACTTCTGTGTTGATTACTTTACCGTACCTATTCCAAGCAGCCATCTGCTCAGCACTATTGGCCACCAATTGGGGATGCTTGAAATTGAGTCAAGCTCTTGGGTTGAGATCACCTCTCAGCACGACATGGGGCTTTATGGTGAATCAAAATCCATTAAGCAATTACGTGATATGGTCCGCCGTGTTGCGATGACTGAAGTCAATGTATTCCTTACGGGTGAAAACGGTACGGGTAAAGAGTTGATTGCCAAGTCCATTCATAACCTATCAAAGCGTAAAAATACTCCTTTTATTGCGGTTAACTGTGCAGCTTTGAATCAAGATGACGACAATATGGCTCTGCTAGATGGAAGTTATCGTCAGGAAGATGGTACGCCATTTAACGGCACACTCATGCTAGATAACGTTGATGAGTTGTCAAAAGAGATGCAAGAAACATTGTTGGCTTATCTTCAAGCTCCGAGCTGTGAGAGCCTGGAAGGTGAGGCTTCTGGAGATGTGCGTATCATCGCTTCCACAAGTGCCGACCTTGAAGCTGCAGTAGCCAATGGGTTATTTAGCAAAGAGCTGTTTTATCGTCTGAATGTATTCCATATTAAAGTACCAACGCTACGTGAACGTGGTTCAGATATCTTTTTGTTAGCTGAAACCTTTTTGACCAAGTTCGCACGTGAGTACAGCACGATGGCCTCTTCGTTTTCAGAAGATTCGAAGCAGCTGCTATTACGTTATAGCTGGCCTGGTAATGTCCGCGAGTTGATTAACCAGGTTAAGCGAGCTGCTTTGCTAGCAGAAGGTAACGAAGTTAAAGCCGAGCATTTTGATTTACCGAGTAAATCGAACTTGAAACAGAGCTTGCGGAATATCAAAGATGAAGCTGAGAAAGATGTACTGGTAGCTGTTCTAGAAACTCACCGCGGACAAGTGGCGTCAGCAGCAAAAGACTTGGGGGTTTCAAGAGCAACAATGTACAGATTGCTTAATAAGCATAATATTGTACCGGACGTCCGTCATTATAATAATGGATATGCAAGGGATTGAGGTTTAATATTCCTTTTGAAAAAAGACCCGTTCAGGGTCTTTTTTTGTGCATGTGTGCTTTCAGTGTAATTCACCTTCATCGTCTAATGGCGTTACTTTAATCCAAGACGCTTGGCTAGGCGGTGGAGGTTTCCTGCGTCTAGTTCAAGCTCTCTGGCTGTTGCCGCCCAGTTCTGGTTGTTTCGTTGATAGCAGTCATCGATAAACTGGTACTGAAAGTGGTTGGTTGCATCTTTAAGCCCAATACTGGTATCCACTGATATTGGGCTTTTTCCATGCTGTTCGGTGGAGGTATCAGTGCTAGTGGAAGCTAACACTGGTTCCTCTCCAGACTCGGCATAGAAAGCAAAATGCTGAGGTTGGAGTTCAATGAAGTCCAGGTCATTAGATTCAGCCCTTGCCACTACAGATGCCCGGTTGATGGCATGCTCAAGCTCCCGAACATTGCCCGGCCAAGAATACGTACTGAGTTGTACTACAGCATCATGGCTCAAGCGCATGGATTGAATGCCAAGTTTGCTTTTACAGCGTTCCATGAAAAAGCCAGCCAAAAGCAATATATCGTTCTCGCGCTCTCTAAGTGGTGGAGCCATAATGGGAAACACACTCAAACGGTGGTAGAGATCAGCCCTAAATTTCCCTTCTTTCACTTCTTCGTGCAGTAAGCGGTTTGTGGCTGCCACAATTCGGGTGTTCACTTTCAATACGCTATCGTCACCCACTCGTTGCAGATCGCCATATTGTAACACCCGCAAAAGCTTCGCTTGCAAAGCGAGTGGCAGTTCACCCACTTCATCAAGGAAAAGGGTACCGCCATCTGCCATTTCAAACTTGCCCTTGCGATCGCTAATGGCACCGGTAAATGCCCCTTTCACATGACCGAACAATTCGCTCTCAGCAACGGACTCTGGCAGTGCAGCGCAGTTGAGGTAAACCAGTGGCTGTTGGTTTCGGTGTGAAGCTTGGTGGATGGATGCGGCGATAAGCTCTTTACCCACACCGGTTTCCCCAGTGACTAATACTGTTAGCTCTGTCGCAGCAACGGCTTGAATGTGGTTTCTGAGCTCCTCCATGGCCTTAGACTTACCGATCATTTCCACTTTGCCAGTCTGAGGTAGCTTACCGGCTTGGAAATTGGTTGTGCCTTGGGATGTTGGCATGTTCACCACTTGGCTTTCCAGCCTCTCCATTAAGAGTGCGGTATGCAAACTTGCCGCAGCGAGAGCACTGATCACTCTAAGCTCATCATCACTAAATTGGTCAAACTGGTGAGGGTCAAAACCATCGATGGTCAATGCACCAATGAGTGACTCGTTAGCGATAAGTGGGAGGCCAATACACGCATGAACATGGAGGTTCCCTTGATGGCTGGGAATTAGTCCGTCATATGGATCGGGCAGATCACTGTCATGTGGAAAACGGACGATGTCGCCAGCCCTAGCGATGGCTTCCAGTCGAGGGTGTTCATCAATATGAAATTGACGCCCAAGCACTTCTTCATAAAGCCCGTTAATCGCCAGTGGGGAAAAATGTTGGTCTCGGAATGCGAGCAGGGCCGATGAGTCACAGCCAAAAAGAGATTTAATCACAGAGAGTAATCGATCAAACCTGTCCTGGCTGGAAATGCCCTGGGTGAGATCCAATGCAAGCTGGGTTAATTCCTTGGGGGTGTTTTTCATATTGGTAGCGCTTTTCTTATTGGAATATTGTCATTATGACATTTAATTGTTTATTTGACAGTAATCTTAAATTGTCAAAATGACATTGTTCTTATGGTGAATATTTTTAAATTCATCTAAATCAATGATTTAAAAAGTTGGCACGGTCGGTGCAATACCTTAATTAGATTTCGGGTGGCATGTCGCACCCATCGCAATAGATATAGCAATAGATAAGGTATCAAGATGACAATTCACGTTAAAAATAACATTCACTGGGTAGGCCAACGTGACTGGGAAGTGCAAGACTTCCACGGAACAGAATACAAAATGACCAAGGGGACGAGTTACAACAGTTACCTTATCCGTGAAGAAAAAACGGTTCTTGTTGATACTGTAGACCACCGCTTTAGCCAGCAGTTTATCCAAAATCTTGAGATGGAAATCGATCTGGAGCAGATCGACTATATCGTTATCAATCACGCAGAGGAAGATCACTCTGGTGCGCTAACTGCGTTAATGGCTCGTATTCCTAACACACCAATCTATTGTACAGAAAACGCGGTCGATTCCATTGTTGGTCACCATCACCATCCAGAATGGAACTTCCATGTCGTTAAAATCGGCGACACACTAGATATCGGTAACGGCAAGCAACTTATCTTTATCGAAGCGCCAATGCTTCACTGGCCAGATAGCATGATGACTTACCTAACCGGTGATGCTGTGCTTTTCAGTAACGATGCTTTTGGCCAGCATTACTGCGATGAGCGCCTGTTTAACGACGAAGTCGATCAGAATGAATTGATGGAGCAGTGTCTGCGCTACTACTCCAACATCCTTACCCCGTTTAGCGGCTTGGTGACAGCCAAGATTCATGAGGTTCTAAGCTTCAACGTGCCGGTAGACATGATTGCCACTTCGCACGGTATTGTATGGCGTGATAATCCGACCCAGATCGTTCACCAATACCTAGAATGGGCTGATAACTACCAGGAAGATCGCATTACGATCTTCTATGACACCATGTCCAATAACACCCGAATGATGGCGGATGCGATCGCCCAGGGGATCCACGATGTTGATCCTGGTGTTGCCGTCAAAGTGTTTAATGTTTCGCGTCAGGATAAGAATGAAATTCTCGCCAATGTGTTTCGTTCTAAAGGGATCTTGGTGGGTTCATCGACCATGAACAACGTCATGATGCCGAAAGTTGCCGGCATGCTTGAGGAAATTACAGGGCTTCGTTTCAAGAATAAAAAAGCCGGTGCCTTTGGTAGCTATGGCTGGAATGGTGGCGCGGTGGACCGTATACATTCACGCCTCACAGATGCAGGATTTGAGACAACTGTTGGGCTGAAAGCGAAATGGAAACCTGATGGCAAAGCGATGCGTGAGTGTCGTGAACATGGCCGTATGATTGCTAAACAATGGGCATTGAAAACCTTGCCGCCGGTTCAACCATTGGAAACTCAACCTCAACAACCAGTTATACAAGAAGAGCTTAAACAAGAGCCGAAGAAAGAAACTGTTGAGTTTGACGATGCCGCGCCACTTGTGGTCACAGAGCCAGCACCAGCAGAACAATCAATGTCAGATAATCAGAAGATGCTGTGCACCATTTGTAACTGGATCTACGACCCTGCAGTGGGTGAGGTGAATCAAGGGATTGAAGTTGGCACTTGCTGGTCTGATATCCCTGAGAGCTTCTTATGCCCAGAGTGCGGTTTGGGCAAAGATGTTTTCGAACCGGTGAAAGGGGCGTAAATCATGGTACAACCCCTAGTAATAATTGGTAGTGGCTTTGCCGCTTACCAACTGGTTAAAGCAATTCGTCGCCAAGATAAGGCGATGCCAATCCAGGTGTTTACGGCTGACGACGGCCATGACTATAACAAACCTGATTTGAGCAACGTATTGTCTAAAAAACAAACGGCGCGTGATTTGATTCGGATGAGCGGACAAGACTTTGCTCAAGAACACCAAATCGAGTTGCATGCCAATTGTCATGTTGAAGCTGTTAATACCACACAACAGTACCTTGAAGTGGATGGGAAGCGTTACCAATATGGAAAATTAGTCCTGGCAACAGGTGCTAAGGCTTTTGTTCCGCCTATCAGTGGTGATGCGGCAGATCGAGTATTAACGCTAAATAGCCTATCGGAATACGAGGGTGCAGAAAATACCTTGCAGCAAGCAAATCGCATTGCTGTCATCGGTGGCGGTCTTATCGGAACTGAGTTGGCGATGGATTTTGCCACTAGTGGCAAGAGCGTTGTTGTTATCGACCCGTGCCAAGCCTTGATGGCCAATCAGCTGCCGGAGTTGGTTGCCATAAAGCTTGAAAGGGTGATGGCTTCCCAAGGCACATCAATCTGCTTATCTGACAAGGTTGAAAGCATATCATCAGTATCGGCATCGGCATCGGCATCGGCATCGGCACCGACTGCATCGATACATGTTGAGCTGGCATCGGGTAAGGTGCTCGAGGTTGATGCGGTGATTTCAGCTGCGGGCTTAAAGCCTAACACGCAACTAGCAGTAAATGCTGGTCTTAAGGTTAACCGAGGCATCGTGGTTGATGAGTATCTGCAAACCTCCAATAGTGATGTCTATGCCCTTGGTGACTGCGCCGAGATAAATGGCAATGTATTGGCCTATCTGCAACCGGCTTTGTTGAGTGCCAATGCATTAGCCAAAACTCTGCTAGGCCAACCAACCGTGCTTGTGCTGCCAAACATGATGGTAAAAGTTAAAACGCCAGCGTTTCCTATTCAGCTTGCAGGGCAGAATGTCGGCCGGAATGACAGTGATGCTTTGAGTTGGCAGATAGAAGCTAATGCATCCGGTAGTACTGTAAAAACATTGGATGAAAATGGGCAGTTAACCGGTTATGTGGTTACCCAGCAGCATTTACCTAATGCATTCCCGTTGTTGAAAGAATTAAACAGTTAATATAATTAGTTGAAAATTAAGTAGAGGTTTCTATGATCCATCAAAGCATGAGCCATCAAAGAATTTCCGCGCACTGGACAGTTCAGCGTTCTACGCCTTTCTTTACCAAAGATAATGTTCCACCTGCTTTACTTAGTCACCATAATACTGCGGCAGGTGTATTTGGTCAGCTGTGTGTTATGGAAGGGACAGTTACCTATTATGGTTTCGCCAACAGTGAAGCAACAGAGCCAGAGCTGAAGGTGGTTATCAATGCCGGGCAATTCGCAACAAGCCCACCACAATATTGGCATCGCATTGAGATGAGTGATGACGCCCAGTTCAATATTAACTTCTGGTCAGAAGGGGATAAATCGGGCCAGCCAATGTTCCACGCCAAGAAATCAGACTAACTCTGGTTATGGTCCCTTAAGAAAGCAGCCCGGTTATTGCCGGGCTGTTTTTTTTAGGGGTACTTTTTTTTTGCGATACATTGCTGATCGCACCATAGAGCAGTAACAGATCTCAGGCATTAAAATTAGCCAGGTATTTTCTTACCTTCTGTGACAATGTCACTTTTTGGGTGTTCTCGATAAAACTGGCTTCGATGGCATTGAGACTGAACTGGGCGATCTGCTGATGGCTGATTGGGTGTGCATCGACTACCGCAACAAAGTTGTCGGTCATATACCCGCCAAAGTAGGCTGGATCGTCCGAGTTGATCGTGACACAAAGCCCAGTTTCAAGCAGATCAACAATATTGTGTTGCTCCATATTGTCGAACACCTTGAGTTTTATATTGGAAAGCGGGCAGACAGTCAGGGGCATCTGGCTCTCAGCAAGCTGTCTGACCAATTCTGTGTTTTCAACACAGCGCACTCCATGATCAATGCGACTGATACCCAGCATATAAATGGCATCAAGTATATTTTGGGCTGGGCCTTCTTCGCCTGCATGGGCAACGGTTAGGAAGCCAGCCTCTCTGGCAGACTGGAAGACACGGGCAAACTTTTCTGGTGGATGACCCAGCTCAGAGGAGTCCAAGCCTACAGCGATGATCTTATCTTTAAAAGGCATCGCTTGTTCTAGTGTTTCAAAGGCTGCTTCTTCATCAAGATGACGTAAGAAACACATGATCAATTGGCTTGAAATATCTAGCTGAGATTGGGCTTGGTCGAGCGCTCGAGTGATGCCGTTGATCACTGTTTCGAAGGCAATTCCACGCTCGGTATGGGTTTGCGGATCAAAGAAGATCTCGGTATGGATTACATTGTCCTCACGACAACGCAATAGGTAGGCCCAGGTAAGATCAAAAAAGTCCTGCTCTGTAATGAGTACATTGGCGCCTTGGTAGTAAATATCTAAAAATGATTGCAGGTTATGGAATTGGTAGGCATCGCGTACTGCTTGGGGGGACGAAAACGGGATGTTCACCTTGTTGCGCTGTGCTAACTCAAACATTAATTCAGGCTCAAGCGTGCCTTCGATGTGCAGGTGTAGTTCTACTTTAGGTAATCCTTGAATAAAGTCTTTCATATCAAGCCCTTATTATAATTCTAAACAAGCCTTACAGTGGTAGGCGTATGGATTGTGGAGTATTAAGGTGCTTTTCTGTCGTGTCGGATACTGACATACAAAGAGAAAAGCACACATGCGCTTAACTCTTCGTAATCAGAATTTTACGGATTCTGGTAGAGACCCCCATACCATATCAATGGGGTTATACGAAGCCGTTTGCTTATTACAATTAGTGTAGTAATAAATCACAAAATAGTGCAAGCAAACGTTTCCGTGATCATCGCATAGGGAGGATGCTGATGCCAAGGCCTTTTAGTTCGCTATCCAGCTTTCAACATTTTCTTTTTTAGGTACGCTGCCCTTGTGTACAACTACTTCGTCGATGACGACTGCGGGTGTCGACATCACTCCGAATGCCATGATTTGGGCCATGTCTTGCACTTTCTCCAATTCAAACTCGACGCCTTTCTGCTGGAATACATCATTAATGAGTTCGGCAGTGACTTCGCAGTTTTTACAACCAGAGCCGAGTACTTTTACATTTTTCATATTTTGGTTCCTTGTTAAATAGTGACTACAAAATGGGGAAAGTGGCATTGAACACCCAGCCAATCACGGTGAATGCCACCAATAAAACAGCAAGCAGTGTGGCAAGTAGGCGCCACTGCATGACTTGCTTTAGCAAAATGAATTCAGGGAAGCTCGCGGTAACCGTACTCATGCAAAAAGCCAGGGTAGTCCCTATGGGTAATCCGTTAGTAATTAGGCTTTCCATGACGGGAATAACACCGGTAGCATTTGAATAAAGCGGGATGCCGAGCACAACAGCAGCTGGAACCGACCACCATTGGCCAGCACCGAGGTATGACTCTATCAAGCCTTCTGGGACGAAGCCGTGTAGGGCTGCACCGAGTCCGACTCCGATGAACACCCACTTCCATACCCGGCTGAATATGGTTACCACTTCCTGTTTGGCGAAACTGTGTCTTTCTGCCAACGATAAAGGGGGGAAGTGGGCTTCAGCCTCTGTAGTATCCACCTTGCTTTGAGTTCCATTTCGTTGTGTTATCTGCCCTTGTTTTAGGGCATTCGCTGCAAAAGGTTGTAGCCAGCGCTCAGCCTTAATCGCATCGAGGAAAATTCCGCCCAATATCCCAACCGACATTCCCAGCGCAATATAGACAAGGGTAAACTTCCAGCCGAGAAGGCTCACCAGCAGTAACACCGCGACTTCATTAATCAGCGGTGATGTAATGAGAAAAGCCATAGTGATCCCCAAAGGGATCCCCGCTGAGGTGAAACCCAGGAAAACAGGAATGCTCGAGCAGGAGCAAAATGGGGTAATGGCACCAAAGAGCGAACCTAATGAATACCCAAGCGCTCGGTGTTTACCGGCGAGGTAGTCCCTCACCCGCTCGACGTTGAGAGAAGCCCGAATTAATGCAATGGCGTAAATCATCACTAGCAACAGGGCAAAAATCTTGAGCGTGTCGTCAATGAAAAAGTGCAGGGCTCCGGCGAGCTGAGTGTCAGGTGATAGACCCAATACCGAATACACTGCCCATGAGGCGATATCGGTGAAAACTTGGAACATACGTCGTCCTTAGCAAAATGACTAACTACTGATAAAGACGAAATAGGCTAGAAAAGGATGCGTATTTTTTTAGAAATATTGAAAAAGCCCCCTAAGCGAGTAGAAGGGGTGGGGAATATCCCCAAATAAACGGCTTTTTCAATGACTCTAAATGTTATTTGATACCTTTTCGGGCGTACTTTACGTGGATTTCTTTCTCAGGTGTGGGTTTCAGTTATTCATTATTATCGTGAGAGCTACCACAGATTAAGTGCGGCAAATCTTTTTGTTGGCTAGGCTGATAACAGGCGTTGTTAGATAGGGCTTAATATGAAAAAACAGCTGAAGGTGGTCGTAACAGGCGGGCCGGGTGGTGGCAAAACCACAGCACTGGACTTGTTTCGCAGGGAGTTTGGTAACAAAATTGCTGTTGTCCCTGAGGCGGCAACCGTCCTTTTTTCTGGTGGGATCACGCGATCTAAAGATGAGCAAGTACTCAAAATGATCCAGAAGACCATCTTCCAACTGCAGAAAAACCTGGAAGATATCAATAAGGCTCATCATCCAGACCGATTGTTGGTTTGTGACCGTGGCTCACTGGATGGTTTAGCCTATTGGCCGGGAAACGAAAAAGACTTCTTCAAGCAGGTGAACTCAACCTTTGAAGAGGAAATATCCCGTTATGATGCGGTGATTTTTTTTGAGTCTGCGGGTGCTACAGGCCATGACATTAGCAGTAATAATCCAGTACGGAGTGAATCTTCAGAGCAGGCGGCACGATTGGATGTAGCCCTACAAAATATTTGGGCTAGGCACCCAAATTTCTATTTTGTCGGTAGCTCTGAGTCATTTGTCAGAAAAATCATGTTTGGCATCATGACGATTGAGAATGTGATAAACCGGTATCAGCGGGAATAGGCGAATCGTCAATCCTGCTCAAGTGTTGACTTACTAAGCCTTAAGTTAAGTAGCGACATACCACCGACCATCAGGAAGATCAGGGTTGCAATTGCACCGGCTAATCCGAAGTCCTGTCCCCCTCCGCCTTCAAAGGCGATACGGTATGTATAACTGACTAGCAAATCGGTATAGCCTGCTGGCTCTGAGGTACCAACCATGTTTGGTCCGCCTGCAGTCAGGAGTTGGATCATTACGAAGTTGTTGAAGTTGAAAGCGAAACTTGCAATTAACAATGGCGTTAACGGCTTGATCAACAATGGCAGTGTGATCATGAAAAAATTATGTATTGGGCCAGCTCCGTCAATGGCGGATGCTTCGTACAAGTCTTCGGGAATCGACTTCAAGAGCCCCATACACAGGATCATCATATAAGGGAAGCCAAGCCAGGTATTAACCAGTACGACCATAAACCGGGCCAGGGTAGGCTCTGAGAACCATGACGGTTTGATACCGAACATGGCATCGAGCATCATATTGATTTCACCAAAGCTTTGGTTAAACAAACCTTTGAAGATAATGATAGAAATAAATGAAGGGACTGCGTATGGCAGAATTAATAATACCCGGTAAAAACCACTGCCTTTTAAAGGTTCCCACTGAACAATGCAGGCCAAGATCATCCCTAGGGCCAGTGTCAGGGCTACTGACAAAAAAGCAAAAACAACAGTCCAGATGAAAATCCCAATGAAAGGCTCTTTGATTCCGTCATCGGTCATGACACGTTCGAAGTTGGCACCTCCTACACTCACTACAAAGCCAGGTGAAATGGATTCACCGACAAAGTTGCCCTCATTATCAATAGGCTGATAAAAGCCCGTTTCCAAGTTGGGTTTATAGCGCTGCTGATTTTGATTATTCAGCAAGCTTAGGCCATCCTCCTCGACGGTGAAGAGAGGTGTTTCGGCTGCAAACCTTCTCAAGCCGCTCATGCGGATATGTTCACCGTTTGGCATTATTAACTCAATCTTGTTCAGGTTTGAGCGATTCTGGACGATGGTACGAATGATTTCTTTTTCACCCGATGCAGCATCAATCTCCTGCAGTTTCATGAAATCGTCTGCTGGTGGGTTTGAAATGTCGAACACCTCCGAAGCAAAGAGGGCATTATCAGCCTTGATAATTAGTTGGTGACCAGTATCCAGCTTGTAGAGATCGAATAGGTAGCTCTTGCCTGACTGGAAGCTGCGCTGCAACAGAATAGTTTGAGCCCTGTCTAGCGTTAGTTGGTTCGAAGCACTGTAGTTAGTAAATGAAAGTCCAATGGTATAAACCAGAGGAAAAATGATAAATACCAGCATCCCGACAACCCCCGGGAAGATATAGCGGTGAGCGTATGTTCTTTTACTTCCAAAAATGTAGAGGCACAGTGTAGTGATGACAACCGTAAGAAGTGCAAAAGGGATTTCGCCTTGTGCATACATCAATACGGTCGCATAACCGTTTACAGTGCCGATTAGTCCAAGTAGTGACCATTTTAGCCACCAACGGACTTCGAACTTGGATCTTTCTTGCTGTGATTTCAAACGCTAGCCACCTTGTTATAAATACAGGGGGAAACTTTCACTTTATTAAACCATTATTTAAGCATGTGACCAGCTGCTTCGTTTAATGCCTCATTGACACCTTGGCGACCATCTACAACATTTTGAATAGCATTACCTAGGGCATACCAAAATGCGGTCATCTGCGGCACATTAGGCATAATTTCTCCGTTCTTTGCATTTTCCATCGTGGCGGCAATACGGACATCTTCTTCAATTTTATTCTGGAATGATTTCAGTGCGACCGCGCCGAGTGGCTTATCATCATTTACCATACCCAAGCCCTCGTCAGTGAGTAGGTAGTTCTCGATAAACTCAACGGCAAGATCCTGGTTGGGCGACACGGAACTAATTCCTGCAGTCAATATACCGACAAAGGGTTGTGAAGGGCTGCCATTAAGCTCAGGTAATAACGCGACGCCGTAGTTAATACCTGACTTTTCAATATTGCCCCAAGACCAAGGGCCATTGATTGTCATTGCTACGTTACCTTTATTGAACTCAGCCTCAGCAATGTTGTAGTCCATATCTGGCGAGATAACTTTTTTATCAACCAGTGATTTAATAAAGTTCATGCCTCTTTGGGCTCCGGCATTATTAACACCAACGTCTTTGACGTCATAACCCTTATCCGTGAGCTTGAACGCGTAACCGCCATCAGCAGAAATGACAGGCCATGAAAAATAGGGCTCTTTTAGGTTCCACATAATCGCTTTTTTTCCATTTTCCTGAAGCTTTTTATCAAGGGCTTCAATGTCTTCCCAGTTTTTGGGTGGGCTAGGAACCAGATCTTTATTGTAGATTAAAGAAAGTGCTTCAACCGCAATAGGGTAGCCTATGTACTTACCGTCATACTTCACAGCTTCCCAGGTAAAGTCGATGATCTTATCTTTTAGTTCCTTGGAGGGTTTCACCTCAACCAGTAATCCTGATTTGGCATAACTACCGAAACGGTCGTGTGCCCAGAATACGATATCTGGCCCATCACCAGCCGCAGCGACTTGAGGGAACTTTTCAGACAGGCCGTCTGGGAAGGCAACGGTAACTTTCACACCAGTATCTTCTTCAAATTTCTTACCGACTTCAGCCAAGCCGTTGTAGCCTTTGTCGCCATTGATCCAAATGGTAAGTTGGCCTTCATCGATTGCTGCAAACGCATTAACTGAGCCAATTGCGGCAAGGGTACAAAAAGCTGCAGTGGTGAGGACTTTTTTCATCTTTTGTATCCTTCTCGGTGGTGATTGTTTTTTGTGGTAGAAAAACCTCTACAGCACAATGATCTTTTTGAACACTTATTTTGTTATGCCTGAGAAATTATAGACACATTTTAGCTGCCAATTTAATTTGCTGATCAAACAGTAAAAAATAATGGTAACTACCGATCAAGACCTTCGTTTTGGTCATGTCGTTAGATGCTTGCGATGAGTGCGTGTTGTAAATGTAGAAGAGGTGGTCGATAGAGTTATTCGAATAGTGAAGAATTAAAAAAGTTTATATTTTACTATTGCAACTGTTAGTAAAGTTTAACTCAATCAATTGTTGTTCAAGATTGACTATTATGGTTTTATCATTGTTTTTCTCTCGGAACTTTTTAATTTAGGTGTGTGAGTTCTTAGTTTTAAGATATTCTCTTGATTGAGGTGAATTCTCATGGTTGCTAATTACATCCTTCATTTTCAATTGTTTATGTGGCTGAAGTGATATTCTTGAGTTCACAAAAAAGTATCAAATTTAATATTTTGTCTTAATCACATAATAAAAAAGTGCAAATGTCCAATAAATCGGGAACTGGGACGGTTAGTGGCTCTAGGTTAGCTATGCTTGCTAGAAAGGAAAATGAATAACAATAAACATAAAACAAATAGCAGATAAAAAGATCCATTATAGGAGCGCGAAAAATGAAAAAGCATACGCTGAAATTGACTGGTGTTATTTCGACCATGATGGTTTCTACATCAGTTGTTGCAGAAGTGGATTTTCACGGCTACATGCGTGCAGGCATTGGTATCAGTGGGGATAACGGCCAGCAGGTTCGTTACGAGTCCAACAAAGTTGGCCGACTCGGTAACGAGGATGACCTATATGCTGAAGTCCAGTTAGGCAAAGAGGTTTACAACCAAAATGGTAAATCCTTTTATGTCGATTCAATGGCTGCTTGGCTCTCTGACGGTAGTAATGACTTTGAAGGGACAAATACCTCTTGTGAATTGGAGCCTGATGCAGATGGCGGTATCTCCTGTGACAATGATGCACAGTTTGCCATCCGCCAATTCAATGTCCAGACAGAAGGGTTGATTGCACGCGATCCAGGGGCCGTTATCTGGGCAGGCAAGCGCTACTATCAACGTCATGACATTCACATTACTGATTTTTACTACTGGGATACCTCAGGCTCAGGGGCGGGGGTGGAGAACATCTCTGCCGGCGCGGGTAAACTGTCGTTAGCCGCTCTTCGCCAAGATGACGGAGACGTCAATGTGAATAACTTGGATATCCGGTATGCCGAGATTGGACTTTGGGATGGAGCCAACCTTGAACTTGGCTTTAATTACGGTTTCATTAACGAAACAGATAGCCAAAAAGATGAAGGGTTGGGCGTAGGTGAAGACCCACTAATGGTAACCGCTGAGCTTACCATGGATGATGTTGTTGGTGGCTTGAACAAAGTCATTCTCCAATATGCTACTGAAAGCTTTGGTGAGCAAATGGCCGGGTTGGGAGCGGGTAACTCTCCTGATGCAAACTCAGATGATGGTGTTGACGGTTATCGAATTATTAACTGGGGGGTGATGGCTCCATCGGATACTTGGGAAATTGGTTACCAGCTTGTTTATGCCCGTTCAACTTTTGATAGCCAGGACGATCACGACATTTTTAGCATAGTTGCTCGCCCGATGTACAAATGGAATGAATATAACCGGACCGTGTTTGAGGCGGGTTGGTTTACTGAAGAAAAGGATAATGTCGACAGCTCTGCGAGTAAATTTACCATCGCACAAGCCTGGTCAGCCGGTAGCAGCTTCTGGGCCCGTCCTGAACTTCGTGTGTATGCCAGTTACATAGAAGATTATGAAGATAACTCGATTGGCGAAGCGGATGACTCGGAATACAACTTAGGTGTTCAGGTTGAAGCTTGGTGGTAAGAGGCATAGAGGGATAGGCAATGATTAAGTCAATCACCATAATTTTATCCCTGTGCTTTGTCATGACTTCGGGTTGCTCGTCAATACCCGAAGTCAGTACTCAAGCCAAGAGCTCAGCCAGCAACAGGGTTGTTTCTTCAGCTGAATTAAATTGGCAGGAATTGGCTATGCCGTTAGATATCAATTTTGAGTTTAACGAAAAAAGCCAGGTTCTGGTCAGTGATGAGAGTACAGGCCCAGTTGCCAGTTTTGTTATTCCGGTAACGAGTACGCCGATAGAAATGGTGCTGACCAGTTATGTGGATAGCAAATTAACCCTTTACAACCCAAATGTATTGATTACGGATCCCGAAGGGGAAGTGCTTTACCATATTGAATCGGGTGAATTCAAATATATACCAGCCAGGCTGTTGCAAGGAGACCAAGTTCAGGCTCGGTTTACGATTGCACCGAAGTTCGGTACTGAGCAGGTTAATGTTTTAATCTATACCACTCCTGAGGATCTAGAAGGAAGTACTACGGTGCTGCATCCTGCCAAAGCTTTCGCAATTGGAAAAGGAAACCAGCCACCTAGTATCCCTGATCTTAAGGCGTTGCATAGTAGGTATGGCCAGCTACATTTAACGGCACTGGCGCTAGGCCAAGGTCATCAAGGCACTGCCTATTATGCACCTGACTACCGACCAGCCAGCAATACCAGCACCAGCTTAAGTGGGCAAATTGACTACCTGGATTCGATTCAAAACAGCGTGGAGCAAGGTGATATGGATCAGGCGATTACCTTGCTGAATGAAGCGGAAGAAAAAGGCGTGCCTAACGCCAGAGAGACGTTCATTAATGCTGTTGAGAGCCAAAAGGGTGTCAACTAGCACCTTAAATGCAATCAATGGATTAGATGTAAGCTATGATTCAGTTGAAACGCGATGGGCTTCAACTGATCATAGTTTTTCTTTTTTATTCTCATCCCGCGGTGTAAAACAACAAACCTGTTGATTAGCATCTAGCTTCACTTTGCATGACATCATCAATTGCTTCTTCAATTTCCCACGGGCACGTAGCAGACGAGATTTAACCGCAGAAAGGGTTAAGCCATATTGGTTGGCGTATTCTTGCTGTGTCATACCGTGTATGTCACAGGCTTTGATAACTTGCCTGTCTGGCTCAGGGAGTTCTGTGAGTACTCGTCCCAGGCACTGGGTAAGCGTGTCGATGACCGCCTCAGAGTTTGTCTCTTGTTCGATATCCTGCTCAAGTGGATCAAGGCGTTTCTTTCGGCTGAAGTCGATCAGCAGGTTGTTGGCAACACGATGAAACCAGGCTCGGGGATTGCTGATATCACAGAATTCTGCATCTTTGAGCATCGCACGGATAAACACTTCTTGGAGCAGATCTTCAGTCAGGGCTTCGTCGTGAGACTTTGCCTTTAGCCAGTGGCTGAGAGGTTGGGCGTGTTCAGACCACGCCGACATTAAGCATGGCTGGGCGTTTGTTGATGAATGTATGGCAGCATTGTCAGCTGCTTTGGGGAGAGTCTGGCTCATTGTGGGTCACTTTCCGTATGCGCTAAACGTTTGTACTGATATTACGTTAAATTGAATACCAAAACAGGCAACTCACGTTGCTGAAATCGCACGTTTGAATTTTGTTTTTACCGATCGCCAATGGGTGACTGGCGTTGTTGGAGCCTTTTCCAGTAGGTGCTGGTAATCCTCTGCTTCAGGGCTGATCTCGCCGCCGTGTGCAAGCAGCACACTTGAAGGTGAGAGCTTGATTACTTTCTCGACCGAGCTGCGATAACGCTTAGGGTAGAACACAGGAAATGGCGGGATATAGCGCCCTTTGACTTTCACCATCAAATCCGCGACGTAAAGCTTGCCTGAGTCCTTGTGATATAAAGATAAATCCCTGTCGGTATGGCCTTGGGTTGCCAATGCTTGCCATTCGGGGAAGCCGGGCAAAGGTTCTTGGTCATCCAAAAGATAGTCTGGCTTTAACTTGGCGTTATACCACAAGTTAGTACGGGGTTTCTTCATTCGCTTTGCCACCCAACTCGCAAGCAGTAAATCCGTCCAATGCATTAACGCGCCGTCAATGCCTTGATACCAGTGGCCTGGCACATTAGCAACCGCAATTGCGCAGCCTGTAAGTTTTCGAAGGCGATGTGCGGCTCCGGCATGATCGGGGTGCATGTGAGTGACCACGACTAGCTTTAGATCTTTGGCTGGGCGATTGAGCTGTTTAGAAATAAAATCCAGCAGAATAGGGATATCTGCCCGGCAGCAGCCATCGAGCAATAACAGGCCGTAGCGGTATTCAACGAGGTATATCGATTGGATGTAGCCATTAATGTGGTGCAGTTTCATCTTGATATCCCTATATGGATGCATGCTATTGAACCTTTCCCTAATGAAATCATTATTTAACAACTCATCAGACCAATCAAGCAGGGAATTGCATGGTTGCCCGAATGTGTGGGGGATGATGATCGAGCTCGATAAAGAAAGCCGCCAGGTGGCGGCCTATGTTAAATGGTAGAACGCTGCTCCTGATAGGCTGTCAGCGCTGAATAGTTCATGGCACTAAATTAGTGTTGGTCATGATCCATCTTCTGCTCTTTCATACCTTCAGGCACATAGGTGGCTTCCTCGACTTTAACTTCAACCTTGACCTCACCGGCCTGCTTGAAGTTAAGGGTGAGCGGGAAGCTTTCACCAAGTTCTGGGACTTCTTTGAGGTTAAAGAACATAACATGGTAACCCCCCGGCTTGAGCATTTGTGAACCATGGGCAGGTACATCAATTTTCTCTACTTCTCGCATTTTCATCATGCCATCTTCATGGATATGGGCATGGAGCTCGGTCTTTCCTGCAATCGGGGAAGAGGCACTGATGAGCTCATCACCAGTGTTACTGTGGTTCATGATGTTGAAAAATGCTGCCGCAACCTGAGAGGTCGGTGGGACTTGTTTCGACCAAGGGTGATCGATATGCAAATCGCCAGCTTTGTAGTCATGGGCGTTGGCGGTCGCGGTTAGAGCGAATAGGCTTCCAAGCAGGATATTTTTTATTGTTTTCATTACGTTCTCCATTTGGCGTCATGCCAATAAAATTATCTTTGATATCAATATATTAAATTTATGAAAATATAATCGATATAGGTGGAGAGTGCTTGGGGGCAATTCGGTACAGTTTACGTGCAACAGCGTGGTGTTGAGATTGAATGTGTCCTATGTGCCCGACAAACTGGATAAAACCTACAAAATTGTAGGCGCCATCGAACGAAAAGCCTTTTCCGTCATGCAGTTTAAAAATAGGACAGTGGGCATTAAATCCTGAATGCTCACTATGGTCCTGATGGTTGTTGTGCCTTTCAAGGGAAGAGGCAGAAACCCACTTTATACCCTCAGAAGTGCAGATAAGAACTTTTTCACCAGTGAGCCATCCAGCGTTTTTTGCGAAAAATTGAGGATTAAGAACAACGACGGATGAAAGCAGTGAGGAGGTTATAAGTGCAGCCGCCACCAGTAAACTGATCAATTTTCTATAAGTAAATAATGATTTAAATGAAGGTGGGGGCAACGGCATGGAACTGTGTGTTGGTGGACAATGCAAGGATAGTATCAAGCAAAAGCCTGGATGTAACTTTTATGGTTAAATTTTTGTAGCGCTTTTGAGATCAAAGTGGCAATTTAGCAGGGAACTAGTAATGATTCGGCATAGGGCTATGCAGGTTTGGCGAAGAAGTGTCGCATGATAGCTTTTTCGGTTTCGACAAATAGGAATACGCTTGAAGCTATGATAACAATTTTTGGCCATGCACTGATTTCAAGCGCATAGGTGCCGAAAAGTACCTGCATGATTGGCACATAGGTGAATGCAAGTTGGAACACGCATAGGATACTGATTGCAAGAAGGATGTAATAGTTCCCCATAATGCCCTGGCGGTTTAAAATAGGCTCAAGAAAAAAGCGTGAGTTAAAGAGGTAGAAGATCTCGAACATCACAAGCGTATTAACTGCTATTGTGCGGGCACGTTCGGTATCTGGATTCTGTGCCAATTCCCATTGAAATAACCCAAGAGTACCGCCCATGATGATCACAGCGACAAAAGCCACCCGCCAAATGAGAAAGTTGCTTAGCAGTGGTTGGTTTGATGGGCGGGGGGGACGTTGCATGATTCTTTTTTCTTTGGGCTCGAAAGCCAGCGAAAGAGCCAGAGTCACTGCCGTGACCATATTGACCCAGAGGATTTGGACTGGAGTTAGGGGTAATTGCTGAAAGCCTAGCAATACTGCGGTGAGAATGATTAGGGCCTCACCACCATTAGTTGGCAGAATGAACAAAATTGCTTTTTGCAGGTTGTCATATACGGCCCGACCCTCCTCAACGGCTGCCGTAATGGTGGCAAAATTATCATCGGCCAGTACCATCTCGGCGGCTTCTTTCGCCGCTTCTGTGCCGTTTAATCCCATTGCCGTTCCTATATCGGAGCACTTAAGCGCCGGTGCATCGTTGACACCATCGCCAGTCATGGCCACGATTTGCCCGTGTTGCTGTAATGTATTGATAAGGCGCATTTTATGCTCCGGATTGACTCGTGCATAAATATCGATTCGGCCCGCAAGTTCAAATAATTCCTCGTCACTGAGTCTATCCATTTGCTGGCCTGTCAGGGCTTCCTCCGTATTGACCATCCCCAGTTGCATTGCGATGGCTCTGGCTGTCAGGACGTGGTCACCGGTGATCATTTTGACGCGTATTCCGGCTTGATTGCAGTCATTTACAGCCTCGATAGCTTCATCCCGGGGGGGATCAATCAAGCCAAACAACCCTAACATAATGAATTGGTTGGCAATGTCGGTAAAAGTCAGCTCAACTTGGGCATAATTTGCAGGACTATAAGCGACAGCTAAAAGCCTTTGGCCATTGTGCGCCTGCTGTTCAATCATTTCAGACCAGAAATCCTGCTGGATGGCGGTAGGCCCTGATGTAGCCATTTGTTGGCTGCACATTTCAATGATTCGCTCCGGAGCGCCCTTGAGAAATATGAAGGCATGCCCATCATGGCTGTGATGGAGCGTGGCCATAAAGCGGTGTTCAGATTCGAAGGGGATCAGGTCAGTACGGGGGTAATTTTGTTTTTCTTCTTCTGCATCGAGGCCGACCTTCGCACCTGCGACGAGCAAAGCCCCTTCCATTGGGTCACCATGTACACGCCATTCATTACCTTCATTTCTCAGGGTGGAGTCATTGCATAGCACTGCGGCTCTGATTGCCAAAGAGATGGGATGGTTAGCTTCGGGAAAGGTGGTCTGTTTTCCGATTGTCAGAAACCCATGAGGATCATAGCCGGTGCCAGTTAGCGTATATTGCCTATCTGTGGTGATTATCGTGCGAACCGTCATCTCATTGCGGGTCAGTGTTCCCGTTTTATCTGTGCATATCACATTGACTGAACCTAGGGTTTCAACGGCGGGGAGGCGGCGGATCACCGCTTGGCGCTTTGCCATTCGCTCGACCCCGATGGCCAATGTGATCGTCATAATGGCTGGCAGCCCCTCAGGAATAGCCGCCACAGCCAAGCTGACAGCGGCAAGGAACATTTCGGAGGCAGGATAACCACGGATTAATACCCCAAAGGAAAAAGTCGCGGTGGCCAGTACTAATATGGTGGCAGTCAACCATCGACCGAAAATGGCTATCTGCCTAAGTAAGGGGGTATCTGTTGGTGTTACCTTTGATACTAACTCACTGATTTGCCCCAGTGCTGTTTGGGTGCCTGTTGCGACCACAATACCAGTCCCTAGACCGTGGGTTACTAGCGTGCCGGAAAAAGCCATCGAAGTGCGACTGGCTAATTCCGCTTGAGGCTCGACAGGTTCACATTGTTTGTCGATGGCAACTGACTCCCCGGTCAGTACCGCTTCAGATATTTGCAGTCCCTTAACTAGGCTGAGCCGTAAATCTGCGGGTATGCGATCGCCGGCCTGCAGTAATACGATATCGCCGACAACTAAATTTTCGACCGCGATAGTTTGCTGTTGTCCATCGCGGATAACTTCAGCATTGGGCGACAACATACTATGGATAGCTTTCAAGGCTTCTTCAGCTCGGCCTTCTTGTATAAAACCGATAATGGCATTGATGAGAACAACGCCTGCAATGACACCGGTATCAAGCCAATGGCCAAGAAAACCCGTAATGATCATGACGGCAAGTAGTACATAAATAAGTAAGTTATTGAATTGGCTTATAAAGCGAAAGATAACAGAGCGTTTTTGACTATCTGGTAATTTATTTGCGCCGTGATTTTCCAGGCGTCTTTTGGCTTCTGCTGAATCCAGCCCTTCGGGCTGGCTGTCTACTGCCTTGAAAGTTTGTTGCACAGAGCAATGGTGCCAGGGATGGGGGGGCTCGTACATGGCAACATACCCAGAAGCCTAAATTCGACGTTAATTGATTATTAGGCAATCTGGTCTAGGTTGTGTGTATGAATTGTGGGAAAGGAAAAAGGTAATGGCTGATGTATTTGGTTTCGATGCGTTCTCTCCCAAGCAAATAGCCGAGAAGGTAGACAGCATCGGGGTGGTGAAAGCAAGGTTACCACTGTTATCTATGGTGATGCTGGGAATATTGGCTGGTGCGTTCATCGGTCTTGGCGGCTTGTATTTTACCTTGGTGAAGTCTGATCCCACATTGGGGTTTGCTACTCAGCAGGTTGTGGGCGGGCTGACTTTTTCCCTTGGCTTGTTGCTTGTTATTGTGGCGGGTGCTGAACTATTTACTGGCAACAACCTACTGGCGATGGCATGGGCTGATAAGAAGATCACTACCGGAGAGATATTAAAGAACTGGATTGTGGTGTGCCTGGCTAATTTGGTTGGTGCTGTTGGGGTGGCGTTGCTAGTTTTTCTTTCTGGCCACACCGGGATGAATGATGGTGCTATTGCATCGATGTACGCCAAGATTGCTGCAGCTAAGTGTGAGTTGCCGTTTTGGGCAGCGTTTTTTCGTGGGGTTTTGTGTAATGTTTTGGTTTGTATGGCCGTCTGGATGGCGCTTGCCGGACGGAGTGTCATAGATAAAGCAGTAGCCATTGTGTTTCCCATCTCGGCGTTTGTCGCTGCTGGTTTTGAACACAGCATTGCCAACATGTACTTCATTCCCTTGGCAATGATACTCAAAGCTTCAGGTTCGGTTGAAGTGGCTGATTCGGTCACAATGATCGGGTTTATCGGGAATTTGATTCCTGTGATTTTGGGAAACTTGGTTGGTGGCAGTGTCCTGGTTGGATTGGTGTATCACATCATTTACTTGCGCAAGCAAGGCTAGAGAGTGAAGGTGTTTAGTTGAACAGCGCTGTTTGAAGGTGGGGCATCTTTGAGTCAGGGCTGGGTGCTATAATTTACCTGGCACAAATCACCAGGCAACCAGCATGCAGTCCAAAGTCGTGAAAACTGTCTGTCCTTTCTGTGGGGTTGGGTGCGGAATGTACTTAGCCCGTGATAGTGAAGGGAAGGTGTGTAGCGTGACCCCACAGTGGGATCACCCTATAAGCAAAGGTAAGTTATGTGACAAAGGGTGGAGCACCGTCTACGCCGTCTCACCCGAGAATCGAATCACCCACCCCCTCAAAAAGGAAGTCGACAAGTTTGTCCCTGTGAGTTGGGATGAAGCACTATCTTCAATTGCCTCTTCGCTAACAGAAATTATTGATGAATCAGGCTCCGGTGCTGTTGGTGTGATAAGCAGTGCCCGGGCAACCAATGAAGATAATTATGCCGCCCAGAAATTTGCTCGATCTGTATTGAAGACCAACAATGTCGATCATTGTGCACGGATTTGCCATAGCCCAACAGTGGCGGGGCTCAAGCAAGTCCTTGGCTCTGGCGCAATGACAAACAGCACTGATGATGTTTTCAAGGCAGATGTCATTGTAGTGATTGGTGCAGATCCGACTGAAAACCACAGTGTCTTGGGCGGTCAGGTGATCGAGGCGAAGCTTGCTGGCGCTACCCTGATTGTGGTTGACCCAAGGATAACCCGACTGGCGAAGCTGGCGGATATCCACTTACAGCTCAATCCGGGCACCAATATTGCCCTTATAAATGCCATGATCCATGTGATCTTGGGTAACCAGTGGCATGATCAAGATTTTATCGAGCGTCGCTGCGAGGGGTTCGAAACCTTAGTGTCACATGTTGACAAGGTGACACCTGAATCTGTTGAGGAAATAACCGGCCTAGAACCGCTATTAATCCGTCAAGCAGCCCAGTATTACAGTCAAGCGGAACGGGCAATGATCCTTTATGGTATGGGGATCACCCAATTTGTCACTGGGACCTCGAGTGTGATGGCACTGGCTGATTTGGCATTGGTGTGTGGTCACATTGGCAAGCCCGGGACAGGGATAAATCCCTTGCGAGGGCAGAATAATGTCCAAGGGGCATGCGATATGGGATGTTTGCCCAATGTCTATCCTGGTTATCAATTAGCAGATCAACAAGCAACCCAAGTGCGTTTCTCTCATGCTTGGGGAACGAAAGTCGCTGAAAGTACTGGGTTAACGTCGCTGGGTATGACCAAGGCGGCATTGGCTGGTCAGTTTAGGGCGCAGATCTTATTTGGCGAGGATCCGGTTGTGACCGATCCGGACCAAAACCATGTTCGTGAAGCGTATAAATCGCTGGATCTACTCGTCGTTGCTGAACTGACAATGACCGAAACGGCTAAGCTGGCTGATTATATTTTGCCTGCGGCTTCCTTTGCTGAAAAATCAGGCACTTTTACAAATTGCGAGCGAAGGGTACAGCGAATACGACCGCTCATCGATCCTCCCGGAGAGGCTAAAGGGGATTGGCAGTGGTTGAGTGCCCTCGCCGAGGCAATGGGAAGTGAGTGTCTCAAATGGCCAGACAGCGAAGCGGTCTTTGATGAAATGGCCTCGCTGACACCGCCTTACCAAGGGATGGACTATCACAAGTTAGCGCTGCATGACGGTTTGCAGTGGCCATGTAACGATGAGGCTCCTCAAGGAACGCGTATATTGCATCAATCGACTTTTCCAATTGGCCGAGCCCGGCTAACGCCAGTGAATTATGTGCCGATAGACGAATCTGCAGATGAGTTTTATCCGTTGCTTCTTACTACCAATCGCCTGCACTTCCATTATGGTTGTGGCTCAATGAGCCGAAAATCCCCTTTGCTTGAACGAGAGACCCCTCCTGGGATTTTGTTTATCCATCCGGTGGATGCCGAGGCGCTGTCCATTGAACCGTACGGCCCTGTTGGCGTCCGCTCGCGTCGAGGTTACGTGGAAACGCGGGCAGTGATAACAAAAGATGTCGCGCCTGGGTTAGTTAGCATGCCCTACCATTTCAAAGAGGCGCCTTCCAACCAACTTACCAATACTGCTCAGGATCCTGTAACCAAGATGCCTGAATTGAAGGCTTGTGCCGTAGCAGTTGTTGCCTTACCTGCTGATCATATTCCAAGCCCTGTCTGGCAGCTGAAGGAGGATAGCTAGTATGCATAGTACTTACCTGCTTGATTCATTGGACGCGTTACGTACTCACTTAGCCCTGGATAGGAATATCTTCCAAGTGGTGGCTTCGGCAGAAGGGGAACCAAATGATGTGCACTGGCAACAGGTTGAGGGGGGATCTTGGCCGGCTTTGCAACACAATAAGCCCTTACACTCTGCGAAGCAGTTCTTTTTCAGCGACGAAGAACCGCTGTATGTCTTTGATGGCCGTTTCTTCCGCGAGACCCTACCGAACATCGCGCCGTTTGTTCTCTTTGGGGTAAAAAGCTGTGATTTGATGGCAATCCACTATCAAGACACTTTCTTTGAACAGGACCCGTATTATCAGGCAAGACGCAGTCGGGCATTGCTGGTCGGTATTGATTGTGTTTCGCCTTGCGAGCATGGATTTTGCCCGACCGTGAATGCTGGCCCGAGTGTGCGTGATGAAACGGCAGATCTCGTACTGCATCCTCTCGGTAGCGAACAATGGTTATTGGTCGTCCTGACTGCAGCCGGTAAGGACGCCCTGCAAGACCTGCCTTTGCAGCCTGCCTCACCGCATGATGTCAGTTTGCGCTGGGACAATATCAGCCATTGCGAGCAGTCTTTTCCCGCTCACCAATATATTCTCGATGGGATAGAAAAGATAAATAACGAGCAGATCCCCGATGAGTTCTGGCTGCAGGTTGGCATCCAGTGTCTCGGTTGTTCGGGGTGTACGACCCTGTGCCCAACCTGCTCGTGCTTCGCGACCCGATCGGTGTCTGAAAGCGAGGGGGAGCCTGAAGCCGAAACCACGCAGGTGAGGTTCTGGGACTCATGCCTGTACGAGGGGTTCCAGCGCGAGGCGAGTTTCCACAACCCCAGCAAGCATGCTGGACAAAGAATGCAGCGGTTTTGGTACCACAAATTCAGCGATGATTTTATACCTGAATTTGGCCGCTATGGGTGTGTAGGTTGCGGGCGGTGTGAACAGACTTGCCCCGGGGTTGTTGGTGTACACGCCATAATGAAAAGGATTGCCGATGATGTTTAGCCTGACGCCAGTGCCAATTGAAGTACTCGACTTTTATGACGATGGTCAAGACACTCGCCATTATCGTTTTCGACTTATGGATGCCGACAAATCGAACAAGCATGTTGCATGGCATAAGGCTCAAAATGGTCAATTTTTTATGCTCTGCCTCCCAGGTATTGGTGAGGCGCCTTTTACCTTTACGGAGTTACCCAATGAAGCTGGTGAGTTCCGCGCTCTGGTACGCCAAGTGGGCAGTGTCACTCACGCCTTATTTAATTGCTCTGTCGGGGATGTCATTGGCGCGAGAGGACCTTTTGGCCGAGGGTGGCCAGTAGATGATATGTCCAAAGAGCGCTTGCTCATAGTTGCTGGTGGGTGTGGTATTGCGCCTCTAGCCAGTCTCATTAATCGACTTATTGATACGCAGAGTTTTACTCAACTTGAAGTGGTATATGCCGCGAGAAGTCGAGCGACCTTGATGCTCAACCCTGAACGAGATCGCTGGCAGCACTGTGTTCCTTTTTTTACCGTTGTTGAAGATATGACGGATCTTAATGAGCAAGAGTTTTATCCAGGAACCGCGGTAGGGATCTTGCCCAAAGTGTTACATGCCTTTGCCGAGCAGCCGGACAGGGTGCTGATCGCCGGGCCTGAGGGAATGATGGAGGCGGCCGCCGAATACCTTGCCGCCTACGGCATCGATCCCCAGTCCATTTACCTTTCTGTTGAGCGGCGTATGCACTGTGCCGTTGGCTTGTGTGGGCACTGTTACCTGCAGAGCCGGTATGTCTGCACGGATGGGCCAACCTTTACCTGGGCTGAGCTTGTGCCGCTCCATATTGACGAGCAATAGCCACTGGAGTCACAGCCTGGCGAAGAACAAGGTAGCCAGAATTCACTGGCTACAGCCTATTCCTCCTTGCCTTGAGATGAGGAGGCGGTTGGGCGCTCCAGGCGTTGGTGCTCAGCGTCTGATATCACTTTGCATCCCTTGGCAAAAGAGTCAGGGTTGAGGGAGATGGAGTCGATGCCGTGGCTGACGAGAAAAGCGGCAAACTCCGGATGATCAGAAGGTGCTTGGCCGCAGATCCCAACTTTACAGCCTTTTGGGTGGGCAACCGTGATCACCTGTTCAATTAAACTCTTTACTGCATCATCCCGTGCATCAAACATAGGTTTCAGCTCTGCGGAATCCCGGTCAATGCCCAATACCAGCTGAGTGAGATCGTTACTGCCGATGGAAAAGCCATCAAACCGTTCGGCAAAACGCTCGGCGAGGATGACGTTCGACGGTATTTCACACATCACGTAGACTTGCAGTCCGTTTTTACCCCGCTCGAGTCCTGCTTGGGCCATCACGCCAAGTACTTTATCGGCTTCTTGGACCGTGCGGCAGAATGGGATCATCACAATGATATTGTTAAAGCCCATCTCATCACGTGCTTTTGCAATGGCCTGGCATTCGAGCTGGAAGGCTTCCTGGTAGCGGGGATGGTAATAGCGGGATGCGCCGCGCAAGCCTAGCATCGGGTTTTCTTCGTGCAGTTCAAAGAACTCGCCGCCGATAAGCCCGCGGTATTCGTTCGACTTGAAATCCGACATCCTTACGATCACCGGTTTCGGGTACTGGCTGGCGGCAATTTTGCCGACGCCGAGCGCGAGGTTCTCAACGAAGAAGTCAGGCAGGCTTTCGACCCCGGTGCAGCGCTGGCGTATGACCTGCATGACCTTGGGATCGGTGACTTGTTCGGGATGGAGTAGGGCCATCGGGTGGATCCCTATCAGGCTAGAGATGATGAACTCGATTCTCGTCAAGCCAATACCGGCGGTCGGGAGTTGCCACCAGTGAAAGATACCGTCTGGCATGGCCGCGTTGATCATGATCTGGGTTTGTGTTTTGGGCAGCGATGCAAGATCAATCTCCTCGGTAGTGAAGTTGATGATACCGTCAAATATTTGCCCGACAGCACCAGTGGCACAGCTCATCGTGACGGGGTTTCCCGATGGTAAAACCCGGGTGGCCTCTTCGGTACCAACGATAGCCGGGACTTTTAGCTCCCGGCTGACGATTGCGGCATGGCTGGTCGGCCCCCCGGAATCGGTGATGATGCCCGCCGCTTTGCGCATCAGGGGAACCCAGTCGGGATCGGTTCGCTCGGTCACAAGAATGGCACCTGCGGGAAACTGTTCGCTGTCTTCGGGGGAGAGAATGGTAAAGGTTTTGCCACTGGCGATGGCTCCACCAACGCTGGCACCTTCTAGCAATACTGGTGCCTCGCTTTTCTCCAGCCGGTAGTTGAGCAATACCGCGGAGTCTTTGCGTGCTTCTACCGTCTCCGGCCGGGCCTGCACGATATACAGTTGCTGGCGATGGGTGTCTTTCACCCATTCGATATCCATGGCATGGCCATAATGCTGTTCAATCAGCACGGCCCACCGGCTTAGCTGCAGTATTTCCTGATCAGTCAGCACCAGGTGACTGCGCTCATGTTCGCTAGTCGGCAGGGTGACAGTGGGAGAGGCGCTGCCAGTGGCAGCGAATTGCATCTTTTCTGTTTTCTTGCCGAGATGCTTTTCGATAATCGGTGTTTTATCAGACTCAGCGAGCAAAGGTTTGAAGACCATAAACCGATCGGGGGTCACTGTGCCTTTTACGATGGTTTCCCCCAGGCCCCAGTTGCCATTGATCATAACGACATCAGGGAAGCCATTTTCGGTATCAAGGGTGAACATCACTCCCGCACATTCTGCTTCGATCATTTGCTGAATCCCCACCGATAAGGCGACCTGCTGGTGGGCAAAGCCTTGCTCTTCGCGGTAGATAATGGCCCGGTCGGTATACAGCGAGGCAAAGCACTTTTTGCAGGCCGTTATGACTTGCTGCTCGCCTCGGATATTCAAGTAGCTCTCTTGCTGGCCGGCAAAACTGGCTTCAGGCAGATCTTCGGCTGTCGCTGAGCTTCTGACGGCCACTGAAAGTTCTGGGGCTGAAACGTGCTGGCACAGCTGCAGGTAGGCGCTGGTAATTGCCTGCTCTTGCTCGGCGGTAAAATGACCCTGGATGATCCGTTTCCGGATTTCATGCCCGGCTTCAGCCAGGCTCACCTGACCGGTATGCATGGCATTGAGCTGGTCGTCGATGGGACTATTGAGTTGGTTTTGGTGAAGGAAATCTCGAAATAATTGTGCGCTGGTTGCGAAGCCATCCGGCACCCGGATACCGGCCTTGTCAAGTTGGCTTAACATTTCCCCGAGACTGGCATTTTTACCACCGACAAGGCCGACATCTGTCGCTCGAAGTTGTCTGTACCAGTAGATGAGTTCTGGTTTATCCATCATGCGCTCCCTAGCTTTGGTCTCTGTTCGAAAGGTAGGCAATGAGCTGGCTGTAGCTTCTTACCTTGGGGTAATCATCCTCGGGAATGCTGACACCGGTCTGCTGCTTGATGGCAGCCAGTAGGTTGAGGAAATCCATGGAATCGAGATCGCACTCCTCGCGCAAATCTTCATCAAGGTCGATATCTGAGATGTCAATTTCCGGGGCGATACGTTTCAAGGCATTGGCAATGCTGCTGGCAGGATCAATCATGGTAGAGCGCCTCTGGTTTTTGGAGTTGTTTGGCAACGGAGTGCAGAAAACGGGCTCCGATGATGCCGTCGCTGACACGGTGATCCGCGGCGAGGGTAATGGTCATCACACTTCCCACGGTAAGCGTGCCGTTATTGACTACTGGGGCATCACGTAACCGACCAAGCCCAATGATAGCGACTTGAGGGGGGTATATGATCCCGGTGATCATATCAGCACCCCGTTCGCCAATACTTGTTACTGTGATGGTTGCGTCAGTGATCTCTGTGCTGCGTAGGTGCCCATGACGTCCCCTTTCTGCCAGCTCTTTTAGCTTTATCATGACCTGTTCTAAGGAAAGTTCATCGGCATTGATAATGGCTGGAACGACTAAGCCTCCTTCTCGCAAGCTAATGGCATTACCGATATTTACAGCAGGCGATGGGATAAATTCCCCTTTGATATAATAGCCGTTCAGGGAAGGGTATTTGGTAAGTTGCCGAGCAATGGCGGTAATTACAAGGGATGATAGCAGCATTCGGTCTTCCGGCTCTCGTTGCTGGTTGTATTGCACTAACCACTGCTCAGCCTTTGATAAATCAGCCTCCAAGGAAAGGTAGTAATGTGGGATTTGCTGTTTAGAACGACTCATTGCTTCACTGATTGCCTGCCGCATTTGGCTACTCTTAGTGCTCGTTTTCGTTTTGCTGCCGGTGGGTATCTGGGGAGGCAAATCACGAAGTACAATCGCGCCCTCGGGGCCGCTGCCATGTAGGTACGAGACATCAAGATGGTCTTCTTCGACCCGGTGCCGAGCAGCAGGAGAAATGAGCACCCGTGTCGAATGTTGGTCATTGTTTTTATGTTGGCGGGCGAGGGCAAAAGGAGGGAAGGGGTAATTGTCTTCGCTGAAGGCCGATGTAGGCTCGTTTGAGTTAGGCTTTGGCGCGGAAGGTTGGCTCTCATTTGCTTTTGGCTCAGTATTAGCTGGCTGTGCAGTTGTCATACGGGCCATGACACTCCCGACGGGAAGTTTGATTTCGGGCTCTACCAGCAGATCAGTGATCGTACCGTCATGATAGGACTCCATATCAATGGCTCCCTTGCTGGTTTCGATAACTGCGATGATATCGCCTTTTTGGACTTCATCACCCAGATTGACTTGCCACTCAACAAGGGTGCCATCATGCATGTCAGCCCCTAGAGCAGGCATCGTGATATCAATCAATGTGTCTTCTGATTGCATTTTATCCATGGGATGGCTTACCTGTTTTGTCCTGCCAATCCGCTATGGCAAGAGCAGATCTTGCCGCTGCGATAATCTTATTGCATTGGGGCAGTGCTGCCTGCTCGAGGTGTTGGGCATAAGGTATTGGGACTTCTATCGTACATACTCGGCCAACAGGTGCGTCCAACTGCCAGAAGGCTTGTTCCATGATAATGGCACTGATTTCACCCGCAAGGCTGCCCGTATACCAACCCTCATCAACGATGACTGCTCTATGGGTTTTATTTACACTGGCGATAATCGTAGGCGTATCGAGTGGTCTAAGGGAGCGCAGGTCGATGACTTCGGCACTGACCCCTTCCTTTTGGAGTTGCACCGCGGCTTCCAGAGTCTTGCCCAGGCTGCCGCCGTAGGTGATCAAGCTGATATCGGAGCCGGGGCGCCTGACCATGGCTTGGTCCATGGGGGCGTCAGGCCCCTCGGAGACAGGACCGTTTTCGTTGAGTAGCATGACATGCTCGAAAATCAGCACAGGGTCGGGAACAACAAGCGCCTGGCCCAGCATGTGCCTGGCATCATTATGTGTCGCCGGGCTGAGCACCTTCAAGCCTGGCACATGGGCATAGAAGTTTTCCCAGCTATGAGAGTGCTGGGCAGCCAGTTGTTTGCCCGCGCCACAGGCCATGCGGATCACTAGGGGGACATTGAATTGACCGCCGGACATATGAAGCAGGGTTGCAGCACTGTTGATGATCTGATCCATCGCAAGTAGGCTGAAATTCACCGTCATGACTTCAACAATCGGTTTCATTCCGCCAAGCGCTGCGCCTATGCCGACGCCGACAAAACCGGACTCACACAATGGTGTGTCAATGATTCGATCAGGGCCGAATTGCTCAATGAGCCCCTTGCTAACGGCATAACATCCACCGTAACGCCCAACATCTTCCCCCATCAAGAATACCCGGGGGTCATGGCTGAGAGCATCTTTAATTCCGGCGCGAAGGCTTTCGCGGTAAGTCAGCTCAGCCGGCTGCTGGGTACTGATCACTTCTGATGGCGGCGGGCAGCTTCCCGGGCTGTAAACATAGCGGGTGAGTTCCTCGGTTGGCTCCAGCTGACCGGCCTCAGCAAAGGCGATAGCGGCATCGATTTCTTGGGCGATCGCAGCTTCGATCTGGGTGAGTTCATGATCTTGGAAGTGGCTGTTTTTCTGCAACCACTGAATCAGCTTTTTGACCGGGCCTTTTTCTTCCCAGTGGGCGATTTCTGCTTTGTCGCGATAGAGTTGGGTGTCAAAGCTTGAGTGCCCACGGAATCGATAGGTTTGGCACTCGATGAAAAATGGGCGTTGGTGCTGACGGATATATTCAACAGCGTTACTGGCGACTGCTTCTACGTCAACAACATTCATGCCATCGACCTTTGTGGCATTGATGCCATAGCTTTGTGCTTTCTTTGTAATATCTGTTTCAGATTCTGATAGATTCAGCGCGGTTCCCATCGCGTATTGGTTATTTTCGCAGACAAACAGGACAGGAAGCTGCCAAAGGGCCGCTAAATTCAAGCTTTCATGAAATTCGCCTTCAGCTACGGCACCTTCTCCGAAAAAACAAACGGCAATGGCGTCTCGTTGCTTCTTTTTGTTAGCCATGGCTAGGCCGGTTGCCAGCGGCAACCCTCCTCCCACAATCGCATTGCCGCCATAGAAGTGGCAGCTTTTGTCGAAAAGGTGCATTGAGCCTCCCCGCCCGCGGCTACAGCCATTAGAGCGGCCATACATTTCTGCCAATATGCTATTCATACTCATGCCCCGGGCAAGGGCATGGCCATGCTCCCGGTAGGTCGCAACGATTTGGTCATCGGGCCGAAGACTGGACATCACACCCACCGCAATGGCTTCTTCGCCAATATAAAGGTGAAGGAATCCCCGAATTTTCTCGTGTGCGTATAACTCAGCACACTTTTCTTCAAATCGTCTGATACGCAGCATTTGATGGAGTTGCTCGATGAGGTGCTGCCTGTTTATATGGAGTCGGTTTGTCATTGTTCATCACTCTCCAGGGTTGAAATATCCCCCTCGGGCAGGCCAAGCTCACGAGCCTTGAGTAAGCGGCGCATGATCTTGCCGCTACGTGTTTTCGGAAGGTTGGTTCGGAAGACCACTTCCTTGGGAGAAACCGCTGCGCCAAGCCGACTTCTGGCAAGCGCCAACAACTGTTGTTGCAATTCATCATCAGCCTGGATACCAGGTTTTAAAGCGACAAATGCTTTAACGAGTTGACCTGCTACGGCATCGGGCACGCCAATGACGCCAGCTTCCGCAACGGCAGGGTGTTCCATCAGGACACTTTCGACTTCGAAAGGCCCGATAAGGTGGCCAGAAGACTTAATAAGGTCATCCTTTCTTCCTACAAACCAGAAATAGCCATCTTCGTCTTTCATGGCTAGGTCACCACTTAAATACCAGCCGCCAACGAAACAGGCCTGGTATTTCTCGGGCTGATGGAGGTAGCCGCGGAACATCGAAGGCCAGTTGGGTTTGATTGCCAGCTCGCCAACTTGCATTGGCGATTGTTCGACTGTCAGTTGGCCATCTTCATCTTGGTTGACAATAGCGGCCTCGATACCAGGAAGAGGCTGGCCCATTGAGCCGGGTTTTATTGGTTCGCTGGGGTAATTGGCAATCAAAATGCCGCCAGTTTCTGTTTGCCACCAGTTGTCGTGAAAAGGCATGCCGAGTACTTGGTTTCCCCATTCAACGGCTTCTGGATTGAGCGGCTCACCGACACTGGCCATAAATCTAAGGGCGGATAAATTGTATTGAGCCGGCAGTGATTCCCCCGCTTTCATCAGCATACGAATTGCCGTGGGAGCGGTATACCAAACCGATACGTGAAAATCCTGCAGAACCCAATACCACCTTTTCGCATCAAACTCCGCCTCATCAATAATCATTGTGACACCTAGGCAAAGCGGGGCAATTATCCCGTAGGTGGTACCTGTTACCCAACCGGGATCCGCGGTACACCAGTAAATATCATCAGGTTTTAGATCAAGGGCATAGTATGCGGATAGAATATGGTGACTAACAGCTTGGTGAACGTGGAGCACCCCCTTGGGTTTTCCCGTTGTTCCGCTGGTAAAGTGAAGTAATGCGTTATCTTCAGCATGGGTAGGATGGCAGGTAAATTGGTCTTCGGCCGCTGCCATCATCGTGGGGTAGTCAAAGCAGCCTGGTTCGTTGCCAGGATCACCATCAATCAGCAATACCGCCTTTAAATGGGGAAGTTCATTCCACCAGCCTTTGAGTTTCTTACGGTATAGGCTGCGAGTTGTCAGGATCAGATTAGCTTCACCAATTTCCATACGGGAGCGAATGGGTTCAGGGCCAAAAGCAGAAAAGAGCGGGGTAAATACACAACCAGCACGCAAAGTGCCTAATGCAGCGATATAGAGTTCAGGTCTACGCCCGGCAAGGCTAAAGACCCGGCTACCAGTGGGAAGTGCTAGCTGTCGAAGTAGGTTGGCAAAGCGACTCGTTTGCTGGTAAAGATCTCGATAGCTCAGATCCATGACCTGGTCTTTCTTGCTAATCCAGCGGATGGCTATTTTATCTTCACAAGGCAGTCCAAGGTGACGGTCGATGGCTTCATACCCCATATTCAGTCCCCCTGATGAAAGCCCTTTAGGGAGAGTATAAGAAGGAGGAGAGAGGGTTTGCGCTTGATTGTAATCCTTAAGGTTGGCATGTTCAGCCAGCGTCTTGTTGAAAATTACCTTCACCATGGTCAGTGCTCTACAGAACGAGTTAAAAAGCTTGCAACGGTTGTATTGAACCGTTGTCCCCGAACAAAGTGTGGTTTATTTCTTGTTTTTTTCCACAGAAGTCGTGGGGGTAAGTGAGGGGCTATTTATAGGCGCTGCTGCTATTTTGATGGCGGTGAGTGAGGAAGGGGGGGATTTTTGGGGGGAGGGTGTGCAGTATATAAGATGTTCAAGCGAAGTGAAAAAGACGCCGTGCCTTCGATTGACGCCCTTGAAGGCACAGCGCTACAGGAAATTAAGTTGGGTTGAATTAACCTTTTGTAAAGCGGTAGGTCTGAATCTTTTGCTCCTGACCGTTTACTTGAGCGTAGGTGTCAACCATCCAAACACTCGGCCCAGCGAAACCCAGCTCTACACGAACGGTTGAGGAGTCAAAGTTCTCGTAAATGCTTGCCTGAGCATTTGTTGGGTAGAAGTTGTAACGGTTCATGTTCTGCTGGTACTCACCGGCAAAGGTCACTGGTACATTGGTTGCGTTATCAGTAACGGTCAGGCTATAGCCTGCTTCAGGCGTATAGGCAAAGTTAGCTGTAAAAGAGAGTGCCTGTGATTTACCATCAATGTTTAGGTTATTAATGTTAACGCTGGCCTCGGTGGTCTTCGCTAGAGAGCCTGCCGCTTTGGCTGTTGCATTAATTGGCTTTTCAGTCGCTCCACTCCAGATACTTACGTTCCAATTACCTGTGAAGTTGTCGAGCTTATCCCAGTTTTGTGGCTGTGCGTTGGTTGCTGCGACTTGGCCACCGTTACCTATTTGAGCCAATGCATCATTGCGGCTGTCGTGGCGTTGGTTATCACGGTTATTTTGAATATCAGCAGAAGCACCCGCTACACCACCTGATACACCGCCAGCGATTGCGCCTTTAACAGCAAGGTCTGCATCACCGGTAAGAGCGCCTAAAGTAAGACCAAGAAGAGCACCACCGGCTGCGCCTTGTTTGGTTAGTGCGTTTGGATCATCTTGTGTATCTGGGTTGACACAGCCTGTTAGAAGAGTAAGGCCGATGATTGAAACGATAGAGCTCTTAGCGAAAGTGTTCATGATGATTCCTGCTGATAAATATGCTTTAAGGCTTATCACTGATGTGATTGCGTTTTGTTATGGCGCTAATTTAACAGCCTAAAACTGAATCATTCCTGTATGAATTGAACAGTGTTTTTTATATTTCAAAATGTGTCATTGACTGCTTTATTTAGGTAAGAATTTAACGATGTAAAGATTAGAGCTATGTGCATGATTATAAAGCGCTGTTTTTTTTGGCGTGAGTTTAGTTCTGGGTTTTCCGGATAAATAAGAAACCAAGGTTGTGATGCCTTAAATGGTTAACTGTAAGGGAATGTAAAATCCCCCGGGATGGAATTAGAGGGTTGTGGGTGATTTTGTGCTGTGTAAGGAACGAACATACCATTGATGTAATTAACAGTACTGGTATCTCATTTTCACAACTTTCACAATTTTAACATTTCAATGCGATTTCATTTGATGCAACATCTGTATGACAATAAAACCTGATGCGTATGTGTCGAGTTTGACACTTGGTATCCGGCATTCAACGAGAAGGAGTACTCAATGCGTTCAATGATCAAAAAAGGGATTATCTCTTTGGCTCTAGCGGTTTCTCTGCCTGTTGCAGCGAACAATTACACCATAGGCACTGGAAGCCAAAGTGGTACTTACTATCCCTTGGGTGGTTTGTTAGCAAAGATCTGGAGTGAGAATATTGATGACTTCAATATGCGAGCAGAAGTCACAGCAGCATCGGTAGAGAACGTGATCAAAGTATCGACCAAGCAACAGCTTGCCGGTATCGCGATGGGCAATGTTGTACAGCAAGCCTACCAGGGCACAGAGCCGTTCCCACGCAAGATGGACGTGTCCGTTCTGTTTGCACTGTACCCTAACGTTGTTCAATTCATGGTACCTGCCAACTCAGACATTAAATCTGTAGCTGATCTGAAAGGGAAGCGTGTTGCTCTTGGTGCACCGGGTTCAGGTACCCGAGTCAGCGCATTGAACATCCTTAAAACGCTGGGTATCGAAGAAGGTGATATGCGTGGCCAGGCCCTGAATTACACGGCGACGACCGAAGCATTGGCTAATGGCCAGATTGATGCAGGTGTTATAGTCGGTAGCCTAGGTGTTGGTGCCATTACCGAGCTCGCTTTGACTCGTGATATTCGTATCTTGTCGTTCAGCGATGAAGAAATTGCGCAAATCAATGAGGCTAACGCGTCATACAGCGGGCTAGATGTCGATGCCGACAGCTACCGTAATGTCCCTGCTTTCCAAGCGCCAGCAGTATGGAATGTACTAGTGGTGAAAGGGGACTTGGATAAAGATCTAGCTTACGAGATGACTAAGGTAGCGTTCGATAACATCGATCAAATCCGACAGTCTATCGGCGTGACTAAGTTCACTACGGTTGAGAACATGAACAAGCTTGCAGGTATTCCTCTGCACCCAGGCTCTCAGCAGTTCATGGATGAGAAAAAGTAAGAGAACCGAAGTAATGCCTATCTCTATCGATAGGTAAACGTATACCCCCGAAGCATTTCGGGGGTAGAAAACATTGCAGTGTACAAGGAGTTCGCAATGACCAAATCTTCGGCGTTAAATCACAGGTTCACTGAGCGGTTAATGCAAATAGCAACCATTGCTGCAATTGCATTATCAGTGTTTCAAATTTGGCAGGGGCTAACTGCCAACCTCTCCGCACCTGTATTTCGCCCTGTCCACCTATGTTGGATCCTCGCTCTCGTATTCCTCGTTAGGCCATTAGTCAAAGAAGATAGCCGACTTTATCTTCCAGCAAGGCTTGTCGATTTATCAATGGTATTAGCCACATTATGGGCTGCGCAGCATATCGTCAGGTTTGATTATGACGATATTGGTTTTTTGCTTGACGGGCTAGGCGCTGATGATGTGTTGGCCGGCTCGATATTAATCGTTACACTGCTTGAAGCGACACGCCGGACCGTGGGTATGGTCATGGTGGTGATTGCTGCGATATTTTTGGCTTACGCCATGTTTGGCGATGTCTTGCCTGCCAGTGTGGCGAGTAAAGGCTTCGCTCTGGATGAAATCATCCGTTTCCATATTTATTCCACCAACGGGGTGTTCGGTGCGCCGTTGGCGATAGCCGCTGGTGTGGTCTTTATCTTCGTGTTGTTTGGTGCTTTCCTGCAGGTGACTGGAGCAGGGCAATTCTTTATTGATGCGGCATTTGCGGTTGCGGGCAAATACCGTGGTGGCCCAGCCAAGGCAAGTGTTGTGGCTTCAGCGGCACTGGGCTCAATTTCCGGCTCGGCGATTGCCAATACGGTTACCACTGGTGCCTTGACCATTCCGATGATGAAAAAGCTCGGATATAAGCCTGAGCAAGCCGCGGGTATTGAAGCTGCGGCCTCTACGGGTGGGCAAATTATGCCGCCGGTAATGGGTGCAGGGGCCTTTGTCATGGCCCAGTTCACCGGTATTGCCTATAGCGAAATTCTATTGGTGTCGATAGCACCGGCTATTTTGTACTTTGGTTGTACCTTGCTTTATGTCCACTTGATGGCCTGTAAGCTTGGCCTAAAAGGCATGGACAAAGTCACCCAGCTAAAAATGGTGATGAAGCAAGGCTGGCACTTTATTGTGCCTTTGGTGCTGATCACTACCTTGCTGCTGATGAGTTACTCGCCTGTGCTGGTGGGTATCGCAGGCTGTAGTGCTATTTTGGTCGCAGCCATGTGCCGTAAGCACAGCCGTATCAGTATCCGTCTTTTCTTTGAAGGGATGAAAGAAGGGGCACTATTGGCACTGCCAATCTCGGTAGCCTGTGCCACCGCGGGTATTGTGGTGGGGGTTGTTGGCCAAACCGGTATTGGTCTGCAGTTCACCCAGTTCCTAATGGCGCTGTCTGGTGGTTACTTGTGGTCGGTGATGGCTTTGATAGCAGTAGCCGCCGTTATTCTGGGTATGGGCTTGCCTGTTACTGCCGCTTATATCGTACTGTCGATTATGGCAGTACCGGCTTTGACAGAGCTGGGCTTGAGTATCCTGGCCGCACACATGATTGTGTTCTGGCTGTCACAAACCTCGAATGTGACGCCGCCTATTGCCTTGGCTGCATTTGCCGGCGCAGGGATTGCAGGTGCATCACCGATGCAGTCAGCGGTTCAGGCATTTAAATTGGCACAGGGCTTCTTCCTGATCCCATTGATGATGGCATTCTCGCCACTGATCTATGATGGAGAAAACCTGTTGGGCTTCATGTTTGCGATTGTCACGACGATTGCCTTGATTGTCGCCTTTGCCGGGGCAATTGAAGGACGGCTAATCAAACCTCTGTCTATGGTCGAACGTGCAGTGTTATTGGTGGTGCCTTTTGCGCTGATTTTCAGCGGACTGACTATCAAGCTTGCGGCTGTTGCCGTGGTTGTGGTGATTACATCTTTGAATGCTTTCCGAGGGCGGGAAAGTAGTGCCACAGCAACTTGATACCATTTAAATAAGAGAAAAAGAGACTAAGCAAAAGGGGAAGCCGAAATGGCTTCCCCATGTTTATAAATCTTTAGCACAGTTGGTATCTGCGTTCAGGCCGGCCGACACTGCCATAAGAGACTTCGGCACTGAGCTCATCGGTACTGACCATATATTCAAGATAGCGCCTTGCGGTTGTCCTGCTGGCACCAATTTGTTGCCCGACCTCTTCAGCATTTAGGAGGGTAGCCTGCGTACAAAATACTGCCCGGATTTTATCTAGTGTTAACCCGTCAATGCCTTTAGGCAGGCGATTTGATACTTTGGTAACACTGCCTTGCAGGCTGGTATCGTCCGTTGAGGCTTGTAACAAACCATCGACATCGCTCTGGAGCAATGAGTCGATATCGGAAAAACGTTCAAGGTGACCACGAAACTTTTGCAATGAGGCCTGCAGTCTCTCGAATACCAGAGGTTTTAATATGTAGTCGAAAATACCGCTGTGCATCGCTTGACGCAGGGTATCGACTTCAGTGGCAGCGGTGACCAGAATGACATCGGTGTTGCAGCCATTTGCACGTAGCTCTCTGAGTAACTCTAGGCCGGTTCCCGTCGGAAACTGGTTATCCAGCAGTACCAATTCTGGCGTTAGCACTTCAATTAGGTCGCGCGCTTCATCAATGCCGTGTGCGATCCCTATCACCTCGAACCCTTCTATTCGTTCAATGAAACGGCGTTGGATTTCGGCAATCTGTGGGTCATCCTCAGCGATAACAATACGAATCATGGTGGTCATGATTGCTCCTCCGTGTGCGTCGTTGAATCCTTGTCCTGGATATTTTTGTTATTGTGGTTTAGCTGTTTGGGTAGATATAAAGTAAATCGACTGCCGGTGGTTTCCGTTCCAACCTCAATAGATTCAACGGTAATGAGTCCGCCGAGATGATCAGTCAGACTTTTCACTAAATCCAACCCGATACCGTGCCCTTGCGAGGTTTTGGTTGTGTAGCCACGGGTAAAGATTTTGTCCTGATCGTCAGTTGAGATACCGGGCCCTTGGTCTTCTACTTCAAAAATCAGTTCTTTGCCAAAATCTGAAAGGACAAGAGTTACTGTGCCGCCTTTACCATGATGGGAAAGGGTCGCTTCTAATGCATTGTCTATTAGGTTCCCCAAAATGCTAACCAGTTGCTCTCGGGGCAGGGTGTCAGGCAGGGCTGACATCTGGCTGTCTTGCTCGATGACCAGTTCTAACCCTAGCTACTTGGCACGGTTGTATTTACCCAGTAGACAACCTGCCAGAATGCTATCTGAGGTCACTTCCATTAACTGCTGGATGAAAGCTTGATGGCTTGATGATTCTTGCCCAATTACAGCCAGTGCTTCATCTTTGGCATCAATCTGGATTAGCCCGGCAATAGTATGGAGTTTGTTGTTGTACTCGTGCGACTGGCTACGCAAGCTTTCGGCGTATTGCTTGATACGGGTAAGCTTGCGGCTGACTAAATCAACTTCATTTTTCAGCCTGAAACTTGAGACCACACCTGTAACCTGATCGCCTTGGAGCAGTGGGATCCGGTTAGCTATCAATAGGTGGTTGTGTAGCCAAACCTCTTGATCATACTGGGGCTCACCTTGCTCAAGCACATCGAGCATGCCGCTATCAGGTAATACCGATTGGATATGTTTACCGATGTAATTGACGTCTTCCGGCAGCTCCAATGTTTTGATTGCTGCGTGGTTGAAGGTAGTGATTTTTCCTTCGTGGTTGATAGCGACAATCCCTTCTCGAACGGTCTCAAGAGTTGCATTCCGTTCTTGGAACATCCGGCCGATTTGTTCCGGTTCTAAGTTGAAAATAGCTTTTTTGAAATGGGAAGCAAACCAGACAGCGGTAAACACACTGAAGAGGAAAGCACCACCAATGGCGAAGAACATGCTGAGGCGGTGGTTGCTCACTAATCTATCGACGGTATCGAGCATATAACCTACAGAGACGATACCAATAACCTTGGTACCGGCAGCATTGAAAACCGGTGCTTTGCCTCGCATTGACCAGCCGATACTGCCAAGGGCTTTAGATACATAGGGCTTACCATGCACAAGGGCGGGTTCATTAGTATCACCATCGTCATCCGCCATGGACTTACCAATCATATGTGGGAAGGGATGCGCTAGGCGAATACCGTCCTTATCGCCAAAAACGACAAATCGGGCTTCTGCTGAATGGGCCAGTTTGTAACTTAAAGGTTGCAGAAAATCAGAGTCTCTGGCTTCTACTGCGCGAACCACATCGGGTGAAGCCGCAATCGCGAGTGCAACCCGCATAGCTTGCTGACCGATTTGTTCATCCAACACACTATCGAGGTAGCGGATAGCAAAATGGCCAAGCATACCGGTTTGTAATACGGCAATAACACCTAAAATCAATACCATACGCCACTTTAACCTGAGGTGGCGTAACGACAGCATACGTAACATGAAGCGGGTGATTCCTTTCACCGTTAATGATGTAACGACTTTACCTGTTTTTGTGGCGACATGCTGTGAACAATATGAACAAAATGATAAATAAAGCCGTTATTCACATTAATTTTACAATCTTTAGTTTGCTCAATAGCTGCCTTACCTTTGTGTTGAAGGATAAAAACAACACTCAACGAGGAAAGAGCTATGCTTACTCAGTTTATTACCCGCAAACGTGTAACCCTACTGGCGACGATTATGGCTTCTGCAATGAGCATTGGCTCGGTGCAGGCGAAAGTCGACGAAATTCACTTCTTGGTGCCTGGTGGTGCAGGTGGAGGTTGGGATAGCACAGCGCGTGGTACCGGTGAAGCACTCTCGAAATCAGAATTGGTCGACAAAGTGTCTTATGAAAACATGTCTGGTGGTGGAGGCGGTAAGGCAATTGCCTATCTGATCAAGACGGCTGAACAGTCACAAGATACCTTGATGGTCAATTCGACTCCTATTGTTATTCGCTCCCTTTCGAAAGTTTTCCCTCAGTCATTCCGTGACCTGACCCCAGTTGCAGCGACTATTGGTGACTATGCAGCCTTTGTCGTGGCGAAAGACTCTCCGTATCAGTCTTTTAATGAACTCGCTGAAGCCTATAAGAAAAATCCTCGTTCTGTCTCTGTAGCTGGTGGTTCATCTCGTGGTGGTATGGATCACCTTGTTGCGGCATTGGCTTTCAAAGCCGCTGGTGGTGAACCACGTCGCGTAAAATACCTTGCCTATGATGCAGGCGGTAAAGCAATGGCTGGCTTGCTGTCGGGTGAAACCCAGGTGCTATCAACGGGTTTAAGCGAAGCGCTTAGCCTTGCCGAGGCGGGTGAAGTGCGCATTCTGGCCATGACCGGTGAAAGCCGTTCGCCGGTAGCACCAAATGTACCAACCCTGAAAGAGCTGGGCTATGACGCGAGCTTTGTTAACTGGCGTGGCTTCTTCGCTGCCCCGGGGATCAGCGATGAGCAGGCTGATGAGTTTGCCAGCGTGCTAGAGAAGATGTACCAAACCGATGAGTGGACAAATGTCCGAGACCGCTACGGTTGGACTGAAATCTACAAGCCACGTGAAGAGTTCGAAGTTTTCTTGCAAGAGCAGGAAAAAGAGATGGGTAACTTGATGAAAGAGCTTGGCTTTTTGAATTAACCCTACGACTTACCAACATGCAGGGTGGGCAGACGCCTGCTCTGCCCACGTCTAAAGCGAAAGATTTCAAATAATATCAATCAGGGGATACACCCATGACGCTTACCAAAGATCATATCGGCGGGCTGATCTTCTTGTGCTTCTCAGTTGGCTACGGCTATTACGCCAATCAAATACCATTGTTTCCTGGGGACGAGTACGAACCCTTCCACGCTAAATCGATGCCAACCATGCTGGCTATGTTGGGCATCTCACTATCGCTGTTGCAGTTAGTTGCCGCTCATCGAAAAAACCAAGTAAAAGCCTCTGACATGCTGTCTTTAGCTGGGCTGGATTTCAAAATTATCAGCAAGTTATTGGTTTTGATGGTGCTGTTTGCTATTGCTCTGGAATGGGTGGGTTTCCTTATTTCCACGGTTTTCTTTCTAGCCGGTGGATATTGGTTACTGGGTGAGCGTCGCCCGAAAATCCTGTTTTTGGCATCGGTGCCGTTTGCTACTGGTTTTTGGTACGTCCTGACTCAGTTGCTCGATATTTACTTAGCCCCAGGCCGCTTTTGGGCATTTATCTAAAAGGGAGAGACTTCCATGTTTGATGGAATGATGTCAGGACTGACAACGGCATTTATGCCATTTAATTTAATGATGGTGGTGGTCGGCTGCTTTGCCGGTACCTTCATCGGAATGCTACCGGGGTTAGGGCCGATTTCTGCCATTGCCTTGATGATCCCTATTACATACGGGCTGGATCCTTCATCGGGCATTATCTTGATGGCTGGTGTTTACTACGGTGCGATCTTCGGTGGCTCGACATCGTCGATTCTAATCAATGCGCCGGGCTGTGCCAGTACGGTTGTTACCGCGTTTGATGGCTATCCAATGGCGCAGCGCAAGCAGGCGGGTAAAGCGCTGGCACTGGCGGCTTACTCATCTTTTACTGGCGGTACCATTGGCGCGATTATCCTGTTGTTTGCCGCACCTGCACTTGCCAAGGTGTCACTCAGCTTCCAGTCGTCTGACTATTTTGCCTTAATGATCTTAGGCCTGACGGCTGTTGCTGCCTTCTCAGGGAAAGGGCAGGTTATCAAAGCGCTGATGATGACGGTTTTCGGCTTGATGATTGCCACAGTGGGTAATGATGTGATGTCGGGGATCCCACGTTTTACTTTTGATAACGTTAACTTGATTGATGGTATTAGTTTCTTGCTGCTGGCAATGGCGACGTTTGCCCTGACAGAAGTGATCATGACGGTATTGCGTGGCGAGCATAAAGAGAAAGAGCCGCAGATGGATATGGATTCTTTGGGCAGCATGAAGCTGAACAAAGAGGAAGTAAAACATGTCGCGCCGACTGTTGGCCGCTCTTCTGTGTTCGGGTTCTTGGTTGGGGTACTACCTGGTGCAGGTGCAACCATTGCCTCATTCTTGAGCTATGGCATGGAGCGAAACCTTGCCAGCAAAGAAGAAAAAGCCAAATTCGGCAAAGGTGCACTGCGTGGTTTGGCTGCACCAGAGTCAGCCAATAACGCCGCTTCAACAGGCTCTTTCGTGCCGCTACTGACATTGGGTATTCCAGGCTCAGGTACGACGGCGATTATGCTCGGTGCGTTGATTGCCTATGGTATTCAGCCAGGACCGCGTTTGTTTGTCGACAACCCGGATGTGTTCTGGTCGGTGATTATCTCAATGTACTTTGGCAACTTGGTTCTGCTTATTTTGAACCTACCGTTGATCCCGTATATCTCACGCCTGCTGGTGATCCCAAGGCCAATCCTGATCCCATTGATCTTGTTCTTCTCTATCACTGGCGTCTATTTGGTGAGCTTTAACACCTTCGACATTCACATGATGGTGATCATCACGATCATCGCCACTTTCTTGAAGCTGCTTAACTTCCCGATGGCACCTATGCTGCTGGGCTTTATTCTTGGCGAAATACTTGAGAAGAACCTTAGCCGTTCTCTGACCTTATCTGATGGCAGCTATGCCTTCTTGTGGGAGCGTCCACTGACGTTGTCCATCATGATTTGTGCCGTGCTGGCGTTGATGATGCCTGTGGTCAGCAACGTGTTAGATGCACGAAAAGCCAAGCGAGCTCAAATGGCAGATGACGTAGCAGCAACAGAACAGCAGTAAACACACTTTTTAACAGAAGAAATAACAATTACTACGATGGAGTCGAAGGATGCTGACACCACTAAACCAATACCGAGTGCTGGATCTGACCAATGTGCTAGCAGGGCCATTCTGTGGCCATCAGCTGGCCCACTTGGGAGCCGAAGTTATTAAGGTCGAAGTGCCGAAAAGTGGCGACTTAGCCCGCCAGTTGGGCGCTTCTCCCACATTGAACAAAGTAGGGATGGGGATTTCATTCCTCGCCCAGAATGTAGGCAAACAATCAGTTACGCTGAACTTGAAAACCGATGAAGGTAAATCCCTGTTTAAACAGTTGGTTGAAACTGCTGATGTGGTGATTGAAAACTTTCGCCCGGGTGTGATGGACAGGCTTGGTTTGGGTTATGAAGAGTTAAAAGCGGTTAATCCCAATATTATTTATTGTGCGATTTCTGGCTATGGCGCTGATGGCCCGATGCGCCATTTACCCGCATACGATCAGATTATCCAGGGGATGTCCGGGGTGATGAGCATTACCGGAGAGCCGGAAAATGCCCCTTACCGGGTGGGGTACCCAATAGCCGATACCATAGGGGGGATGACCGCTGCATTTGCCATCTGTGCTGCGTTGGCAGGCAGGGAGAAAGCGGGCGAAGGCTCATTCATCGATGTATCCATGCTGGAGTCAACATTGACCACTATGGGGTGGGCGGTTTCCAATTTTCTGGTGGCAGATAAAGCGCCTCAGCCGCTTGGCAATAACAATGTCACCGCCAGCCCGTCGGGAACCTTTAAAACAGGTGAGGGCTTGTTGAACATTGCTGCCAACAAACAGGAGCAGTTTGAAGCTTTGTGCCAACTCATTGGGCGGGACGATTTGATAGCCGATCCCCGTTTTGCCGAGCGGCAGGCGAGGCTGGAAAATCGCGAGTTACTCACCGGCCACATCGAAGCTGCCTTTGCGGTTAAATCAGCAAAAGAGTGGGAATCTGCGCTTAACCATATTGGTGTGCCTGCTGGTAGGGTGCTGAGTGTCCCACAGGCATTGGATTTACCTCAGGTACAAGGCCGTGACTTTACCGGGTGTTTTGTCGATTCCCCCGGGGTAAACCAAGACGTCCGTTATGTCAGAACTGGCTTCAAACTCGATGGTGAGCGCCCGGCAGTGACATTGCCGCCTCCTCGGTTAGGCGAGCATACCGAACAGTGGTTGACGAATCTGGGGTTGAGCAAGGAAGACATCGAGCAGTTACAAGGACAGGGGGCAATATGAGTATCGAAAGACCGCAGCAAGGAATTGGCCGTGATGTGAGCGACTGGTGGAAGACCGATATCATTGATATGTCACCGGGTGTAATTCGCTATTATGGTTACCCCATTGAAGATCTAATAGGCAATGTCAGCTTTGCCCAGATGATCTGGCTGATGGTAAGCGGTGAGCTTCCATCGCCCTCGCAGGCAAAGCTGCTTGATGCGGCGCTGATGTCTGCGGTCGATCACGGTCCTCAGGCCCCAAGTATCGCGATTGCCAGAATGGCGGCGACATGCGGTGTTGGCCTCAATAATGCCATGGCTTCGGCGGTCAATGTGTTGGGCGATGTACATGGTGGAGCGGGCGAGCAAGCCGTCGCTTTATACCAAGCTATTGCAGCCCGCTGTGGCAAAGGTGAGTCGTTGGAGGCAGCGATAGAGTTAGAGGTGACTGCGCACAAAGAGCTACACGGTAAATTCATTCCTGGCTTTGGCCATCGTTTCCATCCTGTTGATCCCCGAGCCCCGGCTTTGATGGCGCTCGTGAAGCAAGCTGCAGACAGTGGGACTGTAACCGGGCAGTTCGCCGAGATTGCCATGGGGGTAGAAAACTACCTGTTTCAGCAAAAAGGCAAACGTATTCCGATGAATATCGACGGGGCTACGGCTGTGATTTATGCCGAGCTTGGTTTTCCTGCCCCGCTTGCTAGGGGGCTGTTTTGCCTGTCTCGCTCGGTGGGGATATTAGCCCATGCATGGGAGCAAACAGGGCAGGGCGGCAGAAATAAAGGACCGATTCCGCGTAACCTGCTTTGGTCTTATGAAGGGCCTGATGCTCGCGAAATGCCTTAAAAATGAAATTACCCACTATATGGTATGATGTTCCGTACTTGGTACTGATAATATGCGGTCTGCGTGACCTTTGATGATGTTTTATTAAAATCTCGTCTATTTACCTCAGGTTGGGGGAGTGTGATGGCAACGAACGTCTGCTTGTTTGCCATTACACTTTTTTCTTTGTTATTTGTCTCTTTGTTACTTGGTTGAAAAGAAGATATCACCGTAATAAGCGGTAACCACTTGGCCGCTGTTATCGGTATCGGTCATGATGGCAATTCCATTGAGATACCGATAGGCTTTGCGATTAGCTTGCTCGCTGCCTTTGTCCCCGAATGTATTGATGAAATCCTGGTAGACATTGCGTTTTTCATTTTGCCATGTCGAAACGCTGTCAGTGGTGCCCCGTATCGCAATCATCTGCACTCTTTCCCCTGCAAAGGCGTTACTCCAGCGAGAAAAGCGTGGTTGGTTACTGGACCACACATAATTAATGGCTTTGCTGGTGGAGGAAAGCCAGTTAGAGCCGATGGCAAGATAAATCCGGGCCGCGTAGTCGTCACCGTCTTTAGTGGTTTCATTGAGCCCTTTTAATTGGTTCTCCACCCGCCATGACCAGTTGAGGTAGGGGGTTTCCTCGAGATCAATACGTATCGGTTTGGTGATGATGGTAGCGCTATTGCTGCTAGTGGCTTTGAGTACTTGCTGATCATCAAGCCAAACCCGCGAGTATTGCGTGCGCCCTTGGAAGTGTTTCACTTTCCAGGACGAAATATTCTCGTCGCTAAATTGGACTGCAGGCCGTTCAAACGTGGCAGACGCATTGAAAGCAATAAGAAGTGGCGTAAATCGTAAAAGTTTTGGCATGAAATTAATCATAGTCTCTAATGGTAGGAAATGGGTTCATACTTGAATACCGATTAACCCATTAAAACGTGACTTTTTGCTGTGCAGGAGTAAACTGGCGAGCTTTTTTATTCCTTGTATTGGAATGTGAGCCATGGATGGTGTGTAAAGAGGACAAACCATGATCCATGACCGAGCCAGCCAGATGGTGATTTTTCATACCTTAGTCGAGGTGGGGAGCTTTACCGCGGCAGCGCGCACTCTAGGCGTATCGACTTCCCACGTCAGCAAGCAGTTAGGAATGTTGGAAAGTGACTTGAACGTCAAGCTGATCCAGCGGACAACGCGCAGCTTAACCATGACAGAGGCAGGGCATCACTTTGCTACTTATGCCAAGCAGGTTGTTGCTGCAGTTAATGAAGCCAATGACAGTATGGCACTGGAGCGTGACGACGTAACCGGTGTAATTCGATTGGGGCTCTCTCAGTCTTTTGGCACTATGCATATTATCCCTGCGATAGAAAAACTGCGTCAGCTCTATCCTGATTTGCAGGTTGAGCTAAGCCTGTTTGACCACAAAGCGGATATGCTGGCTGACGGTTTGGATTTGTGGATCACCAACTTTGAGCATATTCCGGAAGGGTATGTTGCCCAGCGTTTGGCAGAGACGCGTTTTATTGTCACCGCTTCACCCAAATACCTGATTGAACACCCTGCACCCAACCATCCGTCAGAGCTTGCCAGCCATAATTGTGTGACCTACCAAAGCCGTCAGCGAGATTACAGCTGTTGGGACTTTTCCAAAGAGGGGGAGTCTTTGAGTGTGAAGGTGACAGGAAACTACCGGGTTGATTTGGCCGAAGCGGTTAGGGATGCGGCAATCGCAGGTTGGGGAGTTGCCTATCTTGCCAGTTATCTATTAACTGATGAATTTCGGGATGGAAAATTGATTCAACTATTACCTGATTGGACGGCGAATCAGACCATGCCGTTTTATGCCGTTTACCCAAGCCGCAAGCACTTACCCCGCAAGATAAGTGCAGTGATCGATTTCTTTAAACAATACATCGGTGATGCCCCTTATTGGGATGAAGCATTAAAGCCTTGGGTGAAAATCTAGAAACTGCTGATATTTCCAACAGTTGATAGCAAATAATTGTTCGCGAAGGCATAAATACTTTTTCTATTCGGCAATAATCAAAAAAGACATGCAGTTAAGTCATTTAAAATCAGGTGCTTAAACTTACCTTTATGTCGGGTGGTTTAAACGTGTAACAAACAAATAGCAAACCCGCCTTGTACGCAATCCTTTGCTCTCTAGAATGCGCGGCTCAACATTTAGAGCAAAGGTGCTAATTTCATGTCTTCCTTACTGGGTATTTTCGCCATTCTGGTTATTGCGTATCTTCTATCAACAGATCGCCGCAATATACCTGTCAGAACTGTATCACTGGCATTCGGCCTGCAAATCATTTTTGCCTTGTTGGTGCTGTATGTCCCGGCAGGTAAAGATGCCCTAAATGCAGTTACAGCAGGTGTATCCAGTGTTATCGATTATGGGCAGCAAGGAATTAGCTTTTTGTTTGGTGGTTTGGCAACCGGCAGTGTGGGGTTTGTGTTTGCCATTAATGTACTGGGCATCATCATTTTCTTCTCTGCGCTTATTTCTGCGCTTTATCATATTGGCTTGATGCCGAAAGTGATCAATGTTATCGGCGGTGCTCTTCAGCGCTTGTTGGGCACGGGCCGTGCGGAATCGCTATCCGCAACCGCTAATATCTTTGTTGGTATGGTTGAGGCACCGCTGGTGGTTAAGCCTTACTTGACAAAAATGAGTGATTCGCAATTCTTTGCTGTTATGACTTGCGGCCTCGCTTCAGTGGCAGGTGGAACCTTGGTCGGCTATGCATCCCTGGGGGTGGAATTGAACTTCCTGATTGCTGCGGCCTTCATGTCAGCCCCGGCTGGCTTGTTGATGGCAAAAATGATGGTACCACCAAGCGAGCAGAGTAATGATGAAGACGAAATCACTTCTGTTGAACTGCCTCGTGCAACCAATGTGGTTGAAGCCTTGGCAGACGGGGCTATGTCCGGCGTGCGTATTGCCGTTGCGGTAGGTGCAACGCTGCTGGCTTTCATTAGTGTGATTGCGCTACTTAACGGCCTGTTGGGTAGTGCCGGCGACTTGTTTGGTATTCAGCTGAGCTTTGAAATTATCCTTGGCTACATGTTTGCGCCGATTGCATTCCTCATTGGTGTGCCATGGAACGAGGCCTTGGTGGCTGGCTCTTTGATTGGTAGCAAGGTGGTGGTCAACGAATTCGTGGCTTTCATTCAAATGATGGAAGTGAAAGAGCAGCTGAGCGAGCACTCACAAGCGATTGTCACTTTTGCATTGTGTGGTTTTGCCAATGTTTCAACCATGGCGATCCTGATTGGTGGCTTGGGCAGCCTAGCCCCTGAGCGTCGTACCTTTATTTCGAAGATGGGTTTCCGTGCCATTGCTGCCGGTGTACTGGCAAACTTGATGAGTGCTTCTATTGCCGGTGTTATTTTGTCGATTTAACAACGGCGCCATTTTAAAACTGCCATATTATCAGCCTTCTACATTACAGGTTTGAATGGGTTATCAATAGGGGAGAACTGAGTTCTCCTCTTTTTTCATAGGGTTATATGGAATGGTACTGTATAAGCTGTTAGGTTTACTTACCTAAAAGGGGTTGCTACTGTTATCCGGCAAGTAAAATAATACTCATTGAAAAGGATGACAGAATGAAAGTGATAGCCTTCGCCGCAAGCAACAGCAGCTCCTCAATTAATAAACAACTTGTCACCTATGCCGCCTCGCAATTGGAAGGCATCAATGTTGAAGTGTTGGATCTCAATGACTTCGAGTTGCCACTATTCAGCCAAGATAAGGAAAATGAACTGGGACAACCCGCATTCGCCCATGCATTCCTTAAGAAGGTTCAATCTGCAGATGCACTGCTGATTTCATTTGCGGAACACAACGGTTCATACACAGCGGCCTATAAGAATTTGTTTGATTGGGTTTCTCGCATCGAGCCTAAAGTGTATCAAGATAAACCCGTTGTTTTGCTATCAACTTCACCAGGCCCTGGTGGTGCCAAGAACGTATTGGCAGCTGCAGAGGCATCAATGCCATTCTTCGGTGCAGAAGTGAAGGCAACACTTTCGGTACCAAGTTTCTATGAGAATTTCGATGCTGAAAATGGCGGCATTATTCATCCGCATCTTAATGACAAAGTTGTCACGACAGTACAGCTACTTCAGCAATAAATATTTGTCCTGCCCCGCTGAGCGGGCATTTGGCTCTTTATCTATGTCCTTGGATGATAAAAATGACAAGGACATCTACCTTAACTCCTTTTGAAATGAACTCCTTGATAAGTTCTGCGTCCAGAAACATGAAACTAACTGGATGCATCTCTTTCAAATTTGAAAAGTTTGTTTGGCTAAAACAATTTATGACTTTTAAATGCATTAAATAATCTATGCTAAGTTTTTGTTTAACAGAGATTAAAAATTTTTCGTTTAAGTGTTTTATAAAATATTTATATACCTTCTGTACATATTTCTTCATTTAATGTCTTGAACCTTAATGGTTGCTGAACATATAATGCCGCGAAAATAAAACAGTGTTCAATGATGGGTTACTACTTTAATGGTAAATATGGGTTTCAGGCAATAAGACATGACTATTAAATTAAAATTATCTGCATTAATCTTAAGCTTGCTTTTATGTGGGTGCGGCGGTGGCGGCGGAGGTTCTAGTGAATCTGGTTCAGCCGTGAAGCCGCTTGAAAAAGAAGAACGCGCAGCGCTATCGGCTCAAGACCTTTCCTTAACCTTTTCTGAGCGAGGCATTGCTACCCCACAGGTACATCATCAAGTCGGTGATACTGTGTTCAGTATTTCTGATGGAGAGCCCGAAGATGTCATTGCGATCGATCCCAACACAGGGTTGATAACAATACTTGCCGCGGGGGAGACTCAAGTCACTGTGGTCGACAGCAGCCGGGAGTATAAGACTTCAACCGCAAAATTTAATGTTGTGGTTGAAAAAGCGGTTAATAACGCTTTAGAGCTGTCAGATTTTACCCTTCCGACCCTCTCTAATAAGGAAATATTACTGCCTTTCCTCGGCAGTAAAGGTGACGTATCGGTTGAGTTTAGGCCAGAGGGGCTAGTGAGCTTTGACCCAAAAACGGGGATCATCTCTGCAGTAGGCATTCCCGGCGAGGTTGAAGTAATCGTTACCGATAGTGGCGATCGAAATTACCGAGAAACGATTAAATCTTCCACCATTTCGATTGAGGCGCTTGCCCCTGATTCGCTCGTATTCTCGTCGTTGGAGCGTCCATTCAAGACCGGTTTAACGCTGAGCCCCATCCAAGTAGGTGGTCCTGATGGGGGACGTTTTCAATATGAATTGGTAGAGGGAGATGAGGCCGACCCTGTTATCTCGGTATCAGCAGACTCAGGTTTGATAACCGTCCTGAAAGTGGGTGAAGCTAAGGTCAAAGCGACGCAATACTTAGGCGATGAATATGGTAATGCACGGCAGGAAGCCTATTTCAATGTTCGTATTGGGCTTGGACAGCGAGCTGACTTGTCCGTAGAGGATACCGTCTTGTTGTTTGACCGGAGTGAGCTATTTACGCCTGCGGTAAACAACAATATCGCCCCGGTTCGCTATGAGATCCTTAGCGGTGAGGATGTGGTAGAAGTTGATGCTCAAACCGGGTTGCTCCGTATGTTGGGGGTAGGCCAAGCCGAAGTGAAAGCTATCGATGATCTGGATGCCAACTATGCCGCGGAAGAACGCCAGTTCAAGGTAAGTGTGGCTCCGGCGGTACACCCAGGCATTAAGGCCGGGGAAGTGACCTATACCTATTCGCAGGCGAAGTTGGTAACCCCGACTTTAGAAGGGCAAATCGGTGATTTGTCCCTAAGCGGAGACACGAATGTCGTTTCGTTGAATGGCAACAAGTTAACAGTGCTGCGGGCCGGTGTAGCTAAGCTCACCGCAATCGATGATGGTGGCGACAATTTCCAGCCTTCAGCTCCAGCCTTGCTGACCGTTAACGTGCTTAAGGCTCCGCATCCCGGTTTTACTGTTAGCAACCTGACGACCACATACTCTCCGGATCGTTGTGAACAGGCAAGCTTTGAGGCTCAGGTTGGAGCACTGCTGGTTACCCCTGTATCAGGTAACGATAGCGATATTGCAGAATACGATTCAGCAAGAGACTGTTTTTTGCTCAAGCGCAGCGGCATTGCCAATTTCAATGTTGTACGTGAAGAAAGCGAAAACTATTTTGCGTCAGAACCCAAGCGCATGAGTGTTGTCATCCATGCGGCTGATTCTCGGTTGCTTGTGGGGGACGATCTATCACGAACATTTACCGCAGGCCAGCCTATTGTGCATGCCCCTGCAGTGAGTGGTGGAACTGGTAATTTAAGCTTTAAGTTGCTTGAGGAGAAAAGTGAAAGCGGTGTTATTGCTGTCAATGAATCAAACGGCGACATCACTATCCTTAATGCCGGGCATGCCGTTGTTGAGGTCTCTGACGCTGGCGATGAACTCTATGGCCCTGCGACTACTTCGTTTGCCGTGAAGATCGACAAGGCGGTAAACCCAGTGACGGTGACTTACCCCGATACGGTCTATTCGCAAGATGGGGAAATTATACCGACAATCGAAAACCTCAAAGGGACCATTAGTTTTCGTGTGTATGAAGCAGATACCTCACCGGTGACCGTAACGAGCACCGGCACAGTGAAAATGCACTCGACAGGTTCGTTCTTTGTCTACTTTGATGCGGCGGAATCGCGAAATTACTTAGCCGCTTCTGGTTATGCCGGTGCGTTTATCGACAAGGCCGAGCATCCTGGCTTTGCTGTTCGCCGTGATGCGCTGGAATACGAGCCATTGAAAAAAGTCACACTCGATCTTGCTGCTGAATACGGAGCAAGAAGCTACAGCTTGCAAAGTGTCACCGGAGGCTGGGTAGGTCAGTACCTGAGTGTTGAACCCAATACCGGGGAGCTCTCCTTGCTGGACTATGCGCCGTCCACGTCTTTTTCTTTGCAAGTGAGTGAGCAAGAAAGCGAGTTCTACAAACCTGTGGGGCCGGTGTTAGCCAGTTTTATGTCAGTTGTGCCCCCTGCAAAGGGAAAAGCCAGTCGAGATGTGAGCCTTTCTAATGTGTTCAATGTGTTAGAGAGCACTATCGATGACAGCAAAACGCCATATCATGAGACGGAGCTTCGTTTTGCGGGGGCAAAAGTCATGCAGCCAACCATGGAGGAAATCCAAAAGTTGGGGGTGGGTAAAGCGTTGTCCGTTGATGTGATCTCAGCAGAACCCATTGGGGATACCGGGCATCAACGTGTAGAGACAGTGCGTATATATGTTCAGCGTTATGAGGGGTGCGCAACATCCGTGAATATCTTGAACTTGGCTGAATTAGCGGCACAGAAGCAAGCATTGCCTTTGCATAAATCAAACTACTGCCTGTTTGGGCCGACAAACCGTCTTGTTACCTATACGGTTGTCGACAAGTCATTGATAGACAGGTACGATTTTTACGATGGCGAGTGGGATACCGTGCAGCCTTTTGTCATTTACCGAACCGCGGATATGCCGTCGGAAGAGACGGGGTATATTGAAGAGCAGGTCATTGAGTGGGATCGGGTTGAGTTGAAGCTAACGCGCGACTAACTTGAAGATGGCGATAATTTGAAAAACAGCGGCTCAGTAAGCCGCTGTTTTTTTGTCATTTAACTTTTCATTTTAAGTGGCGGGATATTCCAGTTAAGCAAGCGGAACGACGTGTTTTCGAAGAAATTAAATGAAATATTAAGATTATTTCTATTTTGCTGAACTGCTTCAAATCTCTCTCTTTGCGTTTGCCATTAGCCTGCGGTTTTTATTTACTTTCGCGCAGACAAATCACTCTTCCGAGAAAAGCAGGAAAACAATGACGCCACGTAAATTTGCGGTTGATGATGGCTCAACCAACGTTAAAGTAAGTTGGATTGAACAAGGTGAACTACATACCGTTATCTCTCCTAATTCGTTCCGTAAAAACTGGAAAAGTGCCGCACTAAGAAAAGACAAGAAGATCTTTAACTATACGATTGGCTCAACCAAATATACCTACGACATGACCTCAGACAAGGCACTGGAAACAACGCATGTCGACTACCAGTATGATGATTTGAACCTGTTGTCTGTCCATCATGCTTTATTACAAACTGGCATTGCACCAGGACCAGTAAAATTGGTGGTGACCCTGCCTATTACGGAATACTACAACGCTGAAGACTGTCAGAAGAACGAAGATAAAATTGCCCGTAAGCGTGACAATTTGATGCGCCAGATTGAGCTTAACAAAGGCGAGTTGTTTGAAATCGTTGATGTAGAGGTGATGCCGGAAAGCTTACCTGCGGTGCTTTCTACCCTGACTATGCAGTCTGTTAGCCAGTTTAACCGTTCTCTGGTGATTGATATCGGTGGTACAACATTGGATATGGGCGTGATTGTCGGTGAGTTTGATGATGTGTCGGCCATCTACGGGAATAATGAAATCGGTGTATCCATGGTGACGGATGTGGCGCGCAAGTCGCTGGCCGTTGCTGACAGTGATTCAAGCTATCTGGTGGCAAACGAGCTTATCAAGCAACGTGATAACCTAGATTTTGTTCGCGAGGTGGTCAATGACGAAAGCCAGATCTCAGTCATTCTCGACAAAATTGAAACAAAAATTGATGAATTGGGTAAGCAAGTTGCTTACGAGGCAAAGAAGTTTGCCAAGAACCCAAATCGTGTCTATTTGGTTGGCGGTGGAGCTAGCTTAATCTATCCGGCTGTGAAAAAAGCCTATGAGACCTTGGGCGAGCGAGTCGTGCTGGTGGAAGAGCCACAAGAAGCCTTGGCCCGCGAACTGTGCTTGTACCATGCAGACGGCGAGGCCGTGAACATGCCTGTGCAAGAGGCTGTCAATGGCTGATCGTTTGAAGCGGATTAATTATTCGATTTACCTCGACCCGCTGAACAACCCGGCTGATCTTTATGCGAGTAAAATCCTTCATCAATGGGCTGATGATTTTTCGCGCTTGAAAGCTGAGTCGCCAGAAGAAAACGGGTTGGCATTAATCAATGCACGGAATGTTCAGAAACAGGTCTATCTAAGTGGCTTGTTTCTGCACTTATTGAATCCTGAATTGTCCCAGCAACTGAGTTTGCAGGTGACGGAATCGCAGGTGTCGGCTTCCACATTAGAGAGAACCCTGAATGGATTGGGCCTTTTAGTTAAAGAGTTTGAGCCGGAGGCCAGCCAACAGGCACAGAGTGAAATGCTTGAGGCGATGAAAGCCTCAATTGTCGAGCACATTCAAACTGAAGCAAGCCATACCCGTGAGCTGTTGTCTCAAAAGCAGGCATCACAAGTGCAGCAACCACCACAGCCAGAGTTGTTGAAGCGGGTAGAGGAACAATCGCAAGAGATTGCTGAGCTGAAGAGATTACTCACAGCTCAGACCGAATTGATCCGTAACTTAGCTAATGGCAGTGTTGGGGCTCAACAGGAGCAATCAACACAAGAGAAGAATGAAACGCCTGTTGTTGATCTCAATGAGCGCCTAGCCCATGTGCAGAAGATCAAGAAGAAAGGGATTTTCTAGCAATATCCTCCTGCTGCAAATTAAGGTAAAAGTACACGCTTTAGGCGTGTACTTTTGTATTGGGTTTTGCTTAAATTTCTATGGCTGTATTAAGCCGTCACAGTGTTAAATGAAACATCGTTACGCTGCTTTCTCTGAATATCTTTCCATACCAAAGGCACAACAATCGCTGCCAGTAGAATGTTCGATAGCGGCACCGACAGCCAAACACCATTGACACCAAGCCATTGCGGCAAAAAGTACAGGAATGGTAATTGCACCAGCATGTTACCTGCAGAAATCCCGAGCGCCTTCCCGTCTTGGTTAACCGACATGAAGTAAACGGAGGCTAGGGCAATAAAGCCGTCCAGGAACATAGCAAACAGATGCAGGCGCAGCCCATTGACTGTTTCAGTGGCAAGAGCAGGGGCACCGTTGCTGAACAAGCTTACCAAGGTATTTGGGAACAGGTTCAGGAAGATAACTGAACCGACTCCAGTGAGTACAACCACTTTGCTGGCAAGAATGAGCGTTGCCCGGATCTTTTTGCCATGGCCTGCACCATAGTAATAGCTGACTGGTGGTTGCATACCGCTGGCGATACCTTCCGCCAGTAGGTAGTACATAGTCATCAAGTAGCCAACAATGGCAAATGCCCCGACATGGACGGCGCTGCCGTAATCCATGAAAAGCTTGTTGTGTACGGCAATAATAAAGCTGAAATAGACGTACATGAACAAGCTGGATGTACCCAGGCTTACCGCATTGGCGGCGATACGGAAGTTAAATCTCAGTGTGCTTAAATTGAGTCTTAGCTTTGAGTAATGCGTAAAAAAATAGCCTACCGCCACAATGGTGATAGAAATCTGGGCAATGATTGTCGCAATCGCAGCCCCTTTAAGCCCCATGTCCAATTGGGCAATGAGAATATAATCGAGGATGATATTAATTACTGCACCCGCCATCATCAGCGCGGTTGAGAAGTTAGGGCTATCATCGTTACGAATGAGCATGGGCAGGGCACCTGCGGCGATCGTAAATACCGCTCCCCAAGTGAAGACTTCGATATAGGCGCTGCCCATTGCCAAAGGTGCTCCTGTTGCGCCCTGAGCGAGCAACAGGGATGGTGCAATCATGGTGAGTAATGCCATCACCAATAAACCAAAGATAGCGATCAGACCCAGACCAGTTGATAGTGCCTGATGCGCTTTGGTTTGGTTGCCTTCACCTTTGTAGATCGAAATTAGGCTGCCTGTGCCCATGCCAACAAGCAAGCCGAGACCAGCAATCAGGCCGATGATAGGCCAGGCCATATTGATACCAGCCAAGCCTTCAAAACCAATATAGTGGCCAACAAATATACCATCAATGACTTGGTACAGGCCGTTAACCAACATGGCGGCAACGGAAGGAATTGCATATCGCCAGAATGTTTTACTGATACTCTTGTTATCGATTCTGTTGTTTGACTGTGGTGACGCTTGGGTGCTGTTCTCTTGCATAGGGATATCTGGCTTTTATGACTTTGGAGTTATTATCGCTATTTTAAAGATTGGTTGAAGTTAGTATCTATCCGCTTTTCGGATGGGTTAAAATGGTAGAGTATCGAATGACAGTGAGATGAACAGTGTGAATTGGACGATAGATCAACTGGACGCTTTTGTTTGTGCAGTGCAACAAGGGTCTTTTTCAGCCGCAGCCCGTCACCTGGGTAAAGCCCAATCTAGAGTGAGTAACGCTATTAGCAATCTTGAACTGGATTTAGGGTTTGAGTTGTTTGATCGGAGTGCCCGGTTACCGGTATTAACTCCCGCAGGTGAAGAGATGTACATTGAAGCCCAGACGGTACTTGCGCAGTGCCAGCGATTATCGGCCAGAGCCATGACCGTATCTTCGGGTGAGGAGTCGACGTTTACCATTGCAATCGATGAAGCAGTGCCGATTACCGCGTTCGAGAGTTTGTTTGCTTTGCTGTCAGAGCGCTACCCACTGCTGAAACTGACGATTATTAATGGCTCGCAGCAAGACATTGCCCAGTGGGTGGAGGCTGAAAAGGCTGATCTTGGGGTGCTGTTTCACCAAGATGTCTTACCTGAGAGTTTGGAATTTACTTCAATAGGCCAGTTTAAACATGCCTTGATTGTGTCAAGAGCACACCCCCTGGCAAAGATCTCTATCCCAGAAATTGCTGATCTAACCCGGTACAGGCAGCTAGTGATTCGCGATCGGATGGGGATAGGCAAGGCGAAACCTATCTCTTCAAATTACTGGCATATTGATTCCTATTACTTGATTTCCTCCATGGTGATTCGTGGCATAGGCTGGGCATTAGTTCCGGAGCACGTTGCGAAGGAAATATGGTATGTCGATGAACTGGTGGAGTTATCCTGTGAAGAAATCCCTGAGCCTCTAATGGTTGAGATGGGGGTAGTTAAGCGCAGGGACAAGGGAGTCGGCCAAGTGATGAATTGGATGTATGACGAGTTGGCAAAAATATTTTAGTTGTGTATCAATTTCTAGTTATCTTTATTAAACAAATTGTTGCTGCTAATGTCGTACTTATAACAAAGCAAAATATAAAAAAGTAGAGTAAAGCCAAGTTATGACCGTTGAATCACCGTCAAATACGACCCAAGTTAACTCTCAGCCATTACCCCTTATCCTTGCGGGGCCAATATTGCGCAAGGTAACACCCAAGGAGCTGACGTTGTGGTTTGCGGTCTCAAGTCCGCTTGAAGGTCGCTTTGTGCTTTATCAGCGAGCCGACCAAGCACAGCTTTATTCCGGTGATCTTTCGCAGGGCAAACATATCCAAATCGGTGAGCGGGCTTGGGTTTACCAAGTTACTTTTTTCGGTGAGTTTCCTGCTGATACACCATTGGAATATCAGGTTGAAACACAGCATGGTTTAGTCACTGAACTCATTCCTGATCTGCTTTATGACGGTGAATCTCGCCCGGCCTTTATCATCAAAACCCAAGCCGACTATGTGATGCACGGCTCTTGCCGAAACCCGCATTATCCGAGCAAAGACAGCTTAGTCGCGGCTGATGTTAAAGTGGCAGGCCAAGATATTCTTGAGAGGCCATCACTACTAATGATGAGTGGTGATCAGATCTATGCCGATCATGTTGCCGGCCCAACGCTTGATAGTATTGAGCAGGTTATTGAGTTACTCGGGCTTTATGGTGAGGAATTCGGTAAGGCGCCGGTCAACAACACGCAGGAGCTGTTTTGCCATGCTAATAATTTCTATGGCAGGGAGCAGCTTTTACCCCATTATCTAGAAGGGGGTAACGAGCTTCTTGAGCGCATTCCCTTCGTCGCAAACTGGCTGAAGCGAAGGTCGCCGGTGTTCAGCTCTCGAGAAGCGGGTAACCACCTGATCAATCTGAGTGAGTTCAATGCCATGTATTTGTTGGTATGGTCGCCGGAGCTGTGGAGGTTGGTCGATAACGCAAGACTGGAGAACAACCACTTCCAGTGGCAAGGCAATACCCTAGAGGAGAAATGGCAGACGCTATGGGCCGAAGAGAAAGTCCAGATTGATCTGTTTGTTGAGGGATTATCACAAGTACGTCGGTTGATGGCGCATATTCCAACCTATATGATCTTTGATGACCATGACATAACAGACGACTGGAATCTGACTGTGGGGTGGGAGCAAGCAGCCTATCATAATCATTTCTCTCGGCGGATCATCGGTAACGGTTTAATCAGCTATTGGTTATGCCAGGGTTGGGGAAATGCCCCGGAGAGCTTCGACGAGACGTTTCACAACCATGTAAATGCCTATTTCGAGCTTCCCACCAGTGATAGCCAAGACAGTTTGATTGATTATCTCTATCGCTTTGAACAGTGGCATTATACCATCGATGTCACGCCTAAAATGCTGGTACTGGATACCCGTACCCGTCGCTGGCGCTCAGAGTCCAAGATGAACAAACCCTCAGGTTTAATGGACTGGGAAGCCCTCTGCGAGCTGCAGATGTCTTTGCTCAACGAGCCCGCCGTGATCCTGGTTTCGGCCGCACCGATGTTCGGGGTCAAGTTTATAGAATCGCTACAGCGCGGGATGACATGGCTAGGACAGCCATTGCTAATCGACGCCGAAAACTGGATGGCACACCCAGGCTCGGCCAATACCTTGATCAGTATTTTTACCCATACCAAAACTCCAACCAACTTTGTTATTCTCTCTGGCGATGTCCACTATTCGTTCGCCTACGACCTCAAGCTGCGCTCTAGAAACTCTGCTCCCAGCATTTACCAGATCACCTCAAGTGGGTTAAAAAACGAGTTTCCCAACACGTTACTGCGGTTCTGTGATTTCATGGACCGTATATTATATAGCCCTCGTTCTCCTTTGAATTGGCTCACCAAGCGCAAGCGCCTTAAAATCTTCAAGCGTGATCCTGATTTGCCGGGGGATCATCGCCTGGTCAACCGCAGTGCTATCGGAGAAGTCAGGCTGGATGCCGACGGTAAGCCTGTTGATATTGCTATCTTGACGGCTGAAGGGCAGAGGGTGAGCTTTCCTCCAATTAACGCTAAGTAAATTACTGACCTATATTTCTAAGTGATATTTCAAAGAAATAACAAGAGAAGGGGAAGTCAATGGCGGAAAATTGGAAAAAGCAATTAGTGGTGGGGGGGATGTCTGTTGCCTTAATGCTAGGAGCTAGCAGTGCATGGGCAGGTTGGAAGTTAGACAGCACTCACTCCTCGGTTGGGTTCTCGTCGGTTAAAAACGATAGCGTGATGGAGCAACACGTTTTTCGCAACTTGAGTGGCTCTATTTCTGATAGTGGTGATGTATCTTTGTCGATTGACTTAACCAGTGTAGATACCAAGATCCAGATCCGTGATGAGAGAATGAAGAAAGAGCTCTTTAATACCGAAGAGTACCCGCTTACTACGGTTGAAGCTAAAGTGGATGGAGATGCTATTAGTGGATTGAGTGCCGGACAAACACTGGTGCAAGATGTTGAGTTTAAACTCGATCTGCATGGCAAGGAAGAAGCGCTGAAGGCCAAAGTTCAAGTGACAGGGCTAGACGGTGGCGGCTTGTTGGTGTCGACGATTAGTCCAGTTGAAGTGCAGGCAGGCACCTTCGGCCTTGATACCGGGGTTGGTAAGCTCAGAGATATCGCAAAGCTCAACTCGATTCTGTTAACAGTACCCGTTAATGCAAACTTGGTGTTTGTTGCGGAGTAGGCAAACACTTCAGTGTTGATAGTTTATTCCCAGTAGGTTGTACCTACAACCAATACCCGTAGTACATCTTTTTTCAAAGCCGGCCATTGTCGGCTTTTTTTATCGGTGTTACTTTGCTAATTCAAGGACATGTTGAAAGGGATTGAAATGAAAACAGTTATCGTCGAAAAACAAGTTGTTGTGCCAAATAAAGTGGTGTGTGTTGGCCGTAATTATGTGGCCCATATTCATGAGTTAGGCAACGAAGTCCCAGATGAGATGGTACTCTTCATCAAGCCTAACTCGGCGATTGCTGAAGAACTGTCATCCTCCCACCGCTGTGATGAACTTCACTACGAGGCTGAGCTTTCTTTTCTTTTTCGCAATGGCCGCTTTGATGCCGTGGCTGTGGGGTTAGATCTCACTAAGCGTGGAGTACAAAGCAAGCTAAAAGAAAAAGGGCTTCCTTGGGAGCGTAGTAAAGCGTTTGATGGTTCAGCCCTGTTTAGCGAGTTTGTCCCTTTGCCCTCAGAGGCGCTGGGAGAGCTAGGCTTACGTTTGTATATTGATGGTGAGGTGATCCAGGAAGGAAATATCTCCCTGATGATTTATTCGCCTGATGTGATTTTGCAAGAAGTACAAACCTTCATGACGCTTAATGATGGTGATATTGTGATGACAGGTACACCATCTGGTGTGGGTAAAGTACAAGCCGGGAGTCAGTTTGAGGCTCAGGTAACGGCGGGTGAAGAGGTTATCGTTTCAACGCAATGGGTTGCCAAGTAAGACGTTGAATAAACTACGTCATATCGAAAGAGAAAGCCTAAGCGTGTTTGATAAAGAAAAAATTGTAAAGCTAGCTAATGTGAAGATGCCGTTTGGTAAGTATGCAGGAAGGGTCATTATCGATCTGCCGGAAGAGTACTTGCTGTGGTTCCAGAAAAAAGGCTTTCCTGAGGGGGAACTGGGTTTACTGATGGCATTAGCCCTCGAGATGAAAATTGAAGGGCTGGAGAGCGTTATACGTCCATTGAGACGGGATTAATACGTTAGCAAAGCAGAAAGGAATTTTGTGGAAATATCGATTAGACACTACGAGAAAACGGACAATGCTGATTTGTTCGAGATTTACCGCCTACCGGAAGTCACGGCGAATACTTCACAACTGCCGTATATCAACTCGGATAAGGTAGAGCAGTTGTTTGATAACCCTGAAAATTACACGCTGGTCGCTGAAGTCGATGAAAAGGTCGTTGGTCACGTTACCTTGTTTTTGACCAACAAAGTCAGGGATAGGCATGCGGCTTTCTTGGCGATAGCCGTGCATCCTTCGTGCCACGGTAAAGGGGTAGGACGATACCTTATGGAGCAAGCTGTTGAGCAAGCTGACAACTGGCTAAATTTGATCCGTCTTGAGCTTGAAGTCCATGTGGATAACGAAGTGGCATGTGCGCTGTATCAAAAAGTGGGCTTTGAAACCGAAGGGATCAAGCGACTGAGTACGTTCAAGGCGGGTAGGTATATTGATATGGTGCTGATGTCGCGGATCAGGCCGGATTATGCCTCTAACGGTTAATCGAGTCGAAGCTGAAGAAAATCCCTGCCTCTATATGTTAATACAAAAAGAGCAAGTCACAGACTCGCTCTTTTGGAGCACTTTGATGACAGCAGCATCGAGAGCTAGAGCACAATAATCTCATTGGCAAGCTCGCCTTCTTCATCATTTAAGTTAAGGCTATCGGGGCAGTTTGCCAATAGCTCTTCATCTGTTGGTACGACAATTGTTGTATTGTTCAGTAAATCCATAGTTACACACCTTGTATAGCGCTATGGCAGAGGCCCATAGCCAGTTTATCCTCAAGAGGACTTCCATTACTTAATGTTGTACTGGCAAGAGTAGAGGCGTTAAATGACAGATTGATGAAAGCGAGACATTGATCTCACCATCAAGCCCGCCTTGCTATTATTTGGATGAATTTTAAGCAGGGAGATGGCTGAACGAAATAGTCTAACGAGACAGCTTAAAACGCAGTCGGTTTTGGCTCGCCATGCGTTGTCCGGCGGCATTCTGTAAAGAAAATATTTGTTTGTAGATAGTGAAGTAGCGGTTGATATTCCCCACATAGGTAATCGGCTCCATGCCGACCTCCTCTTTGACGATCACTTCGACATTGTTGAACCACTTGGTTGGGTCATAGCCGCGTTCTTCAGCGACTTTTCTCAGTCGTCTTATCCGGTTTGGCCCGGCATTGTAGCTCGCAAGGGCGAAGTAGAGTTGGTTGAGCTTATCGGTATCGTCGTCCGTTACGTACTGCTCGCGGATGAAGTCCATATATTTCACCCCGGCATGGATATTGTTTTCAATGTTCTGGATGTTGCGAATGTTGATGTAAGGTTCACTGGCCGTTTGTGGTAGAACTTGCATGATACCGATAGCGCCGGCATGTGAGCGCTTTGATTGATCAAATCCTGATTCCTGATAGGCCTGGGCAGCAATGATTAACCAGTCGATATCGTACATGTTACCGTAACGGATAAACTTATCCTCCAGCTCTTTGAAATGTTGAATGTTTTCTTGGCTCATCACTTTCTGGAACCACTGCTTACCATTGAGGTAGCGGTTGAACAAGACGTTACCGTTGAGTGTCCCGCGTCGATTATTCTCTACAAACTCATCGACTAATGCTTCAAATTCAGGGCTATTTTTGCGAAAGCTCCAGCCGATAGCCCCATTTTTGCGGATTGGGTATTCGTAGTGGATCTGTAAATCGTCGGTAACGAGATCCCAAAACTCTGCTTTGTGAGAATCCAGCACCGTCATTGGAATGATGCCTTCCTGAACCATCTGTAACATTTCAAAGTCTTGAAGTGTTTCCTCAAGAAAATGGACGAACATAGGCTCTTTTCCGAGTTTTTCAAGTCGTTTGTTTATGCGGCGAATACTTTGGTAATAGCTGGAGCTGGCACGTAGCCAGACACTCTTTTTCGATAGTTGCCTAATGTTTGTGATAGGGCTACGAGTTGAGTGGGTGATGAACAACTCTTGAATATCAGAGAGGATAGGGGTGCTGAAGTCCACTAGCTTCATACGTCTTGGGGTAATGGTCAGGTTTGCCGTGACCAGATCACCAATTCCAGCAGTTAACGCAGGCAGGAGTTGATCGCGGTTTACTGGGATGATTTGTATGCGAAATTTACGCTGGGTTTTCTCTATGACAAATTTTTCAAACAGTAACAGCATCTCAGAAATGAGACCTTTAGGTTGACCTCTATCCAGGTAGTAAAACCCAAGATCTGCGGCAACGAGAACTCTAATCACACGCTTCTCTTCCATCACAGGAAGATCACCAGTGTATCTTTCGTATTTCTGCGGGGTGATTTGGAATGCGCCGCTGACGGAAGACAACAGTACGCCAATCATGAACAAGAAAGGCAATGCGGTTCGCATAGGCAATACTCTTCACAATAATGCTTTTGAGTATAGAGTGCGAGAGGGTAACCGACAAAATGCTCCCGAATTAAGCTCGAATTGTGATCTAAATTTGAACTTAAACTCTAAAATTAATTCAAGTGATTTTTTTAGTGTTTTCAGCATCGAGGGAAAATAAATGGGTTGACATTTTTGCAATGCAACGAGTGAAAATGTCCAATTTGAGAGGTCACCGAAAACATCGGTCGATAGGTGTACGCTCTTGGTAAAATACTGACATAGATCAATGTTTCCATTCCTGAATTCTCGCTTAATACACCACATCTTGTATTGGTCAATTTAGTTAGCCCTATATTTAGTGGTTTTCGTGACACTGTCATTTTTAGGAGCCTTGTGTGAACCCTGTTGTGATTAAGCGTGATGGTTGCCTTGTACCGTTTAATACCAAGCGTATTAAAGAAGCGGTATTAAGCGCTGCCGAATCTGTAGAGGCAATGGATGCCACTTATGCTGAGTCTGTTGCTGAGCTAGTACTTTCTCAGTTTGCTGACCAGGATCAGGTCGAGATCCACGCCATTCAAGACGCGGTTGAAAATCATCTGATGATGGGTCCACACAAAGCGGTTGCGCGTGCATATATCGAGTACCGCCACGATCGTGATATTGCCCGTGAGAAGAAAAGTCACCTCAATAACGAAATTCGTGGTTTGATTGAGCAAAGCAATGCGTCTTTGCTTAACGAAAACGCGAATAAAGACAGCAAGGTTATCCCAACCCAGCGTGACCTGCTGGCGGGTATTGTTGCTAAACACTACGCTAAGCAGCACTTGCTGCCTCGTGATATTGTGAAGGCACATGAAGACGGTGACATCCATTTCCACGATCTGGACTATTCACCATTCTTCCCTATGTTCAACTGCATGTTGATTGACCTTAATGGCATGCTGACCCATGGCTTTAAAATGGGTAATGCAGAGATCGATACGCCTAAATCGATTTCTACAGCAACTGCCGTGACCGCTCAGATCATCGCCCAGGTTGCTAGCCATATTTACGGTGGTACAACAATTAACCGTATCGATGAAGTGCTGGCACCGTACGTCACTGTGAGCTACGAAAAACACCTCAAAGTAGCGAAAGAGTGGGATATTCCTCAGCCAGAGGAATTCGCAAAGGCGCGTACTGAGAAAGAGTGTTACGACGCATTCCAGTCTCTTGAATACGAAGTAAACACCCTTCACACCGCAAACGGCCAAACACCGTTCGTGACCTTCGGTTTCGGCTTGGGAACTTCATGGGAATCGCGCATGATCCAATCGTCGATCCTGAAGAACCGTATCGCAGGCTTGGGTAAAAACCGTAAAACAGCTGTCTTCCCTAAACTTGTGTTTGCTATTCGTGATGGCTTGAACCATAAGCAGGGTGATGCTAACTATGATATCAAGCAGCTAGCACTAGAGTGTGCATCTAAGCGTATGTACCCGGATATCTTGAACTACGACAAAGTGGTTGAAGTAACAGGTTCGTTCAAAACCCCTATGGGTTGCCGTAGCTTCTTGGGTGCCTATGAAGAAAATGGCGAACTGATCCATGAAGGTCGTAACAACCTAGGTGTAGTCAGCCTCAACTTGCCGCGTATCGCTTTGCAAGCTAAAGGCGATGAAGCGAAGTTCTTTGCATTGCTGGATGAAAAGCTTGGCCTTGCGCGCCGTGCTTTGGAATCCCGTATTAGCCGTCTTGAAGGTGTGAAAGCACGTGTTGCACCTATCCTGTATATGGAAGGTGCGTGTGGTGTGCGTTTGCAACCAGATGACAATGTGTCTGAGATCTTCAAAAATGGCCGCGCTTCGATTTCACTGGGCTACATTGGTATCCATGAAACTATTAATGCATTGTACGGCACAGAAACGCATGTTTACGATAGTGAAGAACTTCGCCAAAAAGCGATTGCTATCGTTGAGCGCCTGAAAGCAGCAACAGACAGCTGGAAAAACGAAACAGGTTACGGCTTTAGCCTTTACAGCACACCAAGTGAAAACTTGTGTAGCCGCTTCTGTTCTATCGACACCAAAGAGTTTGGTGTGGTAGATGGCGTTACCGATAAAGGTTACTACACCAACAGCTTCCACCTAGATGTAGAGAAGAAGGTAAACCCTTACGACAAGATTGATTTCGAGATGCCATATCCTGAAATCGCAAATGGTGGATTTATCTGTTACGGCGAATACCCGAATATTCAGCACAACGTAGAAGCGTTAGAAAACGTTTGGGATTACAGCTACACCCGTGTGCCATACTATGGGACAAACACACCGATTGATGAGTGTTACGAGTGTGGGTTTACCGGTGAGTTCGACTGTACCAGCAAAGGCTTTACGTGTCCTAAATGTGGCAACCATGAGCCATCCAAAGTGTCGGTTACCCGCCGAGTATGTGGTTACCTAGGCAGCCCGGATGCCCGTCCATTTAACTTCGGTAAACAAGAAGAAGTTAAACGCCGCGTAAAACACATGTAATTACTGGTTTAAACACCTCATATTGAATCAAGTGCCGAGTTATCGGCACTTTTTGTTTGGAGCTGCAATGAATTACCACAACTATTATCCTGTTGATGTAGTCAATGGTCCTGGCACGCGTTGTACCTTGTTTGTGTCAGGGTGTGTGCATCAATGCCGTGGTTGTTACAACCAGAGTACATGGCGTATTGATGCAGGGCATGTTTATACTCAGGAGATGGAAGACCAAATCATTGCAGATCTTAATGACAGCCGCATAAAGCGCCGAGGCTTGTCTTTGTCCGGAGGAGACCCACTTCATCCAGCGAATGTTCCCGCTATTTTGCAATTGGTTCAACGTGTACATGCAGAATGCCCGGGTAAGGATATTTGGTTGTGGAGTGGCTACCGACTAGAAGAACTTGATGACCAACAGAAGGCAGTGCTTGAATATGTTGATGTTGTGGTTGATGGTAAATTTGAAACTGAACTGCATGACCCTGAGTTGATTTGGCGGGGTAGTAGTAATCAAGTTATCCACTACCTTAAAGACCCAAAGTAAGCAAAATGATCGGAGTTAAGTTGTAATTCTGACTCTACATAGGCCAAGTTTGCTCTAAAGAGCCCTCTTTTGTTAAACTTTTGTTTAAATCAGAGGGTTATCCACTGTTTCTGTGCATAACTCTGGGAAAACAGTTTGAATAGATGATGTCGATGAATAAGGGAATGACTTTTAAGCATGACATTTCGATACCTGATGTAATCTCTAGTAAATAATTCTTTGTTTTCTTTCATAAAATTAAATTAGCTTCAACATTGATTATGAATCAAAGTATATATTCTCTTGTTTATTTTCCTAAGGAAGTATCGATTGAATAACTTTCAGGAATTTCTCATTTTATGAAGGTATAATCAATGTTGATGAATAAAATTTCAATTATTCTTTCTTCTGATTTATTTCGTGGTTTATAGAATATCTCCCAACTATAAGATATGACAATCAGCTATATAAAACGTAATTGTAGTGTGCTTATAAATCTAATTTGATATGATTAAAATTAACAGCTAATCAAGTTGCTATGGTGCCTTTATTACTAGGTGTAAGTGACTTAGTGTTTTAGAAATTGGATAGTGTACATTGCCTCTTTTACTTTCAAAGTTATCTACTAATCCCTTTTTAGTTGCTATTAGCAATGTCTTCATCATGGCATTGCCGGTCTCATTAATAGCAGCGTTTTTTAACTTACTGTCCATATTTTCGGGGAGATTGGGTTACGACAGCGTCAGTGTGACACTGGGTTATGTGGGAGAGATGACAGGACATATGTTCCCACTGTTGCTGAATATCTTTCTGGCAACATACTACGCGTCGATACTCAGGTTACCTAAGGCTGCGCCGATATCATGTGCGCTTGCCTCCTTTTTCATTATTTCACAGCAATGGGATCTTATTTCACCAGTAATAGCGTTACCTAATAATTTCGCTCTCTCCTTACTGAGTGCATATGCTTCCTGTATCATTATTGCGAAAGTAAATAAGCTACGTTTATTCAACTTTGACAAGTTTATCAGTACTGTTGATGCATCTATTCAGATGATTGTTACGTGTGTATTTACATTGGCAATACTAATTATTGGTTCACACTTATTATCCTTTATCTTTACTCAATTTATTGAGCCGGAAATAGTCTTTCCTAAACTAGATCCAACATCATTTTATGATGGGCTGTTATATGAATTTATTCGTGGGCTGTTATGGAGTGTTGGTGTAAACGGTCATAATATTCTACATATGTACAAGACTGAGTTATACGATATCAGTATAGCTAATATGGCAGACTGGAAAAACTTTGGGACTGACCTCAACATAATCAGCACTAACTTCTATGACTTTTTCACCGGTATGGGGGGAAGTGGTAACACGATAAGTTTGGTAATCTGCATGCTCTTTTTTGCAAAAGGTAAAGGATATCGCCTGCTAGCGAAGGCTGCGTTGATTCTGACCATTTTCAATATCAACGAACCAATATTGTTCGGTATTCCGGTGATTTTTAATCCGATAATGATAGTCCCATTCCTGTGCGTACCGCTCATCAGCTTCATGCTTGCCTATGGGGCAATCGCTGCAGGGCTTATTCCTCCTTTGAGCGAAGTGCATAGCTGGTTGATCCCGCCAATAATCAGCGGATATGTGTCTTCAGGTGGCGCTGTCTCGGTAGCTGCTTTTCAGCTGTTTCTTATTTTGCTGGGTGTTGCGATCTATTACCCTTTCTTTAAAGTGATGGACAAACGTTCTCTAGGGGTAGATGTCTCCTCTATGTTCCGGACCCATGTCTTTAAGGACGATGAAGTTCCTGTAAAGTCGAAGCTGAACAGCTTTATTCCTTCTATACAGGACAACATGAATGCCCAACGTGAGGTGGAGCAGCTTCAGAATAGTGGTTCATTTGTGTTGCACTATCAGCCGCAAGTGGATATTCACAGTGCAGAAGTTGTTGCTCTTGAAGCTTTGATTCGACATGAAGATGTTAAGGGGAGGGTTAAGGGACCGACTTTTTTGAAATCTTTTGGCCAGCTAGGCCTGCTTTCCGATGTGGATTTTTGGGTGCTTGAAAGGGCCATTTCCGACGCATCTGAAATGGTGCATACCCCTAACTTTACCATTTCGGTCAATGTGTCGGCAGATACAATACTAAAGAGAGGGTTTGTTCAGTCTCTTAAGCAGGTCATTGACAGTAGTCATTTGGACTATAACCAAGTTGAAATTGAAGTGACTGAAGAGATGCTTATTCAAGATGAAGTGCGCACTGCGAAGGTTATTCAAGATATCAAGGCTCTTGGAGTATCTGTCGCCTTGGACGATTTTGGTACTGGATATTCGTCATTGGCTTATCTCTCTCGATTTGACTTTGATAAGATTAAAATTGATCGCTCACTGGTTGAAAACCTTGATTCAGAGCGCGGTCGCAGTTTGTTTGATGTTGTTGTCCAACTGGGCCACATTACACAGGCCAAGATTGTCGTAGAAGGTGTTGAGACAGCTAAAGAGCTAGACTTTATCCAAGAAAAAGGCGTGCAGTACGTACAGGGATTCTTTTTTTACCGACCAATGACTAAAACGCAGATCATGGTTGAACATATTGTGCCGACACGTTCTAGCCAAACTGGAAAAAAGGTTTCTTCTGAAATTGAAGTAGGGTAAATTCCCTGTCTTGATTTTGCTGTTGGAGGCGTTATGTCACGCACTATTATTTATACCTACAAGAAAGAAGAGAAAACAATCACGTTTTCTTACTCTCAGTATCATACGATTCATGAGGCGGTTGCAGCAGCAGAAGGCATTGATTTGACTGAATACCTTAAAATGGAGCAGCAGGTTGAAGCTGTATCTTCCGGTAGTAAGGCGGTGAGGGATTTCCGTGATAGCCACTTCCGCAAGCTTGGCTTTGGCAAGATTGCATTGATGCAAAAAGAAAATCGTGGTGTCGGTAAGAAGTAAGCCGTTAAGCTGCACCCAGAAGCCCTGCTAGCCGCAGGGCTTTTTTGTCGCCGTACTTTTCCAGCCAAGGTAGACGTAATAGCCAGCTATAGCCGCCAGGATATGCTTGATGCAGTGCCCACTAACCTGCGAAGTAAGTTCATAGATCTCATCATCGTTTGATTCAGCCCATTTACACAGTACATATAAACCCAGAGCGTAAAGGTAGTATCGAGTCGGGTTTTGCTTGTTGGGATAGAGCCACACAATGAGTGGGATGTGAATAATAGGCAAGAGCTGAACCAGTACATAAGGGGCCATATCACCACGTCCGGTGATGACATCCGTCATATACCAATAAATTACCGAAATCACCCCATATGCTAGTGTTGGCACTAGCATCGCTCTACCAAGTTTCGGTGATAGGTATTCAGCGAGAATGATGCAGTATAAGCTGATGAAGCCAATAGTGATAGGGATCCTATCTATCATCAAGGTGAAGGCGCCCGGAGCTAAATGATAAATGCTAGAGCCTAAAAAAGCACCGATAAGGCTGATAAAAAAGAGTTGATAGGCAAAAGACATGGAGGGTTTAATCGCGAGTGATTGGCGCTTGTTCTCTATTAAACCCATGACCCCGACGATGAGAAAACCCACATTGCTGATGACATTCCAAAAATGAGGAATACCCAATAACAGCCGCTGGTCGGCATAGTCATAGAAATTACGGCTTTGTTTAATCGGTGAGAAATAGACCGCCAATGCGCCAAGGATCAAAGCAATTGCGATAAGAAGGACATACCGCCAGTCAAATAGCGAACGCTCCTTTGCCGCTGGCTTCTTGTCTTGCTGGGGTGAGGTGTCATCAGACTGAAAGTTTGAAGGCATCACATTTCTCTATATACATTCCTCTTTCATTATAGCGATACCTGCTTTGAAGCAGTTTCTCCATGCCAAGGCAATCTCATCATTGAATTTCGGATCGCAAAGCTGGACAGTTTCAATTAGAGATTCTAGCCATAACTCAAAATCTTCGGGTTTAACCCCGACTCCATTTGGTCCATGAGCTTTCCCATAGCGACGAACAACTTCCCTTGCCTGATCAGAGGTAGATGCCAGCATGATCATAGAAATTGAGAGCTTGAGCATACTAATTTGTCGTTCCATATCGACGCCATCGAACATGTCTTTGAAACGTTGGTCTTGTTGCCAGAAATGGTGGTAGAAAATGTGGTAGAACTGTTTGTTACGTTGACAACGCTCGTAACTGTCATTAAAGATTTCGTGGGTATCCATACCGCAGCGAGCCTCTGTTTAAAGCCATACACATATTATGGCAATAAAAAACAAGTATGCAACACTGGACATAAATAGGTAAGCCACTGAAAGTTATCATTGATAGCGAACAGTGGCTTAGTAGCTAATGAGCTATTACGATGTTCTGAGTCGCCTTAAGGCCAAGCCACTTAGCGCTTCAAGGCTGCACAGTAGTAAACCTAACCAAATAAAGCTGAAGCTGATCGTTTTGACTTGATCGAAGACTTCACCAAACAGAAATACAGCAAGTAAAAATTGTAGCGTCGGCTCGATGTATTGCATCAATCCAACCATTGTTAAGCTAGTACGGCTGATAGCCAGCGCGAAGAATATCAAAGGCGCAAGTGTTACAGGTGCCGAGCCGATATAGAGTAGCAGGGTGCTAAAGTCTGCTGACAATGCCGTTGAGGTGTCATTGGCATAGGTATACCCCAAGTACATCAGGGCAAACGGCGCTAGGATCACTGCCTCAAGAGTTACGGATGTGAGTGCATCGTAGCGGATGTGTTTTTTACACAGCCCATAAATGGCAAAAAAACTGCCCATAATCAGTGAGATCCACGGCAGTTCACCGTAGTGCCAAACTTGGTAGCCAATGCCTACGATGCCTAATACAACCGCTGCCGATTGTGCTTTGCTGAGTTTCTCTTTGAGAAATAGAACGCCTAGGGCAATGGCAAACAGGGGGTTGATAAAAAAGCCCAAGCTGGCAGCAAGCACTTGATCATGGGTCATAGCCCAAGTGAAAGCATACCAAGATACACACATGATTATCCCGGCCAGGCCAGCCATGATCAGAGAACGCTTGTCCTGCCAAACTTGTGTGAGTTTCGGCATCGGTCGGCGTAATAGCAACATGACGAGCAACATAAACGGGATTGAAAAAACAATCCTCAATGCCAGCAAATCATTGATATCTGCTTTCGGCAGAAACTGATAGTAAAGAGGGAGGATCCCCCAAAGCACAAAAGAAAATGCAGCAAGTGCATTTCCGGCACGTTGAGTGTGCATAGCAGCAAACCTACATAAGTACATGAAAGACAAAACCCCAATCACACTCATTCAAGGATTTGATTGAATGTGATTCGGTGAAAAGCAGGTTAAACCTGCTGGGGACGTTCTATTTTGTCATGTATTTCTCTAAACAAGAACAAAAAATGAACATATAGCGCTAGTTTTTTAAATACATTTAGTGAGGTGATGTATTGGGTGTTATTTCTTCATCGCAATGATGGTGTGGATAAGCCATAGGCGCTTTTTCCCGGTTAGGTTAGCGGAGTATTCTTGTTTCTTCTTCCAGGAAATAATGTAAAAGTCCGCGAACAGTTGCTCTAATTCAAACTGGCTATGGGTAAGAATCGGTAAATTCTCATTGGGCTCTAGGGCCTCTTTACCTAAGAAGTGGCCACAAAAAATCCCGCTTTTCTTTAAGCTGCTGGAGATATTGGTCCACAGTGTGTTGAAGTCATGGGGGGTGCAAAAGAAAAGACAGGCACTGGCATTGATTAGGTTCGCCCGTGGGAACTCATATTCGGCAAAACTACTAATTTGGATGTCCAAATTGGGGTGAACCCCTATTAGCGGGTGTTCCGATAAGGCTTTTAGTCTAGGGCGATCATTGTCAAAGGCATAGACATGGTAGCCTTGCTCCAATAGATAAAGAGTATCTCTGCCGTTACCGCAAGCACAATCAACTGCAACTTTTCTGTCACCGCGCTCGCCGATGTACTCGTGGGCTTCAATAAGGTGAGATCGCGGATTCAGAAGAGCCTGATTACTCAGGTTAGAAAGCCAGTCAACGGTTGCCATGCGATATCCTCTAAAACTGCCCGTTAAGTATTATTGTTCCGGTGATCTAAACAAGTATAGCTACCTTATCGATGCACAGGTTGAAGAGATAATAATCTGATGAGGTAAGCAGCAGATATCACGATAAATTGTACATCTTCTGCCATGAATCTCTGGTATTATTAGCTCACATCAAGTTACTGATGCTGTATCCGAGTTACTTGGATATAAACATATATAAGAGAGAATAGAATGACTAAGTTAACCACAGACATTAAGGCAAATTGCGATCTGTTTGTTGAAGAAACCAAAGATACTCAGCAGGTATGGGGTCTTTGTAACGAAGAGGGTGACTGGCTTTCTGTTGACTCTAGCGAGTTCGAAGAATCTGAAGTAATGCCTTTCTGGTCTAACGAAGCAGACGCAGCCGTTCATTGTGTTGATGAGTGGGCTGAGTTTACTGCAGTGATGATCCCGCTAGATGTGTTTGTTGAAGATTGGATGATTACACTGGCTGAAGACGGTGTATTGGTTGGCTTGAACTGGACTGATCAACTTGAAGGTTCTGAAGCTGAGCCTTCTGATGTGGCGAAAATGTACCTATAAGTACATCCCATTCAACAAGAACTCTTAAGGCTACCGTTTGGTGGCCTTTTTAATACCCTTGCTATAATAAAACTATCATTAGCTGAGCCGATTCTTACTCGAGCGATGGAGAGTTAGCTGGGTAACAGGCTCTTTCTGCTAGGAGGGTATTATGGTCCTGTCAGAATGTCGCCAATTGATGGCAGAAAATGCAATTGTGGAAGCGCGTTTGGTGCATGATTTTCTCAGTGCTGGATGGGGTGTTAATTTTATCGATGATCAGGGTAATGAGTATCCCATAACGGATAGTTACGGGATTCCATGTAGTTATGATTCGCTTAAACAAGCGGAAGATATAGTTCACCAGGTTGGTGACTGTCCAGTTCGCATAGATAGCTTGTTCCGCTTTGCTGAGCGTTAATTCCTCCTCCTTCGTGCCTGTATCTTAGCTACTGGTACGAAGGATCGTGTACCAGCTTAATTAAATCTTCCCATAAAAGTACGATCGTGCTAAAAATACAAGGTGATCGAAAACTGACGCTAACAATGAGTTTTTGTAATGGACAAACAAGCAATGAGTAAGAAAGAGGCCACTCGCCTCCACATTTTGAATACCGCTTTTTCGTTGGCGAGTCGAGAAGGGCTTGATAGCTTAACGATTGGTCAGTTGGCGAAAGCCTCTGGTATGTCCAAAAGCGGTTTGTTTGCCCACTTTAACTCACGCGAGAATTTGCAGATTGCCGTCCTTGACTTTGCCGGAGAGCAATTTGTGGAACGGGTCATTCAACCTGCTCGCCGGCAAAATCCAGTTACCATTGAGCAAAAGTTACGGCTTTTGCTGACAAATTGGTTGGCCTGGAATCGTTCGTTTCAGGGCAGCTGTATGTTTTTGGATGCCTGGACTGAACGGGGCGAAAAAGAGCCGTCAATGCAGCTGAGGCTAAAAGAAGTCACCAAGCGCTGGCTTGGCTATTTGTATCGTCAGATTGAGCAAGGCAAGGAGCAAGGCGAGTTTAAATCGACGTTGGATAGCTGGCAGTGTGTTTACCAGGTTTATGGTGTTTATCTTAGTAGTCACTTGTTCCTTAGCATGGAGCTAGAAACGGATGATCACCAGCGGTTTTGGCAAGGGGTAGAAGGTCTTCTTGGTCAGTGGCGAGTTTAGTCAACAATTGAGCTTTATCGTAGTTTCATCAGTGATGAAGCCGCATATGTGAAAATTACAATGAACACAAATAGCACGGTCGTTCTATTTAAATAAGTGAGAAAGTCATGAGCAGCAAGATTTATTTCAAAAAAAGTCGAGGCTTTGATGTACGTCGAAAGCTTATCAACCTGACAACCAGCCTACATCACCGTCTTGCTCCTGAGCACGCAAAGCGTATGGCACGTAAGGTACTGCTCACGCCGGTACGAAGCAAAAAAATGGTTGCAGAACCAATGGGTATGGAGAAAAAAACTATCGCAACCTCTGAAGGTATGTTGATGACCTATAGCTTGGGAGAAGGGCCGACATGGGTGCTAGGCCATGGCTGGTCGGGTTCATCGCGTCAGTTCTTTTCCTTGATGGAGCATATTGCCGCCTCAGGTTACAAGGCATTGGCTTTCGATAACCCTGCCCATGGCGAGAGTGAAGGGCGATTTGGCCACTTGCCGGGCTTTATCGCAGCGTTTGATAGTGTTCTAGAGCAACAGGAATCGATTGCTGGCGTTGTAGCGCATAGCATGGGTGGTGCAATGGTATTGGAAAGCCGCCACCCTTTATTACAAGATAAACCCGTATTGCTGGTTGCACCGGTATTAAATTATACCGAGAACCTGGTGTCGACCGTTGCGCAGTCGGGTTATTCCATGAAGTTGTTTCATGAAGTGGTAGATGATATTGCTGAGCAATACCAATACCCGCTAGAGAGTATTAACCCTATGGATCGTCTCGAGGGTAGGGAGGCGAAAGCGGTAATTGTCCATGATAGATATGACCGCTTTGCTTCTTATACGCACTCTGAGCTAGCGAGTGCTAACCAGCATGTCACCTTGATTGCGACAGAAGGCCTGGGCCATGGCAGGATCTTGCAAAGTGATCAGCTCAAGAGTGGGTTCGATTTGCTAATCAAGGGTGAGCACTAAGGACACTTGTTGCAATAGGTTGTTGTAAGCGCTTGAAACAAAACAGGCTTGCTGGTTGGCAAGCCTGTTGTTGATTAAGGGGGTAGGTTAAGAGCTGATAGTGACTTTATCACCCGTGCGAGCTTGTTCAAGCTGGGCAACTTCTGCGTCTAGTTCTGCAATTTTCTTTTCCATCAGTTCATGACAGTGATCGGCTAATTTACGGGCGTCAGCTAGCTCATAGCCTGAGACATCAATTGGGTCCAGCATCTCGGCAATGACAATGCCATTGTCACGGTTTGAGAGTGAAATCTTATTGTGAATCGAGCTTACGCACATAGGGACGATCGGCACACCCGCTTCGATGGCCATACGAAAAGCACCTGTCTTAAATGGAAGTAGACCACGTCCTTTACTACGAGTACCTTCCGGATACATCCAAACTGACAGGTTGCGCTTATGAATAGCATCAGCCACCTGCTGGATGGTATTGCGGGCGCTGGACTTGTTTTCACGGTCAATCAGGATATTGCCTGTGATCCAATATAGTTGGCCGAAGAAAGGGATCCATAACAGGCTCTTTTTGCCGATGGTGACTGCTCGAGGGGGCAGCATGCCCGGCGAGGTAACAAAGTCGAAGACATTCTGGTGGTTCGAGATGTAAACGGCCTTGGAAGTGTCAGCAATCTTTTCTTGGCCCCGATGAATGAGCTCGACCCCTACGATGCGCTGCAGTTGATTAAACCAGCGGCAGAAGAAATGCACGTGCTTGGGATCGCGTGGTTTAAACAGGGTGCAATACACCAGTGCGAAGAGTGTAGTAAAGACTATAAAAATGGCCGCGAGGAAAATACGGAAGAATGCAAGCACGCTTACTCCTTAGCGATTTAATGAAAAACTGTGTGCATTATGAAATCTTTTTAGTTGTATGACCAGTAAATCGATGCAAGTTTTATTTGAATAATTGATAGAAGGTTACAAATGTTTAGATCTTGTTCATCGGGATTCAGTAACAAATTTACTTTTCATTGATTTGCCTATAAAAATTAGGTGTATGGTCAAAAATGTAAATTATTGAACAAATAATGAGTTGACGTTCATAAATGCGTGAAGTTGCTCGCAGTTGTGGTCGTACTAGCCAAAAAGAACTGGATAAGCTGCTGAATTAAAGAGATAAATACTTCCGATAGATGCAATATGCTCTCCTTGGTTGGGTGAGCGCAAGGTATCTATCTCTTCTGTTGTGTGGAGTTTTGTGGGCTGACTTCTGTCAGCCTTTTTTTTGCTTGCCTTCCAGCATTGTACTGCCTTTGCTGACTTTCTCATCAGTTATGTCAAATTTTTGCCTTAAACGCACGATAGTGTTTCCGAATCGGATATTTTTGACTAACCTAGTAAATTATTACCACAAATATTTCACAGCCTGACCATTTCAGCGCAGTAAAGGAGTCAACCGCAGTGAAGAAGCAGTTACTATCACTGGCTTTGACAATTTGGCTTTCGGGTTGTTCCTCTTCCCCTGACTCTCTAGAAAGCGATGAGGCTTCTAGTGAACAAAAAGCCAATACCCCGCGCTTTGAATTTGTCGAAATGAATGTGCCCATTCATCAGTCCACCTCGCTTGATTCTGTTTACCGCCAATGGCGAGGTACGCCATATCGCTTGGGTGGCACGACTAAGGCTGGTATCGACTGTTCGGCCTTTGTCCAGATTGGTCTTGCCGAGGTGTTTCAGAAAAAGCTCCCAAGAACGACCGGTGAGCAGGTAAGGCAGGGCAAGTGGGTGGCGATTACAGAGCTGGAAGAAGGCGATTTAGTTTTCTTCAAGACTGGCCGAACCCTACGACACGTTGGGATATATCTTGGAGACTCACAATTCCTACATGCCTCAACATCACAAGGTGTGATGATTTCGAATCTTAAAAACCCTTATTGGCGTAGCACTTACTGGCAAGCTAGACGGGTTGTCCAATAGCACTTCTTTCTGTGTGAATTTCTTTACGGTTCTGGTGCCGAATTTAGCTCGCGAAATTGGCCATCACCTTCCATACTGAGGCTGTAGGCCCAGTTTCCATCAGGCCCGATTTCTAGTGTTGGGAAGTGGCTTGATGATTGATCAGGAGGTGATCCCATGGCTATGGCACTGACAGTAGGGCAATTCCTCAACAGCCACAATGTCGATTTTAGTCTGACTCGACACAAACATACCGATACATCATTTAGCTCGGCCATATCGGCCCATGTTCCAACCTCACAGGTTGCGAAAGCGGTAATGCTGAAAGATCAAAACGGTGAGTTCTTGATGGCTGTGGTTCCTTCAAACCGCCGCGTAATGATAGATAAGATCAGCCGCATGATGGGGAAACAATTTTTCCTTGTCGGTGAGCATGAACTTTCAGGTATTTTCCAAGACTGTGAACCCGGAGCGGTTCCATCAATTGGCCAAGCTTATCAGGTAGATATGCTGGTGGATGATATGCTGTTTGATCAAGACGAGCTATTTATTGAGTCAGGGGATCATGAGAACTTGATCCATGTCGACAGTAAGCAGTTCCACAAAATCATGCATGATATCCCCCATAGGAACATCAGCGGATACCGGATGATGTTTTCTGATGGCCATGAAGGCAGGCACTGGGAGTGGGAGTAGAAGTAGGAATTGTCTGGAATATACTTTGATATATATGGTCTAGCATCTTATGAAGAAAACAGCCCAGTCATCGACTGGGCTGTTTTTTCTGGCTTAACTAGCCATTTTCATTCTGAGCCATAAACCCGGCGGGGTGCTAAAGCCTGTGGTGACTGAAGATACTTCACCGTCTTTAATGATGAAAACTGAAGGAACTGCTGAAATTCCCCACTGTTGCATCAAACTACCACGGTTATCATTGATGGTGGTAAAGCCATATTCATGGTGACCGAGGTAAGCGTTCAGGCGGCGGTTATCGCCAGATTTCACCGCGATAGAGACCACATCGAAGCTGTCATCCAGCCAATTTATCGTTGGGCTGACAAAGCGGCAGACACTGCACCAGGTTCCCCAAAAATAGACTAAGACCGGTTTTTCATGGCTACGAGTGATAAGATCGATATGTTCACCTGTGGTTGACTTGGCGACCAAGGGCGGAATTTCGTCTTGTGGCATGCTCTGGCTACGCCAAACATCCAACCCCGTCGAAACAGCAATGAGTACAAGGCCCATTAGCAGCGCTTCTCTTATCCACTTTATCAGCCTCGAGGGTTTAGCTTTATCTGACTCATCAGTTGATTTCGATGCCATCACTCAACTCCTTTGCCGCTGGCGGCTTCAATCGCCTTGATAACATCGTTACTGGTCAGGATAACCGGTAGGGCAATGCCCGTGGGGGCATTTGGCCCATAAACGATGTTGAATGGCACACCAAAGCGACCATTGGAGCGCAGGTAGCCGGTGACATAGTCAGAAGGCTTGGTCCAATCCCCTTTCATCAGCACCATATGGTCTTGCTCGAGGGCTGAGTAAACCGGATCTTGAAGCAGTACACTGACCTTGTTGACCTTACAGGTAATACACCAGTCTGCGGTCACATCGACAAACACAGTCTTGCCATGGCTGACTTGTTGTTGGATAGCATCGATATTGAGCGGTTGCCATGCATGCTCTTTTGGCAGAGGTGTCGCCCAATTATCGGCAGTCATGCTGCCTGCGATCAAACCACCACCAGAGCCGACAATGATGAAAGCCATCGCCAGAATGACCGGCTTGCGGCCTTTGACCTTACCTAGGCGCCACAGCAATACCACAACCATTAATACGCCAATTAGAATGACTGCAGCGGTTGAGAAGAAGCTGGTCATCAAGCTCAGTAGCCATAAGCTGGTAGCCAGCATCATCAAACCGAATAAGCTTTTAACTTTGTCCATCCACATGCCTGGTTTCGGCAGTAGATTAGCTAGGCGTGGGAACAGGGCAATCAGTAGCCAAGGTGCAGCCATGCCTATCGCCAGGGCTGTAAAGATTGCAACTAGGGTAACGACATCAGCACCGAGTGCGAAAGCGACGGCGGTGCCAAGGAAAGGGGCGCTGCAGGGGGTTGCCAGCAAGGTAGCGAACATACCTTGTACAAAGTGACCAACATAAGAGTCATCACCTTTAGTCGCCATCCATGTATTGGCGCCGCTTGATAGGCGAATTTCAAACAAACCAAGCATGTTAGCGGCGAACAGGGCGGTGATGATCACCATAGCGCCAATGAAATAAGGGCTTTGGAACTGCACACCCCAGCCAAGAGCTTGCCCTGAAAGCTTAAGTGCAATCAGGAAGCCTGCCAATAGCCAGAAAGAGGTCAGGATACCGGCTGCAGATGACAGGAATTGCATGCGGATTTGGCGTTTTTCCAATCCTTCAGCCGCAATCACACTGCTTAACTTCATACCCAATACCGGTAGCACACAAGGCATGATGTTTAGAATCAAACCACCAAGCAGGGCTATACCGATGATTTCGAGTAAGTTATTGCTACTTGCTGTAATGGTAACGGGAATATCATTGGCAACACCTTTGGTTTCAACTGAAAAGTCGGTGTCACTGATGGTGATATTAAGCGTTTCCCCAAGCAGTTTCGGCTCACCGAACCAACTGCTGACTTTCATCTGTGCAGTAAGCGTGTTGCCGTCCACATTGACTTTGGGTTTTAGGAAAGACGCATCTTGAACGTTCTGTGATTCGCCATCAATGAACACGTCTGGCTGGTTCCAACCAAGTGTATTGCTGGCGACGACAGACAATACTTTCTTATTCTTGTCCCAAGAAAGGGCCTTGATTTCGACGCTTGGTTGCTCTGTCGGTACGTGGCTCATTCCTTGGTTGTACAAATGCATTGCCTGCTCAGAAGCAGTCAAATTGGCCGGGTTAAAATCGAGTGAGATTTCGTAATCAGTCAGTACACAAATATTGGTACACGAAGACATAGTCAGGACGCCCGAGAGAAATACAGGCTTGGACATGTCTTTGATGTGGATAGTCATCGGGAAGATGATAGTGTGCTTGTAACCTAGTGTTTCAACCCCCAAAAACTCATAACGCTTGGGCATCGGCCAATGCCAGTCAACGTTTTCGAGATTGTTGGAAAGCGACCAGTCAATAGATGGCGCAACGCCACCTTCGCCCGGGCTGCGCCAGTAGGTTTTCCAATCTGTGTCGAGCTTCACTTCTAACAGGGCTTCGACTGTCTTGTTTTGTGGGTCTTGTTGGCCTGTCAGCATATAGCGAAGTTGGACAGGTGGGTGGTCAGGGATTTGTAACCAGCCGGTAGAATACTCAACCGCAGAAGCCGAGAATGAGAAAAGGCTACCCAGCAAAATAAGCAGGGAGGTCAGGACGGAAAATCGTTTAAAAATCATATTTTTCAATGTAATAACTCCAAGAATAACTAAAGCAAACTCAAGCAAGGCTTGATAGAAAAAGGCTTAGGTTTATTCTCGGAACACACACAACGTTAGATGACGTCGCCGTGTGGGAGCAATAGGTTCAGTGAATACTGGTGTAGCTTTGGTGAAGGCAGCATAGATTAACAGTGCCAGTACTATGACAAACAGGCTTACAATGGCATGATCAACCGAGTGTTGATGCATCTGAAGTAAATGGTCTGCAAGCGAGCAGTGACCCTGTTCAGATGAGTCAGTACTGGAGTTGTCTGTTACCGTGAGTTGAGCAACAGTTTGTTTAGCTTGAGTGCCTTCATGGGTTGATGATGAGTTCAAGGTGCACGCCGATGCAAAGCCGAAATTTTGCCCGGAACAGACAAAAATGACGGCCATTACTAACAGCAGGGTATATCTCGCTGTTTGGCTTCGGTTTACCGCTTTGCTCATTAACTCTCTCAGTAACTATTTGATTTATTGCAATGACATTCAGACCGTACGCGGAAAAAAAAGTTTCACTGTAAGTTGGCTGACGGTCATTTTCTATTTTTTCCTTCTATACCGCAACTGATGTGCAAGGCGAATATGTAAATAGGCGTTGTTTGCATGCTATAAATTAGTGAAATAAAGAAAGCCCTCATGAGCTGAGCACATGAGGGCTTCGTATTTCGGCTGTGCCGTAAAGCACGAAATCAGATTAACGCTTGTTTTTTAGGTAGCGCTTGCGGCGTTCTTCTTTCTTCTTCGCTTTTTGCTCTGCTTTCTGCTCAGCTTCGATTGCTACGTTGATCAGCTCCTGAGTGATCATCTCAGGGCGTTCCATGGTGATTTGGCCTAGTGTACCGTTACGCAGCTCATTGATTAGGATCTCGGACGCTTTGTGCAGATCAACACGGCCACCGGCTTTCAGGCAGCCACGTTTTCGACCAATGGCTTCCATTAGCTCGATTTCAGTTTCTGGAACTTCATCTTCGTCAAGATCGTAACGGGCCTTGATAAGGTTAGGGTATGCCTTGATTAGGTACTCGATGGTAAAGAAGGCCACATCGATGTAGTCCATGGCCGTGTCTTTAACCGCCCCTGTCGCGGCCAAGCGGAAACCACTGTGCGGGTTTTCTACTTTGGGCCACAGGATCCCCGGTGTGTCAGAAAGCACGATACCGTTTTGTAGGTTGATGCGCTGCTGCTGGCGGGTAACCGCTGGCTGGTTACCGGTGACAGCAACAGTACGGCCAGCAAGGGTATTGATGATGGTAGATTTACCAACATTTGGAATACCCATGATCATGGTACGAATGTTCTTGCCCATTTCTTCACGGTTTGGCGCTAGCTTGCGGCAAAGATCCATGATCTTATTAACTTCGTTGACATTCTCTGTGGTGATCGCAAGAGCCTTAACACCTTGTTCTTGTTCAAGGTGCTCAATCCAAAGCTGGGTCATTTCAGGATCAGCAAGGTCACGCTTGTTCAAAACCTTAACAACAGGCTTGTTGGTCTTCTCACGGAATGTTTTGATCAATGGGTTTTCACTACTGAAAGGGATGCGTGCATCAAGCACTTCGATGATCACATCGACTTTAGGTAGAACTTCTTCGATCTCTTTACGAGCCTTGTGCATGTGGCCCGGAAACCACTGGATTGTGTTACTCATTGACTGTTAACTCTTATTTGCTCGAAAATCAACGTTTAGTATCGTCGTAGATACAAGGTTGATGTTTCGAAATCAGTCTCCGAAGATAAATCAGTACCGAATCGGTGATTTTCGAGCCGATTAGAGATATCAGGGTGACTATTGACTGTTAGTTGTCGTGAAGTTTAACGTAACTGGCGAAATACATAAATGTTTTCGGCGGCGCATTACTCGATAGTTACCAGTAATAGGCTGGTGTGTCCAAGGAAGGAGCAAGGGATGAGGCTAGTCAGCTTTAGTCAGGAAGATATGGATGTGTTGCTTAATTGGGTTCATTCCCCAGAGCTTAATCACCTCTGGAGTGGTGATCGGTTCACATTCCCACTCGATAAATACCAACTTTCAAATCACCTTATCTGTGAAGAAGTCACCCCTATGATACTGCATGAAAATGGGCAACGGTTCGGATACATAGAGCTATTCCGAGAGTCAGCGACGACTTATCGGTTATGCCGTGTCCTAATTGGTGAACCATCAAGCCGGGGTAAAGGCCATGGGCGGAGGATGGTTGAACTTGCAATAGAGCATGCACGAACCCAGTTAAACGCTGAGAATCTCAAGCTCACTGTGTTTGAGCATAATCGTCAAGCAAGAAGATGTTATGAGTCGCTAGGATTTGAGGTTTATGAGCGAAAGCCGGGGTTTGTGGCTGCAAACGGGGAAAGTTGGACTGCACTCTATATGAAGAAAGTGTTGACTGCATAAACCGGACTTGAATCTGGAATGAATCTTTTGAGCTAGAATGAGCCTTCAGGCTCAGTGAGTTGCGTCAAAAACCAAACATGACCTAAGAAACCTCATTGAACAAGGTTCCTTATCTGTCTTGCCTCAAGGCCGCGAAAAGTTATTTGGCTCAGATTTATTGCGGCTTTGCTTGGCTGTCACGCTTTGACGACTTATGCCAGTTGTCAATTTCACCGTTTTCTTGCATATCGTGCAGGGCTTCAATAAGTGCTCTGTCTTGCTCGGCGAAATAGAGATCTTCTTCGGCTTTACCCCTCAATCTCATCTTTTGTGTGAAGTCCATAATCCTTCCCCCTCCAATGATGATTTTCACTTTAAGTGTAGTCATAGTATTGAAGCGCTTGGGGTTAAGTGACAGAAGTTTGATCTGGGTCGAGTAAGATAATTGGGTGTGGGAAGCTTGTCGCAAAATAAGCCAAGACCGCAAAAGCAGCCTTGGCACAGAATGACAATTTGGTTTGATATTATGGCTTAATATTCTGATTATGATGAAACAGGTTATCAGGATCGTATTGGCGCTTGAGCTCAACCAGTCGTTGATAATTACTGTCATAGGCAGCGGTTACTCGCCCGCCTTCTTCTTCAGTCATGAAGTTCACATAAGCGCCCGCAGATGCATATGGCGTGGTGGCTTTGAAGAAATCTCTTGCCCAGCTTATAGCGACTTCATCTTCGGCAGGCGTTTCCCAACGGGCATGGACATTGAGCACGAACTTCGCATCACGACTGCTGTAGGCCATGGCATCAGAAGCGACCTGATTGGCAGCCCCTGCCAACTGGCCGATAAATATTTCGCAGTGCGGTGAGGGCAAGTTACCCGCGTAATGCAGTAAGAGATCCAAGGCCTCGTAATGCAGCTCGGTGAAATTGTGTGACTTCCAATAGTTACGCATGCCTTCGGTGAGTAAGGGATCGAAGGCTTGTTGCCACGCCGTGTAAGGCTGGGCACCTATATGCTCGCCATGAGGAGTACCAAACTGACGCAGGGGATCAATTAAGCTTTCACCCACCGCTAAATCACCTTCATAGAATATTGCCAAAACAATGACTTCCTTGCCATGCACCGCTTCAGGCAAAAACGGTAGTGGTGGTGCTTGGCGCATGACGACCCAGACGTTAAGGTCAGCAGGGGCGGTTTGAGTGAACGTCCGATATTGCTCTAGCACTTGTTTAGCTTGCTCGAACGGGAAAACAATGAGGCCGGCCAGTACTTCAGGGCCAACAGAGTGAAGCTGGAATTCAAATTCAGTGACAATACCAAAATTGCCGCCGCCGCCTCGAATAGCCCAGAACAGATCACTGTTTTCAGAGGCTGATGCCGAAAGTTGGCGACCATCGGCGGTCACGACTTGGGCGGAGACTAAGTTATCGATAGTCATACCGTATTTGCGGGTGAGCCAGCCAAAACCGCCACCCAGTGTTAGCCCAGAAATACCGGTGGTGGAGTTTATGCCGACAGGGGTGGCGAGCCCGTGTTGCTGGGTTGCGGCATCAATATCTGCCAATGTGGCACCGGGTTGGACAAGTGCCCGTTTGGTTCCAGGATTTACAGTCACATTTTTCATACTGGACAGATCAATCATTAGTCCGCTATCACATATCGCATTACCGGCGATGTTATGACCAGCCCCGCGGACGGTGATATCTAGGTTATTCGTTTTGGCGTAATTGAGAGCAACAAGCACATCTGAAGCGTTGCTACACTGAGCGATAACTGCTGGCCGTTTATCTATCATCGCATTCCATATTTGCCGTACGTCATCGTAATCATTGTCATCAGGTCCGATGATTCTTCCTTGAAACTGATTGCCGAGAGCTTCTTGGTGGGAGTTCATAATGTCAGCTTATATGGCATAGCCATAGGTGGTGGTATTAGACATTACTGTAGACGTGTGCGGACATTTTTCCAGTTCGAAAAAGCATGAAAAAGTCCATTCATTAGCATGAACTAGTTATATGTGTTGTAAAAGCTGATTTTATACTGGTTTTCAGGTTAATAGTTTGTGTTTCCTTCTGGTTAGTCATCATCACCTGTTAGATTTTGAACGTTTGCTCAAAAATATATTGAGCGGTCGTTCAAAAGGCTCTATAGTTAAATCAATCAGTCGAAGTACCAGTATGGGTACAAGGAATAACTATGGTTTGCCGATATTTGCAGTGGCTAAACTTTATTCATCAGGAGAGTCATCAATGCTTAAGTTTTATTTTCATCAAACCCCAAACCCAATGAAGGTTGCCCTATTTCTTGCTGAAACAGATCTACCTTATGAACTGGTTGCGGTAGATACGCTAAAAGGGGAACAGCACACTGCGGAGTTCCGCGCGATCAACCCAAATGGCAAGCTCCCAGCGATTGTCGATGAAGGTACCCGCGTATTCGACTCTAATGCCATCTTGTTATACCTATCAGAAAAAACAGGGTTGTTGGCAGGTAAGGCAGAAGACCGAGCAGAATTGCTGTCCTGGATGATGTTTATTGCCTCAGGGCTAGGGCCGTTTTCCGGGCAATGTGTACATTTTAACCGTATGGCACCAGAGCAAATCCCCTACGCGCAAAATCGTTACTTACGAGAAGCACAACGTCACTATGAAGTGCTAGATGGTCATCTGGAAGGGCGTGAATACATTGTCAGTGATGAGTTCACGATTGCAGATGTGGCTGCATGGGGCTGGATTGATAAAGCCCAGGTTGTTTTAGGCGAAGAGGGGCTTGCCCCATATCCTAATCTAAAGCGTTGGTTTGATAACGTGAATAGCCGCCCGGCAGTGGCTGTTGCTCGCAACATAGACAAAGATATCGAGTTTAAATCAACGGTGGATGATGAAAGCCGTCGTGCGCTGTTTCCATCAAACTATCCGAAGCAAAATCGTGGACAATAAGTAGGTGAGGTTGTTGAAAAAAATATTGCTTTAGAATAATTCGGAATCAAGAATTAAAAAGGCCACTGATCTGAAGTGGCCTTTGATATCTATGCTTCGTAAAAGAGATTAATTCTTTAATACGGACTCTTTACTCTTTACCGAATACGTTATTTTCTTGCTCTTGTACGCGGATGAACGTCGTGCGCTTAGTCAGCTCTTTCAGCTTCGCGGCACCGACGTAGGTGCAGGTTGATCGCACGCCACCCATGATGTCCTGGATAGTGTTCTCAACCGGACCACGGAATGGCAGAAGAACGGTTTTACCTTCAGCAGCACGGTACTTAGCCACACCGCCAGAGTGCTTGTCCATCGCACTCTGAGAAGACATGCCGTAGAACTTCATGAAAGTCTTACCGTCTTGCTCGACGATTTCACCGTTGCTCTCTTCGTGTCCAGCCAGCATACCCCCTAGCATTACGAAGTCAGCACCGCCACCAAAAGCTTTGGCAACATCACCAGCACAAGCACAACCGCCGTCACCGATGATACGACCGCCTAGGCCGTGAGCTGCGTCAGCACACTCGATGATGGCAGAAAGCTGAGGGTAGCCCACACCGGTCTTAACACGGGTAGTACATACAGAGCCAGGGCCGATACCGACTTTAACGATGTCAGCACCTGCGAGGATAAGCTCTTCAACCATGTCGCCTGTAACAACGTTACCAGCGCTGATAACCTTATTAGGGAATTCAGCACGAACCTTCTGTACGTATTCTACCAAGTGCTCAGAGTAGCCGTTGGCAATATCGATACAGATGAAGATAAGGTCGTCAGACAGTTCCATGATGTCTTTGGTTTTCTGGAAGTCTGCTTCAGAGGTACCAGTAGAAACCATTGCGTTGTTCAGCACGCTTGCGTCGTTGTTTTTAACGAACTCAGCCCAGTCAGCAACAGTGTAGTGTTTGTGGACTGCCGTCATTACGCCGTGCTTGGCAAGGGCAGCCGTCATTTCGAAGCTACCTACAGAATCCATATTGGCAGCAATAATAGGTACACCAGACCATTGACGACCGCTATGCTTGAATGTAAAATCGCGGGTTAATTCAACTTGAGAACGGCTTTTTAGGGTTGAACGTTTTGGACGAAACAGTACATCTTTAAAACCCAGTTTCAAGTCTTGTTCGATACGCATTGGTCATTCCTTATCTTATCGAATTTTGCATCATGGCTTGGTGCTATTGGCAGATAGCAATCAGGTTCACCATGTTGCAGGCACAAAAAAACCGGAGCGTTGGCAGACGCTCCGGTTTTCAGCATTATAGGCTGAGAAAGTTTTTTAACAAGTCTAATAATATAAATTTTTTTGTGTTACCTTTACGAAGATAGCACCTCGATTCTTGCCTGCTACCTTCGAAAATTCACTTTAATTTATTATCAAGCTACTGATTATAAATCAGAAACCCTCAAGTACGATTTTGCCCAGCGCCTTTTGTGACTCCAACAACTCATGCGCTTTTTTCAAATTATCTGCGCAAATCTTACCACCTTGATGGGCAACTGTTGATTTTATGTCCCCGTTATCGACCATTTTTGCAACATTGTTGAGCAGGTGATGCTGTTCAATCATGTCTTCTGTGCCAAATAATGAGCGGGTATACATAAATTCCCAATGCAATGAAATGCTTTTACGCTTGAGCTGAAGAATGTCAAATGATGCCGGATCATCAATTAGGCCAAACTTCCCCTGTGGTTTGATGGATGCAACAATCTCGCTTAGGTGATCATCCGAATTAGTAAGTCCTACAACGTAATCCACTTCACCAAGACCTTTATCAGTCAGTTGCTTGCTCAGCGATTCGCGGTGGTTGATCACATGATCAGCCCCTAGATCCTCAAGCCATGATTGGGTTTCTGGGCGGGAGGCGGTACCGATAACAGTTAGGTTAGTCAGTTTCTTCGCCAACTGAACCATAATGGAGCCCACACCACCTGCTGCGCCGATGATCAGTAGCTTCTTATTATTCTCTTTTTCGACCTGTAATCGGTCAAACAGTAATTCCCATGCAGTGATGGTCGTTAGTGGTAAGGCTGCAGCTTCATCAAAGCCAAGGCTTTCAGGCATATGGCCGACAATCTTCTCATCAACGAGCTGGAATTCGGCGTTTGAGCCAGAACGGGTCAGATCACCGGCATACCAAACTTTGTCGCCAGGCTTGAACAAAGTCACGTCGGGGCCAACGGCTTTGACGATACCTGCAGCATCCCAACCGAGAACTTTGTATTCCCCATGCTCAGGCGCTGCACGCATGCGGATTTTAGTATCTACCGGGTTCACCGAGATGGCTTTAACTTCAACCAAGATGTCAGTGCCAGTCGCAACTGGCACTGGCAGGGTAATATCAACCAGGGATTGAGGTTCAGTAATAGGTAGTGATTGCTGATAGCCGACCGCTTTCATGGTGTTCTCCTTTAGCTTCCCTTACAAAAGGGTAGGTGCTTTATCAAATTTATGGTTGCAGTTTATTTGACAATGAAATTTTGAAAAACCAATATTGGTTTAAATTACTTTCAAATAATTTTTGAAGATAAAGGCTCTCGGTGAAAGCACTCAACGATCTCAAGATTTTTATAGAAACGGCAAAACAGCACAGTCTTTCTGCTGCAGCCAGAAACATGGATATTACCCCCGCGGCGGCCAGTGCTGCCCTCAAAAGGCTAGAAGCAGAGGTCGGCACCTTACTGTTTATTCGCTCAACCCGAAATATCAGGCTTACCCAGCAAGGGGAGCAATTTCTGAATTACTGCGAGCAGGCCGTTGGCTTGATGGCCGAGGCGTGTAGTACGATTTCAGAAGGTCAGGCGGAGTTTCAGGGGGTGATTAAACTCTCCATGCCATCAGATTGCGGTCGAAATATATTACTGGGATGGATCGATGAGTTCATGGCGCTGCATCCAAAGTTGGAAGTTAGAGTGCAGTTGAGTGATGGCTTGGCAGATATGTATACCCAGCCTGTCGATGTTGCACTTCGCTATGGCGAGCCAAGTGACTCTTCGTTGGTCGCTTTGCCGATTGCAGGGGGAAATACTCGCGTCTTGTGCGCATCGCCTGACTATTTGGCGGAACACGGTTCGCCAGTGACACCCGAAGATTTGGTGACGCACAATTGCTTATGCTTTGCTTTGGGCGATAGCCTGTATAACCGTTGGCGTTTCTTCCACGATAGCCAGGAGGTGACAGTGGTTGTGAAGGGGAATCGCTATGCTAATGACGGTGAGGCGGTAAGGCGCTGGGCCCTTGCAGGGAAGGGGGTTGCTTACAAGTCTTTATTGGATGCCAAAGAAGACATGCTTGCAGGGCGATTGCAGGAGATTAATATTGGCAGGGAGCCAGAGTCTGCTCCTTTGTATCTGGTTTGTGCGAGTAGAAGGGTCATTAACCCTCAGGTTCAGGCGTTGAAAGAGTTTTTAGCAGATAAAGCAGAAAATTATCTTGCTGCTACGTCGCTTTCTGAACTCAGATAGACGTTTTCATAAAAAAGACCGCATAGGTGGTCTTTTTGCTAGACAGTGGCTCCCTGTTCCTTCAATTGCCCCTAATATCTCGTAATACTCATGCCGGTGACACACAATATATGCTGATGTCGCTCTGAATACAGGATTGAATTTAAGGTTATGATTATATTGAAGTTTATACTTCGATTGTATTGCCCTCAATTAATTCTTCAATGAGAAGAAAGTGATTAAATGAGTATTTCATTCCGTAGTGGTAAGTAATATTTTACTTCTTGATTAACAATTAAATCGTTGAAGTTATGAGGTCGCACGGAGTTATTGGCTCTACCAAAGTGCTATTGTAATTAGTGGTGATCACGTCATTGATTCAATGAACCAATCTTAAGAGAAAAAGCAATGAAAGGAAGCTTTTACGTACGTATCATTTTCCTCCTACTTGTCCCCTTGTTGCTAGCAGGATGTTTGAAAGACTCACCCAGCCAAGCTTTAGGCACTCTTGAACGTGACAGGGTGACTTTTAGTGCGACAGCCAATGAAATCATTCGGGAGCTTCCCATCAAAGAGGGCAGTACGGTACAGCAAGGGGATGTGCTGGTAAGGCTTGATAGTAAGAATCAGCAAGCGGTACTGGCGCATGCCGTCGCTGAGCAATCTAAAGCAGAAGCCTATTTGCTCAGGCTCACAAACGGGGAAAGGCCGGAAGATATTGCCGCGGCACAGGCCAAAGTCGCTAGAGCGCAGGCACAGCTAACAGAGGCCGATAAGAACTATCGTCGTAAGGCCGAATTGGTCAATAGAAGACTGATCAGTCAATCAGAGCAAGACAGTGCGCTCGCAGCAAGGGATTCAGCCAAAGCTGAGTTGGACTCAGCCAACGAGGAGTTCAGTAAGCTTACTGCAGGCTCAAGACCTGAAGACATTGATCAAGCTAAAGCTGAATTGTCCGCCGCCACAGCCGATGTGGCTTTGGAGCAACAAAGGCTTGATGAGTTGACGATTGTCGCTACCCGAGATGGCATCTTGGATAACCTGCCATATAACCTTGGTGAGCGGGTGCCTGTTAATGGTGTAGTAGCTGTTGTTCAGGCAAATCGTGTTCCTTATGCAAGGGTCTATGTACCCGCCAGCCATCGGGTCGATTTCGTCCCAGGGCGAAAAGTCCCTGTATATGTCGATGGAGTAAAGCAACCTTTTGAAGGAACTGTCCGGTGGGTATCGTCTGAATCTGCATTTACTCCTTATTATGCACTGACAGAAGATGAACGCTCGCGTTTGATGTATCTCGCCGAAGTTGACTTACCAGGTAGTGCTGAACAGCTACCTTCAGGATTACCTGCCCAAGTGGAATTGGCTGGGGAATGATCATGACGGAATACGCGATCCAAGCCCAAAATGTAAAGAAAGCGTTTGGTGATTTCACTGCTATCGACAACATTAACCTCAATGTGCCTAAAGGTAGTATCTACGGGTTTTTAGGGCCTAACGGCTGCGGCAAATCGACCACCATCCGTGTACTTACGGGTTTGTTGAGCCCAACGGAAGGTGAGGTTTCCGTACTGGGTTTAACTATCCCGCAGGAGTCAGAAAAGCTGAGGCTCAAAATAGGCTACATGACCCAGAAGTTCTCCCTTTACGATGACCTTAGCGTGGAAGAAAACTTGGAGTTTATTGGTCAGATTTTCGGGATGGGGAAAAAGGAATTAGCGCAAAGAGTAGACGAGCAGTTAGCTACCTATGGCTTAGATCAGCGGCGAAAGCAGCGGGTTTCCGGGATGAGTGGCGGTCAAAAGCAGCGCTTGTCGTTGGCGGCTGCAACTATGCATAAACCGGAATTACTGTTTCTCGATGAGCCGACATCGGCGGTGGATCCTGAAAACCGTCGAGAGTTTTGGGAGCAGCTTTTTGATCTTTGCGATCAGGGCACCACGATTTTGGTGACAACCCACTATATGGATGAAGCAGAGCGTTGCCACCGGCTAGCGATCATGGATGCCGGGATGATCCGGGCTGATGGCGAGCCAGAAACCCTAATGGAAGAGATGGGTGTAAAAGTTGTCGAGATCAAGGCAGAGCACTTGCGCGCGCTAAAAGAACAACTATTGAAAAAATATGAAGTCCGCTCGGCGGCGCAACTCGGCATTCGTTTACGGGTGCTAATACGGCAACATATCGATGATCCTATCGCCTGGTTGAAGGGGACTTTCCCTCAATTGACCAACAGCGAGATGAACATTGCCCGGCCCAGCCTTGAAGATGTCTTCGTGACAGTGACTGGGGAGGGCAGGCAATGAATGCGCTCAAACGTATGAAAGCGGTGATGGTGAAAGAGATCCGCCAGTTATCACGCGACCGTATTACCTTTGGCATGGTGGTGATGATCCCGTTGATCCAGTTGCTGCTGTTTGGCTTTGCTATAAACACTGACGTTCGCAATATCCCTGTCGCAATCGTGGACCAGAGCAATAGTGTCGCAGGGCGCATGATTGTCGAATCAGTTAAGGTGACTCAGGTTATTGAGATAAAGAGGCAGTATTCATCACCGCAAGAAGCCGAACTCGCGATTCAACAAGGTGAGGTGAGGGCTGCGCTGATTCTGCCAAGTGATTTAACCCAAAGAGCGATGCAGGGTCGAGAGCTAGGCCAATGGATCGTCGATGGTTCGGATACTATGATCAGTGCAGCAATCCTTGGCTTACAAACCATGCCGCTGACGGATTTGGACATCGAAATTCGCCCGCCAATAGAAAAAACCTTTGAGGTAGCGTTGTATTTCAACCCCACCCAGCGCTCGGCGGTGAATATTATTCCCGGTCTTTTGGGGGTGATTTTAACTATGACGATGATCTTGTTTACCAGCGCCGCGATAGTGAGGGAGCGTGAGCGCGGAAATCTCGAACTGTTGATCACCACACCAATTCACTCGTTTGAATTGATGGTCGCCAAGATAGTCCCCTATATCTTTGTCGGCTTGATTCAGGTTTTTATCATCCTCGGGCTGGGGCATTTTATTTTTGATGTGCCGATCAATGGAGCGATCAGCCAGATCTTGTTTGGTACCTTGTTGTTTATCTCTGCCAGTTTGACCTTGGGCCTGGTGATCTCGACGATCGCCTCTACCCAGCTCCAAGCGATGCAAATGACAGTGTTCATTTTGCTGCCATCGATTTTGCTCTCCGGTTTTATGTTTCCCTACGAAGCCATGCCTGTCGCAGCGCAGTGGATATCAGAAGTACTGCCAGCGACACACTTTATGCGCTTGATCAGAGGGGTTGTACTGCGTGGGGCTGATTTGCTTGGGTTATGGAAAGATACGCTATGGCTAGCAGGTTTTACAGTGTTCGGCCTGCTGGTGGCTTCCAAGCGGTTCAAAAAATCGTTGGATTGATTGTATTAGCTGTTCGGTATACGGCGAACATGAAAAAGGCCACTTCACCGATGAAGTGGCCTTTTAATTACTTTTGATTTCGCTTACTTAGCGAACTGCATCAATGCTTGCTTGACGTCGTCTGAAGCGAAAGAGTGCTTAACACTCATCTGGTAGATTTGATAGTAATCTTCTTCACTTAGACCGAACTGCTCTACCACCTTGCGAACTTCATCAGTCATTGTAGTGTTTGAAACTGTTCGGTTGTCAGTGTTGATCGTCACTGGCACGCCATCTTTGTAAAACGCTTTGATTGGATGCTGCGATAGTTCTGGGATTGCTTTCGTTTGAACATTGCTGCTTGGGCAAGTTTCAAGCGCGACGTCTTCATCTTTCACTAGGTTGTAAGCTTGTTCATGATCTTTAATCGCTACACCATGACCAATGCGCTCAGCACCTAGGATAGAAATAGCTTCATAGACATTTTGGCCGCAGCCTTGTTCGCCAGCATGAATAGTGACTCTGTAGCCTTTGTCTTTTGCATCCTGTGCGAAAGTGGCATAGTCATGGCTGAAACCATCAAGCTCACTACCAGCAAGATCAAAGGCAACAACACCTTGGTTCAGTAGGCCAACACCTGCATCAATAACCTGTGGGATGGTATCAGAAGGCAGGAACTTCACCATCGAAAGGATGTAGTTACCTCTGATGTCATAGAGTGCTTCTGCTTTTTTCATGCCCTTAACTGCGCTGGCAATGATTTCTTCATACGTCAGGCCGTTTTGAATGTGAAGTTGTGGCGCAAAGCGAACTTCCAAGTACTTTACATTTTCTTTGGCGGCGTCTTCAAACAGCTCAAAAGAAATACGCTCCAAGCTTTCAGCTGTCTGCATCACAGATACCGGCAGGTCAAAGCGGCTGAGGTATTCTGGCAGGTTAGGGCAAGTTTCTGGGGCAACCATCAAAGCGTTGATTTCATCAACATCATAGCTAGGTAGCGTGATGTTTTGCTGTTTGGCCAGATCGATAACAGTCTGTGGTCTGACACTGCCATCTAGGTGGCAATGAAGATCAATTTTCGGAAGATCGAAGTAATTCATTCGTGTTGTCCCAACAATGTATAATCCGGGAAAACGCAGTGTTTCCCAAATTGCGGTTGATTATTGTGAGTATAGATAGTTAGCATTTTGCTTCCTAAGCTTATGAACTGTAGCTTATAGAATCGCTTGGGGACACTAGCACGACAATTGTCCGGGTGTGGCAAAAATAATTTTATATTTTGATAGGTTGGACACAGTTTACATAAAATGAATATGTCTGAAATTTTGAGCAAAGGGCCAGAAAGGTTTCGCCAGTTAATTGCCAATGAGAACTTTCGGCGCATTACCCGGCATAAGGGCGACTATATCGTCAGGCAAGGACACGAAATCACCGAAGTCTATTGGTCTGCTGCCGCCCAATTTATGTTGTTGCATACAGCTCTTAATGGTAAGACGCTTAGCCTAGGTGACTACTACCTCGAAGATAACTTCTTTGGAGAGATCGAGTTTTTCTCGGGTAATCGTTGTTCATTCGATGTGGTGGCAACCGCGACGACAGAGCTTGTTGTGATCCCCAAAGAGCGTTTCGCCGAGATCCTGCTTGAAGACGCGTCAATTTCTTTTTGGATGAATCACCGCATGGCCAATATGTATCAATCGTCAATGAACATTGCCATTGAACGCTCCTTGTATCCGCTGAAGTTCAACATTGTTAAAGATATCGTAGACAGGTGTACGACTGACGTTCGTTCTTTAAAACATGATTATATGTATCAGGAAGCGCAGCGCTTTGGTTGTACTGATAGAGCCTATACCCGGATCATTCATGAACTGATTAAAGAAGGTCTTGTGAAGAAAGGGGAGAGTAACTCTACGATTGTCCCTGTAGACCTCGATGGATTGGTTGAATATCTGAATCAGTGTCAGCAATAATTTCAAAGGCCACTATGATGTGGCATTTGGGTACAGCATTTAGCTAAGCTGAATCGAAATGTATACGATGTTTGCTATTCGCTTAGGGATTCATCATCTCGGTGCCAGTTATCAAGCTCTCCGTTCTGACGTTTTTCTCGGATAGCTTCAATCAGTGCTCTTTCTTCACGGGCAAAGTAATCATCTTCGACAGCTTTACCTCTTGATCTGAGTTTGTCTGCTAAGTCCATATCTGCCTCCGCATAACTTGTTCACGTTATAACTACCCATGTTTACGATGTACACACTTGTTCAGATTGGTTCGGGGGGCTTGTTTGGGGACAAAGAGTGTAAGGAGATATGTATTTGAGAGTGGCTGGTGGCATGAAAAGGATAAAAAAGGCCCCTCACGGAGCCTTAATCAATTATGGTGCCTTTATCCATTAGATCATGTTAGCTATTAGGCTTCAGCCAAGGTGGCATCTTGCTCTTGTTCGGCGTCTGCTTTTATCAGCATTACACGGATCATGCGCGAGGCAAGCAGGGCAACTGCAACCATCACGACTGCAAGCATCGTCAATAGGCTGAAGTAGTCACCGTAAACGGTTTTTACGATTTCCTGGGTGATTTCCTGACCTTTTTCCAGAGCAATCGATGTTGAGAATACCGCACCGACAATACCACTTAGGGCAATAGCCACGGAGAACAGGCTGACTGAGAAGTTCTCAATGTGCTTAGGTGCTACCGATAGGATGAAGGCAACCACCAAGCTACCAACGATCACTTCTGCCAGTGCCTGGAAGAAGTGGATAGCCAAGAACACTTCAGGGCGGATAATGACATTTTCGCCGATGTTGTAGATCGCCATGGTGAGAATACCAAAGGCAATAGCGGTCAATACGAAGGAGAAGCTTACTTTTGTTGCGGTAGAGAAATTGATATTGCGCTTCTCCAGTGAAGAGAACCCCCACGATACCAAAGGACCACCGACAATACACCATAGTGGGTTCATCGCCATTGAGGCTTCCGGTGCGATTGGGATGATACCAAACAGATCACCACGCATAGTGTTGATAGTCACCATGGTCATTGAAGTCATCATCTGACCGTAGTAGACGAAAAACGCCGTGGTCAATGCGGTGATGATCAAGATAGTTCCCATTTTCAAAGAGTCAGAGCGGTTAGCTTTCATCATCAACCATATAAAGTAGCTGATAGCCGCTGCACCAATCGCGTATACGATGTTCTTGCCGATATCCATGTTGGAGAACATGAAGAAAACAAGGCCGATCATCGAAGCCGAAATGGCAATAAAGGCCAACCAGTTTTTCGCACCAGCAGGCTTGTTATCCATGTCAGTAGCAACAGAAAGAAGAGGCTTACGCGAAACGAACAGGATAATAAATGCTAGCGTCGCCATAGCCGCGGAAAGGGCAAAACTACCATGGAAGCCAAGGATCAATACGAGCATCGGGAAGAAGTACTGTCCCAGTAGTGCACCAACGTTGTTGACCGAGTAGTTAACCGGGTAAGCATTCTCAAAGTGTTCTTCAGATTGGAAGGTACGCTTGTAAAGGCTTGGGTAAGAAGGTGACATTAGACCACGGGAATAACTGGCAAGCGCAATACCAATCAAACTCATTGGCACATTTAGTGTCGATGCACCCATCACAAGCAGGGCATAGCCAATGGCAAAACCGAAATAGCTAATAGTGAGTGAACGGTAAGCCCCGAGAAATTTATCAGCAATAAAACCGCCTGCAATGGCAAACAACGGGCCTATTGATGAGAAAGCACCCACGACCATCATGGTGTCGGCTTCACTGTAGTTAAGGTTTTCTAGGAAAAAGCGGGTGAGGATAACCATCACACCGTAGAAAGATAGGCCAAACATCATTTGGCAAACCATCATCGACTTATTGAGTCTATTCCACATAATACATCTCTATGTTTTTGGATTAAGTGTTTGAGGCACACCTGGCTAAATGTAACCAAATGTAAATTGGTGGGGATGTTATCACTTCTTCCCCTTGTGTACGCTGAATAATGTGCTTTTAGTGACCAAGTGAACATTAGATATATTTATCAATAAGGTTAATAATTTTTATGTAGAGGTTTTTGTCAGTTAATGGAAATTGCTGATATAAATGGATTTAATATGTTTTTCAATAGCTTGCAGAGCAAGTTTTAAGATCTGGTCAGATCTGTTTATTAATATCAATAGTAATGACTTTCATTTGTATGTTGATATTGCTTCTGAAATACGGCTTGAAGACAATGTAAAGGAGTGGCCCTTTTGTGAGAGCTTAGAGCGGTGGACTTTTAACCATTGCTCTAAATAAGGCGTTTATCGATGCATTAAATGAGCGCTCGTAGATTGGGCTAAATGATGAATCTGGTTAAATTAAATGCGTCGAAAATTGTACAGTTATGTCAAAATTGACGGTTTTGATCGGTAATCTCTTCCATTATTCTCCAATCCTTGCATAATTCACTTGATAGGCTGGTTAAGTGGATTAATTGACTTTGTTTAGCAAAAGAAAAACAAAAAATACTTTTCCTTTGGATTTCTACGGCGAGGATGGGAGCTGGCGATTTATCATTCGTGCAGATCGGCCGTCAGAAATTGTGGATGCGATGTACTGGCGTGCTTATATCTCTTGCCATCGAAAAGAATTCGATTTGTTACATATCGCAACGGGAAAGTTTAACTACAAGTATAACTATTCCTCTTATGATTCGTCTGAGCTGCATTATGCATCGGGCACTGATGCAATGAGGGTAAATATGATGGGCCCTATTGTTCCGATTTCTGCCATCCTTGAAAAGGTGAAGGAAAGAACAGACAAGGCGACGACCTAACATCGACCAGAGATTAACGTTAAAAAGGGCCCGAAGGCCCTTTTCTACATTTGATGATGTTTTCTAAAGTTCAGTATTCGCTGCGGCCTTCTTTTTCTTCTCGATTCGAGCCAGCCAGATAAGCGGTAGTACAATCATGGCGGTGCCAAGGATCATGGCAATATCAGGGGTTTCTCCAAACCAGACTAAGCCAACCCCTACAGCGCCGAGTAGGCCGCTGTATTCGGCGCTGGCTATCTTATTACTTTCTGCTGAGCGATAGGCAATTACACAGATAGCGGCATAGATTAAGATGAAGCTACTAGAACCAGCCGCAGTGATGAGTGGTGCCCAATCCCACTCGCGTCCTTCCCATAGCGCCAAACCCAATGAAGCTGGAATACCTGCCAGGTTGGTCAACAACAAAGTTTGTGCCACCGTCTGGTGCTTGGGCAATTTGCGGATCAATAGGTTGTTGCTAGCAATTGTCAGGGCAACAACCAATGCAGCGATAGCCGCCCAGTCAATTTCTGTCGGCCGAATGATCACCAATACGCCAATAAAGCCAAGCACTCCAGCGGCGATGGAGTAACGGGTAAGTTGCTCTTTGAAGAATACCAATGCAAGCGGCAACATCATTAAAGGTGCGGCGTAGAAGATGGCATTGGCCGTTGCCAGTGGCATAGCATTGATAGCAAATACCATAAAGATAGCCCCAAGCAACCAGATATGGGCTCGCAAGGCATGCCATTTCAGTCCGTCGCTAAAGCTCTTTTTACTGACGCCATAACAAAAGGGCAATAATATCAATACCGCTGTTAATTGCCTGAAAAAGACAAATTGAAAAACTGCTGTATCTTCGCCCAAGGTTTTAATTAAGGCATCAGAAAAAACCGCAATAAGGTTGCCGACAATGAGTAAACTCATTGCCATTCCAACAGATATTGAAGGCATGACTAAGCTCCTGTCATTGACTGACACGCATTCCGTGTTCGTACAAAAAGAAGTGAAGATTTGTGATTGGGTAAGCTTAATCTATAAATAACCTTCATATATAATGATAAATATTCACTAAGTATGAGCCAATCTAATAATGAAACTGCCACCTTTACGTGCTGTTCAGTGTTTCGAATCTGTTGCTCGCTTAAATAGTTTTTCGCTTGCCGCAAAATCACTGAATGTGACACAAAGTGCGATTAGCCATCAGGTGCGACTGTTGGAAGAATACTTAGGTGAAACCTTATTCGTGCGGCAGGGCCGGCGCTTGTCTTTGACCCCTATGGGAGAGAAGTATTACGAGGAGATCTCCCATTCGTTGCAGAATATTGCGCAGGCCAGCCAGCAGATCCGGGAAGGGGAAAGCGGGAAGATTCGACTCGCGATGTACAGTTCACTGGCGGTGAAATGGTTGGTGCCAAGGCTGGAAAATTTGCGCCAGCAACACCCTGAAATTGATTTATCACTTGCGATGTTTGCTGATGAGCCTGAGTTTAGTGATCAGGTGGCAGATTGCTTCATTACGGCTCATCCTCCCAAGAAAAACTATGTCAGCGACTTTTTATATAAAGAGTTGCTGTACCCGTTTTGCAGTCAAAAACTGTGGCAACAGATCCAAGAAAAGCCATTGCCAGAAGCTCTATGGGAGCACCCTTTGCTGTCAGTGCATTCAATCTTTAAAGATGGCAATCAGGCGAAAGACTGGCAAACCTGGTGCCAGAGAGGTGGGTTCGATTTACCCGAAGATGTGAAGGTCAGCCATTTTAGCCATATGGTACTTGCCGCCGAAGCGGTAAAGTATCATCAGGGTATTGCGTTTTTGAATGATTACTTCCTCAATGATCACGACCACCAACAGAACCTTGTCCGCATACCGATGCATGAGCTGCCGACCGGTGACAATCTCTATTTTGTCTACAAGCAATCGAGAGCTAAGCAATTTGAAATCAAAACACTCGGCCAATGGCTCAAGCTGCAATGTTTCGAACATGACGGCGACAACTGATCGCCATTAATCTCCATGGTATTATTAGTGTTATTCATGGAATTTACTGTTCGTACCACGTAGAATACCGCCCTTTTGCATTGGGTATTGGCAAAAGGGTAATGTCGAAATGAGTGACCAATTTGAGCTGTTAGCACCGGGCGGCGATTTAGAATCAATAAAAGCCGCTATTATTGCAGGCGCTGATGCAGTGTATTGCGGACTGGATAACTTTAATGCGCGTAACCGGGCGACAAACCTTACTTTCGAAAACCTCAGTGGTGTGGTTCGACTTGCTCATCAGCACCAATGCAAGATCTTCCTGACGCTCAATGTCATCATCCTCGAAAGCGAAGTACCAGCGCTGATCCGATTGCTGAATAAACTGGTCAATACCGATATTGATGGCGTGATTGTTCAGGACATCGGTCTTTTCTCTATTTTGAAGACGCATTTCCCTACTTTGGATGTGCATGCTTCAACGCAGCTTAATACCCACAATGAAGGGCAGATCCTTTTTCTCAAGCAATTGACGGCTTCGCGTGTGAACCTATCACGTGAGCTGAATATACAAGAGATCAAGCACCTGGCGCAGTTTGGTCATCAGCATGACGTCCTGATGGAAGTCTTTGTCCATGGCTCTTACTGTATCGGCTTCTCTGGTCTTTGCTATATCAGCTCGGTGAGAAATGGTAGCTCAGGTAACCGGGGGCGTTGTAGCCAGCCTTGTCGTGAACAGTACCAAACAACCGACGCAGGCAAAGATTATCCGCTCAACCTGAAGGATAACTCAGCCTATTCTGATATGGCGGCTCTGGCTGACGCGGGTGTGTATTCCTTGAAAGTCGAAGGGCGGATCAAGAAGTCCCACTATGTCTATACGGTGGTAGATTCCTGGCGCAAGCAAATCGATAGCTACTGCAGTAAGGGAGAGATGCTGACGGACACCAGCCGGCTTTACACGGTATTTAACCGTGATTTTTCCAATGCATTCCTGAAAGGCGATATCAATAAAAACATGTTTATTGATAACCCAAGGGATCATGCTGCGACCCACTTCTCGAATGTCTACAGCTGCACCAGCATGGATGATGTTAAAGCGGTAAAGAAAAAGCTCTATGACACCAAAACAGACATTATTCATGAAGTAGAACGCGTCACTAAAGACTTGTGTGTTGAGAAATTGCCGCTTGATGTCAAACTGATTGCGGTTGAAGGTCAACCGCTGAAGGTCGAACTGCGCACTCTTCATGGTTTGGTTGAGCTGCAGTCAGAGTCAAACTTGGTGGCGTCAGGCAAATACACCCTCGATAGCGAAGGGGTAGCCAAGTGGGTCAACAGCTTTGCCAATGCAGATTACCAGATCAATGAGATTGACCTGAGTGCATTAGCAAGCGGTCTGTACATTCCTTACAAAGAGCAAACTGTAATTAAAGAGCAGGTGGCAGTTGTCCTCAATGGAAACAAGCCGCTTGTTGCACCAGTTGAGTTGGATAAACCTCAACAGAGCGCAAATACCGCTTCTGGCCATGAAGTAGGCCAACAACCTCACCTTTACACACTGATTTCATCGCAAAGCGATTTACTATTGCTGGATCAGCCAAACACAACCGTCTACTTCCAGTTGCCTGAAGCGTTGGCGAGTGACTTACCGAGGATGGTTGCGCTATTTAAAGACAATGACCAATTGGTGCCTTGGTTCCCGGCTATCTTAATTGGGGAAAACTACGAGGCGGCTGTCAGTTTCCTTGAGCAGGTGAAACCAAGCCGTATTGTGACTAACAATAGTGGGGTGGGCTACGCTGCTTATCAGCAGGGCGTTGATTGGGTTGCCGGTCCACAGATGAACATTAACAACTCGTACAGTCTGGCTTGCTTGAAAGAGGAGTTTAACTGTGTGGGGGCGTTTGTCTCTAACGAGATCAACAAAAAGCAGATCAAACCACTGGTCAAGCCGGATAACTTCGAGCTGTACTACAGCATCTACCACCCAATCACCTTGTTGACCAGCCGACAGTGCCTGTTCCACCAAACTGTAGGCTGTAAGAAGAAGCGGTTCGATGACAAGTGCCTGCGTAAATGTGATAAGTCGGCGTCTATCCTAAGCCTCAAGCATGCTTCTTATGTAGTGGATAAACAGCGCGGTGCCCATAACGCCTTATACAGCCAAGAGAATTACCTGAACTTGGATGTACTTCGGGATCACTCTGGCCTATTTGATGGCTATATGGTGGATCTGCGTGATATTAAAACCCATACCCAGATGGCGTTGGAAAAACCTGAATTGCTTGATGCTTTCCGAGAGCTGCTCAATGGTGATGTTGCGCCGACAGCACTTCATGCCATGCTTGCCCCAACGACGATGGCGCAATACAAAAAAGGCTTGTAGGACAATCACTCCCTCGCTCGCAAAAGCATGAAAAAAGCCCGACTTTATCAACATAAAGTCGGGCTTTTATTTGCGTCTTCGTTAGCAAGTGAACAATTTAAGCTTCGACGGCCTCAGAAACACCATGCCACTGGTAGTGGTTGTTTGGCTTCTTGCTGACAATACCTTCTTCCATAAAACGGCTGAAGATGTCGTCAACCTCGTCACTGCTGGTCTTGAGGTACTTAGTTACGGCCCGCTTGGTACAGTTTACCTGGTTGGTGCTCAACGCCTCGATGGCCTGCTCGTAAAGTGACTTTGGTTTTTCCGGCTCGGTAGGCGCTACAGGCTCATTTACTTCGGTTTCCGCTTCGACGTTGTCTTCAGTTGATTCCTGTTGCTGATTAGTCAGCAATTCAGGCTGCTTGATTTCATTGTCCGCATAGGTGTTGATAGTAATAGGGCCGACACGGCGGAACTGGTTCCTGAAACGAAGCTCTTCACCAATAAGTCCAACAAAGAAGGCCGCAAAGAAATCCAGTAGAACAGAGAGGAATATCACCAAGCTTAGCTGTGCGGTTTCTGTTTCCACTTTTAGCGATTTTGCTAAGCTGTCAATAAGGCCAATGACCGAGCCTTGATTGACAACCGGTAAGCTGTCTCGCTCGGCGGCAAGTTTAAGTTGTTGTTCACGAAGCTCATCGTTCTCACGCTGGATACGGGCAACACCGGTTGCGATACGCTCCATCTCAATATATTTCTCAGCCGCTGAGTTGTTCAGTTCAATTTGTCTTTCAATCGCGGCAATTTGCATGTCGTAGTTGTTGACCCTGCTTTGCTGCACATTCACATGACTCTGGGCTTGGTTAGTGGCACTGTTGATACCGCCTACTGAACCACCAATTGAAATGGCAGCGAGGACAGTATAGAAAGCAAAGGCCGAAGCGGCACCACCATAGTTGCGTCTCGCACGGCGTTCGCCAAACTCGTACCAAGCAAAGAACTTACCCAATTCGAAAATGACAGCCAAGCCGCCAAACAAGATCTGCATGACAGGATCTTCGTCGATGGAAAGAAACAGCAGCAGTGAGAAAATGATAGATGCAAGAATGGAGGCACCGGTAAAGCTATATACCGTCCCCATAGCAAAGGCCCCTTTGGGGTAACGGACTGGAATGTTGTTATCGTAAAGCATAATTGTTGATACATGTAACGGGCGCAAGCGCCGACAGTTACCTGCCGAAAAACGTACCGTCTATCGTCAGGTAGAAAAAAGGTGGCCTAGGATAACGTAAAATAGACTTCTATCCCTTATAAATTAAGGCCTTTGCCGTTTTTACGTTGTTTTTTTACACGCTGCTTTCATAACTGTAGAAAAGATGTCCATCATCCCTTTGGGGAATATGGGAAAAGGATCTAACCGACAAGAAACAGAAAGAGTTGTTGCAAACTTGTTGCGCGCTGTATAGGTTAATAGTCGAACACATGTTTAAATTAAGTGTTTACAGCAAGAGGTTGTCGTTTAGCTGTACTTTTACTTTTTTGTTGCAAGGAACTGCATATGTCTAACTTACTTGAAGGTTATCCCGTCATTACCGAAATCCCTGTTGCATGGGGGGAGATGGATGCATTAAACCATGTTAATAACGTGGTGTATTTCCGCTATTTTGAAACAGCTCGGCTAGATTATTTCGCCGATATTGGTTTGATGGAAGAAATGCAGGAAACACAGACGGGACCTGTTCTCAGTGAAACTTCAAGTCGATACCGCAGGCCCGTGACATACCCTGATAAACTATTGGTCGGAAGTCGGGTATCCGAGCTTGCTGAAGATAGTTTTGTGATGGAATACAAAATAGTCAGTAAGCAACAGGGAGCTGTGACAACTACTGGTACGGCAAAGGTGGTGATGTTTAATTTTAAAACACAAAAGCGTGCCAGCTTAAGCGAATCTTTGCTTGAAAAGATTGTATCCATGCAACCGGAACTCGGAGACGTTGTTGCTACAACTGATTGATTATCCTTATAGTTGATACATCACAAGCACAGTAGTCCAGCTATAATTGAATTGTGGGTATTGTTAAAACAAGGAGTAGGGAATGTTTATTGTTATCCAACATGAGATCACCGATCCCGAATTGTTTTGGCAACGAGCAAGTGGAGTGCTGACCCATCCACCTTCAGGTATGCGGCTTCACACCACAATGGTTGTTGAGCGGCATAAGTTGTGTCAGTGTATGTGGGAAGCTGAATCAATCGATGTTGTGCGGAATTACCTAGAGCCGGAATTAGGAGAGGCGAGTATCAATACCTATGGTTTGGTCGATCCAGATAAAGCGATTGGTTGATTGTGAGGTAACTTGGGTATAAGGCTTCAGAGAAAAGTGGCGCAATGGGATTGCGCCACTTTTTATATTATTTGGTGTAAGAATCAGCGATGTTGTCGATACGCTGATTTGCACGCATTGCTTCCTGGTATGCAGCATCAGATGCAGCACGAGTGTCGTTAACTGCGCCTGCCATTTGATCTTGCTGGCTCTGAAGACCTGCAACTTGCTCAGATAGGGCATCAACTTTATTTGTTAGTTGGCTCATCTGCTCTGCTTCTTCGCTGCTTGAACAGCCCATAAGAGTAGCACTTAGAATTAGGCCAGCGACTAGAGTCATAGAACGTTTCATTGTAATTCTCCACAATTGGTTGATATTTACTACTGCTACAAACACTGAATTAGCATTACATAAAGTCATTCTATTTAACAATAAAATAGATAAAAAATGTGTCAGTAACTTCATCTTTTAGCTTTTTTGCCAAATTTTAATACCTTTTTGTACGATGTTTTTATGTTTTAAACAGTTTTATTTATGCTTTTCAGTATGAGCGCTATTAAAACAGAAATTGTGAAAGCAATTGTTATGGGAAAATCAGCAACTGCTTGTTTTTTAGTTGCTAAAGTCAGAGGAAAGTAAAGGTAAATAAAATTGTGACTTGAATCACGCAAATGATCTGGTGTTTTACTTTGACTGAAGGTTTGAGAAGAAGAATATTTCACTAAGGGCGAAAGGTTGACTGGCTAATTACAAGATTGTTATTAAGGCTGCCAGCAGGATATATCTACTGGTAGCCAAGTCATTAAACGAGATTATTTACACGCAGCTTATTTACCTGCAATGCTCAGCTTGCTAAAGCGGATAAGTGGAGCAAAGAAGTTTTTACCGTGGTCGTGAGTGAGCGTATCGCCAACCGCATCAATTTCTTTGATCATTTGGTAGAAATTACCTGCCACTGTAATACCGCGTACAGGCTGAATACGTTTACCATCACGACACAAGAAGCCACTCGCGCCAAATGAGAAGTCACCGCTGATAGCATCGGCACCGGAGTGAACACCTTGAAGCTCGATCAGCTCTAGGTATTCGCCGCCAGTTAGTTCAGCTTCGCTGCTTTGACCTGTAGCGATAACAGTATGGCGGGCAGACACGCCTAGGCCGCCTTTCGCTGAGCGAGAGCCATTTGCAGTATTCTCGATACCGAAGAAACTCGCTGTATGGCTGTTATGCAGCAAGCTCTGCAGCTGTCCTTCACCAATCAGGATAGTATCGCAAGTTGCAAAGCCTTCACTGTCAAAGGCTTTGATGGCAGAGCCACCTTCGATATAGGCTGCATCCGAAATGGTCAACAATGGACTGGCAACAGTAGCATGTAGGGAGTCACGCCAAGGGTTGATGCCCTTCATGGCTGACTGACCCGAGAAGCACATACCAAATGCGCCAAACAGGCTGCTCAGGCAGTTTAGGTCGAATACTACGCTGTAGTTACCCGTGTTGATTGGCTCACCATCCAACAGAGCTTTTGCCATGTCGTAGCCATGGTTGATACAGTACTCAGGGTCCAGCTCATCAAAGCGGCGCCCGGTGGACATGCCACCATGCATAGATTGCTTGCCGTCTTTTTCAAAAAGGGTATAGGCATAGCAATAAGTCGAACGTTCCTTGTGGTAACAGCGGGTACCCAAGGTATTAGCAAGAATTACCTGGCTGTCAGATTCGCCGAACCCATTGTATGGCGCTGAGGTCGCGTTTGGCTTCTCGACCACACCTTTTTCCAAGGCTAGGGCTAGTGAGATCTTGTCATCGACCGACGCAGCATCTGATTGGTAAACCTCAGGATACTCAGTAGTCAGCTGGCTGTTTGCACAGGCAATGGTCTGATGAGGATCTTTTTTGGTGTATGTCGCGTTGGCAAGAGCATGCTCAACCATCATATCCAGGCTGGCAGGCTCTAGTGACTCCGAATAGCTGGTGGCGATATGCTCATCTTTGACAATACGCACGCCAATCACTTGGCCTGACGTTACCTTGTATTCATCCAGCTCGCCGGCGTTGGCTTTGAGTGAGAAGTTATTGCTACTGCTAGCAATGACATCTGCTTCGGCACCTGCAGCCTTGGCACGATCAAGGACTTGATCAATCGCGTGTTGAAGTTGTTGTTGATCGGCCATTAGTTACCCCCTACAAGAATGTTGTCCACTTTAAGTGCTGGCTGGCCAACGGTGGTAGGCACCGAGCCGCTTACAGAGCCACACATTCCTGCGGCTAGGGCAAAATCACGCCCGATCATGGAGATCTCTTTGAGTACTTTTGGACCCGTACTGATCAACGTTGCTGATTTTAGAGGTTTGGTGACCTGGCCATTTTCGACCAAGTAAGCTTCTTGTACTGCAAAGTTGAATTCACCCGTACCAGGCTGTACGGAACCACCGCCCATCTTCTTGGCGTAAATGCCTTTCTCGACACTGGCAATCATCTCATCTAGAGAGCTGTCGCCCGGCTCGATAAAGGTGTTACGCATACGTGAGGTCGGGGCAAACTTGTAGGATTCACGACGGCCAGAGCCTGTCGGGGTGAAGCCGGTTTTCAGCGAGCCCATATGATCTACCATAAAGCTGGTTAGCTTACCGTCTTTGATCAGCTGGGTGCGCTGGGTTTCCATCCCTTCGTCATCGATATTGATTGAGCCCCATTCGTTAGTCATGGTGCCGTCATCGACTGCACTAACCACTGGGTTGGCGATCATTTCGCCCATTTTGTCGTGGAAAACAGAAGCTTTTTTCGCAACCGATGTGGTTTCGAGTAGGTGGCCACAAGCCTCGTGGAAGATAACACCACCAAAACCATTACCGATAATGACCGGCATTTCACCTGATGGGCAGTTCTCGGCAAAGAGTTTCACCATCGCTTGTTTGGCAACAGTGTGGCCAAGTTCTTTGGCATCTAGCTGGCTATTGAATTCCCAACCGGTTAGCGCGCCTGGCGCTTCAAAGCCAGTTGATTGCTCACTGCCATTTTGCGCGATAGCCGTTGCTGCAACGCGGGTATAGTGGCGGGTATCGCCAATATGCAGGCCGGTAGAGTTGAAAATCTCAACTTGTTGTTCACGCTGTAAGATACGGCCAATGAACTGATTGATTTTCTCGTCTTCATCTCGCGCAGCGGTGTCACACTGGCGGAGAAAGGCTATTTTTGCTTCAAGGTTAGGGTTCTGGCTCAACGGCTGCTGACAAGCGTGTTTGCTCTGGTAGCGGCTAAGATTTAATGCGCCCGCGTTGGCGATTTGATCGCGCTTGTCTTTGGCAGCAAGTAAGCTGGTGACGCGCTTTAGCTCTTCTTCGTCGGTGCTGTTGGTGTAACCATAAAGCACCTTGTGGCCGAAGAACAGGCGAACACCAATACCGAAATCGATACCGGAGTTTACTTTGTCGATATTACCGGACAGTAGCTCGACTGAGCTGGATTGGTGGTGTTCAACGAACAGTTCGGCAAAATCGGCGCCAAGGAAGAGGGCATGGTCGATCACTGCTTGCGCTGTTGCAGGGTTTAGCATAGATGCTCCTTGCGTGTTAGCAATCTCACGAAAAACGTTATGTAAACAAATCGTGAGCAGAAATGCCATTAATGGCTTGGATTTACGGGTTTTATAAGAGGCAAGTGCTCAAAAAGGGTGACATTTCACCCAATACTTTAATCTTGGGTAATAAACTAAAATAAATCAAAAGCCTCAGCGCCACAAGATAGCCACAATGATTTGAGGCCGGGGCGTATTTCATGTAAATTTCCCGTCAACATTTACGGAAAAATCACTCATTATGCGAATACCAACGAATGTCATCACCGGTTTCCTTGGAGTAGGAAAAACCACGACGATTTTAAACTTACTGAAGAATAAGCCTGCCGATGAAAAATGGGCTGTGCTGGTCAATGAGTTTGGTGAAATCGGTATTGATGGTGCCATTCTTACTGATTCTGGCGCGATGATCAAAGAAGTCCCTGGTGGTTGTATGTGCTGCACCGCAGGTGTGCCTACTTCAGTTGGGATCACAGCTTTGCTGCGCCAAAACCCCGACCGGTTGCTTATCGAGCCGACCGGGCTTGGTCATCCCCACAAGATTATCTCGGTCTTGACCTCGAACCAGTTCAAAGATTACATCGATTTAAAAGCCACTGTTGCTTTGGTTGACCCTCGTAACCTCTCTGATAAAAAGTATACGGAAAACCAAAACTTCAACGATCAGCTCGATGTGGCCGAGATTGTAATAGGCAACAAACTCGACGAATGCGATGAGGTGGATGTCGGGATCTTCGAGCACTGGGTCGCGACGCAGCAACCGAAAAAACTAGCCAGCATGTTAGTTAAGCAGGGCGAGTTTCCGCTTGAGATGCTTGATACCGAACGGGAGCAGCAAGACGAAGCTAGCGAAATTGAAGCGCATCATCATGAACATGCTGAGATGGAGCCGCAGTTTCAGTTGCCGCCAAATCAGAAGTTTATCCGCAAGGAAAACAAAGGGCAGGGATATTACAGCTGCGGCTGGATTTTCGGTGCCGAAGTCACCTTTGATTTTGACCAGTTATTTTCCATGTTCTGTAATTTGACTGCAGAGCGTGTGAAAGGGGTGATCAACACCAATAAAGGCTGCCACGCATTTAATGTGAACAATGGCGTGGTCTCGGTTAACCAGGTGACACTGGAAGGCTTTGAAAGCCGTCTCGAAGTTATCGATAGCCAACTTATGCCTTGGGACGAATTAGAGCAGGTACTATTGGGTATCTCAGATTTATAACCCTTCATTAGAAGGCGAATAGTCTAAAGTTGTCAGGAATGAACCGTAACTAAAATGCCCGAGCTGTTGGTTAAATACGTCGCCCACAAAGGCAATAATACCCAGCTAGGGCAGGAGAAACAGAAATGAATCAAGAAACAAAAACAATGGAAGTGCCTTTAGCTATCGCTGATCGAGTGCAGGCCTTGATTGATGGCCATATTGCCAAAGAGAAGTTCAATGCCGAGCGCAGGGAAGTGGTGAACAATTTCCTAGCGATGGATGGCCTGAGCTGTGAAATGGCGGTTTACAGCCTGCCACAAGGCGAGCTGCTTGATACCCTGCGTTATGTGTACGAGCTTTCAGGTACTAACAGCAAGTTCATTAAGAATATCCTGACTATGGCTCGAGAGAACCCGAAGAAGGTGCTTTCGGATGCTCAGCGTGCATCAGCCAAAAGCATGCTGTTTAATCTGCTCAATGACCCTTCGGTTATCTCGGCAATGAAAGAGAGCGCTTAATTCTTCCATTGAGCTTAGAAATTAAAACCGCCCACACTATTAAGGTGTGGGCGGCTTTTTATATTGTGAGACGACTGGTGTTGTAAGCCGATAGGTCGTGGTATTCGAATTTTGGCTATGAAGCTTTATCCATCACGGGGTGGATGCTGAGATCTTCCTTTGTGGATGGCTTAGCCTCGCTGACGTCAGTAAAGATTTCTGCAACTGCACTACGCTCCAACTCACCTTGCAAATTACCATCTTCGTCAACGACCGGCAGAGAGTAATCGCATGACATGGTGTCGGGGAGCACTTCTTCAATCACGGAGTCTGGCGAGATAACAGGGACTTCCTCATAGATGTCATCTTGAAGATCCTGAGTAGCATCCGTTTTGGCCGCATCGAGCAAACTTTCTTTGGTCACCACACCCTGATAACCTTCTTCAGTGACGTTATAGGCGTAATCTTGTTTGATCCGCTTCATCTCAACCAAGGCTTCTTCAATCGTCTTCGCCGTGATGCGATAAGCCGGTGGCTGCATGACGGTTTCGACAGTCAATGCGCGGGCTCGATTGACATCCTTAACGAAGGCTTCGACGTACTCATCGGCAGGGTGAAGCAGTATTTGATCTGGTGACCCCTGTTGCACCAGTTCGCCATCTTTAAGAATCGCAATACGATCACCTAACCGTAGGGCTTCATCCAAATCGTGGGTTATGAAGATAATGGTTTTATGCAGCTTTTCCTGAAGTTCAATCAGCTGGTCTTGCATCTCGCTACGGATCAAGGGGTCAAGGGCTGAAAATGCCTCGTCCATCAATAAGATCTCCGCATCGGTGCTAAGGGCTCTGGCTAGGCCAACGCGCTGCTGCTGTCCGCCTGAAAGCTGTGCAGGGTATTGGTTTTCGTATCCCTTAAGGCCAACGGTTTCCAGCCACTCAGTTGCTTTCGCTAGTCGCGCGGTTTTTTTGATACCTTGGATCTCAAGGCCATAGGCAACATTGTCGACAACGGTACGGTGAGGTAACAGACCAAAGCGCTGGAAGACCATCGACATCTTGTGCCGGCGGAAGTTAACCAGTTCATCAGCAGATAGTTTCATCACATCGATACCTTCAACCAAAATCTGCCCCAATGTTGGGTCGATCAAACGGTTGAAATGACGGATCAAGGTAGACTTTCCTGAACCGGAAAGGCCCATAATGACAAAGATTTCCCCTTTATTGATCTTCAGGTTGATGTCTTTGAGGCCAACGGTATGGCCGGTGTCATTAAGTACCTTATCTTTGCTTTCGCCACTCTTTACCCTGTCAATGACCGATGCCGGTTTGGGGCCGAAGATCTTGTACAGACCGCTTACTTCAATTAATGGCTCAGTCATGGGTAAGGTCTCCTAAGTGGGCCTGAGTACGTTTGGCATAAGCCTGAGATGCGCGATCAAACAAAATTGCCAGGGCAACAATGGCTAAGCCATTTAGCAACCCCAGTGTAAAGTATTGATTGGTTATCGACTTAAGTACAGGTTGGCCCAATCCTTTAACGCCAATCATGGAAGCAATAACGACCATAGACAACGCCATCATGATGGTTTGGTTAATGCCGGCCATGATAGTGGGCATGGCCAAAGGAAGTTGGACGCCCAATAAGCGCTGTTTCTTGTTAGCTCCGAAAGCGGTTGCCGCTTCCAACACTTCCTTATCGACAAGGCGGATCCCCAAATTGGTTAAGCGGATCACTGGCGGAACAGCATAAATCACAACGGCAATCAGCCCTGGGATTTTCCCTATGCCCAACAACATGACGACCGGGATGAGGTAGACAAATGCCGGCATGGTCTGCATGACATCCAACAAGGGGGTCACTGTTGCTTGTACCCGGTTAGAGCGGGCCATGGCGATGCCGATGGGGATACCCATTAGAATAGCGAGCAGGGTACATACCGTGATGATGCTAAGGGTACGCATAGTATCTTCCCACATGCCGAAATAGCCGATGAGAATGAGGGAAACAAAACAACCTAGGGAAAGCTTCCAAGAGCGGCTAGCCGCGTAAATTAACGCGGTACAGACGCCAAGTACAATAACCCAAGGGGTGGAAATGAGGAGCTTTTCAAACCAGACCAAGAAAGAAAGTAGGGGATCGAAGAAAGATTCGATGAGGTCACCGTACTCGCGAGAAAAGTCGCGATAAGCGCCATCAAGTGATTTGCGAATTGCTCGGAGATCAGAACGATCCATCTCTGGAAATTCACTAAGCCAATTAGACTCTGACATGTTTTAATTCCTTTTCATACCAGAGCCCCGAAGGGCTCTGGCGTACTACAAGGTAATCCTATACCTTAAAAATTAGATGTTTTTTACAGTGCGCTCTGCACTTTTTTCGCGACATCTTGTGGTACCCATTGTTGCCAAATTTGCGGATACTCTTCGAGGAAGTAGAACATCGCCTCTTCACCATCAGCCTGGTTATCTTCCATCCATGCCAGAATCTGGTTCATGTCAGCATTGGTGAAACCGCGTTTGGTAAAGTACTCATAAGCCTCTGGGGCACTAGCAGCAAACTTTTCAGTGGTAACGGTATGGACTGGTGATGGTGGGTACATAGTTGTTTTGGGGGAATCACATTCGGCATTGGTGGTACATTTGACGAACTCCTCTTCGTCAATGCCACTGCCGAAGTCGACTTTGACCATATTGTATTTACCCAGTACGGCAGTCGGTGCCCAGTAGTAGCCAAACCATGGTTCTTGGCGCTCATAAGCTTTTGCAATCGAGCCGGATAAACCCGCCGCTGAACCTGGGTCAACAATCACAAAGCCTGATTCATCAAGCTTCATGGCCTTGAAGAGGTTACCTGCACTGATTTGGCAGTTCCAACCAGCCGGACAGCTGTAGAAAGCCGATTTATCTGGGTCTTCTGGGTGTTCGAACAGTTTGGCGTGCTTTTCAATACCCTCGATGGTCTTCATCTCAGGGTATTTCTCGACTAAGTAAGAAGGAACCCAAAACCCTTCTTCACCACCGTCGACAAGGGCTTTACCCGCATAGCGCAGACGCTTTTCTTCTACGCCTTTATCTAAAGCATCTTTTAGACTGTTGCTCCACAGTTCAGGGGCAACATCAGGTTGGCCTTTTTCAATCATGGATGTGCCGGTTGGCATGGTATCGCCCGGGATTAACTCGGCGTCACATTCGTAGCCGTGCTCTAAGATAAAGCGGTCAATGTTGGCGATAAGGCTGGCAGAGCTCCAGTTCATGTCAGCAATGGTGACTTTCCCACATTCGCTGGCATTGGCATTTATTGCCAATGCGCCTATGGCAAGCAGTAATGGGGTTTTATATTTCATATCGAGTATCCTTCCTCAAATTTTAGGTTCACCCAACACAATTATTAGTGTTCAAATGAGTTGCTCAATAAGATTGTATATGATTTGTGAATAAATGTGACTAAGTTTTGCTTTTTTATCTGTAACATAAGGATTTAAGGCTACTCATGTAAGATGTAGATCTCATTTTTATGGCTGGAATTTGTTTTGCTGATTTTAATATGTTTCGAGCTCTAATGAAATTTTTGTTTCAGAAATGTGTTTTAGATAACGTTGGATAGAAGCAAACTTTGTGATGAGGGTCTAAGTGTCTGTTAAGTAATGGAAAATATGAATGTAATTTGCGTAAGATAGTGTAAGTAATTTAGTGCAGTTAAAGAGTGAGTCAAGGATGACACTATTACCCCAACCGGTACAGAGCGGTGACACCATAGGCTTTTTCTCTCCGTCCTCACCCGCAACGTGTTTTGCACCGAAGCGATTTGAGAGGGCAAAAGCTTTTTTACAGCATAAAGGCTTTAAGCTAAAAGCGGGACATCTAACCGGGAAGTCTGACTATTACCGTTCGGGGAGTATCCAAGCACGAGCGGAAGAGCTAAATGCGTTAATCCGTGATCCAGAAGTCCGCTGCATAATGTCCACCATCGGCGGTAATAACAGTAATGCCTTGCTGCCCTACATTGATTACGAAGCGTTACGGCAAGATCCGAAAATCATTATCGGCTATTCAGACGTCACAGCCTTGCTGCTGGGGATTTATGCCCAGACAGGCTTGGTAACTTTTTACGGCCCAGCATTAGTGGCATCGTTTGGCGAATTCCCTCCATTGGTCGATGAGACGTTTGCTTCTTTTAAAGTGCTGTTGTGTGGCAGGCTAAGTGAAAAAGCAGTTGAACAGCAAAATCTCCCTTACTCTTACTCAATGCCCAAGGTGTGGACAGACGTAAAAATTGACTGGGAAAGCCAAAGTGAAGCCAAACCGACTTTGGCTAATACCTGGCAGTTTATCGGTAATGGGGTGGTCAAAGGCCGAGTTGTGGGTGGAAATTTAAATACCATGGCGGGGATATGGGGAAGCCCATATATGCCTGAGATCCAGCAAGGAGATATCTTGCTAATAGAAGACAGCCTAAAAGGGATAGAAACCGTTGAGCGTGCGTTTTGCCACTTAAAACTATGTGGTGTTTTCGACAAGATTTCCGCCATTGTGCTCGGTAAGCATGAGCTGTTTGATGATAAAAGAACAGGTCGCCAACCTTTAGACGCTTTAATGGAAGTCCTTAACGGACAAGCTGTTCCAATCTTAAATGGCTTCGATAGCTGCCATACCCATCCTATGTTGGTAACGCCTATTGGCGTTCAAGGCGAGATAGATTTCGACCGGCAGAGCTTTAGCCTTACTTCACCGTGGTTGAAGTACTCTTAGTTAATAATGAGCGATAATATCGTGTACCTTACGATTTAGTTATGCGAAATTTGTCTTTGGGCGAATCGGAAAGGAGGCCAGAACCATTGGGTTCTGGCCTTGACTCTTAGTTGATGGTTAAGACCGTTTTCGAACCAGAATTTACTTTTAGTACATCACGCTCAAAGTAAACCGGTTTAAGGCGGAAGTTGATGAAGTCTTCGTATTGGTCATCATAGTGGGGAGACGGAGTGCCGTCAGGTGCGATGAAGCCAGATTGCCCAGGTGCAGCCACTTCATAGGCTTCAATACCGTCGGCGCTAAACACTGTCATGTTATTTTCAGTTCCTCGGTTGAGGGCGAGTGGGGTATCTGACACTTCATCTTTACCTGCTTGCGGGACACCGATGTAGTTTTTGTTGTCAAAGCGAAGAATATCGACATTGGCTAACCAGTTGTCACTATTTGTGCCATATGTCTCGGTCAAAGAAGCAACGGCGTTAGATAGGGCGTCGAGCTTGATTGCCTGCTTGTCGCTGTCATCAAATAGCTTTGGATTGGTCAGAATATCAGAAAGCGCTTTCGTGCTGGTTTGAATGTTATAGCTATTGGCGAGAACCCTGTCTTTATTGCCGTAGCCGGGGTTAGTAAACCAAGCCAGTTTACTTTCGGGCATGACAGGTGAATAGGCCGTTGCTAAGACTTCCGTGAGCCAAGTGCGGAACAAGGTAGAAGCAGGGTGGTCATATTTCCCATCTTGGTTATTGTCGGTATTGCTGAAATCCCAACTAGCCAGAATATCTGCAGCTTTCTGATGCGCTGGCTCTTCACTCGATTGTGCTAGTTCTATTAAGTTAGGCACAAAATGGCGAGCATTAGGGTCGATGACCGAGGCTTCCATCATTAAGTCCCACGCTTGCTGCGAGGTAAAATTGTTTTGTGCATCAACACGCTTGGTTAGTTCGACATTGCGATCAACGGTATTCCAGCTATACCACCATTGGTCTGGATTCGGAAAACCAGCGGCAGGGCGGTTGTTCCAGTTGGCGATATAACCAGTTTCTGGGTTCAGTACTTGTGGGTTGGAGCTGAATGGATAAATGCCTAGCCAATCACCACTCCCGTCTCCCGGTGTCGGCAGACGACCATCAAAGTTCGGGTGGCGTACTGGGTAGTGACCGCCAAGGGCATAGGCAATGTTGCCGTCTTGATCGGCATAGTACCAGTTCACGTTGATGGCACTATCGGCGACATAATCCGACCACTGCTGGTGGTTTTCAGCCTTAGAGACCTTGTTCCATGCCAGCAGGGTTGAGAGCTCTTTACCAGCCCAGCCACGTTTTTTGGCATAGGCAAGATTATTTTCTGCCGAGTGTTTGATAACGGGGCCATGGACTGAGCGATAAACGGTGATCACCTCGTCTTGCTGGCCTTTAACTTTTATTGTCTGGGCCTCTTTTTCAAATGGGATATAGCTTCCTTTGTAGCGATACTCTTCGGCATTATTTGGGTTTAATTCAAGCAGAAACAGGTCAACATTATCGCCGGCGCCCCAGGTACTTCCCCAAGAAATTTTGCCGTTGTGACCGAATTGCACCAATGGGTAGCCGGCTGGAGAGTTACCCACCGCATCGTATCCGGCACCGTGAAGACCGACAGAGTAGGTATAGGCTGGCCGATAGAAGCCAAACTGCGGCCCATTGATCAGCACGGCATTGGCACCATGGGTTTTCTCTTTACCGAGCACCAAAATATTACTGAATGGGGCTTCGTTAAAGCCTCGCCAATTTAAGGTTCCCTGCAGACCATTTGTGCTAGGGGAGTTGGAGGCTAAAAGTGGTACTTGCTGCTCAGTACCTAGCCTTTGCTTGCTATCTGGCAGTGGTGCTTGTTTTTCCAGCTTAGCGACCAGTTGTGCTTTGAGCTGGTTTCTTTGTGCTGGGCTCCATTCACCGGCTGGGATGGTATCAACGGCATTGTCGCTTTGATGGGGAAGTACCGTATCAAAGATAGAGCGGGCAAGCGTTTCGCCATGCTTTTCGGTTAATGCGGCCAGTAATTGCTGGTTATCCAGCTCAGTATTGTAATCGCCGAATCGGTTAATCATCGAACCGACAAACACCATAACGACATCGAAATCATCCCATTTGGAAGGGGCGAAATCGTTATCAATAAATTGTTTCGGCAACAGTGTGGAAGGGGACTGGTTGATCTGTGCGATCCATTGATTGATGCCATTGGCGTAGCCCCTGAAGATATCGCGATCTTCCTGCGATAGTTCTTCCATTGCGGCTTTGATGGTATGCGGATTGTAGTGTTCGCGTACCTTGATATCTAAAGGCAGGTAGTCCTTCCCTAATACCGCCGCTACATTGCCTTGCGCACTGCGTTTGGCCATTTCCAGTTGAAATAGTCGGTCTTGAGCAATGGCGTAACCGTAGCCATAAAAAAGGCCATAAGTGGTATCTGCATAGATATGAGGCGTCCCATAACTATCACGTTTGATGGTGATTTCTTGTGTGTCGGATATTGTGCTGCAGCCACTGATGGCACTTAGGCCAATTAGGGTAGAAAGTGCCACTAGAGTTTTATTAAACATTGTCATTCCTTGTTTCACTAGAGTGAGGCTTATCGTTTTTATTTTTTTAGGTTTGTTTAAGCGCTATATAACATTCCGGGCAACCACAGCGATAAAGCCGGAATAAACAGCAATAGAGCCAGACGGATAATATCGGCACACCAGAAAGGGGTGACGCCTTTGAATATTGTGCTAGTTTTAATGTCTTTGATGACGCCGCTAAGAACGAAAATATTCAGCCCAACTGGCGGGGTGATTAAGCTAATTTCTGTCACTACCACCACGATAATGCCGAACCAAACTAGGTCGAATCCCATACTTTGGACCAGTGGGTAAAAGACAGGAATAGTTAGCAGTAGCATAGAGAGGCTTTCGAATACCGTTCCCAGCAGTATGTACACACCCAAAATAGCAAGCATGACCAGGATAGGATCCGCACCTACAGACTGGATAAGGTTCACTAGCTCGGAAGGAAGCCCTGCACGGTTTACAAAGTTTGAGTAGATCAGGGCACCGATGATCACCCCAAATAGCATTGTTGTGGTTCTGGCCGTTTCCAACAGAATATCTTGCAGTATAGGTAGGGTTAGCGAGCGACGATATAACGCAATTACAAATGCACCACCTGCGCCTACGCCAGCGGCTTCGGTTGGGGTGAATATGCCGGCATAAATGCCGCCCATCACCAGAACAAATAGCCCCAAGATGGCAGAAACGGAGCGGATCGCATGCCATTTTTCTTCCTTGCTCATGCGTTCACCGCAAGGGCCTGACTTAGGGTTACGCCATACAACGTAGCGGGTTGCCAGCATATATAACACGATGCCAAGTACACCCGGAATGAAGCCCGCCGCAAACAAATCACGAATACTTTGCTCGGTGAGCACGCCGTAGATAATTAAGATCACGCTAGGGGGAATCAAAATTCCAAGGGTGCCGCCAGCGGCTATAGAAGCGGCAGCCAAGCCGTCGGAATAGCCATACTTGCGCATGGATGGCATGGCGACTTTTGCCATAGTTGCCGATGTCGCAAGGCTTGAACCAGATATCGCTGAGAAGCCACCACAAGCAGCAACTGTAGCCATTGCTAGTCCACCTTTTTTATGGCCGAAGAAAGCATAGCAAGCGCGATATAATTCTTGGGATAACCCAGCCTTGGTGATCAGGTTACCCATAAGAATGAACATAGGGATGACCGATAGCCCATAGTCTTGGGATGTATCGATTAAGCGCTTGGCACTTACCGATAGGGCACCGTTGAAATTCCAATCGCCAAGGGCAGAATAACCAATGAAGCCAACTATCCCCATGGCGAAGGCAATAGGCATTCGCAGCAGTATTAAACACATTAATACTGCAAAACCAATCAGTGTGATGAGCATAATCTATCCTTGATTATCGTATTGTTTATTAAATGCTTGGGTAACTACCAATACAATCGAGGTAATGGCTGTGAGCCAACACGAGATCGCGAGAAAATAGGTAAAGTAATAAATCGGTATTTCCAAATACTCCGAGACTTCATCGTAGCGTTGGGAGCGGGTCGCCAAATCCCAGATTTTAAAACCGATAGTAAATAGGCTGATACCCACCAAGATATTAAAAATACTGTCTCGAACTTTCTTTATTGCGGTAGGGATGATCGAGTCAGTTAGGTCAACGCTAATGTGCTCTTTGCGCCAAGTGATTAAGGGCAGGGTGGCAAAGATCAAACTTCCCAATAATAACTCGGTGAGTTCTACGCTACCGACTAGTGGTGAGGAAAATAAGTAACGGCCCAAAACGTCGACGCAGGTAATAAGCATCAAGCTAAATAAGATCATCCCAGCAAAGAGCTTGAGGACTCGGTCGAAGTGCTGGGCTCCCCATTCCCAGCACTGGACTAATTTAAATATTGAATCACGCATGTCTCAGCCCTTATAGCTCGATAGGTTGATAATTACGTGCTTCAGTGCGGAATGCCTCAAGTGCGGTTTCGGCATCAACACCACGACGCTTGGCTGTTTTGATCCATTTTTGATCCATGCCTTCAATTAGCTCATTGAAGAAAGCAATATCTTCTGCAGAGGCGTTGGTGATTTGGCTACCGCTCTCAATGATATCGGCTTCGCCTACTTCGTCAGCTTTCGCCCAAGCCCGGCCTGCAAGGGCAGATAGACGTTCGCCTGATACACTTCGGATCGCCTCTCGATCTTTTTCCGATAGTTTTGCCATGAAATCTGGGCTTAAAAAGATGCCAAAAGAACCTAGGTATAGGCCATTAGGGAGCTTAATGGTGTAAGGGGCAACATCCTTGAAACGACCAACTTTCATCATATCCATTTGCATGAACAGGCCGTCTGCAACACCCTGAGAGAGCATTTCATAGGCTTTGTTTGCTGGTGCATTTACACCCGTGACCCCAAGGCGTTTGCCAATTTCTGTGGAGATCCCACCGCCGACACGAATTTTTTTACCTTTTAGCTCTTTGATGGAGTCGATAGGTGAGCGCAGGTGGATTTGCCCTGGGCCATGTACAAATAGTCCAGCGACTTCAATGCCATCGTACTCACCGGACTCTTGGAAATACTGATCGTTAATGCGCCAGTGAGCAACCGATACCGCTTCGGCTCCGGCATCCAAACCCGGTAACTCTGTCATTTGTGGTAGGCGAAAACGGCCGGGTAAATAGCCATGGAATGTCCAGGCCGCATCAATCGCACCGTCCTCTACCATATCAACCAAGCTTTTCGGGTGACCAACATCGTATTCAAGCTTAATAGTGACTCGGCCTTCGGTGGCTTCTTCAACCCATTTCCCCCACGTTGGGAAAACGTCCTGGTTCATGGTGTGCGTTGGGCTTAACCACGTCGCGATGCGCAACTCATAATCGGCAGCCCAAGATGTGCTCGCTAAAACCATACTCGCTGTTACGCCAGCTATGCCCTTCATCATCACTTTTTTCAGCATTCTGTATTCCTTTCTGCCATGTTTGGGTTTTGGTTAAAAATAAACATGACACACAAATTTTAATTTCACAAAGAAAATGATTCATTTTTATTTGCTAAATGTTGTCGGAATGTTGCATTTGTGATCGAGGGACAAGTTCTTAGATAGCGACACCAAGTGTTAACGGCAACCCCAGCTCACGATCTGGACGCTTTCCAACCTTCTTGCACCTAAATACTTTATGGCAAGTTACTAATGTATATGACACTCTGGCCGTTCTGCTGGCGGTGCAGAAACACTTCGATGGAAATGATGATTGTAAAGTGATTGTTAACTTATTTGGTGTTGGGGGTTGTTAATCACCAATTAAGTGATACAGTAAATATACATTATGTAAAAATATCGTATCACAACGTGAGGTCAGGGAATGTCTTCTGAGAATGCTTGCTTCGAGCACAAACTAGAAAATGAGATTGCCATCGAGCCGAAAGACTGGATGCCAGAGCACTACCGAAAAACACTGATCCGCCAGATTGGTCAGCATGCCCACTCTGAAATCGTAGGCATGTTGCCAGAAGCAAACTGGCTAACTCGAGCACCATCGCTTCGTCGTAAAGCGGTACTACTGGCAAAAATACAGGACGAAGCCGGGCATGGTATGTACCTGTACAGCGCAGCTGAAACGCTGGGCGGTGATCGCGCCGACTTGTACCAGAAGTTACTGAAGGGTCAGATGAAGTATTCGTCGATCTTCAATTACCCGACATTGAATTGGGCGGATATTGGTGTTGTGGGCTGGCTTGTTGATGGGGCAGCCATTGTTAACCAAGTCGCGTTATGCCGAACGTCATATGGTCCTTATGCCCGTGCCATGGTGCGTATTTGTAAGGAAGAAAGTTTTCATCAGCGTCAAGGTTATGAGGCGGTGACGGCTCTGGCGAATGGCAGCGAAGAGCAACGTGCGATGTTGCAGGATGCGATTAATCGTTGGTGGTGGCCATCGTTAATGATGTTCGGTCCCAATGATAGCGAATCTCCAAACTCTGCTCAGAGCATGGCCTGGAAGATCAAGCGCCTAAGTAATGATGAACTACGGCAAAAGTTTATAGATAACACGGTACACCAAGTTGAAGCCTTGGGTATGACAATTCCTGACCCTGACTTGAAATGGAACGAAGCGCGCGGCCATTACGATCATGGTGAGATTGATTGGGAAGAGTTCATGCAGGTTATTCATGGCAACGGCATTTGTAACCATGAACGCATTCAGGCCAAACAGCGTGCTTGGGATGAGGGAGCATGGGTTCGCGAGGCAGCGATCGCACATAGCAACAAACAACAAAAACATGTCGCATAAGCAAGGAGAGAATGATGAGTTCAGTAAGTTGGCCGTTGTATGAAGTGTTTGTCCAAAGCAAGCAAGGACTTGACCATAAGCATGTAGGCAGTTTGCGTGCGGCAGATGATCAAATGGCGCTGGAGGGTGCCAGAGATCTATACACTCGACGAAATGAGGGGTGTTCGATTTGGGTTGTGAAATCGTCGCAGATCACCGCTTCGCAGCCTAGCGAGAAGGGGCCATTTTTTGACCCTTCAGAAGATAAAGTGTATCGCCATGCCAGCTTCTACAGCATTCCGGCAGACATTAAGCATATGTAGAAGGGGAAAGAAATGGTTAAAGATAATCCTGAACTGCACTATGCGCTTCAACTTGCCGATACCAGCTTGATCTTATCGCATCGCTTATCTGAATGGTGTGGTGTGGCGCCTGAGCTAGAAATTGATATGGCACTAGCCAATATCGGGCTCGATTTATTGGGTGAGGCTCGAAACTTCTATCAATATGCTGCCGAACTAGAGGGAGCAGGTAGAAGCGAAGATGACTTTGCTTATTTCCGTGACCAGTCTGGTTATTTAAATTTGCTCATGGTTGAACAGCCCAATGAAGGGTTTGATATCACCTTAACCCGCCAGTTTTTGTTTGATGTTTTTCACAATCTATTTTTAGCTGAACTGCAAAAGAGTACCAATCCTCAATTTGCGGCGATTGCGAAAAAATCGATCAAGGAAGCGGCTTACCACTTACGTTTCAGTCGAGGTTGGATGATCCGCCTAGGCGATGGCACGGACACCAGTAATCAAAAGATACAGTCTGCTTTGACTGAGTTATGGCGCTTTACGGATGAAATGTTTACACCGTCGCTACAAGAAAGCGTATTAGTCAGCTCAGGTATTGCGGTCGATGTGAGTGAACTGAAAGTGAAGTGGCTGCAGCAAGTTTCTAAGGTGCTGGAGAAAGCTAACTTAATGGTGCCGGATTCGACCTTCAGTCGACAAGGCGGCAAGCAGGGACAGCATAGTGAGCACCTTGGCTACATATTGGCGGAAATGCAGTACATGCAGCGGGTTTATCCAAACTGCCAGTGGTAAGGAGGCAGCATGCTTGTTCAAACATTAGCGGGCTTATCTCACCCGGCTCAATCAGCCGTTTGGCAGCTGTTATCGAGTATTCCAGATCCTGAAATACCGGTAGTGACCATTGCCGAGCTAGGTATGTTGCGTGAGGTTCGCTTTGAAGATCAGCAATGGGTTGTGATATTTACGCCAACCTATTCGGGGTGCCCGGCGACTGACATGCTAATTAACGACATTACCGAGTGTATGAATAGGGCTGGGTATACCCCAGTAAAGGTTGAGGTTTGTCTCGATCCTGCTTGGACAACGGACTGGATGTCGGAAGCGAGCCGAAGAAAACTGGCTGATTATGGAATTGCACCACCGCAAGGGGAAGCATGTTTTAGCCAGCCATTACCCGATGAAGTGATTTGCCCACATTGCCAAAGTAAAGACACCAAATTGGTTAGTGAATTCGGCTCAACAGCCTGCAAGGCGCATTTCCAATGCCGTCAATGTTATGAGCCCTTTGATTATTTCAAGTGTATTTAAACGAGAACGTATCATGACAGATTTTTATTCGTTAACGATAAACAAGCTAGAACGAGAAACTGATAACGCCGTGGTAATGACGTTCTCAGTACCTGAAGATTTAGAGGATCAATTTACTTTTCATCCTGGGCAATATTTAACATTAAAAGCCGATGTGGGCGGAGAAGAGTTGCGCCGTTGTTATTCCATTTGTTCATCAACCAATGAATCGCAATTAAAAGTGGGGATAAAAGCCATTCCGGATGGGCGCTTTTCAAACTATGCCAATAATGAACTGAAGGTTGGCGATATCATCGATGTCATGCCACCTCAGGGAAAGTTTGGCTTTGTGACGGAACCGCAATCAAGTAAGCATTACCTAGGCATTGCTGTTGGTTCGGGAATTACGCCAATTATCTCCATGTTGAAGTCGGTATTGGAAGGAGAGCCAAACAGCCAGTTCACCTTGCTATACGGTAACAAGAACCTGAATTCAACCATGTTCAGAGAGCAGTTGGCGGATTTCAAAAACCGTTATCCGGAAAGGCTGCAAATCGTTTATCTGTTCTCGCGCGAAAGCAACGAGGCTGAATTATTAAACGGCCGTCTAGATCCGGAAAAACTGCGTCAGCTGGGGCAGTCGCTGTTTGACTGGAACCAGTTCGATGCTTGCTATATGTGCGGCCCAGAGGAAATGCTGGAAGCATCTTATATTGCTTTGAGCGAAGGCGGTATGGATGAGCGCAAGTTCCATGTCGAGCGCTTTAATAGCGGCACGGGCCCCCGTCCAACCGTCGAAAATAAAGCGGCGTTTAGCCGCGTTAAGCTCAAGCGAGATGGGCGTGTGATGGATTTGGAGATGACCGCCCAAGATGACAGCCTGCTGGATGCCGCATTGCGCCAGGGAGCAGATTTGCCTTATGCCTGTAAAGGGGGCGTATGTGCGACGTGCATTTGTAAGGTCAAATCAGGCGAAGTGGAAATGGCGGTGAATTATAGTCTTGAACAAGATCAGATTGATAAAGGTTATGTACTCAGTTGTCAGGCGGTACCAACGTCTGACGAAGTCTCTATCGACTTCGATGTGTAAGGTCACTCGTTATGACGTTAGGTATGGATTTAACTTATCTTGATTGCAGCCAGCAACAGGGTGTTTTAACGGTTTGCTTTACACATTACCAAAAACGCAATGCACTCACCAATGATTGCCTGGAAGAGTTGGCAAATGTGCTTGATTGGGCTGAAGGCGAGGCGAATATTGGTGCGGTAGTGGTTACGGGCGGGGAGCGGTGCTTTGCTGCTGGTGCCGACCTTAATGAACTCGCAAGTCAAAGGGCAATCGATACCTGGTTGAATGTTAGGCCTCGTTTGTGGCAACGCCTGAATGAATTTAACAAACCCTTGTTAGCTGCCGTCAATGGGTACGCGCTTGGTGCCGGATTGGAATTGGTTTTATTGTGCGATGTGGTTGTTGCCGGAGAGATGGCCGTCTTTGGACTCCCTGAGATCACCCTTGGTTTGATGCCAGGGGCCGGGGGAACACAACGTTTGAGCCGTACTGTCGGTAAGTCATTGGCCAATCAAATGGTGTTAACCGGCGAATCTATTTCGGCATCACGTGCCCAGCAAGCTGGTTTAGTTAGCGAAGTTGTTGTTGATGCATTAACGCTAGAGCGCTGCCAGCAAATCGCTAACAAGATTGCTCAACGTGCGCCTCTAGCGGTCAGGGCAGCAAAACAAGCCTTGCAGCAAGTACAAAACACCACATTGGAGCAAGGTTTAAAGCAAGAACGTCAGTTATTTAGTTTGCTTGCTGCCAGTCAGGATAGACAAGAAGGGATCGACGCTTTTTTTAATAAGCGCTCACCAAATTACCAAGGAAAATAATAATGGAAGACAGCATTCATTACTCCGTTGAGGCTGGAGTGGCTTTGTTCACCCTAAATCGACCGGATCAATTAAATAGTTTCAATCCACAAATGCATCAAGCATTAATGGGATTTTTAAAACAAGCAGAAAAAGACGAGTCAGTACGAGCGCTGGTCATTACTGGTGCGGGCAGGGCATTTTGTGCCGGACAAGACCTGAATGATCGCAACATTAGTGCTGATCAGTCTATGCCGGATTTGGGGGAGAGTATTGAGCGTTTCTACAACCCATTAATCAAGAAAATTACCCAAATCAATAAACCGGTTATCGCCGCGGTGAATGGTGTCGCTGCAGGAGCCGGGGCGAACTTAGCCTTGGCTTGTGATCTGGTGATTGCCGGGAAGTCCGCCAGCTTTATCCAAGCTTTCTGTCGGTTGGGTTTGGTGCCTGACTCGGGGGGCACATGGACACTGCCTCGCCTGGTGGGCAGCGCCCGGGCGAAAGGCTTGACACTGCTTGGTGACAAGCTGCCGGCAGAGCAAGCCGAGCAATGGGGCATGATTTGGCAGTGTGTCGACGATGAGGATCTTATGACAACGGCGATGGGCCTGGCCCAGCGCCTGGCAACCCAGCCAACCGCGGGGCTTGGCTATATCAAATATGCCATTAACGCCAGCACCGAGCACTCCCTGGCAGAACAGTTGGATCTGGAGCGCGACTTGCAACGCCTTGCCGGCCGGACCGAAGATTATCGCGAAGGTGTCTCGGCGTTCTTTGACAAGCGCCAGCCTGAGTTCAAGGGGAAATAATCGTGAGTCGTTATTCTATTAGAAAAATCGCGGTTATCGGTGCGGGGGCGATGGGGGCGGGCATTGCGCAAGTTGCTGCCCAGTCTGGCTACCAGGTCTGCTTGTTTGATTTGCAGGAAGGCAAAGCCCAGCAAGCCAAAGCACAAATCGAGAAGGGGTTATCGCGTCGGGTAGATAAAGGGCGAGTCACCCAAGATGAAGCTGATGCGACTTTAGCGCGAATTGAATGCTCAGCTCAACTTAATGAGGTGGCAGGTGCAGGTCTAGTCATCGAAGCAATTGTTGAGAACCTGGAAGTAAAACAGTCGGTATTCCGTGACCTCGAGCGCCTCTGTCATCCCGACTGTATTCTGGCCAGCAATACGTCGTCTATCTCCATTACCGCCATTGCCAGCGCACTGGAAAAGCCGGAGCGTATGGTGGGCATCCACTTTTTCAATCCGGCACCCGTGATGAAGTTGGTGGAAGTGATTAAGGGGGTTGCTACCAGCGATGATGCCGCGCAGGCTTCTCTCGATTGGGCACGTTCGTGTGGCAAGGATGCAGTGCTAGCTCGCTCGTTGCCTGGTTTTATTGTCAACCGCGTAGCGAGGCCATTTTATGCCGAGGGGTTGCGGGCCTTGGAAGAGCAGGTTGCATCGGTTGATGAAATCGATTATCTGATGCGCCGTGCTGGTGGCTTTAATATGGGGCCGTTTGAGCTGATGGACTTGATAGGCCACGACGTGAACTACGCGGTAACCAAGAGTGTCTTTGATGCTTGCTACCACGATAGGCGCTACCAGCCATCGCTGATCCAAAAAGAGCTGGTCGATGCCGGTTTTTATGGCCGCAAAACAGGCCGTGGCTTCTACCAATACCAATACCAAGCCGACGCCGCGACGGCGAACCCCGGCTTTCATCCCGCGGTGAACCTTGCCCCAGGCGCAGTTACGCAAATTGGACAATGGCAGCAGCCAGAGCATACGTTCGAGCGACTGGTATCTAGCTATCAACCAAATATCGCCAAGGTGCCATCGGACTGTGCCGAGTTGGAGGGGGCGGCACTCGACATTGGCGGTGTATTGCTTGTACCGACCAGGGGCAATACTGCCACCCAGCTTGCCGCGCAACTTCAGCGACCAGTGGTGATGTTCGATTATTGCAGCGACTACCTAACAACCCCAGTTATTGCATTGGCACCAGCCCGGCAAAATACCCGGCAACAGACGGAGGCAGTGGTCGCTTTCATTCAGTCGTTGGGCAAGCAAGTGATTCTGACCAAGGATTACCCCGGTATGGTGATGTGGCGAACCCTTGGCATGTTGGTTAATGAAGGGCTAGACCTCGCCAACAAAGGCGGCGCCAGCTTGGAAGATATCGACATGGCGATGAAAAGTGGCGTGAACTACCCGCAAGGCCCTATTAAATGGGGGCGTCAGTTAGGCTGGACACATATCGAACGGACGTTAGAGCAACTAACGCACTTCTACGGTGAGGAACGTTACCGTCCATCACCCTTGTTACGACAAATGGCATACGGGAGTTAATCAAAGATGGATAGTCAACAACAACTAGCTTGGCGCTGCGCCGAGAAAATGTATAGCGATGATGGCTGCTCGAATAAATTGGCCATGAAAGTCGAGCAGATGGATAAGGGACGTGCCGTGGTTAGCATGGCGGTCACGGCAGACATGCTGAACGGCTTTGCGACTTGCCACGGAGGCATGATTTTCAGCCTGGCCGACTCTGCTTTTGCTTTCGCATGCAATAGCGAGAACCAGGCTGCGGTAGCCGCGGGGTGCAGCATTGAGTATATCCGCCCCGCTAAGGAAGGAGATGTACTGACGGCTGCCGCGGATGTGAAATCACAAGGCAGGGTAACAGGGACTTACGATATCGAAATTACCAATCAGCAAGGAAAGCTGGTCGCGCTTTTCCGCGGCAAAGCACACCGCTTGGGAATGTCAGTTTTGGAGGGAGAAAATGAATAACGCTTATATTTGTGACGCAGTAAGAACCCCTATAGGCCGCTATGGCGGGGCTCTGTCATCGGTGCGCCCGGATGACTTAGCAGCCGTGCCGCTAAAGGCACTTGTTGAGCGTCATCCTAATCTGGATTGGCGAAAAGTAGACGATGTCATCCTTGGCTGTGCAAACCAGGCCGGGGAGGATAACCGTAACGTAGCCAGGATGGGGGTCTTGCTGGCGGGCATGCCGCAGGAAGTCTCTGGAACGACAGTCAACCGCTTATGTGGTTCGGGCATGGACGCACTGGCCTTGGCGGCACGTACCATCAAGGCAGGAGAGGCGCAGCTCATGGTGGCTGGCGGTGTTGAGTCGATGTCACGCGCCCCTTTTGTAATGGGCAAGGCGGGGAGCGCCTTTGACCGTCGGGCTGAAATGTACGATACCACCATAGGGTGGCGCTTTATCAACAAGCAGTTACAAAGTGAGTTTGGCACCGACTCGATGCCAGAAACAGCGGAAAATGTCGCCTCGCGTTATGGTATCAGCCGCGAAGATCAAGATGCCTATGCTGTGCGAAGCCAGCAGCGTACTTATGCCGCTCAGCAGGCGGGCAAGTTAGCAGAGGAAATTGTTCCGGTCACCATCCCTAACCGAAAGGGGCCAGCGATAGAGGTAAGCGAGGATGAACACCCACGGCCACAGACTACGCTTGAGCAACTGGCTAGCTTACGCGCTCCATTTGCCGAACAAGGAAGTGTTACCGCAGGCAATGCATCGGGTGTGAATGATGGGGCTGCGGCGTTATTAATCGCTGGCGATGAAGCCGTTGCTGAATACGGTTTAGTGCCTAAATCAAAAATCATCGCCTGCGCAACCGTAGGTGTTGAACCCGCGGTTATGGGGATTGGCCCGGCACCTGCGGCAAAGAAAGTGCTCGAGATGGCGGGATTGTCGATAAACGACATGGATGTGATAGAGCTCAACGAAGCGTTCGCAGCTCAGGCGTTGGCCGTGTTACGAGAACTGGGTGTGGCGGATGATGCCGCGCATGTTAATCCTAATGGCGGAGCTATTGCGCTGGGTCACCCTCTAGGTATGAGTGGGGCGCGCATTGTAATGGCAGCGACGAATGAGCTTCATTGCAAAAAAGGCCAATATGCACTGTGCTGTATGTGCGTTGGAGTAGGCCAGGGTATTGCCATGATCATCGAGCGCGTATAAGGTATTGATGGTTTACATATTTATAACAAAATTATAACGATTCAAGTGTAAAGTAAGTTCAGCGAATACAATTATGAACATCCAAAAGGAAGCGAAGGAATGACCGACTTTAATCAACTAGAAGCGATAGAAACCGCTTCGGTAGACGAGCTACGCACGCTGCAGTTTGAACGCATGAAATGGACGCTCGAGCATGCTTACAACAACGTTCCGATGTACAAAAAAAAATTTGACGAAGCGGGTGTTCATCCGTCAGATTTTAAATGTTTAGAAGATATAAATAAATTTCCTTATACCACCAAACAAGACTTGCGTGATAACTACCCGTTCGGAACTTTCGCAGTTCCGATGAAGGATGTGGTTCGTGTCCATGCATCCTCGGGGACGACAGGTAAGCCAACCGTTGTGGGTTATTCCCAAAGAGACATCGATACTTGGGCAACCATTGTTGCGCGCTCTATCCGTGCAGCTGGTGGTAGTTCAGAAGACATGATTCATGTTGCCTACGGTTATGGCTTGTTTACCGGTGGGCTTGGCGCGCATTACGGTGCAGAAAAACTCGGTGCGACAGTGGTGCCGATGTCTGGCGGTCAAACTGAGAAGCAAATCCAGCTAATCGAAGACTTCCAACCGACGATTATCATGGTGACACCGTCCTACTGTCTGAATTTGCTTGATCAGCTGGAGAAAAAACATGGCGGAGATGCGTCTAACTGCTCATTGAAAATAGGTATTTTTGGTGCTGAGCCATGGTCTGATTCGATGCGAGAGGAAATCGAGCGGCGCCTGGGTATCAAAGCGCTCGATATCTATGGCTTGTCTGAAGTGATGGGACCGGGGGTCGCGATGGAATGTGCCGAGACCGCTGACGGCCCGACTATCTGGGAAGATCATTTTTACCCAGAAATCATCGACCCGCTGAGCGGTTCGGTTATGCCGGATGGCGAACACGGCGAACTGGTGTTTACCTCGCTGACCAAAGAGGCCATGCCTGTGATCCGCTATCGTACCCGTGACCTGACCCGCCTACTGCCAGGGACCGCTAGGACGATGCGCCGGATGGATAAAATCACCGGCCGAAGTGACGATATGTTGATTATCCGGGGCGTGAACGTCTTCCCGTCGCAGATTGAGGAACAGATCCTTGAGGTGGCTGAGCTGAGCCCTCACTACCAATTGGAAGTCGTCAAGAAGGGCAACCTAGATACTATGACCGTGAGGGTCGAGCTGAAAGAGGCGGCCAATACGGCTTGCTATGACAAGGTCGAGAGTCAGCTTCGCCACCGTATCAAAACAATGGTCGGCATTTCGACCAATATTGATATTTTGCCTTGCGGTAAAATTCCTCGCTCGGAAGGTAAAGCCCAACGCGTGCTAGATTTAAGGCAAGCGTAAGAGTAAATTGATGCTGCTTTATCGGTAGGTAAAGCAGCCAATATTTATATGCCAAGAGACTTCAAGATAACGCCACAAGAGTTATCTTGAAGTCGCTTATTCGTACATTCTTCTCATTGTAAAAGCATTCCGTTTCGCCTGCGCTAAGCATCGTTTCCACATTTCACAAACAGGTCAGCCTGGTCATAACTATTTCTGCGAAGGGTATGAAACCTACTTCAAGCCGATGGTTCGTTTCCCGCAGCCCGCTCCAAGTTTCCTTCTTCGAGAGCTTCTTTCTTTATCTGTATAAAGTGCCTCCCACATTGATACTTATTCTGTTTTCACGGGGGGATCCCTACGCCGAATTCTCATGCGGCATGTCAAAGTTTATCTATTGCCTGGGGCGAATATTTCTTTTTGTTTTTTGCTCCAAATCACACTTGCAAGACCTTTGCGGTTTAAGTGATACATAATTATTGTTTTTTTTAAAATGACGAATTACTTTTTAACAAGATGTTAACTAATTGTTTTGTGTTGGTAGTCGCTGATAGCAATTATGAGCATGAAGTGCGGACCGCTTTCGAGTGGATTTAAAGAAACACACATTAAGAACAAAGGATAAATAAATGTATCATTTTTCTATGACGATCGATGGCGAGGCGGTTTCTAGCGACCAAACATTGTCAGTGATCAACCCTTCAACCGAAGAGGTTTTTGCTACCTGCCCACTAGGAAACAGCGCGCACGTCGAACAGGCCGTACAAGCTGCCGACCGTGCATTTACGTCGTGGAGAGAGCTTGATGACAGTGTTCGTGTAGAAAAGATCAATGCCCTGGCATCAATTCTTGAGGCAAACATGCCCGAATTGACGCAACTGGTTACTCAGGAAACAGGGAAACCAATCAATGGCTTGAATGGTATCGGTTCGGTTATGGAAGTGGGGGCATCCATCGCCTGGACGCAATATACCGCCAGTTTGGCGCTTGGTAATGACCTTATTGAAGATTCCGATGTGGCAAAAGTCGAGGTCATCCGCCAGCCGTTGGGGGTTGTTGCATCGATTACCCCTTGGAACTGGCCGCTGATGATTGCCATTTGGCATGTTATTCCGGCGTTGCGGGCGGGCAATACCGTGGTGATCAAGCCGTCTCCTCTGACACCGATGTCAACACTGCGCTTTGTCGAGTTGGCAAGTTCCGTGCTCCCAGCTGGCGTACTCAATGTTGTTACGGGCGAAGCCGAGGTGGGCGAAGCCCTGGTGTCACATTCCCTCGTCAATAAGATCGTCTTTACCGGTTCCACGCAAACGGGCAAGCATATCATGCGCTCCGCGTCAGCGAGCCTGAAGCGACTCACGCTCGAGCTCGGCGGGAACGATGCGGGGATTATTCTACCTGACGCAAAGGTGGAGGACATCACCGAGAAGTTGTTTGCCGCTGCTTTTCACAATAACGGCCAGACATGCGCTTGCCTGAAGCGGCTTTATGTTCACGAAAGTATCTTTGATGATGTCTGCACGGCACTTGCCGGTATTGCACAGGCCGTAACAGTCGGTGACGGAATGTCGGAAGACACCCAGCTGGGACCGCTGCAAAATGCCCAGCAGTTCTCCAAGGTGCATCATTTGGTGCAGGAAGCGATTGCGCAGGGTGCCACGGTACTGGCTGGCGGGAAGCCCGTAGAAGGAAAAGGCTTCTTCTTTGCTCCGACACTGCTTGTTGACGTGAAGCACGGTATGCAAATTGTCGATGAGGAACAGTTTGGCCCGGTATTACCGATTATCAAGTATTCAGAGATTGAGGAAGCGATTGAGCTCGCGAACTCAACGCCTTACGGGCTGGGTGCATCGCTTTGGACGGGGGATGTTGAACAAGCGCAGCGCATTGCGGCACGGATTGAAAGTGGATCTGTGTGGATTAACGACCACGGTGCGATCCAGCCGAACGCGCCTTTTGGCGGGATTAAACAGTCCGGTCTAGGGGTGGAGTTCGGTGAATACGGGCTGCATGAATACGTAGCGCTAAAAACCGTCAAGGTATGTAAAGCATAATTTTCTTCAAGGAAAGGATGAAAATGAAACAACTAAAAGTACTTAAATGGAGTTTATATCTGCTTGGGGCCATGCAGTTGGCAGCGTGCAGCAGCTCCCAGGAGACGGCAGGCATCGATACTGACGAAGCGATGGCTGTCCAAGAAGGGGCCGCCCAACCGATCACGCCAGATCCGTCTTTGCCCAGTCTGCCTATAGAGGAAATCGGTAAGATAGAAAGACTACCGCTTTCCTTTCCGGAAAGTTGGGTATATGTCGATGAAGCCAGCTTTATGAGCATGTTTGGCGGCAAAGTCATTGTCTTGGATGTGCTGGAGCCCAAGCACAGCAAGCGTATCAAGGGTATGGTAGATAAAAACCTACTTGGTGGCTTTCTGGCGGCAAAAACCAGAAACGAGTTCTATGTCATTGAGAGTTTCCACGAAAGGGGCAGCCGCGGTGAGAAGACTGACTGGCTCGTGATTTATGACAAGCCAACCCTGTCTCCTATCAAGGAAATAAAATGGCCGAAAACTCGCCTCAACGCGCTGCCAAGAAGGCATGCAATGGCACTCTCGCCGGATGAACGTTTCCTTTATGTCGCCAACTTCAGCCCGGCTGCTTCTTTTACAGTCTATGACTTAGAGTTACGCGAAATTGTCGAGTCGATCGACACCCCGGGGTGTGTGTTGACGTTTGCCACCGGGCAGCGCAGTGTGACATCGCTGTGTAGCAATGGGTCGCTGATGACCACTGTGCTGAAGGATGATGGCCATAAGCTCAAGCAACAGTTCGTCGCCCCGTTCTTTAACACCGACGAGACCCCCATTTTTGAAAGGCCGGCAATCATAGATGGTATTGCGTATTTCCCAACCTTCAAAGGCATGGTGCACGAAGTGGATCTGTCCGGTGACGTTGCCGAATACCGAGGAAAATGGAGTCTGGTGTCTGAGCCGGGCACCAACTGGCGTCCAGGTGGATTGGCATTGACCGACTCAGACGAGCAAGGCTTGTTTTACGTGATAATGAACCCGGAGGGTTTTGACGGTTCGCAAACTCACGGTGGCTCGCAAGTCTGGGTCTTCGATGTCAACAAGAAACAGCGCATTAAGACCATCGATGCCCCGAATTGGGCGGTATCGATGACGGTAACCCGTGGCGTAAACCCTGTGCTGGTGGTGACCAACGGCGAAATGAACCTCGATATTATCGATCCGAGAACCGGCCAATTGATACAGACCGTATCTGACTTCGGCAATGTCACTCCATTAGTTGTGCATAAGGCGTATTAACTATGATCGGGAAAATATTATCAGACGGCAGTGCGCTATTCCTGTTCTGGCTGTTTGTCAGTGCGGGGGTTGGCAAGCTAAAACCCGCAAACCGCCAGTATTACCTGGACTTAGCGACCGAATATGTCGGCACCAGCCTTCTGCTCCGCTACGCCGTACTACTACTGGGCGGTATTGAGGTAGTTTCCGGCCTGCTTGTCGTTGTGCCAGCGACCCGGCTTGTTGGGATGGCATGCATACTCGGGCTGCTCGTGGCCTACCTGGCATTGATGGCATACCAGCTTTACCAAGGCAAAGTGGACATGGATTGTGGCTGTGCGGGACCGGGCGCCAACATCAAGATCGGGGCTGAATCCTTAGCAAGGAATGTGATTCTTGGGGGCATTGCAGGGCTGTGTATGTTGCCAGCAGTGGGCGATCTGCTTTCAACCATCAGCCTTTCTCTGGCCTTAGCCATTTTCATGACCCTTACTTATTCAAGTGCCGAAAAAGCGGTATCAAATTTTCAGAAAATTAAATTATTGAAGGCAAATTAATATGGATATTACAAGTATTTCAACGGCGCTTCTTTGGATTGTAGTCATTGCCCAATCTCTGGTCATTTATGCATTGCTTCGCCAGGTTGGCGTTTTATTCGAACGGGTGGCCCCCGCTGGCGCGCTGGCTATGAACCAAAAGCTGGAAGTGGGACAGAAAGCGCCGGAGATGTCGCTGCAAACCGTGAACAAGAAGCTGGTCAATATCGGTGGCAGCAAAAGCGGCAAGTCGCAACTTGTCTTTTTCCTATCGCCAGATTGCCCGGTGTGTAAAACATTGCTGCCCGCACTGAAATCGGCATCCAAGCATGAATCTGAATGGCTCGATGTGGTGCTGGCTAGTGATGGCGACAAGGCAGACCATCAAGCTTTCATCGAAAAGGCGCAGCTAAGTGCATTCCCGTACGTGGTCTCCGAATTGCTGGGCAAGAGTTTCGGCGTATCAAAATTGCCTTATGCGGTACTCATGGACGAAAGCGGGTCAATTGCATCCATGGGTATCATCAACTCCAGGGAGCATTTGGACAGCTTGTTCGAGGCCAAAGAGCACAGTGTTGCTTCAATCCAGGACTACATGCAAGGCAAAACCACTGAAAACCAATTCGTAGAGGTGAAGTAATGAGTTTCTTTGACCGGTTTTTCGAGAAGTCAGTCCGTACCGTTGCCCAGAACAGCTCGCGGCGCGGGGCAATGAAAAAGCTCGGCGGTTTGTTGGTAGGCGGGGCGAGCATTCCCCTGCTGCCAGTCGCCAGGGCCAGTGAGAAACCCGCGGGTGCCCCTGTTGAAGCAGGCGACCCTTCATCGTGTGACTATTGGCGGTACTGTGCCATTGACGGTTTTTTGTGCGATTGCTGTGGTGGCTCGGCGAATTCTTGTCCGCCAGGAACGGAAATGTCGCCTATCACCTGGATTGGCACATGCCGCAACCCGGTCGATGGCCGGAATTATGTCATCTCCTACAACGACTGTTGTGGCAAGACGCAGTGCGGTACCTGCCTGTGTCAGCGAGACGAGGGCGATCGACCGCTATACCGCTCGGATAAATCCAATGATGTGAACTGGTGTCTGGGGGCAAGTAGCTCGGTTTACCACTGTTCGACAGCAATCGTAGTAGGGATGGCATTTGAAGAATGAAGCACATCATGACGAAAATCTGTTTATTGGGTGCACTGCTCTTAGTCAGCAACCATACGGTTGCTTACCAGAGTCCGTCAGCCAAAGAGTTACATAAAATTCGCTTTCAATATCAGATGTTTTGTCAGGGGTGTCATGTTGCCGATGGCCGCGGAGGAAAGGACGTGCCCGATATGCGAGACCATATCGGCGCTTTCCTGACTATTCCCGAGGGGCGTCGGTACCTCATTCAAGTCCCTGGTTCGGCAAACTCCGCGGTAAATGATGCGGACCTCGCCAACTTAATGAACTGGATGGTGAAAGAATTCGGTGGCGATAGTGCGCCTGATGGCTTTGCTCGTTTTACCAGTGAAGAAGTCGGAGAGCTGCGAAAAAGTCCATTAATGGAAGTGACGGAATATCGGAAAATGCTAATTCAAAAAATTGCGTTGAATAACGGAAAAGCGACAGAAGAGAGTGAATAAATGAAATGTGCACAAAGGAACTGGTCACTGCTTTTATTTAGCTGTTTGGGAATAAACTTGGGGCTGATGGGCTCAGCCCATGCGGCACCTAAACTGATTGAGGCGTGTGAGGCTTGTCATAGTACTAACATGGTCTCCCAGGTGCCGTCGTACCCTATACTTCATGGTCAAAAACAAGGCTACTTAGAGAAGCAGCTCGAGGCGTTTCGTGATGGGACCCGGGAAAACCCTATGATGGCTGGGCTTGTACAAAATCTAAGTGACAGCGACATTACTGAGCTGGCGCAGCATTATTCTCAGCAAACTTTTGTAAAAGAAGCCAAACAGGCTTCGGATAGACGAGGGGCGGATGTAAGGGCTCGCTGCGTCTCGTGCCATGGCCTTTCTGGCAATACCGTCAATACCGAATGGCCGAACCTGTTGGGCCAGAACCATGACTATATTTTCAACCAGCTGAACAAGTTTGCCAGCGGGGAGAGGAAATCGGTCATTATGGAGCAAATTGCTAACGAGTTGACGCTGGAGCAAAGAAAGCAAGTTGCGCTGTATTATGACCAGCAAGGGCGAACCCAATAATTGCCCGCTTGATAAATAAAAACCGAATAGTCTTTTGGGCTATTCGGTTTTTTTTTAGAGCTGTTTAGAGCTAAGTAGTTCGCTGTACCCACTTCATTGTTTATATGGTATTCAGTCGATTTTAGCTAAATGGATATCGAGGGGGGATCAATGGTAGATGAGGTTGCCTTGTGTTAATAGGGCTGGCAAAGCGGGTCCGTTAGGGGGTCACTTGGTTGTTTAGCGGCATTGTCATGGCATTGCCGCTTTTACCTGTTTCAATTGACGGTTGGCAGGATACAAGTGCTCAAGTTGGGTAAGTACCTTGGCTACCCGGCGGCCGTCGCCTTCGCGTTGCAAAGCAAGCAGGAGGGTGATGCCATAGTCGAGTCGGTGAGCCGAAAGCTCGAATGCCTGCTCGATGTGGGTAGTGGCCTGTTTATAGTTCTTCATCCTGATGTGGCTAAGACCGATTGCGTACTGCAACGTTGGATTTTCACCATGAAAGGCCAGTGCACTGTTGAGCATCTGCATCCCTTTATTTTCTTGGCCTGCTGCACGATAGATATCTGCTAGGTTGATGGTGGCGATAAGGAGATCCGGTTGTTTATCCAAGGCGCTATCCAGAAGCTGGACAGCATCCTCAAGCTGATCTTTTAGGAAATACCAGTTGGCATATTCGACCATGCCCATCGGGGTATCCTGATTTATGTCTAGGGCAGCAAGATACTCGCTTTCGGCTTGCAGATAACTATCCCAAAATTGTGGGATGTATTGCTGTACCAGCTTATATGGCAGCAGGGTTTTGTAGGCCGTCAACCGGGTATTAAGAGCTGCAGCGTTGAGAGAGGTGAGCAGGGTATGGATAGCGCGCCTTGATGTCGTGTTGTATAAAGCGTCCAGAGTACTGGATTCAGTCATGGGGTTAGGCTCAGATAGCAATGAGAGCTTTTGATCCACAGTTAATTCAGCCGAGCCATATTTGACAAGAGAGGCTTTAACAAACGGTGAGTGATTCTTCTTGATCAGTTGATACAGGAGGCTGTTCTGGTCACTGTTGGTCGGTTCGGGTGATTGCCACAACTGTGCCAGCTTCCTCGCTGTCAAAGAGCGCAAGTCGTTACCCTGTAGCATGTGTTGCCAATGAGCCGGGAGGTTATGCTCAATCCACTGGCTAGAGTTTGCACTGCTGTGACAGTTTAAGCACACGTTAGGTGTACCCAGCTCATTGCTCAGCACTGGGTTGGGTTTTTGAAATCCATGATCGCGCCTTGCGTCCACACCCATATAGGTTCTTTGGGGCATATGGCAGTCAATGCAGATTACGCCAGCTCTACTCCGGTGGGCATGGTGCCGCTCGGTTTGGTAGTGATCCGGCCGGTGGCATTGGGTACAAAGGCGATCACCCGGTTGAGTGAGCTGGTTAGTATGCGGATCGTGGCAGTTGCGGCAGGTGACACCCTGGCCATGCATCTTGCTTTGCAGGAATGATCCCGCGACGAACACTTCGTCCTTGATTTGGCCGTCGGGAAAGTACAAGTCGGGTTCGAGCAACCTTAGTCGGGTGGTGTTTGAAAATAGCTCATGGTTACTTTCATCTGCCAGTTGCTGCCTTCTAGAATGGCAGTTTAGGCAGATTTCCATCTCTGAGGTGGCGGTATCGGCGGTCACAGCTTGGCTGCTCGTCACTACTGGGGTCGGCAGTTGGGCTGAATTACGCCACTCAGGCACCGGTTCAATGACTACCTGTAATCCTTTCGATCCTTTCGGGTTTGAGTGTTGATTGGCTGAGTTGGCCCATTCGACATGCTGTGATGCCGGGCCGTGGCAAGATTCGCATCCCACCCCGATTTCTGACCAGGTGCTGTTATATTTTTCCGTATCAGCAGCATAGTTGCGACTGAAGCCCGTGGTATGGCAGCTTGCGCAGCGACTGTTCCAGTTCATGAAGCTGCTTTTCCAGTTGAAGCTGCCTAAGCCATCTTCCGAGTTCACGGAAAACCACCTTTGCCCCCCCTCGTGCTCTGCACGGGTATCCCAAGCAATGTCAAAAACTTGCAGGCGGCCGTCACCGAGATCGATAATGTATTGCCGTAATGGTGTAAACCCCAGCGCATAGGCCACTTGGTATTGTTGTGGTGGCTCATTGGATATTTGAATCTTGATATAGTGTTGCTGTGCTTGTTTGAAAAATGTCACCTCTTTACCGTTTTCTTTATAGACACTGCCGTTAAAGTGTTTTTCGTCCAATTTAGTCATGGCTTGGTGGTGGTGAGACTGGCTCCATTGCCGGTACTCTTTGCTATGGCAGTTTGAGCAGGAAGAAGAGCCCGAATATGCGGCCTTAGCAGTAGGGCTCAAGACAAATAACATCACGGCAACAATACGAATGATGGTTACCAATCCTAATGGTTGCATATACGGGCCCCATGTTTATTCCTTAAAGGCAGGAACAATGTCTGTTTTTACTGTCCAGTCCTGCCCAAACCGTTTCTGGAATAACTTAGGGTGTGAAATACTGCCTTTGGCCGTGCCACCTGACCATAAGTCATATTGAGGATCGGTATATTGCTGATAAAACTCAGTGAGTCTGTTATCGAGCTTAGCAATAACATCGCGATATTCAGGGTTGTCTGCCAAATTATTGGTCTGGTTCGGATCATTAATCATATCGTAGAGTTCACTCGGACCAAATTCGCTATCCATTCGCTTCCAGTAGGCGTATTGCTGAGTGCGGATCCCACGCGTTTCCGTTTGCTCGTAAAAAATGGCGTCATGGATTGGCTGGCTAGTACTGTTTTCCAGCAATTGGGCAAAGCTCTTGCCTGGTGAATTAGGAAGCGCCTGTTTGATCCCGGCCAGATCGAGAATGGTGTTTGGTATATCGTACTGACCAATGAGCTGATTGACCGTTTTACCTTGCGAGGCGTCTGGCGAGCGGATAATCAATGGTACATTGAACGCCGTTTCCTGCAGCGTTGAAGGTTGACTCAGGATAGTGTGTGTCCAGAGGCCTTGCTGTCCATAGTAGACTCCCTGGTCCGAGGTATAAATGACAATCGTATTTTTATCCAGCCCTTTCTTATTTAGTGTATCCAACAACATCCCCACGTTATCATCGACAAGGGTATTCTGTGATGCCATGTTGGCTCGGGTTGCTTGGTCGCCAGACATGTCAGTGATAACCATTTTTATGATTTTATTTAGAAAGTGTTCGTCCTCATTATTTTTGGCGAAACTAATCAGCTGGTTGAGATAATTTTTGTTAATCGGCTCGTTCGGGAAAGTGCTTAGGTTCTTGTCTTTGTAATATTCATAGTGACGGTTTTTGGCTGGTCCCATATTGGTTGGTGGATCCATATAGGGTCCATCAAAAGAGACCTTGAGGAAGAAGGGTTTGTCTGAATCGTAGGACTCAAGGTACTGAACTGCTTTTTGGCCAAAATAATCAACCATGTGAATGCCTGATATATCAGAAATTTGTCCATTTTCGATTACGGTATTGTTCCAAAAATCTAGAGTGTGCCCACTGGTAAAGGTCATCCAATGATCAAACCCAAGCGACGGCTTCCATGGCTGACCCAAATGCCATTTGCCGATCATGGCGGTATTATATCCGTGTTGCTTCAAGGTATAGGGAAGGCTTCGAAATTCAGCGACGGCAGACCAATCATCAGGCCAGCCTTCCATTTCCTCATCGTTTAGCCAGTCGTGCAGACCATGTTGGGAAGGCATTAGGCCGGTCATGAGTGTGGCTCTAGTTGGGGAGCACATGCCATTTACCGCAAACGTATTAGTAAATTTAACCCCTTCAGTGGCGAGTTGATCGAGGTTGGGCGTTTTTATCTCTTGATTGCCGTACGCACCTAAAAGTCCGGCATGCTGATTGTCAGAGAGAATAAACAGAATATTAGGCTGTTGAGTTTGTGCGTAACTGGCAGAGCTATATGCAACCAGCAGTGACGCAGCGAACAGGGTGCTTTTCATTATCGCTAGTCCTTTTAACTATAGGTTTATTGTGATACTAAATTTTTTAATTAATGAAATTATTGTATCTTTTGATTTCAAATGATGTTGATTGTTTGTTAAAACTGTGATCGTGTGTTGGTTTTATTGTTAGAACAGTCTTCAGCTCATGATGTGTCCGCTAAACCATACCTGCTGCTAAGCCAGCTGTGTCCTTCATCAACACTTTTACAGCGTCCTATATTCCTTTTCTGCCACGCTTGGGTTTTGCTTTGGTATGCGATACAAAAAATCTTTATTTAAAAATAAAATGAGTCATTTCTATTTGTGAAATGTTGTTTAAGTGTTACATTTGTAGTCGAGAGACATTTCTTAGATAGCAAAATCAAGTTGTAGCGGGCAGGTATGGAGCAGCGCAATTTGCTCATGAGCCAGTAATTTCAAAAAGGATGAAACGATGGAACAGTTGCACAGTTATGTATTGGGTAAGTGGCACTATGGCAATGGCAAACCAAGGATTGTATCCAGTGCATTGACCAATGAAGGGTTATACCAGCTAGATAGCACGGACATTGATAATCAGGCGATGCTGGCTTTTGGCCGAGAAAAGGGCAGCAAAGCATTAGCGCAAATGACCTTCCTTGAGCGTGGCAATATGCTCAAAGAAGTGGCCAAGCTGCTACTTGCCAATAAAGAAATGTTTTATGCACTATCTGCTCATACCGGTGCAACCAGAGTCGACTCATGGATTGACATTGAAGGTGGTGCTGCCACTTTCTTTAACTATGCAAGCCTTGCCAATCGCGAGTTACCAAATGAGACGGTATGGGCTGAAGATGATCTGATCCCGCTATCTAAAGAAGGTACGTTTGCTGCCCGCCATATTTTAACCTCAAAACCGGGTGTTGCGATTCATATCAACGCATACAACTTCCCTTGCTGGGGGATGCTGGAGAAACTGGCTCCGACTTGGCTGGGGGGAATGGCTGCCATCATCAAGCCTGCTTCTGAGTCGGCGTATTTGACCCAAGCAATGGTGAAGGTCATTGTTGAAAGTGGCTTGGTACCAGAGGGCGCAATTCAAGTCGTGTGTGGCTCTGTGGGTGATTTGCTAGACCGTGTAGACTATCAGGATGTCGTGACGTTTACCGGCTCTGCTCAAACAGGCCAAATGCTCCGCGCCACGCCAAACCTGATTGCCAAGTCTGTGCCATTCACGATGGAGGCCGACTCGGTTAACTGTGCAATCCTTGGGGATGATGTTACTCCAGACTCGCCAGAGTTTGACTTGTTCGTCAAAGAAGTATGCCGCGAGATGACGGTTAAAGCTGGGCAGAAATGTACTGCAATTCGCCGTGCCATGGTACCAAGCCATTTGCTTGACGCGGTTAGCCAAGCCATCAGTGCCCGATTGGCCAAAGTTGTGGTGGGAGACCCTAGTCTGGAAGGCGTGAAAATGGGAGCATTGATCAGCCGCTCACAACGCGATGATGTACAGGAAAAAGTGACCTCGCTATCAAACTACTGCCGAGTGGTGACTGGCGGCGATCTGTCGGGTTTCAGCCCAAATGGAAATGATGAAGGCGCCTATTATCCGCCGACATTGCTCGTTTGTGATGAGCCGTTAACGGCCACACCGGTTCACGATATCGAAGCTTTTGGCCCTGTCTGTACCTTGATGCCTTATGGCAACCGTGACGAAGCAGTGCTCCTATCGCAGCTAGGGCAAGGCAGCCTCGTTGGCAGTGTGGTAACCGCATCAACGGCGTTTGCCGCTGAAATGGTTGCGCGTATTGGTCATGCCCATGGTCGCCTGCATATTCTGAACAATGAATCTGCCAAGGAATCAACGGGCCATGGTTCACCTCTACCGATGCTGGTGCATGGCGGCCCAGGGCGAGCTGGTGGCGGTGAGGAAATGGGCGGTTTGCGAGGTATTAAGCATTACATGCAACGTACTGCCGTGCAGGGCTCACCATCGATGCTTGCAGCCGTGGGTAAGGAGTGGGTAAGAGGGGCGGAAACAACCGAAGATTTGGTGCACCCATTCAAGAAGCACTTTGAAGATATTGCCATTGGTGAGAGCTTGACAACCGCGAGACGAACGATCACTGAAGCAGATATTGTTAATTTTGCATGCCTCAGCGGCGATCACTTTTATGCTCATATGGATGAGATTGCTGCGAAAGAGTCGATGTTCGGTCAGCGTGTTGCTCATGGCTATTTTGTTATTTCGGCGGCGGCAGGCCTGTTTGTAGAAGCGGCACCGGGGCCAGTGTTAGCTAACTATGGTATGGAGAGCCTTCGTTTTATTGAGCCTGTTGCTATCGGCGATACGATTCAAGTGAAGTTGACCTGCCAGAAGAAGGTGAAGAAGCGTCAGCGAAATATTGAGGAAACGCCGCAGGGGGTTGTGGCTTGGGACGTTGAGGTGACGAACCAAGAGGGGAACCCTGTGGCGCTGTATACAATTTTAACCCTGGTAGCGCGTAAAGAAGGTGACGTAGTTGCTTAACATGTGCTTTAAAACGTATGTTGAATAACGAATTAAAACCATGGTTGGTATTTCTACCAATATTGATATTCTGCCGAGCGGAAATATTCCTCGCTCAGAGGGTAAAGCGCAGCGCGTGCTCGACCTAAGGCAAGCGTAATTGTTAGCTGAGGCTGTTTTATCAACAGATAAAGCAGCCCAGAATATTCTATTTTTCACTTGAGATGAAAATGATCTCTTATAGTAGGAGGATACAAATACTGTGTAAATAATACTGTGTTGCAATTGTATCTGAGTTACTTCAAGATGACGGTAGAAGTGGCTTGATAATTACCATGCTGCAATACAGATGTAAGGATTCATCGAGGTTAATTTTGAATAGTAAATTTGATGATTTTTTCACCTCTGCAACAGAGCACCAATCGATAAGTGGTACGTCGTTGGTTGTGACTTTCCTAGGTGATTACCTTTGCCACAGCGGTGGAGGAATATGGATGGGAAGCCTAATTAACTTTATGGAATCGTTAGGCTTTAATCAGCGTTTCGTACGCTCTTCTGTATTTCGCTTAAAGCAAGACGGATGGCTTGATGTTAAAAAGTCAGGTAGAAAAAGCTATTACTTCATGACGCCAGAGCGATTTGATGAAATACGCGCTGCCAATAAAAAAATTTATAGCGTTGAGAAATTAGGTTGGGATGGAAAGTGGAATATTATCCATATATCGTCGACCACCCAAAATGACTCGAAACAACATGCAAAATATTTGGCTCGATTTGGATTTGGTACTTTAGATAAGGGGATTTATATTCAGGCTGACCAAAACCAATTAGACCATGTTGATATCGAAAAGATTGCTAAGCATTTTCCAGAATCACACATTTTTACGCAAACATCTTTATATTCAACAGCAAAGGGAAATGAGCAAGAATTAGTCCGCAAAGCTTGGGACTTATCCCGCTTGAATGATGACTATAAGGCATTTTGCGACATGTTTAACCCTGTGTGGCAAGAGCTTAAAGACTTAAATGTTGATGAAGTCAACCCGGAGGAGTGCTTTAAATTAAGATTGCTTTTGGTACATTTTTATCGCCGTATCATTATACGTGATCCACTGCTGCCTGCAGAGTTACTCCCAGACAACTGGGCAGGCGGTATTGCCCAGAGCTTAGCAATGAACATCTATAAAAAAATTCACCTACAAGGTCGAAATTATGTATCAGAGCACGGCGAAACGGTAGCGGGTCCTCTGCCGCTGCCAGCATCAGACTATTATGCTCGATTTGGTGGGTTACAACCCCAATAACGACCAATCACTTGGATGCTAGGGTGCTTGGTATAGATTGAAAGGAATCAAAATGCCTATTTACCAACTTGATGGGATAACCCCTGTCATTCATCCTGAAAGTTTCGTTCATCCAAGTGCAGACATTATTGGTGATGTCATTATTGGCCAACAAGTCTATGTTGGCCCTCAAGCCGCTATTCGTGGCGATATGGGACGAATCGTTATTCAAGATGGCAGTAATATTCAAGACGGTTGTGTTATTCATGGCTTCCCAAACCGTGAAACCGTGTTGGGGAAGAATAGTCATATCGGCCATGGCGCGGTGATCCACGGTTGTACCATCGAAGAAAACTGCTTAATCGGTATGAATGCCGTGGTGATGGATCTGGCGGTTATAGGCAAAGAATCGATAGTCGGTGCCCACAGTTTTATTAAAGCCCATAGCCAGTTTGAAGCCAGGAGCATGATATTGGGGAGCCCCGCTAAGTTTAAACGTCATGTGAAGGATGACGAGTTAGCTTGGAAGGAAAGAGGTACAGAAATGTATCATCAATTGGTTTCTCGATGCCAACTAACATTACGCGAAGTGGAGCCTTTACGATTCGAAGAAAGAGATAGGCCGAAAATGTTTTTTGAAATTGCTCATGACCTTAAATCGAAGAGCTGATAAATGTTTCTAGTTGGAGGTTACCTATTTTTGTAATAGTTAGCCTCCAACTCGACAAACTATTGTTTTAGCTCATCCCTATCCTTAAACTCTTCCAAAGATTCAGGGTTGGCTAGCGCACCAACGTTCTTGACCGGTTGGTTATGGACGATATTGCGAACTGCCAGCTCTACTAGTTTGCCGGATTTTGTGCGGGGGACATCTCTCACTGCGAGGATCACCTCGGGGACATGGCGGGGTGAACACTGCTCCCGGATTTTCTGCTTGATGTTGGTTTTTAACTCTTCAGTCAGCACTTCTCCCTCAACGAGCTGAACAAACAATACTACTCGCACATCAGCGCCTTGGTTCTGACCTATCACCAACGAGTCTTTGATTTCATCTAAGCGGTTTACCTGACGGTAGATTTCAGCGGTACCGATCCTTACGCCTCCAGGGTTAAGGACAGCATCGGAGCGACCGTAAAACACCATGCCGCCGGTGCTGGAGAGGCTGACATAATCGCCATGGTGCCAGACTCCGGGGAAGTGGTTCCAGTAGGCGTTGTGATATTTGCTGCCATCGGGATCGTTCCAGAAGCCTACCGGTTGGTTGGGAAAACTATTGAGGCAGACCAGTTCACCATGCTGTTGATATACCGACTGGCCTTGCTGGTTGAACACCTGCACATTCATACCCAGCGCTAGCCCTTGACACTCACCACGGTACACAGGGCTGAGCGGGTTACCGATGGCAAAGCAGCCACAGATATCAGTGCCTCCTGAAATACTGGCGAGCTGAATGTCACTGTGAATAGCCTCATAAACATAATCAAACTGTTCAGGGGAGAGTACGGAACCCGTTGAACACAAGGTGCGAAGCGATGACAGCTCAGTATTGTCCTTAGGGCGATAGCCTTGTTTCTCCAACGCTTCGAGGTATTTGGCCGAGGTGCCAAATAAGGTGACTTCTTCCTGCTCGGCGAGTTGCCACAGAACATTACCGTCGGGATAGAAAGGGGAGCCGTCGTAGAGGATCAGCGTAGCCCCCGAGGCAAGTCCCGATACCAGCCAATTCCACATCATCCAACCGCAGGTGGTGAAGTAGAAGATTTTGTCTCCGGCTCGGATGTCCGTTTGCAACTGGTGTTCTTTAAGATGATTAAGTAGGGTGCCGCCCACGCTATGGACAATGCACTTGGGTTTGCCTGTGGTACCCGATGAGTAAAGGATATAGAGCGGATGATTGAAAAGAACGGGGGTAAAGCCAAGTTCACTGGGTACTGTACTGTCGAGGATGTCACTCCAGTAGTGATGATGAATCCTATCAGGAATGGTGACCTTGCTGGATTGGTCTGATACAGGTATGGCTGCTGGTATTTCGATCAAGTGTTCAAGCTCGGGAATACTCTCACTGACCGCCATCACTTTATCGTGGTAAGAAATAGGCTTGCCGTTGTATTGGTAACCTTGGGCGAAAAACATCACTTTCGGCTTGGTTTGGCCGAATCGCTCGATGACACTATCAGCGCCGAAATCCGGTGAGGTAGAGGTCCATATCGCGCCAAGTGATGCGGTGGCCAGCATAGCGACGATGGTCTGGGGGATATTCGGCAGGTATCCGGCCACTACATCGCCTTTCTTGACGCCGTGGTTATGCAGAAAACTGGCAACCTGGGAGGTTTGCCGGTAAAGCTGTTGCCAGCTTAGATGCTGCCGATGCGCAGGGTCGCCCTCACAGTGAAAAATGATGGCATCAGCCGCTGCACGAGTGCGCCAGTTACGCAACAGGTTCTCGGCGAAATTGACCTTGGCGTGTGGGAACCATTGGGTGTCTTTTGCTGGCGTGCTGCTATCAGGCGAACAAAATGTGACAGGTGGCTTTTTTGCTCCCTCTATCTGGCAGAAGTCCCAAACCATACTCCAGAACTCTTCACTGTGGTTGACACTCCAGTGGTGGAGTTGGTTGTAGTCATGATAGAGGGTGTTCTTTTTTTCACTGAGCTCGACCATGAACTGATACAGCTTGCTATCGTGGATGCGATCCTTTTCCGGCATCCACAGCAATTTAGGTTGCTCTGCTGGTTGAAGTTTAGTGGTAGAAGATGCTGATTTTTCAGGTTTTTTATCATTCACAGCGGTCTCCTTACTGGCTATCTGGGTGGGCTTGCTGGAAAGCGGGCAGTACTAGGCACCTTTGCTCAATCTCTAACAAGCGCGGGTAATGTTTGGTCTCAAAGCCGAATCGTTTGGCATTGTAAAGTTGCGGAATTAGGCAAATATCAGCAAGAGATGGAGTCTCGGTACAGGTGAATTGTGTACTGTAGCGATTCGATAGGCTCTCGAGACTCTGGAAGCCTTGCTTGAGCCAGTGGTGGTACCAAATCATCTTCTCGTTTTGGCTAACACCGAATTCGCTGTTCAAATAGTTGAGGACTCGGAGGTTATTGAGTGGGTGGATGTCGCACGCGACGATAAGGGCGATTTCCCGGCATTGGGCCTTGTGCCAGGGATCGCTGGGCAGCAATGCGGGTTCGGGATAACACTCGTCGAGATATTCGATAATGGCGAGCGATTGGCCTAGCACCGCTGTATCTTCAAAGCCGCTTTCGTTTGTATCTCCACGAGAAAACCCCGGTACCAATTGGTTCGGGTTGAGCGCCGAATAGGCGGCACTGTTTTGTTCTTTATTCAGTAACGATATCGATACTTGCTCGTAGCTCAAGCCCTTGAGGTTTAACGCAATTCGCACCCGGTATGATGCAGATGAGCGATAGTAATCATACAGTTTCACGTTCCCAAATCCCTTAGTTTTGACTTACCGTTTATAACACCTGACACTCTAATTATTATTGGTGATGGTGCGGGTTATGGTGGTTTAAATCTTCATCATGGTACTGATGTTCGAACTTAACCACGGTTTGTTCGATAGCCCCGAAGATGGAGTCGCCGTTGTTATCGAACATTTCAATTTTGACCGTATCGCCAAATTTCATAAATGGTGTTTCCGGATTACCGTATTCCAGCGTTTCCAGCATCCTTTTTTCTGCCAAACAACAAGAGCCGCTGCTGCGATCTTTGTTGGACACGGTACCTGAGCCTATGATGGTGCCGGCGCAGACCGCTCGGCTTTTGGCTACATGCTGAACAAGTTCGGCGAAGTTAAACGTCATGTCTGTGCCGGCATGGGGTTGACCGAATAATTCTCCATTGAGGTGAACGGTCAGGCGGTGATGCAGTTTATAATCGTGCCAGCTATCACCGAGTTCATCGGGTGTCACTGCGACAGGAGAGAACGCAGAAGAGGGCTTGGACTGGAAAAAACCAAAGCCTTTGGCCAATTCACTCGGGATCAAATTGCGAAGCGAGACATCATTGACCAGCATCAGTAGCTTGATATGGCCATGAACTTCTTCGGTGCGGGTTCCCATGTCGATATCATCGGTGATGACAGCAACTTCCCCTTCAAAGTCGATGCCCCATTGTTCATCGGCGATTTTTATATTTTCTGTGGGGCCGAGGAAACCGTCAGACATTCCTTGGTATATCAAAGGGTCGGTCCAGAAGCTTTCTGGCATTTCAGCACCTCGGGCTTTGCGTACCAGCTCGACATGGTTGACATAAGCGCTACCATCAGCCCACTGGTAGGCCCGTGGCAGTGGTGAGCTACATAGAGCAGGATTGAAAGGGAAGGTATGCTGAGCGACACCGTCGTTGAGGTTACGGTACAGGTGCTGCAAGTCAGCTTCTACTTCCTGCCAGTTATCTAGGGCAAATTGCAGTGTCGGGGCTATGTCATGGGCATGAACAGCCTGTTTCAGGTCACGGGAAACCACAATAAGCTGGCCGTCGCGACCATGGTTAAGTGATGCAAGTTTCACGTTCGTCTCCTTAATTTATATAATCCGTCTCGACCTAAGCCACTCTTAATTGAATGAGAACACTTGAGCCGGTTATTCAGCGTTACTGCCCTTCTTTTTTCCCTTTCCACGAAAAGACATAATCTTTGTTTTCAGCGCCTTCGGGCAGAGGAGCGACTTCGAGTGGCCAGCGGGCATCTATCATCACCGCGACTTCATCCGTTTCTTTCTTCGGAGAAGCCATACTGGCAGCCAACGCTTTAGGGTGAGGGCCATGGGAAAATCCGCAAGGGTGATGGGTGATCATGCCGGCGTCGATATTGTCACGGCTGAAGAAGTTCCCCCGGTGGTAGAACAGCACTTCGTCGTAATCGTCATTGTTATGGTAGAAGGGTACTTTCAACGCATTGGGATCACTTTCTATCGGGCGAGGGACAAAAGTACAGATCACAAAGCCATCAGCAACAAAGGTGGTATGTGCCGATGGGGGAAGGTGGTAGCGATGACTCATCAACGGCCTGATGTCACGCCAGTTCAGCTTGAAAGCTGTTAGGTTACCTTTCCAGCCTTGTGCGTCGAGCGGATTGTATGGATAAGTAATCGTGTTGAGTTGGTTGCGGGCTTTTAACTGAACCTTCCAGTGCTGGTTGCTATCTTGCTGGTTGAGGAATGCATCGTTTATTCGGGCGTATTCCAATACCGCTGGGTCATAGACCGCGTGTTGGCCGACAATGCCCCGCTCTGCCATTTGATAAGCACTGTTAGACGCCTCTATCAGCAGCATAGATACCGGCTCTTTGGGTTCAATGCGCCAACTGGTGGCTCTTGGCAGCACAATGTAGTCACCATCGCGGAACGTCATATGGCCGTAATCACAGAACAATTCGCCGCTTCCTTGGTGGATAAACAGCACTTCATCGCCGTCACCATTACGGGCTAGAGCTTCCATTGCTCTATCGCAATGCCACACCCTCATCTTGATGTTGTTGTTGAACAAAATCAGTGAAGCATCCCAAGGCGATAGCCCTTCAGATGGTATTTTGTTGGTGTCTATTGCTCTGGGACGAAGTGGGCCGTCCCAATCAATCCACCCAGTAGGAGGGTGACGGTGGTACATGTGACTTGCTGGGCCAAAGAAACCTTCTCTGCCACATTCGCGCTCGAAAGTACCTTCTGGTAAGTCACAGTGTGCTTGCCGCGAAGCGTCTCCTTCGGTGATAGGAAATTGAAACCATTGCCGCATTGCATATCCCTCGTGATCACAGTCATTCCAGATTGACGCTGTTAATAAAATGTTAGCTCAATGACTTAACTCTGGCGTACTCAGCGGGGCAAGGCAATTATTGGCCACAACTACACAGCGCAAAGTCTGTCCGTGATGATTTACAATAACTGCAAGTTAAATCATCTGTTTATCGATATTTCCCAATGTGTTGATGGCTATGGCCATGCAATGGGGTGGCGCTATGGATGTGCCACATGCAAAAATGGCGTGTGTAAAATAAATGTTACATTGCGGGCTGATTTCATTGCTGAGAACAGCTTTCGGAGTCTTCGTTACCCGACCTAATCTAAAGGAAACGAACGTGAAATAAGCGGAATATTCGGATGCCAGGGTGAGGCAGTAACAAAGATGAAGGTCATTTATGGGTAGCGGAACGAAATATATTTCTAAAAAGCCAGATGAGCAAGGGGTTGTTCATTGGGACAGTTCAGAAAACCGTGTTTGGCACGATCTGGTTGAGCGTCAGCTCGCCTGTATAAAAGGGCGTGCTTGCCAAGCCTATATTGATGGTTTGGATTTATTGGAATTACCCTTAGATCGTGCGCCTCAACTGGCTGAAATTAACGCGGTATTGAAATCAACCACAGGCTGGGAATGTGTAGCCGTTCCGGCTTTGATCAACTTTGACCGTTTTTTTGCCTTGTTAGCCAACCAGCAGTTTCCCGTCGCGACGTTTTTACGTTCTAGGGAGGAATTTGACTACTTGCAAGAGCCGGATTTCTTCCATGAAATATTTGGCCACTGTGCCATGCTGACCAATCCCGCTTTTGCGGCTTTCACTCATACTTACGGAAAATTGGGAGCTAAAGCCAATTCTTCGCAAAGAGTATATTTAGCAAGGCTATACTGGTTTACAGTTGAATTTGGATTGCTGCGGCAAGCAGAGGGCTTGCGAATTTATGGCGGTGGTATTTTATCCTCACCCGGCGAGACACAATATGCCCTGGCGGGGAAAATGAACAGTGACTCTATTGCGGTAAACAAAGCGGATAAAGCAAGGCCACTTTATAGGTCATTTGATCCGGTGGATATCATGCGTACGCCTTATCGGATTGATATCATGCAGCCACTCTATTTCATTCTTGAAGACATCAACCAGCTTTACGAATTGGCACATCAAGACATCATGTCTATGGTAGTCAAAGCGCAACAACAGGGGTTACATCAGCCACTATTCGAAACAAAAATCAAGGACGCGGGTTAAGGGGAACTGATGACAGAATTACATCAACAAAAATGCGAAGCGTGCCACAGTGGTGCGCCAAAAGTGACAGAAAATGAAAAAATAGCATTGTTGGCCACTTTGCCTGATTGGCAGGCGGTTGAAGTTGACGGTGTTGAACAGCTGGAGCGTCAGTATACCTTCAAGAATTTCAAATTGGCTTGGGCTTTTACCGACCAAGTCGCTGCCTTGGCCGAGGAAGAGTTTCATCACCCTGAAATCACATTGGAATGGGGTAAGGTGAAGGTGCGCTGGTGGAGCCATGCGGCAAAAGGGCTCCACAAGAATGACTTTATTTGTGCTGCCAAAACGGATCAGCTTTTGTCGTCGGAATAGTTTTTATTGACTCTTATTTCAGAAAAGCACTCGAATTAGACGGGTGCTTTTTCTGTTATGTGCTAATAACTTAAATATGCTCCAAGGTGAAAATAAAGTACTATACCGCTCACAAACAGGATGACCTTGCTAGTTGGCAGGGTGGATTGAGGTACAAATGGGTGAACCACAACAACGACAAGCGCTAGTCGGCTGTGAAGAGTGTGGGTTAGTGGTAGCGTTGCCAGAGCTCAAAGATGACGAGAAATCAGTTTGCCCTAGGTGCCATCACACATTGGTTAAACGCATAGCACAGCCCTTTCAGAGACCACTGTCTTACGGCTTGGCCAGCCTAGTCATGCTTGTCGCCAGTGTCAGCTTTCCTTTTATGTCATTCAGTGTTCAGGGGATCAGCCAGGAGATCACCCTGATGCACTCAGCCGAGATGTTAAGTGTTTTTCAAAACAGTTTGTTGGCACTGCTGCTGCTCTTGACGGTCATCGTATTACCGGCGATGTATTTGCTCTCACTGCTTTATCTCTATTTCCGGGCAGGCCAGCGTATTAAGCGGCCAGAGAAGAAGCCTATCGCGTTTTGGGAAAAGCGACTTTGCCGTTTGATGATCCGCATCGAGCCTTGGTTAATGGTGGATGTTTTCTTGATAGGGGTGCTGGTTAGCCTGATCAAAATAGCGTCGTTGGCAGATATTGGCTTGGGCATGTCATTCTGGGCCTTCTGTATCTACACCATGCTGGTGGTGAAATGTGTCTCTATGGCTGACCGAACTTGGTTGTGGCTGCAATTTCTTCCTCTAAAACCTCAGGAGGGAGTCAAAGCGGGAGATTGTCATAACAGCAATAACCATATTAGTTGCCATGTTTGTTCGCAGTTAAACCCGGTAATAGACGAGAAACATGCGCGATGCTTGCGTTGCCATGGCCGGTTGCACCCTTATGAGCCACAACAAATGCTGCAACGCTCATGGGCATTGTTAATTGCTGCTGCGGTTTTTTTTATTCCGGCCAACTTGTATCCCATGATGTATACCGTCAGCTTGGGTAAGGCTGAAGGTTCTACCATACTTGGTGGGGTGGTGCTGTTGTGGCAATTGAAATCCTATCCTATTGCCGCGGTTATCTTTATCGCTAGCGTTGTTATTCCCCTGGCAAAAATAATTGCCCTGTCCTGGCTATATGTTGTGGCAGGTAAAGGTGGAACTGCTGATGAAAAGAAAGCCGTGCAGAAATTGAAGATATATCGAATTACAGAATTTATCGGCCGTTGGTCGATGATCGATATTTTTGTGGTGGCTATTTTGGTGGCTTTGGTTCAGCTTCAGAGTCTGATGGCAATTTATCCGGGCCCTGCTGCACTATCCTTTGCCTGTGTTGTATTGCTAACCATGATATCGGCAATGACTTTTGATCCGCGCGTTTTTTGGCCAAAGGATTCGGCGTTTGAATCACCTGCAGGCTATGTGAACAATAATAAAGAGAAAAATAGTTATGAGTAACCCCTCACCTCCACAGGCTAAGAAAGAAGCCATAAAACAAATCTCATCAATATGGCTGGTGCCTGTTATTGCTGTGGGTATCGGTATCTGGATGTTGTTTCAGTTTATCACCAGTCAAGGTCCGGAAATTACACTGAAAATAGATACGGCTGAGGGCATTGAGGTCGGCAAGACAGAAATCAAAGCGCTGAATGTCAAAGTTGGTGTGGTGACGAGTGTGACCTTGAATGAGGATTACAGTGCCATTGAAGTGACCGCCCAAATGGACAAAGATGCTGCGCGCATGCTCAAAGACGACACTCTGTTTTGGGTGGTAAAGCCGCGGATAGGGAAATCAGGCGTTTCAGGACTGGATACTCTGCTCTCTGGGGCCTATATCCAATTGCGACCGGGCAAGAGCGAAAACGAACAGCGAACATTTAAAGTACTGGATATTCCGCCGGTAGCGCCGCCAGATGCAAAAGGGCTTCGCCTTATCTTGAGTCACAATGAAGCGGGCAAGTTGGGGGTCGGCGATCCTGTATTGTATGAAGGCTTTACGGTAGGGCGGGTTGAGAACGTCAGCTTTGATACCGCAAGCAAGAAAGCACATTACCAGTTGTTTATTTTCGAACCCTACAACAGTCTGATCAGAAAAAGAACCCGCTTTTGGCTTACCTCTGGGGTTGATCTACAAATGTCGGCTGAAGGTTTCAACCTCAAGATCGGTTCTATCGAATCGTTGATCACCGGCGGCGTGAGCTTTAGGGTCCCGAGGGGGCGTGAACCGGGGGAGCTCATCACCAAGCAGAAATCTAAATTCCGCCTGTACAATAATATCAAGGAAGTCCGTGAACGCTTTTACGAAGACTACCTTGAATATGTCATGTTGTTCAACGAGTCGGTAAGGGGCCTCCAAGTGGGGGCGCCTGTGGAATACCGAGGTATCCGAATTGGTACTGTTAGCAAAGTGCCCCTCGAGATGATCCACAGCGACAAAAATTTTTCCAACAAAGACATTCCGGTGTTGGTGCGGATCGAATTGGACAGGGTGAAGTCGCATGTGTATTACGAGAATTTGGAGATGCTAAAAGCGAGCCTGAAGGAAGAATTCAACTATGGCTTGCGAGCATCGCTAAAAACCGCGAACTTGCTGACCGGGGCCCTATTGGTGGATGTCAGCCTTTTTGCCGATGAGCCAGCCTACAAACGTCAGCGGTACGGTGATTATGACGTATTCCCGACCAAGGCGGGCGGTTTTGCCCAGATCCAGAAAGAAATCTCTTCCTTTGTGAAGAAGATAAACAATCTGCCGGTTGAAGATACCTTATTGACCCTTAATAAGACACTCGATACTTCCCAGCAAACGCTGCTGGCGGCGGAGAAAGTTGCCGTCGAGTTAAATCAGCTACTTGCTCAGAAAGAGACCAAGGCGATTCCGGGGGAAGTGCGCAATAGCTTGCAGCAACTCCAGGAGACATTGAATGGATTCAGCCCTGATGGCGTACCTTATCAGAACTTGGAGCAGGCTCTGGTTCAGTTTGAGCAGGTAATGGCTGAGTTACAGCCGGTCTTGCGACAGATAAATGAAAAGCCCAACTCATTGATTTTTAGTGGTGAGAAAGCTGCCGATCCCATTCCAGTAGGAGGACGTCAATAATGTTAAAGGAAAGCTTAATGGCGTTCATTCTGCTCGCGATAGCAGGGTGTAGCTCCACAGAGCCAGTGACAAAAACGTACTTATTGCCAGCACAAAGCAGTGATTTAACCATGGCCTTTGCCAACAAGCATCAGCCAATTGTGATTGTTCGCCCGGTAGAAGTTGCAGAGCATTTGGCAGGCACAGGGCTAGTTTATCAAACCACTGAAACAGAAGTCGTACAGGCCCAGCAGAACTTATGGGCCGAGAGCTTATCTCGTCAGTTAACCCGGATGATTACCCAAGATTTACGCCAAAAGCAATCCAGGTATTGGTTTGATGAGTTGACACCGGTGGTAAATAATAGTGGTTTGCCCAAGCTACAAGTGAAGTTTACCCAGTTCAATGGGCATTACAGCGGTTTGGCAAGATTGAGTGGGCAATGGCTTCTAGTTGGCAAGCAAGGAGAAGCCTTGGCAAGGCAACCGTTTTTCATTCAGGTCCCATTGGAACAAGATGGTTACGATGCGCAGGTCAAAGCCCTTGCAGAAGGGGTCACGCGTTTAACCAACCAAATTACCCAAAGCATGAATGGCTTAACGTTGTAGTCGCCATTTAATCTAAGATGACGTCATAAGGAAGCGCCCTCATCATATAGTGAGGGCGCTTTGCATGGTTTAACTGTTTGGTTCAGCGCTGACTGTGCCGATAGTAACCGTTGATCCAGCATTCAGGTAACTCTTCTCCTGAAGGAAAGGCTAGATTTTGTTTGTCGATAGTGACTGGATCGGCAAGATCTTCGCCAGACTGATATTGCACTTTTACGTGCGAGGAGAATGGGTTGATCAGAGAAGACATGTCGATGACGTCAACTAAATCACCGGTGCGTGACTCTTTTAGAAACATCACAAATCTCCAAAATTTATTGAAATAATGATGATAATTCACCATCGGAGCCATTATGTTTTGGTATAAGTATGGCTGATTTTACGCGCTTTGCAGAGCAGGAGAGCTATGAGTAATTTTTATTGGGGTATTGACCTGGGCGGGACGAAAATTGAGTGTGCGGTGATGCAATATGCTGATGATCACTGTGTATTGCGTAAGCGCCTACCCACTGAGGGCGAACAGGGCTACCAGCATGTTCTGGGGCAGATTAAAAAGCTGATTGACCAATGTGCTGAAGAAGTTGGTGAGTATCCTAAATCGGTTGGGTTCGGAACGCCAGGCACGTTAGATCCTGCGACGGGCAATATGAAGAACTGTAACTCGACCCATCTTAATGGCCAGCCTCTGGATAAAGATCTTCAAGCCTTACTGGGATGCCCTGTTAAGTTAGCCAACGATGCCAATTGCTTTGCTTTGGCTGAAGCGACATTGGGCATAGCGAAGCAGATTAAACCGGATGCCGAAGTGGTGTTTGGCATCATCATGGGAACCGGTGTTGGTAGCGGTATTGTCGTTAATGGCAAGGTGCTTAATGGCTGCCATGGCATTGCCGGTGAATGGGGGCACAATGTGCTTGAAGCCAATGGTGCACCTTGCTACTGCGGCAAACAGGGCTGTGTTGAAACCGTACTGTCTGGCAAAGGGTTAGAGCGCTATTACAGAGAGCATAGTGACAGCAACTTGAGTTTACCTAGCATTGTGTCAATGGCTTCACAGGGAGATAAATTTGCGAAGCAGACAATTGACAGAATGCATTCCTATTTCGGCCTTGCGGTTGCCTCAATCATTAATGTAATCGACCCGGATGTCATTGTCGTAGGTGGCGGTGTGGGTAATATTGATTCGCTTTATTCAGAGGGTAGAGATGCGATTCTTCCCCATCTGTTTAACCCGACTCTCAATACCGTGCTGGCAAAACCGGCGCTAGGAGACAGTGCGGGAGTGTTCGGCGCGGCGATGCTAGTGAAATAGACTCGAATGTGAGTTACATCGATAAATGTTTATGACCCTGAGGTTTCTCTCGGGTGTACAAAGACAGAAGAAGCGTCTTAGGCTAATAACCGGAGACGCTTCCGCTGTATTGGGCTTACGAAACTTTTTTAGAAGAAAAAGTTAACCATCAAGGTGTATAGGTTCGCGTCCTTGTCTTCTCCGTAACTTTTGGGCGGATTGACGAATTGACCGTCGTTGAAGTTGTCGTAATCTTTCTGGTCCATGTATATACCCTGCCACTCGGCATTGAGTGAAATCTTCGGAGTGAGGTCATAACGAACGCCCGCTGTTACACTGTTGGTTTTACGGCGGTGGTGACTCTCGCCATATACCAAATAGGGGGTGAAGTCGTTAATGTTGTAATCTGCACTTACATACCAGTTAGTCTGTATATCATCCGTCTGGACCTCGGACATGAAGTGCCACTGTTCATAGGAGTATTCACCGCCTAAGGTATAAATATTGGTTGTTTCTTTTGGGGAACCAGGCCTTTCAATTTGATACTCAGAGCGCATATATCCAAGGTGAATTCGGTAGTTAAACCCACTAACCCCAGTAGATAAACCTGCCATGTAATCAGACTTGAAATTATATTGATTGCCACTGAACTCGACTTTATTGTCGTTACCAAGGCCATAGTACGGGGTAATGTTTACCACAATTTCATCGCTGGCATCCCATTGCCATGTTGCACTTAAGCCTTCGAAAGAGGTAAAGCCGAGAATACTGTCATAGACATCCTGCGGAGGGCGAGCCCAAGTGTATGCCTGTCCGACAAAGAAGTATTCAGATACAAGGAATAGTGGTATACGAAGCTTACCGCCCCGAAAAGAGAACTGGTTAAATTCGTAATTGAGATAAGCCCATTCCAATTCAGGATCTGACCAATCGTCCTGAGGGCGTTTAACCACCTGCACCGATGCATTAAGGTTGTCGATAATGGACAAGTCAGCTTGCAAGCCAAAGGTTGTGTCACAGTCGTAGCAGGTATCATCAGTAATTTCGCGGTTGACGAACAACGGGGTGCGGTTATCAGTTTTAGCAATAGAAGTGGAACCAAATCCGCTGATTGAAAAATTATCTGTGATCTGTATTGCAGCCACGCTGGTCAATGGTGATACAAGCAGAGTAAATGCAAGTAATGATTTATGAGTCATATCTTACTCTCCTTGTAAGACTGTGATGAGGATGTTGGCATTTTCTGGTACTGCACTAACGGGTGCATAGGCTATGCCATTGGGATTATCGTTTAACCATTCAAGGATGTCTTTAATATCATCGCTGCTCAATTCCTCTGGTGGTGTGCCTTTACCAGAAAAAGAAAGGCTTGCCCAATAACCGTTCATTTGGGATACCGACTTACCTAACAGCATGCTGTAGAACTCTTCCCGGTGTATCGATTTTTCAGGTAAATCGACCAAGACAATCTTGATGCTACCATTTAGCTTTTTTGTCCTTCCTTTATAAAGCATTCTCGCTTTACTTTTTGTAAGGGCAGGGATCTCATTATTTAATGAAAATACTGCAAACTCTACATCTTTTATATTTTGGTTATCCTCAGCATATGCTGGCATTATTATTGATGTAATTGACAATAATAACGATAAAGGCAATAACCTTTTTAAAGTCAATCCTTTGATCATTGATTTAGTTCCATCTTTGCGTCTATTCCTGCTATAAATGTTAGTAGACATTGAAGTGAGTACAAATAGGCAAAAATGGATTTTTTGATCAAGGTGAGGTTATGGGGCTGTTAAATCGATTTTCGATAAAATTTAGGCTTATTTCTCTTGTTGTTCTGCCACTTACGTTTTCAGGGGTATTTGCAACGATAGAGATTTCGAGTCTTTTCGACAAAGTCTCTTCATTGAATACATTAACGGCACGAATGGAGTTGCTTAAAGCGAATTCTCAGTTTTCAAATGCAGTACATGCGTTAAAGCTTGATAAGTTATCTAACGATGAAAATAATGAAACAAAGAAAGTTGCTTCTGAACAAATATCACATTATTCGGCTTTGATACCACAAGCATTTCCTAATATTGACCTCACAGAGCAAATATCATCCAGTGCTGAAATGAATGATTTACTCACTGAATATGAGTTTGTGGAACAGATTGATGTGAATGATTGGTCTGATTGGGGGTTTGACCTTTTAATTCATAACTTGATCTCATTAGAAAAAGCACCGTTGTATGTAGCTGATGTCAATATTGAACAAAAGCTATCAATTTTGTATCAATTGCAATGGTTGCAATTATGGGCTCAGCAAGAAAACTGGTATATCCGAATTATCGCAAGTCAGCCCGAGCAAGTCTCTGACTACAAGGAGCAGCTGGATACGATTATAGAAAGGCAGCAGCTAATCATTGAGCGTTATTTGTCGGTGAGTGCCAATCCATCACAGATTGAATTGCTACGCAAAACTTTTGCCAACCCGGTTTTTGCGACAAGTTACCAGCTGCGTGAAAATATTTTTTCAGATTCATTTAATGGCTTTAGTACGAGTGATTCATTCTCGGCGCTTGATGAGCGCTATGCATTAATTCAATTTGTTGTTGTTGAGATAAGTCGTGAGTTAGCCCGAGATATTCAGGAAAGTATCAGCCAGGCTCAGGTGCTGATTTGGGTATATGCTGGTGTCATTTTATTATCTGTCACCATGATTATTTGGCTGGGGGTAAACCTTATCAGGCGAATCGGCTCGTATTTGAGCCGGATACTCAAGGCTATGTCTTTGCTTGAAACCAGCAGTAATAATGGAGTTGAGGCCAAAATAAAGGTTGATGGCAAGGATGAATTTACGGTGTTTAGCCATCAACTCAATGGCATGATAGAAGAGCGGATTGATAACCACAATAAGCTGATCATTGCTAAGGATGAGGCAGAAAAAGCTAACCTTGCAAAAAGCTCATTTTTGGCAAACATGTCCCATGAAATCCGTACGCCGCTCAATGGCATTATTGGCATGTCTGGTATTTTGGCTGATACAGATCTGACGCCTTCACAATCTGAGTATGTACAAACGATTGAAACCTCTTCTCAAACCTTGTTACTGCTGATCAATGACATCCTGGATTTATCGAAAATTGAATCTGGAAACTTGGTGCTGGCGGCGAGTGAAAGTCGGGTGGCTGAAGTTGCCTATGACACATTGACGGTGGTATTGGCTAAAGCGACAGCGAGTCAGCTCAATCTTGATGTCAAAATCGATCCTGATTTACCTGCCATGGTTATCCTGGATGAACACCGTTTGAGACAAGTGCTGATGAACTTGGCATCCAATGCGGTGAAGTTTACGCAGGAAGGCGGGGTCACCCTTGAGATCCGCTGCATTGAACATTGCGATGGCCGTGCCAAGATTATGTTTTCAATGATAGATACTGGCATTGGTATTGAGAAAGATAAACAAGCACAGGTATTTGCACCGTTTATTCAAGAGGACGGTTCGATTACTCGGCAGTTTGGTGGTACGGGCTTGGGTCTGGCAATTTGTCGCCAGTTGGTGGAGTTAATGGGAGGGCGGTTGGCACTGGAGTCAGAAAAAGGGATCGGCAGTCGGTTTTTCTTCAGTTTGGATGTTGAGGTGTGTAAAGCGCATGACGATTCTCTGGGGGCTTTTGATAAACACAAGGCATTGATCCTTGGTGCAAATCAACAGGCAATGCACCGTATCGAGGCCGAGTGTCAAGGACTTGGCCTGCAGGCTACAACAGTGAATATTGCTGAACTTTCAACTCAATCAGAAAATGACTTTGATGTTATATTTTATTGCCAGCAAAGCATTAAACAGACGCAATATGACCTTGGATTAATTAATTCGATGATGCCAAGTTTGAATATCGTGCTGTGTGTTGATCATCGACATGAACAAAATGGCTTTGGAGATCAGATTAGCGGCATTGTCACGTTGCCATTTTTTGGTAAGCGGCTGGTCAAAACTCTCAATAAAGCGCTGGAAGTGAAAAAAACGCACGTTTCAGACCCGCAAAGTGAGATGAAGCAAAATATATCCATTACCCCTGTTGAGGCAGCTTACGCCACAACAGGACCAACAAAAGCAGCAACTGAAGCATCAGAGCAAATTCAGGAGCATAATAATGTACAACCAAACGTACTGATTGTTGAAGATAATGCTGTAAACCAAAAGGTAGCAGGACTGTTCTTGAAAAAAGCCGGCTACCAGTTTGATATCGCCAATAATGGCCAGGAAGCTGTTGATAAAGTGAAAGCGGGCAAGCAATACTATGCCGTTCTTATGGATTGTATGATGCCGGTGATGGATGGCTTTACCGCGACAGAGGCTATACGGGCGTGGGAAGAAGAAACAGCAGCGCAAGCCTTGCATATTATCGCCCTCACGGCGAGCGTACTCGATGCAGATATTTCGAAATGTTATGAAGTAGGTATGAATGATTATGTTGCAAAACCGTTTAAGAAGGATATTTTGCTAGAAAAGCTCCAAGATCTTACTAGTTCAAAAAATGTAGAAGAGCAGGTGGTTTAGTTGTTTTAATACGCAATTATCCCATCCGCTTGTAAGAGATCTCTTACAAAATGGTGGGATTTTTATGTTTATGTATGTCAGAAGATTTTTTCATCAAAAATAGATCTTTTTAAAAACAGTTACTTATAAGTAACTTGTTGTATAGTGCCGAAATAGATACAAGAAATGTGATCTTAATTGGTTGTTAAGAATTTCAGTTCGCGTAATCTTTACTGCGTCGGAAGGAACTGACGGAACGGAACAGGAAAGCGGCCAGGGAAGTTGGCAACCTCAGGATGAGGTCGGTGGATCAGGATGATTTATCGGACAAGGACTGTGAAGGGAAAATTGAACGGAAGCGATACGGTAGGTAGGATGCTTGCCAGTCATGACGACGCAGATGGACCACTTCAGGAAGAAGTCAGGGACACCTCCAGGATGGAGAAGAGAGTCGAGACAGGAAGAATCGACGGGTCAAGGCGAGACCAATAGGACATGTCCAGGACGGATATAAAAGGAAACGCTGACGGAAACAGCATGATCATGGAATGATGCAGGGAGCACCTTAGTAGCCGGATTGCTGCAAGTAAGACCAAAGGGCGCGACGAAAGTCGCGCCCGTTCTTTTTTATAGTCCTATAAAATTTTTATCACCCAATTCACTTTGAGTTTTATTGAGCAATCGCAGTCGGTTTGGTTCTTAGACTCGCCATCAACATATAAATGGCTGTAGCTGTCAACACAGCAAAGAAAAATCCAGTAAGCCCTGTTTCTGTTTGCATGATGTAGTTTGCTGCTATGGGGCCAAACGCTGAGCCGACACTGTAGCTAAATAGCATTACCTGGGTAGCCGATACAATCGAAGCCGACGCCAACCCATCACATGCTAATGTAATGGCAATAGGGTATAGCGCAAAGGCAGACATTCCCAGTAGAGCCAGAGCCATGATTTGTACTCCATAACTGTTATCTATATGCAATAAACCCATCGCAAATACCCCGAGGAGACTCATCAACGCCAATAGCAGCGATTTTGGCATTCGGCACGATAGTTTGCTCAGTACTGGCTGGATGCTCATTCCACCCAGTACAGTCGCGGCCATAAGGCTGCCTACTTGCTCTAGGTTGCTGGTGGTAGCTTTTAAAGCCAGAGGGAGCAAGCCATATATTGAGCCCATTACAACGCCTGAGACTAAACAGCCGATGAGTGCTGGTTTGCTGAGGGCTAGGATTTGCTTCACGCTCAGGCTCACATGTTCTTCATGAGCAGGGTTTGATTGCTTAGCCGTTAGCGCAGGAATAATAGCAATAGCTAACAAAGCAACGGTTACAATAAATGGCAATGCACCGCTTGTACCTATTACACTGATGCCAAATTGGCCGACTGTCGTTCCGCCATAAAGGGAAGTCATATATAGGCCAAGATTCTTTGCTCGTTCTTCTTTGCTGTCTCCGATCAATAACCAAGACTCGATCACGACAAAAATCCCCGCAACCGCAAAACCTGCCACAAAACGGCTAGCCATCCAAAGGCTGAGGGTTGAGGTGATAGCCATAAAGCTTACAGAAAGAGCCAATAAGGCTATGAAACCAATAAAGGCCATACGGTGGCCTGTTTTGTTTATCACGGGCTCAATAAACATAGCGCCGGCCAATAGGCCAAAGTAATAAATACTTGCCAGCCATCCTGCCGCGGTCTCTGGGATTTGGTGGCTAGCCAGTGTAAGAGGCAGCACGCTCATGAAATACCCTGAGGCAATTGCAAAAATTGATAGCCCCAAAATAGGAACCCAAACAGGGCTCTTTGCTGATGTCGTAGCGTGCTTGTTCACTACTTAAATCTCCAAAAAAGTAAGCAAAAAAATAATGACCACTAACTCAGCTTGAGAAGCGGTGGTAACAGGGTATTTAGGCGATGGAATAGGCATAGGATATGCCTAAGGGGTTGTCGCTGAACGGGACTATGGCGAGAAAAAATGTTTGAGTAAAATGACTAATTCTAATGCGAAATTACAATCAAATTTATCTGACTAATAAGGGTAAATTAATCTTTTGATTGGAAATATTATGTTTGGATATGGTAATTAGATGTTTTTACACTTATTCGATTGAATTGTAATGAGTTAAAAGTTTAGTGCTGTAATATTGATTGGGGTTAATACCCGATAAATGCTTAGTAAGCTAAATGATTTGAAGTTTAGCTATCCATTTACTTTCTTGATAGTGGTGAGATGATTTTTTTATGAAGGCATAGGATCGAGTGCATTTCCCGCTAATGGGTTGTCGATTTGCTACGGATATTGCCACTGCACTGCCACTGAGTAGTGCAGCTATTCACTGTTATGGGGCACAAACAAGTCTTGTACTTGAGTAAGTACTTGATCTTTCATGGCTGTAAAGTTGGCAAACATCATGCATTAGATTAGATGCAATCTGACACTTCTTATAAGAGCTTAGGATTGCAGCAGATGGTACACAATCACATCTTTTTACGTACTACTCTCAGTAGCGGGGGAGTAGTACTTTTTTTATTTGTCTCTCTTAACCTTGTTTATGTGTCTGGGCTGTTGCGTTCCCTGAGATATCGAGCAAAGCGAGGTAGTCCACTGTCAGTAAAGCCGCTGAAACGGTATTGGATAATCGAACCTAATGCTGGAGGGCGTTGTCTGTCGTTGTCACTAAAGCCTGAGCCAATTTTGAATCGCTTGTTGTCAGGCGTGACTACCCAAATTGCGCCCATCAGCCCTTGGTATTTGCCTTTACCAGGTTCATAACCAACAACGACAGCTTCGCTGTCCGTGAAAGATTTAACCTTAATAAGTTGCGGATTCCTACCGGGTTGATAGAGGTTGCTTTGTTGGTGCAGCATCACTCCTTCGCCGCCTCGGCTCTCAATAGATTCGAGTAGGCTTTCTAAATCGTCAAGGTGGTTGATTTCATATTGAGCCAGTAATTGAACAAAGGGCAAGTTGAGGGAGGGGATCAGCGCCTCAAGTGTTTTTAGCCTGTCTTTGAACGGCGTGTGCAAATAAGGGGAATCGAATATCATGAATTTCACCTTCCTCCACTCATTTTCGTTGGGGGTATGATCACGGACAATACTGCTGACTAATTGAAACTGTTGCCTACCAACCCAAAGCTCGCCTTCCAGCCAGGTATTTTGAGGAAGCTTGTCAGTAAACCATGTCGGGGCAAAAATAGGATTCCCTTGGCGAGTGACAAGTGAGCTCCCTGTCCAGATAGCCCTGATACCATCGAGCTTTTCACTGGCAAGATAGCCATTAAGTTGTGATTTGAAGGATTCGTCATGCTCTAAAGCATCCATCGTCTTGCTTTGAGCATGCATCAACGCTTGTTTGATTGGGCTGGAAGCGGATGCGGGGTTAAAAGGACTCACTGCCAGGATGATACAGGCAGTGAGTGAGCTGTACTGAAAGCAGGACGGAAACAGACCTTGGATCATTAACGTTAGCCTCATTAGAATACAATATGCATAAAACGGTAAAGGTTATGTGAGCATTGATAAAAATGACATTATTAAGTGATCCCAAATAATAGGATCGGTTAGGCATTTTTTAAGCCCTCTTAGTGCAAGAATGGACGCCTAATGAGAAATGGAGCGTTGTCATTGGAAGGTTTATACCCAAGTTACCTCAAGATGCAGGATTCAGAGGGTTGTCCGCGCATTCAATGCAAGGCGAAGGTTTGCAGGAATGGCACTCCCTTTCAAAAAGCTTCAACGAAGGAGTGAATGTGCTGACACCCTCCCGGAGGGCGAGTTTTCTAAGCTTCTATACCGCGTTATTGTTTCTTGATTTAGAGCCACTAGATCTTCAAAACAATGCCTTGTCTATAAGCTTATAAATTCTCGCTGAACCAGCATCTTGAAGTAGCTTGGGTATAATTAGTTGCATCTTTGAAGGCGAGGGATAAAATTGCGTGTTTGTGCTTTAGATATCTAGTTACGTTTAATCATGTCCAGTACCCAGCCCGTTACTTTTTCTGCTCAATGCCAAGCGTTTTTCCAGCGCAAAGGTGTCTCGCTTTCGCCAAGAACTTACTTTATCCATGCCATGAGCTTTATGGCTCTGGGGTTGTTTTCGTCACTTCTGATCGGTTCGATTTTGAACACGGTAGGGATCAAATTTGGTATCCCTTTGTTTACTGAAACGCTATGGCCTTTAGCCAAGCAAATGACTGGCCCTGCCATTGCGGTAGCTGTGGCCTTTGCGTTGAAGGCTCCACCACTGGTTATGTTTTCGGTAACGACGGTAGGCGCAGCTGGTGCCATGCTAGGAGGGCCTGTAGGTGCGTTCGTATCGGCATTGATTGCCACTGAGCTGGGTAAGCTGGTCGCCAATGAAACTAAGGTCGATATTCTTGTGGCACCGGCTGTAACAATGGTTAGCGGTGTATTAGTCGGGACATTGATTGGCCCTTATATCAGCCAGCTTATGACATCGCTGGGTGACTTGATTATGTCGGCAACACTGCTGCAGCCCTTCCTTATGGGGGCCATTGTTGCTGTTTTGATGGGGATGGCGTTAACACTACCCATTAGTAGTGCGGCGATAGCTATTATGTTGAGCCTTAACGGGCTTGCTGCCGGTGCGGCCACAGTAGGATGCTGTGCCCAAATGGTGGGTTTTGCGGTAATGAGTTTCCGTGAAAACCGCTGGGCTGGGGTGATGGCTCAAGGGCTAGGAACGTCTATGCTACAAATGCCTAATATCATCAACAACTATAAAATCTGGATCCCGACCATTTTAACCTCTGCAATTCTTGGCCCATTAGCGACGACTGTATTTGCGGTGGAAAATACCCCGTTGGGTGCAGGTATGGGGACATCGGGCTTTGTTGGGCAGATCCAGACCTTTATTGCCTTAGAAGCAGCTGGCTGGGATAGCGTGACGATGTATAGCGTGATTGCCTTGCTTCACTTTGTTCTTCCTGCAATTCTGACTTTGCTGTTTTCAGAGATGTTTAGAAAAGCTGGTTGGATCAAAACAGGTGATCTAAAGCTCAACTTGCAGTAACAAATTATTCCAAGTCTTTTAGCTGTATAGAATTTACGGAAAATTTGATATAAATCTGACATTCGGTTTCTCTACACTGATACTTTACTAGTTGGCCGTTGATTTTGCTTGTTCGATTGCCAACCGTTTTCTGTTGTAAATAGCTGTATTGCTGCCCGGTGAGGGAAACATTTCCAATACTTATGGATATCGTTATATGACATCTTGGAAAATATCTTTAGTTGCAGGTTTGGTGGTGGGTGGTTTGTTGACAACTGCTGTGTGGCATCGCACACCTGGACCAACACAAGAAGAGTTTGATCTTCTTCAGCAGAAAAACCAGCAATTGATTGCTCAAAAGTTAGCCGTCGAGCAAGAGTTTGAAGCATTTCAAACCCAAAGTGCACTTGATATTGAGCAAGTTCGTACTGAGTTGAAAGCCTCTCAGCAAGCGATTGAGGATCAAAAAGCCGAATTTGAGCAAAAAATGGCGGCCATGACGACTGAGAAAAAGTCTTTGGTTGTGACCAAGAAAAAGCTAGATACCCAAGTCGTTAAATTAACCAGCACCGCTGAACAGCAAAAAGCGGTATTGGATAACTCGAAAGCCTTGTACCAACAACAGTTGGAGCTTCAAAAGCAGATCAGAACAGCAAAAGCAGATGTCAAAAAGGCAGAACAAGTGGCTGCTGAATTCAAGCAAGCTTGTGATGAGTTCAAGTCAGGTACTAGCTGGAACTGGGTTTCACAAGCCGACTGTGATAAATACGAGGCGCGGTTAAAAGTGGTTGAAGGTGAGCAAGCGCAACTGGCTGCATTGGAGCAAGAGCTCGACCAGTTAAACCAACGTATTGAGATAGAAATTCCGAAACTGAAATAATTTATGAATTAGGTAAAAGGCGAGCTTATGCTCGCCTTTTTCTTTAGGAGAGCGAATGAATAACTTGTTTTGCACGATCCCTGCCTCATTACCGGATGAGCTTGTTGAGGATATCCTAAAGACGGATAAGGTGAGGATTGAGCGCATTGTTTCCCGCGGCCACATTACCCCGGAAGGCGATTGGTACGATCAAGATGAAGGGGAGTGGGTGATGGTGGTAAAAGGCAGTGCCAAGCTCCTTTTTGAAGACGGAATGCGTGAAGTCTCAATGGAAGCAGGCGATCACATTAATATCCCTGCTCATCAACGCCACCGTGTCTCTTGGACTGATCCTGATCAGGATACCATTTGGCTAGCTGTGTTTTACTCGGACAATTAGTACTAGAGCTTGGCTAAAACTTTAGGCTAAGACACTGAATTTTAAATGAACAAGCGGGGCTGTTTTAGCCCCTGTTTAATTCATTAGGAGGGTCTAGCTTTCCAAATCAAACGACAAGGTTTTTGCCAGTGCTTCTGGGTAGTCTCGTTCCTGGGCAAGCTGGATGGCATAGGCTTCGACATCATGTGCTGAAAGTGACCTTGTCACAGGAAAAGATTGCTCAATACTTTGAGAGGCATTGCTGTTATGTAATGCAAATAAGCCATCGTGTTGAAGTTGTTTAACGATACTGTTTGCAGCCGACAGCGCAGAAGATGCTTTCACAATTTCAGTACGGGCATAACGATTTCCGGCGAAGGAAACATCTGCTGCTCGTAAGGTAATATCGTCACCAGGGACTTGCTGGGCACCAAACAGGGGTTTACCTCCGACTTGGGCAGATTGGTAAGTCGGTACGAAGCGGGACATGTGCTTAATGGCACGAGTTGTACGGGTGTCGACTTCGTTATTATCCCAGCCAGATTTAATTTTACGTATAAAGCTATCTGACAGTTTCGGTTGTGCACTGTGCGAGGTGCTCTTGACGAGACCTTGTTTGAACAAGGTAATATCTTCCGTCATGCCGTGTAGCTGGAAATAACCGTCAGGGTAGGGTGTCAGCTGCGCCATGCCATCTGGCGTGCCGCGTTCACCATGAAATATCACTTCGGGCCAGCTTCCTTGGCAATCAGGCCACTGAGTAACGTAGGCTGCTTTGAATTCCACTAGGCGACTACGTTGTTGTTTCGCCATATCGTCAATGACACCGGTTTGGAAGCCGCAGGCATTGATAAGGTAGTCAACATTTAGGTGATGGGTGACATGGTCCTGGCAGTTTGTATCGTACTTCTGGTATTCAATCTGCCAGCTGGAATCAGCATATTGAGATACGTGCGTGACTTTAGATTGTGTATGGACACGGCTGGTAGGAAGCTTGTTCAGCGCAAGGTTGGCGGTAGCCGCAAGGCGGAAAACACTCCAGCCATATTCTTGAACAAGCACCAAAGGATATTTGAATTGGTCTAGATCTAAGTTTCTCGCAACCGGGATCATCCAGTCATCAAAGCTGACTGGGCACGAAGGCATGCCTAGCTTAGAAAGCGCTTCAAGATCTTCCTGGTAGTAGAGCTTGAAATAACTAGCCGGTTTGCCGATTACTTGGTTAGCGGGATCTTCATTGACTAACTGCTGGTAAAAAGACTGCAGCTTCTCTAACCGAGGGATAAGGGCATCAGGCTCCCCTTTATCATGTTTCGGCGTTGCAATTACCGTCGGGCGGATATTGACAGTATGCGGAAAGATTTTGAGTGAATCGATAGACTGCTGGAGGAGTGCGATGCATTGTTCGTCTGAGATCTCACGGTATAAATTACCACCGGCATGAAGATGGCAGATAGGTGGCCCATTTACCAGGCTGGTACCTTCTTCAAAAATCTCAACGTTGATGCCTAACTCAGCCAGACGCAGCGCAATGGTTGAGCCTGCTATGCCACCGCCAATAATACCTACCGACAAAGAGGGGTGATGATTATGCGGTTTAGCTTGTTCTTTCATATAAATGCGCGTCGTTATATTACAAAATCTAAGTTACCTGATTTTACTGTGCATAGATCACATTGAAAACCGAAAAAGAATAGGGACATTATAATTTTTGGTAAGTGAATAAAAATTTTGTGTGATTTTTTTTGCTTTCAACGTAAGATTTTTGGACTTGTTTAAAACAGATTTCGAGTGTTAACGCTCTAAGCCACTGTTTGAACTTAATGCTATTCGAAAATAATCTGGCCGAAAGATCACCTTATTTGCTCTTTTTATTAAAGATTTTTGTTATCTAAATTTGTACAAAAGCTGTTCTTTGTTCTACACATAATGGGGTAGTGGTAAATAATAAATAAGGACAGTTAGTTATGAATAAAGTCTTCAAGGTACTTCCGCTTGCACTGTTGATATCCGGCGCTGTTCACGCTGCCACTGATAATCCATGGTATGTGGGTGCCCGTGTCGGTGGAACAACGTATGACAACCTAGATGGCGTGATCAAAGGCCAGAATGCCGACAAAGATGATTGGGGTGGCGGTGTCTTCTTAGGGTATAACTTCAACTCTTGGTTTGCATTGGAAGGTGGTTATACCTACCTGGGTCAAGCTGATATCGGTTCTGACGGGTTTGAAGTACAGGGTATTGATCTGTTAGGTAAATTTACCTACGAAGTGTCTGATTCGTTTGATATTTACGGCAAGCTTGGCGGTTTCGTCGCTTATGCAGACAATGGTGAAGAAAACGATGACAATACGAACCTAGCGGGTACTGCGGGTGTCGGTATTGAATATTTCTTCAATAATGATTTATCTGCCAGGGCTGAGTACCAATATTACAATCAAGTGGGTAAAACGGAATCGCCTGGAGAAAGTGATGTTCACTTTTATGGCTTGAGCTTAGTGTATCACTGGGGAGCGCCTGCACCGGTGCCTGTCGTCGAGCCAGAGCCAGAAGCAATGCCAGAGCCAGTACCAGAAATTGTGAAGGTTGAAGCCGTAGGCGCTGTATTACCATTTGCTTTTGATAGTGATAAGTTGACTCAACGTGATATCGAACGGCTGCAGCCGGTTGCCCAGCAGCTCGTGAAGTACCCTGATACCCAGCTTTATGTGGTCGGTCATACCGATAGTCGTGGTTCGATTGAATACAACCAGAAGTTATCTGAAGATCGTGCTGCGGTAGTTGCAGGCTATGTAGGTAATCACTTTGGTATTGATGAGAGCCGTATCGTTGCACAGGGTCGCGGTGAGTTAGAGCCTGTTGCAACTAATGATACCGAAGAGGGGCGGGCTCAGAATCGTCGTGTTGAAGTGTTTGTTCCGGGCTTCGAAATGGAAAAATAACACTTAGGTAATTTTAGTTTTTCAAACAAAAATCCAGCATCTTTGATGCTGGATTTTTTCATTTTGTTATTGCTGACTATGTGCTGATAAAGATGCTTTGTTAAGCGGTTTTGATATCAGCACTTTCAAGCTTTGCTTCAGCTGCCTTACACGCTGCAGCTGTAAAGATAACGTCAGTTGAGCTGTTCAGAGCGGTTTCAGCTGAATCCTGAATAACACCAATGATGAAGCCAACAGCAACAACCTGCATCGCCACATCATTTGGGATACCAAACAGGCTACATGCTAGAGGGATCAGCAATAGTGAACCGCCAGCTACACCAGAAGCACCACACGCCGATACTGCCGCAACCACACTCAATAGCACAGCTGTTGCGACATCCACATCGATCCCCATAGTGTGCACGGCAGCCAGAGTCAGAACCGTAATGGTAATTGCAGCACCCGCCATATTGATGGTTGCACCCAGAGGAATAGATACAGAGTAAGTATCTTCATGCAAGTCTAGATCTTTACATAGCTGCATGTTGACCGGGATATTTGCCGCTGAGCTACGGGTGAAGAAAGCCGTAATCCCACTTTCACGGATACAGCGAAGTACCAGTGGGTATGGGTTCTCTTTGGTTTTCACAAAAACAATGATTGGGTTAACCACAAATGCGATGACAGCCATAGAGCCTAGTAGAACAGCGAGTAGGTGGCCATAACCAAATAGGGCGTCAAAACCTGTTTCTGCAAACGTATTTGCCACTAGGCCGAAGATACCAATTGGCGCTAGGCGAATAACAAAGCGAACAATCAGCGTGATGCCATTAGAAACATCATGGAAAACCTGCTTGGTGGCATCACTAGCTTGGTGAAGAGCAAAGCCAAGGGCGATCGCCCAAGCCAGAATACCAATGAAGTTGCCAGACATTAGGGCGTTTACAGGGTTATCGACAATCTTAAATAGCAAAGTATTCAGAACTTCGGTAATGCCTTCAGGCGGTGTAGCGCCAGTCGCACCGGTAACCAGAGTTAGAGTGGTAGGGAAAAGGAAACTCATGGTTACGGCGGTGAGTGCTGCCATCAAAGTACCGAATAGGTACAGTACAATGATCGGCTTCATATTGGTATGTGCGCCTTTCTTCTGGTTAGCAATCGAAGAGGCGACAAGAATGAAGACCAAAATCGGAGCAACAGCTTTAAGGGCGCTGACGAACAAGCCGCCTAAGAAGCCAACTTTAACAGCTGAAGCGGGTGAGAATAGTGCGAGGATAACACCGGCGACAATACCAATCAGTATTTGTACCACCAGGCTTCCATTCGCGACTCGGGCTAGAAAGGGTTGTGTTTGATTCATATTACATCCTGCATATTTATAGTTTTGACGCTAAGCATTAAATCTTGCCTGCGACACATTTTGTAACAGGAATTCTGGCACATTTCCATAGTCGATTAAAGAAACTTTTGATTCACACAATATTAACAGGCTATTTCTGCTAGCTTTGAAGCCTTTAATTCTATTCGCTTAGTCGCTGGGGGTTGTTAAAGGTGGAGTCCATGGTTAGAGGGGGAATGTTAAAAAGCCCACCAGAAGGTGGGCTTTGCAAGTACTAAAGCGCTGTTATTTAGGGGTTATTGGTTCAAGTACACTTGACTTCACATTCACACTTTTTGTGGTTGTTTTATTCAGCCTTTGCATAACCGATAGTGCTTTATGCTTGTCTTCTTTGCTAAACTGGCGTTTATTCTTGCTGTAATGACATTGCATAACATGTTGTATTGCTTCGTCCAACTCTTTATTGAGCGGATGGGCAGGGTGCAGTTTAAGCCACTGTTGGTAGTAGCTTTGAAGCAGAACCGGTTGGCTTCTCTCCAGTGCATCCATCATCCCGTCAACAGGCGTAAGCTGTTGTGGTTTGGCTGCTGTATTTGATGGTTGTAGTTGTTTAGGCTTGTTCCTTTCAAGGAGCCATAGCACTAACGTTGCTAGCCAAAGTATGGCAAGGCACAAAGAAAGCCAAGGCCACCAACCACTGTCTTTCACAATCTCTGTCTGAACACTGGTTGCTACCGGCTCAACGTTGTCTGATTGCAGAGCTTGAGGGGGCAACAATGCCTGTGAACTTGGATCGCCTGGCAGTACCGATAATGTTAAGCCGTCTATTTTGCTGGTTTCTTGCTTTGAGGTAGCAGTATTCCACCAATTGATCGACAACGGCGGTAGCGTGATATCTCCAGCTTGACGCGGGATGATCACTTGCTTGATGGTCATAAAGGTAAAGTCATCATCGCTGCCATAGACAGGGCTTTCATCGTAAACTCTCACTGAGTTCGGGTACTGCAAGTTAAGGTTGGGTAACGTACTTTGTTCCGCATTCTTAATACGTAAGGTGATAGTACGGCTAATTGGTTCACCAACTTTTATCTCATTGACTTCTGGTTGCCATTGCTGCTCGAGTACTAAGGCTTCGGTTGGAAGCCACAGCCCTTTGTAATCAGCAGGCTTGGCCAATACTGAGAGTGTCAGGTCATCAGCTTGTTGTTCGAACGGGATCTGCAAGGTTGAGCCAAAACCACGGTTACCTTTAATCAGGTTACCGGTAAATTTGGCACCGCGAAGTAGTATGTCACCAGATTTATTGGCAGTGATCTGGTAGTCACGGGTAATGATCAGGTAGCGGCGCCCATTCAGTACTGTTTCGACCTGTCGGTCTTCGCCCAGTTGCTTCACATTTAGGCCATCACCAGAAGGAGCTTGCAGAGCTGCTTGGCTCATTTGCTCGCCAATTCGTATTCTCACGGTGTAGCGAATGCTTTCTCCGACATACAGTTGGTCTTTATTGCTTTCCGCATCAATTCGAATTTCAGGCTTGGATGTATTTGCTGTCGACTTGTTCGCAGACTTCATGACCGTCATGGTAATAGGATCGGTCTTACTGGCACCGATGCGAAAGCTCGGGATAGTAAATTCCCCGACTTCTTTTGCGGCAACGGCAATTTTCCATTCAGTTTGGCGAGTCACGACACCGTTAACAAAGCTGGTACCACTGCTCACCGCTGGGGAGCCGTAATTGAAGTCATCGTCGAGCACACTAAGGTCTAGCGCATTTGTATTCACGTTATCGTCGACGCTAATCGTCAGTTGGAATACCTCATTAACACCAACGATATTTTTAGAAACCGTGGCGACGGCTTGGGCGGCATATGAAGACACTGAAAAAGACAGTAGCCAGCCCCAAAAGAGTATTTTCAGCCAGTGATTCACTGCATGATTTTTACGTTGAAAGCTAAACATATTATTACTAATCATATATTTACCAAGAGTTATCTGTTGCTTCAGGTGCCTGTTTCTCTCGAGCCTGCAAGATGAGCTGAGCGCGGATCAAGGCACTGGTGTCATTCGGCACTTGTTCCAATTTTTTTAGAACCGGATCACTGGCGGTAACGCTGTCTGGCGTTTCTTGGCCTTGTGAACCTGTTAAAGCACTGGCGTTGTTTTCTTCTGGTTCGTCATTGCTATCCCCAGGTTGTGATGATTGTGCTGAAGACTCTTCATTTGATTGTTGTTGCTCTCCAGAAGACTGAGCCTGTTGTTGGTTCATCGCATCACTCTGGTCATTATTGGATTGACTCTGAGCTTGCCCTGAATGTTGATCATTTTGATGCTGATCACTCTGCTGCTGGCCATTTTGTTCACTTTGCTGATCAGTTTGAGTTTGTTGGCTCTGTTGCTGTGAACCACTTGGTTGATTTTGATTTTGGCCTTGTTCAGAGTCAGAATTTTCTTCTGGTTGCTCCTGTTGCTGATCTTGGTGATTGTCTTGCGACTGGTTTTTCCCATTCTGAGATGAATTATCTTGGGGCTGCCGTTGCCCCTGAGATTGATTCTGATCTTGCTCTGATTGCTGATCGCTCTGCTGCTGGCTCTGTTCTTGCTTTTCTTGTTGCCTCTCTTGCTGTTTTTTGAGGGCTTGGACTAGTGACAGGTTTTTTTGAGCATCTTGATGATCCGGGTTCTTATCCAGAATCGATTGATATAGAGATTCAGCTCGGTCTAAATCACCGCTTTGCGCATAGGCATTGGCAAGGTTGTACTGGGAGTGTTCATCAGAAAGCGGCGAGAGAGTATCTATTGCCCCTTCAAAGTCTCCCGCTCTATATTGCGCGGCACCACGCCATTGCGGCGAAGAAAATTGCTCTGCGGCTTCTGCAAACTTTTCCTGTTCAAATAACTCAAAACCCAAATTGTCATTATTGGTGAAAGGAGCAGACAAGGACGCAGCGAATGCATCATCAACGGGTGTGATTATCAATATGGCAGCGATAATCACACCACGGCGGAAACCAAGTAAGGCGAGTAAGGCAATAGGAAGCAATAACCAGAAACCACCATTAATTCGTTCTTCAAGCTCTTTGCTGGCATCGCTGTTATTGTTACTGATAGGTTTCTCTGTTGCCTTGATGAGCGCTTCGATATCAAAGTCGGTAGGTTGGGATAGTTGGAAAACACCTCCCGTTAAGCGTGTTAGCTCACGCAGAGGAGCGATTTCCAGTTTATCGATCACAGTTTTGCCGTTGCTATTAGTCAGTAGCGTTCCGTCTGGTAGCCTAATTGGTGCACCATCCGTTGTCCCGACACCTAAAATAGAAAGACGATACTGATTCTCATCCAGTAGCTTTTTGCTATCTCGACTTTCTTTTTGGCTTAGACCATCAGTGATCAATATGATATCCCCTTGCTGGTGGCCAGCTTGCTTAAGCAGGTTGATGGCTTCCTGGATACCTGCCGCAGCATTACTGCCCTGGATAGGCATGATTTCGGGGGAGAGGTGAGGGATAAGGTTGGCTAACGTCGAGCTGTCTTTCGTTAATGGACTGACAATATAGCCATCTGCCGCATAAGTGACCAAGCCGGTGCTGCCTTCTTTCCAACCGGGCAGGAGATCAAGTGCTTTGAAGCGGGCTTGGCTAAGGCGGTTCGGCACAATGTCATCGGCATACATGGAACGAGACATATCCATGACCAAGACCCGAGCTCCTGAGAGGCTAAAAGCAGGAATCGGTGATTTCTGCCAGCTTGGGCCTGCAAGTGCGACAACAGCGAGAGTCCAGAGGATACCCAGAGCTGGCAAGGTAGCCCGAGATTGAGCTTTAGTTGATAGCCCCAGTTTTTCGGCCAAGTGCGGTGCGATAAGCCCTTGCTTGTGTTTCTTCTTGGCTAACCAAGGCAAGATCATCAGCAATGGCAGCAGAGCGATTAGCCAATATGGATATAGAAATGTAAAACTAACCATTACGCTTTCTCATAACAACAATAACGACCGACAACAACAGAGATAGAGCCAAGGGGAATCGGAATAGCTCCTGACGAGGCCGCCAAGTTTGCTGGGCGGTATTGATAGGCTCTAGCTGGTCAATCATCTGATAAATTTGTTCCAACTCTTGCGGGTTACGAGCTCGGAAGTATTGTCCGCCGGTCATTTCCGCAATGCGGGTTAGCATCCTCTCATCGAGATCGTGGGAAGGATTAACCGTACGGGTAGAAAAGAAGGTGCGTTGTTCCATCTCTTCAGCGCCGACACCAACGGTATAAATGGTGACATCACTGCGGGCAGCAAGCTCAGCAGCTTCCAGTGGTTCAATGACACCAGCGGTATTAGCACCGTCACTCAGCAACACAATCACTCGCTGTGGTGCTTCACTATCGATGAAGGTCTTGGTTGCAATACCTAGCCCCTCACCGATAGCGGTACTTTGGCCAATAAGTCCTAATACAGTACGGTCGAGTTGTTGCTGGACGGTATCTCGGTCAAAGGTCAGTGGTGTTTGCAGGTAGGCATGGTTGGCAAACAAAACCAGCCCGAGACGATCGCCACTACGCTTGCCTATGAACTGATGCAGCACATCCTTAACAGCCGTTAGGCGATCAATAGCCTCGCCGTCTTCGGTGATCATATCTTTGATCGACATTGATCCTGATAAATCGACTGCTAGCATCATGTCCCGGTGATCTGGGTTGATCTCTATCGGATCGCCGTACCAGACCGGACGTGATAATGCACCGATCAAACATAACCATGCCACTGCCATGAGGGCGACTAACCAACGGCTAACTTTGGCTTTCTGCCCGAGTCCATCAGGTAACTTAGGTAGCCTGATAACCGCAGGCTGAGCTTTGGGTTTGCTGAAGAAATACACAACTGCAGGTACTGGGAGCAGCGTGAAAGCCCAGAGCCAAGTAAATTCAAACATTACCAGACTCCTTGGATACTTCCGGCAAGACATCAAACTTGGCCTTGCGGATCCACTTTTTGGCTTGTTGGTAACACATAGCAAATTGTTCTTTTTCTAACGGGGTTGGGGAGAATAACCCTTGCTGCCAAGTGTCTTTCAAGCGGGTAAAACCTTGATCCTTTTGTTCCAGATGCAGATCGAGGAACGAAAGCCACGATTGACCGGTCAAGCCCGCTACGTATTCTCGTGAATGGTAAGACATTGCCACCTGACGCAATAGCAAGTTAACTTGATTGAAATGCTCGGGTGATTTCAACGTTGCTAGGTGTTGTAAGGCTTCCCGTCTTGCAAGGTTGTAACGTCGCTGTTTCTTGAAAGCCATCACCAAAAAAGCTATTGCAATACAAGTGAGCAAGATGGCAACCCACCAACCCCATGCCAGTGGCCAAACTCCCGGAGCATCAGGCAGGTGAATATCTGCAAGGGGAAGCGTCGGTAGTGTTGTTGCTTCAGCCATTTTCCCCTCCTTTATAGGCTTTGAAACCGGAATGGCCCAATTGCTCCATTAAGGTTTGGGCGGCAGACAAGTGGTGCAATGGTATAGCGAGGCTTTTGCACATTTCCTGAATGAATTCTTGATGCTGCTGGTACTGAGTGCTCAGGCTTTCACGGGTACTTTTTGCGGAAAAGTCTAGCCACGTTGACTGCTGATCATCGGTGACAAACTCAATGCCATTGAATGTAGTTTGACCCAACTCTAATGGGTCAAAGAGTTGGACGAACTGAAGCCGGTTGTGTTGACGCAGCTGGCTTAAGCGGCGTTTGTCTTTGTCCTGCAATTGATAGAAATCACTAAGTACGATGATTTCACTGCCTTTAGGGCAGAGGTGATGCAGGTGTTTCAAGGCATCGGAGAAGTTCAGGCGCTTGTCATTGAAACCGTCATTCCCACCTTCTTCACTCCCACTTTCTTGGTGGGCGGCAATGATGGCGTTGATGACTGTTAACGGCCCTTGCTGGCGAGCGGTTGGTTTGCATTCGTACAGGCGGTTACCGTTAAACACAATGGCTCCGATCCGGTCTTGCTCACTAACAGCCAGCCAACTGAGCAAGCTGGAAAAGTGGGCTGCTTGGACAGATTTCAACAGCAGTTGGGTGCCAAATTTCATGCTTGGGCTGACATCGATCAGCAGCATCACCGGTTGCTCACGCTCTTCGGTGAACAGCTTGGTATGCGTTTTACCGGTACGAGCAGTAACGCGCCAGTCGATGGCGCGAATATCATCTCCTGCCTGATAGGGGCGTACTTCGGCGAAATTCATTCCGCGCCCTTTGTGACGGCTTTGGTGCTTGCCATTTAGCTGTGACCAGACACTTTGTGCAGGGGGTAACCATCTTACTGACTGGTTTTTGTATTGCAGTAATTCAGCCAGGCAGAGGTTAACACCATCACTGTGAGCAGGGAGTGTTGGAGTTAAATCCTGTGAGTTCATGCGCAAGCAACCTGTGAGACTAGCTGCTCGATAATAGTATCCGGAGCGACAGCTTCAGCTTGGGCTTCATAACTAAGAAGCAAGCGGTGACGCAGCACGGGATAAGCCATCAGCTGGACATCTTCAGGTGTGACAAAATCCCTGCCGTTAAGCCAAGCATGGGCACGGGCACAGCGGTCAAGAGCAAGTGTTGCACGCGGGCTAACCCCCATTTGTAACCAACTAGCAAGTTGCTCGCTGTATTTGGATGGGTGACGCGTCGCCATGACCAAGCGAATGATGTATTGCTCAACTTCTTCAGCCATATGGATGTTGAGCACTTCTTTACGGGCCGCAAAGATCTCTTCTTGCGTAATTTGTACTTGCTCTTGTGCTGTGATGCCTAAAGCTTCACCTCTATTCAGTCGCAGAATTTCCAGTTCGCTGGATTCGTCTGGGTATTCAACGTTGAGTTGAAGTAGAAATCGATCCAACTGAGCCTCTGGCAGTGGATAGGTCCCTTCTTGCTCAATAGGGTTTTGGGTCGCCATGACCAAAAACAGCTCAGGTAATTGATAGGTTTTACGTCCTGCGGTGATTTGCTTTTCAGCCATTGCTTCTAACATCGCGGCTTGTACTTTTGCCGGTGCACGGTTGATCTCATCGGCAAGCAACAAGGCATTGAAGATTGGACCGGGCTGGAAAGTGAAATCTCCCGTTTCGGGACGGAAAATGTCAGTGCCTGTTAAATCGGCAGGCAAGAGATCCGGGGTAAATTGAATGCGGTGGAAGTTACCCTCAATACTATCAGATAACACTTTTACAGCTCGTGTCTTGGCCAAACCAGGAGGCCCTTCAACCAAGATATGGCCGTCAGCAAGTAGGGCGATCATTAACTGTTTAACAAGATTCGGTTGACCGATGACCTGAGTGTTCAGGTGAGATTGAAGGCGTTGGAAAGTCGTTGTCAACATGGGGTGCTATTTTCCTTAAATGAAACAGTCAAATATGAAAATTAAGACTCAAATTGGCGGCTTTAGTTCAGCGCTAAGGAGTGGGTGGTGATTTTCTAGCCTTTTTATTCACTCCTGCAACAGATCAGACCTCTTAATAATAGTGATTATTGATGCACTTTTGCAGTGCAACCTTGCACAAATAACAGTCAAAATTTAGCTATTACCTCATTCTATATCATTGTTTTCGCTTATATAAAACTTGGCACCTATTATGCTTACAAAAATTAACATTAATGACACATTTAAAGGTTAGTCTTGGTTTTGCGGTTTAGCGTGATTCTATGCAGGAATATTGGTACGACCATTGATGCTCCGTGTTGATATTGCTATGTGCATGTGTTCTTATAATATTCGTGCAATGTAAAAGTCACCTAAGTGTCTTTTTCGCTCGCTAGGATGCAACAAGATTAAAAATAAGGCTGATTAAACAGTCTACGTTGGTTAGTGGTCCTTATTGATGAGATGCTTATAAGTATTTGAGGTTTAAGGATTGTAAGTCATCATAAAGATGGAATGGAGTCTTCTGTAATGAGTAAAAAAGCATTAGTAACTGGTGCAAAAGGTGGTATTGGTTCAGCGATCACTAAAGGATTAGTGGATGCGGGTTTTCGTGTGATTGCCACATATTTCCCAAGCGGTGAAGCCAAAGCTAAAGAATGGTTTAAAGAGAATAATTATTCGGAAGAGCAGGTTCGTTTGTTCCCGCTAGATGTTACGGATGCTGACTACTGTGCAGAAGCATTGGCAACATTGCTGCAAGAGGAAGGTAACATTGATGTGCTTGTCAATAACGCTGGCATTACACGCGATACAACGTTCAAGCGCATGTCCAAAGAGCAGTGGAGTGATGTGATTACAACAAACCTGAACAGTTTGTTTAACGTGACTCAGCCGCTGTTTGCTTCAATGTGCGAACACGGTAATTCACGTGTGATTAATATTTCCTCAGTCAATGGTCTTAAGGGTCAGTTTGGTCAGGCGAACTACTCTGCTGCTAAAGCAGGGATGATCGGCTTCACTAAAGCATTGGCAGCAGAAGGTGCACGTTCTGGTGTTACGGTTAACGCCATTGCCCCAGGCTACACCGGTACGCCAATGGTAGAAGCAATTAAGCCAGAAGTACTAGATAGCATTAAAGCTGAAATCCCAATGAAACGTCTTGCAGCCCCTGCTGAAGTCGCGGCGGCGGTGACTTTCTTGGCAAGCGATGCTGCTGCTTACATCACTGGCGAAACACTGTCTGTGAACGGCGGCTTGTACATGCACTAATGGTTTAATTTCTGAATTTTGAAAGGACGCAAAAAATCATGGCAAAAGTATATATCGTTGCGGCTAAACGTACGCCTATCGGTAGTTTTAATGGTGCGCTGAAATCAGTTCCTGCTTCCCAACTGGCTGCTGTCGCAATTAAAGCGGCGCTGGAAGAAGCTAAGGTAGACCCAGCAAACCTTGATGAAGTTATTCTTGGTAATGTTGTTGGTGCTGGACAAGGTATGGGCCCTGGTCGTCAAGCGGCTATCTATGCTGGTGTCCCTCAGGAAGTACCAGCATACAGCCTAAACATGGTATGTGGCTCAGGTATGAAAGCGGTAATGGATGCTGCTGCTCATATCAAAGCAGGCGATGCTGAACTTGTTGTTGCAGCTGGTGCAGAAAATATGTCTCAGATTCCATTCTGTGCACCAGCAACGATTCGCGATGGTCAGAAAATGGGCTCTCTAAGCCTAGATGATCTTCTAATTTCCGACGGCCTTACCGATGTCTTCAATAAGTACCACATGGGCGTAACAGCAGAAAATGTTGTTGCCAAAGTGGGCCTTAATCGTGAGCAGCAAGACAACTTTGCATTGGCAAGCCAGCAAAAAGCAGTGGCAGCTATCGAACAAGGCAAATTTGCAGGTGAGATTGCACCTGTAGAAGTGACTGTTCGCAGAAAAACCAGTGTTGTAGATACCGATGAGTATCCAAAAGCGGACGCAAGTATTGAAGGTTTGGCGAAACTTCGTCCAGCCTTCAAGAAAGAGGGTGGCTCTGTTACAGCAGGTAACGCATCAGGCATTAACGATGGTGCCAGTGCAATTATCGTTGCTTCAGAAGCGGCTGTCGAAAAATATGGCTTGACGCCGTTAGCTGAAATTGAAAGCTATGCCCAAGCGGGTATTGCTCCAGAGGTAATGGGTCTAGGTCCGGTTCCTGCTGTGGTTAAAGCGTTGGACAAAGCAGAGCTTAACATCGCGGATGTTGGTTTGTTCGAGTTCAATGAAGCGTTTGCGGGTCAGGCTCTAGGTGTACTTCATGAATTGGCCGACGAGCTAGGGTCTCAAGTCGAAGATCTGGCCGAGCGCTCCAATGTAAATGGTGGTGCGATTGCACTGGGTCACCCACTGGGTGCTTCAGGTAACCGTATTATTGTCAGCCTTCTTCACGAAATGCGCCGTCGTGGCACAGAGCATGGCCTAGCCACGTTGTGTGTTGGTGGTGGTATGGGTACAGCAATTGTACTGAAAAGCGTCTAATTCAATTGTAAAGCTAAACAGTACCTGTATTCACCATGGCACAGGTACTCAATCATTCTTTAAATGAAGGAAACAAGCTATGTATACGGAAATGTTTAAATCTTTCTCTGAGCAGACTGAAAAATCACTAGCACCATACGTTAAGTTCAACAAAGTGTTCACTAAGAATGTTGAAGAGCTAACTGAGCTTCAGCTTGCTGCAGTTCGCGCATACAGCGAGCTAGGTCTTTCTCAGCTTAAAGCTGTTAGCGAAGTAAAAGACGTTCAGTCATTTGCTGCTTACAACAGCCAGCAGCTAGAAACGTTGACTAAGCTTTCTCAGCAACTAATCGATGACAGCAACAAGTTCACTGCAATCGCTCAGTCTTTTAAGTCTGAAGTTGAAGAGCTCGTTGCTGAAAACGTAAAGCAAGTCACTCCAGCTTAATCAAAATGACCACTCTGCCGCCCCCATTCAGGGGCGGCATTTTTAGTCCAAAATTAGAGGTCATTGGAATGAACCAGAACTTTTTTTCGGACTACTTTGCCAAGCTCCAGGAAATGAACCAAATGTGGTGGCAGGAGCTGGATTCAGGCAAGGCAGCCATGAATACTCCCCTTAATAAAGCGCTCAACGAAATTAGCTTGGAAGATACGACCGAGTTCATTGAAAAAGCTTCAGCGCAGCCAGCCGTCATTGCTCAATTGCAAATGGACTGGTGGGAAAATCAAATGAAGATTTGGCAAAATGTCGTTATGAAAAGTGACGATAAGCCAGATTATATTCAGCCCGAAAAAGATGATAAGCGTTTCACCGACCCTGCTTGGGAAAATGAAGCGTTTTACAACTATATCAAGCAATCTTATTTGCTATTTAGCAATAAAATGAAAGAGTCTATCGAGTCGATTGAAGGACTTGATGAGAAGGCCAAGGAGCGTTTAAGTTTCTTTTCGCGCCAGGCGATTAATGCATTGTCGCCAACCAACTTTATTACTACCAACCCTGAGCTGGCTAAGCTGACGGTTGAGAGTAATGGTGAAAACCTGATCAAAGGCATGGAGCTGCTTCAGCAGGACTTGCAGTCGAGTGCCGATGTGTTGAAAATCCGCATGACCAATGATGCGGCTTTTCAACTGGGTGAAAACGTGGCAAACACCGCTGGTGATGTTGTCTACAAGAACCACTTGTTTGAGTTGATTCAATACAAGCCACTGACCGAAAAAGTCAACGCAACACCGCTTTTGATCGTACCGCCGTTTATCAATAAGTACTACATTTTGGATCTTCGTGAGAAGAACTCAATGGTACGTTGGTTGGTGGAGCAGGGACATACCGTATTCATGATGTCTTGGCGTAACCCTGATGCCAGCATGTACGATGTCGACTTTGACAACTACGTTGTTGATGGGGTCGTTAAAGCGGTTGATGTTATCGAAGATATCACGGGTGAGAAGCAGATAAATGCAGCCGGCTACTGCATTGGCGGTACGCTGTTAGCGACTGCGTTGGCTTACTACTCTGCTAAGCGTATGCGTAGCCGCATAAAGTCGGCGACATTCTTTACGACGCTGTTAGATTTCTCTCAGCCAGGTGAAATCGGCGCTTACATCAATGATCCGATTATCTCGGCTATTGAAGCGCAAAACGAAGCAAAAGGGTATATGGATGGCCGCTCACTGAGTGTAACCTTCAGTCTGCTACGTGAAAACAGCCTTTACTGGAACTACTACATTAACAACTACCTCAAAGGTAACAGTCCAATCGATTTCGATTTGCTGTACTGGAATGGGGATAGCACCAATGTTGCTGTAGCGTGTCACAGTACACTGCTACGCCAGTTTTATCTGGAAAATCGTCTTGTTGATCCGAAAGGGTTTAAAGTAGGTGGTGTGTATATTGATCTGGCTAAGATCAAGATACCAACCTATTTCATCTCAACCCAGGAAGATCACATTGCGCTGTGGCAGGGTACTTACCGTGGTGCTCGTAAGCTAGGCGGCAAGTCTACGTTTGTTCTGGGGGAGTCTGGTCATATTGCAGGTATTGTTAACCACCCAGCCAAGAACAAGTATGGTTTCTGGACCAATGATAAGTCCTCGGCTGAGCCTGAAACATGGTTGAAAGGGGCTAAACGCCAAGAAGGTTCTTGGTGGGGTCACTGGAACGAGTGGATTGCAGGTTTCGAAGAAGCTGAGGCGGTTGATGCACGCTCTGCTGGTAGTGATAACTATCCAGTAAAATGTGCAGCCCCAGGCGATTATGTGATGCAGAAGTTGCCGATTGAAGTGTCTAACGTGTTGCAAGGTCAATCGGAAGAAGCTTAACTTAGCAATATCTCTATGAGTGAAGCCAACGCTTATGCGTTGGCTTTTTTATGCTTTTCAAAACCATGTTGTTATCGACTAGTTTGGTAATGGACTTTGTTTGCGCAAGGTGACGGGTTCAGAGTGCTCGTGCAAGTAAGAATGATGTATGGACACTGTCTCAGATAACAAAACACCGAGAGTCATTTATGAATGAGCTCTCGGTGTTGTTTTAGGCTAGTAGTGTTGATACTAGAGATCGCTTGGGATCGGCATCGCTTTCAAATTAGGAGAGATAATCAACTCTGCTTCTGTTGCTGCCTGAATTTCATCAATGGTGGTGCCCGGTGCCAGTTCAGTCAACACCATCCCTTGCTCGGTGATTTTGATGACGCCAAGCTCTGTCACAATCAGATCAACCTGGTTGGCCGCGGTAAGCGGTAGCGAGCAGTGTTTGAGTAGCTTAGGCTTGCCTTTTACGGTGTGCTCCATGGCAACGATAACCTTCTTGGCTCCGACCACAAGATCCATGGCACCGCCCATACCAGGAACCATTTTCCCCGGGATGATCCAGTTGGCCAAATTGCCAAATTGGTCAACTTGCAGTGCACCCAGTACCGTTGCATCAACGTGGCCACCACGGATGATGGTAAATGAGTCAGCACTATGGAATGTACATGCGCCTGTCGTCGCGGTAATAGGCTGACCACCGGCATTGACTAGATCAGGGTCAATGTTAGCCTCATCTGGCATTTCACCGATGCCTATAAGGCCATTCTCGGCCTGTAGCAGAATTTCGATATCCGATGAAGTCTCATTAGCCACAAGGCTAGGTAGCCCGATACCCAGGTTGACCACGTCGCCATCATGAAGCTCTTGAGCGACACGCCATGCAATCATGCGTCGGATCTGATGCTTTTCTCGTTGAATTGTCATGGTTAGGCTCCTTGGTAAATATGGTCAATGAACAGCCCTGGTGTATGCACCGCCTCAGGGGCAATGTCACCAGCGTTGACCAAGCTTGCCGCTTCAATAATGACGGTATCAGCAGCTGTGGCCATAAGCGGATTGAAGTTTTGTGTAGTGCCTTTGTAGACGGTGTTGCCTTTGGTATCGACCACAGAGCCGCGGATCAGAGCAAGGTCAGCGTGCAGCGGTTTTTCCAGTAGGAAGTCTTTGCCATCGACTTGAATCACCTGCTTGGATTCAGCGACCAGCGTGCCGAGGCCAGTAGGCGTTAATACACCACCAAGGCCCGCGCCTGCCGCACGAATACGTTCGGCCAAGGTGCCTTGCGGTACGAGTTCAACATCCAGCTCGCCACTGTTCATCTGTGCACCAGTTTCAGGATTGGTACCGATGTGGGAGGCATAGAGCTTCTTGATACGCTTGGCTTTGATCAGGCGGCCAGAACCTGACTCAGGTGTTCCGGTGTCTGTAGTGATCAATGTGATATTTTTAATATCAGACTCAAGAATGATATCAATAAGCCCTTCAGGTGCGCCGTTTGCCATAAAGCCACCGATCATGATGGTCATATCATCGCGGAGTAGGTTGGCGATCTCATTGGCTGAAATAGATTTTTTCATCTTGTGCTCCTATTTGTTCGCCTGGCATCGACGGATAATCACAGCAGTGCCCATACCACCACCAATACAGAGGGAGGCTAAGCCATAGGTTTGCTGTGAACGTTCAAGTTGGTAAATCAATGTGGTTAGAATGCGGTTGCCTGAAGCCCCAAGAGGATGACCTAGGGCGATTGCGCCGCCATTTAAATTGGTACGAGCTTCCAGCCAAGGCTTATCGACTCCGTGCTTCTCGCACAACTCTTTAATTACCCCAAGCGCTTGGGCTGCGAATGCTTCATTGAGCTCGAAACATTCGATATCTGCCAAGGTCAATTTGGCTTTATCCAGCGCGTTTGCGATGGCTGGCACTGGGCCAAGACCCATTACTTTTGGTGATAGGCCTGCTTGGCCGCAAGATACGATCTCAGCCATAGGCGTGAGGTTATAGCGCTCAACTGCAGCCTTAGAAGCAAGGATAATGGCGGAGGCACCATCGTTAATGCCAGAAGCATTACCGGCAGTGACTGTGCCTTCTTTTTTGAATGCGGTACGAAGACTTTGTAATTTTTCAAACGTCGCATCGGCTTTTGGGTATTCATCAATGCTGACGCTGTATTGCTGACGGCGGTGGGAGACATTGACCGGCTCGATTTCATCGCTGAAGCCATGCTCTTTGATAGCCGCCGTCGCTTTTTGCTGGCTTGATAGAGCAAATTGGTCTTGCTCTTCACGGCTAAGGTCGTGCAGTTCGGCAATGTTCTCTGCAGTGATCCCCATGTGGTATTGGTTGAACACATCGGTCAGGCCATCTTTGATAATTGAGTCATCAAGTGTCAGCTGACCCATTTTTACACCATCACGTAGTGGGTTTGCAGAAATGAAAGGCGCTTGCGACATGCTCTCCATTCCACATGCGATAACGATTTCGGCTTCTCCTGCACGAATATGGCTGACTCCATCCATCACGGTTTTCATACCGGAGCCACAGATCATATTAAGGGTATAGGCCGGTACAGTTTCAGGGATACCTGCCAAAATCGCAGCTTGTCGACCTGGGCCCATACCAATTCCAGCACTAAGGACATTACCGGCAATTACTTCATCAATCAGGCTTGGATCGAGATGACATTGCTCAAGTGCACCTTTGATGGCGGTTGCCCCTAGCTGAGGCGCAGAGACTGGGGCGAGAGCACCATTAAAACTGCCGATTGGGGTGCGTTTGGCGGCAACAATGTATACAGATTCCATACAACTTCCTGTTTCAGTTTGATTTGTTATCAACAGTGTATGGGGGGCGGGCCCAGGGGTGTTATAGGCATAGATTCAAATCTGATTTGCGAAAATGCAAAAATAAGATGCGCGCTTGGTCACGCCATTTCGACTACAGAGTGATTAGTCTGACTGTAATTTGCTTCGTTCAGTTAATGGATCACTTGAGGGTGGAACTATGAGTTATTCAATTGCATGTGCACCTTGCTGCTGGGGTGTTGAATCATCTGACAATCCACATAACCCGAATTGGATGACAGTCTTGTCAGAGGCAAGGTTGGGTGGATTTACCGGTACAGAGTTAGGGCCTTACGGTTTTTTGCCACTCGATGCCGATACGGTAAACACGGCGCTGTATGTCAAAGAGTTGGAAATTTGCGCAGGGACCATTTTCGAGCCGCTATCCGAGTCTGCTAATTATGAAGACATTATCAGTAAAACCAAGCGCTTGTGTGGCCTGTTACAACAGATTGGCTGTGAAAAGCTGGTGGTGATTGATTGCGTCAACGACATAAGAAGCCGATATGCCGGTATGCCAGAGCAGGCACCAAGGCTCGACGATGTGCGCTGGGCGCAGATGATGAACACCATTAGGGATATTGCCGAGATTGCAAAGCGTCATGAGATCAGGGCCGTCGTTCACCCTCATGCTGGTGGGTATATTGAATACCGGGATGAAATCGATCGTATGCTTGCTGATTTGTCTGCTGACGAGGTAGGCCTGTGCCTCGATACCGGCCATCTCTATTACGCAACCATGGATCCTGCTAAGAGCTTGGTTGAATACAAAGACCGGCTGGAATATGTCCACTTCAAAGACGTAAACCAGCAGCGCTTGCAACAAGCTATTGAGATGCAGGTCGGTTTTTGGCAAGCCTGTGCCGATGGTGTGATGTGCCCATTAGGAGAAGGTGCGGTGGATTATGACCAAGTGGCGCATGCTCTGGATAGCATCGGTTATCACGGTTGGATCACCATTGAGCAAGAGCGCGATCCGCGCAATTCAGATACTACGCTACCCGATATTAAGAAAAGCCGTCAGTTTTTAGTAGAAAAAGGCTTCATTTAGTCGCTAGCGAATTTGCAAAAGAATTTTGTTTAGTAGTTTGTCATTTAGAGGAAGTAATTATGGCAATGAAGATAGCGTGTGCGCCGTGCTCGTGGGGAGTGGAAAATTCAGAGCAAGGCGGAAACCCTAGCTGGGCGAAAGTGTTGGTAGAAGCACGTGAAGCGGGTTATGAAGGGATTGAACTTGGACCTGTTGGGTACTTTCCTGAAGACCCGGCGATCCTTGCGAGCTCTCTGCGAGTAAGAGGAATGAAAATCTGTGCTGGGAACCTTCATGGTGATTTCAGTTGCCCAGATTCAAAGCAAGAGGTGCTGGCAAATGCGAAGCGTGTGATAGAGCTGCTCAACGCCATTGGTGTCGATAAGCTGATCATCATGGATCGCGCTAATGCGGCGAGGGATGCCTATGTTGGCCATGGCGTTATCGCACCCAGGCTTAAGCAGGAACAATTGCAGTCGATGATATCGACTATCTCTGAGGTTGCTGAAATGGCGGGGGCGAAAGGTGTACGTACCTTGCTGCATCCCAGCTCCGGCGGCTTTGTGGCGTTTTCTGATGAGATTGCCACGGTACTGAACACAATTCCGGCTGAACGTCTTGGCTTGTGTTTAGATATCGGCCACTTGTTTATCGATGGCATGAAACCTGAAGAGTTTATTCGCCGATATGCAAACCGATTGGAACACCTGCACTTTAAAGATGTTGATGGCCAGCAATTACACAATGCGATGCGCGATCGTTGCGGTATGACCAATGCTTTCAGTAAAGGGCTAACCCGCCCACTCGGTGAGGGGAGTATCAACTTCTCTAGTATCTTCAAGGTATTGCAGGATATTGATTACCAAGGTTGGGTCGTTGTCGAACAAGAGCGAGCTGTCACCCAGTTGGATCACGTGAAGGGTGATATGGCGAAAAGCCGAGGTTATCTTGCTGAGCATTGCAGGTAAGGGTTGAGATGATAGTTACCGATCCTTGGTTTTACATCACTGCTGTACCTGCTGTATTGATTTACGGGATTGGTAAAGGCGGTTTGGGCGGGGCGTTAGGGATCATCGCGGTTCCCCTGATGGCTTTAGTAGTCTCGCCAACACAAGCCGCTGCTATTTTGCTTCCTATCCTGTGTGTGATGGACGCATTTGCGGTTAGGCAGCACTACCGCAGTGCTGATTATTCAGTGCTGAAGCAAATGCTGCCAGGCTCTTTGTTAGGGGTATTACTAGCCGGACTGTTTCTTAGCGTAACCCCTGAAGCAGGGCTCAAACTTTTGATTGGGGTGTTATCACTGCTGTTCTGTGTTCAGTATGTACTGGGCGGTAGCCAGCAAGATAAAAAGCCCGGCAAAGCCAGTGCGTGGTGGTGGAGTAGCTTAGGTGGCTTCTCCAGTACTGCAATTCATGCTGGGGGCGGGCCGGCCAGTATTTATCTACTGCCATTGCGCTTGGAAAAAGTCACCCTGATTGCAACCATGGCCGTTTTGTTCGGCATTATCAATTTGGCAAAACTGATCCCATACAGCATGCTTGGCGAGTTTGATACAACGAACTTAATGACGGCGATGGTACTGATGCCACTTGCGCCTGTTGGGGTGTACATGGGGGTGTGGTTGCTTCATCGTGTCAGCCAGGATGTAGTTTACCGTCTGTGCTACCTTTTCCTTTTCTTATCAGGGACGAAGTTGGTAATAGATGTGTTGTAACTCCATATCATGCTGATAAATACAAAAGCCGTAGGGAAATAATACTGCGGCTTTTTAATATGTATTTCAGGGGTTTCTATTTTAAAATAAACAGTAATTTCATGAAATATTAATAATGAAGCTTCGATTTTATTTGACTTAATATTTGTGATGAATGTCATTAATAGTCATGTGAAAAAACAATTGATGTTTATTTGTGAATTTCATCACATCTTAACTGATTTCAAGTGTATATGATTTGCATATCTTTATAGGGGATACTTTGATGAAAATTGATACGGCCACGCTATTAGCATTTATCCGGGGTGTTTTACACACTCTGGTTAATGCTATTTATTCGTGTGTCTGTATTAGTTCTAGCGATAGCTTAGTCTCTAGCTCTGACAAGGAACTGGATGAGATAGCGTCGGACTATAACCAGCTTTATATTAGTGTTGGTGACATGCTAGGGAAACAAGTCAGGTATTGGTGTGATGCATCTTTTGCACGTTGGAAACGCAATCACCATTTTTGTGCTGCTCAGATGCGCACTCTGTTCTCTTTCTTGTCTCTGACATACCTATATTTTGCTAAGCAGGTTTCGGCCAGTTCCTTGGTGTGCTTCTACCGCTACGCACCAGCGAACGCAGCGATGTCTTTAAACAATGGAACTGCATCTGTTGGTCGTGAACATGCTAGCAAAAGCAACGTAAATTACGTTAGCACCCATCCAATGAGCAGCAATCGTCGCAAGATGATTGCTGCTTTTTTTGTATTTAATAACAGCAGCTTAAAAAGTTGCTAGTGAGGTAAAAATGTATATTGTTTGTGTAGCAGCGTGTCCAACAGGCATTGCCCATACCTATATGGCGGCAGAAGCTCTTGAAGTCTTGGGTAAGGATCACGGTTGGGAAGTGAAGGTCGAAACTCAAGGCAGTACGGGTATCGATAATGCAATCACGGCTGAGGATATCGCAAGAGCTGATGGCGCTATCATTGCCGCAGAAGTCGCAGTGGAAGGGATGGATAGATTTGAACCTCTTACTATTTTGGAGTGCGCAGTGGCAGACCCAATAAAACAACCCGATGCCGTTTACGAAACCATGATGCATTTAATTAATACTAATTAAGGATAATTACCATGGCCCTACTACTGAAAAAAGAAAAAACAGAAATAGATAAATTACGTGAAGCATTAATGACCGGCGTATCATATATGATCCCAGTAATTGTCGCTGGTGGTATGATGTTGGCATTTGGTTCATTATTTGAAACTTTAACTGGTGTTGATTTAAAAGAAAGCAACTCTTTAGTTGCCCAATTAATAAATGATCTTAAAACCTTTGGCTTATATGGCCTGACTTTATTATTTCCAGTCATTGCTGCATTTGTCGGGTTTGGTCTAGCTGGTAAACCTGCAATTGCCCCGGGGCTCATTGCGGGTATGTTAGCCCGCGATATGCAAATGGGCTTTTTAGGCGCTTTATTAGGCGGCTTGATGGTGGGGTACTTAGTCCGCTGGATGCTGGCTAACATTAAACTGCCGAAAGAGTTCCGCAGTTTGTTACCGATGGTCATTATTCCCCTTATCGGCTCTGCCATCATCCTTTTCGTTATGAAGTATATTGTTGGTTATCCACTGATTGCCCTTAACACTGGTTTGGAAAACTGGTTGGTTGGCATGTCCGGTGGTAACAAGGTGGTGATGGCCGCTGTATTGGGCGCGATGGTCGGTTTTGACTTGGGTGGGCCAATCAACAAAGCAGCCATTACAGTGAGCTTGGGTCTGTTTGCTCAGGGAATTTTTGAGCCAGTTACCGCGTCACATATCGCTATTATGATTGCCCCGTTTGGTATTGGCTTGTCCACGATTTTTGCCAAGCAATACTACAGCAAAGAGCTGCAGGAAAATGGCCGTGCTGCGTTAATGATGTCTTGTGTTGGGATCAGTGAAGGGGCGATACCTTTTATTCTTGCCAACCCCGCGCTGATCATTATCAATACCATAGGTAGTGCCATTTCAGCTGCCATGGTCATTATGTTTGATTCGATAGTCCAAGCGCCAGCGGCAGGCATTCTCGCCCTGATCCTTTCGTCCCATTTCTTCTTGTATTTCATCTCTATAGCAACCGGTGTGGCTTTTGTTGCCGTCTGCACCACAGTACTGATGAAGCGACAATTTAATAAACAGGCCACTGATGCTGAAGACCAGCAGCAAGTAGCGAAATCTGCTTAAGGTAAGAACGATGTCAATGAATAAGAAAGCCTACATAGTTCCTCATACTCACTGGGATCGTGAGTGGTACTTCAGCACGGAAGAATCACAAGTCTTACTCGTTTTTACCATGCAGCAAATCCTAGAACAGCTGGAAAGTGATGATGGATTGCCTTGCTTCGTGCTTGATGGCCAATCGGTGATGCTTGAAGACTACTTGAGTGTTGTACCTGAAGATACAGAGAGGGTGAAAGCCCTGGTTGAGTCGGGCAAGTTATTAGTTGGCCCTTGGTACACTCAAACCGATCAATGTGTGGTCCATGGCGAATCGCAGATCAGAAACTTGATGTGGGGTTGCCGTGATGCCGAGCGCTTTGGCGCAATAATGAAAGTTGGCTATGTACCTGATTCATTCGGCCAGAGTGAGCAACTGCCTCAGCTTCTCCAACATTTTAATATAGATAAATGCGTGTTCTGGCGTGGGATCTGGGAAGGGATTTGCAGCAATACTGAGTTTGTCTGGCGGGCTCCGGATGGCAGCGAAGTGACAACTGCGGTACTCGAGTTTGGCTACAGTGCCTTCCAGGGAATGAAGCCAATGGATACCCACCTTGACGGTATCGACCAGAAAATAGCTGAACGTTTTTGGCCGGGTGAACGTGAGCACTTTCTGTTCATGGGAGGGCACGATCAAAAGCCTTGGCAAAGGGAAACGGTTGAAGCTATCAAGTACGCGAATGAATCGCGGCCTTATCAATATCAGCTGTGCACTTTTGAAGACTATTTCACCCAAACGACGAACGACAGTTTACCTGTCGTTGAGAGCGAAATGCTCTACGGCAAATACAGCCGTATCCACCGCGGGATTTATTCAACCCGCTACGATATCAAGAAGCTCAATAGTGATGTCGAGAATTTAATGGTCAACCAGTTGGAGCCACTGTTGACGGTTGCCAATGAGCTGGGCTTGAAATACCCGTACGGCTTGATGGAGAAAAACTGGAAACAACTGATGCAAAGTCATGCTCATGACTCTATCGGCGGTTGTAACACTGACTCAGTCAACCGCCAGGTTAAAGCCCGTATTCAAGCTGTACGTGAAAATGCAGAGCGTTTACAAGCGATCACGCTCAAGCAACTGGCAGATGCATCAACCAAAGGCAAAGAGGGTGAGTATGTGTTGGTTTTCAACCCATTGCCTTATTCACGCAATGCCCAAATAGAGTTGGATCTGGTGCTGCCGACTCGCAATCTGGCCATTCACGACGGTGGGCAAATCGTCGAGATGCAGTCTATCTCGTGCAAACAGGTCGATATCAATGCCATAGTCCAGGATCCAACCACTTTGGGCGATGAGCGATTCCGCTCCTGGTACCGCCACCGCGTTTGGGTGTCCTTGGAAGGTTTGCCTGCCTGTGGCTATCGCAACCTGAGGGTAGAGCGCTTGGCAGATGGGGACATAACCACTAACGCGTGCCTGCCTCAAACAACTGAAGAGACATCAATCAGCATAGTTAACGAAGCCATGAAAGTTGATGTCGATAAGTATGGCAGGGTGAGTTTATCTTGTCTCGACAGCGGCCAGCATTGGGATGATGTGATTACCTTGATCGATGGTGGTGATGATGGTGATAACTACGACTTTTCTGAGCCGCATGACGATCTGAAAATTTCCTATGAAGTGCTTGAAGATGCAATCAGTGTATCCGAAGGTCGCTTGCGCTCTGAAGTTCGTATTTCTTACCAAGCCATGTTACCTGCGGATTTAACTGAGCGCGCAGCGAAACAATGTTCGGTAACACAGCGCATCGACGTGATCCTTGGGTTGGCAAAAGGCAGCCGAGGTTTGGAAATTTCGGTTGAGCTGGACAATCAGGCTAACGACCATCGGGTGCAGCTACATATTAATGGCGATTTTGCTCGAGCCCAGAGTGTGGCCGATCAGCCTATCGGCTTAATTAAGCGTGGGGATGATGCGTCTGCATTGTCTGTTTGGCAGGCCCAAGAGTGGACATCATGCCCAGTACCGATTTTCCCGATGCAAAGTGTTGTTGCAGGGGAGACCACTAAAGGTGGTTTGGCTGTGATGACTGACGGTATCCGTGAATACCAGCAATATGATGACTCGATTGCCATTACTTTGTTTCGAGCGATGGGTTTTGTCGGAAAACCTGACTTGAAATACCGGCCAGGCCGTCTGTCCGGGCTGCCTGATGCCAGCCCTGACTCTCAACTTCGCCAGCCACTGTCATTCCGACTGATACTTTGTCCATTCAGTGGTAGTGCTTTTGACGCAGGATTGTGTCAACAAGTGAAAGAGTGGTTGAGTACCCCGTTGACCTTGCATAACGGGGTGGTGCAACGCTTTATGATTGCACCGCCAGTGTTCACAGCACCGGAAGCATTCAGCCTAGTGGCGCTCGGCACGCCAGAAGTGGCTGTTAGCGCCATCAAGGTCTGCGAGGACGATGCCAATAGTATCGTCATTCGTTTGATGAATGCCGGTAAAGGCGAGGCCAAACTGGGCCAACTTCCGTCTGGATGGAAGGCCTGGCAGGTAGACGGTATGGAGCGAGTAATGGGTGATGCGACAACCGATACGACAATCCCTGCACAAGGCATTATTGGCCTTCGATTGAGCAAAGAAAGTCTTTAGGCAAAACCTAAACCATAACATTAGGCCCTCACTACAGATCCAGGGTGAACGGATCGGGTGAGTGGCCTGCTACACCGAAAATTCGAACAAAATATACCCCAAGGGGCAATCATGACTACATCATTTGATTTTACCAATCCGTTGGTTAATGGCATTCACGCTAGGCCTGCTGCTGAAATAGAGATCCGCGCAAAGCGGTATAGCTGTCAGATCACCCTCATGAATAAAACGAAAGGCACACAAGCAGACGCCAAAAGTGTGCTCTCGCTGGTTGGTGCCGATGTTGTAATGGGGGACGATTGTCTTCTGGTATTCGAAGGCGCTGATGAGCAAGCTGCCTGTGAGGCTATTAAATCCTTCATTGACAGGGATTTCGCCTCTTGCGATGAGCCGCTGGAAGTGATCGAAGCTGACGTAAACCAGCCCCTTCCCGTGGCGCTGGTGAAAGCCGAGCCGGATTTGGTTCGAGGCACCATTGTTTCCCCAGGTATTGGCCGAGGGCGACCGGTTGTTTGCAGCAAGATCGACCTCCACCAATTGGCTATAGATGTGCAATTACAGTCTGGTAGCAACGTCGAAAGCGTGCTGGCAAAAGCGTTGTTCACGCTTTGCCAGCAGCTTGAACAGGAAATCGTAGAAACTGAATCAAAAAGCAGTCATGAAGAGATCACTATCCTCAAAGCCCATTTGCAGATTGCAGGTGACAGTTTGTTCAGTGAATCGTTGGTGAAGTTCAGCACTCAGGGAAATCCTATCCATGCTATTGCAAAGGCAAGCGATGAGTTAAAAGTACCATTGCTGAAAAGTCAGAGTAATTACATGCGTGAACGGGCGTTGGATATCGATGACTTGTGTGCAAGGTTAGCCGGTATTGTTTTGGGTAAACCCCTTCAGCAGCCTATTGTTCTTTCTGAAAACAGTGTTGTAATCGCCGATAACCTGACGCCAAGTGAGTTTTTGGCATTGGATAAGCAACTACTCAAGGGGCTTGTACTAGCAGAAGCAGGACAGACATCGCATACCGTGATTCTGGCACGCTCTTTTGGTGTACCGGTATTAACCGCTGTTGAGGGCGTCAATGCCTTTGCACATGGTACTGATACTTTGGTGGTTGATGCTAGCTATGGTTGTTTGATCCGCGAGCCAAATGAAAAAGTGGATAAGTTCTATCTGTTAGAGCAACGCAAACAGGCGGCTAAAACGTCCATATTGACACCATTTGCGACCAGCCAGGGCCAAAGCAAAGACGGAAAGCGTATGGCGTTGTTTGCCAATATCGCAATGGGTATGGAAGCCGGTAGTGCCTTTGGACGGGGCGCTGAAGGGATAGGGCTATTCCGAACCGAAATGCTATTTATGGACCAAGAACAAGCACCTGATGAGGATGAACAGTTCGAGGTTTATCGTGAAGTTATCGAGGCTGCTGCAGGAAAATCAGTCATTATCCGTACTTTGGATATTGGCGGAGACAAGCCTTTGCCTTATCTGGAGTTACCTGAAGAAGAAAATCCATTCTTGGGCTATCGCGCTGTTCGGATGTACCCGCAGTACCAAGCTATGGTAGAGACTCAGCTAAGAGCTTTGCTAAAGGCATCTCGTTATGGTCAAGTCGATATCATGATCCCGATGATTTCTTGCATGGAAGAGGTGGAGTGGATCAGTCAGTTATGCCAGCAATGCCAAGCACAATTGCAGGCCGAAGGGACAGAAGTTGGCCAGTGGCGGCTAGGCATTATGGTCGAAGTGCCTTCAGCACGTTACTTGATTGAAAAAGTGGCAGGGTTGATCGATTTCATCTCAATAGGCAGTAATGACCTCACCCAGTACTTCATGGCGTGTGATCGAGGTAACCGCCAAGTTTCATCTCTTTATGACAGCTTCCATCCTGGATTTATTGCCTTCCTGCGTGACATAGCCAGAGCGGCAAAAAGTGCAGGGCTTGAGTTGGGTATCTGTGGTGAGATGGCCAGTGACAAAAGGGCATTGCCACTACTGTTAGCCATGGGGTTTGATGAAATCAGCATGTCGGCGCCGAGTATTATCCCGTTACGAGCAGAACTGGCTAAAGTTGATTTTGATGCATGCGGTAAGTTGCTTGACGAAGTCTGCGCCCAAGGAACGGCAGATCAGGTGAAGGCGTGTATCGAACACTTCTGGCAACAGCAGGAAAAACCAGAAATTCTATCCGAAAGCCTTGTTATTCGGTGTGATGCCAATGATAAAGCCGGTGTGATCAAGCAGTTGACGGATAACCTCGAAGTACAGGGCAGGACGGAAAAAGCCGATGCGGTAGAGCAGGCTATCTGGGAAAGGGAGGCTATCTTTGCAACGTCCTTGGGCTTTGGTGTCGCGGTTCCACACTGTAAGTCTGACGCTGTTAGCCATAACAGTATTTCGATAGCACAACTCGAGAAGCCAATCATTTGGAATGAAGCGGAGGGGGAAGCTGTCTCTGCTGTGATCATGCTGACGATTTCCAGTCGTGATGAAGAGGGGACTCATATGAGTATTTTCTCCAAACTGGCCCGGAAACTGATGCACCGAGATTTTCGCGAGGCATTAATGAACCCCGCCGCTAGCAGTGGGGAAACAATTGCCCTGCTCAAAGGGATCCTCTACGAGCAGGTGGCATAGGCAACATGACTTCGGGTAAATGCCTGAGGGGCTGTATTGGATTGAAAATAATGAAAGTAATATCGTTGAATGTATTGGTCGTGATGACAATATTGGCCATTGGGCTGCCTGTGATGATAGATCATCCCACCATGTTAGGTAGCCTGGCGGCAGCATGTACAACCCTGTCATTTCTTCCCCAGGTCCTGCATACCATCAGGACCAAAGATACAGCAGGGATTTCGCTAGCTATGTATGTTTTGTTTGTGTTTGGGATCTTATGTTGGCTTATTTATGGATTAATCTCCCATGATCTGCCCCTTATGCTTGGCAATGGTATTACCTTGGTTCTCTCAAGTATTGTTTTATTAATGAAGCTAAAGTCTAAATCTGATGAAAATACAGCAATTTAATAATCTTTACTCTTAATATTAATTTTATAAAAACAAGGTATTTATCTTAAAGTGCCTTCTATATAAAAAATAGATTGATTTCTACATACTCCTGTTAATGTGATCTTTGTCTTAGACGATATAAGATTATTACTGTTAGGATTAGTTCGTTAACTTTTTATTTGATTAGGTGATATCAATGCTTCGTTTGATATTGTTTTTCAGCATAGTGGTAGTTAAGGGGAAAGATGCTCTCTTTTCCATGCTTACTATGCTTGAAAATATTAGCCTAGCGCTAACACCTGAATTAGAGAAGTTGAATCGGTCTGATGAAAACAAAACTGATGAGCTAGATACAATAGCTAAGCAGTGGAGCGGAATGTGGGATACGGTGACTGATCGTTTATCATTCCGTAAGTCGGGTAAAAAGCCTGTTCGTGAGCTACTTGTGTTAGCAGAAATGCAATCACGCTTGAATATTCAAGTTGCTGATTTTAATCTGCTATCTCATGGTTGTGTGAACTCTTCTATTGCACAGATGTTGTCTTGTCAGCGCAATATGGGTGATCCAGCAGCCGCGTACTTGCAACTTTTCACCCTCACCACTTGCTTGTCTTTTCGTTCTACTTCTCATCAAAACTATCAAGAAAATGAACTCGCTTTACTTCTAGAAACTGTTCTAGATACAAAGCAAGAAACAAACCGAATAAAAGCACAGAAAGCACTTATGTCTTTTCTGTGCTTTTTCTATTTTATCCAAGTGAAAATCAATGAGGTTAATTATGTATTTTGTTTGTGTTGCGGCTTGTCCAACAGGTGTCGCACATACTTATATGGCGGCAGAATCACTGGCAATGGTTGGAAAAGAATTAGGACATGAAGTAAAAGTCGAAACCCAGGGTAGCTTGGGGATTGAAAACGAAATAACAGAGGAAGATATTGCACGTGCAGACGGTTGTATTATTGCCGCTGAAGTAGCGATTGCAAAAAAAGACAGGTTCTCAACCTTACCAATTTTGGAATGTGCGGTAGCAGACCCAATTAAACATGGAAATGCCGTTTTCGAAGCAATTTGCGAGGAAATAAATAATGGCTAAGTTTTCAATGAATAAAAAAGAAAAGTCAGTAGGAACTGAAGTTAAGACCGCAATTATGACCGGGGTTTCCTACATGCTGCCATTGATCATTGCCGGGGCAGTGATCATGGGGATAGCCCGTATCGGCGCGTCATTCTATGGCATCGACAATATTTGGGATGGAAGCCACGCCGAAGCAGCCAATACATTGGTCCGACTTTTCCATGCCTTTGACGGTTTTGGTGGGCTGGCACTGAGCCTGATGCTACCGGTTGTCGCAGGCTATATCGCCTTCTCGATTGCAGACAAACCGGGTATTGCTCCGGGTATGGTTGCCGGCTTGTTAGCCAAAGAGATGGGAACAGGCTTTCTCGGTGCCTTGGCGGCTGGTTTTATTGCTGGGTATATTGTTAAGTTGCTGGTTACCAAGGTTAAGCTGCCTAAATCTGTTGCATCTGCCGGTCCCATTTTTATTATCCCCGTAGGCGGTACCTTACTTGCCTGTCTCGTCATGATGTACATCATTGGTGATCCGCTTGCAGCCATGAACTGCGGATTGGAGAACTGGTTACTAAGCATGTCTGATGGCAACAAGATTGTCCTGGCGGCAGTTGTTGGTGGTATGGTCGGCTTTGACCTCGGTGGTCCTATCAACAAGGCGGCGGTAACGACCGCGATGGCTATGCTTGCATCTGGGATCTATGATCCGAACACCGCCGCTCAGGTCGCTATTATTATTCCGCCTATCGGTATTGGCGTCGCTACACTTATCTGGAAGCAGCGTTTCCCACATTCCCTACAAGATGCAGGTAAGGCATCAACCTTAATGGGGCTCATAGGTGTCTCTGAAGGTGCCATTCCATTCGCACTGGCAAATCCGAAAATTATCGTTGTGAACGTGCTCGGCTCAGCTGTCGGCTCGGCTATGGCTGTCGGGTTAGGCGCTGTAAACCGTGCACCTATCTCTGGTTTTTATGGTTGGCTAGCTGTTGAAAACTGGCTGGTTTATGTGCTGGCAATTGCCGTTGGCTCGGGCATCATCGCGGCTGGCTCATTGCTGGTTTTCAAGGGTGAAGAGCTACCCAAAAAACAAGAAGAAGCAAAACCGAAATTCAAAATCACACGGGCCCAATAATAAGACCCTTCAAGGAGATACCTTAATGAAAAGGTTCAGAAAAAGCAGTGTTGCGTTCCTCGTTTCTATGGCTACAGCATTGGCATTTAATACGGCCTCGGCAGCGGAGCAGGTTCAAATCGCCTTCATGCCGGATATTCATTTCCATGATGTATATGGTGATTTTAACGATGGCAGTTTCGATGGCCTGAAAAACAGCCATAGTGGCCAGAATGCAACTATCCGCAGTATGCATGCCCAGCTGACTTCGACCCGCTTGTTTAATGAAAACTACTTTGCCCTTCTGGCAGCGCTTGATGATGCCGTGCGGCGTGGTGTGAAGTATATCGCTCTGCCGGGTGATTTCAGTGATGACGGCCAACCGGTTCATATCCGGGGATTGAAAAAAATACTCGACCATTATGCTAAGACTTATGGCATTGAGTTCTTTGCCGCACCCGGTAACCATGACCCGGTTCGCCCATTTGATAGACCTAGCGGGGAGAAGGACTTCCTCGGCAAAGACGGTAAGACCCAGCGTATTTTCAGTAAAGGTGCCAATGAGTGTGTCGGTTACGAAGGCAAAAGTGCTGTCATTAATGCTGGCCATGAATTACCAACGGTATGTACCGAAGAAATCCGTGAACTTGGTTACGAAGGCCTGATGGCGGAGTTGGGAGATTTTGGTTTCTTCCCGCAGGCATCGAATGTGTATTGGGAAACACCATATTCAACCTATACCCAAGTCACATATGACTTCGACGAGGCATTGGCCCAATCGAACTATCAACAGCGCCAGTATGAGATTTGCCACGAAGGGACGGGGGGAGAGTATAAACAGCCAAACTATTCGGCCTGTTTTACGGTACCTGATACTAGCTACCTCGTCGAGCCTGTGGAAGGGTTGTGGTTGCTGGCAATCGATGCCAACGTGTATATCCCAAATGCTGATGCCGATACTGCTCAACCAGAATTGGCTGCGAACTTCGCTGGCTCGGGTAATGCCGGTTACAACAAGATGCTGACTCACAAACAGCATGTGATTGAATGGATGAAAACCGTCGTTAAAAGGGCCCATGCCGAAGGTAAGACGCTGGTGGCTTTCAGCCATTTCCCGATGACGGAATTTTATAATGGCGCTGCGGAGACCATAGAGGATATCTTCGGCCCGGGTAACTTCCAATTAGCACGCTCGCCAAAAGAGGATGTTAGCCATGCTTTGGCTAAAACGGGGATCAAGCTCCATATTGGTGGCCACATGCATTTCAATGACACCGGTGTGAAACGCTATGATGATGGGTCTTTCATATTTAACGTTCAGGCTCCGTCGATGGCAGCCTATGTTCCAGCCTACAAACTGTTGAGCTTTAAAACGGACAGCCAAGTTGAAGTCGAGACGGTGATACTCGACAAAGTACCGCGTTTCGATGAGTTGTTTGAGCATTATGAGAAGGAGTGGAAACACCTCAAGGCCGAAGCGGCTGAGGAAATTTGGAACAAGGATGTCCTGACATCGAAGGATTACTACGAGTTTACCAACTGGCATATCACTGAACTGACAAGAATGCGTTTCTTGCCGGAAGAATGGCCGTGCGACTTGAAACAGATGGTATTTGCACTCGATGGCCGTCAGATGCTGACTCTTAGCCAGTTAGACAGCCCGTTAACTCAAGAGCAAGTCATGAAACTGGCAAAGGGTCGCCATGCTATTGAAATTTGTCAGGAAACTCCAGTGAACTTCGACCCATCAGGTATTAACGATCCCGCGTTTTCTAAAGCATGGCAACAGGCAGAGGCCAGTGCCAAGCAGATAGCATCTGACAATGGCCTATCGCTTGATGACTTTGAAAAATGGAATGGTTTTGATCTCGCTGTCGATTTCTACCGGTTGAGAAATGCCGATGAATTGGCTTTCAAAGACGTCGACCGAAACCGGATGCCACAATATGAACTCTTGGCGAATACCTTGGCTGAGCAGACCGTGACGGATTCAACCCAATTCGGTGATGTGTTCAAACAACGTTTTGGAGGCTTATTTGGCATCTTGACCAAGTTTGCTAATGGCGAGCCAAGCTATCACTTCGAGTTGAATCTGGATAAAGGAACCATCGTGGATTTGAAGCGATTGGATCTGGAAACAGGAAAGGTTCCAAAGATTAAACAGTAAACCTCAAAGGTTAATGTTCTCTTGTTGCAGGGAAGATCATCTTTCCCTGCCACTTCTTAATTTCATTAATGGAGAAATTAATGATGAACAAAATTGCAGTGGCATTATTAATATCCCTTGGCCTACCGGCGATGGCAGCGGATTTCGATGTGATGTCGTTCAATATCCGCAATAGCAAAGACAGTGTTGCCGGCAGCGAATATGATGGAAACAATACATGGGATAACCGTAAGGCAATAGTGGTAGATATCATTGCCCAAACGGACATTGCCGGGTTACAGGAAGCTTTCAGCGATCAGATCGGTTACCTGGCACGTCAATTGCCGGAATACAGTTGGGTTGGGGTAGGACGTGATGACGGCAATGCTGAGGGTGAAGCCGTACCGATTTTTTATCGCAATGATAAGTATGTAAAACTTGGTGGTGGGACATTCTGGTTGTCAGAAACGCCACAAGTTGTAGCCAGCGTTGGTTGGGACGCCGATCTCACCCGTATAACGACGTGGGTGCGCTTGGAAGAGATAGTGACCGGTAAGCGCGTACTGGTATTTAATGCCCATTTTGATCACATTGGCCAAACGGCACGACAAAAAAGTACGATATTGCTAAGCAAGAAAGCGGATGAAATAACAGCCGGTGCAGGTGATGCGGTTATTGTTCTGGGTGATCTGAATTTTGAGCGGAGTGATACTGCATCTTATAAAGCATTAACAGATTTGTATCAGGATGCCAGGGAGATCACCAAACAACCATTTACTGGCGTAAATGGCAATAAAGATCAAGTCTTTACCTATCAAGGCTATGGCAAGGAGAAACCGGAAGATATCGATTACATTTTCGTGAATGATAAATTAGCGGTCAACAGGTTTGAATATCGGAATGTAATTAAAGACGGTATTTACGCTTCTGATCACTTATCTGTGATATCAAATATCTCATTTCAATAGTTTATAACCGCTATTGAATAAGCTTCCTATTAAAAAGGCCAACATATGTGTTTGGCCTTTTTCTTTTTTATATATCTTCATTACTTTTACTTTCATTGAGGTGTTAACAACTATCTATCATTTCAATGGATAATTTAACATTTAGCTCATTAGCTTAAATTTCATGTAGAAGTATGCGTATGAAGCGGTGATTTTTATTCTCAACTGGAATTTAATAAGGGTTTTTATTCATTAATAGCGCTATAAACGACATAGAAAAGCATGGTGTATATTAACTTGGATATATTTATTGTGAACAGGCTATCAAAAATGACTAAAACATCACAGAATTTAATTATAACTAGCTGAGATTGTATTCATTATTTGCGAATTATTTGAATAAAAAAAGGAGCTCTAATCAGCAAATAATCACTTTTATGGATAATTAGTCGTAAAATGACTAATTATTCTATCAATAGCTGACTGCTAGTGAAAATATATTTTGATGTAAGTCACATTTAAACTTAATTTTTTCCCATACTATCTCTTCACTTTCAAAACACTTCAAAATAAATCTACTTTAGATAGATATTTATTTCTGTACTACATCAAAGGATATAATTAAAAATGACTGATGCGATCATTAAAGTTTCTCGAAACACTGAAAATGCCCCTCTAAGCACTGTATCTACTCAAACAGTCGCTTTCTCTCACTACAATAACTTTTCTGCACAACTACCTGTTGACCCTAAAACAGGCGAAATCGTTGTTGGTGATGTAAAAGAGCAGGCTAAACAGTGTCTAACAAACATCAAGGCGATTGTAGAGAGCATCGATCACGTGATGGACGACGTTGTTAAAATCAACGTGTTCCTTAAAGACATTGCAGACATGGAAGCGGTAGACGAAGTCTACGCGACTTTCTTTGAAAACCTGATCCCAACCCGTACTGTGGTTCAAGTTTCAGCGCTACCTATGAGCGATGCACGCGTTCAGATGGATGCACTAATTTCTAACGGCGAAGGTACTGCTCCTCAAGCACCTTGCCCGCTTGTTAAACTGACTCGCAACACTGAAAATGCACCGCTAAATCCATTAGCGACTCACACTGTTGCTTTCTCTCACTACAATAATATCTCAGCTCAACTTCCAGTTGATCCTAAAACGGGTGCTGTCGTTGAAGGTGGTGTGAAGGAGCAAACTGCTCAGTGTTTGAAGAACATGAAAGCGATCCTTGAAAGCATCGATGTACCATTTGATGACATCGTTAAAATCAACCTATACCTAAGCGATCTAGCTAATGTTGATGCAGTGAACGAAGTGTACTCAACCTTCTTCCCTGATTCATCTATCGCTCGTACAGTGGCATACGTACCTGCACGCTCAATCATTGCAGCAGATGCGCTACCTATGGGCGCTCTAGTGCAAATCGACGCTTCTGTTTCTCACGGTGACGGTACACCACCACAAGAAGTTGAAGATCGTCACAACATCGTTATTCGTGCTAACAACACTGATGCTGCGCCACGTAACGCGCTACACACCCAAACTGTTGCGTTCTCTCACTACAACCACATTGCTGCTCAGCTGCCAGTGGATGTTGCGACAAACGCTATCGTTGCTGGTGGTGCTAAAGAGCAGGCAGAGCAGTGCTTGAAGAACATCAAAGCGATTGTTGAAAGCGTTGACCATGTTATGGACGATATCGTTAAAATCAACATCCACCTGAAAGATGTTGCTGATATCGAAGCAATCAACGAGGTTTACACCACTTTCTTCAATGGTGAACTACCAGCTCGTACAGTGGTTGGTGTTTCTCAGATTGAAATGGATGCTTTGGTTCAAATCGATGCTGTTGTTTCTAACGGTGAAGGTACGCTACCGCAAGTAAAATAATATTTGATTTAAGTAAATAAACTTAGATTGTTAATATTTAGGCAGGTATTTTCCAAATACCTGCCTTTTTATTGTTTAATAAGCCATGAACCATGTGGTTTTTGTTTAAGATAATAAAGCATGTAGTTTTCTTATTTCAAAATCATGGATTAGGGTGATGACTTTGATGTAAAACTAAGAGGTCGATCATCTTATCAGTGTTATCCCAATTAAAGTTTTTCCCAATAACAAGGGCTGCCGTATTTTTGGCTGAAAAAGTCGATTACTACCCTAACTTTGGGGGCGAGATTATCTGTCTCAAGATAAAGGGCACTGATAGTTTATGGCTCAGAGGTTGTCGTTAATCAGTAATTAGCCCGTGTATGGTGGTGGCAGCCGATGTCAGCGTTGTTCGGCGCTGTTTTGCTTCGGTGGATATTGTCGGTATATTCAAAAATTTCCAGGTTAATCCCACCGGCATTCATGATCGCAATTTTGCTGATCTCTGCACGAGGATTCACATTTTGATGCTCAGCCATCCAGTTGTCGTCAGCAGCGAATGGGCCAAATTCATAGGCAAGCCCAAAGCCGAAGTGTTTGCTGAAATACGATACCTCTTCATCAATATTTGGCACGGTGAAGCCCATATGATTGGGTTTTTTAAGTCCAGGAATAGCCATTGGTTGGGCGAGGAGGGTTTCTGGGCAATTTCAGGCGAGTATGAATTCTTGCTGACCAAAGCAGGAAGCAATTGGCAAATCACTTCAGTTAAACTCAACGCTAAAGGTGAGGAAGGGAGTAGGGATGTACTGGCCGAAGCACCGAAACATGCCAAAGACAACCTGGATGCCAGAGAAAGCCTGAAAGTGAGCTACCAGTAAATGTAATAACGATAGTTATAGCAAAGGCCCTATAGGGCCTTTGCTTTTTTCTGGATTGCCAATTTGTGTTAGTGGGCGTGGGCAACCGGGAATTTATCGCGGGTCTTGTTGGCATACGCAACCAGGGCTAACATGACGGGTACTTCAACCAGTACACCAACGACTGTCGCCAGTGCTGCGCCGGAATGTAGGCCGAACAAGCTGATAGCAACCGCCACTGCCAATTCGAAGAAGTTAGAAGCACCGATCATACCGCCAGGTGCAGCGACACGGTGAGGTTCTTTCCACTTGAACATCCAGTAGTAAGCGATAGCAAAGATCAAGAATGTCTGGATGATCAGTGGGATAGCAATTAATACAATATCAAGTGGGTTTGCTAGGATTTGCGGTGCCTGAAAACCGAACAGCAGAACAACAGTGCTGATCAAACCAAGGATGGAAAGCGGTTTAACTTTGTTACCAAATTGCTGCAGCGCCTGCTCTGACTTCAATACTTTACGGGTTATCAAGCCTGCAATTAGCGGAATGACAATATACAGGACCACTGCAATGATGAGTGTGCTCCATGGTACATTCACATCGGTTACACCCAACAGGAATGCAGCTAGAGGAGCAAAAGCAACAACCATAATCAGGTCATTGACGGCAACCTGAACCAAGGTGTAGTTGGCATCACCTTTAGTTAATTGGCTCCACACAAATACCATTGCCGTACATGGAGCTACACCTAGTAAGATCATGCCGGCAACATATTCATTGGCTAGATCTGGCGTGATCAACCCTAGAAAGTCACCGAACAGATATTTGATGAAAAAGACAGCCAAAAGCGCCATAGAAAAAGGCTTGATCAGCCAGTTCACGGTTAGGGTTATGATTAATCCCTTCGGACGGCGGTGAATATCTTTGATAGAAGAGAAGTCAATTTGCATCATCATTGGATAAATCATCAGCCAAATCAGCACCGCGATGATGAAGTTAATGTTGGCGTATTCCAATCCACCCATTAAGGAGAAAAGCCCAGGAAAAGTGGTGCCGCCGATTAGGCCGGCCACCATAGCCAAACCGACCCAGACACTGAGGTAACGTTCAAAAATGCCCATGATTATTAGTACCTTGTTTATCGGTAATCGTCGAATTACGATTAATGTAATTTTAAAAAATGCCTGAGATGTCTTTTATCAGGCATTCATGATTCTTAGGCTAGATAGCCAAGTAAATCTTTCATTCTTTGTATCGCTTCAGGTTTGATGCTGAAGCATGTACGGGGGTGCTGTACTTCTGCGTGAACTAGCCCTGCTTGCTTGAGTACCCGAAGGTGCTCTGAAATAGTGGACTGAGCAAGGTCGAGCTGATCAACAAGATCTGTACCTAAGCATTGACCGCTAGCAAGTATCTTCAATAAGCGAACACGAGCAGGATGACTGATAGCCTTGGCATAGGCTGCGATTTCTTTTTCAGTCGCTTCATCCACGTTAATGGGATCTAGGTTAGTTAAGCAATCTGCCATAGTTCTTCGCAATTGTCTTTATCGTCAAATTACGATTAATGGTATGCCTATGGATAACGTATTACAAGCAAAACTTAATGAGGTGATAAATCACTGTTAGGTTTACGTATTTAAATACACACTAAGCTTCTGATTTGTCGCTGCACCTCTATCAAATCATCAAGCTTACCGTTGGCAATAAGCGATAATGGCTTATGGTTGTCGAACATGTTTTTGTGTGTCGATGTCATGAAGCCTTGGCGTTGTTTGGCGTCATCGAACAACAGCTCAAGACTTTCCTGAATCAAGAACAGGCTCTTGATCCTCGTGTCCGACTCTAGTTGGTCTGCGTTAGCAGGCAAGGTTAAATTACACTGAATGTCAGTCGCACCCCAGCTCTTTAGTAGATCGTTTGCTTGCTCTAACGATATAGCCATTAATCAAGCCTCGCTTTGATATTTTTTACTGGAGTGGATTACAGCTTATGGCTCTCGGACCATACGCGTAGGTCATCCAATATTTTAAGGGCAGTGCGGCCAAACTCAGTGAGTTCATAACTGACGGCGATAGGGCGGTCACTAATTACTTTACGAATAACCATACCTTCAGCTTCAAGCTCTTTGAGGCGCTGGTCGACCATTTTTTTGCTCGCCCCACCCAGAAGGCGTGCCAAATCATTGAAACGGACAGGCCCATCTTTCAGATGATAGATCAGCGAGCCTTTCCACTTGCCGCCTATCAGGCGCATGCCTTTTTCAATGGCGCAAGGCTCTTTACACACATTGTCGACTGACTTGCGCCCTTTGCTATCAATCTTTACGACGCCTTCCACGTTATCTACCTCATTTATCTTGGTCACTAAAAGTATACAGGGTTACTTAAGTTTTAAGGTTACCATAATAAACCACACTTTATGAAGTGAATGACCTCACCGTTTTGTTGTACTTAACTACAGCGTTGATAAATCAATAATATAATTATGATTCTGTGTATATTTTAGCGAATATGATCTTTTCCAAAGGAGCATAAGGCATGTCCCAGATAGATATACAGCTTGAGCGTCCACGAGTTGAAATGCTGTTCGCACGGTATAAAGACCAAATCGGTGATGATTACGCCGGTTACCGGAACCATGTTTATCGCACTATTACTTACGCCATGCACTTTCTGGGAAATGATGCGGAGTATGAACAATTGGTCGAAACGGCCTTTGTCTATCACGATATAGGGTTATGGACCGATCACGAATTGGCATACTTGGAGCCCTCCGAAGCCGTGGCACTGGCCGATAATGAGAAATTTGAGTGGGGTCTGGACCCAGAGGCGCTGCGCGGTGCAATTCATTGGCACCATAAGATCTCACCTTACAAAGGGGAGCACCAAAAGGTGATTGAAGCCTGCCGCAAAGCCGATTGGATAGATGCTTCAAAAGGAACCATCCGAAAAGGCTTGAGTAAGGAAATTATTGCAGAAGTGGAAGCGGCGTTTCCTAATCTAGGATTTCATGACACTTTGTTGCGTCTTGCCAAGGATTACGGTGGTTCAACCTTGGTGGGTGGGGTAAAAGTGACACTAGGAATCGTGAAGTGGTGAAATGGATGGCGACGGGAAGGCCGTCGCCATTTTTTGCCAATGAATAATTGGCTATTACAGGGCTATTTTGTGTAGTCCGGCATTTTCCTCGCCACCAAATAGCAAGCCGCCATCATTGGTGATATAGAAAACGTTATCTTCGCGGGTACTCTGCTGGATCGCGGTATTGCCATCGATGCCATGGTTGAGAACCACCGTTTTTGTCCCGTCCTGAGTAAATTTGATCACCTCATGGTGGTGTGTTGTGATCAGCCAAGTGCCTTTTTCATCAATGGTAAAATCATCTGCTTGGATATCATCGGCTAACACTGTAATTTCGCCTGCTCGCCCTTCGGTAATTTCAATTTTCCCCACAACTTGTTTGGCTGAATTGGTGAAATATAAGTCTCCGCCGTGGAGCTGAATGCCGTTGATACCCGGTAGCCCTGGGCGATCTTTCTCCGGTTCCAGCATCGTATCTTCAAGCCAGATTGAGAGCTTGTTCGATGCCATATCGAATTTGAAGATTTTGCCATTGAGTGCGTCTGCAATGAGGTATTCTTGGTTGCCCAAATAGGCCATTCCATTGAGAAAAGCAGGCGTATTCAGAGCAATCAGACGTTCAAGCTGACCATCTTGATTGATTTTGTAAAGTGCCATGCTATTTACAAAGCTGTCACCTTCCAGGATTGAAATTTCATGGACGGAAAGTAAGCCATTGCCCCCTTCACCAAACCGAAGTGAAACAGGGTGTCCGTCGACTTTAGCCCAGAGTTTAGCTTTGCCATCAAGATGATATTTATACAGTGACATACCGGTGTAATCTGTCACGATTAATTCGTCTTTGTTGAGATAGGTAAGGTTTTCAAAAAAGTGTCCTGCTGGTAGCGAGATCACCGGCTCGAATGTTGGAGGTGTTATCTCGGTCTCGGCGATGGCTGGAAAAGTTACTGAGGTGTAAAGTGCTATTGCTACAAGGAGCTGCTTGAATGAAATCATCTTCTGTTCTCTCAATCTTGTTGTGTTGAAAAAATAGTAGATGAGTTTTTATTAACCGAAAATAGGCTGAGGATTACCTTTAGGATAACTAAAAGTTAATGAAAAAAGGGCTACCAAAGTGGTAACCCATAACGTTTAGAGCTACCACAAGCGATAAGGTGAGCCTGGGAATAGTTTGGGCTTAGAGAATCACATTAAGCCGGCATTGTCTGGCTCATTACGTTGTCAAAGAAATCCTGCGGAGAGGCCAATATTGCCCGTCCTACCGCAGCCATATCCAACCATTGCTCGCTTAAGGCTTGTTCAATGAACTCCGGGGTCTCAATGCCTCCGACGCCGATAATAGGTACATTGAGGCCGCACCTTTTGAGATAAGCTGCTTCAGCAACCAAATAACCTTCTCCTCGACGATCTTTCGGCCTATTCCAGCCACCAATGCCCGAAGAGACATCAATGATATCAACGCCAGCCTCAACGAATAGTCGGCAAACCTGTACCATATCTTTCTGTGTTAACCCTTCTGGGTACAGATCTTGGCCGGGAATACGTACCATCACGCCAATTTGTGCCGTTTGTTTGATTCGGCGGATAATTTCGACAATCAACCTCGCTCGGTTTGCGATAGTGCCCCCGTATTGGTCCTTGCGCTGGTTGGTGATGGGGGAGAGTACCTGGTTGAGGCCATAACCATGCGCGCAATGCAGTTCTACGAAGTCGAAGCCTGCTTCTGCCGCGCGTATTGCTGCCTGCATGAAGGCCTCTCGCCAACTGATGATATCTTCGGCTGTCATTGCCTTAGGAGTAGGTAACGTTCTGTCATAAGCTGGCACAGTAATGCCCGATGGCGCCATAAGTCCAGGGCAGACATCAAGCTGGGCTTTACCGCCGCAGTGGGTCAGCTGGAAGCCAGCTTTAGCTCCGTGGGTATGAATCGCCTTGGCGATATCTCTCATCCCCTCAATGCACTCATCGCTATGTGCACCAAGTTGGTGGGATTCACTGCGTCCAGAAGGATGAATGTAGCTGTATTCCACCATCACCAAACCAGCTCCAGATCGGGCAAGCCTGTCGTAATGTTCGATTGTGGCTTTGGTTGCCATGCCATCAATAGATGCTGTTTGGGAAGCCATTGGTGGTACAACTAAGCGATTATCCAGACGGATTGAGCCAGTGCTGATAGGGGTAAAGCGTGACATAGTGTCCCTCGGTATTCCATTCTATGACTGACTATTCTATGCTAGCTGCTCTCGATAAATAAGAAACATTTATTCTATAACCGTTTCCAAATGGGCAACGCATGAAACTGAATGACTTGGCAATCTTTGTTGAAGTGGCGAAAGCGCCCAGCTTACGCAGTGCAGCGAACCAATTAGATATGCAGCCCGGTACGCTATCCAAAATTATCAAGCGTATAGAAGCCTATTATCAACAGGAATTGTTTAACCGACATAGTGCGAATTGGACCCTGACGTCATCCGGCGAGATGCTGTTTCAACGGGCCATAGAGCTTGTGGCAATTAATGACAAGATTGAACGTGAACTAGGAAAACCCCGCAGACCGCATATGAGAGTAAGTGGCTCGGAAGCTATTCTGGGATATTTTTTACCAACACTATTGCAGCGGCTTTCGGCAAAGCAAATCCATATATCTTTGGAAACCAAAGATGCCCAAGATTTAGCATTACTCCGTAAACATGATGTTGATTTGGCTCTCGTATCAAGTCTCAGTACGCAAAACCCGAGCGATAGGCAAATTGTGGCTGATGCAATCAGTACCGTGAATTTTGTTACTGTTGTGGATTCTAGCCATCCTCTGGCTGCAAGGGGGCAAAAGTCGGTATTCATTGAAGAAGTGTTGGAATACCCATTTGTCGTCCCATCAAAAGCGATTTATGGCAGCGTCGATACAAGCCGAAGTCATGATGGTTGGCATAATGATGATTTTAGCCGCCACATTATGGCAAGGGTTGATACGGCCTCAATGCTTATCGCAATGGTGAAAACGCAGGGGATGCTGGCTTATTTGCCAGACTACATTGCCCGTGAGCATAACTTGAAAGTGATTAGTATCGAAGGCTGCCCGTATAGTTGCGAACAGACTATCTGGATGTGCCGTCATAAGCAGTTGCATCATCACTGGATGCAGGCTTTTGTTTAGTCTTCACAAGACCAGCCATTTAAAGAAAGCAAAAAGCAGAACAGGCTATGGGCTTGTTCTGCTTTATTGTCAGCTGAATTGTTGGCTGAGTTTACAGATAAAGGCTTCTACCTTTCGCTAGGGTGCGTCCAAGCGAATTTTTCAAACGGCTTATCTGTTTTTGTGTGGGCTAAAGCATTGGTGAAGTTGGAGATCAACTTCGCGGACAGGCCTGTCAGAACTTCCAATGCTTGCCTCTTGGTGTATCCTGCATCCAAGAAAGCTTGCAGTCGCTCGTTACCAATGTGGCCACGGTTATCCAATAGTGCTTTTGTAAAGTCATGCAGTGCTTGCAGTTTGGCGTCAGGAATGACGGTACCTTCACGCAAAGCTTCAATCATATCTTCTGGCATTTTCCCAGCTTTCATCATCCAAGTGTGGCCGGGAACGCAATAATGGCAGTTGTTTTCGAAATTGGCTGTCATAAACACGACTTGTTGCTCCAAAGGGCTGAAAGTCGTGTTCTTCATGAATAAATCAAAGGTCGTATTGTAGGCTTGGTACGTTGCCGGGGCTTCTGCCAAAACGCTGTGCAGGTTGGGTAACATGCCAAAGCCCTTGAGGGACTGTTCTACCAATTCTTTCGATTCTTCTGGCGCGTTATCAGCTGTGTAATAGGTGAACTTGGTCATTTCACTGCTCCTTGTTAAAAATTGGCGTCTAGATGAGCTTCAAAGCGTTTGAAGTCATTTTCGATATCGCCATTTTTCATTACGTCATAACAGGCGAATGTCGGTAGTGCAGACATGCCGAAGAAGCGGAAGTTAGCATGCATATGGAACATCAAATCATCGACACTTCTACCTTCGAACAGATATTCGCTTTCATCGTTGAATGACTCTTTTGGCGCATTAAAGGTGAACGAAAGCATGTATTTTGTACTGGTTTGTGTGCCACCAGTACCGTAATTCTTTGTAGGGGTGTCTGAGCTGCGGCCATCAAAGTGACATAGAGCCCCACCCATACCTGCTGTAAACACATCATCCATATAACGTTTGAACGACCATGGAATCGTCATCCAGTTGACCGGTGATTGCAAGATGACACGATCTGCCCAGTCAAAGTGACCTAGCTGTTCTTCGACAACAATTTCGTCCTGCATAGTCACAACCCGAACAGCATGGCCTTTGGCCTCCAATTGGGTTCGTGCTTTTTCTACTAGGGCTGCATTCAATTTGCCTTCTGAAAAAGGTGATGGCTCATGGGCGTTGATGATAAGAACGTTGCTCATAACTATATCCTTCAATTGATGTCACTGGACTGTACTGTGCTAACGATAATTTCAATCGTTTTGCTGATGTGGTTTATTATGGTTACCTAGAGTTTGAATGCAATTAGTTAACTTTTGGTAACCTACCAATCAAAGTTGCGGATTAAGATTTACTCTTTTACATTTCAATGCCTTATCTGCAATAAGCTTTCTGCTTAGATTCTGAAATTTCCACTAGTGCAGTCGCCTTACCTTGTCTTAATGAGAGGAGAGAAACAGATTTAACGAAGCTTAAAAAAGTGATCAACCTGCTTTGCTGATGAGTATAAATTGGACTGTCTCTTACAAGTCCCTCATTTAACAAGGTGGTGGTAATGATGTTTCGCAAAGCCGATTTTAAGGATATGGATGACCGGTACCGGGCTAATTTGATCAACAGTCTTTCAGGTTTTAAAAGTGCCAATTTGGTCGGCACCCAAGATGGCGCCGGCAATACCAATTTAGCGATAGTGAGTTCTGTCTTTCACCTTGGTGCCAACCCAGCATTGATAGGTATGATCATGCGTCCACATACAGTAAGGCGGGATACGCTCGAAAATATCTTGGGCTCTGGCGAATACACGATTAACCATGTCAACCATGAGATATGGCAGAAAGCACACCAAACGTCAGCCCGGTATCCGGAAACCGTTTCTGAATTTTCTGAAGTAGGGCTAACACCCCAATGGCTGGATGGTATCAAAGCGCCTTTTGTTGCAGAGAGTCGCCTAAAATACGCATTAGCTTTGCGTTCTTGCCAGACGCTGGAGATAAACAGTGTGGAGATGGTGATTGGTGAAATCACACATTTAGAGCTTGATGAAAGTGCAATGACGGAAGCGGGGTACCTTGATATTGAAGCGTTGGGCAGTGTGGCTATCTCCGGTCTTGATAGTTACCACGTAACTCAGCGACTTGGCAGATTGAGTTATGCCAAACCCGGTATAGAGCCAAAGTTATTATGAGAAGAATCACCAGCCAGCGACAGACCGTCACTGACCGGTGTGATTGGTGCTAGTAGTGAAGAAACTAGATAGCTACAAGGAGTTGCAGGGGAGGTGTAGGTATAAGAGGCTTACCACTCAATGCTCGAGCCATCAAAGACACGGAAACTTCCTGACTCTTCCAGTGTAAGGTTCTCAGCCACACTAATGATCCCAGAAACGCTTTGTTCAGGTGTGAAAGTCGCTTTCTCGCCACCCATATCGGTTTGCACCCAGCCCGGGTGAATAGCAAGGGTTTTCACTTCTTGCTCGCGAAGGTTTTGGGCAGCAGAGACCAAGATTTGGTTCAGCGCGGCTTTTGACGTTCGATAGCTATACATATTACCAGAGGTGTTATCGCCGATACTGGCTACTCGTGTGGAGATACCAATGATAGTTTTGTGCTGGCTAGCGGCCACATTTTCGCGCAGGGCTTGAATCAGCAAAGCTGGGGCCACGGTATTGATTGTCAGTACTCCCAGCCACTTAGACTGGGTCATTTCGCCAAGTGTTGCGCAATCATCGCCGAGCACACCGGCATTGAGTACCAGATGATCAATAGCGCGACCGTTTAACTGCTGGGCTAGGGCATGGATGTCAGACTCTTTGGTCACATCGAGCGTCAGCAACTCAATACTTGGGTGCTGTTTTGCTAATTCACTTAGTTCTATAGCACGTTCTGGCGAGCGGCATGCTGCCAAAACCTGCCAACCTTTATCTGTATATTGGCGGACAAATTCCAACCCCAAACCGCGGTTAGATCCAGTGATCAATACAGTAGACATTGATTATTCCTCATCGATTAATTGGCACAGCAAAATTCTAATTCACAGAAGGCTGCTAAAAACGAATATTGGGTACAAATCAAAGAAGATTCGACAATGTCGAACGTGAGACTATCTACTTCTTATTACGCCAAATTTGATAGTTAGCTTGTCGCATTGCTTTGCCGAGCAGGTGGGCTGCAACAGGGGCTGTGATGAAGAGGAATAAAATCGTACCGATTACCCTGGAGATCACTGTGACTTCCGGCATTGAAAATGAAACGGCCAACAAAATGAAGCAAATCCCTACGGTACCGGCTTTTGTCGCGGCATGCATGCGGGTATAGAGATCGGGCATTCGGACAATCCCCAGGCTGGCAACAAGGGTGAAAAAGGTGCCGAAAAGCAGCAGTATGCTGATTAAAATGTCCATGGTTAACCCTTATCAAGCTTTTGTTTAGTGATAAGCCTTGCAAACGCAATAGTGCCGAGGAAAGCGACCAATGCAAGGGTAATGGCAACATCGAGCAATGACTTCTGGCCACTGTCTAGGGTGTAGACGGCGATAAAACCGATAGTAACGAAAGAGATTAGATCCAATGCCACCACACGGTCAGCCAAGGTTGGCCCGAGTATCAGACGCATAAAGGCCAATACCAAGCTGATAATCAATCCGATGTACGAGAGTTGAATGCTTACTTGAAGGAAATCAGTCACGTGTTACCTCCAATATCCGGGCCTCGAGGCCTTGTTTTATGTCTTGCTTGACGCTTTCATGATCTGGGGCAAACATGACATGCAAGATGAGATACTTCTTGTCGGCCGTGACATCAAGGCTCAAGCTGCCTGGTGTTAATGACACCATGTTGGCCAAGAGAGTGATTTCAAGATCCGTTTCTGCATCAAGCGGAACGTAGACGATATCCGGTTGGCTTAGGTGGGTTGGTGTGATGACATCCCAAACTACTTTGGCGACAGATACGATCATTTCGTAACAGAAGTAAATACCGAGTTTTACGAATGCGGTAAATTTCTTGAAGTAACCGGTTTTTAACCCAAACGGTTGGCATAGGCTAAGGGTAAAATACCCAACAACAAAGCCTACTATGAAATCTATACTGCTGTATTGACCGTTGATCAGTGTCCATGTCATGGCAAGAAACAGGTTTAGGATAAAATAACTCATTTCTTTGCTCCTTTAAGGCTCACCCAGTACAGCGTGAATATACTGTATTGGGTTCAATAGCTGCTCTGCTGCTTCATTGGCAAACTCGAAGAAAGGTTGAGCCACCAGCCCGATAGTTATTGTCATCACCGTTAAGGTGGCAATGGGCAAGCAGTAAAGCAGTGTGGTAGGCAGGGCAAGTTCTTGTGTTGTTTGCTCTGCTGCAGGCGCTTTCCAGAAGGCTTCACTCCATATTTTAGTCATAGAGAAAATAGTCAATAGACCAACCACCAGAGCTGTGGCCGCCAGTACATTGTAGTCATTAATTATACTGGCTTTGATAACCAAAAATTTACCCCAAAAGCCAGATAGCGGTGGGAAGCCGGCTAGCGAGAAAGCGGGGATCAGAAACAGGAAGGCAAGCCATGGCATGGCCTTGTAAACACCGCCTAAATGGCGCAACTGACTTGTACCATACTTTCGCTCAATAAAACCGCCAATCAAGAATAAGTTCGCCTTTACGATGATGTGGTGAATGATATAGAAAATCGCACCAGCAATTGCGATTGGCGTATATAGGGCCAAGCCCATAATCATGTAGCCAATCTGGCTGATGATATGGAAAGAAAGGATCTTCTTGATATCAAATTGGCTGGCTGCTCCCAATACGCCGGTAAGCATGGTTAGTCCGCTGACCCAAATCAATAGGGGTTGCCAACCGGTTTCGGTAAGCGGAAATACCAAGGTGAATATACGGATCAGGGCATAAACCCCCACCTTAGTGAGCAGTGCAGCAAATAAGGCGACAACGGCACTTGGCAGTGTATGGTATGACGCCGGAAGCCAGGCGAACAGCGGGAATAGGGCTGATTTGATGGCAAAAGTAAATAGAAATAGCGCTGACAGCAAAGTGGCTGTTTGCGTCTCCACACCAGGGAATTTTAGGTGCAAATCGGCGAGATTAAGGGTTCCCGTTGCCCCATAGGTCAAGCCAATGGCTAACAGGAAGACTAGAGTTGAAATTAAATTGAGCAAGACGTATTTAACTGCCCCATCGATTTGTTTGCGCTCGGCATCGACAATCATTAAGCCAAACGAGGCAATGAGCATGACCTCGAACCATACATAGAGGTTGAAGATATCGCCGGTCAGAAATGCGCCGTATACCCCCGCCAGCAAGACATGAAACAGCACGTGGTAGAGGCCATAAGAAGGCTTATGTCTGAGATCGGCCATGGCGTAAAACACGGTGACTGCACCGATGATAGCAGTGATAACGGTCATCGCGACGGCAAGGAAATCCGCAACAAACACAATACCAAATGGTGCCATCCAGTTACCGAAAGTAACGGCATAGGGGCCGTTTGCTGTGATATCGGCTAGTAATTGCACACTACAAAATACAGACAGAAGAGCGCTCGAACCGCTTATCCAGTTTATGGCCTTGTGGTTGTGGCGGACAAAAAAGGCACCGGTTGCGGTTAGTAGCGAGATAACAACAGGTAGTGTGAGCCAAGCTGAGGTCATTGATCCTCCTCTGAATGTTGCATGGCATCGATATCAGCAGATCCTGTTTCGATGTATGCCCGATACAGCAGCATCAATGCGAAAACCAATAACCCAAAACCAATCACTATGGCCGTTAGAATCAATGCCTGCGGCAGGGGATCCGCAGCTCCGTCAGGTGGTAATACTGAGCCAAGAACGATCAGGGGCGGATTACCAGGCGTTAGGCGGCCTGCGGTGAAAATGGCCAAATTGACCGCGTTGCTGATCAAGATAAGGCCAAGAAGAATACGTATAATATGTCGCTCTAGCATGAGGTAAACTCCTGCTGTGACAAATACCCCAACGACCAAGCTCCAAAGTATTTCCATCAATCGAGCTCCTCATTCACGCGTAACAATACCTCGAGCACACCACCAATAACGGCGAGATAGATGCCGACATCGAAAATGAGCGGTGTGCCCAAGGGTAAAATCTCCTTCCACCAAATTCCGGTTAAGAAAGGTTGCCCCATCACCAAGCCAATACCGCCTGCTAATAAGCTCAGGAATACCCCAACCATTGCAATATTCATCGGTCTATAGCCAAGCCGCTCCCTGACATATTGTGGCGATTCGGCAAAAATAAGTAGGGTTAAACCGATAACGGCAATCAGTGCACCGATGAAACCGCCACCCGGTGAGTTATGGCCGCGAAGTAAGAGGTACAGAGAAAAGACCATCATCAATACAGCAACGATATGCGCGGTTGTGCTGAAAATCAGAGATGGGATCCTGTTCTGCTGCTGGGAGTGGCTTTGGAACAAGCTAATAGCGGCAATCGCTGCAATGACCACAACAATGGCCTCACCCATGGTATCGAAGGCCCTGAAGTCGACCAGAATAACATTGACGATGTTTCGACCATGGCCGCCTGGGACGCTGTTTTGAGCGAAAAAGTCAGCAAGCGGAGACTCTAATGGCGCCTTGGTTATAGTAATGAGCAACGCTGTAACGGAAACACCAATAACGGCAGCAATGGCTGCATGGAAAGCCCGTCGACTCATCGAATGTTTTGCTACTGTACTGAAATGGGGCAAATGGCGAATTAACAGCGCGACAAACACCACCATTAAGGTTTCAACCAGAAGTAGGGTTTTGGCCACATCTGGTGCGCTGTAAATCATAAAGACCAAGGTCATCAAAAAGCCGATAGCACCAAGTCCCGCAATTGAAAGCAGCCGTGAGGTTGAGAAAACACACAACAGGGCGGCAGCAATCAATAGCAATGCGATGGAAATTTCGTACAGCTTGAGCGCAAGGATACGCTCAAGGAAGTCGCCATTTGGCAAAATTGGGCTCAACAGCAAAATCGCAGCAAGCATTGAGAAGAATAGTAAGGCATACACGCTAAGCCTACGTTGCTGTAAACGCGCTGTTTGCCAGGTGGCAACAGACAGCATTGATGCCATGCACTTTTCAAAAACGTCACTAGCTACTGGTAGAGGGTTAAGCACTTTATTTAAAGCTTGGGTAACTGACGACATGTATTTAAAGATAAGGATACCCATTACTAAGGTCACGGCGCTCATAATTAAGGGCAGGTTGATGCCATGCCATAACTTCACTGGGCTAGATTGCTCTACTTGATTGATTTCAAAAATCGCTGTGGAGAGCACATATTCATTGAGCCAACCTAAACCTAGGGTTGGAACAATAACACTGCAGCAGGCTAAGACCATGGGTGGGATCCAGAAACCTACCTCTGCCTCAATGGATTTCACTGTGGGGTTATCTTCAATTTTCTCCCGCAAAAACGGCTGCGATATCACCGCAATGGCAAGAGCGACCATCACTGCGTTTATCATGACAAGGGCTAACATCACGATGCCATGGACTTCTAGGCCTGCCTTGTAGGCATATTCTTTACTCAGGAAACCCAATAGCGGAGGTATACCGGCTTTTGATAGGGCGGCAATGAGGCCAGAAGCAAAACTAAAGATCAAAACAGCCTTCAAACCATACAGCACCCTGATATCGCGGGTACCGGTTGCTTTGTCTATATTGCCGACCACCATGAACAATGCTGCCTTATAAAAGGCATGGGCAAGAATAAACAAGATAGCGGCAGCCAAGGCCGTTTCTGTTCCGATTCCGAGCAATAAAGTCAGGATCCCGAGTATGGTATTGGTGCTGAAAGCCAGCATCAGCTTGAGATCTTTTTGCATCAGCGCAATAACTGCCGACCACAGTGCTGTGAAGCCACCAACGGCAATGAGAGTGTAAAACCAGATATCACTGCTGGCATAAACAGGGGAGAGCCTTGCCAACAGGTAGATGCCAGCCTTAACCATGGTTGCCGAGTGTAAGAAGGCACTGACCGGTGTCGGTGCAGCCATGGCTCCAGGTAACCAGAAGTGGAAAGGGAATTGAGCCGATTTGGTGAAAGCACCTAGCAGAACCAGTACCAAAGACGGGGTAAAGTAGGGATGTTGCATCACATCATCTTTGGCGTTGACCGCTTTGTCGATAATAGTGCTTATGTCATAGCTACCGGAAATTTGCCCCAATAAGATCAAACCAGCTAGCAGTGCTAAGCCGCCAGCCCCTGTGACAACCAAAGATTGCAGGGCGTTCTTACGTGACTTCTCATTTTCATGATTAAAACCGATGAGCAGGTAAGAAGTAATTGTTGTGAGTTCCCAAAATACAAACATCAAGATGATGTTGTCACTCAGCACTAGTCCAAGCATAGAAAGCATGAACAGGGTGAGATAGAGGTGGAAAGAAAAGCGTTCTGCTTTATCCTTCATGTAAGCCAACGCATAGAGTTGGATAAAAAAACCTATGCTGCTGATTAATCCGACAAAAACGAAGGAGAGTGCATCAAGTTGTAAGCTCAAGTTGATGTCGAGGCTGGGAACCCATGATGCTGACCAACGAAGCCCGGTTGGGGAGGGCTGGTAGTAAAAGATAGACGCAGCAAATATTAGGGCGGGAAACACCACAAATCCAATCAGACTGTAATGGTGTTTACCGCTATCGAGTAAAGGCTTTGTTTTTTTTCGGTTATCTGCCACTAATGTTGTTCATCCCTTTGGCTGTACTTAGTGCTTTTAAGGTTAATCCATAAACCTATTTTCCGCGTCGAAGGTTATCGTATTACATGCTCCTGTGATGTTGATGGACTCAAGTCTTGCCCAATGGCTGTTAGTTTACAGTCGTTAATTCCTGGTCATGGATCGAGCTGTTATGCCTTTCCATTAGATTATGGGTCTCTTGGTATAGGCGATAGACTTCATAGCCATCATAAGTACATTCACCAATTTCGTTTCTAGGACAAACGAATCTGTTGCAGTGGTCAATCAATTCGGTTCTGCAGTTGGGACAGTACTTTTTCATAACTACCTCCGTATCCACACAGTGAATTCTATTGCTTCGGATCCTTCTGATTACAATGTAGACGGGAAAAATGAAGCTTGATGGTGGGCTTAAATGTGTTTTACAGCTATTTACACTCCATTACAAAAGTAAGAACAAAGTCGCATTTAGGCGAGTAGGATCAAAATGGTTATTGTTGTAGTGCCGTGATATTGGACTTAGCAGTAATTGTACCTAAGGGAGTTAACGGCACGGAGTGGCGTAGCTCGTTTTTGGGCATAAACGAGTTACTAACCCAAGAGTTACAGTTTTTATTTCAACGAGTCATTTTGCGACATTTAGTGACTATATAGACAAAGGTAAGTGGCCTTAAACTTTCGATAATGTAGGATATTATCTAATTCTTCCTATTGTGGGAGGGAATCTATTATTAAGGGACACAATGAAAACCAAGCATCTTCTGTTGCCAGCTTTTGCTGCCCTTGCCTTAAGTGCATGCACATCAACACCGACTGAAAGCGTTGAGCAGGTTGATGTGCTGTATCCAAGCACTGCAACCTTGTTCGATCTATCACCTTCCGGCGAGCAACTTGTTGCGGGTATGGCAATGACACAAAAGGTCACCGAGATTCGTCGTTCTGGTGACAAAGCACTTGTATGTATTGAGGATCGCTGTGCTTACTCTGTGGCGCTACCGAATGAAAAATTTGAGTCCCTCCTTTCTGAGGGGCAGGTATTACCAATGTCACAAGCCATTGTGGAGCTTGATGGCGTTGAGCTACAGTAGTAGAGCTACAATAGGTTGTTACTGAGGTGTTCGACACAGATTTCGCCTTCTGACCAGCTGGCTTTATAAATGCTCATCCCCAGGCAGTCACTCCGTTGTGGGGTATTACTTTGGTGCTCAAAACCATAGGCTGAAGCAATGCCGACCAACTGGCGCACGTTGCCCTGCTTGATATCGAAATAATGGTGGGCATGGCCACTAATCACATTGCACTTGCTTGTAAAACAGCGGACCACCTCAGCTTGGTTTTCAATGCCAATTTGTTTGAACCATTGCTCGCTAACATCAAGGATCGGGTGGTGTGAGATGATTAGCCTTGGTGTTTTTCTTATGGCCTTTTTTAGGGCCATTATCTCTCTGCTTGTAACTCTTCCGGCACCAAGCTCCAGAGATCTGCCCAGTGGTTTTTCGCTGGTATCGAGGAAATGGAAAGGGATGCCGTGCACAGTCGCTGATTGGCGAATCTTAATTTTGCTGCCCTTGAAGCAAGCTTTCATAACATGCAGATCGTCATGATTTCCTGCAAGCGCATAGCAATGGGTAATGAGCTCGCAGGCTTCAAGGTAAGTTCGGATACGCTGGTAAGCAGCGGGGACTGCGGCATTGGCAAGATCACCGGTTAGCAGCAAGACTTTTTCGTCCTTATCTTGGTTAACAATGTCTAATAGCCTGATGAGATTGGTATCTAGGTCATTGCTAGCCTCGGCTAGGTGAGTGTCGGTGATCTGGTAAATCTTCACAGCTATCCCTTTGTTGATTTTTGTTTCTTATTAGCTCAATAGGGCGCAGATTAATTGAATGCCAATGAGTAAGCAATGAAGAGCTAGGCCATGCCTAGCTATAGTAGCTCTGCCAAGCGTTTTTTCTGCATACCATTTTCATCGAAATTATCAGCCGACAGCCAAGCTTGATGAGCGCTGGAGATTTGCGGCCACTCGCTGTCGATAATGGCATACCAAGTGGTATCTCTATTTCGTCCGTTGTAGACGATGGCTTGCCTGAACAACCCTTCATAACTGAACCCTAACCGCTCAGCTGCACGACGTGAAGGGTGATTGAGAGAATCACACTTCCATTCACAACGGCGGTAGCCCAGTACCTCGAAGGCATGTTTGAGCATCAGGTGGATGGCTTCGGTCGCTGCTGGTGTTTTCTGTAGCTTTGACGAGAAAAGGAAGTTACCGATTTCGATCACGCCCATCTGTGGAACAATTCTCATAAAGGAAGCGATACCCACAGCTCGGTCAGTAGCTGGGTCGATAATTGCGAAGAAAAGTGGGTCGCGACTTTGCTCTAGAGGATTAAGCCATTCAAAGAAGCTCTCTTTACTATCAAATGGACCCATGAACATATAGGTCCACAAGCGGTTCTCTTGGTCGGCAGAGAATGCTGCAAACAGCTGATCACCATGGGCGGTTGGGTTAAGAGGTTCTAGGCGGGTATAGTGCCCGGAAAGTGTAACAGGCTCTGGGACGGCGGCACCTTGCCAATCAGGCATTGGTGAGCCGATAGGTTGTTGCAGATGGTTGAAATACATAGGATGTACCAAAAGGTTATGTGGAATTATTCTTGTTGAAACCAACAGGTTACTACCGACTATTGTGGGGTTTCTGTGGCATGGGTTAGAAAATCTTGATTTATCAACTCACACAATCTAACTCAGGCCAGGTCTGCACAGTTTGGATCCATGCCGGTAATTGTTGGTTGAACCAATCAAAGTAGCGTTGTTTCTGTGGGTTATCGCGTATTTCAAGCAAACTGACCACTTCGGTGATGATCCATACTTTGGCGCAAACCACTTGTTTAATGATCTCATTGAGTGGGGCATATGGGTTGAATTGGGCATATTGTGTAGCAATGTTTTTGTAATCGTCCCTCGTCCCCATCTTCGGAATCATCGGCGCCAAATCGATAGCCGGGCTGCCATAGCCGAACCTTTCCCAATCAAATTGCACGAGTTCGCCTTTTTCTCTTAATCCCCAATTACCGTGGTTGCTATCTCCGGAAATAAGGTTGTCTTTTTTGAATAGGCATTGGCTACGAGAGCGTATATTTTCGATAAATGCCATGGTTTGAGCAGGCAAACGAAGACACTCAAAGGTGATGTCAGTTTGCTGCTGGGTCCATTCATGGCTATGGAGCTCAATATTGGTTAATGGATGTTTATCCGTATATGAGCTTGGTTGAAATACCTGACTCGGAGGAAGCTTGTGGATAGCTGCAAGGTGTGCCAAAGCTTTTGGCTCGAGGAATAACGCCTCAGCCGAAATAGGTGTCGGGATAAATTCCATCACCAGTTTTCTGGAAAGTGGGTCGGCATCATAAAGAGAGGGCGAGTGAGCGCCGCTCTCTTTTAGCAATGGTGCAACATGCTGATAAAAGTAGATTTCAACATTGGTCGTATTTCGCTTTTCTATAGCAGCTTGGTTTAAGTATCTCGTCTTCCTTACATGCGCTGTACCCATTTGAGCTAAGTCTTTAGCCATAGAATCCCTCCCCATTTTCGGTATGTGTTGATTGCCATATCAGCAACAGCCTGCCTTAACAACAATTTATGAGTGTGCCGTAAATGGAAAAGACTTACTAGAAACCTAGGCGCTTTTTAGAATTCGTGATTATGACTAATGGCTTTCCAACAAATAGCTTTTGAAGTGACTCGCAACCGCAGAGGCTTTTGTCGGTGGATGATAATAAAGGTTGAGGCTCCAGATACTGGTTTCGTACTCTTCCAGCACAGGGGTAAGCTCTATATCAGATAATGGCTTATCAACAATGAAAGCAGGAAGATAGGCAATTCCAGCGCCTTTTATCGCGCTTTGTAACAGTAAATCGCTGTCGTTGACTTCCAATGATTTAGGCACTTTGATCATTTGGGTTTCGCCATTGCGCTCAAAGATCCAATCATTGCTGCCTGTCAGTGTGGTGGCGAATAAGCATTGATGCTGTGAAAGTTCGGTAGGCAGTTCGGGGGCAGGGTTTCGCTCCAGGTACGCTGGAGAAGCCACCGCAACAAACGGGCTTTGCATCAGCTCTCTACGCACTAGGTGCAGATCTTTTTCCTGGTAGCCTTGATAGCAAGCATTGGCACTGATCACCAAATCGGCCTCAGCAGCATGGTCGAGTGCCCACGGTGTCACATTGAGGTTAAAGGTGACATTCGGATGGGATATCAGGTAGTTGCTGATCTTATGCATCAGGAAGTTATTGGCATAAACAGGGGTGCAGACGATATTAATATGGCCTTTGTCTTGTTCCTGGAAATCTTGCAGGCTGCGACAAAGTTGCTCGGCGTTATCCACTAAAGGGGAGAACTCATCAACCAGTTTTTGGCCTGCCGGGGTGGCGGTTAATAGCCGGTTAGTGCGGCGGCAGAGGGTAATACCAAAGCTCTGTTCGAGATCCTGTAGCCAGCGACTCCCAGCAGAAACAGAGATATTGAATTTCCGCGCGGCGGCAGAAATGGAACCGGTGCGGATGACGTAAACAAAGAAAGCCATTTTATCGAGCATTATTTCTCCCTTGTGATGATGCAAAAGCAGGCTTTCTCTACGAAAGCCTGCCATTCGTTCTATTTATATCAGTTAAGCTGTGGCTTCTGCAGTTTTAGCAGGGACTTTCTTGCCAAGCTTTTTGGCCATTGCTTCTTCCATTTTCTCCAAGCTGACGCCTTTGGTTTCTGGTACATACTTAACGACCACAAACATACAGATTAGCGACAGGGCAGCGAACAACCAGAAGCTGAATGCGCCGTTGAAGTTCTCTTTCAGGAAGGCATTTTCGTTCAGCATTGGGAACGACTGGGTCACAATGAAGCCAGTGAACCACTGGGCACCTACCGCGATAGCCATCGCGCGAGAGCGGATGCTGTTCGGGAAGATTTCAGAAATCATGGTCCAGCACGCACAGCCCCAAGAGGTCGCGTAGGAAACAACGTATAGACACAGAGCAAATAGCGCCGCGTAGCCTTCCGTTCCGGTGTACAGCACAAAACCAACCACTGTCATACCTACTGCACAGCCGAACGTACCGTATTTCATCAGTGGTAGACGGCCGACTTTATCAATCAAGTACATACCCAGTGCGTTACCCAGGATAAAGACGATACCAACGAAAGTGGTCTGGAACAGGGCATTCTCTGTGCTGCCTGTAATTGGGCGTAGGATTTCCGGCGTGTAGTACATAATGACGTTAATACCAGTCAGCTGCTGGGCTGCGGCGACGAAGGTACCGATCACCAAGATAGCGAACAGCAACGGTGAGCGCAGGCTAACTTGTTTTTTGCCTGGCTGATTGGAATCAGCCAGTGATGCCTGGATCTCGCCAATTAACTGGTCAGCATGTTTTGGGTTAGAGATACGCGATAGGGTGTCTTTGGCTTGGTCGATTTTGCCTTTAAGTACCAACCAACGTGGTGATTCAGGGATCAGGAACAACAAACCAGCAAACAGCGCAGCAGGAATCACTTCTGAGCCCAGCATCCAACGCCAGCCCATATCAACCAGCCAGGTTTCACTCATACCTTTAGCAATCAAGTAGTTAACGTAGAATACACCGGTTTGGCCAACAACAGCAGACTGCTGGAACATACTCACGGCACGGCCACGGAAGTCTTTCGGAGCCACTTCCGACATGTACATAGGAGAAACCACACAGGCCAAGCCCACTGCGACACCACCAACGATGCGAAGGATAACGTAGAAAGAGAAGGTGGTTGCCAGTGCAGAGCCAATGGCGGAGATCATAAAGAGGATGGCGGCGATGAAGAGGGTGTTACGGCGTCCGTATTTTAGTGCGGACCAACCGGCGCTGACAGCACCGATAATACTCCCTAGAACAACACTTGATACTGCCCAGCCGGTTTGTGCCGGGGTTAAGCCGAAGTGCTCTCTGATAGGACCGATGGCGCCAGAAATAACAGCGGTATCGTAACCTAATAAAATTCCCCCTAGGGCAGCGATACAACAAATTCTGATGATATAAGCAAAGTTATGTTTTCGGGCTTCAGCCTCGGTTGTGGGTGACATGTTCTACTCCTTTATGAGATCCCCGTCTCTTACTCAACCATCGAATAAGTTTGAGTTGGGTAGCTTTCCAATGCGCTAATTACTGTAGGGTATTTGCATCGGCATTATTCTCATCACCAATATTTGTAATAGTAATTTATCGCCTTGATAATAATTTTCCACTTGGTGACGGCCTAAATCATAAGCTCACAAGTTTTTTACGGCTATAGCCAATAGGTGGTTTTATCTAAAAATGATACTTACGTCAAATTGCGAAAAATATTTTCCGTTGTTCTTTTTTATTTTAAATAATTGATTTTGTTTGGTTATTTTTAATTGTGATCTTGCTCATAAATTTCTCTTAAGCCGCGTGATTGCTGGGGTTTTTTCATTTTGTCTGGAAAAAATTAGAACGATTGTAGTTGGTGAAAAATATTTTTCGTTTTTATTTTTTCGGTTATAGTAATTTCCAGTGAAGCAAATGGTGCAGATTGAAAATCGGTTCAGAGATTCCTAAAGAACATATTCCACTGGACTGACCACAATCGTCACCGACCCGGAATTTAATAATCAAAAAAATTGGAGTACAAACATGAGCAATGTTCAATATGGAATCAGCCCACTGACCTGGACTAACGATGATATGCCAGAACTTGGCGGTGAAATCCCATTGGAAACATGTTTGAGTGAAATGGCGGAAGCTGGCTTTACTGGTACTGAACTGGGTACTAAATATCCTCGTGAGCCTGAAGTGCTTATCCCTCTTCTAGAAAAACACGGTCTGGTTCTAGCCTCTGGCTGGTACAGCGGTAACCTGATGACGCTAACCGCTGAAGAAGAAATCGCTGCTATGCAGGAGCACATCAAGCTTCTTAAGGCTGCGGGATGTAATGCTATGGTATTTGGTGAGGTGAGCAACACGGTTCACGGTGACATCAACACTCCACTATCTCAGCGCGTAATCCTGACTATGGATGAGTGGAAAGCTTACTGTGAGAAGCTTTCCACAGTTGCTGAGTACCTACTAAACGAGCACGGCATCAAGCTGTCTTTCCACCACCATGTCGGCACCATCTGTGAAACAGAAGACGACATCAACCTAATGATGGAACTAACTGGCGATGCTGTTCACCTAACGCTGGACACTGGCCACATCACATACGGTGGCGGTAACCCTGTCACTATGATCAAGCGTTGGGGCCACCGTATCGGCCACATGCACTTTAAAGACCTACGATTAGAAGTTATGAAGGCCGCTCGCGATGCAGACAAATCATTCCTTAACGCAGTTCTTGATGGTGTATTCACCGTTCCTGGCACTGGCGATGTTGATTACGATGACGTTTTCGCTGCACTGAAAGAGCGTGACTACAAAGGCTGGCTGCTGGTTGAAGCTGAGCAGGATCCTGCTAAAGCGCATCCATTAACTTACGCGAAGACTGCTTACGAGAACATCACTGGCTACGCGAACAAGTACGGCCTGTAAGTTCAGGCAAGGAATAAGGGGGCAGGCTAGGCCCCCTTAACATCTCATAGCAAGAACGATGAAAAAAGTTGCTGTGAGAAAAGGATTTATTTTTCGAATATCGAAAAACGAGGAAGACAATGAATACTGTACGCCTGACCGTTGCTGAAGCACTTGCTAAGTACCTTGCAGCACAAATGATTGAAATTGATGGAAAGAAAGAACAACTTTTTGGTGCCGCCTTTGCGATTTTCGGTCACGGTAACGTGACGTGTTTTGGCCAGCAGCTAAAGAATATCGAAGATAAAATTCCAACTTGGCGTGGTCAGAACGAACAGTCGATGGCAACAGCGGCCATTGCATACGCGAAAGCTAACCAGCGTCGCCGTATCGGTATTGCAACCAGCTCTATCGGCCCAGGTGCCACAAACATGGTTACCGCTGCTGGTATCGCGCATACCAACCGTCTACCTCTTCTACTTATTGCTGGTGACGCGTATGTTAGCCGCCTGCCAGATCCAGTTTTGCAGCAGCCGGAGAACTTCGAAGATCCGTCTGTCACTTCAAACGATGCCTTCAAGCCGCTAACGCGCTACTGGGACCGCGTGCTATCGCCATCTCAGCTAATGCACACGCTGCCGCAAGCGCTTGATACCATGCTAGATCCAGCCACTTGTGGTCCAGTATTCCTTGGCTTGCCACAAGATATCCAGGGTGTCGCTTACGACTTCCCTGAAGTGTTCTTCGCCGAGAAAGTACACCGTATCCGCCGTCCAGAGCCTGAAATGGTTGTTCTGGAAGAAGCGAAAGAAATCCTGATGCAAGCGAAGAAGCCTTTGATCATCTCAGGCGGCGGTGTGCACTACTCACTAGCGACTGACGAGCTGGCTGACTTTGCTGGCAAACACAATATCCCTGTGGTCGAGACCATTGCCGGTCGCGCAACTATGCTGCAGGATAACCCGCTGAACGCCGGCCCAATCGGTGTTACCGGTTCAAACTCTGCCAACCACATGGCTAACGAAGCGGATGTCGTGCTGGCTATCGGTACCCGCCTGCAAGACTTCACGACTGGCTCTTGGACTGTGTTCAAGAACCCAGATATGAAGCTGGTTAGCATCAACGTGGCGAAATTCGATGCCATCAAACACATGTCTTACCCAGTCTTGGGCGATGCCAAGTCATCAATGACCAAGCTGTCAGCGCTACTTGGCGACTGGCGTTCAGGCGATGAGTGGTCGGCCAAAGCCAAAACAGAAGCGGACGAGTGGAAAGAGTTGGTTCACCGCCGTACTCACCCGCAAGAAGGCGATTTGCTTCCGGGCATGTCTTCTTACGCGGAAGTGATCGGTAAGTTGAACAAGTCGATGGAAAAAGGCGACACCGTGTTGACTGCTGCGGGCGGCCTGCCTGCAGAGCTATCGATGAACTGGCAGAACTACCAGATCGGTAAGTTCGACATCGACTTCGGTTACTCGTGCATGGGTTATGAGATTGCCGGTGGCTGGGGTGCGAAAATTGCCAACCCAGACAACGACGTTGTAGTGCTAGTTGGTGACGGTTCATACCTGATCCAGAACTCAGACATCTACTCATCAGTACTGACTGGTCACAAGATGATTGTGGTGGTGTGTGACAACGGCGGTTTCGCGGTTATCAACAAACTACAGAACAACACCGGTAACGAGTCGTTCAACAACCTGCTTGAAGATTGCCGCCGCCCAGATGGCGAGTTGGCCCGCGTAGATTTCGCCAAGCACGCCGAAGCACAAGGTGCGATTTCCGAGAAGCTGACCTCTGTCGACGAGTTCGATGCAGCATTTGCCCGCGCTAAAGACGCTGACCGCACCTACGTGATTGTGGTTGATATCGACCCAGTATCACCAGCAGCATGGTCTAAGTGTGACTGCTGGTGGGAAGTAGGGCTACCTGAAGTGACTCGCAACGAGCACACCGCGAAGAAAATCGCGGATTGGGAAGAAGGCCGAGCGACCCAAAGACGAGGTGTATAGAGGCGCGGTTTATAGGAACGCGTTATATAGAGAATTTATTAACCAAGAGGCTCTTATCGCTGAGAGCCTCTGAGAATAAAAACTTTGTATAAAAGAACTCGGTAAACAAGAACAAATTATTTCCAATATCTGAAACGCAGGTCTCTCTCAAAAAGTGGTGGGGGATTCCTGACAAGGAGTGAAGCCATGTTTAATGAAGAACGTCATTTTGATCAACCTATCCGTTGGGCAATGGTAGGCGGCGGTCGTGGTAGCCAGATCGGTTACTCTCACCGTAACGCTGCACAGCGTGATGGTTTGTTCAAGTTGGTAGCTGGTGCTTTCGACCTTGATCCTCAGCGCTGCCGTGACTTCGGTGAAAACCTCGGCCTTGATGGCGACCGTTGCTATGCCAACTACAAAGAGATGTTCGAGCAAGAAGCCCAGCGCGAAGACGGTATCCAGGCGGTTTCTATCGCTACCCCTAACTCGACGCACTACGAAATTTGTAAAGCAGCACTTGAATCAAACCTGCATGTGGTGTGTGAAAAGCCTATTACCTTCACAACCGAAGAAGCAGAAGAGCTGAAGGAAATTGCAGCGAAGAACAACCGTGTTATCGGCGTGATGTACGGCTACAGCGGCTTCCCTATGGTTCAGCAGGCGCGCGAAATGGTTAAGCGAGGCGACCTAGGTGAAATCCGCGTTATCAACATGCAGTTTGCGCATGGCTTCCACAACGAAGAATACGAGCTAAATGATCCAGGTCTGAAGTGGCGTGTAAGCCCAGAAGTCTCTGGCCCAACTTACGTGCTGGGTGATATCGGTACTCACGCGTTTTACCTGTGTGAAGTGATGACAGGGCTAGAAGTAGACCGTCTATCTTGCATGCGTCAGAGCTTCATCAAGTCGCGTACACCGCTAGAAGATAACGCCCACGTGATGATGGAATTCAAAGGCGGTGCTGTGGGCACGCTATGGGCATCAGCGGTTAACGCAGGCTCTATGCACCAGCAGAAGATCCGCATCGTGGGTTCTAAAGCGTCTATCGAGTGGTGGGATGAGCAGCCTAACCAGCTTCGCTACGAAATTCAGGGCGAGCCTCCACGCATTCTAGACCGCGGTATGGGCTACCTATACCAAGACGTAGAAGGCGTTGCTGCTAACCGCGTTGGTGGTGGTCATGCTGAAGGTTACTTCGAGTCTTGGGCAAACCTATATCACCGTTTTGCATTGGCATTCGATGCTGCAGACCGTGATGACCAAGAAACACTGGCTGGTATCTGGTTCCCAGGTATCGATGCAGGTATCGAAGGCGTACGCCTATGTGAGAAGTGTGTTGAGTCTGCTGACCAAAACGCTGCATGGGTTGAATACAAGTAATAACGAAAGGACGGACCATGACAAAGATTGCACTTCAGCAAGACCGTAAGCTGGATGCCATCGTGTTGGGACGTGCGGGCGTAGATCTCTACGCCCGTGAATCAAACACGGACATGGCAGACATTTCTGGCTTTAATAAGTTTGTCGGCGGCTCTGCAGCCAATATTGCAGTGGCGGTTAGCAAGTTAGGCGGCAAAGTAGGGTTTATTGGTTGTGTCGCTGATGATGCATTCGGTGGCTACGTAAAACAGTACATGTCAGGCCAGGGTATTAACCTTGATGGCATGATGACAGACAACTCGGGCTCGCGCACTTCCGTTGCGTTTACCGAGATGAAACCAAGTGACTGTACGGTATTGATTTACCGCAATAAAGCCTCTGATTTGACCATCAAGCCAGAGCAAGTAGACCCAGAATACATCGCCAATGCAAAAGTGTTGGTAGTTACAGGTACAGCGCTTTCTGAAAGCCCGAGCCGTGAAGCCACATTGATTGCGATGGAGCATGCACGCCGTAGCAATACGCTAGTCGTTCTAGATGTTGATTACCGCCCATATTCTTGGCGCACCGATGTTGATGCCTCTATCTACTACGGCATTGCAGCAGGTTTGTCCGATATCGTTATCGGCAACCGAGAAGAATTCGACATGATGGAAACCGTGTTGGCACCGGGCAACAAGGATGACGATGCAACGGCAGAGCGCTTCCTGCGAGCCAACACCCAGGTAGTGGTGATCAAAGCCGGTGAGTTTGGCTCTAAAGTTTACTGCCGCGACGGCCACAAGTTCCAGCAAGGTATCTTCCGCGTTGAGGTTCAGAAGCCATTTGGTTCTGGTGACTCATTTGCTGGCGGCCTGATTTGGACACTGGTTAACGGTGGTGAACTGGAAGACGGCGTCAAGCACGGTTCAGCCGCTGCGGCCATTAATGTGAGCGGTAATAGCTGTACCGAAGCAATGCCAACCAAAGAACAATTATTCGATTTTATTGAGACCAGAGAACAAAGCCTTTAATAAACCACCTCCGGACGAAGTGATTAAAGGCTATTAGGTCCTGCCGGGCCGGTATTTTTACTGGACATGTCTAGAAGGGTACAAACCATCGAGGCCCGGCCTTTTTATTTAAACAAATTAGACTGATAAACACTGTGCTGGCAATGACAGTTGGAATAGCAGGGCAGTGAGGAGAGAGAAACATGGGCAAGCATATCCCACCATTTGACAATAAAAACCAACCAATCATCGATGTTAATGATGAAGTAACACCACTGTGCTATTTCAACCAAGTTCGTTTGGCTCAAGGTGAGCAGCACCAGCATGTTGTAGAAGGTTATGAATCTGTCATCGTTCTTGCTGGCGGTACCTGTTCAATCACAGTGACCAATGGTGAAAAGACCGAAGTATTTGACAATATCGGTAAGCGTAAGTCTGTATGGGACGGTAACCCTGAAGCGGTGTATGTCCCGCTTGGCTACAGCGCAACGGTTGACTGTGTCAGCGATACGGCTGATGTGATGATTGCAGGCGGTAAGTTCGAACAGTCGCTGGAACCATTCTGTGTCCGTGAAGAGAATGTTGATATTGTTCAGTATGGCTCTGATGACACTAAAACCCACCGTAAGATTAAACACGTACTGGGCCAGTCAAATGCCGACAACCGCGGACGCCTGCTAGTTAGTGAGCTTTTCACTGTTGGTGCCGGTGGTTGGTCGGGCTTCCCTCCTCATAAGCACGATGAAGATCGCGTTAAGCCAGATGGCAGCAAAGAGACACTGTACGAAGAAGTGTACCAGTTCCGTTTCAACCCAGACTTCGGCTTCGGTGCCCAGTTCCTTTACGAGCATGAAGATGACTTCGGTCCGGTTTACCACGTGCGTACGGGCTCAGTGATTGCCATCGACAAAGGTTATCACCCAAGTGTGGCCGCACCGGGTTATGAAATGTACTACTTCACCATCATTGTGGGTAAAACAGAGAAGTCATTGATCCAGCACTTCGACCCACACCATGAGTACCAAGTAGAGACGATCCCTGGCATCAAGGACATGATTGCCAAGTTCAAATAAGGAGGGGCAAGATGCTCGTCAATTTAACAGAACTGTTGCCTCAAGCTGCCGCGTCGGATTACGCCGTGCCTTGCTTTAACGTGTTTGGCTATGAAGATGCTTGTGCCGTGGTTGAAGCTGCTGAAGCGGTGAATAAGCCGGTAATCCTTGCTTGCAACAAAGATGTCGCTGACTTCTACGGGGTAGAGACGGCTGCGGCGATGTTACTGCCATTGGCCCACAACAGCACAGTGCCGGTTTGCCTGCATCTTGATCATACTTACAAGGAAGATGTCGTATACCGTGCACTGAAGGCGGGGTTTAGCTCAGTCATGTTTGATGGCTCTCAGCTGCCGCTTGATGAGAACATCGCTCGTACTCGTGCCGTTGCAGATGTGGCCCATGCACTGGGTGCATCAGTAGAAGGTGAGATTGGCTCTGTGCCATACGATGAAGGACGGGATCATATCAAGTCGATTTATACTGAGCCGGAAGACGCGCTGCGTTTTGCCAAAGAAAGTGGCGCTGATTGTGTCGCCATTTCAGTCGGAAACGTACACCGATTGACCGAACCTACATGTACTATTGATTTCGGTCGTTTAGATCGTATTGCGAATGTGGTAGATATTCCTTTGGTTATTCATGGTACTAGTGGGATCCGTGATGAAGATATGGAAGTACTAAAGCGTACTCGTGTGTCCAAGTTCAATATCGGAACATGTCTGCGTCAGGCTTTGGGTCATAACTTGCGCGATTTTATGAACGCGGAACCACAAAAGTTTGATCGTATTTACTTTATGAAGAAGGCGATGCCTTTCGTGAAGGAAGAAGCGATTCGCAACTTTGAATTATTATCATAAACTATAGCCTCAGGTGTTAAGCACTTGAGGTATTCTTATTTTGTAGTAGTGCTTTCGGGCAGGAGAGCGGCCAATTATGGATGTTGAAGAACAAGTACCAGCTGACTTAGACACGCTGCGTGAGCTTATCGTAAAGCGATACGACAGCCTAAGTGGGCGACTACAACAGGTAGCTGATTTTGTGATGGCCCAGCCGATGTTGGTCGCGGTCGAAACAATGGCAACCATTGCTGAACAGGCCAATGTTCCTTTGTCTACACTGAGCCGGTTTTCGAATGCGATGGGCTATTCAGGCTTTAGTTCAATGCAGTCGTTGTTCCGTGATCAGTATTTGAATCGTCCGCGGGATTATCTCGAGCGTGTAAAAAAAGCGCGAGAAACTGAAGAAGTGAGCCAAGACTCACCAATGGCTATCTTCCAAGATTTTGGCCAAGCCAATATTGAAGCGATGGAACAGCTGCAAATGTCTGTTTCTCCGCAAAAGCTTGAAAGAGCGGTGAGTTTACTCGATGGGGCCGAAACTATTTACATTCAGGGTATGCGCCGTGCATATCCCGTTGCTTTCTATCTTTGGTATGCCCTTATGAAGTCAGACAACAATGTGGTGTTGCTTGATGATCATGGTGGTATGTTGTCACCAATGACGCGCCGTATGAATGAAAAGGATGTACTGATCACTGTCACATTCAGCCCTTATGCGCCAGAAACCAGCAGTCTGATTGATACTGCGTTTGAAAAGAAGGTGCCGATTGTCGCGATTACCGATAATCAGATGACTTCACAGGGCAGTAAAATGGAAGTGTGCTTCGAAGTTCAGGAAGGTGAGATCATGGGCTTCCGTTCACTGAGTAGCTCGCTTTATCTGGCACAAACACTGGCGGTTAGCTTGATGTGCCAGGAAGTAAAGGACAGTTAATTAAGTCGCCGTGAAATCAATGGTACTGAATTAACTTAAATCACTTCTTTATATGGAGTAACCAAGTTATAAAAAATAATAAAAATAACTTGGTTACCTATATCTAAGTATCTTTGACGTTAAATTGGATTAGAAGGTACTTAGGTATAAACAAGTTAAATCCTAGATAAATAATTTCAGCTAAAACTCTCATTTGGGTAGGTGCTTCGACGTGGCGCCTAGGAACTTCATTGCACGGCATTTGTTGTCGATAAGGATTGAAAATGCGTTTTGCTCTTCATGGAATGTGTTCGCTTCACAGTAATATTCTTTCTGATATTCGTTTGGCAAAAGAAACGGGTTACCAGGGTTTAGAAATACATACTGAGAAATTATGGCGCTATATTAACGCTGGGTTTACCAGTGAAGAATTTAAGGCAAGACTTGATGCGGCCAATATTACGCCTTCTGCGATTGATATTATCGGCGGGGTGGAAGCGGCAACCAAAGAAGAGCAGCAACGCGTATTCAAAGAGGCAGAGGTTTTATGTCGTTTTGCTAAGGATATTGGCACCCCGACTATTCAGCTTAATGCCTTTGAAAGCTTAAATGCCTTCAGTACCGAAGATAACATCCAACTAACGGCTAAAAACATCCGTTCTATCGCCGATATTGGCCGCGAGCATGGCATCCGGTTTCAGTATGAAGGTGCAGCTTGGACACCTATTGCCACGCTGGAAGACTACTATCGATTGCTCGATGCGGTAGGGCGTGATAATTTTGGTTTCGTTTTAGATACATGGCACCTGTGGGCATGCCGCGGCGCTACCCTTGAGCAGATCTCTCAAGTTGACAAGTCATTGATTTACAATGTTCACCTATCTGATGGTAAACGCCCAGCAGAAGGCCAGCCTTGGGTTGATGAAAGAGAGCTACGCGGTTTCTACATCGGTGAAGGTGATATCCCGATGCAAGAGTGGGTAGATGCCTTGCTTCAGACAGGATATGACGGCTTCTTCTCTGGCGAATTCCTCAATGACCAATTGTGGGAACACGACCATTATGAAGTGGCAGAAAAAATGCTGAACGGGATGAAAGCATTAGTAAAATAGCCGACAGGGAATTGCGGCTAATTTTTGGAATAATACGTTGAATGTAATTTGTTGTTATTTTCTGCACGCTACCGAAATGGGAGACGTTTAAGAATGAACCTTGAGCGCCGTGCAGATTTAATATTAGTCGCAACAACAATGTTGGCGGCAGCCGGTTGGATATTTTCGAAAGAAGCTATCCAAGGGCTGCCGGCTTTTGGTTTTATTGGCCTACGTTTTGTGTTGGCCTCTTTGTGTCTGCTGGTATTTTGCTTTTCTGATATCAAGAAAGTCGACAAATCCGTTATCCCAAAAGCGCTAGGGGTAGGGTGCATCTTAGGTACGGCGATCTTGCTTTGGATCCATGCTATTTCCGTGAGTGAAACCTTGGGCGAAGGCGCATTTATTATGAGCTTGTCCATGCTGTTCGTCCCTTTAATAGCTTGGCCATTATTCAAGGCTAAACCCCCTCGGACATTCTGGTTGGCATTACCTATCGCCTTTGCAGGTCTACTGATGCTATCACTGGGCGGTGGCAATGGCTGGCAGATGTCTTCGAGCCAGTTATGGTTTATGGCTTCGGCTGTAATGTTGGCGGTTCATTTTAATTTCAACAGCCAGTACGCTCGCAAAATTCCAACATTGCTATTAACTTGTCTCCAGCTGTTCAGCATTGGTTGTATGGGGTTGATTGCTTCATTACTTTTTGAAACCTGGCCTGAGTCAGTCAGCATGACGACATGGGGTTGGTTCACCTTAAGTATGCTGGTTGCAACCAGTTTGCGTTATGTTATGCAGACGATGGGGCAAAAGCACAGCACAGCCGCAAATGCAGCGATCATTATGATCTTGGAACCAGTGTGGACGGTGATCTTAAGCGTGATTTGGTATGCCGAAGAAATGCCAGCCAATAAGCTAGCCGGGTGTTTGATGATCCTGTTGGCTTTGTTTACTTATCGTGGTCTCGGTCATGTGATTGGTTTTATCACCAAAAAAGCGGCGTAAACATACTTATACCCATAGATGAAACGAAACAGGCTTGCGTTTGCAAGCCTGTTTTTTTATGAACTGAATATTGTCATCGGTTACATAGCTTCGGCCCAGCTTTCTGCTTCGATTTTGGCAAGTGCATTAGCGGCACGTTGCAGGGCAGGAAGAAAGTGCAGCGCCTGCTCGGGTTTTAGACGCATAATTGGTGCTTGGATAGCGATACCTAGGTTTGAGCGGCCTCGCTCTGATGGTACCAATACTGCGACACAAAACAGCCCGGGTAAGAACTCTTCATTGTCGATGGCATAACCATTGGCTTTTACTAAATCCAATTCATCATCTAGCTTGTCAAAGTCGATAATGGTCTTTTCGGTATATTGGGTTAGGGGCACATTTTTAAGAAGACGGCGGCGCTGGGATGGGCTCATGTTGGCCAGGAACAATTTGCCTGTTGCCGAGCAATGCACTGGAACCCGAGAGCCCGGGTGTAGGTAAAATCGAAGTGGAGCTTCTGTTTCTACCCGATCGACATAGATAATTTCTCCACCCGACAAAGCGGTAAGGTTACAGCTTTCTCCGACTTCTTCTTTTAATTGCGTCAATACAGCGTGTCGAGCACTGTGAGTTGTACTGTTTAGTAAGAGTTTTTCAGCAAGATTACGAAGTCGAACCCCCGAGCTGTAGTGGCGGTCGTCGCCATCACGTTGGATGATCCCGGCAGTTTCAAGTTGCTGCAGCATACGATGGAGAGTGGGTTTGGGTAAGCCGGTTTCTTCTACCAGGCTTTGTAATGAGAAAAATTCGTCCTTTCCGGCAATCACTTCCAACAGAGAAAAAAGGCGTAAGGTTGGGGTGTCGCCCTCTATACGTGTCTGTTCCATAGGCTCTTTCACGATAGTAGTCATTGTTATATCCATTTAATACCTTTCTACATAATACTATGAATTTTTCCAATTATTTGAATTTACGTTGACGATATAAGATATGATGGTTAGTATTCATTCAAATATCAATTTTTGGAATGAATTGTCTCATTATTTGTTGTTTTTGAGGCTAGTGAAGGCAGACTCATGAAAGCAATCCACCGAATAATTGAACAGGCCCAAAAGCAGCCTAAGCGTATCGTACTGTGTGAAGCAGAAGATGAGCGTGTGTTAGCCGCTGCCCAACTGACTTACCAGCAAGGCATCGCTGACATTATCTTGGTCGGGAACCAGGAAAAGATTCAGACTGTTGCCGGACTTAAAGGGATAGATATCGATGGTATGGAGATCATCGATCCTAAAGCGTCAGAATTAGCCGGTCCATTTGCGGCCTCTCTTTACGAAATGCGGGCCAAGAAAGGCATGACACAAGAGCAGGCCAAGCAAGAAGTGCTAAACCCTCTTTGCTTTGCCAACCTAATGGTCAAGCATGGTTTAGCGGATGGTTCTGTTGCCGGTGCTATTCATACCACAGGTGATGTGGTGCGTAGCGCAATACAACTGATTGGGATGGCGCAAGGCTCAAAATTAGTCTCGAGTTTTTTCCTTATGATGTTGTGTCAGCCATTTCATCATTTGAAAGGCGGGATGATCTTTTCTGATTGTGGCTTGGTGGTGGATCCGGATGAAGAACAACTTGCGGATATTGCGCTTTCCGCTGCAGACAGTGCACGCAGTTTGTTGATGGAAGAGCCGAAAGTCGCCATGTTGTCTTTTTCTACCAATGGTAGCGCCAAGCATACTGCGGTTGATAAGGTCGTCGCTGCATCGCAAAGGGTTAAAAAACAAGCGCCTGATTTAGCGATTGATAACGATGTCCAGCTTGATGCTGCGATTGTCGCAGAAATTGCCCAGCGTAAGCTTCCAGATTCTAAGGTGAAAGGGCAGTCAAATGTCCTGGTGTTCCCTAACTTGGAAGCAGGCAACATTGGCTATAAGTTAGCAGAGCGGGTAGGTGGAGCCGTTGCGATCGGACCATTGCTTCAAGGGTTAGCTAAACCTGCTAACGATCTCTCTCGTGGCTGCAGTATCGATGATATCTATCATGTTATTGCGGTTACCGTGGTTCAAGCACAGCAGGGACAGAAATAGCATTGGACAGTATTACGTTAGACAGTATAGCGCTAGGTGCCATAACGCTAGATAAAATGGTTATATTGCTAGCGATTATTATGGTTGGCACCTACTTCCAGACCGTCACTGGCTTCGGACTTGGGATTATTGTTATCGGGGCGGCAACAGCGTTTGAGTTGACCTCGGTGGCTATTATGGCTGCCGTGGTCAGTTTGGTAACACTGGCCAATTGTGCTTTTGCACTGCCGGGCTCGACGAAGCTCGTCGAATGGAAATCATTGCGGCTGGTGGTTATTGGTGTACTACCCGGTGTTGTTGCTGGAGTGGTGTTATTGGAGTACTTGAGTCAGTCGGCAGCCAGTGTGTTGCAATGCCTTGTTGGCGTAATGATTGTTTATAGTGGGTTGAATTTTATGTTACGGCCTGCGGTTCGAGCTGAGCGATCGGGCAATACCAGCTTTTTTGTTAGTGGTTTTAGCTCAGGTTTGACCGGAGGGTTGTTTGGTATGGCCGGGCCACCCTTGGTGTATCAGTTCTATCGCCAGCCATTTGATATCACAACGATCCGCAATATGTTATTAGTGGTGTTTGCCTGTACATCGGCATCGCGTAGTGTGTTTGTCGGGGTTCAGGGTCAGTTGAATACTGAAATAGTGCTCCTGACTACTGTTTCATTGCCAATAGTGACGTTAACGACTTATTTGGGACGTCGATTCCCACCTCCTTTTAGCGCAGGAACAATGCGACGGATTGTATTTGGTTTGCTGATGGCCATAGGGATCTATTTGATCTTGTCGGTCTTTTGATGAGATGAATACTCAGGATACTTTCACCATTCGATAACTAGAGTTCAAAGTAGTCATCTAACGCTTTTCTGGCATCTGCCGTTGAGCAGTTTGTCAGGAAGCACAGCTCTGCAACGGTAATTGCTGGGTTATCGATAACGTAGGAGAGGAGAGTGCGCGGTTGCTCTGTCTTACCGAAATCGAAACCTATATCCTCGATATCGTGATGTTTTGCAAGACGCTTGTGAATTGACTTTCCGATAGTCGTTAACGCTTCGCTGGACGTGTCCTGTAGTACTGACTGTAGAGCGTTTAATTTCGCCAGTGCTCCAGAAAGTTCAAGATGCCTCTGGTTCGCTTTGCGTTTGGTATCAATGCCAATTTCTGTCAGTTTCTCAAGTAAGAAGCTTCGATCTGTTTTGCCAAGAAATGCACTGACGTTCTTTATTTCATACGTTGCCGATTCACTTTCTTTACCCAGTACCTCCAGCCCATTAAGGTAGCTTTGGTAGACTCGCTGCCATTTCAAACAGTTCTTGGCCTCAACAAGCAGTCCTAGTTCAGCTTTTATCGATACCAGATCGCTATATGTGCCGATAAGGGCATAATTTCTGCTGCGGCGAATCCGTTTAATAGTGCAACTGTACGGCGAGATAACTGAATTTATTTCAGAAATACCAGTGGTTGTGATTTTATGAGCCAGGGAGGGCAAGTTGATTGAAATGCTCGGCTTCATCATAAATCGCTGACGTTCAGTAAATGCTTTAAAGAGAACATCTTATGTGTGATGCTCTCTTTAATCTTAATGATTAAGCGTGTCTGTACGCTTAATCAACGTCGCAGTCAGTACAGCTTTGAAGTGCGATTTCGTGCTCAAACACTGCCGACTCGTTACCTTCAGCAAATAGCTCTGCGATTTCTTCAGCGACTTCTTGCTCATCTTCAGCTTCAACTTGATTTGCTAACTCTTCTTCTGGGTAACCAAAGAAGTTCAGCAACAAGTAATCACGCGCTTCTTCTTTAGTACAAGTCACGTTAACCGAAAGATCTGGCTCAACTTTGCCTTGCTCGATAATCGTAGTCACTTGCGCGATTGCTTCTTCTTTCATCGCTGGCGTTAACCAGCCAAGATCCGTGCTTACTTTGGTTTTTTTACAGTTAAAACAAGGAAGTTGATGAAAGAAATATTGAAAAGTAGTCATGAGTAATTCTTCATTGAGTATCGTATAGCGAGATTATGCTGATTTTTTAGCAAAATGAAAGATCTGACCGTATTCGTTTCATTACCTTCATTATACGCGCATTGCGTTTAGTTCATTTTTGATGCTGCGTGCTGCTCCACCATAAACGCGATCACTTCATCATTTAAACAAGATTTACTGACATATTGGCGCTGTTTACCAATGTGAAGGATTAAACCTAATTCACTTTGTTGAAGTTGGTCTATTTCATTCCAAGCGATGTGATGAGTTTTATTACCTCTTGTATAACTCACACCTGTAGAGCCAACCTGAAATCCTACTTTGCTGCCAGAGCTTGAGCTGAGTGTTTGTCGCCACAACCACCAGGTTCTCTTAAAGTAAACACTGAGCACCTCAATAATACTCAAAACAATAAAGAACCAACCTACATAATTGTTGGGTAGTAGCTCAAACTTTACTAAAACCACCCCAAAAAGAAGAAAAAGTATTGCTTTGTAATAGGATTTTGGAAATTCAGTCGGGCGGCTAGTTTGATCATAACACTCGGCAAAAAAGGGCTTGTCGAGGGTGTATTCAGTAGTGAATTCAAAATCTTTAGACATATCTGGCTACTTTGAGTCTTTCTGTGAATGAGTATCCCATGCTGCGAGGTCGCAACTCGAGTATTGTCTCGTAAATCAACTATTGTATAGCTTCTCAGTGCTTTTCTTTAGCTGTTTTGATCTTCTTTTGTAAATCAATACTACTGTAAGGCGTACTCTATTATAGTCAGTTTGCTAGTACGTGGATTTCCAATAGCACCCATGACAGATTTGCCTTGGAATGATAGTATCAGCAGCAACTAAGCTGACTTGCAGTTGGGCAAAAATGAGTAAGAGATGTCGTTTTAGTGCCCACAAAATAATATGATTTTTGGCTTTATCTGCTTTGCTTCAATAACAAGCCGATAATTTCATTGATGTTTTGTTGAATCGAAGACTCAGCGAAATCCAATGCCAGACTTTGGCGGTAATAGGGACTGAGATCTAACCCTACACCGAGCCCTATAATTTCGACTTCTCGGTTGGCATGATAGTGGGCAATAACCTGCTTGAGGTGGTTATCCAAATAATACTTGTCATTGGCAAGGTTGGTAGCGGTATCCATAGGGCGCCCATCGGAGATCACAAATAGAAGTTTTCTTGGTTCCTCTCTTTGGGTCAGTCGCTTGCAGGCCCATAACACGGCTTCGCCATCTATTCCTTCTTTGAAGAAGTCTGCTTTCAACAGTGCCGCGATATCTCTTCGGGTATGACGCCAATGGCTTTCTGCCGGTTTGAATATAATGTGGCAACTTTCATTCAATCGGCCGGGATAGGACGGTTTTCGTTGTTTCAACCAGTCAGTATACGCTTTCCCACCGTTCCAACTATTTGTGGTAAAGCCCAATACTTCACTGTTGATGCCAGCGAGGCCGAGCGCTTTTACCATGGTGTCTATCAACATAGTGATGGGATTGATGTGCTCGCGCATTGAACCCGAACAGTCGATGAGAAAGCTGACAATGCTATTTGGAATAGGGCGGTAATATTCGTGACAAAAGATGCGGTTTTCATTGGGGGAGCTGACTAACTGGCTGAGACGTCTGCCGTCTATATATCCGTCTTCTTCACCATATAGCCAACCGTCACGCTGGGGAGAAGACAGCAAGGCTGAAAGTTGCCTTGATAGCTGTTTGATATTAATCCCTTGCTGTTGGATACGTTCATCAAGCTCTTCACGCAAAGTCGCGAGTAATGCCTTTCGGACCAGTTTCGATGAATGTACTTCGCGATCGTAGTGGGTAGTATAGATCCGGTAAGAGTCGTGATTGTCATTGAATACCTTACTTTGGCCACTTTGTGCGGTCGCCATAGGTATTTCATCACCCTGATCGAAATTGAGCAAAAAGGACAGTGCTGACTTGGCCTGATCGACCTTTGATGCATCTGTTGAGTCAGTTTGAGTCTGCTCGGACTCAATCATCTCGCTTATTGCTGAACCTAGCGATATAGCATGATGAGCGTAAGCCTGTTGGTTGCGGCGATGTCGCCTTAATCCCGCCAGATCTTGGCCAATTATTGGCACAATGCCAGCTCGAGTTGCTTCGATGAAATCCTCGAAAGATTCATTGATAACCTGGGCATTTAGGCGCGAACGAACAATCTGCACGACGGTAAATAACAGCAGGCCAATGTGGGTATCAGCCAAACCGGACTGATAAAACTGCTTCGACCATTCGGTGAAATTGTGTTCAACATTGGCGCACACACCGGGTAGAGTTTTCCTTAAATGATCGTCACACAAGTAACTTTCGCATCTTAATTGCTCTAAGGCTTCGAACAGGAGCCGAGTGATGGGAGCGTCAGAACCTATTTGTGAATGGAGCTGGCTATGAAGTGCTGAATCCGAATGGCGTAAACGCATGGAGATCGCATCGATCTTGCCACGTTTTTCATTAATGTTGCCGTTATCTGATACAGAGGCATTTCGAAGATGAGCGGCGTATACTGGTATGAATTCATTATCGATATAGAGAGACTCTCCGCGATAATGAAGCGTTAACTCCTCACTCAATGCTCTGGCAGAGGCTTCAAGCAATTGTTGGCTTTTCTGACGCTCCCGTTGATTAGTCGTAGGATCAGGTTTCATTGTGCGGCTCCTGTATGGACTAGCCAAGACCCCTCAAGCTCTTCATTAAAACACCGTTGGTAGTATTCGGCGATGATTGGGCGTTCGAAATCATCGCATTTATTGAGAAATGACAAACGGAAGGCAAGGGCGGGGTTGTTGAATATTTCACAGTTCTCTGCCCAAGTAATTACGGTACGTGGTGACATCAAAGTAGAGAGATCGCCAGCAGCGAAACCTTTTCGGGTTAGACCAGCCATAGTCACCATCTGGTTTATTAATTTTCTTCCATTCTCACTGTCTTTGCCGGGTACGCGAGATAATACAATAGCAGCCTCTTCTTCTGGAGGAAGGTAGTTGAGTGTGGCGACAATATTCCAGCGGTCAATTTGGGCATGGTTTAGGGTTTGGGTGCCATGGTAAAGGCCTGAAAGGTTGCCGAGACCAACGGTGTTGGAGGTAGCGAATAACCGAAATGCACTGTGTGGGTGAATGACTTTGTTTTGGTCGAGTAAAGTGAACTTACCATCTCTTTCCAAGATCCTTTGGATCACGAACATGACATCTGGACGTCCTGCGTCATATTCATCGAAGATAAGTGCTACAGGGCGTTGCAGTGACCAAGGAACAATCCCTTCTTGAAATTCGGTAACTTGCTTACCGTCTCGGATCACGATGGTATCTTTGCCTACCAAATCCAACCGGCTTAAGTGGCCATCTAAATTAACCCTGACACAAGGCCAGTTGAGTCGTGCTGCCACCTGTTCGATGTGGGTTGATTTTCCCGTTCCGTGCATGCCTTGGATCATGGTTCTGCGGTCTTGGGCAAACCCAGCCAGAATTGCCAGAGTCACTTCGGGGTTAAACCGGTAGGCGTGATCAATTTCTGGTACGTGATCGTCGCGAGTGCTAAAAGCAGGTACGCGCAGATCAGTCTCAATCCCAAAGACTTCCCTAACAGAAACCATCATATCGGGTTTAGTTATCGCAAAATCCACCATGTCACTTCCTTTTATCTCTACTCATCGGCATTTCATTGTTTTCCACGATAAGACATTTCGAAACCACCTAATGATGAAATTGATGCTCTCGTATCAAAAAATGGAATAAATTGTATCGATTGTTAATTTTTTGTTGACGGCTAAAAGTTGAGCGTCTAGTGTTTACATGAATTCGAAATATCGAGACAAAATGTTTCATTAAGTTGGAATGTCCATCATCAAGGAGATACAGAGAATGAGCGAACAAGATGCACGTACAGTTGTAACTGGCCCAACAAAAATGACCCCATCAGAGGCCTTTGTTGAAACTATGGTTGCCAATGGGGTGACAGATATGTTCGGCATTATGGGCTCAGCCTTTATGGATGCGATGGACATCTTCGCGCCAGCCGGTATTCGATTGATTCCTGTGGTACATGAGCAGGGTGCAGCGCATATGGCAGACGGTTTCTCACGCGTGTCAGGTAACCACGGTGTGGTGATCGGTCAGAATGGACCAGGGATCAGTAACTGTGTGACCGCTATTGCAGCAGCCTATTGGGCACACAGTCCGGTTGTTATTGTCACGCCGGAAACAGGCACAACGACGATGGGGCTGGGAGGATTCCAGGAATGTAATCAGTTACCGATGTTCCAGGAGTTCACTAAGTATCAAGGTCATGTGACACACCCTTCACGCATGGCGGAATATACCGGCCGATGTTTCGATCGTGCGATGAGTGAAATGGGGCCAACCCAGCTGAATATCCCGCGTGACTACTTCTACGGGGAAGTGACGTGTGAAATTCCGAAACCTGCCCGTCTTGACCGTGGGCCAGGTGGTGACCAGAGCCTAAACGAGGCCGCCGATCTTCTGGCTGAAGCGAAATTCCCGGTCATTATTTCTGGTGGCGGTGTGGTAATGGCCGATGCGGTTGAAGAGTGTAAAGCACTGGCTGAGCGTCTGGGCGCACCTGTTGTAAACAGCTACTTACATAATGACTCGTTCCCAGCAAGCCATCCTCTATGGTGTGGTCCTCTGGGCTATCAAGGCTCAAAAGCGGCCATGAAGCTGATTTCTCAGGCGGATGTGGTGATTGCACTGGGTTCACGTCTTGGTCCATTCGGTACCTTGCCTCAGCATGGTATGGAGTACTGGCCGAAGGACGCCAAGATTATTCAAATCGACGCCGATCACAAGATGCTTGGCTTGGTTAAGAAGATCTCGGTCGGCATTTGTGGTGACGCCAAGGCTTCAGCCGTTGCATTAGCAGAGCGCCTTGAAGGCCGGAGCTTAGCATGTGATGCAACCAAAGATGAGCGCTTCAACAAGGTTCAAGCAGAGAAGGAAATCTGGGAGAAAGAGCTGGATGAGTGGACTCATGAGCGAGACCCATTCAGCCTGGATATGATTGAGCAAAATGCTCAGGAAAAACCCTTCTCTGGTGGTGAATACCTGCATCCTCGTCAGGTGCTGCGTGAGCTTGAAAAAGCCATGCCCGAAGATGTGATGGTGTCGACTGATATCGGTAATATCAACTCCATTGCCAATAGTTATCTGCGTTTCGAAAAGCCACGTAGTTTCTTCGCAGCCATGAGTTTTGGTAATTGTGGCTACGCTTTCCCAACCATTATCGGGGCCAAAGTTGCCGCGCCGCATCGCCCAGCCATTTCTTATGCAGGTGATGGGGCATGGGGAATGAGCTTGATGGAAACCATGACCTGTGTGCGCCATAACATTCCAGTGACGGCAGTGGTGTTCCACAATCGCCAGTGGGGAGCTGAGAAGAAGAACCAAGTTGATTTCTATAACCGTCGCTTTGTAGCTGGTGAGCTGGATAACCAGAGCTTTGCGGAAATTGGACGTGCCATGGGCGCTGAAGGTATCACGGTAGACCGCTTAGAAGATGTCGGCCCTGCACTGCAAAAAGCTATCGATATGCAGATGAACGAAGGCAAGACCACCATTATCGAAATCATGTGTACTCAAGAACTAGGCGACCCGTTCCGTCGTGACGCGCTATCGAAGCCTGTGCGTTTCCTCGACAAGTATAAAGACTACGTGTAATTGCGAGTCAATTTGGAGCCTGACCAGCAGTAAGAGTTGGGCTTACTTTATACCTGACGTGGAGGTGCCACATGACCGAACGCGCGTTAAAACTACCCAAACCATTTCTGACCGGTTTGAACGAGCTTGTTCCAGGGTTAATGCTGTGTGTTGTGATTGCTGCTGCTGCATCTTTTGTCTCGGCTCAATATGGAGGACCTACTTTTCTCTACGCACTGTTAATTGGTATCTCGTTCCATTTTTTATCTGATAACCCTAAATGCCTACCAGGTATAGAGGTGTCGGCCAAGAAGTTGGTACGAGTAGGCGTGGCATTGTTAGGCGTTCGAATTGCTATCAGTGATGTACATGCTATTGGAGCTCTAGGGGTGACGGCGCTGGCTGGTGCCGTAGTGCTGACGATTGGCTTTAGTTTGATGTTGGCAAAGCTGCTTCGCTTGCCTTCGATGCTCGGAATACTGTCGGGCGGAGCAACGGGGATATGTGGAATATCGGCAGCGATGGCAATTTCTTCAACTTTGCCACAGAAACGGGAAAACGAACATTACACCTTGCTGACGGCCATTGGCGTCGCAGCGTTTTCAACTATCGCTATGGTGCTTTATCCGCTGGTGGTAACAGTACTTGAGCTGAGTCGCTCTGAAGCTGGGCTGTTTCTCGGTGGATCAATTCACGATGTCGCCCAAGTGGTAGGAGCTGGATTTATGATTTCACCGGAAGTCGGAGATTCTGCGACGTTAGCCAAGATGTTTAGGGTCGCGATGTTGATGCCGGTAGTGGTGGTGTTTGCTTTCTGGTTCCGCTCAGCAAGGCAGGCGAGTGGAAATGATGAAGCTGGCAAGCAACCATTGGTTCCTTTTTTCTTATTGGTATTTATCGGGCTTGTTGTTGTGAATAGCCTTGGCTGGATCCCTCCGGTTGCGGTTGAGATGAGTTCAGATATATCCAAGTGGTGTTTGGTTATCTCAATAGCTGCTTTAGGGGTAAAAACCTCATTTGAAAAACTGTCTGAATTAGGCTGGAAGCCCATAGCGCTGTTAATGGGGAATGCACTGTTTATCGCCGCATACATGTTAGTTGTCGTGTACCTGGGACGGATGATTTTTTAACTTTGGAGAAAGAGTATGAATTCTCTGCCTTACATTGGCTCTATTACGAAATACTTAGCGCTTATTGATGAAATAACAAACGGTGAAGAGCTTCTTTTATTCAGGGGCCAACCCAATAAGCGGAAATCACTAATACCTTCGATAGCTAGAGGTGCGGAGAACATATCCACCATTGCCCAAGAGAAAGACATGCTCGATTACTTCTATCGCTTGGGGAAAAACAAACTCAACACTCAAAAAACTGACTACTGGCATATCATGTCTGAAGCCCACCATCACGGGTTAAAGACCAGGTTGCTGGACTGGACTAGCAATCCTTTGGTCGCACTGTGGTTTGCTTGCCAATCGCCCGGTAATCAGCCTCATGTCTATGTTTTGAAAGCCAATGCAAGGCAGCAACAGAATATGGCTGGAGACCCTTTTGAAGTCTCAGAAACCAAGGTATTTCAACCGCCAGTCTCCTACGCGAGGATCAAGGCTCAAAGCAATTGGTATAGCTTGCATCCTTCAGTGAATGGCGAGCTGGCCAATAAGCGTTTTACCCCATTTGAAATAGAAGCGGGTGATAGTGATGAGTTATTTGAAATACCCATTTTTACCGAAGTAAAAGAAAACTTACTGCTGGAATTAGATAAGTGCGGGACTAATGAGCAGCTTATTTATCCAGATTTAACAGGGCTATGTCTGCATATCAATAAACTCTTTGAGCAACTGCCTGCTGATACTGCGGAGTATACCGGTGGTGGGGTGAGTCTTGCTGAACCCTTGCTTGAAACAAACTTGGTCGATTACCACCATTCTGATGCTACGGGGTCACTTACACCAACTAAAGCGTTAGATAGTCTGACATCGGAGAGCATGGGCCTTAACAGCATCGCTTCAAGTGATTCCCTACGGGAATTAACTAGAAGGGATATGAAAGGCGGGTTCCAGCAATATCGTCACACCTATACCAGTGACTTTGACTTTGACTGATCCCTGGCACTGATAGTTGATGCAACTCACATTTATTGATTTTTGAAATAAAACATCTCAATTTTTCGAATTTAACGTTGACGGAGATAAGGTCGACAACTAGCTTTAGGTTAACAATTTGTTAAGTTGGTGGTATGGGTTAAAAGCGGAAAATTGAAATTATTCTTTGAAGATTAACCAGCTAACGCCAAGTCTCGAATCTGAGAATATGATTTGACGGTATGTTAGTACGAGTATATGTTAACCAAAATTTAACATTGTGGCTGGTGAAATTGTCTGTTCCATGTTTAAAACGATAAGGATATAAGAATGAATACTCTGTCTGTAGAAAAGCAACGCGATGAAGTCAGCATCGAGTTTTTACAAGCGTTCAGCCAAGCATGGAATAACCATGACATTGATGCCCTGATGACATTTGTGACGGACGATTGTACGTTCCACACTGCTGCAGGCCCTGAGCTTCAAGGTAATACTTTCAACGGCAGAGATGCGGTAAGAGAGAGCTTTCAGCAAGTCTGGAAGAATTTCCCGGATGCTACTTGGCTTGATGGTGTGCACTTCGTCAGTGGTGACCGAGCTGTCTCGGAATCGACTTTCTGCGCCACTAAACCTGATGGCAGCCGTATCGAAGCGCGCATGGTCGATGTTTTTACCCTTGTCGATGGCAAGATCAAAGTAAAAAATGCGTTCCGCAAAGATCGTCCTTCTTTCTTTAATTCCAATTAAGCTCCTGAGTTTAACTTTCTTATATTAAACATGGCCAAGGAGCTTGAAATGGATTCAACAGTAGAGAAAGAAAGGGTAGTACTCGATAGAGCAAGTAATAAGCAAATAGAGAAGACAACAGCTGCAAAAGAAAATTATGATCCGGCGTATGATCCCCTGGTCGCAAAAACACCGGGTCATGGCGCAGAATATGCCCCAACTTATTGGGTTGGCACAGCAGGAGAGCCGCCAGCAGATGACGGCCCAATCCTCAGTGATGTGGATGTCGATGTGGTCATTATCGGTTCGGGCTTTACCGGCCTATCAACCGCCATTCACCTGGCTGAACAATACGGCATCAAGGCGACAGTCTTGGAAGCCAACAGGGCAAGCTGGGGCTGCAGCACACGAAACGGCGGACAGGCGCAATGTGCGTCAGGGCGTTTAAAACGCTCACAGTGGATTCAACGTTGGGGATTAGATACTGCAATCCGTATGCACGAAGAATGTTTGGACGGCATGGAAACATTCAAGGGGCTGATTAAGGATATCGATTGTGAGCCTCAACCCGGTGGCCATCTTTATGTTGCTCATCGCGCCAAGGTCATGCCAACGCTAGAAAAAGAAGCAAAATTACTGCGCCAAACCTTTAACTATGACGCGCAAATCCTCGATGCAGAAACAGTTAAAAAACAGTTCGTTGGCGATCAGGAAGCCGCTGGTGCTATGCATGAACCGGAAGGCATTGGCATCCATGCAGGTAAACTGGCCTTCGGTTACCTGAAGAAAGCCCGAGCGTTGGGCGCGACAGTTCATCCTGCAAGTCCAGTTATTGGCTGGGAAACGCGAAACGGTATTCACTACCTGAAAACCCCTGGTGGTATAGTAAAAGCTAGGGCTGTTGGAGTGGCAACGGGAGGCTATACCTCGCAGGGTTTACACGGCCAACTAAAAAACCGTCTGCTGCCAATTTTGTCAAATTCTATGGTCACTCGGCCACTGACTGAGTCAGAGATAGAAGCATGTAATTTCCGTACCAATCAGGTCATCACTGATACCCGTGTGCTGCGCCATTACTATCGTTTACTGCCAGATAATCGGGTTCAAATCGGTACCCGTAGTGCGATTACAGGAAAGTCCGCGCCAGATAAAATATATGAAGACATGTTAAAAGCTGACTTGGCACGTAAGTTTCCGGCTCTGAATAATATTCAAGTCGATTACTCCTGGTGGGGATGGGTGGATGTCAGCCACGATATGATGCCTCGTATCTACCAGCCGAACGCTAATCAATCGATATATTATGCATTGGGATATGGCGGCAATGGTGTGATGTATTCAGCCCAGGCGGGTAAGCGGTTGGCGCAATGGATTGCCGGTGAAGGTAAAGATCTGAACCTGCCTATCTTCCAGTCCAAATTGCCATTTCCCAATATTCAGGAGATGGTCGAGTCCGAAGCTTTTGCACCATTTAGGCGGCTTGGACAACGGTTTTTATATCGATGGTATCACCTTAAAGACGAAGTGCTTTAAACCCTTTCACGCTATACAAAAAAGCTAAATAGCAAAGCAATACACAACAAAGCTATATAACAAAGACACAACACGACCAGGATGTCTCAGTACGTTGTACCGTGGTCACCTTTATCTATAACGCGAATAATGCGAAACAAAATAAAAGGTCACGACTATGAAATTCCAGAAAAAGAAAATTGTTAGTCTAATTGCTGCTGTCTCTATGGCGTTTGCATCGTCCAGTGTACTCGCGAAAAACTTCAAAATGGCGATCGGTGATGCGGCTGGTGGAACGCAGTGGGAATTAGGCACAACATTTAGCCAATTACTGGATGAAAAAACCAATGGGCAAGTGAAAGTCGACTTATTCCCTAATGGTCAATTGGGTAATGAGCAAGATACGGTAAACAACGCGGCTATTGGCTTATTGGACTTTTCTATTCTGGCAATTAATAACGTGACACCTTTCTCACCGACGGTGGGTCTGCTCACCATGCCATATGTGATTCAAAGTGCCGACGAAGCGAAACTGTTGACACAAGGGGAAGTCGGTCAGGAGTTAATTGATAACACCATTCGCGATGCAGGGGTGAGGATCATCGGTTGGGCTTATTCAGGCTTCCGCGTACTGACCAACTCAAAACGCCCAGTTGCTTCCCCTGAAGATCTGAAAGGGCTAGTTATTCGTGTTCCTCGAAATGAAATCATGATTGCCTCATATCAAGCATGGGGCGTGAACCCAACCCCGATGGCTTGGTCAGAGACATTCACCGGTCTGCAGCAAGGTGTTGTCGATGGGCAGGATAACCCGTATATCACTGTATATGCGATGAAATTTGACGAAGTCCAGAAGTATGTGACCAATATTCGCTACATATTCTCGTTAGAACCACTTATTGTGAGCGAATCGGTTTTCCAGCAGCAGTCCCCTGAAATGCAGGCCAATATTCTGGCGGCTGGCAAGGAGGCCACTGAGCACAGCTTCACCTATCTGCAGGATACAGAAGATAAGATCCGCAAAGATCTAGAGTCTAAAGGGATGGTATTCACTGATCCGGCAAATGGTGAGAAAGAGTGGATTGAAAAAGTGACCAAAACCGTCTGGCCTAAGTTCTACACCAGTATCGGCGGCAAAGAAAAGCTAGATGAAACCCTAAAACTGTTAGGACGTTAATTTAGTGAATTACTCATGCTTTGCTTGGTGCTCTGATGCACTTAGGTATTAAAGGCAAAGCATGAGTCCATTTTCCCCTGATGTACACCAAGAATAAGTGTCAGGGATACGCCGGAGGCTTTATGTCTGTTATCCATACTATAAAAAAGCACCTGAATAATATTGAAGAGTACACCTGCTGCTTATTATTGGCTTTATTCGTTTTATTACTTTTTACACAGATTTTATTACGCCAGTTTTTTCAATATTCCATCCCCTGGGGAGATGAAGTTGCGACGTATATGTTCGTTTGGTTTGCTTATTTAGGAGCCGTGGTTGCAGCCAAAATGTCTGCGCACAACAGGGTGAGTTTCCACTTCAAGTTCTTCCCTCCTATTGTCAAAACCGTATGTGAAACCATTGCTGATCTACTCTGGGTGATATTCAACGGTTATTTTGTCTATCTCAGCTACGATTTTGTCTTTAACAAGATGAACCTGTTCTGGAAGTCACAGACCACGGGTATTCCGATGAAGTACTTCTATATGATCCTGCCAATCGCATTTACTTTAATGACTATCCGTATTTTATGGAATAACTACGAGCGGTTGTTTAAGGGGGTTGAAGCGGTTGACCCTGATACCAAAGAAATCAAAAAAATTCAGAAGCTACAAACTCAGAATCAACAAGTTCAGAATCACCAGCATCAGGTCCAGAAACAGGACTATCAAGTTCAAAAGACGGCGGGTTAAAGGATAGGGGCCATTCATGGAAGGATATCTCACTCTCATACTATTTGGTGGCTTCTTGGTGATGCTGATATTGGGCGCACCGATCACCGTATCTCTGGCTGGGGCCTCGATGGCTGCCTACCTTGTGTTGGATAAAAACCCAATTGCCTTAGTGCAAATTGCATTTACTTCAGTGGGTAATTTCCCCTTAATGGCACTGCCTGCTTTCGTGCTGGCTGGGGCATTAATGGAAGCGGCTGGTATTTCTAAGCGCCTGGTGGATATTGCCGAAAGCCTCGCCGGGCCCGTTACTGGCGGCTTGGGGGCGGCAACTGTAGTCGCTTGTCTGTTCTTTGGTGCTATTTCAGGTTCGGGCCCAGCCACAACGGCAGCGGTTGGGATGCTGATGGTTCCTGCAATGGTAAAAAGGGACTATGAACGCAGCTATGCATCAGCAGTAACGGCTGCTTCTGGCGGGCTGGGTATTATCATTCCACCCTCAATTCCTTTGGTGATCTTTGGCATATCAGCCATGGGGTTGATGCCGCCACCAGAAGCGATTTCACAGCATGGTCAATTTGCGTCACTTTCTATTCCCAAGCTGTTTGTCGCAGGGGTGATCCCAGGTTTGATCATGGCCTCAACCCTGATGGCAACTAACTATATGATTGCCAAGAAACGTGGTTATAAGGGCTTGACTGAGAACTGGTCCACAGGGGATATCCGAGTCGCACTTAGACGAGGTGTTTGGTCACTGTTGGCGCCCTTCCTGATTCTGGGTGGGATTTATTCTGGACTCTTTACTCCGACAGAGTCGGCGATTGTAGCCATTTTCTATTCCCTGTTTATCGGGTTATTCGTTCACCGTGAATTGGTTTTCAAGAATATTATCAACTCGCTGACGACGACGACTTGGATCACCGGACGTGTACTGCTGATTTTGTTTGCCGCAACGGTATTTGGCAGGTTGCTGATCGAACAAAAAATCCCAGTCGTCGTGGCTGATTCACTCCTAAGCCTGACTGACAATATGTACATGGTTTGGGCGTTAACCATCATGTTGTTGCTGTTTATTGGCATGTTCATGGAAACACTGGCGGCCATTATGATCATTGTGCCTGTGCTGTTACCGATTATGTATATGCTGGGCGCGGATCCGACCCACGTAGGTATTGTTGTGGTATGTACGCTTTCAATTGGTTTTGCTACGCCGCCACTGGGGGAGAATATCTTTGTCGCATCCGGTATTGGTGGATCTACCGTGGAACAAATCACAGCGAGGATCCATCCGTTCGTTATGGCTTCCGTTGTTGGGGTATTCCTCATTGCCTTCTTCCCTCAGCTAAGTCTGTGGTTACCTTCTCTGGTTGGCTATTAAGAAGTTATGGGGTGAATATGAAAAAACTAATGGGGATTCGAGTGTTTAAATCGTCTTTGGGAATAGGCTTTGGTGCAGCCTCTGGTATAGCTTTAGGTGTAGCTGTTGCTCTAAGCTGTTTGGCAAGTCCAACAGTATTGGCATCAGATACCAATCAGCCGAACATAACGACGACTGACAATCCACCTATCATAACGCCAGCTGCGCAAAGGGCGATGGTGCTCTTGGATAAGGCGGTAGAGCATATCCAGCAGGACGGCGCCGAGGCTGTGGGTGATTTTGCCAAGCAGGCTCAATTTACCGATAACGAGTTGTATGTATATGCGCTCGATATGGATGGCGTTTTTCTTGCCAGCGGTGGTTCATCAGCTGTTTTGGTGGGTGACAATGTAAAATCTACCGCTGATATGTACGGCAAATTGTTCTTCCAAGACATGATAGCTCAAGCCAGAGTGACAGGTGGCGGGGTGGTGGAGTATCACTGGACGAACCCTGTCGACAGTTCCGGTGAACCCAAACGTACTTTCTTCAAACGAGTTGGTGATGTCATTGTGGCCGTAGGTTATCACCCGCAGCGTGCTGTGGCTTATCAGGCTAAAGGCTTTCTAGATGAGGCAACAAAGGCATTGATTACCGATGAGCAGCAAGCACTGGGTGCATTCAATCGCCATGATAGTCAGTTTGTGAAAAATGACTTGTACGTGTTTGTGCTTGATAAACGCACCGGTGAATTCTTGGCCCATGGCGCTACACCACATTTGGTCGGTAAGGTCTTTAGTATCCAAGGTAAACCGATGATAGGAGAGATGCTAAAGCTGGCAGAGGAAACGGGGCAGGGCGAGATATCCTATCCCTGGTTAAACCCGACATCGGGTAAAGTCGAAAATAAACACACCTTCTACCGCATTCTTGATAACAAGCTTGTCGGGGTGGGCTTCTATCAAAGGTAATGATTTACATTTAATACTAAATAAACTCTGATTCCATGTAACGTGTTCCACCTGCACTACCTTTACAATCTCTAGTGTTCGGCCCTTTATTTTCTCTATTTATGAGTATTAAGGGCCATTTTTTTGTCTTTAGAAAGTGTTTTATTAGTGCGCTGCTCTCTGCTGCTGTAAAACATAAACATTGAGCTGCTAGACAATTTGGTGGCGAAATTTATCAATTAAGTGGACCAATATCGGAAATTCCAACTTTGCGATTTATTTTTGCTTCAGTCTGGGATAAATCTGTTCATCCAGATGCTTATAACTTAAGTCAATCACTAGGCAGAGAAGGAATTGTAATGACGGAATCTATCAACGTAGATGTTGTTGTACTCGGTGGTGGACCCGGTGGGTATACAGCAGCTTTTCGGGCTGCAGATCTTGGGTTGTCGGTGTGTATCGTTGAAAAGCGCGATACATTAGGTGGTGTGTGTGTCAATGTGGGCTGTATTCCCTCGAAGACCCTGCTTCATGCGGCATCGCTTGTTGAGCATGCTAAGCATGGTGCACAAATGGGTATCGCGTTCTCCGCGCCCAATATCGATATTGATGCACTGCGATCCCATAAAGAAGAGACGATCACCGAGCTAACCAAAGGCATCGCTAATCTATCCAAAGCGAGAAAAGTAGTGCGCGTCCAAGGTGAGGGACACTTCATTGGTGAACATACACTGCTAGTGAAAGGGGACAGCGAGCAGCAGGTAGAGTTTAAACATGCCATCGTCGCGACTGGTTCACACTCGGTCAAATTGCCTATTGCTCCGGAAGACTCGAGGGTTTGGGACTCGACGGATGCACTGTCTTTGCCATTCATCCCAGGAAAACTGCTGATTATCGGCGGCGGGATCATCGGGCTGGAAATGGCGCAGGTATATTCGGCGCTTGGCTCTGAAATTACTATCGTCGAAGCACAAGATCAGATTATCCCTGCAGCTGATAAAGACGTTGTTCAGCCGTTGCTTAAGGCAACGAAAAAGACCTATCAAATGCTGACGAAAACCAAAGTCACGGATATGACCGCACAGCCGGAAGGTATCGTTGTTGGTTTTGAAGGAAAGAAAGCGCCAGAGAGAGCGGTCTTTGATGCTGTATTGGTTGCTGTTGGTCGCAGGCCAAATACTTCAGGAATTGGACTGGAAAATATCGGTGTTGATATCAACGAGCAAGGGCTGGTTGAAGTCAATGACAGAATGCAGACCTCGGTTCCGCATATCTTTGCGATTGGTGACATAGTCAAAGGTCCAATGCTCGCTCACAAGGCTACTCATGAAGGTAAGGTCGCCTCTGAAGTGATTTCTGGAATGGATGCTACATTCCATCCGGTTGCGATTCCATCGGTAGCTTACACGAGCCCAGAAGTGGCTTGGGTCGGTTTGACTGAGAAAGAAGCCAAACTACAAGGTATTGAATACACAGCTGGAAAAGTACCATGGCTTGTCAGTGGCCGAGCACAAAGTGTAGGCGCAACCAATGGCGTCACTAAAGCATTGTTTGATAAAGAGTCGGGCACTTTGTTGGGGGCCGGAATATGTGGCGAGAACGCCGGTGAACTTATTCACGAAGCAGCTGCAGTGCTTCAATTTGGTGGTACAGCGAAAGATATCGCCCATACGGTTCATGCCCACCCGACATTGGCTGAAACCTTCGCATTTGCGGCCGAACTGGTAGAAGGCTCAATGACAGATATGCTTCCAAGTAGACGTCGTTAATTATCCTCTGATATTCCTATAGAAAATACACGAGCCAAGCCATATCGCTTGGCTCGATTTCTTTTCGGGCTAGATCATTTTTTTATGCCAATTATTTCATCAAAAATGAAGAAATTATTGCTGTGTTACCTCGCCCACAAAATGAATTATTTGTTTCATAATTGGTTTGAAAAGGTTTTTTTATTCTCTTATGATTTTGAAAAATAATTTCTAATCATAGGAAACGGGAAGGCCGCCATGTCAAAACTGCTCTCCAAATATCATGCACCCGACCAGCAGGGTAATACCCAGAATATTACTCCGGAATCAGCAGGTTGGGGCTATGTAGGATTCCAAGCATTTGAACTTGAAAGCGGTCAAAGCATCGACTTACCAGCCAGCGATAATGAAGTCTGTTTGGTGTTGGTAGGTGGCTTTGCCACCGTGACGACACCGTCTGCTACCTTCGAGAATATCGGCGATCGAATGAGCCCGTTCGAGCGCAAAAAGCCTTATGCCGTGTATGTCGCAAAAGGTGAGGCGATTAAAGTGGTGGCTAATACCGAGCTTGAGTTGGCGGTGTGTACTGCGCCAGGCCAGGGTAACTTCCCAACGCGATTAATTGCACCAGACAATATCGACGCCGAGCAGCGTGGAGCAGGTAACAATAAGCGTTTCGTTCATAATATTCTGCCTGATTACAAAGAAGCTGATAGCTTACTGGTGGTTGAAGTGTATACCGATGAAGGCTGTACCAGCTCTTACCCAAGCCACAAGCATGATCAGGACGCTGAGCCAAGCGAAACCTATCTAGAAGAAACCTATTACCACCGTCTGAATCCAGCTCAAGGGTTCTGTATGCAGCGTGTCTACACCGACGACCGTTCGTTGGACGAGTGCATGGCGGTTTACGACAGAGACGTCGTACAAGTACCCAAGGGGTATCACCCAGTGGCAACCATTGCAGGTTACGACAGCTATTACCTTAATGTAATGGCAGGGCCAACACGTAAATGGTTGTTTACCTGGGAAGATGACCACCAATGGATTAACGAAGAGCAATATGCAAGAAAACATCAATAATTAGTTTCCGGCAAAGGAGTGAGACATGTTTAATATTGCGTTATTCGGCGCTGGCAGGATTGGCCAAGTGCATGCTGTAAATATTGCAAAGCATCCCAAGACGACATTGTATTCAATCATCGACCCATATTTAGAGGGTGCGAAGAAGATTTCTGAAGAATATGGCGCGAAAATACAAGAGATCGACGAAGCAATGTCTGATCCGAACGTACACGCTGTATGTATTTGCTCTGCAACCCATACACATGCCGACTTGATCGAAATGGCAGCTCAGCATGGCAAAGTGATCTTCTGCGAGAAGCCAATTGATCTGGATATCAGCCGAGTACGCGATTGTTTGGCTACTGTACGCCAGCATGGTGTGCCAATGATGGTAGGCTTTAACCGCCGTTATGACCCTCAGTTCAGAACAGTGAAGAATCAGCTTAATGCTGGTGTGATCGGTCAGCCTGAATCTTTGGTGATCACCTCACGTGATCCGTCACCACCGCCAGCTGAGTACACCAAAGTATCAGGCGGTATGTTCCGCGACATGACTATCCATGATTTGGATATGGCTCGTTTTATCATGGGTGAGGATCCAGTCTCGATCACTGCGCACGGTAGTTGCATGGTTGATCCTGCTATCGGTGAAGCTGGCGATATCGATACTGCGGTATTGGTCTTGAACTTCCCATCAGGCGCTATTGCAACTATCAACAATAGCCGTCGCTCTGGTTACGGATATGATCAGCGCCTAGAACTTCATGGTTCGAAAGGTTTGCTACAGGCACACAACGTTAAAGAAAACTTGGTGCAGCATTGGGGCGAAGAAGGCTGCGTAGCCGCGAAACCTCAGCACTTCTTCCTAGAGCGCTACGAAGCAGCTTATGTCGCTGAATGGCAGGACTTTGTAGGTGTGCTTGAAGGCCAAGAGCCAGAATGTGGCGGTGCCGATGGTGAATACGCGCTAGTGCTGGCGGATGCCGCGCTGGAGTCGATGAAGCAGGGTAAAACCATCAAGCTTTAAGCTTTCAGGTCTAAGGTTTATCCAAACCTTAAATTAACAGCTCCTGAGTGATGACGTGGGGTGCGGTTACCCCCAATGACATCGCCCCTTAAGTTTTATCACTCTTTAAGCCTCGCACTTGCGGGGCTTTTTCTATTGGGGTATCACCTCTGAAAGCTAATTTAGGCAGAAACGAAAATTTTAGGCAGAAACAAAAATGCCGTTACTTCTATTGATAGAGTAGGACGGCATTCTCAAACTAATTCTGTATATTTGTGCTTCGTGGCTAACTCAACACGCTTGATACAAAGTCGCTGGTTGCACCTTGTCGGTAGGCCAAAGAAACTGCCAATGTCTGCGCCAAGCACAGAGAAGCGGATTGTGAGCGGAAAGCTTCAACTTGGGCTTCTTTGACCACAAAGCAGACGTCACTGAAGGTAGCAAGTGGGCTTACCTGGCTGTCGGTGATAACGATTTGTTTGGCTCCGGCCTGAGAGGCGATTTCGCTAAGGGTGACTGTCTCTTGCGCGTATGGGCTAAAGCTAATCGACAGTACTGCATCTTTAGGACCAATCATCGAGAGCTGCTCTTTGAACATACCGCCGAGACCATCGATAAGGAAGGCTCGTCGTTCTAAGTGGCGCAGTGCATACGTAAGGTACGAAGCGACGCTGAAAGAGCGTCTTAGACCAATCAGGTAGATGTTTTCCGCCTCACTGAGGATCTCAACCGCTTGTTCAAGTTTATCGCTCGGTGTTTGTGCCGCAAGATGGTTCATCGCCTGTGCATTGGCACGAGCAAATTCTTGCAAAATCATCGCCGGGCTTTCCGGTGCGTTCTGGTCGGTATCGAGCTCTTTGAACAGTTTGGCCCGTTCGGTATAGCTCGCGGTTTCTTCGACAAGGTTACGACGGAAGAGTTGTTTCATATCGTTGAAACCATTGAAACCGAAAGCATTAGCAAAGCGGATAAGAGTGGAAGGGGGAACTTCGGCTTGGCTGGCAATAGTCGCAACTGTATCGAAAGCAACACTGTTGGAATTATCTAGCACATAACGGGCAACCTGCTGTAAACGCTTGCTAAGATCGCTATAACGCGTTCGTATTTGATCTTGCAGTTCGGTAAGGTTATTGGCAACAGACATTTTTCACTCCCTTCAATTGCTCCTTTATCTATTGTAATGGCTTATGCTTTGTTATGAAACGTTTTTTTCATAAGTGGCCACCAATATGCGTAATTAGAATATACATTCCAACTAGTAAGGATGAGAAAAGAGTGTGAAGCGGTTTGGCATCAAGAAAAGGTAACTCATATAAGCTAGGTGCTATGGCGAACTTCAGGCTGATATATCTACTTTGTTATGTGGGAATTTGACAAACTTTGAGGATTTTCGACTGAGTTAATGTTTTACGACTCGGTATCTTGCCATATTTACTTTAACCGTAGATACTAAAGTGAACGTGTTACGTTGAATCAATAAGCGAAAATGATAGTGATATAGCAGCTCTCAAGAACAGTGCTCAGTCTTTGACTAAGGCATTGTGATTTCGTTTTGCTGTTCTCTACTTGGATGAAAATCAAAAAAGATGATTAATATAGTTCACTGCCCGGATGGGGCGGTGACTGTATAGTTATAGAAAATATATTTGATACTTAGGGTATTGTTTGTATGGGAGTATTGCCGAATCTAAGGCAGCCAGAAGGCAGTTATTTATGTGGCGCATACAGTGTAGTTGCATGTGTAAAGTTATTTGGATTAGAGGAAAGGAAAATTACATTAAATCATTTTTCCGAATCTGATTTAGATTTTTGTGGTGATGAAGTTAAAATCAACACATCAGGTGATTTAAATTTATTAGCAAAAGAGATATACAAAATCACAGGTATCTATTCACCATTTAAGATGGATGGTTTTATAAAGGAAGGTGGATTTAATCCGATATTTTGTATAGCCTACACCCTAAAAAAGTTAGGGTTAAGGGTTGAGTTGATTATAGATGACGAATATACAGTTGAACATCTTAAAGATAAATACAAAATTGAGTATGAGGTGCTTAGGAAGTTAAGCTGTGAGATGCAATCTCTTAGGGATATGTCTACATTAGATGATGCTGTTTTAATACCTGTTATTCATTATCCATTGGATGATATTATGACAAGTCATTATATCGTTAACTATCGTGATCAATGGCTAGACACTGAATTTGAAGAACACCCGTTTTTTTGGGACAACATCCAAGATTGGAAGTCATCAGACAACAAAAGAATAGGTGCTGTTTGGAGTGGGGTAATGCTAAGAGTCACAAAAAACGCTTAATATAATCTCTGTCCATTTCTCTTTTGCACGGGACTTTAACTATGAAAACTGAGTAAATAAAAAAGCAATATTATCAATTGGATGGCAGTGCCGTCAAAAAACTTTAACACAGGAATGCAGGCAGAATGGAGTTTCTTTTAGAATATCAGATATCAATTATCGTAATCGGATTAGTTGGTTTGCTAATGTTTATTCAATTGGTTATAGCAGATATAATTGCGATTAAAAATAAACATATCCCAGGTTATCCTATTAAGTCAAACCATCGTGATTTTTTATTTCGCGCCTCGAGAGCACATTTAAATACAAATGAGAGTGTAGCAATATTTGTGCTTTTTGTTATTTTTTGCTTCTTATCATCAGCTAGTGCGAGTGTGGTAAATACTTGTTCGCTGGCTTATTTGACTTCTCGCATTGGGCATATGATATTCTACTACCTTGACTTCAAAGTACTACGAAGTATCTCTTTTGCTACCAGCCTTGTGAGTCTTCTTGCATTGTTCTTCGCTGGTATGCTTGCTTGGTTATAGTTAATAAGGGAAAAAAATGGATTTATCCTCAAATTTTAGAATGTTAGCTCTGTACAACCAACGTATGAATACACAACTTCTGGGTGTGTGTCGCCAACTGAGCCATGAGCAATTGTATCAGGATACCGAATCCTTTTTCCCGAGCATTATGGCGCATTGGAACCATATATTGTTCGGGGACTTGATAATGCTTCAGCGCCTTGTCACGAATGATTTAGTTTCAGTGGACGCTGCAGTGTTGGACAAGTTGCCCGTATCCAGGTCGGTAAATGATACGTTTGCCTCCAATCTTGATGATCTCGTTCAGCTAAGAGAACGGGTTGATTCCATATACATAGATATCACAAGCAATTTGACTTCTGATAGTTGTAACCGCATCGTGAGGTATACAACGATAGATGGGCAAAAGATGGAAAGAATGGTTGGTGAATTTCTACAACATCTGTTTAATCACCAAACGCACCATAGAGGGCAGCTTACCTGTTTGTTAAGTCAGTTTGGTTTGGATTATGGTTGTACTGATTTACCTATGATAGTGCCAGAAGGAGCGAGTTTATAACCTGGCGATAGGCTTTTGGGGTAATATTGTCGTTTTTAGGATCCATAATGATTAAAGTAATAGACAAGCTTGCTTGGGTGTTGATTAAAGATGGCAAGCTTTTAGTTGTAAGATCGAAAGGCAAAGAGCTGTTCTACCTACCAGGAGGTAAACGTGAAGCCGGCGAAAGTGATCAACAAGCGCTTGTCCGCGAAATCAAAGAAGAGCTATCCGTTGAGCTTGACTCAAAAAGTATTAAGTACATGGAAACATTTATTGCTCAAGCTGACGGCAAAGCTGAAGGTGTCTCTGTTAAGTTAACCTGTTACTTTGCAGACTTTTCTGGTGAGTTACTTCCAGATGCAGAAATTGAAGAGCTTAAATTTATCGATGGTCGTGATGAAGCCGTTTGCTCGGTTGCTGCATTGGTTGTGCTTAAGTGGCTTGAGTCAAAGTCATTGATTACTGGAAAAACGCTGTAGTAAGACAATGGACGGTGAATTATTAAAGCGCAAATTTACGATGTGTTCAGTAGCGATTTTGCCCAAGGGAATCCTTGTGCAGTTGTTGAATTAGAAAAGTGGTCAAGTAAGTCTGATTTGCTATCAATAACTCAAAAGCTTGGGCAGCCAGTTACCTCATTTGTTGTTGAGTCTTGCTCCGGAGCAGGCTTCGATATTCGATGGTTTTCGTTAGAGGGTGAAATCAACCTTTGTGGGCACGGAAGTCTAGGGGCTGGTGCGGCATTGATATCAAAATACGGGAGCGAATCAGTCACGCTAAATAGCCAGCACGGGCAGGTTGTAATAACCAAGTACAATGATCGCTACAAAATTGTTTTACCTAGCTGGAATGCTCTGCCAGTAGATATGGTCAAAATAGGCTTAAATACTCCTGTCGTTGATGCCTACTCAACCCGAGATTTAATTTTGGTGTTAGAGTCGGAATCTGCAGTCGCTCATTTTGTGCCTGACTATGACCAGATGAGCAAGATTGAGGACTTTCATGCAGTGATAGTCACGGCTAAAAGCTCGCCTGACAGCTATGTCTTACGCTACTTTGCGCCGAAGATCGGTATACCTGAAGACTTAGCGACGGGTTCTGCACAATGTTCACTAGCGCCGTATTGGTTCAGAAAGCTAGGTGCAAATAAGCTGTCTGCACGTCAACTTTCAACATCAGGTGGATATTTCGAAATTGAGCCAGCATCTGATTCTTCTATTGTTGTATCTGCTCAGGTTAAATTACGATCGTAGGCACTACAGCATTATAACCTTCGATAATTGCCTCGATATTGTCGGCACTGCCACGTTGAAGGCGTCGGTAGTGGCTCAAGGTTTTGGCTATATATCGTGTGATTAAATCGGTTTGCTCATCAGAATCAGATTGCCATATTTTACAGCCGACGGCGTTGATAGGGCCGTTTTCTCCAGCCGTCGATGTAACATGCATGATTTCATAAAAGCGTCGATTATCTTCAATCAGCACTTCATTCTTTAAACCAAAATGATGTTCTCTAAGTTTTTGACGTAGCGTGTATGGGTTATTTACCGGACATAGCAAAAAATCAAAGTCAGCATCTTGATGATTCTGTTGAATAGATTCTACAAGGTCGCACATTAAATCACCGCCCACACCTGCAATGATCACCAGGTGCTTCCCGTCATACCGGTTTAGAGGAAGTGTTGCGACATCCTGACAGTGAACTTCCCATTGATCCTCAGGATAGAAACGCTGTAGGTTTTTTTCTACTGTAGTCATTAACTCAGGCACAATATCGACAAAGTGAATATTGGGAGCGGCATGTCGTGACAGCAGTGCCGCACCGATGAGGCCGTGGTCACAGCAGCAATCCCAAACATAGTCGTAGCCAGATGGAACCATTTGTTCAATTTGCTTTAGTCTTGTACTGAGTTTCAATGGAAATGCCCGATTAACGTCTAAAATCGCGCGCATTGTAATGGTTTTTATCTTGTAAGCGAAGAAAAAGTAACATTAGCCGTGTAAGCATATTACGCTAGAGCGATAAGCCAGTTGCGTGTATGGTACTTTCTGAAGTAGGTGATAGAAAAAGCCAACAAGGAGTAAAAGTGTTAGATACATTCAAAACGACTATTGATAATAAAATCGAAAAACACTTTATTGAGTTTATCCAATCTGAAATGCAGCAAGATCTTGCGCATGATTTAAATCATGTACTGAGAGTGGTTAAAACGGCCAAAACATTGTGTGCCAGTGAAGGGGCAAAACTTGAGGTAGTGCTCCCTGCCGCTTACTTACATGACTGCTTTTCCTTTCCGAAAAATCATCCGGATAGAGCCAAGAGTTCAAAGATTGCTGGAGATAAAGCGTTAGAGTTTCTGGCCAGTATTGATTACCCAGCGAAGTACTTTGAAGCTATCCATCATGCCATTGTGGCGCACAGTTTCAGCGCAAAAATAAAGCCTGAAACCTTAGAAGCTCAGATCGTTCAAGATGCCGATAGGTTAGATGCACTTGGCGCGATTGGCGTTGCTCGTTGTATCCAGGTCAGTTCAAGTTTGGGTGTCGGTTTATATGATGCTGAAGATCCATTTAGTCAGAACAGGGAGCTGAATGATCGGCAATTTACCATCGATCACTTCTACACCAAGCTCTTTAAGCTAAAAGATACGATGAACACCCAGTCTGCAATCGTTGAAGCTGAAAAGCGTACTGTTTTCATGAAAGAGTACCTAACGCAGTTAGGTGCTGAGATCTAGCACTAGAAATAAAAAAACACGTGAAATGAAAAAAAGCCACGTAACCCTAGGGGGAGAAACGTGGCACTTCAACGTGAAGTCCTACAGTAAAGTTAATTCTTTATAGGCTCGAGTTGTTTTTTTCTTTATGGCTCATTTGAGTTAATGGTTACTTGCTCTTTTTCTGACGCTTCATGTCGAAGACAACAGCGACCACAATGACCAAGCCTTTCACAACTTGCTGCCAGTATGCCGAGACGTTGAGCAGGTCGAGACCATTCTGCAGTACACCCATGATCATGGTACCAATGATGGTGCCCTGAATCGTACCGATACCACCGGCGTGTGATACACCACCTACCGTTGCCGATGCAATGGCATCAAGCTCGTACATCACACCAAGGCCAGGCTGACCTGAGTTGATACGGGCAGACAGGATAAGCGCCGCGATACCGGCTAGTAGGCCAGCGTAGGTGTAAACCAAGATTTTGTATTTCTTAACGTTGATGCCCGATACATACGCTGCTGTTTCGTTACCACCGATAGCGTAGGCGTATTTACCGAAGCGGGTATAGTTCAGCAGGATATAAGACACAATAGCCATAACAATAAAGATGATGACTGGAACCGGAATGCCTGCAATGGTGCCTTGGCCAATCCACTGGTAAGAATCGATCAAGCTACTGACTGGACGACCGTCAGAGTAGAGTAGGGCTGCACCACGAGCGATGATCATCATACCCAGAGTGGCGATAAACGGAGGGATACCGGTATAGGCAATCAATGCACCATTGATGAAACCACATAGAGCACCCACCGCCAACGCGACCAGAATAGGCACGATTACCGGCAGTTCAGGCATCGCTGGATACATCCGCATACCCCAGTCGAGGGTCTGCGCCATACTAGCTGAGGCCACAGCGGCGACCGCGAGTACCGAACCGGACGACAGGTCGATACCCCGGGTGATAATGATGATGGTTACCCCTAGTGCTAGCAGGCCGATACTGGCCATTTGGGTAACAACGTTAAGCAGGTTGGCTACAGTAAGGAATACTGGAGACAGAATCGACATCACCACACACATGGCGATGAAAACAAAGTAGATGGCATATTTAGAAATCAAACGTTTGTAATTCTGAGGCGATTTCGCACCAGACGTTGCTTCTATTAACTTCGCAATCATAATGACTTTCCTTGATAAATTATTGCGTCACCCTGTAACAACAGAAGTGAATATATGTTTTTGCTGGCCTGGTCGTTATGCCAACGCCATTGACATGATTTTTTCCTGGGTCGCTTCAGTACCGTTGAGCTCACCTTTAAGTTTCCCTTCATGCATGACCAACACACGGTCACTCATGCCGATAACTTCAGGTAGTTCAGACGAGATCATGACCAAGCTCTTACCCATACCGGTTAAAAGACGCATCAATTTGTAGATTTCGGATTTCGCGCCCACATCGATGCCTCGGGTTGGTTCGTCGAGGAACAGGATGTCAGGCTTGGTTAACATCCAGCGGGCTAGCAGTACTTTCTGCTGGTTACCACCACTGAGGTTATCGATAGCCTCGTTCATATGTGGGGTTTTGACTTTTAGCTTTTTACAGTGATCCTCACTGTCGCTACGCATTTGGCGGACATCAAGGACATTGGCAACGCGGCTCTTGTAAGCGTCGAGGTGGGCGATAGAGGTGTTGGCGAAGATATCGAGCATCAGGTAAAGACCTGAATGGCGGCGGTCTTCGGTCAAGAAAGCCATTTTATGGCTGATGGCGTCCTGAGGAGCTTTGATCTCGACTTTATCACCGTTGATCCATATCTCACCGGTTTCCTTTTCGCGTACACCAAACAGTGTTTCGATAAGTTCAGTACGGCCTGCACCGACCAGACCAGCAATCCCGAGGATCTCTCCTTCATGGAGTTTGAAATTCACATCACGGAAGCAGCCATCAACGGAGAGGTTTTTCACTTCGAGACGCGTCCTACCAGGCTTGGCGGTAGGAGGTGGGAACACATCACCTAGATCACGGCCAACCATCATTTGAACCAGTTCATCATGATTGGTGTCTCGGGCTTCCCGCTCGCCGATGTAGCAACCGTCACGGAAAACTGTGATGTCATCACAGATCTTGAAAATCTCATCCATTTTATGGCTGATATACACCATTGCCACACCTTGGGATTTAAGCTTTTCGATAATCTCAAACAGGTGGGCGACTTCTTTATCGGTAAGAGCTGAAGTTGGCTCGTCCATGATGATGATTTTTGAATCGAAGGAAATGGCCTTGGCGATTTCTACCATCTGCATGGTTGCCACGGTCAACTCACTCATCAGTGTTCGTGGGTCAAGCTCTAAGTCCAGACGCTGCAGTAGGGCTTCGGTATCAGCGAACATCTTCTTATGGTCGATGAGCTTAAGTGGCCCTTTTAATGGCTCGCGTCCCAGCCAGATATTTTCGGCAATATTTCGGTGTAGAACGGGAGAGAGTTCTTGGTGAATCATTGAAATCCCGCTCTCTAAAGATTCTTTAGCGCCAGAGAAATCTACGAGTTCCCCTAGGTAGCGAATGGTGCCAGCATCACGCTGGTATGTGCCAAACAGCACTTTCATCAAGGTTGATTTCCCTGCACCATTTTCGCCCATGAGTGCCATTACACGGCCTTTCTTCAGGGTAAGCTGTACGTTATCAAGTGCCTTTACACCGGGAAAGGTTTTGGTAATACCACGCATCTCAAGTATTACTTGGCTCATACAGAATTGCTCCAAAATTGGCCCTACGTCTCTAGCGCGTGGCTAGCCTGTTGCAGGGCCGGATAAGTTATTTATAGAGAGGGTGGTGGATTAACTTTTAGCTTGGAATTCAGCTAGGTTGTCTTTGGTAACAAGTTCAGCAGGGATCCAAGTAATTTTTTCTTGAGGCTTTTTGTTGATGGCATTCATTGCTGCGTCAAGTGCGCCGCGGGCTTGGCCAACACCGTCTTGGAATACGGTTGCATCCAATGCACCATCCTGGATTGCCATGATGCCGTCTGGCGTTGCATCGACACCGACAACGATAGTGTCATCAAGTTTACCCGCAGCACGTAGCGCCTGGATAGCACCCAAAGCCATGTCGTCATTGTTAGATAGGATAATGTCGATCTGCTCGCCAGAGTTGATCCAGTTTTCCATTACGATCATACCCTGTGAACGCTGCCAAAGGCCCGTTTGCTTACGGGTGATGTTAAATTCAGGCTTGTCTTTGAAGAAGTCTTCTACACCTTGGGTACGTAGGATAGCGGCTTCTACTGTCATCATACCCATGATGATACCGATGTTACCGCCTTCTACTTTAGATGCTGCGTATTTAGCCTGTTCTTCACCGAAACGAAGCTCGTCAGAACCGACATAAGACACACCGTCTGGCAGGTAAGAAGGGCGACGGTTTAGGTAAACCAGTTCGATGCCTGCTTTTTGGATACTGTCTGTCATTGGCTGGGTCGCATCGGTGTTTACCGGTACGAGGATGATGCCGTCAACTTGCTGAACAATGAAGTTTTGGATTTGGCCCAACTGCTTCACTGTGTCTTCTTTTGCATCAACGAAAATCAAGTCTACGTTGCCCATCTCTTTGGCATATTTATCCATAGAGTCTTTCATATTGACCAGGAAGGTGTCGTCGAAGTTAGGAATGGCAACGCCAATCTTAATCTTATCTTCACCATCCTCACCGCCACAGGCAGCCAGTACAAACACAGCGCCGATGATCGCGACCTTACGTAGGATCCCTTTGGATAGGGACTTTGTCGTTGAAATAGAGTTAGTTATTAGAGAAGTAATTCCATGTATCAGTGACGGCATTGTTGCCTCCTTATTATGATGCATCTAACCGTTTTCTTGGGTGAAATATACATTTCAAAAATACGGTAAATAGATGCTTATCACTTTCTAGAGTGAAATGTCTCTCCAGAAAGCGTGTTCACGTTGATTGAAATAAATTTATTATTTTTATGTAAACAACTATATGCCTGAGCTCAATTAATAACCACCACTGATTGAGTGTAAATGACAAAATTGTTAACCATGTCTCACTGGAATCAATGTCTAATGGCTATCTTATCCACTAAATTAATGATTTTTATGGTTAAAATTTGAGTGGCTATGCTGTAAAAAGTATAAGTTATTGAAATTATACAAAATAATATGCAAGCGATACCTTGTTGTTAGTATGTTGCAAATGTTTGAAAAATATTTTCCATTTCTTTTCTGCTGGGAGCGAGATTCTGACTGGTAAGGAAATTTTACCTTGATCACAAAATATATTTTCCATTTCATTTTTGATTTAAAGTGAAATGAATATTTCGTATTATGTGATTATCGAAACAATGAGGGTTGGGATAGGTTTCTCAGCAAAGATTGTCGGAATCAGTTTAATCAATATCAGAACGGTTCTTAACTACTCGGTAGTTAAAGGAAGGAGTGAAAAGGATGAATACCAGCAATAAGAAATTAGATCTTATTTGTTTGGGGCGAGTTGCTGTTGACCTATATGGTCAGCAAATTGGGGCTCGTCTAGAGGATATGGGCACTTTCTCTAAGTATCTTGGTGGGTCATCAGGCAACGTCGCTTATGGCACAGCAAGGCAAGGTTTGAAGTCTTCCATGCTGGCAAGGGTAGGTGATGAACACATGGGGCGTTTTCTGCGCGAAGAACTGCAATGTGTGGGTGTTGATACCAGTAATTTGATTACAGACAAAGAACGCCTGACCGCCCTGGTGATCCTCGGAATTAAGGATGAAGATACTTTTCCTCTGATTTTCTACCGTGATAACTGCGCTGATATGGCGATTACTGCCGACGATATTGATGAGCAATACATTGCATCTGCTCGGTGCCTAGCGATAACAGGTACCCATCTTTCTCATCCCAACACTCGCGAAGCGGTTTTAACAGCCTTACGCTATGCCCGCAAGCATGGTGTGAAAACCGCCATTGATATTGATTACCGTCCTGTACTTTGGGGCTTAACTGCACTTGGCGATGGCGAAACGCGCTTTATTGAATCCGGCCAGGTAACTGAGCAGTTGCAGGAAGTTCTCGGGCTGTTCGATTTAATCGTCGGTACCGAAGAAGAGTTCCACATCGCTGGTGGCTCGACAGATACTGTTGAAGCACTGAAAGCCGTTCGTGAAGTGAGTAATGCCGAATTAGTGTGCAAGCGCGGTCCGCTAGGTTGCTCAGTATTTTCTGATGAGATCCCAAATGATCTCGACGACGGTATTACCGTTGAAGGCGTTCGCGTTGATGTACTGAATGTACTTGGGGCAGGCGATGCCTTTATGTCTGGTCTGCTGCGTGGCTACCTCAATAATGAAGGTTGGGAAAAAGCCTGTGCTTATGCCAACGCATGTGGTGCCTTGGTAGTTTCTCGCCATGGTTGTGCACCTGCCATGCCATCTAAAGAAGAGCTAGACAATTACTTAGCCCGTGCCAATGACGTTCCTCGCCCAGATTTAGATGAAACGCTTAATCACCTCCATCGTGTAACGACCCGTGATAAAGAGTGGGAAGAGCTCTGTGTCCTTGCGTTTGATCACCGTATCCAGTTTGTCGATATGGCTCGTGAAGCCAATACGGATATCAGCCGTATCAAACCACTGAAGAAGCTTATCCTTCAGGCGAGCCGTGAAGTGGCTGAAGAAGCCGGTTTGTCTGGTAAAGCCGGTTTACTTTGCGATAGCACATTCGGACAAGATGTTCTGAATGACATTACTGGCGAAGGTTGGTGGATTGGACGACCGGTAGAGCTGCCAGCTTCGCGTCCGCTGGAATTAGAACACGGCAATATTGGTTCTCAGTTGATTGATTGGCCGCTTGAGCATGTTGTGAAGTGCCTTGTGTTCTTCCACCCAGATGATCATCACGAATTACGCCTTGAGCAAGAGAAACAAGTGCGTGAAGTGTATGAAGCCTGCTGCAAAACAGGGCATGAGTTACTGCTGGAGGTGATTTTACCTGCAGATATGGAACGCACTGATGAGCTATATCTGCGTGCCATGCAACGTTTCTACAACCTAGGGGTGAAGCCTGATTGGTGGAAACTTCCACCGATGGAGGCTGATTCTTGGCAAGCTGTTAATGCGCTTATTCAATCGCGTGATAAGCACTGCCGAGGTGTTGTACTGCTGGGCTTGGATGCACCAGAAGAAGAGCTGAAAGCTGGGTTTAATGCGGCAGCAAGTACCGATGTAGTGAAGGGCTTTGCGGTGGGAAGAACTATCTTCGGACAGCCATCTCGCCTGTGGCTTGCCAATGAGATTGACGATGCTGGTTTGATTGCACAAATCAAACAGAACTATCACAACCTAATTACCTTGTGGCGCCAGCGTGGCTAAAGGAATCAATCATGAGTGTTAATACTGTACGCCTGACAATGGCTCAGGCACTAGTGAAATACCTGCAAGCGCAAAAAATAGATATCGATGGCGACATTCAGCCTATGTTTGCCGGGGTCTTTGCCATCTTTGGCCATGGCAATGTAGCCGGTTTGGGTGAAGCGCTCTATCACGCCAACGAAACCTTGCCGACTTACCGCGCTCATAATGAGCAAGCAATGGCGCACAGTGCCATTGCCTTTGCCAAGGCGAATAATCGTCAGCGTATGATGGCTGCGACAACATCGGTTGGGCCAGGAGCATTAAATATGGTGACAGCTGCGGCGCTGGCTCATGTAAACCGCTTACCTGTTCTGCTTTTACCTGGAGATACCTTTGCGACCCGTGAACCGGATCCAGTACTGCAGCAAGTAGAAGACTGGAGTGACGCAACCATTACACCGAATGATTGTTTCAAACCTGTCAGTCGTTTCTTTGACCGCATTACTCGCCCTGAGCAGCTGCTGAACAGTTTGCCGCAAGCGATGCGTGTGTTAACCGACCCCGTTGAGTGTGGCCCTGCAACCATAGCCATACCGCAAGATGTGCAGACCATGGCGTTTGACTATCCGCTGCATTTCTTTAACGAAAAGGTTCACCGTGTACGCCGCCCAGGCGCAGATAATCATGAACTGACTGAAGTGGCTGAACTCATTAAGCAAGCCAATCAGCCTTTGGTGATTGCTGGCGGCGGTATTCATTACTCCGGCGCTCTGGATCAATTCCGTGAGTTTGTAGAAACCTATCAGTTACCTGCTGGTGAAACTCAAGCTGGTAAAGGGGCATTGCCTTGGGATCATACTTCTAACCTTGGCTCTATTGGTGTGACCGGCTCTGCAGCAGTCAATAAGATGGCCGCAGAAGCAGATGTGATCATCGCTGTTGGTAGCCGTTTGCAAGACTTTACCTCTAGCTCAAGAGCGCTTTTTAAGCCAGATGCCAAGATAGTCTCGCTTAACGTCAATGGTTTTGATGCGACCAAGCATTACGGCATGCCATTGGTTGCCGATGCCAAGGCAACATTGCCAAAACTGACAGAGCTGTTAGTGGATTGGCCAGTGAGTACTGATTGGAAACAGAAGGCTGAGTCGCTTCGCCTTGAGTGGAATGAAACGGTGTCAATCGCTATGACTGACCGTGGCACAGATCTGCCGACCGATGCAGAAGTGATTGGTGCAGTTAACCGTGCCGCAGATGAAAAGGATATTGTGGTTTGTGCGGCTGGCGGCCTTCCGGGCGAGCTGCATAAGTTATGGCGTACCCGCTACGATAAAGGCTATCACCTCGAATATGGCTTTTCTTGCATGGGCTATGAGATTGCCGGTGGTCTTGGCGTCAAGATGGCCAAGCCGGAGTCTGAAGTCTTCGTCATGATAGGTGACGGTTCATACCTGATGTTGAACTCTGAGATAGCAACTTCGGTAATGCTAGGGCACAAGTTGGTGCTGGTAGTACTGGATAACCGTGGATTCGGATGTATTAACCGCCTTCAACACGCTTGCGGTGGGGCTGGTTTCAATAATTTGCTCCAAGACTGCAACACCATTGAAGAGGGAGCACCGAAAACTGATTTTGCTGCCCATGCTCGCTCTCTTGGAGCACAGGCCGAGAAAGTGGCCAACATAGCTGAGCTAGAGCAAGCCCTCGTGCGAGCCAAGCAAGCGACATCGACGTATGTCATTACCCTTGATACCGACCCGCTAAGTACCACTGAGTCGGGCGGTTCATGGTGGGAAGTGGCAGTACCTGAAGTGTCTGAGCGAGAACAAGTACGTGCTGCCAGAGCACGGTATGAAGTTGCCAAACAACAGCAAGTTATTTAAGGAGAATTAGCATGACTGTTCAACTAGGTATCAACCCTCTGACTTGGACCAACGATGACTTGCCGTCTCTGGGTGCTGAAACACCGCTAGAAACATGTTTGACCGAAGGCCGCCAAGCAGGATTTGCGGGCTTTGAGCTTGGTAACAAGTTTCCTCGTGAAGCGAGTGTGCTTGGGCCGATACTGGCTAATCATGACCTTAAGTTAGTCTCAGGTTGGTACTCCGGCGAATTGCTGACTCGCTCGGTAGAGGAAGAAATCGAAGCGGTTCAACCACACCTCACCTTACTTCGCGAGTTGGGCGCAAAGGTAATGGTTTTTGCTGAAGTGACTGATTGTATCCATGGCCAACAAGGTACACCGGTTCGTCTACGCCCTAGTTTCCCTGCTGATAAATGGCAAGAGTACGGCAAGAAGCTGAGCGAATTTGCCAAGTACACCAAAAGCCAAGGTGTTGAGGTCGCCTATCACCATCACATGGGGACTGTTATCGAAACTGCTGAAGATATCGATAACTTGATGGAGTACACCAGTGAAGAAGTCGGGCTGCTGCTTGATACCGGTCACCTGACATTTGCCGGTGCAGACCCGGTACAGGTAGCAACGCGTTGGGCACACCGAATTAACCACGTCCATACCAAAGACGTTCGTGCTGATGTATTGGCTGATGTGAAGAACCGTCAAACCAGTTTCCTTGATGCGGTATTAGATGGCGTGTTCACCGTACCGGGTGATGGTTGTGTGAATTACCCAGCGGTGTTTGAACAGCTGAAAAAAGCGAATTACCAAGGTTGGTGTGTAGTTGAGGCAGAGCAGGATCCAGCAATAGCCCACCCAATGACCTATGCCACCCTAGGGTTTAACAATTTACAAAAACTTGCTCGCGAGGCCGGGCTATTAAATGGCGAAGGCCAAGAGTAATTACAGGAGCAAAACATGGAAACAGTTCAAAACTTCATTCAGGGTCAAATCAGCGAAAGCCACAGCCAGCGCTTTGCACCTGTATTCAACCCCGCAACCGGTGAGCAGACGCGTCAGGTAGTACTGAGCTCGGCGGCAGAAACGGCTGAAGCGATTGCCGCGGCAGATAAAGCGTTCCCGGCATGGGCGAAAACGTCACCATTGAAGCGTGCCCGAGTAATGTTCAAGTTCAAGGCATTGCTTGAGCAGAATATGGACAAATTGGCTCGCCTGATTTCAAACGAGCACGGCAAAGTGTATTCAGACGCAGTGGGTGAAGTTACTCGTGGCCTTGAAGTGGTTGAGTTTGCCTGTGGTATTCCGCATCTGCAAAAAGGCGAGCACTCAGCAAATGTGGGAACGGGTGTTGATAGCCATTCACTGATGCAACCGCTTGGGGTATGTGCAGGTATTACGCCGTTCAACTTCCCAGCGATGGTACCGATGTGGATGTTCCCAATTGCCCTAGCAACCGGTAATACGTTTGTCTTGAAGCCTTCAGAGAAAGATCCATCACTTGGCTTGGTATTGGCTGAACTGTTAAAAGAAGCCGGCTTACCAGATGGTGTTTTCAACGTAGTAAACGGTGACAAAGAAGCGGTGGATGTATTGCTGACTGACCCTCGTGTTCAGGCTGTTAGCTTTGTTGGTTCAACACCGATTGCCGAATATATTTACTCAACAGCCTCTGCGCATGGCAAGCGTTGCCAGGCTCTTGGTGGGGCGAAGAATCACTGTATTTTGATGCCGGATGCCGATTTGGACATGGCAACAAACGCAATCATGGGCGCAGCTTATGGTGCGGCAGGTGAACGTTGTATGGCGTTGTCTGTGGTTGTCGCTGTGGGTGATGAAACGGCTAACGAGCTTATTAGTAAACTGAAGTCACAAATCGATGTGATGAAGGTTGGTCCGGGTGTGGTGGAAGGCCCAGAAAATGATATGGGACCTGTGATTTCCTCACAGCATAAAGACAGGATCTGCGATTACATCACATCGGGCGTTGAGCAGGGGGCTGCCTTGGTAGTCGATGGCCGTGATATCCGTATTGAAGGACATGAGAATGGCTTCTTCGTTGGCCCAACTCTGTTCGACAATGTGTCGCCGGAGATGACTATCTATCAAGAAGAAATTTTTGGCCCGGTATTAGCCGTCGTTCGTGTGCCTGACTATCAGACTGGCCTAGAGCTAATCAATCGTCACGAGTACGGTAACGGTACCGCAATCTTTACTCGCGATGGCGAAACGGCTCGCCAGTTCAGTGAAGATGTACTGGCTGGTATGGTGGGTGTGAATGTGCCAATTCCTGTGCCGATGGCTTTCCATAGCTTCGGAGGCTGGAAGCGTTCAGTGTTTGGTCCGTTGAATGTTCATGGCAACGACGGTGTTCGCTTCTATACCCGAATGAAGACAGTGACAAGTCGTTGGCCTACAAGTGTACGTCTTGAACAACACAGCAGCAGTTTTGTGATGCCGACAATGTAATGGTTCTTTTATTTGAATAAAATAGAGTCAGACTTGCACTTAGTGAGTCTGGCTCTTTTGTATATTCGCCCAAGTAAATAATAATCAAAGGACTGACTTAATATGAAAATAGCAATAGGTAATGACCATACGGGTGTCGAGCTTAAACGTTATTTGATAGTCGAACTCGAAAAGCTTGGCCACAAGGTAGTTAATGTAGGGACAAATGACGCCGCCCGCACCCATTCAGCCATCTATGCCACCGCTGTTGCGGGGCTAATCAATCAAGGTGAAGTCGATTTAGGTATTTTGATTTGTGGTACTGGGGTAGGTATGTCTATTTGTGCCAATAAATTTAACGGTGTTCGTGCTGTAATGGGGGCAAATCTCTACACGGTAAAACAATCGAAAGAACATAATGATACTAACGTGTTGACGCTTGGTGCATTGACCACTGAGAAAACCATTGCCAAGCAGTTGGTGACCACTTGGTTAGAAGCTAAGTTTGATGGCACAGAAACTCGCCGATACAGGCTTAACCTTATCAGCGAGATAGAAGAGAAGCAGCACAATAAGGAAGAGAGCTATTCTTGATATTGGCTCTTGGGCTTGACGTTATCGAAGCGCTTCTATGGCCATTGGCAGTAACTCTACCCAACTGTAGATAACAATAACGGCAATGACGATGGTCCATACGATGCGCTCTATCCAGCTTTTTCGGCTGTAGTAACGAAACGGGTCAGGTTCACCGCAATTGGGGCAGGTATTTGCACGTTTGGAAATTTCTTTTTCGCAAAGTGGACAAGCTTGCAATGGCATCCTAATTTACTCCTTCCTTCTTAATCACTCTTTAAACATAGTGTAAAAGCAGTGACTTAAAAACACTTGATGAAGATTTGATTAAGTAAAGGGTGATGTTTATCAACCAGTAAAGTGCACAGTCCCAAACTGTTTACAGGACAGTAGTTTTGCTTTTGTGATAACAGAGTATCAAGTTTAAAATAACCAATGACTTGTTCGCCTTCCCAGATTAGAAAGGGGAGCGTGCCTTGGACATGAGTTTTTGTAAATGATGTAGGGTCAGCAGAGAAGGCAAATTGCTCAGCACTGGCCTGTATTGATAACACTTTGTTTAAATCAGCTTTCCGCAAAGGCTTTATTTTTAGCATTCTATTTCCCTGAGCTTTTCTACTTTATTCTGAATAGTCTGTCTTACTTTATCAGAAAGCCACTTTTGTTTGGGGTGTTCACTGTCGCGCTGCCGTAACGCAAAGTAGCCGCCTGCCCATTAGCATATGGCGCTGGGTAAGAAAGCGGGTTGAGCCAATACTGAGTTATCGAATAAGCAAACATGACGCTCCCGGTATAAGAACTTTCGTTGATATCTTAGAAAGCGTTAAAATAACAGCATTGAAGACATTAATCGACGCACTGTTTTGGTGTATGACTTTAACTGATTGGAAGAGTCAATACCCTAAACAATGAGATATAACAACTATTAGCACCAAGCCCTTGAGGGTGAGACCAGCATGAACAGTAGCCACCAAAAAGTATTAACTTCATTAGCCTTATTACCTGTAAAGGAATTCAAGACACACAGCCAAAAGGTGAATCCAGGCGATGTGTTTGTGTGTCGGCAGGGCTTAACATGGGATAGCCATTTGTCGGCTCAAGATGCAGTCGAACGCGGTGCTTGCGGTGTAATCGCCAATCGTCCCTTGGAGTTACCTGTAACTTGCATGGTAACACCTAGCCATAGTACGTCAGTCAGTTTGATTAACCAGTACTATGCTTACCCTCAAGATCAGATCAAGCATATTGGCGTGACGGGAACTAACGGTAAAACAACCGTTGCTTACTGTCTTAATCAGCTACTCAATCTTACGGGAAAATCGGCATATACCGGCACACTGGGTAGTTCGTTTGATGATGTGTATTACCCGTTAGATAACACGACGCCAGATGCCATTACCTTGTTGAATCTATTTCATGCGATGGAGAAATGTGGTGTTTCTCATCATGTGATGGAAGTGAGCAGTCATGCTTTATCGCAAGATAGGGTGACACATATCGACTTTGATATTGTCATCATCACCAATATTGGTTCCGATCATCTTGATTATCACAAGCACCGTGAAGACTATATCCAAGCTAAATTAAGGCTTATTGATAGGCTAAAGCCCGGTGGTGTCGCTATTGTAAATCTGGATGATGAGCAGTCTCTTTCCGTGATTGAGCGATGCCGAAGCCGTTGTGAAGTCATCACTTTTAGCTGTGTTGATGAAGGCGCAGATCTCTATGCTTCAAAGGTGCTCTCAACCTGCAGTGGCAGCCAGTTTACCTTGAACTATCAAGGGATAGAGCATCACGTGGTATCGAGTTTGCCGTTTCGTTTCAATGTAGAAAACAGCCTGGCCATTATTGCTTCTATGCTGGGTCTGGGAATGCCTATTAACGAGGTGCTGGCTTTATTCGAGTCTATGTTGCCGGCGCCAGGACGCAGTGAAGTGTACCCGCTTAGTAATGGTGCAACTGTGATCCTCGATTATGCCCATAATTACGATAGCCTAAGTAACCTATATCGTAATGTCCTTGAGCATAAAACCGGTAAAGTCGTCACTGTTATCGGGGTGACAGGAGAGCGGTTAGCAGATGCAGCTGATATCGGTGAGTTATGCTTTGAGCATTCAGATCAATTGGTACTGACGACGGATAATCCATTAGGGGTAAATCAGGACGATTTGTTTAAAGCGCTGACAAGTAAATTGCCATTAAGCTCAAAGAAACCTAGTGCATGTATTGAGGATCGGTTGCTGGCAATCAAACTAGCAATTGCCGAGCTTCAATCAGGCGATGTCTTGCTGCTTTGTGGTAAAGGACACGAACAGTACCAGTATATGACTAGCAATAAGAATGAAGCCGAACCGTACTTGGGGGATCTAGATGCATTGCGTCTGTCCGCTGAAAATAATGGCTTACAGCTTGTTGCTGGGTTTGCTCATTACCAAGAGTCGGCCGATCTGATGGTGAAATAAGCGCTCCGGGGGGCAATAATGGCAGTTGTAAGTCCAATAGAGCCCTCTGTTTTTTCTCATCTCTGTTGGAAGCCTTGTGGATATATATCGGTGTCACCCGTTAAGTGATTGATGAATCTTTCTTGACGGTGTTATCTAGACAAGTTGTCCTGTTGTTGGCTTGTTTTTGGCATTGCTCATTGATTATTAGGCAGTTTTCCTCACAACAACAAGCTAATTGTTGTTTGCTCCCGTCACGAGTCTGACATTTACAATCAATAAAACATTCATATTTCACCCGCACTCTGTACCACGAATCGGACATGAGATGACGGACATGGATACCATCATAAGCATCAGCAATATCAATAAGACTTTCGGTAACAAGCAGGCATTGAAAGGGATAAACCTGACAATCAAAGAGCGCTCGATGACAGCACTACTGGGTCCATCGGGCTCAGGTAAGTCAACGTTAATGCGCCATCTAAGTGGCTTGGTTGTTTCGGATAGAGACACAGATTCACACATATCAGTGCTTGGCGAAACCGTCCAGGCTCAGGGAAAAGCGAGTAAGCAGATCCGCCAGTGCCGTGCTCAGGCAGGGTATATCTTCCAGCAGTTCAACTTGGTGAACCGACTGAGTGTACTGACCAATGTATTGATTGGTGCACTCAGCGAAACGCCCAAGTGGCGAACACTAACAGGCACTTTCACGGCAGAGCAGAAACAGCGAGCGCTGCAGGCACTACAACGTGTAGGGATGGAGCAATTTGCCCATCAGCGCGTATCAACACTTTCTGGCGGGCAGCAGCAACGCGTGGCTATCGCACGTGCGCTTATGCAGCGCGCCAAAATTATTTTCGCCGATGAGCCAATTGCATCATTAGATCCGGAGTCATCCCGTATCGTGATGGAGTTGCTCGAGGACATTAACCGCAAAGAAGGCATTCCGGTTATTGTGACCCTCCACCAAGTTGACCATGCCCTTAAATACTGTGAACAGATCATCGCACTGCGTGAAGGGGAAGTTTTCTATCAGGGGGCGGCGGCCGAATTAACAGAGCAAAAACTGAAAGCGCTCTATACCGCAGCAAAACCTCAACAAGAAACCGCACCTGTTGGTGCTGAACTGGCTCCATCATACTAATTTGACAGGGAATGATCATGTTTACCACTATCAAAAAAGTTGGCTGCTCCATCGCACTTGCGGCCAGCTTGGTATCACCGCTAACAAGTATGGCGGAAACCATGAAAGAAATTAACTTTGGCATTATTGCAACCGATGCCCAGCAAAACTTAAAGCAACGCTGGGAGCCAATGTTGGATGATCTGAGTGAAGAGTTGGGTATCAAGGTGAAGGCCTACTTTGCACCAGACTATGCTGGCATTATCCAGGGAATGCGCTTCAAGAAAGTCGATTTCGCCTACTTTGGCAATAAATCAGCGATGGAAGCCGTTGACCGAGCCAATGCAGAGATCTTTGCTCGCTACATCGATAAAGACGGAACCCAAGGTTATTACAGCGTATTGTTGGTCAACAGTGAAAATGAAGATATCAATACACTGCAAGATGTCATTGATAACCGCAAAGACTTGATGCTGGGTAATGGTGAGCCGAACTCAACGTCAGGTTTCTTGGTTCCGAACTACTATGCGTTTGCCCAGAACCATATTTCGGCGAATGATTTCAAGCGCACCATCGTTGCTAATCATGGTTCAAATGCCATGGCAGTGGCGAACAAGCGGGTTGATGTGGCAACGAACCACACGATGAACCTTGTACGCATCAAGCAAAGCAATCCGGACTTGTACAGCAAGTTGAAAGTGGTGTGGCAGTCTGACCTGATCCCTTCGGATGTAATTACTTGGCGCAAGGATATACCTGAAAACGTCAAAGAACAGGCTCGGGAATTTTTCCTTGCTTACGGCAAAGACAACCCTCAGCAGCTGGACAACCTCAAGTTATTGGCTTGGTCAGGATTTGCGCCGGCAGACAATAACCAGTTGCTGCCGATTCGCCAGATGGAAGCATATAAGGCACTGGTAGAAACCCAAGATAACCCACGCCTGAGCGACAAAGTGAAGAAAGAGCGCATTGCTCAGTACCAGGCTGAACTGGACTCTCTGAGCGCGGAAATTGAAGCACTCAATGCAAGCTTAGATAAAGCACAGGGTTAACAAAGGATGAGGGCAGGGGCGATGTCCCTGCCAAACAAGGACAAAATGATGCACACCAATACTCAACACTTGATGCCGCCATCAAAGCTTTCGCTTAAAAACGCAGTTATCGCGGTCATTGTACTTAGCATTTTGATGTGGGCTTGGCGAGGCGCAGAAATGGCACCAATGATGTTCTTTGAGCATCCTGAAAATATGGTGCAGCTACTCAAGGACTTCTTTCCACCAGACTTTACTGATGTTGAGCTGTATTTAAGCGAAATGTTAGTCACGATACAGATTGGTATTTGGGGAACCTTGCTTTCGATTTTGTTGGCTATTCCGTTTGGCATTTTGAGCGCAGAAAACTTAATGCCGACCTGGGTTACCTTTCCGGTACGTCGTTTGATGGACGGCCTGCGTGCAATCAACGAGATGGTGTTTGCCATGCTATTCGTGGTGGTTGTTGGCCTGGGTCCTTTTGCCGGTGTCATGGCCTTGTTCATTCATACCACGGGTGTTTTGGCAAAACTGTTTGCCGAGGCGGTGGAAGCAATAGAGCCGGGACCTATTGAAGGTGTGAAAGCGACCGGCGCAAACCCACTGGAAGTGATTCTGTATGGTGTTATTCCACAAGTTATGCCGCTGTGGATTTCTTACTCCCTTTACCGTCTAGAATCGAACATTCGTTCAGCGACTGTTGTCGGTATGGTTGGTGCTGGCGGTATAGGTGTGCTGTTGTGGCAATCTATCTCCGGTTTCCAAATGCAGCAAACTGCAGCCATCATGCTGATTGTTATTGTTACGGTGAGCATTATTGATTTTGTTTCCCAGATCATTCGCAAGAAATTCATTTAATTGAAATATTGATTTAATCACGGAATAAAAATTTTCGGTTTACATGTCTAGATAACTATTTACCGACTAGCAAACCAAAATTTAAGGAAATGAAAATGCCTGTCTATCAAAAAATTGCCAAGGAATTGGAGGATGACTTACGTCATAAATATCAGGCAGGTGATTATTTACCATCCGAATCACAATTAGCGAAATATTTTCAAGTCAATCGCCACACGGTGAGACGAGCCATTGATGAGCTGGTAACCGCAGGGTTGATTTTGCGCCACCAAGGCAAAGGGAACATGGTGTTAAGACAACCAGCAGACTACTACCTCCACGCGGGCGCCCACTTTACCGGGAACCTGCTTGAACAAGGCTCCCTACCTCGCTGTGAAGTACTGCAGTCCCGTACGCTTGTAGCCAGTGAACGGTTGGCCAGAAAGCTTGATTGTGAACCGGAAAGTAAGATTATCCATTTGCGGACATATCGAAAAATGGATGGTGTTCCACGTACCGTGATTGATCATTATTTGTCTGACTATAGCTGGTGGCCAGTGATAAAGCATTTTCAATCTGGCTCCCTACATAACTTTATTAAAAAAGAATTGGGTGTCGAATTAGAGCGTAAAAGCACTCGTCTTCGCGCCCAAATACCAAATACCGAGTACTGCCGACTTTTACAAATAAATAGCAGTATCCCGTTATTAATTATACGTACCACAAATGTCATCAAAGGCACGGAAAAAGTAGCTGAATATTCGAGTTCAAATACAAGATCCGATGTCATTGAATTAGTCATGGAGCACTAAATGGACACCACGGAAAAACGAAAACATTGGATGTCTGTACTGGCCCAGGCCAGTTTTGAAAAACTCTCAACCCTTTGGCAGCAGAGCCAAACCCAACATGGTTTGGCCCCGGATTATACGATCATCCGCCCGGCAGAGATCGGCCTAGCCCAAGTACGGGCAAGGATGGGAAGCACAGGTCGCCAGTTCAATATTGGTGATGTCACCATTACCCGTGCAGCGGTTCAGCTGGCAGGCGGTGAGATGGGTTACAGCTACCTTCAGGGGCGTAACAAGCAGCATGCAGAGCTAGCAGCTGTGTTGGATGGATTGCTGCAAGCAGACCAATACCACGAGGTCGTATTCGCACAAATCATCTCCCCGCTGGCGGCGGACAAGCAAGCGGAAAGGGAGCTGCGCCAACAAGAGGTAGCTAGCAGCAAAGTAGACTTTTTCACCATGGTTCGTGGTGAAGACTAAGCCGCGGTAATAGATAAAGGAGAAATACGATGAGCCATATTACCTCGGCTTTCACAGATGCCGTTCATGATAGCCAGTTTTGTTTCAGACGCCTGCTTAAGGCAATGTCTGAGCCGGGCACCCTGGTTAAATTAGACCGCTGCCATGGTTTCGGAACAATGATGCCCGCAACAAGCCAGGTGCTACTTGCGATGGCGGATAACAGCACGCCATTGTGGCTGTCCCCGTCGTTTTTGCAAGACAATGCTGCGACAAAAAATATCCATTTCCACACTGGCGCTTCAACCAATGCAACCCCGTACAACGCATCATTTGCCGCCATTGCTTTAACGGATATGCCAAGGATTAAGCTAAATGAGCTTGTCTTTAACGTTGGCAATGAAGAGTACCCCGACCGCAGTACAACCCTTGTTATCGAAACAGATAGCGTATCTTCTGGCCAGCACTTCAAGTTATCAGGTCCGGGTATCAAGGATGAATGCTGCATTCAGCTCGGTGAGCTTTCATCGGATGTAAAAAATACCTTGTTGGCTCAGGGAGAAGCGTTTCCTCTAGGTTTGGATTTAATTTTTGTTTCAGGTGAGCAAGTGGTGGCCATCCCGCGCTCAACGTCAGTGGAGGCGATGTAATGTACGTTGCAGTAAAAGGCGGCGAAAAAGCGATTAAAGCCGCACACCAACTTCAGGCACAAAAGCGCCGAGGCAATATCGACTTGCCTGAGTTAAACATCGAACAAATCAGCGAACAGCTTGCGGGCTCTGTCGATCGCGTGATGACCGAGGGCGGCATTTATGACAAAGAGTTAGCGGCATTGGCAATCAAGCAGGCGAGTGGTGACTTGGTTGAAGCTATCTTCCTGTTGCGTGCCTACCGTACCACGCTACCTCGTTTGGCCGTGCTGGAACCCGTTGATACCTCAGATATGCGTATCGAACGTCGTATCTCAGCGACATACAAAGACCTACCTGGCGGTCAGTTGCTGGGCCCAACCTATGACTATACCCATCGCTTGTTGGATTTCAGCTTGCTTGCAGAAGGTGAAGAACCGGTAAATATTGCGCAGCAGGCGACAGCTGAAGAGGGGGCTCAAAGCGCTAGTGAACCTTGCCCACAAGTCATGGGGATTCTTGAAAAGCTGGATTTGATGGTTTTTGAACAGGATAAGGGTGAGCAACCCGACGATGTCACCATGGAGCCGGTCAATTTCCCGTGTGACCGTTCTGCACGTTTGCAACAGCTGGCCCGTGGTGATGAGGGCTTTTTGCTGGCGCTTGGCTATTCGACCCAACGAGGGTATGGCCGAAACCACCCGTTTGCCGGTGAAATTCGCTCAGGAAAGGTGACGCTGTCACTAAATCCTGAAGAGCTATGCGCCGAATCTGAAACCGAAGCCGAAAGCTTTGATATTGATATCGGTGAGCTTGAGTTGACCGAATGCCAGATGATTAACGGATTCATTGGTAATAAGCAGCAGAAACCTAAGCTGACACGGGGCTATGGCCTGACCTTTGGTTTTACTGAGCGCAAAGCGATGTCGATGGCACTGGTTGACCGCGCGTTGCAAGGTGCCGAATACGATGAGCCTGTTGATGGCCCTGCGCAGGATGAAGAATTTGTCTTGGCCCATGCCGATAACGTTGAGGCTGCTGGTTTTGTCTCTCACCTGAAACTACCGCACTACGTTGATTTCCAAGCTGAATTGGAGCTTCTGCGCAAGATGCACAAGGAACACGATGAAATGATGACAACACAGCACGTAGACGGTGAGGGCAAGTAAATGTCACAAAAACATAATCATGGCTATAACTACGGTTATCTAGACGAGCAAACCAAACGAATGATCCGTAGGGCGCTGCTAAAAGCGGTAGCGATTCCTGGCTATCAGGTACCTTTTGGCGGTCGTGAGATGCCGATGCCCTATGGGTGGGGGACGGGTGGCGTTCAACTTACAGCCACCATCATTGGTCAGGACGATACCCTGAAGGTGATTGACCAGGGGGCAGACGATACGACTAACGCCGTTTCTATCCGTGAGTTTTTCAAAACCGTCGCCGAGGCCAATACCACCGAAACGACAACTGAAGCCACTATCATCCAGACTCGCCACCGTATACCTGAAGTAGCGCTGGAGGAAGATCAGATCCTTGTCTATCAGGTGCCGATCCCTGAGCCGCTGCGTTTTATCGAACCGCGTGAAACGGAAACCCGCAAAATGCATGCCCTACAGGAGTACGGCATCATGCACGTCAAGCTGTACGAAGATATTGCACGCTTTGGTCACATCGCTACCGCTTATGCGTATCCGGTTCGCGTCAATGATCGCTACATCATGGATCCGTCTCCAATTCCGAAATTCGATAACCCGAAAATGGACAACATGGCGGCACTTCAATTGTTTGGCGCAGGCCGTGAGAAGCGTATTTATGCCATCCCGCCATATACCAAGGTTCACAGCTTAGATTTTGATGATCACCCCTTTGAAATACAGAAGTGGGATGAACCATGCAGTATCTGTGGCTCGACTGATACCTTCTTGGATGAGGTGGTGATTGATGATGAGGGCAGCCGAATGTTTGTCTGTTCGGATACCGACTACTGCCGCCAGCAGGTTGAAAAGAACTCAGAATCACAGGCTCCCGGATTCACACCTGAAACCGCAGAACTAACGGATACGCTATAGGCAGTGCGAGAAGATGATAATGGAAATGACAAACCATAAAGAACAACCGCTACTGTCGGTGCAAAACCTCACCAAACTCTATGCGCCTGGCAAAGGGTTTTCGGAGGTATCGTTTGAGCTATTCCCTGGTGAAGTATTGGGTATTGTTGGCGAATCAGGCTCGGGAAAAAGTACCTTGCTCAAGGCTATTTCTGGCCGCTTGCAACCTGACAATGGCGAAGTGCTTTACCTACGTGGTGGCGCAGAACAACAGCTTACCCAGATAGAAGACCTGTATGCAATGGCAGAAAGCCAGCGCCGCCACCTGCTTCGTACAGAGTGGGGTGTGGTACACCAGCATCCAATGGACGGTTTGCGCAGTCGTGTTTCTGCGGGCGGGAATATTGGCGAGCGGTTGATGGCTGTTGGCAATAGCCATTACGGTGAAATTCGTAATGAAGCCGAGAAGTGGCTAGGGGATGTTGAAATTCCAGCCGAGCGTATTGACGACATGCCAACCACCTTCTCGGGTGGTATGCAGCAGCGTTTGCAGATTGCGCGCAACTTGGTGACTCACCCTAAATTGATTTTTATGGATGAACCCACTGGCGGCCTCGATGTGTCTGTTCAGGCAAAACTATTGGATTTATTGCGCCGCTTAGTCACAGAACTGGAACTTGCTGTTGTTATTGTGACTCACGACTTGGCGGTTGCGCGTTTGCTCGCTCACCGGTTGATGGTGATGAAGCAAAGCCATGTAGTGGAAACTGGCTTGACCGATCAGGTGCTGGACGATCCACAGCATCCTTACACCCAGCTTTTGGTTTCATCGGTACTGCAAAACTAAGGAAAGAACATGAACAAGCCAATGTTGAAAGTCTGTAATGTTAGCAAAACCTTTGTTTTGCATAATCAAAACGGTATTGAGTTGCCGGTACTTCAAAATGCATCCATGGGTGTCGAGCAGGGTGAGTGTGTTGTACTGCATGGCCATTCTGGCTCGGGCAAGTCAACCCTGCTTCGTGCATTGTATGCAAACTACCTGGTTGATTGTGGGTCCATTGAAGTACGCCACAATGACCAATGGGTTGACCTTGTCAGTGCTTCTCCAAGAGAAGTGCTGAATGTTCGTCGTGACACTGTGGGGTGGGTAAGCCAGTTCTTACGCGTTATTCCTCGTATTAGCGCGCTGGAAGTTGTTATGCAGCCAATGTTAGAAATTGGAGGCTGCCGAGAGGAGGCCAAGCGCAAAGCCAGTGAGTTGCTTCGTCGCTTGAATGTGCCTGAGCACCTATGGCACTTGGCTCCAGCAACCTTCTCTGGGGGGGAGCAGCAGCGGGTTAACATCGCGAGGGGCTTTATTGTCGATTACCCGATTTTGCTACTTGATGAGCCAACGGCGTCATTGGATGCGACCAACAGCGCGGTTGTAGTGAGTTTGATTGAAGAGGCTAAATCTCGCGGTGCAGCAATAGTGGGCATATTTCACGATGAAGACGTGAGGGCGCAGGTTGCCGATCGCTTGTACGAGATGTCAGAACAATCATCATTGCAGTTTGAAATGGCTTCAGCAGCCGTACATGTTGCCTAATTCAGGGATGAGGAAGAAATTGTGATTATTACCAATGTACATATGGTCCTTGAAGACGAAATCGTAAAGGGCTCGGTTGAGTTGGAAAATGGTGTGATTAAATCTATGTCGGACACACTTAGCCAACTGCCGCAAGCTTATGACGGCGAGAACGGTTGGTTGATGCCGGGTTTGATTGAGCTCCATACCGACAACCTTGAAAAGTACTTCACGCCGCGCCCAGAGGTTGACTGGCCGCCATTCTCTGCCATGAGCGCTCATGATGCCCAGCTGATTGGCTCGGGGATCACCACGGTACTCGATGCTGTTGCCCTGGGTGATTACCGTGAAGGCGGGCGCCGCCAGGAAAACTTGGATCACCTGATTGATACTGTTATTGAAAGCCACAAACGTGGGGTAAATCGTGCTGAGCATTTCTTGCATTTGCGCTGTGAAGTACCGCATGAAACTACTGTCGGTATGTTTGAGCGTTATGCCAATTTGCCTGAGGTACATTTGGTGTCACTGATGGATCACGCTCCGGGCCAGCGCCAGTTCGTCAATGTTCAGAAATACCGTGATTACTACCAAGGAAAATACAAATTCTCTGACGAGCAGATGTTGGCCTTTGAAAAAGAACAGGTAGCACGCTCCCAGCAATGGTCTGCGGCGAACCGCGCTGAAATTACCCGCCAGTGTCGTGAACGAAATATCCCAATGGCAAGCCATGATGATGCAACCATCGAGCACGTTCAGGAGTCAAAAGACTTAGGGATGGTGATTGCGGAGTTTCCAACCACTATTGAAGCCGCCAAGACATCTCATGAGATGGGCTTGAAGGTCATGATGGGGGCACCGAACGTTGTCCGTGGCGGTTCGCATTCAGGCAATGTGGCAGCTCATGAACTCGCGAGCCTGGGCGTATTGGATATTCTGTCATCAGACTATTACCCGGGAAGCCTGCTTGATGCGCTGTTCCAGTTGGCAGACGATGAGAGAAATGATTTGGATTTGCCGCAGGCAACCAAGCTAGCGACGATTAACCCTGCACAGGCACTTCAACTCAACGATCGCGGTGTGATAGCAGAGGGCAAACGTGCAGATTTACTCCTTGCACACCATTTGCATGATCACACTTATGTCACTCGTGTTTGGCGTCAGGGCAAGCAGGTATTTTAATTAATACCGGGACATGCCAAAAAAAGAAACGCTAGGAGATCTGCGTTGAATAAACAAGGCACCTTATTTTATGTAATGGGCGCGTCGGGAGCAGGCAAAGACAGCCTGCTTCAGGCGATTCGTACGCTTTACCCCAAACAGTTACTGGTGGCGCATCGTTATATCACTCGTTCTGCACAGGCGGGTGGGGAGAACCATGTCGAACTCTCAACTGAGGAGTTTGCCCAGCGCAAGCAGCAAGGTTTGTTTGCTATGAGTTGGAAGGCCAATGGTTTTAATTATGCCTTAGGTAAAGAAATTGAGCTTTGGTTATCCCAAGGGTTTGATGTGGTGGTCAATGGCTCAAGAGCCTATTTAGAGCAAGCTATGATGGATTTTGGCTATCGTGTCGTGCCTGTCATCGTTGACGTCAGCGCTGAAGTCCTGGAAGCCCGGTTGTATGCCAGAGGGCGTGAGGCGCCGGATCAAATTGTAGATAGGTTGGCGAGGGCAGAATACTACCGCGGCCAATGCCCTGATAGTGGTTTTGTCGTGGATAATAGCGGCTCGCTGCAGCAGACCATTGAACAATTTATTAAGAATTACAGCCAGTACCAAAGCGCCATGCCTCGCCTCAGCCAGCATACGCTGCCAATCAACAAGGAGAGGCTGCAATGAAGCTCACGGTAATTGGCACTGGTAATGCCCGGCTATTGCCCGTATACGGCTGCCATTGCATTGCTTGTGAACGTGCAAGAGCGAATCAGGCATATTCCCGAGGGAAAACATCGGCGTATATCAGCTACCAAGGCAGAAACTTGTTGATAGATGCCAATGCTGATGACTTGATGGCACGCTTTCCCGCTGGGAATATCGACAGTATTTTATTGACCCATTACCACATGGATCATGTGCAATCCCTGTTTGATCTGCGCTGGGGAATGAATTTATCTATTCCGGTATTTGGTCCAGATGACCCAGTCGGTTGTGATGACCTGTTGAAACATCCCGGCATCTTGGATTTCAAAGCGGCAAGGCAGCCTTTTGAGCATTTCTATTGGCGAGATATCCGTATCACCCCTATGCCTTTGATTCACTCGAAGCCTTGCTTAGGGTATGTCTTCGAATGCCAGGGCAAGCGAATCGCATACCTAACTGACACCGTTGATTTACCAGCAGAGGTTAAACAATGGTTTGTAGACAACCCATTAGAGCTAATGCTTATAGACTGCAGTTTTGCGCCTGTTGATAGAAGTGCAGGGGAGCAGCCGAGCAATCATAACGATGTGATACTGGCAAAATCACTCAAAGAAGAATGCCGTCCAAATAAGATGGGTTTGATCCATATTGGTCATGACCTTGAAAGCTGGGCCATGGCGAACCCTCAAGCTTTTGATGGTGACTTCTTTCTTGTGTCCGATGGACAGGAATTTAACTTTTGAGTCTACAACTTTCGAGCGAGTAGCTATTGAGAAAACAGTTCTTGAGAGAACTGCTTTTAAACGAACTGCTTTTGAATGAACAAGTTGGCTCATAACAATGAGTAAGCAATAATGAATCAACCGCTATCTCCCACTTTATCTTCTGAGCCAAGTATTGCTGAAACAAGCAAGCTGCATAATGTCAAACTTGGCCGTTGGGTGGAAATTGCCGACCGATGCATTTTGAACAATGTGTCAGTCGGTGATTACAGCTATATCCAGAATGACAGCAACCTGATGTTTACCGACGTCGGCAAATTTACGTCTATTGCGGCTAGTGTCAGGGTTAATCCGAGTAACCATCCTTGGTGGCGGCCGACCTTGCATCATTTCACTTACCGCCCTGGTAAGTATCAGTTGGGCGATGACCCTGCGACTCTCGATGATGAAGTGTTTGCGTGGCGTGAAGAAGACAAAGTGGTTATCGGCCATGATGTGTGGATTGGCCATGGTGCTATCATTTTGCCTGGTGTCACGATAAGCAATGGTTCCATTGTCGGGGCGGGCAGTGTGGTGACCAAAGATGTCCCGTCATGGTCAATTGTGGTCGGCAATCCAGCCCGCGTCCTGAGACCGCGATTTGAAGATCCTGAGATGGGACCAAAACTTGAGGCATTGGCTTGGTGGGATTGGGAAGATGAAAAAATTCGCAATAATCTCCACCTGTTCCAGCAAGATGCTAGGGCCTTCCTCAAGGGTTTGGAGTTGCTAGCGTAGTCACTTTCGTGGCTAAAGAATGTTGCCGTGGCACGGCTCTCTAGCAGTCTGAATCAATAAATTCTACTTGATATGAGTCGGTACCTTTTGCATCGGTATAAATGACCCTGCATTGGTAGTTTAACGCTCCATTTTTTGGGAAGGAGATGTGGGCTGTCAAACCGCCATTGTCATTACTCTTGTTGGTCACATAGAGCTTCGCGTCGATATCGAATGACCTGCGGACGTTATCGATATGACCAGAAGGGTAGCCGTTGCAGATATAGATATCTTCGAGGAAAAAAGAAACCTTCTTATTTTCTAGTGCTTTGCTGAGTTCCTCACTGCTATCTGGATAGCATTTTGACAGTGCGCCACCGATTTCGGCTTTTGTATGAACGAGTTCAGACATGGTGTGAATGTTTGCCGCGATAGATTGAAGTGTCGCACGGCGAGAGTCTTGTTGAATGTTGAGCATCTTGAGCGCTGCTGTGAGGGCCAGGAGCCCGACTAAAACAATAACGGTAACGAGTCTAATCATAATAATTCGTTGAGCTGTTCAGAGAAAAGATAATTATTTTGAATGCTGTTTTTTTAAGGGTGTTGATTGTAGTGGTAATTTTTTGCTTGTGCAACTAATGAATGCGTGGGTGGCAAGATATCATATGGATCTATGGATCTATGGATCTATGGATCTATGGATCTATGGATTATGGGGAGGCTTGAGAGGCAGATACAAAAATGCCAAAAGCTTTGGCTTTTGGCATCTAAGAGAGAAGGCGTTGTACTTCTTTAATTAGAAGTGAAGCTGGATAACGGATTCCGCTACACAGCCAGGGCGACGAACTCCTTCAATTTGTACAGTAAGTTCTTGGACTATCTCCAAGCCTCGCTTAACAGGTTTCACTGACTGAATTTTCGTCGTAGCACGAATACGGTTTTCAGACTTCACCGGGTAAGGGAAGCGAATTTTGTTGAAGCCCATGTTTACTGTCATTTTGGCCGTTGGGAACTTTTGGTTCTCAGGGTCAACACTGTCAGTTAGAACCGACAGTAGAGACAGTGTCAGAAAGCCGTGTGCAATAGTCGTTTTAAAGGGGGATTCTTCAGCAGCACGCTCTGGGTTAGTGTGAATCCACTGGTGATCTTCAGTCACATCAGCAAATTGGTTGATACGACCCTGATCAACAGTCATCCATTCACCAGTATGGATCACTTCACCAAGGGTAGCGGTAAGCTCTTTGTACAAGGCTTCTGCTTCAGGCTTCATTTCAATTGGAGCTGGTGCTTTAACAACAGCTTCGGGTGCGATATTTTCCACAACAGTTTTTTCTATCTTGGTTTTACTCGGCTGTTCGACAACATCATCATTGGATGCAGACTGTTTATGCATAACAAGGGCTCCGAGTTGCGTTCTGTTTGCTCGGTTAACAAAATCAAGCCAGTGCTCACGTAAAGATGGTGAGAGTAAGTCTTTTAGTTCAAAGGCATGTAGTGATAGGCCATCACGTTTTTGCTTAAAATAATCGACAACTTTCATGACTTGATACCTTTTTATTTATAACTGCCTGAAGCCGAATCAAGGCGAAGTATTGTAATGGGAAATAAAAATATTGAAAGAGAAAAATGTGCCCCACATCCCAATTTCCTCACGGGCCATTTTGTAACTATTTGAATATTAAGTGATGTATTGAGCTGTTGGTTTAGTGTAAAAATACTAACTTCACCAGCGCTTGATATTCGTTTGTTAGAAAAATAGCCTTTGCCTTCAATTTAAGCGTACACATGTAAGTTATTTCAGCTTACATGTGTTCCTATATTTCAGCGTACATATGTATATTTATTTTAATGATAAAAGCATAAAAATACACTGTATAAAACTAATGAAGAACAAACTTATCTTAGAAGAATTTCAAAATAAATGCTCTAAAAAAGAGCATTTATTTATCATCTACGAAAATACTTTACGTCTTGAAATTGCTAACTAGTCAACAACGTCCCATTGCTGACAATTATTCTCATTTGAGAGAAAAAAGCCACTTCAGCGATACGTCTACGCTTAAAGCCAAGCGGTATGAAATGAACAGAAACCGAACGCCTTGGCGTGTTTTGGTAAGTATTATTTTGGCTAGGTAGTAAATTGATGAAAAGTTATCGGATTCTGGGGCTGGCCTTGCTATGGCTAGCTTCAATCCCTGTCGTCGGTGCTGAGCATGACGAGATGGCAATTGAACTTGATCAATATGTCAAAAAGGCGGTTAAGAAGGGTATTCCAGGGGCGTCCCTGGCAGTTGTGATTAATGGCGACATTCGGTTGCTTCGAGGCTATGGAGTGACCGAGAAGGGGGGAAAAGATAAGATTGATTCAGCGACAGTGTTTCCGCTAGCGTCAATTTCAAAGACTTTCGCTTCAGCTGCGGTGTCAATTCTAGTTGATCAGAAATCCATAGAGTGGGATACCCATGTGGTCCCATATTTAGATAACATAGAGTTTAGCGATCCACTGTTGGGAAAAGATGTCACTCTGCGTCATTTACTGTCCCATACAACTGGGCTGGTGCCGCAGGCTTATTCAGATTTGTTAGAAGATAATGTCAAGTACACACGCATCCTCCAGATGCTTGATAGGGTAAAGTTCGTCTGTGATCCGGGCAAATGCTACGGCTACCAAAATGTGGTGTATAACTTAGCAGCGGATATGTTGGCTTTAGCGGTTGGTATGGACTATCCAACCTTTGTCCAGGAGAATATCTTTATCCCATTGGAGATGGATCATGCTTCCTTTGGAATGGAGGGGTTCAAAGAAACAGAAAACCGCGTCACACCGCATGTGAAAGTGAAGGCAGGCTTTGCACCGGTTAAACCTGCTCCATATTACTACCGAGTACCGGCTGCTGCGGGAGTGAATGCGAGTGCGCAGGATTTATCGAAATGGATGTTGGCACAATTTGGTCATAATCCGTCGGTATTGCAGCCACCGCTGTTGGAGATAATGCATAAGCCGCATATTAGAGCTAATCAATACCGTTACCGAGCTAAACTCAGCAATGTGTATTATGGGCTAGGGTGGCGTACCTTTGACTATAAGGGGATCTCTGGGTTTGTTCATCATGGCGGCTGGGTAAAAGGGATCCGCACTGAGATGCTGTTTAACCGCCATACTCAGACAGGCATGGTGTTTCTAACCAATTGCGAGACAGATGTAGCAAGAGAGATTGTACTTCACTTCCTCAAGCTGTATCGTCAGCGTTTCGAGGTAAAAGAAACTGATACTTAACTCTAAAAGAGGATTGAAAATGGGCAAGAAACGAAAGATCTCGGCTCCGACAATGGAAGTTGTAGATCAAAATCAAAAGAATAGTGTTGAAACTGATTTTGGTAGAGGAACCATCAAGGACAATGCGTTAAAGGCGGTAGTTACTAGCCAACTGTTCAAAACCCGCGTTGTGAAGGCGAAAAAGGGTAAAGGGAGTTTCCAACGTAAGAATAAACATGCAGGACGAGAGTCCTATTCAATGGCAGCTTGATTCAAGCTTCAATTGTATAGCACTCTCTTCTTCATTTAATGTAATTGGAATTTGACAATTAGCTCGCAGTCGCTGGTGGAATGCATTTGTTCAACATGCTTTGCTGCCACCGGGTTAGGGTGGCGCTTCAAATATTCAATTAATGCAGATTTGCAGCAGCCTAGCGAAGAAACGAAACTCTTACAGCTAGTATTTGGGCACTGTGGCATTAGCGCCATCACTTCTTCTGAAGCTAGCTGCAAGTACTTAAGTTCGTATTCATCATCACCGTGGATTCGCCAAAAGTTTGCCAGGTTGTGGCAAGACATGACCTTGATTGTCAGCAGTTCATCTAGCTCATCCTGTGTTCCAGAGTTTGGAGAGAGTTGCTGAGCCTCTGCAAGGGCCAAGTGATAATGAAGCACCGCCATCATAGGTTTTGCTTGTTTATCTGCTTTATCGGCCAATAATGTGTGCTGTTCCCACCGTGATACATCCATAAGTCCCTCCGTGTTTTACGTATATCGAGTGTGTAACAACAATCGATGCTAATGGTAATCATTATCAACTGTGTCGACAATATAAAATCTATCTCTTTTCGGTGATTTTCCCTATTTCAACCTTTTCAATTCGAGTTTGTGGGGTTCGTCGCATCATGTATAGCAAGCCGTCAGTAGTGTCGTGCTTTGCTTTAATCCATTCATAAAATGACACCGAAATTCTCACATTTAACCATTTTTGGGGTTGTTTAATTTGTGTTCAGCTTGCATTATGTTCAACCCTGTAACGGGGTGGTGTGACCATTAAATTCCTTTTGATTTATAGTGTTATGGGTGGTCATGTTAAAAAAGTGACAGTTTGATGCTGGCTAGGTCATTGAGTTATCAGCTGTTTGAATGCAAACACACTATTGGGTTAGGACTTTTTTGTCGTAGGCACAATAGGCTTGAATCAAGAAAACAGAATAGATAGATGAAAAAGCATATTACAATCAAGATACATAACATGCGTCGTACAAAAAAAATACTCGGCGTAACAAGCGGGGTAGTGGCTAGCGGACTCCTTTTTGCTGGAAGCGTACAATCAGCTGGCAAATGGGTAGAAGTTGAAAATGTTCACAATGGACGGGCACCCTTATGTCATCATATTGAAACAGGCACACTGAGATTCTGTTCAGATCTCGAATCGGAACATGAAGAGCCTTAATTGAATCTAAGTAACTATATGATTAATAGCATTTGATCAGATATTTACGCAGATTGATATGTTGATTGGAGGGAGTACGTTTTGTGCTCCTTTTCGTTTTTAGCCTATGAGTCATTCCCTCTTCATCTTCTAATCTAAGTCCCAAGACCCTGCCGTACTGCAACGAAGCTAGACTATACAAGAGTAAACAAAGCTTCGTAGAGACTATGAAAAAACTGATATTTGGCTTGATTGGCCTTTTGGTTGTTATCACTATTGTTCTTCAGTTTGACAATCAAGACGCTATTGTCGAGAGGCAAGTGAAAGCACTCGCTCCTGAACAGCCTAATTACCTGCTTGAAATAAAAGGGCATATCAGCCAAAGCCCGCGTCCAGAAGAAACCTTTTCTTTTCCAATACGTGTTGGTGAGATCGGCCCTGTTAAATCTCTCTACTCTGGCCCGAACCAATATCCTTTTTTTTGTATGACGGTGGACTCAGGTCTCGGGCAGCCCGTTGTGGATAACCAAGAGGGCTACGGTGTTCCTATCTACGAAGAGTTTAATGGTAAGAAACTTCTTGGCTATTCAAAAGATTGTGCGATAAAAACCCAACTTTCTTACGTAGTCATTGATAAAGAAAATGTTATTTCCCCAAGGAGCGAGTTAGAGTTACAACAAAATCCGCCGAGTGACGAAGAGCTCCTTGTCCGAATCGAAAAAGGAACGATTAATCGATATATCTATACCATCGCCATGCCTATTGAGCTCGATGAGGTCGGGTCGCAGGACAGTGCTAAAGCATGGAATAAGCGCTTGATTTATCGTTTCGAGGGGGGCTCTGGCTTAGGGTTTCGCCAAGGGAAAATGAAGCTACACCGCTTGATCAAAAAAGAGCTGCCACAGATTAAAAAAGGTTACGCTGTTGTCGCTTCAAGTGGTAACAAAACAAGCTATGGCTATAACATGTTACTTGCTGAAGATACCGCACGTCGAGTAAAGACCCAGTTTGTTAGCCTGTTTGGTGAGCCTTTGTATACCATAGGTATTGGTGGTTCGGGTGGAGGACTTGCCCAATATCTCATTGCTCAAAACAGTGAAGGTATTTTGGATGGTTTGCTGCCATTGTACTCCTATCCGGATATGGTCAGCGTCTCGATATACGCCTTAGATTGTGACTTGCTCAACACCTATTTCAGCTTTAGAGCCAGTGATAGAGAAAGGTGGCAGGACTGGCAGTCCCGTCAGCATATTGAAGGGCTAAGAGCTCTTAATGAGGCGGAGCAAAGGTTTGGCTGGCTGCAACCATTAAACCAGCTCGTTCGATTGAAAATGCCTGAATTTCCGCAGGGTAATAGCGAATGCATTAATGGCTATTTTGGACTTAGCAGCTACCTCAACAATCCAAGGCAAGGCTTCCTTAAGCCTTATTACCATGAATCAGTCGTCGAAAAGGTCAATTGGAATTATTGGCAGGACCTGGTTCATGTTTATGGCAAAGACGAACATGGATTTGCGCAGTCGACTTGGGATAACGTGGGGGTACAGTATGGTCTGCTGGCACTGCGCGAACAAACGATTTCACTGGATGAGTTTATAGAAATAAATCAGAAAATAGGTGCTTGGAAACCCTTTAGTGACATGGAATCAGAGAAAAAACTCAGCTTGAGCGTGAGTATCCCGCCTCTTTGGCTCTCTCTTTGGGGGGAGCACAATGTGACAGAAGACAAAACAACGCCGGCTAAAAGGCGCTCAGCCCCTCAATCTGCCATCGAAAGAGCTTACTCATATGGTCAAGTGTTTATCGGCAATGTTAGCCTGCCCATCATTGATATCCGTCATCACCTCGAAGATGACCTGAATATGCATCATACCTCTGCATCATTCTCGACCCGCTTACGGATTTTGGAAGCAAAGAGCCATGCTGAAAACCATGTTATCTGGATATCCCATAAGCAATTCAATCCGGTGGAACAAGCTTACTCCCTGATGGATGAGTGGCTTATGGGAATGAAAGGCATGCCAGATGGGATGAGTTACGAGCAAAAGGTCAAAGCTGCAAAACCGCAATTGGCCGTTGATACGTGTTTTAATGCTGAAGGTACCATACACGCATCTGGAAAGGGTGTGTTTGATGGGAAGTGGAATGGACAAGCCAATGGCCTATGCACTCAAGCTTACCCAATATATAGTAATAGCCGTATTCAAGCAGGGGCACCGTGGCAGGGGAGTATATTTAAGTGTCACAGGATTTCGGTAGAGAAAGCGATTGAAAAGGGTGTTTACGGAACAATAGATGTATCCAGTAAGCTCGAAAGCCTTAAAGCAACCTTTCCTGATGGAGTCTGTGATTACAGCCTCGGGGATAAGGGGCGACCTAATAATATGCCGCTAATGAATGATTGAACAATAGATGGTTAATTAAGTGAATGTAAACTAAACAAGAGTAAAGGAGTGAGGGGATCGGGAGCCTCGCCCCCGATCCAGAGAAATCTCAATGTTATAACGCGGCAAGGATCGCCTCGGCCGAACTGACCTCAAACTGGCCGCCTTCTTCGACATTCAGTTGTTTGACAACACCATTTTCAACAATCATGGCGTACCGTTGCGAACGTATACCACCAAATCCTTCAGTGTCCATTTCTAGCCCCAGTGATTTGGTAAAGCTCGCATCACCATCTGCCAGCATCATTAGCTCAGAAGCGTTTTGTGCATCGCCCCAAGCCTGCATGACAAAAGCATCATTCACAGCGACACACGCAATTACGTCGACCCCTTTTGCTTTGATTTTATCTGCCAAGACCACGAAACCGGGCAAATGTGCTTCTGAACAAGTTGGCGTGAAAGCACCGGGTACGGCAAATAGCACCACTGTTTTGTTGGCAAATAGCTCTTGGGTGGGTAGGCTTTGCATCCCATCATCGGTTAACTGGCTAAGCGTACCATTTGGTATAGATTGACCTTGTTGAATCATGCGAAGTGTCCTTATTGGCTAATGTCCTAGAAGTGTAGATGCCAACAGTCGTTCGAACCAATGCTGGATCTGTGGCTGCACGCCGAGCATGTGAAGTTGTGAGCGCTTTCCCAAAATGTCATTACATCGACATGCCATTAAGTATTAGGTACAAAAATATTTGAAATCAATAGTTCGGTGAGTGTGTAATGCTGAGTTATAAAGGCGAAAGTGCTAGCTTTGCACAGGGCCACTAGACAGTATTCCGTTAACCTGGGCTGGCGCTATTCAAAAAAAAGGTTTTTGGCGTCCTTGCTCTGGTTCGGTTTTGTCGCCTAAAGATACTCAAGCATATGACTATCTTTCTGTACTTTTAACCAGTAGAAGGTATTTTCATCTCGTGCTTACGATGCAATGGTTCTGGTATAAAGAGACCATCTCATCACCTTAATGTTATGTTTTTATATTCATTAAATTCAGGCTAGGAGCCCAGTTTGGCAAAAAAATATTACGTAGTTTGGAAAGGTCGCGAAACCGGCATATTCACCACTTGGCCGAAGTGTCAGTCACTGGTTGATGGCTTTGCAGGAGCAAGGTTTAAGTCGTTTCCGACGTTAGAAGAAGCTGAAGTTGCGTTTGGTAAAAAGGCCCCATCAAAGGCTCGAACCCCTAAAGCTAAGACCGTCAAACAGTCCAGCAAGTTGAAATCAGCGCCACTAACTCAAGAGCAAATAGAGGCTATGTCATTTGATGTAAAAATATACACTGATGGTGCATGTGATCCGAACCCTGGAGAGGCAGGGACTGGGCTTGCCATCTATGAGAACAACGAACTCAGTGAGCTTTGGTATGGTATGTATCAATCATTGGGTACCAATAATACAGCGGAGCTCAATGGGCTTAATCAGGCTCTACTGTTTGCCAAGGATAAGCTAGCCACTGGAAAAACTGTTGGCATTTTCTGTGACTCAAAATACTCGATCGATTGTATTACTAAGTGGGCGAGTGGTTGGGAGAAAAAAGGTTGGACTAGGCCCGGCGGTGAAATTAAAAACTTGGATATTATTAAGCCAGCATACTCCGTTTACCAAGAGTTATCGTCTCAAGTTACAATCCATCATGTAAATGGACATGTCGGTATTGAAGGTAATGAGTTAGCTGATAGGATGTCTATCATTGCAATCGAGTCTCAGGATGAAAACCTTTCTATGTACAAAGAAACGGATAATATCCCTGAACTGTTAGCGTTACGTGCGGGTTGAGACGGCGCAATCCTACTTTATTTCATTAGGAGAACTCAATGGATTTAGATATCTATCAGGTTGACTCATTTACTCAAAGAAAGGGGAGATGTAAAGCTCGGTGGTAGCGTTCTTTGAATATTTGTTAGGGATAGAAGATATATGGCAATTTTAGATATTCTTAAAGCACCTGATCCAAGGCTCAAAGTGAAGGCAGAGAAAGTACAGGATATCAAGACAGTTCAAACATTAATCGACAATATGCTGGAAACCCTTTATGCGACTGATAATGGCATCGGTTTGGCATCAACTCAGGTCGGTCGCAAAGAAGCTGTTGTCGTTATCGATCTTTCAGAGAGCAGGGATCAACCACTCATCCTGGTTAACCCTGAAGTTGTCAGCGGGACTGATAAAGCGATGGGGCAGGAAGGTTGCTTGTCAGTGCCTGACTATTACGCAGATGTAGAGCGCTTCACTTCTGTAGTTGTGTCTGCTTTAGATCGAGAGGGTAATTCAATCACCATCGAGAGTGATGAATTTCTAGCTATCGTCATGCAACATGAAATTGATCATCTGCTGGGGAACTTGTTCATTGACTATCTTTCACCATTGAAACGCCAGATGGCGATGAAAAAGGTCAAGAAGTACGTGAAAGCCCATGCGTAAAGAGTACCGTATCTGGGTAGCTTTTGCTGACTTGAGATTAATAAGGATAATTAAATGGAATTAACCTGTCACTGCGGTAATGTCAGTATAAAACTAGAGTCAGCTCCCGAAGAAGTGGGTGAGTGCAACTGCTCGATATGCCGTAGGTATGCTGCGTCATGGGCTTACTTTAAACCTGAGCAAGTTGAGGTGACTTGTAAGGAGAATACCGATTTCTATTGCTGGGGCGATAAAGAAGTCGAGTTTCACCGCTGCAATACATGTGGTTGTTTGACTCATTATGTAACCACAGAGTTATGTGATGCGAATGTCTTGGCGGTTAATATGAAAATGGCTGAGACAGAGGTTCTGGCCAGTATCCGTGTCCGTAAGATTGATGGTGCGTCGTACTAATTTTTTGGATAACTCGCGCACAGAGATTATCAGGCTGACATTTGGCAATGATCGCGATCACCAGGAGTGTTAACTACAAGGAGCAGTGTCGAGTGAATCCGGAGCAAATAGGCAAAGCCTACGATCTGGCTGTAAGATAAGACATCTTGAATTTGACCAATACCCAGAGTTGCATACTTACCTGATTGTAGAAAAACAGTAGTCTGCTTTGAGGTAATTGCATTGAGGTAAATAACTGCTTCAACTAGGATTACAGTGCTTGAGTACCAAGCATGCATTGTCTACAATGACGCACTTTTTACTATAACCAGGTCATAATTATGAGCGATTCTAAACCAGCATTGCCAGATCATCTTGCATGTAACCCTCGTAGCCCACACCACGTGGCAGAGTGCTTCGAACATGCGATCGGCATCCGCCTTAACGGCAAAGAGCGTACTGATGTTGAAGAATACTGCATCAGCGAAGGCTGGGTGAAAATTCCTTCACCAAAAGCGTTGGATCGCCGCGGCCAACCAATCCTTATCACCCTTAAGGGCACAGTAGAAGCGTACTACGTTTAAGTCGCTTTTACTTTTCATATAGAGCCTAGCATGGCTCTATATGTTCTTGTCTGTTTGTGCCTCTTTTTTCCTCTTTTTTCCTCTTTAAAGTCCTCACAAAAAAGCTACTCACCATCACAAAGTGAGCAAACAATCTAAACTTCGATACACCGAAATTGTATGTGTGTTGAGACAGTTTGGAGTCTTTCTCTTACCTTGAACATAATTTCTCGGACTTATAATTTTTTGGTGTCTGTGACATTAAAATTGAACCGGCATCCTAAAGAGAAAGTGACTATTTTTCTAGATAATAAGATTTATGGAAACAATGAAGTTTGATTGTTGATTTCATCATAGGCAGTAATTCGCCTCATAAAATAACACCGCCAAGAAGGCGGTGTTGTATATGTGATGGAAGAAGACGTTTTTTACTTATTGAACCACTTCACCGCTTTCGATCACTGTCTGACGGACTTTATCGGCAAAATCCAGCGCTTCTTTGCGGATTTTTTCTTCATCAACGGTTGTCATTTCACGGTCTTTCATCAGGATCTTACCATCTACGATGGTGTGCTTGACGTTAGGTGCATAAGCCGAGTAAACCAATGCTGAATATGGGTTGTAAACCGGCACCATATTAGGCGCTTTGGTATCGATGACAATGATGTCAGCCAGCTTACCAACTTCCAGTGAGCCGATGGTATCTTCCATATGCAGGGCACGCGCTGCACCAATAGTTGCCATTTCAATGACTTTTACTGGAGGCATTGCTGCACGGTCTTGGTTGACTAGCTTGTGTACTTTGGCAACTTGGTTGAATTCATCGATGGTAGAGATGGTGTTACCAGACATTGGGCCATCTGTACCTAGGCCGACACGCAAACCTTCTTGCTGCATTTTCATAGCAGGAGATACGCCTTTGGCCGACTTGATGTTGGCACTCATGTTGTGGGCAATACCTACATCATGCTTTTTCAGCAATTCAATATCGCTGTCGCTGACATGAATGACGTGTGCACCTACTAGTTTAGGGGTAAGGGCACCGATGTCTGCCATGTACTCAACAGGAGACATGCCATCGCTACGTTCTGCAATCACTTCTTCTTCACGGTCTGACTCTGCTAGGTGAGTCAGAACAGGCACATCATACTTAAGCGAAAGTTCGGTGATCTTTTTCAGTGTTTCTGTGGTGTTGGTATATGGTGCATGAGGGGCAAAAGCTGGTGTAATACGCGGGTGGTCTTTGTATTCCTCAATGAAGTTCACTGCGTATTTGATACCTTCATCTGCATTGGCTGCATCAGCGACAGGGAACATGATGACTGTTTCGCCTAGAACAGCACGCATACCGATCTCATCAACAGTCTTTGCGACTTCGTCTTCGAAGTAGTACATGTCTGCGTAGGTAGTCACACCGCCTTTTAGCATTTCGACGTTACCCAGCGCTGCACCGATACGAACCATGTCGCGTGACACCAGTTTGTCTTCCAGCGGGAAGATGTAACGGTGTAGGCGGTCTGGCACGTCATCAGCCAGAGAGCGGAACACCGTCATCGATACGTGGGTATGGGTATTAATCAAACCCGGCATCACGATATCACCGTCGGCATCGATAACTTTTTTAGCTTCAAACTCTTTAAGATCGCTGCCGTCAGTCACTGCGACAATTTTATTTTCTTTGACTGCAACAAGGCCGTTTTCATAAACGTTCTTGTCTTCATCCATTGTCAGGACGGTAGCGTTTTTGATTAGCAGATCAACATTCTCAGCAGCAAAACTGGAAACACTAGCAAGGGAAGCGGCAGCAAGGGAAACCGCTACAAGCGTTTTTTTGAACATGATTATCACCAGACATCAATGAAATTGCGCAGATAATACCGAATAGCAATTTATTAGAAATCAGTATTGCACAGTCTAATCACATTCTGTGAGCATGGTCACTTTCTTTGGTGGGCTATAGATGAAAGTCGCGCAAAAAAGCAGCGAAAATACGGGGCGAAACGTTTGCGTCGCCCCTTTTTACTGTGTTTGTTATTGTTTCATATGTTGCTTTCGTAGCTCGTAAATCATCCATAAAGTCAACACACTGCTACACATAGGCAGAGCGATCCAAACGCCATCGACACCAAATACTTTTGCGAGACCAAAAATAAATAGGCTGATGAGGATCAGCTTACCGCCAGATAGCATCGAAGCTTCGCGAGCACGGTTGATTGACTGGAAGTAGGTTGCGCCAACTAACAGCATCCCTTCCATTGGTAAGCCCCAGAAATAATGTTGAATGCCGTTGATGGCAACCGGGTGAAGGGCGGGGTTATCACCGGCAAACGCGTAGACGAGCCAGTCTGGCTGGCTATAAATAAATGCCACACCTAATAACGCAAACCCTAATGTTGCAGCAAAAGCGAGATTTCTGACGGCGATGACTCTATCGTTCTGACCTGCACCTGTGTTGTAACTGGTGATCGGCTGGATACCAAGCGCGATACCTTCAAAGATAAGATAGAAGAAGGCTTCGGTGTAGCTAACAATGCCATATGCCGCCACATGAATTGGCTTGCCAACCCACAAAAAGGCTTTGTTATGGAGTGTCAGTACCACAGAGAGGTAAAGATACATCAGTAGGCTGGAAAAGCCGAGCTGGCATATTTGGCCAATATCATGCCACCTCAGTTTAAGTGTTTGCCAGGTAATGCGAAGCTGGCTTTTATCTGAGAAGAAATGCTGAAGACAGAGTAGGGCTGTTGCAAGTTGAGATAGCATGGTTGCAATGGCTGCACCGGTGAGCTCCCACGGGATCACTACAATAAACAGCCAGTCTAAGACTACGTTAAGCACGCCACCCAAAATCATTATTAAGGTGACGCGATTAGGCTGACCGTCGTTTCTCAACAGGGCAGAAAAAGCCATTGAGATAATAGGAAAGGCACCAAGGGTGAAATACCAAAACAGATAATCAGAAGCCATCTGTAAGATTTCACCTTCTGCGCCCAGCCACCTTAATAAGGGCCCACCATAAATGACACCCAAGGTACAAGTAATTAGCGAAGTAATCACGCAAAGTGATAGGGCATTGCCAACAATGTTTTTAGCCTGTTGTTCGTTGCCTTCACCTAGCCTAATTGATACCAACGCAGAGGCACCCATACCAATCATTGCACCAAGCGCGTAGAGAACAGAGCCTATCGGGTAACCAAGCATGATGCCGGCAAGGCCATTTTCACCGATAAAGTGGCCAACGAACATACCGTCGATAGCGACATAAATCCCTGTCACCAGCATAGCGGCAATGGTGGGCATGGTATAGCGCAAGAAAAGACGACCGATCGAATCTTCCTTGAGCGAAAGGTGTGAAGCTGAAGACATAGCTAACTACTTATGTAATGGGATAAAGGCACTCAATAAGAGGTACTTGTGTACAGTTTTACTGTTTGATTCACGCTTTAGTGGGTGATGTAGATGATACTCGCCATCTGAAACTTGGTGTTGGTTGAGCAACTGATTGGCAATATGTTCCGCTGAATCCACCAACTTGATGCCGTCTTTGGCATAGTCATCGGTATTGTCAGGTAATTGGCCGAGCCACCAAGCAGGGATTTCTTTACTGGCTTTGCTGCGATCAAACCAATGATCGGCTACCACTACGATATAAGTGGGTTTTGATAAGGAAAGGGTGCTCTTAACCTTGGCAATACCCGAAATTAGGCCATTACGGCATGCTTTGTTGGCACTGAGGAGGCGGTGAGCGATAACAGCAATAGTGAATTCAGTTGTATCGATGACAAAAACCGGCAGTGAGATTTGTTCGTCGTTTTTATGCTGCGAGAAATGAGCATTGTGGTTTGCCTGTTGCAATGTTGCCATGATTCTGCGGCAAAGGGCTTTTCCTAAGTGGTTTTCACGCATGCCCCGGTTGTGAACCGTAGGGTAATGTTGTGCGCACAATTTTGAGCAGTCTTGTTGAAACTGCTCAATGCTGGTCGAAAGGTATTCAGAAATAAGTTGCTCAGAAAACAAGTTTGCCCCACTAGCTCACAGCAAAGACTGGAGTGGGAACCCTTTTCTCCAGCCTTAAAGTCCGTTATGGACGTAGATATCTATATCGTATCAGAAAATTGACTATGAGCACTTAATATCAGTGATTTTGTTGGGGTGAAACAGTGACTTATTTAACACGTATAGTGTTTAGTTTAACCGGAAGCCCCTTGAGAAAGGTTTTGTAGCGTAATGCCAGCAACCCAAGTGCGACCAGAATATAGATAATAGGCTCTATAAGCCCTGATTTAACCGACCAAATATAATGAATAGGAGCGAGTAGGGTGGCAAGGTACACCCAGTTATGTAGTTTCTGCCAGTGTTTGCCCATCCGTCGCTGGATTCCCTGAGTCGACGTTATTGCCAAGGCCAATAGGATCAACCAACTTACCGCGCCGACGCTGAGATAGGGCCTGCTAATAATTTCATCGATCAGGAGTGACCAATTGAAATTTAAATCCAGTGCCGCGTAACCTGCTAGGTGCAGTACAGCCCAGAAAAAACAATACAAGCCGAGTAGGCGGCGAACGCGTACCAGCATCCCTGCTTTAAGCAATTTTGCCAGTGGTGAAATGCACAGCGTTAGCAATAAGGTGTTTAAGGCTGCTTTACCTGTGTAGTGACTGATCCCTTGTACGGGATCGGCACCTAAGCTGCCGGTAAGCGTTAGGTATACTAACTGGCCAACAAAAATAAAGGACACACTGTGGATCAGTACTTTTAGCCAAAACACTTGGCGTGGCGTCATCTTTAATCGCCATTGAGTCGTCATTTGTAATGGCATGTCATTCTCCTGGCCGAAAGTTAATGCTGTATAAGCTGATATTTGATTTAAAACGTTTGCTCAGTAGTTACGTTTTAGATCTAAACCTTTGTATAGTGACGCCACTTGTGACTCATAGCCGTTGAACATCTTGGTTGGTTGGCGGCGGCTACTAAAGATACTGCCTTCGCCAATAAAACGTTCACTGGCTTGGCTCCAACGCGGATGGTCAACCTTTGGGTTTACATTGGCATAGAACCCGTATTCGTTAGGTGCCAGTATGTTCCAGGTCGTTGGTGGCTGTTTGTCCGTCAATGTGATTTTGACTACCGATTTAATGCTCTTGAAGCCGTACTTCCATGGCACGACCAGCCGAATTGGCGCGCCGTTCTGAGGGGCTAATGTTTTGCCGTATAGACCAACAGACATCAGAGTTAAAGGGTGCATGGCCTCATCCAGCCTTAGCCCTTCTACATAAGGGTAATCAATACCCCCCCCTAAGCGGCGTGACGCTTGCCCCGGCATTTGTTTGGGATCATAGAGGGTTTCAAATGCAACATACTTGGCATTGCTGAGTGGACCTGCCTTTCGGAGTAAAGCAGCTAAAGGAAAGCCGAGCCAAGGGATATTCATTGACCAAGCCTCGACACAGCGAAGACGGTAAATCCGCTCCTCAATAGGGAAAGACTTGAACAGATCTTCATAGCCCAATGTGATCGGCTTACTGACAAGCCCGCCGATTTCTATGTTCCATGGGTTGGTTTTAAAGTTTTGAGCTCTTTCAGCTGGGTCGGATTTGTCCGTTCCGAACTCATAAAAGTTATTGTATTGCAGCACCTTGTCTTCAGGGGTCAATGACAAGGCCTTGTTTGAGTATGGTGATGATGCGGAAGCTAATGCGCGCCTTTTATCGACCGGCGCTTCTTTTTTTCCAAATCCATCAAATAGGCCAGCCTGCGCTGTTTGTGCGAGCGGTATACTTGCAGCGGTAATGCCCAATGCCTTCAAGATGGTGCGTCTTTGCTTGTAAATAGCCTCTGGAGTGGCCTCATTCTCACTCAGTGTTAGCTGAGAAGTTTTTTTGATAAACATTGAATATTCCTTTACCTAAGATGATGTTAAACAAGTAGACCTAGCTAGAAAGTAAAAAATTTCAAAGATTTCATTGATCCAATAATTAAAGTGAGTATGGTCGGCATCCGTCAGGCTGAGTACACCAACTCAGTATGTAGTTACACATAGAAAAGATGGAGTCAGTATGGGGGCATCAAACGACTTTAATGCCAATCTTGAGTTACAGCATATCTACCTTGAAGTTTATAGCGAACGTTACCACTCGTTAAAGCAGTATCTCGAGGCATACTATTGCTATCGACATAACTTAGTTACTCGGCAAGGAAAACCGGATTGGCAGCAGATTTTTAGCTTTGCTAAAGCATCAAAACAGGCTAAGCAATGTAAGGCTCGTAAAGATACAATCAAAGAGTTGGTGCTCCCTTTGTCAGTGCTAACGGGCATGTTAAAAGTATTGGTTAGAGATGACGAATTAACCGTAGAAGCCATTGGTACATTACTTGATGAAAATTTGGATTACGTGATCCTGTCACGTAATGAGTGGCATTCTCTTTGCGAACTTGGTCTTGATAACCGAATGCCTCCTGCTTTTTATCAGCCAGATAATCCTGACTACCAAGATCACATGAGTCGATTTAATTTGGCAGAGATCCAATTTTGAGCAATTTGTTACTTCTCTTCAGTTAATATTTAGTGTTCTTATTCTAAACTGTCTGAATCAAAAGGAGTTTTAGACAGCATGATCATAGAAGGCACACTAGGAACAAAGTCAGCGTTAGTCGTTGAAGGTGGGGCAATGAGAGGGATTTTTGCAGCAGGTGTGCTGGATCATTTCCTCGATATTGATTACCGGACTTTTGATTTCTGTATTGGCGTTTCTGCGGGCTCAACGAATTTGGCTGCATGGTTGGCAAAGCAGTATGGTCGCTCACATCGTGTGATTACCGACTACTCATGCCGCAAGCAATTTATCGACTTCCCCCGTTTTATACGCGGTGGACACTGGCTTGATATAGATTGGCTTTGGGATGTGACGATTGATGAAATCCCTATCGATGGCTGGGAACTAGAACAGCAACCGATCCCGCTGTTTGTTGTGACAACCAATGTAAACAATGGTGAGCCGCATTATATCCAAGCTACAGAGCAAAACCTGAATCAGCTGCTCAAGGCTTCTTGTGCAGTACCGTTAGCTTATCGGCATTATCCAGAGTTGGATGGCTATGAAATGACGGATGGCGGTGTGGCCGATTCCATCCCGGTTATCAAAGCGTACGAGATGGGAGCCAGGGACATTACAGTGGTGCTTTCTCGCCCGAAAGGTTATCGAAAGAAAGCGCCGAGGAGTGCTTGGCTGGTGAAAAAGTTACTGCATGATAAACCTAATTTGGCGCAGGCTATGATGGATCGAGCCGATAGTTATAATCGGGCAATAGATTTTATCTTTAACCCGCCAGAAGATTGTAAAGTTAAGGTGATAACCCCCCCAGAAAATTTTGAGGTAGGGCGGGTAACTACTGATAGCCGGAGATTGCAGCAAGGCTATGAGCAGGGCATCGAAGCGGCAAAACACCTAACAGTTTAAGACCACGCTACACTTCAATGGTTAGAGGTGACAGTTTGTAAGGTCGTAAACATGTTGAAAACACTGCAACTTGGCTTTTCGGGAAGTTGTTATTGGTGTATGGAAGCGGTGTTCCAGTCACTAGATGGAGTGATATCGGCTGAGCAGGGTTGGATGAGTGCGTCAAATGCAACTGAACGTTATGAAGCAGTGTTGGTGGAATATGATCCATTGAAAATAACGGTAGATGTATTAGTTGCTGTTCACCTCCATACTCATCATTGCACCTCCGATCATGATCTTCGAAGCCGATATCCTTCAATTATTTATGCTTTCTCCGAGACTCAAAAAGCAAGGGCAGCCGCTGCGGTGGAGGTTTACCAAGATGATTTTCACGATCTTTTGCTGACAAAGATCGAAGATGCGGGTGAGTTTGAACCTTGTGATGATGAAAAGCAGAATTACTTTTTCAATCATCCTAACCGGCCGTTTTGCGAGGGGCAGATCATGCCCAAGTTACAGATATTACTAACACGTTTTGGTGAGCACATTAGCGCAGATAAACGGGGTGTCATTGAACTGGCTAGGGAAGAGGACTCTACAGTGAAAAAAGGCGGATCCGAAAATCCGCCAAAATGAGCTAGTGAGTTATGGTTCTAGTTGTATTAAGCCGCGCCGATGATACCGCCATCAGTGCGGGTGATACGAATTACTGACGAACGCGGGATTGTGTTACCGCCGTCAGGGAAATGGGAAGGCGCTAAATCTTCACCTGGGTGCTGTACACCAATAAACATGGTTTTCTGATCTGGGCTAAATGTTAATCCCGTAATTTCACAAGCGATAGGGCCTGTCAGGAAACGACGTACTTCGCCACTGTCTGGATCGCCACACAGCATTTGGTTGTTCCCCATACCGGCAAAGTCACCGGTATTAGAATACTTGCCATCTGTTTGGATCCAAAGGCGTCCGGCATTATCAAAACCAATACCGTCTGGACTGTTGAACATGTTATCGGCATTAATGTTGTCACTGCCCCCCATCAAACCTTCGTGTACGGTAGGGTTACCGGCAATCAGATATAAATCCCAATCAAAGTTGTTCGAGGTATGATCTTGGCCTGATGGCATCCAGCGTACGATGTGGCCATACGGGTTCTTCTCGCGTGGATTGACGGCATCAACAGGTTGATTAGCCTTAACACCACGGTATTTGTTGTTGGTCAGGGTGCAGAAAACGCTCTGATTCTTAGGGTTGACCGCGACCCATTCTGGACGGTCCATGGTCGTTGCACCCACTTGAGTCGCCGCTTTGCGGGCAAAGATTAGCACTTCAGCCTGGCTATTAAAGCCGTTTTCTTTGGTTAGTCCGTTTTTGCCGAACGTTAATTCAATCCATTCGCCTTTACCTTGCAGTTCACCGTCTTTGGCATTGAACTTGGCCACATATAAGGTGCCTTCATCAAGGATGTCGCGGTTGGCAGTTGAATTGCCCGGGTTGTATTTGTTTTTGGAAACGAAGCGATAGAGGTGTTCACCACGTTCGTCATCGCCCAAGTAAACCACAACATGACCGTCATTGTTGATAGTCAAAGCGGCGTTCTCATGCTTGAAGCGACCCAGCGCAGTACGCTTTTTTGGCGTCGAATTTGGATTCATCGGATCGATTTCGACAACCCAGCCGTGACGGTGTGGTTCATTTGGGTTTTTAGCCAGATCAAAACGATCATCATGCTTAAACCAATCGTAACCTGAGCCCTTTGTATTCAGGCCGTAGCGCGTGTAATTACTGTCAAGGGCTGGACTTTCCTTTGAACCAAACAATCCATTGAAGTTTTCCTCACAGGTGAGATAGGTGCCCCAAGGCGTCTCACCGTTTGCACAGTTATTGAAAGTACCCAGAACTTGGGTGCCTTTAGGGTCGGCTGCTGTTTTCAGTAGAGCATCGCCAGCAGCAGGACCAGTTAATTCCATCTCAGTGTTAGCGGTAATACGGCGGTTTAATCGACCCTCCAGGTTGACTTCCCACAGGCCATTGACCTTTTTCAGTTCGACCACAGAGATACCATGAGCGTTCTGTGACTTGAGAACGTCATCAGCCGACATCTCTTTCCCCTGATGGGCAAAAAGGTATTCATGGTTAGTGTATTCATTGTTGATTGACAAGACGCCGCGATCATCAGTGATCTGGAAGAACGTCATACCGTCATTGTTATCACCAAACTGAAGCGCTTGAGCTTTACTGTCAGCCTTTTGGCTAAATGCCGGTGCACCTTTAAACAGTGGATCACCCCAAGAGATAAGGACATCAGCTTGGTATCCTTTTGGCACAATGACTTTATCTTCAGTAGAAGTAGGAATAGCTTCAAAGCCAATCAAATTCTTGTTGTCTTTCGATGCCGCAATTGCGCTCGATAGTGGAGATGCACCGAAAAATGCGACAGTACCTGCTGCTGAAGAGGCTTTGAGGAACTGACGGCGGTTAAGTCCTTTTTCGATGATTTGATTGAACTCAGGCTCTGCGTTATGAGAGGAATCAGGTTTGGCGCTCATTATGGGCTTCCTTTTTATTATCGCAATATTAGGCTGTTATGCATTTTGTTGTCAGTATCCTATAGGGTGATTGTGACAGAAATGTATCAATTTGGTGAACGTCAGTTTACGACTGAGAAGCATTTTTACGATAGTGACGCAAACGTTTGCTTTATATTGTTTCAAAATGTTTCAGGGGTCGCTTTTTTCATTTTGCAAGATTGAAATCAAAACTCAGACCATTAAAATCCGCGCCCAAGAATTATTAAATTGTATATTTTTGGTGAGACGGACCAAAAGTTTCTACTTCAAGACCTATTCTTGAAACTACAATTTTTCTGTAGCTCAGTAGCTATACATCTTGGTTCAGATGTCTCATGCTAAGTATCTATTTAATAATATCTTTCCTATGATTTTTTGCCCTTAGGGATTTGTTGTGAATTTGGAAAAGATATTTAAGCTTTCTGAGCGAAAGACCACTGTTTCGACAGAAATGTATGCAGGTTTCATTACCTTTTTGGCGATGAGCTACATCCTTGCCGTTAACCCTGCAATTTTGGGGGATATCCCTGGGATGGATAGGGGAGCGCTATTCACAGCAACAGCGATTGCTTCAGGCTTAGCTACCTTGGTGATGGGGATTTGGGGTAATTACCCAGTTATGCTGGCACCGGGTATGAGTATGAACGGCTTCTTTAAGGGCGTTCTACTGAGCGGCACTATTGCCTTAGTATGGCATGAAGCGCTATTGGGTATCTTCATTTCAGGTATCATTTACCTTCTGTTGAGTATGACTTCAATCCGTAAGAGCTTGATTGAGTCTATTCCAGAAGATCTAAAACTGGCTATTTCAGTATCGCTTGGTTTGTTCATTGCTTTCCTTGGCCTGAAAAACGCCGGTATTATCGTATCAAACCCGATCATTCTTGTTAGCCTAGGCGATGTCCGAGATCCCCAGGTAGCAATTGCTTATATCTCTATCTTTATCGCATTGGCTTGTATGATCCGCAATATCAAGCTAGCCACTTTCTTTGCCTTTATTTCTGCGATTGTGCTGACGGTCGCTGCCGATTTCGTGTTCGGTACCAACAACGCGCCGATTCCAGATTCAATTGTCTCTCTCCCACCAAGCATTGCACCGACTTTTGGGCAGATATTTGATTTCTCCGGTTTCACGCCTGAGAAAATGTTCGACTTACTGTTTGTTGTACTGATTTTCTTGATTGTCGACTTCTTCGACGGTTTGAGCACCATTGTTGGTGTAGGCCGTGATGCGGGTATCATTGATAAGGACGGTAAAGTGCCAAATGCCAAGTCTGCGCTGGTCGCGGATGCGGGTGGTACAGTTGTAGGTGCGGTTCTAGGTACGACGTCTGTAACAGCATTCTCTGAGTCAGGTATTGCATCATCACAAGGTGCCAAGACGGGTCTGAGTGCTGTTGTGGCTGCGGGTTTGTTCTTTGCCTCGCTATTCTTCTACCCAATCTTTTCTATTTTCTCTGCGGCGATGGTTGCTCCGGCGATGGTTGTTGTAGGTATCTACATGATTGGTCGCATTGCCAAGATCCGTTGGGAAGTGGTTGAAGTACGTATCGCTGCCTTCTTTACCATCATGTTCACCGTGCTCTCTTTCTCTCCGGCGAACGGCATGGCAATGGGTTTTGTTAGCTACGCGTTCTCAATGGTAGTGGCTGGTAAAGCAAAGGACGTTCACCCAGTGATTTACTCGCTAGCAGCCATGTTTTTGGGTTATTTGCTGTTTATCTAATACAACCCAGTAAGCTAAACAGTCAATTGAAGCGGCCTCAGGGCTAACACCGATCAGTTAAGCCATTGATCAGTTGAATGATCCTACGGTTGAGTGAAAATACCCTCAGACATTAAGT
>NZ_JAWJZI010000004.1:0-613405 GCF_033022775.1 Photobacterium rosenbergii | reverse complement strand
TAGTGTTGTTTGGCGATTACACAATAACGTATCCAACCGTTTTTCGTATCTGCTTCCCGCTAATCCGAGAAGAACCAAAGAAAAGCCGCACCATTGCAGTGCGGCTTAGTTTTTATCTCTATTCTGTTGCTCTAGTCTACCTACACAGCACACATAGAGCGTTGATTGAAATACAACTTGAGGCTTCGCCACTCATTACGTTGAGTATGCCGTGCCCGATACAGTCACAAGTTTAAATCGGACATCAATTGTGTTGGCGAAGAAGTATAATCACATTGTTTGTCACTTAACCAAATTGTAAAACTAAGCAATACCGACGCTTAGTGTGGTTGATTCACATCAACCGGCTCCCTGTACCCTTGAGCCAAATGAATGAAAACAGCTCATTCCTCCGTAAGCTATATATGAATTAGCTCATCTACAGGTCACATCATAAATATGGTACTAAATTCCACTTTTAGCAAACCAGAAATGCCAAATCTTCCACTAAAATGTGACCCACTCCAAACCTTGTTTTGATCCACCCCACGCACCCTCAAGGGCAATCTAGTGTAGAATGCCTTTTCCCCCGTCTGTTTTATGCTCAAATAAGGTTTTTTTAGCGCAATGCCAGCATTTAGTAATGCTTTGATACATATTCCAACAGCCCAAGCCGCGCTGGCTTTAGCTTCAATGGGAACCGGCCTAGCCTGGTCGCTCTACTTCCCTGATCACGCCAATTGGTATCGTGGTATCGGCGCGCTGATCGGTGCCATCCTACTGCTCCCCGTTGTGCTGAAATACCTGCTCAACCCCACACGGTTTATTCAAGATCTTCGCCACCCGCTCTATGGCAGCCTGATGGCCCCCATGTCGATGACTATGCTGGTTTTGTCCGACTATCTTTCATCGATCCATATCGAAGTAGCCCGTTTACTTTGGTACCCGGCATTAGCACTCCATATGTTCATGATGGGATTCTTCTTTTTCTGTCAAATCAGAAAGTTCCGTTTGACCAACATGTACCCAAGTTGGTTCCTATACCCGGTTGGAGCGATCAGTGGCACCTTGGCAGGTCCGCAGCTCGGCCACCATGAATTTGCTTTGGCCATGACCGATGCCTGCATCGCGATCTACTTCCTGATGTTACCAGTTGTACTGTACCGCTTGTGCTTTGCCGGGCGCCTGCCAAGGCCTGCTAGGCCGACACTGGCTATTATGGCAGCCCCGGTGAACCTATCGCTGACTGCCTACCTGCTCAATGTCAGCGAACCCGATCCGGTGTTAACTGGCGCGTTGGCAGGTGTAGGGATCACCATGACCATCTTGGTCTACCTGTGCTACTTCTATTTGCTCAAGCAGCGCTTCCAGCCGTCATTGGCTGCTGTCACCTTCCCATCAGTGATCAGTGCTGTTGCCTTAGAACGTTTGACCGACTGGTTTGCGATTTACTATCCGCATTGGTCATGGCTAGAGCGTTTAGGTATCTTCGAGATGGTTGTCGCCACCGGACTGGTACTCTGGGTCGGCTGGAATTACCTCGGCTATTACTGGCCCCGAACCGCACCATCTAGGTTGCTGTCAAGCAATTAACACAAATTGCGGGCTTTTATGCCCGTTTTTTCATGTGGATATATACTTGAAGTGTAAGACTTGTCCAACAGCCAGATAGCCCGCTATTTGCGCTAACGGGGATAAATTCACATTTGCTTGCGGAGGTAGACGATGAAACATCTAGTTTTACTTGTAGCTGTCCTCAGCTTAGCGGCCTGTACCGGTCAGTCCTATGACACAGAGCTGGCTCAGGAAAACCAATGGAAAATGCTTGGTGTCAAAGACGGTGAAAATGGTCGTTTAGTCCGCACCGAGAATGAGCTACAGAAACTGAGTGAACTGCCAGAAGGCGCGGTAAACGAATACCGCCTTGGCTACCAACAGGGTATTGAAGACTACTGCCTCCCTTACAAAACCTATAAACATGGTAAACAAGGGCAACAATATACTGGCCAATGCCTCAATACCGAACATGAAAAACTTGCCATCCAAGGGTGGGAAGCTGGCTACAAAGAGTATGTTTCCGAACAAGATCTACTCTGGCTAAACAACGAATAGTACCCATTTTAAAAGCGGCACATTTTCATGTGCCGCTTTCTATTCCCCTCGTATTCACTCGCCGCTTTAAAGCTCTCATATGGCCTGAAGGGCATCTATGATGGGGGTAATTAAAATCCGGTTTTTAAAGCTCTTAGCAATTATTTTGCTGTTTCTTCCTGTTTTTCTTTTTGCTCTTCCGCTTTTAGGCGAGCCAGAAAGAGTTGGGAAAGGGCTAACATCTCAATCATTTTGCTACCTCGATATGTAATTAAGTATCAGAAAACGAGAGAGATCCTACAAATTAATGTGATACACATCAAAATAATTTATGTATTCCATGCAAATAAACAACAAAACATGGCGACTAAAGCCAAGTAGGTTATTTACTTCCACTCGAGCTTTTCTTGAGCTGTCACTACAGATATTTCTCACTAGTCTGTGAAAAATAGCTTTTTCATATTTTTCACCCCAACCTTATCAGCAGATTAAATAGATGCAGATCAAGAAGCAGGCAGATGATGCAACCAACTGAATATGGCCGTCAACTTCCGTTCAGGTAAGACCTCTATGCTGGTATCAGTATCTGTTTAAGGAGAGAACGATGACATTAGCTGATATCAAGAGCCTCCGGCAACTTAATAGCCACTATCAGAAAAATACCCAAGGCAGCATTCATCGCCGGAGAAGAAGCCGAGTCAGAGAAGAAAACCCAGTTGAAGATTTGGCAGAAACAACGATTTGGGCAGGACGCAACCGAAGATACAACACGGCCAATACCTAAGCCTAAAAAGTCCCCAAAAAGAAAAACGGCCCTGAGCTTTCGCTCAGGGCCGTTCCCGTTCCTAATACCCTGGGTTCCAAGCAGGATATTCACTGGGTCTCCCCAGCCGGTCTCAATCATGCAAATGAAGTTCAGACCTTTTACCACCCTCCCCCGTTCTAAGGAGTGTGGCACTTTGTTCGCAAATTGATGCTCTCAAATCTTGGAAGCAATTTATCACACAATTTTAGTAATGCAAAAATTATTTGAGTGATTACTGAATTATTTGATTAAAATCATCAGAAATTTCATTATCTGTTGCTCTCGATGAAAACCTCTTTACAACAAGCAGCTTCATAGCCATCAGCTTCACACTATCTAAATCTATTATTACTTACTTAAAAAGCACCTTTAAAACAACAAGTTAATGTCAACCTAAATAATTACCCTTCTAGGCAATCCTCCTTGGTGACACGGTGACCACATGAAAACCAAGATGTAACGACAGCGCCTACTCAACAAAAGTTGAAAAAAATCACCCCTGAATAAAAAAAGCCCCCGAACCGGGGGCAAGAACACAACAAAGCTCTATCCAAAGCGTCTTGAAACAAAATAGAAGAACATCACTTGAGCAAAATCACCATCAGACCATGCTTGGATCCGGCTCCAAGCCCATCAGCTGGCGGCCTAGGATCTGGGCGCATACATCATAATCGGTGTAGGCATGGGCTGCTGTCATATGAGAGTCTCGGAATAGTCGCTGGCCTTCATTGTCATTGAACCAAGACATACCCCCCATGGCTTCGAATAAGCGATCCACTGCTGCAATACACATCTTCACCGCATAGGCCTGATTGGTACGCCAGTAAGCTAAGGTATCAGCGGATGGATATTCTTTGCGCTCACCATGCTCTTTGTGATCTTCCCAGGTCTTCTCAAGGAAAGCGCGGGCAGCGGCGACTTGATGGGTCGACTCGGCAATGCGCATCAATGCTGGTGTCGCCGCTCCCACTTTGGCTCCGGTATAAGCGCGTACTCGGTTTTTGGTCTTTTCCTTGTAGACCTCTAACATGCGCTCGGCAATCCCCAAGCTGATAGCGGCAAAACCACAGGCAAAATAAGGTCGGTATGGGGTATAGAAAATATCGCTGTCGGGGTAGAGATCAAAACCGGCAGATTGGCCTTCCATCATGCCTTTTGCTGTTTCAATCCGGTGCTCGGGAATAAACACGTCTTTCAACACTAGAGTCTTGGTACCACTGGAGCGCATACCCGCCGCATACCAATCATCAATGATGGTGTACTCATGGCGCGGAACCACACCGAAACAGTAAACCTTGTTGCCGCTGACATCGGTACGATTGAAACCGAGAATAGCCCAGTCGGCATGATCGCTACCGCTACTCCAGCGCATGTTGCCGTTGAAGATCACCCCACCTTCGGTCTCTTCCGTTTGTCCAAACGGGGCAATACTACTACTGGCCGTCGCATCTGGATTATCGCCCCAGAACTCCTCCTGCGCCTGTTTGGAGAACATCGCCATCTGATGGCTGTGTGTCGCCAGCAAGCTCGCTCCCCACGCGGTACCGCCACAGGCTCCAGCTAGGGCAGCAACACAGTCAGTAAACTCCGGCAGTGAAATCTCCGAGCCCCCGTAGGCTTTTGGTTGAAAAGCGCGGAAAAAGCCAACTTCACGCAGCAGGCGGATATTTTCTTCCGGTGGGGTACGGTCAATTTCGGCTTGCGCGGCATTGGCCGCAATAGTCGGTAGGATAGCTTGCATTTTATCTAGCAGGGGATTCGGTCGCTTCATGTCCAGTTCCTTTTGATTGTGAGCCAGCCGTTTCTTGTTCGCGGCTTCTTTGCATTCATTATGGAAAATGACCACAGCGTGTTAAATGGATGTTACAGGTATTTAATTGTACTTTTCGCCGATTTAGATAACATGTTAACTATCACCGCTATAATAAAATCAAAGAAACGGAAGGTCATGCCATGGAAGCTCTTACAATCCCCAACCTGAACATTGGCAAGGTGTACGACTCTCGCTATAGCGATAACGAGTTTCACCTTGAGCGGCTGAACAGCCTCGCCCTCTTTTTTGGCCGCAACATGCCAACCCACTACCACGACCGTTACTATCAAATCCATTGTATTTTGGAGGGCAACACCCATGTGCTGCTCGATCAATCCCATTACTCAATGCACGGAAAAACCTTGTTCTTCACCCCGCCCACCGTTCCCCATTCTTTTGTCACCGACGATCACGCCAGCGGGTTTGTTATCACCGCTAGCCAGCAGTTGGTCTGGCGACTGTTGGATATCGAGATTGGCCGCAATGATATCGCCTCTACGGCTATGCAGCCTTTTTGTATCCCTCTACCCGAATCTTCACCGCTGGAAATGTTGTTTGAAATGCTGGAAAAAGAATCGACTGGACAACAGTTCATGGCAGAGTCTGCCAGCCTTAGCTGGCTGCAATTGATCCTGATAGAGATAATGCGCTATGCCAATAACCAACAGCTGACGACCAGTTACCGAAGCACAGATGTCAACGTGTTCAACCAATTCAACGTATTGATTGAAGAGCACTACCGCTCCCATCGGACTCTGCCGCAATATGCTGAGCAGATCGGGCTTACCACATCCAGGCTTAATGATATCTGCCGCAGGGTCAGCGGCCTGTCTTCTAAACGGTTAATCACAGACAGGATCATGCAGGAGGCACGCAGGATGTTGTTGCTCACTGCAATGTCTATCTCTGAGGTCGGCTATGAACTAGGCTTTACCGATCCGGCCTATTTTGCCCGCTTCTTTCGCAAAAATGCCGGGATCACGGCTTCTGCATTTCGCGATAAAAGCCAAGAAAAGTAAAAGCCAGCACATCAGTGCTGGCCTTGATTACCCATGAGTATATCAGGAGTCGCAATACGAGGATTGATAATCCATACCCAGTTTAGAAAACGCAACTTTAATAGAATGCCGTTTGCTATTGCGGATCAGGCTAATATAAACACTGTCCCCAACCCATTGCACATCTATGCTATCGAGAGGCTGCTGGCTGTCCAAGTCGTGGGCAACCACCGACTTGAATACCGTATCCTGACTTCGCAGCAACATATAGGACAGGTTACTGGTTGCTGGATTATCGGGCGCCTGGCCGGTAAGCAGGGTTCCTTCAGCAGACACGAAACACTGGTAAGCAGCTTCTCCCTGTATATCAAACCGCTGTGCGGCCACGCCTGAAATTGTTTCTATCTTGCAATCCGTCATCCGTGCAAGCGGCCCGTCTAAAGGGTTATTACATTGAACAGCCAGCGGGCTGACCTGATGCTCGCCGCGTACATGCCAAGCTAAATCCAGCTGCTGGCCATGAGGATTGTGCACTTGATTGATTTCAATGGCGGCATCACCGAGCCATATCACACTGCGGCGGAATTTCACATCACGGTAGGCTTCTTCATCCCATTGAACCAAGGTATGGCTATCCAAACCTGGATGGGCTTTCGACCAATCAACCACGGTATCTAGGCAGGTAACGCCTTCCGTTTCTTCAAAACTCAACACCTCAGGGATCGCCGGTGGCTGGTTTTGCTGATTAATCGCAAGGGTATTGTGGGTCGCCGTATTCTTGTAATAGCCATAATGCAGTTCTGCACCGTACCCAGTTGTACCCAGATCCGGCAGGATTTCCTTGCCGTCACGGCAGATAATAATGCCCAATCGATCATAGTGGTCATGCTCGCCGCCATACGGCGTGTGCTTAACCAGCAGCATATTGCTGCGCTCATGATCTTGGCAGATAGTTATCCCAACGCCCGGCGCATGGATTGGCTGGGTTGCCAAAGGCTCAGCAGCCGGCAACTCCTCAACACCATAAAGCAAGGCATCGATATTGTCCCGGCTCTTGTTTTGATAAATACTCGCCAGCGCTGAAGCAAACAGTGGATGTTTGAATTCACTGTAGGCGTATTCGAACAAGTGAGAGTGAGTAAGGACTTCCTGACCGGCAATGCAATCGTTCAAGCGCGGGAAACGGCCATCGATCTGCACGAGCTGCAGTGGAAAAGCGAGCATCTGGAAAAAACTAGGATGGTCTTTTAGCGAATACTCACTGCCACGCGCCATCATCTCGTAGCCCATAAGAGCCTGCAACGCGTAATAGTGATAATGGATAGAACCTTCGAACCACAGTCCTTCGCCGATAATGCCATGCTCCAGCTGATAGCGAAGACCGTAGGGGCTATTTACAGCAAAATCAATAAACCGCTGCTCATCAAGCAACAAACCAATCACACCAATAGTTGAGCTGATCTTCATTTCGTGGTTATGGAGCTGATCACTGCGGTGCTGCATCATGAATTCAGCGCCTTCACGCAGCAGGTTTTGTTCAATGTGGGCACGCTGCTCTGCTGTCAGACCTTCTCGAACAAAGTCATAACCGCGGGCGAAATCCATATGACAGTTCGCTTCACATAACGTCTGGGCATTGGCCTTGCCTGGCCCATTGTACGGGATACCACCGTGTTCCTCATAGTCAGGGTAATGATCGGCATATCCCATCAAGATCTCGCGCACTTTATCGAAGTATTTCTGCTCTCCGGTTAAATGCCACAACAGGCCAAGCTCATTACAGGCTTTGGAGTTCAAACCGTTAAGCCAGCGCCACCACGCGCCGTCATAAGGTTCACCGGTAAACACCTTGCCATCTACTGGGCAACGGTGTTTATCCGGACTATTTCTTTGCCAATCAAGGCGAACCCCATGTTCAGGACAGAAATAATACAGATTCCATGTCGCCCGAGAATCTGGCGGAACCAAGGTCTCCGATGTCAAAACTGTCTGATTGTTCTGGATCAAATTATCAATGATCGCTGAGCAATCCTTGGTTTTGATCTTAGTCATTTCTTCGCTAGAAAACTGAAGCATGAAACACCCGCTTTTTATGAACCAGTGTTTCAATTATACACAAACAACAAGACCTTTGGTAAAATTTACGCAAAAAACAAGTCAGATAATATTCAAGAGAAAGAACTTAAGCTCAGTTATATCAACGGCTTTTAGACCTTAAACGACTAAGCTGTTGTTATTCAATGACAATCAAAAACCGAATACGAAACAACACAACCAACAAAAACAAAATCATGTTTCAATTTTTTCTTAAGTGGATTTTGATCACAGTTTTATCGCTCGATAACACATAAAATTCGCCACATAAGATTTTCAACTATAAATCGCAACAGCCCAATCATCGAACGCAATGATTGGCATAAGCAAAGAGAGCACTATGAATACAGAGATTATGGTAATAGGCGGCTACTTTATGCTGATGATTTTCATCAGTCTCGCCTTCAAAAAAATGGCCAGTAACTCTTCTAGCGACTACTTCCGCGGGGGCGGCAGGATGCTGTGGTGGATGGTGGGGGCAACCGCCTTCATGACCCAGTTCTCGGCCTGGACCTTTACCGGGGCCGCGGGTAAAGGCTTTAACGATGGCTTTATGGCCACGGCAGTATTCTTTGGTAATACCCTTGCCTACGGTGTTTCCTACCTATATTTTGCAAAGCGCTTCCGCCAGACCCGTGTTGATACCCCAACCCAGGCTGTGCGCAACCGCTTTGGCACGACCAATGAGCAGTTCTTTACCTGGGCGATTATCCCTCTGAGTGTATTGAACGCCGGTGTTTGGCTAAATGGCCTATCGATCTTCGTGGGTGCCGTGTTTGGTTTCGACATGACAACAACCATCTGGATCACAGGCCTTGCGGTACTGGCTATCTCGCTACTAAGTGGCGCATGGGGTGTGGTGGCATCGGACTTTGTTCAAACTCTGGTTGTTGCCATCATTTCTATTGCTTGTGCCGTTGTCGCCCTTATCAAAGTCGGTGGTCCGGGTGAAATTGTCGCCAACTTCCCATCTGACTTCATGATGGGTCCTGATATGAACTACGGCCTGATCTTTGTAGGTACCTTCCTGTTCTTCGTGGTAAAACAGCTACAAAGTATCAACAACATGCAGGATTCTTACCGCTTCCTGAATGCCAAAGACTCCAAAAATGCCAGCAAAGCAGCATTGATGGCGATGGGCCTAATGGCTGTGGGTAGCATCATCTGGTTCATCCCGCCATGGGCATCTGCCATCCTATACCCAGAAGCGGCAACGCAATACGCATCGCTTGGTAACAAAGCTTCTGATGCGGTCTACCTGGTATTTGCTGAAAATGCAATGCCACTGGGTACCGTGGGTCTGCTTGTTGCGGGTCTATTTGCTGCGACCATGTCTTCAATGGACTCAGCGCTAAACCGTAACTCGGGCATTTTTGTTCGCAGCTTCTGGACCCCAGTGATCTGCAAGAACAAACCAGGCAGCGAAAAATCACAGCTACGTGTTGGCCAGATTGTGTGTGTAGCAAACGGCATCGTGGTTATCATGATGGCCCAGCTATTTAGCAGCCTGAAAGAGCTAAGCCTGTTTGACCTGATGATGACAGTTTCAACACTGGCTCAGTCACCAATCCTGGTTCCACTATTTATGGGTATGTTCATCAAGAAAACACCTAAGTGGGCAGCATGGGCGACAGTGGTCTTCGGTATGTTCGTCTCTTGGCTATGTATCAATGTCTTCACGCCTCAGGCTCTGGGCCAGCTGCTGGGTATCGAGTTTACCGGTCGTGAAATTGGTGAACTACGCACCATGATCACCATTGCAGCTCACTTGTTCCTGACCGCAAGCTTCTTCTGGGCAACTACTCTGTTCTACAAAGAAGAGTCGTTCACCGCAGAAGAGAAAGCTGAGATCAACACCTTCTTCGAGAACGTTGAAACCGAGTGTGTTGCAGACGACTCTCAGGACGAGTTCGACAAAATGCAGCGCGAAAAACTGGGCACCATCACCATGATGATGGGTGTGGGTCTGCTGGCCATGGTACTGGTACCAAATCCGCTATGGGGTCGAGCCCTCTTCCTAGGCTGTTCGGGTATCATCCTGCTGACGGGCTACCTGCTTAAAAAGAGCGCCCAGAGCAAGCCGGAGTCAACAGCTGAACTGGCTGCTCAGAACTAACCGCTGAAATATTGCCAACCAATGCCGCCTCACTGACCTGAGGCGGCTTTTTATTTTTACCAAGCTTCCATGCCAGTTAGGCTAATCGTTCATTGAAGAGTATGTTATGAAGAAGCCTTTTCTTGATCAGCACTTTTTGCTGCACACCCCAACAGCGCAACACCTATATCACAGCGTTGCCAAAGACCTGCCGATTATTGATTATCACAACCATCTTAGCGCCCAGGATATCTACCACGATATCCACTACCGCTCTATCGCCGATGCATGGCTCTCCCATGATCATTATGTTTGGCGGGCAATGCGCAGTAACGGGGTGGATGAGCACTACATCACAGGTGATGCGAGCGATTTTGAGAAATTTGAGAAATGGTGTGAAACCGTTCCTTATTTAATCGGCAACCCTTTCTATCATTGGGCCCACATGGAATTGCAACGCTACTTTGGTATTACCGAACTGATCTGTCCTGAGAACTGTGACCAAATCTGGCAGCAGTGCAATGAACAGATCAGCGGCAACGGTTTTTCAGCCCGGCAGCTACTGGAGCGAATGAATGTCGAATCGCTGTGTACCACCGATGATCCGTTGAGCGATCTTCGCTACCATCGTCATTTAGCGGAAACTGACTTCAGCGTGAAAGTACTGCCAACATTTCGGGCCGACGATGTATTCAATATCGACAACAGCAAAAAGTTCGTGACCTGGGTGGCCAAACTCGCTTCAACCACGGATTCAAGAATCCAAAATATCGATGAACTGTTCAAAGCATTGACACAGCGGTTTGATTACTTCCACCAGCATGGCTGCCGTTTATCAGATCTTGGCCTCAAGACGATACCCTATGCAGATGGCACACTGGAAGACGCCAACCAAGCCTTGATTAAAGTGCTGGCTGGCAAGCCACTATCAGACCAAGAGATACAGCAATTCAAAACCCAGCTATTCCTGTTCTTGGGCCAGAAAAACCATGACCTTGGTTGGGTTATGCAGATCCATATTGGTGTCTTGCAAGACACTAACAAACGCCGGTTCGAGCAACTCGGCGGGGCGACAGGTTTTAGTGCTATCGACGATACCTGCATTGCGCAAAACCTTGGCAAGCTCCTAAGCTCGCTGGATTACCAGCACTCCATGCCCAAGACCATCCTGTACTGCCTGAACCCGAAAGATAACTATGTACTCGGGGCAATGATCGGGGCTTTTCAGGACAGCGACTTCGGACCGGGAAAAATCCAACTGGGGGCAGCCTGGTGGTTCAACGATCAGAAAGACGGCATTATTAGCCAATTAAAAACATTGGGGAACCTAGGCGCCCTTGGGCGTTTCGTCGGTATGCTTACTGACTCAAGAAGCTTTCTCTCTTACCCGCGTCACGAATACTTCCGCCGGATATTGTGCAACGTGATCGGCGAGTGGGTTGAGCTCGGCGAGCTGCCAGACGATGAGCCACTGTTGGAGCGTCTGATCAGCGATATCTGTTACCACAATGCCAAGCGCTACTTCAGCCTGTAGTTTCACGAAAGCCCCAAAAAGGCCAAGTCACAGAATGACTTGGCCTGACTGTCCGCATTGGACTCGCTCAATTTAGCCTATTGTTTGCGTGCATCCTCGACGGCCATTCATAAAAAAACCCACCGAAGTGGGTTTTTCTTTCCGATGTCTGAGGGCAATAGCACTCAACCTTGATCGTTATGATCTAAGCTGCTCTGGGATTTCTGCAATATACAGACTCGGCACGCCCTCAAAATCACTGGTGAACAACACGCCACTATCATCAGGCGTGAATGAAGGGTGAGGGTGAGTGATCTGGCGGTCACCATCTAGCACTTCCCAAGAAGTCGAGTGCTTCGCCAGGCGAGTCGACGTTTTGGTCTTGGTGTTCAAGATGTAAAGGAACGGGTCATTCTCGATGTTATAACCATCGCTATCAGCCACATCCACTGGCGCATCACAGCCATCACCGACCATCAAAGAACCATCGAAGTTACTCATCAAGTGTGAACATGGGGGCATCACCATGACTTCTTCATTTTCTAGCGTCACCGGATCGGCTTTGTAAATCACACGATCAGTCTGGCCCTTGAAGTAAGAAACATAGGCCATCGCCGAACCGTCTGGGATCCAGAATTCATGGGTGCAAGATTCGCCCTCGGCATGCTCTTTGATCTTACGGACGTTAGAGCCGTCCTCGTTAACCAGCCACATGCGCGCATCCACAAGATCATGCGGCCCTTCATGGCAGAAACCCACGGTGGAGTCATCAAAAGGACGGTAGATTGGGTGGCCCAGCCACGCATCATCCTGATGAACAACGTCCAGTTCACCCGTCTGGATGTCAACCTTGATCAAGCGGCACGTTGGGTTGGTATGATAGAAGTCTTGGAACTTCTGCCAATCTGTCAGTGGCTTCCAGCACGATTTCAAAATCTCGATACCGACAAGCTTGGTGCAGTCAGAATTAGCCACCCACGTACCGTAACCTTTCCATTCGCTATCAACGGTATAGATAACACTCTCTTCCAGCGTCTCCAGATCCACCTTCATCAGGTGCAACTCGTTCTTCACATAAAAGAAGCTTTTCTCATCCGTTGAAATGAAGCCGCCAAACGTATTGTCGCCAGCGCCTTCAGTTAGCTGTGTTGCTTGCTGCTTGTCTAGATCCAGCAAATAGTAGTTACGATTACCATCGAAGTCGCCGGCAAAAAGCAACTTAGTACCATCATTAGTAAAACACTTCTGGTAAAAGTAGTTACGGTGGCAAGTCATACCTTTCGGGGTAAGGCGAGTCACTTTCACCCCAGTATCACTGTCTTCAAAAACCTCAAAGCTCAGGTCGATTACGTTACCTTTTGCCATTCTATTTCTCCGATATTCAATCAGCAGTCAGGCTGGGATAACCTGTAAGCATAGTACGCAGTGGAACACTTACACAGCCCGACCGTCACAATAATCAAAACAATGTTTCAAGTTGAATTGATTATAACCTACCTTGATGGACAAGCACACAAAAAATCAAAACAATGGTTCAATTTAAAGAAAACAAATCAAAAACGTGACCACCCTCAAATTTATGACTCGGCAGCACAATTCATTATGACCATAAGTCTCCTGTCAACACATCGCTAAGAACACATAAAATGAAACGCTATTTCTTTTTTATTGAAAAGATAAGTCGAAGTGGTATTATCCTCTCAACCATTACACAAACAGCCATCACCTTGAGGAAAAGGCATGATTCTGAATTCATTTAATCTTGATGATAAAGTAGCCATTGTCACAGGTTGCAACAGAGGGTTAGGTCAGGGCATTGCTGTAGGCCTAGCACAAGCCGGATGTCATATTGTCGGCGTTAGCTCCTCTGGCAGCGTAGAAACGCAGCAGAAAGTCGAAGCTGTTGGTCGCCAGTTTATTGATATCCGAGCCAATTTGATGAAAACCGATGATATCCCGAGTATTGTAGCTGCCACGCTAGAGCACTTCGGTAAGATCGATATTCTGGTCAACAACGCTGGGATCATCCGCCGCGACGACGCGATCAATTTCAGCGAATCCGACTGGGATGATGTCATGGATATCAACCTCAAAACCACGTTTTTCCTCAGTCAGGCCGTTGCCAAACAGTTCATTGCTCAAGGCCATGGCGGCAAGATCATCAATGTCGCATCCATGCTGTCTTTCCAGGGCGGGATCCGCGTACCGTCATACACGGCGTCTAAAAGCGGTGTCATGGGCGTCACCCGTTTGATGGCCAACGAATGGGCAAAGTACAATATCAATGTCAATGCGATCGCACCCGGTTACATGGCCACCGAAAACACCGCTCAACTGCGCAATGACAATAAACGCAACCAGCAAATCCTCGACCGCATCCCTGCTGAACGCTGGGGCAACCCAGAAGATCTAGCCGGCCCAGCCGTTTTCCTTGCTTCTGACGCCGCCAGCTATATTCAAGGCTATACCCTTGCCGTTGACGGTGGGTGGCTGGCTCGTTAATCACAACCAGGAGAAGTTAAACGCGTATCCTTGATGCCTCAACACCGAACGTAAAAAACGTTCGGTGTTTTTTTGCCTACCAAGTAATTCTCTGAACCTAGCAGCTTGAGGTGACAGGAGTATATAGGCAAAAAAAATCCCCGACCTACTAAGAGCTCAGGGATCTTGCATTAATCTTGCTTCGCCAAATTAGCTGATGAAGTCTTTGCGCATTGGCGTGAACGTGTCGATCAGTACACCCGCTTTCAGACAGCGGCAGCCATGAACGATTTCTGGCTCTTTGTACATAGTATCACCCGCTTTCACAATTTTGGTGTCATTGCCGATGGTGAACTCAAACTCGCCAGACAACACGTAAGTCAGCTGCTCGTGCGGGTGGGTGTGCAGGGCACCGATCGCACCCTCTTCAAAGTGTACTTCGACGGACATCATGTTGTCGCTGTGGGCTAGGATTTTACGGCTGATCCCTTCACCCAGATCTTCCATCGCAACTTCGTTATTGAATACAAACATTTCTCTACCTTACCTATGTGGCTAAAGTTTCACTTAACACTCGATATCGCTATCTTACACCACCGAGGTTAATATTCAAAATAAATGAAACCATGTTTCACAAATAATCTATAACAATTTCCAATCTGGCCAGGCACACACATCCATGTTTTACCTCTCCGTGTTTCATCACACACATTAAAACATGCAATAAAACAACAACTTAACTAGAAAACATACCTTTATTCACTTGGCGAAGCTATATTTATACAGGCGTCCAACAACAAAAGGCCACGATGGCCACCTGCTGCCAGTGAGCACCACAACCAAAAAAGTTAATTTTTATTTTTTTGAAAAGGCTTTTCATTTTTCAAAGCGTCACATATAATCAGCACATCAACGACAGAGAGATATTGTTATGAAAATCGCACTTATGATGGAAAACAGCCAGGCGCCTAAAAACGCTATGGTTGCAGCTGAACTAAACAACGTTGCAGGTGGCCTTGGCCACGACGTTTTCAACGTTGGCATGAAAGATGAAAACGACCACCACCTAACGTACATCCACCTAGGTATCATGGCGAGCATCCTTCTCAACTCTAAAGCTGTTGATTTCGTTGTAACTGGTTGTGGTACAGGCCAAGGCGCATTGATGTCTAGCAACCTGCACCCTGGTGTTGTTTGTGGTTACTGCCTAGAGCCATCTGACGCATTCCTATTCAACCAAATCAACAACGGTAACGCTATCTCTCTAGCGTTCGCTAAAGGCTTTGGTTGGGCTGGTGAGCTAAACGTACGCTACATCTTCGAAAAAGCGTTCACAGGCAAGCGTGGCGAAGGTTACCCAATCGAGCGTGCTGCACCACAGCAAGCTAACGCAGCAATCCTGAACGAAGTGAAAGCAGCAGTATCAAAAGATGTGGTTGAAGGCCTGCGTGCAATCGACCAAGAACTAGTTAAAACGGCTGTTGGCAGCGCACACTTCCAAGAGTGCTTCTTCGCAAACTGCCAGGACGAAGACATCAAAAACTACGTGCTGTCTGTACTAGAGAAGTAATATTACTTTCGCCAGTTAACATTACGGTTATGGAATTTGAAAAGGCTCCGAGCATGCTCGGAGCCTTTTTGTATTTCACTGTTCAGCGAAAAAAGAGCACCATGGCCAGTGCTACCAAAATCACGCCGATGGTCAAACGGTACAGCTGCGCAGGCGTAAACGCCTTGACCAACCTCATCGCAACCGGCATGGAAAGTATTGCTCCCGATGTCATCACAACGGCAACAGGCCAATCGCTTTGGCCACCGCGGCTATAGCTCATCGCCGTCACACCCGATAGCACCAATGCCACCACCACCGATGATCCGATCGCCTTTTTGATATCGACACCCAGCAAGGTGTTAAAGGCGGGAAGCAACATCACCCCGCCTCCCACGCCGGTAGAGCCTAGCACCGCACCACAGCCACCGCCAATGGCAATCGAATACGATTTACGGCGTGGGACTGGGTTGCTCTCAGTACCAGCATGCTTACTCTTGAGGTACAAAGAGACCAGCGAAAGCAGCATCATCAGTACAATCGCAGACTCAATCGCTTGATTGACCAGCTCCGAGTAATACGCCGACTGGTTAAGCAACACAATAAGCTCGGTCGTCAACAGAACACAGGGAATAGCCCCCAGCAAAATCAGCCCGGCTTCTTTCCACTTAATGTTGCCTGCCCGGATATGCGCAATGCCCGCGCTGACTTTAACCAGCGTAGAAATCAGGCTCGCTGTACCTACGGCCATCACCGCATGCATCCCGAAGAATACCTGCAAAATCGGAATGATCAGCACACCGCCGCCCACACCGGTTAACCCGAGGCAAAGGCCAATCACCCCACCAAAAAACAGCTGTAATACGATATCAAAGGAAAGATATGCGCTCATAATCAATGAAACCTAAAAGAGTGTTGATGCTTCCCGTGTTAATATCGCTCCAGATCTTTGGCAGTGATATAATGCAGAAAAAAACGAGAAACGTCGTGAAATTACCTAAATACAAACAGATCGCTAGCGACATCCAGGGACTCGTCGACACGCAAAAGCTCGGCGCGGGTGACTTGTTGCCCACGGAAAAGGAGCTCATGAGCCAGTATGATGTTAGCCGAGTCACCATCCGCAAAGCGCTCGCCGAGCTCGAATCACAAGAGGTTATCGTGCGTATTTCGGGCAAGGGCACCTATATCAATGGCAGCAAGGCGCGGCGCAATGCACTTGAGCTAAAAGGCTTTCTTGAGGATATTCACGCACAGGGCAAACAACCGTCCTCAAGAGTGCTTGATTTCAAGCTAACGATGGCTGATGCCTCTCTTGCGCAAAAGTTAAGTATTGAGATCAACATGCCAGTTTATGCCATCACCCGCCTTCGCCTTATCAACGATGAGCCGGAAATTCTCGAGCACACCTTTATGCCCGCAATGCTTTTCCCCGAGTTGAGCATCGATATCATGAACACGTCTAAATATGAGTACATCGAGAAAGACAAGGGGCTCAAGATTGCCCTTAGCCGGGAAACCGTAGTGGCTGAAGTCGCCGACCAACAGCTCGCCGACACACTGAATGTCGAGGTCGGCTACCCATTAATTAAAGTCATGTCCATCGGTGAATTAGAAGACGGTACCTGCTTTGAATATTCCGAAAACTACTTCACCTCTAAGCAGTTCAGTTTTGAAATAATGGCCCGCCGCTAACGAAAAAGAGCACGTCCTCACTAGCGACGTGCTCTCCGTACCTACCCGAGGTTGTCTGCTTCTATCTGCCGGAAATAGTGCAGCGTTTTGACTTTGAGATCTTGGCACGACGCCTCGTCACACACCAACATCGCTTTACGATGAAGTTGAAGGGCGGTGACCGTCCAGATATGGTTGACACTGCCTTCGACCGCCTCTTTGACCGCGAGTGACTTGTTATGCCCTGTCGCCAAAATTACAACTTCCCTCGCCGCTAGCAGCGTCCCTACGCCAATCGTCAGCGCCTGCGTCGGCACCTCCTCCAACCCGCCCTCAAAGAAACGTGCGTTGGCAATACGCGTATCCGCGGTCAATGTTTTCAGCCGTGTTTTCGATGCCAGTGACGAAGCCGGTTCGTTGAATGCAATATGGCCATCCGCCCCCACACCGCCAAGAAACAACTCAATCCCTCCCGCCGCTTCAATCGCAGCTTCATAGCGCGCGCATTCGGCATCGATGTCATCCGCCATACCGTTAAGCAGGTTGATGTTATCTGGGTCGATATCAATATGGTTGAAAAAGTTATCAAACATAAAATGGTGATACGATTGCGGATGCGTGGCGGGTAAACCAACGTACTCATCCATATTGAACGTCACCACATGGCGAAAGCTCACTTTGTTTTGCTGAACAAGTTCAATCAATGCCCGATACGTCGCCAGCGGGGTTCCCCCTGTCGGCAGCCCCAGCACAAAGGGACGCTCACACGTCGGGGCAAAGGCGTTGATGCGATCGGCTATGTGGTTTGCTGACCATTGGCCAACTTGCTGTGAACTGATTAATGGAATAACTCTCATGCAACATACGGGAGATCACCCTCCCGTCCTCATTATTTTACGCTTATTCAGATAGATCGAGACGTTTACGCTCAAGGTAGATGTAGGTCAGCACGAATGGGATAGCCATTGTGATCACACTCTGGATCAGATAGAGCGCCAAGCCCGCACTGTCACCAAGGAAATAAAGGATACCGGCTACCCCTGCTGCGCCCATGCCTGGGGCCGAGAGTGCCAAGCCCGTAGAGAACATACCGCCAACCGCAGATCCTAAGCAGCCAAACAGGAAGGGCTTACCGTAATTGAGGGTAAAGCCGAAGATGACCGGCTCGGTGATACCGAACATACCCGATACCCCTGCCGCCAAGGCTCGAGGACGGATCTTGTCGTAATGGTGGCGGTAGGCGTACGCCACAAAGGCAAATACCGCACCGGTCTGGCCCAATACGGAGGCATTACGGATCGGTTGGTACAGGTTGGTACCCGTCTGTTCGATGAACTGGATATCAATGATCCACAACGCATGGTGCAGGCCGGTGATCACCAGTACTTGTTGCAAACCGCCGATGATAAAGCCGCCGATCCCGACCGGGAGCAAGAATAGCCACTCGAAGAAGCTGACCAGCCAGCCTTCCATGACATTCAGGATCGGGCCGATACCAAAGAAGATCACAAAGAAGGTGGTGACCACGGCCAAGATTGGTGTGGCGATCATATCTATCACGTCTGGGACAATACGCGAGAATGTTTTTTCCGCGAGAGACAGCAACAGCCCCGCCCCGACAGCGACCAAGATAGAGCCGTGAAAGCCAACTAGACCGTAGGTATAGCCAAAGATGTCCAGCCAGATAGGTTCGGCAGTGCCCCTTGCGACCGATGCCGGAGATGGCAATTGCGGAGCTATCAACATTAGGCCAATCAAAATCCCCAGCGCGGGGGTCCCACCGAATTTCTTGGTGGCACTCCACGCCACCAGCACAGGCAAGAAGGCGAAGCCAGTGTCGATGATAACATTGGCAATATCAAACCATGCCGATTCAGTTGACAGCCAGCCGGCAGACAGCAAGAACGACTTCAAGCCCAGCAAAATACCACTGGCAATGATCACCGGAATGATCGGGATAAAGACATCGCCAAAAACACGGCTCAATCGCTGGAATGCGTTGCCGCCTTCCGCCGCTTCATCCAGCTCAGTACCGGTCGAATTGATGATTGCCATCACTTCTTTGTAGACTTTGTTCACCACCCCAGTCCCCAGGATGATCTGCAACTGCTCGCCAGTCTGGTTAACTCCCTTTACTACCTCTATGTCTTTGGTTTTTGCTTCGTCAAACATGGCGTCGTCGTGCAGGGAAAGGCGCAGACGCGTCATACAGTGAGCAGCGGTGCGGATATTTTCCACTCCCCCCAGCTGCTCTATGATTTCCTGAGCGGATAGTTTGTAATCCATAACTCACCTATGCGTTATTGGAGATGTAGGTACCAAAGAAAAGGGGGAAGTTTCCCCCTTCAGTTTTTTTATGATTATTTGTTGATGTATACCGGAGAGGTCCAAGCAATATCGCCGTTGTACTGGATTACCTTGATCATCAGATTATCGGTATCCCGCTCAAGATCGCCGAGATCATATTGCTCTTCCACCGTGTACTTGCTGTCCAGGCTCGCCTTGTGGATGACGAACTTGTAGGCATTGTGCCACCAAGGGTCTTCACGGTAGTAGCTGTCAAAGTCGAAGCTCTCTTTCAGCAGCTTGGCAACCTGCTCTTCTTTGGCTTCCAGAATGGACTGGGTCAACAGCTTGCGCACCGGAATGCGGTAGCTCAACTCGTCGATTTCAAACACGACGTCGTTATCAATGTCATCTTCAATCTCAATGATCACCGATTGGTTTTGAATGTAAGGTGTAAGGTAGTTCTTCTGTGACAGCTTACCGTTACCGTCATCTTCCTTGCGGGTGATGATACGACCGGTCAGTGTCTGCTCATCCAGCAGCTCAACGTCGGAGCCAGGCGATGTCCACAGCGGTTGGAAGCTGTGGAATTTGCCTTCGGTGTGGATACGCACGTCCCACCATTTCTCGCAGATATCCTTGAACAGGCGGCGGTCTGGGCCCCAGCCCAGCTCAAGCTCGAACTTGAACTTCACTGTGCCGGCTTCAGGCAAGGTACGGATCGGATGGTAGTTGTAAGTATGCTCGCAGATACCGTTACGTACGACTTCAATGGCTTTAATGGCGTTGGTGCCTTCGACGCGGATATTGGCCACGTTATTGGCCTGGGCGTTGATCTCGCTCCCCATGATCGCACCGTTAACGTCAAAATGAACATCCATTTTCGAGCGGGTCACACCGTATGTATGGCGGTTGCGCATCGCCTCCAAGATAGCGTTGCGATCGTACTCCTCGCAGTAAACAGCGAAATAGCCATTTCCTGCAATAGCAGGGTATTTGTGGTTGTCGCCACTGGCGATAATACCGGTTTTGACCCCCTGCTTCAGTGCCCAGTACACGGTACCCTCTTCGCCACGGGGGCCCATGTGCATGTGAACGTTCAGAGGAATATCCGCATCGCTGGCCTCGCTGCTGCCGTGGGATGAGTAAATCTCAACCACTGGAGACACTTTCTCGTTGTGGGTTTCCCAGTTTTTGCCGCGGTGGCCCGGCTTGTAACCCGGATGGTGCGGCAGCGCGATAGCATTTTTATTGCTCAGGATGTCGCAAAGCTCTGCGTAGGTATTCGGTAAGTAGATATCTTCGTCGAACTCGCTGAAAAACACATTGTGATCGCCATCCGCACCGTTACCCTGCCACTCATACGACGGATAGATAATGAAATCGTCGCGCTGCGACTTGTCGTTCACCACTTTCCAAGCATCTAGTGTTTCTTCAATCGGCTCGAGCCCCTCGGCACGGAACCCCTCGCAGACAGGGATACCGCGATACGGGTAATAAACCGGCCCCCAGAAGTCGACCATTGTTTTGGCAAAGTCTACCCACTGGTCGAAATCGTCCATATGGTTTTTGTGCATATTGGTATGGAAATCACCCCAAAACTTTTTCATGTCGGCTTCCTATTACTTCAAGTTGAATTGCATCTGAGTGTTAAAGGCGTCAAGAATTGACTTGGCGGTATCGACGTTGACCACGGTGCGGTTCAGCGTCAATGCTTTCAGGGCAGCGTCGTAGTCGCGGTTCAAAATCGCGTCTACGGTCAGCTTCTCATACGCGTATTGGCTTTCCATCAACCCCTTGTAAAAGGTATCGATTTCACCAACATGGATTGGCTCTGCGCCATTTTTGCTTACCACACATGGCACTTCGACCATCGCGCCGTAAGAAAAATTCGGGATAATGCCGGTGTTTGGCACGATCATGATGAACTCTTTCTTTTCATTCATAGCCAACGCGGTAGCGAGCTCAACAATGTAGGTACCGTGTACGCCGCGCTCCAGACCGGAGCCTTCGATCGTATTATTTTCGATAATGAAGTCACACTGGTCCTGCACCGCCTGCAAGCGGTTGTCCATCACGGCATTCGCCCGGGTGTAGTTTTTATCGGACTTACTGACAATGTACTCTGGGTACAAGTAATACTGCAGGTACGTATTTGGAATATGGCCTTTCAAATCTGTTGCCATCTTCGACAACTGCTCAAAGGTTTTCACCCAGTCGCTATCTTCTTTGAGCTCCTCCGGCATCATGTTGCCCTCGGTCAGGCGCTGTTTGATTCCGGGCAACAAATCATTGCCCTGCTCATCGTAAAGATGGGTGAACCAGCCGAAATGATTCAGGCCGAAATAACGCGGCGTGAGCTTTTGACGCTCAGTCCCCAGCGCCTCGGCAAAGCCGTCGAGGATAGCGATCGGCATATCACAAAGATTGATAATCTTGCGGTCGTTCGGGAACACACGGTTGGTTGCCTCTGCCACGATAGCTGCTGGGTTTGAATAGTTGATGATCCAAGCCTCCGGCGCCTGGCCACGGACGGCTTTGACAATGTCAACCACATCAACCACGGAGCGCATACCGTAAGCAAAGCCCCCTGCGCCACAAGTTTCCTGGCCGACACAATCGTGTGCGAGTGGAATTTTCTCATCCAGCTCACGCATCTCCAGTCCGCCCGAGCGGATCTGCATGAAGACGAAATCAGCACCGCTGAAGGTCTCAGCTAGCTGGTAGCTCTGGGCAATATCCACCCCGATCGGCGCCGCCATGACCTGCGCAGCTTGATAGATTTTCTGCTGCTTGCTCTCATCAGTATCAAACAGAGTGATGTTGCTGATCGGAAACTTCTCTGTGTTATCTAGTAAGGTTTTGACCATCGGTAGCGTGTAGGTACTGCCACCACCACAAATCACGATATTGTATTTTTTCATTTCGGACACCCTGAACAATTTAATACCAAATGTATTGTTTTTTGTTTGTGGAAGTCTAGCGTGAATACGGGCAATTGTGACCTTGATCGGCTTTACCCCGCCCTCTTCCGCGAAAAGCGAGGCAAAGGTTGATCCAGCCATCTAAAATACATAATGTATTTTATTAATAGATCATTTGGTTTCTAACCTATATCGAAAATGCTGCTTCACAGAATATGGATTTAACCTCTGATCAGCTGGCGAGTTTGTCGATGATGAGCGCCAGGAAGGTTTTGCCTGGGCGAGCCCAGTTAATTGAGGCTAACAACGAGAAGAGTTATCGCACAATGAACATAATCTACATCCATTCTCACGATACCGGTCGTTACGTACAGCCATACGGCGCACCAGTATCAACCCCCAACATCATGGCCTTTGCACAAGACTCTCTGTTGTTTCGCAACTACTTTACCGTCAACCCAACCTGTTCACCGTCACGGGCCAGCTTGTTGACCGGTAGCTACCCGGCCAAAAACGGTATGCTGGGATTATCACAGCGTGGTTTTTCGCTCAAGGATACGCGTCAGCATCTCGCCTCCTGGCTGCAACAGAACGGTTTTCGTACCGCCCTCTCGGGAGTCCAGCATGAAGCTGGAGGATTTATGGATGCCAAATCACCCGTTGCCAAATCACTTGGCTATCAAACTATCCTGACTGACACCGATAACCGGTGCCTCGAGCAATGGGATTACCGCAACGCCAAACATGCCGCAGATTTTCTGCGTAGCTACGATGAAGCAGCCCCTCTCTTTCTCTCTGTAGGCCTGTTTGCCACCCACCGAGAATACCCGGAATTAACCGAGCAAGAGCTGAACACCAAGCAATATAACTACCTCGCCGTTCCCCCCACCATGATGGACACAGAGGCAAACCGTATCGATACGGCAAGGCTCCACAAGTCACTCAAGATCCTTGATGACTGTGTCGGGATAGTGATGGACGGGCTTAGACAATCGGGCAAAAATCAAGACAGCATTATCATCTTAACTACCGACCACGGTTTGGCGAACCCTTTCGAGAAGTGCAACCTAAATGATGCAGGAACGCGCATTATGCTGATGATGAAGGTGCCGGGAAGGACGCATTTGGCCGGCCAGGTCTCGCAAGGCATGGTATCGCAAATCGATATTTATCCCACGCTGTGCGAGCTCGCAGGGTTGGCAATTCCAGGGCATGTCGAAGGGGTACCCTTCACCTCGCTACTCAGCGAGGAGCCGCACAGCACAAGGGACAGGGTATATGGCGAAGTCAATTTCCATACTTCCTATGAACCGATCCGCACGGTGCGTACAGAGCGCTACCGCTTCACCAAGTACTTCGACCTGCAGTGGCCTCAATACAACCTCTCCAACATCGACGCTTCAGGGCCAAAAACGATGTTGGTCGATGCCGGAATGAGTAGCAAGGCAAAAGCAATGGAGCAGTTATATGATCTGTACTACGACCCAAATGAAAAGAATAACTTGGTAGGCGATCCTGAGTACACGCAGGTATACCAAGATCTAAAGCAAGATCTGCTCAACTGGATGGAGCAGCGCGGCGATAAGTTCTACAGCCCGCAAGAATACCAGCCCGAGTGGCAGGTCAACCAAAAAGCATGCATATCACCGAGCCTACGCAGCGATAGGGATAGGGAGTTCGCGACCCAGCCATAGAGGCTAACGCATGGCCGAGACGACAAATGAAAACCCAATCCGTCACGGTCGCCTTTGCTAGACAACTCAAGGTTCACAGGTATTTCTCACAGATAGCAGCCAATTCAAACGGTGCTTGAATGATAAAGTCCGGTTGGCTGCCCCATTGCTCAGGCATCGCGCCGCTATACGCGGCCGCAACAGAGATAACGGTAGAATCCTGCCCGAGCTCCGACTGTAAGTTACGGGCAAATTACACATCGGCTTCGTGATCGCCGACATACATGATCACCTTGTTTTCAGGGGTCGCAAACAGTTGCTCCAAGCATTTTATCCCCCCCTCAGGTGAAGGCTTCTGGCCACTCTGTGACACATCGTCATAACCGATCACCGCCTGAAAAAATGTATCGACCTGAGCCTCAGCAAGCACCCCTTTAATATTCTTGGCCGCGTTTTGCGAGCATATGCCATGGGGAATGCCAGAGAGGTGTTTAACGGTATCTTTCATCCCATCAAAAAGGGTCACCGGGGTGGTATTGGTAAGCTGGTGCTCTGCCCACATAGTGCCAGCCTGCAGCATTTCTGATTCGGTCATACCGTAGTATTTCACATAGAGTTCCTGCCAGTTTTTGGCAGCATGGTTTACCTGATGGTAAGCCGCTTCACTTTGCAGGCACTGGGGTAGATTCTCACCGGATAGGTGAGGGGCAACAATAGAGAGGATACGCTTGGTAATATCGATATTCTTAGGGACGGAATTCACAATCGTGCCATCGTAATCCCATAAAATCGCATCTAGCTTCATGGCTCCCTCATGCTAATCACTTAAAAGAGCCAACACTATATCTGATTACTTCAACGCATTCTTTCCAATGACGTCCCTGTCGGGAAACAATGCGTTGATTTATATAATCAAGTTACCTCTATGTGCATCTTGAGGTAGCTTGGGTATATAGTTTTCCTAGGCTGTCGCTATTTGCTGCTGCCGATACAGTCTCAGCATAGTTATGACATTCACACTCAGTAATGTGGCTTCAAGCAAGGTGCCGCCAATCGAGCCCACCACGATATTGTTGCTGAGCCAGCACAAAGCCCCAGCCAAGAACGCCAGACGCATCTTTATACCTTCGAGGCAGAATAGCGCGTAGGTGCCGATACAGGCTCCTGCGATGGGGAGTAAATCCAGCCACTGCTCCGCTAGGTAGAAGCCAACCGCTAAGTTACAGCCAATAAAGAAATAGGCGAGCAGCTTGGATTGAAACTTGACCGACAAGGCGGTACGGAAAGCCGAAAGCAGCGCGCTGAAACCTGCGGTAACGGCACCGAGCAAGAAAAAGTGAACCATGTGGTTGATGTTGAATACCACCATCACCACTTTTAGCTTCTTATCATCTTTTTGGTAAAACGCCGCAATTCCCAAGGCGAAACTGACAAAGCCCAGCGCCTGGGCCAAAGATATTTCACCGAACAATGTCCAGCCCTCTCTTAGTCATAAAACACAAAGTTAGTCATCAAAAAACATTGCTTATCAAATACGAAAAAACGGCCGCCCCCGTACAGGTGCAGCCGCTATCAGATACCGTTGAAATTAGCGAGCTAGCCAGCCGCCATCTACAGCCAGTGTGTAGCCGTTTACGTATGAAGCCGCATCTGAGGCTAGGAATACACACGGTCCTGCTAGATCTGAAGGCTCACCCCAGCGATCCGCTGGAATGCGCTCTAGGATTTCAGCATTACGGTTCTCGTCAGCACGTAGCTGAGCCGTATTGTTGGTCGCCATGTAGCCTGGTGCAATCGCGTTCACGTTGATGTTGTGCTTCGCCCACTCGTTAGCCATCAGACGAGTTACGCCCATTACACCACTCTTAGACGCAGTGTATGAAGGTACGCGGATACCGCCCTGGAACGAAAGCATAGATGCAATGTTTACAATCTTGCCACCGTGACCCTGAGCAATGAACTGCTTAGCAACAGCCTGAGACATGAAGAACACAGACTTGATGTTGATGTTCATAACATCATCCCAGTCAGATTCGCTGAAGTTGATCGCATCTTCACGACGAATGATCCCGGCGTTGTTTACCAGAATATCGATTTTGCCGAATTTTGTAACGGCTTGATCAACGATGCTTGCAATGTCATCAGTCTTCATCAGGTTAGCGCGGATATCAAGGAACTCACGACCAGTCTCTTTGATTTTTTCAATCGTTTCAGTTGGTTCAACAATGTTAACACCCACGATGTTACAACCAGCTTGAGCCAAACCCAATGCCATACCCTGACCAAGACCGGTGTCACAGCCTGTTACGATGGCAACCTTACCTTCTAGGTTGAATGTATTCAAAATCATGTCGTTTCCTCGATGTGTGTCCGCGGTCGTCAGACCCCGAACAAGAAATTGGTGTTCCCGTTAATGTGGTGCAACTATAGCAACACCGAAAACCCACATCAAGTTTTTTGAAAAGCTGTTTTATTTTTAAATCAACAGGGTTGACGCACATCACAAAAATGGGGACATTCCGCGTTGATTCATATTTTATGAAAAAGGTTTTTATAAAAATAGATACAAAAAATGTTAAGTCGTATAATGGTGACAAAACGAATTAGATAGAAAGGAATTTTTGATGGAGTCAACAAAACAACCTGAAGCCGTCTCATCGGTGATGAAGGTGTTCGGGATCCTACAAGCGCTTGGTGAACAAAAAGAAATTGGTGTCACTGAACTATCGCAGCGCCTGATGATGTCAAAGAGCACTGTATATCGCTTTTTGCAGACAATGAAAATGCTCGGGTATGTATCTCAAGAAGGCGAAACTGATAAGTATGCCCTGACGCTAAAACTGTTCGAACTGGGTGCCACTTCGCTTGAGCATGTTGATCTCATCGATTTGTGCGATAAAGAGATGCAACTTATCTCACAGCAAACCAACGAAGCCCTTCACCTTGGCGCGCTGGATGAAAATGCCATCATTTATATCCATAAAATAGACTCCGGCTACAACCTGCGTATGCAATCGCGCATTGGTCGCCGCAACCCGCTCTACAGTACCGCTATCGGCAAAGTTCTGCTGGCCTACCGTAGTGAAGAGTTCACCCGAAACGCCCTGAAAGATGTTAATTTTATCAAGCACACCGATAAGACCCTTGAGAACATCGACCAACTCCTGAGCGAATTGAAAACAGTCAAAGAGCAAGCATTCGCTGAAGATAACGAAGAGCAGGAGCCCGGCCTACGCTGTTTGGCGGCACCGGTCTTTGACCGCTTCGGCAATGTCATTGCCGGACTGTCAATTTCGTTGCCAACTATTCGTTTCGATGAAAAACGCAAGTCCTACTATGTCGAACTGCTGCAAAATGCCAGCCGAAAAGTCTCGGAACAGCTTGGATTTCACAATTACCCATAAAAAATAGAAACGCAATTTCATTTTTATTGACTTGCGTATTCTTATTGTTGAAAATACCCTCAGTAACCAATATTGAGGGTTTTTTTATGTCTTTAAAACATGTCGCTGTGATCGGAGAGTGTATGGTCGAGCTACAGCGCAAGGGCGAGCTCATCAAACAGAGTTTTGGTGGTGATACGCTCAATACCGCACTCTACCTTTCCCGTCTCACCCATCAATATGGTGTTGAGACAAGCTATGTGACCGGCCTAGGTACTGACAGCTTCAGCCGCGACATGCTTGACGCCTGGCAACAAGAACACATCAATACTGAGTTTGTTTTCCAATCTGAAGACAAAAACCCAGGTTTGTACCTGATTGAAACTGACAATACCGGCGAGCGCACCTTCCATTACTGGCGCAACGATGCAGCGGCACGTTACTGGCTGGATAATATCGACACCCAAGCCTTGATCGAAAAGCTCAGCCGTTTTGAAATGATTTATCTGAGCGGGATCAGCCTGGCGATCTTGCCTGACCAAGCCCGCGAAACCCTGTTCGGGGTGCTAAGAGCATGCAAAGTGCAAGGCAGTAAAATTGTCTTCGACAACAACTACCGCCCACGACTATGGCAAAATGCTGATATTGCAGCTATGCATTACCAGACTATGCTATCGCTAACTGATATCGCCCTGCTGACCTTTGACGATGAAATCATGCTTTACGGTGAACACTCTGTTGATGACTGTATCGCTCGAACCCAGCAATGCGGCGTGAGTGAAATTGTGATCAAGCGCGGCGCTGATGATTGCCTTGTCATCACTGCAGATAACTGCCAATCTGTTGCCGCCACTAAAGTCGACAATGTTGTTGATACCACAGCAGCTGGCGACTCTTTCAGTGCGGGTTACTTAGCAACACGCCTAACAGGCGGCAATACCGAACAAGCGGCAAAAAATGCCCATTTATTAGCAGGCACCGTGATCCAACATCAGGGCGCCATTATTCCAGCCACAGCAATGCCTGTGTTATTCAATTCGAATTAAGGAAGACATCATGACTACGTTAAATGCTCGCATGGCCGAGCTGAAAGTTATCCCAGTAATTGCTATCAAAGACGCTGACAAAGCCGTAAAACTGGCAGAAGTATTGTCTGAAAACGGCCTACCTTGCGCCGAGGTAACTTTCCGTACGGAAGCGGCAGCACAAGCTATCCGCAACATGCGTGATGCTTTTCCTGAGATGCTAATCGGTGCCGGTACGGTACTTAATGCCGAGCAAGTTGACCAAGCTATCGATGCCGGTGTTGATTTCATCGTGAGCCCTGGCTTCAACCCGACGACAGTGAAATATTGCCAGCAGCGCGAAATGCCTATCATCCCAGGCGTGAACAACCCAAGCATGGTTGAGCAAGCAATGGAACTGGGTCTAGATACCCTGAAGTTCTTCCCAGCAGAGCCTTCAGGCGGTGTGAACATGCTAAAAGCAATGACTGCAGTTTACCCAGTTAGCTTCATGCCTACTGGCGGCGTGAGCCCTGCCAACGTAAAAGATTACCTAGCGGTGAAATCTGTGTTCGCTTGTGGCGGTACGTGGATGGTTCCGGGTAACCTTATCGACGAAGAGCGCTGGGACGAGCTGGCAGTGCTAGTAAAAGAAGTAGCGAACGTAGTTGCTTAAGAGGCTAGAGGCCAATTAGTTTTTGATTAAAGGCAGTGGGTTTTCCACTGCTTTTTTATTTTACGCTCGCCTTTGAACGGCCTTCTTACGGCTCGATCATCGCACTGACTTCTGCGCTAAACTGCAGATCTTTGTAGTAGCACTGCCTGTCTCGCTCACCAATTTCCCGCATCACTCTACAAGGGTTGCCCACCGCAACCACATTGGCCGGGATATCTTTTGTCACCACACTACCTGCACCAATCACGCTGTTGTCACCAATAGTCACACCCGGCAATACCACCGAATTTGCGCCAATCCAAACATTGTTGCCAATGGTGACGGGCATGTTGAACTGCCCGACTTTCTTTCTCAGAGAAGGCTCGATCGGGTGGCCGGCAGTAGCAATGGTGACGTTGGGTGCAAGCATGACATAATCGCCAATCCGGATAGTGGTGTCATCAACCAGGGTGAGGTTGAAGTTGGCATACACTTGCTTGCCAACGTGGGTGTGCCTGCCCCAGTTAGCCCTCAGCGGCGGCTCGAAGTAGCAGTTTTCCCCCATCTCAGCGAAGAAGTTGTGCAGTATTTCTTCGCGCTTTTTCACCTCTGACGGGCGGGTCTGGTTATAGTCGTACAGCAACTCAAGGCACTGGGTCTGTTCATCAACGAGCGCTTGTTCATGCGAAAAATAGACTTCGCCGTTATGCATTTTTTTCTGGATTTCTTCTAGTGACATGATGGGTTCTCAAAGCGGGCTCGAAAATACAGGTATCAATACTGTTCGCTGAAGTTTGCCATTTTTGTCTTTTACTTCAATTACATTGGTCACACATATGAATAAACCTCTATAAAATGGGCTATGGGCTATGGGCTATGGGCTATGGGCTATGGGCTATGGGCTATGGGCTATGGGCATGTTATAGAATTGCCAACAAGAGTGTCAGGATTTGCGACGATAGTGCTCTCTTGCCAGCAGTTTCCTACTTTACTGTTAAACTTAAAAGACTCTTTTTGTTATTGCTGCCTGAGGTTTTTCACAATGAATAATGCCAAGTTAAAGCCTCGCTATCTGCTCCCTTTGAAACTGGCCATATACAGCTCAGCCCTTTTGGCTGTTGTCCACCTTTCTGCCGAACAACGCAAACTCACCGTCGCAATTTCAACCGATATGCCGCCCTATGTGATGGATAATGGCAGCAAAGGCCTCGAAGTTGATATTGTCAGACAGGCATTAGAAGGGTACGAGCTGGAGTTTGTTCAAATGCCACTGACGTATGTACAAAGCGCAGTACAAAACCAAAAAGCCGATATTGCCATAGGCGTGCTGGTCGATGGCGGCGAAATCTACTATTCCGATCATCTCGTTACCTTTGTGAATTTTGCCATCAGCAAGAAACGCGATAGTCTTGCAATTGACACCGTCGATGACCTCAAATCCCACCAGGTACTGACTTGGCAGAACGCCTACCTTGAACTGGGTGACGAATTCAAAGCGCTCTTCTCTCCAGGGTCTGAATACCGTGCCAACTACCATGAATTCGGCGACCAAGCTGACCAAGTGGCCCAATTCTGGAAAGCAGACAAACAAGTCATTGTTATCGACCGCAGTATTTTCGAATTCTTCAGCAAGGCAATGAAGCAGTCTACCGACAGTGTCGAGTACCACAGCCTTTTCCCTCCCGTGACAGAATTCAAAGCCAGCTTCAAAGACAAGGCGGTCAAAGATGCATTCAACAGAAAACTCAAGGAAATGTGCCAAAGCGGCGCATACGTCAAGCTGCTAGAAATGTATGACGTAGAGCTAGAAAGAACGGTATGTGAAAAGATTAATTAAGTAGGTTAGGAATTTACCCAATAAAAAACACCACGGACAACAACCTGTTCGTGGTGTTTTTCTATCTGCGATTTGCTCAAAGTAAGATCAGCTCACCGTCTTCCAGCACTATGTAGTACATCGTTATCCATCCTTGGCTTTTTCCATGACTCTATTATCGCCTTACCGGCCTGTCCTTGGCAGGGCAAAAAACAAGAAAGAGTTGGACTATTCATTTCATCATCAACCCAGCTTTCCTGATAGCCTCCTCCCCCCTAAATACCCTCTTCTAGTGACAGAAATTTATCAAGAGTAGAAAAATACCTCCAAGTAAGTTTCGAGACATATATTGAAACAAATTCGGACAGCCAGTGTCCGAATTCAATTTATAATTGAGTGCCAACAATCAGATCTCATTTCGCTCTCCCCATATTATTTCCCACAAAGGAGGTTCCATGCTCAAGCAACAACGAATCAACACTATTCGCTCTCTATTGCTTAAAGATAAGCAGGTGTCCGTTGCTGAGCTAGCAAGATTGTTAGAAGTAACTGACAGAACAATCCGAAGGGACTTAAAACAATTAGCAGAATCAGGCGTCGCAGAGTTGTCCTTTGGTGGAGCAAGACTCGCAACTATCGAAAATAATGCTTTATTCAAGCAGGTGGGTATTAACAATATTATGAATGCACTTTCTGGCAAATATATTAGTGGGAAAAATGATAAAGAACCGAGCTCCAACCATATGTTGGGAGTTTATATTCTTGGTTCTTTTAATATTGATATTGTTTCTGAAGTCCCTGACTTTCCAAGACAAGGGGAAACGATTCACTCCCTTTCTACTGGGTTTTATGCTGGGGGAAAAGGCTCCAATCAAGCAACTGCCGCTGCAAAAGTGAATGACTTTGTACACCTAGCCGTAAAAATTGGAGATGATGAATTTGGCAGTAAAGCACGCCAGTACTTTTCAAGCACTGATATCCACTCATTCTCTATTTTCGAAGATAAGAAGGCACATACAGGCAATGCCTCCATCTTCGTTTCACAGGAGTCGGGTGAGAACTTTATTGCGATTGATTTAGGTGCCAATAAAACCATTACCGATTTGGAACTTCACCAAGAATATGAGCTTATTGAGCACAGTAAGGTTTTTCTTACCCAGCTGGAAAACAACTTCGAAGCGACAAAACAAGCGATAGAATGTGCGAGCGCCACCGGATCCTTGGTGATGCTAAACCCAGCGCCGTATATCGATGAATGTAAGTCGCTTATACACCTCGTCGATATCATCACCCCTAATGAAACTGAAGCTCAGGATCTGACAGGTATCAAGGTTACTGACCTAGATACTGCGCAACAAGCAGCAAAAGCAATCCATGCCATGGGCGCCAAAATAATCGTCATGACGATGGGCAGCAAAGGGGCATTAATGTTTGACGGTCAACAATACCGATATTATCCACCATATAAAGCTGCCGTCACGGATACATCAGGCGCTGGTGATTCATTCAACGGCGCACTCGCAGCCTGCTTAGCAAATGAACAACCTATTGATTATGCAATTAAGTTTGCCTCAGCCTACGCCTCTCTCGCCGTAGAGCGTAAAGGTGCTTCCAACATGCCCGAAGCCTCATTGGCCGAAGCTCGACTAACAGAACAGGAAAAAATGTAATGGCTAACCACACACTCGAATTATCCCTAATGAAAGCTGAATTTTCGCCAATGACACTTACTGAGCGAATGGCCAAGATGGACGTCCCGGCCACGGGCAAAATACCCACTGTCATCGATAGCGATACCTTTAATGAAATTGACGATCAATTCGCTATCGCTTGGGCAATGCTCAGAAGTGATCGTATTGATCTTCAAGCCATATATGCCGCACCTTTCACCAACTCGATGTTCAACGACACACACGAAGCTGTATCAGATCCGAATGTTGGGATGACACTGAGCTACGAAGAAATTGAGCGCGTTATAGACAGAGTAAAAGTTGACAAAAAACCTGATATTTTTAAAGGTTCAACACAATATGTTTATCAATGCTCTTCGCCTGAACGCTCCGCAGCCGTTGATGACTTGATTGCCAGAGCCCATGCTTGCGAAGGCATACTCCAGGTTATCAGCATCGGCGCACCAACGAATATCGCCCACGCTCTCATTGCAGACCCATCAATAATTAACAAAATCCACGTTCTATGGCTGGGTGGTCACAGCTTTGACTGGCCTAACACCGAAGAATTTAACCTATTACAAGACAAAGATGCCAGCCGAGTACTTTTAGATTCAGGCGTCGCCCTTACCCTTTTCCCTTGTATGGGGGTGACTAACACCCTCGCGACATCAGTACCAGAATTGCAGCACTACTTAGCAGGCACCAGTGAAATTGGCGATTACCTCGCCCAAGAAGCGCCCAAATGCCCATGGATCGGATTTGCAAACCGAAAAGTTATCTGGGATATCGCCCCTGTTGGGTACCTACTTGACGCTAACTGGTACACAGAAACATTTATGGCCTCACCGGTATTAAATGACAACTTAACATGGAGTTTTGATAGCCGACGTCACCCTATTCGCGTCATCAAGTTTATTGAACGCGATAACTTGTTTATTGATTTATTTAGCAGATTAATTGAAGGGTAACAGTAAAGATGCAAACATTAATTCCTCTTTTAGGTATGGCTGTTTTGCTTTTTATCGGTTGGGTATTTTCTTGCAACCGTAAAGCAATAAAGCTCCGTACTGTTGGCGTTGCGCTTGCGCTACAAGCATCAATCGCTGCCTTTATACTATTCGTTCCTGCTGGCCAAGTTATATTGGTCGGTATATCTAGTGCCGTAAGTTCCATCATGGATTACTCGGGTGAAGGTATTCGCTTTTTATTCGGTGAATTAGGCGCTTATGGCTCTGGTTTTATCTTTGCCATCCATGTTTTACCAATCATTATTTTCTTTAGCGCATTTATGTCAGTACTGTATTACTTAGGGGTAATGCAGCGCCTAGTTAAATACATTGGGATGGGAGTCCAGAAAATTTTAGGGACTTCACAGGCTGAATCAACAGCAGCGGCGGCAAATATATTCATTGGTAACACCGATGTCTTTGTCATGATGAAACCCTATGCGCCCAAAATGACAAAATCAGAGCTCTTTGCATTAATGACTGGGGGCTTTGCCTCTATTGCTGGCTCAGTGTTAGTGGGGTTTGCCGGCATGGGTATTGAAATTAAATACTTAGTATCTGCCGCCTTTATGTCAGCCCCAGCAGGTCTACTATTTGCTAAAATCATTTATCCTGAAACCGACGAACCAGTTGAAGTCGACCTCGATATCTACAATGACGAAGATAAACCAATCAACATCATTGAAGCCGCAACCAGTGGCGCTTTCAATGGACTAAAGATGGCATCTGCCATCGGTGTCATGTTACTTGCCCTTATCGCTTTAATAGCAATGTTCAACGGTATGCTCGGAAGCCTTTTCGAGTTGGTCGGTATTGAGGGCGTGACTCTACAGGCTATCTTTGGCTATATTTTTGCCCCTATTGCCTTTTTACTTGGTGTTCCTAGCAATGAAGTTCTCATCGCCGGTAACTTCCTTGGTCAAAAGTTGGTCCTAAATGAGTTTGTCGCCTTCATGAGCTTCTCTGAAGTGCGTGAATCCTTAAGCCATGAGACTCAAGCTATTATTACCATGGCACTAGCAGGGTTTGCCAACTTATCAGCCCCAGCCGCTATGATAGGTGTTCTAGGGACTATTGTTCCCAAAATGAAACCTTTTATTGCCTCTATGGGAGTTAGGGTGATTCTAGCAGCTACCCTAGCAAACTTAATGAGTGCAGCGATTACCGGTTTATTCATCTCTTTCGTATAAATTAAATTCGGGAGTCATTATGGCTCCCACTCTTTTAAATAATGCACATTAACTCGGCTATAAATTGCTGAGAGATTTGTGACGCCTAAATCCAAAATAATATGGTGACATAAAAAATGAAGAAAACAATTAGTACATGTTTATTATGCTGCGCTCTCTCAACCCCTACAAGTTTTGCTGGTGAATATTCAGGTTGGGGAAACCTTCACTTCGATTATCAAGCTTGGGGACATGGCGTATCTGATAGCGAGTTTGACCAAGCATTGATCGGTATTGAAGGGGGCTTCAATTTCGAATGGGGTGAATTGTTTGGTTTTTATGATTTCGAAGGGCTTGACCGAGATTCCGGGGAGCAAACAGCAACATACAATTTGCAAGCCCATACGTATATTGGCAACTCAGGCGCTAGTATTTTTTCTAAGGTGTACAGCTCCCATGGCACTGAAATAAAAGAAACAAACAGCTTCCTTGGATTTGGCTATACCGACATCAGTGGTGACGGCTGGTGGTTTACTCCTTGGGTAGCTGGTAACTATACAACGGTATACAATGAGTTCGCAGATATTACGAATGTAAACGGATTCAATGGCGCAACATTAGGTTGGAGTGCAGGTTATGTGTTTGAAGCTTTCGGAAAACCTTTCCTATTGAGTAACTGGACAGAAATCGAAATGTTCCGAAACAATGAATATGCACATAATAACTATGGCAGTACTGGAGTGAATGGTGGTCTTAATTTAGGTATGGATATTACTAAAAACATCAATGCTACTGTAATGTACAGATACTATTATAATAAACTCGGTGCCGACGGTTATGGCGATATTATGATTTACCGTTTAGCATATAAGTTTTAACATTTACTAATATCACTCATAGCTTAATAATAAATCCATTAATTTTTGCCCTTTAATTATTATTCTATGTGCAATGAAATTTATCTATACTCATTACAGAATAATTAAATAATTTAAGTTACTGAAAGATGCGCTATCTAACATTAAGATAGCGCATCTTCTTTGAAAGACTAAAAAATATCCTTTACTCCAGCCCCCCCATAAACAGGTACTTCATTTCCAGATAATCTTCCATACCATGACGGGAGCCTTCGCGGCCTAGGCCGGATTCCTTGACCCCGCCAAATGGCGCTGCCGCTGTGGAAATCAAGCCTTCATTGATACCGACCATCCCGCTTTCCAATGCGTCCCCCACCCGCCAGGCGCGGCCTAGGGAGCGGGTATAGAGATAAGCAGCCAAGCCTGAGTCAGTATTGTTGGCACGCTCGATAACTTCTTGTTCTGATTGAAAGCGGAACAACGGCGCCAGCGGACCGAAAGTTTCTTCGCTCGCCACCAGCATATCGTCATTCACATCGACCATGACATGTGGTTGGACAAACAGCCCCTTTTGCTCGGCAAGATTACCGCACAACACCTTTGCGCCTTTAGCTAGAGCATCATCAATATGGGTACGCACTTTCTCGACCGCACCGCTATTGATCATCGGGCCAATTTCGACCCCATCGGCAAAGCCATCGCCGACATTGAGATTGGCAACCCGGGCGGCGAGCTTCGCGGCAAACTCATCGTATACCGCGTCGTGGACGAAGATCCGGTTGGCACAAACGCAGGTTTGCCCGGCATTGCGGAACTTGGCAATCATGGCGCCATCGACTGCGGCATCGATATCAGCATCGTCAAAGACAATAAACGGTGCATTGCCGCCAAGCTCCAGCCCCATTTTCTTAATAGAGGCTGCCGACTGGCTCATCAAAATCTTGCCGACATTGGTCGAGCCGGTGAAAGAGACTTTGCGGACCTTCTTGTGCGCGGTCAACACGCCACCGATAGCTACCGCATCGCCGGTGATCACATTGAGCAACCCGGCTGGCAATCCGGCCTGCTGTGCTAATTCAGCCAATGCCAACGCGGTAAACGGGGTTTCCGGTGCCGGTTTTAGTATTACCGCGCAACCTGCGGCAAAGGCCGGTGCACACTTGCGGGTGATCATCGCGGCAGGGAAATTCCAAGGGGTAATGGCTGCTACCACGCCGATCGGCTCTTTGGTCACCACAATTTTGCCATCGGTTTTGTGGCTCGGGATCACCTCGCCATAGGCGCGCTTGGCTTCTTCGCTGTACCACAGCACAAAGCTGGCGGCATAGGCGATTTCCCCTTTGGCTTCGGCATAAGGCTTGCCTTGCTCGGTGGTCAGGATCCTCGCCAAGTCCTCGGTATTTTCGACAATCAAATCATACCAGCGGCGCAGCACCACCGAACGGTGATCGGCTGTGGTCTGCTTCCACTTCTCGAACGCCTGCTGGGCGATGTCGACGCACTGCGCGGCCTCTTTCTCGCCCATGTAAGGCACATGGCCAATCACTTCTTGGGTTGATGGGTTGGTGATCGCCGTTGTCTTACCGTCTAGGGCATCAGACCATTCGCCGCCAATGTAACCTTGCTGTTTGAACAGCGCTGTTTTTTTCAAATCCATCTGCGCTTCCATTATTCCGTTACCTCGAACAGCACGTTAACCTGCCCGGTGCCGGAGCTTGGGAAGTACTCGGTCACAATCTCCGCCTTGCCTTCGTACTTGTCCCAGCCCAATGCGCCAAACAGCATCGCAGTGTCATGCATACCCCCTTCACCCGAGCACAGCGCCGCATAGTCAGGCAACATATCCAAGAAGGTTTTGTAGTCGCGCCTCTGCCACAGATCCAATACCCGCAGATCGACCTGGCGGTTGAATTCTTTGGAGATAGTGAAGGTGCCATTGTTGGCGACATAATCATCGTTATCCCAGATGCGGTGGGACAAGGAGCCCGAGGCCAGCAGCATCACCCGGCTGTCACTCTCTTCAATCGCTTCGCGGATCGCTTCGCCAAGAATACGGGATGACTCAATGCTGTGTACCGAGCACCATGCCGCAACCGAAACCACCTTGAAGTGGCTGTCTTCATTCATATAACGCATCGGTACCAGGGTGCCGTATTCAAGATCCAACGACTCAACCTGGTGGGAAAGGGTAAAGACCCCCTTATCGGTCGCCTTATCCGCAATACGGTTACCCAGCTCAGCATTGCCATAGTATTGGTATTCCAGGTTCTGAATGAAATGCGGGAATTCGTGGCTGGTGTAGTTACCGGTAAACTGCTGGTTGGCATTGATATGGTAGCCGGCATTGACCAGCCAGTGGGTGTCGAGCACGACAATGGTATCGACGTCCAGATCCTTGGCGAGCTGGGCAATCTGCTTGTGTCCATCAATGGCTGCCTTGCGGCAACCGTGCAGCTTACCCGGCTGCTCGGACATAATCATGGTTGGTACGTGAGTAATTTTTGCTGCAACACAGAGTTTGCCCATAATAAATTCCTTCTCTCAATCACATCCTGTCAGGTCGCGGACGTCAGTTTCAGTTATTGGTTTTCAGGTACAGGGTTTCAGATATTAGGTTTCAGGTATTGAGTTAAAACAGTAACAAGGCCAGGGTGGTAAAAGCGCTCACCGTCAGCATGCCCAGCAAGGTGGTTGGCAACAGCACCGCCGAACACAACCCTCCCATCTGGTAACGCTGGCCAATCACGGCATACACGCCAAACATCGGCACACTGGCCAAAATCACCCCGACCGAACTCATCATCGGATCAAGCTGGAACACCAGCATCAGCATGACCAAAATCGACAGTGGGTGGATCAACAGCTTAGCGAGCATCACGGTACCTATCTCCCGCTTCATGCCCGACACGCTAACACCTACCAAGCCGCCACCAATCGTGAACAGAGCCACTCCGGTCACTGTGCTGGCCAACATATCAATGATGCGCTCGGCCGCCTGTGGCGGGTGCAGTGACATCGCCGAGCACGCCAGTCCCAAGACAATCGACAGTACAATCGGGTTCTTGGCCAGGTTGAGTGCGGTTTCCTTCATTTTCCCCTTGAGGTTGGCGCCGCTGTCGTTTTCCGCCATGTCAGCCAAACCCAGCAGCAAAGGCAGCATGATCAGGTTCTCGACAATCAAGGTGAGGGAAAACGGGATCAACGCCGGGGTATCAAACAAAAAGAAAATGATTGGAAAGCCAATCAGCAAGCTATTGGAAAAGCTCCCGCCCAAGCCCAGCACCACACTTTCGACCGGCGTCCTCTGCAACATCCAAATGGCATAGATAAAGACCAAAGCAAACGCCACCAGCGACCCCAGGGTGTAGGCCAGGATATAGTCGGTATGCCACACTTCCCCGAGGGATTTGGTACTCAAGGCACTGAAAATGGCAGCCGGCAAGCCGAAGTTAAACACAAAGGCAGCCAGCGCCTTGTGCCCGTTTGGCGGCAAGATCCCGCGGCGGAACGCCAGATAGCCCAGCCCAATCATCAGGAACACCGGCATGATGGTGGAGAAGACATACTGGAAGTGCGCCCAAGCCTGTCCCATGACTACTGTCCTTGTTTCGCCAGTTTCTGGTGAATATTGTTTTTGCGGTAGTTGAGCACCGGATGAAGCTCGGTCATCTCAAAGCCGACACTCAAATAACGTTTTTCAAAGGTAGGGGCAAGAAACTGGGTAAACACCTCGAACACCCGATCAGCGGCTGCCTTCAAGATCTCTATATCCCGCCCGACACCCACTTTAGCGGTTAAATGAATAAAGCTATTTTCTGGGTCTTCGTCGGCGATCAGTACATGATCACAACGGATTGCCCGAGTTCGGATCCCACCTTTGGGGAACACGCCTGTATCAATGGCCTCGCGGTGGATCACTCGCATCAAGGCTGGAATATCAACGTCTTGCTCCAAGTTAGCGGAGTATTCCATAATGAAATGAGGCATTATCCTTCTCCTCTTGCAAAAGGGCCCCGGCACCTAGCCAGGCCGAGGTACCCTTATCAGTCGGTTATATATCTGCTTATTTACCTAAAGAAGGCACATTGTGGGTATCGTGGGCAATGCAGATATTCTTGGTTTCCATGTAGAAATCGAAGCTCCAATCACCGCCATCTCGACCAACGCCCGACATCTTCACCCCGCCAAACGGCGACGGCAGGTTACGGTTATTTTCTGAGTTCACCCAGATCATCCCGGCTTCGACATGTGTCGCCATGCGCATTGCCCGGCCGGTATCGCGGGTCCAGATATAACCTGACAGGCCATAGTCCGTATCATTGGCAATGTGCAGCGCCTGCTCTTCTGTGTCGAACTCGATAGCTGTCAGCACCGGGCCAAAAATTTCTTCCTTAGCCACGCGCATGGTGTTGTCCGCTTCGGTAAACAAGGTCGGCGTCAGGTAGTTACCGTTGCCCAGCTCTGGCAGTGCACGACCACCAACAGCGATCGTTGCCCCGTCCTGCTCGGCAAAATCCATGTAGCTCAATACCTTGTTGTAGTGAGACTGATGTACCAGCGGGCCAACTTCAGTTTGTGGATCCAACGGGTGGCCAACCTGTAGGTTCTCAACGCGTTGCTTGAGGGCTTCGATGAATTTTGGCTTGATGCCTGATTGGATCAGCAAGCGGCTGGAGCTGGTGCAACGCTGTCCATTGAGGCTGTAAATCATGAAGACCACCGCATCCAGTGCACGTTCGAAATCAGCATCGTCAAACACAATAACCGGGTTCTTGCCGCCCAGCTCAAAGTGCACACGCTTGAGTGTCAGTGCGCCCTGGGCCTGGATCATCGAACCCGTGACGGTCTCGCCAACAAACGCGACGGCTTTGATCGCCTTGTGTTCTGTCAGTGCCTTACCTGCCACCTCACCAAAGCCATTGACCATGTTCCACACACCAGCAGGCAAACCAGCTTCTTCGGCACACTCGGCCAAAATGGCCGCAGTCAATGGGCTGAATTCCGCCGGTTTGTGAACCACGGTACAGCCGGCCGCCAGCGCTGGCGCAATCTTCCAGGTCGACAGCATAAATGGGGTATTCCACGGCGTGATCACGCCAACCGGGCCAATCGGGGTACGGATGGTATAGTTGGTATGGTTGTCTTGGTGCAGTGACAGGCCATTTTTCGCCTCAGGCGATTTATCAGCGAAGAAGCGGAAGTTAGCCGCGCCGCGTACCGCCGCCTGGCGCATGAATCGCAGCGGCTGGCCGCAGTCCATGGATTCAACCAACGCGATTTCCTCGGCGCGCTCTTCGATCTTATCTGCCAGCCTATGCAGGATCTTGCGGCGCTCGGCACCAGAGATCGCCGCCCACTCAGTAAACGCTTTCTCGGCAGCCAAACACGCTTGGTTAACATCTTCTGCCGAGCCTTTGACCACTTTGCCCAGCGAGGTATTGTCGGTTGGGGTTAGGTTATCAAACGTCTCCCCTTCCGAGCCCAGTGTCCACTCGCCATTGATATAGTGGCCCAGGGTTTGATTCTGAAAACGGGCCAAATAGCTGTTGGCCTTGTTGATATTGGTATCGAGTTGCTGAGTCATCATTTTCTTCCCTAAATCTTTTAATTGGAATGGGTAACAGGCTAGTCAGTCAGTTCGCCATAGAAGGCTTTCTCTGACAGCACTGGGTTTTCCAGCGTGCCGATCCCCTCAATCGAGCAGCTCACCACATCACCCGGCTGGATGTCCTTCAGCCCTTTCGGTGTACCGGTGGCAATCAGATCCCCTTCGCTGAGCGTCATGAAGCTGCTGAGGTACTCAATCAAAAACGGAATATCGAAAATCATATCGGCTGTCGTGCCCTGCTGGGTCAGCTCGCCATTCACCCGGGTTTCCAATAACAGATTGCTCACATCGGCGATATCGTCCGTGTCGACAATCCAAGGACCAATAGGGCACAGGGAGTCGCGGCTCTTCACCCTTAGGTTCGGGCGGTAGAAGTTTTCGAGATAATCACGGATCGCGTAGTCATTGCAGATGGTATAGCCCGCGACATACTCAAGTGCGTCCTCGCGCTTGATGTTCTTGCCGCTTTTGCCAATCACGGCCACCAGCTCACATTCATAATGCATAAACTCGATATCGTCCGGGCGGTAGGAAGGCTGCTGGTGACCCGTAAGGGTATTGCCGCCCTTTAGGAATACCAGCGGCTCTTTCGGTGGCTCAAACGCCAGCTCCGAAGCATGGTCGGCATAATTCAACCCAAGGGCAAAAATCGTCCCCGGGTTCTCCACCGGGCATAACCATTTTACTGCTTGTGAAGGCACTACCTCGCCACTTGCCGTCACCAGCTCGCCTTCAAAATTGACGATGACATCCAACACTTTTCCTTTGTATTCCACTCTGGCGCGCTTCATGCGTACTGGCCTCCCACTGTGTTTTGTAGACTGATAAACGGAGCTGAACGAGTTACGTCTCCTACCGTTGAAGACTTGTTAACCGTTGACGACTTGTTAACCGTTGAAGACTCTGTAACGGTTGACGACACCTTGTCATAGGGCTGCAATGCAATACGCTCACCGGCAAACCCGACAGCGATAATATCGCCAGCTTCTAACGTCATGATGTGGGAGATTCGCTCCAGCAGCGCCGGGACATCCCAGTAAAGGCGAGAGAGCGGCAGTTGCTGTGCTGGCTGGCCATTGACCATGGTCGTGACCACCAAATCTGATAGCTCGCCGACATCGGAAAGCGTGACAGGGGATGACAAGGTTGCCGAGCCATCCAAGCACTTGCCCTTGATATCCGGGCGGTAGTAACTGGTTTCTGGTAAAGAGAAATCATGCAGCAGGGCAACACCTTCGACATACTCTAGCGCCTGTTGCTCAGACACTCGGCAGCAAGTCTGGCCGATAATGACTGCTAGGCTGGCACCAACCACAAACTCATCGCTATCGGCTGGCCACGTCACCGCTTCAGATTCGTTATTCCAGGTATTCCTTGGTTTGAAATACAGCACAGGCTGTGTCGGTGGTGCCTTGTAAGGTGGTTCATTGAATGCTTCCGCCATGACTTGGCGTTGCTCGCTGTCATTGAGCGCGACACACACCACTTTGCCTTTAAACATCTTTTCCATCATCTTCCTTTCAACCCCGCGATTCTTAATACACGTTGGCAACAGCAGCCGCTTCGGTATTGATATTGGTGTCGCTGTTGCTGTCCTTATCTTTCAATTTTTTTGCTAGCCCTTCCGCGCCCTGGCGCAGTAACAAGGTATCTACCCCGGCCCCGATGAACTTCACCCCTTGTTCGACATACCCTTTCGCCTGCACCGGGTTCAGTGACAAAATCCCCACCGCTTTGCCGGCGCGGTTGATCACGTCGATGGCATGGTCGATAGCGGCGACGACATCCGGATGCCCCGGGTTGCCGATATGCCCCATCGAACCGCTGAGATCCGAAGGCCCGATAAAGATGCCATCAATCCCCTCGACGGCAGCAATCGCCTCGATATTCTCAATCGCCTCGACCGTTTCTACCTGCACCAGCAGGCAGATCTCTTCATTGGCCTGATGCAAATAGTTGGGGATACGGTTCCATTGTGATGCCCTTGCCAAGGCGCTGCCGATACCGCGCTGTCCTACAGGGGGGTAATACACTGATTGCACCGCCTGTTTGGCTTGTTCAGCACTGTTCACCATAGGAACCAGCAAAGTCTGGGCACCGATATCCAACAAACGTTTCAGCAGTGTCGGATTGCCGTCTTCAGCCCGAACAATGGCCGACGTTGGATGCGGCGCTAGCGCCTGCAGGTGATATTTGATCCCAGTCAGGTCAAACGAGGCGTGCTCGCCATCGATCAATACCCAGTCGAATCCACTACCACCGCAGATTTCTGCGCAGCTGGTATCGGGTAGGCCAAGCCACAGCCCCCATAACGGTGCCTCTTGGGTGAGAGCTTGCTTGAATACGTTTTTAGGTAGTTGATTACTCATTAGCGCACTGCCCCCTAGACGAACTTGACCGAGATGCCGCCGAGCGGGCCGAAGTCAGCATGGATACTGTCACCAGCCTTCACCGCCACCGGACGGGTAAAGGAGCCCGCCAAGATCACCTGCCCCGGTTCTAGCGAAACACCGTGCGGCGCAAAACGCTTACACACCCAGCAGATCCCATTGGCAGGGTGGCCTAATACCCCAGCGGCTAGGCCGGTTTCTTCGATTTGGCCATTGAGGTAAAGCATGGCGCCGGCCCAGCGCAAATCGAGCTCGGTGGGTTTGATAGGGCGGCCGCCAAGAATAATGCCGGCATTGGCTGCATTATCGGCAATGGTGTCGTACACCTTGCGGGTATAACCGGACTGTGGATCAGTACGGTGGCAACGGGCAGCAATCAGCTCCAGTGCAGGTACCACATAATCAGTGGCATTGAGCACATCGAATATAGTGATGTTGTCGCCTTCAAGCTTGTCCTTGAGAATAAAGGCCAGCTCTACTTCAATACGCGGGTCGAGAAAGTCATCTGCGGGAATTTGGGCACCGTCAGGAAAAAACATATCATCAAGCAGTACGCCATAATCTGGCTGGTCAATATTGACCGCCATCTGCATTGCCCGCGATGTCAGGCCAATTTTGTAACCTTTTACTTCGGCCCCTTCACGGATTTTTCGTTCTACCCAACGGCTCTGGATACGGTAGGCGTCATCCATACTCATCTCTGGGTAGTCTAGGGTTAGTGCCGGGATCTGCTCCCTTCCTTTTTCGGCTTTATATAACCGCTCTGCCGCTACATGAATTTGATCTTCCGTTAACATTTCGCATTCCTTTTTTCTGGCTGACTGATTGCCAACGTCCCTCGTCCACAGTCATGCTGTCAGGGAAAGCAATTAGCAACTAATTAACATGTTAAATACATTAGTTAATATGTTAACTAATGTCCAGCAATTCAATGATGGCAGATAAAAGCCACTTAAAATCAGACACTTAACTTTAAAAATAGACATTTAATCATTTATCATGCAAATCTCGTTACATTCAAAATGTTGGAAGGATCACATTTGTAGGAGGTATTTACAGACTGGTCATTAATCAAACAAGCCAGAAAATAATCTCGGGAGTGTTTTTATTTTCGAATCATTGATCCAGTTAACAAAGCAACAGGAAATCAACACATTTTATTAACAACACCTTTGCTTTCTGGTGAATTAGTTAATATGTTAACTAAAGTCCAATAACGACTCACCCAGTGAGCACTACTCATCATCCATAACTAAAGGAATCCTGTTATGCGTGTAACCAAAATTGCCTCCATGACCACCGCTGCACTACTGATGTTTTCCACTTATGCCGTACAAGCTGCCCCTGAAAAAACAATCAAGATCAGTACTTGGGGGTCGCCAAACCACGGTATCAACAAAGTTGTTTGGCCTACGTGGGGGGAATGGGTTGAAGAGGCCACTGAAGGCCGAGTAACAGTAAAGGTGGAGTACGACCTTGCCCCGCCGCAAACCCAAATCGATGTCGTGACCGATGGCATCGGTGAAGTGACCTGGATTTACCATGGCCACAAGGCAGGCCGCTTCAAGCTTACCCAGCTGCCTGAGATCCCGACTTTTTCTGACTACGCCAGCTCTGAGCTGATCTCCCAAGCCTATTGGCGCACCTACGAAGCCTACCTGAAGAAAGGCCGTGAGCACCGCGGTGTTGAAGTACTGGCATTGAGCGTCAATGGCCCGGGCCAGCTAATCACCAAAGGGCCGGTAAGTTCACTGGACGATATCAAAGGCAAGAAGCTACGTGTCGGTGGCGGCGTTATTTCGGATATCGCCAAAGACATGAAAGTCACACCGGTTTTCACACCAACCACCAAAGTGTATGAGTCTATTTCCCAAGGCGTCGTCGACGGCACCTACCTGCCTTATGAATCTCTTGCCTCTTTCCGTCTTGCCGAAGTTGCTGACAACACCACTGTTTACCCTGGCGGGATCTTCCGCGGTAGCTTTGCCATCGTGATGAACCGAGACACCTTATCAGGCTTATCGAAAGCTGATCAGGAAGCCATCCGCAGCGTCTCGGGTGAAAAATTATCTCGTCTGTTCGGTAAGATGTGGGATGACATGGACAACGTCGGTTACGAAGCAGGTATAGCCAACGGCCACACCTTTACCCCTGCAACGCCGGAGATGATTGCCGACCTGAAAAAATCCACCGAGCCGTTGGTCAACAAATGGTACAAATCGGCCAAGCAACGCAAGATAGACGGCGAAGCGGCCTACAACTACTTCTATAAAGAGCTTGAACAAGGACTGTAAGCTATGAGTTGCTCAAGACTTTCCCAGGCTATTCGGCGAGGGTTGGAGGCCCTTGCCGCTCTCAGTCTGATGCTAATGATGGTGATCACCTTTGTTGATGTCGTCGGGCGCTTCTTCTTTAGCAGCCCGCTGATCGGCTCCACCGAGATGATCGAGGTATTACTGGCAGTCATGGTGTTCATGGCCTTTCCATTGGTATCGTGGCAGGAAGAAAACATCTGTGTCGACTTGCTCGACAATATCTTCCCAAAACGCTGGGTAGGCCTGCGCCAAGTGGTGATCAACCTGATCTGCTCCTGCTCGCTGATCCTGGTTGCCATGATGAACTGGAAACTGGCTGGCCGCTCTATGGAGTATGAAGAGGTCACGGAAATTCTTGAGCTGCCTCTTGGCTATGTCACCTATCTTATTTCCATTACCGGCTTTGCCGGCGGCCTCCTGACATTCTTCAATGCCCTGGTCTACGGCAAGACGCTATTCTCGCCTTCATCGACGACCCAACCACTAAGTACCGAGAGCAAGGGGGTTTAAATGCTTGAATCAATTATCGGCTTTACGGTTCTGATCGCCCTTGTTTTCCTCCGCTTGCCACTGGCCTTTGCCATGGGTGTGGTCGGTTTCCTTGGCTTCTGGTACATCAACGACTACAACTGGAACGCAGCCATGTCGATGGCGGCCCGCCGCATCATCGACACCGGCCAGGACTACAGCCTGTCGGTGATCCCGCTGTTTATCCTGATGGGGAACTTGGTGACACGGGCTGGGCTCTCCAACGAACTCTACCGTGCCTGTAATGCCTTTGTCGGCCACCGTAAAGGTGGGCTATCGATGTCGACTATCTTGGCTTGCGGTGGCTTCTCGGCTATCTGTGGCTCAAGCTTGGCGACCTCGGCCACCATGTCGAAAGTTGCCATGCCGCCGATGCGAAAATTCGGTTACTCCGACGGCCTTGCAGCGGCCTCTATCGCTGCAGGTGGTACCTTGGGCATTTTGATCCCGCCAAGTGTCATGCTGGTGATCTATGGCCTACTCACGGAGAGCAGTATCCGTGAACTCTTCGCCGCTGGTTTCATTCCGGGGCTGATCGGTATCGTCCTGTACCTGATGGCGGTGCAGTGGGTGGTGTTCCGCAACCCAGACAGCGCTCCTCCAGGCGAGCGCGTCAGCTGGAAAGATCGCTTTATCGCCCTTAAGGGGATCATGTCGACCATTTCACTGTTTGTATTAGTGATGGGTGGGATCTATATCGGTGCCTTTACCCCAACCGAAGCGGCCGGGATCGGTGCGACAGGAGCCTTTGCCTTGGCCGCCTACCGCCGCCAGCTCAACTACGCCATTTTGCGCGATATTCTGGTTGATACCGCCAAAACATCGGCCTCACTGTTTGCGGTAGTGATCAGCGCCCTGATCCTGTCCAATTTCATCAACCGAGCCGGCTTGCCGACGGCACTGATTGAGATGATCCAGGCCGTTAACGTCTCCCCAATGATGGCGCTTGGCCTGATCATATTGGTCTACATCATCCTTGGCTGCGTATTCGAAAGTATGTCTATGATGCTGCTGACTGTGCCGATTTTCTTCCCGGTAGTGGTTGAACTTGGCTTCGACCCAATCTGGTTCGGCATCGTGGTGGTGGTCGTCACCGAAATCAGTTTGATCACCCCGCCGGTCGGGCTCAACGTTTTTGTCTTGTCCGGTATTATCAAGGACATCAACACTGCCACCATCTTCAAAGGGGTATTCCCGTTCTGGGTGGCAGACATGGTACGGCTGGCGCTCATCGTATTGATGCCCGCTATCGTACTGTTTTTACCGGGCATCTTGTACGCCTAGCGGGTGCATTCACGGCGGGCTCGTTGCCTGGCAGCAAGCCCGCATCTTTTACATAACTTGGCGGTATCCAAAGTAATATATAAGATCAAAATACAGCTATAGCTTTTCGGAACTTTGATTTATATTGTGAATATGTGTCTGAAACAAATAGTAATTTTCGACAACACGGTAACGGCTAGAAGGTTATATTGTGACTAAGTACGAAGACTCGCTTCCCCTGCAGCTGATACGCGCAAGGGATGTATCCATGGATTACTTCCGCCCTATCCTGGCGGACAACGAAATCACCGAGCAGCAATGGCGTGTGATGCGGGTGCTCGATACGCTTGGTGAAATTGATTTCTCAACCCTATCCCGCGAATGTTGCATTCTAGGTCCTAGCCTGACTGGGATTGTTAGCCGCCTTGAGAAAATGGGCTATGTACAGCGCAAAAAATCTGCCAATGACGGCCGCAAGTACTATATCCACCTTACTAACAAGGCCAAAACACTGGTAGACGATCTGCGCCCACTAATCGAAGCACAGTATATTGAGCTCAAGGCTAAACTCGGCGAAGAGAAATACCGCCAGCTATCTTCTTTACTCAATGCGTTGATTGATACCAAAGAGCAGTAATTTCGAGGCTCAGAAGCATAAGCAACCTAACCACCGCTTCATCATCTTTGACAGTAAATACACCCTCGCCCAGCGAAGCGTGTATTTACAGACCTAACTACTGGCATTCTTTTCCGCAGGAAATAACGCCAGCGCAGAAGCTCATCGCCCCTCAGCACTGCAGACCGACTTATAAAGAACCGTGAGCAAACACACAGTTTTCGCACCCTACTGAGAATTATGTTAACAGTGTTATATGATATTTATGGCAAAAATAAAGCAAGCCAGCTTCATTGCCGGTGGGAATGTGCTTTGCGCGAGAAACGGAGTGACGCATGGACAGTTTTTCTCTGGATATAAGAACCCTCAACTTTATTATCATTCTGTTTTCTTGTATTTACAGTATTGGCCTTCTTTGCTACCAACGCTCCCAAAAAGAAATCCCTGGCTTACAGCTATTTGCACTATCCCTCTTGTTCATCGGTATCGGTCCTTTCTTCCTTGGAATGAGGGGAACAACACCAGACTGGTTTAGCATCGTGCTTGCCAATACCATCATTATGTTCGGTTTTCAGTTGGTGCTGCATAGCTTATGCATTTTCAGGAATTGTTCACTGAGATACACCTACTTTACCTATACCTGCATCCCGATCACCCTCTCCTTGTTTTATTATTTCACCCATGTATCACCGTCGATAAAAGCACGGATTATTGTTATCAGTGTTTTCTTGGCCATCACCACATTGCTATCGGCATTCACAACCTTAAAAGGTAGACATAAAGATTTAAAGATCGCCATTTGGATGATGTCGACATCTTTCTTCCTCTATGGTTCGTTCATGACCCTGCGAGTGGCTTGGACCTTGTATTCAGAAGAGTTACATAATTTTATGTACGCCGAGCTTATTCACCAGCTCACCTTCTTGTTCAGTATTATCTTGGTGGTTGCGATAAGCTTCAGCATGCTGTGGATGATCAACGCCCGCCTGGTCAACTCTATTTATGACCTTTCCCGCCGGGACCCGCTCACCCAGCTCTACAATCGCTATGCCCTAGAAAGAAAGCTGCCCGATTTAATCAATGAGATAAACAAAGTACACCCACTCAGTATCATCATGGTAGATATTGATAACTTCAAATCCATTAATGATCTGCACGGCCATTTGACAGGGGACGAGGTAATAAAGCGTATTGCCCAGATTATCACAGCACACACCCGTAATACTGATTCAGCCTATCGCTTCGGCGGCGATGAAATATTGATAACCTTACCTAAAACAGACATCAACCTCGCCCGTGCTATTGCCGAGTCGCTGAGAAAAAAGATCTCTGCCTATACCTTGATCGAAGGCAACAACCTGCCGATGACCTCTAGCTTTGGCGTCGCCAGCCTAAGCGAAGGTGAAGATTGGGAACATCTTGTTTCAAGAGCAGACCAAGCACTTTACCAGGCCAAACAGATGGGACGAAATACCGTCGTCACATGTTCAGAAAATCCGACTCTTTCTGCCATCTACCACGCAAGTCATCACCAACATAAAGCGTATGAAGAAGCTCTGTGAACAGAGCTATGCCTTTACATACAAAAACGAAACAACTGCTTACATTTGACATGAAACAGCAGCCAAATGCTTCGAAAATAACTCATTTTGTCAGACTTCTGTGATTTCACCTGCCTTACTAATTACAATCCTAAGCTTAATCACCATAATCTGCCCGCTTCCCATTTCCACAGTAAGGCAGACAATGAAAAAGTTACTCGCAACCGCAGCCTTAACCCTGCTAACTACAGCTCCGATGGTTGCTAGCGCCAATCAGTATCACACGCACCATCATTACCATCATGGCGGTCCTAACGCTTACCAGGGACCGCGTGTTGGCTTGGGGATCTCTTATCTGTCTGATCGTTACATCGACACCGATACAGGCTTCAAGCTAGAAGGGGGTTATGATTTCAACCGCATTGTCGGTTTCAACCTGTCCTATGAAGAGTCCGGATATGACTATTATCGCGGCTCGGTTGATTACAGCACAGTGAAGTTTGGTACAGATCTAGGCTATGCTTTCCCACTGAGCCCAAGCGTGTCTCTTAAACCATATATTTCGCTGGGTTTCCACCGTACGACCGAAGATGACAGGTGGTGTTCGAGTAAATATTGCTACTCCACTAATTACTCTGATACCAACACCTATTATGGTATTGGCGTACGCCTGACGGCAGATATGTTCTACATCAATGTCTCCAATGAAGTACTGAAATTAGATGTGGGCCCTTACCGCTACGAACCTGACCAAATTGCCGTTACTGTTGGCCTGAAATTCTAAGCGCAAACAGGCCGCCAATTCTTTATATAGGAAGAGTTGGCGGCCTGTTTGATACCAAGAAAGCTCCTGCGTTCAAGAAAGCAAATAGAGCTGGTACTTTTAAGCGACTTCCGGCATCTTCCTTGTCGCTTCAACAGATTTGAACTCGCGCGAGAAGTACACCAGCGCATCGCTCTCGGTGGTGGTAATGGATTCGACTTCGACGAAGAACACGCTGTGAGTACCCACTTCGCTTACAGAAGCCACTTTACCCTCTAGTGTTGCCAAGGAATCAGTCAGTACTGGCACACCATGCTGGTTAAATTCCCAACCCGGTAGCTGGAACCTGTCTTCCATCGCCATGCCTGTCATCCCAGCAAAATGCATCGACATGTCTTTGTGTTCGGCAGCACACACATTCACGCAGATGCGGCCATTGTCCTTGAAGATCTGGTTGGAGGCACTATTGCGGTTAACGCACACCAACACCGTTGCAGGGCTATCTGTCACCGAACAGACGGCTGTCGCTGTCAGGCCAACAGTGCCAGCTTCCCCTCCCGATGTCACCACATTGACGGCTGCGGCAAGGTTAGACATGGCATCGCGAAACTGTTGTTGAATAGGCATAGTTCGTTCCTTCCTAGAGCTGTTATTGATATTGGATGTTATAGGTTTAGTGTTTCATTGAACATGTACTCATTGTTAACCAGCCCCTGCCAAAGCGACATAGACAGAAAATCCAATCACTTGTACTTTTCGGGCGATGGGCGATGGGCGATGGGCGATGGGCGATGGGCGATGGGCGATGCAGAAAAGAATATAGAAAAGCAGGTTAATACTTAAGCCACACACTTCAAAAAAAGCCTTATCAGCTTACTGATAAGGCTTTCATTCAGACACAAAACACTGTTAATAATGTGAAATCATTACGTCTTTAAAGCTCACATCGAAAACTTTACCTTTGTAAGCATTATCGGGCCGGAACTGAGGATAAATACCCGCTTTGAAATAGTAAGCAACATCGTCATCCGCCCAGTTTTTGCTCATTTCGACCGTCCCATTATTAGTGTCGAAATACAATTTACCCCATTCAAGATAGTGTGACACACGGTTAGAACCATCCTCGCTTTGAGTGATCAAGCGAATACCGCCTTCATCGATACTGATAGTGTACTGCCAATCCTCACCCGAGGCATAAGTCCCCATATTGACACTAAATGGCCAGTCTTGGCATTGCGGATAATCCGGAGTGCCAGACGAGCACGATTGGTTATCTTTATAGAAGTCTTGGTTCAAAATAACGCGAACAGGCTTGTTATCCCCTTCCCACTGCACTTTCACCAGCGCCTGCTTTATCTTCCAGCCATGAACCTGGCCGACAATCACCTTAGGGTCTTGCCCCTGAATGTCAGGATAACCTTCAACATTTAGTGTTGAGCTAAGTGTATGCTTCGTTGTACCCGTTGCCTTATCGTGGATTTTCCAACTGGTGTTATCACGGCTGGTACTACAAGTGTTCAACGCTTGTGCATTGAACAGCTCACGCAGCTCGGAGCGTATATAGTTCGAGTTTTCTGTGGTCGTGCCGTAGCCCATATCAGCCCTGAAATGCATGCGGCCATCGCTTACGTCAAAAAAAGATATACCAGCCGGACTAAACCACAATCTAGAATCATTAGAGAGCGTGTCTTTACTTGAGTGACAATGCGCCGGCTCAAGTTCTGCGGCACTGGTTCCCCCCGAGCCATACCAATCGTCTTTGCTGGCCGGGATGGTGATTTTCCACTGGTCTATGTCCCAGTTTTTATCCGTATCACTTTTATTCATACTGACACTTGGGAACTGCACCTTTGCTTCGCCATTTTCAAACTGGTTGTATAGCCCAAATTTGAAATAGCTCAATAGGTGTGACCAGTAGGTGATGTCGCGCTCAACTTCTCGAATGTTGTCCTTATCGATGCTCAGCTTGCCTTCTCTTACCTCAAGCTTAAAGTCAGTCGCGCGATCAAGATCGGCTTTGCCAAGATCAATGCGCTCATAGGCATACTTACAATCATCCGTTTCTGACTTGACTGGATCGGAGCAATCAACTGCATTGGTTTTTAACACCGCCCAATAGTGGCCAATCAAGCCATCTCTTTCCTGCTCGTAAACAATACGTAACAATGGGTGGGGAATATAACCAGTACCGCTCTCATCGGTGCCTTTGTTGTGAATTTGAAGATAGGTAATTGTATCTTTATCTGCTGGGGAGTTGGCGAGAGAAGATTCCACACCGATAGGCAGAATGCTGGCGTTCAGCACCCGCTGCACACCCACTTCTGATGTATCAAAGTTTTCATCTACACGTACTTCTGAACGATTAGAATAACCGCTCATAGCAAACGTGAGGTTTTCGACACTTTGATCATAGTAAAAGTGGTCGTTATAGAAATCGGCAAATTGACCATTTTTGACCAATGTTTCTTTATTGCCAGGTTCGCCAAATGGGTCAGAGACTTGCAGGCTAGACTGGCTTAACACATTTTGATATTTCACATAGGAGTTAGGTGCTGAAGGATCGGAACCAGGCTCCCCAATATTTGGCGGTGGAGTATATCCTCCGCTTTCACTACCACATCCAGATATAATTACCAGCGGTAATAACGTGCTGGCTAAAGTTAATTTATTTCTCATCACTTTTTCATCTTTAAAGACAAAAAAGGCATTATTGCCTCGCGCAACAATGCCTCTTGACATTAATAAGCTAGTATTTATTCACTAATTAGAAGCGGTACTTATAGCCAAACTCAATGGCATTATCACGTTTTCCGTACCAATCATACTCGCTATTCTGGTGGCTATTTTTAAGCAGCTCTTGTTTAAGCTTAAATTTGCCGTAAAAAGCGTGGGCACGTGCATTTGGTAGGCGGTATTCTGCACTGAATTCGTGTTCCCATGCACTCTGGGAATTGTTATCAAACGTATGCTGCTCTTGACCTGAGCTATTCTTCTCTGAAGAGAGTTTGCGCAAGTGAATAAGATCGTACACAAAGGTAAAATCAGACCAACGATAGGTTAACCAAAGATCAAAGCGCATTTCTTTATTATAATCATTACGGTAACGAGGGTTATCACCAAGGCTCAAACGATCAATATTCTGCGCGTAACGTGCACGGGTTTTGAAACTAAAATCGCGAGTTACACGGTAGCCGTAGTACGCCCCTGCACGCACAGTATTTGCCGTTTCTTTGGTCTGGTAATCTAACACACCACCCGCTTGGTGTTCATTGCGATCCCCCCAGCGATGCTGGTAATCGGTTTTAAAGGTCAATTCATATTGTTCTGGGGCGAAGCCGGTTTCTAACTCTTTTTTACTACGGTCATACTGCCAAGCCTGCTCGAACCCAAAAGCAAAACCATTATCCATGCGGTGGTTGAATTCAAATTTAGGGCGGTCAGTACGGCCATCCAATAATTTGTGTTCCCATTTTAAAGTCATTGTGCTGCTGGCAGACGCCGCGCCGCTCACCAGCGATAATAGCGCTGCTGCTAAAAGTGTTTTTTTCATTATGGGTGTCTCTTAATTATTCTAAAAAGATGAGCGGCTCGCTCACCTCTAAATAAATTATTTCATTACAGTACATGTAATTTATGGATGATTGTTATCTTATGGAGTAACAATATTTCCTGACTTAGTAATCGCTCCAACTTCTTCGCGAGCAAAAATAGCTGCTTGACGATTATCTTTACCAGTATCACTGCTCATATCTTGAGTGTGCTCAACCGCATAGCCATTAAATTCACTGTCTGCCACTGTAACGTTACACGTCTTATTGTTGTCGTTTGGATCATCTTTGATTATACCGCCCGTAGAGTCACCGACTTTAATTGCGGCAACTTCACTACCACCCGCTGTGATATTAAAGGTGTTACCACTTAGCACACTGCCTTGGCGTGCTTGTGATTTGCCACAGTTAACGAACACCCCATTATTTTGAATGCTGCCAGATAGGTTGTTAAAGGTACTGTCTGTTAGTTCAAACTGCCCCCATGAGAATACCCAACTAGCCTTCTTGGTACCAAAATCAGTGGTATTTGCTGCATCAAACGTTAGGTTACTCAACTTAACTGGTGCACCACTTACCGCATCAACAGAGATCGCACCCGATTGACCATCAGAACTGCCTAAAGCACAAGTCTCTTCCATGACATCATTTTCATCATCCCAACCCAGTTTGCTGTTTTCAAATGCTAGGTTTTTGATTTCAGCGCCAGCCGCTTTCACGGTAAAGCACGCATCGCCAGTAATGGTTGCATTATTGCCTTCACCACCATCGATGATCACCGCTTTATCAACGTTAATCACGCCAGAATCAAACGTACCCGCGGCATCTAGAGTAATAACCGTACCTGCTGCTGCTTCGCTAATTGCCTCATTTAACTCGTCAACATTAATAACTGTGATTGGATCTGGATTGCCGCCTTCATCATCACCAAAGGTATTTCCTTCGATTGTTGCACCATCACCACTACCATCAGCAATTGCCGCCCCCGTATCATCAAAGGTGGTGGTTTCACTTTCAAAGCCGCTGAAGCTATTGTTACTTACCGTAGCTTGACAAGTCTTATCTTTGAACTGAAGACCAGCAACAACACCACGCAAGCCGGAGTTCGACTCACCGTCCAGTACTGTGAATTCATTGTTGTCAAATACTGAACCAACCGAAGCTGCACTTCCTCCCACAACTCGGTTACTACCACAGTTGAGGTTAATCACATCCATGCCAGCATTTTTCTTATCAAGGAACTGGCTATTTGACACATTCACATAGCCACGTGAATAAATCCAACCGTGTGAACCGTCTTCATTGATCGTTGCGCCATCAAACACTAAACCATCCAGTGTAACAGGAACGGCACCGTCACCAACTTTACCAATATTAATTACAGACTTTGACGTCGAGTCTGTTCCACACTCAATGACATTAATATTTTCAAACTTAATATTGGCAATTCTTACCCCTTCAGTTCCTTTCAGAACTTGATCGGCTGAATCCGGGATATTGATACATGTTGTACCAGAAATGACCGCATAGTTATTTGCCGCAGCATAAGCACTATTTGATGCTGTATCTCTGCTGATTACATTACCGTCTGCATCAGTAGATACAAGGGTAATATCTTTAGTAATTTCAATGCTATCAGCAAAATCAAAGTTGCCTTGGTTAGATAATCCAATGATTTGCCCTGACTCAGCACTTGAAAGCGCTGATATTAATTCATCGCTCGATTTTGTAACAATATCAGCCGTATCTGGCAATTCAGGCGGCGGGGTAACAACTGGTGGTGGATTACCATTTTCTGGTTCCTCTACATTATTATTCGGCGGTGAATCGTAGAAGTTACAGCCCGTCAGTGCCCCTGCCGATAGCGAAACCGCTATTAGCATAGAAAGTGTTTTAAGCTTCATGCTTTATCCCTTTATGTATTTATCCAGAGGCTCATCGCTGAGCCTCTATATATTTATTTAGAAATGAAATATATGGTTATTTTTTAATTTGGTACTGTGCGCCGGTGTCATTCATGGTATATACCGTTAGATCTCGCGCACCACCATCGAAATTGGTTGGTACAAGCAGGCCATTTTCAGCACGTTCTAGCTTAGGGTCACGCATAATTGCGCCGTCCCATGGCAGTTCTGTGCCCGCTACGGTGCCGAAGTACAGGTTGTTTTCAAAAACTGGATCTACCAAAGGTGCGGTAGAGTCGTTACCTTTTAGCGCCAATGTTCTGTTGCCCGCTGCGTAAGACAGGTTATTGCGGAAGGTCACATTATGGCCAGGGTAAATAGTACTTACCTTAGAGTTGTCATACAGGCTGACGCGGTGTGATTTATCCGAGTACAGAATATTCTGGCGCGAATCAATAATGGTATTGTTCTCGACCAATACATTATTGACTGTCGCCTGTTTGTTTAACTCTTTACCTTTTATGCTATCGTCTAACTGCTCGCCGTTAGCAACGTCAGTGATCCCGGTATTAACCACGATACCGCCACGGACGTCGCCTGTCCCCATGACACGCTCGATATAGTTGTTGCGGATAACATGGCCTTCATCATAAAAACGAATACCGCCGGTTTGCGCTTTGCCGTTACCGATAATCACGTTGTTTTCAACAGTATTATTTTTACCGTGGCGCATTGAAATCATAGAGGCAGAATCAACAATGGTGTTGCCGCGTACAATGTTGCTGCCTGATTTCAATGAAACAAGCTCTGTTTCACCGTCGCTTTGCAGGAACAGGTTATCTTCGATCAGCGTTTTTGAATCGTAGATCGAGCTTTTTGAATCGCCAAGACGAATCGCTTCCCAACTGTTGGAGTTGTAACGTTTGGCTTCTGCGTTATCAAACTCGTTGAATTGGTTATGCTTCTGGTTGTAGAAAAGGTTACCCTTTATCACATGATGATCAGGTGTCGTATCGCCTTTTGCTTTTTGAACACCAATCAGCGTACCGCGTTTGTGCTTGCCTTCAAAAGTGTTATTCAACAGCTGGTTATGCTTACCATAGAGCGAAATCCACAAATATTTCGGGTATTCCGCACGGCGCTCGTCAGGCTCATACGCAAGGCCGTCGATGAAGTAATAGAATGTCGAGTTTTGCAGAGTATTGTTGTCACCACGGAAAATGATCCCCCCCATGCGCTCTGCCGGGCCACCTTCGGTAAATACAACACCGTCAAGGGTAATGTTATTACCTGTCAGGTTGATCTGCACCGAGCCCGTAAACCAAACCGTTCCTTGCTGCTCTGCCTTGATAGTGACGTTATTGGCCGAAATATTGAACACACCTAAATCGGCATACTTACCAGCAGGCACAACTAACGTGTCACCATCTTGCAGATCCAAGATTTGCTGTTTTAAGGCTTGGCCGTCAGCAGGAAGAATAGATTCAGACGTAATTACAGTCTTATCATTCACTGTTAAGGTCGAGGTATTTACCGCACTGGTTTCAATATCAACCGTGTTAACACTGCTGCCCGTTGAGCCACAGCCTACCAATACGCCAGCAAGAGAGAGTGCAATCAGGTTTTGTTTAAAGGTCATTTTCTTGTCGCTCTACAATTTCGAATAGCACTAATATAATAAAATAATACAATAAGTGCTGTGAGATTCATCAACAAATTAATACAATCATTGCAATGCATTCAGCTAACAAAAAATTACAAAATCAAACTACTAGAAATAACAAGCACAAGAATATAATAGATTGTTTTTTAAGGAATAAAATCAACATCTCTAGTTAGCATAAATTTATTTAATTATTAATTGGTGACCTCTTTCACAATATACAAACAAGATCTAATGATATTGTAATACAATTAAGCGCTATTAAATTATCTTGATCACAGTTTTCGGATACTTAATATAAAGTGAGTTGAATAATGAAAAACCAAATTGTCTATTCTTCAGGGATCGCTGTTGCGGCTTTACTCATGGGCTGTACTTCAACAACCGCCACCTCTATCACTATGTCACCAGCATCCGGTGAGATGGCCGCACCCGCAGAATACGAGAAGTTTGCTTCAATTTTATCTGCCTCAAAGCTACAAATCTCAACACCGAATGCTAAAGAAGGCAGCAAAAACGAAGTCGCACTCGATAGCGATTTCACGGATGTTGTAAATGAGAATTTCTATGTCGATAAAGGCTCGGAAGCCTTTGTGTTCAAAATGGAAGGCTATAAGCTAAGAAACGAGCTGCGTGTGCTGGAGCACTTTAAGTCAGATGACCCGTACACCTTTTATCGCTTAAGTGCCGATATTCTGCCGATTAATCCTAATGAGTCGATCAAAAACAGCACCCAAAACCGCGATGAAATGACATTCCTCCAGGTACACAACAAAGGGACATTTGACGATGGCCTGCATGGTGTCGGATATATTCCTCACCCGCTAGTGCGTATCGTGTGGGAAGGCGAGCGCCGAGGTGTGGAAAATCATTACTGGGCGGTAGTAAAAAACAATGCTGTTCACTGCGGTACGGGCAGTGAGCACCGAGAAACTCAAGCGTGTAAAAAAGCCTACAAACGCTACGATCTTGGCCCCATGAAACCAGATCACCCAACCCGCTTCGATGTGATTGTCGGCAACCAAACCTTAGCAATCAAAGTTGACGGTAAAACCACGGTGAATCATGATATTTCTTACTGGAAGGATATGCTGAACTACTTCAAGGCTGGCGTGTACAACCAGTTTGATAACGGGCAGAGTGAAGCGCATTTCTATAGCTTAGAGTACGCGGTAGAAGAAAAGTACAACGACTAATATTTACACTATTAGCTGTTCAAAAAGAAACGTTGCCCTATCATTTCCACTCGAATGCGGGCAACGTTTTTTATGTTAGATTTTAAAATTAGACAAGGCACCGCCTAGCTGATCGTTAATCACCGCGATTTGTTCCGACTCTTGGTGCTGGTTATTCATTTCACTTTGCACCTGCCCGACCATCGCGTGAATATGGTGAATATTTTTATTGATGTTGGTAATGACAATATTTTGCTCACCCGCAGAACTGGATATTTGCGCACTCAACTCATGGGTTTTATCCACGCTGGTTTCCAGTTTCGCGAGCTGACTGGACACATTGTTCGTTTCGTTCACCATGTCACTGCATGTCGCTTTGGTTCGCGTAATGGCGTTGACAACATCAGAAGATACTGCATTCAATTTAAATAGCGTTGATTGAATTTCACTGGTGCTTTGCTGTGTTCTGGCTGCCAGCGCCCTCACTTCATCGGCAACAACTGCAAACCCTCTCCCTTGCTCGCCAGCCCTCGCGGCTTCAATTGAGGCATTCAGCGCAAGTAAATTCGTCTGCTCGGCAATTTCACCAATCACGGTCGCAATAGACTGAATGCTGTTTGTCTCACTTTCCATATCGGTAATATTTTGTGAGGTGCTTTCAACATCGCTGACTAAGCTTTCAATAATAACTAAGGCTTGCTGGAGGGTTTGTTGCGACTGGTTGCCTAACTCGTTTGCATCGTTTGTTAAGTTTTCACTATTTTTTGCATTTGCTGCCACTAACCCCGCCGAGTTAGACAGTTCTTCCACCGCGGTGACAATTGAATCCGTCTCCACCAAATGTTGCTCTAGAACCTGCTGGCTGACCTGTGAGTGATGTCGTAACGATGTGACTCTTTCCGATAAATTATCAGACACTGCTTTTACTTCAATCATCATAGTTTGCAGCTTTTCAATAAACTTGTTGATGCCGATAGCTATTTGACCAAGATCATCTTGGTTCGTTACGTCAAGACGTTGGGTTAAATCCCCTGTCCCTGCCGATAAGTCATTGATAATCGATTTCAATGATATAATTGGGCGGTAGATAACTTGCAACAGTACCGCCAAGGCCACAATCGACAACAAGGCAATCACTAAGGAGATAGTCACCAGCGTCCACATAGATTGATAAACCGGTTGATATGCCAGCTCAGCATCAACAAATGTTATGAAATGCCATTTCTTGCCGAGCACTTGAAGCGGGCTAGAAAAGTAAAACCAATCTTGATCACCAATTTCAACCCTGTTTGAGTGATTGGATGATGCCAAAGCCGACGCCTGGAAAACCGAACTGGTTTGGGCAAACTCCGCCGTAGAGGCTAATACTAAACCACTTTCATCAGTAATGATGCTCACTGCCCCATCATGGACATTCATCTGCTCGATCGCGTCTTGAAGGTAAGATAGACGAATATCCGACAGCAGCACACCATTACGCATAGGTACGATAACTCCTGTTAACGGTATGTTTTCACGTGAGAAAAACACATCACTGATCTGCGTGCTCGATGAACGCTTGCCCATTTGATACCAAGGGCGCGTTCTTGGGTCATAGCTATCGACCGACCCAACGCCATTTGGAAAGGATTCCGACGGAATAGATACGTAACTCCTACCATCATCAAAACCCAGTGTTATTTTGGTGAGGCCAGAAACTTGCTGTGCCATCTCTATGGTGTCGAAAAAATTGAGTTGGTAGTCATGTTGCGCAAAACTCGCCACTAATTGCTCTGCCGAACGTACATTTTGCTCAATTAGTGACTCAACGTAACTCACTTCATAGTTAATCGCTGAACGAATAGCACTGTTAAGATCTTTATCTGCATTATTAATAAACGACGAGAAAGTAAAATAATTAATAATCACCAAGACTAATGCCAGCATACTTATCACTGACAGATATAAAGACCTTTTGAAACCGAATGCGAACATTTTCCCCTCATCCATGAAAATTTTAATTTAGAAAAAAAAACTGCAGTTAACTGCAGTTTTTAAATTAGAAAATGAAATTATTTATTTTACTAATCGATAGCTTGGACCGATTTCATCCGCAGTTAAAACGTGCAGTTTCGACACATCGGCACCACCTTCAGCAAACTGGTAGAAATCACCAAATTTAGTGAAGGTTGGCTTTTGCTGGGAAGCGCCTTTTGGCACTCCGTCTATACCATGAACCTGACCGTAGTATGTCTCATTGCTGTAGCTTGGGTTTGTCAGCGGAGTTGCCAGATCGGCACGCAGTGCCTGCAAATCTTCACCTTCGTTATACACCACGTTGCTTCTGAACGAGATGCGATCGCCAGTAAAGATTGTCTCTACTTCACTGTTGTCAAACAAGCTTACTCGGTGGCCTTGGTTGCCATGTACCATGCCGAACTCGACATCAACCAAGGTGTTGTTTTCCACCCTTACGTTCTTCGGCGTCCACTGCTTGTTAAGCTCTTTGCCTTTTACTGACTCATCAAGCTTTTCATTGTTCTTCACATCGATAATACCGGTGTTGATCACCACACCACCGCGGACATCGGCATTACCGGCGATCTGGCCACCCGAGCCACGCAGGCCTACTAGGTAGTTATTGCGCACAACATGATTTTCGTCGTAAATGCGGATACCACCGGTATCTTGCTTGTGGTTACCAATAATCACATTGTTCTCTACTACGTTGGCCTTGCCGTGGCGCAGGGAAATCATCGATGCACTTTCGAAGATGGTGTTGCCGGCAATACGGTTCTCGCCGGATTTGATGGAGATCAGCTCGCGCTCACCGTCAGAGTCCACCAACAGGTTATTAACAAACTGCGTGGCTGACGGCCATTGGCTGCTCTTTGAATCGCCAATACGGATCGCTTCCCAGCTGTTACCGTTGTAACGAATCGCCTCTTTGATTGCTAGCTCGTCGTAACGATTTTTCTTCTGGGAGTAAAAGATATTACCTTCGATAAGGTGGTTATCAGCCTTATCGTCAATGATCTTCTGAATACCGATCAAAGTACCGCGCTTTTGCTTACCCTCGAAGCGGTTATTGAGCACCTTACCATCCTTGCCCCATAGCGACACCCACAGGTAACGCGGGTACTCACTTCGGCGCTCGTCCGGCTCGTATTCGTAGTCATCATTGAAGTAGTAGAAGGTAGAGTTCTGCAAGGTATTACGCATCCCCTCCAGACGCACGCCACCGAAGCGCTCTGCTGGGCCACCCTCGGTGAAAACCAAGCTATCCAATGTAATATCATCGCCTTTGGCGACCAACTGTACCAAACCCGTCAACAGCACCGTTCCTGGCTGCTCGGCTTTTACCGTAATACCATCAGCGATTAACTCGACTACACCCAGATTGGCGTAGCGGCCAGGGGCGATGATAATTACCTCACCCGGCTTGGCATTCTTAAGTTGTTGCTTCAATGACTCGACAGCTTCCTCGCTAGCGGACTCAACCTCGCTAGTATCAACGGTATCGCGGTTTGTCGCAGCGACTAATTGTTCGGCAGTCAATGACTGCAATGACACTTCAGCAACGGAAGGTTCAACTGCCGCACCAAGCGTGACGTTTTCTGTCGATGCTTGAGTCGTGCTATGGGCATGAAAAGACAGCGCAGCAAGCAGGGCCAGCGCAATCGGTGTGTGTTTTTTCATTGTATTTTCCTTATTCCGGGCGGCAGGAAGGCCGCCCGGTTTACACAGGGGTATTACAGTTTCGGATACAGCAGGTAAGCGTCACGCTCGGCCCAGACCTGAGACAGGTTACTGATATCGGCATTGCCAAAACCGATTTCTTTAATAACCTCATCATAGTGGTTCGTACCCCAAGCCAGATCCGCTTTGCGGTAAACCGTCAACATACGGTAAGTTTGGAATCGACCTTTTTTGATGTCGTTGTCTTTGTGAGGCCAATCTTCGGCCTTCTGGAACTGGGCAACATAATCGATGGCAGACTTGATGTTGCGACCTTTGTAATCGTGGTTCCAGATATCGATACCCATTTTGTCGCCAAGCTGGGCAAGGTACGCCATAGCATCTAGGTTGAAGTAGCTGTAGTGATAGCCACGGGTACGTGCCAGCTCCTCAGGCTGCTTACCCTGGCTGTCAAACTGTTCACGAATACGCCATTTGGTGTTTGCCACTGCCATTTTGGCAATATCTTCTTTACCAAGGTAATAGGCGATACCCGCAATTTGGGCCTGCATCCAAGTACCATGGTTGTTTGGGGAGTACTGCTCAGCAGTGCCTTGCTCTGAGGTAATTAACCAGTTAAGGAAATCACCCAGCCATGCACGCATCGCCACATTGTCCTCTGGTGTCCAATGCTTGGATGTTTCCAGTAGCGCCAGAGCATCAACCAGACGATCAGAGAAGCTGCGCGAGTCAATCATGCCGCTACGTCGCTGATCGTCCACCCCAGGAACCGCCTGTGCATAGCGAAGGTTAGGGTTCATGCGAGTTTCTGGGTTAATGAACCAGTGGCGCAACATTTTGGCAGCCTGTTCGGCGTACTTTTCCTCACCAGAGAAGTAGTACGCTACGCCCAAGGCGCGAACCGATCGGGTAAACAAGCCAATGCGGACAGAGTCTGTCGCATCGGTCTTCGAGTCCGGGTTGGTTTTACCGTCATGACGGATCCAAGGCAGGCCATCTTTCGTCTCTGGATTTGGCCACCAGTATGGGCTAATCGAAAAGTAATCGTGCTTGTCACCGCTTGGCGGTAACAGTGTTTTATCCGTTACCGATAGCATGCCAACTGTCATGGCTGACTCGGCTTCTTCAAGCAGACGCTGGTAGCTCTCTTGCGCTTCAGCTGTCGCGGTATCGTTATGGATACGCGCTTTGCTTTGTGCAATCAAGTCCGCATCGAAAAAGACGGTATTTGGCAGTGCATCGCTAGCATACAGGGGTGCAGCGAACATCGCACTTGCCAGAGCCATACCGCTTATAAACTTCTTAAACATAGTCTCTACCTAAATATCAAAAATATTTATTTAGCTTCTGCTGCAACGTTGCCTGTCTCTACAGAGTCGTCGACCGCTTTAACAAGCAGAAGACCAACACCAAGTACAATGGCACCACATAGCACGAAGATTACACGTCCCCAGAATGGGTTAGGCAGGGCAAACATCGCCATGACACCTACACCGGCAACAGCAATCAGCGAACCCAGCATACGGCGCTGTTTGTTATCTAGCTGCTTCTGCTCTGTCGACTCGGCAACCAGTGGCGTAGCAAGGTTATTAAAGAACTTATCAACGTCCTGCTGGCGCTCTTTAGGTAGAGGCTTGTAGAACAGAGTAGTAAGGATAAAGAAACCGCCGGTAAAGACCAGGTGACCGATAAGGCCAATAGCGACTTTCAAGTCAGACCACTCACGACCCGTCAACGGCTCAAGGTTAAACCAGTTTTGTACCATTTCAGCATTAATGACAAAGCCAACGTAGTAAGAAACGATCGCACCCACCACTAGCGTACCCCAACCCGCCCAGTCTGGCGTTTTCTTGATGAAGAAACCGAAGAAAGCAGGGATGGTCATTGGGAAGCCGATCAATGCGCCGACGTACATCATGGTATCGAACAGGCTCAGTCCTTTCAGTGAGTTGATGAAAAGAGCAACCAATATGATAGCAATACCAAAGAAAGTAGAGGTTACCTTAGACACCACAACCAGCTCTTTCTCGGTCGCTTTAGGACGGAGAATTGGCTCGTAGAAGTTCTTAACGAAGATACCCGAGTTACGGTTCAGGCCCGAGTCCATCGAAGACATGGTCGCCGCGAACATAGCAGCAATCAGCAGACCCACCATACCCGCTGGCATGTATTCCTGTACGAAGTATAGGTAGGCAAAGTCACCGGCTTTTGAGCCCGCATCAGGGTATTGCGCAACCAGATCAACACCTTGGCCAGCGATGAACCAAGAAGGCATGAACCAGATCAATGGGCCCATGGTCATCAGGATACACGCAAGCAGCGCGGCTTTTTTCGCGTTTTTTGAGTCCTTGGCCGCTAGGTAACGGTATGAATTCAGCATGTTGTTGGTAATGCTGAACTGCTTGAAGAAGATAAAGAATGCCCAGATACCGAAAATGCTTAGGTAGTTTAGATCGTTACCAGATACAAATGATGCCCCATCTTGTACCGGGAAGTTGCTAACGATTTCACCGACACCACCACCTTGGATGATCGCAACAACGGCACAGGTCATGGTCACTGCCATGATGATCACCATCTGCATAAAGTCAGAGGCAATAACGGCCCAAGAGCCACCGGTAACCGACATCACCAAGACCACAAGACCAGTACAGATAATGGTTGTGGTCATGTCGAAACCGAAAATACCAGAGGCAATAATCGCCAGACCATTTAGCCAAATACCGGCAGAAATTACGCTGTTTGGCATACCAGACCAGGTAAATACCTGTTCATTGGTTTTACCAAAACGCATACGAATGGCCTCAATTACCGTGACAACACGCAGTTGGCGGAACTTCGGTGCGAAATACAGGTAGTTCATCAAGTAGCCAAAGGCATTGGCAAGGAAAATAACCGCTACTGCAAAGCCATCGGCATAGGCTTTACCTGCCGCACCGGTAAACGTCCAGGCACTGAACTGGGTCATGAATGCCGATGCACCTACCATCCACCATAGCATGCTACCTCCCCCTCGGAAGTAGTCACTGGTAGTGTTCGTGAATGTTCGGAACATCCACCCAATTGCAATTAGAAACAGGAAATAAACCCCTACGATGAGAGTATTAAGATCCATCGTTCGTATCCTTAGTGTATTAATGATGGAATTATAATAAATAAGCCAAAGACCAACTTGTACTACAATAAGCTTTATTCGTGACTCAGATCGCTAAGATTCTTTTGAAGTAAGGACAAAAGTGATTAATACGAACTGTCCCCTCAAAAAAACCAAACATAATTTGATAAAATCAAATAAACTCAACACATTGAGGTATATATTTTAGTAATTAAAAACAGTAGCTTACACCTAGACTGATTGTAAGATGTTGATTTTAATATCATAAAAATCTGCAGCACGCATTCATTGAGCTTGCTCACATAAAACACATCAAAGGCTTCAAACCGCACTTAACAGATAATACTATTGTATTATTAATTTAATGTAATTCGGAACTAAGCTATGTTTAAACCGTCCTCTCTACTTATTGCTCTGAGTGCAATTATTGCTGCTGGCCAAGTAAACGCTGCATCAATTGATTTTCGTCATGAATATAAGGGTAAATCTGAGCAGCACTCCAGCCGTGTGAAAATCAACGAAAGCATTGGTGATCTGTACTTCAGTGGTGAGTTGAAATTCAAAGGTGCAGACGGCAAGTTCATGGAAGATTTGCAAAACAATGGTTGGGAATTTGACTGGGGATACCGCTTTCGCCTGAACGACAACTGGACTTTGCAACCGGGCATGCCAATTGAAGGCCGTAGCAGCGGTATGACCTATAAACCGCAAGTTCGCCTGACTTACGCTTTCGACAGCGTAGAGGGCTTAACGTTGAGCGGCCGTTACCGTCACGACTTCAAAACCTACAGCAACGGCGACAGCACAGATAAACGCCACAGAATAACGGGTAATGTCGGCTATAAGATCAACCAATGGCAGTTTGGCCTTGAAATGAATTACTACAAAGCAGAAGGTTACGAGCTATACGACGGTAAAGACACTAACTACGAGAACAACATCAGCATCCGCTACCGCCCAGGTGCTTGGAGCCCATATGTTGAGTTCGGTGACGTTAACTTCAACAGAACAGATGCTAGCGGTAACAACAACGACACCCGTGAACTACGTAGCCGTGTAGGTATTACTTACAGCTTCTAATGGTCCGTCTCTAGGATATCGGCTTTAGATAGACTGTTTTTTTAGCTAAAAATTGCCCCTAGCGGCAAAGTTTATTACGATAAAAAGCCGACGAAAGTCGGCTTTTTTGCCTGAATAATTCAAAACTACTCAAGCAAAAACACGAAATCCAGTATACTGTAGTCATATAGTCATACATATTGTTATGGAACCAAGGATTAACATGTCTTCTAGTTTTACCGCGATTGCGGGATCCAAACGCAGCCTGCATGTTCAGGTCGCCCGCGAAATCGCCCGTCGCATTCTCTCTGGCCAGCTTGAGCAAGGCCAAGTGATCCCTGGCGAAATGACGCTCTGTGAACAATTCGGCATCAGCCGCACCGCCCTGCGTGAAGCTGTTAAGCTTCTGACGTCAAAAGGCCTGCTTGAGTCAAAACCGAAAATCGGTACCAAGGTTGTTGGCCGCCTGAACTGGAACTTCCTTGATCCACAACTTCTCGAGTGGATGGAAGGCCTGCAAAACGCAGAAGTTTTCTACCATCAGTTCCTCGGTCTACGCAAAGCCATCGAGCCAGAAGCCTGCGCCTTGGCGGCGCGCAACGCCACTGCCGACCAGCGTATCGAGCTCTCTGAGACTTTCCAGCAAATGTGTGAAATTGCTGACAACTTTGACCAAGAACGCTGGGCAGAAGTTGATATGCACTTCCATCGTTTGATTTTCTTCTCAACCGGTAATGACTTCTACCTACCGTTTGGTAATGTGATGGCGACGATTTTCATGAGCTTCATTCACCACTCATCCAAAGACGGCGGCGTTTGTATCAATGAGCACCGTGCAATCTACGATGCCATCATGGCCGGCAATGCCGACAAAGCCCGCGCAGCGTCTCAATTCCTGCTAAAAGAAGAGAAACACCGCCTACCAAGCGAAGTGGCTTAATTCCCAACCTTATCACCACTGTATATACCCAAGAGGCACCCTAAGCCGCTTGGATATATACAGTTCTTATCCCCTTGCGTATTTTCTTTACTTAGGTGTCACTTCACACAAACTTGTCATATCGGCCTGCTAGGCTGGGAGCGTCATACTTAATTTGGAGTTAATATGATCCGACAAGCCAACTTGAATGATGGCCCTGCCATTGGCATATTGCTGACTCAGCTTGGCTACCAAGCCTCACCCGCTGTTATCGAATCAATGCTGGACGACAGCCGGCAAACCACCATGGTTTTCGAGAGCGAAGACGGACTACTTGGGTTGATAGCCTTGATCATCTTTCCGTATTTTCCTACTGGAGAGCAAATCTGCCGTATCACCGCCCTCGTGGCGGAAAAAAATAAGCGCGGCAAGGGCATTGGCTCGACGCTCATTGAAGTAGCAAAAAACCATGCCAAACAACATAACTGCCAATTATTGGAAGTAACTACGTCGCTGAGCCGCTATCAGGCCCAAGAATTTTATTCTAAACAAGGTTTTGAGAAGCGCTCGTTGCGCTATTTGTGTGATCTTTGATATTTTATCATCAGTATTTATGACATTAGCTTTCCCATCGCAAACAGTTAGCACGATTATCAATATAAGTTTTAAGCATTCGCTATCATCGACATTTAAAGAACTATTTTGCGAAAAACATCGCCATAATCCAAAAATTGCCTTTACCTTTAATTTTCATCTCTTCATATTAAGATTTTGCAAGCAGCACAATTGCATAAAATAATATGACGCGAGTGACTTGGAGAGAGTATGGAAGTTTTGAATCAGCTATATCCATCTAATGCGCAGATGGAAAGACTCAACCACGATCCAGACAGTGGCGAAATTCACCTACTTAATTTATTCCGGTTCAAGGAAAAAGCCGTTTATCCTGATGGGCGTGAAACCGCATTAACCGGTAAAGAGGCTTATGAACTATATGGCAAGCCTATGCTGAAGGTACTGGATAAATACGGTGCGGAAGTCGTTTTCTATTCAGATATAACCGGATTAATAATTGGGGAAGTGGATGAGTTATGGGATGCCTTTGTTATTGTTAAATATCCCTCAAGGCAAGCCCTACTCGATATGACTTCGTCAGAGGAATTTAAGGCCTTAAGCATCCACCGCGAAGCTGGGCTCGAAGGACAATTAAATATCGAAACCAGTATTCCATAGAGGCATTTATCTTAACTTCAGGTTTCAAATAGCTAACTATATAAAGGTTTAACACTGCCTACCAGTAACACATCATCAACCATGGGGATGTAATGGACTACATATTTTCATTGATACTATTTGCGGTGGTATCATCCGCAACGCCGGGCCCCAATAACATTCTAGTGATGACCTCAGGGCTTAATTTTGGTATCAAAAAGAGCCTGCCTGTACTATGCGGAATATGTGTTGGCTTTTCTTTCATGTTGCTACTTGTCGGTTTTGGCTTTGGCCAGGTCTTCGAGCTTTTCCCTCGTTTACATACCCTCATAAAAATATCTGGCGTGCTGTATTTGCTTTATTTGGCATGGTTGATTTCAAGCTCAAGGGACGGTTTTGGAGCGAAGGAACAATCTGAACCACTGACTTTTCTCAACGGCGCTTTATTTCAATGGGTCAATGCCAAAGCTTGGGTCGTAGCGACAGGGGCCATTGCCGCTTTTACCGTATCAGGCAGTGAGTTCACCACCCAAACGCTGATTTTAGCGAGTACTTTTTTGGTTATCTCCTTTCCCAGTGTTGGGATATGGTTATATTTCGGCTCATGGCTCAAGCGATATTTGAACAATGATACCTACCGCAAATGGTTTAATTTATCCATGTCCGGTTTATTGATACTCTCTATCTTGCCTGTCATTGGTGAGCTGTTAGAGCAATTTGGATGATCTCTCGCCCCCCTTTTCGATGATGGTAATATACTCGTCTTCTACCCGTTTTAGAGATATAGAGTCAATGCCTCAGAAGTTTATGCTTCGCGCCTTGGAGCTATCACAGCAAGCATTGCCAGACTGCCAGCCCAATCCACCGGTTGGCTGTGTACTGGTCAAAAACAACCATATTGTCGCCGAAGGCCATACCCAGAAGATTGGCGGAAACCATGCCGAAGTCGAAGCGTTGAATGCCTATTCAGGCAGTATGGAAGGGGTCAGTGCCTATGTCACGCTGGAGCCATGCTCGTTTGTCGGAAGGACACCCGCTTGCGCCAAAACACTGGTTAAATCTGGGATCAAGCATGTGGTGGTAGCCATGCTCGACCCCGATCCAAGAAACAGCGGAAAGGGAATAGCGATCCTTGAGCAAGCCGGTGTAACGGTCGAAGTGGGATTATGCCAAGCGCAAGTAAGCCAATTTCTTGGCCCATACCTTGGCAAGTCTTAGTGCGAATTAACTTAAAGTCACGTTGACTTCACCGTAGCTTCGCACCTTTGCCAGCCAGTTTTGCACATCCTCATCAGCGGGAATATCAGCCTCAACATCATACTCCCGCCCAATTTCTGCTGCCTTGCCTTTACCGAAGTTATGGTAGGGCAACAGCTCGACTTTCTGGATATTGCCCATTGACTCCGCCAACCTTGCGATAGCTTCCAAATGCTGTTCTGAAAGGTTATAGCCGGGGATGATCGGGCAGCGAAGGATCACCGCAGCATTGATCTGCTCAAGCAACTTGAGGTTATCATCTACCAAACGCCTAGGCAGCCCCGTCAGGGCTTTATGGGTTTTGTCCCCTGTTGCCTTGTAGTCAAACAAAAACAGGTCGACATAAGGTGCTATCGCGCGGTAATGCTCAGGCTTTGAAGCGCCGTTGGTTTCAATGCAGACATGCAGGCCGTTTTCCTTACACTTCTTGGCTAGGGCCAAAGAAAAATCAAACTGCTTGAGCGCCTCACCGCCAGAGAGGGTCAAGCCGCCTCTTGACTTGTCAAAATAGACCTTGTCTTTGATCACCTCGGCAAACACTTGATCGACCGTCATCTCTTTCCCGTAGATTTTAAGCGCATCATGCATACAGGCATCGACACACAAACCACAAGCATCACAATTGCCAAAATCAACCAGGTGATTTCCGGCGGCATCAAAGGTATGTACCCCCTTAGGGCACGCCTGCTCGCAAGAACGGCAGCCAACGCATTTCTGCTGCGAAAAAGACAACTGTTTCCTGACGCTCAGTGACTCCGGGTTATGGCACCAGACACATTTCATCTGGCAACCCTTGAGAAAAACGGCAGTACGGACACCGGGGCCGTCATTGACGCTGAACTTCTGAATATCGAAGACAATGCCTTTCGCCTTGGCTTGAGCTGAAGCTTGCATGGCTGTACCTGTACACATCAAAGAAAGAGAAAAAGGGCTGCCATCAGCAGCCCGGTTGACATTAGTCGTTCAATGTCCGGTTAAGGATTTCCAGCTGAACATCACGGTCTAGGTTAACGAAGCGGGCACTGAAGCCACCGACACGCACCACCAGATTCGGGTACTTCTCTGGGTTGTGGTATGCATCTTCCAGCTCCCCCTTGCCCACAACACTCACCATGATTTGAGGGCCGCCCTGCTCAAAGTAGCCATCAAGCAGTGCTTCGACAATCATTCGCTTGTCCTGGTACATGTTCTTGCTGAACTTCATGTTCTGTACCGAGCCGGCATGGACATCTGCTTTCAACTTCGCCAACGAGTTGAGCATCGCCGTTGGGCCATTTTTATCAGCACCGCTTTGTGGGTTGTTGGCATTGCTCATGTACACCCCGCGATGGCGGCCATCGGCAGATGCACTTGTTGCCCGGCCCCACTCGGTGTTCACCTGGTTGTTGATAATCACCACCAGGTAACTGTCCATCCCCACTCTGGCGGCAGAGTCTTTAATGCCGTTACAGATGTATTCATGCATCTCGACCGCAATCTCATCGACATAGCTGTCATCGTTACCAAATTTCGGCGCTTGGATAAGATCGTATTTCATACGGTCATAGCCATCGAAATCGACTTTCAGTGCTTCGATCAGTTCGGCATAACTGTATTTGTTATCCTCGAAGATCACTCTCTTGATAGCAGCCAGTGAATCGTAAGCATTGGTATTGCCGTAGGTTTCATTGGTGCCTCCCAGCTTGTAAACACCACCATCGAGTAACGCCTTGCTACGACCGATACAATCGTCAGTCAGCATGCTGGTAAACAAGAAGCCCACTTGTTGGTTCATGACGCCATAAGAGAAAGACTGGGCATTGGCTGTCAGGTCGATATAGAAATCCAGCAGCGCCTTGTAGTTATTCATCACATCATCAAAGCTATTGACTTGCCCAGGCTGCAGCAAAGCAGTCCCTCCGCTCTTGTCCTGGCCATCCCAAAAGTCAGTACCACCGGTCAATGAAATGTTCAGGATCTTGAGGATATTGATACAGGTATTCGGCGTGCCGACACTCTTGCCCGACAGGACAAACTCCCCGCACCCAAATGGGACATAATGCTGGGCGTCCTGCTCAGAGATCTGCATCGACTTCATGACCGCAGGCACATTGACATCATCGTTGTACAAGATTGGGTAGGTCAGGCCTTCGCCAATGGCATCCAGTGCGTCATTGTAGACGTCTTGGTTCATGCCCTTGTAAATACGCAAGGTGAACTGAGGCTCGGTATCTTTATTTTCACGTACCGCCTGAATTGACAATTTGCAGTACACATCCGCCGTTTCCGGGTTGCGGCGGCCTAGACCACCAATGACTACACGGCCATTCACTGTTGTCTTGCGCGCTTCAATCAAGCGGTAGTGGGAGCGAATATAATTAATTGCCTGGCGCTCGGTAATACGCTCGGCTTCAAGATCTGCCACCAGCAGATCACCAAGGTAATCATCCATACGGCCGTAGTTCACTACCCCGGCACACAGGCTGTACAGCCAAGTTAGCTGAATACCCTGCAAGAAAGTTTGCGGTTTTTCGCTGCGAATCGCTGCCAGGGCATCAATCAAATCACTCAGTTGGTGCTTGCGGGTAAGATCAGGCGTTGATTCAAGCTCCTTGGCACACAGTTCGATATGCTTGTTGATGACCGCTTCGACAATATCAAGGCAACCAAGGAAAGATTGGTGCAGCGACACAGCCTTGGTATCCGACTGCTGGCGCGCTGACGCCAGCTTGTCGCCAATAAGGGCACGCATGCCGTTAAGGCCCAAGTCCACCAGTTTGTTGTAATCGAGATACATGCCGCTAAGGCGAGCTGTTGCAATGGCAGGGTAGTTAACATCAACAAACTTGCCCAACGTCGTCTCAGTTAGGGTCTGGCGATAATAAATCGAACGGGTGTCATGTTGCTGCCAGTAATCCAGCAGGGCATCTACGCGAGCATGGGTATCTGCAGGTAACTCGTTCTTCAGCGCCTCAAGCTTGTCAAAATTACAGTAATGCCCGACGCCACCCACCGATGTCACGCTACCAAAACCAATCGGCAATGCATCCACACGACCGACAACACAATCCTCCGCTTCAATTTGTCTGAACAAAATTGGATACAGTTGGGATAAACAGCCCACCTCGCGTTGGTAGATATCCTGTTCGCTCTGATGCGCTTGAGTATAAGCTTCCATTATTTCCAGCTGGGTCAGCACTGGCTTTTCACAAGGGATCTTCTTGTTGACATCAACTTGGCTTGGGTTGTTTTCGATTTTGGATGACATGGTAGGGCTCCTCTTGGCGTTATGGGGATAAACATAAACCCACACCCAAAATATGTAAATACAAATATAAAATGACCATCAAAAAGGATGATCTTGATCATGCCGTAAGAAAATTTGGCGATGACAGTGGGGCTGGAAGGGCTTTTCTGGTAATATTTCAGTCATACATATTCACGTATTTTGCCCTTCCCCCCTAAATATGTGTTAACAGGTTAGGCTTTTACTGGGCAAGATACGCTACTTATAAAGAAGTCGCTCTAGAGATGAAGTACATAGAAGTTTACCAGGCTATCAAAGCTGATATTGTTGCGGGAACCTACCCGGCTTGGTCCCAACTGGATGGTGAGCATGCGCTTTCAAGCCAGTTCGGTGTCAGCAGACCGACACTACGCAAGGCGATCGAAAAACTAAAACAAGAGTCGTTTGTCCACTCCCGCCAAGGATCGGGGATTTTCGTCAATCCGCCCGAGTTCTACCAGGACAACAACCTGACCAGTATCTCTGAGCGGATCAACAAAGACACCGACTTAAAAAACATTGTGCTGGAGTTCAGCCAAACCCAGGCGAATGAGTTACTTGCGCAAAAATTCCGCCTGGAAGAAGGTGCCCCACTCTATCACTTCAAGCGGATGCGGATTATCAACGGTGAACCATCTATCCTAGAAGAGACCTGGATGCCGGTGGCACTGTTCCCAACCTTTACCGAAGCCCACTGCGAGCAATCAGTGCTGCATTTTGTCGAGCACAGTGCCGGCCATAATATCAGCCACGATGCCAAGACCATCTCAGGTAAAGCACTAAACGAAAAAGAAGCCTTTTTGCTTCGGGCTGAGCCGGGGCACATCAGTCTGTGTATCCAGCACCATGTTTACCTGCTGCACTCTGTCCTGGCGCAATACACCGTAGAAACACTGGTATCCAACGAGCTCACCACAGTTTCCATCCGCTAATAGAAAAAGCGTCGGTTTACTTTGTAAACCGACGCCTCCTTTACGCTTGTTTATCCACAAACTGATTAAAAATCAGGTAGCTGGTACACTCTGTTGTTAGCAATGTTCTCACCCCGGACTTGGTATAGGCGGTGGGTCGCATTGTCCGGGTGCGCATCATTGACCTTACAATCTAGTGATACGTAGCGCATGGTGTAACCGCAACGGCGGTGCGGGCTGGTATTGGCCAGGGCGCCATGGAAGATACGGCCGTCATGGATGGAGCACTGGTTCGGTTCCAGTTCAAAGTACACCGCATCCTGCTCATCAAAATAGCGGTGGTGCAATTCGGTAGAGAAGGTATGGGTTGCCTTGTCGACATCGACATACTCAAACTTGTCTTCCAATACATGGGTGCCCGGGATCACCCGCATACAACCGTTCTCCTTGTTCGAAGGATCTATTGCCAACCAGATAGTCGCTAGCTTATCCATACGATCAATTCGGCCTTCCCAGTATTTCGAATCCTCATGCCACGGGGTAATGCGGCCGGTGTAGGCTTCCTTGCAAATAAAGTGGCTACTCCATAAACCAATATTTGGACCAATCAAAGATTCAACCAGATCCAACACCGGTTTGGCGGTCAAAAACTTAAACAACCTTGGATCAGCATAATGCGGGCGGTTCAACTCATCGGCCCGCATCTCCCCTTTTGCAGCCATCAAAGATTCAAAAATATCCTGTAGCTCTGAAAACTGCTGTGGGTCGAGCAGAGGTTGCTTGTGCAGGATATAGCCATCTTGTTGGTACTGGCTACGCAATGGTGATACGTCGTTCTGGATAATTTCTTTTGTCGGGGTGAGCAGGGACATAGCGTGGCTTCCTTATTGGATAGTTTGGGCGATCTTGTTTTTGTATTTACAAATTATCGGCATTTGTTATGTTATGCAAGCGCTAATTTTGTTAACAATTATCACCAGCTACAAAATTGCCCATTTCTTGTAAACGCTTTGCCTAATAAATACAGTCACTTAAAAGAAAGGAAATGAACATGTCCCAGCCATCGTCGTTAAACACCCCGCCCCCACCATGGCTCAACCAGCAATGGACCCAGGTTCCTGACTACATTGCCATTGAAAACTGCCACGAAATGGCGCAAAGCCGCGATGGCAGGGTTTTTCTTTCTGTCGACCATCCAGAGAACAACATCTTGATATTCAGTCCTGATGGGAGGTTCCTCGACAGTTGGACGTTGGGTTATGACGGCTGCCACGGCCTGACCCTGTTTGAGGAGGGAGGTATTGAATATCTTCTCATCACCCAAACCGGGGTGGTGGAAATCGATGGGGTTATCAGCAAAGGGCGCGGTGAAGTCGTGCAGGCGACCCTCGACGGCAAGGTCATCCGTACCTTTGCCAACCCATTTGAGCTGGGCATTTACCACCCAGGTTTAACTTACAACCCGACCGAAACGTGCGTCGCGCCCAATGGCGATATCTACATTGCCGACGGCTATGGCGCGAGTTTCATCCATTGCTTCGCCCCAGATGGCAATTACAAGTTCTCGTTTGGCGGCACTGAAAACGCGCCGGCTGCCAACTCGCTCATCAACCCGCATGGTATCGCCATTGATCACAGGCCGGCAGCCAAAGGGGGGCAACCCTTGCTGGTCATTTCCTCGAGAAAACAATCCAGCTTCAAGTTTTTCACCCTGGCAGGCGAGTTCGTCAAATCCATCCACCTGCCCGGCGTATATCCGTGCCGACCGGTGATCCATGGGTCATTATTATATTGTGGGGTGTGCTGGTCTGGCCCTGTTGTCAGTGACATTGATTTGGAAAATTACGCCAGCAGGCGGGATAACAGCGGTTTTGTCTTGGCCATTGGTGAAGATGGCAAAGTCACCCGGGCAATCGGCGCCAAACCGCCTGTTTATATTGCTGGAGTGCTTCAGCCTATGGAGGCCGAGGAAAATTCTCCTTTCCATCATGTCCACGATGTTTTGCCATTGAGCAGCGGCACATTGTTGGTCAGCCAATGGCGGGGCCAGCAATCACTTCCTTACGCGATATCGATCTAATGTGAATTTGATATGACAAATATACCAGCAATTAACTGTGATCTTTGTCATATCACATCCGTTACTCAGCTCACATTTACTGAAACAGGCTGGATACCATTCGATAAATTTGATCTCTATCAATTTTCACCCGTCAGAGTATCACTAAGATGAAATCACAATTTGTAAATACATAAATCTTACCCCCTACATCAAAAAGAGATCTGCACTATGATGAAAGAGATCCTAAATGAGCAGCTCATCAAGCTAGACTTGGCTGCCACAGATAAAGAAGCGGTATTCAATGAGCTTGCTGACGTACTGGTCAATGCAGGCAAAGTGTCGGACAAAGAAACCTTTGTCAAAGGCCTCTGGGAGCGAGAAGCCACAGGCAATACCGGCTTCGAAGACGGGGTCGCCCTGCCCCATGCCAAAAGCAGTGCAGTGATCGCCCCAGCGATTGCGGTGGGTGTTAGCAAAGCAGGCATTGAATATGGTGCCGAGGATGGTGAGCCTTCGAAGATCTTCTTCATGATCGCATCCCCGGAAAAAGCCAGTGACTTCCATGTCGAAGTCCTTGCCAGCCTGTCTTCTAAAATTATCGAACCCTCTTTCCTCGAAGACCTGCAAAATGCCACCAGCAGCGAACAAGCTCTGGCACTGTTTACCGCTAATGAAGAAGAAACGGTTTTACCGCCAGAAACAAACCAAGGGCCAGCCAAAGGGTTTATCATTGGTGTGACAGGCTGCCCGGTTGGGGTCGCCCACACGTATTTGGCGGCTGAAGCCATCGAAAATGCAGCCAAAGAGATGGGTTACGAATACAAGGTCGAAACCAATGGGTCGGTTGGGGTAAAAAATGCGCCAACGGCCGAAGAGATTGCCCGCGCTGATGCGATAGTCGTTGCCTGTGACAAGCAAGTAGACTTAAACCGCTTTGCAGGTAAAAAAGTCGTGATTACAGGGGTGAAAAAGGCAATCAAAAACGCCGATACCCTGATTGAGCAAGCATTAGTTGCCCCACCGTTTGCTGGTGATGACAAAGCCAGCCAGGCAACGGCAGCAAAAGCAGGCCCTGGTGGCTCAGGCCATGATCTTTACAAATACCTGATGAATGGCGTGTCACATATGATCCCTTTCGTCGTGGTAGGCGGTATCTTGATCGCGATTTCACTGGCGATTGGCGGTGAACCAACTCCTGGCGGCCTCGCTATTCCGGAAGGCAGCCTGTGGAACAAAATCCTTGATGTCGGTGTTGTCGGCTTCACCCTGATGATCCCTATCCTTGCCGGCTACATTGCCTATGCCATCGCTGACCGGCCTGGATTGGCCCCTGGCTTGATTGGTGGCTGGATCGCCAATAACGGCTCTTTCTATGACGCCGATGCCGGCACTGGCTTCATCGGTGCCATCATTGCCGGCTTGCTGGTCGGTTACTTCGTTAAATGGATTGTCAGCTTCAACTACAACAAGATGATCCAACCGCTCGTCCCTATCATGATCGCGCCGATTGCCGGCTCGCTGTTCATCGCTGCTGTCTTTATCTTTATCATCGGTGCGCCTATCGCCGGCATCATGGAAACCATGAACACCGTACTGGCCAACCTATCAACCGGTAATGTTATCCTCATCGGCCTAGTAATAGGCCTGATGCAAGGGTTCGATATGGGTGGGCCATTTGGTAAGGTGGCATTCCTGTTCAGCGTCGGCCTAATTGCAGAAGGCCAAACCCAGTTCATGGGGGCGCAAGCAGCCGCTATCCCTGTCGCGCCATTGGGTATGGCTTTGGCAGCCTTCATCGGTAGCCGTATGAAACTGTTCGAAGGCGAAGAAGTAGAAAATGCCAAGGCGGCAACCGCAATGGGCCTGGTTGGTATCTCCGAAGGTGCTATCCCGTTTGCAGCCCGCGACCCGTTCGCCGTTATCCCTGCGAACATGATCGGCTCGGCTGTGGCCTGTATCCTTGGCTTTAGCTTCGGCCTGACCTGTAACGTTGCGCACGGTGGCCCAATTGTAGTTCTCCTGGGTGCTTTCAACAAACCAGCCCTGGCACTGCTTGCAATGGCTATCGGTGTGGTTACTACAGCAGCTGTGGCCATTACCCTTAAGAAGATGCGCTACAACAAGGTAAAGAAGGAACAAGCTGCACTCGCGGCTAGCTAACAAGCCAACCAATGAACAAAAAGAGCGCCTTTTTCGGCGCTCTTTTTGCTTCAGTCAGGATATCGTTATTCATAAGAGTTATGACAGCAAGGAGAAGCAAATTGCAGTAGACGGAATAGTTCGAGAAGAAAAACCAGGCAAAAAAATAGCGCTCCGTCCTAGAGCGCTGTTAGTCAAGGCAAAGCTTAAGTTAGGAAGTAGATTGTTATAATAAGTCAGCTCAGGGTAGCCAATTGAGGAACGGCTATCTCGATTGATGGATGTATTATAGCGAAGAAAATACAATTATCAAACAGTATTTCTTAAAAATCAAAACGCAATTTCAAAAAGGCGATAGAGTGGGTAGTGGAGCATGTGAGCAAATGGTGAAAAACGCTCAGCCCAGGAATTTAGCAAAAAAATAGCGCTCCGTCCTAGAGCGCTGTTAGACAAGGCAAAGCTTAAGTTAGGAAGTAGTTGTTATAATAAGTCAGTCTCAGGGTAGCCACTTGAGGAACGGCTATCTCGATTGATGGGAGCATTATATGATCAGCCATCTTGTAATACAATATACCCAAAGCATCCTATTACTAAACCCACCAATAATCGGCAATATCTTTGCGTTAACGTGACCTATATCTCATTTACAGCGTAACAAACAGCCAATTAATAATACAAAAGCCTTATCGAACATTATGCACCAAGGCTTATATATTGTGCTTATACACTCAAGCTCACTTAGGGCGCAGTGAGCCTGTATCTTGAAGTCGCTTGGGTATAAACGCAAAAAGCCGGGCGAGCCCGGCTTTCCATTAATGACTTAGTAAGTGTTAGTTATAGCTGCGAGAAAGGGCCTTCCCAGCTGAAGGTCTCGCCTGCAAAGCTGACTTCATGCTTGCCGTCTTGTAGGCCGCCAATTTGGTTAGATACCGCATAAGTCACTACCTGGCCGTCAACAAGATGTAGGCGGACAACAGAAGCCACATCATCCATACCCACCACTTCAACGCGCTCTACTTTACCGCGTGCATCGACCGATGCTTCTACCGCTTCGTTGAAGTAACCGTGCGTTTCCAGCACGTTGGCAAACAGGTGGGACTTCGCTTTCTGGCGCAGTACGAACATTGGCTCAGAACGTAGGTTGAAGTCAGGATCGTTGGCACCCAAACGGCCGAAGATCACTTCACCCTTGTTACCCGCTGAGCTCACCATGCTGTAATAGCTGTTGTCATGCAACCAGCTTACCAGCGTGCTGCCAGATACTTCGCCCTGAGCAACCTGCCAGATGTGCTGGTAGCCATCGCTTTCGCCCATTGGCTTCAAGCTAGCGTTTGCCTGGTAGTCGAAATCGGTACGGATGATCTGGCCCGTGTGGTGTACAGGGAAGTCATACTCGTGCTCGTCGTCAGAGATCAAACGGTACAGGTCGATGATCAACGGGCTTTCGATACCGTCAACCTTCGCCAGTAGCACGCTACGCTGCATATCAACACCGGCGTAGTATTCGCGTACGATGCCGCTCATGCCCTGGAAGTCTTCGTTGTCAGTCTTGAAGAAGTGCAGTTCACCGTTACGGGATTCAGCCAATGCGGTGTTGAATTCGTTCTGGGTCTTGCGATCAACCACCACGGTGTTGTGAGCGATAGTTTGCTTACAGTAGCTCTTGTTCTCAGGGATGTAGCGGCCCCCGAACTTAGGCTCGACATTAACCCAGCGACCGAAACCGTAGTCATGCAGGGTTTCGTGGCCCTTGTTGAATACGCTTAGGTGAAGGCCGTCGTAGTGACCGTGATCCAGTGCCGAGTGGTACTGGTGATCAGAACCGTGCTGGCCGAACCATAGCAATGCCATGGTATCTTGGTCTTTGCTGTCACGGTGACGCATGATAGTCAGGCCCCCCTTGTCGCCATTAGGGCCATCAGTCACAAACAGGCTACCCCAGTTAAATGCAGGGATATTCTCTTCTTTTGCTACCGCGTCTGACAGTTTCTTACCAGAGATATGTACCCACACATCTTTCTGGTGAGCAGCCATCGCCAGTAGGTTGGCGTCTTCTTCGTAACGGCCAAAACATGCACTTGTCGTGATCAAGACACCTTCATCGTTGATGTCGATGGTCTTGGACGAGTCGTTCAAAGCCGGCAGCGTACCGTCAGGGAAAGCCGTTGACATTACTGCATAGCTGGTTGTTTTAATCACACCGTCTTTATGGGCGAAAATACCTACTTCTGGCTGGCGGCGCTCAATTGCTTCGGCAAACAGCTGAATCGGGCGCAGTGAGAAACGGTGGTAGTAAGGACCTTCCATGTAGTAGCCGTCTGGCGAGAACAGCTGGGAAAGCTGGGCCAGGAAGCCACCGCTTACGCTGTCGCCTTTCAGGCCGTAAAGCGCCTTATCAACGATTTCCTGGTTCTGGATCGCGTAACCACAGATACCTACACCCGCTACAGCCCAAAGGCCGTGGTTGTGGATGATATCGAAGTCGTGGGCGTAAGTGTCGACGAACATATCAGCCATGATCTGGAACAGATCGTTTTCGATAAGGCGGCGCTCGTCGTCAGACAGCGTGTGATGGATGCAGCTGTACGCACAAGAGGCGTAAAGCATCCACATGTTCTCGTTCAGTGTCTGGTGGAAGATACGGCCAGGGTGGTTACTGTCTAGACTGACGTTCAGCTCCAGCTTAGGGTAAACCTCTGCATACGCCACCAGCAGGTTGCGAATGTAATCACGGTATGCTTCGTTCTCGGTGATCAGGTACAGACGGCCAGCAATATCCATATGGATGTAGTTTTGCTTATGGCGGTTGTGCTCATAGCCACCACCTTCGCCGTGGCCAGGTACTTCGATACCAACCGTTGCGATGTAGTCTTCTAGTTTTGCAATGTCACGGGCCAGCGCATTGCCCATCAAGGTATCTTTACCCAGATCTTCACGAAGGATTGCGGCTTCGTCGAAGCTCATCAGTAGTGGTTGATACGTCATTATTTCGTCTCCTGCTCAACAGCAAGGAATCCTTTCCAGCTATAGGTTGTGTCGTCAATGATAATTCGATGTTCGGTCGTGTCGGTCACATTCGGCTGGTTGCTTACCATGACGGTGAAGCGAATACCTTCCCCTTCAATTGCAACCACCGAGCCTGTCTCGTTGTGAGCCAGAACGTCAATCTTGTTAAGTGCGCCACGGGCATTTACCGAGGCTTCTACTGCCTCATTGAAGTAGCCGTGGGTCTCCAATGCAGAGGCGAACAGCAGGTCTCTGCCCGTGGTTCGCATCATAAAATTGGTTTCATGGCGCAGGTTAAACTGCGGGTCGTTGGCGCCGGTCTGGGTGAAGATCACCTCGTTGTCAGCACTTGAGCTGGTACCGAGCCAAGTGTAGTAGCTATTGCCCTGCAGCCAGCTAATCAAAGCAGTGTTACCTGCGTCGCCACGGGCGAGGTTCCAGAGGTGCTGGTAGCCATTACTATCACCCAATGGGTGAAGTTCGTTGTTCGTCTTGTACTCGAAATCGGTACGGATGATCTGGCCCTGGTACTGGTGCGAATAGTCGTACTGGTGCGGCTTGTCGCTAGTCAGGCGGTACAGGTCGATCAGCAGCGGGCTCTCCAGCGCATCGGATTTCAGCAGCATCACGGTGCGCTGCATGCCTGTGCCTGGGTAATGCTCGTCAGCAAAGGCACTCATCGCCTGGAACTCAGTACCTTCCCCCATGAAGAAGTGTGGCTTGCCGTGTACGCTGTCGGCACGGTTGGCATCAAACTGGTTCTGGCAGCCTTCGTCCACCGTCACACTGTTGTGGTTGATGGTCTGGCGGGCGTAGCTTTTGTTCTCATCCAGGTATCGGCCGCCGAATTTAGGCTCGATATTCACCCAGCGGGCAAAGCCGTATTCACGCAGTACTTCCTGGCCACGGTTATAGAAAGCGATACCCAAGGTATCAAAGTGGCCGTGACCCATACCGTGCTGGCCGTAGTTCATGGATAGCTGGCAAATATCTTTGTCTTTCGCCTGCATGCGCAGGAAGCCTTGCGCACCACAGTTGCCGTCAGGGCCTTCGTTCAGTTCAACGCTCGGCCAGAACGGCGGCTCGATTTTACCCTCGGCAGCACAAGCTTGCGAAAGAGCCCGGCCACAAGAGTGCATCCAGACCTGGTTCTGGATCTGCGCCATACCTAGCAGGTTTTTATCAAAGCCATAACGCTTGAAGACCATGCTCACAGCGACCACAACGCCCATGTCAGTGATGCCCATGCTCTTCGATGCATCGTTCAAAGCAGGGAACACACCGTTCGGGTATGCCGTCGCCAGCAAGGCATGGGTGGTCTTCTTGATCACCTGATCCTTGTAGTTGTAGATATCCAACTCAGGCATATGGCGGTGCAGTACTTCGGCAAACACCGCCAAAGGGCGAATGGCAAAGCGGTGGTAATAAGGGCCTTCAATGTAGTAACCCGATGGCGAGAACAGCTCAGACAACTGGGCGAGGAAGCCCCCTGCCTTACCGTCTCCTTTGAGTCCATAGACCGCCATCTCCAAATACTTACGCTCGCCAATGGCTAAACCACAGATACCCGCTGCCGCCACAGCCCAGATGCCGTGGTTATGAATGCGGTCAAAATCAAAGCCATACTTCTCTGTCGCGACATGCAGCATTGGCTTAAACAAGTTTTCGACAATGTGCTCGCGTTGCGGCTCAGAAAGCCATGCACTGATACACGAGTAGCCTAAACTTGCATACATAAGCCACATGTGCTCGTTAAGCATTTGGTGAAACAAGCGGCCTGGAGGGTTGGTATTACGCTGAACATGAAAATCTAGTTGCAAGTATTTGTCAGCATATTGAGTCAAAAGTTGACCCGCATATTCGGCATAGCGCTCATCGTTGGTGATCAGGAACAAACGGCCAGCCAGATTAATGTAATGGTAGTTCTGCCTGTGCTTATTATGTTCATAACCACCGGCTTCGCTTTGACCGGGAACATCCATTGGCAGCGCCATATATTGTTCAAGCTCAGCCTGTAGCTTTGCAATGGTATGGCCCATTAAAGAAGAGCTTCCGATTTCTTTATGTAAATCAGAAGCTTCTTCATAAGTTAGTAACACTGGCAGTGTCATTGTGTTCATATTAACCTCTAGGTTAGAGCGTATACTGCACCTCTTTGATACACATAAAATAATACAAATTAGCTTTTTTTTCACTATCGCTTTGAAAAAACCTGACCATTATCACATTTCAATTGGCGAGTTGATCCATGTCAAATAACACAATCAAAGTGCTGATTTTAAAGAATATAACTTCAAACCACTACAGGCTATTGCTTGAGGCACGAAAAAATAAATTTGATTGAGGTCACGAAAATGGCTGACTTGTATTACAATATAACTTTTCAATTATTACACTAGCACCAGTTCGATAAACTTAAGGCTGAAAAAGATGACCATTGATACTTTCGTAGTTATGGCCTATTTCCTGTTTCTAATCGCGATTGGGTGGATGTTTAGGAAATTCACCACCTCTACCAGTGATTACTTCAGGGGGGGAGGTAAAATGTTGTGGTGGATGGTAGGTGCTACCGCCTTCATGACACAGTTTTCAGCATGGACGTTCACTGGTGCTGCAGGGAAAGCATTTTCAGATGGTTTTACCGTCGTTATTTTGTTCTTGGCAAATGCGTTCGGTTATTTCCTCAACTATCTGTATTTCGCACCGAAATTCCGCCAGTTACGCGTGGTGACAGCCATCGATGCTATCCGTATGCGTTTTGGTAAAACCACAGAGCAGTTCTTCACTTGGGCAGGCATGCCCGACAGCCTGATTTCAGCTGGTATTTGGCTGAACGGTCTGGCTATCTTTGTTGCAGCGGTATTTAACATCCCAATGGAAGCAACCATTATTTTCACCGGTATCGTATTGATGCTGATGGCGGTAACGGGTGGTTCATGGGCCGTTATCGCATCTGACTTCATGCAGATGCTGGTCATCATGGCAGTTACGATTACGTGTGCGATTGCTGCGTACTTCCACGGTGGTGGTATTGGCAATATTGTTGACAACTTCCAGGGCAACTTCCTGGTGGGTAACAACCTGAACTACATCAGTATCTTCATTCTTTGGGTGGTGTTCATCTTCATCAAGCAGTTTGGTGTCATGAACAACAGCATCAACGCTTACCGCTACCTTGCTGCTAAAGACAGCGAGAATGCGCGCAAAGCGGCTGGTCTTGCGTGTATCCTAATGGTTGTAGGTCCAATCATCTGGTTCCTACCACCATGGTACGTAAGTGCATTCATGCCTGACTTCGCAGCACAGTACGCATCAATGGGCGACAAAGCGGGTGATGCTGCTTATCTAGCCTTCGTACAGAACATCATGCCTGCCGGTATGGTTGGCCTGCTGATGTCAGCAATGTTTGCCGCAACCATGTCTTCAATGGACTCTGGCCTGAACCGTAACGCTGGTATCTTCGTTTGTAACTTCTACCAGCCGATTCTGCGTCCGCACGCGAACCAGAAAGAGCTGATTATTGTCAGTAAGCTGACCACAATCATGATGGGCTTCGTTATTATCTCGATTGGTCTGTTTATTAACTCACTTCGCCACCTGAGCCTCTTTGACATAGTACTGAACGTCGGAGCATTGATTGGCTTCCCAATGCTGATCCCTGTGCTGCTAGGCATGTGGATTCGCAAGACGCCAGACTGGGCAGGTTGGTCAACGCTAATCGTTGGTGGTGTTGTATCATACATCTTCGGTATCGCGCTTAAAGCCCACCACGTCGAAGGCCTGTTCGGGCTGGAGCAAACGCTAACAGGTCGTGAATGGAGTGACTTGAGTGTTGGCTTGAGCCTAGCAGCTCACGTCGTGTTCACTGGTGGCTGGTTCATCATGACCAAGTTCTTCTACAAAGGCCTAACGGTTGAGCGTGAGAAAGAAGTAGAGAAACTATTTGAAAACTGGAATACCCCACTTGTTTCTAGTGGTGACGAACAACAGGCACTGGATACCAAGCAGCGTTCTATGCTGGGTAACCTAATCAGTGTTGCCGGCTTCGGTATTCTAGCAATGGCCCTGATCCCTAATGAACCATCAGGCCGTGGACTGTTTATTTTGTGTGGCTCTATCGTACTAACGGTCGGTATCCTGCTGGTGAGTGCTTCTCGAAAAAAGCCTGAAGCCGCAGCCGAGACGAGTGCGGCTTAACCAATAACAACAGCAAAGGCTGACCTTTGTGCCCTATTTTAAATTGTAATATTTTAACACATTAATTTTTCGGGAGAATCACACAATGTTTTTCGAAATCAACAACAACGAGTGGGAAGACCTAGGCGATGGCATCAAGCGTAAAATCGTCGGCCACACTGAAGATCTAATGGCAGTACACCTAGAGTTCGCGAAAGGTGCTATCGGCCACCCACACGCCCACGATATCCATGACCAGATTGGCTACGTGGTTGAAGGTAGCTTCGAAGCAGAAGTTGACGGTGAGAAACGCGTACTGAAAAAAGGCGACGCGTACATCGCAGCGAAACTGGCTGTTCACGGTGCTGTAGCACTGGAAGAAGGCAGCATCCTGCTAGACATGTTCTCACCAGTTCGTCAGGACTTTTTGAAGTAATTACCCTGATGGGAAGGGCACGGTAGTGCTCCTTCCCATCCCCTTTTTCGGAGTATGTATGGCTACGATGAACATTGCCATTCTTGGCGAGTGCATGATTGAACTGCAGCAAGCCAATGACCAACTAACCCGTACCTTTGGTGGCGATACCCTGAACACAGCGGTATACCTATCTCGCCTGACCCAGGACAAGGACATCAACACCACCTATGTAACTGCCCTAGGTAACGACAGTTTCAGTGATGAAATGTTGGCAGCTTGGAACAAGGAAGGGATCAATACTGACTTGGTGCTACGCCTGGAAGGTAAACTACCTGGCCTTTACTATATCGAAACCGACAGTACGGGCGAGCGCAGCTTCCACTACTGGCGTAACGATGCAGCAGCCAAGTACCTGCTTGAGCAAGAGCAAAGTGCAGAGCTGCTAAACAGCCTGATGGCTTTTGATGCGATTTACCTGAGCGGTATCAGCCTGGCTATTCTAACGGCAGCAAGCCGTGAGCAGCTATTTACTTTCCTTGAAGATTTCAAAGGCAAAGGTGGCAAGGTGTTGTTCGACAACAACTACCGTCCAAAGCTTTGGGCTTGTGTGAAAGAAGCACAAGAAGCTTACCTTCGCATGCTATCCCTAACTGATATCGCACTACTGACTTTCGACGACGAGCAGCTGCTGTTCGGCGATGAGACGCTAGAAGAGTGTATCGAACGTACCCAAGGTGCCGGCGTTACCGAAATCGCTATCAAGCGCGGTAAAGATGCCTGCCTTGTTGTTACCGCAGACCAGAATGTATTCGTACCCGCCCTAGTTGCCGACAAGGTTGTCGACACCACTGCAGCAGGCGACTCATTCAGCGGTGGCTACCTAGCCAAGCGTTTCACTGGCGGTTCAGCCACCCAGGCCGCTCACGCAGGCCACCAGGTTGCATCAACGGTTATCCAGTACCGTGGTGCTGTGATCCCTGCAGATGCGATGCCAACGATTTAACACACACTGAGTGAGAGTAAAGAATTATGAGCAACCTAAACGATAAACTCGCTGCGCTGAAAGTAATCCCAGTTATTGCTATCAAAAACGCTGAAGACGCAATCCCACTAGGTAAAGCCCTAGTAGACAACGGCATGCCTTGTGCTGAAATTACTTTCCGTACTGAAGCAGCAGCCCAAGCTATCCGCAACATGCGCAAAGAATTCCCTGAGATGCTAATCGGCGCAGGTACGGTTCTAACTAAAGAGCAAGTTGACGAAGCGATTGACGCTGGCGTTGACTTCATCGTAAGCCCAGGCTTCAATCCGACGACAGTTAAATACTGTCAGGAAAAAGGCGTTGCTATCGTCCCTGGCGTAAACAACCCAAGCCTGGTTGAGCAAGCAATGGAAATGGGCCTAGGTACCCTTAAGTTCTTCCCTGCTGAGCCTTCTGGCGGCGTTTCAATGCTGAAAGCACTGACTGCGGTTTACCCAGTTAAGTTCATGCCGACTGGCGGTGTTAGCCTAGGCAACATCGATGACTACCTAGCAGTACCTTCTGTACTGGCTTGTGGTGGTACTTGGATGGTTCCAGGCGACCTGATTGACAACAAGCAGTGGGACGAGCTTGGCCAGCTAGTGAAAGATGCGGTAGCCAAAGTTCAGTAATTGCTTCACCCCCGATGAATTTTCTGATTTTAGTCGATCATTTTTGATTTTTTGAATTTGATTAGTCACTTGCCAAAGTTACTACATTAATTGATCCAGTTGCCCCAGCCTTGAGCTGGGGCTTTTTTTATCTGCAACTCCCAGCTCAGTGCTTTCGACATTAGAAAGGAAATAAGCACACTGTGGTGTCAGCCCTCGCTGAATGGGGGGCGGGGATATTGGTATATTTCAGGCGGAGGCCTATTGAGCATCTCGCTGGTCCGGTAGAGCTCCATATACTGGCGGTTAATCGGCGGCTCGTCATAGCTGCGGGCAAACATACTGCTCTCACAACCCATTAGCCCCAAGAGAGAAGCGGCCGCTACCAAGGCTGGTAAGCATAACCTCAGACTCAACCCTGTCTTAACTTTCATCAAAGGCTCTCACACAAAGGATGGCCTCTTAACTATAAGTCAGATTCTCATTTTCTGGAGGATGAGGAAAATGTGCTAATCAGCGACAGTCAAATCATAGTGGTGCATGTCATACACCTCTTCGAGCCGAGGCGTTGCACGGCCAAAGCACTTGTTCAACAAAGCCAGTAACAGCTCACCGGTGGCCACGGCATCAATCAAGGCGCCATGGCTCGGGTACTCAGGTAGGCCATATCGCTGGCGGATTGAGGACAAGCGGTAGTCTCCTTCTTCGCGCATATGGCGGTTGGTCACCATCATTTTCTCGATCAGCAGGGTATCAAGCCATAATATCGGCGGCAGAGGGATGCCAAAGCGTTGTTGCAGGTAGTGCTCGAGAAAAGACTTCTCGACGGTGAGGCCGTGAACCAGCACTATCTTACCAGCCATCTTGGCAAGCAAGGTATCCATCGCCTCATCCAGCGCTTGGCCGGATGTCAGCATCTCCGGGGTGATCTGGTTGATAATCGCCGACCGGGCATTGATCCCGCTACTGTCCTTGATAAAGGTCTCTTCACAGCTGCTGAGGTTGAGCATGCCATTTTGCATTTCAACATAGCCGATACTCAGGATCTGATCCTTATCCGGATTAAGCCCCGTCGTTTCAAAGTCGAGGCTGATGATATCCCGCTCCAGCAGCGGGGTGTCGGGCGCAGGCAATTCACCACCGAGCAGGTTCACCACCTGCTGGGCAGGATCTATCGCGCCAGAGCCAATCGAAGAACCATGGTTAGCCCGCCACTTAGCCTGAGCCCTCGCCAGGCGGTTAAGCGGCTTGAAGTAAGACAGCATTCGTTTCATCTCAAGCCCCCTTATGCCTGACCGAAACGCAGCTTCACCGCATCCTGGTGCTCGGCGATGATCCGGAATGCATCCTTGAGGTGCTTGCGCTCGAAGCTGCCGAACATATCCGGTGAGATATGATTATCCGGCACCTCACCGTTCTTGAGCGCCTGCAGCTGATGGCTGTAGCGCACCCGGGTAATAAAGCGGTAGGCGCCGATAATATCTTTAAGGCTCTCTTCGCTCAGGCTGCCGTGCTCAAAGGCGTACTGGAATCGCTCCTCGGTGCCGGTCAGGGTGCACCCCACCGACAGGCTGTAGATCCGCGCCAAGTCTACGATCAAATTAAGGGCGTATTTTTTGATATTGAGGGTATTGCTCTGATCACCGTTCTTCTCCAAGACAAACTTATTGAAGATCCCCAGCGGCGGCTGTGTTGCCACAGTTTCCTTGGCCAAGATGCTCAAGAAACTACTGTTTTTCCCCAGCAAACTCATCAAATGGGCCTGCAGTTCTTCGGAAAACGCTGTATGGCCATGGATTGCCCGCACTTCCAGAAATACGGTGATATTGAGCAGCCGCTCATATTCTGGGTTTTCCGCCCACTTCGAGTAATACGCTTTCCATACCGATAACGGCTGGCACCACTTCTGTACCGACGCCATATAATTGCCGCTACATAGGCTATAGCCACAAGCATCCATCCACTTGCAGACATCCATTGCCAACAGCTTGAAATACATACGCTGATCGTCGGTCACATCGTCCGATAAAATGATGGCATTGTCCTGATCTGACAGGGCATGGACTTCATTACGGGCATGGGAGCCAGCCACCACCCAGGCATACTGACAAGGCGGCGGCCCCATCCTGGCTTCCACCAGCTGCAAGATCCGGCGGTTGAACGAATCCATAATCATCGCCATCACCTGGCCGATGATCTCCGAGCCAACGTTGCCCTCAATCAGGGCTTCGAAAATCGCCTGACGCTCCGGGGCCAGCTCGACCAAGTCTTCCAACGAGTCGGTGTAGTTAATTTTTTCGATCAAGAAAATCGCCTGTACCCGGTGCTTCTGGACCAAATGCGTGGTCGACACTACCCCAACCACCAGCCCGTCTTTGACTACCGGCAAGCTGCGGACATTGTGCTGCATCATCAGGGAGGCGGCCTTCATCACCAAATCATCCGGGGCGACAGTCAACGGATTAGGGGTCATCACCTCGCAGATTTTCCTTTCAGGATCAACACCTTTAGCCAATACCCTTTTTGCCAAGTCACGATCGGTCATCACCCCGACAATCGTATTGCCGTCTTTCACCACCGCAACCGGCGAAGGTGTTTCAATCGTCATTTTATAAGCAGTCTGCTGGATAGACATGGTCGCCGGTACAACAGCTACCCTATCGCTGGCCACTTCTGACACAGTTTTGAAAAACAAGCCCTTTTCATCATCCGACCAAACCACACTCAAGGCCGACTGAATCCGAACCTGCGCCTGTGCCGCAAAGTGCTGGGCATACTCCGGATAGGAACGCAGGATTTGCTTGAGCTTGGCGTGGGGGATCAAATAGAGCAGGGTGTTCTCCATCGCCGTCGCCGTATAGGCCATCTCTGCCTGGCTGCTGACTCCTTCGGTTTGTAGGAAGCTGAAGCCAAATATATCCTGCTCGCCCAATTTGGCACGCAGCACCCCATCGGATTTGCGCTGCTCCATCGCGCCGGTACGGACAATGTAGAGATAGCACTCTTCCTGATCGGTCGAGAAAGCAATACGCTCACCCTGACCTAGGTAATTGATTTTGATACAGCCTGCAATTTTTTCAAGGCAGTCCTGAGGCAGCTTATCGAACGGATCGACATGGGTCAGAAATTCAATGATGTTCGGCAGCAAGGTGTGAGACATGGGCGATATCCGGTTGGGTGGAAAAATCGAACGAAGCCAATCCGAAAACCAGCAATCGATAGAAAAAATATAATAATACAATTAGATGTATTTCGAAATGCATCTCTTAAGCCAAGCATGGCTAAAGATCACGATTCAGACACTGCCCAAGGAGCCAGAATCAGCTGCGGCCTGACATTGAGCCAAAGCACTACCATCAACCAATTCACACTGTAAATCGCATCGATTTTCCCTTGGTTGAAAATCAAAATGCCCGGCAGTTTTCACTGCTGGGCATTCATTTCAAAAAGCTATTTTTATCGAGCTAGATCTTAGACGCTCTTACTTATGACTCAGGGACTAGCACCTGCTGTGACGCCTGCTTTTTCTTGAAATACCTTACGGCAACACCCACCAGCATCACCACACCACACAAGCCGTAGACCTGCATGAAGGTTGGATCATCCGACACAAAGCCTACCTTACTAAACATAATGTAGGCGCCCAATACCATGTAGAGGATGAAGGCCGACGCTTCGAAACGGAACTCCCAAGGCGTCACATCCATACTTTCATTTACCGGCATCACATAGTCACTGCTGCGTGGTGCAAAGTGGCCAATCACGAACATCAAGACAGTACAAACCACAAACAGAATTGCGAGCTGGTGCAAGAAGTGCAGTGGGGTTTTAAAAATAAGCTGCATCGAGGCATAGGAGCTGACAAACACTACCAACGCCACTTTGGCCGCAATGGCAGGCACGCGTTTGGAGATATAGCCAACAAAAACAATGGTGAAGATCGGCACACTAAAGAAGCCCGCAACCATCTGTAGGTACTGGAACAAACCTTCAGGTGCATACATGATAAACGGGGCAATACAGATAGCGACAACTGCAATCAGCACACCAAACACACGGCCCTTGGCCACCAACTCTTTGTCTGTCAGCCCTTCCTTGGCAAAGATAGGTTTGTAGACGTTTAGCGCAAATAAGGTGGTTGAGCTGTTCAGTACCCCGTTAAAGGTCGACAGAATGGCACCAAACATTACCGCCACAAAGAAACCGACCAAAGGCTTTGGCAAGACTTCGTTCACCAAGCGGGTATACATGGTATCCGGGTTACCGGCATCGGCACCAAACAGGTGGAAGGCGATGATACCTGGAATGATCAAGAACAGCGGCGAAATCACCTTGATGGCACCGGCCCAGATCACCCCTTTCTGACCTTCCTTGAGATTCTTGGCACCCAGCGCACGCTGGATAATCGACTGGTCGGTACCCCAGTAGTACAGGTTCACCAACAACAGGCCAGTAAACAAGGTTGAGAACGGCAGTGGATCGCTGGCAGCACCCACCGACTCCAACTTCTCCGGCGCTGCAGTCAGCAAGATATTCAAACCTTCACCAAAGCTGCCGCCACCCAGGGCAAACAGGCCAAAGACTGGGATCATCAAACCGCCAGTGATCAAACCCACGCCATTGATGGTATCGGCAATCACTACCGCTTTCAGGCCACCGTAAATGGCGTAGAAGAAACCCAGCAGGCCAATCAGTGCACTGATCAACGCAATGGCCTGGAATTCCGAAATCCCCAGAATCGACTCAATATCAAAAATACCAGTCAGTACCACCGCGCCTGCGTACAGGGTGGTCGGCAAAATATTAATCACGTACTGGCACAAGAACAGCAGGGTAACGAATTTTTTTACTCCCAGATCGTAGCGGCTCTCGAGAAAGTCCGGCACCGTAGTGATCCCCTGCTTGAGGTAGCGAGGCACCAAGTAAAGGGCGATCATCACCAGGGTAACACCACTGGCCACTTCCCAGCCCATGACCGACATATTATGGGTATAGGACTGGGCAGACATCCCGACAAAACTGGTTGCACTAAGGTTGGTTAGAATCAGGGATGAGGCAATCAAACCACCGGTCAGTGAACGGCCGCCGAGAAAAAAGCCATCGTGGGAGTCATTCTTCGAGTTCTTCACTTTGCTATAGGTAAACCAAACCACAAAGCCAGTAAACAAGAAGAATGAAATGAGTGTAATATCCATCTTTCAGTTCCTTTTGTTTGGTGGCACCAGGGGTGCCACCGGGTATGTTTTAATCTTTTTGTAGGTGTAGGATCAGGGCAGATTCGGGATCGAGGATCGGCAGGATAAGGCCGATTTCCATCAAGGTATCTCCCCGTAGGTGTAGGGTTTTATCTATCCATGCCGGGCGGTGCTTCATCAACTGGAACGAGCTTTGCGGCATCTCGACAATTTTTACCGAGTACATCGCATCAGGCTCCAAGCAGCCCAAACGAAGCGGGGCCGGCAGGGCATGGGATGGCATCGCCCGCTGGCAGACGGTGATCAACATTTCGTCTTGGTGCTCGACGCCATAAATGTATTGGCGCTCATCTGCCGGATCGATCCGGAAGGCGCGGCCATTATGCAGTAGAGATCGGAAACACTTGTGCAGCTCGATATAGTGGGCAAAGGCCGCTTTCTCTTCTTCACCAACCTTGACCGGATCCAGCTCGACACCCATATGGCCCTGCAGTGCCGTCACGCCGCGCAGGTTGATGTTGTGCATTCGCTTGGTTGAGTGGCACTCGGCAGGGCCAATGTGGGCACCCATTACTTCCGGCGGGAAGAAATACCCCATGCCACGCTGGATTGTCTGGCGCTCCAGCGCATCATTACAGTCCGATGTCCAGAAACGATGGGTACGCTTGAGCACTTCGAAATCAATACGGCCACCACCGCTCGAGCACGATTCAATTTCAACCTCTGGGTGTTTGGCCCTCAATGCATCGAGCAGGGCATAAAAGGCCAGGGTTTGCCCCTTCACCGCCGGTTTGCCATTGTGGGCCGGCTGGACCAATTCGCGGTTCATATCCCACTTGAGGTAGCTGATCTGGTAGCGGCTGAGCAAATCATCCAAGCGGCTGAACAGGTAATCGAAGCAGTCCTTGTTTTGCAGGTCGAGCACATACTGCCAACGACCTGACGGCTGCTGGTAACCTTCGATGCCCAAAACCCAATCAGGATGAGCACGGTAGAGGTGCGAGTCCATACTGACCATCTCTGGTTCAACCCACAGACCAAACTCCATGCCGTTTTCAATCACATGCTGGATCACCGGCTCCAAACCATTTGGGTATTTGGTTTCATCAAGATACCAATCACCCAGCGCCGCTTTTTCGCCATTACGGCCGACAAACCAGCCGTCGTCAATAATGAAGCGCTCGACGCCCATTCGAGCCGCTTCGCTGGCCATCTTCATGATGTAGTCAGGATCATGGTCGAAGTAGATCCCCTCCCAGGTATTAAGGTGCACCGGGCGAGGCTGATCTGGGGTGAACGCCAGAATGTTTTCGCGAACATAGCGGTGGAAACGCTCAGAGATCCCATTCAAACCAGCGTTGCTGTAGGTCGCAAAGAGCTCAGGCGTGGAATAGCTTTCATGTGGAGCCAAAGCAACTTCGCCGGAGAACAGCAACTCACTGGCCTGGATAAAGCGACGTCCATCACTACGAACATCGGCACGCATGCGGTGGTTACCACTCCAAGCAAAGTGGAATCCCCACACCTGGCCAGATTGCTCAGAAAACCCTTTGGCACCGGCAAAAAAGCCCGGGAAGTTCTCGTGCGAGGTACGGCCGCGGCGGTTTTCCTGAACAAAGCCACCGTGCTCAAACGCAACACGGTGGGTCTGGAACTCCTGGCACCAACGACCATGGAAAGTCATTAACTCATTGGCGTGATAAGGCACCGGCAAGGTACACGCCAACTTGTCCAGCGAGTAAGCCTCATCACCGAGGTTCTTGATAGTGAGCTTCTGGCGCAACACATCACTACTGGCATCCAATTCGAACTCCACATCCAGTTGCAGCATGGCCACGTCATCAACCAGCTCGAACACCACGCATTGGCCTTGGTGGCGGTAGTTTTCCATCGTAAACACCGGGGCAAAGTCATGGCCTTGGCGATTACCTTCAAGGCCTGGCGCATTGAAATGCCCCGCCCCAAGTTCAGGACAAACACTCAGCGGCACATCGACATCGAGTCGCGCTTGGCTCACCGGGCGCTCGGTCGCCAGAAACAGATCTTCATCAATGGCGGATACCTTGTTACCCCAATGGATAATTTCCGGAATACGCCCCAACTTAAACACCAAACTCAGGTTCTGGCTCTGTAAATGAAGTAGCTTTGTCATAGTCTCTCAAAGATTGTTTTCGATAACACTTACAAACAAACTAGATCACTAACAAGTCATTTAAAAAGCCAATGGCGATGAAAATGTGATCAAAGATCCTTTTAAAACCTGAGTTACGTGAGACTCATCACTAAATGTTTTCGAAAACACAAATCAACAGAAAGGCCTTTTACCATGTTCATGATAGAATGCTTTACATGTTCAAAATGGATGGCAAGCAATGACTGCAACTTTCAAAGATGTCGCCCGTTTGGCCGGCGTATCTACCCAAACGGTATCCCGAGTTACCAACGGCGCGGAAAATGTATCGAGCAAAACCAGGGAAAGGGTACTTGCAGCCATAGAAGAGCTTGGTTATATCCCGAACAAAGCCGCGCAGGCACTTAAAGTTCAGAATAAAATCATTGGCTTGATCACTTTGGACATGGCATTTCATGGTGCGGCAATGATTGCCAACGGGGTACGCCAACAAGCCCATGACGCAGGTTATACCTTGGCCATCTCGGCGGTAGATAACCTTGAAGACCAAGACATTGAAAGTGCCGTCAGGGAGCTGATCGCCCAGCAGGTTGAATCAATTATTATCAACGCACCGGTATCCAGAGAGCTTGCCGGTGAGCTGATGAAAAAGTACGCCAAGGTAAAACTGCTGTTCATCGATGTGCCAGACGGCACCGAGGTCAATGCGGTCTGCAGTGCCAACGGCAACGGTGCAAAGCAAGGGGCTGAACTGCTTATCGAACATGGGCGGACCCAGCCAGTATTATTGACCGGCCCACATGCCTCTTATGCCTCTCAGCAAAGAACTCAAATTTGGCAGAATATTTTTGCCATCCACCAGCTTGATATTATCGCCCAATACGAAGGGGATTGGTCAGCCGCTAGCGGCTACCAAACTATGCGCCAGGCGATTGTGCAAAACCGCCACTTCGACTGCGTGCTGGTCGCCAATGATCAGATGGCTCTGGGAGCACTGCGCGCTTTGAGTGAAATGGGTATCGACGTGCCAAACAGTGTGTCGGTGATCGGCTTTGATGGCACCGAAGACAGTGCATTTTTCTCCCCGCCCCTGACCACCATCAAGCAGGATTTCAAATTACTCGGCCAAGCTGCAGTCAACAAGCTGCTTACCGCCCCAGCGGATCAGGTAGACATCACCCATATTGATGTCACACTGATCGAACGAGAGAGTACGGCACCGCTACAGCAGGACAAGGAACATATCCAGCAAGCCAAGCAGTTACTTGATAAAGCGCTGAGGTTGCTTGACCAATAGCAGGTCTACCGGGTTTTGCTAGGCTAGCTCGATAACCTAACGATTAAAAACAAAGCCCAGGGCGATAGATCGCGCTGGGCGAACGACTTCACTGACCCCACTGAAGCTATCGGATAGCAAGGCACTGCCTCCGCCCGCTAGTATCACCGGCACCTTGGCTGCCGTGGTTTTCATATCGACCCAAAGGGTTAACCTCTCAATTTAGAACGTTACTTCAACGTGCTCCCGAGGTGGGAGCACTTCGTAGAGAACTAGTTAAGGCGATAAAACACACTGTTATTGCGCAGCTCTTGCTTGAATTGGCGCAACTGGGTGCTGTTGTCAATCACCACCAGCTCGATTCCCAGCATTTCTGCATAGTCGGTGAGCATGGCCAGCGTAACGGCCTGGCTGTAGACGGTATGATGCGCGCCGCCCGCATGGATCCAGGCGGCAGCAGCGGTGCTGAGGTTGGGTTGCGGCTCCCACAGCGCATGGGCAACCGGCAACCGGGGTAAAGACTGGGTCGGCGTTACCGTGTCGACCAGATTGACAATCATCCGGAAGCGTTCACCCAAATCAATGATCGACACATTCAACGCTTCACCCTGCTGGCCGCTGAAGATCAGGCGTGGGATATCACAGTTGCACCCGATGGTATGACGGTGGATTTGCAATTTAGGCTTGGCAGCGGCAATACTCGGGCACACTTCAAGCATATGGGCACCCAGTACCTGGTCCGTTGCACCGAAGTTATAGGTATAGTCCTCCATAAAAGAGGTGCCGCCGGCCTTGCCCTGCCCCATCACCTTCATGATGTGCGTCATCGCAGCCGTCTTCCAATCGCCTTCACCGCCGTAGCCAAATCCCTTCGCCATCAAGCGTTGGGTTGCCAACCCCGGCAGGTTGGTCAAGCCAGTCAGGTTCTCAAACGTATTGGTAAACGCCCCAGCGCCTACCGACGTCAGGAATGACTCCATCCCCAGCTCCAGACGCGCTTCTTGCACCAGCAGTTTCTTCTGTTCGGGGTTATTGAGCAGCTCCGCCGACATGTCGTACGTCGTTGTGTATTCGTCCAGCAGGTGGTTGACGTCACCGTCGGCAACGGCGTTGACGGATTCGCTCAACTCACCTAACCCGTAGCCGTGGACTTCGTAGCCAAACTGGATTTGGGCGGAGACTTTGTTGCCCTCGGTAACAGCAACCTGACGCATATTATCACCGAAGCGTGCGACCTTCAGTGCCTGCCCGGCCTGTACCCCGATCGCCGCCCGGCACCAATCATCAATGTCCTGGTGCACCTGCGGGTTTTGCCAGTGCCCCACGACCACTTTGCGCTCAATGTTCAATCGGCTGCCAATAAAGCCAAATTCGCGGCAACCATGGGCACTCTGGTTGAGGTTCATGAAATCCATGTCGATTTCATCCCAAGGCAAGGCGGCATTAAACTGGGTGTGTAAATGCAAGAACGGCTTGTTCAGCTGGGTCAAACCGGCAATCCACATTTTGGCCGGCGAGAAGGTATGCATCCACAGCATCAACCCAACACAGTTAGGATCGTTATTCGCAGCGCGGCACACGGCCAAGATCTCATCCGGTGTTTTCACCGTCCCCTTGTTGGCAACTGCGACAGAAATGCCCTCGGCGGTATTGAGGCCTTGGACAATCTCTTCGCTGTCATTGGCTACGCTATGCAGTACTTGGGGGCCGTACAAGTGCTGAGAACCCGTTACAAACCACACTTGTTTTTCATTGAACATCTTCATTCTGCTTCCTTATTTATTGGTTTGGCCGTAGTAGGCATTGGCGCCGTGCTTGCGCAAATAGTGCTTGTCCAGCAGTGCCTGGTTAAGAGAACTGACACCCGCATTGAGCTGCAGCGTCTGCAGTGCCATGCCGGCAACAACTTCGACCACCACGGCATTGTGGACGGCCTGGTGGGGATCTTTACCCCAGGTAAAGGGCGCATGCTCTTTGACCAGGATCCCGGGAGAAGCCATCACATCGGCATCAGCAATGGTTTCCACGATGACTTTGCCGGTATTGAGCTCGTAAGCTTCGGCGATTTCCTGATCGGTCAGGGCTCGGGTACAGGCGATCGGGCCATAGAAATAGTCGGCATGGGTGGTGCCCAGAGCCGGAATAGCCCGGCCCGCCTGCGCCCATGCGGTAGCCTGTGGCGAATGGGTATGGACGATGCCGCCAATCGCGGGATACTGACGGTACAGCGCCAAGTGGGTGGCGGTATCGGAAGACGGGTTGAGATCGCCCTCGACCACATGGCCTTGCAAATCAACCACCACCATGTTGTCGGCACTGAGTTCGGCGTACTCCACGCCGCTGGGCTTGATCACCACCAAGCCTGACTCGCGGTCGATACCCGAGACATTGCCCCAGGTGAACGTCACCAATTGATGGCGTTGCAGGTCCATATTGGCCTGCCAAACCTGGTGGCGTAGGACTTGCAGGCGCCGGGCCGCTGATTCGAGCTTATTCCACTGGGTATGTTCAGACATCCTGACGCTCCTGTGCCTGGTGGAATTCCGCGATTTGCTCCATACCCTGCCCCAACTGGCGATACGTCGCATAGCGCTGGGCACGAAGCGGCTGTACTTCTGGGTTAGGGACATAGGTCTGGCGGATCGGGCTGGCCATCACAGCTTGCGCCGCCGCAGTATCTTGATAGACACCGGCACAAACGGCGGCAAAGATTGCGGCCCCCAGAGCACAACATTGATCGGACTCGACAACAATGATTTCCCGGCCGATGACATCGGCGCACATCTGCATCACATACGGTGATTTCTGGGCGATGCCGCCAATGGCGATCACGCGCTCTACCGTCACCCCTTGCTCGATGAAACAGTCGACAATCGCTTTGGCACCATGGGCGGTCGATTCAACCAGGGCGGCAAAAATGGCAGGGGCATTACTGCCCAGGTTCAGGTCACATACCGCGCCCTTGAGCCGCTGGTTGGCGTACGGGGTACGCCGGCCGTTGAGCCAGTCCATGGCGACTGGGGCGTATTGGTCGATGCCTTGCTGCTCTGCGGCCTCAGATAGCAGCGGCAGCATGTCGGCAGCCATTGCCTCTGCGGTGGGAGCAAAGTCCGGGTTGCGCTCGGCATAGGCCTGCAGCGGCCACATCAGCACGTTCTTGAACCATGCATACATATCGCCGAAGGCAGACTGGCCAGCTTCCAGTGCCAGTAGTCCGGGCATTGCACTCCCGTTGACCTGGCCGCAAATGCCGTGGATGGTACGGTCGGCGACGTCCCCGGCTTCCACCATCAGGATGTCGCAGGTCGAGGTACCGATAACCTTGACCAAATCGTTGGCACCCGCTCCGGCTCCAACCGCGCCCATGTGGCAGTCAAATTCGCCAATGGCAATTGCGATCCCTAGTGGCAAGCCCAGTTTATCCGCCCAGTCCTCGGCAAGGTGGCCCGCCACTTGATCGGAAGTAAACACCTCGCTGAACATACGCTCGCGCATACCAGCCAACGTTGGTGAAATAGCGGTCAGGAACTGCTGGTCTGGCAATCCACCCCAGCTTTCGTGCCACATGGCTTTGTGGCCGGCGGCGCATATACTGCGGCGCAGCTTGGCCGGGTGCTGCCTACCGGAGAGGATTGCCGGCACCCAGTCACACAACTCGACCCAGCTATAGGCATGCTCGGCAACCTGCGCATCCTGCTCGCTCACCCACGCCGCTTTTGCCCAGAGCCATTCAGAGGAGTACCTGCCGCCAATATAGCGGGTGTAGTCTGGATGCTGCCCCGAATGTGCCAGCTCATTGATGAGATCGGCCTTGGCAACAGAGGTGTGATCTTTCCACAGCACGAACATGGCGTTGGGGTTGTGTTCGAACTCCGGCAGCAGGGCCAGGACATTGCCGTTTTCATCAATCGGCGCAGGTGTCGAGCCCGTAGTATCGACCCCGATCCCGACAACGGATTCAGCCACTGCCCGAGGGACGTCGGCCACCACGCCCTGGATAGCCTGCGTCATGGCATCCAAGTAATCTTGCGGGTGTTGGCGAAATTGCGACTGCGCCGGCTGGCAATACAGCTCCTTCATCCAACGCGGATAGTTCACCACCGAGGACGCCACCTCCGCTCCCGTGTCTGCATTAACGATAAGCGCACGAACGGAATCCGAACCAAAGTCCAAACCGATCACATGGCGCTGTGTCTTTGTTGTCTCCATAACCACTCCAACTCTTTGGGCAAGCAAATTTAACTACTTGTTGTTATAGCCAGAGCGAACCATGAATCACATAAATAACACAGCTAAATTTATGGACTAAACCGTCACAACTAATTTTATGTGCTGTTACTAACACATTGCGCAACATAGCGTCACGACATGAAAAAGTGGGAAAAAACCGCCAAATCGCGCTTAATTTAAACAAGAATTCCCATGAACATTGATTTTGAGATCTGACTCATAGCTTTCACGGCTAAATACATGGACTTAATCGCTACATTTCCTAACTGTGATTGCTGTCACTAACAAACCCTCAGAGATCCACAAAGATGGTCAATGAACACTCACCTCTACCAGTGGATGGAAGACAATGAAATTAAAAAAACTACTTACAATTGCTGCCCTGTCTGGCTTTACGATGCTCAGTGCATCGGCAAGCGCTTTTTTTGGCTCGAGTGACGATAATCTGCGACTAGGTTACCTAGTTAAACAACCGGAAGAACCATGGTTCCAAACAGAATGGTCTTTCGCGGAGAAGGCTGGTGAACAATATGGCTTTGAAGTCATCAAGATGGCCGTACCTGATGGTGAAAAAACCCTGAACGCGATTGACACACTGGCGGCCAGTGGTGCAAAAGGCTTTGTCATCTGTACCCCCGACCCGAAACTTGGCCCTGCCATCATGGCCAAAGCCAACAGCTATGGCCTGAAAGTCGTCACGGTGGATGATCAGTTCCTGAACGCCAAAGGCGAGCCGATGGCTGACGTTCCTTTGGTGATGATGGCGGCCAGCGAAATCGGCTACCGCCAGGGAACCGAACTCTATGCTGAGATGCAAAAACGCGGCTGGGATGCATCACAAACCGGTGTCATGGCCATTACTGCCGATGAACTTGACACTGCCCGCCGCCGTGTCGATGGTTCGATCAAGGCACTGCAAGAAGCTGGCTTCCCTACAGATCAGATCTATCGCGTACCAACCAAATCCAATGACATCCCAGGGGCTCTCGATGCTGCCAACTCGCTGCTTGTCCAGTACCCAACGGTCAAACAATGGATGGTTGTCGGTATGAACGACAACACCGTGCTTGGCGGTGTTCGGGCGACAGAAGGCCAGGGCTTTGCTGCTGAGAAGGTCATCGGTATCGGCATCAACGGCGTGGATGCCGTAAACGAACTGGCCAAGTCCAGCGCAACCGGATTTTACGGTTCACTGCTGCCTAGCCCTGACGTTCACGGCTTCAAGAGTATCGAGTCGCTCTACCACTGGGTGAAAGACGATGTGCAACCTCAGAAGTTCGTGGAAGTCACTGACGTTGTATTGATCACCCGTGACAACTTCCGTGATGAACTGGAGAAAAAAGGTCTGTAAGTTAGACGCGGCGGCAGTTTCCTTGCCGCCGTTTTTCGTTGTAAACGGAGAAATAAATCATGGAAAATTCCCCTTCTTACCTCGAATTTCGCAATATCTCGAAGCATTTCCCCGGGGTAAAAGCACTCAGCAACATCAGCTTTCGGGCCAACAAAGGCAGCATCCATGCCTTGATGGGCGAGAATGGTGCGGGAAAGTCAACCCTACTCAAAACACTAAGTGGTTTGTACCTGCCTACCGAGGGTGACCTGGTCGTCGACGGTAAGACCTTGTCGATCAACTCGGCCACTGACGCACTCGATCAAGGCATCGCCATCATTTATCAAGAGCTCAATCTCGTCCCGGAATTAAGTGTGGCCGAGAATATTTATCTGGGCCAAATGCCGACCAAGAGCGGCAAAGTGGACACCGAGACCCTGAACGCCCGGGCCCGTGAGCAACTTCTGCGATTAGGGGAAGATTTCGATCCATCTCGTCCGCTGAAGGAGTTTTCCATCGGCCAGTGGCAAATGGTGGAGATAGCAAAAGCGCTGAGCCGAAACGCACAGATCATCGCTTTCGATGAGCCCACCAGTAGCTTGTCACAGCGCGAAATCCAAAACTTGTTCAAGGTGATCCGCGAGCTGCGAGATGACGGCAAGATCATCCTATATGTATCGCACCGGATGGAAGAGATTTTTGATCTGTGCGATGCCATCACTATTTTCAAAGACGGTACCCATGTCCAGACATTCGATGAGCTGTCCTCTCTGACCCACGACAGGCTGGTCGAGCTGATGGTCGGGCGGGAAATCAACGATATCTACAACTACCGTTCTCGCCCGCTGGGTAACACCGGCCTGCGGCTTGAAAACCTGGAAGGAAAAGGGTTGACGGCACCGGTTAGCCTGGATGTCCGCCAGGGTGAAATCCTGGGCTTGTTCGGGCTGGTCGGCGCAGGCCGGACCGAGCTAATGCGCCTTATTTTCGGGGCCGAAAAGGCCCAGGCAGGGCAGATGTACATCCATGACCAGCCGGCCACCATCAAGAACCCGCAACAGGCCATCAATGCCGGTATCACCCTGTGTCCGGAAAACCGCAAAGCGGACGGTATCGTACCGATACTCTCGGTGGCGGAAAACACCAACATCAGCGCCCGCCCCTGGCATTTGAAGCTCGGCAGCCTGATTGACTTTTCCTGGGAGAAAACCAACGCCGAACAGCAGCGCGCTGCGCTCAATATCAAAACCGCCTCGATACAACAGTCGATTGGCCAGCTATCGGGGGGCAACCAGCAAAAGGTGATCCTCGGCCGCTGGCTGTCCACCGAGATGAAAGTGATCCTGCTGGATGAACCGACCCGAGGTATCGACGTTGGCGCCAAATCAGAAATTTACGAATTGATCTTCAACCTGGCAGAACGGGGGGTCACAGTGCTCGTTGTCTCGAGCGACTTGCCCGAAGTGTTGGGGATCTCAGACCGGGTCATGGTCATGAAGGAAGGTGCCGTCACCGGAGAGCTACAGCGCCATGAGTTCAAAGAGCAAGTCGCCCTCAGCCTGGCCATGCTGGGCCACAGCCAAACTGCCGCATAAAGAGGAAATTACATATGTCCGTAACAAGTTCTACCAAAGTACTGGAACAAAAAAACGCCAAGCCCGCATTTAACTTTGCCGGGATCTGGGACCGGTTCGGCATGCTGATGGTGTTTGCGGTACTGTTTTTACTGTGCTGTTTCTTTGTCCCCTATTTCGCCACCTTCATCAACATGAAAGGGCTGGGACTGGCGATCTCAATGAGCGGAATGGTGGCCTGTGCCATGCTGTTTTGCCTGGCATGCGGCGATCTCGACCTGTCCGTGGCATCGGTGATTGCCTGCTCCGGAGTGGTGACAGCGGTTGCGATCAACGCCACCAGCAGCGTGGTACTCGGGATTGGCGCAGGCCTGCTTTCTGGCGTCGCATTCGGCCTGCTCAACGGCTTTGTGATTGCCAAGCTGCAAATCAATGCGTTGATCACCACGCTGGCCACCATGCAGATCGCCCGCGGTCTAGGGTATATCATCTCTGACGGTAAAGCCGTGGGGATCACCGAGGAGAGCTTCTTTGCCCTCGGCAACTCCTCACTACTGGGGATCCCAACCCCGGTCTGGTTGACCATCGCCACCTTTGCGGTGTTCGCGTTTTTGCTCAACCGCACCGTGTACGGCCGCAATACGCTGGCGATCGGCGGTAACGAAGAAGCCGCCCGTCTGGCGGGGGTCAACGTGGTGAAAACCAAGATGCTCATCTTTACTGTTTCGGGGTTCATCTCAGCCTTGGCCGGGGTGATCCTGGCGGCGCGCATGACCAGCGGCCAGCCGATGACCTCTGTCGGCTTTGAGCTGGTGGTGATCTCAGCCTGTGTATTAGGCGGGGTATCGCTCAAGGGGGGGATCGGTAAAGTGTCGTACGTGATTGCCGGGGTGCTCATCCTAGGTACGGTAGAAAACGCCATGAACCTGTTAAATATGTCACCCTTTGCGCAATATGTGGTCCGTGGTGCTATCTTGCTGGCGGCGGTTATCTTCGACCGCTACAAGCAAATGGCAAGGACGTAACACCGCTTGCCCTATCCGTCACGGGGCTGGACAAGCACCCTCAATTTCACCTCAAGGCAGCGACACTCCCACCTGTGTCGCTGCTTTTTATTGCAGCCCTTCGCCGTTAAAACACACAGTAAACCTTCCGCTCGCCTTTTTTGCTCGAGTTTATACAAAACAACAAGCATTTAACAAAGAAATACCCATGTAAGCTGATAATTGCAACCTTATAAGCATATGAACTCAAACGCTAAAAGTATGTAGTCTATAGCTGATTTCATTTTTGCATGACACGTTTAACAGGAAATAAGAAACATATATATAAAAATAATAAACGGATGATTCAATAAGGACTGCTAGGATGTATAAATACAAATTGCCCGTCATTGAGAAGATCGGGTTTGGTGCCGGGGATATGGCCGTGAATGTCGTCATTTCCTCCATGATGTTAATCATTACGTTTTTCTATACCGATATCTTCGGCATCCGTGCCCAGGATCTCGCGATGTTATTTATCGTGGTCCGATTGATCGACGCGGTAACCGACCCTCTGATGGGCATGATGACCGACAAGTTCACCACGCGCTGGGGTCGCTACCGCCCATATCTAGCGTTTCTAGCCATCCCGTTCGGGATCTCGGTGTATCTGGCATTCAGTACCCCGGATGGCGACTACAACACCAAACTGGTCTACGCCTACGCGACCTACATCTTCGTCACCATCATGTTTACTGCGGTGACTATCCCGTACATTTCGCTGATCAGTGTATTGACCGATGACCCGAAAGAGCGTTTGTCAGCCAATGGCTACCGCTTATTCTTTGCCAAAATTGCCGCTTTCCTGGTCACCATCATCGTTCCTCAGCTATCGGCCGCATGGGGGCAGGATAACATCCAGCTCGGCTACCAGTACGCAATGGGCCTGATGGGGCTAATGGGTACGCTGCTGTTCCTGTTCTGCTTCTTTACCACCAAAGAGCGTATCGAGCATGTGGTTGATAAGAAACCGTTTAAAGAGCAGGTAAAACTGCTGGTCAAAAACGACCAGTGGCTGATTCTGTGCGCGGTGTGTGTTACGGGTACTGTGGGGTATGTAATTCGTGGCTCTGTTGCGGCCTACTATGCAAAATACTATCTTGGCGGCGACGCGGGTATTATCTCGGCTTTTTTGGCAACGGGGGTTGCCGCTGCGATCCTGGCGATGGTGGCGTCCACCTGGATTACTAAAAAGCATTGTAAAATCAAACTATTCCGTTACAGCCAAATCGCCGTTGCCTTCATCAGCATTGCCCTATTCTTGCTGGTTGGCCAAGGTGACTACGCGCTGGCGTTCGTTTTGTACTTCCTGCTGTCGTTTGTGGTCGACCTGCATGCACCGGTTTTCTGGTCAGCAATTGCCGAAGCGGTTGATTACGGCACCTTCAAAACAGGCAAGCGGGTCTCGGGCTTGGCGTTCGGCGGGATCTCATTCAGTCAAAAATTCGGGATGGGGATTGCCGGCGCTATCGTCGGCTGGCTACTGACCTACTTTGAGTATGTGCCCAATGAAGTGCAGTCAGATCACACGCTGACCGGTATCGCGCTGATGCTGACGGTGATCCCTGGCTTCTTCCACTTCCTGATGGGAGCCTTCATGTTCAAATATAAGGTCACGGATAAATACTATCACTCTATGACAGCAACAAATGTGCTTGATAAAGAAGAAAATTTAAGCGATATCAAAACCCCGATTCCGGCCACCACCAGCGCAAACTAAACACAGCGATAACACCAATCAGGTAACAAGATGACAGATTATATCAACCCATTGATCTCACAGCGTGCTGACCCACATATCTATAAGCACACTGACGGCTACTACTACTTTACCGCCTCGGTTCCGGAGTATGACCGCATTGAGATTCGCCGAGCGAAAACAGTCAGCGAATTGAATTCGACCTCTGAGATCATTAGCGCCTGGCACAAGCCCGAAACCGGCCCCTACAGCGATTTGGTATGGGCGCCAGAAATCCATTTTAACGACGGAGCATGGTATGTGTACTTTGCTGCCGCGCCAACAAGGGAAATCAAAGACGGCCTATTCCAGCACCGCATGTACGCGATAAGCAACAAAAACAGCAACCCGATCACCGATGAATGGCAGTTCGAGGGGCAAATTGACACCGGCATGGATACGTTCTGCCTGGATGCCACCACCTTCAGCCACAACGGCAAGCTTTATTATGTTTGGGCGCAGAAAGCGGAAGATATCCGGGGCAACTCCAACCTGTATATTGCGGAAATGAAAAACCCTACCGAGCTTGCTACAGCACCGGTACTGCTGTCGGTACCGGAATACGATTGGGAGCAAGTTGGCTTCTGGGTCAATGAAGGCCCGTCTATCCTTCACCGGAATGGCAAATTCTGGATGACTTATTCCGCCAGCGCCACCGACGAGAACTACTGCATGGGCCTGCTCTACGCTGACGAGAACAGCAACCTGCTCGATCCTGCCAGCTGGCACAAATCTGAACAGCCCGTTTTTAGCACCAACTGGGACAAAGCCGTGTACGGCCCCGGCCACAACAGCTTCACGGTCGATGAACAGGGCAACGATTTACTGGTTTACCATGCGAGAAATTACACCGAGATCGAAGGCGACCCGCTCTGGGATCCCAACCGCCATACCCATATCAAGCGCCTCCAGTGGGTGGATGGCTTCCCCGTTTTTGGCGAGGCCATCTAAGCTCACGCTAATCCCGTCCAGCCAATGCGCTTTATGCACGGCACCATAAATAAGGGGGCATCTGTATGTACAGAGGCCCCTTTTTCCACTGAAGATAAACAAGAGAAAACGCAAATGCCAACCAAAGGCTATGATCATGTCTTACATTTCCCAAAAGACATTTTACCAGTATCAAACCACTTACCAGTTCAGCTTCTAGGAGGCTGCTCACATCAGCTTATCCCGGTACAACTTCGGGCTTAGGCCGGCCTTTTTTTTGAAGACCCGGGAGAAGTAGAGCGGATCTGAATAGCCGATCAAGCGAGAAATCTGGTTAATCGAATAGTTTGATGTCACCAGCAGCTGTTTTGCTCGGCTAATCCGCTGGTCGTCCCGCCACTGGGTTATTGTCATACCAATTTCGTCGCGAAATAGATGGCCCAGCCGGGAGGGAGACAAACAGATCAGCTTCGCCAGCTGTTCATTCGACACATCCTCATTCAAGCGGCTAGAGATGTAGTGGATGACCTCAGAAATTCTCGGATCAACACGTTTTTTAATCAGACAAGGCTGGTTCATCTTACAGCGGATCAGTATCTGCTCGAGCAAATTAAGCCTTAACTCATCGGAATAAGGATCAGAGTGCTGCCCAAGCTCCTCGACCTGGGCAAACAGCGCTTCGATAGCGATTCTATCTTCCAGCAGCATTCCCTTGGTATAGTAAACCCCATTAATACACTGCTGCCATTTCAGCCGGTTGTTCCAGTATGCCCGCGGACGAAAATATATCCACCGGTGGTGCCATGCCAGACTGTCCGCCTTACGATGATAAAAATGCGGCACTCCCGGAGGCAGCAACAGCAGATCGCCTTCTTTGACATCAAAGCTGTCCTCGCCATGGAAAACAGTACCGCAGCCCTTGATCGTCATATTAAGAATATAGCCTTTCATGCCTGCAGGACGGTCAATAGTAAAGTCCAGCTCCTCCCCAGCCTCAATCGGAGTTAGACCCGCAACCATATGGGCGTTGAAGTCGTATCCGGGTTTGAGTGGATCACTTTGCACACTATCAGACATACCTAGACCTATTTATCCTCAGCCAAGGGGAAATAGCCCTTCACCAATGTGGCCAAACCATCGCCGTGATTATCGGTCTCGCAGATCACGTCGGCACGCTGCTTGACAACAGGATCCGCCTGCTGCATCGCGATACCAATTCCCGCCATCTCCAACATCGAAATATCGTTGAAGTTGTCACCGGCGGCAACAATACTGTTAGGCGCTATCCCTAACTGCTGCGCATAGCGGGCCAAGGCTTCGCCCTTGTTGTTCCCTCTCATTGCCAGATCAATACGCGACTCCCCTGACCAAGCCCCTTCGAAATGTGTTTCTACCCACGCTTGGCGCAAAAAAGCCTCCAGCCTGTCCGCTTCCCCCTCAACCACAAACTTCCACACATAGTCCGTGGCTTCGGCCAGTGAAGCGAAATCATCGGTCTGATAGATATTCGGTTGGCTTTCGGGCGGGAAGGTTTTTGCCCAGACATTTAGAGGCTGCATGTAGGGGATAGGATCGACCAAGGAATAAGTCATTGCATCAGTAACGTACATCACCATTTTCAACTGGTGCAGTTCGGCCGACTGGATAAAGCGCTGCGCCAAGCCTTTATCGATCGCCTTATGGTCTAACACCTTGCCTTGCTGATAGTGGTAGGTGTAAGTGCCGTTGCAACAAATAATGGGCGTATCGAGATTAAACTCGTCATAGTAAGGTTTGGCGGCCGTATGGTGGCGACCGGTGACAATAACGACGTGGTATTGTGATTTAATACTGTGAACAAGTTCCGCGATAGAGGAGTTTAGCTGATGATTATCTTGCAGTGCTGTGCCATCCAAATCGAGTGCCAGTAGTTGATGTTTCACCGTTGATCCTTCACAGACATAGACAATATTGCTAGCCATTTTATTGTGATTCATAACACGATTCACTTACCTCAAGGCTTAAGTTTGATCACCCTCTAAATTTATGGATTTTTTCGCTCTGTCGAAATTCGCTCACAGGCGCTCACATATCTAGCGGCATAAAAAAACCGCCAGCATCTCTGCTGGCGGTTTCAATTCGTGTCTGTAGTGAACTGGCTATTAAGCGTGTAGCAGTTCCATTGACTCTTTTGCGATTACCCACTCTTCGTTCGTTGGGATAACCATAGCAACTGGCGTGTTTGGCTTGGTGATGATACCCGCGTTGCCAAAGCGTGCTGCAGCGTTGCCTTCTTCGTCTTCACGGTAGCCGAAGATCTTCAGGTTCTCTAGGATCTTGCTACGGATTGGCTGAGAGTTCTCACCGATACCTGCAGTGAAGATGATTGCGTCTAGCTCGTCTAGCGCAACCATGTAAGAACCGATGTACTTAGCGACACGGTAGCAGAACAGTTCAAACGCTAGCGTTGCGCCTTCGTGGCCGTTTTCCATCGCTTCGATGATGCCGCGGCAGTCGCTGGTTAGGCCAGATACACCCAGAAGACCAGACTTCTTGTTCAGCTCGTCGAAGACTTCTTCCTGAGACCAGCCTTTCTTCAGTAGGAACTCAATGATACTTGGGTCAAGGTCACCACAGCGAGTACCCATCATTAGTCCTGCAAGAGGGGTGAAACCCATGCTGGTGTCAACAGACTTGCCGTTCTTAACAGCACATACTGAAGCACCGTTACCCAGGTGAACAGAGATGAAGTTGCTGTCTTCAACTGGCTTGTTGATCATCTTAGCCGCTTCACGGCTTACGAAGAAGTGGCTCGTGCCGTGGAAACCGTAACGGCGGATACCGTAGTCGTTGTATAGCTTCTGAGAGATAGCACCAGTGTACGCTTTAGCTGGCATAGTCTGGTGGAAAGCTGTATCGAATACCGCGTACTGAGACAGGCTTGGGAATGCCTTCATTGCCGCGCGCATACCGATAACGTGCGCAGGGTTGTGAAGAGGAGCCAGATCGCTCAGGTTGTCGATCTCTTCCAGTACAGCTTCGTCAATCTTAACCGTCTTAGTGAATTTCTCACCGCCGTGTACAACACGGTGACCGATAGCAACGATGTCTTGCTTCATGCCTAGCTCTTCAAGCAGGGCAACAATGCGATCAACGGCCTGCTGGTGGTGGTTACCTTCTGCATCAAGCATGTGCTCGTGCTTCTCACCATCAATTTTCCAGCTGACTACCGCTTCAGGCAGGCCGAAACATTCGCCAAGGCCGCTCAGGGTCGCTTCACCGCTTACAGTGTCGATAAGGGCAAACTTAAGTGAAGAACTGCCAGAGTTGATTACAAGTACTAGAGAGTTGCTCATGGGTTATCTCATCAGATTAAATTGGGCTCTAGAACAATACGTTCCGTTACACGTCTATCCGGTCTGTTGACCTATCCAAAAGAAAATGTGTGGAGCAGCATTTTCTTCTGATTTATAGCTTTTGATTACATTATTCAATTTTTTTTGAATAACTCAACTTTTGTTTCGATAATTTTGAAAAAAATTGAAATTTCACTGGTTCAGATCAAGTTTAAAGCAACGAAAACGTTTTCGCGCGTCTATTTTGTAACCAGCGGCAACAAAAAAACACACAGAAATGTTTATTGCATTAAACAAATTATAGAAAAAAGAAGATTCCAAAAGCGGAAAAAAGCATCATTTTAATGAGGAAGGAAACGGCTCTTCGTCAGAAGAGCAGTAAAATAATTATAACTAGCTGATTTTTAGTATTTTATCGTACGATGATCGGAACCATTCACTGATAAAAGACATCAAGTGACGGATCCTAGGGTTGATATGAACATCGTGATGACATACCAGCCACCATTGGGCATCGGGCAGGGTCAGCTCAGGCAGATCAATAAGCTCTAGCTCGGGATATCGCTCCGCAATGGAATGAAATACCACCGCGACGCCCGCCTTGGCCCGGGCCAGCTCAAGCTGCATCTTGAAGCTATCGGTACGGAAATTGAAATGTGACTTATTGAGTGGCTTACCGAACCGGCTAGCTGTTTCGATATAGATCTTCTGCTGATCGTAGCCAATGATTTGGTGCTCGCTGCTGTAAAGCTCCAACACCGAGCTAGGTTTGCCGTACTCCTCGAGATAGTCTCGGTGGGCATAAAACCCTATTCCCTCGCTGTGCAAGAAGCTCACAACCAAATCTGACTGCTCGGGCCTAGTCTTGGATATCAGCAGATCGGCTTCACGCTTGTTGAGGTTCACCTCCTTATTGGCGACCAAGACTTCAATTTCAATATCAGGAAACTGCCGCTGGAACTCACTCAGCAAAACTGGCATAAAGTAAAAAGAGAACATATCGCTTGCCGCCAGCCGGACATGACCAATGTGTTTTCCACTGTGTGCCGACGCTTTAGAGATAAAACCATCAACACCTTTGGCTGTCTCCTTGGCGGCCGCCAGCAGTTCATGACCGACCAAGGTCAAACCCAGTCCCTGTGTTGAACGATCAAACAGGTTAAAGCCTACTTTCTCTTCAAGCGCCGATATGTGCCGGCTCACCGTTGGCTGTGAAACCCCTAGTTTCAGCGCAGCAGCAGACATACTCCCTTCTTCTGCTACGGTAAGAAAAATACGAATGCTATCCCATTCCATGCTATGCATTCTCAAATACCCACTATATGTTTTTATCTATTCACTATAGCGAGAAATAGCTCTTAACTTATGAGTATGATTTTGAAATGAATCGCAAGGTTGGAGAAAAACATGAGAAGAGCCTTAGTATTAGGTGCTGAACATGAAATGGGAGCACTACTTTGCAAATCTCTTGATAGATTCAATTGGCAAATTACCGCCACTATAGCGGATCCCTGCCTGCCGATTTCATTCTCAGCCAATATGACCTTGGCTGAGCTCACGAAACACGATCATGACTTACTAGAAGCCCTAGTGGCCGAAACGGACACGGTTTTCCTGCACCTGCCCGACCCAATCGAGGGCAGGCGGGTGTTTTTTTCTCTCGACGAAATCCTCAAGCAGGTGATCCGATTCCGCCGCAACCTAGTGATCACAACCAACGTCTACGATACCAAGCAACCACTATTCAATAGCCTTGCGTTCTGGCATAAAAAAACACCCATAGATTATGTACTACCTAAAAAAATCAGCGCTCAATTGGACATGGCCGCCAACGCCGGTGCGAATATCATGGTGCTCTGCTATGGCCACAACCTGAATTTTTCCCAACACCACAGCTACCTCGGGCTGTTGGTCAAAGAAACCAACCACAAATTGATCCTGCAATCCCCCAGCGCCTATGGAGTGAACCATTACTGGACCTATTTGCCTGATTTAGCGGAAAACCTCATCCAGCAACTCTCAATGGAGACTGAGGCTAGGTTCAGCACGCCACTCTCGGTCAACTACTACCCCGGGCACCAAGCCAGTATCAAAGACATCGCCCGGGGCTTGGCACTCAGCACTGGCAAGCCAGTCACGGTTACCCCTTTACACTGGACATTGATGGAGGCCATCTCGCTGTTTTCACCTCTGTTCCGCCGTTTCATCAATATGCGCTCACTATGGCAACGCGGCGGTAAGTTGCCGATCCGCCCTACTCAGTGGCAGCTTCCTATGCTTCAGCACACCCCGCTGGAGCTCGCCCTGCAAAAAAGTTGGCGCAAGCATACCCCGAGCTAATTCGACCAACGGTTATCTGCTCTATGGCAGCCCGGCACGTTGGCTGAATAAACACTTAATGCCGATGCGACAGTGTTCAACCACGTCACATTTTGGTCACAGGTCAAATGCATTCGCTCGATAAAATCAATAGGATATTCATAAAGTCACATAACCTATCAAACCTTCATGCCACACATCCCCTGCGCGTCCATGTCGCTCCATAAAGGATGGCGGGAAATGCTCCAGCAAGCCGCCGTAGAGTTCAATCTCGAGCCCAGCGATTACTTTCCCGATGAAACAGCCAGTGAACGGATCCGGATACGCCCTGCCGACCTACGCGCATTCAGCGATCGTTTCAACCAGCTGTGCCAAGACAGCGGGGAGCCGCTCTTTCCTGCATATGCCGCCAAGTATGTCTCACCGCTCACTTTCAGCTGCTATTCGTTGGCACTGTGGACAGGTAATGATCTCCTTACCTTTATTCAAGATGCCTGCCAATACTGCATCTTGATAGGCTCCCCCATCCGGCTCAAGCACCACACCACACCCAAAGGCAACAGCGAGCTTTGGGTGATCAACCATGATCCCTTCAATGACATATCGAAGGTATCCGATCGCGGTTTCATGATGTATGTCGCCACCCTTCTCGAGATGATCCAGCAGGCCACTGGGGGAATGGATAACTTGGTACTGAAAATCACCCGTTGGCCTTTTCCCCAAGCGCTTCAGCCGCAGTTCGAGCTGCTAATGGGATGCCAAATCAAAACGGGCTCGCCGATTTTAAAGATCTGCTTTCCCCGCAATGCAGCTGAGGTCCAATTGAAAGGTCGCGATCCCAACATCTATTCGGTTGCAATCCCTCCCCTACGCCAGGCTGTCAGCCAATTGGAGAGCCACGATATTATTCTGCTGATCTACAAGTTGCTTGATAACGAACCCAACCTAAAGGCAATTTCTAGAGAGAAAATCGCTGCCGAGATGCTAATGAGTGTCAGGACGCTCAACCGCCGCCTCGCCGTATTGGGCTCCAGCTACCGGCAGGTTGTGGAGCAATATAAGCTGGAAAAAGCCCTACTGTTGCTCAGCCAGCCCAACATCAACCTGACCGATATTGCCTTCCGGCTCGGGTTTGCCGATCTCAGCAGCTTCTCCCGCGCCTTCAAGAGCTGGACCGGTCACACCCCGACCCATTTCCTGTGACTCGTACCCATCTCGCAACGAGTACAGGCCCGCCCTCCTTGAACCATTAAATTGGCATAGCCTGATAGTAGTGGATTAGCAAATTTGGCCACATAGTTAGAGTTCTAGGCATATGGAAAGATAATGCAAATTGCGATGATTGTCTGATGTCAAATACTATGCCACTTGAGGTGCATAGTAATTACCCAGTAGCGCATCGTAAAACTCGTTGTCGTTGAGCACGCCAACCAACTCGCCATTCTCAACCAGCAAAATAGGTTGGCCACTACGTTTTTTCAGCTCTATCGCTTCACGCATACCAATGTCTGGACTGGTAACTACTATGGAATCTTGACCTATTTGCTCAATATCACCGCTTTCACTATCCCAGTCAATTAGCGTAAGTTCATCACTTCTCACAATCGATAATTCACTACTTGATTGGTCAACCCAAACAGGCTGAACGGAACAGACTTGCAATCGGCTATGCTCTCGTTTTAGCTCACTCACAGGCTGCATCAGCGAGCGGCCTTTAAGCACATTCAGCGGGTTGGTGTGAGCCACAAAATCACGTACGTAATCATTTTTCGGCGTTAGGATGATTTCTTCAGGCTTACCATGCTGAATCAAGCGGCCAGACTCCATGATAGCAATGTTGTTACCAATTTTTAGCGCCTCGTCTAGGTCATGACTCACAAACAAAATGGTCTTATTGAGTTTTTCTTGCAGCAGGATCAGCTCATCTTGCAACTGGGCACGGATTAGTGGGTCAAGCGCTGAGAAGGGCTCATCCATCAATAATATGTCTGTATCCATAGCAAAGGCACGAGCCAGTCCGACACGTTGCTGCATTCCACCTGAAAGCTCATGTGGATATTTGTCTTCCCATTCTGCCAAACCCACCATTTCAAGCTGCTCGCGCGCTTTTTCTTTACGCTCTGATTTTCCCATTCCTTGCAGCTCTAAACCAAAGGCCACATTATCCAGCACTGTTAACCAAGGCATCAGCGCAAATTTTTGAAACACCATAGAGACGCGGTGAGTACGTAATCTGCGAAGCGTCTCTTCATCACACTGAGCAAGGTCGACTTGTTCATCGCCATCTTTAATGTCCAAACAGCCACGAGAAATCTCGTTGAGTCCATTGACTGCTCGAAGAAGGCTGGATTTACCCGATCCAGACAGCCCCATAAGGACACATATCTCGCCCTCTTTCACTGTCATAGAAACGTTATCAACCCCTACCACCTGCGCTGTTTCATCGATAATCTGCTGACGGGTCTGTCCCTTGTCCAATAGATCAAGCGCCAATTGCGGGTTGTCACCAAATACCACGTCAAGATTTTTTATCGTAATTGCGTCCATGATCAGGCCTCCTTCTGGTTTGGTGATTTACATAAACGGTCTAGGATGATCGCGACAAGAACAATCGCTAATCCGGCCTCGAAGCCTTGCGAGATGTTTACAGTGTTGAGCGCTCGAACAACAGGCTTACCCAAGCCGTCAGCACCCACTAGTGCGGCAATAACCACCATAGAAAGAGACAGCATGATGCACTGAGTTATACCAGCCATGATATTTGGCATTGCGGCCGGAAGCTCAACTTTAACCAGCAGCTTCATGCGGGTCGCACCAAACGCTTTACCTGCTTCAACCAGCTCTTCTGGCACTTTGGTGATCCCGAGGTAAGTCAGTCGAATCGGTGCCGCAATAGCAAATATAATGGTGGAGATCAGACCCGGCACAATACCCAAACCAAACAGAACCAGCGTTGGGATCAGGTAAACAAAGGTTGGCACGGTTTGCATAAGGTCCAAAATCGGTCTTAGCAAGGTGTAGAGCCAAGGTCGGTGCGCAGCCATAATGCCAAGCGGTACGCCAATTAATACAGAAATCGTTGTCGCTGCAAAAACCAGAACAAAGGTTTCTAGCATTTCTTGCCAGTAGCCAAGATTTAAAATGGTTAGCAAGGCACCAATAACAAAAACAACAAGCGGGATACTACGGTGCAAATACCAAGCAATTGCAGCCGTCAGCAGAATTGGCATCGCCGGTGGCATCCATTTAAAGATATCTACAACAAAAAGAATGATGGTCTCTAGAAAGATTGAGATCGCGTCAAATAAACCAGCAGCGTTGGTGGTTAACCAGTCAACAGCGGCTTCCATCCATTCACCCAGTGGGATTTTGTTGTCAGTAATAAAGTTCACAATACAGCCTTTGTGGTAATGATTATGTTAGCGTCGTGAGAGTAAAGGTGGGTGCTGCCCACCTTACCGTTACCAGTTGCTACTGATCACGCTTTTGACGCGATGTATTCCGTTACAGCCTGGGTCGCTTCATCGCCCTGCAGGGTTTTCACGCCGTTTAGCCAGGTTTCAATCTGCTCTGGGTTAGCCTTGAGCCACTGTTGAGCCGCTTTCGATGGTTTCACGTTCTGGTTCAAGATCGCTTCCATTAGCTCGTTTTCCATTTCTAGGCTGAACTCTAGGTTTTTAAGCAGCTTACCTACGTTTTGGCATTCATTTAGGTAGTTAGCACGTACGTTTGTATAGACGTTCGCTCCACCATAGTTCGGGCCAAAGTAGTCGTCGCCACCTGCGAGGTATTCCATCTCAATATTGCTGTTCATTGGGTGTGGAGCCCAGCCAAGGTAGACAATCCACTGATTACGACGAACAGCGCGAGAGACTTGCGAAACCATCCCCGCTTCACTTGACTCCACTAAGCTGAAATCTTTCAGACCAAAGGCGTCGCTATTGAGCATAGATTGGATCAGACGGTTGCCATCATTACCTGGTTCAATACCGTAGATGCGGTCTTTGAACTTATCGCCATGCTTAGCAAGATCCGCAAAGTTGGTCACACCAGCTTCGTAAACATATTTAGGCACCGCCAAGGTGTACTTAGCCCCTTCAAGGTTGGCACGAACGGTCTCTACGCTACCTGACTCACGGTATTTAGCGATATCTCCCTCCATGGTTGGCATCCAGTTGCCAAGGAAGATATCGATATCACCGTTCGCCATGGACGAGTAAGTCACTGGCACAGATAGCAGGTCGGTTTTCGTCTTGTACCCCAGGCCTTTTAATAGCTCTGACGTTACCGCTGTTGTCGCGGTAATGTCTGTCCAACCAACATCAGCAAAACGAACGGTTTCACACTGGTTAGCGTAGGCGTTCATCGCCAAACTACTTAGAGCAAGGGTTGAAAGAGTTTTTGTCATCATAGACATAATAGTTTCCTTGTAATGATTACTGACTTTATTGTTTTAGGCTTTAATCCAACTCTCTAATTGGAGAGCCACTTCTTTGTGTATGTTGCCAATTTGGATCAAGCCAAACCGGTTGTTGATTGGTTGCCATCGCTGGCTTACCTAAGATCATGTCTGCCGCGCGCTCTGCTACCATGATGGTTGGCGCATTTAGATTGCCATTAGGGATGGTCGGGAATATGGATGAGTCAACCACGCGCAACCTTTCAATACCGCGTACTCGGCAAGCTTCATCCAGTACCGCCATAGGATCATCCTCGGCCCCCATTTTGCAGCTGCATGAGGGGTGGTATGCACTCTCAACGTTCTCTTTGACCCACAGATCAATCGCTTCGTCGCTAGTCACATGTTTGCCAGGTTGAATCTCTTCACCGCGGAACGGATCCATTGCAGGTTGCATTAATATTTCGCGAGTCAGGCGGATACAGTCACGCCAATCCTGCTTATCTTGCTCTGTCGAAATATAGTTAAACTGGATTCGCGGTTTCGCATGTGGGTCTGCTGAAGTAATGGCGATAGTGCCACGGCTCTCCGGCTTGTTCGGTCCGACATGAACCTGAAAACCATGGCCGTCAAAAGCCGCTTGGCCATCGTAACGCATCGCCGCTGGTAAGAAGTGGTATTGAATGTTTGGCCACTTCAAGCCTTTACGAGAGCGGATAAATGCACAAGATTCGAAGTGGTTAGTTGCGCCCAAACCTTTACGGGTCAAAATCCACTCTGTGCCGATAAGGCCTTTGCTCACCAAGCCTAGCTTGCTGTTCAAAGTGATAGGTTGAGTACAGTGGTATTGGAAGTAGACCTCTAAGTGATCTTGCAGGTTCTCACCGACACCCGGTAAATCATGCACCCGTTCAACACCCGCATTGTCCAGTACCGCTTTGGGGCCAATACCCGAAAGCTGTAGTAGCTGCACAGAGCCGACAGAGCCAGCACTAGAGATAACTTCTTTATCAGCCAGAGCCTTGATAACGTTGCCTGACTTTTCGAACTCTACGCCTTTGGCTTGCTTGCCTTCGAGCAGAATTTTACGTGCCACGACACCTTTAATTAAGGTCAGATTAGGGCGTTTCAAGGCACGCCTTAAGTATGCGTTGGAGGTTGAAGCACGCACACCACCGTCAACGGTCATATGCATAGGGCCAAACCCTTCTTGCTGAAAACCGTTGTAGTCTTGTGTTTCGGGGTAGCCCGCCTCTTTCCCCGCATCTATAAACGCTTGATAAAGCGGGTTGCGCTTCATATCGTTGCCGTTACACGTACCCACCGGGCCGTTACCACCTCGATATTCATCTTCGCCACCACTCCAGCTTTCTGCTCGGCGGAAATAAGGCAAACAGGACCGATAGTTCCACCCCTGCGCGCCTTGCGCTTCCCACTCATCAAAATCGCACGCATGCCCACGAACATAGACCATACCGTTGATTGATGAGCTACCACCTAAGACTTTGCCTCGCGGACAATGCAGTTGGCGGCCATCTAGACCTAGTTCTTCTACCGTTTCAAACTGCCATGCATACTTTTCAGTATTCATTGGATATGACAAAGCCGTTGGCATCTGGATAAAAATACTTTTGTCTGTGCCGCCTGCTTCCAGCAATAACACCGAATGCTCACCGCTTTCCGTGAGCCGATCGGCTAATACACAGCCGGCCGAACCCGCGCCGACGATAATGTAATCGTAGCGTTGCTCCATTTTATCTCTCCGTGGTTCTTGTTAGGCGTATGGGCTGGCGAAGTTGCCCAGCTCGATCAGTACACTCTTGGTTTGGGTATAGTGACGCAGAGTCTCTGGGCCATTTTCTCGCCCGAGACCTGAATGTTTATAGCCACCCACCGGCATTTCCGCTGGTGAATCACCCCAAGTGTTCACCCAGCAGATGCCCGCTTGCATCTGATGGATCACGCGATGGGCACGCGCTAAGTTTTGCGTAAAGATACCGGCAGCTAAGCCGTAGTCTGTATCGTTGGCTCGCGCAATCACTTCCTGTTCATCACGGAAAGTAAGCACTGACATCACCGGGCCAAAAATCTCTTGCTGAACGTGAGGCATGTTGTCATCACAATCGACAAAAACGGTGGGTGCCACAAAGTTACCGGTTTCTAGCCCGTTTTCTGTCACCTGATAGCCGCCAGTCAGCAGTGTCGCGCCATTTTGCTTCGCGCTTTCAATAGCCGCCAGGACTTTGCCCAGATGCTCTTTGGAGATAAGCGCACCAATTTGTGTTTGCATCTCCATTGGGTTGCCTACAACAAGCTTTTCAGTGCGGCTCTTTAGCTGTTCGATAAACTGAGGATAAATAGACTCATGAACGAATACACGGGTACCGTTGGTACACACTTCGCCCTGCGTGTAGAAATTGGCTACCATTGCCGCCGATACGGCGTCATCTAATTTCGCATCATCAAATACGATCATTGGCGACTTGCCACCCAGCTCCATAGTGACCTGCTTGAGCGTCTTCGCACTGTCTGCCAGCACCAGCTTGCCGGTCCCTGATTCACCAGTGAATGATACTTTTGCGATATCCGGGTGGGCAGTCAGCATCTGTCCAACACGATGATCGCCTTGCACTACGTTGAATACGCCATCAGGCAGACCCGCTTCAGTATAGATCTCTGCAAGTTTTAGTGCCGTCAGTGGCGTTTCTTCCGAAGGTTTGAAAATCATGCTGTTACCAGCAGCAAGCGCAGGTGCTGATTTCCACATCGCTATTTGAATTGGGTAGTTCCAAGCGCCGATGCCCGCACAAATACCCAACGGTTCACGACGAGTATAGTAAAACTGGTTGTCACTAAGAGGTTGCTGCTCACCCTGCATCGCAGGGACAAGGCCAGCAAAAAATTCAATAACATCAGCACCAGTCGCAATGTCGACTTCAATCGCTTCTTGCAGTGGCTTACCTGTATCTGCCACTTCTAACGTGGCAAGTTCGTCGTTGCGTTGACGAAGAATCGCAACCGCTTTTAGAAGAATGCGGCTGCGCTCGGTTGGGCTCATCGCTGACCAAACGGCAAAGCCTTGTTTGGCTGTTTGGATCGCAGACTCTAGGTCTTGCTGGCTAGCCTGGCCAATCTCGGCAATGGCTTCACCATTGGCAGGATTGTATGTCACAAAGCTTTCGCCAGATGTCGCGCTGACGGCTTTGCCATTGATGTAGAGGGTTTTCATATCCATGTGAAAGTCTGACTTTAAGATTATTTTGTTGAATAGAACGTAAGCTGCTTATCAAGGTAATCGTTGATGATTTTTCGCGCCTTATCGGCATCTATGCCTTGTGGGTTGAGCGTGCCACGTAGCCAAATACCATCGATCAATGCGGCAATGCCTTGGGCGATAACATCCGCCTGATCCGCATTAAACAGCGCTTTGAGTTCAATTCTTAAATGGGACAGCAAGCGTTTTTCATTGACACGCTGCAAACGCTTTAATTGAGTGTCATGCATCGAATAAGACCAAAATGCTAACCACGTTTTTGCGACCTGATTTTCAGCCTGGAAACCAACAAAATTGCCATCAACAATCGCAATGATTCGCTGTTGGTGCGCACTCTTTGGCAACTTCGCGAGCTTCGCTGCAATGGTAGTTGAGTGTTGACGTAAGATTTCTCTCATCGTCTCCTCAAGCAGTCCATGTTTACCTCCAAAGTAATGATTGATAATTCCGGTAGAAACCCCCGCTTCCTTGCTGATTAACGCAATACTTGCCGCGTGCAAACCAACACGATCGATGACCGCCATCGTCGCTTTGACAAGCTGAGGTTTCCTGATTTCTGGCATGCCAACCTTCGGCATTTTGGGTCCCTTTTGTTTTTTATTGAACGATTAGTTAAATATAGGCTACCTAAAATTTAGTTAGACCTCAAACTATTAATTTAAGAGTTATGTGAAGTTACATGGAAGAGCTAACAATATTGCAACTTTTGTACGTAAGGGGCATAAATAGAAACCAACAGATGACACCCCTCGAAAATATCAATAAAAACAACATTTTGATGACATATCATGAAAAACAAGCCTATCATTTAGTTATTAATAGGCATGTGCATTTACTCACCACCGACACCCGTATTGACCCAACAAATACTTAGACAAGAAACCATCTTTGCGGAGAATTATTTTGAGGTCTTAGGAAGTTGATAGCGAAAGTATCACAGTAAAACAATGGTATTGATTGGCCGCTGAGCAGTGGCATCACTATCGTACTGCTTAGATCCAGAGCTGAGAGGTAGGAGGATTTGTATCCAGAGTTTCTGAAGTGACGGATAGCCCATGTTTGATAGGCAAGCGTATGTTGGAACAATAGTTAAAATGGACAAAGGGCTGTTTTATCGCACTGACGAAGGCACACCACAAGGCGGGACATATCTCCCACCTTGATGCAAATGACTCTTGCAGGGCTTGAGAAACGCATAAAGTCTACCGCACTCAAAAAAGGTGCTAGGGCCAACTTTATTGGATACGCCGACGATTTCATCGTCACTTACACTTCAAAGGAAGTGCTGGAGAACAATATCAAACCATTTTAGAAATGGTATCGGCGTGTAATCCTAAATACGCTAGAGTCTTTCATCTCGACATCGCTATGTGCATGACTCTGGTAAACAGCCCCGAGCCCGAGAATAATATGCTCGGGTTGTATTGACTAATTGAGTGGCCTACCGCCATCAACTGGAATGATAGTCCCGGTAGAAAACGTCAACCCTTCGGTGGCCAACACCACAGCATTAGCCACTTCTTCTGGGTTAACCAACCTTTTCAATGGTGTCTTTTCGCACTGCTCGTCACGCCATGAGGTATCTACGCCTTTGACAAAATCTGTGTCAGCAAGACCCGGAGATACAGAGAACACCCGAATTGAAGGCCCCAAAGCCCTCGCTAGAGAAAGGGTTAAATTATCCATTGCCGCTTTGCTGGCGCAGTACGCAATGTTACTGCCAATCGCTGTTCTGGCAGCAATAGAGCTGATATTGACAATACATCCCCCCCCCGGTGCACGGTTAAGTAAAGGAGCCAGCAAGCGTACCGATGTGATGGCAGCACGCACATTGACTTGGAAAATCCTATCAATGAGACCTTCGTCCAGCCCATCAAGGTCCTCCGGGGCTACAAACTGAGTGGTACCGGCGCAATTGACCAATAAATCCAAGTGCCCTATGGATTTCACCAGATCATCAACCGCCCTCTCGTAACCAGCCACATCAGTGATATCGACCTGCATGCCCTGATGGCCTACGCCCGGCAAGCTGGCAAGTAACTCTTCAGCGCGTTGGTTGCTGGACTCCGAATCACGATAAGTGAATATCACTTGATATCCTTGGCAAGCTAACCGTTGACAAATCGCCTTGCCTATCTGTCCTACCCCACCCGTAACAAATGCAAACTTCTCCATTTCTCCACCTTTTTGTATACGTATACAAATTTAATGACAAGTTAGATTACCAGCTGCAAAAGAACTGTGATCGGCCTCTTATTACTATTGATTAACATAAAAACAACAACTATATGTGTCTTTGATCACACACCAATGCTTAAATTATGTGCTTTCATAATAAGGAAATATCAACCTTGAATAGGTATACAAATGAATAAACAGAAGAGAAACCGTATTACGACTTATGTCATTTCAGCGTTGTCTGCAGCTCTACTCGCAACAAATGTCAACGCGGAAACGCGTTTGGCTTTTGGTGCCACCAATGCACAATCAGCGCATTACGCATATTTTGCTTCGATAAAAAAAATCGTTGAGAACCAATATGATGACTACAAGGTATCTGTGATCGAAACGGGTGCTACGGTTGATAACCTTCGACGCATGGCTAGAAACCAACTGGATATCGGCCTGATCACATCGAATGTGCTTTACAAAGCCTATAACGGTGAAGATTCATTCAAGCGCCCAATCAAATCTCAATTACTCTGGACTTACAACCCAGCTCCCCAAAACATCATCATTCGCCAGGATTGTAATGTTGGCTCAATCAGTGAGCTTAATGACGTCCGCTTAGGTCCAGGTATGCGGGGCTCTGCGACAGAAGCGACCACTCTGGCGGTGATGGAAACATTGAATGTGTCTCCTGAGTGGGTGAGAGGTTCGAATGGCGAACTAGCCAATGGGATCAAGGACAACCGTCTATGCGGCATGGTGAAGTCATCGGTAGGTAGCCGATTCGATGCATTGACAACCGATGTTGGCACTTTTACTCCGCTGAGTGCTATTGGGCTCAACGACAAAGAAGTTGAGCTAGTCGCGAAGAACCATCCGGAAGTGGCCATTGTCGACATGCCGGGAGACAAACTGGTCAACCGTGGTCCTTATAAAACTTGGGGGTTTGTCATTGGTGTTTCGGCATCGCCAAAGCTTGATGAGAAAACAGCTTACGACATTGTGAAAGCGGTAATGGAAGATGAAATTGAGCAAGTCACAGCTTTCCCTGCCGTAGAAGGTGAAAACCTTATCGAGCAGACTCTGAAATATGCGACATCTCCGCTTCATCCCGGTGCCGTGAAGTACTTCCAGGAGCAAGGCTACACCGTTCCTGACCATTTAATTGAAGGGTAAAGGTCTTTTTACAATTAAATGGAGGCGAAAAGCCATGGAAACAACCATTAAAACACAGACGCTGCGTGAACGTGCGATCCCCATTGTCGGAGCATGTATCGGTATATTTATCTTTTATACCTCGTTTTTCGGTACGTTTGAGACACTGATTCAACGCAGTCTTTTTGTCGCATTGATAGTGATACTCGGAGTCATGCTGCACCCGCTTGGTCATGGAGCGAAGTGGCGCCCTCTAGGGCTTTTCGTCGACTTATTGATTGTGCTTGCTGTACTTACCGGTGTTGGCTATATCCTTGTTAACTTCGAAACCATCATGAATGATTTGCCCTTTGCAGAGCAGATTGACGTATGGATTGGCGGTTTGGCGTTAATAGGGATCCTTGAGCTGTCACGCCGCTGTGCCAGCCCTGTCTTCCCTATCCTGGTCAGCATAGCGCTAGCCTATGCCTATTTCGGAGAATATATCAGTGGTGCAATGGGACACCGCGGTTTTGATATGTATTACCTGACGGAAGTCATTTATTTATCGGATCGTGGAATGTGGGGCATGCTGGTAAATATCGCCTCGACAACCCTCGCCTCTTTTATCTTATTTGGAAGTTTTTTGCTCCATACCGGCGCAGGCCAGACATTTTTAGATATGTCATCCCGGATCAGTGGCTCGAGCGTTGGTGGAGCAGCCAAGATCGCCACGATTGCCTCCGGGTTGTTTGGTTCGATCAGCGGAAGCTCTGTTGCCAATGTTGCAACCACTGGTAATTTCACAATCCCACTGATGAAGAGGCTAAAGTACCCTAGCGCCTTCTCTGGCGCGGTTGAAGCGATGGCATCCACCGGTGGCCAGTTAGCGCCTCCTATTATGGGGACAGCAGCGTTCGTCATGGCTGAATTAGTAGGTGTGAATTATTGGGCCATCATTACTATCGCCTTCATTCCTGCTGTGCTGCTGTACTTCGGTATTTTCAATACCGTACACCTGATCTCGAAAAAATCCGATTTTGGTAAGGTCGATGACAGCGAATTGCCTGATTGGCGCGAGTCCCTCGTTTGGCATCGAATTACCCCCATTGTATGTGCCTTTGGCGGGATCATTCTCGGTGTCATCAATGGCTACTCCATCAATATGACGGCTTGCCTTGGCATCATCGGTAACGTTGGGGCATTCATCATATGTAGCCTACTGCAAAAAGCCCCGCTGGGCAGCATTGTCGAAAAACTCAAAGCAGCACTTATTGATGGTGGTAAAGGTGTCGTAGTCGTTGGGATTTTGCTGGTTGCCGCACAAGTATTCGTTGCCATGGTCAACTTGACCGGCGTCGGCGTAACCATTACGAATATTATTCTCGACTTTGCCAACGGCGATGTGTTGATGATTGCAATCTTGATGGCTGTTGTCTGTTTGATTGCCGGCATGGGACTCCCAACATCAGCAGCTTACGTACTGGTCTCTGCGGTATTCGCCCCAGCCCTGATACAGCAAGGGTTTGCACCAGTTACTGTCCACCTATTCGTCCTGTATTACGCGGCATTGTCGGTCATTACCCCGCCAGTTTGCATATCGGTCTTTGTCGCCGCAGCAATTAGCCAGGATCCTTGGCACAAAGTCGCTGGGTACACCCTCCGACTAGGCGGCACGGCATACCTATTACCGCTGTTATTCCTGTTTAACCCAGGCTTGCTGCTTGAGGGGTCTATGAGCAGCATCATTATGATTGTTGTCTTCACTGTTCTTCAGGTGATGGCCCTTTCATCTTTGATGGCGGCATACCCGGTGACAAGTCATAAATACAGCTGGTTGTTCTGGCTGATCCCTGCTGCAGCCATGTTTAGCCCGTTGCTTTGGGTAAAAGCGGCAGCAGCAGCCACCGTCATCATGATGGTTTATGTCAGCAACCAAAATCTATCTAAAAATCAAGGGCTCACGCCCTCACATTAACACTATAGGAAGGTAAGAACATGATTGAGTATGTAAAAAACGGTATTGATGTCGAAGTTGCCAAGAATAATGATGAGAGCGTGAGAAATACTGTTGAGACGATCCTTTCACGTATCGAAAAAGAAGGAGATGCCGTCGTCAAAGAGCTGTCTGAAAAGTTTGATAACTGGAGCCCCGAGCAGTTCAGGCTGACTGACGAACAAATTCAAGCGTGCGTGGACGCGTTGACTGAGCAAGAAAAAGAAGACATCGCGTTTGCCCAGGCGCAAGTGCGCCGCTTTGCCGAGATCCAAAAAAACTCACTCAAGAATGTGGAAGAGGAAACCTTGCCGGGTGTATTCCTTGGCCATAAGCATATCCCTGTTAACAGCGCTGGCTGTTATATACCCGGCGGGAAATATCCGCTTGTCGCTTCTGCTCACATGAGTGTACTAACAGCGAAGGTGGCAGGCGTAAAACGTGTTATTGCCTGTGCTCCCCCTTTTGAAGGCAAGCCTAACACGTATGTAGTAGCGGCGATGGCAATGGCGGGGGCAGATGAAATCTACTGTATGGGTGGTGTCCAAGCCGTAGGTGCAATGGCTATAGGTACGGAAACGATTGATCCTGTTGATATTATCGTGGGCCCTGGTAACGCCTTTGTCGCTGAAGCCAAACGACAGCTCTTTGGCCGTGTCGGCATTGATCTGTTTGCCGGGCCGACAGAAACCGTCGTTATTGCAGACGAGGTGGGCTGTGATCCTGAACTGGCTGCTGCCGATCTGTTGGGTCAGGCCGAGCACGGTTATAACTCACCATCAGTTCTGCTGACAAATTCCCATGAGTTTGCCAAACAAACAATCGCTGAAATAGAAAGGCAGCTGACGATTTTGCCGACAGCAGAAATAGCCTCGAAGGCGTGGGCTGATTATGGTCAGGTGATTGTCTGTGACACCTATGAAGAAATGGTTCAGGTTGCCGATGAGTTGGCATTCGAGCACGTACAGGTGATGACAAAAGATCCGAATTACTTCCTAGAGAATATGACCAATTTCGGGGCTTTGTTTTTAGGTAAGGAAACCAACGTATCCTACGGTGATAAAGTGATTGGCACTAACCATACGCTGCCGACCAACAAAGCGGCCCGTTATACTGGCGGCCTATGGGTCGGTAAGTTTATCAAGACCTGCACATACCAGCGTGTCAGTGAAGAGGCTTCACTGAAGGTAGGGGAATACTGCTCGCGTCTTTGTGCGATTGAGGGCTTTGCAGGCCACAAAGAACAAGCCGATATTCGTGTAAGGCGTTACAAATCTTTGGCGTAAGCACATTCTCGAACTAAGGCAGCTGTTGGCTGCCTTTTCTCCCTGGAGTAAATATGTCTGATTTTTTGAATAAACTTACCAGCAAGCAAAATGTGGTCGGGACGTTTGTGAAAACCCCAGATCCCATCACGATGGAAGTCCTGTCTTTGTCCGGCCTTGATTACGTCATTCTGGATGCCGAGCACGCCCCCTTCGGCCGCCGTGAACTGGATCAATGCATCATGACCTGCCGCTTGGTTGGTTTGCCATGTATCGTCAGAGTGCCAGATAGTGAGCCGGCAACGATCCTTAACGCCTTTGACTGCGGAGCCTCTGGAATACAACTTCCCCATGTGAAAACTGCCGAGCAAGCTGAGCGTATCGTTAAACTGAGTCGATATGGGGAAAATGGACGAGGCTTTGCGGGTTCAACTCGTCAAGCTAACTATGGCACGACACCGCTTTCTGAACATTTGCAGAATAACCAGGATCCTCTAGTAATCGTGCAAATAGAAGATCCAGAAGGCGTGGATAATGCTCATGACATAGCGGCAGTTGATGGAGTCAGCGCCTTGTTTATCGGCCGAGTAGATTTGACCGTGGCATATAATGAAACCAACCCTGATAGTGAAAAAGTTATCAATGCTTGTTCAGCAGTCTGTCATGCAGGCCGAAGTGTCAATAAACCCGTTGGTATATTCTTGCCAACAACGGAAAATATTACTATGTGGCAAGAACTTGGCATTAACATGTATGCAATTGCGTCAGAGCATGCAATGATTATCAAAGGATTTAAAGCGGTCGTTGAAGACTTCCACTGATTTGAGACGAGCCCGAATTTAGAAGTAATGGAAAAAATGGAAAGAAAAAAGGCAAATTCACTGGATGTCGCTAAGCTGGCAGGTGTATCACAGGCTTCTGTTTCACGGGCATTCTCACCGGGTAGTTCGATTTCTCCTGCAAACAAAGAAAAAATACTCAAAGCGGCAAAACAACTGAATTATGTCCCCAATGCCATGGCAAGAGCGCTGATTTCCAATCAGTCCAACTGTATTGCCATTGTTCAGCCCATTGCCTCAAATCCTTATTTTTACTCAAAAGTATTGCAAGAGTTGCTCAATTTACTGCAAGCAGAAAACCAACGAGTGGTGCTGTTTAGCCAGGATGATAAGGGGGTTGATGATATTCTCCCTATCATCGACCAATATCAGGTCGATGGGGTGATTATGGCTAGTGCCAATATCGATGCTAAATTGATTAATCAGTATGTGAACCGGGGAATTGAATTCAGCTTCATCAACCGGCATGTCCCAAATGTGTACGCGAGTTCTATTTGTACTGATAACAAGCAGGCAGCAAAAGATATCGTCAAGTATCTGGCCAACAAGGGGCATAAAACATTCGCCTGTATCGCCGGGGATGGCAAGGCATCAACAGCCATTGACCGAGTGGCTGGGTATCGTGAGCAAATTGAATCGATGGGCTTGTGTGATCTTGGCGTGATTTACGATGCGTTCTCAGTTGAAGGCGGGGTCAATGGATTCAATAAGCTTAAAGAACAAGGTAAGGCATTGCCTGATGCCATTGTTTGCGGAAACGATGAAGTGGCAATTGGTGTCATCAACGCAATAACGCAGAGTACGAAGTTAATCGTAGGAAAAGACATCGCTATCACCGGATTCGATGATATTGATGCAGCTTCCTGGCCTACTTACGGATTAACGACTATGAGGCAACCACTCAAAGCATTGTGTGAGTTAACTGTCACCGATCTACTGAGCCGAATACGAAATCAAGATACGGAACCTAGCCAGAAGAGCATCCCTGGCGAGCTAGTGATTCGACAATCAGCGTGACTCATTTTCCCCTACTGTTAGGGAACCATTTGGTGCGGGGGAGTGAGTATTTACGTAAATACTCACTGCTTTTAGGGCCCTGTTCAGAATGTTTGTTGATAGGCTAAATGATCATCACATCGAAATTTACAACCCGGAGGGATGGTCCGAGCTGCTTATCTATCCGTCCAGGGAAGGGAGGCTTACTGCTCAAATTGCAGATACCGCTCGTACAACGCATCGATATCGTTACTGCACATAACATCCATATTCTGCTGCAATTGTTTTATCGACCAATCCCACCATTTCATTTCCAGCAGTTTGGCAATGTGCTCATCACTGAATCGCTTTTTAACCTCCTGGCTCGGGTTTCCCACAATCACCGCATAAGGCGCGACATCTTTGGTCACCACCGCCCTAGCGCCTATGACCGCACCATCTCCTATTGTTACCCCGGGCATGATGACACACTCACTGCCAATCCAAACATCATTGCCTATCACGGTGTCGCCAGCTCGTTCGAAACCGGATTTCACCTTATCGCCGAATTTACCCACATCGAAAGGAAACGAGGAAATCCAATCATGGCGGTGACCCTGATTGCCCGCCAGCATGAAGGTCGCACCAGACGCAATCGAGCAGTACTTGCCAATGATCAGCTGGTCAACTTCGCCGAAGATCCCCGACTCCCACACCGCCCGGCTCGAGTGATCCCCCAGCAGATAGCGGACGCAGTGATCCTCGAAATGCTTGTCATGATAATAACCGGAATAATACGTGTGCTCCCCGACCGAAATATTCGGGTTCTTCACATGTTCCCTGACTTCATAGCCGCCAAGCCATGAAGGAAAAATGGATGAAGTCATAGCCACCCCTTATAATTGCCACTGCTGCTTTTTTACTTCTTTTGCCAACAAGTATAGTGACGATAACCACATCCATAAATGGCAACCTTTGATAAAGGTCGAGCAAATCACTGCAACCAAACTTAGTACAGGATTAAACGCTATCAACACCGCCAACTTAATGCGCGCAGATTCAAATAATTCTTGTCATTTTATAGGCGGTTGGCGATGTAGCTAGCAAAACGCCAATCTCTGTATTGTCGAAAACGCAGGGCTGGATTAACAATCAAGACAGCGAGATAGACAGGATAAGAATATGAGTAAGGATCAGCCCTATCAAACCCGCTGCGTCATCTTTGACTGCGACGGTACCTTGGTAGACAGCGAGCGGCTGTGTAACCAAGCACTAGTGAACATTTTTTCCCGGCTTGGCGGCAAGCTGAGCCTCGACGAATGTATTGAGCACTTCCAAGGCGGCAAGATTGTCGATATCCTCGCCGAAACCCGCCGCCGCACCGGGGTAACCGTGTCTATCGATACCCTAGAGCCGATGTACCGGGAAGAATGCCGCAAGCTGTTCAATGAGCACCTGACACCTATCGCAGGTGTACCAGACTTGCTAGAAGCGCTCACCCAGCTAGGCATAGATATGTGTATTGCCTCCAATGGCCCGGTTCACAAGATGGAGCATACCCTCGGCCTGACCAATATGCTGCACTATTTCGAGGGCAAGCTGTTCAGCGGGTTTGAAGCCAGCAGCTGGAAGCCAGATCCGGACTTGCTCCATTTTGCCGCGATGAATATGGGCTACCGGCTACAAGACTGCGTGTTTGTCGATGATACCTCTCGCGGTGTACAGGCCGGACTCAACGCTGGGATCCCCACGTTCCATTATGCGGCCCCCCATGCGCCTGAAATCAAAGATCCCAGGGTGATCACCCTGACGGAAATGCCGCAACTGCTGGACTATATCCGCGCCCAATAACAATAAAAAGCCCACCGGAAGAGTCACATCGGTGGGCCTTTATCCATGCAGTCAAGCGTTGGTGTTAGTCGCTATTTTCTCTTTTTTGCTTGTTTTCATTCTCTGCCAGCAGACTATCCCATGACGTCTGCCAAGATTGCTGCTGGTAACCCGACATAGGTGAGTGACGGCTATCGGTACCAAACGTCATCCCGGTATCGGTACTCAAGATCTGGCTACCCTTGTTCAAATCAGTCTCTGCAGTCTTTGTATGGGTATCGAAAGCTTCTGTTGCTTTAGATCCGGTTGATACCGTTGAAGATGAAGCTTGCTCGCCAGCTCTCTCCTTTTCCACTGGCTGCAATGTCGCCATTTCAGTTTCCAGCTCACCCAGTGCCAAGGTCTCGAGCATCTCGTCTGTTGGTCGATATCCCTTGCGGCCATAAAGCTTATCGAGCAAGTTGATCACCGAGTGGGCTTCCAGATCCTCGCCTTGCTTAAGCAGCTTATAGACTCTGTTCGCCACATTCTGTACCCCGAGGATGGTATCAATATCAAGCTGCTGTACCACCTCATCCCGTGCATCCTTGGCTTGTTTGTAACCATTTACATACGCCAAGGAGTACCAAATATAGGCGATTGAGGCATCGGCCATGGTGTCCCGGTTGTGCATTTTCGCCACCAGCAACTGGGCTTCACCTTCGCCTCGCTCTGCTGCACGCTCCAGCCAATAAAGCGCACGGCTGCTGTCTTTACTCACCCCGATCCCCGCCTGATAGCAAAATGCCGTCTTCATGAAGCCGTTAATATCACCCTGCTTAGCGGCACGGAAACGCCACAAGAAGGCTTCCAACGGCTCATGGGGCTGCGAAAACTCCGAAAGATACCAATCGCCCAGGAACAGCATCGCGCCCAACAACTCTTTATCAGCGGCCTGCAATACATTTTCCAGCCCAGCCTCGACATCTATCTCGGTTCCCTGCCCGCGGATCTGCAACAGGCCAAGCTCAAACAACTCTTTGGCCTCGCCACGCTTGGCCTTGACCACCTGCTCCCAATATTGCGATTTGGCTTCGCCATCCGGATCGTCAATATCGGCACGGCACAAACGGGCCAAAGCGTTCTGGGCAATAATATTGTCGAGCTTAGCGGCTTTTTCGTACCAGTTGATGGCTTCACGGACATTGGTGAGCTCATATTCTTTGGCCAAGGATAACTGGCTGGAGACATGCCCGGTCTGAGCCTTGAAGATCTTTTCTTCGCGCTCAGCTATCTTAGCTTTTTCCAGCACCTGCTGGTATCGGGCTTCTTTCTGTCGTTTCTCTACTAACGACTGCTGTTGTTTACCCTGAGAAGTGAACACGCGATACAGGATCCACGCCAGTAGGCCCGCTGACAGGCCGGTTATAACCATTAGATAAGGCATATCCCCTCGATACTCAGTATTCATTTTTCCATGTTACCGAACACAACTGCGGTATTCGGTGAGACCACCCTCTTTTTACAACCCTCTTTGGCAAAAAGTCGTGGCCTTTCTCTCGCTGACTCTCTATATCGACCAAAATGTCAAAAACTGGAGAACAAATTCCCTAAAAGTATATTACCAGCCCGCCTTTACCTTGCAGAAACCTGTCGAAATAAAGGCAACAAAAACAAGCATAAAAGTAAATCAGTGCTAAATTTGAAAGTGATCACCAAGGACAAGGAGCAAGGATGTTTCTCGACTATTTTGCCTTGGGCGTATTGTGCTTTGTCGCGGTCTTCCTGTTCTACGGGATCATCGCCATTCACGATATCCCCTACGAAATCTCTAAAAAGCGCAACCACCCCCACCAGGATGCCATCCACTACGCTGGCTGGGTCAGTTTGTTCACCCTGCATGCCTTGTGGCCTTTTCTGTGGATCTGGGCCACTTTGTGGCGCGAAGACAGGGGCTGGGGGTTTACCAAAATCCAGAACGAACAAAACGAGCTGCACCATGAAATCTTGAAGCTCTCGGAGCAGGTCGAACACCTGACGGGAAAAGTGGCTGAGCTGGAAGTCATGCAGGCCAAACATGGCACCGCGCCAAACGTGGACACCAAGAGTGCGGACACAAAAAAAGATAACACGGGCAATAACCCGCAGGAGGATGAGCGCTAATGGATTTATTACTCATTCTGACCTATGCCGCGCTGTGTATTGCGGTGTTCAAGATCTTCAACATCCCGCTTAACAAATGGACGGTACCGACAGCGGTACTCGGCGGCATTATCCTGATCGGCACCCTGATTTTGCTGATGAACTACAACCACCCGCACAGCAACATGGGCGGCCAGTTTTATGTTACCACCCCAATTGTATCCGGTGTCAGAGGCAAGGTGATTGAGGTCCCCGTTGAGCCCAATACCCCCATCAAAAAGGGCGAGGTGCTTTTCCGCATCGACCCAACCTTGTATGAAGCCGAAGTCCAGCTTCAACTGGCTGCCCTTGCCGAAGAAAAACAAAATGTCATGGGGCTGGAAGCGGCTTACCATGCCGCCAAGGCCAGCACCGAGCGAGCCGTTGCGGAGCGGGATAGAACCCTCACCCAGTTCGAGCGCTATGAAAAGGGCTACAAGCGAGGAGCCTTCACCAAGTCGGAACTGGACAACCGACGCCAGTTCTACCGTAGTGCCGAGGCCTCACTCGCGGCTGCGCGGGCAGAAGAGCAGCGCGCCAAGCTAACCTACGAGTCGCAGATCATGGGCGAAAATACCGCTATCGCCAAGGTAAGGGCGCAGCTGATCCAGGCCCAGTTTAACCTCGAGGAAACCGTGGTCCACGCCCCGACCGATGGCTATGTCACCCAGGTGACCTTGCGCCCGGGAATGATGGCCGTGCCCCTGCCGCTCAAGCCGGTGATGACTTTTATTCATCAGGAAGAGCAGTTTTTTATCGGCGCCTTCAGGCAGAATTCCTTGCTCAGGCTGCGGCCCGGCTTCAAAGCAGATTTTATCTTTCGCGCCCTGCCCGGCAAGACGTTTCAAGGTGAGGTGGTAGAGGTATTGCCCGCTATCGGTGAGAGCCAAGTCCAAGCGGCGGGTGTGCTATACGGCAGTGACTTATTACTGCGCCAAGGCCGTCCGTTGGTCAAATTAAAAATCACCGATGATCTGAGCGAGTACCATCTACCGCAAGGGGCCAATGTCGAAATCGCCGTTTATTCCGACAGCTTCGAACATGTGTCGGTAATGCGAAAAGTGCTGATCAGGATGAAGAGCTGGCAAAACTACCTGTTTCTTGATCATTAATCTGGCGTTACTTTGCTAACAAATAACAAGATGCTGATTTTTAGCCAATTGCAACCGCAATTGGCTTTTTTTTTCTCAAGCCTGTCGTTCTTCTATGCAAGCCCTACGCTTTTTTCAACGTACCTCGGTCAACCAGCTCCACCGGGATCATCAGCTTAACCAAAGCGCGGTCTTCAGACTGTACCTGATTGAGCAGTAACTTAACCGCCTCTTTGGCCAGGCGGTTGAAATCCTGCTTAAACGTCGACAGTTGATAACCCAGCCAACTAGCCTGAGGGATATCATCAAAGCCAATCACTTGGATATCTTCAGGGATCGACAAACCAAACTCGCTCCGCGCCACATCCATCAGGGCAATAGCCAAGGTATCGGTCGAGCAGAAAAACGCATCAGGATGGTTATCTTCCGACAATACCGCACGAATACCGTCTAGCGCCTGCTCATAGACATAACTGGTTTGGATATCACGGGGGGTTTGGCCAATCAGTGTCTGCAACTCGTCGGTAAAACCATCAAGGCGCTCGGCATTGGTATAGGCAGGAATATCACCGGTCAGGTAAGCCGGTTGCTTGGCGCCTCGTTCAACCAAGGCCCGGGCGGCCATTTTACCAGCGCTGTAGTTATCGCTGATCGCCGAGCTGCACTTGGTGCCTTCCTCGACACGGGCGAACTGGACGATAGGAATATTGAAGTCGCGGCACTCTTCGTAGAGGGCAGTATTGAACTGGGCGGATGCTGCCATCACACCGTCAACACGGTATTGGAAAATATTCGGGATCGAGTGCTGCTGCTGGGCATCGAGCTCCCATGGGATCAGCACTGCTGAATAGCCATTTTTCTGCAGCTCTTTACTGAGCAACTGCAGGGTTTCCATATGGATCGGGTAATCCGAGTCAGGGAAAACCAAACCAATCAGCTTGGATTCATTGGTGGTCAGACTGCGGGCAAAGGCATTGGGGCGGTAATTCAGCTCTTTGGCAGCGGCAAACACCTTTTCTCGGGCTGCAGCAGAAACAGAACTCCCATCAATGAATACTCGGGACACAGTTGATTGGGAAACGCCAGCAAGCTTTGCCACATCACTAGCGGTAACTGGTTGTTTTTTAACAGACATATAGGGAATTCAGTTGAGATTACTGTGCTAATTATACCAAACAACCCTTTGAATGCGCATGCAAATTTTATGACCTCAAGGAAAAACAATAATGCCTCAGCAAGCCATACTGCGAGCGTGACTAATATCAACAATCAACAACTGCAATAAACAGTAGCAATGAAATCGCGGCGAAAGAACGCATATAAGAAAACCGCCACCAGCGTCCGGACTGGTGGCGGTTTGATCGGTAGGTTCCTATTTCAACTCCGCAATGCGGATATCTTCTGCTTGGTGGGTAGCCAATTAGAAGTAGTAGCGGATACCTGCAGAGAACTTGTCATCAGCATTGACAAACTCGGTACCGCTCAACTTATCAGTCCCTTCATCGAACTGATACTCAGCCCAAAGCAGGAACGTATTCTTGGTAAAGTGGTATTCAACACCCGGGGTAAACGTCTTGCGCTCGTAACCTTTAGCACGGCCGTCAGTTTCAGTCATATAGTTGGCGTTGAATGTGGCACGGAAGCCATTATCAAAGTGGTAATGAGTGTACAGCTCACCACCGCGGGAGTCGAAGAACTCCTTGTTGCCTGCAACCTCCCAGCTATCCGCCACGTGGTAAGTTAATCCCAGGAAGTAATTCTCGGTTGCGTAGTTAAGACCTAGCAAACCAATACGGGCAGTATCGCCATCCTTCATATTGCTCTGATCAACGCCAACCAGATCTGTCACTTCATTCTGATGGTAAGCCGCACCAACAGTCAGGCCCGGTGCTAGCGGGTAAAGAACCGATGCGCCCATACCGTTCTTCAATGTGGCTGTTGCATCACCAGCTAGCGCAACATCAGTACGTGTTGTCTGGTAAGTAAAGCCGTATTTCAGATCACCCAGATTGTTACGGTATGTCAGCGAGTTTGCCGCTCGGCCAGTACCACTACTGATCCCCCAGTCGGCAAGGTTGTATACATTGGAACCTCGGGTACCGTAAGTACGGCCCATATCGGTAAACCATACAACATCGTAGAAGGTAGACCACTGCTTGGTACCCGCGGCGATCTTGCCGTATTTGTCGTGCTCGACACCGGCATATAGCAGGCGGTCGTAAATATCGCTGCCATTTGAGCCAGAGTTGTAGCCCCACTCAGCATGGCCGAAACCTTCCCAGCCATTATCGAGTTGCTTAACGCCTTTTAGGCCGAAACGCGAACTGCCGCTGTTCCATACCGGCTCAGAATCACCACCATTGTCTTGGTAGCGCGCTTCAAAACGGCCATCGATGGTCAGGCTGTCACCGTTATCATTAACAAAAGTGTGGGCAGCTACTGCAGAGCCAGAAGCCAGAGCAGCCATTACAATCAGAGATAATTTTGTCTTATTCATCATACTACTTGTCTCAAAATCAGGCGCCAGCCACCCTCAGGCTGGCATCCCGACAAATTGATAAATATTGTTTTTTTAGTCGTAAAAAAGGGCGCCCCGAAGGGACGCCCGACGTCGCACAGGCGTGCTATCTTTCACAAGAGGAAACGGTGGAGCTGCGGCTAATTAAAGCGCTGGGTTCATGATTTGCTGAGTACGCTCAAACACATCCAGACCCTGCTGCTTCAGCCAGTATGGTAGGTCGATCAGTACCCAGTTCTCAGACAGTTTGTCGCCGTCACGGTAGTAAACGTCAACCACCTGCATGTCAGCACGGATTTCACCGCCAGGCATACCTAGGAAACCACCGATTGGCGTGTTAGATAGGTTTGGCCAGCCGAAGAAGCAAGAGAAGCTACCTTCAGCGAAACGACATACGTGACCGTTGAACTTCTTGTCTTTCAGGTTGTTACGGAACGGCAGCTGGTGCTGCTGCTGGTAACGCGGGATAGTGTAAGACGCACCGATACCGCATGGGCCGTACCATAGCATGTCTTCAGACCAGCTCTTCGCCAGTACTTCTGGTGGGCAACCCATAGCGCCGCTGTCGTTCAGGGCAGATAGGTCAGCAACCATCTTGTTGACTAGATCCAGTGTCGCCTGGCCTTCTTCTGGCGCTGCGTCTTCGAACAGTAGGCCGTCGTGGTTACGAGGACCAGGGTAAACGAAGTGCTTACCTGTTGATGGTGGTAGTGGGTAGCAACCCGCTTGGTCCATCACGCCTAGTAGGTCTAGGAACAGGCCAGTTTTAGTGATCTTGCCGTTTTCAACACAGTTGAACTCGGCGTAACGGGTGTTCATGATCTTGCCAGTTGGGCGCATGCCTAGGTATTCAGCATCGAACAGGCCTAGGAAGTGACCCATGCTCATTACCCAAGTTTCACCCGGGGTCACTTCGTTTTCGCCACCGATGAAGATGTCTTGACGACGCTGCATGCGAGTCATTGACTTCATTAGTGGAGCCCAGAATACGTCAGCAGCTGCTTGTGCGCCTTCTTGCTCACGGAACGGGTAAACACCGCGCCATAGGTAATCTTCAGAAGTGTGTGCTTTCAGTACTTCAGCAACGTTTTCGTGAGTTGCTTTTTCCATTGCATCGAAATATTCACGGACGATGCGCTTAGCTTCTTGATACTTGCTCATTTTGCAAATTCCTATCTTTACTCAGTGGCTAAATAGCTAACCAAAATTCTGTTATTCAGTGTCGGACCCAGCACCGCTGGGCCCCGTGTATTCAATTAAGCGGTCGCTGCAGCTTTCTCTTTCTTAGAGAAGATGCCTTTTTTCAGCGTTTCAGGTAGGGATAGCCATAGTAGGCCGGCCAGTACCCAAACAATTGGTGAGCCCCACATGGCGGTTTGCAGGTCTGAGCGCTCCTGGATAAAGACCAGTACCATTGGCGCCCACATACCGATCAGACGGCCACCGTGGAACAGTGCGGCACCGAAGCTGCGCAGGTGTGCAGGGAACAATTCAGAGAAGTAACCACCCCATACTGCACTTGAAGCCAGGCCGAAGTTGTAAATCAAGCCAAGGATTGCCAGCAGGTTAAGGCCCATGAAGCTCACATCAGAAGGCGCTACGAAGAAGATAGACGCCATGATACCGGCAAGGATGAAACCGAATGCGTTGACCTTACGGCCCCACTTGTCGGCAATCGCACCCCATACCCAGGCACCCAGCAAGCTACCGAAAGCAGAGATTGAGAAGATGATGCCCATAGTCTGGCCATCGAACATACGTACTTCTTTCAGGTACGTCGTCACGAAACCGTTGAAGAACTGGAAGCCGTAGAAGTTAAGGCCCGAAAGCAACAGACAGGTTAGTGTGATGCGCAGGTTGCGGCCGCGGAACATCTCGCCCCAAGAGCCCTTCTTCGCTTCAACTTCTTTACCACTGTCGTCAGTTGCCACTTCCTCACCAAACGCAATCACTTTCTTGTCGCTTGGCAGGATGAAAATCATTGCTACCGCAGCCACTAGCGGTGGGATACCACCTACCAGCATCATGTTTTCCCATGCTGCGTTAATGCTTGAAAGATATGCTGCATACGCACCCATCGCCATGACAGCCACAGAGAACATAGATGACGCAAATGCCGTCAATTTACCGCGTACTGAGTCGGTAAACAGGCCGATCATCAATGAGACCGCAACCGTAAAGTAGCCACCCAAAGCGATACCAACGATAAAACGCATTGCCGCCCAGCCTTCGTAGCTGGTAAAGGTCATGTTAAGAATTGTCGCAGCACCGTTGATAGCGGTAATCGTGATCAATACGTTTTTCTTACCGAAGCGGCTGGCAAACCATGCACAGCTCAGTGCACCGAGCAGTGCCCCCAATGACTGCCAGGTGTAGAACTGGGCGGTGTGGGCAAGGGTAATGCTGTCATAAGCATCGACAATGTAGGGACGGACGTAATCAATTACTACGAAGTTGTAACAGTAGAACACGTAACCGACCAAAATAGCCAGGTAGGCAGCTGCGCGTTGCACCATTGGAACTTCGTTCATGTGTTTCTTGGTTGTCATGAGCGAATAATCCTCTAAATTTATTTGTATCACCCATGTTAATAACTTGGATGACCGAAACCGTGTAGGGAGGTTTTGCCCCCTCCGCTTTCTGGTGGCAGATATTACACAGTTCGAGAGGGTAAAAACCGTGACACAAATCAATTTTGCATGAATGCGCACCCAAAAATGATTTTCATGAGATCTTGATCACACACTGTATGCATTTCAGCCAAAACAGACCAAAAACCCGTCAAGATTGATCCTGATCACGCAAATCCACCAAGTAATTCCCAATTTGAGGCGGTTTTATGTACTATCCACAGCGATAATTATTCGGGCAACGCCCATAGAAACAACAAGGCAAACCCATTATGGTTGCGTATTCAAGCGTTTTGGTGGTGCTGGTTTATCTAGCATTTACCATTTTTATCAGTTACTTAGTGAACAAGAGATCGTCTAATCGCGGCGACTTTTCGACTGGCGGAAAGCAGTTTGGCTGGTTAACGGTGGGAATTTCTATCCTGGCGACCTACATCAGTGCCATGACCTTCGTCGGTATGCCGGGCTGGGTATACAGTGATGGCATGCAGGCGATTGCCATCCACCTCAACTACCCTATTGTGATTTTCTTCAGTGTGGTGTTCTTCATCCCTATCTTCTACAAGCTGGGTCTGACGTCTATCTACGAATACCTGGAGCATCGCTTCGGGGTGATCACCAGAACCATTAACTCATTGGTTTTTATAGTAGTTCAGTGCATTGCATCAGGTATTATCCTGTACGCGGTTTCACTGATTCTGGTGCGGATCCTACCAATTAGTGTTGAAGAAGCGATCATCTATATCAGCTTGTTTACCGCGCTTTATACCTATGCGGGCGGGATTTCCACCGTTATTTGGACGGATGTGATGCAGTCTGGCTTCCTACTGGCTGGATGTGTTGCGATATTCGCGACTTTGGTGATTAACCTACCAGATTTGGGTGCGCTCCCAGAACTATCACAAGCAGTTGAAACCAAGCTGTCGATGGCAAACCTGTCCACCAGCTTTGGCGATGACACCACACTGATGGCCGGCCTCATTGCAGTCAGCTTCCTCCATTTGAGCGTTTACGGCTCCAACCAGTTGATTATCCAGCGCACGCTGGCAACCCGCTCGGTGGAAACGGCGCAGAAATCAATGCTGGTATGTGGCTACGGTGCGTTTTTCATCTACCTGTTTTTCAGCTTGATGGGAGTGCTGCTGTTTGTGTTTTACCAGGGTCAGCCGTTTGAAAACAGTAACGATGTTATTCTCGACTTTGTCTTCAACCATACCCACCCATTGATTGTCGGGTTGATCATGGCCGCGCTCTCAGCCGCAGCCATGTCGACACTGGACTCGTCGTACAACTCAATGGCAACCGTGGCGACCTTTGATATTTACAAGCGCTTTATCAAACCAGATCAAGACAATGCCCATTATGAAAAAGTGGCCCGCCGTCTGAGTCTGAGCTGTGCGGTACTGGTGGTGGTCCCTGCGATGCTGGCCATCTCCAATGAAAGCGTACTCAAAAGTATTGCCAGCCTGACCTCCATCTTTGTCGGGATCCGCCTCGGCTCTTTCTTACTGGGGATCTTTTCACGTACCTCCAACGAAGCCGGCATCATCGCCGCCAGTATCACCAGTATCTTAGCCATTCTGGTCTGTCAGTCTGCCGGTATTGCCTGGCCATGGTATGCCCCGGCCGGCACCATGGTATTCATTGCCACCGGGCTGATTGTCAGCCGACTAAAAGGACAAACAACGGCAAGCCAGCTTGCCTTTTTCGAGCAACAAAAACGCCTCTACCAAGCGCCAACAACCAGCCAATACATGCTGTTAGTTTTTGCCGCTTTTACCGTATTGGCGTGTTTCTTTCTGCCAAACTTATTAATAGATGTGATTTTTTAAGGAAAGACCATGCTATCTATTTTCGATATCTACAAAGTGGGTGTAGGCCCGTCCAGCTCCCACACTAACGGGCCTATGCTGGCCGGATTTGATTTCTGCCAGAAAGTGGATGGCATGCTGGGCGATGTGGCCCGGGTTCAAGTGGATCTGTACGGCTCTTTGTCACTGACAGGCAAGGGCCACCACACCGACCGAGCTTCAATTCTCGGGTTGATGAACAACAAACCAGATGCCATTGATATCCAAGCGGCCAACCAGGCTATGGCCGATGGCATTGCCAACAACACCTTGTTACTTGCCGGTAAGAAGACCATTACTTTCAATGTCGATACTGACATGCTGTTCCATAGCGACAACCTGCCGTTGCATGAAAACGGTATGACCATTACTGCCTTCGACCCAGCCGGCAACCCACTTTTCATCGAGACCTACTATTCGATTGGCGGCGGGTTTATTGCAACGGCCGACGAGCTGCAAACCGGCAAAGCCACCAGCGAAGTGACTGTGCCGTTCGAGTTTAAATCGGCGGAAGATATCCTCACCATTACCGAGCGCGAAGGCTTTAGTATCGGGGCCATGTTCCTGCGCAACGAGCTGGCATTCCGCAGCCAGCAAGAACTGGACGCCAAGGCAAGCCAGATCTGGCAGGTGATGTCGGACTGTATGGCCCGTGGTTTTGAGACCGAAGGCGTACTGGAAGGTGGCCTGCATGTGGTTCGCCGTGCACCGGCCCTACTGAAGAAACTCGAGTCCAACCAGGAGATCGAGAACGACCCTATGGTGGTATTGGACTGGGTCAATGTGTTCGCTTTTGCCGTCAGCGAGGAAAATGCCGCTGGCGGACAGGTGGTGACCTCACCAACCAACGGGGCTGCCGGGGTGATCCCAGCGGTACTGATGTACTACAACAAATTCATCCGCGAGCTAGACCAAAAACAAATCAAAGACTTCCTTGCGGTCTCAGCTGCCATCGGCATGCTGTACAAGATGAATGCATCGATTTCTGGCGCCGAGGTGGGCTGCCAAGGTGAGATCGGCGTATCATCTTCGATGGCAGCGGCGGGACTGACAGCCATTCGCGGCGGCAGCAACGAGCAAATTTGCATGGCGGCTGAAATTGCCATGGAGCACTCACTGGGCATGACCTGCGACCCAATCGGCGGCCTGGTGCAAATCCCTTGTATCGAGCGCAATGCCATGGGTGCGATGAAAGCAATCAACGCTTCGCGCATGGCCCTCAAGCGCAACAGCAAGTCGCGCATCTCGCTCGATAAGGTGATTGATACCATGTACCAAACCGGTAAGGACATGAACAAGAAATACCGCGAAACCTCACTCGGCGGCCTGGCGATGATCCACCTCGCTCCACCTTGTGAATAGAACACATTGTGAATAATGAACCTTGCGAGTAAACACCATTAAAAAAGGCTGGCAACAATGCCAGCCTTGTATCAATGCTGTAAAGCAAAATTAGAACGCCCAGGCGAAGTTGAAGCCACCACCGTTATCGGTACGGCTAGGTTCACCGCTGAACTCGTTAAGCTCGTTGCGCTTAACTTCCAAGGACAAGGTTGCACCTGGAGTGAAGGCGTAAGACAGGCCCACTGCGTACACTTGGCGGTCGCCATCTACGCCATTTTCACCGTCGAAATCAACGTGTGAAGCATAAGCATATGGGCGAAAGCCTGATTCAAGTGCGTAGTGCGCGTAAACATCAACTGCATCGGCATCAGCCCACTCAGCGCGAGGGCCGCCTTGTAGGCCGGCTTTGTGGATGTTTTCACCCTTGGTGTAAACCGCAGCAACCTTCAGGCCACCAGCGACATACTGGCCGCCGACAGTCAGTGCTGTTTGCTTATCACCGTCTTCAAGGCCATTCACATCAGTCGTATTAGAGACTTCTACCTTGTTCTCAAGGTAAGCCACACCCAGGCTTAGGCCAGAGTCAAAGTCGTAGCTGGTCGATAGCGCGTAGTTATAATCACGCTTAACGTCACTTGTCTCACCGTCACTGGTAAAACCGTAGTGCGCCGATACGTTCACGCCGTTGTCACTGTAGCGGTAAGCCACCAGGTTGTCACCACGGCCCGTTGCCGCGAAGCCACCGTCAGTACCTTCAGAGTAAATCGGTGTCGCATCCGGATCGATAATGATCAGGTTATCCATGTAGCGGGCAACATCGTGGTATGCCGACCACTGCTTACCGAAACGCAGGTTGCCCAGTTCATCACTGTTAATCGACACATAACCAAGACGGTTACGGAAATTGTTTCGGCCAGACGTGGGGCTATTGAGGAACTGATCCCATTCGAACTTGGCGTCCATGGTCAAACCTGGTTGGATTTGACGCTCAACGCTCATGTTTAAAATACTACGGCTGGCAGAGAAAATGTCATCTTCGCCGAACACCGGCTGGAAGGCATCAAGAACAAAGACACCACCGATATCAAACTTTGTTTGCTCATCTTCATAAAGGGTGAATGCTGACGCTTGACCAGCCAGTAAAAGTGTGGAGATGACAGCAGAGCAGATTTTCAACTTCATTTAACAGGTACTTCTAGTGATAATTTAACAGTAATGCGTGATTGCCAGCACAAACTATCAGAACCCCTGCAGCAATGTAATAGCAAACTAGTACAAGATTGAGCTTAATTTGTATCTAATTGTTCATAAAATGAGTATATATCTATTAAAATCATCATCTTAAACAGAAAAAGCGTACTGGGGGATTTTTTGGCCCGAGTTGTTCAAGTGGTCAATATTCAGTCAAATTCACTGTCAAAAATTTCCTTTTCAGATAAAAAAACGGCACTCAGTTGCTGAGCACCGCATAAATTAGTTTCTAATCATATCAGCTATAGCTTGATCCAAGCATCTTGCCATGCATATCCCTCACCAGGCTTGTAGGCTTCCGCAACACCGCACCAACCACTGTAAGGAAACTCTTTGCATTCATAGTTCTCACCCAAGTTGGTGACGCGCTCACCCTCGACATAGTTTTTGCCGAGCTCCCAAGCCGGGTATTCACCCGTTGAAGCCGGTTTGATCACTAAGTTGTGTGAAGCCGAAACGGGCTCATTAACGCTGTCCGTAACATCCAGCCAGACCGTGGCTGTCGTATCACTCTCTACAGCTGGGGCGACAAAACTGGCCGAGAGGCTGTCGTTGGCTACATCCAGCGAGATACCGTTTGAGGCACGCCAGTTAAAGGTAAACTCGGTATCGTCCGGATCTTCTACCGTTGCCTTAATAACCGCAGTTTCGGTTGCTTTGACAGATTGCGGCCCAGCTAGCGCTACCGTTGGCGGGAAGTTATCAGGAGCAACTTTGGCAGTAATGGCCATGATATCCGACGCCGTTTCACCGTCATTATCCGTCACAGTTAGCTCAAAACGATACTGAGTTTCGGTCTCTACCTTGGGCACAATGACAGAAGCCTTGGCTTGATTGGCCTGACTGATTTCAAGGGTATTGCCGAACACCTGCAGCCATTGATAGCTGACAATTTCACCATGGGGATCATTTGAGCCGCTACCATCGAGCGTGACCTTGGTGTTATCCGAGAACAAGCTAATATCACCACCGGCATCAGCGGTAGGCGGCACACCCTCGAGATCATTGATGATATTGACATCGAATTTATCTTCGACACACTTGCGATAATCCCCTTCGACGAAGGCAGAAAATGGGCCTTGGTAGGCCACCAACTGGCACTTGTAGGTTTGGCCTGTCGGTGTATCCGGTGTCCAGCCCCAGTCCTCTTCCCAGTGAACGTTGAGAGCGCCGGCACCGCCAGCATCGAAGGCCTGCATATTGGCACAGCCCAACACCTCGTCGTCTGGCACGGGCACATCAAGATAATTGGCAAATTCACGGTAGTAATCGATCCGGTTCTGCGACTGGATATGCTCACTCGAACCGCCACACTCAACGCCGCCGTTGATGATCATGGTAGTCACCCCGAACCCGGGCACCAGGCCGGCGTTCAAGTCAGCCTGGTTTGGCTGCCAGGTGCCGTCGAGCACATGCAGCATACTGGGTTTGGGTGGCTGCGGGTAAAGATAGAAGAACACCGCACTGGCCAGGTTAAGCCAAGAGTCTGCCACCAGCTCAGGTTCGTTGAGCAGCTTTTCGACATTGCCATAGATGGCGTGGGAAAATGGACCATAGTTGTAGTTGTAGCTCAGCTGCTTGGCACCGCGGCCGAAGTAGCTCTTGTAGGAGCCATCTTCAAACTGACCGCACGGATAGGCCTCACCCTGCCACAAGCCCGGGTCACAAATCCCGTACCCGCCGGAAGTGCCTTCGCTCCAGCCCACCTCACGCAAATAGTAAAGCCCCTGACGCCACTCGGGATATTCGCTGTAAGCATTATGACCGCCAGTTTCCTGGGTAAAGTGGGCAAACATGGTCGCCAGCGATTTACGGCAAATCGCCTCGGCATCCCTGCCATCATCATAATTCCCGCAAAACGCCGGGAACTTGCCGATCCCCTTGAGGAAATTGAGATAGGTATATTGCGCGTGGCGCTCAACAAAGAGGTAATTCCAATCCGCTTCACTGATCAACGATTCGACCCGTTTTACGTTGTCCGGGTTGTTCGGATTGCCCACGGTGATCGCCTCGACAGCGTCGTTGTCCAAGGTACGGATTGACTCCAACACCAATGCCAGCCCTTCGGGCTGCTCTGCGATAATGGCTTATTCATCGGCCAGCACATCACTGAGCAACATCTCATAGGGTTCGGCATTGACTGCCGCACTTGCCATACCCATAAGGGCCATTGCGATACTGGTGCAGACCACTACTTTTTTCTGTTTTATTTTCATATCCTTATCCATTCCATTCACACCAAGCCACCTAACGAAACACCATATCGACAGGCGACACAAGCATTAATAAGCTCATAAATTGTGCGGGATTGAGAATGAAAAGAAACGCGAAAATCTCGTCAAAATCAAAAATGCGGAATAAGTATCACGTCGTATAAATGCGTATTTTGGCCTTGCATTTACCAAGTTTATTTATCGGGGGAAGGCATAATAAAAACAGATAGGATGGCCTGTTCATTTGATTACCGGACATAAAAAAACGGCTTCCCTGATGGGAAGCCGTTTCTGTATTTTGAGTTAGCCGGTTAGCTATTCCAACAAATTATTTAAACTCTACCAAGTTCTTCTGGTAAGTCTCGAACTGATCTTCAACCGCCTTCGAGGCGCCGCCAGTTGCCTTACTCACCGCCACAATGGCGATAGTGGCAAAGATAAAGCCTGGGACAATTTCGTATAAGTCGAAGATACCGCCAGTCAGCTGTTTCCAGATCACCACGGTCATGGCACCGATAACGATACCTGCCAAGGCGCCGTTGCGGTTCATTTCTTTCCAGAACAAACTTAGCAGCAAGGCCGGACCGAATGCCGCACCAAAACCAGCCCACGCATAAGACACCAGCCCCAGCACCGTGCTGTCAGGGTTCATCGCCAGCAGCAAAGCAATCACGGAAAGCACGATCACAGCAATACGGCCCACCGTCACGATCTCTTCCGATGTAGCCTGCGGGCGAAATACCTGCTTGTAGAAATCCTCAGCCAGTGCCGACGAAGACACCAACAACTGGGAGTCAGCAGTACTCATGATTGCCGCCAGAATCGCCGCCAGCAAAATACCGGCAATCACTGGGTGGAACATCGAGTTCACCAACAACATGAAGATACGCTCACCGTCATCCAGGTTGCCTGCCAGTTGGTTATCAACAAACAAGATACCTACTAGGCCAACCAGGATCGCACCGGCCATTGACAGTGCCGTCCAGCCCACTGCTATGCGGCGCGCGGTGCTGATGTCTGCATTGCTGCGGGTCGCCTTAAAACGCGCTAGGATGTGCGGCTGGCCGAAGTAACCCAAGCCCCAAGCAGCTAACGAGATTATTGCAATCGCCGATAGCGGCTCACCCTTGATATCATTAAACAGTGTCATCAATTCTGGGTTTTTGGCTTCCAACGCTATCGCCAGATCGCTTGGGGTGCCGTTCATCGCTGCAATTGGCACAATCAACAGTGCCGCAGACATCAACAAGCCCTGTACCAAGTCAGTCCACGATACCGCCAGGAAGCCACCGAACAGGGTGTACGACACCACACACACCGTACCGACAACCACCGCGATAGTGTAATCAAGACCGAAGACTGTCTCGAACAACTTACCGCCAGCAACCAAACCCGAGCTGGTGTAGAAAAGGAAAAACAACAAGATAAAGAATGCTGAAATAGTTTGGATCAGCTTGGATTTATCGTCGAAGCGACGGGCCAGGAATTCCGGCATGGTCAATGCGTTATCTGTTGTAATACTGTAGGTACGCAGTCGTTTAGCACAGATCAGCCAGTTCAGCCAGGTACCCAGCAGCAGACCTCCTGCCAGCCACAGAGACTCCATGCCAGCGGCATAGGCGTAGCCAGGCAGACCCAGTAGCAACCAGCCACTCATATCCGACGCACCGGCAGACAGCGCAGCAGGCCACGGCCCTAATGTACGACCACCCAAGAAGTAATCCGCTGAGTTCGACGTGCGTTTATACGCAATATAGCCAATGGCCAACATGCCAATTAGGTAGGCGATAAACGTTGCTGTAATAGCAAAGCTATTCTCTATCATTGTTTGAGTTCCCTCACTTAAAGCCCCCGTCCATAGCGGGGGCATTTTGGTTATAGCGCTGACAATCAGCGATGGGTTGATTGGTGGCCGCCAGCAGGTTGCAAGCTAGTCCCCTGCATCAAGCGGCCAACCCGGGTTAGTGTTCCTCACCACTCCCCAACTCAAGCAGGGTGGCGTTGCCACCGACAGCCGTGATGTTGATCGTCCGTGTCCTCTCGGTCACGAAACGCAGTGAGTATGTCGGGCTGCCGATCACCGGTAGCTTGTCGAGATCAGTTTCACTGATCAGCTGAGCAAGCAGGCCGTCTCGGGCAGCAAGTTGGCGCGCAAGCGCCTGGGTTGTCGACAGCTTGCCGGCATAGGCCACACCCGCGATCGCAGGGTGGCTAACCAAGTCGGCGAGCTGATCATTATCGATAGCGGTGATCACACCGCCAGCACAGCCGCTTTGCTCCAGCTGCGCCACGATCTCTTTGGCCTTGAGCGGATAGTCCGCTGGCAGGCAAACAAAAACGGTATTGCCGGTTACAAGCGCGGCAGTCAGCTGACCGACCACTGCCACCAGCGAGGTGTCGCTATCGGCAGTGACGATGAAGCTACCGCGGCCAGCGCAGTAAAGCTCATTCGTTTCACCCGTCGGGCCCGGCATCAACAACGTCGAAGCCACATGCTCTTCGGCATGCTGGCACTGGAATTCCACCATGGCGCGGCATTCAGCAGTCAGTTGATCGGTCCAGTGGCGCAAGATGCGGGTACGGGCTTCATAACCCAGATTGTTCCAACCTTCCCATGCCGCCGAGCTTGTATTTACCAATGTTTGAATAGTCATGATCACTCCTTAAATTTCTCGACGGCCATTAGGCTTCAACACAATCTTGGGTAAAGCGGTATAGGTAGTGCGGGCCACCAGCTTTCGGGCCGGTGCCTGACAGTCCCTGACCACCAAATGGCTGGACGCCAACTACCGCACCAACCTGATCACGGTTGATGTAGCAGTTACCGACACGGGCACGGCGCTCAATATGGCTATAGGTACGCTCGTTACGGCTATGTACCCCCATAGTCAGGCCAAAGCCGGTTTGATTGATTTGGTCGATGACCTGATCCAGCTCATTGGCCTTGAAGCGGACGATATGCAAGATCGGGCCGAAGTTTTCATTTTCTAGAACATCGATAGATGGGATTTCAAACGCCGACGGTGGCACAAAGTCACCGTGCTGGCAGCTATCCGGAATCGTAGCCTGCGCCACCAGCTTGGCTTGGTTTTTCAGCGACTGGATATGAGTCAGTAGCTTGTCGCGCGCCGTTACATCAATCACCGGACCAACATCAGTACTGTGCAGCTCAGGGCGACCGACAGACAACTCAGCCATCGCCCCTTTGATAAGACCTATTACCCGGTCGGCGATATCCTGCTGGATAAACAGCACACGCAATGCCGAACAGCGCTGGCCCGCCGAGGCAAATGCCGAACGCACGACATCACGTACCACCTGCTCAGGCAGGGCGGTACTGTCGACCAGCATGGCATTCTGGCCACCGGTTTCTGCGATGAAAGGAACTGGTTCGCAATCTCGGGCTGCGAGGCTGCGGTTGATACGCTGGGCGGTTTCGGTCGAACCGGTAAACGCTACCCCGGCAATGCGCGGATCTGAAGTCAGTGGTGCACCCACCTCGGCACCAGTACCCGGCAACAGCTGAATAGCGCCGGTAGGTACGCCAGCTTCCAGCATCAGCTCGATAGCACGGAAGGCAATCAACGAGGTTTGCTCAGCCGGTTTGGCTACTACGGTATTACCCGCAACCAGCGCGGCAGACACCTGACCAAGGAAGATCGCCAGCGGGAAGTTCCATGGGCTGATACAAGCGAAGACACCGCGGCCCTGGTAACTCAGCTGGCGGGTCGTGCCGTCAAAGCCCATCACAGGCTTCGGCTGGGAAAACTCCTCGGCAGCCTGGTTGGCGTAGAAACGGCAGAAGTCCACCGCCTCACGAATTTCATCAATACCGTCCTGGATGGTTTTACCCGCCTCACGATGGCAAAGGGCCACCAACTCACCGGTATTCTCTTCGAGCAAGTCAGCCAAACGCTGCAGACACGCAGCACGCTCGGCAGCAGGAAGTGCGGACCACTGCGGATAGGTATCCGCCGCAATAGAAATGGCTTCATTGACTTGGGCAGCATTGGCAAATGCCACATTACCGACGCTTTCGCGGCGATCATAAGGTGCCGTGACCGCAAATACCCTTTCACCAGCCTGCAAAGCAACGCCGTTGATAATAGGACCGGCCTGCCACTGATGATCGGCAAACGCCTGAACAGATTCACTGAATGGCTGCCATTGCGAGGCGATCTCGATATTCACACCGGCCGAGTTCTTACGCTCTTCACCGAAAATTTGCGGCGGCAGCGGGATCAAACCATTGTGCAGGGTCGGGCGCGATTTCAGAGTATCGACCGGATGCTGGATCAAGCTTTCCACCGGGCAGTTGGCATCGACCAAGCGGTGGACAAACGAACTGTTAGCACCGTTTTCCAGCAGGCGGCGAACCAAGTACGGCAGCAAATCTTTGTGGCTACCGACCGGCGCATAGATCCTGACATTGGTCTGGTGCATCTCCATCACATGGTTATAAAGCGCATCGCCCATACCATGCAGGCGCTGGAATTCAAAATTACGGTGTGATTGTGCCATCGCCATGATTGCCGATACCGTGTGGGCGTTGTGGCTAGCAAACTGCGGGTAGATAAGACCGTTGAGGTGTGACGCCAGCAAGAAGCGCGCGCACGCCAAGTATGAAGCATCGGTGGCTTCTTTGCGGGTAAACACCGGATAAGCGCTATAACCACTCTGCTGTGACAGCTTCAGTTCGCTATCCCAGTATGCGCCTTTCACCAAACGAAGCGGGATCACATCACCCTGCTCCTTGGCCAGCGCTGCCAACCAGGCCAGTACCGGCAAGGCACGTTTCGAGTAAGCCTGTACCACCAAGCCAAAGCGGCCCCAGCCTTTGACTTCTTCCGAGCGGTAAAGCTTTTCGAACAGTTTCAGTGACAGTTCTAGACGATCGGCTTCCTCGGCATCGATAGTAATACCGACATTGAGCTCACGGGCACGCTTCAATAGCGAAAGTACCGACTGGTACATTTCATCCAGCACACGAGCTTCGTTCGCTACGTCATAGCGTGGATGCAGGGCTGACAACTTGATAGATACAGTTGGATCCGGCGAGCGGGTGTTGCTGCCTTTTTCACTGGCATAGCTGTCACGACCGACCGCTTCGACAGCCATGACATAATCTTTGAAGTATTTTTGCGCATCCTGGGCAGTCAACGCGGCTTCGCCCAGCATGTCGAATGAGTAAGTAAAGCCTTGGTCGCGCTTGCCTTTACCGTTCTTCATTGCCTCGGCAATAGTACGGCCCAGCACGAACTGGTGGCCCATGATCTTCATGGCTTGGTTCATGGCCTGGCGGATCACCGGTTCGGACATCTTGTTGACAAGGCGGTTGATAACATGGCTAGGGGCGCCATCTTCCTTGGCGTCAAGGCTAACCACCTTGCCGGTCAACATCAGGCCCCAGGTAGAGGCATTCACAAACAGTGAATCGGAGTTTTTCAGGTGAGATTTCCAATCCGCCACACTGAGCTTGTCACGGATCAGGGCATCGGCTGTCGCTGCATCTGGAATGCGCATCAGCGCCTCGGCCAGACACATCAGCAGGATCCCTTCTTTGGTGTCCAGGCTGTATTCAAGCAACAGGGCATCAATCATCTGGATTGCATTCTGATCAGCCCTTACCCGCTCGATCAAGCTGGTGGCCTGTTCAGACGTAAACTGCCTCTCCTGCTCTGTTGGCTCGGCCAACGGCATCAACTGCGCTAGCCATTGTGACTCATCCACGCTGTATAGGGGTGAAATCTGTGACCAGAGCTCATCCAGTGGACGCTCAATAAAACCAGGCTGAAGTACTTCTGCCGCATTGAACATAGTGATTCCCTCAATAGTATGCCGGATCAGGCAGACAGCACTTTTCATTACATGCAGCCCCCCAACCCGAGAAAATGTTACATCAGTGTTACCATTGAGGGGATTTTATTTCCCGCCACTCCGATAGTCTTGCTATATTCTCCGATACTTTTTAGAAAAAGTCCGGCATTTAACAATAATTGACAGGGATTTTTTAGAAAATGTGCATTTTTCCGTAACCTGCGGTCAAATTTTACTCAAGAATCACGCAATTTCGGAACAATGATCAAGAGATAGCGGAAGCATGATCAAGTATGATCAACAGAGAAATATATGCACAGAAGCAAATAGACAGGTAAAAAGGCCGCGGGACTGACGTTGCTTGCTACAAATAGGCAACAAGCCAAGCACGGTGAAGTGACGCAATAATCACAGGGTCAACGGGACAAAAGAAGCCGTTTAACTAAGGGGATAGGCAAGCCAAGCTATGCTCTGTTAGCCGGCAGGGTTTTCACGGCGGTAGCGAGCCGGCGGTTTACCGAACAACCGGGTAAAGGCTTGGGTGAAGCTACTTTGGCTGGCAAAGCCTGTACTCTGTGCCACCTGAGCAACGCTCAACTGAGACTCTTCAATCAGATCCCGGGCTAATTCCAATCGCTTCTTCAGCACATACTGATGAGGCGTAACGCCTGTTTGCTCTTTGAACAGAAAGTGAAATTGACTCTCACCCAAAAAGACCAGTCCCGCCAGTTGGGCAACCGAGATTTTTCTCGTCAGGTGTTGGAGAATGTATTGATCAATCACATCCATATTCAGCCGATAACTCTGACGATCATCTTTGAGCGGTTTGAAATGGCGATGTAGCACGCACATCAAGGTATCGGTACAGGCCCGGCTTAGCAACAAGTCATCGGGGTGTGCAGCCATTTCGGCGGTCAGTGCCTGAATCAAATTCTGTGCCTGGCGGTCAAGATGAAAATACCCAGACTGATCAAACAGACGGGCGATATGATCCTGAGTGTAACTGGCCTGATACAGTTCTGAGGCGACATTGAGCACCAAGATTTCATTATTGCCAATCCCAGAAAAGCCATGTTCCGAATCCGCCGTCACTAAGCAGCCCTGACCAGGGCAAACTAGATTTCCCGCCCCTTCAATATCAAACTCCGTCTGCCCGGATAAACCAATCACCACCTGGTTGTAACCGTGGTTGTGGTGATCCATCTGCTCCGGCAGTTTGACAATTTCTGAAGGTTTGAATATTGGCGAGTTTAGCTTTTCATTCATGCTAAATAACCGAGGATTTGGCGGTGATTCGTAGAGGGATAATACCATAAATCCCTACAGAGCTATACTTCGGAACAATGATCAAGTATGGAGAAATTACGGCCAGTGTCATTCTGATGCTATTCTGTTGATTTAAAAACCAGTTGCTTGAAAACCTCAAGAACCAAGCCAGCGACACCAAGCTAATAACATGTTAAGACAATGTTTACCTTTCAATGAGTTAACTAAAAATACACTATTTGGGTTTGCTCAAGATGTTTATTTGTTGAAACTTTGGCCACACGACAACGGCGTACGGCTTGATCATTGTTCTGTACCAAATAGTGTTGATCATGATCTAGCTTGATCATCGTTCCAGTCGGAAATACATCGCCCGTTAACAGGCTAGCCTTGATCATCGTTCCATCTACTTTCAATAAGTTGCCCTGTATATAGCGCGTATACTTTACTGGCAGGCCAGATCGAAACAATGATCCTTGATCATGTTTCCTTTCCCGACACTATTTGTGTTACAAATAGCTTTCTTAATAGGGATAGGCGACCATGACAGAACTGTTTGCACAACTACACTATTCATTTTCCATCACCGGCCCCATCTTTCTGATGCTTGGCCTGGGGATCTACCTCAAGCGTATCGGCATGCTGACGGAAGATTTTGTCGAAACCGGATCCAAGCTGGTTTTCAATCTCACACTGCCCGCCATGCTGTTTTTGAGTGTTGCCCGCTCCAATCTCTCAGAAATCGGTAACCCTGACCTGTTGTTGTTTGCATTGACAGCCAATATCCTAACTTATGCCTTGTTCGAGCTGTTGGCCAACAAGGCAATAAAACAGAAGAAGGATCGCGGGGTTGTGGTCCAGGGTGCCTTCCGTGCCAACACCGGGATCATTGGCCTAGCCTATGCCAGCAATGCGTTTGGTGACACGGGCCTCGCCCTGGGCTCACTCTACGTGGCCGTTATCACTGTTGCCTACAATATTCTTGCGGTTATCACCCTGTCGCGTTCAAACCCGAACTTACCGAGCCTCAATGCCCGTTTCCTGCTCCGTTCGATCATCAAAAACCCGCTGATCATCAGTATCCTCTTCGCGCTGCCATTTTCCGTGTTCACCATTCCCCTGCCAGACATTATCACCAAGTCTGGCGGCTATTTTGCAGGAATGACACTGCCACTAGCGCTGCTTTGTACCGGAGCCAGCCTTGACTTCAACCAACTGCGCCAAGAGCCGACCAATACCCAGTTTGCCAGTATCGGAAAGCTCATCGTCGCCCCACTACTTATTACGCTGGCGGGGATTGGATTTGGTTTCAGGGATCTCGAATTGGGTCTTATTTTCCTGATGAGCGCAGCACCGACTGCCGCCGCTAGCTATGTCATGGCAAGAAATATGGGGGGTAACGCTTACCTGGCAGCCAATATAATCGCAGTCACTACACTTGGCTCCATATTTTCCAGTAGCTTAGGGATCACTTTGCTAAGGACATTTAATTTCGTGAAATAATCACTCAATATAGTTTGGCTTTAATTACCCTTATCAAATCAGAGGATATTAAAGAGCGACATAACGACTAAAGTCTCAGAGATTTTGGTCGTTTTTTATTTGGGCATTCAATTTGCTGTAAAAATAACTGCACTTGGAAAGTAAAATGTAGTGCCAAAAAGAAAAAGATAAATATATAAAACCGGTCGATGCAGATGTATGCATATATGGACAACCGTCTTCATGCTTGCCGTCTCAATGGTTGACAACAATGAAAAAGGACTGAACTCGCCGGAAAAAAAACTATGCAAAGTTACTGAATAAGCTCTCGTTTTTATCTTTTTCATTATTTCAAACTCCGCATTGGCAACAGGTATGAATCAGACTAAGCATTTGTATGCTTTGATTTTCATAGGACATCCCTTGAGGGGATAATCATATTGTCAAGTCGGTGTCAATAGGTGATTTCCCCCCTTACTCCCCCTCGGTACTATTGCTATAGTACTTTCCGTAGACAGGGGATGGTGTTCACCGCTTTCTGTTTACAGTATCCAGCTTTGGATACATGCCAAGCGGGTTTACTTTGGTATACACCCTCATACCAAGGAATATGAATCTGATTGGATACCTCTTCTACACGTCGTACAGGATTGTGCTCTTCGGAGTCAAACTCTTGTCTTTGCCGACCTATTTGGTCGGCTTTTTTTTATCATTTTTTACAATTGTGCCCAAAAATCCGTCACTCAGATATTGTAACCTCTGCCCATTCAATTAAACTTCATTATTGCAACTGCTCTATTCTATTAACTCAGGCAAACGTAGTGAAAAATAAAGTAGAACCCTCTTTACTACATATATTTAATCAACTCCCAGGGTGTTGGGGATGTAAAGATAAGGATTCAGTCTTCGTTTATGCTAATTCCGAGTATGGGAACATCATTGGTGTGGATCACCATTTAGATTGTATCGGCCGTACCGATTTCGATATGCCAAGCCCAACGGTTGAATGTGCAGAAGCATTCCGTGAACAAGATAATCTTGTCGTATCATCCGGCAAAAGAATGCGGGTATTAGATATCCACCCCTATTCTGACGGAAGTTGGCGTGCACACTTATTCACTAAAACGCCGTGGATGAATGAAGAAAACGAAATAGTCGGCACCATCTTTTCTGGTGTCGAGCTCAAAGATACGGCAGTACTCGAAGTCGGCCACTGGATTTGCCGCGCAGCAGGTATCGATCCGAAAGAGCAAGCCTCCTTCAATCTCGAACTCAACCACAGCGCCATCAATCTCAACACCCGCGAATCCGAGGTCCTGTTTCTTCTACTCTACGGCAAAAAACCTCAGTATATTGCCAAGGTACTTAGCGTATCGGTTAAAACCGTCGAGAATTATGTCATTCGCCTGCGCGAAAAATTCAATGCACGCTCGAAGAATGAATTGATCGATATCGCACTCGATCTCGGCTTTGGCTCGCATATCCCAGAAAGCATGCTAAAACGCCAGCTATCTGTGATTTTGAAAGAGTAGCAGCACGCGGCTAACCACAAAACACGCAGACTAAGTTTGCCTTTTTGCAACCCAAAGCCTGTTTCCAGATCAATTTTTGTACTGGGCCGATTTTCTATAATTCGCCCAGTTCTTAAATTAAACGGCCGAAGAGCCAATTATCAGCTGGAAATACCATGAAGCAATTTACAATTACCTACGTTGTCCATCCTCATTTCAATATCCCTTGCAAATACCAAATCCAAGCGGTCAATGAGATCGAATCCATTGCCAGTGCTGAAAAGGCATTGAAAGTCCGCCACCCTGAAGGCGTCAGCATTGTCACCAGCCAACAACAATTGGCCGCATAAAAAAAGAGCAGCGATGGCTGCTCTTTTCATATTATTTTCATATTATTTTCATATTATTTTCATATTATTTTCATGTTCTATTTATATTAGTACGCTGCATTAGGGTGCCAGTCGTTCAACATCCCACACTAGGCTGTTTTCTTCACTGCGGGTATACAAAAATCTATCGTGCAAACGGTTCGCCCCGCCCTGCCAAAATTCAATCGAATTGATTTTCACCCGGTAGCCGCCCCAAAACGTCGGGACCGGCACGTCACCTTTGGCAAATTTTTCTTTCAGCTCAAAGAATTTGCTTTCTAGCGCCTGCCTTGCGGAAATGCGAGAGCTTTGCTTGCTGGCCCACGCCGCAATTTGGCTTTCTTTCGGGCGCGACGAGAAGTACTTCAGCACTTCCATCTTGGAGAGCTTTTCTGCCGTGCCGGTAATGTGGACTTGGCGCTCGAGTGGATGCCAAGGGAAATGCAAGCTGATCTTGCTGTTGTCAGCCAGTTGGGATGCCTTGCGGCTGCCTAGGTTGGTATAGAAGACAAACCCGTCTTTATCAAAGTGCTTCAATAACACAATACGCTGATAAGGCTGACCGTGTTCGTCGACAGTCGCCACTGTCATCGCAGTGGGATCGGTCAGCTTTGCCTCTATCGCCTGTTCCAGCCAGGTATTGAAAAGTTGTTCCGGCTGCTCCGGCAAATCATGACGGCGCAACCCACCCTGCGTATAGTCGCGACGAATATCAGACAATTCCATTGTTATCTCCGCTGATTCTGTAGATGTCTCTTATAACGCTGAAATTGTGCGCTTAGTCTTGCTGAAACACAAGTAAATTGCCCAAGTCTCTGATCTGGCATAGCAGGATGCAACCAAGCTCGACGTTTCCCCTTACTCAATTTGTTACCTTATACCCAAGTAACCTCAAGGTGCTCGGTTCAGCGAGAGTGTCTTGGGTATGGTAATAAAGGCCTTCATATGTCGAGCAAAAAACAATTCTTTTATTTCGCCCTGCTGATCGGCAGTATTGGCGCCATGCTGATTGGTTGGATCACTTTCTTGCAAATTCAACAGCACCTTAGCGAGAATATCACCGCCGATGTGGCCCAACTCGGCAACAAAATAGACAGCCAGCTTGAGCGCTACAGTCAACTGCCCGCAGTACTTGCCAGTGATCCGCGTCTTCTTGCCCCTCTCCTCGCTAACACCGGCAAGCACGCAGACACCTCCAACAATGACGCCCACCAGTCCGTCAACCAATTGCTCGCCCAGTGGAATCAAACCCTCGGCGCTGACACCCTGTACCTGATAGATATGACCGGCACCACTCTGGCCTCGAGTAACTGGCAGCAAGCCGACTCATTTGTAGGACAAAACTTTAGCTACCGTCCCTATTTCCAGCAGGCCGCCAATGGCCAAAACGGCCAGTATTTTGCCCTCGGCGCCCGCTCTGACAAACGGGGTTATTACTTTTCTGCACCGGTATTGCTCGCCCATCGCCCTGTCGGTGTACTAACCATCAAGGTTGACCTCTCACTGCTGGCTGATATCTGGCAATACGAAGACATCGAATATGCCATTACCGACAAACTGGGGATCATCTTCTATAGCTCAGAGCCCGAATGGCTCTATCATTCGTTGTTGCCTCTCGGCGAGGGCATCAGGCAGCAAGTTAAACAATCGCGACAATATGGCAAGGTGGATATTAACGCCCTGACCGAAGCGGACAGCTTGGCGGCATTCAACCAAGAGTCCGTGCAGCCATTGCGCATACAACCTGGCACACCAGCCAAAACCTACATCACCGCCCAACACGATATGGACAAGGCCGGTTGGTATATCTACGGCTTTACCCCACAAACCAAAGCCTTTGAATATATGGGGCAGGTGCTACTGCTGTTTGTTCTGATCTACACATTACTTTGCATCGCGATACATTCCTGGTGGCAGACTTATCGTGCCCGCATCGCGCTGGCCAACCTCAACAGCCGGTTGGAAAAACGAGTCAGCCAACGTACCCGCCGGCTGCAGGAAACCAACCAGCAACTCAAAATCACCCTGAGCCAGTATGAGCACAGCCAAGCCGAGTTAAAGCAAACCCAGGACGAATTGCTTCAGGCGGCCAAGCTGGCCATGTTGGGAGAACTCTCGGCGAGTATCAACCACGAAATTAACCAACCGTTGGCAGCGATCCGTACTTATGCCGAGAATAGCCGCAAGCTCCTGGCAAAACAGCGTTACGACACCGTTGGTCGCAATCTCGATGAAATTATCCAACTAAATACGTTAATTGCAGAGATTATTGCCCGGTTCAAAGTGTTTGCTCGCAAACGTAATTTACAGCAAACCACCTTGCGTACCCATGCTGCCGACTCCATCCGCTCGGCATTATCTTTGATGCGCAGTGCGCTGATCAAACAAGGCGTAATACTGCGGCTCGAAGATTTCCCCGAAGACATGGTTATCAATATCGATGCCGTACAGTTTGAGCAGGTGCTGGTCAACCTGATCCAAAACAGCCTGCAGGCGCTCAACGATCAGCCCGAGCCGCAAATCGGCATTACCCTCGAAGCCCATGCAGGCCGTGCGCTCTGCCGAGTATGGGATAACGGCCCCGGTTTGAGCCCAGAACAAAAACAACAGGTTTTTACCCCGTTTTATACCACCAAGGAAGATGGCTTAGGCCTTGGCATGACCATTTCCAAACGGATTATCGATGCCTACCAAGGCACACTCACCATCGGCGACCACCTCGGTGGCGGTGCCGAGTTTACAGTGACTTTGCCAATAGATAGCGAGATCAACCCATGAATATCCCAGTCATTTTTATAGATGACGAGAAGTCCATCCGCGACGCCCTCGGCCAGACCCTTGAACTCGAGGACTATGACGTCAGTCTTTTTGCCAGTGCCAAGCCCGCTCTTGAGCAACTCACTAATCAATTTTCCGGGGTGATCATCTCTGATATCAATATGCCGGGTATCGATGGCCTGACCTTTCTCAAGCAGGCGCTGGCCTTGGATCCCGAGCTGTCGATAATTATGCTAACCGGGCACGGGGATATCTCAATGGCTGTGGAAGCGATGCGACAGGGCGCGTATGACTTTTTGGAGAAACCGTTTTCAACCGAGCACCTGCTTGATGTGGTGAAGCGCGCTAGCGAGAAACGCGAGCTGGTCATGGAAAATAGGGATCTACGACGAGAGCTTGAAGTCCAAAGTGGACCGGGGCCCCGGATCTTGGGTAATGCCCCATCCATAAAACAGCTAAGAAGGATCTTGGCCCATCAGTCAAAAACGTATGCGCCATTGTTTATCCACGGCCCGAGCGGTTGCGGCAAAGCCTTGGTCGCCCGTTTTGTCCATGACCATGGCTTGCAGCCTCAACAGCCTTTTCTGACCATTGACTGCGACTCTACAGGCGCAGAATCCCAGCTAAGCGAACTCACAACCAAGCCAGCAGTGACTTTCGCAACACTGTATCTCAAGCACATTGACAAAACACCCTCTCAACTACAACCTACGCTGCTGCATTTTATCGAGTCTATAAGCAAAGCCGACAAGGCAGTCCGGGTTATTGTCAGTGCTGACAGCGACAGCCACCAACAATGCCAAACCGGCTTCCTCCATAACCTCTATTTCAAGCAGGGCTTCATTAGCATTGATCTGCCGCCTCTCAGCCAGCGGCAGGAAGATATTCCTTTACTGTTCCACAATTTCCTGCGAACGGACTGTAGTCGTTTTGGCCTTGAGCCTCCTCATATCGATAACCAGCTTGAACAGTGGTTGGCAGAGCAAAGCTGGACCGGCAATGTGCGTGAACTAAGACTGTTTGCCGAACGATATGCCTTAATGGGCGCCAAGGCGATTGAGCCCCAGCACCATGATCCTAACCAGCAAGCGCAAACGGCCACGCTGGCAGATCGGGTAGCCGATTTCGAATGTAAAGTGTTGCATGATGCCCTTAACCGGCATCATGGTCGGCTCAAAGAAGTCCAGCAGGAGTTGGGGCTGGCACGCAAAACACTGTATGACAAGATGAAGAAATACCACATCGACAAGAACGAATTTAAAGCCTAGCAAGCCAAGTTATGTCGCCATGGGTCAAACACGAATGTAACCTGTGGCGGCATTGCAGGTTTCTTCGAACCATCTTCCGAAAACAATATCTCTCATACAGCAAAACAACGAGTTACCAATAAAGTTTGGTAATTTACTCCTATGCAAAGCACGAATTGACACCCTCAGTCGCCTGAACGCTTCCATACACCTATTTCTCTTCAAGCTTGCTGAGATAAACTATGAATTTATTCCGCTATACCTATGCTTGGATTGCCAGCTGCCTAACCGTAATGCTGCTATGTTTCCTTGCTCTCTATGCCATGGGGATCCGATCCACCCTAGTCAGCGTGACTCAACAGCAGCTTAACTCTCATGCTGCCTATATTGAACACCAACTTGAGCGTACGCGCGTTGAGGCCGGTGCAGAGCAAACCAACGAACCAGATTACCCAGCTATACTAGCGCAGCTGAGCCTCGTCTCACCGCTAGTGGAAACACGGATACATGTATTGGCTACCAACGAGCAGTACACCAGCACTTCTTCATTTACTGGGCCAACGAAGAATACGCTACCAGACCAGTCGCGAGATAAACTGACAGGTACTGTGCTCTCAGACCCAACACTAGCTGCGCTATCATTCAGTACGGCTGCGTTCTGGCCTGACCTATCGGTACAACGGACACAGCTAGTTAACAGCAGCCAGGCCATCAGCTATAGTGCCTCAATGCCCATCGGAGTCATCAGCCATAACTTCGTCCAACAATTTATACCCGGCGCTTCCATGGGCATTGGCTTCTATCTGTTTTCGATGCTGACCCTATTTTTTGTTTTCAAACGAAAACTCTTGCCACTTAGCCAACTTGCGCAGCAATCGGCCTCGCTGAATAAGCAGCTCCCCGATATAGTACTCAATAGTCTCGAAGCCCAGGCATGGGTAAACATGCGGGGGCATTTCAAAAAACAGCTGGATGATATTTTCAGGCAACAGGCCCTTGAGGCCAACAAACTCAAAGCGCAGGCCTATCAGGATAAAGTGTCTGGCTTGGGTAACCGACACTATTTCATCAACCAACTCAACGCCTGGCTCGATACCCCCCAGCAGGGCGGTCTGATCTTACTTAAATCGACCTTGCTCGATGAAGTCTACCAGCAGAATGACTTTGAAAAAGGCGACAGCTTTACCCGTCAGCTTGCAGAGGATCTCAACAGCAACATTGTCCATGCACAAGTTTATCTTGCCCGATTATCTTATGACGAGTTCGCTGTTTTGCTTCCGAATATTTCCACAGAAAAACTCCAGCACATCGCCAAAGACATGCAGAAGGTTCATCAGCGACAGGAGAAGGCCTATCGCGGTGATACCTCCGACAGTGTCTTTCTCGGTTTGTTGATCATCGAACAGGCCAGCAATGCTAGCCACGTCCTAGGCCAGCTAGATAATATCTTGGCGCAGGCCACCCGAAATCCTGCTGAGCCAATCCAACTAGCCAAAAAACAACACCAAGTACCCAGCTTCGGCAAACAGCAATGGAAGTCTTTATTACTCGAAGCAATCGAAAACAATGCCATGGATTACAAGTATCAGCCCGTCATCAATGAGCGCCAGCAGCAATACCATTTCGAGGTATTCTCTTCACTGAAGTCTCAGCAATCACGTTACCATGCCAACCAATTCTTGGGGGCTATCGAAGATGTCGGAGCAGGGATGCTGCTGGATAAGCATGTCATCGCCCATCATATCAATATTCTCAATGCAGACCCGAGCCGAGGCCCATTTGCCATCAACCTCAGCACCAACAGTATTACCGACCCGGCTTTCAACCGATGGCTCGACCAAGCACTTGCGCGAAACCCGCATCTTGCTGAGCGCCTACATTTCGAAATCCCTGAAACCTGTTTCATCCGTACGCCAGATGCCTGCAGCTTGCTGTGTTCAGCCATTCGTTTCTATAAGTTCAAATATGGAGTCGATGGTTATGGTCGCTATTTTAAATCGCTGGCTTACCTGGAAGAATTCCGTCCCGACTATGCAAAGGTTGATTATTCCTATACCCATCAGCTGAATGATGAACTGAAGAAGCAGCTACTATCATCCATCTGCCGTACAGCGCACAGCCTCAATATCATGACGATTGCCACTCGGGTAGAAACTGAAACGCAGCTAGAGAGATTGTCTGATCTGTTCGTGAGCGGATTCCAGGGTTTCTACACCGAGCAGACACAGAAAGATAGACGAGCGTTCAAGTCTGCTAATCTACGTGTTCAGTAGCCGTACTCATCAGCCAGTATTAGTCAGTGAATTTTGATTGTGATTTACAGTGTAAATTTAATTTACACTGTAAATCCAATACGATCATTTAAAGGGGGGTGCACTGGAAGATCTGTTCAGATATATGGAGCTTGGAGGGGCCGTGGTCTTGGTCGATAAGCAGTGTTTCTTTTTCTAACCGGCTTTGCACGCCGGAATAGAGCCGGTTAACCGCAGTGATCATGACGCGAGAGCGTAATTCCTCATACTCATCGCGCAACTGCTGATAGTCAGCTTCAAGATAAGTGATTTGCGTTTTATGCTGCTCGGCAGCGTGCTGAATACGCTCACTTAGCTCCGCTGGTCGCTTGTGTTCAGGCAATTTCAGCAACTTAAGCTGTGCCTGCCTTATCTTCTCAACATTCTGGATCTCTAGTTGGTAATCTCGGTGCTTGTCCTGTACTTGCTTCTGTAAGGTCTCAAACTTGGTAAACGCATTGACCACTGTCGGGATGCCAGCAAGTGCACCGAGGTTAACAGTACGAATGCTATACCCCGCTTCGGTGATCCCACCGCTTAATGAGCCATGGCGCTTGGACTGATCCATCACGATAACTTCACCCTCTGCCCGTATCACGCTATGCAACACATGAAGGGTAAACTGCGCATTCTGGCCACAGGTAATTTCAGCAAACTGGGCAAACTTACTGGTCACATTGCCCTTTGCTTCTATCGTACAAGCTAACTTGGCGTCATGTTGCTTACGGCCAATTATCCCTTTAATAATTGAGATATCGCCACCCGCTTTGAGTTCTGCCAATTCGACGAATCCAGCCACCGTGATATTTCCAGTCGCAGAAACACGCATTCCAGGAGTCACATCACCGCTGATCAATATGCTGCCATCAAAATTAATATGCCCAGTTGCTACATTAACCCCAGTGAGAGTCAAGGCTTCATCAACCTGCATCCCCCGAGGTTTACGCACGGGAATACCGGATTGTTCCGCCAGTAATAGATTCGGATCATGGTCGCAGATCACTGTTCCTTCACCGGGCTGGAACTCATTGTCTTTACCTGGCTTGGCAGGCAATACCTTGCCTTGAACCGTAAAACCGGGCACACCATCAGTAGCCGGTATGCGTTTCATCAATGGCTGGCCCGCTTTGACGGTAATAAGTTCGCCTAAATCGCGCATGTCCACCTTGCCATCATCAGAAGCTTGCGGCTTAAGGATACGGTGGCTGGCATCTTCGACTAGCGCTTCAAATCGAGAATCTCGCCCATGTTCGGGTAAACGACCAAAGGCAATAGGGAGCGTCAGTTTCTCTCCGGGAGAAAGTTGCTGGGTTTGTTCAAGTAACTGCTGAAGTTGGGTTTTGCGGATCCCTTTAACAATACGGTTTTGCTTGAGGGCTTCGAGTATGTCTGATCCTGTGAGAGGCGCCCCGCCAAAAGGAGCCGTGACGGTAATTGATGCACGCATGAAATCAGGCTCAGCTTTGACAACCAAGCTTGCATTGCGCCGCTCTGCGATAACAATAGACGGCAAGTCAGAGCCAACAGCCTCCAGCTCCGCATCTTGGACAGTAATTGCCAATGCCGAATCAATGGCTTTTTCAAATAAGTAGAATGAATCAGCCCCAAGAATATGGAGCTGCTCTAGTAACAACGCCCTTGTCGGAACCGATTCATGGCCGGGGAGCGCCGCGAATAACACTGATTGTCCATCATCAGAGATACGCAGAAAAAGATCTGCCATATCAACTCCTTTTTCCTGCTATTAGCGAACACTAAAACGTAATGGTAGCTCCTCAATAGTACAGTAACGAAACAGTTACCAAGTATCTGTTAAGTCACACTTTTATCTGAAAACTATCTATATTATTACCATAAACAATAGATTGCATATGCATTTTTACAAGAAATTAATTAACTCATCAGACCAGAGCAATTGCTCGAATCTGTTGCTCACTGAGCCAACTGTCAGTTACGAAGATATAACTGTTATGCGAAGGATGCTTCTTATTAACTGAGATAGCGTCTTTTCTCAGGAATCCTTCCAGCATGCCCACCGGTTGCAGGTATAACTGATAGCAGGCAGTTAGTGGCAACGCGGCAGCAGATTCGATATAAATGCACTGACGGCTCAGACGATTGGCCGTGACCTTCACACCATAATCTTGGCTATCAATGGTCTCACCACTGCTGAGCAAATGACCGTAGATCCGGCCAGCAATACCGCCACGCCCTACTGAAAAGCACTTATCAACATCAGCATCATGGCAAATGGAAGGATGAAACATTTCTTTTAGCGCTGGGGGTAAATCTTTAACCAAACTCATGCTCTCTCCTTATTATTATTTTATGTCTGCCATAACGAGCAAAACAGGTAGGATGGCAGGCTCCCACGCTGGCCACAAATATTGCGGGGATTCTATAACCCTAGTCAACAAGTCAAATGAATACAAATCTTGATCACAATGGTCTCTAAACTAGGATTTACAGTGTAAATTTGGACAATAAAAAAGGCGGCTAACGCCACCTTCAATGAGAAAAATCAACACAGAAATTTACAGTGTAAATTGGGTTAACGTAATGACTGAAATTCAGCAATTGGCGAACGGCCACGTCGATGAAGAAATGCCAAAAAGCGAGAAGCACTTGTCGTGACAATACTCGATTCATCCACTTTCACTTTATCAAATAAAGCCAATGCAGAATCAAACTTACCGACATCGTAAGCAAAGTGTGCATCAGAACCCGTAGTGAACATCACGCCCACTTCTTTTCCAATTTCTGCAATACGTTCGCAACGAGGTTGACTGCCAACACGAGACCCCGACAATGAAGAATTATTGATCTCAATAAGCACATTGGCTTCGGCTGCAGCAACTAACACTCGCTCGAAATCAAAATCAAAATTCGGATTGCCTAAATGGCCCAACGCATCGACCCGACCAGAGCGGATCACATTGAGCAACGCTTGGGTATGAGCTTCTCGCGATGAGGGAGCAAAAACCGGTTCATGAAAACTGGCAAGGATCCAGTCAAGGTTATCTTCAACTTTAGGCAAGATATCAATCTCACCGTCAGTGTTCATGATATTTGCTTCGACACCACGCAAGACCCCCACGCCATGAAGAAAACGAGGCAGTACTTTCTGATTAGCAAAATGCCAATAATGAGGAGCACCAGGCATTGATGAAGCGTGGTCAGTCACACATAACAGCTGTAGACCTTTCTGTGCTGCTGCAGCTGCATTTTCTAATACCGTGCTGTAAGCATGGCCACTTGAAACAGTGTGGCTATGGGTATCAACAACAAATTTCATTACTTGCTCCTTGCTAAGAATTTTTCTGGATATCAGCACTGACAATATCACGTAGCGCTTGCTCTGCTTGCTTACGGCCGGTGAAATTGAATTGACTAACTATATCACCCCAAGGTTTACGCTGGATGACTTTAGCAACAACCAATGCCAATGATGAAAAATTTGATGGGGTATCTGGGTCCGTCAGCCGCTGCCAGACATACTGCTGCAATGCGGGTAACACCAATTCATATCCCAACCCGCCAGCACCAAATAAACGCAGTTGTTGCTCAACCCACTCACTCGGCAATGATACCGGAGCAGGTTGGAGTGAAGCTACATCGATCAACAGAGGCACGAACTCATCGGTTGGCATCTCTCTGTAAGCTTCGCAGGCATTTGCCATTAAGCCTGAAGAGAATAATAACCGGGCATTGGGAAACCAGCGCTGACTACAATCACTGATTGGCAACACACACATCAGAGAAGGGTAGCCACTTGCCGCATCTTTCTGTAACCCCAACCTAACCGGCTGATAGCCCGCGCGCTGCCAGAAGTGCAGGAGCTCGGGAAGATATCCAAAACTGGTTGCTAAAAAGTCATAACGCATTTGTGCCCAGCCCCGAACAAAGCCCAGCAATTGCTGGCCAACACCTTGTTGCTGGAACTCGGGATGAACAGCAATACGAAGAATACGCCCCGAGCGTTGAGTGGCCCCTTCGGCAATACCTAAATGGGCAGCAAGAGACTGAGCCAATAAATGGCCACGAGGTCGTCTTGTTCCGAGCTGAACTTGGTTGGCGAGTTCTTGGCTAAAACCGCCTTCGTCAACAACCAAGCAGCAACCTAGGACATGATCGCCATTGCGGCATAGCCAAATATGGAGCGAATCATCGTCAAGCAAATTCACCAAATCTGCCGGCGAGGTTTGATAATGGGCATTGACCAGAAGGCCAAATAAAGAAGAAAGCAAAACCGATGAATGAAGCAACGCCGATTTATCCAGATATTCGTAATGCGCAGTTTGAGGATCAAGCCCGGCAGTCACAATCTCTGCATCGAGTAGTAGCGCAGTGAAAATCCACTGCTCCAAAGGATCATTGTCAGCCCAACGGATAGCTTGCTTCATTTCAAAGCCACGCCATTGTGGCATAACATTATCAAGTTGTTGGCGGAACTTAACCGCAAAGCCACGGCCTGTACCCTCATAACCATGGACAGTACTGGAGAAAACCAGTCGATTAAATGATTGCAACAAAGATTGCAGCACAGGAGATGGAATAGCCGCAGCTTCATCAACCATCACCACATCAGCAGATGGGAGCTCAGACAGTAAAGCATCCGGGGCAATAAACTCGATACAGCCTTTGCCTGCCTCAAGCCGCTTTTGATCGGAAAATGGCAGCCCGAACTGCAAAGCGACATGTCGGAATACCGTTTGGCTCGCAAGGTAGGAAGGGGCCGTAACAACAATCTTGATATTACGATCGGCCAATAAACTGGCCGCTGCCAAACCGAGAGCCGCCGATTTGCCCCGGCCGCGATCCGCGGTTAATACCAACGGGCGCTTGCGGTGACCGGTGACTACTTTTCGAATAGCTTCAACCGCACCCACTTGGCAAGTGGTCAATGCGCCAAAAGGTAAGGCTTCTGTGCTTGCAGCTGAATGTTCTGGCTCAGAGGTTGCAGCTCCGTTTGAATCGCGCTGAATAGCATTACGGTTAGCTGGCAATGTCGGCAAAGCTTGACCCGATTCCAACCAGACAACATCCGGCTTTTTCAGCAACAGATTAAGCCGATGGTTAAACTTAGAACCAGTATTCTCAAACCATTCATCCGGTAATAGCAGCAGCAGGATCCCACCGCCAACCACGGTGCCAGATAAAGCACCAAGGGCTTGGGCATCCAAACCTTGATGACCATTGATCGTAAGCATCTGGCATTCACGTCCTAGCCATAGCTTGGCCTTTTTGAAAGGAATACTTTCGCAACCATCAGATAATGGTTCGCCGCAGAAAAGTTGATCCGCATAATACTGGCTGAAGGCTGCAACCACTTCTTCCGACCACACTTTACAGCCCTTTGCGACAACAAGATGGCGGATATTTTGCTGGGCCGCACGCTCTGCGAGCATACGACAAAAATGAGAAAGTTGGGACATGCTATGACTCAATGGCAAACAACACCTGATAATACCAATATGCCGATAACGGTGCGAAAAAAACCACGCCCTAGAGCGTGGTTTTACAGGAATAATCGTCAATGGCCTTGGCTTTGGGCACTTACCCGATACAAGCGCCGACGATTATTTGAGGTAGTCAGCCAGATAAGAGAGGATTTCATCCGCCTGGCGTTCAGTCAGCTTTTTCAGTTTCAGCTGCAGTTTATCACCATCGCGCAAATAGCTGATTTTGCCTTTGATCAAATCCTGCGGTTTGGGTTTCTCGACTTCGACTTTAGGCTGTAGCGTCTCACCGATTTGTTCAAGTTTGCTTGTCACTTCACGGGTGATCCGCGTAATGCCAGAAGCATCAATACTCTTCCACATCGCCTCATCGCCGGATGAGATCTCGCTAACAAACAGCTTTTGTTGATCTTTGTTGAGCCCAAAGAACAAACGGTGCAGTTTAACAATCGTTGGACGACCGAGCTCACCAACACTTGGGTATGCCATCAACAATTCCATTGGCAACGATGCCGCTTTCAAGGCACCACTGACCAAGGCCTCACTGCACTGGCAGTACTTCGCCAACTCTTTTTGATCGGCAACTTTACCACCGTCAAGCAACGCCTGCATTTCCTTACCACGCTCGAAAAGCGATAAAGGCTTGTGGGCATTGGCCACATCGGACAAGAATTTGGCATGTTCGCTGTTAATTCCCTTACCGACATAGATAAGGAAATCCTTCTCAGCCAGGATACACGACATGCGACGGCGGCTACCATCGAGGACTTCAATCCTACCATCGTCTAACCAGCGGCCTACCGCAGGGTATTGCTGACCTCGATCTTTAAGCGTGTTTAGGATATCAGCCAGTGCATGTTCGTTCAGGAAAGCCTGTTCACGGGCATTTTCAGCAAAAACACGTGTTTTATCAGCAACCTGATTAGCCTGGATTTTAACCAATTCAAACGCAACAGTTTCCTCGCCGGCAACTGCCAGCTCAATCACCGACGCCTTGTCGCGTGCAGCAGTCTGAGCTTCCGTCGGCGTTGTCGCGCGACGCTTGTCCGCTTTGCCAAACAAGCGTGCATTCAGATCTTTGGTTTTAATCGCCATCCGCTAATTACTCCCGGTTCAGGTTAGCCCAGTGAGAGTGCATTACGCGCTCTAACTCCAGGCCAACACGTTGGATCGCTTCTTGCGCTGTCGAAAGGGTCTTCTTACCCCCTTCAAATTCGGCTGCCGTTAGGTCGAACACAGTGCTGTAGGTATCGGCACAAGTCTCGAAAGCACGGCTACGCGGTACCGTGGCCATCATGACTTGATCACGAAGCAGGTAATTCATCTCGGTCAGTACCGAAACCTGCTTCTTGTTATCGTCCTCGAACATGGTCGGCATCAGGCGAATAAACTCCAAACCATGCCAATCTTCGGGGAACATCTCGTAAACTGTAGGCAAATGCTGGAAAAAGTTAACTGTCGATGCCCAGTCAAGACGCTTGGCAGCACATGGAATAATCAAGGCATTGGAGGCATACATGGCGTTCCAAACCAAAGGATCAATGTGCGGGCCGGTATCAATCATGATGATATCGAACTCGTCGGCAATCGGGTCGATCACCTTTTCCTTCAATAGGCGAACAATGTTCAAGTCCTGGTTTTCAGCCAAATCCTGCCACGCGTCAGCATTGAACATCGCATCTTCAGGGAACGCCGCAATGGTTTTCAAGTTTGGGTACTGGGTAGGCATCACCACATTCCCCATCAGGAATTCTTTGTCGATTACCTGACCCTCTGGCACATTTTCCAGCATCACATCGACTGCGGAGTAGATGGTTTCCTGATCCCCCACACTGATCTGCGGGTTAAGGAATAGACGTAATGAACCCTGTGGATCAAGGTCAATCAAACAGATACGGTAACGCTTATCGAGATCAAGCGCCAAACACGCAGCAAGGTGAACTGCTGTCATCGACTTGCCCGTTCCACCTTTCTGGTTCTGGACATTGACAATCCACGGCTTGCGACCGGCACCCTCACGTTCATAAAAAGCAGGCTTCTTGGTCGCTTCCATCAACTTGTGCGCTTCTTCCAAGCTAATGGAATAATGGTTGGCGTTATTTTTCGTAAATTGATGATCATTGGCTTCCATGCGTGAAATTGCATCATCAAGCTTACGACGGGTTAGGCCTGAGCGACTTTCCATCAATGCCTTTGACATTGGGGGAAACGCTTCTTCGCGGCGTTCTTCCAATACAATCTCAATACGGTCCGCCTGGACCTGTTTCGTCTGCTCGGCGATATTGAGCAAGTTGTCTATGGTTTGTTCCCTGTTCATTGTCTTTATTCACCTTGAAACATTTTGCTTTATTGTACAGCAAAAAAACACCAAAACAATAAAAAGCTGAACAACACCATGTGATATTTATCTCAGCATAAAGCATTAACAAGAGCAAAAAACCGACGTTTTTCATTGGATTTTTGATGCTCATCGAAGGTGATTAACTTGAAATAAGTGACAAAATAAAAGTGTTACAGCGTCACTATTTTACAATGTAAATCCCAATATGGTTCGTTTTCACCGGAAGCGTGATAATGTCTGGCTATTTTACGGTGAGTGCGTATTTGACTATCTTTCATACTAAAATCAACTTGCTTAGCGCCAAACATGAAAACAAGCTAAAACGATGATGAAATCGATCAATTTCATTATGATCACAAGAAAGCGGTATTTTCGAAGCACAACGATCAACGTGAAATCACTCAAAACCCTGATCTCGCTGAAGACCAATAAACATTTGCTTGATCATTGTTCCAAACAAAACTCACTGATCATGAAGCATGATCAAGGTAAAATAGAGGCTTAGCGTGGTACCAAAAACGAGGCTTAACGATCGGAAAAATGATCAAGCAAATGAGAGTGTAAATCGGACAGTCTCAGCCAATTCCCGAAAGCATGGAAAATGATGGGTAATTTACGGTGAGTGTAGGTCTGATAAGGGCTTAGCGCATAAATATCCACGTGAAATCCAGGCCAACAGCCTGTAAATCGCCACTTTGCCATGAAGTTGAAATACATCGCCACTGGCTTGATCATTCATCCATGCCGGACACATGCTAAATCCCAAGTAGAATACGGAAAGTGTCAAATCAACTTTGGCTAAAATTGCACCATGAAAAACCATTGAAAGGGGGAACAGCCCTGATATCGGCTCGAATGACACCACCGTGATCATTTTTCCGGGTAAAATTTAATAGAAATGGCAGCACCAAACGCGACAACAACAGCTCGTCCTTGGTTTTATGCCCACATTTCAGAAACCGTCTGTGGATAACCTGTGCAATTACCATGATCATGCTTTCATTACTGCGATGATCATGCTTACAGATTGATGATGATCATATTTCCAGCCCTGGTTTGATCATCGTTTCAGTAAAACGTTGATCATTTTTCCACAATCCTTATGATCATGCTTTCGATCGGGTGATTTTTTATCTTATTAAATTTCAACCATTTACGAAGATTTAGTCAACCAGATCATAAGATCAGTTAATCAATAAGATCAAAATAAACAAAAAGATCAGTTTAAAAAAAGCCAATAAAAGATCTTTCTTTCTTGTTGTATTTCTATTAATCTTTCACGGAAAAATGATGCATCTACGGCTAATGACAAATGAACTCCGCGCTTTCAGCTAACAATAAGAATACTGACAAGATATTGATCCCCGCTCCACGATCCCACAAAGACGGGCATTTGTTTTCGATCCCGGCTAACTTGATCGACTGGCTTCCGCAATACCAGCACTTCAAAGGTGTCACCAAAAGTATCATTGAATTGCTTAACTTGATTTCATTGCGTGGCCTATCCAGCCATGACGGGATGGTATCAACCACAGAGTTGGTCGAAGCTACAGAAGGTCAGTTAACCCGCGCTGCAATCCAGCAGCGCTTGCGGGCTGCGGTAAATATTGGTTTGTTTAAACAACAGCCTGTGAGGTTCGAAGAGGGCCTGGCAGGCAAGACCATGCTACATCATTTCATCAACCCGGCCATGCTGATCTCCCAGCTTGGTACCGGCAGCCTTAACTCAGAACAATCGAAAGCGAAAGAGAAACAAAAACGTTCGAAGGCCTTGGCCCAGAACCATGTCAATCGCCAGCTGCTGAGTGAGCACGGTTTGGGTACGCCACCAACAATGCCGGATGAAGCAGATCAAATAGTGATCTCACCCACCAGCTGGGCGGGGATCATCGATCAGGCTTTGGCACCGCCTCGGACCAAGAAAAGCTATCAGAAATCAATGGTCGCAATCAGTGGTACCAAAGCGATCATCGAGACACGTTCGTCAAAATCGATCATGACGGTCGACGATCTGATGACCTTGTTTGCGCTGTTCACCCTGACAGTCCAATACCATGATCATCATATTGCCGACTATGAGATCCAGTCGCGTAATATGGGCAATAAAACCCCGGTATATATCACCGATATTCTTGCCTTGCGAGGCAAGAAAGACAGTGGCCCGGCACGAGATTCGATCCGTGAAAGTATTGATCGTATTGAATTTACTGACTTCCAGTTGCATGAACTTACCGGCCGCTGGATGAGCGAGAACATGCCGGAAGGCTTCAAGAGTGACCGCTTCCGCTTCCTGGCCCGTACCATTACCGCCTCCGAGGAAGCGCCGAAGGAAGGCGATGACGGTGAGATCCGGATCAAGCCGAATCTTTACATTCTGGTGTGGGAGCCCTCGTTCTTTGATGAGCTGCTGACCCGGGATTATTTCTTCCTGTTCCCGCCGGAAATCCTGCGCCAGCATACCCTGGTGTTCCAGTTGTACTCCTTCTTCCGAAGCCGGATGTCGCGCCGCCTCAATGATTCGATGATGCTCAGCGAGCTAAACCAGAAGTTGGCCCGCAACATTGAATGGCGCCGCTTCTCGTCCGATTTGATCCGCGAGCTGCGCAAGTTGGCGGAAGACAAGATCACCGAACATGTCTTTGCCGTAAATTTGTGGGGTTACCACCTGACCATCACACCGCATGAGGAAGACAAGCGCTATTGCGATTATCAGATTGATATCCGCTGTGATGTCGACGAAGTGATCCGGTTCTCGCGGGCGAAAACCACCAACGAAGGCAAGCGTACCATGGCGCCGACCATGCCTAACCCGCTGCGCAATGAAATATTGCCCAAGCAGGAGCTTGATCAGCTTTCCGAGATCATCGATGGGGAGTTCGAACCCATCCAGCGCAAGGAAAGCCGACCTAAGGGCCGTTTGGGCCGCCGGGTGAAGCTGCGCAAGCACTTGGTTGAGATTAACGCCGATGAATTGACCATTACTCTGTCCAAATATACCTCCTCAGAGGCTCTGCAACGCAGCATAACGGCTTTATCGGCAATGAGTGGACATTCTATTGCCTCCATCAGCGAAGAGTGTCACGGCTTGCTGGAGAAGCTTGACTGGCTGAGAGTCGGTGGTGAGGTAGTAGCCTACGAGACCTTGAGTAAGACCATCGAGCTATACAACAGCCAGCATGACGAAGGCCATCTGTCGATTGAACGACTGATTTCGGGTCTGGCGGTGAGACGCAAAGTCTGCCAGCTGGTTTACGAGGGCCATATCAACGAACAGGTGATGAATGCGCTGAGTGATATTGCCAGCGGTAGCTAAGTTCGTACTTTGATTAATAAAAAAATCCGGTTAGCCGCTGCTGACCGGATTTTTTTATGCCTTTTGTTCAGCTAACTTGGGTATATTATTGCTATTAATCCAATTATTAGGATATGTCATGGAGTGGCTCAAAATATGCCGGCGCTGGCAGGGGGGCACATTGTTCGCATTGGTCGGCGTGTTAGCCGGAGCGGCTAATGTCTCAGCGAGTGAAACCCGCCCTCAGATCGGCTTGGTACTCAGCGGCGGCGGTGCCAAAGGCGCTGCCCACATTGGGGTGCTGTCGGTGCTGGAGGAAAACCGGATCCCGGTCGATGTGATCACCGGAACCAGCATGGGGGCGTATGTTGGTGGTATGTATGCGATGGGCTTATCAGCTCAGGAAGTGCGCTATAAAACGATGGCGGCCGATTGGCAAAGCGGGTATGAAGACCGCGTTGGTCGAAATGATCTTGAGCTTCGCCGCAAGCAGCAGAACGATAACTACCAAATCTACACCGATATCGGCATCGATCTGAAAGGGAACTACCAATCGAAACCCGGCGCTTTTCAGGGCCAGGGGATGGCGACCCTGCTCGGTAACCTGACCGATAATCTGCCAGCTCTTACGAGCTTCGATAACCTGGCTATTCCATACCGGGCTGTGGCGACTGATATCGTGAAGGTCAAACCGGTTGTGTTGGACAAAGGCCATCTGGCAACTGCCATGCAGGCATCGATGACGGTGCCGGGGGCATTGCAGCCGGTAAGGATAGACAGCCGGATCTTGGTCGATGGCGGGATCGTCAACAACATGCCGGTCGATGCCGCGCAGGCGCTGGGGGCTGATACGATCATTGCGGTTGATCTCCGTGATGCGCTGTTCGAAGAGCAACAGCTCAACAGCGCTTTCAATATTATCGGCCAGCTCACCACCTTCATGACCAATACCAGCTCCGATCAGCAAATGGGCTTGATGGGAGAGGGGGATGTATATCTCCAGCCGGATGTCTCTTTCATGCTGGCACCTGATTTTGACAAGATGGAGCAGGCCTACTTGGCTGGGCGTAAAGTGGCCACGGAGGCGCTACCACAACTAAAGCCCTATCAGCTGTCCGAGGCTGACTATAAAACCTATCTGCGCGAAAAACTCGACCGCCGTTCGCAGGTGCAGGCCAGTCCGGCGTATTACATTGATCGGATAGAGATTGCCAACCACACCGAGCGTTCAGATCAGGCTCTACTTGAAGTGATGGCTCTCGAGGCTGGGCGGGTGATCACCAACCATGAGATGGATGAGGCGGTCAAGAGGCTCAACCGGCAGGACGTGTTCGAGCGGATCACCTACCAAATCGAGCAACAGGACGATGAGAATGTGCTGGTGATGGATGTGCGCGAGAAGTCCTGGGGGCCGGGTTACCTCAACCTCAAGTTAGCCTTCGAGGATGATTTTGCCAACCGCTCGGACTTTGCTTTTGGTACCCAGTATATATACACCAGCCTGACAGATAAGGGCGGCGAGTGGCAATTTGAATGGCAGTTGGGCAGCTGGAAGAAGATCGATACCAGCTTCTATTTTCCACTCGATTACAAAAAAAGCAGTTACACCTCGTTTGGCGTTAACTGGAACCGCGAAGTGCGCGAGTTTATTTTGTCCGAGGAGCAGGCCGACTTGATAGGCAGGGAGCCGGGTAGCAGTGCCGAAACCGAATACAGTGTATACAGTGGCTATGCTGAGTTGGGTTGGAACCTCCAGCCATGGAGTTCGCTGGCTATCGGCTACCGTGGAGGGGTGGGTGAAGTCAGTGAAATCAATATCAGCAATACCCAAGACTATTCGGTCCATGGCCCTTATGTGTCTTTTGTTTATGATGATCTGGACAGTTTGTTCTTCCCGCGCGAGGGGGTAATGCTCCGGACTGAGTTTGGACTGGGCTCGAGCCGCAGCTCTATCAATGATCAGGATACGGTGTCGAGCGAGAGTGTTTATGGCCAGCTGAAGTTGATAAAACCGTTCAGCCATGACAGGCATAGCCTTGTCACGACCTTCCAGGCCGGAGGCTATGACGGTGATGATCTGCTGCCGGTATATGTTCAGGACTTGGGAGGTTTGTTCAACCTCTCGGGTTATCACCGCTACGAGCTCAATGGCCGCTACAAGTTATTCGGTGCCCTGGTCTATAGTTACCGCTTGCTGGATAACAATTTCGGGGCCGTATCGATACCGGTTTATGTCGGTGGCTCACTGGAGCGCGGCGGGGTATGGGATGACCAAGCGGATATCGATTTTGATTCCAGCTTATCCGCTGGCAGCCTGTTCTTGGGCTTGGATACCCCAGTAGGTCCTGTCTACCTTGCTTACGGTATGGCAGAGGATGGTCAGAATTCCTTCTACCTATCGTTGGGAACTACCTTTGATTAATAATAAATCCATTAATTCAACCAAATAGGTATATCCGGCGGGGGTTGCTCCCTGAAATGCCGGTATATACCTAGAAGGTTTCATCAAAAATGGAACCGCGACCTCATAGGTGAACATTGTTTTGTTATTCCTGACATTTTCCTGACATCAGGCCCGCGAGCTGAGGCAAAATTAACAACGGATATAACCTTTGTCCCTTTCGAGAGTTAGGTTTTCACTGGTAAGGATACTGGGATTTCCTAGTCACCCTCTCGGAATGCAATATATGAGTTATTTTGCGAGCCATCGACCGGCTCGCTTTTTTTTGCCTGCTATTTCCGGTAAAACCCCACCAATTTGCACCGACCTGTAACTCCCTTTCTATACTGACTATATCAGCTGTAATTTTTCCCCCTCCCTCAGAAGGATACTGCGTGCGATTGAAAGGGACTCTGATCAGTCTATTGCTTCTCGTTGTGCTGGCGGGTGCCATCACGTACAAGGAATATTTCTCTTCCGGTGCGGCTGCTGGCCGTTCGATGCCCACGCCTAGTGTGGTGGTGGCCGAAGTGGAGAAAAAACTGGTCCGGCGTGAAGTGGAAGCGCTCGGCACGGTGAAATCCCGCGAGTCGGTGATGCTGACGGCCAAGGTGACCGAAAAAGTGGACCGGGTGCTGTTTGAGGATGGCCAGTCGATCTCGCGCGGACAACTGCTGGTCACGCTCAATGCCGACGAGCAGCAGGCTAAAGTGCGGGCCGCCAAGGCCAACCTCAAGGAGCAGCAGCGAGAATATAAGCGTATTGAAGGCCTGGCCAAGCGCAACACGATTGCCCGCTCCGAGCTCGATGCCATCTATACCGATATCGAGGTCGCCAAGGCCGTGCTGGCACAAAACGAGGCCGAGCTGGCTGCTCGATATATCCATGCGCCATTTTCCGGTGTTTTGGGTTTTCGCCAGATCAGTCCCGGCGCGTTGGTGACACCGGGGGCGGTGATCACCACTTTGGACGATATTGCTACCGTCAAGCTCGACTTTTCTATTCCCGAAGCCTTTCTCGGCTTGGTCTCTCAGGGGGCGGTGATCGAAGCCCGTGCCGCGGCCTATCCCGATGAAATCTTCCTTGGTCAGGTAGCCAGTATCGACAGTCGCATCAATCCCCAGACCCGGGCTATCGTGATACGGGCTGATATCGCCAATTCCGATTTGCGGCTACGGCCCGGCATGCTGATGACCCTTTCGTTGATTGTCGGTGAACACCAGGGGTTGGTGGTACCGGAAGAAGCCCTGGTGTCCCGTGTGCAACAGCACTTTTTGTTCGTGGTGGACGAGGAGGGGGCCGTTGAGCAGCGCGAGGTCGAAATCGGCTTCCGTCGCCGGGGGGAGGCGGAAGTCGTGGCCGGGATACAGGAAGGTGAGCAGGTGATCACCCGCGGGACCCAAAGGGTGAGGCCGGGGCAAAAAGTGAAGATCCGCCAACAGGAGCGCTTCACCTACCGGGAGGCGGGCTGATGTGGCTGTCGGACATTTCGGTTACCAGGCCGGTATTGGGGTCGGTAATCAGCCTTCTGCTGGTGGTGTTTGGATTGGTGGCCTTCGACAGGTTGCCGCTGCGGGAATACCCGGATATCGATCCGCCGGTGGTGAATATTTCTACCAGCTACCGGGGTGCGTCGGCAGCAATTGTCGAAACAAGGATCACCCAGCTGGTGGAGGATAGCATCGCCGGGCTCGAGGGGATCCGAGCGATCAGCTCGCAGAGCGAGGATGGCCGGTCCGATGTGACCTTGGAGTTTTCCATCGGCCGCGATATTGATGCGGCCACCAATGATGTTCGTGACCGTATCGCCGGCATTCTCAACAACTTGCCAGACGAAGCCGATCCGCCGGAAGTGCAAAAAGCCGCCGCCAGCTCAGAAGTGATCATGTGGCTCAACCTAGTGTCCGACCGGATGGATACGCTGCAGCTGACTGATTATGCCCGCCGCTATCTGGTCGATCGCTTCTCGGTCATCGATGGTGTCGCAGGGATCCGGCTCGGTGGTGGGAAATCCTATGCTCTGAGGATCTGGATCGACCGCCAGAAGTTAGCGGCAAGAGGCTTGACTGTCACCGATATCGAAGATGCCCTGCGCGATGACAATGTTGAGCTACCTGCAGGCTCGGTGGAATCCGAAAGCCGGCAATTTACGGTGCGCACCCAGCGCAGTTTTATCGTCCCGGAGGACTTCGTTCGGCTGGTGGTCGGCACGGGAGAGGATGGTTATTTGATCCGGCTTGGGGATGTGGCTGAAGTTGAGCTGGCGGCAGAAGAAGAGCGGATCACTTTCCGGGGCAATACCCAGGATATGATTGGGTTGGGGATCACCCGCCAGTCGAAGGCCAATACGCTGGAAGTGGCCCGGGCCGCCAATGCCTTGGTCGACCAGCTTAACCCGACATTGCCGCCGGGGATGGAAATCAAGCGCTCCTATGATTCATCGGTGTTTATCCAGGCGTCGATCGATGAGGTCTATAAGACCCTGATGATCGCCCTTGCTCTGGTGGTGGTGGTGATTTACCTTTTTCTTGGCAGTATGCGCGCCATGCTGATCCCTGCCTTGACCTTGCCGGTGTCGCTAATTGGTGCCTTCACGGTGCTCTATGTCCTCGGCTTTACCCTTAACCTGCTGACCTTGCTGGCATTGATTTTGGCAATCGGGATCGTGGTCGATGATGCGATTGTGATGCTGGAGAATATCCACCGCCGGATCAGTACCGGCGAGCCGCCACTCAAGGCTGCGTACCTCGGGGCGAAACAGGTCAGCTTTGCCATCATTGCCACCACCGTGGTGCTGGTTGCGGTCTTTCTGCCCATCGGATTTCTCGAAGGGGACTTGGGCAAACTGTTTAGAGAGTTCTCGATTGCCATCAGCGCGGCCGTTATTCTTTCCTCGTTGGTGGCATTAACGCTCAGCCCGATGATGGCATCGAAACTGATGCAGCCGGTTGAGCAGGAAAGTGGCTTGGTACGGGGGATCAGCCGGGCTATGGCGGCGTTGACAGCCAACTACAAATCGATACTTTCCCGTGCCATACAGCGCCCTGTTCGCGTCATCGTGGTGTTGCTGGTAGTGCTGGCAACCTGTGGCTGGCTGCAGTACAAACTGCCGTCTGAATTTGCCCCGCGCGAGGACAGGGGGGCGATGTTTATTATCATCAATGGCCCACAGGGGGCGAGCTTTGATTTTATCCAGCCCTATATGGATGAAGTAGAGCATCGCCTGATGCCTCTGGTGGAGTCAGGCGAGATCAAACGGCTGTTGATCCGCGCTCCGCGTGGCTGGGGGCGGGTTGCCGATTTCTCCAATGGTTTTGCCATTGTGGTACTTGAAGACTGGGCCGAGCGGCGTCCGGCAGGAGCTATTATTGGCGATATCCGCAGACGACTGGGTGATTTGGCGGGGATCACGGCTTTCCCGGTCATGCGCCAGCCGTTTGGCCGCGGGGTCGGCAAGCCGGTGCAGTTTGTACTGGGGGGCGGCAGTTATGAAGAGCTGGCGCAGTGGCGGGATATCTTGCTCGATGCCGCAGCCAGCAACGCCAATATCGTCGGGCTGGATCATGACTACAAGGAGACCAAGCCACAGCTGAGGATCGTGATTGATCGCGACCGGGCGGGCGATCTCGGTGTTTCGCTCAAATCAATAGGACAGACGCTGGAATCTATGCTCGGCTCCCGCCAGGTAACCACGTACACCTGGCGCGGTGAGGAGTACGATGTGGTGATCGAAGGCCAGCGTGAGCGACAGAATACCGCCGCGGATCTGGCTAATCTGTATGTCAGGGCCGAGCAGGCCGATGAGCTGGTTCCGCTCTCAAGCCTGATCAGTGTCGATGAATATGCCGGCGCGCCGCAGCTCAATCGCTATAACCGGGTACGGGCAATCACCCTCGAGGCCAACCTTGCCGAGGGGTATACCTTGGGTGAAGCGCTTGGCTATCTCAATGGTTTGGTTGAGGAGTTGCTACCCACTGACGCCGTGGTCAATTACAAGGGCGCTTCCAAGGATTATCAGGACTCCAGCACCTCGATTGTGTTCATCTTTGCCCTGGCGCTGCTAGTGGTCTTTTTGGTGTTGGCGGCACAGTTTGAAAGTTACATCCACCCATTGATCATCATGCTTACCGTCCCGCTGGCCACGCTTGGGGCGCTGCTCGGGCTTTATTTCACCGATCAGACCCTCAATATCTACTCGCAGATCGGACTTATCATGCTGATCGGCCTGTCGGCAAAAAACGGCATATTGATTGTCGAGTTTGCCAACCAGCTGCGCGATCAGGGCATAGCATTTGACGATGCCTTGCTCGAGGCTGCTTCAGAGAGATTGCGGCCAATACTGATGACGGCGATTACCACCATTGCTGGTGCTGTCCCTTTGATTCTGGCCACCGGCGCGGGGGCGGAAAACCGGATTGTGATTGGTATTGTGGTACTTTGCGGGATTACTGTGGCGACCTTGTTCACCTTGGTGGTGATCCCGGTGATGTACCGTTTGCTGGCTCGCCACACTCAGAGCCCTGAGCATGTTTCACGCCAACTGGCGCAGCAGATGGAAGAAAGTTGAGGGAGAGGAGTGGGAAAATAGATGAGAAAGCCTCGAATTCATCAATAAATGTGCTGTTTTATACTGGATCTGAGGCTGTTGATACGACAATTCCGCATGATTTCGTTACTATCACAGCAAGACTTATTCTGGTGATATTGATATGAAAATTTCTGTTGATGGCGGCTCGTTCAAAGTCGCGATTGAAACTGAATTCGACGGGCTTATAGATGAAGCCGTAGCAATTTATAGTGAGACCTTCGAGCAGGCAAAAAACAACGACAAGACGATTTTGCGCCTTTTGCAAATCATCCTTGAGCACCGTGACACCGATGAGGCTATCGGCTACGCCGTTTTGGGCCTGCTCGGTTGGTACCACGCCAACATCAACCCGGTTGAAGATCAGGACATCGAACTGAATCTGCCGAAAATCCTACCGCACTTGATCAACCCTGCGGGTGATTTGACCGCAACCAGTGCCAGCGAGGGAAGTACTTTCTTGCATTAACAGGCCCTGTGTCGCTCTGATATTGAATCACAGAAAGAAAAGCCTGACGGCACTGCCGTCAGGCTTTTTGTTTGGGAGCTACATTGGTTAGTATTCCCAATGCTCGATACTGTGAGCACCGAAGAATTGGTTTTCAAAGTAATCTTCGCAGGTACCTTCTCGCCAAACATCGGCGGTTGCACAGTGGAGACCGCCACCAAAGGCATAAGCATCGCGCAGGTCGACAGGAATGACCTCAAAGCCAAGTTTGTCGAACTGTTCCATCTGAGGATGCTCAGAGGCTTCAACACATACTGTTTTGTGATCAAGGATCAAGGTATTCATTGATAGCCAGGTACTTGAGTAACAAAGTGGTGGTGGGTTATCCCAAGCTGGTGCTACGGCTTCAACAATCTCCCAACCGTTCTTCTCGAAGATATCACGTTGCCCTTTAAATAGTGGGCGGTGTGGATTGAGTAACATCAATCCAGGGCGTAATGGGCAGAAAGTCGCATCAATATGGATTGGATGGTTGTCCTCAAAGCTGAGAGTATGTACGCGGTATCCTTGTGGCTCGTACTTGCGTTTAATCCAACGTATCCCTGCTAAGTTGGTTGTCAGCCCGTGCTGGACAAAAATGTCTTTGCCCAAACGCATGACATCCGCCGCATCGAATAGAATATCATGCTCGTTGGTGCTGTACTCCTTGCGTAGGGAGCGCGCCATGGTCTCTTCATCGGATAAATATTCATAAGCGGCAACGTAGTCCATCCGGAAACTTTCATCGGCTAGACGAGGACGTGGAGCCTGTTCGATTAGGCAATTAGGGTCTGACTCGAAGTATTCGCGCAATAGGTCCACATAGGCTAGGTATTCGAAGTAGCGGCTCCTGAAGCTCATCGGTGCCATCAAAATGCTTTTGCCCATGGTGAGCAAGCAATCTCGGGGTGGCATGCAACCGAATCCGGAGCTGATAGTAAAGTCCGGTGTGGTGATACGTTGATGCCAATCAACCGCTCCCGGGCGGTCAACAATGATCCCGCGATCTTCCAAGATTTTGGCAAAGCCATTTAAGCACTCATTGGCACGGTCAATGGTTTCCTGGGTTCGGCGGCCAGCTTTGCTGCCTCGCATTGGCGAGTCTGCAGGGATCTTTTCATTACTGGCTGGGCAGGCTTCGGGGATGTGTTGGTTATCGGCGATACCGACGATGACATGGCGGAGTGGGTCAAAATCATTATGGGACTCTACGTGTAACCCTTCTCGGACATAGGGTACGCCTGATTCTTTCCTCTCTAGGGGCTGAGATGCATTTGGGTATAGATCATTGGAAACACTCATGACAAACACTCCACAAAATAAACTGATTAATGATGTTGGTTGAATAACACTGTGTTGCTATCCATGAGCTCTATTTTGCGAAAATAGCGGTTTTCTAATAGCCAAAAAATGCCGAAAACTGGTGTTTTTCTGCTGGTTTAACTCTAGGTAAATAGCGGTGAAATTTTTGTCACTCAAAAAGAATAATTACCCATGGTTAATGAAATAATTGGGTTTACGGTCTGGGGTTGAATTATTTTTATGTCAAATTAACCATATTTGAACTATTGGTCAGGGGGATATCACGCTTTAGTTAGCATGGGCTGGAGATTTATTAAAACAGTGGTAAACATAGCTACTACTGTCAAGAGAGGTGAAGGCCATGTGTCCACGGGTTATTGCCAATACTCCGAAGTTTCTGATGTTTGACCTGCAGAAAGTCAATGAAACTGAGCATATGATATTCGGCGCCGACTATATTTTGGTTGCGCCACGTACCGCTGGGTGTACCTTGCACCTTGCATCGACTCATTACAAGCTGAAAGTCGGTCAGTTAGTGTTATTGGCACCATTCAACCCTTTCCGCTTATCTTTGTTATCGTCCGGCGGGCAGGGGAGCGCTGACTGTGACGTCTTGCACTTTAGGTTAAATGCATTGGGACAGACTTTTGTCGATAGCATCCAGTTCAAACCCATTAAACAGATGCTGGATGATTCCCGCAGTGGACTGTTGTTTGAGGACCGGCAAAATGAAGCTATTCGGCAATATATCGAGCCGATGGAAAACACGTTCGACTTTATTCAAGTGCTGAACTTACTTGGGCTACTGAACCATTTAGCCGTTAAGCAACCTATTCAGCGCTTAATTAACAATTGCGTCGAAATATCCAATTCTAAGCGAGCTGAAGATAGGGTGCAGTTGGCCCTTAAATATATTGACCAGCATTTAGGGGATCCTATATCGGTTGCCAAGGTGGCCGATCAGCTTCACATGGCAGACAGCACATTCTCCCGTTTTTTCCACGCCAATATGGGTATTACTTTTCGCCAATATCTAATTGAGCTGCGGGTAAGGCAGGCTGCCCGATTTTTGGTGACAACGGATTGGAGTATTTCCCATATTGGTACGGAAGTTGGGTTTTCATCATTATCTAACTTTAATGCCAAGTTCAAAGGGTTACTTAAGGCGACACCGCGAGAATACCGGGCCAAGCATATTGATATGAGAAAAGATATTGATACTTCACGTTCTGTGGTTGGCCAGGTGACCAAACAGTTTTTCGATAATGTTTGCTGATTGAAGAGGAAAACGGGAAAACGCAAAAACGCAAGGATGCGCTTTCCCTCTCAGTATCAGCCTACCTTGGCCGGAGAATGTGCGCAGGGTGTTGGCGCTGAGAAACGAGTGATACAAACCAGTAGCTACCGCAGGCCAGGAATGAGGCATATAGCGGAGCTTCTACCCACCCAAGGTTGAATTTCCAGAACAGAAGGCAGCCAGAGAAGAACCCTACCAATATTGAGGTGAGTGCGGCGTAAATATTCGTTTTTACCACCTGGGCCAGCAGTGTGGGGGCGACTAAAGCCGCCATCAAGGTACCGGAACCCAGGATAGCTAGCATTGATAACATAAAGGGTGGCGCCACCAGCATCAGCAGGAATCCGGTCAAGCCCAACAGAATAACCGCTAGCCGGTTAAGCCTTAGAAGTTGGCGGTGATTGAGGGTACATTTTGGCCAAACTGCCTGCCTTAGATCGTGGGAAACAGCACTGGCGATGGCATGCAGCACCGAGTTGGCGGTGGACTTCATTGCAAACAGGATAAACAAGGTAACAATCGCTGACACCGCTGGGGATAGAAATAGCATCAGGAATGTCGGCATGGCCTCATCCGGGGTGGCCAAGTGGGGAACCTTGATTTTGACATACAGCCCGGCGAGGGGAACGAGGCTAAGTAAGCAGGCTATAGGGGTCATATAAGCGGCGACATGGTGGAGCTTGGTCGTCTTGGCTAGAGCCATAAACCTAATAGACATATAAGGTAACGTGGCGCTGTAGATGAATGCATAAGGCAAGACCAAAAATACATGCCAAACCGAAGTTCCGTAGGGGCCAGAATCTTTTGGGGCAAGCAAGCTCGGATCAATAGTGTTGAGCCCTTCAAGCAACTGGCTGGGTGACAAGTCTGCAAATATGGTGACCACAATAATCAAAGCCGAGACACACATGCCGATAACCATAAAACAATCGGTAAAGGCGACGGCTGCCAGACCACCAATCGAGGTATACAGAATAATGATTGCCACCATTAGCAATGAGGCTGATGTCACATCAATTCCCAACCATTGACCGGCAAGAAGCCCCAGGGCTTTGATTTGCCCTACGAGGAAAACCAAGAGCAGTAACACTGTGATGATTGCGGTAATGGCTTGGGTGAGCCGTTTTATTGACTCAGGGCCACCATGGCTGCAGGCGATGTACTCAGGGATGGTCAGGCTACCTATTTTGCTCGCACGCCGATGTAAGAATCGAGCACAGAATAAAACGGCAAAAACCATTGCCGGAGCGAAGAAAAAATTACCCAGCAGCTCAACGGCACCGTACTTATATGCCACCCCCGGCGAGCCCATAAACCCCCAGCCAGAGAAGCCGGTAGCGACGATGGTCGCCGCCCCGACGAAAGGGCCTAGGGTGTTAGCGGCCAGTAAGAAGCCGCCTTCACCATTACCTTTTCGGACAATTTTATCGCTGTAGAGTGCGAGCCCGGCCATCACAATGACGGTGATTAGCAAAAGACTCCAATTTAGCCAGGCATCCATGTTCGCCTCCTAGTGTTCAAATTGCGCGTGTTTGGGTAGCTGTTGTTTTTTCCTCATGCCGATGACCACTTCTCCCATTCCGCCACCAATGACGAGCAGTCCCCCGATAGCTTGGAGCAGCGTGAGCGATTCACTGAACAGCAAGATCCCGATACCGGCACCAACGACGGTTTCCAGATAGGAGACACAGGCCAACTCCGCGGCCTTAAGGTGTTTTGCAGCAATTGTGAGCAAGGACAGGGCACCAAAGCCGATAAAGAAGCCCATCGCAATCAACCAAACCCAAGAGGAGGTATCCATCTCTGCTAGCGAAGGCGGGCTGATGAAGAAGTAGACACCGATTGCCACGGCACCAAACAGGAAGTTGAAGAACGAACGCACATCTGAACTGACGTCAGCGCGGTAGCGGCTTAGGAATAAATACAGGCCATACCCGACACCTGATGCAAGCCCGAGCATGTCGCCGATAAAGGTCTCCCGAGAGAAAGAGAGGGTGATTATCAAGCCTGACTGGCTGTCATAACTGATGATGCCGATAACAAAAAGGCAGCCGATGAAAACGGCAGTAAGAAGCATCGCAGTCAGCCGTGATATTTTCTCTTTGAGGAAGATAGCTGCGAGAATGGTTGAAAACACCGGGCCGGAGTAAATCAGAAATACCGCATTGGCCAAGGTGGTGTATTGCGTTGCCGATACATAGGCTGCAAGGCAAAGGCCAAGGCAGGCGCCACTGGCAATAACACTTGGGGTTAACTTGGTCGAGGAAAGTAATGGTACTTTCCGCTTGTATAACAAAATGGCCAAAATGCAGATAGCACCGACTGTCATTCGGGTAAATGCAATGACATCTCCGGAGGTGTTGATATTACGGGCAAATAAGCCAACAAACCCCATCAGCGTCGCAGAGACGATCATGGTGCTATATCCTAGCGTCTTCGTATTCATGTTCACTCCTTGGAGCTATGCTGGTGGTGAGATGGCGCTAAGTTGCCTCCTCCTGTCCATTCCAGGTAGCCAAAAATTATTGCGACAATGATACAAAGCGTCACCATCGCAATAATGAAGGCATCAATGGACCAGTACCCCGTTAGCATGCTCTATCCCCTTATCTTGAAATGGATGTACTCGATATATCGCCGGCAGATATATACAGATCACTCAATATATTGCCGACAGGCAGGTAATAAACTAGTTAAAAGCTGCTGTAAAACTGCTGATTGCTGCCCTTGGCGGATTGATGTGATGTCGGTTGAACAATGCGGGAAAAGCAATAAGCCTGACGGCACTGCCGTCAGGCTTTTTGAGGTTTGAATGTTGAGGCTTGGAGTGTGCTTTAAACCACTTGGGTCGTATTGGCCACGACCTTGTTGTTTGGCTCGACTTCATTGCTCAATGCTTTCTGGTCTAGGCGTCCGCTTAGGCGGGTTAGCAGCAAGGCAACAATAACAATTGCAGCGCCGGCCCAAGGGGTATGCATCAGTCCAGCTTCGGCGACGATGTGGCCGCCACCCCATGAACCAAGGGCAATACCGATGTTGAAGGCCGCGATGTTTAGGCCAGAGGCGACATCGACTGCATCCGGGCTGACTTTCTCAGCCAGTTTTACCACGTAGACCTGCAAACCCGGTACGTTACCGAAGGCGAAGGCACCCCATACCAAGATGGTCGCAACAGCTGCAATCGGGTTGTAAGCGGTCACATTGAACACCAATAACGTTACCGCGAGGCCGGTGAAAATAATGGTCAGGGCTTTGATTGGGCCCATCTTGTCAGCCATTTTACCGCCCCAGATGTTACCGATAGCCACGGATACACCGTAGACCAGCATGATCAGGCTAATTGCACCGGAGTTGAAACCAGACACATCTTCCAAAATAGGTGCCAAATAGGTAAAGGCTGTAAAGGTACCGCCGTAACCTAGCGCAGTGATGGCATACACCAGCAGCAGGCGAGGCTGGGTCAATACATTTAGCTGTGACGATAGCTTGGCCGCTGGTGGCTGCTTGAGGTTGCCTGGGACCAAAAATGCACTACCAATCAGGGCAATTAGGCCAAGCAGGGCAACAATCAAGAAGGTTGCCTGCCAACCAAAGGTCTGGCCGATATAGGTACCTAGTGGTACACCGGTTACCAGGGCCACAGTCAGGCCGGTAAACATGATGGCAATGGCACTGGCGGCTTTCTCTTTCGAGACCAGCCCGGTTGCGATGGTTGAGCCAATGGAGAAGAACACCCCGTGGGCCAGGCCGGTCAGGATACGTGCCAATATCAGGGTGTTATAACCCGGGGCCTGCCATGCCAGCAGGTTACCGGCAACAAATAGGCTCATGACTGATAGCAGGACAACCTTGCGGTTCCATTTACCGGTTAGGGCAGTCAAAACCGGGGCGCCTACGGCAACACCCAGGGCATACAAACTGACTAGCAGGCCGGCAGAAGGTAGTGAAACATTAAGGTCGGCTGCCATGGTTGGGATCAAGCCCACGATGACGAATTCTGTGGTTCCGATAGCAAAGGCGCTTAGCGTCAATGCCAATAGTGCTAAAGGCATAGTCTTTCTCTCTATTGATGTAATCAAACCGCCGCTTCGACCTTGTTTAAGGTCTCAAGGTTTTCAGCTTTATCGCTAACCTTTCGCGGCACTCTCTCTGTTGGCAGGCATTATTCAAAAAATTGCTATTGCTAAAAACAGCACCTTTTACAAATGATTTTTGCTATAAATGAAAAAATGCGAAGGTGTTAAAAGACGTTGAAAGGAAAGGTGCCATGCTAACGCGCTCTGATGATTTGGAAATTTTACTGACCGTGGTCGATAGTGGTGGTTTCTCTGCCGCTGCCGAGGCATTGGATATCCAGGTGGCACGGGTCTCAAGGGCCGTCAGTAAGGTCGAGAAACAGCTCGGCGTGTCTATTCTCAACCGTACCACCCGCAGGGTAGAGCTGACTGACGAGGGGCGGCAGTTTATCGAAGCGGTGAGGATGGGCTTGCAGCATATCCAACAGGCCGAGGAAGACATCATGCAGCGCGGAGAGTTGCCCAAGGGGCGGCTAAGGGTAGATGCGGCCAGCCCGTTTGTGTTCCACCAGCTGGTTCCGTTGATCCAGCCGTTTAAAGCCGCTTACCCTGAGATTGAGCTCGAGCTAACGTCCAATGAAGGTTTTGTCGATTTGCTGGAAAAGCGAACCGATGTGGCGATCCGTATCGGCAAGCTGGATGATTCCACCTTGCATGCCCGGCCACTTGGCAGGAGTCCGCTCTATATTGTCGCTTCGCCGGAATACCTTGCCAAGCGTGGTATCCCAAAGCAGGTCAGTGAACTTGGCCAGCATGATTTGATTGGTTTTGCCGGTGCCAAAATCCTCAATCGTTGGCCGCTCAAAGGATTGGATACCATCAACCCTTCGATGATCTCGAGCAACGGCGAGACAGTCCGCCAGCTGGTGCTGGCCGGTAATGGTATTTCGTGCCTGTCGGGCTTTATGGTCAATCAGGATTTGGAGGAGGGGAGACTGGTCTCTGTGCTGGAAACAGAAAAACTGGTCAATACCGGCCGCGAGCAGGTCAATGCCGTGTTCTATAAATCGTCCTCGGTGGCAAGACGGATCTCGGCCTTCATAGATTTTATCCAGCCGCAATTGACGCTGTAGCTATGTAGTTTGCTGTGAGTATCAAAAAGCCAGCACTGGAGGCTGGCTTGATAGGTAATGGCAATAGAGCTATCGCCTAGAACGGATAGTGGTTGAACACATCCTCAATCATTTGTTTTAGCGGAGCGCCATTTTCATCGTCATCCGAGCCGTTGACGCGGGCATAGGTGCGAAGCCCTGAGATCTGTACCTGGATATGGCGGGCCAGTTGGTGCGGGTCTTTCTCTTTGTCAATCTCACCCAGCTCCTGGGCTTCGACGATCAGCTTTTCGAATTCACTTTCCATTTTGCGGAAAGAGCGTTTGGCCTCTTGCAGCAGTTCCTCATGCTCGCCGGTGAGCTCGGCCACCGTCTTGGCCAGCATGCACATGCCGCTCGGTGCCCCGTGCTGGGTGTTGATCACCAACTGCTCCATGAACAGTTTCAGGGCAGCCACGGGCGAGGGACTATTTGCTCGGCAAGCGGCCAACTTTGCCACCCCTTGTTCGGTGTAATGTTGCAGGGCTTCTTTGAACAGCCCCTCTTTGCTGCCGAAGGCGGCGTAAATGCTGCCGGGACGCATATCGATGACGTCTTGCAGGTTGCGCATCGACGTCGCGTGAAACCCTTTTTCCCAATACAGGCTCGTGGCTTTGTCGATGACTTGCTGACGGTCAAATTTTGCATGGTTTGCCATGATGAGTTTCCAGCCTAATTTGTGAACGATAGTTCAATTTTAAGCTGAACATGGACTCAAGTCTAATTTTGTGTTTTTCCACCAATTAGACTTGGCTTCTTGCATAGCCCATAGCCCATAGCCCATAGCCCATAGCCCATAGCCCATAGCCCATTCCCTTACAATACCTGCTCGCTGGCTACCAGCTCGACACGGGTCGAGACTGCATGCAGGGCGATGTTGTGGATCATCTCATCGACCGTGGTGCAGCAGTCCATCAGTATTGAGACCTTGTACTTTTCGGCGGCTTTTGAGATTGCGGTGTGGGTTACGCAGTTCTGGGTCATCATGCCGCAGACCAATAGTTCATCGACACCATGGCGGCTCAGTACCTGCTCGAGGTTGGTCTGCTCGAAGCTATCGGCAAAATGCTTGATCACCACTTCACCTTTTGGTGCTGCTGCCATGATCTCTGGATGGATCTCGGCACCTTGGGTGCCTTGATTGAAAAATGGAGCGAGGCCCATCGCCGGATCAGCAAGGTGCTGGATATGGATCACCGAGATGTTTTGCTGGTTGGCTTTTGCAATAGCTGTTTTGATATTGGCGAGGGTTTGCTCGGTATTCCACAGCGGGAATTTACCACCTGGGAAATAGTCATTCTGTAGGTCGATTACGAGTAGTGCTTTCTTAGACATTAGCGGACTCCGGTTACGTGTGTGAGTTTTAAACCAAGGGGTTAAACAATGAATATGGAGCCAGTATAGGGATTGATTTGTGTGTTTCTCAGTGTCTAAAATGACATAAATAAGGTTAAAACTGACAAAGAGCCTTTCCCCATGAATTCTTCTGTTGTTTCTATCGCCATTGTCCAGTACCCCAACAGCCTCCGCTCGGCGGTATACGGCTTGGAGGAGCTTTTTGCCATGGCGAACCATGCCAGTAAAGAGCAGGTGATAGATGTAACTTTCAAGGCTGAGCTAATAGCCTTTGATACGCCTAACATGCCTGATCCGGCCCCCTTGGATAACAAGGATGCAAGCTATGCAGTTGTGATATTGCCGCCGAGCCAACTTGGCGATGATTACCTCACGCCTCCCAAAGCGTTAATTGAATGGCTGGGTAAGCAGCACCAACAGGGCAGTATTTTGGCATCGGCCTGCGCCGGGGCATTTATCCTCGCCAAGACCGGATTGCTGGCAGGCAAGCCAGTTACCACCCATTGGGGATTGGCACCGTTGTTCCGGCAATATTTTCCTAGTGTGGAGCTAGCGATTGACCAAATCCTTGTCAACCAAGGCGATGTGATCACCGCCGGGGGCATGATGTCGTGGCTTGACCTGGGGCTTGAGGTTGTCTCGCAATTGGGTTCGCCAGCACTGATGCGGCTGGTGGGCAAAATGCTGGTGGTCGATACCGGCGCCCGTGAACAGCGCTATTACCAGCAATTCAGCCCCAGTTACCAGCATGGTGATGGAGCTATCGTGGCGCTGCAGCACGAGCTCAACAACGTCTACAGCCAGCCTATGACGATTGCCGGCCTGGCGCGCCGTGCCAACTTGACTGAACGGACTTTGTTGAGGCGTTTTGTCAAAGCGACCGGTTTCAAACCCACCCAATACCTGCAGCGTCTGCGGGTACAGAAGGCCTGTGAGTTGCTGGAAGCAACCATCGAGCCTTTCGAGTCCATTGCCTACCAAGTTGGGTATGAGGATGCAGGTGCGTGCCGCAAAGTCTTTATCAAGGTAATGGGGCTGAGTCCTGGCGAATTCAGGAAGCGCTTCGTGGCAAATCGTACAGCTTAAATAGGCCGTGTTGATTATTTCATTTTCTACAAAAGTTATTTGTCATTCTTGCTATCAATGAAAAACTGATGACTTGCTAGACTGCCCCCATCCTAATTGAGAGGGCAGCAGTTATGACCAAGTCACTATTCCAGCCGATGACACTCGGCCGCCTTACCCTGAAAAATCGCATTGTCATGCCTCCGATGACACGCTCACGCGCCAGCCAACCGGGCGATGTGGCCAATGATTTGATGGCAACTTACTACGCCCAGCGCGCCAGTGCCGGCTTGATTGTTTCCGAAGGGACCCAGATTTCATCGATGGCCAAAGGCTATGCCTGGACTCCGGGTATCTATACCCCGGAGCAAATCGCTGGCTGGAAAAAAGTTACCGATGCGGTCCATGCCGAAGGTGGCGCTATCTTTGCCCAGCTATGGCATGTCGGCCGTGTGACCCACCCTGACAATATTGGTGGCGAGCAGCCTATTTCTTCATCGGCGATCAAGGCTGAAAACGTCAAGGTATTTATCGACAACGGTACAGATGCACCGGGTTTTGTCGATGTGGTTGAGCCGCGCGAGATGACTGTTGAAGAGATCAAGGACGTTGTTGAGCAGTACCGCCAAGCTGCCCTTAATGCAGTAGAAGCTGGCTTCGATGGTATCGAGCTGCATGCCGCCAACGGTTACCTGATCAACCAATTTATAGACTCAGAAGCCAATAACCGCACCGATGCCTATGGTGGCAGTCTGGAAAATCGCCTGCGCTTTTTGGAAGAAGTGGTAGCCGCCATGGTTGAAGCCATTGGAGCTGACCGTGTGGGTGTTCGCCTTGCGCCTTTGACGACGCTTAACGGCACCGTTGATGCCAACCCGCAAGAAACCTATACCGCCGCTGCAGCGCTGCTAAACAAGCACAATATTGTGTACCTGCACATTGCTGAAGTGGACTGGGATGACGCGCCAGATACGCCTAAATCATTCAATCAGGCGCTGCGTGAAGCCTTCCAAGGCGTACTGATTTACGCCGGCCGCTACGATGGCGACAAAGCCGAGCAGGCCATTGGTGAAGGTTTGGCAGATATGATTGGCTTTGGTCGCCCGTTTGTGGCCAACCCGGATCTGCCTGCCCGGATTGAAAACGGTTACCCACTGGCCTCCCATGACCCAGAGACCCTGTTTGGTGGGGCTGAAAAAGGTTTGATCGATTACCCAACTTACCAGGCTGAAACCAGCCCAGAGTGTGTTTAAGTTTTAGCTGGAGAGAAACAATGCTATTTGAATCATTTAATTACGGTCAGCAGTCGTTCGAAAACCGTATTGCGATGGCCCCTATGACCCGTTCGCGTACCTCGCAGCCGGGTGATGTGCCAAACGACATGATGGCAACCTACTACAAGCAGCGTGCCAATGCCGGTTTGATTATCACCGAAGGCGCGCCAATCTCTGCGGTTGGCCGTGGTTATTCGATGACCCCGGGTATCTATACCCAGGCTCACATCGACGGTTGGAACAAAGTCACAGAGGCTGTACATAGTGCCGGCAGTAAAGTCTTTGTTCAGCTTTGGCACGTAGGCCGCCGCAGCCACGAAACCATCGCCGGTGAGCAGCCGGTATCGGCATCGGCGGTAAAAGATCCTGATCAGGTGTTTGGCCCATTGCCAGAAGGCGGCTTTGGTATGGTGGAAACCGATATGCCACGCGCTTTGAGCGAGCAGGACATCCAGGACACCATTGCTGATTTTGTCCAGGCGGCCAAGAATGCGATGGAAGCCGGTTTTGATGGCGTTGAGATCCACGCTGCCCACGGTTACCTGATTGACCAGTTCATGCGTATGGCAAGCAACCAGCGCACAGACCAGTATGGTGGCAGCCAGGAAAACCGCATGCGCTTTATGCTGGAAACCGTTGAAGCTGTTGCCAAAGAAATCGGCAGTGACAAAGTGGCTATCCGGGTGTCACCGCACGTGATTGAGGGTTATGCCGAAGAAGATCCGGAGATTATCGAGTTGACGCTTAAAGCATTGGCAAAACTGGCACCGATGAACCTGGCCTATGTCCACTTCTCGGAAAATATTTCACGCTATGTAGAAGCGCCGGAGTCATTCCGCCAGCAAGTGCGGGAAGTGTACCCGAACCCGATTATGGTAGCGGGCAAGCTGACCAAGGAAACGGCTCAGCAACTGCTTGATAAGCAGTATGCCGACTTGGTGGCCTTCGGTACGCCGTATGTCACCAACCCAGACTTAGTGCAGCGTTTCAAAAATAACTGGCCGCTTACCGAGTTTGATGCTGATGCCCGCCTGACCCTTTATGGAGGCAATGACAAGGGTTACATCGACTACCCGGAGTACCAGCAAGCTCAAATCCAAACGCAGGCCCAGCCAGCCTAGCTTGTAAATCAGCACATTAATTGTACGTGGCATTAACGGAACGGCCCCAACCATGCATTGCCAATGGTTGGGGCCTTTTTTTGTTTTGTTGCCTAATTAACTGATGGTCATTTTCAGCACATGCTCCTCGCCCGGCTGTAAACAAACCGGTTGCTGGAATACTGCTGGCTCGACACAGAACATTCTGAGGTAGTCATCGTCTGTCAGATCTGCCATTGCTGCAGCTCCTTCCCGCCAAGGCGACCAGGCCACCAAGCTGTCATGGCCGGTTGCGGCTATCTGCGTTGTTCCTTGTGGCAATGAAAGGACACAGTTTGTTTCTGGGGCGGTATAAACATGATCCAGCGCCTTGGCAAAGGCCAGGGTGCCATTTCCATTACAGGGAGTGCCGTTATCCACACTGTCGAGATATAGCCGGCCTAGGCCTCTCAGCTCGCTTTGGCGGATATCGTCAGTGGCAAAGTAGCTATGGAAAGCACCGGTGAACGACCAAGGTTTGGCGCCGGTGTTTTTGCTGGTCAGTCTTAATGTCAGGGATTCACCGATAGTGATGTCTAACTGCAGCTCAAAGTGGTGTGGCCAAAGTGACAAAGTATGCTCATTGGCACGGAGTACCAGCCGAAGCCGGGCCTCTTGTTCATTGCTTTCACTGTGGTCTAGGTTCCACAGTGACTGGCGGGCAAAGCCATGGGCGGTTTGTGAAAGTGGGTCGGGACCCGGCTTGTGGTTTCCAAACCATGGCCAGCATAGCGGGATACCACCGCGTATAGCAGTGCTGTGGTTGAATATGGCCTTTTCACCCAGCCATAATCTTTGATGGGAGTTGGCCGGCTGGAAGCGCAGCACCTGGCCACCAAACAGTGAGATATCGGCCGTTGCTTTGGGATGGCGGACATGGATGACAGGCACATCCTGGATGCTACCAAGGCGAATGGTGTTCATGTAATAGGACTCTCTTGATTGGATTCGATCGAAAACAGTGGAACGATGATCAAGGTGACATTCGGATCGTTGCTTGATCATCGTTCCAGAAATCGTGCACTAGCCGTTGTCATTGGGATCCGTGTAGCCGCAGGACTGGCGGATCACTAGTTTCGGCGGGATGATGATCCGCTTTTGCGGTTCGGTATTGCCGCGAATACGCTCTAGCAGTGCTTCACCGGCACGGCGGCCGATCTCCCTCGCCGAGACAGATATTGTTGTCAGGGCCGGGTAGGTGTCGGCGGCTTCCGGGACATCGTCAAAACCGGTAATGGCAATATCCTTGCCTGGCTCGAGTTGGTGCTGGCGCAAGGTACGGATCGCCCCGAAGGCGACAATATCGTGGTAGCACACCACCGCAGTAACTTCCGGGTGATGCTTGAGTAGGGTTTCCATTGCCGCAGCGCCGCCATTACGGGTTGCCGGGCAGGTGGCCATCCAGCCCAGTTGCGGGGTGATGTTATGCTCGATTAGTTTGCTCATGTAGCCGCCCATCCGGCTGGCCCGGTTTTTCGACGCTTTGTCACCGCCGATAAAAGCGATGTGGCGGTGGCCGAGATCAAGCAGATGTTGGGTGACCAGTTGCCCACCATAAAAGTTATCGGTGCCGACATAGTCATAGTCGGTGCCTTCAATATCCCTTACTGCCAGGATCACCGGCAGCTGGCGCCGTTTGAGGGTGGCAAGGAACTTCTGATCTGTCCCTTTGGCCGGGCAGAGCACCAGCCCGCCGGCTTTCTGGCTCAGCAGGGACTCGATAAATTTCTTCTGCCGCGCAACGGCATCTTCGCTGTTGGCTAAAAACAGCATCAGGTCGTTGTCTTCCATCTCCTGGCTGAGTCCAGCTGTCATCTCGCTGTAGAACGGGTTGGTAATATCATTGAGCAGCAGGCCGATCTGGTTACTGTGCTGGTTACGCAGGTTGGCGGCGGTTTGGTTGTAGACATAGCCCAGCTCATCAATCGCCTGGAGCACGCGCTGGCGGGTCTTGTCGGAAATTCTTCCTTTATCTCTCAATACCATAGACACGGTAGCGGTGGAGACACCACAGTGTTTGGCAACATCAACAATGGTAGCCATGATAGATTTAAACCTAAGGTTAATCGTTTAATCTAATCATAATGGTTGAAAAGCGACCTTTTTGTGACATTAATCACGTCAAAAAGCCAAGGTTAATCGTTTAAACCATAACTGAGTGGTTAAACACATTAACCAAATTGATGGCTGGTGGTTAATCGATATATCTTCACCTCAACGAATTGATGAGGTGCAATCATGAGCTATTTGAACAACCAAAAAGCAAACTACGACAAATTCCCCCATATCGATGTGGCAGGTTTCGCCGGCCAGAGTTGGCAGGGCTGGGATAACCTGTTTGATGCGGTTGACAGCAAGGTCCACGCTTTGGGCCAAGACAAAACCGTACTGGTTGTCGACTGTTACCCTGGTGTTAACCTAAACGATTTGGAGCAGGCCCTGGCGGCTGCATTCCCCCAAGCTCTGCTGTTGTGCTCAGAGCAGGCGAAATACCCAGAAGAGAAAATCTTCGCCATGATCGAGCGCCATATCACCGATGACAGGGTGTTTGGTGTGATTGCCCCGCACAAGTTGGTTGAGTTCTTCGATGATGAGCAGGTTTATGCCCTCAAGCGCAATGTCCATGAGAGCCAATCGAAGCTGGTGGTGGTTTATGGCCCGGGTGCCTCGTTGATCCACGATGGCGATGTCCATGTCTATGCCGATCTGGCCCGTTGGGAAATCCAGCAGCGCTACCGCCGTGGCGAAATTGGCAACTGGGGTGTCGAGAACAATGACGAGGATGTACTGCGCCGATACAAGCGTGCATTCTTCATTGAATGGCGTGTCTTCGACCGCTATAAAACCCCGCTGCTCAAGCGTACTGACTTCCTGCTTGATACCAATGTGGCTGATACCCCGAAATTGATCAGCGGCGAGGCATTCCGCGCCGGTCTTGATCAAGCGACCAACCAGCCTTTCCGCCTGGTACCGTTCTTTGACCCGGGCGTATGGGGTGGCCAATGGATGAAGGAAGTGTGCGACCTTGATCCGGACAAACCAAATTACGCATGGTGTTTTGACTGTGTGCCGGAAGAGAACAGCCTTTACTTGATGGTCGATGGTATCCGCGTCGAAATCCCATCACAGGATTTGGTGATGCTGCAGCCGCGTGCGTTGCTGGGTGAAGAGGTCCATGCCCGCTTTGGTGCCGAGTTCCCAATCCGTTTCGACTTCTTAGATACCATGCAGGGACAGAACCTCAGCTTGCAGGTCCACCCGCTGACCGAATACATCCAGCAGGAGTTCGGCATGCACTACACCCAGGACGAGAGCTATTACATGCTTGACGCTGGTGATGATGCAACGGTTTACCTCGGCGTGAAAAACGATGTCGACCCGGATGCGATGATGGCCGATCTGCAGGCCGCGCAGCGCGGTGAAAAATCGTTTGATGACGAGCGCTTTATCAATAAGTTCCCAGCCAAGAAACATGACCACTTCCTGATCCCGGCAGGGACAATCCACTGCTCCGGCAGTAATGCGATGGTACTGGAAATCAGTGCAACGCCGTATATCTTTACCTTTAAGCTGTGGGATTGGGATCGCCTGGGAATGGACGGCTTGCCACGCCCGGTTCACCTTGAGCATGGTAAGGAAGTGATCCAGTGGGACCGCGATACCGATTGGACTGAAGAGAACTTGGTCAACCGTGTTGATTTCATTGGTGAGGGCGATGGCTGGCGCGAAGAGCGCACCGGTTTGCATGAGCGAGAGTTTATCGAAACCCGCCGCCACTGGTTCAGCAAGGCTGTGACCCACCACACTGGCGGTAACGTCAATGTCCTCAACCTGATTGAAGGCCGTGAGGCGGTTGTCGAGAGCCCGACCGGTGCCTTCGAACCTTACGTGGTGCACTACGCGGAAACCTTCGTGATTCCAGCGTCGGTTGGTGAGTACGTTATCCGCCCGTACGGCGAGAGCGAAGGCCAGGAAATTGCCACCATCAAGGCTTACGTGCGCAACTAACCCTGAATCTATCTGTTCCTACAGTTAAGTGGCCCTGCTGGCAGGGCCGCTCATTACAACAAAAGAGAGTTTGCCATGATTACATCTCTTATTAATGAGAATTTGATGTGCCTCGATTTGAAGGTCACAAACAAAGACGACGTGTTTGATACCTTGTCCGAGTTCCTGTTACGCGAGGGAAAAATCAGCGACAAGGCCCAGTTTGTTGCTGATCTCCAGGCCCGTGAAGCCCAGGGCAGCACAGGGTTTGAAGATGGTATTGCGATCCCCCATGCCAAAAGTAAGGCGGTAGTTGAGCCTGCGGTTGCAATTGGTATCTGCCGCGAAGGCATCGATTACGGTTCGGAAGACGGTTTGCCATCTAAGCTGTTTTTCATGATTGCCTCCCCTGATGGCGGTGCCGACCACCATATCGAAGTGTTGGCCGAGCTATCTAGCAAGCTGATCGAAGACGGGTTTGTCGATGCGTTGCTGGCAGCCAAGACTCCTAAGGAAGCGCTTGCTTTGCTGCTTGAAGAGAAACCGGCGAATCCTGCGCAAGAGTCAGCAGCTGAAGTTGCAAACAAAGGCTTTTTAATCGGTGTCACTGGCTGCCCTGCCGGGGTTGCCCATACCTACCTTGCCGCTGAATCATTGGAAAAAGCAGCAGCCGAGCTGGGTTATGAAATCAAGGTCGAAACCAATGGTTCGATAGGGGTCAAGAACAGCCCGAGTGCCGAAGAGATTGCCCGTGCTGATGCCATCATTGTGGCCTGTGACAAGCAGGTAGACATGAATCGGTTTGCCGGTAAAAAACTAATCAAGAGCGGTGTGAAAGAGCCGATCAAACGCGGCAAGCAGATGATTGAGAATGCGCTGCAGGCGCCAGCTTACCAAGCCCAGGCCGGTGGTGAGAGCCATCAGGCGCCAGCCCAGAAAACCAAGGCGACTTCGGCGCTTTACACCTACCTGATGAACGGCGTGTCTTACATGATCCCGTTCGTGGTAACTGGTGGTTTGCTGATTGCCCTATCCTTGGCCATTGGCGGTGTGCCAACCGAACAAGGTATGCAGATCCCTGAAGGCAGTTTCTGGCAACCGGTATTGGATGTCGGTGTCGTGGCATTCACCCTGATGATCCCAATTCTGGCCGGCTACATTGCCTATGCTGTGGGTGACCGCCCTGCCTTGGCCCCGGGCCTCATTGGCGGCTGGATTGCCAACAACGGTTCGTTCTACGGTTCAGAAGTCGGGACAGGCTTTATCGGTGCCATTATTGCTGGCTTGCTGGTGGGTTATTTCATCCGCTGGGTCACCAGCCTAAATTACCCGAAAGTGATGCAGCCGCTGGTTCCAATTATCATTGCGCCATTATCCGGTACATTCTTCATCGCGGTGATTTTCATTACCCTTATCGGTGCGCCAGTGGCGGGAATGATCGACTCGATGAATGCAATGCTGGTGAACATGAGCGGTGGCAACATCATTATCTTGGGAATGATCCTCGGTGCCATGTCCGGTTTTGATATGGGTGGCCCGGTTAATAAGGTAGCCTTCTTGTTCGGTGTCGGCATGATTGCCAGCGGTCAGACCCAGTTTATGGGTGCCTTGGCTTGTGCCTTCCCGGTTCCGCCGTTGGCGATGTGGATGTCTACTGTTATCGGCCGCAAGATGGGCCTGTTTGACCAGACTGAAATCGAAGCGGGTAAAGCGGCAGGGGCGATGGGATTTGTTGGTATCGGTGAGGGTGCTATCCCGTTTGCCGTCCGTGACCCACTGACTGTTATCCCAGCCAATGTCATTGGTAGTATGGTGGCTTGTGTAATGGCGTTCCTGTTCGGCATTACCAACACCGTTGCCCACGGTGGCCCGATTGTGGCGCTGCTGGGTGCGATGAACAAGCCGGTTATCGCTGTAATGTGTATGATCGTCGGTGCTGTTGTAACTTGCTTGATTACGGTAACCCTGAAGAAATACCGTTTGGTAAAGTCACAAGCGGCTGAGCTTCAGGTAAGTTAATACTTACTATCCAACCAGCCAACACCTTTCAAGATATGCGGGAGCCTAGTGCTCCCGCTTTTTCATTTAGGCTTTCTCTTGGAAAGTCACTTGGTACTCACCGATGCCGTCGTATTTGATCGTCGTTGGTTTATCAAATTCGACTTCAACAATACCGCAGTATGAACCGGTGATAATGGCTTCACCTGCCGCGAAATGCATGCCACGGCGGGTCATGTAGTTGATTAGCCAGTACACTGGGTTCTGCGGTAGCGAGTTCGGGTGCTCGCCCGCGAATGTTTGTACTTGCTCACCTTGGCTCACCGTAATGTCAATCTTGGCTGCTGCGAATGCTTGCTCACGATCGATTTCCGGGCCGATAAACATCCCTTGGTTGACCAGGCAATCTGCCAGTTTCTCGAAGAACTCGGCACCGCTGTCGTCGGCAAAGCGTGCCTGCATCAGCTCCAGTGCCATGTGGCATGGGCCAATTGCATCATTGATTTGTGCTTCGCTGTAACCTTCAGGATTCGCAGGGAGATCCTTGTTCAGGATAAAGGCGATTTCTGGCTCGATGCGAACGACATTGTTGTCAGCGAAAAGTGCACAGCTGTTACCTTGCTGAGCTGTACCAGTTTGAATCGTGTCGGCAAAGATAGGCGCTACCACAAATTTGTCGTCTGAAAGTGGTAGTAGGCACTTCCACCCACCGACTTTGTCGCTGTGCTGGTCAATCATTGCAGCATGAATTTTCAGCGCATCTTCGACGTTGGCCGGGCGCTGCTGCTCGTCAAGGCGTGCCGCTTTGGTACCGGCTACGCGGCGGTTGAGCAGCTCGGTTGCTGCCAATGCAAAGTTCTTGTTGGTCATATTGTATTACCTTTGGGCTTGATCCCTCAATCATATCGGGATTTGCCGGACTGGGGTAGTGAAATCAGCTCGGCGAAGACCAATAGGGGGCGGCCTTATCCTCCCATCGCCTGGCTGATGCCATCAAGCAGCAGCTTAAACCCGGAAATAAACAAGAACAGGTAGCACAAGCGGTAGATCAGATCTTGGCTTACTCGGTGCAGCAGGTAGACACCGATACGCACCCCGATAGGTGCCAGCGGCATCAGCACAGCAGCGGTCATCAAGTTATCGATGCTCATCCCGCCCAGATAAGTGTATGCACCCAGCTTGAGGAAATTGATAATGGCAAAAAACCAGACGATAGTGCCAATAAGCTTGAGCTTATCCAGTTTCTGCGGAAGTAAGTAAATACTTACCGGTCCGCCGCCAGCATGGATAGCAGTACTGGTAAAGCCGCCCAGCCCGCACCAGACGCCAGCGCCTAAGCGGCCGCATTGGTGTTCGGTTGCGCTGCGCTTGAACAGATAAAGCATCACAAAGCCCACCGAAATCGCCCCGATTAGGATTTGCAGCCCGTACTCCGGCAGTTGTTTTAAGAACAAGGCCGCAATGACCACTCCGGCAACCCCACCCGGCAGCATTGCTTTGATTTGCTGCCAGTCGACATTACGGCGGTGGTGGCGCAGGGCAAAGATGTCCATCACGATCAAGATTGGCATCAGGATAGAGGCAGCCAAAGAAGGGGAAATTGCAAGTGCCATGAAGGGGACGACAACGTCGCCGACGGCACCGCCCAGACCCCCTTTGCCGATACCGTAGACCAGGATGGCAGGCACGGCAACGAGGTAAAAAATAGGATCATCAATCAACATAGCGAATACTCAGGCAGTGGCCGGCATAGGCCGGCCACTGTTACGGGGAGGTTAGGCAATACGGACAGTTCGAAGCTCACCCTGGCGAAGGGTTGGCGTGACTTCGCCCTGGCTTTGCTCCAGCAGGTTAGTCAACTCGCGTGGCTGGTAACCATGAACCGTGTTGATTTGGCCGGCTTCGATTGCTTGCTCTTCGCAGTTATACATACGCAGCAGGTAACCATTGTTATCTTTCGCCTTGGTCAGGGTAGAGAACACCGCATCGGTTGCTTCTACTTCAAGTAGGCTGAAGTTTGCAGGTACTTGCTCACGAAGAGGGTTAGTGGCAAAGAAGCTGATGTTGTATTCACCGGCGCGGCATAGGTTCTGCTCGTGGTAGAACACCGTATCGGTCGCAAACTCAACGTACTGTTGGCGGACAAGGTTTGACTTGTAATCTGAGCCCGTCACGATACCAAGGTCAAACGTCAGGCGCTTCTGCAGTTGGCTATCTGGCGTCGCGGTAATCTTGTTCGGTGTACCAGAGGCACGTCCTGGGCGACGTGATAGATCCGGCAGACCAAAGTGGCCACATGCACGGAATAGCGTGACCGCAATCTTGTCAAACGACTCACCAACGATTTGGTACTCTTTACAGCCCTGGGTAAAGATCGCGGTGTATTTACCATCTTCTTTCAGTGCAACGGTGTTCAATAGCGGTTCCGTGGTTGTCGGCTCTTCCAACCAACCATCTTCTTTCCAAGTTTTAAGCTCTGGCGGGTTCACTTCACGGGCGATTTCAGAGAACTGGGTACCGGCATAAGAGAACTCACTCGCTACCTGGGAATCGACCACCATGCGCAGACGGTGGTTGAGCGCTTTATTATCCACTTCAATGTGAACACCAATAACATCAGAAGTGTTGCATAGCGACAGAGACAGCTCGTACGCAAGCTCGCTGCTTGTGATACGTGCTGCGCGCTCTTCCATGTTTGCCGGTACCAACCACTTGCCTTTGGCCGTCAGGGTTTGGGTAGCTGGCGTTTTCTCGATAGTTACCAGGGAGTTGTTGAGGTCTAGATCCAGTTCCCAATCATTTTCCATTGGGCTGTGGTCGTAGTTGTCACCGGCATCCGAATCATTGCTAAAGCGAATGGCATCTGTGTACGTTACCCCTGTCTTGCGGTTGGCAATCGTCAGCTCGCCACCTTTTAGGGTGATTTCGTAATCATCGTTTTCAATCACATTGGCGGTTTCGTTGATGGCGACTGTGACATCAGCACCCGCTTTTGAGTCATCCACTTCAATGGTTTTGTAAGAGAAACCATTCATTTCCAAAGTCATTTCCACTTCGGTGACGAAGTAGTATTTCTCTTCATTGTGCAGGCTTTCATCGCCGCGGATAACACCGCCGTATGGTCGGGTTTTGCCAACGATCGAGTAAGGCAGCTCTTGGCCATCATTGATTAGCGCGAAGTGCTCATTCTTGGTGTAAATCTTGAAGCGGTCGGTGAGTGTGCGCTTCGTCGGTAGGGTATTTGCCACCACCATAGGCGTGCTGTTATCACCGTACTTGGACGATACCGCCAGCTTACGGGCGATGAAGGCTTGTGCGGTCAGCGCCAGATCATAGGCTTCTTTCAGGCGTACATAGATACGCTCGTTGGTTTCGTCGGTGTTGGTACAAACGCTGTGGGTCTGGGCGCGGGAAAGCAGGTTCCAAACCTCTTTAAGCAGGCCACGCTCGTATGGCAGGCCAACTTTGTCCGCCATCGCCATTAGCGGTTGGACGGTGTAGGTCATCAGGCGCTCTACCTTGTCATGAATTTGCTTCACGTCGTAGCGCACCGAGTTGATGGACTTGTGGATACGCGAATATTGCGGGCATAGTAGCTCGCCCTTATACGTCGGCAGTGAGTCGCCGGCTTCTTCGCGTACCTTGGCAAAGAACTCGTCGTAAGTGGTTTCGACAAACTCGTACAGATCAGACTCTTTGTTGTATTTGTCCAGCAGCTCGTAGAAGTTGGCAAATGCCGGAGTCTGATCTTCGCCCAATGGCAGCAGGAAGTTCTTGGTCGGCGCTTTGTGGGCCGCAAGCTCCAGTGAGGTCATGTCGTTAGTGGTGCACTCAGGTCGGATGTTACGTGTCAGCAAGTCACCTTCGAAGTACGGGTCTACCGCCCAGTGGTAACCGTCGATTAGCACGTTGGTCATTATCTTGGAGCCGTCGTTGCTTTCCCACCAGAATTCGGTTGGGACATTGTGCTTGTCACCCATGCCACGGCGGATCGATAGGTTTTCGATATTCAGGCCGTTGAAGATTTTAGGGAAATCCGTCGGGTGGCCAAAGCTGTCTGGCAGGTATGACACGTAAGATGAGCCACCAAGCTGGTCGGCATATTCAATCCCGTAGATCAGGTTGTTGATCATCGATTCGCCTGAAACCGCAAACGTCTCGGCTTGGGTATGCCAAGGACCGATAAACAGTTTGCCTTCCTCAACCAGCTTGACGATGCGGCTGCGGTCTTCCGGGCAGACATCGAGGTAATCCTGGATAGCTGCAGTCTGGCCGTCGAATAGGAAGTATTTCATCTCGCCGCGTTCCAGCATGGATAGGATTTCACGCACGTTGTAGGTCAGTTGGACCTGTGCCTCACGGTCTGTGAAGTACCATTCATTGTCCCAGTGTGTTTGCATTACAACGTTAGCGATTTTTTTATCAGACATCTTATTTTTCCTCAGTAAAGCGGTGTCCGTCCCTTCCCGGCGGGAAGGGCGGGCTTATATTTGTTTGTTAATTGGGTTATTCGAATGCGAGTGGGTTCGCTACGTTTGATGTTTGGCTTCTGGCTTCGTCGACATAGTCTTCGAGCTGGATCTTGATGTTACTCACCGATGCGCCGTAGATGGCTTGGATATTGTTGCCACCGGCATCGACCACATCCAGTGCGCCGAGCTTTTGCCAGGTCTTCTTGCTCATATCGACCTTCGACTTGTCGTGGACCGACAGGCGCAGGCGGGTCATGCAGTTATCAATGGTATCGATGTTGTCGAGGCCGCCAAGGACATGGACCATGGCTTCGACACGTTTGTTGCTCTGGCTGGCCATGCGGGTAACGAAAGAGTCATTGGCTTCTTCGGCTTCGTCTTCTTTCTCGCGGCCCAGGATAGTGACGTCCATCTTGCGGATGATGAAGTTGAAGGTCACACCGTAGATCAGGAACCAAATCACCCCGGTACCGAACAGAATCACTAGCTCATACCAGCGGCCCAGGATAAAGCCGACTTGTACCAGGTAGTTGGTCAGCAGGTTCGGCAGGCCACGGAAGTACCAGGTCATCATCGCCGGGTCATCGAACATGTGCTTGAAGAAGTCCGGCATCATCGAAATGATTGACTGGAAGGCCACATTCACCCCGTACAGTACCGGTGAGGCGAATACGAACATGAACTCCAGTGGCTCTGAGAAGCCGGTGAAAACCACGGCCAGGGTCGTACTTAGGTAGATAGATTTGATTTTGGCGGTACGGCGCTCTTTCGGGATCGCAAGGTACATACCCAGTGCCGCGCCCGGTAGGGTGAACAAGCCATGGAAGTCTTGGTAGAACATCATCTTGTTCATCATCGGGTCGGCCAGGATAGCCTGGGCGTCCGAAATGCGGCCAAGGTTGAACAGCTGGACAATTTCATCAAGGCGCGCCGGACCAACCTGGTGCAGGCCGATGATGGTCATGTCTTTAAGCTCGGAGTAGAACTCGCCACCGATTGGGGTGTATTCCCAGACAGCGTTGGTCACGTGGTGAAGGCCAATTGGGCGCAGTGCGGTTTCTAGGAAAGCTTTGGAGAAAGGTGCTGCATAATCACCGTTTTGTGCCGCCCAAATACTGAAGGCATCCAGTCCGTCACCGACAATCGGCCAAACCACCATCAATACTGCAGCCATGATAAAGGCGTAAATAAAGGTGACGAACACGCAGAAGCGCTGGCCGTTGAAGAAGTCCAGTGCCATAGGTAATTTGTCGAACGTCTTGTACTTTTCCCAGATACGGGCTGACAGGATACCGACAATGATGGCGCCGACAATACCGATACGGAAGGTTGGCATCCCCAGCACATCCTGGAAGATGTTGACGTATTCCGGGTTGGCAATCGGTGATAATAGATCCATCGGGGACTGGATATCGGTAAAGCCTTTGATATCGCCAAAGTACCAGACACTCATTTCACCAATCAGCTTGTGCACCATCAAGAAGAACAGGCCAGCGATGATCACCGGCCCGGCTTGCTTGTTGCCGGTCAGGGACGAGGCGACACATAGGGCGAAGAAGAAAGGCAGGTTGGCAAGGATCACCCAGCCGCCGACATTGAGGTATTTGCCGACAAAGGCAAAGAGGTCACCGACATAGGGGATCCCGCCCAGCAACATGGGGCTCATGCCGATGGTTCCGAGCGATATCATGATGGCGGCAAACGGTAGGATGAAGGTCACGGCAAAGAGCATGGCCTTGGCAAACCGCTGTACCGAATCCAGGTTTTTCAGGTTCATAGGGCACCGTTTCGTTGTTGTATTTGGTAGAGGTTTGATGTTGTTTTGGCGGGAAGGGCTTACTTATTCCCGCCGTCGTTATCTGTGTCCTACCTTAAACCCATACAAATTAAATGGCCTAACTGGTAAACCCGTTAAACCACTCAAAAACCACAACAATCCCGCGCCATATCTGGGATTGTGTGAGGTTGTTCACGAGAAATCGGGGTTTTTTCTGGGATAAATGGTTTAGCGATAAATCAGGAGTTAACCATGGCTAAACCCACCATCCATGATGTCGCCAAACTCTGTGGGGTCAGTGCGACGACCGTGTCGCTGACCCTGCGGGGCAAGGGGCGGATATCAGAGCACACCCGGGAGCGGATTTTTTCTGCCATTGAAGAGCTGGGGTATGTGTACAACCAGTCGGCGGCGAATTTGAGCAGCAAGAAAAGCAACCTAGTTGGGCTGGTGCTTCATGACATCACCAACCCGATCTATAACCAGCTGACTGCGGGGATCAGCCATAAACTCGACAGCGACGGCTACCTGCTGTTCCTTGCCAACTGTGAGTCCGATGCCGAAAAGCAGCAGCGCTTTATTGAGTCGCTGATGAGCCAGAACACCTCGGGGTTAGTGGTATGCCCTGCCAAACGGCTGGATACCGACTACCTCCATGCCCTCAAGCGGCGTAATGTCCCTGTGGTTTTTGCGGTGCGATCGCCGGATCTCGATGAATATGACTTTGTCGGGATCGATAACTTCAAGGGGGCGCAGATAGCGACCGATTACCTGTTGGGACTCGGCCACCGCAAGATTGGTTTTGTCGGCAATCTTATCGGATCGAAAACGGCATCACACCGGGTCAGCGGTTATATGGGGAGGTTGATGGAGCAGGGGATTGAACCTGACTATCAACTGGTACGAAGCTGCGAGAACAACAGCCGGCAACAAGGATATTTGGAAACCCTGCACCTGCTTAACGAGAGGCCGGATGTGACCGCCCTGGTCTGCTACACAGATACCATTGCCTACGGGGCAATGCGGGCATTGGCGGAAAGGGGATTGCGCGTTGGGGAAGATATAGCTGTGATCGGCTTTGATGACTTGCCCGAATCTGCCGAGACGGTTCCTCCTCTCACTACTGTCTCGGCCTGTGCCAAGGAACTTGGCAGGACCGCCGCGGAAGCCTTGCTATTGCGGATCAATGGCAGTGAAGAGCCCGCCAAACAGATCATCCTCTCACCCAAGCTGACCATCCGGCAGTCATGCGGGGAACAGATACACCAAAGCCAGAAAAGTAACGCTATGGCGTAGCTGGAAAGGGGGAAAGCTGCGGGTATGAACTCTTCTCTTTATTGCCGTTCAATGTCGCTCTAGGATGCAATTACCAATGATTAAGAGGTAAGTATGATGCAAAAAGATGCGGTTATCTTTGATATGGATGGAGTGCTAATCGACTCCGAGCCTTATTGGCGACAGGCACAGGTGGACGTATTGGCAGGCTATGGCATGACTGCTACGTTTGACGATTGCATTCGCCTGACTATGGGGCGCCGATTAGATGACATTGCCAAGATTTGGTGTCAGCACTTTAATCTGAATATACCATCGGAAGAACTGCAGCTTAGTATCATGCAAGCCGTTGTCGCACTGATTCGCCAGCATGGAGAGCCTAAGCTAGGGGTCGTATCATTACTGCAAACGCTGCAGGGCGCCGGAGTGAAAATTGCGTTAGCCACCTCATCAAGCATGCCGATCATTGATGCGGTACTTAATAGCTTGAATATTAGTCAGTATTTTTCGGTGGTGTGCAGTGCCGACAATGAAGAACATGGTAAGCCCCATCCATCCGTGTATCTGACAGCAGCTCAAAAATTGGATGTCTCTGCTAACCAGTGTGTGGTGATTGAAGACAGCGTGACAGGCATGATTGCTGGCTTAGCGGCAGGTATGACGACGTTTGCTGTACCGGACAGTATTGATGACCCTCGTTTTGCTGTGGCGAGCGGTAGATTCTCTTCATTAGAGGAGCTTGAGCAGCACTTGATAAAAACGGGGGAGGTGAAGGGAGTGATGGTTCGCTAACCTTCAACTTTACGGCCAATTTATTGATTAAATTGGTATTGTTTTATCTGATAGCGATTTGGCGCTATTGGCTAACACCATGGCGCGATCGGACAGTGTGGTTTGTTGCCCATTCACTACTATATCCCTAACGAACACATTTATTACTCATTAGGGAGTCCGCCATGTCAGAGTCAAACACGGTATCAATCACAGCCACTCAATCTGCCATTATGTCAAATGTTGCGCTGATCACCGGGGCATCGGGCGGGATCGGCGAAGAGCTGGCCCGCATCCATGCCGCCAAAGGAGGGGATTTGGTGTTGGTGGCCCGTAGCTTGGATAAGCTGGAAGCGCTGAAGCAGGAGTTAGAGTCGCAGTTTGGTATTCAGGTGGTCGTGGTGGCAAAAGACCTGTCGTCACCGACGGCTGCCCAAGAGGTATTCGAGCACACTGAGGCGCAGGGTATCGAGGTCGATGTGCTGATCAACAACGCCGGCTTCGGCGGACACGGTAAGTTTTATGAGCGTGATCTGGCAGCAGACCAAGCGATGATGCAACTCAACATGGTCACCCTGACCAACTTGACCCACTATTATCTGCAGGGAATGGTGGCCCGCAAACGCGGTAAAATTCTCAATGTTTCTTCCACCGCATCGTTTATACCTGGGCCATTACAGGCCGTGTATTACGCGACCAAGGCTTATGTCACCTCGTTCTCGCAAGCCATTGCCGAGGAAGTGGCTGATAAGAACATATCAGTAACGGCACTTTGTCCTGGCGCGGTAGCGACGGGTTTTGTAGCGGCGGGCGATCTCGACGGTGTCGATATTTGGAAGAAAGCCAAATCAGCCAAGTCGGTTGCCGAGTGTGGTTATCAGGCGATGGAAAAAGGCGAACTGGTGGCATTCAACGAAAGCCAGCTGCGCTTTGTGCTGAACTGGATTATTCCATTGCTGCCTCGCAAAATGGTGCTTAAGGTGTCCCGCCAAGCAATGGAAAAACAATAAGATAGTAGCGGGCAAAGTATGGTGGGAGGCAGGCTATGAAGCTGGCATCAAAATTTCAGGTGCATCCGGGATGGCGGGTATGGTTAAAGGACATGGCCGTTGACGCTGCCAATTTATTGCGGGTTGCCAATTTGCCCAAAGATTTGCTCAGCCGGGATGATGCTTACATGAACAAAGAGGAATATTTCCGTTTCTTCTGGGCATTGGATGAAATCGCCGGCGAGCTGGATATTGCCCTTATGATGGCGGAAGTGTTTGCGGTAGAGAGCTTTAATCCACCGCTGTTTGCCAGCCTGTGCAGCCCAAACTTCAATGTGGCCCTTGAGCGTATCCAGCGTTTCAAGCCGCTGATCGCACCGATGAGGATGGAATTGGAGATCACCGATGAGTGTACGACTGCCCGTATCTGCCCTGAATTTTCCGGGGAGTTATTACCTCGGTCTATGGTTATGATTGAACTGGTTTTTTTCACCCAGTTGGTGCGAACTGCCACCCGCAAGCACATTGAACCTATAGCGGTAAAAAGCCCGATACTCCCAGCCAACCCTGCTCGTTATGCCGCATATTTTGGTACCAAGGTTGTGCAAGGAGAGGTGGTTGAACTCGTATTCAGGGCACAAGATGCCAAGGCGCCGTTTCTCACCGAGAATGCTGGGATGTGGCAGTTCTTCGAGCCTGAATTGCAAAAGCGACTGTCGAACCTGAGTGCCGGTGCGAGCACCGCTGAACGGGTGAAAAGCGCGTTGCTGGAGCTTATCCCGAGTGGTTTGGTGTCGGTCGACAACGTGGCAAGCGAATTGGCAATGAGCAAACGCACTTTACAGCGTAAGCTAACGGCCGAAGGGGAAAATTACCAGTCTATCCTGAGCGACACCCGCAGGGAGCTGGCTCAGTTCTACCTCACCAAATCACGCACTAGCTTAGCTGAAATTTCTTACTTACTTGGCTTTCAAGAAACGACTTCATTCTATCGGGCGTTTGCCAGCTGGACCGGGCAGAGCCCCGAAGTGTACCGTGAGAGTAAACGCGAATAGGATTGCTCTTCTCTGAACACATACATTTCTTAGGCGATTTCCTGTTGTGTTAATCCATATATTGCTTGGCATAGCTGCTGAACCATACAATGAACTGGCCTATCGTGGGATCACTTTCTAGCTGGGTTGGGTAATACAGGGTCAGCCCGTGGCGGTGGGCATTGACGATATCGGTCAGTGCCAACTCGACCAGCTCGCCACTTTCTACATACTCCTCGGCAAAGATCCGCGACAGTACCGCCCATCCCTGGTGTTTCAGCAGCGCAATCAGCACATCGTTATTGCTGATGATGTGCTGGTGCGGCGAGATCTTCATCATGTCTATTCCTGCCCGTAAGTGGTTCTCGCTGATGTATTGCTTGTTGAGTTGGAGATCTTTGAGCGAGACATCCGTTTTGGCTGCCAGCGGGTGATCTTTGCCGACATAAATCGACAGCGGCAGCATGCCGAGGTTTCGGTACCATATCTGTTTTTCCGGGATGATCTTGTTGCGGTGGGGCATGATGGCGAGGTGGGCTTCGCCCGATACCAAATCATTAAGGGTTTCATCGCGGTTGCGGTGGAGCCAGTTGAGCTGGAGCTGCGGGAAATGCTGCGCGGCCTGCTGTTCTATCTGGATCACCATGCTCGAGGGTAGCAGTACGTCATGGTAGATGTTGAGCGTGGTCAGGCTGTGATCAAAGGCGGCCAGCGCGGTCAGGGTAAATTCCTGTGCCTGGCGGGCGAGGATCTCAGCCCTTGGGTATAACCGGTGGGCTAAATCTGTCGGCCTGGCGCTGCGGCCGAGAATAGTGAACAGCGGTAGCCCGAGATTATCTTCAAGGCTGAGCACATGCTCCCTGATGGTAGTCCGGTCTTTGTCCAACGCCCTGGCGGCGGCACTGTATGAGCCGTGTTGATAAACAGCAGTGAAGGCAGAGATTTGTTCAAGGGTGAACATGGCGGATTCCGGCAGTGGTTATTGTTATAGAAGCTAAATCTAGAGCAAATGCTTTTCAAGTGGTTAGCTAAGATAATGGGAAATCAAAAAGACCGCCTACCACGGTCGGATGATGGTAGGCGGAAAAATGAGGGCAGGTAGCTAATAGCTTTATAGTTGCTCGGCTAGCTGGTGGGTAATATCTAGTTTCAGCTTATAAGTATCCCTCGCAGCATTGGAGGCGCTTGGTGCGCTGGAAAAGGTTGCGACCACAACGTTTTTATCCTGGTTCACATAAAGGGTTTGGCCGAAGACGCCACGGGCGGTAGCAATGCCTTTCTCCTCGTCATGGATCCACCAGAAGTTTTTGTAACCTGTTAGCTTGTCATCGAAAGTGACGTGTTCGGTATCCTTGTACTGACTATTGCTAACATGCTGGCGTTCTTCCTTACTAAGGGTAAAGGTGTCTTTGACCCATTTTTCCGGGAACAGCTGCTCGCCGTTGTATTGGCCATTGTTCACCATTGCTAGGCCAAGGCGGGCAAAGTCACGCAAAGTGGTATTGAAGCCACCGGTAGCGACAGGCGTATAAGCGATATCGGTCATAAAGAAGGCGTCATGCTCGGTACCTAGCTTGCCCCAGATATTGTCCGCAACGAACTTCTGTAGTGGTTGGCCACTTTGGCGTTCGATGATCCAGCCGATAACATCGACATTCGGTGAGTGGTACTCAAACTTGTGGCGAGGTGACAGATCCGGGTTTTGCCCGATATTTGGCAAGAAGGCTTGTATCCCCCTCGGGGTATCGTCCTTAGCCGGGTCGAGCGCCATCAGATCATAGGCCGGAATAAAGCCAAGACGACGGAAGTATTCGGTGCTGGTTGCACCCGGCTCCATGTTGACGTAATCCTCGCTGTAATCCAGTGCGGTGATCATATTCAGCACGTCGCGAACAGTGCGCTCTGAGAAAGCGCTGTCTTTTAGTTCGGGGATGTAAGAAGGAATTTTCTTAGTGATATCTAGTTTGCCTTGTTCGACCAAGATCCCGGCAGCCATACCGATCAATGACTTGGTACTGGACGCCCACAGGTGGTGGTCGCGTGGCCCAAATTCACCAAAGTAACGCTCGTAGACAATCTGTCCGTCTTTAATCACCACATACCCGTCGGTGTGATCTGCTTCTAGCGCTTCTAGCAGGGTGATCTTTTTACCTTGATATTCAAAACTGGCCTGCTCAAGGGACTGGTCCATTTTGTAAGGGATAGAGACCGTCTCGCCATCTCGCGGCACCATGACCGACGGATGGATGCCGACATTGCGAAATGCCCACTGGTTGAAGGTTGGCAGTGTCCAGTTGCTGGCACTGACTTGGGTTTCGCCCGAAGCAGGGAAACCTTCCATTACGGCGGCGTGGGCGGCACCTAACCCGGCAATCAGGCTGGCTGTCATTAAACTGGTCAGTAGGCGCTTTTTCATCGGGATCACCTTTCACTCTTTCACTATTGGTCCGTTGAACGTGCTGGTTAGCCGTTCATGTTGTGGGAGTGATATTACTGACTGTCATTGATAAGTAATGTCGGTTATGAGGGGGTTATTCCATCAAGTTGGTGTAAGCTGTTGATATATAATTTAGTGAAATAAAAAGATTAAGATTATTTTGTTGAAACTGTTCTGGTACATTGCAAGCAAAAACACTCTGCGCTAAAGCTATTAGCAATGAAAACAGCAGTAGACAAAGGATGATGATGAAAGCACTAACCTACCATGCCGGTGATGATCAATTTGTAATGGCAGAGCTACCCCAGCCACAGGCAACGGGCTTTGACGTTGTGGTGAAAGTTATCGCTGCCGGCTTGAACCCGGTCGACTCAAAAATACACCTTTGGCAATCAGCCGCAACTGGCATGAATGACAATTGGGTACCCGGGCTGGATGTATCCGGAGAAATCGTTGCCGTTGGTGAAGAGGTTACTCAGTGGCAGGCCGGTGATAAAGTGCTGTATCACGGTGATATGTTCCGCCCACATGGCGCCTTTGCTGAGTATGCGGTGCAAGACTCCCGTACTTTGGTTGCCCACCCAGAGGTGTCTGCTGAGGTGGCCGCTGCCAGCCCATGTGCCGGGTGGACAGCGTACCGAGCCTTGGTCGATAAGCTGAATGCTCAGGAGCAAGATGCCATTTTGATTTTGGGCGGAGCGGGTGGTGTCGGTGGCTTTGCCATCCAGCTAGCCAAATCCATGGGGATCGACACGATTATCACTACTGCTTCACAGGCCAAGCACAACTATGTTCATTCACTGGGCGCGACCCATGTTATTGATTACCGCAGCCAAGATATAATCGAGCAGGTAATGGCAATCACTGATGGTGCCGGTGTACCTATCGCCTTGGATTGTGTTGGCGGTGATAACGATATCATTGCTGCAAGCTGTTTGGGCTATGAAGGGGAGATGGTCGAATTGGTCTCGACGGTTCGCCCTGAGGCATACCCGGATGCCTTTATGAAAGGGTTGAGCTTTCACCAGCTGAGCCTGGGTTCTGGCCACCGTAATGGCGAGAAAGCACAGCGTGACCTAGTCCGTGCCGGAGAAGCCTTTTCGGCCTTGCTGGAAGAGGGTGAGGTGTTGGTGCCCCAGCTGAAAACCATCACACTTGATCAAGTCGGGGATGAGCTTAAAGCGATTCGCGAACAGCGCACAATGGGCAAAGTGGTGGTTAAGATGTAACCCCGTGAAAGGCAATTAGAAAATAAATAAGAAAAAGCAGCCATTTAGGCTGCTTTTTCTCTTTTATATTTAACGGCAAAATAAACAAGTTGCTTAATAACGTTATTTTTCTTTGCTTTATGGCTCCATCCTAAATAATAAAGTTCCCACCAAAAATGAAACGTATGATGCCAAACTTAGCTATATACCCGGCAATTCACAGTGATACATTGAAGTTAAGCCAAATAAGCAGAGAGAAAAATATGCCGGGAAATAATAAATTTAGACAAAGAATTAAAACGACAATTTACCTTACTTCTAATCGAAATTATTTTTTTGAAAAAGATATAAAATCACCATATTCAATAACCTCCATGCGATATAAAGGAATGGAAGTTAAAATAACTAACAAAGAAAAATAAGCCTTGGGGAAAAGACTATGCATATTACCAACAACAATATTGCCATTACCGAGTCAATGAAAGCATCAATTGTTTACCAATCAGGTAAGCTGATGAACAAGTTCCAGCTTGCCAATGATCTCAAAGTACATGTGGCCCTGGACCGCAAAACCAAAGAAATTACGGTTGAGGCATCGAGCCCAGACTTCTTCAGTAAACAGAAAGGGGTCAACTTCCAGCTAGCCTGCAATCGTTGTTTCAAGGGGTTAGCACACCAAGCTGAAAAACAGAAAACACAGTTCATAGCCGCTCGCCATCAAGCAGACTTGCCAGCGGATGCTAGGGTTGAATTAAGCCAGGAAGAGCTAGAAAAAGATTTTAACTACGGGATGTTAGCCGCTGAACATGTTGTTTACTAATATTCTATTCAATCAACTAATTAATCAATTAATCAATTAATAAAGCCGACTATTGTGATAGCCGGCTTTATTGAAAAGGTATACAAATATGACTGACAAAGAAATAAACCAACTTGCCGATAAAATAACAAGCTGCGTATATATAAATAACAAGGTGACAATACCCGCTTTAACAGTCGGTGAGCTTAAACATTTACTCCACGCTTTGAAAATTAAAAAGGTAGAGTATTAAGCCCTCATATAATGATTTTTAACAATAGTATCAAGCAGTACCTCACTGTGTTTTAGTACAAAATTCACAGGTGATGCTGTTTCGCCAAATAAAGGTGTTCCACCGCCTAGAATTACCGGGATAGTGGTGATAATCATTTCATCAATCAACCCCTCAGCCATAAAGCTCTGCACTGTTTTTCCGCCATCGATATACAGCTCGTTGAATCCTTTACTCTGGAGCTCGGCAAGGATGCCTGTCAGTTCGCCGCTGACCAAAAATGCTTTGTCCTGATAGCCCTCAGGAATGGAAGCCAGGCTGTTGCTGATAACAAACACCGGCTTGCTGTATGGCCATTCGCAGTCAAAGCCACATACCGTCTCGAAGGTATTGCGTCCCATCACCAACGCATCGACCTGGTTCATAAAATCACCGAAACCCAAATCGTTGCCCTCAGGGTTGGGGATGCTGTGTAGCCAATCCAGGTTGCCGTCCTTATCGGCGATGTAGCCATCGAGGCTGGTAGCGATGTAGACAATATTTGCCATGGTGATCTCCTAGCATGGGTTGCAAATAGATACGGCTTTGTAGGCCGCTAAGGTTTAGGTTATAATATTCTACATTGTAGAATAATGCGAAGTGTAAAGAGATCAGAGAATGACTGTCAAGGCGAAAAAACGCGGAAGGCCGGCTGCGGCGTCGGTGGCGCTGAGCAAAGTGCGGATCATCGAGTGCGCTAACACATTGATGGCAAAAGAGGGAAAGATCCCTAGTATTCGTAAGCTGGCTGCTAGCCTAGACGTTGATCCTATGGCGATTTATTACTATTTCACCAACAAGCAGGCGCTTCTCGAAGCGGTGACGGTTTCGCTGGTGGAGAAGATCTATAGCCCTGATCCCAATGGAGATTGGCAACAAGAGTTGACCAAGCTATGTCAAAGTTACCTTAATCTGCTGGCGCAATATCCGGGGCTGCTGGAAACTTTGCTCGGGATGACCTCACACGGCCCGGCGGCGGTATTCACCGAGCGTTTTGATTTGGCGGTAGCGGGTCTATCGCTGGATGATGAACTGCGCAACAATGCCTTGTCTATGTTGGCGGATTACCTGCATGGGTATGCCTTGGCAATGAGCTGCCAGGCAGGCGAAGAACTTAAGGTCGATATGCTGTCAGGTCCATTGGGTTTTTATATGCAGGCGTTGCAGCAGATGGTTAAACCTTGATCATGTTTCCGCATTTTCTGCTTTATCAATTAACAACAAGGCAGCCAATAGGCTGCCTTGGTTGGATAGTTGCTTTTATTTATGCCTGGCTTAACGCTGCTCAAGCGGGTAAGAGCGGTAGCTCCACATACCGTAGGTACGAAGTGCGTCGCGGTAGATACCCAGCAGTTCACCCTCAGAAGGAACTTTTAGCTCTTCCAGTGGCTTGTCAGCCGCCGAAACGGTGTCGAAAGTAATGTCTGTCGGACCAGTTTGCCAGGAGGCGATCTCGAACAATGATTGACCGCGGCGAACGTGGCTTGCCGAGCTGATAATCGTCGCGTGGTCGATATCGTGGCGGGCAAGGGCGTAGCTACTGTATAGTGCGTTTTCTACCGTACTGCGGGCATAGTTGTCTTCGATGATGCGGTTGCGGGCAATGCCTTTTTCAACCAACCAGTCGGCCATCAGCTTGCCTTCAGTTTGGTGGTTACGTGGTACACCGCCAGTTAGCACAATCATTGAATTTGGCTGGGCTTTGGCCATTGCCAAGGTCATTTCAAGGCGTTGGACCAGAATGTCATGCATGCTGCCGTCTGGGTTCAGGGCATAGCCAAGGGTCACGATTGCCGTATTACCCTCGTAGGTTTTGTCCTGTTGCTCTTTCAATGGTGTAGCCACAATGCGGTTTACGGTATCGAAGATACGCTGGATATCGGCTGCACGCCCGGCATTGAGGGTTTTGAGCGTGTTCATATGCTCAAGGGATGCTTCGGTATTGCCTTTGAATTGCTGCCACACCGCGAGATAGGCATGGGCATCGACATCCTGTGGCGCGACGGTCAGAACTTGCTCGAATAGCTCAATCGCGCGTTCAACGTTCTTGTTGTAGATCTGGGCATTGGCAGCAGAGATCAGCAAATCGGTACGGTATGGTTCTAGCTGGTAGGCTTCAAGCAGGCGATTTGTCACAATCTCCATGTTGCTTGGCATTTTGGCGGTAAAGCCAGCATGGGAAATTCGGGCTGGCGATTTGAATGCAGTAACGGCATCGGCAAGTAGCTGGTCAACAACCTGGCGCTTGGTAATAAATTGGCTATATTCGGTACTGGCTTGGATACTGTGCTGTGGGGCTGGATCAGCCAGGATAGACGTCGAGGAAAGGCTTAGCAGGCCACTCAGGGCAAGGACAATAAGATTCTTTTTCATTGTTTTTGTTTAATATGCATCACAAGGTGGGCAGCAATATATTGCATTCCTGGTATTAAAATTGTGATCCGGTAATAATTATCCCTACTCCTGTGCGCGTGATATCACAAAGTGATGTCTTGCTTCCATAGTTGCATGATGAATTGGATGTTATTCATTGGCTTTATGAATGCCTGAAAGCTTTCGAGCCAATACTGCGACAGCTTGGTATATCTCATCCGCACACCCGGCATGGTTTCGCAAATCGACTTCCCTTTCTTCGAATTGGTTATTCTTACGGCAATGAAAATAAATTTCATTCAAAATACCGATATCATATTTATTCACAATATGAACGCGCTCTCGGATGAGGCGCGGAAATTGACTGATGGTGATATCTACGAATTTATCATCTATTTCCAGCCAAACATGACTAAGAATATCCGGGTAGTCTGCTAGGTTATTACGACACCAGATCACCTTCGGGTTATAGCCTTGCTCTCTCAAATACATTGCCAGCATGTTGTTGGCTAAATCACAGGAACCATAAGGGAAGGCATTGAGCTCTTGCCAACGGGGAAGGTGACAGTATCGATGTGACTGGGTTTCAATCACTGAAACGAGGGCGTTTCTGAAAGTATGTACATGATATATCAAGTTAATTATCCACTTTTTGCTATATCTAATTTAAGCATAGTCGAAAAAAACACATTTCTTATAAATGAATAAAGTATATTGATTTCAAAAAAGAGTATTCATTTATAATAATAATCACATGAACATAAACTAATTGCTTACCACTTATTAGGTGTATATTAAAAATGGAATGAATTCTGAGTTTTAAGTATTGAGATAGTCATTTCTATGACCTTTATATTGTTGTTGAGAAATGCTTTAACTTCCCCGTTGCTTATGTTTACTTGTATTAGATTTAACCATGAACGAATTGGAAAGAGAAAGGATCACTTTTCTCCTTCATTTTTTATTAATTCATAACGGATGGTTGTTTAGTGCAAATCAATTAATCAAATTATAAAAAGAAGTGGGAGCATTTTTGATGAGTAAGAATACGACTAGGTTAACCAATACGGTGGGAGCAAAGCTCTCCATTCCTCTCGTTATCGGTATTATGGGGGCAAGTGCATTTTCGAGTCAGGTATTAGCTGACGATATGACATACCTTGAAGAGTTTGGTAAAAGGTTGTTTTTCGAGAATATTTCTCTCAACAACAATATGTCTTGCTCGACCTGTCATGAAGGTTCGGCCGGCGGAACTAACAATAACTCTCACATCAACAATACCGAAGTGGCAGTAAGGGGCTCGGATGGAGTCAGTGTGGGGGCCTTGAAGCCGCCAACAAACCAGTATCTACAGTTCTTGGATTATGAACAGGCTTGGAGCAGAAAAGGGGTGCAAAACTTTGATCCAGCCTGTCCGGGGGCAGGACCAGCACCTGATGCGCCATGTGGTGGTGCATTCTGGAACGGCCGTGCCAAAGGAGATGTTATTGAAGAGGAAGGCATCGATGTTTTTGCTGGGTTGAGCAGTGAATATAAAGCGATGTACCAGAAATATCTCGGCCCGTTGGCCGATCAGGCCCATGCCAGCCCATTCATAAACCCAGTTGAGCAGCAAGAACCCACTAAAAGATCGACCTGTATCCAGGTGCGGGACGATACCGAATGGGGGGAACAGCTGTATAAATTTGCCTGGGGCAAAGATCTTAAATGTGGTAAGAGAAACGTTGATAAAGTTTTCGCCCAGTTTGCCGTCGCTATTGCGGCTTGGCAGATGTCGAGTGATAACAACCGTTTTGATTCAAAGCGCGATATTGCACTGAAAAATGATGCCGATGGTCATTTCCCACTGGATGGGTTCACCGATCAAGAAAACTTAGGCCATGATTTATTTTATGGAATTAAGGGGCCAGGAACACCGGGTGACCCTCGACAGGGACCGGGTATCTTTGGCGGTGCTCGCTGTGCGGCTTGCCACCAGAGCGGGAATGATCAGGGTGAGGGCAAGTTTGAACGTTACACCAACGATAGGTACTTTAATATTGGCGTGCCTCGCAACCATAATATTCCCAATGATCCAGAACCCGATGCAGGCCTGACATTTACTACCGGCAATCCGTTTAATGAGGGGCAGCATAAAGTGCCAACTCTTCGTAACGTGGATAAGCGCCCACACGATGGATTTGTCAAAGCGTATACCCACAATGGTTGGTTTAAATCTCTGGAGCAGTTGGTACATTTCTATAATACCGCGACGGTAAAAGCTAGCTGCGAAGATGATAAAAATATCTTCAATGCCACTGTAGAAGAAGCTATAGCGAATGATTGTTGGCCAAAACCAGAGCATAGTTTGACTTTCCAGTTTGCGCAGTTCGGTGTTGGGAACCTGCTTTTAACCGAGGATGAAGAGTTGGCGGTTGTTGCTTACCTGAAAACGCTCAGTGATCAGACACACCCAACCAAGCCGAGCCGTTACAAGCTGCACATCAAGGATCCAAAACGTATGCAGCACAGCACCTTGGGGGGCGGTTCCCATTTCCCACAGGAGCCAGAGCCTAAAGACCCATTTGCTGGTAAGTTCTCATTCGGTAGGTTCTAATGTAACGCAGTAAAAACAGTCTATTAGAAACAAAAAACACCCAAGTGCCTTATCACTTGGGTGTTTTTATGTTCGATGAAAGCTGGCTATTTATGTTTGGCCGATTAACTTGAGGTACTCGGCCTCGGTGTAGTAATCGGCTCTCTCGGCCCTATCTAGGAACACCAAGCCGTTGAGATGGTCCAGCTCGTGCTGGAAGATGCGGGCTATAAAACCTTCCATCTGGGTTTTGACTTCTTTGCCTTCAAGCGTGTCGTATCGTACCTCGATGTGAGAGTGGCGGTTGACCAACGCGCGGATCCCTGGAATGCTCAGGCAGCCTTCCCAGTCTTTTTCCATGCTCTCGCTAGCCCAAGTAATTTCCGGGTTGAGCATCAAGGTCGGCTCCATCATCGGTGCATCGGGATAGCGTGGGTTGGGTCGGGATGCCACGATGAATGCGCGGATAGACTCGCTGACCTGCGGCGCGGCGATACCCACGCCATTATTCTCCAGCATTTTTAGTTGAAGCGCATTGAAGAAAGGGGCGAACTCCTGATATTGGGCGGCCGAAAGTGGTGTGGCGTGCTCGCGTAAAATGGGGTTACCAAGCTGGGCGATGGTGAGCGTTTCCATGGTGCTAGTCCTTTTCACGGTTTCTTGGTAAAGCTTATAGGGCGATAGGAAAAGCGGCAATAGGCGAGAGGGCTGCGCTGATAATTTGATTGTAATGATTTGAAAGATTACAGGCTCTATGAAGAGCCTGTTTATAGGTTGGAGCTTTGGTTGGGAGAGTGGGCTGAACGAACTTACATCATCGCAAACAGCAGGAATACTATGGCGCAGCCAACCAACAAGACCAGCGGGTAGGCTTTGCTGTTGTGCGGCTCATCCTGCGGCTGCTCTTGCATTGCTGCAGCAGCGATCGGCTCGGCATCTGCGGTGTTGGATGCATCTTCAGCGTCTGTTTCAGCTTCTTTTTCATCCGCGCCAAATAGCGCCATCACCTCAGCTTGGGTGCGTGCGGCCAATAGCTGATCGCGGAAATCGTCATCAACCAGCGACGAGGTCAGGGTGGTCAGCACTTGCATATGGGTAGAGCCAGCTTCTGCAAGCGGAATAGCCAGCAGGAAAATCATATTGACCGGCTCGTCGCCATCAAGCCCCTGCCATTGCAGTTCGTCTTTGACAAAGGCGCAGGCAAAGACCGGCTCGGTAACCGCTTCGGATTTACCATGCGGCACCGCGAGGTATTCACCAAGGGCGGTCGGGCCTTCTTCTTCACGCTTTAGCACCGCATCAAGGAATATCTGGCGGTCAGTCAGCTTGCCGGCCTGATCGATTTTATCGGTCAGGGTTTCGATGGCGGTAATGCGGTCATCGAAAACCGCATCGAGCATGATCAAATCAGGTGAGGTTAATTGGGCCAATTTCATGGTCTTGCTCCTTATTGTTCATGCTGCTGATTGGTGTTGGGTACTAACCAGATAAATTGGTACGGTGCCAGTGTTGGCTGAGCAGTGAAGGCTTCGCCGCTGATCAAATCGGTCCCGCCCTGTGCCAAGTTCACTTGCTGGGGTTGGCTGGTTAGGTTGAGAACATAAGTAACGCGCTCTTCGCCTTCACCACGGATCAAACCGAACAAGCCTTTGCCCAGATCCAGCACGGTTTGCTTGGACAGCGGTGAAAACGCGGCATGCTGCTGGCGCAGGTTTAGCAGCGTGATCATTTCACCGTATACCTGCTGGCGCAATGAGCCATGGGTATTGAGCTCGCCTTCCAGCTCGCCGAGGCTGAACTTTTCACGGTTGATTCGGCGGTTGATGCCGGACGTTTCCATGCCCGCTATGTCATTCTCGCTACCCAGGAAGCTGTGGTAGTAGATAGCCGGAACGCCGATAAACGACAGCAACAGTGATTGTGCGGCAAGGAACTTGCGTGCTTTGTCATAGTCGGTGTCGCTTGGCTCGGTGATCGCACTGAGGTAGTTGATATTGAGCTCGTACGGCGACTGGGTTCCATCGCCATTGTGCTTGTAGTTGACTCTGCCGCCTTTGCGTTCGACTTCACTGCACATGAACTGGCGGTCGGCATCGGTCAGGATCCCTTCGGTTGGGCGAACTCCGATCCCATCGTGGCTGGCAAGGAAGTTGAAGTAGGTGGTCTGGCGGCCGGCACTGAGGTTCTCCATTGCTTCGCGGGTCAGCCCTTCAGCCCACTGGGTCAATACCGAGCTGTCCTCGGACAAGAAGGCGTGCAGGGTCAGCGGCGGTAGAGGGAACTGATAGACCATATGGGCTTCATCACCGTCACCGAAATAGGCCACGTTCTCCGGATGAGGCACATTGGTCTCGGTGATCAGCAAGGTACCGCTGGCAGCAATATCCAGTACCAAGCGCCATAGCTTGATAATGTCATGGGCCTGCGGCAGGTGGATACAACTGGTACCTAGTACCTTCCAGATAAAGCCAATCGCATCGAGGCGGATAGAGCGGCCGCCGTTGGCCGCATACATCAACAGGATATCGATGCTCTCTAGCAAGATTTGCGGGTTGGCGAAGTTGATATCGATCTGGTCATCCGAGAAGGTGGTCCAGACATGGGTGGTCTCGCCATTGGCCTTGGTAAACGACGTTAGTAGCGGCAAAGCACGCGGGCGAGTGACACTGCTGTAATCCAGGCTTGGGTCTGATTCGACGAAATAGTCCTGATAGCGCTCATCGCCAGCCAGGTAGCCCTGGAACCAGTCACTGCTCTTGGAGATATGGTTGATCACACAGTCGTACATCAGGTTGAAATTCTCAGCCAGGGCATTGAGCTCACCCCAATCGCCAAGGTTCGGATCAACCTTGCGGTAGTCAACCACACTGAAACCGTCGTCCGAGGTATACGGGAACATCGGCAGGATATGAATATTGCTGATCGCACCCTTGAGGTACTTATCGGCAAAGGCTTTCATGGTCGCCAATGTCGGCTTGCCTTGCTCACTGATGCTGTCGCCATAAGTGATCAGGTAGCTGGTGGTCTGGTCGACCCATGCTGGGTAGGCAGGGGCTTTACCCTGCCATTTGTCGATTAGCGCAAGAATATCTTCAGTGATCTGCGGCGCTTGCTCTTGGCCATAAATATCGGCCACTTTCTGGGTAATGGTTTGGGCAAACATTAGCAATGTTCCTTTTCAGAGGTTGAAGCGACCGTGCAGATCAGGCGCAGGTCGATGGTATTGTTCGGGGCAACAACTGGCTCGGCATCCGCAATCAGTTGTTCACGGTAGTTGACGATAGCGACTTCGGCAAAGCTGTCGAATTGCGACATATCCAAGGTGATGGCTTGCTCTGTTGGGTTGAACAGGCGCAGGACTAGCGCTTTGTTATCGTAGAAAGAGTGCGACACGCTCGACAGCTCAAGTTCCTCTTTAACACTGAGCAAGCTGAACTTTTTGGCCATTGGCTTGGCGTCAAAACGGACTTGGAAGCGCTCGAGACGGTTTTCAAAGCTGTTTAGGCGTTGGCTCTGGTAGCTAAACGGCTGGTTCAAGTATTCGGTCTCCAGCTCGCGGATCACTTGCTGTGAGGCACATTTTGTCATGGCGATAGCGAAACTGAAGCGCATGGATTGCTGCAACTGGGCATCTGGCGTGTATACCACGGTGTTGTTGATCCCCGATGCACGCCCCGGACGCCATAGCAGATCATCTTTGCCTAGGTAGCCAACTGCCTTGAACAAGGTCAGGGCAATCTGGTCGTGCTGGCTGGTGTGAGCCGCTTTGAGGATTTGGTATTCCTTGATCCCGCGACCGTTGATGATAAGGGCCTTGCTAGGCTCAGCTGCATCGCTGGCGATGGCAACAGCACCCTCGGTGGTTTCGATATCTACCGGGCACTCGCGATAGCGCTCGCGCCAGTTTTCCTCTGCGCCGAACAGCACGGGTGTAATTGGGCGCTCAATCGTAGCAAACGGCAGGGTACTGACAGAGCTCGCTGCATTGATATCACTATTGATTAAGACACGCACCCGGTGGTCTTTGACGTGGTTGACGGTATCAATGTCGACCTGCAGGTTGCGTTCGCCATGATGCAAGGTGAACGTTAGCTTGAATACGATTTCGCTGTTGGCATCCCCCTGGCGGCGGTCTTCCAAATCTTGCGGTACCAAGATCCGGCTTTGCAGGGTCATTTGCTGCATCAGCTCTCCGCGCTGGCTGCCAAGCAGTGACAGCGGCTGGGAGTACAGCGGGGTATCGCCTGCCAGCGGTGAGAAATCATAGGAATCACCATCATCCGCTTGGTTTTCAAACTGAACGAGGTTGGTGATGGTGCGACCACTGTGCTTGTCGGTTAGCACCAGTTCGCCGTTCTCCAAAGCAAGGTGCAGGCGGTCGTTTTCGATCTGGGTTGAGGTATCGATGTTGGCTTTGCCCATCGCACTTGCCTCGCAAACCTGTAGGGTCTGGTAACCGAGCGCCGGGATAGCGTTGAGCTTGGCCTTGAGCTCGAAACGGTAATACGGCGGGACAGGGACTTCTTTCTCGCCGTCCTTGGTAACCTCGATAACCTTGCCGCCATCGAGCGTGTCGCGCTTGACCAGCTCAATAGTGACCGCTTGGCCGTTGTGTTCCAGCGTAATATCGCCAAAGGTACTGAACACTACGATATCGGTAATACCGGAATACGGTTTGATTCGGTTGTTGAAAACCATTATCTCGCCGTCGTCGCACACCTGGCTGGCGATGTCCTTGACGATCAGGTTGTACAGGCCGTGGCAGATCTCCTCAGCTTGCTTGAGGCGGTGCATAATATCGGCGTTGGTGGCATCGCTGTTGCAGCCGCCCATGCTGTCGTGGGCATGGCATTCGATGATTTTTTTCCAGGCGATATCAATGAGTTCGGTGTGGACGGTAATACCGTGTGCTTTGGCAATCGCGGTGACCAGCTCGAGCTTTTTCAGCAGGAACTGCTCGATGTCGAAGTTGAGCTTCTTGATGTCGTAGCGCACCGAACCAATCGTTTTATGGATGCGGGTATAGCGCGGGATCTTGAACTCGCCCCTGTAGGTGTCGAAATCGCTGCTGTTATGGCGCAGGTAATCGACATAGTCTTCCATCGACGAAATCACATAGGTGTCACCGGCAGAGCTGCGCTCGGTGGCCTTGGCTAGGATGTCCGGCAAGTTAGGATCGATATTAACCTGATCGCCACCGGATGGGATCAGCACTTCGTCAAGGCCTGCAAGAGCTTTTATTTTCTCGACCATAGGGAAGATTTTGTTGTCGAGGTGGGCAGGTTCGGCCACGATATTTTTCGCCGCGCCGTAGCCGTGTACCAGGTTGTAGGCAAGGATGTTGTCGCCGCCCGGTGACTGCCAGAAAAAGTTGGAACGCTCGACCTGGTGGTCGTAGTCGATGCCGCGCCAGAAGATGATATTGTCAATTCCGCAGCCTTTGAACAGGGTTGGCATCTGGGCATTGTGGCCGAAGGTATCCGGCAGGTAGCCGACCGTCATGCTGTGGCCTAGCTGCTCGGCGACATGCATGCCGTATTTGAGGTTGCGGATAATAGATTCGCCAGCAACGTTGAAAGTATCAGTTTGGGTGTACCAAGGGCCGATAAACAGGCGCTTGTCGCTGACCTGTTTCGCCATGCGCTCGCGCATGTGCGGCATCACTTTTAGGTAGTCTTCAACAATGGCTGATTGTCCATCAAGGTGGTAGCAGCTATAGCTCGACTGGCTTTCCAGTGTCTCGATCACCTTGGTGAAGTTGTAGGTTGCAAGAACATCGCTGTCCTGCTGGGTGAAGTACCACTCACGGTCCCAGTGGGTGTGGGGAATAACATGCACTTTAGCCATGCTGACTTCTCTTCTTTGGTTTAATTCGGTATGACAGGGGCAGTGTTTACCGCCCCTATCTTTGTTGTTTAGGTTTGAATCCGTTTGGGCTAACAAGCTTGTGGCTAGTGGCTGCCTTTAGGCTGCGGCTTGGTACAAAGCAGCAGGGCGATAGCGATAAAGCTTGAGCCAGCAATGACCGAGATGGTGTAGCTCACAGGATCCGATGAGAGGAACCAGCCCCATACTGCCGGCAGTGGTAGGCTCTGCCATACGTTGAGTACAACGGCCAGCTGGGTACCGATGATTGAGCCGAGGATCATAATCGGGATCATTTTCGGGTTTTTCAGAATGAACGGGATAGCCCCTTCCGAGATACCGATAAGGCCGAGCATCAGCGAGGTTTTACCGACCGTTTGCTCTTCGCGGCTGAATACGCGGGGGCGGAACTTGCCGTCAAGCAGGGCAGCGATACCGACACCGATAGGCGGAATAACGATACCCAGTTCACGGGCAATCAGGTCGAAGTTCTCACCCATGCCGTTAAGGCCAAGGGCAACCGAGCCTGCGGCTTTGTTGATTGGGCCACCAAGGTCAAAGGCGGTACCGGCAGCAATGACCATCGAGTAAATACCACGGCCTGCATCACCAGCTTCAGTAAACAGTTTGACCATCGCCATGTTGACGGCACCAAAGAACGGGTTGATCGCGTATTCCATAGTCAACACCATGACAACACCACTGATCAGCGGTACCAGCAGCATGGTTTTCAAGGTGGTAAGCTCAGATTTCACCTTGATGGTGTCGTTGAGGTAGCGAACCAGATAACCAATCAGGAAGCCGATGGCGATAGCACCGAAGAAGCCTGATGGTGCCCATACCTCGATGCCGAAGAAGCGTTTGTAGACCTCGTCGCTCATTACCCCGCCGATAAAGGCCGGTACCAGTGCGGGCTTGCCGGCAATGGAATAGGCGAGGTAGGCAGCGAAGATTGGGTACATGAATTTGATGGTCATGAAACCAAGGCGGTCTAGGGTTTCGACCGGGGTACCGGAGATATCAACGAATTCACCGGTGATCTTGGCGACCGCCATCAGCAGGCCACCAAGCACAACCACTGGTAGCATGTAGCTGATACCTGTCATGATGTGGCCGATAAACACTTGGTAGGCAGAGCGTTTTTCCTGAACCGGTAGAACAGCCCCAGAAGTGGACTTGTCTTTCTCCCGTTTCATGGCTTCTGGCAGCAGGACATCGACATGCTTGATCAATTCCTGAGTGCGTACTTGCAGCGGGTTGGCATTGTCAAAGCGATCCATGTCCATGATAGGTACGTCGACAGCCAGGACAACAGCATCAGCGCTGGCAATGTCGTGGGCGGTCAGTTTGTTTTTGACCCCGTCACTGCCCTGCGTTTCTACTTTGACTTCATAGCCTTGCTTTTCAGCCCAGCTCTGAATTTTCTTTGCCGCCATAAACGTATGGGCGATACCTGTAGGGCAAGCCGTTACTGCGACCAGTTTTTTCTTCGCCATGGTTTCATATCCATTGTTCTAAACTGCAGACAGTATAAAAAGCGGCGATCGGCAAGCGTTATGGTTTCTTGGTACAAGGTGCGTATGACGATACTTTTGAGAGCTTACTCACGGATTTTCATCCGCTGTTCGCGATTAAATACGCCCATCCAATGACGACGTGACGACAATTATTACAATGAATACCTTCCGTGGGACCGAACGCATTATCTATGAGTTTATTATTAGCCACGCTAAGCAATTGGGCGAGATTTCGGCCAAGGAGATAGCAGCTAAGGCGTTGACCACCACGACTTCGGTCAACCGGGTGTGCAAGAAAATGGGCTATGCCAGCTATACAGAGCTCCGCTACAAGCTAGCGGCAGACTTGGCTGGCCAGCGTTCGTCAGCGGAAGACGAAGGGCAAGATCAGGCAGTCATTGCCAAGCTGGCATCTGGCCTCAAAGCCACCAATGTGGTCTACCTCTACTCCCGTGGTGCATCGATTGTCAGTGTGAATTACCTGTCCCGTTTTTTGTCGCTGGCCAATATTCCCCACTTGGTGATCACCGATATTCACCAGCTCACCATGGCTAACGCGGGTATTTTGGTACTGATCAGCAAATCGGGGGAAACCAACGCGGTGGTGGACATGGCCCACAATGCCAAACGCAAAGGAATGAAGGTATTCTCGATTAGCCTGCGCGGCTCAACTTTGAGCCAAATTAGCCATCTCAATGTGAATCTGGAAGAGCAGATCGATGGGATATCGCTGTACAGCCGGGAGAGCCAGCTGCACATATTGGAAGTGGTCGATAAGTTGGGTGAGCAGCTGCTGACGTAGATAGGTGTAAAACTGTTAGTCCACCTGCTGTTTTGTCAACCAACCGGAAATAATTTCAAAAACGTGCGAGTACATCCATGTAACTCCAACCCGCCGTCCATGGCGGGTAGGTTTTGAAATCATTCCCGATAGGTTGCCTGACCATCCGATCGCTTTCAAAGCTTGGGTTCTTCTTAATCATCCATACACATGATCAGCACAGCGGCGAAAGCAAGGAAGGCGGTCATCATTAGGAACACATCGTTGTAGGCCATGATGGCGGCATCACGCTGCATGGTTGACAGCAGAGTCGCTTGGGCCTGCTGCATCGCGGTACCAGCATCACTACCTGCCTTGATAAAGAAATCACTCTGCTGCAACAACTGCTGCCAGCCATTGGTGCTGACACTCGGAAGTGATTCTTTGATGTGCCCGAGGTGTTCCCGGGTTTTGTTATCCAGCAGAGTAGCAATAATCGCGATACTGAATGCCCCACCGAGGTTGCGCATGACATTGGTCAGGGTCGATGCATCTGGTGTGTCGGCTTTGCTGATGTGCTTCATCGCCACCAGGGACAACGGCACCATGATAAACGGACTGCCGATAGCACGCAGCACCATGGAGAGGATCAGCTGCTGGCCGCCGAAATCCACCGTCATGTGGGTGTTGACGTAGCAGCTCAGGCCAAACATGGTAAAGCCGAATGTTACCAAGTACTTGGGTTTGATGAACTGGACCAGCTTTGGCACGATGGGAAACAGCAGCAGCTGGGGGAAGCCCATCCACATCAGTACTTCACCGATTTCCATCGCGTTGTAGCGCTGGATTTGGGTTAAGTAGAGCGGCAACACATAAATCGAACCGAGCAGCGCCATCCCAAGGATCAAATACGCTAGACATGACATCGCAAACTGTTTCTCTCGCAGCAGCCGCAGGTTTACCAGTGGCTTGTCGTGCTGTAGTTCGTTGATGACAAAGTACACCAGGCTCACGCCCGAGATGATCGCCAGCGTGACAATAAAGCTCGAGCTGAACCACTCTTCGCGGTTGCCTTCTTCCAATACCACTTCCAAACAGCCAAGCCCTAGCGCCATGGTGACTATCCCGAACCAGTCGGCTTTGAGCAAGGTGCCTAGGTTGAGCGGCTCGTCATCCAAGCCATAGCGGATCATAGAAATGACCAAGATCGCCGGTGGGATGTTGATATAGAAAATGTAGTGCCATGATAGGTTCTCGGTCAGCCAGCCACCGAAAGTCGGCCCGATGGACGGGGCAAATGTGGCTGTGACACCGAACAGCGCCATCCCTACCGCACGCTTCTGGATTGGTAGAAGCTGTATCACCAACGAGAACGCCAACGGGATCAAGGCACCGCCGCTGAAACCCTGCATAGCACGAAAGACGATCATCGAGCTCATGTTCCATGACAGCGAACACAAGAAGGACGACAGGGTGAAAATTGCCGTGGTCCAGGTTAGGTAACGCCGTTTTCCCAGCGCTTTCGACAGCCATCCGCTGAGCGGGATGGCGATCATCTCGGCCACCAGATAAGAAGTGGAGATCCACGAACTCTCATCCAGCGTGGCTGATAGCGCCCCCTGGATATCTTTGAGTGAAGAGTTGGTGATCTGGATATCCAGGATTGCCATGAACGCGCCAATCAGGCCGCCGAACAGGGCGATCCAGTGGCGGCGAGGCACATGAAGCGTCCCGCTTTCAACAGCATGAACCTGTTGCTGTTGAGCTGTTGTGATATCGGCCCCCATGACTTAGCCCCGTGTATCAACCGTTGCCACGACCGACAAGCCGGGGATCAAGCGGCCTTTCAACCCTTGAGGGTCGGGAATGGTAATTTTCACCGGTACGCGCTGGACAATCTTGGTGAAGTTGCCGGTGGCATTTTCTGGTGGCAATAGTGCGAACTTCGCACCGGTTGCCGGCGAGAAGCTATCGACGACACCTTGCAGCGGTTGGTCCGGGAAAGCATCCAGTTCAACGGTGACAGTTTGGCCTTTGTGGATCCCGCTGAGCTGGGTTTCCTTGAAGTTGGCTTCGATCCATACATTGGAGGTGGGCACCAAGCTCATCAGCGGCATACCCGGCTGAACGTATAGGCCAACCCGCAGGCTACGTTTACCCACGATGCCGTCAACGGGTGCATAGATATTGGTATAGGTAAGATTAAGCTCGGCCTGCTCCAATTGCGCTTGCGCTTCGGTTACTGCGGCCTCGGCCTGCTTGATTTGGCTGGCAATAACCACGAGCTGATCTTTGGCGCCTTGGTAGCTGGCATTGGCTTCTTCGAGCTGGGCGGCAGTCACCTTCTGGTGCGAGGTCATGCTGTCGAGCTCGTCCTGTGACGAGTAATTGCGTTTGAGTAGGCTGCGTGTACGCGCAACTTGCTGCTTGGCTCGCTCGAACTCGGCTTTCGCTGACGCAATTTGGCTTTCTACCTGACGGATCTGGGTCTTTTGCAGCTGCTCCTGAGCATGGAGGTTGTCGATAGCCGCCTGGCTAACAGCTAAATTCGCCTTGGCTTGATCCAATGCCGCTTCGAAGTCACGGTCATCGATTTTGGCCAATAGATCGCCGGCTTTGACCTGCTGGTTATCAGAGACGAAAGACTTGGTGATATAGCCACCGACCTTGGGGCTGATGTTGGTGATATCGCCTTGCAGGTAGGCATTGTCGGTGGATTCGAAATATTGGCCGTAGCCATACCAATAGCCTGCGCCGACGGCACCGAGCGAAAGCATGATCAAGGTAGCGATCAATGGTGCTTTTTTCTTGTTGCGTTTTGGAAGTGCTGTAGGTGTGGTTTGTGGCTGGTTAGCATTGGCTGCTGCAGGCGCTTGGGGATGATCGGCCATTTTATCCTCTGTGTCTTATAAGAATTGGCGTTCGGAAAGTGTTTCAAATTGTAAATGATCTCGATTGGTTGATAAGATAAGAAAAAAGGGAAACACTGTTGCACAAATCTTACTAATGGTTGAAAGGCGGGGTTGTGATGGACTTGAATTCTGTAGCGATTTTCTCACAAGTTGTTGATTGTGGTAGTTTTACTCAGGCCGCAGATGCTCTTGATATGACCAAGTCGACGGTTAGCCGAAAAGTTGCCGAGCTGGAAGAGCACCTAGGTGTGCGTTTGATCACGCGGTCGACCCGCAGTTTGATCCTGACACCTGAAGGAGAAGCTTTTTACCAGTCGTGTGTACAGATGCTTGAAATCATGGGACAGGCTGAGCTTGAGGTCAGCGCAAACCAAGATCTGATCCGCGGCCGGCTATATGTGGTGATGCCGGTGGAGTTGGGGCATCAGGTGATGGGGGGTTTTCTCAATGCCTTTTTGAAACAGTACCCGCATGTGTCGCTGCATGTTGAAATGACCAACCGTGAAGTCGATATCATTGGTGAGGGGATCGATCTCTATGCTCAAGTGGGCGAGTTGGATGATTCCAGCCTAGTGTCGAGAAAACTCACTGAATCTCGTCGGGTTTTGGCGGCTAGCCCAGAATATCTCGAACAATATGGCATGATCACCGCTCCGGAAGAGCTCAAGCCGCCGCATCATCAAATCAAGATCCATAACAAGGCTGTGAAATTACCCAACTGGCACCTGATGCACGAAGGGGGAGAAGTCAGTATCGATTTGCCCTACCGCTTGAAGGTCAATACCATCACCGCTTCCCTTTCGGCTTGTCTGGATGGACTAGGTATTGCTGTACTGCCTGAGTTTATCTGCCGTGAACATTTTGCGTCGGGAAAACTGTTTCAGTTGTTACCGCAGTGGGATATGCCGTTGGTGCCGGTCAGTTTGGTTTATCCGCAGCGAAAGTTGATGCCCAAGCGGCTGCGGGTGCTGGTGGACTTTTTGGTCGAGCAGTTTGAACTGCGGGTGAAAACACAATCTGCAAATTCAGCCACAAGCACAGCCAGCCAATAGCACTGAGTTAGTTTGAAGCGAGTTGCTGTTCGCTAGTTGCATCTGCGTCAGCTTCCAGTTCGACACTGGCTAAATCATCGACTTCGGCATCAAGGATCTGGTAGCCCTTGAGCTCCATGCAGCGGCGCAATACCAAAGACTGGGTTTGGGTCGCTTTGACCGAACCGATAGCAGCACCGGTTCCAGCGCCAAGCGCCAAACCCCAAACCATACTCTCGCCCATACCGACATCATCGGACAGCAAGCCACCAAGTGCACCTGCTGCGGTACCGATCATCGCCATATTGGTGGCACTGGTGCGCACTGCTTCACTTTTGTCGACTTCTTGGGTTTTCTCGCGGCATTCAGCCAAGTCTTGTTCGTACTCGAGCTGGGTTTTGTCATGGGAGCCGACAACTGGCGCAGCATTGTATGAGCAGGCAGAAAGTAAAGCGGTACACATCAGTAGGGCTACATTTTTCACAGGTCTGTTTTCGCTGGCCGAAGAGAGATGGCCGCTATGGTAGGGCGAAACGCTATGTTCTTCAATACAGTGTTTTTTATTTTTTGTTTCCTAATGCTAACAGAGCAATATTTAGGCACTTGGACGGAAATATTTACAATGTAAATTGAGGCTATCCGTTACATCCTGTGGCGGTAACCGACTGTAAAGGCGATGTCGGTACTGTTGTCCATATTAAAGACATTTTCGATCATCGATAGCTCTATCGCACCACTTTGGGTGTGATAACGATACCCCAGCAAGAATTCAGTAGACGGCTCGCTCAAATCCGATGTCGCGTCACTGGCCCCTTCATACACATGTATTTCGGTAAGAAAGCGGTGCTTGGGGCTGATCTGGTATTGGTAACTAACACCGGTGGCAAAGGTGAATTTATTGTATTTGATTTGGGCCAGCACCGCGTCATTATGGCGATAGGAAACGCCGAGCAAAGTATAAACACTGTGTTTGCCGGTTCGGTAGCTGTAGTTGAGCTGCAATGCCTGCTCGAAGTTGCTGGTTTTGAAAGGCCCGCTACCCGCATAGTTAAAATACAGCGTTCCTCCCAAAGACAAACCATGGTGCTTGTTCTCTAAAATCTGGTAACTGGAATAGAGAGAGAAAGCATTGCTGATGGTGTCCCCTTCGAAGTCGTGGATCTCCACACCGTACTGCGGTACCGAGATATCAAAGGAGTGGTCATCAACTTCATCACGGCCATTTTGGCCGATGCCGAACCAGTCGTGGAAGGCCTTGGTTAAGGTATCTAACCGATTATTGGCGGCAAAGCGCCAAGTGTAATCAAGCTCCAACGTCCATTGATTATTTAGCTGCCAATAGCCGCCGATGGAGAGAGCATTCTGGTAATAGTCGGCGCTGTAATCATCGGTGTGCGCCCAGACACTGGCTATGGTACCGGTGGTATAGAGTTCAACAGTATCTGGTGCATGGCTAAAGCCAGTTCTGACTAACGGTGTAAGGGCATTGGATTGAAGAGGCGATTGGGCATAGGTTTTCAGCGGGCCATAATCGGCGAAGCGAGGATCATCGTTGGCATAGGCGTGGCCTGCGAATAGTGGCAGTGATAGAGCAATAAGCGCTGAGTAATGCTTATAGTTTTTATCCATAGGGGAGCCGATGCAGATGTAATCTTGTCCTTTGCCCCGTTGTTATACTCAATTTTGCTGTCGCTGCGCTAAATAGGTAACAAAGCAATGCAAAGATTTTCAAGATGTTGAATGTTCATTATAGCTCTCCGAAAGGGGGACGCTGGTTTAAATGTGATACGCCCCTTCAAGCTACAAAATGATATGCGGCAAGTAGCGCGACATATCCTGGGTGATCCGTGAGCGGTCTTCGCGGATGGATATTCCGCCGGCATGATCGTCGACCAGCCAGCTGCCGATCAAGGTGTAGGCGTTGTTGAATTTAGGCAGCGGATGGTAGGCCTGGTAGATCACCCCCTCATCGCCATAAGGCCCATCGACGCGCTGGGTCTGTTTGCCGTTTTCGACGATAGTGATATTGGCCCCCTCGCGGGCAAATATTGGCTTGATGACATAGTCCTTGAGCTCGCCAAGCCCTGGATCATCGGCAAAATAGGCCGGTAGCAGATTAGGGTGTCCCTTGAATTTGTGCCATAGCATGGGAAGCAATGCCTTGTTGCTCAATACCGATTTCCACATTGGCTCCAGCCAGTTGATGGGATTGGCTGGTAGGTATTTGGCGTATTCTTCGCGCAGCATGAACTCCCACGGATAGAGCTTGAACATCCAGCGGATGGGCTTATCGGTCATATCGGTAAATTCTTTCTTGCCGTTGATACCGATATCCTCAACAAAAACAAACGATGTCGACAGGCCTGCTTCCTTGGCACAGTCCTCCATGTATTGCACTGTACCCCTATCCTCGACGGTATCTTTGCAGCAGGAGAAGTGAAGGGTCTGGCCCGGTTGCTGGCGTGAAAGCGTTTTGAAGCGCTCAATCAGCAGCTCTTGTAAAAGGTTGAACTGATCAGCATCGCGGCGGATCGCGCCGCTGTTGACCATATCTTCCAGCCATAGCCACTGCCAAAAGCCGGTCTCATACAGCGAGGTTGGGGTATCTGCATTGTTCTCGTACAGTTTGGCAAAGCCGGTACCGTCGTAGGCAAAATCGAGCCTGGAATAGAGTGAGGGCTCTTTACTGCGCCATGAGTCCAGGATGGGTTGCCACATCGCCTCTGGGATCTGGAATCGTTGTAGCCAATATTCATCCGCGACGACCTCATCAACCACCTCGAGGCACATCTGGTGGATTTCCTCGGTGGGATCTTCCAAATCCCGCTCAATCTGCTGCAGGGTAAACTGGTAATAGCCGGTTTCGTCCCAGTAGGGCTCGCCATACATAGTGTGAAAACCGAAGCCATATTCCTTGGCAAGCTCTCGCCAGTGAGGGCGTTCTTTGCTGTTGATCCTTAACATGTGCTTTCCTAGATGTTCCCGATGTGAATGCTTTGAAGTGAAAACTTCAAAGTAAATGGCTCGAAGAGACGTTGCTGCCCAGTATGGCATGGGATCAAGCGAAAATAAGTCAGTTGTAATGAAAATTTAGAGATGGGACAACATCGCCTTGGCAGGGAAATAAATCAGCCAATGAATGAGTAAAATATAAACAAAATTGAGTTTTATGGTTTTTACTTACCACCATTTGCATCTTGTTACACACGCTTATTCCTGTACATATTTCATGCGCGCTAGATTGATATATGTCACATTTTTGTGTGTCCTGCGGGGTATAGTAGCCCCGTTAAATTCAGGTTGCATGCTTCGTACCTGTAAGGTTTAACATCACTACAAATAATCGTTCGGGTAAGTTACTGGTAAATAGTTATTGTTCACCGTTCCTTGAGTAAGCCACTTGGCCAGCCAACCTTTTGCTTTAACTTGGTGCTTACCCATTTTTTCCTTTTCTCTTTTGCTTCCTCTGTTGATTTGCTGCCCGCCCGCAAGCGGACAGGCAACATTCCCCTATGATTTATTGTTGAGTTTTGATCCAGTTTTCAATACTGGTTTCAACCACTTCCATAGGCTGATCGCCGTATTTCAGTAGCTGATCATGGAAGGCGGCCCACTCGAACTGCCCGCCTAGCTCGCTCTGTGCTTTATCGAGCATCTCTTTGATCACCAAGTAACCGGATTTGTATGATACGGCTTGACCGACATAGGCCGCGTAGCGGTAGCTTTCCGATTCGATGTCACCGTTACCCAGGGCGGAGTTAGCATCCATATATTCTTGAGCTTGCTCTATGCTCCAGCCCTTGGCGTGGATACCAGTATCGACCGCAAGGCGCATGTTGCGAAGCTGGGCTTCGTTGAGGCTGCCGAAATACTGCAGGGCATTACACTCCTCAGCATCTTTATAAATACCGCCCTGGAAAGTGGTGTAATCCAGGTCAGGCTTGCACATCCCGGTGGCGTTGACGAACGTTGGTTTGCCGTCGTCGTTAAGCTCACCATAAATACCCATCTCTAGGCCCAGCCATTCGGTATAAAGTGCCCAGCCTTCAGCATAGGCGGTATACCAGACGCCCTTGATGTAGTCAGGTTTATCCGCTGGTGGGTATTCGATGGAATAGGCATTCTGGAAGTGGTGACCCGGTGCGGCTTCATGTAGCAGCAAGGTGGAAACATTCCATTTCTGCAGGCTGTAATCTGGGTGGGTGTTGAGGTTGAATTCGTTGTTACCGTATGAAGCGACACCGTCATAAAGCTCGCGTGCCGCTGGGACAGGGACGATGGTGTAGTCGGTTTTGATAGGCTTGAAGTACTTGGCAACGACGTCATTGGCGTCACGCTTGAAGATGTTGTAATCGACTAGAGCGGCTTCACAGGCACTCTGAGAAGAAGCAGCCTTACACAGTTCGGCGTAGTCGGTGCCGGAGACATTCTCGCCATCGCGGCCATAGAAGAACTGTTCGCTGTTGAGGTAATCGAAGAACGTATTGAGGTTGATGTTGCCGCTATCATCGGCCAGGACAAAGGTCTTCTCTGTGATGCTATCATCGTTTTCGCGCCATTTGGCTTTCACCGAGTTGCCTCTTTTTTCCACGATTACTTTGGCCACTCTCAGCATTTCTGCTTTGGCATCGGCAACCAGGTCTTCGCCAAGTTGGCTCAATTCCATCGCGGGCTTGCCAGTGGTACTGTTGCGGTCCAGTTGCCACTGGTACCAAGCTTGGCCATTGGGCAGATCGCCCCAACCAATGTTGGTATCAGTATCTAAGCCTGTACCCCGAGCATCGTTAATATAATCAGTCTTAAGGAAGGCGATTAAACTGCTTACTGCATTGGCAGCATCATCTGTTGCCTTTTCATATTCGGCAATAAAACTGTCGTCGTATTGGTCGCTGTGGCTCTCAATGTCGCTTAGGCCTAAGCGAAGAAGCCCATAAGGGTCGCTATCTACGGCCAGGGCTTTTTCGGTACTTTCAACTAAACGGTTGGTTAGTACTACAGGTAGACGAGCCTTGTCGACGATTCCCATGGCATATTGTGAATGCAGGTTATTGGTCCAGGCGGTGAACTCTCGGATAACCTGAAGGTGTTTTTGGTAATCTTCTGGCGTTTTTTGTACTGCGCCTGCAGTGGTGGCGTTCCAATCAATGTAGTTGTAGAAGTGGGTAATTGGGATATCAAAATTACCGAAGCGGGGGTTGGGCAGCGAAGCTCCGCGGATAGCAATATTGCGGTCGAATTGGAAGGTGTCGTAGTAAATCTTATCTTCGTCTGTTAATGCGCTGCGGTCGAGATTCTCTAATTTGTCCAGGTACATGCGGTCCACCGCTTGGCGTGAACTGGCCATTTGGTCGGTGACTTGGCCGAACTGGGTACTATCCAGGGTATTGATAGCATCTTGGTAGCCGTCAAAGACAGCTCGCATCTGCCGGGCGGGATCTTCTGTTTGTTTTGGTTGTTCAATATAGGTGGTTTCGTCGTTACAGCCGGCAAGTGCTGTTAGAGCCATTATGGCAAGGGCTACAGGGCGCAATTTGGTCGTGTTCATTATATTCCCTCATAGAATTTGATCGTATCTTGTTTTGTTGTCATCCCGTGGGATGCTAAGAGGGTAAAGGCTTTGGCTGTGAGGTTGTTGAGAGCCCGATCACGGCGGCACCGCCTGCTTTATTATGCGCATTTTGCATAATAAAAAAGTGTGGTTAAGTGGTGACGTTCTATTCCTTTGGCTATGAATTTTACTGTGCAACCTACCATTGGCCTGCATAGTTGCGCGTTTGGGTGAATGTTAATCATTGAATATAGCCAAGTGATTTTTTGCTGTATTTGGGCGCAAGGTCATGGTTTGCCATCAAATTGAGACATGCGTGTCGAAATATATTCACAGATTGTGTTGTGGTGGTTAACCAGCCATTTGTTGTGAGCTCTTTTCAGTTATTATCAGCCATAAGCTTGCCACAGCTTATAGCGAAAAGTAGTGGAAATGGGAAAGAAAAGGTCTCTTCAATTCGTTGGTTAGTGATGGTAGGAGGGAAAGAGACCTTTGTACCAATGGCGGACGCTAATTTCACGTAATGGGTACTAACATCCCGAAGGAATGCAAGAGAAAGAGTATGCGATTTATTTAGAGTAAAAAATCTAAATGATGAATAAGTGAACAATTATCTTTGCGGGCAAAATTGTGCGCCTGTCGTAAAATGGTAAGTCTATCGACATCGCAATGGTTACTATTTAGCCAAGTCAGGGCGAGAGCCTATCAGTAAATTAAACGCCACTTGTGAGGTAGATTGTGAATGCTCAACAATTCCTAGTAACACTCCCGGGCAAAAGCTCGATGGATACGTTCATCAAAGCGATGTTATTGCTGCTGGTGGTGTACTTCTGCTACCAGATATTACAGCCATTTTTATTGCCCATAGTGTGGGGGGCCATTATTGCCATCGCCCTGATGCCGCTGGTCAAAGGGTTGATGAAGCGGTTTTCACTCTCCCAGGGGAAGGGGAGTATGTTGGTTACCCTTGTGGCACTTGCGGCCTTGCTCGTACCAACAGTCTGGTTTTCCGGCGCGGTTTTCAGTACCACCCAGGAAGTGGCAACGTCGGTTACAGAAGGCACCTTGGTGATCCCTCACCCTGAGGCATCGGTAGCGGAGATCCCGGTTGTCGGTGAGCCGCTGCACAAGGCCTGGAGCCTATCTGCGACTAACCTGGAAAGTGCACTGGAAACGTATGCTCCACAGGTTAAAGCGTTTGTTTCTAGTGGCTTATCTGCAGTAGGCAGCCTAGGTGGCAGTGTTGTTCAGTTCATTATTTCAATTTTGATTTCCGGTGTGGTGATGAGCAATGCCGGACGCTGTAAAGCCATGGCCAACAAAGTTGTCTCACGTCTACTGGGTGATAAAGGTGAAGAGTATGTCGGTCTTTCTATCGCTACTGTGCGTAGCGTGGTGCAGGGTGTCATCGGTGTTGCAGTTATCCAGGCGGTATTGGCTGGATTGGGTATGGGCATTGCAGGCGTACCGGCAACAGGCTTGTGGATGTTAGCGGTTCTGATTCTGGCGATTATCCAGCTGCCACCAATCTTGGTACTGGGTCCGGTAATGGCTTACTTGTTCGCAGTAGAAACAACAACGGTTGCGGTACTGTTTACTGTATGGGGTATTCTGGTGAGTGCGAGTGATGCAGTACTGAAACCAATGTTGATGGGGCGCGGTGTAGATATTCCGATGTTGGTTATTTTGCTGGGTGCACTGGGCGGTATGATGATGTCAGGTATTATCGGGTTGTTCGTTGGTGCGGTGGTTCTGGGTCTAGGATACAAACTACTGATGACTTGGCTAGAGCAAGCTGACAGTACCGAACAAGAAGTTACCCAAGCGGCGCTGCCGGTAGTGGCAACCGCTTAAGTACCCAACCATTAACTGATAAACAAAAGGTCAATACCTCGGGTATTGACCTTTTTTGTTTGTCTATCTTTCTTCAAACAGCGAAGCACCTACTCTGATTCATCTTCATCCTTTGCTTCAGTATCGCAGCCCCATTCGCAAGGAAGCTCGATGAGAATGTCAGTCAGCTGCTTTGGCTGGAGCATTTGTTCGGGGGTGATGTTGAGTTGGTTGGCCATGGTTTGGTTGAACAGCTGCCAGTGGTTTAACAAACATTGCTCTTCGCTGGCGCCTTCCCAGGTTTCAAGCACAAAAGGCTTCATACTGGCAGCGCCATGGGCATACATCATCATTTGCCATTTCATTTCCCATACCTTGACGGGTGTGGTTGGAAAATCCTTGTTGCAGCACTCGACCACTTCGTTCACCAGCATTTCAAGCTCGCCATTGCTATCGAAGAAGTAATCCATCAGCACGTCCCCTTGCCTGACCCCATCAGCAATCAGCTGGATAGGCATCGGGTGGGCAAGTTGTTGGGCCAGCAACATGGTGACAAAGCGATAGAGAATAACATTGCTCGGCAGTTCGGAAGGGATCGCTTCCAGCAGCTTGTACATGTAACTCAAGAAATAGACATGCAGGTTGTCGCTGATACTGTGCCAGATCTTCTCTTTGCTGCCGAAATGGTGACGGATCAAACTGTGTGATACCCCAGCGCGCTCACTGATATTCCTCAGTGATACCCTTTCGTACCCCAATTCGCAGAACATTTCTGCGGCGGTTTTGATGATCAGCAGCTTGGTTTCTTCGGCGGCCTGTGCGCTGCGACGGCCCTGTTTTCTCTCGGTCATCGTTCTATCTGTTTCATAGCCCACGCCATTTTTACCAAAAAAACGCGGGGGCGTCATCTGTGTGGTCACAAAATACTTTTATTGTCCACCTGTAAAATATACTTGATCTCCACCAAGATCAACTTATACTGCACAGGTGTGTAATATAAATAATTAGAGAGAAACGCCTGTGAAAGGAACATCCATTTCGTTCACCCCGTTTGTCAGGGTGGCAACAATAGTGTTGCTGGGAAGCATCCTAGCCGGATGTAACCAAGCTAACTCAGAGATAACCCAGGAGGTCGTCAAGCCTGTGAAATTGCTGGAAATTCCAATGCCAACGAATCAGGCCAGCCATGCCTTTCCCGGAAAGCTAGAAGCGACACAGCGCGCCCAGCTGTCTTTCCAGGTGCCTGGTGAAATTGAAAAATTGACAGTCAGGGTTGGCCAGCGCGTCGAGCAAGGTCAGGTATTGGCCGTGCTGGATGATCAGGACTACCGCTTGGCTTTCGATGCCAAATTGGCAGAGTTTGAATTGGCGCAGAGTCAGTTCCAGCGTGCCAAACAGTTATATGGCAAAAAGTTGATCAGTACCGATCAGTTTGACCAGCGAGAGACGGCCTACAAGGCAGCCGCCGCTAACTTGGAGCAGGCTAAGACAGACGTTGAGCATACTTTGATAAAAGCCCCTTTCAACGGTGTCGTTTCTCTGAAATTTGTTAACCAGAACCAGTTCGTGGGTGCCAACCAGCCAGTGATGAACATCCAGAATGTGGATGAGATGGATGTGAGCTTTAACCTACCGGTGCCTTTTGTAAAACAAAGTAGCCTATCGGCGATCCGCCAGACAGCGGTGTGGGTTGAGATGGATAACAACCCCGCCCAGCAGATCCTGGCAGAGTTCAAAGAGCTATCGACCAAGCCCGATGCCGATACCAATAGCTATACCGCCAAGGTGACCCTTTCCCGCCCGGAAGCGATGAACTTGCTCTCCGGTATGGTTGGCCAGGTGCACTTTGCCAAGCCAGAGTTGGCGACCGCCTTGCGTTTACCTGAGGGGGCTTGGGTCGAGAAACAAAATGGCCTAGGCACATTGTGGCAGTTTGACCCTGCAACCGGTGTTGTCGATGCCTTGCAAGTCGCGCTCAACGATGAGGGCGAAGTAATATCAGGTTTGGCTCCGGGGATCATGGTGGTGATAGCCGGTGCGACTGATTTGTTACCGGGCCAACAAGTACGTGCCTGGGAACGTGAGGGTGGTATCTAAGATGTTGAAGAAGATGTCTTTCGCCGTCCTTTCCATGATGGTATTGGCCGGTTGTCAGGAGCCGCCGCAACAACAAATGACTGCTCCGCTAGCGGTATCATCCCTGACCGTTGATCAGCCGGTTACCAGTCAGTACCGCACCTTCAAGGGGCAGGTGGAAGCTGCCGAAAATACCCCGTTGGCGTTTCGTGTCGAAGGTGAGCTGCGGCGCGTATTGGTCAAATCTGGCCAGCAGGTCAAGAAAGGTGATCTCCTTGCTGAGCTGGATGCGGACAAGTTCGAGCAGCAGCACAATGACGCTCACGTGCAGTACCAACTGGCAACCAAGCAGCTGAAGCGTGGCCGCGAGTTGTTTGAGCGCAAGATGATTTCCAAGGCTGAGCTCGATGAGCTATCAGCTAATCACAAGTTGGCAAAAGTGAACTTCAATTCGGCAGAGCGTCGCTTGGGTTATACCCGCTTGGTAGCGCCGTTCAATGGTGTGGTCGCGGATGTACCGAAAGAGTCGTTCGAAGCGGTATCGCCGGGCGAAGCGGTCGTCAACCTGTACCAGGACGACTTGCTGTATATCAATATCGCAGTGTCCGATAACGTGCTGGCAATGTTGAATCCGCAGCAGGCGAACCGTGGTTATCAGCCGATGGCTCGTTTTGGCACGGAGCCTGAAACTTACCCGGTGAACTACCTCGAGCACACCAGTGAGCTAGAGCCTCAGAGTCAAACCTACCGTATGTGGTTTGAAATGCCGCAGCGCGATCCGGCTATATTGCCGGGAACCAGTGTGTCCCTGCGTGTCGATATGGCCGAGGCGGGCCTGAGTACCCTGCAAGGTTACCAGTTGCCAATGACAGCCCTTGAGGCAGGGCGTGAAGCGGGCCAGTTCTTTGTCTGGAAGCTCGACGGCAATCAGGTTCAAAAAGTGGAAGTTGGGATTGGTCAGCTGAATAACCACGGTGCCATCGTGAGCAGCGGTGTCAGCGAGGGTGAGCAGTTGGTGACATCCAGCCTGCGTAAATTGCGCGAGGGGATGGAAGTTAACCTGCTTTCCAAATCAACAGCAGAGGCGCAAGCCCAGTGAAATTTGACATGCCTACCATACGCCAATCCCTTATTCGTTGGGTGATTTGGTTTGTGATCACATTAGCCGGACTCGCTTTTTTTACCGAGCTGGGTCAGCTAATGGCTGGGAAGCTGATTGAACAAGGCATGCAGTATTTAGAGTTATCAATTCAGACCAAGCCCGTTGTAACAACAGCGATCGGGCTTGGTGGAGAAGATTGGGGATTGACTATGGCAGTAGCCACCATGGGAGCAGTACAGTGAATATTGCTGAGTATTCAATAAAAAATAAAGTCATTAGCTGGCTGTTCTTGATTATTTTGGCGGTTGGGGGCGTCACCTCGTTCCTTGATTTGGGCAGGCTGGAAGACCCGGCCTTCACCATCAAAGATGCCATGATTGTTGCCACCTATCCGGGCGCAACCACCACTGAAGTAGAAGAAGAGCTGACTTACCCGCTGGAGAAAGCGGTGCGTCAGTTGCCGTATATCGACAAAGTGACCTCGACATCGTCGGCTGGGATGACCCAGATCATGGTCAGTATGGAGATGATCTACGGGCCGGACGAGCTGCCGCAGATCTGGGATGAAATGCGCCGCAAGGTCAATGACTTGCGCCCGGCACTGCCATCCGGTGTCGGGTCGCTGCAGATCATCGATGATTTCGGTGATGTGTATGGTGTGATGATCATGCTGACCGGCGAGGGCTATTCCTATATCGAGCTCAAGCAGTATGCCGATTACCTGATCCGCGAATTGGAGTTGGTTGATGGTGTCGGCAAGGTGAGCCTGGCCGGCGATCAGCAAGAGCAGATCTTCGTCGAGATTTCCGTTGAGCGCATGGCGGCACTCAACCTGGACATGAACACGGTAGTTGGCTTGCTGAACCAGCAAAACAGCGTGACGGCCTCGGGCGAGATGATGATTAATGGCCAGAACCTGATCATTCGCCCTAACGGTGAAATGAACAGTGTCGAGTCTTTGGAAAACTTGGTTATCCATGGCCGCGATACCGGTAATCTGATCCGATTGAAAGATGTTGCAACCATCTCCCGCGGTGTGCAGGAAAAACCTGGTAATATAGTAACTTACAATGGTCAACCAGCGATTAACCTAGGTCTTTCTTTTGCCTCTGGCGTCAACGTCGTAGAAGTGGGCAAACAGCTTGATGCCCGTTTGGCTGAGCTGGAAAACATCAAGCCAGCTGGCGTTGAGTTGAACTACTTCTACAACCAGGCACAGGAAGTGGACAAGTCGGTACAGGACTTTGTGGTTAGCCTGGGTCAGGCGGTCGCGATTGTTATTGTGGTATTGCTGTTTGCTATGGGACTGCGCAGTGGTGTGATCATCGGTTTGGTACTGCTGCTGACGGTATTCGGTACCTTTATCATGATGAAGCTCAATGATGTTGAGCTGCACCGTATTTCCCTTGGCGCCCTGATCATTGCACTAGGCATGCTGGTGGATAATGCCATCGTGGTGGTCGAAGGGATTTTGGTGGGCTTGAAGAAAGGCCGTACCAAGGTACAGGCGGCGGCAGATATTGCCAAGCAGACCCAATGGCCGCTGCTCGGCGCAACGGTGATTGCCATCACGGCGTTTGCCCCGATAGGTTTGTCGTCGGATGCCACCGGTGAATTCATGGGCTCGTTGTTCTGGGTGCTGTGTTACTCCTTGTTCCTAAGCTGGATCACCGCGCTGACGCTGACGCCTTTCTTGGCCGATCTGCTGCTTAAAGAGGAAGATAAAAACCAGCAGGATGATGAAGACCCATACAAAGGGGCATTGTTTACCATCTTTGGCGCGCTGCTGAAATTTGCTCTGCGTTTCCGCTGGCTGACCATGGTCAGCATGCTTGCCTTGCTGGTGAGTGCGGTTATCGCCTTTGGTCAGGTGAAGCAGTCGTTCTTCCCGCCGTCGAATACACCGATGTTCTACGTGGATATGTGGATGCCGGAAGGTACGGATATCCGCGAGACTATGCTTCAGACTGAGCAGGTTGAGCAGTACATCCGCAGCCAGGATGATGTCGATTTCGTCACAACCTCTGTAGGGCAGGGTATGCAGCGTTTTATGCTGACTTACCAGCCAGAAAAAAGCTACGAGTCTTATGCCCAGCTGCAGGTACGTACTACCAGTCGCGACAACATGTTTGACTTGCTGCACAAGTTGGATGCAGGGCTGCCAGCCAAATTTGATCAGCCGACGTTCCAGTTCAAGCTGATGGAATTTGGCCCGTCACCGGCATCGAAGATCGAGGCACGTATTATCGGCCCTGATCCACAGACGCTGCGTGATATTGCGCTGCGGGTTGAAGATGTCTTGCTGCAAGACCCGGGTGCTCGTAACGTTCGTCACGACTGGCGTGAGCGTACCAAGGAGCTCGTGCCGCAGTTCAACGAGACCAAGGCGCGCCGTCTGGGTATTTCGAAAGAAGATCTGTCCAATACCCTACAGATGGCCTACGGCGGTAATACTATTGGCTTGCTGCGTGACGGTACCCATATGCTGCCGATCATCACCCGCTTGCCGGAGTCCGAGCGTGTTGATTACAACACTTTGCAGAACCTCCAGCTTTGGAGCCCGGTTCAGCAGGCTTACGTGCCGATTGAGCAGGTGATTGATGGCGTTGATCTGGGCTGGTCTGAGCCGCTTATCCAGCGCCGTGACCGAAAGCGTACCCTGACGGTACTGGCAGACCACGATGTGCTGGGTGATGAAACGGCAGCGACCCTGTTTAACCGTGTCCGCCCGCAGGTTGAAGCTCTGCCGTTACCTGTTGGTTACAGCATTGAATGGGGTGGTGAGTACGAGTCATCGAAAGATGCGCAGGAAGCCATGATGGGCTCGATGCCGATGGGTTACCTGTTCATGTTCGTGATCACCATCTTCCTGTTCAACTCAGTGAAGAAGCCGTTGGTGATTTGGGCCACGGTGCCGCTGTCGATTATCGGTGTGGCATTTGGTCTGTTGGCTACCAACATTCCATTTAGTTTCACGGCCTTGCTTGGCCTGTTGAGCCTGAGCGGGATGATTTTGAAAAACGGTATCGTATTGCTAGATCAAATCAACATAGAGCTGGAATCTGGCAAGCAACCTTATGATGCGATTGTTGACAGTGCTATCAGCCGTGTTCGCCCGGTGAGTATGGCGGCACTGACCACGATTCTGGGGATGATCCCGCTGGTGTTCGATGCCTTCTTCAACTCGTTGGCAATCACCATTATGGCGGGACTGGGCTTTGCCACGGTACTGACACTGATAGTCGTACCTGTGCTGTTTGCCCTGTTCTACAACGTCAAGCAGCCAGCTAAAGCTTAACTAATCAGTCGCTGAGAAAGTAAAAACCCGTTGTGTATTATGCACAACGGGTTTTTTTCATTGTTTGCTTTAGGGACAACTTAACGCCTGAAGAACAGCTGACTGAACGGGTTGAGCAAAGTCGCCAGCCCTGAAGTGAAGTGCAGGGGCGCGTTTAACAAGGTAAGGCATAAGCAATCCTGTCCTTCACGGGTTCTTGGTAGATGCGTATGTTCATCAGTCTGCACGATGAAATCACCTGGTTTGTAGGTACCGCTTTCATCGTAGAACTCACCGGCCAACACCAAGGTAATTTCCTGCCCCTGATGAGTATGTTCAGGCAGTGAGCTGTCCGAATCCATGTAAATGAAATTCATCTTGCTGTCACCACTGACCTCGACCTGTGCGCGTTTGATGTTACCCGGCAAGCGAGACCAAGGACCGATTTTGTCGTTGTGGCGTTGCAGCACTGATGGAAGCGGGTAGGTTTTATCTTCCATCGTCAACTCGCAGTCAGTTACCTCTTCAATAATAGTTTCGGCCGGCTCATGAGCCATAATTTCGAGCATCATTGCACTGAGTGACGGTGTTAGTGTTGCGGATTCACTACTTTCTAGAATACGTGCCTGTTTGGCCTCGATAGCCGCAATTTTCTGCCGACAGTGGGGACAAAACTCAAGATGAGCACTGATCAAAATGCTTGACGCAGAATCAAGCTCACCATTGGCGTAGCGGCTAAGGAGGTCATGATTAGGATGGAAGTGAATATTAGCCATCTAGGGCCTCCTTCATTTTTTGTAGGGCAAGGCGTAATCGACTTTTGACGGTGCCGAGCGGAACGTCGAGTGCATCGGCAACATCTTGATGGGATGCACCTTGCATACAAACCATACGGACGATTTCAGCTTGAGCAGGAGGCAAATTATTTATCGCTGCTTCGAGCTCTTTGCTCACGATTGAGTGAAATTCTGTAGGCAATTTATCTGCATCTTGCTCTTCGTGCAGAATGGGCCATAAATCATCTCCTTGCACCCAGTCCTGCTGGTGCTTGGACTTCCTTAGCAAATCGAATTTTACATTCCTTGCTACAGAATATATCCAAGTTAAAGCGGCGCCTTTGGTTTCGTCGTACAGGTGGGCTTTGAGCCATATTTTGAGCATGGTTTCCTGAACAATTTCCATTGCCATGGATTCGTCACGCAATTGCTTGCGGGAAAAATTAAGCAATTTCGGTGCAACAAACGTGAAAAGTTTTTCGTAACTATGACGACAGCGGGAAAGGGCAATATTGTTGAGTAGCAGAGCTACATCGATAACCGGTGCTTCTTCGTTGATCATAGGCCCCTTGCTGATCCCGGAGTGCATTACTACATGTGTTTTCATGTTAACCCTATCTGCAAGCTTAAGTCCGTTTGCAATAAACGCCAAAATTATTTGATGCGATCACTTTGGCGGATAATTTTTTTCAGATATCTGAGACATAGCTTTGAGGTTGGGTATTTGAGCAGGCGTTGTTTTTTGTCCAGCGATATCGGCAAGATTTCCAGCCATCGCCAACATATCCAATTAGTATTGAAGTGATTCGCTGTTGATGGAGCCGCAGAACCAAACCACTTGTTGGGGTATTCATTTGTACACTGCATCAGGCGCAGGACAAGTAAATCGTCTGCCGGAAGGTAGCTGTCTTGCCATAGTGGATAAACTTGGCCTTCTAGTTGCTGATGGAGTGTGCCGGTGGATGTGACCTTTCCCCAATGCTGGATAGTCAGCTTAAGCTGAATTTGGCTTCCGCTGAGCCAGTCGACATCTTCAATGGCGGCAAACATCACTATGTCGCCGCTTTTACTCGCAACTTTGCCGAGATCATCCTGCATTACTAACCATAAGCCGCCAGCTCGCAGGCCGTCAGTAACGACATGGGTGAAGACATATCCTGCTCCATTGATGTTACCGATTCCCATCGGCATGAAGTGGTCTCGGCATGCCAAATAAGGTAAGCGTTTAAATTCGTTACTGATTAGCGACACTATGTATCCTCCCTTTTTGATTAGTTACGTGGTTAATTCCGGTTTGGATGAATGTTTTATTTCTGTTGGGAAGGATAAATCTCAAAATTGAGATTTTTTTTGTGAAGTGATTTTTTTTTGATCGGATGAAAGTAAGGCAAGCGTATCTAACGCCACAGACAGTCATGAAGGAATGCTCTGATGAAAGCCAAGTCACTAACCCTTGCCATTATTTCTGCACTAGCACTTGCTGGTTGTCCACTTACTGACGACGATGACGACAACACAAAAACAACGTCCAAGTTGCGCGTCACTCATGCAAGTAGCGATGCCCCTCTTGTTGCTATCAATTTAAATGGTGAAACTGTTGAAGGCCTTGAGATGGTCGACTATCAAGTTGCCAGTGGTCTACTAACTATTGATAGTGGCACCTATGAAGTTGCTGTGGAAGCTTTGCTAACAGGGGAAGATACCCTTGAAGTGATTAACGAAAATCTCGATTTTGCGCCTGACATGCAGTACGACGTGTTTGCTTTGGGACAGACGGCGAACATTGCCCCTGTTGTGCTTAGTCGTGAGGATGTTGCTCCTGAAGGAGGTGATGTACGCTTGGATGTACTGCACGCCCACCCGGACGTGCCGCCAGTCGATATTTACCTTACTACCGATGAAGAAATTACTGATGCCGCCCCGGCAGTGTCCGGACTGGGATTCGCCATCGACAGTGACATTTTGCCTGTGACTATCGATTCAGGTACCTACCGTATTCGTGTCACCGTAGCAGGTTCGAAAGATGTTGCTTTTGACAGTGGCGAACTGGATTTGGCCGGTGGTAGTGACCTGATGGTCACTGCGGTACCAAATGTCGATGGTGGGGCGGTATCACCGGTCAATTTGCTAGTGGCAGACGGTGAAGGCGTGGCCGTGCTTCGCAATACTGGCGAGAAAGCCACTGTTCGGGTCGTCCATGCCGTGGGGGATGCGCCTGCGGTTGATGTACTTGCCTCTGATGCGCCTGTTGATGGGCTGACAGGCATCGAATTCAAAGAATTCCGCAGCTTAGATGTCGATGCAGGTAGTTATGATCTGAAAGTCGCCGCCTCTTCAGACAATTCCCTGGTTGTTATCGACGCACCGGGAGTGGAGTTTGCCGCAGGCAGTGAAACCAGTATCTATGCTATGGGGACATTGGGCGATGTCACCAACGAGACCATTGAGCCGGTAGTGATCGAAGAAGATCTTCGCTCGGTTGCCACCTATGCCAAAGTGCGTGTTGTCCATGCCAATACAGTGGCCGGTACCGTCGATGTCCATGCTGCTACCGATGGAATGTTCAGCGAGTCAACCGTGGTACTTGAAGGGGTAGAGTTTACCCAGTCAGCGGTACTCAATGTTCCTGCTGGGACCTACATGCTAGCGGTAACCGCGACAGGCGATTTGAACCCGTTGATCACCGGTGAAGCCACTGTTGAAGATGGCGGGGTCTATACAGTCGTCGCCCTGGAAGACCTGACATTAGGCATTAACGTCGATAGTGATAATTCTGCTGATGCAGGTGATGCAGGTGATGTCGCTATGGAAACCGAACCTGAGGCAGAAACCGAGTCATAGCGATGATATGTAAAATTTGAAAAAGCCATCCTCGGGATGGCTTTTTTGTTAGGCCGTACAGAGTTGTTGTTCTTATTAACTAGCGGTAGAGGCGACAGTCAGTTGCTTTTTTTTCATGATGCTATCCGCAATTAGCAGCATGGCAACGGGCACCAACAGACCAACGGCCTGGTTCATTACACCCATGTTGGCGGCGAACCAGTCCATTTTGGCAAGCACAAACTGGAGCATAAAACCTGCACCGGCGGTGACCACCACAGTCAGGTAGGCGTGCATTTTAGTGACCTTGCCGACAAACAGTGCCCACAGTGTTGGCATAACCATTGGCCCAACAAACAGGCTGGTGATGCTGACTATCAGCTTTTCGGCACCGCCCAAGTATGGAATGGAAATACTGATCCCGATAACCAGCATCCCCAGCATGATGGTTACGATGCGGCCGACCTTCATCATTTGCTCATCATTGGCTTGCGGGTTGATGCGCTTGCCGTAGAACTCGGTGGTGAGGGCGCCGGAGAACACGTTGAGCTCAGACGAGGCCATACTTGCCGTTGCAGCTAGCATTGAAGATACCACCAGACCCAGCATGCCTACAGGCAGAACGGCCTGCGCCGACAAGATGTAAGCCTGTTCTGGATTAGCATCCGGATTAATGGTGCTGTAGATGATCGGTGGCAGCATCCACAGTACCGGCGTGATGATGTACAGTGCGCCGAACAAGTAAGAAGCTTTGCGGGCATCTCTTGGCGATTCGACACACAGGTGACGCTGGACGAATGCCCACTCACCACCGACCTTGAACACATGTACCAAGATCCAGCCGAAGATGAATATCTGGGTGTAGCTGCTGTTGAAGAACGACAGGTGGCCTTCTGGCAGGTTAGCGATGATGTTTTCGGTACCACCACCTAGGCTGTAAATCATAGGCAAGATCAGGCAGACCGATAGCATCAACACCAAAAACTGGGTGAAATCGGTCAGCAATACAGCCCACAGGCCGCCAAGGAAGGTATAGAGGATGATCACCGTACCGACGATGATGATCAGCCAGTTGACGCTGAAGAAGCCATTGTCATCGGCAAAGAAGTTGTCCGGCGAGACGGGGATCAGCGAGCTCACAATCACAGCCACCGAATACAGGGCGACCGACACCCCGATGATGCGGGTGACAATGCCCAGCCAAGTGTACATGTGCAGCACGCCTTGGCCGTATTTCTGACCGACAAATTCAGCCGCCGAGGTGGCACCGGATTCTTTCCATTTACCGGCAAAGAAATACCCGGCAATCAGGGCGGCGACACCCATACTCATACACACGGTGATGGCAACCACACCAAGGCGATAGGCCACACCGCCCCAGACCACGAAGGTACCAGCAGAGAACATGGTCATATAAGCCGAGATGCCGGACATCCACCAAGGGGATTTCCCCCCGGCAGAAAACATTTCGGCGCTGTTGGTCATCCGCTTGGACGACCAGTAGCCGATCCCGACCATACCGGCCAGGAAGGCTATGAGGACTATTACGTCTAAGATGCTCATCGTTTCATTCCTATATCGTTATTAGAATACTTTAACTTCGAAGATTCGGGCACAAGGATCGCCATGGCTTTCGAGGAATTTGTTAAAGTTGCCAAGCGTCGCTGTGTGCGCTGGCTCATGTTTCGGTATAATGCAAACAGCATTGACGTTCATGCGCTGAATAGTAGGCTGGACGTCGTTAAGCAAGCATTCTTTGAGGCATACAACTGAGGCTCGAGATCAACATTTGGGCTGAAGTGGTGGAGTAGTAAATGGCAGCGACATTAAAAGATATTGCCAAGGTGGCAGGTGTTTCGGCAGTAACGGTGTCGTATGTACTGAATAATAAAAACCGGGTGAGTGAAGCGACCAAAGCCAAGGTGATGGAAGCGGCGAAAACGCTCAACTATGTGCCTAACCGTGCCGCAAAAATGCTGGCCAGCAAGTCAACCAAACACATTTGTTTGGTCATCTCCGGCCCTGACTATGAGTACCTGACCAACCCGTATATCTATAAATTGGTCAACGGTATTGGCTCGTCATTGAATCAGCATGGTTATGAGCTGACGTTGCGAATGGCCAAGGCAGACAATGAGTTGGCGTTTATCCTGGGCGAGCTGAATTCCAATCTCTATGACGGCGTGTTGATCTGGGGTACTCGCATGCCAGATGATCAGTTTCTTTCATTGTTCGATCACCGTGTACCAATTGTTTCGATTGCGCGGGACTTGCAGGATGAAGCCGTCAATGCCGTACTGGTGGAGCACTACCAGTCAGCCTACAGAATGACCCAATACCTGATCGATAGCGGCTATCGCAAAATCATGTTCCTTGGTAAGTTGGATGTGATTAAAGCGGCGCGGGATCGCTTTGAGGGTTACCGTCAGGCACTGCTTGATAATGGTATCGAGTATGATGAAAGCTGGGCTTACAAGGCGGATTACTATCAAGAAGATGCCTACCAAATCGTGTCAGATATGGAAGAGATTCGTTTTGATGCGGTATTTGCTGCATCGGATCTAATGGCTATTGGCGCGATGAAAGCTTTGCTAGAAAAAGGGTTGTCGATTCCAAAGGATATCGCCGTTGCTGGTTTTGATAACATTCCCAACAGCGATATGTTGCCGGTTGGGTTGACCACGGTTGATACACCGATATTCCAGCTAGGCTCCCAAGCGGCGACCATGCTGGTCAACCTGATAGAAGAGCTGGATACCGAGCGTAGGATTGAGCTCGGCACTGAACTCATGATCCGCCAGTCAGCATAACTAATCAGATCAAAAAGGGCAGTTAGAAGGTAATGTCGTAACGGACTTTACTGCCAGTATTATCGCTGCTGCCTATCATTTCATCGTAGGGGGTTACCATTTCAAACACCGCGTGGTGGATCCCCAACTTGCTCAGTTTCTTTTTCGCTTCTTGCAGTGATGGGCAAGTTACAGAATGATGTTCTTCGTCCTTCAAGTGGTAAAAATTCCCCCTTTCGTCCTCTCCGCCAATTAAATAGCAGGTTGAATCTGCAGTGTTGAGGATGGTTGGCGTGAACTGTCCCCGTTTCATCAATGAAAGTAACGCTTCCTGGGTCATATCTACACTCCTGTTCAAGAACAAGCAGACTGCGTATTTCTTGTGATAAACGCCAAAAGGCGAGCAAGCGATCAACTTGCTTAATGATAATGTACACAGCAACTGTGAACCTTGGATGTCAGAATCTGCTCTGGTGCATATTTGCACAGTGATAGTGAAGAGGTGGGATAAATCAATGCTAATTTACTGATTTACAAGGTCACAGAACTGGCATCACTTTTTCATAAAAACAATATAAATTGTGATTAAGATCGATATTCAACACAAGGAGATGGATATGCAGCGTAAAATCAGGAATGTGATGTGTGCTCTTGTCGTGTCAGGTGTTGGGGCTTTCATCATTTCGGCGCCAGTATTTGCGGAGATAACACCAGAACAGCTTAAACGGTTGCAACTGACGGCTGGATTGGGTGACAGCCAGTCACAACTTGCTTTGGCCGAGGCCTATGCATTGGGATACGGAGGGTTGGTTGTCAGCGAGGAAGCAGCGTTAAAATGGCTGACCCAAGCCGCGCATCAGGGTAATGCCATGGCCCAGTATAATCTGGGTGATATGTATTACTTTGGTTTTGGTGTCGAGAAAAATGTAATGGCGGCGTTTGAGTGGTACCTAGCGGCAACGGCAAAAAGGCACCCCCATGCGCATTATATGATTGCCCTATTGCAGGCCAAAGGAGAGCTAGGCCAAGTCGACGAGTCGCAAATTCGTTATTGGCTCAACGAAGGAGCCTCTTACGGTGACCCTAGCGCTTCATATGTATTGAACCATGTGGGTGTTGATAAGCTCAGCCAATTTTAGCCTGACGTTTTAGCGCACCACGTATGCGGCGGTGAATTGCTTCACTGCCGACTCGATAGTTGCCTGCTGAATCTCTGGGCTGGGTGCTGGCATATGGGCCATGATTTGCGGCCAGAAAATCGTTGCTTTGAGGCTGGCGATAAATTGTTCCGAGGCTATCTCTGGATGGGCAACCTCAAGCTTGCCTGCTGCAATGCCGTCTTGGATCCATTGGCTTAAGCCATGGCAGCCATCAAGGGGTTGAAACTTCTCGACCATTAAAGCGGCTAACTCTTTCGAGCGGATACATTCGCTCATGACCACCCGGGCAACCGCCATGAAACAAGGGCTGCAAAGTAGCTCCACTTCTTTTTGGGCGATGTGAGTCAGCTGATCTTGGATACTGAGATCTGGATTGAACGGAATCGAGCTGATCACTGTTACGTTGGAAACCAGCCGCTCGACAATCACCTCGAACAAGCTTTCTTTGGTTGGGTAGTACTTGTAAAGCGTCCGCTTGGAGACTTCGGCTTTCTTCGAAATCGCTTCCATACTGGCCTGATCTAGCCCTTTATCTGAAAAAATGTCCAGAGCGGCACAGATAATATTTTCCTGTTTTATTTCAGCGACTTTACCCATAAAAATTATCCAAATGCGTGATGAGGTAGAATCAAAAAGTAAACGGCAGTGTTTACTTTTTAAATTTAATGGCTATGATTGGAAGTATACACCATCGTTTACTTTTGAGGCTAGCGACAAATGAAAACTACACTAAAAGCATCTCTGGTTGCAGTAATGGGTGCCCTTGGCCTGGTGGCCTACAACAGTGGTAATGCTGCAGATACAGATGGCAGTTATGTGCGCAGTCAGGAAATTCGTGAAGCACGAATTGCCAGCTCGCCTCAGTTCAAAGATGGTAAGGCCATTACCAACATGCCAAGTGTCCAAAGTGAAGAGGGTATGTTGACTGTGATGTGGAAGTTTTTCACACAGCGCGATCAGTACAAGCCCCAGCAACGTTTGCAGTTCCAAGCGGTAGATACACCACAGCTGGAAACCCCTAGCGAGGCGTTGCGTGTGACTTGGCTTGGCCACTCATCGTTATTCTTGGAGGCCGACGGCGTACGTATGCTGGTGGACCCGGTATTCGATTATGCGTCACCATCGGCGTTTGCCAGAATGTTCTCGCGTAATGTCGATGCACCGGTTAGCCGTGAAGACCTGCCGCTGCCGGACGTGATCCTGATTTCCCACGACCACTATGATCATTTGGAAGAGGCAACAGCTCGTTTCTATGCTGATAAGAACGTACGGTTCTTTGTCCCGCTGGGAGTAGGCCGCCACTTGGAAAAGTGGGGCGTGAAGCCGGGTAATATCGAAGAGTTTGACTGGTGGGAAAGTGTCGCTGTGGGTACTGTCAGAATTACTTCGGCACCAGCCAACCATAATTCAGGCCGCGGCCTGTTTGATAGCAATACCACGCTGTGGTCATCATGGGCGATCCAGGCTGAAGCGGGTAGCGTGTTCTACAGTGGTGATTCGGCCTACGGTGAACACTTCAAGCAAATCGGCGAGCGTTTGGGCCCGTTTGATATGACCTTTATCGAGGTAGCGGCGAATGTAAAAGACGGCAAGGGTTATCCGGTAGAAGGCTGGGGCCATATGCAGGCCGCCCATACCATGCAGGCGCATCTGGATGTGGGAGGTGACAAGCTGGTCCCGGTCCATTGGTCGACGTATGAATTGTTCCTGCACAAATGGGATGAACCGGTTAATGATTTGATTGCCGAGGCTGATATTCACGGTGTGGAATTGGTGACACCTTTGGTTGGCCAGAGCTTGGACATGTCTCAGCCGTTTCAGACCACGTATTGGTGGCAGGGCAGTGAGCAGTGGCAGGAGGCTTCGGAGATGACCCAGCTGGCTTACCGGACTGAATGATCGTTCGTAATAATCGCCCTGTCCTAGGTTAAAGACAGGGCGGTGTAATACATCGCTTGCTAGGATTCTTTTTTTACCTGTTCCTGTGTGCTCCCTCCTTCGGTATCTGGCAGGCTTTCCTCCCCGTCGTTAGCGTGATCATCCATTTCGGTATCGGTTTTTATTGGTGCTGTACGCGTCACGGTGATCTTGTCGGCGCGGTTGCCATCGACTTGGGTCACTTCAAAGTGCCAGCCATCCCAATCCACGCTGTCACCTACAGAAGGCAGTCCGCTCAGACTCCACATCAGCATGCCACTCAAGGTATGGTAGCCGTGCTGGGTTTCATCGGGCAGGGCATCGAGTTCTAGTAAGTCCTTCATCACCAAAATCGGGATCAGGCCATCCATCGACCAACTGCCATCTTCATTTTCGACTGACCAGATATCCTCTGGTGCTCGGGTTTTGAACTCACCGGCCAAGGCTTCGAGAATATCTTTGGGCGTCACGATCCCCTGAACGTCACCGTATTCATCGACCACAAACACCATCACATCCCCCGAATGGCGGAAGTGCTCCAGCAACTGGTTGCCTGTCCAGTTTTCGGGGATGAAAACTGGCGGCAGCAAGTAATGCTCCATCGGGCTGCGCGGCCTGGCGATGTGGTACTGCAACAACTGTTTAGTGGTGATGACCCCTTTGGGGTTATCCATGCTGCCTTGGATCACCGGGAAGTGCTGGTGGCTGGATGCGACCAAGTAATTGAGGTTGCTTTCGTTGGGCTTGTCGAGATCTAGCACCACGATTTCACTTCGCGGTGTCATCAGTGAGGTTACCTTGCGATCGTCAAAATGAAAAACATTCTTGACCATGGCATGTTCTTGCTTCTCGATGACACCACTTTGCGAGCCTTCGGCCAGCACCGCCTTGATATCCTCTTCGGTCAGGGTATCACCTTGGTTGTCTGCGCTGTGTTTTCCGAGCAGCCGTAAGGTCAGCTCTGTGGATGTTGCCAGCAAGAACACAAACGGCCTGGAAAGGCTCGCCAATACTGTCAGCGGGCGAGCCATCAAACGGGCTATGCCTTCTGGGTTGAGTTGGGCGAGGCGCTTGGGAACCAGTTCACCAACCACAATGGAAAGGTAGGTAATACCGACAACGACGATTGTTGTTGCCGCCACGGAGCTGGTTTTTGCGGCAAGACCGAGCTGCTGCAGGTAGTCAGCCAACGGCCCTGCGAGGGCGGCCTCACCGAAAACCCCGTTGAGGATGCCGATGGCGGTAATACCAATCTGTACCGTCGAGAGAAAACGGGTGGGCTCTTCGCCTAATTTAATGGCGCTGGCTGCGCCTTTGTCGCCAGTGCCTGCCAGTTTTTGCAGGCGGCTTTTTCGTGCCGTGACCAGTGCGATTTCAGACATGGCAAAGACGCCATTGAGTAAAATAAGACCGGACAGAATAAGCACGTCCATGAGGTTCTCCTTCATGTTTGAGGCTCCTGCCTCTAAGCATATGTGTTGTTTTAAAAAAAAGGGGGGAAGTGGTTAACAGGATTGAAAATAGCGAGTCAGCGGCGGGATGAACATGGAGAAATATTGATGGACAGAATGAAAGGTTTTGCTGGAAGAAAAAAGCCTGCGTTACCTTTCTGAAACGGGAAAGGGATGCAGGCCAAAGGACTAAAAACTCAGATCAGGTTAAAGCGTCACCCCGTTTTTCCAGATTGCCAGTTCACGGACCAGGTTCCGTTCGTTGCATGTTTGCTCGCCATTGATAATGCTCACCAATTTTTCGATGAGGGCATCGCGTAATTGACTCATGCTGGTATCGGTCGAGACCAGCTGACCAGCATCAAAGTCAATCCAGTGCGGTTTTCGCTGGGCCAGTTCGCTGTTGGTGGCAATTTTCATCGTCGGCACAAAGCCGCCATATGGCGTCCCGCGGCCGGTGGTAAACAACACCACATGGCAACCGGCGGCAGCCAGTGCGCTGGTGGCAATGGCGTCATTGCCCGGTGCGTTGAGCAAGTTCAGCCCCGGTGTCGTGAGACGCTCGGCATAGTCGATCACATCAACTACCCGGCTGGTACCTGCTTTCTGGGTGCAGCCGAGCGATTTGTCCTCAAGGGTGGTGATCCCGCCGGCCTTGTTGCCCGGTGACGGGTTTTCGTAGACCGGCAGATCGTGGCGCAGGTAGTAGTCCTTGAAGTTGTTGACCATGGTGACGATTTGGCTGAAGACCTGCTCATCTTTCGCGCGGCCCATCAGCAAGGTTTCTGCGCCGAACATCTCCGGCACTTCGGTCAGCACGGTGGTGCTGCCCTGCGGGATCAAATAGTCCGACAGCTGACCGAGCAACGGGTTGGCGGTGATGCCTGACAGGCCGTCACTGCCTCCGCACTCCAGGCCGAGCTTGACCTCGGCCAGGCGACCCGGTGTACGTTGGTCGTGGCGCATGACTTGGTATAGCTCGCCGAGGATCTCGCTACCCGCCTCGATTTCGTCTTCGACCTGCTGGCTGACCAAAAAGCGAATGCGGTGTTCATCAAACTCCCCCAGCCCCTCTATGAACTGATCGACCTGGTTGTTTTCGCAGCCCAGGCCGACGATCAACACGCCGCCGGCATTGGGGTGCTTGGCCATGCTCTGCAGCAGGCGTTTGGTCGTGGTATGGTCATCGCCGAGCTGCGAGCAGCCGAACTGGTGCGGGAAAACAAACACACCGTCGATATCCGAGGTATCCTGCTCGGCCATAAAGCGGTTGACCATCTGCTGGGCCATGCCGTTGACACAGCCTACCGTCGGGATCACCCATAGCTCGTTGCGGATACCGATCTCGCCGTTGGCGCGGCGGTATATTGCAACTTCGACATCGGGCTCCGCCGCCTTCTCATCGACACTGACCGGCTGGTAATGGTAACCCGTCTTGTCGTTGAGGTTGGTTTTGGCATTGTGGCTGTGAACCCAGCCGCCGCGGGCCACCGCCTGGGTGGCATGGCCGAACGGTTCGCCGTATTTGATCAGCTTGTCGTTGAGGGCGATATCGGTGATCGCCATTTTGTGGCCCTTGGCAATATCCTCACCGACGATAACGGTTTCACCGCTGTCCAGGGGGAGGGATTGCCCTTCAGCCAGCGGCTCAAGGGCAATGATCACATTGTCTGCTGGGTGAATTTGAATCCAAGACTTCATTATGCCTCCAGAGCCTTCTTCACGACGTTGCGCATGCCCTGCTGCACCATTTCGCTCAGGTGCTCGGTCACGGTGGTGATCAGTGTCTCGTGCTTGGTCAGATCGGTGCCCCAGTGGACTTCGCTGCCCAGCACGCTCTCGGCCAGCTGGCGCGTGGTGATCTTGCCGGCCTCCACGCCCTGCCAAAGTTCGGCAAAGCTGTCTAGCCAGTGCTGGTCATCGCTCAGGGCAATGGTTTCATCGCCACGGCGGCCGCAGTAGAACAGCAGCTGTGCCGCCAGCGAGAGCGCCATCAGCTCAGGGCACTTGCCTCCGTTAGCCAGGTGCGCTTCCAGCTGCGGCAGCAGACGAGTGCGGAACTTGGTCATGCTGTTGAGCGAGATGGAGATCAGCTGGTGCTTGATATACGGGTTCTGGAAGCGTTGGATAACACTCGCGGCAAAGGCCTCCAGTTCGTCCTGTGGCAGATCGAGGACCGGGATCACCTCGTCGGCAAGCAGGCGGCGGACGAAGGCGTTGATATCCGCATCTTCCATAGCCTCGCCGACCGTATCGATACCGCACAGGTAAGCCACCGGCACCATGGCCGTGTGGGCACCGTTGAGGATTGCCACCTTGCGTTCTTTGTACGGCTTGATGTCGTCCACGATCTTGATGTTCAGGCTAGCCTGCGACAGGCGCAGCGCTTCCGCCAGTTTTTGCGGGCCCTGGATCACGAACAGGTAAAAGTACTCAGCCGTAACCATGAACTGATCCTGGTAGCCGACTTTCTCCTGCAGCGCCGCATGTTCATCGCGCGGGTGGCCGGTGACGATGCGGTCTACCAGGGTCGAGCAGAATGTATTGGCGTTTTCCAGCCATTGAGAGAACGCTTCCTCCAGCTGCCACTGGGCAGCGTAGGCCAATACGTACTCTTTGAGTTTGTCGCCGTTGTAGTCGATCAGCTCGCAGGGAATGATAAACAGGCCTTTGTCCTCGGCCCCGGCAAAATGGCGGAAACGGGCGTACAGCCACTGGGTCAGTTTGGCCGGGAAGCTGCTTGCCGGTGCATCGTCCAACTTGTCTGCGGCGTTGAAGCTGATCCCCGCCTCGGTGGTGTTGGAGAACACGAACTGCAGATCAGGATTGTCCGCCAGTGCCATATAGCGGTCGAAATCCTGGTAGATGGCAATTTCTTCGTTGACCGAGCGGATGAGGCGCGTTTGCTCCACAGCCTCACCCTGCTCGTTGATCCCGCGGATCACCGTGGTATACAGGCCATCCTGCTCATTGAGCAGCGGCGGGAAGTCGGTATCGATAGGGCGGACGATGGCAATGCCAGCGCCCAGATCGGTCTGCTCGTTGAGCAGATCAAGCTGCCAGTCGACGAAGGCGCGCATGAAATTGCCTTCACCGAACTGCAGGACTTTGGTTGGGAACGTCGGGCCTTGGAAATCCGTACGGTTTAGTGTCGCCATTATACGCGATCCTCTTGGTTGGAAAGGTTCAAGTTGAAGTACTGGTTGGCATTGTTGAAGCAGATATCTTCAACCATCTTTGTCAGCAGGGCCATGTCATGTGGCGCCTCGCCATCGGCAACCCATTGGCCGATGAGGCGGCACAGCAGGCGGCGGAAGTATTCGTGGCGGGTGTAGGACAGGAAGCTGCGGCTGTCGGTCAGCATGCCGACAAAGCGGCTCAGCAGACCGAGCTGGGACAACTGCTCCATCTGGCGCAGCATGCCGTCTTTCTGGTCGTTGAACCACCAGCCGGAGCCGAACTGGATCTTGCCGGCAATGCCCCCGCCCTGGAAGTTGCCGCACATCGTCGCCAGTACCTCGTTGTCGCGCGGGTTCAGGCAGTACAGGATGGTTTTCGGCAGCGCGTCATCGCGATCCAGGGCGTTGAGCAGTTTCGCCAGCGGCGCAGCGACCAGGCCATCGTTGATCGAGTCGAAGCCGGTGTCAGGGCCCAGCAGGTTCAGCATGCGTACGTTGTTGTTGCGCAGTGCACCGATATGGTACTGCTGCACCCAGCCGCGGCGTGCATACTCTCGGCCGAGGTAAATGAGTACGGCGGTTTTGACCTGCGCCGCTTCTTTGTCACTGACCTGCTGGCCCCCCAGGCGCTTGGCAAGGATGGCATTGAGTTCCTGCTCGGTGGCGTCTTCATAGACCACCGTGTCCAAGGCATGGTCGGAAATGGTGCAGCCGTGGGCGGCGAAGTAGTCCAGACGCTGGAACAGGGCATCGCAGAGCTGCTGGAAGGTGGTGATTTCGATGTCGGTCAGCTCGCCGAGCTTGGCCAGGTATGCGGCATAATCGTCGGCATGGACGTTGAACGCCTTGTCCGGACGCCAGCTTGGCAGCATCTTGACATCGAAATCCTGGTCGTCGGCGACGGTTTTATGGGCAACTAGGTCATCGATGGGATCGTCGGTGGTGCCGACCATTTTGACGTTCATTTTCTGCATGATGCTTCGTGCCGAGAATTCCGGCGTTGCTAGCATTTCATTGCACTGGTGCCAAATGGTATCCGCCGTCTCACCGTTCAGCACGGTGCCGGTGATGCCAAACGGGCGACGAAGCTCCAGGTGTGTCCAGTGGAACAGCGGGTTACCGATGGTTTGCGGTACGGTATTGGCCCAGGCGATGAATTTATCATAGTCGCTCGCCTCGCCGGTGCACAAACGCTCATCCACACCGTTGGTCCGCATCGCACGCCACTTGTAGTGGTCGCCGCGCAACCAGATATCGGTCAGGTTGGCAAAACGCACATCGTCAGCAACCTGGTGCGGTGGCAGGTGGCAGTGGTAGTCGATGATCGGCTGATGCGCCGCGACCGTGTGGTACAGCTCTCTGGCAATGTCGGTTGTCAGCAAAAAATCGTCGTTCAAAAATTGTGACATGGTTTCACCTAGTGTCTCAGTTATGTTCTGGTTAATTCATCAAGTGTGGCTGAGCGCCATTTGGCTCAGCCGCTATGTGCCTGGTTGCGTTTGGCGCGTCAAATAAATATGACCGCATCCGCAAAATAGCAGGCTGTAATTGTTTCTCATCAAGTGCTTCTATACTTTTATGGGCACTTTTGACCCCTTTTGTTGCGGAGTGATCCTTGCGTACCCGTATCCCCCTCCGTCTGCTGGAGCTCAATTCCCCGATGATGTGGCAGTGGCCTCATATCGAGGAGATTGTTGCCTTGATGCAGCGCCAGCATTTCAACGGTTTGATTTTCCACCAGGAAAACCTCTGGTCATTGCTCGCCCATCCCTCAGCCCACTGCCGTTTCGAGCGCGAGAACCTGGAGCGGGGGCGCATTGACTCCCTGCTGTTCCTCAAGCGGGTGATCCGCTATTGCAAGCAGCACGGTATAGGCGTCTGGCTGCAAGGGGCAGCCAACCCCACTGACGGGCTGCTGTTGCAAAAACACCCTGAATACCCGCTCATCGATACTCAAGAGTCCGATGAGCTGTTCTGGACCCAATTTCTCTCCCAGGTGATGACGGAAATCTTCACCGAGCTGGCCGATATTCGCGGCATCATTGTCAACCTCGCCCCACCGGACGTGGACCGTGCCAGCCTGGACGCTTTACTCGGTGTCCTTAACCGGATCACCCGGAGCCACGGCAAGCGCTTGGTGGTGCGTGACTACATGGAAAGCAAATGGCAGCGCTGGCATTTCAACAACGCTATCAGCGCCATGCCGCCCGATGTCAGGGTATCGCTAAAGGCCACCCAGTCAGGCTACCGGCCTGGTCTGCCCAACAACCCGTCGATTGCCGAAATGCCCGGCCGCCTCAAATGGGTGGAGTACGACATGTGGGGCGTCGAGTTCGGTTGGACGCTTTTGCCTTGCTACCTGCTAGAGGAAATCCAAGGCCGGTTGTGCTGGGCCAATGCGGTCGGTGGCGATGAGCTCGAAGCCATCAGCTGCAAGCTGAGCTGGGAGTGGGTATCGAACAGCTCCCTCGTCAACTCCATCAACAGTGTCAACCTGCAGGGGCTGGCCATGTACGGTAACGAGCTCGAACTCTCGGAAAGGGATGCCTTCCATATCTGGCTCAGCGAGGTGCTGCAGCGGCCGGTGAAAGATGACGAGTCTCAGCGGCTGCAGGCACTGTTCAGCCAGTCCTTTGAGTGGATCCGCAAGACACCTTATATGCTTGGCCATCTGCTGCAGACCCACAGTCAAATTCCGGAGTCCTATGAGCAGGCGCTGCAGCTGCTTTTTTCCGAGCAGTACAACATGGATCCGCGCTATGTCGGCCAAAGCCTGTTCAGCAGCGATGATCCGCAAACCGGGCTCGAAGAGCTTCACTTGATCAAATTGGAAAAAGAGCGTGCCAAATTCTTGGCCCAACAGGTTCGCAACCAAGCCCATGAGCTGACCCAGTCCATAGCGATGCCCGACCAGTTTCGCGATCTGGTACTCAGGGTCTATGAGCGGGTTCCTTGGTATACCGAGATGTTCACCCGGGTTTGCCAAGGAGTCGCGGCAAGGTATTTTATCCAGCGTTACCACCGTCATCCGGAAGCGCACAGATTGCTTAATCACGAAATTGAGCAAATGCGCCAGCTCGCGGTAGATATCGACAACTGGTTGGACGAAGGGCGGCATCGCCACCCTCACTACCTCAGCCTGTTGTTTGATCCCCAGCGGCTGCTAGCGTTAGCCGAGGATCTGTCTCGAGTCGATGACTGAGACGGGTTATTTCACTGTTGCGATTGACCGCGGGCTAGCAGGCGGTCAATTGCGAAAGGTACTATTTTTCTTCTTGGGCCAGCTTGGCGTAGAAGTCGCGCAGGACAAAGAAGGCCGCTTTGCGGGTCTGCTTGTCAGAACCGATCAGGCCTTTGCAGTTATAGCCATGCTGATATGGGTTCTGGCGACGTTCGGCGCGGAAGTCGTACAGGATCCACGGGGTGAAGCCCTTGATGTAATCAAGGTTTGGCAGGAACTCTGTCTGCTGGCGGTAGACATTGGCCATGTACTCCTCGCTGAATGCGCCTTTTTTCGGTGCATTTGCGCCTAGCATGCCTTCGGCGCCGGTTTCGCTGATCACAACGGGCTTGGTCGGGGCTGAATTTTCGCCAAGTACAAGCAGATCATTGAAGTCTTCCTCGTACCAACCGTAGTACTCGTTGAGACCGATAATATCGAGGTGGTCGGCCAGGCGATCTTCAATCTTCATCTTGGCGTGGTTGACAAGGCAAGCGGCCGAAACCAAGCGCGTAGGATCGGTGCTTCTGGTTGCCTCTACGAGATCTGTCATGAACTCCAGACGCTCGTCGGTATCGGCGTTCTCGTTGCCGACAGACCAGATGATGGTCGAGGCGCGGTTGCGGCCACGCTTGATAAGCTCAAGCATCTGGTTCTTGCCGTCGCGGCGGGTTTGGTCACTATGGAAGGCAATTGACCAGTAAACCGGGATCTCCTCCCACAGCATGATGCCTACTTCGTCGGCAATTTGTGCGGCCAGCTCGTGGTGAGGGTAGTGGGCCAGGCGCATGTAGTTGCAGTTCAGCTCTTTCGCGTGTTCGAAACGGCGGCGGATATCGTATTCGTTGGTGATGCGGCCCAGCTTTTCGTCGTCTTCGTGGCAGTTGATGCCGCGGAGGTAGATGGACTTGCCGTTGAGTAAAATGGTGGTGCCGTCAACGCGGATTTCACGGAAGCCAACGCGATCGGTGACGACATCACCGTCATTGGCAGACACCTTGACGTTGTAGAGCTTCGGCGTCTCTGGGGACCACAGCTCAGGCGAGGCTGGAATATCGATTGACGCGAAACCACCTTCGACAGACAACGTCTGCTGGATACCTAACTCTTCGATGGTCAGCTCGACGCTTGCTGTCTCGCCGACCGTGGTGACTTCGGCGTGGATGGTGTTGTACTGACCGTTCGGTACCAGATAGATGAACAGATCTTTAATGTAGTTCTTCGGCGTGCGGACTAGCTCGATTTCGCGGTGGATGCCGCCGTAGTTGAACCAGTCGTTGTTGCGCATAGGGATACGGTCTTCGGTGCGCGCGTTGTTGACACAAATCATCACCAAGTTACGGCCGGTCTTCAGCCTGCCGGTAAAGTCGGCGAAGAACGGGGTGGAACCACCGTAGTGGTTACCGACATATTCATGGTTGAGGAAAATCTTACAGTCGTAGTTGGCAGCACCGATGCGCAGGAAGATGTTCTCGCCTTCTTGCTCTGGCTGGTAATCCAGCTCGCGGGTGTACCAAGCACTGCCTTCAAAGTAGAAGTATTTTTCACGTTCCATCTGCCAGCACGAAGGAACAGTCATCTCTTCGCCACTGTGGGGGTCGTAATCGTAAGGGTTGGTGCAGGTCTCGTGGTCAAACGGTTCGATTTGGAACCATTTTTGGCGCAAACCGGTATCGTGAAGATCCAGCGTGAAACGCCACTTTCCGCCCAGGCTTTCAGTTTTGCGGCCACCCATGAAGATCATGCCTTCATGATTGAGGTTCTGGAGGTTGTAAGGCTTGTCGTAGGCCTCGTTGTGCAAACATTCAACAGCGTTTTCTGCGATATCAGACTTTTCTAGCATCGTTGGACTTCACTTCAGTCAAATTTAATCGGATGTACCCGCGGTGCACGGTATTGCGCGGGGGGTACTGAATTGCTATTTAAGCTACCCGAGGACAGGGAGGCTGAAGAAGAGCAAAAAGTGAGAAGGGGCCGAGACAGAATACCCATTCGATGAAAAATGCCATACCCATCACAAAATGGGCTGGCTTCAGTGTGATCTGAATCACTCGGCTTCCGCGGCGGAGGCGATCAATGTCACATTAATTCTTTTTCCGCGTGACGGCAGTCACGAATAACCGGGGGTAGTGTTATGGACCTCACACTCTCCCAGACAGCCGATGGGGCAAAATCCGGCGCTCTGATAATTTTTTCTTCATCGTGAAGCATGCTTCGAAAAATGACGAATTGAAGAATCGAGAAACCACCATGAGCTTTACCGACCAACTGTTGAAAGACCGTATCCTGACGGCAAAAGAGAAATCCATTCACTGGCTGCGCAGTATGCAGGCTGAAGGAATGCCCGAGGGCGTTGCCCGTGTGAGCGAACTGCACGACGCTGAACGTTACCCGCAAATGCTGCTGTCTGGTACCTATGATTCCATTATGGCCAGAACATTGCTCAATGATCCGATTGAAAATACAGCGCCGGTGGCTGACTGGATCTTGTCCTGCCAGCATCCGGACGGTTACTTTACTTTGCCTGGCCTGCAGTGGGATCAGTGCCACAAGCGCGAGCAGTTAGCCGACACCCAGGAGTACATGCGCTTCCATGCGACCAACTATTCTATGGGGGCGCTCGATGCTCTTGGTCATTTGGACAAGTTCGAGATGCCGTTCCTGGCCCCTTTCCTGGACGAAGCCAATATGTGGGCATGGCTGGGCCAGCGTGATATGCGCGACCCGTGGCTGGAAGGCAACAATATCGTCAATATCGGTTCGTTCCTGCTGGTTGAAATGGCACGTGATCCGCAAGGGCCTGCGCGTGACCGCCTAAACGATATTATCGAATGGCACAACCGTCAGTCGGAACCATATTCCGGCTTCTGGGGACCTGGTCAGCAGTTTAGCCAGGAAGCCCTGTTGTTCGCACTGTGCGGGGCAACCCACAACCTGCATATTTTCTACGATATGGATGCCCATATCCCGCATTTCAACCAATCCATTTCTCGCTGCCTTGAACAACCGATTGCCGTTCGCAGTGGCTGTATTGATGTCGATATCGTCGACATTCTGGTGCACGGTGTACAGCGTCACCCTGAGCGCCGTGAAGAAGCTGAACACTGGTTGCGTGAGCTGCTGGTGAAACTGCTCGACTTCCAAAATGACGACGGTGGCTTCCCGGATACCCTGCTGGGGGAGCGCGGCTTTGATGGCTGGGTGAAAGGCTACAAAGAGCCCCAGGGCCACAGCAACACCTTCGCGACCTGGTTCCGCTGGATCACGATTGCGATGATCGCTGAAATCCTATGGCCGCAGTGGCAGCCATGGCAGTTCCGTAAAACCATCGGGATTGGCTACTTTAAAGCCATGAAATGATGGAAAGCAAAACCAATAACTTCCGACAGACTAAGATAAACGGGTAACCCTACTTACCCAGTTGAAGTAGAAGAGATAAGGATAAATGATGAAAAAGACACTGACCCTCTGCGCCCTCGCCCTAGCACTGACCACGACGGCGGCCTCGGCAAAAACGCTCCGCATGGGATATAACCACCCGGACGATCACCCGACAGGGATGGCGATGGTCAAGTTTGGCGAGTTGGTTGAAGAGTACACCGATGGCAAATACAAGGTTCGCGCGTATGCCAACGGCCAGCTGGGTGACGAGCGCCGCATGCTAGAGCAGCTTCAGACCCGCATGCTGGATATTTCGAAAACGGCGACGACCTTGATGACCACCTATGCGCCGGAATACTCGGTATTGACCATGCCTTACATGTTCAAGGGCCCTGAGCACTTCCAGACCGTGCTGAACGGTGAGATCGGTGAAGATCTTCTGATGAAGGCCGAAGCCCGCAACCTGATCGGGATGACCTTCCTGTACGACGAGCCGCGCAGCTACTACACGGTGCGCAAGGCGGTACAGGCACCGGGCGATCTTAATGGCATGAAAATCCGTGTGATGAACTCGTCAGATGCGATTGAGGTGGCACAGACGATGGGCGCGACCCCGACGCCTATTTCTTGGTCAGAAGTGTACACTGCGCTGCAGCAGGGGGTAGTAGATGGGGCGGAAGGTGGTCCATCGGCACTGACTTTGGCACGCCATGGTGATGTGGCGAAATACTTCTCCAACAGCCAGCATGTGTTGTACCCGGGCATGATTGTGATTGGCAAGCATGTATGGCAAAGCCTGAATGATGAGGAAAAAGCGGAATTCAAACGTGCGGCCAATGATGCTGCAAGCTATCAGATGGATCTGTTCCTGCAGCTGGAAACCGATGCGCTGGCCGAGATGCAAGAAATGGGTGTGACCATCACCGAACCAGACATGGATGCCTTCTTCGAAAAAGCCCAACCTTACCTTGAAAAGTACACTCAGCAGCCTGAGCTGAAAGAGCTGGCTGACAAGATCCAAGCTGTAAAGTCGTAAATCCAAATGTAGCAGGCACCGAATAGTGCCTGCTTTCCCTCCTATAGGTTTGTTATGCAACGTTTATTTAATATTACTGAGCAGTTATTGAGCTACCTGCTGTGCGCATTGCTCATGCTGTTGACGGTATCCGTTATCTGGCAGGTTATTGGTCGCTATGTTCTCGCCAGCCCGGCAACCTGGCCTGATGAAATCGCGCGTTTTTCATTGATTTGGGTAGCGATGCTGGGTGGCGCTTTTGTCTACGGCAAGAAGAAGCACCTCGCAGTGACCATTCTGCCTGAAAAGCTGGCAGGAACTGTGAAGGGGTATGCGCTGGAAATATTCCACCATTGCTTGGTGATTGTCTTCGGACTGATTGCCCTGGTCGGTGGATACCGTATGGCGATGAACAACTTTGAGTTCGGGCAGGTGTCGCCTGTTCTTAAGATCAACATGGGCTATGTCTATTCTGCAGTACCCGCTGCAGGCCTAATGCTTATCCTTTTCGCCATCTATTTCATTGTTCAGAACGTGCAATTGATCAAACAAACTAATACGGAGAGTGCATGATGGATGCCGCTGTACTATCTGCTGTTGTATTGTTCGGCAGCTTTTTCTTTATGCTGTTCCTTGGTTTCCCTGTCGCGTTCGGGATTGGCCTGGCTTCGGTGTTTGCGCTGGTGTCATACGCGGATTGGGAACTCGCGCTTAATGCGGCGGCACAAGGCTTGGCGACCGGTGTCGATGGCTTTACCTTCCTGGCCATTCCGCTGTTTGTGATTGCCGGCGGTATCATGAACCGGGGCTCTATCGCCCTACGTTTAATCAACCTGACCAAGGTGATCGCGGCTCCGCTGCCGGGCGCCCTGGCACACGCCAACATCATTGCCAATACCTTGTTCGGGGCGCTGGCCGGTATTGCTTCGGCCGCCGCGATGGCGGTGGGGGGCACTATCAATCCCCATGCCAAAAAAGAAGGCTACCACAGCAACTTCATGGCAGCCGTCAATGCTGCCTCTGCACCATCTGGCCTGGTTATCCCGCCTTCAGCCAGTTTGATCCTGTTCTCGCTATACTCGGGCGGAACTTCAATTGCCGCACTGTTCGTGGCCGGTTACCTACCGGGCCTGCTGTGGTGTATGTCGGTGATGATCCCTGCGCTGTACTTCACTATTAAGCATAAATACCCTACTGAGCGCATGCCTGCGTTTAAACGTGTTATGAAGGCAGTTTGGCAGGCGGCCCCGCCGCTGCTACTGATCCTGGCGATTATTGGCGGTATCGTCGGTGGCTTTTTTACCGCGACTGAAGCGGCGGGTATGGCCGTGTTGTTCTCGTTCCTTCTCTCTTTCATTTACCGTGAACTGAGCCTGAAAGACTTGCCGGGCATCTTTATCGAAGCCATTATTCCTTCTGCGATCTGTATTTTCTTGGTCGCGGCCTCTGGCATCATGGGGTGGGCGCTGAGCTTTGCCTCGATCCCGAGCATGATCAGCGATTTCATATTGTCGGTCTCGGACAACAAGATCGTACTGCTGATCCTGATCAACCTGATGCTGCTGCTTATCGGTACCTTCCTTGACTTGACGCCAGCGGTGATCATCTTCACTCCGATCCTGATGCCTGTATTCAACATGCTGGGCCTAGATCCTGTCCATGTCGGTATCATGATGGTCTTTAACTTGAGTATTGGCTTGATCACGCCGCCGGTCGGCACCTTGCTGTTCGTGTCGTGCTCCATTGCCGATATCCCGTTCCAGAAGATTATCCGACCGATTTTGCCGATTATCGGTATGTTGATCGTGTCGCTGATGCTGATCACTTTCTTCCCTGAGATCACGCTGTTTGTTCCACGCCTGTTCGGTTTGGTCCAGTAATGGACCAATTGGCAAGTATATGATTAAAGGAAAGAAACCATGTTTAAAGTAGCCGTAATTGGCGAGTGCATGATTGAAATCAACGGCGAAATGTTTGGTCAATCGCATCAAGCATTCGGGGGAGATACGCTAAACACGGCCATCTATCTTGCACGCGCCTGTGATGAGGTGGAAGTGAGCTATGTGACCGCTCTTGGCAATGACGCGCTCAGTGACGGCATGTTGGCCAAATGGCAGGAGGAAGGCATCAATACCCAATGGGTGCTGCGTGACAGCAAGCGCCAGCCTGGCCTCTATATGATCCAGTTGGATGCCCAAGGGGAGAGGAGCTTTCTTTACTGGAGAAGCCAGTCTGCCGCCCGCTACCTACTTGAGCATCCGGAGTTCGACCAGTTGGCGCAAGAGCTGGAACAAGTCGACATGGTCTACTTGAGTGGCATCAGCTTGGCTATTCTTCCCGAGCAAGACCGCATCCGGTTGCTGGATTTGCTGGAAAAGCTACACATCAAAGGGGTTGAGCTTGCTTTTGACAGTAATTTCCGCCCGGCACTGTGGCAAGACCTGTCCTTGGCGCGATACTGCTACCGAAGGATCTATGGCATGACCTCGGTTGCGATGGTGACTGATGAGGATGAAGGTATGCTTTGGGGGGATAGTTGCAGCGAGGAGACGTTATCTCGGTTGGGAGAAATGGGGGTTAAAAAAGTCGTGCTCAAGCAAGGCGGTAAAGGTGCTCTATACCAGAACTTGACCAACAACAGTGCATCGACGCTGATCCCTACGATTCCGGTAGATAACATTGTAGATACCACATCAGCAGGTGATTCGTTTAATGCCGGATTTTTATCCGGGTATTTAAAAAATAAGTCGACCATTGACTGTGTAACCCAAGGACATTTATTGGCAGGTAAAGTTATTCAATATAAAGGCGCGATTATTCCCCGTGAAGTGACATCTCCGGTAATAGCGATATTTAATAATTTACACGCACTCTAGGACCTCAATATTCGAGGCTGATAATTAATTGGCCTCGGACAAATTCATTTAATTGGATAATAAAATGACTATTTCAGAGCAACTGAAGTTGCTAAAAGTGATCCCTGTGATCGCGATTGACAACGCGCGAGATATTATTCCCCTAGGTAAAGCACTGGTTGAAAATGGCCTGCCAGCAGCTGAAATTACTTTTCGCTCCGATGCCGCGGTAGAAGCCATTCGTTTATTTCGGGAGACACAACCGGAGATGCTCATTGGGGCGGGGACCGTCTTGAACCGCGAGCAGGCCATTGCTGCGAAGGAAGCGGGCGCGACATTTGTCGTTTCGCCTGGCTTTAACCCGTCGACAGTGCGGGCCTGCCAGGAGCTCGGCATTGATATTGTGCCGGGGGTGAATAACCCAAGTGCGGTCGAGGCGGCGCTGGAAATGGGGCTCACGACCCTAAAATTCTTCCCGGCTGAAGCGTCCGGAGGCACGGCGATGGTGAAATCGCTGCTGGCTCCTTACACCGATATTGAGTTGATGCCAACGGGGGGCATTAACACGGCTAATATCCAGGATTACCTATCCATCCCTCGGGTTATCGCCTGCGGTGGCACTTGGATGGTGGATAAAAAACTTATCGAAGCCGGTAATTGGGATGAAATTGCTCGATTAACCCGGGAAGCCGTTGAGATGGTTAAATAAAGTATTTCATCAAAAATAATCTTCAATTTAATTGTAAATTCATTTCTATATTGGAAATAACATGTCTGATTTAATTTTGAATACTAAAGACTCTTTTGTGATGGACTCTATTGAGGGGACATTATATTCGGCGAAAAAAGACAACCTGACTTTATTAGATTTTGATAATGATATTAAAATCGTTGCCCGCCAAGACTGGAATAAAGAGAAAGTCGCGATTATCTGCGGCGGTGGCTCAGGACACGAGCCTGCACACGCCGGTTTTGTTGGCAAGGGGATGCTGACCGCTGCCGTGTGCGGTGATCTGTTTGCCGCACCAAGTGTTGACGCGGTACTGAATGCTATTTTGCATGTGTCGGGCGAGGCAGGCTGTCTAGTGATCATCAAAAATTACACCGGCGACCGCTTGAACTTCGGCCTGGCAGTAGAAAAAGCCAAAGAGATGGGCCACAAGGTGGAGATGGTTGTGGTCGGTGACGATATTTCGATCCCGGGTAACCCTCAGCCGCGTGGGATTGCGGGCACGCTGTTTGTCCAAAAAGTGGCCGGCTACGTTGCCGAGCAGGGTGGCTCGCTTGAAGCCGTCACGCAAGCGGCCAAAACAGCCAGCCAGAATAGCGCATCGATTGGCGTTGCGCTGACCAGCTGCTCACTGCCGGGTGAGAGCAACGACCGTATCGCGCAAGGCAAAGCGGAGCTGGGGCTGGGTATCCATGGCGAGGCCGGTATCGAGACCATTGAGCTGCCAAGTGCTAGGGATCTGGTGACCACCATGGTCAACAAGCTGCTTGAAGCGAAACCAGCTCCGGAGCATGCTGTTTTGCTTAACAACCTGGGCGGTCTGTCACCGATTGAGTTGAACATCGTCGCCAAGGAGCTGATGGAGTCAGAGCTTGGCAAGCGCACTAAGCTGATCATTGGTGGCGCTTCTATGATGACGGCGATCGATATGAAGGGTTTCTCCATTTCAGCCATTGGTCTTGACGCCCAAACGGAAGCGGCACTATTGGCGCCTGTGGATGTCGAGGCTTGGCCGGGAGCGGTTCGCCGTCGCGGACTGCCGGTCACCAAGTGCGCCAACCAAATTGAGAAAGCCACGTTTGCGCCCTCGCATGATGAGCAAACGGCGTCAGTACTGCGCCAAGTCTGCAGTGTGATCGTTGAGATCGAAGCCGAGCTCAACCGCCTCGATGCCATTGTTGGCGACGGTGACACGGGTTCAACATTTGCTGCCGGTGCGCGCAAGATCCTTGCCCAGCTCGAAGCGGAAAACCTACCGCTGCAAGATAAAGCGAAGCTGCTTAGCACCATCGCCGATTGCCTCACTTCTGTGATGGGGGGGTCTTCAGGTGTCCTGCTGTCTATCCTGTTTACGGCGGCTGGCCGCGATTTCGAGAGCAATGGCTCCTTGCCGCATGCGTTGCAGGCGGGTCTTAAGAAAATGATGGCTTACGGCGGCGCAAAACCGGGTGACCGCACCATGATTGATGCCCTTCACCCGGCATTTGAAGCGTGGGCGAACGAAGGGTTTGCCGCTGCCATCATCGCTGCGCAAGCCGGCGCGGAGTCTACGGTCGCCATGACCAATGCCAAGGCTGGGCGTTCTTCCTACCTCAACAGCGATAGTTTGTCGGGCACGAAAGATCCGGGCGCATTCGCGGTAGAGGCGGTCTTTACACAATTTCAAAACCAATAACCAACCACAGTGAACATAGAGGAATCGACGATGGACAATATTATTATCTCGCCAAGCAAGTATATCCAGGGCGAGGGCGCGCTGGATAACATTGGTAAGTATGTATCTGTGTTTGGCGGCAAACCACTGGCGATTGCCGATGACTTCGTGATGGGCCTGGTGCGCGACCGTGTTGACAGTAGCATCGCAGGCGAAGGCTTGCAGGTGTCTTTCGACAAATTCAACGGCGAGTGCTCCCGCCCTGAGATTGACCGTTTGATTGAGGTGTGCAAGACGGGCGGTAACGATGTTATTGTCGGTATCGGCGGCGGGAAAACACTGGATACGGCGAAGTCGGTGGCTTACTACAGCAAGCTGCCGGTTGTGATTGTGCCGACCATTGCCTCAACGGATGCGCCAACGAGTGCACTGGCGGTTATCTACACCCCTGAAGGTGAGTTCAGCGAGTACCTGCTGTTTCCATCAAACCCGAACATGGTGATCATGGATACGGGGATTATTGCCGCGGCACCGGTACGAACCTTGGTGGCGGGGATGGGCGATGCGCTGTCCACTTACTTCGAGGCCCGCGCAAACGGCCTGTCGGGCAAGGCAACCATGGCCGGCGGGGCACCCACCCGCTCTGCGCAAGCCTTGGCCAAGCTGTGCTATGACACCCTGATCGCGGATGGCGAGAAGGCAAAAGCCGCCGTGGAAAGCGGCGTCTCTACCAAAGCGGTGGAGAACATCATCGAGGCGAATACGTACCTGTCGGGAATTGGTTTTGAAAGCTCAGGTCTTGCCGCTGCCCACGCAATCCACAACGGCCTGACGAAACTGGAAGAGTGCCACCACTTGCTCCACGGTGAGAAAGTCGCCTTTGGTACCCTGACCCAGCTCGTCCTGGAAAATGCGTCAACACAAGAGTTTGAGCAGGTTCTGGGTTTCTGCCGGGCGGTTGGCCTGCCAACCAACCTGCACGAGATGGGCGTCGAAGAAGTGGATGACGAAAAGCTAATGGCCGTCGCTGAGGCATCATGTGCCGAAGGTGAGACTATTCACAATATGCCATTTCCTGTGACGGCTAAATCTGTTTTTGCCGCCATCAAGACAGCGCATCGCTTAGGCCTTAAGTAATAGACACTGTGCCCCCTCGATACCTCTGGGCCAGAGGGGGCCTTTTTGTGTAAGTTGTTGCGGTTATCATCATCAATGTTGAAACATAAAATCACCTCAAGCGAACGCCGAGCAACGATTGTGGCGTTGTTACGCGAACATGGGCATGTGAAGACAGATCATTTAGCTGGGCATTTCCGGGTAAGCTTGCAGACAATTCGGCGAGATTTAAATTACCTGGCAGCGAAACATGAAATAAGGCGTGACCATGGGGGCGCTAAGTTAATAGCGTTCGATTCAGGATTGAACCCCAATGTGCTTCAAGTATTTGACGAAATAATATCGACCATGGATGACTTCTCAAAGGTCTTCATCGACTCTAATGTTTTTATAAAAGAGCTGACTACGGTTTTAAGAAAAAGGAGCAACTTATATATATCTACAACCAGTGTGGATGTTATATACCGGCTGAGAGATAGCCATCACCTACAACTGTTTTATTTGGGTGGCAGAGTGGATAATAAAGCCAGTCAAGATAATGAATTTATGTGCTTTCAATCAGAGGTTAAAGATGGCTATGACTTCTCAATCATTGACGTTGATGCGGTCGATGATACTGGTGCTGTCTTGGTTAACAAGCCCTGTTCTTTATATCTTAAAAAGAAAGCGATGCTGATTTCCAAAAAGTCGTTCTTGCTGAATACGTCAGAAATTGCGGGGAACTTTCCGGCGTTGCAGGTAGGTCGTATTAGCGATAACAGTGAAGTTTATAGTTTTTAGCGGTATGTGGTTTCACGGTTGTTGTTTCAGGACTATAAAATAATGGGGTTGTGATGAGTAAAAGTAAGCTGAATGATGATTTGATCCATGCGAAAGCAAACTATTGGATACTCAATGTAATTTGTGGCGTGTTGTTTTATTTTATCCTGAACGGAATAACTAATGGTATTGGCTTTTTGGCATTGTTGACCCTTTTACTCTTGTTTATCGGCTGTGCGTTTTCTGTGTTTAAAATAAATGCTCATATCAAGGTTCTGATCCGCAAGATTGAATTCGAAATTTAGCCCAGTACTGTTTTTCTTGCTAACTAAACAGGTTGCCGACCCAGCCTTATATTTCACATCCCCTCTCTGTAACCGCCGGTTACCACCTAGCCATAGCGGCATTGGATAACGCTTTGCGTGTTTGATAAAGCCAAGTAAGATAACGCGAATATTAGACTGAGTTAACGGGTTTCATTGATGCAAGCAGACATGACATTTTCTACGGAGCGCTTGGTGGCCTCGGCTCTGGACCGCGCCATGCCGGGTATCCAGGCTGAAATTATGGCCATGTTCACCGAGCCGGTCAGCCGCCATCTGCCGCCTGCCTGCCAGAACTTCCGCACTGCCTGGGATGTCGACAATTGGCTGGAGGGCATGGCACAGACAGGCTCTGTTCTGCGGCTAACTGAGCAGCAGCAAGCGATAGGGTACCTGTTTGTCTTTCCCGAGCCGGATAACGGCTACCGCCTGGGTTATGTACTGGCCGAGGCCCAGTGGGGCAAGGGGCTTGCCACCGAGGCAATGCAAGGGTTGGTGGCCTATTTGACCGATCACCAGCACGGTGCCCATTTTATCGCCGGTGTTGAACCCGATAATATTGGCTCGGTCAATGTGCTTAAGAAGCTGGGTTTCCACTACAGCTATTGCGAGCAAGGCGTCGACTATTACACCCTGCAAAACAGATAACCGTTCGGGGGGCGTCTCGACTTTGCGTTTAGCGCCCAGTGCAAAAAAAGTGTCACACTTCGCCAGGACCGACTCTCTACACTGAATACTGTATAGATGTATCGGGGGGCCGGTGAAAATTTTATTTGTCTGTAAGCACAACTCTTGCCGCAGTATTCTGGCCGAGGCTATCGGCAAGCGCTTTCTCCCACCGAGGTTCGAGGTGGCCAGTGGCGGCAGCGATCCAACCGGGGAGCTGCATCCGTTTGTTCAGCAATATCTCAATGATATGGGGCTGGACGCCAAGGACTACCGCAGCAAATCGTGGGAGGAGTTCGTCCATTTCCACCCGGATATCGTGATATCGGTCTGTGATATCCAGCATGGTGAGCAAGGCCCCAATTGGTTGGCTGACGGGGTGAGGGTGTACTGGGATCTCAATAACCCGCTGGATGTTGTCGACGACGAAGTGCAATTCGAAGAGCAGTGCCACCTCGCCTCGGTGTCACTGAAAAAGCGTATCGACAAGTTGGCAACCTGCTATTTCGAGAAGATGACCCACCAGGAAATACATGATGAGTTGGAGCGTATCGGGGCGATGGGGTAGTGGCTCGTTTCTCGAAAGCTTAACTCGTTAAGTGTCCCGTCTTCACCCAAATGACCGTCTCCTGCTCGACAAAGGGAAAATGCTCGCTCAGGTGCGGGCTGCGCAGCCAAGTCCCTGCTGGATAGCTGCCGAACTCATCGTTGAACTCGCCGCAAAGCACGAATATTTCCTCACCGCCCCAGTGGCGATGGGGCTGGAATCGCTCGCCAGCCGGCCATTTCACCAAAGCGGTATGCTGATGGCCGAACTCATGCAGCGGCATAACCTGGAGGCCACCGCTCCCCGGTTGCCAGGGTGTTTGGTTAGTATCTATGCGGACCTGCTGACTGTCCTCCGACATGAACTGGTTGAGTTTGACGAAGATAGTACATCCCTCTTTGCTAAATGGCGCATGTTGGCTACCCGGCGGGTTACGGATATAGGTGCCGGGGCCAAAGTCGCCGGTCTCATCAGAGAAAACACCTTCGAGCACAAAAATCTCCTCGCCCATCGGGTGAGGGTGCGGGGTAAATGACGAGCCTGCGGCATAGCGGACGACACTGGTGGTGTGGCCCGACTCCTTGGCCTCCCTTTCCAGTGGCTTGCGCCACACCCCGTTCGCCGGGCTGGCCTGCCACTCTATCTGCTCGGTCTTGATCACCACGCGCTGCTTAAAATCCATGTTGAGCATGCTTCGCCCCTTCCATTATTGGTCCGATGTTTGCCTGCGGTATCTTTGGTAGGCCTGAATATTCGTCAGTTTGCTATAAGTATCAACATCAGCCATTGAACGGTCAATGAAAGCTAGCCAGAAATGAAAAAAGCGCCTGTATGATAGGCGCTTATGCTGATATTTGAGCTTGCTAAATTGATACGAGAGGAACTATAGCTCAAATTCTGGTTCTTTTTTCTTCACGGCATCGTGGCTACCGACATAGAGAAGCTCTTGCTGACCAATACCCCGCATGAAAAATGAAAGGCACATTGGGCATTGCAGCTTTTCTTGGCCTGCAGTAACCAGTGATTTTTCGTGCCACCTACGTCTTACCCGGTTTAGTCCCGAGGTGTTATTACATTCTGGGCATCGAATAGGTACTTTCATAACATCGTCCTCCTGACCGCTCTGTCTGGTTGTAAATTAACCAGAACTGGCCAGAACAAAACTTGATATGCATCAGGTTTATCAATTGATATCGTGGCGTTGCAATGAAGTTTTGTATATTTGAGAGCGATGCCTCAGTGGGAATTAATATGACGTAACCCGTTGTTACAAAAAGACATATTTTGGTGTCTAAGCGCCACCCAAAATAGCCTGACGTTTAGCCATTAGCTCTTTAGCCATGGATTGGGCAGTAATGCGCATCCCTTTTTGCTCCAACCCGATCAGTAGCTGCATTCTCAGGCTTTCGGCACGCTCTTCCAGTGCCTGACGCTCACCTTCTGACTTCTCGGCTGCTTTTTCATAACAGCCAATAATGGATTTGAACAGGTGGGACTCGAAGCTGGTTCTGTCTTCCGGCTGAATCGTGCGTGATTCCTTCACTTCACCATTGGCCTTGCGGCGGTTGTAGTCTTGGATCTGGTTTTCAGCGATCAGGTCGAACACACTCATTTCATTACTTTCTCTATGGATATTTCGCCCCATCATAGCTGCAGTGATTGAATAGATGCTGAAAAATGCCTTGGGGAAGTGTTTCGAAATGTGTTTTGGCCAAGCTTACGATGGCCCCAGCGGCTTGGCCAGTGAGAATTGAGGGCCTTGATTGCTGAACGTATTGTTAATATCTCTGAAATTTTATTAAGATTTGTCAAAAATTCACTGCATATTTTCCATTCAGCTGTTATGATGCACGTGCTCAATTTGAGAAGAGTTATTTAATGCAACATCAAGTACAAGTTAAACCATTTGATACATCTACGTTTTCGTACTGTATCTAACTGTTTCCCTTATATTTATCGTAACATTAATAATTCAATTACTTCCGATCGCCGTTGTTGGCGGTTAAAATGAATTTACATAAGGGACAGCACATGTCTAAGTCTACTGGTATCGTTAAGTGGTTTAACGAAGAAAAAGGTTTCGGTTTCATCACTCAAGAGAACGGCGGTGCAGACGTATTCGTACACTTCCGCGCTATCGCTTCTGAAGGTTTCAAGACTCTTTCTGAAGGTCAGAAAGTTTCTTTCGACATCGAGCAAGGCCAGAAAGGTCCTCAAGCTGCGAACGTAGTTACTCTATAAGTTTTCGAACTTTAGAGAAGAAAATGCTGGCCTAGGCCGGCATTTTTTGTATCTGCTATATCTGATCCCCAGCTCCTCCCTCAACATACCTTTAACCACTTTTTTATTTAGGTACCGCTGGGTAAATATGCAGGCTCACCCTCTATTTTAGCACCAGTACCTTGTATTGTTCTCAGGCCCTCTCAGGCCCTCTCAGGCCAACCCCGACAATGTGAAGACTAACCCAGATAATAACTGATGTGAAATTTCACTGTTGAAAGCAAAAAATAGCCTTTGTGGTTATTGTTGCTGCAAGTGTAGTAGCCAGTAGTGCAATGTTTTGTTAATTGAGTGTTTAATAAAATATATTGTGTGATTTTGATCACAATATGGCGTCAAGTTGATTTGGATTGTGCGTTTTTGTGTTTTATTCAATACAAAGCGGGTGGTTATTCATTGCCTGCGACGTAGAGGCGCATTGCCTAAGAGTAGTTTAGTGAAGGTCGACAGCCGGTGAAGCTAAACGAAAGGAGTCAATGCCGAAGTGGTTTTGGTCGTCAGCCAAGCTGCTGGGGTTGTTCTTAATAGGAGCAGCACTGTCATCTCGGGCCCAGCCCGGATGGAGAGCTACAGCAATTTTTGTTTTCGAACAGGTAAGTTCGCTTACCGATTTCGTACAGCCTTTGTCGCTCGCGTACTCCTTGCGCCCCTCCTCTGCGTATTCACATTTTTTTATGTTGTTTATTAGGAGAAGTCTACGAATGGCTGATTACGGATTATTGTCCATCGTACCCGCGGTGCTGGCGCTGATACTCGCCTTTACCACTCGGCATGTTGTTTTGGCTCTGGGCGTTGCAGTGATCAGCGGCATGTTGATCTTAACCAAGGGTCACCCTGTCGATACTGCGTTGATGTTCTTGTCTGACGGACCGTTCACACAGCTTGCATCGGGCAGCAACGCACAGATCATTATTGTTATTACCATTATTTCCGGCTTTATCTACTTGGTCGAGCAAAGCGGTGGTATGGCAGCGTTTTCGACCATGGCAACCCGCTATGTATCATCACCATTGAAAGCTCAGCTTGCGACCTGGGCAACCGGGATCGGGGTGTTTTTTACCGACTCGGGCAACTCGCTGATCCTTGGTCCGATGTTCTCGCCAATCTACAACAAGCTCAAGCTGAGCAAGGAGAAACTGGCCTTTATCATTGATTCGACCTCGTCACCGATTTGTGTGCTGATCCCGATTATTAGCTGGGGTGTTTACTCGCAGGGCCTGATCGAGAACGCGTTTGATAACATGGGCCAGCCGGTCGATGGTTTTGCGACTTTCCTTCAGGTGATCCCTTACCAGCTCTATGCCTTGCTGGCACTGTTCAGTGTGCCTGTCTACGCGGTGTTGAAAAAAGACTGGGGGCCAATGGCCGAAGTTGAGCGGCAAGCGCGCCAGCAGGCTGAGGTGAGCGTGCAATCTGCGGATGACCAGCAGGTGAAATCAGGCCGTATCTCACTGATTGTATTGCCACTGGCGGTACTGTTTGGCTCGCTAATCGCGCTGTTCACCTACAATTACCACTTGCATGGCACCATCAATGGCCCGGTGATCCGTGCATCGCTTGGCACCAGCTATCTGATTGCCTCGGTAACGGCGATTGCCTACTACGCCTACACCAAAACTATGACCGCCTCGACAGCCTTCAACACTTTTGTGTCGGGAATGCAGCGGATCATGCTAATTTTGGTTATCTTGCTATTGGCATGGACCTTGGGTGATATCTGTAAATCACTGGGGACTGGGGACTATATTAGCCAGGTGATGAATGACCGCTTGCCGGTGTTTATGCTGCCTGCATTGATTTTCATTATCGGCAGTTTTATCTCGGTGGCAACAGGTTCGTCCTGGGGCACCTTCGCCATCCTGATCCCGATTGCGGTACCGGTTGCCAGTGCACTGGGTGCCGACCCGCTGATTTGTATTGGTGCCGCGCTAAGTGGCGGCATGCTGGGGGATCACTCATCACCGATTTCCGACACGACAATTCTTAGCTCGATGTCGACCGGATGTGATCATGTTTCCCATGTCCGTACTCAGTTCCCGTACGCTATTTTGACTGGCGTGACCGCCAGCATCGGCTTCATGGTTGCCGAAATCACTCGTAGCCCGTACACCATCGTACTGGCCGCCGTATTGCAAGTTGCACTGATAGTTTTGATGGTGCGCCGTCAGGCCGCAGCCACCCCAGTTACCGCTTAAATAGCGATTGCTATTACGAGCTACCGTTTAAAAAAAGGATTGAAAATGAACACACTATTTTGGCTAAGAGATGAAGTAAAAGTGGGTGAGCACCGCACGGCATTGACACCTACCGGAGCCAAAGCACTGATTGATGCGGGTGCCCAAGTGATTGTCGAGCGCAGCGATACCCGTATTTTCCCAGACCAAGCCTATGTTGATTTGGGCTGTGAGCTAGCGGCAGGCCATAGCTGGACTGACGCACCGGATCACGCTTATATCTTGGGTTTGAAAGAGCTGGCTGAAGATGACTTCCCGCTCAAGCACCAGCACATTTACTTTGCCCATGCGTTCAAGGGGCAGGATGAAGCGGTGCAGATCTTATCCCGCTTCAATGCCGGTGGCGGCCAAATTCTTGACCTAGAGTTCCTGCAAGACGAAATGGGCAAGCGCGTATGTGCCTTTGGTTACTGGGCAGGCTACGTTGGCGCAGCGATTGGTCTATCGGGTTATATCCACCATTTACACTGTAAAGACGTGTTCGGCTCGGTGGGCAGCTACCCTGATCGCGACCATTACCTAGCGGTACTGCGCGAGCAGGTTGCGACACTATCAGAGATGCCTAAGGTATTGGTTATCGGTCAGTTTGGCCGCTGTGGCCGTGGCGCGCTGGACTTGTTTGCCGAGCTGGGTATCGATGCCGACGGCTGGGATATTGAAGAAACCAAAGCTGGCGGCCCGTTCACCGCAATCAATGACTACGACATCTTGGTTAACTGTGCTTACCTAGCAGAAGGCACGCCTCCGTTCATCACCAAGGAAAGCCTAGGTGAGAACCCACGCCTGAGCATGGTCAGCGATGTCAGCTGCGATCCGAACAACCCGGATAACCCAATCCGCATCTACAACCAGTGTACCAAGCTGTCTAAACCTATCATCGAGTCGGATGTTAGCGGGGTGTATGTCCAGGCGGTTGATCACCTACCAACAGTACTGCCAAAAGAAAGCAGCGAAGATTTCGCCGGGCAACTACTGCCACATCTTCTGACTCTGTGCAAAGGTGAAGATCCAAACGGCGTTTGGGCAAGGGCACGTGACTTCTATACGACAGCGCAGAACATTGCAAAGTAAACGCGGGGCGACTCGCCTAGGCTGATAAGTGAATAGGGGATCTACAATTTGTTAGATCCCTTTTTATTTTATGGAGGGTAAGGAAATTGCACACCATAAGTTCAGTCGCAAAGCTGTGTTGCGTAACCCACTATTGGACGTGCGATATAAAGTTGTTCAAAGCGCTGTTCACCGATAATAGGAAGAACCTTTTTTCGCCAGATGGACATAATTGAATCCGTTCAAAGTGCGTTATGTGATGAAGCAGCGGAGTTGGTTATCACGTTGTTGTCTAAAGACATAAACGAGTATCACGGAACAAAGCAGTAAAATACTGGAACAGGCGATGTCGTTACTTCAAGTATGTCAAGACTGACTGCTCCATAATCTTGAGTGGATAGATTTAGAGGAGCAGGTCAGTTTAAGGTGATGAGAACATTGTGGGTTCGGCAAGATAATAGGCTAGGATTGTTACCAAACAGCAAGTACGTTAGCTAGTTTTCGTCGTGGACCAATATCACTGCCATGAGCCCTGACAAGGGCCGATCTTTGGAATTAGTTTATAAATCATTCACAAGGAGGCGCTAAATGAATCAAGGCCAGACCGCCAAGTGAAGTTTCTCGATACTTCTTGTTCATGTCCTTTCCTGTTTGGTACATGGTTTCTATCACTTTATCCAAAGAGATTAGGCACTTGCTGGTACGCTTAAGTGCCATTCGTGATGCATTGATAGCTTTGATTGCACCCATAGCGTTACGCTCAATACATGGTACTTGAACAAGGCCACCAATTGGGTCACAAGTCATGCCCAGCGAGTGCTCCATAGCGATTTCTGCCGCGACACATATTTGCTCGTTACTCCCGCCACGTAATGCTGTTAAACCTGCTGCCGCCATAGAAGAAGAAACCCCAACCTCGCCTTGGCAGCCAACTTCTGCGCCCGAAATAGATGCATTGGTCTTGTACAAAATACCTATTGCACCAGAAACAGCAAAAAAATCTTTCAATTGCTTGGTATCTAGCTCTTTAATAAATTGATGGTAATACATTAATACTGCGGGAATAACGCCAGCGGCTCCGTTAGTAGGAGACGTAACAACCTGGCCTCCCGCTGCATTTTCTTCGCTCACTGCAAAGGCAAACAGATTAACCCAATCCATGATCTCCATAGGATCGTTATCAATGGCTGCATTGGCTTGTAGTTTTTTCAGTAAACTCGGGGCCCGGCGTGTCACATCTAGACCACCATCTAGAATTCCCTCGGTTTCAAAACCACGCTCTATACAGTCCGTCATCACTTGCCAAATCATATCAACACGCTGCTCTATTGCTCTCATGTCTTGAAAGACAAGCTCATTTTTTAGCACCATTGAGCCAAGGCTTAAACCATTCTTCTCTGCTTGGACAAGCATTTCATCAGCATCTCTAAATGGGAACTCTACTTGGACAGGTGAAGTATTACTGCCATCCAATAATTCATCGGCTGTCGCGATAAACCCGCCGCCAATAGAGTAGTAGGTTTCAACAACCACTTGTTTACCAGCGCCGTCGAAAGCTGAGATAGTCATACCGTTTTCATGTAGAGGTAAGTTTTCTTGATGGAATAACATGTCTGTTTCATAGTTAAAGGCGACCTCATGGTGACCATTTACGAGCAAAACATGGTTTTCTATCGCTTTTCGCATTGCTGTATTGGCTGACGTAATTTTAATTGTATCTGGCTTATTCCCAAGTAGTCCTAATAGAGTCGCTCGGTCAGTGTGATGGCCAATACCGGTCAATGAAAGTGAGCCATATAGGTCAACCTGAATACGTACCACTTTATGGAGGTCGGCTTCAATCAGTTGGATAAAATGGTGACCCGCAACCATTGGGCCATTAGTATGTGAGCTGGAAGGACCCACCCCTACTTTGTAAATATCAAATATAGATAACATAAACTTACCAACTTTTATTATTTTAGCTGAATTTTGGGTGTAGCAAATTACTACCTGCCGTTAATACAGGCAGTAATTTAACTTGTCGTTAGTAATAAGTGACGCGGCTTTTAAGTAGCTTCTCTCAAGGTCTCTCGTTCAATAAGCTTGGCTGAGACATTAATATTGAAAACTCTATCTGTTTGACCATTAATCTGTTGCTCGAGCAGCGCAACAGCTTCATTGGAAAGACGCTTAATGTTCTGTCTGAAAGAGGTGAGCTTATAGCCTGACCATGATGACTGTTCTAAATCATCGTAACCAATGACTTGAATATCTTCGGGCACTCTATAGCCAAACTCAAACCGAACTACATCCATAAAGGCATAGGCTATTACATCCGTCGCGCAAAGCACTGAGTCAGGCACGCCTTTCTGCTTTACTCGCTTACGTATGAGAGACTTACACGCTTCGTAATCAAAGTGGGTAACCAAGCTTTCCGGCCTATGTCCTAGCTCATTTTCAACTTCTGTTGCAAAGCCATTAAAACGATCGTCGTTAGTTTTCGACGGTAAATGACCGGTAATATAAAGAAAATCTTGGCCATTTCTCTTGAGCATTTCACTCGCTGCCAGTTCTCCAGCGCCAAAATTGTCGCTAGCGGCATAGCTGCAATCGGAGTCAACATCAACACGCATAACCTGTACAACAGGTAGCCCAAGCAAATTACATTCGTAATATAAGTTGGTCTTATGGTGTGCAGACGCGGTGATTATTCCGTCGACCTTATACTGCAACAAATTTGTAATTGAGTAGTTCTCTTCTTCATTTAGCTCGCCAGGAATTAGGAGGGCTGAATACCCTTTATGTTTGCATGCTTGTACTAAATGGTTGAGCAACTCTAAATAAATAGGATAGTTAGCGCTGGGTAACAATATTCCAATTAGGTTGGCCCGGCTATTGTTTAAAGTACGTGCATAAGCATTAGGGCGATAGTTAAGCTGTTCTATCGCATCCATCACTTTCTGCTTTGTCTCTTCTTTAGTGTAGCCTTTACCACTGAGTACTCGTGATACCGTAGCCTGTGATACCCCAGCTAATCGAGCAACATCGTTAGAGGTTGGGTTTTTGCTCTTTTTTGACACAAACAACTCCAAAAATTCATTGATTTGATGATGAACAAACGATTTGTAGTTGTCCCATCAGCGAAAACTTGAGTAAATTATGCATGTTGCCACTCTGCGATGGCAACTTAAAAAGCGTTGACTCTTGCCTCATCACGATGTCACTGTATATATCAGAAGTAGTAACGCAGACCAGCAGCGAACTGATTCTCAGCATTATCAAATTGATGATCAGACGTTAGTTGATCACTGCCCATATCAATTTGATATTCTGCCCAAAGTAAGAAGGTGTTACGCGTAAAGTGATACTCTAACCCTGGTGCCAATAGATGACGAGTGTAGTCGACGTCAGCATCACGGCTTTCAAAGTAGTTGTAATTCAATGTTGGTCGTAGTCCATTGTCAAAGTGGTAGTAAGCGTAGAGCTCACCACCCCACGTACCGAACATCGCGTTGGTGGCGGACGAAGTTTCAACCGCTTCCCAATTTTCACCAATATGTGCTGTGGCACCAAGATACCAGTGTCCATCTGAATAATTCGCCCCCAATAACAAGATGCGCATCATATCGCCGTTTTCTATACCATCAACATTGAGGTTAAGGTCATTCACTTTGTTTTGTTGGTAAGCTAAACCGATGGACACATTTTGAATCCCGCTATAACGGAGTGAACCACCTAGGCCATTTTCTAACGTTGCTGTCGCCCGGTTGCTTTCAGACCCAGATAAACCGACATCATTCCTTGCCGTCTGAAGGGTAATACCGTAATGCCAGCTATCACCAATGCTATTGCGATACACCAGCGAGTTTTCTGCACGGCCAGTGCCCGAAGCAATACCCCAGTCTTCTAAATTATAAAGACCTGAAGCACGTGTACCGAACACTCGTCCCATATCGGTAAACCATGCAACATCATAGAAGGCAGACCACTGTTTTGTACCCACAGAGAGGTTACCGTACTTATCATGTTTTAAGCCAACATAGAGCAAGCGGTCGTAAATATTATCGCCATTAGCACCTGAGTTATAACCCCATTCGGCGTGACCAAAACCCGTCCAACCATTATCTAGAACCTTTTCCCCTTTTAAACCCAGACGAGAGCTGCCACTGTCAACGGTTGTTGGCGTGTCCCCCCCTTTATCACGATATCGGGCTTCAAAACGACCATTGATAGTTAACGAATCTCCAGCCTCATTGATCATCGTTTGCGCTGAGATAGCAGGAAGGGAAAAGAGCGTCGCAAGTGCAGTCGCACAGACAGTAGGCAATTTTTTCACGGTTCTTATTTACCTTTAGATGTTCTTGGGAAAACAAAATCTGAAATTATTTAGAAGTTGCCGCATCCTTGCGGCAGGTTGGGAGCATCTTTGCAACTATGAGTTATAGTTTTGGATTGGTAATTTCTGTTGTGCGCTCCAAAACGTCAAGGCCTTGTTGTTTCAGCCAGTAAGGGATATCAATTAGCACCCAGTTCTCAGATAGTTTGTCATCTTTACGGTAATACACATCTACGACTTGCATGTCTGCTTTTACCTCACCACCAGGTAGTCCTAGGAAACCACCGATAGGTTTGTTCGATAGGTTAGGCCAACCGAAGAAGCAAGAGAAACTACCCTCTGCGAAACGACATACGTGACCATTGAACACTTTGTCTTTTAGGCCGCTACGGAATGGCATTTGGTGACCTTTCTGGTAGCGAGGGATGGTGTATTGTGCACCGATACCACAAGGACCGTACCAGATCATGTCTTCTTGCCAGCGCAGGCGCAGGCACTCACGAAGCGTTTCCATGTCTGCAAATGGTGCTGTCTTGTTCAGGCGGTCGATGTCATCCACCATAAGATTCATCACTTCTTGTGTTTTTGCGCTCTCTTCCGCAGGTGCATCTTCAAATAACAGGCCGTCGTGGTTGCGCGGACCAGGGTATACAAAATGGCTTCCTGTCATCGGTGGTAGTGGGTAACAACCCGCTTGGTTCATGAAACCAATCAAATCAAGGAACAGACCTGTCTTTGTAATCTTGCCGTTTTCGATACAACTGAACTCTGCGTAGCGTAGGTGCTGAATCTTGCCTGTGTGCTTAATACCAAGCCAATCAGTATCGAATAGGCCCATAAAATGACCCATGCTCATGACCCAGATTTCATCATTGAACTCGTTCTGACCACCGATGAAGATGTCTTGACGACGTTGCATGCGGGTGAGTGACTGCTTTAACGGCTCCCAGACTTTTGCTGCGACTTCCGCTTTGCCTGAGCGCTCACGGAATGGGTAGCTGCCTAGGAATTCATAGTCATCTGACATGAATTCGTCCATCACTAATTGGACCTCAGACACCTGGCACTTTTCTAGCGCGTCAAAGTACTCTCTTACTAATTTTTTTGCAGGTTGAAAACGTGACATATTATTTTTCCGTTGCTAGTTGGTCTGATTTGTTTTTGGCGAAAACGCCATGTTTTACTGTTTCTGGTAGGCTTAGCCATACAAATGCTGCGACAAACCACACGATTGGTGATCCCCACATTGCAGTTTCAAGTGAAGTCTGGCTTTGAATAAATACAAGAACCATAGGTGCCCACATACCTATGATACGGCCGCCATGGAACAATGCCGCTCCGTAGCCACGTAGGTGGCTTGGGAACAACTCGATAAAATAACCACCCCAGATAAGGCTTGAAGACAAACCAAAGTTGTAAAGAAGGCCTAGAATTGCCAGCAGGTTTAAGCCCATAATTTCGACATTCGAAGGGGCTACAAAAAATGCGGCAGACATAACACCCGCGAGGATGAAACCAAATGCGTTGACTTTACGTCCCCACTTATCTGAGATTGCGCCCCAAACCCAGCCACCGACTAAGTTACCAAATGAGGCAATTGAAAAGATGAGGCCCACAGTTGCCGCATCGAACATGCGCACTTCTTTAAGGTAAGTGGTTACAAACCCACTAAAGAATTGATAACCATAGAAATTCAATCCTGCCAATAGTAGGCAGCAGATAGTAAAGCGGCGGTAGTTCACAGAGAACATTTCACCCCAGCTACCTTTCTTCTCTTCACCGGTTTCGGTCTTTTCTATATTTTCTGCGCCAAAGGCGATATAACGTTTTTCACTTGGGATAAACAACGCCATTAAGCCAGCAATAATGATCGGTGGTAGGCCTCCTGCAACCATCAAACCTTGCCAAGGTGCATCAATGCTCGATAGGTAAGCCGCATAACCACCCATAAAGATCAACGCCACTGAGAACATGCTTGATAGAAAGGCGGTCATCTTGCCGCGAATGCTGCTTGGGAACATGCCCGTCATAACGGTGAATGCGATAGTGGCATAGGCACCCAATGAAAAACCGATGACTAAACGAGCAATGGACCAAGTCATGTAGTCAGTCAATGCGATGTTTACCAATGTTGCGGCACCGTTTAACAATGCAACAAAAATGAGCCCGCGCTTACCCGCAATTTTTGCAGCAACGATTGCGCCCAGTAGTGCTCCCACCGATTGCCAAGTGTAGAACTGTGCAGTATGCGCCAGTGTAATCGAGTCGTATGAGTCGACAATAAATGGTCGAACATAATCAATAATTACAAAGTTGTAGGCATAGAAGAAGTGTCCTGCCAAAAGTACGATATAAGCCAGTATTCGATGCTGAATCGATACCTCGCTCATGTGTTTTAGATTCATGATGTCATCCCAAAGTTTCAATGTTTGTGGCGCTCATTCTCGTGAAAATTCTAATCACGCTCCTCGCCCGTTCGTTATTTATTATTCATAAACCAAGGTCGGCGAAACTTGATCGATATCAATATTTGGGTATACGTATACATTCAAATAAGTACATATGAAATAAAATTATTTTTATAATCAAATAAAATTTATATAAAAAACAATGTTATAAAAATACAGGGGTAAGTGCATGTGTATACGTATACATAAAAATATTCACAAATTCACGTTTGTTTTTTTGATAACGATCACGAGCTGAACCACCACTTGTGATGTAAAATCCTCAACCTAAATTGAACTGGATCAGAGATCACCATGGGTACAACCACACTTACTATTGTCTTGGGGTATATGACTCTAACTTTTCTAATTGGTTATTTAGTAAGTAGAAAAATTGGCGAAAAAGGGAGTGTCTCCACGGGTGAACGAAACTTCAGTGCTTGGGTCGCGGGGGTTTCAATTCTTGCAACTTATGTCAGTGCGATGACTTTTATCGGAGTACCAGGGTGGGTATATCAAAGTGGAATGGAAGCGCTCATAATCCATATCAATTACCCAATTGTTATCTTTTTCGTTTGTTCATTTTTCATCCCTGTGTTTTATAAGATGAAAATTCACTCAATATACGAATATCTAGAGATCCGCTTTGGCTATAAAGCAAGAGCGATCAACGTGGCCGCTTTCTTATTTATCCAAACCATTTCTGCCGCGTTAGCTCTCTACGCGATTGCACTATTGGTTTCACGTATATTACCGCTTGATATTTATGAGTGCATTGTGGTGATTTCAATATTTACCGCCGCATACACATACTTGGGTGGGATCGCTGCGGTTATGTGGACGGATGTCTTGCAAACCTGTGTACTTGTTTTAGGCTTTATTTTAGTTTTCTATTTTCTTAGCCAAAGCGTGACTATGGATGAAATTTTAGCCAATAAAGAGGTTGTGGTTGATAGGTTACAGGTTCTAGATACGAGTCTAGACTTTACCAATGAAACAACGCTTTATGCTGGTTTATTTGCCGTTGCGTTTTTACACCTAAGTGTCTACGGATCGAATCAATTAATTATTCAAAGGACGTTAGCAACAAAAGATTTAGCGTCAGCACGCAAGTCGATGCTGTATGTAGGATACGGAATGTTTTTTGTTTACTTTCTATTCTCAATCATGGGGGTACTGCTGTATATATTCTATGATGGCCAGGAATTTGTGAATGCAAACAGTATCGTACTTCATTTTGTTTTCAACAATACCAATGAGATTGTACAAGGTGTTGTCATTACATCTCTTATCGCTGCCGCTATGTCTACGCTAGATTCAACTTACAATTCGATGTCTACCATCCTAACTTACGATATATACAAGCGATTTATCCAAAGAGATCGAGCAGAGCGTCACTATAACCTAATTGCAAAACGGTTTTCGCTATTCTGCGCTGTTGTATTGATAGGCCCTGCGATGTTGAGTGTCTCAAATGAGTCGGTAACAAAATTGATTGCCAGTTTTACCTCGCTGTTTGTTGGTGTACGCCTTGGTTCATTTTTACTCGGTCTGTTTTACAAAAAAGCGAATGAAACAGGCGTACTGTTCGGAACGATCACTAGTCTTGTATCGCTCGCGGTCTGCTACTATTCGGGGCTCGCATGGCCTTGGCAAGCCCCAATTGGAACGTTGGTCTTTATCGCAACTGGCGTTTTGACAAGCCGCTATTTAGGGACTCAAAGTGAACAAAACATTAGATTTATAGAAACCCAAGAGCAGTTATTTGAACGTCCAACACAGGGGCAATACGGCTTGCTTGTATTTACTCTGTTGACTTTAGTGGCATGTTACTATTTACCTCGTGTTGTGAGTTTTCTTTAACTGTAATAAATGACTAAAGTAGGTAGTTTAGAGCTGAAAAATATAGAGTTATTTGAACTTAAGGTTTAGCCCTGTTTATAATAAGTAAAATTAAGCGATATTAAACTTTGCCCATAAAGTTCTTATGTAAAGTCTAAGCTCTTCAGAGGCTAGTGCAGTTACCTGAACCGTACAATGCAGATCATCATTATCGCCGGAAATTAAAATCCATTCTTCATCTTTTACTGATTCTAATCTATGCCCTAATAAAGCAGTCAATGAATCCGAAGAATTTGTAATATGGGCTACTGCACCATATTGACCAAAATCAACATCTTGCAAATTATCATGTCGAACATCAACATAAAAGTCACAACTATTGAATAGACGAATGAAACCTTCAACATTTGTACTCGTCTCACAGATCAGCAAGACATTATTTAAAGACTTACTTATGTTTCTAGCCATGTTACCCCCTTCCAGTTTTTATTGAAGGACTATAAATTGTAGCCTTCCCCCTCTAAACACATTCATTGGTACACTATCTCTGCCAGTCATAAATGTTTCAAGAGAGCGGATATCGTTAACCTTTTTCCTGTTTACTGTGAAGATAAAAAATAATAAAAGAAAAAGAGTGATATGAATCAGTCTTATTAACATAATGGCATTTACCTTGGTAACAATAAACTCTAAGAGGAGGCAGCCTTAGCCGCCTCCAGTTGTATTTATGATGAGATGGAAATGCGTTTTACCTTATCCTGAGGTAGTGCTTTTCTCGGAATCTTAATAATCAATAAACCATTTTTCATATTCGCGGATATAGCTTCTTTGTCAGCATCATCAGGCAAGGATAAGGTACGTTGAAAAGTCCCCACGTTTCGCTCCACGCGATAGTATTGCTTACCCTTGGTTTCCTTTTCCTCCTGCTTTTGGCCTTTCACCACAAGCGTATTGGTATTCAGCTCTATCTGAATGTCGTCTTCTGAAAGACCAGGTAATTCAACGGAAATTTCATATTCTTTTTCACTTCCCGACACATCCAGCTTTGCACGAATGGTATCTAATGAGTGCCCACCAACCAAGCTCTGTCCAAACAGTAAGTTGGGGCGAGTTAGTCGCGATGTGCCCGGCATTCCAAATGAGTGCCACACATCATCAAACAAACGGTCCATCTCCTGATGTAGCTGTAACAACGAACCTACAGCACTTTGCTGAGGTGATGTGATAGTGGTAGTTCCTTGGCTAACATCAGAAGAAGCTTCACTTTTTGAAACTGGGATCTGATTAGTTGAGCTCTCTTCATGTTTAAACCAATTCCAGGGTTTTAGCTTTTCAATGTTCATGAAATCCCCCATGTTCAGGTTAATATTAATTAACAGTAAAAGTGAGGGTGCTGCTATTCGCACCCTCCATGCTAATTAGGCAACTTCACCTTCTTTGGTTCGCTTTTCTTCAGCTTTATGTTCTAATACTTTTCCATTGTTGTTAATGGCAATGGATTTAGGCTTCATCGCTTCAGGAATTTCTTTTACCAAAGTAATGGTCAACAAACCGTTAAAAAGGTCGGCATCGATAACTTCAACATAGTCAGCTAAATTAAATTTACGTTCGAATGTACGATTAGCTATACCCTGATAGAGATATTTCCGCTCTTCGTCAGAGTTTTTATGACCACGCACAGTCAACACGCCCTTTTCTACCTGTATATCGAGCTCTTCCTGAACAAATCCGGCTACAGCCAGACTAATGGCATAGCGGTTGTCACTCAGAACTTCGATATTGTATGGGGGGTAACCGTTCACAGCATTTTCACTGGTTAACGCATGGTCAATTAGTGATGCTAGACGGTCAAAACCAATACTATTGCGATATAGTGGAGATAGGTCAATTGAGTTCATAATATATCCTCCATAAGAAGCAACATAAAATAAAAACAATTTGTGAAAAAATGGTTTCTAATCAGACAACCATTTCACTCTTTTTATAGTATTGAAGAACACAAAGATCAACTGAATTAATATAAAATATTTTTATTAAATGATTGTTGAAATATTCCCTTTTTATATATTCATTCTAAAACTCTATGGCCAAATACTAGGTTGATATAAGCGGGCAATCAATTACCCGCTTATGCCTTTATAAGAGTTAGTCGGTGAACTCCTTATCTTTAACGTGCTCTGAAATCATTGCTTCAGTCGTTATCATTAAGCCAGCAATAGATGCAGCAAACTGAAGCGCAGAGCGGGTCACTTTGGTTGGGTCGAGAATACCCATATCAATCATATTTCCGTACTCACCCGTTGCAGCATTAAAGCCATAGTAGGCATCGCCAGTTCTTACGGCATTTGCTACCACAGAGGCCTCACCGCCAGCATTGGTCACAATTTGACGAAGCGGCTCTTCCATAGCCCGTAAGGCAACACGGATCCCCACATTTTGGTCGTCATTGTCACCTTTAAGGTCTCCTAATTCATAGCCTATCTTAGCCAGAGCAACACCACCGCCTGCGACGATACCTTCTTCTACGGCAGCACGGGTTGCGTGCAGTGCATCATCAACTCGATCTTTCTTCTCTTTCATCTCAACTTCTGTCGCTGCACCGATTTTTATCACGGCCACGCCGCCAGCAAGTTTGGCGATACGCTGTTGAAGTTTCTCTTTGTCGTATTGAGATGTTGTGGTTTCAATCTGCTTCTCTATGGAGGCAACACGATCTTTTATGACATTTTCTTCAGCAACACCACCCACGATGGTGGTTGCGTCCTTAGTAATCGTGACTTTCTTCGCACTACCCAGCTGCTCCAATGTAACTTTTTCAAGTTCAAGACCAAGCTCTTCAGAAATGAGCGTCCCATCTGTCAGTACCGCGATGTCTTCCATCATTGCTTTTCGGTTATCACCAAAGCCGGGCGCTTTCACTGCCGACGCTCGAACAATTCCACGCATATTATTCACCACCAGTGTGGCGAGCGCTTCTCCCTCGATATCTTCGGCAATGATAAGTAGTGATCGAGATTGCTGCGCAACACTTTCAAGTACAGGAAGTAGTTCTCTGATATTACTGACTTTTTTATCTACCAGAAGAATATAGGGGTTATCTAGCTCTACCGTGCCAGCCTCCTGGTTAGTAATAAAATAAGGGGACAGATAACCTCGGTCGAATTGCATACCCTCGACAACAGCAAGTTCGTTGATAAGGCCTTGACCTTCCTCTACCGTAATAACACCATTGCGACCGACTTTATCCATTGCTTCAGCTATGATTTCACCGATGGCTCTATCACTATTAGCAGAAATGCTACCTACCTGAGTGATGGATCCTTTGTCGCTGCATGGCTGAGATATCTCTCGTAACTTCTCTACCGCGGCCTCCGTGGCTCTATCAATACCACGTTTGAGATCCATTGGATTCATTCCCGCGGCGACCGCTTTCAATCCTTCGTTAATTAATGATTGAGCCAATACGGTTGCCGTTGTGGTACCGTCACCAGCCTCATCGTTGGCCTTTGATGCAACCTGTTTTACCATTTGTGCACCCATGTTCTCGAACTTATCTTCTAGCTCGATCTCTTTTGCCACGGATACACCATCTTTGGTGATAGCAGGGGCACCAAAAGATTTGTCCAAGACTACATTCCGCCCTTTAGGGCCAAGAGTGACCTTAACCGCATCGGCCAGTAAATTCACACCTTTAAGCATCTTTTGACGCGATTCATCAGCAAATAAAACATCTTTTGCAGTCATGATTATCTCCCCAAAAAATAAATAAAAATCAATTACTCAACGATTGCTAACACATCAGATTCAGAGAGGATTAAGTACTCCGAACCATCGATTTTCTCAGATTTAACGCCATAACCGTCATTGAAAATGACTGTGTCGTTCACTTTTATATCCATAGCTGCACGTTCACCATTCTCCAGTCGCTGGCCCAAGCCGACGGCAATAACTTTCCCCCGGTTGGATTTCTTGACGGATTGGGATGTAAGTACAATTCCTCCTTCAGACTTGCTTTCTGCTTCTAGTCTTTCGACAATCAGCCTGTCATTTAAAGGACGAATATTCATGAGGTTAGCCTCCTATAGTTACAAAAAATAAAAGACATATAAGTGATGCAGAAAGCGCTACCTTGTGCTCTCTATCAGAAAAATAGGGTCGATGAAAACAAGTTCAAGGGGGGAACAAAAAATTTTTTCACTTCCTTAACTGCTAGCTCTTGCTTTCAACAGAGTTTGGTCTGTTCTAGGCACATTAATGAAGCAAATTAAGGACTTTTATCGTGAACAAAAGGTTAGCCGTTGCGATGTGCCTGAATTGGAAAGTACTATTGACGCGGTTTATGGCGATTGAATTAATGAGTTTTTAAAGGCGGGCGACAGTTTGATGAAGCAAAGTGACATGTTGGGTATGTTGGATTTCCTGCGCCAGGCCGAACAATTGAAGGACACGCTGAGAAGCGCCCACACCACCCAGGGCCGCAAAGAGAGCACGGCTGAGCATACCTGGCGGCTGTGTTTAATGGCGATGCTGTTCGAGCAGGAAATGCCAGAAATCGACCATGCCAAGCTGATGCAAATGTGCGTGATCCATGACTTGGGCGAAGCCATTTCCGGTGACATTGCTGCGGTCGACCAAGACCCTAACATCGACAAATCCTATCAGGAAAGGTTGGACTTGCAGACCTTGATAGCCCCTCTGAATCAACCGATGCAGCAGCATATCCTGTCATTGTGGGATGAGTATGAGCAGGCCGAGACACTAGAAGCCAAAGTGGCCAAAGGGTTGGATAAGCTGGAAACCCTGATCCAGCATAACCAAGGCTTGAACCCCGATGGTTTCGATTATGAATTCAATCTTCATTACGGCAAGAAATACACGGATCAGCATCCTTTGCTGGCGGCGATACGCGAGATTGTTGACCAGGACACGGCGAGCAAGGTTCAGCCTGGTACTGAGCTAGAGAATGAAGTTAAGAAATGAGTTAAGTAAGAGCGAAGGATAGCTAGACGTATGGATTAATCCGAGTGCCACCCGAAATGGCGGCACTCGAAATGATGGAATTCGGAATAGTGACAAGCTTACAACAGTAATAGCTTGGCGGTGCCGAGGAAGGCGAAGAAGCCTACCACATCGGTCACCGTGGTGAGGATCACCGATCCTGCCAGCGCAGGATCAAGCTTGAGCTTGTCGAGCACTACTGGGATTAAGACCCCGAACAGGGCGGCGGTGATGATATTGACCACGATACCGACCGCAATAATCGCGCCGATAATCGGAGACTGGAACCAAAGCCCCGCCATCAAGCCGATCAATACCGCCCACAACACTCCGTTGAGAAAACCTATTCCCAGCTCATTGCGCAGCAAAGAACGACGGTTACCGGCGGTGACCTGGTTGAGGGCCATACCGCGGATCATCAGGGTCAGGGTCTGGCTACCGGCAATACCGCCCATCGAAGCGACGATTGGCATCAAGATAGCCAGTGCAACCACCTGGGCAATGACATCCTCGAACAAGCTGATGGTCATCGACGCCAGCACGGCAGTGATAAGGTTGATACCCAGCCAGACCGCACGTTTTTTGGCACTTTTGGCAATCGGGGCGAAAAGGTCATCTTCTTCGCTCATACCGGCATTGGCCATTAGGGTACTTTCGTAGTTCTCCCGCATTAGCTCTAGCGCCAGGTGGGTATCAATTTCGCCAATTAATGCAAAGTTCTCGTCAACAATCGGCAGGCTGAACTGCTGGCTGTGCTCTACAGCCTCTACGGCCTCGGCCAGTGAAGCGTCATCTTCCAAGATCAGGGTGTCGGTATCGGCAAGGCTGCTCAATTTAGTCAGCGGCTCGGCTTCGATCAGCTGTTGGTAGTTTACGGTACCGACAAATTTGGTATCGCGGGTGACCACGAAAATCGATGCCGGGTACTGGTATCCGTAACGCTCCAGGAGCACCTTGGCCCGTTTGGCTGAAATCCCCTGCGGCAGCGAAAGGACTTTGGGGTTGGCGTAACGGCCGATCTGGTCATCATCGTATTGGTTGGCACGGTCAAACAGCTCGATGTCTTCTTTGCTGAGTTTCCCTATGGCCCGCTCGATGATCTCTTCCGGCAGCGAGTCGGCCCATTCGATCAGGGAGAGGTTATCAAGCTGACCGAGTACCAAATCCAGTTCGGTATCACTGAGTGACTGGATCACCCACTCACGGGTGTCAGCACGCATGGCGGTGAGTACATCAACGTGATCATTGAGGGGTAACTGGCGCCATAGCTCCATACGCTGATCAAGGGGCAATGCCTCGAACAAGGTGGCGAAGGCGCCGGCTTCCAGTTGTTGTATCTCGGCTTCATTGAATATTTGACGTTGTTCGTCGGTATCTGCGGCAGAGATGCGCTCAATGAGCAGGCTTAGATCAACGGTGTTGCTCATGCAGGTTTCCTTGTTGCAAACGCAAGCAGCCAGCGGTTGGTTGGGCTTGTTGTTTTTGTCGTTATCTTGATGGGCTATGTACCCAAGTGGCTTGGGTATAGAGTATGGCTTTCACTTTTGTCGGTCAATTGTGATATCGCTAACTGATGCTGTTATGAAATCAGGCTAGGTTATTGATAATGAGTTTGTGGTTGGTTAGGAGATGGAAAATGGATAAACAGCACATTCCTGAAGCGCTCTACGATGATGCCCTAGAATACTTTGGTGACCGGGCAAAAGCGGATGATTGGCTACAGACGGAAAATATTGCACTGGGTTTGGTGAGTCCGGCTTACTTATGTCGCACGGAGGAGGGGATTCGGCAAGTGACGGAGCTTTTGAACCGCCTGAAAGAAACCGGTCATATCTAGCGCCTGGAGAGATGGCGCAAAATCGTGAAAGGCTGGATGATTGAGGTCAGCCTTCATGAGAAAAGCTAATAGCATACTCAGTACAATTATCTCGATATACCTTGTAATAGCGTGTAATAGATAAAAACTTATCTCGAGTTATATTTTTCTAAGCAAGTTGCAGGATAGAAAACGATCTAGTGTGATCCTATGTACAAAAATGATTTTTTCTATCAGTGTAAACAAATGCAATATTAAACTTGCAGAGCTACATGTTCGATAACGGTGATTTTAATTGATAATTAAGTCGTTTAGAAATTTAAAATTGCTTGAGTTTTAATTTGAAGTCATAACACTTTTTACGAGGGATATATTATGTCACAGACAGAGACGTTAGATAAAAGTGTAGGTTCATCTGTTAACTCCGCAATGGATACATTAACGGCGCAGTGGTATAACGCCATGGTGACTGGCTTAGGATTAGACCCGAACCAGTTTCAGTTGTATCAAGGTCCAAATTCTATGATGAGTACATCCCAGGATATGTGGAATGTGTTCAATGCCGTACCGCCAAAATCAATTAACAACTTTTATAACCCCAGCCAAACTAATAACTTTTCATCCGCTTATAACTTGATCCTCGAGGCACTTGTTCCTGCCTCTAACTCGAGTTTCCAGAACTGCATGGGGGATTATTATGGCAAATGGAATAGCTATTTTGAGAGTCATGATCCCGCAGAATGGACTGCTCAAGGCGTTTCAGATCTGTTTAACTCATGGGCGATGAGAAATGCTCCGGGGAAAGCAGGTTGCGTAACCGGCCTGACCAATATTTACATCAATCCAATTAATATCGCGGTTAATAAGTTTGCATCGGCAGGTGGGAAATATGCCTGGAATAAAACTGCGGACCAATTAAAATCGGCTTTATCCGGTGGGGCATCGAAGAGCTTTACGCTTGATTCTAAAACAACAAGCAGCGATGTTAAGCATACTTGGGCAGGTGGCAATACCTCCGTATTTTTTGATATTTTTTCATTTGGTGGCGGCGGTAAGTATGACAAGCTTACGACTAAAACAACCTCTGCCGGTGTAAAGATTGATGCAGACTTTCAGAAGGTGACGACATTTACAGCCGGGCCATTGGCAGTTAATGATCCGAACGATCCAATATTGGCAGAGTTTAAAGCATGGTATGAAAGTGCCGCGCTGGCAAAGGCCTACACCACCAAAGATAATACGGTTTGGAACAACCAAAGTTCGACCACGTGGGATAAAGCCTTCGGTCCTGATGGCTTCCTCCAGCGGCTTACCTCTTCGCTCGTTGTGGCAGACGGTGTAACGATTACTATGACGTCCAACGCCAGTTATGACACCTCTGAGCGCACGGAAATTGAAGCGGCGGCAAAAGCAGGTATCTGGCCATTCTTCAGCGTATCTGGCCAAGGGGGAACAACGACCGAGGTGAAGTTTAACGATCAAGGTAATTTCACCATTACCACAAAGATTGCTTTGGGTAACCCTCAGGTTCTGGGTGTTCTGCAATCTCCTATGTCAGGTATTTTTGCGTAGGATAGATGTGCACCATAATATCATCAATGATTAAAGGCTTCTTTTGTGAAGCCTTTATATTTTTAGAATATAGATATGAAGTAAAAAATGGTATGAATTACTTCTGAAAAGGTGCCTAACTATGGATAAAACAAAGCTGGTTATTTTTATCTCGGCTCTGTGGTTACCAATATACGCATCGGCTAGAGCGGGTATCAATGAAAACGATTTACAGAGAATAGGGGTGGAGTACTGGCGTAGTCAATTGGCTGAAATAGTATCCGTAACTCCGAGCAAAATTAAAATAACTCAAGGTTTTATGGCGTTAGGTTATGACTCATATCATCTTTGGAGTGTGTTTGATGCCATGGCAAATTATGAAAGCGAGCTTTATTACAATCCCGCTCAATTTAACAGTTTTGCTTCGGACTATGGTGATAAGTTATATAACTTACCCGTTGAATCCGTCAGCAGTGAACGGTGTGATCTTGACAAGGCGGTTATTCGCTATGACAAGAGTGATGGAATTTACGCATGGAGTAAAACACTAGAACAACTAAATGACGATCTGCTTAATAGTCAGGCCTTGAAATATAGCTCCAGCAAGGCCTTTGATAATGAAAGCAATTCCAACGAGCAGGCCGCTTATACGGTTAAAGTCGACGTGGACTATGAGCAGTTCATCGTGTTTTATGCTGAGCCCTACAGCATTGATATCCACAATACAGAATTACAGGACTATACCCCTTGGTATAGTCCTTGTGTTTTACCATATGCACTTAGTCAAAAACAGGATGAAAAAGAATCAAGGTTAAACCAAACGACTGCCCTTGTTGTCGCCAATAAGGGCAAGAAATGCGTCTATATTCTCAATCATGCGCAGAACCACCATGATTGCAGCACGCTCTCTGTTCCCTCCATTATCGCCGTGATCACAGTTCCCCTAGTGGATTTGTATTCACTAGCTCTCTGACTGCAATTTTAATCTCTTATCGGGCTGCTGGGAGAGAAGCGTTTGAAGACTCTCGACCACCAAAACATGATCTTCATACTGGGGCAACCCCGAAACCGTCACACTACCGACGACACCCACGTTCTTAATGACTAACGGGAAACTGCCACCAAACGGCGCGAACTGTTTGGCATCAACTAATGAAGCCTGTTCGATAGTTTTTCCCTTGGCTTTATAGTACTGGCCCATATACCAAGAGCTGTGCCGGTAGCGATCCACCACATTGCGCTTGCGGGCTATCCACTGCTGGTTATCAGGGCTGGTACCCGCCATGGCATAGCTAAACAGGCAGTGGCCGTTGAAGGTGATATCAATGGCAACGGCGGCCTCCCTAAGCTCTGCATTGTGTTTTATCAAGGAGCCAAGCAGCCAGGCTGTTTGGTGGCTGAAATGTTCGAATTGCAGTTCTTTTTCCTGGGCTAGCAGTACATTCAAATCAGTAATCATATTGCGTTTCCGCCTCTTCCTCTTTCTAAAGTCTCACGCTGCATTGCTGTTCTGAACTGGCTATCGCAGCCTCAATGACACGAATAACATCCAATGCTTGCTCGGCAGTCACTGGCAGCGGGTGGCCTTCCCGGATAGCTAGGGCGAGTTGCTGATAGAACTGTTCATACCCACCACGCTGTGTTTCGATAATGGCGTTATGCCCGTGTTTATCGGTATAGCGGCCAAAATTATCTGGGGTGTCTTCTCCCCATCCACGGTTACCGGGGCCGGCTTTGTCTCGCAGCATGTCTTCCTGGGGATCCATGCCATATTTGATGAATGCCGAATCATGGCCGAAGACCTGGAATCTTGGTCCTTCGGTGGTGCTCAGGCAATTGGCATGCAAAATCGCCTCGCACTGTGGGTAGTGGAGGATTAGGTGGAAGTGGTCTGTAGCCTGTGCTCCGGGGCGCTGGTTCTTCACAATGGCTGTTACTTTCTCTGGCAAGCCGAACAAGTACAGTGCTTGGTCGATAAGATGGGCACCGAGATCGTACAGGATGCCAGCCCCAGGGGTGTCTTGCTCGCGCCAGCGCACTTTGACTTCAGGCCGGTAACGGTTGTAGCTGGAGTAAAAAGTATGGATACCGTCGAGTTTGCCATCTGCTAATAGTTTTTCGATGGTTTTGAAGTCGCCATCAAAACGCCGGCTTTGGTAGACCGACAGTGTCTTTCCTGCTTGTTGCGCGACTTCTATTAGCGCTTTGCCTTCATCGGCGGTAATACAGAACGGTTTTTCAATAACAACATGCTTACCGGCTTGCAGGGCTAACTTGGCTTGCGGGACGTGAAGGTGGTTGGGGGTGGAGATGATCACCAGTTCAATATCGGGATTTTCCAACATGGTCTCGATCTGGCTGTAAACAGTGACATTAGGAAGCTGGGCGATCACCTTTTGCTTATCGCTTGATACCACTGCAGTGAGTTCAAGTTCATCGCAATATTCAATGATCGGGGCCTGAAAGCACTGGCCAGATATACCGAAGCCAACGATGGCCGTTTTGATAGGCTGCATGGTTCTTTCCTTGAGAAAACAGGCAGCATTGCTCGGGCAATGCTGCCGTAGGAGGGGAGGACGGTTAGTTCAGTTCAAGTTCTTGCTTTAACAGCGCTTCAACCTGATCACAGCTCTGTGCTGTCATTAACTGTTCCCTGAAGTCTGCGTGCATGATTTTTCTGGCCAGTTTGGAGAAAATCTTCATATGCTGGTCACCGGCAGCATGCTTGTTGAGGGTGAGCATAATGATGAACTGGGCTTCTTCGTCCCCCCACTGGATAGGGTTCGCCAGGCGGCACACACTGATCGCCGACTGTTCGATATGCTCACTCTTGGTGTGCGGGATAGCAAAGCCAAAGCCAAGTCCGGTCGAGAACACATCTTCACGGGCCCACAGGTCGTCGGCCAGTTTGTTGGGGTAGCGGCAGCGCCCGGTTAGGTAGAGGTTATCTGCCAGGGTCTTGATCACTTCCTCTTTGCTGCGCAGGTCGCGGTCAAGGCTGATGCAATCGCCCGATACCATAGGCGCTTCGGTCTGTGTCATGCGGAACTGTGCTAGTACATGCTCCACTTCCTGGATGGTGCGGCACTGCATGGCCTTGTTGAGCAGCTGGCGACATTCCCTACTGTCCAGTTTAGCGATGCGCTCCTTGGTGGCAGCAATGCTCGGTGAGCTCATGCTGATCTCGTCAAGGCCTAGGCCAACGAGCAATGGCAGTACCGAGCCTTTTGCCCCTAGCTCGCCACATAGGCCAATCCATTTGCCGTGGCGGTGAACTTCCCGCACCACATGATCAAGGGTGCGCAAAAAGGCTGGGTTGAGGCTATTGTAGCTTGCGGCGACCTTAGCATTATCACGGTCAACGGCCATTAGGTACTGGGTTAGGTCGTTCGAACCGATAGAGAAGAAATCTATTTCTTCACAGCATTGGTCAATAATAAAGGCGACTGACGGGACTTCCAGCATAATACCCAGCGGCACTTTTTCGGCAAACGGCCGGTTTTCCTTGCGAAGCTCCTGACGTACTTCTGCCAAGATATCTTTCACCCATAGGATTTCTTCCAGCGATGAAATCATCGGGATCATGATCTTCAGGTTGCCATGGGCCGAGGCCCGGAGGATGGCACGCAGCTGGGTTTTGAACATCTCGATAAATTCAGGGTAGATACGCACCGCCCGGTAGCCAAGGAACGGGTTGTTCTCTGTCGGAATATTCAAGTAATCAACCGGTTTGTCACCGCCAATATCAATAGTACGGACGATTATCGATTTGCCGTCCGCCGCTTCGCAAGCCTGGCAGAAAATGTTGTAAAGCTCGTCTTCATCCGGCGCTGAAGTGCGGTCCATGTAAAGCATTTCTGTTCGGAACAGGCCAACAGCTTCGGCACCGTTGGAAAAGGCTTGTTTGGCTTCTACCGAGTGGGCGATGTTGGCTGCGACTTCCAGGACTTTGCCGTCTGCGGTCTGGGCCGCAACATCCCTGAACTGTGCCTGGCGTGTGGCTACAATTTCCCGGACTTTATGCTCCTGGGTGTAGTAGCGCTCGACCGGCTCGCTGATCTCGGTGACCACGAGGCCTAGGGTGCCATCAACAACCACTTCACTGTCCAAAAATGCACTTAGCTTGGAGCCTTCAACACCGACAATGGTTGGGATGGCAAAAGAGCGGGCCAGGATCACAGTATGGGATGTGCTGCCGCCGTGCGAGAGAATAAGCCCCTTTAATAATGACTTATCTAATTCGAGGAACTGGCTTGGCGTCAGGTCGTCCGCTAGGCAGACCGTCGGTTCGGTGAGGGTATTTTGGCTACCGAAGCGCTCGTTACCATAAATGCTCTGCAGCAGTTGGTAGCAGACATCACGGATATCCAGCTCGCGTTCGCGCATGTAGGCGCTGGATGAGTTTTTCATCAGTTCGCCGAAATGCTTGGCCGTTGCGATGATGGCATCGGCACAGCTGCGCCCTTCAACAAGGTTCTCTTGCAAGGTCTGCTGGAATTCGTTGTCACGGGCAATCGATAGGTGCGCCTTGATAACTTCGCCCTCGGTATGCTGGGCTGAGGCGAGGAAGATATTGAGTGATTTGATCACTGCCTCAATACCAGTATCGAGCAGATTTTGTTCCTCAACCAAGGCTCTTGGCTCTGGCAGGTCTGCCAGGGCATCAAAGTTCACGGCACCAACGGCTGTAAGCCTGCCTTTGCCAAACCCTTCGCTGACACTACGGCCACGGATATGGGCAGTTTTTAGGTTGGAGAAATTGCGAGGTAACGGAGCAAGGCTTTGATCTTCCTCTTGATCTGATACTGCTAGTGGTTCGTCGCAATGCGGGAATTCATTGTTGATGAACTGCTTTAGTTGCTCAAGGGCAGACTCTTCGTCCATCCCGTCGATAGTGATCAGACATTCATCACCCAGCAGGGTATCTGTCCCGATCAGAGAGAGGACACTTTTGGCATTGCCGCTCATCCCCGTCCGCTGGTTCTGCCAGGTAATGTTCGAATCAAACTGGTTACATACGGCTTCAACATGGCTAGCCGGTCTTGCGTGAACCCCGTTGGGTAGTTCACATGAGAAAGAGAAAGATTTCATTTCACGTAGTCCTTTTGCATCTAGGCAATGCCTTTCGTTATGTATTCACAATATCAAAGTGGGGAAGGTGTACCATGGGACAAAACTGCGAAAAGCTGGATTTTTGTTAGATAAAAAATCAAATGTGATGGTGGTCAAATTTGAAGGTGTTTTTGTGATGACGAGCAAGTTTGGTACATGGGTTAAAGCATGGATGTAAATATAAACTTATGTTTTTGTTGCTTTTTAATTTTTTTGTTTCGTTTTTTGGTATTTCGAGAGTTGGATCAAGTTTTGATTTAAATCTAACAAATATCCAGTAAATAGAACTTTTGTCCTCTAACTTGATAGCACTATTGCTCACTATAGTAGTACCAAAGCACAGCTGGCTTAGATTTATTCCCTGTACGTGAAACAGTTTTTAAAAATGACAAGTTAATGACTCAAGGAGAGGTCGATGAAAGACTTAATCTCAATATTGAAGGACACAAGGCAGCACCTTATGACGGGTGTATCGCACATGATCCCATTTGTGGTTGCAGGTGGTATTTTGCTGGCGATGTCGGTGATGCTCTACGGTAAGGGGGCGGTGCCAGAAGAGGGAACCTGGTTGAATGACCTGTTCTTTATCGGTGTTGCTGGTTTCCAGTTGATGGTGCCTATCCTAGCGGCTTACATCGGTTACTCGATTGCTGACCGCTCTGCACTTGCACCTTCTGCCATCGCGGCATTCATTGGTGCCAACATGTACAACACCGGGTTCTTCGGCGCTATCTTTGCAGGCTTGCTGGGCGGTATTGTGGTGTTCTACCTCAAGAAAATTAAGGTACCTGCATTTGCCCGCTCTGTGATGCCCATTTTCGTTATTCCAATCATTGGTACATTCATCACAGCCGGTGCCATCGTGTGGGGGATCGGTGAGCCGATCGGTGCTGCTACTGAGGCGTTGACTGAGTTCCTTAAAGGGATGCAGAACGAAAGTATCGTCTTGCTGGCCGTTATCATGGGCTTGATGATCTCCTTCGATATGGGCGGTCCGGTCAACAAGGTTGCCTATGCCTTCGTCATCTTGTGTGTCGGCGAGGGGATCTACAACGTGGCGGGTATCTCTTCTGTTGCTGTTGCGGTGCCATCTATCGGTATGGGCCTGGCGACTTTCATCAACAAAAAACTCTACGACGACAGCGAAAAAGAAGCCGGCCGCGCCTCTATCTTGATGGGCACTATGGGGATTACAGAGGGTGCTATTCCGTTTGCCGCGGCTGACCCACTTCGTGTCCTGCCATCAATCATGATTGGTACCGCCGCAGGTGCCTCGACCGCTGCAGTGCTGGGTGTCGAAAGCTACGCCGCTTGGGGTGGCCTGATTGTCCTACCTGTTGTTGATGGCCGCTTTAGTTTCGTCATTGCTCTGCTGGTTGGCTCGCTGGTAACCGCATTCCTCGTCAACTTCCTCAAGGCACGTCGCCCAGTGGTGGAAGAAAACACCCAGGAAGAAGACGACCTCGACCTTGATATTGAAATTGGCTAAGACCCCAAACGCATAAACAGGTGGGTGCCTCGCCCACCTGTCACCAAACAACTGAATTGATTGTTCACAAATTTAAGGAAACAAGATTATGACTTCTATCGTAGCAGTAACCGCATGTCCATCAGGTGTAGCCCATACATACATGGCAGCAGAAGCCATCGAGTCGGCAGCAAAGGCGAAAGGCTGGACGTGTACGGTTGAAACCCAAGGTTCGATTGGTATTGAAAACGAGCTGAGCCCGGGCGTGATTGCCGATGCCGATATTGTGATTCTGACCAAGGACATCGATATCAAAAATTCTGAACGCTTCGAAGGTAAAACCATTGTACGTATCGGTGTCAGCGATGCTGTTAAGCGTGCTGCAGCGGTGATGGACAAGATTGAAAAACATCTTGCGGCAACCGTGGCTTAACCCCAGGTCTGGAGGGGAAAGCTCCCCTCCGCCTAATTGGATAGCTAAGCCTCCTACAGGACGAAAGGCGGCTTAGCTATACAAATGACAACACGATAAACAGCAACATTGCTCAACACCTCAACTGGTATTCTCAGGAGCCAATACATGAGTACCCCACGAATAGAACGCTTGAAAACCGCCTTGTTTGCCGCCCAACGTGAAATTTCCCTAGAGCGTGCGCTGCTCTATACCGAAAGTCACAAGCAAACGGAAGGTGAATCCACCCTGATCCGCCGTGCAAAAGCAACCGCCTATGTTTTGGACAACGTGGCGATTTCGATCCGGGAAGATGAGTTGATTGCCGGTAACAGGACCATCGAGCCTCGTGCGGGTATTGCTTCCCCTGAGATGGATCCGTACTGGATCGACAAAGAGCTCGATATTTTTGAATCTCGTCCACAGGACAAATTCTTTATCTCCGAACAGGACAAGGCTATCTACCGCGAGCAGCTATTGCCGTATTGGTCTGAGCGCTCGATGAAGGATTTTATCAATGCGCAGATCCCAAGCGATGTCAAAGCGGCGGTGGGGCAGAAGATTTTCAGCGTCAACCAAACCGACAAAGGCCAGGGCCACATCATTATTGATTTCGACCGTTTGCTGGGCAAGGGCTTGGGTGCTTTGGTGGACGAACTCAATGGACTGAGCCTGGGACAGCCCGACAATGATTTCTTCAAATCTGTGGTGATACTGCTTGAGGCGTCTATCCGCCATATCCACCGTTACGCAGACTTGGCTGAGCAGATGGCAGAGGGATCGGTGGATGCAGCCCGCCAAGCGGAGCTTCGGGCCATTGCTCGCATATCACGCAAGGTGGCGACCGAGAAGCCGGCGGGATTTTATGAGGCCTGCCAGCTATTTTGGTATATGAATATCATCTTGCAGTATGAGTCCAATGCCAGCTCACTGTCGCTTGGTCGCTTTGACCAATACATGCTGCCGTTCTACCAGCAATCTATCGCACAAGGTGAATCGCCGGCTTTCCTACGTGAACTGCTTGAGAGTCTGTGGATCAAGACCAACGACATCGTTTTGCTGCGCTCTTCCAGCAGCGCCAAGTTCTTTGCCGGGTTCCCGACCGGGTACACCATCTTACTGGGTGGCCTCAATGAAGTGGGTCGCAGTGCGGTGAATGTCTTATCAACGCTGTGTTTGGATGCTTACCAAAGTGTGCAGTTACCCCAGCCGAACCTAGGTGTTCGGGTCAATGAATTTATGGATCGCGGATTTTTGATGAAAACGGCCGAGACCATTCGTCTTGGTACCGGGATCCCGCAAATCTTCAATGATGAAGTTGTTGTGCCAGCCTTCTTGAACCGTGGCGTATCACTCGAGGACGCCCGTGATTATTCCGTGGTTGGCTGTGTTGAGCTATCTATTCCTGGTAAGACCTACGGCCTGCATGACATTGCCATGTTCAACTTGCTCAAAGTGATGGAGCTGGCGATGCAGCGCAATGCGGATAACCCGGATGTGAGTTTCGATACCCTGCTGCAAGAGATCCGCAGCGATATCCGCCATTACGTCAAACTGATGGTCGAGGGTTCTAATATCTGTGATGTTGGCCACCGCGACTGGGCACCCGTGCCACTGCTGTCTTCGTTCATCAGCGACTGTATTGAAAATGGCAAGGACATCACTTATGGCGGCGGTCGCTATAACTTCTCCGGCGTACAGGGGATTGGGATTGCCAATCTGTCGGATTCACTGCATGCCCTAAAACGCTATGTTTTTGAAGAGCAACGCTGCACCTTCAAGGAATTCATTACCACGCTGGACAGCAACTTTGCAGTCCCGGGCGGGGAGAAAGTCCGCGCGCGCTTGATGAACAAGTACGAAAAATACGGTAATGACATTGATGAGGTGGATTCACTCGGGGCCGACTTGCTACGCCTGTTCTGTAAAGAAGTAGAGCAATACCAAAACCCTCGGGGCGGGCAGTTTACCCCTGGCTCCTATACCGTATCCGCCCACGTGCCGCTTGGTGCTGTGGTTGGGGCTACGGCTGACGGACGCCTGTCCGGGGAGCAGTTGGCTGATGGCGGTTTATCCCCAATGCTCGGGAAAGATCAACTTGGCCCGACAGCGGTACTCAAGTCGGTGAGCAAGTTGGATAACTACCTGTTGTCCAACGGTAGCCTGCTCAACGTGAAATTTACCCCGGCGACCCTCGAAGGGCAGCAGGGGTTGAGCAAGCTGTCTGATTTTATCCGTGCTTTTATGAAGCTGAAACTGCAGCACATCCAATTCAATGTCCTTAATGCTGACACCCTTAAAAAAGCCCAAGAAAAGCCAGAAGATTATTCCGGGCTGGTGGTACGGGTGGCTGGTTACAGTGCCTTCTTTGTCGAGCTCTCGAAAGAGATCCAAGACGATATTATCCGAAGAACTGCCCATGAGCTGTGATGTGCAAGAACAGGTAGAGCAAAGCCAGCATACCGCCCGGATCTTCAATATCCAGCGCTACTCGCTGCATGATGGTTCGGGGATCCGAACCGTGGTGTTCTTCAAAGGCTGCCCCTTAAGTTGCCCATGGTGTGCCAACCCGGAATCACGCTCGCACCAAACGACCTATATGCGGCGAATGGCGAAATGCCTGGAATGCGAAGAATGCGAAATGGATGTGGACGAGTGCCCAAGCGGGGCGTGGGAACTGGTCGGGACAGACATGACACTGGATGAGGTGCTGGCCCAGGTTGCCAAAGATGATGTGTTCTTCGATACCTCACAAGGCGGGATCACATTGTCGGGAGGAGAGGTCCTCAACCAGCCCCACTTTGCTATTGAGCTTCTGACCCGGCTCAAGCAGCTGGGATACCGGACCGCGGTGGAAACATCCGGTCATGGCAGCACGACCCAGTTGTTACGGATAGGTCAGCTATGCGAGGAGGTGCTGTTTGATTTCAAAATCATGGACAAGGAGAGGGCCAAACAAGTGGTTGGCCTGAACCTGGACAAGGTGCTGGAGAACTTTACCCGCTTGGTCGGACAAGGTGTACATGTTGTCCCGCGGCTGCCACTCATTCCGGGTTATACCTTGGATCTGCTGAATATCGACAGAGTCATTCGGTTCTTGAAACCGTTCGACGTCGAAGAGATACACCTGTTGCCATTTCACCAATATGGCGCGAACAAATACCAAACTCTGGGAATGGAGTACCTGATGAAGGACGTTGCCGTTCCCACTCAATCTGAAGTGGAAGCCATCCGCAGCCATGTAGAGGCGCACGGCTACCGAGTGGTTATTGGAGGCTAATCATGAAAAAGAAAATATTAATTACCGGCGCCAAGGGGTTCTTTGGCACCCGATTTATCCAGCGCTACCAGCACGAGTTCGATATCTTGGGGTTGGATGTCGAGCAGCTTGATATTACCGACAAACCTGAGGTTGATAGCACTTTTGCCCAGTTTAAACCTGATTACGTTATCCATGCTGCAGCCATTGCCGTGACCGATTTCTGTAATAAGCACCCTGATGTCGCCCACAAGGTGAATGTCGGTGGGGCGATCAATGTTGCTAACGCCTGCAAAGCGCAGGGTGCCAAGCTGGTCTTTATTTCCACCGAACAGATCTTCAACGGTAACCCGGAAGCTGGCCCTTATACCGAGCAAGATACGCCGGTGCCAGATACTGTCTACGGCCAGAACAAGCTAGAAGCCGAGCACGAGCTGAAATCGATTCTGGATGAGATGTGGGTGTTACGTTTTACCTGGCTGTTTGGCCTGCCGGAGCGTCATACCAGTATTAACCCCAACGTGCTTTGGAATGCGATGCAGGCGCTGACCAATGGCGAGGTGATGCAGGAGCGACGCAATGAATTTCGCGGCTTAACCTATGTACATGAGCTGATTGAGCAGTTCCCCAAAATCTTCACCATTCCTTATGGCACCTACCATACCGGGGCGCACAACCCGGCCAGCCGTTACGACATTGCTGAGCATATCCTTAGCGAACTTGGCCAGACAGCCCGCTTGGCTGAGCTACTCGAGGCCAATGATGCCCCTAAGACCCGGGATGTCAGGCTAGATACCAGCAAGCTTGCCGCGCAGGGCGTTACGTTTACCGAGAGCAAATTGGCGATTTCCAAGTGCCTCAGAGAATTTCACTTTATTAAATAATGAGACAGCACCTGAACCATGGCGAATAGGTCAGGTGCTGAATAGGAGTTTTACCATGATTTATATGCTAGATACTGCAGACATTAACGCTATCAAAAAAGCGGTCGACTTGTACCCGTTGGCAGGGGTAACAACCAACCCTTCAATCATCGCCAAGGAGAACCGCCCGCTCAAAGCGATATTGCTAGACATCCGTGAGGTGATTGGCCAAGAGCGTATGCTACATGCCCAGGTGATGGGCAAAGATGCCGAGACTATGCTCAAAGAAGCACAGGCTTTGCGGGCGATAGACCCAGACATTATCGTCAAGGTTCCGGTAACCCCGCAGGGGATCAAAGCAATGAAGTTGATCCATGCCGAAGGGATCCGGATCACGGCTACTGCTATCTTGACGCCACAGCAAGCGCTTATGGCGGCAGTGGCAGGCGCAGAGTTTTTGGCACCATACGTCAACCGGCTAGACAATATCTGTGGCGACGGTGTGGCCGTGGCTGCTGAAATGGCGCAGCTAATTGAAAACTATAACCTAGATGCCAAAGTGCTGGGCGCCTCTTTCAAAAATGTCCAGCAGGTACACCAGTTAGCCCTTTCAGGTATCCAGTCGGTGACTATTGCCCCAGAGGTATTTGATTTGCTTCTTGTCCATCCGTTAACAGACTCTGGCGTTGCCGGTTTTGTTTCTGATTGGGAAGGTGTCTACGGCGAAGGAACCAACGTACTGGATATCCTTTAATGTGACCTAGAGCACGCCCACAACATATTCAGTCAGGATAAAACTGACCAAGATTAATAATGGCTAAGCTTATTGAGATTACACTCACTATGCTTGGTCATTTTTTTGATGTAGGGAATATGGAAATTGTTGGGGTTACCGCTTGCATCAGCGGAGTAGCGCACACCTATATGGCAGCAGAAGCGCTTGAGAAAATTTGCAAGAAAGCCGGATATAAAGTCACGGTGGAAACCCAGGGGGCCCTGGGTAGTGAAAACCAGCTGGACGAGGCTCAGATACAGTCGGCAGATGTGGCTGTTATCATCTCGGATATCAATATCGAAGGGGCTGAACGGTTCGAGCATTGCCGGGTTGTCCGTTGCTCTATTTCCCACTTTCTGCGAAGCACTGACGCGGTGATGCAGGCGATCACCAAAGTCCGCCAGGCCCCCCGTGGCGCTGAGATAAAAATCTAGCCATCAACATGCGCACTGAGGTATTGCGTGCGGTACTCGGAGGGAGAGCGTTCGGTCTGAGCCCTGAATACCCGGCAAAAATAATTGCTGTCCTTGAACCCACAACGGTGCGCCACCTCTTTGACCTTCATATCGTATTTCACCAGTAGGAATTTCGCCCGTTCCAGCCGAATATGGTTTAGGTATTCGTTGAACTTAATGTGCCCTTCTTTTTGGAATAATTGCGAGAGGTAGTTGGGAGAGACATAAAAATGTTCTGCGACTGATTCTCGGGTAAGTGGCTCGTGATAATGCTGTTCGAGGTAATCACGGACTGATTCAAACAACGCATGGCTTTTTGAGGGTGTTTCAAGGGGCTGCTCAATTAAATCGACAATATGGCTGAACAATGAACTTATCAATAATTTCATTGTGGCTTGCGATTCAATTTGTTTAGTCAGTTCATCCAAGGCATTGAGGATAAAGGTACCCACCCTCGGCCCGCGGCGAAGCACCGTTTCTTTGATGGCGGAGTCATATTTTTCCCCGTCCCAGCTCAATAAGCTCAGGCCAAAACTTTGTTTGCCAACCATCACTGTCAGGGTCACAACCGGCTTGTTCCAGCTCGGTTGATTCCAGCTTTCGGCAGGTAGGTAAATCACATCCCCCTGATGGAATACGTGTCTTTGTTCAACACCGGTTTGGCTGCCTAGCTCCATCTCTATCTCGCCGGCAAGCACCATTTCGATGCGGGGAAAATGAACCTGGTATGCCAGTTGGGGCGGCTCGGGCAGGGTGCCGGCATAATAGACATTTCCCAGTGACATACTTTCATCTTTGTAGTGATTAAGCGCCTGAAGTAAGTAAGGTTTGTCTAGCATAATAGCCACTGGGGTAAGTGCGAATACGGGTTATTTTACGCGATTAAGCCGCATCAAATCCATATATACCCATACCTAATCTTGAGTTTGTGAGTCAGGCATGAATCGTATCTCCTACTTGCGGTGTTCACATATTTTTTTACTGCATACATACGTCCAGTTTAAATAACACCTGTGCTATTTCAGCATTAATTTTCGGTTGTTATGTTGTTTCTCAGAGACCCGTTTTTTATTCCAGCAAGTGCGCTTGCTGCAACAAGTTTATTTCGAAATTAGGAGGCAACATGCTGACAACCACCATTTTCCCTGGGCGCTATGTGCAAGGCAAAGATGCCCGTCAACAGTTGGGTGCAGAGCTAGCGCGTTTTGGCCAAAAAGGCTTGGTGATCTGCGATCCATTTGTACACGACACGCTGATGGGGGAGTTTGAACCTTACCTTGATGGTGTTCAGGTTGAGATCGTGAAGTTCACCGGTGAATGCTGTGATGAGGAGATTGCCCGTTTGGTCAGTTTGCTCCGGGGCTTCGGTGGGGAATTTGTGGTAGGCCTAGGCGGAGGGAAAACCATCGATACCGCCAAGGCGACTGCTTTTGAGGCCAAAGTGCCTGTGGCGGTGGTGCCAACCCTTGCGGCCAGTGATGCCCCATGTAGTGCCCTTTCTGTTATTTATACTCAGGAAGGTGAGTTCAAACGCTATCTGCTGCTGCCGCAAAACCCCAACTTGGTACTTGTCGATACCCAGATAATTGCAAAAGCCCCGGTTCGCCTATTGGTGGCAGGTATGGGGGATGCGTTGGCGACGTGGTTTGAGGCTGAGTCGTGCCAGCAGAGCTTTGCGGCGAACATGACAGGTAACTTAGGTTCGGTGTCGGCCTACGCCCTGGCACGCTTGTGCTACGACACCTTATTGCAATATGGCGCGATGGCCAAGGTTGCCAACGAGCAAAACGTTGTAACGCCAGCGCTTGAGCGCGTAGTGGAAGCGAATACCCTGCTCAGTGGCCTAGGTTTTGAAAGTGGTGGCCTTGCTGCGTCGCATGCTATCCATAATGGTTTGACGGTGCTGGAGCCGACCCACGGTTTCTTGCATGGTGAGAAAGTTGCATTTGGCGTATTGGCATCCCTGTTCTTGACAGACAAGCCAGTGGAGACGATTGCAACGGTTTATACGTTCTGTGAAAGCGTAGGCCTGCCAACAACGTTGAGCCAGATCGGTTTGGCTGATGTCACCGATGCGGAGTTGATGGCCGTTGCTGAGGCCGCTTGTGCTGAGGGCGAGACCATCCATAACGAACCGCGCCCAGTCAATGCTGAAAGTGTCTTTGCGGCCATGAAGGCAGCAGATGCGGAAGGTTGCCGTCGCCTAGCTTAACGGCCTGTTTGCTATTAATTGATATGAGGAGAAGAGCCTTGGCTAATGTTCCGTTCAAAGGCTTGTTGTTTGATTTAGATGGCACCTTGGTGGATTCTATTCCTGCCGTGACCCGGGCATGGTCACAGTGGGCGCAAATCAAAGGTCTAGACCCCGAACATGTCTTGTCTGTGATTCATGGTCGTCCGGCGATGGAGTCGATATCCGAACTGCTGGAGGATGCCTCGCAGGCTGAAGTTGTGCGGGAGTTCCAATGGCTGGAAGACTACGAGTCGACAGATACCAAAGGCACTAAGGCACTTCCTGGTTCAGTGGCCCTGCTTAATGCGCTAAATGAAAAGCAGGTTCCCTGGGCGATTGTGACCTCCGGCACCTTGCCGGTGGCCAATGCCCGGATCAAAGCGGCTGGGTTGCCCTTGCCCAAAGTGTTGGTGACACCGGAGAAGCTCACCAATGGCAAGCCCCATCCCGAACCGTATTTGACGGGAGCAAAAGAGCTTGGGTTGAGTGCTGATCAGTGTATTTGCTTTGAAGATACTCAGGCTGGCTTACTGTCTGGAAAATCGGCCAATGCGGTGGCTATTGGGATCCTCAGCCATGCAAGCAAAGCAGAACTGCCTGCTGCTGACTATCATATACGCTCAATGGCGGAGCTGGAGTTAGATATCAGCCCAACCAAAATGATGCTTCATTGTTGAGTGATATCTGAGGCAAGCTTGAGTTAGCAAAATAACCCCACAGGCAAACAAGCCTGTGGGGTTATTACTTTTTATCGCTTACGCCAATGCTGGTGCTTGTTCTGTCTGGTATCGAGATAGTAACCAGTTATCGACACCCAAGCGGCCCGCCCCTGAAACCAGCAGCGAGACCGACATCGCCAGCAGGGCCAAGCCAAACTCGTATCCGCCATTGGACATGAACAGACCGTTATCCAAGTGCACGGTAACAATGGCAACCAGCATGGTAACGGCCAGTACCAGCGCCGTTGGCCGGGTGAGAAGGCCTAGCAGGATGAATAAACCGCCGAAGAATTCCGCGCCGCCTGCCATCAATGCCATTAGAAATCCTGGCTCCAGGCCGATTGATGCCATCCACTTGCCTGTCCCTTCAAGACCGTAGCCGCCGAACCAGCCAAATAGTTTCTGGGCGCCGTGAGCTATAAAAATGATCCCTGCCGGTACTCGCAGGGCTAGAGGGGCGAAGCTGGCTGGCGATGATAGTGTTTTGTTGATTAATGTGTTCATGATGCTGTCCTCGAATCTGTCGGCAAACCCTAGTGTCGGGTAACTGTACTGTGTTGTTGGGTACAGAATAGGCAGCTTCGGTTGAGAACAACATCAGGCTAACTTGAGCTTATCGTTCAAAAAATTCGAATGAACTAACTGGTAAAGTCTTAACTTCAAGCAATATGTTGTTGTTAAAACTTAAAATTTATTCCCAGTAAGTAGTGGTTGCTACTAAAATTATGCGGCAGCTCTATGCGCTGGTACTCCACACTAATGCCAAAATGCTGGCCGAGGGCGAGTTCGGTGCCTAGGGCAATATACGGAGAGAACCCACGTTCGGTTCTGGTATGCCAGTTATCCTTGCTCTTGCGGGTATCGGGATTGCGGGTATCAAGGTCGACTGCAGCGTAGTTAATGCCGCCACGGGCATAGACGTTGGTAAAGCGTGTTAGCGGATATTCCGCTTTAATTCCCAATAACCCGCCGTTATAGCTTGAAATGGACTGGGTTAGGCCAAGCGAGCCGATGTAGCTCAGGCCGCCGCTGTTGGCAAAGTAGCCGGTGTCGAGCGAGAAGTAACGGTTGAAGTGGTAGTTGTAGCCAAGCTCGAAAGTGAAGCCGGCATCACCGTCAGTGTGGCTATTGTTAGACATGCCTCCCCCACCCAAACGCAACCCCATTTCGTGGGTAATCGGTTGGCTGCTGGCGTAGCTGCTGAGCGGGCAGAGTAGAAGAAGGGCTGGGATCAGGTTTTTCATAAAATACACCGTTTTATTATTTTGCAGCGGATATTATCGATTGGATAATGTCAGCTCAATAACCCAGTACAAAGCCATACATTGTCGTTAGAGGCATAGATGTCAGAGGCATGGCTGTGATTCTATCTATCTGTTTTTTTTATAGGTAGCAATCATCTGTAATGGGAGCGGTGAATAGGTTTGGCTTGCATTGATATCCGACCAGTCTCAATTATGGGAGATGAACTAAAATTAATGTAGTCGTGCCAGTTTTGGTTAAGGAAACTGTGGCTATGATGAATGCAGATACAATGTTTACCTGTATCTACTTGCTAGAATTTGACTCGCTAATTGTGTCTTGTTTTGGACACTCGCAAATTTCGCTCAGCCTCGGCTGGGCATTTTTATTTCTGCCTTTCCACTTTTTACTAGGTTGCTGCGGCTGAGCTTTATCTCTGCTCTACTTATTGCTGATTGCCTTACGGGTAAAGCCTTGGACGAGCAATCAGGTCGATACTGATTGGAGTTGCTGGTGGGCATGGAGAAAGCAGGTAGAAATGGTTTCTACCGTATGCGCGTTCTGCCCTTGGGCATAGATAAGATTGAAGGTCAGGCGCTCGTTTAGGGTAAAGGTGTCGTGGAAAGGCTCTGACGGTAACACCTGCTGGGTCTGGCCGAATTTGTGCAGTGACTCTGGCAACAATGCGATGGCCAGGCCGTTATATACGGCTTCGGCAATATTATCGAGAACTGGGCTAGTAAAGACGATTTCATAACGGATGTCGGCATTTTCTAGTGTCGCAAGTGTCAGATCGCGGATCAGGCAATCGCCGTCGAAGAGGGCTATAGGCACGGGTTGATCTGGGCTTAATGCAAGCTTGGGCGACTTCACCCAGTTGATCGACTCACTCCACAGCGGCATGCCATCTCTGATCCCTGGCTCCCCGGCAACAATGGCAATATCGACGGTACCAGCTTGGCGCTTTTTCCTCAGGTGCCGGCTTCTGTCACAGACCACTTTAGCAGCCAAATTGGGCATTTTCGCTTTCAATAGCGGCATAAAGTGGCGGGTAAAGTCGGCGGCATAGTCGGTGGGGATCCCGAAGGTTAGTTGGCCTGAGATATCTTTGCCGCTCAGAGCGGCAAGGGTGTTGCTGCTGAGGGCCAGCATCTGCTGGCTGCGGCTGAGCAGGACTTTCCCGGCATCGGTCAGGGCAACGCCCCGATGGCTGCGGACGAGCAGTTCGCACCCCGTTAGCTCCTGCAGGCGCTTCATCTGCATGCTGACAGCACCGCTGGAGCGGTACACCCGCTCAGCGGCAAGCTTAATCTCGCCGGTTTCTGCGACAGCAACAAAGGTTCTCAACAACTCTAGATCTAGCAGCGTGTCCATTTCAATGTCTTCTCTGTGGAGAGTAAAGGTAGGCCACTTTGTAGCAGGGAAACGGCCTGAGAAACATTATAGATTTAGAGTTACTAAATCTATAGGTTAATTTTATTCGTTTGGTTAAATCGACTAGCCCTATTATTGTTTGAATCAAATATTTCTTGGGCCAAATATTCTTTGGATCAAAGCCAAAGGCGTTCTGAACGATGTGGGAGAAACTGTAATGACAACTTCATTGCCAAAGACGATGAAAGGCGTGGTGCTAACCGGGCATGGTGGCTTAGATAAACTGGAACTGCGTAACGATTTAGCGTTACCTGAGCTGGCCGAGAACGAAGTGCTGATCAAGGTCGGTGCCTGCGCGGTGAATAACACCGATATCAATACCCGGATTGGCTGGTACTCCAAGCAAGTGACGGCTGACACCAATGCCGGTGGTTCTGGCGGTTTTGACACTATCGATGATCAGGATGCCAGTTGGTCAGGGATCCCGCTTACCTTTCCTCGCATCCAGGGCGCAGATGTTGCCGGCCATATTGTGGCGGTAGGCGATCAGGTTGACCCGTCCCGTATCGGTGAAAGGGTGATGGTCCGTGCCATGCAGCAGCACCCGCACACAGATGAATCTTTCCGTTGCATCACTTTCGGCTCTGAGTGCGATGGCGGTTTTGCCCAGTACACCAAGGCATTGGCTGGTGAAGCATTTACTGTCAACAGCACCATGACTGACGTCGAACTGGCTTCATTTCCTTGTGCTTTCTCAACGGCGGAAAACATGGTTGATCGTGCCAACGTTAAAGCCGGTGATGTGGTGTTGGTGACCGGTGCCTCTGGTGGTGTTGGGGCAGCAGCCGTGCAACTTTCTAAGCGCCGTGGTGCCAGTGTTATTGCAGTGTGCGGTGCTGACAAGCATCAGCAAGTACTTGAGATGGGCGCTGACCGCACCATTGCCCGTGGCGATAGCTTGATAGAGTCGCTTGGCACTATGGCTGTTGATGTGGTGCTTGATCTGGTCGCTGGCGAGCAATGGCCGGAGCTGCCGGAGGTGCTGCGTCGTGGCGGCCGCTATGCGGTAGCTGGCGCAATCGGTGGTCCACTGACCGAGCTAGACGTGCGAACTTTGTACCTCAAAGATCTGAGCTTCTTTGGCTGTACTTACCAGCAGCGCCATGTGTTTGAAAACTTGGTGAGCTACATTGAAGCCGGTGAAATCAAGCCAGTCGTTTCCAACACTTATCCATTGGAGCAAATCCACCAGACACAGGAAGACTTCCTCGCCAAGAAGTTTGTCGGCAAGTTGGTGCTGGTACCAGAGCATTAATCAAGGGCTTGCCATTAAGTAATATTTAAAATGTATCTTTATGATGTGTGGTGGTATAACATGCATTTGAAAGTTTTGTTTTTGAGTGACTTGTCACCCGCATCATAAGGAAGTTACAAAATGAGCGAAAAAATGACGTTTGCGATTATCTTTTCAGCAGCTATTTCTCTATCGATGGTCGCGCCACTGCTTATCCTCGCCTAATACAGCTTAATTGCCGCTGCTGGCATTTGTTAGCAGCGGCCGTTCTATTGGCCTCACTGCTTAAAGCCGTCATTATTATTGATTCATTGCCAAATCTTTCATCGATATCAAAAGCCTATCACCCTGTGCCATAATTACCCTCTGCGGAATTTCGGTTATATTTAAGACAATTTCTAGTTTGGATATTCATAGATGAACAACCACAAACGGATGCGTGCCTTATTGGGCGTTTCAATGGTGCTGGTTTTGAGTGCCTGCAGTGCCAATAACTATGTTGAGGCATACGCCGCAGCAAATGATTGGCAATCTTTAGGCGAGCAAGATGCGCGCAAAGGCCACCGGGTGAGGGATCTCTCTTCGTTGGTAAGTGGGGATTTGTTTGCCGCGCAGCAAAAATATTCTGTTGGCTATGAAATGGGCCGTGCCGAATACTGCGATGTCAATAAGGCATGGAACTTGGGTAATTCAGGTCAAAGCTATTTCGGTATTTGTGATGGCATGCCCGATGGCAATGAATTCAGAAGGCAATATCAGTTTGGCTACGATGAATTCGTATTGGAGATGGAGCGAGAGAGCTCAACAGATGGATTTGGTTTTGGGTATTAACCCAATGTAACCGCTGATCAAGGCCTATTACTTTTAAAAGCCTTTAACAGACATAGCAAGAATGTTTGTTGAAGGTTTTTTTGTGCCTTTTGTTTGGGCTTAAGTTAAGACAAGTCAATGAAAGCAGCTAAAGCGTAACTGTATGCGCTTCTAGTATAAAAACTATTTGCCCACACCACTGATTTTATGAAAAATACTGCTCAGCAGTTCAGGCATCAAATGCATCAGGGGAGGGGATAGATGAAGTGGAGCAAAGATGGGGAAGAGCCGGATTACCGCTTTACCTTAGCCAACGAGCGGACATTCCTTGCTTGGATTCGCACGGCGTTGGCGTTTCTCGCGGCAGCGATAGCACTTGATCAGCTCACTCCGGATTTTGCCAACCCTGAAGTCAGGTTATTCCTCTCCGTATCCTTTGCCTTGGTATCGGCGTACCTTTCTATTCTTGCCTACCGCCGTTGGCGACGTAATGAGATGGCGATGCGCCGCAGCAAGCCCTTGCCCTATACCCGCCACCTCAAGGTGATGAGTGTGATCATGATGGGGCTGGTGATGACCATCGTTGTATTGATCATGAAGTTGGTTTAATGGCTAAAAACAGATGACTGATAAACAGATGGCCGACCATTTTGACCCGGTTTCTCCAGAGCCGAACGAGCGTAATCGCGATATCGGGCTCCAACCGGAGCGCACGTTCTTGTCGTGGTCGAGGACAATCTTGGTGCTGTTTCTCCACACCGCCGTGCTGGTGAAAATCGGTTGGAGTAAAGAAGCCCCAGTACTCTTTGTGACCGCTGGGGTGTTGGCAGTGATATCGTTCGCTTTGCTGATTCTGGTTGAACTGCGGCGTGTGGATTACCGTTATTCCCTTCCCTTGCTCAACCTGCGCAGTATCGGCATGAATCTGTTTTTTTCCACTGCTGTCGCGCTCTCAGCAATCAGCTATGTGCTGGTCATGTTGGGCGTGGTTTAATCCATAGCGTTAGATCAGCTGTTTCAGCTTAGCCAGCCCATAGGCTTCACGCTGTTGGCATCAGTGATGGTATTGTCAATAATCATCGCTTCGAATTCCTTCAAGCTAACTAGATCCCGCTATAGCCACTTTGGCGTTGTACTTTTCTTCCCGGACCGTCATCCATTTATTCTGGTAAACGACTTACTATCGAGTGTGGTGATTTCTTTCATGGCAGCCAAACTATCCTTTTGTCGCAGAATAAATAACTTATACCCAAGTTACCTCAAGGTACATAACGGTTTTATAATTTGAACTATTGACCTGTCTACAGCTTCATAGTTTAAGGTGGCGACTTTATTGCATAGGGCTTGGTCATGTATCGGATTTCAGAATTAGCAGAGCAAGTGGGGCTGTCGCGCTCTACCTTGCTGTATTACGAGAAGCTCGGCTTGATTGCCGGTAAGCGGCTCGGCAACGGTTACCGCAGCTATAGCGAACAGGATCTCCAACGCTTAAAACTGTTGCAACAGTTACAGGCTGGTGGGTTGACGCTTAAGGAGTGCCAGGCCTGCCTTGAGGCCAAGGTTGACCGAGAACTACTGCTAAACCGCATGCACCAGCTTGATGAAGAGATTGCCCATAAACAACAGTCTCGGGATCTGCTGGCTGCGATGCTGGGTGAGTCGGAATTGACGGCTTGGCACCAGTCACTTGAGCAGACGGCCCCTGATGCACATTTGGATTGGTTAATGAAACAGGGCTTTGATGAGAAGCAAGCCTTGAGACTGAAGTGGTTATCAAAAGACATGAATACACACGAACAATACATGGCAGATTTCAATACGATCTTTGAAAGCTTGGACCGTTGGGGGCCGGGTTTAGAGGCCGAGACCATCAAAGCCTTCAACCTGCTGCCATCCGTCCCCCAATCAATATTGGAGATCGGTTGCGGTCAGGGCATTGCAACCACGGTGTTGGCGCATCAGTCCGATGCGATGATCACTGCGGTCGACAATCATGAAGACGCCCTTAGCAGGCTGCAAGAACGCGCTGCTGAAGCGGGTGTTGAAGATAAAGTCGTTACCCAGTGCACCAGCATGACCGACCTGCAATTTAGCGATAATCACTTCGATGTGATCTGGGCCGAGGGCTGCGCCTATATTATGGGGGTCAACAACGCCCTCAAACAGTGGCGGCGTTTATTGAAAGACGAAGGTGTGTTGGTACTGAGCGATTTGGTGTGGCATAGCGACAACCCAAGCTCTGAAAGGCTGGCATTCTGGAATAAAGAATACCCGGACATGACCACAGTTGAAGAACGCATCAAACAGGCGCAGGCTGCGGGCTACCAAGTGCTTGAGAGCTTTACCCTGAGCGACGAGGCATGGCAGGCGTATTTCTTGCCGCTCCAGCAGCGGGTTAATGAGCTCAAAGAGAGCATGGCAGGGTCACAGGCGATTAAAGATCTCCAGACCGAATTGGATATCTATCACCAGGGCTTCGAGCAGTTCGGCTATCAGGTGTTTATCTTGCAGAAAAGATAACGAGTCGGCTTTCCGTAGAGTTGCAACTCAAAGTATAAAGCCCCAGCTGTTTTATGTTGAGGCTTTTATGTATTCATTGTCTCGTTCTAAAATAGCTTGATGGGTATTGACCATCAAGATTTAGTCGCTGCAACCAGATTCGATTAGCTCTCGTTGCCAAAGTTGCAGTGGATGAAGCAAGCGGCTCCAGAGATCAGAGTAGCGAGTGAAAAAATAACAAATCCCATACGTTTCTCCCTTCAGGCTCATAAGTCAAATAACTTCAAAACATGACTTATCAGTACCACGGGTGATGGGGTGGGAACATCATTTTTAATAGATTTATCATCAATCATTCGTCCTTGCTCACAGAACACGATATTTTACACTAATTTTAGTAGCGATATCTGTCTCTTAGTGGCGGTTTGTTTTGACTATGGGCGGGTAGGTGAAATAAACCTACACCTGTTAATACTTTGATGACCCACTGGTGCGTCACGTCATTGCCCAAGCTTGTTTACCATCTCAAACGCTACCTTCACCGCCTCTTCTATCAACAAACTATCCGGGGTCGTGATATACGAAACGGTAAAGGTGAGAGGGTTGGGGGTCCAATCGGAATCAATAATTGTCAGACGACCGTCTTCGAGCTGCTCCTTTATGACCTCTTTGGGCAAGGTCGCAACCCCGACCCCGCTTTCGACCAGTTTCACACTAGCAGACAGAGCACTAACCGAATAGTACTGGACCTGATGGATTTTTTGCTCGGTAAAGTGGCGGTGTATTTCGTAGTAGGGCACGGTATTTCTGGCGTAGGTAATGATTGGCCAGCGAGTAAAGGCGTGGGTTGAGCTCGTTGCATCTAACCCAAGCTCTGGGCTGGCGACCCAATAAAGTGGATACTCGCAAATTACATGGTTGATGACGGCAGGCTCGGAGACAGGGCCAAGTAGAATAGCAATATCGATATTATGAGCTAACAACTCTTTATTGAGGTTCACCGTCGCATCAACAATCAGTTCGACTTCGACATCCGGGTATTTTTCATTAATCGAAGCGAGAAACTGAGGTAACCAAGTGTGCACCACCGTTTCTGATACACCGATTCGCAGTAGGCCAGAGAGCGCACTGGTTGCATCGGCTTTGTAGCAAAGTTGGGCGGTACTGTTGAGGATATTTTCCGCTAGGGGCAATAACTCCCGCCCTTTGGCAGTAAGGCTAACTGTCCCTTTATCACGATTGAACAGTGTGGTGTTTAGGCTATGTTCGAGGTTGCTGATACGGGTGGAAATAGCAGGTTGAGTTGTGCACAGGTGCTCGGCTGCTAGACGAAAGCTACCTAGGTTAGCTATCCATACAAAGGTTTCCAGCTGTTTTAGATTCAGCATGAGATCAGCCCCTCATTCCTTTTGGGTATTTGAAGATTGACTTATATAGCCACATAAATTTTATTTATCAATATACCTAAAAATTCACGAATAGACATTATCGAAATAAGCCGTATCTTTACTTGGTGTTAACAATTCAATTACCAAGGAGCGGTTACATGTCTGAGTCAGTATCACAACTTCCTCTCGCTGAGTTGCGCCAGCGTATTCGTGAGAATACGTACACCGGCTCGACAAGTGGCCTTGCTCAGGGGTACCTGCAAGCCAACCTTGTGATCTTGCCTGTCGATTGGGCCAATGAGTTTTTGCTGTTTTGCCAGCGAAATCCTGTCGCTTGCCCATTGATCGGGATGACTGAGCCGGGGGAGAAGCACCTGGCTGAGATCGGGTTGGATATAGATATCAGCAGAGATGTCCCTGAGTACCATGTGTTCTACGAGGGAAAATTTGAGCATGCTTGCTCGGATTTGGCTGATCGCTGGCGTGATGATTTGGTGACTTTTGTCTTGGGTTGTTCGTTCTCGTTTGAGGAGGCAATGCTGCAAACCGGGTTGCGGGTTCGCAACATCGACCAGCAGTGCAATGTTTCGATGTACGACACCACTATCCCTTGCCAGCCTGCTGGTCGCTTCCATGGCAACATGGTGGTATCGATGCGTCCATTTATCCCTGCCGATGCGATTCGCGCCATTCAGGTCACGACCCGTTTCCCTAAGGCGCATGGTGCCCCGGTTCATTTTGGCGATCCGGCTGCGATTGGCATCGAAGATATCCACACCCCCAATTATGGTGATGCGGTTGAAATTAAACCGCAGGAAGTCCCGGTATTCTGGGCGTGCGGCGTAACTCCCCAAAACGTCATGCGTAATAGCAAGCCACCGTTTTGTATCACTCACGCGCCGGGCAAGATGCTGATCACAGACAGACTAAATAATGAGTTCGCCTTCCTGTAAGCCAGATAAGGAGCGAGGCAAGAAGCCAGACAAGGAGATAGTAATGAAAATTAACTGTGATATGGGTGAAAGCTTTGGTCTTTGGCAGCTTGGCAACGACGAGCAGGTGATGCCGTATCTGGATATGGCCAATATCGCTTGCGGCATGCATGCTTCAGATCCGGTTGTGATGAAGAAAACGGTCCAGCTAGCCAAACAGCATGGAGTGACGATTGGGGCGCACCCCGGTTATCCCGACTTACAAGGCTTTGGTCGAAGGCATATGGCAATGAGCCAAGATGAGCTAATTGCTTTCTTTATCTACCAGCTTGGCGCACTGCAGGCGATCTGCCAAAGTGAATCGACAGCGCTAGGCTATGTCAAACCCCATGGCGCACTCTATAACGCCATGATGAAAGACGATGCGGTTTTTCAGGCGTTGCTATCAGGGGTGAAACAATTTAATTCCCAGTTACCTCTGGTTGTAATGGCTGTACCGGATCATGCCCGTTATCAAGATCTCGCGGCGACTTATGGCATTCAGCTGTGGTTCGAAGCCTTTGTTGACAGGGCATACGATGATGATGGACGACTAACACCTCGCACGGTTGCGGGCTCTAGCCATACCACGCTTGAGAAGATAGAGCAGCAGGCTATTCAGCTTATTGATGAACAAAGTGTCACCACCCTGTCCGGTAAAAAAGTGGCTATTCATGCCGATACTCTATGTATTCATGGAGATGGGGCATTGTCACTGCCTACTGCTAGGTTGCTTCACCAGAAGGTGAACGGCCTATGAGGATGTTACCTGTCAATGAAAACACGATCATCGTGTATTTTTCAGATACCGTGAGCCCCGCAACGGCTGATAGGGTAGCGGCGGCATTACCTGTGATTCAGTCCCACCTAGGACAGTACGTGGTTGATATTGTCCCTTCCTATACCTCAATCCTGATCAGCTTTGATCTCGTTACCATCGGGCTACGCAATTTTAGCCTACAGCTTCAAAGGGTATTGGCAGAGTGTGACAATAGCATTTCGAACCGCCAGGTGAAGACGATTGAGCTGCCTGTGTATTATGGCCCTGAGGTAGCATTGGATGCAGATGAAATTTGTGCCCATACAGGGCTGACTTTCGACGAAGTGATCCAAATTCATGTTGCAACGACCTATCGCGTTTATGCCATTGGCTTTGCGCCGGGTTTCGCCTATTTGGGGAATACTGATAAGCGGATTGAAATCCCACGTAAACAGACACCAAGACTGAAAGTGCCAACGGGAAGCTTGGCGCTAGCTGATCGCCAGACAGCAATCTACCCTAAGCAGTCACCCGGTGGCTGGCAGGTGATCGGCCGAACGCCGATTAGCCTCATCGATTTCGAGCGGGATAACCTCACGTTATTCGAGATGGGGGCACAGGTCTCTTTCACCCCGATTGATAAGGCGACATTCCTTGATATGGGAGGCGTCCTGCTCCCCGAGGAAATGACCCAGGAAAGGGAGGTTGCATGACCCTTCGAATTTTAACGCCAGGTCCACTTAGCCTGCTGCAAGACCTTGGACGATTCGGCCATCAGTCTATCGGGGTAAGCACCGGTGGTCCCATGGATGAGCACGCTTTCCTGTGGGCTAACCGCTTGCTCGATAACGAGCGTAATGCCGCCCAAATCGAAGTGACCATGGGGCAGTTTAGTTGTGAGTTCTATACGGAAACCACGATTGCCATCACTGGCGCAGACATGGGGGCGACCCTAAATGACCAACCTATTGAAGCGTGGCAGTCTTATTCTATAAAGCAGGGGGATAGGCTGGCGTTACGAGGAGCTCGAGCGGGGATGCGGGCTTATCTTGCTGTGAAAGGTGGATTTAAAGCCCCTCAATCCCTTGATAGCTGCGCGACGGTAATCCGAGATCAGCTAGGAGGTTTGCATGGAGCTGGAGAAAAACTCAGCGCCAAGGACTTACTGCGTTACTCGGTCAGTAAACCTATTTTGACCAAACGGGTGCCCCACCACTTTATTCCGGCTTACAGCCAGTCTTTGATCCTTGAAGTGATCCTTGGCTATCAATCTGAAGATTTTTCACCTGTGGAGCGAGAGCGCTTTTTTAGTTCTACCTATACCCTGACTCCGCAAATGGATCGGATGGGCTGCCGTTTATCTGGTGAGGCGATTGAATGCCAGCGAAAGAACTTGGTGTCAGAAGGAATAGCCCTGGGTGCGATCCAGATCCCCGCCGATGGCCAGCCGATCATTTTGCTCAAAGACAGGCAGACTATAGGTGGTTACCCCAAAATTGGTTGCGTGACGGCAAAGGGGGTGAGTCAACTGGCGCAGTGTTTGCCAGGAGCTGAAATTCGGTTTGTTGAAAAGGATATATACCAAGCTGAAGCCGAACGAATGGTAGAACAAGAGTTTTTCCGAGGTTATGTGGGAAAGCGGCGCTGCCAGACAGCGCGTGTATCGACTAACTGAAAAAAGAAATATAAAGAGCAGCATTTGGATGTCGCTGCATTGAAACACTTACAGGAGTAATACATGACAACAGAGAGAGTGGTTCAACAACCTGCAAGCAGCCCTATTGCGCAGCCGTCAGTTCCGGGGCGTTTTAACTGGTCATTGATCATGGGCGCGGCATTCCTGATGGCAACATCGGCCGTCGGCCCCGGTTTTTTAACCCAGACCACTGTGTTCACCCAGACCCTTGGGGCAAGCTTTGCCTTTGTGATTTTGGTTTCGATCATTCTAGATATCGGCGCCCAGCTCAACATTTGGCGGGTAATTGTCGTTTCGAAAAAGCGTGCTCAAGATATTGCGAATGACTTGCTTCCGGGGCTTGGTATCGCAATAGCCGGTACTGTTGCACTGGGTGGGCTGGCCTTCAATATCGGTAATCTTGGTGGCGCTGGTATGGGGATGAATGTGCTGTTTCCGGGGATCACACCCGTTGCCGGGGCGGCGATCAGTGCGGTGATAGCCATTACCATCTTTTTGCTCAAAGATGCAGGTAAAGTGATGGATCGCTTTACTATTGTGATGGGCGGTTCGTTGATTGCGATGACACTGTATGTACTCTTTTCGACTTCTCCTCCAGTTGGCGCAGCGCTGTACCGTTCGGTCTGGCCGGAAAAACTGAATGTGCTGGCGATTATAACCCTGGTCGGCGGTACGGTGGGTGGCTACATCACCTTTGCGGGTGCACACCGCTTAATTGATGCCGGCGTCACGGGCAAAGAGGCGCTACCTCAGGTCAACCGGGGCTCGGTATCCGCGATTAGCTTGGCGTCTTTGGTGCGTGTGATTCTGTTCTTGGCCGCACTGGGCGTGATCAGTACCGGTGTTGTATTGGACCCGGAAAACCCACCGGCGTCGATGTTCCAGCACGCTGCGGGCAATGTGGGCTACAAGATTTTTGGGTTGGTACTGTGGACGGCGGCAATTACCTCGGTCATAGGTGCAGCGTATACGTCGGTGTCATTTTTGAAAACACTTCACCCGTTTATCGAGCGCAACTCTCGTGCCTTTATTATTGGCTTTATCATTACCTCTAGCTTGATCTTCTGCTTTATCGGCAGGCCTGTCACCTTGCTAATCGTTGCTGGCGCGCTGAACGGCTTTATCCTGCCGGTGACACTCGGCATCATGCTGATCGCAGCCCGTAAAGCATCCATTGTCGGCAAAGACTATAAGCATCCTGTTTGGCTATCAGTTTTCGGCTGGTTAATTACGGTGATGATGGCTGCAATGAGTCTTTATACCTTATACACCATGTTATTTGGTTGACCGGAATGATGCAGTAAAGCCCTTGCTGGCCAGTTGGTTAGTAAGGGCTTTTATATTCACTGCTTGTTTTTTCTTCGTACTATCACCAGTATCAAAGTGCATTTGAGTTGCCTGTATCTCTCATGTAACCTTCTTCGCCGTATCAATATTATGAAAAAACAAACAGCTATGTGGTGAAGAGAAAATGAGTGATCGATATGTAAAGGGAACGGACAAGCTCAATGAGCTTGATCCCAATGCGGTAGACGCAATGACGCAACAGTTCGCGGACATATGCCCAGATCTCGCCAGGTACACCATCGAATATCCGTTTGGTGATGTGCTCCAACGTGAGGGGGTGGATTTCAAAACCCGAGAGCTAGCCACCATTGCAGCATTAACCGCGATGGGCAATTGCCAGCCCCAGCTTAAAGGGCACATCAAAGGCGCGCTCAATATTGGCTGCACGCAAAAGGAGATCACTGAAATCATCTTGCAGATGTCGGTGTATGCCGGTTTTCCTGCCGCTATCAATGGCATGAATATCGCCAAGGAAGTGTTTGAAGAAGCGTAGAGGTGTCAGGTGTTGGGCTGGAATGGTGACAATGCAGGGTGAACGCTATGCGGGCATTATCAACGGAACCGCTTAGCCCGCGGAGGTCGATACAATAACCTAAACTCAAAATGTTAATGTCTAACGACAGTCGTTGGCTTCGAGCATTTGAGGTTGGAAAACATGAAAATCTATTTGTGGCATCTGTGGGAGCTCTTGAGGACGAGCTTTTGGTTTGTTCCTCTTTTTATGATGTTTCTCTCAGCTGTAATAGCCATTGCTACAATATGGGTTGATCTTCATGTTCACCTCTCTGGACTACCTTTGCAATCTTGGCTAATTTCAGCCAGCCCTGATAACGCGGCTGGCCTCATTTCGACGATCGCAAGCTCGATTATTACTGTCGCTGGGGTCGTATTTTCAATGACAATGGTGGTGCTCTCTTTGGCCTCCAGCCAACTAGGGCCGCGTCTACTGCGCAACTTTATCCGTGATCCCATCACTCAAATCGGGTTGGGCATCTTCACGTCAACCTTTTTATATTGCTTGCTCATTTTGGCCTGGCTACTCACCTTAGCGGAAAGTAATGTCAGGCTACAATTGTCTTTGAGTATTGCTATTTTTTTAGCACTAACCTGTTTGATAATGCTGATCCGATATATTCACCATGTCGCTGTGTTTATTCAAGCTGATACTTTGATTCAGTCTGTATCGGATGAACTGTGTTGTGCTATTGATACTCTTTATCCTGATGATATTCATGACGATAATACTGAACTTGTTATGAACGCCGGTATTGATGGGCCTCCTTCTCGCTTTCACATTCCGTCTTTATCCAATGGATACATTCAAGCTGTGGATTTGCAAAAGCTATTCTTGCTCGCTAAAGAACAGGAATCCACAATAGAGTTACTTTACCAGCCAGGTGAATTCATTATTGAAAATATCCCATTAGCGATCATTTACCATCATGAGAGCCCAAAGAAAACGGTGGTAAAAGCAATAAATCAATGCTTTATAGTGGGAGACGTCGCAACACCGGAGCAAGATATTGTCTTTAATGTGCGTCAACTTGAAGAGGTTGCTTTGCGAGCTCTTTCTTCTGGTATAAATGATCCTAGAACGGCGATCGCATGTATCAATCGGTTGACTATAGCCCTAGGGCTTTTGCTGCGGCGAAAGTTTCCTCCCAACAATCACTATGACGAAAACCAAAATTTGTGCTTGATTGTAAATAATGTGAATTTTGAAAATATTGCCGATGCCGCGTTTGATCAAATACGACACAACTGCAACCAAAATCATGCCGTCTCCCTTTCTCTGCTCGACAGTCTACTTATGCTTGCTAAGCAAGCCATACGAACCGTCGATAAACATGCCATTGAAAAACATGCTGTATTAGTTTCAAATGCTTGTATTGAAAGTTCTAATGAGCCAGTAGATAGAGCAAAGATAGAAATAAAACTTAAAGCAATAAGGGAGACCTTACAGCAAAACTCCGCAACCTTTACTAATATCTAAACACCCAAATATCAGTTTGCTTGTAAAAAGGTATCTCATATGGATCGCAAAGCACTTATAGACAACTTACATAAGCAGTTGCTTCGTTGGAATACAGAGATCGATAAACTGGAATTAAAAGCCCAGCAAGCTTCTGGAGAAGCGAAGCGTGATTTGGACAATACAGTAGCGGACATGAAGCAACGCAAAGAAGAGGCTAAAACAAGAGTTGCCGAGCTACAACATGCCAGCGATAGTGCCTGGGAGGAGATTAAAAATGGTGCAGATGAAGCCTTTGACTCGTTAAAGCGTGCTTTCGAATCTGCAAAGTCTAAATTTTAGTCTGGCTCTACGCCTGTGAGTGATGGTGGAATTAATTTAGGGCTGTTTTCAGTCCTATTATCCCCGTGAATCATCATCGAAACTACGATGGGTTGTATTGTCTGCATCATAATCATTTTGCATGATAATACCTTTACCCTCTTTTTTCTCAATATCGATACTCAATCTTTGGTAAAGCCCTAATGCCACGACAGAGATTGAAGAAACCAAAATAAGGCATGCTGGATAAATTAAAAGGTGTAAATCTTCTGTTCCCGCTTTAAATATGTATACCAAGCCTTCAATGCTAACCGCGATGGATATAATAACCATTATTTTAGTAATCGTTCTACGTGCTTCTTCTGGGTCACGAAGCTCCTTATCGTGAAAAACGTCTTCTTCTATCATATATCGAGCAACATCAACGATGGCAGCGGCGATAATCGTGGCGCCAATTGACTGAAGTATAAGAGGTAAAAACTCTTCTTTATTGTCTGCGAGAAGATGGATAATTATTTCGTATACAGACCACACCATCGTGATCAATGCAATGGCAATAAGTATCAAGGCTGCAAAAAAATGAATCACAGTCAACAGTTGCGAAAATATCTTCTCCATAAAACCCTTGTAAACAGTAAGCTTGAAAATGGTTAGTGAGAAATAGTGAATAGAGCAATATTAAATTATTATAGTATGAAACCTTGTTGGTGTTTTTACATCGCGATGTATAAAAGCTGATCTACAGCGCTGTTTCACCGTTCGGCTTGGGCTAAGTTGGATAGGTAAGTTCTGTTTCTTCGCCTGGTGGGTTTAGCCTTAAGGGGGGCGGGCTATGGTTCAATCTTTGGGCGTAAAATTACCTTTTGCCATTTCCAAGGAGCGGTTTGGCGGCCTGCTCTTGATCACATGCTGCCTACTGGCCTTTGCTTGGGCAACGCTTCACTTACCGTCTTATACGGCATTTAAACATTTCCCCCTTACAGAGAGTGTTACATGGCAGCTTTTTGTCAATGACGCCCTGATGGTGCTCTTCTTTTTAATGGTTGGCCTTGAGTTAAGCAACGAAGCAAAGAGTGGGGCATTTAGAACGCTTCGAGCCATATTGCTGCCATTTGCCTCTGCATGCATGGGTTTTCTTTGCCCTGCGGTGATTTACCTATTCTTAGTCGGTGGTGTTGCCTCACCGCTCGCTAATGGCTGGGCTATCGTCACCGCAACTGACATAGCGCTAGCACTGGGGTTGTTGTCATTGTGCAGCCGCGTACCTGTAAGCCTCAAAATGTTTTTGCTTGCCGTGGCTATCTTTGACGATGTGCTGGCGATTATCACAATTGCTTTGTTTTATACCGCCACCGTAGAGATGGCTTATGTGGGGTTGTCTTTGTTGATGACCACTTTGATATTCGTGTTGTCCTACCGTCAGGTCAAAAGTGCACTCTTATATGTGATGCTTGGTGCTGGCTTGTGGTTTGCACTACTGCAAGCGGGTATCCACCCTGTGCTTGCGGGCGTAGTTATTGGCATAGCCCTTAGCCAGAGTGGGTGTGCAATTGACCACAAGACAGAGTCTATCTTACAGTGGGCAGTCACCTTGCTGGTGCTGCCTTTATTTGCTATTTCGAACGCCGGGGTATCGCTGTCTGATGCGTTTAGTGCTGTCGGGTTTATCGAGCCCATTGCGATTTATGTGGCTATTGCGATGCTGGTCGGCAAGCCTTTGGGGGTATTTGGCACGGTGTGGCTGGGGGTTAAATTCAAGCTATTTGAACTGCCGGAAGCGACGAATATGCTGATGGTTTTTGCCATGTCGATTTTTTGCAGTATTGGCTTAACGCTGTCACTGTTTATTGGTGAGCTGTCAGATTTGGAAAGCGGCCATTATAAACTGGGTATTGTATTGGCGGCCTTGATAGCGAGCCTGTTAGGCTTGGTGATAATGTCCATTGCAACCAGGCAGCGCAAGGAGGTTATAAATACAGGGGTTATTAATAAGAAAGGTGAGAATTAAACTTTCCTAGTGAAGTTGAATGTTTATGAGCAGGGGGAGGTATGCCTCACCCTGCTTGATGTTGTTTTTGTATGAAGTTGTTTTTTATGAAGCTGTTTTGTAAGAATTTGTGCAGCAATTTTTACTGCATCAAGCTCTTGGACTTGATTGCCTTTTTCGACAGCTCCTTGGCGAATTCGGCAATATCCGCTTCAATAGTCCGCACTGCCTGCTGCATCTCATCCATATCGATGTTTTTGATTTCCCGCTCTTCCATTACGATGTCGCCATTGACGATGGTGGTGCTGACATTGCTTGGGTTGGCCTGGTACACCAAAGTCGCGTACGGGTTGTAATTGGGCATCATGTTCGGCGACTGGGTCTCGACAATGATGATATCGGCCTTCTTGCCCACTTCCAGCGAGCCGATCTGATCTTCCATGTGAAGTGCCCGTGCCCCACCGATGGTGGATAGCTCAATTACTTGCTCCGGGATCATGATGGTGCGGTCGTTATGCTTGAGGCGCTGCATATTGGCGGTATAGCTCAAGGTACGCCATAGGTCGACTTGGTTTGAGCTCATTGGCCCGTCGGTGCCTAGCCCCAAACGCAGTCCTTGGCGGTACATTTCCCATGCCGGGGCAATACCGGTTGCCCCTTTGGCGTTGGCCATCGGATTGTGCGCCACGCTGGCATCTGCTTCTTTGATCAGATCAATGTCATTCTGGTCAAGGTGGATACCGTGGGCCAGTACCATGCGGTTATCAAGTACGCCAATTTCCTTCAGCCAAGCGACTGGACTAAGCTTCTGGTCATTGCCTTCGATACGCTCGGCTTCATTGCCAAACTCGGCAACGTGGATCAGCACTGGTGCATCCAGCTTGGCTGACAGGCGGTTGATTTCCTGCAGCTTCTCTTTCGAAACAGTATATACCGCGTGCGGCGCGAAGGCCGGGGTGATCAGAGGATCGTTCTGGTACTGCTCGATAAACTGGGTGGCGTAGTCGATGCCGCCGTAAGGCTCCGGTGCATCAACTACCGGGAATTTAATCACAGTTTCACCGAGTACCGCACGCAGGCCGACTTCCTTGGTGGCTCGGGCCATATCATCAACGTGGTAGTACATGTCGGCATAGGTGGTTACACCGCTTTGGGCTAAATCCACAGCACCTAGTTTCGTTGCCTGGTAAATCAAATCACGGCTGAGTTTTTCTTTTTCCAGCGGGAAGAAGTAGGCAAACAGACGGTTCTCAATTCCTTCTTCACCCAAGCCGCGGAACGCGATCATCGGCAGGTGGTTATGGGTATTAATCATGCCCGGCATAACAATGCCATCTTCGGCATCAATGACTTTGGGGGCCTGATAGCGGTTAAGCAGGCTTTCATCACCTACTGCCACAATGGTGTCGTTTTCGATGACGATAACACCATTTTCAATTACATCTTTTTCATCGTTGATGGTAAGCACCTGGCCATTGGTAATGATCAGGCTAGCATTGTATTGAGATTCGGCTTGAGGCTGGAAAGCGGTAGAACAACCAGCAAGTAGCAAAGCGGTTGTGATGATGGAAATTTTAGTTTTCATTGTACTCAGTGGACTATTGATAGAAGGCGCATGCATTGTAGGTATCATTATTCCGCTTGGCAATCGTTTGCTTGGTGGTAATCACGTCGACTTCACGAAAAAGTTACGGTGGGAGTGTGATGTTGGAACATTGATGCATGGCAAAATGAATGTCGTTAAATGACCTCCATCCCAACAGTTTGGGTTGTTAATATCACGCCCGTTTATTTTGATGGCAGAAAACTACTCAAAGGTAACTAATATGAAAAAATCAGCACTTGTTGTCGTAGTGACCGCCGTCATTACAGGGTGCGCTGCGAATCCTGTGACTTACGAAGGCCAACGAGTACGTTATATTGATAATGACCGTGTTGCCGTCGAAATAGAACGGTACTGCGAATGGCTGGGGGATGTATCAGGAAACCAAGGCAATTTCTTTACTGCAGATCTGACGTCTGAGCGAAACATGATGGAAGGAGCACGCAATGATCTCCGGAACGAAGCTGGAAAGCTCGGGGCGACTCACGTTGTCGTGCAGAGTCACAGCTCAGTTCAACCCGAATATGCGATTGGCTCAATTGGACATAATTTCACAGGCTCGGCCTTTAAATGTGACTCTCAAGAAATCAAACAAGCAAGGGCTGAAGAAGCATAATAAGCTAGAGTGTCAGGCAAATATTTTGTCTGTGGGAGTTTAGCGTGCTTTGGGTAACATGAGGAAATATCAGCACCTTGGCTAATCTTATTAGCTATGAGTCTCGTATGCTTAATATCGAAATGGAGAACACAAGATGCTGACTATTTTTTACGACGGTGCCTGCCCGCTGTGTGCGCAAGAGATGGATGCCCTCAAGCGCCATGACTCTAATAACGCTATCCAGCTTGAAGATATTCACCAGGACGACTTTTCCGAGCGCTTTCCTGATGTAGATCCTGACGCGGCGATGAAGATCCTCCATGGGGATCTGGACGGTAAGCCATTGTATGGGCTGGATGTGACGTATTACGCTTGGAGTCTGGTCGGTAAAGCATGGCGAGTCGCGTTTCTGCGCTGGTGGTGGATAAAACCTTTTGCTGACAGGGCTTATCTGTTCTTCGCCAAACATCGTCAGCAAATATCTAGGCTGTTTGTTCGTCGCTCCCGCTGTGACAGCAACTCTTGTTATAAATAACCGCCGTAATCGTACCCCGCGCCATCCAAGCTCAGGCACTTGGGGTTGTAGGTCATGGTATCCAGTGCCTGTTTGGGAACAATCGCCATCGTGCCGTCGGTGTAGGTAATCTCTGCCGCATTGATGATGGCGCAGGCAATACTTGTCGAATCAGAAGCTTTTTGTGTCCAGACGTGGCTCCACAATGGATGTGTCCCTCCTCCCGGTTTCAACGTTTGGCTGAAGTGTAGAGGTTGAACGCCTTCGACTAATGCCCCTTGCTGGTCATAGGCACTGACATGGAAAGTCATTGACTGGATTTCCCTCGGCGAAGTGTTGCGCAGGTAAACCCGAAAACTGGTTTCCCCCTGATGATTCGTTTTTGTGGTGCCGTAGTGGGTAATGGCAATGAGTTTTTGCGGATCGGCCTCGGCTTCCAGTTCAAACTGGTTTCTCATTTCACAGCCGGAAAGGAGCCATACCGCAAGGCTTATGCCAAGGGGTTTCCCAAGGTTGCGCAAGAGGAGTTTCGATGAAATGAAAAGCCACATGAGATTCTGACATTAAGAAAACCGGGGTAGCAATATAGCAATAACCCCACCTGATGAAAATCTGGCGGGGTTACTGCACAGTTGGTAGATACCTAACGCTTAGCCAATAGCGATTTTCTCCTCAGCTTGTTGGATATCCACACTGTCGTTGTTGAAGTCGATGAGTATGGTGTCTGCGCCGGTAAAGATTGCCAGTGTCTGATTGCTAGCGAGCTGATGGGCGATAGGCTGCTTCTCACAGCAAGAGACAATCAGGTGTTCTTGTTGCTCTGGCAACGTCCATTCAAGATGGTACATGTGCTCGCTGGCATCGGAGATCACCTCTTCATCGTGGGAGGTATCGTTGTCATAGCCAAAGGATAACTGCGGGCTGATTTGGTCATGGCTTGGCAAGCTAACCTGATAATGACAGCCTTGCCCTGCGAGGTTAACGTGCGGGCCATCAGTAAAGGCACCAAGTGGGGAATGCAAGCGCCACTGGACCGGCTGCGCCTCGTGCAAGGAGATTTGATCGCAGATCAGCATTCCCTTGCCGTCCACCATCACAAGGGTACGGGTGTAACGATAAGCATCTTCATAGGCAAGTGCCAGCTCGAGCTGAACCAAGCTCCAACCCATTCCTTGTTCCTGTCGAAGTACCTTTGCAGTCGCAGCTTCGTTATCAAGGATTTGGCCATTCCCTTTTTCTTTACCGCCAAATAGCGGCAAGTTATGGGCCTGGGTGGTGCGGGTCCATTGGCTGTGGTGGCCGCTGCCAAAACGGTATCCGTAGCTGCCGCTTGGTGTCAGGATGCTTTCGCCATTATCAAACAAGGCGATATTTCCCTGATCCGCATGGCGGTGGGAGCTATTGCCAAATTGGCTGGCCCGGTAGTATAGCGCCAGCTCATTAGCCTGCATTTTGCCAAGCCCGGCAAAGGCATAGTATTGGCTATATAGCGTTTCTTCGTTATTTAAGCCTGCTTTATCTATGCCTTTTACCTGAGGTGTGTTTGTTGGCGTATTACCTTCAGCAAAAGCCAATTGCTTAACCGTCGGGACGACATCAAGCAAGTGCAGATGGAATACCTCGATTTTCGCTTCTAGTTGTTTGCAGGTTTCACGGGCGTGTTCATCACCGAAACGCTCGGCATAGATCCGCAGCGGGTTCTGGGCAAAAAAGCCCGGCCACTCGCAGCCATCGCGCTTGCACCAGAAGCCATCACCGAACGGGTGGATGTCTTGCTCAGGTGCCACAAAATCCATCGCAAACTGGCAGTAGTTTTTGTAAAACGGGTGGTCATAGAAAGAGAACCCGCTTAGCCGTTCAACCGAAAGGAAGAAAGGGTGGTGCCACTTGCTGTAAGACGATGAGTAGAACGGCCCTTCCGCCCAGCTGCCGTCTTCGCCGCCATAAAATGGCAATACACTCTGGTAGATCATCAGGGCGTAGTTGAGCCAGCGTTCGCACACCTGCTCATCATATTCCTTATGCAGTGCCAGTGCCGCGACACCTAGGTAAGCAGGCAAACGGGAAGTGTGTGAATGGCCCGGGAACTGCTTGAACTGATCTTGCTCTAAGCGCTGTTCCATTTGATAGGCAATACGAACCAGCATTGGCCTGATAAAGTCTTTTTCGCTGTCGGTCAGCAGTGGTGCCAGCCAGTGGTAGGCAAGATACAGGTTGCGGGCCAGAGACAGGCCGACCTCGTCGCCCCAGGTACATGGGCGCAATAGTGAAGCCGGGCCTTCCGGGTTCCATTCCGCCAGTCGCAGCATCAACTGTACGGCCAGCTCACCGCTTTCTTCTTCGCCCCAGATTTTGTAGAGCAGGGTCAGGGCCATCAAATCGCGGTCAATCCAGTTGCGCACGTTGGCAATGGCGGTGCGTTTGCCTTCTTCCTGCCCGCGGCGGTAATGCGTCGGGTAGCTGATGGCATCAATATCAACTAGCTTCGCCGTGTTTTGGAATTTCTGATAAGACTGCGCTGAAAAATCACGAACGCTCGGGATATCCTGGTCAAAATACATCAAAAACTGCTGGTGTTCGCTGCACAGCTCGAACAGCTCTTTGGCGCTTGGCGGCAGGTATGTCTCAGTTTGGCTGTCAATGGCAAACGTCATCCACTGCGAGGTGTTGTTGTCGGTGCCCTGTACCCGCCAGCGATATTGGCCTGAGGACAGTAGGAACGGCAGGCGAAATGGCGAGCTGACATTCTCCCAGCGCCATTGCAGTTGCTTTTCGACATGCTCCAGTTCGATGCTGTAGGTGGCTTGGTAGTCTGACTGTGGCCAGTTGAAACTTGGCGGGTTAACCCGGGCAGGCTTGTTTTGTTCCGGGGTCACAAATTTTTGAAAGTCATGGGTTCGGCGTAGAGACAACATATTACACCTCCTTGTTGTACCAAATATAATCGCCGCTTTGCGGATTGATTTCCCCGATCTGCTTGGCAGGGGATCCAGCCACAATCGCATGGGGAGCGACATCACGGGTAACGACCGCGTTGGCGCACACCAAGGCCGATTTGCCAACGGTGACCCCGGGGGTGATCACGACACCTGATGTCAGCCAAACACCGTCTTCAATGACGACTTTGCCTTTTTCAAGGCAGGTACGAGCGCTGAAGTGGCCCGTTGTCGGATCAAAAAGGTGGTTGGATGCCACGATAGAAACATGCGGCCCAATCAACACATTCTCGCCGATGGAGACGTCGCCGTTGATGTAGCTATACAGGCCGACATAACTGTTTTTGGCAATTTGGTTTTCGCCGATGCGGACGATAGCGCCCGGGGCAATGCGCACCCCTTCGTTTTGGAAGCCGAGGATTTGGGCGCGGGTATTGTCATCCTCGAAGTTGTTGCTTTGGGTGGTGTAGAGCGTGAATTTTTTGAATTCTTCTTCGCTGAGCTCGCCCCCAAAACGTTTTTGTACTGACATGGTTGTCTCCCGAAAAGAGATAGGAGCAAGGCGCTCCTATCTCTATTTATTCAAAATAACTGGTTGTTCAAAATGCTATTTATTAAAAATATACTTTGGTAAATCGCTTAGTTGGTTGCCAACTCGGCACTGGTTGCTTCATTCAGCTTGCGCTTGGAGCGCAGCAGCAGGAAGCCGATAAAGCCGACAATCGAGGCAACCACAACAAACAGCGCACGGCCCCACAATGGGTTTGGAACAAGGGCCAGCGAGGCGAGGAATACCGCTGCAGTTAGAAGCATCTTGCCCAGCATGTCGTGCTGTTTGTTATCCATGCGGATGCTAGCTTCCGTATCTTCAACCACCACTTCAGTGTCGATGTTGTTGAAGAACTTGTTGATTTCCGCTGCGCGCTCTGGCGATGGCTCTTTGTAGAAGAAGCGCGATAGAACAAAGAACGGCAGGGTAATAGACATGTGTCCGATAACACCCAGGGTGACAGACTTCATTTCGGCAAATTCACGGGCGCTGATTGGTGCATCTAGGCCCAGGACCGCTTCAATGGTTTGCGGGGTGATACCGAAGGCGATGATGGCTGACACGCCCATACCGACAAGGATTGTGCCCCAGCCAGCCCAGTCAGGTGTTTTACGGATGAAGAAACACATGATGGAAGGAATAAGCACCGGGAAGCCAACCAGCGTACCGACCAGCATCATCAGGTCAAACAGGCCGAACTCTTTTAGCGAGGTGAGGAACAGACCGGTTACGATGATCACTACACCGAATACCGCAGTTAGGATCTTACTCGCTAGCATCAGGTGTTTTTCAGAGAAGTCTTTACAGAAGTAAGGTTCGTAAACACTTTTCAGGATGATACCTGCGTTACGGTTCAGGGCTGAGTCCATTGAAGACATAGTGGCCGCAAACATTGCCGCTAGCATTAGGCCAACCATACCGACAGGCATTTCACGGCTAACGAAGATGTAGTAGGTCGCATCGGCTACTTTGTCGCCCAGTCCTTCCAAGCCCCAAGTCGCTACATCTGGGTAGTTTCCGGCAACAAACCAGGCTGGCAGGAACCAAATCATAGGGCCAAGGATCATCAGCGAACAAGCTAGAAGCGCAGCCTTACGGGCGTTCTTGGTATCTTTTGATGCAATGAAACGGTAGGAGTCGACCATGTTATTGGTGCTGAAGAACTGCTTGATAAAGATACAGATAAACCAGCCAACAAATAGGTGAGTGTAGCTATAGCCGTCACCGATAAGCTGCTGGGTTGGCAGGCCAACTTCCATCAGGTTACCCACACCGCCCGATTTCCAGATTGCGACCATGGCAGCCACGAACGTCATCACGGTAATGATGATCATCTGCATGAAATCTGATGCGATTACCGCCCAGCTACCACCGACCAGCGACATGAACAGTACAACCAGGCCGGCACCGATGATGGTTTGCTCGAGAGGAACCCCGACAACAGCACTGGTAAATACGGCTAGGCCGTTTAGCCAGATAGCCGCCTGAAGCACACTGAGTGGTACGTTGGCCCAGGTGAAAACTTGCTCGTTTACTTTACCCAGGCGCAGTCTTACACCTTGTAGTGGGCTGATCACACGCATTTGGCGCGCTTTGGCGGCAAAGAAGAGGTAGTTACAGAAATAGCCGAGGGCGTTGGCAATAAAGACCACACCCACTGACATGCCGCTAGTTAGCGCTTTACCCATCAGGCCGGTAAAGGTCATGGCGCTTAGTGCCATCATGAACGCACTGGAGCCCACCATCCACCAGAGCATCCGCCCGCCCCCGCGGAAGTATTCACTGGTATTGGCGGCAGCAGAGCGGAAGACCCAGCCGAGGCTCATCAAAAAGACGAAGTACACGAGTACGACAAGAATATCGATATCCATATTTGTAGGTTCCTATTGTGATAGGGCAAAGGTGTTATAAGGCAACGTTGAGATGTCTCATCCCTTTTGTAGTTGTTTTGGTGCAAGTAACCATGCGGATAAAAAGCATGAGACCTGATACACGTTTCACTATAGAGACCCTTATCAATCCATGGAAATGATATTAATGTATAACAATAATACAAATGGCGAATGGGCAGTTGGATGGATATAAAAACACTCAGAACTTTCATAACCGTGGCGAAATTAAAGAACTTTTCAGCTGCAGCGAGGGAGCTGCATACGGTGCAGCCAACGGTGTCGCGCCATGTGTCCGAGCTGGAGAATGAACTGGGTGTGAAGCTGTTTCAACGCACAACCCATCAGGTTGAGCTGAGTCAAGCGGGAGCAATACTGCTGCCTGAAGCGCTGAATATTATTGCCAACGACCAACGGGTAAAGTCGCTTGTGGGGCAATCCATGGAGCAAGGGGAGTGCCAAATCAATATTGGCTATTTGGCGACGGCCTGTTCGTTCTTCTTGCCGACGCTGCTGAGCAACTTCATGGCGACCAATCCCAACACCCAGGCTAATCTTTTCGAAATGGCGGCTGACGAGCAGTACCAAGCCTTAACCGAAAACAAGATTGATATCGCTTTTTCCCGCCGCCAGCCAAAGCTGGACGGTAACCAGTTTATGGTCGAGAAGATCTACTCTGACCGGCTAATGGCGATTTTGCCGCTTAACCACCCGCTGGCCGAGCGCAAGTCGCTTACCTTGAGCGAGCTTCGTAACGAGCGGTTTATCTTGTTCAGGCCTAATGAGTGGACCGAGATGTATGAACATATCTTGCTGCTTTGCCAGGAAAATGGCTTCTCGCCTAACATCACCTGCCACCCAGATAATATGCGCCATCTGGTGACGTCTGTTTCTTCGGGGCTCGGGATTTCCATTGCTCCCAAGTGCATCAAATTCATTGCCCAGGATAACTGTGTCTGTGTGCCAATTGATGAAGTGAACTTGGTCTTGCCGCTCTACATGTATTACAAACGCGAAGGGCTTGCGCCGCAGTTGTCAGAGCTGGTCAAAGCGTGCCTAAACAAAGCGCCAGATATCCAGCTGATGCTGCAAAGCTGAATACTTGCAAAAAGCTGCCTCCAGCAAGCTGAAACTTCCAGCAATAAAAAAACAGGCTTACCTCTCGGTAAGCCTGTTTGTCATCCAAATGTGGAGCAATTGGAATTCGATAGAGTCAATGGATTAAGCGCTAGCCTCAGCTTCAGTAGCAGCTGCAGCCGGTACTTTCTTGCCAAGTTTCTTCGCCATAGCTTCTTCCATTTTCTCCAAGCTGACGCCTTTGGTTTCTGGTACATATTTCACGACCACAAACATACAGATTAGCGACAGGGCAGCGAACAACCAGAAGCTGAATGCGCCGTTGAAGTTCTCTTTCAGGAAGGCATTTTCGTTCAGCATTGGGAACGACTGGGTAACTAGGAAGCCGGTGAACCACTGCGCACCTACTGCGATAGCCATAGCACGGGAACGGATGCTGTTCGGGAAGATTTCAGAAATCATTGTCCAACATGCGCAGCCCCAAGAGGTTGCGTACGATACTACGTATAGACATAGGGCAAACAGTGCAGCGTAGCCTTCAGTGCCGGTGTACAGCACGAAGCCAACCACTGTCATACCCACAGCACAGCCGAACGTACCGTATTTCATCAATGGCAGACGGCCGACTTTATCAATCAGGTACATACCCAGGGCGTTACCCAGGATGAATACGACACCGACGAAAGTAGTCTGGAACAATGCGTTCTCTGTGCTGCCTGTGATTGGGCGCAGGATTTCCGGCGTGTAGTACATGATGACGTTGATACCGGTCAGCTGCTGTGCTGCGGCGACGAAGGTACCGATGACCAAGATAGCGAACAGCAGCGGTGAGCGCAGGCTAACTTGTTTTTTGCCTGGTTGATTGGAGTCAGCAAGTGATGCCTGGATTTCGCCGATCAGCTGGTCAGCATGTTTCGGGTTAGAGATGCGCGACAAAGTGTCCTTGGCTTCAGAAAGTTTGCCTTTTAGTACCAACCAACGTGGCGACTCAGGGATAAGGAACAATAGACCGGCAAACAAGGCTGCAGGAATAATTTCTGAACCCAGCATCCAGCGCCAGCCCATATCAACCAGCCATGCTTCACTCATGCCTTTAGCAATCAGGTAGTTAACATAGAAAACACCGGTTTGGCCGACAACAGCGGACTGCTGGAACATACTCACGGCACGGCCACGGAAGTCTTTCGGTGCCACTTCCGACATGTACATTGGCGAAACCACACAGGCCAAGCCCACAGCCACACCACCAACGATGCGTAGCATAACGTAGAAAGTAAAGGTGGTTGCCAGCGCAGAACCGATGGCGGAGATCATGAAGAGGATAGCGGCAATGAAGAGGGTTTTACGACGTCCGTATTTTAGAGCGGACCAACCGGCGCTGACGGCACCGATAATACTACCTAGAACAACACTTGATACAGCCCAACCGGTTTGTGCCGGGGTTAAGCCAAAGTGCTCTCTGATAGGACCAATAGCGCCTGAAATAACAGCGGTATCGTAACCTAATAAAATTCCCCCTAGGGCTGCGATACAACAAATTCGAATAATGTAAGCAAAATTATGTTTTCGGGCTTCTGCCGCGGTTGTGGGTGACATGTGTTGCTCCTTGATTTTTTCCCCTTCTCTCACTCAACCATCGAATAAGCATGAGCTGGGTAGCGGTCCGATACGCTCATTACTGTAGGGCATAGGTATCGGCTGTTTAATTCACCCTTTTATCTGTAGTAGTTATATGTTGCTTTGAAAATATTTTTTCATAAGGTGATGGTTTTATCATATGGAGTTGATCTTGATTCGACCATACCCAAAGTGGGTTTTTATTCGTAAATGATATCTTGATCAAATTAAGAAAAATATTTTTCAAAATCTATATTGATTATAAATATCTGTTTTTAAAGTATTTTATCTGTTTGTGATCTTGCTCAAAAATCCGTCTCAAGCCGCGTGGCGACTGGGTTTTTTCCGATTTTTCCAAAAAAATGAAATCCTTTTCAATAATCGAAAAATATTTTTCATTTTGATTTTTTTGGTTATAGTAATTTCCAAGTTAAGCGAACTGGTGAAGTGAGCGAAGTTCTTTACCTTATGTGAGAAAGACATAACCCGAAGAACAAAAAAGCTATCTCATCACGTTAAATATTTTTATTAAGTTATTTTTGGAGAACAAACATGAGCAATGTGCAATACGGAATCAGCCCACTAACTTGGACTAACGATGATATGCCTGAACTGGGCGGCGAGATCCCATTGGAAACATGTTTGAGTGAAATGGCTGAAGCGGGCTTCACTGGTACTGAGCTAGGGACTAAATACCCACGTGAGCCAGAAGTACTTATCCCTCTTCTAGAAAAACACGGCCTGGTTCTAGCTTCTGGCTGGTACAGCGGTAACTTGATGACGCTAACCGCAGAAGAAGAAATCGCGGCGATGCAAGAGCACATCAAGCTACTTAAAGCGGCTGGCTGTAAAGCGATGGTATTTGGTGAAGTGAGCAACACAGTTCACGGCGACATCAACACGCCTCTTTCTCAGCGCGTCATCCTGACTATGGATGAGTGGAAAACTTACTGTGAGAAGCTAACCACAGTTGCTGAGTACCTACTAAACGAGCACGACATCAAGCTGTCTTTCCACCATCACGTGGGCACCATCTGTGAAACAGAAGACGACATCAACATCATGATGGAGCTGACTGGCGATGCTGTTCACCTAACGCTGGACACTGGTCACATCACATACGGCGGCGGTAACCCTGTCACTATGATCAAGCGCTGGGGCCACCGCATCGGCCACATGCACTTTAAAGACCTACGTCTAGAAGTGATGAACGCCGCTCGCGATGCAGACAAATCATTCCTTAACGCAGTGCTTGATGGTGTATTCACCGTTCCTGGTACTGGCGACGTGGATTACGACGACGTGTTCGCTGCACTGAAAGAGCGCGACTACAAAGGCTGGCTACTGGTTGAAGCAGAGCAAGACCCTGCCAAAGCACACCCACTGACTTTCGCTAAAACAGCCTACGAGAACATCACTGGCTACGCGAACAAGTACGGCCTGTAACAAAGAACCCCTGGGGGTGATAGCCCCCTAAAGTATCCCCGGCTGCGCCATTTGGGAGGTGGGCCGGGGTAGGGATACCCCATCGGGTACTGATTATCGAGGAAGACAATGAATACTGTACGCCTGACTGTTGCTGAAGCGCTTGCTAAGTACCTTGCAGCACAAATGATTGAAATTGATGGAAAGAAAGAACAACTTTTCGGTACGGCCTTTGCGATTTTCGGTCACGGTAACGTGACGTGTTTTGGCCAGCAGCTAAAAAATATTGAAGATAAGATCCCAACCTGGCGCGGTCAGAACGAACAGTCGATGGCAACAGCGGCCATTGCGTATGCTAAGGCTAACCAGCGTCGCCGTATCGGTATTGCAACTAGCTCTATCGGCCCAGGTGCAACTAACATGGTTACCGCTGCCGGTATCGCTCACACTAACCGTCTACCTCTTCTACTTATTGCTGGTGACGCTTATGTTAGCCGTCTACCAGATCCAGTTTTGCAACAGCCGGAGAACTTCGAAGATCCGTCTGTAACTTCAAACGATGCCTTCAAGCCGCTAACTCGCTACTGGGACCGCGTACTATCGCCATCTCAGCTAATGCACACGCTGCCACAAGCGCTTGATACCATGCTTGACCCAGCCACTTGTGGCCCAGTATTCCTTGGCCTGCCACAAGATATCCAGGGCGTCGCTTACGATTTCCCTGAAGTGTTCTTCGCCGAGAAAGTTCACCGTATCCGCCGTCCAGAGCCTGAAATGGTTGTTCTGGAAGAAGCGAAAGAAATCCTGATGAAGGCGAAGAAGCCACTGATCATCTCAGGTGGCGGTGTGCACTACTCACTAGCGACTGATGAGCTAGCTGACTTTGCTGGCAAGCACAACATCCCTGTGGTCGAGACCATTGCTGGTCGCGCTACTATGCTACAGGACAACCCGCTGAACGCAGGCCCAATCGGTGTTACCGGTTCAAATTCTGCCAACCACATGGCTAACGAAGCGGACGTGGTACTGGCTATCGGTACCCGCCTGCAAGACTTCACGACTGGCTCTTGGTCTGTGTTCAAGAATCCAGAGATGAAGCTGGTCAGCATCAACGTGGCGAAATTCGATGCCATCAAGCACATGTCTTACCCAGTATTGGGCGATGCCAAAACATCGATGACCAAGCTGTCTGCACTACTTGGCGACTGGCGCTCAGGTGACGAGTGGTCGGCAAAAGCCAAAGCAGAAGCGGACGAGTGGAAAGAACTGGTTCACCGCCGTACTCACCCGCAAGAGGGTGATCTTCTTCCTGGCATGTCTTCTTACGCAGAAGTGATCGGCAAGCTAAACAAGTCGATGGAAAAAGGCGATACCGTACTGACGGCTGCAGGCGGCCTGCCAGCTGAGCTGTCAATGAACTGGCAGAACTACCAGATCGGTAAGTTCGATATCGACTTCGGTTACTCATGCATGGGTTATGAGATTGCCGGTGGCTGGGGCGCGAAAATTGCCAACCCAGACAACGACGTTGTAGTGCTAGTTGGTGACGGCTCATACCTTATCCAGAACTCAGACATCTACTCATCAGTACTGACTGGCCACAAGATGATTGTAGTGGTGTGTGACAACGGCGGTTTCGCGGTTATCAACAAACTACAGAACAACACCGGTAACGAGTCGTTCAACAACCTGCTTGAAGACTGCCGCCGCCCAGAAGGCGAGTTGGCCCGTGTCGATTTCGCCAAGCACGCCGAAGCACAAGGTGCGATTTCCGAGAAGCTGACCTCTGTCGACGAGTTCGATGCAGCATTCGCCCGCGCTAAAGAAGCTGACCGTACATACGTAATCGTGGTTGATATTGACCCAGTATCACCAGCGGCATGGTCTAAGTGTGACTGCTGGTGGGAAGTAGGTCTGCCTGAAGTGACTCGCAACGAGCACACCGCGAAGAAAGTCGCGGATTGGGAAGAAGGCCGAGCAACCCAGCGCCGTGGTGTATAGGGACGCGGTGTTCAAGCCCGGTTCCTAACATAAACGAATTCAGAACATTTAAATCTTAATATTTCCAATAATTTACCCGCAGGTATCACAGCTGGCTACACGAATAAAAAGCTGGTTGTGATGCCTGCCAAGGAGTGAACCATGTTTAATGAAGAACGTCATTTTGACCAACCAATCCGCTGGGCAATGGTAGGCGGCGGTCGTGGTAGCCAGATCGGTTACTCGCACCGTAATGCCGCACAGCGCGATGGCCTGTTCAAGTTGGTAGCCGGTGCATTCGACCTAGATCCAGCACGTTGCCGTGACTTCGGTGAAAACCTAGGTCTTGACGGCGACCGTTGCTACGCCAACTACAAAGAGATGTTCGAGCAAGAAGCACAGCGCGAAGACGGCATCCAGGCGGTATCTATCGCAACGCCAAACTCGACACACTACGAAATCTGTAAGGCGGCGCTAGAAGCAAACCTTCATGTAGTGTGTGAAAAGCCAATCACTTTCACTACGGAAGAAGCAGAAGAGCTAAAAACAATCGCTGCGCAGAACAACCGTGTTATCGGTGTGATGTACGGCTACAGCGGCTTCCCAATGGTCCAGCAGGCGCGTGAAATGGTTCAGCGTGGCGACCTAGGTGAAGTTCGCGTGATCAACATGCAGTTCGCCCACGGCTTCCACAACGAAGAGTACGAGCTAAACGATCCAGGCCTGAAGTGGCGTGTAAGCCCAGAAGTTTCTGGCCCAACTTACGTGCTAGGCGATATCGGCACACACGCATTCTACCTATGTGAAGTGATGACCGGTCTAGAAGTCGACCGTCTATCTTGCATGCGTCAGAGCTTCATCAAGTCGCGTACGCCGCTAGAAGATAACGCCCACGTGATGATGGAATTCAAAGGCGGTGCAGTCGGCACGCTTTGGGCATCAGCCGTTAACTCAGGCTCTATGCACCAGCAGAAGATCCGCATCGTAGGCTCTAAAGCGTCTATCGAGTGGTGGGACGAGCAGCCAAACCAGCTTCGCTACGAAGTTCAGGGTGAAGCACCACGCATTCTAGAGCGCGGCATGGGCTACCTGCACCAGGATGCACCGGGTGTTGCCGCTAACCGTGTTGGCGGTGGCCACGCAGAAGGTTACTTCGAGTCTTGGGCAAACCTATACCACCGCTTTGCACTGGCATTCGACGCGGCAGACCGCGACGACCAAGCAGCGCTTGCGGATATCTGGTTCCCAGGTATCGATGCCGGTATCGAAGGCGTACGCCTATGTGAGAAGTGCGTTGAGTCAGCAGACCAGAACGCAGCTTGGGTTGATTACGAGTAATAGGAACGGACCATGACAAAGATTGCACTTCAGCAAGACCGCAAGCTGGATGCCATCGTGTTGGGACGTGCGGGCGTAGACCTTTACGCCCGTGAATCAAACACGGACATGGCAGACATTTCAGGCTTCAACAAATTCGTCGGTGGCTCGGCTGCCAACATCGCAGTAGCTGTGAGCAAACTTGGCGGCAAGGTCGGGTTTATAGGCTGCGTTGCTGATGATGCCTTCGGTGGCTATGTGAAGCAGTACATGTCAGGCCAGGGCATCAACCTAGACGGCATGATGACAGACAACTCGGGCTCGCGCACTTCTGTTGCCTTTACCGAGATGAAGCCAAGCGACTGCACAGTATTGATTTACCGTAACAAAGCGTCTGACTTGACCATCAAGCCAGAGCAGGTAGACCCAGAGTACATCGCGAGCTCGAAAGTGTTGGTAGTAACCGGTACTGCGCTTTCTGAAAGCCCAAGCCGTGAAGCCACACTGATTGCGATGGAACATGCGCGCCGCAGCAACACACTGGTTGTACTTGACGTTGATTACCGCCCGTATTCTTGGCGCACCGATGTTGACGCGTCCATCTACTACGGAATCGCAGCTGGCTTGTCCGATATCGTTATCGGCAACCGCGAAGAATTCGACATGATGGAAACCGTGTTGGCTCCGGGCAACAAAGATGACGATGCAACGGCAGAGCGCTTCCTGCGAGCTAATACCCAGGTTGTCGTGATCAAAGCCGGTGAGTTTGGCTCTAAAGTCTACTGCCGCGACGGTCACAAGTTCCAGCAAGGTATTTTCCGCGTTGAGGTTCAGAAGCCATTTGGCTCGGGCGACTCATTCGCTGGCGGCCTAATTTGGACACTGGTAAATGGCGGCGAATTGGAAGACGGCGTCAAGCATGGTTCAGCGGCTGCAGCGATTAACGTTAGCGGCAACAGTTGTACCGAAGCGATGCCAACCAAAGAGCAGTTATTCGACTTTATTGAGACCAGAGAGCAAAGCCTTTAACTAGCGCCAAGCGTTAAGGAAGGGTCATTTTGGTCAGCCGGGCCAGTATCGCATGGCTTATCAGTCTTCCATCGGTACATACCATCGAGGTCCGGCTTTTTTATTCCCCCAAGCCTATAGCGATAGGCGCCGATTAACAGAATCAGATAATTAAAAGGCTGCACTGACTAATCAAAAACAATAAGTCGGGCAGTGAGGAGAGAGCCATGGGTAAGCATATCCCGCCGTTTGATAACAAGAACCAACCAATCATCGATATTAACGACGAAGTGACACCTCTATGTTACTTCAACCAAGTTCGCCTAGCGCAGGGCGAACAACACCAGCATGTTGTCGAGGGCTATGAATCTGTCATCGTCCTGGCTGGCGGTACCTGTTCAATCACAGTGACCAATGGCGAGAAGACCGAAGTATACGACAACATCGGTAAGCGTAAATCGGTGTGGGATGGCAATCCTGAAGCGGTATATGTCCCGCTTGGCTATAGCGCAACCGTTGATTGTGTTAGCGACACCGCTGATGTGATGATTGCGGGCGGTAAGTTCGAGCAGTCTCTGGAACCTTTCTGCATCCGCGAAGAGAATGTCGATATCGTTCAGTACGGCTCTGATGACACCAAAACCCACCGTAAGATCAAACACGTACTGGGTCAGTCAAACTCTGACAACCGTGGCCGCCTATTGGTGAGCGAGTTGTTTACCGTCGGTGCCGGTGGTTGGTCTGGTTTCCCTCCTCACAAGCATGATGAAGACCGCGTTAAGCCTGACGGCAGCAAAGAAACTTTGTACGAAGAAGTGTACCAGTTCCGTTTCAACCCAGATTTCGGATTCGGTGCCCAGTTCCTGTACGAGCACGAAGACGATTTCGGCCCGGTGTACCACGTGCGCACCGGCTCTGTGATTGCTATCGACAAAGGCTACCACCCAAGCGTCGCGGCACCTGGCTACGAAATGTATTACTTCACCATCATCGTGGGCAAAACAGAAAAGTCGCTGATCCAGCACTTTGACCCGCACCACGAATACCAAGTAGAGACGATCCCTGGCATCAAGGACATGATCGCCAAGTTCAAATAACACGGAGGCTTACTAATATGCTCGTTAACCTAAAAGATCTTTTGCCAGAGGCTGCAGCCTCCGATTATGCCGTACCTTGCTTCAATGTGTTTGGTTACGAAGATGCCCGTGCCGTGGTAGAAGCGGCAGAAGAAGTGAACAAGCCAGTGATCCTCGCTTGCAACAAAGATGTGGCTGATTTCTACGGCGTTGAGACCGCAGCGGCGATGTTCCTGACCTTGGCGAAAAACAGCACGGTGCCAGTATGTTTGCACCTAGATCATACCTACGAGGAAGAGATCGTTTATCGTGCCCTGAAGGCGGGTTTCAGCTCAGTGATGTTCGATGGCTCTCAGCTATCGCTGGAAGAAAACATTGCCCGTACCCGCGCGGTGGCAGACGTTGCCCACGCAATGGGTGCTTCAGTTGAAGGCGAGATTGGCTCGGTGCCTTACGATGAAGGCCGTGACCACATCAAATCTATCTATACCGAAGCAGAAGAAGCGGCACGTTTTGCCAAAGAAAGTGGTGCCGACTGTGTGGCCGTTTCAGTAGGTAACGTACACCGCCTTACCGAGCCGACTTGTACCATCGATTTTGGCCGCTTGGACAAGATCGCCAGCATGGTCGATGTCCCGTTGGTTATCCATGGTACGAGTGGGATCCGTAACGAAGACATGGAAGTGCTCAAGCGCACCCGCGTATCGAAATTCAACATCGGTACTTGTCTGCGTCAAGCACTGGGCCATGGTCTGCGTGATTTCATGAATGAAGAGCCAGAGAAATTTGACCGCATTTACTTCATGAAGAAGGCAATGCCTGCGGTGAAGGAAGAGGCGATTCGTAATTTCAAACTACTGTCGTAATAAATGTCGTGACCATTTGCCCTGTTAATACAGGGCATTTTTTTCGCAGGAGAGCATCAATATATGGAAGTAACCGAGCTTGTTCCCACCGATTTAGACACCCTCAAAGATCACATTGTCCGTCGCTACGACGATTTAAGCCCGCGCCTGCAACAGGTGGCTGACTTTGCCATGGCCCAGCCAATGCTGGTCGCGGTTGAAACCATGGTGACCATTGCCGAGCAGGCCAATGTGCCGCTGTCTACCCTAAGCCGCTTTTCTAATGCGATGGGTTTCTCTGGGTTCAGTTCGATGCAAGCTGTCTTCCGCGAACACTACTTCAACCGCCCGCGGGATTATAAAGAGCGGGTGCGCAAGGCGAGAAACGAGGCTGAATTTGGCCCCGATTCCGCTGCGGCTATTTTCCATGATTTCGGCGCGGCAAATATCGAGGCTTTAGAGCAGCTGCAAATCACGGTATCACCGCAAAAGCTGGATAGGGCTGTGGCTTTGCTTGAAGGGGCAGGGACGATTTATATCCAAGGTATGCGACGAGCCTACCCCGTTGCTTTCTATCTCTGGTATGCCTTGATGAAATCAAACAACAACGTTGTGCTGGTTGATGACAACGGCGGCATGCTATCGCCGCTGACCCGCCAGATGAACGAAAAAGATGTCTTGGTCACTTTCACCTTCAGCCCTTATGCTCCGGAAACCACCGACGTTATTGAGCTGGCTTACAAAAAGAATGTGCCGATTATTGCCATTACCGACAACCAGATGATGGAGCAGGGCAACAAGATGGATGTCTGCTTCGAGGTGCAGGAAGGGGATAATTTAGGCTTCCGCTCGCTGAGTTGCTCGGTCTATCTGGCCCAGACACTGGCGGTGAGTTTGATGTGCAAAGATACCAATTAGAGCCTCGCATGAGGCTCTAATTTTATTGATTGGATTCACTAACAGCGGTTATTCGCCACACTCTTCATTGAGGTAGGCTACCGCAACCGTTTGGGCTTCGGCATTGGTGTTTAACCTCTGGCCACAATGCTGATAATGCGGGGATAATCATGCCCACTTTATGCTGTAAACCTTCGAAGGTAAAATGATGTATCTGATTTATGTTATAGACACTAAAGTGGTTTAAAGTAGACAGGCTGTAAATGGATTCATATACCCAAATGGAAGGGGAATATCGCAATGAGAAAGTTAACGGGATCAACGTTAGTTCAAAAAGAGGCACTGTTATTGGTGTCTTTGGTATTTATCGTTGTTTTTTTGATTTTTGTTCTTGTCTCTGGTGTTTATAAAGAAAACCTTTTCGCGTTACTCATACCTATATTTGTGAGTGCTGTGGCTTTTATTTTATATAAGAGAAAACTCAGTGATGTGTCATCTGAAGTAATAGATTATGGCGATTACTTACTGTTTAAGAAAGGTGGTACGAGCCAGCTTGTCGATTTCAATGAAATTAAGCACGTCTACGGAGAGAAAGGAAAACCGGAAAGAATCATTATTGAGCTTAAAGAAAGCGGCACTATAGGGAAAAGCCTTGTATTTGCGGCTCCCGATAGGATTTTTCAATATACAGAGCATCCACTTGTGATTGAGCTAAGAGCGCGAATGGAAGCTACTTAACCATTTGGATATCGACGCCAAGCAACAATTAGCGCATGCGCTGAGCCAATATCGGGGCGCGTTTATCTTGGTAAGCCATGATCAGGACTTTGCAAGGGCGATTGAGTTTGAGCAGCAATTGAACTTGGCTAAAAGGAGATAGACAGCCTGCTTAAAGTAGAAAGCTGATAGGCTTGGCATGGTTTCAGAGCCTATCGTAAAAATACACATCCTATGACTTGAGAAACACCCCGGCAAAATGCACCAAGCGGGCTTGGTTTAGCTCATTGGCCGCCCCGCTGACCCCTGCCACTGCCGTTAGCTTTCCATCGAGGTACAGGGGAATAGCTAGGCAATTGAGGTTGGGCTCAGCCTGCTCTAAATCCAAGGCATAACCTTGCTCTTTCACTTGGCTTAGCTCTTGTTCTAAGGGTGGGGGGATTTGACCGCCCAAACGTAGAGAGCGTTTCAACTCCTCATCAAAAGCCAAAAATACTTTGCCTATCGCTGAGGTTGCTAGGCCTTCGCGTTTACCTCGTGGGCTGCGGATAGTCAGAGGGTTGGCACGCTCAATTGCATCAATATAGAGGTATTCTTGGCTGCCGCTTTGTACGGCTAGGTAAGCGGTATTGTCGGTAAGCTGGGCCATATGTTTGAGCAAAGGGGCGAAGTGTTGGCGGATAGACTCGTCATGTTGCTCTAACGGTTTGGATAATTCCCTTAAACGCAGGCCAAGGGCGTATCCCTGTTTGCTGCGGTTGATATAGCCAAGGTTGCTCATGGTCGCAAGGATGCCGTGCACAGTACTCTTGCTCAGGGATAAAGCCTTGCTGATTTCCTGCAGGGATAGCGGTTTGCCTGCTAGCGAGAGAAGCTCAAGCATGGCAAAGCCGCGCTCAATAGATTGGATCGTTTTAGGCTCTTTGGTATTGAGCTCTTTTGTCTTGGTCTCTTGGGTTTTGGTTTTGTTAGTTTTAGTTTCTTTGGCCAAAATGGATCCTCAACTACAGCACTTTATCAATATTGCTGACCAGATAGTCGATCAGTGTCCTGACTCGAGTTGGGAGGTATTCTCTTGACGAGTAATAGACCCAAACTTGAATCGGCTCTCCCCAGTAGTTCTCTAGCAGCGGCACCACTTGGTTTTGCTCCAGCTCTTGTTTGAACATCCAAGTGCCCAAGCAACTGATGCCGGCACTGGCCAAGGTGGCTTGCTTGGCTGCCCGGAAATGGTTGACGATAAGCTTGCCCTTGGGCTCGTAGAGCTTGTTGCCTTCACCATCATTTAACCGCCAACCGTGGAATCGACCTGATGTAATAGAGCGCACTGGAATACATTTGTGCGCATCCAGCGCCTTGATGGTGGTCGGCTTGCCATGGCGCGCCAAATACTCGGGAGTCGCAAACACCCCGATACCCACCTCAAACAGCCGCCGCGCGATCAGGCGCGAGTCTTGGTTAATCGCAGTGCCGATACCCAGATCAAAACCGTGCTCAACTAGATCTACGACACGATCATCAAAATGAAGATCACAGGTGATCTCCGGATAGGCTTCCATGAAGTCCAAGATCAACGGCAGGATATGTTCTTGCCCGATGGAGCTAGCGGGCAGGTTGATCTTGAGTGTGCCGCTGAGGCTTTGCGAGTCATCGGTGATCCGTTCGATGGTGTGCTGGATAGATTCGACAGAAGGCGTGAGGCTATCAAACAACTGCTCGCCCATCTGGGTCAGGCTTAGCGAGTGGGACGAGCGGTGGAACAGCTTAACCTGCCACTCTTCTTCCAATTTACCAATGGCTTTGCTGACTGCTGGTGCGGAGATCCCCAGTGCCCTTGCAGCCTTGGCAAAACTGCCGGTTTTGGCAACCTGGATAAAAATGGGAAGCTGGGTCGGTAATGCTTTCATTAACTAATGGTTACCTTGCTAATAACTCAATGCACACTACAGGTTAATGAGGATTTGTTCAATACTGTATCCAACACAGCAAAGTTCAACATAACAGCAGAGATGAGCGAGACAGATTATGACCATGCCAACCCTACATCAACTGATTATAAACGGTGATATTGACGGCTTTCGTCAAGCCATTGAGATGAAGGCTGATGTGAACCAGCTTGATCCGGTGATGGGCAATTCACCGATGCACATTGCCGCGCAGCAAGACTCTGCAAGTTGGGTTGAGGCGTTGCTGGCTGCTGGGGCATTTATCAACCTGCAAACGCCCAAGCATGGCGTGACCCCGTTGATGGTCGCGGTGTGGCACCGCAAGCCGTCCGTGGTCGAGGCTTTGCTCAAGCAGCCAGAAGTGAATGTCGAGATTGTCTCTACCTTTGGCCTGAAAGCCGAGCAGCTGGTGGATTTTGGTGCGTCAGAGCAAGATGTTTTTGGCTTGCAACAGGCCGATCAACTTCGCCAGTTATTTGATGCCTACCGCGATCAGCGATCTCGTTCTCAAGCTCAGCTAAGTGCCTACCAGCTAGTGACGGATAACAGCTTGGATGATGAGGAAAAGGCTCGCCAGCTCAAGGCTCATTTCCAGGGAATAACGGATAACGCCATGCTCAACACCCCATCGGCAATTACTAGCTCGGGTAATGATGAGCATACGGCGGTGATGGTCGCTGCCCGTGACGGGTTGGTCGAAAGCCTCAAGGTACTGATGGAGCAAGGTGGCGATCAGACAGTGCCGGATCATTACATGAAAGCCATTCCGCTGCATAAAGCCGCCTATAACGGCAGGGCTGATGTGATAGAACTGCTGTCACACTATCCGGGCTTCAAGGAGACCTTGGACGCACAAGGGCCGAACAACGGTTATACCCCGCTGCATGATGCCGTTTGGCACGGTCATACTGAAGCGGCAGCGAAGCTCATTGCATTTGGTGCCAGAACAGATTTAACCGGCTTTGACGGTAAAACACCGCTCGAGTTGGCAAGAGAATATCAGTATTCATCGATTGTTGAGATGTTGGAGAAAAAAGCATGAAAGTCCTCGTCGTTTACTGGCACCCAGAGCCAAAAAGTTTCAACGGTGCAATGTTCAACCAAGCAGTGTCAGCACTAGAAGCGGCTGGTCACGAGGTCGAAACCTCCGACCTTCATGCTATGGACTTTAATCCGGTTTCGGGCCGTCATAACTTCCAAACGGTTAGAGATCCTGAGTTCTTCAAGCAACAACTGGAAGAGATGCATGCTAGCGATCACGATAGCTTTGCCCCTGAACTTGAGACGGAAATTCAGAAAGTTGAGTGGTGTGATTTGCTGATTTTCCAATTCCCGCTGTGGTGGTTTAGCATGCCGGCAGTGATGAAGGGCTGGGTAGAGCGCGTGTTTGCCATGGGGCGCACATACGGCGGTGGCCGCTTCTATGATAACGGGGTGTTCAAAGGCAAGAAAGCCATGCTGAGCCTAACTATGGGGGGCGGGGAGGATATCTACGTCAAAGGTGGCTGGAACGGTGATCTGGAAGGGATCTTACGCCCTATCCATCGCGGTATTTTGGAGTTCAATGGCTTTGAGGTGCTGGAGCCTTTCTCGGTATTCGGCCCTGCACGAATGAGCCAGGAGCAGCGTGTAGCTGAGCTCGAAAGATACGCTGCGAGATTGCAAAACATCTTCGCTGACCCTGCGATGGCGGTCGGTCAGTATTAACTTGATACCCATCTAACGCTGAAAAAGCAGAATAGTACTGATGACATTAACAATAAATTATGTTTTGGCTGTATTCATTTTGGAGGTTTCGATATGATTTATACCTAAATAAAATAATGCCGCAAAAGCCTGCGGCTTAATGTGGTCGGCGGTGATGATCCTGGACAGTGATATAAAATTACAGCGAGTCAGTGTGATTTATGTTCTCCCTCTTGTATTGATATTTTTTACTGTGCTGTATGCCAGTGAAAGGAGTATCGAGGAAGCGACGAGAACTATCGCCCAGAATTTTGTCGATACTGCAGAGCGGGTGATTGCTGGTGTTGAAATTGAAAACCGGACTAATTTGCTATATCCGGAAGACTGCCGCCGTATTCAGCAAAATTTGCGCTACGAGCGTGATATTGAAGAGCTTCAAATTGTTTCGGCCAATCAGGTCCACTGCTCATCAATAAGAAGTGATAACCCCAATCCGCTCATTAGGCCAGAGGCTCTTTCTGAAGAAATTGTTTATCTTTATTCTCTGCCCGTCGAGGGAATGGGGGAGTCTATCGTTGTGGTCACTCGTTCAAATGAAGACGAGCGATACATGGCGATGGCGCTGGTGGATAGGGATTACATGCGCGCCACGGTCGGTTACCGCAACGACCACCGTGTAAAAAGCGCTGTCTTAATTATGAACGGCGAGGCTACAACGCCAGCTGATATGCTGGCTGCTACCAACCCTTCATACATGGCGTCTTCCTCCCTGTACGGTTTCGAGGTATTTGTAGAAGCAAGCGATCAGTTGGTGGAGGAAAAACGGGTATTCTATGCGCTTGTCTCTATCCCGGTATCTATGGCGGTACTGCTGGTTATGGTGGTGTCGCGATTTCTGCTCAAACGCAATCGGTCGATGTTCTTCCAGCTGAAACAGGCGCTTATTCGCCGTGAGTTTGTGTTGCAATACCAGCCGCAAGTCGATGCCAACACCCTTGAAGTAAAGGGTGTTGAAGCCCTTGTCAGGTGGCAGCATCCTGAAAAGGGGATGTTATATCCGGACGTCTTTATTCCTCTGATGGAAGAATTCGGCTTGATCAATGGCCTGACGGATTACGTGATTGATGCGTCTCTCAAGGACTTATCCGCCATACAGTTGCCCGAAGGGTTTCATCTTGGCCTCAATGTCCCACCAAGTTACATCAAAGCGCCTGCTCGCTGGGTGTATTTGCGGCAAAAGCACCGGGAATTTGCCGCTAAGGGCATTAGACTAGGGCTTGAAGTGACGGAGAGGCAGTTTCTTGATAAGGAAGCGAGAATTGCCTTGGAAACCATGCGTCAGGTAGGTATAGAGATTTTATTGGATGATTTCGGCACGGGGCAAACCTCGCTGTCGGTTCTGCAGGAAACCAAGATTGATTTTTTGAAAATCGACAAATGCTTCGTTGACTCCATCGGCCATGAGAGCGTGAATACTCCGGTGCTTAACGCGATAATCAACCTAGGCAAGCTGCTGGGTGTGACTATGGTGGCCGAGGGGGTGGAGAATGAAATACAGGCTAATTATTTGCTTGAACGAGGCGTGGTGCTTCAGCAAGGATATTATTATAGCAAACCTAAAGAAATTGGCGATATTGATATTCGCTTGAGTCATAAACCTGAGCTTATTAGCGCCCTACTCTGAAAAAGTATCTACTTGTCGCTTCATTTGCGGTACTGATCCGAGGTTAAGCGATACTTTTCAGAACTCAGTAAACAGAGCGGTTGTCGATGGCATCATCCCAGCGCTCTATCTCTTTTGGCATAACAGGCTTCAGATTCCCTGCTTGTTATTGAGTGACCCGCCTCAGCTTGCTCTTGGCCTTATCGAACATAAAAGGAATAAGGAAGATAGCGAAACAGACCAGCCAAGGGCGCACATCATCTTTGACGTATAGACTATACCCAGCCGCAGCCAGCAGGTAGATAAAAGGGATAGTCTTGCTGTGTGTCTTGAGGAATCGCAAAGCCAGAAAATAACACGCAATGGCATTTAAACCCAGCCATATTAACGATTCTGTTGCCCCAATTGAATTGCTCATTGGCGCAGGTAGGTATACCTGAGAGTAACCGCTCATAGGGGAAATCACGCTAGCAGCTAAATGAATACTGATTCCCGCACTCAGTCCAGCGGCAATAGGTTTACTGTAATTGGATCGCAGCAATACCATTACAAGTAATGGCAGCAGTATGCTGTGGGTGAGGATAGAGCGGTGATGGAGCAGGGACATCAGGTGTTTATCAACATCAGGCCAATATAGGCCGAGGTATAGAAACAGCGCGAAAACCACCAAGAGTAAGTGCTTCATGAAATGTCCCTTTCAAAAGGAAAATAATAACTTAGCTTGGCGGGAGGGGGTAGAGGGGAAATTGCGTGTATTAAGAATAGGGCAAGATATCATTTGCTGTATCCTTTAACTGGTATGTTTTGTTGTGAGTGCTGTTTGCTATAATTTCCGTTTTTATTTGAATTAAAGTACTGATAGATATATGAATAAAGATGTTGTTGCGGGCCAAGCGGTGTACTCGAAGAAAGTCCTCTCAATCTATGACCTCTGGGTTTTAGGCTTTTCCAACCACTACCTATGGAAATGCCCAACACGTCTAATCAGCCAGCAGTTTGCCGATTTAGTTACAGCTAACCACCTTGATGTCGGGGTGGGTACAGGGTATTACCTGAAGCAAAACTTGACGGCTGGTGGCCAAAGAATTGCGTTGGTTGATCTGAATGAAAACAGCCTCGAGTCAACGGCGAAAGCCATTGAGCACTTTAAGCCTGAGGTCTACTGCCGCAATGTGCTCGAGCCGTTTGGGCTGGGGTGTGAGAGGTTTGACTCGGTAAGCATAAACTACCTGCTGCACTGCCTGCCGGGAAGCATGTCTGAAAAAAGCATCGTTTTCTCGCACATTAGGGAGGTAATGAATACTGGTGGAACGGTATTTGGCAGTACGATTCTCGGCCAGGGGACGTCGAAAAATGCCTTCGCCGAGAAACTGATGTCGTTCTATAACAAGAAAGGTATATTCTGTAATAAGAACGATGAACTTGGCGCTTTAGAACAGGCCCTGCATCAGTACTTTTCGAATGTGAAGGTAGAAGTGATTGGTTGTGTCGCCCTGTTCTCGGCAACCAAAGCATAATAAATTAATGCTCTGTTGTGAGCTTTTTTCAAAGAGAAAACCAATGATCCAATGGCCTTGTATATTCAAACTCGACGGTGACGATGAGCTGCTTTATCTCGCCTCGGAAGCGAGCCTCATCGCTGAGTTTGAGTCCCTTATCTGGAGTGATGATGACTATCTAGTAGATAGTCAGGGGCAAGGCTATAAGGTGCGCGAGGCTCAAGCGGGCGTTTTTGCCTATGAGCCTTGCGGCAGACCGTTCTCTGTCTCACAAGTTACCGATCTCATTCAGGCTCACGAGTTTTCAAAAGCAGAAGTCTGCCTGACTAAGATTCAGTTTTTAACTGTCAGTGAGGCGATAAGAGCTTTGGCGAATTAGCGATATGGCTTAGCGATATCACTCAGCGTGTTGTCCTAAAACCATCGCTCCAAACCAGCGCCCGATAGCAAGGACCAATAGTATCGCTGCATTCAGAAGAATGAACCGCAAGCAGGAGGACTGATTGTCCGTCAAAATCTATCGTTTTCCATTTATTGGCGAGAAATTCATAGGGTTTTCCATCAACCACTACCCATAAGAAGGTGCCACCTGAACCACCCCACATGGAAGCCGACGTTGAGCAAGAGAACTGCGATGCGTCCACGATTTCTTCTGGTTGGCCGTCACCGGTAAAGTCATGGTGTGAGATGGCCTGTTCAGTTGCATAGAATTCGCCATCCTCAAATCTGGCACATTCTTCCTTAGCATTTTGAAAAATCTCGCTCGCGGCTTGGGACTGCTCTGCGCCAAAAGCCAATGGGGACAAACAAAGAAAAATTAGGCTGATAGATAGAAGTGGCTTCATTCAAACTTTCCTATTTTCACTGCACGACACATTAAATGTAGCAATGAAGAGTGAAAAGCCGTTTATAAGATAGCTCTATTCATGTAGAGATCTTGCAGCGATTAATGACGATTGGAGAGGGTGGCAAATCAAGCATGGAGAGTTGGTAACGCCAAACGGATGGACGTTAACGCCAGACAGGATCGTAACGGGGAATGCTCTTTTACAAATCGATGCCGAGAGTGATCAATGCAGAGAGTAATAGGGAGATGAAGGCTGCGATTACCAGAATTGCTAGGATGATTAAAAAAAGTTGTCTTCAAATTAGTACTCTGATTAATGGCTTTTTCGGTTAATTTCATCACTGGAATGTACACATTTTCTAGTGATTTAACCTATAGGCGATCTTACAGAATCACGTATAATGCTTCGTTTTTCTGATAGGTAAGTATCATGAACAGAACACTGAAAGCTTGGCTCCTTTTCTTTGTACTGTTATTTGGCGGAATGTGGATGATTCGTGAGGTGACTGGGCCAACATGCCTGAATAAAACCTCCGTATCAAGCCATCTGCGTCAGGGAGTCAAGGTTTCGTCTCACAGTCGATGCCTGACACGTAGAGATCAAAGCGTGTGGGAAGTGTTAGCGATGGTCGTTACAATATTTGGTAGCGGATGGGGGGCTATCCAATATTTCCAAGCCCCTGAACGTAAAAGACTTGCCAAATTAGAAGCTGAAGAAAAAGCCAAAAATACCGAGTGGGATCAAAGCCTGAGAGAGGCTCAAAGACAGCGGAAGATAGATCGAGATAGACAGAAAGTAAGTTATAAGAGTTCTAGAAAAAGCGCAATCGAGGGAGTGATAAGCCAAGAAGAACTTGCCAAAATGAACTATGCCGAAGCAATTCTTAACGGAGATACTGAACTTGCTGAGAAGATACGTAAAGCAAGAATAAAATGAATTTTTTTGTTATCTCTTCAAAAATTTGGAAACCGTCGAACCGTACTTAGCTGTAGGGTATAACGACTCCATAAACTTTCCCCCGTATTACTAGGCGGGGGAAAAAACATCCGAGCACTGTAAAAACTATGATGAATAATATGCTCTATTTAGTAATGATGTGGTAGCCCGGTAAGCGATGAATTACAGAGCATAAGTCAGTTACAGGTATATCCAGTTTCATACCCATAGCTATGACCAGTAAAACCTCTATAAATTTGGTTTTTTTATATAAATCATGCTCTTCAATATAAAAGTCATTTGCATGAGTCAAATCATTTCTTAGCCTACATACACTCGCAATATCATTCTTTGATACTGACCATTCATCAGAAGTATCAGTAGGTATTTGGGTATAAAAATCTTGAAGGCATTTTTCAGTGTTGTATTTAGATTGGTTGTATCGAGGCAGGCCCCTAAGAAAAGAGTTAACACCTTTGGTATCTTTAAATTTCTTTTTTAAATATGGTTTGGACCTTTGTATGACATCTGATAATAATTCGGAATCTAGATGATTTTTTGTCTTATAACATAATGATTCCAATATCCTAAAAAAACCAAGAAACTGCTCCTCCGGATTTTGCAGTCTCCTATATTTCAAAAACTTGTGGAAATGACCTTTGTGTTTATTATCCATACAAAAGTAATTATTTAAATAATTAGTTGACACCTCAGGCAAACAAAGGCTATCAAATGCTAAATCAACCCCTAATGGAAAAAAGTCATAACCCTGATCGTGTTTTGGTAATGTGTTTTGGACTGGAAAATAAAGCATTCCTTCACACTTTCTACCATAAAAATCATACCCTAATGTGATACGCTCAACTTCAAAGTCATTACTTATGAAGAACGCTAAAAGGGTATATATTTCATCATATTTTGATTTAATATTAGATGAGTTAATGGTTTTATTAAAATATAACGTGAGAGAAGGAGGGAAACTCAATCCTGCGCTAAATTCTGGTGAAGAAAAGTGGGTTGATAAGTTATAAGAAATAGATAAATACGAGCCATCATCAATTAATAAAGATAACTGATTTAGAAGCTCGCCTGATTCAAATATACTCTCCCTTTTTCCATATATATCAATTATTTTTTGCTGTTTTTTTGTTGTCCCAATCCATCTGCTGATAGATTTAGATTTAATATCAATTAGATTAAAACATTTTTCATCATAAAAATGATCAGTTGGAACAAATACCACGAAATCAACTGAGTATTCTCGTTCAAAATAACCAATATTTTCAGGATAAGAGTCTATTGCTCGACTTACTCCTCGAGTTGCCCTAAGGTTATGTAATATAAAAGTCTTATTTATATCATTGCATATTAATTTATCTACATCATTCCAAAAGTCAGGATAACTTCTTCCTTCTCTCGTCTCACCCATAACTTTTAGAGTAATAGCCTTTGGGGTCAATGTTAATGTTCCCGCAAACCTATTACCATTTTCACCTAATGTGACATTAACCTCATAATTTTTATATAAGTCTAAAGTATCTTCATTTATATCCATAATAATTCACTTATCATGAAGCAGAACATTGTACTAAACAAATCTGCTTCGTATACACCCCACGCAGAATAAGTGGTGAACATTATGCTTCGTTATGTTAAATGCCTAACATAGCTTGCTTTTCCAAGCCATTCGTCTACACAACATATTAATACTCTTATTTTTGCATATGAATGTTAGCTAAACCATACTTGTGTGGCATGAAATTTAGTTACTTTTCCATAAGGCGATTTACATCAAACAAAACGAAGTTGCTGTGGCCGCAATTTGGCGGAAAAGTACAGGTTACAGACGAAAAAAAGCCGGCAGCCTTGCTATTCCTGCAAAAACTGCTTGGCCATTTCGACTTCCTGTGTCTTCATCAGCTGGTGGGCGGTTTGCATGTGCAGCAACATCACACGCCTGGCTTGCTCGGCATCGCCGTTTCGCAGTGCTGCAACGAGCTGCTGCTGGCTTTGCACGCCGGTTTGCCACAATTGATGGTTTTCTGGCTCGTAGAGTTTTTTATAGATGGTGAGATCGGTCAGCATCTGGGCCGTGAAACGGACGATGAACTTCAGCAGTTCATTGCTCGAATAGCTGGCTAGCAGGCTGTGAAATTCAATCGAGGCGATGTGGTGCTCACGCTCCTGGTAGATATCGGCAGGAGGGGTGGCATATTTTTCGATTTGCACTTCAAGGAGCTGCAGCTGCTCTTCTGACAGCTGCCCTGCCAGTGACGCTGCGACGTCGGGCTCCAGCGACTGGCGGATCTGGTACAGATCGGTAATGGAAATGTCTTTGAAGAAAAAGTAATTGCTGAGCAGGGAGTTCGCCTTGCCCTCACTCATGGCGGAAACGAAGGCGCCGCCTTTGGGGCCCGTTTTTGTCGCTAATACCCCTTGCGCTTCCAAGATACGCATACTCTCACGGACCGTGCCTTTCGACGCATCGAATAGCGCCATGATCTGGAGCTCATTGGGAAGCCGATCTCCAGGCCGCAAACGTTGTTCGACAATCCATGATTTGATTGACTCTGCAAGTTGCTGGGGACGTCTGCCTTTAGTACTGCCTGTCACGTTTACCTCGGGGGCTGGGGTTTGATTATTCGATTTGCCGTTAGCGGTTGATTCTTACCAATATTCTCTCGGTTGTCATCATCTTTTCTTCCCGCGAAGGCAGATAAAAAATATGCCTACAGTAGATTATTATCAACAAAATTATAACTATTTATCATGATAAATGGCTTTATTTTGATATTTATCATGATAAATTAAATGCAAATTTGATGGAAAAAAGAACGGTTTTGACATGACGGGACTAAAGGAGTCTGCCAGCCTGACTTGGGAATGGCTGGAAGAAATAGCATGTTGTTCGCAAACGACCGATCCGGATCGGGAGGGCGTGACCAGGTTGTGCGCTTCCGACGAGCACGGCCGGGCGAACGACAAACTGCGCCAATGGATGCTGGCTGCCGGCATGCAAGTAACAATGGACAATGCGGCTAACCTCATCGGCCGCTATCCCAGTACCGCCCCAAATGCGAAAATGCTGATTTTTGGCTCCCACCAGGACACCGTGCCCAATGGCGGCAAGTACGACGGCATTCTTGGGGTGATCGCGCCGCTTGCGCTGGTCCACTATTTCAATCAGCACCGAGTTGAGTTCCCCTACCATATCGATGTCATTGCATTCAGTGACGAGGAAGGCACCCGCTTCCAGTCTACCTTACTCGGCTCCAAGGCCATTTCCGGCACCTTCGATCCAGCGATGCTGGACGCGGTCGATGCCAAGGGCATCACGATGCGCCAGGCGTTGGCGCAATTTGGCTGTCGCCCTGAATTGATCAGCCAGGATGCCTATTCGCCGGAACAGGTGCTGGGCTTTGTCGAACTGCATATCGAACAAGGCCCGCAGCTGGAACAGGCTGATTTACCGGTTGGCGTGGTGAGCGCTATCACCGGTATTGAGCGCCATACGCTGTCGATAAAAGGCAAGGCAGGCCATGCCGGGACGGTGCCTATGAACATGCGCCAGGACGCGCTGGTGGGGGCGGCGCAGGTTATCCACTTCTTCGATCAGCTCTGCAAGGGGCAGGATGATTTGGTCGGAGTGGTCGGTAAAATTGAGAACTTCCCCAACGGGGTCAATGTTATCCCGCAGCAGACGGATATCACTATCGAGCTGCGTTCGCCAAACGATGCGTCACGGCTTGCCGCCCGCGAGGTGTTGCTCGCCGAAATTGACCGGTTGATGACGACATATGGCTTGGGCTATGAGCACGCGCTGATTTATGAGCAGGCAGCGGTGACATGTTCGCAGGATTTGTCGTCGATGCTGTCGCAGGCAACCTCAATGGCGGGGATCGCGCCGGTGCAGTTGTTCAGCGGGGCTGGGCATGACGGGTTGGCGGTCACTCACCTCACGGATATCGCAATGCTGTTTATGCGCTGCAAGGACGGTGTGAGCCATCACCCGGATGAAGCCATCACCCAGGCTGATCTGCAGTCAGCGCTGGAAGTGCTTCAGCAGTTTTGTCTATTGCTCAAGGGCGATAGCCGCTGTAGCTAGGAGAGGCTACAGGTTTTGGACCAGGCCTGCTCGGATGGCAGGCTGTTTATTTGTACGACGGAGAAAAATATGGATATAACGGATAAACTGGCTTCTGAGGGAAAAAAGCCGTGGTATAGGAATATGCCAGACCCGATGGTGCTCATCTTTATGATTCTGGTGGCCACCTATGTGCTGACTTTTATTGTGCCGGCAGGCGCGTTTGAGCGGGTCGTCACCGGCGGCCGTACCACGGTGGTGCCGGAGTCTTTCGCCTACCTAACCGATGCACCCGCGCTGCACCTCTTTGATATCTTTGTGGCTATTCCCAAAGGCCTTATCAGCGCCGCACCTTACCTGTTTATCGTGTTCATTGCAGGCGGCCTGTTTCATATCTTGCAAAAGACCGGCGCGCTCGAGAACGCGATAGGTGTGGCAGTCAATAAAGCGGGCATCGAAAACCGCAATATCATCATCACTATCGGTACCTTCATTTATGGTTTCTTCGGTGTGGCCGTCGGGTTTGAAAACAATATCGCCCTGGTTCCGGTGGCGGTGCTGATTTCATCGGCGGTGGGCTATTCGAGCCTCGTCGGGACGGTGATGGCGGTGGGCGGGATCGGCATCGGCTTCGCGCTGTCACCGATTAACCCTTATACCGTCGGTGTGGCACAAGGGGTTGCTGAGCTGCCGACGTTTTCCGGCGCATGGCTGCGAGCCTTGCTGGTCGTCACATCGCTTGCCCTGCTGGCCTACTTTATCTGTGCCAAAGTAACCAAAATGGAATTCAAAGAGCCCGAGGGGGCTGAAGGGCTCAAGAAAGATCTGGCGGACTACCGACTTGCAGGCAAAGACAAGGCAACACTGGGGGTATTCTTGGTCGGCCTTGGCATCATGCTGTACGGCGTGTTTGCCAACGGCTGGTATATCAATGAAATTGCCGGTCTATTCCTCGTCATGGCGATTGCAATTGGCCTGGTTAACGGCTTGAGTGCCAACGGTATCGTCAAGCAGATGATGGAGGGGGCTTCCGGGGTGACCGCGGGTGCCTTGGTGATCGGTGTGGCGGCGTCTATCCAGGTGATCTTGGACCAGGCCCAGATCATCGACACCATCGTGAATGCTCTGAGCGCACTGATTCAGGATATGCCGATTGCGGTATCGGCGATTGTCGCCAGTGTGGTGCAGGGGGTGATCAACTTATTTGTTCCGTCGGGCTCTGGCCAGGCTCTGGTTACCATGCCGATCCTCGTGCCGGTAGCCGATTTGGTGGGTATGAGCCGTCAGCTGATGATCACGGCTTTCCAGGTGGGCGATGGCCTGACGAACCTGATTGTGCCGACATCCGGCGGTACGCTTGCGATGCTGGCACTGGGCCGCGTGTCCTACGAGCAGTGGTTGAAGGCGATTTTGCCATTCATGCTGATGGTCTACGCGCTATGCTGGGTTGCGTTGTTTGTCGGCCAACTGGTCGGCTATTAAGGGCAATACAGGCTGGAAAACGATGACAATTTCACTTATCCACTTCAACCCCCAGACCGGTACATCCGCCTCCATCACGGCAACGGGCGGTGTGTCCGTCGGTGGTTATGTCAACCATAGCTGGCGGGGGCTAGGGGGGTGTGCGACTCAGGGGCTGTACACCAACCCCTGGTATGCCGAAAAAGCCAAACAGCTGCTGGGCGAGGGTTACACTAGCCGCGAGGTTATCAAACGGCTGAAAAGTGAAGATGCGGGGTATCAGCAGCGACAGTGCATGGTGATGGATCGCCATGGCAACGCCGGCGTTATCGATGGCGGGGAGAATATCCCTTACATGGGGTCTGTGGCTTTTCCCCATATCGCGGTTGCCGGCAACATGCTGGAGAGCGAGCGGGTACTTACTTGCTTTGCCGAGTCCTTTATCACCGCGGTCTGTACGAATGCCGAACAAGTGCTAGCTGGCCGTGAGGCTCCACGCTATGCCGAGGGCTACGAACAAACCCTGCCCGAGGGGCTGATCTGTGCTCTGGAAGCCGCGCTGGATTCCGGCGGTGACAAGCGGGGTACCTATTCGGCTTCCTTGCGTGTTGAAAGTTTGGCCCAGGCGCCGATAGATATCCGGGTCGATTGGTCTGATAACAGCTTGATCGCCGATATGCGAAAGGTGTTGGGGCATGTGAGAAGTGCTGATTTCCAATCGTTCTTGAGCCAGCTGCCCACGACGTAATCCCATACTCGACGGAATATAACGGCTACCGAAAAGGTCGTAGAGCGTTAAAAGCCCGACATCCCCTAGATCGCCGTTAGGCCGCTGGCAGGTTGCCGCGAAGCTTGGCGGCTTCTTCAGCGCCGCTTTCTTATCGAAAGCGGCGCTGTTTTATGTATTCATTAGTCGTTGCTTACTGGCTCAACAAGGTAGTCATGGATAGTCACTTTTCCATTATCGTCCAGGCTTACCGACCAAGTCTCGTTGACCAGCAGGTTAACGCTCTCGCCTTTGAGCGCTGACTCAGCAAAGCTCTCCGATTGCAGCCGGATACGGAGTTCAACCTGGTACAAGTAACCTTGAGTGTCACCTTGCGGTTTGATTTCAACTTGCTCCACCTGGTGGTCACAGCCCGGCTTGAAGGTCGCACGGGCAATGGCATACCAGTCGCGGAAGCCCTCGTGGCCGATAAAGGTGCCCTCTGGCATAGTGATATTCACATCGTCGGCCAGGAACTCGGTGAAGAAAGCATTCACTTCCGGCAGCTTGTCGAACTCGGCAAACCAGTTGGCGACGAACTTCTGGATTTTGTTATCAGCAGGGCCGGTGATAGTTTCAATTTGTGCCATTAGTTTGTCAGCATGGGCACGGGCGCGGCCTTCTACTTCGTCTTGGGTGTTGTAGACACCAGGAATGTAGACCATGCGGTGGCTGTAAACCGGTTTGTGGTACACCATGCCAGCAAGGTACGCAGTCTGCTGTAGCGGGTACATAAATTGCTCAACCGTAAAGTGGTTGTAGCCCAGAGGGTCGTATGACTCTTCCGGCCCGCCAATAGTGAATGACAGGATGAAGTCTTTGCCTTCCAGTACCGTTTTATCGCTTCCAATCAATTGGCTCCTCTCAGGTTGAATAACAAAGGGCAGGACATAACGGTGGACATGCCGCTGGGTCTCATCGTCAATGATACCGATGTGATGGTTGATGCAGCGGTTAATGGCTTAGGGATTGGCCGGATTATTGAGCCGATGATTGATGACTTGTTGGCAGATAACCAACTTGTCCCAGTGCTGGAACCATACTGGTACCCCTATTCTGGCCTTTATGTGTATTTCCATCAGAACACACAGAAGGCCAAGCGGGTGCGGGTGCTTATTGATTATTTGATAGAGAAGCTGGCTGCAAAAAAAGAATAATCAGCAGACGGATGGTAAGGCCTGGCAAAGGGATACGGAAAATAAAATAGAAACTATCTTTTAAAAATGCTCTTTGAGTATTTTTTTGGGTCTTGGTGGGTATAGGTGTTAATTTCACACCTATAATCATAAATGTCACTCCGATAATAGTAAATTCAACTATCAATATAGTAATTTCTCAATTTTCACTCATTATATAATCAACTCTCCAAGAGGGAGGGTTATTATGAGCATTGAAGCATTTTTGAGTTGTCCATTATTAAAAGATATACCAAATGATATTTATATGCCGTCACCATATGTACGACCATGTCGACCACAGGATTTAAGTGTAGTCGATTTATCTGAACCGATACGCTTAGATAATTACTCATCAAATGAAAACTTAGTTATTCAACGTGCTCTATTGAATGCATATGAACTAGACTTAGTCTTCATACCAATAAGAAAAAAGTTTCTCTTGAAGAGTACCGTTATTGCTAATGAAGGAGAGTTAGAGATATATTTCTCGCCAGATAAACAAGTCAATATGAAGGCGGGAGATAAAATTATTATCCCTAAAGGTATTATGCATATGTCAAAAATAATTTCAGACAAATGTTTATACTCGGTAAAGCACTTGGAGGAAATTTAATTGTCTGTTATATCATTCAAGTTAGATGAAGCTAACCGTATATCAAGTGATACTGGAGGGTATTTTGTTAAATATACCAAACAAGACAATAAATATTGGGTTTTACCTTCAGAATGCCCACATAGAAGTGGACCACTTCATCTAGGTAAGCAATGCCGACAAACAGGAGCAATTGTATGCCCTTGGCATGAAAACCGAATTAGTATGCGTTGCTTAAAACGTAACTCTATGCCTGTGGTTGTGAATAGAGATACGATAAATATTGTCTTTTCAGATGATAGTCATAAAGTGTGGAAGGAATTTCATTTATGAGGTACTCATCATGACTAGCAATGTAATCAAGGTTTACGCACTGCTTGCGATTACAGTACTCTTTGATATGTCAATACAGATTGCAATGATCTGGAAAATACTTGAGTTGACAGGATCTACCGTATATATGGGAATTATTGTCAGTATTGGTGCTTTCACCCCATATATCATTTCAAATATAAAAAGATTAAGTGGTAAAATATATCTTACCAGAAATATATTCTTTTTGAGGTTGTTGTTGTTCTTCATAACTCTTATATCAATTATGACTAACTCTGTAGAGATAACTGCAGTTATCTTTTTGATTGCAATCATATCTTCATGCAATATGATATGTGCAATAAATATGTTTGAAATTAAAAACTCAAGTTTTGTTAGGGACGAATTGATCGAAGCATCAAATGCCTCTAGAATTTTACAAACAACTATTCAAATCGGTGCATTTTTCGGCGCGTTATTGGGAGGTTGGCTATTAAAGCAGTATACCTTGAATGAGTTTTTTTCATACATATTAATTTTATCTGGCTTGATTTCTTTATTTAACTTATTTATTCCTAGGCACCAAAGTGTTGCCCAAAAAGTTAATAATCAGGAGATACCAGAGTTATCACAGCGGGAGTCATTCTTTGTTCCCGTTTTACTTACCGTGCTGACAGGGTTACATATTGGCTCTTTCAATGCTTTCGTTCCCATATTTTATCAACTTTATCGTGACTGGGGGCCTGAAGTATTAGGTCTAGCATCTGGTTTGGCAGGGGTAGGTGCTCTAGGGGCTGCATTGTTACCACAAAATAAGTGGGTGTATTTAACCAGTGCTTTTTTGATAGTGATTGGTGATGTAGGTTTGTTTTTATTAGAATTGCCTTACTTATCTATATTATTTTGTTTGTTTATTGGGTATGCAGTCAATTCAGTGAGAATTTCATCCCGGACAGATATACTTAAGTCAAAAGCAAATGAAATTGATGTTAATACTGCAATAAGTAATTCTAATTATTATTTCTACATTGTTTCTGGCACCGTTCCAATGTTGATAATTATGAGTTTGTCTTTCTTTTCATTGTCACCACTGATATATGGCGTTGCGTTAGTGTTAATTGGATTGGCAACCTCAATAAGTATTCTTATTCTCACTATAAAGCAGAGTGTGAAGCCTGCTCAGGTATTAGGAGAGTCCTGTGATTAGTAAAGTTTTGATAGTTAACCCTGGTTCAAGCGGGCGGCTTATTCGTCCAAAATTACAGGCGCTGGGTCTTGTATGCGATGTTTATTTTGAAAATATTGAAGATCCTTATAGTATGCTAGATCGAGAGAATACGGAACTTTATAATTCTGACATATCAAGTGTTGAGATCAATGATATAACATTTCTTGGCTACGAAGCGATTATTGCTGGTTCTGAGCTTGGTGTAGAACTCACTGATATAATAGCGGATAAATGCGGTCTTAAAGGTAACTCGGTCGAAACAACGGAGCTAAGGAGAGATAAGTATGCTATGCAACAAGCGTTAAAACGTAATAATCTTTCCTATATTGAAACTTATAAGATAAACAAAGACTGTCTGGGCTTATCTTCTCTAAATACCAATCATGCCGAAAAATATATTGTTAAACCCTTGAACTCCGCAGGATCGGAACATGTATATTTTTGCAATAGTAGAGATGAAGTTATTAATAAAATATCATCATTACCTTGGGAGAAGGCTAACTATACAGGCAAAATCAATGAATACTTCTTAGTTCAAGAGTTTATTCAAGGAGATGAGTATGTTGTTGACTTAATTGTTAATGGTGATGATATTTCGGTATTGTCAACATGTAAATATCAGAAGGGAAAAGGAAGTAATCCCTTTTCTTATAATCAGCTTGAATTATTAGATCCTAAAGATAAAGGTTATTCCAAATTGCTAGACTACGCAAAAAAAGCAACAAAGGCACTAGATATTTGTTTTGGCTTAGTACATATGGAAGTTATTTTATCGCCCGAACGTGGACCTGTAATGATAGAAGCGGCTAACCGTTTGCATGGTGGAGTTGCGCCGAGCCTGTTTGAACAATGTTATACAACAAGTTTATTGGATGCACTAGCCAAACTAATCATCCATAACACTGTTCCTAAGCAGGGCAGTGAGTTGTCAAAGCCAGGAAAGATCTATTTTTATTCTAACTCTAACCTGCGAATGTTCAGTGGATTTAGTGATACCGATAAAGACGAGCTCCTTCGCATACCATCAGTTATCGACTATCTGCTGACAGTTACCCCTGGTAGTTATCTCCCGGTGACAGTTGACTTGCTAACTTGTCCTTGCCTTGTATGGATGGCCAATGAATCAGAAGAGCAGCTTCAATCTGACACCCTGCAAGTTGAACGCGTTTTGAGTCAAGTTTTTGGAAGGCAAAGGCATGGTTAAGTTAACAATTAAAGATACCCAAGAAATTGTTGAGGCAGAACAAGGTGTTGCTGTTAGTGATCTATTTGAATTTGATGGACTGCGTAGTGTTCCATTTAATTGCATGAGAGGGAGTTGTGGCTCATGTGTCGTAAGGCCGTTAAGCAATATTTGGCATTTGGGTGAAATGGCGTTTGAAGAAAGGTTCAAACTCGAATCAATGGATCTTAGTCCAAATGAACATAGGTTACTTTGTCAATGCCACTTGCTAGATGATTCAGAAGTAGAGTTAGTGTAGGAAAATAATGAATATTGAATCTTTATACAAAAAAAACATTGAGTTATTTAATGCTATTAATCTTGATTATAAGTCTTATAACCATGAACCCATCTTAGATTATGCGACAGATTTAAAAGTATCCCAGAAACTAGGTTGGACTGCAGCCCCGAGCAAAAGTTTATTTTTGAAATAAAAGTAGGGTTATTTATGATTTTATGTCTAATACTGGAAGGATATAAACCATCTCAATACCATTAATGCTTTTTATAAGCTCTTTCATTTCATATAGTACTGGAAGACGGGAATTCGCTACTTTAATCATGCAATCGAACTCCCCATAAATTGACTCCAGCTCGAAGTGATAATGGTAGCACTTTAATAAATCGAATATTTTTTGACACTTAACTTTTCCGGCCTTTACTAGTAGGTATGAATGTATTTCAGTGCTTTTTTTTTCGTCAAAACATGTAGAGACTGTAAATCCTGTAATTACCTTTTCGTTTATCATGTTTTGTATACGTTTATCGACAGCACTTCTTGATAAGTTAACTTCTTCTGCAATTTTCTGTATAGCCATTCTAGAGTTTATTCTTAGAAGTGCGAGTATTTTTTTGTCTTTATTGTCTATTTTCATACTTGAACCATTTATAAATACCACTTTAATTCCCTTTAGGTATATCCAGTTAAGCGGCAAATAATACTAGGAGAAGGAAGTACACCAACGTAACCACTTGGTGGGTGAGTTGCAGTGCCTAATACAAAAATATCTTGTGAAAAAATATGCTTTTTTTCATAAACGTTGTAGCTATTTAGTGGTGTTTATCGATATGATGAAATTCTAAGTGAATGTTTAACCTATTACTTACATACAGATAGCGATAAAGGTCACAGGTAATGGCAAAATCTACTGAAATTTATTTTCTATTATCTCCTGATACACATTTACTGGATTTAGCTGGCCCTTGCCAGGCATTTCATGAAGCAAAAAACTATGGCCTTGATTTAACCTTGCACTACATAGGGGCAAAACGCTCTCTGTTAAGTTACCAGGGGTTAGGCCTTTCAGGCATTGCGCCACTACCAGTGTCAATACCTGAGAAGGCAATAATTGTTGTCTGTGCTTCAAAGTACAGTGATGCCATCGACTGCAACGATACGGTTCAGTGGCTCAAAGTAGTACCAAGACCCTGTACAAAAATAGTAGGTATCTGCACTGGGACTTTTTTATTGGGTTCGGCCGGTTGGTTAGATGGCCGCTCTTGTACTACACATCATCAGCTTACCGCGCAACTAGCCGCCCGCTTTCCTGAAGCGAATGTTCTTCATGACAGAATTTATGTTCATGATGGCCAAGTGTTTACCAGCGCAGGTGTTACTGCTGGTATAGATTTGGCACTGCAACTCATTGAAAATCTCAGTAGTCCGGCTTATGCAATGGATATTGCCCGTGAGCTTGTCGTGAACAGACGCCGTATGAGCAATGATCCTCAGCTATCTAAGCAAATCAGTTACAGAAGCCATATCTCTCCTTTGGTTCATTCGATACAAGACTATTTGCAATTGCACTCGGATGAAAAGTTATTGTTAAATGATATCGCCAACATTTTCAGAGTGTCTGTACGTCATATGCAGCGTGAGTTTAAAAGTGCGACAGGCATTACAGTTCGGCAATACCTCGTCGAAATTCGTTTGGAAGATGCTAAGGGTTTTCTTGAACAAGGCTATACGATTGAATCGGCTGCATATAAAGCGGGCTTTCCGCAAGCAAAAGCCCTCCGCAGCGCTTGGAAAAAGAAGCATCAGTCACTCCCTCGCCAACTGTAGCACTTTTTCTTTCATTACCGTGTTATAACGAATGTTCAAAGTGCTCTAGAAAAAAAGATGTCGATAGCATCGTAGACAGTTTGGTTGCTTCCTGATTGTACTTAAGTGGCACATGACCGCCTTCTCCACGGAATGCATATGGGTCATAAAATGTTGAGTCTTGCTGTATTAGGTCAAAGGCGTGGGTCGCATTTGGCAATACTTTTAGCGTTGTGTTGGCGCGGCTCTCTGGCGGTAGTTGCTCCACCAAGTTAATGCAGTCCTGTGGGCCGTCGTATTGGTCCTCTTCGCCTGAAACGATTAATAATTGTTTTTGCCCGGCAACCTCCTTGAAAGGATATCCTGGTACTTTATTGTAAGCCCAGCAGACAGGGTAATTGGCGACTAATGCTGTGATAGCTTGGCTTTCTTTGGCTCCAGACATCAGCATAGCCACGACGCCTCCCCAAGAGAAACCAATCAATCCTAGCTTTTCACTATCGACATCTTGCCTCGATTTAAGATATTCAATGGCGGCATATATATCCGGCAGGGTGTCACGTACATGTTTGGGTCTTGATAACCCGCCTTCAAGCCCCCTTGCTGCCCACATATCAATTTCAAGTGTCGCCATGCCCGATTGATTAAAAGCTTTGCTATACGTTGTACCTCTCGCATCTACTCCACCTGAACCATGCACAATGATGATGGTGGGTAAGGGAAGCACAGCCTGCTTGGGCTTGGAGAATCGTGCAGCGACGGTACGCGGTTTTTCTTCACCTGTTTGAAAGGCAACATAGGAATGTTTGTATGTTTGTTGAGGTGCTGTCCCATGAGCATACCCGCTCAACAAAAAAATACTCACGCAGGCAAGAAGAAGCGGATGTAACTGTATTCTCATTAGACCACTTCCCTCAGTTGTTTCTTATCGGATTGAACCAAGGCCTGTTCAATATCATCAATTAGGTCATTTGATGTTTCTAAACCTATACATAAGCGAATTAACCCATCGCTTATCCCGTATTTTTGTTTTTCCTCTTCGGTATAACGACCGTGTGTCGTTGTTGATGGATGGGTGACCATCGTTTTCGTGTCACCAATATTGGTGCATCTCGTGATCATCTTGAGTGAATCTATAAATTGCCAAGCGCTTTCTTTCCCTCCGCACACCTCAAAGCTGATAACTGGGCTGTGTCCGATTTGTTGAGTTGAAATGATATCTGTTTGTTCATGGGCCTGGTTAAAAGTGCTATAGACAGTATTAATATTGGGATGGCTAGACAGCCATTCAGCAATAATTTTTGCATTTTGTATATGTAGAGCCATACGGGCTTTTAGAGTATCTAAACCATGACTCAGTACCCAGGCTGTAAAGGGGCTCATACAAGTCCCCGAGCTTCTTAGGAAGTCTTTTAGTGGGGAGATCATGGCTTTTTTGCCGGCAATGACGCCACCTACTGTTCTTCCTTGCCCATCTATAAATTTTCCTGTTGAATGCAAGACTAAATCGGCGCCGTGATCAAGTGGGCGTTGGTTTACTGGTGACAGCAATGTATTGTCTACAACCAATAATGCACCATTAGCTTTAGCGAGGTTTGACAGCCATGAAATATTGGCGATTTTCAGCAGGGGGTTGGTTGGCGATTCTATTAATACCATTTTTGGTTTTGTTTTGAATGCCTTCTCCCAAGCTCGGTGATCATCAACATCGACACTGGTTGCCTTAATACCAAACTCCCCAAAGTATTGCCGATATAGATGAGTCGTTGTGCCAAAAATACCACTTGCGAGGAGTACATTATCTCCCTGTTTAAGATAGGTGATGGCTAAGGCAAGATAGGCCGCCATCCCTGATGCAAACGCGACGGCATCTTCTGTATTTTCCATCTTGGCGAGCTTTTGCTCAAAATGTGATACCGAAGGATTAGTAAATCGGCTATACACATTTCCTTCGACTAATCCGCTAAAACGGTCGCTTGCTTCCTGCGCATTCACGAAATCATAAGCAGATGTCATTGATATCGGCGCTGCGTGGCTATCACCACCTTGGGGGTATTCTTGATGTATAGCTAAAGTAGAGAGATCCATATAAATTCCTTTTTTATAGACTTGGGTTGATAACACTAGGGAGTCGCTGTTACCCGCGATTTGGCACTGGGATTGTGCGAATCCGAATAATAGAAAAACAAACCTATTCCCATCGATATCAAGCACAAACCTGTCACACTCCATGTAATCAGGTCGTAACTACCCGTCCAGTCGTATGTCAGTCCACCTAACCAAACGGTGCCAAAGACAAATAATTGATGAACGGTAAATAGACAACCAAATATTTGTCCTTTGATTTTTTCACCGTAAGCTTTAAGACACATAAGAGAGGTTACAATGACTGTGCCCATGTAACTGAGGCCAAATAACACGGCAAATATGAAGCACATGAATAAGTCTTGAGCATAGATAACAATCACAAGTGATATCGCTCGCACCAAGTACAATATCGATAAAACAATCGCTGGTGTTGAGAACCGCAGTATATAACCAATGACAAAAGCCCCGATTAGTTCTGCCGCCCCTAGTATGCTAAGCGAAGAGGCCACAATAGTTGCACTGCTATTAGGATTGCTAAACCTTTCTTGTAGCAAAGGCACTAAGTGCACATCAATATAGGCCATCGAGGCACCACATCCGCCAAAAGATATCGCAAGCAATATGAATAATGGTTGACGCAAGTGGTGGAACCACGGCTCGGAGGTAGTGTTCATGCTCTTTACGGTAGAAACAAATTGCCTTCGCGGGAAAACTTTGCATAACCATAAGCAAGCAGGAAAAATGACAGAAGCAAAGACGGCCAAAATGATGAAGCTAAGTTCTTTCCAGGTTAAAAAACGATTTAGCCAGACCCATAAAGGTGACAACACCATAAACCCGATTGCAGTGCCGTTTGTTATTGCTGCATATGCCATGCCTTTGTTTTTATTTGCAAATATCTTATCCACCAATAATGCAAGAGGGACAAAGGTCATTGCAGTCAGTGAATAGGCAGCCAGTACACCAAATAAAAATAAAAAGGCCCAAAAGTTAAATGGCAGCATCATTGCTAAATAGGTAACAATTGCTACAACAACACCAGAAAGTATTGTCAGGGCTGGGCCTATTCGATCACATATCCAACCTACGACTGGAGAAAGGATGCCTATCGAAAGGCCAAACAAGGCACTGCTCAGGGAAAACATTCCTCGACCTAGCCCACATAGACTGGCTAAGTCCAGAAAATAAACTTGATAGCTCCCTTTAATCGATGAAGCCCAAAAAGTGACTAGGATCCCGACAGTAATAGCAATGATCTTTTCCTGATGTGCAAACGCCATTAAGCCTCCACAGTTTCGTCCTTGCTAGCCTTGGTTTGATCCAATTTGTCATAACCAAAGTGCTCATAGACTCCCTGATACATGCCGTAAAACAAACGGCAAGTGCGATCAATGGCATCAATGGCTTCTGCTTGCATTTGAGGTGTCGTACAAAGATCGGCCAATAATGCCAAGCCTTGTTGTACATGGCCTACATCTTCCTCCTGATGAACAGAGAAAAAAAGCAGATCCTTTTCAGTGAGCCCGTATACTTTACCTAAAATATTATGCCGAGCTTGATCGCCAACACTTTCAAGGTTTTGCCCTTCGCTGGCAACGAGAACAGCAGCTGCACCGATATGATAAAGCTCAGGATCCTTGCAAGGCTTCATCCGGTAATCGATAAGAGCTTGAGTTTGGTGTAACGCCACAGCGGTATCTCTTTCATCGTCACTAATACCGATGGCTTTGATGAAATCTTGCATTAAGACGACATGATTCTTGGTGTTAGACAACCTACCCGTCTCTTCCTCGTACATATTATGAAGCAGTGCCCTTTTATGTTTTGGCAATGGGCAATAAAAAAATAGGCATTCAATATAAGTTAGGAAGTGTTTGGTTAGCTGATAACCTTGCAATGTGGTGAATTTCAATAAAGCCTCATTGGGGTTATTCTCATCCATTAGATATTTAAATAAGGGATGACCAAGGGTTAGGTGATCCTCCAAGGTGCTCTTCATTAAAATGCGAAAATCTTTTTTATTTAATAACGTCGTGCCTACTGACATTGTTCCATTCCTTTTTGAGAGAAGTGCTTAAATCGATTCCATAGATCGATTGTTTTTTGATGCATAAAGTAGCCATCATAAGATTGATGTCCATAACGGCTGTAATCGCTTAAAACGCCATACGTTTCAAAACCACATCGCTGCCATATGTGATGAGCCTTGCTTCCACCCCTGACATCTAGGGTGAGCAAGTCGATATTCTGAGCTATACATGCTTGAGCAATCTCAGCAAGGGTTTGTTGCAATAATCCCGAGCGGCGCAACGATGGGTGGATCATGCCTTTTTGAAGATCACATATATGACGAGTTGTTTTCTGGTGGCTCTTTTTTAAGAAGCAGCAAACAATTAAGGACTCTTGTTTGTTTCCAATTAAGATCTGCAAAGTTTTCGATGTGATTTCATTGGCCAGATCGTCAAGGTAAAGGCTGGAATCTGTATCATTGAATGTTTCATCAAAACCTAAAATAGCCTCATCTGCTTGGCTGGCTTTGAGTAACTCAAGCAGTTTGTTTCTATGAACATTGAATGTTTCAATATTATCGATGAGTATGTAGGCAATATCCTTTGCCATTATCAATCTCCCTTAACACTTTAATTTCAAATTTATAATGAAATTAAAGTGGCTGCTTTTCTAGGCATAAAAAAGACATTTTTTAGGCAAATTAATGACATTCAAGTAAAGATAATGTGGTTCAAGCAAAAGGAAAAAGCAGGTGTTAATAGTGATGATGCTAAAGATCCACCTTAATCACTGTGTGCTAAATGATTTTTAGGTAAAAGATATTCTCATCGCAACGCGGTTTGGCGTTTCGGCGAGGATCAGCACCCCGCCGGATTGGTACTCTACTCGATAGGCGCTATCGAGGAAGGCATTTGAGTGCTAGAAGCCGGAAACGCCTTGATAGATAGCCGTTAGACCGCTGGTGAGGCAGAGTAGCAAGGCGAATTTTCTTACCGCGCCTTGAGATAGGTTGCCGACAACCTTGTTCGCCATCCAGTAGCCCAAAATAGCCGCTGGCAATAATGGTAAGGTGATCCGAATGTGCTCTATGCTGAAGTGGCCGTAAAACGACAGCACAACCAGCGACATGACTGAAGTGATCACAAAGAATGCTGACAAGTTGCCACGAAGTTTGGCAGCTTCTTCGTGCTGCATCAAAAGCGCCATCGGCGGTCCACCGATGGAAGAGCTGGTACCCATCACACCAGACATAAAGCCGGCAACCAGCATTCTGTTTGGTGTTGGTTTCAGCCTGTAAGGCAGCGCACTGATTGCAACGGCAATCAGCACCATGGCTCCGAGCCATAACGACAGCGTTGCGCCCGATACCACGGTAAGTAGGTAACCGCCCAGCAGTGATCCGGGCACCCGCCCAATAATGGCCGACTTCAAGCCGCCGATAGACACACTGCTTCGTAGTTTGAAGGCATTGATCAACGAGATCACTAACGCCACCAAACAGATAGGGGCCGGTACATAATGGGGTGAAAGCTGAAACAGTAACGGTGCAGCAACTATCGCTAAACCAAAGCCGATAGCGGTTTGCACAAAAGAGCCAAGAAAGATCAGGGTGGCCGCAAAAAGGACTGTCGACTCAAACATGGAAGATACTCAAAATACCAACAATAACAGCTATTTAGTGCTGTCATTAAAATAGGTCATAAGCATATCATGATGAGCCGATGAGGTAGAAGGATACCTAGCGGGATTTTAGGCGAATAGTTTCAATTTCTTCGGCATCGATGTTGAGTGACTTAAGAAATTCCTGATGGGCACCGGGTTCCACTTTTCAAATTGCTTGTGCCAGTTTGTCATGTCTTCTTCATTAAAGCCTGCTTCACGCATGATCTCGACCCAACGGGCTTTGGTGAGGTTGTGAAAGGGAGTAGTGTAATGGATGATTAATGCTTGTGGTGGTATGTTAAGTATCTAATTTAAAGGGATAAGATAAGGATCGTTAAGGATGGACGCACTGATTGAACAATACACCAGCGCAGATGAAGACAGTCGTTTAACTCGGCAATACATTACCCGCATGGAGTTTGATACCACCATGCATGTCTTATATGGCTGGCTAACACCGGGGACCTGTGTGGCGGAACTCGGAGCGGCGACGGGGCGTTACTCACTGACGTTTGCCCAAATGGGCTGCAAGGTTACTGCGGTTGAGCTGGTACCTGATCAGGTCAGGATATTACGAGAGAAAGCAGGAGTGTCTGATATCGATATAGATATCCACCAAGGCTCTGCCTGTGAAGTATCGTTTATTGCTGATAACTCGCAAGATCTGTGTGTGATCCTTGGTCCGCTTTACCACTTGCAAACAGAACAAGAGCGCAGGCGAGCACTGGAAGAGGCGATGCGTATTCTAAAACCCGGCGGGGTAGTGGCGGTTGCCTATATTTCACGTTTCTTTGTTGCTGGTCTGTTTGCCCAACAATTTCCTCACCTGATGACACCGCATGTGCTTGATGAGTTAAAGAGAGGTGGCTTAGTGTCATCTCCTGAAGCGGCACAGTTCTTCAATGTCGGCTATTTTGCGACTCCAGAAGAGATGACTTTGTTGGTTGAAGAACGGGGCTTCGCCATTGAGCGCCATATAGCAACCGATGGTTTTGGCCGATATTTAGCAAGCGGGATAAACCACTTCAACCCGGAACAGTACGACGCTTGGCTAGCTTACCACCTTGAAACCTGTGATGAGCCTAGTTTACTGGGGGCGAGCAATCATGGTTTGGTGATTGCCAGGAAGTGTTGTTTATAAAGCTTCATCGGCGTGACCGGCGCACCATAAAAATCCACTGTTTTGCCCGTCACTTCGGCTCCAAGCTGAGTCAATATCGCGACGGTGGTATCCCTAGCATCGCTGACTATGTAGTCGGAGATGTTGGCAAAGATATCGCTTAGTGACTCGGCAGCCAGCTTTTTGCCGATACCAAAACCGCGGAAGTTGGCGTCGATAAAATAGCGCCCCCAGTGCCACTCACCATCTATTTCCCAGCAGGCGACCGCACCTATGACATATTCGCCGCAGCGGGCAACCCACCATACATAAGGCTGGTCAGGATCAAGAGGGATAAGCTCCTCGGGAATGCCTTGCTCACCATTGAAGACATGCTTGATAAGGGTATCGACTTCGTGCTGGTAATTGGGGCTTAGCCTCTCGACTTTGACCCGGAAACCGTCAGGTTGGAAGTTGCTCTTGAATGCGTTTAATCGCAGCGTTCGCAGGCCATTTTCTATGCTATTAAGCTGGTCAGTTTCGAGTCCTTCAAGGAAAGCCGCGAAAGCGGTGTCAGCCGACTGGTTGGCATGCTGCAGGGCTGCTTCGCCATCAGGCAGGAGCTGATAGATTTTCTGGCGCTTGTCAGCAGGATCAAGTTCAACGGATAGGTATTCTTTATCGATCAACGTCGTCAATGTCCGGCTCAGTGACGCCTTTTGGACATTGAGCTGGATCGCCAACTCATGAAAAGAAGTACTGCCATTGCGATGCACATAGGTCAGGATGTGGGCCTGTGATAGGGAGAGGTTGGAGTTCAGGCAGTTTTTGTCGAGTAGCCCCAACTCCCTGATGAGATAGCGTAATTCACTGCGTATATTGCTGATAGTTGTCATTGGTTCAGACATGGAGCACTTCCTTTAGGCGTTGTAATACACTTACGCTACCGCCGATTGTTGATAGTGTCAACAAAACTGCCTGTCTACCAGTCTCTGCTAGTTTTCTCTAGGGCTGTAAAGCGTTTTGATGGTCTTTTTCAGCCAGGCAATTTTGGGGTTTTGGCTGTTGCGCTTGTGCCAAATCATAGTGAACGGAATTAGCAGCGAATCAAGCTGCGGCTGCTCCAACGGGATCGGCAGCGAGACCAAGTCTGGGTGCATTTGCTGGCAATAGCGTTGGCAGTACTCCGGTGCTGTCGTGATCATCTGGTGACCGGGCTGGGCTGCCATAAACAGCGATTGCTCGAAGCTTGCCATGGTCAGGGCGACATGGCGGGTGAGCCCTTGCTCTGCAAGCACTTCATCCAATGCCCAGCTTTCGCTTTTCTCCCAAACGATATTGATATGTGGGTATTTGAGGAAGGCCTCCATGTTCCATTCCTTCTGCAGTGCCGGGTGATCTTTGCGCAGGTATATCTGCGGCAGATCGGTAAACAGCACTTCAAAATCGATGAAATAGGGCAGTAAATCCAATGACTCTTTCGAACGGGGATGACTCTCCCTGCCGGTAAAACCGATATCGGCCTCGCCGTGGGTAATAGACTCTATTGAGTCGTAGTCCCAATTACTGACTTTCACTTTGGCATCTGGGTAGCGTTGGTATATCTGCTGAGACAACTCATTGAACATGATCAGCAGCAGCGGTGATTCCATGGTGAGGTTGAAGTGCACCCCTTTGGGCGTTTCATCACCGCGCTTAGCCAATAACTGGCTGCCTATTTGCAGCCAGTCAGAGAGATCTTGCGCCATGCTGAGTGCCAGCGGTGTCGGCTTTAGCCCCTGAGGAGTCTTGACGAACAAGGGATCGTCAAACCACTCCCTGAGCTTGCTGAGGGATTTGCTGACCGTTGGCGGGGTAACATTTAGCTTCTTGGCCGCCTTGGTGACGCTTTGCTCCTGCAGCAATAGCTGCAGGGTGAAGAGCAAATTGAGATCAAGGCGTGCTAGTGATTTCTTCATTGGCATTACAAGAGGTTGGCATCGAAGGCAGTGCTACCAATAATATTAGAGCCGCTGAAATAACACCACCCAAAGCCAAAATGATAATCAGCATATTGAGTGCCGAGACACCCATCAGACCCATCAACCAGATATAAAACGCCGAGGCACAGACTTGGGCAATACCAAGGATGGAACTGGCCATTCCTGCGCGAAGCGAGAAGGGGCTCAATGCTTGGCTCATAGTGACGCCAAATCCAATCGAGAAACCGGCACAGATAAGGCCAAAGCCCATCAGGTTAGCCTGCTGATCTAACACATTCAGCCCCGAAGCCATCAGGACGATTGCCGCAGTGGCAAAAAGCCCTTGCGAGAACAGCATCAGGCTTCGCTGCTTGAAGATATTCAGCAGGAATGGGGCGGAAAATGAGGTGATCATGCTAACCAGTGCGGTAAGCGCCATGGTGGTTGAGTAGCTGCCACGATCAAAGCCCATCACGTCCATAACAAGCATGGGCGAGACATTCACATAAGTCAGAATAGTGGTTACGCCGATTGAAGTGATGACAACGCGGCTGATGAAAAAGCGCTCGAGGAAAGGCTCGGTAGCATCAAGCGTGGCATCGCTGGATTGCTGTGAGTCAGGTCCTTTTATACGTTTTTTGCTACGACGGTTCACATTGCTTTCTTTAAGTACAAGGGTTGATAGAAGGCATACCACCACACCCATACCTGCCATGGTGGTGAACAGGCTTGGCCATGGGAACTTGAGCATGATCAGGTGGCCGATCACCGGGGCAATCACAGGCACTATGCAGGTAATGCCATTGAGCATCGACAACACCTTGGCCCGGCGCTGGTCATCGAGGGTATCGCGCAAAATTGCAAAGGCGACCACGTAGCAGGATCCCGCGCCGATCCCCTGGGAAAAGCGGGCAATCAAGAAGGTGGTGCTGCTTTCCGCCTGGCCGCCCAATAGCGAGGCGAAAATAAAGATGATGGCGCCGGTAGTAACAACCGGTTTGCGGCCGATGGAATCAGATAGCTTGCCTGCAAAGAACATGGTGGTCGCCATGCCTGCGAGGTAGACCGAAAAGGCGATGTGAAGCTGTGACTCTGTAGCACCGAGGTCGCTAGCAATTTGTGGCAGGCCGACCAGATACAAGTCAATCGCTGTTGGGTAGAGCAAAACAAGTGCAAAACTGCACAGAAGAAACCGGATCATAAATACCTCTTTGTTGTGTCGCGAGAAGTGTAGAGGTGATCCGGCAGTCTAACGAGTTGCCATTTTGACAACAGGTATTTCCATTGGCGACATGGATGTCACCATGTGCTGAGGAATGACAGCTGTTCGAGACTAGCCTTGACTGCTACTTGGCTACTCAAGGCAGAGCTGGCGGGCAACGTTGCCTAGTTCATGTTTCGTCTCTTCAATATCTTCAATATGGTGGTGAACCGTTTTTGAGTTTAATGTCATAAAAGGGATGGTAATAACCGCCATTAGCTCACCCAAGGCACCAAAGATCGGAAAGCTGATATTGGTGACGCCTGAGATCTGTGGACTCGGCCCGACGTAGAAACCCTCTTTTTGGGTTTTGTCTACTTGCCCCAGAGCATGAGTGATTTCACTTTCGGTTGCGTTTGTTTTTTCAAGGATTTCTTGGCGTTTCTCTTCACTTGAGAAGGTCAGCAAAACAATTCCAGAACCGGAGGAGCAAATATCTAGACTAGCGCCTAGACGTAAGCCAAACCCCATTTTATATGGGCTTTCTTGCGCACCGATAACCACTAGTTCGCCATGTTTATATTGACTTAGGTGGCATGATTGATTGACCTTCAAACACAATTCTTCCATCAAGGGTATGGCGCGCTTAAGCATTTGGGCAATTGGAGGATGCTGGTTTGATAGGACAAACATCTTAAGGCTTAAAGAGTAGGTCAACTGCTCGCTGTCACATTCGATATATTTTCGTTCTACCAGCACTGACAGCATACGAAAAATCTCACTGACACTTCGTTCTAGTTTTTCGGTGATTTGTTTTTTGGTTAATGGTGTAGGGCTTGCAGCAAGCAGTTCAAGAATATCCAATCCTTTTTCAAGCGCTGGCGCTCTGTATTCTGTTTTTTTGTCGTTCGTCATGGTCATGTAATGCTGTCATACAGATTACGCCAGTATGACAGCATGCGTATAGCCTTAAAAGAAATAGCGGTAAAATTAGCGAATCAGCCCCATCCATTGGGGGATAGTCATTGATATTGCCGGAACGTAGGTTACCAGCATCAATACAGCAAAGATCATCAAGAAGAACGGTAACAGTGTGCGAATAACACTGTCGATGCTTATTCCACTGACTTTGCAACCCGTAAACAAAATAGGTCCTACCGGAGGCGTTATGGTGCCCAATGAAAGGTTAAAGACCAGCAAAATACCAAACTGGACAGGATCCATGCCTAGCGATGTACAGATCGGTAGGAAGATCGGGGTAAAGATAAGAACCGCTGGTGTCGGATCCATGAATGTGCCGACAAACAGCAGAACGAGGTTGATAATCAAGAGGATCAAAAATGGGTTATCAGTCAGTCCAAGGAGACCGTCGGCTATCATGCCTGGGATCTGGGTAAACGCCATAACCCAAGACATAATTGAAGACGTTGCCAGCATGAATATAACGATGGCTGACATTTTTGCTGTGTTTAAAAATATCTTGGGTAATTCCGATATTTTCAGTGATCGATAACAAAATGTTAGGAATAGGGCATAAACCACCGCAATGGCCGAGGCTTCGGTGGCAGTAAAGATACCACCGAGGATACCGCCGATAACGACCAAGACCAGGGTCAGGCTGGGGATGGCTTGCAGGGTAACGGTGATGCATTGCTTCAGCGTCATCGAGTGCTTGCCGACATAGCCTCTTTTTTTGGCCATGAAACCGGCAATGATCATGACGCTCAGGCCCCAGAGAATACCCGGTAGGTAGCCACCAACGAATAAGGCTGAAACAGAGACACTACCTGCAACGGTGGCATAGACAATTAGGGTGTTACTGGGTGGAATAAGCATGCCGGTTGGGGCCGAGGCAATATTCACAGCTGTACTGAATGCCGGGTCATAGCCTTCCTTCTTTTGGATGGGAGACATAATCCCTCCAACCGCGGCGGCAGAGGCTACACCCGAGCCACTGATAGAACCAAAAAGCATGTTGGATACCACGTTGGTCTGTGCCAGCGAGCCTGGGAAAAAGCCACTGATGATCTTGGAAAAGTTGATTAGCCTGATGGCGATGCCACCATTGTTCATGATGTTGCCGGCAAGGATGAAGAATGGGATAGCCAGCAGGGCGAAAGAATCTAACCCTACGAACATCCTCTGTGCCGATGTAGTCATGGCACCGGGGAAGGGCAGAATAACCGTCATTGCTGCAAAAGAGGCGGCGCCAACACTGATTGCAATAGGTGCCCCAAGGACAAGCAGGAAAATAGCACCAATGAACATGACCAAAGAGGCGGTAAGTGCAATATCCATATCAGACCTCACTGTGCGAAGATTGACGATTTAAGGCTCTTAGTTGGTTGATAAGGCTTAACTCGTTGTAAATAAAGTAGAAAAATATCAAGCCGCCGGCGATGGGAATGGCAGAGTAAATCACGCCCATGGGAATTTGCAGGGCTGAATCAAGTTGCCACATCTGCCGGACTGCACTGTTATATCCGCCTATGATCATAATGGTGTAGGCGAAGCTGACAGTGACCAGCTCGATGAACATCTCTGTGAGCAAGCGGAACTTCTTATTGAATTTATCTTTTATAAAGCTGATGGCCATGTGCTCCCGTAAGCCGAACACATAAGCACTACCGAATAGAATCAACCAGATGAAAAGGTATCGTGATAACACTTCACTGACGGCACTGGGGCTATTAAACAGGTACCTTGAAGCAACTTGATAGGTGACCAACACTGTCATTGTGCCTACTATCGTGATCAAAAACAGCGAAAGAATTTTGTCTATCCACTGCTTGAGAAATGTCATTCCTGACAATAGATGAGAAAGTATATTTTTTTGCATGGCTGTGACCCGAAAAGGGAGCCAGACAACTGGCTCCCAATATTAACTTATTGCAAGGCGGCTATTTTTTGGAACAGGGCTTTTTGAGCTGGAGAGTCAGTTAGCGCTTGTTGCAACGGCTGGCAGTTTTCTTGGAATGGTGTGATGTCAACCTCGTTAAATTTTGCGCCATGGGCTTTGGCTGTTTCCATTGCGGCGCTGATACGGTCGTTCCAAATTTTGAATTGCTCAGGAGTGCTCTCCTTGGCTAAGCGACGAAGTGTTTCTTGATCTTCTTTCGACATGGTGTTGATGAAGTAGCTACTTATCACCACCAAATCAGGTACCATCAAGTGGCGGGTTGATGAAAAGTAAGGTGCGACTTCGTACTGCTTCAGATCGGCATAGGTAATTTCGTTGTTTTCTGCACCATCAAGAACACCCTGTTGAATGGCGGTGTAAACCTCACCCTGGCTCATTGGTACCCCGGTTCCCCCCATGCATGAGAGCATTTTGATCATTGTTTCTGATTGCATGACCCGGATTTTATTACCTTGCATATCGCCGACTGTGTTGACCGGTGCATTTTTGGTGTACATGCTTCGTGCACCCGCCGTGTAAGCTGTCAACACCTCAAATCCAAATCGGTTGGTGGAAGCAAAGAGCTCGTCCAGTGCGCCGGAGGTGAACACTTTTTCTTGGTGCTCTGGACCGGTATAGACATAAGGCATACCGATAACACGGTAGGTTGCGTCGTAGTTTTCGATAAGTGGGTTAGCAACCACCGCCATTTGGATCGCGCCATTTTGAACCAGTTCTAGTGCGGCGCGCTGATCACCCAGTAATTCATTTGGGTAAATTGAGAGTTTGTAGCGGCCATCAGTTTCCTCATTAAGCTTTTGGCCGAAGGCTTGCAAGGCCTCGTATTGAGGGTGGCTATCGGATTGGTTAAAAGCTGCTTTAATTTCGATAGCTGCATTGGCAAAAGTTGATAAACCCAGAGTAGCGCTAATCATTGCGGTAATAGCAGTGAGTTTCAGTGTTTTTTTCATAGCTAGAGTCCTTTTTTATAGGGTATGTATTTATCGATGGCAGTTATCGAATTGCAGACATTTCAATAAAATCCATGTCATCAAAGGTTTGGTTTTCACCTAGCATTCCCCATATAAAGCTATAGTTGCTGGTGCCGCAGCCTGAGTGAATCGACCAGCTAGGTGAGAGAACAAGTTGCTTGTTCCGCACAACAATGTGCCTTGTTTCCTGTGGTTCTCCCATGAAATGGAAAACAACGTTATCCGGCTTAATGTTGAAGTAGAGATAGGCTTCCATGCGGCGCTCGTGAGTATGAGCTGGCATGGTGTTCCAGACAGAACCAGGACAAAGGTGCGTGACTCCCATGCACAATTGACAAGTAGGTAGTACATCTGGATGAAGGTATTGATTGATGACGCGTTGGTTGGCACTTTCATTTGAACCGAGCTCAACAACTCGGGCTTCGTCACGAGCAATCCTTTTTGAAGGGTATGAGCAGTGAGCGGGGGCACTTAGGCTATATAGTGTTGCTTCATGTTCTTCGTCTAAGGAGCGAAAAGTAACATTTGTTTCCCCCATACCTAGATACAGTGCATCGAGGTGTTCCAGTATGTACGTATGACTGGATGTTTTCACTTCAATGTTTGATTTCCCAAGATTGACCATCCCCATTTCTCGACGTTCGAGAAAATGCTGAGTACCAAAAACGTCATTGTCGATAAAACTATTCAATGCAAGTGGTGTTGTATTTGGACATATACCCAGTGCCACAACCCTGTCTATATGGCTGTAAAGTAAGGTTATTTTTTCTTTGTTGAATAGTTCCTCGCTAAGAAACTCGCTTCTTAGTCTAGTGGTGTCGTAGTGCTTTGCATCCTTGGGATTGCTGTTGTAATTGGTAAACATCTATCGCTCCTTTGTTTGAAATTAGTGTAAGTTAAATTCATATTTGATCAATATCGTTTAAATATGAATTATTGGGTGGTGAGATGTTTGCCTACTTGCAGTGACGAAAATCCGCATTTTTTGTGACTTTCATCGTTTTTTGTGGCAGAAATTGAGTGAAAAATTTGAACGGGGAACAGCGTTTCAATTTTGTGGTGTTGTCAGATGTGTATGGCGTTGCGGGAAGGTAGATGTAGATCAAGAGGGGGGAAGCTTCTTGTCGAATAGTGTTGCTTGAGCTGTGCGCTTGTACTCACTCTAAAGTATGAAAGTGATTGTGATATAGAGGCTTTTTAGTGCTGTTCACTGTGCAGCCTCAATAGACAGACTGTTATTAACTTGGGCTGAATTAAAGCATATCAATGGTCATGCTCGCTGAGTCAATCAACTCAATCGCTTCTTCATTGCGGGTTTGAATCAAAGCCATAAATAGCAAGTCAGTAATACAGTTTTGGGCTGTCCGGGAGTATATGGCCGAAGTGCGAGCTTGAGTTTCATCGGCAATAGTATCGAGCTGGATATCAGCCATACGCCGGATTGGGCTGTCATTGAGCCCTGTAATGGCAATGAGTGTTGCGCCCCGCTGTTTGGCTATCTCTGCGGCAATGACCACCTCTTTCCGGTTTCCGGTAAACGAGCACACCACCATGGCATCATTGGCATTGAGTGTTTGTGCAATGGTGATTTGAACATGGCTGTCCATTTCACACAGTGCCGTAATGCCGATCTTCATCAGTTTATAGGACAGATCTTTCATAACGATGGCTGAACCACCCAGCCCGACAAGGTGCACCTTGTTGGCATCATTGAGCACGGTTACTGCCTGATCCAGGTTTTCGTAGTCCAGGGCATTGGTGGTTTCTACAATGGCGGAGAGCTTGCTTTGCGAGAGCTTTTGCGCCATGACCTTGGCGGTGTCATTTTGCTGGATATCACCGTGTAGGGTACCTGATACATCGAGTACCTTTTTACGAGTCAACTCTTCGTTCAGGGCTTGCTTGAGAGCCGGAAACCCTTTGAATCCTAATTTCTGAGCCAGTTTAATGATACTGGACTGGCTGACTCCGGCTTGCTCGGCAAATGCCGAGGATGATAAGCCGACCACGCTCTCTGGTGCGTCAAGGATCACCTGGGCAATCTTCTGTTCGTTGTTGGACAAGCGGTCAAATTGGTTGGAGATTTTTGCAATTATTGCCATCGTTGTTCCTTAGCCGGTCGTTTTGATGAGCTGTTCTTCTTCTGCTCGATGTATTTTCTCTCATTGGAATAAAGTATTCCACTTTGGGTACTTAATTATTATTCCAAATTCGACCTGTCTATTCCTAAGCTTTTATACTTATGGTTTTTATAAATCAATAGATTATGTTTTTGTGTTGGTTTTGGTTTGTTGGCTTATTCTTATTTCTACTAGTGTTTGGAATAGATTATTCTGTGATGTTGGTAACAAATTAAGAATACTTTATTCAATATTATCTCCGCATTGATTTTGGGAGAACACCATGACTATTAACTTAAACACCCTAATTACGGAAAGCCGTAACCCAGCCAGTGCCCGCATTGATGAGCTGAGCACCTTCGACATGCTGGAAGTGATCAACGGGGAAGATAAAAAAGTCGCGATAGCGGTGGAAGAGACCCTGCCGCAGGTTGCCAAACTGGTAGATGCCATTGTCTTGGCGTTTGAGCAGGGCGGTCGCTTGATTTACACCGGGGCAGGGACATCGGGTCGATTAGGTATTCTGGATGCTAGTGAGTGCCCGCCAACTTATGGAACTCCTGCCGAGCAGGTTGTTGGCCTGATTGCCGGAGGCCATAAAGCGATTTTGAAAGCAGTCGAGAATGCTGAAGATAATGTCAAGCTTGGCCAGCAGGATTTAGTTGATTTGAATTTTGGTCCAAAGGATGTGCTGGTGGGCATCGCTGCTAGCGGCCGTACGCCTTATGTCATGGGAGCAATGCAGTACGCTAAATCGGTCGGGGCGACAGTGGGTTGTATATGTTGCAACCCCAATGCCCCCATGGTCGATGAGGCCGATATTGCCATCACACCCATTGTTGGTCCGGAAGTCGTCACCGGCTCATCGCGAATGAAAGCAGGCACGGCACAGAAACTGGTTTTGAACATGCTGACGACTGGGGCAATGATTCGCACCGGTAAAGTGTATGGCAACTTGATGGTCGATGTAGAAGCGACCAATGCCAAGTTGGTGGAGCGCCAGAAAAAGATTGTGATGGAAGCGACAGAGTGCAGCCGCGAAGAGGCTGTCGAGGCGCTGGATGCGGCAAATGGCCACTGTAAAACGGCCATTGTCATGATCCTCGCTGGCGTTTCTGCACCAGAGGCCCATGAACTACTTGCGTCCAGTGATGGATTTACCCGCAGAGCAATTAATAACGCACAATAACGAACAGTAATGACAAGGAACGAATGATGGCAAAAATTACCTCTGGGATGATAGACAGCATCCTGTCGGCAATCGGCGGTCAGAATAATGTTGCCCGCTGTGGCAACTGCATGACCCGACTGCGACTGGCTTTGCATGACGAGATGCTGGCCGACCACGATGAAATCAAGCGTATCGCTGGTGTGATGGGCGTGGTTGAAAGCGACAGCCAACTGCAAATTATCCTAGGTCCTGGTAAGGCGCAAACAGCGGCTGAGATGATGAATGCTATGCTGGGCAGTGTTTCTGCGGTCAGTGCTGATGCTGGGTCGCTCAAAGATATCGCATCGGCTAATAAAAAGCAGATGAAAGAAAAACAGACCAGCGCAATCCAGCGTTTTCTGTCAAAGTTTGCCACCATCTTCACTCCGTTGATCCCCGGCTTTATCGCCGTCGGTCTATTGCTGGGCTTTGCTACTTTGCTCGAACAAGTCTTTATTCTGGGTAATGAAGCGCCGAATGCCCAGCTTGTCGAGTTCACCAGTTACATGAAGGTGTTCAGCAAGGGGATGTTTGCCTTTTTGAGTATCTTGATTGGTTACAATGCCCAGCAGGCATTTGGTGGCTCGGGGGTGAACGGTGCCATTATCGCCTCGCTGTTCGTACTTGGTTATGATCCGGAGGCAGCCGCTGGCATTTACTCCGGTATGGATAACTTTTTCGGCATGCCGATTGATCCTCGCGGTAACATTATCGGGGTGTTGATTGCGGCAATTCTAGGGGCCAGCGTTGAGCGTCAGGTACGAAAATTCATGCCGGATAACCTTGATATGATCCTGACTTCCGCAGTGACCCTGTTGATTATGGGGGCGGTGACCTTCGTTATTATCATGCCGCTCGGCGGCGTGTTGTTTAATGGTATGTCGTGGTTGTTTGTCAACCTCAACGGTAACCCGATCGGCAGTGCGATTTTGGCTGGTTTGTTCCTGCTGTCTGTGATGTTCGGTATCCACCAGGGTTTTGTACCGGTTTACTTTGCCCTGATGGATGTCCAAGGCTTTAACTCATTGTTCCCTATCCTTGCCATGGCCGGTGGTGGCCAAGTCGGCGCGGCATTTGCCTTATACATGCGCGCCAAGAAAGACTCTATGCTGCGCACTCAGGTTAAGGGCTCCATCGTTCCGGGTATTCTGGGTATCGGTGAGCCATTGATTTACGGTGTCACCTTGCCACGTGTTAAACCATTCGTAACCGCTTGTTTGGGTGGTGCTGTCGGTGGTTTCTTTGTCGGGTTGGTTGCTTACCTTGGCCTGCCAGTAGGTCTGAATACCGTGTTTGGCCCTTCGGGTGTGGTTGCGTTGCCATTGATGACGTCAAATGTGGGTATCTTTGCCGGGATGGCGGTGTATGCGGCAGGTCTGGCAGTTTCCTATCTTGCCGGATTTATCCTGACCTGGATGTTTGGCTCTAAGGATGTTGATTTGTCTTAGTGGCCTTAGAATGAGAAAAGCCGACCCTTCACAGAGGTCGGCTTTTTGTTGCCTGCTGCTTGGATTACCAAACAGATAGGATTAACCAAACAGGTAGGTATACATGTAACCTGCACCAATCGCCATGCCTAGGATGACGGTTAGGAAGGCGGCAATCATCTGGTTCTTGAAGATAGACTTGAGCAAGATAACTTCAGTCAAACTTGCACCTGCACTACCGATGATCAAGGCCATTACTGACCCCATCGCCATACCTTTTTTCACCAGGGCTGCACTCAATGGGATCACCGCTTCAGCTCGGATGTAGAGCGGAATACCAATCACTGCCGCCACTGGGATCGCATACCACATTCCTTCGCCTGCATACTTGGCAATCAAGTCAGTCGGGATGAAACCGTAGATGAAAGAGCCAATCAAAATGCCTAGCGTCAGGTAAGGCAGTACTTGCTTGAAGTCTTTCCAGGTAGCGTGCCAGATGCGTACCCAGCGGCTTTCTTCTTTCACTGTCAGTACGGCTTCACCACAGCCACTGATTTCTACATTCACTTCTTCTTTGCTGCCACAGCATGAGCTGGCAACAGGTGCTGGCTTAGGTGTTGCTGTGCAGCTAGAACCACTATCAGCAACTTTATAAGCCTCTTCACGGACATAGCGTTCGAAACCAAGTTTCTCGAGCACGTATCCGGCAATGACTGAAACAGCTAGAGCGACTACAAAGTAGAACACCGCCACTTGCACGCCGAAGGTCACCACAAACAAACCAATGATCACTGGGTTAAGCAGTGGGCTGGCGAACAAGAACACCATCATCGGGCCAAAGCCGGCACGGGCACGAAGCAGACCTTTTAGGAAAGGAATGGTCGAGCACGAACAAAATGGCGTGATTGAACCAAGTAGCGCAGCAATAAAGTAGCCTTTGCCGTTGCGTGAGCTCAAGATCGACTGGATCTTCTCCGGTGTTAGGAACTCCTGCAGGACACCGACTAGGTAGCTAATCACTAAAAATAGAACGGTTAGCTCTGCTGCTAGGAATAGGAACATACCGGCAGCTTCTTTAAACATGTTAACGAATTCAGGACTCATGGTTACGGCCTCATTTGTTCGTATATTTCGATATATGCCGAAATATAGGCTCGAGGTAGATTGGTGTCAATTAATTATTTCTAAATTTATCGAAATAATTTGGGGTGAAAATTATTTTGTTGGCGAAGAGATGCTTAAGAGGTTGGAATTAAAGGATTAATAATAGAAGGCGACAAGAGGCTAGGATCGCCCCTTGTTTTGTCTGTGGAGATAGTTTCAGCCGGAAGGGCGGATCGTCAACTCAGTCTTCTGCGACAAAGACGTACATGTCACCACGACAGTGGTTGACGCTGTACTCGATGACCTTGCCCTTGGCATCATGGGCAATTTGTTTTATCAGCAATACCGGGACGGCTTCGTCGAGGCTGAGGTGACCGAGGAACTCGTCGGTAGGTAACTGGGCACTGACCCAGCTTTTGGTGCCGGTCAGGGTGATATTCTGGCTGCGGAAGTAATCGTACAGCGAGAGCTGGATTTCGTCGGCATCGGCGATCAGGCCGACAGGAACATAAGATTCTTCGACCGATACCGGTTTGTCATCGATATAGCGGATCCGCTTGAGCAGGAAGACATCCTCGCCTTCGGCCAAGCTGAGCTGCTTCGCAACATCACCATTGCATGGGATGACTTCTTTTTTGATCCACAGGGTATCGGGACGTTTGCCTTTCAACACCACCTGCTGGGAGAAACCCTTGGGCTCTTTGAGCGAGTACTCGAGGGTGTCGCTGATCATGGTACCCGAGCCGCGAGAGCGTACGATGACGTTTTCTTTGTCCAGTACATCCAGCGCTTTGCGCACCGTAATGCGCGAAATGCCCAACAACTCGCTCAGCTCCCTCTCGGTGGGCAGGTAGTCGCCGCCGACTAACAGTTTTTGTTGGATGGCCTGTTTGACGGTTTCAGCGACTTTCACGTACAGCGGTGACTTGTCCTTCTGTTCGATACGCTCTTTGATGAGACTGATCAAGCTATTGTAATTATTCATTTATTCATGCTTTGCCTTGAGTACTGGTTTGATTATACCCAAGCCGCTAGGTTGTAGCCATAACGCTAGGCCAACTGTGACGGCCATCAACACGGCGCAAACTTGGTAGGCTATCTGGTAGCTTCCGGTGCTGTCGACAACCAGTGCGGCAAGCATTGGACCGATAAAACCACCCATGCCCCAGGCGGTATAGAGAATACCGTAGTTGGTGCCGTAGTATTTCAGTCCGTAGAACTGGGCCATCAAAGAAGGGAAGACAGCCAGCAACGCGCCGTAGCCTACCCCCGCCAATCCAGCACCGACTATCATCAAAGTGCCGCTTTGGTAGTATGAGAATAACAGCATATTGAGACCCTGTAACACGAAGGCCAGCGTCAGCGTCGGTAAAGCGCCAATACGGTCTGACAGCACGCCTGTTGCTAGGCGGCCACCGGAGTTGAATAGGGCCAGAGCGACAACCAAATAAGCGGCGTCATGGATATCAGCCTGAACAGAGGCAATGGAGGTGATGTTAGCAATAACCATCAGGCCAGCTGTCGAGGAAAAAGCATACATTACCCAGAGCATGTAGAAACGAGGCTGGCGAATCATCGCGCGCCAAGGCGTATCTTGGTTTGGTGTTATGTTATTAACGGATGCGGTACTGCTTTGGGGCGTGACTGAGTCAGATGGGCTTTTCGCTACTGGCGCGGGCGGGAGATAGCCTGACGGCGGGTTGTCGATGGTACAGGCCAGCGGCAGGGCGATCAGCAGCAGGGCAGAGCCAAGCAGGTAAAAGCTGGTGCTGATGCCGTATTGGGCAATCATGAAGCTTACCAACGGGGCCAAATAGACCGATGCGATACCAAAAGCGGTAGCGATCAATCCATTAACCCAGCCTTTGCGGGAAGGGTGAAACCACTTCATGGCAACGGGATTGAGGCAGGCATAGCCAAATCCTATTCCGCAGCCGGTCAATAGGCCGAAGGTGAGGGTGAGCATCATAGGTGTTAGATGCAGCCCCGACAGCAACAAGCCAATACCAGCAAGGAAGGTACCAGCGATAAGCACTTTGCGCGGGCCGATTTTGTCCTGGATGATGCCTGCGGCTAATACCGCCAGCGCCAAGACGCCGATTGACAAGGTGTAAGGGAGCGAGGCGTGGGTGTTGCTCCAGCCAAGCTCCACGATGAAGGCGTTTTTAAACACGCTCCAGGCATAGAGGATACCGATACACAAGTTGATACCGCAGCAGGCACCAAGCACTCGGGTTGCTTTTGTATTATTCATGGGGGTGTTTTCTTTTTTATTCAAAGCTGCTTTGCAGGTAGGGATAGCCAGCCAAAGGTGCACAGGCCCCTTTGGCTGGTGGATGTATGTTTTATGGATTTATCAGTACCTGATTTACCGATTGAGTGAATCAGTAGCGGGATAGGTACTCTGCCAGTGCTTGGCGATCAGGTGCGCAGTCGCCGCCGCGATGGCTGACCACATAAGAAGCGACCGCGTTGCCGAGCAATACCGCATCAGGCAGCTCCCAGCCCGATGCGAGCCCGGCTAATACCCCACCGGCATGGGAGTCACCGGCCCCGATGGTATCGACAACGGTGGCCGGAAACGGCGAAACATTACCTGTTTGGTTGGCATCGGCGAACAAGGCGCCGTCACTGTCTATACGTAAAATGAGCGGGCACTGGTATTGTTCGAACCACTGGCGAGTAAAGGTCTCGGCACAGCCCATACCCAGCACTTCTGCTTCTTGGCGGTTGAGCGAGACAATCGGCTTTAAAGCCAGCAGACGTTTGAAGAGCATATCTGGAACATCGGCAATACGTGGGCCGAAATCGACGAAAGCATCAACCGTATCTGGTAGTGACTCCAACCAAGTCACCAACTGTTCACCACTCGGCGAGGCCAGCTGATAGCCCGACAGGTAAATCAAGGCATCATCGGCCAGAGGAAGGCTATCGAGGATATCTTCATCCCAATGGTTTTCTACCCCGCTGACGGAGATAAAGGTTCGCTCGCCGTCCGGTTCAACCAGTGCCATGCACCAGCCATTGTCGCCTTTGTCCGTTTGGATCTCGCTGGTTATGCCATTTTGCTCCAGGCTACGGCTGATAAGGCTAGCCCAGTTGCCCTGGCCGATCGGCAGGGCGTTGAGTGAGTCGATCTCTAGGCGCTTTAGGGCGATTGCAATGTTGAGGGCGCAGCCGCCAATATGCAGCCCTTTCTCTGTCACTTCCAAGTCGCCGCCGCGCACAGGCAAGGCCGCCGCCTCGGTGACAATATCAATCACCGCTGCGCCGATCAGGCACAACTGACGTTGATTGTGCAGGCTCGGTAGTAGGGTTGTCAGGGCATTATGCGGCATAGGTTTTCTCCTTGTTGATCCGCATTTTAGTGAAGGCTGTGCTGTAGCGGGTGAAGTCAAGCTGGTTGGCTTCATCTAGCTGACGTTTCAGCTCTGGGTCAATGCCTTCGATGCCAGACAATGCACCACAGATGGCGGTTGCCATCGCACCGATCGTATCGGTATCACCGCCTAGGTTGGCACAGAGGATCGCACAGCGGTTTGGATCAGTACCAGCCAATTCAACCATGGCAATCGCTGCTGGAACAGATTCGATAGTGCTGGTGCCGGCACCGACCAAATCATAGATTTGCTGCATCGCGCTCTCAACACCTGGGTTGCTGCGGGCGATAGACAGAGCCAGCTCGATACGTGCCCCCATCGAAGCGCTGAAGGTGGTGGTATTTTTCTCTTGGGCCGCTTTTGCAATGGCAGGCAGCTGATCACTGATGATTGTCCAGCTGTCACCGTCGATCGCTTTGGAGACTGCCCAAGCAATGGCTGTGGCACCGGCAATGGCAACATCAGATTTGTGAGTTGGGCTTGAAGCCAACCAGACCTGATCGATAAAGCTATCCAGGTTGTGGGTTGGTAGTAGGCAGCCCAGCGGTGAAACACGCATCGCCGCGCCGTTGGTCACGCCGTTATTTTCCAGTTCGCTGATTGGTGTGCCTGCCTTGATGGCGGTCATTGCGGCTTTTGATGACGGGCCAAAGACATTCTTGTTGAAGGCATCGAACCCTTCTGCCCAGATCATCACGTTGCGGGCAATAAGGTCTGGGTTGATTTCACCATCGCACTCAATCAAGGCGTCAGCAAGTGCCAGTGCCATGGATGTATCATCGGTGAAGTGGCAGGCATCGAAATAGCAAGCGGCATTGTTTTCTGCCGGGCCCGGAAGAAAGCGGTCAATCCAACCAAAATGGGCTTTCACTCGGCTGCGTGGCCATAGCTCGGAAGGCATCCCCATTGCATCACCCAGTGCCTGACCGTAAAACGCTCCAAGAATGCGACTTTCTGTATTGTTATTCATTGACTACACCTTATCAAAATATTGCGTCATGCCCGCCGCAAGCATGGCGGGCGAAAAAGTAAATTATGCGTTGGCCGGTTTGCTGTCGGCCGGGTCTTCATCCTTGATGGCGATCTCTGCGATTTCACCGTCGGACTCGCGGAAGAAGAACATGAAGGCGATCAGGATGACGGCAATCATGATGGCACCGAAGCCCCACATTCCAGACCAGTTGAAGGTCAGGCCGTTTTGCGGCTCAGGGTAAGCGAACATCTTCTCCATCAGCACGCCACCGATGCGATAACCCAGTAGGCTACCCAGACCCTGACAACACAGGGTGATCAAGCCTTGCGCGGCGATACGCATGTGCTTAGGCGCTTTCTTGTCGACATAGATGTAAGCGGTGACGAAGTAGAAGTCGTAGCTCACACCGTGCAGCAGGATCCCGGCAAACAGTAGCGAGTACAGGTACCATTGCTCGGCGCTGCCGTAGACGAAGAAGCCGTAGCGGATGGCTGCTGTGAATAGACCAAGTAGTAATACCTTTTTAATACCATAGCGCTTGGTAAAGAAAGGAAGTGCCAGCATGAAGAAGATTTCAGAGAACTGACCCAGGGTCATCCAGCCTGTAGCATTGCTCATGCCTACTTCAGTTAGGTAGCCGTTGGCAAAGATGTAATAGAAGGCTAGCGGCATGCTGAACATGAACGAGCAGACAAAGAAAGCCAAGAAATTCTTGTCACGTAGCAGTACCAAAGCATCGAGGCCCAGCATCACTTTAAGGCTCAGTTTGCCGGTACTTTTTGGTGGTGTATTCGGTAGCGACAGGGCAAAGACACCCAGAAGTGCTGAACTTGCTGCGGTGACCAGTAGCGGAATATTGGTTGCCGAGATATCGCCGTAGCCCAACCAACCCGGTAGGAAGCCACAAACAATACCTGAAGCGATCCAGCCAATCGTGCCCAGTACGCGGATACGCGGGAAGTCACGCTCAACATCATCGACGTTCGAGAACGCGATACTGTTGGTCAGGGCGATAGTAGGCATGTAGGTGAGCGAGTAAACCAGCAGGAGCGGGAAGAACCCAGAAAATGTGGTTTGCTGCGCGGCCAAATACATCAGTCCTGCCCCTGCTAACAACATGACAGATAAAACTTTTTGGGCAGGGAAGAAACGGTCGGTGATCGAACCTACCAAGATCGGCGAAATGATCGCGGCGATTGCGGTACAGGCATAAGACCAAGCGATCTCAGTCGGGGTAAATCCATTGGTGTTAAGAAACTGCCATAAAGGGACGAACCACGCCCCCCAGATGAACCATTCAATGAACATCATGAATGACAGTTTTGTATTTGTTTTTGTCATCGCTTTTTTCCTTTAGTAGTAGGGCAAGACCAAATCTATTACTAAAGTAATACCAAAACAATACCAAATGGTTTAAAAAGTGATCAGGTTAACTATTATTGATGAGCTGACAAATAGAATCAGCCACTTAGCAGAACCTTGAAACAGGCGTGCAAGAAGCCATATCTATAGCCTAGCGGAGACGGTGAATGTTCGATGATATTCCTTTTCGAGGAAATAAGAGTGGGGACTGTAGTGTTGTTTCTTGCAAGGCACCATGGGTTACCTTGGTACATTCAATGAGTTCGTTATGATTAAGTTGTCGCTGGGCAAGATCGAGGGATATCGCATCAAACCCACCGTCATAACTATCACGGAGCTCAGTGGGTGTCTTGAACCCCACATCATAGCAAAGGGTGTGTGTAGAAATGGTATCTGGCTCTTGCTGTTCGGTATTCAGGCTTGCAAATAAGATAAGTCCTGCGATGGCTGAAGCTGATGTGTATTGGATAATCACGAAGCGCCCTAATGCTTAATGTTAAAATTGAGCGCGAAGCTTACAGAAGTTGAAAGGCGTGGACTTACCATATTGTGCCAGCAGGGCAGGCTGACTGGCACAATACGGTTTACTTTGCTGATTAGACATCAGTGATTATTGGCAGGATGCTGGACCTTTTTCTTCCCACACTCCCCATTGGCCAGTCGTTCCAGGTTCTTCACCCTTAGTCCACCACTTGGCACGCCATAGTTTGCCATTGTGGGTGACTTCGTCATTGGCCACATACGTTGCTGCGCTGTCCCAGGCATTTGGACAAACAGGCTGGCTATCATCATAGACCGTGACTTTCCGCGCTTGGTTGGCACTGTTACCTGCGTTGTCAGTGACGGAATAGGTAAGGGCGTAATCACCAACTATGTTAGTGTCTACATTACCGGTGACTTGGATACCGGCTGAGATATCATTGCCGTTATAGTCGGCAGCAGTGATCCCCGTCATTGGGTCAAACGCTGTACCGCGAACAACTTGCGTATCTGCGATACCGGTAAATACTGGTGATTTGTCTGGCTCCGGTGGCTGCTGGTTATGGATGTAACTGCCGTAGTCTTTGATGAATTTTTCATTGTAAGCCTGACCGGCACTGTTTTTACCCATATCCCAGTTGACCGACCAGGTCATCACACCGCGCAAAGGTTGGCCTTGTGCCTTCAAGCGATCGAATGCGGCATATAGGGTATTGGGATCCTCAACAAAACCGTTGTTGGCTCCATCGATGTTGGCAGGAATACCAAATACCAATTTGTCATGAGTGATGGTTGTGTAACCCCGGGTGCCATTAATGAGTGAGTCGGAGATATAGTAGATAAACTCTTCTTTTCTAGCATCATTCTGTGAAAGCCAGCCAACACCGCCATCCACGTAAACACCGTCCCCGCCTTGGTTATAGAATTGTGGGTTGATGAAGTCATAGTCGCCTGCCAGTCCCTCTAGGTAAGGTAGGTATTTACCATTGGCGATGGTGAGGTAAGGGAATTCCGGTGCCATGGTGATCATGAAGTTCTTACCTTGGGCACGGTAATGATCTTTAACTAGCCTGAGGGCGGCAGGAATAACGGTTTGGTTATCCGCGGCGGTAATGGCAGTTTGCTCCAGGTCGATATCCAGCCCGTCGAAACCGTATTTATCTGTCAGGCGGATGACTTCATCGGCGAAGGCTTGTTCATCACCGGCCTTGAGCTCGACGTGTGCATCGGCGCCACCCAGCGCAAGCAATACACTTCGGCCTTGGCTGTTCAGGGTGTTGATCTGGTCAATGAAAGCTGACTCGGTCAGGCCAATATTCGGGTCTAGCTCGAAGGTTGGAATGCGGCCTGCATTGAGATTGTACACTTTCATGAAAGAGACATTGACCACATTGTAATCAGGATGTACTTCCGTTAAGTCGACACAGGGAGCATTACCGCCACGATAGCCTGCACCGTCACACCAGTTATGCCAGTAGCCGACCACTACATTTCCGCTCTGCGCCACCATTTCATTGGCGTGTGCCGAGATAGATACCGTTGCACTCCCCATCAGCAAAGCGGAAGTGAGGAGGGTCAGTGGTAATGGTTTCATGTTCACTCCTTTGATTCATATTGGATTTGTCTGATTGTCTTGCTTTGTAGTTATGGGTGTAACTTAATACATGCATAAGATGGGATAAATAATTTATGAAGCAAAAAAAGATCTAGATTCAAAAGATTAAATGCAAGTTGTTGCTGTCTTGATTAAATGACGATGAGTGTCTAAAGAAGCGTATATCCCCAAGAGATTACAAGCTGCTGATTCAGGAATTTAATTCACATTGTCTGCTTTTTCGTACATTCTCTATCCCTGAACATGTACATATTCCTTTTTCTTTAGTTGGTACTATTTTGCTTATATTGAATATGTTTATGGCGATTTCTTATCCTGCCGTACTCTCTAACCTTCTGCTGTGACAGCTTTTTCTCACGAGTCAGAAACAAGATATTTTTTGGCTAATAACCTTGTAGTAAATGATGAAATGGATACCCATTCATCACAAATAACAGGCAGCAAAAAAACAGACTGCCCATAAAAATGATTATTTAGGCTAGGTTTGGAGTGTTTGAATGAATACCTCCCGTTTTATACTGGCTGTCGTATTGGTTGCGGCAGTCACAGCTTGTCGTGAAGACTCTGATGATCCCATTGCCGCGGTAGATACTGCATCAGGGACTGAAGGTACAGAAGTTGTGCAGGAGCCTGCCAGCGAGCAGCCGGATGAATCACCGCCCGCCGAGGCGCCGCCTCCACCCGTAGAGGGTGGTGGCGATGAGACGCCACCGCCTCCCCCCCCGCTAGAGGCTAAATTAGATATTGATGGCTTGCCTTTACCTGATCTCTCGTCCAGCCATGACTATGAAGCGTATCTGGCGGCGCAGCCTAAGTACTATACCCGGATCTCCTCGCCGTTCGGCAATGTGGATTCGCAAAACAATACCCCATTTGACAACCGGGTAACCAATGCCGGAGCCAACTTGGGACGGGTGATCTTCTACGATGTCCGCCTGTCAGCCAACAACAGTGTTGCCTGTGCTTCCTGCCATATCCAGAAACACGGTTTCACTGATCCGAAGACCTTCAGTGATGGCTTTGATGGCGGGAAAACCGGCCGCCATTCGATGAGCTTGAGCAATGCGGCTTACTACCGTAATGGTAAGTTTTTTTGGGATGAACGCGCCGATACACTGGAAGACCAAGTGTTGATGCCTATTCAGGACGAGGTGGAAATGGGGATGAACCTGTTCGATCTTGAAGTGAAAATGGGCGAAACGAGCTACTATGCCGAGCTATTTAACGAGGCCTTTGGCGATGAAGCAATCACCAGTGAGCGTATATCGCGCGCATTGGCCCAGTTCATTCGTACCATGGTGACCTATGAGTCCAAGTACGACCAGGCTTTCACTGCCGGCGAGTGGGATGACCCCAATTTTGAAGCGGTATTTAGCGAGCAGGAAATGCTGGGGCTGAAACTCTTTTCCGGCTTTCCCGGAACTGAGCGTGATTCGCTTGGCTGTATCGCTTGCCACCAGACTAGTGCGCATACCATGGACCAGGCGCATGTTAATGGCTTGGATGCCGATACCAGCAGTGATCAAGGCGCAGGGAACGGTTTCTTCAAGTCGCCGTCATTGCGCAATATCGCCGTCGGCGCGCCTTACATGCATGATGGCCGGTTTGCGACTCTGATGGAGGTGGTGGAGTTCTACAACAGCGGTATTGAGCGCCACCGGAACCTGAGCCCAGACTTAACCAGCAATGGCCAGACGGGCGGCACGCCGATTAGGATGAGCCTGAGCCAGGAAGAGAAAGAAGCCTTGGTCGCGTTCATGGAAGCGTTGACGGATGAGAACTTCCTCGCCAACCCGATCTACAGCGATCCTTTCTTCCCCAACACGGTAGAAGGCCAGCTGCAAGCGCAGCAGGCTGAAGAGCAAGCCAGCGAGGATACGCCTGAGGGAGGCAAGTAGCCTGGCCGGCAAATCTGCTGCAAGCAAATAACAGAGACAAAAAAAACCTGCAACAAGGATGTGCAGGCTGTTATGAAAGGAACAAAAATGACGAGATATGAACTTGTCACTTTTAATAACGCTGGTGGCGGGCTGTGAGATCACATTTGGGTGACTTGATAGCTGTTAGCCACCCCACCCCTTGCTTCCTCCCGAAGAGCGACTGCTGCTCCAGCCAGATTTAGCGGATACCGTTGAACCAAAACCACCGCGGGAAATTGTACGACTGACCGTGGGCTTGGGCTTCATGTGGTCTTTACTGACCCTGATTTTGGTTTTCTTGTAGCTGCTGCGACCATAGTCATAGCCATCGGCAGTAGTCCAGCGATCATAGAAAATACTGCCGGGGTAGTAGGAGCGGAACATCGGCTGCGAATAATAACCGCCGCGATCCCGGTCGATCATGCGGGCAAACATGAACCCAGCCATGGCGGGCATAAACCAGTTATTGCCTTGTGGTTGCATACAGGCGTTGGTACCGAACTCGGCTTCACAATCGTAGCGGGAGTTGTACTTCGGTGCGGTACGGGAGGCTTCCTGCAAGGCAAACTGGTAAGCCGCCTGGCACTCTTCGGTATAGTTTGGATTGTCATCGACGCAATCGTTGAGGGTTTCGTATATGACGGCATCATCACCGCTGTCGCTACAGCCCGAAAGCACAGCAGTTGCCACGACCGCTGTGATGGGGGCCGCCATCGAGCCAATAGATACTGGGCGCCAGTTTTTCTTCATACTGGCGAGAACGACATGTTTACTGCGTTTCATGGCGTCCCCCTTAATACGTCATACAGGCGGCATTGAGTAGGCCTACGGATACAGAAGTAGCCGCCATGACAATCCCGGCAGGTATTTCACCTGCTTCGATACGCTCGACAATCCTCGGCATAAAACCAAAACGCAAAATCGCAAAGGCGATCAGCTGGGCAAACAGTGCCACTACGCCCCAAATGGCGAAATCGATAAGGTTGACCGAGTTACTGGCAGCACCAGCGATTGCGAGGCAATAGCCAATAATCGAGCCTGACAGGCCGATTGCCGCCGCGATATTCTGATCTTCTTTTACGAGTTTCCATTCATCATGCGGGGTAAAGCGAACGTAGACGAACTTGAAAACCAGCAGAAAAGCCAGCGATAGGGCAAAGTAGAGCAGAAATGCGCCGAGGCCGGCAAGTGAGTTGGTTAGTACTTCCATGTTAATCCTATTCGTTCTGTAATGTATTGAATATTAGCCAATCAGTTTGAAATCGGTGGGAGATAAATCGAAACCAGTACTGAGAGCCAAACATCGCTCGGCCTGGTTGCGGTAGATTTTCTCCTCGCCTGCCACGAGTAGGGATTCGAACTGCCCATTGCCTGTATCTCGTTCGTAAATCATGACAAAATGGTCGGTCTCGCTGATAGTGCCGTTCTCAAGCCAGGTTTTCTCGGTCATCGCGACCGGGCGGGAGTTGTCCCATACTTTGTCAAACTGAAAGTCTTCCAGCTCCCAGCTCGGTTTGACGATGTCATGATCTAGTAGGTGCTGCCATTGGCTTTGGCTATCGATAGGACGCGACTCGTAGAAATAATAAAGCTTTACTTCGCTGATATCGGCTTCGGTATTGCCGTGGGTTAATATCTGGATAAAGCCATCATCGTCGGTGTAATAGCGCAGTAGCCGGGTTTGTTCGTCGAGATGAACTTCGCCCACCGCCTTAATTAATTGGGTTCGGGATGCCCCCTCGATAATTAGCTCCGGCTCAATTAACCTCAGTTTTAGATCATCAAGCTCGAAGGCGCCACCCAACCTTAAGCCTAAGATCTCTGGGCTGCTCGGAGTCGTGACCTGCGGTTGTTTCTTCTTGAACCAGTCAAACATAAACACTCCCGTGTTATCTGGTGTAATAAGTTGATAACTTGATGCTCGCTAAGTGCATTTTGACCAGTCGATCTGCTCTACTCGTTCGTCGGCAATATAAAACAGCTTGGCACCTGGCGGGACGTTTCGCTCTAGCGGTGGGTTTAACTCAACGCCTTTGCCTGTATCGATGGCAATAAGGATAGCTTCATATTGTTGTTTGAAACCATTGAACAGTGGGGCAATCGAGCTTGGTGTGGCATCTGTTGGATATTGTACTGCGTACTGGGTCATCCCCTTATGGGTGCTGAGCAGTTCGTGATGCAGTTCGCTCGAGCCTGGGTCAATCGCGGCTTTGGCCAACATCTCGACAGCTACAGATGGAATACACTCCACGTTAGGGCAGTGGTGCTTCAGTAGGTCGCTCAGTGATTCGTCGTTGAAATAAGCCAAGATATGGGCGTTGGGGTTCTGGTTGGCACAGAACAAGGCCGCAGACAGCGTCACGTCATCTTCACTGTTGTCGATCACAATACAGCTTGCGGTTTCAACGCCAGCCCTCGCCATTGAAAGGCTGTCGGTAAAGCTTGGTGTGCGGACGAACTCAATTTCGCCGGGGAGCGGGTTTTCTATATCCGGGCGAACACACAGTACGATGTCGCGGTGTCCTTTCTCTTCGTATTGCAGCATTTTGACCAAGTGAAGGGTGCGCTGCTCGTTCCACCCCAGCACAAGAATGTGGTTATCCACCGATACTTTCCTCCGGCCTAACAGCCCCTGTTTCCAGTAATCAATAAAGACGCTAGCAACCCGGCCAATGGCTAAGGCAAAAAGCCCGAGCCCACCTGGGATCACAAACAGCATCACAACCCATTTTCCAGCCACGGTTGTTGGCGACATATCGCCATAACCGACCGTAGAAGCGCTAACGACCAAGTAATACAAGAAGTCGGTCGGGGTCTGGATCAGGGCTGACTCGCCAACGGCAAACAGCAGGGCGTAGCTGATAACCGTGTAGCCAATCACCAATAAAAGGAGGTTTCTGCCACTTAGCGCATGGAAGTTCTGGGCCGCCCAGCGCCGGAATAAAAGCCACAATGACATACTGCCTCCTTATCAAACTGCGATTACTGACCCAAGATACGCTTCAGCTCATCTTCTGCTGAGGACTGCTTACCTGCAGTGATCCCTGCATCGGCCAATTTCTTGTCTAGACTGCTGCCCGATTGCTCTTCGGCCATTTCTGCAGCGGCTTCGAGTTGGGCCGATTTTTCGGCCTGACGTTGCTTGATGCGCTCGAGCGATTCAACCGCAGTGTGCATCTTTGCGTTGGCACCGACGTTGGTTGCCGACACAGCCGACTGGGCTTTTTGCACTGCTTCGTTGGCTTTAACCACATCCACTTGCTGCTCAAGCTGGCGTAGCTTGTCTTTTGCCTGACTGATGTTGGTACGCATCTTCTGCTCAGAGGCGACGAACTGATCAAGGTAGGTTTGCTCTGCCTGCTGCTCGTTGCGAAGCTCGGCGACCTTTTGCGCGCACTCAAGAGCTAGATCTTGCTGGCCTTTTTCCATCGCACCTCGGGCATGGCCCTCGTACTCTTTGATGCCCTGCTGGAAACCATCGACTTTCTGCTGCGACATCTTGCGCTTGGCAACGATGCTGACCAAGGCTTCGTCTGAGCGGCGTAGCTCTTGCTTGGCTTCTCGGATTTCCTGATCGAGGATACGCAGTGCTTGGTTGTCGGCGACTGCTTCGGCGGTTTCATTCACACCGCCTTTGATCGCGGTGAACAGTTTTTTCCAGACGCTCATTACGCAACCTCCTTGAGGTGATCTTGGTATAGCTCGATGAAGGCTTCGACATTGCGGAACAGGGTCGCCACTTCAATCACAATGCTTTCCGCCTTGGACTGGGAAGATAGCGAACCAAAGGCTACGTAGTAGTCGTTGCCGCCAATCTCATTGATCCCGATGGTCGATAGCGGGAACATCTTGTGGGTGCGCAAGATGTCATTGTTGAGCGAGGCAATGTTATTAACTTGCTCTGCCGGGAACAGCAGCACCTCTACCAGAATTTGCTCGCCAGAAATGGCCAGGAAGGCGTCAATATTATCTTCGTTACGAACGACCAGTGTTTGGTCATTTTGATCTACTTCCCAGCCTTCGTGCTCACTGAGAAGTGGGATTAGTTCAGAAACTTGCCACGTCATAGTTGCTACCTTTTGGTTTAGGTGTCAGCGAATTGAATGAAAAATCTACTCTTATTATGAGGTTAAATTATTCAATTACCATGAAATGATGTTTTTTTGTTGTGTTTTTGTGAGCTATTTTATGCCGCTTGATTACATGCGATATAGTGTGGTTGGTCAAAAAAGCCCCCTGACCGTCCGAATGAATCAGGGGGAACCTTGGGACTTTCCTGGAGGAAAGTGATGTTATAAAGCGAGTTCTTGTTCTAGCATCTGGATCATCGCCGCTTCGTCATCGCAGTTTCTTAACTTATCGCGAAAATCTTGGTGGATCAGTTTGCGAGCCAAGCCTGAGAAGATCCGCATATGCTGATCACCCTGCGCTTTATTGAGGGTCAGCATAATGATGAAGTCCACATCACCCGAGTCAGACTGCCAATCAATAGGCGTTTGCAGCTGGGCAATGCTGATGCTCGAATGGCGGATATTGTCGGATTTGGTATGCGGGATGGCAAAACCATGTCCGAGCCCAGTTGAGAATACTGCCTCACGGGCCCAAATATCGTCTTCCAGGGCATAGGCATTGTCGGTACGTTCTTGTACGCCCAAGTTGCCGACCAAGGCCTGTATCGCCTCTTCTTTGTTGGCAAAATCCGCATGCTTGAACACACAGTCGATGCCTAGCAGGGGCTTGTCTTGCGCTGTTGCTGATGTTTTGTCCAGTAGAGCTGTGACATCTGCGATAGTTGGGCACTGGCATGCCTGCTCGAATAACTGTTGGCAATGGGCAAGCGTTAAGCCATGAAGAGCCGCTTTTGTCGCGGTGATTTTGGGTGCACTCATGCTGATCTCATCCAGTCCTGAGCCCACCAGTAAAGGCAATACTTTGTTATCAGCACCTAATTCACCGCACAATCCAACCCAGCGGTTGTGCTCGTGGGCCGTTTTGACCACGTGTCCTAGCATACGCAGGAAGGCGGGTGCCAGACTGTTGTAGAGGTGCGAGACTTGTCCGTTGTCACGGTCTACTGCCAACAAATACTGGGTCATATCATTGGAGCCGATACTGAAGAAATCTACTTCTTGGCAGAACTGGTCGATGATGAAGGCGACTGAAGGCACTTCGACCATGATCCCCAGCTGTAGCTGAGACGAGTAGGCAATGTTGTCGCGATCAAGCTCGGCTTGGACATGTTTCAGCTGCTGCTTGACCCAACGGATCTCCTCGATGCTCTGGATCATCGGGATCATGATCTTGGTACTGCCAAAGACAGATGCACGGAGGATTGCCCGAAGCTGGGTGCGGAACAGTTGCTCGAACTGTGGGTAGATCCTGACCGCACGGTAGCCTAGGAACGGGTTGGTCTCTTGCGGCAGGTTGAGATACTCAATCGGTTTGTCACCGCCGATATCCATGGTTCGGATGATCACCGGCTTACCCTCGGCGGCTTCTAGCGCTTCGCGGTAGTGGTTAAATTGCTCGTCTTCATCTGGCGCGCTATGGCGGTCCATGAACAGCATTTCGGTTCTGAACAGGCCTACGCCTTCTGCGCCAGTGGCAAATGCCGCTGGTGCTTCAATTGAGCAGGCAATGTTGGCGGCAATTTCGACTCGGTGGCCATCGTTAGTGACCGCTGGCTGGTGGATAAATTGCTCTTTTTGTTTTTTCTCTTGTTGGTTGAGCATTAAGGCGCGTTGGAAGTAGCGTTGGACAGGCTCACTGCATTCTGTGGCAAGGACACCGAGCTGGCCATCGATAAATGCCTGGGTTTTGAGTGCTGAGCTGCACTGGTTGGCCTCTATGCCTGACAGTGTTGGAATGCCAAAGGCCCGAGCCAAGATGACGGTATGCGACGTACTGCCGGCATGGGTTAGCACCAGCCCCTGCAGGTGGGTTTTATCCAAACCGATGAACTGGCTCGGTGTCAGATCACTTGCCAGTATGATAGTCGGCTCTGTCAGTTTACATTCTCGCTGACATTGAACTTCTGGGTAAGCGCAAGTTAGCAGTTGGGTTGCGACATCTCTGATATCCAGTACCCGCTCTTGCAAATAAGCACTGGCAGATTGTTGTAGCTGAGTACTGAGTTTGTCGACAATGGCCAATATCGCGTTGGCAGTGGAGTGGGTACTGAGCAAGCTCGTGATGCCATTGATGAAGCTGCTGTCGTTCACTATTGCCAGATGCGCCGTGATAATGTCTTTCTCGTGATGACTCGCCGTGGCTGCCATCGCTGATAGCTGGTCGATAACCTTCTGGTGGGCGGTTTGGAATCGTTCGGTCTCTTGCTCGCAAATATCGGTCGCAAACTGGTTAAGGTTGGTATGGCTAAACTCGATTAACTTACCGTGGCCAAGGCCGGTAGCGAGACGGGTTCCGTGTAGCAATGTCGGTTGATGGCGCATCAGTGACTGGGGTAAGGGGAACTCACCAATACTTGCCACAGGAGTTAGTGCTTCATCGCAATGGCTAAATTCAGTGGAAATAAAGTCTTCGAGGGCACGGCAGGCCTGTTCGCTGTCATTTCCATCAAAGATCAGGGTACAAGCATCGTCTAATAGGGTATCGGTGCCTACCAGCGACAGAACACTTTTGGCATCACCTTGGTGATTGTTGCGATGGTTAACCAGCGTGATCTGGCAATCAAATTGGCCGCAGGCTTTTTCGAGATGTGTCGCCGGACGGGCATGAATACCATTGGGTAATTCACAACGGAAAGCAAATTGGTGTTTCATGGGTACTACTGCCTTGTAATTAGTGCGCTAACAGCTGCTGACATTGAGAAAACACCCGGCGAGGACGCTGCAGGGCATCTTGGATAGTGACTTCGAGGCAACGTTGGTTCTTGAAGCGATCGCTATGCTCGATGTTGATATCGGCTGCGAGCACCACCACATCGGCGGATTTTATATCTTGCTCGCTGAGGCGGTTTTCGATCCCCATCGCGCCTTGCGTTTCGACCTTGATGGTAATGCCAAGTTTTTTGGCGGTATCGATCAATTTGTCGGCGGCCATATAGGTATGGGCAATCCCCGTTGGGCAAGCAGTGATAGCGACCACTCTCATCATTTATCTCCAATCGTTTGAAATCCTATATGAACACTATAAGGAGAGGCGGGAGATGTCGGTAGAAGAGAAAACAACCCTTTACTGGACTTTTGTAGCGCCGGTTTCCAACCGTGATAATCGTCCCATTTTACGAGGTGTTAGTTGATAAGACGGCGCTAATGAAAGGGTTGAGGGAGGTGGTTTCAGGGAGCCAGCTCTGCGCGGGCTATTCATTTTGCTGTGTGATTAGCATTTTTAAGGCATGTGCTTGGCATATTCTTAGTTCGTCTGATTATCGACAACGGTATTCGGTTGGGGTTTTGCCCGTTTTGCGTTTGAACACTCGGCAGAAGTAATTCGGATCATGATAGCCGCAGCGTTGAGCGACTTCTTCAAGCCGGAAGTTGTAGCGTTTTAGCATAAACTTGGCGCGCTCCAGCCTGACCCATGAAATGTAATCGGCAAAACGCATATGCCCTTCCTGACGAAACAGCCGAGACAAATGATTCGGTGAGATATTGAAGCGGGCTGCAACGGTATTACGGTTGATATTGCGGTGGAAATTCTCCTGGACGTAAATACAGATCCCTTTGAACATGTCTTCGCCACGGCGACTGGTATCTTCTGCTGGCTGGGCTAGCATGTCCTTGCAATAACTGAGTAGTGCAAGTAGCAGAAACTTATCCGCGGGTTGTTTGTGTTTTTCGTAGGCGAGAGTCGACAGTGCCGTCAGTATGTGGTCGATGGCTCGGCCAGTCCGTTGCGGCACACTGTATTTGACCACATCGTAGAACCCTTCCTCGTCCTCGTGTTTGCTGACCAGGCTGAAACCGAGCTGGCTTTTACCAAAAAGCAGGCTGAGAACCGAACATTCTTTGTCCCAGCTCGGCTTGTTCCAAGCATTGGCAGGTATAAACAACGCATCGCCAGTGCCAAGTAAGACGTTTTCGATTTGATGCTGTGGGCTTTCCAGTAAGTTTTCGTATTGACCATTGAATACCAACTCAAGCCGCGGAAAGTTAACTTGGTAGCTGGCTTCGGGGGGCGGAAGATCATCACCGGCAAACCAGATGGTGCTGAATGCCGTGCTGTCAGAAATCACATTATCGAGAAGATCAGTGAAGGTTTGCTTCATGTCAATACATCTACCAAATCACTCGCGACTAGCGCAGTGTTATCAAAAAGAGAGGCTAGCTCTGAATACGCATTATCTGAAGACGTATAAGCTACTGAAGGCTAACCATTTATATGATACCACTCTAATATCCACTACTTCGAAATGATATTCTGTAAACTGTTGAGTAAGTATCATTTTTCAGAGTAATAACGTGCCAATGCCTTGGCGGTATAAAGCCAAGGCATTGCAATGAGGATTTAAGCAGAAGCGAGGTGCGCTTCGATTTTATCCATGATTTGAGGGGCTTTCTTCACGGCATCAGCTACGCCAACACGAACAATTTTCTTGCCCTTGAAACGCTCTTCGTTTTTGATTGCGATATCTTTGGTCAGGATGACAATATCGGCATTTTCTACTTCGGCTGACAGGATTTCATTTTCAATCCCGATAGAGCCCTGAGTTTCAATTTTGACTTCCCAGCCTTTGGCTTTGGCCGCCGTTTCCAGGGCTTCGGCTGCCATGTAAGTGTGGGCTACGCCGGATGGGCAAGAAGTTACGCCTAGTAGTTTCATGTGGTTTTCTCCCGAAATATTGTTAGTCGAATTCTAATTCAAGGGTGTCTTCCGCCGAGTCTTCTTCAACTTTGGCGTCAGGACGTTGTTCGATAGGTTTTTTCAATGCATTGACCATTAGGGCGGTAGTGAGGGCACCGGCGGCAATACCGACGATGTAGAACAAGCGCCCGTCCACGACTGGTATTACAATCAGGCCACCCCATGGTGCATGGTTGAGGACATTGAACATGAAGCCGACGACGTTACCGACCATACCGCCAACCACGATAGAAGGTAGTACGCGCATTGGGTCAGCGGCTGCAAAAGGAATTGCCCCTTCGGTGATACCAATACATCCCATGATCCCTGCAGCTTTACCGGCTTCGCGCTCTTCATCGGTGTAACGTTTTGGTGAAAGCAGAGTCGCTAGGAACATACCTAAAGGTGGAACACAGATAGCGATACCGACACCACCCATCAGCCAAGGCTGGGTACCGACTTGGGTTTGGGCGAACAAGGTCGCGACTTTGTTGATTGGGCCACCCATGTCAAAGGCGGTCATGCCACCGAGCACCATACCCAAGAAGGCTTTAGAGGCACCTGCCATGCCCTGTAGCCACAGGTTCATGCTTTCCATTGCCATTGCAATCGGCGTACCGATCACCCAGATCACCAAGCCCGAGACAATAAAGGTGCCGCCGATAGGTAGAATAAAGTAGGTTGAGATGGCTTTTAGTTTATTGGATAGCGGAATGCGCTTGAGTTGTAGGACAACGTAACCGGCAATAAAGCCAACCACAATCGCACCAAGGAAACCGGCTTGGACTTGGTTGGCCAGGTAGGCACCAATCATACCCGGGGCAAGTGCTGGTCGGTCAGCAATTGAATAAGCAATGTAGCCACCAAGCACGGGCACAAACAGGGTGAAACCTGCGATACCCATGTCCCATAGGCCTTCAAGAAATACGCCTTCCGGTACCGCACCTTTACCACCTAGCATCACTGACAGGGCAAGTAATACACCACCGGCGACAACGAAGGGGAGCATGTGGCTGGTACCCGTCAACAAGTGTCTTTTTAACACTGACAGTTGGCTTTTCATTTCGAATTACTCCATGTTTTTATGGTTTATTTTTTCAGTTGGCTCGGCCGCCAACGCAATAGGGTTGAGCGATGTTCTAAGACAGAATGCTGTCTGGATGGCTGTAATTATGGGACGGTCAACACGACGAAACTATTGGATAAATAGGCCATTAGCTGGACTTTTGTACCCTACGAAATGAGATGTGATTTAGCTCTCAGGCCAACAGTGAAGCGGATCACTAAATCGCTAAAGATGTGTGAATGATGGTAGTGAAAGGTATTAAAAGTCCAGCTGGTGAGAAAAAATCCAGCCAGTGATTAGGTTATTGAGTTCTACTTATGAGACAAAGCGGAGAAAATCCCTATACACTGCCGTTTTTTTGCTAGTATTCCTTTTTGTTGGTGGATATATAAGCACTTGAATCATTGGTGGGTTTACAAGTTCAATGGTTGCGATTACTATACGCCGCACTTACGGAGAGATGGCTGAGTGGTTGAAAGCACCGGTCTTGAAAACCGGCATACGTTAATAGCGTATCTAGGGTTCAAATCCCTATCTCTCCGCCACATTTAGAAAAAGCCCAGCAGAAATGTTGGGCTTTTTTTGCACCTGTTACTTGGCAAAGAAATAGATGGGTGAAGGGCTTTAGCCCAAGGCCGCAATCATCTCCTTGGTGACTAATGTGATCCCTTTGTCAGAGACCCGGAAGCCATTTGCGATATCTTGCTCTCTATCGTATCCAATGGTCATGCCGGCGGGGATATGGCATTCAGTATCGACAATAACCCGGCGTAATTTACAGTGTTCACCGATATCGCAGCCGCGCATCAGAACGGAATATTCGATCAGGCTGTGGGAGTGTGTATGGACACTTGAGTACAGAAGAGATTTGCGAATTGTCGAGCCGGAAATAATACAGCCGCTCGAAACGGTGGAATCCAATGCGGTCCCTCTTCGATAGTCATCATCGAAAATAAACTTTGCCGGGGGTAGCTGCTCTTGATAGGTCATTATCGGCCATGATCTATCGTAAAGATTGAACTGAGGCTCAGGCTCTATCAACTCCATATTGGCCTCCCACAATGAATCCAGTGTACCGACATCTCGCCAGTATGGCTTCTTGCTGCTGTCAGGATCGGCGAAAGCAAAAGCGCAGATATTATGGTTATCGATTATTGATGGGATAATGTCGTTGCCAAAGTCATGGCTGGACGTATTATTAATGCCATCTTTTTCCAATTGTTCAAATAGAAAATCAACATCAAAAACGTAGTTTCCCATGGAGGCGAGACATAAGCCCGGTTTACCGGGGATCTCTTTGGGGGCCGCGGGTTTTTCATTGAATTCGACGACCCTGTTGTTTTCATCGATTGTCATCACGCCAAAGCGGCCGGCAGCCTCTTCAACTGTCGTTTCTAGACAACATACGGTCATGTCTGCATTATTTTCTACATGTTGCGCAATAAGTACGCCGTAATCCATACGATAGACGTGATCGCCAGACAGGATCAGCACATATTTAGCCCCTGTCTCGCGAATAATGTTGGCATTCTGACTGACCGCATCCGCAGTACCTAAGTACCAGTCATCCCCTTTCTGTTGTGACGCTGGCAGTATTTCAACAAACTCAGACAAATCGGCCTTAAACTGTCCCCAGCCACGATTGATGTGGCGGATCAGGGAGTGAGATTTATATTGAGTTGCAACACCAACACGGCAGACACCGGAGTTAAAGCAGTTCGATAATGGAAAATCAATAATGCGGAACATGCCACCAAAATAGACGGCGGGTTTAGCGCGCCACTTTGTTAATTCGAACAGTCGGCTACCTTTTCCTCCAGCTAAAATAATGGCATAGGTGTTTTTAGTTAAGAGACTGATGTGACGATCGTAATTGTGCAACATCCTTAATATCCTATTGTGATCAGAGGTTTTACATCCATTGACCAGACAAAGATAGTAAAGATTTGCGTGATGAAAATGTTCAATGCTGATTTTCATTATTTTTCGACGAAAAGGTACAAAGCCCACAGTTTTCACTGCGGGCTTTGTCGTCGTTGCGGTTGGTTTTTTACTGAGTCACAACTTCTTGTTCAGTACTAGCGTTTTTGCCTGCCTGCTTCTTTTCGAAGCGGGAAATCCACCACCATGCAATGGCAGAGAAGACCGCGGTCATGAAGACATTGATGAAGAACGCACGGACAAGGTTAACGCCTGTTGGGAAGGCTGATGCCGTCATACTCACCACGAAGATAACGATAAGTACCGATACAATCGCCATACCAACATTGCGCGAGCCCATACGGAAATCACGCGGGGTGTCATCGTATTTCCAGCGGAACACGAAGTAGGCAGCCATGATGAAGATCGGCGGTAGCATTGCGGTGCCAGCAGTCAAGTTGATGGCCTGGTTCATCATATCCTGCACAGACTCAGAGCCGAAGCCGTTAACAACTAGCATTACAACAACGAAAGCGAACTGCCACCAAGCGGCGCGAACCGGTACACCGTGCTCGTTAAGCTCTGTGGTTTTTTCACCGTAAACGCCTTTCGGGATTTCAGAGAAGTGGATTTTCACCGGGGCGGCAGTCCACATCATCATTGAGCCGAACATAGCGATGAACAGAATAATACCGACAAAGCGGCCAACCAGTGCTTGTGAGATCTCGAAGTAGTTTGCCATACCGGTAAAGATTTCAACCATACCACCGGCATAGGTTAAATCTTCACGGGCGACGAAGACGTTAACCAGCAGTGAACCGACAGCGTACATTGCACCAATCAGAATACCAGCGGCAATAATGACTTTAATAAAGGCTTTTTGGCCGCCTTTCACATCTTTGAGGTAAGCTGCCGCTGTTTCAGCACCACCGGCTGCCTGGAAGATCCAACACATGATACCCAAGGTTGCCCAGTTGATGGTTGGGCTCATGGCTTCCATGGTGATAGGCTGGGCTGGGGTGTAGTCACCGCTCAGAGCCATCAAGGCACCAAGGACATAGATGCCGAACAGGGCAAACACGCCATAAGCAACGATTTCCGAGATCTTACCCAGCCAAGTCGCTCCTTTGGTCGAGATGTGGGTAGCAGCCGCAAACAAAACAATTGAGATCAGCGAGGTAACCATTGGCGAGAAGGTGTATTCGTAACCCAGCATTGCGTAGGACGCATAGGCGATAACGTTCGGTAGTAGCGACACAAACCAGAACAGGTTAACGAACCAGTAAAGGAAAGAGCCAAGGTAAGCCGCTTTGGTGCCCAGTGGTTGTTTCAGCCAGTCGTACATGCCCGATTCGGAATTCTTATTGGCCGATACAAATTCGGCAATGATGAACACGAAAGGGATAAAGTAGACCACGGTTGCCAACAGGAATATTGGTGCGGAGCTCAAGCCCAGCTCGATGTTGTTGTTCACGATGTTGCGTACGTTAAAGACGGCAGCAAACGTCATTGATAGCAAAGCAAACTTGCCAATCGTGCCGCGTAAGGATTCAGACATTGTGTCCTCCGTTGAATCACGTCAATTATAGAGTTAATCGCTATTAAGCGTGTTGTTATATAAGGGCTTGGGTACACCAAGCCCTCTTGTCGTTGTCTATTTACTTATTGAGGAAGTAGCCATCTTCGATGGTCACTTTCAGCACGACCTTGCGCACCCGGTTATCACCGTGGAAGCGATACGCCTCGCGGTTGTCGAAAATCGCCACTTGGCCTTCGTACAGCTCGCGGGTTTCGCCTTCGCCTCGCAGGTATTCGCGGTCGGTTTCGTCGCGGTAGGCTTCCACCACCTCAAGCGCCGCTTTATCGGCGAACTCGACGGTTTCACGGCCTTCCAGGTAGTAATGCACGTCGAAGTAACGGCGGTTGCCTTCGAAGTTCTCTGTGTTGCGGGCAACACCGTCTTCAATCATGTAAACCAGCGAATCGCCGATGGAGTGCATCACGTCATCTTTGATATGGGCGATATTCTCAATTGCCTCCACGCAGCGGTTCCATTTACGGCCATCGCGGTACACCACTTTGAATTGCTCTAGGCTCTCTAGCACGATCATGATTGTCGCCTCGTTTACTGGTTTTTTTGGTTAGAAGTAGCGGTGAAGAAGCGGTTGCCGAAGTCATGGCTGGCCATGGTTTGCGCGCTGCAATCTCCCGCCTGTAATGGCATTAGGGTGAGGCCGTAGCGGAACTCATCCATGTAGACTCGGTAAGAGTCGAGGACTTCACTGCCCCAAGAGTTGGAGCCGAGGCCCATCACTTTGTGGTCAAGGTTCAGGGTGATGAAGCCACTCTTAGCCAGTTCAATAGTGTGCTGAGCTTGATGCAGGTTCTGGTTGGTGTAGAACCATGCACTGAAGTTGATTTCCTGCTGTGGTTTAACCAACAGGCCAGCACCGTGACGGTTGGTCAGTGCTGCCCAGCGAACATGCTGACGGTTACCGTTGTTTTGCGGAAACGGGTAGTTCTCGAACATGTCGTCAACAGTGCTCTGGTAGATATCAATCAGGTTGGCCTGCTTGCTGTCCTGGTAGTTTTCTTCCGGGCCGCGGCCGTAGTATTTCACCTGGTCGAAGTCGCCGTTGATCCCCAAGTCCAAGCCGATAACCGGAATGACATGTGGGTAATCGCCGTAGCGCTCGCCACTCAGTTCGATGTTGAGCTGGCCTTCCGCGTTGATCTGGTAGCGGTACTCGCAGCGCATACCGAAATCAAATACCGGTGGTGCAACGATGCTGGTGGTAGTGATTTCAACGGTGTTGGTATGTTTAACTACGTCGATAGTGCGGAAGTGCTCCTGCATAATTTGCAGGTGTGCAGGCTCCCATAGCCCTTCGTGCTCTTGCTTATGGTTGTCGATCATCGGCTTGAAGAAGTTCAGCTTAGGCTCTGACTTGATCAGCTCCTCGCCATTAACTACCCACGAGGTCAGCTTGCCGTTGATTTTCGAGAAGTTCAGCGCAAAGTTATTGCCAGTGATCACTGTGCTCAGGCGATTTTCTTCCACCATCAGTGGTGTCGCATTGTGATTGACAAAACGCGTTTCATTCGCCGTGTTTTCTTTAAGCTGGTATTGGTAAACCGCAATTTCATGGTTGGCCGCGCTGTAAAGGGTGCGGCTGTCTTTGCGGACGGTGAAGTTGATGAACACTTCACGCTCATCCAGTTCAGGGATGGCAATAGTGACTTCACGGCCTGAGTTGGCAGCAAGATCGTCAACCTTGAACTGCACGGTGCGCAGGGTCTCACCTTCGGCACGGATATCTGCAGTGATGGTGTAATCGTTCAGATCAGAGAACCACAGTTTGTTCTCGACCAGGAATTTACCAGCCTGCTCGTCGACGGCACGGATCTTCACCGGTGCAATGACTTGCTTGTATTCTTTTAGGCCCGGGCCAGGGGTTTGATCTGGGTAGATCAGGCCATCCATACAGAAGTTATAGTTGTTCGGGTAATCGCCGTAGTCGCCGCCGTATTTGTAGAATTCAGTACCGTTGTCGTCACGGGCCAGAATACCGTGGTCACACCATTCCCACACGTAATGGCCTTGGATATGGTCGTGCTGGTAGAACACGTTTTGGTACTCGGTCAGGCCGCCCGGGCCGTTACCCATGGCATGGGCATATTCACAGATGATGCGAGGTTTCTCGTGCGGATGCTCGCCGAAGTAGTTCATCAGCTGGGCGCGGGAGTACATAGTCGAAATCACATCGACGACTTCTGCGTCGCGGTCTTCTTCGTAGTGCACCAAACGGGTGTCATCAATCGCCTTGGTGGCTTCATACATCGAGCGGATATTGCAGCCGTAACCGGACTCGTTACCCAGCGACCACATGATGATCGATGGGTGGTTTTTCTGCGCGTGAACATGGCGCACTGCACGGTCTACAAACACCGTTTCCCACTCGGCATCGTCGGTGATGCGGCTCAGATCGCCGACATTGGCAAAGCCGTGGGTTTCGACATCGGTCTCAGCCATAACGAACAAGCCGTAGATGTCACACAGCTCGTAGAAGCGCGGATCGTTAGGGTAGTGCGCAGTACGAACCGAGTTGATGTTGTGCTGCTTCATCAGGATCAGATCTTTTTCGATACGCTCCATACCGACAGCACGGCCTTTGAGGTGGTCGTTGTCGTGGCGGTTAACGCCGTGCAACATGACGTATTGGTTGTTGATGTAGAACAGGCCATCACGGACTTTGATATCACGGAAACCGACACGCTGTGGAATGATTTCCAGGGTGTTGCCCAAATTATCTTTAAGCGTCAGGACTAGCTGGTATAGATAAGGATTTTCCGCTGTCCAGTGGGTCGGGTTGTCCAGCTCGATGGCAAATTGTGTCTGAGCCTGTACCTGTGAATTGGCATCGATAGTCAGGTGAGAACATGCCCCCTCGGCAATGATCTGGCCCTTGTCATAAAGCACGTATTCCAGGGCAAAGCCTGATGCCTGAGTGGCAGACAGGTTTTCTAGATCGACAGCGCAAGAAAGTGTTGCTTTTTGGTAGTCCTCTGCAAAGTCGGTGCGAACGGTGAAGTCTTGGACGTGAACTTGCTCTTTACCGACAAGGTATACGTCGCGGAAAATACCGGCTGTCCACCACATATCCTGATCTTCAATGTAGGTGGAGTCAGCCCACTGCATCACTCGTACCGAAAGCAGGTTGTTACCTTGCTGGACGTATTGGCTGATATCGAACTCGGCCGTTAGGCGGCTGCCTTTGCTGAAGCCGACATACTCGCCATTGACGTAAACTTCGAAGTAAGTCTCAACACCATCAAACTTGATGATGGTCTGCTTGTCTTGCCAGTTGGCACCCAGTGTGAAGGTACGCTGGTAGGCACCGGTTGGGTTTTCTGTTGGAACGAACGGGACATCGATAGGGAACGGGAAGCCCTCATCGGTGTACTGCAGAACGCCATGGCCTTCCATCTGCCACATGTTAGGGACAGTAATGTGGCCCCATTCTGCCATTGGCTGCAAGTAAAACTCTTCAGGTACCAAAAGCGGGTGGTTGAAGTATTGGAACTGCCACTGGCCGCTGAGCAACATGAAGTTGCTGCTTAGCTCACGCTGGAAAGTCTGTGCGTTGGTTAGGGAGTTGTACGAGAAGAAGTATGCACGTGGTGCAAGACGGTTCTCATGTAGGTGAAGGAAGTTTTCCCAATTGTTCACGAAATGCCTCCGGTTCAATACCGATGTATTTTTCTGCTATGACCAGGATATTGGTCTGGTAACTTGCAAATCAGTTTAGTAAAAGTTTTACTAAATGAAATCGGTAAAATTTGGATGCTTTAACTCGATCACGATTTTTACTATTGATTCGCTCAATAGTGTGATGGTGATTAAGAATTTCAGGGCGAGGTTTTTACTGAGTAAAGAGGCGAGGTGGTAACCAGTGCTTATTGGTGGGGATGTTGATAGAAGGCATTAAAAAAGCGCTTAATATCAGCGCTTTATAATAAATCTGACGTTAAATGAAGGCTATGTTACTTCGTAGTATCCCGTAGTTTAAGCTTGCTTGGTACATAGACCTGCAGCGGTAGCGTCCTGCCGTCGCGTAATTTCTCAACCAGTAAGTTAACCCCTTGAATGCCCATCATTTCTGAGTGGATACGAACCGTAGACAATGACGGGAAGGTAAATTTTGCAGTTGGAATATCATTGACACTGATTAGGGCGATATCTTCAGGGATCTTAAGGCCGTGCTCGTGAATTGCCCGCAATACTCCGATGGCGATGGAATCTGAAGCCACAAACAACGCTGACGGATAATCACCGGTCGCGAGCATTTCTTTAGCTAACTTGTAGCCGGATGAGCTGGAGAAGTCGCCGCGGTAGATATCCTTGCTGGATACCACCCCTTTAAGCTGGCCGTATTCCGTAAAAGCTTCTTCTCGAATATCAGCGACTTCCGGTAAATCCTGGCCGCCGATAAAACCAATGCGTTGGTAGCCCTGAGCAATGAAGAAGTCGGTGATTTCCTTGCTGACCCTTGCCAAGTCAATATCGACAGAATCATATGGCGAGTGGGTATCACTGAAATCAACAAAGCAAATGTTGTCTGAAAGGCTTTTTACTTTATCAAGGACATTCGAGCTGTTGCGACCGACTAGAATGATGCCGCTAACTTTACTGTTTTTATCAGCAATTTCACCGTTATAACAGTTGGTTAGTTCTATGCCTAGCTTACTACACTGGGTCTCGATGCCATAGCGGATAGAAAGGTAGTAAGGGTCGTTAACTTCGGCTTCCTGCTTGTAGTTGTACACAGCCATGAAGTGCTGTTGTTGCTTTTTGCTGGTCGCTAACGCTTTGGTGTTGCTGGTTTTGTATTCCAGCTTTTCAGCGATTTCGAGAATTCGATGTTTGGTTTCTTCTTTGACGCTTAGTGTCGGGTCGTCGTTGAGAACTCTTGAAACCGTCGCCAGAGATACGCCCGCTTCTGTCGCGATATCTTTCAGTGTCGCCATTTACTTGTATCCATTGGCAAGGCTCACTCACCGTGAGCGGTCTATCAATCATGTTATTGTAATCAAACTCGGCTATGAAGTTCTACGTTTTACTAAAATCATTTCGAATAAACCGGCGCCGTATACGGTTAGCTTGATGTGACTGCGCTCATATCGCTCACAAAAACAACATGGCCACTTGCCTTCTTCTTCGCTTCTGGTAAGTTAAATGTGTTTTAGTAAAATTTACTTCAAAAGGAAATGCACAATGGAAACCATCGCTTATTCAGATTTCGCCAAGCTAGAGATCCGTACCGGTAAGATCATTGAAGTTGCCCGCCATCAAAATGCTGACAAGCTGTATATTGTCCAAATCGATGTGGGTGAACGTACTCTTCAGACCGTGACCAGTTTGGTGCCTTACTACACCGAAGAAGAGTTGATGGGTAAGCAGGTGGTGGTATTGTGCAACCTAGCTAAAGCTAAGATGCGCGGTGAAACCTCAGAGTGTATGCTGCTGTGTGCTGAAACAGATGACGAGTCGGAAAGTGTATTGCTAACCCCTGAGCGTGCGATGCCGGCCGGGGTGAAAATCGTATAATCATTTTGATAGGGATTGCTCTATTTTATGCGGACAAATGAACTTATTGCCAAGTGGCTGGATCAAGATGAAGGCCGGTTTAGGGCGCTGCAATGTGCCCGCCAATTGAATCTACCACAATGCTACTTGGCGGCAGGATTTGTCCGCAATCTCGTCTGGGATCATCTTCATGGGTATAGCGAACCAACGCCGCTCAATGATGTTGATGTGGTTTATTTCGACCCTGATGAAGACGATCCCAATCAATACCTGCTATATGAGCGGCAACTGATGCAAATGCTACCGCTATTCAACTGGCAGGTACGTAACCAAGCATTGATGCACCTTCGCAATGGCGATACCCCATATTTTGGAACGCTGGATGCCATGAGCTACTGGCCTGAGAAAGAAACCGCAGTGGGTGTCCGGCTTAACAGCCAAGGGGAGTATGAGTGTATTGCAGCCTTTGGTTTTGAGTCCTTGTTCGGGTTGCAACTTACCCCTAATCCTAAGCGGCCACTTTCACTGTTTACCGAGCGGGTCAATGGTAAGAACTGGTTATCACATTGGCCAAAACTGCAAGTGAAGCGGTAAACTCAGCGAGTTCAAGATTTAGACCAAAACATCCCCTCAGCTGACAGTATCAGTGAGGGGATGCAAATCTAATTAGGCAGTTAGAACAACCTTACCGATAGCTTGTTTGGACTCCAAACGTTGGTGGCCTTTAGCAACCTCCCAAATGCTGTACTGGCTATCGTCTATGAGTGGTTTGATTTGCCCTTCATCGACGAGCTTGGCGACATGACCAAGGATTTCACCGTGAGCCTTGCGGTTGATGCCATAAACCAGAGGGATCGGCATCAATACGCTGTGGAAGCTCAGGCCTTTCAAAGCAACTTGCAATGGGTCGTTGATAGGCAGGATAGTCGCCACCTTGCCGTTATAACGCACCGCTTGGAAACTATTCTGGATGTGATCACCGGCAATCGTGTCGAAGATGGCATCAAAACCCAGCCCATCAGTCAGCTGCTGGGTGTAGTCCTCCACTGTTTGTTGCTCAGCGTTAATCACATGGTCGGCCCCCAATGTTTGTGCAGTTGCGAGGTTTTTCTCCAGCGATGTGGTGGCAACGGTTGCGCCAAGCGCTTTAGCCAGTTGAACCGCAATATGACCGACACCGCCGGTAGCACCGTGGATCAGTACATTGTCACCAGGTTTGATGTGCATTTTGCTGACTAGGGCTTCCCAGGCGGTGATGGAGACCAATGGTAGTGCAGCGGCTTCGCGCATGGAAAGTGATGTAGGCTTGTGTGCCATCAAATCGGCATCGACCAGCATGTACTCGGCCAGTGCCCCGTTGGTACCGGCAATACCGCCAGCACAACCGTAGACCTCATCTCCAACCTTGAACTGTTTAACACCTTCGCCGACTTCGACGATAACCCCGGCAACATCACCATGCAGGATTTCCGGTAGGTTGGCCGACCACGGTGTTTCGGCCGAACGCAGCATGGTATCAAGCGGATTGACACTGGTCGCCTTCACCTCGACCACCAAATGACCTGCCTTGGCAGTCGGTTTCTCACGTTCAACCTGTTGGAATACATCGGCGTCGCCCAGTGAATCAATAATCATCGCTTTCATTGTTTTACCCTCGTTTGATGAAGCGAGGCCAGTCTATTGTTTGCAATAGCTGCAATCCATGCGCCACAAAGCAAGTGTATTTTGCCTTTTAAGCAAGATATGCTCTGGTAGAATACCGCTTCGCAACAGGGGCAAGAGATGATCAAACGACTACAATATTTCAACGCTGTGGTGGAAACCGGCAGCATTTCCGAGACCAGCAGGGTGTTCGATGTCCAGCCATCATCGGTGTCGCGTCAATTGGCGGCGTTGGAAGAAGAGCTTGGGGTGAGGCTGATTAACCGTAATACCCGGACCGTATCGCTTACCGAAGCTGGCCAGACATTCTACAGCTATTCGCAACACATAGTGGCTAGCCTGGATGAGGCTCGCAGGACAATTAATGATTTGCAGGACATCCCTAAAGGGAAACTGGTGGTCAGTTCCACGGTTGGCTACGGCGAGGCGGTGATCCTGCCATTAATCAACGAGTTCCGGCAACGCTATCCCGAAGTTGAAATCAGCCTTGAGCTTAGTGAAAGGGTCAAGGATCTGATCGAAGACAATATTGATGTGGCGATCAGAAGCGGAGAACTGGCAGATTCGTCTTTGGTTGCCCGCAAGCTACAAGATAACGACTTTATACTGTGTGCAAGCCCTGAGTACTTGGATACTGCTTCTGTTCTTTTATCTCCTGAAGCATTGGCAGAGCACCAGTGTATTCGATACGGTTATCCAGGTTGGCAGCACTGGTACTTGATGGGGGAGTCACTTGAAAAATTAACCATCGGCAATGGGCTGGAAGTGAATACCGTCAATGGGCAAAAACAATTGCTGCTTAGCCATTGCGGTATTGCGCTTATTCCATATTGGGCTGTTGCCAATGAACTCAAAGATGGACGGTTGCAACAGCTACTGCCTGACTATCATTTCAGTCCGCAAGCGACAACAACAGCGACCTATGCGATTTATTTGAAGCGGGAGATGGTTTCACCCAAGGTGCGGGTGTTTATTGATTACCTGCTAGAGCAGATACACAGGGGCAAACAGAATGTTTGATTTTAGCGGGATTGGCTATAATCAGAAGGCGTCATGAACACAATTGTTAAGGGTGATGATTCTATGGCTACAGATTTTGACTCCTTGCTTCCTAACCTAAAAGAGTTCTCGATACCGGATACGCCTTTCAAGGTTGTTGATCCTACGGCTCTGCCAGACGGTACCCGCCAAGCATTTGATGAGTTTTTATCGGGTTCGACATTACCACAGGCTTTCTGTGCCTATAGCCACGACTACTCGCAGTTTTGCAAGAAAGTCAGAAATGGCGAGATAAGTATTGGCTAAGGGGTAACTAATATGTGATGCCAAGGCCGCGTTCTGCGGCCTTGTTTATTTTGGTCTGTTGGCATAATTAATGCTGTATATAACAGTATATTCCTAACTTCTCTGTAAAGGAGAAATATGATGAAACTCTCTAGTATCGATATGCCAGCCGTACATGAGCTGCAAGCCCTTGGTTATACCAAGTCAGAGTGTCTGACTATTATTGAACGTGAAATTTACCGTCTGACTTCAACAGACCGTTCATACATTGACGCGATATACGATAGCCAGCAATTGAGAAAAGACGAGGCGTTAGCAAAAGTGCGGAGTATGAAACGCACACGCTTCTTCCAGTATATCCAACGCTTTGTTTTTCTTTGAAAGGCTTATGTATTTGTTGGTAGCACATCTGCTTCATCCTATATTGATTCCCATTTTGCAAAAACAGATACCCCCGTCAAACTGATATAGGATGGGTATCTGTGACTATACTCTCAACACGTTTGATACGTGGTTGAAGAGGTATTCCATGACTTTCCTGATCACTTGGCAGGTATATCAAGGTCGGTTGCACCCGGTACTTGCCCACTTCGCCAAAATATCCGAAGAGCAAGATAAGGCACTAATGGGGCCGGATATCAAAATGATTGGCCGTTGGCATGATTTGGTCAGCGGCACTGGGGTATGTATCGTCGAATCTGACAGTGCAGAGGCGGTTACTGCCTACGCATTGAAGTGGAATGGTGAGATGGATATTACGGTGCAACCTGTGGTTGATGATGCTATGGCTCGAGAAATGGGAGAGAGGCTTTCACCATAGCATTCAAGCCATAGCGAAAGCCTGAGATAAAAAGCGCCTTCCTCATTCCGCTTCAGGAGAAGTGGTGACTAGGTGGGAAGAGGAAGGCTGAAGGATTGCTCGAAATGCTGCTCTTCCTGCCGGGTGCTCAACTGGCTTTGGTGCAGCATCAGTATTGATTGAATGATTTTAGTACCCAGCCCCATGCTGCCATTTGGCGCTTGTGGGTCAATGTCATTTTCCAAAGATATACCTAACCCGATTGGCTCTGGTTTGATAGTGAGCCTTACCTTACTTGATACCGGAGCATGGCGGATGGCGTTATCGAACAAGTTGGTAAATAGCCGTTGTAATAATTGTTTGTCCCCAAAAACGGTATCTTGCTTGGGAATATTTAGTTTAAGTTCAACCTGCTTCTTGTTGGCTACCGGCTGCATAGTATCGATAACGTCTTGAAGAATATTACTGAGTTTCAAGGCCTCAAATTTCGGCTCGGTCAGCACGGATTGCTTGCGGGCGACATCAATTTGCTGCGCGAGCATTTCTGATAGCTTTTGCGCATTGCGATGGGCGGTGTTAATGAGTGGATCTGGTCTATCGGCTTGTATTTGCCATGTTTCCAAATAACCCAACACGCTGGCGAGTGGCGTTTTGAGATCATGGCTCAGTTGTACCAGCAGTTCTCGGCGCTTTTGTTCTTGATGCTCAAGCTGGAGGAATTGCTGGGAAATCGTTCGTGCCATCAGGTACATCTGCTTGGCGATGGCTTTTAGCTCGGCCACGTTGAGCATGGCCTCGGGCTTCAAGCGGTAGCCATTTTCAGCTTGCGTCTTCAAGTCTTGGGCAACGTTTTTTATTGGGTTGAGCAAAGCTGACTTGGTGAGCTGATAAACACTCAGGCTAAAGCCGAGTACGAGCAACAGCGCGGCAGCGGTCACCCAGGCGATGGGCGAATGAAGCAACGAATTGATGTCACTGAATTGGGCGGCCAAGGCGCGTTGCTCACTGCCTATCACCACATACAAATACCCCAGAGTCGTGTTGCCTTCCATAATCGGCGCGACAGAAAAAACTTTCTGACGTGACGCATTGCGCGGATCATCACCCAAGATAGGGAGTGGCTTACCAGCAAGAAAAGCGTTAATTGGGGATAGGTTGACTTGCTGCCTAAGTTCTCTCCCCTCTGGTGCTGCGTGGCTCTTGATATGGCCGTTGTTATCTAGGAAGTAAATTTCAAAGTCAGGGCCGAGCAGCATTAGGGTGTGGAAGATAGATTTCAATGCTTTAGGGTTGTAGTCGCTACCTTCCATCAAGGGGCTGTCGTCACGCATATGGGCGGCGAGCTCACGGTGTAGGTTTTGCTGGGTGCGTTGCTCGACATAAGTTTGTTGGTAATTGAACAAACCGCCAATGACCACAATAGACAGAAGAAACCAGCAACCTGTGAGAAGGACAAGCTGAGTTTTGTAATTCATTGCGCTCTCCTGCTTTACTCTCGTAACTCTATAGCCCTGGCAATCAGGCTTCGAATTTATAGCCCACACCCCAAACGGTTTGGATGTATTTGTGATCGTCGTTACTGGCGTTGAGCTTGGTTCTTAAACGGTTGATCGTGCTACACACGGTATGGTGGTAGCCGGAAAACTGGGTTTGCCAAACCGCGTCGAGTAATTCATCTTTGCTGTACACTCGACCTGGTCGCTTGGCCAAGAAATGCAGTAAGGTAAATTCGGTGGCGGTGAGCGAAATGGCGTTGTGTTTGAATTCAACCTGATGTGTTACCGGGTTGATGATTAAATCACCAAAACTCAACACATTGTCTGGGTTGTTTTCCGCAATATCTGGGGCAATATCTGGGTCATTAACCGCTGCGTTACTGAAGTGCTGGCGGCGCAGCATTGCCCTGACCCTTGCTTGAAACTCCAACACGCTAAAAGGCTTGGTCAGGTAGTCATCCGCGCCTGATTCCAACCCTTCGACTTTATCTTTTTCCGCATCTTTGGCGGTAAGTACCAGTACGGGAAGCCATGGTTGGCTGCCTATCTGCTGCTGGCGGATTCCTTGGCATAGGCTCAAGCCATCGCCATCTTCCAGGCCTCGGTCAAGCACAAGCAGATCAAAGGACTGTTTGGCCAATGCCTGTCTGGCGAGCTCTAGGCTAGTGGCCCGGATTACATCATGCCCTTGAAAGGACAAGTGCATATTGATCAGATCGGCAAGGTCGTTGTCATCTTCAACGATGAGGATCATAGCGGCTGGTACCTGTTTTTCGGCTAAGGTCATTGTCATACCCAATCATCTGAAGGAGCTAGCTCCCTCAGATGACCGGACTTTGGCAGTTATCTTTCACTCAATAATGAAAAGACAATTTTCCCTGCTGTCATTCGGTACGAGTGATGATCAACTGGGCGGCTGGATTCTGGAAACGATGGGTAGCATCGAGCACTGAGGTGTCCAACCCGTCGTCTTTGCTGATCACACCAGCGTGGAACGAGACTCGGTCGTTATCGTCCCGTGCACTATTGAAACCCTCTCCGCCAGCCGCTGGCCCTGGGATGGTCTCTGCTGCTTCATCATTGGCTTCGGTGCCTGAATCCCATGCAGGCATCGCGATGCGCACGCTTTCACCCACAGCCAATGAAGCCAAGTCCATCGCCGTTTCAGCCACAAAGGCATCATTAGTATTTACCAGCATGCTGGCAACAGACAGATAAGGCGAGGCCGAGGTGTCCATAGTCACTGTGACGGTGTCATTGCCTGATGGTGGGATAACGCCGCTGCCTGCCATTTGTACCGATACACCCTCGATCTGTTTGTTCAGCAGCGCACTGTTGTCACCGCTTTCAGCCAGCATCTCCAATGCTTCCGATGCGGGCTCACCAATAGTGAATAATTGATAATCACTGCTGTGGCCGATCACTGCCAATGGTGACAGCGGCTGATTAGCTGAGGTGTTTTTGACTTCAACACTGAAAGTCGCGAATGTTTCTTCCGGTGGCGCTGGATCGTCGTCGTCCGAATCAGTCGGGCAACCGGCCAAAAGCGCAACACTGGCCGCGAGCAAGAGTAAGCGATAATTCTTCATGCTGCCTCCTTACTTCACGGTGACGGTAACAACAGCAACCGGGTTGAGCCAGCGGTAGGCTGTGCTGCTGATATCACTGAGACCACCGGCAGGATCGGTATCTCCGAGGTTCCCAGGGTGGATATGAACGGTGTCATTGGTAACTACTGTTTCTACCCCAGTACCGCCTGTGCCGAAGTTGATAAAGGGTGGGGTTGGCATGCTGCCGACAAGTTCATCGTTGGCTTCGGTACCGGCATCATACCCATTGAGGCGAACGGTGTAGGTACCCGGCGTTGATGGGATGGGCCAGCTATCCAAGCCAACAAAGCCATCATTGGTTGGCAGCAGCATTGCGGTAATGGTTAAGCTGTCGGCATCGCCGGTATCCATGGTGGTTGTAGCTGAATCGCCGGGGTTAAGGATTCCTTCAGCGGGGTCGGAAACCACCACGGCTCCCGCATTACTGGCAAGTGAGGATAAAGGGCCGATATCGCCGCCTTCAGCCATCAGCTCGATTTCAGAACCTGCAGCTTGACCGCTGCGGAACAAGAAAATGTCACTGCTGTGTGCCGCGACCAATAAAGGGGTGAAGTAAATGTTTTTGGTCGCATTGGTAATAGTGACATCAATTTCTGCTGCTTGGGCTTGGCCTGCGCTCATGAAGACTGCTGCGATAGAGAGGGCCGTAAGTGTCTTGTTCATTGTTCTTTCCCTGTGTTGGTGAGTTATCTTCACTATGGCGGGCAAATCTTGCAGGACTCTCCAAAAATTCTCACAAATTTCTCATAAATTAATGTGGAGGAGGGAGAAGGTATTCGCACTAGTCAGGTAGTCTGGAGTGGCTAAACCGTTCAAGTATCTGATATCAAGAAGGTAGTGGTTTTAATATCGCTAGGCTTTGAATAGCCACCGATTCAATAGACACTAGTTAGCCTTTCTTTGTACTGCTTTTCATACTCTACAGGCGACAACTGGTTATTGGAACCGTGTCTACGTTTAACGTTGTAGAACATCTCTATATATTCGAAGATATCCGCCCGAGCTTCTTCTCGAGTGGAGTATATTTTCCGCTTAATTCTTTCTTTTTAGCAGTTGGAAAGAGTTTTCGGCGACGGCATTATCATGACAGTTGCCTCGGCGACTCATACTTGATTCAAGTCCATGTTGTTTAAAAAAACTATCCCAATCATGGCTCGTGTATTGGCTTGCGAAGTACACCGCGGCTTTTTTTAATATGTCCGTTCTTCAGTGACTCTTTCTAATTCCTTTTTGAGCCGGCGGATGTCAGAACGGTTCAAGTCAGGCAGAAAGGAGGTCGCAAGGCCCGTGAGGCAAGCTGCGAAGTTCGTTACGCGCCAGTGACAGTAAAGATCCCTGCCAATAAAACAGGTGAGCCAGTTCGAACAAAAGATGAGGCGAAGCGTATTCTGGATTACTACGAGAAACGTTGGTTAATTGAAGAATTCCACAAAGCGTGGAAGAGCGGCGGTACCCAAGTTGAAGACTTACGGATGCAAAGCAAAGAGAACTTAGAACGAATGGTGGTGATACTGGCTTTCATCGCAGTGCGACTTCACCAGCTGCGCTACCTTGGACTCAACAAAGAGGAAGCAGAAAAACAGAGCTGTGAGACAATATTGAGCCCACTAGCTTGGAAATTACTATGGTCAAAACAGAAGCAAACTAAGCCGCCAAAGCAAGCCCCAAGCCTGTACTGGGCGTACATTAATCTCGGAAAGCTAGCTGGTTGGTTGGGAAAGGCTATGGGAAGGATGGTTCATGTTACAAACCATCCTTGAAGGTTACCTGCTTGTCCAGTCCCTTGACCTATGATGTGTTCAAGAGACAGGGCACTGCCGGGCTTTTTGTTGGGGCAAAACAGTCTAGGATGAGTGTTATCGTTTTTAGTCTAATGCAAGCTCACGAAGCTTATCACCTTTCACTTTCTCACGAATACGCTGGAAGAAGGCGTAGAATCCAGGGGTAATGATAGTACCTAGGATAAGTACACACATGATACCGCCAAGCAGCGTTATACCCGTACCAACCTGAGCGACAGAGCCCGGGCCAGAAGCAAATGCTAGCGGTACGATACCTAGGATAAATGACCAAGAAGTCATGTTTACCGCCCGGAAACGCATCACACCACCTTTCTCAGCTGCTTCGTCAATGGATAGACCTTTATCTTCGCGCTGGTTCTTCGCGAATTCGACAATCAAGATTGCGTTCTTCGCACCGATGGTGATAAGTAGGATCAGACCAATCTGGCTGTATAGCGTTAGCGATAGACCCGTAGCAACTAGAGCAAAATACGCACCCAACGCGGCAGTTGGTGCTGCGATGATGATCGCAATAGGCAGTGCCCATGACTCGTACTGTGCAACTAGGAAAAGGTAAATAAAGACCATTGCAAAGATGAAAGCAAAGATAATTGCGTTACCTGCCAACTTCTCTTGCAGTGCCATAGTTGTCCACTCGTAAGTGTAACCTGTTGACAGATTATCAGCAGAAATGGCTTCAACTGCGGCAATCGCCTGACCCGATGAGTAACCCGGTGCAGGGTTGATGAAGATCTTCACCGCAGAAAGCATGTTGTACTTAGTCGTCACATCTGCTTCGAGACGAGATTCAACGTTAACAACGGCACCTAGTGGAAGCATTTCACCTGATGCAGACTTAACATGGATATTTTTCAGGTTGTCGATGTCTACACGCTGCTCAGCTTTGGCTTGCATTGTTACGTAGAAAGTGTTGCCCCAAAGCGAGAAGTCACCTGCACGAGCTGTTGCTAGGTACGTCATCAACGTATCGTTGATTGCCGTTACAGACACACCGTATTGACGTGCTTTCTCACGATCTACATCGATATAGTAGTGAGGCGCGTTGGCACGGAATAGCGTGTACGCGGATGCAATTTCAGGTGCAGCATTAAGTGCAGTAATTAGCTCATTCGCCGATTGTGCAAGTTCTGGCTGAGATACACCTGTGCTGTTTTGTAGCATGTACTCCAAACTTGTACCAGAACCTACACCAGAGATAGCTGGCGGTGCGATGGTCATCGCAAAGCCACCAGTAATAGCCTGTAGTGATGCGTTTAGGCGTGCTTGAACATCAAATACAGTATTGCTACCTTCTAGCTGCTTACGCTCTTCCCACGGTTTCAGTGCGATGAACATGGTTGCGTTGTTTGGCTGAATCGACAGCGTTAGGATACTAAAGCCACTTGCACCACCTACTAGGTCAACCGCTGGGTCTTCTAGAATGATGTTCGTTGCTTGCGCTAGTACTTCATCGGTTCGATTAAGCGCTGCTGCGTCTGGTAGCTGAATTAGGGCAAGTAGCGCGCCTTTATCTTCAGGCTCTACGAAAGCGTTTGGCACATTTTGGTTTAGCACATACGTTGCCGCCAACGTACCACCAAAGACAATCAGTAGCACTGAAGTCTTGCGAACTACAACGCTTACCGCTTTACCGTATACGTTAGTGATCTTGTCGAAGCCGTTGTTGAAAGCAACGAACCATTTCGCAGGCTCTTCCACTTTCATAACCAGTGAACAGATCGCTGGTGATAGCGTTAGGGCGTTAACCGCAGAGATCAGTAGCGAGATACATAGCGTAATACTGAACTGCTGGAACATCACACCTGTGATACCAGGAAGGAAACTAGTCGGTACGAATACCGCAAGCATTACTAGCGTAGACGCAACAATTGGACCCGTTACATCTTGCATCGCAATGTACGTTGCTTTCGGTGCAGAGAGCTCTGGGTTCTCTTTCATTACACGCTCAACGTTCTCGATAACCAGAATCGCGTTATCTACCACGATACCGATCGCTAGGATCATACCAAACATAGTGATGGTGTTGATCGTAAAGCCGAACAAGTTCATAAAGAAGAACGAGCCAACTAGCGATACAGGGATCGCTACCGCAGGAGCGATGGTCGCACGGATACTACCTAGGAATAGGTAAGTAACCAAAACAACTAGAATAACCGCGATGATCAGTGTTTCTGTTACCGTAGAGATAGAGTCCGATACGAACTCGGTTACATCGTACGGGTAAGCAATCGCAACACCGTCAGGCAGTTCAAGCGAGTCAAGCAGTGCTTTTACTTGTTGACCAGTCTCAAGTGCGTTGGCACCTGGTGCTAGCGAGATGTTAAGCATCGCCGCTGGCTGGTTGTTTAGCGTCGTCGTTGTTTCGTAACGGTTATTGCCCAGCTCTACATCTGCAATATCACGTAGGTAAACATTTGAGTTGTCCGCTTCAGTACGAACAATAATGTTCTCAAAATCTTCAACCGTTTCTAGGCGACCTTGAGTTAGTAGCGGGATCTGCAACATGCTGTTGTCGTTAAACGGACCTGCACCCAATTTACCCACAGGGAACTGGCTGTTTTGATCAGCGATCGCAGCACGAACTTCTGCTGGCGTCACTTTTAGCGCAGCCATTTGGTCAACGTCTAGCCATATACGCATTGCATAACGCGTACCCAGCTCAGTCATGTCACCCACACCAGGGATACGAGATAGGCGGTCAACCATGTTCTGAGACATCCAGTTATCGAGATACTGAATATCATGCGAGCCGTCTTGCGAGTACATTGCCAACGCCATCAAAGTATCTGATGATGCTTTTTTAACGTATACACCAAGGTTACTTACAATCGGTGGCAATGCCGGCACGGCTGCGTTTACGCGGTTTTGCACGTTAACCTGCGCCATGTCCGGATCAGTACCGATTTCAAAAGTAACACGTAGGATGTAAGTACCGTCGTTGGCAGAACGCGAGTCCATGTAGAGCATGCCGTCAACCCCGTTCACCTCGTCTTCAATCGGGGCGGCTATCACTTGCTCAATCGTTTCCGCACTCGCACCAGGGTAGAAACCAAAGACATTTACGGTTGGTGGCGTAATTTCTGGATATTCAGAAATCGGCATCAGTTTAATCGCAATCGCGCCGAGCAAGCTCAGTACAATCGAAATAACCAATGCGAATTTTGGTCTAGAAATGAAAAATTTACTTAACATTCTTTTATCTCTTATTGCACTTGAACAGGCACATCAGGACGAACGCGGATCAGGCCATCTGTAATGACTTGCTCGCCATCATTCACGCCTGCGGAAACGAATACTCGGCCGTTGTTACGTAGAACAACTTCAATATCACGACGCTCAGCCTTGTTCTCGTCATTAATGACATAAACGTACTGAACAGTCAGGTCACGAATAAGCGCAGATTCAGGCAACCAAACACCATCTTCCGCTTGATTGTGCTCAACAGTCACGTGCGTGACTTTATTTGGCTTATAGCCAAGCTCGCTGTTGTCAAAGCTTGCAGAGATCTGGATTGTACCCGCAGTTGGGTTCACCTTATTTGCTACATAGTTCACTGCGGTCGGTGTTTGCGTATCGCGTAGGCGAATGCTTTGATTCTCCTCGCTCTCTAGACCGAACTTTTTGTAACTGTTGTAATCCATGGTGAAGGTCACGTTCATTGGTGTGAGCTGAACGATGTCGATCAGTGCACCTGTTGCTGGAGCAACAAGATCACCTTGGGAGAAACGTGCTTTACCAATTTGACCACTGTATGGTGCTACGATTTCTGTTGACTTCAGATCGTACTCGGCTTTTTCTAGGTTGATTTCAGCGGCAGTCAGTGCTGCTTTTGCTGAATCCAATTGAGCTTGAGCCATTTCTAGATCAGACTGAGTTGAGCCACCTGGGCCCTGTAGCTTAACAACACGATCGAAATGAAGTTGTGCGCTCTTGTGAGCTGCCGTTGCTTGAGTCACGTTTGCTTTTGCTAATTGCTGGTTGTGACGGTAAGTGGTGTCATCAATTTTAAACAGCACGTCGCCTTTAGTAACCATTGCACCGTCAGCTACTAACTGATCAACAATGTAACCTGAGACTCGTGGTGTAATTTGGGTATGCGCTTGTGGATCAAATTTCGCGACAAAATCTTTTGTAGGGTTTACCGATGTGAACTCTGCTTCGATTGCACTTACTGGTACACCTGCCGCATTTACTGCGCCAGAGACGGCCACCGCTAAAATGCATAGCTTATGGATGTTTTTAAACATTTGTTGCCTCGCATATTTGTATTTATTGTGTAATTGGTTCGATACTGGCATTCAATGCAGTGATATCTGATTCAGAGATCTCACCGGCTAGGAACTTGATAAGTAATGCCGCCTCAATGAAAGAAAAGTACGCATTGTTTAGCTGAGATTCAGACACGTAGTAGTCGCGAGTGGCGTCTAGCACTTCACTCATGTTACGTGCGCCCAGCTCGTAGCCACGCTGAACAGATTCCAGTGCCTTACGTTGAGAAACAACGGTCTTTTCAAAAGCATCAATTTGCATTTCTGTCGCTTCAGCGTGTCTGATGGCATAGCGAACATTTTGGTAGGTTTGGCGATGTGACTCTTCTTGAACCTGGTAGGCAATGTCTAGTTCAGTGTTGGCAATATCCACCAACGCAGACAATGATGAACCTGTGTAAAGAGGCACGTTCATCGCTAGCACGACTTCGGCTGACGTTAAACTTTCATCAGCCGAAATTTGCCCACCAGTTACATTTTCGGTAAGGTCGCCATGAAGCCGCTGGTTCACTCGACCAATTAGAGAAAGCTGAGGCTTGTGGCCTGCTTTCGCGCGGTTCACTTCTAGCCTAGATTTTTCAATCGCAATACCCGCCAGTTGAATATCACGGTTGTTGACCATCGCCGCATCTAGCCATGAAGAGCCTGTCTCAGAAACTGGTAGGTTTGGAGTGAAGCCTACGGTCTTAAGCGGCTGTACAGAGCTGAACTCGTGTCCAGTAATGGTTTGCAGTGCATCAAGTGAAAGCTGGTGGGCCGTTTGCGCTTGAATGACCGCTACTGCGGATTGATCACGACGCGCCTGTGCTTGAAGTAAGTCGATTTCAGAAGAGATCCCAGCTTGGCTGCGCCGTTGTGTGATTTCTAGATTTTCAATTAACGCTTTCTCGTTGGCTTTTGCATTATCAAGCAGTGACTTGGTGCGAAGCACTTCGAAGTAAGCATTGGTGGTTCGAAAGATCAGTGCTTCGTGTGCTTTAGTCACTAGCAATGATGCGCTTTCGCTGTTTTTATCTGCAATCGCGACACCTGCACGCACAGCAGGCGTATAGATAGCTTGACGTAGGCTAATACCGCCTTCAGTCAGGCTACCGCTACCGCCATGAGTCGCCTGGATTTCATCCGAGTCAAAAAACGCAGAGGCGTTAAAATAAGCATTGATTTGCGGTAAAAGCTGGCCTTTCTGTGCGTCAATCGCATATTCAGACTGCTTCTCACTCAGCACGGCTATATTGAGCAAAGAATCATTTTTCAATGCAAGATCATAGAGGTTTTGCAAGTCAGTGGATGCAAATTGACTTGCGTTGGCACCACAAGATAACGCGCCAACAAGTAGGGTACACAGTTTTATTTTCATATCGTTTAGTCCAACGAATATTGTCGTGTTGACGCTCGCTTGAAGTATGTTTGAACTGAGCGTCCATGTCCTTTTCGTACACGTGCAGGATTAGGCCTTGGCAAAATTACCCAAGGCCTGAAATGTTTAGTATTGCCAGTCCATACCTAGCATGATGCGGTGGTTATCACGCTCATCACCGCTGAACAGTTTGTACTGCGAGTAGCTGTATTCAGCGCCGATAGTGAGGTTTGGTTTGACCGCCCACAGCAGGTTTGCCATGGCATATTCGGTTGAGGTAAGAGTAACAGCGTTGATCTCTCTTTGATTTTCCAGTGGCTCAGAAGAGACAGTACCGTAAGCAAAGACAGACTTGAGATCGTCTTGCCATTTGCGCGTGTAGGTCGTAACAAGGCTGTCTGTTGCCCGCAGATCAAGGTCTTGAGAGCTTTCATTCCAAGTCGCTCCCACACCAGCTAAACCAAGTAAGTAGCGGTCTGTACCTTCACCAATATTCCCAAGAATCGTAATGCGATCTTTGTCGGTGAAATCCCAGCCAGCCGATAGCTGAACACCATAACCCCACTTGCGGTGAGTGTTGCCATCGTTGGTGACGCGAAGTTCATTGAATAAACTGGTTGCTCGAACCCAAGCGTCTTGGTTAACCCACTCTGCCGCTAGTGCAATTGCTGGTGAAGATCCTGAATTGTCGAGATCAGTTCCCAACAAATTGATGTCGTCGTTAGTGCTGCTTTCTAGGGCGACATCGTATTTAAACGCACCTGCATTTTGTGTCCAACGAACCAGTGGCTGGCGCTTGAATACCGCACCACTCACGGTTGCTTCAGCCACAGACTGAGGGATGTTGCGAAGATCCATAAAAGTAGACCAAGTGTGGCCAGCCAACAGTTGACCTTGCTCCATCGACCAAGCCACGTATGCTTCGCGTAGGCGTGGTGACATACCGCCGTCGTTGTTTTCGTTAAAGTCCATCACCACTTGTGAGCGAAGGCTTGAGCCACCAGCCAGTGTTTGACTGGTGCCAAAACGAACTTGTGACAGTGAAGCATCGATTTTGGTATCGCTGTTCTCGCTAGGAAAAGCAAGAAGAGCAGAGCCTGGTATGTTGATACCAACGCCCGCTACATCAGTATCGTAAAGAAGTACGGTTTTGATTGAACCACCAAAGTGAAATTCGATGTCAGACGCTTGGCTTTCGGCGTAACTACCTGTACTTACTAGCGCGAGTGTACACGCTAAGGTAATATGTTTGATTTGCATAAGTAATATATTAGTGATTGATATTATGTAAAAAGATGAGTTCAACCTAGAAGTCGTGACGAACACCCAGCCAAGCTTTGGTTTCCCAGTCTGCATCTAGGTCAGTGCCGTTTACGCTAATGGTTGATTTTGCGAAATCGAATCGAGTGTTGATCCACGTTGAACGATTGCTGTTTAGCGGTGCGTTAAGTCCAGTTTTCACTGTAATGTTTTGTACATCTAGTGTATCGCCAGACAGATTTTGAATTTCAGGAGTCACAACAACGTAAGCACCAGTGTCACCGATATATTTTGCGGTAATTAAGCTTGCGCCAAAGCCAGTTAGATCATCTTTAGTACCATCTGCAAGTTCCATGTTACCTGCAATCACATTCGCCATTGGGAATACAAGCAGGCCACCAACAGAGGCAGGGTTCACAGCAGCCACACCGCCAACAGCCAACAGATCATTTTTTACTGCGTTTGTGCGCGTGTTGATGTAGTCAAAAGAGACACCCGCTTTTGGCGTTGAGTTAATACCAGTGTCGAAAACATGGAAGTATTGAACGCGAGAGTTTTGGTAATCTAAACCAAACTTGTTTGAATCGTTGTCTTCATTGTCAAAGGTAGCTTCGGCAAGTAGGGCAAACTGTTGACCATTTTCCATACCACCAGCCACTTGACCTTGCCATAGCAGGCTAGAGTCGCCACTAACCATAAGGGCAGTTTGGGTATAAACATTGGTTACGTCGGCTGGATCAATAACTTCATCTGCGAATGTAGGCGTAGATAGAGCGAGTGCAAGGGGAGTCAGTAAAACTAACTTTTTCATGATATTCTCTTTGAATAGTTTTTTTTGAAATGTTATATCGGTAATTACCTCAATGGAGTACCCTATAAATAGCTATGGTAATTTAAATCCTAGGAACTAGGATGATTAGAAGCCATTTATAAAAACTACATTGAATTATTTAACTTTTATGTAAATAGGAAACCCAATTTAATTAAAAAGCAAAGCTTTTAATTAAATTAACAAGTGAGTTTCACCAGCATGGTGTTAGTTTGAAATCAGTATTTCATTAAACTCAAAGTTCAAATAAATCAGTGCAAATAACCTAGTTTATGCACTGTATAAATTTATTTTTTTGTAGAAAATAAATGCCATTCTAAAATCTAACCCTATATTTCTAATTCTGTTTGTTTTCGTATCTGAAAACTTATATTGTGATTTTAAGTTATGGTGGTTTTACATACAACAAAGGGTGTCACTTTACGACATGGTTATTTTTTGGTGGCGCAAAATGTTTAAGTTAAAATAATGTAAACACGTAAGGCTGATCAAATCGATTATTTCTCTTGGCTGCCAGTGTTATTTTGGATTTTCGCGAGGAGGGAGCCTCAACTATTTCAGTGGGTAACACTATTGCTTCAAAACGGTATTACTTCAAAACGGTTTAGTTTCTCATTTTTGAATGCCTAATGACATTTTGCGTCATCAAAGATGGCTCATGTCGTGTGCTGTAGGACGTTGGTTGTATAGCTATCTGTGGTTTTATATATTAAATATAAGTTTACGTTAATGAGTTGAGCGATGAGATTTTTACGTTTAGGCATATCTCTGATTTTAATGAGTCTACTGCCAATTAGCTTTGTTAGTGCATCAGAAGTGGAATATGACTATTCCTTTAATGGTGAAAAGTTTCTTAGCTGGCGTTCTTTAGTACTGCCTACGGTAACGTTGGACAACCCTTTTGAGGGTATGCCCTACCAACAGCTTGATTTACTCCGTACCTATACGACATTAACGGAGCGCCTTGCCAACCAATCTTCTGAGTTTAGTGAAGAAGCCATTCAGTCGTTTAAGACAGCGCTTAAAGAGGCTGATACACAACTTGCAGAAGAAGGACTCAATGCGAAAGAGCTATATCAAACCCGTAATAAGATCATGGCCCAGCGTGAACATCAGTTAAATACACCGAACCCATTGGTTGTTGACAAAAAATGGAAAGTGGCTGGCTTTATGGCGCCAATCGAATTCGATGGCACTAAAGTAATCAAGTTCTTCATGGTCCCAATAGCAGGTGCGTGTATCCACACACCTGCGCCACCTCCAAATCAAATTATTTTAGTTGAATACGAGAAAGGCGTGGAAATTAAAGGCCTTGAGTATGGCTTCTGGGTTGAAGGTGTTCTTGAATCAGATGCTGTTACCGACGTAGCAAGTTATTACGATGGTGAAAGCGTCGTAGATGCAATTTATACAATGAAAGCAGAAAAAATCCGTTTCTTCGAATAACAATAGGAAAGATAATGAAAGTATCTACTAAAGTCCTCTCTACTACCGCGTTAGCTGTTGCAATGGCGTTAGCTTCTCCGCTAACACTTGCAGAGGATACAACTTCATACCTAATCAAGAATGCTCGTGTTTTTGACGGCCAAAGCGACAAGCTGAGTAAACCTCAGTCTGTGCTTGTTGAAGGCAATATCATCACGAAAATTTCTGCTTCAATTAAAGCGCCTGAAGGCACGGAAGTGATTGATGCTGCAGGTAAAACGCTTTCACCTGGTTTCATTGCTGCACACGAGCACCTAGTCGGCCAGATGTCATTCGGTGAAATTTTCTCTAAAGACACGCGTTACAAAGCCTACGTTGCGACACAAACTGCTGAACAATACCTAATGAACGGCTTCACCTCTGTACGTGATGTTGGTGGTAACACGTTCTCGCTAAAAGATGCTATTGATGCGGGTTACATTAAAGGTCCACGTGTTTACCCATCTGGCCCAATGATTTCTCAAACCTCTGGTCACTCTGACCACCGTTTCCAGTCTGACGGTAACGCAATGAAAGGCGGTACTTGGGACACAATGGAACGTGAAGGCGACATGTTAATCCTTGATGGTGTGCCAGAAGTTCTAAAAGGTACACGTGAAGTACTACGTCAAGGTGCTTCACAAATTAAGATCGCTGTTGGCGGTGGTACAGGTTCATACGCTGACCCACTAGATACAGTCCAATATACTCCTGCTGAAATCAAAGCAGCAACCGATGCGGTTGGCGACTGGAACACTTATGTGACAGCACACGTCTACAACAGTGACGGTATCCGCCGCGCAGTAGACAACGGTGTTAAGTGTATCGAGCACGCTAACCTAATCGACGAAGAAACATTACGCTACATGATGGACAAAGACGTATGGCTATCGCCACAGGTCATCGTGTATACGTACATCCCTCGCGGTTACACAGAAGATCAAGCCAACAAGCACCGTCAAGCGTTTGATGGCATCGATAACCTGTTCCGCACGGCTAAGAAGATCGGTTACGACAAGATCGCATTCGGTACTGACATCATTACTGATCCACAAATGATCCGTGACATGAACCAAGAGTTCGTTCACCGTACACAGTGGTTCACGCCAGCTGAAGTTATGAAGCAAGCAACCTACAACACCGCGCAGCTTCTACAAATGTCTGGTCCACGTAACCCATACCCAGGTAAGCTAGGTGTAATCGAAGAGGGCGCGCTAGCTGATATCCTTCTAATCGATGGTAACCCGCTAGAAGACGTTGAAGTTCTAACGAACCCAACGGACAACCTTAAACTTATCATGAAAGACGGCGAAATCTTTAAGAACACGCTGTAATTCTCTGATTAATATATAGAACAAAAGAGCAGCTAAATCTGGCTGCTCTTTTTATACCAATCGGTATAAATAATACTGATCAAGTGTTTATTTTGGCTGGTATTACTCCAGTGATAAATAATCACGCTTTGTCAAAATAAAACTCCCTGGACATTATCATGATTAAAAATGTTATTAGGTGCCAATACCTTTATACTTTCTTAGCAATTAGCTTCCTTATTTGCAGCGGCCTTATGGATATGTTCACTGGCGCACCACTCAGTGTTGCAAATGTACCCTTCTCTATTACGTTGTTTTCATTATACTGCTTCTTTATTTACAAATATTCAACTAACCGTCGTGTTTACCTAATTACGATGATATTGTCTATTATACTCTTCTGCCTTGGCGGTGTATTTGGCAACCTACATGAGTACTTCACGGTTGGCCTAGACGGCTACCACAGCCTAGCTATTTTTATCGTTGCTGTTTCAATTAATGCTTTCGGTAGCATTGTCAACATCATTGCACTTGCTATCACGTTGAAATCAGGTAAGGCGAGTTGCTGACTTTAATGTAAGGTGGATAGTTTTATTACACCCGACTTCAATTTCCCCACATTAATCGCCCCGACTTCAATTATGAAGAGGGGCACTCGATTGATATTAAGCACCAATTTCCATCCATTCTCAGATAACCATCAATACTTAGTAAAGATATAGCTCCTTAATTTAAGGAGCTATATCATCGCTCGCGAAGATAAAACACAGCTATGGCAAGTACGCTTTCAACACCAGATTGGCGAAGTTGAGCAGTGCCAACCAGCAGCAAAGAGCGAGTTGCCATTTTTCATCTATCTATACCTTGATTGTCATGCCATCCGAGAGCGAATGTCGATAGGCGCGGACAGCAGGAATGATACCCACTAGCATACCAGCTAACTGCACAAGTAATAACAACAACAGCTCATAGTTGGTTGGCGCTGTGATCGGAATAAGCAAACCAAACTGTGATTGAATAATTGGCTGAGTGAGCAGCAATATCAAGTACAACAAAGAAGTACCGACGACGACACCCAGTGCCGTTAAGAGGGTCGCTTCACTGGTAAGCAGAAAGAAGATATGACCGGGCCTTGCTCCCATAGCCCGAAGGATTGCCATCTCTCGGCGTCTTTCATTGAGGCTGGTTAACAAGCTGGTGAGCATTCCTAACAGTCCTGCGACAACGACAAACCCTGAAACGACTAATAATGCTTGCTCGGCGACAGACATCATGCCCCACAATTCATGAAGGGCGATACCCGGCATGATGGCGCTTAGTGGTTCTTTGGGGTAGTTATTGATCTCGCGTTGCAGGGCAAAGGTTTGCATTTTGGAATTAAGGCCAAGCAGAACGGCAGTGATTTGCTTAGGCTCAAACTGTCGGGCCGCAAGGACGTCGGCACCCGGTGTTGACCCAAGGCGGGCACCGCTTTCCCAACCGACATGAATAGCTTCTATGGCTTCAAGCGATACATGCACGCTACGATCTACCGGCGTGCCTGTCGGCTCAAGGATCCCCACAACCTTAAATGGCAGGTTATCATGACGGTTAAAAGACAGATCGCTAATACCATGGGCAATAATGATCTCATCGCCGATCTTATAATCGAGCTTTCTCGCTACATCCGCACCGATCACCGTTTCGAATAGACTATCGAAAACTTCCCCCTGGGCCAGTTGTAGCGGCTGCTTCTGGCCGTATCGATAATGTTTGAAGTAAGCTCCGTTGGTACCTATGACCCGAAAGCCTTGGTGCGAGTCGCCAAGAGAAATTGGAATCGCCCATTTGACGGAGCGATGCTGGCTGATTTCTTGGTAGCTTTGCCAATCAATATTATTGGTCGCATTTCCGATCCTGAATACCGAATAGAGTAGTAGGTTAACCTGACCGGAACGTGAGCCAACAATGAGGTCGGTTTCCGAAATAGTATTGGCGAAGCTGGATTTGGCCTGGGTTCTGACTTTTTCAACGCCAAGCAGCAGGGTCACTGAGATGGCTACGGTTAATAAAGTCAGTATTGCCGTGGCTTTTCGGTTAGCCAGGCTTTGCCAGGCCAGACGTATGATCGCTGCCATTATTGTTCCCTTACAGCTTGGTTAATAGTGTTTAGATTGATACTGCGATCAAATAGCGGTTCGAGTGTCTCATCATGGCTGACAAACAATAACGTGGTGTCAGACTTGTCGCACTCCGCCATCAGTAATTTGATAAAAGCTTCGCGGTTGTCATGATCCAGTGCCGAAGTCGGCTCATCAGCAATTAACAATTTAGGCTTGCCAATCAAAGCTCTTGCCGCTGCGACTCGTTGCTGCTGTCCGATACTGAGCTCACTGATAGGTCGAGCTAAGCACTCACTCGGGAGATGAAGTTGGGAAAGTAGCTCTTTGGCCTGCTCGTACATGCCTCCGTTAATTTGTTGCTTTCTTAATTCTGAAAAGCGACAAGGGAGCAGGACATTATCAATGACTGACAGATAAGGGAGTAGATTGAACATTTGGAAGATATAGCCAATATGGTCGGCCCGAAAACGGTCTCTTGCTGTTGGCTTTAGGCTACTGAATGGTTGTCCAAGCAGCTCGACGGTACCGGATGTCGGTTCGTTTATGCCTGCTAGCAGGCTAAGGAGACTTGATTTACCGCTGCCGCTAGGGCCTTTGATGAAAACTTTTTCACCTTTGTTAACCACCAGTGAAGGGATTTCCAGTAATGGCTGGGTTTGGCTAGGCCATTGGAAGGTGAGTTTGCTGATCTCGATGATGTTCATGATCTGTCCTGAAATGGGGAATTGCTTCCCCATCTTGGTTACTTTGGATTAGAAACGGAAAGCGGTGGTGTTTGAGGTCAGCGGCCCACCTTTTTGCCCTGTTTCCGTGATGGCGTTAACAGTGATGCGCTCGGTGGTTGGGAAATGTGTAAACCACTGAGTTTTAACATCTGTTAATTGCTCAATGTTGCCACATTTATAGATATATTGCGCAGTGAATTCGCCGTGTGCACCATGGTCATGGTCATGGTCATGGTCATGGTCATGGTCATGGTCATGGTTATGTTTGTCGTGATCGTGGTCATCATGACCGTGTTTATCATGATCGTGACTCTCATCTTTCTGAGAGGACAGTGTTTCTGAAACTTGACTATCTACCAATTGGCATTTTGCGCTAGCTGTTAGCACCCAAGTATCGCTCGGAGAGTTTAACTGCGCGATTGCGTTGTCAATCGCCGCTTTTTGCGCGTCAGTATGAGGAGCGTGCTCAAAGCCAACCACATCGGCACCCGGCGCGTGAATCTCCATTAATAAGTCTTGGCCATCTTGGGCGATATTCACTTCCACTACGCCATGGACGTGGGCGTCATGCTGGCGGAAGTGGTCGTCTGCTGCGGCAGAACTGGATGCGGCCAAGCCGAGAGCGACGAACAAAGTGGTAATGGGGGGAAGAGAATGATTTAAACGCATGGTTCCCTCAAAAATTAGTAAATAATTAAGTGGTGGTATGGCACCTTTCAAATAGATTAACTCTATCGCTGCCATTTACATTTTGAATTTTATGGTATTGAACACTAGGTACACAATTAGTCAGGAACACTTTACGACACGGATATCTTTGTATGGCATAAAACATCATTTAAAAATTCAAATTAGATAGAAAGCAACTGAACAGGCCCAAGTCCGACAATGGTTGAAAGAACAGATAGCCGTAGCGGACTAAATATTGTTCGCTTTTTCTGTCAACTTAGGGAAAGCTATCCATTGGCTCACAAACTCCATATCGTCTTAGACGGGGCGGGATATCACCGCAGTGATTTGGTCAAAGATGCGGCCTTTGTATTTCGTTTCGAGCTTCATTATCTTCCACCACACAGCTTTAACTTGAATCTTGACGGGGTCTCCCCCGTCCATTTTTTGAAAGCACGGTTGAAATTGCTCATGTCGTTATAGCCGACTTGCCAAGCGATCTCTGTGATGCTGGCTTCGCTACCGAGCAGTAAGGCAATAGCCTTGTTTTTTCGTGCTGTCTCGTTCAGCGCCTTGAATGTGGTGCCGCGCTTAGCAAGATGCCGTTGCAAAGTCCTTGGCGTTACCCCCAGCACCTGAGCAAACCAGCCAAGTGAGAACCAAGGTTCGGGGGAAAAGGTTTGAACAAGTCGTGTAATGGTATCTAGCCAGTCATGTTGAGACTCTACTAACATCATAGGCGGGCAGTGATCCGGCAAAGGGATAGCTATCGCCCCGTACGGTTGGCTAAACTTTACTGTGGTATGCCTTAGTTCCTCTGGGAGGGTTGGCCATTGTGGATGGGAAGACATCATTTTCACGGCCGTGGGTCTCCACTTGCAGCCAAGAAACGGGTAGCACAGATTAAGGAGATACATAATTCGTAGCCACTCCATAGGCATGAACCCGAGCGTGTTAGAGGGGATCGGGCTCCGGTAGCATAACCACCATGTCCCTGCCAGCTGTTCGCTCCAGTACACGAGGTTATTGCTAAAGGTGTTCATCTCTGTGATAAACACCTGCACGGCTTCAGCGAAGGTGTCGCAGCGGTCAAGCATATTGCCGAGGGCTGGTGATATATCGATTGGAAAGGTTCGCCGGCCGATATCGACCCCTATGTGTGGCCCAAATTCTGCGGTGAGCTTCTGGGCAAAGCCCAACAACAAGTTCCCGGGTAGGCATTGGCTGTCATGCATATGTTCGACGGGTAACCCTACTTCGCGGGCCAGTTCGCGCCACTCTAGCCCATGTTGGTTACACCATGAGATGACCGAGTTGAGTTTGCGTGCTTCAGTAACTATCGGGGTATTTTTGAAGTGTAGTGACATTGCCGCTCCATACCTATACTTCATCACACAAATTTACTAAAGCTAAGGCTATGCTCAAATTAAAAAAATAGATCGAAATTTATGATATTTACATTAGTTTTTAATTATATTAAAAAGAGTCTCGGTATACTATTATAAGCAAACATATTGCGACATGAAGTTTGTTTTATGGCGCAAAGTGTTTTTGTGGTGTTGTGATTTAAATGAGGGAGTGGTAGTGAAGTTAAATATTACACAAAGTGACTATATTAATAAGGTGATAAAAGCTTGTCGGGAGTTAGTCGAAAATAGCAATGTTAATATTGAAAAATACCTTGAGCTGGAAAAACCGTTGCTACAGCATAATACATTATATGCAGAGACATCATATAGGTTTATAGAAGCAGTTAGTCATTTGCTTGATGATAAATATTTAGGCTTCCTTTTGGGTGAAAAGCTTTTCGAAAATGATCTTAGTAATAAAAGTTTGCATGACAATCTTTTGGTATCTTTAATCAATGTGTTCTCAAAACAAACAATGGTTGCATATTACGCTACATTTCATCTGGATATAATAAAAGATCGTATGATTATTGGTTTGAAAAGAGAGAAATCAATTAGACACTCAAGCCAGTACATGGATGAAGTTATATTGGGTTATATTGTTAGTTTAATTAAATACTATGTTGTAGATGCGTACTCCCCAGATAAGTTAATTATTCAATCTCATAAGGACATATTTATCCCAGAACGTCATCAATTATCATCCAATGTTATGTCAGGTCGATACGAAGTATCTATAAATATACCTGTGATTTGGGTTAATGATATGCCTATGAAAAGGAAAGAAGAAGAGCTAGAGAACAAAGTAGAGACCACGATTGAGAGTATTTTACGACTGTGTAGTTTTAATGTTACCAATGTGGATTGGAATATTAATCAATTATCAAAAGAGTGCCATTTGTCGGTGCGAACTCTACAAAGGTTATTGGCGAATCATAAAACTTCATTCAGGAAAATTATGCTTCAGGAGAAGTTAAGTTACGCAAAAAATAAACTCAATGAAAAAATATCGCCAAGAGAAATTGCTACTCAGTTAGGTTTTTCTGATGTCACAGCGTTTGGTCGCTTCTTTAAAAAAGAGAGTGGAGTGACAGTTACTCAATATTGTGATGATAAGTGATATAACCGTCAGGGCTTCCGCATGAGTGCTCAAGATTCAGCCATAGATGCAAATCCAGTCAGAAGAATTTGCTCTAGGAACAACGGATTGATCATACAGCGCTTCTGTTTCATCGGCACACTGATTTTGGTCGGTTCAGTTCTCAGCACCTTCAGCGCCTTGTGCTCCCGAGTTCCACCACAAATTTAATTGTCACTCTATGCCAATTTAGTAAAGATATGGCGTAAAACTAATATTCTCTTGGTGTAGTCCCTGTCATCTTTTTAAAAAAACGACTGTAAGCCGAATACTCAGTGAATCCGAGCTTCATAGCAATATCCCTGTGATTATTTCCCTTGGTCAGCTCAGACTTTGCTATATCTATTTTTTCATTCAACATGATTTTTCTAAATGTTGTATTTCGATTGGCTAGTATTCTTTGAAGCGACCGTACTGATAGGCTACACTCCTTTGCCAGTTGATTGATATTCCATTTAGGATTACTCAAGTTTTCTCGACATTTTTTTCTAATCATTTTGAGGCTAAAACTATCTAGTGGATCTTCACTAGTTTTATAACCCAGTAACCAAGATACGGGTATGTTAATCGAAAATGCCGTATTACCCACTTTAGATTTTTGATATGGATAAATATCAGGGATTTTGACTTCAACCTCACTAGTAATAAGTATGCTACTAGGTTGGAATTGCGCATAATCAGCCTGTTTGATCAGTGTAAGTAGATAGCCAATCATTAACGAATTTAACTCTTTGGTCGAGACCCGAACTCTTTGTATACGTTCAAGTCGGATTTGCAGTCTCTCCCCGATAAAATCGATATGAAATGTCGCATAATTGGAAGCTGTTATGTGATAGGCCAAAGTTTCAGTTAACAATTGAAACCAGCTAACTCTTCTATCGCCGTTTTCAATAAGATCTTCCTCAGCCAAACATTGACCTACTTCAAAGGGTAAAAACTCTCCAGAATAATTCATATCTGCGTGTTGAAGATACTTATAAAGGGACTCTGCAAAAACTAAATTTTGAGCACTGCAATCATCACACAAATCATGTTTATGACCGTCTGCCTCCAATAGAGCAGAGCATAACGAATGAATACGCCTTTTATATCGACTATCGGTAACATTAAAACTCGCCAAAGTAGCCCCCCAACTTTGACTCAGATAAGACTAAATGCATCAGTTACACCTTTAATTAAACACAATGTGACACAACACCAACTTTAGTGGCACATAAAGTTAAATGCAATGGATAAAATTTGCTGTATTCATTAAATTGGTAGCTAACAACAGAAGCGAACTCAATGTTTATGTATCTAATGAATTTTCTAAAGAAATTGCCTTACCTAATCTTGATCGTTTTATCGACGGCGATAAGCGCTTCAGAATTACTGACTTTTCAAGGCAGTGATGGCCAAAGTTATTTGAACTGGAGTTCATTGGTTAAGAAAGTCGAACCTATCGACAACCCGTTTTTAACCATGAGCCACACCGACCTTGAAATGATGAAAGACTACGCTTCACTGAATCGAAGAGTAGAAAGTAATTCGAGCGTCTTCACTGAAGAAGACATTCGTGCATACCAAAGTGAAATGGATTCGATCGCAGTCGAGCTCAAGGCTTCTGGACTGAACCCACTAGAACTGATCGAAGCTCGAAATAAGATTATGGAGCAACAATACCATCAGATTACTAGCCCAAATCCTGAGGTGGTCGATCAAACATGGAAGATGCTCGGCTTCATTGCCCCGATTGACTTTGACGGAACCAAAGTAACCCGATTTTTCCTAGTACCAACAGCCGGAGCCTGCATACATACCCCAGCTCCACCTCCCAACCAGATTATCATGGTTGAATTCGAGCAAGGTATTGAATTAAAGCGCTTGGAAGACCCAATTTGGGTGGAAGGAAAACTTGAGTCAGAGATGGTTACTGGCGTAGCTAGCTACTACGATGGTCAATCTCAGGTTGATGCCATTTACACAATGAAAGCTGATGAATCGCAGTTTTATAAATAACCCACTAAACCATAGTAAAAACTAAAAGGTAAACTATGAAACCCCAGAAACTATTCACCTCAACAGTGATTGCTGCCGTATTAGCGGCATCACCTATGGCTTATGCCACAGAAGAAGATACTGTTCAGCGTACTCTGATCAAAAATGCAAACATCTTTGATGGCACGAGTGACAAGTTAACATCGTCGATGAGCGTGCTAATTGAAGACAACAAAATCGCTAAGATCTCTAAGTCTATTCCAGCAACCAGCGACATGATGGTCATCGATGCGGCTGGCCGCACAATGTCTCCTGGCTTTATTGACGCGCACGTTCACCTAACTTGGAACACGGGAATGTGGGAATTCATGGACTCTCCAGGCACTTACATTGGTGCGCTGGCATTGAAAGAAGCAGAAAACACTTTAATGCGTGGTTTCACCACAGTACGTGACACAGGTGGCCCTTCTCTTGGTCCTAAGAAAGCTATCGATCAAGGTCACTTCCCTGGCCCTCGTATCTATTCTGCCGAAGCAGCTATCGGGATGACTGCAGGTCACGGTGACTTCAGAACGCTAAACACAGCACCAAGACAATTCGGCGGCCCAGCGCTAACAGAATTGGAAATTCATGGTGGTGCGATTATGGCTGACGGTGTACCAGAAGTGCTAACCGCTTCTCGCGAGCAAATGCGTAAAGGCGCACACTTCCTTAAGATTTTTTCCGGTGGTGCAGTAAGTGGCCTTCGCGACCCACTAGACATCATGGAATACTCAATGGAAGAACTAAAAGCGGCAGCTGGCGAAGCAGACCGTTGGAACACTTACGTTGCAGTACATGCTTATACCGACCGCGCGGTGCGTGAAAGCTTAGAAGCGGGCTTCTTGTCCATTGAACACGCAAACATGCTGACTGAAGAGACAATGAAACTAGCCGCTGAAAAAGGCGCATTTATTTCCGCGCAAACAGGTTTCTTCCTAGGCCCAGTACCTGCTCACTTTAATGAGCAGCAGGCTGCTCGCCAAATTGAAGCAGCTGAAGGCCTAGATACCATGATGAAAATGGCCAAGAAGTACAACGTAGACGTGGGCTTCGGTACGGATTTCATCGGCTCATTTGAAGCAAAAGCGCTACAAAACCAAGAGTTCACCAACCGTTTGAAATGGTTTACTCCTGCTGAGATCATGCAGCAAGCGACTTCGGTTAACACTCGTGTACTTGAAATGACTGGTCCACGCAACCCTTACCCAGGCAAGCTAGGTGTGATCGAAGAAGGTGCTTACGCTGATATTCTACTTATCAACGGTAACCCACTAAAAGATATTTCTATCTTGACTAACCCTGAAGAAAATCTAGCGCTGATCATGAAAGATGGTGAAATCTTCAAAAACACGATTAACTAGAATGTAAACCCTACGACCATCACCTTTTCAGGTGATGGTCAGTCCAGCTTGAGCTAACCACTTGAAAATGAAACGCCGAATAAACTAGATCTATCTCCTTCACCAGGTTTTCCCGCAAGAGGTCTGAACCTTACATTATCATTGGCTATTGCAATGACCCGGTGAAGTTAGTTTTTCCTTTAGAAAACTGTTTGGCTTTATATTGGTTGATATTCGGTATCGTCACTGAGTAGCGATCAGACTCTTCGCGCATTCTTGGCAGCAAGAGCGACAAATACTTCTTAAGCAGTTCAAGCTTGCCATCGACCGCCAGTTCGCCAAACGTACTGAGGCACATAAACACACGACAACGCTCAGGGTGATCTGTTCAATGAAGTGGAAAGAGAAACCCACTCCGCGGAGCAGAAAGTCGTCGTCACAACTACCACTAAAAAGCCCCGCGGGAAACGCAAGATACTTCCTAAAGAGCTGTCACGTGAACGTATTATCCTTGACTTGGATGAAGAAGAGCAGGGGAAGAGCGGCTCTAGGCCCTTGGCTGTGGGAAGAGCAAAAAGCAAAAACTGTAGTTTGGCAGGGGGAGGCTTTTCTAAAATTTTGGATAGCCCATAGCCCCTCTTGAGAATTAATCTGCACTCCCTTAGATTACGTATTGAGGTAAAAGCGTTTTATAGGAGATCGCCATGAACCGGGTACACCCCAAGTCGCTATATGGTAGCAAGTGGACCAAAGTGGAAGTCGCAGGGCGTGAGAAGCATTTTATGGTGATTGACGTCGAGTACGATGAAAACCAAAAGGTGGTTTTCTGCCTGATTCAAGCTGTGATCAACCACCGCATGTATGAGCTCGATTGGCGCGAGCTCAAAGATAGCAGCCGTTGGCTGATGGGGTGGAAATAAAGGGCTGGAAATCCCCCTCAAAAGATATCTTTATCGTTATCATAAAGAACCCGAATTGCCGCTAGCCATTATCAGCGTTATAACCCGCATCCTTTTCTAATAATGTGAAAACGTGATGCAGAAGTTGATCGATGCGCTGGCGACCCAGGGCTATTTTGTGTGGGATGGCTTTCTCTCTCCTGAGCAGGTAGATGACCTAAAAACGTGTTTGCCAGAAAAGTGGACCAAGGCGCGAATTGGCCGCAACGATGAAGTGGCACGAGAGTCATCTATTCGTAGCGACAAAATCCATTGGCTGGCAGCGGATCAAGGCATCGCAGTGCAAGACTTTTTAGAGCGAATGGAAGTTATTCGCCGTGAAGTTAATCAACACTTCTTCCTCGGTCTGTTTGAATATGAAGCCCATTTTGCCAAATACGAAAAAGGGGACTTTTACCAAAAGCATCTCGACTGCTTCCACGGCAATGAAAACCGCCGTTTGACTACAGTTTTTTACATGAACGACAGCTGGGAAGAGCAAGATGGCGGCGAACTGGTGGTTTACGATTTGGAAGATAAGGAGCTGATGAAGCTTGCGCCCAAGTCAGGTCGCTTGTTCGTATTTTTGTCTGAGCAATTCCCTCATGAAGTATTGCCTACCAATATGGAGCGCTTCAGTATTGCCGGCTGGTTCCGGACCAACGGCGTTAAAAACAATATGCTGGATATAGCGCAGTAACTTTTTAGCCATACTCTGAATCTTCAGAGTATGGCTATTTATTTCATAGTAGATTTAGCCCGAATGCCGCTTTTACGTTATCAAGTGCCTGCTGCGATTCTTGCTTGGCTTGTTCGGTTCCCTTCTTTAATACCTCAATCAAATACCCTTTATCCGCAATTAATGCCTGACGACGAGCACGTATCGGCGAGATAAGTGTTTGCAGACAGTCGGTAAGGATTTGCTTGGTCTTGCCGTCGCCCAAGCCACCACGCTGATAATGATCTTTTAATTGAGCGACATAGTCAGCGTCAGGGTGGAAGGCATCTAAGTAAGTGAATACCACATTGCCTTCGATTTGCCCCGGCTGGTCGACAGTGAGGTGGTTGGGGTCGGTATACATGGCTTTCACTGCTTGGCTAATGGTTTTGTCGGATGCGTCCAGCGTGATCACATTACCCAGAGATTTAGACATTTTGCTTTTGCCGTCAGCACTAGGCAGCCGACTGATATTGCTCAGTAATGGCTGGCATTCTCTTAGGACTTCGCGATTAGCAAGGGCGTTGACCTTCCTGACGATTTCATTGGTTTGCTCAAGCATAGGTAGTTGATCATCACCCACAGGCACGAGTTGTGCTTGGAAAGCAGTGATATCTGCCGCTTGGCTAATGGGGTAGGTTAGAAACCCTGCAGGAATGGAGCGGCCAAAGTTCTTGCCTTGAATTTCGCTTTTGACTGTTGGGTTGCGCTCCAGGCGAGCAATGGAAACTAGGTTGGCATAATACATGGTCAGCTCGGAAAGGGCTGGAACACCTGACTGTAAGCAAATAGTGGTTTTGGCTGGGTCTATCCCGACGGCAAGGTAGTCTGCCACCACATTGAGAATGTTGTCGGCGACCTTGCTCGGGGTGTTGCCATTATCGGTAAGACCCTGCATGTCAGCGACCAGAATAGTTTGCTGATTGAGATGCTGCAGCTCAACCCTTTGTTTCAATGAGCCGACATAATGGCCGAGATGGAGCTGGCCCGTGGCGCGGTCGCCGGTCAGGATCTTTTGGTCTCTGACGTCCTTGCTGTCACTTGTAGTCGTTGTGGCTTTCGCCGCTGTTGTAGTTGGCGTGATTGGGGTATCTCGCATTGTATGTCTCCGTATTATCGCAAGTTGATAAATCAACGCCGGAGACAAGGAGGAAAAGTTTGTTCGTAGCCTGCCATCCGGCGGCTTTGAACAAATATGACTATTCAGCACCGCTCTTTAATGAAGAGAGTGCCACCAAGAAAGGTTGATAGAAGGCTTGGAGATAATCATTTGCATGCCATTAACCTATCACTGTTTTTCGAGCTCAGTCAATAACGACCCGTGAATAAGCTAATTCAATGGGTGAGTGGTTTAGACCTCGTAACAAGTCATGCGGTTTTACAATGCAAATCAGGGCTGCACCTGGACACAGCCCTTTACAGTTTTACATGTAGGACACGCGCAATTTACTTATCCTGATTGGCTTGTTCAATCAGCCGGGTGCGTTCGTTGGTTCCCCTGTTGCGGATTTCATGCATGACAAAAATCAGCGCATCGCGTGTCCATGGCTGGCCTGATTCCTCATCATAGTCATGGGGGAGCTCGATACCTTCGGGTGCGTAAGCTTCGATGCCTGCATCTTTGGTGGTGTTAATCGTACGTAGACTGTGTTCATAAAAGCCGACTACAACGGCTTTACCTAGTTTATCGGCTCCACCTGCCAGCTTCACTATTTCTTCGGCAACGCCAATGGTGCTTAAGTAAATGATGGTGCCATCAGAACCGATTTTTGGATATATCGCAGTGAGATCTTTGGCTTCCACGCGATCGCCAATCTCTTGGGCAATCTCCCATTGGGCATAGACGGGTTTACCGGTTTTTTCGTAGATTTCTACTACAGTATCAGCCAGTGCTTTGTTCATCGGCCCTGGTGATTGGTTGCCGTTTTCGGCAATTCGGTTACCGAAGGCATAGGCGATAATGCTATCAGCTTGATCAAGAGGAAGCGGTTCACCCTGCCAGGTAAGCAAATTGTTCATGATGAACTCAGCAGTGTGCGCCGCCACTTTTTCATCTTTTAATTGTTCTGTTAATTTGGCTTCCATCGCGGCTTGTAAATCGGCATCAGAGAGTTGTGCCGCGATAACTGAAGGGGAGGCTAAAGTAATGGCTGAAATAATGACTACAGCCGATTTGGCGATCAGGTTCATATTAATTCCTTCCATTTTGTAGGGGATAAAACTCCAAGTTAAAGGCTAGCATGAATTGGAAAAATGAATTGAAAATTGGCGATTAGTGCCGGGGGTGTTTTTGGGGAGGGGGGGAGAGGATCACATCGCATTTAGTCGCAAAATTGTGCGACAGATCTGAGAATTGATATTCTACTGCAAGCACTAATTTTCTTTTACTTGTGTTAACTATACTCAGGGTGTGGTTTTTAAGTGCCTGAATTTAATGGCCAATATAAAGGGTTATTTCTGACATTTTGGCCGAAAGTCGTTTTGAAAGGAGGTTGGAATGCGGTTAGTAGTGGCAGTGGGATTAGCGTTGGCATCATCAATAGCTATGGCTCAAGTTGAGTCGCAGCAGCCTCTTTTTCTCTCAGATAGCTTACCCGAGCAGCCAACCTATAAATCAAAGTACTCTAAATCTCCCTATACCAATACCACTTGGGAGCAGGTGCCGCGTGATGTATCGGTTTATGGCTCGCCATATAACGTTGCCTTGTTCTCCGGTGAAAATGGCGAAGATATCGATCGCCTATGGTCGCAGACCAAGTCTATTTTCTGGTATGGCGTCGGTGTGGCGGGTTTTATTGCCTTGTTGCCGGAAGACATCTCTAACTGGGATACCAGTGATGACCGCCTGCTGGAAAAATGGTGGGATAATGTCAGGGATGGGCCGGTATGGGATAGGGATGTTTGGTATATCAACTATATCGGCCATCCGTATTTTGGCGGCGTGTATTACCAAATCGCCCGTAAGTCGGGATACCGCCAGTGGGATGCATTTGTCTATTCCTTCATGATGTCGACTTTCTATTGGGAGTATGGTGTTGAGGCGTTTGCTGAAGTTCCTGCTGTACAGGACTTGGTTGTCACCCCTGTACTTGGCTGGGTTTACGGTGAGTGGGCCTTCCATAAAGAACGTGAAATCATTCAGGGAGGGGGGAAAGTCTGGGATTCAGAATGGATGGGTAACACGGCGCTGTTCCTGCTTGACCCCGTTGATACCCTTGGCCGCGGGGTAAACCACTTGATGGGGCGTGATGTGGTGAAAGCCGGTACCGGATATATCGGCTTTCAAGATGTCGCTCTTCCCAACGGCCAGACAGACAGCCAGTTCAATATAAATATGAACTTCCAGTTCGGTGAGGGGGAGACCAGCCCTGCGATGCGCCGCAGTTATACCCGGGTTCGCAACGTCACAACCCATGATCCGGTGGATTACGGCATTGTCGGTATTTCGGTTGGTGGTCGCTATCTGGATTTGGATGAAGAGTGGGGGATAGAAAATAGTTGGGCGCCAATGATCACTTTGGGTGTGTATTACACCCCATTTTTATCATCCCGGCTGCAATACACCCGCATCGATACTGACAGCAAGACTACGGGTGAAAGCATCACCTATGAAAATTACAGCTTCGATTTCCAATATTATTTCTTTGGTGATGATGATTTTCGTCCTTATATCAATGCTGGGATCGGTGAAACATTATTGGAAAAAGACCGTGATACCACTACCTTCCAAGTAAATGGTGGGCTTGGCTTGCACTATAAACTAAACAGTAACTGGGCATTGCAGGCCGATTGGGTGCATTTCTACAGCGGTAAACTATCAACCAACGATGATTTATTTTCGGGTCAGTTGGTCTATCGTTTTGGCCGCGGCGAAAGATGGTGAAAAAGCATGGGTGCGTAATAGTACGCACTTTTTGCCTTTATTTATGCCGAGTTGACCTAGTTCTCAAAGTGGTGTTTTTCTGCTCGTAAATTATACGCACGCGATATTAATCACGGTTTTTAAATCTCTAGGCCAGATACTAATTTCGAATAACAATAAATAATTGAAATTAGATAATGGTGCGATCATGAAAAATGGAATTATCAGTTTACTTTCCCTTTCTGTCTTAATTGGTCTCAGCGGTTGTAACAGCGATTCTGACACTATTGATTATGGTAAAAAGGCGACCAGTTACCTCGTAGACATTGCCGATGAAATTGAGGGTATCGGTGCACGAGAAGCTAGCACGCCTGAAGAAGCTGCCATGGGCAATTGGCTATACGACAAGTTGACTGGCTTTGGTTACGACGTTGAGGTTCAGCCTTTTACTTATCAAAAAGGAGATAAGCTTTTATCTTCGAAAAACTACATTATTGAAAAACAGGGGGCGAGTGAGAAAACTATCGTTCTTGCTGCGCATTATGATTCAACAGGCTCAGATCACGGCTCATTAGGTGCAACGGATAACGGTGCTGGTGTTGCTGCTGCCGTGGCGATAGCAGAAAACCTGATGCAAGAGTCGCTACCCTATACCGTGCGTATTCTCTTCCCCGGAGCAGAAGAAAATGGTTTGAACGGTTCGCTGCATTATGTTCGCCAGGCACTGGACAATAATCAATTAGATAACGTCATCGCTATGATTAATTACGATACTGTCGGTGGTGGTGATTACGTTTATGTTCACGCCGCTCACTCTGATTATGCCGAGTATCAATCCACCTGTGATAAGTTGGGATTAACCGAAACGGACTATAACTCTCAAACCCATGTTCGAGATGCCATGTTGCAGGCGTCTATTGATGTCAAAGGTGAGGATGGCAAATACACCGTACACCCAGCATTCCCCGGATACCCGGAAGGCGAAACGGGCTCATGGTCTGATCATGCTGGCTTTGCCTGCGCGGGTATTCCTATCGCTTATGTCGAAGCGACCAATTTCAATATCAACGGTCAATGGGGCTATGACGGTTACTCTCAGACAACAAACCCTGATGCATGGGACTGCTATGATGCTGAGAATAAAACGGCGTGTGACCGCGATACTGAATCGAAATGGGGCAAAATCTGGCACACTGAACTTGACCGTTTAGATAAGCTGGAAGAACTATTTCCCGGTCGAGTGGATCAACAATTAAGCGATAATGTGAATGTCGTATTGAGGCTGTTGACGTCTGGTAATTATATCGATGAAAAATAAGATATAAACGATAACAAAGGCCATCGCACCTTCTGATGGCCTTTGTTATGTCAGGGTTAGTGCTTGCTTCTGGTTGATTGGAGTGGGCTTTGGGCTGGACTTCACAATTTGCGGAATAATTCTCGGCAGGCATGCCTCGGTTATCGTATATTCGCTTCTGTTTTACCGACCGGCGTACAGAGGAATAATGGCTAAGCAAATTGCCCAGAATGAGAATCCGCAAGATAGCTCTGATGCCGACGCTTTGGGGCCGCTAAGCCTTTTTTCCTCGTATGAATCTATCCATATTGAACTGCGCAAGCCGCACCACATGCCTTGCTACCATTGGCACGGCCAGATTGAAGTGAACATTCCTTTCGGTGATGATGTTGACTATGTCATTAACGACCACCCTTTTACTATCAATAACGGTCATATCGGGATCTTCTGGGCTACCACGCCACATCAACTTACCGAGCCTGGCAAGTCGAGGAATATGGGAATTTTGAACATACCCATGCATTACTTCCTGGCGTGGCCGCTGGACGAAAACCTGCTCAATCAGATCACCCATGGCACGGTTGTTCAGTCTGCGCTGCCAAACCTGGTGACCGAGCAGCAGATTGCGTTCTGGATGGAAGAGAGCAAAAGCAATGATATTGGCTTTCGCCAGCTGGCGGCCGATGAAATGTCTTTGATGCTCAAGCGGGTGTGCCTGACGGGGTGGGAAAAGTTGACCCATACCATGGAAAGCAAAGGCAGTATGAAAGGGCTCTCAAAGCACTCGCAGTTCCACGTCCAGAAGATCTTGGAATATATCGCTTGTAACCATGACACGCCGCTCACGGTGAAAAACATCGCTGAGCATGTTGGCTTGCATACCAACTATGCGATGAACTTGTTCCAGAGTGTGATGAAGATGACCATTAAGGAATATGTCACTTCCATGCGCATTAACCATGCTCGCGCACTGTTAGCGGATACTAACCGAACGATTCTCGATATCGCGCTGACGGTGGGTTTCAATTCCAATAGCCGGTTCTATGAAACTTTTCAGCGTTATATGAAAATGACCCCCACGGAGTTTCGCAAGCTTAGTCGCAAGAGTAATAATTTGGCTCAGTATGATAGTACTTTGGATTTCCAAGGCATTCCGAAATGATCCCTGCAAGCCTGGTTCATAGGATTACGCCGCTTGGGTTTATACGGTGTCCACGTTACACTTTCATTTCTATCACGTTTCAATGAAAACACCGACACCATGAATTCCAGCCATAAACTTCAGATCATTGATCTTATTCTCGACGATTTACAACAAGCCTACCAAGGGGCGATGCATGCGGCTGATCAGGCGCACAGTGCGGCAACCGATGATCAGAGTGTTGCTGAAACCCAATATGATACCTTGGCGATTGAAGCGGCCTACCTAGCGCATGGACAGTCACAGCGCGTCGCCGAGTGCTTGGCAGATATCAATGCTTACGATCAGTTGAAAACGTCACTGCCGAAAGCATTGGATGAAGTCGTGCTGGGATGTCTGCTCCATCTTCTTGATGAAGACGATAATGAAAAGTGGATATTCTTTGGGCCTGCAGCAGGAGGCATCAAGCTGAAGCTTGAAAATCACGAGGTTGTTGTGGTCACACCGTCATCACCTTTGGGTGAAGCCTTGCTGGGGTTGACGCTTGGCGAAGAGGCCGAAGTGCATATCGGCGGTAAGGTGGTTTTCTATGAAGTGGATGGTATCTATTGATGGTAAGTACTGACTATCAATATACCAAGAGCTAATAAAAATAAAGGGGGAAGCATGCTTCCCCCTTTGTCTGTTTAGTGTCTAGCTACTATTAAGCTTTTGGCTCTTGTTCTGTTTCGGCCATACTGAACATCGAGCGGTTCGGGTTATCCATCATCTCGTCATACAGTGCCACAGTTTCCTTGAACTGCCCCTTCTCTTTGCTTGGAACCGATGAAGCCATTGGGATATTGGCGGTCATTGGGTTCACTGGGCGGTTACGAATATGGAATTCATAGTGGATATGCGGACCGGTTACCCGACCTGTTGCACCAGCAAGGGCAATGCGTTGACCTCGTGATACTTTCTGGCCTTTGCGAACTAGGATCCTGCTGTTATGCAGATAGCGGGTACGGTAGTTAGTACCGTGCTGGATCACGACATATTTACCGGCGTATGGGTGATTAACTACTTGGGTAACAACGCCGTCACCGGTTGAAATGACAGGTGTTCCAGTTGGGGTAGCAAAATCGACCCCGTTATGCGGGGATACACGACCCGTAACTGGGTGTAGTCGACGAGGGTTGAAGTTGGAGCTAACGCGGTATGTGCGGTTACGCTCGTAGGGGTAGCGCAAGAATGCACGTTGCAGACTCTCGCCTTTGGAGTCATAGAAGTTACCATCGCTATGTAGATAAGCGGTGGTAGCTCTGCCTCGGCTGTGAATACGGATGGCACGCAGTTCATGCTGGCCGGTAATTTCGCCGTCGACCGACTGACGGGAAACAACAACTTCGAACTTGTCGCCAGCGCGCAGGTCACGAGAGAAATTCAGTTTCTCTCGCAGCAGGCTGGTGATTTCATAGATTTCAGTTGAGTTCAGCCCCGCCTTTTGTGCCGAGACCGAGAAACTGCCATGGATCTCACCGCTAGCAATCACGTCATCCCAGTTACCAGGAATGGTGATTTCCTCAACTTCAAAGCTGTTATCTTCTAATCGCTGATAGGCGACTTTTTGAGCAACGCTAAATTCCAATTCCAGACGGTTGAGCTGACCTTCGGCCGAATTGACCCAAAATCGCAAAGTATTGCCCGGTTGCAGTGTATCAATCTTCAAATGGTTGAGATCGGCTTCCTGAAGCTCTTGAATCGACCGCAAAGGAATATTTAGTCGGGAGAAAATTTGGCTAAGCGTATCACCCTTCTGGATGGTATAGGCGTAGCGAGGCGGCTCATAGACTGGCTGATCGGCTTGTTCGCTTGGAGACCAAGGGGTTGATGAGATCGCAAGGTTTAGCGGAACCGTGCGGTGATTGGTGCTGGTTTGTGTCAGGAGCGCTGCAATCGTTAGTAGCGAGAAGCCAGCGATCCCCAGTAATTTGGTCGACATCCACTTTCGAGAAAGCGTCGAGTTTTGCGTAGACATGGTAAAAGAACTCGTCGTTTTTTTGCTGATTTTTCTTGATAAAGGTTCTTTATCTCGGGTTATGTCGCCCTGTTGGTATGGCCCATAACCATGAATATTTTTTGAATGACTATAACTATGCATCCCTAAAGAAGCGCTAGTCTGCCATAAAGAGACATTGTGTGTGTTAAAAAGGTTCCTCGATCCCAAAAAAATCAGTTTTCTTGCGTAAAAGATATTCGTTTTGTGAAGTATGTTTGATTTTTTGCGGCTTAGATTAACGCGATTTGATGAAAGCAGAAAAAAGTAACTCTTAACATTGCTCTGACAGAGTATACGCAGCTAGTTTGATATTTGTGGCTAATAATGCATCGCAATGCATTTGGGATAAAGAAAAACAGCAGAAAGAGTGGTTTACAATTGGTTAAAAGGTGAGCGAGTTTGATGCCGTGGAGTAGATTAACAATCAGCGCCCTTAAAAGAGCGCTGTATGTTCTTTAGCCAAAATTAAATAAACTTAATTTTTACGGCCTGTAGGTTTTTGTTTGAATCGTCCATGACAAACTCGACCAAGCTACCTGATGCCGGTTGGCCTTGGCTCGTAATGTTGGTGTCACAGAAGCGAATGTCACCGCCAAGATCGCAAGTGATAAGGCCGGTGCGGTTAGCTGGGTTGTAGCTGCGGATAATTCCGGTATGTGAAATCATAATTTTTCCTTGTGCCCAAACTCTGCATTCTGTCCCGGCAGGCTTTTTCGCTGTTTGCCTATTTACCTATAAAAAAGGAACTTGCATTGAGTTTGTGGCTATCAAATTGAGTACAAATGCTGAAGACAGCGCTTGTCCTGCCGGATACCAGCAAGTGCTGATCCGGTTTACTCATTGACCTTTCTATTGGTGTATTCGTCAGGAGATCACCTAGCTCACTGACTCATCACTGCAGAATGCTCGCAACTTAGCACGCAGTGGCATAGTAATAGGAATAATCTTCTAGGGGTGCATCTAACTTTGGCGAGAAGTGAGGTGTCGACTTCGAAAATCATTGTCGGTCTGAGTAGCAGACCGGATCAAACTAACGCTAAACGACGCGGATGTAAATACATGTAATTGCAAAAAAGTGTGATCTTTGATGGGGTATGTCGGTATTAATAGGTTAAATGATCAGTAAATGTAGGTGTTTTGGCTCAATGAATGAGCCAAAACCATTGTTATGTGTGTACTAGTTACCAAAGCTCCGGCTTGTCAAACGCCTCAACACAAGATGAACTACCCGCTATCGCTGCAAGTGGCTGCTCGGTCAGTGATTGCGCCATCCAACCGTGCGGGTAGGACAATGGCAGTGGTGCCTGAAACTCTTGTTCGGTAATACGCTCAAAACCGATTTTGGTGTAGAAGCTTGGATCACCATAGGTAAATACAAGATCCACGCCATGTTGTTTAAGAGCTTCCAAACCTGTTTTGATCAACGCCTGGCCAATACCTTTACCTTGACTTTGCGTGCTAACGGCAACAGGTGCCAGCAAGAAAGCGGTTTTGTCTGATTCGAATGTTAGGCGGGTAAACAGAATACTGCCAACGATCTCGTTTTCGTCTTTGGCGATAAAGGTGAAAATATCTTCACTCTTTGTCGATTCCAGTAACTCACTGACGAGCTGACCAATCACTTTGCCTTCATTTTGACCTTCTGAATCTGAGAACGTTTGGGTAAATAACTCGATAATGGTTTCGGATTGGCTTTTCTCATCGATGCCGTAATACATTTTTATCTCTCCTCAAAACTGATGGCAGTAGTATGAACTGTGAAGCTGTAGACAGGTCAATACTGAATTCGGCGAAACGGCAAAAATGTAGCAATTATATGCTGAGTGGTTCATTTACAGTGAATTATCCAGTTTTTTGGGCAATAAACGTTTTTTGTTTGCAACCTTGTTTTTTAGTGATAGGGTGAATTGACCGTAGGTGTTTCAACCTTCATTTGGATTCAAGGATGGATTTATGAGTTTGAAAGAAGACAACAACTGGCGCAATACCGAGCGAGACGCGCAATGTGCCGAGTATCAACTTTACGTCGAGCAGATGAAAAGCCTAGGTTTATCTTGGGTCGACTTCAATGACTGGCTAGATTACTAGCATTAACCACAGACTAATTTCCTAATAGCCTATCCATTTTTCGTACCGCGGTTGCTAAACCGCGGTACACAACATCTTCGTTTGTCCCGTATGACTAATAATTCTACGCTTCCAGCCTCTTGCGATATGTTACAAACCAACAGTGAAGTGATGGCCAACGGTGAAACGCGCCATAGAATGAAAGCCAGCGATGGCTCCGGTTATATCCGTACTCGTTACCCTAATGCTAAAGGTGCTTGGCAGAACAGCCACTATCATATATCGACTTTCGAGACTTATATCGTCCAGTCGGGCACGATCCTCTACGCTGAGCTCAAGGATGGAGAAGCTCGTATTAAAGAGGTAGAAGAAAATGAAGTGATCACGGTAAAACCCGGTGTTCACCATAATGTTTATGTCTATCCGAATACTGACTTGCACACCGTCAAGCACGGAGTAACTCAAGCGAATGACTGGCATGCCAGTGCAGAACTTGACCGCCTGTTAGTCAAGTGCCGTAGACAGTGTTTTTTCGTTTAGGACAGCAGGCAACATCGTGAAAATAAACGGGGAGGCAGCAATGCCTCCTTTTTCGTATTGGCTAGAGCCTGAACAACTCAACGCGAAGGTGGTTTTCATCTTCGTAAGCGATAACCGATTGAAAGTCATTACACTTATCAATAACCGCCGAGAAGGTGTCTTTGTCATCTGTATCACCGATGAACAAGATCTGGGTCGACTTGGTCATCAGGCCCTCTTCGTCGAAGCTGGCTTTCAAATCTTCATCCACCACGCAGACCAAGACTTTGCCGTAGCGGGCATTGAGGTCAATTTTGTGTGCTTGGGAATACTGCACTTTGGTTTTCAGGTCAGATTCAATGTTGTCAACCAACCCGACAAAGCGGTACAAGTCGGTGGAGCAAGTCTGGGTGAGCTGCTCTACTTCATTGCTTAGAGTGGTTTCCAAATCACCCTCAGGGTGGCGGCCAACATTGATCCACTGCTTGGCTGTTTTTTTGATGGCTCGGTATCTGTTGGATTTAGCTATACGTTTGAAGTACTTAACTAAAATATTATTTCTTTCAGCTAAAGTAAGGTGCTTGTCCAGTTTCTGAAATTCGAGGTGCAATAAAGCGTTGGTACTAACATCTAGCAACTGCTGGGTTTGGTTCATTAACGTACTATCCAAATCTCTACAAGATTATCGAGCCCATTATATCGAACTTTGAAAAAATTTTTTTACATTTTCTCTCATTTACTGCCAAATGAGAGAAAGGGGAGTGGCAGCGTGTTGTGTAAGGTGGGATATAGTGCAGCCTAGCTGGGGGCAAAGAACCTCGAGATAGGCTGGATATTTCGAGGCTTTTCATGAATGGAGCCCACTGGAAAGGTCCTGGGTGGGGCGTATACCCTCAATAGAATTAGTAATACCCAAGCGCCAGTTCGTTTTGTAGTCTTGAGCGGAATGTTGACTTCAATATCTCGCCAAGCTGGGTATTATTGCTTAAATCGATGATTGTGAGTGATTCGATCCAGTAGATATCAGCGAGTAGGTGTATATCCTTGGCTAGTTCGAATAAACTAGCGATTGATAAATTATTAATATTATCATTCCATGCTGGTGTTATATCTATAGTAATTGATCTTTTAGATTGGTTGTTTTCATGGCTAATATCAAAATTCTCATGAGAAGCATCTATTAATATTATTTCACACTCTCCTTGTCCTTTATCATCGATATTATAAACTCGGTCGTTGATATAAATGTTTATGCTGTTATCTTTTTCTAGTGAACCATAGAATGACATTTTTATTCTCTACTGACTGTTGATGTTGAAATCAAGCTAACATCACTATTATCCACCTGCTATGAATAAGAGAAATTCAAAATTGTTTTCGATGTTAATGGCATTATATATACCGCTATGTATCTGTAATGCCCAGAAATGAATATCTGTTAAACATAGGACTCTCAAGACTCATAACTTAATATTGTCACCAGCAAACTAATTCCCCCTTTGAAAATTAATATAAATAGAGATGATGATGAAAAATTACCTTCTATATACAGCAGCTGCACTTACTGGTTTCTCGACAATGAGCTTTGCCAATGAGCCTTCTCGGTTAAGTGGTGAAATCATCGTGACATCGGGGTATATGTCGACGAATTCGAACTTGAGTACTGATGGTGATGCGCGCCTAAAAGATAGAAACAGTAAAGGCTCTCATACCAATGACGCTATTGTTGCTCCCCTAGGTAGCCTGACTTATCGATTGGGTGATGATAACAACCAACGGGTTTATCTGGGTACCTCACGGGATGACCTTGCGGTAGGCGATCTGGCCTTTGAGGTGGGCTACCAATATGACTTTGCCAATGGTACCCAATTGGATGTTGCTTTTTTGCCAACGGTCGTTTCGGGTGAGGTATGGGCCAACCCATATCAAGAAACGGGCAATCGACAAAAAACAGATATTGAAGGCCATGCCTTTCGTGTAAAGCTGAATAATATTAATAACTCTGGTATGTCGCTCGATATGGCGTATGCCACTGCAGAGGTGGATGACGAGCAAATCATTGATCCGGAATTGCGTCGTGACCATGATACCTACTTCATCAAGGGCTCACACAAAACGATGCTGAGCGAGCGCTCTGGTTTAGTCTCTTCCGTGTCGTATACCCACCGGGATGCAAAGGGCAAAGCAGAGACATTTGATCAATACAAAGCCGAGGTGACGTATTTTACCTCTGTCGATGCACACAGCTTGGCGCTGACGGGCGGCTATGCGCACCGGGATTATGATGGCAACAACCCAATTTTCAATAAAGAACGTTCGGATAATCGCTACAAGGTCTTTTTAGCCTATGAGTATGCTGATTTTGCCGGCTGGGATAACTGGAGTCTGGTGTCATTGGCCGGGGCAAATTTCAACACGTCAAACATTGATTTCTATGAGAGTGAAGAATACCTGATGACAGTCGGTATGAGCTATAAATTCTGAAAACAGTGTTTTCGATAACAAAGGCAGGTAACCAGTTGCGAGAGCTGGTTACCTGTCGAATGAGGTGTTATTGGGTCATGCCGGGCTGAACCACACTATCGAAGAAAGTTTGCATGGTTTGATGAATAAATTGATTGAGCGGGTAGCCTCGCTTGGATTGAAGGTAACAGCCAGAGATTGAAAAAATTTTCAACTTCTCGGGCATCTTGGGTAGTGGGTAGAAAGCCAATTTGTCACTATAGTTTTGTTGATAACTGCTGCCAAACTGAATCGCGTCTGAGTTTTCCAACTTTTTGATGATGACCGGTAGGCTATGTGAAACCAGAATGGTTTTAGGTGTATACCCTTTATTGAGATACAGTTCATCGAAAGCGTAATGCTTGCTCTGGATTGAGCCGGGTATTAGGCGCACCAATGGTAGGTGATGTATCTCCTCCCATTCGCTGGAATTGCTCAAGACCGGGTGGTCTTTCCTGGCGACAAGGCAAACTTCAAGATCCGTCAGGTGATGGGTATAGATGTCTTGGGGCAGGGGATAGAGGGTAAAATGGATTAGGTAGTCGATTTTTCGGTCCAAAATGTCCTGCAGTGAATTTTGTTGCCAATAGATGAGTTCCAAGCTGGCTTTGGGCAGTGCTTCATTGAGTGCTTGGTGGATGCCTGTTCCGAAAATTTCCAGTAGGCTCAACTCCAAGGCAATAACGACTTTTCCCTCAAACGTTTTCGGTTCAAAACTTTGGTATGATTCAAGCACATTCACCACAGGGTTGAGCATATTGTCTGCCGCTTCTGCCAGTTTTTCGGCGAGCTCTGAGGGCTCGACGCCATGGGCTTTGCGGATAAATAACTGGTCGCCAAATGTTTCGCGCAATTTTGCCAATCCTCGGCTGACACTGGTTTGCGAAATACCGAGTTTTTCTGCTGCAGTAGACGTATTCCGAGTTTCAACAACCGCACGAAGCAGTTTTAGCAGATTTAAGTCAAAATCTTCGAGTTTGGTTTTCATTTTCGCTGTCTACTCCATAGACAAATTTCAATATGAATCTGTTACTAACATAGCATATGCAGATTAATTTAAAAGATTAGTCTTCAATGTATTAATTACTTTTGATATCGAGCGGGTTATACTGATTCTATATCTTCTCTTCTTTGAATATTTTTAGGTTGATAAGTTATGCAGACTGTTGTCATTGATGGTTTTGTCTCATTTACGCTGGCGATTTGTTTATTGTTTATTGGTAAATTTGCCACCATGCGGTTTGAAACGCTAAGAAAGTACAGTATTCCTGAGCCAGTCATCGGTGGCTTTACATGTGCAATTGCTGTTGCTGTTATTTATTACTTCTTTAATACCACGATTGAATTTGAGCTCGAGGCAAGGGATGCCTTATTACTGTATTTCTTTGCTGGTATTGGATTGAGTGCCAATATCAAAACCCTATTATCTGGCGGTAAGCCGCTTTTGATACTGACACTGCTGGCGGTGGTGTATATCGTTTTGCAGAATATTGTCGGTGTGAGCATAGCGTCCTTATTTGGCTTCGAACCTTTATTGGGCTTAATGGCGGGTTCTATTTCCTTGATTGGCGGGGTAGGAACTACCATGGCCTGGTCGCCAACCTTTGCAGAGATGGGCTTAGAAAGCGCCGCTGAAATCGGTATTGCCAGCAATACCCTCGGACTTATTTCGGCGTGTTTGGTCGGTGGGCCTATCGCTAACTACTTGATTAAAAAGTACCGATTGGAAGCCAATGCCGATCATCAATTGGATATCGGTGTCTGTCATAATGAAACCGTTAAGCTGGATCACTTCGGTTATCTTTACGCGTGGTTGATGCTCAATCTAAGCCTAATGCTCGGTTATTTTGTCGATATTGCGCTTGCATCGTTAGGTCTTCAGCTACCCATGTTTGTTGCTTGTCTGCTGGCGGGGATCATTATCGGTAATTTCAAATCGGTGGTGTTAAAGAAAAAAACCAGTAGGAGTGCCCAATTGGGCCAAAGCCTGATCTCAGATATTTGCCTGGGGATGTTTTTGACCATGGCCTTGATGGGGCTCCAGCTATGGCAACTGCAAAGTTCGGTACCATTCTTAAGCGTTGTGATGTTTTGCCAGGTGGCTCTATCGGTAGGATTTACGCTATTGGTGGTATTCCGCGCGATGGGTAAGAATTACGAGGCGGCAGTTATCAGCTCGGGTTTTGGTGGGATCACTTTAGGTTCAACGGCAACAGCCATTGTGAACATGACCGCGGTAACCCAACAGTATGGCGCTGCACATAAGGCTTTCATCATTGTCCCATTGGTGTGCGGCTTCTTCATTGATATTGCCAATGCGCTGATAATTAATGGCTTCCTGCAGTTTTTTTAGGTGTTTCAGCTAAATATGCCCAACATTATGGTGTTGGGCTTACATAAACACTTACCCTTCATTTCTTAATCTTATCAAACATTGTTTGATACTTTTTTCTAGTCCCAATTCTACCCGCTCCCAGTTAAATGATTTTATGTCCAACGCAAGGTTATTCGCCGGTATCGTCGCCTGCATTTCAGAGTTGTCTGGAAAACGGTGACTCCAATGATGTGGGTTCAGTCCTTGGGCATAACCGTAACAATAAATATGCTGCATGTAGTCTTGGTCAAAAGGAGCATGCTCTGGTGCATCCGGTACTTGATGATTGATGTAGGAAAGGTTAAATGTGGAGTTGGTTAGTTGGCTTTGCTTATATATTTGTACCAGGTTGTTGCGCCCTTGATGCTTTAGCATGGTTGATATGGAACGCCCTGTGATATCGGTAAGTCTTGGTTGCACGGGCTGCCAGACATTGCCAATACGGGAGTTATTGATTAACCAAATATGGCTTTCCCTTCTGTCTGATAGACTGATACCGAGCTCGGAAAATTGACTGTTTTCGACCATTTCAAACTGTTCAATGTCTAAGTCTTCTGGAATAAAAAATACCTGAGCGACCACTCCACCATCAACATGTAATTCATCGTATATAACACCATCGACCTCTACGGGAATGAGTACGGGTTCAAATAGGCCGGGTATTGATGCTGATGCGATAATGACGCTTTCGAATAGGTACTCTGCTTCTGCTCCATCTAGCATGGCTATCACACCCATATTCCAAATAACCGGGCGCTGCGAGTCCAGATCTGTTGTTTTTACTAAAAAAGTTCTGCCGCGCAAATGTTGCTCCTTTACTCTATCCATCATTTCGCGGTCAATCTCATCACGAACTAGAGCTTCAAACTTCGATGTGTCGAGCAAAGAGGGGCTGGAGAATAATTGCCAAAAATATCTTGTTTGGTATAGGTCTTCATCAGAGGTTTGTGTGTAAAATTCTTCAAGCTTATGGTTATAATCTTCGCCGAGGAATGCATACAAACCCAGTATTGCACCAGTGCTGATCCCTGTTACAAATCGATACTCGGGACGTTGACCGCTTTTAGTCAGCCCATTCATAAGGCCTGCGCCATACGCACCATTTGCGCCGCCACCCGAGATAGTTAGGTAATGTTGCGGCTTGAGTGTTCCCTCTTCATCGACAATAAGTGAACGGTCAAAAGAGTCACTTCTTTCGAGCTCAATAGCAAGATAGTCCTCTATCAAGAAGGGTTGATCACCCCAGGCTCTAATTTTTTGAGAATCGAATAACCGATCGCTAGACGATAGTTGTACTAAGGGGGCATTTCGGTGCATTTGATTGCTACAAGCAGCAATTAATGAGGCGAAAAGAAAGGTGATCAACGTTCTTAACATAATTAAAATAGGCCGAGTAAGCTGGAAACGATAAAGATTATTTAAATATCAGTTAAGCATGAATGTAAAACAAATCAATGGTTTTAAAATAAATTTTTGAAAAATGCGAATACATTAATCTTAATGGCTTACATAAGCCGATTTAGAGAAAACTAGTTTTGAAGCCCCCACCCAGAGGTAGTGACAAATGTTCAAGTATAAACAGGTGAAATGTAACTGCTTTAGCGCCCTGTTCTTCCTAGCTTTCCTGTTCAATGTAAGTGCTCATGAAGTTGAAAAACGAGCGCTCAATGGCGGCACGGGAACTAAGATTTTTTAATGGTATTGTATGTTTTCGGGATGCTTCTATAGTCGTCCACCCTCTCACCAAAATATCAAAGAGAGCATGGGTAATTGAATCCCAATTTTGTTTGTTCTGCCCATGACGCATTAGAAACATTTCATACATGTTCATCATATCCTCCAAAAAATCGAGTTATTTGATTGGGTAAGGGAAATCTTTCAGTATCTGTCTACTTTCTATTGCAAGCCTACAAATAAAACTTTAATCGAATGGCTATAGGATACTCACTGTTTATCTGTTCGCTCTATTTATTGAATATACTCTGGGCTTTTGGAATAAATAAAAAGCCTGAGCAATGCTCAGGCAGATTATTTTACTACTGGATGTCAGAGAGTTTATTCTGCTGTCATTGGCTTGATCTTAAAGAACAGCGCATAGTTCAACGGAATGACGACCAAGGTCAGTACCGTCGCAAACAGCAGACCAAACATAATGGTCACCGCCATGCTCTTGAAGAACGGGTCAATCAGTAATGGCGCGACACCAAGGATGGTTGTGGTTGCCCCTAATATCACTGGTCTTGCCCGGCTCATGGCCGCATCAATGATGGCATGGTAGGGCGCTTTACCCGCCCGTACCTCGTTGTCGGCCTGATCAACCAGTACTATCGCATTTTTCACCATCATACCGACCAAGCTCAGGAAGCCCAATGTAGCCATGAACTCAAACGGCGTCTGGAAGAGGATCAAACCAATGGCCACTCCAACAACCGCAAGCGGAACCGTCAACCAGATAACCAGTGCCTGGCGGATACCATTGAACATGAATACCACTGCCAACACCATCGCTGTGAATCCGTAAGGTGCCGATAGCATCAGGCCTTCATCGGCTTCTTTCGCTTCCTTGTATTCACCGTGCCACTCAAGCTGGTAACCCACAGGCAATGGCATGTTTTCGATTTCAGCCCTAATTGACTCGAACGCCGTTGATGTTAATACCCCCGAAGCAGGGTCGGCCTGTGCCATAATGGTCGGAATTCGGTCCACACGCCTTAGCATCGCATCCTGCCAGACCACATCGTTGGATTCGATCAGCTGGCTCAATTGGATGAAACTACCTGCTTTTGAGCTAAACACCTGGGTGCTTTCAATCGCATGTTGATGGTTGCGTTCATCCTGTGGTGCGCGCACAACAATGGGTACCAAGTCGTTGCCTTCGCGGTAAACACCTACCTGTCTGCCAGACAAGGTCTGCTCGATTGCGTTGTTCAACTCTTGGGTCGTCAAGCCGAACTGCTGCGTTTTCTCTGCTGAAAATACAGGGCTTAACACTGGCACCTGCTGCCTCCAGTCATCTTGTACCGCAATCAGGTTCGGGTTGTTGTGCATCAAGGTTTTTGCCTGCTCAGCCAATTGGCGAAGCACTTCACTATCAGGGCCTTTAAATGCCGCTTCTATTTTCTTACCGCCGCCTGGACCTAGCATGAACTTCCACACATTGATCGAGGCATCTTGGTAGCGATCGCCCAGTTCAACCTGTAGGTCGGCTACCAGCGCTTCGATAATGTTGTGGTCATCGACATCGACCAATAGTTGGCCATAACTCGGGTTTTCAGGTTCGGCAGAATACGTCAGCATAAAGCGCAGGCCGCCCGAGCCGATAAAGCTGATGGTATTGGTGACGCCGTCTTTTGCCCTTACGTCTTTTTCAATGTTCAGCATGATGCTTTCGGTGCGCGAGATGTCTGAGCCTTGTGGCAGGAACACATCAATCGCAAATTGTGCCCGCTGTGACTCGGGCATAAAGCCCGGAGGCACATAACCGAATGCTTTGACACCCATAACGAAAACCGCAATGACTACCATGATGCTGGTTTTTTGGTTGTTGAGCACTTTAACCAGTACCTTGTGGTACAGGTTGCTGACTCGACTCGGCTTGGCATTCACCTTTTTCGCATTGATTTTAATAAAGTCATGGCACAGCAATGGGGTAACGGTAATGGCCAATACCCAGCTCAAGAACATCGAGTAGAGGATCACCCAGAATAGTGAGCCGGCATATTCTCCCATGTTTGATGGTGACAAGCCGATAGCACTGAAGGCACAGATCCCAACAATAGTGCCGCCGAGTAGCGGCCACTTGGTTTCTTCGACGATTTCAGCAGATATTTCCTCACGATTAGCTTCCGGATTCTTCTGCAAGCGGGTCAGGATGCCGTCGGTCACTACGATGGCGTTATCAACCAACATTCCCAAGGCAATGATCAGAGCGCCCAGTGAGATACGCTGCATGGCAATGTCGTCTATGAGCATCACAATCAGGGTGCCAGCAACGGTCAACACCAGAACGAAACCGATGATGATGCCGGTACGCACACCCATAAAGAGCAACAAGACGACAAAAACAATGACAACCGCGGCAATCAAGTTATTGATAAAATCGGCGACTGACGCTTTTACCGATTCAGACTGAATTGACACATCATGCAATTCAATGCCTACTGGTCGCTGGCTTTCCAGCTCTGCAATGCGGGCAGTGACCGCGTCACCCATTTCAACAACATTACCGCCAGCGACATTTGAGATCCCAAGGCCAATCGCACGCATACCGTTGTAGCGCATCAGCACGGATGTCGGCTCCTGGTAGCCACGGGTAACCGTTGCGATATCACCAAGGCGCATAATGGTGTTGTTTTCACCGATACCAATTTGTAAGTTTTTCAGGTCATCAAACGTGCGCACGGTTGAGGTCGGCACCACGGCAACGCGCATGGACTCGGTTTCCAATGTACCTGCCACGGTGACAATATTTTGCTTTTGCAGCACTTGGTAGACTTGCTCAGCAGAGAGGCCAAACTGCTCCAGGCGGGCACTGGCAATCTCGACAAAAATCGCTTCCTGCTTTTCTGCCATGGTGGTGGTTTTCGAAACCCCGGGTACCAATACCAGCTCTCGCCTGAGCTCATCAACATAATCTTGCAGCTGCTTATCGGTGTAACCTTCACCGGTAACCGCATAGAACTGGGCAAAAACATCGGCAAAGTCATCGTTGACGATGGATGGCCCGGCACCCGGCGGTAGCATACGCTGGGCATCACTGATTTTCCTGCGCAGCTTATCCCAGACCTGCTGCAGCTCGGCATCGGTTTTAGAGAAACTGCGTTTGATTTCAACAGTAACTTCCGACATCCCTTGCTTGGAGACTGATGTCACTTCATTCAATTCTTGTAATGACTGTACCGCTCCCTCGATAACATCAGTGACCTCATCTGCAACTTCTTGTGCAGTGGCGCCTGCGTAAGGCGTCACGATGACGGCTTGGCGGATCACAAACTCAGGGTCTTCAAAGCGGCCAAGCTTGAGGTAGCTGAGGTAGCCCCCGATCAAGGTCAGGGCTATCAAGACCCAAACACTGGTGCGTTTCGCTAATGTGTAGCGAGCGATATTCATTATTTAGCCTCCATCAGAGTGGGTCTTACCGTCATGCTTTCAGAGAGGTTTGCAGTGCCTGCCACTACGATTTGCTCACCAACTTCTAAGTTGGCAGTGACTTCTACTCGGTTTCCTTTTAGCGTACCTGTCTTAATGAAGCGCTTTTCTAGCTGGTTTTCACTGTTTACTAACCACACATATTGATGGCCTTGGTTATCGGGGATTACCGCTGACAGTGGAACTGAAATAGAAGACGATACGGCTTGATTGTCTTCACCTGGGACAACCCTGACAATCATGCCCGGTAAAACTGTTGTGCCTTTGAGATCAACAAAACCCATTGTCACCTCGTAGGTTTGGGTAACCGGATCTGGCTTGGTTGAGTAGGTTTTCAATGCCAGTTCAAACTGCTTGCCTGATAACGCAGGAATTTGTGCCATCACTGTTGGTTGCTGCTGATCGTCTTTAAGCATCAGCCTTTCTGGAACATCGATGACCACCTCCATGTCTGATAGGTTATGGACCGACAAGACCGCTTCATTGGCCTGTACCAGCACATGGGTGTTGCGGTGCTTGCGGCTGATCATGCCGTCGAACGGCGCTAGCAGGCGAGTTTCTTCTAACCGGCGTTTAGCCTCATCCAAGCGGTGGTTGGCTAAACGAAAGCGAACTTCTATCTCTTCCAGTTGGCTCTTTGAGATAGCCTGGCTGGATTCAAAAATAGATTTGGCACGCTGGTATTCGGTTTGCGCATTGCGCATCTCAACCCGTGCTGCGTTTAGGTTGGATTCCGCGTCTTTAGGGTCAAGCCTTGCAAGCAGCTCGCCTTTCTTCACTTCATCGCCTTCCTTAACCAATATCTCGACCAGGCGGCCAGATACCCGAAAAGAAAGATCGGCACGCTGCGAGGCTTGAACGGTGCCGCTTAGGCTTAATTCTGAATGATTGGAGAAGGTGACAATTTCCGTCATAGCCGGACGTACCACATCAGCCTTTATTTCTGATTCTGGCTCTGAATTACACCCTGTTAAAATGACAGTGGACAATGCCAAGCCAATGGCGATTTTGAATAGCTTATAATTCGGCATGGTTAGTCGGGGTAATGGCATTGCTAATATCTCCATTGTGATTAAGTATTCTCTTTTACTTTTAATCTATTGTTGAAATTGAAAAAAGTTTTTTGCGGATTATTGTGATATGGGTAATGATAAGTTTCATGCATGGTAGATACTATGTTTAAGAGATATTCAAATTTGGCTAGGCATGCCTTCACTTTAAATTGCTTTTTAAACAATGGTTTACTGGTTTTTTTTGGGTGTTATAACTGTGGTGGTTGGGTTATATGTGTGGTGGCAGTCCTTGCCGCTATTGCTTGTGTTGGGTTTGGCTTTGAGGTCGGCGTTGATAGTGTGGGTTGAGAAAGGCTAGAAAGAAATAAGGAACTTTAATAGGTGGCTACTTAGGTCGACTCGGATAATAGTAATAATGAGTAGTGCCCAGAAAAGAGACTCAAAAATTAAATACCATTTTACCATGTTGATACTCCTTTATTATACCTATTAGTACCTGAACGTTATTATTGCCCTAAGTGTTTTAACCAATATGGTTGTTGTCATGAGGGAGTGTAATGAAGAAATGAAAAGGCTGCGATGTTTAAGAGATATTCATATTTGGGTTTAAGAGATACTCATATTTGATATGGCGGCTTACCTTAGCGTAAACTGTCGCTAACATCTCTCTTGTGTTGCCTTAACGCTGGAAAATTTGATGAGCCAGAACGATATCCTGCAAAAAATAGCCACCTTTACTTCAATAGAACAGGCGCTGGAGTACTTCGACATTGACTTCGATAGCAAGTTTATCAATGAGTACCGTACCCAGCTGGTTAAGCGCTTTAATGGCTACCTGTTGATTTCAAAACCGGATGACTGGTTCTCTGCCCGCCGGGCACTGAAAAATGCTTACTGCAAAGTGCAGCGTGGCCGGTTGGATCCGCATACCCGATCTGCGTGCAGAGGGTGTACCTCGTGTCAGCGCCGATAAAAAGCCGAACCAGCAGGGGAAGACTGATCCGGCCAGGGGATTAATATCCTGTTGCCAGAGTTAGATTGGCACGACAAGGATATCAACAGGGGATTTATTGATCAGGTGTTTGGAGTAAGAAATGATATTGCTCCAGAAGTCATGGTGATGGCCGCAGATGATCAGCTCCACCCCGTTGTCTTGGATAATCCCCTGTAGTTTGCTGCTCAAGTCACCGGTACCTACCAAGAAGTGTTTGATGGGATAGTCGGTATTGGTTTCGAAGGTTTTGAGCTTCGCCATTTTGGCTTCGCCCAAAGGGTTTTCGTTGGGGGTCTTCTTGATATCAACCAGTTCTGGGTAGATCTCCCCGTGAGTGCCGTCAATGTGGACAAAAGAGACCTCTGCATTGAGTAGCTTTGCTAGAAAAACAGCTCTATCAATTAGCACATTGGTTTCTTCGGTTAGTTCAAGTGCAACTAGGATATGTTTGTATTTCATCACGCCGCCCTCCTGCTGAATAAAAATATCCTATAACCCCAGCATAGTTCGGGTCAGAAAAAAATAGTGTCGAAGATGTCTCAGAATGGCTAAAAGGCATATAATTTATTGATATGTAATACAATAGTGCTGCGTTGTGATATGCGATAAGTTATCACTGATTCATCAACTGTGATTTTCATGAATTATTACCTTTGTCACAGCACTGTCAGCAGGAGTTTGGGTATGCTGAGAATTGTCTATAATCAAGTGACGTTATAGGCATTATGTCCCCTGTTTATTTGTGAAGGAAAGCAAATATGACCTGCCAATCTGCTGTGGTGACGCCAGACATCACCTTGATGATGTCGGCATGGTTTAACCAAGACTTCCGCCTCTCTAACGACTTCCCTGCCTAGTCTCTTTGCTCGGGCTTTCCGGGCCATTGTATCCATGTAAACCGATGACATCAGTGTGACTTCCACACCGTTGAACTATTTGTATTTCGCCGCTGGCAGATGACTGTACGTGGCACTATTGGAGAAAGAGATGAAAAGGATCCCAGAACCATTCCGTATCAAGATGGTAGAGCGTATTCGGATGACGGATGAAGAAGACCGTCGTCAGGCGTTAATCGAAGCGGGCTATAACCCATTCATGCTTCGCAGCGAAGATGTCTATATTGATCTGTTGACCGACTCGGGTACCGGGGCGATGAGTGATAACCAGTGGGCAGGGTTGATGATGGGGGACGAGGCCTATGCTGGTAGCCGCAACTATTACAATCTCTGCCAGGCGGTTAAGCACTTCTTCCGTTACAATTTGACCGTACCGGCCCATCAGGGGCGAGGCGCCGAGCAAATTCTGTTTCCATGCCTGATAGAGCGGATGCGTAGCGTCAGGGGAGGAACAGATGCAATTTTCCTTTCCAACTTCCACTTTGATACCACCGCCGGTCATATTGAAATGAGCGGCGGTAAGGCAATTAACCTGCTGACTGAAAGTGCATTCCATACGTCGACATATGACGACTGGAAAGGCAACTTTGACCTCGAGAAGCTCGAAGCGGCGATTGAGAAATATGGTTCGATAAACATTGCCGCCATCATTACCACGGTGACCTGCAATAGCTCGGGGGGCCAGCCGGTCGCGATGGAGAACATGCGGGCGGTGTATGAACTGGCGCAGAAGAATGATATTCCGGTAGTGATTGACTCTGCCCGATACTGTGAAAATGCGTACTTCATCAAGCAGCGTGAAGCGGGCTATGCGAATAAATCTATTTTGGAAATCATCCGCGAGATGTACCAATACGGCGATATCCTGACGATGTCGGCGAAAAAAGATCCCATGGTCAATATCGGGGGCCTGTGCTGTATCAAAGATCATGAAGGTCTGTTCCAGGCAGTGAGGACCCGTTGTGTGCCGATGGAGGGCTTTGTCACCTATGGCGGCATGGCCGGGCGAGATATGGAAGCCTTGGCGCGGGGGCTTTATGAGGCCGCTGACGAGGACTTCCTCCATTACCGGATCAGCCAGGTCAAATACTTGGGTGACCGTCTGCGCGAGGGCGGCGTTCCCATCCAGTATCCGACCGGTGGCCATGCGGTGTTTGTCGATGCCAAGAAGATGTTACCCCATATTCCTTCTCACCAATTTCCGGCCCATGCCCTGTGCAATGAGCTTTATCTCGAATCTGGTGTCAGGGCGGTGGAGATTGGCTCGCTGCTGATGGGGCGGGATCCGCTAACCGGCAAGCAGAAAGATACGGCGTTGGAGCTGATGAGGCTGACGATTCCGCGGCGGGTTTATACCAATGATCATATGGACTATGTCGCTGATGCACTTATTGCCGTTAATCAGCGGGCGGGTGAAATACGAGGTCTGGAGTTTGACTACGAGCCGCCGGTACTGCGTCACTTCACTGCCAGGCTAAAACCGGTGTCGGACTAATTACGGTAGTCACAAAAGCACCATATAGATGGGATAACCACCGTGAGTCATCGGTTTACGGTGGTTTTGACGTATCTCTAACGTAGCGATGACGCTGCGCCCACAATCATAGCGCTAAAATATATACCAAGTTTTATGAGAATGCTCATTAAGGATATCAAAATGAAAAAGACCTTACTTGCACTGGTTGTGGCTGGCTTCGTACTGGCGGGATGTGATCAAAAAGCCACACCGGAATCCCCATCTCAAACAGAGACCGATGCTGCTGTGGTGGTTGAAACCCCAACCCAAGCTGGTGGTGCTTCAACAACAGAAACACCGGTGACCTTGCCAGAAGTGGAGCAAGAGGAAGCTGTTCCAGCACAACTCCCTGAAGTGACACAGCCTGTAGCCGATTCGGCTCACAGCGCCCGCAATGCACTGGATTGGAATGGTACCTATACTGGCATCCTGCCTTGTGCTGACTGCGAGGGCATCAAGACAGAGCTGATCGTAAAAAAGGATGGTACGTTTATCCTGACCGAGGTGTACCTGGGCAAGGAAGACAATACCTTTGAATACGAAGGCTCGTTTAACTGGAACACCGCAGGTAACACTATCGCCCTTCCGGGGGCAGGTGATGATGTCGTGCAGTATTTTGTTGGCGAAAACCAGCTGTTCCGCCTCGACAAAGAAGGCAATCGCGTAGAGGGCGACTTGGCAAGCCATTACGTATTGCGTAAGCAGTAACAACCAATGAAGAAACAGCCACCGAAAGGTGGCTGTTTTGTCTTGTACGTATCGAAAGTCTAGTCGACAAGCTCAACATCTGTTTTTGGTACGCAGCAACAGGCGAGTACTTTGCCTGACTCCTTCTCACCCGGTAGCAAGGCTGGGACATCGGGTTGATCCACTTCGCCAGATTCCAACGTCATTTTGCACGCCCCGCAGAATCCGGCACGGCAGCTGTTGGAGACATTGAGGCCAGCGGCTTCAGCCTGCTCAAGCAGCGTCTTTTGGTTATCGCCACTGAACAAATTACCGTTGATACTGATAGTGACTTCTTTGGTTGTATTGATTTCGCGAGTGAGTGGTCCAAAGGCTTCTTGATGGTACTGCGCTGCATCAAGGCCCGCTTCCAGCATCAATGCTTTGGCATCGTCCATGAAGCGGTTCGGGCCGCATACAAATACCTGGCGTTCGCACAACGCATCCAGCTGCTCGAGGTGCACAGCCTCAAGGCGTCCGGATAAACCGCGCCAGTTTTTGTCAGGCCGGCTGAGGGCGATCATCACTTTAAGCTGGGGGAATTGCTTTTCTAGCTTCTTAAGCTCATCAAGGTAAGGAATATCCGCTTGGCTGCGGCACTGGTGGTAGAAAATGACATCACGCACTTGGTCATGGTCGGCCAGGTAGCGCAGCATCGAAATCATTGGTGTTACACCGCTTCCAGCAGACAGTAACAATAGCTTGTCGGTGTGGTGGCCTAAGTGGAAGCTACCGTCTGGCTGCTCGGCGACTAAAGTGTCTCCGACTTGAAAGTGGTCATGCAGCCAATTGGAAATGCGGCCATCGTCAACCCGCTTTACCGAAATCCCAAACCGGCCCGGTCGAGACGGGCTGGAGGACAGGGTATAGCGGCGGGCGACGTACTCCCCATTGATTTCGACCTGTATCGGCAGGTGTTGTCCCGGTTGGTAAGTCGGCAGTGATTGCTGCTTGGCCGGTTCCAGCCAGAATGTACAGAAATCACGGGCGATCTCTTCACGCTCGACACAAGTTAGGGTAAGGGATTGCGTTCCGTTATCGGGGTAAATTTCTTTGGGTTTGGTCTCGAGAACTTCAACTTTGTCACCCGACCTGATCAAACCTTCGTTAAGGGCAACCAAGTTCTGGCCGAAGTACACCTCGCCACTGCCGTCTGAGCGGAAGGAAGACAGCGTATTGAGCGGTTCTTTCAATTGATTGAATTCGCCAGTAGCAGGATCAACCGTGGTTAGAATGCAGCGAGAGCAAGGCTTCACGGCTTCAAATTCCACGTCACCAATGCGGATACGCTTCCAGCCATCTTCGGCAAATGGTTCGGTACCTGAAACAACAAGATTGGTACGGAACTGATCCATGGTGTGGTGCTGTGGGCTTCGGGCATTGAGAGCATCCAGTGATGCCTCACTGATGATCAGCATCGGATAGCCATCAGCAAAGCTGACATTTTGGCTGATTTTGGCTCTTAGGCGTTGGGACTGCTCGCCGGTAAATAGTAGCTGGACTGGCTCGCCAATGATTGTGCTGAACCAGTCGTCGGCGGCTTTGGTAGTGAGGTAAGCATTGAAGGTGTCCTTCCATACAGTCGCTTCAGATTCGGTCATCGCAAAGTCGCTGTACTGCAGTTTCAATGATGGCTGCTGCGGGTAGCTAAGCACCAAGCCATTGGATAATAGTGCCGCTGACACTTTGACCAGTTGCGGATGTTTTCTTGCCGTAATCATGCTGCCATCAGGCCGGGTAACCATGAAGCGGCGGTCAAAGCTTAAACCTTGTTGCTCTACCCAAGCCTGGGATTGGCTAATACCGGCAATCGATTTAACCGGGAAAACGTTTATTTGGCTTAACGCCGGATTTTTGGCTGATTGGCTCACAGTTATCATCCTTGTGTCGTTATTCTTTGTTCGGATGGCGCCATTCTACCAAATTGCTTTTTGCAAAGGTGCAAAATTCATTCAATATATTATTGAGATTCTCGCAGTAACTAAGCACTTAATTGTTTCCACCTCGAATTTGTGCTTTGCAAATTTATACTTATTTACAATATCGCCTTTTAAGATTATGAAAATTATGAATGTTTGTAAGAAATGAGTTTGTTTGGTCGTTCATAATAACTGGAAAATTAAAATGTAACTAAAGAGGGAACTATGAACCTACTTCGGCATTATGGGGTTAGAGCCAAATTATTGTCACTGATCGCCATTACGGCCATTTTAATGCTTTTTAGTACAGTATTTCAGGCTAATCAGAGCTTTCAGAGTGATATTGCAGATCGCAAGGAATCGATGCAGGAGCAAGTGAAAGCGGCCATTTCCTTGGTGCAATATTATTCGGATAAATACCCGCTTGATTTGGACTTGGCCCAGCAGGAAGCCAAGTCGGCGCTCTCAGCAATGCGTTTTGATGGCGATAACTATTTTTGGGTGATCGCTACCGATAACTCGCTTGTTATGCACCCGCTTCGCCAGCAGCAGGAAGGCCAATCAATGCAGGCGGTAACGGATGCCTCAGGCAAGCAGCACTGGCTGGAAATGACCACCATTGCTCGCCGTTCTGGTGCGGGGTTCTTGGATTACGCCTGGATTGCACCGAGCGGTGAGGTTTCCGAGAAAATCTCCTATGTCGAGAACTTTGCCAAGTGGGGATGGGTTGTAGGTACAGGCGTCCACTTATTGGATATCGAAGAGCGTTTCTTTGACGGCATTGTATTCCAACTGGGTGTAAGTTTGGCTTTCATCGCACTCTTGGTAGGGCTTGGGGTTTGGATCAGCAATGACATCAGCCAACCGCTCCAGCAGTTGACAGAACGGGTTCGTAAACTAGAGCGGGGGGATTTGACCCAGAACTTCTCCATGGATCGTATGGATGAAATCGGCCAGATTGCAGATGCGTTGCATCGGGCTTCTTCTGCAATGCGTACAACACTGCAAGCTGCTAGTCAAAATGCTGAGCAGTCTATCAGCATGGCAGGCACCATCGCCGCGGCCAGTGAGCAGTGTGCCCAGTCTATTACTGAGCAGAACCAGCAACTTGCCCAACTGGCTACTGCGATGGAAGAAATGAGCGCTACGATTTCTGATGTGGCTCAGAATGCCGAGACGGTATCGACGTCTACTGCAGACATTAACTTCCAAGTTGAAGCAAGTAACCAGCGGATGCTGCAGGCGATGGCTGCAATCCACTCTGTGTCAGAAGGTATCGCAAACTCCGATCAACGGGTAGAAGAGCTCAAACATGGTGTGGAAGAGATTGGTAATGTCACCCAAGTTATCCAAGGGGTGTCAGAGCAAACCAACCTGTTAGCACTTAATGCAGCGATCGAAGCTGCCCGTGCAGGTGAGCAGGGCCGTGGTTTTGCCGTGGTTGCTGATGAGGTGCGCAACCTTGCCAGTCGCACCCAGCAGTCAACCATCGAGATCCAAGAAACCATAGATAAGCTAACCGAAAGTACGCTCAATACCGTTAAATCGATGGCAGAAAGCACCGAGCAAACACAATACAGTGTTGAGCATACCGAGCAGGTTCAAACCGAACTGAAACGTATTGCCGGCTTAGTGACTGAAGCCAATGACATGATCATGCAGGTGGCGACCGCCGCTGAGCAGCAGGGAGCGGTAACCGAGGAGGTTAACAATACGGTTAACCTTATTCATACCGCTACCGATGATATCAACAAGGCCGCCCAGCATTTGGCTTCTGAAAGCCAGTCGTTGAGTGAAGCGGCTGCGACTTTGGGTGATCAGCTCAAGCAGTTTAAAGTGTAAATTACCGCGGCTCCTCACTACCTTCAATTAATAAAGCTCTAGTCTACAGGCTAGAGCTTTTTCTTTTTTATGACCTGTTTTATCGACTTCTTTAGTCAGTGCCTGATTTAACCATTGATCAAATTGCCCTTTAGGCAATGCACCATTAATGGTATCGACCATCTGGCCATTCTTGAACACCATAATTGTCGGGATGCTGCGGATACGGTATTGCGCAGCCAGAGCTTGTTGGTGCCTTGTCATCATGAGAGGCTTAGTAAACCCTCCGGCTATTTACCTCTACAAGGAGTTCGTTGACTTCAGGGAGTCAATCAACGGCCTGGCAGCACTGGTTGAGTCCGAGACTGACGTACCCTGAACTCTGGCGCACTGTTCCTGTTCACCAACAAGCAGCGTGACAAATTAGCACCTAGAAAAAGCCAAGTTCAAATGGCCTGTCAGAGAGAAAACAGGTGTTTACCCTCAGCCAATTTGAACTGGATAGACTGCTTGCCGGCTTCATGATTATTGGCCGTAAACCAATCAAAACACACTATTATACAATGATTTAAACTCTATAACAGTCTGATATGTCAGGAGGTTTGGCAACCATTTTGATATAATAGTAGCTATAAAAATGACGCCTGAAGTTAACCCTGACAGCCAAGATGTTGCTGTCCTCCAAGCGATGGGAAGGCAGCTTATGGCTGAACAACAAGTACTACCTAGTTAAGTGTATGGAAGAGTTAGCTCAACCAAAACCTGATCTCGACTCTTTTCTTCCATGGAACTTCACTTATTAATACTCGTCCCCCGTGGGCTCATCGGGCGCATACTCAATAAGTATTTTTTAATAACCTAAACAACCGCGTACTGAATGAAAATACCTCAAATAATTAACGTCAAAACTTAGGAGATAAGTTATGAATAAAACTCTACCGATAATGATAATTCCGCTTATGGCCGTACTTGCAGGCTGTGGTGCACAACCCACCGACGTTAAACAGGATTACCAAATCATCACAAACGCAGATGGACTAACGAAAACCGAGGAGAACAACGGCAGCATATTACTGATTAGGGAGGGGGCTCCTGCGCTTAACGAATACAATCGATTCATTATTGACCCAGTTCAAATCATCTATTCTGACCCAAATATGGACGACCTTTCGCCCAAGCAAGTGGCTCGAATGCAGCAGTACCTGCAAGATGCAGTTATTACGCAGCTTAGAGATGGTGGCTACCAAGTAGGCACAAAAAGCGCACCTTCTACGATGAGAATTACGTTTAAGATTTCTGGTTTAAAAGCGCCTTCAGCAGCCGCTAACATCACCAGCGCATTAGCCCCTTTTGCCATTAGTGTCGGAGAAGTGACTATTGAGTCAGTATTTACGGAAGCCAGCTCAAACCGCATCGATGCCATTTCAGTAATGAGCTCAAAAGGCTCTCGCTTTATGAATGCCACACCATGGTCAACATGGGCAGATGTAGAAAGTACATTTGATCAGTGGGCAAAATCTTTCCGCGAATCTCTTGATAAAGCTCACCAAGAATGACAACAAGTGACGTACGGTTATGCCCTTAGCCATTACGAACCGTGTGAAAAAATGATCAGCCATTGGGCGAAGATTTGGCTGATCGTTTAGATCTTGTGTTACTACTTTGGTCGTTTAAAGCGATCTCTAGTTTCAGCAACTATAAAGAGGGATGTAACAATGTTTAAACGGAGTCGTTTCGCTGTAGTAACCTTGCTAATAGGAAACAATGTTGGAATTTCTCATGCTCATAACGATAGCATCAATGAGTGCCTATTGAAGCGCCTTCAATCTGCTGGCAATGATGTCACCGTGGGAGAACTCAATCGTATGTGCAAGGAAGAGCTCGAGTTAGCATCCCAGAAACCTAGCGAGCTGCGAGCACAGGCTCCTAGTGATGATCGTAATAGCGTAGTTGAGATTCGTCGTGAAGCTGATTTAACCATCCGCGAGTCTAATTTCGTCATATCAACCTATAAGCCTAACTATTTAATAGTCTCCTATGACAGCTCCCCAAATAATGCATCATTTAACGCTCCTGAAGGAACATTTGATGAAGAAGAAATTAAGTTCCAGGTAAGCTTTCAGATACCCATTGCGACTGAGCTATTTGATGGCGATACCGACTTGATGTTTGCCTACACCAGTACCGCTTGGTGGCAATTATTTAATGAAGATATTGACAATCCATTTCGTGAAACCAACTATGAACCTGAAATATTTTTCAATCATATTGCCAACGCCGATGTATTCGGTTTGAAACTGACGGATTGGAGTTTCGGTATTAATCATCAGTCAAATGGACAATCAGGTGAGTTATCCAGAGGCTGGGACCGCCTTGTTGGTACCGTTGCATTTGAGATAACGGATGATTTTGTTATCGGTTTGAAAGCTTGGCATATTTTGCGCACTCAAGATCGAAACACAGATATCGAAAGATATATGGGGTACGGTGAGATTGGGCTCGGTTGGGCACCTAACCGAAATACTTTTACGGCATTGTATAGGCCTGCAACTGAAGGTCATGCAACTCAGCTAACTTGGAGTTACCCTGTAAGTGAATATCTGCGGGTGTACGCGCAATACTGGAATGGCTACGGTGAGAGCTTGCTTAATCAAAGGGTGCGAACTGAGCGCATTGGTCTAGGTATTGCACTTAATGATGTTCTTGAACGGTAAGGGACCGTCTGAATGATGGTGTCCCGCTCTGAGATAAGTTGACATATTGGAGACTTATCGATGAACACATCAAAGATAAAACAAACACAGCCTGATTACACATTAGGCTTTAACTCGCTGTTGTTGCTCAGGTAGAAAAAGGCGAGATGACCTACAAACCCGCCCAAGCCGACTATGGCATTCAGGGACGAAGCACTGTTCTTGTATGGCTAAAAAAGCATGGTGAGTTAGATTGGTCGAAGCCAATTGAGCACTTTCCTACTATGCCTAAATCAAAAGAAACGCCAGCACAGAAGATTAAGTGCCTAGAAAAGGTCCTTGCCGACGCTGAATTAAAGAACATAATTTACGGCGATATGGTGGAAATCCTTAAAAAGAACACGGAATAGACTTGAAAAACGAGAACCTGTTGGTCAAGCCAAGGAAGAACTACCCCAAGACTACGAACAGCAAGCACTGGCTCAGGAAGCACCCAAACCTCTTATCTTAAAGGAGCTTATGGTTTTAGTGAAAGAGTCGATATCGATATTACAACGACTTAAGACCGCATACGATCCTGGGGATGAGAACCCCTAGTCCCGAGTGAAGTGCATGAAAAAGCCAGCAGGGATACCTACTGGCGACATAACAAGCGTCAACCTATTTTAGGACTAGACAACGACCTGTTTTTATCGACTTATTTAGTCAGTGCCTGATTTAACCATTGATCAAATTGCCCTTTAGGCAAGGCACCATTAATGGTATCGACCATCTGGCCATTCTTGAACACCATAATTGTCGGGATGCTGCGGATACGGTATTGCGCAGCCAGAGCTTGTTGGGCTTCGGTATCAATTTTGACAAAGCGTACTTCGCCGTTTCGCTCTTTGGCGACATCTTCAAAGATAGGGGCAAATCCCACGCATGGGTTACACCAAGGGGCCCAGAAATCAACCACAACTGGTTTATCGCTCTGGATAAGGGAAAGAAAATTATCAGTCGTACCTTCAATAGGCATACCGTCCAGTAAGCGATCCTTACAGGCACCGCAGTTTGCGATATCGTTCACTCGCTCCGTAGGAATACGGTTCATGGCCTTGCAGTGAGGACAGCGGGTAGTCATTGTAGTCATAATCGGGTTCCAGTAAGTTTTGTTTCTTACTAATTTAACGACTACCCAAGTATATGCAAAGCAGGATTAACAGATTGTATTGATAGAAATAATCTATCGGTTAGGTTTACCTCAATGTTTACGTCGATATTTGTTGTTAGTTATTCATTAGTGAGTAAAAGGCTTAGTGGATCAGCCCAAGTTCCTTAGCTTCCTCGATAGATAGGCCACTGGCTCGAATGTCGCGAAGCATCTCAATACGGCGGCGCGCTTCTGCCTGCTGGCGTTTGTTTTGGGAGATGTGTGAAGCCGTTTCGTCTTTGAAATCCCACTTTGAAGACACATCAGACATTTCATTGTGATCGATAGAATTGATAGACACATTAACCTCCTGAAGAACCTCTGCGTCGAAATCAACTTATCTTTATCAAACGATTTTGCCGACGTTAAGACGTTAAAATCCAGTTTGTGACACATCCCAAAATTGTGCAAAAACTATGAAAACTTGCTTTTCTCCTTACTCAAACAGGGGTACTGTTGATGGTTCCACTCCCGTAAAAAAATACGTTGTCAGATCACTTTTTTAAATCGACTATATTCCCCCACTGGCTCAGCAATTTTATGCTTATTGGTAGTTTGATAATTAACCAATCAAGTGGTTGTTTATTGGCGATTTTGTCGATGATTTGGATTTAAATCCTTATCTCTCCGCCACATTCGAAAGCCTCGTCAGACGACGAGGCTTTTTCGTAGGCGCGGAAAGACACCTTATGCTGTCTCAGCAACCTTTGTTGGAGCAGGGTTGCGGATGAGGTAATCAAATGCCCCTAGGCTTGCTTTGGCACCTTCCCCCATGGCGATAATGATTTGCTTGTAAGGGACAGTGGTCACATCACCTGCGGCAAATACCCCCTTCATCGAGGTTGCGCCGTGTGCGTCGATTTCGATTTCACCGCGAGGAGAAAGATCTACTTTAGTTCCTTTCAGCCACTCACTGTTTGGCATCAGACCGATTTGGACGAAAATACCCGCTAGTTCGATTTGCTTCAGTTCGTCGGTATTGCGGTCTTTGTATTCAAGACCGGTTACTCGGTTACCGTCACCCAGCACTTGTGTCGTCTGTGCCATCTTGATGATGTCGATATTCGGCGTTGCGTTTGCTTTATCAATCAGAACCTGATCGGCTCGCAGTGTATCGGCAAATTCGAGAACCGTGACATGCTCAACGATACCGGCTAGGTCGATAGCCGCTTCGATGCCAGAGTTACCGCCGCCGATCACGGCTGTCTTCTTGCCTTTGAACAATGGGCCATCACAGTGCGGGCAGTAAGCAACACCTTTATTGCGGTATTCTTGTTCACCCGGTACGTTCATCTCACGCCAGCGAGCACCTGTGCTGGTGATAACAGTGCGCGCTTTCAATACCGCACCGCTTTCTAGTTCGACATGGATGTAACCATCAGCTGTTTCTTCTGCGTCGATGATGTTCGCTGTGCGCTGCTCAGTCATTACCTCGACGCCGTATTCTTTCACGTGCTCTTCCAAGCTAGCGACTAGCTTAGGACCGGTTGTCGCTTTTACTGAGATAAAGTTCTCAATCGCCATCGTATCCATAACCTGGCCGCCGAAACGCTCAGCCACGACACCTGTACGAATACCTTTGCGGGCGGCGTAGATAGCCGCTGAAGAGCCTGCAGGGCCACCGCCAACAACCAGTACGTCAAACGGCTCTTGCTTGCTGAGGCTTGCCGCCTTCTTCTCTGCAGCACCGGAGTCCACTTTGTTGAGGATTTCTGCCAGTGACATACGGCCTTGGCCAAAAAGCTCACCGTTAATGAACACACTTGGCACGGCCATGATGTCGCGAGATTTCACTTCGTCTTGGAATGCTGCGCCGTCGATCATGGTTGTTTTAATTAGCGGATTGATAGCTGACATCATATTGAATGCTTGTACTACCTCGGGGCAGTTCTGGCACGATAGTGAAATAAAGATCTCAACGTTCAGCGGTTGGCTGAGTTCTTTGATTTGCTCAATGGTTTCGGTATCAAGCTTAATGGGGTGACCGCCACTATGAAGCAGGGCAAGTACCAGAGAAGTAAACTCGTGTCCCATCGGCAGGCCGGCAAAGCCAATCGCCGTGCCTTTTGCTTGGTTCACCACCTGCATGATTGGCTGGCGCGAGCTGGCACTGTCATCGCGTGTTACGTTAATTTTGTCTGTTAGCGACGCGATATCATCTGCTAAAGCCCGAAGCTTGTTAGCGGTGTCGCTGTCATTAAGGCTAAGTACAAGTTGTACATCTGTTTTTAGGTTTTCTAGGTATGCTTTAAGCTGCTGCTTCATTGCTTGATCTAACATAATCGTGCCTACTCTTAAATTCTGTTTTTGGTATCGACCAATACCTTCTTGCTTTAAAGGAATGTAAAAAGGGGGCGCAAGTCGGCAAACATTTTGTGGGGTGGATTGTTTTTTGGATGCGGATAGCTTGTTTGGGGGCGGCACGCCCCAGCCCTTTAGGAGGAAAGCCAAAGCGTGCCTGTCAAACTGAATAGTGTCCGCTATTCAGTAGATCTTAGATTTTACCAACTAGGTCTAGAGATGGTGCTAGAGTCTCTTCACCTTCTTTCCATTTTGCTGGGCAAACTTCACCTGGGTTAGCGGCTACGTACTGTGCAGCTTTTACTTTGCGAAGTAGGTCTTCAGCGTCACGGCCGATACCTTCAGCAGTGATTTCCATCGCCTGGATAACACCCTCTGGGTCGATTAGGAAAGTCGCACGGTCTGCAAGACCCTGACCTTCACGCATTACGTTGAAGTTGTTAGTGATAGTGCCAGTCTGGTCACCTACCATGAAGTACTCGATAGTGCCGATCTTGTCTGAAGTGTCGTGCCACGCTTTGTGAGAGAAGTGCGTGTCAGTTGATACTGAGTAAACCTCAACGCCACGAGATTGAAGCTCTGCGTATTTCTCTTGAAGGTCAACAAGCTCTGTTGGACATACGAAAGTGAAGTCTGCTGGGTAGAAGAAGAATACGGCCCACTTGCCTTTAACGTCCTGTTCTGTAATTTCTACGAATTCGCCGTTTTTGAATGCAGTCGCCTGGAATGGTTTGATTTCTGTATTGATCATGCTTTAACTCTCTTTCTCATTTATTCAAAGTTGACGCTGTCCCGCGTCGATGGAGATATAATGCATTGACCCCGAAAAATTGGGAAATTGGACGTTCCAATTGATTCGATAGGTAAAATCTATTCGAAAAATGAGTTTGTTATAGAATTTCGATTGGCATGAGTAGCATAGATTTCAAGAATGGAGAGTGGAAACCGCTTGTATATCTCTCATAACATGTGCCGGGTTGGGGCTGGTGGTATATTCGAGTAATAAAAAAGGCGCTATAACCTAGCGCCTTGAATATTTGAGTTAAACGTGAATTAGCCTAGTAGTTCTTTAGCTGTTTCAACCACGTTCTCAACAGTGAAGCCGAACATCTTGAATAGCTCGCCTGCAGGAGCAGACTCACCGAAAGATGTCATACCGATGATACGGCCGTCGAAGCCCACGTACTTGTACCAGAAGTCAGCAATACCCGCTTCAACAGCAATACGTGCAGTCACGTCTGATGGCAGTACCGCTTCACGGTAAGCTGCGTCTTGCTTGTCGAATGCATCGGTAGATGGCATTGAAACAACGCGTACTTGCTTACCTTCTGCTACTAGCTGTGCAGCGGCTTCTACCGCTAGCTCCACTTCAGAACCGGTTGCGATAAGGATAAGCTCTGGCTTGCCTTCGCAGTCTTTCAGGATGTAAGCACCCTTAGCGATGTCAGCAACCTGCGCTTCGCTGCGCTCCTGCTGGGCTAGGTTCTGGCGCGAGAAGATCAGAGACGTTGGGCCGTCTTTACGCTCGATAGCCAGTTTCCAAGCTACTGCAGACTCAACCTGGTCACATGGGCGCCATGTGCTCATGTTTGGCGTCAGGCGAAGAGATGCCATCTGCTCAACCGGCTGGTGAGTCGGGCCATCTTCACCCAGGCCGATAGAGTCGTGAGTGTAAACCTGGATGTTCTGCACTTTCATCAGTGCTGCCATACGCATTGCGTTACGCGCGTATTCCATGAACATTAGGAAGGTTGCACCGTATGGTACAAAACCACCGTGTAGCGCGATGCCGTTCATGATAGCTGTCATGCCGAACTCACGTACACCGTAGTGGATGTAGTTGCCAGAGAAGTCATTCGCTTCTAGCGACTTAGAACCAGACCACATAGTCAGGTTAGAAGGCGCAAGGTCAGCCGAGCCGCCCATGAACTCAGGTAGCATCTGGCCGAACGCTTCTAGTGCGTTTTGAGAAGCCTTACGTGATGCGATGTTGGCAGGGTTGGCTTGCAGATCGGCGATGATTGCGTTTGCTTTTTCTTCCCACTGTGCTGGTAGCTCACCGTTTACACGGCGTTTGAACTCAGCGGCTAGCTCTGGGTGAGCGGCGGCGTAGGCGTCGAACTTCTCGTTCCAAGCTGCTTCTTTTGCTGCGCCTGCTTCTTTTGCGTCCCACTCAGCTGCAACATCGGCAGGGATTTCGAATGGGCCGTGGTTCCAACCCAGGTACTCACGGGCTGCTGCAATTTCGTCGTGGCCTAGTGGTGCGCCGTGACAGTCGTGAGAGCCAGACTTGTTAGGCGAACCGAAGCCGATGATAGTCTTGGTACAGATCAGTGTTGGACGTGGATCTGCTTTTGCTGCTTCGATAGCCGTATTGATAGCGTCTGCATCGTGGCCGTCTACTGCTGGGATGACATGCCAGCCGTAAGCTTCGAAACGCTTAGGCGTATCGTCAGAGAACCAGCCTTCAACGTGACCGTCGATAGAGATGCCGTTGTCATCCCAGAATGCGATCAGTTTGCCTAGACCTAGGGTACCGGCAAGCGAACACGCTTCGTGAGAGATACCTTCCATCAGACAGCCGTCGCCCATGAAAGCGTAAGTATAGTGGTCTACGATGTCGTGGCCGTCACGGTTGAACTGGGCTGCCATCGCTTTTTCAGCCATTGCCATACCTACAGCATTGGTGATGCCCTGGCCTAGGGGACCTGTTGTTGTTTCGATGCCCGGTGCGTAACCGTACTCAGGGTGACCCGGTGTTTTCGAGTGCAGCTGACGGAAGTTTTTCAGGTCGTCAATTGATAGCTCGTAACCTGTCAGGTGAAGCAACGAGTAAATCAGCATTGAACCGTGGCCGTTAGACAGCACGAAGCGGTCGCGATCAGCCCACTCTGGGTTTTGCGGGTTGTGGTTCATGTGGTCGCGCCACAGTACCTCGGCAATATCTGCCATCCCCATCGGTGCTCCTGGGTGACCAGAGTTTGCCTGCTGTACACCGTCCATGCTCAGGGCACGGATTGCATTTGCCAACACTTTACGTTCCATATTTGTATCCACTATGAATTTGTCTTAATCGAAAAAGGAAGAAAGCGGCAAATGGCCGCTTCCTAAAATTATATCTGTAGGATTACAGACGCTCTGCAATCATGGCTTCTAGTTTGCCCTGATCGATAGCGAAGTTGCGGATGCCTTCAGCCAGTTTCTCAACGGCCATTGCATCTTGGTTGTGATCCCATAGGAATTCTGCGTGAGTCATCGCGGCTGGACGCTCTTTGGTGTCTGTCGTCGCTGACAGTTTCTGTACCACTTCGCCTTGTGCTTCTTCAAGTTCCTGAAGCAGCTGCGGGCTGATAGTTAGGCGGTCACAGCCAGCAAGTTCAAGGATTTCACCGGTGTTACGGAAGCTAGCACCCATTACCACAGTGTTGTAACCGTGCTCTTTGTAGTAGTTGTAGATGTTAGTTACTGAGATAACGCCTGGATCTTCCGCCGCTTCAAAGTCACGGCCTTCTTTGGCTTTGTACCAGTCCATGATGCGGCCAACAAATGGAGAAATCAGGTAGACACCGGCTTCGGCACAGGCACGCGCCTGAGCAAATGAGAATAGCAGCGTCAGGTTACAGTTGATGCCTTCTTTCTCCAGTACCTCTGCGGCTCGGATACCTTCCCAAGTTGAAGCCAGTTTGATCAGTATACGGTCATTTGGAATACCTGCATCGTTGTACATTTTGATCAGCTGGCGTGCTTTGGCAATGCTGCCTTCTGTGTCGTAAGAAAGACGCGCGTCAACTTCAGTTGAGATACGGCCAGGAACCACGTTCAGGATCTCTTTGCCGATGTTCACTGCCAGCATGTCACAGGTGTCTTGGATTTGTTGTTCTTTGTTGTCACTTTGTGCTTTGGCGTACGCAATAGCTTGCTCGATTAGAGGGGCGTATTCGGCAATTTGGGCCGCCTTTAGGATCAGAGATGGGTTTGTCGTCGCGTCTTCTGGTTTGTACTTGCTGATAGCTTCGATATCACCGGTATCAGCAACAACAGTAGTAAGCGCGCGCAGTTGTTCCAGTTTTGTACTCATATCTTCCGACCTTATCCTCGTTGGGCTTGTTTCAATGCTAGCTAAAAATCCGGCGAGCAAAGTGATAATTACATCTTCTTAATCTTTCCGTATCAGGTCAAAAACATGGTTGATGAGCGGATGGATCGCTTAAGAACAATTGATACTTCGATAATTAGCGTTTTGGCATATTTTGTCAATCATAAAAGTACTCAAACCGTGTTTTGATCTCAGATTTATCTAGCGGCTGTGCTTTCTGGCCAATAATTTAGTCGCGGCCTAACCATTTAAGGAATAGACGGGATGCTATCATGATGAGTATATGATCATCTAATGGATCATATGTTCGGTTCAGGCGTGATATAAGCTGGGTGAAAAGCCGGTGAGTTGTTGCTTAGCGATGGATATTTTTGTGTTGGTGATTTACCGGCAAAAATGAACGGCTCCGGGAGTGGCGACACTCCCGGAGCAGATTGCTGGTAGGTAGGGTTATAGGGTGACGCCGATGGAGAGAATGATGACGTTTAGCGCAACAAAGAAGGCAACCAGCGGTGCGATAAATTTCAGCCAGGTCACATAAGGGATACGCGCAATGGCCAGACCGCCCATCAGTACGCCGTAAGTTGGGGTTACAAACAGGACAGTACCAATTCCGCTCATAAACGCGGTAACGACTAATTCGCGGCCAGTGTTGGCAAAATCACTCAGTGGAGCCAGGATAGGCATGCTCATCACCGCCAGACCGGAGGTAGAAGGTACAATGAACGACAGCAGCATTTCAATGCCGTAGACGGTGTTGATAAACAGTACCGAGCTCTTGCCGGCCACAAGCCCTTCGGCATAGTTAAGAATGGTATCGGTGATATTGCCCGCTTCCATTACGACAACGATACCACGTGCAACACCGACAATTAATGCAACCCCGATGAGATCGGCAGCGCCGGCGACAAACGAGTTAATCAGGTCATCTTCGCTCAGGCGGCCGACTATCCCGCACAGGATCCCCATGAAGATAAACAGGGTTGCCATCTCAGCCATCCACCAACCAAGAACGGATACACCGTAGATCATGATAGCGAATGTCAGGATAAACAGTACCAGTACCGCTTGCTGCGGGCCGGTAAGCACCGGCAGGCTGCTGGTGGTGTCTTTGTTGCCCAGAAAATGCTGTTCGTGGTCATTACGCAGGTGGGCAAGCAGTGATGACTCTGGATTGTTCTGGACCTTTTTGGCGTAGCGCATGACGTAGCCGATACCGACAACCAGGGCGATTGCCAGAATCGCGAAACGCAGCTCTACACCGCTGAGGAAGTCTACGCTGGCCGCGTTAGAGGCGATCACCGTACCAAACGGGTTGATAGTCGAGCCCAGGGTGCCGATCCCGGTACCGACGAAGATCACGGCTACGGCTACCAGAGGGTCAAAACGTGCAGTCATGAAAATGGGGATAAGCAGGCCGTAAAATGCCAGTGATTCCTCCGCCATACCGTAAGAAGTACCGCCGAGCGCGAACAGAACCATCAGGATCGGGATCATATAGATCTCTTTGCCTTTCAGGCGCACCATGATCCGCGCAATACCGGTATCAATAGCCCCGGTTTTGGTGACTATCCCTAAAAAGCCACCGACCATCAGGACAAAGAGGCTGACATCAATGGCCCCGATGACGCCGCTGATAGGATCATAGAAACCGGAGATGGGTGCCATCAGTGTGTCGAAAAAACCTTGCGGCGACGATTCAATGACTTGGAACGAGCCCGGTAAAGGGACTTCACGGCCAAGTTGTTCGTTCATCTCGCGGGTGTATTTTCCTGCTGGCAGTATGTAGGTCAGCATGGCAAAAAAGGCTATCAAGAAGAACAGGATAGTAAATGTATTGGGAAACTTTTTAATTTTTAGCATGGTGCTTCCTTAGCAGGATGTGGTTGGATCCTGCATTAGTTAGGTCGAAATTAAATGAAGCGTTTGGTGACGTATTCGGATGTCATGCATTGCAGGACACCCCCGTATGAGAGTTCGAATTCGACTAGGCTGCCTGTGTGGTAGTCCGTCTTGCTGTCATTGATGTCGATGATCAGGTGGTCGCTACTGCCACCGATAACGATGATGCCCTTGTCTTTGGGGGTGATCTCGCTGATATCGACATCTTGCTTGCCGATTGCGCAAATGGCGCGCTTGCGTAATCCCCGGTCAACAAACTCAGGCTTGTTGCCAAAGGCATCGAGGGCGGTGGAATTGATCGGGACTGAAGGTTTTATTTTGAGCTCGACGATTTCGGCGGTGAGATCAAAAGTATCTTGCCGGGTATTGGGGATTGGATCATCGTTTAAGCCAATACCCATCAGGAGTGATGCCCCGAGCCTGAGCTGATTGATATCGTGTGGAAGCTGACCGTTGAGCATCAAGGGCAGAGCGGCCGAGCTGGCGCCGGAGATGTATTTCAGCGTGATGCCTAATTCAGATTCAATCTGCCTGGCGAGGCTGACCAGTTTGCTCTGGTTTTCTGCTGTGGGCTCCACTCCACCGTAGCAGGCGAGGTTGGTGCCGAGACCAACTACCTCTATGCCTGGCAGCGCCATTGCTTTGTGAGAAAGCACGATCGTCTCTTCTTCAAAGAACGCCCCCTCGCGGAGATCACCCAAGTCATGCATGAGGATAATCTGATGAGTTTTATGCTGCCGGACTGCCGCGTCAGACAGTGCCTCCAATGTCTTGAGTTCTGAGTTGAGGGAGATATCGGCATAATGCACCACATCGTCGGCCTCGCTGATGGCGGGTATCCTTAACAGCATTTTTTCCGCATCAAGTCGCTGGAGCTTTTTTAAATTGGCAATGCGTGAATCGGCCAGCAGGTGAATACCGCCGTCGATAATGGCCTGGCCAACCTCCGGATAGGCGCAGGCCAGCTTGGTTACGCCGGCGGGGGATACGCCGTAGTTGTGGCAGGCGGAAACCATATTCTGGGTATTTTCGGTGATCGTATCTAAATGAATGTTAATGCAAGGGTAAGTGCTCATATCATTACCTTTAGGCAATATTGTTATTTGCTATTATTGAGCGCTATTTATGGGTAAAGATAAATTATGAGTTTTGTATGGTTACTTTGAAAAATGACAATGTATTATTTTTGATGAAATAAAATCCGCAGGATAAGCAATTTTATCCTGCGGTAATAATAATTGTATTTAAAGCACAGTTTATTATTTTGAGAGGGGGAGCGGTGATTGTTGTTGCTGGTGCGCCATGGTGATGGCACGAATTAACTCAGCGGCGGCCTTTGATAATTCTTTTGATTCAAGGGTGGTCAAATGAAATTTGGCAAAATACTCCAGAGAAGGGGCGTTAACTTTGACCATTTCTCCTCGCTGCGCCCAAATCGATGCGTAGTGATCTGGCAGATAACCAACAAAATTGCCGGATAGGATGAGATGGGCGGTGGCTTCCATGTTGGTACTGCAGGCAAGATTGAGCATATCTTTGGTACCGCTAAGCGGGGTGATTTTGTGGGACAGACCACGCTCTACAACTGGAAACTGGCGCAGTTCCTGGGGGGTGATCTCCTTTGATATAGCGAGTATGGGGTGATCGGGTACGCAGTACAGGCACTGTCTTTCGCCAAACAAGTAGGTATATTTTAATCCGTCTTTGGGGACTTCGGAAGAGGTGATCCCCACTTCTGTTTTACCGTCGAGCAGCATCATTTCTATTTGGTAGGAATCCCAGATATCGGTGTTAATAGAGACTTTCGGGTGCTCACTGCAAAAGCGCCTGATGGCTTGTTGGATTTTGCATTGCGGGTTGGTGGCAATATTATCGGTTAAGGTCAGCTTGATATGGCCGTGGGATACATTTCTGATGCTATCGAGCTGATCTTCAAAATGGACAATATTATCAAATAGTTCCTGGCATAACTGGTAAACCTTGAGGCCATCGTTGGTAAGACGAAAGCCTCTGCGTCCCCGGTGGCAGAGTGTCATACCGAGCCGGGTTTCCAGATCGTTCATTCGAGTGCTAATTGTTGATTGGTGCATATTTAATTTAAATTGTGCGGCGGAAAAACCACCTGAATCAACGATTGTCACAAATAAGTGGAGGAGTTTAATGTCAAAGTCATTAATTTTTCGCATCTCATATTCTCATTTTTATTATTGATTTTATGATCGAATCATATGCTGTTCTGAGATCTATACCCAAGTTACCTCAAGGTGCAGGATTCAGAGGGTTGTCAGCGCATTCAATACAAGGCGAAGGTTTGCAGTAATGGCAGTCCCTTTCAAAAAGCTTCAACGAAGGAGTGAATGGGCTGGCATCCTCCCGAAGGGCGAGTTTTATAAGCTTTTATACTGCGTTATTGTTTCTTGATTTAGATCCACTTAATCTTCAAAACAACGCCTTGTCTATAAGCTTATAAATTCTCGCTGAACCTGCCTCTTGAAGTAGCTTGGGTATATCACACTGGTCTTAATATTCAAGCCAAATAGGTGCACATCTGGCGAATTATAAGCTGTCAGAAATAAACGGGTTATTGTGCGGTGCCATTAAACCGGAAGAATAATGGCACTGCGTCATCAAGCGCTGAGGGTTAGCTGATGGTGAATCTCCTCAATCAGCAGCGATAATCGCTGTTCGAGCAATGAAAGAGCGTCATCTGAAGGGAGCTTACCGGCCTTGATGTCCTTTTCGACCGCTGCTGCCGTTTGCTGTACATGGATGCCGCCGATGCTGCCTGATGCGCCTTTCAGGGAGTGGCTAATCAATAGCGCGGAATCGAAATCTTGTTCAGCCAGGGCTTGCCTTAACTTTTTCATATCCAGATTATGCTCGTCGGCAAACATCTGCAGGAACTGGCATACGATATCGTGGTCATCGTCCATCATCTCTAGCAGGCTTGTCAGGTCGATTTGTTTAAAGCTGTCTGGATTAAGGCTGCCCTCGCCCTCGCCGTTTGTAGGCTGGCTGCTGTCGTGGGGGGAAGCCGCTTCATGGAGGCGGGCCTGCCCCTCAGCTTCCAGGTCTGAGCGCAGCCGAGCCATATGGGTGATCTTGCTCTTAAAACGCTGGAGGGCATCGAGGAGCTTGCGCTCATCCAGCGGTTTGGTGATCATGCATTCGACGCCGGCTTTGAGCATATTGCGCTGGGTTTCGGCAAAGACATCGGCGGTACAGGCAAATATCGGTGTCTCGCACGCCGGAGGCGGCAATTTGCGGATCCGCTGGGTTGCCTCGATGCCGTCCATCACCGGCATGTGGTTATCCATCAAAATCAGATCAAAGGCTTGGGTTTCCAACACCTTCAGGGCTTCGGCGCCATTTTCGGCAATCGAGGTGACAAAACCTCGTTGCTTGAGAAAGCTTTCGATGATCAGTACGTTGAGGTGGTTGTCCTCGACAATGAGGACGTGGAGGTTGGCAAAAGCCTGGCTGTCAAAAGTGACGCTGTTGTTTTCATCTGCGGTGTACTGGCCCAGTTGCAGAGCGACCTTGACCTGAAACGAAGAGCCCACCCCTTGCTCGCTGGAGACAGAGATGCTGCCGCGCATGAGCTGGGCCAATTGCTTGACGATACTCAGCCCTAGGCCGGTCCCGCCGAAGCGGCGGCTGGTCGAGGCCTCTGCTTGGGCAAAGGGGTCGAAGATCAGATCGAGGCGATCAGCCGGAATACCAATGCCGGTATCCGAAACCATGATGTGAAGGTATTGGTCACCGCTCGATTCCCCGTTTGATAATGCCAGAGAGACGGAAACCTTGCCTTTTTCGGTGAACTTGATGGCGTTGCTGATCAGGTTGAACAATATTTGCCGGATACGCGCCTTGTCGGCATAGAACCACTGGCGGCGGTCGAAGTCGCAGTAGATGTCAAACTCGATCCCTTTCTCTTTTGCCAGGGAGTGGTAGGTACTCTCTATCGCCCCCACCAGATCGGTAAAGCAGAAATGGGTAGGGTCGAGCTTCAATTGCCCTTGTTCAATCTTGGAGAAGTCCAAAATATCGTTAAGCAGTGCCATCATGTGTTTGCCCGATTCAAGCAGGGTACGCAAATGCTGTTCTTGCTCTTTGGTGAGATCGGTTTTGAGCAGCAGTTGCGACAGGCCCAGCATGCCGTTCATCGGGGTACGGATTTCATGGGATAAGTTGGCAAGGAAAGCTGATTTAGCCCTATCTGCAGATTCAGCTTTGTGCAGTGCTTGGTTGAGGCGCTTGGTATCATGGGCGATCTTATCAGCGCCCTGATTCAATGCATCATGCAGTACTTTGAATTCATAAGGTCCCTTGAAATTCTCACTACGGCTATAGTTACCCAGCCTGAACTGGGCGGCAAAGCGGGTCAGTGCAGCTATCGGGGCGGTAATGTGTCGGGTAAGCATCAGCGATAGCACGACGACAATACCTGCAGTCAGCATCAGTGCCAGCATGAAGTATTGCTCGAGATAGTCAATCACGGCCGTAACCGTATTCTCAGGCGTAATGGAGGCGAGGTACCAGGTTGGCCGGCCCGGTAGCTGAAAATCGAGTGGCGCTAGCGTGGTGACCATTGTCTGGTTTTGGCGGTTGGTAAAGCCGCGGAGATCGCCAGGGTTATAGGTTTCTACACCTTGCTGCTTGGACGCAAGCTGTTGGCGGATATAGGCTTGGAAATCATCAAAAATCACCAGGCGCTGGCCTTGGTGGCGACCGGAGAGGATGATTTCCGCCTTATCATTGATCAGCATGATGTAGTCACTGTTGCTGATCCGCTCACCAAGGAAGGTCAGCTGGGCATTGAGTTCATTGAGCTGATAGCGGATCACCAGAAAGGTTTCGCGGGTATCGTCAGTATGGTGCTGATGGGTAACAGTACTGAGGATGTACAGGTAGGCGATATCGTCCTGGTATTGCGGCGGTGAGATAAGCAGGCTGGCTTTACCGTGTGCCAAAGTAGCGAGTTGTTGGTTGATAGCCTTTAACCCCGCTTGTTCAAGGGTGGTGGCAATATCAGTCGGAGCCGATTCGGCTGAGCTTGCAACAACGTTTAAGGTTTGCTGGTGCGCTGCTATGAGGTGAATTTGGCTAAAGCTCGGATCGACCTCAGACAACTCTTTGAGGTAGTTGCTGATAAAAGTTTGCTGCTCCGGGGCGTGGCCTTCATTGTGTTTCAGTATGGGGAGTTCAAATACGGGGGAGCTGGCCAGCTTGCGGACACTCAACAGACGCTGGGCAAGAATATCATCAAGGTTATGTGCTGCTAGTTCGGTACGGCTACCTAATCCTTTGGCTATCTGCTCGGTGGCGACCATTGTGAGTTTGTCGCTGCTGAGCCAGTTATAGATAAAGGCCGGTACAATGCCGATAATGAGCATACTTCCGAGTAACATCGGCTTAATTCTGTTGGGTATCATCCGTGAAAAACTTATCCTAGTGAGCGCTTTGTTAAGAGTGTGATATATCTTCCATGAAATGATCAACTGCAATCGTGAAGGGATGGGGAGAAATTGGATCTCCCCATCATTATTTGTTTTGCAGGCGTGAATCTGCCAGTAAGCATTGAGAAATTAGCTAAGGAGCTGTTCCAGAGTGAGCGGGGTTGCGACTAGCCCCATCCGTTGTGCAGGTGTCACTCCTTCTTTATCCTGATGGCACAGGTTGTGCCATGCTCGGTAAATATCCAGCAATGGCAATAGACCTCCAGGGCGAAGCTTTCGGCGCGGTTCATTGATGAACTGGCTGAACTGATCTTGGAAGCGCTGCTGGTAGTGGGTGATCTCTTTATGCGTCGCGACTTCTAGCCATTTACCTTCATTTTCTTTTTCTCCACCCAAGTGGCAGATCCCTTTGCTGATGTCATCATGGCGGGTAAATGCCCAGCGATCACGCCACCAACCCATCAGCACAATATCGATACGGCCTGCAGGCTGGCCATGTTGCCACGCAGGATCGGATTCAACATAAATCGGATGAACCGTTTTGTCTTTGATGCGATCGCAAAATATCGAGATGCAGGCAGAGCGCAGCAAGGTTTCTTGTGGCATAAAAATAGCCAGCTCTTGATTGTGCTCCAGCATTTGCTGCAGGTGCATATAGTGGGCGTAGACCGTGTATTGTGGCCGGATCAAGCAGCCTTTGGACGGGTAGTTTAACCGCGGCTTGCTAGATAACGGATCTTCGAAGTTCGGCCTTGCCATGATTTCGCGGTAGACGGCATCGATATGGGCAAGCAAACCCTGAGGAACAGAAGTTGACGCTTCGACCAATTGTGCCGGAGGGGCTGACATAAACCTTGCGCCTTCATTGAACGGATCATGCCACTCGCTCGATTCCTCATGTTCTTCCGGCTGATAGTTGATGTCCTGCGCCAGCACATATCCCGACTCGGCTTCACAACTGGCGACCCAAAGCACACCGTTTTCGCTGTTTGGCTGTAATTCACTGATATCAGAAGCTAAGGAAAGCTCGGGTGAATGCTTGACCAAGCGGGCATCGAACATAGCAAGTTGCCGGCGGCAGCGGCTAGCAATATGAGACAGCTGATCGTAAAACGACTTGGGGTTCATATTGAGCCGGCGGCATATATCTCTGACCGGATAACCAGTAAACAGCATAGCTAACAGCTTCTGCTGAATTTGGTTCTTGCCATTAAAGCCTGACCAGCGGTCGACAAACGTGGTTTGGCAGCATTTGCAGCGATAGCGCTGGCGGTCGCCGCTGAAGCCAAAGGCATGATATAGGTGGCGGTGGGTCAATACCGGCAGCCCGAGGTTTTCACATTCGGGGTTGCTGCATGCTGGCATCCCACTACTTTGCTGTTGCTTTAAACGCAGGGCTTCTTCGACGACATCGTGATTATTGATGATCGGCGGGAAAGCCCCACACTCTTTGCAAACCAACATCGGCTTGTTCGGATTGTTCCGCTGAAGCACATAATGATGAGTATCTGTTGAACCGAAATTAGTGCAACTGACGGTTTTACAATGATTGAGTTGGTGACCGTTACAGGCTTGCGGAAGTAACGAAGCGTGAGTGTCGATTCGGCGTGTGTTCATCATGTCAGCCTAACCTTATCCATGGGCTTAAGCAACAAGCGCGTTATGTGTATTTGTTGGCAGGGGGAGCGCCCTATTAGGGGGTGGTACAGAGCAGGTTTCCCTGCTCTGTACCATTAGTGTCTACAACGGGCTTTGACTTAATATCTGCGCCGGCCTTCTATATAGAGGACCATTCAAATTGTGTAAGACGCCACATATTACAAAATTTTGAGCTGCGCGATATCAAGATAAAACGGTGCTGTAGAGACTAATAATTCTCGCTGTCTGTCATACCGATACCATCTATGTAAATGGTATTGGTATAAGGTGAAGCATGAAGGCGTGGCCGATGAATCGGGGTTACACCGGCCACAGGTAGGTTCATTACAGCTTGATAGCTGTTTCCAGAGCAACATTCATCATTTGCGCGAATGACTTCTGGCGATCTTCTGAACTTAGTTTTTCACCACGCTTGATGTGGTCAGAAACAGTCAGGATGGTCAGTGCTTTTGCTCCCAACTCAGCAGCAACACCGTAGATACCGGCTGCTTCCATGTCTACACCTAGCATGCCTAGCTTTTCCATCTTGTCGAACAGATCAGCTTCTGGGCTGTAGAACAGATCAGCAGAGAAAACATTACCGACACGTACAGGTACATTCTGAGCACGCGCTTCGTTTACTGCGGTTTCTAGCAGGCCAAAGTCAGCGATAGCGGCGAAGTCGTGGTTGTTGAAGCGAATACGGTTAACTTTCGAGTCTGTTGACGCGCCCATACCAATGATCACATCCATCAGTTTAACGTCGTCATGTACCGCACCACAGCTACCTACGCGGATGATGTTTTTCACACCGAACTCTTTGATCAGTTCGTGAACGTAGATAGAGCATGATGGAATACCCATACCGTGGCCCATTACAGAGACACGCTGGCCTTTGTAAGTGCCGGTGTAACCGAACATATTACGAACGTCACAAACAAGTTGAACGTCTTCAAGGTAATTTTCAGCAATGAATTTCGCACGAAGCGGGTCGCCTGGCATCAGGACTGTTTCTGCAAAATCACCAAGTTCAGCATTGATATGTGGGGTAGCCATAATTCACTCCAGGTATGTTGTTTGTACGTTATGTTGTCGCTGTATCGTTTTAAGAAAGTGTGCGTTTAAGAGAAAAAACGTTCAACGATGCTTTGGTAGGCAACGCCGCCAAGGTAAACACCGACGATTCCCATAATGCCTGGTAGTACTGGTGGCGCAGGCAGCGGAAGTTTAATGGCCGAGAAAAATAGACCAACTATTAATCCTGCAAAAGTTGCAAGCAGAATCTCACTCATGTGTTTACCCTCTATATTCATTGTGTATGACGACGTTGGATGGCTGCTCTGTATGGCGCCTTAATGTGCGTTGTCGTTTTGATGGATAAAGTGTAAGCAAGCATGTCTTTGGATCTCGCGATCCTGATCACATTTTATTGAGCTGTTAATCAAAAACAGATCGTTGATTACCAAATCTGTTGAAAGGGTGAGGGGTATCGTTTGCGTAAATGAAAGGTAAAAGATATAAACAACAGATGGAAAACTATATTAAGTAACTGAAAATATACAATTATATTGGTATATAATCCTTGGTTTGTTTGAATGGAAATAGCCTGAAACAATGTGAGTAAAAATGTGATGTTGTAATGGATTTCATCGCGGCAAAAAACTTAAATGGGCCCAATACTGCCCATTTATGTCGGGTGGGTTGTATAGCGTGTGGTGATTATTTTTCGTGTTTTCTGCTCTTTTGGTTTTAGGGGGATGCAGCCTCTGAGGACGAAGCGGAGGGGCGACGATAGATAGTCTTGCCCTCTTTGATGGTCTCGATAATTTCGATCTCCCTAATTAACCCTGGGGCAATTGACATCGGGTTATCTGAGAGGATGATTGCGTCGGCTTGCTTACCGGGAACTAACTCGCCTTTATTGTCTTCTTCGAAAAACTGGAAAGCAGCCTGTTTGCTCATGGCAGCCAAGGCTTGCAGTGGTGACAGCCTCAATCCGCTGCCCATAATTTCTTCATCTTTGGTAACCCGGTTGACTGAAGACCAGAGCGTAAAAATAGTATCGGGAAGCGTCGGGCCGGGGAAGCAAATATTACTGGCGGGTAAATCATCCTCAAATGCTTGCTTGATAGGGCTTTGCCCATTTGCCCGGCTGAGGCCAAGTTTTTCAATATCATCTTCGCCTTCTTGATAAATATTACTGGTGTCAAAACAGGCGACCAATCCAAGCTTGGCGTATTGTTGCAGTTGGTTATTGCGCATGAAACGGGACATCATTATTACATGGCGTTGGTCTTGCCCAGCATTAAGTTTGAGATCATAGCCAGCTTGGATGATCGCATCGATAGCGGCATCGCCCATCGCATGAATAAATAGCTGGAGTTCATTTTCGACCACAGACTGAAAGGTATTTTGAAAAGCACTAAATGGCATCAGCGGTTCGCTGCGCCAATTGGGCTCGGGTAAAGTACGGTTTTCTTGGTAGGGGTAGGCCATCCAGGCGGAGTAATCGCTAGCTGTGCCATCGAGGGCAAGATAGAAGCCAGGCACTTTGAGTCGGTTATTGTATTGGCCAAAGCTGACTTCATCACCTTCCACCAAGGCTTCCATCTCAGTGACGTTGGGGATCGCAATAATATCTAACACCAGCTTATTGGCGTTGGCATGGCTCTGCAAGGTAGATAGCGCCTCATTATTAATTCCAATATCAGCCAGTGTCGTGATGCCTTGGCTGGCAAATAGGGTTTGTACTTGTCCTATATCGCCTGCTTCCGCGAGCAGTTGGGAGAAGTGGCTATTACCGGCAATAAAGCTGGGGATCATGGTTTTGCCGTCTAAATCTATCATTTCGGTGAGATCGCCTTGGTGACGTTTTACACCAATACGGCTTCCAATCGCTTGTACCCTGCCATTCTTGAAAGCGATGGCGGTGACTTTTTTTGAGTGGTTTGCGAGTGTAATGATGTTGCCGTTGAAATAGATGGTATCGGCATCAGGGGTATCGTCGGTACTGTCGCAAGCCGTCAGCATGATAACGACAGTATTAATGAGGAAATACTTGAGAGCTGATTTGAGGTTGATGGGCATAGTTAAGATAACCCTCCGGCGATAGGCTAAATACGAAACCAGTTTTTTGAGTATAGGCAGGGTTGAACCGCAGCACGGAAAACAACAATGGAATTGGTAATTTGCTGCATTTCGCACTACCCATAATAAGGATGTGGTTCGTTTATTTGCTAAGGACTGGATGAATGAAAAGAATAGGGTTAGCGGCAACATTATTACTTTGCGCAGCACCGGCTGCGGCGGATTTGCTGGGGTTTTCCGTTGGGGCGACGGTAGGCGGTGCGAGGGTTGAGTACCAGGGTAACGATGATTATGGCGTCGAATATGGGATCAATGGCTCATATCATATTAATGATATCTTCAGCGTGAATGCCGGAGTGGTACAGGGCAGTGCTGATGTCGATGCGAGGGGGGGAAGCGCAAAGAACGAGATTGACTATACCGCGTTTCCATTAACTCTACGGGCGGATTTACCTTTGGTGATAGGGAGTGTTTACGGCAAGCTTGGTACCAATTATTACGACTATGATATCGACCGATCGGGTGTGCCGACAGAAAATGATGATGGCTGGGGATTTGCCGGAGGGGCCGGAGTGGTCTTTACCATGCTGCCATTTATCGATCTTTCGTTGAACTATGAATACCGCGATATGGGTGATGTGACTAATAATTCCATCTTGTTTGGGATCAGTGCAGGCCTGTAATCGCGAGCTAGAACCTCAGTCTCTGGGTATTTAACTTACCACACTGGCCATGCCTGATTGGTCAGTGTGGTGTTATGTAATTGGCCGTGAAGATAACTGTTAAAGGCGGGAATGCGTTTAAATTGCAAGTTTGGCATAACTGATAAATCACATAACAAAAGTTGTTTGATTTTACCGCATAGCGATGCATTTCACCTCTTTTACAAAACAAGATTCTGATCACCATAATGAAGGCCGTTTTTTTGTACAATGAGGTCAGTCCAGAAACCACCCCGGAGGTGCCCGATGAGCAACTATGAGCATTACCAATCCACAGTTGAACAGGTATACCGGGCCATCATGCGGAAAGTCGCTAAACCCTGGCACATAGAATATCTTCCTTCTATGGAAAACAGCCAACAGGCACTTAAGCTTGTTTCACCCAAAGGCACTATTTGCCAACGCCTTACCTTACCGACTTCATCTGCACAGCAGTGCTGGCCCAATCAAAGTGATGTCAGTCAGCAGATCACTGAATTTGTGGTAAGGGGAGCAGCCCGCCTTGCCCCGCTGCGTCAAAGCGCCTTTAGAAATAATTTCCCGTACTGGTTGGAAACTTGTATTCAGCAGCTGCACGCATTGTGTGATGTTAAAGATAAGCTGTTAGACATTGTCAGCAATGCCCGGTTTCCTTACCCGAGCCAGGTAAATATTGAAGGAAACTTCCTGCCTTGTTGGGTCTGGAGTGAAGATCAAGGCTATATGGCGGTATCGGTTGTGGATCGACGTACTGGGCGCTTTTCTGGGTTACGCCATGTCGAGTCGGGTCAGTTGATCGAGCAAGAACGTTGGCTGGGAGCCCAAGTGATTGATTCTGTCGAAGAGTCGATTGATACCATTGATCATTACGTTAATGAGCTAATTCAGTCCCAGAAGAAGGTTGATTTTGACGAGCCGACGTTGGCTGATGCGATCAGCAACCCTTGTGCCGCTACATTAAGTCCAGTTGCCAGTGTGGCGTTGACGGTGGCCGTTGTCGCTGGGTTTTTCATAACCTTTAAGTGGTTGCTCGGCTTTTAACCATTAATGCTGATTGTTTGACCAAGCCCGCATTATCCCAAGCCAAAGTTGTGGGAAACGCGGGTTTTTTCATGGCTAACGCCTTAAGAGTACCTTGGGAATAGCAGGGGATTGGGATAAAATCGCCATCAAAATGATCGGGGTAGGATGAACACCATGCATAATTTGACACTGCTTTCTGAAGCAGAAAAGAACCGGGTAGAACTGGACAAGCAAGCGGCCTATTCTGTTTGGCAGGTAAAGAACGGTAAGAAAGGTTACGAGGTATTTGCTGAAGTGGCCAACAATATTGGTGATGATGACGAGCGTGAGTTCTTTGAGCAAGCGGTGTCGAAGTACAAGATCAAAATGGGCGTTGCGTGAGCGTTAGTAGCAGAAGGGCTAATAGCAAGCGTTTGCTAGATTTGTCATTTTTATCTATTCAGATCATGATTATAAGGCGCGGTACGCGCCTTTTTTGATTCAGTTTGATATGTTAGCGCCCTAGTATGTAATTGGCGCCAATATATTGCTTTTTGGCAAGATGTTGCCCTGAAGAATGTGTAGTCAAGCTTGGGTAACTCCTTGCTAGGGCAGAAGGAAGAGATAATGAGCACAAGCAAGAAGGTTCTTGTTGTTGATGATGATCAGGAAATTCGTGAGTTGCTGGACGAATTCCTCACCAAAGCGGGATTTACGGTCATTACCGCTGCCGAAGGGGAGGAGATGAAACGCCGTCTGGCTATGGGCACGCCTGATTTGATCTTGCTGGATGTGATGATGCCTGGGGATGATGGTTTTACCTTGTGCCAATACATCCGAAAAACTTCTGATGTGCCAATTATCATGCTGACTGCGGTGTCGGATGAGATGGATCAGATCATTGGTCTGGAGCTAGGGGCAGATGATTACATCGCCAAACCGTTTAGTCCCCGCCAGTTAATGGCGCGAATAAAAGCCTTATTGCGTCGAGTCAAACCTACCGAAGCCCAGCAGATGCCGTCTGCTCCCAAGGCGATACGGTTTGCAAACTGGCGTTTGGATACAGCGGCCCAGCGTCTGTACGATTTAGACAAAGAAAAAGATTACGAGCTCAGCGGCAGTGATTTCGCGTTGTTGATGCTGTTCCTGACCCGCCCAAATGAAGTGCTAGATCGCGATACTATCTCTTTCGCGACTCGTGGTCGCGAGGCAACCCCGTCGGCCCGTAGTATTGATGTGCAATTAAGCCGCTTGCGCCAGCGTTTGGGAGACAAAGGAACCCAGCAACGTTTGATTAAGACAATCCGTGGTAACGGTTACTCGTTTAATGCCGAGGTTACCTACGAGGAGTAATCCGCCTCGTCCAGTTAGTGGTACTGTCTATGAATATTCGAAAGTGGTGGCCAAAGTCCCTGTTGGCCCGCACGCTATGGTTTACCCTGCTGGCGGTATTTCTTGCCCAAGTTATTGCAACCAGTATTTGGTATGGGCAATCGAAGCAGCGTGATTTGGAAGGTTTGGAATCAGCATCGGCCAGCATGGCCAATATGTTTGCTTCTACTGTGACCTTCTTCCAATCTCTACCGTTGGAATACCGTCATATTGTGCTCGATCAGCTGCGCAATATGGGGGGAACCCGTTTCTTTGTCTCTTTCAATCAAGAAGAGATCTTGATTGATCCGATCCCTGACTCTTTGATGAAGAGAACCGCTGTCGGAGCCTTTGAAGAGGTACTAGGCGAAAAGCTGCCGCGGCTTGATGTGATCCGGGTTGAATTCTCCCGTCCTGAAACCTTACATGTTCTGAAAAATGATATCTTGCTCAGCGATCTGCCTCGCTCATGGGCGCACTATACCCTGAGTCTTGAACCGTTCAACCCACCGATTTTGGTTGTGCAGTTGGAGTTGGCTGAAAACGAGTGGTTGTATATCGCAGCCTTGTTGCCGGCGCCGTATGTCACTTTGGAAGATGAGATCATCACGGGTCAGCAACTGGTGTTTATGGTGTTCATGACAGCGTTGTTGTTGGTGTTCACTTTCTTGATGATCCGTCGCCAGACCAAGCCATTGAAGCGGCTGGCGTATGCGGCCAATGCCATGAGCTTTGATATTTACCAGCCGCCGCTCAAAGAAGAGGGGGCTAGCGAGCTGGTGACGGCGACCCGGGCATTTAACCGGATGCAGTCACGGGTACAGCGCTATATTGATGATCGCGAGCATCTGTTTTCATCGATTTCTCACGATTTGAAAACACCTATCACCCGTTTAAGACTGCGCGCCGAGCTTATCGATGATGATGCCAAAGTCGAGAAATTCAACCGCGATCTCGATGAATTGGAGATGATGGTGAAAGGGGCATTGCAGACGGTAAAAGACACCGATCTGCATGAGAACTTGGCCCAGGTGGATTTGAAAGAACTGTTGTTCAGCATTGCCGAGCGTCATAACCAGCACCAGGTGAAAGTCAGAATTCCTAAAACCAAGATAGCGCCGTTAATGGGTAAACCGCTGGCGCTGAAGCGCTGTTTTAGCAATCTGATTGATAACGGCGTGAAATACGGTGATGAGGTGAGTTTGATCATCGTTGATGAAAAAGACTCGCTGATCCTGATTATCAAAGACAAAGGACCGGGCATCCCTAGAGATAAACTCGATGCGGTGTTCGAGCCCTATGTTCGGGTTGCAAAGGATGATGAAGGTCATGGCTTGGGGCTGGGTATTGCCCGCAATATCATCCATGCTCATGGCGGTGATATGGCAATCCATAATGCGGTAGATGGCGGGTTGGAAGTGAAAGTCTACATTCCCCGCTTGTTGAAAGAAGATTAAGGCAATGAACACGAAACACACCTTGATATCGGCTTTGATGATGCTCGCTAGCGGTGTGGCTTCTGCTGGAGAAGTGGAAGTCTTGCACTGGTGGACTTCGGGCGGCGAAGCGCGATCGGTCTCTTTACTGAAGAATAAAATTCAGGCTCAGGGTAATCACTGGAAAGATTTTGCTATCGCAGGTGGCGGTGGTGAAAGTGCGATGACGGTTCTTAAGACCCGTGCGGTGTCAGGAAACCCGCCATCGGCAGCACAGATCAAAGGCCATGATATTCAGGAGTGGGGCCGATTGGGCTTTTTGACCGATTTGAACGATGTCGCTGCAGAAGATAATTGGTCGAAAATCCTACCGCCGGTTGCACGCCAAATAATGATGTATGGTGGTGACTACGTTGCGGTGCCGGTCAATATCCACCGAGTCAATTGGTTATGGGCGAACCCCAAGGTGTTTGCTAAAGCGGGTGTAGAAGTGCCGAGAACGCTCGATGAGTTTTTTGTGGCTGCTGAAAAAATAAAACAGGCAGGATTTGTGCCGTTGGCACATGGTGGCCAGCCCTGGCAGAACGTCACCTTGTTTGAAGCGGTTGCTTTAGCAGTACTAGGCCCAGCCAATTACCAGCGAGCCTTTGTTGAACTGGATATGTCAGTACTCGGCGGAGAAAAGATGGTGGATGTGTTCACCCAGTTCCGTCGTATGCGTGATTATGTAGGGCCAAATTACCGTGGCCGAGATTGGAGTACATCTACTGCCATGGTAAGCAGTGGCGAAGCCGCCATGCAGATCATGGGGGACTGGGCGAAAGGGGAATTCGAAGCCGACGGCAAGGTACCCGGGAAAGATTACTTGTGTACGGCTGCACCCGGTACGCAGGGCCTGTTCACCTACAACATCGATAGTTTTGCCTTTTTCAAGTTGACCGATGAAGCCAATAGCCAGGCCCAGAAGGATCTCGCTCGGGCAATTCTGGACAAGGAGTTCCAGTCTACGTTTAACCTCAGCAAGGGTTCGATTCCAGTAAGGATGGATATGGATTTGTCCGAGTTTGACCAGTGTGCCAAAGATTCGCTGGTGGTTTTCAAGCAAAGTAGCCAATCCGGCGGTTTGGTACCGAGTGTGTCCCAAGGGCTGGCGACAACCAGCTATGTGCAGGCAGCGATCTTCGATGTCGTCAGTAATTTCTTCAATGCAAAAATGGCAGATCCGGAGCAAGCCGCAGATCGCTTGGCAAGAGCGGTGAAATCAGCCATGTAGTGGTTTGATTGTGTTTAAATCATTTAAAGGGCAGCCTAACAGGCAGCCCTTTTTTGTAATCGAAACAGCCTTCCCCTTTATGTTTTATATACTTATACCAAACACCCAGGCTAAGTCTGGATGTATAAAAGTTGAATATGGGTTACCGCTTGGCTGAAATGGTTAGGTGGTTAGCCTGTTATGCTAAGGGGGAGAGCAATGAAATTATTGTTTTTAGTGCGCCATGCCAAATCTTCTTGGGACGACCCTTCGTTAGATGATCATGAACGCCCTCTCAATAACCGTGGCCTGAAAAATATACCGAAGATGGTTCACCGGTTGAATGGTTGGCAACAGGGGCCGCAGTTGATTGTCACCAGCTCGGCACTGCGGGCGTCGCAAACGGCTTATTCTTTCTCAGAAGGGTTAGACTGCTCGCCTAAGCTGGAATCTGACCCAAGAGTCTATACCGAGTCTGCGTTTGAACTGATGGATATTATCCGTGAAACCAGTGATGTGGTTGAACGTCTTATGCTGGTGGGCCATAACCCAGCGATGACCGTGCTTGCCCAGATGTTTGGATTCAAAGAAGACAACTTGCCGACGTGTGGCGTTTTGGTGCTTGGTTTTGAGGTCGATTGCTGGCAGGCGATTGCCGAAGAACAGGGGACGGTGTTTTACTATGACTACCCCAAGCGGGTTCGAACTGAAATGGCGAGTAAAGATATTGATTTAATCTGAATCAGATACTTTCGTTCTGTTGAAATGATAACCATACGAATTTTGTGGGGTTTACAGTGGAAGTAAACCGCTATATCATACGCCGTACTTACGGAGAGATGGCTGAGTGGTTGAAAGCACCGGTCTTGAAAACCGGCATACGTTAATAGCGTATCTAGGGTTCAAATCCCTATCTCTCCGCCACATTCGAAAGGCTTGCAGAAATGCAGGCCTTTTTTGCATCTGGAATCTAGGGTTCAAATCCTCTAACACCTAGAGCGCTCCGCAACATTAGAGAAAGCCGCTGAGAAATCAGCGGCTTTTTTCGTTTAAGGCTTCTTCCCTACTCCGCTAAAGGAGCCTGCGCCTGCTTTTTCTTGAGCTTCATGGTGGAGTAGACCGAGAAAACGGCCAGGACAATGAAGGCCAGCGCGATAGGGCGTTCATACAAGAATGACCAGCTGCCATCGTACATCAGCAGAGATTTGCGCAGGTTGGTTTCGGCCATTGGCCCGAGGATAATCGCCAGCAAGATAGGCGAGGATGGAATTTCCATCTTATTGAGGATAAACCCTAGCAAGCCAAAGCTAATCGCAATACCGACATCGAACATCGAGTTGTTGATGGCATAGGCACCGATCACCGACAGGAAGATGATAATCGGGATCATGATGATCTTCGGCACTTCAATAATGCGGCAGAAGAAGCGGATACCGAGCAAGCCGATAAGCAACATCACAATGTTGGCAACCAGCATTGAACTGAATACCCCATAGACCACTTCTGGGCTTTGGCTAAACAGCAATGGCCCCGGCGTCAGGCCCTGTACAATTAATGCGCCAAGCAAAACGGCAGCTACCGCATCACCCGGGACACCCAGAGTTAGCAGCGGAACTAGAGAGCCACCGGTAACCCCATTGTTGCCTGCTTCTGCAGCTGCTAAACCTTGTACCGACCCTTTACCGAATTCATCCGGGTTCTTGGCAGAACGCTTGGCTTCGTTATAGCAAACGAATGCTGATATATCGGCGCCAGCCCCTGGTACAGAGCCGATAGAGGTGCCCATCAAACCACTTTTCACTGCGGTTGGCAGCATGGTTTTCAGATCTTTCTTGCTCAGTAGCTTATGGTCGAATTTTGGAGGTGCAGCTTTCTTCTGGCTATGAAGTTTCTCAAGTTGGTTGAGACCTTCTGAGATAGCAAACAAGCCAATCAAAACCGGAATCACATTGATGCCGCTGTACAAATCCATCACGTCAAAAGTAAATCTCGGTACGCTGCTGATAGGGTCTAGACCCACAGTGGAGACTAGCAAGCCAATGCAGCCTGCTAGTAAACCCTTGAGGATGTTTTTCGACGACACGCTGGCAATGATGGTGAGGCCGAACAAGGCCAGCGCGAAATATTCAGGCGCATTGAATTTGAGGGCGAAGTCAGCCAGCAGCGGTGCAATCGCGATCAACACGATGGTACTGATAAGGCCACCGATAAACGAAGCAACTGCTGAGATGCTCAATGCCCGGGCTGCTTGGCCTTTTGCTGCAAGGGTATGGCCGTCAAGCACGGTCGCCGCAGAGGCCGGGGTGCCGGGCGTCTTGAGCAAAATCGCGGCAATCGATCCACCATAGATACCACCGATGTAGACACCGATGAGCATGACCAATGCAGCCGTTGGCTCCATACCAAAAGTAAAAGGCAGTAAGATGGCAACACCCATGGTCGCGGTGAGGCCGGGTAGGGCTCCGAGGATGATCCCGCCCAGTACGCCGAAGATCAGTACAGGGAAAACACTTGGGCTGAAGGCGGTTAAGATGCCTGAAAATAAATGTTCTAACATATGCGGCCTCTACAGAATGATGCCGTCAGGAAGCGCGATCACAAACACTTCGCCAAACAGGTAATACACAGATACAACGAATACTGCTGCAATCACGTAATAAAGGGGCTTCTTCACCTTGAAGTAAATTAGGTACAAGGCAAAAGCAATAAGGCTGGCAAACAGGTAGCCGAGAAGGTGGATCAAGAAGGCATAGCCAATTAAGTAGGCGACACCAAAAACAGACAGCTTGGAAAATAGCGGTACTTCTTTCTCCTGGGTATTCTCTTTTTTGTCTCGTTGGTTTTTTTGCCAATGCTGAAAGACTAGCACCGACGAGATAACCATCATGGCAATCGTGACAACGGTTGGGAAAAAGGCGGCATCGACACTAGCATCCTGGAACATCGGCTTGTCGAATTGGCTGATAACGAAAAGGGAAGCGGCACCTAATAAAATGATCAGGGACGGGAAAAGAAAGTTTCTATTCAACATAGAATCCATCCTTGTGTTGAGCGTGTTCAAAAAAAGAGCCAGCATGGTGTGCTGGCTCCTGGGTATCATTAGTTAATTAGAGAGCCTAGTGCTTGCGTATCTTCGTAGACAAACTTGGTAAACTCTTCGGCGTTCAGGTTGTGAATCGTCATTGCACCAGTTTCCATGAATGACTTGAATTCCTCTGTCGCCATTGCTTGGTCGAATGCTGCACCTAGCTTTTCAATAATGTGGTCAGGGGTGTTTTTCGGTGCACCGATACCACGCCATGTACCGGTTACCACATCGACGCCTTGCTCTTTTAGAGTCGGGACATCTTTGATAAAGGCGATGCGCTCTTCAGACATCACGCCTAGGGCCTTTAGCTGACCAGAACGAAGCTGTGCAATAGCTTCACCCGGCGTCACCATAGTGACATCTGTGTGGTTGCCTAGTACCGCTGGAATCGCTTCCGAAGCACCGTTGTAAGGGATAGCGTTGAGCTTGATATCTTGGTCTTTTTCCAGTGCCATCAGATAGAAGTTAGGCGCGGCAGTAGAAGCAAACTTCACTTTGCCTGGCTCTTTCTTGGCATCTTCAATCAGGTCATTGATGCTGTTGTATGGGCTGTCAGCAGCAACCAGTACAACGGCTGGGTCAAGGTTAACCATTCGGATCAGTTTGAAGTCATCTGCTGTGTGGCGCATTAGGCCCATTTGTGGCAGCGAGGCAATCTCGCGGGTGACTACTGTTAGGGTATAACCATCAGCGCGCTGCTGGGCACCAAAGCTCATACCTACCGCACCTGCACCACCGGTACGGTTCATGATCGAAATATTTTGGCCAAGCACATCCTTGGCACTATTAGCCAACGTACGGCCAACAGCATCGGTACCGCCACCGGCACCAAAAGGGACAACCAAGCGAATGTTTTTGGTTGGGTAATCAGCAGCAACGGCTGTTGCTGAAACTAGTACACCTGCGGAGATCATGACTGCTTTTAGTAATTTATTCATATTTTAGATACCTATTTTATTGTTCACGTCGGTAGGTTTGAGTCGGGTTATTCGTTTTTTGGGTTTGGTAGTCGTTGATTGTGAGTTGCTCGATGGCCAGGGCAATCCAGCCACTGATCAGCATGTCATACCATTGCTGCACCCCGCTGCAGGCGACCACGACATTGCCGTAGACGAAGGAGCCGTAGTACAGCACATCGTCATCACGAAGCGACGATGGGTGGGCGGTTTGGTGATTAATATTGGCCTGAGAATCACGCCAAGCTTGCTGAGCTTTCTTGCGGGCAAGCAGATCAAAAGGGATCGTCCATGCATCCGGCTGGCCGATAGAGGTTTCAACCAAAATGGCTTCCTCAAAACTGGACTCCCAGGGCTTAAGGCGGGGATCCATCACTACGATATGTAGTTCTTGACGGTTGGTTCGTGAGAATAGGCGCTCGATAGCTGGCCTAACTAGTTCGATTGCATCTAGCGCAACTTGCTTCTGTGTGTTCATCCTTACACCTTAATTTCCTCGGTACACACTCAAGTTATTGTATTATTTTAGACTGATCAAAGGGGGCTTTAATAAAGTGATGAACTCATCACTGTTGTAAATATATATTCATGATTTTGATCACTTTAATAGGGGTTTTGTGCGAGATAATGGTGATGTTAATCACTTTAGCGATATAGTGCTACTGCTGGTTTATTTGTATTATTAAATAAATGTGTTGTGGAATCATATTACGAAGTGGCTCAAGTTAATTGTTGTTAATTTGAGTTATGTAGAACAAGTTGGGTAATCAAAAATGAGATGAATTTCAGGGAATAGAGAGCAGAAGGGGAAAGATAGCTAATCCTTTCCCCATACAAGAAGAGCCATAAGGGTTATGGCTAGAGCAGCCCAGCTTCACGGGCTTGATGAAGGACTGCTGGTTCAACAAGGGCGTACGCCGCGTCCCACAAGGAAGCGATATACAGTTTTTCCTTGCCTTTGGCTTGGCGTTCAAGCTCATCCAGCTTGTGCAGTTCGTCTAGGGTTAATGGTCTGGTAAATAATTCCTTTGCACGTTTAAGTTTTTCCATCTGCCATACTCCGCAATACTAAATTGCAAAGCCTGCTAGGCTAAAATCAGTTTCTTGACAGATGGCACAGAAATGATTTCAGCAGGCTTTTCAATTTAGGCTCAATAAGGGCTCATTTAAGCCCTAATCAAACAATTTGCAGGCAGCGGCGAATCTTAGTTTCTTTGCTCTAACTTTTATCTCTACCCTAATAGCTGCAGCCGTTTAATAGCGTGATCAACGCCGCAGTTGCTGATTTATTAAACAGCATTGTTTGAAGATTAGATCTACGTTATATCCCTTTAGTCGGTGTTGTAGAGGGTTACAAAAAAAGTTGACTGGAATAGCATATTACCCGCCATTGGAAGGAGGTGTTCACTGTGAACGACATGCAGCTAAGTAAAGTCTCTGCTGATCATTTATTGACTCAGTTGGAGCAAGGCGTTTTGACAATAACCATGAACCGCCCGGCAAAATTAAATGGCTGGACCATGGCTATGATGAACGCCCTGAAAGAAGTGTTTGAGAAGGCAAATGCTGAGGCCAAGGTCAAAGCTATTATTCTCACTGGCTCGGGCGACTACTATTCTGCAGGGGTGAACCTCAGTGGTACGTTAAAGGTGATGGCCCCACGTAAACTGCGCCAGTTGATTGCTAAAAATAATCAAGCTTTGTTCGAAGTATTCCTCGGTTGTACCAAGCCATTGTTGATAGCGGTGAATGGACCAGCAATAGGTGCCAGTGTAACCTCGGCGACTTTGGCCAATGGGATTATTGCTTCAGATACCGCGACCTTCTCGACGCCGTTTGCCGTTTTGGGTGTAACGCCAGAAGGGTGTTCCAGTGTGCATTTTCCCCGCTTAATTGGGGAGGAAAACGCGGCACGCATGCTTGGCAAAGAAGGGTGGAAACCCGATGCCCAGCAAGCCAAATCGATTGGGCTAATTCAAGAGGTTGTCCCAAAAGCCGAATTGCGTGAAAGGGCTGAATCTGTAATACGGCAATGGCTAGAGCAAGGGCAAGAGCGTCAGTTATTAGCGGGCAGTGAGCTGGAAGAGCTCAGAGCCGTTAACGCCCGTGAATCTGAGCAACTGGCCGATGCATTTTTGAAAGCGGCCTTCCTCAAACACCAAGCACAATTTCTGTGGCGAAAGAAAAAGTACGTTCCCTCGCTGGTGTTTTGGCTGCTTTGGGGAGGAAGGCCTCTGTGGAAGCTTGCTCTGTGAAAGCCCAAGATAGCTGAGCTGATGCTTGCCCTTAATCTATAGCGGTATGGGGATTTAGGGCAAGCATTACACACTAGTCAGAGAACGAAATTAAGTCTTCTCTAGCTATAATAATGAGCTCCTCAAGGTAATGAATTTCCTTGGAGTCATCATCAGAGATAGCATTAAAATACCGCCAATAAAGATTAACTAGGTGTTCAATGTAGTATTGCTGTCGTATTTTTAGGTCTATACCATTAGAAGAGTTCATTAGCTTAATCCTGAGTTTCGAACTCTTTTTCTCCATCTTTTATCAAGTGTACATCTTCCATGGACATATGAGAAAGGATGACAGATGAGCAGTTGCTACACTGATATTTTGCATATTTGTTTTTTAACAGTCGCTCTAATCTACTTCTGTGAATGCGGTGAAAATGAACAAGCCTGTTGCACGAAGGGCAGTTAAAGTAATTCATGGTGCTCCTTATGCTATTTTTTATTGCAGGTGCAATTGCGTAGAGGTGTTCTATATCCACAAACACAAATGAGAGTGTTTGTTTCTGAATTAATTAAAAAGCAATCAACCTGTCCGCATTTTGGGCGCTTGATTAGTTGGCAGTCGCATATTTTTTCTGACATCCTGATTGTCATCCTGTGTGATTCTTTTGGAACTGATGTCACAATGATGCACAACCAGTTTAATTTATTCTGTGATCTTTATTCCAGTTTTTAATGTGAAACTTGTTGCTATTGTGTCGTGTATGAATTTTTATGCTTTTTAGATCTGGTTTGCGAATTAAGTTATTGTTTTTAAATGACATAAGGTAATCGGTATATACATGCTGTATAAATTATTAGGCATCTAATTATTGCTAATATTTTTCTGGGTGTGCAAAATAATGCACATCTTGTGCTACATAATATACATTTCATAAACAATGACGCCTTCCCGCCGTCTTGGACAGCGGAAGGACCGTTTAACTAAATCGTTAATATTTTCAGTGGATATGACAGGCTCAGCTTAGGCTGAGCCTGTTGCTATCCCAGCCCGAAATTGTGAAGGTGTCATCCCCAGCTTTTGCTTGAACAGGCGGCAAAAGTAGTTGCTGTCGGTAAATCCGCATTGCTCAGATATCTGCTTTATCCGGCATTGATCCTGGGCCAGTAGTGTTTGGGCCTTGTCGAGCCGGCGGTGACAAAGGTAGTCCTTGAAACTGGTTTTACCCTGTTGCTGGAAGATATGGGAAAGGTAATTGACGGAAATGTAGAACTGTTCGGCAATCATCTCGCGGTTTAATTGCTGGTCAAAATGTTGGTCGATATAGCCGGTAATTTTCTGAAACAGCTCTTCTTGCCTTGATGGTAGGCAATCAGGCACCTTGCTCATTACCATGATATGGCTAAGGAGAGAGCGAATGACCAAGCTGATTGTGTGGTGATCGGCGCTGTCATACCCCAACTCTTCAAGGGCTTGCAGCAAGCCATTACCGATTTTTAGCTGGTGCCGGATCGTTGGGCGTTTGGCTACCTCGGTAAAGCCCTCGCCATTCCATTTCTGCAGGCTAAATCCCACCTTATGCGGGCTGATCATTAGGCTGAGGATGGTGACCTCTTCTTGCCACATGGGCTGGCTCCAGGCTTTGGCGGGAAAGTACACCACATCACCAGCTTCTAGGTTCTGTTGTATATGGTGGCTGCTGTCAACGGAGTAGTGGGTCACAATAGTGCCTGAAAGCACAATATCGATACGTGGAATATCTATTTGCCAAGCAAGTGCTGGAGCGGAAAGGTTTTCCGCGGCCACATAGACCTTTCTGATAGGCAAGGTGTTATCGACCAACTTGGTGAGCTGATGAATGATTGGGTCTTTACTATCAGGGTGCTGTTCTGCCGGGCTCATGAGACGTATCCGCTATTCGTTTCTGCTGCGATGGGAAATGAAAGTGCTACCGGAGTCGAGTGAAAATATTTTCATCAGCTACAAAACCTAGCGACGTTATTTTTCAGGCCCTGGGTGCACCGCCTTATTAATAAACTACCTGCTTACCAACGGGCTATCTGTTTATCAGATCTAATTTTAGTGAAAATATTTTCAGTTTTTGTTGTTTTGTGTGGTTGATCTCAAAAGTAATCTGAAAAAATTAACACAATAGGCAGCAGTTGGACGGACTAAAAATTGACAGGAGTGCCACTTAATGAGTCACACCATAGTTGCAATTACTGCTTGTGCTGCAGGTATTGCACATACCTATATGGCAGCAAGAGCGCTTGAAGCCTTAGAGCAAGAACATGGCCTTAAGGTGAAAGTCGAAACACAGGGCTCGATTGGCGCTGAGAACATATTATCTGAGCAAGATATTGCCGCTGCAGATGTAGTGATTATTGCTTCAGACGTTGAGATTGAACTTGCCCGCTTTGCCGGCAAGCGGATTTACAAAACCCGCCCGAAGGTGGCGATTAAAGATGCGAAAGCCTTGGTGGATGTCGCGTTAAAGGAAGCGGTAGTTTTCGGTGCCAAAGGGACTGAGGTCGGTAACATAACCTTGGGTAAAACCAATGAAAATGGTTTTATCCAGCATATCATGAGCGGGATATCGTACATGGTGCCTATGGTTATCTCTGCGGGTCTATTGTTGGCAATTGCCAATATTTTTGCTTTCCAAAAAGATGAACTTGGCCGCATGGTCGCCTGGGGGTTCGATCAGTCCGATCCGTTGGGTGACTTGATGTACCACCTGTTCTTGGTGGGTAAGGTCGGCTTTACCCTGATGATCCCGCTGTTTGCAGGGTTTGTTGCTAATTCTATTGCCTCCCGCCCTGCGATTGCTCCGGCGATGATCGGCGCCTATATCGCCAATGATGCCGGTTTCCTGGGAACCGAAACAGGTGGTGGTTTCCTTTCGGCCATCCTTGTGGCATTCATCGTTGGGTATTTCGTACGTTACCTGAAAATGATCCGCTGGCCTAAGCTGCTGCAACCGCTAGTGCCGATCATGATTTTGCCGCTGATAGCCACTTTCTTTATCACTATTGTGGTGAAGTACATGATTGGTGGCCCGATCGCTTCTGGCATGGGCGCGATGTACGATTGGCTGACATGGTTAACCACTAATTATTCGGCCTCGACCTTTATTATTGGTGCCATTATCGGTGCAATGATTGGCTTTGACTTTGGTGGCCCGGTAAATAAAACCGCGTTGATTTTTGGTACGGCGGTATTTACCGATACCGTGGCTAAATACGGCATTGAAGGGGCCAACTTTGTACCGGGTACGGCAGCACAGGCGGCGATTTCAGTCGCGCCATTGGGGATTTTCGTTGCTTCCCAATTATTTAAGAACAAGTTTAGCCCGACGGAAAAAATAGCGGCTAACTCAGCGTTTGGCATGGGTATTGTCGGCGTTACCGAAGGGGCTATTCCGTTTGCCGCTGCGCATCCTGTCCAGATGATCACCGCCAGTGTTGCGGGCTCTGCCTTGGCGGGTGGCTTAGTTGGATTTTTCGATGTTAAATTCTACGGGGGAATTGGCTCGCCGTTGGGCACCTTTGTTGGCTATATTGAGCAACCTATTCCGTTTGTTACTTGGATCCTGTGTACATTTGCTGGTATCACCTTGACCGCCCTTATCATTGGACTGTGGCGAAAACCGATAGGTGTTGAAACCCCTTCACCATCCTCAAAGACAGATACGCAACCAGCATCGGCTGACAGCCTAACCACTCAAGTGGCTAACCGCTCAGCTAGCGCAGAAACAAAACCTATTTTTCACCCTCAGCATGTCCTGTTTGATAGTGAATCCACCACCAAGGAGCAGGCGTTTGCATTTATCGCCAAGCAAGCCATGGCACTGGGATACGTTTCGGATGCTAAAGCTTATGAATCTGGTCTGAATGCCCGCGAACAGTCATCAAGTACTGGATTCACCGGGGGAATCGCGATACCGCATTGTAAGAATACCGCGGCAACACATGCTGGACTTTTCGTCGTTCGCTTCAGCCACCCTATTGAATGGGAAACCATGGATGAACAACCGGTTAGAACCGCTGTGGCGCTGAGTATTCCTGCCAGTGGAAATGAAGAGAGTGTCCATATGCTGACGAAGTTGTCGCGCAAAATGATGCATCAGCCATTCCGCGATACGTTAAGTCAGGCTGACAGCCTTGAGGTCGAAGAGGCGATTGCCACTGCGATTGCTTGATAGCGGATGAAGAGAGAAGTTAAGATGCAGAAAACATTTCATGTCATCCCGCATACGCATTGGGATTTCGAATGGTATTTTTCGACACATGAGTCACTGATCCAACTGGTTTACCATATGGAAGAAGTGATGTCAGCGCTGGAGTCAGGAGAAAATGACACTTACCTGCTCGATGGCCAGCTCAGTATTATCGAGGACTATCTCGAACAGTGTCCTGGGCAGAAAGCGCGTTTAATAAGCTTAGTTCAGCAGGGAAAGCTGCTCATTGGCCCTTGGTATACCCAGACCGATCAGTTGATTATTTCGGGCGAATCCATTGTCCGAAACTTAATGACGGGGATCCGTCTCGGCGAGCAGTTCGGCTCGGTGATGAATATTGGTTATGTCCCTGATGCGTTTGGGCAAAGTATTGATATGCCTAAAATCTATCAGGGATTTGGGATCGATAAAACGGTGTTTTGGCGTGGGCTATCAACCGATATATGCACCAGCCGCGAGTTCAACTGGCAATCTGAAGACGGTAGCGAGGTACTTGGATATAACATTAAGAACGGCTATTTCGTTGGCTCATACCTAATCGATAATGATGATCCAACCCCACTCTGCCATCAAGCGGAGGACGGTGTCCTAGGGCATCATATTGCTATTCCGCTCGGGGGAGATCAGCGCTATGTCGACCGCAATATCAAAGCGCGGTTAGCGGTGAATAATCAAAATTGTACTGACTATACCTTGGTTGAAAGTAGTTACGATCGCTTGTTCAAGGCCATTGCGGATGAGAAATTGTCGCTGCCGACGCTTAGCGGTGAGTTCATTGATGGCCAAGTCTCGAAGATCCACCGTTCTATCTATTCGTCACGTTATGATCATAAATTCCTCAATGACAGAGTTGAACGCCGTCTGAGCTATCAGCTGGAGCCATTAATGGTTATGGCCCAGTCGTGGGGGATCGAGGCGAAGCCGGCAATGGCGGCCAATATATGGAAAACCATTTTGCGCAACCATGCCCACGACAGTGCGGGTGGGTGTAATACTGATAAAACCAATAAAATTATCTTGGCCCGCTATGAGCAGGCGGATCAGATGTCTGGCTCGGCGGTGGATTACTTGGTACGAAAACTGGCAGAGTCACAACCTACAGCTGAGCAGGGAGGTATCGATGGGCGTTTAACCCTATTTAATACTTTACCGTATGCGCGTGAGGCGTTGATCAAAACGACAATATCAACCGTGAAGCCACACTTTACCTTGTGCGATCTCCAGGGTAATGACATCGCGTATGATGTGCTCAATACCGAACTTGTTTACCGTGGTTCGATACAGCGCGACAGCAAGGAAAATGATCCTAGCCTGTATTACTACCAGACTGAGATCGCGTTTGCTCATCCTTTGCCGGCTTCTGGCTTTACTAGTTTACAAGTTGTTGAAACTGAACAGCCATCGACACCCAATATTCAAAATCGTGAAACTGATGTATCTGAAGCGCAGATAGAGAATGAACGCTATCGGCTGGAATACCGCCAAGGCCAGTTCCACTTGTTTGATAAGCAACAGCAGAAATGGTGGAACAACTGTCTTTCGCTTTTGGATATGGGGGATGATGGTGATACTTATGATTACTCCCCGCCCGAGCAGGATTGGCTGGTAACACTGGACTGGCATGAAGCGACGCTTAGCGTTAACAAGGGGCAATGTGGCCAATCCCTTGTGGTTGAAGGGGTATGGCACTTGCCGAAAAATTTGGCAGAGCGTGCGAACAAGCAGTGCTCTGGGCAATTGGGCTACCGTATTGAATTGCAGTTGGAGACGTCGCCTGAGTTGAATCGTTCGCCAATTGTGATTGATGCAGAGTTTGATAATCAAGTCGAAGATCACCGGTTGCAACTGGTGGTAACAACGCCATTTGAGACCCAGACATCGTGGGCTGATACCCCGTTTGGTATTGTCGAGCGCGTCAATCAACATAAACACCTTGATGATTGGTGCCAAGCTGGCTGGAAGGAAGAGCCGAGCCCGATTTATCCGATGCTTCATTTCGCGAATATGCATAACGCAACAACCAGCATGACGCTGATGGCGAAAGGGGTGAAAGAGTATGAGGTTCGGGCGGATAACCAGTTGGCATTAACCATGTTCCGCTCGGTGGGCTGGCTAGGCAAGCCTGACTTACAACGCCGCCCGGGAATTGCCTCTGGGCAGCAATTCAAATATATCCCAACACCCGATAGCCAGTTACAAGGGAGGCTGAAGGTTGAGTGTGCGATGCTGGTTGAACCGCACTTTGATCCCGCTGATCTTCAACAGGCTTGGCAACACTATGCTGTTGAGCCATTGGTGTATCAGAATCAATCCCTCAACCAGTTCACTAACACCCTTAAGTATTTTGTGATGCACCCGCTGGATAATACGGTCGCTGACTATCAACAAGGCATTGATTTGCATTCCGATAATTTGGTGTGTAGTGCGGTTAAACCGTCAGAAGACAATACCGGTGTGTTGGTAAGGCTTTATAATCCAAGTTCTGAGTGTATTAAGGCATCGGGCACGCTTACTTTACCCATAGCGTTTTCGAATATTGTTGAAGTTGATTTGATGGAAAGAGAAATATCCATAGAATGTGAAATTCACGGTATGGTTGAGCTCGGCGAGTTTAAGCCTAAACAAATACGGAGTTTCGTTATTCGTTATAAGTGAAAGTGATTTAGGCATCATCTACACAAAAAATAGAGTTTCACGTTGTTAACCACCTTTTGCCGGCATTCAATGCCGGCTTTTTTGTTTTATATTTTTCCTTTAAAAAAGTAGATTTATTCAATCTTTCATATGAAGTCATTGGGTATAAATAACATCTGGGGGGATAATAAAAAATCCCAGCTTAAAAGCTGGGATTATTATTAGAAAAGTACAGAGTTAATCTTAATAAGTGTTGCGTAAGTGATATATGCGTAACTTTTCTGCTAGCTCATAAGCAGAGACAGTACCTTGGTAACGAACTTGCTTAGGGGCGCCGGTAATCGCTGAAGGGAGCAACGTAAAGCTGGAATCATCAAAGCGGCCTGGGCCATCGAATTCGAGGTGAACAAATAAGGCGGGGATGTGGCTATCTAGCTCAACGTAGATCCCCTTGCTATCTGTTTTTACCTGCCATTTGACTGTCGTTGGTTGGAGGTTAGCATGCTTAAACAAGGCTGGGTAATAGCTATTTTCGATCAGGGTATCACCACAGTGTAGCTGCACATGGAAGAAGGAGTCTTTACTTTCAAGTGCCTTTGTTTCATCAGCCGGATACTGCCAGACGCAGCTCGCTTCATCCGCTTCAAGCGTTGTGCTGATAGGCCACTGGGCGACTACCTCACCGTTCCATTGTATCTGGCGAACATGCCCTTCTAACGTACAGCTGTGATGCTGGTCATTGACCAGGTGAAGTCCAAGTTCATCAGCGTCTTTGATAAAGGTGGCGAGTTGTGGGGCAAAGAAACGCTTGGCGTGGTAGTGAAGTTGCTTCCAGCGGCCCGTGTATTCAATGCTTGACCATGAGCTTACCGGCCAGCAGTCATTAAGTTGCCAGTATAGGATGCCGCGACAGTGTGCTTTGTGGGCTCGCCAATATTCACTGGCCGTTTTGATGGCCAATGCCTGCTGGACTTGGCTAAGGTAGAGCATGTTGTCAAAACTGTTCGGGAAGCGGAAGTAGCGGGTGAACATCTCAGTAATAATACTGTTGCCGCGGCCATTTTTCTGATGCTGCTCGAAAGTGGGAGAAGTTACATTCCAGTCACTTTCGTCGGCGTAGGTTTTGACAGTGGGTAATGATGGCCAGGACTGGAAGCCAAACTCCGAGCAGAATCGAGGTTTCACGCTGTGGTAGGCATCGAAAGACTTGCCCGAGTGCCAAACATCCCAAAAATGCATGTCACCGCAATTATCGTCATGCCAAGCATCCCCAAAGTCGAGTTCGCCGTTACACGGGGAGCTTGCCCAGAAACGTCGAGTAGGATCTTCGGTCGTGACCACATCGGCCAGAACCCGGTTTAAGCGGTCATAGTTGACGACATATTTCTCACGGTTGGCTTTCGATTCGGGATACCAGCCAATAGCTCCGATAACTTCATTGTCACCACACCATAAGGCGAGCGATGGGTGGTCGGCAAGGCGGCGTACCTGATCGCGTACTTCGGCCTCGACATCAGTTAAAAATTCAGGGGTGGACGGGTAAAGGGCACAGGCGAACATCAGATCTTGCCAAACCAGCAGGCCCAATTCGTCGCACAAGTCATAAAAGATATCGTGCTCATACATGCCGCCACCCCAGACACGGATCATGTTCATATTCGCCGCCGTTGCATCTTCCAGTAGCTGGCGGTAACGCTGTGGGGTATGTGCTGAGGGCAATGCATCCAGCGGGATCCAGTTGGCCCCTTTTGCCATGATAGCTTTACCGTTGACCTTGAAGGTCATGGCGCTGCCTATGCTGTCTTTCGTTGTATCAAGTTCGAGTTCACGTAACCCGATTTGTTTGTTGATGGCATGATTGTTAAGCCTAATCTCGAGCGGGTATAGTGCTTGCTCACCGTAGCCCGCAGGCCACCAACGCTGCGGCTTACTCAGGGTGATCGTATAACAAGCCTGCTGTGGGCCCACTACATCGGTTGGTAGTTGGATCAGGTGTTCTTGTTGATCGAAGTTGATAACGAGCTGCTGCGGTTTATCTGACTGCGACGTTATATTGTAATCAACCGAAATATTGAGGTCGCAGCTGCCATCTTGGTGCCAGTGTTGGTTGGTGCGTACCTGGGTCAAGCGGGTTTGATGAACAGGTAACAAAATAATCGATTTGTAGATGCCACTTGCTAATAGGCAGATCCCCCAATCCCACCCCGCGTGGCACTGGGTTTTGCGCAGGGTGTTCATATGCGGAACTTTGTTGTTACCAACCGCCCATGGTACAGGGAAGGGCAGTTTCTCAGCGCGCCTGCTGGCTTCTAAATCATTACGGTTTAACTTGATTTCGATTTGGTTTTCGCCGTCAACAAGGTACGGCAACACGTCCACCCGATAGCGGCGGAACATATTACTGCATTGCAGGACGGGGTGATCATTGATGGATATGTCTGCCATGGTATCGACAAACTCTAAACAGAGGTCGACAGCCTGAGCGTCTAACGTTGATCTATCAAGGTAAAGCGTGCGGCGAAGTACCCAGTCACTCTCTCCTACCCATTGCACGTCATTTTCATTGCAACCAAGGTAGGGAGGGGGAAGCTGCTTCGCTGTGATCAGTGCTGAATGTATATCCCCAGGCAATGGACAGGCGATATTGATATGTGGGTGTTGTGGTGATGAGAGCTGCCATTCACCGTCGAGTAATAATGTCGACATTATGAACTCCTGACATGATTTTGAGTAAATATAGCTATCATTATATTTATCATGAAAAAAACAGGGGAGAGGATATATATATATAATACTAGACATATGTAGCATAACTTTATTTTTGTGAATTATCGTTATCATTACCTCCCTGTATATCCGCTTAATTCTAATTTCTAAAAACATGGATTAGATCATGTTTTTAAATTAGCTGTTCATTTGTGCTGTATTTGATAGGAATGTCATGTGTTAAGAATGATTTCAAATTTGTATATTCATCCTGAAAAAATATCCAGACGGAATAAATCTCCTGCTAGATATCGATTGGCCGCTATGTATAGCTCGATATTTGGTGTTTAGTGATTAAATGCCAGCAAAGAACGATTACAGCAGGCATGAATTGCACTTGATTTCTATTTAACGAAAAAAATAAAGGAATGAACATGTTTAGTAAACAGCATATTGCTATTTCTGCAATAGCGGTTATGGCGTCTTTTTCAACATATGCAAATGACGAAAATTCCGCGATTGAGCTTTATGGTCAGGTGGCTATATCTGCTTATAGTTTTGCTGAAGACGGTAAAGATACGGTGAACCGCATTGAAAACGAATCGCGTATTGGCTTCCGTGGCTCGAAAGATATGGCGCGTGCGCCAACGTTAGTCTGGCAAATCGAAGGGAATAATGTTGGTTGGAGTGATAACGAAGGCGATGGCCAGCTTGGTTTACGTGATACATATGCAGGCTTTCGCGATGATAGCTGGGGGCTGATCAAGTTCGGCCGGTTTGATACTCCACTCTACCGTATTATTGACTGGCCTTATTCTAACCCCGGGCTCGGAAATGTGTTTGACTGGGGATCGGATATTGATGGTGGGGCTAACTATAGCCGCCAATCGGATCAGATCAGCTGGGACAGCCCGAATTGGGCTGGATTTACCATGACGTTGGCTGCGGGGCGAGGTAATAACCCGGAAGATTCAGACAGTAACTTTTATGGCGCTGCAGCTCACTATAGTACCGGCCCACTTTTGCTGCATGCTGGGTATGAATATGGCACGGGCCGGGTGGTAGAAATTGAAGATGCGGCCAGTGACTCGACACTCACAGCGACCTCGGATTATATGACCTATTTGACCGGTTTTGAGCTGAATTTCGATAACGGTATTGGCTTTTTTGGTGCCTACAAAGTGATGTCGGCTGAATACTCAAACTATGATAACGCTGGCGCAGGATCAGGAACAATAGAAAACCTGATAGGTGGCAAACAAGATCAGACATCCTATTCAGTAGGGGCTTTATATAACATAGGTTATTGGCAGTTTAAGATTGGCTATGCCGCTAACAGCGATTTGGAAATTGACAGTAAGAAAGCGGAGGGTACTGCGGACAATGTTATATCCGGTCAGACAATCTACTTCATTGATAACAATGCGCTAATCTACCTTCGCTTGAAGGCGATGGAAATTGATGAGTCTGATATCACCGAAGCTCGACTAGGGGTTGAATACTACTTCTAATCACCATCACACCGTTTGGCTTTGAGGCTGAACAGAATCCCCCGGGAAGCACATTTCCTGTCCAACTAATGTGCTTCCCACCCCCGACTGTAAATCTTTTCACTTACTATGCAATAACATGTGTTTGACGCTGTTGTTATGAAATTCTTTTCGTTATAAATTGCTGTGAGTGCTTTGTTGAACCATCAAAGCTGTATTGCATGGAAGAGAAGATGAACAAAGATTTCCAACTGCTTTTTGAGTATGCCCGAATTAAATTCACCAGTACTGACAATAAAATTGCCGACTATTTTCTTGCTCGTAAGCCGTTGAAAAACATTGAAGAGTTGGCAGAAGAGATTGGGGTGTCAACAGCGTCGATTACGCGGTTTTGTAAAAAGGTTGGCCTGAATAACTTCAAGGAGTTTTTGTTTCTCTACCAGCAACAACTTGAGCAGGAGCAGCCACAGCATGTTGAGCCGAGCAGTTTGCATCATGATTATGTCGATGTGTTGAAAGCGTTTGATAAACGCCTGAATGCAGAGCAGGTTGCCCAGTTTAGCAAGGCGATTCATGATCATGATGTGATCCATGTGTTTGGCTCTGGCTATAGTGCACTTGCGGGGGCGGACCTAAAGTTTCGTTTTACCCGCTTAGGTAAATTTGTAGAAGTGGTGCAAGATAGCGACTCAATGCAAATGGTGAGCTCCATCCTTACTCCTGGTGCCTTGGTGATCTTGCTGACGCTAAAAGGGCAAAATGATCGGATGATCCGTTATTCGCAGGAGATGAAGGCCCGGGGGATCAAAGTACTCTGTGTGACAGCCAATGAGAAGTCAAAGCTGCTGCCAATAGCGGATGCATCGATATTGACAGCGTCGCTCAATGGTGAAGAATCGACCGGAATGATTTCTGGCCAGATGCCCATTCTAATGGCAATAGATCATATCTACTTCCGCTATGTTTCTGACTATCGGGATTCGATCCAAAACTGGGTTGTGACAGAGCAACCTTTTATGAATGAATAGCCCTGCTTCTGCGCTTGAGTTTTAATTTAGATTAAGGCGATGAATAAGTGAGCGGTCGGTCTTTTCAGGGGTTTACAGTAAGGCTCAAGCCCATTATTATACGCCGCACTTACGGAGAGATGGCTGAGTGGTTGAAAGCACCGGTCTTGAAAACCGGCATACGTTTGTAGCGTATCTAGGGTTCAAATCCCTATCTCTCCGCCACATTCTGAAAAAGCCGCTGAGAAATCAGCGGCTTTTTTTGTATGCATAACGTTCTGGGTAAGGGATTTGAATCAAATCCGCCATACCCAAAGCGCTCCGCCACATTCGAAAGGCTTGCAGAAATGCAGGCCTTTTTTGCATCTGGAATCTAGGGTTCAGCCGAGCAAAGCGAGACAACGTTGCTAGCCGAAGGCGTTTTAAAGCAACGGCCCGTAGGGCGAAGTAAATCCTCTAATACCTAGAGCGCTCCGCCACATTCTGAAGAAGCCGCTGAGAAATCAGCGGCTTTTTTGTGCGCGCAATGTTCCGAGTAAGGTATTTGAATCAAATCCGCCATACCCAGAGCGCTCCGCCATAATGATTTTCTCTTGATAGATATTACCTATTGAAACGATAAGTATAAACCGCGTGACCTATTTTCATAAGTTGGCATAATGAACTCATCAACAGGGAGCAACGAAGAAAAGGCTCCTGTTACAACAAAGACTTATCAATATTTAGGGGATCCATTATGTTCGAATCAAAAGAAGGTCAAGCCGTACCACAAGTCACTTTCCATACTCGTCAAGGTGACCAGTGGGTAGACGTGACAACGGAAGAACTATTCGCTAACAAAACCGTTATCGTTTTTTCACTACCAGGCGCATTCACCCCAACTTGTTCTTCTAGCCACCTACCTCGCTACAACGAGTTGGCATCAGTATTTGCCGAGCATGGTGTCGATGACATCCTGTGTGTTTCCGTCAACGATACGTTCGTGATGAATGCATGGAAAGCTGACCAAGAAGCTGAAAACATCACGTTTATTCCAGACGGCAACGGTGAGTTTTCGAAAGGCATGGGTATGCTAGTTGCTAAAAACGACCTAGGCTTCGGTGACCGTTCATGGCGTTACAGCATGTTGGTTAAGAACGGTGTGGTAGTGAAAATGTTCATCGAAAACGACGAGCCGGGCGACCCGTTCAAGGTTTCTGATGCCGACACTATGCTGGCTTATGTTGCCCCAGAGCACAAGCTACAGCAATCAATCACGGTATTTACCAAGCCTGGTTGCCCATTCTGTACAAAAGCGAAGCAGAACCTGATCGATAACGGCCTGAACTATGAAGAAGTGGTTCTTGGCAAAGACGCAACAACTGTTAGCCTACGTGCAATCTCTGGCCGTAGCACAGTACCTCAGGTATTCATCGGTGGTCAGCATATCGGTGGCAGCGAAGAGCTTGAAGCTTTCCTAGCTAAGTAATCGATAAATAAATCGTTAATTGAAAAAGCCAAGCAGGGTATTTCTTGCTTGGCTTTTTTCTATTGGTGCAATTGATTTCAATCTATCAGCGGCGCTGACGGCCACCACGAGATGAGCGTTCCTTGTGAGCTGATGCTGCTTTGGCCTGTGATTTCAAAATCGACTCCACCGTCAGCTCCATCGGCTCTTTGGGTTTAAGGCCATGCGGGAAGGTGCGCGCACGTGGTGGTAGATCGTATTCTTCTGCAGATGCTCGTGGCATGCGCTTGAAACGGTATAGGTAGAAGTTCTCAAGCTTCTCTCTCGCCCAAGCTGTCTTCTTTAGATACTTCACACTACTCGCAATAGAAGGGTTGGTATGGAAGCAGTTGATACGCATTGCCGTATCCAGGATCTCCCAACCGTAATAGTCCACCAACTCTTGCAGTAGGGTTTCTAACTTAAGACCGTGTAATGGGTTGTTTTGTTGTAATTCAATTCTTTCTTCATCGGTCATCATAACGAGTTCCTAAGTATCTAACTTAACCAAGGTTGGTTGGGTTATGTGGTATGGGGCTCGGGATTCTAGCAGAGTAAACCTCTCTTCCCTAAATTTATCGACTAATATGCCTCTAAATGAGACGCTGTCTCTCGGCCATGAAACACAAGGTTCTGATAATGTGCTGGTAAATGTCACTGAGCCTTGCTCTCGAGTGGAAGTAATTGTAAAGGTATAGCATAGGTTGTTTGGCGAGACTGACAAGGAGGTTAGGTTGAACACTATATGTCGATTCGCAACAGTGGCAGATGCTGAAGGGATCAGCCAAGTATCAAAGTTATTCTGGGATTTCGGATGATGGAGCAAAGGACAAGCTGTATCTGATGATTTTATCGAAATAGGCGGGCTTGTTGTTAACCCTGATTTCCGCGGTAATGGCATTGGCCGCGCTTTAGTCGATTATGCAGTAGCAACAAACAAGGGAAAGCGAACAGTTCGCTGTAATGAGAAAAGGTTTAGGATGAGCGAAAAAGTGAGAAGTGCGCTGGTGTGGTTAAAGGACATTCTTGATTCGCAGCAGGTGCAGTACCAGATAGTTGGCGGCTTAGCTGCAACTATTCACGGTGGTAGCCGTGAGGTGGCGGATATTGATCTATACATCCGAAGAGCAGATGCCGACAAAATCCTACCGCTAGTGAGTAGCTATATCTCTAAGCCTCTAGCCCATTATGTTGAAGGCTCATGGGATTTGGAATATTTTCAATTGAGTTATCATGAGCAGAAAATCGAAATTGGATTGTCACCCGGCACCAAAATAAAAGCAGCAGGCAGTGGTAACTGGGTTGAACTCAATACTGATTTCTCCCAATCTGTTGTTGGCAGTTATAAGGGCGTTGAAGTGCCTACAATCCCTGTTGCCGAGTTGATACGTTACAAGCGGGTGTTGGGTAGAGAGGTCGATCTCATTGATATCGATGAGCTTAGTGGTCAATTATCGTCAAAAGCCATCTGAGTAAAATCTAACTCCTGCAAGCCCGTTAATACCGAAAAGATATTACAGGAAGAGGAGTTGAGGCAGTGTTTGGAATAGAAAATCTTTGGCTTTTTGTGTTATCTGGCATAGTTCTAAACATGCTCCCTGGACCTGATTCTGTGCTTATTGCAGGGCGCGCGGCAAGCCAAGGCTTTAGGGCGGGCTCAGCTGCTGCGCTGGGTATCGGTAGCGGGATATTTGTCCACATTGTCGCAGCGTCGCTGGGCTTGTCGGCAATTTTATCAACGTCGGCAACAGCTTTCACCGTTGTTAAAATTATCGGTGGCTTCTACCTGCTTTATATGGCCTTTAGCATGTTCAAAGATAGTAACTCGCAGGCTGAATCGACGTTTAATGAGTCGGCATCTGCAGTATCGAAAAAGAGCTCACTGCTGAGTATCTATACCCAGGGGCTGATCACTAATGTGTTCAATCCCAAAGTGGCGCTGTTTTTCCTTTCATTTATGCCGCAATTTATTTCAAGCTCGAGCGAAAACAAGGCCCTCGCCTTTATGGTGCTCGGGCTAATTTTCAATTTTACTGGAATGATTTGGTGTCACTTTATCGCTTGGGTGTCGGCAACAATGAGCCGGAAGCTGTCTGCAAGCCAATCTGTCCGTAAGTGGTTTAGTCGGCTTGCAGCAAGCCTGTTTGGTGTATTCGGCGTGAAGTTGCTAGTTTCCACGCAGAGTTAAGTGCTTTTCACTCCTGAGCCCTGAGCCCTGAGCCCTGAGCCCTGAGCCCTGAGCCCTGAGCCTAAGTCGTTATTGATAGCTTATACAGTCGGCTGGATTTATATGCCAGCCCAGTTCCGCATAGTAAAATCAATCCACCAATGCCAAGGAAGATTGCGGCATCGCGCCACGTATCGGTAGAAACCGCAATCAAGCTGACAAGTATGCCCAGCACTGTCAAGGCACGACCCATAAACATCCCGTTGGTATGATCGATTGGGCTTTGCTCTTCTATGCTCATCGGCGTGTCCAAGCGGCGGCGGATCTCACTGGTGTCTTTCTTCGCTCTTGATAGCCAAGGTGTCAGCATGAAGAAACCACCGGTAAAGATGACATGGGAGATAAAGGTAGCGGCAATCTTCAGGTCAACTTGCTCACGCGCTGTTAAGCTGTAGTCGAACAGAGCGGCAAACCATTCGGCATTAAAGCCAAAATGGACGATGACGGAAACCACAAGGCCAACCAATATCGTTGCCCAGCCAGACCAACCAGGGGTTCGAAGGTTTAATAGTGCCAAGAAAGACGGGATTGATAGTGGCATTTGAATCATGGCGGTGAACAGCATCATGATATCGAACAGGCTGTAACCCTCAAGCCGAGAGAAGAACAGTGCAACGGCGCAAGCCATGACTCCAGTTAGTAGCGTCGCCCATTTGCCCAGTAGCATTTGTTGTCGGTCTGTCCCTTTAGGGTTGATGAGAGACAGGTAGATATTGTTCACCACGATGCCTGCATTGCGGTTGAGCGCCGTTGTCATTGGCGAAACGGTCGCCGCTAACATAGCAACCATGACCAGACCTAGTAGGCCGCTAGGCATATAGTGGTCGATGTAATAGAGGTAGGCGGCATTATCAGCACCGGCTCCCAGATTTGGATAACTGTCGATCAGATTGATATCGAGCGAGGCAACAAACCAAGGAGGCGAGAACCATAGCAGCGGGGCAAACAAGAACAATACGCCAGCCAGAGTGGCTGCTCGGGTAGCTTCTTTTTCGTTGCTGGTGATAAGGAAACGGTAGCTGCTAAGAGCATTGTTGGTATTGAGGGTTTGGCTCAACAGCATTGCACCTATCCACAATACGAAGATCTGCCAGATAGCAATGCCTTCACCCATGATGGTATGGGATAAGGATTCGACAGGTAGCACTGCGACCTCACTTGCTGCTGTGAAGCCAACAATCATGGTAATGCTAATGAGCAAGACAAGCTGAATGACATTCGTTGCCGAGACTGTCCAGACTCCGCCTGAGATAGCGATGAAGGTGACCAGCAAACTAATGCCGATGATGGTCATATCGATGCTGATCCCGAACGTTGCAGACAAGAAGGCTCCAAGTCCGTTAAGCCAAATGCCTGCCCCAATGAGCGTGATAGGAAAGCTCAGCCAGGTGAACGTCTGCTCAGACGCTTTGTTAAACCTTAGCTTTATTACATCCATCGCTGTATCGACACGTAAGCGGCGATAACGCTTGGCAAAGTAAAGCGCCGAAATAAAGAAACCGAGCGCATTACCCCAGAAAACAAACATCACACTGAGCCCGTCGGCATACGCTTTTGCCGCCGCCCCGGTAAAAGTCCAGGCTGAAAACTGAGTCATGAAAGCTGTCGCGCCTGCCATCCACCATGTCATGGCTCCGCCACCACTGATAAATCCGCTGGCATTGGTCGCTTTATGGCGAAAAGCCTGAGTCACTTTGATGATGAACACAAAGTATAGGGCGAGCATGGCCCAGTCGAGGTGCGTCACTGTAGTTACCTGTAGAAGATAGAGGTGAATATGTGAAACGATATTTTAATTTTTTAAGAATTGTAATTCAAATTGCAATTGTAAAAGCATGCTTCGAACTAAGAGCGCCACGTATTGGTTACAGATTTTATGGCATAGCAGAAGCCTAAGTTAGTAGAATTTCGAAATGTTTTTATGAGTTTGGGAGAGCCAGCCTAAAGAAGATGATAAATATTCATCTGTTTTATGTCTTGGTAATCTTTTGTATATACTGCCTTTGGTGAAATTAAATAGTGAGATTACATTCACATAATCCGATTTCATGACTACACCCGTGCGGATAAGTTGCTATTCTTTTCGAAAATTGTATAAACGTTTCGAATGGCGATTGTAACAACAATATCCCAGAGGTCTTTCAATGTCAGCTCACTCTCTTATCGACACTTTTCAGTCTTTAAACCGCTACCTTCAGTCTCAGGTTATTGGTCAGCCAGAGTTGGTCAAACAGTTGCTGATTTCTCTATTGGCTGATGGCCATATTTTGGTGGAAGGTCCGCCGGGATTGGCAAAAACGCGAGCGGTAAAAGTGCTAGCTGATTGTATTGAAGGCAGTTTCCAGCGTATGCAGTTTACCCCAGATCTCTTGCCTGCGGATTTGACCGGTACTGATATTTATCGCCCAGAGACCGGGACTTTCGATTTTCAGGAAGGGCCTATTTTCCATTCGATGGTGCTTGCTGATGAAATCAACCGGGCACCGGCCAAGGTGCAGTCGGCGATGCTGGAAGCGATGGCCGAAAAGCAAATCACCGTGGGCAAGAAAACGTATGAACTGCCTGATTTGTTCCTCGTAATGGCCACACAAAACCCGATCGAACAAGAGGGGACCTATCCGTTACCAGAGGCGCAATTAGACCGCTTTTTATTACAGCTTCAAGTCGAATATCCAGATAGCGACAGCGAGTTGGCGATTCTACGTCTCAATCGCGGGGAGGCGCTAGGCGTGAAAAGTGAGGAAGCCGTGCATCTCTCGCAGCAGGATATCTTTACTGCCCGCCAACAGGTGTTGGAACTTTACATGGCCGAGGAAATTGAGCAGTACATCATCCGCTTGGTTATGGCGACCCGAACGCCCGAACGATACGACGATCAGTTGGCGGGTTGGTTACAGATGGGCGTGAGTCCACGAGCGACGTTAGCCTTGGACCGTTGTGCCCGTGCCCATGCGTGGTTAGCAGGACGCGATTTTGTGACGCCGGATGATGTCATGACGATGGCTTATCCTGTACTGCGCCACCGACTGTTGCGTAGCTATGAAGCCCAGGCGGAAGGGATCAATAACGATTTCATCATTAAGCAGTTGCTGACTTGGGTAACAAGCGCATGATCCTGCCTGCCCATAGTGATGGCATACATTTGTCGCTGGCGGAACTGTTGCATTACCAAAAGCAGTCAGTCCGCTGGCTACCTCCTGCCCGCAGCATCTGGTCCTATCTCAGTGGCCAGCATGACAGTGCCGGTAAAGGGCGGGGCATGGACTTTGCCGAGGTACGTCCTTATCAAAAGGGGGATGACATTCGGTCTATCGACTGGCGTATTACAGCCCGAACGGGTAAGCCCCATACCAAGTTATATACCGAAGAAAGAGAGTGCCCGGTGATGCTTGCGGTTGATCTATCCTCGACTATGCACTACGGCACTCGATTATTGTACAAGTCGGTTCAAGCGGCACATATCGCCAGTTTGATTTGCTGGCTAACAGTGGCGCAAAAAGATCGGGTTGGCGCGGTTGTCATTGGTGGTAAGCAGGTAATTGATTGTCCGCCGACAGCCCGCCAGCAAGGGCCGCTACAGATCATGAATGCGATCAAACGTGTTCATGACAAAAGCTTAAAGGTGGCTCAAGAGCAGCATCAAGAGTCATTTTTATTGGCAATGAACCAGTTACACCGTCTCTGCCCGAAAGGCAGTGAACTTATTGTGATCAGTGACTTCAATCAGCTATCAGCCTGTACTGAAAAGCGATTGAAGCAACTGTCCCAGCACAATAAGTTGAGGTTGCTTCATGTTTTTGACCCCATTGAAAAGGGCGAAACCGCATTTCGGGGCCGCTACTGGCTTGGCGATCATCAACGGTCACTGCCGATAAGCTTCGGTCGCAAGTCCACCCTGCAGTCTTTACAAAATGATTTTGAACGTCATCAGCAGCGTTTGGCAACACTCTCAAATCAACTCCAATCACCTGTTTACCATGTCTCTGCTGGCAAACCGTTGATCGACCAGCTTGGAGGGTTACGTGGATAACGCACTGAATCTTGCTCCTTTGGATCTACCCGCAGAGCCTAGCTGGTGGCCATTGCCAGCATCAACGTTGATGTTACTTGGTGGCTTTGCTTTAGCTGTACTGCTTTGGCTTGGTTATCGTTACTACCAAGGTAGGCTCAAACGAAAAGCTTTGGGTCTTCTTTCACAGTTGGAGGGCCAACCCGATCTGCCTGCACTTGATAGTTTGCTGCGCCGTGTTGCACTGACCTATTTTCCGCGTAATCAAGTAGCTGGGCTATCTGGCGAAACATGGTTGGCCTGGCTCGATGAACAGTTGAATAAAAAAAGTGATGAACAGCTCGATAGCTCGACATTTATGCATTTGAAAGACAGTTGGCTATCCGGTCTGTATGGCAATAAGCCACTGGAACAAGATCAATGGCTGGCGTGTATCGCAGCCAGCCGACAATGGATTTTGCACTTCAAGACGGAGGGTAAATGTTAGCGTTTGATTACCTCGCCGTAGTGCTGTTGCTTCCACTACCATGGGTTGTCCGTCGTTTTTCCCGCGAAGTTGAGCCTGTATCCGTGTTGAGGCTCGGCCGCCTTCCCAATGATCTCGATGACAATATTCATAACAGCAGAGTGCCAATGGTACTGAGCATTGCCGCTTGGCTGTTTTTGCTCTCGGCCTTGGCCCGCCCCGTTTGGCTCGGTGAGCCCATTAGTGTTCCGATGGAGCACCGAGACGTGATGCTGGTAGTTGATCTGTCGGGCTCGATGGATATTGAAGACATGAATGGAGGGGGAGACGAAGCCATAAGCCGAATGACGGCGATGAAAAGCGTCCTTGTTGATTTTGTTCGTCGGCGTGAAGGAGACAGGCTCGGGTTGGTGTTATTTGCCGATCACGGTTATCTCCATACCCCACTAACACTGGATATCCGCAACCTGGAGCAACAAATCGAACAGTTAACGTTGGGATTAGTGGGCTATATGACCGCAATAGGTGAAGGTGTCGCCATTGCCACTAAGACTTTCATCGATAGTGAAGCTCCCCAGCGGGTCATGATCTTACTAAGTGACGGTAGTAATACCATTGGCGCGGTAGAGCCAATGGCGGCGGCAGAGCTCGCCAAGGATAGCAATGTCACCATTTACAGCATCGGCCTAGGGGCCGAATCCATGATGGTCGAAAATGCCTTTGGTGAACTGCACGAGACCAACCCGTCCTGGGATCTGGATGAATCCTTGCTCACGGACATCGCCGAACTGACAGGAGGTCAATACTTCAGGGCTCGCAATCAAGATGAGCTTGCCGAAGTGTATTCGCTTATTGATGGTTTGGAGCCGATCTCCGATACCGAACAAACCTGGCAGCCTCGCGATGATCTTTACTCTTATCCTTTGTTTGTCTCTTTGCTGCTAATGGTAATGCTGGCGATCTACCGGAGGCGTTATGGTTAATTTCTTTTCACCGCTATGGCTGCTAGGGCTTTTGTTGGCACCGGCATTTCTGTGGCTGAAATACCATCGACAGCAGCAGGGCCTGATCGCACCGCACCTTCAACAAGAACATTTTTATGCTCGAAACCGTTTCAGCTGTTGGGTCATCCTTGCCTGGGTCATTGCGATGGTTGCCATGGCAGGGCCGCATTGGCGAGAGCAGGACCGGCCTCACTCTGAGTTGGAGCGGGCTCGGGTGATAGTGATGGACATGTCGCAGGCTATGTATGGCCAAGATATCGCTCCGAGCCGGTTTCAGCAGGCCTTCTACAAAGTGACCGACCTGATCAATTTGGTGGATGAGGGGTATACCGGCGTGGTGGCCTATTCGAATGCGGGGTACACCATCAGCCCACTGACCCATGACAACAACACGGTACTGACCCAGATTGAACATTTGTCGCCGGATGTGATGCCGTCCACTGGCAAGAATGCCGCTGCGGGAGTAGCAGAAGCTATTGCATTACTGGAGCAAACCCAGTTCGGCTATGGCGATATTTTGTTGGTGACTTCAGGGATCAGCGAAAAGGAAAAGGCGGACATCGCTGCACTACTGGCTGATACGCCTTACTCACTATCTACCTATGCGATCAGTACTACCCAAGGGGCACCAGTGGTTGATAAGAATGGTAATCCACGTCTTGGCAGTGATGGCCACCCCGTTAAATCCCATCTGGTACCAGAGCGACTGAGCGCGCTATCGGCACAAACTAGCGGTATTTCGGTGACTTATCAGCACTCCCAGCAAGATATTGAGCAGCTTCATTCATTCCTGGCAAAAATGCGCAGTATCGAAGAGTTGAGCGAGCTGTCGGATGGTTTATCGAGCCAGTTTATTAACGATGGCTATTGGTTGTTATGGCCTTTGGCTGGTTTGTTGCTGTTAGCGTTCAGGCGTGGGGTACTTTGGTCGTTTGGCTTTGTGCTGTTGCTGCCTACGTCTCCCTCGGAGGCAAGTGATATCAGCCAGCTATGGAGCAATGCGGATCGGCAGGGCTATCAACAGTACCAGCAAAACAATTACCAAGAAGCCGCTAGCTTGTTTGTTGATCCAGCTTGGCAGGGCACTGCCTTGTATGAAGCGGGGGATTACCAAGGTGCAATAGAAGCTTTCTCTAAAGTGACGGATAGTAGCAGTGATTACAACCTAGGAAATGCGCTGGCCAAGGCAGGACGCTTGGAAGAGGCGCTGGTCAAATATCGTGAAGTGATAGAAAGCAATCCTGGGCATCAGGGGGCCATGTTTAATCTCAGTTTGGTCGAAGGGGCGCTGCAGGCGCTTGACAACCAAGACCGCGAGACTCAAGAGCAAAGTGGTGAGGCTGGGGATGATGGCAATTCCGATGAGGAGGAAAGCGGTGAAAGCGATGGTGACGAGGAGCGTGATGATACAGGCTCTGATGACAATAGTGGTGGCGAGGACAACCTAGAATCGGATCCCGACACGGAGAATGTTCCTGAGCAGCAAGGCGAAAGCGACAGCACTGGCAGCAGCGATTCACAGGGTAACCAGTCAGAAAACCCGCAGTTTTCGCCTGACAGTGGTGGTGATTTCCACCCTCCGCAGCAACAGTCTGGCGAGTCCGGTGAGTATGATGCCGATGAGTTTACAGCAGGTGCGAGCGATATCGATTTTGGCACGCCTACCGAAGAGGATATAGAGGCGATTCGCCATCAATTGAGTGAACTTGGCGAAATTAATCCAGTATTGAACCGTCTCACTCAAATTCAAGATGACCGCACCTTGCTGTTGAGAAACCTACTGCTATTGCAGGCTGAGCTGAAAGATCCTGCCGAACAAACCGAGATTGAGTGGTAACCGAAAATGATAAGAAAAGTTTTAGTCTTGTTGTGTGGCTTAGTACTAGCACCGCTAAGTGTTATGACATCTTTTGGTGCGATGGCAGATAGTCTGGAAGAGAACAGACTTGATGACTTAATTGGCTTATCGGCAGAGTTGGTGCGCGATACGGTTTATCCGGAAACGGAAGCGACTTACATCTTAAGGGTAGAATCGCGAGCGGATATTCATTTTTCTCGTGTGAACCCACCTCGGGGAGAGGGAGCTAATGTTCGACGAGGAAGCCAAGATCATGAGTATTATTTTGTTGGCAATGATGAGTTCAGGATTTCGATTTACCGCTTTTTGATCTCGGCGAAACAAATAGGTGACATAACCTTGGAAGGCGCGTCTTTAACCCATGTTGCGATCAATGAAAATGGTACCCGTCGTCGGGTGAGAAATCGGTCAAATTCCGTTACTTTGGTAAGCCGCCCAAAGCCTGAAAACTACCGAGGGTATTGGTTACCTTCGGATCAGGTAACCTTGGAACAACACTGGTCTACAGAGGCTTCAGCGTTGCAGGTTGGAGATTCTATAACCCGAACACTCCGTTTGGCTATTCAGGGTAGAAACATAGACTCCTTTCCCGAGTTGACGGTGGATTACCCTGAAAACATGAATGTCTACAGTGAACAGCCAAAGTTCAAAGCCATCGATGATGGAATGGAAATGACATTGAGGCAGGTCATAGTTCCCCGCGAAGAAGGGATGTTCGAAATACCCGGTTTGTCGATCCCTTGGTTCGATACCGTTAATAACAAGAGCACCGTCGCTACAGTTGAAGAACTGGCATTAAATATATTACCGAACCAGACGCAGACATTGGCACTTGATGAACTGGAGCCAGAAGTCTCTGAACACAGCTATTGGCGATATGCGACCTTGACTGTCTCTGTACTGTGGTTGGTCACGTTAATGCGTCTGTATCAGGTCCATAAGCGCCTTCAAAGCCTGCAAACCACATCAGCGTCCAAACAGTCTCGGGAAGAGTGCAGCCTGCATACTGCGCTTGAGCAAGGTAACCACCAAGATGTTGTAAAGGCTTGGGGGAATGCAAATACTGAGGTGAAGGGGGAGTGTGGCCGGTTAATGGATGCTTATTTCGCAGCGTTTTATAGTACGACACCAACGGATGGCGAGTCAGAGCGTGCAGCGGTGTTGACTCAGCTAAAGGCGATGAAGCGGGGCAGAAAAGCCAAGGTGGACTTTGCTCCGATAGAGCCATAAGAAGAGAATTAACAATTAAATTAATAACTAAAGCGGCTGAAGTCAGGCCGCTTTTTTGTCTTTTGTTCAGCACCTATTCAATATTTAACTTGGTTGCTGCTTGATTTGAAATTAATAATCACTATTAACGTTACTGTTATTTGCTTGTGTTTAAGTAAAGCAATGTAAATTATTTGCCTTTTATATAATTAAATAACCCATTATTTAGTTGAAATAGTTTATCCAAGTGATTTTATTTCGATGGGTTAAACAAGCACTAATTCATCAAGATGCTGAGTTCTGGTGTTTATCTGTTTGATTTTATTTGTTTAAATTGTTTTGTTGTGTCGAACGTAAATGGCTTGTTTCGATAATTTTCAACGTGATAGGCGTAAATTATAGATAAATGAGTGAAAGAAAGTTGAGATGTAAGCTTTATCGATTCGTATCTCAAGCCTGAATTATAGCCATGATAAAGTCATGATATTGGTATATGTTATAGTTATTGATAAGCAGAAATGTACCAGTCTTATCACGTGTAAAAATATTCTAGTTTCTTTGATTAACACTAATTTAGAAAGTGTTATTTACCTGTTTATTGAAGCTTTATCATTGAGGAGTAGATGATGGGGATTAATATAAAATTAATGACTGCGTGCCTTGTTGTTGTACTCGCGGGGTGCTCTTCAACTATCGCGCTGAAGAAAGGCGAAACCTGGGAGCAATTTGGCTACGATCTCGCCATGAGCGGCGGCAAGATGATTGAAACCTCTCGCCTCGAGTCTGTCGATGTAGCGGCCTATCAAAAAGGCTATGTTTCGGGCCTAAAGGCATTTTGTGAGCAAGATGGATATGATGTAGGCCTGAGCGGTTTGTTCTATCAGGGCACTTGTGATGCGATAAACCCTAATTTTGCTGAGCAATACAATATTGGTTGGGTTGATTATGAAATCAATCAGCTTAACTATGACTGGGAGCTTGGGACGTACGAACCGACCGTAGAAAGCTACGATTACTAAATCTCGTGCACTAAATTCCTTGCACATCTCGCCGAGCCGAGCCTCAAAGCCTGCTGATCCTGTCAGCAGGCTTTTTCGTTTTTGCCCTCCTGTTAGCAAGCTAACTGTCTTTATTTTCACGCTTTGACTTGATATGCATCTAGATGACCACACGCAGAGTAAATGGGTATTGGGTCTCATTTTTCAATATACGCCATTGTCGAAATGATTCGACTAAACTAGTATCCGACTTAATGATTTTAGTTGAGGTTAGCGCTTAAATCCATGCGCAACATAATTGGTAATGTTTTAATTTGCTGATTTTAAAGGTTTTGGTTGTTTTGGGTTGTTTTTCGAAACGATACGGCTTTGAGGCGTAAGAATCCCGCCTTTTTCCGTGATACAGGGCTTCCAGATAGATTTGATAATTTTCGGGAATGGTATGAAAACAGTGATAAAGCCGACCTTGCTCGCGCTTAGTATGACAATGGGTGGTTATGTAATGGCAAGTTCAACCATGTTTAGTGACATGATCAATGTTGAGCAAACAGAATCTGCGTCAACGGCACATTGGCAAGATGACAAAGAGAAGATGGATGCCTTCATCGGTGGTTTGATTAACCAAATGACTTTGAAGGAGAAAGTCGGGCAGTTAGATCTGCAAAGTGGCTTCCGTAATGTCACGGGCCCTTTTATTAATGAGTCCTATGAGCAGCAAATCAAAGATGGGCAAGTTGGCGCTATCTTCAATGCTTATGGTGCTGATTTTGGTCGTGAACTGCAGAAAATCGCCGTTGAAGAAACCCGCCTGGGTATTCCGCTGATTGTCGGCCACGATATCATCCACGGTCATAAGACCATCTTTCCGCAGTCAATTGGTGAAGCTGCCACATGGGATCTCGACGCTGTTAAACTCAGCGCCCGCGTTGCTGCAAAGGAAGCATCTGCTGATGGCATCATGTGGACATTCGCTCCGATGGCTGACCTAGTCCGTGACCCTCGCTGGGGACGCGTGTCTGAAGCGGCCGGTGAAGACCCATTCCTGTCAACGGCCATGGCGGTTGCCCGTGTTGAGGGGTTTCAGGGTGATGACTTGAGCCAAGAAGACACTATTATGGCGACAGCCAAACACTTTGTTGGCTATGGCCTATCTCAGGCTGGTCGTGATTACCACACCACGGATGTGTCGGAGCACGAGCTCTGGACGACGCAAATGCCTCCGTTCAAAGCCATGGTGGATGCCGGTGTTGCGACTTTCATGACCTCCTTTAATGACTTGAATGGTATTCCAGCCACAGGCAGCAAACGTCTTCTGACCGATATTCTACGTGACCAATGGGGTTTCGAAGGGTTTGTAGTCACCGACTACACCGCCATTAATGAGCTGGTTCCTCATGGCTACGCCCGTGACGACAAGCATGCAGCAGAGATCGCATTTAACGCTGGTGCTGATATGGACATGGTTGGCCAACTGTATATCAACTACCTCGAAGAGCTTGTTGCCGAAGGCAAAGTGTCTGAAGAGAAAATTGATACAGCTGTTCGCCAAATCCTCGAGATGAAATGGCGCCTTGGTCTGTTCGAAGACCCATACCGCTACAATGATGAATCTCGCGCCGAGCGTGAAATCCTCAGTGTAGAAAATCAAAATGCAGCACGCGATGTCGCACGTAAGTCTTTCGTACTGCTTAAAAATGACAACCAGACGCTACCGTTAAAAGACGACGAAATTAAGTCTATCACCTTGATTGGACCGCTAGCGGACAGCAAGTTTGACATGATTGGCAACTGGGCTGCCGCGGGGGATCGCAAGTCGCACCCAGTGACCGTGTTGGAAGGGTTCAAGCACCGTTTTGGTAAAAACGTCAAGATCAACTACGCCAAAGGTGCAAGCTACGAATACATCATTTCACAGGAAGAAATCGATGCGCTTCAGGGTATCGGTGTTCCACGTATTACAGCCGATGATTCATCGCTAGAGAAAGAGATGAAGCGTGCCATCGCTGCATCGAAAAAGTCTGATGTGATTGTCATGGTGATGGGTGAAGAGCAGCGCATGTCCGGTGAAGCATCAAGCCGCACGGAACTGACCTTGCCGGGCAATCAGCAGCAGGTGATGGAAGAGCTGAAAAAGCTTGGCAAACCTATGGTGCTGGTGGTTATGAGTGGCCGTCCAAACGACTTGCGCTGGGCTGATGAGAATGTCGACGCCATCCTTCATGCTTGGTACCCAGGTACCATGGGCGGTATCGCTCTTGCTGATGTCCTATCCGGTGATTATACGCCATCAGGCAAACTGCCAATGACCTTCCCGCGCTCTGTGGGTCAGGTGCCAATTTACTACAACGAGAAAAATACCGGCCGTCCGTATTTTGCCAATAATCCGAACCAACGCCAGGAACATTACAAGTCTCGCTATGATGATTCACCAAATACACCGCTGTACGCCTTTGGCCATGGTCTGAGCTACGCCCAGTTTGACTACGGCGATATTCGCCTGAGCAGCGAAGCGCTGACTGTCGATGGTGAACTGACCGTATCTGTCGACATTACCAACAGCGGTAATTACGCCGGTGAAGAAGTGGTTCAGCTATATACCCGCCAGCATGTCGGCTCGATTACCCGCCCGGTTAAAGAGCTAAAAGGTTTCCAGAAAGTGCATTTCGATAAAGGGGAGTCAAAAACGATTTCTTTCACTCTGACACCTGCCGATCTCGCGTTCTACCGCGCCGATATGAGCTGGGGGGTAGAAGCGGGCTCGTTTGATGTCTTTGTCGGCACCGCCTCGGACGATGTGAAAAAAGCAAGCTTCGAATTGGTTGAAAAATAATAATAAGTTAGCCCGTCTTTGACGGGCTTTTGCAAAGGAATCATTTATGAAAAAAGCGCTGATTTCATGCTTGGTCGCAGGGGCATTTACCCAACCCTTAGTCAATGCTGCGGTTGCAGAAGAGCAAAGCTCCGGGGCGAGCCAAGAGCGGCCTAATATCCTGTTTATCATGTCTGATGACCACGCCGTACAAGCGCTGAGCGCTTATGGTCACCCTATTTCCAAGCTGGCTCCGACGCCAAATATCGATCGCATTGCCGCTAACGGTGCACAGTTCCAACACTCATATGTCACCAACTCCCTGTGCGGGCCGAGCCGCGCGGCGATGCTCACTGGTAAGTTTGGTCACGAAAATGGCTTCACTTATAACGGTCAGATTTTCGATGGTAACCAGTTCAACTGGCCCAACGCACTGCAGGATGCGGGTTATACCACCGCCATGATCGGTAAGTGGCATATCAACCGTATCCCCAATGGCTTTAACTTTGACCACTGGGAAATCCTCAATGATCAGGGTGAGTACTACAACCCGGACTTCATCACTGCTGACGGTGTGACCATGGAGATGGGCTATACCACTGACTTGATCACCGATAAGACCCTAGAGTGGTTGGATGAAGGGCGGGATAAATCCAAACCTTTCGCCCTGCTGATGCACCACAAGGCACCGCACCGCAACTGGATGCCTGCACCTCGCCATACTCAGCTGTTTGAGAACGTTGAGTTTCCGCTGCCAGATAACTTCTACGACAACTACGAAGGGCGCAAAGCGGCAAGCAAGCAGTCGATGACGATTGCTAACCACACTCAGGACGGCCATGACATCAAAATGACTGTGGCCGAGGGAGAAGGTGAATGGCGTGAAGATATCTGGCCGCATTTGCTTGCACGGTTAACCGATGAGCAGCGTGCCGAATGGGATAAAGCTTATCAAGCCCGTAATGATCACATGAATGCCAATGAAGTCAACTGGACAGAAAAACAGATGGCGGAGTGGAAGTACCAGCGTTACATGCAAGACTACCTAGCGACTATTGTTGCAGTGGATGAAAGCGTCGGTGAGGTACTGGATTATTTGGAAGAGAATGGACTGAGCGACAACACCTTGGTGGTGTATACCTCGGATCAGGGCTTCTTCCTTGGCGAGCATGGCTTCTACGACAAGCGTTTTATGTATGAAGAGTCTTTCTCGACTCCACTTGTTATGCAGCTTCCAGGTGTGATCAAACCGGGTACAGTGGTCGATGAGCTCGTGCAGAATATCGACTATGCCCCGACCTTTATGCAACTTGCCGGTTTGCAGACACCGCAAGACGTCCATGGTAAATCGTTACTGCCACTACTGACAGGACAAGGCGATGGTGGTTGGCGTGATGCGCTTTATTACCACTACTATGAGTACCCAGGGTTTCATGATGTTGCCCGCCACTACGGGGTATCAGACGGTCGGTATAAATTAATCCATTTCTATAACCCTGATGATCAATGGGAGTTCTACGATCTGGAAGCTGACCCATCCGAAATGGTCAATGCCATTGATGACCCTCGCTATAAAGAAGAAATAGGGCGTCTTATTCACCGCCTTGCTGAATTGCAAGATGAATACGGAGTCCCCCCACTGAAGGAGTGGCGAGACGCACCTCTAGAGCGTCATCCAAACCCATCTTTGGAAAAGTTGTTTCCCCATAGCTTCAAATAATTCATATAACCGGTAACCGCAGGGCTACCGGTTTTGCCGTTTATATCCAAGCGTGAAGAAAGAGGAAAAGTGACGATGACAACAACGGTCACGAATAACTATAAAAAATTGTTTTCTGCTGGTTTGCTTGCAGCATCTATTGCCGGTTGCGGCGGAGGTTCCGGTGGGAGTGATAGCAAGCCGGGTACTCCGCCACCTGAATTAGAATGGCCGGAGCAAAATGTCTCTATCAGCGCATGGTCCTTTAATGGCGGCAGTGGTCAGAGTGTGGCGTCTGCAAAATTGGCGGGTAGTTATGCCGTTGCCGATCCTGCGGGTTTGAATATCGAAATCAGGGATATTCATCAAGCGCTGAAACACCGGATTGAGGCGTCGGATATCGTTGATCTACTGCCCGATATGAACCTCAACCATGATACGGCATTGTGTGGGATGACCTTCACGCCGTCGGGGCGTTTTCTCTACCTTGCCGTGTGTGACAGCGAGGGCGGTCAGAAGGATGATGCGATTCTGGCTTACAATACTAACACCGAAACCTTGACCGTTTTCCACCGTTTATCTCTGCAGGAAAACGGCGCGGGCAATGTGGCGCGCGTCGGTATGAACTATTTCTCGTCGACCCTATTTGTTGGTGGCGACTCAGCGGTTTACCGCATTGAAGCGGATCGCAATGCAGCCTATGAGGTCGAAAATAATGGCCGTCAGCTGGACGTGGATAAGGTTTCGGTAACGGGCACAGTGCAGGACATTGCTCTAGATATGGAAGCGGGCAATCTATTCCTTCAGACACCAAACAGCATCTACAAACTGGCGCACAATAGCCGCTCAGCCCAGCGAGTGTACCAGCAAGAGAACCTGACGGGTGTTGGATTCAGCCGGGTTTTTGGCAACGAAGAGGCGGCTGGCCTATATATCAGCCTAGAGCATGATGGCAAGACTGGACTACTGTTTTCGCCAATAGACAAAGTACGGAGCAGCGGTCAGCTATCGCCGGTTCAGTACCTGTTGTCGGAGACCCCATGGCATGATTTCAGCCTAACGGCTGATGGTCAGTTATTGTTTGTCGATGATAGTGCCTTCATGTTGCGTGATGAAAAAGATAAGCGGATGAGCTTTGATGAGTGGACGCGCGATGAGCTGTCTCAATACGTTAAGGCTATCAAAGGCCTAACAGCGTCGGGTATGTCAGGCAATTCCGCATCACCGGAAGGTTTTCTGCATCGCAAGCTTGAGCACACTAATCCAAATACCACACCTATTGCCGATAATGTCGGCTGGGCTCTGTATCTGCTGATGGTTGCTGACCAAGTGGAATATGACCCTGAGATTGAACATTATGTCGAGCTGCTGATAAAACGCCATGCCGGGCTGCATGAAGACGGTAAGGGCGGGGAGAAAAGTATCGATGGCCACTTTGTTCGAAACTACAACAGCGATGGAACAATCAACTCAAACAATCCGCAATATCAAGTTTACATCAGCATGAAATTCCTGCCTGCTGCCATCAAGGCTGCAGAGATGTACCCGGACAACCAGAATATTGTTAGCTATGCCAAATACCTTCAGCAAGTGTTCCAGCGCTCGGGGGATGTGGTAAGGGCTGAGCAGCGTATTACATGGGACTCAGACGATTTTGGCCCGGTACGCCTTAACCGCCAGATGTCTAATGAGACCTGGTTATACGGTGACATTGCTGCGGCCCAGGATCCTATTGCGACCCGTAACTACGGCAAATTTACCTATGAGAGGGAAAACTTCCTCTATGACTACGAGCTGCTCGATCAGCCCGTAATTAAATCATCGCACTCGGCGTTTATTATCATGGGGGGACCGCTTATTTTGGACCACCACTTCCATGGTAAGTCGTGGGCGGAACAAAATAATAACTACTATGCACTGACCCAATCGGAAACCGATGAGCTGGGCTTTACCTATTTTGCCGGATTCTCTGCAGGCCATAGCCCCAACTCGAACGGCAACTACTACAACGACGGCCCGACCGATCACCCTGATGATTTTATTCACTTCCCAGCCGTGAGCGGCTTTGGTCAGCTTGGAAAAACCGATGCGGTTGTTGGCGCTTACATGGCCTACCGTGACGGCCGCCGCCAGACCATGATCAGTGCGGGTGATGAAGATGCCCACCTTCTGATGCGTTGGTCAGCCAACATGCCTGACTACGATAAAATGAGCGTGGGGATTGCGGACTTTTGGTACGGCGCAATTGGGCTTGCAGAAACGATCCAGCCGGGGGTGGTTCAGCAATTTAGAAATACCTTCTATCGCCCTGAAGTCCAGATTGGTTTCAATGAACAAAATCGCCAGCAGGTACTGTACTCAACCATGACACCGAGGCTGGTCACGGGGATCCGTGCCGATGGTAGCAAGCAAGAGTTTGGCTATCATCGTTCACCATTTGCGGTGCCAACAGATGAGGTTTTCGCAGATTTTGATGTGGTTGACCCGCAAGGAGATTGGGTAGAACTGGACGATATCGTGGGTATTCACAACATCACGGCACCATTGGCTGGACGTGACGTCATATTCAAAAACCCAAATTTCGAACACGGTGTTGATGTGGGGTGGCAAACCCTTGACGGCTATGTAGTCAGCGGAGGTAGCATTCATGGAAATGGTGCGACCTTATCTCCGGGCTCTATTGTAAGCCAAGCAGTGCATTTACCGAATGGCATTGAGGGTAGCGAGTACCGCGTCTCGGCGCTCATTGAGCCTCAATCAGGGCAGGGTAAGGCGAGAGTGAGGTTAAGTTGGTCGGACACCGGCAACCTTGTTGATGCCTACGCGCCAATCGAGAGCGGCAATGTATTTGCTAACTGGGATGCTATCGTTAGAACGGTGGATACCACACAACCCGCTAATGCAAAGTACCTTCATATTGAATATATCACTGAAGGCAGCGGGACATTTGTATTTGGTAATACGGCACTGCAATCTTTTGGCGCCAAACAGCTGTTCCCGAATGGCGATTTCGAACAAGGCAGTGCGAATTGGTCATTGGATAGCAAAGTTTATATTACCAATGATAGTAATGACGTGATCCAAGGTAGTAACTCGCTCAAATTTGATTTGAACGGTGGCGTAACGAGTTGGCAAAGAGCCGAGCGGAGGCTCGATATATCGAACGATCCGGCGGGAACTCGCTATTTGGTGCGTTTTAAAGTGGGTGAACGTGAGCTTACCGACGCGAAATTCGAGGTTAAGTTTGATGTCGAAAACCCGCAGCGCCCACCGAACTCGGATGCGACGCCGACGGGGGATTGGCGTGACGTCGGCTTTATCGACAACGACACCCCAGAGGAGGTCACCGTCACTGTCCGAAAACGCCCGGGTGAAACGGCGCTGAATCTGGTATTTCGCATGAAGCAGGACAGCAGCAGTGCTGCCAGTAGCTACGTGGTATTGGACGATGTACGTGTATACCAGCAAAAGTTGTTGGACGATAATTACTGTAACCACAGCGCACAGTGTTATTAATTGACTAATAATTAGCGATTAATTGCTTTGTGAGAGAGAAGCCCAACTGCTACGTAGTTGGGCTTTTTTGTAGGTATGTATTCATCATGAACACTAAATAGCGTTCACGCTAGATAAAACGTTTCGAAATGAGTGAAAAATACGCAGCGCTATTTCAATAATTTCACGTTTAGAAAGTTAGAGCCATATCAAAGTTTTGACTAATGATGGCCGAATTAACAGCAACATAGTGCTTATCTATCGCTGTGTATTTGCCTCTTTAGCAGGTGATACAAAGGTGGCGATCTTGTTTAAGTTTCTGATTTTTATTGTTTTAAATGCTTCTTGGAAGCTGTTTGCTCTCCGGCTGACAAAAAAGTGTGACCCATGTACCTGATTTGCGACCTTTTGTTGACAGTAAATAGGGCATTACTTACTATTTGTAGAAACGTTTCAACACAAACAATTTTCTACGAAGAGTACGGTTATGGCCCAGGTCAAGCTGCAAAACATAAACAAAATTTATAAGAATGGTTATCACGCTGTTCATGATTTTTGTCTGGACATCAAGGATGGTGAGTTCATGGTGCTGGTTGGTCCTTCGGGCTGTGCCAAATCGACCACACTGCGAATGATTGCCGGGCTTGAAAGTATCACCAGCGGTGATCTTCATATCGGTGATAAGCATTGCAACTCAGTCCTACCGAAAGATCGTGGTATTGCCATGGTGTTCCAGAACTACGCACTGTATCCACATATGACTGTGCGTCAGAACCTGGCGTTTGGTTTGGAAACTCGCAAGAAATCGAAAGAGGAAATTCATCGCCGTGTGACAGAAGCGGCTGAATTGCTGGAAATCACTGAATTGCTTGACCGTAAACCGGGCCAAATGTCTGGTGGTCAATGTCAGCGTGTTGCTTTGGGCCGTGCCATGGTACGAAAGCCAGAAGTCTTCTTGTTCGATGAACCGCTGTCAAATCTAGATGCGAAATTGCGTGTTTCGATGCGGATGCGTATTTCTCGTCTGCACGATGAACTTAAGCAGAGCGGTAAACCTGCAACCATGATCTATGTCACCCATGATCAGGTTGAAGCATTGACCATGGGCGACCGCATCTGTGTGCTAAATCGCGGTGCCATTATGCAGGTTGATACGCCGATGAACCTGTACCACAAACCGGTAAATAAGTTTGTCGCCGAATTTATCGGTTCACCGACCATGAATATGCTGGAAGGCAAACTGATTAAAACCGAATCCAATAAAATGGCTGTAGAAGTTGATGGTCATTTATTCGAATTGCCAGAAGCGAAGCAAGCCCGAGCTGAACAATATAACAGCCACGAAGTTTTTTTAGGTTTGCGACCTGAGCATATTAATATCGGTGAAGCGAGCAACAGCTGCGAAGCCAAAATTACAGAAGTGGAAGAAATGGGTTCTGAGTCTTTTGTTTATCTAAATTTTGCAGGCAAGCAATTGATTTGTAAGTATGTAAATCCAGACATTGCATTGTGCAAACAAAGCATGCATCAAATTTATTTCAATATGGATAAGTGCCATATTTTCGATAGAAGCACCGAAGAAAATATTTTTATTCCGACAGAATAACAGACAGTTTTAAATTTATATTATAGGTATTTTAATTTCATGATTCACACTATTTCTGACTCAAGCCATGTAGTCTCAAATGGCTTACTAAACCTAGAATTTGCTGAGCATAATGTTCTGAAGAATATTAAATCTGGTAATGTAATGGTAAACCTTTACGAGCCAAGTGAATTCGAAGGTGCTTTGTCAAATGTATATATTCGCGTTAAAAGCGATGCTGGCATTTCATTCATGCCGCTTATGCACCTTAACCACAATATGCGCACTTTCCGTACTGAAGCGGGCTTGGTTGGCTGGGAAACAACGACAGATGCTTTCCGTGCAACGGTTGTAATTAGCCTGGACGCACAATCTGAAAAAGTATTCTTTACCACTCAGGTAGAAAACCTGCAAAAAGATGCCCTGAAATACGACTTGGTATTTGGCCAAGACCTTGCTCTTGCCGATGAAGGCGGCGTAAAAAGCAATGAGTGCTACGTCAGCCAATACCTAGACCATCAGGTATTTAACCTCGAACAAGCGGGTTATGTTATCTGCTCGCGCCAGAATCTGCCTCAGTCTACGGGTAACCCTTGCTCTCAAATTGGCTCACTGACTGATTCCATTGTTGGCTACTCCACTGACGGTTATCAGTTCTTTGGCAAAAACTATCGCTTTGAGCCTACGCCAGTAGTACTTTCTGAGCCAACTCTAGCTAACGAAAAACTGCAATTTGAAATGGGTTATGTCGCGCTGCAAACTGCGGACATTATACTGGCTCCGGCAGAGCAGTCTCAATCGGTATTCTACATTTCATTCGGTACTAACCTAGAAGGTTCGAATGTTGCTGAAGCGGGTAGTCTTGAGGCTATCAAAGCGGCATATTCAGTGCCGGCAATGACAGCGGCAACAGAGCAAACACTGCCTTCATTCTTCCTAAATGGCTATAACGTGCTTGTTGGTGACGAGCTCAGCGCAGAAGAAATCAAACACTTCTTCGGTGAAGAGCGTCGCTTTGCAGAAGAGCAAGACGGCAAGCTATTGTCTTTCTTCTATGGCAAGCAAAAAGGCGAAAGCCGTTATGTAACACTCCCTGCCAAAGAGCGTGTGCTTGAGCGTTCAACCGGTCACATGGTTTCTTCAGGCAACTGCCAGGACTTCCAAAATGCCGTGATGAGCTCAACCCACGGTATGTATGGTGTGTTCAACTCTCATGTCGTTATTGGCAATACCTCTTTCAATAAACTGTTGGGCGTAGACCGTACGTCTCTGAACCTATTCAAGTACAGCGGTCAGCGTATCTGGGTGAAGGAAGGTGAGGATTTCCGTATTCTTTCAATGCCTTCAGCTTACGAAACAGGCCTTAACTTCTCGCGCTGGGTATACAAATACCAGCAAGGTTATATCGTTGTAACCAGCTTCAGTGCGCAGGATACTTCTTCAATCCAGCTAGACATCGAAACCGTTAATCTATCTGATGCGCTTGAAGTCATTGTGACTAACCAAATGGTAATGGGTAACAATGAAAATGATGCCAACGTCGTGGTTGAGCACAAAGATGATTACATGACGGTATCTGGCGATTTCGAACTGATGAACTCGGTTCACCCTGAGCTGACCTACGCGATTCGCCCTGACGCTTCACTGGCTGAAGTGTCGCTAGTGAAAGCTGATGATAGCGTTCGTTACGTACTGTTTCAAGGTAAGGTACAAGACAAAGCAAGCCTGACGATTCAAGGTGCAGTGAGCGCTGAACAGGTAACGGCTCCGTTAGCACTGGACTTTGCTGCTGAAATTGAAAAATACCAAGCTTCACAGCACGCTCTGATCAATAACTTCCACATTGATTTCGAGAATGACAGCTACAACGCACAGAAGCTGAATGACACGATGCAGTGGTTCACACACAACGCATTGGTGCACTACAGCACGCCACACGGCCTAGAGCAATACTCTGGTGCGGCGTGGGGTACGCGTGATGTCTCTCAGGGCCCATTCGAATTCTTTATGTCGATGCAGCGCTATGATCGTGTGGTGGACCTACTGAAAACTATCTACAGCCACCAGCATATCGAAACCGGTACTTGGCCACAGTGGTTCATGTTTGATAAATACGCCAAGATCCAGCAGGAAGACTGCCACGGTGACATCGTAGTTTGGCCTTTGAAAGCCATCGCTGATTACATCACTGCCACAGGCGATCTGGATGTACTGAACATCGAAGTACCATACACCAGCATTGAAGACGGTTTTGCCTTTACACCGGAAACCTACACCCTGTTTGCCCACGTTGAGCGCCAGGTTAAGCACATTATCGACAACCTGATCCCTGGTACATCGCTATCATGTTATGGTGACGGTGACTGGGATGATACCCTGCAGCCGGCTAACCAAGCCCTGCGTGAAAACATGGTCAGTGGCTGGACTATCCCGCTAACCCTGCAAGCACTGAAGACGATGAGTGCCGCGCTTGAAGGTAACCCTGATTTCGCCGTTTTTGTTCATAAGATCAATAAACTGGCTATCGAAATGGAAGAGGATTACAACAACCTGCTGATCAAAGACGGTGTTATTGCTGGCTTTATCCACCTACCGAACAAAGACGTCGATCAGGTTGAGTACCTTCTTCACCCGTCAGACAAGAAAACAGGTATCAAGTACCGCCTGCTGCCGGCATCACGTTCTATTATCTCTGAAACGTTCGACAAAAAGATGGCAGACAAGCACATGGCCATCATTGAAGAGAACCTGGTTCACCCTGACGGCGTGCGCCTGATGGAGAAAATGGCGAAATACCAGGGGGGTAAGCAGAGCTACTTCAAGCGCGCCGAGCTGGCTGCAAACCTGGGCCGTGAAGTGGGTCTTCAGTACTGTCACGCTCACATTCGTTTCATCGAAGCACTATGTAAGATGGGTAAAGCGGATGAAGTTGCGCAGAACCTGTACAAGATTGTCCCTGTGGGTATACAAAAGGCCGTACCGAACGCAGAAGTACGTCAGTCTAACGCTTACTTCTCAAGCTCTGACGGTAAGTTCAATGACCGCTACGAAGCGTATCGTGATTTCGACAAGCTGAAAAAAGGCGAAGTCGCAGTGAAAGGTGGCTGGCGTATCTACTCAAGCGGCCCTGGTATCTACATCAATCAGGTGATCAGTAACGTATTGGGTATTCGTTTCGATAACGAGTCTTTGGTACTCGACCCAGTGATTGCCAAGCAAATGGGTAAAGTGACGCTGGACTTCACACTATACGGCAAGCCATGCCGCTTGGTGATCAACCCTGAGCAGGGTACTTACACACCGAAACGTGTTGAGCTTAATGGTGAAGAGCTTGCTATTTCGCTAATGCCAAATGCCTACCGAACTGGTGGTGCGCTCATCGAGAAGCAAGTTGTTGCCTCCATGCTGCAAGATACACAGAACGAGCTGGCTATCTGGCTGTAGACGTAGGGCCTGACACCCCGGTTTCCGGGGTGTCAACCTAATCATCAGTCGTATAATGTGTTGTGCGTCAATGTTACTCACTTTCGATTTGTAGAAACGTTTTACATGATCCGTTATAATTTACGTTGAGAACTAGCTATAAATACAAAAAATTATTTTTTAGTACGCAAGGCTGCAACTATTTACGGTTTAAGTAAGAGGAATAAGGTTTAGCTAATGAGGCCTACAATCAAAGATGTCGCTAGAGAAGCGAAAGTATCTATTTCGACAGTGTCTTACGCGATTAACAACAGTGATCGTATCAGCGAGAAAACTCGCAACCATGTACTTGAAGTCGCCAAGAAGCTGAACTATTCAGCAAACAGCAATGCTAAGCGCTTAAGACAAAAGAATGTGGGTGCCATTGGTATCTTCTTTAACTCTTGGTTCGGACCAATCTACAGTGAGTTAGTCCAGGGTATCGAGCGCAAAGTACATGAGATGGGTTATGACTTGATTGCATGTAGCCTGTTTGGTGGCGCGGAATCAACGGCACACCGCTACCTGAAAGATCACATGATTGATGGTGCCATTATCCTGAGCAACGCGTTCGATGATGATTTTCTTAAATCTGTGGCTTCCAAGGACTTGCCGATTGTCGCGCTAGACCGTGAAGTTAAAGCAGAGCACATCTACAACATTTTGATTGATAACTTTGGTGGCGCATTTGGTGCAACCAAGCAGCTTATTTCAAGTGGCTGTAAACAAGTGCATTACTTCTGTGGTCCAGACGACTCATACGACAATCAGAAACGTTTGGAAGGCTACATTGCCGCGCTTGGCTTCTACAATGTCAAATTTGATAACAACTTAATTATTAAATCTGATTTCACTGAAGAAGACGCATATTTAAAAATGAAGGAAATTATTGACCAGGGTGACGCACCGAAAGCAATATTTTCTGCAAACGATGAAATGGCTCTCGGTATTATCCGAGCTGCGAATGAAAATGGTATTAAAATTCCAGAGCAATTAAAGCTGATTGGTTTTGATAATATCAGAGAATCTGAAAGAACGACACCAGCATTAAGTACTGTTACTCATCATAAGTATGAAATGGGTGTTAAAGCTGTTGAAGTGCTATTTAGTGCAATGAACAGTGAAGAAGAAATCGAACAAGTAACAATTCTACCGACTCAAATTGTTGAACGAGAAACCGTGTAGTTTTTTTTTGATTTATTCTTTCTTTTAGGTCCAAAAAACATATCTAATAATTGGTTGCCATGAAATATTCATGGCAACAGCCATGTTTTGTGATTTGGGGCGATTTTATATAGCCTTATAAGGATAGCGAAATGAAATACAAGTGGCTTACAGTTCTCTTAGTTGCCATGGCAAGTTCTGTTTGTGCCAAAGAAAGAATAGAGTTTATGGTGTCGTCGGGTGATCAGATGGCATTTGTAAACGAAGTCATTAAACCTGAATATGAAAAGCGTTATCCTGATGTTGAATTAATTCTTACTAACGACGGCAACCTTGAAACTCGCATGGCAGCGGGTGATTACCCGAATGTGTATGCGGGTATTTTTGGTTACATGGTTCCGAGGTACGCCAAGTTAGGTCGTTTGATGTATCTTGATGACTTCGATGGTTTCGATGAAATGACAGATCGCATCGAACCGCAATTTATGGAAAAGCATTTCGGTCGCCAGTATTACATCCCGTGGCATGCTACCACGCAAATGATGATTTATAACAAGGACCTATTCCGCGAAGCAGGATTAGATCCTGAGTTGCCGCCTCAGACTTGGGATGAGCTGTTGGTTGCTGCCGAAAAAATTAATAACTTGCCAGCACGTTCGAATGGCAGCCGGGTTCATGGCGTTGCCCTGTGGAACGACGCGCTAGCAAGCGGTGGCTGGTACTGGAACATGCTGTCACCGATGTATTACAACTTCAACGATGGTGAGTACCAGCTACTTAACCGCTACGGTACCCACCCGGTATTCGATAAAGAAGAAGCGGGCATGGTGCCATTCCTTGAGACCATGAAGCAGCTTCAGCAGTTTGCCCCGCTAACGATGGAGCAGAACTTCTTCTCGCGTACCATCGGTATTTGGCCGCAGTACGGTATTGCCTGGCGTGCCAACCTTCAGGACGCAGCAGGCAAACCAATGGTGATCGGCGAGGATGTCGGCATTGCTCCTATTCCGGTTCGTGAGAAGGGTGATACGCATTACTCCAACCTTGATGGCCGAGCTTTGATGGTATTTAAGAATACTCGTCATATTGAACAGCGCAGCTGGCAGCTTATCGAGCTGCTGATGGAAGATGATTTCAATCTCAAGGCGAATATGGCGCTGCAGAACTTGCCGACCCTGGCGTCATTGCAAGAGCACCCATACTTCCAAACGGAGGACATCAAACCGTTTGTCGACCAGCTACAGCATGTGGTGATGAACGAGTCCAATGCAGCGGTATCGGAAGTATCGAGCATCATACTGAATTACTATTCGCAATCGGTTGTTATGAACAGGCTAACAGCAGAAGAAGCAGTTCGCGCAGCAACAGAAGATGTTAAGAAAATAATGCATCGGTAACGGTTAACGATATTGCGAATTCGGCTGCAGGCCTTGCTGCAGCCACCAAAAGATTTTAATTTTCAAATGGAATAAAGCCATGAACATAAAACGTTACTGGGTGCCATACCTGTTTATGTTGCCGTGGGTAGCATATTTCATAATATTTATGCTGTACCCGTTCTTCTTGTCATTACAAAATAGTTTTTTAGATATAAATATTCTTAATCCTGAAAATACCCGCTTTGTTGGTTTAGGTAACTGGGTTAACTCAGCAACAGATTATAAATTTTGGAAATCTCTTTTTAATGTCTTTTTCAATCAGATAATTTTCATCACATTGAGTTTCGTGTGTGCAATGGGCGCAGCCCTGATGCTGAATGAAATTACTTTTTTGTCGAGCCTGTTTAGAACCGTTCTTTTTATTCCGGTTGTGACATCAATCACGGTTGCAATGATTATTTTTGACTTTGTTGCAGGCCCGAATGGCCCAATTCAGTCGTTAATGATGGATTGGAATGTGCTGAGTTCGCCAATCTTCTGGAAATTCGAAAAATGGTTACCAATGCCGGTGATCGCGGTATTCAGTGCCTGGAAGTGGTTTGGCGTTCAGATGATTATCTTCCTTGGCGGTATTGCCAGTATTAACCGTTCATTGCTTGAAGCAGCAGATATTGATGGGGCGACCTGGTGGCGCAAGATCACCAAGATTATCTTGCCGCTGATCAAACCGCAGATTGTCTTTGTTATGACCATCAACGTGATTAACGGTTTGCAGATGTTTACCGAAGTATTCATGAACTTTGATTTGCAGGGCGGTCCTCACAATTCGGCCCTCACGCCTGTACTTCACTTGTACCAAACCGGTTTCGAACAGATGAAGATGGGTGAAGCATCAACCATTGGTCTTCTGCTTGCGATTGTTATTTTCGTGTTGACCATGCTTCAGTTGAAATTGACTAAGGGTAAGGACTAACCATGAATAATTCCAACAAAGGTAAGCTGCTCATTTATATCGGCTTGTTAGCTGCCAGCCTGATCGTGCTTTACCCGTTCTTCTTTATGATCATCAACTCGTTCAAGTCTGGCTCGGAGATCATGCACTCGCCGAATGCGTTGCCGACCTCATGGTCAGCCAAGGGCTATATCGAGGTGTTTGACAGCGTTAATCTATGGCGCATCTTCTTCAACACCATTTTTGTCTCGGTATCGGTGATGGTGCTGAACTGCTTGCTGTCTGCCATGGTGGCCTTTGCAATTGCCAAAACCAAGATGCCTGGTCGCCAAGTATGGCTGCGTTTGATTCTGTCTTCGATGATGGTACCGGCGATTCTGTTCACCATTCCTGTGTACATGATGATGTATGACTGGGGCTGGGTGAATACCTATCGCGTGCTTATCATCCCGGGAGCCATCAGTGCCTACAATATCTTCCTGCTATACCAATTCATGACTCAGGTCGATGAGGCATACCTTGAGGCGGCACGTATTGATGGTGCCAGCGAGATGCGTATTTTCTTCAAGGTTGTCCTGCCAATGATGCGCCCTGCGATGGCGACGGTTGGCATCCTGACCTTCATGGGGGCATGGAACGACTTCATGGGGCCGCTACTGTATATCCGTGACGACTCTATGCTGACCCTTCAGCTAGCACTGTTTAAGTTCCAGCAAGATATTCCTGCCGGCAACCTCGAACAGGTATGGGCGATGACGACCATGATTGCCGTACCGGTTGTGTTTGTTTTCTTCTTCATGCAGAAGAACTTCATCAAGGCGTTCACTGGGGTAGGAGTTAAGTAATGAATGTATCTCAGCTTAAAAAAATCGTTCTCCTACTCTCCGTTGTTCTCGTGGCTTATTGGGCGGCGTGGGGCAAGGCGTACTTCTTGTCCAAAAGTTATTTTGACTATGCGGTAGAGCAAGAAGCCGCGGGAAATTACGTCATTGCGCTTAAAGGAATGAACAAGCTGGAACTGCGTATCGACGAGCAATACCTCGGTGGTTACCAGCAAGTGATCGAATCCTGGGAGCATGCGCTGTTTGGCATCCGTCCCGCTTTCTATGAGGAAGCATTGGTCGCGCCAGGGCGGTTAATTCCGCAATTTGCCGATGACGATCTTCAAGCCTTCATTGATATCTATGTTCAGCTCGATAGCAAATACGTACCGGAAGTCGCCTATTCGCAGCTTCAGCGTGCACGGCAGACTGGCAATGACGAGCTGGCTGCAGAGATGGAAGAGTTTCTGACCCAAGCATTCCCTTACTTTGATTTTGAATAAATCATTTTTCACTTTTGCCGCCCTGTTAGGGCGGCTTTTTTTCAATGATCTCTGCTGAGATGAATTCGCACAAATAGATTTCGGAGTATTGTATGGAATTCCCATATAAGAACAGTACTTTACCTGTTGAAGAAAGAGTCGAAGACTTGTTGTCACGAATGACAGTGGCAGAAAAAATTGGCCAGCTGTGCCAATCCCCAATGCTTGAATACAATATCAACCGTGATATTTACCTTGAGCGTATCCGCCAGGGCCATTGGGGCTCGCGTATTTTGGCCGATACAGCTTGGGCCGGTAATGCGCCAGGTGAAACGGTGAGCCCAGCCCAGCTTAATGAAATCCAGCGCGCAGCCGTTGAGGGTAGCCGTCTTGGCATCCCGCTTATCATTGCCCGCGATGTAATTTATGGCCAGCAAACCGTGTTGCCGATCCCGTTGGCCCAGGCAGCGTCATGGAACCCAGAGCAAGTTCAGAATGCCTACCGCTGTATCGCCAAAGAAGCAGCGTCGCTCGGGATCCATTGGACGTTTGCGCCAATGCTCGATATCGTTCGCGACCCACGCTGGGGCCGTGTTATTGAAAGTAGCGGTGAAGATCCATATCTAACCAGCCAATTTGCCAAAGCCGTGGTAAAAGGTTTCCAAGGTGATTCGCCGGCAGATGAAGACTCTTTGGTGGCTTGTGCCAAGCATTTCGTCGGCTACGGTGCTTCAGAGGGCGGCCGTGACTATGACACCACGGAGATTTCCGAAAACTCTTTACATAATGTTTACTTGCCACCGTTTGCCGCTGCCGTTGAAGCAGGTGTCGAAACCGTTATGTCCGGTTTTAATGATCTGGGCGGTACGCCGGTGTCGGGTAGCCAATCGCTGATCAATGGCTGGCTCAAATCAGAGCAGCAATTCGATGGCATGGTGATCAGTGACTGGGGATCCATTTCGGATCTTGCCTATTTCGGTGTCGCCAAAGGTGCTGAGGGTGCTGCTGCAGAGGCACTTAAAGCCGGTGTTGATATGGCGATGACCAATGAAGCCTATGAAGATCACCTTCAAGATCTTCTGGACAAAGAAGCCATTGATATGGCCCATATCGTTGAGGCAACCCGCCGGGTACTGCGTACCAAGTTCAAGGCGGGATTGTTCGAGCGACCTTATGTCGATGAGTACAAGCACAAGAGTGTCATGCGTCACCCAGAGCACCTTGCACAGGCGCTAACTGTTGCCGAGCAGAGTATGGTGCTGCTTAAAAACAACCATGATGTGTTGCCGATTGAGGCTAAGCCGATGACTATCGCAGTGATTGGCCCGCACGCTCACTCTAAGCGTCAGCATCTAGGTTCTTGGTGTTTGGACGGTCGTGCCGAGGATGTGACCAGCATTTATGAAGGCATTAAAGCGTGGACAGCTAAACTCGACTGCACCATTGAACTGTTAACTGAGGAAGCAGCATTTACCGATGAAATGGTCGAATGTGCTCATCGTGCCGATCTTGTGATCCTGTGTACCGGCGAAAGCCACCGCCGCACTGGTGAAGCTCGCAATGTTGCAGAGCTAACTTTGCCTGCTGGCCAGGAAGAATTGATCCGTGCTATCGGTGAAGTCGGCAAGCCTTTGGTTGTAGTGCAATGTACCGGCCGTCCAGTACCGTCTGAAGCGACAGAGCAGTTTGCCGATGCGCTTCTGTACGCATGGCAGTCCGGTACCGAAGCAGGTCATGCCGTGGCACGTTTGCTATTCGGTGATGTCTCCCCGTCAGGTCGATTGCCGATGTCGGTGCCGCGCAGTACCGGTCAGATCCCGATGTACTATGCCCGCAAGCCACTTGGCAAAATGCGTGATTTCCAAGACTACCAGCCTTACAAAGATCAAAAAGCCACCCCGTTATATCCATTCGGTTTTGGCTTGACCTATGGTGAGTTTGAATACTCCAACCTGCGCTTGAGCCAAGCTGAGCTGACGGCAGGTGACACCTTGTATGCAACAGTGACTTTACATAATAAAGGCACGCTAACTGCGACAGAAGTCGTTCAGTGCTACATCCGTCAGCAAGTTGCATCTACTACACGACCTGTTCGTGAGCTGAAAGATTTCTGCCGAGTAACCTTGGAGCCGGGTGAGACCAAAGAGGTCGTGCTATCGCTACCTGCTGAAAAGCTGCGCTTCTACGGCATCAACAAAACCTTCGCGCTGGAATCTTCAACGGTCGAACTGTATGTCGGTGGTGACAGCAATGCCACGCTTGGTGCGACCGTAGAGGTGAGCTAATTCGCTTCTAACGCTTATTTTTCAGCAACCACTTTTCTACAACTACTTTAGCAACATACGGCGCCCCGTTGATCTAGGCGGGGCGCAGATAAGAGCCAGCTATCATGACGAAAGAACGACAGGCTGAGCCGTCAGCGACTCGCCCCAACATTATCTACATCATGTCTGATGACCATGCGATTCGGGCATTGAGTGCTTACAACAGCGATATTGCCCATCTTGCTCCGACGCCTAATATAGACCGTATTGCCCAAAACGGTGCGCGGTTTGACCAATCCTTCGTGACCAACTCTCTGTGTGGCCCTTCCAGAGCCGCCATGCTGACGGGGAAATTTGGCCATAAAAATGGTTTCAACCACAACGGACAGTTGTTTGATGGTTATCAGCCGACTTGGCCAAGGCTACTGAAAGCCCATGGTTATACAACGGCTTGTATTGGGAAATGGCATATCAACCTCACTCCTGAAGGGATCGACTTTGATCATTGGGAAGTACTGAACGATCAGGGGGAGTATTACAACCCTGACTTTATTACCGCCCAAGGCGTCAAGCGGGAGCATGGATACACTACTGAGCTGATCACCCAGAAGTCTCTGCGTTGGCTGGAAGAGCAACAGCAAAGTGACCAGCCTTTTGCCCTGCTGCTTCACCACAAAGCGCCACATCGCAACTGGATGCCGGCCCCGCAACACATGCGTGCGTTTGAGAATACCATCTTCCCAGTGCCGGATAACTATTTCGACACCTATGAAGGCCGAGCGGCAGCTGCCATGCAAACCATGACCATCTATCGGGATGCCCAGGAAGGCCATGATTTGAAAATGACCAAAGGGGTGGGTGAAACAGAATGGCGCGAGGATATCTGGCCATTTCTGCTGGCGCGTTTAACACCGGAGCAACGTCAGGCATGGGATGAAGCCTACCAAGAGCGTAATGATTGGTTCAACGCCTACGAAGCCAATATGACGGCAGAGGAAATTGCCATCTGGAAATACCAGCGTTACTTGCAGGATTACCTGGCCACCATCAAGTCGGTCGATGAGTCTGTGGGTGAGGTGCTTGATTATCTTGAAGCGAACGGCCTCGCAGATAACACCATTGTGGTCTATACCTCAGATCAAGGCTTCTACATGGGAGAGCATGGTTGGTTCGACAAGCGCTTTATGTATGAAGAATCATTCCGTGCGCCTTTGCTGATCCAGTACCCGAACCGGATCAAGCCGGGGACTGTAGTGGATCACTTGGTGCAGAACATCGACTACGCACCAACCTTCCTTGAGTATGCGGGCCTTGATGTACCTGCGGATATCCAAGGTGAATCTATGGTGCCGTTGCTCGACGGCGAATCACCTGCGGATTGGCGCCAGTCTCTCTACTACCACTTCTATGAATATCCGGCGATGCACGATGTGACCAGGCATTACGGTACTCGTGATAGTCGCTATAAGTTGATGCACTTCTATTACGATATCGACGAGTGGGAGTTTTACGATATCGAAGAAGATCCGACCGAGATGAACAACGCGATTAACGTTCCGCGCTACCAGCAAGAGATCGCGCGGCTAAAAGCGGAGATCAGCAAACTCGAGGCGAAGTACGATGTGCCGCCACGGGAGGAATGGGTCAATTTACCGCTTGAGTATGAGCCAGCGCCGACGCTGGAAGAGCTTTTCCCAGAAAGCTATCAGGTTGCTTGCCAGTAAGAGTGAGCGAAATACATCTGTTCGTGCTTTGCGTATGTCAACGAATCAGGGCTTAGGCCGCGTGTACTGCCCTAAGCCCTGATGATTAAATACCTACAGAAGAGAATAAGAATAATTATGTCATCACTATTCACATGGACGAGAAAAATCACCAACCGGCTTGTTGTCACTATCGCCATTGCTTTCTGCTCGATTGCCTTTGTTGGGTATGAAGGATTAAGTGGGTTAAGCCAGTTGTCCAATCAAACCGCCACCTTGGTTGAGGATGATTTGGCAAAGGTCATCACCATTAGCGATATCCAGCAGCGAGTAGAACAGGCTAGGGTACACTCCTTGTTGGCGATACAGCATGATCCCAATGCTTTTAGCGGCAGCTATCATGATCATCCCATCTCGGCGCATACCGATCTGATCTATGAAAGTTATGATGATCTTCAGGCGCTGTATTTTGATTTGATGACATTCAATATGGGAGCAAGCCTTGAGGCGGCGGCCACACAGGCGAGCTCTCTGACTGATGAATTGTTCTTTTCGGGCTTTGAAGTCATTGTTGATTTGTTGGAACTAGGTGAATTCCAGCAAGCCAATGTGCTGCTGCTCAGCGAGGTAAACCCTAAGATCGAGCAACTAAAAACGTTACTTCATACCATGAATGACCTAAGTGCGACCGGTGCTAGGGATGCCTATACCGAAGCGGTCAGCGACGGGCAGAGCTTTGTCTGGAGTATGAGTACAGCACTGATTGTGAGCACATTACTGTTAATCGGCATAGCCTATTTGACCATCCGTCGCATTGTGTTTGCACTCAAGGAACTTCAGGCCACGGCCAATAATATTGCCGAAGGTAATCTAACTTGCCGAGCTCAGGCTCAGGGCCAGGATGAATTTACGGTTATTGGCGATGCGGTTAATAACATTGCGGCAAGTTTCCAACAAACTGTCTCTTTGATTGGCGATTCGGCTAATCAGCTCAATACTGCCTCCCAGCAAAATACTCAGCTCAGTGAGCAGACGGCATCAAATGCTGCATCGCAGCAGGCACAAATCCAACAAATTGCCACCGCTACCGAAGAGCTGACAGCAACGGTCAGTGATGTGGCGGCTAGCGCAGTGGCAGCAGCTGAAGCTTCCCAGAAATCAGATGAGCTGGCACAAAGCGGTGTGGGTGTAGTGAATGAAGCGATTGCTCAGTCTGTTGATTTGGCAGATGAAATTGAACAAGCCAAAGTTGCTATCAACGAGCTTGGCAAGCATTCGCAAGATATCGGTAGCGTGTCAGATACGATTCGTGAGATTTCTGATCAAACCAATTTATTGGCTTTGAACGCCGCCATTGAAGCGGCAAGGGCCGGTAGCTATGGTCGCGGTTTTGCGGTGGTCGCAGATGAAGTCCGTACCTTGGCACAGCGTACCAAGAGCGCCACGGAAGATATTCAAGATACGATAGCTCGCCTGCAAAACGGTTGCCAGCATGCCATTGAGCGTATGGAATCCGGCGATCAATATGCCCGTGAGAGCACGGTCAAAACTAAGCAGGCAGGCGAAGCATTACAGGCCATCACTGAAACAGTTGCTGGTATCGCAGAGAAGAACATCCAGATAGCCTCGGCGGCAGAGCAACAGGCCGTGGTAACCGGTGATGTAAATACCAACGTGTTTGAAATAAATGCATTGGCCGATAAAACCGCAGCAGATTCGGAATCAAGCAAAGGGGCCTCTGAATCTATTGTCAAACTGGCCCACTCTCTCACCAGTGAAGTGAATCGTTTCACCGTTTAGCCATCATATCTTTGCTTGATGCAACATTATTTCAAGCCGGTGGTGTTCACCTCGGCTGAGATGGTGACCAATAGCTGGCTCATGTCATAAGAGGCTTTTCACTGTAACCTATACCTCTCTGATACCAGTGATAGAGAGGTTTTTTTATGTCTTTTTAGGGTGAATCTAGCTCTCAAAAATGACATCAAGCTTGTGAAGTGATTGGTTTTAACCTATCTGTTTTGATAATCTAAAATCAATTCGAAACGTTTATATTGAGGCGAGAATGAAACTGAAAAAGATGGCCATCGGCGTCAGTCTATCTGTTGCAGCCATGGGGGTTAGTGCTGATAATCCCAAGCAGAATAACGAGGAGTACATAGCTTTTTTTGATCACACTCTGTCGATCGAAGAGCGCTTGGATGATATTAGCGCCCGGCTCACGGATAAAGAAAAAGGCAATATGATCACCCTGTGGAATGAGGGGGTACCGCGTTACGGGTTGAAGTCATTTATGCCCGGCGAAGCGCTTCATGGTCTGGCGGCTCCTCGCAATAATGCTGCGACGGTCTTTCCTCAGTCGATTGGTCTGGCCGCTACTTGGTCTCCTGAAACGATGAAGCGGATGGGCGATGCCGTATCCGATGAGGCTAGGGCCCAATATCACAACGGACCGGTCATTCGAGATGGCAAGCGTGGTCCGCTGACGTTCTGGTCCCCGGTGATCAATATCGCCCGCGATCCGCGTTGGGGGCGTACCCAGGAAGCATATGGCGAGGATCCGCTACTCAACGGGGTCATGGCCAGTGCCTATGTAAAAGGTCTTCAGGGGGATCATCCCAAATACCTCAAGACGGCTGCGGGTGCCAAACATTTTGTCGCTAACAATGAAGAGCATAACCGTTTTCATGGCAATGCGGATATTTCTGAAAAGCAACTTCGAGAATACTATTTCCCCGCCTATAAGCAGGTTGTTCAAGAGGCCGATGCCCAGATTGTCATGACAGCCTACAACGCCTTGAATGGCGAACCTGCGGTAACCAATACCTGGCTGATCAAAGACATCTTGCGCGGCGAGTGGGGCTTTGACGGCTTTGTGTTGGGTGATTACGGCTCTATTTTGATGACCACCAAAGGCTGGAAGGATAGGGGCTTTCGTGGGCATGATATCTATGATACCTACGTCGATTCCGCGGCAGCGGTATTGAATGCCGAGACTCTGGATTTCGATAATACCCGTATTTTCCGAGATGAAGCGATTACCGCAATAAAACAAGGCAAAACAACCTCAGAACAGCTTGACCGTGCGTTTCGCAATACCATGCGGGTCGGCTTGCGCCTGGGCATGTTTGATCCTGAAGATATGTCACCCTGGAAGGATCTGCCGTTCGATATCATGACCACCTTCAAGCCGTTGGCTCTTGAGCTGGCCGAAAAGAGTATGGTGCTGCTGCAGAACGAAGACATTGATGGTACGCCACTGCTGCCGTTGGATAAATCAGCGTTGAAAAAAGTGGCAGTGATTGGCCCTAACGCCAATACGCTCAACTTCGGCACGTATTCGGGAACCCCGAGAAACCCAGTTACAGCGCTAGACGGCATTAAGGACTACCTAGGCAGCGATGTCGAGGTGGTGTATGTGCCTTGGCAAGGTAGTAATAACATCTTAAGTGCGATTCCAATGGATAACATCACCCTGCTGGATACTCAGGGGATGGGCGTTTGGCAAGCTGACTACTTCAATAATCGCGGTGCCACTGGCCAGCCGATAGCGTCCAATAACGTCGGGGATATCGACTTTAATTGGACCGGTTCTAAACCTCATTCTGATATCAAGGACAATAATAGTTACTCCGTTCGTTATACCACTTCGATAGTCCCTCCGCAGAGCGGCCTTTATACCCTAGGCTTTGAGAGCCTCGGTGCCAACGTCACCTTGAACGTAAACGGTTCAACTGTGCTGCGTAGCCATGGTGATACCAATAAGCGTCTACCATCAACGGTCGAGATTGAGCTTGATGGCGAGAAGACTTATGAGCTCGAGCTTTATTCTATGCGTTTACCTAGAGCAAAAGGCCATGAACTGATGTTTGGCTGGCAGCTGCCACAGGTCAACTCAGCTCATGCTGGTCAGGAGTTGGCCGCGGCAAAAGAGGCGGACGCCGTCATTGCGGTGATGGGCCTTTCGACAGATTACGAGCGTGAATCGATAGACCGTATAGCAGAAGGCCTGCCGCGCGAGCAAACCGATATGCTAAAAGGTGTCGTTGAGGCAAACCCTAATACCGTGGTTGTGCTTCAATCAGGTTCGTCGATAGAGAGCCCTTGGCTGAAAGAGAATATTCCGGCGATTTTGCAAAGCTGGTATCCAGGCGAACAAGGTGGTGCAGCTATCGCTAATACTTTGTTTGGTGACAACAACCCAGGCGGTAAGCTTCCGCTTACCTTTGTGAAGTCGTGGAGTGACTTACCTGCCTTTAATGATTACGACATCAGCCAAGGACGTACTTACCTGTACTTTGACAAAGAGCCGCTATGGGCTTTCGGCCATGGCCTGAGCTATACCGAGTTTGCCATGTCAGATCTGAAGCTCAAGAGCGGCAAGGTAGCCAAAGACGGCCACATTGATGTCACCGTCACGGTAGAAAACACCGGTAAAAAGGCAGGTGATGAGGTGGTCCAAGTCTACATTACGGATATGTTTGAACGCAGCGAGAAGCCAAAGCAACGCCTGAAAGCGTTCGAGCGTGTCTCGCTTGAAGCAGGCGAAAGCAAGCAAGTTAACCTCAGCATCGATGTCAACGATCTGGCTTACTGGGACGAGAAAACCAAAGGTTGGATGCTCGGTGACAAATACGAAATCCGGGTAGGTAACGCGTCGGATAATATTTTGCTGACTGAGACGATAAAAGTTGAGTAGCTGAAATAATATATTGACCACCTTCATTAATTGAAATACTCACCGTTTGCAAAAAACGAACGGTGAGTATTTAAGGTAAAAGCCACTTTTTCTATATTCCAGTAATGTAATTTTAAAAAGCAGGGGGAATAAAGAGAGAGTTAGGTTGGGTATTGATTATATTTCTTCGCAATCCGGTCGTTGTAAGTAGTACGTGGTTTTTATAGAACACGTTGGTTTTAAAATTAAAAGATAGATAAATTTCATGAACAAATTAAGTTTTGCTGCTTTGACAGCTTTAATAGCTCTTTCTGGTCAATTGCATGCCGCTGAATTACAGCATCGTTTGGGGGTAGGTTATAGCACTACGGACTTTGAAGCATTAGGTGTTAGCTTTGGCTATGGCAATGGAATCAAGTTGGAATATGGTTATGATTTCAACCAAATTGCTGGTATGCATGTTTCCTACGAGCAGAACAAAGACGGTATTTTAAAGGGAGACACCCTCAAATTAGGTGGTGACCTTGGCTATACGTTTGAATTTGATGAAGCGTCGATCAAGCCTTTTATTTCTGGGGGTTTTTACTCTTATGAAGAGAATTTTTACGATGACTCCGGCTTGTATTGGGGGCTAGGGGCTCGAGCCACTTACAAAAACTTCTATATTGATCTGCGCCAGGATTTTTTCGAGCTGAAAGATCAAGGTATCAGTGTTGATATGGAGCAGTTTGCTGTCACGCTGGGAATCAAGTTATAAGATTAGGCCGAACTTGCCCCAAGGCTTCATGTTTTCATGCTAAACGGGGAATAAGTAAAAAGCGTTACTGTTAACCAGTAACGCTTTTATTATTGCTATCTAAATCCAGTTCGGAGCTTTTATTTTACTTGAGCCTGTTCCACCGACTGTGCGAAGTGTAACGCTATTGGGTGCGCGTGCTCTGTGGGCTTGTGGTTAGGCATCGTCACCTCAAGGCCACGCTCCGTTTGCTCGTAGGATAGCTCTCCCTCGACGCCAGGCATGGTGATCGACGTCAACTCGCTGAGGTCAAACGCGCCTTTTTTCAATGAGGTGATGGTGAGAATTTGGCTGTCCCCCGGCCAGTCTAGTGCAATGGCGTAGACCGTTTTCCAGTCTTTACTGCGGGTAAACCGGATGTCCTCGGCGGTATAGTTATAGCCTTTGTGATTTAGTTCTCTTTGGTTCTCAGCCGTGGCAATGGTTGGCCCTTCACCATATAGGTGGAAAGGTCGAGTATTATAGATGGCTTCGCCGTTTTGTTTCAGCCAGCCTCCCATTTCACGCAGGCGAGAAACGTACTCTTCAGAAATGCTGCCGTCGGCACGAGGCCCGAAGTTAAGCATCACGACCCCGTTTTTACTGACAATATCGACTAACATGTCGACGAGTTCATTGGTTGGCCAGTACTGGTCATTGTCAGCAAACCCCCAAGAATGCATGCTAACCGAGGTGTCGGCTTGCCAGGTCATTGGCTGAATGCTGTTGAAGCGACCTCGCTCCATATCAACGACCGCACTCCCAAGCGGTAATTTGTGCCTATTTTTATAGGTCATGACCACCCCGGGTTGGCCGAAGCTTCCCTTGCCAAATTCGATGGACTTATTGTAAAAATAGGCGAGGAAATCCTTCCGCGGTTGCTCGAACTCGGGCCATTTGTTCCATCCCCAATCGAAGTAGTACAGATCGGGTTGATAGGTATCGACCAATTCGGTGGTGATATCCCACCAGCGTTTTAAATACCACTCGTCAACGCCCTTTCCGTGACCATACAAGTCATATGTTTCTGGTGTGACGTCACCGCCTTCTTGGTGATTCATTTTGTAGTAATCAAGGTTGAAGGCAAAGTGGTTGGAGATGCCGGTTTTAAGCCCTCGTTCACGGGCTGCACTTAGTAGCTCGCCTGTAATGTCACGTTTCGGCCCCATATCAACGGCGTTCCAACGAGTATGTTTGCTGTCAAACATGGCGAAGCCATCATGGTGGATGGATACGACGGTATAGAATTTGGCGCCAGCCTCCACCGCGAGATCCATCCATTCATCGGGATTGAATTTTTCAGCCGTGAAATGCGGGATCAGATCCTTGTATCCAAACTCAGCGGGATCACCGTAGCGCTCGGAATGATATTTAAAGAAATTATTTTCATTGTCCTTTCGGCTGTACATATGGCGCGGATACCACTCGGCGGCATGCCAACCACGGTATTCCGGTACAGAATAGACGCCCCAATGCGCCCAGACACCGAATTTGGCGTCTTGGTACCACTCTGGAACTTCGTAATTCACCAGGGAGTCTGGGGTTGGTGTGTAGCTTTGTGGCTCCCCCGCATTGGCTAGGCCTGAGGCGATTGCCAAAGCAACTGCAGCAGCGACCATCCGCACGGGGTTCATGGTATTTTTCATTGTTACTCCTGAGAAGGGACGCTCATTGCAGGGTGATTGGCATCACGAGAGCGTCCCAACCGATCAAGCCGTAAAGTGGCTTTTATTGGTGATTGAAACTGCGACTTACAGATCCTGGGTAAACTCCACGGTATATGGAGTGTCAAACAGCGCTGGGTATTCGGGCTCGGGGAACTCTTTGAGAAGCTCCAGGTATTCATTGAATAGCTCCTGGAATTTTTCCGGTTCTTCATGCCTTAGGTCGCGGCGCTGGGCAACATCGACATTGAGGTTGAACAGCATGGCTTTGACCTCTTCTTTGACCAGCTCGCGGTTATTGCGCTTTTCTCCGGCTACTTTGTGTTGGTCATTCCAAGTCAGTACCCAATCGCCTTTGCGGTAGGCAATATCGTGGAAGAAGCGGAAGAACATCGTCTCATGTGGCCTGCCTTCTTTCTCGCCATTTAGGTATGGCACCAGATCGACGCCGTCGAGCGCAGGCGTGTTGTCAACCAAAGGAATATTCCGCGTCAACGTTGGCAGAATATCCAAGGAAATAACCGGCTTGGTATATTGCTTTCCGGCAGGGACGACGCCAGGCCAATTAATCACAAACGGTACCCGGATACCGCCCTCAAAGGTGTCGCCTTTAAAGCCCCTGAGATCGGCTGGGTTACCCGCGAGGTTAACGGGCTCCTTGCGGCGCACGATGGTTTGATAACCGTTATCGGACAAGAACACGATGGCGGTGTTATCGGCGATCCCTTTTTCTTCAAGCGTTGCCATGATATCGCCAAGGCCATCATCCATGGCCAGCAGCATGGCAGCGATCACGCGGCGGTGCCAGGTGGCAAATTCACCGTCCATTAGCTCATCAACACGCTTTAGATAATGCTCTGGTGCTTGGTAGGGGGCGTGCACGGCGTTGTAGGCCAAGTGCAGGAAGAACGGCTTGTCATGGTTGCGTTCGATAAACTCGACGGCTTCGCGGCTGAACTCATCGGTTAGGTAGGTGCCATTCGGGTATTCAACCATTTGACCGTTGCGATAAATCGGTGAACGGTTGTTCTTACCGTTGTAATGCATATTGGCATTGAAATAGTCGTGGCCACCGCCGAGGAAACCGTAGAAATAATCCAAGTTACGATTCCACGGTTTGTGCTCGTCTTTGAAGTGGCCGTAATGCCACTTGCCGATGGCTGCCGTCTTGTAACCTGCTGCCTTGAAGTGGTCTTGCATCATAGGCTGGTTGGTAGGGAAACCGATTTTGGCATTGCGAGAAAAGTTGCCCCAGATCCCGAGGCGGTCTTGATAGCGACCTGAAATCAGCCCAGCGCGAGATGGGCCACATACCGATGAGGTGACGTAGCCTTGGGTAAAGTGGGTGCCGCCTGCAGCAATTTTATCTAGATTGGGCGTGAACATGTCATCCGCGCCCATGAAGCCTGATTCGTCATAGCCGAGGTCGTCGACTAATACCACAATGAAGTTAGTATCGGTCTGTGCGGGCTCTGCTGGTAATTGCTCTGCATTAGGCTGACCTGCCAGCGACAGACCGGGCAGTAAGGCTAGGCTCAATGCTGTTTTGGTAAATGTTTTCATGGAGGGTACTCTTTAATTTATTGTTGGTGCCAGAAAATAGGGTTGGAGTAGAACCACAAGTCTTGCCAAGGGGATTGGTTACCTTGCTGCCTTGTTGGCTCCAAGATGTCGGTACTGGTACCCCGCAGGCGTAGATAACCATTCTGATGTTCCCGCGGGATATCGATAGTCAAGGCTATGGTGTTGTCTTTGACCTGCCATTGAGACTGGTCAATTCGCTGGATGACTTGAGTGGTGCTATTGGCGTTGGGCTCATTGGCGATGGCAGGATCAACGGCGCCGGTAATCACATCGATACGGTTTAATACCGGCATATCACCGTTGGCATTCTTGCCTTCGCTCAGTTTGAGCTCTAGCTTCAGTGATAGTTTGTCTTTGTCACTGCTTACCACCAGAGTCTCACCAAGAGAAGCGCTATTGTTTGATTGTTGATTGGTATTTCCGTCAGTCAGTTCGGCATTAAGACCGCTGATCAGATCGCCGAAGACAATAAAGCTTCTACCGTGACGGAGCCCATCCATTATGTCAGCGGGCTCATTTCGGGCATAGACATAGGTTTTGTTGTACTCACCGGGCCAGAAATCTCGGCCACCAACACTGGTATGCGTATGTGAATCTGCCGAGGAGGTGATCCAAAAACGCATGCCGTTGCCAAGGATATGATCCCAAACCCCTCCTACAACAGCTGTCATTTGGTCAGCGCCCCTAAAGGTGCCATATTTGAAATAACTACCTCGGGCACCTCTGGCCGCCTGATGCCCAGGAGTGCCGACCATGCCGATAAACACCTCAGGATCGGTCTGGTGCCAGGTCATGAGTTTTTCAGGTGTCACTCTTGCCCATTCGTTGAGGCCGGTTGCCTGACGACTAGGGTGGTTCTTGATGATGATCGGCTTTTCAGCTTGGCTGGCGAGATAAGCAATACCCTTTTGCATGTGCTCGACATTGTTACGATTACGGGTTTTATTGCGGTACTCGCGAATAGAGTAATCGCGTTGGAAGTTGACCAGGACTTCGCGCTCATCGCTATTGATAGGCATCATGACCGTGGCATGTTCTCCGGCAGGCACGTCAAGTTCGATACCGAAGAACTGGTGGACAGCCGGTACGGACTCGCGGGCGGCCAATAATTCTGGATAGGCTTTGTTGTCGAGTAATTTTGAGTGCTCCGGGCCACCGTGGTCAGTGTTGACTAACCAGCTCAGGCCATATTTCTGGGCGGCTTGGGCATTATCAAGATAGCTATGTTCGCTATCCCCGCCTTTGATTGGAGACCACGGCGAGGTGGATTTATCCCACTTCACACTCCAGTGAGTATGGGCGTGGTGCTCACCGGCTAGCCATTGCCTTTGTTGTGTGCTGTCAGTTTCGAACGTATCAGCAACCCCCTGTGCTGACAGGGTGCTGATGAATAGAGCGAGTGCTAATTTACGCATAGCTGCTGGTGACCGCGACGATAAGGTCGAGATCTGGCTTTGCTTAGGCTGCATGGGAAATATCCTCTATCGAGTGAGTATCATGTTCAGTGTGCAGTGTTGTTTTTTGTGGCTCGGTGCCTAATTGGAAAAAGGCCTTAATATCTTCAAGCGCATGGTATAGGCAGGGCAGCAGTACCAAGGTAATGAGGGTGGCGAACAGAATGCCGAATCCCAGCGAAATCGCCATTGGGATCATCAGCTGGGCCTGGTTGGAGGTTTCCAAGATCATCGGTGCAAGTCCGCCGAAGGTGGTCAAAGTGGTCAGCATGATTGGCCTGAAGCGTCGTGCACTGCCGTTGATAATGGCTTCTACCGGTGGTTTGCCAGCGTCGCGGTTGCGGTTAACTTCCGTTACCAGAATCAGGCTGTCGTTTATCACTACACCACTGAGCGCCAGAATGCCGAGTAGGCTCACTATACTCATCACATAGCCGAGCAGAACGTGGCCGAGCACTGCACCAATCAAACCAAACGGGATAATGGTCATGATGATAAGTGGCTGGGTATAGCTCTTGAACGGGATAGCCAGCAGGCAGTACAGCGCCAGCATAACCAGAGCCCCATTAATGGCTAGGCTCTCCAGACTCTCTTTTTGTTCAGCTTGATCACCGCGGAAGCCAATGTCTAAACCCGGGTATTTTTCTTCAAGGATCGGCAGTACCTCACGGCGCAGCGTTTGGGTGAGGTTCATGGCCTCTGATGAAGGTGTAATATCGGCACTGACGCTGATCCGGCGCTGTCCATCGCGGCGGTGGATCGCTGAGGCCGAGTATTCACGGTACACGTCTGCGATTTGTGATAACGGAATGAACTGGTCGCCAACTTTGATCGGCAGTTGTTCAAGATGATAAACACTGGCTCGCTGCCAATCAGGGAGCTGCACTTTGACGTCGACCTCATCGCTGCCTCGTTGCTGGCGAATTGCTCGCACACCGCTGAACGCATGGCGGATCTGGCGGATCAAGCTTTGCTCTGTCAGTCCCATGCTTTTCCCTTCTGGACGAAGGGCTAGGCGGATCTGCTGACTACCTGACATGAAGCTGTTTTCGATATCAACGATACCGGCATAGTTGCCGAGGATCTCGGTTAATTCTTCACTGGCCGCACGTAGTGCATGGGTATTGCGGTGGGTGAGCTCCAAGGTTACCCCGGCGACATCCGCGCCGGGGCCATTGCCCGTCGCTGAGAAACGCACTGCATTCGCTGCGGGCACTTCACCGGTTAGCTCTCGCCATTGGGCTGAGACCTGACGAGTGCTCAGTGCGCGGTCTTCGCCTGGCTGCAAAAAGATCCGTGTCATGACGACATATTCGCCATCCCGGCTCCAGATCCGGCTTGAGATCCCTTTTGCCAGCGCTTTGCCTCCATTAGTCGCAACGACCTCTTTAGCTGCGCTTTCAAGTTGCTCTTTGACCATTTCTGCTTCTTCAGCAGAACTACCGACAGGCATAAAGGCGCGGGCGACAGAAAATTCGGCTTCGACCCTAGGCATGGTGGTAAAGCCCATGTGGCCGCCCGAAATATAGGCAATTGAGCTGATCAGCATGGCAAACCCTGTTGCGACTACAATGTAGCGGCCAGCGAGTAAGTGCTTCAAGGCAGGCTTGTAGATAAGCCGTATAAACCATTGCAGTCCGGCGTCGACTTTGCTTTGAACGGCATTAAATGGTCTTGTCCAGCGAGGAGGCTGACGATAGTCAATATGGGCGACGTGGGCAGGGAGAATAAACAGCGCCTCGACCCACGAGATGATGAATACCGCAGCGACCACAATTGGGACGACTTTAAAGGTCAGGCCCAGTGTTCCGGGCAAAAACCAGATTGGGATAAAGGCGACGATATTGGTCAGGATACTAAAGGTGAGTGGTGTGGCGATATCCTTTGCCCCCTCAATGGCGGCGTCGGTAAAGCGCATTCCCTGGCTCATCTTTTCATGAATGTTCTCCCCGGCGATGATAGCGTCATCCACCACGATGCCAAGCGCAATAATAAAGGCGAACATGGAAATCATGTTGATCGATACATCCATGCTCGGCAGGAATAGTACCGCGCCTAGGAACGCCGTCGGGATACCCACGGTAACCCAGAAGGCTAGCCTCACATCGAGGAACAACGCCAGAACCAGTAGTACTAACAACAAGCCACTAAAGGCATTTTTAAGTAGCAATGACATGCGTTGCTGGTAAATCACCGCATCATCATCGACGACTTCCAGTGAAATACCGGGCTGCAAGCTCGCTTCGAGCTCTGGCATCAAAGCGTATACCGACTCTGAAATAGAGACGGGTGTTTGATCGGCAATACGGTAGATCCGGATGCTGGCAGAAGGGTAGCCATTGTAAAAGTTACGGTTATGGCGGTTGGCAAAGCCATCTCGAATGGTGGCGATATCTTCCAAGTATCGCTTGCTGCCGCTCGGGGTTTGCATAACGACGATATCGCTAAAGTCCTCTGCCCAGCCTCGACTTTCATCAATTTGCAGCAAGATGTCACCGCCAGCGGTTTCCAGCCGTCCACCCGACTGATTGATGGCGTGACGACTGATACTGTTGGCAATATCGTCGAGTCCCAAGCCATACTGCTGCAGGGTCAGGCTATCGACTTGGACTTGCACCTCGTATTTGGAAAAACCGCCGATTTCTACTTGGGTTATCCCTGGTGAGCTCAATAGGATATTGCGAATCTCGGTACTGGTCTCTTTCAAGGCAATGAGGTCAGCATCACCATAGAGCACCAGTTCAAAAGATTGATCGCGGGTTTCGTTGCGAAATATTCGCGGCTTTTCGGCCCCGGCGGGCAAGGGGGCCCGATTCACGGCACTCTCGACCTCGCGCAGTACTCGTTCGGCATCCACGCCATTCATCAGTTCAGCGGTGAGGTTGCTCCCTGCGGAGTTTGCCCAACCGTGGATCTCCTTGATCCCTTCGATACCATTGATGGCATTTTCGATCGGCAGGGTCACCCCTTGTTCCATCTCTGCTGGGGTGGAGCCTGGGTAATGTACCCAGATCCGAATGGAGTTGTGCTGATAGTTCGGGTAGACCTCTTTCTTAATTTGCCACGCCATTAACAGGCCGCCAATAATAAAGAACAGCATCAGCAGGTTAGGGGTCACTCCATTACCTGCCATCCAGGCGATAGCACCGCGACGGTTTTTCATCAGCTTGGCTCTCCTTGTTGGCTAACCTGAGGGTCAGTCGATGGGCTATCTGCTGTTGAAAGATCAAACTCGAGAGGGACTTGCCGAACTTCCAGATGGATCCCCTCCACGGCACCGGGAAGCGGGGTGGTGATCAACTGATCGCCATCATTTAGGCCGTTATCAATCAATACATAGTCTTGGGCACGGAAGGTTACTGAGACTGGCTGGGCAACAAGGGTGCCGTCTTCGGCCATTAGCCAAACGAATTTTTCCTGCTGCAGGTGGCGACGTGGAATACGCGCGACATTTTCAAACGGGTTGGTATCAATCTCTGCTTGTAAAAAGGCATTAAGCAGAACCTTAGGTTTACCACTATTTTGGGGCTGCCTCGCCAGAGGATCTTGGATCTCAATCAGTAGGTGGGCCAGTTTGACCTTGTTGTCGAGAGTTGGCAGCAAACTGACCACGCAACCTTGTCGGTTAGCTCTCGGTCCCCACTCATGAGGATTGCGGATGGTGACAGCAGAGCCTAAACATTTTCCTTTTGAGTCGGTTGCACGGCCATTGTCGGGAACGGTGATCCATTGCAGCTGGTGGGCGGGAACACTGACTCGTAGCCAAAACGTATCGGTGGCGACAAGTTCAGCAATCGATGAGTTATCTCGTAGCAAACTACCTTTTGCAACATCTAACGAGACAATTTGTGCATCAAACGGTACGGTGATGCGAGTGCGTTCATAATTCAACTCTGCACGCTGTAAGGCGGCTTGACTACGGGCGATATCGGCTTCGATTTGTGCCAGCTGCGGACCACGTAATACCAAATCAAGGTCGTCTGCTGCCAATGATTGTCCTGAAAGCGCGTATTCCAGCTCGGCGGCACGTCGGCGGCCATATTCGACCTGATAAAGGGCCTGGTGGCGATCCAAAGTGGCTTGTGCTTCCTTGACGGCCAGGGCGTGGTCGCGAAGGTCAATATTAAGCAGGGTTTCTCCGGCTTTGACATAACCGCCAGGTACCAGATCTTCTGCCATAGTGGTAACCAGACCGCGGAGCTGCGAGCGTAAACTGATTGTTCGCTTGGGCTCGACCGCGCCTTGTACCACTATTTGCGGGATATCACGGCTAAGCATGATGGTTTCCACATCAACGGTGCGGCTAGGTGGTTGGCCAGGGCGGGCTGGGCGGTGAGGTTTACCTTGCATAAACTGGTGGCTGGCGTAGATTCCGCCGGCCAGGATCAGGCAGGGAAGTAACAGTTTGAGCGCTGTTGCCAGATATTTTCGGGAATTAGATTGTTGGATGGGGCTGGTCATGCTCAGGATTCCATTCTTGGTTGCAGCTCAACTGCACCGTCTGCTGATAGAGATATAAGTTGTCCGCCTAGAGACTGATAGGTGGCAATGCGGCGCAGGAACAGTTGCCGCTGGGCATTAAGGGATTGTTTTTGTAGCGTGAAAAGCTTTTCCTGGGCATTGAGGACATCAAGATAGCCCTGCATACCCCGGCTGTAGCGAATAGATTCGACCTCGAGAATATTCTCGGCCTGACGGGTTTGGCGGCGTAATGAGTCGAGTTGCTCTTGCTGGCTTAGCTCAGAGAGGACATTGATTTCCACTTCCTCTATCGCACTGAGTACACCCTGGGTGTAGTTGTAGAAGGCCAAATCAGACGAAGCTTCGGCGACTTTTTGCTCCGCTTCGAGTTTTCCTGCGTTAAAAATCGGAACGTTTAACTGTGCACCCAAATCCAAGCGCCAGATATCAAAGGCATTTGACCAGTCACTGCTGGCTGCTGAACTATTGATGGAGATATTTGGCAGTCGAGCCGCGGCTGCAGCCGAGACATCCTGTTGGCTGGATTCATATTGGTACCAGAGTGCTCTGACATCGGGTCTTCTATCCAATAAAGTTGCCGGTAAGCCTGTTTCCGGCAATGCAGGCAAAGTAGGGAAAGTCGAATAGGCCCAGTCAACGGCTGTTGTTGGCGAGCGCCCAAGCAGGACATTAATTTGCCTTTCTAGAATCAGCAGGCTTTTACGGGCTTGTTTCTCTTGCGCTTCTAAGTTTTCCAGCAGCTGTTCCTGACGCCACAAGGCACTAATACTGCCTTGGCCGGTTCGATAGCGGTGACCAGTGATCTCGGCAATAATCTTGGTGTTGCTAATTTGCTTTTCGAGTATGGCTAAGGACTGGTGCTGTTCAATCAACTGATACCAGCGTCTAGCGATATCTCCGGCAAGGGTTTGGGCGGCTGCCTGCATTTGCTCTTCGCTGGCGAGGTAGCTGAAATAGGCCGCAGAAGCTCTGGCTTGGTTCTTGCCCCAGAGGTCAAGCTCCCAGCTCGCGTTGAGCCTGAGATTTTCTGTCGTTTCTTGCGTAATTTCGCCGCCGATTGCGTCACGTTCGCGGCGAACATTGCTACCAGCCACACCAGTGACAGTAGGATATCGACCTGCGTCTCGCACATCAGCTGTAGCTGCTGCTCGTTGTACACGGGCGATACTTGATTGCAGGCTGAAGTTTGACTTCAGGGCAGTACTGACTAATTGATTGAGTTGCGGATCGTTAAATTCACGCCACCAGAATTCATCGGCTTGTGCATCACCGGAAATACTGAATGATGGTGCAACAACGGGCGCAATATCGGTGTGCTCCTGCGGTGTTTGGACACAACCGTTGAGGAGCAACGTAATTACAGAAGCGCGGAGAAACAGCGTTGCGCGCGAACTTGAAGGCATGAGCAGGCTCCCACAAACCTTATCGGGTGGTTATTAGGTATTTAATATTGTTAGAAATCTATTAAGCGGCAGGATATTGCTTAATTATTTCATTTGCTGATTAAACTCTTTCACGTTTATTCTTTTGCCATCGTTAAAGCCCATATTTCGATTGGTTGGTTTTTCACTGAGTTTATTTATAGGCAGAGTCGCTTCCCAAGCATCAAATTTATCTTTCAACGCTTGAGCCATATTGGGTTTATCGTTAGCTAGGTCATGCCATTCACCCGGATCGTTTTCCATATCAAACAAGCGGATAGTACGTGGACCATTGTCATCATTGACGGCAAGCTTCCACTGGCCATCTCGGATGGCATAGTCATTATCCCTGCGCCAGTATAGAGTTTGATGCGGTTCACCGTCTTTTTCCCCCAATAAATAAGGGAAAAGATCAACGCCATCGAAAGGGATAGCGTCAGCGTCAGTGGTTGCTTCTATTTCATTAATACCAAAACGGGCGGCAATGGTCGGGAATATATCTAACGAGCTAACCATAGGCTCATATTTCATTCCCGGTTTTATTTGAGCGGGGTAATGAATAATAAATGGCACTCTAATTCCTCCTTCATACGTATCCCCTTTAAAACCATTAAATGGCCCAGGGCTAGACATGGTTGTTTCCCCTCGCTTTTTCTTGCGAGGTTGTTCAAAACCTTGTCCGGAAGGTGTGCCGTTATCACTCATGAAAAAGACTAGCGTGTCTTTATCAAGCTGGTGGGATTTCAGTGTATCCATAATGGCACCGATGCCATCATCCAATACTAATGTTTGTGCAGCAAAGAAACGCCGCTCTTCATGATGAACATCAAGGTGATCCAATCGCTCGATATACCCGTCAGGCACTTGCCATGGGTGGTGAACGGCAAAATGGGCAACATGAAGGAAGAAAGGTTTGTCAGCATTGTTTTCAATAAAGGCTACGGCTTCGTCGGTAAATAACTCGGTCAGATAGCCATTACTTTCTTGGATCGGCGGCTCTGTTTCAGTGTTACGGTAAAGAGGGGACAGCCACGGCTTGCCCCCTTCCTCTGAATCTGAAAACATGTAGTTGTGCGAACCGCCATGGAAGCCATAAAAAAAGTCAGCCCCGCGTTCATTCGGCCTGCCGGTGGGTTCACCCATATGCCATTTGCCAATGACGCCGGTGGTGTAACCCAGATCCTGCATCATCTCCATCATCAGAGGCTGGCTTCTTGGCACATTGTTTTGAGCAAAGTTGCCGTAAACTCCAAAACGTTGCTGGTAGACACCAGTCAACAACCCAGCCCGCGATGGGCCACACACCGAGGCGCTGACATAAGCTTGGGGGAAATGGACTCCTCCGGCTGCTAGCGCATCAATATTTGGGGTATGGATATCATCGAAACCGTGATAACCGACATCACCCCAGCCTTGGTCATCGGTATAAATTACAATGACGTTCGGTTGGCTTTTCAGGTTATCGCGTGGCGGCTCAACCTGTTGGTCTGCTAGGCTATTACCCGAGTAAATCAAGCCTGCAATCGCAAAAGCTAATGAGGTCCTTTTCTTGTTTCCTTGCATGTTTAACTTCATTGAATACAGGCTCGTAAATTACTGAGTGATAATCGACTTATACAATTTGGCAGCAGCGCTTAACTTTCTTGCCGCTACCGCATGGGCAAGGAGAGTTACGGCCACCGGTAAAGGTGTTAGCTACCATCTTCTTCTGAAGATCGAGATAGATAATGTCCGAAGCCGGGCGGCCGCGCATCAGTAGGTCGCGCATCTGCTTCATCTTGGTCTCGGTATGTTTGAAGAAGGCATAGTAGCCGGCACAGAAGTAGCTATGGCCTTCTTGGCCTGCCTCTGAGCGAGCAAAGCGGTGTTTAGGACAACCACCATGACATTGCATGCGGTATGGGCAACGACGGCACTGCAGGGTGAGCTTGTCTTTCTTATCCATACCGAACTTAACTGCTTTGTCGGTCTGGTTCAGATCGCGGATAGGATCACTGTGAATATTCCCCAGCTTGTGCTCTGGGTAAACGAAGTGGTCACAGTTATACATGTCGCCGTTTGATTCAAGAATGAAGGCATGGCCACAGGTTTCTGACTGTACACAAATGCCTGATGGCTCGTTGCACCATGTTGCTAGGGTTGAGTCGAAGGTATTGACGAAGATACGGCCGACGTCTTTCTTAACCCAACGGTCGAATACGCGGTTAAGGAATTCACCGTAGGCCAGTGACGGTACTGACCATTCGGTTACGTCCGCTTCTGCCTGGTATTCAGGGCTGACTAGGAATAGCCCTTCTTCTGTTTCCTGTTCGGCTTCGCGCTCTACGATTGGGATGAACTGCAAGAAGGTCGAGCCAATACCCACCAGGAAGTCATAAACTTCTTCAGGGTATTTGACGTTTTCACTGTTTAGCACGGTCAAGGTGTTGAAATCGACACCGTGCTTTTTCATCTTGGTGATAGCTGCCATGACCTTTTCGTGGCTAGCCTTGCCAGCACGGGTTACACGGAAATGGTCATGCAGACGGGCAGGTCCGTCAATGGAAACACCAATCAGGAAATTGTTCTGTTTGAAAAACTCACACCATTCATCATCAATCAGCAAACCGTTGGTTTGGAAGGCATTGGTAATACGGTGGTTCTGCTGGTATTTGTGCTGAAGTTCTACCGCTTTGCGGAAGAAGTCGAGCCCCATTAGGGTTGGCTCGCCGCCTTGCCACGAAAACTCAATGGTTTCGCTTCCGCTGTTCGCATCGATATATTGCTTGACGTAAGCCTCGAGTGTTTCTTCTGACATTTGCCAGCGGCTTCTGCGCTCAGGGTAAAGTTTTTCTTTCTCAAGGTAAAAGCAGTAGGTGCAGTCAAGGTTACATACTGAGCTGCTTGGTTTCGCCATGACATGGCATTGTTTTAATGTAGACATTGCTTACCTTTTCACGTTATTTGCATAGGTTTAGGGTTAACCCAGAACGTGCCTTAGCATCTTTTCAAGGGTTAGAACGCGAAACATCAACCTATGATTTGACTACCAGTTGAGAGCGTTTATTTATTATTTTGTATAAACGTTTCGAATTGATTTGAGGTTACCGCAAAGCCTAGCGAGCCACAAATTTTGCGTGGTTTGCATCCTTGGGAATGTGAGCTGAATCTAGAATGTAGTCGAAATGATAAAACCGGGTAAAAAAAGACAGCGCATTGCGCTGCCTTTGTATTTGGTCGATTGCTTATCGATTACAGGCTGTCTAGATTTCGCCAGTTCGTTTCGACAGGGAACATATTGCGGTTCCAGCCCCACATAGCATCTTCGTTCTGGGCATCCCACGCATCCCATGCTTCTTGTAGGCGTTTCACTTGTTCTGGGTGCTCTTTCGCTAAGTCTTTCGACTCAGAAATATCGTTGCTGATATTGAACAGCTGAACACGTGGACGCTTGTTGCGAATGTTTGGCATCACCAGTTTCCAGTCGTTGTCGCGAATCGCGCCAGCCATGCTGGTGTTCCAGTACAAGAAGCGGTTTTCCAACTCTTTCTCTTCGCCTGTTAGCAGCGGCAGCAGGTTGACACCATCAAGGTTCCACTCTGCCTGAACGTCGATATTGGCTGCAGCTGCCATGGTTGGCAGGATATCCAGTGAAATGATTGGATCTTCGATAGTCTGGCCTGCAGGGATGGTTCCTGGCCAAGAGACAGCAAACGGAATACGGATCCCGCCATCCCACAAGGTGCCTTTCTGGGCGCGAAGAGGCAGGTTGTAAGACGCATTCCCCTTTGGCTTACCGCCGTTGTCCGACAGGAAGAAGACAATGGTATTTTCAGTCAGATCATTCTCTTCCAGCGTATCGAGAATACGGCCAATGTTGCGGTCGACATTGTAATTCATTGCCAGCAGCTTACGACGCTTTTCATCCTCGATATGTTCGTATCGCTTAAGATCTTCCTCTGTTGCCTGAAGCGGGCCATGAACACCGTTGAATGGCACATACAGGAAGAACGGCGAGTCTTTATGGCGCTCGATGAAGCTGATGGCTTCGGTACCGAAGCGGTCAGTCAGGTACTCGTCGAAGTTGTCGTCGACTTTGTCATTACGGTACATGACGGAGAACGGCTTCTTGGCGGCTGTCTCTTGGTTCTGCGGCCCGACAAAGTAGTTGGCTGCACCGTTGTTGAAGCCATAGAATTCGTCGAAACCACGATGGTGAGGCCAGAACTTACGCTGCTTACCATCATGGTGTTTACCAACCATACCGGTGACATAGCCTGCCTGCTGGAAGTAGTAACCGAAGTTATTGTTCAGCATCTCATCAGGCGTGCCCTGAACAATCCCTTCTTCACGGACAAAAGGCCCTGTGTTGTTGTGAAAACCAAAGCGCTGCTGGTAACGACCAGAGGTTAAACCTGCACGAGAGGGGCCACATACTGGCGCGGTAACATAGCCTGCGGTTAGTGCTGCGCCACTGGCAGCAAGGCGATCCATGTTAGGGGTTTCGACATCCTGGCTCGAGTTGTGATAACCCACATCGGCATAACCTAGATCATCGGCAAAAAGGATCACCACATTTGGCTGTGAAGGAGTTTCAGCCTGCACTGCTGCCCCACTGCCCAGTGCCGCGAGAACGGTCATGCTAATAGCGGTTTTTTTCATTATGTGTTTCATAGTGAATATCCACGTTAATTATTGTGTTTTTTAGATTCGAAAGAATTAGTTGCGACCACGCCAGCCATTGGCATGAGGAAACAGGTTGCGGTTCCAGCCCCACTTGGCTTCTTGGTTGTCGGCATCCCAGCGTTCGAAGGCAGCTAGCAGACGCTCGACTTGCTCTGGGTGTTGGGCGGCAAGGTCATTGGTTTCGCTGATATCTTCAGATATTTTGTAAAGCTCTGGCTTAGGGTGTTTTACTAGGGTGTTATGGATCACCAGTTTCCAATCGTTATCACGAATGGCACTCTTGTTGATGGTTTTCCAGTAAAGGAAGCGCTCATCCATCTCGGTCACTTCGCCAGTTAGCAATGGCAGTAAGTTTTCGCCTTCCAGTTGCCACTTTTCTTGTTGCTCAATTCCAGCCATTGCCAGTGTTGTTGGCAAGATATCAAGGGAAATCATTGGGGTGTCAATCACTTGCTTAGCTGGAATTGTTCCGCGCCAAGTGATGGTTGTCGGTACTCGAATACCTCCTTCCCAATAGGTATTCTTTGCGCCGTTTAATGGGGTATTGAATGAGCCGTTGCCGTTAGGTTTTCCGCCATTGTCAGACATGAAGATGATCATGGTGTTGTCCATCAGATCATGCTCTTCAAGCTTATCTACCATCTTGCCGATATTGAGGTCCATGTTGTAAGTCATGGCGACCATCTTGCGACGCAGTTCGTCGTCGATATGGGCAAACTTCTCCAGATCTTCTTCCTTGGCTTGCATCGGACCGTGTGAAGCATTGAAAGGTACATAGAGGAAGAATGGCTTATCATGATGGCGGTCAATAAATTCAACCGCTTCATTGCCAAAGATATCTGTGAGGTAGCCGTCAAAGTCTTCGACCAGTTCATCGTTTCGATGAATTGATGAATAAGCCCTTTCTTCGGCATTCATAGTATTAAAGCCACTGACAAAATAATCGGCAGCACCATTGTTGAAACCGTAGAATTCATCCCAGCCACGGTTATGCGGCCAGTACTTCTTGTCATCACCGTCATGGGACTTGCCAATAAAGCCTGTGACGTAGCCTGCGTCCTGGAAATAGTTGCCAATGGTTTTGGCGTTTAGGTCGAGGCCCTGAACAATGCCCGGCTCTTTGATAAAGGGCGCTGTGTTGTCATGGTAGCCATATCGCTGCTGATAGCGGCCGGTTAACAAACCGGCACGAGATGGCCCACAGACAGAAGCCGTGACATAGCCAGCGGAAAAAATCGCGCCTTCTGCAGCGATCTTGTCCATATGTGGTGTGACAATATCTTGGCTTTGGTTCTGAAAGCCCATGTCGGCATAGCCGATATCATCGACAAAGATAAAAAGTACGTTGGGTTGCTGCGGAGTAGTGGGGGCTTCTTGTGCTAAAGCCGGACCACTGAGAGCAGCTGCCACTGCGAGTGTGATCCCATGCTTTTTCATAGCTGAGTTCATGTTATTGGTGTCCTAAATGTAGAGAAAACGGCCATAGAACATGGCCGTTGAATAGTAGTGCGGGATTTTATTGTGCGTCTGGTGCCGAAGCGTCAGGGTTCATCACTAGTTTGATGTCACCAAGACCGTAGCGGAATCCTGTTAGCTGGCTGAAGTCGATGTTGCCGTCGCCGTCGTTAACCTGCACATGGGTTTCTAGCTTCTCAACATATTGCAGGGCGTTGAGGCTAACCTGGCCGTTAGCGCTGGTGAAGAAATCGCGCAGTGGGATAGCAATATCAAGTGTTTTGCCTTTATCCGCTTCTGCTGCAGTTAGGTTATATGTTACAGCTACGCTGTTGCCGTATCCGCCTGATGGTAAATCTGTTGTGTTGTTGCCCGGGCTGTAGAACTGCATGACTAGCTCTAATTCGCCTTCTGTCGGAATATTGACTGTAGCATTATTGGGAATAACAAATTCAGCCTGCAATTCACCGTTTAGCATATAGTGGCTAAGATCAAGGCGAGGCTGGGCCATATCCTTGAGGTTTGCGCCGATATCAATAGCAAAAGAGAGAATACTGCGTTTTTCTGGGTCAAACTTGTCATCGTAATAAATGCCACGGGCACGGATATCTCCAGTCGCACCGACGTTAGTTCCATTGTTTGCAATCGTAATGGAAGAGCCACGTGTAATGCGAATATCTTGTGCTTCGCCGCTTAGTTCCCAGTCGCCAGTAGCTTCGCTGAGTTTTGTATCACGCAAGATGATGGCTTCTTCTTCCGTCAGAACTTTACTGTTGTTGTTATTGTAACAACCTTGAATGTTGGCACTGGCAGGAGTTAGCGAGACGGAGTTGTTGGCCAAGCGTGCTTGGCTGAATTCATATTGGATTGCGCCTTGTGTCTCAATCGCCATAGCGATATCGACATTTGTTAAGTCTAAGCCTTCATCAATAAAGCAGTTGAGAGGTACGCGAATAAATTGGGCTTTACCTGATGCAGAAGCAATGACTGAACTGGTAATGTCTGTCGATACTTTCGTGTCGCCATTGAACATTGTTAATAGCACTGGGTTAGGGTTCTCAGGATCGTCCCCTAAATCGTAACTTAAGGTATTGACATAGAATTGGATAGAGCCACCAAGGTTTTTCTCAGCATTAAAAATGTTGGCCTTATTGATATCGTAGGCTTTGTCTGCGGAGAAAATGAGTGACGCTTTATCTTCACTTACCGTGACGGTTAGCGGATCGACATTAGCGAATTCGCCCTCGACATTGATATTGCTTGATGCTGGCAGTGGGTTGCCATCAACAGCCGTTTCGCTGCCGTCCGCATCGACTGCATACATTACGTATGGACTTTCGTAGTCTTTTGGGTCGTTGTGGTAAAGAGGAACTTGCAAACCGAGTTCGTTTGAAGCGCCACCGCTACCGCCATTACCACCGCCGCCACCACCGCCGCCGCCACCAGTGTTACCATCGCCGCTATAGTCGTAGTTATCACTTAAACAACCTGTCAGGGCGAATGCCGATACAATCAATAAAGCTAGAGAGGATTTCTTATAAGTCATTGTAGGGAACCTTTATATAAATCTTTGGGGAATTCGGTATTCAGGCTTAACCTTTTTTAGAGGCGTTGAATCGGCGTAAGTCTTCGCGGCTGATGACGCTATGCAAACCTGACTGATAAGCTCTCCAATATGGCTTACGTGCTTCACGGAAAGCATCTGTCCCTCGCCCGTGCTCTTGGATGAGCTTGGCATTTGCTTTTGCCATATCCGCTTTTAGCTGCTTAACTTTGTCGGCATCACTTTGGCTAAGTTCCAAGAAAACTTGCATCTCGTGGACTTCGGCAGAGATGCGCTTTTGATCTCTTGGTGCAAGGTCATTGTATGCAAGAGCCTGGCTTGAAATAAGCATTAATAGTGCAGTAGAGCAGGTAGCAATCATTTTTTTCATAGCGGAATCTCCAAGAAGACCTGAGTCATAAAAACGTTTCAACTGAATGTTGGGTGAAACATACATAAGATATTTAAACGGTTCAATCACCAGCCCCTCAACAAGAAAAAAATATGACAGTTTTTAATGAATTTTGTGATGTGACTCTTGTTAAAGCCTTATTTATAGCAATTAAAGATCTACCTCATACATATGAAGCGTTACTTTGCTTTCATTCTGTAGCCAAAGCTAAGAGTATATTTGCGTACAAATTGACTCAAAAGAGTTTGGTTGTAAATTATTGTTTTTAAATGGTTAGATTGTTAGGAGCGATAACTTGCATGTGATTTGGTTCATATTGTTAAAAATTAGAATTAATATGAATATTCATGTTTTTTATGATTATATCAATCAAACCAAGGGCTTATATATTAATTTAGCAGATTAGTGCTTTCTTTGACTTCTTAGTCGAAACGTTTATCTTTGTGCGTATCAAATAGATGGCTGCATGATTAAGAATTTTGTTACTCATTTAATAACTCCAGTCATCAATTACAAAATTTAGCGAGTTATAATTATCCGATACGTGGGCAGGGTTAAAATGAATAAAAAATTGATATTAAGCATAGGGACGTTATTGCTTTCTGGTGGGGTTTTGGCATCTCCCACTAATTCAAGTTCTTACCAGATCGATATGGATGGTGATGTCGATACTATTCAAGTTAGTTCTGATTCGAGTGCGAGCCAGAGAAAAACAAACTTTTTCACCGGTTTGGTTTATAACCAAACTGTATTCGACTGGCAACCAAAGCGCGAGTCAGTTCGTTTTGTTTATCTTGATGGCTCGACGCGTATTAATCAAAACTTCCGTTTTCGTCATGTACTGTCAGAGTCTTGGGTTAAGCCAACACCGGATAGTTCTACACAGCATGGTAATATTAACTTTACCTTGGCTCCTCGTTATGAGCAGTGGGTGAGCCCTAGCTTTAGCTGGTTTGCTGAGCCGGTATTTATTCGTCAGACTGAAGCATCTTCTTCCAACACGAGCTATGAGCTGAAGTTCAAGCCTGGCGCGCAGTTCACTTTTGGCCAGCACTTTATCTCGACCACCGCGGACTATGCCATTAAGTGGCGCGAACGCTACGGGGACAATAACGATAGCGGTCATTGGGATTCGTATTCAATGGATGTGAACTACGTCAACCGCTACAGCCGTAGTATGAATTTCGGTATCAGCGGTAGTTACAGTGCCACCCCTGATAATGATGTGAGTGGCCGTCGCCGCAACCACAATTTTAAACCGTTCGTACGTGTACGTCATATGTATGATATTACAACTGAACTGAATACAGTCATTGGTAGAGAAGAAAGTGGGCCTTACTGGAATGGTTATGACTATGTAAGATTCAATGTTAATAACAACAAGCGACTAACCAATAATTTACGCTTGGTGGCCAATTTCCAATATGGTGATAACAAGCGGGTATATAATGGTGGCTTCGGTAAAAATGGCGATAAGCAGGAAATGCAGGTCCGTATTGGTGCCAACATCACTTTGTAAAGATTAACTAAAATAAAAAGGAGGATTTCCTCCTTTTTATTTATGGCTTATATAATCGGGACTTTTTCTTTTTAAATCAGAATATTTCCATTGTTCATTCTTCCTATCAATATAGATCAGCTTACAATAAAACTTTACAGGTTTGTTGCGAGCTGATCTTTGCTCGTAAAATATATGTCTAATTGTTTCTAGCAATAGATGCTCACTTTCTCCTACCTCATTATTCTCATCATTTTTTATGTCATAACTCCTTGTTTCCATTTTTGTTTTGATTACATTGTTTTACGTGCTTCACAAAAATGAAATCATGGTTTGAATGAGCCTGTTGAAACGTTTATATTGAGGGTGTTCACTCATCACGCATACATTGATTGTTGTCCTTAGCTAATATTTGACCGGGAAATCTTTGCTGGACGTTCAATACTTGATGCTAGTTTATGATAAATAAAAGGTTTTATTCTACCTATGGATTTTCAATACTCTAAATTAGTCAAGGGGATGGCGGTGCTGGTGGCAGCGAATGTTGCCATGCCTGAAACCGTCGAAGCTGCGCCTGTTTCGACGGAACAGCCAAATATTGTTTTTATTTTTTCTGACGACCATGCCAACCGCGCTATCAGTGCTTACGGCTCTGATCTGATTCAAACGCCAAATATCGACCGGATTGCCAATGAAGGGGCGATTTTCGAAAATACCTTTGTCGGCAACTCAATCTGTCAACCTAGCCGTGCCTCGGTGATGACGGGTAAGCATTCACACAAAAATGGAGTGACAGACAACACGGCACGCTGGAATCCAAATCAGCTTGCCTTCCCCAAGCTGCTGGAAAACGTAGGTTACGATACTGCGCTCATCGGAAAGTGGCACATGCGGCCAACACCGGTCAAGGAATTTGGCTATTCCTTGGTTCTTAACGGTTCAGGCCGTCAGGGCACTTACTACCAGCCTGAATTTGTCGATCAGAAGGGCAAAACAACGGTTGTGGAAGGCTACTCGGCAGACGTTATTACTGACATGTCCCTAGACTGGATGAAGCAACACGCGGATTCTGACAAACCCTTCTTAATCAAGATCCAATACAAAGCGCCACACACGCCGCGCCGCCCAGCGCTAAGACACCTGACTACGTTTAAAGAGCATGTTTTCCCTGAGCCTACCACCTTGCATGACGATTACAGTACCCGTGGTGATCATGCCCAGCGTGCTTGGATGCAGCTTTATGGTATGGGACCTGTGGGTATTAATGCATTCCCACCGGCAGCGACCACGCCAGAGCGCAAGCAGGTGCGTGAAGAGTGGTTGGCGAGTATGAACCCTCGTGAGCTTAAAAAACATGAAGAGTGGATGAATCGGATGAATAAGGAGCAGCGTGATGCCTGGCATGCTGCTTATGATGACATCAATGTTGAGTACTGGGAGATGCAAAAAGATCCTAAGTACGCCAGACAGAGAGGAAATCTCACTACCGAGCAAAAAGCAGACCGCCTAAGCTACATGTATCAGCGCTTCATGCGTGATTACGCTGCGACAGTATTGGGGATTGATGAGAACGTAGGTCGCGTACTGGATTATATTGATGAAGCGGGCATTGCCGATAACACCATTGTGGTTTACAGCTCGGACCAAAGCTTCTTCATTGGTGAGCACGGTTGGGCTGAGAAGCGTTACATGTATGAAGAAGGGATGAAAATGCCATTCTTGATCCGTTGGCCTGGGCACATTGAAGCTGGCCTGCGTCCGGACGCCATGATTCAAAACATCGACTTTGCGCCAACATTCCTTGATTCAGCAGGTGTAGCGATTCCTGAGGAGATGCAAGGCAAGTCATTCAAAGCTTTGCTAGAAGGCAAGGTATCTGATGAGCAATGGCATAAAGAGCGTCCTGCCGTCTACTACCACTACTACATGCATGGTGCACATAACGTTCCAAGGCATGATGGTGTGAGAACGGAGCGATATAAGCTGATTGACTTCTATTCGCAGAATGGCGGCAAAGGGGAATTCGAGCTTTATGACTTGGAGAAAGATCCTTACGAAGTCAATAACGTCTATGCCGACCCTAATTACGCAGACGTTCGCGAAATGATGCATGGCCAGTTGAAAGAAGCTCGAAATAAATATGAGGTTCCTGACGATGTGTTTGAAGTGCCATATGTTTATATGAATCGTAAAGAGCGTCGTGAACTCGGCCTGATTAAGAACTAAGTTATTGTTTTAAAGGTGTTTATTTAAGGCTTGTCATGCTGTCTTTGGCAAGCCTTTTTTAATTTACAAACTGCAACAATTAAATCGCGTGACCTATCGCACACTCTATCCCCGCTATGATTTGAATACTCAGTCGAAACGTTTATATTTGTGGTCAGAGATTACTTTAGCGTATCCCTTTTAAAGTTGAAGGAATAGAAATGAAAAAGAAGTTAGCTGCGCTGCTGATCGGTACCATGCTGCTGCCAGGTATGGCTTTCGCTGAAACAGCAGCGAATGAAACGGTCATCAGCGAATCAGTGAAAAGCGATCAAGAGATCATTGATAGCCTTTACCGTGGTGGCTATGCCTACTGGCAGCAACTGCGAAACGAGAATGGCACCTATGAAGATAAGCTATTCCTAAATGGTGACCGTAGCTACGTCGGCTCTATTGCCAACTCAGGTATGGGTCTGGTTGCCCTTACTATCGGCCACGCTAACGGCTGGGAGCCTGAAGCGGAAGAGCTTGCTCTGGTAACATTGCGCAAGCTTGCGGGGCGTGATCCGAACTTCACGGTACCACAGAACGCCACTAACACCTTTATTCATTTCTACAATACCCAAACGGGCGAAGCGGTTGGGGATGACTGGAGCCCAGTTGACAGTGCCATCATGATTTATGGTGCATTGTTCGTTAAGAACTACTTCAGCGAAAACAAGGAAATTGCTGAGCTTGCTGACTTCTTGTACCGCAATACAGATTTAACCCAGTATATTGCTGATGTACGTACTGGCCGTATCTACCTAGCACAGCATACCGACGGTACGTTTAAGCCGCACCGTACTAAAGCATTCAATGAATATATGCTTGTGGCAGGTATTGCCAACCAGCAGGCTAAAGATTTAGATAATGCAGTAAATGCGAGCAACGCGAAGAAATTCTGGGATATTTGGTACGCATCAACCAAATATTTACCGGTTGCTGAATATAACGGTATTCCAGTCCTTTCAGAAGGCAAAACATGGTTTACCTCGCAGTTTAATTTCTTATTCAATAATTACTTGATGCATGACTTCTCTAATCATCCAGAGTTTGTTACTGCGCTTGAAAATTCAGCAAAAGCCGATTTTTCTTTCTGGCGAGATGTCGATGTTGAAGGGGTTGAATTAAAAGAATATGAATGGGGTAGTGGTGCAGGTTCCTGTCCAAATGGATATTGTGTTGACCGTTTCCATTTCGAAGGTGATCGCCAGTTTAACCATAACTTAGTGGTTTCTCCACATATCCTTGCTGGTTATATTCCATTTAATGATAGGGCGAAAGCTGATTTGATTTCGACTTATCGTGATAACACTATAAATGCCAAACATGAGCTTGAAGGTGGCTATGAAATCTTGTGGCGTTATAGCCATGACCAGCCGGAATGGAAAGCGGAATTTATTGAAGGTGTTGATTTCTCGACATTTTTGTTTGGCATTGCTGCAATGCCTGAGCACTTAGGTATGGAGTTCTTCAATAAATACAACAACTACTTCGAGTAGTAGATGTATTTAGCTGTTTCTTAGGGTAATTTTCAATCTTTGCATCATTGTTGTTTGCTCCCAATCGAATTGGTTGGGAGCTTTTTTTATTAACATAAAATAAATTTTGACAGCTGTTTTTATTACCAGTTAACAGCCATAAACATTTTATTACAGGTGAATCGTGGTGTTATTGATAGTACTTAACCCGGATCACACTTTAAGTCTGTTTAATTGACGCTTCCTGTCGAAACGTTTATATTTTGTGTTGTGAAAAGGACATGATTCACCCGATGCGATTAACTTGTCAGCTTGGCCTGTTATTTACTGAGTCGTCGTGCACGGAAATGCACTTATCGTTGTTTTATCGCTATGCGTAAAAGTAAAAAATGGCTTGGTGACATCAAGTTGTTTAATCTTATATTAGGCAAGGACAATATGAATATTAAACGCTCAACCCTTTCGAAGGGGATTGGCTTATTATTGGCTTCGTCTGCAATGACCAGTGTTGCAGCTGAGCAAGAAAGACCAAACATTCTATTTATTTTTTCTGATGACCATGCCAACCAGGCTATCAGTGCATACAACCCGACTTTAGGTCAAACACCGAACATTGATCGTATTGCCAATGAAGGGGCAATTTTCGAGCGCGCTTTCGTCACCAACTCTATTTGTCAGCCAAGCCGTGCATCGGTAATGTCTGGTAAGCATTCTCACAAGAACGGCGTGCTTGATAACACCTCTCGTTGGAACCCAAATCAGGTTATCTTTCCTAAACTACTGGAAGAAAGTGGTTATGATACTGCCCTGATTGGTAAGTGGCACATGCACCCGACTCCGGTTAATGAGTTTGGCTATTCACTTGTACTGAATGGCGCTGGTGGCCAGGGTACTTACTACAACCCAGAGTTTATTGATCAAGAAGGCAAAACTCGGGTTTTCGAAGGTTACTCGACAGATTTGATCACGGACATGTCGTTGGAGTGGCTTGAAGAGTCTTGGGATGAAGATAAGCCATTCTTGCTAAAAGTTCAGTACAAAGCACCACATACACCACGACGCCCGCCGCCACGCCATATGGCGACTTTCATGGATCATAACTTCCCGATCCCTGATACCTTGTTTGACGACTACAAAACACGTGGCGAGCACGCAGAGAATGCTTGGATGCAGCTATACGGTATGACGCCGGTAGGCATCAATGCCTTCCCACCTGCACCGACGACGCCTGAGAAAGCCCGTGTTCGTGAAGAGTGGATAAAGAGCATGGATGGTGACCAGCGCTGGCACTTCGATCAGTGGATGAACCGCCTGACTGACGAGCAGAAAGCGGCATTCCACGAAGCGTACGATGACGTCAACGTCGATTACTGGGAGAAAATGAAAGACCCAATGTACAAGCGTCGTTGGGGTAATGTTCCACGTGATCTGAAAGTTGCCCGTACTGAGTACATGTATCAGCGTTTCATGCGTGATTACATGGGTACGGTAATGACGATTGATGAAAACGTTGGTCGTATTCTTGATTACCTAGACGAAAGTGGCCTGGCAGAAAATACTATCGTTGTTTATAGCTCGGATCAGAGCTTTTTCATCGGTGAGCATGGTTGGGCTGAGAAGCGCTACATGTACGAAGAAGGTTTCAAGATGCCATTTATGATCCGCTGGCCGGGTCAGATCGCACCTAACCAGCGTCCACAGGCAATGATCCAGAATATGGACTTTGGCCCAACGTTCCTTGATGCTGCTGGATTACCAACACCTGAAGAAATGCAGGGTAAATCATTCCTGAAAGTACTTAAGGGCCAGACCTCTGATGCCCAGTGGCAGGAAGAGCGCCCAGTGGTTTACTATCACTACTACATGGAAGGTGCACATAACGTACCTCGCCATGACGGTGTTCGCAGCGACCGCTACAAGCTGATTGACTTCTACTCGCAGAATGAAGGTAAAGGCTTTTTTGAGCTGTACGATTTGGTGAAGGATCCAAATGAAGTGAACAATGTTTACGAAGATCCTGAGTACGCAGAAGTGCGTGCCATGATGACCACTGAGCTTGAGAATGCCCGTGAGCGTTATGATGTGCCTGAAGATTACTTCGAAGCGCCATACCCGTTCATGAATAGCGAGGAGCGTAAAAAGCTGGGCTTTTAATCTGCCACTTTTAAATTAAACGCAAAATCGAACAGTCTAATAGAAATTGCCCTTCATGCGCTATGTATGGGGGGCTTTTTTTTTATGGACTGTTGTTACAGGCACAAATCATAAATAGGACTTGATGAGTTAAGAGAAGCTTATGGTATGTTCGGCCAATACCTGATTGACTCTTTTAAGTATTTTAGACTATGTCACAACACACCCGAGCTTCTACTTCATCTCACTCACCTAAAGCAATAGGCGCTAAAATTACCGAGTTGGCATTGCGCGAGCACTTTTATCCTTCTGGTTTTGAGCAAGAGCTACAAAACAATTTGGATTTCTTTTTAGATGGAGTTGGTGTCGATGAACATGCAAAGGTGCCATACGATACCTTGTTTGTCACAGGTTCTGATATTGACCCGCAAAACTACGTCAATACCACCGAGATCGGGTTGTACCTCAATATCCTGACTGAGGCTCACTTAAACGGCAATGAAGCAGCTCTCGTTAGGATCAATGAAACATTAGATGTTTTACTGGGCGCGCCAAACTGGAATGGTTTGTTCTACTGGCCATACGATATTGTCGAAGGCCAACTACAGCCGCAAGATGAGGGGATAGTCCCTGCGGTGGATAATGCGAATTTGGCTTTTGCGCTGGCAGCGGTATCGGGCGCTTACCTCGATTCAGGTGATGAGTTAGCGATAAGTGCTGTGACTAAAATTGATGAGATTTTGCAGAGGCAAGTGCCCGGCTGGCAACAGCTCTATGATCCAAAAAAGGATCTACTGTATGCCGGTTGGTCAACGAAAGACAGGGCTCCTCTTGGCTATTACATTGACCGCAAAGCCAATGAAAGCCGCTTGGCCCCGCTTTGGGCCCATTTGATCACCAAAGGCACCTGTCACCCTGTTCCCCAGTCAGCTTTTAATAATATGGAGCTGTATACCGGCTCTTTCGAAGTTAACCGACAGACACTCAAACCTATGCTGACTTGGGACGGGGCGTATTTCCAAGGCATGTTGCCGGCCATCTGGCTCAATGAAAAGCAGCTTATTCCGGATTATTCGATAATCGAAGATATGACGAAGGTACAGCTAAGCCATTCGGAGCAAAACAATATTCCTTTTGTATCTTCAGCTGCTACAACCGATGACAGTTATGCTGCTTTTGGTGTGCCCGAACTTTCCGAGGCGTCGGTCCGTTTTTGCTTGTCTATTGCGGGGGGGAATACCGGAACACCTCATGCGACGGCTTTGTCTTATATGGTTAATACCGAAGATGCGGTAACTGCTCTCCAATCTATTAAAAAGCGGCACCCAAACATTGAGTCGCCATATGGCTGGTTTGATGCCGTTGATACCACTGGAAAGATGTCGACAAAGCTGATCTCACTTGATCAAGGGATGTTCGTCTGTGCTTTCCTTGCAACGAGTATCAACCATCAGGTTGATACTTACCTTAAACGATTTGGTTACTATCAGGATGTGGTTGATATGTATCAGTCGTTCACGTCGGATTCTTAAATGAAAAAGCTGTGACCTAACGCATAGGTTGGGTATTTTTCGCCCGTCTTTTTTGACTTGGAACAAATCTGCTTTCAATTGTATTGGCAATCTAGCATTAGCGATCACTTAATTAAGAAACGGCTAATGTAAGGAGGCGCTACAATGGATTGGATTACATTCTCGATACGGTGTCGGACTGTTTGCGTTGCAGCTATTTTTCTCCTGCCCCTTCAAATTATGGCCTCGACCGCCGATCACACCACTTTCGAACAGCTTAAGGGGCCTTTTGAGCGCGCAGAGCAAGTTACCCAAGCCTGTCTGGATTGCCACACCGAAGCCGGAGAGCAATTACAGCAGTCCACACACTGGACCTGGCAACATGGCCTAGCGGGTAGTGATGCCATGTACGGCAAAACAAACGTCGTCAATAACTTCTGCATTGCTACCGCTTCCAATGAACCACGCTGCACCAGTTGCCATGCCGGTTATGGTTGGAAGGATGATAGTTTTGACTTCACCAAGCATGAAAGTGTCGACTGCCTGATCTGTCACGAGCAATCTGGGCAGTACCGGAAGTTCCCGACCGATGCTGGCCACCCCAACTATGTCGACAAGGAGTGGCCGAAAGGCTCTGGTAAGATGTTACCTGCGGTTGACTTAGCCATGGCCGCCCAAAGTGTTGCCACCCCAGATATTGAAAATTGTGGTGCTTGCCACTTTTTCGGTGGAGGCGGGGACTCGGTAAAACATGGTGATATGGACTCAACTCTTTTTAGCGCATCACCAGAGCTGGATGTCCACTTATCTGAGCAGGGCGCGAATCTGAAATGTCAAGACTGCCATACCACAAGCAATCACCAAACCAAAGGCTCGCGCTATTCCATGCTGGCGAAAGATACCTCAGGGATCGATATTCCCGGCCACAGTGATTTTAGCCGGGCAAGCTGCGAATCCTGCCATGGTATCGAGCCGCATCAAGGCTCCCGAAATGCCATTCGCCTCAACCAACACGTCGACAACATCGCTTGCCAGACTTGCCATATTCCTGAGTTCGCCCGGGAAAAAGCCACCAAGACATTTTGGGACTGGTCAACCGCAGGTGACAAGAGCCGCCCAGTCACCAAAGACCAATGGGGCAACGTAACCTATACCCCGAAAAAAGGGGACTTTGTCTGGGAAATGAATGTCGTACCAGAATATGAGTGTTTCAACGGCGATATTGACTACACCGTTGTCGGTGAGAAAGTCACAGCTAATGAGGCCGGCATTATTGCGTTAACGACCCCGCAAGGACGTTGCGGCGATGATGATTCCCGGATTTGGCCATTCAAGGTGATGAAAGGCAAACAGCCCTACGATAGCGCAAACCAAATCATGGTCACACCGCATCTATTCGGTAAAGACAAAGCCGCATACTGGAAGACCTATGATTGGGATGCCTCGGCACAAGCTGGGATGGAGGCCAGTGGTGAAAGCTTTAGTGGCCAGCTCGAGTTTATCAACACCGAATACCATTTCCCAATTACCCATATGGTAGCTCCCGCGGACAAAGCGTTGGACTGCCAGTCTTGCCATAGCCCGGAAGGCCGGATGGTCAAATTGGCGGGCTTCCATATTCCCGGTCAATCCGTTTCCTTCAAAGGCAGCCACTATCTGTGGTGGTTGGTCGTGCTAACGCTTGGGGTCGTGTGCATTCATGCACTGTTGCGAGTGATCGTCCCAAACAAAAAAGACAAGGAGTAAGTTATGCGTCAGATGATTTACAAACGGTTTGAGCGTTTCTGGCATTGGTCGCAAAGCTTGCTGATGTTGGCCATGTTAGTCACAGGGTTTGAAATCCATGGCACCTTTAGCTGGCTGGGTTTCGAACAAGCACTGCTGTGGCATGAGGTGGGGGCACTTGCCTTGATCATTCTTTGGTTGTTTGCCATTTTCTGGCATTTCACCACAGGGGAGTGGCGGCAATACATCCCAACCACGGAGAAGTTGATGACTGTGATTCGTTATTACAGTAAGGATATCTTCTTCGGCAAACCTCACCCCTATAAGGCGACACCGGAGCGCAAACACAACCCACTACAGCGTTTCTCTTACTTGGGTTTCAAATTGCTATTGGCTCCTGTCATTTGGCTATCGGGCTTATTGCTGCTTGCCTATCCCTTTGGGCTGGAAGTGTTCTCATTGGCCACGCTGTCAGCCGTGCACCTGGTCGCTGCGTTTTTGATCCTGATTTTCCTAATCGTACATGTCTATATGACAACAACAGGACCGACACCTCTGAGCCATATCAAAACCATGTTCACTGGTTATGAAGAACCTCAGGAACAAGGCAATAAAGAACCCACACAGTCAACCAAGAAAACGGTGTAGTTGTGCCTAAACCCATGGCGATTTCCCCCTGAAATCGCCATCAACTTTGTGCAGCAGCCTGCTGCACAAAGTAGCCCAGGGTATATTGGGGTAGAGGATTAGTGCTTGTACCTAAAGGTATTACTATCATCAATGATTTCAATTTTGACCGGCGCTAATCCTTTCTTGATGTCACCTATTTGTTCAAATGACCTATGAGAAAGGTCAATGACTCGGCCTTTCGCAAAGGGACCTCGATCATTGATTTTGACGTCAACCGTTTTGTTATTGGCTGTATTTGTAACCCTCACGATAGCCCCAAAAGGTAAGGTTCTATGAGCTGCGGTATAGGCTCTCATGTCATACCGCTCACCACTTGCAGTGAGCTTTCCGTGGTATTTGTTACCGTACCACGAAGCATGACCAGCAAGCTGATGTGACTTTGCGTAATTCTTTGTTTTTTCATTATTGATAGCCGTTGTTGACGAACAGCCAACCAGCAAAGTTAGGGTGAGAGCCGTAAAGGCGAGGTTTAATTTCTTCATCCTATTTGGATACTCAATCTTCTTCATGTCATGTTTGTCTTAGTTGATCATCGGATATGACTCGCCGATTTTGACACGAACTGTGTTTCGTTCGGTCATGGTTAAGAAAGATTTGGGGACAATCCTTGCTTTTCCTTCCTTATAGAAAGCTAAGACAAAAAAATACCCCGTTGAAAACGTTGCTATATTAGACGCTGCTTTCATTGGGGTATTGCTTTTACGGTATAGCTTTTGGGGGTATTTGCTTTAGTTAGAAACTACTTTTTTAAAAGCCTAGCGCTTTTCGCTCCTTGCGGTTCATGTACGGATAAGGTGCTTCGAAAACATCATTGGGTACTTTGTATTCGGCACGGGCTTTTTTCAGCTCAGCCATCATGCTGTCACGCACATCTTTGTACTTAGGATCTTCGAACACGTTGTTTACTTCGTTTGGATCCGCCTTCAAATCATAAAGTTCGAACCAACCTTTTCCGCTGTTCTGAGAGTAGAAATCGATCAGTTTGTATTGATCACTTCTTACACCATCATGACGAGGAACGTTGTGGCCACCTTCCATGTAGTAGTGGTAGTACACGATAGGGCGCTCTTGCTGCCACTGGGCATCGCTTTCTTTGCCAGTCAGCACATCAAGGAATGATTTACCCTGCATTTCACCTGGTACTTTTGCTCCTGCTGCAGTGAGGAAAGTCGGTGCAAAGTCGATATTTTGGATCATTGCCTCAGGTTTTGAGTGGGCAGGGATCTTCCCTGGCCAACGGATCACAAACGGCATCTTCATTCCCGGCTCATACATGTAGCGTTTTTCCGCCCAGCCGTGCTCACCGATAAAGAAGCTCTGATCTGAGCTATAAACGACAATGGTGTTTTTAGCGAGATCGTTTTCATCCAACCAGTCAAGAATACGGCCGACGTTTTCGTCAACTGCAGTCACTGATGCCATATAATCTCTCATGAAACGTTGGTAGATGTATTCGGCACGGATCCGTTTCTCGTCTTCTGGCACATTGCCGTATCGCACTTTGTATGGCGGAGATTGGATTTTCTTCCAGTAATCCACATTGATGTCATCGTAAGCTTTGTGCCAAGCGTCGCGCTGCTCATCGGTCATACGCGCCATCCAGCCTTCAAATGCTATACGCTTTTGCTTGGTCAGGCTCTTAATCCATTCATCTCGGATTTCAGCACGCTCTGGCGTTGTTGGCGCTGGTGGGAAAGCATTAATACCTTCACCAGACATGCCATAGAGTTTCATCCACGCTTTGTTGGCATGCTCACCACGGGTTTCATAATTGTCGAACAATGTTTCAGGTAGTGGGAATGTTTTGTCTTTAAACAGTTCCAGGTGGCGCAATGGTGGGCGACGCGGTGTATGCGGCGACTTAAACTGAACTTTTAGCAAAAATGGCTTGTCGGCATCACGCTGATGCTCCAACCACTCGATAGATTGGTCGGTAATCACATCGGTCGAGTAACCTTGAACTGTAGTGATATTACCTTCGTTATCGATAAATTCTGGTTGGTAATAGGTCCCTTGGCGGCCATGCCCATTGAGGACGTTTGAGTAGCCAAACTCATAGACCGGGGCAGGGTTCATGTGCCATTTACCAATCAAGGCTGTTTGATAGCCGACATCTTCCAGCAGGTGGGTGTAGATAGTCTGATTCGGGTTCCAACGTGACGTATTGTCGATAACACCATTTAGGTGCGAGTGCTTACCGGTCAGGATAGTTGCACGGCTTGGTTGGCAAATGGAGTTGCCGACAAAGGTGTTCTCGAAAATAGCCCCCTCATTAGCAATGCGGTCAATGTTAGGGGTGTTCACAAACTGATCATTGTAGGCACTGATAGCTTGTGTAGAGTGGTCATCGGAAAAAATAAACAGAATGTTAGGTTGTTCGTAGGTGGCAGCAACACTTTGAGAAGAAATAGCACCAGCGGCTAACAGCACACCTATTCCTTTGGATAAAGTCGAGCGCTTAATTTTCATATTATCCTGCTTTGATTTTGTTAATAATAAATGGTTTTCCAACCAGTTGGTTTCAGGCATTGTTTGATGTATTAGCAAATGATTAATACCTCGGCACCAGATAACGGTGCCGAGGTTAACAGCAATTAATAGCCCAGCGCTTTACGCTCTTGAGCTGTCATGAATGGGAACGGAGCTTCATAAACATTTGAAGGAACCTCGTACTCTTTGCGAGCATCGTGAAGCTCTTTCATCATAGTTTCACGAACTTTGGAGTATTTCGGATCGCTGTAAACGTTATTCACTTCGTTCGGATCGGCTTTAAGGTCATACATTTCGAACTCGCCCTTACCGTTGTTTTCTGAATAGAAGTTAATCAGCTTGTAACGGTCGCTACGCACACCATCATGGCGTGGTACGTTGTGAGCACCTTCCATGTAGTAGTGGTAGTACAGGTACGGGCGCTCTTTCTGCCATTGGGCCAGACTTTGCTTGCCAGTTAGTACATCAAGGAAAGACTTGCCCTGCATTTCTTCAGGAGCTTCAAGACCAACAGCATCTAGGAAGGTAGGCCCGAAGTCGATATTCTGGATCATCGCCTGTGGACGTTGGTTCGGAGCAATGTGGCCAGGCCAGCGAATGATGAACGGCATTTTCATGCCTTCTTCATACATGTAGCGCTTTTCCGCCCAGCCATGTTCACCGATGTAGAAGCTTTGGTCTGAGCTATAAACCACGATGGTGTTCTCTGCCAGACCTGTGTCGTCTAGGTAATCCAGAATACGGCCGATGTTTTCGTCAACGGTAACTGCCGCAGCCGCGTACTCTTTCATGAAACGCTGGTAGTTATACTCGGTACGGGCTTTCTTCTCCGCTGGTGGCACGTAGCCGTAACGCATTTTGTATTCTGGAGTTTGGATCTTCTTCCAGTAATCGACGTTGATATCGTCATAGGCTGCGTGGAATGCGATGCGCTGCTCTTCAGTGAGGCGATCCATCCATTTGTCGAACGCTTCACGTTCAGGCTTGCTCATACTGGCTAGCCACTCTTCGCGGATCTTTTTCTTTTCTGCCGTTGTCGGTGCTGGTGGGAAGGCATTGATACCTTCTGCTGTCATACCGTACAGCTCCATCCAGGCTTCGCTCGCATGCTTGCCGCGAGTTTTGTAGTCATCATGTAGCGTGGCTGGAATTGGGAATTTAGTGTCTTTGAACAACTCCAGGTTTCGTAGTGGTGGTCGGCGTGGTGTATGCGGTGACTTGAATTGAACCTGAAGTAAGAATGGTTTGGCAGGATCACGGTTGGTTTCCAACCACTTGATTGATTGATCGGTGATGATATCGGTGGAATAGCCTTCAACGGTCGTCTTCTTGCCGTAGTTATCGATGAATTCTGGCTGGTAGTACGTTCCTTGCCCGCCAGCACCACTCAATACGTTCGAGTAGCCAAACTCTTTCACTGGGGTAGGGTGCATGTGCCATTTACCGATAAGTGCGGTTTGATAACCGGCGTTTTCCATCAATTTCGGGTAAATGGTTTGGTTTGGGTTCCATGCTGAGGAGTTGTCGATGACGCCATTTAGGTGTGAATGCTTACCCGTGATGATAGAAGCACGGCTTGGTTGGCAAATTGAATTACCGACGAACGCGTTTTCGAAAATAGCCCCTTCTTCGGCAATACGGTCGATATTAGGGGTTTGTACCAGATCACCGCTGTAAGCACTGATGGCGTTGTTTGAGTGGTCATCAGAGAAGATGAAGAGAATATTGGGTTGGTCGCTAGCTTGGCTGGCGTGGGCTGCGCAAGAACTTGCTGCAAGCAAGAGCCCAATCCCCTTTGCGAGAGTGGAGTGTGAAGTTTTCATAAGATCCTTGATTACATATCAGTGTTAAGAAGACAAATGGTTCATGTAGAAGACGATACTGAACTTGAATTCGGCCATATTTGCTTCATCAAAGATGAGTGTCTCAACTAAAAATTGTTAATACTTCGAGAGTGTTGAGGAATGATTGCTTACTGGCATAGCTTGGGAATGCTTTGAATATAAACGTTTCGAGTTAATGGATCAATTCTGCATGTATATAGAAGAGGGGTTTGTTTCATTAACATGACGAACATCTAATTTTTTCCGCTGTTTTTATTGAATATCGCTATTTCATCGCTTTTTTTGTGGACCACCTTCAACTTTCTAGCAAAATTCAGCTAGCAATCACCGTTGGTACAAGTAAATGTTAACTCTGTCACATGGCGTTTTGTAGAAACGTTTATACTTTACTCATTGTTAATATGAAGTACGGTTTGACTTGTTTGCTGATCATCACTTTCAGTTGAAATTGAGAAAACTTGGTGAAGAGAAAACAGGAGGTTATCCGAATAACTGGGAAATTTATGGGGACAGTTATTCATGGATAGCAATAATTCTAAGGATAAATAACTAATGGTTACCATGAAAAAGAATGTATTAACCACTGCGATGTTGATGCTGTTTTCGGCAACTTCTGCACCGTCTCTGGCTGCTGAATCAGCGAAGAATGAGCAGACCGCACCTAATATTTTGTTAATTACTGCTGACGATATGGACTATGGCTCGCTGGGAGTAACTGGTTCGACTGTTCCTGAGATTTCGCCAAACCTTGATCGTTTAGCCAGCCAGGGGATCCGTTTCAACAACGCTTTCGTCACTGTTTCGGTGTGTGAGCCATCTCGTGGGGTTATGGCTACTGGTCGCTATATACAGAACAGCGGCATTTGGGGTTTTTATCCGACAACCCAGAATATTCCGACCCTAGCAGAAGAGCTCAAGGATAATGGTTATACCGTTGGTATCTTGGGCAAAGTGAATCACTCAACACCGAAATATGTTGATGATTATGTCTGGGATTACAGCAAAGACAAAGCGGATATCGGCAGTGGCCGTGGCCCTAAACTTTATCGCAAACACTTATCGGCATTTATCGATTCAGCACAGGCAAACGATCAGCCTTTCTTCATGATGGCCAACTCCCATGATCCGCATCGCCCATACTTTGTCGACAGTCCGAACTATGAAAGAGGCGGAAAGCAAAGGCCTTCGAGGATCTATAAACCAGAGGAGATCCAGGTACCAAGTTTCTTGCCGGATATTCCCGGGGCTCGCAAAGAACTGGCTCAGTACTACAGTTCGGTAAAGCGCTTGGATGACACTGTGGGTGAAATGATGTCAGTGCTTGAAGAGAAAGGAGTGAGTGATAACACTATTGTTCTGTTCCTGTCTGATAATGGTATTGCCGCACCGTTTGCGAAATCCAATGTGTACCGTAACAGTAACCACACCCCATTCTTTGTTCGCTGGCCAGAGAAAATCAATGCGTCGGTTGACGATGAGCACTTTGTTTCAATGGTCGACTTGATGCCAACCCTGCTTGATGCGGCGGGCGTTGAGGTGCCAGATTCATTGGATGGTAGAAGCTTCCTGCCTATTCTAGAAGGTGATTCACAGGCCGAGCGAGATTACGTTTTCACCCAGTACCATGAGAATGCTGGTGGCCGTATTTTCCCTATGGCAGCGGTACAGAATTCAGATTGGCTATATATCTTCAACCCGTGGGCCGTCGGTGGCCGAGAGTATAAAACATCGGCTAACAACAGCGGCACCTTCAAGGCTATGAAGAAGTTGGCAGCTGAAAACCCTGAAATTAAACAGCGGGTTGAGTTTTTCCTAAACCGTACTGTTACTGAGTTCTATGATCTGCGTAACGATCCTGATGCGAAGGTTAATCTAGCAGATAAAAAAGAGTTCAAAGAGCAACAAATGAAAATGACGGAGCTTATGCGTCAACATATGGAACAATATAATGACCCAATGTTGGAGTTATTCCTTAAACGTGATGATATTGATTTCCTAGTAAGCCGAACCGCAGAGCTACAGATGGAAACAAAAGAGAGGAAGAAAGTCCACCGCCAGCTGAGCGGCGGTAAAAAAGGTCATTAATTTTAATATACACCCAGGTTATCTCAAGATGCAGATTCAGCGAGAATATATAAGCTTATAGACAAGGCACTGTTTTGAAGAGCTAGTGGCTCTAAATCAAGGAAATATAAGCAACAATAAGAGCAGCAGTGAATAACTGCTGCTCTTTTTTCTTTGAAATGTAGAGTGGCTGTTCATTCTTAATGATAAATTAACTAGAAAGCGATTAACTGTTAAAATAAACCTATCGACCAGCTATTTATTCATTGAGGAAGCCTAGAGAAACAAGAAATTGATCAGTCGACTGTAAGGTCTCATCTCATTGTATTGGCATGTGTTCTTAACTACCATATGGCCGATTTTGTATTTTTGACGGCTATTCTAGCTGAGGTGCTATGTGTGTTTCTTATTCTTCCCTTTTGTTGATTTAACAAGAGATATCTAAGATCTGTTATCGATAAAAAAGCCAGAGCTTATTAACTCTGGCTTGATTAAGTCACTTTAACTAATATTGTTTACCACGGAAGACCGTTTTATGCGGGAACTTCTTCTTGTTCCATCCCCATTTGGCCGGTTCATTTTTTGCCTGCCATTGTTTGAACTCTTTCATCAAACGTTCGACTTGCTCTGGGTGCTTGTCAGCAAGGTTGTTGGACTCACTGATATCCTCGCTGATTTTAAATAGCTGGATCTCTGTTTTTCGTGGTGTGATATTTGGCATAACAAGCTTCCACTCATCATCACGAATCGCCGCTTTGATCACTCTATCCCAGTATAGGAAGCGATTATCTAGCTTCTCAGATTGGCCTGTTAGGCGTGGCATGATATCAACACCGTCGAGATCCCAGTCAGAAGTATCAGCACCAGCTGCTTTGAGTACGGTAGGTAGGATATCAAGAGAGATCACTGGATCATCAATGGTTTGCCCGGCTAAAATTTTCCCTTCCCATGCGACGGTGAAAGGTACGCGGATGCCGCCATCCCAAAGTGTATTTTTCTGGCCACGCAATGGATGGTTATATGAGGCATTGCCTTTTGGTTTACCGCCATTGTCAGACAAGAAGATAATAATAGTATCTTCCATCAACTCATGCTCTTTGAGTTTGTTGATGATATTACCTACGTTCTTATCCATGTTGTAGTTCATCGCTACCGACAAACGACGCTTAGGATCTTTAATATGTTTAAAACGCTCGATATCTTCATCCAGTGCCTGTAGCGGGCCGTGAATAGCGTTGAACGGAACATAAAGGAAAAACGGCTCGTCTTTATGGCTTTCGATAAAACTGACAGCCTCGTTACCAAAGCGATCAGTGAGGTAGTCATCAAAAGGCGGCACTAATTGATCATTATGGTAGATAGATGAGTTTGGTTTTTCTTCGGCATTCTTATCATTGATAGGCCCAACGAAGTAATTGGCGGCACCATTATTAAAACCAAAGAACTCGTCAAATCCGCGGTTATGTGGCCAGTATTCTTTCGGGTCGCCATCATGGTATTTACCAATCATTGCCGTGGTATAACCGATGTCCTGGAAGCGATTACCAATAGTCGGGATATCAAGTGGTAAGCCTTGCACGATACCTTCTTCACGAACATAAGGCGCGGTATTGTCGTGGTAGCCAAAACTCTCTTGGTATCGCCCCGACAGCATACCGGCACGAGAAGGACCGCACACCGGCGCAGTAACATAGCCGGTAGTAAGAATAGCCCCGGCTTTCGCCAGTTTATCCAAATTTGGTGTAACCACATCATTGCTGCTGTTTTGGAAGCCAGTGTCTGCATAACCAAGGTCATCAGCAAACAGTAGAACGACATTAGGTGCGCGGTGGCCATCTACCATAGGTATGGGTTTCGAGTCGGCTAAAGTGGGCTGGCTTAGGCATAGTGCTGTGCTGAGTGCGCTTGCGAGGGCGCACTTTTTTTGCGATGGAAGAGTCATAATATTCCTTTAACTCACATTTGAAAAAGCCAACCCAAATGATGAGTTGGCTTTGAGAACGAATGACTATTGAGTATTACTCTGCTGGAACTTCAGGTTCAGGTGCTTCTGGTTCATCGGTTGGCATCACAAGTTTGATGTCGGCAAGGCCATACCTGAAATCTAAAAGGTTCAAGTAGACAGGCTCATCTTCAGGGCCACCTTGTTGAATATGCGTGACAAGTTTTTCTACATATTGAAGAGCATTTAAATTAACAATACCGCTGGAAGAGGTGAAAAGATCTTTTAGCGGAATATCTATCTCATGGATATTTCCCTTCGTTACACCTTCCTGAGTTAGGTTGTAGTAAATAGCCTCAGAGCTTGGGTACCCGCCTGTGGTCTCGCCCGTTGCACTGGCTACCGGAGTTTCCATTTTAATAACCAAGTAGGTATCTGCGCCTGGTATATCGGAAGAGGTTGAAGGCATGAAATATTTCATTTTCAATGAACCTGCCATATAGTGGCTCATATCCAAACGGGGCACATTCATGTCTTTGAGGTTTTTGGCCAAATCAATCGCAAAAGTGAGAATGCTTCGGCTGTTTGCATCCCAATTCTTGTCTGGAGTGTAGTGAATACCATTATAGCGAACGGTACCTTCATCGGTTGAGTTACCCGGGTTTAGCTGAAGACCATTGCCACGGGTTGTACTTAGTGTTGGAGCTAAACCTTCTTGGACCCATGCGGTTCCGCGTCTAACGTTTTGAGCAATTACTGTTTCTTCTCCAGTAAGCACCGTGGACTCACCATTATTCAAGCAGCCTTGAACGTTGTTCGCTCCTGGTTTGTCTGTTACTGAGTTGGCAATAATACGGGCATCGCTAAACTGGTATTCAATAGGGCCTGATGACTCAAGACTCATTGCCATGCCAACCTTACCAATCTCTAATCCGGCGTCTTCGAAACAGCGTAAAGGAACACGAATCAACTGTGATTGATCAGCACCGATAGAGGCAGAAACCGCACTTGTTACATCAATGGTAGCTTTATTGTCTCCTGACGCCATGCTGAGAGTGACAGTATTTTTTTCATCTTGAGCATTAAGCACATCAAAGCTATTTGTAATTACTCTAAATTGTAATGTGCCGTTTTGATTATCGTTACCGTTGGCTGTATTCAGGTCATAAGCTTTGTCGTCAGAAGAAAAAACAATGGATGCTTTATCGTCGGAAACCGTCACAGTTAGCGGGTCTTTAACAGAGGATTCGCCTTTTAAGCTAATGTTGCCGTGATTAATGTCATTGTCGCCACTAATTGCTAGAGGTGTGCCGTCCTTGTCGTAAACATACATTACGTAAGGACTGGTATCTTCTTTATCTGGGTCTTGATAATACAGAGTAACTTCTCGAGGTAGCTTCAAGTCTTCCCCGTTATCGCCGCCACCATTATCGCCGTCGCCGTTATCACCACCGCCGTTATCACCACCGCCCTCTGGTGGTGTAACTTCGCCGCTATTACCGCTACCATCAGAATCTTTTGCGTCTTCAACACAGCCAGATAGGCCAATAATTGCGGCAATGATTAGCGCCAAGTGCTTCTTTTTAATTTCCATTTTCTACCTCCTGTTAAATTGGTATGGGCGTTTTATTTGCCAGCTTTTGCTTGGCGCCACTCTTTTATTTCTTGCTTGGTAATAATTTGGAAAAGCTCACCTTGATAATTCTTCATTGCTGTTTTGCGAGCTTGTTTGAATTCGCTGGTGCCACGGCCGTGTTTGGCAACCGCTTCACGGTTACTTAGTGTGAGCTCTTTTTTTAACTCTGTGATTGTCTTTGCCTCTGCTGGGCTTAAGTTCATGAAATTTTTCATAGAACTCACTTCATTCTCAATCCGTTTTATATCCTTTTCATTTAACTCGGCCGCAAAGCTAGAGGAAGCAGAAATAATGCTAAAGATGGTAATAATTGATAGAAGAAATCTTTTCACACTGAAATCCTTTTATTTTTCGGAGTAAATTGAAACGTTTCTATGTTTTGTTGAGTGAAACATACTCCAGATAATAGGGGGATACAACATGGCAAAGCTCAAAACTGTGACTAATGAACACATTTTATTACATGGTGTGACCCAAATCAGGTTATGTGCTGGTGAGATAGGGAGGAGCCGCGAGTCCAGTGAACATAGGGAATTAGCATTGTTTTAGGCGGTAATTCAAAGTTTTTGTATAGCGAACCGTACAGTTTGAGAAAATAATTGTGATTGGCTTCATATAACTGAAACTTGGTTGTGAGAAGGATTTTGCTTGCAAAGCCAGTATTTACATGGCTTTATGGTGGTTTACATTAATTTACACACTGTAATAGGTAGTTGTGTAGAGGCGTCGAAACGTTTATCCTTCTTGTGTTTCTTACAAAACTTGATGCTGGTGGTTTCATTTGGAACTTTAAGGATGAAACATTATTGCGATAATGATTTAGTTTGTTATGCAATATATATAATAAATCCTGGGTGAGACTAAATGAGAGTATCAAGTTTTGATGATAATGCGTTTTTTAATACGGAACAGATACGCACTATAGACGGAATGATTATGAATAAAATAATACCTATATTACTTGGTTCTCTGGCTTTTCCCGGATATGCCAACGCAGAGGATGACGGCAAGTTTCTTATCATGGAGGATGATGTTGATATTATCCGAAAAGCGCCTGAATATTCTTCATACAAAATGCCCAAACGAACCTCTTTCTTTACGGGTATGGAATATAACGAAACGGTTTCGGATTATTTTGCTAAGACAGAAAACATTAAGTATGTTGTAGCGGATGGCTCGACACGACTTCATGAGAACTGGCGGATACGTTATGTACTTAGCCAGATCCAGAACAAATCTGGTATTGAGCAAGAAACCAGTTATAAAAAGACAAACTTTACCATTGCTCCTCGTTATGAGCAGTGGGTTAACCCTTGGTTTAGTTTTTTTGCTGAGCCTGTCTACGTGCATCAGTCTGATCCTGATGCAGGTCAAACCAATACAGAAATCAAACTTCGTCCGGGCTTACAGTTTACTAAAGGTAAGCATGGTTTAAATACCGTCTACACTCACAGTTTTGTTGATAAAGAAACTGAAAACGAAAATATTACGAATAAAAAGTTCGAAACTTTTGAAATTAAAGCCAACTACATTTACCGATACGGTTCTAGCGTGAATTTTGGTCTAGAGCTTACACGTAATGGCTATGTTGATAATTCCGACCCTGAGTTTCGTCGTCGAGCCTATGCGGTCAAACCTTCAATGCGTATCAAGCATTGGAAAGGGATTGTGACTGAAATTAGTACGCCTTATAACTACAACGAGGGAGGTTTGAAATTAAGCGGCTCAGAAACCGTTAAGATAAATCTGAACAATAACTATCCAATAAATAAAAATATGAAACTCATTGCCAATGTTGGTTATTCAATGGTTAAGCTTCATGAAGGTGGTATCGATAAAGAAAAAGATAAGAATGGATTGAATGCAAAACTTGGATTCAATTTATCTTTCTAATTCTATTTTAGCTTGCAATTAAAGACTTCAACGTATTGTTTATTATGGAATGACATGTTTCCTCTATGAAATAGCTCATAGAGGCGATTTGATTAGAGTTTTGTCTTAAATATTTAAAGATAGAGCTTGGAAAGGAATGATAATGAAACAAAAACTGTTACCAATGTTATTGGCTGCGTTTTTAGCCCCTCAAGCAGTAGCGGTAGATGATCAGAAAAGTGATGATGACATCATTCAAGATTTATACCGTGGTGGCTATGCCTATTGGCAGCAGGCGAGAAATGACAACGGTTCCTATGAGGATAAGCTTTTCCTTAACGGTAACCGCAGTTATGTCGGTTCTATTGCTAATTCTGGGATGGGGTTGATTGCTCTCACCATTGGTCATAAAAATGGTTGGGAGCCGGAGGCAGAGCAATTAGCGTTGCAGACGTTAAAAATGCTAGCAGGTAAAGATCCACACATCCGTGTTCCTCAAAATCATTCGAATACTTTCATTCATTTTTACAATACCCAAACAGGTGATGCTGTCGGCGATGATTGGAGTCCTATTGATAGTGCAATCATGCTAAGTGGCGCATTGTTTGCGAAGAACTATTTCAGTGATAATGAAGAAATCGCCCAACTAGCGGATGAGCTATATCGGAAAACGGATTTAACCGCCTACATTGCTAACGTCGAGGACGGTCTCATCTTCCTCGCTCAGAATAATGACGGTAGCTTCAAGGAATATGCAACCAAGACCTACAATGAGTATATGTTGGTGGCAGCATTTGCTAAACACCAAGCTCTGGATTTTGGTTATGGTGAAGATTCAGCCCCTGTTGCTTTCTGGAATAAGTGGTATGCAACACCAGATAACTTACCTGTTGCTGAGTATAATGGCATCCCTATTCTTTCGGAAAGCAAAAAATATTTTACGTCACAATTTAATTTTTTGTTCAATAACTACTTGATCCATGAATATTCAAATTCACCGGCTTACCAGGCTGCGACGGCCAATGCGGCGAGTGTTGACCATGCATGGTGGAATGATTTGAAAGTTGATGGGCTAGAGAGTTATGAATGGGGAACTGGTGCGGGGGCTTGTCCTGATGGGTATTGTGTTGACCGTTTTCATTTTGATGCCGATCGTCAGTTCAATAAAAACCTAGTTGTCTCTCCACATATTATGGCTGGTTTCATGCCTTACTCAGAGAGTGCTCGTAGCGATCTAATTTCAACATATCGTGATAAGTCGGTGAATGCTCGTTATGTACTGCCTGACGGTCATGAAATCCTATGGCGCTACAGTTATGACCAACCTGAATGGAAGGCTGGATGGGTTGAAGGCGTAGACTTTTCAACTTTCTTATTTGGTTTAGCAGCAATGCCAGAGAATCTAGGTATGGAGTTCTTTAACACTTACAACAATTACTTTGACAAGGAAAATAAAAGTTAAATTGTGATTGGCGTGCATCGAATGACTGGGTGATACCTATATTAGTACTCAACTCAATGTTTATAGGAAAATATCACCCATGTTATCTAAATGGACGTACTGTCAAACTGTATTGAATATAAATTAAACTAGTTTATGAGATGCTTATGAAAACTAATTTTAAAAGAGCAGCAGTACTGACATCTGTAGTAATGGCATTGTCCGGCTGCTTGGAAGATGGCTTTAATTACAACGATGGAAAAGATGGTCCCGGTCCTGTCCCTGGTGGTGAGGTTACTCAGATATACGGTGAAGGTTCTGATGGTTCTTTCATCATGCAAGCCGTCGATAAAGATGGCAGTGTTGTCGATGTTGATGGTCAAGAAAGTTCAGCTTTAAGTAATATCCAAGTAACGGGTGATTACCAATCCCAAGCAGCACTTAATGTTGCTGTGACTCAGGATGCTAAGGCGGGTATCCAATTTATCGCAAGCTCGCCAGTCGATTACTCTAAGGCGAATGCTGATAAGACTGGCCTGCTGATCTTCGATGTTCATATGAAAGACTTCCCAACGGGTAAAGTAACGCCAGTTACTGTTACTTTGAAGTCTGATAACGGCTCTGAAGGTAAAGTTGATATCACTAGTTCACTCAATGCTTACTTGGGTGTAAAAAATAGTGATGAGGTTAAAAGCACTCAGAGTGTCCGAATTCCTTTGCAATGCTTTGCTGAACAGGGGGTTGATTTCAGTAAAGTGACACAATCTTTCTCAATGGATATGAGTGCTAATGCTAACTTCGATATTAGTAATGTTCGTGTCCAGGCAGAAGCCGGTGGTGATAAGCCTGGCATTAACTTAGTGATCGAGTGTGATAACTCATCGAAGAGTGAAGTGCTAACCACGGCTGAGTCTGTCGTGTATGCTCGTCAGAAAAACGAGCAGGGTGAATTTGTTGAATCTGGATGGACTTATCACCAGACTTCAAATGGTGCCAAAACTTATCCTGAAGACAGTGAAAATCCAGATATTGGTTGGGCGGGTGTTGAATCTACCGCGGATCCAGGCAAGCAGACGTACTTGAGCTTTATTTTGAATAAAGAAGATAAGTATCTTAAAGATGTTAGCCAGTACCTAGAGCATGGTGTATTAGAGTTTAATATCTGGATTGAGTCATATAGTGAGATGGCTCACCCTAATGATCATATTATTATGAAAATTGATACACCAACCAAAAATGAACCTGAAAGTCCTTCACCAGACTACCGTTACCCAGCATCAAAGTTATATACAATATATTGTAAGGTAGATAACTGTGAGGGTAAAAAACAAAAAATGTCAGTTCCGCTGGCTGATATATTTAGTACGGCAGATGGTGATATTGATATTAATGTATTGAAGCATATTAAGAAAGTAGTCTTTTTCCCTGAAAAAGTTGATGAGAAATCTTACACGCCAAAAGGCCTAAAATTCAGTGTCAGCGATGTGAAGTTCGTGATGAACCCTCAGTAAACGGCTTACCCTAAAGCTTGTAGCAACGATTATGACTGTTATATTTTTTCTAAAAACTAACAGTCAGATTCATAGATAGATTAAAAAGTTATTTTTGTCGGTACTACTTTCGCTAGGGGAAGAGCAGTAGTACTGGCTTTTTTATGGTTCTTCTCGGATTAGCGGGAAGCAGATACGAAAAACGGTTGGATACGTTATTGTGTAATCGCCAAACAACACTA
>NZ_JAWJZI010000003.1:601500-686809 GCF_033022775.1 Photobacterium rosenbergii | reverse complement strand
CCATCGCCCATCGCCCATCGCCCATCGCCCATCGCCCATCGCCCATCGCCCATCGCCCATCGCCCATCGCCCATCGCTTCACCAATCTAATTTACTCCCATCCCAATGAAAGAAATGGCCACTATCTTCGGATGTCATGGCACTGAGTACACGGTAAATTCGCTCGGCTGAAAGTTGTGGCGTATACAGCTTGCCGTCTTTGATATTTTGCTGGAAAGGGACAGAGAGAGAAGTGTCCGTTGTACCGGGGTGAATGGCCGCAATACAGGCTTGCGGGAACCGTCTTTGCCATTCGATGCTGAGGGTTTTGACAAACATGTTAAGCGCCGCCTTGCTCATCCGGTAACTGTACCATCCACCTGAGCGGTTATCGCTGATAGAGCCGACCATGGCAGAAAGGCATAAGAAGCGAAATGGGGTGTCACGTTTGTAGAGTGTGTCGAGGTACTGGGCGATGGCAATGCTGGTATAGGTATTGGCCTTTATATTATCGGCCAGAAAAGTAGGGGTGATCTGCGACAGGCGCTTTTCTGGCATCTTTTGGGGCTCGTGATTGGTATTTTGCTTGTGAAGGAGTCCAGAGGCATTGATGGTCCAGTCCGGACAGCCATATTGTATGAAAATACTAGAAACTGCTGAAAAAGCCTCTGAGTCTTGTTGGCTGATATCGCAAACCACAGCAGCTATCTGGCCCGGATAATCTTGCTGCAATTGTTGTAGCTTGCTGGATGGGTGGCGAGACATGGCGGTAACTTGATGGCCTTGGCTCAGCATATACTGAGTGAGTGCGAATCCTAAGCCACCGTTGGCACCAATAATCCAAACCTTCTTTTTTTCATCATCCATAGCGGCGCTCTCTATTTAGCCTCATGATTGGTTACGCGTTGCTGCGCATGTCAGATCATCGTTAATTTTCAACAGTGTTATGCACAAAGTTTAAGCGATAAAAAAGCAGCGTTTAGCGGTGAAAAGAGGCAGTTAAAACCGAGTACGGTCAAAAAAACGTAAAAGGAAACGATTTTTTTGGGGTTTTCCCTTGTAAATGGATTTTTTGCCCCTATCTTGTGTGAAAGGTTTGATTGCGGTGCGATCACTCTGTCTCGACGACAGGGTTGAGGATCGCTATAATACCGCGCTTCACAGAATTAAGGCGTTATGGTTTTGGCGTGGTTGCCAGCCATAACACGAAAGGATGCCACCGTCAGTATGACTGATCGGCAACATCACTCAGATAGCACTGAGTAAGTTTTGAGGTTAAATAAAATGCAAGTTACCGTTGAAACCACTGAAGGTCTAGAACGCCATCTAACTATCACAGTTCCAGCTGCAAACATCGAAGACGCTGTAACAGCAGAACTGAAGAAAATTGCTAAGAATCGTCGTTTCGATGGTTTCCGTCCAGGTAAAGCACCGATCAAAATGGTTGCTCGTATGTTCGGCGCATCTGTTCGCCAGGACATCCTAGGTGAAGTGATGCAGCGTCACTACATCGAAGCGATCGTTAAAGAAAAAATTAACCCAGCAGGCGCGCCTACTTTCACTCCAGTTGAAATGGCTGAAGGTAAAGACCTAGTATTCAAGGCGTCTTTCGAAATCTTCCCAGAAATCGAACTAGCTGGCCTAGAAAACATCACTGTTGAGAAACCAGCAGTAGAAGTTAAAGACGAAGACGTTGACACTATGCTTGAGACGCTTCGCAAGCAGCAGGCGACTTGGAACGAAGTTGAAGAAGCTGCAGCTGCTGACAGCCGCGTAACTATCGATTTCACTGGTTCTATCGACGGTGAAGAGTTCGAAGGCGGTAAAGCTGAAGGTTTCGCTCTTGCTATGGGCCAGGGCCGCATGATCCCAGGTTTCGAAGACGGCATCGTTGGTAAGAAAGCGGGCGAAGAGTTCTCTCTAGAAGTGACTTTCCCAGAAGACTACCACGCTGAGAACCTAAAAGGTAAAGCAGCCACTTTCGCTATCAAACTGCACAAAGTTGAAGCTCAGGAACTGCCAGAGCTAACTGAAGAGTTTGTTGCTAAGTTCGGCGTTGAAGACGGTTCTGTAGAAGGTCTTAAAGCTGAAGTGCGCAAGAACATGGAGCGCGAGCTGAAGCAAGCTGTTAAGAACCGTATCAAAGATCAGGTTCTAAACGGTCTAGTTGAGCAGAACGACATCACTGTTCCTGCAGCTCTTATCGATCAGGAAATCAACGTTCTACGCCAGCAGGCAACTCAGCGCTTCGGCGGTGATGCTGCTAACGCTCCTGAGCTTCCACGTGAGCTGTTCGAAGAGCAAGCTAAGCGTCGCGTAGTTGTTGGCCTACTTCTAGGTGAAGTGATCAAGTCTGAAGAGCTAAAAGCTGATGAAGAGCGCGTTAAAGCTATCATCGCTGAAATGGCTTCTGCTTACGAAGATCCAACAGAAGTCGTTGCTTACTACGAGAAGAACGAGCAGATGATGAACAACATGCGCAACGTTGCTCTAGAAGAGCAAGCTATCGATGCGCTATTGGCTAAAGCTCAGGTTTCAGAAAAAGAAGTTAGCTTCAACGATCTGATGAACCAGCAGCCAGCTGCATAATTTGCTGAAATTACTGTAGGGATTTGACTTTACTTCAAATCTTCTGCTAACAATGGTCCGTGTGAGAGTAATTTCATTCGGGCCATTTATTTTAGGGAAATAACGTTATGAGCTACCAAGAAAAAAACGCCATGTCGCCGATTTTGGATGCGCTGGTTCCTATGGTGGTCGAGCAGACTTCTCGTGGTGAACGTTCCTACGACATCTATTCCCGACTACTAAAAGAGCGTGTGATCTTCCTGACCGGCCAGGTTGAAGACCACATGGCCAACCTAGTTGTTGCACAGCTTTTGTTCCTTGAGTCTGAAAACCCTGACAAAGATATCTTCCTATACATCAACTCACCGGGCGGTTCGGTGACTGCGGGTATGTCTATCTACGACACCATGCAGTTCATTAAGCCAAACGTCAGCACGGTATGTATGGGTCAGGCATGCTCAATGGGCGCCTTCCTGCTAGCAGGTGGTGCCAAAGGTAAGCGTTACTGCCTACCGAACTCCCGTGTAATGATTCACCAGCCGCTGGGTGGCTTCCAGGGCCAGGCATCTGATATTCAGATCCATGCTCAGGAAATCCTGACGATCAAACAGCGTTTGAACGGTTTGCTTGCAGAGCACACTGGCCAGCCACTTGAAGTGGTTGAGCGCGATACTGATCGTGATAACTTTATGTCGGCAGAACAAGCTGTAGAGTACGGCTTGGTCGACGCTGTTTTGAGTCAGCGTGACTAATGTTTTTTAGCCTCCGTGCAGCGACTTAGCCGCTTGCACGGAGCAAAAAGACTTGAGTTGTTATACACTCAAAACAAAGGCAATGATGGGGTAAGACCCGAAAAGAGGTTAGCGAATGACAGATAAGCGAAAAGAGAGTGGTAGTGGAAAACTGCTGTACTGCTCTTTCTGCGGCAAAAGTCAGCATGAAGTTCGCAAGCTGATTGCAGGCCCTTCTGTGTATATTTGCGATGAATGTGTTGACCTGTGCAACGACATCATTCGTGAAGAAATCAAAGAAGTAATGCCTAAGCGCGATGGCAATGAACTTCCGACACCGCAAGAAATTCGTGCAAACCTGGATGAATACGTTATTGGTCAGTCTCATGCGAAGAAAGTACTCGCGGTAGCGGTTTACAACCACTACAAGCGTCTTCGCAATGGCGATACCAATAGTGACGGTGTTGAGTTGGGCAAGAGTAACATCCTGTTGATCGGCCCAACGGGTAGCGGCAAGACGCTACTGGCAGAAACATTAGCACGCATGCTGGATGTACCGTTCACCATGGCGGATGCAACCACCCTGACCGAAGCCGGTTATGTGGGTGAGGATGTTGAGAACATCATCCAGAAGCTGCTGCAGAAATGTGATTACGATGTAGCCAAGGCTGAGCGCGGCATTGTGTACATCGATGAGATCGATAAGATCTCACGTAAGTCAGACAACCCATCAATTACCCGCGATGTGTCGGGTGAAGGTGTTCAGCAGGCGTTGCTGAAGCTGATTGAAGGTACTGTTGCATCGGTTCCGCCGCAAGGTGGCCGTAAGCACCCACAGCAGGAATTCCTGCAAGTGGATACGTCAAAAATCCTGTTCATCTGTGGTGGTGCGTTCGCCGGTTTGGATAAGGTGGTTGACCAGCGTGTTGCAACCGGTACCGGCATTGGCTTTGGTGCTGATGTACGCTCTAAAGATGAATCTCGTACCCTGAGCGATCTGTTCGAGCAGGTGGAGCCTGAAGATTTGGTTAAATACGGCCTGATCCCAGAGTTCATCGGTCGTCTTCCGGTAACAGCTATCTTGAACGAGCTGGATGAAGACGCACTGGTACAGATCCTGCGTGAGCCGAAGAATGCGCTTACCAAACAGTACGCGGCACTTCTTGAGCTGGAAAACGTTGAACTTGAATTCCGTGACGATGCGCTTGTGGCGATTGCCCGCAAGGCTATGGAACGTAAGACTGGTGCACGTGGTCTTCGCTCGATTGTTGAAGCGGTACTGCTTGATACTATGTACGAGCTACCTTCAGCTGAAGGCGTTAGCAAGGTTGTGATTGATGAATCAGTAATTAAAGGTGAGTCTGAGCCTCTACTGATTTACGAAAACACTGAAAACCAAGCAGCTGGTGCTGAGTAATTTCTGCGCAGAGCGGTCAAAAAAAGGAGGCAATCGCCTCCTTTTTTATTTTCTGATACATATCCCGTTGAATCTTTTGTCCAAGCCCCCATATACTCATTAATAAGAGTGAACGGAAGAGAGAATAATATGAACCTGGAGCGTTCGGAACGCCTTGAGATCCCCGTTCTGCCACTTCGTGATGTGGTGGTCTACCCGCATATGGTTATTCCATTGTTTGTAGGCCGGGATAAATCTATTCGCTGCCTTGAAGCGGCGATGGATGACGACAAACAAATTCTGTTGGTGGCCCAAAAAGAAGCGGCGACTGACGAGCCTGCTATTACCGACCTCTACGATGTCGGCACGGTAGCAACTATCCTACAGCTGCTTAAGCTGCCTGACGGTACGGTGAAGGTACTGGTAGAAGGCCAGCAGCGTGCCAAGGTTGAAAACCTGCGTGATGATGAGTTCTTCAGTGCCGAGGCCGATTTCCTTGTCACCGAGGAAATGGACGAGCGCGAGCAGGAAGTCCTGGTTCGCACGGCCATCAATCAGTTCGAAGGCTTTATCAAGCTCAACAAGAAGATCCCGCCGGAAGTGCTGACTTCGCTAAATGGCATCGATGAGGCTGCGCGCCTGGCCGATACTATTGCTGCCCATATGCCGCTTAAGCTGGCAGACAAGCAGAAAGTGCTGGAGATCGTCGACGTGGTGGAACGCCTAGAGTTCCTGATGGCGATGATGGAGTCTGAAATTGACCTGCTGCAGGTGGAAAAACGTATCCGCGGCCGCGTCAAGAAGCAGATGGAAAAGAGCCAGCGCGAATACTATCTCAACGAGCAGATGAAGGCTATCCAGAAAGAGCTGGGTGAGCTGGATGATGCGCCGGATGAATTCGAATCTTTGAAGAAGAAAATCGAAGAATCGAAGATGCCGAAAGAGGCACGCGAGAAGACAGAGCAGGAGCTGCAGAAGCTTAAGATGATGTCGCCGATGTCAGCCGAGGCAACGGTAGTGCGTGGCTACATCGATTGGATGCTGAGTGTGCCATGGTACAAGCGCTCTAAGGTGAAGAAGAACCTTGCCAAGGCAGAAGAAGTGCTGAATGCCGACCATTACGGCCTTGAGCGCGTCAAGGAGCGCATCCTTGAGTACTTGGCAGTACAGAGCCGCATCAACAAGCTAAAAGGTCCTATTCTGTGTCTGGTGGGTCCTCCTGGTGTGGGTAAAACCTCATTGGGCCAGTCGATTGCGGCTGCTACCGGTCGTAAATACACCCGTATGGCATTGGGTGGCGTACGTGATGAAGCGGAAATCCGTGGTCATCGCCGTACCTACATCGGTTCGATGCCGGGCAAACTGATCCAGAAAATGTCCAAGGTTGAGGTGAAGAACCCGCTGTTCCTGCTTGATGAAATCGACAAGATGTCATCTGACATGCGTGGTGACCCGTCTTCTGCGCTATTGGAAGTACTGGATCCGGAACAGAACAATGCGTTCAATGACCATTACCTGGAAGTGGACTACGATTTGTCTGACGTGATGTTCGTGGCAACATCGAACTCGATGAACATTCCAGGCCCGCTACTTGACCGTATGGAAGTGATCCGCCTGTCGGGCTACACCGAAGACGAGAAGCTGAACATTGCCAAGCGCCACCTGCTTGAGAAGCAAATCAAGCGCAATGGCTTGAAGCCAAACGAAATCGAAGTCGATGATTCGGCCCTGATCGGCATTATCCGTTACTACACGCGTGAAGCGGGCGTGCGAAGCCTTGAGCGCGAAGTATCCAAGCTGTGTCGTAAGGCGGTGAAAGAAATTCTGCTAAACCCTGAGACCAAGAAGGTTGTGATCACTCAAGACAACTTGAAAGAGTACTTGGGCGTACAGCGTTTTGATTACGGTAAAGCGGAAGAGAATAACCGTATTGGTCAGGTGACTGGCTTGGCATGGACTGAAGTGGGTGGTGATCTACTGACTATCGAAACCGAGTCGATGCCTGGCAAAGGCAAGCTGACTTACACCGGTTCGCTGGGTGATGTGATGCAGGAGTCGATTCAGGCAGCAATGACGGTTGTCCGTACTCGCGCTGAGCGTTTGGGTGTCGCTCCTGACTTCTACGAGAAGCGAGATATCCATGTTCACGTACCTGAAGGTGCCACGCCGAAAGATGGCCCAAGTGCTGGTATCGCGATGTGTACCGCGTTGGTTTCCAGCCTGACCGGTAACCCGGTACGTGGTGATGTCGCCATGACGGGTGAAATTACCCTGCGTGGTGAAGTATTGCCAATCGGTGGTTTGAAAGAGAAACTGCTTGCTGCTCACCGCGGTGGTATCAAAACGGTGCTGATTCCGAAGGAAAATGAGCGCGATCTAGAAGAGATCCCAGATAACGTGATTGCTGATTTGGAAGTGCGACCAGTGCGTTGGATTGATGAAGTGCTGACCGTTGCACTGCAGAATAATCCGACCGGTATCGAGCTGGTAAACGCCCAAAACAGTGACGTGCAGCAAAGTTAAGATATGAAAAAACGCTTTCGGGGATAAAATCCTTGTCAGCGTTTTTTTGTGTGGCTATAAGTGAGTTCTAATTTGCCGTTAGCTCAATAAAATCAATGTCTACACGTGAACCTGAGTTCGGTGTTGATATAATGAAACTGATTCTTTTTGTCCGTGATGTAAATTTTGCCATGAAGGCTCAAGCGGATACCGTTCATAGAGGGGATAGATCGTGAACAAAACTCAACTAGTTGATAAAATCGCTGAAAATGCAGATATTTCTAAAGCGTCTGCGGGTCGTGCACTGGATGCATTCATCGACGCAGTATCTGAGAGCCTAAAAGACGGTGATCAGGTTGCGCTTGTTGGCTTCGGTACCTTCTCTGTACGTGAACGTGCTGCGCGCACTGGCCGCAACCCACAGACTGGTGAAGAAATTCAAATCGCTGCAGCGAAAGTACCTGGCTTTAAAGCAGGTAAAGCGCTGAAAGATTCTGTAAACTAAGCGAAGGGCATAGCCCGCCGGTTTGTTTGAACAAACGAACGTTCAGGTTGTCTTAACTGGCAATCTGGCATGATAAAGGGCGCATCCTGTCGGTGCGCTTTTTTTACTTTTGGAAAAGTGTGAATTTTTCAGGTCTTCGCCTGTTAGCATTCTTCACTAATACCAATAGAGGTAAGCTGTGGTCTAGAAGAGTCTGTATTAGGCTTATCACAGGTTTAGGCTTATCACAGATTGGTATTACCATGCCAAATCGAATAGGTAGGAGATACGGCAAATTATGATGGAGCGTATGCGCGAAGGCGCAAGCAGCATTTGGGTCAAGATTATCCTTGGTCTGATTATTCTTTCTTTTGTTTTTGCAGGGGTAGGTAGTTACCTTGCTGGTGGAAGCGAGCAGGTGGCCGCCAAGGTTGATGATCGTGAAATCAGCCAGCGCGAATTCGAAATGGCTTACCAGAACGAACGTAACCGCATGCAAGCACAGTTGGGTGATTACTTCTCGACCCTGATGGGTGACCCAGCCTACGTGCAGCAGTTCCGTCGCAGCGTATTGGATCGTATGGTTAATGATCTGCTGATTGAGCAGCGTGCCAATGAACTTGGCTTGCGTATCAGCGATCAGCAAGTTCGTCAGACAATCCTGTCAATGCCTGAATTCCAGCGTGATGGTGAATTTGATAACGAGCAGTACAACGCGCTATTGCGCCGCTCAGGGCTAACGCCTGATATGTTCGCAGAGTCTATGCGTACAGATCTGCTGCGTCAGCAACTGTTGCTAGCTATTCAAGGTAGTGACTTTGCGCTGGGCAATGAAGTAACGGCACTTATCAAGCTTGAGCGCCAGGAGCGTGAAATCCGCACTCTAACCCTTGATGTGGCTGAGTTCACTAACAAGGCGGAAGTGACCGACGAGGAAGCGCAGGCTTACTACGAGCAGAACCCGCTGCAGTTTACTCGCCCAGATCAAGTTAAAGCCGCTTACATTGAATTGTCAGGCACTAACCTGAAAGAGACTCTGAACGTTTCTGAAGACGATGCCAAAGCATACTACGACGAGAATCAGAACAAGTACGGTACTGCCGAGCAGCGCCAAGCGAGCCATATCCTGGTCCAGGGTAAAGGTAGTGAAGCGAGAACCAAAGCCGAAAACCTACTGTCTGAGTTGAACAATGGCGCGGACTTTGCCGAGCTAGCGAAAACCTCTTCTGATGACACGTTCAGTGGCAAAGATGGCGGTAAGCTTGATTGGTTCGAGCGTGGCGTAATGGATCCTGCTTTTGAAGAAGCCGCATTTGGCTTGAACAAAGGCGAGATCTCTGGCGTGGTGGAATCTGACTTTGGTTACCACATCATCAAGCTGGATGATATCAAAGAGCCGCAAGTGAAGTCGTTCGCTGACGTTCGTGATGAAATCCTTGCCGAACTTCGTGAGCAACGTGCAGCGGAAGCTTTCTACGATCTTCAGACTCAGCTCGCTGAGAAAGCATTCGAAATGCCTGACTCGCTAGAGGATGCGGCGGAAGCGGTAGATGCAACGGTTCAAACAACTGATTTTATCTCTCAGTCTGATGCGCCGGGGGTGCTGGCCAACCCTGCTGTACAACAGGCGCTGTTTAGCCCTGAAGTACGTGAGGACGGCCTGAACTCAGATGTTATCGAGATCGGTCCTGAGCATGTGGTTGTTGTACGTGTTGATGATTCTCGTGATGAAATGGTACTGCCGTTCGACGAAGTCTCTGCACAAGTGAAGCAGCAGCTTTCTGTAGTGAAAGGCGAAGAGGCCGCTAACGCGAAAGCCGATGAGTTGGTTGCTGCGCTGCGCGATGGCAATACCGATGTGTTGGCAGACGAAGGTCTGAGCTTCTCAGAGTCAGAAACCATTAATCGCATGGGCGCGGATCGTCTTGTTGCCCAAGTTGCATTTGGCCTTGCGAAGCCTGCAGCGGATAAGCCAGTATACGGTGTGACCCGTGATATGGCTGGCAATATGCTAATTATCGCGTTGGACAACGTGATTGAAGCGGATGTTGATGCAGATGCCGTGGACCTGCAGATGACTCAGCAACTTGAGCAGATGCATGCCCAGCAAGATGTGATGGCGACGCTTGATGTATTGCGAAATGCAGCCAAGGTCTCTTACCCTGTATTGGATACAACAACGAATTAAGTGTAATTAATACGTTGCTAGACGGGCCGCCATTGTGCGGCCCGTCGTTTTTTTGGGCATTGGTAGTTATTGGCGGTGTACTGAAGGGTATGGATTAGTCACTCTTTCTATCAGTTTATAGAGAGAGGAAAAGACATGAAGCGATTCATTATGCCTATGGTGTTGGTTAGCGCGCTAGGATTTGGTCTGGCAACACCGGCAATGGCTAATAGCGATAGCCATGAAGGGATAGAAATCACTATCAACATCAATGATGCGAATGCCGAAGAGTTAGATAAGTTATTGATTGGAATTGGGCCGGACAAAGCTGCCAATATCATTGAATATCGTGATGCGAATGGACCTTTTGACAGCCCGGAAGATCTCATCAAAGTGAAGGGCATTGGTGTGTCCACGGTCGAAAAGAACCGCGAGCGGATCAAGCTCTAAGCCGGCTATTGGTAAAAAGTTTGGCTAGAGGCCATAGGCTGGAAGCATGGTGAAAAAAGAGCATCTGATTTAGGTGCTCTTTTGTTGAATATTCTTTTTCATTTGATCCGCTGCGACTAAGAGTAGGCCTCCCACAACACCTGCTAGGTGGGCTTCTACGGCAACCCTGGCGCCAATCAGCTCGGCGGAGCTTGCTGAGCCTCCTGAAACTTGTTCCCACAGGACTTTGGCGATAACAGCGATTAGCAGTATCCAGCCAAGCTTATCTTTCGTTTTGATATCCTGTATAGCCCCCCAAGTAAATAGTCCATGTAAGACACCAGAAAGGCCTGCATACCACCCCATAGGACTCAGCAATAGACTGGCGCCAATAAAGCCTGCAATGGACAGAATCAGAAAGCCAAGGCGCTGGCAGGTAAGATAGCGGCGAAAGATGAAGGTAATGATTGCCAAGCCGAGACTGTTCATTATCATGTGTGGCCAATTGGTATGGGTCAGGTTGCCGCTGACAAGTCGCCAGAGCTCTCCATCGGCAATCAAGGTGCGTTGCCATACCAGTAATGGTTGGGTGGTAGGCAGTTGAGCGAGAGCCATCATACCGATAATAATGAATACGAAGATACGAATAGACAAGGCTACCTCGATGAGTCGATATTGTGAACGGTGCAAAAAAGCAACCAAGGCATGTATTTGCCAGTGGATCCAACAGCTTGATGCTAAAACTGAATTGTGGATTTTACAACACCCATCGGAAGTAAAGCGTGCAATTGGTACCGCAAGGATCCTCACCTTATCGCTGCCCAATGCCAAGCTCTGGGTCGGGGAGGACTTCTCTCACCATGAGGAAATCAATCAGTTGCTGGCTGAGCCAGACCGCCAGGCGTGGGTCGTCTATCCAGGAGAGCAGGCGTTGCCTATTTCAAGCCTTACTGGAGAAGGCACTGAACAAGCCACCGAGCCGAAGCGTACCCTGATCCTGCTTGATGGCACCTGGAAGAAAGCTTACAAGATATGGCAGCTGTCATCGAACCTCCAGCAGTTACCAACTGTAGCCCTCGATAATGTTGAACAGGGCAATTACCGCATTCGAAAATCACCCAAATCCCAGGGAGTCTCGACCGTAGAGGCTGGATATCTCGCGCTAACGGCCTTGGAAGGGGATGACGATAAATTTGCCCCGCTTATTGATGCATTCAACCAGATGATTGAGTACCAGATCCAGCAAATGCCGCAAGGGGTGTTTGAGAGGAATTATCGTTAAGAGCTGGCCCTCGGAAAAGCCGGCCCTAGGAGATGCGGGAAGAGCGAAAGAATAAGAGCGAAGAGCTTGACTGAAAATAGTAAGCCGTAAACGCTTCCCAGGACCCAGGACCCAGGACCCAGGACCCAGGACCCAGGACCCAGGACCCAGGACCCAGGACCCAGGACCTTTAGTCCCCCCCATGAAACCCAATGCCGCTTGCAGCTGTCGGGTGGAACAGGGTGCTGTAGAGTCGCTGGGCAAATCCGTCGGTCATGCCGGAAATATAATCGGCGATGATCCGGTGGGCATTCTCCCCCTTTTCATTGCACTGGCGCCAACGCTCGCGGGTATTTTCCGGCAGTAGGCGCTCGGGATCTGACGCAAAGGCTTCGAATAGCTCCATCACCAACTGCTGGCCTTTGTACTCCAGTAGCTGGATATCCGGTTTATGTACCACATACTGGCTGACGAACTGCTTGAGGACCTCCAGTACCTGCTCCATCGGCTCCGAAAGGTAGGCGTTCCACTGCAGCAGCGGGTCTTCAAAGCTATCGATACCGTTCTGGATAGTCGGGGCTATCTGGATGGAGGTCAACAGGGCGTTGACCATGGCACCGATGGCATCTTTACGCTGGTGATGGGTGCCAAACAGCTGATCGCTCAATACGCCAATCCGCTCTTCAATCCAAGGCTCGCCACAATCAGCCAGTTTGCTGGCAACGGCTTCCTGCCATTGCTCGCGGGTAACTATGCCCATTACAATGGCGTCTTCCAGATCATGGACACCGTAGGCAATATCATCGGCCAGCTCCATGATAGAGCAATCCAGCGATTTGAAGCGGGTTTTCAGATGTTCTCTCGGCGCTTGGCGTTCGCCGCGCATTTGGCCAAACAGCTGGCGGTCATGTTCGGACAGTGGCGCTAGCACCCAGTCGAAGGTCTGGCTGTCATCATTGTAAATACCTTTGGCCGGGTACCAGTCTTTGGCTTTGAGGTGGCGGAAGTGATGGACATCAGCGGGTAGCTCTGTCGCTCGGGTATGGCTGATAAACGCGGGGTATTTCAGTAGCCCGAGTAAAGTCCGGCGCGACAGGTTCATACCGTATGCTTCTGTATAAGGTTCAAGCAGGGTGACTATCCTAAAAGTCTGGGCATTGCCCTCGAATCCGCCGTGCTCGCGCATCATGTAGTTCAGGGCGACTTCACCACCGTGGCCGAAAGGCGGGTGGCCGATATCGTGCGCCAGGCACAGGCTCTCCATCAGACTGTTTGATGGTAGCAGGTTGCGAAATTCAGGCTGCTTGATTTTAAGCTGGGCCACGATACCGGTGCCGATCTGTGAGGCTTCAAGGGAGTGGGTCAGACGGGTGCGGTAGAAGTCATGGTGTCCGGCACCGTGTACCTGAGTTTTTGCCTGAAGCCGGCGAAAAGCGGCAGAATGCAATATTCTGGCCCGATCGCGTTGGTAGGCCGAGCGATGGTCGTTACGCCGCATCTTCTGTTCATTGCTTTTGCGCGCTTCCCACTGTTGGTTGAACTCAGGGGAGAGGGAGATAACTGTCATTAGCTGATCTCATCAAGGGTTAAATTGAAGCTGTCGACGAAAGTGTCGAGGAAGTACTGCATTTCCGGGGTGGAGCGGTCATGCAGGGTCTGCTCCAGATTGTTTTTAGCTGACGTGAACTCGTGGTTACCGACATTGAGCTCTTCCAGGCACTTGAGGTATGCACACAGGCTGTCAGCCTGTTTGACGATGGCATAGTCATCTTTGTCTACCTGGTGGCTATCGATAAGCGGGGCGTAATCGTCACGGAACTCTGCTGGCAGCATCGACAGCAGCTTTTGCTCGGCGGCAAGCTCGATTTTCTTGTACTCCTCGGCGATTGCCGGGTTGTAGTACTTGATTGGGGTTGGCATATCACCAGTTAGCACTTCGCTACAGTCGTGGAACATCGCAAGCAGCGCAATACGCTCTGGGTTGGTATTACCACCGAACTTGCGGTTTTTGATCAGGGCAAGGGCATGGGCGACAAACGCGACCTGGAGGCTATGCTCGGAAATGTTCTCGGTTTCGACACAGCGCATTAACGGCCAGCGCTGGATCAGTTTCATTCGGGCAAGGTGAGCAAAAAAATGGCTTTGTTTCATAGCGGTACTTCTTGACGGACAGAACAGGTAACAAAATCAATCACCTTTAAAGGTAACAGAATTTACCGCTAAGCAAACGAGAAAATGTTGGGAAGCAGGCTAGAGGCTAGGGGCAAGAGCGGCCAGAGGAAAAGTGGCTGGAGGCTCTAGGCAAAAGTGGCAAGAGCGGCTAATGGCTCTGGGGAAAAGTGGTTAGAGGCCCTAGGCTAGTGGCAACAGGTATTAGTGGCAAATATCGGCCTGAGGTTCTGGGATAGAGGCAAAGTATCTAGAGGTTAAAGCGACAAGGGTGATTAAGGCGTTGGATGAAAATCAAACGGGAGCATATTGCTCCCGTTTTTGATTGTTCAAGGCAACGATAAAATGACGGGGTAGTTCAGCATAGTAAATTCGCCTATCGCCTATCGCCTATCGCCTATTGCCTATCTACTGACGATAGCTATGGAGGAATCGCTCTAAGCGACTTATCGCCATTTCCAAGTCATCTACCCGCGGTAGGGTGACGATACGGAAGTGGTCCGGTTGCTTCCAGTTAAAGCCGGTGCCGTGTACGACCAACACTTTTTCCTGCTGCAGGAAGTCCAGAGCGAAGCGCTGGTCATCAATGATGTTGAACTTCTTCTGATCCAGTTTTGGGAACAGGTAAAGTGCGCCTTTGGGTTTCACACAAGAAACGCCCGGGATCGAGGTCAGCAAATCATAGGCTTTGTCACGCTGCTCCAGTAAACGACCACCCGGCAGGATCAGCTCATTGATACTCTGGTAGCCTCCGAGCGCAGTTTGGATCGCATGCTGCATCGGTACATTGGCACACAAGCGCATGGAAGAGAGCATTTCCAGTCCTTCGATATAGCTTTTCGCTAGGTGCTTCGGACCTGATAGCACCATCCAGCCCGCACGGAAGCCACACACACGGTAAGATTTAGACAGGCCGTTGAAGGTGACACAGAAAACATCTTCGGCAAGCGGTGCAATCGACGTATGCTGCGCACCTTCGTATAAGATCTTGTCGTAGATCTCATCAGCAAAAATGATCAGCTTATGCTGGCGGGCAATTTCCACCACTTCCAGCAGGAAGTCTCGACTGTAGACCGCACCGGTTGGGTTGTTCGGGTTGATCAGCACGATACCGCGGGTATTCGGGGTGATCTTGCTGCGGATATCGTCTAGATCCGGATACCAGTCGGCTTGCTCGTCACAGGTATAGTGCACGGCTTTACCGCCGGATAGTGATACAGCGGCTGTCCATAGCGGGTAATCCGGTGATGGCACCAGTATTTCGTCATTATTGTTGAGCAGTGCCTGCATTGCCATCACGATAAGCTCGGACACACCATTACCGATGTAGACATCCTCGACATCCAAATCAAGCATTCCGCGCTTTTGGTAGTGCTGAACCACGGCTTTACGCGCAGAATAAATACCTTTGGAGTCACAGTAACCCTGTGAGGTCGGCAGGTTACGGATCACGTCCACCAGAATTTCATCAGGGGCATCAAAACCGAACGGCGCAGGGTTGCCGATATTGAGTTTGAGAATCTTGTGCCCTTCCTCTTCCATGCGCTTGGCATGCTTCAGAACGGGACCTCGAATGTCGTAGCAGACATTGTTGAGTTTTGATGACATCCCGATGTTTTGCATTATTGGTGGTATCCTGTTTCAAGCCGTTAATGACAACAAATTACACTATAAAACCTTATAAAATAAACACCCTACAGGAATAAGTAGCGTAAAATAGTCGTTTGTATAATTAAATTCTACATTGTCAGGTGGGATCCACTGGCTGGCTGGAAAAATAGGGGCTATTTACCTCTTTGTTTAGAATAAAATATTACAATGCAGGGAATTGCTGGAGATTTCAGCAAAAAATGATGGTATTTGAACCGTATTTGTCGATTTCGCTGGCAAAATAATATCTGGTGACACGGGTATGGTTTGTATACAGATGTCATTGGCTCAAAACAGGAAGATGTGATGAGATATGAAGATTCATGTTGAGTCATTACTTTATTAGTCAGAATGCCAGATCTGGGGTAGAATGCCAGCATTCGGTATGTGGTCTATTGCTTACAGCTGTATGACTTGCTGGGGGATCACATATAGGGCGAAAGATGCTAATTGATTAGCCATTTACCATCAGCCAGGGATGAGCCAATTCTGTGCTTGAGAGCTGAGTGAGGTTACCTTGACCGCGTTACAAAAAGCCGTTGAGTTACTACTTGAGAAAATTCGACAATCCACGCCAATAACTCAACGAATTACGGTGAAGCTGGATCTTCCGGCCAATACCGATCTGATTGATTGGATGGAATCCCAACCCCTGTTTCCAAAATTCTACTGGCAGTCGCGCGATTGCCGCGAGGAAGTAGTGGCGCTTGGGCAAATAAAAACATTCACCGATCCAAAAGCTGCCGAGACCATTTTGTCTGATGGCCAGCGAATTTGGGGTGGCCGCTCGTTTGATGGCCGCACCCAGCGCAACAGACGCTGCATGCCTTCTTTTTTCTTCTTGCCGGTGCTGGAAATCTTCCGTTTGGACGGTGGCTGGAATATTGCTGTGAACCTGTCCGAAGAAAGCCGTGATAAGGTGACGGATGCATTGACTCAGCTGACACTCGATACTGCTGAGGTTCCTCAGATCACCAGCAAGATTTTGGGGCGAACTTATAGCCCGGACTTTTCTGGCTGGTCGCAGATGATTGGCAATGCCCTTGAGGCAATCTCGCAAAAAGTGTTCGAGAAGGTCGTGCTTGCACGCAAAACGACACTGACCCTCGATACACCGGTCTCTCCGGCCCAGCTGCTTAAGGCTAGCCGCGACAGCAACCATAACAGCTTCCATTTTATGATGGCTCTTGATGCTAAGCATTGTTTCGTTGGCTCTACGCCAGAGCGCCTATTCCTGCGCCAGGAGCAAGATCTGCAAACTGAAGCGTTGGCTGGCACTATTGGCCGCGGTGCCGATATTGCTGAAGATGACCGCTTGGCGCAATGGTTGCTTGATGACAGTAAGAACCGTTATGAAAACCGCTTGGTGGTAGACGATATTGTTGATCGTTTGGTGCCGCGTTGCATCAGCATGAATGTCGCCCAGACGCCAGAGCTGATCCGCTTGCGTAAAGTCCAGCACCTCAAGCGGGGTATTGACGCCCAGCTCAATGATGGGGTCGAAAACTCGGAGCTGCTTGATAGCCTCCAGCCAACGGCTGCTATAGCCGGTTTGCCAAGGGATAAAGCCTTGGACTTTATCAGTGAGAACGAGCCGTTTGCCCGTGGCTGGTACAGTGGTGCAGTCGGCTTCTTGGGCGCCCGCCGCAGTGAGTTCTGTGTTGCGATCCGCAGTGCATTGATCATGGGTGATGAGCTTCACCTGTTTGCTGGCGCTGGCATTGTCCCGGGCTCGACTGCTGACAGTGAATGGAAAGAACTGGATCGTAAAACATCGACCCTTTGCAGCCTTCTGGCGAGCGATGAGCCTGACTGGGAGCGCCGGACTGCATGAGCAATGGGGTTTCGACACGAGCGGCCTTGAACCAGTTGTGGGCAGGGCTGATGCTCGAAGAATTGGTGCGCCATGGGGTCAAGCATATCTGTATTGCCCCTGGTTCACGCTCTACGCCGTTGACCTTGGCGGCGGCCAAGAATGGCAAATTATCTATTCATACCCACTTTGACGAGCGCGGCCTGGGTTTTCTTGCGCTGGGCCTTGCCAAGGCGACCGATGAGCCTGTCGCGGTTGTGGTGACATCCGGTACCGCTGTGGCCAACTTATTGCCCCCGGTTGCCGAGAGCGGTCTGACAGGGGAAAAGCTGGTACTGCTTACCTCTGATCGCCCCGTTGAGCTGATCGACTGCGGTGCCAACCAAGCTATTCGTCAGCACGGTATTTTTTCCACTCATGTGACAGCATTTGAAGATATCCCGTCACCTACGCAAGCGATCAGTCCTGCATGGCTACTTGCAACCGTTGATAAGGTGATGCACCAGCAATCCCAGCGCGGTAGCGCGGTACATTTCAACTGCCATTACCCAGAGCCGCTGTACGGTGATGAGTGCGATTTCACAGATTATCTTCAGCCTGTCCAGCATTGGCTATCAGGCCAATCACGTTTTACCCAGTATATGGATGCCGAAAGAAACGGTATGGCTATTGATGCCGGGCAGTGGCAATCCTTGCAAGGCAAAAAAGGGATTGTGATTGCCGGGCGTATTGCCCCGGACGAATTCGACGCGGTCAGCAAGCTCGCCTCGGTATTGGGTTGGCCTTTGCTATCTGATCCGCAAGCCGGTGGCAGTAGTGACTGGGCCGGGTTTGATGTCTGGCTGCAAAACGATGCCTGCCGCGAGTACCTTAGCCAGGCAGACAGTATTATTCAGTTTGGCGGCCGTTTGGTCTCCAAACGCCTCGGGCAGTTGCTTGGCGCGAAACAGTGGCAGGATTATTGGCTGGTGGACCCATTAGCTGTCCCGCTGGATCCTAGTTTTACCGTCACAACCCGCATTCAGGCCAATGCCGCTGGATTTGCCAGCCTGCTCGCCGAGCACACGCAGAGTACCATAACGGCCCATCATGGCTGGGCTGAGCGGCTCAAGGGCGCTTCAAGCCAGTGCTTAGCGACGGCTCAAGGTAAATACACCGCGCTTAACGAAGTTAGCCTCGCGGCCAATTTGATGGATTGGGTTAGCCCAGATACGACCTTGTTTTTGGGTAACAGCCTGATTGTTCGCTTACTGGATATGTTCGGTCGTATGCCGCAAACGGCCACGTTTGCCAACCGCGGTGCATCGGGGATTGATGGATTGGTAGCGACGGCGGCCGGTGTACAGCGCGCCTGTAGCCAGCCGATGCTGTGTGTGTTGGGTGATACCTCGTTGCTGTATGATCTTAATTCGCTGGCATTACTCAAAGAGGTCACCCAACCTCTTGTCGTGCTGGTGACCAACAACGATGGCGGGGCGATTTTTGATCTGCTTCCCGTACCGGGTGCCCAGAAAGACAGTTTGTACCGGATGCCCCATGGCCTGAGTTTTGACCAAGCTGCGGGTATGTTTGGCTTGGGCTACGCTTGCCCTGAGACGCTGGATGAAGCCCAGCAAGCTATTGAGCATGGCTTGTCTTCGGCTGGGGCCACCCTTGTTGAAGTTCAGACCCCCTCAGGAGAAAGTGGCGAGTTGCTACGGACGATTTCCAGCGAGATCAAGCATGCGACCTTACTCTGACAACCCGTCTTCTCCTGCATGGCATAATGGGCTCCTGTACTCAGAAACATACGGTGTGCCTGCCCAGCCAACACTGGTGTTCCTGCATGGTTTGCTTGGCTCGGGCCGCGACTGGCAACAGGTCATCAATCAGTTAAGTGGTAAATACCGCTGTCTAACCATTGATCTGCCGGGCCATGGCCATAGCCGGTTTTTACAGGCTGGACTTGAACAGGGCTTCGATCACGTCAGCCAGTGGCTCTCTAGTACCCTAGCTGCACGTGGGGTTGAGCGATATATCCTGGTTGGCTACTCGCTCGGTGCCAGGATGTCGATGTACCATGCCTGTCACCAGACCGCTGACTTGCCGGCTCACCCAGCTTCATTAGCGCCTCAGTTGTGCGGTATGATTTTGGAAGGTGGCCATTTTGGTTTGCCCCAAGATGCCCGGGCAGCACGCTGGGAGAACGATCAGCGCTGGGCCCAACGTTTTGCCAATGAACCGATTACCCAAGTATTGGCCGATTGGTACCAACAACCGGTATTTTCGTCACTGAACTATGACCAAAGACAAGGTTTGATTGCCAAGCGCAGTGATAACCTTGGCTCTTCTATAGCACATATGCTACTGGCTACATCATTAGCCAAGCAACCTCTCCTGCAACCTCAGTTAACCGGGTTATCTATCCCTGTGCATTATCTTTGCGGAGAGAAAGACAACAAGTTTACGCTTCTGGCCGCTGGCTCTGATCTGTCTTATCAGGTTATTGAAGATGCCGGCCACAATGTTCATGTTGAACAGCCATACTTATTCGCCAGAGCAGTAGACGACTTTATTTCAAGAACTTTTTAGCACATTCTTATTCAAGAATAAGGCAGATGGAATTTTATGATGCGTAGCGCGAAACTTTACCAATACCAGCTTCCTATGGACTCCGGCGTGATCCTTCGTACTCAACGCTTGGTTAACCGAGATGGTTGGATTGTCGAACTGCAGGACGGCGATCAGAAGGCTTATGGTGAAATTGCGCCATTGCCAGAGTTCAGCCAAGAGACTGCAGAACAAGCCGGTGAGCAAGCCAAAGCGCTATTGGAGCTATGGGTTGCGGGTGAGGCGTTCGACCTTGCTGATGCACTGCCATCTGTTGCATTTGGCCTGAGCATGGCACAGCTAGAACTGCAAGGTGACTTGCCGCAAGTCGGTAACTACACGGTCGCACCACTTTGTGCTGGCGACCCGGATGATTTGGTGATTGCTCTGAACAACATGCCGGGAGAGAGAGTTGCCAAAATCAAAGTCGGTATGTACGAAGCGGTCCGCGACGGCATGGTGGCCAATATGTTTATTGATTCTATCCCGGGTATTCGCCTGCGCCTGGATGCCAATCGCCAGTGGACCCCGCTTAAGGCCCAGCAGTTTGCCAAATACGTGAAACCGGAAAATCGTGGTGGCATTGCATTCTTGGAAGAGCCTTGCCAAACACCGGCTGATAGCTTGGCCTTCGCCCTGGAAACGGGTATTAACATCGCATGGGATGAAACCGTGCGAGATGAAGGTTTCGAAGTCAAAGCCGAGCCGGGCGTGGTGGCGATTGTGATCAAGCCGACCTTAGTGGGTAGTGTCCAGCGTTGTATGGAATTGGTTAAACAAGCCCATGAGCACGGCCTAACCGCGGTGATCAGCTCAAGCATGGAGAGCAGCCTAGGTCTGAATCAGTTGGCCCGCTTTGCTGAATGGCAGACGCCGGGAGTGATCCCTGGCCTTGATACCATGCAGCTGTTCCTGAGCCAGCTGGAAACGCCATGGCCTGGGTGCGAGCTGCCGCTGAAAACACTGGCTGAATTGGACGTGGTATGGTCCAAGTAACCCTTGATGCCATGCTGAGTGAAAGAACCTTGAACTTGCCGGTGGAGGAGGTGATGGATATAACCTTTTCTACCTGGCCATGGCAGCACTGGGCAAAAGAGCGACCGTCAGCGGTCGCTTTATCTTTTGGAGAGCAGCAATTTAGCTGGGCAGAATTGGCCGAGCGAGTTGAAGAGTACGCTCAAGGTCTGGTTGAAAAAGGGCTCAAACGTGATCAGCTAGTGGCTGTGGTTGCCCCAAACTCAGTCTCGGTGATTTGGTTGTTGTTGGCAGTGTTGCGTACCGGTGCCCGCTTTGTTGGCTTGAATCCTAGATTGAGCCAGCAGGAACTCTCTAGCCAGCTGGCGCAGCTTGAGTGTGATTTTATCTGGCATCCTGCCAAGAGTCATCTTGAACAAGAGAGTACCTTTAAACTTCCACCCCGTTTGCAACTGCTACCGCCACAAACAACACGAATGGTACCGGTGACTTGGCAAGCCACTCGGGCGGCGACCTTGACCATGACCTCGGGCTCTACCGGTCAGCCTAAAGCGGTGGTGCACAGTGCGCAAAGCCATTTGGCGAGTGCGGCTGGGCTGCTTAACTGGATGAAATTTGATGCCGATGACAGTTGGCTATTGTCACTGCCGTTGTTTCACATCTCCGGTATGGCGATTGTCTGGCGCTGGTTATACCGTGGGGCCCAAATGGCTGTCGAGCCATTGCAAGATTTGCCGCGAGCCCTAAGCAAGGTCACCCATGCCTCATTAGTGCCAACTCAGCTCCAGCGTCTGCTGGAGAAAAACGATGTGTCTACATTGTCGCTAAAACGGGTATTGCTTGGTGGTGCCGTGATCCCAGTGAGCCTGACCGAACGAGCCAAGTCTGTGGGCATTGAATGCTGGTGTGGTTATGGCATGACCGAGATGGCCTCGACCGTCACCGCCAAGCTTGCCGATAACAGTGCCGGTGTCGGTGCCGTACTGCCAAACCGAGAGTTGATGCTCAAAGATGGCGAAGTGTGGGTCAAAGGCAAGACATTGGGCTTGGGCTACTACCGTAACCGGACAGTCTTTCCATTCTCGGAACAAACGTGGTTCGCTACCAAAGATCTGGCCTGCTGGCGCGACGAGGAATTGTTTATCCTTGGCCGCAAGGACAACATGTTTATCTCTGGCGGTGAAAATATCCAGCCGGAGGAAATTGAAAAAGTGCTGTTGGCTCACCCCAAGGTGAACCAGGCATTTGTCCTGCCGGTGGACGACACGGAATATGGCCAGCGCCCAGTCGCCATTGTGGCAACTTCAAGTGAGCTAGATGCCTCTTTGTCGGATGAGCTGGCTGGTTATATGATGCAGCAAATGATGGGGCTGTGCCGTCCGGTGAAGTACTTGGCTTTACCTGCTCACTTGAGCACGGGAGGGATCAAGATATCCCGTAAACAGCTGGCAGAATGGTTGGCTAAGCAATCCTAACAATTGATGACTTTCCAAATAAAAAGGCCCAAGGTTATTTATCCCTTGGGCCTTTTTGCAACGCTTGAACCGTCCTACCTGTTCTCACCCCTTAATGTCAGCACTTCCTCCCTTAGCTGGCTGCTATTGGTTTCTTCTGGTTGGACCGGCTGCCCGGCGACAATCGTGACTTTTGACCAGAAGCGTTTAGGGATTTTCAGTAGTGCACGGCCACCTTCTCGGCTGAAGAAGCTGCCCCATAGGCCTTGGATTGCCACTGGTACCACAGGTACCGGAGATCGTTTGATGATTAAATCAATTCCGCGCATGAAAGGGCCCATCTCGCCGTCGTATGTTAACTGGCCTTCGGGGAAGACACACACAACATCACCACGCTCGAGGTACTTGCTCACGCCCACAAAAGCTTTCATGATCGATTTTCTATCTGTTGCATCAATCGGGATCACTTTACAGGCTCGGCAGAAGGTGCGGACCAGCGGAAGGTTATAGATATCTCTGTCCATTAAAAAACGTATTGGACGCGGGCAGGCACCGGCAAGCAGCAGGGCATCCATATAACTGACATGGTTGGACACAATCAGTACCCCGCCTTTCTCCGGGATATTTTTCAGATCCTTGTGGGTCACACGGTACATGGTGTGGCTGACTAGCCAAACCATAAAGCGCCAGAAGAAGTCCGGTGCTTGCACGTAGATGTAGACGACGACAACCAGGTTGAGAATCGATAAAATCAGGAAGAACTGCGGGATGGTGAACTCCAATACCGACAGTACCACAATGCCACTAATCGCACTGACCACCATGAAAATAGCATTCCAGATATTATTGGCCGCAATCACCTGGGCACGCTCTTCTTCTTTGGCGCGGTGCTGCATCATGGCATACAGCGGGACAATGAAAATACCGCCAGAAACCCCAAGCATGGTTAGGCAAACAAACACGCCCAATAGCTGAGGGTCAGTAACAAACTCCAGGATCGGCTGGGTCTCAGGCAACACACTCGGTGTGCTGAGCATCAGGCCGGCACCGAACAAGGTGATCCCCATGCTGCCTAGCGGCACGATGCCCGGTTCAATACGGTGGCCTGATAAACGGTCACACAACAGCGAGCCAACGGCGATACCAATCGAGAACAGGGTAAGCAGGAAGGAAACCGACGCCGCATTGCCACCGAGGTGCAATTTGGCAAAGTTGGGGAATTGCGTCAGGTAACAGGCACCGAGGAACCAAAACCAGCTGATCCCCATGATGCACTGGAAGACGGTTTTGTCTTTGCGGGCAATTGCCAGTGTCTTGCGCGTTTGTTTGACTGGCTGCCATTTGAATGCCAGGTCAGGGTTGCTTGGTTTGGCCGAAGGTATCCACTGTGAACATAGATAGCCAATGACGGCGAAGCTCACTACGCTGATTGCTGCGATATAGGTTGCCTGCTCTTGGTTGGCAATCACGCCTGCCAGCAAGGTACCGATGAGAATGGCCAGGAAGGTGCCGGTTTCAACCAAGGCATTACCGGAAACCAGTTCTTCTTTTTTTAGTTGCTGCGGTAAAAGGGCATATTTGGCTGGACCAAAAAAGGCTGACTGGGTGCCCATCAGGAACAATAAGATCAGCAGCATCGTGTAGTTTTCGCTGATAAAGGCAATGGCAGCCAGGGTCATGATGATAATTTCTGCCATCTTGACGACCCGCATGATGTTGGCCTTGTCGTATTTGTCGGTGATCACCCCGGCGGTTGCGGAAAAAAGGAAGAACGGCAAAATGAATAAGCCCGCAGCCAGGTTGATGACCAGATCGCTGTCTACCGGCAAGGTGCCAGGGGCAGCGAAAGCGATAAGGATAAGCAGAACATTCTTGTAGATGTTGTCGTTGAACGCCCCGAGGGCCTGCGTAAGGAAGTAGGGCAGGAAACGCCGCTGGGTTAGGAGTCGAGACTGATCTGACATGAATACTTTAGCCTGAGTTCGAATTGATCATCGAAAGTAATCACCGCAGGGTGTGCGGGTTAAAAAAGACGTTAACACTTGTTGACATGAGAGTATAGGTATCTGGCCTGAATAAAGGCCAGATACTGCTTAATAACAGTTAATTAATTACCCTTTCCAAGCGTTAAGGTAAGTGTTTAACAGGTTATCAATCAACGCCTTGCCATCTACCGGCACGGCTGTAAATAGCTTGTCATCAACTGACAGAAGGGTGATACCATGAACACCAGACCAAATCACACGGCTGGCTTCCAAAGTTTCGTCGCTGGTTAGGTTGGGGTTGATTTGCTGGATCAGGGTTTCCAACATACCTGTCATGTTGTTGATACGCTCAGACTGCCATTCAGGCAGCTCTTCACCGTTCATGGTGTGTTGGAAAATCAACTGCCAGCGGTATGGGTTCCGCGAAGCAAAGTTCAGGTAACAGTATGCAAGGCGCTTAAGTGCATCTTCCGCTGATGAGGCTTCTTTCATTTCTGCTTCGGCCTCGGCGAATAGCTCATCTAGCGTCTGGGCTACTGCATGCAGCAAAAGCAGGTTGTAGTTGCCGAACACGTTGACCAAGGTGCTAGGCACATAACCTATCATACCTGCTACTTTGCGCAGGCTAAGTTCATGGTGTGGGTGCTGGGCGAGAAAGTTTTTGACTTGCTCCAGTGTCATACTTACCAACTCTTCACGAGTGTGGTCGTTTCGTCTTGCCATCGAGGTTACTCTTAATCGACTAAGTCTTATTTTGCTTAATTGTAATATGCCCAACCAATGTGGGGATGATGCGAAATAAGTTTTTTTGCTACAGGGCAAAAAATAATTAGAACATTGTTCGATATTCTAGTGTTTTCAGCAAGAATAGGTCAAGCGACATCTCTTGCCTAATAACCTTTTCTAACATTTACTTGGTGAGATGTGAGCCCAGTCATGACAGATGCCAGCACTATTTTGAATGCTGGCATTATCATTGGCTACTTTTACAACGCTGAACAATAGAGTTGCCAGGGTTGAATTAAGAGCGGCGACGCTCTTGGTTTTGAATAGACACCTGATCATTGAGGGTCCAGAAGTCGACCAAGATGCCAATCAAAAAGAAGCCAAAGGTACATAGGTACAAGATACCGGTAAGCCACTTGCCCATGTACATCCGGTGGAGGCCAAAGACGCCAAGGAAAGTCAGCAACAGCCACGCGACGGTATAGTCAATCTCACCGCCCTGGAAACGCAGGTCTGCCTCACGGTCCATAGATGGGATCAGAAAGAGGTCAATCAACCAGCCAATACCTAGCAGCCCCAAGGTAAAAAACCAGATGGTCCCTGTGACCGGTTTACCGTAGTAAAAGCGGTGGGCGCCGGTAAAGCCGAAAATCCATAACAGATATCCGATCAGTTTGCTGTGCGTATCTTGCATAAGTCGTTCCGCCTACAAAATTGTTATTAACACTTTGAAGTTATTATGGTTAAAGACTAATCTAATCGAGCATGACTTGAAACTATTTCATCGATAATTAATATTAGTAACAATTTGCTTTTGTGGTTTGGTTGACATTCAGTTGCAGCGGTTTACGATGCAATCTCCAATATGAGGCAAAGGTAATTCATTCAAATGAAACGCATCTTCACAGTTTTTGCCCTGATCCTGACGGTTGCATTCGTTGCGCCCGAGGTTGAGGCAAAGAAATTTGGTGGCGGTAAATCATTTGGCAAAAGCTTTAAAACTGCGCCAGTGAAAAAGCAGCAACCACAACAAACGGACACCCTGAGACAGCAGCAACAGCCAGGTGCCAATCAGGCAGCAAAATCAAGCAAGAAGGGACTAATGGGCGGCCTGTTAGGCGGACTATTGGCTGGTGGATTGCTAGCAGCCTTCTTTGGCGGTGCGTTTGAAGGTATCCAATTCATGGATATTTTGATCTTGGGCTTGATTGCCTTTGTCATCTTCAAACTGTTCAAAACCATGCGTGGTGCCAAATCGACCCCTATGGGCCACCGCGAGGCTTATGCAGGCAACTCCCCGCGCCAGCCACAGCAGCCTAACCAGTTCCGCCAGCAGGCGAACCAAGGCGGTATGGCACAGGATGAGTACGTGTCAACTGACAGCGAAGTACCGTTCAACCTGCCTCCGGGCTTTAACATGAATGCTTTCCTGAATGGTTCACGTGAGCACTACCGCACGATTCAGGGCGCGTGGAACCACAATGAACTGGCGAAGATCAAAGAGTACGTCAGCCCTGCGCTGCTTGACGATTTGATTGCCGAGCGCGCCAAGCTAGACGGCGAGCAGCACACTGAAGTGATGTATGTCGATGCCGAGCTGGTACGTGCCGACTACGATGCCAACATCGCGCAGCTGAGCATTAAGTTCTCTGGCCGCTACAAAGACCGCCATGAGGGTGTGGAAGAAGATATTACAGATATCTGGCACCTTGAGCGTGACCTGCGTACGCCGAACGCACCTTGGTTGATTGTCGGTATCCAGGCGTAATACGACCAAGTTATTTTTTAAAAACCGTCCTTCAAGGGCGGTTTTTTTATAGCAAAAATATGATCTTGCTCGCCTTCTGGATGCGCGTGAATTGATCTTGCTACCTACTTTTCTGGCTATAAGCCGCTAGTATTACTGGTAGGTTAATTCAGTAAGAGAGAAATGCATGCCGTACAATGCCGATTTGGTTCACGAGATGAACCTGCTAGTGAAATTCCCGATGCACAGCGATTTGGAGGGGATTAAAGTGCACAGCGGTGCCGCACCGGAAATGAAAGCTGCCGCACAGCGTTTGTATGCCAAGGGGTTGGTGACTCAGGAAGATGGCGGCTACCTGACCTATTCGGGTCATCAGGCAGTAGAGCACGCCAAATCTGTTTTACGTATCCTAACCGGCAAGATGGCGGTTTAGGTCATAGTTTCTAATTCGGTAATGTTTTCCAACGCCTGCTTGTTGCTCGTTCCGCACAGTGACGGGCAGGCTTTAAATTGATGGCACACGGCAGGACGTTCGGGCTTGCCGAAAATCTTGCACAAGTTATCTTCATTGAGCTGGATGCAGCGAACTCCGGCCGGTTTACCCTTCGGCATCCCAGGGATCGGAGAAGAAATACTCGGTGCAATACAGCATGCGCCACAGCCTAGTCGACACTCCATCACTTACTACTCTTCTACACTTATTAAAACGGTTGCGAACGTTACCACTCTCGCTGCTACGGATCAAAAAAATGTGATTTTGGCCACCTTGGATAGGAGTGATTCTTATTACATAGCGATATTGAGAGCAAAGCGCCGGAAGTGCTTGCACTTTGCGGGAGTGGAAGCTATAAAACCGCCTCCATGATAGCCTTGGCAACTGAAGACAAGGTAGAAAGCAACAGAAGGCAACGTGATGACACACTATTGGCAAGAGAAAGATTTGAGGGACATGACCGATCAGGAGTGGGAAGCGCTGTGTGACGGCTGTGGTAAATGCTGCCTGCACAAACTGATCGATGATGATACCGATGAAATCTACTACACCAATGTTGCCTGTAGCTTGTTGGACAACAAGACCTGCTCTTGCAAAGACTACCCGAACCGCTTCGAATCAGGCGAAGAGTGCCTAAAGCTAACCCGTGATCGTATCGACGAGTTTGTCTGGCTGCCGGACACCTGTGCCTACCGCCTGCTTGCAGAAGGCAAGGAGCTGCCAGAGTGGCACCCGCTGCTGACCGGCTCGAAAGAGGCCATGCATGCAGCTGGCGGATCGGTGCGCGACAGCGTGGTTTACGAGATAGATGTGATCGACTGGGAAGACCACATTTTGAACCACCCGAACCGCTAGTCCTGACTCGATTTTCAGCTTCCTTCTTTAGTTACGATGTGTAATGAAGAGGGAAGCTAAGTTACCTTCCCTTAAGCAGCCTCACGCCTTTCCCTACGCCTCTTAGGTTATTGGTCTTATACGTTTTTTCTTCTAGATCTTGAAAAAAATGCCTGCATATGGATACTGACTCAAAATGATTATATTGGGTAGGTTGAATGAGTGCTCTAAGGCGGGCGTATAAGCCAAGAATTCCAATGCCAAGCCACCAGTGCTCAATGGTCAATCGCGAGACATTGCCACGGGAGTGTGGCGTGTATGCTATCTCTCAGGGTTTTGAATGTCTGCTGGTCGGTAGTGCGCCGGATGTCGGACAAGCTTTGCAGTCCCTCCACAAGGTCGGAGATGTGCAAATTACCCATGGCTGCACGGTACAGTTTTGGCGTTGCCGGGAAGAAAACCGACAGGCGATGGAGTTGTCGTTCATCTATTCGATGGATCCCAAGTTCAATATCCATCTGCCGGACAACTTCGTGAAAATCATGACTGATTACCTTAAGCCTGAGTCAAGCTTGGCAGTAGAGGATATCGAACGATTCTTCCAGCATTTCCAGGCCAATCGGGCTTACAAGGTTCACGAGCATGAAGAGCGCCGGCGCAAAAATGAAATGACTCGGCTGGCGTATCTTGCTGCGTTCAGTGAGCTAAGCGATGAAGAGCTCGATACGGTGCAGGATGCATTGGATCAAATTCGGCGTGAGCGCAGGGCGTAATACTTGTATACGCTGTTGGTATAATGCCTTGAAATAGAAAAGCCAGCAAATGAACATGTTGCTGGCTTTTTGTGTTTGAATAGTCGTTATTAGAAGCTTTGCTTTATGCCGCTAAGTTTGCATAGCTACACTGTAGGATCTCGACGATAGGTGCCGCTTTGTTGTGCTTGCGGATATCGGCAAACAGCTCTTTGGCTTGCGGGTATTCATGGCGCAGGTAGGCAAACCACTGTTTGATCCGGTTCGGGTAATACAGGCCCTTGTCGCCTTTGATTTCATAGGTCGAGTACTTCAACAGAAGTTGCAGTACCTCTTCCCAGCGCATGTGAGTTTCATTGTGCTTGACCACATTGCCGAGGTTTGGCAGGTTGATGGCGCCGCGGCATACCATCAACGCGTCGCTGCCGGTGACTTCCATGCAGCGCTGGCCATCTTGGTAATTCCAGATCTCACCGTTGGCAATAATTGGTGTTTTGACCTTTGCTTTTAGCTTGCGGATATAGTCCCACTTGATGGTATCAGCCTTGTAGCCATCGACCTTGGTACGAGCATGCACCACGACTTCATCGGCACCTGCTTGGGCAACAGCATCGGCTATTTCGTAGCAATGGCTTGGCTCATCCCAGCCGAGGCGCACTTTGGCTGTGACCGGCAAACGGGGATCGGTCGCACCACGTACTGCCTTGACGATGTCATACATCAAGCCTGGGTCTTGCAGCAGTACTGCACCGCCACGACTTTTGTTTACTGATTTGGCCGGGCAGCCGAAGTTGATATCAATACCTGGAGAGCCCAGTGAAACAGCTCGGTGGGCATTTTCTGCCAACCAGTCAGGATCTTGACCAAGTAATTGGACACGAACAGGCGTGCCGGAGGCCGTTTTACCACCTTGACGCAGTTCTGGGCACAGACGGTAGAACACACTGTTTGGCAAGAGCTGGTCAACCACACGGACAAACTCCGTGACACACAGATCATAATCATTGATATCTGTCAGCATTTCCCGCATCAGGTGGTCAAGGACACCTTCCATCGGGCCTAGAATTACTCGCATGTGATTTCTCTTAGTGCCAATGTGCAAAAGTATAGGCGAGGGCTGATCCCGCAGATCAGCGCCATGCCGCTTGGGTGCGAGATTTTAGTGGGTAATGGCGGGCTTGTCTAATAGCATCCGGCCAGAGAGGGTAAATACCTTCGGCAATTCGTGCCGCTGGGCCTCTTGAGCGAGTGCCAGCATTTTCTTTGCCACTTGCTCTGCCGGAATAGGATCAAGGTTGGCGAGGGGGCCAATGACCAGCGGATGGAAGACATCGAAGATCCCTTGGACCATCAGCTCGTCTTTTCTTGGTTTGCTGCGCTCGCCTTTGAGTGGGCCGGGACGGACAAAGATGCAGTGCTCAAAGCCCATTTTCACCAATGCTTGCTCCATTTTCCCTTTACAGCGCAGGTAATGGGAGGGAGACCAGGGGCTGGCAAACAAACTGGAGATAACAACAATATGCCGGACACCCAGCATCTTCATGGTTTTGGCGACGTCTTTGACCAATTGGTAGTCCACTGCTTCTAGGGCTTTCTTGCTGCCGGCTTGTTTCTTGGTGGTACCTAGGCAAATAAAGCCGATGGTCGGGGTAGGGGAAGAATCCTCCCATTCGGTGACACGGAGTTCAGGATGGATGATCTGGTGCAGCCTGCTGCCATGCAGGGGGAGCTCACGCCGAGAAAGAGCATAGACAGCCTCCAGTTCGGGCTGGTTGAGAAGAAGATGTAAAAGCTCATCACCGACCAATCCACTACCGCCAGCGATTATTGCACTGCTACCTGTCATTAATTTCCACCATCCTGATGATAACTCCATCTTTTTTGCCACCATTTGCCGCAAAGTTCAATAGGTTTGTCTTTTTGTCACCATTTTCCTGTTCTGGCGCAAAAACCGTTATAATCAGCCGACGAAACAGATTTATGAGAACCGACCATGACACAACTAATGACGTTACCCGAGGCTTGGGATGGCATGCCTGCCACTTTTATAGAAGGTGCACTATTGGCAGCCAATGCAAACCCAAAACCATTGGCACCAGAGATCTGGCTACCTGTGCTGATCACCGGCGGTGTTGATGAAGGTGAGACAGTAGCGCTACAGCAAGAGGACAAAATGGCGGTGTTGAACCACTTTGAGTTGCAGTACCGCCATATTAAGGCCGGTGAATTCGAGCTGCCGAAGGAACTGAGTTTTGAGCAGGCAGGTGAGCTAACCGAGGCGATGCAGCAATTTGCCGAGGGTTTCCTGGCGGTATGGCCACACATTGAGCCAAGCTGGGCCGAGCAGCCATTAAATGATGGCACCATGCGTATGCTATCGGCTTTAATCACGACTTTGATGCTGATGCTAGACGAGGAAAATACCTTGGCGCAGATGCAAGAAGCTGGGGTTACTGGTATGCCCGCACCAGAAGCGCTCTACGCTCAGCTACCACTGATGCTGACCGAAGTGGTAATGGCTGCCGACGATCTACAGCAAGGCAATGCGGCGCAGGCTGTTAACCCATTCAAGGAAACAGGTCGAAATGATCAATGCCCTTGCGGAAGCGGCAAAAAGTTCAAGCAGTGCTGCGGGAAGCCATACGGTGACTGCTAAGCAAGACAAAGCCAAGCTAGATAAACCCAAATCAGTAATTTTGGTGGTTGCAGGCGTGATTGTAAAGCAGGGAAGGTACCTGCTGACCCAGCGTTTCGAGCATGCCAGCCAGGGCGGCTTGTGGGAGTTTCCCGGCGGCAAGGTAGAAGCTGGTGAGACCGATGAACAGGCCTTGGAGCGTGAGCTTCAGGAAGAGTTGGCTATCGAAACCACCACCGGACAGTTTCTGGCTGACAGTGTGTTCGATTATGGCGACAAGGTTATTCACCTCAAAGGTTACCTGTCACATTGGGTCTCGGGTGAGCTTGTCCTGCACAGCCACCAAGATGCTAGGTGGGTTGGGCGTGATGAGATCAATGGCTACACCTTGTGCCCGGCTGACTATCCGATTGTTGATGCGTTGAAGCGTCTTCCCAACAATTAATAACCGCTTTCGTTTCTCTGTTTAGTGCAGAGGAAACGCATTAACTTTGACTCGTTATCAAACCCTGGCTTGCGCTGGGGTTTTCTTTTTTATCTCTCTGGGCAACCTCTGTAACTTGATGAGTGATGTTTAATGGCGTTTATTGCAGTTTTACTTAGATAATATCGTTAGCATTGAATAATTTTCTATCTTTTGTGAAATTTCAGCCTGACTTTGCTAGTTAAAGTTGTACCTAAGTGATGGTTCGATAAATGCTGCATGAGTGGTAATTTTTAATATCATTAAAATCATTTAAAAACAATATCTTATGATCTGTTTGTGAATGCTGTAGGGATCTGTGTGATGATATTGGCAATACTGTTGCTGAGTGCTCTTTCTGCCCCATCTTCTCTTTAACGCTTAAAACTCATACCTAATTTGTGCAATTGGCGAGTTGTTGGCTCAGTAAAGTGGTGATTTTGAGCGTTAGCGGAATGATATTTACTCTTTGTAGCACGGGGTTGGTGCCAACGTAGCGGATAATGCCAAATACTGAACTGAAAGTAGTTGTAAACTTACAAACAAACTGGATCTTTGGTGGGTAATTCTACCAATTCTCTGTTTTAATACGCGCATTGACTGGTTTTGTGTTCCTATTCCAGCTCATCCAACTATCTAGTTCTAATTTATTGGTCTTATTCACTATATTTTGAGGTTTGGTTATGTCTGTTAAAGGGCCATTTAACGTAAGAAGTGCTGCTGCTGATACTTTTGCAATGGTAATTTTTAGTTTTATTACAGGCATGATGATAGAAGTGTTTATATCGGGTATGACATTTGAGCAGTCACTCGCATCAAGAACTCTGTCTATTCCGGTTAATATTGCGATTGCTTGGCCGTATGGTGTTTTCCGCGACATGATGATCCGCCAAGGTATGAAGTTGTCAGCGACCGGTTGGATGAAAGGCGTATCTGATATGCTGGCTTATGTATTGTTCCAGTCACCGGTGTATGCGTGTATCTTGCTAGTTGTCGGTGCTGATTTTGATCAGATCATTACTGCGGTAACAAGTAACGCTTTTGTCTCGGGTGCCTTGGGTGTGGTTTATGGCCAGTTCCTAGAAATGTGTCGTCGTATGTTCCGCGTACCTGGATATTACCAGCAAGCGTAAAAAGACACGTTTCCGCGAAGCCAACTAAAAATCTAATTCTATAGCCCCAAAGGTTTTTGCCTTTGGGGCTTTTTTCTATTTATACCCGTTTGCTGTTCTTTTTTGCGCGACAACGGCCTTTCCTCATGTCTGGATATCCCCAAGACACTTCACTAAGCATCAAGCTTTTTGTGTTTATTTGCATTTATCCGCTTCTAAATTGCACGAAAATGCTCGGATAAGCTTTGAACAAGCTGTTTCTGTTTGTAAGAACATATCTCAGGTTGTGATGGTTGAGAAAGGTTGTGAGATTGATATATATCAAAGAAAAGATCAGTCACCAGCTGGGTTGTTAAGCTGTTGTTTCTTTGCTTATCGGTTGGGTTGTTTTTTACCCCTTAAAATCAAATACTTAAATTTGTAGTATTACGCGGTGTTAATGTAATGTTTTGTTTTCATGGTTGGGATCTTTGATTTCAAAAATGGTTTTTAGCAGTTGGGAATGGCCAGTTCAGGTTAAATTCAGTTACAGCCATAGGGATATTGTTCATGATTTTATTGGCATAGTTACCTCAGTCAGTCCTACAAGCAAAAGCTAATACATAAAATAAATGAACGGGGAAGTGAAATGATTGAGGTACATTGGTCGCTAGCAGCAATGTTAGGCGTGAGTCAGTTTGTCCTGTGGGTGAAAATTGGGCTTTTCGGTCGCTTCTTCTCTTGGGTAGACCGCTGTTGCCAAGGTGTTGCCAAAAATATGTTCCGCGTTCTGTACGTAAGAATGCGCCCAACCAGCAAAGCAACAATGCAGCCAACAGAGCTGCCATACATCCTCCGAGGCAAGCCCGCCTCGATGCATCTGGGAAGCTATATCCAAATGCAGAATGAGCGAGCAGCAAGAAAGAATTAAAAAAAGCCCCGAAAGGGGCTTTTATATAACTAACTGATAGGTGGCTGCTTCGGCTTAAATTTTCGCTGTCCGGCGGCGCTTCATCTGGATTTCCAGCTGTGGGTTGGCAATCTGGATGCCGTGGTGATTGAACTTGTGCTTGATACGGTTGTGTAGGTCGTGGGTCAAGCTCAGGCGGTGGGCTGTTTCTGCCGCATAGGCCCTGACCTCGAAGTTCTGGCTGTCGGCTGTCAGGGTCAGGAAAAACACTTCCGGGGCTGGGTTATCCAGTACCAGCTCGCATTCTTCGGCCGCTTCGAACAATAGTTTGGTGACCAAATCGGTATTGGCCGAGTAATTTACGCTGATCGATAAGGTGACACGGGTGATTGGGTCCGATAGCGACCAGTTAATGAACTGCTCGGTTACGAAGGCCTTGTTCGGTACGATCACCTCTTTCCGGTCGAAGTCGACGATGGTTGTCGCACGGGTATTGATTTTTGCGATCACCCCGGTCAAGTTGCGGATGGTCACCGTATCCCCGATCCGTATCGGCCTCTCGAACAAAATGATCAGGCCAGAGATAAAGTTGGCAAAGATCTCCTGGAGGCCGAACCCCAGGCCGACACCCAGTGCCGCAACCAGCCATTGCATTTTCGACCAATCAAAGCCCACCAGGCTCGAACCAATCAAGATCCCCATGATGATGGCGATATAACGTGTCAGCGAGGTGATGGCATAGCCTGTCCCCGGAGACAGATCGAGGTGCTGGAGGATCAACAGTTCCATCGCACCGGGCAAGTCGCGGGCAAAAATTCCCGTAAGCCAGAAAGCCAACACCCCCAGTAATACGCTGCTAACCGATATCGAGCTGAGCTCGTCGATACCATCAATGGTATTGGTGACATCCCACAAGGTGAGGTCGCCCAGATAGGAGATGGCCTGATAGAAATCGGCCCATACCGTCGAGAGGAAAGCCAGGTAAATCAGCAACAGCAAGGTGCGCAGTAAGCGCAGCGACTGGGCGCTGATTTTATCCAGATCGACTTCCGGCTCTTCAATCTCGATTTGCATTTCATTGCTGCCATGGTGCTCATCTCTATCTTCCTCCATCTCGGCGATACGCTGGGCGATGATTTCCTGACGTTTGGCCTTGGCACGCTCGAATGCCAGGCGACGTTTCTGGATCAGCATCAAGCGCTTGACGAGATAGTAGATCAAGATAGTGACCACCCCGAGAGCGGCAGAATACTCGAGCTTGTGCATCACATCTTGTGAAGAGGAGAGGTAGCCATTGAGGGCGGTGTAGTTGAGCCCTTGCGGGATCAAAATAAGCGTCCACCAAAATAGGTGATGACCGATATGGGCTTTGCCTTCGGGGAGGTCCCCATAGGTCATTGGTAATTTCTCTTGACACATCCGCCACAAGAAATAGCTAATGGAGATATTGCTGATGATAAAGGCTAGCCGGCCCAGGGTCGCATTGACATCAATATCGCTGTAGAGATGGGCAAACTGCTGGATCACCATCATCGGCAGGTAAACCCACAGCAGGCGCTTGTAATGGACAAAGCACCGGTCAATGAGATCTTCTTCCCACCCGAAATGACCGACCAGCAAGCCGTTTGGGCGGACCAGTTCACGCATGAAGCAGAACATGACAAGGGCCATCGGCACGGTGAGCGCCTGCCCTAGGTGGTGGACAAACGGGTACTGCCAGCCACTGGAAAAGATCTGCCCTACCAGACCAACAATGATCGGGACTGGCCATGCTATCAAAAAAGAGAAAAAGACATTGCTGTAGCTGTAGCGAAACTTATCTTGGGTCACTTTACCGATTTTCTTGCGGGTATCGGCAAGAAAGCGCTTCCAGTGCTTGCGGCACCAACTGAGGCCAAGGATCAGAACGGCAATGATGGTTAGGGCGAATACCAGTTTGAGCTTGTCCGCGGTGGCGGGGAATTTGACAAAGCCAACCCATTGGTAGGGGGAGAAGAACCATTTGAGCTTTTCCCAGGTGGCAACGACGGTTCTGGCACTCACCTGATTGGTATCCGGTGCCCAGAACAGTTGTTTGTTCGCCGAGGTTTGCAACTCGTTGAGGTTGCTATTGAGCTGTTCGTAGGACACCTTGAGCGTTGCCTGCTGGTAGATCAGGGTATCGGTCTGGTTGATGAGCTTTTCAAGCAGGATTTGGTTGGCCTCGATGAGCGCCGTTTCCTGCAGCAACTGCTCTTCGGTCAGACCGTCTGTATCCGGAGCAGAAGCTTTATTACGCAGTGAATCTGCCAGCTGCTGGTATTCATACTTTTTTATCTGGTTCTGGGCAATGTCCTTGTCGAGCTGCTCGATAGGCGGATTGGCTGGCAAGCGACTGATTCGGGTGCGGAGGTTTTCACTGAACGCCGGGCTGAGTTTGAGCCACTCTGCCATGGTTTCTAGATCATCTGCAGTGCTTTCGACATCGCCGATTTGCTTGCGGGTTTCGGCCAGGCTCTGTTGTATCTGCTCGCTTTGCGAAGCAGTGGCCTCTAATGCTGCAATATAGCGTTTGTTGTTGATGGTCAGTTGGCGGAGGGCGTCAGGCTGCCCGTCGAGATCCAGATCGAACTGGTCACTTTGCTCGGAGGATAAATCGGTATCAAGACGCTGCTGACGAGATAGCTCCCGCTGCAAGTTATTACGGTATGCCTGTCTTGCATCTATTTGAAGGTTTTGCAGCTGGATACGCTGTTTGACCAGCGTGCGGCGGTTACCGGCACTGAGCTGCTCTGCCTCGAGCATATATAGCTCGCTGACGTAGTACTGGTGGGAGATTTGATGAACGAGCTGCTGGTTTTTAGCATCGGGCTGGCTCTCGATTTGCCGCAGTGCTTGCTCTTCTTGTTTGATTAAGTCACGCAGTTGGGTTGAGCGAACAGAGAACTCATCGATCCCTTTCTCAATCGAACCCAGCTCGTCCTTGCTGTTGTTGCGGCTTTGTTCCAGCTGCTTGATCTGAATATCCTGCGCTTTGATGGTATCGCTCAGCTCTTGCTGGGACATATTGCTGAAGTTTGGGAACTTGGTGGTTGCAAAGTTATCAACTTGCTGGCGGAGTTTGTCAGTGAGCTCGGGAAACTCTTCAATCAATTGGCGGTAACTCTGGGTCTTGTCATCAAAAGCGATAGCTTTTTCGATCATCGCCTTGGCGTTTTGCAGGGTATCTAGCTCTTTGACGGTTTCAGGTGTGTTTTCTTGTGCCGTGAGTTGCTGGATCTGCTCATCCAGGGTTTGGTTCCAGACATCATAATGCCCCTCGAACGCATGGCTGACGGAGGATAGAAGGCTGAGCACGAGAAAGGTGAAAGCGGAAAATAGCCGGAAGATCATAACACTCCAAAATGCAAGACACTCAAGTGCCAATGAGCTCGTTAGGTAAAATTGGCCTGAGAGATAATAGATTGATAATACGTGTTAAATTGTAGTGTATAACATAGCTGATAGATATCTGGATGAGTGTTTTGCTGGACATTGGAACAATTTGATCTAATCCTCACCAGTCGGCAAAAGAATTCGGTAAAACACTTGACCCTGATACGCTAAGTGATTACATTATCCGCCGTTGAGACGCAAGGCGTCAAAACGACAATGTGGTGAGGTGTCCGAGTGGCTGAAGGAGCACGCCTGGAAAGTGTGTATACGGCAACGTATCGAGGGTTCGAATCCCTCCCTCACCGCCATCATCCTTTGCGGTGATACAATTCGGAGAGATGGCTGAGTGGTTGAAAGCACCGGTCTTGAAAACCGGCATACGTTAATAGCGTATCTAGGGTTCAAATCCCTATCTCTCCGCCACATTCGAAGGGCCAGCAGTATTGCTGGCCCTTTTTGCGTTTTGAGCTAGGAAGAGCAGATCCTAGAACCTAGTTACTAGAAGGTTCTAGGACTAGGAACTCGCATCCAGGATCTAGGATCTCTACACCTGCTTAACCTGGATCTCATCCAACATCAACTGCAGTTCGGGCACACAACTTCCGCAGCCAGTACCTGCTTGCGTAGCATCGCTGATGTCTTTCACTGAGTTGCAAGACTGAGTACAAATCGCTTTTTCTATGGTCTTCACGCCGACCTGCTTGCACGCACAGATGAGTCTGCCATTTTGGTGCTCTGGCGGGGTTTTACCGGTGAACAAGGCCTGCACCAGCGGGTCCGATAGTGGTCTGCCGATTAGGGTATACAAATAGTCATAATCCCTATCATTGCTGCTGTCTGACTTACTGTCTGTGTCGATGCTGCCTTGCAATTTGTCGCTGACGACAAAGGCAATGTCAATCAGGCCGCCTTTAAACATCGCAAAGCGGCATTCATTTTCAGTTTCAACCTTAATGCGTTGTTGGCCCTTGGTTTGGTCTTCTACAAGGCCGTTTGTTTCATTTTCGGCAAGGCAATTAGCCAGCCATTCACGCAGTTGTTTTAGAGATTGTTGGGATGTTATCCGCAATAGGTAGCCATTGTGGGTACGCTGGCATGTCCAATGCTCTTGGTCACTGAGTAAGCTAGCAATGTCTTTTCTTGTGCAAATCAACAAGGCTTCGCTGGCATGTGAAACTGGCTTGATATTGACCGGAGTTGCCTTGAACTCAGGCTGTCCGGATAGAGGATCACGGCTCCCGGCAATCAAAGTATCAACCTTACCCATGCTGGTGGTGCAATCATTCCAGTGAAACGGGGCAAACACTTGGCCTTGGCGGCACTCTTTGCTGATGTGCGCCCGCAGCAGGAGAGTGCCGAGTTCGCTGGAAACGGTTACCAAGCCTTTATCTTTGACAGCAAATTGATCGGCATCTTGCGCCGACAGGGCAAGGTAGGGCTCACTGATATGCTCGCTGAGCCGCGCAGAGAGCCCGGTGCGAGTCATAGTGTGCCAATGATCGCGTACCCGCCCGGTATTGAGCAGCAATGGATACTGGGGAGATAGTGTTGAGGCGGTTGGTCGATAGTCTGTCGCAATAAACTGTGCTTTACCCGAAGGCGTGGCAAACTCACCGTTGGCAAACAGACGGGCTGTGGGCTGATTGTGCTCAATCACCGGCCATTGCTGAGGTGTCATGTGGTGATACTGCCTGGTATTGAGGTGGGCAAGCCCTGATAGGTTAAGTGGCCGGGCTGGTGCGGTCATATCACTGAGAGATGTATTCCCTTCTTGGCAAAGAGTGGTCATTTGGGCATATTCACGGAAAATATCAGCCTCGTTGCGGTAATCAAAGGCATCACCAAAGCCCATCTTCTTGGCGACCTCGCTGATGATCCACCAGTCGGGTTTAGCCTCTCCCGGTGAGGGGAGCAGGCGTCGCTGGCGTGAAACCCGTCGCTCTGAGTTGGTGACTGTACCTGACTTTTCGCTCCAACCTTGCGCCGGCAATACGACATCAGCGTGGCGCAGCGTATCAGTATCTGCCATACAATCGGATACCACCACATAGGGGCAGTTGGCCAAAATGGAGTTGATACGTTTACTCTCGGGCAAACTGACCGCAGGGTTAGTTGCCATGATCCAAATAGCCTTAATTTTCCCACTCTCGATGGCATTGAACATATCGATGGCTTTGAGGCCCGGTGCGGTGGCAAGGTTGCCTGTATGCCAGAAATCGCTGATTTGCCGGATGTGGTCAGGGTTATCGAAATCCATATGGGCGGCAAGCATATTGGCCAACCCACCGACTTCCCGCCCTCCCATGGCATTGGGCTGCCCGGTAACCGAGAACGGCGTACTGCCGGGTTTGCCGACTCTGCCTGTTGCCAAATGGCAGTTGAGGATGCTGTTGACCTTGTTGGTGCCTGATGTTGACTGGTTGACGCCCTGTGAGTATACGGTGACGGTTTTTTCAGTAGCGGCAAAGAGTTGGTAAAAGGCGAGGATTTGCGCTCTCTCAAGTCCGGTTACCGCTTGCACTGACTCAATATCACCAAAACGGAATGCCGATGCCAAGGCGAGCTCCAATCCTTCGGTCGCCGATTCGATATAGTCGTGATCAACGGCGTTGTTTTCACTCAAAAAGGCGAGCAAGCCATTGAACAGGGCGATGTCACTGCCCGGTTGAAGTGGAAGGTGCAAGTCGGCAATGTCACAGGTGGCTGTGCGGCGGGGGTCGATGACGATGATCTTGCAATTGTTCTTTACCTTGGCCTCTCTAATGCGCTGGAACAGCACGGGATGACACCAAGCTAAATTCGAGCCGGTCAAGATGATCAACTCAGCCAGTTCGAGATCGTCATAGCATCCCGGTACGATGTCGGCGCCGAATGCCCGTTTGTGCCCGGCAACACTTGATGACATGCACAGTCGAGAATTGGTATCGATATTGGCGCTACCGATAAAGCCTTTCATTAGCTTGTTGGCGACATAGTAATCCTCGGTCAGTAACTGCCCCGATACGTAGAAGGCCACAGCGTCTTTACCGTGTTGTTCGATTACATTGTTGAAGTTGCTTGCAACATCGTCTATTGCGTCTTCCCAGCAAACAGTTTCAAGTTTGGATTGGTGTTTACGCTGCTGTTTGATTTTCGGTGTTAGCAATCGCCCTTCGATGCCTACCGTTTCCCCTAGTGCCAGTCCCTTTGAGCATAGCCTGCCAAAATTGGCAGGGTGCGCTTTATCCCCACGGACTTCCAATGTTCCGAGGCTATTTACCTTGGCTTCAATGCCACAACCCACTCCGCAGTAGGCACAGGTTGATTTTATCCAAGTACTGTCTTTTGGGCTCACCTGTTGTTCTCCTTGGCGTTGAAATCTCTTATCTGGTGATTGAGCAATAACTAGGCCAGCTTTCTAAGTGCTTTTTTTACACGTTACTTTGAATCAAAAGGCTTAAATCTTGCGCTTTTCTGGTGCTTTGTTCTTCATGTAACCCTAAAGTGGTAGTTGTGGTTATATGAAATGCTGTTTGGCTAACTATTTTGGTGCAGGTTTGGGCTTTTTCTGCACGGCAGCTGGGCATCCGATGGAAACATGTAGGGATCTGCTTCATCTGCTTATTTCCTGAAGGCTGTTTTTTGTTGATATATAACAGTGGCTTATGTGTTTTTCAGGTGGCGAAAAGCACAGGCTGGCATCGTCTTTGCTCTAACCTGATGAGAGATTTCAAGGATATGAACGAGTAGGAGATGTATGCCAACGATAAGAGAACGGACAGGCGACAACCCGCCAAGGCGCTATCTTAGCAGTGCCAATAGGCCATCTGGGTGCAAGGTTGGAAAGGTCGAGTTGGTCGGCGCTGGCCCTGGCGATCCTATGTTGCTGACCCTAAAAGCGATGGAAAGCATAGAGCAGGCAGATGTGATTGTTTATGACCGACTGGTGAGCAAGGAGATACGGGCTCGTTTTCCGGCGACAACGACGGCCTTGTACGTTGGAAAGGCCAAGGGGGAACACAGTGCCAGCCAACAAACGATTAACGAGCTGCTGGTGGAGCTGGCTTGGCAGGGAAAAACAGTATGCCGATTAAAAGGGGGCGATGCCTTTATCTTCGGCCGGGGCAGTGAAGAGATGTTGGAACTTAAAGCAGCAGGCGTGCCTGTCGAGGTGGTGCCGGGTATTACGGCGGCAGCTGGGTGTACCAGTTATGCCGGGATCCCCTTAACACACAGGGGTTACTCGCAAGGCTGTACCTTTGTGACCGGGCATGCAGAGCAGTCACTTGATCTCAATTGGCAAGCGCTGGCACAGCTTGAACACACCTTGGTGTTTTATATGGGTGCCACTAAGTCGGGCATGATCCGCGACAAGCTGCTGTCCGGCGGAGCGGCTCCTACAACACCGGTAGCCTTGGTTGAGAAAGGGTGTTGCCCGGATCAACGTACAGTCACAGGACAGTTGCAGCATTTGCCTGAGCTGGTGGAGAGGCACAGGGTGGTCTCGACGGCATTGATTGTGGTCGGTGAGGTCGTTGCCCTGTCGGAGCAACTGCAATGGGTCAGTCAGGTTGCCGAACTACAGCAACAGAAACCGCTCCAGCTTTCAGCATAAGAGCAATTGACTTGTGAGTAAGAGAAATCAGTAGTGAAGTCATCCGCTCAGGGGAGAGCAGTAATGGATAAGAAAAGAATTATAGTGGTCGGCAACGGTATGGTCGGGCACAAGTTTATTGAAGATGTGCAGGCTCAGGATAAACAGGCACAGTTTAGTCTCCTGACTTTTTCCGAAGAGCCGAGATTAGCCTATGACCGAGTACAGCTAAGTAGCTATTTTAGTGGGAAAAGCGCACAGGATTTGGCTTTGGCCAACGAGGCCGAGTATCAAGATAACGGGGTCGAGTACCTGCTTAACGAGCAGGTCAGCGAGATAGATCTGAATAATAAGTTGATAGTGACTCAGAGTGGCCGGACTGAGGAATATGACAAACTGGTGCTGGCAACCGGATCATATCCTTTTGTCCCGCCGATCCCGGGCAATGACCAACCGCACTGCCATGTGTATAGGACAATCGAAGATCTAGATGCAATTGCCGAGTCAGGCACACAGAGCCAGGTGGGCGTAGTGGTCGGGGGCGGTTTGCTTGGCCTAGAAGCAGCCAATGCCCTCAAGCAGTTGGGGATCGATACCCATGTGGTGGAGTTTGCCCCTCGCCTGATGGCGGTTCAGCTCGACCAAGGCGGTGGCGATTTGCTGGCACGCCAGATCTCGTCTTTGGGGGTGTCGGTCCATACAGAGAAGGCCACGACCGAGATTGTTGCAGGGGAGTCCTGCCGCTATCGAATGAACTTTGCTGATGGTTCGTATCTGGAAACCGATATGATCGTGCTTTCGGCAGGGATCCGGCCGCAGGATACCCTAGCCCGCCAGTGTGGGCTTGAGGTGGGAGAGCGTGGCGGAATTGTCATTGATGATCATTGCCAGACCAGCGCCGAGGATGTTTATGCTATTGGCGAGTGTGCCTTGTGGCAGCAGCGGATTTTCGGTTTGGTCGCGCCCGGCTATCAGATGGCAAAAGTGCTGGCGGGGCATCTCTGCCAGCCGGAATCTGGCTTGTCTTTTGTCGGAGCGGATATGAGTACCAAGCTCAAACTGCTGGGCGTGGATGTGGCCAGCATCGGCGATGTGAGTGGGTCGACACCGGGGGCTTTGTCTTATACCTACAGCGACGATTTGGAGCAGGTCTACAAGCGGCTCATCCTATCCCCGGAAGGTGACAAGATATTGGGTGCAGTGCTGGTAGGCGATGTCAGTAACTACCAGTCACTGCTGCAACTCAAGCTCAATGACATGCCGTTGCCCGAGAACCCGGCGGTATTGATCCTGCCCCAGTTAGAAGGGGAAGGCACTTCTTCAGGTTTGGGGGTAGAAGCCTTACCTGATTCTGCTTCAATCTGTTCTTGTTATGACGTGACAAAAGGCCAGATCAAGCAAGCGGTGGCTAATGGCAGTAGCTCGATGGCAGACCTCAAGGTCGCAACGAAAGCATCGACTGGCTGTGGGGGCTGTTCAGCACTGGCCAAGCAGGTGATGGATGCAGAATTGGCCGCGATGGGAGTAGAGATCAGCAACCATATTTGTGAGCACTTTGCCTATTCCCGCCAGGAGCTGGCTGATTTGGTGCGGGTGAAGAAGATCACCACGTTTGATGCCCTGCTCAAAGAATATGGCAGCGGCCTTGGCTGTGATATCTGTAAGCCTGCCGTGGGCTCGATGCTGGCATCTTACTGGAATGACTATGTACTGGCAGAGCCACACCTCGAGCTACAAGATACCAATGATATTTTCCTCGGCAACATGCAAAAAGACGGTACTTACTCCGTCGTACCGCGTATCCCGGGCGGAGAGATCACCCCGGACAAACTGATCGTGCTGGGCGAGGTCGCTAAGCAGTTTGATCTCTACACCAAGATCACTGGTGGCCAGCGGGTCGATTTGTTCGGTGCCCAACTGCATGAACTACCTGAGATCTGGCGGATTTTAGTCGATGCTGGATTTGAGACCGGCCATGCTTACGGCAAGTCGGTTCGAACGGTGAAGTCTTGTGTTGGGAGTACCTGGTGCCGGTATGGGGTAGATGACAGCGTCGGTTTTGCCATCGATCTCGAGCACCGTTACAAAGGCTTGCGGGCACCGCATAAACTTAAGTTTGCTGTTTCGGGCTGTACCCGAGAGTGTGCCGAGGCTCAGTCCAAAGATATCGGTGTTATTGCGACTGAAAATGGTTGGAATCTCTATGTGTGTGGTAACGGTGGCATGCGCCCACGCCATGCAGATTTGCTGGCCAGCGATCTGGATGCAGATACATTAGTCCACTATGTCGATCGCTTTCTGATGTTCTATATTCGCACGGCTGACAGGCTGCAGCGCACATCGGTGTGGGTGGAGAACCTCGAAGGTGGTTTGGAGTACCTGAAGAAAGTGGTGATTGACGATCACTTAGGCCTTGGTGAAGAGCTAGAGCAGGAGATGGCACGCACCTTGGGTCAATATCAATGTGAGTGGAAAACAACCCTTGAGTCACCTGAGAAACTTCAGCGCTTTAGGCATTTTATCAACAGCGAGCAGCAAGATAGCCAACTGGCCTATGTCACCGAGCGCGGGCAGCGCCGGCCGATGACCAAGGAAGAAAAGGCCCAGGAACAAACAAAGGCCACCTTGGCAGCTGGAATGTCATCCCGTGGATTCGTTGGTGAATCAATCAATGTTATTGATATTACTAAATAAAGAGTGAGGCTAGCATGGAGCAAAAACAAGCAGAGTGGTATACCGTTTGCCACCGCGATGCACTAATTAAAAACTCAGGCGTTTGTGTCCTTTGGGGCCATGAGCAAGTGGCTATTTTTTACTGCCACCGCTCAGATTCTCTTTATGCTGTTGAGAACTATGACCCGATCGGGGAGGCCAATGTAATGTCACGGGGGATCATAGGCTCGATAGGTGATGAAGTCGTTGTTGCCTCTCCCTTGTACAAACAACACTTTAACTTGCAAACAGGCCAATGCATCGAACTGCCAGACGTAAAATTGAAAACGTTCGCGGTACGATGCCAAGGTGAGGATGTGCAACTTAATTTATAGGATATTTAATGTTTTAATGAAAAAATCACAGCATGTGCTGTGATTTTTTATTTATATCATATAACTATTTATTTTTGATGGATAATAGTTGAATATAAATCAAGACAAAATTGTCTTTAAAATTGTCAATTGACTCAATATGGTGCTTAAGTTGAAGGGTTTGATTTGTTTTGGTGCTTTTGTTTGGTTTTTGGTGATTTTTAGGTTGTAACTTGTTGATAGTTAATGATTATAAAGTTGGCATAAACAATGCAATATTAATGATAAGTCAGTATAAAAAAGGAAACACCAAGATGTTAGAAACAGGCAAGTTCAATATCTTTTCATTTACGGGGAAAATGAAAATTCTCCACCTCAGCTGGTTTGCATTTTTCATTACCTTTTTTGTGTGGTTCAACTTTGCCCCACTCCTCCAATCGGTTAAAGCTTCGTTGGGATTAACGACTGCGGAGATAAAGACCTTATTGATCCTCAATGTCGCTTTTACCATACCTGCCCGGGTACTCATCGGTATGCTCACCGATAAATATGGGCCTAGGCTGGTTTATTCTGCGTTGTTAGCTGTTTGCTCCATCCCTTGTTTTGTCTTTGCTTTTGCCGACAGCTTCGTTCAGGCCGCCATTGCCCGTTTTGCCCTTGGCTTTATTGGTGCAGGCTTCGTGGTCGGGATCCGTCTAGTCTCCGAGTGGTTCCCGCACAATGAGCTGGGGACGGCAGAAGGGATTTATGGCGGCTGGGGTAATTTTGGCTCTGCGGCGGCCGCTTTTACCCTGCCAACGGTCGCTGTCATGTTTGGCGGTGAAGACGGCTGGCGTTATGCCATGGCCATTACCGGGGTGATGAGCCTGCTGTTTTCTTTCGTTTTTTATAAAAACGTAACCGACACACCCAAAGGCGCGACTTACTTCAAGCCCAAGCAACTGGGTGCAATGGAAGTGACATCGAAAGGGGACTTCTTCCTGCTACTGTTTATGAAGTTGCCGATGTATGGCGCTTTGGCCCTGTTGGCCTGGAAGCTGTCACCAACCGGGATCGGTATGCTCGGTGACGGTGCAGTGATGGCTATTTATGTCGTACTGGCGGTGATCTATTGCTATGAAGTTCTGCAGGTATGGCGTGTCAACAAAACCGTCTTTGAGAAGCCGGTGCCTGAAGTACATCAATACAAGTTCAAGCAGGTCGCGATTTTGAATGTCTTGTACTTCGCCACCTTTGGCTCGGAATTGGCTGTGGTCTCGATGTTGCCATTGTTCTTCTCGGAAACCTTTGAGCTAACCCCGGTAATGGCCGGTATGGTGGCGTCGGCCTATGCTTTTATGAACCTGATGTCCCGTCCGGGGGGCGGTTGGATTTCTGATAAGTTCGGCCGCAAGCCCACCTTATTGATTTTGACTGCAGGCTTGGCTGCTGGTTACTTCCTGATGGGGCAGGTGGATAGCAGTTGGCCAGTATGGCTTGCCGTGGTTGCTGCGATGGCCTGTTCGTTCTTCGTTCAGTCGGGTGAGGGCGCGGTATTTGCCACAGTACCGCTGATCAAGCGTCGGATGACAGGTCAGATCGCTGGGATGACCGGGGCCTACGGCAATGTCGGTGCAGTGTGTTACCTCACTATCTTGTCCGTGGTGGATTACAGCACCTTCTTCTACGTCATTGCGGCCACGGCGGTGATTGGTTTTATTACTTTGTTAATGATGGAAGAGCCAAATGGACAGATTGCCGAGGTCAATGAAGACGGTAGCATCATGATGATTGATGTGGCTAATCGTTAGGTGATTTCCGGCCTGTGAGGCAAAGCGAACAGCTAGCCAAGCAGGCCGATACATTGACTGCAACTGCAAGTCATTGTTGTCAGGAATAATAGGGTGAAGCGTGAATGAGCGAAACAATTCAGCCTGGATCAGCCTCTAACCAAATGTCTGTTAATCGAAAGCGTCTCCGGCAAGCGGCAAGCCTTGAACATGGCCTCGAACTTGCTATCGGGGGTTATTCGGTGGCGGGGTGCAAGCCAAGTAACCAAGATGCTTTTGCGGTTTACCAACCTGAGCGGCGTGAAGAACTGCTGCACAAAGGCGTGGTTGCTTGCTTGGCCGACGGGGTGAGTTGTAGCGCGCAAGCCCAGCAGGCGAGCCAAATTTGTGTCACCCAATTTATTGAAGAATACTACGCAACACCGAAAACTTGGGGGGTGAAGCAGTCGGCTGGAAAAGTGCTGCATGCCCTTAACCAATGGCTTTTTCACCAAGGCCGCCAGAGTGAACTTCAGCACAATGGGATGGTGACCACCTTCTGCGCGGTGATCATCAAATCCAATACAGCGTACATCATGCATGTCGGTGATACCCGTGCCTACCTTTATCGCAACCAGGCGTTAATTCAGCTCACCCAGGATCACCGCCGTCATCAATATGGCCAGCAATACTTTCTTACCCGCTCATTGGGGATGGACAGTCATATCGAGGTGGATTTCCAACAAATACGGCTGGAAAAAGGAGACCGCTTGTTACTGGCGACTGATGGTATTCACGAATGGCTGGATGATTCAAAGCTGCAGCAGGCGCTGTCTTCGAATGCGCTAGCCGACCCCCTGTCTGTAAAGTTGGTTGAAGAGGCGCTGGCAGCAGGGAGTCAGGATAATGCGTCGAGCTTACTGATTGATGTGCAAGCCCTGCCGACTTTGACCATGAATGAGTACATTGAGGAGCTGACAAAAAGAGTGATCCCGCCAGTGATGGAAGAAGGGAACCGAATCGACCAGTACCGAATATTACGAGTTTTGCACAGTGGCCCGCGCAGCCATATTTATCTGGCGGTGAGTGAATTTGATAATCAACGTTATGTGTTAAAGATGCCCTCACTCAACTTTGCGGAGGATTACCAGTACCTGCAGGCTTTTGTGCGCGAAGGCTGGGTCGGGGAGCAGATATCCCACCAGAGAATAATGAAAATCCACCCTTTTTCTCGCCACTCTCCTTTCCTGTACCATGTGTGCCAATGGGTAGAGGGTAAGTCATTGCGCCAATGGATGGACGACAATCCTAAACCGGATATAGAAAAAGTGCGTTTAATGGCAGAGGAGATAATTAAGTCAATTCGTGTGATGCAGCGCCATCGACTTATTCATCGTGATATTAAGCCGGAGAATTTAATTGTCGATCAATTTGACCAAATCGTCATTATTGATTTTGGTTCTGTTTATTCAGAGCATTTTGATGAAGTACAAACACCGATTACCGAAACGGTGCCTGTTGGTGATATTAAGTATTTATCTCCAGAGTGTTTGTTAGGCGGGAAAGTATCTATGAGGTCTGACATGTATTCAATATCTATCATTATTTACGAGATGCTGACAGGCCATTTTCCTTACCCGTTCCCCAATACCTTTAAACCAGCGCAGGCAAATAGCCAGTGGCCGGATTATATACCTTTGGATAATTATCGGAATGATTTGCCGGCATGGCTTGATGTGGTCATTCGTAAGGGATGTTTTGCACAGGCCAATCAACGCTATGAAGCCCTTTCGGAACTGAAGAATGATTTATTCCAGCCGTCCTCACAAGTATTAAAGCAGGCAGGTAAGCGCTCGTTGAAAAGCAAGAATCCGGTACAATTTTGGAAAATTATCTCATTATGCTTATTTTTTATCGTGATTGCTCAAGCTGCCATCATGGTAAGTTAGTATAACAATGGTGAATCACCATAAGAAAATTATTCGTGGTGCAAATAACCCTATAGGATTGATTATTTCATTATTGTCAAATTAATTTATTAATCTTAATGAATGATAATTAAATGAGATCGTCCTTCCATTGCCAGTAGCTACTTTTTGCTGATATTTAAAAAAACACTAAAAATATATCGGATCTCCTTCAATCTAAACTTTGAAGTGGCTCGTTTTTAATATCGTCAGCTAAAGGCTAATTATCCGAAAGGGTAGGGCGCAAAACTTCCGGCCTACGGAGCAATATTTTTTAAAGCACTGTCTCTTAAAACATTTGCTCTAGGGTAGCGGAGTTACCTGATAGGAATAAGCAAGATCAAAGCAGTGGCTTCTTCCCATTAGCTGGCTTCCCAAAATAATCATAATGGAAGCTAAACATGAAAACAGTAATTAACTTTTCTTTGGGTGCTATGTCTGTCATGGCGGCCCTTTCGCCATTACACGCTAGTGCCCATGGTTGGGCCGACTTCCCTGCTGCTCGCCAGGTGATCTGTGAATCTGATGGTGGTCACTGGGGGCCATCTGATGGCTCCCAGATCCCGAATGAAGCGTGCCGTGCCGCATTCATGGAGTCGGGAACCTATCCATTGGTGCAGAAGAATGAGTTTGCCGCATTGGTAAAGGATTACCACAATATGGATGCGGTTAAGGCAGCAGTGCCGGACGGTACTATCTGTTCCGGTGGTGATCCGCGTAAGAGCGGTATGAGTGTCGCTTCTGAGCATTGGCAGCGTACCGACATGAAAGCCGGTGAGACTTTCACTCTGCGCTACCGTGCAACGGCACCGCATAACCCGAGTTTCTGGCAGTTCTACCTGACCAAGCCGGGCTACAATGCTGCGCATAGTCGTATTGGCTGGGATGATCTGGAGCTAATTGATACTGCAGGCAATGTAGAAGTGACCCAGGAAGGCAACGGTCAGTACTACTTGATTGATGTGACTCTGCCAAGCGGCCGTTCGGGAGCGGCAACACTGGTATCACGTTGGCAGCGTGATGACCCTGCTGGCGAAGGTTTCTATAACTGTAGTGATATCCGTTTTGACGGTGAAGTGCTACCGCCAGAGTGGACAACTAAGGGCCAGTACGTCAAGCCAGGTGTTGAAGCGCAAGATGGCGATAGCGTTTGGTTCCGTATTTTCAACAAACAAGGCTCTGAAATTGTATTCGAGAAGCTGCCAATTACAGGGGCTAACGAGAACATCAATACTTGGTCTTATGATCTTGCCCAACTGATCAACGAGAATTACCCAACTGTTACCCAGGTGGGTGTGGAAGAAGCATCGGGTGATATCGTTTATCAGCCATCGGATCTGTATACCAATCAAGTATTTGTCACTAACCCTGATTACAACTACGCACTGGATGTGCGTGATGGGGATGTCATTGAACCCGCTCCGGTAACTGTTCAAGGCCTGGAAAGTGAATATACCCAGGGCAGCGATGGTAAAACCCACATCGACGCAACAGTGAGCTCTGAGGGTCGATACCTGATCAACATGAAGCTGCTGGACAGCACAGGACACCAGTTGGCCCTGGCAAGTGATATTGTCGATAACGGTAACATTGACCTATCGGTACTCACGACCGAAACAGGCTCATTCAGTGTTGTGGTAACCGCAGCCGAGCAGGGCAGCAGTGACCATCAGGTTGTTGAAAACAAGTCGATTATCATCAAGGATAGTTCAGGCGGTGGTGATTACGACTATGCCTACCCTGATGGCATCGGTAGTTATGTACCGGGCGAGACGGTAGTACTTAGCCGTGACGGTAACACCTACCAGTGCCGTCCATTCCCTGAAGGTGGTTGGTGTAACATTGATTCAGCGCACCACTATGAGCCTGGGTTTGGCTCAGCGTGGCAGGATGCCTGGATAAAGCAATAAACGACGAAAGTAATAAATCGTCATATTGAAAAGAAGTAAAAACGCTGGCATAAGCCAGCGTTTTTTTATGGGTTACAGATCACAAAATATCTCCAACCGTAGTGATAAAACGAAAATAAGTGTTTCCCTGTGTGAACAATATTAATATTTAACTTGTTGATTTGGTGATCTGACTCAAACTACATGGTATGAATTTTTCTTGAGGATTTATAACTTGTTCCAGATCAATTTGTTGCACGCTTTTTTGGTGGTAGCTTTTTACTCGTAGAGACGAGACTGATTACGGATAGCCCGTTTAGGTGAAGTGAAAAACGTTCACTAATAGCAGTTTATGGTAATTAGTTTTTGATAATTATGGAGATTTTATCATGAGTAGCGCATTTTTCATCCCAACGGTAAACTTGATGGGTGCTGGTTGTTTGACGGAAGCTGCAGATGCAGTGAAGGCCCACGGCTTTAAAAAAGCCCTGATTGTGACTGATAAAGTGCTAAGCCAAATCGGTATGGTCAAGCAGGTTGCGGACCTTTTGGCACAGCGTGATATTGATTCTGTTGTTTTCGATGGTACACAACCAAACCCAACCATTGGTAATGTAGAAGCAGGCCTTGCGCTACTTAAAGACGGTGAGTGTGACTTCGTGATTTCACTGGGAGGGGGGTCACCGCACGACTGTGCCAAGGGTATTGCCCTTGTTGCCTCTAACGGCGGAAAAATTGCTGACTATGAAGGTGTTGATCTGTCAGCAAAACCTCAGTTGCCTTTGGTGGCGATTAACACCACTGCCGGTACGGCGAGTGAGATGACCCGTTTCTGTATCATTACCGATGAAGCGCGCCACATCAAAATGGCCATCGTTGACAAGAACACCACGCCGCTGATGTCGGTAAACGATCCTGAGCTGATGCTGGCCAAGCCTGCTTCTCTGACTGCCGCGACAGGTATGGATGCCCTGACACACGCAATTGAAGCCTATGTTTCTATTGCTGCTACACCAATTACCGATGCGGTGGCTATCAAGGCCATCGAGCTTATTCAAGCACACTTGCGTACGGCAGTGAAAGACGGGCAGAACATCGAAGCTCGCGAGCAAATGGCTTATGCGCAGTTCATGGCCGGTATGGCATTCAACAATGCGTCACTGGGCTATGTTCATGCGATGGCGCACCAGCTAGGTGGTTTCTACGATCTGCCGCACGGTGTATGTAATGCGGTATTGCTGCCGCACGTTCAGCGCTACAACGCACAGGTTTGCCCGCAGCGCCTGAAAGATGTCGCAAAAGCGATGGGCGTCAATGTTGAAGGCATGACGGCAGAGCAGGGCGCAGAAGCAGCCTTGGAAGCAATTCAGGCACTGTCTCAGGATGTAGGTATTCCAGCAGGTCTTCAGGAGCTAGGCGCGAAGGAAGAAGATATTGCGGTATTGGCTGACAACGCACTGAAAGATGCGTGTGGTTTCACTAACCCGAAACAAGCCAGCCACGAAGAAATCTCGGCTATCTTTGCTGCGGCAATGTAAGTAAGCCAATACCACTGCACGATTGATATTTTTTGCGCCCACCATTTGGTGGGCGCTTTTTTGTTTCCGATCGCTAACTCTGTACTTCAAAAAAATTTATAGGCTGTTGGTGAAGCGCTCCGCAGTCGATGCTCTGTCATTGGGTAAAGCCACATTCGGCGCAGTTGGGCCTTGGAAATGTACAACGCCGTTTTTACCCTGTAGCTTGACTTCATACATCGCAAAATCGGCTTGTTGTAACACTTCACTGACGTTGGAGGCGTTGAGTGGATACTCGCTGCTACCGATACTGGCCGAGATAGGGTAGTTTTTACCATTCAGAATGACTGGTTGCTGAAAACTGTTGAGTAGTTTCTGGCTGATGTTAATTTCGTGCTGTACTGCTAGGGACTCGATCACGGCAAACTCATCTCCACCCATACGGGCAACATGATAGTGCTCGCCACTTAGTGCGGCCAAACGGGCTGCTACCGTTTTAAGTAGCTCATCGCCGGCATGATGCCCTAGTGTATCGTTGATTGCTTTGAAACCATCTAAATCAACGAGATAGAAGCGAAATGGCTGTTTGTTCTTGACCTGCTCCTTGAGATGCTGATTGAGCCACAAGCGACTGTGGATCCCAGTTAAAGTATCACTCATCGCTAATTTTCGCATAGCGGATGACTCGCGCCATAGCGCCCACAGCAAAATGCTGCCCAACAGGGTGATGGCACACAGCAGGAAGTAAATTAGGATCTCCATGGCCTGGGTGGCTTTTACTTTTTTTAGCAGGTCACCGCTCGATAGACGAAATTTGTAGCTCAGGAAGATTGTCAGATCTTCATAGTTATCTTTTACCTGCCTGACCAGCAGCGAATTGGGATCACCGGGCTTGAGCGCAAGCAGCTGGGGCTCTATCGATTGGATGTAGGAGAACTGCTTGCTGATTTGGTGGTAAGCCCCGTCAAAGTGGTAAATATGGCTGATATGGGTATTGGTCAGGATAGTTTTGAATCGGCTCCACAGGATTTCGTACTGCAGCATCATGTCGTTATGATCACTGGTTCCCACAGCATAGCGATGTAACTGGAGATGGAACTCAGCATACTCCTTTTGTAGTTGGAGGACGTACCATGCGGCCTCGTTTTGGCTATTGGCAATGATATCTGAATTGCGTTTAAGGGCAGTGACAGCAACCAAAACACTGATAATCAGCAATGGCGTAATATAAATGAGCAGGGAGGTTATGCGACGGCTGTTTCCCATATCGAAGCTCACTTACAGGGCTTCGATAACAGTGAGCTGCCAGACCATGTTGGCAAGGTGCTTGGTTTCAGCAGCTTCAGGGTGTTCATTGAGGGAAATGATGACCCAATACGGGCCGTAATCTCGTACTTTCAAATACCGGCCGTCTTGCTTTATGGCGACCAAAGGGTTGTATTGCTTGATGTAATCATGACTGACCTCGACGGAATAATCATTGAGGGCAAGTAGCTTCAGCTTGGACACAGAGAGGTCAAAATGCTCGAGAAGTGTTAGTAGGCGTACCCCTTCGAAGGTGGCACTCTGTTCCAGCCAGGGAAGGTTGGTTGAGAATGACGTTTGGGGGAGCTTCTCAAGCTGGTTGCGCTCGAGTACGAGAGAAAGTTCCTCCCCCGATAGTTTCTTGCCCGACAAAACCAGTGGCACACTCTGGCTCCATGCCGAAAATGCAGTGAAAAGGCCAAAACAATATAAAAGGCACAGTATTGTTAACTTCGGGCTAGCAAGCTGCATTGGAACTTCCCCCAATTTTCATCCTTAACTTAATACCACGACTCCAAAGCGCTTCTTGCGGTAGAGTACACTTAAGTGGCTTGGATATAATTGTAGCTGCTTCTGTTACAAGTGAGGCAAAGAAATCAAAACAAAATAGAATGAGTTCGTTGTAATTTTTTATTTCAGGCTACATTAATAATCATGTGGTTATCGTGTTTATGGTTGTTTTTTGAACGTAATTAAGTAGTGAGATCAAAATAAATCCTGAAAAAACTTGAGCTAATCAGGCTTACTCACTAGAATCCCCCCTTCCTTTTTCGCTTGTAAGACTTGTGGCCTGACAAGCGATGCTGATGGTGTAAACCATGTCTATCAGGGCGGAGCCCCTGTTTTGACAACCTTGTGGTTGTATCAATGTTTCCGGCGCCTAGCGGAAACACTCATAAAACAATCTGTGTTCAACTCGTAAATCCAGGAGTGCAAATTGGAAATTTTCAATTTCGTTCTGGACAACTGGGATGTGATTGTCTCTCGTACTGTAGAGCATCTGTCTTTGGTGAGCCTGGCCGTTGGCCTAGCCATGATGACAGGGGTACCTATTGGTATCGCAATTACCCAGAATCAGCGTGTCGCCAATGTGGTGCTATACGTTGCGTCCATTATCATTACGATCCCTTCTATTGCCTTGTTCGGGATCATGATCCCTGTGCTGTCGATTATCGGCCAGGGTATTGGTTATCTGCCTGCAGTGATTGCGGTTTTGCTGTATTCGCAGTTGCCAATTATTCGTAATACCTACACCGCAATTAACAACGTTGACCCGGCCCTGCGCGAAGCGGCAAGGGGTATCGGCCTGACCAATATGCAGCGCCTGCGCCTGGTGGAAATCCCACTGGCAATCCCGGTGATCATGGCTGGTGTGCGTACCGCCGTGGTGATGAACATCGGCGTTATGGCGATCGCCACCTATATCGGTGCCGGTGGCTTGGGGACGTTTATTGCTCGAGGGATCAGCCAGTCTGATCCGCGCCAGCTGATTGTTGGTGCTGTAGCTGTGAGCCTGTTGGCCATTTTTGCCGACACGGTATTGGCGAAGATCCAAAAGAGATTCACACCGAAAGGTGTCGTCGTTCACGGCTAAGTTTTACGAATATAAGAGGGCGTTTTCATGATTCAACTTGAGAACCTGACAAAAGTTTTTGAAACACCACAGGGTGTGGTGACAGCAGCCGATCATATCAACATGGAAGTACCGACCGGCGAAATTTGTGTCCTGCTGGGCCCATCTGGCTGTGGTAAAACCACCACGCTAAAAATGATCAACCGCCTGGTAACACCAACCTCTGGTCGTGTGCTGATCAACGGTGAAGATACTACGGGTATCGATACCGTCACCTTGCGCCGTAACATCGGTTACGTCATTCAGCAGATTGGTCTGTTCCCGAACATGACCATCGAAGAGAATATCAGCCTGATCCCGAAACTGATGGGCTGGGATGCCAAGCGTTGTACCCAGCGTGCCAAAGACCTGCTGGATATGGTGGCACTGGATCCGAACACTTTCATGAAGCGCTTCCCGAATGAGCTTTCAGGTGGCCAGCAGCAGCGTGTCGGCGTGATCCGCGCGTTGGCGGCCGATGCACCGGTACTTTTGATGGATGAACCTTTTGGTGCAATCGACCCAATCAACCGTGAAGTGATTCAGGAAGAGTTCCTGAAGATGAACAAAGAGCTTAAGAAAACTATCATGTTCGTCTCACACGACATTGATGAAGCAGTGAAGATGGCAGACAAGGTCGCTATCTTCCGTGATGGCCAACTTGAACAATACTCAAGCCCAGATCAGCTTCTGGCTCACCCTGCGACTGACTTTGTGGCAGATTTCGTCGGTACAGACCGTACCTTGAAGCGCCTGCAGCTATCAACTGCTGGCGAAGTGATGGAACGCCAGGTACCGACCGTATCACCGAATGATACGCTGGAGATTGCCCTGCAGCGCATGAACGATTACGGCCACGGCATGATTGTAATGGTGAACAACCAGAATCAGCCAATCGGTATGATCACCAAATCGGTCGCCATGAGCCAGCGCGGCCTGTGTAGCGATCATTACGATGGCCTGCCTATCCTGATGAACCAGGAGCAGGACTTGCGTGCCGTAGTTTCCAAGATGTTTGCCCATGACATCAGTTGGTTGGCGGTAGTCGACCAGCAGGGTCAATTGTGTGGTGAAATTTCACAGCGTGGTATTACACACCACCTGGGAGCCAGTTTCCGTAAAAAGGGGTAAGGGATGAAGTCGATTAACTTAAGCCCTTATTTCAATGCGCTATTGCTGGTAACCGTATTCCTCATCGGGATCTGGGCTCAGTCGTCGGGTTTTGTCGAGCAGTTCATCTATTACTGGGATGAAATCATCTACCTGTCAGGCCATCACATTAAGCTGACCCTGATCTCGGGCTCGATTGCGATTTTAATTGGTGTGCCGGTGGGGATCATCTTGAGCCGTCCTGCTTGCCGTAAGGCTGCTGACTTGGTGATGCAGATCTTCAACATCGGTACCACGGTCCCGACGCTGGCAGTATTGGCGTTGTCGATGAGCTTCTTGGGTATCGGTGACAAACCGGCAATCTTTGCCTTGGCCTTTGCCTCGGTACTGCCAATTCTGCGCAATACCTATACCGGCCTGCTTTCGGTGCCTGCACATCTGAAAGAGGCGGCAACCGGTATTGGCCTGACTCCAACGCAGCAGTTGGTGAAGGTTGAGTTGCCAAACGCGATGTACGTCATCATGGCGGGTATCCGCACTGCTTTTGCTATCAACATTGGTACCGTGCCACTGGCGTTCCAGATTGGTGGTACCGGTCTGGGTGAGCTGATCTTCGCCGGTATCGATCTTTATGATACGCCGATGATGCTGGCAGGGGCGATCCCGACAGCGGTACTGGCGCTTATCATGGATATGATACTGGGTGTGGTGACCTTCCTGATCGTGAGCAAGGGTGTAAACCCTAACCGTAAGTAATGGCTCGGAGTAATACAAAGATGAAACGCGTAATTTCTTTATTGACTGCCGTAGCCACTGTGTTCTCGGTAATGGCTTTATCGGTGTCGGCACAGGCCGCGGGCAAGCTGGTGGTTGGCGGTAAAGGCTATACCGAGCAGCTGATCATGTCTTCGATGACGGCCCAGTACCTTGCCGGTCTTGGCTATGATGTCGACCAGCGTGACGGCATGGGTTCAACGGTGCTGCGTACCGCTCAGCTAAACGGTCAGATCGACCTTTACTGGGAGTACACAGGTACCGGCTTGGTCACTTTTAATAAGGTGGTTGAAAAGCTGAACCCTGAGCAGACTTACCAGCGCGTCAAAGCACTGGACGAAAAAGTCGGCCTGATTTGGCTCAACCCGTCCCAGGCGAACAACACCTATGCGCTGGCAATGCGCAAAGATTTCGCGAAGGAAAAGGGCATCGAGTCGATCACCGACATGATGGACTGGCTGCAGTCTGAAGATGGCAAAGATGCTCAGATGGCAAGTAACGTTGAGTTCTCGGCCCGACCGGATGGCTTGAAGTCACTGCTAGAAGCCTATGAGTTTGAGATGCCACGCCGTAACCTGCGCAAGATGAACTCAGGTTTGGTATACCAGGCTTTGGCTCAGGAAGTGGTTGACGTCACCATGGTGTTTGCCACCGATGGCCGTGTGAAGGCGTTTGACTTCTATGTCTTGAAAGATGATCGTCAGCACTTCCCGAACTACGCCCTGACGCCGGTTGTGCGTACCGACGCACTGGATGCGAACCCTGAGCTAGCCAATCAGCTGAACAAGCTGTCTGCATTGATGAACGACGAAACCATGTCTACCTTGAACGCTCTGGTAGATGTTGATGGTTTGTCCATCGAGCGTGTGTCTCGCCAATTCTTGGAGCAAAACGGCTTGCTGTGATTACACGGTACAGTGTTATCGCGCCGAAATTAATTCAAAGGCCAGCGTCAGCTGGCCTTTTAAGGTTTTATCATGACAAAACAAGTATTACATGTCGGTATTGCCCAGATAGCCCCTGTGCTGGGTGATGTTGAGGCTAACCTGCAAAAGCACCTCCACTATATCGAGCAAGCTCGTGAGCAGGGCATTGAGGTGCTGCTGTTTCCGGAGCTTTCGCTAACAGGCTACAGCCTGCGTGAAAAGACGCTGGATGTTGCTATGCCGGTAAACCACCCTCTATTGGGTGAACTGGCTGCGGCAGCAGGCGACATGGTCGTGAGTGCTGGCTTCATCGAAGAAGATCACGCGGGTGAGTTCTACAATGCCCAGGCGATGGTGAAAAATGGTCAGCTTGTCCATGCCCACCGCAAGCTGAACCTGCCGAACTACGGCGGTTTGGAAGAAGCGAAGTGGTACAGCAAAGGTCAAGAGCTTGAGCCGTGCGAACCTATTGCTGGCTGGCCAATGCATACCTTGATCTGTGCCGACTTATGGAACCCGGCCTTGCCGCACTTGGCGATGCTGGACAAGCCAGCCTTGATGTTGGCCCCGGTTAACTCGGCGGCAGATATCGTCTCTGATGAGTTCTCTAACCCTCAGGGTTGGAAAACCAATACTGACTTTATCTCGATGACCTACGGTGTGCCTGTGCTGATGGCAAACAGCTGCGCCCTTGAAGGCAACAGTCGTTTCTGGGGTGGCTCGCGTATTTTGGATGCCTTCGGTAATTGTTTGGCAGAAGCCGGCGGTGAGGAAGCCTTGATTAGCGCAGAAGTTTCTTTGAAAGATACCCGTGAGGCACGATTCCAGCTACCGACTATCCGAGATGCAGACAGCCGTTTGGTAATGGAGTTGCTGGCAAAGCGGGTGGGTAAGTAATTTAGGAAAACATTAACATCTAAAGCTTTTCCCTACATTCAATGTAGTAGGCTGAAAATTTCAAAAACGCATATATACATCCATGTAGCTCAGACTCTGGATCGCCAGCCCGGGCCATCCATGGCGAGTAAGTTTTGAAATTTCAACCTGCTACATTTCTACATCAAAGTAGCGGGCTGAACATATAAAAGAACTGTTCAATCAGCTTGTTGCTAATATGCCGCTCTTCCCACTTGGCTCTGTCGACCAAGCTGGAATCACTCATATACTCTTTCTGTAGCCAATTTAGCTGCTGGGTGAACTCGGCGTTATCCACCGCCAGTGTCACTTCGAAATTCAGCCCCAGGCTGCGCATATCCACGTTAACCGTACCAATCAAGCAGTGGGTCTTGTCGATCACTACTGATTTGGTGTGCAGCAAACCGCCATGGAAGCGGTGGATACGTACCCCGGCAGCCAGAAGCTCTGAGAAGAAAGAGCGGCTCGCCCATTCCACCATAATAGAGTCATTCTTGTCCGGGATGATGATATCTACCGTTACCCCGCGATGGGCTGCCCCTTTCATTGCGTGCAGCAAGTTTTCACTTGGTACAAAGTACGGGGTGGTGATCACCACATTTTCTTTGGCTTGATAGATACTCAGCAGCAAGGCTTGATGGATGATTTCGTCTGGCATTCCCGGACCTGACGGGATCACTTGAACCATATCAGTTGCTTCGATCGAGCTCGGCAACGCGCACTCCGGCAGTTGCGGTAAATAGCGATCGCCGGTTTCCACTTCCCAGTCCCAGGCCTGAATACCGTTGAGTACGGCAACAGAAGGGCCGGTCACCCTCACCATAACGTCGATCCACTGGCCGACGCCCGCATCGGTTTTGAAGTAGGCGGGATCAACCAAGTTCATTGAACCTGTGTAGCCAATTTTCTCATCGATAACCACGATTTTACGGTGCTGGCGTAAGTCCATTCTACGCAGGAACATCCTGAACGGGGTTACCGACAATGCCTCGACAATCTCAATACCAGAATGGCGCATGAGTTTCGGCCAATGAGAGCGGAAGAACCGCATACTGCCTGCAGCATCTAACAGTACTTTTACTTTTACCCCACGCTTGGCGGCCATGATTAATGCCGTTGCCACCTCATCGGCTAAACCTCCCGGATGCCAGATATAGAATTCCATATTCACCGAGGCTTCGGCTTGGTGAATGTCTTCGATCAGAGAGCGCAGGATGGTTTGCGGGGAGTCTTGCAGCGAGAGGGTATTGCCGCTTAAAGCAGGGATACCAAGGCGGTTTTCACACAGGTCACTGATAGGGCGAGCATGCTCGCTCATGAGCTCAGGCTGGTGGCCGGGACAGTCATTTAGGCGCTGGAACCAGTCGGCAAAGGGTTCGAACATCTCCTTGGCGCGTTGGGCGCGCTTTTTGCCCAGGTTGAGCTCGCCGAACAACAGGTAGGCAATCACCCCGCCGATGGGGATGATAAAGATGATCATGAGCCAGGCAAGCGAAACACCAACCACCCTGCGTTTGAAAACGATGCGCATAGTGACGGCAGCAATCATCAGCCAATAGAAGAAGACGCTAGCCCAGACAAGAACTTGATAAAACTGTTCCATTCGAAATTGTTATGAGTTGGTTGTATTACTCTATTTTGCATTGAAACTAGAGGAATACCAGCGAAATTTACTGGGATTTATGTGCTATGTTTGATAAGAGGAAATCACTGAATTGTAGGAGGAATGTGAAATTTGCACGCAGGGTTAGTGCAAAATATAAGCAAAACACAAAGAATTGATGTAAAAAAACAGTAAATGATCAAAATTTAAAAACGCGGGCTTCACATTCTAATCGCAACCTGTTTTACTTGCCATATATAGAGCGTCATTGACAACCTTATAAGTGTACAAATAAGTTTGCACACAAGTTTACACAACATATTTTCGACGCCTATTACTAGCAAACTCTAGCAAACACAACAGAACCTTGGAGAGAACGTGGCTACTAGTAATACAACCACACAACCCCGCGATAGCTGGGGTTCAAAATTAGGCTTCGTAATGGCCGCGGCAGGATCCGCAGTAGGTCTTGGTAACATCTGGAAGTTCCCATACACAGCTGGTGAGAGTGGTGGTGGTGCTTTCGTAGCAATTTACCTATTGTTCGTTATCTTTATCGGTTTCAGCGTCATGCTGACTGAATTTGCCGTGGGCCGTAAAACGGGCCTTTCCGCTGTAGGTGCTTTCAAATCAACTGATCGCCGTTGGTCGTTCGTCGGTGTTATCGGTGTGGTCAGTGGCCTACTTATCATGGGCTTCTACCCGGTCGTTGGTGGCTGGGCAATTGCATACATCTATAAAATTGCAACAGGTCTACTGAGTACGCCAGAAGCGATTGGTGATAGTTTCGGTGGCTTCATCTCTAACCCAATCCAGCCACTATTCTGGATGGGCCTGTACCTATTGTTCAATATTCTGGTGGTTATCAAGGGTATTTCTGGCGGTATTGAGAAAGCCGGTAAGATCCTGATGCCTCTACTGTTCGCCATCCTTATTCTGGTAGCAGTTAAAGGTCTGAGCCTTCCAGGTGCAACAGCAGGTCTTGAGTTCCTGTTCAAACCTGACTTCTCTAAAGTAGACAGCACAGTGGTACTGGCTGCGCTTGGTCAGGCATTCTTCTCACTAAGCTTGGGTATGGGCTGTATGATCACATACGGTAGTTACCTGAAGAAGAAAGAGAACCTAGTACAAACCACAGCAATGGTAACGGCGATGGATACCGCTGTTGCAATCCTTGCTGGTGTGGCAATGTTCCCGGCAATGTTCGCATTCAGCATGGAGCCAGCAGCGGGTCCTGGTCTGATCTTCGTTGTTGTACCTCAGCTGTTTGCTGAAATGGGTGGCATCGTTGGTCTATTGCTTGCGCTACTGTTCTTCATCGGCCTGAGTGTGGCAGCACTGACTTCTTCTGTATCGCTACTTGAAGTGGTTGTGTCATACCTGATTGACGAAAAAGGCATGAAGCGCTCAACCGCAGTGTTCTCGGCAAGTGCTCTGATGGCGTTCCTATGCGTGTTCGCATCGCTATCGCTTGGCGGCTTGGGTCCAACACTGTTCGAAACCGGTGCATTTGATATCTTCGACCTGCTAACTGATAAGATCTTCCTTGCGGTTGGCGGTATGCTGGTATGTATCTTTGCAGGCTGGCGTTTGAACCGCAGTGAACTTGAAAAAGAAATCACCAACGACGGTGAAATCAAATTCCCGCTGTTCGGCCTATGGTACAACCTAGTTAAATACGTGATCCCATTTGCTATCGCAATCGTTGCTATCGCTGGTGTGAAAGCGGGCTTTGACAGCGGTAAAGGTGAAATCATGGTGATGGGTCTTGCCATCATTGGCCTTGGTGCCCTGGTTTCCAAGAAGCTGTAATTAACAAGCATTGTTAACATAGTTGATATATCAAAGCGGGAGCCAGTGGCTCCCGCTTTTTGATTCGTGTTGATTACGACTCGGTGCCAGTGAATGCCCATATGGAAATACTCCCTACAAGCGGTATACTTCGCTCTCTTTACTTGCCATAGCCTTTAGCCAAGAGCCAATCAATATGTTCGATATTCTCCATACCCATCCGGATTTCCTCGTTATCAACAAACATCCTGGTGTGTCTGTTCATAAAGATGATGGCGATGTGATGCTGCTGCAGGAAGTGGCGAAGCAGAGTGGCGATGAGCAGCTTTACCTTATCCACCGCTTGGACAAGATGACTTCCGGGCTGCTACTGCTAGGCCGAAACCGTGAGGCGGCGTCGGCGTTATCAAAGGCTTTTGCCGAGCGTGAGGTAGAGAAATTCTATTTGGCAATAGGCACCAAGAAACCAAAGAAGAAGCAAGGCGTGGTAATTGGCGATATGACCCGTTCGCGCCGTAGCAGCTGGAAACTAGAGACGACCCGCGAGAACCCTGCGGTTACCCAGTTTTTCTCAACAGCGGCCGGGCAGGGACGACGCTTGTTTTTGTGCAAGCCACATACTGGTAAGACCCATCAGATCAGGGTGGCACTGCGAAGCGTTGGCTCGGGGATTACCGGTGACGATATCTATGGTAATGAAAAGGCGGACCGTGGTTATCTTCACGCCTATGCGTTGCGTTTTCCCTATGCGGAGCAGCAGTGGCAGTTTATGTGTGCCCCTGAACAAGGGGAGCTTTGGACTATTGATGAGACACATCAAGTTATTGCCAAAGAATGGTCTAGGCCTTGGGAGTTGGCATGGCCTGTACTCGCGAGAAAGTAATTTGATGGGCGAAAAGTAGCTTGGTAGGCTGTTGGTTGCAGAATGACCACTTATTCTCGAAGTTATGTAGAAAAATAGGGCTTAATGATAATAAGTTGTGTAAGTCAGTTGTTTTTCATTGTTAATTCGCGACCAACTGCTGCTAATTTAACCTTTTGCAAATTACATTGCAGTAAAGTTTCACTTATAATATCGGTCTAGGATTTACCTAGATCGAGACACAGTATGCGCCTTACCCGCTCCGTATCGCTTCGTATGCGATTGAAGAAAAAGAAGAACCAATCACGTTTTTGGGGGCTGGCGTCATTTCGTCGACAACGTAAACTTGTCAAAAACCGCACCCGCCGCCATCGCCAAGTCCGCCTTCAGGCTGAATATGTCCACCTTGCCAGCTGCCGTCAACCAGAACAAGAAAGCCTCAAGCTCGTGGCTTAATATTATCTTTGTACCTGTAGTGTTTGCTCCTGTAGTGTTTGCTCCTGTAGTGTCTGCTCTAAACGGGTTTGCTATACTAGCGCCCCTGAATTTCCCAACGCAGTAGAACTATGGAACCGAGTGCATTAATAAACCTTGAGCAACACCTGATGGCCGAATTGGCGACACCGCCAAAGGAAGTGCGCCGGTTATTCCATGGCCGCGGACGCTGTTGGCCTGGGCTTGAGCAGTTGACTGTGGATTGGCTAAGTGGCCAGGTGTTGGTTTCATTGTTTAAAGAACCTTCCGAAGAGTTTTTGGCCCAGCTGCACCATTTGCTTGATAACTTGGTCGATACGCCAGTTTGGCAACAATCCGGTGCGACGTCGCTGCTGCTGCAGCACCGTGATCGCCAAGGATCACCGATGGAAGTACTGTGGGGCGAAAGCCGTGAGTATCAGGATGTGGTCGAAAATGGCCTTACGTTTAAGCTGGATCTTGGCCGCAAGCAAAATAACGGCCTGTTCCTGGATATGCGCTACGGCCGTGATTGGGTCATGAGCCATGCCGAGGGCAAACGTGTGTTGAATCTATTTGCTTACACCTGTGGCTTCTCTGTTGCAGCAATTGCCGGTGGGGCGGAGCATGTGGTCAACCTTGATATGGCCAAAGCGGCGTTAAGCCGTGGCCGGGATAACCACCATCTGAACAAGCACGATTTGTCGAAAGTCAGCTTCCTAGGCCATGAGTTGTTCAAGTCGTGGGGCAAGGTTCGCAAGCTTGGCCCTTATGATCTGATCATCATTGATCCGCCATCGTTCCAGAAAGGCAGCTTTGCCTTGACCAAGGACTACCAGAAAATCCTCCGCCGCCTGCCGGAGCTGCTGACCGAGAATGGCCAAGTACTCGCCTGCGTGAATGACCCTGGTGTGTCATCATCTTTCTTGATTGAGGGAATGGCTGCCGAAGCGCCGGAGCTTGCTTATCAGCACCGTTTGGAAAATCCGCCGGAGTTTAAAGATATCGACCCGGAAGGCGGGCTGAAAGTACTGCTGTTTGAGCGCGGCTAATTCCCGACCTCCAAAAGAAAAACGCCAGCAATGCTGGCGTTTTTTCGAGGGCTTTAAATCATCTGGATGAAGTTTGAGTTGATTTGGAGATTTGCGGGCGGAAGAATAGCCCATAGCCCATAGCCCATAGCCCATAGCCCATAGCCCATAGCCCATAGCCTATTATCAATTTGCTAACTGACTACAAACCTCAGCAGTGATCGGCTGGGTCACCATCGGGCGGCCACGCATATCCATGATCACGATATTGTAGTTCACCCCCTCGCTTACCATTGGGCTTAGCTCGGCACTGTTGCAGTAGTTGAGCGCAGCACTTTTAGCCGCTTTCGTCGGTGGGGTGTTACCACCACCACCATACAAAATAGTGATTTCGACGATGTTTTCCCGTGCTTGGGCTTTCATTATCTGGTATTGGTCGATTTTCTCGTAAGGTGCCTTGTTGTTAATCGCCATCGCGCGGGCTTTTGCCAAATCCAGGATGGCCTGTTGCTCAGCGTTTGATGCACAGCCAACCAGCAGGGCAGCGCCTAATAAAACGAGGGTGCGTTTTAGCATAACGTTGTTATCTCAAAATCGGTTACGGGAGTACTTTCTTGAACGGCTTAACGATAACTTTTTCGTAGACGCCGGCTTCAATGTAAGGGTCGGCATCGGCCCAGGCTTGGGCATCGTCAAGAGAGTTAAATTCAGCGATCACGGTCGAACCGGTAAAGCCCGCTTGACCCGGGTTGTCACTATCAATTGCAGGCATTGGGCCAGCGACAAGCAAACGGCCTTGCTCTTGGAGATCTTTTAGTCGAGCCAAGTGCTTTTCACGCACACTCAGGCGGCGTTCAAGGCTGTTTTCGACATCTTGGGAAAAAATAACGTACCACATGTAGCTCTCTCCTTGTAACTGCTGCTCTCCATAGATATTGGTGAAATTTTTTGATGAGGCAGCAATGTGTGACAAATTTTTCCTATCATAAATGAAAAAAAAAGCCCTAGCATCAGGTTAGGGCTTTTTTGCGGGTTTTTGCACTGTTCTGTACCCGTCTGCATAAGTCAGCGGGCGCCATTTACCTCGCAAATGGTATAGCTCAATGACTTATAAAGATTGGCACGATAAAACTATTTTTTAACTGGGCGCGGGCGGCCATTGCTGTCAATGGCAACATAGTTAAATGTTGCTTCACAGACGCGGTAGCGTTCTCCGACAGCATCAATTGCCACAGGTTTTACCCATACTTCAAGCGCTACGCTCATTGATGAGTTACCGATGCGTTTGCATTCGCCGTAGCAACATACCACATCACCAACGCTGACAGGGGCTTTGAAAGCGATGCTATCGACGGATACGGTAACAACGCGGCCACCTGAGATCTCTTTCGCTAAGATAGCGCCGGCGAGATCAAGTTGAGACATAATCCAACCGCCGAAGATATCACCGTTGGCATTGGTGTCGGCTGGCATGGCAAGAGTGCGAAGCAGCAATTGTCCGCGTGGAATATTATTTTCTGATGTCATGATACGACTCTGTACTACTCTGAATCGGGTTCTTTGGGCATATGGTGGTAAATATAGCCGCCGGTGGCAAGGGTAAAGATCAAAGTCAGGATCAATAGCCCGAATACTTTGAAATTAACCCACACATCCAGCGGTAAACGGAAGGCAATATAGACATTCACCACGGCACATACAATGAAAAACAGTGCCCAAGCGCCATTGATCCGGTTCCAGACGGCGTCCGGAAGGTCCAGCTCATTGCCTAACATGCCTTTTATCAGCGGCTTACCCAAGTACTGGCTGATGGCCAATCCGGAAGCAAAAATCCCGTAGACAATAGTGACTTTCCATTTGATGAAGTTGTCATCGTGCAGGAAGATCGTCAGCCCACCGAATACAGCCACCATCACGAAGGTGACCAGCTGCATCTTTTCTACTTTTTTATACAGCACCCAAGTTACAGCAACTTGAATGGCAGTGGCGATAATCAAGGCTCCGGTCGCGACATAGATGTCGTGGGTCTTATAGAGAATAAAGAATATGACCAGGGGAATAAAATCAATCAGTTGCTTCATGTTAAGCGCCATAAATACATAGGGTTTCTGGCTACATAGTACACCAGTCAGCAAAAGGCTGCAGGTTTAACCCTGCAGCCTTTAGTGTTTTTTCTCATTTGAGCAATAACGCGTTGTGTCAGGCGTGGTGGCTAGACTCCGGCTCCGGCGTGTCCTGCGGCGCATCATTGATCATGTTATCGACAATGACGGCACAGGCGGCATCACCGGTGATGTTCAGTGCGGTACGGATCATGTCGAAGATACGGTCCAGGGCAAACAGCAGCGGTAGGCCTTCGATAGGGATACCCGCGGCCAGCAATACGGCCACCACAAGGAAGGACGGCCCCGGCACGCCAGCCTGGCCGACGGCACCCAGCGTCGACGTCACGATAATTGCAATATAGGCACCCATCCCCAGCTCGATATTGAACATCTGGGCAAAGAAGATAGCGACCAGGCCGTAGTAAATGGCATTACCACTCATGTTGATGGTTGCGCCCAGCGGCAATACGAACGAAGCGGTCGAGTTTTTTACACCCAGCTCTTCTTCACACACTTCCATGGTTACCGGCAAAGTCGCCATCGAAGAGGCGGTCGACAGGGCAACGGCCTGCGGCTTTTTCATGGCCGATAGGAACTTCAGCGGCGAAGTCTTGCTAAATACCTTGATCATGGCTGGATAGAAGATGAAGCCGTAGATCAAGATAGCAACCACGTAGACCACGAAAAGCTTGAACACTACCATCAGGGCGCCAAAGCCGAAGGTGCCGACGGCATCTGCCATCAGGCCGAATACGCCCAGAGGCGCAACCTTCATCACAACGTTGATCATCCATACCATGGCATCAACAATGGCATTCACACCGTTGATAAGCGGATCGCGGCGCTCTTTTTCCAGTTTCGAAACAGCAATACCGAAGAAAAGGCAGAAAACCAAAATTTGAAGGATATTTGCTTCGTTCAGTGATTGGAAAACATTGGTAGGGATCATGCCGAGTACGGTAGCCCAGAAGGTCGGCATATCACCTTTATCGGCATAGGCATTGGAGAACATACCTTCGACGCCTGTCATGTCGACGCCGACACCCGGTTGGAACACCACACCCATAAACAGGGCCAAGGCAACTGCAACGGCTGATGTCAGGCCGAAAAAGCCCAGCGTCGATAGGCCGACTTTACCGGCAGATTGGCTACTGCCAAGCCCGGCGGCACCGGAGATAATGGCGACGGCGACCAAAGGGATCACCAACATTTTGATTAGGTGGATGAAGATGCTGCCTAGTGGGGCAAACATACTTGCTGACTGGCCCATCATTGCACCGACGAGCGTTCCCACACACATGGCAATGACGACCTGAACGCCGATATTGCCAAACAGTCCTTTTTCTTTTAACACGGTTAGATACCTCAGTTGTGTTCGATATTGTTCGCAAAGCTATTGGTTAAAAATCATTGGTTATATGTTTTGTAATTGTACCAAATGTTAATCCAATATTTTGCGCGTGTGTTTTTACACGGAAATATCATCTTTATCAATCTTTCTTTTACTTGATTGGTGTTATTGCCTTTCAAACTTGCAATTTGTTTGCACCAGGCATTAACAAGTTGGTTACTGTATGGGGGAAGAAGGAAGAGATCTTTGATCTTGCACCAGAAAATATCAGGGAGATGCAAAAAGCCGCCCACAGAGTGACCTGGGGCGGCTTTTGTGTTTATAGGTTAGCGCAGGAAAGGTTAACCTTTGCGGGTTGCAGCCTTCATGTTACTGATAAAGCTATGCATATTGCTGAGCATGGCGTCGTGATCGTCAAGGTTGTTCTCGATCACTTTCACCACAGCAGAGCCTGAAATGGCACCCGCAGCACCGGCTTCAATCGCTTCGGCAACCTGCTGAGGCTCAGAAATACCAAAGCCAAGCAATGCTGGTGGTGCATTGTGCGTCTTCAGGCTCTCTAGCAGGTGGTTGATTGGTGCACCTGCTTTGGTTTCAGTACCGGTTACACCGGCACGCGATAGCAGGTAGGTATAACCGCCACCAAACTCAGACACGGTTTTCAGCGTTTCTTCATCGGCATTTGGCGGTGCGATGAAGATTGGGTGGATGCCGTGCTTAGCCGCTGCTACGCGGAACTCTTCTGACTCTTTCAGCGGTACATCGGCAACCAGTACCGAATCAACACCGGCTTCGGCGCACTGCTGGTAGAAGTTTTCGATACCATTAGTGAACACCAAGTTGGCGTACATCAGCAGGCCAATTGGCATGTCTGGGTATTTGGCGCGGATCTGGCTCAGCAGGTCAAAGCAGACAGCTGGGGTAGTGCCAGATTCCATTGCACGGATTGTTGCACCTTGGATAGTTGGACCGTCCGCTAGCGGATCGGAGAACGGGATCCCCAGCTCAAGGGCGTCAGCACCGGCTTCCACCAAGGTTTCAATGATCTTCAGTGATTGCTCCGGGTTCGGATCACCGATAGTAACAAAAGGAACAAATGCGCCTTCGTTTTTCGCCGCCAGGCGGTCAAATTGGGCTTGGTAACGATCCATTACAGCACTCCTTTTGCATCTAGAATATCGTGTACAGTGAAAATATCTTTGTCGCCACGGCCTGATAGGTTAACGACCAGTAGCTGTTCTTTTTCTGGGTTGGCTTTGATCATCTTCAAGGCGTGGGCCAATGCGTGGGCTGACTCCAGTGCGGGAATGATACCTTCGTTGCGGGCAAGCTCCTGGAAGGCTTCCAGTGCTTCGTCATCGGTAACCGCTTCGTATTCAGCACGGCCAATTGCATTAAGGTGGGCGTGCTGAGGACCGACAGACGGGAAGTCCAGGCCAGCAGAAACCGAGTAAGACTCTTCAACCTGGCCGTGCTCGTCTTGCATTAGCGGGGCTTTCATACCAAAGAAGATACCCAGCTTACCGTGTTTCAGCGGCGCGCCGTGCATGTCAGTATCCAAGCCTTTACCAGCAGGCTCAACCCCAATCAGACCAACACTCTCTTCTTCGATGAAGTCAGAGAACATACCGATGGCATTTGAGCCACCGCCGACACAGGCGATAACGGCATCTGGCAGACGGCCTTCTTTTTCAAGGATCTGCGCTTTGGTTTCTTCGCCGATGATGTGCTGGAATTCACGCACGATAGTTGGGAATGGGTGAGGACCCGCAGCCGTACCCAGTAGGTAGTGTGCTTTGTCGTAAGTTGCCGTCCAGTCACGCATGGCTTCATTACAGGCATCTTTCAGTGTTGCCGAGCCTGAATGGACCGGGATCACTTCGGCGCCCATCAGCTTCATGCGAAATACGTTCGGGCTCTGGCGCTCAACGTCTTTGGCCCCCATGTAGACACGGCACTTGAGGCCCAGTAGCGCACAAGCCAATGCTGTTGCGACACCGTGCTGGCCTGCACCGGTTTCGGCGATGATTTCATCTTTGCCCATGCGCTTGGCAAGCAGGGCTTGGCCCAATACCTGGTTGGTTTTGTGGGCACCGCCGTGCAATAGGTCTTCACGCTTTAGGTAAAGTTTGGTCTTGGTGCCCTTGGTCAAGTTCTGGCACAAGGTCAGCGCAGTCGGGCGACCTGCATATTCTGTTAGTAGGTCGATGAACTCCTTCTGGAAGCTCGGATCCTGCTGGGCTTCGATAAAAGCCGCTTCAAGCTGGTCTAGGGCTGGAACGAGGATCTGCGGGACGTACTGACCGCCGAATTCGCCGAAGTAGGCACTAATTTTACTCATGGTTTATTTTCCTTAATACTTTCTGATAGCCGCGAAAGCCGCTTTCAATTTTGTTGGGTCTTTTTTGCCGGGCTCGCTTTCTACACCGGAATTCAAATCCAGTCCTCGGCAGCCAAGATGCGCTGCTTCACAGACATTGTCCGGGTTAAGGCCGCCGGCCAGCATGGTGATTTGCTTTTGCTCGTCAGGGATCAGGCTCCAGTCAAAGGCAACACCTGTGCCCCCCGACAGGTTGCCGACCTTGCTGTCGAGCAAGTGGCGGTCGACTTGCCATGCGCCAAGTTCCGGTGCCGTATCGGTCACGCCGTGGGCTTTCCAAATTTCACACTCTGCAGGCAGTTGGCCTTTCAGGGCGGCAATATAGTCATGGTCTTCATCGCCATGAAGCTGAACCGCTGAGAGTGAAAGTGCTTCGGCAGCTTTGGCTACGGCCTGTGGGTCAGCATTGCGGAACACACCAACGTATTTCAGCGGCGCACCGCTCATGATCATCCGTGCTTGCTCGATGTCGACATGGCGTGGTGAGCCAGACACAAAGATCAGGCCACCGTACACCGCGCCGCTCTGGTAGGCGGCGGCAGCATCATCAGCATGGGTCAGGCCACAGACTTTGTTGTCGCCTAGCAATACACGGCGAACGGCCAGCTCAAGGTTGTCTTCAGCCATCAGCGAGCTACCGATCAAAAAGCCGTTGGCATAAGCTGATAGGTCGCGTACCTGCTGGTTGTTGTAGAACCCTGATTCGGAAATCACAATAGTGTCTTGCGGCAGGCGGGGGGCTAGCTCTTTAGTACGGTTCAGATCTATGCTGAGATCGCGCAGGTTGCGGTTGTTGATACCCACAACCCTGGCCTTTAGGGCGATGGCTCGCTCAAGCTCTTCCTCGTTGCTGACTTCGGTCAGAATACCCAGGTTAAGCTGCTCGGCAACCTCGGCCAGTTCACGGTATTGGTCATCGTTCAATACTGACAGCATCAGCAAGATGGCATCGGCATTGTAGTGGCGAGCAAGGTAGACCTGATAGGTGTCAATCATGAAGTCCTTGCACAGCACCGGTTGGCGAACTTGGTTACGCACCACTGGCAGGAAGTCAAAGTTACCCTGGAAGTACTTTTCATCGGTCAATACCGAAATGGCGCTGGCATGGCCGTTGTACACCTGGGCAATCATATCGAGGTCGAAATCTTGGCGGATCAGCCCCTTGGATGGCGATGCCTTTTTGCATTCCAGAATAAAGGCTGCCTGATCACCGGACAGGGCCTCGTAGAAATTGCGATCGCTGGGCACTAGGCTGTCTTTGAACGATGCCAATGGCTGCTCGGCTTTGCGTGCTTCAACCCAAATACGTTTGTCTGCGACAATTTTGGCTAGAACTGTTTCCATGCTTAACCTCGTGCTGCAAGTTGCCCGACAAGCTCAAAGGCTTTGCCAGACTTCATGATATTGATGGCCTTCTCGGCATTGGCTTTGAGATCTTCCTGGCCGAACAGGCGAAGAAGCAGAGCCACGTTGACGGCGACGGCACCCATTTGGGCATCAGTACCTTTGCCCGTTAGGATATTGGTAATAATGGCACGGTTCTCTTCCGGCTCTCCACCCTTGATTGCTTCAAGCGGGTGGCTTTCAAGACCAAAGTCAGCAGGGGTTAAGGTGTACTCGGTGATTTCACCATTGATGATTTCAGCCACCGTGGTTTCGCCATGGATCGCCACTTCGTCGAGGCCACTGCCGTGGACAACTGCCGCACGTTTCATGCCCATCGCTGCCATGGTCTCGGCAATTGGGCGAACCAGCGAAGCATCGTAGACACCCATTAGCTCGATATTAGGGCGAGCCGGGTTAATCAAAGGACCCAGTACATTGAAGATGGTACGGGTTTTCAGGGTTTGGCGAACCGGCATCGCATGGCGCACGCCGCCGTGGTATTCCGGAGCAAACAGGAAGCAGACACCTAGATCGTCAAGGGCTTCACGGGCTGTTTCCGGCTTCATTGCCAGGTTGATACCGAATTTATCTAGCAAGTCTGAAGAGCCTGACTTGCTTGAGACGCCGCGGTTACCGTGCTTGGCGACTTTAACGCCACAGGCGGCAGCAACGAAAGCTGCGGTGGTCGATATATTGATGGTGTTGGCACCGTCGCCACCGGTGCCGACGATGTCGGCAAAGTCGTACTCTGGGCTCGGGAACGGGTTGGCATTGGCCAGCAGGGCTTTGGCGGCACCGGCGATTTCTGCTGGGGTCTCGCCTTTGATTTTCAATGCTGTCAGTACCGCAGACAGCAGTACTGGCTCGACTTCGCCCTTGATGATGGCGTCGAACAGGGTCTGGCTCTCTTCTTGGCTCAGTGCCTGCTGGTCGTAAAGCTTGTTGGCAATGGTGTAGATGGTCGCATCCATAATAAAAATCCTTGTTGTCTATACCGGCTGATTATTGGTTCGGCTCATTATTGGTCGGTCGTTGGCGACGTGACCCACGCCAGCGTATTGGTCAGCAGCTGGGCACCTTGGGTCGTGAGGATAGATTCCGGGTGGAACTGGTAACCGCACACGCGATCCTCATCATTGGTCACCGCCATGACCAGGCCGTCAACATCGGCAATGATATTCAGGCTATCTGGTACCGTTTCGGCAACCAGCGAGTGGTAACGGGCAATCGATAATGGGCTTGGCAATTCACCAAACACGTCATGGCCGGTATGTGTCATCATGGCTGATTTGCCATGGACGATTTCACCTGCGCCAGAGACCTTGCCGCCATAGGCTTCAACAATAGCCTGGTGGCCTAGGCAGATCCCGATCATCGGAACCTTGCCGCGCACCTGCTTGATGAGCTCAGGCATACAGCCCGCATCGGCAGGGGCACCCGGGCCCGGTGACAGCACCAGTACCGGATTGTTTTTCTCAGCTAGTGCTTGTTCCATTTGCTCGACGGTCAGGCTGTTGCGGTAAATCGTTACCTCGCAGCCCAGCGAGCGGAACTGGTCAACCAAGTTGTAGGTAAAGGAGTCAAAGTTATCAAGCAATACAATATGGGGTAGGGACATCAGTGGCTCCTTAGTGCGATTGACGTTCAGGGGCACTGTGTGCCTTGCGGATAGCGGTGATCACCGCTTGCGCCTTACCGCGGGTTTCATCGGCTTCTGCCTGAGGGACAGAGTCGTAAACCACACCGGCACCGGCTTGTACGCTGGCAACATCATCTTCGACATAGGCCGAGCGGATCACGATACAGGTATCCATATCACCGTGGCCAGTCAGGTAGCCGACTGCACCGCCATAACTGCCTCGGCGGCGCTGCTCGACCTCACGGATAAGCTGCATGGCTCGGATTTTCGGCGCGCCAGTCAGGGTACCCATGTTCATACAGGCCTGGTAAGCGTGCAGGGCATCCAGATCGCCGCGTAGCTGGCCGACAACACGGGATACCAGGTGCATCACATGGCTGTAGCGGTCGACGGCAAGTAAATCTGCGACATAGCGGCTACCCGGCTCGCTGATACGGGCAACATCGTTACGGGCCAAATCAACCAGCATCATGTGCTCGGCGTTTTCCTTCATGTCACAGCGCAGTTCAAGTTCGATTCGGCCATCAAGGTCTAGGTTGATTGAGCCGTCTGGGTTCTTACCACGACGGCGTGTTCCGGCAATCGGGTAGATCTCTATCTGGTTGCTCTCGGTGCAGTATTTAAGTGCACTTTCCGGCGATGCGCCGAACAGGGTGAAGTCGGCATCTTGCAGGTAGAACATGTACGGGCTCGGGTTGCCGATTTTAAGCTCTTTGTAAGCATTGAGCGGAGACGGGCACGGCAGGGTAAACTGGCGCGACGGCACCACCTGGAACACATCACCATTGATGACGTGCTGCTTGAGATCGACCACCTGCTGGCAGAAGTCTTCATCGCTCACGCTGGCTACCGGCTCGCACTCATCAAGCAGCTGGGCGGCTGGCAGCGGCATAGGTTCCAAGCAGGCTTCCTTGATGTGCTGCAGGCGGCGGCTGAGCTCGAAGTAGCTCGAGGTGTACTCGTCGCCCCCGAACAGGGTCGCTTGCAATTTGCCTTTGCGGCGCTGGTGGTCAATCACCAACAGGGTTTCGGCAATGTAGAACAGGTAGTCCGGGCAGCGGTTGTCCTGTTTGACGCCCGGCAGCGGCTCGAAACCGTCAACCACGTCGTAGGCGAACAGGCCGCCAATAAATAGCGCTTCACGCGGGTGACCAGCAATGTTGAAGGCGTGCTGGATCATGCGCAATGCATCGAACGAGGAGGTCTGGCGCAGGCGGCTGTCTTCATCCAGCGCGCGTTCTGCCGATGGGAACGTCAATTCTAGCTGGCGTCCTTGGCGTACTGCAGTGATATCGGTAGGCATCTTGCCTTCCAGGGTCTGCAGTACATTGAGGCCGTTATCGGTGAGGGCCTCGAGGGTGACCACTTTGCCACGGCAGACAATACGGACTGCCGCGTCGATGAGCATCAGGCTCTTGAGATCTTGCTTGGAGTCGATCTCGGCCGACTCCAGCAGTAGGTTGTGTGGGCGGTCGCCACAGACGGAGTAATACAACTCCGTCGGATCCGCAACATAGGGTACATCGAGGCTGAGCAGTTCCAGCTCACCGACGCCTAGTGGGGTAGTATTCACAGCGTTCTCCCTGCCGCTTCTACAAACGGTTTCAACTCTTGCATCAACTGTTCAAACATTGGACCGGTCAGTGCCTGGTGGCCGTCCGACAAGGCTTCACACGGGTTAAGGTGTGATTCGACGATAATACCGTCGGCACCAACTGGTGCAGCGGCACGTGACAGTGGGATAACCAGTTCACGGACGCCGGTACCATGGCTTGGGTCAACAACCACCGGTAGGTGGGTACGTTGCTTAAGGTAAGCCACGGCGTTCAAATCCAATGTGTTACGTGTTGCTGTCTCGTAGGTACGGATCCCTCGCTCACACAGGATGATATTTGGGTTGCCTGCATCAAAGATATATTCCGCCGCGAGTAACAGCTCCTCGATAGTGGCTGAAAGTCCGCGTTTGAGCAAGACCGGTTTTTTGCTTTCACCCACTGCTTTTAGCAGGGCGTAGTTCTGCATATTGCGGGCGCCAATCTGAAGACAGTCGATGTATTCACACATTGAATCCATCTGGCTGACCTCCATCACTTCCGAGACCGTCGGGATCCCCAGCTGCTGGTTGGCTTTTTTCAGTAGCTTCAAACCTTCAACACCCATACCCTGGAAATCATACGGGCTGGTACGTGGTTTGTAAGCGCCGCCGCGAAGGGCTACGGCACCATGTTTTTTCACCACTTCGGCCACGCTCAGCAGCTGCTCTTCAGACTCAACCGAGCAAGGACCGGCAATCACAGCGAACTTGTCACCGCCGACAGAGGCGTTGCCGAAACGCACCACGGTATCGTGGGCCTGCACTTCACGGCTAACCATTTTGTACTTGGTCAGGATAGGTTTGACGTTCTCGACACACGGGTAGGCATCAAGATGAAGTTGCTGCAGAACACGCTCATCGCCCAGCGCACCCAGGACAATACGCTCAACACCCGGCATGTAGAGGGGTTTTAGGCCGGCTTCTTCGATGCGGGCAAGAATTTCTTTGGCTTGTTGTTCGGTTGCATTTGGCTTGAGTACGATGATCATATTCTTTTCCTCTTCAGGGCGCTGTTTGTCGTTGGCGCACTGGTAAAATCTTTGTCTGGCTGAATTTGGTTATAAAAAAACCCGCGTCGAGGCGGGTTTGTGTAATCTGTTTAAGGCACAGCTAATCACACCACCCGCGTTGGGAAGTGCCACCACCAAGATGAGAAAGCGCAGAGCTGACGATGAATTTGCTGTACCATGTATTTATCCTTTCAGTGTTATACAGGCTTTCAGTGAACACACTGAACCACCAATGTAGTACTGGGTAACTGCGTACTAGTAAACTAGTTCGCGAGAGTAAAGTCAAGAAGATAATTTATGTTGTTTGATTTACACAGCCATACCACCGCATCAGACGGGCGGCTGTCACCGGAAGAACTTGTGCTGCGCGCTGTCGAGCGCCGAGTCGATGTGCTGGCGATTACCGATCACGATACGGTGGCTGGTTTGGCGGCTGCCGAGCAATTGATAGAAGCAGAAAATCTGCCTTTAACTCTCATCAAAGGCATTGAAATATCGACACTTTGGCGAAATTTTGATATTCACATTGTCGGTTTGAATATCGATCCCGAGCATCCAGCGATCGTCCGCATGATTGAAGCGCAGGCACAGCGCCGTGCCGAGCGTGCCGCCTTGATTGGGGAGCGGCTGGATAAGAACCGGATGCCGGGGGCGCTGGAAGGGGCCAAGGCCATTGCCAATGGGGCGACGCTTACCCGTGCCCACTTTGCCCAATGGATTGTTGAGCAGGGTTATGCCAAGAACATGCAGGCCGTTTTCAAGAAATTCCTGACCCGCAACAACCCTGGCTATGTGCCACCCAACTGGTGCTCGATGGCGGAAGCGGTAGAAGCCATACACCAAGGCGGCGGCCAAGCAGTGCTTGCCCACCCTGGCCGTTACAATATGACCGCAAAATGGCAAAAACGGTTACTGACTGCTTTTGTCGAAGCCGACGGGGACGCGATGGAAGTGGCACAACCGCAGCAGTCACCTCAGGAAAGGCGATTGCTGGGCGACTATTCAATTAATTACAAATTACTCGCTTCGCAGGGCTCTGATTTCCATTATGCCTCGCCATGGACCGAACTTGGCCGCAACTTGTGGTTGCCCAAGGACGTGACAGAAGTCTGGCAGGACTGGAGCGTTGAGAAGAAACGCATTGAAGAGGAAGTGCACGACTAGGTTGCACTTCCTATGGAGGAAGAATGAGTCAGTTTTTTTATGTTCACCCTGAAACACCACAGGTTCGCTTGATTAATCAGGCGGTAGCCATTATTCGCAATGGTGGGGTGATTGTCTACCCAACCGATTCGGGCTATGCGCTGGGCTGTCAGTTGGAAAATAAATCGGCATTGGAGCGTATCTGCCAGATCCGCCGTTTGAACGACAAGCACAATTTCACCTTGCTGTGCCGCGATCTGTCTGAGCTTTCGCTGTATGCCCGTGTTGATAATGCGGCATACCGCCTGCTGCGTAACAATACGCCGGGTGCCTACACCTTTATTTTCAAAGGCACTAAGGAAGTACCGCGCCGCCTGATGAACCCGAAGCGTAAGACCATTGGTATCCGTGTACCGGACAATGCCATTGCGCTGGCCTTGCTCGAAGCACTGGGTGAGCCGATGATGTCGACCTCTTTGATTTTGCCGGGCAACGAAACCACTGAATCTGATCCGGACGAGATCCGCGACCAGCTTGAACATGCAGTGGATTTGATCATCAACGGTGGGTATTTAGGTGAGCAACCGACCACGGTGATTGATTTCAGCAATGATGAAATGGAAATCGCCCGCGTCGGCGCCGGTGATCCGTCCCCGTTTGAATAATATGCCTCCAGTTGATTACTGAGCTGGCGAGTGAGTAGATTAAGCTCACCAGAGTAACAAATCACAGGAAATACCGGGCGAACAAGGTGTTTTCTGTGGTATCTAAGCTAAGCTTTTGGCATAATCCGCCATCGCTTTAAGATGGCTTAAAGCATGATGATATTTCGACGCCTGTGAAGGCGACAAAGGTTTGTCTAATGAGTGAAAAATTACAGAAGGTACTGGCACGTTCTGGCCAGGGTTCTCGCCGAGAAATCGAATTAATGATCCAGAACGGTCGAGTTAGTATCGACGGTAAGGTAGCCAAGCTTGGTGACCGCCTGGATGATTTGTCAGTCACTGTCCGCATTGATGGCCACAAAATCCAGTTGGTGTCGTCTTCAGAAGAAGTTTGCCGAGTATTGGCGTACAACAAACCTGAAGGTGAGCTATGTACCCGTCACGATCCAGAAGGTCGTCGCACGGTATTCGATCGTCTGCCTCGCCTGAACGGTGGTCGCTGGGTATCGGTTGGTCGTCTTGACGCCAACACCGCGGGTCTGCTGCTGTTCACCACCGATGGTGAGCTGGCGAACCGCCTAATGCACCCAAGCCGCTGCGTTGAGCGTGAGTACATGGTGCGTGTATTCGGTGAAGTGACCGAAGACATGGTTCGCAACCTGGTTAAGGGTGTTGAGCTGGAAGACGGCATGGCACGTTTCGAAGACGTGGTTTACGCCGGTGGTGAAGGTATGAACCATACCTTCTACGTGGTGATCACCGAAGGCCGTAACCGTGAGGTTCGTCGTTTGTGGGATTCACAGGGCGTAACGGTAAGCCGCCTGAAGCGTGTTCGCTACGGTGATATCTTCCTGACCAAAGATCTACCTCGTGGTGGTTGGATGGAGCTTGAACTTAACGAGGTGAACTACCTACGTGAGAAAGTTGAGCTGCCAGCTGAAACCGAAACTATGCTGACGGTTGAAGGCCAGAAGCGTAAGCGCGGTGTTCGTCAGATCCGCCGAGCCGTGCGCCGTCACGAAGAGCGCCTGAACGAAGATACCGGCCGTGGTCGCCGTGGTCGTCAGGATCAGCGTCGTTCATCGAGCCGCAACCAAGGCGAAGACAGCAACCAAGCGCCGCGTCGTAAGCCTGCAGGTAACACCTCGAACCGCCGTAACCAAGGTGAAGAGGGTAACAACGCTTCTCGTCGCAAGCCGTCAGGCAACGCTGCGAACCGTCGTAACCCACTGAAGAACAAGCCGGCCAAACCTCGTACCCGTAAATAGCGCGTACTCGCAAATAGCACGTGCACGAAATGAAGCCCGCTTGGGATCAAGAATGAAAAAAGCAGCCAATGGCTGCTTTTTTGTTATCTGGGGCGGGAAAGCCGCTTAGCTAGCCGTGCCAGGCTTACGCTTTGGCTGGGCGTCAATGCATTGGCCGTTGACGTCTTTGCTCTCCGGACCCATCAGGTAAAGATACAATGGCATGATCTCTTCCGGCGTTTTCAGCAGTGACGGGTCTTCTGCCGGGAAGGCCTTGGCACGCATACCGGTACGGGTACCGCCTGGATTGATGGCGTTGACGCGGACATTGGTGTTGGCCATTTCATCGGCCAGGATCTGCATCATGCCCTCGGTCGCAAACTTCGATATCGAATAAGCGCCCCAGAACGAGCGACCTTGGTGGCCAACCGTCGAAGAGGTAAACACAATGCGGCCGTCTTCGGCTTTCTTGACCAATGGCATAATTGCCTGGGTCAGCAGGAATTGGGCTTTGACATTGACCTGCATGACATCGTCATAGGTATCTTCACCCAGCTGGTCGAACGGGCTGAGCACACCCAGTAGCGAAGCGTTGTGCAGTACCCCGTCCAAGCGGCCGAACTGGCCTTCGATGGTTTCGACCATATCCAGGTAGTTTTGCTTGGTTGCGCCCATCATATCCATTGGGATAATCGCTGGCTGTGGGTAGCCAAGGGACTCAATCTGGTCATAAACGGCTTCTAGCTTGGCAACCGTACGGCCGAGCAAGATAACGGTCGCGCCGTGGGCGGCATAGCTAATGGCTGCCTGGCGGCCAATTCCATCACCCGCTCCGGTTACCAGAATAACTCTATCTTTCAGTGAGTTTTCAGCGATTTGATAATCCACTGCGTACTTCCTTATTGGTTTTTTCGTTTTCCTATTGTATTGCGATAGCGGTATGGGTGACAACTTGGTTACAATGACTGAATGTCAAAAAATGAGGACTCGACATTGGATTTTTTGTTTGATTATGGATTGTTCCTAGCCAAGATTGCCACGGTGGTTATTGCCTTCATCGCGATTCTGGTGGTGGCGAAAAGTGTGAAAGGCCATCATGGCAGCCAGAAAGGTGAGCTGGAAGTCACTGACCTGACTGAGCAGTACAAGCACACCGTGCATCAATTGGAGTCTCACTTGTTTGATAAGCCATTGCTCAAAGCGCGCGACAAGGCTGAAAAAAAAGCAGACAAGGAAAAGCACAAGGCACGACAAAACGAAGTGAAAAAAGCGGCCAAAGAAGGTGACTTGTCCCATTCGCGCGAGCCTCGCCTGTTTGTGTTGGACTTTCATGGCAGTCTCGATGCCCGTGAAGTGACCTCGCTGCGTGAAGAGGTGACGGCGATCCTGGCTGTGGCAATGGAAGGCGATGAAGTACTGCTGCGCCTCGAAACCGGCGGCGGTATGGTGCATGGCTACGGCCTGGCGTCTTCACAACTTGACCGCTTGAAAGCTGCCGGTATCAAGCTAACCATTTCTGTTGACAAAGTCGCGGCCAGCGGTGGCTACATGATGGCCTGTGTCGGTGACAAGATCATCTCGGCACCGTTTGCGGTTGTTGGTTCTATCGGCGTGATTGCCCAGCTGCCAAATTTCAATAAGGTACTGAAGAAAAACGATATTGAGTTTGAGCAAATTACTGCAGGTGAATTCAAGCGTACCCTGACGATGTTCGGCGAAAACACTGACAAGGCACGCGAGAAATTCCAGAGTGAAATTGAAGAAACCCACGGTTTGTTCAAGGCTTTCGTGTCTGAGCACCGCCCTGAGTTGGACTTGGCCAAAGTAGCGACCGGTGAGCACTGGTTTGGTAAGCAGGCGCTGGAACTTGGCTTGGTTGACGAAATTGGCACCAGCGATGATTACATCAGCACATCGTGCAAAGATCGCGAAGTGCTTCAGGTGCGTTATGTCCAGCGCAAGAAGCTGGCTGAAAAACTGGCTGGCGCGACGGGCGATGCGGCCGATAATTTGCTGCTCAAATGGATCAGCCGCGGCCAGCGTCCGATTGTCTAAACGTCCATTAGTATAGAGAGGTTACGATGGATCAAAAGTGGGCCTTGTTCTCATTTCAAGGGCGGATGCGCCGCCGGGATTACTGGCTATACAGCATACCTGTATTATTGGTATCGCTGCCGGTATTCCTCTATACCACACCGGAGAATGCGGGCAACCCAATGCTCAATATCCTGTCGATTGTGGTCTTGCTGTTTGTGTTCTGGGCCTCGGCAGCGCTGAATGTCAAACGCCTGCACGACCGCAACAAAAGTGCGTGGTGGATCATCCTGACCTTCTTGCCATTGATTGGTCCGATCTTCGTGATCGTCGAACTGGGGATCTTGGATGGTACACCGGGGCCGAACCAGTTCGGTGCCGATCCTAAGGGGCGCGGTGCGCCGCCTTCAGCGCCAGGAACTTCGCCAAACAGCGAGCCTAAGGATAATGGCAAAGACACAATGACTATCGATATGTAACTATATCGACATGGCCTTAGGGCATTAGCCCAAGAAGATCATAGCCTTGTAAAATGTCGCCTTGAAATAAATCAGCCCCGCAAAAAGCGGGGCTGTTTTTGTTCTGTATGACCCGATAAAGGAAGCTTATTTGCCTAGGGTAAACTTCGGCGATAGCTGGTGGGCCAGGTATTTGAACATGTTGAACACTGCCGTGGTTTTTTCGGTTGGCAGGCCCTTGTCATCAAGGAAGAACTCGCCTTTGAAAATCAGTACCCCGCCACGCTCTTCTACGGAGGTGGCACGCATCCCGTCGATGTAGGCTTCATGATCTTGAATTTGCTGGTTGGCAATCATTAGCAGGTCATCAGTTGAAATGGTTTCTTTGGTGCTCATGGTATCTCTCTCATCTCACAGCAGATTGCCGGGAAGTTCTCCGGCAGAGGCCGACTAGTGTATTTGAGTTGGTGGGCGATGACAAATTTTGCACCAAACCGGATTGAGTCATTTTCTTGGCGTTGTTGATTTTTATTGGGAACTGGTTATATCTTGAAAAAAGGCGCGTTTTAACAAGTCGGTATTTTGTCACCCAAAGGTCAAAACATCAGGGTATAAAGAATAGGCATTAACCCTTTGAATTGTCGAAAATCTGTGAGCGATGGCAAAAAATAGTGGTTTTTTATAGTCAAAGCGTTGCTGAGGTGGTAATGATTAGCGCCCATTGTGGGAGTTGTTTTCAGTTTTACGAAATAAAAGAGAGGAAAATCGCGTTGCCACTTGCTCTGTCGGTATACATTTTTCCTGTGCATTGGTTAGCGTAACTAGCTGTTAACAAGTGGGGAAGGGACAACCAAACGGTCTCGATTTGTTAAAAAGCAGTTGACCTTCTCCGATTGTAGCCCAATATGTAAATACCAATCACATTACGTAACTAGTTATCCGGAGCTGTCCTCAACCGGTTGGATTTCGCGATGTAAATAGTTACTTAATCAGTTTGGCGTACCAGCGTTGCCGTGCTAGCTCTAGTTTTTTAGCGTGCAACTAGTTGTTTTAATTTTAAGTTTTGTGAGCACGAGGACGTAATAGAATTATTATGGGTAAATCACTCGTTATTGTGGAGTCCCCAGCCAAGGCGAAGACGATCAATAAGTACTTGGGTAAGGACTTCGTTGTTAAGTCAAGCGTCGGTCACGTTCGTGATTTGCCGACGGGTGCACGTAGCACCGGAAAGAAGGCGACGCCTACTTCAACCAAGGGCTTGAGCGCCGAAGAGAAAGCGCGCATCAAAAAAGAAAAAGAACGCAAAGCGCTGATCAACAAAATGGGTGTCGACCCATACAATGACTGGGCTGCCCAATACGAAGTGCTTCCTGGCAAAGAAAAAGTGGTCAACGAGCTGCAAAAGCTGGCTGAAGATGCTGACTATGTTTATCTCGCAACCGATTTGGACCGCGAAGGGGAGGCTATTGCGTGGCACCTTCGTGAGATCATCGGCGGCGATGATGAGCGCTACAAGCGAGTAGTTTTCAACGAGATCACCAAGAATGCTATCCAGCAGGCTTTCGAGCAGCCGGGTGAGCTGAACATGGATGGTGTGAATGCGCAGCAGGCACGCCGTTTTCTCGACCGCGTGGTTGGCTTTATGGTTTCCCCTCTATTGTGGAAGAAAGTCGCACGTGGCCTTTCTGCGGGCCGTGTACAGTCGGTTGCGGTTAAGCTGATTGTTGAGCGTGAACGCGAAATCAAAGCATTCGACCCAGAAGAGTACTGGGACATGCATGCCAATACTCAAACCGCTGGCAGCGATGCCCTGCGTTTGATGGTGGCACAGCAAGCCGGCAAGACATTCCGTCCGGAAAACGAAGCTGACACTATGGCGGCGAAAGCGCTATTGGAAAAGGCGGCTTTCCAGGTCAAAGACCGTGAAGACCGTCCGACCAGCAGCAAGCCTTCGGCTCCGTACATTACTTCGACGCTTCAGCAGGCGGCAAGTACTCGCCTAGGCTACGGTGTAAAGCGCACCATGGGTTTGGCGCAGCGCTTGTATGAGGCGGGTTACATTACCTATATGCGTACCGACTCGACCAACCTGTCGAAGGAAGCGGTTGAAGCGGCGCGTGAGTTTATTGCCGGTGAGTATGGCGATAACTACCTACCGTCTTCGCCAAATGTCTACGGTAGCAAGGGCAATGCCCAGGAAGCGCACGAAGCGATTCGTCCTTCCAGTGTTGACGTCAAAGCGGAAAACCTAGAAGGCATGGAGCAGGATGCCATCAAGCTCTATGACTTGATCTGGCGTCAGTTCGTTGCTTGTCAAATGGTACCGGCTAAGTACGATTCAACCACGATTACTGTTGAAGCGGGTGAGTTCACCCTGAAAGCGAAAGGCCGTACCTTGCGCTTTGCCGGTTGGACCCAGGTTCAGCGCCCATCGGGCAAGAACGAAGATACCACGTTGCCTATGGTTCATGTGGGCGACACGCTCAAGCTGGAATCGTTGGAGCCGAAACAGCACTTTACCAAGCCTCCTGCACGCTTTACCGAAGCGGCATTGGTTAAAGAGCTGGAAAAACGAGGTATCGGTCGTCCTTCAACATACGCATCGATCATTTCGACCATTCAGGATCGTGGCTATGTGCGTGTTGACCAGCGTCGTTTCTATGCTGAGAAGATGGGTGAGATTGTCTCGGACCGTCTTGACCAGAGCTTTGCCGATCTGATGGACTACGATTTTACCGCCCGCATGGAAGGCAACCTCGATAAAATCGCCGAAGGCGAGGCGAGCTGGAAATCGGTACTGGACAAGTTCTTCAGTGATTTTACCACTGAGCTCGAGAAGGCCGAGCTGGACGAAGGCGAAGGCGGCATGGAGCCGAACAAGATCGTGCTGACCGATATCGAATGTCCGACTTGTGGTCGTCCAATGGGGATCCGTACCGCTTCGACTGGTGTATTCCTTGGTTGTTCTGGCTATGCCCTGCCACCGAAGGAGCGCTGTAAGACAACGATCAACTTGGGTGACGAGGAAGGTATCGTCAATGTCTTGGAAGAAGATGTTGAAACCGCGGCCCTGCGTGCCAAGAAGCGTTGTCCGAAATGTAGCACCGCAATGGACGCTTACCTGATCGATGCGGAGCGTAAACTGCACGTTTGTGGTAATAACCCAAGCTGTGACGGTTACGTGGTCGAGAAAGGCGAGTTCAAGCTAAAAGGCTATGACGGTCCGGTTATCGAATGTGACAAGTGTGGCTCGGATATGGAGCTCAAGAACGGTCGCTTCGGTAAGTACATGGGTTGTACCAACGAGACGTGTAAGAATACTCGTAAGATTTTGAAGAACGGTGAAATTGCACCACCGAAGGAAGATCCGGTTCATCTACCTGAGCTGCCTTGTACTCAAGATCCAGATGCCTACTTCGTACTGCGTGATGGCGCTTCAGGCCTGTTTATGGCGGCAAGCACCTTCCCGAAATCGCGCGAAACCCGTGCGCCGTTGGTCGAAGAGCTTGTTCGCTTTAAAGATCGCCTGTCGCCGAAGTTCATGTACCTGACCGAGGCACCGACAGAAGACCCGGATGGTCGTCCGACAGTGGTTCGCTTTAGCCGTAAGACCAAAGAGAACTATGTTCGTTCGGAAATCGAGGGTAAACCATCAGGCTGGACTGGGCTTTACATTGACGGTAAGTGGGAAATTACCGACAAGCGCAAAAAGCCAAAGAAAGAGAAAGCTGAGAAATAAAGAAAAACCGCCGAAAGGCGGTTTTTTGTTTTCTAATCAACGGCTATGGGCTAAAGCGGCCATTGGCTATTGGAAGAGCGAAGAAGCACGACTAGTGGAAAAGCATAGACTGGGGCTTCAATAATTATTGGACCTGAAGGCAGCTTCTGTAAAAATCTAATCGCCTATCGCCTATCGCCTATCGCCTATCGCCTATCGCCTATCGCCTATCGCCTATCGCCTATCGCCTATCGCCTATC
>NZ_JAWJZI010000003.1:285507-601404 GCF_033022775.1 Photobacterium rosenbergii | reverse complement strand
TATCGCCTATCGCCTATCGCCTATCGCCTATCGCCTATCGCCTATCGCCTATCGCCTATCGCCTATCGCCTATCGCCTATCGCCTTATGCGATAGCGAATGCAGGGACACCGCTGTGGAAACGGAAGGTCTCGTCTGGGCTGTTGATCAGCTCTGCCTCGCGGGCTCCGATAGCTTGTACGCGCTCGCTGATATCTTCGCCGGCGATTTGTTCGGCCAGTTTCAGGTAGTCCTGGTAGTGGCGGGCTTCAGAGCGCAGCAGGGAGATGTAGAACTTCTTCAGCTCTTCATCGAGGTAAGGAGCCAACTTGGCAAAGCGCTCGCAAGAGCGGGCTTCGATGTAAGCGCCGATGATCAGCTTGTCGATAAGGGTGCTTGGCTCATGGGTGCGGACAATCTTCATCAGGCCCTTGGCATAACGGCCTGCATTCAGGCTAGAGTAGGGGATACCGCGGTTTTCCATGATCTCCAACACCTGCTCGAAGTGGTGGAATTCCTCTTTGATCAGGCGGACCATTTTGTCGATAAGCTCTTCGCCGTGGGCAAAGTCAGCCTTGGGCTTTAGCTCGGCGGCCAGACCGTTTTTCTTGCCATGGAAGCTGCGGGTATCACGTTCGGTACCATAGACAAACTCCTCGTAAGGCTTAGCCCATTCGAGGAGTGCCTTACCGCTCTCGGCATCGACAGCATATTTGCGGATCAAGAACATCGCAGTCTGACTGGCTTTCAGTTCACAGTTGCAATGATCGACTAGCAGGGCTGTGAGGTTTTCTGGTTTCTTTGCTTCGTTGATCCAGGCATCGGGCGTGTCACATTGCAGGAACTGTTTGATTGGCTCAAGCAGTGAGTCGATCATCTGTTGGGTTGTATTCATGGGCTAGGTTTTGTTGAGTCTTGTTGTCGATATGTGCCCAGTATACCAATGCTGAGGTTCAAAGTGCTAACCGCTAAATAAAACAAAGGCCACCTGGTGGATGGCCTTTGTTTGGTATTTGGTATTTGCTGTTTTGTGCTTAGTGGCTAGCGGGTGCGCTCCGCGTTACCATTTTCGCTTAGGTTGGAACAATACATCTAGCTCGTCTTGTTCCTTGTCAATCATCTGCTGTCGTTGTTGCTCGTTAGTCATGTTCTGGCTGCTGTCGATATCTGTTAGCATCTTCTGCAGTTTCTCTCGGGCTTGGTTGGCGTAGTCGTCATTCTTGCTAGCCAATACATCAATGCCTTTTTTCAGCAACTGCTTGGCAGTACCCAGCTGTCTTTTCATTCGGGCTTCATTAGCACGCTTGATGACATTTTCGATGTTGATCCTAAGCTGGATACCTTCCAGGCGGGCATTTTCGGTCACGAAGGCCTGGGTAGGCATACGGCCTTTGCTGTGCTCACTTTTAACAACATTTTTCAGGCGCTTAACCAGCTGAAGCATACCAAGCGCCTGTTTGTCAGTACTTGGCACCTTGAAGCTGGCCACGTCGGCCTGCGAGTAGTTCGCCTGCAATTGGTTTATCTGTTCAGTGACATTGCTAATACGCTGGGGCAGAGACTTATCCGATGGGTCGGTTTCTTTCATTCCTTCCAGTGAGAACAGTACCCGTTTGTTCAGACAAACCAGTAGATCTTTACTGTATGGAAGATGGTGGGCATTACTGATCAACTCTTCGGTCGCATCAATAACAGCGATAAATTTAGCTAATTCCTGTTGCTTTGCGCTTTCCAGCTTCTGTCGGTACTGAATAATGATGTTGTAACCAACAATCAAAATCAGCAACAGGCTTACCAGGCCAATAATTAGTGGCATGCTCATGGGGTAGGGGACCATCCGTGCTTACATCAAGCCCTATAAGATACACCATATCGATAATTGGTCATAGACGCGAGATCGCTTTCTAATAGATCAACATCGCTTAAGCGTTGATTTTGTCGCATAAAGTTGCTCGCAGCGATAAGAATGCGTGACATTTTGCGGTAATTGTCGATTAACTTGCGAAAATTAGACACCCAAGGCTGGGAAACTGGGTCTATAAGTTATATAACATTATGTTATAAAGCCCTGCGGAGAGCAGTGCAGGGATCACTCCAGGGCCGGAGTAAAAATGATAAAGGACTATCATTAGGCGGAACCATGAAACTACAACAATTAAGATATATCGTTGAGGTTGTAAACCATAACCTAAATGTCTCTGCGACCGCAGAGAGCTTGTACACTTCCCAGCCGGGGATCAGTAAACAAGTCAGGTTGTTGGAAGACGAGCTTGGCGTGCAAATTTTCGAGCGCAGCGGTAAGCATTTGACTCAGGTGACGCCGGCAGGGGAGTCAATCGTCAAGATCGCGAGGGACATATTATCCCGAGTGGAGAGTATCAAATCGGTGGCAGGGGAGCATACCCACCCAGAAATGGGCACGCTGAATATTGCCACCACCCATACTCAGGCCCGTTATGCGCTTCCGCCTGTGATCCAAGGTTTTACCGCCCGCTACCCTAAAGTGACACTGCACATGCACCAGGGCACGCCGAACCAGCTAGCTGATGCGGTATCAAAAGGGACCACAGACTTCGCCATTGCTACCGAAGCACTGCACTTGTATCAGGATATGATCATGCTGCCTTGTTACCATTGGAATCGCTCGATCGTGGTCAAGGCAGATCATCCACTGGCTAAGAAATCTGAAATTACTATCCATGATTTGGCCGCTTATCCATTGGTCACTTATGTCTTTGGCTTTACGGGCCGGTCCGAGCTGGATAGTGCTTTCAATCGCTCAGGCCTGACCCCGCGCATTGTCTTCACGGCCACAGACGCTGATGTGATCAAAACCTATGTACGCCTTGGCATTGGTGTTGGCGTTATTGCCAGCATGGCCATGGATCCTGCAACCGATGGCGATTTGGTGGCGATTGATGCCAGCCACATTTTTGAAGCCAGCACCACTAAGATTGGCTTTAAAAAGGGCACTTTCCTGCGCAGTTACATGTATGACTTCATCAAGCGCTTTGCCCCGCACCTCACCCGGGATGTGGTTGACCAGGCCGTAACGCTGAAAACCAATGCTGAAATCGAGGCGATGTTTGCCAATATGCCGTTACCGGTGAAATAACAGCTCTAAGGCTGTCTTCGGGCAGCCTTTGTTCCTCTTGTTATTCTTTCTTATCGCGACTTAGCAATCTTTCTTATCATGAAATAGTCTCTTTCTGCCTATTTGGCGTGTTTGCGTTTACAATATCGGGGTTTTGCCGATAAACCCAAGAGTAAACCATGCACGCTCCACGCTTTTCCCAACTTGATCGCTTACTGACTGATACCCGTGAGTTTTGGCAGTTTATGCCGTTTTCTAGTTCGCCGTCGCAATGGGAGCAGAGCCATCCCGGGCTCACAACGTGGTTGCTGGGTTTGGATGAGCAACAGCTTACCCACTTCAAAGAAAATCCGACTGAGTTGGCAATGGCGGTCAATGAGTGGCTCCCTCAGGCGCGTGCGTTACAGGCATTGGCCGATCTTGAAGTGATGCCGCATGTGGAGCGTATCCCTCCTCGCGGGCTAGATACGGGTATCCCCGGAAGAAAGTGGCAGCAGTTACAGGCGTTTAACGGTGTATTGCCTGCACTGCAACTGCCATGGCTAGAATGGTGCGCCGGAAAAGGGTTCTTGGGCCGGGTGCTTGCCGCGACCCACAATACACCCGTCACCAGTTTGGAGTGGCAGCAGGCACTGTGTGAAAGCGGTGAAGCGGCGGCCCGGAAGCTGTGTTTGCCGATGACCTTTGTCCACGGTGATGCTTTCTCCCCGGAAAGCGGCAAGTTTATTCTATCCCAGCAGCATGCGGTTGCTCTGCATGCCTGTGGTGATTTGCATGTATCATTGCTGCAGCGAGTAGCCGATCGCCAAGGGCGGGCAGTGAGTGTGTCACCGTGCTGTTACCACCTTATCCGCGAGAAAACCTACCAGCCGATGTCGGCAGTGGCGAAACAAAGTGCGTTGGCGCTTAGCAAACACGATTTACGGCTACCTTTGCAGGAAACGGTGACGGCAGGAAACCGGGTGCGCAATCTGCGTTTTGTTGAGGTCAGCTTCCGGCTTGGCTTCGACAGCCTGCAGCGTAGCGTGACCGGGCAAGATACCTACATGCCCGTGCCGAATGTCCAGAAGGCGCTGTTCAACGATGGCTTTGCTGCTTTCTGCCACTGGGCCGCAGAGCAAAAGGGTTTGGCTCTACCGGAGAATATTGATTTTGCCTACTGGCAACAGGTTGGGGAGCAACGTTTTGACTGGGTTGAGCGATTGGAATTATTACGTCAGCTTTTCCGCCGGCCTCTGGAGATGTGGTTGGTGTATGACCGGGCGTGTTTTATGGAAGAGTCAGGCTATAAGGTGACGGTCGGGACATTCTGTGACAAGCCTGTTACCCCAAGAAATATTATGATTCATGCCGAGTTAAAGGATTAAATGGCGAACAGCCCATTGAGGAAGAGATATAAATAGCCCAATCCACGTAAAACAAAGGCCAGTCTGGGCTGGCCTTATTTGTCTCTACTCTTATTTGTCTCTACTATTTAAGCGACCTAAGCGCGGTTACTCAACGGTTTCCCGGATGGCTTCCGGAATAGTATTGAGCAAGCTGAAGTTTCGCTCTTCATGTTCATGAGCCGGCAGCGGTCGGCCAAGATAATAACCCTGGCAGAAATCGAAGCCGCATTGCTGCAAATAACGCAGTTGCGCTTCGGTTTCGACCCCTTCAGCCACCACTTTTAGCGCCAGTTTTTCACAGATAGCCTGGGTGGCCTCAATAATGGCCTGGCTGCCCTTGTGTTCACCCTGGACAAAGCTTTGATCCAGTTTAACGGTACTGATTGGCAAATCCTGCAGCTGTGATAGGGACGAGTAACCGGTACCGAAATCATCGAGGTAAAGCTCAAGGCCCAGCGAGGCCAAATCGTCCAGGCATTGCTTGGCTTCATCATACTCCTGCAACATGGTGGACTCGGTCAATTCGAGGGCCAGCTGCGAAGGGGGGATCTGGTAATGTTTCAGCAGCCCTTCGATAGTCGGAGCCAAACTGGACTGTAACTGGGCGCGTGACAGATTGACGCTCATAATAAACGACTTACCGTATTTCTCACGCCACAAGGCCAGTTGTTTGCTGGCCGTTTTCAGGATCCATTTACCCAGTGGGACGATCTGGCCGGTTTCTTCTGCCAGCGGGATAAATTCACCTGGGGATACTTGCCCCAGCTCCTCGTCATGCCAGCGGATCAATGCCTCGAAGCCTTTGAGCGATTTTGCCTTCATATCGACAATCGGCTGGTAATAAAGCTCGAACGCTTCTGCTTCCAGCGCCAATGTCAGGTGATGGCGTAGGGTCATCTTGCGGTACAGCGCATCGGCCATATCCGGAGAGAAATGATGGCTGCGGTTACGGCCCCTTAGCTTGGCCCTATGCATCGCCATATCGGCCTGGGTCACCAGGGTTTCGATGTCTCTGGCATCGGTTGGATAGTCCGACGTACCGATACTGCAACCAATCGACAGCTCGCCCACTTCTTTAAGGTGGAATGGACGATTCAATGCTTTGATCAGCTGTTTGGCAAACATTGCCGAGTTCTCTATGTTGCGGTGCTCCGCTTGAACGATAAACTCATCACCGCCGAATCGGGCCAGCAGTCCCTTGAACTTCACTTCTTCCTGCAGGCGAATAGCAATAGCGCGCAATAGTTTGTCACCAATGGCGTGACCATAGGTATCATTGACCAGCTTGAACCCGTCGATATCGAGGAACAATAAGCTATATGGATGCTGGCTATGCTGGTTTTCAACAATGGCATTGGTAATACCGCGGCGGTTTAACAGCCCGGTCAAGAAGTCATGCTCAGCGTTATATTTTGCCTTGTGAAGTTGCTCTTTTTCCTGGCTGATGTTGATTAAACTCAGCAGCAGCTGGTGCTTATCCGACAGCCATTTACCATCGATATTCAGCCAATGGTGGCTTTTGCCTGTCCAGCATAAACGCTTGGTTTTCAGTACGCCTTCGGAACGGGCAGTGGTCAGCCATTTATCAGCCAGCAGGGCGTCACCAAGGAAGCTGGCTAAATCTTGTAGGTCTTCGCCAAAAGAGTGGGTAAAAGAGTTGTTGGCGCTGATCAGGCTACCGCTTTCATCAAATAGCAAAGCCAGATTCGAGCTGCCAGAAAACGCCAATTCTCGGCGTAAGCTTGCTTCTTCTGCGATCACTTCGACTAGCATGGCTGTATTGCCATCAGGGCCTGGCATACCCGAAAAATAACACAACGCTTTCTTGATGACATTGTTGGGGGAGAAGTACCACCAGGTTTTGATTTTTTCACCTTGTTGGAAGCGGCTTAGGTAGCCGTCCAGGATGGCGTCAACCGCTTCGGACATGTCGAGGCTGAGATCACGGGCTGTCAGTTCATTCGTACTCTTCGCTTCCCATAGAGATAGCGAGGCAGAGTTGGCCCAGAGAATGCGTTTTTGGTGAATATCGAAAATCCAAACAGGGGTCTGTAGGAACTCGTAGAGAGAAAAATTTTGGTTCATCACCAAGGCTTTGTTATTTATTGTGATATTTATCAGATGCTATATCAAAAACGGCGTTTTAAATACGCATACGGGATAAAATCGTGAGGCTTATTCACGATTATTGAAAAAAAAGATGTAATATCTTGAAAAGCAGCAAAAAAGGCGATAGAGGTCGCACTTTTTTGCTGTCCTTTTCATTTTACTGCAGAGCCAGTTTCACTTCTAGGCCGACAAAAACAGGATCGTAATTGGCACCGGCGTCGAGCGCAAAGGTTGCGGCATCGGTATTGCCGAACCATGGTGTGTAGGTCAAGCTGACATCTGTATCGCCTCGCCACCAGTCCGTCACCCAGTAATGGATGTGGCCAACAGGGTTGAGGAAGAACAGACTGACATCACCCATGGTTTTCGATCCCATCACCTTGCCGCGGTTGGCGGTGATTTCCATTTCGGTTTGGAACATCCACTCACCAACGGCCGCACCAAACAGTGGCGTAACAATAATATCCTGGATAGATGGCACTTCAGCAAAGGCTTCTACGCCGTATTCCCAGAAGAATGTCGACATGGTTGCCGAATACAGGAATGACTCCCATTCGTTAAAGCCTGAGTGACGTGCGGCGGTGTAGTAAACACCGCCGAAATATGGGTGCATGATATAGTTTAGGTAGTGGTCGTCCTTATCCCAAACCGGGCCTTCCTTGACATTGTCCCACCATTTTTTACCTAGGCCCTTTAAGTTTGTATCTTCAGGATCCCAATTGGTAACACTCTCTGGTAGCAAGGTCATCAGGCCTACGGTTGCCACACTCAAACCTAAAATAGTGTATGACTGCTCGAGCAGGTAATCCCAGTCTTTTTCGGGCGCTACCGATAGGTATTTTGGCAGTGTACTGCTGGCTGGCTCTGTAGTCGCCGGTTGCAGAGAAAGCCCTTGATCCATGGCTGTAAACTGATAATCGTCGCTAGACCCTAGCCGTTGGCTAGGCTGCGAAGCATAGCTGTTAAGAAATGTTGGCTGTTGGTATGAACCAGTATAGGCATTCTCATTCCATGCGAATGCAGGGGTGCTGACGGCAATCCCCAGAACAAGTGGTGATAGAAGTGAAGTGCGCAAGATACGCTCCGCAATAGATCAAGGTGGATTGGATAAAAAAGTGCGGGAAGTATCACTGAAATGATTAAAAAATCCTAGTAACTATTCACAAAATTAGTGCAAAAAAATTGTAAAAAAATTACCTGTTTATATGAATGAAAATCAAAATTAACAACATTGTTCAAAACGCTGTCTCAAAGAAAAGAAAAACGGCAAGCGAAGTGCTTGCCGTTTGTTTTAAGGTTAACCCACTGCCGGGATCAGGCCTGCCATCTGGAGGAACTGTGCGGTAATGATGATAACACCAGCACCGGTTGCCAGAATCAAAGCTGGCTTACCCCCTGCTACCTGGTAACCATTATTTTGGTCATCACTATTGACTGCAATTTGCTTGCGCTGGGCGCTGACCATGGCAACCGGCAGGAAAATTGCCAGAATGACCAGCGCAATGGCAGCGAAACCCAATGCCATAATAAAGCCCTGTGGGTAGAACAAGGCGAAAGCCAGCGGTGGGATAAATGTCATCGCAGCGGTTTGCAAGCGTCCATGTTTTTTATCATTTTGCTTGAAGCTGTCGGCGACGAAATCGAACAGACCCAGACTTACACCCAAGAACGAGGTGGCCAGTGCCAAGTCAGCGAAAACAGAGACGGACTGGCTAACCATTGGGTTATGCAGCATTTCGCTCAGTGTGCCAATGAATGAACCTAGGCTGTTGCTTGCCATTAGATCTTGCTGGCTAAGTACCCCTTGGCTCGTCAACTGCCAGAATACGTAGATCAATAGCGGCAGGGAAGAGCCGATGACCATCACTTTCTTGAGGGCTCTGATGTCCAAGCCGATGTAGCGCACAATAGACGGGATGCTGCCGTGAAAACCAAACGAGGTAAATATGACCGGCAGCGCCGAAATGATCAGCCCTTTCTCTACCGGCATATTGACCAGGTAGCCGCCTTCGACATTTGGTGCCAATAGACTAAGCATGACCACCAAAGCAATGACTTTCAGGGTAAACAGTACTCGGTTAACCATATCAACCGAGTGGGTGCCAACCGCCACAATGCTGGCAATGACCAACGTAAACAAAACAGCGCTGGTTTGCGCAGAGACATCCAACCCCACCCAGTTTGTTAACTTGTCATTCAGCTGTCCGCCCCCGCCGGCAATGTAGGCAGCGCAAAGCGAGTACATCAAAAAACATACCGCAAAATTTGCCAGGTATTGGCCTTTTTTCCCCAGTAGATCTCGGGCCAGTGAGTTTAGTGTGGCTTGGTGATCGGCGTATTGGTGCACCTCTAGCATCAAGAGTGCGGTGTAGGTCATCAATGACCAGATACCAAACATGATCAAAGTGGCAGTGGTAAAGCCAAGTCCAGCCGAGGCCAGAGGAAGGGCCAGCATGCCTGCACCAATGGTTGTACCGGCGATGATCAGCATACTGCCGAAAGTCTTGTTCATAGACATGGGGTTAGTTGCTCCGAGTTTTCAAAATGGTTTTGCTCGGGAGGCGGTGTCTGCACCTGTGGTTACTCCCTATTTCTGGTTTTTAGAGGGCCACAATGGCAAAGAGGTGTCAGAATATATTTACACTCTATGTAGCCATTGCGGCTATCGATAGGAAATCCCTGATTGGTGTTTACTCATGGTCTGTTCCATTTTTTACAGTGATAAATAGCGCTTCTTGGGCTTTTGATGATGATTGCCTCTAGGTGTGAACAATATAGTGATTGCATTTAACTGTCAACTTTTGTGTTTGTGTGTGTAATTATATCTTTACACTTGGTGGGGTGTGCCTTGATGCGATAAAGCGTCGCCTGGAAAGTTACAGATAAAAATAACGTGCTGAAATAGATAGAGATATGCTTGAATAAGAAATAACAACCGCAGTCGGCTACATGGGGAGAAGAAATGCTGAAAGTCGCAATGATTAGTACGGGTGAGGAAGTGCTTCACGGGGATATTACTGACACCAATGCCGCCTGGTTGTCTGCACTGTTTTTTCAGCGCGGTTTTCCCATGTCGCGAAGGACCACGGTAGGCGATCAGCTAGATCTGCTGGCTGAAGAAATTGAACACTGCAGCCTGACGGCAGATGTGGTGATCGTCAATGGCGGCTTAGGCCCTACCACTGATGATTTGACTGCCCAGGCCGCTGCCATCGCCGCCGATGTTGGCCTGGAGTTGGTCGGTGAGTGGGTTGTGGCAATGGAAGAAAAGTATGCCAAGCTTGGCCGTGTGATGCCCGAAACCAACCTCAAGCAGGCTATGCTACCGGAAGGCTCGGAGGTGTTGGACAACCCCATAGGTACTGCCTGTGGCTTTGTCATGCGAATCAACCGGGCCTGGGTGTTTTTTACCCCGGGCGTGCCGAGCGAGTTCAAGAAAATGATCCATGAGCAAATTCTGCCCCGGCTGGAAGGAAGCTACACCCATACCAACGCCCGCGAGTGCATCCGGCTTTATACCTTTGGCCTTTCGGAGTCAGGTATTGGCCAATCACTGCAATCCATCCGCTTACCGGAGGATTTCGAACTTGGCTACCGCTCTGAAATCCCGTTCATTGAAGTGAAAGTTTTTTGTCCGCAAGGCCATCCTCAAACATCCGCGATAGTGACGGCCATTGCCAGTCAGCTAGGGGACAATCTAGTCGGCCACAACCAACCGTTATTGCACACCGTCGGTGAGTTGATTGAGCAAAAGGGATATGGGCTAGCGGTTGCCGAACATTATTCTGGGGGCTTTCTGACCAGCTGGCTCTATGATGATGAGCGCCTTGCGGGGAGTGTGGCGCAGTCTTGGGTACTGGGTAGAGACAATACACCGAAAGCCCATCACCAATCGCCTGTAGAGGCTTCATTGTCAATGGCTCAGGTAGCCAAAGAGAAAAATCAGGCGGATATTGGCTTGGCAATAGGCACTGAGCAAGATGGCCATGTGGTGGTGGCATTGGTGACCCCCGAAGGGGAGTGGGCGCAGCAAGTGTCGACCAGGCGCCGCTATGCTTCGCGTGATTTCCGCTATGTCCTGGCAACGCTGGGCTTGGATATGCTGCGACGTTGGCTTGAAGGTAAACCGGTGCTTGGCCACTCGGAATCACTGCAGCGTGTTAATCACATTGAAAATAAATATGAGTGAAGGCTGATGAATTATCGGAGTGAAATATCGGTATGGTGAATAGGGCTGCTGTTTGAGTGGTTTAGCTGTCGGAACAGAGCTTAATGGCTAGCTTGTAGTTCTTGCTGTTGCAGTTGGTAGTCGAATTCGACCTCGACATTGCTCTTGGGGACAGAGCAGCAGGCTAAAACTTCATTCGGGGCAATGAAAGCCATTGAGTCTTGCTGGTCGACAGCACCAGATTTTAGTTTGCAGCGGCAAGCACCGCACATACCGTTACGGCACTGGTATTCAGGCTGAAAGCCTGCTTTTTCCAACTGGTCGAGCAAAGGCTCACGGCTGTTGCCGTGAACCTCAATACCATTAACGCGAATGGCGACTCGACTCATAGTTCGAAGTCACCCAGGTCATCGGCGCTGACATCGTTGTCGATTTGACCAACCAGGTAAGAACTGATCTCTGCTTCCTGAGGGGCCACCTGAACGTTGTCAGACGATAGCCAAGAGTTGATCCATGGGATCGGGTTCTGAGTTGCGCCAGGGTAGGCGTGCTCCAGGCCTACAGCTGCCATACGCAGGTTGGTAATATATTCAACGTACTGGCATAGGATGTCTTTGTTCAAACCGATCATCGAGCCATCTTTGAATAGGTACTCAGCCCACTCTTTCTCTTGCTCGGCCGCATCACGGAAGATAGCAAAGCACTCTTCTTTACACTCTTCGGCAATTTCCGCCATTTCAGGATCGTCCTGGCCAGTGCGCAGCAGGTTAAGGATATGCTGGGTACCGGTTAGGTGAAGCGCTTCGTCACGGGCGATCAGCTTGATGATTTTAGCGTTGCCTTCCATCAGCTCACGTTCGGCAAATGCGAACGAACACGCGAAGCTGACATAGAAACGGATAGCTTCCAGCGCATTGACAGACATCATGCACAGGTAAAGCTTCTTCTTGATGTTGCGAAGATTTACTGTGATGGTCTCGCCATTTACCGTGTGTGTACCTTCACCGAAACGGTGGTAGTCATTGGTTGCCGCGATCAGATCATCGTAGTACTTGGAGATATCGCCAGCACGTTTGATGATGTGCTCGTTACCGACGATATCGTCGAATACAATCGCCGGATCGTTGACGATATTACGGATGATATGGGTGTATGAGCGCGAGTGGATTGTCTCGGAGAAAGACCAGGTCTCAATCCAGGTTTCCAGCTCAGGGATAGACACAATCGGTAGCAGTGCAACGTTCGGGCTACGGCCCTGGATTGAATCCAGCAGCGTCTGGTACTTTAGGTTGCTGATGAAAATGTGGCGCTCATGATCTGGCAGGTTGCTGTAATCAATACGGTCGCCAGACACATCCACTTCTTCTGGACGCCAGAAGAAAGAAAGCTGTTTTTCAATCAGCTTTTCGAAAATCTCAAATTTTTGTTGGTCGTAACGCGCAACGTTAACAGGCTGGCCAAAGAACATTGGCTCTTTTAGTTGGTCGTTATTGGTTTGACAGAAAGTGCTATATGCCATCTTATCCTCAACATCAATGGGAGCCGAGGCTCCCACTGTTTCAAATCATTAAATCTTGCAGCTTGTGCAGTCGTCTGCGCCCACATCGCCCTGGCTATCAGAAGCACCGTCACGGGTGTTGTGGTAGTACAAGGTTTTCACGCCGAGTTTATACGCTGTTAGTAGGTCTTTTAGCAACAGTTTCATAGGCACTTTTCCGCCTGGCTGCTGGCTTGGGTCGTAGTTGGTGTTCGCCGAAATCGCCTGATCGATGAATTTCTGCATGATACCAACTAGTTGCAGGTAACCGTCGTTGCTACCGATATTCCATAGCAGCTCGTAGTTGTCTTTGTACTTGCTGTACTCAGGCACTACCTGCTTCAGGATACCGTCTTTCGATGCTTTAACTGATACGAAGCCACGTGGTGGTTCGATGCCGTTGGTCGCATTCGAGATCTGCGAAGATGTCTCAGATGGCATCAGTGCAGACAGCGTTGAGTTACGCAGGCCGTGGGTCTTGATTTCTTCACGTAGCGCTTCCCAGTCGTAACGTAGCTCGGCAGTACACACTTTATCGATATCTTTCTTGTAGGTATCGATAGGCAGAATACCCTGGGCGTATGTTGTCTCGTTGAATGCCGGACATGCACCTTGCTCTTTCGCTAGGCCCAAAGACGCTTTCAATAGGTAGTACTGGATCGCTTCGAACGCTTCGTGGGTCAGGTTGTTTGCGCTGCCGTCAGAGTAGCGAACACCGTTCTTCGCTAGGTAGTAAGCGAAGTTAATTACGCCCACACCCAGAGTACGGCGGTTCATCGTTGAACGGTAAGCCGCAGGCAGTGGGTAGTCCTGGTAATCAAGCAGTGCATCAAGCGCACGTACTGTCAGGTCAGCCAACTCTTCAAGATCGTCCAGCGAGTCGATTGCGCCAAGGTTGAACGCAGATAGCGTACACAGGGCAATCTCGCCGTTTTCGTCTTCCACGTTGTTCAGTGGCTTGGTTGGCAGTGCAATTTCCAGACACAGGTTAGACTGGCGGATTGGTGCCACGCTTGGGTCGAACGGGCTGTGCGTATTACAGTGGTCAACGTTCTGTACGTAGATACGGCCAGTTGAAGCACGCTCTTGCATTAGTAGCGAGAACAGCTCGATAGCCTTGATGCTCTTGCGCTTGATGCTGCTGTCCTGCTCGTATTTCACGTACAGGCGCTCGAATTCGTCTTGGTCTGCGAAGAAGGCATCGTATAGGCCCGGAACGTCAGACGGTGAGAATAGGCTGAGGTTCTCGCCCTTGATCAGGCGGGTGTACATCAGTTTGTTGATCTGTACGCCGTAGTCCATGTGACGGACACGGTTTTCTTCAACACCACGGTTGTTTTTCAGTACCAGCAGTGATTCTACTTCGCCGTGCCACATTGGGTAGAACAACGTCGCCGCACCGCCACGTACACCGCCTTGAGAACAGCATTTAACCGCTGTCTGGAAGTATTTGTAGAATGGGATACAACCGGTGTGGAATGCTTCACCACCGCGGATTTCTGAGCCTAGGGCACGGATACGGCCAGCGTTGATGCCGATACCGGCACGCTGAGACACGTAACGTACGATAGCGCTTGATGTTGCGTTGATTGAATCCAGGCTGTCGTCACACTCGATCAGAACACATGAGCTGAACTGGCGAGTTGGGGTACGGACACCGGACATAATAGGTGTCGGTAGTGAAACCTTGAACTGGGATACTGCATCGTAGAAGCGCTTGATGTAGTCCATACGGGTGTCGCGCGGGTATTTGCCGAATAGGCAAGCGGCGATCATCATGTATAGGAACTGGGCACTTTCGAAGATTTCACCGCTCACACGGTTCTGAACCAGGTACTTACCTTCCAGTTGCTTAACAGCAGCGTAGGAGAAGTTCATATCACGCCAGTGATCGATGTAGTTATCCATCAGATCAAATTCTTCTTTGCTGTAATCTTCCAGCAAATGCTTGTCGTACTTACCTTTTTCAACAAGGTTGGTGACATGGTCATAAAGCTTAGGCGGCTCGAACTGGCCGTAGGCTTTCTTGCGCAGGTGGAAGATAGCAAGACGTGCAGCCAGGTATTGGTAGTCTGGCGTTTCTTCAGAGATCAGATCAGCTGCTGCTTTAATGATGGTCTCGTGAATGTCTTCAGTTTTGATCCCTTCATAGAACTGAATGTGAGATTTGAGCTCGACCTGAGACACCGATACATTCTCAAGGCCTTCGGCGGCCCAAGTGATCACTCGGTGGATTTTGTCTAGATCGATACTTTCTGTGCGTCCATCACGCTTGGTTACAGTGAGCTGTTGATTCATTTTTGGTAGTTTTCCCAGATTTCCATCAATAGCAGTGTTTTTTGTAACTTTTAGCAATAAGGTTAGCAAAGACTGTGATCTTTGTTAGATTTCTACTTGCCTATTAAAACACTATATATTGGGGTGTTGAGCTTATGGTGTTACAAGATAGTGGTGAGAGGGGGGTAATGCAAGTTGGTAATTTTTAACCAGCTGTGGATAACATGGGGATTCATAAAATTAAGTCAGTGCCTACTAACTGATTTGCGCAGGTAGGACAATATCATAGGAAAAATCAAAATTTTTTGAGGTTAAAAAAACCGCCCGTAAAAAAAAATCCCTTGATTTTTTACAGGCGATGGACGTACTGACAAACTTCATATTTTTTGGTTATTTCTTGGTTAGTTAGTGGCACGTGGCTAGGGCTGCTCACTGCCGACAACCGCCAAGATTTCACTCGGATGGGACAGTACCCCCTGTGCGTGCCAGTCAGAAGGGGTGTGCTCATCACCTATATATCCCCAACCGGCGACATACCCAGCCATATTGGCAGCCTTGGCTGCAATCATGTCTTTTTCGATATCACCGATGTAGATGCAATCGCGATGATCAACGCCCATTTGTTGGCTGGCATGTAATAACGGCTCGGGGTGAGGCTTGGCAACAGCCAGGGTATCCCCACAGACAACGGTTTTGGCTCGCAGCAGTTCAGGGAAGAAGGGGAGCAGCATGTCGGTCAGGAATCCGGGCTTGTTGGTCATGATCCCCCAATGGATCCCTTTTTCTTCCAGTTGTGCCAACAAAGCGGTGACACCCTGATAAAGTGAAGTGTTGACACAGATTTTGTCTTCGTAATAGCGCAGGAACTCTTCTCTTAGCGCCATAATATCGAGATGAGCGGGTATGTTGCCAAAGCCAGCGGTCAGCAGTCCCTTGGCCCCCATACTGGTGTTGGCCTGAATTTGCTGCTGGGTCAGTGGCGGTTGATCATAGTCAGCCAGAACCCGGTTGGCTGCATCGGCCATGTCGGGGGCAGTATCGAGAAGCGTGCCATCCAAATCAAACAGTACTGCTTTTATTTTCATTGCCATATATACATGTCCTTGTAATAAACAGGGGGCTTTAATGAGTATATACGCGGGCTAAAAGGAAAAAGTGATCGTTGGTGTCAATTCCTGCATTTCCTTCGGTGGGATCTATTTGTGGATTGAAATGGAAATGAGTTTAGGATTTTGGTGTTTGCTTTGATAGCGAATAGACAAAGGCAAGCTAGTTGTTTAAAAGGCTGGGGGATTGGCCCCAGCCTAAAAAGCATGACCTTTGTGTATTACTGCTTGGTCGTATGGACGATGTAGTTCACATCGACATTGCTGCCCAGCCAGTAGCGGTCGGTTAGCGGGTTGTAGTGCAGGCCGGTAATATGGCGGTCTTGCAGTGGGGTGGCATCAATCATACTTAGCAGCTCGGACGGGCGAATGAACTTCTCGTGGTCATGGGTGCCCTTGGGTACCAGTTTCATCACTTGCTCGGCGCCGACAATGGCGAACAAGTATGATTTAAAGTTACGGTTCAGAGTCGAGAAGAAAACATGCCCCCCCGGTTTGACCATCTTGGCACACGAGGCAATGACCGAGGCCGGATCGGGTACGTGCTCCAGCATTTCCATGCAGGTCACAACATCATAGGTCTCAGGGTACATGTCGGCGTGTTCTTCGGCAGTACGCTGGACATACTCAAGCTTGGTGCCGGTTTCCAGTGCATGCAGGCGGGCAACCGTCAAAGGCTCTTTACCCATATCAAGGCCGGTGACTTCTGCACCTTCTACCGCCATGCTCTCGGCCAAGATGCCGCCGCCGCAGCCGACGTCCAGTACTTTTTTGCCAAACAGGCCTTCTGCTCTGTCAATGACATAGTTGAGACGCAGCGGATTGATTTGGTGCAGCGGTTTGAATTCACCTTCCAAATCCCACCACCGGGACGCCATTTCTTCGAATTTGCTGATTTCTGCTGGGTCTACATTCAACTGCTTAGTCATGTATCTTTGCCATATTCCTTTGTGATGGCGGCATTATAACCCTAAGCCTCCATTAGGGGCAGGTATTAGCGATAATTTATTGGCTTGTTATGCTGGTGTTGTGGAAAAAGACAAAGGTAAATGGGGGATATGAGCACCGCTGCCGCTCGGGAGTATAAAGGAACGGCAGGCGTATTCGGTGTTGCTGGAACAAGCAAAGAACAGAGAAGGGGGAAGTAAAAAGAGAAATCCTGTTCTTAAAAACAATTCAGGCTTAGGAGCTGTGTGCGTTATCTTCGCATTTCGCTGCTAAGCCTGGTAAACGTTCCGTGTTTGCATAGGATTTACTCAGCTGGTTCTATCATGGCTAGCTGCATCATATCAGCCTGAACACCGCCATTGGTCATTGCAATACCTGCGATGATGAGCATAAGAAGATATTTGCCGCCGATGATACACATACCCAAAGTGGTGATTACTCTGCCTAACATAATTGACCTCGCTTAACTGCTTAAGTGATGATTTTTGAAATCTTAGATTTTGTTCTTGCGGGTTAATTGTACCTAAATGCTTAGAAGCAAAATTGATAATGATCAGTTTTTTGTTCAGCTTTCGGTCAGGGAAGTAGAGAAGTGGTGCAATTACGATCTTGCTCAATAATTTACAATTGGTTGCAATTTGTTAGGCTGGGAATCAAAACTAAGAAAAGTAATAAAAAACAAGCTTTGAGCAAAAAACAGGCTGTCAGTAGGGGAATACAGAGATAAGTACTTTCGATTTTTTCCCAATCCGCTAAATTACTCACAACATAATGGTGAAAGGTGTGCCTATCTGGGCTGAAATATGCTATATTCTCGCACCTTGCACGTATGGTACCAGACGTTATAGATAACGCCTTAGATTGGCTCTCAGCCCGTTTTAGCGCTAACTATGCCGTTTGGTATACGTATACGACAGAAATTACCTGAGGGATATTGGCTCCATGAGCGATCTTGCAAAAGAGATCACGCCCGTAAACATTGAAGAAGAGCTGAAAGGCTCGTATCTCGACTACGCGATGTCAGTTATCGTGGGTCGTGCTCTTCCTGATGTGCGTGATGGCCTTAAGCCGGTACACCGTCGCGTTTTATTCGCGATGAACGTACTGGGCAATGACTGGAATAAAGCATATAAAAAATCTGCCCGTGTGGTTGGTGACGTAATCGGTAAATATCACCCGCACGGTGATAGCGCGGTTTACGACACGATCGTACGTATGGCGCAACCTTTCTCTCTTCGCTACATGCTGGTAGATGGTCAGGGTAACTTCGGTTCGATTGACGGCGACTCCGCCGCGGCAATGCGTTATACCGAAGTGCGTATGGCCAAGATCGCCCATGAACTATTGGCTGATCTGGACAAAGAGACGGTAGATTACGTTCCTAACTATGACGGTACCGAGCAGATCCCTGCGGTACTGCCGACCAAGATCCCGAACCTGTTGGTTAACGGTTCATCGGGTATCGCCGTTGGTATGGCAACGAACATCCCACCTCACAACCTAGGTGAAGTGATCGATGGTTGCTTGGCTTACATCAATGATGAAGACATCACCATTGATCAGCTGATGGAATACATCCCGGGTCCAGACTTCCCGACCGCAGCGATGATCAGTGGCCGTAAGGGTATCGTTGATGCCTATAAGACCGGCCGCGGCAAAATTTACCTGCGCTCGAAAGCGGACATTGAAGCTGACAAGAATGGTAAAGAGACCATTGTTGTTACTGAAATCCCATACCAGGTCAATAAAGCCCGTCTGATCGAAAAGATCGCCGAGCTGGTAAAAGACAAGAAGGTAGAAGGCATCAGTGCCCTGCGCGACGAATCTGACAAAGACGGTATGCGCATTGTTATCGAATGTAAGCGTGACGCTGTGGGCGAGGTGGTGCTGAACAACCTGTACGCACAGACTCAGCTTCAGACCACATTCGGTATCAACATGGTGGCACTGGATAACGGCCAGCCGAAGACCTTCAACCTGAAAGAGATGTTGAAGTGCTTCGTGAACCACCGCCGTGAAGTGGTGACTCGCCGTACTATCTACGAACTACGCAAAGCCCGTGAACGTGCCCATATCCTAGAAGGTTTGGCATTGGCACTGGCTAACATCGATGAAATCATCGAGCTGATCAAAAGCGCGCCGACGCCGGCTGAAGCGAAAGCTGGCCTGGTTGCACGCGGTTGGGATCTTGGCAACGTTGCTGCAATGCTTGAGCGTGCGGGCACCGATGCTGCTCGCCCGGAATGGCTGGAAGAGCAATACGGTATCCGTGACGGTCAGTATTACCTGACCGAGCAGCAAGCCCAAGCGATTCTAGATCTACGTCTACACAAGCTGACTGGTCTAGAGCACGAGAAGATCCTTGGTGAATACAAAACGCTGCTTGAAGAAATCGCTGAGCTGATGCACATCCTTGCAAGCTCTGAGCGTTTGATGGAAGTGATCCGCGAAGAGCTTGAGTTGGTTAAAGAGCAGTTCAATGATGTTCGCCGTACTGAAATCACTGCAGCAAGCCACGACATCGATCTGGAAGATCTAATCAACCAGGAAGACGTGGTTGTCACCCTTTCTCACGAAGGTTACGTCAAGTACCAGGTGCTGAGCGACTACGAAGCACAGCGTCGTGGTGGTAAAGGTAAAGCAGCAACGCGTATGAAGGATGAAGATTTCATCGAGCGTCTGCTGGTGGCCAATACCCACGATACGATTCTATGTTTCTCAAGCCGCGGCCGTATGTACTGGCTGAAAGTGTACCAGCTACCGCTGGCAAGCCGTACTGCCCGTGGTAAGCCTATTGTCAATATCCTGCCGCTGGAAGAAGGTGAACGCATTACCGCGATCCTACCAGTGAAAGAATATGCTGCTGACAAGTATATCTTCATGGCGACTGCCGACGGTACTGTTAAGAAGACCCCGCTGACTGACTTCAGCCGTCCTCGTAGCGCAGGTATCATCGCAGTTAACCTACGTGACGGTGACTCGCTGATCGGTGTAGATATTACCGAAGGCAGCGATGACATCATGCTGTTCTCGAAAGCCGGTAAGGTTGTTCGTTTCTCTGAAGAGCAGGTACGTGGCATGGGCCGTACTGCGGCGGGTGTTCGCGGTATCAAGTTGGCTGAGAGCGACAAGGTTGTTTCCTTGATTGTTCCTCACAACGAAGGCGACGTACTGACAGTAACCGAAAATGGCTACGGTAAGCGTACTGAGCTGGAAGAGTACCCAGCGAAGAGCCGTGCGACCCAGGGTGTTGTCTCTATCAAGGTCTCTGAGCGTAACGGTAGCGTAGTTGGTGCTGTCCAGGTTGAAGACGGCGACGAGTTCATGATGATCACCAACGGTGGTACGCTGGTTCGTACTCGTGTGGCAGAAGTGAGCCGTGTCGGCCGTAATACTCAGGGTGTCACCCTGATCCGTACTGCTGAAGACGAGCAGGTTGTTGGTCTGCAGCGTATCGACGAGCCGGAAGAAGACGAGCTTATCGAAGATGCGGAACTGGTCGAAGGTGAAGCTCCAGCAGAGGGCGAAACGCCAGCTGCTGACAGCGAAGCAGACGACTCTTCTGAGCAGGAATAACTAGGTAGTTAGTTACTCTGATAAAAGCGCAGCCTACAGGCTGCGTTTTTTTATGCCTTTAGGCCAGAGCCCTGCCATTCCTCATACTATTTTCTGTTTGCCCCTTTTCAGCACCGTCATAAAGGTGTAAAAACAGACATTGGTCACAGCTTTATGATCACAACTTTATGTTTTTCCAGCAGGAGCTCGTCTTACACCATGGACAACGTTTATAACTTTTGCGCCGGCCCAGCGATGATCCCGGCAGACGTATTGAAAAAGGCCCAACAAGAACTCGTTAATTGGAATGATCTTGGTACCTCGGTGATGGAAATCAGCCACCGTGGCAAGGAGTTCATTGCGGTGGCCAAACAGTCCGAGCAAGACCTGCGCGACCTGCTATCCATCCCAGACAATTACCATGTATTGTTCTGCCACGGCGGTGCCCGTGCTCAGTTTGCCGCAGTACCGATGAATTTGTTGGGAGGTGCAGATACGGCCGATTATATGGATGGAGGCTACTGGGCACATAGCGCCGCTGCTGAAGCCGAGAAATACTGCCAGCCGAACATTGTCGATATCACCTGCGAGCGCGACGGCAAGAAAGCGATCCTGCCTGCTGCCCAGTGGCCGCTGTCTGAAGATGCCGCTTTTGTTCATTTCTGCCCGAATGAAACCATAGATGGACTAGAGATCCGCGATCTGCCGGTAACGGACAAGCCGATTGTGGCGGATATGTCGTCGACTATCCTGTCTCGCCCTATCGATGTGTCGAAGTATGGTGTCATTTATGCCGGCGCGCAGAAAAACATCGGCCCTGCAGGTTTGACCATTGTTATCGTGCGTGATGACCTGCTGGGCAAGGCACAATCTATCCTACCAAGTATTCTGGACTATAGTGTCCAGGTAGATAAAGAGTCGATGTACAACACGCCACCGACGTTTGCTTGGTACCTAGCCGGTGAAGTGTTCAAATGGCTCAAGGAGCTCGGTGGTGTGGAAGCCATGGCGCAGCGCAATATCGCCAAGGCCGATGTACTGTATGACTACATCGACCAGTCGGACTTCTACCGCAACGATGTCCACCCGGACAATCGCTCATTGATGAATGTACCGTTCCAGCTCAAGAATCCAGCACTGGATGCCCTGTTCCTAGAGCAAGCGGATGCTGCCGGCTTGAAAGCCCTCAAGGGTCACCGTGCTGTGGGTGGTATGCGCGCATCAATCTACAACGCAATGCCAATCGAAGGTGTACAGGCACTGGTCGACTTTATGAAGCAGTTCGAGCTGGAAAACGCCTAACCAATCATTGGGTTTATTACAGTTTGAGCATGAAAAAGCCGCAGTTTTGCGGCTTTTGTCATTTTAGAGCGGGTCTAGCATTATTAGTATCGGGACTGTTCCGGGTAGATCAGCTTGTCGGTTTCAAATCCTGCTTCTGCGGCAATGGCGACATAACGGGAGATTTGTACCTTATCTAGTTTCGGCTTTCTTGCGAGCAACCACAAATAATCACTGTTGAATCCGCTGACAAGGGCAACGGAATAGTCGGGCTCGAGAAAGAACACCACATAACTGCTGTAGAAGGGGCCGAAGAAGGAGACCTTGAGGTGACCTTTGTTATCGTCATCGACAAATACGGCTCGGCCATCGGCCTGCTGCCATTTTTGCTCGTCGGTATCAAAGCCTCGGTTGATCACCTTTATAGAACCGTCATCATTGAGGCTATAAACGGCACTGACATCACTGAGTCCACGCTCGAAGCTATGATCCAAGCGGGCGATTTCATACCAGGTTCCCAAGTATTTATCGACACTGAAGGGAGAGACTGGCTCGACGGACTTAGGCATGCCAGTACAGGCGGAAAGGAACACCATCGCCGTGAAGGCGACTAGGGTGCGAGTGACTATCTTGAGCTTTTCAGCCATAAAGACTCCATCCTTGGGTTGCATGTGTTCCATAGTAAATGGGAAACATTTAAACCACAATTCAGTACTAGCGAACTGAGGCATTATTCGTTACTCTGCAAGGACTGCGACCAAACAGGATTAATGAAATAACAGATGGAAAGTTTAACGTTACAGCCGATCAGTAAGATTAATGGCACCGTGAATCTGCCAGGTTCCAAAAGCGTCTCGAACCGAGCTCTGCTATTGGCGGCGTTAGCAAACGGCACCACCCGACTGACTAACCTCCTTGATAGTGATGATATCCGTCATATGCTAACAGCCCTGACCAAGCTGGGAGTGAGCTATCGACTGTCTGATGACAAAACCGTTTGTGAAGTAACTGGCCTTGGTGGTTCGTTCAAGCCTACCGAGGCAATGGAACTCTTCTTGGGCAATGCCGGTACCGCGATGCGCCCGCTGGCGGCGGCCCTGTGCTTGGGGGAGGGCGAGTTTGTCCTAACCGGTGAGCCAAGAATGAAAGAGCGCCCAATCGGTCATTTGGTGGATGCGCTGCGAACCGCTGGAGCGGAGATCACCTATCTAGAAAATGACAACTATCCACCGCTTCAGATCAAAGGTACAGGCCTTAAGGGCGGTGAAGTGGAAATTGATGGTTCGATTTCGAGCCAGTTCCTCACCGCATTCTTGATGTCGGCGCCGCTAGCCTCGGCAGATACGGTGATCCGCATTAAAGGTGAGCTGGTATCGAAGCCATATATTGACATCACCCTGCATATCATGGCTCAGTTCGGTGTCGAGGTGGAGAACCGCGATTACCAGGAGTTTGTGGTGAAAGGTAATCAAACTTACCAGGCGCCGGGTGACTTCTTGGTAGAAGGTGATGCTTCATCGGCGTCATACTTCCTAGCGGCGGCAGCGATTAAAGGCGGCGAAGTGAAAGTGACCGGTATTGGCAAGAAGAGTATCCAGGGTGATGTTCAATTTGCTGATGCGCTGGCTGCAATGGGCGCTGAAATCGAATGGGGCGATGATTATGTGATTGCCCGTCGTGGTGAGCTAAAAGCGGTTGATCTTGATTTTAACCATATCCCAGATGCGGCGATGACGATTGCCACCGCGGCGTTGTTTGCCGAAGGCACGACGTCGATTCGCAATGTTTACAACTGGCGTGTGAAAGAAACTGACCGTCTGGCTGCGATGGCAACTGAGCTGCGCAAAGTCGGTGCCGAGGTAGAAGAAGGTGAAGACTACATCACGATTACACCACCGGCACAGCTTACCCATGCTGCTATTGATACTTACGATGACCACCGTATGGCAATGTGCTTCTCGCTGGTGGCACTGAGCGATACGCCGGTGACGATTAACGATCCTAAGTGTACCTCCAAGACCTTCCCTGATTACTTCGACAAGCTGGCGATGCTGAGCAACTGATTGGCAAAATCATCGATAGTCATGACAAACCCGCCATCTGGCGGGTTTTGTTGTTTCCTGCTCAGTATTTGTGCCAAGGCCGGATTACTGATTGGTATCACAACTTTTTTCTCGTATAATATGCCCCCGTTTGAGAGCGGTAATAAGTATCGGTATGTCCATGCTGGCGTGTCGATGGGTATGACTGCTTAGATTTAAACAAGTTTGGAGATTACCTATGTCTACTCACGCGCCAGTGATCACTGTCGATGGACCAAGCGGTGCCGGCAAAGGCACGCTATGTATGCTGTTGGCAGAAAAACTGGGCTGGAAGCTATTGGACTCTGGTGCCATCTACCGTGTGCTGGCGCTTGCCGCGTTGCACCACGGTGTTGACCTTGAGTCTGAAGACGCACTTGTACCTTTGGCTGCTCACCTGGATGTGCAGTTTGTGGCTGAAGGTGAGTTGGTAAAGGTGATTCTTGAAGGGGAAGACGTATCGGGTGAGCTTCGTAAGGAAGAAACCGGTATGGCAGCCTCTAAGGTGGCTGCATTGCCGCGTGTGCGTGAAGCCTTGCTTCGTCGCCAGCGTGCTTTCAGTGAGGCTCCGGGTCTGGTCGCGGACGGCCGTGACATGGGTACCGTGGTGTTCCCGCAGGCAGAAGTCAAGATCTTTCTCGATGCCAGTGCTGAAGAACGTGCGAATCGTCGCATGAACCAGTTGCAACAAAAAGGGTTAGATGTTAACTTTGACCACCTTTTGAAAGAAATTCAGGAACGTGACTATCGAGATCGCAACCGCGCGGTCGCGCCGTTACGTCCCGCGGCTGATGCATTGGTGCTAGACTCTACAGAGATGTCTATCGATCAAGTCATCGAACAGGCATTGGCCCATATTGAAACGAAATTGTCTGTCGAATAATTCGACATGATGGCGTCGGTGTCACGGATGATAACTGACATTACTACCAACCCCATGCGGTAGGATACCCATGGTTGTTAATCACATTGAAGATTAAATAATGACTGAATCTTTTGCTCTACTTTTTGAAGAGTCTCTAAACGAACTAGAAACACGTCCAGGCGCGATCGTTAAAGGTACTGTTGTAGCTATCGAAAACGGTTACGTACTAGTTGACGCAGGCCTTAAGTCTGAGTCTTCTATCCCTGCTGATGAGTTCAAGAACGCTGCTGGCGAAATCGAAATCGAAATCGGCGCAGAAGTTGACGTTGCTCTAGACGCAGTTGAAGACGGCTTTGGTGAGACTAAACTTTCTCGTGAGAAAGCTAAGCGCCACGAAGCTTGGATCGTTCTTGAAAAAGCTTACGAAGACGCTGAAACTGTTGTTGGTATCATCAACGGTAAAGTTAAGGGCGGCTTCACAGTTGAACTTAACGGCATCCGTGCGTTCCTACCAGGTTCTCTAGTAGACGTACGTCCAGTTCGTGACACTGCTCACCTAGAAAACAAAGAGCTAGAGTTCAAAGTAATCAAGCTAGACCAGAAGCGTAACAACGTAGTTGTTTCTCGTCGCGCAGTTATCGAATCTGAAAACAGCGTTGAGCGTGATGAACTTCTTGCTTCTCTACAGGAAGGCATGGAAGTTAAAGGTATCGTTAAGAACCTTACTGACTACGGTGCATTCGTTGATCTTGGTGGTGTTGACGGTCTACTACACATCACTGACATGGCTTGGAAGCGCGTTAAGCACCCATCTGAAATCGTTAATGTTGGCGACGAGATCAACGTTAAAGTTCTTAAGTTCGACCGTGAGCGTACTCGCGTATCACTAGGTCTTAAGCAGCTAGGCGAAGATCCATGGGTAGCAATCGCTAAGCGTTACCCAGAAGGTACTAAGCTTTCTGGCCGCGTAACTAACCTAACTGACTACGGCTGCTTCGTTGAAATCGAAGAAGGCGTTGAAGGTCTTGTACACGTTTCTGAGATGGATTGGACTAACAAGAACATCCACCCATCTAAAGTTGTTAACGTGGGCGACGAAGTTGAAGTTATGGTTCTTGATATCGACGAAGAGCGTCGTCGTATCAGCCTAGGTCTTAAGCAGTGTAAAGCTAACCCATGGCAGTCATTCGCTGAAATGCAAGCTAAGGGCGATCGCGTAACTGGTAAGATCAAGTCTATCACTGACTTCGGTATCTTCATCGGTCTTGAAGGCGGCATCGACGGTCTTGTTCACCTATCTGACATTTCTTGGAATGTTGCAGGTGAAGACGCAGTTCGTGACTTCAAGAAAGGCGACGAAATCTCTGCAGTTGTTCTAGCAGTTGACGCTGAGCGTGAGCGTATCTCTCTAGGTATCAAGCAGATCGAAGAAGACCCGTTCAACGGCTACGTTGCAGTTAACAAGAAAGGTGCTCTAGTTACTGGTACTGTTACTGCAGTTGACGCGAAAGGCGCAACTATCGAGCTAGCTGAAGGTGTTGAAGGTTACCTACGTGCTTCTGAAGCATCAGTTGACCGTGTTGAAGACGCAACTCTAGTTCTTTCTGTTGGCGATTCTGTTGAAGCTAAATTCACAGGCGTTGACCGTAAGAACCGCGTAATCAACCTATCTGTACGCGCTAAAGACGTTGCTGAAGAGCAAGAAGCTATGGCTAACCTGAACAAGCAAGATGATGCTTCTTTCGGTAACGCAATGGCTGACGCTTTCAAAGCGGCTAAAGGCGAATAATTGAGCTCGGGGGGATCACTTTTCCCCCTAAGCGGTTATACTATTGAGAAACATACTAAAAACGGAGTGTTTATGACAAAGTCTGAATTAATTGAAAGACTATGTAGTCAACAAACACATCTTTCTGCCAAACAGGTAGAAGATGCAATTAAGGAAATCCTTGAGCATATGGCGACGACACTTGCTGATGGTGACCGAATCGAAATCCGTGGCTTTGGTAGCTTCTCTTTGCATTACCGCGCTCCACGTGTAGGTCGTAACCCTAAGACTGGTGACAAAGTTGAGCTGGACGGCAAGTACGTTCCTCACTTCAAGCCTGGCAAGGAATTGCGCGACCGTGTTAACCAGTCTATTGCTAGTTAAGCACGTTTAGAACAAAAAAACGGCATGCTGTTAAGTATGCCGTTTTTTTATGCGTATTGATCATGGTCTGATGAGGCAAAATCTTGCATAATCAGGCCATACCCGTCTGTGTTTATACCAGATGTTTTTCTGTTTTGGGGCTTTGCCTTCACCAGATAGGTATCATCTCCATTTCGTTCAAGTGAGAAGGATTCACGATGAAGATACTGACTGTACTCTTACTGGCTGCGTGTTTCTTGGTTACCCTAGCGTTGGGTGCCCAAAATCAGCAGTTGGTTAACTTTGACTTTCTGATCGCCCAGGGAGAACTCCAGCTTTCCACATTGCTGGGTATTGCCTTCGGTTCCGGGTTTGTGATCGGCTGGCTGATCTGTGGCCTGCTATACCTTAAAGCCCGCTTCACCAAAAACCGCCTGAGCAAGAAAGTACAAAAGCAGCAACAAGAATTGGATCAGCTACGCGCCGAGCCAATTAAGGAATAACATTTAATGCTAGAACTGTTGTTCCTGCTATTACCTATCGCAGCCGCCTACGGCTGGTACATGGGTAACAGGAGCGCTAGTAACAAGCAACAAGAGCAATCTCATCATATGTCACGCCAGTACGTGACAGGCCTGAATCTGCTGTTGTCGGACCAATCCGACAAGGCAGTGGATGTGTTTATTGAGTTGCTCCAGGTTGATAGTGAAACCATCGATACTCACCTGGCTTTGGGAAATCTGTTCCGGAGCCGGGGCGAAGTTGATCGTGCGATTCGTATCCACCAAAATTTGATTGCCCGCCCCAACCTCACTATCGACCAGCGTAACCTTGCTTTGCAGCAGTTGGCGCAGGACTACATGGCCGCTGGTTTTTTTGACCGCGCCGAGAAGATCTTCGAACAGCTACTGGATGAACCCGACCACCGCAAAGGGGCGCTGCAGCAACTCCTGACTATTTACCAACAGACGCGAGAGTGGGAAAAAGCGATTAATATTGCTAGCCACTTGGTCAAGATGGGGAAGAGCAGGCTCAAACACGATATCGCCCATTACTGGTGTGAAATGGCGATGCTGGAGATGAGCGCGCAGAACCCGGATAAGGCCAAGCAACTCCTCAAAAAATCGCTGTCCGCGGATAAAACCTGTGTCAGGGCCAGTATCATGCTGGCAAAGATCTTGATTGCCGAAGAGGACTTCAAAGCTGCTGCTAAGCAATTGGAGCGTGTTGCCGAGCAGGATATCGAATTCATCGGTGAAGCGCTGCCGCTGCTGCTGGAGTGCTACGAAGCGATGGATAATGAGTCTGGCTGGCTCAAGTACCTGCGCTACTGTGTAGAGCAAAAGGCAGGGTCGACCGCCGAGCTGATGCTGGCCGACGAGATTGCCAAGCGCGAAGGCCCGACGATGGCCCAGACGTTCATGACCCGTCAATTGCAGAAGAACCCAACGATGAAGGGTTTCTATCAGTTGATGGACTATCACCTGGACGAGGCCGAGGACGGCAGGGCAAAAGACAGTTTGACCACACTGCGTGGCTTGGTGGGAGAGCAGCTTAAAATTAAGCCTCATTACCGTTGTCGCCAATGTGGCTTTGCTACCCATTCCTTGTATTGGCAATGTCCTTCCTGCAAAGGGTGGGGTTCGATCAAGCCAATTCGCGGTTTGGACGGCGAATAAGCCAAAGTTTACATGGTTAAATTGCCATTAAAAGCCCGCTTGTAGTTCAAGTGGGTTTTTTTATGTCAAAAGTAGGGATTTTTAGGTCGAATTATTTAACTAGATTTTTTTGGACTGCTTTTGATCATCGAAAAAGATGTTGAAAAATTTAGTTGGCAAATGAAACGATTGGCTGTTGGTGTTGGGTGTGGTTTTTGGCTGTTTGGTGCGGTTTGTTAATTAATGCTCGATAAAAAACTATTTTGCTGTACAATCCTGAGCGCGCTCAGCAAGCTGGGCTAGTTTGACCTTATAACTAAGCAGGAGATGCCATGTTAGATCCAAAAGTAATTGTCGCTCTCGACTACCCAAGCCAAGACGAAGCGTTAGCCTTTGTTGACCGGATTGAACCGGGAAGTTGCCGATTGAAAGTTGGCAAAGAGATGTTTACTTTTTTTGGCCCTGACTTTGTGCGTAAACTGCATGAGCGGGGCCATTCTGTATTTCTCGATTTGAAATTCCACGATATTCCGAACACTTGCTCACGCGCTGTGGCGGCAGCTGCAGATCTGGGTGTGTGGATGGTGAATGTCCACGCCAGCGGTGGCGAGCGTATGATGACGGCGTCTCGTGAAATCCTTGAGCCGTTTGGCAAAGACCGCCCGCTGCTTATCGGTGTGACTGTCTTGACCAGTATGGAAGCTGCAGACCTTCAGGGGATTGGCATTACGGCTGAGCCGAAAGATCACGTTTTGAACCTGGCACGCCTGACCAAAAACAGTGGCCTTGATGGGGTGGTGTGCTCGGCACACGAGTCGACTATGCTGAAGACTGAGCTGGGCAGTGAGTTCAAGCTGGTTACTCCAGGTATTCGTCCTGCAGGCAGCGCTGCAGGTGACCAACGTCGAGTAATGACCCCTGTTGAAGCCGTTCAGGCTGGCTCTGATTACTTGGTGATCGGCCGACCTATCACTAAAGCGGCTGATCCGGCAGCGGTACTGGCAGAAATCAACAAGACGCTAGCGTAAGCACCTGCTAACAAATATCCGAGAAGACAGGTCCTCATCGAGGGCCTGTTTTTTTATGTCAATCAAAAACGTGACAAACCAGGCAGTTACCTTTTACAGACAGACCTAAACTAAAAAGTGTGGGTCATTGAGGTCACTGACATGGACTCGGAGCTTGCGTTAACTTCCCCCTATATCCGGTTGGGCATCGCCTTGTTGCTTGGTGCTATCATTGGTATCCAACGAGGCTGGGTTGATCGAAACGAAGCGGCCGGGAGTCGTATCGCCGGGATCAGGACTTACTCGCTGGTCGGCCTGCTCGGTGGAGTTTGCGGCCTGCTGGCCGAGATGTTTTCTGAGCTTTTTTTGGGCTTATCGTTTGTTGCCCTGACGATAGTACTGACTGTCGCCTACTCGCAACGGCTCAAATGGCAAACCAACCTCAGTATCACTGGCTTGGTGGGCACCTTAATTACCTTCCTCCTCGGCGCGTTGGCGATTGTTGGGGAGCCTGCGCTGGCGATCTCTGCTGCGGTGATCACCGCCATTATCCTCGACAACAAACAAGAGCTGCACAATGCACTGCAACGATTGCAGGAGTATGAGCTTGATGCAGCGCTTCGTTTACTACTGATCTCTGTGGTAATGCTGCCGCTGTTACCCAATGAGTCAATGGGGCCATGGGGAGCGATAAACCCCTATGAGATTTGGTGGATGGTGGTGTTGATTGCTGGGATCTCTTTTGTCGGCTACTTCGCCATGAAAATCGGTGGTGCACAAAAGGGGATCCTGCTGACATGCCTATTCGCGGGGCTTAGCTCATCGACAGCACTGACTTTGCAATTCTCCCATCTGTCAAAACAGCAGCCCCAGCTCAATGGGTTGCTGGCGAGTGGCATCTTGCTCAGCTGCGGTACCATGTTTCCCCGTATCTTGTTCGTCTGCTCGGTGGTTAACCGGCAACTGATTGAGTTGCTTTGGCTACCTATGCTACTGATGATGCTAGGCTTCTATCTTCCAGCCTGGTGGATATGGCAGCGTAACAAGGGCGAGGGCCAGACTAGCCCTGAAATGAAGCAAAATCCGTTGGCACTGACGTCCGCCCTCGGATTCGGCTTGATTTTGATGTTGATTATTCTGCTGGCCAATGGCCTTCAGGAGTGGTTTGGTGATACCGGTACGCTTGCGCTGGCTGCGATTTCGGGGATCACCGATGTTGATGCCATCACCCTGGCTCTTGGAAGACAAAGTGCCGGTGGCGAGATGCTTGCCCTTGCTGCGATGGGGATCTTTATTGCCGCAGCCATTAACAGCTTGGTGAAAATGGGGATGGCTTGGTTCATCGGTGAGCAGGGCATGCGCAAATATGTTGCCTTGCCCGTTATTGGAGCGGTGTTGCTGGGTGGCCTGGCAGTGGTTCTGGTTTGAGTAACTAGATAACATAAACGGGCATGTAGCCCGTTTAGTTATGTTTCCTGCTTTGTTAGCACTCGATTTTTGGCGTTGCCCGGCTGATCCGGTTGCTTCGGTCATGGGACGGTGCTGAGAAATGGCTATCAAGCAGCTTTTGGGTTAACGCGTGTTGCGGGCTGCTGAACACCTCATCCGTTTTACCTTGCTCAACAATTTCGCCATGCTGCATCACAATGATTTTATCCGAGAAGTGCTTGATCACACCCATATGCTGGGACACATAGATGTAAGACAGGCCCATCTCTTCCTGAAGCTCTAGCAACAGGTTAAGGATTTGCGAGCGCATCGACATGTCCAGCCCGTTCAGTGCTTCGTCGGCAACAATGATACAAGGTTGAAGGATAAGTGCACGGGCGAGCGAGACACGTTGCTTCTGACCGGTAGCCAGCATTTGCGGATAGAAATACGCATGCTCCGGCAGCAAACCGACTCGTTTTAGCGTTTCCATGATCCGGCGCTCACGGGCTTGCGGTGTCATGTTGGTATTTCGCTTCAGTGGTCCCTCGAGGATCTTGCCGATTTGGATCCGCGGATTGAGCGAGGTGTTGGGATCCTGGAAGATCATCCTGATCAGCTTGCAGCGGGTCTGGTAATCCCGGTGAGCCAACGGCTCGCCGTTCACCCGGATCACGCCTTCGGTCGGCTCAACCACCCCAGCAAGCATTCGTGCCAGGGTTGATTTACCCGAGCCGTTTTCACCCATAAAGGCAATAGTTTCGCCTGCCTCTAAGTTGAATGAGACCGGTTTTACGGCCTCAATAGTTCGGCGGCGGAATAGTCCTGAGCGGTAGTGGTAGTCTTTCTTCAGGTTCTCGACTTCAAGTAACGCACTCATTTGGTATTGCTCTCCATGTTCAGCGGGAAGTGGCAGCTGAACTTGTGATTCTTGATCTTTCTGCGTTTCGGTACTTCGACACATTTACGCTGGGCGTGCGGGCAGCGAGGCCCCAGCCGGCAACCGATTGGCAAATGCTGCAGTGGCGGGATTGAACCCGGCAGAGTTTCCAGTTTGCTCTTGTGAGCAAGCTTGTCGAGGTTGAAGTCAGGCATGGCCCGTAGCAGTGCTTCGGTGTACGGGTGGTGCGGTGACTCCAGTAGCTGCTGGCGATTCGCTGACTCAACCGACTGTCCGCAGTACATCACGGTGATCCTGTCAGCCCACTGGGTCACGGTAGTCAGATCGTGACTGACCAACAAAATCGTAGTATTGCCAAGCTGGTTCATCCGGCTGAGCAAGCGGAAAATCTGCGCCTGGGTGATAGGATCAAGGTCATTGGTCGGCTCATCGGCGATCAGCAGGCGCGGGCGGTTGGCAATGGCCATGGCAATCATGACCTTCTGGCATTCACCGTCGGTTAGCTCGTAGGGGTAACTGCGCATCACGCGGCGGTGATCTTTGATCCCGACTTTGTGCAGCAGGGCAATCGCCTGCTTCTGGCGCCACTGAAAGCGCTGCCAGAAATAACCGTCGAATGATGACGACGGGATCGCCTCTTCCAACTGCTCACCGACTTTTTCAGACGGATCAAGACAGGAGGACGGCTCCTGGAAAATCATCGCAATCTCGCGCCCGACTACGCGGCGGCGTTCACGCGGTGACAGGGTCAAAAGATCGATGTCCCCCAGGCGGAGGCGGTCGGCAGTCACACGCCAGTTGCTCTTGGTCACTCCGGCAATGGCTTTGGCGACCAAGCTCTTACCTGAACCGGATTCGCCCACCAGACCACGGATCTCACCTTCGTTAATCGTCAGGCTCATGCGGTCTACCGCTTTCACCATGCCCTGTGGTGTATCGATTTCAATAGTCAGGTTACGAATATCTAATAGTGGCATCAGTCAATCCCCGCGTTAATGGCTTGGCGGAGTCCTTCTCCTACTAAGTTTACTACCAATACACTGAACGTAATGGCCAGTCCGGGTAAGGTGACGGTCCATGGTGCAAGGTAAATCAGTTCAATGGAGTCGCCTAGCATCGCACCCCATTCCGGCATCGGGGCTTGGGCACCAAGACCAAGGAAGCCCAGTGCGGCAATATCGAGGATGGCGATGGAAATCGCCCGGGTGAACTCATTGGTCAGCACGGTCAGGATATTGGGTAAAATAGAGTTGTACAGCAGGTAGAAATCGTTGGCGCCATCTAGGCGGGCGGCCATGATGTAGTCTTTTTCTACCTCGTTGTGTACTGCCGTGTAGACCGCACGGATGAATCGTGGGATCAACGCTAACCAGATAGCAAGCAAGATATTGGTCTCACCCGGTCCCATGTACGCGACAACAATAATGGCCAGCAGTAGGGAAGGAATAGACAGCACGGTATCAAGCACGTGGTTGAGGAAACTAGACTTCAACCCTCGGGTCATACCAGCCAAAACACCGATCAGGATACCGATGGCAGCCGATGCCAACGCTACCAAAACCGCATAACCAAACGTCAGGCGCGAGCCGAGCAGCAAGCGGCTGAGCATATCGCGGCCGAGATCGTCGGTACCGAAGAAGTATTCGACTTTACCTGCGGTATCCCATGACGGTGGCATCAGGAGTTCGCCGACCTGGCTGAACGAATCATAAGGTGTCAGCCAAGGGGCCAGTAGCGTGATCAGGGTGAGTAGCACCAAACACCACAGGCCAAACATTGCCAGGGAGTTGTTTCTGAAATTTTGCCAAGCTCGTTCGAGCTGGGTCGGGATCTTAGTCTCCTGATAGATGTTATTTGATAGCATACCATTCCTTCCGAACCAGTGGATTGACAAAGGCACCGGTCAAGTCAGACAGGATGTTGGCAATCAGAATAAAGCTACCGACGGTGATCACACCGGCTTGGATAGCGACATAGTTCTGGGTTGAGATGGCATCGAGCAACCAGCGGCCGATCCCCGGCCAGTTGAAAATAGATTCAGTCAGCATGGCGAAGGTCATCATGGTCGAAAATTGCATACCCAGTTTCGGGATAATCGGCGGAATGGCGTTTCTCAGTACATGGCGGGTGATGATTTCAAACATCGACAGGCCTTTGGTTTGCGCCACCTTGATAAAGTTCTGCTCCATGACGTCCGATACCGAGGCTCGGGTCAGGCGGATCACTTCGGTGGTCGGTGCCATTGCCAGTACCACGGTTGGCAACACGAGGTGTCTGATGGTGTCCATCAAGGCTTGGGCACGATACGGCTTGTCAGACAGCATCACATCGATAAGTGCTACACCGGTGACGTGGTCAATTTCATACAGCAGGCTGTAGCGACCAGATACAGGTAGCCAGCCTAGCTCCAACGAGAACAGCATGATCAGCAGCATTGCGAGCCAGAACAGCGGGATAGAGTAGCCGACCAGAGTAATCGATGAGATGGCGGTATCAATGTACTTACCGCGCTTGACACCGGCAAGGGTACCAACAGGGATACCTATGATCAGTGATAGCGCAAAGGCGAAGAAGCTCAGTTCAAGGGTGGCCGGAAAGACTGCCATGACCTCGTTGACGATAGGGTCGCCCTGAAGGTTCAGCCCCAAGTGACCTGACATCAGGTTGTCGAGGTAGATTGCCCAACCGGAGAAAAAGGGTTGGGTGCTCCAGAGTGACGCACTATCGAGGCGCAAGATACTATAGCCGATCAAGGTTAAGATCAGCAGGGTGATCAGGAAAAGGTTTAGCCTACGGATGGTATAGATAAACATATTAGATCTCGCTCCGGCGGAAGACTGTCGAGAAGGAGCGGGTGCCAAATGGACTCATCTGCAATCCCTCAAGGGAGCGGTGATGAACCTGGAAGTGGACGCCATGGGCCAGCGGGACAATCGGGACCTCGGTGTCCAAGATATCTTGGGCAAGGTGGTAGTAATTGAGGCGCTGGTTAAGTTTCGGGGTACGAGAGGCCAGCTCCAGCAGGTTATCAAAACTGAGGTTGCACCAGTTCGCCACATTCAGGCCGGCTTGCTTGGCATCGCAAGAGAGCAGCGGGCGTAGGAAGTTATCCGGATCGCCGTTGTCTGCTACCCAACCGGTCAGGATCAGATCACTGTTGAATTTGTCGATGGCACTGAAACGATTGACCGTATCTTGGATAATAATGTCAACCTTGACTCCGACTGCATTGAGATCTGCTTGGATTAACTCTGCGGTTTTTCTCGGGCTCGGGTTATACGGGCGAGGTTCAAGTGGTACCCATAGGGTTAGGCTGAGGTTCTTCTCAAAACCTGCTTCTTTGAGCAAGGTTCGGGCTTTAACCGGGTCATAGTCCAGTGCCTGGCTACCATGGTTATAAGCCCAGGACATCGGCGGCAGGATACTGCGGGCCTTGGTGCCTGTTCCGTAGTATACCGAATTGAGCAGGTTCTCACGGTTAATCGCATGGTTGATCGCCTTGCGGACCCGGACATCGCTGAGCTCTGGCTGGTTGTTATCCAGCGCCAAGAAAGCCACATTCATGCCGGTTTGGGCATTGAGGTTGAAGTCATCGTCCGCGCTGATGATAGGCAGTTGGCTGGCGACCGGCGATGACAATACATCACACTCATTGCTCAGCAATTTTGCCAGTGTTCCGGTACCGCGGCTGGCAATATCGAACACCACCTGCTCCATCGGCGCGGCACCCAGCCAGTAGCCTTCATGGCGGTTGAGGCGGACAAAGTCATTGGCTTGGTAGCTGTCGAGGTAAAACGGTCCGGTACCGACCGGGAGAGAGTCCAGCCGATCGGGTTTGCCGGCTCGAAGGATCTGCTCGGCGTATTCCTGCGAGTGGATCACGGCATAGGTTGTCGCTAAGTTGGACAAAAAGGCGTTGTCAGGTCGGCTGAGGGTAAATCTTACTGTAAGCGGGTCAACCACTTCGATATCTTCAATCAGGTTGGCAAACCCCTGGCTGTCAAACCACGGGTAGCGACCGCCGGAGACTGAATGAAAAGGGTGATCAGGCTTGATGACTCGCTTAAAGCTAAACACGACATCCTGAGCATTGAACTGGCGCGTCGGTGTAAACCAATCGGTCGTCTGAAACTCGATACCTTCTCGCAGGGTAAAGGTATACACCAGGCCGTCGTCGCTGATAGTCCAGCCAATGGCCAGTGAGGGCAGGGGTTGATGGCTGACAGGATCAAGCAGTAACAGGCGATCGAAGAGTTGCGCAGCCAAGGTATCAGCCGTCAATCCACCGTCGATTAACTGTGGATTAAAGGTGGTTGGCTTATCTTGTCCGCAATAGACGAAGCCGCGGCTGCGAATATCGCTATCCTGCTGCGGGTCATCACTACAGCCAATCAGGCTGGCAAGGCTGACGCACACAAGCAAAAGACGAGTATAGGCGCTCATAGGATAAGGAAATTTTTTGGAAACAAGATTATAAATTTACCATTAACCCACTCTGTCACCAAGCCACCTCGCTAAAATACCTGTTATTTCTGGGTTCTTTATGGCCAGAAAGTGTGCAAATTGTGCTTCTATGCCAGACGGCATATCTCGCAGCCCTATCAACAATAGTGTTTGCGTGGGGCTTACTCGTTACCAACCAGTTGGTATTTGCGCAGCAGCCCCCTCAGTTGATGGTAGCTCAAGCTGAGTAATTCAGCGGCCTTGCGTTGATTAAACTGTGCCTGTTCAAGAGCCTGCTTCAATATGGCAACCTCCTGATCTTGTTGCCACTGGCGGAAATCGAGGGGGAATGTCCAGTCTGCGCTGCTTGCCTTGTTTGATGCCCCAGCTGCTGACTGGCCAAGAGATGTGCTGTTTGGCTCATCTTCTTGTGCCCAAGGCGGCCGGAACGGGTCGATGATAATGGTATCGACCGGCTCATCTTCCAGGCTATGGCGAAACACCGAGCGCTCCACCACATTTTTCAACTCACGGATATTGCCCGGCCACGGGTAGCCCTGCAGTTGCTGTTGAGCATGCTGGCTGAAACCGGCAAAAAAGCTGAAGTTGAGCTCGCGGCACATCTTCACCGCGTAGTATTCAGCCAGTGGCAGGATGTCTTCCTGACGCTCACGGAGGGGAGGCAGGTGGATGATGTCGAAGGCCAGGCGGTCGAGTAAGTCCGAGCGGAATTTTCCGTCAGCAGCCAGTTGCGGCAGGTTTTCGTTCGTCGCGCAGATCAAGCGGACATTGGCTTGGCAGGTTTTGCTGCCGCCGACACGCTCGTATTCACCGTATTCAATCACCCTCAGCAGTTTCTCTTGCACGCCCATCGGCGCTGTCGCCAACTCATCGAGAAATAAAGTGCCGTTCTCTGCCCGTTCGAAACGTCCTTGGTGGCGGCCTTTCGCACCGGTAAATGAGCCTGCTTCATGGCCGAACAGTTCGGAATCAATTACGCCTTCACTTAATGCCGCGCAGTTAAGCGAAACCAGTGGTTGGTCCCAGCGGCGGGACAGATAATGCAGGCGTTGGGCAATCAGCTCTTTACCGGTTCCCCGCTCGCCGATGATCAGGATTGGACGATCCAGTGGGGCAAGACGGGAAGTTTGATCCAGAACCGTGAGAAAAGCCTCTGACTCGCCGATCAGGTTATCTGTTTTGCGCATGGTTAATCTCGCTAATAGTTGGCGTAATTAGTTACACCTTAGCAGGCGGGCCGTCGAGGTGCAAAGGTAACTCTATGATCTATAACAGACAAAAAGTTGGCATGCTTGTTGATATATGAAGAACATGGCCCTTGGAAGAGCAGATCCTAGTTCCTGGAAGGAGCGGGAGAGCTAAATCTGATAGAGCAAGAGCTGACACTAGTTTTTGGCCAGCCAAGCTGGCTGCAGGACCCAGGACCCAGGACCCAGGACCCAGGACCCAGGACCACAGGACCACGGGACCACGGGACCATATTTATTTTAGGAGATAATTATTATGGGCATTTTTTCACGCTTTGCCGACATTGTTAACGCCAACGTCAATTCCTTGCTGGATAAGGCTGAAGACCCTCAGAAAATGATCCGCCTTATCATCCAGGAGATGGAAGACACACTGGTAGAAGTTCGTACTTCTTCAGCACGTGCTTTGGCTGACAAGAAAGAATTACAGCGCCGTATTCAGGCTATCGAATCACAAAGCCGTGATTGGCAGGAAAAAGCCACTCTGGCGATTCAGAAAGGTCGTGAAGATCTTGCTCGTGCCGCTTTGATTGAAAAGCAGAAGCTGAACGATGTTGCGCTGACTTTGCACGAAGAATATAAGCTGGTGGAAGAAACCATCGAAAAGTTGGCGGCAGAAGTGGCTGAGCTAGAACGTAAGCTGCAGGAAACCCGAGCCCGCCAGCAGGCGTTGGTGATGCGTCACAAAGCTGCTGACACCCGCCGTGATGTGCGTCGCCAGCTGGACACTGGCAAGGTAGATGAAGCGCTATCAAAATTCGAGCAGTACGAGCGTCGTATCGATGAGATGGAAGCGGAAGCTGATAGCTACAGCATCGGTCGCGGCAAGAACCTGCAAGACGAGTTTGCCGATCTGCAAGCGCAAGACGAAATCGAAAAAGAGCTCGAGCGCATGAAAGCCAACCTCAAGGACAAAGAGTAATTCACCTTGATGGATGTTGGTTGTTATGATGGCTGCGGCTATTGTGACAATCTAATGAATTGAATCTGCGCGAATAAAAGGAGAAAAATAATGTCTATGGGGTTTATTGTTGGGCCGTTAGTCGTATTCATGATCTTTGTTGCCCCGCTGTGGTTGATCCTCCACTATCGTAGCAAGAAGCACGCAAGTGAAGGCCTGTCTGGTGATGACCAGCAGAAACTGCAGGAGCTGGTGGCTCGCGCAGAGCAGATGCAAGAGCGGATTGTGACTTTGGAGCGGATTCTGGATGCGGAAGTGCCGCAGTGGAGGCGCAAATCATGAATAAGACCCTCTATCGCGATCCGAAAAACGGCAAGCTAGGTGGCGTTTGTGCTGGTATTGCCGAATACTTTGGTATGGAAATCTGGTTGGTGAGGATCCTCACTGTGTCAGCATTTTTACTTGGGGTGGGATTCTTTGTCACCCTGGCCTACATCGCAGCCTGTTTCATCCTTGAGAAGATGCCGGAAGAACGGAGTCAGCAGCAGACCATCTTCCGCGAGCATCAGGTCAAGCAAAAACCTTGGCAAGCGGGAAGGCCGGCAGGTCAGATCCTTCATAATGTCGAAACCGAACTCGACAAAATGGAGCAGGATTTGCGGGATATGGAGGCCTATGTGACCTCTTCGGCTTTCAAGGTCGATCGCGAATTCCGCAACTTATAGCCGTCATTGAAGCAGTTAAAGCAGGCAATCGCCTGCTTTTCTTTTTCCGGCAAGGAACATCGTCTGTTCCCTGTAGACAAAGAGTTTGTACTAGGTGAGCGTGATGGTTCATCAAGGGTTAATAACGGCCGGCGTATAGTTTGGTTGTAAGCTGTTTCGTGCTGTGAGTGATTTTTTTCAGGAAAGTGTATGAATCGATTTAGCAATGAGTTGAACAAACTGGTGAACCGGAGTTTAGACCGCCATGTCCGACTGGCGGTGACGGGACTGTCCCGGGCGGGTAAGACTGCTTTCATTACTTCACTGGTCAATCAGCTTATGCATGTGAGCACCAATCCAAGGTTGCCACTTTTCACCGCTGTCAGGGATGGTCAGCTATTGGGCGCCAAGCGGGTGCCTCAAATTGATATGCATGTGCCGAAGTTTGCCTATGAAGAGGGCATGGGCGCTTTGCTATCGGCACCGCCAAGCTGGCCCGAGCCGACCCGGGATGTTGGGCAGACCCGCTTGGCCCTGCGCTACAAGCCGCAGCGTGGGCCGATGAAGCTGTTGCAGGATACCGCTACCTTGTATCTGGATATTGTTGACTACCCTGGTGAGTGGCTGTTGGATTTGCCGCTGCTGGAGCTTGATTTCATGGCGTGGTCGCGCCAGCAAGCCCAGATCTTGAAAGGCAAGCGTGCAGAGCTGGCAGCAGACTGGTTGGCGATGGCCGAGGGGTTTGATCCCCTGGCTCCGGCGGATGAGTCAATGATTGAGTATATTTCGGCGCGATTTACCCAATACTTGTACAAATGCAAAGCCGAGGGCGGCCTGCACTGGGTTCAGCCTGGGCGCTTTGTATTGCCGGGCGAACTGGCTGGTGCGCCGGTACTGCAGTTCTTCCCTATGGTCTGGTTGGAGAAAATCACTGAACAGCAGTGGAATGATGCCAGTGACGAAACCAACCTGGGCATGCTCAAGAGCCGCTACCGTTATTACCAGCAGCACGTGGTGAAGGCCTTCTACAAAGAGCATTTTTCTAAGTTTGACCGCCAGATCATCCTGGTTGACTGCTTGCAGCCGCTCAATGCCGGGCCTGAGTCTTTCAATGATATGCGTCAGGCTCTGGATCAGTTAATGCAAAGCTTCCGTTACGGCCGCAGCTCGATGTTAAAGCGTTTGTTCTCGCCACGAATAGATAAGGTGCTGTTTGCCGCGACCAAGGCTGATCATGTTACGCCGGAGCAGCATCCTAACTTGGTTAGCTTGCTTCAGCAGATGGTGAACGAAGCATGGCAGACGGCTTCATTTGAAGGGATCAAGATGGACTGCGTCAGCCTGTCGTCGATCCAGGCGACCGAGCCGGGCTTTGTTGACTACCACGGCCGTCAGGTTCCCGCGTTGAGAGGACACCAGCTCGATGGGCAGGCCAAGACATTGTTCCCTGGTGAAGTGCCGCGCCGATTGCCGAATGATGCTTTTTGGCAGCAGTCAGGCTTTGATTTTATTAATTTCCGTCCGCTTGAAATGCAAAGCGACGAGCCCTTGCCGCATATCCGAATGGATAAGGCGATGGAGTATCTGCTAGGGGACAAGTTGCAATGAGTGAGCCGCTGAAAAGTAAAATTGTGTTTGATGAACCGGTCAACCCCGAGCCGGCTGCCGCTGAGGTCGAGTTGGCCTCTCAGCTCCAGTTTGCCGAGCAGGAAAAGAGCTTCTTGCCAGAAGCAACAGATAGCGGCCAAGCCGATGTCGAAGTTGAACTCGGTAGGGCTTTGCGTGGCAAGCCCAAACGCCGCTCAGGTTGGCTAAAGGGGCTGATGGTCGCAGGTGCTGCAATGGTGGGCTGGCAGACGGTAGATTACGTTGTGACGGCCTATCAGGGCGGGGATTGGCTGGCCCTTGGTTGGAGTGTGATTGTTGCCGGTATTGCTGGCACCGGGATTATCGCGTTGGGTCGTGAGCTACTTAGCCTCCGCCGCTTAAAGCAGCGTCAGGGTGAGCGCGAGCAGGCGCAGGCATTGCTCGAAGCCGACGGTATCGGCCAGGCCAAGGCGTTTTGTACCAAGCTGGCGAAACAGGGCAAGATCATGGAGGAGCATGCTGGCTATGACAAATGGCTCAGCTCTTTGGCGGCCACCCATAATGACCGTGAAGTGATGCAACTATACGACCGTATGGTATTGGGCCAGCAAGATAAGCTTGCACGTAAATTGGTGGCGAAGTACGCCAGCGAAGCCGCTGTGATGGTCGCGGTCAGCCCACTTGCTTTGGCCGATATGTTGCTGGTGGCATGGCGAAACTTCCGCTTGATTGACCAGATCTCCAAAGTGTATGGCGTTGAGCTGGGCTATTGGTCGCGGATCAAATTGGTGAAACTGGTGTTGGCCAACATGGCTGTAGCCGGTGCCAGTGAGGTGATTGCCGATAGCGGAATGGATATGCTGTCGATGGACTTGGCGGGAAGAATGTCTACCCGGGTTGCGCAAGGTGTCGGGGTGGGTTTGTTGACTGGCCGTTTGGGGCTCAAGGCGATCAGCCTGATGCGCCCAATGCCGTGGCAGCCTGAGCAGCAACCTAAACTGAGTGAAATCCGCAAGGATCTGCTGAGCAGGTTGACCCATAAGGAACGCCAAGACTAAGACCAAGATAAAACATGAAGGCCCATTACGGGCCTTTATTTTTCTGGCGATGGATTGATAGTGCGCAACCTCTCAGGTACGGACGTCAATGACTTGACTCCACTACGGGTAAAGCGCAAACTTCTTGTGTCAACAATTCCTGACACCTTGGAAGATAATAAATATGAGGCTACAAGTCTTTTGTGAAGACCGACTTGGCATGACCCGAGAGTTGCTGGATATCCTTGCGAGCCGGCAAATTGACTTGCGGGGCATTGAAATTGACCGGGTTGGGATTATTTACCTGAATTGCCCTGAAATTGAATTCGAGCAGTTCAGCCAGTTGATGTCGCAGATCCGCCAATTGGACGGGGTAACAGATGTCAGAAAGATCCAGTTCATGCCGAGTGAGCGTGAACACAAAGAACTAAAAGCATTGCTGGAAGCCTTACCTGATCCGTTTTTCTCTGTTAGCTTGCAAGGCAAGATTGACCTCGCCAATGATGCTGCAGAGGTACTGCTTGGCAAAAGCCGAGAAGAGATTGTCGGTGAACATATTCAGACCTTTGTGGGTTTCAATATTCACAATTGGCTAGAGAAAGAGAAGGCGAGCCGTCGCAGTGAGCTGGTGGTGTTGTCCGGCCTTGATTACATGATGGAAATCATGCCGGTGTATGTCACCGACGAGACCGAGGAGCAGGTACTGGCCAGTGCGGTTATCTTACTGAAATCCCTATCGGAAGCCAAGATGCCATTGGCAATGCGCCAGCTTAGCGGCGACAACGGCTTCGAGCACCTCGTGGGCCAGTCATCTCGCTTCAAGCAGTTGGTTTCGCAGGCCAAGAAGCTGGCGATGCTGGATGCACCGCTGCTTATCCAGGGTGAAACCGGCACGGGTAAGGAAATGCTGGCGCGAGCCTGTCATCAACGCTCGCTGCGCCGCGATAATCCGTTCTTGCTAGTTAACTGTATGTCGATGCCGGACAACGCGGCAGAAACTGAACTGTTCGGTATGGCGGCAACAGCCACCGAGCCGGGTAAGAAAGGTATTTTCGAGCAGGCAGATGGCGGTATCGCCTTCCTGTACGAAGTCGGCGAGATGTCCGAGCATCTGCAAATCAAACTGCTTCGCTTCCTGCAGGATGGTACCTTCCGCCGTGTCGGCGAAGAGAAGGAAATGAAGGTCGATGTACGGGTAATTTGCTCGACCCAGAAGAAGTTACCTGAATTGGTCGCGACAGGGCAATTTCGGGAAGATCTCTACTACCGTCTCAATGTTCTGGCGTTGAACGTACCGCCGCTTCGCGAGCGAACCGCTGATATTGTGCCACTCGCCGATCTGTTCCTGAGCCAGTTTGCCCAGGAGTTGCAGCAGCCCAAGCCGTCTATCTCGCCAGAGGTCGCCCAGTATCTGAGTCAGTATGCGTGGCCGGGCAATATTCGCCAACTGCGCAATGTCCTGTTCCGCGCCATGACCCAGCTTGAGGGGACGGAAATCAGCGTGGATGATATTCAGTTGCCGGAAAACGAGTCGGCAACGGTGATCAGCGAGGAAACCTTGGATGGCTCGCTGGATGAAATCATGAAGCGCTATGAGTCGGGGATCCTCAACAGCCTCTACCGTAGCTATCCGTCGACCCGTAAGCTGGCGAAAAGGCTAGGTGTCTCGCACACCGCCGTTGCCAACAAGCTACGTGAGTATGGGATCGGAAAACATTAAGTTGTCGATTTAGTGATGGATATAACGCCTTAACGCAAACGCCCGGTGAACACCTCCGGGCGTTTTGTTTTCCGGCTTCAGGCAAGAGCGGCCATAGGCTAGTGGAAGAGCGAAGAAGCATGAATAAAGCAAAAGCAAGAGCTTGACACAAAGGGTTTTTTAACTCGAATCGCCTATCGCCTATCGCCTATCGCCTATCGCCTATCGCCTATCGCCTATCGCCTATCGCCTGTTTACTTCAACAACGTCAACTTCCCTTGCTCCAGCTCTCTTAGCTGGCAGATCAGGTCTTGGCCATAGCGGCAGCTTTGCTGCGCTTCGACTTCGGTGGCGACCCGGTGGCACGGGATGATAATCGGGATAGGGTTGACGTTTTTGGCCATGCCGATGGCGAGGACGGCAGTCGAATGCTCGATATGGGTGGCGATTTGTTGGTAAGAGCGATGGCTGTTGTAGGGGATTTCGCGAATGGCTTGCCACACTTGTTGCTGGAAGTCGGTACCGGGAGGTGCGAGGGGAATGGTGAATTGTTTTCTTTTTCCGTCGAGGTATTCAGCTAGCTGGATGATATAAGGAGCCATGAAGTCCGGGTCATGCTCCCAGTGGCTGTCGGGGGAAAATCCGCCACTGGCGATAGTGAGTTGTCGTAATCCCTGCTCGTCTGCTAATAAGTATATCTTTCCCAATACCGTATCAAGGTGGTCGTAATACATAATCATCACTGTGTTGGTTAGCGTCAAACGCGGCGCGGCTATCACAATGATAGCTCAAACATAGGGGCAAATCTTTGTCCTGAAATAAGTTTATCGTCCGGGTGTATTCATCGCTGATTGGCTGTGCTAACGTTTCTACATCGCATGTAGCATAAGGATGATGTGCTGTTGTTTCATTCTATTATCAGCCGGGCAACCTCAATCGATATTGGCGATGCGACTGTTCGGCTTATTACCACCAAAGATGTGGCGGCCATTACCGCATACTACCAACGTAACAGGGCATTCCTTCAGCCTTGGGAGCCGCTGCGTGAAGAAGCTTTTTTTACCGAAACCGGGTGGCATCGTCGCCTTGAGCAACTGATGCAGTTACACAAACATAAAATGGCTTACTACTTTGTGATCCAACAAAAAGGCAGCGACGAGATCTGCGGTGTGGTCAATTACAGTAACCTCGTACGGCATCCATTCCATGCTTGCCATGTTGGTTATTCGCTGGATCAGGATTGCCAGGGGCAGGGCTTAATGAGCAGATCGCTGGCTGCTGCCAACCGCTGGATGTTCGAGGATCAGAGTTTCCACCGCATTATGGCGGCTTATATGCCCCGCAATGCCAAGAGTGCTGCGGTGCTGAAAAAATGCGGTTTTGAGATTGAAGGAGAGGCGAAGGACTATTTGCTGATCAACGGTAAATGGGAAGACCATATCCTGACCGCTTGTATCAATGAAGATTGGACGATGCCGATTTGATCCCAAGCTATCGATGACTCATGTCGCAAACAAAAAACGAGAGCCAAGTGGCTCTCGTTTTGGTTATAGGCATATCCAATAAAGTAATGCTTAAATACGCTGCCAAAGCTCGGTGTAGCGACCATTTTGGCCCAGCAGGGCTTGGTGCTTGCCTTGCTCGATGATCTCGCCTTCATCCATCAAACAGATGTGATCCATTTGCTCTAGGCCAACCAGTCGGTGGGTAATGAACAGTACCGTCTTGTCTTTGGCGTGTTCCAGCAACAAGCTCATTATCTGCTGCTCGGTACGGCGATCAAGACCTTCGGTCGGCTCATCCATCAATAGGATTGGCGCATCATGCAGCAGCGCGCGGGCGATACCGATACGGCGGCGTTCACCACCCGAAATCTGGCGGCCACCTTCGCCAAGCCATGTATCCAAACCTTTGCCTTCCTGCAGGGCTCCAAGGCCTACTTTCTCAAGCACTTCGCAGAACTCTTCATCAGTTCCAGCTGGTTTGGCAAGCAGCAGGTTTTCTCGCAGCGAACCGTTGAAAACATCAACGCGCTGGCTGACGACAGTAATGGCTTGGCGCAAAGGAGCTTCCTGCCACTGTGGTAGCGAGACACCATCGAGGGTGATCTGCCCTTGCTGCGGATCCCAGTTACGGGTGATGAGCTGCAACAAGGTCGACTTACCACAGCCCGTTCTGCCAAGTAACGCAACCTTCTCACCAGCACCGATAGCCAAAGAGATATTCTTCAGTACCGGCTCATCGCTACCGTAGTAGGTGTAGCTGATGTTCTGGAGATCCAGCGCCCCTTTAACCTCGGCACTATGGCCGTTGGCATCAAACGGGGTATCTGGCGTTGCTTCAATGATTTCATTGAGGCGGCGGGCTGACGTCAGGGTTTGACCTAGGTACTGGAATGCGCCAGCGACAGGCATCATCAGCTCGAAGCTGGCCATGGTCGCGAAAGCCACCATAGCAACAAACGGATCCGGTGCTTGGCCGGCAATACCATCGGCAGCCATCCAGGTGATCAACACCAGAGTCCAACCGGTTGCCGCCATTAAGATGGCATTGGCAAGGCCGGTCAGGTTAGCCATCTTGCGCTGGGCATTCAGTAGTGATTGTTGCTCATCAAGGGCGGCTTGATAGTAACGGTCCTCGGCATTGAACAGTAATAGTTCGGCATTGCCCTGGATCCAATCGAGCATCTTCACCCGGTAGTTGGCCTTGGCCATAGTCAGGGTTTCACCGTTGGCTTTACCCAGGCGATAGAAGATGATCGGTAGGATCAACATCAGGGAAAGCAAAATGGCACCCAAAGTCAGGCCGATTGTTGGGTCGAACCAAGCCAAGAAACCGGTAATTGCCAACAGGCCAATAACGCCAATCAGTAATGGGCTGACAAGGCGCAGATAGACGTGGTCCATGGCATCAACATCAGCCACCAAGCGATTAAGCAGGTCAGCATCACGCAAGTTGGTCTGGCGACCCGGGATCAACGGTGTCAGCTTGCGGAAGAAGAACAAGCGTAAATCCGCCAGCAGCTTGAAGGTCGCATTGTGGCTGACCACACGCTCACCCCAGCGTCCTGCGGTTCGGGCAATTGAGAAGCCACGCACGCCAGCACCCGGCAACATGTAGTTGAAGGTTTCGCGGGCAATTGTCAGGCCAGCTACCGCAGAAGCGGCAATAAACCAGCCTGATAGGGTCAATAGGCTCATAGCAGCCAGTAGGGTACCTAGCCCCAGCAGCATACCCAGTGTTAGGCCAAACCAGTGTTTACGGTATAGCTTGAGATAAGGGATTAAATCACGCATCGAGATCCCTCTTGTCGGTATGGGCTAGCATATCAGCCAGCAGGCCTTGCTGGCGGATCTGTTCGAAAGGACCATTCTGGACCAACTTCCCATTTTCCATCACCAAGACACGGTCCATGGCGGCCAGTTGATCTAGGCGGTGGCTGACCATAAGGGTGGTTTGGCCATTAACCGCATTTTTCAAACTTTCTAGGACCAAATGTTCAGAGTTGGCATCAAGGCTGGCTGTTGGCTCATCCAGGATCCAGAAGGCGCCACTTTGCAGCATCGCACGGGCGACGGCGATACGCTGCGCCTGGCCAACAGACAGACCACCGGAACGGTCTCCAACCTGATGCTGGTAACCCTTCTCCAGACGCTGGATAAATTCATCAGCATAGGCTTGCTGCGAGACTTGCTTGATGTGCTCTTCGGTCGCCAATGGGTTGCCCAGGGTGATGTTGTCGCGGACGGTACCGTGCAACAATAGTGGATTTTGTCCCACCCAGCTGATGGCCTGGCGCCATTGGCTATGGTCAAGCTCGCTAAGCTCTGTGCCGTTGATTTTCAAACTGCCACGGTAAGGTAGGAAACCCAATAGGGCATTGAGCAGACTGGTTTTACCGGCACCGCTTGGGCCAACCAGTGCCACTTGCTCATGGGCATTGATAGTGAAGTTCAGTGGGCCTGCCAAGACTTGGCCTTGAGGACTCAGTACTTCCAGTTGCTCGGCACTGATGGAGATAGTCTCAGGCGAGTCGAGGTTGGTCTGGCCTTGGCTCATACCATCGGCTTCGCTATCGAGGAACTCAACAATGGACTCCGCCGCACCGATGGCTTGCGCTTTGGCATGATAAAAGGTGCCCAAATCGCGCAGCGGCTGGTAGAACTCCGGTGCCAGTACCAAGATGAACAGACCGGTAAACAGGCTGATAGGTACGCCGTAGTGGCCGAAATTCAGCTCACCTATGAATGAAAAACCAAAGTATACCGCCACGATTGCGACTGAGATTGCCGAGAAGAACTCCAATACTGCCGATGACAGGAAGGCCATCCGCAATACTTCCATTGTGCGCTTGCGCAGTACATGCGAAGCGGCGTGAAGGTTTTCGGCTTCAGCCTCGGCACGGTTGAACAAGCGCAGGGTCGACAGGCCTTGCAAGCGGTCATAGAAGTGACCAGACAGGCGTTGTAGCGCCTTGAAGTTACGGCGGTTGGCATCAGCAGCACCCAGGCCGACCAGTGCCATAAACATAGGAACCAGCGGTGCGGTGATGAGGAAGATCAGGCCTGCAGCCCAGTTCAGCGGGAAGACGGCAAACAGGATCACCAAGGGAACCAGTACCGCAATCGACATCTGTGGGATATAGCGGGAGAAGAAGTCTTGCATCTCTTCTACCTGCTCAAGCACCAGGCTGGCCCAGACGCCTGCAGGCTTGCCTTTGATATAGGCTGGGCCTAACTGTTGTAAGCGTTGAAGGATCAGCTGGCGGATATGTAGCCGGATTTGCTCGCCGCAGCGGTAGCCGAAAATCTCACGGCCCCAGCTACAGGCTGCACGCAGGCCGACGACGACGAACAGGCCGACGAAACTGGAAACCAGCTGGTATTTATCTGTGTGTTCAATAATGAGTTGGTGCAGGATATGAGCAAGCAAAGCCGCTTGGCCAACGAGTAGCAACCCCGACAAGAACCCCAGGCCGACACTGAGCATGAGCCAGCGCTTGGCAAGCTTACTCTGTGATTTCAACCATTTGGTTAAATCGCGTTGTAATTGTTTATCCATATTAAATTCTTGAGCCGCTAAGGGCAGCCGGCTTAAAGGTGAAGGCTAAAAAGGCCACCTTAAAAGGTGGCCATAAGTATTATTTTTGTTCTTCTAGCGCGTCAAGGAAGCGCTCGGCGTCAAGGGCTGCCATACAGCCTGTGCCTGCAGATGTAATGGCCTGACGGTAGGTATGATCCATAACATCACCCGCCGCGAAGATACCTTCGACGCTGGTTTGGGTGGCATTACCTTCGGTACCTGATTGTACTTTGATGTAGCCGTTGCTCATTTCAAGCTGGCCTTCAAAAATACCCGTGTTTGGCTGGTGGCCGATTGCGATGAATGCACCCATTACGTCCAGAGTCTCAGTCGCATCAGATTGGGTATCTTTGATGCGTACGGCTGTCACACCCATTTCGTCACCCAGTACCTCATCCAGAACGCGGTCTGTGTGCAGGATGATATTGCCGTTCTCTACCTTGTCCATCAGTCGCTTGATCAGGATCTTCTCTGAGCGGAAGGTATCACGACGGTGAATAAGGTGCACTTCCGAGGCGATGTTAGACAGGTAAAGCGCCTCTTCAACGGCAGTGTTACCCCCACCGACTACAGCGACTTTCTGGTTGCGGTAGAAGAAGCCGTCACAGGTTGCACAGGCTGATACGCCGCGACCCTTGAAGTTTTCTTCCGACTCCAAGCCGAGGTACTTGGCAGAAGCACCTGTAGAGATGATCAATGCATCACAGGTGTATTCGCCGCTGTCGCCTTTGAGACGGAAAGGACGCTGGCTAAAATCAGTTTCATTGATGTGATCAAAAATGATTTCGGTTTCGAATCGCTCAGCGTGTTCTTTCATGCGATCCATCAGCGCTGGGCCAGTTAGACCTTCGGCGTCACCCGGCCAGTTTTCAACTTCTGTGGTGGTGGTGAGCTGACCACCTTGCTGCATACCCGTGATCATTACCGGGTTTAGGTTGGCGCGTGCAGCATAAACTGCTGCCGTATAGCCAGCAGGACCAGAACCAAGGATGAGCAGTTTACAATGTCTTACGTTACCCATTACTTCTCCAGGCTGAATGAGATTTTTGATCTTGTGATGGGTGATTGTAGGTAAATTGAGGCGCTATGGAAAGAGGGGATTGTAGCGCGGCGATTTCCCTGTAAAGGCACGCTGCCGAGGTGGATTCCCAGCAGCGGTGATAATTTATTTAGATGTATTTGCTATAAGTGATAGCCAAAGGTTATATATAAATCATGTGCTAGTGCATGCTAATGGCGACAGTTGGATCGGTATAGTGCAAATCGAAGCTATCAGCGACCTCTTTGCAGGTCACTTTACCATATATCACATTCATACCTGCAAGGAATCCGGGGTCGTCCAATAACGCTTTTTTATATCCTAGGTTGGCCAGCTTAATCACATAGGGCAGGGTGGCATTATTAAGCGCAAAAGCCGATGTCCTCGCCACGGCTCCCGGCATGTTGGCAACACAATAATGCACCACATTATCAATGATATAAGTAGGCTCTGTATGGGTGGTAGGGCGTGAGGTTTCGAAGCACCCGCCTTGGTCTATCGCAACATCAACCAGTGCAGACCCTGGCTTCATCTTCTTGACGTGCTCTGCGGTGATCAGCTTGGGAGCGGCGGCCCCTGGGATCAGCACCGCGCCAATAATAATGTCGGCTTCAGGCACTAACTGGTCAATGATTTCAGAGGTTGAGTAAACTAGATTCACCGCCCCCTTGAACTCGCAATCCAGCGCTCTCAAGGTATCGACATTGCGGTCCAGCAGAGTGACATTGGCCCGCATCCCTACGGCCATCCTGGCGGCATTGGAGCCGACGACACCACCGCCTAATATAAGCACATTGGCTGGCTCGACACCGGGTACCCCACTCAGTAACAGACCCCGTCCGCCGTTAGAATTCTCTAGCGTTTGGGCACCTGCTTGGATAGACATTCTGCCAGCAACTTCAGACATCGGGGCTAGAAGCGGTAATTTGCCTGAGGAATCAGTGACGGTTTCGTAAGCAATACAGACAGCTTTGCTGTCAATCAGGTCTTTTGTTTGCGGAAAATCTGGTGCAAGATGGAGATAAGTGAATAAAATTTGCCCTTCACTTAGCATGGCTCTTTCTACTGCTTGAGGCTCTTTTACTTTGACAATCATCTCTGATCTGGTAAAAACTTCTTTAGCGTTAGAAATAATTGTAGCGCCAGCGTTCTCATAGTCTGAGTCTGACAGCCCGATCCCGACACTGGCTTGGGTCTCGACCAGGACTTGATGACCGAGTGATGTGAGCTCACGGACACTGCTGGTTACCAAGCCAACACGGTATTCGTGATTTTTGATTTCTTTGGGGACTCCAATAATCATGCTGCTCCTCCCTTGGCATCCAGTATGATTGGCTATTGACAAGGATGTAAATGCAGATCTAATGGCAGTATAGTTTGACTAGCAGAGTATTTGATTCTAAAAAATAGAAAGATGTAGTATATTTTTTTGCAAGGAAGTAAGAAGGTGGAATAAAAAATGGTAGATACCAAGAAAAAACCATCCAAGGAATTGGATCGTATTGACCGTAACATTTTGAATGAACTTCAAAAAGATGGCCGTATTTCAAATGTAGAGTTATCCAAGCGTGTAGGCTTGTCTCCAACACCATGTCTTGAGCGTGTACGACGTCTAGAGCGTCAGGGCTACATCAGTGGCTACACCGCGCTGCTAAATCCTCAGTATCTTGATGCATCCCTATTGGTTTTCGTTGAAATCACGCTAAACCGTGGTGCGCCTGATGTATTTGAGCAGTTCAACAAGTCTGTGCAAGAGCTGGAAGATATCCAAGAATGCCACTTGGTATCTGGTGATTTCGACTACTTGCTGAAAACCCGTGTATCAGATATGTCTGCGTACCGTAAGCTGTTGGGTGAAACCTTGCTACGTCTTCCGGGTGTTAATGACACCCGTACCTATGTGGTAATGGAAGAAGTGAAGCAGACCAACAACCTTGTGATCAAAACGCGTTAAGCTTCACTGCTGAAATAAAATACATCCTAATTTTTGGGTAGTTCAAACAAGCGGCCAGTCAGCCGCTTGTTTTGTTTCTGGCACCTTGTTTTGTTTACTGCCGTTAAGGTAGTGAAAGCTTCACGCTATCAAATGAACAGCTAAGTTAGTCATTGCTAACTCTAAGTGCTGGGATTTTCAGCACATCCAGACAAAATATCACCGTCCCGTCCTATATCCGACTTATCAAAATGGCAAAATATGACGCTATTTAGTATAAGATAGGCATTAGTTTTACTGGCGCCTGACACGCCATTAACCATTGGCATAATAATAACAACGAGCAGGGATGTCCTTGTTCTAATAGTTAAAAAAGATTCAGCGCATGTACCCCGACATCTATAGTAAAGGCAGAAGGGTTGGCGTTAGAGCAATTTGTTACATCGGAGTGTTTTTTTGAGGAAAGTAAAGGGCAAAAAGCAGCCTAAAATGCGCCTTTCCGGGGGACAGCGCTTACTGGAAAGTTTCCTAATCATCGGCATTTTGTCGGCGATTTTCATCATGGTTGCGCTGTTGAGTTTCGATCCCGCCGATCCTTCATGGTCGCAAACCGCATGGGAAGGGCCGGTACAGAATAAAGCAGGGGCACTCGGCGCCTTGGTGGCCGATACCTTATTTTTTACGTTTGGCTCTCTGGCCTATCCGTTACCTGCCGTCATTATTCTTGCCGCATGGGTGCTTTTCCGCCGCCGCCAGCAACCTCTCAAACTGGACTACATGATTTATGGAACCCGACTGCTCGGGTTGTTAATCATCTTTGTTGCCAGCTGCGGGCTTGCCGATCTCAACTTTGACGATATCTGGTATTTCTCTTCCGGCGGTGTGATTGGCGATGTGGTGTCGAATATGGCACTGCCGCTATTTAATTTGCTGGGTGCCACGTTAGTTCTAATGTTCGCTTGGGCAGTCGGCTTTACCCTGTTTACCGGGATCTCGTGGCTGACTATTGTTGATATCATTGGCGAGACGGTACTCGGCTCGATGGCGTGGCTACTGAACAAGGTTCGCTCAGACAAGTCAGAGACATTAACGCCATTTGCGGCTGATATCCCTGATGAACACCAGACCGAGTTTGGCCGCCAACTGGCCATGCAGCAAACCGAATCCGAGCCGGATGCCGATGATGTGTTGCTGGCGTCCAATAGCCGTGCCTCTTCTGAGCCTGTTGATGACAGAAATCGATTTGCCCGTCAGGAGCCGAGTTTCGGCCAGTCGGGACAGCGTGATCCGTTACTGGATGGGGTAGGGCTTGAAGCCGATCCATTGATGGATTCCAGCGAACCTAAGATTGTTATGCCTGAGCGTCATCGCCAAGCCCAGGCACAAATGACAGCGACCGCCCCAGCTGCAGCGGCTTTGGCAGCGACGACTTCGACTGTTGCTGCTGCACAAGCTGAAGCGAGTACTGAGTCGGCAGCGGAGGTCGCAGAGCCGCCGGTCAGCCAGCCTGTTGTCGAAGAGGTTGTTGATGTGCAATCAACTCAGCAAGCAAAAGGCATGACGATTGCCGAGCTTGAAAGGCAGCTTGATATTGATGAGAACTTCACGGTGTATGTTGATGAGGGGCAGAGTCCAACTCCTGCTTCTGCAGTTGTAATGGATACCGCGGTGAATAATGAAGCGATTGCGGCGACGGCTGCGCTAGCTGCTACAGATACAGCTATCGCTGAAGAGGCGATTTCTGAGGTTTCCGTTTCTGAGTTGCCTATTGCTGAGGTATCTGTTGCTAAGGAGCCAGGCTCTTCAGACTCTCAAACTGCATCAGAGCCAGAGCTGTCGGCGGGCATGTCATTCAACAATGATGATTTTGTTCCTGAAGCAACCGAAACACATTCATCGCCGGTTCATTTCGAACCTGTTACAACAGAGCCTGATGTTGCTCAATCAGGCCCTGTCGTTCAAACCGGTACTTTCGAGCCTGTCGTTGAGCCAGAGCCTGTATACCAAGAGCAAAGCACAGTGGTTGAAGTCCAGCCAGAGATACCAACAGCGACAACAGCTGCTGGCAATGCTGAAATGGCACACGATATTGAAATTGGTGTTCAGGATGGAATGTCCGAGCTGGAGCGTGCCGAGCGAGAAATTGCACCGGCTGATGGAGAAGGTAACAGCGAGGCAGGCTTAAGCGACGAAGAAGCCTTCCTCAAGAAAATTCGTGATGCCCAGAAGGCGCAGGCGCAAGCGGCAGGTTTGGATAATCCGTTCTTGATGAAGCGCGAAGCCGATTTACCGGCTCCGACATCGCCAATGCCAACGATTGAGTTGTTGGCACCGCCGAAGCAAAACGTGCAGCCGACCACCGAGGAAGAGCTGAAACAAACAGCCATGCTGGTGGAAGCCAAACTGGCTGACTATAAGATCAAGGCCAAAGTGGTTGGGGTCTATCCTGGGCCTGTGATCACCCGCTATGAGCTAGATCTTGCTCCGGGCGTTAAAGTGAGCCGGATTTCTGGCCTTGCCAAAGACTTGGCGCGTGCATTGTCAGCTTCTGCGGTCCGTGTGGTTGAAGTGATTCCGGGCAAGCCATATATCGGCTTGGAGCTACCGAACGTGAACCGTGAAACGGTTTATATGTCTGAGGTAGTCGCGAGTGATAACTTCCAGCACAAGAAAGGTGCGTTGCCGATTGTATTGGGTTACGACATTGCTGGTGAAGCCGTTGTGGCTGATCTGAGCAAGATGCCTCACTTGCTGGTTGCCGGTACGACCGGTTCTGGTAAGTCGGTGGGTGTGAACGTGATGATTTTGAGCTTGCTGTACAAATGTAAGCCTGAAGATTGCCGCTTCATCATGATTGACCCGAAAATGCTGGAACTGTCTATCTACGAAGGTATTCCGCATCTATTGACCGAAGTGGTTACCGATATGAAAGATGCCAGCAATGCCTTGCGCTGGTGTGTCGGTGAGATGGAGCGTCGCTACAAGTTGATGGCAGCTTGTGGGGTACGTAACCTGGCAGGCTTCAATGCCAAGCTAGAAGAGGCGGCAGCTGCCGGTCACCCAATTCATGACCCGCTTTGGAAGCCGGGCGATAGCATGGATGAGTACCCGCCACTGCTGGAAAAAATGCCAAGCATTGTGGTTATCGTCGATGAATTTGCCGATCTGATGATGGTCGTTGGTAAGAAGGTTGAAGAGCTGATTGCCCGATTGGCACAGAAGGCGCGTGCGGCGGGGATCCACTTGGTGCTGGCAACCCAGCGTCCATCGGTGGATGTGATCACCGGCCTTATCAAGGCCAATATCCCGAGCCGTATGGCGTTTACCGTTTCGACCAAAACCGATTCGCGTACCATCCTAGACCAAGGCGGTGCAGAATCCTTGCTTGGTATGGGTGACATGCTTTACTTGCCTGCGGGTAGTAACCACCCTGTTCGTGTTCACGGTGCGTTTGCCTCGGATGAAGATGTACATAACGTGGTCAATGATTGGAAAGCTAGAGGTAAACCTCAGTATATCGAGGGTATTCTTGAAGCTGACCAAGGTGCCGATGGCCTGTTGCCGGGTGAAACCCCGACAGGTGGCGATGACGATTTGGATCAGTTGTTTGACGAAGTGGCCGCGTTTGTTGCCGAGTCGCGCCGCGGTTCAGTGTCTGGTGTCCAGCGCCGCTTCAAGATTGGTTATAACCGTGCCGCGCGTATTGTCGAGCAACTTGAAGCCCACGGCATTGTTAGTGCGCCGGGTCACAATGGTAACCGTGAAGTGCTGGCACCACCGCCGCCGCCTCGCGATTAACCACTGATAAAACACAAGACAACAGTAATTACCATGCCTGCTACGATCAAAGGGCAGGCATTTGAAAAGGGTTTAACACAATGATTAAAAAAGTGCTTTTGAGTATGTTGGTTGCCGGTCCGTTGCTGATGGCAGGACAGGCTCTGGCAAATCCACAGCAGGAACTGAGCACCCGTCTAGGTAAAGTGAATGCATTCAGTGCCGACTTTACCCAAACTGTTGTAAGCCCTGAGGGCAGCCTGCTGGTAGAAGGTGCTGGTGATGTATCGATCAAGCGTCCAAACCTGTTCCGCTGGAATACTGAAACGCCGGATGAGAACATCTTGATCTCTGACGGTAAGACACTGTGGTACTACAGCCCGTTCATCGAGCAAGTGACAGCGATGTGGCTCAACGATGCCACGGATCAAACCCCGTTTGTGTTGCTGACCCGCAATAGTGCCGCTGACTGGGCCAACTATAATGTCTCGCAAACCGCAGATACCTTTACCCTGACGCCGAAAAGCGGTGCCTCTTCAATGGGCAAATTCATTGTAACGGTTGCCAAGTCAGGCGAGGTACGTAGTTTCTCGGTGGTCGAGCAAGACGGCCAGCGCAGCAACTTCAAGCTGTCCAAGTTCAATAAAGCAACGCCTGCGTCTAGCCTGTTTACTTTCACGCCACCGCAAGGCGTAGAGTTGGATGACCAGCGCAACTAGGCTTGTGTAAAAACTTGGATTGCGGATTAAACTAGGCGGCTCACCAAGGCCGCTAGCAGTGAACTGATTACTTAGGTGGTACGCTTGTACCACCTAATTTTGTTTTAAGGAGCGGAGATTTTGAGTAATTTCAGCCTGGACTTTTCATCGGATTTCCGCCCGCTGGCGGCGAGAATGCGTCCGCGTACCGTGCAGGAATATATCGGCCAAAAGCATATTTTAGCCGAAGGCAAGCCGCTGAGGCGTGCGCTGGAAGCGGGGCACCTGCACTCGATGATCCTATGGGGTCCACCGGGTACCGGTAAAACCACATTGGCAGAGGTGGCTGCCCACTATGCCAATGCCGAAGTCGAGCGTGTGTCAGCGGTGACATCAGGGGTGAAAGATATCCGCGCTGCCATCGACAAGGCCCGTGATAACAAGATGGCTGGCCGTCGTACTATCCTGTTCGTTGATGAGGTCCACCGCTTCAACAAGAGCCAACAGGATGCCTTCTTGCCTCACATTGAAGACGGTACAGTGACCTTCATCGGCGCAACGACAGAAAACCCATCTTTTGAGCTTAACAACGCATTGTTGTCTCGCGCCCGGGTGTACAAGCTTAAATCTTTGGATACTGATGAAATCCTTGAGGTGATCGAGCAAGCACTTGCAGATAAAGAGCGCGGCGTTACCGAGAGCAACCTGGTTTTTGTCGATGAAGTCAAAGAGCGCTTGGCCGAGTTGGTTGGCGGTGATGCCCGTATGTCACTGAACTATCTTGAACAGCTGATTGATATGGCCGATGAGGACACGCAGGGCAACAAGCAGATCACCTTGGCGTTGCTGGCTGAAGTCGCCGGCGAGAAAATTGCTCGCTTCGATAACAAGGGCGATTTGTGGTACGACATGATTTCGGCGGTTCACAAGTCAATCCGTGGCTCGAGCCCAGACGGCGGACTATATTGGTATGCCCGTATGCTGCAGGCTGGTTGTGATCCGCTCTACGTCGCCCGCCGCTTGCTGGCGATTGCCTCGGAAGACATCGGCAATGCCGACCCACGTGCGATGCAGGTCGCAGTCTCTGCTTGGGATTGTTTTACCCGAGTGGGCGCTTATGAAGGCGAGCGGGCGATTGCCCAAGCGATTGTTTACTTGGCCTGTGCGCCGAAAAGCAATTCGGTCTATACGGCCTTTAAACAAGCCAAGTTGGATGCGGCTAACTATCCTGATTATGAAGTGCCACATCACTTGCGTAATGCGCCGACCAAACTGATGAAGGAAATGGGCTATGGCGAGGAATATCGTTATGCCCACGACGAGCCCGGCGCCTATGCGGCTGGCGAGAGCTATTTCCCACCGGAGTTAGCGGGCACTCGCTACTATCAGCCGACAAACCGGGGCTTAGAGACCAAAATTTCCGAAAAGTTAGATTATCTTGCTTCTTTAGATGCAAAAAGCGCCTCAAAGCGCTATCAATAATAGGGCTTTTTGGGTATTGTTGAAGGATCAGCGTTAGGTTGCCTAACGCCTTCTGAATAATAAATTATTTAGCCATCAATTTGGTTAAATAGTGTGCACTTTAGAACATTATGAGCACAGGATTAGCATGCTAGATTCTAAATTACTTCGAACTGAGCTGGACGCAACAGCCGAAAAATTAGCGCGCCGTGGTTACACTCTTGATGTAGAGCTACTACGTTCCCTAGAAGAAAAACGTAAGTCACTTCAGATCAAAACTGAAGAGCTTCAGGCACTGCGTAACTCCCGATCGAAGTCCATTGGCCAAGCGAAAGCGAAGGGCGATCACGAAGAAGCTGAGCGTATCCTTGCTGAAGTTGGCAACCTAGGCTCTGAGCTGGACGACGCGAAAAAAGCACTGGCTGCGCTTCATTCTGAGCTAGACGCTATCGTACAAACGATTCCAAACCTGCCGGACGATTCTGTTCCTGCTGGTAAAGACGAAAACGAGAACGTAGAAATCTCTCGCTGGGGTCAGCCTCAATCTTACGATTTCGAAGTGAAAGACCACGTTGACCTAGGTGAACTGGCTGACGGTCTTGATTTCGCAAGCGCAGTTAAGTTGTCTGGCGCACGTTTCATCGTGATGAAAGGCCAGTTTGCTCGTCTGCACCGTGCAATTGCCCAGTTTATGTTGGATCTTCACACTGACGAGCACGGCTACACAGAGATGTACGTACCGTACCTAGTGAACTCTGACAGCCTATTCGGTACAGGCCAGCTGCCTAAGTTCGGTGCTGACTTGTTCCACACTCAGCCGCTGACTGAGAAAGTGAATGACGAAGAGCCACGTACTCTGTCTTTGATCCCGACAGCAGAAGTGCCAGTTACTAACATGCTGCGTGACACGATTTCTGAAGAAGCAGACCTGCCTGTTAAGATGACAGCGCACACGCCTTGTTTCCGTTCAGAAGCCGGTTCTTACGGTCGTGACACACGTGGTCTTATCCGTATGCACCAGTTCGACAAAGTTGAGCTAGTACAGATCACTCGTCCAGAAGATTCAATGGATGCACTTGAAGAGCTAACAGGTCACGCTGAGAAAGTACTTCAGCTGCTTGAACTGCCTTACCGTAAGGTGATCCTATGTACTGGTGACATGGGCTTCGGCGCTGTGAAGACTTACGACCTAGAAGTATGGGTTCCTGCACAGGAAACTTACCGTGAGATCTCTTCTTGTTCTAACTGTGGTGACTTCCAGGCTCGTCGTATGCAAGCGCGTTTCCGTCGTAAAGGTGAGAAGAAGCCTGAGCTTGTTCACACCCTGAACGGTTCTGGTCTAGCGGTTGGCCGTACTATGGTCGCTATCCTAGAGAACAACCAGGAAGCTGACGGTCGTATCCGTATCCCTGAAGTACTTCGCAAGTACATGAACAACGTGACTCACATCGGTTAATCCGATACGCGGACGTTCAAACAGAACACCAACAAAAACCCAGCCAATTGGCTGGGTTTTTTCTTACTTGCATAGCTGTTTTTCGTTGCAAAGGCGGTCCCGCAGAACCGCCCTGAGCTAGCGCGAACTGGCGGAGGCTGGTTTTGATTCAGCAACATCGTCTTTGGTGCTTTCTGCCGGTGCTGACGACATTTTCTGGGCGGCCCATACCGAGGCTGGGCTAAGCAGCAAGCCTGCGGCAAAGAACCAGAAGCCTGAGATATCAAACAGTGAAAGCATCACTAACATCAGGGTCATGGTACTGGCAGTGCCTACTACATAGCTCTTGCCTGAAAAAGAGCGGTACTTCAACGCCATCAGTGACAATGTCAGGCTGCCACCGAAGACATAGGCGCAAGCATAGCCGAAGATGACCAGCGCATTGCTGTTGTCGATCAGCGCGTTGAATAGGTACAAGAAGGCGAGCGAGACGACGAACATCACCAGCAGGCCGTAGCTGGCTTTATCGACTTTACCCGGTACTAAATACCAGCCATTGTCCATAGTTGGCTTGTTCAGGCGCTGATATTCATCTTGCTGGCCCTTGACGGTATAGCGGTGCATCTCGGTTTGCTTGCCTGTCAGTGCAAGGCTGGCAACCCAGGCGACCACACTGTTGACCACCACGCCGATCACGCAGTACCAAGGCCATGAAATGTCTGTAGCGACGGCAACATACCAGATAGCCAGGAAGCTGGCCGCGACACCAATCAGCAGTCCTTTCTCGGTAATGTGTTTGGAGTAGAAGCCTAGCACGAACATACAGAAGCTGGCACCGACAAAGTATGAACCGGCTTTACTCAATACCTCTAGTACCGAACCTGTGCTGGTAGCAAACATCAAGGCAGGGATGATAACCAGCAGTGCCCAGGTGACGGTGAAGAAGCGGGATACTTTAAGGTAGTGTTCTTCGGACTCGTTCTGCTTGTAAAAGCGCTTGTAGAAGTCGGCTACCGACACTGTCGCCATCGAGTTGAATGCGGAATCGAGGCTCGACATACTGGCGGCCAAGATCGCTGCTGCAATAATCCCCATCAAGCCCGGTACGCCGTATTCACTGGCATAGTGCAGGATAATGGTATTGCCGTTTTCAAAAGGCTTGCCTTCGTAGTAGGCGTTGAACAGCACACCCAGTACGATAAACAGGAAGTAGATGAAGAAAGCGACATAGCCCATCATCAGCATGGATTTCTTGGCATCGCCCATGCTCTTGGCTGCCATACAACGCTGGACCATCATCTGGTTACCGCCATAGACAGTGGTGTGGAACATGGTCATGGCAATCACCCCGGCCCAAACCGTGGTGACCTGAGTGAGATCCATATTGGTCTTGAGCGCGTCGGTCATGCCCTGGGCCTTGAGGTCGGCAAGCACTTCGGTCATAGGAGCAGGCATACCGTTCCACACCGCTTCGATGATAATGAAGGCCCCGATAAACAGGATGAAGGCTTGGATAACGTCAGTCCAGATAACCGCGGCAATCCCGCCCATGACGGTATATACCAGTGCGATGGCAGTAACAATCATGATGCAGTAAACCACATCGATACCCGTAATAAACTCCAAGATCATCGCTGTTGCATAAAGTACAGCAGCCGAGCTCAACGCCTGTTTCATCAAGAAGATGATCGACAGGGTCAACCGGGACGCTTTACCAAAGCGGCGTTCCTGGTACTCGTAAATCGACGTTAGGCCATTGTTGTAGAAGAATGGCATGAACACCGACACGATGAAGAAAATCACCAGTGGATAGTTGAGGTGGATAGCAATCACCGACAACCCTTCGGTGTATGACCATGCCGGGCCGCCTAGGAACGACATCGCGCTGACATAGGTACTGACAACCGAGATACCAATGGCCCACCATGGGATATTTTTGTCACCGAGTGCGAACTGCTTTGCCGAGGTTACTTTCTTACCGATGACGGCACCCAAAATCAGGGTGAGAACGATGTAGCCGCCCAGAATAGTCCAGTTTAATAGTCCGAATTCATGCATAAGCAGGGCCCTCTAGTTGCTCTTTCATCTGGCCGAACAGGTCATAGCCCAGCTGCAGCATAATGTGGGCAATATCGATAGCGACCCAGTTTTCTTTGAGCAGTTCACCGTCACGGCGCCAAATATCCATAACCCTTAGCTCAATATGCTTGCCTGTCGGGGCTAATCCCAGCCAACCGCTATGGCCTGTATGGGTGCCGTGCATGTGTGGCCAGCCACCTGTGCTTACGTAGTCATTTTGGGCCAAAATATTCAGTTCGATGTCGACGCTACGGTCTGGGAAGGCGAAAACAAACGGGGCTTGGTGATGGTTGCGAAAACCTTTTATTCCCCGTGTTGTACCGATAGCTGCCGGGCCGTACCACATGAAGTCACTGTGCCAGTAGTTTTCCAGATCCATCGAGTAGAGATCTTTGCCATCGAAGCGGCCAAGGCATCCCAGCATATCCTCGACCAGCTGTTTGCTCTTTTCGCTGCGCTCGGGACACACTTCACCGTGGTTGAAACCATCGGCGGTGGCCGGTGCCATGACCAATCCATCGTGGCCAAGGCTGCGGCGCATCGGATTGACACGGGCCTGGTTCATTGCATCGATAAAGTCGGGGATAAGATAAGACTCGGTGATCTGGCCGTTCTCGACGCAGACCATCTCGGTATAGCGAAGGTAAAGGGTTTTCCCAGTGGCCGGAATGCCAAACAGGCTGTTTTCGAATGTCCCGACAAAATAACCGGTCGAGTTGTACCAAGTACGTCCTTCATACTCACCATCCATCACAATCAACGGGCGGCGCTCCGCATCGGGAAGGGCATGCTTGAGTGGGGCAAGAAACGCTTCGTGGGCAGCCTGCGGGCCGTTTAGGTCATTGACAGGGTGGGCAACACACCATTTAACATCGGCATTAAGGGCGTTGCTGGCAACCTCTGCTTGCTCGGACTGGCTGGCAGTGAAGTAATTTTGGTAGAACTTCTCGATGATATTCAGTGACATTTTGCATCCTTACAGTGTTGAGTCTGGGCGGGCCTGCTGGCCCTTGTTGTCTTTTTGAAATGGATTTAACAGGCTGAGTAGCGGTTTACCCCTGTTGTAATAGGATTTGTTTCCACACCGCAGTCTGGTCATATAGCGTGAACTCGCGGCGCAGTCCCCATGGGCCAAATTCAGCATGGCTGATCCCCATCACATGCACATCGGCACCGGTAGGTTTGCCAAAGGCGCCATAGCCTTCATGCTTGCCTTGCAGCGACCAACGGATTGCAGCGCGAGGTGCCATCATTGGGTCTTCGCGGCCAATACGGTGATGGACGGTAAACTTGGCATTGGGAAAGGCAGCACGGAGTTGCATCCAAAACTGGTCAACTTGGTGATGGGAAAGGGCGGAAGTACCACCAGGGTATTCGGCCATGCAGGCACGGTCATAATCTTGGGCAACGGTGGAGAACTCGGCGTTCATTAGCTTACGCAGGATATCCTCGAAGCGGCTGCCCCACTCGTTGTCATTGCCTACCCCGAGGTATGGGCCTTCGATATCTTGTGCTGGTGTGAATGGGAATGGGCTCTTTTCTATGCCACCTTCACGTTCGATTAACTGGTGGGCGTATTCTTCTGCACTAAGGCCTAATTGCTTGGCGATGGCACCTTGGTCGCGGATCAGCCACTCATCGTTGATCTGGTTATTGATAGCATGGCAGTCGGCAATAATGCGATAACGAAGTTTGGTACCGCTGGCCTTACCGTAAACCCCATCACCAAGGTGGGTGGCGGTGGAAGTAATTCGGTGCGAGGAGAGCATCCCTTGCTCTGGGCTGCCGCTCCAAATTACATCTTCCCCGAGTAGGGTACGATCAGGGAACTCTGCCAGTGTCGCCATGGTAGCGCTGATGACGCCTTCATTACCGGTTGAGATACCGCTTGGGGAGCGGACGATAATATCGGATGAATAGTAATGGTGGAGGGTATGCAGCCCCCGGTCTTCCCAAATCTCCTTGGTAATACCAAGAATGTAATCTGGAAAATCACGCCATCTTGGATCAAAGCCGGCCATGGCCATAAATACCTCCTATCAGTCTGACAAGTTAATAAGTTGTTATGTTTTTGGTTACGTATCCAAATTAGCTTGTGTTGCAAAGATGTCAATAAACTGTTTTAGGTGTGTTTGAAATGCGTGCTGAGGATCAGGTTTTTAACATTTGGTGCTTTTTTGTGCTAAAAAGTGATTGCATAAATGCTTGAATTATTATTCCGGGGTGGAATATTAATGGGGTTTTAATCTAATGTCATGAATCATATTGGTTTTTTTATGGTGCATATTGGTATTAGCGATAGTGGTGATGAAGGCAATGAAGCTTTCAATCGCTATGGACACACAGCTGAAATGGACGATAAGGCGCTGTACAGATACAAAAAAGCCAGCACTTTGGGTGCTGGCTGATAAGACGGTGTGGCTTTGAAGAGCCGGTTTACATCAGCACTTGGTACTGTTTCTTTCGATAACTTCACCTTGTTGCATCAGGTAATCACCACAGGCTTCTTTCTCATCTTGGATCCTGGCTAGCAGGTCATCCACGGCAAGGCGGGTGATCTGATCCAGCGGCTGGGCAATAGTCGTCAAACTGTAGCCGGGCCAATTGGCCATCGGAATATCATCGACGCCCATTATCGCATAGTCGCCAGGTACGGCTTTTCCTGCTTGGCGCAGGCCGTCTATCACGCCGAGCGCGAGGATATCGTTGGCGCAGAAGATAGCTTGTGGCTGGTGGGGCTTGGCAAGGATCTCATTGGCCGCAGCAAGGCCTGACTCAAAGTTATACTGGCACTGGATGTAATCGGGGGCCGGTAGACCAAGTTCGCTTAGCCGCTTGGAGAATCCCTTCCAGCGCTCCTCACTGGTCATCGACCCAGCATCACCGCTGATGTATATCATCCGCTCGAACCCTTTGCCGTGTAGGTAATCGGCAGCTTGGATACCGGCATGGAGGTTGTCCAAGCCAACACTGTTGGCGGTCACCCCTTCTATGTAGCGGTTGATCAGGCACAAATGGACGCCGAATTTTTCACACTGGGCAAATGCCCGGCTGGTCAGGCGGCTGGTGGCGATGATAAGGCCATCGACCTGATATTCGATGGCACGGGATATTGCTAAATCCAGATCATCCTTGTCGATCGGGCAGAGAACAACCTGCCCGCCGCGTTTTTGGATGGCACTGGCTAATTTCCGGGTCTGCAAGTCGTACATCGGGTTGCTTTCGCTATCGAGGGCGATGGCAACCAAGCCGGAGCGATTGGAGATCAGGCTTCTTGCGATGGCATTGGGGGTATAACCCAGCTTGTTTGCCGCATCGAGCACCATCTGGCGTTTTTTTTCGCTAATACTGGCCTTGGGGTTGAATGCCCTTGATACCGTAGATTGGGAAACGCCCAGCATTTTGGCAACATCGACCGAGGTGACTTTGGCCTTGATAACGACCTCCTTAGTGTAAACTTCGCGCCTTACAAGGCGGCGCGTTGTCGGTTAAATCCATCAATAATCATTTTATGCTCAGACGCCAGGCCAAAGAAAGAGACCCCAGCCTCTTTCCAAGCAGAAATTTGACTGGCATCAGCTACGAACATGCCTACCGGTTTGTTGTTTCGCTTGGCGGCCTCAATGACTTTCAAGCTGGCGTCCCTTACCACATCGGCTTGTACCGAGGGAGCCCCATAGGCTACCGCAAGGTCGACCTGGCCGATGAACAAGGCATCGATCCCCTCGACTGCCGCAATAGCGTCGACATTATCGACGCCTTCAGGGTCCTCTATCTGGGCAACAACAGTGGTGGCTGTTTTACTCGTAGCAAGGTGTTCGACCATCGGCTTGGTCGCATAGTTGGCTGCACGGGTTGAGCCGGCATAGCCACGACCATTTTCACCGTAGTGGCTGCGCTTGACGATTTCCTCGGCTTGGCTGGCAGAGCAGACATGGGGCACCTGGATACCTGTTGCCCCGCAGTCCAGGGCATTGAGTATGGTTGACGGTGCCGCATCCGGGATCCTGACAAGTGCAGGTAGCCCTGATAGCCGTGCGGTCATGATGCAGAGATCCAAGGAAGCACGGTCATAAGGTGAATGCTCGGCATCCAAGATCAGGAAATCCAGCTCGGCTAGAGCTAATACTTCAATGATATGGGGATGCGGGGTTTTAACGAAAGTCCCAAGTTGTACTGGCTGTTGAAGTTGTGATGAAAAGCGCATAACGGTTCCTTGTTACTTGGTTTTTGTATTGGAAAGGTATGCAAGATAAATATCCTTAAATTAACTTTTTGGCAACAATGGTGAGGTGAAAACATCGAGTTAATCGGGTAAATAGTGCTGGATGTAACTGCTTACGATCTGGTATGACTAACTTAAATTCAGTTAAATCAGCAGGATAAAAAAATATCTTTGGTTTGGTGATGTTTTTGTTTGCTTGTTGTAAATTTTTTGTTTAATGTATTTTGCATTCGTAGTCATTTGGTTGTTTAGTCCTATCCAAACAGCTGGAATAAAGTCAGAACGATAAAAAAATTTTTCATAACAATGCATACGTAATCAAAAGTGAAGCAAGGAGAAACATACATGGCTCGTTTTCTGAAAGAAGGCATCACAGAAGAAGTTTCAGCATCCAATGACGCAAAGGTACGCGGTATCGTTGAGGGGATCCTTGGGGATATCCAACAGCGTGGCGACAGCGCTGTGCGTGAGTTATCGGAAAAATTTGATAACTGGTCACCAGCCCAGTTCCGCTTGTCAGAGGAGCAAATCCAGGCCTGTATCGATAGCCTGGACGATGCGACGCGCCATGATATCGAGTTTGCCCAAGAGCAGGTCCGCAACTTTGCCCAGATCCAGCGTGATTCAATGAAAGATGTTGAAGTCGAAACACTGCCGGGTGTTGTGCTGGGCCACAAGAACGTACCGGTAAACAGTGTTGGCTGTTACATCCCTGGCGGTAAGTACCCGCTGGTTGCTTCTGCACACATGAGTGTCCTGACTGCCAAAGTTGCCGGTGTTAAACGTGTTATTGCCTGTGCTCCTCCATTCAACGGTGAGCCGAACCCTGCCATCGTAGCCGCAATGGCGATGGCCGGAGCCGATGAAATCTATTGCTTTGGTGGTGTCCAGGCCGTTGGTGCAATGGCCTTGGGAACCGAGTCAATCCTGCCTGTTGATATGATTGTCGGTCCGGGTAACGCTTTTGTTGCCGAAGCCAAGCGCCAACTGTTTGGCCGAGTGGGTATCGACTTGTTTGCAGGTCCAACTGAAACATTAGTTATTGCAGATGAGCAAGGTTGTGACCCTGAACTGGCTGCAGCTGATCTGCTGGGCCAGGCCGAGCATGGTTACAACTCGCCAGCGGTACTGCTGACTAACTCGGAGCAATTTGCCCTTGAAACTATCAAGGAAGTCGAGCGCCAATTAACTATCCTGCCGACAGCGGAAGTGGCTGGTAAGGCGTGGGATGACTACGGCCAGGTGATTGTCTGTGACAGCTACGAAGAAATGGTGGAAGTTGCAGATGATATTGCCTCCGAGCACGTCCAGGTAATGACCCGCGACCCACAGTACTTCCTCGAGAATATGACTAACTACGGTGCGCTGTTCCTAGGACGTGAAACCAATGTTTCCTACGGTGACAAGTGTATCGGTACCAACCATACCCTACCGACCAAGAAAGCGGCTCGTTATACCGGTGGCCTATGGGTTGGCAAGTTCATCAAGACCTGTACTTACCAGCGCGTAACTGCAGAGGCTTCGTTGAAAGTCGGTGAATACTGCTCGCGCTTATGTGCACTGGAAGGCTTTGCCGGCCATAAAGAGCAAGCAGATATCCGCGTTCGCCGTTACAAGAAACTGGACGAGGAGGGCGCGTTGTCATGAGCAAACTCGCTCTGGTAACGGGTGGGAGTGGCGGCCTGGGGGCCGCCATCAGCCAGCACCTCGCCCAATCAGGTTACCAAGTTATCCTGACTTTCAATGCCAATGCCGAGGCGGCCAACCAGGTGCTAGCCGGCATGGCAGGGCAGGGGCATCGAAGTTGCAAACTCGATGTGTCCGATAGCCGAAGCATTCAGTCTTTGGCTGACCAACTGGCGGCTGACGGGCAGGGGGTGGATCTGCTGGTCAACTGTGCCGGGACTACCCAGTATGTGGCCCACGATGATTTGGTCTCGTTGACCGATGAGTTGATTGATCGGATCTTCGAAGTCAATGTCCGTGCTCCGTTTGCCATGGTTCGCGCCATGCGCCCTTTGCTTGAAGAGAACAATGGCTGTGTGGTCAATATTACCTCTATCGCCGCACAAACAGCGATGGGCAGTAATATCGCCTACTGTGCCAGCAAGGCTGCTGTTGAAAACATGACCCGTTCATTGGCACGGGCCTTGGCCCCCGATATCCGTGTACTTGCGGTTGCACCGGGCTTGGTCGATACCGAGTTTGTCAAAGGACTGGATAGTGAGTGGCGTGACCAGCAAGAGCAATCAACACCACTGAAAAGGCTGGCCAATGCAGAGGAAGTGGCGAGAGCCGTTGTCGTGGCTGCTGAGCAAATGACGTTTTCTACCGGTACGACACTGGCGGTAGACGGTGGTCGCCCGCTGGGAGCCTAGTGTGAGGGCGAGTGCTCAATTGCAAGCTATCCTCTCTGTTACCAAAAGGATATGGAAAATGAACTTACAACAAGAAATTAATCAACAACTTGTCCGTTACATGGAATTGATCCCGGGTACCAGTGCGTTTATTGATGCGCGCACACCGGGCAGCCACCTGAAAGATAATTTTTGCATTATTGGTGCCGGTGTAGCCGAAAGTAGCCGCCAGCATGTGCATATCCGCGATACGGCTGGTTTTAATATTGGCGCGGCAGGCCAGCCGCCGGGGATCAAAAACTCCCTTCACTCTCATCGAACAGCTGAATTGTTTGTGGTGTTCAAGGGCCAGTTCCGCCTCTACTGGGGCAACGATGGCGAATATGATGCTGTGCTGTCGAAGGGGGACGTGATATCTATCCCAACCAATTTATTCCGTGGTTTCGAAGTTGTAGGGCGAGATTATGGCTTTATGTATTCTGTACTAGGCGGGGATGATTCAGGCGGTGGTGTGATCTGGCACCCGGAAGTGATCAAGAACAGCCAGGGCCATGGTCTGTACCTACGAGCTGACGGTAGCCTGGCTGATACTCAGGCAGGTGATGAGGTCCCGGCCGAAGATGAATTGATGCCATTGCTGACAGAGCAGGAGATGCAGCAGTTTGACACCTATACCACAGAGCAGATGATGCCGTATGTAGCTCTGAGCAAAGACTACCGTCCGGTGGTCAATGATTTTGCCGGGGTTGATTACCAGCAATTTGCCCTGACGGGTAGCCCGCTGGCTAACTATGACTTCCAAGTCAAGAGCCACGATGAAGTCAGCATCCAAGCCTACAGGTTGGAAAATCAAGCCAAGCTGCCTATGCATACCCGCAAAGAGAAACAGGTACTGATTAATTTCAGTGGCGATACCGAGATAGAAATTAAACACCAGGGTGAAACGGCCAAGGTTTTGCTGACGACCGGTGATGTCTTGAATGTGCCTGTTGGTGCGGAGCTAAGCCTAGCGAATGTCCGTGGCGAAAGCTTTACTTACTGCATCCTCGGCAGTGATCAGCCAGAAAAGCCTGAGGTGTTGTGATGAACCAATCCCTCCCATTGTTATGGTTACCTGGCCTATTGTGCGACCAGCAGCTCTTTGAGCCGGTCAATGCACTGTTACCTGAGTGGCTTGCTCCCCAATGCGCAAACTTGGATGTCGCTGATTCTATGCAGGTCCTTGCAAGTAAGGTACTGGAGGAAGCACCGGAAACCTTCATTCTCGGTGGCTTGTCGATGGGGGGGATATTGGCCTTTGAAGTCTATCGCCAGGCACCGGAAAGGGTGAAAGGCTTGGTGCTGATAGATACCAATGCAGCTGATGAACAGCCTGCTGTCACCGAGAAGCGCGATGCCCTAGTGGATCGTGCTATCGCTGGCGAGTTTCCTGCTATTACCCGCGAGGTTTTACTCCCGGCCCTAATCCATCATAGTCGCTTGGTAGATACAGCCCTGACAGACTCAATATGCGATATGGCCGACAACATCGGTATCGAAGCTTTCATCGCCCATGCCAAGGCATTGGCAACCCGGCCAGATGCCAGGCCGATGCTGGCGGATATTCGGGTGCCGAGTTTGGTCATCTGCGGCAGGGACGATGCTTTATGTCCGGTGTCGAACCACTTGAAAATGGCAGAGCATATCCCGCAAGTAAGCTTGCACATACTTAATGATTGTGGCCATTTAGCCACTATGGAGCGCCCGCATGATGTGGCGCAGCACATTAGCCACTGGATAGAGGTTAATTGGCTGCGAGGGGGAGAAACTGCGTAGTACCGAGTCATTGATTTTCATTGTTAGTGTTTGTTTGCTAGTTCCTATTCGGCCCGCTATTAAGCGGGCTATTTTTTTAGGATTAAGTGTGAATTTATATTCGCTTGATGTGATTTTTTTTGCTGTTTGGGCTTGTCTCTGAAAGATATATCGATATAATCGCGCTATTGAGAAATTATTCACTTTTATTGAGAGTGTAATCATTCAGGAAGCAGTAGAATGACAGATACCCTTTTAGCGCAAAACAACCACAAGACCAGCCGGAATGTGCTGATGTTCGCCATTCCATCTTTACTTGGTTTGTTCTTTTTCTTGGCGCCGCTGACCGTCAACGGTGACTTTACCTTCCCGCTAGCCCTTATGGCTAAAGGCTTCAAGGCTGTGCTGGGTGACGCTATCCTGCCGTTGGTGACGGCGGTGATCTGTTTGTCTGCTGTGGTTTCAGTACTGGCAAGTGTTGCAAAGCCTACTTTTGTTACTCAATCTCCTTTGCTGACTCGTCTTTTCGTATTGAGCCCAACGTGGTTGGTTATTCGTAGTTTGGGTGCGGTATTTACCCTGGCGGCGCTTCATCAGGTAGGTCCAGAAATGCTCTGGAATGAAAATACCGGTGGTTTGGTGCTGCATGATCTGTTGCCTTCACTGTTTGTTACTTTCATCTTTGCCGGTTTGCTACTGCCGCTACTGCTCAACTTCGGTTTACTTGAGCTGCTAGGTACCTTGCTGAGTAAGTTTATGCGTCCTGTGTTCAGGCTGCCGGGTCGTGCTGCGATTGACTGTATTTCATCTTGGTTGGGTGACGGTACGGTTGGGGTTATCTTGACCAGTAAGCAGTACGAGCAGAAAAAGTATACAGCCCGTGAAGCTGCTGTCGTTGCGACCATGTTCTCGCCGGTTGGTATTTCTTTCTCGCTGGTGGTATTGACCCAGGTTGGCCTGCAGAATTACTTCGTGCCTTTCTATGCCGCGATTTGTTTGTCAGGCGTAGTTGCTGCCATGGTGATTCAGTTCCTGCCGCCTCTGTCATACAAAAAAGATGTCTACATCGATGGTACGGCACCAAACCGTGATGACGAACTGGTACCAGAAGGCCAGTCAGCAATGAGCTTTGGTATGGATTTGGCTCTGCAGCGTGCTGATAAGGTGAAGAGCCTTGGCTCTGTTGCCAAAGAAGGTATTCACAATGCGTTGGATATGGTGATTGGTGTTCTGCCAGTGGTGATGGCCATCGGTACACTTGGCCTAGTTGTGGCGGAAACGACACCTCTGTTCTCGCTACTGGGCGCACCGTTTGTTCCACTACTTGAGCTACTGAACGTTGCTGAGGCGCAAGCGGCGGCACAGACCATGTTGGTAGGCTTCACGGATATGTATGTGCCGTCAATCATTGCAGCATCAAGCATCAATGCTGAGCTGACCAAGTTTGTTGTCGCTGCACTGTCTGTTACCCAGCTGATTTTCATGTCAGAAACTGGCTCGGTGATCCTGAGCAGCAAGGTGCCAATCAACTTCCTTGAGCTGGTGGCTATCTTTGTCCTGCGTACGCTTGTGACATTGCCGATCATCGTAGCGATTGCCCACCTGATCTTCTAAAGACTCAGGTTAGACAAGACAAACTGCTCCTTCCCCCATTGCCCGGTCTCAATACCGGGCAATTATTTGTACCACTTTCTTATCTTCCCTTGCTGTCAGCTCAGGCAGCTTAATCGACAACTCCCCGCCTACATGGCTAAGTACCAGATCAAATAAGTGGAACAGGGTATCTGACGCTTCCAGTGAAAACTGGTAGAGGTGATGCTTGACCAACTCCTTGTCGTGAGCGTTTAAATCTATATTTTCATACTGGATGAACAGGTTATCGATGATGAGCGGCGGTACCGCAGGATCATCGGGTAAATGCAATTGTGCCATTCTACGCTTGAGGATCTGGGCGTGCAGGCTCAGCTCCCTTGCCATCACGTCACTGCCCATCTTGTAGTTCTCAATTGCGTAGCGAAAGCGGCTTAGGCTGTCGATAGCATTGAGCATCACAGGCCAGGTACCTTGGTACTGCTTGAACAGTTCGTCCTTTTCAGATGTGATGAGGCACTGGGTTAACGTATCATCAATAAGGTACAACACGTGGCGGATTGCTTTGCCATGGGTGGACTGGTTGCGCTGGACAGAATATTTGGGCCACTCATCCAAAATCGTGCTGAGCTGTTTGTCGAGAATGCGGTACATCGGCTTGTTGGCCGTTTCAGCTTGGTTGATCAGGCTATGGATCAAGGTCTTGATCGCTATGGATTCACTGAGGCTTTCTGTTCGCGGCGGAGCGCTTTTTAAGGCTAGGTGTGACTGGCGGCGGTGAAAACGCAGTAAGTGGATAAGTTGGCGCAGGCCGATAATTTGGTTAAAACGGCTTTGCAGTAAATCGCGTTGCTGGCGGGAGCGAATGATGACGGTGCCAAGCGCAATGCCGACTAGACAGAGGGTAAGAATAAAATAGAGCATGCAGCCTCCCTAAACACACGAGTCCGGTTCTGGTAAGCAAAGCTGCAAGCACTATTCCATGATGGTTCAAATGACAGAAATATTTAAGCCTTTATTATCAGCTGGTTATGCTGTGGTCTTTAGTGGGTTTATCAAATGGGGGCGATAATGGTGCGGCGGTGGTGCAGAGATGCTACATCATGGTGCATATGGTGGAGTGGAAAAGAGATAAGAAAGGCTTCCAGATGGAAGCCTTTATAAGACACGATTTAATCGTGAATTGGATGTAGGTGGACTTCTTCTTCTTTCTCACCCGCATGCGGGTCGTTGAAGCGGTCGATATCCATCTCACCTTCAGATTTCGCAACGATACAGGTTACACAGCTGTCACCCGTGATGTTAACTGCAGTACGGATCATATCTAGCAGACGGTCAACACCCATGATAATTGCGATACCTTCAACCGGTAGGCCAACCTGGTTCAATACCATTGCCAGCATGATTAGGCCCACACCTGGTACACCAGCGGTACCGATTGATGCCAGAGTTGCTGTGGCAATGACCATTAAGTAGTCACCCATGGTCAGGTCGATGTTGAATGCCTGAGCAATGAAGGCAGTCGCCACACCTTGCATGATCGCCGTACCATCCATGTTGATGGTTGCGCCTAGCGGTACAGTGAACGAAGCGATACGGTTCTTAACACCAAGACGCTTGGTTGCTGTTTCCATCGTTACTGGAATAGTCGCGTTGGAAGAAGCGGTTGAGAAGGCGAACATGATCGCATCTTCCATCTTCTTCAGGAACAGTTTCGGGCTCAAACCGGTGAAGATCTTGAACAGTGTACCGTATACCACGATACCGTGCAGCAGCAGGGTACAAGTCAGTACCAGGAAGTAACCGAACAGGTTGAAAATTGCATCAAGACCAAGGCCTGTGAACAGTTTTGCCATCAGGAAGAATACACCGAATGGGGCAATGTTCATCAGCAGGGCAACCAGCTTCATGATCACTTCGTTGAGATCAGCAAAGATCCCTGCAATACGCTCGCCCGGCTTACCCGCCGCACTGATGGCTATACCGAACAGGATAGCGAACACGATGATTTGCAGCGTGTTACCGTTAGCCATCGAGCTGATTGGGTTGGTCGGGAACATGTCGATAATGACCTGGCCCAGTGACGGCGCTTCCTTGGAAGCAAATGAGGTAGCAGCAGAAAGGTCTGCGCCTGCCCCTGGCTTGAACAGGTTACCCATGACCAACGCCAGTGAAATGGCAATGGCTGTAGTAGTCAGGTAAAACGCCAATGTTTTACCGCCTAGGCGACCCAGTGTGCTGATGTCTTTAAGCGTACTGGTACCACATACCAGCGAGACAAATACCAATGGCACAACTAGCATCTTCAAGCTTGCGATGAAAATTGCACCGCCAACCTCGAACAGGCCATTCACTATATATTCGTGGACAAAAGATGATTCAGCAAAAAGCGAACGAATAATGAATCCTGTCAAGATGCCCAGAACCATACCCAGAATAACGCGGCCGGTCAGGGACATTTTTTTCTTTTGTGCTTGCATGAATAAAACACTCCTTATAATTATTCACTCTGAAAATCTTTCACCAGAGCGCGGAGCAGGTTAACAGCACTTCACGTGTTAAAGCGAAGTAAAATGCCTTGAAATAATCAAAGATATGTTTCAGATCACACTTTTTTAGGCAGTACGATATTCCGAAAACATATTTATTAACTGAATTTTAACGCATTCGGCGGTCTTTGGCCGTTTTTTGTGCTGATAAATCGATTTGAGCGAAAATATGCTAAGGTTTCGCCGAGTTTACACTTGATTTTAAGCACTAGGAAAAGCCGCTGTTAACATTCAGTTTTGCAGGATTTCATGGGGTAGAATGCCTGTAAAGGATTAGGTGTGACGGGAAGGTTAAATTCGCTCTGGTAAAGCCATGTTTGTGGTGATTAATTCTAATCTTTTACCTTGATCTGGGTGGGATGTTTCGCAGGGTTGTATTGGAATATATATTTATCCCGAATGTGTTTTTCCGGTAAGTTTTTCTGGGCGTAGCAAACCAGCACTATCTGAACACAGATATGCTGGTTGCTAGACTTAACGTTTGATTTTAAAGCTTATACTGCCGCGGTGACGGTATCTTCCAACAGCATGTCGATACGTGAAACGTAATCGTGGTACTCGGCAGTATTGTCTTTGGCGTAATGGAAGTTACGGAAGTAACGCGTCATGGATGTAAAGTACTTACGTGCTTCGGCTTTATCAGCAAAATCATACTCAGTGCGGATGACTTTCACCACCTTGGCAAAGATAAACTGCTGGCGCTCGAAGCTACATGACGCATCGACCTCGTCGAAAGCATCTTGCTGCAGGTATACCATGTCAAGGAACAGCGCTTTCTGGTAAACCACATAGTCTTCCAGCGAGATACCTTCCTCACCGGTTACCTGCATCATCTGCCCGATACTGTCACCAGTCGATAGCAGTGCTTTCATTTCCTTAACCGTTGGCACCCATTCTGGACCAAGGTTTTCGGCATACCAGTCTTCAAGCTGGTCGAGGTAACGTGACCAGGAAATCAACGGGTCAATTGCCGGGTAGAAGCGCTTGTAGGCGCGGTCATACGACAGGCCAAGGAAGGTCTTAACGGTACCTAGGGTAGACTGGGTGACCGGCTCTTCAAAGTTACCACCGGCAGGGGAAACCGAACCGATCATCGTCAACGACCCATCAGTGCCGTTTTCGTTGTCAACGACACCACAGCGCTCGTAAACGCCTTTGATCGCCGAGTCCATGTAAGCAGGGAAACCTTCTTCTCCTGGGATCTCTTCCAGGCGGTTCGACGTTTCACGCATTGCCTGTGCCCAACGAGAGGTTGAGTCAGCCAACAGCAGGACGTTGTAGCCCATCTGGCGGTAGTATTCACCCAGCGTCAAGCCGGTATAAATAGAGGCCTCACGGGCAGCAACCGGCATGGATGAGGTATTGCAGATGATCACGGTACGGTCAATCAGGGTACCGCCGTGCTTAGGATCCGGCAGGTGAGGGAATTCTTCAATGGTTTCAACCACTTCACCAGCACGCTCGCCACAGGCAACCACGATAACAATGTCGGCATCACAGTAACGGGAGATACCGTGCTGCAGAACCGTTTTCCCTGAGCCGAATGGCCCCGGTACACAGCCAGTTCCGCCACGGGCAATCGGGAAGAAAGTATCAATGGTACGGGTGGTTGTAACCAGTGGCTCATTCGGGAATTTACGCTGGGTCTTGCCGCCGTTTTTGGTCAGGGTATTGGCGATAGACTGGCGGACCGGCCACTTCTGGACCATGGTCAGGTTGTGCTCTTTACCGTGGTTATCGGTAATGTGGGCTACCACGGTATCAATGGTAAAGCTGCCTTCCTGAATCCAGGTGACTTCGACTTCGCCTTTAATATAGAAGGGCACCATGATCTGGTGCGTAAAGCGACCTTCTTGTACGGTGCCCAGCGATTGGCCGGCACGGAGTTTGTCGCCTTTCTTGGCTACGGCAGTAAAGGCCCAGGTCTCTGCTTTATCCAGCGCATCAACCTGCACACCGCGTTTGAGGAACTTACCGTGGATCTGTGCCAGTCGCTCCAGCGGGTTTTGCAGGCCATCATAGATTTGGGCCAGGATACCAGGGCCCAGATCGACACTGAGCATTTCACCGGTTTGGATAATGCTGTCACCCACGGCAACACCACGGGTGTCTTCATACACCTGAATATCCGCAGAGTCGCCACGGACGCGCAGTACTTCGGCCATTAGCATTTCATCAAGGCCGTCCGTTTGCTTGCGGCTCGGCAATACATAGACCACTTCATTTTTTACCAGTTGGCCCTTTTCACCTTGGTTGAGGCGAATGGTCAGTGTGTCGCCAATGACAGCCGTAACGTGGGCTGTCGGCGTTTTATTGATTAATTCTGTGCTCATTGAACAACCTGTTTTCAAAATTAATGCGGTAGATCACTGGCAAACTCACCCAGTGCATTTTCTACCAGTTGGTCGAACCGCTCGATGGCTATCTCGCTGTTGTAAGTGGTCCAGCGGAATACCAAGTTCCAGCGCAAGAGATAAATTACGACAGCTTCGAAGCTAAAGCGCTCTTTGGTGCTGATGCGGTCAAGTTCATCCCAAACCGCTTCTAGTAAGGCTTTTTCGAGCTCGAGGCTCTGATCGTGTTCCATGTACCGGGCAACATCCGGCAACCATGGGAAAGAGAACTGCAAGTTAAAGTAGGGCACATTCCAATTGCGGCGGACAAACTCGTAGCGCGTACCGAAGCTCCAGCGAGGCCCTGACGGTGCTTTTTCCCCGGCTTTTTTGCGGCGCAGGGCAGCTACAACCGTTCGCATATCCAGACGCCAGTCAATCAGATCGCGGAGTACCTTGCTTTTGACTTCATTGCGGGCCCGCGTCGCGAACTTGATCAGTTCGGCATCATCGGCATCGTCCTTGGTGCGATCCCAGTGCATCAGCTGCTCAATCATATTGAGGTGCTTACGTTCATCAAAAGTGAGGGCACTCAAACGGCGTTCCAGCTGATAACGCGAAATCGGCGTGATTTTACTGTTAAACAGCGAGTCGATATGCGGCAGTGACGTCAACAAGCTATGATATGCTTTATCAGACATATACGTTCCTTGTTAAAGGAGAGGCAGGGCAAACCTGCCTCCTTTACTTACTTAACGATACCTTCCAACAACGCGCGGAAGCGTGGCTGGAGATGATTAAGCATCATCTGGGTGACGGTCTCATCCGACAGTGCCACTTCGATATCTTTATCTTTCAAGCGGAACACAACGGCATTCTTGTTATCTCCATTGACGTTGAAAGTGACCCCTTCGCGAAGCATTTCAGCGGCTTGCGCCACCGCGAAATGGATCAGCGTACCTTCCTTGAGTTCTTCAGGGTTGGCACTCAAATCGTTCACGCCTACCACGCGGGTCGGCAAGATAACTTCAACAGGCTCATCGGATTGGATAGCATTGCGGCCAGCGACTTCGAGGATCATCTGCTGCAGCAGTTTCTCGTCCGTTAACTGGGTACCGACAGTCGCCTGGATCTGCTTGGCAAATTCATCCTGCAAAAACGCTTTCAGCTCCAAAATGGCGTTGCGGTTAGCCATTTCAAACGCTTGCTTGCCTGCGGTTGAAATAAAGTCAGCTTCTTTGCGCGCATTACCCAGGATCAGGCCAGCTTTATCTCGGGCTTCGGCCACGATGGTAGAGGCTTCCTCACGCGCTTCAGCAATAATCTGATCCGCTGCTTCTTTACCGGCATCCACACCTTCTTGGCGAAGGGTGTCGACCAGTTGCTTGATCCCTGCCGAGACAGGCGTGGTATTTTGATTTTCTACTGGCATGGTCTTTTCCTTAAGCGCCGATGTTGGCACCCATTACTAGGGCAAATACGAACGCGAATACCGAGAAGCCTTCTACAATCGCTGCTGGAGCAATCGATAGGCCGAATACTTCAGGCTTGTTCTTAGAGGCATTGATAGCAGCCGATACTGCCTGGCCCTGGTAGATAGCAGAGAACAGCAGCGCCAGACCGGTCATCAGGCCAACACCGAATAGGCCGCCAGCAGTTTGTGCATCCACACCGATACCGGCAAGGGTAAACATGATGACGATACCGTAGATAACCTGAGAGGATGGCATGGCTGACAGGCCAATGTATTTACCGTAGCCAGATTCAACATCGAGCATGGCACCACAGGCTGCCTGACCGGCTACCGAACAGCCGATAGCTGAACCAATAGCACCCAGTGCAACAGGAGCGAACGCGCCCAACCAACCAAGTGCAATTACAAATTGTTCCATGTTTTAATCCTCTTTCTTCCGAAAAGCTTTGAATGGGTATCCTTCGTCGGATAGACCCCAGTTAACAAATTCAATAACGTTCAGGCGCATACCGTGAACCACGCCACTCATGACACAGAGTGCGAAGTTCAAAATATGGCCAAGCAATAAGATCAGGCCGCCAAACAGCACCCCAGAGACAGGCTGGGCTTCGACAACTTGGCCGGCTAGTGAGTTAAAGGTCATTGCCAGCGATGCACCTGACAGGCCAAGCGCAAACAAACGCATGTAGCTCAGGATGTCACCGAAGGCGCTGGTGATGTTGTAAATCGCCTTGGCGCCATCGAGTACCCGAAGTGCCATGTCCTTGCGGCTGTTGATTGGACGATCGCTGCTATATACACAGACCAGACCGGCACCGCCGAGCATCAAAAGGCCGCCAAGCCCTTTACCGAACCAACTCCAGACCGCGCCAGTCACACCGAACCATACCAACATGCCGCCAAACATCAGCGCCGCCCAGCCAAGTGGCGCGAACGCCCGCTTGTGGGTGCGGTTGATATAAGCCGTCATCACGTTGGCGATGATCAGGTGCATCACACCGATAAAGACCGAAAGCCGCATCATGGCGTTGTAATCGTTCATGTCGATGATGTGGAAGAAGTCCCAGAAGCTGCCTTCGCTTGGCGTGATACCAAAGTAGCTACCGGCTAACACCCCCCAGAAAATCCCCAGTCCAGACATGAACAAGCCCATGTTCTTCAGGCGTTTGCCTTCTTCGGAGGCATCGAACTTTTCACGGAAGAACAAGATGATCAGGCCGAGGATTGCACTGTACATGGCATCATTCATGATCATTGCGAAGAACAACGAGAATGAATAGAACACCAGGTTACCCGGGTCCCATGCTCGATAGTTAGGCGTTTGGAAGAAGCCCATGGCTTCAGCGCCGCCACCGGTTAGCTCGGAGTTTTCCAGCAGCGTCGGTGGCTGGTCATCATCTTTGGGATCTTCGAACAACACCGCAGAGCCATAGACATCAGCCAGTTCAATCACCGCGTCCTGGGCATCGGCAGGCATCCACCCCTGGATCAGGAAGAATTCGCCTTCGTCCTGAACGCCCGAAGAGGCAAGTAGCAGTTCGGCCTTGTCCTGGCTTGCCGCCAGTGACTGACTCAGCGGATATATCCAGCGAGTGAGGGCTTCACGTTCTGCGATGAGATCCTCAAGGTGCTGTTCGGCAATCTCGAGATACTCTTCTACTTTGGACAGGCTGCTGCCGCCAATGTGCGAACGATCGACCGGAAGCAACGCTGGATCGGGCTCGGACTCAGACACAATGACGACATAAGCATTTTTCTGATCGCGGTGAACTTCTTGCCAAGGAAGATCGATGTCGGCCATGGCAGACAGCTTTTTCAACGGCAGAAGATAAAACCAGAAACGCAAGTTGTTAATGGTGCTGATGTCAGGCAGTTCAAACTCCCCCCAAGGGCGCAGCAGTTGCAGGCGCTCTTTGAGCAAGTCACGTTTGTCCTGCTGCTGGCGGATATGGCGCTTGTTCTCGAGAATTTGGGCTACCAATTCATCGACATCCACCAAATCCTTGTCCTTGACCGGACGGCGTCTGCGCTCGACGCGGCTCAGCCAGGCAAGGGCCTCGCTGGCATCTGTCGGCTGCTGCATTGCAATCGCATGATTGGCGTCGGCATCATCCTGACTGAGAGGAATAAGATGCATACACCCCAATGCTTGCAACGCCATCAGGATCTCATCCCGGCGAGAGGCTTGGCCACCGAGTGTTAAGCGTTTTAACTGTTTGATACTCATGATTGGCCTCCCTGCGTTTTCTCTTGCTGAGCCAACACTTTTTGTTTCGATAGCTTGGCGTTCATTACCGCCGCGCGCTCTTGGTCTGACAGGTAGATACCGATCCGCTTGATACTTTCTTGGGTATCAGGGATCAGCACTTTCGAGAACAAGTTCACACGCTGGCTGGTGATCCGCGTGGCGTCGCTGATCAATTCGTAGCGCTGCTGGTAGACGGCCAGCTCTACACGCAAACGAACCATTTCCTTCAGCTGACGCACCACACTATCGACCCAGTGCGGACGGGCAAGATAACTGTATGGGGTCACTTCGACATCGATAGACTCGACGACCGGGACCCGGCAGCCAACAATATTCTGGGTGGCAAGCTTAACGTCAGTGACCTTGACTAGGTTGTTGACGTTGATTTCCTTGCACGCGAGCATCGGGATCGCTTCTTCAACCACGGCGCGTAAATCGGCGACGCGCTGTTTGGCTTGGTGCAAAGCTTTCTCGGCTTTCTTTCGCTCCAGCATTAATTGTTGACGCTTCAGTTCCAACGCAGGCAGGTAGCGGTTGTAAGTTTTTAAACTCCGCTTTTGCTTGTTTAGCGAGCTTTTGTTCAGTGCTACCTTTGCCATTGGTTAACCCTCTACTGCTTCTGTATCCAGATCCAACTGCTCTGGATAAGGCCAGTACATTTCCAGCAGGCTGTCTTTGATCAGGGTTTCTTCCGGATCAAAACACTCCGCGAGGATTTTCCAGCTGAAGTCCAGCGCATCTTCCAGGCTCATGTCGACATCCAGCGTCATGAAGTTGTCCTTGAAGTACTTGCCGAACTTCAGCGTCTTCTTGTCATACTCTGACAGTTCGAATGCCATGGCTTGTTTCTGCTGGGCTTCGACAGAGTCTGAGTAGAAGCGGATCATCACGCTCATGATGGCGCTGTGGTCTTCACGGGTTTCCTTGCCGACTACCATCTGCTTAAGACGGGACAGGGAGCCGAATGGGTCAAGCACACCATCATGAAGGTAGAACTGGCCTTCGGTGATATAACCGGTGTTATCCGGAACCGGGTGGGTCACGTCATTGCCTGGCATGGTGGTCACTGCCAGCAGGGTGACAGAGCCTGCCCCTTTGTAGTCACAGGCTTTTTCGTAGCGTTTGGCCAGCTGGGAGTAAAGATCGCCCATGTAACCTCGGTTGGCTGGGATCTTGTCCATTGATACGCCGATTTCCTTCATGGCGTCGGCATAAGAGGTCATGTCGGTCAGCAGCACCAACACCTTCTTGCTTTCGTCAACGGCGAAATGCTCGGCCACTGACAGTGCCATGTCCGGTGCAAGCAAACGTTCTACGGTAGGGTCCGAGGCTTGGTTGACGAACATGACGGTACGCGATGACACACCGGCTTCTTCAAATTGGGTTTTGAAAAAGTGGTAGTCATCATAGATAAGCCCCATGCCGGCGAAGACCACGACATCGGCTTCGGCCTGGATCGCGATACGGGCAAGGAATTTGTTGTACGGCTCACCGGCAACAGAGAAGATTGGGATTTTCTGTGATTCTACCAAGGTGTTGAAGACATCAATCATTGGTACGTTGGTTCGTACCATACGGGTTGCCAGTGTACGGCGAACCGGGTTGACCGAAGGGCCGTCGATTTCTACCTTGGGATCGGTTTCAAGCTCTGGGCCATGGTCAATGGGTTGGCCGGCGCCGTTGAAGATGCGACCTAAAATATTCGGTGAATAGGTGACCTGCATCGGTTGGTCGAGGAAGCACACGGCGGCATTGGTCGATAGACCTTTACAGCCGGCAAAAACCTGAAGGGAGACTTCTTCGTTGTCGATTTTGATGATCTGGGCAAGCGAGTAGTTTTCACCGTTTTGCTCAATCATCGCAAGATCGCCGTACTTGGCCTTTGCATTGCTAGAGGAGAGATTGGGTACTTCTACCCTGATCAAATCACCAACGATACTGAGTATGTTGGTGTAACGTAATAGACTCTGTGGCATCACAATACCTTGATAACTGCCTGGGGGATGAGTGTTTCAATGAGAGCCATGAATTTCTTGCGCTCATTTTTTGGCCCGCTTGTGAATTACCTGCCCATCCAAGGCAGGGAGAAAATCCAAAGCACAGTTACCTAGGTTAGGCTTATGTAGCTTATTTGGTACAAAACTGTTGTATCAATTGATGTCAAATTGTAACTAATGATTTCTGTCACATCGGGATATTCGAGTCTATCTATCGGATTAATCATGGGTGTTGGTGAGGGCGATATAGGTATGAAATTGAGAGGATTTTGTTTAAGATTTTGATTTTATTGGTTTATGTCTTTGTTGTGAATATCACTGTGAAAATACCCACCAGTAATTGTTTTTTCTTTTTGCGATCTACTTGGCAGTTTTCAAAACTGAAAAATTAGATATCACCAATATTTTGTCTTTTAACACATGTAAAAAAAGTTAATGGATTTTGCAGGGGGGAAAACCGTTGGTTGGTGTTTTTTTGGTCAAACAACGCTATCACTTTCCGAATCCACCCACTTCATGAAGACTTGGTATCCGGCAGAAAGAAAAGCTGCACCGGTAAACATGCCCAAGATACCACCAGACATCATGCCGCCAACTGCCCCAATTAGGCACGCAGTAATGGTTAAGACATAAAAAAACCAGCTCGATTGAGCTGGTTTAGTTTTTGCTGTCTGTTAAGACAGGCGGTTTACATGACGCGCATACCCGGCTTGGCACCTTCGTGTGGCTCAAGGATCCACAGATCTTCGCCACCCGGGCCAGCTGCCAGCACCATACCTTCAGACATGCCGAACTTCATCTTGCGCGGCTTCAGGTTTGCCACCATGACAGTGTGCTTACCGATCAGGTCTTCAGGGCTGTAAGCCGACTTGATACCCGCAAATACCTGGCGAGTTTCGCCGCCTAGGTCCAGCTCAAGCTTCAGTAGCTTGTTAGCCTTTGGTACAGATTCGCAAGACACGATCTTGGCAATACGCAAGTCAACCTTGGCAAAGTCATCGAATTCGATTTCGTCTGCGATAGGCTCTTTGCTTAGCTCAGTTTCAGTCTTGGCCGCTTCTGCTTTTTCTTTTGCTGCCATTTCAGCTGCCGCATCTTCTTTTGAAGATTCAACCATAGCTTCAATTTTCTTAGCATCGATACGGTTGAACAGCGCCTTGAACTTAGTCACTTCGTGGCCAGTTAGCGGCTGGGCAATACCATCCCAAGTCAACGTTTCGTTCAGGAAGCCTTCTGTGCGCTCAGCCAGCTGAGGCATAACAGGTTTCAGGTAAGTCATCAGTACGCGGAACAGGTTGATACCCACCGAGCAGATTTCCTGTAGTTCCTGATCTTTGCCTTCTTGCTTAGCCACAACCCAAGGGGCTTTTTCGTCAACATACTGGTTAGCTTTGTCAGCCAGTGCCGTGATTTCACGAATTGCACGGCTGAATTCACGGGTTTCGTATAGCTCTGCGATACGATCTGCAGCAGCAACGAACTCTGCGTATAGCTCAGGCTCGGCGAAGTTGTCAGACAGCTTGCCGTCGAAGCGCTTGGCGATGAAGCCTGCGTTACGCGATGCCAGGTTAACAATCTTGTTCACCACGTCGCTGTTAACGCGCTGGGTGAAATCTTCAAGGTTAAGATCCAGATCATCGATACGGCTGTTCAGCTTCGCTGCGTAGTAGTAGCGTAGGCATTCTGGGTCTAGGTGTTCCAGGTAAGTACCGGCCTTGATGAAGGTACCTTTAGACTTGGACATTTTGGCACCGTTTACGGTGACGTAGCCGTGAACGAAGACGTTGTTCGGCTTGCGGAAACCGGCGCCTTCTAGCATGGCAGGCCAGAATAGGCTGTGGAAGTAAACGATGTCTTTACCGATGAAGTGGTAAAGCTCGGTAGAGCTGTCTTTGTTCCAGAACTCGTCGAAGTTCAGGTCATCGCGCTTGTCACACAGGTTCTTGAATGAGCCCATGTAACCGATAGGTGCGTCCAGCCATACGTAGAAGTACTTGCCAGTTTCACCTGGGATTTCAAAACCAAAGTAAGGTGCGTCACGAGAGATGTCCCACTGCTGTAGGCCAGACTCGAACCACTCCTGCATCTTGTTGGCAGTTTCATCCTGAAGGGCACCAGACTTGGTCCACTCTTTGAGCATGCCTTCGAACTGAGGCAGGTCGAAGAAGAAGTGCTCAGAGTCCTTCATAACAGGTGTTGCGCCAGATACAGCAGATTTCGGGTTGATCAACTCTGTTGGGCTGTAGGTTTCACCACAGTTGTCACAGTTGTCGCCGTACTGATCTTCAGACTTACACTTAGGACAAGTACCTTTTACGAAACGGTCCGGCAGGAACATTTCTTTCTCAGGGTCAAACAGCTGAGAAATAGTACGGTTGGTGATGTAGCCGTTTTCTTTCAGCTGGGTGTAAACGTATGACGCCAGCTCGCGGTTCTCTTCAGAGTGCGTGCTGTGGTAGTTGTCGAAGCTAATATCGAAGCCAGCAAAGTCAGCCTGGTGCTCTTTGCTCACTTCGGCAATCATCTGCTCAGGTTCCATACCCATCTGCTGGGCCTTAAGCATGATTGGAGTACCGTGTGCATCGTCTGCACAGATGAAATGAACTTCGTTGCCGCGAAGGCGCTGATAGCGCACCCAGATATCCGCTTGTACATGCTCAAGCATGTGGCCCAAGTGGATAGAACCGTTAGCGTACGGTAGGGCGCAGGTCACCAGAATTTTTCTTGGATTTGCAGCCATAATGTCTTATTTCGCTCGTGATGGGTAATAAAAACGTAGCTGTAAATACTACCTGATGGATAGCACCTTGCCTAGGAGGATCTGCTGTAAATCACCGTAAAATGGGGCGCTAAATAAGCATCGGTGTTAGGATGTAGGTAAACAATAAATGTGGAGCGCTAAAAGATCATGAGCAATGACTCAATTACCCGTTTCGAAAGCGTGGCAGATATTTGCCGTTGGTTGAACCAGTTTGAGCACCCTTGGCTACACGAGGAGTGGGCCGAGACGACCAATGTGGTGTCGGTGTCGGCTGACGGTAAAATATCGGTGACGTTTCCTTTTGCCGCCAGCCAAGTTGCAGAGCTTTTGGAGCAGTGGATCATTACCCAGCAAAAACTCCATCATATTGCCAGTGACATTCATTTCGATATTTCCTGCCGTGTGGCACCGTTGGCCGCAGGTGACAAGCAGCCACTCAATGGCGTTAAGAACATTATTGTGGTGAGCTCGGCCAAAGGCGGGGTCGGCAAATCGACCACGTCAGTTAACCTTGCGTTGGGTTTGCAAGCCCAAGGGGCCAAAGTCGGCTTACTCGATGCCGATATCTACGGCCCATCAGTGCCTATGATGCTGGGTACAGTCGATGAGAAACCCCAGTCTCCGGATGGCAAGATGATGATGCCGATTGAGTCATGCGGCCTGTTCACCAACTCTGTCGGGTACTTGGTGCCTGCTGATAGTGCGACCATTTGGCGCGGTCCGATGGCCTCGAAAGCGCTATCCCAGATCATCGCTGAGACCTGGTGGCCAGAGCTGGATTATCTGGTTATCGATATGCCGCCGGGCACAGGTGATATCCAGTTGACACTGGCCCAGCAGATCCCAGTTACCGGCGCGGTCGTAGTGACCACACCGCAAGATCTGGCACTGGCTGATGCTATCAAAGGGGTCAGCATGTTCAATAAGGTCGATGTGCCTGTTTTGGGTGTGGTCGAGAACATGAGCTACCACATCTGTAGTAACTGTGGCCACCACGAGCCTATTTTTGGTACCGGCGGGGCTGAGCGCATGGCGCAGGAATATGCGGTTCCATTGCTTGCCCAGTTACCATTGCATATCAAAATTCGCGAAGATATCGACAACGGTAAGCCAACAGTTGCGGCATCCCCTGACTCTGAGCAGGCACAGGCTTACATCCAGTTGGCCGGCTCTGTGGCCAGCCGTCTATATTGGCAAGGCACGCCGGTGGTCGAGCAGATCACAATTCGTACAATGTAAACCATTGCTTCGCGCAAACTTGCAGAGTTTCTGAGCAAACGTGGCGGATGCCGCTTTTTTACTGGCATCTGCCCCTACATCTGCCTATAATCATGCGGTTTATTTATGCCTATTTGAGCCACTTCCCGACACAGTGAGTGATGGGACGTGGGCTTTTTGTTACGGTTTGTCCACTACGCCACGTTGTTTTACAGGTGCTTTCTGATATGTCTGAACACTCTCACCAATGCGTTATTATCGGTATTGCAGGTGCCTCTGCATCCGGTAAAAGTCTGATTGCCAGCACAGTTTATAAAGAGCTAAAAGAAAAAGTAGGCGATCATCAGATCGGTGTTATCACGGAAGATTGCTACTACAACGATCAAAGCCACCTAAGCATGGATGAAAGGGTAAAGACCAACTACGACCACCCAAATGCCTTGGATCACGACCTACTTTGTGACCATCTTGAGCAGTTGATCCGCGGTGAAGCGGTGGAAGTTCCTCAGTACAGCTACAGCGAGCATACGCGTATGACGGAAACCACCACGCTGACGCCGAAGAAGGTGATCATCCTGGAAGGTATCCTGCTGCTAACTGATCCTCGTCTGCGTGAAATCATGCACGCTAGCGTATTCATGGATACGCCGCTAGACATCTGTCTGCTTCGACGTCTTCAGCGTGATGTTGCTGAACGTGACCGTACGATGGAATCTGTTCTTGAGCAGTACCAGAAGACAGTACGCCCGATGTTCATGCAGTTCATCGAGCCATCTAAGCAGTACGCAGACATCATTGTTCCTCGTGGCGGTAAAAACCGTATTGCGATTGACGTACTGAAAGCACACATTGCCAAGTTGCTACGTGCTTAACGTCACCCCTGACCAATGAATATCGATAGGCAGCATTACGCTGCCTATTTTTTTACCTAGAAAAAACAAAGCGGTTGTATGTTGGGTATAGACTTCAATCACTTGAAGTCGTTGGGCTATATGCCACAATGGGATCAGATAACTTTGCGCTAGGCTCGATTGATGAGCATGGATGAAAGATGGGGATGTAATGAAAAAAATAATAATGGCTTTGGTTGCGATACTCGTTGTAGTCGTTATCGGTATCGCGGCCTTGGTGGCACTGGTTGATCCAAACCAGTTTAAACCGATGATTGCCGAGCAGGTAAAAAAAGCGACCGGGCGTGATTTGGTGATCGAAGGCGACATCAGCTGGCGTTTCTTCCCGAGTATCGGGTTTGATATCGGCAAAACAGAATTCCGCAACCCGCAGGGTTTTGCCGAGCCTAACCTCGCCCAGTTCGAGCAGGCAGAGCTATCCGTCTCTGTTACGCCACTGTTCTCCCAACAACTGGAAATCGGCAATGTCAGTTTGCTCGGTGGCCGGGTGTTTATCCAAACCCTCGAAAATGGTGTCAGCAACCTTGATGGCTTGTCAGGACAAGATAAAACAGGTTCTGCTGCAGATCAGTCAGTGGCCGAACCGTCACCTACAGAGACTGAACAACCCGTACCACAACCAGAGCAACAAGCCTGGCAGATCAGCTTGGCGGGCGTTGAAATCAACAATGCCAGTGCTCTGATCATTGACGATAAAGCCGGTAGCAAAACAGAAGTTGAGCGCCTTGACTTCTCCATCGACCAATTTGCCCCGGGTGAGTGGACGGCCGCGAAGTTCAATATTACCGGCAGCGCGGGTGAGCTCAGCTTCAGTGCCGAAGGTCAAACGGATCTGTTGATTGCCAAGACGCTGGATGGTGCTGAGCTTAAAGCATTGTCGTTTAAGGCTAGCGCTAAAGACTCGGTCAATGATATTCGCAATGCCACTATCTCGTTGGATAGCTTCAAACTGGGTGAGTGGTCAACGATTGAGTTTGCCATTGAAGGTCAGGTACCGGATTTGAGTTTCAACACCCAGGGATCGACCCAGCTGATGGTGGATGAAGCGGTTAAGGTCATTGATTTGAAAGCGGCCAAGGTAAATGTTGATGCTAAAGGTACCAGCCTGCCACGCCCCGAGATGAAAATTGGCCTAGAGGCGGATGCCAAATATCACCTGGAGAATGGATTGGCTGAGTTGCCTTCGTTAAAGGCGTCAGTCAATGAACTGGCAGTGGCGGGGAGTGCATCTTTCCAGTCAGCCGATATACCAGTGATCCGTTTTGATTTGTCTTCCGACCACATTGATGTTGACGCTTTCCTTGGTACAGGCAATGAGAGCGCCTCATCACAGCAAGGTGATGATTCGAATCAAGCTGGCACTGCCGGAGCGAATACAGGATCTGCGAGTGAAAAAGATAAAGAGCCTGATCTGAGCGTGCTAAAAACACTCGATCTGGCCGGTAAACTTGCTGTTGGCCAATTCAAAGCCGCTAATGCTCACATGAGTGATGTGACGCTGGCGATGACGGTGAAAAATGGCGTGTTTGATCTGAGCGGTCTTGATGCCAAGCTTTATCAAGGCACTATTCATGCCACTGCTAAAATCGATGCTAACGGGAAGCTGCCAACCTACCGTGTAACCAAGAAGATCAAGGGCGTACAAGTTCAACCTTTGCTGGTGGACGTAGCGCAAAATGATACTTTGGCCGGTAGCGGTGATATTACGGTTAATGTGTTGGGCACCGGACTCGCCGAAAAACGCATTCGCGAAAATATCGCCGGTACGGTGGATATCCGTTTTGCCGATGGCGCTATCTATGGTGTGAATATTCCAGAAATGATTCGCGAGGCCCGTGCAACCTTGAAAGGCCAAAAGGCGGAATACGTTAAAGAAGAGAAGAAGACGGATTTCTCTTCAATGTCTTCAACGATCAATTTGGGCAAAGGCATAGCCTCTACCAGTAACCTTGATATTGACTCGCCGTTGTTGCGCATTAACGGCAATGGCTCTACCAGTCTGGTCGATGAAACTATCGACTTTGCGGTCAATACCTCTGTTGTTGCTACCAGTAAAGGACAGGGCGGTAAAGATATTGATGAAGTGGCCGACCTGACTGTGCCTATTGACGTTAAAGGTCATTGGAGCGAGCCAGCGTTCTCACTCAATATTGCTCAGCTGCTGAAGCAGAACAATGAGCTTGAGCAGAAGGCGCAGCGCGAAGTGGAGCGCGGCCTCGAGAAGCTGCTGGGCGACAAAGCCCAAGACGAAGATATTAAAAAGGCGGCAGACAAGCTGCTCAAAGGGCTGTTTAACTGAATAACTCAGTCTAGCTGATGAAAAGGGCCACATAGTGTGGCCCTTGCTTGTTCTAGTGGGTTTGGTTGTGTGATATATCCCGGACTAAATTGAGCACTAACGTCCCCAGCAAAATGGCGGTAGCAATGGAAACCAGCCTCATCATTTGTGCCGAAAAGGAATCGCTCCCCGGGTTGCTGATTATCTGGTAGGTCAATACAGTGAAGTTGGTAAACAGTAGCTGGTAAATGGTTAAGTGTGTTTGCCGGCGTATTGCAAAAGCAGCCAACTGCAGACCACAAAACAGAGTCACCCCCAATACGACAAATGAAGGGACCCCCGCCGTGACTAATAACATGCAGGGAATAGTAAACAATATGCCGACAGTGGTCGTCACAAGCCTGTAGTAGCCAAAGGTTTGGTTGTCTCGGTATGAAGGGGGTTTGATCATGCTGCCGAACGTAATCGCAATAAGCAAAGACTGTGAGCTGTCTGCTGATATCAGTGCCATTAGCACGATAACCATCGCTGTCGCTTTGAAGGCGATCAGGCCAACATGCTTCTCTGCCCCCTCTAAACTCGCCTCGTCTGGAAGAATGTCTTTTTCATCGCCAGGAAAGAGCCAGAAACCGAGGTAGGTGGCCACTAAAGCCAGGATGAAACTGCTAAAAAGCAGCCAGGGCAAGCCGTTCAGCGGCAAGCCCATTTGCTTGCTCATTACCACCATGATCAGCACAACGATCAATACCAGGGTCGACACAATATCTTTTGGGTTATGGTGGCTGCGGTAGTAGCTCCAGAACAGTAATGACCAGCTGTACATGATGAAACCTGTCGGGGAATCCAGCAGCAGCCGGCCCAGGGTGACGACGCCAAAGCTGACAAAAACCAGTATCAACAATAATTTCAGCATCATGTTGAGCGGTGGCCTTGATGGCATCAGGGTTAAGAAAATCACCACAAAGATCGGCGCGATAAACGGCAGTGCGGCCCCTTGATATTGCAGGTAGAACAGCAGCAATATCGGGACAAAGACAAGGCGAATGACTGGATTTGCCGCACTATGAAACATAAGTCCACACACTCAAAATCCGCATCCACAGCGATGCCAACCACTGACCGACTGTGCTTTGCTCGGTGAAAAAGGCGACGGTTGCTTGTGAGCCATATCGAATATTCTTTGGCACATTGCCGCTTTCAAACACGACGTTGACAGGATAACGTTGTGCATTTAAAGAGGTGTTATCAGCAATAAGGAAGCCCGTCGACTGATCGATGTCGTTACTTCCGCCCGTGCCCCAGCCGATACTATCAACACGGCCTTCTAAAACCCGCCCCGGTAGGGCATCCAAGACGATTTTTGTTTTCTGGCCGACACGAATATGTTCCAGTGAATTTTCCCTGACTAATACTGAGATCCAGACACCTCTTGGATCGATAAACGTTAGCATCGGCGAGCCAACGGTTGCCTGCTGGCCGATGGTCAGTTGCAAGTTAGTCACGATGCCATCTGAGGGAGCGAGTACCTGGGTTTTTTGCAAGTCCAGTTGGGCTTTTTCCAAACTTGCAATCGCGGCAAGGATTTGCGGGTTGTCTTTTCCTTCCGGGCCAAGGTTGTGTTTGGCCTGCACTAGCGCCGCTTCAGCCGCGTCCAACGCAGCTTCAGCACGCTGCCGGGCCTCGGTGGCATTGTCCAAATCTGCTTTGCTCAGTACCCCCTTTGCAGCCAGCTCGGTGATTCTTGCTGCCTGCTCCCTCGCATTATTGCGGGCAGCGAGCGCATCGACGACGTTTGCCTGCGCGACTTCGACGGCTGCCGTGTTCGATCCGATATTTTGCCCCGCCATGGCTAGGTTGGCCTGGGCCGTGCGTAGGCCAATTTGGTAGTCCCTGGGATCAACCTTGAACAGTTCGTCACCGGCACGAACTACTTGGTTATCTTTGACATGCACTTCGATGATATTTCCCGAGACTTCGGGGGCGATTCTAACTAGGTAGGAGTGGACCCTGGCGACCCCTGTGATCGGGGTTACCCGATCGGCCCATAGGCTGTAGAGCCAGATGGTAAGAATGAGGCCGATGATGAAATAGCTTAGCTTTCTGGAGGACTTTTCCGCTTTGGACATGTTATTGACTCTTTTCCAATACCTGAGGTGGATGGTAGGTTCAGGTGAAATAAGTATTTGTTATCAAATGCTATCCTAATTCAAATTGATGGCAAAGCACTTTAGTGTGAGGGGGAGCCCCTCACACTGTTGAGGGGAGGTCGGGTACAGGTGCAGTTCCACATGCGGGGAGATGAAGGGTCAAACCAGCTGTTTTCTTTTCTTGGCCGACTTCTGGCTTTCTAGAATGTCCTGGAAGGCCTTCAGCAGATCAATGGCCGACAGCATCCCGACCAACTGGCCTGTTTTGTCCAATACGGGCGCCGCGCCAACATGGAAATCCAATACTGTGCTGATAGCTTTTGTCAGTGTGTCGTAGGTGCGGACGTGGACAATATCCCGGATCATCACATCGCTGATGTGCCACTCATCCGTCAGGTGGTATTCATGGCCGATTTCAGGTGATTCATCGACCCAGCCTGGACGGCGGAGCTCTCTGTCACTCACTATCCCGACTAGCTCTCCTTCATCATTGACAACGGGGAGGTGACGAATATTTTCATCGCGCATCAAAAAGAAGGCTTCTCTTAGACCGGTTTCAGGGGAGGTAGTGATGACTTTGCGTGTCATGTATTCCGAGACTTTTGTTGGCATTGCATCTTCCTTTTATCAAAGTTGATGGATGTTGCCTGATTTACCGTAGCGAATATTGCGCGGTTGATCTGCGAGCCACCCCCAGTTTTAACGCAACAATTTATTCGTATGTAAACAATTTTGTAACTTGTTGCGTAGCTACTAATAGCTCTGTTAAGGTGGCGGCTCACAAAATGAATAAGGATTAATTGTGGATTCAGTAACACAAGCGGCATTGGGGGCAGTAGTTGCCGGTGCAGTCGCTGGCAGGAAGTGTTCCCCGAAGATTTTGTTGGCAGGTGCGGCTCTGGGCACGCTGCCGGATCTTGATGTGCTCATTAGCTATGGTGACCCTGTCTCGGACATGGTTAAGCACCGTGGCTTCAGCCACTCGTTGTTTGTGCTTTTGCCGTTTTCTTTTCTATTGAGCGGGTTGTGGCAAAAATGGCGGCCAACCCGTTTCAGCTTCAGTCAGCTTTGGCTGCTGGTTGCGGCTTGTCTGGTGACCCACCCGCTGCTTGACGCGATGACCGCGTATGGCACCCAGCTGTTTTGGCCGATCAATATCCCGATAGCGGTGCCAAGCTTGTTCATTATCGACCCACTTTACACTATCCCGTTGTTGCTCGTCATTTTGGCCAGCCTACTGTGGCGTGATCGTATCGCGAAGCTCTGCCGTGCCGGTCTGACGGTTTCAATGCTATATATCGCCTGGTCGGTAAGTGCGATGAATGTCATCGATAACAGGGTCGAGCAGCAGCTCGTGGGCACTCCGCTTGCCGGACAGCCAGTCTTTATTACTCCGACACCATTTAACACCGTGCTATGGCGAGTGTTAGTAAAAGGTGAAGACAATTATTACGAAGGCTTATCCTCGGTACTGGACGGCGATACCGAGATAGACTTTCTGCAAAAGCCTTTGGGCGTTTGGCCTAAAGAGCTGGCTTCTGACCACCAAAAAATGCTTGAGCACTTCACTGGTGGCTTTATCAAGTATGAGCTGCGCCAGTCAAACTTGGTAGCGTCAGATTTACGGCTGGGGATGGGGGAGCAGTTAGCTTTCCAGTTCGCATTGGCGGAAAAGGATGGCGAGTGGACAAGCATTGATCCTGTGAAGGTTGAAAGCCCAAGGGGCAGACTGGCTCAAATTCCAAACCTGTGGCTGCGATTACTCGGTAACCAAGATATTGATGCCAACTTATGCCACGTGTCTGAATGCCCGAAGCCTGACGTACCGCTGGCGAGCCGATAAGTATGTAGCATGTTGGTTAATATCAGGTTTGTCACTAGTACAATTTGTGTAGCTACTTCTCGCTTAGCGTACGGCGTTTATACGCTGTTATTCACACTTCAATTCACCTGCAGAAAATAACTTGTAGAAATTGATAAGTATCAATTAGCTGCAAGCTCCAGACTGCCACTATGCTCCCAATTTCAATTGACTGCCTCTTATGGGGTAAACGTTTCGATATAGGGAGATAGCGAATATGCTGTACTTGGAGTTTTTATTTCTCCTCTTGGTACTCTACGCCGGTAGCCGCTTTGGCGGTATCGGCTTGGGTGTAGTATCCGGTCTTGGTTTGCTGATTGAGGTCTTTATCTTCAGGATGCCACCGACCTCACCGCCAATTACGGTGATGCTGATTATTTTGGCCGTGGTTACTTGTGCGTCTATTCTGGAGGCTGCTGGTGGCCTTAAGTACATGCTCCAGGTGGCTGAGCGCATTTTGCGTAGCAACCCTAAGCGTGTGACTTTCCTTGGCCCGTTGGTTACCTACACCATGACGTTTATGTTGGGGACCGGTCATGCCGTATACTCCATCATGCCGATTATTGGTGATGTGGCGCTAAAGAACGGTATTCGCCCGGAACGCCCGATGGCTGCTTCTTCTGTTGCCTCCCAATTGGCCATCACGGCGAGCCCTATTTCGGCGGCGGTTGTATACTATCTTGCCCAGTTATCTGGTGTGCAGGAGAGTATTCACCTGCTGACTATCCTGATGGTTACCGTGCCATCGACTTTGCTCGGTACCTTCCTGCTATCACTGTATAGTTTGCGCCGTGGAGCGGATTTGTCTGAAGATCTCGAGTACCAGCGTCGCCTGCGCGATCCGCTATGGAAAGATAAAATTCTTCATACTACGGCGACATCACTGGACGAAAAACTACCTGAGTCAGCCAAACATGCAGTGCTGCTATTCATCCTTGCTTTGGTATCCATTGTTGTGGTTGCGATGGTGCCTGAAATTCGTACCATTGGCGACAGTGCCAAGGCGATCCCGATGTCGGTGATTATCCAGATGATGATGCTGGCATTTGGTGGTCTGATTTTGCTGGTGACTCGCACTAATGTGCAGAAAGTCCCTGAAGGAGTCGTGTTCAAATCGGGTATGGTGGCGGCCATTGCTATTTTTGGTATTGCCTGGATGAGTGATACCTACTTCCAGTATGCAATGCCTTCATTTAAAACGGGCATTACTGAGATGGTTCAGGATTACCCATGGACCTTTGCTCTAGCGCTGTTTATTGTCTCTGTGGTGGTTAACAGCCAGGCGGCAACAGCACGAATGATGTTGCCGGTCGGTATGGCAATGGGTTTGAACCCGGCACTATTGATTGGTTTGATGCCTGCCACGTATGGTTACTTCTTCATTCCGAACTACCCATCGGATATCGCGACATGTAACTTTGACGTCACCGGCACGACAAAAATTGGTAAATGGTACTTCAACCATAGTTTCATGGTACCGGGTTTGATTGGGGTGGTTTCAGCCTGTGCGTTTGGTTACACGATTGCGCAATTGATAGTTTAAAAAATAATAATACCCAAGTTACCTCAAGGTGCGGGATTGAGAGGGTTGTCAGCGCATTTAATGCAATGCGTTAATTTTAAACTCAAGCCAGTGATTACGGTCACTGGCTTTTTTATGTATATTGAAATGCACTGAGTAATTAAAGTTATGTAAATCGCGACAAAAAATAGTCAACCAAGCAATTAATTGAGTATATAATTGATTAAAAAGTATCTTATTTCGTTAGGGTTTGGTGGTTTGTTATTAACCGCTATTGTGATGGTTGAGTGTATCTAGGAAATTGGTGAGGTAGAAATTAATAGTTTAAAACGGGTTTTGACGGTGACAGACTTCGAGTCGCTTCGTGCAAAAATGCATAACAAAGTCGTTAAAAAAGCTGAGGCTTACTACAAGAACAAGCTGGGCAAATCCAAGAAGTCTCAATCGCACCAAGAGTAGAATCATCTTTGAAAGAAGGGGGGAGTGAATATTCACTCCCCTTTTACTTTTAGTCGTGCGAATTACGATAGCCGGGTTCTTCGGCATCTTCGTAAGGCCAATAATGGTGGCCGAGGCGGATGAGCAAGGTTGCCGCGGCCAAAATGAAGGCGGCAACCGATAGCCAGACAATATAGGCACCATCGAGCTCTTTCATGCCAAGAGTGATGTATCGTGCTATCGCCATTATTGCGATGTAAATCGGATACCGAACAGGAATCTTGCCGTTGGTGACGAACTGCTGAACCATGGCCAGCACTTCAAGATAAATAAACATCAGCAAGATATCTGTCAGCGCGATCTGGCGGTTGGTATAGATCACAATGAACTCATTGATCATGGCAGCCAAGGTGGCCAAGGTGATACCAACTAGCAAGATAGCTTCGAGAATATGGAACAGTTTGAGGAATATCTCACTGAATTTTTTTGGTAAATGTGAAGGCATTTGTGTCCCTTGTAAGACTTGTAATGGGTCTAGAAAATAGACCTGTTATGAGCCAAATATTGGCTTTTTCTTGCTAAGGGTCAAGTGAAAAATGTGACAAAGGTCGAGATGAAAAAGTAGCCACCATCAAGTAATAAGTGGCTACTTTCAACAAGCTTATCAGTTACCAGTCCACACCTTTACGGGCTTTTACACCACTTTCGAAGGCATGTTTCACATTACGGACTTCCGAAACTGTATCTGCTAAATCAATGAGTTCCCTGTGGGCTCCACGGCCAGTGACGATAACAGACTGTGATGCAGGGCGGTTATTAATGGCTTCGATGACCTCAGTGAGTTCAATATAGCCGTAGGACACCATATAGGTCAGTTCGTCGAGAAGAATGACATCATAGCGATCACTTCCCAACATTTTTTTACACTCCGCCCAGGTAGCTTGGGCTGCGGCTGTATCCGCTTCTTTATTTTGGGTTTCCCAAGTAAACCCGGTTGCCATGACGGCAAAATCAACATCGTGTTGTTCGAGCAGAGCACGCTCGCCGCAGTCCCAGGTGCCTTTGATGAACTGGCCGACGCCGCATTTCTGGCCATGCCCGACAGCACGGGCGATGGTGCCAAACCCCGACGTGGATTTACCCTTGCCATTACCGGTAATGATCAGGAATAGACCCTTTTCTTCTTGCGCAGAGGCGACTTTGGCATCTATTTCTGCTTTGACTTTTTGCTGACGGGCTTTGTAACGGCTGTCTTTCTGGGTTTGCTCTACCATGATGATCCTTATTATTGTTGGGCTACTATTGCCAATATGATCAGATAACCTGTAATTTCAGCAAGTTGCTGACATGCGCCAAGGCAATCTCCAGTATAGCCCCCTAGTTGCCGGGTAAACCAGCGACCACAGGCATAGCGAACCAGTAGCAGGGCGATGGTGAGCGTGAGTGCCATTGGCAGTGGCAAAAACAGTAATATAAAGAAACTGGTGATAATTAAAACCCACAAATCTTGTTGGCTTTGCTCATTGGCTAGCGGCTTGACCTTGCTTTGTTCATCGAGGCGAACATAGGGGTAGCTGAAGATAAGGCTAGCAGCAATAGCACGGCTTAGGCCATGGAGGCAAAACAGTGCCAGGGCGGTGAAAGCGGGTGATACCTCGGCTAAGGCTGTCAGGCTTGCCCATTTCATCGCAAGGACAATAAACAGCGCTGCAGCACCATAGGTACCGAGCCGGGAGTCTTTCATGATTTCCAGTTTTTGCTCTGGCTGCCAGCCACCGCCAAACCCATCGAACACATCGGCTAATCCATCTTCATGGAATGCCCCGGTCAGCAGCAGGCTTGCAGCCATGGCAAAGATAACGGCAACAGAGGCGGGCAATAAAAGGTGCGCCAGCCAGAAACTGCCCGCGCTTATCAGGCCGACTACCAGCCCCACCAAGGCGAAATAGCGATTGGCCTTGTTTAGCAGCTCCGGGGAGTAGGGGGTATCTGCTGGAATGGGGATACGGGTAAAGAAGGCGAGTGCGATCAGGAAAATTTGCCCTTGTTGCTTTAACGCCGGAAGAGGGAGCGACATGGTTAGCGGCCTTGCTGAAATAACGAAGACTCATACGTTACTTCAACCTTTGTCAAGATACCAGTAACGATGAGAGGGCCGTAATCAAGGCAACAAACAGTTGACCGTTTTACCCAAGACATAGTCCATTTTATCCGGTTGAGCGCTTATACTGCGAAGAACAACGAGCAAAACTAACAGTGATCAGATGTGGTTAAGGAGTGACAATGACACAGCGGATTTTGGTGGTATGTATGGGCAATATCTGTCGTTCACCGACGGCGGAGGCCGTGCTTCGAGCGAAGATTGCAGAGCGAGGTTTAGATATCGAGGTGGATTCAGCCGGCACAATAGGTTATCACCAAGGTGAGCAACCAGATCACCGTGCGCGTGCTGCTGGTGAAGCACGGGGATACAGCTTCGAGGGGATCCGTGCCAGACAGGTGGTCGAAGGTGATTTCGAAGTGTTTGACCTGGTTTTGGCTGCCGATAACGATAACTTGCGCGATTTGAAACGTAGCTGCCCAACCCACTTGCATCGTAAACTTGCGCTTTTTCTTGAATACGGCCGCCCGGATGTCGAAGAAATTCCGGACCCTTACTATGGTGGCCAGCGCGGCTTTAACTATGTTCTTGATTTGGTCGAAGAAGCGTCTGACGCTTTGCTCGATAGGCTATAATGTTTTGAAACAGCAATAAAAAACGCCCGCATTCATCAATGCGGGCGTTGTTTGTATTTAAATCACCAAGGTGATTAACCCAGTGTATCGGTCGCAACCTTGTAGGTTGGGTCTTCCATCAGGTTCACTTCCACCAGGTTCCCCGCTTTTTTCAGCAGCGAGCGACACTCAGGGCTTAGGTGGCGGATATGCAGCGTCTTGCCTTGGTTGGCGTAGCGTTCGGCAATGGTATCAATGGCTTCGATGGCTGAGTGGTCTGCAACACGTGACTTGGCAAAATCAATGATCACATCGGCTGGATCATTCTTGGCATCGAACAGCTCTAGGAAGTTAGAGACTGAACCGAAGAATAGCGGTCCGTCTAGTGCGTATACCTTAGAGCCATTGTCATCGACATAGCTTGATGCGTAGATGTGCTTGGCGTGTTTCCAGGCAAATACGAGTGCTGAGTAAATCACACCAACGATAACAGCCAAAGCCAGGTCAAACGCAACGGTAACGCCGGTTACCAGAATAATGGCGAAGAAGTCGTGCTTAGGCACTTTGCGCGCCATCTTAAAGCTCGCCCATTCAAAGGTGCCGATAACAACCATGAACATCACACCAACCAGCGCAGCCAGAGGGATGATTTCGATCAGCGAAGAACCGAACAGGATAAACAGCAGCAGACCTACTGCGCCTGTGATGCCTGACAGACGTCCACGGCCACCAGAGTTGATGTTAATCATTGACTGGCCGATCATCGCACAGCCACCCATCGCGCCGAATACGGAACACGTCACGTTCGCCAGGCCCTGGCCAACACATTCGCGGTTGCCTTGACCGCGGGTGCCTGTCATCTCATCAATCACAGTCAGGGTCAGCAGCGACTCAATCAGGCCAACCGCTGCCAGAATCAAAGAATATGGCAGGATAATGCGCAGGGTTTCCATGTTGAAACCCACTTCTGGGATAGCGAATGTTGGCAGTGAGCCTGCCAGGGTAGCGTTAGCATCGCCACTCATTGAACGTACAAAATCAATGACTGTGCGGGTATCAAGACCTAGGCCGTGAACCAGTACGGTTACCGTGATAATCGCTACCAGTGAAGAAGGGACTGCTTTGGTTAGCTTTGGCAGGAAGTGGATAATGAACATGGTCAGGGCAACCAAGCCAAGCATGATATAAAGCTGAGAGCCTTGCATCCACTGCAGGGTACCGGAGGCATCTGGCACCTTAAACTGGCCCAGCTGGGCCAGGAAGATCACGATAGCCAGACCGTTAACGAAACCAATCATTACCGGGTGCGGTACCATGCGGATGAATTTACCGAGTTTGAATACACCGGCTAGTATTTGCAGAACACCGGCCAGCATAATGGCGGCAAAAAGGTACTGAATACCGTGTTCTGCGACTAGGCTGACCATAACAACTGCCATTGCACCGGTAGCACCAGAGATCATACCCGGACGACCGCCCAGTACAGCTGTCACCAAGCCAACGATGAAGGCTGCGTACAGGCCAACCATCGGGTCAACACCCGCCACGAAGGCAAATGCTACTGCTTCAGGTACAAGGGCAAGGGCAACAGTGAGCCCCGAAAGAACGTCATTCTTGACGGATTGTCGTGAAAATTGTGGGAATTCAAACATGCTTATAGGTTTTGTTCTGACTCTGGTGATTGACTGGAGTAGCCTTGCTTTTGAGGCTACAAAGCCGCGGATCCTACAGAAATCTGTGATTCAGTTCAACTTTCAAGCTGAATTATTCATCGTGCTTGTTACTTAGTGTAAGAAAGTTTGATGTCAGTAATGTTATTAGTAAAAAGTTGCAGTGGTTGCAAAGAAAGGTACCCGTTGAGGGCTAAAGAGCAGTTAAAAAAAAGCCATGCAATTATGCATGGCTTTTCTATCAGGTTGCAAGCGTTAGCTTACTCGGCTTTTGGCATCGTTGATTGGGCACCCGATGCCGCATGGCTGGTGGCTGTTTGGCTACCTGCCTGGCGGGCCGCGAAGCGTGCTTCACGCAGTGGTGCAACAGCAACAACCGTTGACTCAGCTGCTTCAGCAGGAGCCGGTGCTGCAGCCATTGCCGCTGTTGCATGCTGGCCGCGCGGAGACGTGGCACAAATCTGTGCTGGCGCCGTTTCTGCGCTCGCAACAGTCGCTTCAGGTGCTTTCGCTGCTTCTACTGGTGCTTCAGGGCTAACATCTGCTACGGGCTCTTCCGCTGGCTGTTGGGCATGCATACCCAGCATTGCCGCTTGTGCTGCAGCGATAGCTGCCGCTACGTCTGATTCTGCTTCTGCCTTAGGTTTTTCAGAAACAGTCTCTTGTGCAACAGTTGCTTCAGTTACTGCAGGTGCTTCTACGGCTTGCTCTTCAACTACCGGAGCTTCAACAACTGCCTCTTCAACAGCGGTTTCTTTAGCCTTAGCTTCTTCAACAACAGGCGCGTCAACAACTTCAGAACGAAGTGGGAACGCTTTACCCATCGCTAGCTCAGGCATAGCGACACCACCAAGGGCTGGGGCTGATTTCTCAGCAGCAGGTTCTTCAACCTGTGCGGATGCCTCAATAGCGGCCACTGCTGGCTTACCAGCTGCCGGCCATACTTTACCCATTGCCATTTCAGGCGAAGCAACACCGCTCTTCAGGCGGACTGTTGGCTTGCGTTTCTCAACGATAGAAACCACATTCTCGATATCGTTTAAGGTATCGGTGACTTCTTCAACCGCATGACCGACAGCGTCAGTTACCATTTTCTCCATGTCTTCGCCTTTCTCAGGACGAGTGTCACGGATACGGCGGCGGCGCTGGCCACTTGCACGTAGGTGGCGAGGGGAGCGACGGTTACGGCGCTGGCCTTCTTGCTCACCGTTCTTCTCTTCAGAAGATTCACCAACCGCTTTCGCTTCTTGAGCCATAGCAGTGCCAATTTCTTGGAGCTCAGACTTGGCAACTGGCGTTTCAGCGACTTCAGGCTTCGCGGTTTCAACCGCTTTCACTTCAGCGTCATCAGTAATACGTACTTTCTTACGCATTTCGCGACGCTGGCGACGCTGTTTTACCTTGACGGTTTTTTCTTGCTCTTGACGCTGCTCTTCAACAACCGGCTTATCTGCTTTGGTTTTCTGCTCCTGATCGCGCTCGCGACGAGGTTTCTGGGCCTGGGCATCATCACGGTCACGACGCTGGCGTTTCTGATCTTTGTCTTTACGCTGCTGCTGGGTTGGCTTCTCGGCGCCTTGCTCCTGCTTGTCTTTCGCTTTTTCGTTGCGACGACGTGCTTGGCGCTGTTCACGCTGTTCAGCTACCTGCTGCTTCTTGTTGCTATCCGCTTCCTGGCGGTCTGTACGATCCTGACGACCACGGCGGTTGTCTTTGCCACCACGACGGTTGTCTTGTTGGCGCTCACCGCGACGGCCTTCCTGACGCTCACCACGACGGCTGTCTTGGCTGCGGCGGTTGTCCTTACGGTCACGCTGGTTGCGTTTATTCGCCTCTTTCTTCTCTTTTGGTTGCTCTTCCTGCTCAGGGCCTGAGAAGAAGCTTGCAATCGCAGTGAAGATACGGCTGAAGAAACCAGGTTTCTCTTCGCTTGCTTTAGCCGCCGGCTCAGCTTTCTTGGCTGGTTGTGGCTTGGCTTTCGGCGTTGAAGGTGCTTGGGTTGGTGCACTGAAGCCCTGAAGAACTGGTTCTTCACGCTTCTTCGTTACACGCTCTTGCGGAGCGGCTTCTGCAGATTCAGCTTCACGCAGTGCTTCCAACGTGCTTGGCAGGTTGTAAGACAGCGTATCGTGCTCATCACCAGAACGTACACGAACCACCTCGAAGTGAGGGGTTTCCATGTTGGCGTTCGGGACGATGATCACGCGTACATTGTGAGATTTCTCAATGTACTGCACCGAGCGACGCTTTTCGTTGAGCAGGTATGACGCAATTGCCACTGGCACAATAGCCAGTACCTGCGAGGTGTTGTCTTTCAGTGCTTCTTCTTCGATCAGGCGAAGAATTGAAAGCGATAGTGACTCGCTGTCACGGATCACACCAGTACCGCTACAGCGAGGACATACATGGTGGCTGGCTTCAGCAAGAGACGGGCTCAGACGCTGGCGTGACATTTCCAATAGACCGAAGCGAGAAATACGGCCGATCTGAACGCGTGCACGGTCCATACGTACTGCTTCACGCAGACGGTTTTCTACTTCACGTTGGTGGCGTACCGGAGTCATATCGATGAAGTCGATAACAACCAGACCACCAAGGTCACGTAGGCGAAGCTGGCGAGCAATTTCGTCTGCCGCTTCGAGGTTAGTTTGAAGCGCGGTTTCCTCGATATCGCCACCCTTGGTTGCACGGGCAGAGTTGATATCGATTGAGGTCAGGGCTTCAGTCGGGTCGATAACAATCGAACCACCAGATGGCAGGCGAACTTCACGCTGGAAGGCGGATTCGATCTGGTTTTCAATCTGGTAGTGGTTGAACAGCGGCGTTTCGCTGTTTTCGTATAGTTTCACTCGAGACAGGAAGTCTGGACGAACCTGCTGGATGTGATCGCGGGCACGGTCAAAGATTTTCTTGCTGTCGATAACAATCTCACCGATATCACGGCGTAGGTAGTCACGAATAGCGCGGGCAATAACGTTACTTTCCTGATGGATCAGGAAAGGCGCAGGAGCCGAGTCAGCAGCGTCTTTAACACGTTCCCAGTGGTTAAGTAGGTAGTTCAGATCGTATTCCAGATCTTCAGCTGATTTACCAACACCGGCAGTACGTACAATCAGGCCCATGCCCTGAGGCAATTCAAGCGTGCTTAGAGCCGCTTTCAGCTGGGTACGTTCTTCACCCTCGATACGGCGAGAAATACCGCCAGCGCGTGGGTTGTTTGGCATCAGTACCAGGTAGCTACCTGCAAGAGAGATAAAGGTGGTAAGGGCGGCGCCTTTGTTGCCTCGCTCTTCTTTGTCAACCTGAACGATAACTTCCTGACCTTCTTTCAGCACTTCCTTGATATTAGGGCGGCCTTGGTAAGAGTAGTCTGCAGGGAAGTAATCGCGGGCGATTTCTTTAAGAGGGAGGAAACCGTGGCGTTCAGCACCGTAGTCAACGAACGCTGCTTCCAGACTTGGTTCGATACGTGTGATGCGTCCTTTGTAGATATTTGCTTTTTTAGATTCGTGGCCAGGGCTCTCGATATCAAGATCGAACAGCTTCTGCCCATCAACTAATGCGACGCGCAACTCTTCCTTCTGAGTTGCGTTAATCAACATTCTTTTCATTATATTGTACTCGTTTTTTTCATGTGCTAGTGCACGTTAGCAACGTGTCTTTATTGGTGGTGCCGGACCCCAAGTCTGATCTTAAATGCAACCTCACGGCTGGAATTCAGGGGTGCTATGTGGCAACACGTATCATCCAACTGTACCAAGATGTTTAGATCTGAAAATGTACAGCTGGCTCACCGATGGTGACGGCGGTATCTGTCACACCAATAAATAATTTGCCACTAAAGGGCACTAAAAAAACACTCCGAAGAAATAAACGTCTTACGCCACATGCTGCGTTTTTCATCAGAGCGGTATATATAGTCATCAGTCGGGTGTTATTCTGTTCACCCTGTTGGCAAAGTAGGCAAATTTTCCTACCTCTGCACGCCAATGATAGCAGGGTGACTTTTTTGCGGCAATCTGCTTTGCATGCATGTTAGAATGAAACCCATGAAAGATGATAAACCAAAAGTGCAGTTCATCGAAATATCTGATGACTTTGCAGGCCAGCGGATCGATAACTTTCTTCGCGCACGGCTAAAAAATGTACCAAAAAGTATGATTTACCGCATTTTGCGCAAAGGCGAAGTGCGAGTGAACAAAAAACGTATAAAACCAGAATACAAACTGCAGGACGGTGATCTTGTTCGGGTTCCTCCGGTAAAGGTACCGGAAAAAGAAGACCAAGCACCGATCAGCACCAAGCTGGATAAAGTCGCTGAGCTTGAAGCGTGCATCATTTATGAAGATGACCACATGCTGATCCTCAACAAACCGTCCGGTACCGCCGTGCATGGTGGCAGCGGTCTGAAGTTCGGTGCCATTGAAGCATTGCGGGCATTACGTCCGGACGCGCGCTTTCTTGAACTGGTACACCGTATCGACCGTGATACTTCCGGCATCCTGCTGGTAGCGAAGAAGCGTTCTGCGCTGCGCAAGCTACAGGAGCAGTTCCGAAACAAAACGGTACAGAAGTACTACTTTGCCTTGGTGATGGGTGAGTGGAAGGCCAGCTGCAAGAAAGTGACGGCGCCATTGCTGAAAAATGAGGTCAACAGCATTGTGCGGGTCAACCCGAACGGCAAACCGTCAGATACCCGTTTCAAGGTACTGGAGCGACTAGAGCAAGCAACTCTTGTTCAGGCGAGCCCGGTAACAGGCCGTACCCACCAGATCCGTGTGCACTGCCAATATACCGGCCACCCGATTGCTTGGGATGACCGTTATGGTGATCCGCGCTTTGACGCTTTTACTAAAAAGGTAGGGTTGGACCGTTTGTTCCTGCATGCAGCGAACATCAAGTTTACCCACCCGGGTAATGACGAGCTGATGGATATCAGTGCGCCGATGGAAAACAAGCTTAAGCGGGCGGTGGAGAAACTGCGCCGCAAGGCGTAATGCATGCCTATTGCTCTTTTAGACAATAAACGGCAGCTCAGGCTGCCGTTTTTTGTTGTCGTTTGGAAACGCTGGTAATCAGGTTGCTATAAAACACTGACACCTTGTTTGGCTAGCATTTCTCTAAGGGCAATGAGCGGTAAACCGACCAAGGTGTTTGGGTCGCGCCCTTCCAGTTTGTCGAACAGCGCAATACCTAATCCTTCGCTCTTGAAGCTGCCTGCGCAATTGAGCGGTTGCTCGCGTTCGACATAATTGCGGATTTCTTTTTCGGCCAGCTGACGGAAGTGGACATGGAAAGGCTCGCAAATGACTTCGCTAGTTCCTGTTTGGGCGTTGTGTAGGCATAGCCCTGTATAAAAAGTGATAGTTTTGCCGCTGGCTGCTTTTAGCTGTTTGCAGGCATTTTCAACTGTGTGGGGCTTGCCAATGATTTGGCCATCAATCTCACAAACCTGATCGGAGCCTATAATAAGGTGCGCTTTGTGCTCACTGGCACAGGCCCTTGCTTTTGCTTCGGCGAGTCGGGTCACTAACTGCTCGGCTTGCTCTCCTGGCAAAGGGGTCTCATCGGCATCAGGTTTGGCCGTAGTAAAAGGCAGGCCAAGTTTTTGCAGAAGAGATTGGCGAAAAGGGGAGGTTGAAGCCAAAAGTAATGGTTGGTGCATGACGATTACCGGGTTATTGCTAGGTTGTGTTAGTCTACGCATCTTGCTTTGTGAAGGCTACGTTATAATGGTAAGTAAAGTGGGCGTGCTGGTTGGGTTTTCACCAGTTTTTGTGTGTTATTTGAACTGATGGATGCTGCTGTACAAGTTATTGGTGGATAGGCAGATAACAGACAAAATGGTGGAAGTGGCAGTGCTGGAGCGCTTGTATCTGGCATCGAGCATACGAATTGGCTAAATGCTGTTAATTCGCGCACATTTCCTTTGACTCAAACTGATTACAAGGCTAATATTCGCGCCCTATGCAAAAGGTAAAATTGCCGCTTACGGTTGATCCGGTTCGCGCTGCTCAAAAAAAACTCGACTATGATGGCATCATCAAAGCCGAATTACTTGAGCGATTGGCCGAGTCAACGCAGAGCGTAACACGTGATGCAAACGTCACCTTGTCATTTGACTTGGACCAGCGTCGAATCGCATTTATGCGCGGTAGCGCAGATATCGAAGTGATGCTGACCTGTCAGCGATGTCAGGAAGGGTTCAAACACGAATATCGTGTTGAGTTCTGTTACAGTCCGCTTCTCAACCCAGAGAAAGCAGATGATTTACCGGAAGCTTATGAGCCGGCTGATGTCGACGAAAATGGTGAGATCAACCTGATTCAAATCGTCGAAGACGAATTGATTCTGGAATTACCTCAAGTCGCTATGCATGAGGAAGCTGACTGCAAAGCCAGCGGAAACATGACTTTTGGTGAGATCCCCGTTGCTGATGAGCGTCCGAATCCGTTTGCAGTATTGAAAAATCTAAGTAAGTAATTTAACAGGAGTAGGGTTAATGGCCGTACAAAAGAGCAAAAAATCACGTTCAGCACGTGGTATGCGTCGTTCTCACGATGCACTAACAACTGCAGCTGTATCTGTAGATTCTGCAAGTGGTGAAACTCACCTACGTCACCACGTAACTGCTGACGGTTTCTACCGTGGCCGTAAGGTTATCAACAAGTAAGGTTGAGCCTTGAGTGGTCTAACCGTTGCACTTGATGCAATGGGCGGGGATTTCGGTCCTCAAGCAACAGTGCCTGCCTCCGTGCAGGCACTGTTGCAATTCCCAGAGCTCAAAGTCATATTATTTGGTGATCAAAGTGCGATCACTGCCCAACTATCCCTCCTGAATCAAACGAATCACCCTCGTCTTCGCATTGTTCACTGCGATCATGTAATAGCAAACGATACCCGTCCGTCTCAGGCATTGCGCCGAAGCCAAGGCTCGTCAATGCGTGCTGCGCTGGAAGCGGTTTCTGAAGGCTCGGCTGATGCCTGTGTGAGCGCAGGAAACACCGGTGCCTTGATGGCATTGTCTCGTTATATCCTCAAGCAGTTACCCGGGGTGGATCGCCCCGCGTTGGTCTCTGCTATTCCGACTCAGAACGAGACCAAGACCTGGCTGCTAGACTTAGGGGCTAATGTCTCTTGTGATGCCGACACCTTGTTCCAGTTTGCGGTAATGGGATCGGTATTGGCTGAGCAGGGACATACTGTTCCTCCACGGGTTGCGCTGCTAAACATTGGCGAAGAAGAAATCAAAGGTAACGATCTCGTCAAGCGCTGTGCTGAAATGCTGGCAGAATCACCGGATATCAATTACATCGGTTATCTTGAAGGAGATCAGTTATACAGTGGCAAGGCCGATGTTATTGTCTGTGATGGTTTTGTCGGCAATGTCAGCCTGAAAACCAGCGAAGGGGTGGCGAACCTGTTTATCGGTGCGATCAAACGTGCTATTTACGGTAATCCGTTTAAGCGATTGGTCGCTAGATGGCTGTTTAGTGACCTATTTAATAGCTTGAAACAGTTGAACCCCGACCAGTATAACGGTGCGAGTCTGTTAGGATTGCGCGGTATTGTGGTGAAAAGCCACGGAAGTGCTGATACAACCGCCTTTACTAATGCGATTGGTGAAGCGGTACACGAGGTCAAACGGCAAATACCGACAAAAATCAGTGACCGTTTGGAAGAAGTCTTACTCGAGAGGCATTATTAGTCTTCATGTATAGCAAAATTTTAGGTACTGGCAGCTATCTGCCGGAGCAAGTACGTTCTAATGCCGACTTAGAACAAATGGTTGAAACCAGTGATGAGTGGATTGTCGCTCGTACCGGTATCCGAGAGCGTCGCATTGCCGCTGAAGACGAAACTGTCGCGGTAATGGGGTATCAGGCTTCATTGAATGCCATTGAGATGGCAGGCATTGAGAAAGATGATATCGATCTGATTATCGTCGCGACCACCAGCGCGAGCCACGCGTTTCCAGCAGCGGCTTGCCAGGTTCAGGGCATGCTGGATATCAAAGGCTGCCCGGCGTTTGATATTGCCGCAGCGTGTTCTGGTTTCGTCTATGCATTGAGTGTTGCCGATCAACATATCAAAACTGGTATGGCGAAAAATGTGCTGGTGATAGGCGCTGATGCACTGTCGCATCGCTGTGATCCAAACGATCGCTCGACGATCATTTTGTTTGGGGACGGTGCAGGTGCTGTCGTTATTGGAGCAAGTGAAGAGCCGGGTATCATTTCGACCCACCTTCACGCTGATGGCCACTTTGGTGGGCTATTAAGCCTAGGCGTGCCTGAGCATGGTCAAGACTTCAGTGATGACAAGTGGCTGTACATGGCCGGTAACGAAGTATTCAAGGTTGCAGTAACCCAGCTTTCTAATCTGGTGAAAGATACCCTGGCTGCCAATAACATGGACAAGTCAGAGCTTGATTGGCTGGTGCCGCACCAGGCGAACCTGCGAATTATCAAGGCGACAGCGAAGAAGTTGTCGATGTCGATGGATCAGGTTGTTGTCACACTGGACCGTCACGGCAACACCTCGGCTGCGACCGTGCCGACGGCGCTTGACGAAGCAGTACGTGATGGTCGTATCCAGCGTGGCCAGACCTTGTTGCTTGAAGCCTTCGGTGGTGGTTTCACCTGGGGCTCTGCATTGGTGAAGTTCTAAGCACCTTCTTTATATTTAGTTAGGGTGGGGTAGGATTGCCTCCTCGCCCGATTTAGCAAAACTGAGTGTTCAGTTACATAGATTAAGGATTCTCGAATGTCTAAGTTCGCGATTGTATTTCCAGGTCAAGGTTCTCAAACCGTAGGTATGCTGGCAGATTTGGCCGAGCAGTACGATGTCGTTAAGCAAACTTTTGCTGAAGCTTCTGAAGTCTTGGGTTATGACCTGTGGGCTCTAGTACAAAACGGCCCAGCTGAAGACCTAAACCAAACTCACCGCACTCAGCCTGCGCTTTTGACATCCTCTGTTGCGATCTGGCGTGTATGGCAAGAAATTGGTGGTGCTCAGCCGGAAGTTGTTGCTGGTCACAGCTTAGGTGAATACTCGGCACTGGTATGTGCGGGTGTGATTGATTTCAAAGATGCCGTTAAGCTGGTTGAGCTACGTGGCCAACTTATGCAAGCGGCAGTGCCTGCAGGCGTTGGTGCAATGTCTGCCATCATTGGCCTGGACAACGACGCGATTGCTAAAGCGTGCACAGAAGCTGCACAAGACCAAGTATGTTCACCAGTAAACTTCAACTCACCTGGCCAGGTTGTTATCGCAGGTAACAAAGAAGCGGTTGAGCGTGCAAACGTACTGTGTAAAGAAGCCGGTGCCAAGCGTGCTATGCCACTTCCAGTATCTGTACCTTCTCACTGTGCACTGATGCAGCCAGCAGCTGACAAGCTAGCCGAAGCCCTAGAGAACATCACATTCTCTGCGCCAGCACTACCTGTGATCAACAACGCTGATGTAGCGACAGAGACAGATCCTGCTGCTATCAAGACTGCGCTAGTTAAGCAGTTGCACAGCCCGGTTCGCTGGACCGAGTCGGTTGAGCGTATGGCTGCCGAAGGCATTGAGTCTCTGCTTGAGTTCGGTCCTGGTAAAGTATTGACTGGCCTAACAAAACGTATTAATCGTTCACTGAGCGGCGCAGCGGTAAACGACACCGCCAGCCTTGACGCTGCTAAGTAACCAATTTCATCAAAGAGGATTAACAATGAGCCTGGAAGGAAAAATTGCGCTGGTAACAGGTGCGAGCCGTGGTATCGGTCGTGCGATTGCCGAGATTCTGGTTGAGCGTGGTGCAACTGTAATCGGTACAGCAACCTCTGAGAACGGCGCACAAGCGATCAGTGCTTATCTGGGTGACAACGGTAAAGGCCTTGCGCTGAATGTCACTTCACCAGAATCAATTGAAGCTGTGCTTAGGCAGATCAAAGATGAGTTCGGTGACGTTGACATTTTGGTTAACAATGCTGGTATTACCCGTGATAACCTACTGATGCGTATGAAAGACGACGAGTGGCAGGACATCATGGACACCAACCTGACCTCAATCTTCCGTCTGTCTAAAGCGGTACTGCGTGCCATGATGAAAAAGCGCCATGGCCGCATCATCAGCATCGGTTCGGTGGTGGGTACCATGGGTAACGCTGGTCAAACAAACTATGCAGCGGCGAAAGCGGGCCTGATCGGCTTTACCAAATCTATGGCACGTGAAGTGGCTTCTCGTGGCATTACGGTGAACGCTGTAGCACCGGGTTTCATTGAAACCGACATGACTAAAGCCCTAAATGACGAGCAGCGTGCTGCCACACTGGCTGGTGTACCAGCTGGTCGCCTGGGTGATCCGCGTGAAATTGCAGCAGCAGTGGCCTTCCTGGCCTCTGAAGATGCTGGTTATGTGACCGGCGAAACTTTGCACGTCAATGGCGGCATGTACATGATTTAATCAAAAAAGTTGCATAACTTGATGATGCAAGTCAAACTCAACTAGTTTTCACCGAAAATCGTGGTTTGACCAGCATCTTGAGTATTGCAACTTTTGCAGTATTGAATAAACTACAGCAAATCGCATTAGCGAATTCTTGTTTTAAGGAAATAGATTAATGAGCAACATCGAAGAACGCGTAAAAAAAATCATCGTTGAGCAACTAGGTGTAGACGAAGCTGAAGTTAAGAACGAAGCATCTTTCGTTGACGATCTAGGCGCTGACTCTCTAGACACTGTTGAGCTAGTAATGGCTCTTGAAGAAGAATTCGACACTGAGATTCCAGACGAAGAAGCTGAAAAAATTACTACAGTACAAGCTGCAATCGACTACGTTGTTGGCGCTTCTGAGTAATTAAAGAACTCCCTCCAGGCGGTCACCATGACCGCCTGATTTTCTTTTGAAACCCTGTTTTATCCTCAATTCCCGGAGAATTAAATCGTGTCTAAGCGTCGCGTAGTTGTTACTGGCATGGGTATGCTATCACCGGTAGGTAATTCTGTTGAATCATCTTGGAAAGCACTTCTAGCCGGTACTAGCGGTATCAGCACTATTGAACATTTTGATGCTAGCGCATTCGCTACTCGTTTTGCTGGTATGGTCAAAGACTTCAACTGTGAAGAATACATGTCGAAGAAAGATGCCCGTAAAATGGATCTGTTCATCCAATACGGCATTGCAGCTGGCGTACAAGCATTAAAAGACTCTGGCATTGAAGTCACTGAAGAAAACGCAGCCCGCATTGGTGTTGCTATCGGTTCTGGCATTGGTGGTCTTGGCTTGATTGAAGCTAACCATCAGGCACTGATGGAAAAGGGCCCGCGTAAGATCAGCCCGTTCTTTGTTCCATCAACAATTGTAAACATGATTGCTGGCCACATGTCTATCATGCACGGTCTTCGTGGTCCAAACATTGCAATCTCTACCGCGTGTACAACTGGCCTTCACAACATTGGCCATGCTGCACGTATGATCGCATACGGTGATGCCGATGCGATGCTAGCAGGTGGTGCAGAAAAAGCATCTACTCCGCTAGGTATGGGCGGCTTCGCAGCTGCTAAAGCCCTTTCTACCCGTAACGACGACCCACAAGGCGCATCTCGTCCATGGGACAAGGATCGTGACGGTTTCGTACTGGGCGACGGCGCCGGTATGATGGTGCTTGAAGAGTACGAGCACGCCAAAGCGCGTGGTGCAAAAATCTATGCTGAGCTTGTTGGCTTTGGTATGAGTGGTGATGCTTACCACATGACGTCTCCAAGTGCTGACGGTTCTGGCGGTGCATTGGCAATGGAAGCGGCTATCCGCGACGCTGGTATCAATGCTGACCAAATCGGCTACGTGAATGCCCACGGTACTTCTACTCCTGCGGGTGACGTGGCTGAAACGCTGGGTATCAAGCGTGCAATGGGCGCAGCAGTAGACAAAGTCATGGTATCGTCGACCAAGTCTATGACAGGCCACCTATTGGGTGCAGCTGGCTCTGTAGAAGCGATTATCACTGCAATGACTCTGGTTGATCAGGCTGTTCCGCCAACAATCAACCTAGACAACCCTGATGAAGGCTGTGATCTGGACTACGTACCAGGCGAAGCGCGTCAGGCAAACCTTGAGTACGCACTGTGTAACTCTTTCGGTTTCGGTGGTACAAACGGCTCGTTGCTGTTCAAGAAAATCTAACGATAACCTGTTATCATAGAGCGGCCCGGTGTTATGCACCGGGCCGTTTTTTTATCTATCGAGTTTTAAACTTTCGACAGGCGGCGAGATGATCCTGATCAACGGTAAACCCGGCAACCAGGTTGCGGTAACAGACAGGGCGATGCAGTACGGCGATGGCTGTTTTACGACTATGCTGGTAGAAAACGGCAAGATCCGGCTGTGGCCTTTTCATCTTGAGCGGTTAAAGGAAACCCTTGCTTTGTTGGCTATCTCCGAGCCTGACTGGACTGAGCTAACTGCTGCTGTAAGCAAACTGGCGGCAAACTACCCGGATAAAGGCGGGCTCAAGGTGTTGATCAGTCGGGGCAGTGGTGGTCGTGGCTACAGTGGTTCAGGCTGCGAAGGTACGCAAGTTGTGGTGTCTGAGTTTGCTTGGCCGGAACATTATGAGCGCTGGCAGCAAGACGGTATTGCGCTGGGAGTATGTCAGCAACGTTTGTCACATTCGCCGATGCTGGCGGGGTATAAGCATCTCAACCGGCTTGAACAAGTAATGCTCAAGCGGGAAGCAGAGCAGCACCAGTGGCTGGATGCCGTGGTAATGGATATTGCTGGCAATGTGGTGGAGTCCATTACCTCGAATATCTTTTGGCGCAAGGGCAACACCGTATATACCCCAAGCCTAGAGCTTTCTGGTGTGAGGGGGGTGATGCGACGGCATGTATTACAGTTGGTAACCGAATTGGATTATTGTTTAGAAATTGTCAATTCACCGCTCGATAGCTTGCTTTGTGCTGATGAAATCTTTATTACTAATGCCCTTATGGCGTTAGTGCCAGTTAACGAAATCAATGGAATAACATTTACCCAGCGCACCTTGCTGGGTGAACTGAACAAGAGGTTGTACACGTGCTAAAGAAGTTGGCAATAGCTGTGATTCTGCTGGGCCTGGTGGCTGCTGGTGGACTGGGTTGGTCGTATCAGCAAGTGAAATCATCGCTGGATATGCAGGCGGAAAACCAGCAGGAAGTCTTGTTGACTGTTAGGGCTGGTACGTCATACCGTGGTCTGCTTAACCAGTTGGTTCGAGAGGATCTTTTTGCCGAGTCGCCATGGACGCGCTGGATCCCAAGGCTTGAGCCGCAATTGGCAAACCTCAAATCAGGTACTTACCAGATTAACCCTGCCATGAGCCTGAAACAGGTTCTGGCGCTGGTGGCGTCCGGCCGTGAGCATCAGTTCGCCATTACTTTGGTAGAAGGCGAGCGCTTTGTCGATTGGCTGGCACAGCTGCGACAAGCCCGGTATGTGAACCATGCAACTGACGGGATGAGCGAAGCGGATATTGCTAAAGCCCTGGGCGCTGATGTCGACAAGCTGGAAGGCTATCTGCTGCCTGAAACCTACCATTACACGGCCGGTACGTCAGATCTTGAACTGCTACGCCGTGCTTACCGTGATATGCAGAACTTGCTGGGCACGGCATGGGATGAGCGTGATGCTGAAATCCCATTGAAAACCCCATATGAAGCGTTGATCATGGCATCGATCATCGAGAAAGAAACGGCAGTGGATGACGAGCGTGGCTTGGTGTCCTCGGTATTCATGAACCGCCTTCATAAAGGTATGCGCTTGCAGACGGATCCAACCGTGATCTACGGCATGGGCGACAAGTACGAAGGCCGGATCCGCAAACGCGATTTGCAAACGCCGACGCCTTACAACACCTATACTATTTTCGGCTTGCCGCCGACACCGATCGCAATGCCAAGTGAGGCTTCGGTTCTGGCTGCGGTGAATCCGGATGACAGCACTTATTACTACTTTGTGGCTGATGGCAAAGGCGGCCATAAATTCTCGAGAACACTGACAGAACATAACCGTGCTGTACGTGAATATTTAAGAATCCTAAGACAAAAATAATGACTGGTAAATTTATCGTAATTGAAGGGCTGGAAGGCGCAGGGAAGAGTACTGCTATCCAGCAAGTGACCCAAGTACTGGCAGAGCAGGGTATTGAAGAGATCACTTCAACCCGTGAACCGGGCGGTACCCCATTGGCTGAACAAATGCGAGCCTTGGTTAAAGAAGGTCACCCTGACGAGCCGCTAACGGATATGGCCGAACTGCTGTTGCTATACGCGGCACGTTCCCAACTGGTTGAAAATGTAATTAAACCGGCTTTGAACCAAGGCCAGTGGGTGGTAGGTGACCGCCATGACATGTCATCCCAAGCCTACCAAGGTGGTGGCCGAGGTTTTGATCGGGTGGTGATGGAGCGTCTTCGCGACACAGTATTGGGTGATTTCCGCCCTGACTTTACTATTTACATGGATATTGATCCGGTACTTGGCCTTGAACGCGCCCGCGGGCGTGGTGAGCTGGATCGTATCGAGAAGATGAATATCGACTTTTTCCACCGTGCACGAGCACGCTTCCTGGAATTGTCTGAAGCTGATCCGAATGTTGTGATTATTGATGCGAGCCAGACACTGGAAGCCGTGACGGCCGATATTCGTCAGGCTGTTAAACACTGGCTGGAGCAACAGTAAGATGCTTTACCCTTGGCAGGAAAGTGTTTGGCAAGGCTGGCAGCAACTGCTTGCACAGGGAAGGATGCACCATGCGATCCTTCTTGTTGCTCCATATGGTAGTGGCCGTGAAGCATTGGCCCGTTATCTGGCGAAAACGGTATTGTGCCAGAATGGGGCGGCAGGCGCTGGCGGTGAGCCTTGCGGGGTATGCCACAGCTGCAAGTTGTTTGAAGCAGGCACCCATCCGGATTTTCACGTTGTTGCGCCATTGCAAGAGGGCAAGCAGATTGGCGTTGATGCGGTTAGGCAATGTAACCGTTGGGCCGTGGAAACCTCACAGCTCGGTGGCGAGCGTATCATCTTGATTGATGGCGCGGATACCATGGGGGAAGCGGCAGCCAATGCGCTGCTGAAAACCCTGGAAGAGCCACCTTCGGGCTGTCAGTTTATCTTGCTGGCCTCTTCGCTTGATAACCTGCTGCCGACCATCAATAGCCGCTGTAACAAGTGGCGGTTGGCGATGCCAACCGAACAAGACACTAAACGCTGGGTAGAAAAGCAGTTAATGCAGACTATCAAGTTGGAAACGGTCAGGCTCAACGGCTCGGCACCGCTGGCGACCCAGCAGTTCATTGAACAAGGTCAGGATATTCGCTACGCCAAGTTGCTGGCTGCCTTTGCTGAGTTTTTGCGGCCGCCATTTATCGGCTTGTATGATGTTGCAGGCTTGTGTACTCAGGAAGGCCACCATAGTCTTAAATGGTTGAGTTATTTCTTGGTCGATTGCTTGAAGTGGCAACAGGGCGCTACCGCGCACTTGGTGCACAGTGAGTCGTTGCCCTTGGTCGAGCAAGCAGCAAATGCGATTGCCCCAATGATCCTGCTGGATCAAACTCGTGCGGCAAATAGCCTTTACCAGAAGCTTGAACGGCATCCGGGGCTGAATGCTGAGCTGCTGATTGTCGAATGGCTAACCGGCTTTATGGCCCAACATTAATGCTTCAGTTAGAGAAGCATCATGAAACCAAAGAATACAGAGGAAAGAACCGTGCTAGTTGATTCGCATTGTCACCTGGATAAATTGGATTACGAGCAACTTCATACAGGGATTGATGATGTGTTAGCCAAGGCTAAAGCCCGTGGCATTGATTACTGCCTGTCTGTTGGGGTGACACTGGAAAGTTTCCCGACCATGATGGAGATGATTGAGCCGCATGATAACGTCTTTGCATCATGTGGTGTTCACCCGCTGGATATCGAAGCTGGCTTTGATTACGACAAGCTGAAAGAGTATGCCCAGCATGAGCGAGTGGTCGCTATCGGCGAAACCGGCCTTGATTACCATTACCAGCCAGATCTTGCTGAGCAGCAGAAAGAGATTTTCCGCCAGCATGTACGCTTGGCGGTAGAGCTGAACAAGCCACTGATCATCCATACTCGTATGGCACGCGAAGATACCTTGCAGATCTTACGCGAGGAAGGTGCCGAGAAGTGTGGTGGTGTATTGCATTGCTTCACTGAAAGCCTTGAGATGGCGCAAGCAGCTATCGAGCTGGGCTTCTATATCTCAATTTCAGGCATTGTTACCTTTAACAAAGCCTCCGAGCTCAAGAATGTTGTCAACCAGTTGCCATTGGAGCGCCTTCTTGTTGAAACGGATTCGCCTTACCTAGCGCCTATCCCATACCGTGGCAAGCAAAACCAACCAGCCTATGTTCGTGAAGTTGCTGAGTATATTGGCCTGCTAAAAGGGGTGCCGGTGGAAGAAGTCGAGCGGGTAACCACAGATAACTTCTTTACGCTTTTTTCGCGAGCTAAACGAAGATAAAGGCAAAAAAGGAGCTTGGGCTCCTTTTTTTTATACCATTTGTCTCTCATCTATTCAACATTCAAAAAAATTAAACAAAAACTGCAATTAAAATCAAAAAAAACTAATTAAAATTGATTTTTAACTTCGTAACGTAAAGTAACACAGCTTACATTACTGAAAGATAATTACAGGTTGGTGTGGGTGGGTTTGTGGTGTATTTTTGTTTTTAATATCAGTTATTTAAATTTAATTTGTGTCTTTTGTAGTCGAAATTTCAACTGTGATCTATATTGAATTTTGAAATTATATTTCATGACGTATTGGTAATTTTGATGGCCATCAAGTTATATTTAGCGCCACATTTTATACTTAACCTGTATTAAAAATGACGGTCTGATTGGCAGATGGCTACGGGGGTAGGCCGCCAATAAAGACTGAAAATCTAAATAAAACACTCACTCAGGAGCACATTATGTTTAAGAACCTTTTTGCGAACCTGCAAAAAGTCGGTAAGGCACTGATGCTTCCAGTATCAGTACTACCGGTTGCCGGTATCCTACTTGGTGTTGGTGCAGCTAACCTTGGCTTCATCCCAGACATCGTTTCTAACCTGATGGAACAAGCAGGTGGTTCGGTATTCGGCCAGATGGCCCTTCTATTTGCTGTTGGTGTTGCACTAGGCTTCACTAACAACGACGGTGTTGCAGGTCTTGCAGCTATCGTTGGTTACGGCATCATGACCGCTACACTAAGCGTAATGGCTGGTGTGATGGGTGTTGAGTCAATCGACACGGGTGTACTTGGTGGTATCCTTGTCGGTGGTGTTGCGGCTTGGGCATTCAACCGTTTCTTCCGTATCCAGCTTCCAGAGTACCTGGGCTTCTTCGCTGGTAAGCGTGCAGTGCCAATCATCACTGGTTTCTCTGCTATCGGTCTGGGTATCGTACTATCTATCGTATGGCCTCCAGTTGGTGCCGCTATCGGTGCATTCTCTCACTGGGCTGCAGAGCAGAACCCAACAGTTGCATTCGGTATCTACGGTATCGTTGAGCGTTCTCTGATCCCATTCGGTCTACACCACGTTTGGAACGTTCCTTTCTTCTTCGAAGCAGGTTCTTGTGTTAACGCTGCAGGTGAAACTCAGAACGGTGTTCTTACTTGTTACCTAGTTGCTGATGAAGCTTCTCGTATCGCTGGTAACGGCTTCGGTCAGCTAGCGGGCGGTTACATGTTCAAGATGTTCGGTCTGCCAGCTGCTGCAATCGCTATTGCTCACAGTGCTAAGCCTGAAAACCGCGTTAAGGTAATGGGTATCATGGCATCTGCTGCTCTGACTTCATTCCTAACAGGTATCACTGAGCCAATCGAATTCTCTTTCCTATTCGTAGCTCCTGTACTTTACGGAATTCACGCACTACTAGCAGGTTCTGCATACGTTGTTGCTAACACCCTAGGCTTTGTACACGGTACTTCGTTCTCACACGGTCTTATCGACTTCCTAGTTCTGTCTGGTAACGCACAGAAGATGGGTCTGATGATTGGTGTTGGTCTGGTTTACGCTGCAATCTACTACGCAGTATTCCGCACTGTAATCAAAGCGATGGATCTTAAGACTCCAGGCCGTGAAGAAGAAGAAGCTTCTACAGGCGCTGTAGCTGAAGGTTCTGAGCTAGCGAAAGACCTAGTAATGGCTTTCGGTGGTAAAGACAACATCACAGGTCTAGACGCATGTATCACTCGTCTACGCGTTGCAGTAGCAAGCGTTGACAATGTTGACCAAGACAAGCTGAAGAAACTAGGTGCAGCAGGTGTTGTTGTAGCTGGTGGCGGTGTTCAGGCTATCTTTGGTACTAAGTCTGACAACCTGAAATCTGACATGGATGAGTGGATTCGTAACAACTAATACGATTTACTGATTCAACAATCCAAAAGGGAGCTTCGGCTCCCTTTTTGTTTTTAAGAGCTTGGCCATAGGTGCTAGGCTATGGGCTATGGGCTATGGGCTATGGGCTATGGGCTATGGGCTATGGGCTATAGGGTTTATGGTTCTGAGGTTCGGTGAGGTCTATGCTGGAGATCAGGGTAGGGGGTTACTAGCATTAGTGCGTAGGGATTGGCATGTTACTTAGCGTATTGGATTTTCTTTTTACTGTCTCAGGAGTAGGGGTGCTGCTTTCAATCATCGGGTTTATCACTGATGATGATCTTTGTCTCAACTAGGGCGAGCTGAGCTTCGAAGCCGGTTTGCTGAAGGGATTGATGGTATTTCTTCTGATGAAGCTTTCAATCGTAATTTAATGGCTGAAAGGCTAACTGATATCAAATTTGTTATTGGGTCAAACTCACATCCGAAAGAGCGTTTTGATGTAGTGGTCCATACCAAAGGAGAAGCAGTTCCTCTTCAGCTTGCCATGGATTCAGAAGAACAAAGTACATATTGGGTGTACTACCCAAAGTATCGCTTTTTCACGATGAACGAAGTAGGCAAGGTTAGGCTATAAAGCCCATCGCCCCAAGAAGCTTCCCACTCTTCCCTGGGCCCAGAACCTAGGACCCCGCTCTTCCCGTTCTTACAACGACAAAAAGAACAGCATCAGCACTGGTACTAGCAAGCTAAGAATAAACCCGCTGACAATGGCGATAGGTACACAGCGTATGCCGCCGCAGTTTTGGATCACCGGTAGGGTGAAGTCCATAGCCGTGGCACCGGCGTAGCCGATAGCGGTGCTAGGGTAGCGGCTGATCATCATAGGGATCAGGCTCAGGGCGACCAGTTCACGCAGTAACTCATTGAGGAACGCGACCCCACCCATTACCGGGCCAAGGCTGTCACCAATTAATATTCCCGCTAACGAGTACCAGCCAAAGCCCGAGGCCATCGCAAGCCCTTGGTTGTAGGGAAGGTCAAGTAACCAAGCTGCAATTAAGCCTCCTGGCAATGACGTTGCGATAATCGTTAACGCAATGATGATACCTTTCTTGTTGAGCAGAATTTGCTTAAGCGTCATACCGCTGTTTCTCAACTGTATCCCTATCAGAAATAGCAACAGTAGCAGAATGACTTCACTGGCCTGATCGACCCAGCCAAGATCAATACCCGCCACTAAGCCGACAACCAGTCCACCGGCCACGACAAAGATCAGCTTCATGGACTCCATCACCATGTCACGTAGCGGAAGAGTCTGGTGCCCATGCTCGGTTTCCGTGGGCATGAACCTATCTAGCAAGGGTAAGGCAAGCAGGTTACAGCCGCTGATAATCAGAAAGAAGACCAGGGTATAGGTAATGATCTGGTTTAGGTTTTGCCCAATATTGTCCAGCCCGGCCAGGCTCAACCCCATTAAGGTCAGGATCACCAACACCAAGCGGCTGGTTTGGGTGTTGATGAAGTCCAAAACCGCGGGCTTATTGACGGTAATGAGGTAGCCGATTATCAGCGGCAGGAAAATATAGAGCATACCAGAGAACATGGTGGTCCTTTTTAATGTCAGAGGGGCAACAGGCGGGATTATCCATAAACCCGCATACAGTCAGCTAGTAGATAGCATGGTGATCAAGCTCACTATTTTCAGCAGCTTATCAGCTTGGCTGAGAATGGGTCAATATCCAATCTCAGCCAATTTATGCGTGCACTGCATGATGGAAGCAGGTTACAGCTTGAAGGGCGTAATTGCCTTTATAGACCGCTGTTACTGATGACAGTCTTGAGGCGCTGGTTGAACTCTTGGGAAGGGAGGTTGGTCAGCTCGTACATGACTTCTGCACCAGCAAGATCGAGTTCAACATGATGATCGTTGATGGCATCATCATTGCTCTTGAACATCAGTAGATGGTGGGCCATGCGGGCGACATCGAGATAACCGGTATCTTCATCAGAAGCTGGATTACGTAAAGACTGGTTGGTTGCGACTTCGAGGTAGTCGATATCAAAGCCCCAGTGTTTGAGGATAACCTTGCTGGCTTCCTGGCAGCTGTGCTGGAAGACATACTTGGCAATATCGATATCAAGATAGTTACCACTATCAAGATAGGACTGGTACTCATGGATCAGGCTGAATAGGCCGATATCGGCAAATAGACCCGCCAGTAACGCTTTCTCGGGCTCTAATTCTTTAGGGAATTCATCATGATTGGCGAGATCATGGCTGATCAGGGCCATGGCGGCGGCAAGTTGGCGCGAACGAACAGCACTTTGCTTGAGTAGCTCGTTACATTCGTTGCTGAAGTGGTACCTGAGCTTTAGCTCTTCGATGGCCTTGGCGGTAATGATATCCCTTACCCTAAAGATGCCCAGACGACTGACAGCCGTGTATATGTCATGGCATACCACACTGCGTCGATTGAACATCAAGGTGTTCGATATTTTGACGATGTAGGCTGTGATGCCGGGATCATCGATAAGCAAGTCTGCAACATCACGAACCGTTGTTTCGTCATCGCTGCAAAGCTTCTGGAGTTTATTGAGAACCGACGGGATAGGGGGAAGGATAAGCCGGTCCTTTTGGACTGCCGATTTAACTAGAGAGCAAAACTCTGACTCCAATCCCTTGATTATCTTGTCGTTTTCAGGTCTTAGCCAAAAAAAAGATACGTGAGTCATTTCTGTATTACGAAAAATAGAGACACCGTTATTCTATCGGGACCGGATAGGGATAGATATAGCGATCGTCAGAATTTCGCGACTTACTGTTTAGGTGCTCAATTTTCAGGCGAATGGAGTAATTTATGTAAGAAACGGGTGGTTAACTTAGCGTTATCCTGCGTGATTAAGAGCTGTTTGTAGTGAACTTCTAGGGGGAGGACTTCAATCCAGCGCTGACAAACCCAGGAAATATCCTCGTATTGAGGAGATGGGTATAACGCACCGATCTCTGGCATGGATTGGAAAAACATTTTTAGCTTTTCAGCAATTTCTTCGTCGCGCGCTAGGATAGGCTCAGACTGCCAATTAGGGTATAGCGTCGAGTCTCCTTGCATCAAGCCATCATTGTCCAATGTAATGCCGTGAAGACGGATTTTCTGTGTTCCTTCAACCACAATAGATAGCAGGTTAGCTTCTGCCTGGTCAAAATTGATGACGTTACACTCTGTGGCGATAGCTGGGATCTGTTTGAGCTCACTCTCTTCCTCTGACTCATTGATCATACAGACGGCAAAAGGTGACTTGTTGGCCAGAGACTCTTTCAGCATTCTCAGATGCCGCTTTTCTACTAGGGTATACGAGGCCCTTCCTCCTGGCAGAAGATGAACGCTTGATGGGTAAAGAGCGGTTTTTTTCATGGTATCGCCTAAAAGAATACCCATAAAATGAAAGTTAGTGATAAGAATAAAGATAGTGGCTACTGCATATTTTGGGACATCCGTCGGTTTTTTTAGCAGTAAAAATCCGGTCGAAATTGGCACAAAACGCTTATTTTTCGCTCCGTAATATGTCTAAATTCTCACTTTTAAATGTTCATTGTTTCATATGTGGCGATTATTTTCAGGCTGTGCCAAAGTCATCTTAATAACGCGATTCGGTTCAGCGTTTCTGGATAAAAGACAAACCATTAACGTTTAATGGGAGAATAATTGTGCTAGGATTCAGGGAAGAGATATTTAATTATTTGCACGAATTTGGTGGCTTTGAAAAACGCTCAATGTTCGGGGGGACAGGCATTTTTATCGACAGTGCCATGTACGCTATCATTACCGATGAGGCATTATTCCTTCGCGGTGGTGATGAACTCGACCAACAATTGACGTTGTTAGGCTGCGAAAAATTCAGGCATATCAAGCGCAGTACGACAGCTGTCGTAAATTATTATGATATTACCCACATCTACCACCAGGACTTGCCGTTAAGTGCAAAGTTGGTTAGGGATTCCATTGCGATATCAACATCTGACAAAAACTACAAGATGTCTGATAAAAGCAAAAGAATTAGAGACTTACCTAATATGCGATTAACGTTGGAGCGTATGGTCAAAAAAGCGGGTGTGCCAGATGTCAGCAGTTTTGTCTCTTTAGGTGCAGTGGAAGTTTTCCGCAAGGTTCGGAAAAGCCAAGGTAAAGATTTGGATGTAAAATTGTTATGGATGTTTGCTGGCGCGATTGACGGCTGCCACTGGACGCTACTGAAAGACGATCAGAAGCAACGCTTATTACGTGACGTTGAATAAGTTGGCTCTCTTATTTTACCAAATCAAAAAAGCCACTGCTCTTCAGTGGTTTTTTATTTTTTACCGAACCAAAGGGCTGTAGAGGGGGAATATCGCGAGTTTTGGGTATATCATGTGATGATAAATCCATGCTGTTCAAAGATATATGCGATTACCACGTTTGACTGGGCCTGTTCTCTCGGGGCTCCATTGCTTCCTTATTGCTGCCGATCAAATGAGCTTTACCCGGGCGGCAGAAATCCTCTGCCTCACGCAAAGTGCAGTAAGCCATAAAATAAAGAATCTGGAAGAATCATTAGGTGTAAAGCTGTTTATACGCCAGCCGCGTAAGCTGACCCTGACGGATGAAGGTAGGCGGCTCAAGGAGGTATTGGCACTTAACTTTGGCGATATTGCCAATGAGTTGAGGGATCTGAGAACACTAGAGCTAAGTGGTGATCTCAATGTCTCTGTACCTCCTACTTTTGCTCAGCGTTGGCTGTTGCCTCGGCTGAGCAGCTTTATGGATAAATATCCTGCGCTTCGGTTTCACTTGCGGACCAGAAATGAGCTGGTGGACTTCCATACTGAATCTTTCGACTGTGCTATCTATTTTGGCAATGGTAAGTATACAGGGCTTCATGTGGTCAAACTCATGGATGAAAGCATGGTACCTGTCTGCAGCCATGAATATGCCGAGCAACATGGCCTGTATGGTAACCCAGCTAAATTGATGTCTTGCATGCTACTGCACGATGCCGCGCCTTGGGCTAGGGCAGGTAAAAACGATGAATGGCAATACTGGGCTCAGCAAAATGGGGTAGTGCTTCCTGAATCGGGGTGTACTTTTGACCGTTCAGACTTGGCTCTTCAGGCTGCTGAACGTGGTATAGGGGTGGCAATAGGGCGGGCTTCATTCATTGCTGAGCAACTGCAATCAGGGCGTTTGGTTACTCCATTTACCTTATCGGTACCCTCTCCACAAAATTATTATTTGGTGTGCCGCAAGGAAATGGCAACGTCACCGCGGGTAAAGGCATTTATCGACTGGCTCGGTGAAGTGCAATAGCGCTCAAGAGGCAGTCTTAACGATTTGCTCCGTGCCAAAAAGAAAACGCCCTGCATGTGCATGCAGGGCGTTTGCTATTTATCAGTTTATCTCTCGATACTTAGAACTTGAATCGAGTTGATAGCATAACCTGATCACCGTAAAGATCGTTGAAACGACCTGTCACGCCGACAGAGAACAGCTCGGTTGCGTGGAAGCGGCCGTAAACGCTACCAATCACTTCTTCGTACTCATCGATGTTCAAGTGGCCTATCGTGCCGCCAACTTCTAGCTGTGGACCCAACCACTGGCGAATACCTAGGTTCACTTCTACGCCGAACTTACCGCTAGAGCTTTTCAGCGCGCTTTTGTTTTTAGCACTACGGGCCTTAAGTTCACCAGTGATGTCAGCCCAGTTGTTCACTGGTGCGTGGAAACCCACACCAAGTGCAGCATCCCAGTCGCTGTCGAATTCAGTATCAACGCTACCGGTAATGTGGGCATTAGGGTGGATAGATGTGCTGAAACCAGCACCGTAGGTCAGCGGGCTGATGCCAATACGAGCTTCAGCGTAGTCATAGCTGAAGTTGCTCATAGTCGGTTGAGCATTTGCCTGAGCGGCCGACACAGATGCCAGGACAAGACCTGAAGCAATTAGAATTTTACGCATGACAAATTTGTCCAATGGGCTAAAAATTAATTGCACTATTTTAATGGACAAAAGGCAGTGTTCATAGCAGTTTTGTGGAATTTTGCTGGTTGTTTTTTACGTATTTTGGCCTAAGAGTCGACCAAATTGGTAAAAAATTGTGATCGCTTTCTGTTCGTTACTGTTTGGAGTTGTAAAGGACAGGAGATACCCTGCCCATAAGTTGTTGCTGAATAAATCGAAATAGCTGATTAAATCAATTCATTGCCTGAGTGTTTCTCTTGTTCAAACAAGGACATGTTCTTCAACGTGGTATCAGCAATATTGCCAAGGGCCTCTTCAGTCAAAAAAGCCTGGTGACCGGTGAAAAGCACATTGTGGCATGCAGATAGGCGGCGGAAGACGTCATCCTTGATCACATCGTTGGACTTGTCCTCAAAGAACAGATCTTTTTCGTTCTCATACACATCAATGCCCAAAGAGCCGATTTTACTGCTTTTCAGCGCCTCGATAGCATCTTTGGAGTTGAGCAACTCACCACGGCTGGTGTTGATGATCATTACCCCATCACGCATTTTGTCGAACGCATCAGCGTTGAGCATGTGGTAGTTTTCTTCGGTCATCGGGCAGTGCAAGGTAATGACATCAGCCTGGCTGTAGATGTCATCTAAACTGGTGTACTCCACACCTAAATCTATAGCGACTGGGTTTTCATATGGGTCGTAGGCAAGAACATTCATGCCCAGTCCCTTTAAAATGCGGATAGTTGCAATGCCGATTTTACCCGTACCGATTACCCCAACGGTTTTGCCGTGGAAGTTGAATCCGGTTAAGCCTTCAAGGGAGAAATTAGCATCACGGGTACGCTGGTAAGCACGGTGGATGCGGCGGTTAAGGCTGAGCATTAGGCCAAGGGTATGCTCTGCAATTGCTTCAGGAGAGTAAGCTGGAACACGGACAACTTGAATACCGAGTGATTTTGCCGCTTCAGTATCGACTTTATCGTAGCCGGCACAGCGCATTGCTATCAGTTTTACTTGGTTTTCTGCCAAAGCTTCCAGCACTGGCCGGCTTAAGTCATCGTTGACGAAGGCACAGACGGCATCATAGCCCTGCACGATTTTGACGGTCTGTGGAGTTAAGCGGAAGTCGTAAAAGTCGAGCTGATGGTTGTAGTGCTGATTGATCAGCTCGAAGGAATTCTGGTCATACTTTTTGGTGCTGAAGACTGCAACTTTCATGGATCACCTTTTCGGGTTGACTGTTCCTCGGCTTAAGCCTTGGAATAGTGTAATTGATCTTATAGTTTTGTGACCAAGATAACACTTTTAGCCCTGTCCCGAAAAGGTTTGTATGACAATTAAATTTGTAGGGTTATATGTCCGACAGCGATAATCGGCGGTGGCTCAGTGCTTCCATGATCCTGTTGGTATCGAGGATCTGCATCCAAGCTAGCAATTCCGCTTCTGATTCATTGTCGATCATATAGGTCGTCAGCTGATCAATGACGATCTGTTTTAGCTGATCACCATTCCATGGCTTGGCAATGTAGTAATCCAGGCTGGCGTTGTTGACGGCCTGCACGGTTTCTTCAAGCCCTGCCTGACCGGTTAGCAATACCTTACGTGCATTGCAGGACTCTTCTTGATGCTTGAGTTCGATAAGAAAATCTATCCCCGTTTCGCCAGGCATGATGTGGTCACACAGAATCAGTGCCAGTGGGATATGATCAGCAATGGTATCGGCAAGGACTTCCTTTGCCTCATCCACAGACTCAGCGGCTTCAATAACAAAGTACTCTTCCAGCGCTCGAAGATCATTGATGACGCTATCAAGGACTTCGCGTTCATCATCAACGCAAAGGATCAGATATTTGTTCATAGGCTCTCCTTAACTGCCTCGCCCAAAGGCAAAGTCACTATCATTTTGGTAAATAATCCGGGTTTGGATTCAACCCTTATGCTGCCATTGTGTTGATGGATGATCTGCTGGCAGACAGATAACCCGATTCCAAGGCCGAAGTTGCCTTCTCGCTTGGTGGTAAAATTCAATTCGAAAATTTTTGCTTGCTGCTCCGGCGGTATACCCTTGCCGTTGTCTTCAACGATGACTTCAACCGCTTGCTGGCCGGTAAGTTCATCAGTGACTTGCCGGGTGATCACTTTGATTTCACCCGGCTCTTCAACAGCATCGAGGGCATTGGATATTAGGTTAGTCCACACCTGTTGCAAGGCGATAGGCTGGCAATAGACTGGGGGTAGCAAGCTGTATTCCTTGACGACGTGATGGCGTTTCAATTTGTTCTCGAAGATCACCAAGGTGTCTTCTAATCCTTCGTGGATATCGACAAAGTGGATGGACTCGTCATCTTGCCGGGCATAGCTTTTCAGGCTTTTGACCAGATCGGCAATGCGCTGGGCGCAGACATTGATAGAGCGCAGGAAGTTGCCCATCTGATAGTAGTTTTCCCATTCCGATAATACCTGCGGTAATTGATTTTTCTGTGGTAGCAGCCATTGCTCGAGGTGGGTTGCGTCATCAATGCCCATTTGAACGACCTTGCGGGCCAGTTGCTTGTCGCCGAGTACTCCTGTTAGTTGCTTGGCGCGTTGGCGGGCTTCAGATGTGGACAAAGGCCGTGACTGCATAGCCTGCTGCATAATCTCATTGCCACGATCCTGATTTTCATGACTGAGGGGGGTGTTGGTGATGGTGCCAATTGTCTGCTTGAGTGTATCGCTGCCGCGCAATATGGCAGAGACTGGATTATTGAGCTCGTGTGCAACACCTGCTACCAGTTGCCCCAGCATGGCCATTTTTTCTTTTTCGACAAGCTGGTGATAGGCCTCGTCCAGCGACTTCAGGGTCTGCTGCAAACGCATTTCGGTTTGAATACTGCCTTTGAGGCGGCGGTTGAAATTACGGAGTAAGAGGTTGGTGAACAATGGCAGCAGTTCACTGCGGGAATTCATAACTTTGTTGAAAAGCTCCCGGTCTAGCTTTATTACATCCGTGCCGCATAGGGTCACCCCTGTCGAGAAAGAGCTTTCGCCGGAGATGAAAGACATACCGCCGACCAGGTGGCCCGGGCCGGCCCTGACTACCTCATGGCGGCAACCGTGCTCATCTTTTTTGTACAGCGCAACTTCACCGCTGGTGATGAACCAGAGGAAGTTATTCGCTTCCCCTTCCTGGGTCAGGATATGATTGGCACTGTAGCTACGGCAGGCACGGGTTTCATCGTTGCTGGCAAAGAACTCGTGCAGTGCATCGATAACCTGGTTGGCCAAACTGGTATCGTCTAGGGTATGGCTGTGCTGGATAAAGCCAGACCGGAAGCGAGACATTTGGCGTTCGATATGGGCATTGAGGATCCGGCGGTGATCAAGTAATTGGCTGTATTTGAGCCAGTCCTCATCAGGGTGTTTCAATACGAAATGAGTGAGCTCTTTGAGCAAGACTTGTTTCAGCTCTTGCGAGTTCCACGGTTTTGTCAGGCAGTAGTGAAGTCGCCCCTCGTTAACGGCCTGCATGATGGTATCGAGCTGAGGCATGTCATTGAGCAGAACCGAGCGTGCTTGTTTACTGGCAGGGTACTGATCGAGGGTGACCAGAAAGTTAACACCTTTGTCATCGCCAAGCTCATTGTCACAGATCACCATTGCGACACGCTGGTTATTGGTCGCAATCTCTTCAAGGATATCGTTGGCTTCCGTAATACTGTAGGCATTATAGATATCAAAAAGATCGGCAAAATCAGCCAAATCCTGATTGAGCTTTTCTACAACCAGAGGATCGTCGTCCAGACAGACAATCGCAAAACTATTCACCATTACACCTTTCACGTCAAAATATTGCTATGTGACTGTTATATTTAGATACTTTGATTTAAGTGTATAAGAAAACAGCAGGCTTGACTGAGAGCCAACTAGCAATCGCGTGAGAATAATTTCATCCCTTGTTTAAGGTGTGACTTGTTTGGATAAATGTCAAAAATTCCTAGGAAATCAATATAGATTGATAAATTCATTGTTCAGCAAGCTATGATAGACTGAGTCTTTCATCTTCAGATCTGGGACCTAAAAATAATGCTAGGAAAAATCGGTGCCGTTGGTGGTGCTGTGGCAGTGGCACTGTGTTGGCCGTTCGCGACGGGACAAATTGGCGAGCGCATTTATCTTGATACACTTGGCCAATATGAGAACCCGTATCTTGCGGTATCCAATGATTCGTATCAACGCGGATACCTTAACTCAGAGGCCGTGTCCAAAATTGAGCTAAAGGATGAGCTGAAGTTTCTTTTTGAAGATGAAGGCCTACCGACCGTTTGGTTTGTTAAGCACCATGTTAGCCACGGATTTATGGGGGTGTCTTCAACCAGCGAACTGCTGGTGGATGAAGAGCTTCAGCCGCTGGCAAATGCACTGTGGGGTGAGAATGTAGCACCTGTTACCTTTACGACCAGCACGGCATTGACCCGAAAGACGGACTTTACCTTTCAGATCAATCCTATCGAAGCAACAGAAGTCAACGGCACCAACGTGGCCGTTTCCCCGTTCGTTATGCAGGGTACGGTTAATGCCAAAGGTGCTGGTGAGTTTGAATACCAGTTACCAGCAGCCAGCCTGACAACGACAGCACAAGAAGAAATGGTGCTGAAAGGTCTCAAAGGCGGCGGAAAGGGGTATCTGGATGGCCAGTTCTGGATTGGTGAACAATCCATGACGCTTGAGGCCGTCAGCTTCAAAGACCTCAACTCTGAACAGAGCTTGGATTTATCTGCTGTGGCCGTTGGCATGGAGAATATCCTGACACAGCCTAAGACCGTGGAAGGTGAAGAAAGAGCGGATCTACAACTGGCCAACTCCAACCATGTCAAGGTGGGTAAGTTGGTAATGCTTGATGGCAGCGAGTACAGCAACTTCAATTTCCAGATGGCCTTTTCCGATCTTGACTATCCATCGTTGAGCCGTTTGGGCGACATGACAGATGATTTGGAAGAGCCACTTACCGAACAGCAAGCCAGGGACGTCTCAGACGCTTTGGATGCATTGGTCGCTAAAGGGCTGGCTTTCTCGGTGAATGATCTGAGTGTCTTGGCACCGGAAGGACAGGTAACCAGTCGCTTGAATATGACGATAGCGCCTGGGATCAGCAATATTTCTCAGAATATCGGTCAAATTGCTCAGAATTTGGGTGGTGATATCCACCTTAGCCTGCCGGTTGACTTGGTCGAATCCGATCCGCTACTCAGTGAGCGTGTCGACATGCTAGAGCAAAGCGCGATTGTCGAGCGCAATGCAACCCATTACTTGCTCGATATGCAGATCGAAGGCGACAAGGTGATCCTATCGAACGGGGACCAGCTGCCTTTTGCAATGCTGTTTATGTTATTCATGTAAGTACTTGCTAATCGCCAAGTCGATGAAACCGCCGAGTGTAACGGCGGTTTTTTTGTATCTAATTCCCCTTCAATTAGGAAGCTTTGCTGCATATAGACAGTAAATAGGTCATACCTATTGATAAAATCGCTTTTTCCAATTTAGTAATTTCAAGGAAATAGACGACACTTATATCAAAAGGAGGTGCTCCTCGGCGTAGGAGAACCAATCTGAAAAGTTACTGCGAAGGGCTGTCACTTAGAGTCGTCGATAGCTCAAGCAAGCATGATTAGGGGGATATATGGAGTCGTTGAAGGTCAAGGATTATATGAATGTGCGTCCGGTGACATTCGAACCGAAGATGTCTCTTTCCAAAGCGCTGGACAAGTTACTTTCTGCCAAGCAAATCGGCGGTCCTGTGGTTGATGAGACACGTAAAGTGGTCGGTTTCTTGTCTGAACAAGATATGATCCATAAATTACTTAAAGTGGGTTACTACTGTCAGGATACCCATACCGTCGAAGAGTGTATGCGTGCAGACGTATTAACTGTCTCTCCTGAAGATTCGATTATCGAGCTAGCGGATACCATGGCGGGTCAAAAACCCAAAATCTATCCGGTGGTAGAAAACGGTCATCTGGTTGGGGTGATCACTCGCCGCGATGTGCTTACGGCGATCAGTAACCAAATTGGTGACTGCTTCAAACACCCGGTGTAATGTTAAGTGAACTGACAATACCAAGAAAAGGCGCTGTGTGCGCCTTTCTTTGTATCCCCCTTACCCTAAGTGTTTCATAAGCGTTGCTAGGAGAGCCAGTGCCGCAGCCGTCTCAATCCCCTAAAGAAAACACTAAACCGCCTCCTCAGGCAGACAAAGACGCCAAGTTTGTCACCGGCTCACCCATGAAGCACATTGTGGTGATGTCTGGTACCGGGGCGGTTGGCTTGATGGCACTGTTTCTGGTCGACCTGCTCGACATGTTCTTCATCAGTTTGCTTGGCGAAATAGAGCTTGCTGCGGCAATCGGTTTTGCGGGAACCTTGGTTTTTTTTACCACCTCGGCATCTATCGGTACGTCTATTGCGACGGGGGCGCTGGTCTCAAGGGCATTAGGCGCTAACCAACGGGAAAAGGCACGGGTCGTGACGGTAAATGTCATGATCTTCGCGGTTATCTTCAGTGCGGTGTTGGTCTCTTTCGTTCTTGACAATTTACCGTCTTTGCTCGCGATGATTGGGGCTAAAGGGGCTGTCGCTGAGGCTGCAATGGATTACCTGACGATATTGATGCCCAGCGCTCCCGTTGTTGCTGTGTCAATGGCAGCAGGCGCGGCACTCAGAGGCATAGGCGATGCTCGCCGCTCCATGTACGCAACCATCATAGGTGGGGCGGTTAATGCAGTTCTCGATCCTTTATTTATCTTCGGCTTCTCAATGGGGGTTGAAGGCGCGGCAACGGCTTCAGTTTTTGCGCGTGTGGCTGTGATGGTCTTTTCAATTCATGCGGTGATTGTCCACCATAATTTGCTTGCCCGTCCAGCAATTGGTTCGTTTCTGTCATCTTTATTACCCATTTGTGCCATTGCGTTTCCGGCGATTCTAACCAATACCGCGACCCCGATAGGCAACGCTATCGTGACCAGTCATATTGCACAGTTTGGTGAAAGCTACGTGGCAGGCTACGCTGTGATAGGCCGGATCATGCCAGTGTGTTTTGCCTTGGTCTTCTCATTATCTGGGGCAATCGGTCCGATTATCGGGCAGAATTTTGGTGCTGGCCGGTGGGATCGTATTCTCCGTTCGCTTTCTGACGCCCTGAAGTTTGTCACTGGCTATTGTGTGGTGGTTTCAGTGTTGCTGTGGTTAGGGCAGGATTGGCTCATTGCGGCATTTAGCCTGGAAGAGGATGCCGCGAGTCTCGTCTCGGTATTTTGTACTCTGATTGCCATTACTTTTATCTTTAATGGCGCCATGTTTGTTGCCAATGCGGCCTTCAACAACCTTAACCGCCCCACGTGGTCGACAGCACTGAACATGGGTAAAGCCACTTTAGGGACTATCCCATTTGTTTGGGTGGGCGGTAAGTTAGGCGGCGCGGAAGGCGTGTTGTTGGGGCAGGCAGCGGGAACCATCGTATTTGGTATATTCAGCGGCATGCTGGTGGTAAACCAAGTTCGGAAAATGGCTTCAGAACACGAGCAGAAAGAAGAAGAACCTGAAATTCTTGAGCCAAGCGTGCCACTTACTCCGTTTTGCTCCTCTCGGACATATATGGGACATGAGGACGTTATCGATGAGACCTTGGCAACCGATGCAAAGAATTAACAACTTATATTCCAAAGTCAGCCATCAAAAAGAGTTAGATTTCACAGGTTTATTGATCTGCTCCGGTGAAATTTCCTCCCTATAGACGCACAATGTCCCCATCTGGATTTATACCGGTAGACAGAAGCGCTACCGGTGCTGCTGTTGCTGCTGGCTTTTTATTGATGAAAGCGGTTCTTGGCAGTGACAGGCACACAAGATTTTGTGTTTTAAGGGAATAATGTAAACATGCGCCAATATCTAAGGGTGATCATACCCGTCCTCATTCCACTCATCATTCTGATGCTGCCGGCATCAGCGTTTCCTGTCGAAGGGCTGACCGTTGTACAGCAGCGTGTTATTGCGATCTTTTTGCTAGCAGCCTTGTGCTGGGTGCTGGAGCCGATCCCAATTTATGCCACCTCGGTGGTGATCATAGTGCTGGAACTCATGCTGCTCTCTGACAAAGGGCTTTACCTGTTCCGCGGGGCAGAGGGCCAACCGCATTTCGGTGAGCTACTCAGCTACAGCGACATAATGGCAACCTTTGCCAGTCCGATCATCATGCTGTTCCTCGGAGGGTTCTTCCTCGCGATGGCGGCAACCAAGTACCGCCTCGACGTTAACTTGGCGCGGGTATTGCTGAAGCCATTCGGTACCCAGCCAAAGTACGTTATGTTCGGGTTGATGCTGATCACCGCTATCTTCTCTATGTTCATGTCAAACACTGCTACCACCGCCATGATGCTCTCTATTTTGGCACCAGTGATTGCGCTGTTCGGTGCCAAGGACCCGGGTAAAATTGCCTTTGCCCTGTGTATCCCGGTTGCCGCCAACATTGGGGGTATCGGTACCCCGATTGGCACCCCACCTAATGCCATCGCATTGAAGTACCTGACCGGTGATAACCTGATCACTTTCGGTGAATGGATGTTCTTCGGTGTGCCGTTTGTTGCGGTCTTGTTAGTGTTTGCCTGGGTGCTGATCAACGCACTTTATCCAGCGAAACAAGAAAAGATCGAATTGACCATCAAAGGCAAGTTCCTGATGACGCCAAAGGCAATCACTGTCTACGTCACCTTTGCCCTGACAATTATTCTTTGGTTGATGGGCTCAGCCCACGGTATGAACTCTTATACCGTTGCCCTGATCCCAGTGGCAGTGTTCTCGTTGACCGGCATTATCAACAAGGAAGACTTGAAGAAAATTTCATGGGATGTGCTGTGGCTGGTCTCGGGCGGTATTGCCCTCGGCCTTGCTCTGGATCAGACTGGCCTTGCTAGGCTGATGGTGCACAGCATTCCGTTCGACAGCTTCTCGCCATATATCGTATTGGCTGGCTCGGCGTTGCTGTGCTTGGTGATGGCAAACTTCATGTCACATACCGCAACCGCTAACTTGCTGATGCCGATTATGGCCGCCTTGGGGACATCCATGGTGTCGCTGGTGCCATTAGGTGGTGAAATCACGCTGATCCTTGTGGTGACGTTTGCTGCCTCACTAGGTATGTCTTTGCCGATCAGTACGCCACCGAATGCTCTTGCCCATGCGACAGGTCACGTTCAGAGCAACCAGATGGCCCGGGTCGGGGTGATCATTGGGGTTGTCGGTGTGGTATTGAGTTTTGCCATGATCTGGCTATTGCACCTGATTGACCATATCTAAGCATGTCTAAGAAGAGAGTCGCCATGCATCAACCAAAAGCCATGCAGCGGATCATTGATGTCTACTTCTGTGAACCCGCCAGAACTGAAGCGGTCAAGGCGGGCACGCAGGTGTTGATACAAGACGGCTACAACGACAAGCTCTATTGGGTGAAAAAAGGCGAGTTGTCAGGTTACCTCAAGAATGAAGCGGATGTTACGGCCAAAGTGTTCCGGGTTGAGCAGGGGATGTTCTTTGGGGTTCATAGCTTTTTTGCCCAAACATTGATGGCCTCGACCACTGTGGTGGCTGAGAAAGATAGCGAAATTGCTTGGATTGACCTTAAAACCCAGGCCGTTGAGCCGGAAACCTATGGTTCCTTGGCCGAGCAGTTTATGCCTGTCATGGTGCACGAGTTGGCACAGCGTCAGATGATGACCGGGCTGCAGGCCATCGAGAAAGAAAAGGCGCTGCAAAAACTCTATGCCGCTGAGCAGATGACCACCTTAGGGCAATTGGCTGCAGGGATCGCCCATGAGCTGAATAACGCTGTTGGTGTCTTAAGCAGTAAAACCGAAGGCTTGCAGGAAGGGATCTGTCGTTTCTTGGAAGAGAACAAACCGGAAGTCAGCCCGTTCCTCGATTTGGGGATTTGTGATGGGCAGGCGGTTACCTCGGCGCAGGCCCGCAAGCGCGCCAAGCAACTGCAGCAAGACCTTGGCTTGGGAAGGGAGCAAGCTAGGCAGCTTGCCCGTGCAGTGCCTGACGGTGACGTGCCTGCTTATTGGCTGGATAACCTCGGCGAAGCCCTGCAGTACTGGGATATCGGGCGTGATTTGCATGATATGAAGCTCGCTTCTAAGCATGCAGCCAGTATTGTTCGCTCGGTGAAACAGCTGGGCGGCACAGACAATGCCCGCCAGCCGGAGGTTGATGTCAACGATACTATCCATAAATCACTGGCGCTGCTGCAAAGCAACTTGAGGCGGGTCAATGTGGTGTTGCGTCCGGCGGTGCTGCCGACGATGACGGCAAGCACCACAGAGTTGGTGCAAGTGTGGGTCAATATTATCAAGAATGCGTGTGATGCGATGGAGGACACCCCAGATCCACAGATCGAAATCATTACGCGGCATTCGAAAAATCGCTTGCTGATCACTATCAGCAACAACGGGCCGATGATCGATGAAGCGACGCGGCGCAAGGTATTTCAACCCAACTTCACGACTAAGAAAGGTGGGTTGTCGTTCGGATTAGGGCTGGGTCTTTCGATTGTACAGCGGATCGTCAATAGCTATGGCGGCACCATTGCACTGAAAAGTGACCCGGAAAAAACAAAGTTTCGTATCAAACTGCCAATCGCGTAAGGGAATGGTTATGGAAAAACTAAACATCATCTGCGTAGATGATCAGAGGGAAGTACTAAGCGCCGTATTGAAAGATCTGTCACCGTTGAATGACTTCTTTCATGTTGAAGACTGTGAATCAGCGGATGAGGCACTGGAACTGATGGATGAGTTGGATGCCGAAGGCGAGTTCATTGCCTTGGTGATTTCAGACCATGTGATGCCGGGTAAAACAGGTGTTGAGCTGCTAACCGAGATCTCACAGGACTCACGTTTTCACAAAACCAAAAAGGTTCTGCTGACTGGGCAGGCGACGCACCAAGATACAATTGCTGCCATTAACCGAGCTCGCATCGAAAGCTATTTCGAAAAGCCTTGGAAAGCCGAAAGCCTCCTGACAACGGCAAGGAGCTTAATCACCGAATACATCTTTGATATGGGGATGGACTACCAGCCTTGGATGGAAATCCTAGATAACGGCGTGGTGTTTAGGCGGTTGAGTTAATCTGCGGTCTAATAAATAGGCTCTAAATTGCAAGCCTGTTACCAAGTTAGGGAGGGTGAGTGAAGCTCACCCTTTTTTATAGAGAGGGTCCCAGAGCTGGAACCTTTTGCTGGCTAGCGACTGCATCTTGGATAAAAAGGTATGCCCGCCAATAGTTAAACACCCCGCCAAAGAAAAACAGCAAGCTACCGATTAAAAACTGCCACGAGATAAAGTTTGCCAGCAAAGGTGAATTTGCCATGGTTTCCTCATGCCATAGCAGAGGGACCGAGCCAACCGCGAAAAGCACACTTCCCACGATGAAGGTTATTGCCGTTAGGTTCATCAGCTGGGCAATAGGCCGCGAGTTGATCTTTCCAATATTGATAATATTGATCGTTGCGCCGAGGACAAAAAGTAGGCTGCCGACGATGAATAGGCCAGAGCTGAGGGCTTGATGCTGGCTATCGATAAAGGTGGCGATCCTGCCAGCGATATACATCAGTGTCCCTGCTAAGTAGATATAGGTTGCACTGTATTCCAGCCATTTCTCACGGCTTTGTGTTGCTTGGTTGGCCCAATAGCGGTGGGTGTCATAGGTATCATGGCAGTTAATGGTCAGGTAACACAGCGAACCCGCGAAGAACAAGGTTTGTCCCAGCCATGAATAGGTCGCAAAGCTGGGGAAAAATAAAATGCTGCCCACCACAAAGAAGATCCCGCCGAGCTTATACATCACAGCACCGAGAGTCTCCCAGCGAAAGTGGCTCTTGAGATCGGCGTCATGCCGGGTGATATCATGAATGCGGATACGGTTGGTAAATAGGCGTGCCATTAATCGCCCTTATCAGTGACTTTGGGAAGGCGAGGGTAACGGATAGGCAGGGTAACAGGTTAATCGCTTTTGTATGATCACAACCTACTTGAAGGCTGGGGCTGCGATCCTTAGGCGGCAACGATATTGTTTCTAACCAAGCCTCGCCTGATATTTCTGCACATCTTGCCAAAACGTGAGATATCGTCGAAGTCCGGCGAGTCGCCTCTTTCCAGTACGCATTCCCAATAAGACACTTCCGATTCCAGCAACTCCATCAGCTTTTTCGGGCAACCGATACAACTGTTGTCCGGGCCACAGACAAAGGTATCGGGATCATACAATGGCAGCTCTTGCTTTACTTGTTCGATGATCAGTTTCATTGCCGTGCGGCGATCGGGTTTACGAGGCATAAAATGTATTTATCGGGAAGAAGGAGCGAAATTATAGAGGGATTGAGTTGATTGTCCATGACTCGAAAGGGGATATTTTATTTTGTTAATACGATGAACTGCAGCTGAAGAGGCTGGAAATAGATATTTAGCCGTAATGAACACACCGTAAAATCGCCGCTTTTACCTTGACCTTGGACTGTACTCCAAGGTTTATAATTAAAATTATGGCGAGTAAACCATAGTTCATAAAGACAAGGAGAAGGCCATGTGTGCCCAATGCAATAATAAGAAATTACATGTACATGCAGCTAAAGCTGTCGGTCAGCCATCGGTGGTGGTGGAAAACAACAATGTTGAGTCTTGTTGTTCGTCTGGCTCCTGCCAATCCAGTACTGCCCCTTCAGTTTCACAAGAGTCGGATCTATCGCCGGGTGATGACGATCCTGCCTCCGGTGCCTCCCTCGGATTTTCAGTAAATAAAATCACTTCCGCAGAGGTAGCGGCCAAATCGTCATGTTGCAGTTCTGGTAGTTGTTGTGACACAGCTAGCGAAGAGCATACGACCGATGATATTTCCCCTGCCCCTCATAGTAAGACCCTAAGCTGGAAAGTCGGCGGTATGGACTGTCCAAGCTGCGCCAATAAATTAGAAAGGGCTATCAATGGCCTTGAAGGCGTTGCTTCAGCGAAAGTGATGTTTGCCACTGAAAAATTGGTTGTGAATTGCCAATCGGCAGCGATATCCGATGCTATCGTCGCGAAAACCCGGGAAACCGGCTTCCAGTTATTTACTGTTGGTGGGGTATCAGAAGATGAGAAGCCTGCCAACCGGTTGAAAGAAAATCTGCCAGTTTTGATGATTGCCATGATGATGGTGGTCTCTTTCATCGTTAGCAAACAATCAGAGGTTATGGGGTTAGCCGCGTTTACTGCCACGACCTTAGTTGGCCTGTTCCCGATTGCCCGCAAAGCCATTAAGCTTGCGAAAAGTGGTTCGCCATTCTCTATTGAAACCCTGATGAGTGTGGCAGCTATTGGCGCGCTTTATTTGGGTGAAACTGCCGAAGCGGCGATGGTATTGTTGCTTTTCCTTATCGGTGAGCAATTAGAAGGCTATGCATCAGCGAAAGCCCGCAGCGGTGTAAAGGCGCTGATGGCTTTGGTACCGGAAAAAGCCAGCCGTGTATTGGCGGACGGTAGCAAAGAGCAGATCTCGGCGAGTGAGCTTAAGCCGGGCGATATTATCGAGGTGGCACCGGGTGGGCGTTTACCTGCTGATGTCGAATTGATGGATGCGGCAGCCAGTTTAGATGAAAGTGCTTTGACGGGCGAGTCTGTTCCGGTCGAGCGCTTACCGGGTGAGCAAGTGATGGCCGGTGCCTTGGTGGCTGATAAAGTGGTACGCCTGCGGATTATCTCTGAGCAGGGCGAAAACGCCATCGACCGCATCCTTCACTTAATTGAAGATGCAGAATCGCGTAAGGCGCCACTAGAGCGCTTTGTCGACCGGTTCAGTCGCTGGTACACCCCGGCGATGATCGTACTGGCTGCCTTGGTGGTGGTGATCCCGCCAATACTTTTCGGTCAGGCTTGGGATGAGTGGCTATACAAAGGCTTAACCTTGTTGTTGATTGCCTGTCCGTGTGCATTGGTTATTTCCATCCCGGCTGCAATTACTTCTGGTTTGGCTGCCGCAACGCGCCGTGGTGCATTAATCAAAGGCGGTGCTGCATTGGAGCAGCTCGGTAGAATTGAAACCATGGCATTTGATAAGACCGGTACCCTGACCGAGGGTAAACCTGTGATGACAGATATTGTTAGCTGGGACGGTGATGAGCAACGCTTGCTGCGACAATCAGCAGCGGTAGAGATGGGGTCGGCTCACCCGTTGGCCCAGGCAGTCGTTAATGCGGCGAAAGAGCGTGGTTTGAATGTTGAAGAAGCTCAAGAGCGCCAAGCGCTGCCGGGCAGGGGGATCCAAGGCAACACTGATGGCGATATCCTGATGCTGGTTGCGGCAGACCGTTTGCCTGAAGGTGTGGCGCTATCTGCGCAGCAAGTAGAACAAGCTTTCCACCTTGAAGGCGAGGGGAAAACCTTGGTTGTTGCTCTTCGCAACGCAGTACCCGTTGGCTTGATTGCTTGGCGTGATAACTTGCGTGAAGACAGTGCCAAGGCAGTGAAAGCACTTAAGGCCATGGGTATCCATTCAGTGATGCTGACCGGTGACAACCCGCGTGCAGCGGCTGCAATAGCCGGGGAAATCGGTATTGCTTTTGAAGCGGGCCTGTTGCCGGAAGATAAAGTGAAGCATGTGGAACTTGCCAATCAGCGCGCCAATGTTGCTATGGTCGGTGATGGTATCAACGATGCACCAGCCATGAAAACGGCCTCGATTGGTATCGCGATGGGCGGTGGTACTGATGTGGCGTTGGAAACTGCCGATGCTGCTTTGACCCATAACCGCGTTGCTGAGCTGCCAATGATGATCGCGCTATCCAAAGCAACATTGGCTAACATCAAACAGAATGTATTCCTGGCTTTGGGGCTGAAAGGTGTTTTCTTGATCACCACTTTACTAGGCATGACAGGTTTGTGGGTGGCGGTATTGGCAGATAGCGGCGCTACGGCTTTGGTTACCCTAAATGCACTGCGCTTGCTCAAGTTTAAATACAAGGAATAAGGTTAGCCCTGTTCGTTCTGATCAACATTGGTGCGTCGCTTCTATGTGATGCACCAATTTAGACTAAGAGTGTCCATTCTAAGTTTTTTATCACTTCTTTCAGTGGGTTGCCCCTATCTTTTACTATCAATCCATAAAATGACAAACTGTAGAGCTTGGTATTTTTTTTGCATTTAAAACAATAGGATGATGTATATGGATGGATACAATGCAGCTTTCACAGCAAGAAAAGAACTGGCTCCCTATTTTTGGCCCTAACGGTAAGCTGGCGATGCGCAAAGCATGCTGGTTAAACCGGGATAAAATCTCTTACCTTGAAGAGACATTCGACAGTATTTCGAACACGCGGGTAAGACTGCTCCATACTTGGACCGAAACACAGTGGGACTTCCTGCAAGATGCGATGTTCTACCTCGCGACTAAACCGGCACAAGAGCAGCCTAGCGTGTTGGCACAATTGCTAAAACGAAATAATGACTTTTCAGAGCTATTTATCGTCAATGCCGACGGCATGATCACGGCAAGTAGTTTTTCCGCTCATACTGGCCAAACGCATCGCCAACAAGATGCTTTGACTCAAGGATGTGCAAAACAATTTTTGCATGGACCGTATATAGATAAACAAACGTTGGCGCCGGGCGCTTCAAGTTCAAGTTTCCATGATGAAGTCACATTGATGTTCTATCAACCTATAGAAGTGTCAGGCACTTTTATCGGCTGCCTATGTGGCCGCGTTCCGAATGATGTGCTGGGAGATCTTATCCAGCGAGAAGCCGGGCATATCTATAGTGAGTCGGGTGATAACTACATTTTTATGGTGGATTCGAATTTTGACTCGTCAATACAGCCTGGAACAGCCCTTTCTCGTTCGCGATTTGAAGACAGTACGTTTTCTCATGGAGAGAATCTGAAATCGGGTATCGGGACTGACTGGGGTGCAGTCAAGATAGATAAACATACTGAGTTTGAAATCGTCTTCACCGATCCGGCGACCAAGAAGTTGCATCCAGGTGTCAGGGAGACGATTGCTAAAGGTGAAAACCTGTATGTGGAATACCCCGGCTATTCTGACTACCGGCATATTCCGGTAATCGGGAAGGGGGTGACATTCCAGCTTCGCGGCTCTCCCGACCGCTGGGGGATGATGTGCGAAGCCGATTTGGAAGAGGTCTACCGTCACCGCTCCCTTTCCAAGAAACTGAGTAATAAATACGCGCTGATTTGGTTGTTTACCGTTGTGCCCCCATTACTGCTCGCGCACTATATGTCATTGGGGAGCCCGGCTTTAGGCCTGATGATGACCATGTCATTGTTGATTGGCTATGGCGTGTTTAAGTATATGGTTGCCAAGCCAATGGTCAGGCAATTGGAACAAATGACAGGGGTGATCAAAACCATTGCGGAAGGTGATGGAGATCTGAAGCGCCGGCTTGATAGCCAGCAGTTTTATCCTGATGAGACCGGGGATTTAGGGCGGTGGATCAACAGTTTTATTGATAACCTCGAAGGCGTGGTTGGTGGCATTATCTTTGCGTCCAATGAAGTTGAACAGGTGAGTAATTCAATGCTACGCCGCTGTACCGTAGTCGATGATTGCACGGTTCAAACCTCAGGCTCTATTGACTCCCTGTTAACTTTGACCCGCCATCAGCAAACTGAAATCCAAAAAGCAGAGCAATCCGCACAGCAGTTGCAAGAACTGATGCAGAATATGGTCGAGTCGGCACAAGAAGAATATCAACAAGCGGTAAGCAATACCCAGGAAATCAAAGACATCGTTAAAGCGTCGGCAAATAGCGTGAACGAAATTAACGACGAGATGAAGCATATCGAAGAGGTGGTCCGGCTTATTTCTGAAATTACCGAGCAGACAAACTTATTGGCTTTGAATGCGGCTATCGAGGCTGCCAGGGCGGGCGAGCATGGCCGAGGGTTCTCTGTAGTGGCCGATGAAGTGAGGAACCTTGCCACCAAAACATCAACCGCCGCCAACCATATAGGTGAAACGGTAAGTAAGTTGCGGGGCCAATCCAGAACAGCGGTCAGCTATATGGAGCAGGGCGTTCATAATGTCGAGCAAAGCTCGATGATATTGGATTCAAGCCAGCGCAGTGACAAGCTGCAGCAAGCCGTGGACTCTATGTTCCAGACTATTAATGTCATTGCTTCCACCAGCGAGCGGCATAGTGAGACAGCAGAAAAGGCGCAGAATAGTATGTCATCGCTCGAGTTGTCCTCGCAGCAGTTAACACGCCGAACAACTTTGGTGAAAAACTCGATTATTCGACTGCATCAGCTGGTTGATCGGTTCGAAGTCTCTTCGACAAGCTAGCTTACAGCTAACGATAGGCACCTGAAGGTGCCTTTGATTTAAGGCATATTACCGTAAACTATGAAGTGACGCGAAATCTGTTAACAAGCTTGTAGCCCGGAGATTTAACAGGTGAAACTATCTCGCGTAAAAGTAATGGAAGATATTGCAGATGCTGTCACTAACGTGCTAGAAAAGCCTAGCCACGTTAGGGTATAGATATTTTCATTATTGGCCAAGGAGAGCGCCGTGCTTGAGTTAAAAGTCCCGCCTTTATTGTTCAAAACAACAGTTAACCCCTAACGTTTTTATAATGTGAACACTTATCAGAGACAAGGACTTCATGAATACAACGGATGTTATGCATGCTTACAACGAGCATGAAAGAAAAGTGATCAATGCTATTGGTGGAAAGGTCATTGATACGGATGGTGTGATTAAGTTTGTTTCTGACAGCCCTGAAGGAAGCTACATCTCCTATTTTTCTCTCACAGAACAATCCGCCCAGGCGGCGGTAGAAAAGGAGATGGCTTACTTTTACTCACTCGGTAAGCCGTTTGAGTGGAAAACCTATTCTACCGATGAACCGAGCCATATTGGTGAGCTGTTACTTAGCAATGGTTTCGAGCAAGAAGAGTCAGAGTCATTTATGGCGCTAGATCTCTTAGCTGCTTCCGAGCGTGAGGTTGATGAGAGCCGGATTGTTGAAGTCATTGACGCCAAAGGGATCCGAGATGCAGTCAGTGTCCAGGAGCAAGTATGGGGCAGAAATTACGAATGGCAATATGCCCATTTGCTCAATATGAAGACCCAAACCCCAGATGAACTCTCTATCTACGTAGTGTATGAGGATGGCAAACCAGTCACCTCGGCCTGGATAGTGTATAACGCTAAGAGCCCGTTTGCGGGGATCTGGGGTGGTAGTACTATCGCTGAATACCGTGGAAGGGGGCATTATTCGTTGTTGCTCAACAAGCGAATCAATGAAGCCAAAGAGAGGGGCAAACAATATTTGATTATTGATGCTTCTGAAATGAGCAGGCCGATTGTTGAAAAGCATGGCTTTGTGTTTGTTTCCACCACAACGCCGTATGTTTACCAGCCTAAGAGTTAGCTCTTACCGATAAAACTTGGATTTGATTAGGCTTCCTTTATTCAGGGAAGCCTAACAATTACACGTTTTATCCTGCTGCTAGCCATACCCCAACCCCCATCATCAAGGAGCCTGCGATACGGTTTAGCATCTGGACATTGCCGCGCTGCTGCAGGAAACGGCGTAGGGTACGGCCACCACTTGCATAAAGTAGCAAGCAGCTAAACTCTGTGATTAGGATAATAGTGATCAGCACTGATAATTGCGGTACCAGAGTATTGTCGGTATTGATGAAAGGAGGCAAGAGCGAAATCATAAATGCCCAGCCTTTAGGGTTAGCAATGGCAGTAACAAAGCCCTGCATCGCCAGCCCAATTGGGGAGGTATCGACTTCTTCATCGAGGTTATCCGGAATGGCCAACTTGCCTCGAGAGCGCCACATCTGGATTCCCAGCCAGAACAAATAACCGCCGCCGAGATATTTCAAAAGCAAGAAGACAGCTGGGTAGTTCAGCATAATCGCGGCCACGCCGATGACCGAGGCGATGGACACCAGTGCCACACCAATGAGCTCTCCCCACATCATCGGCAGGCTTCTGCGCACGCCAATTGTCATTCCGAGCGTCATAGAAAGTGTCATGCACATACCGGGTGTTACTGAGACGAAAAAGAAAGTGGGAATAAATACAGCCAAAATGGCGAAGTCGATCATCAAGTAACTTCCTTGCAGTTAACTATACTGACTGGGTAGTGCAGTTTTTGGGATAAATAGGCTGTTATTATCTGCTAACTCTATGAGAAAAAATAGTGTGATAAACCGCACGCGCAAACGATTTTTGGTGATCTCAATCACTATTTTATGAAATTTGAAATTCATTGAATTTGGCTTACTGTGACTATGATCACTCAATTGTTGGTTTTAATCAGCTATCGTAATTGCATGTGTTACGAGCACTGTTATGCAGAAACTGTTTATACCCAAATGATTACCAGTAAGTTGCTACAACGCTGGAGTCTTCCTATTGAAGCCATTTGGGTATAAACAAAATGAATCAGCCGCTGGCCTCAATTTCCCTATCAGGCGGCAACAATAGAAAGGATATGATTATGTCTGACAACGCAGTATTCCATTTAGGTGTGAACAAAGCAGATCTTAACGGTGCAGAGCTAGCCATTATTCCTGGTGACCCGGCACGAGTTGAAAAAATCGCTAACCTAATGGATAACCCTGAGTTTCTAGCAAGCTCTCGTGAATACACGGTGTACCGCGCTAAGTTGGATGGTAAGTCTGTTGTTGTTTGTTCTACCGGTATTGGTGGCCCGTCTACGTCAATTGCTGTTGAAGAGTTGGCACAGCTGGGTGTACGTACGTTCCTTCGCGTAGGTACAACAGGTGCTATCCAGCCACATATCAATGTGGGTGACATGATCGTTTCAACTGGCTCTGTACGCCTAGATGGTGCGAGCCTGCACTTTGCACCAATGGAGTTCCCAGCAGTTGCTGACTTTGATGTGGCAACAGCTATGAAAGCAGCTTGTGATGCCGATGGTGCCAAAGTGCACACTGGTGTGACAGCATCAAGTGATACTTTCTACCCAGGCCAAGAGCGCTACGACACATTCTCTGGCCGTGTTGTTCGCCGTTTCCAAGGCTCGATGAAAGAGTGGCAGGAAATGGGCGTATTGAACTTCGAAATGGAATCAGCAACGCTGTTAACTATGTGTGCAAGTTCTGGTCTACGTGCTGGCTGTGTGGCGGGTGTGATAATCAACCGTACTCAGAAAGAGATCCCTGATCACGCGACACTGAAAGAAACAGAAGCGCGTTCAATCAAGGTTGTGGTAGACGCTGCACGTCGTATGCTTGCTGAGTAATTAGCTCTATACCCAATTTATAGAAAGCCAGCTTAAATGAGCTGGCTTTTTTTGTGCGTTTAACCTTTCATTGCAGCCTCTTGCCCCGATATTTCCTCTTCCAAACCTACCGTATTTGCGGATAACAACAGCCAGAAAGTCTTATTTGATCGCTTAAAAAAGGAAGCAGCCTCCTTATAGGCTTGGTGATTGTTAATCTCTAGCAGGACTCTGTGACTAGCTTCGTGAGCGAAGGCTGGCTTTTTTCCGCTATAAACTGCTTGCATAAATATACAGGCTGATTTTTGCACTGCATGAGGCAATATCGATGGGGATTTACTGTTACATAAGAGAAGCTAGCGTTACGTTTGGGCTTTTAAGCCTGTTTATGATGAGTATGGTCGAACCAGCTACTGTGATACCGAGTCCATTAGCGTCGTTATCCTGCAATTATTTCCGTTTATTCAGGTAACAAAGAAACTTATTTACACACAGTGATCTGCTTTCAAAAAAATAAAAGTTAGTAAAAATTACACTGTGATGTTAATTCCACGAAAAGCCACCATATTGAATTTAATTTCAATGGTTTATTAATAGTATTCATTTTGTATTTGTTATTTGTTTTACTGAAATTTTTTACTGTGATGGTGATCTATTTTAGTTAAAGTTTTACTTATTATTCTTCTCCCCGCTAAGAAACGAGCTTGTTAATTGAAATAAATAAACACCGCCTGCTAGCAAAATAAGACTCACTAGAGCATGGCATCAGGTGGCATTGGGGGATAATTGAATGACTTTTCGTAAAACGTGTTTAGCCGTGTTGATTGGTTCCGTCGTCGCATTGGCTGGTTGCAACAGCAGCAGTAGCTCCACCGAAAAAGAAGCAGGCTTGCCAAGCAATGAGTTTATCAATGTGATTGATCGAACCGGTTCACCGGAGTACCTGCGTGATTATGATCAGTACAACAACCTGAAATACAACGCTTTTGTTGACAATGGTGCTTGGCATGGCCATTTGCTGCCAGCGGACGAGCAGGGCTATGGCTCATTTGGCGGCATCATGCAAGTGACCCAGGAATACGCTCACTTCATGTCTGGACAAACCTTCGACAAACTCCATATTACCGATAGCATCAGTGGCGAAGTCTTTGACCTTTCATCAGCCGATGCGGAGGTGTACAGCACACCGGGCGCATTGGTACAAATCCTCAAGACTGACAAGTTAGAAGTGCAGATGGTATTGCGTTTCGTGACGGATCGTACATCACTGGTTGAGACCAAGTTAACCAACCTGACTAACCAAGACATGGACTTGCAGCTGCTATGGGACGGTGAGTTATTGCAAAAAGCGCTCTCGACAGAAGGTAACGAGAACCTCTCGGTTGAGCAGATGTACCCAGATTACAACCGTCAGATCAAGACCACAGAGAACGGCATCAGCATTACTTTTGGTGATATGAAAGGTAACTGGGCAATCCGTAACGATGATGACAGTGAGTTCCGTATTGCCCGATCTGTCAGCACCCAAACCCACGTGATGCCAAACGAGATTTCGTTTGCCTCCGTAGCCCAGCAACCGCTTTCGGCTAAGGGGAACATGAGCATCTACACCACATACTCCCATCTACACAACAGAGCGGAAGTCGCTAAAGAAAAGAACAAGATAACGGATATTTTCAATAATCCTCAGTCATACATGCTGGCTGCGGATGAGCGCTGGGCAGGCTACCTAACATCGGGAATGGTCAACGACCAAGCCACCAAAGAGCAGGCAAGGGTAGGTGTGAAAGCCATTATGACCCTCAATGGTAACTGGCGCTCTGCGGCGGGTGATGTCCACCAGGCAACGGTCACCCCATCGGTCACCGCACGTTGGTTCTCGGGCAACCTGACCTGGCCTTGGGATACCTGGAAACAAGCCTATGCGATGGCGCACTTCAACCCAGATGTGGCCATGGACAACATCCGCACGGTATTTGAATACCAGGTGCAGGAAGACGATCCGATCAGGCCGCAGGACAAAGGCTACTTGCTAGATGTCGTCACGTATACCTTGCCGGAAAACCGCGGCGGTGCCGGTTCTGAGAACTGGAATGAGCGCAACACCAAGCCTTCTTTGGCGGCTTGGTCGGTAATGGAAGTGTATAACGCCCTGAAAAACGAGTTCGACCGGCCTGCAGATGCCCAGGCTTGGATCGATGAGATGTATCCGAAGCTGGTGGCCTACCATGACTGGTGGCTGACCAACCGCGACCACAATGGCAACGGGGTTCCGGAATATGGTGCCGCGGTGGATCCTGCCCATAACACCGAAGACGGCCATATGTATGTGTGGGTGACAACCCAAGAAGATCTTGTCGCTAAATTTGGCCAAGAGAACATACTTGAGCACAAGGGGGATGAGTACAAAGTTAAAGGAATGGATAACTACAATACCATCCTTGATGAAGTAGTTTACCAAGAGCTGCATGTGGGTGCCCAGGAAGCCGCTGGCTGGGAATCTGGCATGGATAACGCCGCCCGTTTTGGCTTTATCTCATCAGAGCAGCTGAAAGATTATGCCGATGCCAACCATAACGGCGATATCGAAGCCGCGAAGAAAGACTGGGAAGTGCGTTTTGCTGAAAACCGCGGTAACAATGACGAATTGCTGGGCTTCTCTATGTTGCAGGAGTCTGTTGACCAAGCGTCATACATGTACTCTGACAACAAGTACTTGGCCGAGATGGCAACACAGGTATCCGGCAATGTACCGGGCAAACAGCGCGGTCAGGAATTCTTGGATGGTGCAGCAGCGATCAAGGATTACATCAATACCTGTATGTTCGATGCTGATACCCAGTTCTTCTACGATATTCACATGAATGTTGACCAAGATGGCAAGCCAACTCCTGTGATGAAAAACGGTATCGCCTGTGCCGGTGAGCCGATTGTCGAGCGTGGCCGAGGCCCAGAAGGCTGGGGCCCATTGTTCAATGGTGCTGCCACGCAGCAGCTTGCCGATAAAGTGGTGCAAACCATGATGGATCCGGACGAGTTCAACACGTCAGAGAAGTATATTGGTGAAGGGATATCGCTCCCGACAGCATCACAAACCAACCCCGCTTACCATGCCGATATCTACTGGCGTGGCCGGGTATGGCTAGATCAGTTCTATTTTGGTGTTCGTGCCATGGAACAATATGGCTATGGTGCAGAGGCTGTTCATATGGCCAATGAATTATTTGCCAATGCCGAAGGCATGACCGAAGACGGTGCGATTCGCGAGAACTACAATCCTGAAACCGGTGCGGTACAGGGAGCGTCGAACTTCTCCTGGAGTGCTGCCCATATGTACATGCTCTACCGTGAGTTCTTCAATAACTAATCGTTTTGCCTAAACAGTATATAAAATGAAGGCCAGCTCAAAATTGAGCTGGCTTTTTTGAAGCTATTGGGTGTGAAAAGATTGATTAATCAAAACTATTGGTATGAAGGCTGCGCCGAGTATATTCGTTGCGCTCCTCAGTCAGGATTGAATAGGTGAGAGTGCTTGAGGTGCGGGTATGTAAAGGAATATAGACCTCACCATGTTCATTGGTTTTGTATACTTTCCCCCGGTTGGCCGGATTGCTAACACTGACCCTGGCATTAGCAGCCGGTTTGCCATTTTCGGTGACTTTTACCCAGCTACCCGCTTGGGTATCGATGATACGGATATCTGCAATAGCGAATGAACTTGCAGATAGCATAAGCGCTGCGATACTTGCTTGTTTGAAAGTCATGTAAACCTCACTTGAATACTCTCTCGGTTGTCATTGCCAGACGCTGGAGTTATGCAATGGCTGCTATGTGGTTAGCCGTCAAGTCGTTTTATTACTTAACGGCCCACGTTACCTATTACGAAAGTGGTGGCTCTTTTGTTCATTAGTGAGCTAGAACCTTTTGATTGAAAAATATATCAATCAGGAATATGCTTTTCATATACCGACCGTCGGTCGGTCTGTAAAGGAAAGGGGTATGCCAAGAGTCGTAAAGTCGCCGCAGGAGCGGCGGGCAGAATTCATTGCTGCAGCCAATGCGCTGTTTTTTTCTAAAGGCTATGCCAATACCTCGGTCAATGATCTTATCCAGCATGTGGGGGTGTCCAAAGGGGCGTTTTACCATCATTTTGATTCCAAGCAAGCGGTGCTGGAGGCGTGGAGTGATGACATGCTGGAGCAGTACCGCCAGGTGATCGGGGGCTTGGTAGAGGATCCCAACCTCAATGCGTTAACCAAATGGGAGACTCTGTTGCGTCGGACTAATCAATGGGAAATTGGTCAGAAAGACATCATGCTGGGCTTCTTTAAGATCATCAATATGGATGAAAATCTGCAGCTAAAGCATAACTTCATGCAAAAAGTCAGTGCTTTGCTCGCAGGCTATTACGAAGTCATTTTGTGCCAGGGTAATCAAGAAAAGGTGTTTGATGCACCTTCTACCACGGTCACCGCCAGGTTGATGGTCAGCGTACTTAACGGCTTTTCGGAAGAGCTCACCCGCAAAATGCTAAACACCGACAAAATGTCAGATTTACTTGATGAGGTTGTTGTAGAAGTAAAAGCGACTCAGTTAGTGCTTGAGCGTATGGTTGGGGCGAAGCCAGGCAGTATGCCTTTGATCAATGATCAACTACTGCACGCATGGTTTACGGAATAAGGAGGGGTTAATGCAATCACTTAAGGTTTTGTTGGTTATCCTGGCCTGCCTTCCAGCTTGGGCGATGGCAGAGTCGGCAACCTCAATAGTCAGAAAGTCGGATCAGCAGATGCGGGGTGACTCCAGTTATGCCGAAGCGACCATGCGCATTGTGCGTCCAGACTGGACCCGCACCATGAGCATGAAAAGCTGGACTAAAGGGCAAGATTTATCCTTGGTGTTAGTAACCGCGCCCGCCAAAGACAAAGGCAGCGCGTCACTCAAGCGCTACCGGGAAATGTGGAATTGGTTGCCGAGTATCGAGCGGGTGGTAAAAATCGCCCCTTCGATGCTGGGTCAGTCCTGGATGGGCTCAGACTTTACCAATGATGATTTGATCAACCAGTCATCCATTGTGGTGGATTACACCCACAAAATGGTGGGTGGCGAAGTGTTTGATAATGACGCCAGCTGGGTGATTGATGCCATTGCTAAGCCTAATGCGCCGGTAGTCTGGAGCAAGGTTCGGCTATGGGTCTCCAAGAAGACCTACCTGCAACGCAAAGTTGAGTTCTATGACGAATTCGATGATCTGATCAATACCATGAACACTTACGACGTGAAATATATGGGCGGGCGCCAGGTGGCCTCGCGGATGGAAATGATCCCTGCGGATAAACCGGGCAATAAAACGGAAATCATTACCCATCAAGCCCAGTTCAACTTCCCGATTAAAGAAAGTTTCTTCTCCCAAAGCCAGATGAAGTCGCTGCGTGATTAAGGGCTGGGAGCGGGTCAACAAGGAAGAACCATGTTATTGAAATTAGCTTGGCGTAATATCTGGCGGCAGAAGCGGCGCACTATCCTGACGGCTTCTGCCCTGGCTTTGACATTGGCCTTGTCGCTGTTTATGCGTAGCCTGCAGGAAGGGACGTACGCCAACAATATCGAAAACGCGGCTCGTTTCTATACCGGCCTTATCCAGCTACAGCACCCAGAGTTTGCCGAAAGCAACAGCATTGATGATCTGTTGCCGATGGATAGGGCTTTCTTGGAACCTGTGTCAACCAACCCGACTGTTATCCGAGTCTTACCGCGTATTGAATCATTTGCTTTAGCGGCCTCTGGGGACAAGTCCAAAGGCGTGATGGTGCTCGGGGTCGACACTCAAGCAGAAGACAGTTATTCCAACATCTCCAATCGTTTGGAGAGGGGAGATTTCCTATCACCCGACGATCAGCAAGTGCTCATCGGTGAAGGCGTTGCTCGCTATTTTGGTTTAGGCGTTGGGGATGAGCTGATCCTCTACGGCCAGGGTTATCGTGGGCAGACCGCAGCAGGGCTTTACCGGGTCAAAGGGATCTTGGACTTCCCCGTTGCCCAGCTCGATAGCCAGCTGGTGTATATGCCAATCGCACTCGCCCAAACCCTTTACAGTACCGAAGAGCAGGTAACGGCATGGGTATTGGATATCAAGCCCCTTGGCCAACTAAATGCGACGGAGGCTCAGCTCAAACAAGCTTACGGCGACACGGTCAATGTGCGGGATTGGCAAGATTTGGCACCGGAAATGGCCCAGCAAATTCTGATGGATAAGGCCGGCGGCATTTTCATCATGTACCTGCTGTACGGCGTTGTTGGTTTCGGTTTGTTTGCCACCTTGCTGATGATGACTTTGGAGCGCCAGCGAGAATTTGGCGTCATGCTAGCAACCGGTATGCTAAAGCGCAAAATCATCACCTTGATTGGGCTGGAGTCCTTGATGATAGGCTTCCTTGGGATAGCAATGGGTATGGTGATCACCCTGCCTGTGTTGGTGTGGTTTTATTTCAACCCGATCACACTGACAGGGGAAACCGCCGAGCTGGTCTTGGAAATGGGCTGGGATCCTATCCTGCCAATGGCGCTGGACCCAGTGCTGATGCTTGATCAAATTCTTATTGTTTTGGTGCTGCTGGTGGTTTGCCTGATGTACCCGATGTGGCGAATACGCCGGTTGGAAGTCGTCAAAGCGCTAAAAGGAGGCGGCCATGCGAACTGATAAGCGAAGTTATTTGCGAACAGATATGCTTTTCAAACTAGCGTGGCGTAACCTTTGGCGCAATAAATTGCGTACAGGGATCATGCTTGGCGCCATGGTGTTTGGCCTGATGGGGGTCGTTGCCATGATGGGGTTCCTGTCTGGTATGTACGGCAGCATGATCCACAATGCCATTGCCTGGCAGACCAGCCATATTCAAGTTCAGAGTGCACTTTATCTTGATGATCCTGATATCAAGCACACCATTGTTGATCTGTCTGAGGTCGAGAAGGCAGTTGCGGCACTTCCTGGTTTGAAAGGTTGGTCAGCCCGGTTTGTTGCCGATGGCATGGTGGCATCAGCGCGCAGCAACCGCGGCGTTCGTATTAATGGTATTGATACCCAAGCCGAATCGACGGTGACCCCGCTGGCCGACAATATTACTCAAGGAGAGTGGTTAAGTGATGATGGACGGAACCCGGTACTGGTTTCCGAGAAAACTGCGTCTCGTCTTAAACTGCGTATTGGCTCCAAGGTGGTACTCACCTTTACCGATGCCGCTGGCGATGTTAGCGGGGCGGCTTTCAGGGTAAGGGGGATCTTCAAAACGCCGTCTACCAGTTTTGATGACAGCAATGTCTTTGTTCGCCGTGCCGATCTTACCGCATTGGCCGGAATTGAAGGTGCACACGAGGTGGCCATTTTGCTTGATAGCGATGACGCTGCCATGTTGCTAGCCCAGCGATTGAGAGGCGTCGAAGCCATTCAAACTGGTAACCGGATCAGGGACTGGCAACAGGTGCAGCCCTTGCTGGCCTCGCTGATCAATCAGCAGGGGCTTAGCAATGCCATTATGCTGGGGATTTTTGTGGTGGCAATGGGGTTTGGCATCGTCAACATCATGCTGATGTCTGTTTTCGAGCGCACCCGCGAGTTCGGTGTGCTGATGGCGGTCGGGATGCAAAAACACCGTGTGTTTTTGCTGATCATGCTTGAAACCGCATGGCTTGGGATCTCCGGGGCAAGTCTTGGCCTGCTGGCGAGCCTTATGCTTATCAGCGTATTGCAGTACACCGGGATCCCGCTTGGGGCAATGGCTGAAGGCTTGGGGGCATTTGGCGTCGATACCTTGCTGTTTCCACAGGTCACCTTTGCCGAATACCAAATGATTTTCTTCACGGTGGTTGCCGCCAGCCTGTTGGCGGCGCTTTATCCTGCACGGCAAATACTCAAGCAGCGGCCTGTTGATGCCATGGCCGATAAGCACTGACAGAGATGAACTAATGACTATTTCAACCAATAACTTGTGCAAAATCTATAACGCTGACAGTGATTTCCCGGTGCATGCGGTAAAAGATCTCGATCTTACTGTCGAACAGGGGGAGTTTGTCGCGATCATGGGGCCTTCTGGCTCGGGGAAGACAACTTTGCTCAATATGATTGGCGGCATCGACAGCCCAAGCTCGGGCAGTGTTCTTATTGATAACTGCGATATTTGCCAGCTGGATGAGAAGGAACTCATTGCCTTCCGGCGGGATCATGTTGGGTTTATCTTCCAAGATTACAGCTTGCTACCAGTACTGACTGCGCTGGAAAATGTCGAATTCGTGATGCAGCTGCAAGGGCATGATGAATCAACCTGCCGGCAACGGGCGGGTGAGCTATTGACCCAAGTGGGGCTGGAAGATCAACAGCACAAGCGTCCGGCCAAGCTGTCGGGCGGTCAGCAGCAGCGGGTCGCGGTAGCCAGGGCCCTCGCCCCCCGGCCCCGTTTTGTGATGGCCGATGAGCCAACGGCGAACCTTGACGCCCAGAGCACCTCCGAGCTGCTTGATATCATGCAGCAGCTCAATGAGAAGGAAGGCACCACCTTTATTTTCTCCACCCATGATCCTAGAGTGATCAAGCGGGCTAAGAGGGTCATTGTATTTGAAGACGGGCAACTCAAAGAGGATCGTCGCCAGTGAACTGGATAAAACAGGGTGTGGTAGCGGGAGAGTACGAAAAAAGACTATTACGGATAGTTTCAGTTTCTGCAGTTGCTTTGCTGGGCGTGATATCTCCGGTGGCTAATGCCCAGATCCCGGGGTTAGAGCCTGAAAAAGACTGGGATCTCAACGGCTACGTCAAGTATATGGCAACCGGGACATTGCCAGACGGTGGCTCGAACGGACTTGACCACCTTATTCACCAGCGCTTCAACTTCGAATATCGCTTCAATGAACATCTGCGTTTCAATGCTGGGATGCGCAACCGCTTACTGTTTGGCGATACGGCAGAGCTGCCCGGCTATGGCGATCTGGTGGCGATAGATACTGGGTATATGGACTTGTCGAAAAACTGGCTGGACAAGAAAGGCGTGGTGGGGAACAGCCAGTTTGATCGCCTGTATGTCAATTGGCAGCGCGATGACTGGCAGGTTCGTGGCGGCCGTTTTCGCATAAACTGGGCAATGGCTACTTTGTGGAACCCGAACGATATTTTCAATTCCTATTCTATCTATGATTTTGACTATGAAGAGCGGGCAGGCAGCGACGCCGTTATGGTTAGTCGCAAACTTGGCTTTGCCAGCTCGGCCGATGTGGTCGTTAACCCAAATTCCGACAGTGATTTGAACAGTTATGCAGGGCGCTACTTGTTTAATCACAAGGGGTGGGATTATCAACTGCTAGTCGGAAAATCGCTGCTGGATACTATTGTCGGGGCAGGTTTTGCCGGAGATGTCCAAGGCGCAGGTGTCAGGGGGGAGTTCACTTGGTTTGAACCGACCAAAGAGCAATGGCAAGATGAAGAGCTTGAACACACAGCGGTTGCCACCCTCGAAACGGATTACAGCTTCGGTGGCCAGCGCAACTGGATGGCTCGCGGTGCTGTGCTATATATCTCTAACCCGCAAGGCCCACAAAATGCCATTGCCTTTTTGAACTTGCCGCTAACAGCCAGAACATTGAGTTTTACCCGTTGGACGGCGTATGCCGATGCTAGCCTGGATGTTACCCCCCTTAGCCGCCTGACGCTCTCTGCCTCCTATTATGATGATGGGTCGTACTTTGTCGGCGCCAGTAATAGCTACTCGCTGGCAGATGATTGGCAATTGCTTGGGGTTATCCAGCGCTTTGACGGCAACGGTAATAGCTTGTTCGGTGAAACTGCCAGCACCTTACTATTTGCCCAGATTCGCTGGAATTTTTAACTTAGGCCACACTGATTAGACTAAAAGTGAAATGCTCATACTAAGAAAAAGCGAAAATCATTAACTATGTGTGTTTGTGGGTATCAATGACAGGGTAACGGGATCGGCGATGATAAAACTCGAAGGGATTGACCATGTAGTGCTTAGAACCACCAAACTGTCTGACATGCTGCATTTTTATTGCCAGGTGTTAGGTGCAAAGCTGGAGCGTGAACTGCCCAAGGAGATGGGGTTGGTACAACTGCGAGCGGGTAGTGCGTTGATTGACTTAGTTACCGTTGATAGCCAACTTGGCCAGTTAGGCGGTAAGCCGCCCAGCCAAGATGGTCGTAACCTCGATCATTTTTGTCTGCAGATCGTGCCTGTTTCAGAGCAAGCACTGCTTGACTATTTATCCCAGCATAACATTCCTTGCGAAGGCTTTGCCGAACGCTATGGCGCCGAAGGCTTTGGCCGCTCGCTCTATATCCAAGATCCCGAAGGGAATGTGGTGGAGCTCAAGCCGAAGTTGTAGCAAATATATTTGGCTAGAGTGTTGATTGCATCTGATACAGCGTCCGGTATGAACGATGCTCAAGATCCCCGTCCGTCAGCCCAAACTGACTAGCCAGTTGTTCAAGCTCGCCTTTATACCTTGCAAGAAGCGCTTCATCATCGGTCATGATAGCGAATTCTGCAAAGTGACCGATGCCTTCGAGGAAATCTAAGGTAATGTGGTATTGGCCGACAAAGTAAATGCTGCGCACTTTCTTCATCACCAAATACGGCTCATAGCCCATGTTCGCCAGCATGCTTTTAGCTGCTTTTGCATCGGTAATATTGGTGGCTTCGCAGCGGTCAGCCTCTGGCCCTTTGACTATCCATAACTTGATGCCATAAGGCTCCATCTCCCGAATAGACACACTCTTGTTTTGGGCGCCCAGTGAATGCTCTGGGGTATCGAAGTACCAATCGGTCTCTGTATTATCGAGCAACATGACTTCATGGGGGAGCGAGCTGAGTACCTGTAAAAACTCAGTTTTTGCTCCCACACGGTACTTCAACTCGACTTCATACTTTCCTTTGAAGTGTTCACTGCTCATGTCTGCTTACCCAGTGTTTGTTTAGTCTTGTTCATTTTCGTGAATACGGCGGATCAGTTTGGCAGGTGTTCCGCCAAAGAGGCTATCTGGCGGTACGTCTGAGTTGACTACCGAGTTGGCGGCAATCACTGAACGGGCACCGATGGTCACACCTTGGTTAATCACGACGTTACCACCAATCCAAACATCATCTTCAACAGTAATAGGCTTGCAGATAGTCGCCCACTTGCGGCGCTCTCGATAATCAAGCGAGTGGCTTGCGCAGTAGAACTGGGTATTCGGGCCGATCAGCACATTGTTACCTATGGTGATCTTTGCGCCGTCCAGCATGGTGACATTCATATTGAGGAATGTCTGTTCGCCGATGAAGATGGTTTTACCGAATTCGCAGTGGAAAGGAGAACGAATGATACTTGAGGCCGGCATGTCACCCATTAGCTCACTCAGTAGTTCGCTGCGCTGGGTATCATCAATCGTTTGGTTAAGGGTCATCAATAGATGCGCTGCATTATTACGAATCTCATTAATCCCTTGGTCGTCGCCGTCAAAGTCTTCACCAGCAAGCATTTTTTCGAATTCGGTCATTGTCTTTCCAATCTGTTTTAAATTGGGCCGGTTGAACAGCCTTTGGTAGATCCTAGCAAGCACTATAGCGGCACCATGATATGATTAGAAGTGACATTTACTCATCAAACAGTTGAATCAAAGGAATATCATGATCGATTTATCCCGCCTGTTAAAAAATGATATGAATCTGTTGATTTGCCTGTATGTGTTATTGCAAGAGCGCAGTGTTAGCCGGGCAGCAGATAAGCTGTACTTGTCACAGTCTGCAGTGAGCAAACAGCTGACAAAGTTGCGCCAAGTGTTTGATGACCCATTATTTGAACGGGAATCTAAAGGCTTGCTGCCGACACCGAAAGCCTTGTCTCTGGAAACCAAGCTGCAACAGATTTTGCTGCAGGTTGATCAGCTCAGCGATCCCGATCGGTTCGAGCCGGAAAGTAGCACCCGTACATTTAATATCGACCTGATTGAAACGGCTTACTCGACCATTTACCCGCGGTTTCTGCCTGAGGCGCTAGCCGAAGCACCGAATATCAGTATCAACAGCCGCGATTGGAACGAAAACAGTATCCAGCGCCTGCAAAGAAGGGAAGTGGACTTTGGCATCGGCATTTTCGAGTGGGATGGCCGGGCGAAAACCCATGTTCAGACGATTCCAGACTCGCTCAGTTATGTCGAGTTATTGCGGGATGCTTCTTCTTGTGTGATGCGCAAAGGTCATCCAGCTTTGCAGGAGGAGTGGAGCCTAGAAACGTTTTTAAAATACCGCCATATCCAAGTGGTTACTGGCGGAGTGAATACTTGGCTGCTTCATGAAGTGCTGGAGGCTAAGCGCCTCAAGCTCGACAATGCGGTGAACATGTCGGACATTGCCAGTGCAGTAAGGATGTGTGAAAAGAGTGACTTACTCACTACATACCCTTATGAGTGTGTTCGGGAGTTTGTCGATAGCGCCGATATCGTGGTAAAGCGCTTACCGCTCGACCTCGAGCCTGGTGGCCAGTTCTTGCTGTGGAACAAACAGTTCGACAGCGATCCGAGCCATAAATGGCTCAGGGAGCTGATTATCAACCAGTTCAATGGGCAAGTTTGAGCCTTAACGTTTTTAGTACGGGGCTATTTTTGGTGTAGCCCTATTTTACACAGTTGCCTGAAATCCTTCGGGTTGACATCGGTATGGCGCTTGAAAAACTTCGTCATGTTAGTCGCTTCATTGAAGCCAAGCCGGTTTGCGATATCTGAAATCGAATACTGACTGAAAGCCAGTAGGCGTTTGGCTTCGACCAGTACCCTTTCATCAACCAATTCTTTGACGCTAAGACCAGCATGATCTTTGGCTAGCTTATCCAACTGTTTGGTGCTTTTGCCCAAAGCCAGAGCGATGTCGCCAGCGGTTGGTCTGTCCTGAAAATGCTCATCGATATATTTCTTCAGTCGGTAGTAGTCGTTGTTGCCGATGCGTTGGGATGATTGCTTCTGGTGCTGATAGCTGGGAACAACCGCCTTGAGTATGATTGAGCGGATCAGGTTACGAATAATTTCGTCTTTGAACTCGGACGTTGATTCGAATTCATTGACCATCGCACTGAAAAGCGGCCCGATATCTTCGTCGGCATGATGTACGCAGTTGATGTGGACCATAGCGGAAAGCAATAGATCAAAGTAAGGGTCGTTACTGCCGTTCGATAGGAAGCTGCAATCAAACGACAGCACGTAGCCATCGACTGAGCGCTCTTTGGCAAAAGCGTGGATCTGGTTTTTGCCCAATACTAGCATGGAGCCGGTCCGCAGCCGGTGCTGTTGGTGTTCGACGTAGTGCAGACCTTGCCCTTCTGTTATGTAGATTAAGGCACTGAAGTTTAGTCGATGTGGCCGGGAAACGACGTCTAGCCCCCTCACTGAATAGAGATCTGAAATCTTGTTAATGAACGGATTGATCAGGTTCACTTCTCTTTTCAGCCGCTCGAGGGGGATACACTTGGTTGTCATTATTTTCTTCTAGTACTTTTCTTGGGTTAGATCTTTTGCCATCTGCTGGAAATCGACTGTTGGTGCTGTGCTTTGTTCAACGATCTTAGTCTGCGCTTCGGTTTGGCGAGTTACTGAGTGCAATACAGTGTGCTGGTGATCCGCACTGCCCAATGTCATCAGGTTCGAGCCGATATGTAGCACGATAACTACAGAGGCCAAGCAGTAAAAAATAAGCGAAATGCGCTGTCTCATAAGGCTTCCTCTTCGTGTTCTCTTACCGGTACATTTTTGGTAGGAATTCTTTTGCCTGATGTCTCTGGACGGTACTTCTGTTTGGCACGCTTTGGCTTAGCCAGTTGTTTGAACCAGTGTTTATTGAATACGACAAAGTCGGTCAAGGTATTGATCGGACACAAGCTTTGGCACCACGGACGACGAACGATCAACGATGTTAGGAGGATCATCACAGTGAGGATAAACAGATACATGCCGCCAATCATGCCAAAGGCGATACCGAACGGCTCGTAGACGAAAGCGGCAGGGTTTCGGTAGTAGGCACCAAGGCAAAGCGTGGCGAGTAGCAAGAACCGCGGGAACCAGATAAAAAAAGATTGGCGCAGAGGTGATGCCTTTGCCTTACCCACCTTGGCTAGGCACTGCTGCACGGCGCCAAATGGGCACAGGCTTTGGCAGTACACGTTACGGTTGTAGTAAAGGATATAGCCGATACTGAGCACCAGAAGAATAAACGGGGTGTAACTGGCGACACCGCTGACCCATGTCCCTAACACCAAGCTCCCCATGGTGGAAGCCGAGTAGAGTGATGCCGAGTAGAAACCAAATATCAGGGTAGAGCCAGCCAGCAAGGTCGCATTTATTTTGGCTTTATGCTCAGAGCGGGTACGGTTAACCCAGACAGCGGCAATGAAGAACACCAACGCTGCGGCATCGAGCCATTTTATATATTGCCAGGCAGGCTTTGCTTCGCTGAACTGGTACCCAAAAAGCGCCATGCGAACAGGATCGGATGCTTGGTTTATTGCCTGGATGTAGGCTTCCGAAGTCAGGGTTGCACCGGTTACTGCATCGGCCGTTAGCGCTGTTTTGATATTCTTCTCGAGCAATGATTCGGGAAGCTTCTGTTCGACCACTTTGTCAAAATAAGAAGTTGTCTCTTTCGAACTCAGTAAAGCGATGGTCTCAATATCGCCGTGTGGGGTAAATACCGCACCAACGGTAAGTTCACCACCGTAGCCAACACCTTTGCCGAAGCTGACCCACTTGCTGGAGGCTTGTGTTGTTTCTGACTCTGGGGCGCTCTCAATAGCCGTTGCGATCCGATAGAGCTGGGGAGCAGCTTCGATAAGCTGTTCGTCACTGGTGAGGATGCTGTCGAAGAACTGGGTTTGGGAGTGGTTGCTGCGTTGCCCGCCTAGATACCACGCAAACGCCAAGGCCAAGATTGAAAATACACTGACAAACTTGTCAAAGTTGTTATTGCGCCGGGGTTTGGTTTTTCTTTCCATATATCTCCAAAGCCATGAGGCACCGGTTAGATGTCTCATGGCCCTTTTCCTATGTGATCGATTAAATATCTGGATTAGTTTTCGATGGCTTGCTTGGGTTTCAAGGCGATAAGGATTCTGAGCAGTACAGCCCCAGCGATTATCAGCCCGGTGCCGACAAATCCGAGGAAGTACCAACCTGCGAGGCCTTCGTTTTCACCCAGCAAGGTGAAAGCCCCAGCAATGGTGAGAATCATTGAAGCCCACCAACTGCCGACCAGTGTCCATTTCCACCAGTTCATCCCTAACTCGAATTGCTTGGCCCACTGATTAGCCCCGGAAAAGACCAGTACTTGCAAGGCACCGAAAGCCATCCAGAACAATGGGTCCAAAATTGTTGATTGCGGAAACATTAGAAGCCCTCCCAGTTACCGTCGTAGTCCCATGTCTTCTCGACCTTGAGGTATTCCTCACTACGTAGCCATTCCGGGGGCTGATGGTAGCCGGCAAATCGACCGCCGTTCCAGTCGCCGTGATAAGCTTCTGCCTCTGGGTAGTAGAAGAAATTATGCTGCATTGCTAATAGCGTCTTACGCGTTAGCCCGGTTGGATCGCGTGGATCGGTTTCCTTGACCAGTGCATGGATCCAGTTGTTCTTTCGGGTATATGGACAGACCGCGATACAAACCCGGCACCCCATAGCGGTTTCGGTCGGACCTTGACGCCACATGGTCCAACAGCTGTCTTGATTGAAATCGAACTTGCGGTAGCCCCGAACCACGGCATCCGGTTTGTCGGCTTTGCTGATTGAACCACTCGGGCAGGAATCAGCACAGATTTTGCACTCTTCACAGAAGTGCTTCACTTTGGTATCGATAGGTTTGTCTGGCTCTAGATCCAGATCGGTGATCACAGCGGCTAGGCGGATATTGGGTCCTAGTTCTGGGGTCAGTAAGATCCCGTTTCGGGCGGCTTCGCCCATTCCAGCTTGGATAGCCAACGGAGGCACGACTATTTCGTAGTCTGAGCCCGGCCATTGTGGGCGGGCTGCATAACCTAGTTCTCCAAGGAAGGCAGCCATTAATCCTGAGGCATTCTTAGCACGGAAGTAACCATCATAGGAGGTAGAGTAACCGATAGATGCGTACATCGGATCCCAGTTCATGGGAGTACCGAAGATGATTACATTCTTCCAATGCTTCGGAATGCTTTCGTCCCAGCCTGGCATGCCGCGCATGGTGTTTTTGAACACGAAGCTCGGATCAAGCTTGGTGATGCCGACAATACTCATGCCGAATTTGAACGCCATCTTCTTGATAAGCTCAGACGCGTGCTTAGGCGATTTAAAGGGCTGAGGCTCACGTTTTACCCATTGGAAATCGACCTCCTCAGGATGCCCTTTGGGTTTTGGCGGGAAGTTGCTGCTGTTACCTTTCAGGTAAGCTGCAGAATAGGCCCACGCCAAGGCAAATCGGTCTCGGTGCTGTTCGATATTCTGATCGTGCTTGGCTTTCTCCTCGAATGACTGGTACATGTCATCCCAGCGCTCAGGGTGGCGGGAGTAATACTCGCGTACTTGCTCATTGGGAATATCACGCCAATCTCTGGTCGGTACCCAGCCATTGCCCATTTCTTTACCCAATGCGCGGGTGCGGTGGAACAGGAAGTCGCTCCATTCAGGACGGACTGGCTCACTGACCACTTCCATCGTTGGGGCAACATCTACCCGAAAAGGCTCGCGGTTGAAATACATGTCCTTGCCTGCTTCGGTGCGCCCCCAGCCGACATTGGCATCCGGATCTCGGCCTAGTACAAAGCCCGCACCAGCGGCGGCACCTACCGTGGCAGTGGCGGCCGCGACACCACCGAGTTTGAGGAAGTCGCGCCGCGATGTATTGGCAACGCCTTGTTCTGTTTTCTCTCTCACGTTTGCTCCCTGTGTATTAGTTTAATTCGACGATATCGAGGCTCAGTTTCTTATTGATGGTATCGATGAGCGCTCGGTGAGTAATTTTGTAGTGGCCTGATAATTTGTTTAGCTCGACCATAATGTGTTGTGCTTCAACCCATTGCCCTGTGTGGAAATAACATAGGAATAGTTGCTCGAGTCCCCATTCGTCATGCGGCTCGAAGGTCAACAGTTGTTTGAGATCCGGCTCGAGCTGATCGAATAGCCTGAGGTCTGCCTTGATATGGGCACGGATGTTCAGTACATCGTAGTTATTTGGATTCACGTTGAGGTATTGGTTTAGCGCCTCAAGCCCCTCTTCAAGTCGACCAAGCCGATGAGCACAAATACCAGCCAGCCTTACCAGCTCAATGGATGAGATTTGATTTTCGAAGGCTCGAGCAATCCAGTTGTCAGCCTGTTCACTATTGCCCAGAGCCAGGTAGCTGCTGGTGGCGGTAATGTAGGTTGAAACCAGTGACTGGTCTTTGTTGTAGGCTTGTTCGGCAAGTTGTGCAGCGAGCTCGAAGTTGCCTTCCTGGTAGTAGAGGCCGGCAAGGTTTTGGTAGCCTCCGATAAAGTCTGGGTTAGTATCGATACTCTGTTTGAAGCTTGCTTCGGCCATTTCACTCTGGCCAAGATACAAATAAGTAAACCCTAGATGGCAATGCAGCAGGGGATTGTGGGCATTGAGTGCTATTGCCTCTTCAAACATCGATTTAGCCATCTCGTAATCGCCCAGCTGCTGGTAGATCAAACCGCAGTAGGTTTTGAATTCTTCTGTACTGAGCTGGTGTTTATGTTTGTTGATAGCAACCATGGCTAGCTGACACATCTGTGCCGCCATCAGGGTCTCGAATAGGTATTTCAGTTGGGCATGGGTGAGACTATGTTTGGCGAGAATATCGCTGATGACAAATGTGAAGGCCTCATGCTCCAACCAGTCGTTATGGCTGTTTGCTCGGGAGTCGTCGTTTCCCCAGCTCATTGGTTGGCGTTGGTTCTGCTTGGGAAACTGTACTTGTAAAAATAACAGGCGCTCATTGAGCGGTGCGAGTATGTCGGCTGGGTCTGGAAACTGAGTGATTTGTTCCCTGATATATTGGTATAGCTCAATCCACTTACTGCTAATCATTCGGGTGTCCTTGATGAAAGATCAGCCCAAGTATTGTGGAATCAGGAAATGGTCAAAAGGTATAAATTCCCCTGTTTTAGGTAGAAAAATGCCCTTTATTGGTAATTTTGATTTTAATCAATAGATTTGAAAGGAATGAAAGGGCCGCATTCAATGTAGCCCTTTGTATTTATTGGTTTTGTTTCTAAGTGTTAATGACTGCTGTGGGTCGAAACTAGGCAGTTGTCACTGCCGAACCCGTTCTGGATGTAGGCATCGGCGCTTGGGTCATTTTGCCACTCAGAGCCATTGATTAGATAGCGGAATTGATATTGCTCGTCTTTGGGTAAGCGAAGTTTCAGGCTGAAAACTTTCTTTTTATTCAGCTTCATCGGGGTGGCCTGCCAGTGGGTAAAATCACCCGATACCGCAACGGTTTCCGTTGTACTCGCTGCTTGAGGCCATTCGAAAGTGACTTCTACTTCATCTTTGGTTTTAAAAAAGCGCTTTTTAATCATTCTCACTCCTTGGATTAAAGCTATTGAATAGGAGTAAGCAAACTAAATGCCAATAATCAATGGGTTATAAATTGGCGATTAGAGATATAGTCAGTCTGAGTCATGTAGTATTTGCCCAAAAGCGGGGCGGCGTTGCACCAAAGTGGTGCCCTTTATTTCCTGTGCGCATCTACGTTTGGCATCGCGGGCAATTCATCATGAAAAGCCCCTTGTGGTGAATGTAAACCAAAAGAAAAGGGGAAACATATGTTCCCCCCTTTAATTCGTTGAGATAGGCGCCAATATCAATTAGGCGATATTGTGGCTCTGGCCACCGGCATCTTTGAACCAGTTGTGTAGGTGGGTCTGTAGATCGCCAAGTTGATCCGGGCCGATAATCGCAAGGCCAAGATCTTGGGCTCGGACTACATCGTGATGCCGCAGTGGGCGGAAACTCACCAGCATGGCACGGGCCTGAAGGCCGCCGAGCAGATCCCGTAGCGATTCCAGTTTGTACAGGGTATCGTCACCGTCGTCACGCATGCCCTTGGTTTTACATTCGATAATATGGAGCTTGTTGTTCACCACGGTAGCCACATCAAGCTCATTACGCACTTCACGATCGCCAATCTGGCGGTAGACCTGTACACCCAAAGAGTGGTCTTGAATGGTCGGTAGATCACTTTGAATAGCACGAACTGTGCTGTGTACTAGGTTCTCTAGCCATTCGCCATTGGCAAATCGGCGGGCTTCTTCATGTTTGAAAGTCAAAATGCCATTGTGATAGGTCGCAAGGCCAGTTTCTTCAAGGTCGTTGAGCAACATGCCTAGCTCTTTGTAGCCTTGCTGTTTCTCACTCAGCGCCACATCCAGTTTTTGTTCTTTGCGGCAAGTGGTCGCCAAGTAGTTAAGGGTGGCAAGGCCTGGACCCAGCTCAAGGGCTGAACTGGCCCAACGCTGTCCCAACTCCCAGAGCTGCTCGTTGAGTTCTTCGGGCACTAGGCTTTCAGGGAGTTCACAACGGGCGCCGAAAATAGTCAGGTAGTCGGTAAGTTGAATGCGATCTTCGACTTGTTGTTGTTCGCGGTCTGCCGGGTATAGCCAGCACATTTCATCGCTGAACGGCTCAATTACATAGATAGGCCAATGATAGGTGCGGAATACTTCATAGGCGGAGAGTAGGCGGTGGCGGAGGCCACAACTGGCATTGAACCAGACATCGGTTTGGGCGGCTTTGAGTTTTTCTGCCAGCTCGATAATGCGAGCGCGAATGCGGGTGATGTTGATGGAATCAGGGATAATGAAAAACTCGGCCTCGATATTGCGAGGTATCAAGATTGACGCCAGTCGGTCGTATTGTTCTTGTTGCGCTTCTGTACCGATAAAAATCATTTTATTGGCAGGGACGCCATGGTCGAGAAGGGGGGTGATCAGTCTTACGGGATCCTGATCGATTATGCCAACATGTGTAATCATATAATTCCTTAAGCGTTAGCTGCGACTGTGCCGGCTCATCGATAATGGGGTACAAAGGGTGGCCCGTGCGTATTAGTCAGTCAGTGGCGCTTTTTATTTGTCATTCTTTATATATGCGGACAGTGTTCAATAAAATCAAGTCACACTGTTGCTTATGTCTATATTATTTGTATTAAGTGCGTTGGTTCATAGGCACTTTGGTAATAACTTAATTGAAAATTTTCAAAGAAATGTCTGAGCTGTGTAAGGGTTTGTCAGGAAAAATGAAGTTTTGTTCCATCTGCAGGGCATTTTCTGGAAGAAAATTATGTATCGTGTAGCAGCCTGCTGTTTTGCGTAAGGAAAGTGATTGAAATTATCCCGTTCTCAGTGACAATAGGTAGTGAAACTAATAACCAGAATGATTATGACCCAGAAACTTACCATCCTAGACATTGCCAAGCTGGCCGGTGTTGGCAAATCAACCGTTTCCCGTGTACTGACCAATGACCCGAAAGTTAAGCCTGCGACCAGAGAGAAAGTCGAGCAGGTGATCCGTGAGTCCGGTTACGTGCCATCCAAGTCAGCCCAGGCAATGCGCGGCGGCAGTGCAAAGGTTGTCGGAGTCATTCTGTCACGTCTGGATTCACCGTCGGAAAACAAAGCGGTCAGCGGTATTCTCGATGTCATTTACAAAGCTGGTTATGATGCGGTGATCATGGAAAGCCAATTCAGCGCCGAAAAGACCAACGAGCACTTGGCGGTACTGCAAAAGCGCAATGTCGATGGCGTGATTGTGTTTGGTTTCTCGGGCTGCGATCTCACCAGTATCGAAAAGTTGGGTCACAAAGCGGTGGTTATCGCGACAGATACCGACGCCATTTCTTCGGTCGATTACGATCACCAAGGGTTGATTGCCCTTGCCATGGACAAGCTGGTTTCCAATGGCAAAAAGGCTATCAGCTATATCGGTGTTGATGAGTCAGACCGTACCACAGGTTTGCTTCGCCTCAATGCTTACCTCGACAGCTGCGGCAAGCTAGGAATTGTGCCGAGTTACCAGACCGGGCAATTGAGCTATGACAGTGCCTATCATATTACCGATCAGGTACTCGGCGAGGGGACAGAAGCGATTGTCTGCGCCAGTGATACCTTGGCGATGGGTGTTGCCAAACGCCTGCAAGAGCTTGGCCGTACTGATATTCAGGTCTCAGGGGTAGGGGCAACGGATCTGCTTTCTTTCTTGTTCCCCAATACCTTCAGTATCGACCCGGGTTATTTTGAAGCAGGTAGAGTCTCTGCGCAGTTGCTGATCAAGCAATTGTCTGGGCAACATGAAGTGACTCATCTCATCCAGCAAGCTTCATATTAATGGGCACGTTCAATACCTCCACCAAATCCTCTAGCTAAAAGAGCAAGATCTGGGTCACTAATTTGCTGTTAAGCTATACCTAAGCTATTCAAGATGTAGGTTGTGAACTGATTCACGAAATGGGAATGTTCCCATTTTCATCGGTCAGCGGATCTGACACTATTTGTTACACCGAGTGGGAACATTCCCATTCATTTGAAAGTGAACAAAGACAGACAACCCAACACATTCCTATTTTTATAACGATGGACAATCGGCATGAGTAAGATTAACCAACAGCAGATAGAGCGTTTGGTCGAGTTAATCGGCGGTAAGGACAACATTGCAAGCGTCAGCCACTGCCTAACCCGTTTACGTTTTGTACTGGCAGACACAGACAAGGCGCAAATTAAGGAAATTGAAAAACTGAGCATGGTAAAAGGCTGTTTTACCAATGCAGGCCAGTTTCAGGTGGTGATCGGTACCGAAGTTGATCAGGTGTATAAAGCGCTGAATGAATATACCGGTCAATCGGGCGCCAGCAAGGAAGAAGCGAAAGTCGCTGCCCGCCAGAATATGAGTTTGCTGGAGCGTGGGATCTCCCATCTTGCTGAAATCTTTGTCCCATTGTTGCCAGCTATTATTACCGGTGGTTTGATCCTCGGTTTCCGTAATGTTATCGGCGACATCAAGATGTTCGATGGCCAAACCCTGACTGAAATCAGCCAGTTCTGGGCAACCGTCCACTCTTTCCTATGGTTGATCGGCGAAGCGATCTTCTTCTTCCTGCCAGTCGGTGTGTGTTGGTCTACCGTTAAGAAACTGGGCGGTACGCCAATTCTGGGTATCGTACTGGGTGTGACACTGGTGTCACCGCAGTTGATGAATGCCTATTTGATAGGCCAACAATTGCCCGAAGTGTGGGACTTTGGCCTATTCACCATTGAAAAGGTCGGCTATCAGGCTCAGGTCATTCCTGCCATGTTGGCTGGTATTGCCTTGGCACTGATTGAAACCAATCTGAAAAAAGTGATTCCTGCTTACCTATACCTAGTGATTGTGCCATTTGTTTCAATCATTACTGCCGTCATCCTTGCCCACGCATTCATCGGTCCATTTGGCCGTATGCTTGGCGACGGTGTAGGTTACGCGGCACAGGCTGCGATGACGGGTGATTTCGCTATCTTCGGTGCGATGATCTTCGGTTTCCTCTATGCCCCACTGGTAATTACAGGTATCCACCACACCACAAACGCCGTTGACCTACAGTTGATGCAGTCAATGGGCGGTACACCGATTTGGCCTTTGATTGCCCTATCAAATATTGCTCAGGCTTCTGCGGTTGTTGGCATCATCATTATCAGCAAGAAAGCAAACGAGCGTGAAATTTCGGTACCGGCTGCTATTTCGGCTTACCTGGGCGTAACCGAGCCTGCGATGTACGGTATCAACCTTAAGTACAAGTTCCCGATGCTGAGTGCAATGATTGGTTCGGCGATTGCCGCAGCAATTTGTGGTAGCGCAGGTGTGATGGCGAACGGTATCGGTGTTGGTGGCCTACCGGGCATCCTATCTATTCAGCCGCAGTACTGGTTGGTGTATTTCATCGCAATGGTTGTAGCCGTTGTGGTACCGATGGCACTGACCTTGTTCATGTACAAGCGTGCCGAAGCGAAAGGTGAACTGAGTGAAGCAACTGCCTAGGTAATTGTTAGGCAATGGCGAAAGCCCTGTGTGATTTGTAGCTGGTCGATTGATTTTTAAGGCCAGCTACCTTTTTCTGATTTTTTAAGTGTGCAGGTTATTATGTTGAAAGAGCAACTTGAATGGTGGCGTACCGCTACGATTTACCAGATTTATCCAAAAAGCTTCTGTGACAGTGGCAGCAAGGGAACCGGTGATATTCAAGGGATCATTGCCAAGCTAGACTACCTCAAGACTTTGGGTGTCGATGCGATTTGGCTAACGCCGGTGTATAGCTCGCCAATGATTGATAACGGCTACGATATTTCCGACTACTACAATATCAACCCAGAATTCGGCACCATGGCCGATTTTGATCAATTGCTGGAACAAGCGCACCAGCGCGGTATCAAAATAGTCATGGATATTGTCGTTAACCACACTTCAACCGAGCATGCTTGGTTCCAGTCAGCGCTGGGTGACAAGAACAGCCCATACCGTGATTACTATATTTGGAAAGATCCGGTAGACGGCGCTGAGCCGACCAATTGGCAGTCGAAATTCGGTGGCAATGCCTGGGCACTGGACGAAGCCACAGGCCAATACTATTTACACCTGTTTGCCAAAGAACAGGCTGATCTGAACTGGGAAAACCCGAAGGTTCGTGAAGAGGTCAAAGAGGTGATCAGCTTCTGGGCCGAGAAAGGCGTTGATGGCTTCCGTCTGGATGTGATCAACTTGATTTCCAAGCAGCAAGACTTCCCGAATGACGACATTGGCGATGGTCGTCGTTTTTATACTGATGGCCCTCGTGTCCATGAATACCTGCAGGAAATCAGTGAAGCGGTGTTCCAGAAGTATGGTTCTGTAACAGTCGGCGAGATGTCTTCGACCACACTTGAGCACTGCCAGCAATATTCATCGCTCGATGGCAAAGAGCTGTCGATGGTGTTCAACTTCCACCACTTGAAAGTTGATTACCCTAATGGCGAGAAGTGGACCAAAGCGCCGTTTGATTTCCATCAGCTGAAATCCATCTTCAATCATTGGCAGCTTGGCCTGAATGGCAAAGGGTGGGGCGCACTGTTCTGGTGTAACCATGACCAGCCGCGTGTAGTCAGCCGTTTGGGTGATGATGTGAACTACCGTGTGGAATCTGCCAAGATGCTGGGTGCATCGGTCCATATGATGCAGGGTACCCCGTATATCTTCCAAGGTGAAGAGATCGGCATGACCAACCCGGGCTATACCTCGATTGAGCAATACCGCGATGTTGAAAGCACCAACATGTACGACATCATGGTGAACCAGCAGGGTGTGGCTCATGATGAGATGATCGCGATCCTGGCGCAGAAATCCCGTGATAACTCCCGTGCCCCGATGCAGTGGGATGACAGTGAGTATGCCGGTTTCTCTAAGGCTGCGCCTTGGTTGGAAGTGGCAGAGAACTACCCGCAGATCAATGCCAAAGCCGCGGTTGCAGATGAGAACTCCGTATTCCACTTCTACCGTCAGCTGATTCAATTGCGTAAAGAAGTGGCTGTGATCACCGAAGGTGATTACACCGATTTGATGCCAGAGCACGATCGTATCTTCTGTTACAAGCGCGAATCAGACAGCCAGATCTTGTTGTGTGTGAACAACTACTACGGCGAAGATGTCGAGTGTAATTTGCCGGAAGGGCTGGATGTCGCAAGTGGTGAGTGCTTGCTGTCAAACTATGCCGAATCGATGAAAGTAGCACGGGAAAACAGTTTCACGCTGAAACCGTATGAAACTCGCATTATTTTGATTGCCAAGTAGCAGGGCATAAAAGTAATCAGCAAAAAGGGCATCTCGAGAGATGCCCTTTTTCTTGAATCTAGGTTTGCAAGCGACTTAAACGGCAGGTACCTGCGAGGCCAGCAACCAAATGGCCAAGACGAAAAAGATCAGGCCCATGAATTTATGCTGGTTGGTACGAAACTTCTCGTTCTTCAGAAGTGGCTGGCCTAGGCTGCCAATCATGGTGACCAAAAACAGGTTGAACAGCAGACCAAGGACGTTAAGAAGCAGGCCAAGCACTAGCATTTGTTCGCCAGACGTTGCCGTAACCTGGGTGGATACAAATTGCGGCAGGAACAAGACAAAGAAAATCAGTGCTTTGGGGTTGAGCAAGTTGCTGATCACTGCGCGGCGGTAAAGCGTCTTGGCGACACTGTTGCTTTGCTCGACTTCCGGCGCATCAGAAGGCTGGGTACGCATACAATCCCAGCCCATTTTCAATAGGTAGGCACCGCCAAGCACACGAAGTACCTGCAAGGCGATAGGGTTCATCGCAATGAGGGCTGAAACCCCCATGGCTGCCAGTAGGGTAAGGATCAATCCAGAGGTTGCATTACCCAAGCTGGCAAAAACTCCCACTTTTTTTCCATAGCTTAGGCTAGAGCTGGCAATAAGCAGCATGTCTGGGCCTGGGATCAGTAGTAGGGCGATGACAGCAGTTAAATATACGGGTAAAACAGTTAGATCAATCATGGTAGTTCGGTGTTTGATTTACAAGGTGCTGGATTCTAGTCTTTTTTGTGGTCTATTTAAATGCAAATTAGCTTATTTTTGGTTGGTTTGTTTGCTTTTCTATATTTTGTTGGAGGCTGATTCTTCAGCGTGTTCCAATCCTCTCGGCACCCTCGACAAAGCTATTGAAATATATGATTTTAAATATCATCTATACTGTTTTCATCCTTAGAGTTTCTTAGGATGCAAAGCACAAAGACGGAAAAAGATTTTTAAAACAGAAGTTCATCATTGCTTGGCTTCGCGACATTATGATTTCGGGTGGTGGTCGACCCTTAGAAGCCGTATTTATCAGACGAGGAGTAACTTGTTGTGAAAATAGGTATTTTATCTCGTAACAAAGAGTTGTACTCGACCCGAAGATTGATCGAGGCTTGTGAGCAGCGTGGGCATGAGCATAAAGTTATTGATGCCCTGCGATGTTACATGAATATCAATTCAACAATGCCGTCCATTCACCTGCGGGGGGAGGAGCTTGCAGGTTACGATGCCATTATCCCCCGTATAGGTTCGTCGATAACCTTTTACGGCTGTGCAGTGCTGCGGCAGTTTGAAATGATGGGGGTGTTTCCTGTCAATGAATCGGTCGCGATCACCCGTTCACGAGACAAATTGCGCTCTTTGCAGCTCCTATCACGAAAAAATATTGGTATGCCCATTACAGGCTTTGCCAGCAAGCCCGGTGACATCAAAGACTTGTTGAAAATGGTAGGGGGCGCGCCATTGGTCATCAAGCTGTTAGAGGGGACACAGGGCATTGGGGTTGTATTGGCAGAAACGCAAAAAGCCGCGGAAAGTGTTCTCGAGGCGTTTATGGGGCTGAGAGCCAACATCATGGTCCAGGAATATATCAAAGAAGCCGGTGGGGCCGATATCCGTTGTTTCGTCATCGGCGACAAGGTTATTGCGGCAATGAAGCGCCAGGCGCAACCCGGCGAGTTTCGCTCTAATTTGCACCGTGGTGGAGAGGCCTCTTTAGTCAGAATCACCCCGACCGAACGCAAAACAGCTGTAGATGCCGCCAGAGTGATGGGGTTGAATGTCGCGGGTGTCGACCTGCTGCGTTCCGAGCGAGGACCATTGGTCATGGAAGTTAACTCATCGCCGGGGCTAGAGGGGATAGAGTCAGCCACCGGCAAGGATGTGGCCAGCATGATCATTGAGTATATTGAAAAAAATGCCAAACCTCAGAGGACCAGGACACGTGGCAAAGGCTAAAAAAAACACACCATTTCAATGTGGTGATGCTACCGTCATGCCGGGTGAGAGAATGAGTGTCGATCTGGAGGTGGCGCGTTTATATACCCACTCGAACTTGTCTGTGACGCTGGAGATAGTGAATGGACGCCTGTCTGGACCCGTTTTGCTGGTGGATGCCGCCATTCACGGTGATGAATTGAATGGTGTGGAGATTGTTCGCCAGTTGCTAACCAAAATTGACCCCCAAAGATTAAGGGGAACCTTGGTTGCCGTACCGGTGGTTAATGTGTTTGGTTTCATCCACAAATCGCGCTACTTACCGGACAGACGCGATCTCAATCGGTCTTTTCCGGGATCCGCCCGGGGCTCAATTGCCGGTAGAATTGCCTACCAGTTTTTTAACAGCGTGGTCATGAAATGCACGCATGTTATCGATCTCCATACCGCGGCTATTCACCGTACCAACTTGCCGCAGATCCGGGCCAACCTCAGCCATCAGGCCTCCTCCGAAATGGCTGAGGCTTTCGGTACTCCGGTCATTATCGATGCCGCTTTGCGTGACGGATCCTTGCGGGCAGAAGCTGAAAAGACCAATATACCGATCATTACCTATGAGGCGGGTGAGGCGCTGCGGTTTGAGCCTTTCGCCATCAATGCGGGGTTACGTGGAATACAACGGGTCATGCGCTATTTGGGTATGTTGCCCCAGGGAAAAATACTGAAGGGCAAACCCCCTGTTGTCGCTCGGGCAACGAGATGGATAAGAGCTGATTTTGACGGGATCCTGCGCTCCCATGTTACTTTGGGCCAAAGGGTCGACAAAAATCAAATATTGGCGATCATCAGCGACCCGCTAGGCAGTGATGAAGTGGCGATAAAGGCCGTTCAGGGCGGGATCATCATTGGTCAGCAAACATTGCCCTTGGTCAATGAAGGTGATGCTATCTACCACATTGCCTATTTTGATGAGCCAGATCACCTTGTCGAAGAGAAAGTGGAGCTTTATTTAGACAACGTCATGGAAGAGAATGAAAGCGAGATAAATACGGGGATCGGAAAAAACAAATGAGGGCCATTTAAGAATGACTACCATTGTAGCAACTTAAGCCTCGTGGCCTGATGGGACGGCATTGATCAGCATCAGATCACAGGGCGGCTGCTCGAGAAGTACATCGAGAGTGCTCCCGGTCCAGAAACGTGAAGGAGCGCTTCGCTTGCAGGCCCCCAATACCATTACCGCAGTGTTGAGTTTTGCTGCGGCCGATGGCAGCGCCTCCTCAGGGTTACCTTCTGCGAGCATGAGAGGAAGGTGCGAAACATTATTATTTGCCAGGAAGCTGGTAATGCCTGACTTCTGGTTGGCCAGGATCTGCACCTTGTAACGCGGAGGATACGGGGCCGTGTTGCGGCAGTAAACAAGTGTCGTTGTGCCTGACAGAAACGATGATAGGTTTTTACCAACGGTAATAATGGTGATGTCTATTTGGTTTGATAGGGCGTTGCGATGGAGCGGATCGATGGCACACAAAAAATGGGGGCGGTTTGGCCAAGGCTTTTCGGTCAGTAGCATGACATTACATTCCAGCCTTGAGAGTTCTGATAGCAGTATTCTATCCGGCGTATTCTTCTCCGCGTCGATTAACAGCAAGTCATGGTTTTTGCCTATTATCAAAGCCAGCTCGGCTATCCAGTTCTGCCCTAGAAGATAAGTGATTTCTGTCAGAGGGTTAGAGATTTCTTCCTCATCACATAACTCCAAGAGTTTTTCTTGGATCCCCAGAGAGTAATTAGCATGTTCTTTCTGTCGGTTTTTATTGTGATCGGCGCTCAAGTGAAAGAAATCGGCAAAAATATTGTCTTCATTTCTACGGTAATCCTCGACCAAGATCACCAGTTCCCTCCCAACCCGGTGAGTAAGTTTTATTACTTTCCTGAGGGTTTTTCTTGTAGGCAAGGCATGTTGTTGACAGAGAAAAAAAACAGGTGCCATAACCACTCCATTAAAGGGAACAATTCAATATGCTTAACTTAAGTTTTAGCATACAAATTTTCACTTATCGCAATATATCCAAGTCACATCAATATGTTTGTTGATGGGGTCACAAGAGCGGCTTGAATAAATTGTAGTGGGAGTGGTCATGCCTAGTGTATGTCACAAAAGCAGCTAGGCATGAGGGGGATGCCTAATTGCAGGCTTCACTTTTCCAAGACACCTCCCATATTCCGTAAGTGGGACTGCGCAGGATAGCCTTGCCTACGACCCGTTCTATCCTGTTGTTTCTCTTACCGTTCCACCCATACTCAGGATATTGGCTGTTCATCTGGTAGCTGTAATCTTCCGAAGTACTTCTCACTTCGAAACTGTCCTTACAGGTACCGGTTCTAAGGTCGGTCTCGATGGATGCCCAGCGCGGTACCACGCCAGTGTCTAGATCATGCAAGAAAAATGTCCCGGTGTATTCAGTGGAGCAATCACTAGCGCTAGAACACTGCCAGTAATGATTGTGTTTCTGCGAGCGGAACTCAAAGTTAGGTTTTGCGACCACCCCTGTGTCACTTTCGCTGATTTTGTTTATTTTCATCACTGTGAGGGATAATTTTTGTTCACTGTAATCATCAGAACTAGAGCAAGCTGCTAAGAATGCGATGAAAAAGGGCATGCTGTATAGCTTAGACATAGTTAACTCCATAGAGCTTGTCCCAAAGGCAATCAAATGGGGTTGCTCGGAAAGCTCAAAACAAAATACCTTTTAATGGTAGTTATCAGTATTGACACAATTGTCTTAAGTTTAAGAATGCAACGGTTCAGCTATCAGTCGTCATTTCCCTGTACTCAGGATATGATAATAATTACTATTCCTGTCTAGCGTAATGCTCTGATTTATAAAGGGTAAAGTATGCTTGTAGTCGGGCATTAATAATGTGTTACAAACTTTCATAAAGCGCCAAATTAGAGTTGATTCAGATCATATTTAGCTACCCCTAATTAGTTAATAGTGCCTACAAATTACAAAGAGGCATTATTAATGACTATCACCAACAAAATTCAGTCTTACTTGTTAAGTAGACGGAAGTTTATGCAGCAGTCGGCGGCGGTCACTGGCGCAGCTGCGGCAGCAAGCTCAATGACCCTTCCTTTTAAAGCATCGGCGACCGACACGGCACCTGCCGGTGAAGAGACCATCAAGTACAGTGCTTGCTTGGTAAACTGTGGCAGCCGCTGTCCATTTAAAGTCCATGTCCGTGATGGCGTAGCGGTTAAAATTTCTCCTGAAGACGGCGTCGATGAGGCGATTTTCGGTCAGCATCAAATCCGTCCTTGTCTGCGTGGTCGTTCGGCACGTTTTCGCACCTACAACCCTGATCGCTTGAAATATCCAATGAAGCGTGTCGGCAAACGTGGTGAAGGTAAATTCAAGCGTATCAGCTGGGATGAAGCCACCACCATGGTTGCGTCGGAGTTGCGTCGTATCATTGATAGCTACGGTAATGAGGCGATTTATTATCAGTATGGTTCGGGTACAACAGGTGCCAACCTGCAGGGGCGTAATACCTGTCGTCGCCTATTGAACTTGGCGGGGGGATACTTGAATGCCCATAACACGTATTCGGAAGGCCAGCTAAATACCATTCAGCCATATGTATTTGGTCAGGCGGGTAATATCTATGGGACTGAGCAGCAGTCTCTGTTCTCTGAAATCAAGAATTCTGATTTGGTGGTAATGTTTGGTCAGAATCTGGCTGAGACCCGTATGTCCGGCGGTGGTCAGATTGCCGAAATTTACCACGCCCTTGAGCAAAGCAATGCCAAGGTGATCCTGATCGACCCGCGTCGTACCGACAGTGTGACAGCGTTTGCCGGTGAGTGGCTACCGATCCGCCCGGGAACAGATGCGGCGCTGGTCGCTGCGATAGGCCACACGCTTATCAAGGAAGATCTTGTCGATGAAGAGATGCTTAACCGTTATGCCGTAGGTTGGGATGAAAACACCTTGCCGGAAAGCGCACCGGAAAATAGCTCTTACAAATCTTACATCCTTGGTCTTGGCGAAGATCAAACAGAAAAAACACCTGAGTGGGCTAGCCAGCTGACGGGGATCCCTGCAACGCGTATCAAGCAACTGGCTCGTGAGATTGCCGGTGCCAAAGCGGCCTGGATATCCCAGGGCTGGGGCTTGCAGCGCACACAGCAAGGTGAGCAAGCATCGCGTTCAATCCTGATGCTACCTATCATGACCGGCCAGTTTGGTCGTCCGGGTACTAACGTTGGCTCATGGGGCGGCAGTGTCCCTTACCCAGTATCAGGATTGTCGATTGGTAATCCGGTAAAAGCGTCTATTCCGTGCTTCCTTTGGACTGATGCCATTGTGCGCGGTACGGAGATGACAGCGAAAGCCGATTATGTCCGTGGTGCAGACAAACTATCGACAAATATCAAGTTCCTGTGGAACTACGCAAGTAATGTGTCGGGTAACCAGCACTCTGATCTCAACCGCTTGCATGAGATCCTGACTGACGAATCTTTGGTTGAGTTTAATTTAGTGTGGGACAACCACATGACGGCGTCTGCCCGATATGCAGATTTGCTGTTGCCGGATGTGTCGACGCTGGAGTCGGACGACTTGATTAACAACTCTTATCAGTCTGGTGCTTATCACTATATCGTTCGTCTTCAGCAGGCGATCGAGCCGATGTGGGAAAACCGTCCTACCTATGATGTATTGGCCGATATTGCCGATAAGTTGGGCTTCAAAGACAAGTTCACCGAAGGCCGTTCATACCAGCAGTGGATCGAGCATGCCTACAATGAAACGCGCAAGAACAACAGTGCGCTTCCGCCGTTCGAGCAAACGGACGGCATGGGCATCATCGATCGCCGTGTTGCCGACAGTAGCCAGCACATTGCGTTGAAAGATTTCCGTGACAACCCAGAGGCTAATCCGCTGAAAACGCCGTCGGGCAAGATTGAAATCTACTCTGAAGCGCTTGCCCAGCTTGCCGAGGAGCGCCCGGTGCTGGAAGGGGACAAGATCTGTGCGATCCCCGAGTATGTGCCAGCTGTCGAAGGTTTCGAACAAAGCCGCGGCAACAAGTATCCATTACAGATGACAGGTTTCCACACCAAGGGCCATGTGCATTCGACCTACACGTCAGTCGCCCAACTTCAAGAAGCCGCTCCAGACTTGATTTGGATGAATGAGCTGGATGCAATGCAGCGCGGGATCAAAAACGATGACATTGTTGAGATCTTCAATGATCGTGGCCGTGCTCGCATGCAAGCCAAGGTTACTGCCCGTATTATGCCAGGTACTGTTGCAATGCCTGAAGGCGCTTGGGCAAAGACCAACCGTGATGGTGTTGATGTCGGTGGGTGCATAAACCGACTGACGACGCAGCGTGCAACAGCGCTAGCCAAGGGTAACCCGCAACATACCAACCTGGTAGAAATCAAGCGAGTCTGAGGAGACAGTAAATGAAGCAATATGGTTTTTTTGTAGACTCAGCGAAGTGTACGGGTTGTAAGACCTGCCAGGTGAGTTGTAAGGATGAAAAGGATCTGGATTTAGGTCCAAAGTTCCGCCGTGTGTATGAGTACGGCGGCGGTATCTGGAAGCGTGACGGTGAGGCCTGGACGCAAGATGTCTTCAACTACTACCTGTCTATTTCTTGTAACCACTGTGATGAGCCAACCTGTGTGGCCGGTTGCCCAACCGGTGCGATGCACAAACGCAAGGAAGACGGCCTGGTGGTGGTTAACCAAGATGCCTGTGTGGGTTGCCGCTACTGTGAGATGCGCTGTCCTTATGGCGCGCCGCAGTTCGATGCCGAGAAAAAAGTCATGTCCAAGTGCGATGGCTGTTTCGAGCGTGTTGCCGAAGGCAAGAAGCCTGTCTGTGTCGATTCGTGCCCACAGCGTGCGTTGGATTTCGATGAAATTCAGGTACTGCGTGAGCGCTACGGCCAGCAGAATGCGATTGCACCGCTGCCAAACCCAGCGATGACCAAGCCTAACTTAGTTGTCAAACCCCATGCTGACTCGCGCCCGACAGGGGACTCGACTGGCGCGGTACAGAATCCATCGGAGGTATAAGCCATGCATGAATTACCATTAGTCTTTTTCACGGTATTCGGCCAGGCTGCCGTGGGTATCTTCCTATTGTCACTGTTGGCCTTCACCACCAAGCAAATCAGCGATGTACAGTTGAAGACGGCAAATATTGTTGCGGCTGTTCTGCTGTTGGTGGGTTCGGCAATCGGTGGCCTGCACATGGGCCAGCCGCTACGTGCGTTCAACTTGCTGTTCGGCTTGGGCCGCTCGCCAATGAGCAACGAGATCATCTTGAGTGGTGTGTTTATGGCTTGCGCGGTTGCAACCGTCGTGCTGAGTTTCATGCCGGAGAAAGCGTCTCTGTATAAACTGGCGAACAAAGCGACAGTATTAACGGGTTTGCTATTCGCTTGGTCTATCCCGCAGGTATACCAATTGGCCACAGTAGCAAGCTGGGACACTGCCCATACTTCACTGCAGATGTGGCTGACAGTGCTGGTTGCTGGTGGTGCGTTCGCCTTGATGCTGGGTGCTCACAAGCTGGGTTTTGCGACCTTGGCTGTCGGTGCTTTGGTTTCCCTGGCGGCGAAGCCTGATTACATTGGCTTTGTTACTCAGGCTGCACCTGATCTGGCTGTAAACCAATATAGCCTATGGGGTGCACAAGCTGTCGCACTGCTGGTTGCTGTGCTGATTGGCTGTGGTATCTTCAGCCAGAAAGGCGCAGCTAAGCCATTGCTGATTGCCGGTGCAGGTGTCATGCTTGTTGGTGAGCTGATTGGCCGCGTTGCCTTCTATAACCTTTGGGCAATCCCGATGTAAGCTGATGCTTTACTGCCCACTTCTTTAATGGGGAAGTGGGCAGTGGCAAATAGAGATTAGTGTTACTGATGACAACAGCCAGGTAAAAATTGATGATCACCCTTGTACCTAGGATCCTAGGCTTTCTGTTTTATTACTCGCCTTCCCATCCTTCAGCTGAAGCAATTCTTCCGGCACTCGCCGATCTCCCTGCGCATTTTGAACAGCAATATCAGGACAAGGTGCAGACCCTTGTCCAAGCGATGATCGCAGAGGTTCAAGATGAAGCTAAACCTGAAGCTAGACATGAAGCGTTAGCCCGAGAGTTTAGCTTGCTATTTGAAGGGCTTGGCGAAATGCCAGCGCCACCATGGGGCTCTGTCTATCTCGATAGCGAAAGTATTGTGATGGGAGAGTCTACCGTTGAATATCGCCGCTTTCTGGCGAGCAGTGGCATTGCGCTCGATACCCAAATGCGAGAGCCTGATGATCAGTTTGGTTTGATGCTGCTGGCCTTTGCCCAGTTGTTGGAATCCGAAAAGTTTGATGCCAGCACCGAACTGCTAGAGCAGCACCTATTGCCTTGGGCATTCCGCTACCTTGAGGTTCTACAGCAGGTGGAAGGGATATCGCCGTTCTACCCAAACCTTGCCCAAGTCACACACTTATATCTCACTTCTTTGGTTGAAGAACTGGAGTTATCGCCAGCCGAGAAGCCTTTATTTAAGTAAAATGACTTGGATAATACTATTTGATGTTAAAACCGGGCTACGCTCGGTTTTTTGCTTTACGTCATAACGAAAGGAACAGCGCGTGACAACGATTCGTATCAAGCAAAACCAGCTACCGTCTTCAGTGTCGTTATTGGCCAAGGCGATGCTGACAAAGGGATGCGAGCCTTTGCCATCGATAAATGTGGCTATCGATGGTTTTACGTTTGATAGAGATAACGTCAACCGCTACAACGAATGCTGTGGTTTGCCACAAGGCAAGTTGTCTCTCCCTTATCTGTTTGTGGCCACTCAACCTGCCCAGTTGCTGCTACTTACCCATCCCACCGTTTCTTTGAAACTGTTGGGACTGATCCATACCCATGTCAGCTTCCATCAGCAAATACCATTGCAAATCGGTAAGGCTTACGATTTCACGCTGGGTGTTATCGAGTGTATTCAAACAGAAAAAGGCTTGGAATTTGAGCTTGAAGGACGTTTTTCCCTTGATGGTGTTTATCAGGCGAGCTATCGCAGCCGTTGTCTGCTACGAGGTAAGCCGCCAGCCTCTAATAATCGGAAAAAACCAACCGAATTTACAGATAATGTTGAAGAACAATCGGCAGCTTGGATGAGATTAGAAACGTTGTCGCTGACACCCAAGATGGCAAGGGGCTATGCAGCCGTCTCCGGGGATTACAATCCGATCCACCTTCATGGGCTAACCGCGAAGCCATTTGGCTTCAAGGCGCCGATAATCCACGGTATGTACTCAGTTGCTCGGATGTTTGCTGCCATTGAGCCCCCAATTAGCCACGCTGAGTTTACCTTCCGCCGTCCTGCGTTTTTGCCTTCAGCGGCAGAGCTGGAGATTTGCGAAAGGGAGGTGGGGAAAGGGGAGCTAAGGCTAATCAATAGTGAAGGCAAGCCTCTGGTTGAGGCGCAGTACCGTTGACGCCGTAGCTTTGAATTGAGGCATTGAATACTGCTTGGTACTGAAACAAATTTATCTTTTTGTTATGCAATGGGCCATGATGGTGTTGTACGGTATTTTTGCTGGATGACATCATGTTGAATTTTAATATGGAGGACGCAAGCCAGGTGTGTGTCGGTGCATTTGCCCTTGCTGTCCCAATTTCCTTTTCAGAAGAAGCATGGCGGTTAGGTGAAACCTTACCCACGCCAAATTTGGTCATGTTGTTTTGCCTAGCGGTGTTTTTCCTTGGAGTCTTCACTTACGAAAGTGTCTTTCAGGGTAACGTAAGGCACCGAGTGGCAGGTTTTGTCTTTCGTATTGTTATTGCCTATCTGATCACCGCTATTGTTGTTTCTCTTATCTTAGTCGCGTTGGATAAGCTCCCCTTACTGTCAGACCCGGTGACATCCTTCAAGCGCATTATTGTTATCGCCATGCCGGCGTCGATGGGGGCTATCGTTGTCGATAGCTTCGATAAAGAATAGTTTTGATAAGGAATAGCTTTGAGGAAAACATGCCATCACAAACACTGAAACAGGTCAGAGTTTGTGATGGCACTAGTTATTTATTACTAATTACACGGCTTTTTCATTCTCAGTCTGAGCCGATTCGTTCGTCCTCGCTGCCAATTTGTTGGCTAGTGAGTGAAGCTCTGGCAGCATGCGCTGGATCAGGTGCAACTGCTGCAGCACCATCCGGGCAGAGGTCGAATCTTCATCGCGCCATAGCGATAGGCGCTGCTCCAGCTCGCTATCCGACTCCGGTGCCTGACCACAATGGTTGCCTGCCAGCTGGGCCGCCAGGCAATCCAAATGCTGGTGGATTTGCCTGTGGGCCTGCGAGACCAAGTGGTGGGTACTTTCATCCTCCAATTGGGTGCGGTGAGCACCGAGCGCAGAGATATAGCTCAGCATGGCATGGTTGAGCGTCAGGAAGCGGAAGCTCTCATCTGTTGCCATGCGGTAGCGGCCGGGTTCCAGCAGCATGTTACTGATCGCCGTGCTGAGCTGGGCATCGGTATTATGGGCATCACGGCGCGCAATACGGTAATTCAGGCTGTCCTTCTTGCCAATTCGGTACTGGCCAATAATTTGCGCTAGGTAGTCTCGGTTGGTCTCGACTGCCGTTGCCATCACCTTGTGCAGGCGACGGGCTTGCCAGTCCGGCAGGATGAAGCTCACCGCCAATACAGCAAGTAAACAGCCGAGCAGGGTGTCGCCAAGGCGCGGCAATATAACCGCAAAGCCTTCGCCAAGCTGGTTGAAACAGAACAGTACCAGCAAGGTGATGAACATGGTGGCCACACCATAATTGGCGGTACGGAAGGCAAAGAACATCACACCGGTAAACACCATCAGTACCAGCTGGCCTTCTTGCCCCGGGAACAGGTACAGCAAAGGCATCCCAATCAGCAAACCGGCCAAGGTACCAATGACCCTTTGCTTGAGCCTCTGGCGGGTTGCGCTGTAGTTAGGCTGGCAGACAAACAGTGTGGTCAGCAATATCCAATACCCCCGCTCTAAATCGAGGCCGAGAATAATGCCGTAGCCCACAGTCAGGGCGATCGCCATGCGTAATGCATGGCGGAACAGCATCGAGCTTGGGTCTAGCTGGACACGGATGCGCTGCCAGCGCTCTTTCATGCTGCGCGCTTCAGTATCCGATAGCTCGTTATCACGGGCGTTGTCTGTGGTCGAGACATCCGGGTTGCTGACGTTAGATAGCTGGCGCTCTACCGTGGCAAGGTTGTTGAACAGGTATTCCAGCTGGTTGATAAACACCCGGCGTTTGGGATCGTTTTGGCTCTTGAGATAAAACAGAGATTCTTGCAGTTCATCCAAGGCTTTTACGCTTTCGATACCATGGCTATAAGGTTTACCCATCGCCAAGGCGTGGGCAATTTCCCGGCAGGCCTTGGCTTGCTGGGTCAGCAGGCGCTGGAAACGGAACAGCACATCACTGCGCTGGAACTCAGCGGCCAAGTCTTGGTAGCGGTAGTGGGAAGAGCTGGCCCGTTCGTGGATATCCTGCACCAAGAAATAGATGTTGAGGAATTTGTCGCCGGTTTCATTTGGGTGGCCGCGGCGGGCACGGTGGAGCAAGGTCGCCTTGGCGTCATTTAACGCACTGACCACTTTGGCATTTTTGGTCGCAGCTTGCAGGCGCAATGGCTGCGGCACAAGATCGGCCACTGGCTCGAACAACTGGCTCTTGCTGTCGAGGTAGCAAGCCAGCTCGGTAAAGACTTTTGACAGGCTTTGCTGGACCGGCTGGTTAGGCCATAAAACCTGCCAGCTCAGTGATAGCAGGCCATACCAAGTTGCGCCACCGAGGAGCAACATCGGCTGGTACCACAGGTTAGGGCTTTGCGCAGCACCGAGCATGGTATACACCGCCAGCAACAATGACGCAAAAGCGATGCTGGCGTATCGCGCTCCCATTGAACCCAGCATGATAAAACCAAAGGTGGAGGAAAACAGCCCGATGGCAAACAGCGGTGGGTAGGGAAAGAGTATTTCAATCGAGAAAGAGGCAAGCACGAAGCACAGCAAAGTAGTGATTAAGGCTTTGATACGTCCAGTTAAATTATCATCGGTTTCTGCCAGTGCCGAGGCAATGATCCCCAGTACTAATGGGGTAACTTCGGAAGTAGCTTGCAAGTACCAACAGGGTAGGGCAACCCCAACGAGGGCGATAAGAACACGAATGCTGTAGTTAATCCGGTCATTTGCCCAGTAACGACGCAAGGTCAATTGTAAGCGGCTATTTGTCATTGTTTTTATGGTCTTCCTGGTGAAGCGCTAAAGATAGCAAACTTCAGTTCGCAAGCGGTATTAATCCCTATAAAAAATACTGTTATGAAGTGCGTAATGGTCTTCCTTGCTTAAATTTTGTTCGAGATAGGATCCGTATCCAGAATTAACTAACTGCGATGAACCTAAACCTCTGCTTGTATAAATGCCCGTCAAATAACCGGAAATTTCGCCTCTAAAGGCCTGAACACCTTAATTTTTGGCAGAAATTTTACGCAAAAGATTTTTTGGACGCTAGGGTATATCTATAGAACTTGGTACTCTTAAGTCCAAGTCGTTTTTTCGTTAATAGGCTACACAATGTCTAATAACGCGCGCAAAAGCTAGCGTAGTAGCAGAAGTAAGTTGAGTGTTGGTGACAGAATGCGTTTGACAGCAGGGTGGTTGGCCCAATGGCTCGCCCAAGGTGATTATTGCAGTATTGCTCTCGGTGAAAATTGTTTGGTGCTTGATAGCCAGACAGAAACAGAAGAAATTCCCTTTGATGATTGGGATGGCGCGATAGATGTCCATCGCGGCGTGCTATGGGGCAGCTTTGAATTAACCTCTGCTGATCAGGAATATTGCTGGACGGTACATGGCCTGCCATGGCAGCAATGCAAGGCGTTTGCCAATATGTTGCTCGAAGCTTACCGAAACTGGGCACAAGGCCGGGTAGAGAAGCTCGATAACCTGTTGCCGGAAATGCTCAAGCGGATTGATAGCTATGCCGAAGCAGAGGGTTACCTGCGTGAATCTTCCCACCGCCAACTGCACCGTTATCTTGACAACGCATTGGCTTCAACCGGTCTTACCCGTGAACTGGCAGGATCTTTCCGTCCATTGGCGTTCGAAAAAGTTGAGCCTTGGCTTGAAGGCAACGAAGAGTGGGTAGAAGAAGCCAACAGCCAATGGCTGGAAAAAGAAACCGAAAAGTGGTCATCGTGGTTCGATAAGTTTGAATCGTCGCCGTTAAACCCTTCCCAACGCGAAGCTGTATTGATCAACCAAGATCATAACTTGGTACTGGCTGGTGCCGGTACCGGTAAAACCAGCGTATTGGTCGCCCGTGCCGCTTACTTGATTGCTAACCAGCAATGCCAGCCAGAAGAAATCTTGATGCTGGCCTTTGGTCGCAAAGCGGCTGAAGAGATGAGTGAGCGCTTGGGGGCTAAAGTCAGCGACCGGATCAAGGTGGCGACTTTCCATAGCTTGGGCACCCAAATCATCAAGGCGGTAGAGAGCGAGATGCCGAGTGTATCGCCTGTCACACTGGATGAGAAAGAACGAGCCAAGTGGATTGCGCAGGTGTTGACCGAGCAGTGGGAAACTGCTGCGTCTGCCAAACGCTGGCAGAAACACCTGACCCAATGGCGTATTCCTGGCTTCAAAGCTGAAAACTCCATGGAAAAGCAGGCCAAAAGCGAACAACTGGCGGCTTGGGTATGGCGTCATATTGAATTAATCGGCCAGCGTGGCGCGAATAAGTCACAGTTGGTTGAAAGTATTGAAAAACATGACAATGAATCTGCCCGTGCTCGGATGAAGAGTGAGTTGGCCCTATTGTGGCCTTGTTACCGTGCTTATGAGCAACATCTAAAAGCCAACAAGCAGATTGACTTCAATACCATGATCCAAAGGGCGACGGAATACGTCAAAGAGGGCAAGTTCATGCCGCCGTGGCAGTTTGTCATGGTTGATGAGTACCAGGATATTTCCCCGCACCGTTTGGCGCTGATTGAAGCGCTTTGTCATGCCGGAGGGAAAGACAACAGGCCAACCTTGTTTGCTGTGGGGGATGACTGGCAGGCAATTTACCGTTTTGCGGGCGCAGATGTGAACCTGACGACCGGTTTCGAGCAGCGCTTCGGTGCCAGCCATATTACCGAGCTTGATACCACCTATCGTTTTAACAGCATGATCGGTGAAGTTGCCAACGCTTTTATCCAGCAGAACCCGAACCAGCTGAAAAAAGGTCTCACCAGTTTCAAGAAACAGAAGCGAAAAGCGGTGACCTTGCTGTGTCAGGACTTGATTGATCAGGAGCTTGCGCAACTTGCCTCACAGCAAAAAGGCGAGGTGACCACCTTGCTGCTGGGTCGCAATAACAACCAGCGCCCTGAAAAGCTCAAGCAATGGCAGGAAAAATGGCCGCACCTTGGCATTAACTTTATGACCTGCCATGCCAGCAAGGGGCGAGAAGCTGACTTTGTGTTCGTTCTCGACGTGAACCGAGGTGTATTCCCAGCGCCAGACCGGGATACTGGCCTGGCTGCTTGTCTTCAGGCTCGAGGTGAAAGCTTTACCGATGCCGAAGAGCGCCGCTTATTCTATGTCGCCCTTACCCGTGCCAAGAAGCATGTCTGGGTGTGTGCCGAGCCTCAAAAGCCCTCAACGTTCGTTAATGAACTGATTGATGACGGTTATCCAGTGATGAACAAGATCAAAAGGGTGAAAGCAAAGCAGAAGTAGTTTCGTATACAGCTCCCCAAATATCAGAGAGCTCGCTATTTAATAGCGAGCTCGCTTTTTTATTTAAGCGGAGGCTGTATCTTCCTGCTTTATTTTTTTTGTTAGGTTTGTTTTTCCGGTGAGGCTAAAACGAAGTAGTTCATAAATTTTATTTTCTAGCTCTTCAGGGGTAGCAAATAAAGAATGGCTGTAATACCAGTTTCTATGTCTGCCAATAGTAAAAAGCCCCCGGCCGGGTTTATTGCTCTTTTCAGTAACTGATACTAGCCTGTCAGCGTAAATAACCTGTATTTCAGAATATGTATTGGTCCACTGTTCAGGCGTTCCATCGTACATAACCACCTCGGTACCAGGCTGAGCCTTGTCATTGTAAATTGCTTTTAGGCTTGCTACGCCCTGAAGAACCTCTAGTGTTTCACTCGGTAACTTAATCATGACTTGTCCTTAATCTAATGATTGTACTTGGTAAAGTATTTTATATGTTGCTCTCTGTGACATGCTAAAGATTAGAGTGTTAAACGAAGGAATTAAATTACAGGCTATTACACTAATTTAATGCTTGTCGAGAAATGGTGGAATAGATTGGCTTTCAGTTTATTAACTGTTCAGTTAATAAAAGTTGGCTCTGGGATTTTCATGATGACTATTGAATGGAAAAGGATCGACTCAGGGCTGTCGAGTTGTTTCAACTCCGCTGAGCTTATATATTACCGCGCTGAATGTAACGGGGTGCCAATATAAGTAAAGGTGTGTAAATCGTGTTCAGCCAGGGGATGCAGCCTTCCCCTAAATCATCTGTGAGATGTTATGAGAGGAAGGCATTTAATCATCAGCTTACGACCAATTATGCAGTCTGTAGTTGATGGCAATTATCAGCCGTTTGGCTCCGGATCACATAGCGCAGGCGCAGCAGCATAAACATCGCCGCAACGGTCAGGCCGGTAACAATACCCACCCAGAAGCCGGTTTCGCCCATGGCCGGAACGACCATATCTGTCAGGCCCATCACCATGCCCAAAGGCAGTGCCAAGCCCCAGTAGGCGGTGATCGCCAGGATCATCGGGATCTTGGTATCTTTGTAGCCTCGCAGTGCACCATTGGCAGAGGTTTGCAGTGCATCGCTAAATTGGTATACCGCGGTATAGATCAGCAGCGTCGCAGCGGTGGCACTAACGACTGGATCCGTGGTGTACAAGCGGATTATCCAATCTGGGAACAGCAGGAAGAAGCTTATCGAGAGCAGAGACAGCAAACCGGCAACAGTAATACCGAACAGGCTGCGCTCTTTGGCTCCTTGTTGGTTTTTAGCTCCAAGCGCGTGGCCAACACGGATAGTGATACCGAAAGACAGGCTCATCGGAATCATATAGGTCATGCTGGAAATATTGAGGGCAATCTGCGCCGCAGCAACATTTTCGGCACCGATACGGCCAATCAACAAGGCGATAACCGCAAAGATGCTGCCGCATACCGCGATGTTCATACCGATAGGCACACCCAGTTTCAACAGGTGCAGGCAGTCATTAACTCGAGGTTTAATATCCGCAAAGTGGATGATTTTCTTATAGTGGTGATGCCCCTTGATGTAAGAGTACAGCAGCCCGGACATCACCCAGTAGACGATACTGGTTGCCCAGCCACAGCCCACAGCACCAAGGGCAGGGAAGCCGAACTTACCGTAAATCAGCACATAGTTGATTGGGATGTTCATCAATAGGCCAATAACCGAAACCAGCATAGGGGCACGGGTATTGTTCATCCCTTCACAGAAACCGTTCAAGCTGTAGAACAGTGCGATACCCGGTACACCGAAAGCGAGAGCAATTACATAGTCACTCGCAATCGGGATGATCTCTGGTGCGACTCCGATGGCGTCGAGAATATTGCCACCTTGTGACAGGTAGATAATCAGCAGGCTACTGACCAGTGCAGCGACCCAGATCATCTGGATGAACTCGATACGCACCTTGTCGAGCTCGTTGGCACCCCGGTGGAACGCTACCACTGGGGTCAATGCCATAATAATACCGCGAAGCAGCAGGGACACTGGCAGCCACAAACTGGTACCCAACGCAATTGCAGCGAGATCGGCGGCACTGACTTGGCCTGCCATGGTGGTATCGACAAAACCCATCGCTTGAGTGGCAAGCTGAGTCATAATAATTGGAATTGACAGGTGTAATAACGAGCCGGACTCACGGGTAAAGCGTGAAAAAAGTGACGTGCTCGATTGAGCGCGATTTACGGTTTGATTTTGCATGGGGTATAGAAAAACACCTATATAAATGCACCAGTGGAAGCAGGATGGCAGGTGTGCATTTTAGGGTGTGCCTTTCGAGGCGGGGGGAATATATCCAGCCTGTGCATAAAGTGCAAGGCCGGATATGTAAATGGTTGTTGGTTAAGTGGTGAATAATTAATTGAACTTGCTTTTTAGCATCAGGAATAGGAAGTAAGTACTACCGATAATGGCGACTAATGTCCCGGCGGCAATATTATTCGGATAGATCACGACTTGTCCCAACCAGTCAGACCATACCATCAAGGTAGCACCAATCAGACTACCGGCGACTAACTGCTCTTTAACCCGCTTAGCTCCGATCAGCATCGCCATATGTGGGGCAACAAGGCCAACGAAAGCGACTGGGCCCATGGTTGCTGTGGAAATTGCACATAGCAAGGCAACGATAGTCAGCGAAAGGGCGTTGACCTTGTTAGCAGACAAACCTCGGGCATTAGCAAAGTCGCGGCCAATGGAGATCAGGGTCAGCCAACGAGAAATAGCGAAGACCGTTAGCAGCAGCAAGACCACAGCGGCCGACAAGGCAACAGAATTAATTGATGTAACCCGGTAGGTAGAGCCTGTTAGCCACAACAGAATTTCATAGCTATCACCCGAACCTTTGGCCAAAGAGAACTGCACCAAGGCTTCAAGTAGTGCTGTCAACGCAATACCCGATAGGATGAAGTTGGAAGGGTTGAAATGGTTTCTTCTGCCAAGCAGCAACAAGATAACCAATACCGACATACTCCCAGCGAAGGCAATGCCCCAGCTGAAAGAGGCTAGCGAAGAACTTGCAAAAATACCCGTGACAATAATGGTAAATGTGGCCCCAGAAGAAACACCAAGCATATCTGGGCTGGCAAGCGGGTTATAGACGATGCGCTGCAGGATGATACCGGCAATCGACAAGGCGACACCCACGCTAAGAGCCGTTAGCATTCGCGGCCAGCGCAATTGCCACTGGTATTCACCTGGTAGAGCAAACCCTAGTCCCTGACTGCCATGACTGATAAATACGTAGGCCAGCACGCCTAGCAAACAACTTAGCGCGATAGCTATAACAACAGGCATGGCCAGCTGTTTCTTGCCCCGCGACATGGATAGGTTGAGTTGGTCTTGTGCGGTTAGCTTCTTGCGGCTAAACCAAATTAAGGCCGGGGCACCGATAGCAGCGGCGGCAACGCCACTTGGAATGGTCTGTTCCAGCCATAGGCTTAATCCCATTGATAGCGCGTCGGTAATAACTAGCAAGATAGCACCTAGTAACAAGCTGCTGAGCAGCTCTTCTTTTGGAGTCCGTGCACCTAGTGCCCTTGCAATATTTGGGGTTAGTAAACCAATAAAGCTGATGATCCCCACAGCAGTAATCGAGGCCGATACCAACCAAATTCCCATAACCATTAAACCGGCAAAAGCAGGAAGGACCGACAATCCCCTTGCGGCAGCGCCTTCTTGCCCTAAACGCAAAACTGTCAGGATGCGAGGAGCCAGGATCAAAATAACAATGGCGATGCTCGTTCTTGGCAGCAGCCACAGGAACCAATCCCAGCTGTACTGGGTGAGATCACCGGCACCCCACATGAAAACGTTTTGGGCAAACTGTGAGTTAAGGATAACCAAAGCAGTAGCTATCGAGCCGAGTAAGATATTGATCACCATACCGGAGACGACCAGAGGCAATCCAGTCATGTTGCGAATACCGGCAATGGAAACAATCAGGCCAAAAGCAAGCAGTGCCCCTCCCATAGCGGCCAGGGCGGAATAATCTGCAACCCAATCGACAAACCAGATATTGACAATAACCAAGGCAAGCCAAGCGCCCGATGAGGTTCCCAGTGTGAGCGGTGATGTTAGGTGGTTCTGGGTCAACTGCTGCATCAGGCTACCGACTAAGCCGAGCATGGCACCGACTAAAATAGTGATACTCAAGCGAGGTAACTGTGAGTGTAGGAAGAAGACCTCAGCAAACTGGCTGGCAGATTGAGGGAAACGGATCAGTTGCCACTGGCTCGATAACGGCAAATGGGTATCAATTTGCAGGCTAAGCCCTGCGAGTACCAAAATAAGGGCCGTAAAACCTAGATAATGTTGTTTCTTCATGGGGTTGGCGCCAGTTTCATTAAGCTATCCGTGATGGCCTCGGCCATATAGAGCAGTGATAAGGCTCCGCCATAATTCCACACTGAGCGGACATCATTAAAATGGCCTTTTTTCACGAAGGGCATCGCTTGCCATAGCATTGACTCATTCAATTTATCTGCTTGTGGGAACGGTTGAACGTAGAGTACGTAACCCTCTTCGATAAACTGCAGCCGGTTGATGCGTTCTTGCTTTACACCCCAAGGTTTTGGTTCAACCACAATTGGGTTGTTCAGGCCAAGCTTTTCTACCACATACTGAGTGGTGGAATGCTCGGTGTATATGAAGACTGAATTTGGAGTGGAAAAGCGCATAACGACCACATCCAGAGGCAGCTCAAAATGCGCTGCAAGGCGGTTTCTCAGCGTTTCGAAGCCGTACTCTATTTCTGCTAGCCGTTGTTTTGCAAGTGCTTCTTTGTTGAATAGTTTACCTAGCAAGGCAAGGTGAGCCAGTGCTTCTTTGGCGGCATTATCGTGTTCTGAGAAATTTGGCAGAAATACAACGGGAGCGATCTGCTTGAGAATAGGCAGCAGGTCTTTTTGCGGTGAAGCGGCAATAATCACATCTGGGTGTAGACTGGCGATCTTTTCTAGATTTGGCTCTGAGCGCGAGCCTATATCTTGGATAGATTCTGGGGCTGCTGGTTTGACGACCCACTGGCGGTAGTCGGCAAGATTAGGGGCCCCTACTGGCACGACATCCAGTGCCAAGACCTGCTCCAAGATATCCCAGTTAAGGACAACGACCCGTTCTGGGGCCCTGTCGAACTTTACGGTGCCTTGTCCATCTTCAATCTCAACAGCGGCAAAGACCTGTTGTATTGGGGCAAAGCAAAGCAATACCAGTAAAGTAAATGTGCGTATTTTCAACAAACTCAAGCGCATACCACTGCTACCTTTTGGCTGGTTTCAGTCGCTCCCGGGGACGGGTGGTCGATGAGCTTGATGGGTGAATGATAAAGCTCCGAGAGGCGCTGCTCATCAAGCAGAATATCTGAGCTGCCTTCAAAAGCGATCTTACCCTGTTTCAAGGCCACAATATGGGTGGCGTAGCGCAGCGCCAAATTGAGATCGTGCAATATCACGATAATGCCGACGTTTTCGTTGCGGTTGAGTTCGGCAAGCAGCCCCATTAATTGGAACTGGTGGTGGACGTCCAAGGCTGAAGTCGGCTCATCAAGGATAAGGATAGGGGATTGCTGAGCCAGCAACATTGAAACCCAAGCTCGTTGGCGCTCACCGCCAGACAACTGGTCTGCTAGCGTATCGGCGAACTTCGTCACCCCAGTCTTGCCCATCGCTTGCTCGATGATGACACTGTCTTCAGTATTGAAGCGCCCTAGAGCGCCACGCCATGGAAAACGGCCGAGCCTGACCAGCTCTTTAACAGTCAGCCCGGCAGACGCGGGTAACTTTTGCGGCAGGTAGGCGACTTGTTTGGCAAGATCTTTGGTTTTGTAGTCAGTCAATATGTTGCCATTGAGCTTGACTTGGCCATGATCGGGAGCCATCTGCCCCGAAAGCAGGTTAACCAGAGTAGATTTACCCGAACCGTTGTGGCCCAGCACGACAGTTAATTCTGTGGTGGGAATACTAAGCTGGTCGATCCCGAGGATTTGACGCCCGCCTCGGATAATTTTGATATCGAAAAGTTGGTACATTGACTCTACTTTATTGACAGAAAATCACCCTCTACCGAGGGCAGAGAGTGATTTCGTTCGTTACCTGTAATTGCTTATTTATTACCAGCGGTAGTTAGCATTCAGCATGATTGAGCGAGACTGGCCGTAGTAACACCAGTAGTCACAACCAGATACGTATTCTTCGTCGAGAATATTGTTGACGTTAAGCTGTGCTTGCCATTTTTTGCTGATGTCATACGTCACAGCAGCATCCCAAAGCGTTACGCTTGGAATTGTTAGGTCGCTACTTGCCGGGTTGTCTTTTGATTCACCAATGTAGCGAATACCGGTACCGATATTGAGCCCTTCAAGACCCAATGAACCCGTGTTGTAATCAATCCAGGCCGTTGCCGCATGCTGAGGGATCAGGCCGGCTTGTTGAGTACCGCGGCCACCAGATTCATCAGTTTGAGCATCGGTGTAGGTGTAGTTTGCCGATAGTTTAAGGTCATCCGTCAACTGACTGACTGCTTCGACTTCAACACCTTGTGAAGAGACTTCACCGGTTTGGGTCGCAATGAAGGTATCAGGGTTGGTGACTAGTGCATTTTTCTGGGTGATGTCGAACAACGCAACGTTCACGTAGCCATCGATGAATTCTGGTGTGTATTTCACACCGACTTCGAACTGCTCGCCTTCAAGCGGTTTGTAAAGCTTACCCGTTGACGGATCGATAGTGCTCAGCACTTCGAACGACTGGGCATAACTGGCATAAGGAGATAGGCCATTATCGGCAAGGTACATCACACCGGCATTGAGTGATAATTGATTGTCATTGCGCGATTCTTTTTGGTCGACAGGGCCGAAAGCTGTATTTCCTTTGCCCTTGTTTTCCGACTTCACCCAATCGTAGCGTGCGCCGACAATACCGATCCATTGCTCTTGGAATTTAAGTTGGTACTGAGAATACAAACTCGCCTGAGTCTTGGAAATATCACGTTGGATATTCAATGACGGGTCGATAGGCGTGAAATTACCATACTCCGGCTTCCAAGGGTTGATGGTACCAAATGCAAAGTTATCTTGTTCAACACCATCAGTATTGTGGTACTGGAAGTCTACGCCAACCAGTAAAGTATGTTCAGATTCATCGCTGTACCAGTTACCTACCGCATTGTTATCAAACGTCACACTCTGGTTTTTACCATCGCGATATACCAAGCCTTGCGTCAGTTCTTCAACGGACGGATCGTTATTGAAGAAAGCATAAGAACTAATAAGGTTAAGTTTGTTGTAGCCATAGCTGAAGTTCTGCGTTAGCTGCCAAACATCGTTGTAATCATGCTCTAGGCGGTAACCGATTGAGAACTGCTCACGTTCATAGTTGTCGTAATCTGGTTGACCAAGGTTGGTCGACGGATCAATCTTGCCAAAATCAGAGTCAATCAAGGTACCAGCTGCCGGGAAGAAGGCATTGGTAGGTACACCGTCATCTTTAAGGTACGTACCTAGTAGCGTCAGCATAGTACGGTCGTTGATGTCAATTTCTAGGCTTGGTGCAATGTAGAAACGTTCATTGTTCGTACCGTCAAGTTCACCATCGGTGCTCTTCATCGTACCGACTAGGCGGTAACGCATTGTCCCGTCTTCATTGGCTTCATCTGACACATCGAAGGCAACGGCTTGGTGATTGTTGTTGCCCACTTCAACTTTAACTTCGCCTTGTGGCGTGAAGGTGGGTTTTTTCTGCACGGCATTGACTACACCGCCGGGAGGAGCTTCACCATAAAGAATCGCGGCAGGGCCTTTAACCACTTCGACACGCTCTAGGCCGTAAGGCTCCAAAAGCCATGTGTAATAACCGTCACGGAACAGGCGGTTGCCGTCTAGGTAGGTAGCAGCTTCGAAGCCACGCACACGGAACCAATCGGTGTCGTTGTCGTTGCCGAAAGGTTGTGCCGTTACGCCAGAAGTATAGCGAAGTGCTTCGTCGAGTTTCTGCGGCGAGCGTTGGCGAAGCTCTTCTTCAGAAACAATAGAAACCGCGCGGGGAGTTTCCTCTGCTGGCACATCAACTTTCAGTGCCTGGGCTGTGACCGTGATAGTTTCCATCTGGGTGGCGGGCTCATCGGCATGGGCAACTAAAGGCGCAAGCGTGGCAACGGGAAGCGCGCCGAAAAGTAGCGCGTAACGAACTGCAGTGGCTGCAGCTTTGGGTTTATTCATAACTGGATTGTCCCTGTATCTACAAGCGATAAAGTGATTGATAATTATTCTTATTAAGATTGTTTTTCGTGATTTTACTGACTTTTTCATCAAAAGATAGTAAAAAGTGCCTCCACTCACTGTTCAGTTGCTAGCTTGATTATGTTCACTTGGTTTGAAAAACTTACCCAACCCTTTCCGCAAATGGAGACAGAAAGGCCGCCAAAACAACTATTTGGCTTTTGTCGCTTCTATACCAGAGGCTTTGAAATTCCGCTTGCCTTGATGGCGGTGTTCAGTGCGCTGATAGCGCTGACCGAAGTGGTTTTGCTCAGTTATATGGGGGAGCTTGTCGATATATTGAGCAACCAGGACAGGGCAACCTTCTGGCAGGACCAGGGCGACCGCATGTTTTCGATGCTGCTGCTCGTGGTGGTGGTGATGCCGATGCTGGGTTTTCTGCATTCGATGATCATGCACCAGACCCTGCTGGGCAATTATCCGATGTCTATTCGTTGGTTGATCCACCGCTATTTGCTCAAGCAGGCGGTGGGATTTTTCCAGCGTGATTTTGCCGGTCGGGTAGCCACCAAGGTCATGCAGAGTGCCTTGGCCGTGCGCGAGACGGTGATGAAACTGGTCGATGTGCTGGTCTATATCTCCGTTTACTTCCTGTCGATGATCTGGATGATGGGGGAATCTGATACCACCCTGATGCTGCCGATTGTGGTGTGGTTGTGTATCTATGTGCTGATACAGTTTTACTTCGTACCCAAGATGAAAAAGGTCGCTACCGATCAAGCCGATGCACGCTCCATCATGACCGGGCGAATTGTTGACTCGTACACCAATATCTCGACGGTAAAGTTGTTTGCTCACTCCAAGCGTGAGCTGGACTATGCCGAGAGCAGCATGAAGCAGTTCTTGAAAACGGTCTACCGCCAGATGCGGATGGTTACCTGCTTGCTGTTAAGTGTCGATGCGCTCAATTACCTGCTGTTGCTGTCCATTGCCATGCTGTCGGTGTCCCTGTGGCTCGATGCGGCTGTGACGGTTGGCGGTATTGCGGTCGCAATCAGTATCGCCCTCCGTGTCCAGGGCATGTCTAAGTGGATCATGTGGGAAGTCAGTGCGCTGTTCGAAAATATTGGCACTGTGGTGGATGGTATCAACACGATTTCCAACGATGTTGAAGTTAAAGATGCGCCTAACGCTAAGCAGTTGACGGTTGATAAAGGTGAAATCACTTTCGACAACGTCGACTTCAACTACGGTGGTGATAAGTCGGTATTCGAAGGCTTGGATTTGACCATCAAGGCGGGTGAAAAAGTGGGTATTGTCGGTCGGTCGGGAGCCGGTAAATCGACCTTGGTGAACCTGCTGCTGCGCTTTTACGATGTCAATCAGGGCACTATTCGTATTGACGGCCAAGATATCAGCCAGGTCGAACAAGAGTCTCTGCGCCACAAGATTGGTATGGTGACCCAGGATACGTCACTGCTTCACCGCTCAATCAAAGAGAACATCCTTTACGGTGATCCGGATGCTGATTTCGATGCCATGGTTCATGCTGCCGAGAAAGCCCATGCCCACCAATTTATAACTGAGCTAAAAGATGAGAGTGGCAATATCGGTTACGATGTTGAAGTCGGTGAGCGTGGTGTGAAACTATCTGGTGGCCAGCGTCAGCGCATAGCGATTGCGCGGGTATTACTAAAAGATGCACCAATTCTGATCATGGATGAAGCGACATCGGCACTGGACTCAGAGGTGGAGTCGGCAATTCAGGAAAACCTGGAGGCATTGATGGACGACAAGACCGTGATTGCCATTGCCCACCGCTTGTCGACAATTGCAGCCATGGACCGCTTGATTGTGATGGACCAAGGAAAAGTGGTCGAGCAGGGAAGTCACCAAGAGCTGATTGATAAAAATGGTATATACGCCCAATTGTGGCGCCATCAGACTGGCGGTTTCCTGGGTTAGGGCTGAAACCCTGTACCTACAACGGTGAACCTTGACCATGTAAAAAAGGGGGGGAGCAGGAATGCTCTCCCCCTTTTTATGATAAATAGCGCTAGTTTTGATAGGTAGCGCTAGGCTGTCTGGACCTGTGGTTCTACCTTGAAACCGCGGACAATATTGCTCAGGGTGATCAAGGCAAACACCACAATCACAAGAGATAAATGCCATGGTTGGCTAAGGCCGAGCTTCACCAATCCCATACTGACAATCGATGAGGCGATCATCTGCCCGCCGCCCGACATAGCGGCAGCGGCGCCAGCCTGTTTCTTGTAAGGCTGCATCACCATAGCCTGTGAGCAAGGTAGGGCAATCCCGTTCCCCAGGATCATCAAAAACTGCCCAAGCATCAGGTACAGTGGCTCAACCGGGCAAAAGAATAGCCACAGTGCTGCACTGCCATGCAATACCGGGGTGAAAAACAGCATTCTTTGCGTGCCGATTTTCGGACGGACTCGGTTGGTCAGGGTGGTTCCTGCCAGCATACCCAGTGCTGGGATCAGTGCCCACATCGCATATTCGTCGGATGTCATGCCGATTTGGTTCTGCATGATGAAAGGCATAACGGAAACCGTTGTGATCATCAGGCTGAAGTTAAGCCAACCGATGCTGGCAAAACTCATGAAGTAGCTTGAGGTGAGCAGTTGCCAATACTGCTGGGCCATTTTCTTCGGAGAAGGCACTTTAGAGGTTTTCGCCACGGTTTCCTTGAAGCGCAAAGCGATTACCAGCCAGACAAGGGTGACATAGCCCAGTAGGGAGGTGAACACCATGGTCCAACCGAAGTGAAAGTTAATAAAACCACCCAGTACCGGTGCCATCAGAGGCGTCAGAGAGGCAGCCATGGCGATATAGGACATGGCTAGCGGCAGCTCAGCACCACTGAACCGGTCGCGGGTCGAAGCACGAGCAAGAACAGCGCAGCAACCAGTACCTAGCCCTTGAAGAAAACGTCCCATCACCATGCCGGTAAAGGAATCGCTCAGGGTAATGATCATCACAAGGCCGGACAGTGCAATCAGCAGCCCTGTCATCAGGACTTTTTTACGTCCCAGGGCATCAGAGATCGGGCCATAGAGAAACTGCGATGGGCCAAAGCCAAGCAGGTAGATACTGACCAGAAGCTGTGCTTGGTCAAGGGAGATTTCAAAATCTTTGGCAATCCAAGGCAGGGACGGAAACACCAACCCCATACTCAACTGGCCGACACTGATGATCAGGCACACCAGCCCGAGGGCTTTCCAGAAGTTACGGTCGGTCATGAGGGCTTGTTATCCTTGTGGCGTTTACAGGTATGCCGGGTACGCAATGCGCCTTCATCATCGAACTGGCTTAGTTTACTTTTCACCCGCTTTACGGTGGAAATACTGACATTACAGCTATCTGCCACGTGTTGAAGCTTGTGGCCTTCAAGCAATAGGGTGGCAATTTCCCGATGTTTTCCACGATCTGCAGGACGGCCGCGGAATTTTTGCTGCCATAACTCGGGGTTATCTTTCATCGCCTGGCGGCTGTGCTCGGCGGCCAGCAACCTTTTGCGGGTTTGCACATTGCCGTAACCGCTCAGAAGCGAAAGCAAAATGTGGCTTGATTCAGAGCCCGGAACAAACGTCAGTGGCTCAGAGAGCGTTTTTAACGTGACCCCTTTATCGAGAAGGGCTGAGAGCGTTGCTTGAACCTTATTGAAGTCATGGCTGAATGCGGTTAGCCACCAAACCCATACCACATCGCCTTCAGCGAGTTTGTCGAAAAGGTGGCGAAAGCCTTCCCTTGCCATTGGCTCGACATCACCGCGCACACGATCCTGTACTTGTTCGGCATTTGGCTCAGCGGCCAGCAAAGCTTCAATCTGCTGCTGATGTTCAGTATTTCTGGGAGAGAACCGTGAATAGATGTATTTCGCCATAAAGCAAAAATTAGCTCATTTGATGTAATGGCTCATAAATATACATTTAATAGTTCATAAACACAATGAATAGAATCTATAAGGATCCTACCCATAAAGATCTTATTGTTATTCTTGGTGTTTAGCTCACTTGCATGACTAACTTGCCGCTGTGTTGCTGCTCATTCAGGTGTTTAAGCGCTTCGGGAAGCTGGTCGAAGGCATAGACATGGTCCACCATGGCATCGAGTTTTCCTTCGCTCACCAAGTTTGCTAGCTGGTTGCCGATATCGGCCAGGTGATGGATGTGCTCGGTATGGCCATGGGAATAGGTGCCGTGCAGGGCAACTTCATGCAGGCTGAGGGCTTTGGTCGTTGCCAGTAGCGGCACTTGATTGAACTGATCGGCAATCATCACGATATGGCCGTTGTAACGAACCAAGGCACTCATGGTACTGCCAGACTTGGCTGATACACAGTCGATAACGCCGTGTACCAATTTGTCTTCGGTATATTCGATAAGCCGCATGGCAATGTTTTCAGTGTGCGGGTCAATGACTTCATCCGCACCATAGGAAAGCAGCCGCTGGTGATGCTGCCCATCGGCAATGGCATAAACAGTGGCACCGGCGAGCTTTGCCAGTTGGGTAGCAAAGCCGCCGACGCCACCTCCGGCACCGGTGATCGCAATGCTTTGACCCGTTTCGAGTCGAAGTTTATCGTGAATGGCAATCCAAGCCGAGTAACCGGCACAGGGCAGCGCCGCAGCTTGGGTGAAGCTGACGTTGTCGGGTAATCGGCTTACGGCATAGGCTTTTGCCTTGGTGTGCTGGGCAAAACCTCCACCGTCTCGGGGATCGAGGAATGCCATCACCCGATCTCCCGGTCGGAAGTGGTGAACATTTTTGCCGACTTTGGTAATGGTGCCGACTACATCAAGCCCGATAATCTGCGGGTAATTCCAAGTGGCGTAGCCCCAGTGGGCAAGCTTGTAGTCGATAGGGTTCAGGCCGACGGCTTCTACTTTTATGCAGACATCTTCGTCTGAAGGGGTCGGTTGGGTTGCCGTTGTCAGTACCAATTGGTCGATACCTTCCGGCTGGTTCAATTTCCATGCTTTCATTGGCCACCACTGCGATTCTGATTATTTTATTTATGTTTTCTACTCATTAACCTTAAACCAAATTTACTATTTTGGACTGATTGAAAGCAGCAGCGCGATGGTGAGGTGCAAATAAAAACGCCTCTTAAGCAAGAGGCGTCATTTAGAATTCTGAGTTGTTGCTGGCTGATTAGCCCAGGCGTTCAGTCAGGTAAGCATCGTAATCAGGAATTTCGATCTCTACTTTTTCAGCTAGTCTAGGCGATGAAATCATGAAGTTTGCACTAGCACGGTTGGTAGCAACCGGGATATTCCATACTGCCGAGATACGAAGCAGCGCTTTTACATCTGGGTCATGTGGTACCGCATTGAGTGGATCCCAGAAGAAAATCATCATGTCGATTTTGCCTTCGGAAATCAGAGCACCTAGCTGTTGGTCACCGCCCATAGGGCCGCTTAGCAGACAGTTCACTTCAAGACCCGACTCGCGCGCAATCATATGGCCTGTAGTGCCTGTGGCATACAAGACATGATCTTTTAATTTGTCTTTGTGCTCGTTAACCCAGCGCATTAGGTGGGTTTTACAGTTATCGTGGGCGACAAGCGCGATGTGTTTGGTTTCTTCCATTGTTCGGGTTGTTACGTGCATCTATTACTCCACAGAGACAAAATTGACAACAGCTGTCGCACAGAGTTTATGGCCCAATTGTGACAACTGTGTGGTGTTATCTGTATATCTACATCGCCATATGTAATGGATTGCACTTGGCAAGGGCATAGCATGTGCAACTCAATTCGAGGCATCAAGTATAAGTACCAGAGCTAGCTGTGGAAGTACAAAGAAATCTCTTCAAATCATTGGGTAGATAACAAAATTCCACGCTGTGGGGCTGGCCTTGATTGGTTTGCGATTACAAATGCAACAACTTGGGTAAAGATGTCAGGGGGCTTCTACATGGAATACAGGACGAAACTCCGCTGGGGAAAGTGACTCGGCAATGGCATCGCTGTCGAGGTTATCGGGTGTCAGCAAGGCAAGAATAGGTGCCAGATCTTTCTTCAACGGCTTACCTTCGAGGTACCTAACTGCTTGATCAACAGATAGCATCGCCTGCTGGGCCATTTTATCCGTTGGCGCGAAGAGGATTTTGCCGCGAAGCAGGCCGCGGTAAACACCGTGACTGAGATAGGTTGATAAGATTTGGGTCTCATTGTTCAGGTGGTTTGCCCTAAGCTCACTGATCGCGACCTCTGCTGCAACAGCACCACCGACGACATAGTCGAACTGTTGATCCGTCGCGAGGAGTTGTTGGATTAAGTTTCGTTGCAGTTCCTTGCTGTGATCTGCCCACATGGTGGTGACGATATTAATATCGCTATTCTCTGTTGCATCGTAAAAGCCCTGAACAACCGGTTTGGTACCACCACGCTTTTGCGGGCCGGGCAACATGGCGACGTTGATCATACCGCTGCCTTTGGGATGGCGTTTGGCGAGGAACTTGCCGGTTTGGTACCCCATTTGGTACCAGTCAACACCGACTCTGGCTATAACATTGTCATGGCTGTCTTTGTTGCTGGTATCAAGGTAATTGATGGTGGCAAAAACCGGAATGTCATCGGTCAATTTGGTCAGCATGTTGTCGTAGGCCAGGCTATCTACCGTGCCGAGAATAATCGCATCGGCATTCCAGGTTCTGCAGTCGGCAAGCTGGCTCTGTTGCTTATCGAGGTTCGGGTAACCGCCGGCTTCCAGCACTTTGAGTTCAATGCCGAGCTTTTTGGCATGTTCAACCATGCCATAGTTGACGGATAGCCAGTAGGAGTCTTTGAGGTGTGGATAAACCGCACAAAGCTTCCAAGGTTGACTGGCCTTCTCTAACGGTTGGTACTGAATGTTTGTCGCTTGTTTATTGGCCTCAAAAGGCGGGGTATAGGCGATAATGTCTACCGCATTGGCAGCTTGGTTCAATCCGGCGAGTGCCAGAAGTGTTATCGCTATTTTTCTTATCATGTTGCAACCGTCAGGAAATCGCCTGTTCTTTTGTTTAACTATTTCAGTCAATCAGTGCAGGACGTTGTTGTGGTTAATAACCAATTACTTATCTAGATTGGTATAATAGCATTTTTATAGGTGTCTTTTTTTATAGCTGTCTTTTGGCGAGTGTCTCTCACTTTATGATGTGTTGTCGCTTGATTGACCTGCCTACTTATCTGCCACGGTTTGTTTTATGAATTTAACTCCGAGTAGCATTGGCCAGAAACTGCTGATTGCTTTTTCCATGATGGCTGGCTTGATGATCATCGCTGTTGTGATTGGTGTTGCTGGTTTCTCTCTGGTCGCCAAAACCGAACGCACAGTGATCAATACGGCCGTGCCTGCTCTGGTTGAAGCGCGGCAGTTGTCGGATTTAAGTACCCGTATCATTTTCAATGCTCAGGTATTGGCGAAATCAAAAGATGAAAAAGAGCGGGATCAGCAAGGGAAATCGCTAACGCTGCATATCCGGGCTTTGAATAATAGTCTGGAGGCTCTTGATCAATACGCTTTCGAACCCGAGTTGATGCAACAACTGGTCACTGACGTCGAGAACATCGTCAACAATCTGGCCATGTTGGGTATGCTGGTAGGCAGAAAGATCGAGCTTAGCGAACAAGTTAAGGTGCTAAATAACACCATGACGGTAGCGACCAAACAAATTGACGAGCTGTCGCAGTCACAGGTCTCCAACGCCAATACCATCGCTGTCGCCAATGTCTCGCGTATTTACGATTTGGTGGAAAAGGGCAACCAAGAAGCAGTGTTCAACGCGCTGGATAGCTTGGTTGAAGTTGACATGGACTTGAGCGAGCGATTATTCGAGCTACGCTTTTTGTCCTTGCAAGTGATCAACATGCTCGATGACAGTGAGCAGATCAGCACCATCAGTGAACTCAACAAACTTCGGGATAGGTTTGAATACGCCGTTGGCGTGATCCAGCAGCGGGTTAAATCGGTCGAGGATCCCAGTCGTTCGGAGCAACTTCTTGAGCAGGTGAAAGCGCTAGATAACGATGGCGAGTTTTTCTCGGACATGGAAGCGTTGATCTATGCCCATCAAGATGTTGAGCGAATGGAGCAGCAAAATTTAGTGTTGTTTCAGCAATTGAACCAAACCGTAGATGGCATTATTCAGGCGGCCAATGTCGGTACTCAACAGGCTGTTAAGCAAGTAGATGAAACCCTCACCGTCGCAAGAAACAGTCTAATTGCGATTTCTGCGTTGGGTATGGTGGCACTGGTGCTGATCATGTGGCGCTACGTGTATGCGCGGGTGATCCGCCGAATCAACGATTACAGCAGAGCCCTGATGGCATTGGCCCGCGGCGATTTGGAGATCCGCCTGACTACCCAGGGGGATGACGAGCTGGCACAGATGGGCAAGGCAATCATGGTCGCCCGTGATACCGCCTATGAGCGCCACAGGTTGGCACAGGTCGAGTCGAAAATTCGCTCCGAATTACAGCAACACAAAAACAGCCTTGAGCAGTTAGTCCACGAGCGAACTAGCCAATTAGAAAAAGCCAACGAAAAGCTCAACAAAGAGGTCCGCAATCACGCTAAAGCCCGCTCCGAAGCAGAGCAGGCCAACCGCGCAAAATCCGCCTTCCTCGCGACCATGAGCCACGAAATTCGCACACCGATGAATGGGGTGCTGGGTACCGCATCCTTGCTGGCCGATACCGGTTTGAACGACAAGCAGGCGGAATACCTCAAGGTGATTAACCGCAGTGGCGAAACCCTGCTTGATATCCTTAATGATGTACTCGACTACTCGAAAATCGAAGCCGGTCACTTGGATATCCGCCCTGCGAATTTCTCACTGCATACTTTGGTTAAAGACGTTTACAGCTTGTTTGCTGGCAGGGCGCAGTCAAAGCACGTTAGCTTGGTCACCGACATTGATGACAATGTCGGTGAGCACTGGGTAGGAGATGCGACACGTATCCGCCAAGTTCTTGCCAATTTAGTCGGTAATGCCATCAAGTTTACCGAAGATGGACAAGTTACAGTGCTGGTATCGGCGTCGGCCCATGATCCGTCCCGTTTGCATATTGAAGTGGAAGATACCGGTGTTGGTATCCCGTTGCATGAGCAGGAAATGATGTTCACGGCTTTCCACCAGTCCAATGAAGGCCGTCAGGCTGCGGGTGGGACTGGGCTGGGCCTTGCCATCAGCAAGCGAATCATCGAAGCCATGGGCGGGGAAATTGGCCTTGTTTCTGCGCCGGGCGAGGGGAGCAGCTTCTGGTTTACCCTTACGCTAGAGCCAGGGGAGCATACTGAGACGGCGAGTGTTGATACGGCCGCTGGCGGCTTACCGGCAGCCAAGATACTGCTGGTAGAGGATAACCCAGTTAACAGTTTGGTGGCAGAGGGCTTTTTGCGTCGCCTAGGTCACCAAACGGTAGTCGCGGAAGATGGCCAGCAGGCGAGGGAGGTCTACGCCGGGCATGATTTTGATATCGTCCTGCTTGATATCAACCTGCCGGATACCGATGGGGTGGCCCTGCTCGGTGAGCTGAAACAGCTCAAAGCTGCGGATAGTGAGGTGCAGGCAGTGGATGAAACGCCGTTTGTTGCTTTTTCTGCCCATGTATTCAATGAAGAAGTCGAGCAATATCTATCTGCTGGGTTTGCGGGATTCCTGCCCAAACCTTTGGTTGAACATCAGTTGGTTGATGTTCTTAATTCTATTCTGGGCGGAGCCGAGCGGGTTGGCGTTGTTGAGGAAAACCCTGTTGAGCAAAGTCCTAGCGACAATCATAACGACAAGCACAGTGATAATATGAGCGAAAGCGAGGTAGATACAACAATGGCAGGAAATATGGCCGAAAACATACCTGTTTTAGATGAATCAGTACTTGGAAGTGACCTTCAGGTATTGGGCCAAGCCATGGTCGAGAAGATGATTGCTCTGTTTGCCGACTCATCGCAACAAACTATGGATAAATTACTACCTGCTATGCAGAGCGGTGATCTGGCACTGGTCGCGAGCCTGTCCCATAACCTTAAAGGGGCGGCCGGCACCATGGGCCTACGCCAGTTGCATCAAGTGTGTTTGGAAATCGAGAAGTCGGCAAAAGAAGGAACCGTCGAAGAAGAAGCGGCTAATGCACTAGAAGCGGTATATCAGGCGTCGTTAACGGCACTTAACCGCACTTTCGCGGTTGATTGAGGCTGATTACCCCCTTTTGTTATCTACACCCCTAATTGCAGCATTCATTTATGTGTTCAATTGTACTGTCAGTGACTTGGAGTAGAATGCTCTGATAAGTATACCTTGATGCTGGCTTTGCTGGTCCAGAGAGGCACACCTTTCATAAGGGGTGTATTTTTATTCATTCCTGGTGCATAATTCAATGCTTAATTTTATGCAATGGAGTGCCTAGTATGGATGTAGGGTTAGTTGGAGTTTTTATTACTGTTGCAGTTGCTCATTTTCTAGCATTATTAAGTCCAGGACCTGATTTTGTTTTGGTCGTCAAAAGTGCAATACGTAATAAAGGAAAGAATGCCATTGGTGTAGCATTTGGTATTGCCTTAGCCAATGCAGTTTATATCGGTCTTTGCCTAATTGGTGTTGGTTCAATTTTAGCTGCATCAGTACACATAATGATTGTGCTTAAAGTTGTTGGTGGTCTATTTCTTATCTATTTGGCTTACCATGCCTTGAAGGCAAGAAAAGCGTCATATGTAAATCTTGATTCCGAGCTAAAGTCAGTACCTAAGCACTCTGGCTCTTTTGTGTATGAATTGGTTACTGGCTTTATGTCAGGGGTACTTAACCCCAAAAACTTATTATTTTACTTGAGCCTTTTCACCGTGGTGTTAACAAATGAAGTGAGTTTTGGATTCAAGCTAGGTTTGGGTATATGGATGACACTAGTAGTCTTTCTCTGGGATGCAGCCATCATTTTTTTGCTTTCTACCCATAGCGTAAGAAAAAGGTTTACAAAGGCAGCTTATTACATAGATAAAGTAACCGGTGCTATATTGGGGCTTATCGGGGTGAGTATTGTCAAATCAGCGATAGTGCGTTAAAAAATATAAAAAATTCAAGGCGGATTCGCAGCGTGTGGTATTTGTGGGGCGCAGTAAATTTAGTGATTTAGGTGGTGTGCGGTAACATGGTGTTACGTTGAAAGCCACTTAATCAGGCGTCAGCACTCCCGTCAGAAAGGTAACAAAAGGATTATTATGAATTTTCAAGAAATGTCAGAGAAGGAAATTTTAGATATTGCGAATCCAATCATGGACAATCTGATGGAAGCATCTACAAATATTGACTACGAGCTACACGTTCGTGATTTCAGCAAGCGAATGCTAAAAATTGTCACCCGAGACCACCTCAATGAAATCTGTGTGAAATATCAAGCTGAAAAGGGTTTCTTTGCAGAAAGAGAGTTCGTTGCAGTATTTAAGCGACCAGATTCAGCGGCAATAGTTTGGAAGCAATATTACACGAAAGCTGCTGGTGAACATGTGGCAGAAATGGTTTTAGTTTACGAAGATGGGCGCTATTTAGTAGACCATGCGATGGTGTTCTAAAAGAGTGTCGACACATATTGAGGGTCTCTTAATGCGGTCTCAACGCTGCCTGCTACGTTTACGCAGGGCCAATAGATAGTATTCCAGGCTCTATTCAACGAAATTGTTAAATGGCTTCTGGTGTCCAGAGAGTTTCAATTTAGCCTATTGTGCGACTTACCCGGTTTCATCAAACACAGTTTTGTTCCTCGTCATGAAGTAAATACAGCGTCCCAATTTATGGGCGAGAACGGATAAGGCCTTGCATTTAAGGGTGATTCGCAACGCATGGCATTTTTACTGTGCGTTGGTTTAAGTGACTCTTCTTCCCATTGAATTTAGTCTTATAACCATCTTACTAATAAGGATCTGAACGTTCAGATCCTTATTAATTTATCTGGCTAACGAACAAGTAGTACTCGTTAAATTACGTTTCTCTACTTCTCGTTGTAGAACGCAGACTTCGGCGCATTAGGGATGTCGCCGGTTTCGGTCGGGTTGCTAGGATCCCCGCTCCATTCAAACCAGCCGCCGTCATAAACGCTGATGTCTTTCCAACCCATCACATGGGCGTAGAAGAAGACTTCGGAGGCACGCCAGCCGGTACCGCAGTAGAACGATACTGTCTGGGATGCGTTAATGCCCCAATCTTTCCAGAAGTCAGTCATGATACTTGGACTGATCATGGTGTCATCCGGGTTGCGGAAATCTTCCAGATGGTAAGCATCAGAGCCCGCATGTCCCCATTTTGAACCCTTGATGCGGCCTTTGGGTTCGATATAGCGGTAACCGCTTGTCTCACCAACATACTCAGCCCAGCTGCGGATACTGACCAGTGATTGGTGTTCAGGATCTTCCAGGATTTCACGGGCCTTTGGAACATCAATGATGTACTGCGGATTAGCCGGGATCTTGCGGCCAAACTCAACAGGCTTGGCGTGGTTGCGCAGAGGTTGGGTTGAAAAACCTGCATTGACCCAGGACTGCCAGCCGCCGTTGAGCAGGCGTACATCATCAACCCCGGCATACATCATCAAGCTGGCCGCTCGCGCAGCTGCGGTGTTGTCGCGGCCGTATAGGATGACGGTGGTATCGTGGGAGATACCCAATTCTTTGATTGTCGCTGCCAGCATCTGATCGTCGACCCGGTTCCACCAAGGCTCGGACTCAATGCTGTTGGTATTGAGATATAGCGCCGAAGGAATATGGGCGGCAAGGTATTTGGTTGGTGGTCCCCACGCGACTTCGACCACTTTGAAGCCTTTGGCTGGTGGGTGAAGGACATCTTTGCCGTTGATCAGCTGATTGAGCCACTCAGCAGGCACAAGCTGCTGGTAGTTTTCAAGTGCGGTCAGCTGACCGGAATAATCGGTAACAGCTTGGCTGATAAGCTGGATATTGTTATTGCCAAGGCTCTTGAGCTGATCTTGTAAAATCTCTGCTTTTTCAGGCTGACAGTAAAGGTATGTCGGCTTGTGGAGGTCGATGCCTCTATTTTCGAGTTCGGCTTGGACAACCTGGGGGCGAAGCGTCGATAGCCAGTCGGCATCGAAATTAATAGCACCAGGGAAGTGACCGCCGCGTGTTTGGTTGGCTTCGGGCCAGCCGTTGTAGTGATTGCTCGACCGGCAGTCGATGACTTGAACGTCTTGATTATTTTCGGCGGCTAACTGATCAAAAGTTGCCGCCACAAGTTGGGGACTCATCACTGCTGCTGAAGAGAGCAGCGCCCATTTGGTTAGTTTCATCGGAGTTACCTAGCATAAAAAGAAGAGCCAGCATTATATTATGCTGGCTCGCTATTTTATTGATATGAGTAATGTTCTTTCGGTTTAGCTTGCTTGCGCTGCGGTATTTTTCGAGCGGTTCACATTTTTGCTATTAGGCTTGCGGCCTCGTTGACTTGGCTTCTGACCTCTTGGCTTCACATCGCTGTTACGATAGCTTTTGCCGTTGCCGTTGCCGTTGCCGTTGCCGTTGCCGTTGCCGTTGCCGTTGCCGTTGCCGTTAGCTTGGCGCTTACGCTGTTGGCCGTCAGCATTACGAGGTTTATTGTCACCTTGTTTCGGTGCGTTACCTTTGCGAGGACCTGAATTGCGTTTTGGTTTATTGCGGCTTTCAGTACGGCCATCAGTACGCTTTTCAGTGCGCTTTTCAGTATTGCTTTCTGCCGCTTCTTTTGGCTTTTTCGGTTTCTTTGGCTTTTTCGCTTTAAGCGGTTTGATCGCCAAAGAGTTCGGTAGTGCATTGGTTGGCACAAAACCCACCACATCTTTACGCTCTAGGTGTTGCTGAATCAATTGCTCAATGGCGTTAAGCTCTTTGATTTCATCTGCGCACACCAGTGAAACTGCGTGGCCTTCAGCACCAGCACGGCCTGTACGACCAATACGATGAACATAATCTTCGGCCACATTTGGCAGATCGAAGTTGACTACCTGTGGAAGCTGGTCGATATCGATACCACGGGCGGCAATATCGGTTGCGACTAGAATGCGGATATCACCGGTTTTGAAGTTTGCCAGTGCCTTGGTACGGGCACCTTGGCTTTTGTTACCGTGGATAGCTGCCGCGGTAATGTCGCGCTCTTCAAGGTATTTTGCCAGGCGGTTAGCCCCGTGCTTAGTACGGGTAAAAACAAGCGCCTGCTGCCACTTCTTCTCTTGGATAAGCTTGGTCAGCAGTGCTGGCTTTTTCTTCTTGTCCGTTGGGTAAATCCACTGCTGTACGGTTTTGGCTGTGCTGTTGCGCGGTGTTACCGAAATCTCTACTGGGTTATTGGTCAGCTCGCGAGCCAATTCGCGGATCTCTTCCGAGAAGGTCGCAGAGAACAGCAGGTTCTGACGCTTGGCAGGAAGCAGCGCTAGGATCTTTTTGATGTCACGGATAAAGCCCATATCCAGCATACGGTCGGCTTCGTCTAGTACCAGTACTTCGAGCTGGTTGAACTTAACAGCGTTCTGGCCGATAAGATCCAGCAAGCGGCCAGGAGTGGCGACCAGTACGTCGGCACCCTTGCGCATGCGCATCATCTGCGGGTTGATCTTCACCCCGCCGAAAACGACCGCCGAGCTGAGTGGCAGTTTCTTGGAATAGGTTGCAACGTTTTCACCGACCTGGGCTGCCAGCTCGCGGGTTGGCGTCAGTACCAATGCTCGTACTTGGTTAGCACGAACGATTGGGCCTTTAGATAGACGCTCAAGAATTGGCAGGGTAAAGCCTGCGGTTTTGCCTGTTCCTGTCTGTGCCGCCGCCATGACATCCCGCCCTTCCAAAACAGCAGGGATCGCCTGCGCCTGAATAGGAGACGGGGTTTCGTAGCCTTGGTTGGCAACAGCTTCAAGAATTGGGGTGCAAAGGCCCAAAGAGGCAAAACTCATAGAAAATTCTCAGTTGGATAAAAGTATGATCTGCCTCACACAGGCAGCAAGCGGGGTAGCTTACAGCAGGATCGGTAAATGTCCTAATCTTTCAGGATATTCTGTATAGCGTCGGTGGGCTTTCAGGTATCGCTGGGATCTATCAGTAATTCAAACCGCTCGTTACCGTGGAGAGATTCAAAGTCAGGATCTTCTGCGGCTAACTCGCGCAGTGAGGCGCTTCCACTGACCGCTTTTTCCAAGTCGTTGATAGCTAGCTCTTCTGAGCCTAAACAGGCATAGGCACAAGCTCGCTGGTAAAGTGCATGAGCATTGCTTGAGTCAAGCTCGAGTACGCGGTTACAGAGACTGAGTGCCCAGTGAAACTCCCTGATTTCCATAACGGCATCGGCTTTGTAGGTCAGGGCTTCCAAATCGCCGGGGCGGATTTTTAAGATATCATCGTAGACTTCGATTTTCTGTTCAGGGGTCTGTAAGCCTTGCGAACGCAGCCACAGGTTGTGGATTTCGTTGATGGTCTCAATCTCTTTGTTGTTCTGGGCAATGATGCGGGTTTTGCGTTTGAGATCTTGCTCGAGGCGTTGAAATTTCTTCTCGTATTGATTGGCAATTGACTGCAGCTGTTGGTCGGCCGCTTTCTTGGTGTTATCCCGCAATTCTCGAAGGGACTGCCAACCGACGAAAGCAAACAAAGAAGCAGCACCAGCAATCAAGTAAAAGAAGTAGGTGACAGTGACATTGGCGTAGTTCATCGATTTATCGGCAACGGCCAATTCTCGGTCGGTAATTTCAATCACCATCCTGCGCTCAAGGTCTTGTTGGTCGATACGCAATGCTTTTAGCTCATCCAGGATGTATCTTTCCATCAAGGGGCGTTCCAGTATTTTATCTTCTGCTGGCGGTGTCTCGGCACTGGCGAGGGCCGAAAAGACCAGGGCAACAAAAAAGATAAGGGGGCGAAATAACATAGGGACTTCCTTGAGTAAAAAATACTTCAAGGAATAGTCTAAAGGAACGGCGGTTAGATTGGAAATCGACAGCAAGAGTAAGAAAAGCGCTGATGGCCTGAGAAAGTTGATTGCTTACTAACAACGAGGCACAGGAAGATATTGGTTGGCGGCCAAAAACTTGGTTACCACCAGCGCTGGAGAGACGTCGAATTAGGACTGGTCTTCAGATATCAGTTTCAGATATCAGTCTTCCAAACCACCTTCTTTTTGCACGGTTGCCAACATTGCCTTACGCTTCAGCTCTTTATCGGCTTCTTGCTGGCAACATACAGTGTTGGCTTCCTCGAAGCTGGTTTCTGCGTTGTTTGAAAAAACATAATCTTTATTAAAAGTCAGCATGACGTTTACCCTCAAGTCATCATGTTGTTTACGACATACATCCTGTCTTGGTTTGGTTAACAAACCATCATCCCTGATTAATTATTTTAAGGAGGAGCAAGGAGGCGTAGTTCACAGTTTCCCCGCTCTTGTAGGCGTAGAACGATCAAATTGTCGTTAATCTATACCCAGTAATTTCAATGCGTTTCTGGCTGAGTCGAAAGCAAACTCACTCGGGGAAATGTCATTGCGCTTTACCCAGCGGATAGCGGCAACATCATCATTTGCTTGCATTTTTGGCTTGCTATCAAGTGTGATGAGAAAGAAGGCATCACAGGTTTTGTATTTGATATCGCGGTAGTTGTAGGTGTTGGGTGCCGAGCCGATATAGCGCATGTCGGTAGGCTGAAAGCCTAGTTCCTCTTGCAGTTCACGGCAGAGGGCTTGCTCTAACGATTCATCATAATCGACAAATCCACCGGGAAAATCGAGCATGTCTTTGCCGGGATCACGCCCGCGTTCTGCCACCAAGACTTCATCGCCACAGCAGATAACCGCTAAAACCGCCGATGCGGTATTGTGGAAATAGGTGAACTGGCAGTGCTCACAATGAAACGCTTTGATATCGGTGTGAGCGAGTGAGGCTTGACCGCAAGAAGGGCAGTACATATGGAAACCTAGGCATCGGCAGAAGAAACAAGCGGCGAGAATAACTTACCCGCTACGTGAATGCCAAGCCGGATTGGGTTAAAATCTTCGTTGTTAGTTAAATTATCGAAGTCACCACTGGTTAGAAAAATGTCTGAAGAACACGAAGAATATGAAGTTGAAGCCCTTGGCGTTGAGGTGAGTGCCCAGCCTATTGAGCTTTATAAGGTGTTGAAAATTGCCAACGCCGTAAGTGGTGGCGGTGAAGCCAAGTTTGCGATTGCCGAAGGTTATGTCGCGGTAAATGGCGAGCTGGAACAACGTAAACGCCGTAAGGTGTACGATGGCGATGTCATTGAGTTCAACAATGAGTTCTACCTAGTACTTTGCGATCAGCCAGTGACTGAGGTGGTGGAAAAGCCAAAGAAAGCGGCTGAGCCAAAGCCAGCTCCTCGCGCTAAGTCAGCATCAAAAGCGGAGAAGGGTAAAGGGCAGGGTGCCAAAGCCGGCTCTCAAGGAGGCCGCTCCCAAAGTAATAAAGCCAATAAAGCTAAGAAAGGCGGCTCAGGCAAGCCAGCAGCCAAAGGCCCAGCAGATAAAGCAACAGGCCGTAAGCCAATTAGCTTCTAACAAAACACAGGCCGCGAATGTCGCGGCCTTGTTGTATCTCGGGTAATCAAGCATCAGGCCCGGTGATTGCTTAGCCCGTATTTCTTGATTTTACGGTACAGGGTGGCAATCCCAATCCCTAGTTCTTCGGCGACCATTTTGCGGTTGCCAAGCCGCGAAATGGCCTCTTCAATGCGGATCTTCTCCATCTCTTCTAAGCTCATCGAGCAATCGTCGCTTAAGACTTCCTGCGGACTGGCTGTTTCAGGTGTTTGCTCAAAGTATGGAGGTAGCAAGTCGACGTCTATCTGGTCGCCTTCTGGCACGACATTGACGAGATATTCCACTAAATTGCTCAGCTCTCGAACGTTCCCCGGCCAGTGGTAGGCATTAAGGCGGCGCATCGCTTCAGCACTGATCCCCGGGTAAGTCACCCCGATTTTTTGGGTGTGGTGCTCGAGGAAGTAATTGATCAGCAGCGCGATATCCCCCTCTCGCTCTTTTAGCGGTGGCAGGTGGATAGGGATAACGTTAAGGCGGTAGTACAAATCCTCACGGAATTTGTTGGTGGCGATCATCTCCTGGAAATTACGGTTGGTCGCCGAAATAATACGAATATCAACCGGAACGGATTTATTCGAGCCAATAGGCATCACTTCCCGCTCTTCCAATACACGTAATAACTTGGCTTGCAGGGTCATCGACATATCACCGATTTCATCGAGGAATAGGGTACCTTTGTTGGCAGCCTGGATCAGACCGGTCTTGCCCTTGGTGGAAGCACCGGTAAAGGCGCCTTTGACATAACCAAACAGCTCACTTTCCAGCAATTGATCAGGAATAGCGGCACAGTTAATGGCGATAAACGGGTAAGTGCTGCGATCACTCAGGTTATGGACTGCATTGGCGATAACTTCCTTACCGGTGCCGCTTTCACCGTTGATCAGCACGCTGGACGGACTGCTGGCAATGCGGGTGATGAGCTTTTTCAGCTGGCGCATCTTGGTACATTCGCCGATAACTGTAGCGAATTGAGGTTCATGATCCGGGATCATCAAGGCGCTGTTGGGTTGATGGTAAGCCATCAGAAATAATTGGTGGCCGTGGGCATTATAAAACTGCCCGACTAATAATTCCTGCCGCCCACCCAGCGAAATAATATGCTGCTGGTGGCCCTTCATTTCATTGTTGTGAAGCGACAGAGGTTGAATATTAATTTCAAGGGTATGCAGCCCTTCCTGCGTTATATTTAGGTTATTGAGTGCGGGCTGGTTACCGTATTTTACCCGATTGTTTTCATCGAGAACTAATACGCCTTGGTCCATGTTTTCAATAAGATTAGTAAACACCTCATCGAGACCTTCACTGTTACTGTTTTTCTCGACAACTTTAGACACCACAATTTGGGCGATGTGTTTAATGTAGTCTGAGAAAAGCTGGACATTTTCCTTGATTCTTTCACGCGACTCTTCGGTAAACGCGACAAGACTGATGACTCCTAGGCACCTTTCTTCAATCATGATAGGCACGCCCAGAAAGGCCATTTCACGGCAACCGTTTTTGTTAGTACACCCTTCGCATAAAGGATCGGTACGAGATTTTACGACAACTTTTTCTTCATGTGTTTCAAGGATATACCTGAATATCCTTGAACTGGTATTAAGCTTCTTCCCAAAAAACTTACTGTAGGGACCCGTGCCTGCAATTCGCACTAAATCGGCATCGACAACTTCGGCATCGATCTTCAACACCGCCGACAACATCTGAGTAAAGCGGAGGATAGTCGGTTGCAGTTGCATTAATTCTGAGGGTCTTGGTGTATTCAGCATATTGACTGGCTTATTCCTTTAATGACCGAATTAACATAAAGAAAAACCCAGTTATGCTGTTTGATATGTGTCAGGGTTTTTTGATTGATTGTTTTAAAAAGAAATATTTTGCTAGCAATGTCACATGGGAATATCAATATGATAATCCCTCTTTTTTATCACTATCATTTTGGTCTAGCGAGTTGATACCTCGGTGATAGCCGATATTTCTATCGCCTCTCCTTTCTCTATGAATAAACGAGAGCTCTAAATCTTCCGACCCAGTATTCATGCGGCTTTTCAGCGGGTAGCAATAAATATAATTTTCAATATTCAATCTTGGCACAGTTGTTGATTGTACTGAATTAAGTTCCGAAACAATTACTTTTGTTAACCCTTAGTTTAAGCCTGAAGCATTACAAGAACACTGTTTGAACGGACCGTTCTTATAAGCAATCTCAGTGCCTTAAATCAAAAACCAAATGAATGATCGCTGATTGAGCAATGCTGAAGGCTGTCATTACCCATTAAGCGACTGGCCCGTGAAGAAAAGCGCTGCCAGGAACGTATAACAATTGAAACCGGGAAGAAAAACATGAAGAGCATCAACGAACTGATCAAGGAAATTAATGAGCTTAAATCTGAACTGCACGACAAAGACTTTCTGTTGACCTGGGAGCAAACCCCGGAAGAACTTGAGCGTGTATTGAAAACAGCCCAAGCCCTTAAATCAATGCGCCAGGAAAACATTGCGACTAACGTATTCAACAATGGCCTCGGGATCTCCCTGTTCCGTGACAACTCAACCCGTACCCGCTTCTCTTACGCTTCGGCGATCAACATGCTTGGCCTTGCCCAGCAGGACTTGGATGAAGGCAAATCACAAATTGCCCACGGTGAAACGGTGCGTGAAACTGCCAACATGATTTCATTCTGTGCCGATGCTATCGGGATCCGTGATGACATGTACCTGGGCGCAGGTAATGCTTACATGCGTGAAGTCGGTGAAGCGTTGGATGACGGCGTGAAAGAAGGCGTGCTTCCTCACCGTCCTGCACTGGTTAACCTGCAGTGTGATATCGACCACCCGACCCAGTCTATGGCTGACTTGGCATGGTTGGAAGAGCACTTCGGTGGCCTGGACAAGCTGAAAGGCAAGAAAATTGCGATGACATGGGCTTACTCGCCAAGCTACGGCAAGCCATTGTCAGTGCCTCAAGGCATCATCGGCTTGATGACCCGCTTCGGCATGGACGTCACCCTGGCTCACCCAGAAGGCTATGACCTGATCCCTGAGGTTGTCGAAGAAGCGCGTAAGAACGCAGAAGCCTCTGGCGGTAGCTTCACTCAGGTTGCCAGCATGGAAGAAGCATTCAAAGATGCAGACATCGTTTATCCGAAGTCTTGGGCTCCTTACCAAGTGATGGGCCGCCGTACCGAACTGCTACGTGCTAACGACCACGATGGCCTGAAAGCATTGGAAAAAGAATGCCTTGCACAGAATGCCAACCACAAGGACTGGCACTGTACCGAAGAGATGATGAAGCTGACCAAAGGTGGCGAAGCACTTTACATGCACTGCCTACCAGCGGACATCACTGGCGTATCGTGTGAAGAAGGTGAAGTGGAAGAGTCGGTATTTGAGAAATACCGTATCGCGACTTACAAGGAAGCGAGCTGGAAGCCATACATTATTGCGGCAATGATACTAAACCGTAAATACCAGGAGACTGGGCATATTCTGCAAGAGCTACTGGACGATGCGAAGAAGCGCGTTAAATAACCGCTTACGGCATCGAGTCCCTAGTCGATCTATCTGTATCTTTATGCTTGGGCATGCTAGCCCATTAGCGGGGGAGTTATACCCTTGGGTTATTTCAGACCCCCGCCTTTTTCTTTCTCTTATTTTATGAGGTCTGGTCGTGTCTACGTTCACTCTTAAAATGGAGATCGCCGATAACCGCCACTATAACGGTCAGCTATCTCCACTATTTACCGCCGCTGAAGCGGAAAAAGCCCGCTCTTTCCACCAAGCTGTGGAAGGCTACCAGCCGACACCATTACATTCTCTTGACTGCCTGGCCAAAGCAATCGGTGTTGGCAAACTCCTAGTCAAAGATGAAGCTTACCGCTTCGATTTGAATGCATTCAAAATGCTGGGGGGCGCTTATGCGATTGCCCGCCTGCTGTGTGATGAGTTCAAGCTCGATATCAATGCTTTTGATTTCGACAAGCTGAAAAACGACATCACAGAAAAAATGACCTTTGCGACCGCCACCGATGGTAACCACGGCCGTGGTGTAGCATGGGCTGCTAACAAACTCGGCCAGAACGCTGTGGTGTACATGCCAAAAGGCGCGGCTGACGAGCGCGTCAACAACATCCGTGCTTTGGGGGCCGAATGTATTGTCACCGACATGAACTACGACGATACCGTGCGCCTTGCGATCAAAACCGCTGATGAAAACGGTTGGAAAGTGGTGCAGGACACCGCTTGGGAAGGCTACACCGAGATCCCAACCTGGATCATGCAGGGTTATACCACCATGGCAGCAGAAGCTGTCGATCAAATGAAAGAAATGGCAGTTGAACGCCCGACTCACGTGTTCCTACAGGCCGGTGTTGGCGCGATGGCTGGCGGTGTGCTGGGTTACTTGTGTGACCAATACGGCCCTGACAAACTGCACTCCGTGGTTGTCGAGCCTGACCAAGCTGACTGTATCTACCGCTCTGGTATCAGCGAAAAAGGCGAAATGATCAATGTCGATGGCGACCTTGCCACCATCATGGTTGGCCTAGCCTGTGGCGAACCTAACCCAATCGGCTGGCCAGTATTGCGCGATTGCTCCACCCAGTTTGTTTCCTGCCAGGACAGTGTTGCCGCACTAGGTATGCGTGTCCTCGGTAACCCAATGGGTGATGACCCAAGAGTTGTGTCTGGTGAGTCTGGTGCAGTAGGTGCTGGTTTGCTTGCCGCCGTTCATTTCCATCCAGAAAAAGAAAAACTGATGGAAAAAATGGGTCTCAACCAAGACTCAGTGGTACTGCTGATCAATACCGAAGGGGATACCGACCCTGTCCATTACCGCGAAGTGGTGTGGGGCGGTAAACACCAAACTGTTTGACCATATTTTTGACCCATTATTTGGGCTAGTTAGCACAGAGTCTGCGCTAACTAGCACCACTAAATGCTCAGAAATAGATATGAATAAAGAATTTTAAATTTAGTGCCTTGTTGGTGTCATCAATAGGCAGGGTGCCGTGAAAATCGATCATACCGGGTGTGATGACCACCGCCCGGTTCAAGGAGAATTATAATGAACATCCCATTTGCCCAAGTGCTGGAAAAAGCCCAAGACTACAAAGCGGACATGACCCGTTTCCTTCGTGACATGATTGCGATTCCAAGTGAAAGCTGTGACGAAGAAAAAGTGGTACTGCGCATCAAAGAAGAAATGGAAAAAGTCGGTTTTGACAAAGTAGAAATCGACCCAATGGGCAACGTACTGGGCTGGATTGGTCACGGTCCTCATCTGATTGCGATGGATGCACACATCGATACCGTTGGTGTGGGTAACATGGATAACTGGGACTTCGACCCATATGAAGGTATGGAAGATGACGAAGTGATCGGTGGCCGTGGTGCATCGGATCAGGAAGGCGGCATGGCGTCTATGGTTTACGCCGGTAAGATCATCAAAGATCTTGGCCTTGAAGACGAATACACCCTGCTAGTAACCGGTACCGTTCAGGAAGAAGACTGCGACGGTCTGTGCTGGCAGTACATCATCCAGGAAAGCAACATCCGCCCTGAGTTTGTCGTATCGACCGAACCGACTGATTGCCAGATCTACCGTGGCCAACGCGGCCGCATGGAAATCCGTGTTGATGTATCCGGTGTTAGCTGCCACGGCTCAGCGCCTGAGCGTGGTGACAACGCCATCTTCAAAATGGGCCATATCCTAGGCGATATCGAGAAACTGGCTTCTAACCTTGGCGACGACCCATTCCTAGGCAAAGGTACACTGACTGTTTCTGAAGTTTTCTTCACTTCACCAAGTCGCTGTGCCGTTGCCGATAGCTGTGCGGTGTCTATCGACCGTCGTCTGACTTGGGGTGAAACCTGGGAAGGCGCTATCAAGGAAATCGAAGAGCTTGAAGCGGTTAAGAAATTTGGCGGTAAAGTGTCTATGTACAACTATGACCGTCCTGCCTACACCGGCTTGGTTTACCCAACAGAGTGCTACTTCCCTGCATGGAAGATCGATGAAGAGCACGTTGCGACTAAGACTCTGGAAGCCTCTTACGAGCTACTGTTTGACAAGAAACCAACCGTTGATAAGTGGACCTTCTCAACCAATGGCGTATCTATCATGGGCCGCTACGGTATCCCAGTGATCGGCTTCGGTCCTGGTAAAGAGCCAGAAGCACACGCGCCAAACGAGAAGACTTGGAAAGATCACCTAGTCACTTGTGCCGCAATGTACGCTGTTATTCCTCAGATGTACCTGAAAGAGTTGAAGAAGTAATAAAACGTGACGGGTAGGGCACTATGCTCTCTGTGCTCTGCCTGTCCATCCTTTTCCGTCCTGGGGGCGCCGACCGCTCTGCCTAACGTTGGCCACATATCCCCCCCAGGATGGATTTCTTTTTTAGGCAGGTGTGTTCTGTTTCTTTTGTCTGTTAAACCTGAAGCCTCTAAGTTTAAGTTCCTAATCCCAGCGGGCAAACGAAACAGCATCCTTTTTTATACCTTGACGTGATTTGGGTATATGAATTCTTAGGCAGAGAAGGAATAAAGTATGTTTTCCGCGGCGTCGAAAAAAACATCAGAAAACCAAGCGGCGATCCTGACCCAGCCCCGTCCGGGGACAATGTTGATCCGCCAGGGGATAGTGGTTGATCACCTGCAGGCTCAAAAAGCCGATATTCTTATCGTTGACGGCAAGATCGCCGACATTGCCCCAGAAATCCACATCATTCCCAGGCAGTGTGAAATCATCGAGGCGGCGGGACTGTATGTGATGCCGGGCGGTATTGATGTCCATACCCATTTCAATATCGATGTTGGTATCGCGCGCAGTTGCGATGATTTTTTCTCTGGAACCCGCGCAGCAGCTTGTGGCGGTACCACCACGGTTGTAGACCATATGGGCTTTGGTCCGAAAGGGTGCAGCCTTCACCACCAGTTGAATGTCTACCAGCAATACGCCAAGGAAACAGCCGTTATCGACTATAGCTTCCATGGGGTGATCCAGCACGTAAATGACGACATCCTCGCTGAAATGGCCTTGATGGTCGAAGAAGAGGGGATATCCAGCTTCAAGTTGTACCTAACCTACGGTTACAAACTCGATGACGAAGACGTGCTCAAGGCACTGATTCAGCTTAAACAAGTCGGTGCGCTGGCTACCGTGCACCCCGAGAACGATGCTGCCATTGCCTTGCGCCGAACCCAGTTGCTTGAGCAAGGCAAGACCGCACCTAAATACCACGCGGTAAGCCGCCCGCTGGAGTGCGAAGCCGAGGCTATTGCCCGGATGATCAACCTAGCCAAATTGGCCGGTGATGCGCCGCTGTATATTGTCCACCTCTCTAATGGGCTTGGTCTGGATTACACCCGCCTTGCCCGCGATAACCACCAACCTGTGTGGGTGGAAACCTGCCCGCAATATTTGATGTTGGATGATAGCTGCTATGAGCGGGAAGACGCGCTCAAGTTCATTCTAAGCCCACCACTGCGCCCAGCGGTAGAGCGCGAGAAGCTCTGGCTCGGGCTGGTGGATGGCAGTATTGATACAGTGGCTACCGACCATTGTTCGTTCACCTACCACGAGCAAAAGCAGCGCGGTAAAGACAACTTTAGCGCTTGCCCCAACGGGATGCCCGGTGTTGAAACCCGAATGCCGTTGCTGTTCTCTGAAGGTGTGATGAAAGGGCGGCTCAGCCCAAGTCGTTTTGTCGAGCTGACTAGTTACCTGCCAGCCAAGCTATTTGGCTTATATCCGCAAAAAGGTGCTTTGCAGGCCGGATCTGACGCGGACCTGGTGCTGTTTGACCCAGAGCAAGAAGTTTCAATTAAACACGAATTACTACACGACAACGCAGATTACACCCCGTTTGAAGATATCCAAACCCAGGGCTGGCCAGTGTTGACCATCAGCCGAGGGGACGTTGTAGCGTGTAATGGCGAATTTACGGGGAAAGCTGGGAATGGCCGCTTTATTCGCCGCAAACCGTTCGATGCCAGTGTGCTGTAAGCCGTATCGGACGGGTAGGGGTGATAGCCCCAAAACAACAAGGATAATTCAAGGAGTAGTTATGAACACCCCAACCAAGAAGAGTACTGCTGTCGTCGCCTTAGGGGGAAATGCACTGTTGCGTCGTGGCGATGCGCCAAGTTTCACCAACCAGCTTGCCAATATCAAGATTGCTGCCAAAGCGATCGCTGAGATTGCCAAGGAATACCAAGTGGCGATTGTCCATGGCAATGGGCCGCAGGTCGGTTTGCTAGCCCTTCAGAACTTAGCTTATGACAAGGTTCAGCCATACCCGCTCGATGTGTTGGGCGCTGAAAGTGAAGGTATGATTGGCTATATGCTGGCCCAGGAGCTGCAAAACCTGATGCCGGATACAGAAGTCTCTAGTTTGCTGACCCGTATCGAAGTTGATCCGAACGATCCGAGTATGCTTGACCCAACCAAGTTCGTTGGCCCGGTTTACAACGAAGAAGAAGCTGGCATCTTGGCAGAAGCCAACAACTGGACCATGAAGCGCGATGGCGAGTTTGTCCGCCGCGTTGTGCCATCGCCAAAACCGCTGAACATAATTGACAAGAAATCTATCGAGACCCTGCTGGGCGCCGGTGAAATCGTGATCTGCTGTGGCGGCGGCGGGATCCCTGTGCGCAAAACCGACTACGGTTATACCGGGGTAGAAGGGGTGATCGACAAAGACCTGGCTGCGACCTTGCTCGCCAAGCAGCTTAACGCTGACAAGCTGCTGATCTTGACCGATGCCGATGCGGTCTACCTAGATTGGGGCACTGAAAACCAGCGTGCTCTTCGTGCCGCAACCCCAGCGCAATTGAGTGAATACCAGTTCCCAGCTGGCTCAATGGGGCCGAAAGTGGAAGCCGCCGCTGACTTTGCCCAGTTTGGTGGCAGGGCCTACATCGGCGCCTTGGAAGAAGGGCTGGATGTATTGGCTGAAAAAGCCGGGACATGCGTTAGCGCCTAGCTATGAGCTACGTTAATGCGAATTGATTAATCCGATTAATAAAAACAGCAACCCAGTCATTGGGTTGCTGTTTTCCTTATCAACTTTGTTGATAGTGGGCTACTAACTTCATAATTCAACCTTTTACACAGAAAGATTCTGATCTGTGTCAGTTGGGGGAAGACGGTACTCCCCCTTACGCTTTGTCGTAGCTTTCTAGCACTGCACCTGAAATTGTATAGCCTGATTCTACACCGATAGATTCAGTAACTAACGACTCCGTCTTGAGCGTTCCTGTAATATAAACGATATCCCACAGTTCTTTCGTGGGGGCCCCTTGCTCAAACTTTACATGAATAATTTGGTTTGGCGGTGGTGGTGGGACGTGAATACACGCACCATAGAATGGCACCAACAAAAACTCGGTTATCGTATCTGCGTCTCCTTCCAACGGGATAACAAATCCCGGAATTTTGACGTTGTTACCATTGAGCTCAGGACGGGTATTACCAATTAACAGTTGGTCAGCTTGGCCACTATTATGATCTAGCATCTGTGCATGAGCCTGCACTGCTCTCTCTCGTTCCGATTCAGGAACTAGGTCATGCCACTGAAGTTCAACAGCGGTTCTATCAAACTCAGTACTTTTTGACATTGCAAAAGGTACTACCGCAACCAACACCAGTGCGACTAATATGTTTAGGGGTTTCATCGTCAATTACCGCTTTGTTTATCTAAAGGTAATGGGCTTAGCGATTTAATTCACTTGGTATTTCGCATTAGTACGAATATAAATAGTGACATCGCTCTCGCTCTTGTTTTCAATTTCATGCGTGAAATTGCCTTGAGATTCAAAATAACTGCCTGCATTGAGAGAAATATTCTCTTGTTCGGCTGACTGATAACCCACCTCACCGCTAATCACTACAGCACGAAATTCACTGGCATCTGTTTTAAATTCCCCCTTGTAACCCACAGGTAGTTTCACCATCGAGCCACCCATGTCCGATGTGCTGCCCCAAACATAAGTGGACTGTACTCCATCAGCATTAATATCAACTAAGTCACTGTTATCGAGCCAGACGATATTGTCATTGTGCAAGTTTAATGGACGTTCACCATTGTCAAAACGCTCTTCAGACGGACGAACAAGGTAAGGACCTGCATCAATTTCAAGATAAATAAGGTTATTTTCACCATTTGCTGCTGTTGTATGATCTTCCCCTGCAGGCTGTGTCCAAAATGAGCCGGTTGGCATCCACATTTTCTCTGCTGTTGGATCATCGTTGTGCATCAAACCGTCAATCACAATGCCACGATAGGTGATATTATGAATGTGCGGGGGAGACTCAAACCCCTTGTTAAAACGAACCAACATGCCGGTAGCGGTGTCAGTTGTGCGATCACCCCACAGGTCAGCAGCACCAGGGCTCAAAACACCACGCAGTGGGTTTAAGTAGCCCCATTCAATGTCGTCGGCAGCGACCACTTTTGATACGTCGTCAGCTGCATAAATTGAAGTTGAAAGTAGTGTTGCCGCTAGTGTGAAAGCTGTTTTTTTAAATACGTTTGTCATGATATTTCTCCATCAGTTCAGCTTGATAGGGATTTTATGACCTACTATTAATTCGATAAACGGGCAAATGTTTAAAACAATTTCGTTAAAACGTGGATAATCGGCAGATATTTAACAAAATTATGAAAATAGAAGATTTACAAGTCCTACTCAAAGTGGCCGAGCTCCAATCGATTACAGCAGCGGCTAACCAACTCGATATTAGCTCTTCAGCGGCAAGTGTTGCGGTTAAGCGTATTGAGCAGGCGCTTGGCGCACAAATATTTGTCCGTACAACACGACAGTTGCGCCTTACTCCTGAAGCAGAACGCTACCTTCCCCTTTGCCAGCAAGCACTCGATCTTCTCCAGCAAGGTCAAAATCTTATTCATGAAGAGCAACAAACCATTGGGGGGGAATTAAGGATCGCCGTATCTTCTGAAATGGGCCGGAACCTGATGAAAGACTTGTTAAATAAAGTAATGGAAACGCATCCATTATTAACGCTGCGCCTTCACGCTAGCGACAGTCGCACTGACTTCTATCGTGATGGCGTTGACGTTGCCCTACGAGCAATGACAAAAGGGGCTGTGCAAGAATCTAATCTATACGGCTTTAAAATTTGCAATATTCCCCATGTCATTTGTGCATCATCATACTATTTGGAGCAACATGGTGAGCCAAGAACGCCTGCTGAATTACCACAGCATAACGCCCTACTTTATAAACTCTACGAAGTCGTACATGACACTTGGGAAGTGTATGAATCTGAACGCCAATACAAAATCAAGCTCACCAGTAACCGAGCTGCCAATGACGGAGATATTGTACGACGTTGGTGTATAGATGGTGTTGGGATCGCAAAAAAATCAGCAATTGATGTGGGGGATGACCTACTCAACGGGCGATTACAGCGAATCCTGACGGGTTACCACATTCCAAACACTGAAATGTGGTTGATGCTCCCTAGCAGGCAATTGATTTCACCTGCGGTACGTCTGATTCGTGACGAGCTCAAAGTTGTGATTAGCACACTCAGACAAAGGCTCATTGATGAAAAGCTGCTTACTGAGCAAGAATGGCCAATTGATGACTAGCCTATCAAAGCGTTAAGGAATGGGGAATAAGATCATAACGCAAAAGGGCCGGTGCTTTCTCACCAGCCCTTTCTGACCCTTTCTTAATCGATGGTGCTCAAGTGATACTCAAATACAGACTGGCTGCTGTCGTTTACAGTACCATTGATTTTATGGCCAGCCGGCATATTCGCTTCTCCTGAGTTATGCAATTGCACATCCATTACGCTCATTGAACCTAAGTTTGATTTTTCTAGTTGAATCGTTGCTAGCGAATCACGCTCACCTACAGTGGATAGGTGGTAATCAAGCACGCTGTTAGCCAAGACTGGTGAAGACAGAAACAAAGCGCTGATGATGACGAAAGCTGTTTTTTTCATAATTGACCTCTATGTATACTATCAGTGGTCTCGATCGTATCTGTTGTTCGATCCCCCCAAATATCGGCTACGCCTGGACTTAATACACCATGAAGTGAGTTCAAGTCCCCCCACTCAATATCGTTTGTCACGACAACTTTTGAAGAGCCTTCAGCAGCAAAGATTGAAGGGGCAATGAGTGTTGTTATTAATGCTAAAGTTGATCTTTTCATTAAAACTTTCATATTGATTTATCGGTTATATATGCTTAGTGATTAGTTTAAGAAGTATGCTTAACTCGATAAATGGGCAAATTATCAATACACTTTCGTTAAAACAGGGATAATAGTGCTCAAATGACGATGTCATCGGAGATGGGGTGCATACAGTAATGTGCATGCAAATTAGCAGTGTTCTATTACCAAATCTATGAGTGCTAAAACATTTCGGGGCAGCTTCGAGTTTGTAGCTCTGTTTGATTGAATGCCGAGCATCGGACAGCGCTGTGCTAGCCACAATTGAACCCGCAGCATGTCAGTTTAAAAACTCGAAGGAAATGGACTGGTGTCGCTATTGCTAGGTGAGGTTGTCGTTAATCGTCTTTTTACCGCATTGTTCGCAAATACTATGGCGTGAAAAGTCATCCATAGTGGCTTCAAACGCGCCAACAGCAACACTTTTAATAAAGCCTTTCAAAAAATCCTTAAATTGGTTCTTCTCAGGCTCATCACGAACCAAAACAACAATATGCTTAGTTTCCATTGCACATTTGGAACAGTAGTGAACTTCTTCATTTGTCAGCATAAAATATCTCGATGCGATTAGTTTCTGTAGGCTAACGTTACCTTAAACGCTTTCCTGCTGCTTTGAACCGTTACACATTTCAAAGCAAAATTATGCAGCAATGCAATTCGCTATTTCTTTGAAGTAGGAATTAACCAACTGTACCCTGGCTTTCCAGCACTTAGCTTCGATGAGCTTCCAAGCAGCTCTGGTGTTATCATACCTTCAGAACTAAATAACAAATTTGGCGAAATAACCCTTGATTAGCGCAATTTTCCATCGCAGTCGGCACATTCTTTATTTCATTTGGCACCGTTTAACAACCAGCGGCTTGCAGATGCTGACTAGTTTCCTTTTTGTGCGATGTGCACTGCTGACCTTGTTTGTGCCTCTCGACATTTGGGTCAGCTCCAAGCTGATGGCGTTTCACGGCGTGAGTGCGATTGCCAACCAGGAGCTGTTGGCTTTCTTTCTCTCTCCCGCCGGCTTCTTACTTAGTTTATGGTTTATAACGCAGCTAAGCTTTGCCTTTTTTGTCGAACACTCAACCATTAGCATCTTGTTGGCTCAGCATGACTTGGGCAAGCGCTCAATATTGGACACGTTCGGGTTGATCCTACAGCGCAGTTTCCGGGTGGCGAAGGTTTTGCTCGCCCAGTCATTAGGGATCAGCTTACTGCTTTCTACCTTGGTGTGGTGCGGACGCTGGATCTACGGTCTTATGCTCAATGACTGGGATATCAACTATTATCTCAGCCACCAGATGAGCTCACTGTGGCTTGCGGTTGGCTTATTGGTTTTGCTCACCTTGCCTATTGTATTGCTGGTGCTTCGCTATTGGGCAAGCTGGTGGCTCGCATTACCGCTCAGCCTGTTTCAAAACTGCTCCCAGTGGAAGCTGTTCAAGCAAGCCCAGCGCCTAAGCCAGGGGATTTACCTGCATATCTTACTGGGCCATATCGCATGGTTGCTTGGCCGGGTAGTGATCATTGCGATTATCGCCAAGGGTATTTTGTTTGTACTTGAGCCGATTCTTCACTGGGCGACTTATGATCCTGAGCGCTATCCGTGGATTATGGTCGCAACGGTTATTTTGATTGGAGTAGGATTCCTGCTGAGCTTTATCGACAGGTTTATCTACGCAAGCTGCCAATACTACGTATTACGGCTTCAGACCAAGCGCCTTAAGCTCGTCAATGAAGAAGAGCGTTTCGCCGGGCTGATGCAAAGCACACAGCGCCGTATTTTGCTGCGAAGTCTGATGGTGCTGCTGATAGTGTTTGCGTCGGTTAACGGCTATTCGGATGTGCGCCATTTCGTTGGCCACCTACAAACCAATACCTCGGGCTATGTAACCGCTCACCGCGGTGGTGGTTTTGCACACCCAGAAAATAGCGAAGCAGGTATTCAGTATGCTATTTCATTGGGGATCGAAAGCTCGGAAATTGATGTGCAGATAACCAAAGATGGGCAAGTGGTGGTGTTCCATGACCGTGATTTGGGCCGTATGTTGGGCTCGCACTTGGTGGTGGAAAACGCCAGCTATGCTGAGATTGTCGCGGCCTACGAGCAACAGAATCGTATCCCGCCACCGCTGTTAACCAGCTTATTGGATGATTATGCTGACGATATTGAATTTAATATTGAATTGAAGCGTTACAACCGTAGTTTTGATCTTGCACTGGCAATGGCGGAGCTGTTGCCGAATTACCGGCAAGCCATGATTGTATCGAGCCTGGATACAGAATTACTGGCAAGGCTGATGGACAAGATGGAAGCTACGCGGCCTGAGCACCTGCGTTATGCACTTATCTATGCGGCCAGTGTTGGCCAATCGGATCTAGAACGCGACGTCGATATGCTGATGGTGAGTGACCAATGGCTTGATGCGTGGCGGATCATCGAAATTCAGCAGCGCGAGCAAGAAGTCTTAGCATGGACCATTAACAATGCAGAATCCATGCAGCGCCTATTCTTGCTCGGTGTCGATGGCATCATTACCGATGAGCCACAGCTGGCGTTGGAAACCAAGGAAAGCATTGAGGGGATGGACTTCTCAGAGCGGGCGCTCCGTACCTTGAGGCATTGGTTACTTTTTTGACTTAGGGGTCTTAGACAATAGAAGGGTTTTGGCCAAGAGTTGTTTTAGCAAAGAATCACTTCAACAAAGAACTGCTGCGTTTTTAAAAAAAGGGGCGCAAACATATTAATGCCCCAACTGTTCAATGTAGTAACAGAAACTGATGTCTCAATGAGGCTAGAGTTTGCCTTGATAATTGCCTAGTAATACCTGCTAGGTATTAAAAAAAGGGGAGTTAACCTCCCCAGACAGTCGCTTATCTAAAGTAGGTGATAAACACAATTAGCAATCATTGATTTGGATTTAACAATCAACTTTCGACACGGATAATGTTACGAAAAGGGTGGGTAGGCAAGAGCCGCGGTGAGGATTTGATATATCTTTTATGGGATTTTATATTTTTACAAATCCCATAAAAGTCATGATATTCATGGCCTTAATTTCGTTGTTGGCTAATGGTTTCCTACTTACTCTTCTAGGGTGAAACCTATTTTTAATGTCACTTGCCAATGGGCCACTTTCCCATCTTCAATATGGCCACGGGTTTCAACGACCTCAAACCAGCGCATATTTTTAATAGTTTCATTAGCACGGGCAATGGCGTTGTTGATGGCATCTTCAATCCCATCGGGTGATGATCCAACCAGCTCCATTTTCTTGTATGTATGATGATTTGAGCCACTCATAATAGTCTCCTGATACTTATCCAGATTGGTATCAATGTGGATTAAGTGTAGTTGGTTTTATTGCTTACTCTTGTTCTACTTTTGAAGAGCTTATTTTGGAGTGGCGTGGCGAGTCGGCAAAGAAAAGGCCCTACTCAAAAGTGGGGCCTTTGGGTATTAGCGAGCTACTGGAACTTACTCTGCTATTAATTTACTCTTCTATCAGCTTATGCGCTATCTGGCTCTGGCGCTCTTGCGGTTTAAACTGGTTAAACCTTGGCAGGAACTTATCCCAATCGATGACATGGCTGTTGATTTCCGGGCCATCGATACAGGCGTGTTTACGCACCAGTTTGCCGTCTTCCATCACAGGCACCATACACGCACCGCACATGCCGGTGGCATCCACCATGATGGAGTTGAGGCTGGCCACACAAGGGACTTGATAACCCAGAGTCTGATCGCTCACTGCGCGCATCATCATAGGCGGACCTATGGTGATGACTTCTGCAATTGTCTGATCAGAATCAGGACTATTGGCTTCCCTATGCTGTACCAAGCGATCTTCCAGCGGGTTAGTCACGAAGCCTTCGATGCCGAATGTACCGTCATTACTGGCGTAAACCACTTCCAGCAGTTCAGGGTAGGCAGCCCGAAGGTTCTCGACTTTGTCGCCTTCTTCCGTCCAGAAGCTATGGGTTTTGCTTCTGAAGCCGGAGATCAAGGTGACCTTATTACCGATTTCCAGATGGGCACGCATGATAGGGTGCACAGCAGGCAGGCCCACACCGCCAGCAGTGAAGATGACACTCTGGTTGTCAGGGTGTTTCACTACATGGCTTGCCTGTCCCAATGGGCCGGCAATAGCCTCGAAGCAGTCACCTTCTTGCATTTGGTTGATCAGCTTGGAGCTGGTACCCAGACCCTGGATCACCAGCTCGATAGTGCCGGCTTCGGCGTCCCAATCGGCCAGAGTTAACGGGATCAACTCACCTTTTTCATCCGCCAGTACCCTGACAAACTGGCCTGCCTTGGCTGAGCGGGCAATCAGTGGAGAGGTAATGGTGAATTCGACAATTTCTTCGGTTAATTGACGACGTTTGACGATTTTGGCTGGGGTTTGGCCTAGTCCTGTATAGTGACAAGCTTGTGCGACGAGCCCTTCGACTTCCTTGGCGTTGAAATTGACCGCGTTTAAATCAATCTGCCCCATGATTTCCCTTGCCGCTGCCTGACCGTCACCCGCAGCCTTGATCGCAGTAGAGCCACCACGGGTAGCATCACCGCCACTGTATACGCCGCTGAGTGAAGTCTCTTGCGAGCCTTTATTGAGCAGAAGCGTACCCCATTTGGAGGTGTTCAAGTCAGGGTTGGCGTCTTTGACGATCGGGTTAGAGCTGTTACCCAAGGCCATAATGGCAAAGTCGACCTTCATCAGCTCAAACTCACCGGTAGACTGTGGACGTCTACGGCCAGAAGCATCAGGCTCGCCCAGCGCCATTACATCAAGCTTGGCACTGGCCAGAACATGGTTTTTGTCACCGTTGAACTCGCAAGGCGAGCGGAGCTCCTTAAGCTGGATTCCTTCTTCGAGCGCATGGTGAAGCTCTTCGACACGGGCTGGCATTTCCTGCTGGGTACGGCGGTAGACAATGGTGACGTTGGCACCCAAACGGCAGGCCGTTCTGGCAGCATCCATCGCAGTGTTACCACCGCCGATGATCATCACTTCCTTGCCTTCCATATCCGGCATTGGCGTTTCGTAGTCAGGCTCATTGGCGTGCATCAGATTGACACGGGTCAGGAATTCATTGGCCGACATGATGTTCAGCAAATGCTCACCCGGTACATTCATAAAGCGCGGCAAGCCCGCACCAGTACCGACAAAAATGCGCGTGAAGCCAGCGCGCTTAAGGTCTTCAAGCGTTGCCGTTTTACCGACGATGTAGTTGGTGACAAAGCGGCCGCCGAGCGCTTTGATTTTTTCGACCACATCGTCAACCAACTGGTTAGGCAAACGGAACTCAGGGATACCGTATCTCAGTACCCCGCCCAAGACATGGAATGCCTCGAACACTGTGACCGGATAGCCTTCTTTGGCAAGCAAATAGGCATTGATTAGCCCCGAAGGTCCAGAGCCGACAATCGCCACTGGTGGCTTGGTCGCCGCAACCCAAGGATTGATATCAGCCGGTTTTGGTGGCTTACCGTTGGAAAGTTCGCGCTCACGCTGGGGCAGGAACCACTCCAACTGGCCGATTTCGATTGGCCTGTCGTTGTGGGTACACACCCCCTGGCATTGCAACTCTTGGGGACAAACCCGGCCGGTAACATTCGGCAGTGGGTTGGCATCGCGGATCAGCTCGAAAGCGTCTCTGAAGCGGCCTTCACCCATCAGGTTGAGTACCTGTGGAATGTGGATCTTGACCGGGCAGCCGCCGTCGTTTTCTTCAGCGGGGTTGCCGTCGCGATCGCATTTCGGTACGCCGATTTCACACGGGCGGTCTTCACACTGTTTGTCTCGGATCACTTCCAGCCAGACGAACATCTCGACTTCACGCAGGCTGTAGCCCAGCCCCATGTAACCGAGGTAGCCCTGGCTAACCAAGTCAAAGTCCTTGCGGCGCTCCTCGGCAGGGCGCACGTAAGGCGGTATGTTGTTGCTGCCGGGCCATCCAACAGACAGCCCTTTGAACATCGGGTAGCGTTCAGACATATGGGTATCCAGCGCCTGCACAAAAGCACGCTTTTGCTTGAGCGGAATACGCCATAAGTAACGCTGAAGGGCGACACTGAGCTCGTTGTCAGCGAGCAATAGCTGCCAAAGCTTTTCGGTAAACTCAGCAGACAGCTTGCCTTGCTTGAGCGTGTCGCGGATAAGCTGCATGCTCTCCTCGATCACCATCTGCTGGAAGCGCTGTGGGTTTTGCTCCATGCGCTTTAGCATCAGCTCCCGTTGAGCTTGCGAGATTGGACGGGAAATTACATCACTCATGACTACACCTCCACCGATGCAGGCGCGTTGAAGTGGATGATTTCTGCATCACACTCATCAGCAATGCGCGAGGCACGCTTGATCAGCTCGTCGCTAAGTTCGACAGTTTCCAGTGCATTAGGGATCACCTGGCTGATGACCTTGGCTTCACCGTTTTCAACAATGGTGGTTTTCTCGAACAGCTCGCTCAATTGCTGATAGCAGGTTTTGCAGTCTGTACACTGGCCTTTTTCGTCCTCGTTGATAGCGACGAGCGGCAAGTTTCCTTGATTGCTAGTAGAAGCCTGCGGGGCAGTTGAACTGCTATCTATCTGGGTGACCGGGATGCTATTGGTCACATTGGGCGAAGCAGCCATGGCCAATTCAGCCAAGCCGTTGGCGATGGTTTCGATAGTTTGCTCGTTGCTGTCCATCGCGGTGTGGTAACGCTGTTTCCACTCATCGATCTGACGCTGGTATTGCTGGTCGATGTTGGTGATGTGCTGGCCGCTCAGGTACTGCAGCATATGCCAGTTGCGTAACCGCTCTTCGGTCAGGGCGACAATCGAGCTGGAGACACTTAGCCTGATCAGGTGCTGCTGTTTATCGGTTGCCCAAATGAACGGTACCTTGCCATTGCGTTCATCGGCAGTCATTGCCACAAACTCAGCTATCTCAACCGCGTGCTGCTCGTCAGATACTGGGTTGAAGTGTTTCTTGAAACGTCCTTCATAGAGTGAGAAATCAGCCGGAGTAAATGGCACTTGTTTCAACTGGGTCATACCGTCGTTGTCGATGTAGCTAATGGTATGGGTTGCCCAGTCATGCTGCAGCTCGGGGTTGCCTTCGATAGAGAAGCGCTCGGACAAGGTCTTGCCTTTGCGTGGGTCGTGGACAAACACTGGGCTCATGCGGCTTTCGACAGCTAGGCGAGAGTGGCGGGTGCTGGCGTCATCGGCAATACCGTGCTCACCCATGCATGGGGTGTAGACATCAAACAGTGCAGGGGCGTCTTGATAGTTGAGGTATTCCATCAAGTTAGCCATGAAATGGCCCTGTAGGGCGGTAGAGGTTTGCACCACCATCACTTTCGGGTGGAAGGTCGCGATGATACCCAGCTCTTTGCGCGATTCCTGCTTACCACTGTGAGCACTGCCGAAGCGGCTGAGGTCGGAGTCCTGCGCGGTAAAGCTAGCAGTGGATGCCTGGCCACCGGTGTTGGAGTAGCTACCGGTATTGAGCACGAAGACCTTAATAGGCGTACTGGTCGATAGCAAACGGGACAGGGCACCAAAGCCGATATCATAGGTCGCGCCGTCACCGCCGATACTGAATACGGTCGGTAAGAGGCCGAGCTCTTGATCTGACAAGTGGCTCCATTCTAGGTAGCGAAGCTGGCGGTCATGGACCTCTGCATCGTACATATCTTCTAGCTCTAGCTTGGCAGTACGTAGTGCCTTGAACTGCTCTAACTGGTTGGCCGCTTCCCCTTCAAACAAGCCTTTGGCAACCGCTGGGGTATCTTGGAACAAGCTGTTCACCCATGGGTCATTGTATGGGTTAGCCGGGAAGGTCGAAGCGTAAACACTACTACAACCTGTGGCGTTGGCGATCAGAGCATCGGATGGCCCATTGCCGGTTGGTCCATATTCGAAGTGGTACAGGCGTTTTTCCAGCACTTGGAGAGTACGGGCAATACGCTCGGCACGGATTTGTTCTGCATCGATAGCCGCCAATGATTGGTGCTTGTCTTCCAGCTTCTCAATCATGTCTTCAAGGCTGGCGATGTGCGATTGGTAGCGTTGTTGCTGCAAAGCACGGTTGATAGAGGTAACCAGACGCAACGCGGTGACCTCGCCACAACCACGACACGCACCGTGGCCTGAACTCATGGCATAGTAGTTACTGCGATCAAGCAATAGGCGCTTGGACTCGTTGGCATCGGTGACGCCTTGTTGCAGGAAGCGGGCTGGGGTATTCGGCATCTCTGCCAAGGTATGGAACAGCTCGTGCATCTGCTGGTTCATTTCGGTGGTCTGGCGGACTTTCTGTAGCGCGTTCGGGCCACAAACATCCACACATTCCATACACCCACTACACTTGCTCGGGTCGATAGCAACTGAGAATAAACCGCCGCTGCCCGGAACCGCCTTTTCCATCGCATCGAAGAAAGGCTTGGTACGGCTGACTGGCAAAGATTCCAGTGCGACACAAATTCCAGCAATCTGCTGGCTCACACCCTGCTCGTCGAAGGACATGGTATCGACCACTTTGGCAACCACTTGGTGCAGCGGCAGTGATTCGTTCTTCGGCGCGGTGCGGTAGTACTGGCGAACTGCATCCAAAATCGGCGGCATTTTCGCCTTCAGGCCATCACGCTGTGCTGGCGGGATATTGAGTTTGTCGATAGCGACATAAAGGATATCGTGTAGCTCATGCACCGCATTCGGGATCGCACCGTCAGGACAGGCAATGGTACATTCCATACAGCCGGTGCATTTATCGGCGTCGAACTTAGGTGCATTGAGCCTGAATAGGCCTTTATCTTTAGTGATCGCGCTCGCTGGTGGCATGAACATGCCCGAACCTGGAATAACCGGCGCCTCGCCAATCGAGCCATCGGCGTAATGCTTACCGGCGATATTGCTGAAGTAGGATGGGTCGAACAGGCCACAGCTGGCTTGTTTTTGCTTCGGTGCTTCGGCTTTGGTTGTTGCCGCTGCAGCAATATCAGCATCTTCGAACTCTGCGTAGCAAACCTGCTTGGTCGCATGGATCCCTTCGCGGATCACCGCCATGTTACTGGCAACGACTTTCTCGCCTTTGGCGCCGAACTTCTTGGCGATTTGCTGGGTGATACGCTCAAGCATCAAGGCCTCGTCAGCCCCATGGGTGACCTGGGTCGCGTGGCCGCAAAGTGCGCCGATAAAGGCGATACCCATCATCCTGATTTCAAGATCCGCCGATGGCGCTTGCTCACGGGCGACCTTGAAGGCATCGACAATGTAGAAGTTGATGTTGTTTTCACGGATGTACTGGCGGGCGCTGGCTGGAATTTCCTGCCATACCTGCTCAGGCTCGTGGTGGGTTTGCAAAATGAATGTACCGTTAGGGGTCAAGCCTGCCAGTGGGTTGGTGTGCATGAACACCTTGTGGTCTGGCGACAGGACGATTTCAACTTGCTGTAGTTCGGCGTTGGTGATCTTGATTGGCTCTGGCGACAGAGTAATAAAGAAGTTGGTCGGTGCACCACTTTTCTCCGAGCCGTATTTCGGCATAGATTTCGAGTGCAGCCCCAATGCGCCGGACAAGATATCAGTTAGCAGTTTACCGGTGGCAATAGTGCCGTAACCACCTACCGAGTGGAAACGAACCCGCAGTGCAGATTCTGGCAGCAGGTTAGGGTTTTCGCCGGTTTCCAGTGCCATTAGCTCGGTATCTGGGTAGGCGGCACGCAGGCGGTCTTGGATTTCTTTCAGCTCACCTGTGGCTTTAGCATCGAAGAACTGGCTGCCGAGGTAGAAGAACGGCTTGGTATTTTCTTCGCGCATATTGTCGAACGCGGCAATCAAGTGCTTAGGCTGCAGGTCATGGCCACCAAGCCCGAAAATACCGGTGCTGATGGTTGGAATATGCTGCAGGGCAGGGATCCCTTTATGCCTTGGGCTCTGAACGTTTTCTTGTGCCTTGAACAAGGCGCGGGAGAGTCGGGCCGTCAAGCGGGTTTCATCACAGCGCTCAAGCACGGTTACCGCCATTTTACCGGCAAGTTTCTCGACGATTTGTGCTTCAGGGAATGGATGAAGTTGCTTGATAGAAATGACGCCGACTTTTTGGCCCTGTTTGCGCAAGTGGGCGGCAACGGCTTCAGCATCATCAGTGACTGAGCCTAGGCCAACAATGACATAGTTTGCATCGTCGCATATGAAGTCCATAACTGGCTCGTAGAACCGACCGGTCAGTTCGCCATATTCCTTCATCGCTTGCTCGATAAACATCGGCACGTCATTTTGGAAGTGGCTGCGATGGTCGACAATACCTGCCTGGTAATCTGGCTGGTTCTGCACCCCGCCGGTCAAGCCTGGGTTATGGGTATCCATGAGGGCTGGTACGCGCTGGCGGGTATCTTTCTCGTAAGCGTTGAGCCATGCACGCTGCCATTTCTTGTGCAGGCCATCAGGCAAGAAGGCATTTGTTGATTCAATGAACTGGCCTTCGCCATCTTTCTCAATCGCTTCGCTGTTGCTGGTAATATAGCCTTTCAGGTCATTTAGCTTTTCAGGCCAGAACTGGTCTTGGAATTTATCGATGAATTGATTGAGCTGCCAAACCCGCCCTTTGGCACCGTAAAGCATACGCTGTGCTTCGGTTGGTGCAGGGATGCGGTCAGTTGGGTCGCCAAGGTATTGCTTGAGCAATTCTGGCTCTGGCAACTTCACTTCACTCTGGATGTGGCTGGTGGCAAAGCCGTCCATGGTATTGGCAACCGGGATCAGCGATTGTGCACTAACACGGTATGAAATCGCCGCAAGGTCTGCCGCTTCCTGTGCGTTGCTGGCAAATAGGGTGGTGTAGCCAGCAGAAAGCAGGGCGTATACATCATCATGCCCGGCCATGACATTCAGTGAATGGCGCGAGACAGATCGAGCCGCCACGTGAAGCACAAAACCTGCGGCTTTCTTACCTACGGTGACGTAATGAGATTCCAAGCCATATAAGATCCCCTGGCTAGAGGAGGCATTTGAGATATATTTCCCGCCGGTCAGAGCCGCGCCGAGTGCACCACTTTGTGCTGAGTGTTCGCCTTCGGGTTCGAAGAAGAAGGGGTGCTGTCCCCATACATTGCAACCGCCTTGCGCCCTGAATGCTTCGTATAATTCTGAGATTTCGGTCGAAGGGGTAATGGGGTATCCAATGACACCGCCACAAACGTAATCCATGACATGCGCGACGGCACCATTTCCATGTATTACGGTTGATTGGCCTGGGTAAGTTGGTGTGCCCTGGGACGTAGTGCTCCTTTGTGTCAGTGTAGACATACGACATAGCTCCTTGGTATGTGATTATTATTCAGTCGACTTCCTAAGGGTCGATTCTTTTTACTTCCTCACCAAAATACTTCCCGGCTTATGCGCCGTTTTTTGCACCTTATCAACCAGAGCATTTTGGTGAAAAATCACATAAAACAAGTGATAGCTCTTGATTTGACCAACTGATGCTATATGTACACAAGTGACCTCTAGCTATTTATTTCAACGAATTGAAGACACTTGGGTATACATCCCAAATGCTACACTAGTTGCATTTGCAGCATTGCTCAGGCGGTCACAAATTAAGCACAAAAACCACAGTTTCTATATGTGTTTATGCTAAGTGAGAATCGATAACAAAATAGGCTAACCGTCAGTGGCAAAAGCTTGATAACCTAGCCGCTTTCTATGTTTAGTTGTGGCGGTTCTTCTTTGTTTTCTCAGCATAAATATACCCTGGCGGGATGTGTCGCTATCCTGCTGTGGAGCACTATCGTTGCTTTTATCAGAAACGTTGCCGAGCAGTTGGGCCCGGTAGGCGGCGCGGCAATGATTTATACCCTGAGCTCGGTGTTGCTGGTGGTGGTTGTCGGTGCGCCTAGGCTTAGCCGTTTTTCCCCTCGCTATTTGCTTATCGGTGGCGGGTTGTTCGTCAGCTACGAGATGTGCTTGGCCTTGGCGTTGGGGATGGCCAACGACAGGGTACAGACGGTTGAAATGAGCGTGATTAACTACCTCTGGCCTGCATTGACTGTCATGCTGGCGGTGGTTGTGAGCCGACAAAAAGTGAGCAGGCTGCTATATCCCGCCATGGCGATGGCTTTTTTGGGCGTGGCATGGACGGTGAGCGGTGAACAAGGATTATCACTAACTCGGCTTGCTGCTAATGTGGCAACCAACCCGGTCAGTTATACCCTGGCATTCAGCGGCGCTTTCATTTGGGCTGTCTACTGCAATATTACCAAGCGCTTGGCCAATGGCCAGAATGCGATTGCTTGGTTTTTCATTGCTACGGCAATAGCCCTATGGGTGAAATTCTTCCTCACCGAACAACCTCCGATGGTTTGGAGCAGTGAAGCCGTGTTGAACTTGGCTCTGGCTGCCATTGCGATGGCGGGAGGTTACGGGTTATGGAATATCGCCATTATCGGCGGCAATATGGTGCTGCTCGCGACACTGTCTTATTTCACGCCAATTCTATCGGCTTTTTTCTCTGCCCTGATTTTCGGGATCAGTTTAGGGGCCTCTTTCTGGCAAGGTGTGGTGATGGTAACGCTGGCTTCGCTGAGTTGCTGGTATTTGACTCGGAAGAAGACTTAACAGAAAAGCGTATATAGCTTTTGAAAGCGCCGCCCATAAGGTCGGCGCTTTTTTGTTGTCATCATAAAATTATCAAATTGTGGGAATGAAGGGTTTCTATATCATAGTAATTATCACATTGTGAGAATGCTGGTTGAACCGCAATGAGTGATGCGCATAAATAGAGGGGTCGGCGCGATGGGAGCTACCGAGCGTGTCGCCTAACCAGATGAAACCGACAGGAAATGCTTTGAAATCAGATAAATATAAATTGAATGCCAATGAAAAGATGTTGCAGGTACTGATGCATATTGCGTCAGCTAATGAACCTGTTACAGCACAGGCATTGAGTGAACAGACAGGCATGCCGCAAAGTAGTGTTTATCGCTATTTGGTAATCCTCAAAAACTGGAACCTGATTGAGGAAAGCCCGAGACAAAGCTGTTACAGCATAGGTCCGGCGGCACTCCAACTGCTACGTAACTTCCAGCAGTTTTCACCGCTTTCAAGCGGGGTACACCAGGTTCTCAAACGGGTCCAGCAGCAAACGGGCGAAATGGCCGCCTACTTGGTACCGGTTGGCTTTCGCGCCCTGTGTACTGCCCGGGTGGACAGCCCCCATGCATTACGCTGTGCATATGAGGAAGGCCAGAGCCAGCCGTTGATCCGCGGTGCATCGGCCAAAGTGATTCTGGCCCATCTTCCCGAGCAGAGGATCATGGCCACGCTGCACCATTTCGGGATCAGTGACCCGGATGATATTAGCCATTGGTTACAAGATTTGGCGCAGATAAAAAAAGACGGGTATGCCATCAGTACCTCGGAGTATGACGTTGGCGTCTCGGGGGTGAGTGCCCCGGTATTTACCGGCAACAAAATTGTCGGGGCGGTGAGTGTGATGGCACCGCAAGAGCGGGTTCAGAAAAGTAAGAACGCGATTATTTTCTCAGTCCTTCAGGCGGCGAGGGTATTGCCACCGGACTTGTAATTCCCCATAAGGAGCAATCATGCTGGATGTAAAACGTTGGTTTCCATTTTCCTTCCTAGGTCACCCCGTCAATACGCATCCCAGGGCCATGATTGAGCCTTATGCTGAACAGCGCAAAGCCGGGGCGGTGATCCTCGGGCTGGCCAGTGACTTGAGCTTGAGTGACTACGACATTTACACCGGTGCCAAAGAAGGGCCGGATGCCATTAGGCAGATGTTAACGAGAACCCCATATTCAGGCGCTTTGCCTATTTATGATGCGGGGGTTATCGAAGCGCAAAGCTATTTCGGCGTGAAGGAAGATGAGTTCGATACCATGCGATCTACCCAGTACGCCAAGCTGTGCAGCATGCTTAAGCTTGGGCACTTGCCAGTGATGCTAGGTGGTGGCCATGAGGTCGCTATCGGGAGTTATCAGGCTCTGTCAGATACCGTTAATCAAGCGGGTAATGATCGTTCGGGTGAAGAGAGCCATATCCTGCCTTTCCTGGAAGGTAACCGGATCGGCATCATCAATATCGATGCGAACTTCCAGTTGCGGCGCTCCTTGGCAGTCAAGGCCGGCTCTGCATTCCATAGTGTCGCGGCATTTTGCCATGCCAACAACCGAACTTTCCGCTATCTCGGGCTGGGTATGTGTGATCACATCAATTCGCAGGCTACCTTGGCTTACGCCAGTGAGCTGGGAGCACAATGGCTGCTCGATAGTGAAATGAAGATGAAAAACCGCAAGCGGATCCAGGCGGTGGTGGCCAAGTATCTTGAGCAAGTTGACCATATCCACCTGAGTATCGACTTATCGGTGTTTTCATCGGCAATTGCCGGGGGAGTGAGTTTATCGCGGGTATTTGGTGTCAATTTAGCGGTGGTTGAGATGGTGATCAGTCAAGCAATGGCGAGCAACAAAGTGAGGCTGGTGGATATTGCGGGTCTGAATCCTGAGTATGACTACCAGAATCAAACGGCGCGATTGGCTGTTTCGCTGCTACACCATGTGCTTAAATCGCGATGAGTACTTATTGGTAACGCTCGTGAGATACGTCAATTCTGTAAAACGTCGCTTTTACATAGTCTTTGGCAAGGCCGGTACTATTTTGGTTATAGACACCGGCTTTGAAGTACATGTATTGGCCGCCTTGGTCATATCCGCTTTTTGACATATCAATCGTTTTATTGATATCTGGTTTACCGTTTCTAATAATAGTCGTGCTAAGTTGATTACCGACCACTTCAATGCGATATGAGAAGCGCTCATTTAGCTCGATACCATCTTCAGGCTCAGCAACTGAACTGGACTTGCCACCAATCATTTCATACCACTGCTCATCACCGGATAATGGCTCGTGAGCAAAATATATTGAGCCTTTGTTATGATGTGGCAGTTTGCGATAGTAAAGGCGGATAGGTTCATCGTCATTGGCGTGTATCTGCCCAATAATTACACGCCCAACCTGATTTTTCTCACCAGTCGTGGTTACATGGTTTACCGAAAGATCGGCTTCGAGAACTCCGTCAATACCGCCTGCTGCTTGTTGGTCAGCCTCTGGCGCAGTAGAAAACACCCAGTTATTCGCAGTTACGCCTTTGGTGCGAATTTTTGTATTGCCACGCCGCAGCATTTCACGTAATTCTGAACGGGTATATTTGGTGTTTTCAGATGTTTTGGGCCCTGAAATAGGAGCGAGAAAAATCAGGTCACCCTCTGCACTTTTCTCAAAAAACGGCGAAATCTGAAAACCGTCGGCTAACTGATTTTCCAATATGTTGTCAGAACGACCTTCTCCTGTTGTATCGATAGGGACACTCAGTGTCCATTGCTGAAGATCGGTTGCAGCGAAGCTGCTGCTCGCGATTAAACTAAGGGTTAGTAACACTATTTTTCGCATAAAATATAATAAAAGTAATTAGTTAGGTAAGCATATTATCAATGGGCTAGGTTGGTTCATGTCAGAGGAGTGTCAATAATCATACAAGTAACTTACCACTCATTGAATGAGTCGAAATCCGGAATAGAAATAAATTGGTTGATATAGTGGTAGGTGTTATAACATAACATAACATTTATTCTCTACGATAACGCATTACACAAGGCTTTTGATGTTTTACCGCAAAAGGGCAAACAACCGAATGTTAACCGCAATGAAGCGGGCTGTACTCGGTCTCTCTTTACTGATTTCTCCGCTGTTTGCCACAGCACATCCACACTCCTGGATCGAGATGAAAACCTATGTCGATGGCAATGATGGCATGATCACCGGCTTTCGCATGGTTTGGTCTTTTGATCCTATGACCTCTGCTTACATGCTTGATGGCGAAGACACGTCGCCGGAGATGGAGCAGCAAACCTTCACCAAAGTGACCGCAATGGTGCTTGATAACATGTTGTCAGAGCACTACTTTACCTACTTCTATGACGGTGAAGAGCCAATCAAATACCAGCTAGCCCGCTACGGCAAGCTCACCCGAGACCGTGCGCGGTTAGTACTTACTTTCGAGCTGCCGCTTTCCAAGCCAAAGCCAGTGACCGAAGACTCACTCAAGTTATTGATTTTCGAACCAAGCTACTATGTAGATATGTCATGGCTATCCAAGGGGGATGTCATTTTGGCTGGCGATCTGGCTGATTACTGCGAGCTTGAGATGATTCAGCCTAACCCTACGCCAGAGCAGATGAGTTACGCCATGTCGCTGCCAGCTGATGCTGACCCTGACAATGCACTAGGCCAGCTATTTACCCAGTCTGTTCGCTTTCACTGTCAACCAAGTGAATCAAGTGAGGATGCCAAGGAATGACACAGCATAAACACAGCGAGCCATCGACTAGCGTGAAGGCCGCTTCCAACACTTTCCTGAGCCAGAAGTGGCTGATGTTGTCAGTGCTGGCGATAGCCTTGTTGTTTGGTGCCTACCAACTTTGGCTGGCATGGCCAAGCATGGTGTTGAAAAGCATCGAATGGCAGAGGGCAGTGAACAACCAATTGGCCGATTTGCTCTATGATGCCAAAGAGAACCCGTTGGTATCCGGGGGCTATCTAGCTGGTTTCAGCTTTTTGTACGGAACACTTCACGCCCTTGGTCCAGGCCATGGCAAAGTGATAGTAACGACTTACTTAGCGACCCAACCAACCAAGGTAAAAACAAGCCTGATGCTGACGCTGGTGTCGGCTATCTGCCAGGCATTGGTCGCTGTGGCTTTGGTGAGTGTACTGTTATGGGGCTTTAATGCATCAATGCGTGAAGTGAGCTCACAGGCAGTGAAGTTCATGACCATGAGTAGCGCGCTGGTCAGTGTACTGGGTGTGATGATCTGCTGGCGGGCAATTAAGCGTTTTCGCCAAAGTGTTGCCAAGCAGGAAAAAACGGCCTGTAGTTACCACCATGACCACCACCATCATCATCACGATCATGGTACCGAATGTGGTTGCGGGCATCGCCACATGGCCTCACCGGAAGAAGTCGACAATGCCAAGACACTGCGTGAGTACGTGGGTGTGATCATGAGTATTGGCCTGCGCCCGTGTACCGGTGCGATTATGGTGTTGCTATTCGCCAATATGGTAGGTCTTTACTGGATGGGGGTAGTCAGTGCGCTGGTGATGTCGTTGGGAACGGCGTTGACGACTTCTGCACTGGCTTTGTTGACGCTATCAGGCAAATGTATTGTTCATCGTTACCTGCAACAAGGGAATGGGCAATCCGGTGAGTCAGAGTCTAATACCGGTTTGTTATGGGCTGGATATAGTTTGCAACTGTTCGGTGGCGTTCTGTTGATTCTATTGGGCTTATTGCTTGCGAGTTCTCAGAGCACAGGTTTATCGCCTGTCTTATTGGGATAATAAGTTGGGTAATAATTTTGAATAAGTTGGCCCCACTCTTGTGGGGCCAGCCGCCTAGCCAGGTGACGTTATTATTATTCTTTCTGATATATCATTTCTGTGATTAATCTATTGTCGGCTCAGCCCTTTGGCTGGGCCGCTGTCGTTTTTGCGTCCGGCTCATACTATAGATTTGCAATAATGCGACAAGATACGTTATTGATAATTAATATTAATTAGTGTTGATAATATTTCTTTAGCTATTTTAGGCGCCAGGCTCAAAGATGAAAAAACACAACAAGGCTGGTGAGTTAATACTTTATTGAGCGCCTGTGGAGAACTACTTGCACTGTGGAGGCTTTGTGAACATACCGTATTGGAAAAAAATTTTTTTGATCTTGGGTGCGTCATGTCTACTGGTACCAATTAGTGTGGCCGGTGAACCCGCATTTGATTGTTCGAAAGCAGAGGGTGAGGTGGAGACCTTAATTTGCCAAGATGAAGAACTGGCTGCTTTGGACAAGCAAATGCAGCAAGTTTTCGATAAGGCTATCACACAGTTGCCAGCAGAAGACGTTAAGCTACAAAAGGCGATGCAACGAGGTTGGATTAAAGGACGCAATGATTGCTGGAAGGCCAGTGATGTTCGTGATTGTACCGAGTTTTCCTACAAAAGCCGGATTGTCGAATTGCAAATTATTAGTGGGCAGCTAGAGGTGCCTGACAGCATTTCTCTCGATTGTGGTGATAGTAGCAAGCCGTTTACGGCCGTTTTTTATAACCAAACCGATCCGGCAAGCTTGGTATTAACCCAAGGTAATGACCAGGTGATTGCTTTGGCTGAGCCAATGGCGAGTGGGATCAAATACATGGGACAGAATGTGGAATATAACGAGCACCAGGGAGAAATAACCATCAATTGGTTTGATAACACCTTCGAGTGCCAAGCAGGGAAATAGAGATTTAGTTTTAGGGGAAAGAGTTATGCGCTCAGCTCAGCAAGTCATAATCAAGGTGGCGATAGCCAGCCTTTTGTTTGGGTTTATCCAGTTTGTTCAAGCTGGCTCAATGATAGCGACTTTGCCTGACGGCCGGGAAGTTCTTCTGCTAGAAGACAACACATGGCGCTTTGTCACACCAGAGCCCGCAAGTAGTGCGCCGGTAAAGCCATCAGCAACACCAACCACCAGCGCAGGCGGGAATAACCTAGCAACAGGTACTACTGTGGTTACAAGCACTGAAATTGCAACGGATACAGCAGCTACAGCGGATAAAGTAAGTACAGCTGGGAGATCTACAGCGCCAGCGACTGCTTCAGGTGTTAAAGCTTCATCAACAAACGGTGATTTGGTCGCCCCGGATACCGGGCGACTGGTTGGCGAATACCAGCGCAGTGGGGTGGTAATGGTTGCTCAATCAGCAAGTTATCAAGATGGCAGATTGACGATTCCGGTGTTATTGCGAAACGAAGGGACAGATTCGGTGATCCTCGTTGAAGTGGCCACGATTTTACGCAATGACAAAGGGGAGGTGCTCAAGCGCGATAACCATGTGGTCTGGACGTCTATCAAGCGCATGCCTGAAACCTATTTCCGGCCGGGTACAGAGCGGGAAGGAAAGATCCTGACATTTACCGTGCCCAAGCAAGAGCATTACTTTCTAGAAACTGACATTACAACCGTTGAGCGCTGGTGAGTGACTCCACGGCCTACCTTAATGTTCGCTTTAGTTTAAGCTCGCTTTATTGATGTTGTGGTATTTGGTTAGCGCCAACTCGATGTGCACATTCTCCACTTCCAGCAAGGTATCCAATTGGCTAGGGTAATCGCTATTCTGGCTCTTCATGTACGCCGCTAGTAGTTTTACGTCATCAGGCCTTGGGCGATAACTCAAATTAGGAAATGTTTGGTAAATCGTCGTGATTGCCGCCTTGAGTGCATCCGCAGAACTTTTCATGTCTTTCTTATCAAGTTAATTCTTCGTTGTAGGGATTTTCCAAGAGATTCAAATCACTTGGCTAAATGAGCATGGGGATTGTAGGCAGGCTTTATGACAGGATGTTTTCAATACACCAATATAATGCAGTTTGTTTTATATTAAGGTGGATGGTTTGAGACTTTAAAGAAAGGCTCCCTATCAATGCGCTAGATATTGCACTGTTCGAGAGCCTATTGTTAACCAATTAACGTTAAAAGCAGGCTGTTAGCTACTTTGAGGCAGCAAGTTGTTCGGCACGGCGCGCTTTTGCAGCCACTAAACGTGCAGCGTGTTTATCCGGTTTGATTAAAATGCTTTTCGCTGTTATTTGGGCATTTTCGGTGCTTTTTTTACTCTTGGGAAGCAACTGGTTCAGTACGATAGTGGCCAAGGTGCCTGTGGTGATCCCTGAGTGGAAAACTGTTTTTAGCGAATCAGGAAAGTGCTGGAGCAAGTTTGGCTCGAGGGTGACGGCCATTCCTGATGCGAGCCCCACACAAACTACCAGTGCATTACGGCGTGAATCGGCGGCTTTTAGCAACATTCGGATCCCGGCATAGGCAATCATGCCGAACATGACGAAGCCGACGCCGCCAAGTACGGGTTTAGGAACGGTAACCGCCAATGCCGCCAGTTTGGGGAATAGGCCTCCCGCTACGAGCAAGCAGCCAGTCAGCGCGACCACATAGCGACTGGCGACACCACTGATCCCAACGATCCCGACATTCTGGCTAAAGCTCGCCACCGGCATGGCAGAGAACATGGCACCGAAGGTACTGCCAAGGCCGTCACCCAGCAAGCCGCGCTTGAGATCTTTCCCGGACACTTCGACATGGCAGTTGCTGCCCAGCGCCATGAAATCCCCGGTTGCCTCGGCAACCACCACGAGGTACACCAAGGTAATGCTAATAATCGCCGGGAGCGAGAAGGTCAGGCCGTATTTTAGGGGTTCGGGAGCCGCCACCCAGTTGGCTTCGTAGAGCTGGGTTAGGTCAACCATGCCAAGCGGAATTGCCATGACATACCCCGCGGCCAAGCCGATGACGATAGCCGAGGCGGCAATCGCGCCTCGGCAGAACACCGACACGCCGATGACGACAGCGAGAGAGGCCGCAGCCAGGAACACTTTGGGCAGTGAGGCAAAGCTGGGATCACCAGGAGGGGCGTCACCTATCCAGTTCATTGCGACAGGGAGGATAGTCAGGCCGATCAGGGTAACCACGACGCCGCTGACCAGATTGGGGAACAGCTTGCGGATCTGATCCATGTAAAAGCTGGCGAGGATGACAAAAAACGAGCCGACGAAAGCAGCCCCGAGGATGGTCGACATGCCTTCAGTCTTGCCGATGGCGATCAGGGCACCGAGAAAGGCAAAGCTGGATCCCATCACCACCGGCAGCCTGATCCCAACCGGGCCAACGCCGAGGCACTGGACGATGGTGGCAAGGCCAGAGACAAACAGGGAGGCGCTGATAAGGGTGACGATATCCGGCTCGGGCAGGCCAATCGCTCCACCGACAATCAAGGGTACCGCGACGATACCCCCGATGGAGGCCAGCATATGCTGCAGGGCGAGGAAGAAGGTGACCCCCTTGGGGGGCTTTTCGTTGACTTGATAGAGTAACTGCATTGTTCAATCCTTATGTACAAGTACGCGTAATCTTGGATAAAAAAGCTCCCCTGCGGATTAGGCAGGTGAGAAAGACTTACGGGGTGATGTCTTCAATGACAGCATTGATGGCATTCAGGATGGGTTGATAGCCCGTACAGCGGCACAGGTTGCCCTCCAGGGCATCTAACACCTGCTGTTGGCTTGGGCGTTGATACTTCTTCAGCAGGGCCCAGGTACTCATCAGGACGCCGGGTGTGCAAAAGCCACATTGTACTCCACCACGCTTGATAAAGGATTGCTGTAGTTTTTGGGCTAACGGATCATCCTTTAGCCCTTCGATGGTCACGATTTGGCTGTCTTGGCATTGGGCGGCCAAGATCATGCACGAACATACAGCCTCGCTATCCATCACAACGGTGCAGGCGCCACATTCGCCTACGGCACAGCCTTCTTTGGTTCCCGTTAGCCCGAGATCTTGGCGAAGCAAGTCAAGCAAGCGGGTGTTGCCTGTGACAGACAACTGGTAAGGGCGACCGTTAACGCAGAGTGACAATGGGATCAGGTTTTCAGCAAGCAGACTCATTGCACTTCTCCTTGTAGTGGCTGATGGGATTGCTGATATCGGATATCGTTCATAAGATCACGGAACATATTGAGGTAGACCGGCTGCTTGTAGGCGGCAGACCAACGGCCACCGATGGCCTCGTCGATCATCGCTTCGAGCACTTGGCAAGCTTTCTCGATGTTCTCGTTGTTTAGGGTGTGGCCGAGCAATATTTGCTCAACCGGTTTTAGCCTCTGCGGTTTGCTAAATAGCGCACCGTCCACCAAACGACAGTGGGTAATTTCTCCGTTGTCATCTCGCTCCATCAGGCAGCTGAGGCTCAAGCGAGTGATATTCAGTGCATTACGCCTGCCGAGCTGGCGGTATTGCTGGATACAGCCAGTTTTTGAGGAGGGTATTGGCAAAATCACTTTGGTCAGCAACTCGCCGGGCTGTAGCTCCGTTCGGTAGCCCCCGATGATGAACTCGCTGATCGGCAGTTCTCTCATCCCGGCCTTATTTTGCAGGACCACTTTGGCGTCGTAGATCACCAGTGGCGGAACGGAATCAGCACAGGGTGCGGCGTTGACGATATTGCCGCCGACGGTAGCCCGGTTGCGAATTTGGTGCGAGCCTATGGTATGGCACGCCTCGGCCAGCAAGGGGTAGAGCTGCTTGATGTCGGGGTGCTCGGTGAGGTGGTTGAAACACACCCCCGAACCGATGTGCCACTCTTGTCCACTGCGCTCTATCTGGCAAAGTTCTGGCAGTTTGGCAATGTTTACCAAGGTGCGTGGCTCGTTCTGCAACCTGCCTTGGACTATTACATCAGTACCGCCAGCCAAAGGCATGGCACTGCCGTCAGCAAGCAGTTCAAGTGCAGCACTTAATGACTTAGGGGTTTTCACCGAGAAGCCATTGAGCCTGTGGGTCTGCTTTTTCTCGGCTGACGCATGGAGCAACTCACTCTGGCGGGCAGGTTTTTTGAGGTTATAGCCCAGCACAACTTGCTCTAGGGAGAGCGGCAGTTGGCGATGGCGTGTGCCGGTAGCAAAGGCAACCGCATTGGTTATTGCCGCGGCGGCAAGCTCTGCGGCGGGTTCGCCGATACTCTTGGCACCAAAAGGCCCGCCATTGTCGACATTTTCCACCGCGTGGATAGACAGCGATGGAATATCTTTGATCGTTGGCAACAGGTAGCTGTCGAGGTTTTCCGATTTTACCTCGCCATGTTCGATGTTGTAGTCTTCCAGCATGCCAAGGCCGATCCCCTGGGCGATCCCGCCAGCGACTTGCCCTTCATAACCAATTTGGTTGATGACCTGACCGACATCGTGGACGGCAGTTATATCGAGAAGATCGATTTTTCCGGTACTGGTATCGACTTTCAGGTCGACGATTTGGCAGCCGTACACCCAGGTGAAATAGGGGGAGCCGGTACCTTTTTCTTCATCCCAGTGGATTGCCGGTTGGTCGAACCATCCGTAGGCTGCCAAGTTAACCCCGGCCCATTTGGTGGCATTGGCCGCTTTGGCAAAGCTGATGGATTTATCCGGTGCGTGGCGGTTACAAATTTCGCCATGAGCCCACAGGGTATCATCGAGGCTGGTGGCGCAGAGTTGTTCTTTGATCACCTCGAAAATACGCTGCTTGATTTGTTCGGCACCGTCTTTTACTGCGTTGCCACCGGTCACAGTAGCCCGTGAGGCGACAGTTGGGCCACCATCGGCAATCAAAGACGTTGGCGGTTCGACGAAGGTGACTTTGGTTACCGGTAGGCCGAGTACTTCGGCGGCGATGGTTGCCATGGTAGTTTGCAGCCCTTGGCCGTTCTCACACACACCGGTCGAGACATTGACGCTACCGTCGCTGTTGACGGTTACCAAGGCGCTCGAGGTATCGACCCCTTCAGCCCCCATCGAACATCCACGATAACTCAACGCCAAGCCGATACCGTATTTGATATGGCCGGGCTTGGCATTCAACTCGGCATAGTGCTCGCGCTTGGCCTGGAATTCACTGCGCTGGGTCGCCTTGTCTAGCACCTCAATCGCCGAGACATTGTGGTTATCAAATACCTGATTGGTAATACTCCGGCTGCCCTGACGCAGGGCGTTGCGCTCCCTGACCTGCACCGGGTCTAGCTCGCAGGCTGTGGCGATCTCATCCATCAAGGATTCATTGGCAAAGATAATTTGCGGTGAGCCGAACCCCCGCATCGCACCGGACATGCTGTTGTTGGTATAAACGCCTTTGATATCGACCCGAACGTGCTCGATATCATAGGGACCTGCTGCCTGAACCACCGAGCGCCATGTGACGAAAGGGGTACAGGCGGCATAGGCACCGGCATCAGCCAGAATATCGACCTTCATGCCTTGGATTTTACCGTCCTTGCTGACCCCGACCTTATAGTTCATATGGTAGGGGTGGCGTTTGGTACTCTCGATGATGGACTGCTCGCGGGTATAGGAAAACTTCACCGGTCGACCGGTGATAGAAGCGAGCAGTGCGGCACGGCAAGAGAGGTGGTCAATACCGTCATCTTTCCCACCGAATGAGCCGCCCATGACCGAACGTTTCACATTGACCTTGGCTTGGTCGATGCCCATGAAACTGGCAACAAAGCCGCGAACCCGGTGGGGGTTCTGAATCGAGCCGGTGATCACCAAGTCACGCGAGGTGGGATCGATAAAGGCAGTAACAGATTCCGGCTCAATATAGGCGTGCTCCTGAAAGCCGACCTGATACGTGTGTTCAAGTACGATATCGGCATTGGCAATGGCCTTTTCGGCGTCACCTTTTTCGGTATGGTGGCGGTTGACTATATTAGAGCCAGTTTCGGGGTGTATCAGTCGTGTACCGTCGGCCAGAGCGTCATGCACATTGCCGATAGGGGTAAATGGCTGGTAGTCGATTTTGATCTTATCGGCAGCCAGACATGCCGCTTCATAACTTTCCGCGGCAACGATAGCAACAACATCGCCGCTGTAGCGAACCATTTCATCACATATCGGGTTATAATCTCGAATGATAACCCCTGTTGTAGGGTCACCGGGGATATCTTTGAATGTGGCTATCCGTACTACGCCTTCGATGGCGTCAGCTTCAGATGTGTCTATGCCAAGGATTTTGCCCGCCGGAATATCGGTATAGCGACACACACCATACAGCATGCCGGGCATTGTAATATCATCTCCATATATGGCCGTACCGGTTACTTTGGCTTGGCCGTCTACGCGGGGTAGGCTGTGGCCTACGTGATTGAAACGCGTCATTAAACACTCCCTCTTACATTGGCGACGACGATCTACCAATGACAAACAATGTGCTAAATAAATTGCTGCATCGAGGATGACAAACTAGGAAATTACGCGAAATTGATAGTGAATTAGCGATATTTCATAGTGACTTCGACCCAGCTATAAAGGCATTAATCAGGCCACAAAAAAGCGCATGTCTAATTTGTCAGGCAAAAGTGTGAACTCAAGGGGGAAAGTTTGTCGTGTTAGTGAGCAACTTGTTGCTTGCTGAGAGGGGCATCAAAAAACAAATTTCTTTATTGTGTTGATAAACAAGACTTATTTTCATTTATTTGCCAGAGGTATCAATTTGATAGTCTCAATTTGGTAATGAGAGTTGCCCCGGCCGAGTTTGATACCTTGAGAATATTGCTTCATCAGTAGTTTGGAGGCGTTTCGTGGAGTTGGTAACGTCTTTGCACAGTCTTTGCATGGGCGCTAGCGGTAAAATAAAAACGGCTTTGTGTTCAATAACAAATTAAAGAAAGTCCTTCTCCCCTGAAATGGTTGCGAAGGCTAAGGAAAACTATGGATGGAAACAACGTGGATTAAAGATCCTCTCGCAATTTTTACCGCCACCATGAAAGATAATGGTGCAGCGCAAAGCGTTCAGGGCGGTATCGTTATTCAAGGTAGCCGTATTCTTGAAACCCTCGCCCGAGGTGAGCGGCCCTCCGTGCCGATAGATGTCATTGTTGATGCCAGCCAGCATGTTGTCACCCCAGGGCTTATCAATGCCCACCATCACTTTTATCAAACCCTGACTCGTGCTTACCCCGAAGCGCTCAACAAAGAGTTGTTCCACTGGCTCAAAAGCCTCTACCCGGTCTGGGCTGGGCTGGATGAGGAAATGATGCGGGTGGCAACTGAGCTGGCTTTGGTTGAGATGATGATGTCAGGCTGTACCACCGCCTCAGACCATCATTACCTATTGCCACACGGGCTGGAAAAGGCCATCGATATTCAGGTTGATGCAGCGCAGCAACTAGGCATCCGAGCGATACTCACCCGTGGTTCGATGAGCCTAGGAGAAGAGCAAGGAGGCTTGCCACCGCAACATACCATTCAGCATGAAGACGCGATTATCGATGATAGCCTGCGTCTGATCCGTGAATACCATCAAGCGGATGACGGTGCCATGGTGCAGATTGCACTGGCTCCTTGCTCGCCATTCTCGGTGACGACCGAGTTGATGAAAGAGACTGCCCTGGTAGCCCGACAACATGGGGTGATGCTGCATACCCACTTATGCGAAACCAAGGATGAAGAGCAGTTCTGCCTTAAGCGGTTTGGATACCGTCCGGTAGATTACCTCGAAGAAGTCGGTTGGCTTCATGAGCGGACTTGGCTGGCCCACGGTATTCACTTCAATGACGAGGAAATACGTCGGCTGGGGCAGGCACAAGTGGGGATCTGCCACTGCCCAACATCGAATATGATGCTGGCCTCGGGGATTTGCCGTAACAAAGAGCTTGAAGCCGCCGGAGCCAAAGTCGGGATCGGTGTCGATGGCTCAGCGTCCAATGACGGTTCCAATATGATTGCCGAAGTACGCATGGCCATGTACCTGCAGCGATTGCGCTATGGCTCTGCCGAGGTGACACACTTTGATGCTCTGCGCTGGGCAACCGCAGGTTCGGCGGCCGCGATGGGGCGCAATGATATCGGTAAGATTAAAGCGGGCATGCAGGCTGATATCGCGATGTTCAAGCTCGATGATATTCGCTTCTCTGGCAGCCATGACCCATTAGCCGCCTTGTTGCTTTGTGGCGCTCAGCAGGCCGATAGGGTAATGGTTGCTGGTAAGTGGCGGGTAGTGGATGGCCGGGTACAAGGAGTCGATCTGGATGATTTGATGGCACGCCATAGTGCGGCGGCTAAACGCTTGGCAATGAAGGCTCGCTAAGCAGTTAATCCGCTAAAAAGAGCTTCGCAAGAAAATAACATTGAGCTTGAAATGAAAAGGCTGAATCCCAATCAGGATTCAGCCTTGTTGTTTTGCTGTTACTGAGTTTTAGTTAGCTGCTCTAGTGAAAAGATCTAAAGTGAACTGGTTTTAAACCCCGCACCTTTCCAGGCAAAGATACCGCCCGGGTAGCGGTAGACGTTGGTGTAACCCAGTTTCACCGCCCAAGCGGCTGCGTTATGGCTACGGCCGCATTTCACGAACCCGCAGTAGAAGACCAGGGTTTTATCTTTGTCTTCGCCGAGAAGTTGGGTGAAGTCATCGATAGATTGCTGGTCGGTTAAGGCAGCGTCCCATTCAGGCATATCCGGGATAGGGAACTCGAACTGTTTGGCACTAGGAATATGTTCTTTTTTGTAGCTGTCTTTGAACGGCATCGCGTCGACAATCATCACATCGCTATCTTGCTCGATCATTGTCTTGAGCCCGTTGGTGTCGATAAGCTGGTAACCGCCGGCTAGGGTATCGTTATGGAGCTTGATCGCGACTTGCTCGGTTTCGACCTCGGCTTTGAACTTGCCGCCGAACAGGGCGGCATTGGCACTGAACGGCAGGATTAACAAAGCACTGGCAAGAATAAATAGGTTAAGCCAAAAACTACGTCCGGCTTTGTTTAGTATCATGATCGTATCCTTATGAAAAATTCGCTATAACGCCTATCACACGGCCGGTGTGACTGGGCGGTGGTTAGCCAAGTTGTTGAAGTAATAAAGCGCGGCTGAAACGAGAAGCACCAGCAGCATGATGAGAAACTGAGGCTCTAACGTGCTGTAGACGTCTGATTGTACCGAGCCTGGCAGGTAGCAGCCGCAATCAAAGTGCAAGCCTTGATAAAGGGCCAGTCCCGACAGGGCAATATGGATACCGAAGCCTGCAACAACAGGAAGTAGGGTGGTAATGCCTAAGTAAGCCGTGAGGGCACTGATACCTAGCGCCAATGGGATGGCGAACGCAATCGGCTCGACATACATGGCTGGGACGATGCCGGTATCGGTAAGCAGTAAACCGGTGTGTTCAGGTAAGAAGAACCCTTTGACAGTAAGTGCTGCGGCGCACATCAGTACAAAGGAGGTAACAAAATGATGGAAATAGCCTCTAGTTTTCATAATTTGATCTCTTCCTGTCGTAATACCCAGCCTGTTGATTAGCCTCATCAGCAGCGAATGCCGGTGAGGGAAATCTGGGCTGGTAAATTTGTCTGGCTTGAATCCCTCAAGCCAGACTGTAACTGTCCCGCCACCGCTTTCGAATTACCCTATTAGAAGCGGTTGAAGGAAGCCTGGGGTTAGCTCACTCTGTGTTGCTCCAGGTGTAACATGGCTTCCAGCACACTACCGCCTATCGCCCGGGCCTTGTCAGACACCGTGGTGTAGTCCGCTTCCTCACCGCGTGGGTCGATATCGCCAATCTTGAAGCCTTCTCGAACGGTGAGGCCGTTGTTCAGTAATCCGCGTACCATACCGCCAAGAGGTGCAACCACAGGGCTATCACCGATGTGGGCAATTACATCCCCTTCAGCGACAATGTCGCCCAGTTTGACGTGGCTGTGCATGACGCCGGCGCATGGGGCACGCAGTACCCGCTGGTGGGTATAGCCGGCAATATTGCCCGGTACCCCGGTGTTTGGTTGCGTCGCCCCTTGGTAGATGACTCGGCCCAGACGGTGACCACGGTTGGTTTCGATCACCGCATCGCAGTCTTTGCCTGCGGTAAAACCAGGACCGAGGGCAATAGTGACCGGTGCCATGTCTTTCTGGGTGCCGACATTGTGCTTGGCCAAAATGGCATCGACGAGGAAGGTTGGCTTCAGCGTGCTGGCATAACTACAATCTTCATCGACCACAACCGGGATCTGATTGCGGTCGATAATGTCGAACACCTCGTCTTTGTTGTTGGCTTTGCAGGCGGTGATCCCTTCCACTTCAACGGGTTCGCCATACAGGCACTGGCCGAACGATACGCTGCAGCGGATCATGGTGGGCTTGGCAATATCCGTCATAACGACTTTGTAGCCGGCATTGAACAGGCGGACAGCAACACCGGTGGCCATATCCCCAGCACCACGAACCAGTACCAGTTTGTTCTGGTTAAGGCGGGTATCGTCTTTCATCTGGCCGCCAGCCGATTCATGTTTTACCTTGAGGATCTCCGCCATGATACTGATAGCGATTTCTTCAGGGGTCTCGGCGCCAATATTAAAGCCGATTGGAGAATGGATATTCTGGATCCTTACCTCATCCACCCCGCTTTGACGCAGGTGGGTAAACAGAGTTTGTACTTTGCGGCGACTGGCCATCAGGCCGGTATAACGGGTTTCGCAATCGACGACCTTGGAAATAGCATCCTGATCTTGGTGATTGGTGGCAATCACTACATAGCTGTCTTTGTTGATATCAAGCTGGTCAATGGCTGCTTCCATGGTATCGCCGAGCAGGCGTTTGGTACCCAATGGGAAGTATTCTTCGGCTAGGCTATCGGCATACGCATCGGCTACCGAAATATCGAAACCCAGTACATGGGCTGCCTGGGCAACGGCGCGGTTGACGTGTCCAGCACCGATGAGGATCAGGCTGGGGCGTAGGCCATAAACATCGACAAACACCGTCATTGCGCCGCCGCAGTCCATGCCCATGGCATCCGGGCCGTTGCGGGTCATCCGGCCTTTGACGACACGGGGTTTTCTTTCTTGCAGGGCTTCCAAGGCTTGTTCGATAACATACCGTTCGATCATGCCGCCACCCACGGTACCGATGATGCTGCCATCTGCCTTGACGATCATCTGGCCTGAATGGCGCGGGGCCGAGCCGCGGGTTTCGATTATATTGGCAAGGGCAAAAGGGACGTTCTCTTGTTCTAGTTGGGCTGCCTTGGCAAAGATATTCATGTTCTATGACCTCTGTACTGACGAAGCCAGGTAGCTGCTATGATTCAGTGGCATGACTCAGTGGCATTAGCTACTTGTTCCTTCAAAATGACTTTTTTGATTGGTGTTTCCGACTGCATTTCTGCCAACCAAACCGCATCTAGCTGTGGGCTGTTAACCAGCACCTCTTCCGCTATCTGACTCACTGCGTGGGTATCATTGGCTTTATCCATTTTGTTTATCAGCCAAACCTGTTTTGCTGTCCTTGGGGTTGATTTGAATAACCCCAGCGGGTGAGAAATCAGCGGTTTTAATACGTCGGCGTCAAGCACATCACCGGGTTGGCACTGCGTAAGGGCTGAAAAAGCCGGCCAGCGGTGGATGCGTTCGGGAATCGCCTTGTGGTTGATAGCCTCTGCGCCGGTGACACCAATCACCATATCCGAGTAACTCGGAATGCAAGGCTCATGCCCGTGAGGGGCTTTTATTGGTAATGAACGCGAGCCGTCGCCTTCAATAATAAAAACTGTGAAGGGGAAGTCACTTTCGAGTTTTTTTATCTCTTTTTCAGATAAGCCAGATACTTTCAATCGGGTGGTTTTCAAATGGTCAGTTAATAACGATTTGTAGCAAAAAGTGATTGTGGGATCATAAAAACAAAAAGCATCTTGTGTTAAAGCATCATTACGTACTTTTATTCTTTTTTTATTTTCTTTTTTATTGCAGTACATGGCATCTAGGGGAAGAATATAGTCAGCCTGATCTGCATCGGGTAAATACATTTTTGTAGTGGTAGTGAGACAGACCGCATGGCCCCATTGCTTGAATTTTCTCGCTAACCAAAAAGCGGCTGACGTTTTTCCTCCACCACCGACTAGAGTAATAAACAACGGGTTAGTTTCAGCAGTTAAATGGTATTGGTATAACTCAGACAGGATAAACTGGTCTGGAGTTTGCTCTATTAATCGTGTCTGTGGGTTATTAACCATACGACCACCATAATTATCAATAAAGGAGTATGTTCAGTGATGGATAAATCGTTACGTCCCGAACGCTTAGACTGCGTAATCCCTGCCGCAGGCTTGTCTTCAAGGATGGGGGACTGGAAACTCATGCTACCTTACCAGCAGTACACAATCCTTGATGCAAGTATCGAAAATGCGCTCTCATTTTGCCGCCGGGTAATTTTGGTGGTTGGTTATCGTGGTGCAGAACTTATTGAAAAATATAAAAATGATCCAAGAGTGAAGATAGTGGTCAACGAAGATTATCATGCGGGAATGTTCAGCTCTATCCAGCAGGGTGTCCGGCATGTAGAAAGCGATTTTTTCTTCATTATCCATGGAGACATGCCTTGTGTTCCGCCGCATATTTTCCGTGAGGTATGGTTTGAAAGGGGCGGTTGCACCGTCTTCCCCGGCACTGCTGTAAGGCCCGGGCATCCGGTGTTGATCCCCTGCCGACTGAAGAATATGGTGCTCAATGCCAATCTTCATTCGTCGATGAAGAAGATTATTTTTCGCTATCCGGTGAAATATTTGGGGTTGGATTGCGAAGAAATTTATTTAGATGTCGACACACCACAAGCTTATGAAGAGTTGTGTGCAGTGTCACAATAGTGCTATCAACTTGATAGTTGATAATAGGATTATTATCAATCTGATATCGAGATTGCATTTATCTCACATTTTTCATTTTATTTTTATCAGGTGTTTATTTTCTCATGGCAGGTAATACCTATCATAATAGTTGATATCAAACTGATAGCTCTTTATTAATATGATAGCAATTCCACCCTAATCAATAATCATCCTCATTTGAGGTGTTTTATTGTTTGATGAATTCTTTTTGTTAACAGCTATTTTCTTGTTTTAAATAAACGCGGCTATTTGTCAGCGGTCACAAAATGCAGTGAACTTTCGACTTTGCTCACGAAATTCATTAATAAATCGCCCGGTTTTGATGGCGCTGAAAAAGTTTGGCTCAGTAGTTGCTCTTATGTGTTTAGCTTATTTAGCCCTACACATTGCGCATATAAATGTGCCTAGAAGAACAAGAAAAGCATCAAGGAGATCTATCATGGGAGATATCATGCGCCCCGTTCCGTTCGGTGAGCTACTTAACCGAATGTTTAGTGAATACAAGCAGAGCAAATCTATCTTCGGTATTCCAGAGAAGCAGTTCTACCGCAAAGCGAGCAAAGAATCACTGGCGGTTTGGGGAGAGTATTGTGAAACCCCTGTTGGTCCTGCGGCTGGTCCACATACCCAGTTAGCTCAGAACATCATTACCTCTTGGCTCGCTGGTGGCCGCTTCATGGAGCTAAAAACAGTCCAGAAGCTTGATCAGTTGGAGATCGCCAAACCGTGTATCGATGCTGAAGATGAGTGTTTCAACACCGAATGGTCGACAGAATTCACCCTGCTTAAAGCCTACGACGAATACCTCAAGGCGTGGATTGCCCTTCACCTACTAGAAGAAGTGTTCGCGCCAAGAACCGATGGCGAAGCCAAGTCTTTCATCTTTAACATGAGTGTCGGTTACGATCTGTCCGGGATCCAAACCCCGCCGATGCAGAAATACATTCACGATATGCTCGATTCCAGCGAGCACCCAAGTTTCCACGCCTACATCAGCGAGCTGAAAGCCTTTATCCAGGATCCTGAATTCATTCGTGAATACAAGCTAGAGGATAGAATCGATCGCCTGAATGCGTTGGTCGACGAGATCCCAGCCCAGCTTACCCGAGGTGTCACCCTTTCAACCATGCACGGTTGTCCTCCTCATGAAATTGAAGCTATCTGTCGTTACATGATTGAAGACAAGGGTATCAATACCTTCGTTAAATTGAACCCAACCCTATTGGGCTTCGAGCGGGTACGCGGCATCCTCGACAATGCAGGTTTTGACTATGTGGCATTGAGCGAAGAGTCCTTCAGCCACGACCTGCAAATCAATGATGCCAAAGCTATGTTGCACCGCTTGGTTGATTTGGGTAAAGAAAAGGGCATTGGCTTCGGTGTCAAGCTGACCAACACCTTGGGGACTATCAACAAGAAAGGCCGTTTGCCAGACAAAGAAATGTACATGTCTGGCCGTGCTCTGTTCCCGCTATCAATTAATGTCGCGCTGGAGCTCTCTCGCGAATTCAACGGCACCTTGCCTATCTCTTACTCGGGCGGTGCGAGCAAATTCAATATCAAAGAGATCTTCGAGGCGGGTATCCGTCCTATCACCATGGCAACGGATTTGCTCAAGCCTGGTGGTTACCTTCGCCTGTCAGATTGCGCCAAAGAGCTAGAAGGCAGCGATGAGTGGGGTATGGGCAAAGTGGATTTGGTTAAGCTAGAAGCGCTAGCTGCGAAGTCACTTGATGCCGACTACGTCCAGAAAGAGTGGCGTGGCCCAGAAGAAATCAGCGTGAAAAAAGCAGTACCGCTGACAGACTGTTACGTTGCCCCTTGTGTCACGGCTTGTCCTATCAGCCAGGATATTCCTGAGTACATTCGCCTGATGGGCGAGCACAAGTACACCGAAGCGCTGGAAGTGATTTATGCACGTAATGCCTTGCCTTCAATCACCGGCCATATTTGTGATCACCAGTGCCAGTACAACTGTACTCGTCGTGACTACGAAGGTGCGTTGAATATCCGTGAAATGAAGAAAATCGCCCTCGCCAAAGGTTGGGATGAGTACAAAGCCAAGTGGCATGAGCCAAGCCTAGACACTGCCAAGCACCCTGTGGCGGTAATTGGTGCAGGTCCTGCCGGTTTATCTGCTGCTTACTTCATGGCACGTGCCGGTCACCCTGTGACCGTGTTTGAGAAAGAGAAAAACGCTGGTGGGGTAGTGAAGAACATTATTCCTCAGTTCCGTATTCCTGCCGAAGCGATTGAGCACGACATCCAGTTTGTCACCGATCATGGCGTGAATATCGAATACGGCTGTAACCCAGACCTCACCGTCGATGTGCTTAAGCAGAGCGGCTTCAAGTATGTCTGTTTGGGTATAGGTGCTGACAAGGGCAATCCGATTTCTCTTGCGGGTGATAACACCAATATCTACAAGTCACTAGAATTCCTACGCAGCTTCAATGATGGCGAAGAGCTCAAGCTCGGCAAGCATGTTGTGGTTGTCGGTGCCGGTAACACCGCAATGGACAGCGCCCGTGCCGCATTGAAAGTCGATGGCGTTGAGAAGGTCACCATCCTGTACCGCCGTACTATCGCAGAAATGCCAGCCTACAAGGAAGAGTACGAAGAAGCGGTGGAAGATGGCGTGCAGTTCATGTTCCTGACCAACCCAGAGCAGTTCGATGCTGATGGCAAGCTGACCGCTCGTGTGATGGAGTTGGGTGAACCGGATGAGAAAGGCCGTCGCCGTCCAGTTGCAACAGATATGACTGTTGATCTCCAGGTTGATGCCTTGATCACGGCTGTCGGTGAGCAGTCCAACTGCGATGTCTTGTCCCGTATGGGGATCCCAATGGGTGAAGATGGCTGGCCGGTTGTTGACCGTGAAAGCTGCGAGACGGCGGTTGAGAATGTGTTCTTGATGGGTGATGCCCACACGGGTCCATCATCAATCGTATCGGCCATTTCAGGAGGCCGTAAGGCGGCAACCACTATCTTGGCCCGTGAAGCTCAGGCTGATGAGCAGCTTGAAGCCAAATCCGATGTGAAAGTCGAAGCGGTATATGCCCGTAAGGGTGATATTCAGGTCAAGCTGATTGAAGCCAACAAGCTGGAAGAAGCAGACCGCGAGGAGTTCATCGAGCAAGAAGCAAAACGCTGTCTGGAGTGTTCTTACATCTGTAGCAAGTGTGTGGATGTGTGTCCGAACCGTGCCAATATTTCGTTGCCAATTCCGGGCTTCCGCGACCAGTTCCAGACGCTACACCTCGATGCGTACTGTAACGAGTGTGGCAACTGTGCGCAGTTCTGCCCATGGGATAGCAAGCCGTACAAAGATAAGTTCACGCTGTTCAATCTGCGTGAAGACTTTACCAACAGCACCAATGCCGGTTTCTTCGTTGAAGGTGATGAAGTGCTGGTACGCAGTCAAAGTGAGATTTATTCCTTCCGTATTAATGAGCAGGGCAATGTGGACATGCCAGAGTCGCTCGCTGATGAAGCGACGATTATCAACTATGTCATGGCTAACCACAGCTACCTGCTTGGCAAAGTAGAAGTTTAGTGAGGAGCCAGGGAATGTTAGTACTCAGAAACGCAACAGCCGTGCAGTTTGAGCCTGCACTGATCAAAGAAGGCGTCGATATTGTTATCGATGGCGACAAAATCAAGGAAGTTGGTGCCAATTTGGTCGCCAACTACCCAGATGCCCAAGTCAAAGACATGAAGGGCAAAATGGTGATGCCGGGTATTGTCTGCTCTCACAACCACTTCTACTCCGGGCTGGCGCGCGGGATCATGGCTGATATCAAGCCAAGTCCTGACTTCATCTCGATACTGAAGAACCTGTGGTGGCGGATGGACAGGGCGCTGGACGAAGAAGCCTTGTACTACAGCGGTTTGATCTGCTCGCTCGAAGCTATCAAGTGCGGTTGCTCGTCGGTGATTGACCACCATGCTTCGCCGAATTATATCGCCGGTTCGCTCAATACATTGCGCAAAGGGTTCCTCAAAGCAGGCCTGCGCGGCATGACCTGTTTCGAGACCACGGACCGTAACCACGGTATGAAAGAGATGGTAGCAGGCGTCGAAGAGAACATTGCGTTTGCCCAGTTGATCGACCGTGCCAAGGAAAACGGCGAAGAGCCTTACTTGGTAGAAGCCCATATCGGTGCCCACGCACCGTTTACGGTGACCAATGACGGGCTGTCGATGATGGCTGAAGCAGTACAGGCAACCGGACGCGGGATCCATGTTCATGTAGCCGAAGATCGCTACGATGTCACTCATAGTCACCATCACTACAGCCAGGACATTGTTGAGCGCTTGGACAGCTTCGGCTTGATCAACGAGAAAACCCTGTTGGCACACGGCTTGTTCCTATCGGAAAAGGATATCGCCATCCTGAATGCCAAAAATGGTTTCTTGGTCCACAATGCCCGTTCGAATATGAACAACAACGTTGGCTACAACGACAAGCTGACCCGCTTCCAGAACGTGGCTTTGGGTACGGATGGTATTGGCGCAGACATGTTCGAAGAGCTCAAGTTCGCGTTCTTCAAGCATCGGGATGCGGGCGGTCCATTGTGGCCAGACAGCTTCCTGCGCCACCTGTGGAACGGTAACGAAATTCTTGCCCGTAACTTCGGCGCGAAATTCGGTCGCCTAGACGCCGGTAACAAGGCTGACTTGACCATACTGGATTACACCAGCCCGACACCGCTGGTGGCAGATAACCTAGCAGGCCATATCGCCTTTGGTTTCAATGCCGGTAACGTCAACAGCGTAGTGGTTGAAGGTCGCTTCGTTTACGAAAACCGTGAGTTCCCATTCGATGTGGCACCAATTTACGCAGAGGCACGTAAGGTGGCGATGCGTTTATGGCAAACCATGGATAAGTTGGACTAATGTGAGATCCCGTTATGGATACGGTAAATACGCACTTTAAGTGGGAGGAAGCCACAGGAGCTGCGAAATATATTGCCGATCGCCATTACGAGGGACTATTGGAAGGGCGGTTTTACCGCTCTTCTTGCCCTCGCGGGCGGATCAAATCGGTAACACTTCCAACCTTGCCTGACGGCTACCATATTTTCGGCGCAGATGACGTCCCCGGACAAAATGTTTTGCCTATCGTTGAGATCGACTGGCCAGCCTTCGCCGAGCAAGAAGTACGGTTTGTTGGTCAGGTGATCTTCTTGGTTGTCGGGCCTGATCCTGATGTCGTTGACGAACTGCTAGGCGAGATCGCCATCGAATACACGCCACTGGAACCTGCCTATACGATTGAACAATCCAAAGCGCTGAAAGACGGCGCGATCCATGCCGATGACAACGTGCTTGATACCCATATGCTGCACAAAGGGGATATCGACGCAGGTTTTGCCACGGCAGTCACCATTATCGAAGAGACTTGCTCAACCGGCTATCAAGAGCATATCTACCTCGAGACCCAAGGTGCAGTTTGCTACCCACTAGATGGGAAAATAGTGCTGGAAGGCTCGATGCAATGCCCATGGTATGTCCACCACACCATGGCTGTTGTGCTAGGCCACGACAATGTTAGGGCGATTCAGTGTCCTACCGGCGGCGGATTCGGCGGTAAGGAAGACTTTCCTGATGTGCTGGCAGCACCTTTGGCAGTTGCTGTTGAGAAGCTACAACAGCCAATCAGGATCATTTTCGAGCGCGGGGAAGATATCGCGACTACCTCAAAGCGTCACCCTGTCACTTTTCACTATAAAACCGGTGTCGATGCCGATGGCAAGATAGTTGCCATGGATATCAAGTTCGATGTCAACGCTGGTGCCTACCTGAGTCTATCCGGTATTGTGCTGCAGCGCTCTATCACCACTGCCACCAATGTGTACGACATTCCTAACGTCAGGGTGGAAGGCCATGCGTGGGCGACCAATACGGTGCCGACTGGCGCATTCCGTGGCTTTGGCTCGCCGCAGAACTGTTTCTGTATGGAGACCCATATCCACCATGTGGCCAAGAAATTGGGTGTCGATCCGGTTGCGTTCAAGCAGCAGCACTTCTTGACCTCTGATTCCCACTCTTTGACCGGAGCGGAAATTTTCGGTGATTTGGTTCTCGACGAGATGCTGCAAAAAGTGCTGGATATGTCGGACTATCAACGTAAATTCGCTGAATTTAACCAGCCTGACCAAAAACAAGGCTTTAATCAAAATCAAAGCCAATCTGAGGGTTTGGGCAAACAAAAAGGTATCGGCTTTGCGGTATTCCAGCATGGCTGTGGCTTTGCCGGAGACTTGGAAGATACCCTTGTCAGGGCCAAGGTAAAACTGCTCAAGGATGCTGAAGATAAGGTCCAGATCTTGGCCTCCAACACCGATATTGGCCAAGGTTTGAGCCTGACGTTCCGCAAGATTGTGGCAGATACCCTTGAAAAGCCGCTGGATGATATCCAGATAGCCGTGCCAGATACCGGGATTGTGCCAGACTCTGGCCCTACAGTTGCTTCTCGTTCGATTTTGATCGTTGGTTATATCCTCGAAAAGGCAGCGAAAAAGCTGAAAAAATCATGGATTGCCGGTGAAAAACAGGTGTTGGAAGAGGTTTACTGCAAACCTGACTATCACCAATGGGATCAAAATACCTACCAGGGCAATGCCTATCAGGCGACCAGTTATGGCGTTAACGTGGTCGAAGTTGAAGTCGATATGGCTACAGGTGAGGCGGAAATAACTGGCGCCTGGGCGGTGTATGACATCGGCAAGGCCATCGATAGCACTATATTCCGGGGCCAAATTGAGGGCGGCTTGGTACAGGCGCTAGGGTATGGTAGCTGCGAGAAGCTGGAAATGACTCAGGATGGCGTGTTTGCCCAGCGTTCGATGGCAGATTATGTGATCCCAACAGCGCTTGATGTACCGGCGATCGGTAGCGATCTTGTCGACAACCCTTATCCTTATGGTCCGAACGGCGCTAAAGGTGGTGGTGAATTAACCCACAACGGCGGGGCAGCAGCTTTTGTCGCAGCGGTTGAAAATGCCATTGGTGTGCCTTTGTCATCCATTCCGGCAACCCCGGAGAAGATATGTGAGGCTTTAGCCAGCCGCACAACTGAGCTGAAAGGCTCTGGCCTAGATGGATCGGGCCCTGGCAATGGAGCACCGAAGTATGAAGATTGAATTTTATCTCAACAGTCACCTTGTCGTTGTCGACGTTGATCCGATGCAGTCTTTGCTCCATACCCTGCGCGGAACCATGAATCACAACGCAACCAAAGAAGGCTGCGGCGAAGGGGAGTGCGGAGCTTGCTCTGTGCTGTTTAACAACCGTTTGGTCAACGCCTGTATGATGCCTATCGGCCAGGTACAGGGCGGTGATGTGATGACCTTGGAAGGATTGCGCCAGACCGAAAAAGGCCAGTGTGTGATCAACGCGTTGCTCGAGGCCAAAGGGGTACAGTGCGGGTTCTGCACACCAGGTATGGTGCTGGCACTCTATGCCTTGCTAGAGGTCGACGCTAACCCAACCGAGCAGGTTATCCGCACCGCGATTTCCGGCAACTTATGTCGCTGTACGGGTTACGGCATGATAGTCGAAGCGGCTAAGATTGCTGCCCAGAAAGGAGAAGGCTTATGGTAAATGTCTATCGGCCTGATACGTTGGCGCAGGCATTGGATACCCTGTCGATGGGTAAGCTGACAGTATTTTCCGGTGGCACGGACTTGATGGTACAGCATGGCGTTAGGGCAGGGATGTCCCCAAGGTTTGCTCAAGATGTGTTGTTCGTCGACGCTATCGAGGAGTTGCAATACATTGCGTCAACTGAGCAGGAACAAGCTTTATACATTGGGGCTGGGGTGGTGTTGGCTGATATCGAACAGCACCCTTTGGTGCCTTCGGTACTTCGCCACAGCGTTGCCAAAATTGCCGCGCCAGCGCTGCGTAACCGTGCCACGCTAGCTGGCAATATTTGCAATGCCTCGCCAGCCGCTGATTCTTTGCCTGCCTTGTATGTGCTCGATGCCCGTGTGGTGCTGTCATCAATACGCGGGCAGAGAGAAATGCCATTGGAAGATTTCATCTTGGCGCCTAGGGTGACCGCTCTTAAGCCTGATGAAATGCTCAGCCATATTGTGATCCCGCAGTATGACCTGCCTGAAGAGTTCTACCATAAGGTTGGTACCCGGGCGGCCAATGCCTTGAGCAAGCTGTCAGTGGCGGGTCTCGCCCGTATCAAACGCTACCCAAAGAAAGTCCCTGTGCTCGATGACTGGCGGGTCGCCTTTGGTGCCGTTGGCCCAACGGTGGTCCGTAGCCGCGAGCTGGAATCCTTGGTTATCGGGCAATCTTTGGAAACGCTAGCCAAGCCGGGCTTTGTTGCTCAGGTCGTCGACTGCTACCGCGAAATTATCCGCCCGATAGATGATCAGCGCTCAACTGCCGCCTACCGCCAGCAAGCCTCGCTTAATCTACTCACCCGTTGGCTTGAGCAACTATCAAGAAGCTAACAAAGTTATTCCCTTACTTGTATTTACTTTTGTTACCTTTTGGTTGGGGCCGCTAGGCCCCTTTTTTTGGTTGAGTTCCAAACTCATTATTGCCCCAAAGTTTGCTATGTTGATTGATTACAAACATCACAGAGTAAGCAAATCTTTATCAAAATCTCTGACTTTAGTTAAGATGAAACTATAACTGCAGTAAATATCACGATTCATATTTACTGCTTAAGATGCTGTTTAATTGGTTTTTTATGTTTAAGTAGGTGGGTATCATGGGAACAGTTATTGGTATGTTGGTCTTGGCATTCATCGCGTACTTGATAAGGAAAAACACAGGTCTGCACTTACATCAGTGGTTTTCTAAGAAATACCAAGAGTATCTAGACGCGAAAGAAGTGAACAAATAATCAGCATGACTTACGATAAGATGTGATACCTCCATTCATCACATGAAATTATCTATACTCGATTTAACAAGGTACTCAATTGTTAAATCATTTCTGTTCATTGTTGTGCCGGTAGAGTACCTAATAGTTGCACCGGCCTAAAAGCTGTCGAAACTTACTGAAAGTAATAGAAAACCCGTTACATTCATTATGTGTGCTTGTTAAACTGATGGAATATCAAATTTACTTCTTTCTCTCTGAATCATGGATAGATCAAACGTAGAACAGAAACGGGAAGTGGGAATCAATGAGCCCGAAAAATCGGTAGGCCTTTTCCATATGTTATTTGAATTGGATTGGGCTGTAGGGAGAGTTGTGGCAACACTACTCAACTTATGCTTGTTCATAACTCTAGTCGGGATGGCTCTGACATCATTATGGTTGGAGCTTATAAATATTTTTGAATATCAAGAGAGCCTGTCCGACATATCAAATCTCGAGGCTGTGTTTCTAGCCTTAGCTATAGTGCTTTTAAGGCGATATCGCTTCTACACACGTCAAACTAGTGAGCGTTGGTGGAATATTCTATCGATGCCGTTAATCTGGTATGGCAGATTTGTATTATTCGCTTGGTTGACTGCCAGTGTTGTTGCTTTCTCTGATTTTCTTGAGGGGACTGAGTATCTAAACTGGGCACTTCTTCACGGCGAAAATTATAGCCAGATGTTTGCATTTGCTTGTATTCTCTTAAGCCTATACATAGCTGTGCCCAGCAAGAAGAAAAGGACAAAGGTTCTTGAATCTCAAGCTCTAGATGGAGATGACTGTAGCGACAAGATCAACGCTACTTCGCAGGAGCCCCAAAAACAAACAACATCGGATATCTAGAATGCTACGTAAAAATACCTATATCTTTGCTCTTGGCCTTTTGCTATTACCAGCAATCACTTCAGCTAAACCTCTTTCATTAGTAGATGGCTGTGCTGAGTTAATCAACATATATTCATCCAAGAATGAAAAGCATCTGTTAGCTGCTCAAACTACTTCGTTATCCGAAAGCTTAAGGGCTGGTTACTGCTTGGGGGTGATAGAGCAGTACGCAAAAAGTGAATATCACTGTCGATCTGATTGGTTTAAGCGAGCGGAATTTATTGCGAAATACGTTCTTGAGGAAAACCCCCCATCTGAAAGTAAGTTATTGAGGTTGTCTTGTGAAATATGATGGATTGTCGCCTCCTGACGCGATAAGAGCGTTGTTTTCTGTTGAACTGTCCGAGCACAAGTCATTTAAAGACCTTGTTTACCCTCTTGTAAGAAGTAAAGGTTTTCTTATCGTTAACAAAGAACAGATGGGGATTGGTTCGAAGAAAAACCATTTGCTCATAGCACACGAGAGCCTAAACAAGTTCCACAATGCTGTGTTGCTGCAAGGCTTTTTTGCTGATAGTAAACGCGTTAAAGCTATCTTTACCGATAGAAGTAAACGGATGGAGGCTGCCGAGTTTTTAAACGTTACTTTAGCTGGTCGACAATCCATTATTGGTATAAGTATCCAATCTGAAGCTCTAGAGCAACTTATTAACGCAATGAAGTCGAGTATTTCGTTGTCCGAAACTCGCCTACCAAATCCATTTTATGAACTACCACAATTATCGATTGGTAATGTCACGAGTGCTATGCAAGCTCTGTTAGCTCAAAGTGCTGTATTAACTGATGGTGAAACTATGATGCTATATTACTTAAATAGCGATCTTGAAAAGGCTTATGAAGCAGCATCTTCACTTCAAACTGAAAATCCTATTCTTTCCAAATATCAGTCACTGATAACTCAGCAATACCTTGAGGCAAAAGAGTTCGATAAATTTTTGGACGATTTATTAAATTAGTTGTTGTGAGTGCAGTGCACTCAATCATTCTGTGTTCAGTTCATCAAGGAGTGCAAGAATGACATCGACACAACAGCTTATTGATACATTCCAATCTCACATTCCACAGTGCCAGGTTAAGCGTGCTTTCGAAATTGAAAGGTCACTTAATTCGGGAGCCTCTTATCTTAGTCTAGGCAGGAAGAAGATTCGCTCTTCGCCAACCTTTATTAGGTTCAGATTAGGAAGAGGGCTTCGATTTGTTTGGCAGGATAACTCTGATGGACTACACCCTAAAGTGATAACAACTAGGCAAGGATTTGAGCGAACAATCAAGAAAATTCAAAAGTCTAGTTTTAATTAAGGAAATCAGAAAATGGCTAAAAAAATAACACCATCTGACAATTCGTCAAATATCCCAAACGCAAATAAAGGCACCAAGGGAACAAACCGTCAGTACGATCAGAACCAGGGTAATCGCGGTAAACAGATGAACCCTAATCAACAAGGAAAGAAATAATCTGCCAGACCCAAGTGAATTGTCTCAAGATGAGTTTGAGATCTGGACATATATCAACAATCTAAATAACGAAGATTACAAGGGCAATGTTGAGTAACTAGTAAGCGGCCATAGTCAGTTTGACTATGGTCGGATCTACATTTTTGTCTGGCGGAGCTGTCTATATTTGAATTAATTTACCTTTTGAAAGTTTCGCAATGTTGTAAACACGTTCCTGTTCATCGCCGACTCAACTATCTCTATAGCCAACTCATTTATGCCCCTTTCCAATTTAGAGTGCTTGCTCATTCATATCGTGTTAACAGTGATTTGGGTTAGATTTGGTAATGTTGGTGAGGTATGCCAAATCACTCTAATCTGAGATTTGACTGTCGCTCTTATTAGTTGGTTACTCCCCGTAGCGCACAAAATCGTCTCCTTGAACTGAGCTTACGGGGATGAATAGCCATTCGCTATGAGATAAGCCATCAATGATGGGCTTGAGGTCGTCTTACCTCAACCCATTGAACGAACTAAATGCTGAAAGCCATTTTCCACTAAACTAGCTTCCATGATTGAAATGACTTGTCGGCTGGTCTCGGTACGTATGACATCAGATTGATATTTCTCATTAAGAATTAGTGAAGAAATATGCTCAATCTCGTATTCAAATCCCCCACCTCTCACTGGTGTGGTAATTTGCTGCTTCCTACCCTGATATAAAATGTCGATGGTTTTTGGATTCCACCACTTTTCATGGATAGTTATTTCAAGTTCAGGGCCTTTAATTATGGCTTCACGCTTTAGGTTACGGGTGATAGAGGCGCAAATTTTGCCTTTGATCTCTCCATCAAAAATTAACTCAACATTTTCGTCCACTTCAGATTCAGCGTTGTCTTTGCTATGTTTCACAGAGGGTTTTAATACTGAGGTTTTCGTGAGTTGACATAAATCGGCGTACAACCATAAAGCATACACGCCAACATCTAAAGTTGCTCCACCACATAAATCAGGGTTGAATATTTGCTGATTCGTATCGAATTCATGCCAGTTGCCAAAGGCAGCCTCAACTGAGTCGATTTTCACATTGTTATCTTGAATAAACTGTCGCAATGCTTGATAAGCTGGAAAGGCTACTGACTTCATTGCCTCAACTAAAAGTAATCCCTTTTCTTCAGCGAGCGAGGACATTTCATCCCAGTCTTCTATGTTGGTAAAAGCAGGCTTTTCAACCAAGACGTGTTTACCGTGTGTTAAAAACAGCTCAACCATGCTTTTATGAAAAGGATGAATTGTAGCGATGTAGACAACATCAACGTTTGGATCTTCTGCTAGTGCCTGATATGAACCATAACTTCGTTGACAGTGGTATTCATTGGAAAACATATCGGCTCGCTGCTGGTCTCTTGCTGCGACAGCATATAGCTCTCCATTTTCAACATGCTGCGTAAGATCTGTCACAAAACGATGGGCGATTTTACCTAACCCTGCAATACCCCAATGAACTTTCTTATTAGTCATACGAATACTTAATAAATTTAAATACTAAAAGTCGGATACTATCGACTGGTAACGCAAAGAGTCAAGTGCGTGAAGCGAGCCTTATCGTGTTGGTACAAAAAGGAGAATATCCCAGTTTGCAATACTATTCCTTATCCATCATGCTCGATTTAGAGCAAAAGATCTAACACGATTATGTCCGTGCGACCTGAAGTCGTATGAAGCGTTGTTCACCACGATGAGAGTGAACCATCTGTATCACCAGATGACCCTAGGTTCCTGAATAAAGCAGCGGAACCGACAATGTAACGAAACTCAGGCGGTAAGCTGAGTGGGAACGGAATCGTGAGAAGATGTTCCTCCTGAGAACCACAACTCGGGTGAGTGCTAGGGAGTCAATATGATGAATGTAATGTGAATCCATGTAAGGTGCGTTATACGATGAAGCAGCGGAAGTGGTTAATACGCTGTAGCCAAAATGGCAACGAGAGTCGGAAAGAGATTGGACATTACTCTTGCGTGATCAGCGTACTCTTTGCACTATAGTGGGCATCTAAGTTGACATTTTACGCAACATACGGAACAGGGTAAGCCTGTATACCTCCCTATGGGAAAGCAGCCTGTGAGGGTTGCCGATAGGTATGCAGGTAAAGGAGGTTAGAGAAAGCGAATGCCCGTTTGTAATGAAGGGGATACAGGTTTATACCTGACGCGAAAGCGAGCTGACTTCTAACTGGTCTCCCGTTGCGAGATAGCTTGAAGAACTTTATTAAAGGAGAAAAGCAAATGATGATTTCGAATGAAATTAGTGCGTCTTCTGACAACGAACCGTGGTTTCTTATTCACTGAGTCACCATTGGGGCAGTTTTAAAGCTTTAAGTGTGTATCGCAAAGGTAATTTAATTACTGGGTGCTTAACGGTGCCTTTGTGGAGGCTTGAGCCGTATGCAGTGAAAGTTGCACGTACGGTTCTGAGGAGGGAGGCACCTGGCAACAGGTGCCGCCTATCCGACAAAAGCGTGTTAGTGAAGATGGGTAGCCTATGTGTCTATCCAAACAAGCTTGAAGTTTGCCGGGATGCAAAACACCATGATGCAGGCAAAGACATTACCCCGTACTTTGGATCCTCACCGAGTAGGTTTTTTACCTATACTTTCTTCAATCAAGCTTAGGTATAAACCATTACCTATGTTCTGGAGTAAGAATATGAGTATGAATAGTCGGCATGGCCTGCGATTGATGGCGGCCATATTTATCAGCTCAGCATTCCTTGGCCAGAGTGCTCACGCGGCAAACCACTCCGATGACAAGGAAAAACTAGGCACCGTTCAGTTTCCTACCTCTTGTAATTCGGACAGCCAGCCTCAGCTGGAAAAAGGGTTGGCTTTGCTGCATCACATGACCTATGTCGGTGCTCAGGCAACGTTCGAAGATGTTATCAAAAGCGACCCGGCTTGGCTTATGGCCAGAGTCAATCACCATGAATATCCGCTCGGCCGAAGCTGCCAAGAAACATCCTGCTGGTGACAAGCTCTCCCTTCATTACCTCCATGCATTTGATTACTTGGCGTATTCATACCTGCAACAGGCACAGGACGCGAAAGCACTGGAAGTAGTCGAAACTATTCAAGGGCTCGACTCGCCGATTCAGCCGCATGTTGCTTCGGCCTATACGTTGGCCGCTGTGCCGGCTCGATATGCACTAGAAAGACAGCAATGGTCTACAGCAGCAGAGCTAGTGCCTAAAACTCCCAGCAGTTATCCATGGGATAACTATCCAGCAATGGAGGCGATTACTCACTTTGCCAATGCGCTTGGTGCTGCCCGAACGGGTGATAAGCAAGGCGCAGAGGATGCGTTGAAAAGGCTGGGAGAACTAAAGGCTCAAGCCGAACAAAACTCGGCCTATTGGGGCAAGCAGGTTGAAATTCAGCGCCTGTCTGCGTTGGCCTGGCATCAATTCCAACAAGGCGATCGTGAACAAGCATTGCAGACCATGCAAAGTGCTGCTGACCTAGAGGCGACTACTGAAAAACATCCTGTGACGCCGGGCGAAATCATACCGGCTAGAGAGTTGCTGGCCGACATGCTTTGGGAAATGGAAATGTATCAACAAGCATTGGATGAATATGCCATAGCCTTGATCCGAAGCAAGAATCGCTTTAACAGCCTCTATGGCGCAGCCCGTTCAGCGGAGATGGCTGGAGATAAAGACAAGGCTGAGCAATATTATCAAATGCTGGTTGATGTCGCCGGAGAAGGGGATGCCGATAGGCTGCGGTTGCAGCAGGCAAAAGAGTTTCTCGCTGCCAAGTAGTCATACAGGGTTAGCAGAAAAAGTTAAGGCTTATGCAAAGCCACCTTCTTATTTAGAAGGTGGCTTTTGACTTGTCATTTAGATAGCTAACTTCTAGTTTACATTCGTATTGAAAACCGAAGTTAAAAATCGTACTGATTGATAATCCCAGCCAGGATCTTGTCAGCGATGTATTTGTGCGTTGCCGTGGTTGGATGGGTGACGCCCCAGAACACATACTTGTCAGAGCCATGATAGGCACAATCATTGGTTAGGCTGTGGCTGTAAAGGTAATCCATCGCACTGCTGCGATTGATATTAAGGCATGCATCTTTGGCATTCTCAAAACCATGGGCTTTTGGCGCTGTGGTTATATCGTCAAACATCTGTGCGGCATCGACCAGCGCGACGTTGATTCCTTTATCTTGATAGAACTGAGCCTGTTCGCGGATATAGACATTGAATAGTTGAATTTTAGTCCGGACTTTCTCAATTTCATCTTGAGTCGAGTATTTAAACTGCGGAGCCTTTGTGGCATCCGGTAGGGTAAACAACATGATATTGTGTGCACCAGCGTCTGTCAGGCGAATAAGCGCGCTACTGAAGTCTGCTTTGACTTCTGATACTTCACGGTTGTAGTTCATGAAGTCGTTCAGGCCGAACTCTAACGTAAATAGGGTACGCTCAGGCTGATAGTTCTGCGCCATTTTCATATAGGTCAGGTAAGAGGTGACCTGATCGTAAACACCGGTCAGGGCTATATACTGATTGGTACCCGCTGCGCCACCGACAGCCCAGTTATAAATCGGAATGTTTTTGTCTCGGGCTAGGTATTCTGTCCAAACTAACCCATTGGAAAAACGACCCAAAAACCAAGAATTAGGGTTGGGGAATAGCCATTGTGAAGCGTTAAATATATTGCCGGTATCAGACAGGCTGTCACCAAAGGCAACCATTTTGTTGATGGTACCCGGCTGGAAGACAGGATCATTGAACCAAATGGAATGGTTAAAAGACAGCCGGTTATCAGCAGCATAGTAGCTGATATCTGCGGTTTCATGCTCAACGCCAAGTGTTGCCTTACAGCGCTCGATAATTTTCTCTTGGTTAGCATCGGTGTAGAACATATTTTTATATGACACCGATGACCACCAATACCCGTCTAGAGTGAAGTAGTCACCGTTTTCGTCCAGTGCCCACTCCCAGGTAGTTGCCGGGTCGTCATGATTATAGTGAGGGCGGTACCAGCAGCGGACATAGGTATAAGTTTGGTTAGACTGAACACTGCTGACCTGAAATGAAGTAATGGCCTCGGGGGTAACGGCTTCTGAAGCAGCTGTCTGAGAATAAGCTGTTTCTGTAGCGGCGGTATCTGAAACGTATGTTGCTAAAGGCAATAACAGACTAAGTAGTAATTTATTCATTGTATTTTTCTTCTGGTTAATGAAATAAACCCTATTAAGTATATGATTAATAGGGTAATTGTTGGTTGGTGCTAAAAGCGGTATTTTGCCAGTGAATGGTTTTGTATCAATTGTTTTGTTTTGGGAATGGCTGTGTTTGGTATAAAGATCGCTTTATAAACAGAATTGGGAAAATATTATTGTTAATAAGGTTATTGCTAATTTTAAACAGTTAGCAAAACTTATTATCAGGCATGACTTGCTATTTTTTGAATATTTATGCGTGTTGGATGAACTTAATTTCTGGCTTTCCTTTCCCACAAATGTATTAGCACTAATTGTAAAGTTGATTACTGACGGGTTACCAGGTTGAATCATGTGCCTTAATCGGACTTCGTGTCCATAAAAATGCTTTAACAACAGTTTGCAGCCTGGCTATGCCCCCAGTTATCAATATGATAGTGCTGTCAATTACGCGATTAACGAGAACAGTACAAGCACTTTTCTGAAAGAATTTTCTCTTGACTACAAATGACTTTTCGGCATTTAGCGCCAGTAATATGCCGAGAATATTTATAAAAATGTAATCGTTGCCATCTTTATTTTATCGGAATAGAACTTGCTATGAGAGGGTGTACTGAAACGCTTTACAGGTAGTAATTAATCGTTCTGTTGCTTCATAAAGTAAGGAGTACTTTTATGGCAGGTAATACAGTAGTGTTAATGATTGTTGTGGGCTATTTGTTTTTTCTTATTGGAATAGGCATTTATTCATCGAAGAAGATTGGCGACTCGGAGGACTTTCTCGTCGCAGGCAGAAGGCTCGGACCTTTTCTCATTGCAGGCACACTGGCTGCGACTGAGATCGGCGGTGGCTCGTCATTAGGGGTGGTCGAAAAGGCCTATGGTGACTGGGGCTTCTCTGCGTTGTGGTATGTCGCGACGATGGGGGTCACCTTTACTATCATCGCGCTGGTGGCACCAATGCTCAGGCGGGCGATGGTCAAAACCATTCCAGAGTTTTTCCGAAAGCGGTATGACAAGCCGTCGGCCCTTTTTACTTCGGTAATAATGATACTCCCCTTGATTGGCTTAACTGCAGTGCAGTTTATTGCGTCGGGGGTTATCCTGTCGGTCATCATGGATTGGGATTACACAACATCTGTTATCGTTATCTCTTGCGTTGTGATCATCTATTCCATGCTCGGCGGGTTGTGGTCGGTGTCGTTAACCGATTTTACCCAGATGCTGATGATTGTATTCGGTATGCTGGCTGTCGTGCCTTTCTCTTTGGATCTCGTAGGCGGTTGGGATGTCGTCGTTGCGAATACCAGTTCCGAGAGGTTGTCCTTTACCCAAGGGATTGGTGTGCCCACCATTGTTAGTCTCATATTAATCTACGCCGCATCTTTTATTTGTGGCCAGGAAGTCACCCAACGTTTGTATGCAGCGAAAAATGGCCGGACGGCATTGGTGGGCAGCTTGCTCACAGCATTGGTGTTTTTTGCCTTCGCGATGATCCCTGCTGCGCTTGGGATCATCGCGCGTACTATGGTCGATCTGGGGATGATTGACGGATCGGCCATTGTTGAGAATGGTGCCCGTTACGCGCTTCCGACATTGGCTGTACAAGTGATGCCGCCGGTTTTGGTTGGATTGTTATTTGCAGGTATTTCATCTGCAACCATGTCGTCAGCTTCGTCTGACTTGCTGGGGGCAGGTTCTATCTTTGCCAATGATATTTACAAGGTCTACGTCAATCCTGATGCTGATCAGGCGACGCTGCTGAAAGTGGCTCGATTAACCATATTGGCGATTGGGATTTTCTCTATTGCCGTAGCAGTGCTCAATACCGGTGCCATTATTTCAATATTGATGTTCTCGTTCAGTCTTCGCGCTGGGGGGACATTAGTCCCTTACTTGTTGGGTCATTACTATCAGAAAGGCAGTAAACAGGGGACATGGGTATCACTACTGCTTGGTACTCTGGGTATTCTGGCCGTGAAATATGAGTGGGTAAATTTCTTTGGATTAGATGGTATCTTCCTTGGCTTGCTACTCAGTGCGGTTGGGTATTTCTTGTTTAGCTATCTGTATCCAAACACTCAGCCTATTGCAGACTATCGGGTTGAGCAAGAGGATGAGTTAGCCATTGATTCGGAGAAAGTGAGTCAGCATACAACGAAACACTCTTAAATCATCCACGAGTTATTTCTGAATAACATTATATTCTGATGATTCACGGGGAGAGGTTGAGGTCTCTCCCTGTGTTAATCCAGTGTATTGATTCAAAGTATCTCTCTCGCTTGCCAATATCATATTGATAGCCCCCTGATATTATTTTGATATCTCCTTTCTACTTAGTGATAACCGTTATTATCTATTTGATAACCTAGATATTTATCCGGTTTGAAAAAAGTGACATGTGTCCCGACGCTGATCGCATTTTTACTGAAATTTCGGACTGTGCTCACGAATCCTTGTCTCAGCTGACCTGTTTCAGCAGTTTGGCGTGTTTGTTGCCTTTTAGATATTCAAGACATCAATAACGTTCCGTAAAAGCCTCTCGGCCGAACGCATGATGCAGGAATAACAATGAGAATGCGAAAAGGCAATTAACATGATTGAACAATATCTAACGCCTGATACCCCTGCTCAGGCACTTGAATTCAAGCAGCAGCATGGCAGTGATGCCATCTGGTTTGCAGGCGGATCCAAAATCAATGCAGCGCCAACTAAAACGGATAAAACGGTTGCTATCTCTCTGGGTAAGCTGAACCTTTCCAAGGTTGAGCAGCAAGGCGACAGCCTACACATTGGTGCGATGTGCCGTATCCAGCAATTGATTGACCACGAGCTGGTGCCAGTGGCGTTGAAACAGTCTGCGGCCTTTATCTATTCCCGTCACGTCCGTAACCAGGCCACCTTGGGTGGTGAGATTGCGGCACGCCAACCAGAAGCTCTGCTTGTTCCTAGCTTGATTGCACTCAGGGCGAAACTGAAGCTGGCAAATGGCTTGGAAGTGGATGTAGAAGATTACATCAATAGCGAAGAGCGCGAGCTCATTGCAACCATCATTATTCCAGACAGAAACCTAACTTGTATCGGTTACAACATTGCCCGCTCGGCAGCAGGGTTAGCCATTGTGACTGCGGCGGTATCTATCGATAAGCAAGGCAACAAGGTGATTGCCCTTGATGGTGTGTCTCCTTTGCATGACGGCGCAGCCCGCCCGGTTCGCCTGCGAGATGTGGAAGCACAAGATCTGAAAGGGGAGCTGCTGGAGCAAGCGGTGGCTGATGCGATCTATCCGGAAGCCGATATTCGCGGCAGTGTGGAGTACAAGCGATATATCGCCGGTGTGGTGATCACGGATTTGATGGCTGAATGTCAGCACTTGGTAGAGGAAGCATAATCATGACGATTCAATTTACCTTAAATGGCCGCCCTCAGACTTTGGACTGCCGCCTTGGTGAAAATGTTCAGACATTGCTTCATTCTATGGGTTACCACTCGGTTCGCAACAGTGATGACGGTTGGGGATACGCCGGATCGGATGTGATCCTGTTCAATGGTGAACTGATCAATGCCTCTTTGCTGATTGCTGCCCAGCTTGAAGGGGCGGAAGTGAAAACCGCCGAAGCGCTCGGTGAGTGGAATCAGCTGAGTTTGGTTCAGCAGGCGATGATCGATGTTGGTGTGGTGCAGTCGGGCTACAACGATCCGGCCTTGGCGTTGATCTTAACCGAGTTGCTTGAGCGTATTCCTCAGCCAAACCGCGATGAAATCGATGATGCGCTATCAGGCTTGTTCAGCCGAGATGCGGGTTACCAGCAGTTCTACGAAGTGGTTGAACTGGCGGTCAAACGCCTTAACGATCCTGAATATACCCAGCAGTTCGCGCCGGAATTCCGTGATGATCTGGCGGTTGTCGGCAAGAACTGTCCGAAGATTGATTCGGCCAAAATGGTTCAGGCCAAGCCGTGCTATGTCGAAGACCGTATTCCAGCCAATGCCTGTGTCATTAAGGTGCTACGTAGCCCGCATGCCCATGCATGGATCAAACAACTTGATGTGTCCAAAGCCGAAGCGCTACCAGGTGTAGTATCGGTGATCACCCACGAAAACTGCCCAGATATTCCTTACACTCCGGGTGGTCAGAGTGCCCCAGAGCCATCACCGCTAGACCGTCGTATGTTCGGCCAGAAAATGCGTCATGTCGGCGACCGTGTTGCTGCTGTTGTTGCCGAGTCGGTAGAGATTGCCGAGCAGGCATTGAAACTGATCGACGTTGAGTACGATGTGCTTGAGCCTGTGATGAGCATTGACGAGGCGATGGCTGCCAATGCGCCAATTATTCACAACGAGCCTATCGAGTATGGTGTTGGTGCGCCGGATGACTTGGAAGAGCAGAACCGCAATGCCGACCCGCGTGAAGGCAAGCTGATTGTTAACTTCCCGATTGGCTGCTTCCCTCGTAAGAACATTGCCGCCAGTGTCCGTGGCCATATCGGTGATTTGGACAAAGGCTTTGCTGAAGCGGATGTGATTATCGAGCGTACCTACGAGTCCAAGCAGGTACAGCAGCTGCCGGTTGAAACCCATATTTGCTACAGCTACATGGATGGCGATCGTATCGTCATGCACGATTCGACTCAGGTACCTTGGCACGTTCGCCGTCAGGTTGCCAAGATCTTGGGTGTGAAACAGAACAAAGTCCATATCGTCAAAGAGCGTGTGGGCGGTGGATATGGCTCAAAACAAGATATCTTGCTGGAAGATGTGTGTGCATGGGCAACCTGGACCACAGGTCGTCCGGTGTACTTCCATCATACCCGTGAGGAAGAGTTCATCTGCAACTCGACCCGCCACGTCGCCAAAGTCACTGTTAAACTCGGTGCCAAGAAAGACGGTACACTGACTGCGATTGATATGGACTTCCGTGCCAATACCGGCCCTTACGGTAACCACGCACTGACAGTGCCTTCTAATGGTCCTGCTCTGTCACTGCCATTGTACCCATGTGACAACGTCGATTTCCGGGTAACCACTTACTACTCGAACATTTGTCCTACCGGGGCTTATCAAGGTTACGGCGCGCCGAAGGGGAACTTTGCCCTGACCATGGCAATGGCTGAAATGGCACAAGAGTTGGGTATCGACCATTTGGATATGGTTGAGAAGAACCGTGTAGTTGAAGGCCAAGAGCTGAAGATCTTAGCCGCTATCGGTGAAGGCAAGATGCCAACCAGTGCTCCGAAAGTACACAGCTGTGCATTGGGGCCAATCCTGCGCGAAGGCCGCAAGTTGATTGAGTGGGATAGCCCTAAAAATGCTGACGGCGAATGGAAAGTCGGTCGTGGTGTGGCGATTATCCAGCAGAAATCCGGTATTCCAGATATCGATCAGGCCAACTGCCGTATCAAGATGGCGTCCGACGGTACCTTTATTGTTCACTCCGGTGGTGCCGATATCGGTACTGGCTTGGATACCGTGATCAGCAAGCTGACCGCAGAAGTACTTTGCTGCCCGATGGACGAAATTACGGTTCATTCCGGTGACACCGACCATGCACCATTCGATAAAGGGGCTTACGCCTCATCCGGTACCTGCTTCTCAGGCAATGCCGCCAAGCGTGCCGCCGAGGCGATGCGCGAAAAGATCCTTAAATGCGGTGCTGAAATGCTCGAAGAGCCAGTGGAAGATGTCGAAATTGTCGCTCCAGGTTTGGTGAAAGGTAAGAAAGGTGAAGTGAGCTACTTCGATATCGCCCACAAAGCAGAAAGCGGCACAGGGTGGGGGCAGTTACTGGCTTCAGGTTGCTTCATTACGCCAGAGTTTGCCTTCCCTTACGGCGCTAACTTCGCTGAGGTGGCGGTCAATACCCGTACTGGTGAAATCCGCCTAGATAAGTTCCATGCCTTGCTTGACTGTGGTACGCCGGTTAACCCTGATTTGGCACTTGGCCAGATATACGGTGCCAGCATGCGTGCTATCGGCCACAGCTTGTATGAAGAGCTGATTTACGATGACAACGGCGTGCCTGTTACCCGCGATCTGAAGAGCTATGGCGCACCGAAGATCGGTGATATTCCTCGCGACTTCAAAGCAGTATTGGTGCCAAGTGATGATCCGGTTGGCCCTTATGGTGCGAAATCGATATCTGAAATTGGGGTTAACGGTGCAGCACCTGCCATCGCCAGTGCAATTCACGATGCATGTGGTGTCTGGTTACGTGATTGGCACTTCACCCCAGAGAAGATTTTGCAAGGTCTCAATAAGCTGTAACTAATGTGCAAGCGGTCATTTCCAGGGGATGGGAAATGGCCGTTTTGTTTTTCGGCTCCGGTTTAACCGGGCTGGTGTTTTGGCAATTACGCCGTCATGACTTGGCTGGTATCGACTGTCTCAGTAACTGAATCTAACACTGAGCAGCCATGATAGTAAGCGGGTAGGCAGGCACAGGCTCTGTTGAGCTTGGTGTAAAGGGCCCTGGAGTTTCTGGCTAGGTTATCGATTTAAAGATTTCGGATGGAACAGAAATGAAACTACTGTACAACGTGGAAGACAAGCCCCCTGTGGGCGCCTCGATTCTGTTAGCACTTCAACACATGCTTGCCGCAATGGGGGCGATTATTGCCGTGCCTTTGGTAGTTGGTAGTGCAATCGGACTGCCCACCGACCAAATGGTGATTTTGGTCAACGCTGCCCTGATGGTCTCGGGTGTGGTTACTATCGTCCAGTGTAAAGGCGTTGGCCCGGTTGGGATCCGGCTTCCTGTGGTAATGGGCACCAGCTTTACCTTCGTTGCTATTTCCATCTCTATCGGCTTGGACTCAGGGATCTCCGGCGTGTTCGGCGCGTCTTTGATTGGCTCTTTGGTGATGATCATCGGTAGCCGTTTCATGCCGCAAATCCGCAAGCTGTTCCCGCCAGTGGTATCCGGTACTGTGGTGGTGCTAATTGGCCTGACCATTTTACCTGTTTCCGTTGACTGGTTCGCGGGTGGCTTTGTCGGCCAAGAGCACTATGGCCAAATCAATAACCTGATGCTTGGCTTATTGGTGCTGGTGGTCGTTATTGTTCTGTCACAGCTCGGTAAAGGATTGATCTCCGCTGCAGCCATCGTGATAGGGATGATGGTCGGGTATATCGTGGCTATATTTATGGGGGTAGTTGACTTTAGTCCTGTACAAAATGCCAAGTTCTTCGCCTTACCTGAGTTACTGCCTTTCGGCTTGAGTTTTACTGTCAGTGGTGTCATTGGCATGTCCATAGCCTATTTGGTGACCATCATGGAATCTACCGGAGATTTCCTTGCTCTTAGTGATGCGACTCATACCAAATTAACAGGGAAAAAACTGTCGAAAGGGATTTTGTGTGACGGTGTCGGCAGTGCGCTGGCGTCGGTATTTGGCGCAACTCCATTCTCATCATTCAGCCAGAACGTCGGTATTGTGTCGATAACCGGTGTTGCCAGCCGTCATGTCGTCGCTGTTACCGGTGTGATCATGCTCATTGCCGGTATGTTCCCGAAACTGGGTGGCATCGTGGTCACTATTCCTTCTCCGGTACTTGGCGGTGCAGGACTTGTGATGTTTGCAATGATCATCTCTGCAGGGATTGGCATCCTGTCACGAATTAATTTTACCAAACGCAATATGCTAATCATCGCTGTCGGTGTTGCTTCCGGTATGGCAGTGACTGTCCGTCCGGAGATCTTGACGTATATGCCAGATTCAATGCGCGTCATCCTAGGTTCGGGTATTACAACTGGCTCACTGGTCGCTCTGGGGCTGAACATCGTCCTGGGTATCAACCGTGCCGATGAAGCGGAAAGCGCAAAAGAAAAACGTGAAGCGCTGAAAGAACAAATTAAAGAATGTGAAGCGTGTGAAAAAGCATTGGCCGAGGAAGAGGCGATGCAATCACGCGAGCAACAGGTTTAAAACCATAACAGAAAGAATTTGAAAAATGACAGCGCTGGAATGAACGGTGATCCCTACCACTGTCCAGCCAGAAAAGATAAGAGGTAATCATGGAATATACCCAATCAGTGAAAGCAATTAGAGCGTCGATATTGGATATTGCCAAGGTTGTCGACAAGCCAGAAGATATAGAGCAGAACATCCGTTTTATCGAAGATGGCTTGATGTTGGTCGACAACGGCCGTATTGAATGGGTCGGCAAGTGGGAAGAGGGCAAAGATCAAATTCCGCCGACAGTAAGGGTTCGCAGCTATCCGGGCAAGATTGTGATGCCTGGGTTTATCGATACCCATATTCACTACCCGCAGGCCGAAATGGTCGGTGCCTATGGTGAGCAGCTGCTGGAATGGTTGAACAACTACACCTTCCCGACCGAGGCGAGGTATAAAGACAAAGACTATTCCCGCGAAATGTCGACTTTCTTTATCAAGCAGTTACTGCGCAACGGCACCACGACTGCATTGGTGTTCGGTACGGTTCACCCTGAATCGGTAGATGCCTTGTTCGAGGAAGCCGAGAAAATCAACATGCGGATGATTGCCGGTAAGGTGATGATGGATCGCAATGCGCCAGAATACCTGCTGGATACGCCGGAAATTGGTTACAACCAAACCAAAGAGTTGATAGAGCGTTGGCATAAGCGTGGCCGTTTGCTTTACGCGATCACCCCGCGTTTTGCTCCGACCTCGACGCCTGAGCAACTCGCAATGGCAGGAAAACTTAAAGAAGAATACCCAGATACCTATGTACACACCCACCTATGTGAGAACAAGAATGAAATCGCTTGGGTGAAAGAGCTTTACCCTGAACAGGATGGCTACCTTGATGTGTACCACCACCATGGGTTGACCGGGCCGAAGAGTGTTTTTGCCCACTGTATCCACCTTGAAGATGAAGAGTGGGACTGCCTGCATGAAACCGATTCTGCCATCGCGTTCTGCCCAACCTCGAACCTCTACCTGGGCAGCGGTTTGTTCAAGCTGCAGGAAGCTTGGAAGCGCAAGGTGAAAGTTGGCATGGGTACCGATATCGGTGCGGGGACAACCTTCAATATGCTCCAGACGCTGAATGAAGCTTATAAGATCATGCAGTTGCAACAGCACCGTTTGTCGGCCTTTGAGGCGTTTTACCTCGCCACCTTGGGCGGCGCGAAATCTCTGTCACTGGATCACTTGATCGGTAACTTCGAGGTAGGCAAAGAGGCTGACTTTGTTGTTATTGACCCGTGCTCGACACCGCTTCAGCAACTTCGCTACGACAGCTCGAAAGATCTGTCAGAGAAATTGTTCATGCTAATGACCTTGGGAGACGACCGAAGCATCTACCGAACCTACGTAGATGGCCGATTAGTGTACGAGCGAGGTTAAATTTTACGCAAACGGTTTCGCCGGAAAATAAGTTTTTGACAATGCAGGGTGAGCAAAGCGTATAATCGCCGCCAATTTACCTTGCCAGCCCCGGTTATTCACTCTAGGGATATTCCATTTAGGGAAATTGATGGGTTCTGTTAACTGGGGTTGCGTCGATAAAAGTCAGCAACATTTTTAACGTGACGGACAAGTCACAGCCCCAAAAAAGCAATCGATTGCGACGGGGCGGGTTGAGAGGAAGCTCAACGTTTTTCAAGGTGATCAGGCCGTGAGCCTGACGCTAAATTTTACAAGGAATCACATCATGTCTGAAAATAGTTCGATTCATCATGAATCTACAGTTGTAGCAGAAGACACACCCCGTAAGAGTGGGTTGGATGGGTATTTTAAAATCTCCCAGCGTGGCAGTAGTGTCAAACAGGAAGTCGTCGCCGGTCTGACGACTTTCCTGGCAATGGTTTACTCCGTTATCGTTGTACCTAGCATGCTGGGTGCCGCAGGCTTCAACCAAGGTGCAGTGTTTATCGCGACCTGTTTGGTTGCCGCGTTCGGTTCACTATTGATGGGCCTGTGGGCCAACCTGCCGATGGCCATTGGCTGCGCAATTTCACTCACTGCCTTTACTGCATTTAGCTTGGTATTGGGGCAGGGGATCAGCATTCCGGTTGCACTGGGTGCGGTATTCCTGATGGGTGTGGTGTTTACCGCTATTACCGTGACCGGTGTTCGTCAGTGGATACTCACCAACCTGCCATTTGGTATTGCCCATGGTACGGGTATCGGTATCGGTCTGTTCTTGCTGTTGATCGCAGCTAACGGTGTTGGCCTGGTGGTACAGAACCCGCACGAAGGCCTACCTGTTGCGCTGGGTGAGTTCACATCACTGCCTGTGATCATGTCTATTGTTGGTTTGGCGGCTATCTTCGGCCTTGAAAAGCGCCGTGTGCCGGGCGGTATTTTGCTGGTTATCGTTGCTATTTCTATCTTCGGTCTGATCTTCGACCCGAATGTGACTTACCAGGGCTTGTTTGCGATGCCATCGTTCGGCGCTGAAGGTGAGTCTCTACTGGGCACCATGGATATCATGGGAGCACTAAACCCAATCGTGATCCCAAGTGTATTGGCGTTGGTAATGACCGCGATTTTCGATGCAACCGGTACTATCCGCGCGGTAGCCGGTCAGGCAAACCTGCTTGATAAAGACGGCCAAATCATCGATGGCGGTAAAGCACTGACTTCTGACTCAGTCAGTAGTATCTTTGCTGGCTTCGTCGGTGGCGCTCCAGCGGCGGTATATATTGAATCAGCAGCCGGTACAGCAGCGGGCGGTAAAACTGGCCTGACTGCAACAGTCGTCGGTGGCTTGTTCTTGTTGCTACTGTTCCTATCGCCTATCAGTTACTTGGTACCCGCTTACGCTACCGCGCCAGCGCTGATGTATGTTGGTCTGCTAATGATGAGCAATGTTAGCAAGCTGGATATGGCTGACTCTGTTGATGCGCTATCTGGCCTAGTGTGTGCGGTATTTATCGTACTAACAGGTAACATCGTTACCGGTATTATGCTGGGCTTTGGCTCTTTGGTGATTGGCCGAGTGATTTCTGGTGAAGCGAAGCGCCTGAATGTTGGTACCGTGATCATCGCCATTGTGCTGGTGGCCTTCTACGCAGGTGGCTGGGCGATTTAACCCCTTCTCCGCTAGATGTAACATCAAAATTTGATTGATAAGCTTATACGCCTCTCATTAAAAAATGGGAGGCGTTTTTGTTATGTGACTCGCAACTTGGTTAATCAATTTCAATGCTATAAGTAATTGTAATAAATGAAACTTTTCAGCTTGTTTTACATGTTTTATTTTCTATTCACAGCGCTTGTAACAATGGCATTCAGTGCCTTGCTCACTTTCTCGAGTGTAGCGTCGCATTTAGCGACCTTTCCCTCAATGTGATGGCGGTCGGCGATATAGGCCGGGTCGTTGTAGATCACCCAAACCTCATTGTCGCTGTTCTGCATGACCAAGGCTTTTTGTGGCAGGTCGATTGCCGTTGTCTGTTGGCATTCCATCAGGATAGAGCCGACTTTGGGGTTGCCGAAAATGAGCAGTTCAGTAGGGCGAAGGCTGATACCAACTTCATTTGCTGACTGGCTGTGCGGGACATGGGCAAAGAGCGTCATGCCTTTTTCGTCAAGCACCTGTTTTAGTTTTTCAACAGTATCTGGAACAGAATGGGGACTTTGGATTTGAACTAACCCACTGTCTGCTGATACGGGCAAGTGAACAAAAATGAAAAAGATAATAGCCAAGCGTTTGATTATCATTAATCTCCCCCTTTATTGACAGACAGTTTCTGAGGCGCGATTTTCTGGTGTATGGAAGTGTGATTTCTCGTATATGAAGATAGCTATGCGGGCTTTATATAGCAAATATGGCAAAGGGAGGTATTAATGAGCAGGGAAGTAAGCCATGTACATAGGTGAAGCTGCAAAAAGGTCGGGAGCCTCAGTACGGGCAATACGGTTGTATGAGTCGATGGGGCTGTTAAGTGTTTCAAGAGTTGGAAGCTATCGTGTCTTTTCAGATGCTGATATCAAGTTAATCCAAATGATTAAGGAAGCGCAGTCGCTTGGTATTCAGTTATCAGAGTTGCTTCCTTTGATAGATGATCAGCAGGGGTTCAATTGGATAAAGGTATTGCAAATCTTGGAGGGAAAGCAAAAAGAGATTGCAGGCCAGATTAAGGCGCTTGAAGCTCAGTACATCCGAGTAGGGGAATATCGTCAGATAATTCAGCAGTGTGAGAGCCATGTCCCAACAAAAAAGCTGAAAGACAATGGCTAGTTATTGACTCTGCCCCTAGGGGCAGGGTTTACCATGCCTCCAGTATGTAAAAGGAGGTACAGAATGAAAAAGGTCTTGGTTATCAATGCGAACCCGAAGAAATCGAGCCTATGTCAGTCACTGGCTGAGCACTATGCTAGCATTGCGGGTGAGAAGCATGAGATCAAGCAATTGAATATTGCTGATATGTCATTCGAGATGGATCTGCAGCAAGGCTATGATGATGAAATGCCGTTGGAAGACGATCTGAAAGGCTTTCAAGAGTTGGTTTCTTGGGCTGAGCATATTGTGATTGTCAGCCCTGTCTGGTGGGGAACGGTGCCAGCCAAATTCAAAGGGGTTATTGACAGAACTTTCCTGCCGGGCTTTGCCTTTAAATATAATGAAGGTAAAGCGGTCCCAGACAAATTGTTGAGTGGTCGTACTTCAGAACTGATCATCACCTTAGACACCCCGCCATTTTGGTATAAGTTAGTGCAGGGCAATCCTATCTATAAACAGCTCAAACATACGATCTTGAGTTTCTCTGGGATCAAGAATCAGTCATCGACCTATTTGGGGCCGGTGTTGAATGCCAGTGAAGATCGCCGCAAGTCTTGGTTTGATATTGTTTCCAATCGAGCGGCTAAGCTGTAAATGTCTTTAAACATACCCCTGCGTTGAATCGTCGTGTAGCCACTGCATAATAAAATCAGCCACGTTTTGAGGGGTGTTCAAATCCAAATAGGGAATTGGGCACCCTTCTGGCGCAGGTTCATCGCTGGCAAAAGCAATGATGTGTTTATCTTTGGGGTAAAAAAGCGGCTTGCCGTAGCTTGGTCGGTGTACTTCAATCTTGGCGATGGGCTCATCTCGGAATCCTTCAACCAATACTAGATCTAATTTGTTGTGGTCGAGTTGTGCAAGGCACTCATTAAGTTGCGGCTCTTCCCGTTCTGGCTCTGGGTATTCGAAATACAGTATGTGCCTAGCTTTGGTTGCTAGCAATGTTTGGCTACAACCGGCATGGCGAAGCCGGTAGCTGTCCTTCCCGGGTTTGTCTGGATCAATGCTGTGGTGGCTGTGTTTGACCAAGCCGATACGTAACCCCTCTAATTTCAAGAGAGGGATGAGATTTTCAAGCAGGGTCGTTTTGCCTGAGCCACTATACCCCGCAAAGCCAAGAATTGGTGCCATTTTGATTTTTGAAATGCTTAAAAATAATATCCTGAGTGTAATTCAACGAGTTACTACGAACAAACAGGATTACTCTTTGAAACCATTTGGTTAAAACATGCTTATTTGGTGAGGTCGGTGTTTCAAACACTGTATCAAAATTGAGGATATTGAGTTTTTTCTCCAACAACATCATGTTTCCTACTACATTTATTGAGTACAACGTAGGCATCTGCTATTACCTTTAAGTAAGGTATTCAAATGCCTTAATCGCTTGCCATACAGTTTTTTGACAGGAAGTCGTGGTATTGGTGGTAAGTACTCATAATCGCATCAGGGAGAGTGCAATGTGGGCAACATTGGATTTTGAAGCATCCGGTCTTTCCGGGCAGTCTTACCCGATTGAGGTAGGATACTCGCTACCAGACGGTTCTGCGAACAGTCTACTTATTAATCCGTTAACTGCTGGTGATCCATGGCAACACTGGGATGACTACGCAGAGCAAGAGATCCACCAAATTTCACGTCAGAAGCTTCACAATGAAGGGCTTCAAGTTGTGGATGTGTGCCAGCATCTCAATGCAGTTTTAGGAAAATACGAGCTTGTTTTCTGTGATAGTCAGTGGGATCTATTTTGGCTCGGGCGTTTGTATCATGCAGCCCATATGCGGCCTTCATTTACCCTGACAGAGGTGGGGTTGTGGTTGTTACAGGAAAACGGCATTGATAGGGCGCATTTCCAGCAGATAATGGCTGAACTTGGCCCGGTGCAGCACCGTGCTGAATCAGATGCCAAGCAAATAAGGATGGCAATCACACAGCTTACAGAGTAGTGATTTCATCAAGTTAGTGACCCATTTCTGGTGAGTGATTTATCAGAAGTGGGTATACTGATTTATCTTATTCAGCTGTGAGTGCCCCCCCTTGCATACCTCTTCATTTCACCAATCTTCATCGAACACAATGCCGCCAAATGTTCGTGTTGCCGTCTTCAATATTTCCATGTCAGATCCAATTCCCGGCGCGATATTGAGCCAGTTGGAGCAACCCCGTCACGAACGCTTTTCCAAACTTGCCGCGATTATCCAGCATGTTGCTCCCGACGTGCTGATGCTGTGTGAGTTCGACCATCCTGGCGAGGGGGGCGATGATGGCGCGCTTGAGCGATTCTGCCAGCAATATTTGGCCGTTTCACAGCATGATCAGCCGGCAGTGTCTTACCCGTACCGCTATTGCCCACCGTCGAACACCGGGTTGGCAATGAACAACGATCTTGATGGCGATGGGAAGATCACCTTGCCCAATGATGCCCAAGGGTTTGGCGAGCACCATGGCCATTTTAGTTTTGTGATCCTGTCGCGCTTCCCCATTGCCGATAAAGACATCAGAAGTTGGCAAACACTGGTATGGAAAGACTTGCCAGGTCACCAGATGCCGGAGGGTTATTATTCTGAAGGTGCAAGTGAGGAGCTTCGATTGTCTTCTAAGAACCATGTTGTGGTGCCAGTTGATATAGAAGGCCAGGCTATTCATCTGGTGTGTTGCCACCCAACACCACCAGTGTTTGACGGACATGAAAAGCGCAATGCCCGCCGCAACCATGATGAGCTGGTTTTGCTAAGAAACATCATTGAGAATGCCGACTATCTCGTTGATGATGACGGTAATACGGGCGGATTGTTGCCAGATAGCCGTTTTGTGCTGCTGGGGGATCTCAATGCCGACATGGCTGATGGTGACGGGATGAAAAAAGCAATCCGCGATCTGCTGTTGCACCCAAGGGTTCATCGTACTGTGTCCTCCGGGCGGATGACGCCAAAAAGTTTGGGGGGGCGCTTTTTGAGGCCATGGCAACAACGCCGTGGGCGGCCGAGTGAATGGACCCATATCTCGGGATTGCGCCTTGACTATGTTCTGCCATCGGCCAATCTGGAGGTGCTCCAAAGCGGGGTATTTTGGCCTGATAAAAAAGATCCGCTGCGCCATTTAATTACCGATGAGCGCGGCCGGGAGCGGCCTCAGGCAGGCTCTGATCACCGTTTGGTGTGGGTAGATATCGCGCTGAAATAAAGAGCTTTATTAGTACTGTGCGAGTGGTTTTATGGTGTTTCCTGACCTAGGCTTTTGAATATAACAAAGTGACTGTATTTTCGTATCAATGTTGATTCGACAGGGAGGGGCACCATGGCTGATTCGCTCAAACCGCTCGGCGGTGAAGGTCTACGCGGACAAACTGCTGGCAGCACGGCACTATGTACGGTGGGTAAAACCGGTAGCGGCTTGACCTATCGTGGCTACGACATTTCTGATCTGGCGCAGCATGCCGAGTTTGAAGAGGTCGCTTACTTGCTGCTCAAAGACAAATTACCCACCCGGGCTGAGCTTGCTGCTTACAAAACTAAGCTGATTTCCTACCGTGGCTTGCCCCTTGCGCTGAAATTAGTGTTGGAACAGATCCCTGCTGATGCCCATCCGATGGATGTGATGCGCACAGGCTGCTCGATGTTGGGCAACCTCGAACAGGAGCACGGTTTTACCGAAGAGTACGACAAAGCCGACCGGCTACTGGCTCTGCTGCCTGCCATTATCTGCTACTGGTACCGCTATAGCCATCATGGGATAAAGATAGAAACCTATTGCGACCAAGACAGTATTGCAGGCTATTTTCTGAAAATGCTCACAGGTGAAACGCCACCGGACTTGCACAAACAAGTTATGCATTGTTCGCTTACCCTGTATGCCGAGCATGAATTCAATGCCTCGACGTTTGCTGCAAGGGTGTGTGCTTCGACCTTGTCTGATATCTATTCCTGCGTTTGTGCCGCGATTGGTACCTTGAGGGGGCCACTGCATGGCGGTGCTAACGAAGCAGCCATGGAGATGATTGAGCGATGGCAGACAGCTGACGAGGCCGAGGCTGGTATTCTGGAAATGTTGGAGAAAAAAGAAAAAATCATGGGCTTCGGCCATGCCATCTACCGTGAATCGGATCCTCGAAATGCCCTTATCAAAGTTTGGTCTGAAAAGCTGGCGAAAGGTGCCAGTGATCCGGTGCTCTATGATATTTCCGTTAGGGTAGAAGAAGTGATGAAGCGCGAAAAGAACCTGTTCTGCAATGCCGATTTCTTCCATGCTTCGGCCTATCACTTTATGGGCATACCGACCAAACTATTCACACCGATTTTTGTCATGAGCCGCGTTACCGGTTGGGCCGCCCATGTGTTTGAACAGCGCGATCACAACCGGATCATTCGACCTAGCGCAGACTATATTGGCCCAGATCACCAAGAATGGATACCTATCGATGAGCGTCATTAGCACAAGCTCTACCCATAATGGTTATTGGCAGGACTTGCCGCAGGGGCGGGTGTTTTGGCACCCGCATTTTCTCGAGCCTTCTGTTGCTGATAAATGTTTTGAAAAACTTGAAGATGAACTCAATTGGCAGCAGAAAAAAATTGTGATGTTCGGCAAGGAAGTATGGCAACCCAGGTTGCAGGCTTGGTGCGGCGAGGCGGTCTATACCTACTCTGGTTTGACTATGCAGCCCGACCCGTGGACACCGACCCTGCAGGTCATTCGCCAGCAGCTCAATGACCTTCTGGGGGTTAACTTTAATTCCGTTTTAGCCAATCTGTATCGCAATGGCAAAGATTCTATGGGATGGCATCAAGACAACGAGCCTGAACTTGGCGAGCAGCCAGTGATTGCCTCGGTCAGTCTTGGCGCAACGCGGCGCTTTGTGTTGCGGCACAAGCAAAGCAGGGACAAGCAAGAATATCAGCTTAATCATGGCTCGCTCTTGGTGATGGCCGGAGACCTGCAAACTTACTGGCAACATGCGGTACCGAAAACACAGCGGGTCGACACCCCCCGTATCAACTTAACTTTTCGTGAAATTATAGAGTGACGAGAATATATTCCTGCGGATTATGCTGTTAGTCCGCTCTTTATCGCTATTGTTATCTCGATCACATCTACAAGTATAATTTCACAGTTTTCTGACGTAATAAATTCAAGGCTTTGCTAGCGTTCTGGCTAAATGTTTAGTGGAATGAGCAGGGAGTCTTCAATGGGACGGGGAAGCAGTAAATTACAGAAGGTATTTCATCGGAGAATCTTGCCTTCGCTGGTAGCCGGGGCAATGTTTGCCTCATCGATGGTTTGGGCCGATGTCCAGTCAGCGGCAGAGCAGGGGCTGACCCTCAATGCAGGAGGCACGAATGCCTCAATCAGTACTGAACGTGCTAGCTTCCAGCAAGATGCGGAGCGGATCCGTAAAACTTATGAAAGCCAACTCTTCACCTTCCCGGCTTTCAAGATAGGGCACTATGGCCTAAGAATGTACCGCCAAACCCAAGACTCAAAATACCAATCGGCGATTTGGTCCGATATGGCCCGTGTTGCCAGCCGCTTGAATTACTTTGCAGCCGAAGTCCATACCCCAGGGCAAATTGAAGCGTATTCGGCAAAGCGTCTCGCACGCTATGATCATAAAGATGATGTTCGCAGCGATTTACGTTACGAAGCGACCAAAGATAAGCCGGAGTATTTTTACCTTGGTGTTGATCTGCTCGGATCGATGGCGCGGGCGAATGAGTATGGCTTGAAGCACCGTGAAGATGCCAAACTGCGCGAAGTGATCCGCCGTTATGATTTTAAAGACTATGCGACCGATCCTGAAATGATCAGGGCATGGGCGGCACAATTGGCTAATCAGGTGTATTGGTTGCGTCAGTTAGGCGAGCAGGATGTGGTTGAAGAGTTTACCGCTGCGTTTAAAGAAACATACCCTGACAGCCAAGACGATCAGCTGACGGATCAACAGTTCATGAACAAGGTGTATGGCCTGACGCACATCATTTTTGCCGCAACCGAGTATTACCAGCATCCGGTCAAAGAGTCTGAATATCAGTGGATTTACGACTATTACCGCGACAATATTGATACTATTATTGCCCGCTCGAAAGAAGATGTGATTGCGGAAGTCGGTATTAACTTCTTGCTAGCTGGCTTGGAGAGTGATCCGGTGGTTGAAAAGACCCGCAAGGCGATACAGCGTTCGCTCAACCGCCATTTGGGTATAGTGCCTGCGGTGAACGGCAGTACCGACTTGCTTGATGGTGAGCACCGCAATGTCCTTGCCATCATGCTACTTGATTGGCAAGGCGCCAATGCTGTTCCGACTATCCAGAAACAGCCGGAGATATTCACCGGCAAGCCTTATGGCCTCATTACTAAGTAATCACGAAAGGCAGAGAAAACGGCTCCAATATTAGCGCCCCTTCATCTGTAGGGGCGTTTGTATTTGGACCTTATACTAAAACCTTGAATAGCCCATAGCCTAGTAGTGATACTTACCGCTGATACTATTTACATCAAAGGTTTGTACTTTCATTGATGGTGACCAGTACACGCTGTTCCAGCCGGCTTTGAGTTTCAGCTGGCGGATAAAATCTTCGGGTTTGGGCAGCTTTTCCCAGACTTGCGGCAGGAATAGTGCTTGCTGGTGGTTATCCGAGAGGATCACGCCTACTTTGTTGTTTTCTAGGTAATCGATGAGGGCTTGCTCGGAGTCGACATCCAGATCTTGCGGCTGGGTCAGAACCGAAACTTCGACCACTAAACCGTCGAGTTGCTCTTCGACTAGCGGCATGAAACGGCGATCTTGGTAAGCGCTTGCGCGGGCCTTGTTGTGGACTTCCATGACCAGTGGTGAGTGGGCCACGGTTGTACCCAGGCAGCCCTGAAGTTCGCCATTAACAGTAAGGGTAACAAAGCAAGCGCCTGGTTGGAGCAATTTCTTGCCATATAAATCAAGTCGGGGAGGCTGGGGAAGATCATCAGAGAAATGACCGCGAATTGCATCGCGAGCGACATCCAATAGTTGGGTTAGCTCACCTTTATTGAGGTTCTGAAACGAGATAGCTGACATATCCTACGACTCTCTCCTTATCTCCGGCGTCAGTGTCACCGGAATTTATTAATGTTCTACGTGTAAGTGTGTATCCCCTTTGTTTGGCTAGCAGTAGCAATGTATTAATACCGGTTGAGCCACAAGCTTGCTCTGGAACGAGGGTCGGCTCGTAGTGTTCAATCATGTTGCAGGTTTGGCTATCAATACGCTGGGCTTCCGAATAGGTGTGGAAATGGCTCAGATCGCTACTGATAACAAGCAGGCAGTCGTCACCTTGCCATAGGGCATCAATGAGCTTGGCGACATGTGCCGGATTTACATTACTGGTCAAGAGCGGTAACAGGGTGAAGTCATGTAAACATGACTGCAGGAAAGGCAATTGCACTTCGAGGCAATGCTCGAGGGCATGAACCTGATCCGATACTTCAATATCATCTATTTCCTTCAGCTTATCAACAAATTGTGTGTCAATTTTGATTTTACCCAGCGGGGTTTCGAAATAGTCTGCAGCGGGGATGGCACAGCCTTGGAAATAGTAGCGGTGGCTGGGGCCGATAAGGATCACCCGGCGGATGCGATCGGCCTCTGGAAGTAGGTATTGGTAGGCATCGGCGGCAACACTGCCTGAAAAAACGTACCCTGCATGAGGAACGATTAAGGCACGGATAGGCGTGTGGTGTTGAGTGGGCTTAAGCCATTCATCCATCTGGTTCTTCAGGTATTGCGCTGAGTGAGAATAGAATCGGCCAGCCACGGCTGGTGGACGCGTATTCATAGGGTACCTACCGATAAAGTCTTAAAATCTGGACTAATCTTAAGTATAGGAACAAATACTCGCCTGGGTGACTATCATGCGCCAGCCTCCTGAATTTTATCCCACAATATATTGGCATCGACTCGATGATGGCAGGGTCGTGTGTGATCTTTGCCCGCGCCAATGCCGGCTTCGGGAGGGGAAGCGCGGAGCATGCTTTGTTAGGCAGGCCCATGAGGGAGAGATAGTTTTAACCAGTTATGGTCGCTCCAGTGGGTTTTGTATTGATCCTATCGAGAAAAAGCCTCTCAACCATTTTTACCCTGGTAGCTCGGTACTGTCTTTCGGAACCGCAGGTTGTAACTTAGGGTGTAAATTTTGCCAGAACTGGAATATCAGTAAGTCCCGCCAGATAGATACTCTTGGATCTTCGGCGATGCCGGAGCAACTCGCACAGGCCGCGAAACGTTATGGCTGTGACAGTATTGCCTTTACCTACAACGATCCGGTGATCTTTATGGAATATGCGGTCGATGCCGCGCAGGCATGCCGTGAGTTGGGTATTAACAGTGTGGCTGTAAGTGCTGGGTACATTTGCGATAAACCTAGGGTTGAGTTTTATCGCCATATGGACGCAGCCAATATAGATCTCAAAGCATTTACCGAGCGCTTCTACCACAAAATATGCAGCGGTCATCTCGCGCCAGTGCTCGATACCTTGCTTTATCTTAAGCATGAAACGGATGTATGGTTTGAAATTACCACCTTGTTAATCCCCGACGAAAATGACAGCACGCAAGAAATAGAGGCGCTCACCCGCTGGGTGCATGATAATCTGGGGCCGGATGTCCCTATCCATTTCAGTGCGTTCCATCCCGACTTTAAAATGCTGGACACGCCACCGACTCCGCCCGAGACGGTGAAGCGAGCGCGGGACATCGCGATTGCCAGTGGCCTGCATTATGCCTATGTCGGCAATATCTTCGATGAGAAGGGTGACAGTACCTATTGCCCTGGATGTGGTAAAAACGTCCTTTCACGTAACTGGTATCAACTGGGTGATTGCCACCTAACCAGCCAAGGGCAGTGCCATTACTGCGGGTATCAATTGGCTGGCCGGTTTAAGTTGATTGAGAAAACCTTTGGTCGCCGGCGGATCCCTGTGCAAATTGCCAGCGGATGAAAGACGATGGGCGTATTAGATTGGATCTAGGCTTGTCATCGGTACAGGCAATTCGATATCTTACCCTTTATTAAAACACCTGAATGAGAAAGTAATCATGTCTGATATGACGATGGAGCAACTTGCTAGCTACCAGAACCTAGTGATCACCCAGCCGAACTGTCCGTTTTGCGTAAAAGCGAAAGCGATTTTGGATGAGCGCGGCACAGAGTACACCACCTTGGTGCTGGGTACGGATCTGCCTAAAACCACAATGGTTGATTTTATCGAGCAGCAGACTGGTAATGTTGTCCGTACTGTTCCGCAAATCATTTTGGATGGCCAATACATCGGTGGCCACGATGATTTGGTTGCTTTCCTTGCTCGTCAGGTAGAGAAAGACGCATTTGGTGATTTTGAGCTTTAAGTTCAATAATCTAGCCACCTTCGCTCGCTAAAGAGTGGCTTGAAAGGGCAGCGCATTGGCGTTGCCTTTTTTGGTTTGATCTAGGCTAAATATCCTGCATTCTTTTCAGGCGCCAATAACAGGCTCTGGTAAACTGGTATTTCAACTACGTTATATGGATTTCTGGAATGCTGAATTACCAAGGATTGTTCTTCCTGCTGTTGTTAGTCATGGCATCCGTACTGATTATTGCCCATTCTTACCGCTACAATCGCAAGGTAACGCCTTTCTCGCTGATAATTATTGGCGTACTCGCCGTAGTTTCAGTCACCAGCTACGCCTTCTTGGGGCATGAGCCGAAGAATACCGTTAAGCGTCCAGAAGCCCCGCAACCACTGCCTGAAGATATGTTGATGAGCGCTTCGGAGCTGAACCAAAAGCGTATCGAGGAGATCCAAGGCAAACTGCGTGAAGACACCCAAAACGGCGAACTGTGGTACGCGCTGGGTAATGCATACATGTACAGCAGCGAGTTTGAAAATGCAGGTACCGCATTCCTTTACGCACAGAGACTGGCTCCAGAGCCGCAATCTAATATTTACTCGGCAATGGCGACAGCCAGCTACTACCAGGAAAAGCAGCATTTCACCGCGCAAAGCAAGGCTTGGCTTGACCGGGCGTTGGAGTTGGACGAAAACAATGTCTCAGCGCTGATGCTGCTTGCGTCGGACTATTTCTTGAGTGCCCGTTATCAAAAAGCCATTGATACCTGGCAGCGAGTACTTGATACCGAACGCACTGATTTGGACCGGGTCGAAGTGATCAATGCTATCAATCGGGCCAAGAATTTTCTGTAGATTTAAATGGTGTTTTATTCTGAATAAGTTAAGGGAGGCATCAAACCTCCTTTTCTTTTTCATATAACAAATGTTATTGGTGCCATGAAAACAAGGTTTTGAAGGGCCAGTTGTTTCAGTTGTGCTTGTTCGAATAGCTTGCTCATTACAGTCCCCTTATTTCAGTAGCATGCCCGCAACGTAGCGAACTCGGGCGTTAAAAGGACAATGTTCATAGATATATAGTTTCATTGTGGTGTCCTCATAATTGCAGCCAGATAGCTTCGAGCTAGAGCCTGGCTGCGTATCATTGGATGTATTCAGGAGTGTTGTTTTTTAAAAAATTGATGAATGGGCTTTGTTAGCGTCCCAAGTTCGGTTTCAAAGCGGCCAGTCGGCTTTCCCGGCGGTTGGCTTTGGCAATTAATAGCAAGCCGATTAGCGGGATAACGATAGCTGCGTAGGGGATCATGCCAGCGCCCATTTGGCTATCGATTACCATCCCGCCTAAGAAACCACCAAAGGCATTAGCCAAGTTGAATGCTGAGATATTTGCAGTTGCGGCAAGTTCCTGGCCTTCACCACCATGGTTCATCACTCGTAACTGCATTGCTGGTACGTTGGCAAAAGACGCTATACCAAAGACAAAAGCAGCAGCAATGAACATCACCTTGTTCTCAATAGCTAGACCAACCAGGATAAGGGAAGCAATCATCGCAATTGCCCAGAACATGGAGGCTTTTTGTAAGTTTTTATCTGATGAACGCCCGCCTAGGGTATTGCCAATAATTAAGCCCACACCGACGATGACCAGAATCCATGTGACAGAATCCTCAGCAAAGCCTGTAATGTGCATGGCGATAGGGGCTAAATAGCCGTAAAGCGTCATAAAGCCAGACCAAGCAAAGACCGTGATGGCTAGACTGATGAGCAGCATCGGGTTCTTGAAGGCCATTAATTGGGCTTTCACGTCTTTTGCTTCACCATGGCCAGAAGATTTAATGACGGTTGTGATGAAAAACAGCGCCACTAAACCAAAGGCCGAAACGGTCAAGAAAGTGGTGTGCCAGCCAAATTGAAGTCCGATCCAAGTGCCGCCGGGGACACCGAGCACGTTGGCAAGTGTCAGGCCTGCGAACATTTGCCCGACCGCTCTTCCAGCCATTTTCTCTGAGACCAAGTTAGTCGCGACAACGGCGCCGATACCGTAGAAGGGGCCTTGAACCAAACCAGTGATGACTCGGCTGACCATCAGTACTAGGTAATTCGGTGCGAACGCAGATAGCAGGTTACCGGCTATGAACAGTACCATTAAACCAGCCAGTACGGTCTTCTTGTTAAAACGAGCGAGGTAAATAGTCAGAACCGGCCCCCCGAAGACAATAGCCAGGGCATAGGCGCTGATCAGGTAACCGGCTTGACCTTCACTGATCGACAGTGAATTAGCGACCTGTGGAAGTATGCCTGCGATAACAAATTCAGCGGTTCCGATAGCGAATGCTGCAAGCGTCAAAATCCATACCTGCAGCGGCATTCTTTCTTTGTTCATGAGGGGGTGCTCTTATATTTCGTGAATCTAAATGAATCCAAGATGCCAATCGCTTTGAAGGAATTGGCACTTATAACTGTTATGAAAAAGCTGTGATAAAACTGTCGTGATGACTAAGTCGTTATAAAAATGAGGTTTTCCTTAGCGTTTAGCCAAGCAAGGCTCCACCATCTACATCGATCACAGTGCCTGTCATGTAGGTGTTTTGCATGACTAGGAGGTAAGCCATCGCAATATCAGAAGCTTGCCCAACTTTTCCCACAGGCAAGGTATTTTGACTGTGTTGATACATGGCACTTCGGTCTTCATCGCGCATTCCTTTATAGGCTTGGGTTTGTGTTAAGCCTGGACTGACGGTATTGACTCGGATCGGCGCGAGCTCTTTGGCTAGCACCTTAGTGACGGCCTCCAATGCGGCATTAATAGCGGTTTTGACATAGGTATTAGCAACGACTTTGCGCGACAACATCCCCGAAGTCAGAGTAATGGAGCCACCTTGTTTGAGGTAGCGTGCAGCGTGTTTAGCCGCGAAAATGCTTCCCCAAAACTTAGTATCGAAGGCCGCTTTGGCTAAGACTGTTTCGACATCCACAACTTTACCGGCAGGGGCAAAGGAGCCGGCGGTGACAATCAGGTGGTCAATAGCACCGATAGATTCGAAATAACGATAAACGGATTGTTCATCACTGATATCAAGACCTGTGTTTCGGCTAGCGACATGGATGGTAGCGTTTTCTTGTTTGAGCTGTTTGGCGAGCTCCGCACCGATGCCCGATGTGCCGCCGATAATCACGTAAACGGTTTTGTCTGTTTTCATAGTGGCTGTCCCAATATTGTTTTGATGGAGCAAGTATATTGATTTGGTAACAATTGATAATTGGATATAATTCGAATTCATTATTCGGATTAGATGAATAATGTGGTTGGATAAGGGTTAGGAAAGAAAGCGTGGATAAATTTTCCGACATGATGCTGTTTGTCAGTATCGTCAAAAACCAAGGGCTGGCAGCTGCGGGCAGGGAGTTGGGTTTGTCACCGGCAACAGTGACTGCAAGGTTGCAAACCCTAGAGGAGCGCTATGGCGTCAAGCTATTGAACCGAAGCACTCGCCACCTATCTCTGACTGACTCAGGTGCGATGTACCATCAGGCCTGTCTTGAGATCCTAGATAGTGTGAAAGAAACGGAAAACCTGCTACAAACTGGCTTGAAGGAAGTGCGTGGTACATTGAAAATTTCCGCACCACGTGACATTGGCAAACAGTATATTTCACCAATTGTGTCAGCATTTGCTGAGCAATACCCCGATGTCACGCCATATCTATATTTGAACGATAACTTGTCGAATCTGGCTGAGTCCGGGCTGGATATTGTGATCCGCTACGGCGAGCTTGCTGATAGTAGCCTGATCTCGCGCAAATTGGCTGCCAGTCGGCGGGTGTTGTGCGCATCTCCTGAGTACTTGGCTAGAAGGGGAACCCCCATCAGCCCGCAAGATTTGGCTAATCATGATTGTCTAGCCTTGGTGCGCAGCAACGAAGAGCTGAAAACGTGGCATTTCCAGGATAGCGGGAAGCATAATGTGATTACTGTGCTGCCCAAGCGTTGTTCAGATGATGGTGAGGTTATCCGTCAGTGGGCACTGGAGGGGGCAGGTATTGCGCTTAAATCTATCTTGGATGTACAGGAAGATATTAACCAGCGCCGTCTTGTTACGCTATTGAATGGTTATATGAAGAATTTCAATGCATCCACATCCTCTGCTGGTGCAGACTTGAATGTCATTTATATGAGCAGGCAATATCAGCCAAAGCGGATCCGCTTGTTCTTAGATTTCCTGATAGAGCGGTTTGAGCTGTTAGCTGACAAGTAAAAAACGCCCCGATATCAATCGGGGCGTTATATTTTTTAAGCTAATAGCTCTTGAGTTAATAGCTAAAGCCGATCAGTTATTTCTTGTCGTAGCTCGCTTCACGAACTTTCGCTTCTTCTTCCCACTTAGGCACAACGGTATTCAGGAAGTCTTCTTTCTCCTGGTTCATCGCATCCATATCCATGCCAAGTGCTTGCTGGGCTTTCAGCTTGGTAGAGATATCAGGGATTTCAACCGGATCGGTAATGCCTTTGGTAGCCAGTAGGCGAACCACTTTGGCACGGGCATCAGCGGCTTTATCCAGTGCCGTACCCAGAACGCGTAGGGCAACTTCTGGTGCGTGCATGTGAACACCGTGAGAGGCAATCGCGTAGTCCCAGCGCCATTGTGCGTGGCGGATGTCGGTTAGGATTGGTTTCATTTCTTCTTCAGTTGCACCTGCATCCCAAGCCGCTTTCGCTTCGAAGTGAGCGGCAACGATTTGCTTCTCAGCGCGAAGTTTCATCTCTAGCACCTGAGCCTTACGGGTAGAAACGATGCCTTGTAGGGTTTCTTTGTCTTGGGTGTGACAGTTGGCACAGGTATCTTCGAAACGGTCGAATGGGTTACCGATCTTGTGATCAGTGAACACTACACCGTCTTCGTTCTGTACTTTCGGCATGTGACAGTCAATACAGGTCACGTTGTTCTTACCGTGGATACCATCGCGCCATGTTTCGTACTCTGGGTGCTGGGCTTTGATCATTGGTGCTTTAGACAGGCCGTGGGTCCAATCACTGAAGCCGATGTTGTCGAAGTACACTTCCATCTCATCAACACCTGTACCCATATCCCATGGGAACTTGACTGAGTTGTGGCTTTGCTTCTGGAAGTAGTATTCCACATGGCACTGACCACAAACCTGAGCTTGCTGATCTAGGCGTGAACCGTCTTCAAATTTCTTGCCAATGGCTTCCATTGCGCGAGCTGCGTATGGACGTGACAAAGCCAAGGCTGGTTTGCCCTGCTTGAAGTCTTCACTGTTGGTGTTGTGGCAGTCGGCACAGCCGATGGTGTTGCTGATTTCAGAACCCAGGCGTGCCCACTTGCCTTCGAAATAGCCATCTTCACCGCGCTCGTCAATCACACGGGCAACATCGGGGCTCTTACAGCTCCAACATGCCATTGGCATTGGGCCCGAGTTAGCATCTTGAGGGCCACCAGTACGTAGGGTTTCACGTACATCGGTTAGGGCGTAGTAGTGACCACGGGCTTTGTTGTAGTCTTTGGCAAAGCCGTAGCCAGCCCAAAGGATAACCATGTTCGGGTCGCCTTCTAGGGCATCTTCGATATGATCGCTTTCTTTGGTTGCTTCCCATGATTTGTACTGATCGGCATGGGCAGTGGCAAAGGTTTCGTTGCGCGCCTCAATTCTTTCTTTTTCAGCAGGTTGTTCTTCGTTTGCCAACGCGTTGCCAGAAAGAAATATTGCAGACAGTAATGCTGCAACAGCGGCAGTATTTCTCGTCCATTTATTACTCACGATGTGCACTCCATAATTCTTGTTGTAAATAGAGCCAAGCGTTGTGAATGCGGCTTTTCGATGCAAACAGAATTAGAGTTCTAAATAAGAATATCAGAAAGGAGAAAAACCGAGATAAAAGCGATTTCTTTTTTGCTTTGGATCAAAAGGGAAAAGTGAATAACGCGAGGTAGATTAATAATTTACCTCTATACCTCTTTTTGGGTATTTACATAACCCTTTGGGTTGGTGTGGGTTTTGCGGTGTAATATCATTTTAAAACAACACGTTAGCATGGTTTTTGGGGTTGATCTAAATCAGTAAAAGTTCATGTTCAATACCACTTTTACGCTATTTGTTATTTGTCGCATATTTTCACATCTTGAAATATAGTTTAATAAGCTTGTCGAGCGTTGTGGCTTAAAAATGATGCAAATAAGAATTGATTTCAAGTGCAATGGATTATTAATTGCAAAAGTCAAGGGGCACGTTTGTGCCTGATTTGTATTATCAGCACCGGTTACTTTTTGATTTAAATAAAAAAGTAATTGTGGAAGATGAAAAGGTGAAAAATGGGCAATCATAAAGTAGCCCTGAATAGCATGCTGACACTGTTTGTCGCTATGTGTATTTGGGGTTTCTCAATCAATGTTGCCGCAGACTCCCAAAGCACAGAAGCCACAGCAGCCAATCCTTCTGTAACCACTTCGGAGTCCGGCAGACATGTCGTTGAATTCATCCGTGACCGGGATTACGCCTGTACCCAGTGTCACAAGGATGAAGGAGACGTTCTCAAGGGCGCACATAGTGCCGCCATTAACCCGCATACCAACCGTGATGTGACCTGCGTGGATTGCCATAGCAATGTGGGTAAAGACCACCGCAACGGCGCAAAAGAGGTGACCAAGTTTGCTCCTGCTCAGTCAGTTGCCGGCACTGAAAAGCCTGCAGCCGATGTAGCCTGGATCACTAAGCAGAACGAAACGTGTGTGAACTGTCATGAGCCTGAGAATTTACGTGAAGCGAACTGGACCCACGATGTCCACGCTTTGGATCTCTCATGTGCTTCTTGCCATAATATCCACCCAACATCTGATCCGATGAAAGATATCGAGAGAAAGCCGAAAATCAAGCTTTGCGTCGATTGCCATTCCGATCAGACAAAAGCAAAAAAGTAGGGGAGAGTTTATGACGTGTTCAAGACGTAACTTCCTGGCCGGTGCCGGCGCAGTTATCTTCACTACAGGGGTGGCAGCCTCAAACCTCGTTGGCGGTCGCAAGACATTGGCCGCAACCATGGAAGATGGCGTGAAGCGCTATGGTATGGTCCATGACGAGACGCTTTGTATCGGTTGTACCGCCTGTACCGATGCCTGCCGTGAAGTCAATAATGTGCCTGAAGGGGTATCACGACTGGAAATCATCCGTAGTGAACCACAGGGCGAGTATCCAGATGTTGACTATCAATTTACCCGTATCTCTTGTCAGCATTGCGATAACGCACCGTGTGTCCATGTCTGCCCGACAGGCGCGGCCTTCAAGGACGATGAAACCGGCATTGTAGCTGTCGACAACTTTAAGTGTGTCGGTTGTGGCTATTGCTTAGCGGCTTGTCCTTATCAGGTGCGTTTCTTCCATCCTGAAACTAAATCTGCGGATAAGTGCGACTTCTGCCGTGAAACCAATCTCAAGGAAGGCAAACAACCTGCTTGTGTTGAGTCATGCCCGACTAAGGCACTGACATTTGGTGATTTGAATGATCCAAATAGCGAAATCAGTCAATTGATCACTCAGAAGCCGGTTTATCGCCAAAAAGTCGAGCTCGGTACCGCGCCTAAGATGTACAAGGTGCCACATGGAAAAGGGGAGATAAAAGGATGAGTACGACATTTGCAGATGCCTTTTATTTTGACTCGTTGGTCTGGGACTGGATCATTGCGGTCTACCTGTTCTTGGCAGGGATGTCAGCCGGTGCGGTAATGATTGCTATCTACCTTAAACGTAAGGTGATCGAAGGTTACCCGGCCAGTAACGGTATTATCAAAGCGACAGCGATTCTGGCCCCGTTTGGGATCATTGTGGGCTTGTTGATTCTGATCTTCCACCTGACCAAGCCATGGTCATTCTGGAAAATCATGATTTTCTACAACCCGACTTCGGTGATGTCGATGGGTGTGGTGTTGTTCCAGGTTTACTTGGTAGTTCTGTTTGCTTGGCTTGCTATTATCTACAAGAACGAGCTGCTGGAATTGCTGGGTGAAAAGTTGCCAATTGTTGGCAAGGTCATGAAGGTAATAGAGCGCTTCGAAAACAGCATCGAACTGTTCCTTGGCTTCTTGGCTTTGGTACTGGCGGCTTACACCGGCTTCCTGCTTTCGGCTTTGCAAACCTACCCAATGCTGAACAACCCGGTTCTGCCAATCTTGTTCCTGTTCTCCAGCCTGTCATCCGGCGCGGCAGCGTGCTTGTTGTTTGGCGTGGTGTTCTTCAAGGAATCGGCGAAAAGTGCCAGTGTCAGCTGGGTGCATAAGTTCGAGCGTCCGGTGGTGATGTTCGAGCTGTTTGTCATTTTTGCGCTGTTCACCGGCTTGTATTTCGGTGGCGGCCAAAGCCAAGCAGCAGCCATGGCTGCTATTGGCGGCGGTTTTTGGGCCAGTTGGTTTTGGTACGGCGTGATTGGCATGGGGATGTTGGTGCCATTAGGCCTTAATGCTGTGAGCCCTTCCGGAATTAAACACAACAAAGCCTTCATTATGCTGGTGACGACGCTAAGTTTGATCGGTGTACTGATGCTGCGTACGTTTGTGCTGTACGCTGGACAAATGACGACCTTATAGGTTGATGTAACAAAGATGGAATCGCCACAGTTAGCGCTGTGGCGATTTAGTAACAAGGAATATAGATGCTCCCTGAAGTTGGACATTTCTCGTTAATCCTCGGAATGGTATTCGCCTTGCTCGGTGCAACTGTCCCGGTTGTCGGATTATTCAAAAAGGATTCATACCTTACTCGCTATGCCTGGCCATTAAGTTATGGCGCCTTTGGTTTTATCGGCCTCTCGATTATCTTGCTTGGCGTGTGTTTCGCGCTGGATGATTTTTCGGTTGCCTATGTTGCCCACCACTCCAATACCCAATTACCCATATTCTTCAAGCTCGCCGCAGTGTGGGGTGGGCATGAAGGTTCATTTCTATTTTGGCTGTTCTCGTTAACTCTCTGGACTGCGCTTGTTGCCAGGGTGTGCCGCAAACTCGATGAGGTATTTATCGCAAGGGTACTTATTACTCTATCTGGGTTGGTTTTGTTGTTCAGCTTATTTGTTTTGCTGACGTCGAATCCGTTCGAGCGACTGTTCCCGACACCGCTTGAAGGCCGTGATTTGAACCCGATGCTGCAGGATGTCGGGCTGATCTTCCACCCACCGATGCTGTATTTGGGCTATGTTGGTTTTGCTGTCAGTTTCGCTTTTGCTATCGCAGCCTTAACGGGTGAACATGGCAAAGATCATGGCAAAGCTTATGGAAAAGTTGAGTGGGCGAAATGGAGCCGCCCTTGGACGCTCGCTGCTTGGGTCTTCCTCACCGGTGGTATCGCACTGGGGTCGTGGTGGGCATACTACGAACTTGGCTGGGGAGGCTGGTGGTTCTGGGATCCTGTAGAAAATGCATCGCTGATGCCATGGCTGACGGGAACCGCGTTGATCCACTCTTTGATGATCACCGAATACCGCAAGGCGCTATCTGGCTGGAGCCTGTTGCTGGCTATCTTCACTTTCTCATTAAGCTTGCTGGGCACCTTCATTGTTCGCTCAGGAGTGCTGACATCGGTTCACGCTTTTGCGGTTGACCCGACCCGTGGGGTGACGCTGCTGGCAATGTTAGCCTTGCTCCTCATTGTTGCCTTGTCGTTGTTTGCGGCTCGTTCTGGTCGTTACTTTGTAGCAGCCAAGTTTGGTTTCTTATCAAAAGAAGCCATGTTCATGGTGGGGAACAGCTTATTTGTGGTTTCCATGCTAACGGTACTGCTAGGCACTTTCTACCCATTGGTGTTTCAAGCGCTGGGCTTGGGTAATATCTCTGTTGGTGCGCCTTATTTCAATGCGATGTTTGTACCGATGAGCTTTGTGCTATTCCTGTTTATGGGGCTGGGCGTAGTGATCCGCTGGCACAAGGTTGGATTGGAAGATGTCATTACCCGCTCACTGGCTCCAATGTCAATTTCCATTGTGTTGGGGGTGGCATTGTCGGTGATGTTTGAGCGTGGGGTAAACATCACCGTATGTTTGGCCTTTATCACCGCTATCTGGGTAGCGCTGTGTGCTTTGCAGGCGATGTACATGCGTATCCGAGCCCGCAGGGCGAAAGGGATGAGTGGCATTGTATGGAAGCAAGCGGCGATGGTTATTGCTCACATTGGCGTCTCGGCAACCATCATTGGTGCGACGCTGGTGAGCTTTTATGACGAAGAGATCAGCAGCAAAATGGGGCCGGGTGATGCGGTTTCCCTGGGTGAATATCACTTTACCTATCAGCAGACGGACCTGTTAGTTGGGCCAAACTATACCGCTGAACAAGCCCAGATCACCGTCACTAAAGATGATGCTTTGATAGCTACCGTCCGCCCCGAGCGACGTCATTACACAGTGCGCACCATGAATATGAGTGAGCCGGGTATTAAATGGTTCTGGCATGGTGATATCTATATCACCTTGGGAGAGAAGCTTAACCGTACGGATTATGCAGTTCGGATCCAATACAAGCCGTATGTTCGATGGTTATGGCTGGGCAGTATCTTGATGATGATTGGTGGGGCCATGGCAGTGGTTAGCTTGGCGAGCAAACGGGTGTCGCATAAGCTGCAGCAACCCAAGAAGATAGAAACTATCGTGCTTTGGAAGTAATAGAGTGATGGTGTAAAGAGATGAGAAAAACTAGCCGTTATCTTCCGTTAGGCGCGGTGGTCGTGATTCTGGTGATCATCAGTTTGTCGATGATGTTCACTCAAGAAGGTCATGCCCCAAAACTTGAGAGTAAACCACTGCCGGCCTTTAGCTTGCAGCGATTAGATAACGTAGGCACTGCAGATGAGTCGTTATTTACCGGTAAGCTGCAGCTACTGAACGTGTGGGCCTCATGGTGCGCTGTATGTAAAAGCGAGCATGCATTCTTGTTGCAGCTTGCCCAGCAACAAGACATGTCGATTATTGGGCTCAATTACCGTGATAACCGACAGGCAGCTATACGTGAGTTGAACCAAAGTGGCAATCCTTACAAGGCTGTTTTGTATGATCCTAAAGGTGCGTTTGCATTGGATCTCGGTGTGTATGGAACGCCGGAAAGCTACTTAGTCGACAGCACAGGCACTATCCGTTACCGCTACTTAGGGGCGTTGGACGAAAAAATATGGCAGCAAGAATTTGTCCCTGTCATCGAAATGCTGCAACAGGAAGAACAAACGAATGGATAGGAATGTATTAAATCGGCTTAAACATTTCATGTTGGCTTTCGTTATGAGCTTGCTCGTTACCAGCGTGCCCGTGATGGCTCAAAGTGATCAGATCTTCGTGGCGGCTGACTCGGAATTAGTCGAATCTGTTGAGACATTCCAGTTTCGTTCTTCTGCCGAGCAGCGCCGGGCTATACAGCTGTCACGCAAGTTACGTTGTCCTCAGTGCCAAAACCAGAATTTGATTGAATCGAACTCGCCCGTCGCGAAAGACCTTCGCCTCAAGGTGTACCAGATGGTCAATGCTGGTCAGAGTGATGAAGCCATCATTGAGTATATGACCTCGCGGTTTGGTGACTTCGTGTTATACAAACCACGTTTGAACACGCAAACCTATTTGCTGTGGGGGGGACCCTTCTTGCTGTTGGCAATATTTGGCTCGATTATATGGCTAACAATTCGCCGTCAACAGAAAGCGAGCGAATAGGGCGGTAATTTTGGGCTCTTGGTAAAGAAAGGGAAAATACGGGAGCGAGCCTCTGTATTTTCCCTTTTTTGTCAGTGTTTAGGTGTTTTGGCTTTCTACAACTTGTTGCCTTTTACACGGTAATTTCAAACTACGGGCAAGCAGAACCAGCGCACAAGGCAGCAACCAACTAGCATTGGCCGAGTACAGCGGCAGCCATGCTTTGAAGCTGTTATCGAGTGCCGCAGGTACGGCATCAAGAATACTTGCGGCATCTATGCTACCGAAAATGAAAGCGACAGTAATGGCTGCAATGTAGGTGTTGCGGTACTTCTCTTGGCCTGGGTAGAACAGGGCGCAAAGGATCAAGGCGATTGCAACGGGGCATAGCACCAAGATTGCCGGCAGGCTCAGGGCCAAAATTTGGTCAAGGCCAACATTGGCAATAAACCCGGTTAGCAGTACAACAATTGTGGCTGTGCGGCGAAAGGGAACACCGAAGGTTTGCTGGTAATATTCGGTGCAGGCGTTGGTCAAACCGACGGTGGTAGTCAGGCAGGCCATGATAATAATTGAAGCCAGTAGTAGTTGACCATACTCGCCAAAATGGTGGGCGACATAAAGGCTGAGTAGTTCACCGCCGTTGGTTGCCTCATGGGCGATAGGGCTGGATGTTGCGCCGACATAACCCATTGCTAAATAGCACGCCCCCATCAAAACGATATAAATCATAGCCACTTTGAAGGTCGACTTGCCTACCGCTTTTTTGTCGGTTACGCCTTTGCTGTTAATCGCTTTGATGATCACCCAGCCAAAGCCCACTGCAGCGATGGCATCCATGGTCATGTAGCCTTGAACTAGGCCTTGGGTGAAGGCGAAATCAATGTATTCACTCTGTGGAGCAAGTGGTGCGGACAATGGGTTGATCACAGCGTTAACGGCCAGTGTACAAAGCATGATGATTAGCAGAGGCGTCATGACTTTGCCAATATAATCAACCAGTTTACCTGGATGAAAAGCCAAAAGCAGGGTCAAGCTACAAAAGATAAGAGAAAAAAGTGGTAGCTGATCGCTATCGACAAATGGATTAATCCCCATTTCATAAGCAACGGTTACGGCACGCGGCATACTGAAGGCTGGACCTACTGCAGTCAGCAAGGCGACCCAAATCAAGGTAGCCAGCCAGGTTGGCAATGGGTTAGTTAGCTGCTTGCTGTCGCTAAGGTGGCCGAAAACAATCAGTGTAAGAGCGGGTAAACCGACAGCGGTGATCAGAAAGCCAGCCATCGCTGGTAGAAGGTGTGTGCCGGCTTCCAGGCCGAGAAAAGGTGGAAAAATGATGTTACCAGCGCCGAGAAACATGGCGAAGGTCATCAGCCCGATGGCAAGTGTATCGTTAGTTTTCATTGGACGAACCCCGTGTTTGCTTTTATTTCTTGGGACCGTCAGGGGCTGGGGGAAGATAGATATAAAGATATGTTGATTCTCCGTCAGCCTGGCTGACGGAAACAGCCGTCAGCCTAGATAACGATGACTAGGACGACGATAGAGACGACAGATTGTGTTGCACGCACAACCGCACGCTTGGCATTAACCAGAACGTTTTTAGCAGCGGTTTGAGAGATAAGCGTTAGCATCGAGCTTTCCTAGTGCGAAACAATAATAATGTCTTAGCAACGTGATGTCACTTTGGTATACAACATATAAGCATTTTTTTGAGCTGTAAACAGTAAAAGTAAAAAAAGTCATCATGCTGATTGATGGCTGTATATTCATCTAACCTTTTCATCTATCACTTCCTATTATCTCTGAATACATCTCCATCATCGAAATTTTATCTAATTTAAAGATTGTTCTTCGACGGCATGAGCCCAGCTGGCTCAAAGATGAAATGGCCTGCTTGTAGAAACCGCCCCTTGTAACTGAAGAGACGGTTTTGTCGTATTTTGGCGCCTTATTTAAGGATTATAGCTACTATTTTGCAGATATTGAGACTGCCGCTTTTCTACGCTGTGAAAGCGATGCATTCGCCAAAATACTGAAAAGTAGCGTCGTCAAACAGGGTAGGAACCAGCTTGCATGGGCAGTGTAAAGCGGCATGTAATCAACCAGCATTGCCTCCCATTGTGCAGGGATCAAACCGAGAATATGCAGGGTATCTACGGTGCCGAAAACCAGTGTGACCGAGACGGTAGCGACAAAGATATAACGCTGGTATGGCGATTTTTTCACCATTAGTGCGGTGATAACTAACGCAATCGCAACTGGGCAAAGAACCAAGATGACAGGCAGGCTGATCTTTAGGATGTGATCAAGACCGAAGTTGGCAAGCAAGCCTGTCAGGGCACAAACGATAACTGCAGTGACAGAAAAAGGGGCATTGAATGTTTGCTGGTAGTATTCGGCACAGGCATTAGTCAGACCAACTGTAGTGGTCAGGCAAGCCATTACAATGATAACGGCAAGCAAGTACTGACCGTAGATGCCAAACAGTTCTGCCACATAGCGGGTTAGGATCTCACCACCGTTAGTCGCTTCGCTGGCGACAGCGGATGAGGTTGCCCCGACATAAGCCATAGCCAAGTAGCAAGCCGACATCAGTGCAGCATAGATCAGCGTGACTTTTACCGTACTGGCAAATAAACCGTTAGTTGAAGAGGCTCCTCTGTCCTGGATGGTCTTGATGATCACCCAGCCAAAGCCAACGGCAGCGATAGCATCCATAGTCATGTAACCTTGGATTAGCCCCTGGGTGACGGCTTGTTGCTGATAGTCGGCATTCGGTAGGGTCATTGGACTAACTGGTGAGACAAAAGCCGTGACGGCGAGCACTGCCAGCAACAAAACCAGTAGTGGTGTCATTACTTTACCGATGTAATCCACCAACTTACCACGTTGGAAAGTCAGCAGTAGGGTAGCGACCACGAATGCCAGTGAAAAAGGCATTAGCAGGTCATTTGAGGTAAACGGCGCAATCCCCATCTCATAGGCAACAGTAACAGCGCGAGGCATACCAAATGCTGGCCCGATGGCAGTAAATAGCAAGACCCAAAAGCCGGTAGCCATCGGCTTTGGTAATGCGGCGGTAAGCTGTTGGCTGTGGCTCAGGCGGCCCATGACGATCAGCGTCAGGGCAGGTAGACCGACAGCGGTAACCAGAAAGCCAAGCATAGCGGGCAAATAGTGTGTGCCGGCTTGAAGGCCAAGAAAAGGGGGGAAGATGATGTTTCCGGCACCAAGAAACATCGCAAAAGTCATTAGGCCAATCGCCAAGGTGTTTTGTTTTGTCATTCGGACAAGTCCTCTGATATTCATCAGTTTTTGGTATGGACCGTCAGAAAGGCTGAAGAAAAACAGGTGGGTTAAGACATTGCTCCCCCGTCAGCCTGGCTGACGGGTGAAAAGCCGCCAGCCTAGTTAATAATCACTAGAATAGCAGCAATAATATTACGCGATACGAATGTTCCGCCTGTAGTCATAACAGGTTTGCAAACTGGGCGTTGGCAAGTTGTCTGATTAGCGAAATGAAACACGGCGTTTTCCTGAACATAAGTATCGAAGTCATTTACAACATATAAATAAAAAACTGTGTTGTAAATACTTTGCAGGTAGAAATAATGCATTTTTCTGCGTGGTTAGATTTCCTGGCTGTTTTGAGTTTCGAATGTGGGTGTTCTGTCCGTTGCGTTTCGGAAGTTAGGGTGGGATAGTAGCGCTATTGAATTAGCGTGATGATTATTAAGGATTATTTATGTTAAAGGCGATACACCATGCCGCGATTATCTGCTCAGACTACTCAAGGTCGAGAGCCTTCTATGTCGATGTCTTGGGCTTGAAAGTGTTGGCTGAGAATTATCGTGAAGCACGGGATTCATGGAAGTTGGACTTGCAGTTGCCCGATGGCAGCCAGGTTGAATTGTTCTCTTTTCCTAATCCACCCGCAAGGCCAAGTTTCCCTGAGGCGAGAGGGTTACGCCATTTGGCGTTTGTGGTCGACTCTGTTGAACAGGTTAGTGATTATCTTGAATCAAGGGGAGTAGAAGTGGAGCCGATCCGGATCGATGAATATACAGGCAAAGCGTTTACCTTTTTCCAAGATCCGGACGGGCTGCCGTTGGAGCTGTATCAAGCTTAAAAGTGATTGGCTTAAGAAGCGCATCCAAACTGAGGGGGGGGAGGGAATGCTAACTGAGGATACCGGTTAGCAAACCTGCAAACACCAAACTGGCCACACCGTAGAACCCGAACTCGATACGGGATTCAACCAGGCTATTTTCGTTGGTGGGTTTGGCTGTCGCCATGGTAAAAAAGGAACCGCCTGCCAATCCGAGAAGCAGTACGATCAAGCCAAAGAGCGTACCTTCAATGAGATAAGTAAAATTCATAAACAGGCCTAATCCTTTGTGGCACGTGAAATGATATGGGGATAATACACATGTCATGCCATATGGCAAAGAATTATTGTTTGTAAACCTTATAAAAAACAGGGTTTTAGCTTGTTATGTTGTGCGCGTGAATGAATAGGCAGCAATGCACATATTGCTGCCTGATTCATAACCGCTGATCTGATGGTAAAACAGCCTGGCGACTAATTAACCTGATGGTTATTTAGTAAGATCTGTCATCAGTTAGAAGCATGTCTCTACGAGCTTCGAGACTTGGAACTCTTCATCGGCAATGCAGATGTACTTCCACTTATCAAACGTTAGGCATGGGTGAGAGGTAGAAAATGCAATCACATCGCCAACACGCAGGTCGTGGCCGTCGGGAACGGTGACAAACGTGTGCTGATCCATGATCGCTGTGGCTTCCAGTCCTTTCACTTCAATCTGCTCGCCATTGCGGTAGCCCCGCTCAGGAATAGGCAGGCCGGCATCAAACGCCACATCACGCTTGCCAAGACCGATCACCGCTTTGTTGGGCTCCGGGCGGGAAATCACATACGCCCATACTTCCAGCGCCGATTCGAGATCCCCACCCAAATCACAGGCATAGCCTTGGTTAGCTTGCGCCCTTGCCATGACATTATTTTGGGCATCCTGGTAGATCCCGGTATCGTGGATGAGGTAACAGCCGGGGCGGATGATTGCCAATAGGTGTTGGCACTGGGCGAGGCTCTCAGCCACAACGTCATACCAAGCCGAGCCTGCACCCGTTACGATTGGGCTATCAAGCTTGATTAAACCTTCTTCTTTCAGCTGTTCTACCGTTTGTACAGTGGTTGCCAAGAATTCACGGATGGCTTGTTCAGCATTGTCGCCGTGGATCACCCCTTCATACACTTCAATGCCGGCCAGGCAAATCCCGTCTAGGTTATCGATATGTTGGGCCAGTGACACAACCTGCTGCGGAGTACGGCAACCGCAACGGCCACCTTCGACCCCAAATTCGATCAGCGCATGTACGGTAACGCCGGTGCCAGCAAAAAACGCAGAGAGTTGGTCGGCATTCTCTTTGGAATCGATACAGCAATAGACTGTCACGTTATGCTGGGCCAGAAGGCGTTTGATGATTGCCATGTTGGCCTTACCCACCAACTGGTTGGCCATCATTATCTGTTTGGCGCCGGCTGACGCTGCCACTTCGGCATGGGGGGCCGTGGCGACAGTCAGACCCCAAGCGCCAGCTTCAAGCTGCTGCTCAAAGAATGCCGGTGTCATGGTTGTCTTGCCGTGCGGTGACAGTTTGACGTTGTGGTGCTCGGCAAACTGTTGCATCCAGTTTAGGTTGTTATTAATCGACTGCTGCTTGATAACGGCTGCAGGCAGGCTGATTTCTTCGTTAATTAGGCTGTATTTTCCCTCCGTTTTTTCATCCACCCATATCCCTTTGGTACCTACGGGAAATTTTTTGTGATGAATATCTTGGTATTTACTAACATGCTTTTTATTTGCTTGGGTCATTTATTATTCTCCTAACATAGCTCTCAGGGCTTGTTATTGCTGTCTTTTGGCGGGTTGATAATATTATCGGTGTTAGAAAGTATCAAACATTGCTATTCGATTTGTGCTGTTTCTCACTGTTTTGCACACGCCCTGAAATTACTATTTGCCCTGTCGAGAGAAAGGTGAAAGCCGTGACAATCGAAGTCGATATTGTTTCAAGAATTACCGAGCGCTTCTCGCAATTGCGGGATGCCGAGAAAAAAGTCGCCATGCTGGTGATTGACGATTTGGCCGCAGCATCGGGTTACAGCATTACTCAAATGGCAGAAGAAGCCGGAGTGAGTGAGGCAACCATTACCCGTTTTGCCAAAGCGGTTGGCTGTAAGAATGTGCGGGATCTGAAGCTGAAATTAGCCCAGTCACTTGCCATCGGTCAGCGATTCATTCATGAGTCGCCGGATCAGTCGGGGATCCAAGGGGTTTATGAGTCGATCAAAAATGTGATCAACATAAACCGCAAAGTGGTTAATGAGCAGGATGTGGCTACTGCGGTAGACATGCTGCAGAACGCCCGACAAATCTTGGCCATAGGTATGGGCGGTGGCTCAACCATGTTGTCGCAGGAACTGCAGTTTCGCTTGTTCCGACTGGGCTACCCGGTAACGGCCTACAACGATGGCCTGTTGGCAAGAATGGTGGCTTCAACTGCCGATGCCAATGATGTGATGGTTGTGATTTCCGCGACCGGTTATACGCCAGAGGTGGTTGAGCCGGCATCGATTGCCAAGCAATACGGCTTGAAGGTGATAGCGATTACACCCAAAGAGTCACCGCTGGCAGAAGTCAGTGATTTGGTTCTACCGGTTGTCACCAAAGAGACCGATTTTATCTACAAACCGTCGGCATCACGTTACGCCATGATGGCGTTGATAGATGTGCTGTCGACGGAGTTGGCCTTGAGCCACAAACGCCGGACCCGCGATAAGCTGCGCCGCTTGAAGTTGGCACTAGACAGTCATCGTGGTGGAGAGGATAGACAGCCTCTCGGCGATTAACACAACCTGCCCGAACAGTTCGGATTAACGGTTGTGCAGAATTAGCGTCATAAAGAAGGAAGTTTCATGCAGTTCGATACCGTTTTCCGAAATGTTCAAGTTGTTGATGGCTCGGGTAGTGAGCCTTACAACGCCGATGTTGCTATTACAGGGGATCGTATTGCAGCCATAGGGGATTTAGCCGGGTGTGAAGCCACGCAGATCATCGACGGCCACGGTAAGGCGTTAGCGCCAGGCTTTATCGATGTGCACACCCATGACGATACCAATGTGATCCGTTATCCCGATTGTTTGCCGAAGATCAGCCAAGGTGTCACCAGCGTCATCGTTGGTAACTGCGGGATCAGTGCCTCACCAGCAACACTGGCCGGGGATCCACCAGACCCGATGAACCTGCTCGGCAAACAGCAAGATTTCAAATACCCGACATTCACATCCTATGCCGAGGCCGTCACGGCAGCAGAGCCAGCTGTCAATGTTGCTGCGCTGGTGGGCCATACCACACTGCGCAATAACGAGATGGATGACTTGTACCGTGCAGCGTCCAGTGACGAAATCGCAGCGATGAGAGCCAGGTTGCACGATGCGATGGAGCAGGGTGCTCTGGGTCTTAGCTCTGGCTTGGCATACGCATCAGCCAAAGATGCCCCGACAGAAGAAGTGATGGCCCTTGCCGAAGAACTGGCAGAGTTTGACGGCATTTATACCACCCATATGCGCACTGAATTCGAGCAGATCCTCGAGGCGATGGAAGAAGCCTTTGCTACCGGTAAGCACGGCAAGGTGCCAGTGGTAATTTCGCACCTCAAATGTGCAGGTGCAGGTAACTGGGGACGTACTGTTGAGGTCCTTAACCTGATGGAGAAAACCGCCAAGCACCAAGATGTAGCTTGTGATTGCTACCCGTACTCGGCGAGTTCATCGACGCTCGATCTTAAACAGGTTACCGACGAGATAGATATTTTCATTACTTGGTCAGATACCCACCCTCAACAAGCAGGAAAAATGCTTAAGCAAATCGCTGAAGGTATGAATCTGTCTCTGATGGACGCAGCCAAGCAACTTCAGCCAGCAGGCGCGGTGTACCACTGCATGGACGAAGCCGATGTCGAGCGGGTACTGAAGTACCGATTAACCATGGTTGGCTCTGATGGCTTGCCGAATGACCCACATCCGCACCCACGTTTATGGGGCTCCTTTCCACGGGTGCTGGGCTATTACAGCCGTGAACGCCAGCTGTTCTCACTGGGACAGGCGATTCACAAAATGACAGGCATGTCTGCCAAGCGCTACTGCCTTAAAGACCGGGGAGAAATTCGCGAAGGGGCGTATGCCGATATCGTGATGTTTGACCCGAACACCATTATCGATGTTGCAAGTTTCGAAAATCCGATTGCAGCAGCGAAAGGGATTGACGTGGTCATGGTCAATGGCTGCATCAGTTATCAAAACGGGCAGGTGAGTACTAACCGCCATGGCCGTTTCTTATACCGTCATCAGGACTAAATCCCTGGGACAGCAAATTGAACTAAGTAACACAACGTTGGAGAAAGAAATTATGACTATCACACGCTATGGCATCGAAGGCGGTACAGGCACTGGCGGTCAGCACCTACCTTTTGCTCGTGCAACTCAGGCGGGTGGTTTCCTGTATGTCTCTGGTCAAACACCCATGACAGACGGCGAAGTGGTTGAAGGTGGCATTGTTGATCAGTCTCGCCTGGCGATTCAGAACTGTGTCGACATTATGGAAGAAGCGGGCTACGGCCTAGAAGACGTAGTACACGTAAAAGTGGTACTGACTGACTCTCGTTACTTCCAGTCATTCAACAAAGTGTTCAAAGAGTTCTTCGGCGAGCACCCACCAGCGCGTATCTGCATGGTGTGTGACCTGGTTGTCGACGTAAAAGTTGAGGTGGATGTGACGTGCTACCGCGAAGATCGCCGTTAATTTAGGCATTCTCTTCGGGCCCCGCATAAAACAATAAAGCCGCGGGGCCAGCTGAAGCCCAATTGACAAGCGATGCCACAACAGAAGTTGGCAGGCTATTACATCTAGAGCTATTACATCTAGATATAAAGAATTAGAGCCGAAAGGCCAAAGAAAAAAGGTTGGCAAAGTACCAACCTGAAAAAAGCAAAATACTGAATGGTTCAGTAACTCATGGGGTAGTAAGTGATGAGACTATCCCCAAGCAAATAAAAGCATATACCAGCCGGATAGGCTGGATTCAAAATTATAAGAGGTATGGGATGAACAGTACACTCTTTCTCACCGGTTTCGGTGCGTATGTGGTTTTTTTAATCTGGTTAGGTTGGTTTGTATCGCGTAACCAGAAATCTGGCGAAGACTTTCTACTTGGAGGTCGTGGTCTTCCGTTGTTCTTGGTACTGGGTACCACGGTAGCCACCATGGTGGGTACGGGTTCGAGCATGGGCGCGGTTGGCTTTGGTTATGCCAACGGTTGGGCTGGTGCACTTTACGGTATTGGTGGTGCTCTGGGTATCTTGCTGCTCGCTTACTGGTTTGCCCCGGTGCGTAAGCTGAACTTCATGACCATGAGTGAAGAGCTGGCTTATTATGTCGGTGCCAACAAGATTGTTAAAAATGTCGTGGGTATCCTGATCTTTACCGCCTCTATCGGTTGGTTGGGCGCGCACATCCTTGGTGGTGGTATGTACCTGGCTTGGATTGCAGACATCGAGCTCAATACGGCTAAGATGATCATCGCTGCAGCCTTTACTATCTATGTCGTGATCGGTGGTTATACCGCGGTAGTTTGGACCGATACGATTCAGGCCGTGATCCTGTTTGCCGGTTTCATTTTGATGGCGGTACTGTCGGTCAACCATATCGGTGGTCTTGATAACCTGTATGCTGCGATGGAGCCTGCGTCTGTCAGCTTCCTTGGCTTAGAAAAGCTTGGCATGATCCCGGGTATCTCACTGGCACTGGTGGTTGGTGTGGGTATCTTGGCAACGCCTTCTTTCCGACAGCGTATCTACTCGGGTAAAGACGTACCGACTATCCGCCGCTCGTTTGTGATGTCAGGTGTACTGTACTTGTTCTTCTCTATCATCCCAGCGGTTATCGGTATGTCAGCCCATGCGATCAACCCAGAACTGAACAACGCCAACTTTGCGTTCCCATATGTTGCAGCAACCGTGCTTCCAGTGGGTATCGGCATGATTGTTCTGATTGCGGGCCTGTCAGCAACCATGTCGAGTGCAAGTTCCGATGCGATTGCCGGTGTCTCTATCCTACTACGTGATATCTACATCATGTTCACGGGTAAAGTCCCATCGAAAGACAACATGGTTACCTATTCACGTATTGCTCTGGTTATCTGTATCGGTTTGGCACTGCTGTTCGCCCTGACTTCAAATGACATTATCAGCTACATCACCAAGATGATTTCGACAGTAATGTCAGGCATGTTCGTGTGCGGTATGCTGGGTCGCTTCTGGGGCCGCTACAACTGGCAGGGTGCATTGGCTACCTTGGCTGGTGCATCAGCAGCGTCGTTCTCTATCATGTTCAATGCTGATTGGACGGCATTCTGGGGCAATCCGGTTATCCCATCTGTCATAACAGCCTTGGTTGCCGGTGTGGTAGTTAGCTTGGTAACACCTGCAAACACAGTAACCAAAGAAGAAGCGCAAGCCATCCTTGATGCCGAGCGTGCCGCGATGGAAAAGCCTGAAGAGCAAGGTATCGACGCTCAACCGGTTACCGCAAAATAATCTTCTAAAACTCGTCAAAATGCAGGCCTTTGTTGTGATGTAAGGCCTGCATCTTCAGTTACGCTTTAAATACAGTTCGAATAATTAGAAAGGTAGCAGTGTGAAAATTGCTTTTTTTGGTGAGTGCATGGTCGAGCTTAGCGGCCAACCGCTACAACGGACATTTGGTGGGGATACGTTAAATACGGCGCTGTACCTGTCTCGTTTGGGCACTAGCCGTGATATTGATGTCAGTTACGCTACGGCATTGGGTGTCGACAATATCAGCCAGGACATGCTCAATGCCTGGCAGCAGGAAAATATCGATACTTCCATGGTACGCAAGCTTGAAAACAAACTGCCGGGCCTTTACCTGGTGGAGACAGAGCCGAACGGCGAGCGTCATTTCCATTATTGGCGCAACGATAGTGCGGCGAAATTTTATTTTGCCAGCGGGCTTACTCCGCTTGAGCAAGCGATTGAAAGCCATGATTTTGATGCCCTCTATATCAGCGGGATCAGCTTGGCGATTTTGGCAGAAGATGCCAAAGCGACCCTGATTACCTTGCTGGAGAAACACAAGGCCAAGGGTGGCAAAGTGTTATTTGATAATAATTTCCGACCGCAGCTTTGGACGTCAAAGCAAGCCCAATATTGGTATTCACAAGTGATGCCTTTTGTCGATATTGCCTTGATCACCGAAGACGATGATCACCTCGTTTGGGGAGAGACAAACATTGTGGACCGCTGTCAGTCATTCGGCTGCCAAGAGGTGGTGATTAAACGGGGCAGCGAGCCATGTCTTGTGGTTAGCGAACTGCAATCAGACCAGCCACATGAGTCTTACATTGCCGCAAACAAAGTAGATAAGGTGATTGATACCTGTGCTGCGGGCGATTCGTTTGCCGCAGGCTATTTAGCAGGGCGCTTAAGTGGAGGTACTGAAGCCACAGCTGCCGAATTGGGTCACCAGTTAGCCTCTATTGTTATCCAGCATCCCGGGGCGATTATCCCGGCCGATGCCATGAAAGAATTAATGTAAATAGATTTATTGTAAATAGGAACATTGGAACATGTCTCAGCAGATCATCGAGAAACTAAAAGCCTTCAAAGTTATCCCTGTTATTCAAATTAACGATGTGTCACAGGCTGTGCCTCTGGCTAAAACCCTTGTAGAAAATGGCCTACCGGTTGCCGAGGTCACCTTCCGAACTGAGGCTGCTGCAGAAGCCATCCGCTTGATGCGTGAAGCTTACCCACAGATGTGTATCGGCGCGGGTACGGTATTGAATGCTGAGCAAGTCGATCGCGCCAAAGAAGCGGGCTCTGAGTTTGTGGTCGCGCCGGGGCTGAACCCCAATACAGTTCGTTACTGCCAGCAGCAGGGGATCCCTATGGTACCGGGTGTGAATAACCCAAGTCAGGTTGAGCAGGCTCTGGAGATGGGGTTGACCTTCTTGAAGTTCTTCCCGGCTGAAGCATCAGGCGGTATCAATATGGTCAAGTCACTGCTGGCACCTTACGTTGATGTTTCCTTTATGCCAACCGGTGGTATCGGTAAGGCAAATGTACGTGACTACCTCGCGATTGACCGTGTGATTTGTTGTGGTGGTACTTGGATGGTAGCACCAAAACTGATTGAAAACGGTGACTGGGAAGAAATTGGTCGTTTGGTACGTGAAGCGGTTGAGTTAGTTAACGATCAATAACTCAATTTACTACGTACAAAATGCGATAGATGAAGCCTGCCACTGGTGGGCTTTTTCTTTTTAATGGGCTTAGCAACAAAGGCGTTGAATTTTGCCTAGAACAGCATTTGATTGGATTCCATACGATTAAGGTCGCTTTTTTGGCTTGATTTGTTGTAATTTGTCCAGTTGAAGCAAGTTCTTGTATTTTTGTTTGACTCATCCCAGAAAATCAGTAAATTACACCCCCGTACCGCAGCGGCACTAGCCGAAATTCAGCGGTAACAACAAAATTGATGGCGCGTTGGCAGAGTGGCTATGCAGCGGATTGCAAATCCGTGGACCTCGGTTCGACTCCGGGACGCGCCTCCATTATTTCGGTTCTGGTGTCTTTGGGCGGCAGCAACCAAACAAGCGACCTAATAGTAATAGCTAAATAGGTACGTTTGGACAATTTGGCGCGTTGGCAGAGTGGCTATGCAGCGGATTGCAAATCCGTGGACCTCGGTTCGACTCCGGGACGCGCCTCCATTCT
>NZ_JAWJZI010000003.1:0-285501 GCF_033022775.1 Photobacterium rosenbergii | reverse complement strand
GTTGGCGCGTTGGCAGAGTGGCTATGCAGCGGATTGCAAATCCGTGGACCTCGGTTCGACTCCGGGACGCGCCTCCATTATTTCGGTTCTGGTGCCTTTGGGCGGTAGCAACCAAACAAGCGACCTAATAGTGATAGCTAAATAGGTACGTTTGGCAAAATTTGGCGCGTTGGCAGAGTGGCTATGCAGCGGATTGCAAATCCGTGGACCTCGGTTCGACTCCGGGACGCGCCTCCATCATTGAAGGCCTAGCGGCAACGCTAGGCCTTTTTTGTTGCTTTTCATCCAGCCAGCTCGATAAAGTTATTCACCCCAAATAGGCAAATCAGCAAACCGCCCAGTAACTGCAAATAAAACGGGAAGGTAATGCTGTCATCATCTTTTAGCGCAAAACCAGAAATGGCAAGCAAGCATTGGACAATTAAACTACCCACAAACACGGCTCCGGCAAGTTGCATGGCAAACAGTAAGTCTACCTGCTCGGTGGAATGGCCGATAAATGCAGAGAGCGCAATGATGGCTATCGGGTTGGCAAGTGTCAGGTAAAAGGCAGAACGAAAGCCTAATTTTTTTGTCGGACGGTGTACCCTAGCGAGGAGCTTAGTGTTTTTCATGGCATTGAACATCATATAGAAGCCCATGAAAATGAGTACCCAAGAAGACAGTAGGATGATTTGGTAGTGGTACTGATCGAGTTTACTGATCAATAGGCTGCCGGTCACGAAGCTTACCAACGCATAGCAATAGTCAGCCAGTGCTGCGCCCGCAGCACTGCGAACGGCTGCCATGTAGCCATGATGCATCCCATTATTGAGTACTAAAATGGCTATTGGCCCGACGGTCAATGACAATATAATGCCGAACAGAATGGCTTTCATCACTTCCATAACTCCCCCCACTATTTATCCCACCGCGTCTGATTTGGTTATTGGAATTTCGGTGGTTTTATTTAAATCATAGTCAGGAATGGAAATGATGTGCTAGAAGAAACAATAAGAGTTTTAGCGGTTTACAACGTATGAGACAGTCATGGTGAAATAGTACAAGAGGGGACTAGTGTATGAATAACTCTTTAGGGATAGCCTAGGCTGAATGCTCCCGGAAGCTGGTAGGGCAGCCTCCGGGAGGGGATTCTTTTTATTTGTCTGCGTCGACGTCTGCTTCTTGCTTACGTTTTATCGGCTGGTCGCCAATTGTCGTCTTTCCTGGGCAGATTCTCTTGACCGGACACTTTGGACAGCCCCACACTGCAGCGTACGGGCATAGTGCCATTTCCTTGCTTTTCTTCGACATTGAACACCTCTTTGCTTGTTTGCTTTTCTTAATGTAACAAGGCTGGGCCACAGAAGTGGCCCAGCCTTTATTTACGCGATGATCACTTCACAAGTTCAGCGATCACCAGTTTGCGTGTGATTTTTTCTTGTAGGTTTTCCGGTTTATCAAGGCCAACGCGCTTGAGCAGAATATCAATATCATGGCCAGGCTTTGGAGCCGACAACGATTGGGCGATAGCTTTCAGCTTGCCAGTAGGCGTCGCACATTTAGACTTCAGCGCCTTCAGCGCTTTACCCAGTTTCAATTCTTGGTCGGTGAAGCAACATCCAAATGGGAATGGGCCGAAAATATCCTGGTCAGTGTACTTCTTGTAGAAAGCCTGAATCGCTTCTGGCGTGTTGTTGGCATACTCTTTCGGGATTTGGTAATCCTTGGCCACTTTTCCGGCTGCTTTGGCTTCTTCTAGCAATTGCTGCTGGAAGCGCGAGTCGGCAATCTTGATAAGCTCGGTGTATACCACGTGGTCTGGTTTACTACGCAAGTTGGCAATACCGTACTCAGTAACCACGATATCTCGCAACTGGCGTGGAATAGTGTTATGGCCATAGTTGAATAGGATGTTCGAGCGCAGCTTACCGTTACGGAAAGAGCAGCTACGGATCTTGATAATAGAGCGGGATTCGCGCATTTGGCCTGACTGGGCAACAAAGTTGTACTGGCCGCCAACGCCACTGACCACTTGACCGTTTTCCAGCGCATCGGAGACGACCGAACCATCTAAGGTGACCATCATGCCCGAGTTCATAAAGCGGGCATGCTGGCGCTGGGCCTGTTTAAGCTGCTGGCTACCAAGGAAGTGATCATACAGGTCATTGACATAGTTCACGCTGGTCATGCAGAACTTGTCGTGATCTTCCTGGGTAAAGTTGTTCAGCTCTTGGTAGAAATCTTTCGGGCCGATGAAGAAAGCACCGTGCATCACTGTACCGCCTTTTAGGCGTTGGCCTAGTGCGTATTTAGTGATCCACTCAAGGGCATCCTTGTCTTGGATATTAGCTTTACTGGTGCCATCGGTGGTTTTCAGTTTGCCGTCTACAAACTCTACTTTGTCGTTGAAAATACCAAAGCGCTTGAGGTACTTAACGTCTGCTTCGGTTAGCTCGGCAGAAATCGCTTCACGCTCAAGCAGTGCCAATAAGGTCATTACCGTCACTTCGTGAGTGATCATTTCATCGTTGAGCAGGCGCTGGATCGTTAGGTCTTCAAATACTTCACGCTTGAGGATACCGGCACGGTAAAGGTGGACAAAGCCATCGACCATTAGCTCACTACAGCCGTAGAGGCCTTTCTCGAAGGTACTTGTATCACCCACTTCTTTGCAGACAGGGAATTTTTCGTAGATGTTCAGCTCAGACAGCATTTTGTTATACATGCGGTTTTGCTGGTGGCGAACAAGGGCGCTGTAGGAGAGGGCACTACTAAGGGAGCCGATCCCCACTTGAAGGGTACCGCCGTCTTTGATCAAGGCGCTGGCGTAGAGGCCGATCATATGGTCTTCCGCAGAAATGCTGGCATGCGGAGCAGCAAACAGTTGGTAGTCTTTGTGATCAGGCAGGCTGTTACCATCTAGGATGAAATCGAACTCAGAGCTCGCCACTTCAGCATGGTTTTGCATGAAAGGCATGTTGCTATTTACTTCGCCAATGATAGCAATCGGCGTGCCCTTTGCTTTTAGCTTATCTATTTCAGGGATAAGATCTAAAGCCAGATCAGAGTTACTACATAGGCTGTAGGTCGTTACACCGTCAACAGTGCGTGCAGCGACCAATTGGCCAATGACGTTGACCCCTTTATCCAGCAAGTCACGAACAGCATGGGTGTAGTTGGTAGATGTGTAGTTTTGCTGCTGTGGTGAATTCATAAAGCTACCGGCTTTGAAGAAGAATTCACTGATAGTGATGTTGCTAGGGACTTTGCCAGCACGCAGATCCATGATGTAGTCAAGATCAGGGACATCTTCAAACTCGCGGGCAACGAAGGGTTCTAGGAAGCCGCGTTCAATTTTGCTTTTGCCGATTGGCTTTTCTAAAGAGATCCCGGTTTCGATCCGCAGATTGATGCTTGGGTCTTTCTTCGCTCGTTGGTACAGCGCATTCATAAAGCTAACAGGCTTACCGATGGCTAGTGGGGCGCCAAGGACAATGTTCTTACCGACAGTAGCAATGATTTGATCAACCAGATCGTCTGGCTTAGCGATAACTTTTGCGGGAGCTTTCGTTGTGGAGTCAGACGCTTCAAGGGATGGGTTTGGGTATGATGAATCTACGATTTCTAAAACTGACATAGTGCATTCCTTGTTCGATATTATTCATATATGTTCTTATTGTTGTTATCCCCTCATTGTTGCGCCTGAACTTAGAGCGTTCACTCTATTTTTGGACAAAAAAGCCCCAAATTTTGTCTAGTGTGTGGTTTTGGGACTTTAGTCACGTGTATGCGCAATCGGCATTGCTAATGTGTAGGCATACCATGAAACCAGTGATTCTTACCGGCAGGGCGTTGTGTGAGCTGCTTACCAATTCCTTGGTTGAATTAGAAAGATTGATCTAATTCTAATTGGTAGGGTTTAAGCATCGAAAAAGATATTTCTCTGATTTATTGAGGATAAAGTGATGATTACTCCTAAGAAAATTATTGGCACTGTAAAATCGGCCACCCAGATGGGTGAGTCTTCTGTCCGTACTGTGATTTGGGCTGGCCTAGGCGCATACAGCAAAGGAACTGAGCAAGTAGGTATGGCGCAGCACATAGTAAGCAAGCAAATCCAAGATTTGGTTTCCAAAGGCAGCGAAGTGGAAACTGAAATGGTTGAGCGAATTAAAGATACCAAGCGTGGTCTGTTCGGTCAGGCTGAGTCGCAATTCAATCATGCTTTCAACGCAACTTGTGGTATCGACCGCGATCGTTTTAGCAATTTCGAAGATAAAGTGGACCGTCTTCAAGAGATGGTAGAAAAGCTGGCTGAAAAGTCGAAGTAACGGAATTTACACAATAGCGACAATGGCAAAGGGACAGACCTTGATTGGGTGGCATTAGCCCCAGCAAGTTATCAAGTCAGGAGTTAATGCTCACCCGTCAGACCATGCCACACCGCAAGAAAGGATTAGATTTATGCCGAGTTTGTCTCTGCTGGATTTCAGCTTCATTGCCTTTGAAACGGCAAAAACCCCTATGCATGTTACTGGCTTGGTCATTCTTGATCCGCCAGAAGAGCATGCCGGGACCTATGCCCAAGAACTCTATGCCAGTTTCCTGCAGCAGCCGGAAATGGTGCCACCGTTTAACTGGAAGCTTAACTGGTCACTGACAGGCCGCCCGAGCTGGACCACGGTAAACCACGTTAATTTGGAAGATCACCTGCGTATTACCATGCTTCCGTCCCCGGGAAACGAGCAGCAGTTGCAGCAGGTAGTGGGTCGCTTGCACAGCCAGGTGCTGGATCGTAGCCGCCCGATGTGGGAAGTGTGGGTGATCGGCGGGCTTGAAAATAACCGCGTGGCGCTAGTGCTGAAGATCCATCATTCGATGGCTGATGGTGTTCGCGCCAGTAAGATCTTTACTCAAAGCTGTTCGACTTCAGTTGAAGAGTCATTCAGTAAGCCAATCTGGCAGTGTGATTTAAGAAAAACATCGCGTCAGCGCCGTGAAGAATCCCACCTTACCGATATGGTGATGAAAACAGCCGTGGCAGCGACCAAGCAGATTTCCCTGATCCCATCAATGTTCAGGTTAGGCAGTAAATTGGCACTAAAAGCGGTGAACATTGCTGATTGCGACTTGAAAGTACCGTTTACTGCACCGAAAACGCCTTTTAACCTGAGCCCAAAGCGCAGCCGTGCGGTTAGCCTAGGCCATTTTTCTATCAAGCAGCTGAAACACATTAGCCGCATCACTGGCGCGTCGATGAACGATATTCTGTTCACCATCAGTGATATCGCGCTGAACCGTTACCTGAACGACAGGGCGATCCCAATCCGTAAGCCATTGGTGGCGATGATGCCTATCAACTTGCGCGCCAAAGGGGATGAAGGAAAATCGGGCAACAAGATGTCGATTGGTCACGTTGAGCTGGGTAAACAAGGCTTGTCTCCACTTGAGCGCCTTGAGTCTATCCAACATGCAACAACGGATCTGAAAAACGAAGCCCTGAATATTTCGCCAGATGCTTACATCAACTACTCGTTGCTGGTAAATGGTGTTTCACTGTTCAGCGGTAAATTTGGTTTGAATAACTTCATACCTCCAGCCAGTAACCTCCTTATCTCCAATGTACCAGGTGCCAAAGAAGAGCTTTACTTCATGGGTGCCAAGGTCCGCGAGCAGTACCCTGTATCTTTGCTGATGCCGGGCCAAACCTTGAACATTACCTTCTTCAGTAATGCCGACACTATGTACTTCTCGTTGGTGGCCTGTAACCAGTCGCTACCGGGCTTCGAGGTGATCACCGACTACATGTGTGATGCCTTTGCCGAGATTGAGCAGGAAGTGATGGAAACGGCGGCACAGGCTGTTGCCGAGCAGCTTGGTTATCAGCATGATGAGTCGTTGGCGGTCGAACTGGCTGTTGAAGCGGCGCAGGAGTCGTTGACACCAGAAGATGATGAGTTCGAAAGGCTTTATCAGGAAAAGCAGCGTAAAGTGGAGGAGCTTGAAAAGCAGTTGGCAAAACTGACCGAAATGCTATCAGCCACTGTCGATATTGACCCGGAAACCCCTGCGACTAACCAGGACGAAATCAGCCCTGCACCTCGCAAAGTGAGAGTGAGAAAGGCCAAGAGCGCTAGCTAGTTAGCCAAGATTACTCGCAAGATAGTACTGCTGTTTAAACCTTGCAAAGCCAGAACCGCGAAAGTGGTTCTGGTTTTTTTAGTTGTAACTGATTGTTTTTCAAAGACTGGCGGAGGAGGGCACACATAAACAAAAAAAGGCCGCAATGCGACCTTTCATAAAAGTTGGGAGCGAGTTGTATGAGGCTTATGCGTAAGCGGCAGTCAGCTCACCGACTTTGTCGACATACTGCTGCATCGCCGTTTCTGCATCCATACCTTTTAGTTTTTCCCACGCGTCGTATTTCGCGCCGCCTTTGAAGTCAAACATGCCAGGGCGCTTGCCTTTCACGTCACCTTCAGTTGCTTGCTTGAACAGCGAGTATAGTGCTAGTAGCTCGTCGTTAGATGGGCGTTTAGTCAATGCTTTTACGTCAACTTGAGCTTGTTCAAAACTCGCTTTTAGATCTGCCATGATGTGTTCCTTTACTTGTTCCTAGCCAGCACAAAACAGTGTGCCGAGATAAAAGATGAAAACTCTTTGCGCCCAGTAAATGGACAAGAGAAAACCGTTAGGTTTAATGAATTCAGAAAATGCTGTATTCCTTTAGCCAATACATATTTGCACTGGTCTGAGGTCATGTCTCCTATTGAATGCAAAAAGTTTAATATGGATCACTATTTAATTTTCAGTGATGAAATAATTCATAATCTGTGAGGTATTTGCCCAATCAGAATTAAAATACACTATGATTAAATGAAACAAAAAATAGATGATAAAGACTGGAATTATTAATTGGCTGGCTGAACAAGGATTATTCTATTGAGGGAAAGCTATGTATGACTTCATTATTGTAGGGGCGGGTTCGGCAGGATGCGTGCTTGCAAATAGACTATCATCTGATCCTTCTTTAAAAGTCTGTCTCATTGAGGCCGGCCCAAAAGACAGTAGTCCGGTTGTCCATGTTCCGTTGGGCATTATCGGCATGATGCACTCTAAGAAAATGAACTGGCGCTACTACACCGACAAAGAACCGAACCTGCAAAGCCGCCAACTGTTCTGGCCTCGGGGCAAGACCTTGGGAGGAAGCTCCTCATCCAATGCCATGTGCTACATCCGCGGCCATGCTAGTGACTATGATGAGTGGTCAGCGCTGGGTAATAAAGGCTGGAGCTATGATGAAGTACTGCCGTATTTCAGGAAATCAGAAACCCAAGAGCGGGGGGGCGATGACTATCACGGTGTTGATGGCCCATTACATGTGTCTGATTTGCGGATAAATAACCCGCTTTCTGATGCATTCCTCAAGGCGGCAGCACAGGCAGGCCATAACATCACCACTGACTTTAACGGCAAGGAACAACAAGGAGTCGGTTATTACCAAGTGACGCAAAAAAATGGCCAGCGCTGTAGCTCGGCAGTGGCTTACCTTCGCCCAGCCGAGCCGCGTTCAAACCTGACGGTTATTACTGATGCAACCACAACTAAGGTACTGATTGAAGAGGGTAAAGCAACAGGGGTTGAGTACCTAAAAGGCGGCCAGCAACATCAGGTTTTGGCGAGCAAAGAGGTTATTCTAAGTGGCGGCGCAATCAATAGCCCACAGTTGCTGATGCTCTCTGGTGTCGGGGACCAGCAAGAACTCGAAGCCCATGGTATTGAGGTAAAACACCATCTACCAGGGGTCGGCAAGAACCTCCAAGATCACCTTGATGTGCTGGTTGTAACCCGTGAGCGTACTTTCCATTCTGTCGGTTTTTCGCCTGTTGCTCTAACTAGGGCAATCAAAGGAATCTTCGATTACCTATTGTTTAGAAAGGGTAATTTTACGACCAATATTGCTGAGGCTGGAGGGTTTGCCAAAACATCTCCTGAGCTTGATAAACCGGATGTCCAGTTCCATTTCTCTCCGTGCTACCTGGATAACCATGGGCTGAATTTATGGCAAACGGTGAAGCATGGTTACTCGTTACATGCTTGTAATCTAAGACCAAAAAGCCGAGGCAGCTTGGAGCTGGTCAGTGCAGATCCGCTAGAGCCGCCACGTATAACCGCGAATTACCTCAGTCATCCCGAAGACATGGAAGTCATGCTTAAGGCGATCAAGTTGTCACGGCAGATATTGAAACAGGCTGGGTTTGATCATTACCGCGGCAAAGAGGTCTTCCCGGGTAAGGAAGTACAAACTGATACGCAGTTAGAAGAGTTTATCAGGCGCAAGGCGGAGTCGATTTATCACCCGGTTGGCACCTGTAAAATGGGCAATGATGACCAAGCTGTAGTCGACGATAGACTGCGTGTTCATGGGTTGAAAGGGCTGCGTGTTGTGGATGCGTCGATTATGCCAACCTTGGTTGGTGGTAATACGAATGCACCTACCATCATGATTGGTGAAAAAGCAGCTGACATGATATTGGATGATATATCTATTAGCGAAACGAATATTTCCAAGCTGAAAGATTGTGTGGCATAAATAGTTTATCTTAACCTTTAAGGCACGATAGTAATACTTTTATCGTGTCTTTTATTTTTATCTAAAAGTTAGTATGAATATTCTAATTATTTATTCTATTATAATCTGTTACTTCTAACTATATATTTGTTTCTTAATTATCTAATTAAGATTAAATATCTACCTTTCTTCTCCCTGCTAAAATCGGTTGTTAATTCTAATCCATATGCTTAATATCAGATAAATAGATGGTATTTATTTGAGGTAGTAATGATTTCTAAAAACGAATGGAGCGAAAAGCTCAAAAGCCTCAAGGAAGATATTTCTAGCAAAGTGATAGAAAACTCGGAGTTTGCCAAACAACGGGTGGTTGAGTTGCTGGAGCACGGATTGCCGCCAGCTCAAGGGGATGCTTTGCTAGCAAGTTTCAATGGTTTGGTTGGTGACCATTTACTGCACAGAAACAGTCGTTTCGCCATACCTATGGTATTCACTGATCATACCCAGCATTTAAGCGATGATGCCGAAGCGCTTGAGCGCCAGATCCCTGATGCGTCGGGGCGTATCGTATTGTGTGTCCATGGCTGGTGTATGGCTGATAAAGGTTGGGTCAGGAAAGGCCACGATCACGGTAAGCAATTTATCAATGCGGGCTATACCCCTATCTACCTGTGGTACAACACCGGCAACCATATCTCCCTCAATGGTGAAGAGTTTGCCTTCAGGCTGGAAAAGCTCTTGCAGGCTTGGCCTTGTGAGGTCAAAGAGCTGGTGATCATCGGCCATAGCATGGGCGGTTTGGTAACGCGCAGTGCCTGTTACTATGCCGGCATTAACCAGCTACAGTGGCTGCAGGTGCTCCGTACCTTTATTACTTTGGGGACACCGCATAATGGTGCACCACTGGCGAAGCTAGCTTGTTGGATTGATGAACAAGTGGCAGATACACCTCAGCTGAAGTTTTTGCAAAAACTGGGGGAGATTCGCAGTAGTGGCAGTAAGGATCTCAGCCGGGGTTACATTGTTCATGAGGACTGGCAGGCACCGACAATTCCTTTCAAACAAGCGGATCAGGACACAGCCACTGGCACGGCGTTGATCCAACGGCCTACGTTGCCTGATACGGTTCAGTGTTATGCTATTGCGTCTTGCCTTGGCAAGAACATTCAGGATGAAAACAACCGCAAGTTGGGGGATGGGCTGGTGCCTGTATCCAGTGCGCTGGCAGAGAGCTCGAAAGGGGTGCTGGCGCTGAACTATCCAGCTGAACATAAATGGGTTGTTGGTGGGGTTGATCACCTCGATTTGCTCAATCATCCTGCTGTCGCGGCGAAAATCAGTGAGTGGGTGCTGGCTAATACGCTGTAACGCCAATAGCAGCTGCTTCAGAAACTTACCATTTTAGCGTCTGAACTTACCTAATAAGCGCCTGACTGATTCATTACGCGGGGATTTACATATAATGGAAAGCATATATAATGCTTTCCATATGTATTATTTGCTGCCGCGAGTCACATGAAACGCATCTTATTTTTATGTACCGGAAACTCAGCCCGTTCTCAGTTAGCAGAAGCCGCTTTGCGGCACATGGCGGGTGAGCATTACCAAGTTGTTAGTGCAGGGATGGCACCAGAGGAAGTGGATCCTCGTGTTTACCGTGTATTGGCCGAGCGCGGCATCAATAGCGATAACTTAAAGAGTTGTTCGGCTGCTGATCTTGAAGGGCAGCACTTTGATACCGTTATCACCCTTTGCGACAAGGCCAGTAATGAATGTGCCTTGTTCCCTGACTCAGACGCACTCCTTCACTGGGATTTTAAAGATCCCAAGCCACAGAGCGGCGATCAACCTTTTCGTGACACCTTAGACGGCTTGGAAAGTCGTATGGCATTGTTTCTGATGCTGAACGGTGAAGAGCACGATTCGGTGATTGGCCCGGTTGAATTATTTAAAGTGCTTAGCGATCCGCTACGCCTGCGTATCTTGATGTTGATTGAAGATGAGCAAGCGCTGACCGTTGGCGATCTGGTCGATGTGCTTGGCGTGAGCCAGCCTAAAGTCTCCCGCCATCTTGCCTTGCTGCGTGACGGTGGTGTGCTGGAGACCCAGCGGGAAGGGCAGTGGATTTTTTATCATTTGGCTAAGCAATTGCCGGTTTGGATTCGCCATATCCTTGCTACCGTGAGAAATGGTAATCCGGGCATGATCAACGACGAGAAGATCAAACTCAGCCACCGTGAAGAGCGCAAAAAGCCAGGCTTTAGCAAAGTTAGCTAGTATTTTGTTTTACGATTAATTAGAAGTAAGTTACTTATTTATAGGTGCAAATATGTCAAACACACACCCATTCTGGACCCTGCCTTTAGAAGATAGCGGCAAACTGCTACTGACTCCATGTCCAGGTACCAAAGAGGTTTCTCTGCACGACTCGCTAGTGCAACTAAAAGAAGCTGGAGCAACAGCAGTACTGACAGCCCTTGAGCCAGAAGATCTACCGGAAGGTGGTTTGGAAACCTTGGCGGAAGAGTGTCGTGGCCTAGGTATGCGTTGGTTCCACCTGCCTATCGAAGATGACTGTGCACCGGGTGCTCAGTTTGATGCAAACTTCCCTGAAGCTAACAAAGCCGCTCAGGCCATGTTGGATAACGGTGATGCGATTGCTGTTCACTGCATGGGTGGTTCTGGCCGCACAGGTTTGATTGCAGCACGCATTATGCTTTCTCGCGGTGCAGAACTGAACTCAACAATCGAGAAGATCCAAGCACTTCGCCCAGGTGCCTTCCAGCGTCAGCCGCATATCGACTACATCCAGCAGTACAAGTAAGTCACTGTCGTTAGGCTTTCCTTACTCATAGAATGCCCTGCCTTTGCAGGGCATTTTTGTATCTGTCGTTTCTCCCATTTACTCAGCCATTCTCTCTTCCATCCAGTCATTTCCTTGCTCTTTCGTGACTGTAGCTTGGCAATGGCATAACTATAATTTGCCTTGTGACCCCCTCAGAAAGCGAAGGAAAAGCGCCTATCTCAGTACCTAACGTCACCGGGCTGTGTCCTTGGCAGTTACAGTAGTAATTAATTGAAAAAAGATCTGGAAAAGCGGTTCGGATCTGACTAGTATATGCGGCATACCATATATATGCTAAATCATATGTTAAAGTTAACGGTTTAAGGAAAGTGGATTATGGCTATCAAAGTAGGCATTAACGGTTTTGGTCGTATTGGTCGTTTGGCGATGCGTGCTGCGTTTGACTGGGAAGAAGTGGAATTTGTTCAAATCAATGATGTGGCAGGTGACGCAAAAACATTAGCTCATTTGATGGAGTTCGATTCAGTACAAGGCCGCTGGCATCATGCTGTCACTTCTGATGGCCAATCGATGCAGATTGGAGATTCTGTGATCCGCTGTACGCAAGAGCGCGATATCGATGCGGTAGACTGGTCTGGTTGTGATGTGGTTCTAGAAGCAACCGGTGTTCACCGTGAAATGGAATACCTGAACAAGTACCTAGCACAAGGCGTTAAGCGTGTTGTCGTTTCTGCGCCAGTGAAAGATGACAGCGTGTTGAACGTGGTAGTGGGTGTGAACGATTACCTGTTTGATGCTGACAAGCACAAGATTGTTACGGCAGCGTCTTGTACTACCAACTGTATTGCCCCGGTTGTTAAGGTTATCCACGAGAAATTCGGTATCGAGCAGTCGTCATTTACGACGATTCACGATCTGACAAACACGCAAACTATCCTAGATGCGCCGCATAAAGATCTTCGTCGTGCCCGAGCATGTGGTATGAGCCTTATTCCAACCACTACTGGTTCTGCGAAAGCGATCATTGATATCTTCCCTGAGCTTGAAGGCAAGATTAACGGCCACGCGGTTCGCGTACCTCTAGCTAATGCGTCACTAACAGACATCATCTTTGACCTAGGCCGCGATGTGACAGCGGAAGAAGTTAACGCTGCACTGAAAGAAGCGTCTGAAAACGAGCTTGCAGGTATCCTAGGCTACGAAGACCGTCCACTGGTATCTATCGACTACAAGGGTGACCAGCGCTCAACCATCGTTGATGCACTATCAACCATGGTGGTGAACGACCGTATGGTGAAAGTGTACGCTTGGTACGATAACGAAATGGGTTACGCAACCCGTACTTCTGAGCTAATCCGTAAGGTTGGTTTAGCGTAAGTAACACAGTACCAATGGCCAGTCCCAGTTATTGGGGCTGGCCTTCGTAATATGTAGCGGTACACAGCAACAAACAGTAGAGTGAGTTATTGCATGATTTCGGCTATTGCCAACCTCTCCAAAGATGTTCGCCAGTACATGCTGGTGACATTCAATTACTGGAACTTCACCATTACCGACGGCGCATTGCGTATGTTGGTTGTCTTACATTTCCACCAGTTGGGTTACAGCTCGCTGCAGATCGCCTCGCTCTTCTTGTTCTACGAATTTTTTGGCGTCGTTACCAACTTGATTGGTGGCTGGCTGGGTGCCAAGCTGGGCCTTAACCGCACCATGAATATAGGTTTGGCGATGCAGGTCGGTGCGCTGGTAATGCTAGCGGTACCATCGGCGTATCTGACTGTACCTTGGGTGATGCTGGCGCAGGCGGTTTCGGGTATCGCCAAAGATCTCAATAAGATGAGCGCCAAGAGCGCGATCAAAACCTTGGTACCGGATGAAAAGCAGGGTGCATTGTACAAGTGGATCGCTATCCTGACCGGTTCAAAGAATGCCCTCAAAGGTGCGGGCTTCTTCATTGGCGGATTGCTGTTGGCCGTTGTTGGCTTCAAAGGCGCAGTTCTAGCTATGGCAGCGCTATTGGCGTTGGTACTTATCCTGAGCTTGGTGTCACTAGAAAAAGACATGGGCAAGGCCAAGAACAAAATCAAGTTCAAGCAGATCTTCTCGAAAAGCGAGAGCATCAATATTCTCTCAGCAGCCCGTATGTTCCTGTTCGGCGCAAGGGATGTCTGGTTTGTTGTCGCGTTGCCAATCTACCTAAGCCAGGTGTTTGATTGGGACCATACCATGGTCGGTGGTTTTTTGGCCCTATGGGTAATTGCCTACGGCTTTGTCCAGGGTATCGCACCGAAAATTACCGGTAAATCGAAAGGCACAGTGCCTGACGGTCGTGCCGCGATGGGTTGGGCCGGTTCGCTGAGCCTTATCACTATGGGTGTTGCCCTTGGCGTGCAGTTCAACTGGCAGCCTGAGTTTACTATTGTGGTTGGCTTATTGATCTTCGGCGCGGTGTTTGCGGTTAACTCTTCACTGCACTCATACCTGATTGTGAGCTATGCCAAAGATGACGGTGTTTCACTGGATGTCGGCTTCTACTACATGGCCAATGCGATGGGGCGCTTGATTGGTACCGTGCTGTCTGGTTTGGTTTATCAGTATGCGGGGTTGGCAGCATGTTTGTGGGTATCGGTGATCTTCTTGGTACTGACAACGATTATCTCAATCCGCCTGCCTGCACACCCTGAAAAAGCGGAAGCTTGATTACGCGATGTCATCGCTGAATCAATAAAACGCTTATATTTTATAGCCCAGCCACCGAGCTGGGCATTTAGTATGAGAAGACTAGGAAAATTGCAAATGTATTGATTGAAAAATGTGAGATATTTCTTCGTCTTGATCGAGTTTTGTTCATTTAAATCAGAACATTAAAAAAACGCATTGACTCATTTCTGTAATCGGTTAAAGTACATCTCGTCTTAAGGGCAAAGCCCACAAGAAGCAATGCGACACTAGCTCAGTTGGTAGAGCGCAACCTTGCCAAGGTTGAGGTCACGAGTTCGAACCTCGTGTACCTAGTCGGCCACGTCTCTCCAAATTAAAAGATGGTGTTTACTGTACTAAACGGCATCGCAAAGAATTGCGTGCCCTGGTGGTGGAATTGGTAGACACAAGGGATTTAAAATCCCTCGGCGTTCGCGCTGTGCCGGTTCAAGTCCGGCCCGGGGCACCATCTATAGAAAGCCCGCAAGCAATAGCTTGCGGGCTTTTTTGTTTTCCGTGTCTCGTCCTGAAATGTGTTTACACATTAAGGACTTATTATGATAACACCAAGCAACCCTACATTAAGCTCACCCGACGTGATTATATATTGGGCTTTAAATTACAGGTTGTAGCCTCTGTCGAAAAAGGCGATATGACCTATAAACAAGCCCAATCTATCAATGGTATCCAAGATCGCTAAACTGTCCTTACTTGGTTTAGAAAACACGGTAAGATGGTTTGGACACAATCGCCAAGTAGACACGCTATATCCATGTAGTGGTACACTAAGTGAGTACTAAAGTTTTTACTCCTCTAAATTGGTCATAATCTAAAGGAAATCTCAATAATCTGGCACTACTTGTTAATTTGATATTCCTTATCAGTAAGACTGATAGTGCTTGTGGTACAAGGGACGCGATAAGAAATGGGAGCAGGGTGGCAACCCTTAAAGTAAAGAATACCGAATAATAGTGCCAAGTGGTTACATTTATATCGCGTAACGTTGCAATAATTATGTTTATCAACAATTTCTTGTGTGTTGTGATACGAAGAAAATAACTAATACGGGTGAGTTAATTGAAAGTATAGCGTTTAGTGGTAGAAATACTAAATAAAACCAGTTCTGTAGGTTGTAATGAAAAATAGTTCTGTTTCATTTTTTAATAGTCAAATTTCTGGATTACCTTATGGGCCCTTGTCAAAGGTAGAAGTTACCCATGAACTAGGCATATTTATAGAGGTAATGGCTAAATGTAATAAACGTAGTGAGCTAAATTTGGCTTCGTTTTTACACTGGATAAAACCGGCGGTAATTCATAGGCAGTATAAGTTTTTGAAATTACCTAGTGATGTTGGTTTCACGGGTTACGTTGTATGGGCATGGGTAGATGAATTGACGTTAAGAAATTATATGACACAGCCTAGGTTTTCGCTCAGTCCAATGAACTGGAATGAAGGGGTAAATTTAATAGTTGTCGATTGGTTCGTAGAAAGAAATAGTGCAAGTCAGCTAAAGGAGCTATACAAGTTTGTAATGTCATCCACAAGTATAAGTAGGAAAGATGTCAATATCTGTATTCGGGACAGCAAGGGAAATGTTTCCAGAACGAATAAACGGAGTATTTATGGGTACTGAACTACTACAAACATATAAGTTAGTTGGAACAGACAACACCCCATGTATAGGCAATGACTTGCCTGAAGAGTCTTTTGTTTCATTTGATGCCTATAAGCTAAATGGAACAGAAGTCGTTTGGATTAATAAAGAACTTATACAAAAATATAATATCGAATTCGATGAGGACTTTATTAAAGACGAGCTGATTAAGAACTTTAGTTATGTATCCAAGGGCTATACCAAAAAAACAAGGATGGTAACTAATGATAAAAAACAGTTCATGGCAGATCAGTATGGTTCGAGACATGAGGTATGCAATGGCGGTAGTGCTAGGTGCGGATTAAATGGACATTTCCAAATTAAGGGTATTGGGCGTAACCCTCTAGTAGCTGCAAATATGTCTGAAAGTCATTCACACGGTAAGTTGTTTATTGATGAAGCAATCAGTGAAGCGATTTGGGGCGAAATCTGCCATCAGCATTTGCCCTACGGAGCGATACGCACGTTAGCCATTATCAAGACGAATACAAAGCACAAGTTTGGGTACTTAAATGATTCACCTGATAAACACTGTGCCTTAGCTATCAGAGAAGTTTCTGTACGCCCAGCCCATTTTGAGCGTTGCACCTTTTTTTGGCCAGAGGAAAGTTATGGTTATCTTCGTGATAATGATGCGAATCGCGTAAGAAAGGCTGTGCCCTATCTCTCTAAGTTGTTGTTGGGTAGAGCTGAAGGCGCTTTCCTTGGAGATGCTCTTAATAAAATGATAGATCGTTTGTCTTGCCAGATTGCAGCATCCAGAGTGAAAGGCATCCCACATGGTTCCTTGACGAGTTCGAACATATCGGTTGATGGCCGGTTCTTGGACTTTGGCACCATTACGGCTGTGCCAGATTTCGGTAATTATGTATTGGCAAATGGTGTTGGTGCCGTATGGGATGACCATGAACTCATAGAATCCTGGCTTATTAATTTCATTGACACTCTCAATCATTACTCGGAAGGCGAATTGACAACAAGTCAAGTAAGAGAATATTCGTCAGAATTTTCGAGGTTACTTGACGAATATGAAAATAAGTACTTGTTAATAGAGCTAGGAGTTGAGGATCATTCAGATTCAAATTTGCTACAAGCTAGTCGTTTAAAGGAGCGGCTTAAAAGCGATGAGCGTAGGATGATCACTCGCTTTAATGATCAAGAGTTTCGTCAGAATGTTCTCATAGAAGCAGAGAATTTGGGGTTTAATATTAATTATATTGGGTTTCCTTTACGAAAGGCCAAATATTCATCCTTTACTATGCTTCAAGGACACTTGAATACAAAGTACGACTATCAATCTGTTAGTCAGCTTATTAATAGTTATTTGTCATAAGTGAGATGGTTATGATTGAAGTGATCGAATTAATATTAATTGCTACTTCTTTACTGTCATTTATTACGACTCTAGTTTTGTTTGGGTGTTATAAACTAAAAAAATCGAAGTGCAAAAATGAAAACGACCCAGAAGTTTCTGTATTTTTACCTTTTTATAATGAGAATGAAGAGCATTTAGTATGTGCATTGAGCAAGCTAAATGAACAAAACTATTCAAGTCGAATTCAGGTGATTGTTATTGATGACGGCTCTACAAATAATGCAATAGGTAGGGTTAAAGAATGGATTGCTAAAACCGAGGTAAAGCATGATTTCCAAATCGTTGAAAGGGCTGTAAATGGTGGTAGGAAAGGCTTCGCCTTAGATCATGTTCTAGATCTTGACGTAGCCTCCGGGGATGTGTATGTCGTTGTAGACAGTGATACTTTTATTGAGCCCAATGGTATCTATGAATTGGTCACTAAGCTTTGGTCCGATGAAAAATACGCTGCTGTTTGTGGGTATATCACGCCAGAGAATCATAAAGACAGTTTTATAGGTAAGCTGCAACACTATGAACATATTAGCTTTTATGGCGCAATAAGAGCCGCGCAAGACAAACTTGGTTGCGTTCCAGTATTAGCAGGCGCGTTCGTAGCCCACCGAGCTTCAGTTGTGAAAAACTTAGGGGGGTGGAGCGAGTGGTTAGTCGAAGATATTGCTTGGTGCTGGAAGGCAATATCTAACGGTTACCGAACAGGCTATGCACCTAACGCAAAGGCAACAACACAGTGCCCAACTGATGCAAAGGGATTGTTTAATCAACGCCGGCGTTGGGCTCGGGGACGAGTAGAAGCTTATACAGAAGCTTGGAAGACACATTGGATAGCAGGTCTATGCGCATCTCCTTGGTTTTTACTTACGACGGCACAGTATATATTTCCATCTAGCATTATTTTGTTTGGGTTTATGGTTGCAACGGGTATTTGGATTCCAATTGTAATCGGTGTTGCCAATATACTTGTCTATTTTTTACTGGTGAAGTCTTATATAAGAGACTTTGATTTGTCTAGTGAATTATCAAACCGGCAAGTGATCAAAGCACCAATATATTCAGCCCTATTAGAGTCTATTACATGGCTACCAAACTTGCTTGGATACTCAGATGAGATTTTGGGTAGGAAAAAGGGCTGGTTAACAAGATAGTTTCTATGAGCACAGTACTCTTTTACTGTAATTTAATATAAGGAAATAACTTATGTATAACTTAAACAAAGAAGAAATCTGCCTGGTTGATGGCGGTGGTGATGGGCTTGGAAAATTAGCTTGGGAAGGTGCTAAATGGGTAGGAGGAAACTTGGCATGGGGAGCGTTAACTAATTCTTCCTCATATTCTAACAATCCAGCACGTACAGGTTCGAATCAAACGTATGGTGGCCAAGGTCGTGATACTGGTGGTTGCACCATGCAAAGCGGCGGAGCAATGGCTCACGGGCGATGCTAAATCTTTATAGGTAGGCCTCTGAGCCTACCTATCTATTTTTTAAGTTGAGAACTAGACTAAATATGTTTCTATACAACTCTAATCAAGCGGTAGTTTCTTACATTCTAAAATCATTCCTATTATGTGCCGTCGTGGCCATATTTACGGCTCTAATTCTCGATTATTTCGAAGTTTTTCAAAGTGAATCTCCATCAGAAAATATTACGTTTTATGACGTAATAGGAGGAAGTTTAGTTTCACCTTTTTTAGAAATGATTATTATATATGTATTAGTCTCGATGTTAGGATGGTTTACCGAGAATAAAAACACCAAGTCTATTATCGTTGCAATTATTATATCTTCTATTCATAGCCTAGTTTTTCCATTTTGGGGGGTGGTATCATTTTTTTCATTTTTCGTTTTTTCCATTTCATACCTAGTTTGGTCTGTAAAAAAAAGATGGCTGGGAATTGTCGTTTCCATATCTATCCATTGTTTGCTTAATTTTTCTTCTTTACTTTTTGTTTATCTTGGTCAGTTTTATTACTCATAACTATAGGAAGTGTTAATGATCGAGTGTAAGAGCAGGCTTTTAGCTTTTAATATAAATTGGGCTTTGATGAATATCTGTAACTACAGTTGCAGATACTGTCACCTAGACTTAAATAGTGGTTCTATAAAATCACCATCGTATGAAGTGGTGTTGAAGTTTGTTGAAAAAATTATGGCTAATTCAAGAAACTATGGACTAACTCCATATTTTGAATTCGGTGGTGGTGAGGTAACTCTTTTTCGAAGATTCGGTCAACTTGCTAAAACAATTCATGGGAATGATGGCAGAGTAAGCATTGTATCCAATGGCTCGAAAAAGGTTTCTTGGTGGCAAGCCAATGCTAAGTATTTATCTGGAGTGAGTCTTAGTTATCATATTGATGAGACCAAGAGCAAATCTCATTTTATTGAGGTCTCTAAAGTTCTAGAAGCATCCCAAACCACGCGTTTTCATGTCAATGTCATGATGGTTCCTGAGCGATTTGATGATTGCTTCGAGTTTGCTAACCGACTCAAACAAGAAGTTCGTTGCTCTATTGCTCTTCAACCACTTTTTGAAGGCTTTGGACATGGCGGGATTACTAAGAAGTATTCTTATACCCCCGAACAAGAACAAATTATGAAAGACTTTCGAGGCCGACCGGAGCTTAAAACACTACCTCCTTCAATGGCTGAACTAGAAGTTAATTATGCCGATGGTACAACAAAGAATTTGTCTACCTTTGACCTAATTGCCAATGATCAAACTAATTTTGTTGGCTGGGATTGTTACGCAGGTATTGATAGTTTAGTCGTGACGTTCAGCGGCGATATTTATCGCTCTTGGTGCATGCAAGATGGGCCAATTGGTTCCATTTATGATGAAAATATTGAGCTTCCTACTAATCCAACCAAGTGTCGAACGAAGATTTGCCAGTGTGGTGTCGACCTGTCGGCTAAAAAAGTTAATACAAAGCTAATTTCAAATAGGCAACAAGAAATTGCAGTGACGCAGCTTTAGTCTCAATTGTTGAGGGAAGGATTACCCGTGGTAGCAAGAGCCAAGCATTTATATCGGCCAGAGTATTTTGAGGCGCAGAAGTCAGACAATCAAGGCTCGATTTTAATCGATGCTTCTTTGAATCAGTATTTATTTGTAGGTGCGTCTGTGTTTGTTCTGATGACTATCATTTTTTTCGTTGTTTTTGCCGAATATACTCGCAGAGACACACTGAATGGAGTGGTAAGTCCGACTGGCGGTATTGTTAAGGTACAGTCTAACGATGAAGGATACGCCGAAAATGTATTCGTCATCGAAGGTCAAAAAGTGCTCGCTGGCGAGCCATTATATGAGATCAAAACCGAGAGATATGATGAGTTTGGCCAGGGTGTAAAAAAACGTATTGTTACTACCATTGAAAATCAGATTGCTCTGCTAAATGAACGTCGAAATAAAGAAGTAGAAAAATCTCAACATCAACTAGAGATGGTTGATGATGACCTCGTACGCTTGTCAGAAGAGGCAGGAATACTGAAAACTGTCGTCGACTTATCTGAACAAGAGCTAAGCCTAGCTCAAAGCCTAGTTGATAAGCAGCAAGTGTTAGCCAACAAACAGTTCATCTCTTCGATTGAACTTCAAAGACAAAGACTCGAGTTAATAACACTAGAAGCTAAGGTACAAACACAGCATCTTAGTCTACAACGATTGGTCAGAGAAAAGGCCAAGCTGGAAGAAACGAAAGATACACTTCAGTTGGAACTTGACATTGCTCTACAGGAAATAGACCGCCAGCTACAACAAATCGCTCAAAGTAAAATCGAGTACTTTTACCAAGCAGACACTCTGGTTGTATCACCGATTGACGGCGTCGTCGCGTCAATTTTCGTCAAGGAAGGCCACTCAGTTAACAAAGGTCAACCTCTACTTGTTGTTATTCCAGAGGGTGAAGAACCAGTCGTCGTTGAGCTTTACGCGCCCAGCCGTAGCATAGGCTTTATTCAAGAGGGCCAAGATGTACGCTTACGGTTTGATGCGTTCCCTTATGAAAAGTTTGGTGTTCAGCAAGGCGTTATCGCATCCATATCAAAATCTGCAGTTTCTGCGGAGATGTTACCAAATAGCCCACTTATACAAAGTCAACTTTCTCGTACTCATGGTGGTGTGGGTTTGTACCAAGTGAGAGTCAAGTTAGATAAACCAACCATCACGGTATATGGAGAGGAGCAAATGTTTGTGTCAGGAATGACATTGACCGCAGATATTGAGCTGGATACACGTAAGGTTTACGAGTGGCTGTTAGAGCCTTTGTATACCATTAAAGGGCGAATGTAACGATGAATGCAGAAGGGCTAATAGATTGGGGGTGGGGGAAGAAACTCCCTTTAATCCGACAGACAGAAAAGGCGGAATGCGGCATCGCTTGCTTAACGATGGTTGCCGATTGGCATGGGTACAAAACCGATCTTAGGTCGTTGAGGGCAAAATGTGGCATTACTCAGCATGGGATGTCGTTTGCGCGGCTCATTGAGTGTGGTGCACTTCTCAATCTTTCGGGTCGAGCGGTGCGCTTAGACCTAAATGAATTAGAACAATTAACCACTCCTTGTATTTTGCACTGGAATCTAAATCATTTCGTTGTGTTAAAGAAAGTGAGTGGGAAGAAAATTGAAATTCACGATCCTGCGAATGGAGCATTGACACTGAGTCATGATGAGGTAAATAAACATTTCACAGGAATCGCTCTAGAGCTAACACCAACTCATGACTTCGAGGAAAAAGTAGAAAGCAAAGCTGTTCGGTTATCAACCCTTATCGGTAAGACAGTTGGCCTAAAAGGGGCGCTAGGACGGATTTTTGTTTTCGCCTTAGTATTGGAGGTGTTAGCCCTCACTTTGCCCATCTTCAATCAAATCGTGATTGATGAAGTGTTGGTTGGGTATGATAAAAACCTTCTTGTCCTCATCATCGGATCCATGCTGATGGTAACAGCGACTCAAACCCTGATCGGTCTTGCCCAGCAATGGGCTACCATCAAGCTCTCAGTGAACTTTAATATGCAGTGGGCTGCGAATGTTTTTCATCACTTGTTCCGGTTACCCATAGATTGGTTTGAAAAAAGGGATATAGGGAGTATCAGTGCTAAATTTGCCGCCGTGGATGTCATTCAGCAGACGTTAACAACCAGCGCAATTCAAGCACTGCTCGACTTAGTGTTAGTCGCCGGCACGCTGTCGGTTATGTTGGTTTACAGTCCTCAACTATCACTAATTGCCATCGCCGCTGCGTTAGGTTACATCGCACTCAGGTTTGCGTGGTTTGGCGCGTTTAAACGCGCTGAAGAAAATACTTGGGAAGCCAGCACTCAAGAAGAAAGCTATTTCATTGAGACAGTTCGCGGTGTATTGAGCTTGCGAGTAAATGGTACCTTACCTTGGCGAGAGTCGGCTTGGAAAAATCTTAACATTAATCGCAGAAATGCGCAGTTACACGAGCAAAAGCTCGGGATGATCTATAACACAATGAATGTGACCATCGTTAGCCTTGTATCTGCGGGTGTTCTTTGGTTTGGCGCAAATTTGGTGTTGGATGGGTTCTTTACTATCGGTATGTTGATGGCGTTTCTTTCGTATCAAGGGCGTTTTTCTGCCAGCATTAGTTCACTAATAGATAAGTACTTCGAATTTAAGATGTTATCTGTGTACAACGAGCGTTTAGCGGACATAGTCTTAACCGAAAAAGAGACGGATAACATTCCTGGTGTCATGGGGCAACCTATTGAAACTAATGGCCAGGGTGATAATGTCATCGAGTTTGACGATGTTTACTTTTCCTATGGAAAAGATCAACCTCCTATTCTTAGCGGTGCGAGTTTTAGCGTTAAAAATAATGAAATTGTTGCGTTAGTCGGACCATCAGGTTGTGGTAAGTCAACGATATCGAAACTTCTGCTGGGCATATACTCAGTTACCTCTGGAGGCGTTTACTATTTTGGAAATAAGTCGACGGTCTCTAAATCACTTAGAACTCAAGTCGGAGCGGTACTTCAAGAAGATCAACTGTTTAGTGGTTCGATAATCGAGAACATTACGTTCTTCACTGGCGACTTAGATGAAGAGTGGTTAGTTGAATGTGCTCGTAAAGCTGGTGTTCATGATGATATTGAACGCCTAAATATGGGTTATCACACGCTGGTAGGTGAAATGGGGTCAAGTCTTTCCGGGGGGCAAAAACAAAGAATCCTCATCGCGCGAGCTTTGTACAAGAAACCTAAGCTTCTGGTGCTGGATGAAGCGACAAGTAGCTTAGACATCTATACAGAGTCGTTTGTCTGCCAGATGTTTAAAGAAATCAATATTCCTATTCTGATGATTGCTCATCGCCCAGAAACTATAGCTTCAGCTGACCGAGTTTTGCTCATGGATGGTGGTTTAGTACAGGAAATCCCTAATAATTTTAAGCAGGAAGCTCAAAATGTATCACTCTGAAAGAATACTATGCCCAGATAATCATTCTGAATTATCTGAAATTCAATTAATGGAACAATATAGCAAATACTTTGGGGCGGATAATTGGGTAACATTTTCTGGGTGCCCATCTATTACCTTGACTAAAGCCAGCTCTAAAGGCTTCGAAAGTTTACCCAAAAGGAGTGGGGTGATTGCCATCGATTCAGGCTGTTACATCGAATCTTCTAACTTTCCTGCCTTTCCTTCGGGTATCACCAAGCTGACTAGCGTTTCAGTTAACGACAGACCTTTTGGTAAGATAATCATTGGCAAAGGGTGTGTGCTCCAAGGAACTTCCATTTGTGCTTATGACAAAGTTTCTATAGGAAACAATGTGATTTTTGGACCCAATACAGTGATTATGGACTGTAGCGGCCATGCTCTTTCAAATCGAGGCCATCCTGATGAACTTGATAACGTAAATGCCAAGCCGGTTACAATCGGCAATGATGTTTGGATAGGTTACGGGTGTATTGTTCTTCCTGGTGTCAGTATTGGCGATGATGCAGTAATTGGGGCTGGTAGTGTTGTTACAAAGGATATTCCCGCCAATTGTATGGCTGCAGGCAACCCTTGCACAGTAAAAAAATGGAACTAAATTAATTAAAAATGGAGTTCATAAAATGAGATTCCATTGCCTTTCGCTATTATCGCTAGCTGTGTTATCGGGTTGTAAAAGCCCCCAATTGTTTTCATGCCAGAACATAATGAGAAGGTATCTGGAAGTACACTTGTCTGTGATGGTGTAGTGGTCAACTAAAATTGGCCACCTCTTTATAAGTTTCCCAGTACTGCCTTTCCGATTCATTCGGTGTTAGGCCACCATTGTACTGGTGCGGTCTGATTTGGCTGTAATATCTAATGATGTAGCCAACAATACTCTTCCTAGCTTCGGATAAGCTACGGTAGCCGCAAGCTGGCACCCATTCAGTTTTTAGACTTCTAAAGAAGCGTTCCATCGGACTGTTATCCCAGCAATTTCCTCGACGAGATAAACTCTGTTTAATCTGATATCGCCAGAGTGCTTGACGGTACTTTCGACTCGTGTAGTGACTACCTTGATCACTGTGGAATAACACATCTGAGGGCTTACCTCGCGACTCATAGGCCATCTTTAGCGCCTTACTTGTCAGTTGGCTATCGGGTGAAAATGACATCGCCCAACCGATCGGTTTACGTGCAAAGAGATCGATAACAACTGCAAGATAACTCCAGCGATTTCCGGCCCAAACATAGGTCACGTCGCCGACCTAAACCTGATTAGGAGCAGTCACAGAAAACTGTCTGTCTAAATGATTTGGAATTTCAATGTGCTCCTGAGCTGCTTTGCTGTAGCGGTGTTTGGGAAGTTGTCGGCTAACCAGCTCGAGCTTTTTCATCAGCTTAGTCGCTCTGTAGCGAGAGAGCTTGATGCCTGAGTTAGTTACGATACTCGCAATGGTTCTAGCCCCAGCTGAGCCATTGCTGACGCTGTGAGCCTCATGAACTAGAGCACGTAAACGGACGTCTTCTGCAGATTGAGTCTTGGGCTTCTTAGACCAATACTTAAAGCTGCTTCGATGAATACCAAACACCTTACATAGCTTTGAAACACTGTAGCTCTGTTTGAGTTTCTCGATTATCGAGAATTGTTCAGTGAGTCCGACATCAACAGAGCAGTAGCCTTTTTTATGATTTCATTGTGCTCTTCCAGCTCCGCAATCCGCTTTTTAAGCTCACGGATCTCGATTTGCTCAGGGGTGAGCGGCGAAGCTTTCGGAGTTACACCTTGCCTCTCTTGCTTGAGCTGTCGCACCCACTTATCCATAGCTGACTTGCTTACATTCATAGCTTCCGCTGCTTCAACGACGGTATAGCCTTGGTCAGTGACCAACTGAGCGGCTTCTAGCTTAAACTCGGGACTGAAAGTTCTTCTGGTACGTTTTGCCATAGTTTCACCTGTTGTGTACGAGGTGCATTCTAACACCTCTAATCAGGTGGCCAAATTAACTATGCCACTACATGGCCCCATATCTGGCGATAGCGTTTTTGCAAAGTCCGGTTTCTTTGCTTAGGCGAGCATATGTCACGTATCCCCAGCCTTCAGCAAGACAGATTTTTAAAATTATCGCATTTTAGTTGGCAAAATTTTCTTGCCACTTTTCTTTAGTCATATGGGCTATTGTGCTTCTCCCAATGATCTATGCATCAACAATGTCATAATACGTATATTGAACGGTATACTGTTTATCAAATTATTGATATTACGAAAAACGCTTCGTCTCACACTGATTAATTTTGATCCCATTTGGGTCTTTCTATGGCAGACTTGAACAACCTGCTCGCGAGTATAATCATAAGGAAAAGAATGAAACGTGTACTAGTAACTGGCGCCACCAGTGGGATTGGGTACGAGTTGGGCAAGACGCTGTGCGAGAAAGGGCACAGTGTCGTTGCGACTGGTCGTAACTTGGCAAAGTTGGAAGAACTCAGTGAGCTAACAGGCTGTCAGATAGTCCAGGCTGATTTGAGTGATCCGCAGCAAGCCCTTGAGCTGGTGGACAAAGCTGTCGAGCTATTGGGTGGGTTGGATATCTTGATCAACAACGCCGGGATGAACTCCCGTAAATGCGGTATCGATGAGTTTACCTTGGAGGAGTTTGACTACCAGTATGCGGTGAACCTGCGTGCTCCTGCTGTGTTAAGTCGCGAAGCTCTGAAGGTGATGAAGCCTGTTAAAAGTGGCCAAATCATCAATGTCCTCAGCACGGTTGCCAAGCGTTCCAATGAAACCATGAGTGTGTACACGGCCATGAAACAAGGACTGGCAGGATTCAGTGCTATCTTGATGAAAGAGGCGCAACCGTATGGCATCAAGGTAACTTCCTTGTTCCCAGGCGGCACGGATACCAATTTCAGGGACGTTGACCGCCCGCAGTACATGCACCCGAAAAGTGTTGCTGAAACGATTGCAGTGTTGCTTGAACTACCTCAAGACGTCGTGATGCATGAAATGGTGTTTAGGCCACCGGTTGAACTAGAGTAATTCAATTGATAGAAGCCCCTGCAGCAATGTAGGGGCTTTTTTCTCATACCTGTTATCTGATACTTAATCATTGTGTACATAGTGATAAGCTAGCTTTAGGGAAAGCAAAAGGCAGGTCTATGGAAACGTCTAGTCAAACTCAATCATCGTCTAATCGTGATATTCACGATGAATCATTGAAACCAAAAGAGCAGCGCAAGAGCCTCAGCATTTTATTAGAGCTGGTGAAGTTTGTGCAGCCATATCGTGGCAGGGTATTGGCCGCGCTGGTGGCGCTAGTATTTACCGCTTCGCTCACTTTGTCTGTTGGCCATGGCGTCCGTATCTTGATTGATGAGGGCTTTTCCCAGCAGTCGACCACCGAACTTGCCAATGCCATCCAGTTTATCCTTGTCGTCACCGTGCTCATCTCCGTTGGGACCTTCTTCCGCTTCTATTTAGTTTCTTCAGTGGGGGAGCGAGTCAGTGCCGATATCCGGCTGGCGGTGTTCAACCACGTTATCACTTTGCATCCGAGTTATTTCGAGACCAATGGCAGCGGCGAGATCATGTCGCGCCTTACTACTGACACCACCTTGCTGCAGAGTATTATCGGCTCGTCGTTTTCCATGGCGATGCGCAGTGCCTTGATGTGTGTCGGTGCGATTATCATGTTGTTTGCGACCAATATTAAACTGACGTTGATTGTGTTGGCTTCGGTGCCGTTTGTGCTGGTTCCTATCTTGATTTACGGCCGACGTGTCAGGGCTTTGTCGCGTAAAAGCCAAGATTCAATGGCCGATGTAGGTAGCTATGCCGGGGAAGCTATTGAGCATATCAAGACGGTGCAGAGTTATAGCCATGAACAACAGGAAAAGGCCTCTTTTGCCGATGAAGTAGAGAAGGCCTTCGAAATTGGCCGCCAAAGGGTTAAGCAACGAGCGATCTTGATCTCCGGCGTTATTGTCATTGTGTTCAGTGCCATCGCCGGGATGCTGTGGGTCGGTGGCAGCGATGTTATTAATGGGGTGATGTCGGCAGGCGACCTCGGGGCATTTGTCTTCTACGCCATTATGGTGGCTTCTTCGTTGGCGACTATTTCTGAGGTAATGGGGGAGTTACAGCGCGCAGCGGGTGCAACAGAAAGGCTGGTTGAATTACTTCATGTCGACAGCCATATTGTTGCACCAAGCCAGAATGCAGCCTCGACTCAATCACTGTCGGCTGAAGTAAAGTTTGATGATGTGACGTTCTGTTACCCATCAAGGCCGGATCAAGCCGCGATCACGCAGTTACAGTTAAAAGCCGAAGAAGGCAAGGTGCTAGCGTTAGTCGGGCCATCCGGTGCGGGCAAGACGACCTTGTTCGAGCTGTTGCAGCGCTTCTACGACCCGCAATCAGGCAAGGTGACATTGGGCGGTGTCGATATCCGTCAGTTTGAACCTGGTGAATTACGCCAGCAAATGGCGTTGGTACCCCAGCAACCAGCCTTGTTTAGCCATGATGTGTTCCACAATATTCGTTACGGTAACCCGGAGGCGACGGATGAGCAGGTGATTGAGGCGGCCAAGAAAGCCCACGCCCATGCGTTCATTCAAAACTTGCCGGATGGCTACAGCAGTTTCCTTGGTGAACGCGGGGTCAGGCTGTCTGGTGGTCAACGCCAGCGAATTGCCATTGCCAGGGCGATCTTGAAAGATCCGAAGATCTTATTGCTGGATGAAGCAACCAGTGCATTGGATAGTGAAAGCGAATACCACGTACAACTTGCTCTTGAGGAGCTGATGCGAGGAAGAACAACCTTGATTATTGCCCATCGTCTCTCAACGATTCAGCATGCCGATCAAATTGCAGTGTTTGATCAGGGGCAGTTGGTCGATATCGGCGATCATTCTTCACTGATGCAAAGCAGCGAGCTATATCAACGCTTGGTCGAGTTGCAGTTTAAGCATATGAAAGGCTAATTTTGGCATATCGCAAAAAGGAATAATAAATTCTATACAGCTCTATGCTGGTGCTGATTAAGTGTATGATTTATTGATAAGGCGTTATATTATAGACGCTCAGACGTCTAAAAGTGAAATGCTTATTCAAGGAAGAGCCATGAAGAAATATACCAAGCTGAATCGATGGATAATTGCGGCTGTTGCATTAGTCGGCTTAACGGCTTGCGGCCAGAAGGAATCGTCAGTGATTAAAATTGGTGCGACGGCGGGGCCGCATGCACAAGTGGTTGAAGCGGTTGCTGTCGAGGCAAAGAAGCAAGGCTTGGATATCGAAGTGGTGGAATTTTCTGATTATATCACCCCGAATGCCGCGCTGGCCGATGGGAGTATTCAGCTAAACAGCTACCAGCACCTGCCGTTTTTGCAGAACTTCAATAAAGGCCATAACAGTGATTTGGTTTCGATTGGCGAGTCGATCCTGATGCGGATGGGTATTTACTCCAACAAATACAGCTCGCTTGATGATTTACCAGCCAATGCCCAGATCGCTATTCCTAACGACCCAACCAATGGCGGGCGTGGTTTGCTACTGCTAGAAGATGCTGGGCTAATTACTTTGAAACCGGGTGTCGGCTTTACCGCGACATTGCATGACATTGCTCAAAACCCGAAAGGGCTGAATTTCATTGAGGTTGAGGCTGCCCAATTGCCAAGAAGCTTGGATGATGTCGATGCCGCAGCCATTACCATGAACTACGTGATGTCAGCCGGCCTAAATCCCAAAGAGCAAGGCTTGTTCCTCGAAGCTAAAGATGCGCCTCTAGCGGTAATGGTCATTGCTGCGCGTGAAGAAGATAAAGCGAACAGCACTTATCAGAAAATCGTAAGTATCTTCCAGTCTCAGCCAGTGAAGGATTTCATGCGCGACACCTTTAACGGCACCATTGAGCCAGCGGGTTAAACTTAGGTGTTGTGAGTTAATTCCTCAACATAGTTCTTCATAACAATCGCTCCAGTATATCCAAGCAACTTAAAGTTACTTGGGTATAGATACTGGGGTGATTTTTTATTCTTTAACCACCTATGCCTAATTGGAATACAAAACGCATTTCGCATGTTATGTAAACGATTAGATTTCATTAGGGTGATGTTAATCAATATTTTGTTATATCGCTTTTATGAATGCTCGCCATTGCTTTTATCTCCCATTCTCATGCGGTAAAGTCCGCAGCGGGTGAGGTGATAGTGTTATTACCAAGCAAGCAGTAGGGTTGCTGTTGGTAATAATTGAATAGCTGATGGATTACAAAAAAATAAATACGTTTAATCAACTCTGCGGACAAGTGCTCTTTGATACTGTTGGCCTAAGTTTGTATGAAGCCTTTGCAGTAGATAAAGTTATCATTGGTTCAATTCATGATGACAATGAAGGCGTACACATCCTTTCTAGTTGTTTTCAGGGGGAAAATGGGGGGAAGAGCTACTTCCCGTTGATTGATGTTCCTGAAAATGAAGTCGTAGAATTGTGTCAGCGGGTGATTATCCCGAATGCACTGTACCAGGCCTACCCTCTATACACACACCAGCATGTTGAGTCTGCCGACACGTATGTTGGTATTCCTTTGTTTGCAAGAAACCACCAGTTGGTTGGTGTCCTTTCCTGTATTTTCAAACGTCGTTTTGATTCCGTTGACGCTTTGTGCGAGTTTTGCGAGACATTCAGTGCGTATCTTGGTCAAGAAGTTGGGTACGAAGCCTTATTAATGCGTCAGTCACAGTTGCAATGGCAGCTGGAAGAAGGACAAAGAGTTGCAAAAGTAGGGAGCTGGATTTGGAATTTCCAAGATGAGTATTTTGAATGGAGCAAAGAAGTCTACCGCATCTATGACATCAAGGATGAATCGATATTACCAACTCTGTCTTTACTGTCCGCTTTGATTCATCCTGAAGATCGTGAGTGGGTGCTTGATACACTTCAGCGCTCCATTGAAAGTGATGCCGTTAACTACAACTTGGTCCATCGAGTTCAACTTTGGGATGGCACCATAAAATACCTACGCAAACGCGCCGAGGTGCTGCGTGACAGTCAAGGCAAGGCGGTAGAAATGCGTGGTACCGTCCACGATGTGACGGATGTATACCAAATTTCGGCAAAGTTGAATAAAGCCTCGCGACAGCTGACAACGACCTTCAACTCTGTGGACGAGGGGATTTGGGAATTTGATCTTGAACGTAGAGAGCTAGCGACATCTGCTAAGTTTTGGCATCTGCTAGGTCGTGAAAAACCCAAAGAAGGGGACGATCTGCAGGCTTGGTTATCTTGCATCGTAGAGGAAGACCGTGATGAAGGCGTTGATTATTTTGACCGCTTTATTCAGCAGCAACATGCCTCTGTTTTTCAGTTTGAGTTTCGGTTAAAACCTTGTAGTCGGGTTGCGGTAGATGGCAATGAGTGCTGGTTGACCGTCAAAGGCAGTATTGTCGCTCGGGATGAAAATGGAAAGCCGAGCAAGGTTGCGGGTATCCAGCGAGATATCACCCATACCGTTGAAGCTAAGCGTCAATTGGACCGAGCCCAGGTGGTGTTTGACAATACTTCCGAATGCATTTTGATCACCGATAAACACAACAAAATCATATCGGTTAACCGTGCATTCGAAGAGACAACGGGTTATCGGGAAAAAGAATTACTCGGTCTGTCACCGAATATCTTGTCTTCAGGGATCCATGATGCAAAGTACTATCAGTCACTTTGGCATAACTTGAACCATTATGGGCACTGGAAAGGTGAAGTATGGAACCGGCGCAAGAACGGTGAGATCTACCCGGAAGAAATATCAATCAATGTGATCCGCGATGATAATGAAGAGATCATTAACTACGTGGCGGTATTTCGTGACATCAGCCACTGGAAAAAAGCTGAAGAGCAACTGACCTTCTTTGCTTATAAAGATCCGCTTACTGGCTTGGTGAACCGTCGTAGCTTCGTTCAGCGCGTCAAAAAACACATAGCATCGATCGATGACAAACGTGCTCAGACATTCTCACTGTTGTTCATTGATATGGATGATTTTAAGTCACTGAACGATCTTTATGGCCATGACTTCGGTGACAAGGTGTTGGTTCATATTGCAAACTGCCTTAAGCGTGTTTTTCCTGCTGCAGACGATATCTGCCGTTACGGTGGTGATGAATTCTGTGTCCTTTTGCCTGAGACCACCTCCGGTGCGGCAAGAGTATGGGGGCAGCAAGTTGTAGATAGTGTTGCTGAAGCGTTTGTTCTTGATGATATCGAGGTAAATACCACCGTTAGCATTGGCATTTCGACTTACCCTGAAAGCGGCGAAACCCATACTGAGCTGCTAAAAAATGCCGACTATGCGATGTACAACATGAAAGGGCAGGGACGCAATGGGATTTGCCAATACGACAGTGCTCTTCAATCAGACTACATAGAAAAGCTAAAAATGCGTGATCGCTTGAAAAAGGCGATCTCCGATGAGTTGCTGACCGTTTATTACCAGCCTGTTGTTGATGCAAAAACGGGGCAAATTAGCCGATTTGAAGCCTTGATTAGATGGATTGATGATATCGAGGGAAGCATCTCACCTGCAGAGTTTATTCCTGTTGCAGAGCGTTATGGCTTGATAAGGCCGTTGGGAGACTTTGTTCTTCATCAAGTGTGCCGTGATCTAAAGCAGCTACACCAATCTGGTTTCTCGGATGTAACGATCAGTCTGAACCGGTCGGTGAAAGAGTTTATCAGTAGCAATGGGCTCCCTCCTATCTGGGATACCATTGAATCTTATGGTTTGCCACTGAACGCAATTGTTGTCGAAATCACCGAGTCGACGGCATCCAGTGAAAGTTGTGATATCCAATCGTTGTTATCGTCGTTTAAACAGAAGGGGATTGAAATTGCACTGGATGATTTCGGTACTGGTTATTCTTCATTGAGTTCGATTGTTGAGCTTCGACCCAACATCATCAAAATCGATCGCAGCTTTATTGAAGGGATCGACAAGCAGGAAAATCGAACCTTGGTGTCCTTGATTATTGATTTGAGCCATAAGCTGGGGATCCAGGTGATTGCCGAAGGTGTTGAGACTCGCAAGCAATTGAACATTTTAAGAGAGATGAATTGCCACTTTGTTCAGGGGTTCTTCTACAGCCCAGCGGTACCTTTTACAGACTGTATTTCAATCCTTGAAGGACAGTTGTTAGGTAAAGCATTGGCTATGAGTAAGAAAAGTTGACTTGGATTTGTCGGGCTTAACTGAGTAAGATGGCGGTCTTGTTGTTCGTGGAGTAGGCCCATGCAGGCAGTTTGTTTTGATTTTGATGGTACTTTGGTCGATTCTGAAATTTTTCATGCACAGAATTGGAGCCAATACCTGTCGGGCTTGAATATCCAGATCTCAGCACATGATTTTTTAGCCGATTTCGCAGGTGTACCTTGGGAGAAGGTCGCTCACCATTTTTCTTCAATTGCTTCGATCCCCCATAGTACGTCGAACGTGGTGTCTGATATGGAGCGATTGACCTATCAAGCCATTATGGAGAGAGGGATCCCTGCTAAACACGGGGCTTTTGATTTGATTAAATCACTCCATGGCTCTCTACCATTAGCAGTGGTGACGGGCTCTCCGAGGAATTATGTTGAGGGAATCTTGGCGCATCTCGGCTGGCTGCATTACTTTGATCATGTGTTTTGCGGTGATGATGTAGCAAATAACAAGCCCGCTCCTGAAATCTACCAACTCGCTTGCCGCACCCTTGGGGTACCGGAATACCAAGCTGTTGCGATTGAAGATAGCCAGACCGGGGCACAATCTGCCCATAGCGCAGGGCTGAGGTTGGTGGTAGTCAATGATCTACATCCGTTCGGCGCGGAGATGACCCCCTATCGCTATGACAATTTGATGGAAGCACAGGCGCAGCAGGCCAAATGGCTTGTCGCCTAACCTATGAATTATTGCCTATGATATAGGCGAGAGTTTAGATTTAGAATATTGGCCGATTCAATGGGCCTAGTAAAAGGCATTGCTATGCAAGACGACGATATCATGACTGGCGATATGCTAGTTGAAACAGTTGAGAACCAGCTAGAAGAAGGCAACCCTATCAAGGTGAAAGAAACGTTGATGCGTTTGATGATGATGGGGACACCGCGGGAAGAAGCGATTCAAATGATTGCGTGTGCGCTGTCGATTGAAGTATTTGATGTTGCAAAGAATGATGGCAGCTTCGATTTGAAACGATACAGTGAAAATTTAAATGCTCTGCCAGATATGCCCTGGGAGTTTGAAGACTAACTTTTGGGTTAGCTCACACAAAAGCCGCTTTTTAGCGGCTTTTTTGTTGCCTGTATGTTTCTGGTTTGTTTCCCGCGATTGTCCGGAAACCATTTAGATAAAAATCTGCACTGGATACCACAATAGAGAAAAATATCGCAAAGGGCCGATCTGATATCACTTTTTTTAAAATAAGCACTTGAAAACAACAAAAAACACGAGCTTTTTCTCGTGCTAGTCTAGTGCATTAAACTGCTTTTATTGCCTGGTGGTGGTTTAAATAACTAGATGATCTAAATATTTCAGACAACTGGTCTAGTTTGTTGTGATATGTTGGTTTTTTCTTGTGTGACCAAGCTCAAAAACAGTTTCTTGTGCTGGTTTAGAAGAAAATACCAGTTTGATTTGTTGTCTTTAAGTTAAAAAACGGTCACACATTCCAAGGTTTTTTCTTTATTGTGTGTATATCTTTTAACGAGGCAGCAAGGAAACAAAAGATGATTATTGGCGTACCTAAGGAAATTAAAGTTCACGAATACCGTGTGGGTATGGTACCCGCTTCAGTTAGCGAGGCGGTTGCTCATGGACACAAGGTATACGTTGAGACCAATGCTGGTGCTGGGATCGGCTTTAGCGATCAGGACTACATTGATGCAGGTGCCCAGATTCTGCCAACCGCTGAAGCGGTATTTGCAGAGTCAGAGATGATTGTAAAGGTTAAGGAGCCACAAGCCGTAGAACGTGCCATGCTTCGTGAAGGCCAAATCCTATTTACTTACCTTCACCTTGCGCCAGACCCAGAGCAGACTCACGACCTAATCAACAGCAAGGCTGTGTGTATTGCTTACGAAACCGTAACAGATGATAAAGGCCGCCTACCTCTACTGGCTCCGATGTCAGAAGTTGCTGGCCGCATGTCAATTCAGGCCGGTGCTCAGGCTCTTGAGAAGTCACACGGTGGCCGCGGTATGCTACTAGCAGGCGTACCAGGTGTAGAGCCAGCGAAAGTTGTTATCATCGGTGGCGGTGTTGTAGGTGCAAACGCTGCGCAAATGGCAGTTGGCCTACGTGCTAATGTCGTTGTGCTGGACCGCAACATCGATGTATTGCGCCAACTTGATGCCCAGTTTGGTGGCTCTGTACAGTGTGTGTACTCAACCAAAGATGCTATTGAGAAGCACGTACTGGAAGCTGACCTTGTTGTTGGTGGTGTACTGGTCGCTGGTGCTGCCGCGCCTAAGCTAGTGACTGCTGAAATGATCAAGAAGATGAAGCCTGGTGCTGCGATTGTCGACGTCGCTATCGACCAAGGCGGCTGTGTTGAAACTTCACATGCAACCACTCACAGCGATCCTACTTACATTGTTGACGATGTTGTTCACTACTGTGTTGCTAACATGCCTGGTGCGGTTGCTCGTACATCAACCTTCGCACTGAACAACGTGACTCTGCCATACATCCTTAAACTGGCAGACAAAGGCTACAAAGCTGCGTTGCAAGAAGACAAGCACCTGCTAAACGGTTTGAACGTTTACCGTGGCCAGATCACTTGCGAAGAAGTGTCGGAAGCATTGGAGCTTCCATACCTAGCACCAGAAAAAGCGCTAGCGTAATCTACACTCGCGAACATCAAATCCCTGCCCTGGCAGGGATTTTTTTTGCCTATAGGATGCTGAGAGGCGAGAGGCGAGAGGCGAGGGTGATATGACCCCATAAAGTAGACACGGGGGGGGAACGGGGCACTAAGCATGAAATTTGCCTTTGAGTTTAACTGCTTATATGTACCTTTTAAGATTAGAAATAAATAATAAATGAGTTTGTTCACTATTACAGATGCCAATTAACTGTCAGGGGGATTGCTTATTTAGACATTGATGTAAGAATTAAAAATAATTAAATACAGAGATTTAAATTAAAATATATGACAATTTAGCCATTGATGTTCGCATAATTAGAGTGCAAGCCAATAGCCAAATAAAAAACAGCAGCTTAAATAAGCTGCTGTTTACTAAACAATAATAACAGGGAAAATAAAGCTATGCGTGTGCGTAGATAACACTGCCACCTTTAATGGTATCGATAATTTCCCTTGAAAGCTCTGTAGGCAGCGCCGGACAGCCCCAGCTACGGCCAAGGTAGCCGTGACGGTTAATGAATGACTTCGTTGCGTAATCGGCACCATGAATAACGATGTAGCGCTGGCGGGCCTTGTCATTTACACCCGGGGTCAAGCCATCAAGACGCAACGAGTAACCATTGCCACCATAGTAGGTGGTGTCAGTCAGGAAGGTACCAAGAGATGTCTGGCGAGAGTTAACGATGTTCGAGAACTTTGTCGCATTTTTACCGCCGCTATTCACGCCATGTGACACGAAAGTACGGTAGAGCAGCTTGTTGCGATTAAGATCAACAACAAAGAAACGCTCTTTGGTCGAAGGCAGACTGTAATCAATAATTGTCAGAACCGGCTTTTTACGGCCTTTGGTATTGTAATAAGCCTCGTAGGCCTCTTTAAATACCTGATAGTTAATAACTCCGTTTAATTTTGCTTTGTTATAAGCATCTTTTACTAAGATGTCTGCTTGTGCTTTGTTTGCGTAAGGTTGGCTAGATATAACACTTGCGGTCGCCTGCAGTGGCAAGATGAATAGTGCCACTGCAAATAGTACGGTTAGCTTTTTCATTGTCCCTGTAAAATGTTCAATAATGTTGTTGATGTTGGTTGAAGCTGACTTTAACACAAAAATGTGGACATTTAAGGTGAACGACCGGGGAAAGGGTTAGGTAGAAAAAGCAAAAAAATCCTGTTTTATTAATGACAGCTGTTCAAAAAATAATTAATTACAAGTAATTAAAAGCGATTGTCATTTTTATATGAAATTTTGTCTCAAAGGTGAAAAAATACGTCAAATTCTTCACTGTTACAATTCTCAGTACGATAATTGATTGTTTGTTAAAGCCAAATTTTGTGTCATATTTTGAAAACAAAGAAATGTTAGCATTTTGACTGTTTGGTTGAAAATTGAGCGCTTTATCGCAATTTTTTACTTCCCAAAGTTAAAGTAAGAAACCGTATATTGAGTGTGGTTGCATATGTGTGCCATTAATATTGCTTGTAAATTGTCATTTTAAGAATGATGAACTTGCTGTTTTTGTTGTTTTTTGGATAAAAAATGCGCAGGAAAGAGCCTGCGCATTGTTTTTAGCCTGAATCGGTTAAATTGTGCACACTAGTGCCCAGCTACCATCACTGCCTGGTGTAGAGCTGCTCCACCAGTTTGCCTGGTAAACCACACCGTTGTAGATGATTTTATCACCCTGGTTAGCATGGCTTGGATTACCCGCCCAATCAGCTTGAGGCCAGTTAGGGTAGGTGTTGATGCCGGTTGTGTCACAGGAACCATCTCCACCGCCAGGATTACCGCCGCCGCCATTGCCGCTACCGATTGAACCGAGTGGTAAATCAGGTTGCTCTGACTTGAACGCGTAATCCTTACCGTTAATGTTGACGCTGTAGTTGGCAGGGCCAGAAATAGGCAGGTAGTAAACCATGTCTAGTTCGTAGGTACCGCCAGCAGGCAGGCTCTTCCATCCCGGTAGAGTAAAGGCAACCCGGTGCATTTCGCCGTCCAGTCCACCAATGTTATTGGCACGGGTATGACCGGATGCGATAACCTTCAAGCCACCGCCAGATTGATCTTTGGCGTTGTCCGGTGCTGATGTTGGAATATCAAACTGGAACTCTGTTCCGCCAGGGATATCTTGGCCTGTATTATTGGTAAAGGTAATTTTCGGGTTGATAGGGTAGTTCTGATCGCCTACTTTGAAGCCTGACACGTCGACGGCAATATCAAGCGCTTCGGTAGGGATCGCCCCCGTTGCTACCTTGTTGCCATACGGTGTTGCAGACTTGAACTTCTCGTAGATGGCTTTGGTCATGGTATTACCCATGTGGTACTCACCATTGCCCGTCTTACACGCATTTTCAGTGCTATCGACGGTTGTGCGGTTACCGTTGGCATCAAAGACATAACAGTTGTAGTCGCCCGCGAGCTCCCAGAACATGATCCCACCGATTTCTTTGTCGATGACATAATCGGCTTTGACATTGATCGATGCTTTATCTTCAGTCGATAGGAAGACTTTCTTCTCGGCATTCCATAGCCATGGAGCGACGGCAACACTGTCATAGTGGCGGGTGTAACTGCCAACTAATTGGTGCTCTGGGTTGTTAACCGGATCTAGGCTGTAAGCCGTGCTGTAACTACCAAAGATACCTTGGGCAAGGTTCATGACGTGCCACATTGGGTTTGAACCTGCTCCCATCTCGTCACCTGCCGCATTCTTGTCATGCCATAGGTTATCGATACCCACAGCACCATAGCCACAGTTGTTCTTCTCACCTTCGCCGGTGCCTGGTGCACACTGCGATTGGTTAGGAAGAGGAGCGCGACCCCAAAGGCCATTTTCACCGCCGGTTACGCCTTGCCAACCACGGGTATAGTAAGGTACCCCGATGTTAATACGACCTGCTGGCATCGAGCCGCGGAAATAGTGGTATGCCCAGTCAGTGTTTAGGTAACCAATACCACCATAAGCGGCTGTACCATAGACATTCCATTGAGCTAGCTCAGAGTCTTTACCGGTGTCGAACAGAGCGGCATTGTGACCGACATGATCGTTCCATGCACCGTGTAAGTCGTATGACATAATGTTGACGTAATCAAGGTACTTGGTGACATTGAAGTCTTCCATACCGCGCAGTAGGTAGCCAGACGAAGGCGCCGCGATAGTCAGCATATAGTGAACGCCATCTTGCGCAGATGCCTGATCAAGCTTCTGGCGAAGTACCTTCATCAACTCTTGGTAGGAGGCCCACAGGTAAGCACGGCGTGGCTCCATGAAGGCTTTGTCGTCCGGGTTACCGGCTCCTGCCATTGAGGTCGGGTATTCGTAGTCGATGTCCAGACCATCGAATTGGTATTGGCGCATCATAGCTACCGCAGAAGTTGCAAACTTCTCGATACCGGCAGAGTTGATTGAGCCATCAGCATTGGTGGTCATGGTATAGAAGCCACCATCTGCGACACGGCTACCATCGGCGCCGAAGTGGCCACCTGTTTCAGCCCAACCGCCAATTGAGATCAGGGTCTTGACGTCGTGCTTCTTCTTATAAGTAGCAAGCGCACCAAAGTGCCCTTTGAAGCCGAGGGTTGGATCTATTTCGACACCCGGCCACTCTTTACCTGTCGCAGGGTTGGTGGGGTCGGTAGTGTCCCCCACATTGACTTTGCCATCGCTGCCGATGCTGACAAAGGCGTAATTGATGTGGGTGAGCTGCTCCCACGGAATATCATTCACTAAATAGGCAGCCTGCGGATCGTCACCACTGCGCCAGCTGGTGAAGTAACCAATGACACGGCGAGGGTGGTCAGCGCCCATGATTTCACGGCCCTGGTCATCGTAAATCGTACAGTAAGGGACGTTCACCCCTTCGGTTTGGTACAAGCCGTCTGGTCGGCAGCTTTGGGTCGTTGTTCCACCATTTACCGTCAGTGTTGATGAGTTGGAGTCTGCTGTGCCGCCGAGGTTGTCGGTTGCACGGGCATAAAGGGTGACACTGCCAGATTGAGTTGGTGTGTAGTCAAGTGTATAAGGGGCCGTCGCCACGGTGCCAACTAATGAGCCGTTGGCATAAAAGTCGACTTTCTCAACGGTCCCATCACTGTCGTCGGCTGTGGAAGTAAGCGTAATGGACGTGCCAAGATCAATACTCGCCGCAGATAGGGAGAGAGTGACCGAAGGCAGGTTATTGGCTGTCTCCTGCACAGTCACTGTTTGTGTCGCTTCCGTTTGCTCCCCTTTGTCATCAGTGGCGATCACTCTGAGTACCTGAGTGCCTGCAACGGCAGTCCAGCTCATGCTATAAGGCGGTTGTGAGACTGAGCCGAGCAGAGAGGTACCAAGGTAGAAGTCAACATTTGCAACCGAGCCATCACTGTCATTTGCATCTGCGGCTAATGTCACGATATCACCGACGAGCAGTTGTGTGCTGGATGAGGGGGAGGTGATGGAAACCGTTGGAGGTTGGTTTGTTGCGCCGGTGGAGCAATCATCGACATATGACCACTCTTGGCTGGTGCCTGAATGGGTGGTTGGGTTGTTACCCCTAGTCCACCAATTCGCTTTATAGACTTTGTTGGCCTCTTGAACCTGAGCACCGCCAGTATAGGCAACAGTGCTGCTCCATGGTTCGATGTTCGTACAGTCCATTGCAGCATGGGCATTCATTGCCGCCATGCATGAAACGGCGAGGGTACTGAGCTGGAGTGCTCGAGTCAACGCCTGTCCGTGTTTCAGGTGTTCCATTGAATAATTCCTTTAAGTTGAAACGCGTTAGTTGAATAAAATACCGGCATCTTGGTCTTATGTTGTGCCGTGAAAAAAGTATAAGAGGAAAAGTCGAACACGGAGGGGAAATAGTTGTGTTTCTTACAGTGTCTCGCAAAAAGTTGCTATTTTCATGTAAATTAAACAAGGTTATTTTGCACCGATAACTAATTTTTCAAGACGTACTTTGCAGACGATTAGCTGAAGATGCCGTTCAAAGAATCAATGGCGGGAGAACTGACTGGGGTTGTTCTAAATTAAAGACCATAACCTTGAAAAGGAGGCTGATGGGTAAGTGGTTGAAAAATAGTGCGAGTAAAGACTAGGTTAGTGTAACCAGGCGAACATAGGCATAAGAGGGGAAAAAGAGCCCGAAGGCTCTTATGGCAAGATTACTCTTGGTTGATTTTTGCTTTGAAGCGCGCACGTGTTGCTTCATCAGCTTGCTCGTACCAGTAATTAAGCATGTTTTCAGCCACATTACGTGTCTGCTGATCAACCGGTGGCTTTGGTGACGTTGCCGCTGGTGCTGCAGTCGCCGGAAGTGTAGTTGGTACTGCAGCAGTTGCAGCAACCGCTGCAGTTGTCGCTGTAGCAGCGACAGCCGCCGCTTTACCTGACTGGTTGTAAACCGCAATTTCTTTTTCAAAATCACGACCGAACTGAAGGCCAGACTTAATTAACTTGTCTTGCTCGAAGCTAATCTTCTCGCCGTTGGCTGCAACCAAAGAAACCTTAGGTGATTTGTTGAACTTACGCGCATCTTGAGCAGTACGAAGCTTTGGTAGTTCAAGCTTTAATGCTTCATCACTGGCATCGAACTTAACAATAATGACATCAGACTTGTAGAGGTAGTCATCGCCATTTTCACGCAGTGAATCGATATAAGTGAATGCAAACTGGTTGACACCATTTGGAAGCGTTAACGTGTCGTTGCCGTCTTGCTCTACACCATTGACCAATACAAGATCTGCTTGGTGTGGAAGATCCAGTTTTACGTCAGCAAGAGAGGAGAAGCTGATGCCGCATGCTGCAAGAGCCATTAACGCAGTACGAAATTTCATAGCGGTTCCTTGAAAAACAATGTCCGAATTAGATTGTAGTTATCGGGATTAGCCTAGCAGTTTGTCGCTAGGTAGCTGAATAAGGGCTGAATACTGGTTTTGATGCCCTCATAAACTAATCATCAAATATAACACTTTGTTTAATGTATTGGGTATATTGCGTATAGACAAAAAACGTAATTGCTATGGACAGAATATTACAATGGATATGTCATTACTGCAGGCCAGCTTGCTGATCGGAACCGGTTTTCTTGCTGGCATTATCAATACATTGGCTGGTGGGGGCTCAAACCTGACCCTTCCAGCGTTAATGGTGATGGGCATGCCGGCAGAGGTGGCGAATGCGACCAACAGGGTTGGTGTCGCGGTACAAGGAATCACTGCGCTGTTTGGTTTTCGTCGCCATGGAAAACTCGAAACCTCAGATACCGGGCCGATATTACTTCCGACCATTATTGGCGGTTTGTTGGGAGCTGTCGGCGCTGCTTATGCTCCCTCTACTTGGATCAAGCCTTTGCTGCTCGGCACCATGGTTACTATGGCTTTGATTATCTTAGTTCGCCCTGCCATCGTTGCTCCTCCTGCTGGTACTGAACCAAGAAAAGTGAGAAATACCCCGAGCTCGTGGTGGGGGCTGGGGCTGGCTGGCTTTTACGGTGGCTTTGTCCAAGCCGGTGTTGGTTTCGTTTTGTTGGCGGCTCTGGCCGGCACACTGCGATATGATTTGGTGAGAGCCAATGCATTGAAAATGCTGTGTGCTTTGGCATTTACTTTAGTGGCGCTAGTGCTTTTTATTGTCGAGGACTTAGTGATGTGGGGGCCGGGGCTGATCCTTGCTGCCGGAACTATGGTCGGGTCACATATCGCGGTAAAAATGGCTATTTCAGCCCGGCCAGAAACCTTGAAGTGGTTTCTGTTCTTGATGACGCTGTGTGGTTCGCTAGCAGCAATGTTGACCGATTAGGGGATGAGATGAAAAGAAGCCAGCAATGATTGCTGGCTTCACTTTAAATAACCGATTGTTTTCGATCTGCGCTGACTTATTTCACGTAGCAGGCAAAACCTTTCAGGTAGAAACCTTCTGGGTAGGCACTGTCTAGTGGGTGGTCAGCGGCTTGGCCGAAGCGCTCGATAAATTGCACTTCACGATGAGCATCCAATGCGGCATCTGCAATGATCTTCTGGAACAGATTGTTGTCCATCAGGCCAGAACAAGAGTAGGTCAGCAATGTGCCACCCGGTTTCAGGATCTGCATGGCTAGCATGTTGATGTCTTTGTAGCCTCGGCAAGCACCGACTAGCTGTGATTTAGATTCCGCAAACTTAGGTGGATCCATGATCACGACATCAAATAGCTCACCGCGCTCACGGTATTCGCGAAGCAGTTTGAAAACATCTGCGTTTAGGAACTGCGCATTCTCTAGCGGGTAGCCGTTTGCTTCTGCGTTCATACGTGCAGTGTCTAGTGCTGGCTGTGAAACATCCACATTCACCACTTCACTTGCGCCGCCTTTAAGTGCGTACAGACCAAAGCCACCGGTGTAGCAGAAGCAGTTCAGAACACGCTTGCCGTTAACGTACTTAACGGCCGCTTCACGGCTGTCACGCTGATCAAGGTAGAAACCGGTTTTGTGGCCACCAACAATATCTACATTGATTTTCACGCCGTTCTCTTCGATGGTAACGAACTTAGGCGGCTCTTCACCCGAAAGAACGCCGGTACGCTGTTTCAGGCCTTCTTTCTTACGTACTGACACGTCGGAACGCTCATACACGCTGCACTCTGGGTAACAGATGTTTAGGGCTTCTACCAACGCGTCTTTTTGCGCCTCGGCACCAGCACTTAGCAACTGGCACACTAGGAAGTCTTGGTAACGGTCGATAGTAATACCAGGCAAACCATCAGACTCAGCAGCAATCAGGCGGTAGCCGGTAAGGCCATCGCGAGCGGCGAGAATGTCACGCAGCCCTTGGGCAGCTTTCAAGCGGTTAACGAAGAAATCGACATTGATTTCTTGGTTACGATCAAAGGTCCATACTCGAACGCGGATCTGAGATTGCGGAGAAAAAGCACCGCGTGCTAACCACTCACCTTTGTGGTCGAAGATATCAACGGTTTCACCAAGTGCAGGTTTGCCTTCTACACGTTGAATACCGCGAGAGAAAACCCATGGGTGGCGGCGGCGAAGTGATTTTTCACGGCCTTTAACCAGATAAATTGAAGCTGTCATGACTTGCCCAGTATGGAGTAAGGAATGGGGGCGTATTATGTTGTCGAAAGCACATAAAATCAAATTTATATGCCGATTGCAGGAGGCAGTGCCGGTGTGGCGGCACTGCCAGGAGGGGAGGGGTTAGACTTTGAGTCCTCGCATTAACGACTCAAGTTCTTCTGCTTGCTTATTGAGCTGCTCGATGTCATTAGCCGATGCATTAATGGCACTGCAAATTTCATGAGACTGGCTGCGTACCTGTTCAACATTGTTGGCGATATCGTCTGCTACGGCGCCTTGTTGCTCAGCAGCCGCCGCAATTTCAGTACTACGATCCGATATATGCTGGTTACGTTCAGTGATCTGTGAGATTTCACTGTCTACCGAATCCATCAGGGCTTCGCTGTTTTGTGCATTCTCAACCGTATTCTTCATTACAAGCATTAGCTTCTGACTATTCTGCTGTAAGGCTTCAATCATCTGCTGAATTTCAACCGTCGCGCTTTGCGTTCTTCCGGCCAAGGTACGCACCTCATCGGCAACAACGGCAAATCCACGTCCTTGCTCTCCGGCTCGGGCAGCTTCGATAGCTGCGTTGAGTGCGAGCAGATTCGTTTGCTCTGAAATACCATTGATGGTGGTCACGACATCGTCGATTCTGGCGGCGTTGGTATCAAGCTCCGCTACGGCATCAGCAGCCTGGTTGATCTCTGTGCTCAGATGGCTGATCGCATTGCGGGTCTGGTTGACTTGCGCGCGGCCTTGCTCTGACACCAGCTGGGCCTCACGTGTTTGTTCGGAGGTTTGGTGGGCATGGGTAGCTACCTCGCGGATAGACGTTGCCATTTCCTCGGTAGCACTGGCCAATGAATCGAGGTGCTGCTGCTGCGATGTCGACAGTTGCTCACTGCCTGCGCTACGCTGGCGCAAGCTGCTGCTGATTTGTTGCATCAAGGCTATCGCTTGCTGAGTAGCCTGAACAAGTTGTTGCTCACGCTCGCTGACACGATCAATAGTGATGGCGATAGTACTAAATTCGTCTCGTACCTGGAAGAAGTTGAGGCGGTTGGTTAAGTCGCCGTCAGCGAGACTTTGTAGTGCTTTGTAGGTGGTAAACATCGCACCACCAATGAAAGTCATGATGTAGTAAACCGCAGCGAGGGCAACGATTAGGATCGCCGCCATAATAGCCCACTGGCTGGTACTGACATTCGAAAACAGCCCCTCAGCACTAGTTGATGATATGCTGTAATTCATTCCGCTGACATAAGCCGTAAGGTCGCCTTGGCCAACATGCAGGTTGGTGTCGGCAAGAATATTCCGGGCTTCAGTTTGGCTGATTTTCTGCTGGGTGAAAAGGGAAGCGGTGGTCTCTAGCTGCTGTGTCGTGATTTCAATACGTTGCTGGCTAGCACTATCGGCTAATATTGTAGCGACGCCTATGAGGGCGATAACGGGTAGCAGGAACAACAAGTAAAATTTTTCCTGAAGGGTGATATGGATTAAGTAACGATCAATCCACCGAAAGGCGACTTCTTTCATATTAATTCCTAAAAACAGAAGCTTAGAGCATTTTTTGTGCGAGTAGTATTATATTGTTATCGGGTTGAGAGTAGGAAGCTTGAGGTGATCTATGTCACAAATATGTGTAAAGGCACTAATTACTGGTATGGTTCAAGGGGTTGGGTTCAGGTTCCATACAGCCCATGAGGGGTTGAAATGTGGATTGACGGGCTATGCCAAAAATTTGCCTGATGGCAGTGTCGAGGTAATGGCGTGTGGACAAGAAGATCAGGTTCAGCAGTTACTTACCTGGCTGCAGGATGGCCCGAGAACCTCTCGCGTCGATAGTGTGAGTTGGGAACAGATCGACTGGCGCCATTATGACGGCTTCGAAATTATGTAGTTGAGTCTGTGGTGCAAAGATAGAGATAGGATATTGATGGCTGAGATAGGCGAGTGGTCGGTCCCACTCGCACTATTTGCCAGTTAACGCATCAAGTTTTAGAGGCACTTCACCGGTTTTGGAAGACCTGCTAGTTTTGTAGCTTGCTTTGCCGGGCCTTTAGGGAACAGCTTGTAGAGGTAGCGAGAGCTGCCTTTCTCTTCACCGTATTTCTTGGCCATCGCCTTCACCAGCATTCTGATGGCCGGTGAGGTGTTGAATTCCTGATAGAACTCTCGGACAAAACGAACAACTTCCCAATGGGCTTCTGTCAGGGTGATGCCTTCTTCTTCGGCCAGCATAGGTACCAGAGCTTCACTCCAGTCGTCGGTGTTTTTCAGATAACCGTGGGCGTCGGTTTCTATTTGTTTACCTTCAAATTCAAGCATGTTTGCCTCGCATATAGAACGGCAAAAGGATAGTGATATTCGAGGATGGCTGCAAGGCTGCGGCTACAAAAAAAGCGCCTTTCGGCGCTTTTTGTATATTTGTGACTTAATCAGAGATTAGTCGTTGCTACCCATGATGCCTAGGATTTGCAGTAGGCTCAGGAATAGGTTGTAGATAGAAACATACAACGTAACGGTAGCAGAGATGTAGTTGGTTTCACCGCCGCGCACAATGTTCTGCGTGGTCAGCAGGATAGCTGCAGACGAGAACAGAACAAACATACCGCTGATTGCCAGTGATAGCATTGGCATCTGTAGGAAGATGTTTGCTACAACCATAACTAGGATGGCAACAAAACCGGCTAGCAACATGCCGCCTAGGAAAGACAGATCACGCTTAGTCGTCAGTGCGTAAGCTGAACACGCCATAAAGGTCAGTGCTGTACCGCCAAGGGCAGGGATAATTGCGTGGCCCATGCCAGCGCCGATGTACATATTGAGGATTGGCCCCAATGTGTAGCCCATAAAGCCAGTTAGTGCGAAGGTAAATACGATACCTAGGCTGCTGTTACGGTTTTTCTCTGTCAGGAACATAAGACCGTAGAAGCCAACCAATGTGATGATTAGACCTGGGTGAGGCATATTCATCGCCATTGCAAAGCCTGCAACGACAGCTGACCATACAAGCGTTAGAGACAGAAGAAAATAAGTGTTACGTAGAACCTTGTTTGTAGAAAGTACGCTTTCGTAAGCTGTGCCACGATTGACAATACGATCGTTCATAAATAGTCCCCTCAGGGTTAGATATGTGATTGCTAATGTAAATGTATATTGGGGCATTTCATCGTTATTGCAAGCCGTTTGTCAAATTAATGCGGCTGTCCCCAAACAATAAACTCAGTGTAACGATATGACCTGAATGATACTTAACAATTCCTTATCTTTGTGGTCAAAGTTGTAAATGAATGTTACAGCACATTCTTGCTGCGCCTCAATAACCTTATGAAACTATACGCTTTAATGCAGGATTTGGTTCAAGAATAGTTGCGTCCTGTCTGATTGCGGGTTATCGAAGAATGCCTGCGGGGTGTTTTCTTCGATGATTTCTCCCATGTCCATGAAGATAACCCGATCGGCGACCTGTCTGGCAAAGCCCATCTCATGGGTTACACAAATCATGGTCATCCCTTCATTGGCAAGCTCAACCATGACTTCCAGCACCTCCCTGACCATTTCCGGGTCAAGCGCCGAAGTCGGTTCATCAAACAGCATAACTTGCGGGTTCATACACAGTGAGCGGGCAATGGCGACTCGCTGTTGCTGACCGCCGGAGAGCTGGCCGGGATATTTGTTGGCTTGTTCCGGGATTTTTACTCGCTCCAAATACTGCATAGCGATGTTCTCGGCTTCTTTCTGCGGCATTTTCTTTACCCAAATCGGTGCCAAGGTACAGTTTTCGAGTACGGTGAGGTGGGGGAAAAGGTTGAAGTGCTGGAAGCACATGCCGACTTCACGGCGTACTAGCTCGATGTTTTTCAGATCGCTGGTCAGCTCGTTGCCAGCGACAATGATCTGCCCTTGTTGGTGTTCTTCCAAACGGTTGATACAGCGAATAAGCGTGGATTTCCCCGAACCGGAAGGACCGCAGATGACGATTTTCTCACCTTTTTTAACCGTGAGGTTAATGTCTTTCAACACATGAAATTCCCCATACCACTTATTCACTTCCGTCATGGTGATCATGGCTGCCTGCGGTGCTGAATGGTTTGGCGGGTTGTCGCCTTTATTAACTTTATTGATAGTCGAACTGTCTGTCATATCATCCCTCTTTATGACCTATCGCTTATGACCGGTATGGAGTTTGTTTTCTAGGTAGATGCTGTATCTCGACATCCCAAAACAGAATATCCAGAACACCAGCGCAACGAAGACATAGCTTTCTGTCGCGAAACCCAGCCATTTGGGATCGGTATTGGCCGCTTGGCCTATCCCTAGGACATCGAACATACCGATAATGAGCACCAGGCTGGTGTCTTTGAACAGCCCGATGAAGGTGTTAACAATGGCTGGAATGCTTATCTTCAGCGCCTGCGGCAACACGATGAGGTACATTTTCTTCCAATAATTTAGCCCAAGCGCATCAGCAGCTTCATATTGCCCTGATGGAATTGCCTGTAAGCCGCCTCGTACGACTTCTGCCATGTAGGCTGCACTGAAAAGCACCACGCCAATGAGTGCCCGAAATAACTTGTTAGTTTCAGTCTCGGCATCAAGAAATAGGGGGAGCATGACAGAAGCCATGAACAATACGGTGATCAAAGGGACACCGCGCCAGATCTCAATGTAGACGGTACAGAGACTACGTATTACTGGCATGTTTGAGCGTCTACCTAAAGCCAGTGCGATACCTATTGGCAAGGAGACCACGATACCGACAATAGCAATAATCAGAGTGATCAGCAGGCCACCCCAAAGGTGGGTTTCGACAACGGGAAGGCCAAATATGCCACCGTATAGTAGGCCTGCGATAATGAAGGGGTAGATGTTGACGAAGAAAAGCCAAATCCATGTTCGTCCCGGTGTTTTTTCAATGGCGAGCAGTGTAATGAATATCGCGAGCGTGAAGTAGAACAGTTGAGGTCGCCACAATTCTTCCTGAGGATAAAAACCAAACATGAACTGCTCAAAACGCACTGAGATAAACACCCAGCAGGCGCCATCCCGGTGACAATCATCTCGTGTGGAACCAATCCAATCGGCTTTGATAAATGCCCAGTCAACGATGTTCCAAACTGCCACGATAGCAAGATAGCCAAGAATGAGGGTCAGGCAGGTGTTGATAATATTGGAAAACAGATGCTTACGTAGCCAACCAATAATACCCACGGTATTAGCTGGTGGAGGTAAATCTGGGCGAAATTGATGTTGATGAAGCATTCCCATTCCTCCTAACGTTCAACCAGTGCAACTTTGCGGTTGTATATGTTCATTAGTAGAGACGTCAGCAAGCTGAGTGTGAGATAAACCGCCATCGTCATGGCGATGATCTCGATAGCTTGGCCGGTTTGATTGAGCGTCGTCCCGGCAAACACCGAGACCAGATCGGGATAGCCGATGGCCATGGCCAGTGATGAGTTCTTGGTCAGGTTAAGGTATTGGCTGGTCAGTGGTGGGATGATGATCCGTAGTGCTTGAGGGATCACGACCAGGCGTAAGGTTTTTCCTTGCGGTAACCCAAGCGATAAAGCGGCCTCTGTTTGACCGTGGCTGACAGCGTTGATCCCGGCTCGGACAATCTCCGCGATGAATGAAGCAGTATAGGTGCTCAAAGCCAGCAGTAGTGCTGCCAGTTCGGGAATGATGCCGATGCCGCCTCTGAAGTTGAACCCTTTGAGCACAGGGACTTCCATGTGGACGGGCTGCCCACTGGCAAAATAAGCGAGGGTGGGGAGCAATATAAGTAGGCTAAGTGACACCCATAAAATGGGCGACTGCTGCCCTGATACCTTTTGTTTTCTTTTGGCATAAATGGTATAGCAGATGCTGATAAAGACAGCGGTAATGAGCGCAAGGCCAATCCAGTGGGCGTTTGGCTCGAAAACGGGTTTGGCAATATACAGGCCACGCACATTGAGGTACATACTCTCACCCAGGCTAATACTGTTGCGTGGGGTGGGTAGCGCTTGCAGTACGGCGAAATACCAAAAGAAAATTTGCAGTAGCAAGGGGATATTACGGAAAGTCTCGATATAGATCGCAGCAAAACGGCTCACTAACCAGTTGGAAGAAAGTCGGGCAATGCCGATGACAAAACCCAATATAGTCGCGAGGAAAATCCCCATTACCGAAACCAGAGCGGTATTGAGCAAACCAACAAAAAAGGTTCGGCCATAACTGTAGGTTTCATCGTAATCAATTAGGCTTAACCCGATGCCAAATCCTGCTTCCTGACTAAGAAAGCCAAACCCTGTTGCAATACCGCGCTGGTCCAGATTGGTCAGGGCATTATTGATTATCGAATAGATAAAATAGGCGAGCGCTGCTGCAGCCAATGCCTGGAACAGCAGAGCGCGAAAGGTTGGGTTATAAAATAGACTTGTTTTCTTCGCTGCCAAAACGACACTTCCTGTGGAAAAGATTATCATGGCAGGAGGGGAAGCAACGTCTCCCCTCCAAAGGGGCTAACATTTGCGATGGGTATTAGCGCATCGGTGGTGCGTATAATAGTCCACCATCGCTCCATTGCGCGTTGGCCCCCCGTTTGATCTCAAGCGGTGAGCTCATACCGACAGTACGCTCGAAGCTCTCGCCGTAATTGCCAACTTGTTTGATCACTTGATATGACCAATCATCGTTCAGGCCGAGCCCTTTCCCTTTCGGCCCATCAACGCCAATCAAGCGCTTGACATTTGGGTCGTCAGATTGCTTCATGTCATCAACATTTTGCGAAGATACACCCAATTCTTCGGCATTGATCATGGCATTGAGGGTCCATTTCACAATATTGAACCACTGGTCATCCCCTTGGCGTACTGCAGGGCCTAATGGCTCTTTGGAGATGATTTCTGGCAGGACGATGGCTGAAGATGGATCTTGCAGGTTCAGGCGAAGGGCATACAAGCCTGACTGATCGGTGGTGAGTACGTCACAGCGGCCAGCTTCAAAGCCTTTCACTGTTTGCGCGGCGGTATCAAAGACGACGGGGGTATATTTCATATCGCGGTGGCGGAAGTAATCGGCCAGATTGAGCTCGGTTGTGGTACCTGATTGCACACAAACTGCAGCACCGTCGAGCTCAGTGGCACTTTCAATCTCTAGCTGTTTGTTGACCATAAACCCTTGCCCGTCATAGTAGTTCACTCCCGCAAAGTTGATGCCCAGTGCAGTATCACGGTGTAACGTCCAGGTGGTATTGCGGGATAGCAGATCGATTTCACCTGACTGAAGGGCGGTGAAGCGTTCTTTGGCAGTTAGCGGGATGTATTTCACCTTGGTTTTGTCACCGAGTGTGGCGGCGGCAACAGCCTGGCAAAACTCGACATCAATCCCTTCCCACTCTCCTTTCTCGTTAGGGTTAGAAAAACCGGGTAAGCCAGTAGTCACACCACATTGGAGGTATCCTTGTTTTTGTATTTGAGCAAGGGTGTCAGAACTAGGGGCTGATGCCGGTTGGTCGCTGCCTCCTCCAACTTTAACCGTTCCTCCGGTAGCTTGGACAAGCTGTTGTTCGAGGGCCTCGACTTTGTTCTGTAGCGATTGGATCATTTCTTTGTCTTGACTGCTACCACCACTATCACAGCCGGCAAGAATGAGAGCAAGAGTTGATACTGCCAAGGTAGAGGTAAGGGTTTGCTTCATAATTACGTCCTGTTATTCCTTATCAAGAGAAATTGACGCTTCTTATCGTCATTATTAGCAGTTATCTCTAAAAGGGCGCCCCGTGATTTATCCATCTAATAGGCACTTTCTTTCAGCTATAAAAAATAACTGTCTGTTTTTGTGTCACTATTTAGTATAGAAACACTTTGAAATAGTTCTAGTTAATAACTTGTTAATATTTAAAGGAGGGGGAGGGAGAGGTGATGCTTTGGGAAGGTAAGTACAAAAAAAGCACAGCGGGGCTGTGCTTTTTATCAAAGGAGCGGGGGAGATTAGGCGTTTGCCAGCTTTTTCTCTAGTGCTTCTGCATCAACTGGCTTAGTGATAACAGAAAGAAGTACGTTAACAGCCATCATTACCGCACAGATAGTGTATGCAAGGGTGTAGTTACCTGAAGCACCCATCGCGATTGCTGTGATAGCAGAACCGATAAAGCCACTCACACCCCAAGCGGTGTAAAGCACGCCGAAGTTCGCACCGTAGTTTTTCAAACCGTAGAACTCAGCAGTTAGGGTTGGGAATACCGCTAGCAGCGTACCGTAACCCACACCAGCAAGTGCTGCACCAATCATTAGCGTGAAGCTTGAGTCAAAGCTTGCAAACAGTGCCATATTGATACCCTGCATGATAAATGCAATCGTCAGAGTACGTAGGCCACCAATTTTATCGGCAAGCATACCAGCAGCAACACGGCCACCAGAGTTGAAGATAGACAGAACAACAACCAGGAATGCGGCTTCAGTAATGTTGGCTTGCTGAGAGGCAATCAGAGTGATGTTACCAATCACCATCAGACCTGCAGAAGACGCAAGAGCAAACATGATCCACAGTGAGTAGAACTGAGGAGTTTTTAGCATTGCACGCCACTGGATATCGACAGGCTTAGTTGCCTTAGCTTTATAGTTAGCTGGTACTTGCGGCTGGTAACCTGCTGGTGGGTTAGTGATAGTGCTTGCCAATGGTACAGTGATAAGCAGAATCGCAACACCTAGGATCAGGAAACTAGTGCTGATGCCGAACGAGTCAATAAGCAGAGATGTAAGTGGTGCCAGGTATACCGCTGCAAGACCGAAGCCCGCTGCGATTAGACCGTTAACCAAACCCTTCTTAGAAGGGTGGAACCACTTCATTGCAGAAGGGGCAAGACATGCATAGCCGAAGCCGATACCTGCACCCGTCATTAGACCAAATGTGATTAGAAGTAGCAGAGGACTAGTGGCAAAGCTTGAAATGATCATGCCTGAACCAACAAGAACAGTACCCAAGATAAGGATCTTACGTGGGCCCATGCGGTCTTGAAGTACACCAGCTACCAATAGTGATAGAGCAAAAGTGATTACAGCAACTGAGTATGGCATAGAAGCATCAGCATCAGACCAGCCCATATCTAGAACAAGTGCTTGCTTGAATACACTCCAAGCATACAGGATGCCCATACATAGGTTGATACAGAAGCCTGCCAGCAGGATCTGTTTTGCTTTATCGAATTTAGTCATTGTTTTCTCTGTCACTGCAAGGGAAACAGTATGAACTTCATACTGTGCTCAAAAAAAATTGTACTTTATTAACAAAAGTTGATTGTCATTAAAGGTGCGCGGATTCTATCAACATTTTTTGAATAGGAAACCGCTAGAAATATTCAGTTACAATTGTTTCGGTGGTGATTTGAGTTGTTCACATCCTGTTAATATGCCTATTTCTTAATATTCAATGACTTATGTTGGGATATCTCAGGGGTTACATGGTATGTAAAAAGTGTGAAATTATGTCCACCTCACAGTGTGTAAACCTGTGAAGTGAACATAATCGGACATATTGGGATAGGTAGGATCAGTGTGAAAGAATACTGTAGATTTTGTCTTTCAGCTGGACGCGTTCTAATTTGAGTTGAGTGAAGTGATGGTCGTCTGTGGGAATGTTGTTACCTTCGAGGCCTCTTATCTTGTGATCTAGCTGGTGGTAACGGTCAGCCATTTGTTTGAAGTGTTGGTCGGATTGCTTTAGCTCCTTGATTCTATCTTGATGCTCAGGGTACTCGATAAACAGTGCATGATTTTCACCTAACATATTGATACTCCCACGCTCTTCATAATCCTACCGAACTGACGATAGGTACAGATTCAACATTAAGCCACAGAGGCATGTGACCTATTATTAAGCGCACCCCAAACGAGATGAAGATAGTTATTCTGATAATGTTATAAAGCCAAGTTGATGTACCCATCAACCTTCAAACTAAGGCCAATAATTTAATAATAGCTGGGAGATGCCGAACGGCAAAGCCGGACCTTGTAAGGTCCGGCTTGGAGGAGGTTTACTGAATGAAGCTGATGTAGGTCTGCAGCACAATCAAGTTGGCAATGTCGATAAAGAAGGCACCGACAATAGGCACGACCATGAAGGCTTGCGGAGACGGGCCATTACGCGACACCAAGGCACCCATGTTCATCACAGCGGTTGGGGTAGCCCCCATACCAAAGCCGCAGTGACCACCGGCAATAACAGCTGCATCGTATGTCTTACCCATCAACCTAAAGGTAACAAAGTAGGCAAACGCTGCTAGCGTGATTGTTTGTACCGATAGAATCGCAATCATAGGCAGGGCGAGACCAAGCAGCTCCCACAATTGTAGGCTCATCAGCGCCATCGCCAGGAACAGTGACAGTGAAATAGTACCCAATGCATCCACAGTTTCATTGTTGATCTTGTAGACTTTTGTCGATTCACAAATATTGGTGATGAACACACCGATAAACAGTGCATAAACAAAATCAGGGATACGTAGCCAGTTGATGCCGATACTGTCTACCAACTCTTTGACGTGGGCCGCGCCTGCAACGCAGATCAACAGAATGAACATTACTTCAATGGTGTTCTTGGCAGTAATACGATCCTCTTCGTTGTCACTGTAGGTAACCAAGTCGGGATGTTCGATATGATGCTTTTCACCAATGCCAAATTCTGATTTGAGTGAGAACTTGTTGATCAGTCGCTGTGCAACAGGGCCACCGATAATACCGCCCATGACCAGACCAAAGGTTGCAGCTGCCATGGACAGCTCCAAGGTTTGTAGGCCATACATATCGGCAAAGGTCTGTGACCAAGCTGCACCTGTACCATGTCCGCCAGACAGGGTAATCGAGCCCACCATCAGACCGAGCAGAGGGTCCAGACCAAGCATGGTGCTTAGGCTGACACCGACAGCATTTTGAATAATGATGTAAAGCGTTGCGATAGCAAGGAACAAAAATACCCGTGAGCCACCTTTAGCTAGCAGTTTAAAACTGGCTGCTAAGCCAACAGTGGCAAAGAACATCTGCATCAGGGTGTCTTTGAGGCTTAGCTTGAAGGTAATGTCTACACCTTGTGTATGTAAGATTGCAATAAGTACGGCAACAATTAATCCGCCAACAATTGGCTCAGGTATATTGTACTTCCGGAATACCTTTACTTTGCTATTAATGAAGTAGCCAAGAAAAAGCACAATAATCGCAATGAGAAACGACTCAAGTTCGCTTACTTGTATAACTGAATTCATGATTATGTCTTTTCATTGTTTTTAGGCGTTAATTTTACCCCCTAAAATGGCGACTGCCTATATTGCCATTTTAATTTCAATAGTGTAGACCTGTGGTTGCGTGTTGGTTGTTTATGTTTTGATTATTGATGTTATGTATATTTAAAGGCGAAGCTTTGCGGCGCTTTGTTATTGTAATGTTCTTATTTATGATTTTCTCACCCGATATTGATAATTCAGGTAAAGAATAAGAATAGTCTCAATCTGAAAGCACGAGTGCTTTAAAATCAGTAGGCTAATGCTGAACTGTTTAATATCCATACGAAAAAAGCAGAATATATCATCCATTAAATAATGTAATTAGTATGTTACGTCACTAAATTTGTCGCTTATTTAATAGTCGCGCGAGTCATTTTGTGGGATATATCATCGAAACGAGTGGTTTCTGCACGATATTTTTTGATTTTTTTTTATGATGCCACCCCATTTGAAGCAAGAATGGTGGCGGGAGAGGTATTCCTGAGTAATAAAACAGCGTATAAAATATAAATGAAATCAAAATTTCTGCACTTTTATCTATTCAGGTGTATCACTGGTGAATAGATATACCCAAGTCATGACGGTATATACGTAATGTAGCTAAGAACCCGTTATAGGTGCCCAATAAAGGCTATATCTCCACCTCTATACAGTGCTCTTATCTTCATGCAGGAAAAACTGTTCAAACTCACTGACTGGTTGTGGCCGTCCGAAAAGATAGCCTTGGAATTCCTCGACCCCAATACTGGCTAAGAAATCACGTTGCGACTGGTTCTCGACACCTTCTGCGACTATTCGCATTTTTAGGTTGTGGGCGAGCTCAACAATTGAACGGGTGATGGCGATATTATCTTTATTCCATGGCAGATCTTTGATGAACTCACGATCAATCTTCAATATATGAACAGGGAAGCGACTCAGGTATGCCAGAGATGAGTAGCCTGTACCAAAGTCATCGATGGCAATCTTGACCCCAAGCGCTTCGAGCTTGATCAGCTTATCTAATGCCGTGTTTACATCGGACATGATCACAGACTCGGTGATCTCTATTTCCAGATATTTAGGATCGCACCCACTCTGGATAATAGCCTTATCGATGGTTTCAACAATGTTCGATCCTAACAACTGCTGCGCAGAGATGTTTATGGCAAAATTGAGGTAGATGCCATTCGCTTGCCATTTCTTTAATTGACGACAGGCTTTTTGAATAAGGTGCTCACCAGCCTCAATGATTACACCAGAGCGTTCTAGGATCGGAACAATGTTCAGTGGTGATTCATGCTCACCTAATTCATTTTTCCAGCGCAGCAAGGCTTCGACACCACAGACTTCGTGATTGTTAGCATTAACTTTAGGCTGGTAGAAAAACTCATAGCGATCTGTACCTACTGTACGCCGCAGTTCGGACTCCAGCTGGATCTGTTGAATACTGTGAACGCCCATTTCTGTGGTATAGAAACAGAATTGATTACGGCCTTGTTCTTTTGCTCGGTAAAGTGCGATGTCTGCATATTTACTGAGGTTTTCTGCTACATCGGAATCTTCAGGGAAGAAACTGATCCCTATGCTGGCAGTTAAAAAGAGTTCCTTACCTTCAACCGCCAAAGGTGCAGAGATATGTTTGAGAATGCGGGCTGCGATATTGGTAACATTCTGTAAGTTAACATTTTGAGAGAGCAAAACAGCGAATTCATCCCCACCGAGTCTTGCTAAGAAGTCCGTTTCCCGTAATAGACGTTGGATGCGCTTAGCCGCTGTTTGGATCACTTTATCTCCAACGGCATGGCCCAACGAATCATTGATCTGCTTGAAGTAATCGAGATCGATTGATAGGAGGGCGATGCTATCGCCAGTAACCTTGTTACATTTTACTGCGGCACCGATTTGCTGCTGTAGCAAGGTGCGGTTAGGCAGTTCGGTTAGCAGGTCATAATGGACTAACCGGTGTAAGCGGTTTTCGAACATCACACGTTCAGTGATATCTTTGCCAGTCGAAATGTAATGGCTAATTTTGCCTCGGCTATTACGAATAGGGGCAATGGTTTTTTCTTCATACATGATTTGCTCATCGCCCTGCTTATGGGCGATGACACGCTCGATAACATGACCTTGTTTGAGCTGTTTTTGTACATGCTTAACATCGTTGATGTTGTTGAGGGTGCTTCTTAGCAGCTCTATTGATTGCTTGCCAACAATATCCTTCGACTTGATTCCGTTATGGCTTTCAAATGAATGGTTCACGTATTCCACCACGCCTCTTTTATCAGTAATGATGATGGAATCATTACTTTGCTCGAGTGCACGTGACATACTCTTAAGTTTTTCTTCTCGCTCAATCCAGTAGGTGACATCGCGGAGATTCAACAATATTTCCCGGCTTGAACTATAGGCCGTGTCGGTTGCAATGATCTCAATATGCTTGGTTTTTAGATTATTGAACTGTAAACGTATCTTTATCGTGGGCTGCTTTTTCTCTCTGAGTTGCTGCAACTGCTCGATAATCGCTTCAATCTGGCGGCGTGATTGTGTGCCTGGTAATAGTTTGGTTAAGTTACTGCCGATAATATCTTTATTCTGCAGTGATAAGATCTGTATTGCGGCGTTGTTGGCCGTCAAAATCGTCATGTCGTGATCGAGAGACATCAGACCATCGGGCACATGGCGAAGCACTGTGGCGTATTGCAGGGCAGTGTCTTCTATTTTTAGTGTCATTTTGCGTTGTGCATTCAACAGTTGTGATAAATGCCAAGCCAATACCAGACAACCTGAAGCCAAACAGACAATTAACCCTGCAAAGATGACCAGTTTGAGTATTCGCTCTTGGGTAAAGGCCAACTCCGTGACCGCTTCAGTCATATTAACCTTGGAGATAATCGTCCAGGGGAGGTCGGTCCCTTGAAAAGGGAGGGTATAACTATCTTCGCCCCTGAAGGTGGTACCTGAAAAGAAGCGGGTAAAGGTATATAGGTAATCACCAATGATGACCTGACCGTGATTGCTAGCTTGAATGTTTTGCCATAAGTCTGGGTAGAGAGAATAAAAGTCTTGTTGAGCAGGGTCGATAGTTGAAGGCATGAATTGCCAAGCGCTTTCTGCGGAAGGCCCCATCAGCCACTGACCATTGCTGTTAATTAGCCAGTTTTGTACTTCATCCCAACCATATTGGCCTTTTAGCTCTTCTAGGTAGTCTATACCGAGGTAATTTAGAGTGATAAGCCAGCTTTGGCCATTCATTTTAAAATGACTGACAAATCGTAGCATGGGTTTGTGGGGGAGTTCGATCTGTCCGTTTTCTTGGTTCAAATCAAATTGGGATGTGTAAAAGTTTCCCGCTGGAACCTTTAACGCTTTCTGAACGTAATCACGATGGCTTTTGTCTTGAAGGTTAGCTTTATCAACGGCGATAGCATCCTTCCCCTCTTTATTAACTCTTATGACTTCCTGGCCTGCATCGTTGATTAATCTGACTTGATCATAATAAGAGCGAGTTGTTGATAGGCGCTGAAAGGTCGCCGTCAGGATTTCTCTTTGCCTTTCGACAGCATGGTGCGTTTCCGACAATTCTTTGGCTTTCTCACTCAGATAACGAAGATCTTCAATGATTGGGGCGAAATGCAACCTTGTGATATGCAAAGAAGACTGGTGACGGCTATTTTCACGGTCTTGAATACGATGGTTTATCTGGGAGATGTCTTCACTATAAATGTAGTAAATCGACGCTGACGTGATGGTCAGTAGGGGAATGAAAAAGAGTAAAAAACGTAATATCGCAGTCTTCATACTTCATCCGTGAGGTACATATAACTGATTTAGTATAGCGTTGAAATGCCAATTGATGCATATATTGATGCCAATTTAGTCTTATGCATCACACTGTATATTAATGGTGACGTATCTGGTCATCAATGCTAAGTGAACACTTCTTTTACGGTTTTTAGGGTAATCGTTTTCACTTTTACGTGTTGTTCCACCTTGCTTTCTGGATTGCCCCTAAGCACCGTACTGCAAAGCGACAACGTTGGGTTTGCTTTTATCTTATTGTTTTTGTTGTTATTTAATTAATTCCAAGTTGTTTTTGAGAGAGTGATATCAATTAAAGCAAAATGAAATCTGTGTGAAATTGGTGGAAACGTTTACATTGTGTGGCAATGATCACAGTATTCATTTTGGGCTTATTGATAAACTTGCTCGCAGTTAAGAACAAGATGCTGTTTCTTGGGTGGTGTGATGAAAGCCACTGGCAGTGATTTGGGAGAGAGTGATGAAGGTATTAGTAACAGGTGGTATGGGCTATATCGGAAGCCATACCTGTGTACAAATGATTGAAGCAGGCCTTGAGCCAATCATTCTGGATAACCTTTGCAACAGTAAAGAAGCCGTGCTGGAGCGTGTTGAAACTCTAACTGGCACCAAACCGACATTCTATCAAGGCGATATCCGAGACCGAGAAATTCTCGACCAAGTTTTTTCTGAGCACGAAATCAGCTCTGTGATCCATTTTGCAGGCCTGAAGGCTGTCGGGGAGTCGGTCGAAAAACCACTTGAGTATTACGACAACAACGTTCACGGCACCTTGATGCTGGTGGATGCGATGAAGCATGCGGGCGTCAATAGCTTGGTGTTTAGCTCATCAGCAACGGTTTATGGTGACCCGGAAGAAATCCCAATCAAAGAAACCACACCGACAGGCAAAGTGACCAATCCATATGGTCGCAGTAAGTACATGGTCGAAGAGTGCCTGCGCGATATCCAGGTAGCTGCGCCGGAAATGAGTATCACGCTACTGCGTTACTTTAACCCTGTAGGGGCTCACCCTTCAGGCATTATGGGCGAAGACCCGCAGGGTATCCCGAACAACCTTATGCCGTTCATAGCCCAGGTTGCAGTAGGCCGCCGAGAGTACCTATCTGTCTTTGGCAATGACTACCCAACGCCGGATGGCACCGGTATCCGCGATTACATTCACGTGATGGACTTGGCCGATGGCCATATTGCGGCATTGCGAGCGGTGGGAGAAAAAGCGGGTTTGCATATCTTCAACTTGGGTACTGGCAAAGGCAGCAGCGTACTTGAGATGGTCGATGCCTTCAGCAAAGCTTGTGGTCACGATGTTGCTTACAAAATCTGCCCGCGCCGTCCTGGCGATATTGCCGAGTGCTGGGCTGATCCGGCTAAAGCCCGCGCGGAGTTGGGTTGGGAAGCCAAGTTCGATGTCACTGCAATGGCTGTCGACACGTGGCGCTGGCAGTCTGAAAACCCTAATGGCTACTAATTGGTCTTGAGATGATTTTGGGAGTAGGTGGCGTCTCACCCCTAAGTTTGCCTGCTCCTACCTTTATTTAGTTTGCAGTATCACTGTAATGGCGAGTTTTGAAAATGTCTGAACAAAAGTTTAATCCAGTTGATCACCCGCACCGTCGCTACAATCCGCTGACGGGGCAATATATTTTAGTTTCCCCTCACCGTGCGAAACGCCCTTGGCAGGGGGCAGATGAGACACCGGAAAAAGCAGAGGACAAAGCGTACGATAGCGAATGTTTTCTGTGCCCGACCAATACCCGTGTATCGGGCGATGAAAATCCTGATTATGCCGATACCTATGTCTTCAACAATGACCATGCGGCGTTGACGCCAGAAACACCGGACGCCCCTGAGTCTGACAACCCACTTTTTCGCTGTGAAAGTGCCCGTGGTTTGAGCCGAGTGATTTGTTTCTCCCCAGATCACAGCAAAACCTTGCCTGAGCTACCCGTCGGTACGATTCGCAAGGTAATTGATACCTGGAATGAGCAAATTGAAGAGCTAGGTCAAGAGTACGTTTGGGTTCAGGCGTTTGAAAACAAAGGGTCGGCAATGGGGTGTTCCCAACCGCACCCGCACGGCCAGATTTGGGCAAACAGCTTCTTGCCAAACGAGATCGCACGTAAAGATGAAAACCTGCGTGCTTACTACCAAGAGCAGGGCTCAAACTTGCTGGTGGATTACGCCAAGGCCGAAATGGCGGACGGTTCACGTACGGTGGTTGAAACCGAGCACTGGATCGCGGTAGTCCCTTACTGGGCGGCCTGGCCGTTTGAAACCATGCTGATGCCGAAAACCCATGTTCGTCGTATGAACGAGTTGACTGCTGAGCAGCGTGATGATCTGGCCATGGCAATCAAGAAATTGACCAGCCGCTATGACAACCTGTTCAAGTGCTCTTTCCCGTATTCAATGGGCTGGCACTATGCACCGTTCTTCAAAGATGGCGATACCTCGACCGAACACTGGCAGCTTCATGCACTGTTCTATCCACCGCTACTGCGCTCAGCGACAGTCCGCAAGTTCATGGTGGGCTACGAAATGCTAGCAGAAAGCCAGCGTGACCTGACCGCAGAGCAGGCCGCAGACAAACTGCGTGCGCTTAGCGATGTCCACTACCGTGAAAGCCAACAATAACAACTAACCCATACGAAAAGATAGGAACCTATTATGTCTAAAACACAACTGCTGATTGATGCTGTTAATACTTCATTCTCTTCCGTGCTGGGTTACGAAGCGACACATCTTATTCAAGCGCCGGGCCGTGTAAACCTTATTGGTGAGCACACTGACTACAATGACGGTTTCGTATTGCCATGTGCCATTGACTATCAAGCGGTGGTGGCAGCTGCACGACGTGACGACAATATCGTCCGCGTGGTGTCAGTTGACTATGACAACCAAACCAAAGAGTTTGACTTGGCCTCAGAAATTACTTTTGACCAGGACTGCATGTGGATCAACTACATCAAGGGTGTGGTGAAGTGCCTGCGTGGTCGTGGCTACGAGTTTGCCGGTGCTGATATTGCAGTAAGCGGTAATGTGCCTCAAGGCGCTGGCTTGAGCTCTTCAGCGGCATTGGAAGTGGTTATTGGCCAGACATTCAAAACACTCTATGCGCTAGAAATCAGCCAGCAGGAAATTGCACTTAACGGCCAACAAGCGGAAAACGAATTCGTTGGTTGTAACTGCGGCATTATGGATCAACTTATTTCTGCTGAAGGTGAAGAAAACCACGCTTTGTTGATTGACTGCCGCTCACTGGAAACCAAAGCAGTGTCGATGCCGGAAGATATGGCTGTTGTCATCATCAACTCGAACAAGAAGCGTGGTTTGGTTGATAGCGAGTACAACACCCGCCGCGCGCAGTGTGAAGAAGCTGCTCGTATATTCGGTGTAAAAGCCCTGCGTGATGTCACTATCGAGCAGTTCAACGCCCGCGTTGATGAGCTTGACGAGATGGTTGCCAAGCGTGCCCGCCACGTGATCACTGAAAATGACCGTACTGAAGAAGCCGCGATAGCCCTTAGCAAGGGTGATATCAAGCGTATGGGTGAACTGATGGCCGAATCTCATGCCTCTATGCGTGATGATTTTGAAATCACGGTACGTGAGATTGATTATATTGTTGATACCGTGAAAGCCGTTATTGGCGATCAAGGTGGCGTGCGCATGACAGGTGGTGGCTTCGGTGGCTGTGTGGTATCGATTGTGCCACCGGCATTGGTTGAGGACGTGAAAGCGGTACTTGCAGAGAACTACGAAGCAGAAACGGGCCTGAAAGAAACTATTTACGTGTGTAAAGCCAAAGCGGGTGCAGGCGTGATTGCCTGAGCTTTGAATAAAAAGTACGTATAAGGATTAACAATGACACTACCTCATAAGGTGTTATCACTACACGAAACTATGACCACGGAGGCGGCCAGCGATGGCCGTCCTGCAAACCTGTTCACCTTGACCAATGGCTCAGGCATGACGGCGACTTTCATGGACATAGGCGCGACGTGGTTAAGTTGTACCGTCCCGGTCGATGGTGAGGCGAGGGAAGTATTACTGCACTGCTCATCCATGGCAGATCACCAAAAACAAAGCGCCTATTTTGGTGCGACGGTCGGACGCTATGCCAACCGTATTGCGAATGGTCAATTCACGATTGATGGCGTAACGACCCAAGTGGCTACCAACCAAGCGGGCAATACCCTTCACGGAGGCCCTGACGGTTACGATCAACGTCGCTGGGTGCTGGAGCATCAAAGTGATACCAAGCTGGTTTTCAGCCTAGTGTCAGAAGATGGCGACCAAGGCTTCCCAGGTACTTTGAAGGCCAAAGTCACGTTTGAACTCACAGCTGATAATACGGTAGCCATTAGCTATCAGGCTGATTGTGACAAGCCTTGCCCGGTCAACTTTACCAACCATGCATACTTTAACTTGGCTGGTGAAGCTTCGGGTCAAGACTGCTTGCAGCATGAACTGATGATCAAAGCGGATCGTTTTGTGCCGACATCTGAGGTTGGGATCCCTAGTGGCGAGTTGAAATCTGTCGACCAGACGGGCTTTGATTTTTGCGAGGGGAAAATGATTGGGCAGGACTTGCTGAAAGATCCTGAGCAAGTCTTGGCGAAAGGCTACGATCATGCCTTCATTCTGGAACCGGAAGTCACTGATGGTATTGCCGATTTTGCCAAAGTAGTCTCGCCAGATCAGAAAGTTTCCATGACGGTACAAACCACCAAGCCGGCTGTTCAACTCTATACAGGTAATTTCTTGGCAGGAACGAAAGGCACTTCCGGTGAATATGGTATTCATCGAGGTTTCTGCCTAGAAACAGAATATCTGCCGGATGCACCTAATCATCCAGAGTGGCCGGGGGAAAGTATTTTGCGCCCTGAGCAAATCTACGCCCATTACACAGGCTACCGATTTAACTTTTAGTGTTGTATACCCAAGTTACCTCAAGGTGCAGGGTATATTCTTTGTTGAAATTGGGGTTTGCCCGCTCACATGAGCGGGCTTTTTTCATGTTAAATGTAGGCGTTGGCTGCTTATGAGCAGGGGGCAGGTCTTTTCTTAAATGCTAAGGGAGTATTGAGGAGAAAGGACAGGCTTACAAGTTATCTTTATGCGATTAACCTAATCCTACGTATAATCGTCCGAATATTAATTACGAAATTGTATTTGGTTGAAGATGAAGAAAAACACCATGACATTCATCGTCACGTTCGTGTCGGTGTTCTGTGCAATAACACTCAAGAACTTTCTGGTAGGTACCTTTCTGTCAGCAGGAGAGCTTAACTTTGTGGTGGATACGCTGATTTTGTTGGTGATCTATGTACCTATTTATTTTGCTTTCACTCGACTTGGAAAACAATTCATTACGAAAGAGTAAGTTGAGAGAAGAAAAACTTTATGTTAGCTGGTACTTTTACTTTTTAGGATGGGTACCAGCTAGCGGAGAAGTTCAGTCATCAGCTTGGATTGGCCTTAGCGACGATTGGCGTGGGTGAGAAGGTCTATGAGTTCGCTTTCTGTCTTCGGGGTTTTGTCTAATTGAATATGAGGAGATGTTCCGCCCCAAAGCATATAAGCGGTATCGGTACAATGGTCATGGTGGAACCATTTTCCGTCAATGCAGATGTCGGTATAACATCTTGGATCTTGTATTAGCTCCATATATACACGTTCCTTTTTGGTTTAACATGTTTACAACATACGACCAATGTATATGCAATAAATTGATCTTGGTCATTAAGGCATAATTTATTTTATTATGTGTCTCGCAAAGCCAACCGTAATCACCTTCTTCCTGTTTAACCGTTAGTAACTATCAACATCCTTTGCTGGATTGTTTAGGCACCGGCACGACGATTTGAATGACGTCCTGCTTTGTGGTGTTTAGACGCTGCTGGAGGAATATCTAGCGACGGTGACCCATAAAACCGGCCGCCAACATGGATGTTGGCGGTGGGGCGGTTATTCAGCCCATGCTATTGTTTGACAGAGGAAGCGCGGATGATGACATCGCCCTCCACCTTGAGGGTCGGTGACATCAAGCTTTGTTTGTTAACCAGCTCAAGAAGCGCCTCCACAGATTGGCGCCCCATATCCGCGTAGGGCAGTTCGACAGAAGTTAGCCCGGGGGAGAATTCGCTCGCGACCTGCTGGTTGTCATAGCTCACCAATGCAATATCGTCGGGGATAGACAAACCGCGTTCGGCGATGGCCTGATAGCACCCAATTGCCATGTAGTCACTGCCGATAAAAATAGCCTGTGGCGGGTTGGGCATGTCAAGCAAGGCCAACGTTTGCTGGTGGGCTTCTTTCAGTGACCAGTTACCCTCCCTCACCAGCGTATCATCGGGAATGATATCGTGGTTAATCAGCGCCTGACGGTAGCCATTCAAGCGATCGGTGCTCGCTTCCATCCATTTTTCACCGCAAATTACGCCGATGCGCTGGTAGCCTTGGTCAAGCAGATGCTCTGTGACTTTATAGGCACCGAGCTTGTCAGCCGGGAGGACGGCGGGTTGGCTGGCATCGTCTTTACTGTAGCAATTCAAAAATACGGTTGGCGCATCAACCTTGATATTGGGAGAGAGTGCGCGGGTCATGCTTGAGGCATAGATGAGGCCATCATATTCCCCCTGCGCAATTTCAGCTTGGATCTGCTTAGCTAATTGTTTGTCGTTGCTGTAATCGAAGGTCACCAGCACGCGGTCTTGCTGCCAAGCCGCTTCCCGAGCGGCGTTTACGGCTTCGATAAAGGGATCATAATGGTTGAGACCATTGATCACCAGAGCGATTTTTTTCGGACGGCCTTTGGCATGAACGGCGCGTTTGTGCTCATACCCTAGCTTTTCTGCGGCATCTAACACTTTTTTTTTCGTGGCATCGGCCAACTTAATGGACTGGGAGCCATTAAGAACCAGCGAGACAGTCGGTTGCGACACTCCCGCGGCAGAGGCGATATCGCGCATGGTGATCCGCTTTTTGATACTCATTGATGTTGCATCTTCATTAGCTAATAAATTAGCCAGTATATTAGCAAACAACGGGCTTACATTTCATCACTGAAGTGGCACAGATCACACTTCGATCCACGATTGTCAGAAATATTGTGATCAGTTTTACAACTCGTAAGCGGATCAGTTGAATAAATACCTCCAAATAATACATTAGCTAATATATTAGCTAATCATTAGTGTTGAGGTTAAAATGATTAAACAGTGGTCTTCAGAACAAGCATGGGCGTGGCATAAAGAGCAAGGGTGGTTGCGCGGTTTTAACTACTTACCTCGAACCGCGGTTAACTGGACAGAGATGTGGCAAGCACACACTTTCGATCTGGAAACGATTGAGCAAGAGCTGACATGGTCTGTGGAGGTCGGCTACAACACCCTGCGGACCAACTTACCGTTTATCGTCTGGCAGGCTGACCGCGATGGGTTGCATCAGCGCATTGATGCTTTCCTGGCGATTTGTGAGCGCCTGCAGATCAAGGTGATGATGACACTGATGGATGACTGCGGCTTCTCTGGCGATCACCCATACCTTGGCCAGCAAAAAGAGCCAGTGCCTGAACTGCATAATAGTCAAGCTGCTGCTAGCCCTGGCCGTAATATTGTTATGGAGCCAAGCCTGTGGAGCGAGGTTGAAACCTATGTACGAGATATTGTTTCTACGTATCAGACAGATAGCCGTATTACTATCTGGGATTTGTACAATGAACCGACCAACCGAATGATCTTCAGCCTGGACGGTGAACATGCTTTTGATGAAGCGATGGAAACATTCAGCCATCAATTGATGGAAAAAGCGTTTGAGTGGGCGCGCGATTGTGATCCGGTTCAGCCGTTGACGGTGGGTGCTTGGCATGCTCCGAGCATTCTCGACAGAAGCCTACCTATTTTTGAGCACCCGACGGACCGCCGTGCATTGGAGCTCTCAGATATTATCACTTTCCACGCCTATCTTCCTTTGGATCTCTTTGCAAAAGCCGTTGAGGTTGTGTCTGCCTATGAGAGGCCGATGATGTGCACGGAATGGCTGGGACGCCACGCGGAATCGTACTTGCATGAGCAGTTGCCGTTGTTCCACGAGCAGCAAATCGGCTGTTACCAGTGGGGCTTGGTGAAAGGAAGAACCCAGACTCATTTGCCGTGGCCGGAAATCAAGCGCTCAGATAGCGACTATCAATCCCGCTGGTTCCACGACTTGCTGCATGAAGACGGCACGCCATACGACCAGTCTGAAGTTGACCTGATTCAGAAGTTAGCAATGACTAAATAACCCTACACAGAGTGAGCCAGCATGCACTTCTGTGCTGGCTTGCTTGCACCTGATTACAATGATAAGCACAGTGTGAGACGTGAAGATGACTACCCTACAAAATAAACTGCAACCCAAAGAGCTCATGTCCTATTTTGGATATGGGGTAGGCCAATGTTTTAGCTTTGGTCTAGTTGGTTCCTTCATCTTGTTTTTCTATACCGATATCTTGGGCATTTCGCCGATAGCGGCGAGTATGATTTTCCTCATTGCCAGGGTCTGGGATGCGGTTAATGACCCGCTCATCGCGGGCTTCATGGATACGCTAAACTCCCGTTTTGGCAAGTTTCGCCCCTATATGCTGTTCACCCCCTTCTTGATTGTGTTGGTGACCATTGCCTCTTTTTACAATATCGATGCAGATATGTCGACTAAGGTGTTCTATGCCGGTGTGACGTACATTTTGTGGGGGACGCTATACACTATTTCTGACGTACCATTCTGGTCGATGTCTTCAGTGATGACCGATGAGCCTCAGGAGCGGGCAAAAGCCGCGACTTGCGCCATGCTCGGGGTGAATGCTGGTATCGGCGCCACGATGATTTTGTTCCCCAAGCTGTCTGCAATGTTTGCCGATGGCAGGGCGGATCAGGGCTACCTTCCGGCGGTGATTATCCTCATGCTGATTGGGCTGGCCTTCATGCTCAACGGTTTCTTCAATACCCGCGAGCGTATCGAAACCGCCTCAGACGGTAAGGTGACCCTAAAAGAGACATTTCACGCGGTACGCCAGAACAAGCCGTTGTTTTTTATTCTTGCCGCCTTTTTCATGAATGTGTTTTTTAACATCGTCAATGGCATGTATATTTTCTTCTTTACCTACAACATGGGTGACGCGTCGCTGGTATCGGTCATCGGTACGATTACTCTGGTCAGTGCGATTGCCTGCTTGGCAACCCCTATGCTGACAAAGCGCTTCCGTAAGCGTGATATCTTTATCGTGCTGTGTGCTATGGAAGTGGTGGCGCGTGTCGGCTTCTACCTGACGGGCTATGCAAATCCGACCATGGTGATGGTCTGGCTGTCAGTGATCACGGCTATCTTCATGATGACGAACCCGCTGATTTCGGCAATGATTGCAGATACCGTCGAGTATTCTTACTACCGTACCGGCAAGCGTTGTGCGGCGATCACCTTCTCTGGGCAAACCTTTACCGGCAAGTTGTCTGTCGCGGTAGCGGGTGGCTTGACAGGTATCATCCTGACTATGATTGGTTATGTCCCTAATGCAGAGCAATCCGCCTCGGCGTTGTCAGGTTTATTCTTCTGTGTCTCACTATTGCCAGCTCTCGGTGCTGTGATCCGTATCTTCATTATGTCGCGCTACACCTTCACCGAAGAAGAACACGCGAAAGTGCGGGCCAAAATTCAGCGTGGCGAGTTCTATAGTGCAGAGCCGGAACTGAAAGAAGCGGAAGCCCAACAATAAACGATCCTATTGTTAATTAGAGAAAAGGCCACCATGTGGCCTTTCTTATTTGCAGTGATCTGTATTGAAGAAGGCGCTAAGATGATGTGGGTTATGTATAAAAGGAAATATCATGGAACCGCGGATCAGCATTATTACGCTAGGCGTTCAAGACCTTAAAGCCTCTTTTGAGTTTTACAGCGAACTTGGCTTTCCATCTTCCAAAACACCGGAAGATGGCATTATTTTCTTTAAAACCGGTGGGGTATGCTTGGCGCTGTATCCATTGGATGCCTTGGCCGAGGATGTATCACCTGACTTCAAAGCCGTTAAAGCTGGGTTTTCCGGCATTACCCTTGCCCACAATACTCGCTCAAAACAAGAGGTCGATAAGGTATTAACTTTAGCTGCAAAGGCGGGCGGGAAAATCGAGAAACCGGCTCAGGATGTGTTTTGGGGCGGGTACAGTGGTTATTTCTCTGATCCCGACGGGTATCTTTGGGAAGTTGCCTATGGTGACTGCTGGGAGTTCAATGACGATGGTAGTTTAGTGATCGACTAGAGCGACATATTACAAGGGATGTAACACAAGCAATACAACACAAGGAATAAAAAATGATCAGAAAAGTCGGTGAAACGGAAATCCAAGCCAAGCATAAAGCAACCTGTCATTGCGGCGCTGTTGAATTAGAATTGAGTTTACCCAATGGGGTAGAGAATCCCCGCCGCTGCGACTGTTCGATATGCCGCCGTAAAGGGGCGATCGTGGGTTCAGTAAAACTTGATGGTATTCGAATCATTAAAGGGCAAGATGTCCTCAAGCTCTACCAATTTAATAGCCATACTGCCAAACACTATTTTTGCTCTGAATGTGGCATATATACCCACCACCAGAGACGTTCAAACCCGGAAGAATATGGCTATAACGTAGGGTGCCTAGAAGGCGTCAATCCTTTTGATTTAGGTGATGTGGTGACTAATGATGGTGTAAACCATCCAGCCGATCGCAAATAGGCACGTAGGTATTTCGTTGACGTCATAGATTTTGTGTATCTCTACAATTCGACAGTTGCCTCCGATCAGAGCCATGATGAGATATACAGCACGGTTAATTTAAGCTATGACTTTTAATTGCGATCTAACTGGCCGATTATGGATAAAAATAGGTGTAAATTATCTTTACGATATAGCAATAAAATATCGTTTGATTGACGGATATTTACTTAATTTTACCATTAAATTGTATCAGTTTTGAGAAATTGAACGACTTAGATAACTTTGTTATGTCTTATGCTCTATAGCTTAAACATGCAGGGTAGAGAAATAAAGTTGTTGAGAAATAATTATTGTCTGAATGCGTAGTTTAATGATGTATTACTCTGATAGTAAAGAAAATCCAGATATTTATGCCAATGGTAAACAGTTCGTGCGTAATCGTAAACTAATGTCAGGGCAAAAAATCATGTTCGAATAATTCGAACGACATGTTTAATTCTTAATGTTTCTTTATCTTGATGCTCTAGCTAAATTTAACTCCGAACCCAAACAAATATTTCAAGGAGAAAAGGTATGCTTAAGCTTACAGGTACTATGATCGCAGCAACTGTGTTACTAAGTGCACCAGTGATGGCCGATTTAAAGCTTAGAGTGACTCCGCAAAACGAGGGAGCATGGGTCAAAGTCAGCGAAAACGGATCACCTGCTAGCAATGTGCAAATTACAACCAATGTTCCAGGTTCTGGTACTTTCACCACCGATGAACATGGTCGGGCTTTTGTGACTGTTGCATCCAACCGCTCAGGCAGTGTGAAGTTCAGGGCAATGGATCAAGAAGGTAACCTTGCTTACAAAATGGCGCTGATTCACAAAGATAAGTAAACGCACAACAGTATGGAATGTAGAGAAAAGGAATTTCTCATAAGTCATGCCTGTAAACACTGTGTCAGTGACTTAATTTACTCAAGTTACATGGGTATAAACAAAAGGCCGTGAAGATTGCTCAAATCTCCACGGCCTTTGTGATCAAGTCTTTATTATGCCGATATTAGTTGTCGACAAGCCAGCCATTCTTCACTGCAAGGTCAATCTGCTCGCAAGCATATTGCCATAGCTTTGGTGTTACTTTTTCCAGGTATTCATTACGCTTAAGGACCTGCTGTTTGGTTACTGTGTGTTTAACCCAGCTGCCACCCTCGTTGGACATGTTCTGGATAAGCGGCAAGATGCGATCCATTGCCTTAGCAAAGCGAGCATCAGCAGTTTGCGCTTGCTCAAACTCCAGCCACAATGCTTTCATTTCTGTAAACTGTGCTTGTGGTAATAGACCGAACAAACGGTTGGCCGCTTCGATTTCTTTCTCTTCCTGGCCATCGAGCTCATGTTGCTCGGCAAAAGCAAAAGTGTCTCCGGCATCGATTTCAACAATGTCATGGATCAGCAGCATCATAACCGCACGATTCACATCGACTGGCTCTTCAATGTAGTCTTTTAAGACTTGTGCCATAAGCGCAATGTGCCAGCTGTGCTCGGCGCTGTTTTCCTGGCGGTTGTTATCAGGCTTGACCATGGTTTTGCGGTATACCGCTTTCAGGCGATCCAATTCATTGATAAAAGCCAACTGTTTTTCGAGATTAAGCATACATTCCTCTTATTGCTTATTATTTTTGAGCGACGGACAAGCGACGTACTAGGGTTGGGACAAACATTCGGGTACATGTCTTGTTCTCATCACCTTTGGCGAGAGAAAGCGATAGGTTTGCTGCTTGCTCTGCCATGATGTTGATTGGGTAGCGCACCGTAGTCAGTTTCGGGCTCAAATACTTGGCGATGATACCATCATCGAAACCGATCAGAGAGATATCTTGCGGTGGAGTAATACCATTTTCTTCCAACACAGATAAGCAACCTGCAGCCATGTTGTCGTTGTAAGCGGCTATTGCTGTGATCGGGAGATTTTTGGATAGCAGGTTAGTCATCGCATGCTCGCCACCGGCTTCATCGGGTGAGCTGTATTCGATGTAGTTATCATCGGTTGGTAGGTTATAAGCACGTAGTGCATCGAGGTAACCTGCACAGCGTTGCTCGGTATCTTCGATATCATGGTTAGAACAAACATAGCCGATATGCTGGTGGCCATTTTTGATCAGGTATTCGGTTGCTAGGTAGGCGCCCTTGTGGTTATCGAGTGCAATGCAGCGATGGGCAATTTCGGGTATGTAGCGGTTGATCACCACCATGCCCGGCACTTCATTGGCAAAATCAATCAGCTCTTGATTACTCAACCCTTTGCTGTGGATGATGAGCGATTCACAGCGGCTGTTAATCAATAGCTCTATGGCTTCTTTTTCGGTAACAGCGTTGTGATAGCCATTGCCGATAAGAATTTGTTTGCCGTTTTGCCGCGCGATCTGATCGATGGCTTTCAGCATAGAGCCAAAGAAGGGATCAGAGACATCACCGACTACCACGCCTATGGTATTGGTGGATTGGCTGACCAGCGCTCTTGCATTGGCGTTGGGGCGGTAGCCAAGCTCTTTCATCGCCTGCGTGACAGACGAAATAGACGCTTTACTGGCTTTAGGGGATTTGTTGATCACTCGTGATACCGTCGCAACGGAAACACCGGCCAGTTTGGCCACATCCTTAATCGTAGCCATGGCTACACATCCTAGCTCAAATCATACTTGACGCATATTAAACACCGACTGTGTAACAGGTGCAATAACAAAGCAGTAATAAGAATCAGAGTTAAAGCACATAACTAATAAAATCAACACTTAGGGATGGTGTAAGCGTTACCAAAAGTGGCTATTGAAATGCTTTGCGCATAGAAAGGGGAGTCGCCATAGGCAACTCCCCTTAGTTTATTTTACTGCCAGTGAGAATTAACTCACTTCAATCGGTCCGCCGAATGACGTCACTGGCGGAACGGTACCTGTGAACTTCTCGAACTCAACCAGACAGGTGTTGGCACTGGTTGCCTGAGCCAGTTCTGAAGACGGAATATCCTGAGTCAGGGTATTTGGATCGCCATAGGTATCCATCGCGCCTTCTTTCTCGCTTAGAGGGCCATACCAAGCACCTTCTTCGATACGAACTACACCCGGTGCGTAGCTGTCAGTCAGTACTGCGCCTGCTAGCAATTGGCCACGGTCGTTGTAAACACGGACCAAGTCACCGTTCTGGATGCCCTTGGCAGCAGCATCTTTCGGATTGATGTAGATTGGCTCGCGGCCTTGTACTGCATAGGTGGCACGGAAATCTTCCGACTCACACATCTGCGAGTGCAGGCGTTTGTCTGGGTGACAAGACTGCAGCCAGTACGGGTGCCTGTCTGAGCCTGGGCCACCGTGCGAGCGTTCACTCTTCTCGAACCACATCGGGTGGCCCTGACAGTGTTCGTAGCCAAAGCGGTCAATCTTGCGGCTGGTGATTTCGATAAAGCCTGATGGCGTGCCAAGCGGGTTGATCTCTGGATCTTCACGGAAGTCGGCATGGCGAACCCAAGGTTTACCTGTACCGGCATCGAAATAGCCCTTTTCCCAGAACTCATCGAATTCTGGCATATCGAATTTGGCCTTATTGGCATCACGGCATTCGCTGTAAAGCTGGCGAACCCATTCCATCTCGTCCATACCACGGGTGTATTCTTTGTGGCGACCGAAACGGCGGGCCACTTCTGTCATGATTTCGAAGTCTGTTTTTGACTGGAATAGTGGATCAACCAGCTTTTGCATCGCAATCAGGCCACGGCCACTGTAAGAGCCGTAAACATCGATATCGTTACGTTCCCACTGGGTACATGCCGGTAGCACGATATCCGAGAAGCGGCAGCTTGCTGTCCATGCAAAATCAATGGTGACAACGGTTTGAAGTGCCTTGAAGGCTTTCTTCATCTTGTTGCGATCCTGGTGGTGGTGCCAAGGGTTACAGCCACTGATCACCATCATTTTGTAATCAGGCAGGGTCACTTTAGATCCGTTGTAGCGGATTTGCTTGCCGGGCTCTAGCAGACAGTCAATCCAGCGCGCGACCGGAATGGTGCTGCTATAGCCGTTGAAGTCTTTGTTATCCCACTTAGGCTTTTGGCCTTCGTCTGGGTTACGCGGGAAGCCGCCCGGAGCTGCAAATCCTGTTGAAGGTACACCGATTGAACTGTAGTGGTGGCCGTAAGAGATACCACCGCCCGGCAGGCCGATTTGACCGACCATCGCAGCGATAACAGCCCCCATCCAGTATGGCTGCTCGCCGTGCTCCTGGCGCTGGATACACCAACCAAATAGCATCTGGGTGCGGCCGTTAACCAGCATGCGGGCAAATTCGCGGATCTTATCGGCGGACACGCCACAGATCTCTGCTGCCCATTCTGGGTTTTTCTCGATCTTGTCTTTGGTTTCACCCATTACATACTGGATGAAGTCATCAAAGCCCAAACAGTACATCTTGATGAAGTCTTTGTCGTAAAGCTCTTCGGTGTACAGGGTATGCGCGACACCCAACATAAACGCCACATCGGTTTGTGGGTTGATGTACATATGATCGTTGTTCAGGTAACGCTGAGTTTTGTTCTTCACCGGGTCAACGGAAAGCACATTGATTTCGCCGTTGGCGACTTTCTCTTTCAGCTTTTCGAGGTATGCGAAGGACTCGTGAGTTTCACAGTTCCAGCCAACCTGCAGGTTTTTCACCGGGTCATTAGCCCAAAGAACAATGTTGTCACTGTATTCAAGAATTTCAGACCAAGAGGTACCCTGAGCATACACTTCGGTAGAACCCAGTACGTATGGCAAAATGGTTTGGCCTGCACCGGTTGAGTAGTCACCGACTTTCTTGATGTAGTTACCGTGCATGCCAACAACGCGCTGCATGTGGTTACCACAGCTGTGGAACTGGCCGGTTTGACGCCAACCGGTTTGACCTGCGTGTAGCGCCCATGGACCGTAGTCTTTCTGGATGCGTTCCAGTTCGCGGTAGAATAAGTCAATCGCTTCATCCCAGGTAACGCGGACAAAACGGTTGTTACCACGGGTCTCGGCACTGTATTTGTGTTTTTTCAGCCAGTCGAGGCGAACCATCGGGTAGCGCACACGCGATGGGCTGTAAAGAATCCCCTTGATGCCGTTAAGCATCTCGGTAGGGTGCTTATCCAGCTCCAGCGGTTTGATTTCTTGTAGTTTGCCGCCGTAGATATGGGCGCGGAATGCGCCCCAGTGAGAGCCTGATACTTTCCAGGTGCCTACAGTTTCAGCGGCCATCGCTTTGTTTGACCCTAGCAGGCTTGGGCCAATCACTGATGCGGCGCTGGTTGCTACCATACCTTGTAGGAAACGTCTTCTGCTTACAGACATAGTCAATTACTCCATCAATCGCTTAGTGGTGGCCATCTGCAAAGTCAGATGAGTGTTTCTGTAGGTACTTCAGCACCAAGGCTTTACTGTCGGTATCGAAGTTAACGAATGCCATCATGCCGTTGAACATGCCTGGCCAAGTGTTGGCATCAAAGTGTGCTTCATCCGGTTGGGTGTGACACACAGAACAGTTGGTGTTGTAGGACTGTTTGGCTTTTTCCCAGATAGGCTGGACGTCGGCCATCAGTGCTTCTTTTTTCATCCAAACTTTGGCAGTCACGCGCTGCCAAGGCAGGCCGGTTAGGTCATCTTCTTTGCGCTCGAACTTCTCGACAACCTGATCGTTGGTTGCAGATTCTTTCAGCAGGGAAGCCACGGCGATGTTCATACCGAAATCTTCCTGGATAACACGGCCAAAGCCTTTGTCTTTGCGCCAGCCCGATACTTCAACTTCGATGGCATCGGCGGTTTGGTCGATGACTTTGACGGAAGAGGCTGGGTTTAGCAGACCGGCTTCTGTGGTTAGCTCTTTTTCTTCGTAAAGCGGTAGGTGACGAACGCTGACATATTCTTGGCCTGTTTCGAACTTGGTGCTTGAAGCTAGCTGCTCAAGCTCACCAATCATGCCGCCAGAGCTGTCCATATTTTTCGGCAAGTTGTGGGCAATACCCTTGTGGCAATCAACACAGCTTTGATCACGCTCTGCCGCTTGCTTCATTTGGATGCGAGCTGTTGGGCGCATGTTGTCGAAATCCATGCTGTCGTAGTTGTGGCAGTTTTTACATTCCAACGACTTGTTGGCAGAGAATCGATCCCATTCGTGCTGGGCTAGGGCAACGCGGCGTTCTTCGAATTTTTCTTTGGTGTCTAAATCACCGAATACTTGGGCGAACACTTCTTTGCTGGCTTGCATTTTACGGGCGATCTTGTCAGTCCAATTGTGCGGAACGTGACAGTCAGGGCAGGTTGCACGAACACCGGACGTATTTTTCCAGTGCACGGTTTCTTGCAGCTCTTGGTATACGTTATTCTCCATGGTGTGGCAGCCAATACAGAATTCTTCGGTATTGGTCACCTCCAGCGCGGTATTGAAACCACCCCAGAAAATAACCCCTGCGATAAAGCCACCAAGGGTTAATACCCCGAGGCTGATATGGACACTTGGCCGAGAGAAAGTCTGCCAAGCTTTAATTAGAAATGCTTTCATGTTGTGTTCTCAATGTGTGGTTATTTGATTGTTGTTATGCCGGCGTTATCCCATATGGCCTGGAGGCCCCAAGAAGAAGACCTGCATCATCCAAACGAAAAAGCCGTAGCCACCGACGGCAGCAACACTGAGGATGGGAAAGAGAAAAATTGTGATGAAAAAGAAAGCACGCCACTCACGCTGCTTTTCATCCTTAGCAGCTGTGCTGATTCCATTATTCATAGTTCTACCCGTTCTACTTTGTTAATTGAGCTAAAAGGAAAAGTGTTAACAAATGTTTTAAGGGGATCTTAAGGTATATTTTTATAGTGATTCAATCGGGCAAAAGCTATTGGTTTTGCCTTATTAATTCTTTTTTGATCTGTAACGGAAAGATGAATGGGATGCGATTTTATATAACTATTTGTGGGTAGTTGTGAAAAGTTGTTAATAGTGTTTTGTGTTTTTATCTTGTTAAATTGGTTTCGGCTTGGTTGCGTTTTTGATCTAGATGACATGAAGAAAGCGCGCTTTTCATTGATTTGCCGATAAGTTGATCGGATGAAAGTGTGATCCAGATCTATAGAAATATTAACCATGTAAACTGAATGGTTAACCTGTATATATCCAAGAGTCATATTTATGGCGTTTAAATAAATATTAAAACTGTTTCAGTGCGGATTTGATTTGAAATGAATTATTACAGATTCCGATCTTGAGGAATAAATTAGAGGAATAAGTTTGAAAAATAAAAAAGCTGGTATGAACCAGCTTTTAATAAATGAAGATTTGACGTTTCAGATCTTATCTCGCCATCTCGAAAGCGAGGGCTTTTTTCTCAACCTGACGGAAAACCAGGGTAAGCATGCCATTAACTGTTAGGTAGAAAGCACCCGCGACACTGAAGACCATTAACGTATCGTAGGTTTGGGCGTTGATCCGCTGTGCGTAACCCATGATATCCATAATGGTGATGGTACTGGCTAGCGAGGTGCCTTTGAAAACCAAAATCACTTCGTTGGAATAGGCCGGGATCGCTCGGCGAATCGCATACGGTAGCAATACACTCAAGGTGGCTTTGGTATTCATCCCCAAGGCTTTGCACGCATGCCATTGGCCCGAAGGGATGGCATTGAATGCGCCCTTGAACAACTGGGTGCTGTATGCCGCGGTATTAAGTGCCAGGGCAAGCATGGCACAAAACCAAGGTTGGCTCAGCCATTGCCAGAAAATACTTTCCCGTACCCACTCAAATTGCCCCGGGCCGTAGTAAATCAAAAAAATCTGTACCAGCAGCGGTGTACCGGTAAACAAGGTAATGATGCCGCGGCTTAACCAGTGCAGACCCGATGTTTTGAGTATCAGCGTAAATGTCATCAATAACGCTAAGGTACAGCCAACTAACAAGGATACCGCGGTCAGTTCAAGGCTAACGACTAAGCCATCGAGAAGTTGCCAAACGTGCTGCTCATTCATGCGCTAGCTCCTTCCAATGCGTTAGTTTTGGCTGACTTTTTGACTGATGATTTTTTCGATACTGTTTGCCCATCCTGGAGGCTGTATTTTTTGTCCAGCTGCTTGACGACCCGTTGGGTGATCAAAGTAATGACCAAATACACGGCCGCCGCACAGGCATACCAGGTAAAGCTTTCATGGGTGGCAGCAGCAGTTAACTGAGCCTGCTTGAGCAAATCGGTTACCCCAATCAAGGAGACCAAAGCGGTATCTTTCAGCAGCACCAGCCATTGGTTCGTCAGGCCGGGTAGGGCGTGGCGAACAGCTTGTGGTAGAACAATCTTAAAGAATGCCCGCGACTTGCTGATCCCCAATGCACTTGCCGCCTCCCGCTGGCCATTAGGAACGGCTTTGAGGGCGCCACGCAGGGTTTGTGAGGCGTAAGCGGCAAAGATAAGAGACAGGGCAATTACCCCAGACAGAAACGGGCTGACCTCGATGAAATCTCCGGTCAGCAAGAACAGTACTTGCGTAGAGCCGAAGAAAATAAACAGTACAACCAATATTTCAGGTAAGCCCCGAAGCACGGTGACCAACGCCGTTGTCGGCCAAGCAAGGGCACGAAAGCGCGACATCTCACCACTGGCAAATAGAACTGCCAAGACCAATCCTACAGAGACGCTGGCCAGGCTTAGCTGGATGGTGACCCAGCTAGCCTCAAGTAGCGTCAGAGCATAACCTGATAACGCCATAAATTACTCACCGAAGTACTTGTTGAAGATCTCGTCGTACTGGCCGTTTGCCTTAACTGTTTTTAGTGCAGTGTTTAGCTTATCCAGTAGCTCTTGGTTGCTTTTGTTGATGGCGATACCAAAACCGTTACCGAAGTATTTGGCATTGGTCACTTGCTCACCAACATAAACCAGGTTGTCATTCTTTTTGAACCATTCTGCAACCACGGCAGTGTCACCGAATACCGAGTCAATACGGCCATTTTGCATATCGATGAAGGCGTCCTGGTAGCTCGCGTAAGGTACAGCGGTCACACCGTCAAGTTGCTCGGTTAGGTAGCTCTGGTGGGTTGAACCGTTCTGAACACCAACACGCTTGCCTTTAAGCGCGGCTTGATCAGCTACTTTGCCATCCAGGGCAACGAAAGCGGCTGAGTTGTCGTAGTATGCGTCGGTAAAGTTAACCACTTGCTGGCGCTGTTCAGTAATATCAATACCCGAGATAGCTGCATCGTAACGACGGAATTTCAACGCAGGGATCAGGCTATCAAATGGCTGGTTGTGGAAACTACATTTGGCTTCGATTACGTCACAAAGAGCATTGGCGAGATCAACATCAAAGCCCTGAATTTCGTTATTCTCATCAACGTATTCGAATGGGGCGTAAGTTGCTTCCATTGCAAACTTAATTTCTTCCTGAGCGGCTGCATTCGCTGAAGCCAAACCAATCAATGTTGCCAATACAATCTTTTTCATCGCGATACTCCGTGCGTCGTTAACTGCAGCATCACGATAGGCATGATGCTGAAAAATGGTGTGTATACCTAAGTTTGAATAGGTAACTAATTTAGTGCGTGAGGTATTCGGCAAATTCCGGGGTGGCCGGGGTTGTGAAAGCCTCTTTTGTGCCGTGCTCCACCATGCGGCCTTTTTCAAGGTACAGCACGTGGCTGGCGATTTTCTTGGCAAAGTCCACTTCGTGGGTCACCACAACTTGGGTAATGCCGGTTTCACTCAGGTCATTAATAATTTTGACAACCTGGTTGGTAATCTCGGGGTCGAGCGCTGCAGTTGGTTCGTCGAACAGCAGCACTTCAGGTTTCATCATCAGTGCGCGGGCAATGGCAACACGTTGCTGCTGGCCGCCAGAGAGTTGAAGTGGCCAAGCATCCGCTTTGTCTGCTAATTGCAAACGAGTTAGAAGAGCCATGGCTTCGTCAATCGCTTGCTGTTTAGAGATGCCGGCAACTTTAATCGGTGCTTCAATCAGGTTTTCCATTACCGTGAGGTGAGGCCATAGGTTGTATTGCTGGAAGACCATGCCGACTTTTCGTCTTAGTTTCAATGCCTCTTTTTCGCAGATAGTCTTTGCGAAGTCATAGGCTTCGTTGGCAACCTGAAGCTGGCCGCTGTTCGCGTTCTCCAGCAAGTTAAGCACCCTTAGCAAAGAGCTTTTACCGGCGCCACTAGGGCCAAGCAATACCAAGGTTTCCCCTTTACCACAGGTGAATTCAACATCATGAAGAACCTGGGTATCACCATAGAATTTATTAACACTCTTTACTTGAATACTCATGCTGACTTACTGCATTAATCGTCACTTGGGTTTTATATTACCCAGGGTGAGATCTTATGCAAGAAAAATGTATAAAAAATTCCACAGGTTACATTTATGTTTGATTTTTGTTCTAAGTTTTGTCTTTTATCCCATTTAAACCACTGTGTTTGAGTGGTTCTGGCGATAGATGTGAAAATGGAATATTGGTGCAGGGTTGCAGTGTGGAATATTTAAGCGTTTTTGAGACGAGAGGCGAGAGAGCTCTAATAATGAAAAAGGCCACTTCGAGAGTGACCTTTTGGACGCTTTGAATTTTAGCGCAATATGGAATTATGCAGTCTGGGCAAGTGCCGCTGTTTCTTCGCGGCGGGCTTTAACTACAAACGCATAACCGATTAGCGCGACAAACCCTGTGATGAACATTGCAGTTGTTACTGTCATCAAGCCGTGCATTGCAAAGGCTGACACCAAGCCACTTGCTGCGAAACAAACCATTGTCTGCAGGAAGTTCAGTAGACCAGCCGCTGTTGCACTGCAGTTTTTAAAATCTTCCAGCGCCTTGCTGATGATAAGCGGGTAGATGGCACCGTTCGCCACCGCCAAGAAACAGAATGGTACCAGGATCGGCCAGATAGTGGTTGGTTCAGTCTGCAAAGAGATCATGAACATCACAGTCACGCTGGCAAAGAACAATTTTAGGATCCAAGGTAGTAGCTGCTGGCTGTCATATTTGTTCAGCAAAGTACGGCAACCGTAACCACCAATAATAAAAGCAACTGTCTGTGGTGCATAGCTCAGGCCAATATCTGCACCAGAGTAGCCCATTGCTGCCATCACAAACGGTGAACCTGTCAGATATGCAAAGAACGCAGCAGAACAGGCAGCAAAGATAATCATGTTACCGATGAATTTTTTTGAACTAAGGATCTGGGCATAATCGCGGCGCAATTGCACCGAGACTTTTTCTTGTTTTTTGTCCAAATTGGCACTTTCAGTTTCTTTTAGTGTCATGATGGACAAAATAGCACCAAAACCAACGAGGGCTACAAAGATACTGCGCCAGCCGAACTGATGCTCAAGCATCGCACCAGCAAGTGGTGCTAGCGCTGGAGATAGGGCAACTAACGGCATAATGGTAGCAAAAACGCGCTCAGAGACTTTGCCTTCGTAACGGTCAACCACAACAGCTTGCCAGATAACCGTTGCACTACATGCGCCGAGCGCCTGTGCAAAACGGGCAACCAGCATCAGTTCAACGTTCGGTGCAAAGGCACAGAAAACAGAAGCGATACTAAATAGCGTCATACCGCCCATTAGCACTTTGATACGGCCAATACGATCAGACAGCGGACCATAAATTAGCTGGCCAAGTGCCATACCCAACAAGAAGATACTCAGTGTTAGGCCGATAAGTGATTGTGATGTATCAAAATCCTCTCGAATAACTTCGAAAGCGGGGAGGTACATGTCTGTGGCCAGGAAGCCCAGCATACTTAAACATGCAAACCACAGGGTGGTCATTTTTGAAGGTTGATTTGTCATAGCTTTTATTTCTTTAACTGTTTTGTACTTTGCGGCAAGTCTATACATGGTTTTTCATGGTGTGAAACGGTAAAATTTAAACATTGCTTTCAAAAAATTTGATTCGATTGATTTTTCACCTTTACAATGTCGTTAACTTTTGTGCACTGTGTTGGGTTGAATATCAATCAGGTGGTGTGAATTAACAGCAACCTGTTGCAATATTGCTGTGAAAATCAACCGTTTTGACTGTGCTGGTTGCTAGCCGAAAACGGTAAAAAGGAAGGGGTTGATGTTTTCTTATAATGATTTGCAAGTGATAGACGTGGTTGCCAGACGAGGAAGTTTTTCTGCAGCTGCTGAAGAATTGCACAAAGTACCCAGTGCAATTAGCTATACCGTTAGGGTGATTGAAGAGCGCTTGGCGGTCGATTTGTTTGTTAGGCTGCACCGGCAGGTACAACTTACCCCGGCAGGGGAGTTTTTTGTCGAAGAGGCCAGGGCGTTACTTAAGCAAATGGAGTTGCTAAAAATGCAAACCCAGCGAGTTGCCAATGGCTGGTCGCAAAGTGTATCGGTGGCATTGGATACAGTCGTGCGTGAGAGCCGGGTAAATACCCTGGTGCGTGATTTCTATCGTCAGTTTCCCGATATGGAACTGCATTTGACGATGGAAGTGTTCAACGGGGTGTGGGATGCCTTGTCTGATGGCCGGGCTGATATAGCCATCGGTGCAACGGCGGCGGTGCCGGTCAGTGGCCACTTCGATTACCGTGACATGGGGGTGCTGGAGTGGCGCTTTGTGATCAGCCCGGATCACCCTCTGGCACAAACCGATTATCCGCTGGAGGCAGAAGAGCTTATCGAATATCCGGCGATATGTCTTGAAGATACGTCACGGGTGCTGCCTAAGCGAGTGACGTGGCTGATGGATAACCAACGACGAATCATGGTGCCGAACTGGCACAGTGCAATGTCTTGTTTGAAGTCGGGGCTGGGGATTTGCGTGGTGCCAGAGCATAAGGCCCTGCCGCTTATCGAAAGTGGTGAGCTGGTGGAAAAGCAGCTAGCAGTTAAACCGCCGGTCAGCCCATGCTGCTTGGCGTGGAATAAAGAGAGCCAGAACCCGGCAATTGATTGGCTGCTCGATTACCTGGGAGATAGCGAGCAGCTCCATCGCGAATGGATGCGCTAAGCACGCGGCTTAACATAAGGGCTTATTCAGCGGTTTTGTCACCGTTGCTATCCGTGCTTTCTACATTGTCTTGAGCTGCGCTTGCTTCTTGTGCTTGCTCGGCAGGTTGCTCTGCCTGCTGGGCTTCCGCTTCCATCTTGGCACGCTCGGCCTTGGAGATGTAGCGTGGTTTGTTGCTTCGGTGCAGCTTGGCGTTTGCTTTCTTCTGCTTTTTCTTCAGCGCTTCGTTAATTTTCTTCTTGCGGTTCATGCTTAGATACCAAATCGAAATTGGCTGGCAATTCTAGGGGGAATCGACGGGAATGTGAAGGGGGTGGGCCCAAGTAGCATTAGGTTACTTGGGCTATACAAGTAGGACAAACGTATTTGTGCTTTGAAAATGCTATTGAGGTGCTGCACCAACTGACAAACGTCGAACCAATGTTGGGTTATACAATCTTGCCTGATTGCTGTTTTTACTTTCGCTTGCCAATTGTAATGACAACTTGGCTGCTTGCTCTGCCATGACTTGGATAGGGTAGCGGATGGTAGTGAGTTTCGGGTGAACATATCGGGCAATGTCGCCATCATCAAAGCCGATAACCGAAACATCTTCCGGAATGCGCAGATTATTTTCATGCAGCACGGACAAGCAACCTGCTGCCATATAGTCATTGTAGGTAGCCACTGCTGTAACAGGCAGGTTCTTCGACAATAGGTTGGTCATTGCATATTCACCACCTAATTCATCCGGTTCACCATACTCGATGTATTCTTCGTTAGGCTCTAATCCATGATCTTTGAGGGCTTCAAGGTAGCCAGCCTTGCGATCCCTGGCATCTTCAATGTCATGGCTTGAGCACAAGTAACCGATATGTTTATGGCCATGGCGGATCAGGTACTCGGTAGCAAGGTAGGAGCCTTTACGGTTATCTAGTGAAATACACCGCGAGGCGATATCGGGTACGATGCGGTTGATAACCACAAGCCCCGGGATTTCGTTAGCTAAGTCAATGAGCTCCTGATCGTCCAATCCTTTACTGTGAATGACCAAGGACTCACAGCGACTGTTGATCAACAGGTTAATGGCATTGCGCTCCTTCACCGGGTCGTGGTAGCCATTGCCGATAAGAAGCTGTTTCTCATTTTGGTTAGCGATGGTATCGATGGCTTTGACCATGGTACCGAAGAAGGGGGCAGACACATCATTGACCAAAACACCAATGGTGTTGGTCGATTTGCTCACGAGAGCCCTTGCGTTGGCATTGGGTCGGTAGCCGAGTTTTGCCATTGCGGCCTTTACGGCTTTGATTGCCGTTTCACTGGTGTGTGGTGCGTTATTGATCACCCGTGAAGTCGTGGCGACGGAAACGCCCGCTTCTTTCGCGACATCCTTGATGGTAGCCATAGAGCCCTCTTTCTTTACTGCTGGCTCATTAAACAATGGTTGGGAGGATAAAACAAATTCCGTCAGTGTTTTTTCATGGGCTAAATTAATTATTGTAACCTGAATCACCCTACTCATAACGCATGAGAGTGAAAAGTAAACGATAGCTAAAATGGGAAAGCGAGTAGAATGATCGCCAGTTGGCTCGATCTACTCAAGGATGCGAGGCTTGCCTTGTATTGATGAAAAACGTATTCGTTGAAGGTATCGAGTCCGTAAAATAGTACCTGCTGTCTTATCTTTAAGATTAAGGTCACATTACCTCTAACATGCACGTCAGTCAGTTGATCTGAAATGAAGTGAATTGGTATTGTTGCAATACATAATTACCTGTGTACGGGGCTTAGCTCGCTAGCAATCCCATATTATTAATCGTTCAATGAGAAAACCAGACATGTCAGCCTCGCAATTTCAAACCAACTGGATCAAACCCTTCACTCTCGATCAAGCAGTCCGCAAGCTCGGCAAAAGCAAAGAGGAAATCAAGGCGCTGTGTGAGTCGAAAGTATTGAACGGCGGTTGGGATGATTTCATCGGTGAGAACGGGGCCTTTGTCGTTTGGCTGCCAGAAGACCAAACAGATATTACAGCCGACGAAATACGCGCTGGCGCTACAGTGCATTGAGGGTTTAAGCGGGGTATATACGCCAATAACTCTTTTTCCGTACTATTGTGATAGTGTTATGAGACGTATGAAACGTTTGGTAACGTGAGGGCGATAGCGTACCCTGCTAATAGGCGGCGGTTTGCATTATGTTAAGCGTTATGTGCTTTGGAGATTAAATGGATTGACCTGCCTATGATCGTGCCAGAAGGAGTACGTACATAACAAATAAGGTCAAATATGGATATTTACCCAGAAATAGAGTTGTCAGCGAGTATGCCTCAACCAAAGACGTCGACTTTATTATTTTAATCTCCGGTTTAGATGGTTTTTATGCTGCTAATGGTTATCTTCGTCTGAATTCTCTAAGCTCTTGGTTGCGAATACATGAACATAAAAATTACGGTATCGCTGTGGAGCAAGTCGATGACTTATATGTTAAGCCTATTAGCGATAAAACTTGGGCTGTTGGCCATATAGACTGGCTAGGATATATGTACTAGTTGGGCATAGGTATTGCGTTACAGCCCCCTTAGAAAAGCGTTAACCGTCAAAGATCATAAATAGGAAAGGAGTCCTAAATTGAAAATTGCATTAGTCACTGGTGGTTCGAAAGGTATCGGTTTACATGCAGTGCTTAGGCTCGTGAAGCATGGATATCAAGTTATTACATGCTCGCGCTCGAAGGATACTTGGCTCAATGCACTTGAAAAATATCCAGAGTTAAAAGTGGTTGATTACCAATCAGTTGATATTGCAGATGAACAACAATTAGAAGGTTTATTTACTCACATTATAGAGCGCTACGGAAAATTGGATGTAGCAGTAAATAACGCATCTCCTGCTCTTGCTTCTCGAGGTTATTTAGCTCAAGTAGATGTACCGCTTCTCAAAGAAACGCTTCATGTGGATTTTTTGTGCCAAGCCTTGTGTTTGAGGTCTGAATTGAAATTGATGGAATCAGGTGCATCCATAGTAAATGTAAGTTCCGTCAATGGTCTTAGACCGACGCCCAACGCATCAATGTATAGTGCTGCTAAACACGCACTTGAAGGGCTAACTAGGTCTGTTGCCCTGGAAAGCATTAAATCTGGAATTCGAATTAATGCGGTTGCTCCAGGTGTAACTTGGACACCCCGATGGGAAGAAAAGCAACTTGAAAACTCGAATATTCGCACTGAGGTCTCAGACGTCGTACCAATCAACCGTTTTGGGGAAATCGACGAAATCGTCAATGCTATAGAGTTTTTATTATCTGATAAAGCCAGCTATATCGTTGGTCACACGTTAGTAGTTGATGGTGGGCTTTCGTTGGCATGATCGAACAAGTAAGGATAAGTGTCGAATACCATTCCCCTTATGGGTAGCCCTTGTAGCTATCTTGGTCGGGCAACGCCGACACAGAGCATGGTGTGGTTGCAACAAGGGCTATCACGTAGCGCTTTACCTTACCGCCGAGTAGTGTCTATTCGCTGATTCAGTCTGGGAGCTTACAGTGAAGAAACAATGCCCGGTGTGTGGATCGTATGAGCATCTAGCACCTAATTTTCGGTAAATCCCGCCATTTAGTGGTGTATTGAGGTGATAATAGCTCCCGCTTCATTGACCACTTAGGGTTAATCCCTTGAGCCGCTAAAAAGACAGAGCCATTGCCGTATTTCTTGTTTAGGCTGTCGAATACACCCATAAGTGCAGGGTTAGACGGCGATTCATCAAAGAGATCCCCTTGGGCGTGCTTACCGCTAACCAGGTCGATAAACCCAACGCCAATTTTGTAGTAGCGAACCCCTTCAGTAAATAAGCTGTTTAGCTGAGCAGTTACTGCTTTGGTGATTACGGTTGTATCGTCTGTGGGGTAGGCAAAGCGGTAAACTTGTTTGAAGCCTTGAGGGCGTTCGTCATACGGGGAGTTAGAAGCAAAGACCATCATGACTTTGACTAGTGACTGCTGTCGCCGTAACTTCTCAGCCGCAATGGCGGCATGTTTGCACAGCGCCTGGCGTAAATTATCTGGGCAGGTAATGCGCTCACCGACACTCCGTGTGCTGAAAATCTGTTTTTTATCCGCCCTTACTTCGTCCCAGCCTTTGCAAGGCTCTCCGTTTAACTCTCTAACGGTGCGTTCTACTTCAACATTAAATGATTTTCTGGCTAAGCCCGGCTTTAGCTGTGCCAGCTGCAGGGCAGTATTGATCCCCATATACTCAAGGCGCTTTGATATGCGAGAGCCAATGCCCCATACGTCTGATGTCTTGAGCTGTGAAAGTATTTGGTGACGTTGTTGAGGGCTATCGATTATACATACTCCTTGATACCCCTGAATCTTTTTGGCTGCATGGTTGGCGACTTTAGCCAAAGTCAGCGTTGAGGAAATACCGATACACACGGGTAACCGGCACTCACGCCATACCGCACGACGTAACTTCTGGCCGTGAAAAGCTAGATCAGGTATGGACTTTTCACAGCGTTTGAATGCCAGAAATGACTCGTCGATAGAGTAAATATGCTGTTCTGGAGCAAATCTGCCGATGACTTCCATCATCTTCGCGGACAGATCACCATAGAGTTCGTAGTTGGAAGAGCAGGCAATAACGCCTTTGGCCTCGCACAACCCACGCATTTCAAAATATGCTTTGAATTTCTGCACACCGGCTTCCCGGGCCTGCCGGTTCGTCGCAACAATACAGCCATCGTTATTACTAAGCACGACTACTGGCTTACCACGCCAGTCAGGACGAAAGACTTGTTCAGCTGAACAATAAAACGAGTTGGCATCTACAAGTGCAAACATTATTCCTCCAGTAGCCGGCTTGCACGGTGGCAGCGTATCGAGCGGATCACGACTCCCTCAATGGAGAATTGGTCACTCTCTGAAAGATATAGGGTTGGGTATCCAGGAGCTGCTGAAAGCAGGCAACGACGGTGGGTATCGAGCAGCTTGCAGACAAACTCGCCATTTAGGTTCGCAACGATCACATCATGGTTGTTCGCTTGAACATGCCTGTCAACGATAAGAATATCACCGTCATAGATCCCGACCCCCTCCATTGAACGGCCTTGGGCTTTTCCAATAAAAGTTGCACTGGGGTGCTCGACCAACAGCTCATCTAAACTCAGTGGTAGCTGTAGGTAGTCTGCTGCAGGACTTTCAAAGCCTGTCACACCGGCACTGGCACAGATTGGAATGATTTTCATATTTAATACACTGTTTATATATACAGTGGTATTTTGGTCAGGAACCGGAAAAAATTCAATAGGCATCCTGTTTCTTAGAGCTGGCAGAGTAGGGGGTGAACACTATGTGCGGACGGTTTGGTGTGGGTGGGATTAAGTTTAGCCAGATGGTGAGCAATGAGCTTAGTTGTGATTTTATTGCTACTGAGAATATGGACTTACGGCCAACGCAAGCTGTGTCTGTTGTCGTGAATGCCGATGGAAAACTACAGCAGCTAGATGCGAAATGGGGGATTAAACCTGACTGGGCCAAGAAAATAATTATTTATGCTCAGTCAGAAACTGCCGCTGAAAAGAAGACTTTTAAACAAGCAATGGCTAGCAGGCGTTGTTTGGTACCCTGCTTGGGTTGGTATGAGTGGCGGGACGAGGGAGGCCCCAGAAAGCAGAAGTACTATTTTTCCCATCAAGAAGGCCGCCCGATATATATGGGAGGGATCTGGTTTCCATCTGAGGTCCCTAAAGTGGTTACGATAACCACGCAACCTTATGAAGTCTGTGAGCCATACCATCACAGGATGCCCTACCTGGTAAGCCATGATGATGCGAGGCATTGGATAACTGGGCAGGGAATAAGCGAGAAGCAGGTTCCGTTAAGGATCATTCAGGCTGCCATAAAGTAGTGCTCATTTATATGCTCTTATATTGTTTTGTTGTGTGTGGCAATTTAGAGCTGCATTATTATTAACTGTTATGGCGGATCGACTTCGTTACCTCATTTTTGGCAACATCAACATCAGTTAGAAGTACTGGAAATTAAACAGAGCTGTTGCGTTGCGACAATCGTAACTCGGTTCTGCCCAAATGTGATTTTTTTCTATGTAATAGCAAGTCATGAGATGATTTGAGTTTCTGACCTAAATTGCTGAGGAGTTAAACCTGTATGGCTCTTGAATGCAGCGAAAAAGGAACCTGGGTGTTTAAAACCACTGTCATTCGCAATATTTTTGATTGGGTTTCGAGTGTTACTCAGCAACACTTTCGCATGATTGATGCGCATAATTATCAAATACTGCTTTATCGAGACATTCAGCATATTCTTAAATAGTCCCATGGCGTATTTCGGATGCAGTTTTACATGGGCTGCGATGTCATCGACTTTAATGTCTTTGTTATGGTTTTTAGCAATGTAATCGAGCATGAGCTGCACGTTTTTATAGCCCGTATCATTTGGGTGGCGAGACGAGCCGTTACGTAGGAAGCTGAACATTTCGACTTTATAATCGAACGAACATAGACGTCGCAGCATTAAACAAACCTCGTCACTGACTATTCCATTTCGCACACTATTTTCACCGTGATAACAATTTAGCCAACGATTACTTTCGGCAAGGCTGATGATCCCGTCGGTGTGAGAGGTGATAACCCCACCATGCATTACTTGCTGCACAAACTCTTGTGGTAGCACCCAACCAAGAAAAGCGCTCAAGGGAATATTGATGATCCCAACTAGAGCGTCGTCGCTGACTTTACTTACTCTATGCGGTGTCACTGCCCAAAACACTACCATCTCTCCCGCGGATACTTTTACGCTGGCATTGTTGATCCCGTATTCGAGCGTCCCTTTGTGCAGCACATTGATTTCGACTTGCTGATGCCAATGGTAGTCAGCCATGTAAAAAGGTTGGCGCTGCTCAAAACTTAACTCAGTGTCTACATCAAGTAGAGGTGCTGAGTGCATATCATTGACTAAATAGATGACGTTTTCAGACTGAAATACTTCCAGGTGATGCATGTAAAATTGTCCAGGTTACGTTTTGGTGGTGCTATAAAGTAAGCTTTCGGGGTAAGGCTACCAGACGGTGTTTATTTGAAATGTGATCTGTATTGGCTTTTCTGGCTTATTTGTAATGGATTATGAGGTTTTATATTGATTGTTGAGTATGGGTTTTGGTTTTGCTTTTCATCTAATGACTCTTGAAAGGTAAGGTTTGGTGACGTCGGTGTTTTTTTCGATTTGATGACAAAAGAAGAGTCGTTTAATTTGACTGCAGTTTAATCGTTTGCCACATGTCGAGTAAGATGTAATGAAAGAAAAAAAATTAATTGAGTTAAGCGGAGCGGAGTCCCAACTTATTATTGAGCTTGGTGACTTTGCAGAAATTCTACACTGGGGTAAGAAGTTAAGTGGTAGCCTAGAAAACTTTCGCTCCGCTTTGCATCGTCCGGTACCTCATGGACGCTTAGATAAAGACGTAGCAATGACGACTCTACCTGAACTTGGTCGTGGTGTATTCAGCAGCCCTGGATTGGAGGGACATCGGGATAGTCAGGACTGGGCGCCAGTATTCTTCCTGAAAAATATTCAACAAAGTGATGGCCAAATTACTCTTGCTAGTGAAGATGAACAGGCTGGTTTGCAGCTATTAACAGAAATTTGCTTAGATCAATTTGATGTTGTGAAAACACGTCACACATTAACTAACCTCGCGCCTGGGAAATATTTCGTCAACCGCTTTGCGAACTCAATGCCATTACCTGTAAGAGTAAATGAATTGATGACGTTCCACGGACGTTGGGCAAGAGAATTTCAAACACAACGTCAGCCACTACTTCATAACGGCTATCAGCAAGAGAATCGACGTGGCAGAACGTCACATGAACACTACCCGGCAATGGTTGCTGGTACGTCTAACTTCAGTGAGACACAAGGCGATGTTTGGGGATTCCACTTTGCTTGGAGTGGTAACCATCGTTTACGTGCCGATGTAAAAACTGATGGTCGTCGTATGATGCAAGCTGAAGTGATCTATTTTCCTGGAGAAGTCGCGCTGGAAAAAGGGGAAAGTATCTCTACGCCATGGTTGTATGCAAGTTACAGTGAGAACGGACTCAACGAGATGAGCCATCACTTCCATTCGCACGTAAGACACTCGATCATCGCTGAAGATTTTCAGAAGAAGTTACGTCCGGTGCATTTGAATACATGGGAAGGGATCTATTTTGATCACGATCCTGAATACATCATGGAAATGGCTTCGCAAGCAGCAGAAATGGGAGTGGAGCGTTTTATCATCGATGACGGATGGTTCAGAGGTCGTGACGATGACACTGCCGCATTGGGGGATTGGTTCCTAGATGAGCGTAAATACCCAAATGGCCTTGAGCCAGTTGTAGACCATGTTAACGCTTTGGGTATGGAGTTTGGTTTGTGGTTTGAGCCTGAAATGATAAACAAAGACTCAGATTTATTCCGCGAACATCCTGATTGGTTACTGGCTGTCGATGGCTATGATCAACCAACAGGCAGACATCAACATGTTATTGATTTGCTAAATGATGATGCATTCAACTTCATATATGAACGATTGGACCATTTCTTAAGCACCTACAATATTCGCTACATCAAGTGGGATATGAACCGAGAAATCGTTCAGCCGGCACATGATGGCGTGGCATCTGGACGAAAACAAACAGAGCGTTACTACCAGTTAGTCGATAAGGTAAGAGCCAAGTTCCCTCATGTCAGTATTGAGTCTTGCGCGGGTGGCGGTGGCCGTATTGATTACGAAATCTTGAAACGCACCGACCGTTTCTGGCCTTCGGATAATAATGATGCGCTAGAAAGACAAGGGATCCAACGTGGCATGAGTTACTTCTTTCCGCCAGAGGTGATGGGTAGCCATATTGGGTCTGATAAGTGTCATTGTACTCGCCGTCGTCACAGCATTGAGTTCCGTGGACTGACGGCACTGTTTGGTCATATGGGAATAGAGCTTGATCCGGTGAAAGAAGATAGCAATGAAAAAGCGAACTTTGCACGTTATGTCGCGCTACACAAGCAATTGCGATCGTCGTTACATACAGGGAAAATGTGGCGCACACCAACTGACGACAGTTCGCATCAAGTGTTGTCTGTCGTTTCAGAAGATCAATCTGAAGCGGTTGTTGTGGTGGCGCAACTGGATATGCCAACACACTCTTTGAGCGGCAACCTGCGCATATTGGGCCTAGATGATAAAGCTACTTACCGTATCTATGTTTTAGACAAACCGGCCAACTACAACGACATTGTCGTGTTCCAACCACCTTGGACCGAAGCTGGTTGTGAACTAAGTGGGGAATGGTGCAAAGAGGTTGGTTTAAGCATGCCGCTACTCGATCCCGAAACTGCGATGTTAATCAAAGTTGAGAAGGTAAATTGATTCGGTATCTCGAATAAATGAAATGATTTTGGCTATCAATGAAATGTCATTGGTAGCCAACTAGGCCGATAACTAAGAACAGGGTAGTAATATGTCTAATCAAATAACGATGAAAACCAAAGCATCCTACGGACTTGCAGCATTAGGTAAAGATTTCGCCTGTGCACCTATTTATATCTTTTTAATGTTTTACTTTACCGATGTGGCGGGTCTCTCGGCTGGCTTTATCGGCACTATTTTTTTAGCGGCGAGAATTATCGACGCTGTGACAGATCCCATGATGGGAATGATCGTAGACAATACACGGTCTAAATTTGGAAAGTTCCGCCCTTGGATTGTCATTGGAACACTGTTGAATGCCGTCGTTCTAATCGCTTTATTCCGCACTCATACGTTTGAGGGCACACCTCTTTATATCTATGCCGCTGCAGCTTATATCTTGTGGGGCTTAACATACACCATCATGGATATTCCGTACTGGTCGATGATACCGGCACTATCAAGCTCCCGTAAGGAAAGAGAGAAATTAGTCATTTGGCCGCGTATGTTTGCCAGTCTCGCATGGTTTATAATTGGCACTTACGGCCTGACGATCATAGGTAAGTTAGGCGACGGTGATCAGGGTGAAGGTTTCTCCAATCTCGCGATGTTAATTGCTGTATTGTTTATTATGAGTGCATTTTTAGTCGCAAGAAATGTTAAAGAGTGTGTGACCGTTGATAAAACAACGGAAAGATTTAACTTAAAAGATGTGGCTAATATTTTAAAGTCTAATGACCAACTCAAAGTATTAATCAGTTCAGTATTGACGTTCCAGATTGCCAATATGATATTTGGTGGCTTTGCCATCTATTATTTCACTTATGCTTTGAATAATGCCGAATTATTTTCTACTTATATGATGGTGTCAGGGGTTGCTGAATTCATCGGTGTCGTTACTTTTCCGCATATAGCAAAATTATTCCCTCGTAAAAATTTATGGCTCATTGCATGTGGCCTAGCGGTTTTATCTTGCGTTCTGCTCTATTTTATGCGTGTCTTTATTCCTGGTAGTGTACTTTTGATAGCCATGGGAGCTGCCGCGAAATCATATGGTGTGGGTATTGTGAATGCACTTCAGACCGTAATGTTAGCTGATGTTGTCGATTATGGGGAGTATAAGTCTGGGCACCGAAGCGAGAGCGTCATTTTTTCTGTACAAACAATGTTGGTTAAGTTTGCAGGAGCAGCGGGTGGATTCATTGTGGGTGTTGGTTTGTCATTAGTTGGGTATATTCCAAATGCCGTTCAAAGTAGCGAAACCGTTGCAGGCTTGGAATTCATGATGATTGGGCTTCCGACGTTATTAATGATAGCCAGTGTCGTTGTTTACCGAAAGTTCTATCGCCTTCATGACGGCTTTGATAAAAATAAAATTGAAACTGCGATGGCGAGATATGGTTTTAAAGCCACAAGTGCTTAATACTTAAAAAGTAAGTTTTTTTGCCCCCCTTTAATTTTAATTCCGATCAGTTAAGGCATTAATAGTGGGATCAATTGAACGATCCTATCAGTGTATAAGGATTCGATATTGGTTATCCTTTGATGTGCTGGAGAATTAAAAAATTGAATACACACAAAAACTGATAAAGTGTATTTTGCAATAGCGGTGTAAACATGATTCTTATGACTTAATTACCCTTATATTAATTTTAATTAAATATTTCCCCTTCTTTTTATTAAGGTGAACGTTATTAAGTACGTTGAGTGTATTGAAAAGTGAATCTAACGTACACTTATTCCTTTAATAAAATTAAGAATAGCTTTGATGTATATTCGATTTTATTTAAATAGCTAAGGTAAAAATAGCATGCAACAATTAGCAAAAGATCCATATCGTCCAATAATGCACTTTACTCCACCATTTGGTTGGATGAATGACCCAAATGGTTTGGTTTACATCAATAATGAATACCACTTGTTTTATCAGTACTATCCTTACGCGAATAAGTGGGGACCGATGCACTGGGGGCATGCAGTCAGTGCCGACCTGCGCAATTGGCAGCATTTACCACCAGCGTTGGTTCCAGATGAAAAAGGCATGTGTTTTTCAGGTAGTGCCATAGTGGACTGGTGCAATACGAGCGGGTTGTTTGACAATGAATCACAGCCGGGTGTACTGGCGTTTTATACCGCGTGTATCGGCCATGATGATGGCAGAGATAGTGAACAAATGCAGAGTCTGGCTTACAGCAAAGATGGAGGCTTTAGTTGGAATAAGCTTGCCGATAATCCGATATTGCCTAATCCGGGTTTAAAAGACTTCCGCGATCCAAAGGTCATTTGGCACGAGCAAAGTCAGCACTGGATAATGGTCGTGACGGAAGGGCAGGAGGTGGGCTTTTATCGCTCTAGCGATCTTAATCACTGGGAAAAAACCTCCAATTTCGGTTTGAACGAAGGCAAACATGATGAGATGCCATGGGAGTGCCCGGATCTTTTTCCTATCCTATTGGAAGGCTCTAAGGTTTGTTATTGGGTATTGATTGTGGGTGTGCAACGTTGCAGCCACGCAGGTGGTTCAGGTACTCAATATTTCATTGGTCAGTTCGATGGTGAACGTTTTATTAATCATCATGATGCTCAAACAGTGCTATGGCTTGATTATGGCAAAGATTATTATGCAGCCCAAACTTGGTCTGATGTGGAAAATGGCTGCCGTACGTCAATTGCGTGGATGAGCAACTGGTTGTATGCTAACGACGTTCCTACACAGGCATGGCGAAGCGCTATGAGTGCGCCACGAGATTTAAAATTATCGGAAACCCAATCGGGGTTACGACTTTTATCATCTTTACCTAAACAATGGCTCAACGAGCGAAATACCATTATCTCTCAAGATAAAACACTCAACGCAGGAGATAGCTTCGCTATCTTTCAGAATTACCATGCAGGGATACTTGATGGTATGTTATATTTGGGTCGAGGAAGTTCAATATCTATTTCCCCTTTAGGTAATGAGTGTTTAACTTATAATATAGAGCGTAACGAAAATAATATTATTATAACAACAAGCAGAAAGGTAGGGGATGATGGTGAAGATAACTATACTGATATGTTCAGTCATGAATCTAGTTTAACTATACCTGATAGCGACTTGTTACAATTTACATTAATCATTGATCGTTGCTCAAGTGAACTTTTTTTGCAGGATGGTGAATACTGTTTTACCGACCTTAGCTTCTCTCTGGAGGTCAGTTCTATAGAATTTTGCTGTTCTACTGGTAAGGGGGTATTAGAAAGTTTGAAGTTCTTTGAGTAAGTTTACTTAACTTTGTACAAAACGTAATTGTTGTGTGCAAATTTTAGTACTAGGTGACAGTTTTAATTTTAATATTGTCACCTTATTTTATGTGATTTGGTCCATCGATACTGGACACTAAGTTAAGCGAGTTTCCATACTTATAGTTATTCATGAACCGCTAATGTTGGATCTTCCGAAACTCGGAAATGTCCAAAAACAAGCTGCGCCCCACGGCTGAAAATTGTGATCAGCAAAGACTTTTAAATCAGTCGATCGGCCGTGCAGTTGTAAACTGTAATCAATACCTAATATCGAGAAACTAAATATGATCAACTGGATCCAGAGCGGACAGTCCTTGGATGCAGCTTGCGATATCTTGCTTTAAACAAACCGATTTCGATTCCAATTCCATTGTGATGTCCTCATTTTCAAGGTTTACTCTCACCAAATGCGCCTCTGGAATAGCCATCGCAATCTGCTCCATGGGAATTCTAATTTCCGTTGGCGTGTTAAAGCCTGAGCCTAGATCTAGCAAAACAACTTTCTTATCTACGACATCATTTAGCCATGTCATCAGGTTCTGATATTCCGCTTGATGCTCGACATCAATAAACGAGCTGTGGATGCGAGCGTTAATAAACATATTGCTGCCACAATGAGGACATTTAGGTACACCATGTTCATCGGTAAGGATCTGTTCTTTCTTATCGTAGTAGGGGTCCATAGCCTATAGAAAAGGGCCACCTTTCAAGTGACCCTCTTGGGAGTGGTTTCTAAATGGATTCGGTTATTCAAAACCAAACTTGCCGTTGTCGTTCTTCCATTCTGATTTTGGCGGGATCACTTCAATGGTATCCCAGTGTTCAACGATTTTGCCGTTATCTACACGGAATAGGTCATAGAATGCGACATGTTGGTTCATAAAAGTACCTTCACTGACCGAGAGGACAAAGTTACCTTCCCCGATAATCAGATGGTTAGTAGCGTATACCATCGGCATTTCGGCCTCGGCCAATGACTTGAGGGCAGCGCTTAATCCGCTTAAACCATCTGCAACCGCGGTGTTGTGCTGGATATAGTCAGAGTCTTTGTCACCAATAAAGTGACTAATTTTTGTCATATCGCCTTTGATAAGAATTGTTTGAACAAAGTCACTGACTAGCGTTTTATTCGCATCGGTTTTATCTATGTCTGTGATTTCGGTTGTGCCATCGAACTGAGTTCGGCCACTAGGGTTGGGCTTGGCCACTTCTTGCAAGTTATCCCAATGTTCGACAATAAGGCCGTCTTCAAATCGGAAGATATCGAACCCAGCTTTAGGGCCGAAGAAATTATATTCGGTATGAAGAGCAACGTAGTCACCGTCTTGAATTGTGCGAATCACGTTTGCTTTGGCACTACCTTCAGGAAGCTGTTTAAGCACTTCACCAAAACCGGCAAGACCATCACCGACTGCCAAGTTATGCTGGATGTACTTCTCTGGGTTGATGAAAGAAATTGCGCTCTGGTCTCCGGTTTCAATGCTAGAGATAACCGCTACAGCTTTATCGCGGTTAGTCATCTCTTCTGCGTTTACCAAAGCAGAAACACTAAGGGCTGAAGTCGCAATAATAGTGGTTGCGAAGAAATGGGTAAGCTTGTTCATGTTGTTGTCCTCTTGTTCGGTTGGGAATAATAATAAGAACAAGTCGGGTTGAGATCTGTGTCGAAATGGGTCCGAAAATGGTTAATATCGAACTTTGCACCCTCAATAGTGGGTTTGCTGGAGGCTAGAGTTGAGGGTCGGCATATTGCTTTTGAAATTGGCTTGGTGTCATTTCTGTTTGGTTTTTAAAGTACTTCACAAAGTTACTGGCATCTTCAAAACCAAAATCATAGGCCAACTGCTGGGTGGTGGCATTACTAACGACTAACCGGCGCTTCATCTCTATCGTGACAAAGGCGTCAATCATCTGCTTCGCAGTAAGATCGGTAGCGAGCTTGCAGATTTGGTTGAGTGTCTTGTAGGTAGTACCGATCTGCGAGGCAAACCAGTTTGCATCGCGAACGTGTTCATAATGTACCTGCAAGAGGTCAAAAAATCTCGCTAGTTTAACGCTTTGTTCTTGGGATAACTTATCATGGCGTTCTTCAGGTCTTAATCGATGTAGCATTAACGCGAACGAAGAAAATAGATACATGACGATTAAAGGGTCTACATTATCCCGGGATATTTCTTTCAATACCTCTTCAATAATTCGTGTGGCACTAATGCCGGTATTCTTGTCCAATGTCAGTACCGGAGAGCGCGATTGGTTTAGGTAAGTAGGTGTATAGTTTGGCAGGCGCATGTTGGCATGAAGTTGGTCAAGGAAAGCCTGGGTAAAGATAATGACCTTCCCCTTAGGTTTTGAAGAGAAGTCAAACGCATGAACCTGCTCGCGGCGAACAAAGACAATGCTGCCGGAGTGATATGGGTAGCTTTTAAAGTCAACCATATGTTCGCCGGCTCCATGCTCAATGTAAACCATCATAAAGAAGGTAATTCGGTGAGGTTTGTGAGGGGAGTGATCCAGGTTTTCACGCTGATAAAGAGACTCTAAATCAAAGATCTCCAATTCTGCTTGGTTCGATTTTTTATGGTTAAAACTGATAGTCGGTATCTGCATCTAAACTCCGCATGAACAACAAGATCAATATAATCACGCTACCTACAGGTAAATATTATCAAAAATTGTTCAGCTGGAGTGAGCTTAGTTTGCTTTGGCGAATTCTAACGGCGAGGAGATGCGGCCCCACTTTCGATGAGGCCGCTAATCGATGACCTGCCTTACTTTGGTAAGGCTGTCTTGTGGTTATGCACCGAGAGGCTCAATGCACAGGCTGTAGGCATATTGCTTGTCAGTGAGCTTGAAATCTTCATGGACACTCGGGCTCCATGAATCATCACCGCCAACCCCCATATGCTGGTGGTCTACACGCAGGTAGATTAGCTGTTCGGCTTCAAGCTCGTTGGTGTGTTTCGCTGCTGCCAGCTGCTGCTGGCTGTAACGGCTGACACTGAACTGAAACTCACCTGAGATATTCAAGCTACCGATAGACAGCGAGTTACAGCCACAACGCAGACCATTATCTGTAGGGAAGATGTATGGTGTGTGCATGCCGCTCAGTGCTTCGGTGTACTTTCCAAAGCGGGCACCCGATAGCCTGTCTGGGTAGTTTTCAAATGGACCCAGTCCGCGCCATTCGATGTGCTGCTGCTCTTGCTGTAGCGGTAAGGCTAGCTCTAGGCCAATGCGAGGCATAGGTGGTAGCTCATCAGCCAGTTTAACCGAGATATCTACCTTGGTTTGGCCTTGGCTGTCCAAGGTGTAAGTCCAAACGGTGATCGCTTGTACATTACCATTGAAGGTATACACGAAGGTTGAAGTGACAGCGACGTGGTGGCTAAGGGTATTCACCTGGCAATCAACACATTCGCGGTTCCACTTGCCGATACCTGCTGCGTCCCAGCGGCATACCCAGGCATTCGGGTCAACGAAATCAACCTCACTCACACCTATGTCGTTATCCAGCGGGGCACGGAAGAAGTTATCTGCTGGTGAAGCTATAAGTTGTGGCTTGCCTCCGATTGTCCATTGCTCCAGCAGACCGTTGCCTTTGTTCCAGCACCAATTATGCTTGCCATCGTCACTGCTGACCAAAATGTTTTGATCGTTTTCAGTAGCAACAGGGGCTTGGCTACGGCTGAAGGCAGGGTAGGCCAGGGAGTTGCGGTTAGTGACTGCAAACTGTTCGCTGGCAACAATGTGGCCAGCTTCTGCCCACGGTGTTCTTTCGCGTAGCTCGATATCGGTATTGAGGTGGTAAACCGCACCGGCAAGGGGCTTGAAGTCAATATCGATGCAGAGGGTCTTCTGGCTATCTGCCGGAATATCCAGTAGCTGCTCGCCCGTTGCAATAATACGGCCATCTTCAAGCAGAGACCATTTCAGGCGCTCGTTGTCGGTAGCACGGAACAAGTTCTCGTTGGTCACCGTCAGGGTATACGCGACACAGTTGGCCAATAGCTCTTCGCTATCGAGCTGGACGGTGATCATGCGCTGGCAGTGTTTGGCTTCTTCCAGAGTCGGGTGCGGGGTTCTGTCTGGGAAAACCAATCCGTTGATGCAGAACTGGCGGTCGTTGATGGTATCGCCAAAATCGCCGCCGTAGGCCCAGAAATGATCGCCTTTGTCATCGAACTTGCTGATCCCTTGGTCAACCCAATCCCAGATAAAGCCGCCTTGCAGGCGAGGGTAGTCTCGGAAAGCGTCCCAGTACTCGTTGAAACTGCCAAGGCTGTTACCCATTGCATGGGCATACTCACACAAGATCAATGGGCGGTTCTCATTTGGTAGGGACACCCACTTCTTGATTGACCACTTTGGCACGGCTTCATCTGCAATGGTGGTGTTCACACGGGCATACATAGGGGCAATGATATCAGTCGCGGTCGTATCGGAGCCGCCGCCCTCATACTGTACCGGGCGAGATGGGTCGAAGTTCTTCGACCAGGCATACATGGCGTTGTGGTTGCTACCATGACCGGATTCATTGCCCAATGACCAAATGATAATCGAAGGATGGTTCTTGTCACGCTGAACCATTTGGGTATAGCGGCTCATGTAAGCGTGTGCCCACATCGGGTCGGCAGACAGGCGGTTCATCGGCTCCATACCGTGGGTTTCGATGTTGGCTTCGTCACACACATACAAACCGTACTCGTCACACAGTTCGTACCAACGAGGGTGGTTAGGGTAGTGGGCAGTACGCACCGCATTGAAGTTATATTGCTTCATCAGGCAGATATCTTTGATCATATCTGCTTCTGTCATAACATGGCCAAGCTCTGGGTGGTGCTCATGGCGGTTTACGCCACGGATCAGCAGGGGCTTGCCGTTGAGGCAAAGCTGGCCGCCGATGGTTTCAACTTTACGGAACCCAACGTGGTAGGCTTCACTTTCGATATGGCTGCCATCGGCATCAAGCAAAGAGACCACACAGCGGTATAGGTTTGGTGTTTCGGCACTCCACTTGTTCGGCTCACGTACCGACAGCGTTTGGAATACTACATCGTTGTAGCTACCGCGCTCGTCGATACGACGGTTGTTCGGGCGGTCAATAACTGGCTCGGTGATTGCCTGCTCACCATCAAACAGTTGGATCTGTACCTGATGTTCAGCAGTGGCATTGATATGGGTAACAACAGACAAGCTGCCATCACGGTAGCAAGCATCGAGATCTGGTGTGATAAAGACATCTTCAATGCACTGTGAAGGTTTGGCCAGTAGGGTAACATCACGGAAGATGCCGCTTAGCCACCACATATCCTGATCTTCTAGGTAGCTGCCGTCACTCCAGCGGATCACCATCACTGCAAGGGTATTTTCACCAGCCACAAGGTACTGGGATAGATCGAATTCTGCTGGTAGACGGCTGTCCTGGCTGTAACCGACCCAATGGCCGTTACACCACACATGAAAAGCAGAGTTAACACCATCGAAGATAATACGATGGGTTTCTAGTAGCTGACTTTCTTCTACCGTAAAGCTGGTACGGTAACAGCCTGTTGGGTTGTCTTTCGGGACGAAAGGCGGGTTTACTTCGAACGGGTATTTGACGTTGGCATAGATTGGCTTGTCATAGCCTTGCAACTGCCAGTTAGACGGTACCGGAATACTGTCCCAAGCCTGATCATTGAAGCTAGGAGTCACGAACTCGCCGTTTACTTGCTCCGGGGCATCGAAAAGCTTGAATTTCCATTCGCCGTTCAATGACTGGCGCTGGGCATTTTTTGCATCCCGTGCACTGTCGATGTCACGGTAGCTGGCCAGTGGGCTGTGCGCAGACAAACAATGGATGTTCACTGACTGAGGGTTATCCCAGTCTCGGCGCTGAATAATGTTAGAAAATGCCGTCATCGTTATCCTACTTATATTGATCTTACGTAATCTTGAAAATTTTAGTTGCTGTGCCGCACGGCGATAGCTCGCTGCCCTACGGCTAGTTATTCTTTGTGCTTTTCGGGTTGGCTGTTATTGGGCCAAGGTATCCAACAGGTAATCTTTGGCCTGTTCATGGCCTGCTGACTCGGCTTTGTTTGCCCAGTCAATGGCTTGTTTGAGCTTTTCGCGGCTCATGGCTTCATCAATTTGTTGTTTGAAATAGTGCCAGTCCTGTGTGTCAACGGATGCAGTCTGTTTAGGTGTTGTTGATATAGGTTCTGATACAATAGTCGTTGCAGTATTTGATACGGCTGCAGTCGAGGCCTCTTTCGCCGTTAGGCTTGAAAGTAGGTCTACCACAGGATTTCCGAAGTGCTGCTGCGTGGTCATTTCAACCACGCCGACAGGCGACAATGTCGCATGAAGCGGAAGACGTTTATTGCCGATAATGTTCTGTGACTCGGCAAATTCCTGTTCTGGGTGTATACGTTCCAGCTGATTGCCAATTTGCTCAGGATCGTGCTGGATCACCAGGTAAGCCATGTTGTTAAGCTGAGTGCTGAGGATAAATTTACCTTCAATGCGCTCGAGACCGCCTAGGCTACTGGTAAAGTAATGGAAATCTTCTGTGGTGTACTGCTCGACCAACTGCCATTGATTGTCATAAATGGCTATAGCCGGGGCGAGGACTAGATTGTTTTTAATCGGAGCACTGACTGTCAGCATGAAAGGAGAGGCCGTTTGCGGCAAACTATAAGCTTTGGCAGGTGTGCGTTTTGGACCCTCATTGCCAACATGGGCGAGAGGGAGAGTCTGACCATTTCCATCGAGAATCACATACTGTTGGCTATCTAATGCCAACGGTTGGATTGATAGCGCAGCAATAGATTCACAGCATGCCGATTGGTTAAGATCGGTATTGAGTGCTGTGTCTGGAATACTACTGCAAGCGGTTAGGCTCAGGCCAAGCAAAATGATCGCCAACTGATTCTTCTTCATGCTTTTTCCTTAGGGTACAGGCCCTAAAAGGCCCGTACCATTTTTAGTCAAGTTTGTGTGAACGGGTGATTACCACCAAGTCTCGACGTTGAAACCGAAGGTCACTTCGTCAACGCTGTCCTTGCCGCTGGCGTTACGCATAGCTGTGCCGTAGGTATCGCCACCACGGTTCCACTCGTCGTTCTTCTCGGAGTAGGTTGCGAAAATACGCAGCGAAGGGCGAGCCCATACGCCTTTACCGGCCTGGAACATCTGGGCAACAGTAACCTTGTACATGTCATTGGTACCTACGCCGTTTTGTGCTTCGACAGTTTCATAGCCGACTTCCAAAGCCGTTGCCATGTAATCTGTCCAGCTGTACTGAGGGCGGGCACCGACACTGAACCACTTCTCACCGTCGTTGTTATCAAGGTTTTTGTCCTGATAGGCGATCGAATACATCACTTGGAAGTCTTCGTTGACGTTCAGATCGCCAGAGTTGAAGATCCGCCAGCTATAACCATCATGCTCAACACCTGTGCTGTACTTGCGGTTAGAGCCGCCTTCGGCGCTCATCAAGCCGCCCGCAAGGGCATTGGTACCATACTGAAGGGCTAAGGTATTCGAACCGTAGTCCCAAGCTTGGCGGTAAAGCGCGGATAGCATGGCACCAGAAGTGGTGATATCTGACTCTTCATAGCTAGAGTTTTGGGTGAAAATGTAGTTCAAGCCAAAGGTCAGATCGGCGGTGTCGCTAATAGCTATGTCACTGATTCGGGCATCGATGTTATGCAGGCTGCGGCCATCAACACTGGAGTTCGGTGCCATCCAGGCAATGTGGCCGTTACCAAAGCCAAGATCCCAATCTTCGATACCAATACCGGTGCTTGATGTATCCCAGTACTTGATATCAATCATGTGGACTTCGTGGCGGCGGTAGAAGCGCTCACCGGCCCAGACTTTGGCATTTGGCTGCGAGGCAAACAGACCATGACCGGCTGACCACATCTGGATGATACTGACATCACCCCAACTCTCACCGCTACCTAGGTAGAGGGTCGTATCGAAGTAAGCATCGCCATTTTGCCACACATCGGCTTTTAGGCCTGCTTCCCACCAGTTCAGCTCGTTACCCAAACGGTAGTTACCATAACCTTCGCTGGCGCGGATCACGTCGTTACGCTCACCTTTGCCATCATTGTGGTCATCATTGTCTGTATAGATATTCCCCCATTTGGCATAGCCAAAATATTGAATGTTCTCTACTGCCGCTTGGCTGGCTAGTGGGGCCATTACCAGTGCTATGCCGACTGCTTTTGCTAGCATCTTCTGTTTCATGAAACGTCTCCATCATTTTGTTTTTTTATGTATGGGTCCTAACTCAAGAGCGATCCTAGCATTGCCCTGGAAACGTTTACAGTGAGGTGTGGCGTATTTTGTTCATAAAAGGCAAGGCAATTAATGAAATTGTAATTTAGCTCACATTAACGGTGTTTTTTGGCGGTTTTTGCTGGAAAATGCACACAGGGTGACATTTAAGGTCCGGAAACGATTACATTGAAGAGGCGGGACGCAAATGGAGAGAAATAAAAAGCCCAACAAAACAATGAGTTGGGCTTTTTTGATCAATGGAAACAAACTTCTTTCCCAAGCAGTACAGATTGCTCGGTAAGCCAAGTAAAGAAGCTATCTATGAGTGTTTTGAGTTAGGAACCCAGGATAACGTTTCACTTTGAATCACAATAGTCACAGAATACGTCAGCTATTAGTGTGAATTCAAGTAATATGTGAAACTCCTTGAATGGAATCAAAACCCAAAACACCGCATTTTTACTGGAGTGGTATCGATTTCACCACTATCAGTTACTTGTTGAAAGTACGAGCACGGGTTCGCTCCAGGCGCTTGAGGATTCGGTCCAGGCGGTCAGGGTGAACCATGAACTCCTGGAACGCTTTCATCCCTTCCTGTGCCATCGCCGGATCGGTATCGCGGTCGTAGAACTGTGACGTACCGGATGCGCTGTTTAGCATGGCAATGCCTTTGTTGAGGAACACATCGTCAGTGACCGTAGACTTATTGTTGGTCGGGATCTGCAGCAGTGCCTCGTTCATCTTTGTTTGATTCTCAGCGCGTGCGATAAACGCTAGGAACTTACGGGCATTGTCTTTGTTTTTAGCCTTGCTTGGGATGTGAATGGTATCAATCGGGGCTTCTTCGGCCATTGCAATCTCTGGGTCAATGGCTGGGAATTGCATAAAGCCCATTTTACCTTCCAGCTCTTCTGGGAAGTTAGGGGTGATGAAATTACCAATCAAGTACATGGCTGCTTCGCCGCGGTACAAGAACGGCTGAGCTTCCTGCCAAGAGTAACCCGCATGGTTTTCCAGGAAATAGCCCTTGTCGATCAGCTCACGCCAAGTATTGAAGGTATTGCGAACGCGCTCATCGGTGTAAGGGACTTTGCCATCCATTAGATCGAGGTGAAAGTCCAGCCCATTGACGCGCAGGTTGATATAGTCAAACCAACCTGCGGCGGTCCAGAGGTATTTCGTCCCTATGGCAATCGGGGCGATGTTGTTTTGTTTCAGCGTTTCCGACGCGGCTAGGAACTCTTCCCAGGTTTTAGGTTCGCTGATGTCGTATTTGTCGAAGATATCTTTTCGGTAGTAAATACCCCATTGATAATAGGTAAACGGTACGCCCCATTGCTTGTCATCAACCGTCATTGCTGGGATGGTACTGGTGAAATCTTCATACATGTTGTTGGCTTGCCACACGTCGCTGACATCTTCCAGCAAACCGCGGTCGACAAACGTCTTCATTCGGTTACCGGCATGCCAGAATACGACATCGGGTGGAGAGGTAACCAACCAGTTACGCAGTGTTGTTTTATAGGCTTCTTTGTCATACAGGTTGTATTTAACGGTAATATCTGGGTTTTCCTGCTTAAACTGGGCAACCATATTGTCAAAGACGGCCTTTGGTGCTGGATCGGCTTGATCTGAGTTGATAATCAGCTCCGAGGCGAAAGCAGTCGATGCCATGCTCATCGCCAGCGTGGTAGCGGTGATGATTTTATGTAGTTTTTTCATCATTTATCCTTATTAGTAGGGTAGTTGTATTTCCGTTTAACCTTTGGTCGCACCTAGGGTTAACCCAGCAATGAAGTGTTTCTGCATCGCGAAGAACAAAGCGACAGGCGGAAGCGCAGCCAGTACGGCGCCAGCGGAGATCAGGTTCCAAGAAGCCAGCCATTGGCCACGTAGAGCGCTGATCCCTGCGGTAACAGGGCGTACTTCTTCGCTTTGCACCAATACCAGTGCCCAGAAGTAGTCGTTCCAGATAAAGGTAAAGACCAGTACCGATAGCGCTGCCAGGGCTGGGCGGACTAATGGCAAGATGATGTACCAGAAAATCTTGAACTCGCTGACGCCCTCTACGCGCGCTGCCTCAAGTAATTCATTGGGTAGGCTGACGATGAAGTTGCGCATGAACAAGGTGCAAAAACCTGTCTGGAAAGCGACGTGGAAGATAATTAACCCAAGGTGGGTGTCATATAAGCCTGCACTGATAGTGAGATCGCGAACAGGGATCATCAATATTTGGAATGGAACAAAGTTACCGGCAATAAATATAGCGAGAAGCCAAATATTGCCTCTGAATTTATATTTTGCCAATGCAAAACCTGCAAGCGTCGAAAGGGCGACGGCACCGGCTACCGCTGGCAGCGTAATAATCAACGAGCTAAGAAGATATTGTCCCATATCGGTGGTTTGGAACACCATCTGGTAGTTTTCTATTAAATTAAAGCTGGTGGGCCAACCCCAATAGTTTCCTTGGTTGATATCTTCTATAGAGCGTACCGAAGTTAGCAATATAGCCAGGAGTGGTAGTAGCCATAATATAATTGAAAAAGGCAGTGCAACCCGGTATGCAATATTTATCGTCCGGGATGATTTATTAATAGGTGTCGGGAACATTACTTCTCACTCCTTAACATGCGCGTTAAGAAAAAGGCGATATAGATAGCCATGATCAGGAATAGCACGACAGCAATAGCGGCACCGTAGCCCATCCGGTAGTTGAAAATTGACTGTTCATACATCATATAAGCCAGTACGGTCGAGCTTCCCCAAGGGCCGCCAGCGGTCATGGTGGCAACCAGGTCGAATGAGCGCAGGGCACCAATCACCGTCACCACTACAGCGATGAATGTCGCCGGTGATAACTGGGGCAGTATAATGTGCCTGAGGAGCTTGAGCCCCTTAGCGTTATCAAGCCGGGCGGCTTCAATAAGCTCCGGATTAAGGTTATTGAGCCCGGTGAGGTAGAGGATCATGCAATAGGCAATTTGCGGCCATAGGCCTGCAGCAATAATGCCGTAGGTGACGTATTGATCGCTAGATAGCAGCGCAATAGGTTCGGCACCGAAAAAGGCCAGAATACTGTTTAACAAACCCAAGCTAGGGTCATAAAACCAAGTGAATACCAAGCCGACAATGACTTGCGATATAACAAATGGGAAAAAGAATAGCGCTTTAATCAAGCGAATTCCTTTCACTTCCTGATTCAAAAATAGTGCGATGGCCAGACCAATCGGTGGGGCAAGCATAAACAGAATGAGCCACAACAAATTATTGGTCAGTGCGGTGTAAAAGGTTTCTGAATCAAATAACTCTATATAGTTGTCAAAACCCACCCAGACTTTCTCGCCCATACCATCCCACTGGTACAAACTGAGGTTGAAACTATTAACAATGGGGTAAAGGACATAAATAGAAAATAGCACCAATGCCGGGGCAAGAAATACCCACGGTACTAAAGAAATAGGAATAATCCGCTTCCTTTTATGTTTAGAGTCACTGGCTCTATCTAATGTTGCTTCTGCTGAAGAAGAATGAATCATACTAGGCTCCGATTCCATGTATGCAGAGATCTCGGTTCATTGGCAAGCGTGCTTACCAAGTTGTTCTGTATGTTCTAGGTGTTGTTTTGATAGCTGTTTGATGACGCAAAGTGATTTGCGTGGTTACGATATCGACAATGGTGTTAATAAAACGTGATCAAGGAAACGTTTCCATTAATGGTAGTGATAATACTCACAATGTGTGACATGGATCTGGATGATATGGTCGATTTATAGCTTGGAAAGTCTCTCGCGTATAAGGGTTTTATGTAGGGGTTTCAATCTAATATATTGTTTATTTAGTATGAATTGTGTGCTTTATCACTCTTGTCCTGTGTGAATGCTACAAGGTGTACTCAGCTCACACTATGTTAAAAAGATGAGTCTTATTGCTCTGGAAACGTTTACTGTGTCGTTACAATCAGGTAGCGTAAATAGCGTTCTAGTTGTTTGATAAATAGCCTTGCTGACGTCCCGTAACCTCAGAGGATGAAATTATATGGCTGGTATATCCCTAAATCGCGCAGTGAAACGATTTGGAAAAATACAAACTATCCACGGTATCGATCTGACTATCGAAGATGGTGAGTTCACTGTCTTCGTTGGTCCGTCGGGGTGTGGTAAATCTACTCTTCTCAGGCTCATTGCTGGCTTGGAAGACATTACTGAAGGCGATATCTGCATTGGTGGGGTCAACATGAATGACGTTGAGCCCTCAGAGCGTGGTGTCGCAATGGTGTTTCAGTCGTATGCGTTATACCCGCATATGACAGTGGAAGAAAACATGGGCTTTGGTCTCAAGATGGTGGGAGAGAAACCGGAGGTGATCAAGCAGAGGGTGAAACATGCCAGTGATATTCTCCAGCTCGAAGCGCTGCTCAAGCGCAAGCCGAAGGAATTATCGGGTGGGCAACGGCAGCGTGTGGCGATTGGCCGTGCGATTGTTCGCGATCCGGAAGTCTTCCTGTTTGATGAGCCGCTGTCTAACCTTGACGCCGAGCTGCGGGTCGAAATGCGGATTCAGATTGCGAGGCTGCACAAACAGCTGGGCAACACCATGGTGTATGTGACCCATGATCAGGTCGAGGCCATGACACTGGCCGACAAGATTGTGGTATTGCGCGATGGCAGGGTAGAGCAGGTGGGATCACCGCTGCAGCTTTACTATCAGCCAGCCAATGAGTTTGTCGCCGGTTTTATCGGCTCGCCGAAAATGAATTTTATCCCGGCTATGATAGCGAAAAAAGAGCCACAATCATTGACGCTTACCTTGCCCGATGGACAATCTGTTTCAATTGCCGCCCATACAGACGGTGTTGAAGTTGGCCAGGCGGTCAAAGTGGGGATCCGTCCTGAACATATTTTCCTCAATTCCCAAAGCAGTGAGGAAAATACTATTTGTATTGAGTTCCAACCTGATGTGGTTGAAAGGCTAGGCAACAGTACCTATCTGTTTGGCCAATATGCAGGTGTCGATGGCTTCAAGATTCATCTACCGACCGATGAGCCGGTCGTTACCGGTAATAAGGTAAAGGTGTATATGGATAACCACAACTTGCACCTGTTCAACGAAAATGGCCTTTCTATTCGTCAGTACAGTGATGCTGACGTACCTACTCAGATTTGTGCGTAGAGCACTTACCTAAGTCCCCTACAATTACCGTTCTCGCATAATAAAAAAGCCGCTCAAATGAGCGGCTTGCACTAGACGATAAACCTTAGTTTGTTTCTGGGGGTAATAGGAACACACCGTTCGGGTTAATCGTTAGGTACGCATGGTCGGTGAAGCTGGTATCAAATTGTGCGGAGTTTAGCTGCAGCAATAGCTCATGGCCTTGCCACTCCACGACGACTTCATACATCGAGCCCATATACGCTGCACTGATGACTTGGCATTGCTGGCAAGGTTCTCCATGCTCGGCCAGTAAAATAGCTTCAGGGCGTACACCAATCTGAAAGTCGCCTGGATTAATACCTGAAACATTGTCTGTGGCAGCTGGTAGGTTGTAGCCATGGATGTCTATGGTTTCTCCGTCAAAGTGACCTTCAAACAGGTTGGCTTCGCCCATGAAGTTTGCCATAAACATAGAAGCTGGGTGCTTGTACAAATCTGTTGGGCTTCCCTGTTGCATGATGTCGCCATCTTTCATAACGATAACGGTATCAGAAACCGCAAAGGCCTCGGACTGATCATGGGTAACGTACAGCGACGTGATATTGAAGCGCTGCTGCAAATCGCGAATGGTCTCGCGCATATTCCTGCGCAAATTGGCATCAAGGTTACTCAAAGGTTCATCGAACAGCAGCACCTTGGGCTTGAGCACGAGTGCCCGTGCCAGGGCAACGCGCTGTTGCTGCCCGCCGGAGATCTGGTCTACGAAACGCTCGCCAAAACCTTCAAGATCAACAAGTTTGAGCGCATCATCGACCCGCTTTTTGATTTCCGCCTTATCCAAGCCCAGCATTTTTAACCCATACCCCACGTTTTCGTGCAGGGACATATGGGGAAACAGGGCATAAGACTGGAATACCATACAGATATCACGATGCTGGATAGAGGTATTGGTGACATCCTCGCCGTCAATGAAAATCTGGCCGCTGGTGGGTTTTTCCAGCCCTGCGACAAGGCGAAGCACTGTGGTTTTGCCACAGCCCGATGGGCCCAGCAAGGTGACAAGGCTGCCTTTTTTGATTTCTAAATCGAGGTTGCCGATAACGGTTTTGTCGCCAAAGCGCTTACAGACGTTTTTGAGCACTACAAAGTTTTCAGTTGCCATGAATTTATTCTCCAGTTAGGACGCGTCGTTTTTGGCTTTGGAACGCGAAATACGCGCTTCACCGACAAGGAAATCAAAAATAAGGATGATGCTGAGCATCACAACAATCAGGATGGAGCCGTAAGCAATAGCGATACCGTATTCACCGTCCTCTACTCGGTTGAGGATGTAAGAGGTTGCCACCCGAGTTTCTGGGGTTACCAGGAAGATAATGGCGCTCACTGTGGTCATTGCGCGCACGAAGCTGTATACCAGCGTAGATAGAATCGCTGGACGCAGTAGTGGTAGCAAAATATGGGTGATGGTTTTCAGCGAATTAGCTCGCAGGCTCAACGAGGCTTCGTCCAATGATTTGTCCAATTGGCCGAGACCGGCGACACCGGAGCGGATCCCCACCGGAACGTTTCGCATCACCATGGAAATAACTACGATGGCGGCAGTACCGGTTAGGTACACAGGTGCATCGTTAAACGCAAGGATATAGGAGACACCGGCAACGGTTCCCGGTACTGCAAAGCACAGCATAGTGGCAAATTCGATCACCTTTTTGCCGTGGAACTGCTGGCGCACAACGATGTAAGCAATCAATAGTCCGAATAGTGCAGTTAGCGGTGCGGCAATACCGGCATACGTCATGGTGGTGATCAGTGATGGCCAAGCCCCTTCGCTCATACCCATACCAAACAGGTTAATGTAGTTGGCGAAGGTCAGGCTGTAATCAACCCCCCAGTTGACGGTAAAGCTACCGTAGATAATGCTGCCGTAGAGCAAAATGTTGAATGCCATCCAGAAGTACAACAGGCCCGACACGCTGTGTTTCAATGTGGCAGGCAGTGGCTGGACATCGCCCCGGTAAGACTTACCGGAGATGGTGACATAAGAGCGTTTGCCTATCCAAATATACTGCACGACGAAAATAGCCAGTGAGAACAGAAGCAAAACTGCGCCAAGGGTACTGGCAGAGGCGTAATCTAGCTGAGCGCCAGCAATGTAGAAGTAGATCTGAGTGGCCAGTACGTCAAAGCTACCACCGAGTACCAGCGGGTTACTGAAGTCTGCCAAAGACTGGACGAAGATGATCAAAAAGCTGTTTGCCAATGCCGGTTTGAGCAGCGGCATGACGATTTTAAAGAAGGTCTGGTAGCGATTGGCCCGCAGGGTATAAGACGCCTCCTCCAGTGATGGATGTAGCGATTTCATTGCACCGTCAAGGATCATGAACGACATCGGTGCGAACGCCAGTACCTGTGCCATCCATATGCCGGTAAAGCCATACAGCCAGTTGGTTTGGGTAAGGCCGAACCAATCCACCATCAATTCAGTGATATAACCAGAGCGCCCCAGCATCAGGGTGACACCCAAGCCGACTACGAATGGCGGGGTAACGATAGGCAAAATAGAAAAGATTCGGGCAATGAAGGCACTTCGCTTGGCGATGCGGGTGGTATAGATAGCAAAGACCAAACCGAAGAAGGTTGCGCCGATGCCGACAGATGTCCCCAGCATGACGGAGTTCATGATGATCTGGATGATTTGGGCACGGCCAAGAATATCTAGGAACTGCCAGGCGACAAAATTCCCCATGTCATCTTTGAACATAGGGACAAAGATGGCGATGCTCGGGAAAATAATAAATGTGGTGATCAGTAGCACGATTGCGATGAGCGAGCCAATAACAAACGTATCGCCGCCAAGGTATTCAAGCCTTGAGAAAGCCAAGGTCATTACTGCACCAAGCACAACAAACAGGGCGATGGTTGCGTAACCCATTCCTTGCGCGGTATACCAAGAAGAAATCACCACAAACAACATGCAGAAAGCACTGTAGCCGATATCGAAGTAGTGTCGGTTTTTGGCGTATTTATCCTGCACTTGGGCAGGGCGGAACAATAAAACAGCAGGGAGGGCGAACCATAGCCATGAGATATTCATGCTACTCCAGCCCATCGCTGCTCTGAATTCTTCTGGGGTGGATTCAAAAAGGCCCCAATCGAGAGCAAAGACTGGCAGCAAAATAAAAGCTGCCAGCAGGCTTAATACCCAATAAAAGACAGGGTCGCGCTTTATGGCACTTGGCGTGATTTGTGCGGCAAGTTCGTTCATTGTCTGTACCTGAAATGTAGAGCGGTGTTGGTCTTGTCAGTTGGTGCAGGACAGGGGCTGCTAGGCAGCCCCAAAGGAGATTATTGTCCCATCTTGACGACATTGACCCACTTGTTGATCAGACGTTTACGTTCATCAGACGAACCATATTTGTCCATGTCATAGCTGATCAGTGTTAGATCTTCAGGATTCAAGGCGTTTGGCGATTGCTTGGCCTTGATGTTGGTTAAGATCTGGAATGATTGGCCTTTCTGCCACGCTGTTTCCTGGCCTTCTTTTGAAAGCACAAAATCAACGAATTTCTTAGCGTTATCAAGGTTACGGGCACCTTTGATCACACTGACACCGCCGATTTCATACCCAGTACCCTCACAAGGTGAGATCAACTCAAGAGGTGCACCTTTTGATTGCTCCAATGAGTAGTCATGCAGGAAGCCGATGCCGATAGCAATCTCGCCACGAGCTGCATTTCGAGATGGGGTTACACCAGATTTGGTGTACTGAGAAACGTTCTTGTCCAGTGCCTTAAAGTAGTTGAAGGCTTTGTCTTCGTCCCAAAGTTGGATGAAGGTTGCCAGGGCGGTGTAGGCGGTGCCTGAACTTTGAGGATCAGCGATCTGGATCTCACCAGTGTATTCCGGCTTGGTTAGATCATTCCAGCAACGTGGGATTGGCAGGCCTTTTTCTGCAAGGCGCTCGGTGTTGACGCCAAAACCAAGAATACCCATATACACGGCAGATGAGTAGTTACCTTTGCGTTTGGCGGGATCTCGGAAGTCCGGCATGATGTTTTCAAGCTGTGGGGAAGGGTAGGCTTGCAGCAGGTTCATTTCACCAGCTTGAGATTGCGGATCAAGGGTACCGCCATACCAAACGTCAGCACGAGGGTTTTTCTTTTCAGCTTCGATTTTGGCCAGTGTGCTGCCAGAACCGTTGCGAACAAAAGACGTTTTTACGTTGTATTTTTCAGAGAAAGCTTTTGTCTCCGCTTCACACATCGCGTTGGTTGCACTGCAATATACGACTAATCGGCCGTCAGCCATAACTTGTGGAGCCGCAAACATTGAACCCAGAATACAGGCAGCGAGTAGCGAGCGTTTAGTTCTAACTTTCATTATTATTTCCTCTTGTTGTTTCCAACGTGTAGGGTTGGATAAGTGACAACGAGAGGAATCATAATTTTAGTTAACGGCGATCCCTGCCCGTTGCTGTGCTTTGACGAAAGGTAAAATCAGCAGTCCTATCGACGCTGCACACAGCGTGATGACACCGAAGAAACCTTCCCAGCTAAAATTCTCTATAAGCAGTGCCAGCGGATATCCGGCCAGCGCTGCTCCTAAGTAGGCGAACAGTCCGACAAACCCTGTCGCGGTGCCGGCTGCGTCTTTGTGCGAACACTCTGCCGCGGCCATGCCTATCATCATTTGCGGTCCAAAGACGAAAAAGCCGATGGAGAAGAAGCAACCCGATAACACCAATACGTTATCAAGAGGGGTCAGCCACAGCGCCGCGACAGAGATGAAAATCCCCAAAGCAAAAATCAGGTTCATCGGCGCTCGATTGCCACGGAAAAATTTGTCTGATCCCCATCCGCCAAACAGTGAACCGAGAAAGCCACCCACTTCAAACATGGATACGGTGGTGTTAGCTGTGATTAACGAGTAACCGTGTCGTTCGGTCAGATACAAATTCCCCCAGTCATTGATAGCAATGCGCACTACGTAGACCAGTAAATATGAGCTGCAAAGCAGCCAGATATACTTGTTACCCAAGACATAGGTTTTCAGGATCTGCTTGAATGACAGCCCTTTACCCTCGGCTTCATGCTGTTTTTCCAACTCGTCATCACGCCACTCGCCAACACTTGGTAAACCAAGGGTTTGTGGCTTGTCCCTTAGTCGAAAGCACAGTACCGTGCCTACGATGATGGCGAGCAGACCCGGCAAGATGAAGCCGTAACGCCACCCCCAACTGATTGCGATTATCCCAATCGAGACAGGGATAAGCGCGCCACTCAAGTTGTGGCAAGTGTTCCAAATCGACCACCAAAAGCCGCGCTCAGATCGTGAATACCAGCTGGTCAGCAATTTTGCACAAGGCGGCCAACCCCAGCCTTGAAATAAAGCGTTGAGTGTCCATAGCATCACGAAGGCAGAAAGTGATGAACTGAGCCCGAACAGTATGTTGATGACACCGGTTGCGATGAGGCCGAGCCCCATGAAATAGTTCGGTTTCGTCTGATCACTGACTATGCCGGACAGAAATTTCGATGCGCCATAAGTGATGTAGAACAAGGTGCCAAGTACGCCAAAATCGGCAGTGCTTAGCCCGAGATCGGACAGCATTGCAGGCATGGCAAAACTTAGGCTTTTACGGGTGAAATAGAACACCCCGTAGCCGATATACATCGCGGCCATCAAATGAAGACGCCAGTAGCGGTAGCTTTCGTTAACCTGGCTAGGGTTAGTTGCAACTGCGAACGTCATCACTTCTCCTTAAGTGCTGAAGTTGATGTTATTGACAAAGTGAATGAAAAGAATGAGACAGTTTCATAAATGACTAGGAAAATTTCCTAGTTAGGGTTAGGTGGTGTCGGATTTTGTGGGTAAGTTAACAGTTATACGGCAGCCAAGCTCATTGCTTCGAATCGTCATTTGACCGCCTAGGGCTTGAACCCGCTCTTCAATGCCCCTCAGTCCATGCCCACGGTTTCGCCAGTCTTCAGGCAGACCAATACCATTGTCTCGAAGTTCCAGGCTAAATTGGCTACCGGGCATCAAAGAGAGTTGAACCTCTGTCGCTTGGGCATGTTTGCAGATATTGTTCAGTAACTCTTGAACGATTCGGTATAGGGTCACGGCGGTGACTTCGTCTAACCGGTCAGCCAATATGCCAAAATTGAGCTTGAAATCGACATTCCGCTCTTTGAAACGCATTTCTGTTGCTAGCTGGCGGATTGCAGCCTCGAGACCCATTTCATCTAGAGCCTGTGGGCGTAGCTGCTTGAGTAATTGGCGGGTAGAAGTATGGATCCGCATGGCTAGCTCATGGGTGGTATCGGCTATTGTTTCTGCTTGTTCACTGTCTGCAAGCCTTTTCGCCAGCATAGATTGAATTTGTATTGCGGTAATGTTTTGGCCTATTTCATCGTGAAGCTCTCTGGCGACAGATTTACGAATATCTTCCTCGACGTGAACAAGCTGTTTGGCCAACTGCTTCTTATTGTGCAGTTCGGTCTGGAGATCTTCGTTGGCTTTTTTCAGTTGTTGGGACAGGAGGTATTGGCGGCTGATAGCAATACCCAAACCTAGACCGATCAACGCTTGAGTTGCAATAAAGCTTTGAAGTTCAAGATCGGACTCGAATGAACCAGAAATCTGCCGTGCAGTGGCGAGTAAGATACTGTTCATCACACTGGCGAGTACCCCGCCTTGCCAACCGTAGCGGTAAGCCATAAAAATATTTGGCAGGAGAAATAACAGCAGCGAAAGGGACTTCATCTCTTCGAGAAAGGTCAACTCTGCCACGAGGCCGATACTGAAAAAGACCAGGCACCACACAAGGGCAGAGCTGCGTAGCGTTATTTCCTGGTGGACGAGAGTCGGACTTAGTGGTTGCCAAATTTGGCGGTGAAGGTAGTCATAAAGCAAAAAGAAAAATGGCATTAAGAGAATACCGCCAGTCAAAGCCGAGACAGTCCCTTCTAAAGCGTAGTCGATGGTCATTCCCATCGGTTTGAAAACCATCAACAGGGCGATGCCACATAGGTTGGCATAAGCGAATGCAAAACCACACAGTGCCAACAATTGCTTCCAGTACACGTCTAATGTTCGCCAATAGGGCTGAAAAGCGATGGCCAAGCCATGGCTGAAAATGGAGAACAGCATAAGCAGGTACAGCGTGCTGTCATTACTGATGACTGGCAGCATGAGGGCAATCAGCCCTATCTCTCCCAAGGTAAACAGAGGCCATAGGCGGCGAGGGCTTAGCGCATAGACGGCCAGTTTCAAGCCCGTCGGGAGGAAGAGGCCAGCTAACAGCAGGTCGGGTACTAGGTAGCGACTGATGTTCCACAGGCAAAACCAGCTGATGGTATACACAACCAAGCTGAAAGCGTAGGTAAATGCGTGGGTTAGAATGAGCCTGGGCAGGTGCTGCCGTCGTGTGATGTCATTCATACTGGCTCGTCATTGAGCAATTTGTGGTGTAGGGCGAAACGAATTAAGTCGACATTATTGGAGAGCCCGAGTTTGCTAAGGATATTTGCGCGGTGAACGTGTATTGTTTTATGGCTGATAAATAGTTCACTGCCTATTTCTTTGACATCTTTCCCTAAAATCAAATGATCGAAGACTTCTCGTTCTCGCTTGGTGAGTTCATGCAGTACATCTGGCCCCGCAGACGCATTACTTAGATTAACCAGCGCATCAGCGCAAAGGTATCGGTCACCACTTGCGACGGTTCGTATCGCTCTGACAAGTTCGCTCGGGCCACAGCGTTTAGAGAGATAGCCATAAGCGCCCGCATCTATCGCTTTGCTGACAAAAGAGGCGGAATCGTAAATGCTCAGAATAATCGCTTTGAATTCAGGGTGCTTTTTGCGAAGCTTTTCCAGTAATACCAGCCCGCTTTCATCCGGCATCGAGATATCAATGACTGCCACATCGACCACAGCCTCTGAAAGCCCGCGGAATGCCTCTTTAGCGTTGCTGTATTCACTATGCACTTGAATATCAGGCTCTATGGAGAGTAATTGAGCAAACCCCGAGCGAACCACAATATGGTCATCAACTAAAGAGACAGAAATCATTTTTTGGAACCTACTTCATTGTCAGCAGGTTAGAAAATATCAATGTCATGATATGAATGCACATTAGAACAACGAAGGTGTGATAACTGTCGCTAAAGCCCGCTAGGGGAAGGGGGCTTCTCGAATGGAAGATCAGTGTCGGGGCAGCTTATCGGTTTTAAGTCTTCTATGCTTATAAGTGCCTTTTCACATTTGTAGGATCCGAACATGAAAAAGCTCATTGGTTTGCTAGGTATCATGTTGTTTAGCGTTTCTGTGCAAGCAGGGGGAAGTTCTGGTACTGGTGGCATACCTAGCCCCCCTTGTGTGATTGATGGCAAGCTCATTCATAAGCATGTCCTGATAACAGATTGCAACGCAATGAAGAAGGAAGCTGCCGACAAGAAGGCTTCCTCAACCTATTAGGTCTGGTTATAGGCTGGGTTACAGGATTAGTTACGGGGTCACGTATGATCCCGTTTTATTCACACTCAGTTCAATAACTGCTTCTATTCACGCGCCTTACTTTTGAAAGCACTATTTTACATAATTACTACTTTATTGATTGGTACTTTTAGTTGATAAAATGGAAACGTTTCCAGTGTGCGTGTTTGCTCACAGTATCTACTGGGTATTTCATTATGATCGAGTGAAATTTCATGCTTAATAGGAAACCATGATAATGGATAAGCAAATCATTCGTCTGAAAGGCCGACAGTCTGAAATGATCGTCGAAATTGGAGAAGTCGCTGAAGTGATCTACTGGGGTGAAGCACTTGCCGCGCTACCTCAAGGGGCAGATATTGCCTTGAAACGCCCAGTCCCTTATGGCCGATTAGATAATGATGTGCCTGTTTCATTGCATCCTGAGCTTGCGCGAGGCCTGTTCGGCAGCCCGGCTCTTGAAGGACACCGCAACGGCCAGCATTGGTCACCTGCTTTTACGCTTAGCTCGGTTCATCAAGAGGGAGGAAGCCTGGTGGTGGAAAGCCAGGATGCCAATGCTGGCCTGTCGTTAACCGTGAACCTGGAAGTGGATAGCAACGATGTTGTCCAACTCAAGCAGACCCTGACCAACATTGGCGAAGGAGAGTATCAGGTGAATCGCCTGGCTAATACGCTTCCTCTGCCTGAGCGCGTCAATGAGCTTCTGACCTATTATGGCCGCTGGGTCAAAGAGTTCCAGCAAGTACGGCAGCCTTTGTTGCAAGGGGGCTACCAGCAAGAAAACCGTCGTGGCCGTACGTCACATGAGCATTACCCGGCCTTCATTGCGGGTACTAAAGGTTTTGATGAGTGTGATGGTGATGTTTGGGGATTCCATTTGGCATGGAGCGGCAACCACCGGATGCGCGTTGACGTCAAGGCTGACGGAAGAAGGGTTGTCCAGACTGAGGCGTTGTACCTACCGGGTGAGGTGTCGCTACAACCGGGAGAGAGCCTAACCACGCCTGTACTGTATGCTACGCATAGTGCGAATGGCTTGAATCAGATGAGTCAGCAGTTCCATGGCCATGTGCGTGAGTCTATTTTGGCACCGCAAATCAGTGAGAAAGCCCGCCCAATCCACCTAAACACGTGGGAGGGGATCTATTTCGATCATGATCCTGAATATATCAAGGAGATGGCGACAGAATCAGCCAAAATGGGTGTTGAGCGCTTTATTATTGATGATGGTTGGTTCAAAGGGCGTAATGGTGACAAGGCTGCATTGGGTGATTGGTATCTTGATGAAACCAAGTATCCCGAGGGGCTTGAGGGCATCGTAAATCACGTGAACGAATTGGGGATGGAGTTCGGTTTGTGGTTCGAGCCGGAGATGATCAACAAGGACTCAGATCTTTACCGCAATCATCCCGACTGGCTGCTCGCTGTCGAGGGCTATGATCAGCCTACAGGCCGCAATCAGTATGCGATAAACCTGCAAAATGATGAGGCTTTTGAATACTTATTGGCAAGGCTTGATCACTTCCTATCGACCCTTAATATTGCTTATATCAAGTGGGACATGAACCGCGAGATTGTCCAACCGGGCCATCAGGGCCGTGCTGCCGGTAATAACCAGGTGATGCGATACTATGAATTAGTCGAGAAAATCCGCGCGCGCCATCCTGATGTGGAAATAGAGTCCTGTGCCGCTGGTGGCGGCCGGATTGATTACGAGGTACTTAAGCGCACCCACCGTTTCTGGACGTCAGATAATAACGATGCATTGGAACGCCAGCAGATCCAGCGTGGCTTTAGTTATTTCTTCCCACCTGAGGTGATGGGAAGCCATATCGGTGCGCGCCATTGCCACAGTACCCGCCGTACCCATGATATCTGTTTTCGTGGCCTGACAGCCTTGTTTGGCCATATGGGTATCGAGCTAGATCCGGTGAAAGAGGGGGCCGAAGAGAAGGCCGGATTCGAGCGGTATATTAAATTGCACAAGGAATACCGTAGCTTGCTTCATACTGGCAAATCTGTGCGCATCCCAGTTGATGATAGTGATAGCCAGTTAGCCAAGGCGGTGATCAGCCAAGATGGCAACGAGGCACTAGTCATGGTGGCTCAGGTGGCAATGCCTACAAACTCCTTGAGTGGTGCGTTGAGGATCCCTGAGCTGGATGCCAGCAAATCCTATAAGATATCCGTGATTGATCATCCAGTTAATTTCCATGAAGGCTTGGTAAACCAACAACCAGCATGGACGAAACAGCCGGTGTCATTGAGCGGGGAATGGTGTCAGAAGGCCGGGTTAGCCATGCCTGTCCTCGATGCCGAGAGCGCTATTTTAATTAAGCTGGTTGCTGTGTAATTACTGTCAGGTAAAACTGAACGAAATAACGGGGCCTTATTGGTCCCATTTTTTGACCCACTTGCAGTACGACGTGTTGTTAATTATTGCTTAAACATTGCTGTGAAGATGCGTTAAGTGATCAAAATCGCACTTTGGCATTCTATTCATGGAATCCATGGAAACGTTTCCATGGGTGGGGGTTGGATCACAGTTATCCTTCTGTAGATCCTTAATATACCTTTTGAGCCCAGAGCTTGATGGATACAAAAAATTAAATAAATGCTGTACGCATCCCTTTAGTTAGGGAAGGGGTGTGGAACAGACTGAAGGATAAAACATGTCTGACAAAATCACACTACAAACCAAGTTATCATATGGCCTCGGTGCACTCGGTAAAGATTTCGCGTGTGCACCAATCTATATTTTCTTGATGTTCTACTTCACGGATGTAGCTGGCCTGTCTGCTGCCTTTGTGGGTACAATCTTCCTTGCAGCCCGAATTATCGATGCGGTTACTGATCCGATGATGGGGGTGATTGTTGATAACACCCGTTCTAAGTTCGGTAAATTCCGTCCATGGATTGTCATCGGTACACTACTGAACGCTATCGTATTGGTTGGCTTGTTCAGTACCCATATGTTCGAAGGTCCAGCCCTTTACCTTTACGCAGCTGCTGCATATATCCTTTGGGGTTTGACTTACACCATTATGGATATCCCTTACTGGTCAATGATCCCTGCGCTTTCAAGCGAGCGTCAAGAGCGTGAAAAACTAGTGGTGTGGCCGCGTCTTTTTGCTAGCCTGGCATGGTTTATCACGGGTACTTACGGCCTGCACATTGTTGGGGTACTGGGTGAAGGCAACCAAGGTGATGGTTTCTTCAACGTGGCAATGCTGATCGCTGTTCTGTTTGTGATGAGTGCATTCCTGATTGCCCGTAACGTTAAAGAAAAAGCGGCGCCAGCCAACGCAAAACCGGCTGAGAAATTTAGCTTCAAAGATGTACTGGTGATCATCGGTAAGAACGACCAGCTTAAAGCACTGATCGGTACCGTACTTTCATTCCAGATTGCTAACCTGCTTGTGGGTGGTTTTGCAATCTACTACTTCTCTTACGCACTGGGTAATCCTGAGCTGTTCCCTGTCTATATGATGGTTGCAGGTGCGGCGGAAGTGGCAGGTGTGTTCTTGTTCCCTCGTATCGCGGCTAAGCTGCCTCGTAAGCACCTGTGGAAAATGGCGTGTGGCTTCCCGATTTTGTCTTGCATTGTCCTACTTGTAATGGGCGTCATGTTCCCGGGCAACGCTTTCCTTATCGGCCTAGCGGGTGCTGCCATCAAGTTTGGTGTCGGTATTGCCAACGCCCTACAGACGGTGATGCTTGCTGATGTCGTGGACTATGGTGAGTACAAAACTGGCCGCCGCAGTGAAAGTGTGATCTTCTCGGTTCAGACTATGCTGGTTAAGTTTGCCGGTGCGGCAGGTGGCTTCATTGTCGGTGTAGGCTTGTCAGTGGTGGGCTATGTACCAAATGTCGAGCAGACAGCAGAAACGATTATGGGTCTTCACTTTATGATGGTAGGTCTGCCAGCAATCTTGATGGCAGTGAGTGGCTTTGTCTACCAGCGCTACTACCGCTTGCACGATGGCTTCAATAAAGATGAAGTGGAAACAGCTGCAGTGAATGCTAAACCTGTAGAAGCATAATCACTGGCCTGAAGACAAGAATCTATAATAGGTCTAATAAACAAACAGCTACTTCCGGGTAGCTGTTTTTGTTTTTCTTGAACCCAGTTGGTTTGGTTCAAGCCGAGTGACTAAGCCTCTTTCAGGGTTTGGTAGCCCGCCCAGATACGTGTCGTTGTGGTGATCCAGCACAGCGTGCCGAATACCCAAGCAATGGTAGCGAAGTGGGCCGGGAACAGGCAAAACAGCACGAAACAGGCAATGGTTTCAGTCCCTTCGGTCAAACCGCCAATATAGTAAAGCGACTTCTGCTTGTATACCGGGCTTTCGATGTTACGTTTGCCAGCCATGATGGCAAAGCTGAGGAAGCTCGAGCCGGTGCCGATAAATGAGAAAATAAGGAAAGCCCCCGCCACCGCGTTGGCATCTGGGTTGGCCAATACAAAACCGAACGGCACCATGGAATAGAAAAGAAAATCCAAGGTGATATCAAGAAAACCACCACAGTCAGTGATCCCTTGGCGGCGAGCGATCGCGCCATCGAGACCGTCAAAGATCCGGTTGATGATAATAAAGCCCAATGCCCAATTGTAAGCTTCCAGTGCCAAGGCGGGCAGGGCAAACAATCCAATGACAAAGCCTGCTAATGTCACCTGGTTGGCAGTAATACCGAGTTTATCCGGCAGTGCAGAAAAAGTCGTAAGTGGCCAGCGGATCACCTTGATCGCGTATCTATCTAGCATGTTGGTTGTTCCTGAACAGCGGTTGTCCATGGCCAGTCCAAGACCCGGCCTTGTGGAGGTATATCATCATGATCATGGGTAACCATGATCGCGGGGATCTGGCGACTTTGAATTTGATCGAATACAAACTGGCGAAATTCATTGCGCAAGGCTTTATCCAGTTTGCTAAATGGTTCGTCTAGTAGTACTGCCTTAGGCTCTGACAGCAACATCCTCATCAAGCTGATCCTTGCACGCTGGCCGCCGGATATCTCGTTAGGCTGTTTGCCGGCCAGTTGAGATAAGCCAATGGCTGCCAAAGTCGTCTCAGCGCGTTCTATACGCTCTTGACCTCTGTAGCGGCGAGGAATACCAAACATGAGGTTTTCCAACACGCTGAGGTGGGGGAAGAGCAGATCATCTTGAAACAGCAGGCCGATTTTTCTCTGATCGGGCGCCAAATCCATCACACTTGTGCCGCTGAGGGTCACATCACCGGAAAAAGAGAAGTCAGTAACAAGATGTCCGGCAATCGCACTTAATAAAGTTGATTTTCCACAACCGCTTGGGCCCATCAAGGTGAAAACTTCACCAGGGCTAACATCAAAGCTAACCGGTGAGAACAGGGCTTTTTCACCGTGCTGGATGGCTAGGTTTTTCACAGATAAAGTCATCCGTGAGTGTACTCCTTTGATTTATTGGATATATGAGTATTTTGTAGCGAGTACTGGCGATAGTGTCGCCAGCGATAGCTCAGGCGGTTTGCTACTATCGCCAGAGTAAAGAAAACGAAAGGCAGTATGCCTTGCAGCAAGCCATATATCGCCATGACCCTGCGGTCCTGACCACTGGCAAGGGCAACAGCCTCAGTGGTGACGGTACTGATCCGTCCTGCACCAAGCATTTGTGTAGGTAGATATTGTGCAAGACTTACGCTGATCCCAATAGCCAGCCCGAAAATGATGGCAGGTTGAACCTGGGGGCGTTTTACTCGCCACCAGGTTTGCCATGCGTTCAGGCCTAAGCTTCGGCTGCATTGATCGAGGCGAACGTCATAGCTTCGCCATGCACCGTCCAAGGCGAGATACATATAAGGGAAGACAAATAGTAAATGGCTCCAGCTTACCCAAAGCCAGTAGTGCTGGCCGGGGATCATGTATGTCACGATCTGGATCCCGAATAGTAAAGAGAGCTGAGGCGTCACCAGGGGTATCGCGATAAGCCAGACTGGAATGGCGCGTTGGTATTTTTGGCGATATTCCAGGCATGCAATCACTAACAGCAGAGCGACCGTGCTGGAGACGATCGCCAGCGATAAGCTGGTGCCCATGAGATCAGCTAAGGTTGGCAGCTCTTGTTGCCAGAATCGATCGCTATAGCGGCTCGGTAATAAGTCGGGAAAACGCCAACGTTGGGCAAACGACCAGATTATCAATAGCGGAACGATCATAACGGGAATAGCGATAAATGGGCTGTATAACGCTAGGTGACGCTTGGGTTTTTGCTTGGTGTTTCTTATTGTTTGGGCACCTTTGGTTATCCAACCTCGCTGGTGCTTGAAGCTAAACCACTCGACAAATTTGATAAGACCTAGGCTGGCAGCGGTAATGATAAGTAACAGGCATGCACCTGCAGCTGCACGAGGAAGCTGCTGAAGATCGGGATCGTTAAACCATTGCCATACCAGAACAGACAGGGTGGATGGGCGTGTTGGGCCCAAAATCAATGCAACATCCACGACCGATAAGCCATAAGCAGCAACCGCAAACAGGGATAGGCGCAATTTGGGAAGCCATTGCGGCAGAATCACTTTTCGCCATGTTTCAAAATGGCTGTAACCTAAGCTGGCAGACACTTTACCGAGTTGCTGTACGCTGAGCTGTTTGAGGATAGGAATGCTCATGATCAGCAGAAAGGGCGTTTCCTTAATCGCCAGTGCCAACATCAGCCCGAACCCGTAGTTATCTTGAATAAGGTTGCTTTGGAGAAGGGCTATTCCCGCCAAATCCGATATTCCAAGTGCATCGATGAGCCTGAAAAACCAGCCGGTAGGAGAAAATAGCAAAGCAAAACCAATCGCAAAGGCAACATGCGGCATGGCCAGCATGGGGGAGAGTGTGCGTTCAAGTTTCTGCCAACGCGCAGTACCCCAATAACGCTTCAGGATGGAATAGGTAAAAAACAACGCGAGAGCGGTGCTGCCAAGGCCTGCGAACAAGCTTAAGCCGATAGATGCCGTTAGGTTAGGCCATGTAGCCACATCATTAAACGCCGAGATGGAGACATTGTTGAAGCCTAATGTCGGGATCCAAGAAAGCGAAGGAAGTAACAACCCGATAATGCCTGGCAAGAGGGGCAAAAAACAAAGAATAAGGGCGAAAATAAAAAATAGATGAATCATAAATTACTCATTGGGTGGGCGCTAACTCCCACCCGTTAGGCTTAGCCTTTTTAATTTTAGCTGCCGTAGCGCTTTTGCCACTCCAGCTCAATGGCGGTCAGCCAGCTTGGATGTGGTTCAGGGATCGATTTGAACAATGAAAAGCCTTGCGCGCCACTTTTAGCCATAGACTCTGGTTTCAAAACAGATGGGTCTCCCCAGATTTTGGCATCAGCTTTACGTGCTTGTGCGTCAGGGCTCATCAAGAAGTTGATGGTTACCAGAGCGCCAGCTTTCGCTTGGGCATTCCACGGAATCGCCAAAAAGTGGATATTGGACAAGGCACCTTGTTCAAAGGCATAGGTTTGCGCGGTATCAACCAAGTTGCCATTTTCAATCGCGGCATTGGCAGCATTAGGATTGAACGTAATGGCCAGCAGTAATTGCTGATCATCAAGTAGCTGGATTGTCTCGCTGGTTCCTGATGGGAAGCGCTTGCCTTGCTGCCAAGCTACAGGGTGGAGCTGATCAAGGTATTGCCACAACGGTGCAGTCACCTGTTCAAAACGCTGGCGTTCCTTTTGGCTGTCTATTGCTGAGTAGAGTGAGTCCGGCTCGCTGGTCAGCTCCAGCAAAGCGGCTTTCAAGAAGCTGCTGCCGTGAAATTCTGGTGGTTGCGGGTAGCTCACCTTGCCCGGGAATGCTTTGGCCAAGCTCAGCAGCTCAGCAAAATTCTTCGGTGGGTTGTTCAGGGTTTCTTTATCATGGATAAAGACTAACTGGCCGACACCCCATGGAGCTTCCAAGCCGACCGTTGGTTCGGTGAAGTCTTCATCGATTGGCAGGCGGGTATCCACATACTGCCAGTTAGGCAGTTGCTGGGTAAATGGGCCATGCAGCAGGTTGCTCTGTTTCATCGAGCGGAAGTTTTCACCATTGATCCAAACCAGATCGACACTGCCGCCTTCGTTTTTACCTGCGGCTTTTTCTGCCAGCAGACGCTGAGTAGTCTCGGCGATGTCGGCAACTTTTACATGTTTGAGGCTGACACCATATTGGGCTTGCAGCTGGCGAGCAGCCCAGCGTAGGTAATCATTAATTTCTTGGCTGCCACCCCAGGCATTGAAATAGACAGTTTGCCCTTCAGCCTGCTTAACAATGTCATCCCAGCTTTGTTCTGGTTCGGGAGCCGCTTGTGCCGTGCTAAGGCCAGAGGCCAGCGCAAGCGCCAGCCCCAGGAGTGTTTTCTTCATGATCCTTTTCTCATCCCTATTTTTCGCTCAGCGCACCTTCATTGCTGCGCTTTGATGATGTTTCAACGGTATCTATTTTAACGCTGTCTCTTTCAACCCTGTTTACTTCAACAGCGCTCGCTGATTCAGCCTCATGCTTGCTATCGGCAACTTGCTCGCCTTTGCGCATCCAGCCATGGTATTTCTCAACCAGTGTTAGCAGACCTTGTGGAGCATTAGCTTGTTTCCATACCCCTGCCGTGTATTTTGCGGCTTCACTCATAGTTGGGTAAGGGTGGACGGTACCCAGGATTTTGTTCAGTCCGAGGCCGTGGCGCATCGCAAGGGTAAATTCGGCAAGCAATTCGCCTGCATTATGACCAACAATGGTCGCCCCAAGGATTTTATCCTTGCCTTTTGGTGTGATGACTTTGATAAAGCCATGATCCTCACCATCGGTAATTGCACGGTCCAAGTCATCAATACCATAGGTAACAATATCAAAATCAATACCTTGTTGCTTTGCTTCTTTCTCATTGATACCGACACGGGCCACTTCTGGCGAAGTATAAGTCGCAGCGGGTACTACCGAGTAATCGGCTTTGAATTTCTTGAACTGGCCAAATAGCCCGTTCACTGCGGCATACCATGCCTGGTGAGCGGCGGCATGGGTCAACTGGAACGGACCGGCAACATCGCCGACGGCAAAGATGTTCGGGTATTTGGTTTGCAGGTATTCATTAACCTCGACAGTGCCACGCTGTGAGGTGGTAATACCCAGCTTCTCAAGGCCGAAACCTTGCACATTGGCAACACGGCCCAGAGCCAGCATCACGGCGTCAAACTCAACGGTAAGTGATTGACCATTAGTGGTTTCCAGCAGCACACGTTGCTGCTCGTTACCGTGCTCATCGGTAACACGTTCGAATTTAACCGCTTTATGGCCAGTTTTAATGTCTACACCGTTTTGCTCAAGGCTGGATTTGACCAAAGCGGCGGCATCACTATCTTCACGAATTAGCAGCTGATCAGCCATTTCGACCAAGGTGACATCGCTGCCAAGACGCTGGAAGCTTTGTGCCAGCTCACAACCAATTGGGCCACCACCCAATACCAGTAGGCGCTGAGGTTGCTCAGTCAAAGACCAAATAGAATCTGAGGTTAGGTAGTTAACTTTATCCAAGCCAGGGATACCGGGTACCAGCGGGCGGGCACCCGTGGCAATCACGATATTGCGGGTCGTGATACGTTCACCGTTCACTTCGACTTCCCAAGGCGAGAGAATAGTCGCTTCACCTGAGATACAGTTAACGCCAAGTTTACTGTAACGCTCTACGCTGTCATGCGGCTCAATTTTTCCGATCACGTTGTGGATACGTTGCATGACTTTGGCAAAATCCACCTTGGCTTCACCGGTTTCGATACCAAAATCCTTGGCTCGGGTAATTTCAGCCATGGTGTGGGCAGCGCGGATAATGGCTTTGGATGGCACGCAACCAGTATTAAGGCAGTCACCTCCCATTTTATGTCGTTCAATAAGGGTCACTTTGGCTTTTACTGCGGCAGCGATATATGCGCTAACCAACCCACCGGCACCAGCGCCAATGACTACCATATTTTGGTCAAAATGGTTTGGCTTTTCCCAATCAGCGTATACGCGGCGCTTGTTGAGAACTTGCATTACGGCTTTGGCGATAAGTGGGAAGATACCGAGTAGTACCAACGACACCAATACTGGCGCAGAGATAATGCCGCTTAGGCTGTCAATCTGGCCCAACTGGGTACCGGCGTTAATGTAGACGGCGGTGCCTGCAAGCATACCCAGCTGGCTGACAAGGTAATACATACGGGTGGTGATAGGTGTTAGGCCCATCAGCAAGTTAACGATGAAAAACGGGAATACCGGGATCAAACGTAACGTGAAGAGGTAAAATGGACCGTCTTTCTCAATACCTCGGTTAATCGCAGATAAGCGGTGACCAAACTTTGCCTGTACCCAGTCACGCAGGATATAACGGCTAAACAGGAAGGCGAGGGTAGCACCAATCGTGCTGGCAAAGGAAACCAGTAGTAAGCTCCACCAGAACCCGAACAAGGCTGCGCCGAGCAAGGTCATAATTGCAGCGCCCGGCAATGACAGGGCTGTGACGACAATGTATAGAACAAAGTAGACCATGCTTGATAAGAAAGGCTTAGCATGGATGGTGTCAGTCAGTGCAATTTGCTGTGCCTTGGCTTGTTCAAGGGTAAAGTACTGGCCAAGATCAAATGCATACCAAATAGCAATCAGGGAAACAACAACACTGATCACCAGCAGTTTTTTTCTGTCCATAATTTGCTCCTTTATTTGTCCGTATGAGTAGGGGCATCATCGGATTGCTGTTGACCGGGTTGGATCGGGAGTGAACAGAAACCTTGGTCAGGTACATCAAGTGCGGTGTTAAATTTTGCCGATAGGTTTTGAAATGCAATCAGAGCGGTTAAATCAACAATAGCATCTTCATCAAACCATTGTTTCAAGTCTGCAAGCATGTCATCGGTAACGCGTTGGCCGGTAATGGTCATCGCTTCTACATAGCTCAGGACGACTTGCTCCTGCTGGTCGAAAAGTTCACTGTGCTGCCAGTTGGCAAGTGCTTTGATTTTATCGACAGAATCACAACGCTCGGCAAGCTTCATGCCGTTGGCATCGACACAGAATGCGCAGTCGTTTAGCTGGGAGACCCTGACGCAAACCAGTGAACGAATTACTGGGCTTAGCGGGGATGAGCGGCGATCCAAATAGCCAAAGAATCCAGCAACGAGCCAAAATAGCGTCGGACGACGCCCCCACAGCTTGGCGGGATTTAGCACTTTGCCGTAATGGCGTTTTTGTAGCCATAGCAGTGGCTTGATAAATATTGAGTAGTTTTCTTTGGCGGAAATGCGCACGGTGACCCCTTGTCTCTTTGTTATGCTACTATGAGCCTATCAGGATAGCGGCGGTAATTATTACCGAAATTATCAGATAGTTATGAGACAAAGACCTTACTAGGAAGCAAATTATTTCACTTATTGGCAAAAATAAGTGTTTAGTTGACCGAAATATGTACAGTTTGCGGTTTGGGGTGGGTGATCACCTTCTCAGAAGAGAGCTCTGTGAGCACAATATAGCCGCAGGCCATCAAAGGGACAAAGGCCAGCAGCATGGTTTTACCAATATGGTAATTACGGTACCAGTATTTGCGTGCTCTGATTTTCAGCATCAGGCCCCAAAATAATAGCAGCGCATTTAAGCTTGCCATTGACACCAGTAAGTTGTGAAGTGACTGATAGGTGGCGATGTTATTCTGTACAAGAATAAAAGCGACGAGAGGAGGAAGCAGACTGAACAAAGCAAGTAGGCGCATGAGTCGCGGCCACTTGCCAAACTTATCCTTGAACATTTTATCGCTCTGTCCTGGAAAAGGTTTGGAACAGTTCATAATTACCCCCTAGTGCTATTTTGAAACATATTTTACAAGTGTGAGTTTGCAATAAAAGGGTGTTGAGCAATTTATAAACAGCGTTGTGAGATAATTCAATATTTAACGAAAATTGACAAAAAGTTGTCAATGGAATGATTGATTATTGACACATATCATTGATGGAATAAATACAAAAAAGAGACCTTGATGGTCTCTTTATATATATGCAATTAATTTTGCTAGCTTAATTTTGCTAGTAACTCAGAGCGGCGATCTTTTGGAATAACTGACCAGTGTTGGCCGCTAATTGCCCCCTCTAGGGCCCAAAGCAAGTCAATGCTCACGGTGCCTTGGTGGGTATCTTGCAATGCTTTAAAGGCATTGATTGAACCTGCCTCCATTAATTCGTCCACAGTGCAAATACCTGCTTTCTTGAGCATTCTTTCATTTGCCAAGCGAAGGTTTGGTAGGTCTTTTATTCGATCTGGTGATGCTTTTTCTTTTGTTTCTTTATCAACTTTCGCAGCATCTAGAGAACGAGTAGCCTGTTCGACGATTTTTGCAGTGTCATTCCACCATTCATCAGGAATTGCGTAATGTTTGGTTACAACTGGAAAGCCGCGCTTTTTATATATGTACGGTTTTAGTCCTGCCTTTTTATATTCTTGTTCGTTTTTTGCGTTAGCGCGAAGATGAAGTTTGTCATTTACTACGAGTGCAAACATTGTTTCACCCGCAAAAATACCAAAGCCACCAAACATTGAACGCGATTTAACGTTATCGAAACAACTAAACAGGCGTAAAGATTCTTTTAAAATTGGTTTGTCCATGCTTCTTCTCGGTGAAAATTTCTTGGGTCACCTAACAACAGAGCGAGGATTCAAGAATAGCAAATATCAAGACATTACACTGTCAGGAGAAAGTAAGACTTTCTTGACACAGTTGCTATATCCATCGGCAACCCCGCTACCATAAGTTGACTGAGTTAATAAAACCCGACGACTCTTAGGCCGGAAGCTTTGCGTCCCTACCTTTCGATAGGTTTGCCTTGTTCGTGACAATTTAAGAATATCTCAGAAGATATTTTTGAACTTGATCGCAACTTTGTAAATGTGATGTTGGTTCCAGAAATTGCCGTCGATTTCTGCTCGTGAATGAATTTTTTTGTCCCAAAACATAAGTTGATAGCAATAAAAAACGGAGGTACAAGCCTCCGTTTGGATTCTAAAAAAGTAAACGCTGGCGGTTACTTAGTTCAACTTCTTAACCGAGTTACGGATCACCAACTCAGGCACCATTTCGAATACCTGTGGTGCGTGCTCTTTGTCTTTCACACGGTGCATCAAGATTTCAACCGCGCTCTTGCCCAGGCGACGTTTAGGCTGGTGAATAGTGGTTAGCGGTGGTGAGAAGTAAGGTGCCAGATCGATATTGTCGTAGCCGATGATAGAGATATCTTCCGGTACGTTGATACCAGCTTGCTGAAAGGTACTGATCATCGCCATAGCCATGATGTCGTTGAAACAGAATATTGCGCTAGGGCGCTCTTCCATCGCAATGATCTGTTTGGCAGCAGTGACCGCTGACTCACACTCGAAGTCACCTTCAAGAATCCAGTCTTCATTGACTTCGAGACCAGCTTCACTCATTGCTTTACGGAAGCCTTTCAGGCGCTCACGGCATGCCGTTTTCTCGCTATGGCCGGTTAAGCAACCAACGGCTTTGTGGCCATGCTCGATGAAGAATTTGGTCGCGACATATCCGCCAAGTTCGGCGTTATCTTGGATTTTATCTGTGTGCGGGCTCTCTGGACCCCAGTCCATGATCACCATAGGCGTTTCTTTCTGGCGTTCCAGTAACCCCAGAAGCTGCTCATCTAAGTCTGAACACATAACAAGAAGGCCATCTACACGCTTCTCGGCCAGCATGCGTAGGTAATCACGCTGCTTAACCAGGTTACCTTCGGTATTACATAAGATCAGGGTATAGCCTGCGCCGTAGCAGAATTCTTCAACGCCATGTACCACTTCGGCAAAGAAAGGGTTGGTCGATTTGGTCACCAACATGCCAATGGTTCTTGTTGTGTTGCATTTTAGGCTTCGCGCAACCGCACTAGGTGCGTAATTCAACTCATCTACCGCAGCTAGCACTTTCTTTTGGGTTGCTTCTGCGACGAAGCGAGTTTTGTTAATCACGTGAGAGACTGTGGTTGTAGATACACCAGCCATACGTGCAACATCTTTAATCGTTGCCATAGTTATTCTTCTAATAATAAAGGTCAGAGAACCTTATAAATTAATCATTTACTCAACAGAAAAATGAACTAGTTCACCGTCTTCTATTCGAGTAGCTCATTGTTCTGTTGGGTACGAAAAGCAGAAACGGCAAAAGGCCGCATCTCAAATGGGCGGCTCTCTACTGACATTTCTGCTGCATGCATGATGTGCATATCGCACATGTTGCATGGTTTAATCGCTTGCGTTCACATTTTACTTAGTGTGGCCCAGAGTGCAATGCTTGTTATCTCAAATTGCAATTTTCATGGCTTACATTCGATAATTTGCTTGAGAGAAAGACAACAGGGCCAAATTTTGGCCCTGTTGTCTATCATTCTATGCAACGGTTAAAGTCAGCTATGCTGCTGGTAATACAATCGGGTAACCATCGACAGGGTGCTGGGTAATGCATACTGGCCAGCCATAGACAGACTCTATGGTTTCTGCCGTCAGTGCCTGATGCGGTTTACCATCGGCCTGTATCTTGCCATGGTTAATGATAACCAGCCGGTCTGCATATTGAGCAGCAAGGTTAAGATCATGAATCACAATAATCACGGCGGCTCCTGCTTGCGCCATGTGTTTGGCAACAAGTAGTGCATTGTGCTGGTGGGCAAGATCTAGTGCTGAGGTAGGCTCATCCAACATCAAGATGCAGTTTTCACCTGCTTGGCTTAACTGCGTGAGGACCCTGGCAAAGTGAACCCGCTGTTTTTCGCCGCCAGACATGGTTGGGTAGAGGCGGGGACCAAGATCGGTCACACCGACCATATCCATTTTTTCATACGCAATTTGCTTTGTTTGGGCATTCGGCAGTTCGAGTGGTAGCGCACCGAGCTCAACGACCTCCTGTGCCGTGAAAGCAAACGTCAATGAGCTGTGCTGGGGAAGGACACCAAGATGTTTCGCCAATTGCGCTGGTGGCCAATCTTGTCGAGGGTAGCCGAATAGGTCGACATTACCTTCGGCTTCTACTTCGCCACACATAACTTTTAACAAGGTACTTTTTCCTGCTCCATTTGGCCCTAGCAGAGCTGTCAGTTGGCCGCGTTTGATTTGTAGCGAGAAATCATCAAGCAGCGTTTTACCCCCTAGGCTGAGTGACAGGTTTCGTGCTTCAATGGCAATGTCATTGTTAGGACCTTGTTGATGCGCCGAGTTGGTTTGCTGGCTCATGACAGTCTGCCTCTTTGCTTGATCAATAAGTAAATGAAGAATGGTGCACCAAGTAATGCAGTAATGATCCCCACTGGCAGCTCTGCTGGCGCAGCCACAACACGGGCTAGCATGTCTGCAACCAATAAGATCAATGCGCCAAGCAAGGCGGATAGAGGTAGCAAGGTTTTATGGTTTGGCCCGGAAATCATACGGCCAATGTGCGGTACGATAAGCCCAACAAAACCAATCACCCCAGTTAGTGATACGGCAATCCCGACACCGGCGGCACACAGCAAGATCAACATGCGCTTCAAGCGTTGGACGTTCACCCCAAGGTGTTTGGCTTCCGCTTCGCCGAGCAAAAAGGCGTTTAGCGCGTTTGCATTGCGATCAAAAGAGAACAGCAGGGCGATCAAGGTTATGTAGGCAAGGCCAATTCCTGGCCACGTAGCGCCAGCCAGAGAGCCCATTGTCCATAATGACAAATCACGCAGCGCTTGGTCATCCGCATAATAGTTCATCAGACCCAGTGCTGCGCCTGACAGGGCGCCGATGGCTACACCGGCTAGCAACATAATGGTAACGGATGTCCCGTTTTTATCTGTGCCGAGCTGGTAGACCAAAAACGTACTGACAGCACCGCCAATAAAGGCGAAAACAGGCACTGTTCCCAGAGTTAACAGCAGCGGAAAGCTTGCGGCTAATGGCGCGAAGATAACAATGGAAAGCGCTGCGCCCAGACTTGCCCCCCCTGAGACGCCAATGATTCCAGGGTCGGCAAGAGGGTTGCGGAATAGCCCCTGCATCACGGCCCCACACAGTGCCAAAATGGCACCGATGGCCATGCCTAGTAATGTTCGTGGAAGGCGAATTTGGTGAATGACGATTTCAATATGGGCCGGTAAATCCAGCTGAATAGGGAGTAGAGCTTTGAAGCTGTCAGCAAAACTGATATTCATCGGACCCACCGCAATTGATGAGGTGACAGCCATTACCAGACATGTCAGGCCAATAGGAAAAACAATGCTGGCAGGAATTCGTTGTAACTGCATAATAAAAACTACTGCTTAGATGAACGGCAAAGCGTTATTGGTTGTAAAACACTTGGTTCAGGCGTTCTGCTTCACTCAGGCTTTTTAAGCCAAGGCCACCAATAAGCGCTGTGCCATCAATGGCCACCACCGCTTTGTTCTGGCCTGCTGGCGTTGCTGCTAGCAGAGGCATCTTCTTCAACAAGTCATCCGCAGAGCCAATTTGGCTGAGCGTGCGAGAACTTAGCAAGATGATATCAGGCTGCATTTCAACCATGGCTTCTAGTGATATTGGCTTGTACGACTCGACAGCACCTGCGGCAGGGTTAATGGCTCCGGCTAGGCGAATCACGCTGTCAGCGGTGGTATTACGGCCAGCCACATTCGCAGGGCGACCGTCGTGGATCATTAGGAACAAGACTTTTTTCTTGTCGGAGTGGTTTGCTAGGTTTTGGTTGATGGAATCAACCTTATCCTGCACGTTCGCCTGTAGAGCTTGTGCTTCTTGCTCCGTGTCGGTGAGTTCGCCGACTTGCTCGATACGCGCCAGAAGGTCATCAACGGTTTCACCTGAGTTGACCACATTTACTTCAATACCTGCTTGCATGATGAGAGCCAAGGTTGTCTTTGGTCCCATTTCACTTGAGCCTAGCAGACGAGTAGGGTTAAGGGCGATCAAGCTTTCAGCCGAAAGCTGGCGGTGGTAGCCCAGTACAGGCATGTCATCATTGACCATTGTTTTACTGGTAACATCAACGGCAACAAGTTGTTCTTGTGCACCCATTGCATTAATGAGCTCAGTAATTGCTGCTCCTGCACTGATAATGCGCTCACTGGCATAAGATGAGTTAGCAGCGAGTAGTAATGCGGTAGCCAGAGCAATACGCTTCATGATTTATCCTCTTCCATTAATAACTGTGTCGCCTTGATTTCATTTTGTTGAAGAAAAGCGAGAAGTTTAAGCATGTTTTCAACCGAGCCAGCCTTATCGGCACCAATCACCACGGGCTTATCAGGATTGGCTTTTACTTCCTTAAGAAGTGCAGTTTTGAAGGCATCCCAACTGTCGATTTCTGTGCCTTGCAGTGCCCAGTAAGGCTCTGTAGAGGTAATGTTGACTGTGATAGGATCTGATTCTGTTTCTTGCAGTGCCTGGGTCTCTGTTTGAGGCAGTTCGACATCTAAAGACTGCAGCTTCACACTGGCAGTCAAAAGCAGAAATACCATGACAATAAAGATGATATCGAGCAGGGGGGTTAAATCTGGCTTTAGTTCGTCTTCGCCAGCACCCCCTTGATTGGTACGGATCATGATTCGGCCTCTGTACGTTCGGCGTTGTCCGTCCTAGGCTGACAGTTTGGGTCAAGGGTCAGGCCTTCTAACCATAGGTTGCAATGGTTGAGGCTATGTTCAAGTTTAGCGGTTATTTTATCGGCCCAAAGTCCAAGCAGCTGTGAACCAGTAATGGCTGGCAGCGCAATGATAAGGCCTGCAGCAGTAGTACGCATGGCTAGACCCAGGCCATCTGCAAGATCGTTTGGTGTCACAGAGCCTGAGCTCATCGCAATGCCCTTGAACATTTCAATCAAGCCAAGAACGGTACCCAGTAGCCCTAGTAACGGGCTGATCACGCCAATTAGGCTCAGTAGGCGTAGGCCTGAACGAAGTTGAGAGCGCTTTTGCTGTAGCCATATTCCCGCTGCATCTTCACGCAAAGGCTTGGCAAAATGACGGTGTGAAATGAGCATGGAAACGCCTTTGAAAAGTAAAGGGCGTTTTTCTTTTAGCGAAGTCGCTAACTGGTCGAGCCCAGCTTCATCGCTACGGCTTTGTTTAGCCAAAATGGCATCAATTTTACTTCGGCCAACACCCGTACATAACAGTACCTGGATGCATCGTTCAATGAGGATCATCAGCGTCAGTGCTGAACACAGCAGCAAGGGTGCTGTCATTAGGCCAAATTGGTTTTGTAGGGAGTGAAACATTTCCATGGGTGATTCCAATAATTGCTAGTCCAGCTTAAAGCGGACAGGAACTTGTACGCGATGGGCAATGGCTTGACCATCAACAATATGGGAAGAAAAACGCCAGCGCTTGATGGCTTCCAGCGCAGCATCATCAAGGATCTCTGTGCCCGATGATTTCAATAGATTCTGTTTTACCTGCTTGCCAGACTCATCAATCCAAATTTCAACCAAGACTTGGCCTTCAATACCGCGACGCTTAGCAATGCGAGGGTATTTAACAGGGCTCGGCCTTGTGGCGAAGGTTGGCTTGGTCACGAGCTGAGGCTCACTGTTCACCCCAGAAGCGGCTTGTGCCAGGGTAGGTGCAGCTGTCTTCGCCACTTCTTCAATAGCTTTAGGCTTATCGTTCTCAACGGGCTTCTTAACAGGTGTTGGTTTCTTTGCGACCTTTTGTTCGACCTTCTTCTCAACTGTTTTTTTCGGTGCAGGTTTAGTGACCTTTTTTACCTCGGGTTTAGGCTCCGGCTGCTTTTTCTTTACCAGCTTTTTAACTGCTGTTTCTTCTTTGACGACTTTTTTAGGCGCTTCGACCGGCGCTGGAGGTGGTGGCTCGGCTGCAACGGGCTCAGTTGGCTGAGGAGCCGGTGCCGAGACGAGATTCAGCGAGACTTTGGTTGAGTCTGTACCAACCGGCATCGCCATCACCATTTTGTTAGGCACAGCTGAAAGCAATAGGCTGTGGGCAAGCACTGATACAACACCCGCTATGGCATATCTCTTTGCGTTCACTGTTTAACTCCAACTATGCAAAATAATGCTTTATGTGTTTGTAACTATTGATAAATTGTATAAAAAGTAATTTATCAATTAGCCCCTCGAATCAAGAATGGTTATCATTATCCATGTAATCGAAATAATATCAATTATCATTTGCAATATTATTTAGGGGTGCTTATGATTGCCTGCAAATAAGAGTGGTTATCATTCCACTCAATAACTAGGGCCTAGCCCAAAAGAAAGTAGTCATGCACGTTTGCTCAACGTGGTGCTAGAAGTAAACAGCAAAGAACTGTTGCTCTAGTGAGTAAAACTGACAGGTATCAGCCTGTTGTGGAGGGGCTAGGTATCTAGCTCGACGAAAAAGTAGATGATTGAAGAACAAGCATTACATTCTGCTGTGTTGGCGCCGGAGCTACTGACTGAAGCGGTGGTAGGAAAGCACACGCCTGACCCACTTCGCTATGCATTTGCCAATAAGCGTTCAGCGCATGCCGGTGGTATGTCGGCAATGATCGCAGAGGAAGAGCGACAGGGTTTAGCGCTCAAGGTGCTAGCGACTGTGCCAGAAAGTCCTAACAGTCGATGCCTTTATATTCATATTCCATTCTGCCGTGTGCGTTGCACGTACTGTAATTTCTTCCAGTATGCTTCCAGCCAGTCTCTAATTGATGATTATTTCGATGCACTGATGGTTGAGCTGAAAGCAAAAGCGGCAATGCCTTGGACACAAGCAGCCCCGTTTCGGGCGGTCTATGTTGGTGGGGGTACGCCAACCGACTTAACGGCAGAGCAAGTGACGCGTCTGGGTAAAATGGTAAAAGCTCACTTTCCATTGACCACAGATTGCGAAATTACCCTTGAAGGCCGTATTAACCGCTTCGATGATCAAATGTTCGAAGGGGCATTAGAAGGTGGCTTCAACCGTTTTTCCTTTGGTGTGCAAAGCTTTGACACAAGGGTACGTCGAAAAGCCAAACGTCTGGATGACCGCGAGCCAGTTATGGAGCGGATCCAATATTTGAGTGCAACCAATGAAGCCCCCATTGTCATCGACTTGTTGTTTGGCCTTCCTTATCAAGATATGGATGTTTGGCAGCAAGATTTGAGTGATTTCTTGGACAGCGGCGCACACGGTGTCGATCTCTATCAGCTGATTGAGATGGGCGGCACACCAATGAAAGGCATGATTGAGAAAGGGCGCCTACCAGAGCCTGCCGACACGCCGACCAAAGCATCTATGTTTGAATATGGCGTAAACTTTATGGCAGAGCACCACTTGCGTCGACTCAGCGGAAACCATTGGGCTCGCGACAATCGCGAACGCAGTATATACAACAGCCTAGCGAAAACCTCTGCTGAGGTATTGCCTCTAGGGGCTGGTGCTGGCGGTAACGTAGGTGGATTTGGGTTCATGCAGCACAGAACCTTGGAAGCTTACATTGAAGCTATCAAAGCCGAGCAACTACCTCTGGCGATGATGACTAAATCAAGCCCTCAAGCCGCATTGCACGCTGAGATCAAAGCGAGCTTTGATCGTGGTTTCTTGTCTGCAAGAGATTTTAACCAGAAGTTCTCACAAGACATCTTTTCACTATGCAAGCCGCTGTTTAAAGCGTGGCAAAAGAATGGTTTAGTGAAGTTGGAAGGGCAGTACCTTTCATTAACCCTTGCCGGAACGTTCTGGTCTGTGACCTTGGCTCAGTCGATGATTCAAGTTTTACAACAGCATGCGATGCCAAAAGTCGCTGCATAAACAAATATAACTAATTAATACTCGTACATTGAAGTACCTGGAGAGAAAAACGTGTTTGAGAAAATTTCCTTTGAATCGCTAAAAGCTCAGGTTGCAGAACAACTAGCTGCTGAACCTAAACTTCATGCAATGGCGATTGCCGAAACCCTAGGTGTCACTGAAGGTGAAGTTGTGATGGCTTTTCCTGAAGAGTTAGTGGTTGCTTTGCCAGGTGAACATGCACAAACGATTCTTGAAGAGCTACCTACTTGGGGCCCAGTTACCACCATTGTTCACTCAATGGCTTCAATTTTTGAAGTAAAAGCGCCTTTCCCTAAAGGTAAAGAAGCACGTGGTTACTACAATCTAATGGGTAAAGAAGGTGAATTGCATGGCCACCTACGTCTTGATCTTGTGACTGACATTGCTTTGGTAAGCAAGCCATTTATGGGACAGGAAAGCTACTTCATCGGCTTCTTCGCTAAAGGCGGTGAGTGTGTATTCAAAGTTTACCTGGGACGCGACAAGAAACGTCAACTGTTCCCAGAGCAAATTGAAAAATTCCAAGAACTTAAAACAAAATTTAAATAACAATAATATCCCGGAGAAAGTCAGAATGAATGCTGTAAAGCAAGAGCGCCTTCAAAACCGCCTAGGCCCAGAAATTAAAGAATTCCGCCAGTCTTGCCAGACTATCCAGTTGGCGACCGTTGATGCAGACGGTAAGCCAAACGTGAGCTATGCACCATTTGCCTTGCTTGGTGACGGTTACTATGTGCTTATCAGCCAGATTGCTAAGCACGCTCGTAATTTGCTGGCCAACCCACAGGTTTCATTGATGATGATTGAGGATGAAGCATCATCGAAGACTATTTATGCGCGCAAACGTCTTACATTTGAAGCCAATGTGGTTGTGGTCGAGCGTGAAACCGAGAAATGGCTGGCGGCGGTAGAAGAGCTGAAGTCACGTTTTGGCGAGATTATCGATGGTCTTAGCGGTCTGGAAGATTTCAAAATGTTCCGCTTTGAACCGACTCAGGGCCTATTCGTAAAAGGCTTTGGTCAAGCATTCCAGGTTGGTGGTGATGACTTGGTAGACTTTGTACACCTCCAAGAAGGTCACCGTCGAATCAAAGACGGTAGCGAAGTGACCCAACCGACTGAAGAGCTTTAATTTAAAAAAAACAGCCTAGGCCGCTCAACCTAGGCTGTTGTTTATCTGTCATTATAAATGACTATAACAGACTATAGCGGATAGGCTTGATCGTGATCAGCGTCTTGATTATCTAAACTTGATAGCACAAAAATACCTGTGATAATTAGGATAAAGATAATTATCAACGGATAAAGTCATGTCTACTGATCCACGCCGCGAAGTGCGATTTGCCTATATTGCCAGTTTCCTTACCCCTTTGACTTTGATGATTTCAGGCATCATTGCTGTGATCTACTCAGCTTACAAGCTGAACAAGGGAACTGATGAGCTGAGCTACAGCCACTACTACACCATCATCCGAACCTTCTTTTACTTCTTCACCTTCTTCGTGGTGTTGGGTGTAACCGCTGCAACTACCACGGGTATTATTGCCGGTGCCGAGTACTGGGTTTACAGTCCTGTACTGCACAAGCTCTTACAGGCTATACCTGTAGTTGGTCTTGTCATCGCGCTGCTTGCGATTGTGAAATGGTTTATACAGCATATCCAAGGTATGAAATTGCTTAAGGCAAATCAGCCGATCGAGCTGTAAAATTAAAAACTCACCATAATTAATTATTCTAAAGCCGATGTTTTGCATCGGTTTTTTTGTATCTATCTATGGTTTGGCTATCTAATTTCCTAAATATTTTAATCAATATGATAAATGTCTTTTAAATATCATTTTGATACTTATATTTAAATTGAAACAATTCTATCTGTTAATCGATGGTTAATGCGGTTGTTAGGCTTTTGTTGCTGCCGTTTGGCTTTGTTGTTTTATTTTCTTGCCTAGTAAATTATATAGTTATTTGTTTTGGTGACTGCGATCATGTTTTATTTATTAGTTTAATAATTAATGAAAGCAAAAAATAAATGTGTGACAGGTGTTTCATAAAAACGCTAGGCATAAGTGTAGATTGATTTAGTGTTTTTATACTAAGTGACCACTAATGTTAGATCTATCTTCTGGTAAAGAGCGGATTATTCAGGAGTTTGTGCCGGGTAAACAGGTCACTCTTGCGCATCTTGTCGCTAATCCGACTGAAGAGTTATGCGAGCGTGTCGGCGTAGAGAGTAAAGGTGCGATTGGTATTTTGACACTGACACCGGGTGAAACGTCGATTATTGCTGGTGATATTGCGACTAAGTCTGCAAATGTAAATATTGGCTTTCTTGACCGTTTCTCGGGTGCTTTAGTGATTACAGGTAGTGTTGCATCGGTCGATGAGGCCTTGAATACCGTTATTTCTGTACTTAATACCACTTTGTCTTATAACACCTGTGAAATAACGCGGACATGATATGAATAATCAGCAAATATCAAATATCGCCTTTATTGGCGAGGTTGATGCAGGTAAGTCGGCATTAATAAATAAGCTTTTAAATACTGATACCAATACTGGCAAAACACAGGCTGCGACTTTTTATCAGGGCAGCGTTATCGATACACCCGGAGAGTTTGTCGATAACCGCTCATGGAACGGTGCATTGCTGTCGACAATTTCATCCGTTAAGACGATTGTCATTTTGCAGCCGGCTGATGCCAAACGTGTCAGCGCGCCTAGCGGTTTACTTAGGGTATACCCAAACAAAAATATCGTTGCGGTGATCAGTAAGTCCGACGTCGAAGACGCTGATTGCGAAAGGGCAGAGCGGTTATTGAGAGTGGAAGGGATAACCGGGCCCTATTTTCGTACATCAATTTACGACCTGCCTTCAATTGAGCAGTTACACGGGCACTTACTTTCTCTTCAGCCGGTAAGTGCTGAATCCATCTAATTTGCAAGGGAAGCGGTAATGAAACAGCTAATTTCTGCTGCAGATATACGCAAAGCAAAAGCGGCTAACAAGTTTTACCTCGTTGTTCCGGTGGCGCAATACATTATTACGCCAGAAGCTCGCGATGTCGCCAAAGTTGAAGGCATCGCATTGCTAGACACTGAGCCTGATCAACAGCAGTTACCTTCTGCGCAGAAGGCACCAACTGGCGACGGTAATTTGGTCAGCAAGCAAAAAGACGAGGCTGAGTGTCCACAGCAGCTAGCCGCTAAGATCCAGTCTGAAATTGAATCGAAGTTACCGGGGGTAGACAGTGATCAGAGCCTTTTGATCAAAGAGCTCATCAGCAAGGCATTGCAAGACTTCGGTGTACAAGCCCCGCCATCAGCCCGGCAGATCAATGATGATGGCATTGTGCTGGTAAGAGGTAGCGCAGTTCAACTTGGCGAATTCGATGGAGCGCCAGGGAAGAACATAGGGCTTACCGATGTTATCGGTGCTCAAGACAACAGCAATATGGGCGTGGGCTATATGGGGTGGGAGAACGCATTCTTCCCATGGACCCTGTGTTACGACGAGGTCAACGTGGTATTGGAAGGGGAATTCCACGTAAAAACCGCTTCTGGAACCACTGTTGGTCAACCAGGGGATGTCATTTTTATTCCTAAGGGAAGTACGGTGGAATTCGGTACCCCGACTCATGTCCGTTATGTCTACATTACCTACCCAGCTGAGTGGGCGTAATCATGGACAGTAAAGCCTCGCCTGCATTTATTACGGAAGATTACCTTCGCCAGCATGTGGGATTACGTGCTGGTGGTGAAATCTTCTTGCCTGCAGGTACCCGTTTCACGCCCTCGGCCCAGCAGATGATCACCGAACGGCAGATTACGGTGAAATGGCGTGATGACAGCGGGCGGGTGTTTACCGGTGGGCAAGATAAGGCGCAAGCGTCATCCAAGCAGGTCCACCCATTAAAAACCAACAACGAACGACCAGAAAACGCGTGTGTGATGTGTGGGTCGAATATTGCCGAAAAGCCAGCACTGATGACTCACCTCAATGACAAAGTGCTGGTACCGAAAACGCACCCGAGGATTGCGCTGCGGGGCAAATTAGATAGCTGTATATGTTTTTGTGTTATGGCGCAGTGCGCAATGGGGAACCAACCGGAAATCTTAAAGGGCTTCATGGCTGATATCCGCTCATATCTAGGGCAAGTGCTGCAGGCCGAAGTGACCGAGCAGACGCTTCCGCTACCTAGTTTGGGCGATTTTGAAGCTGACGAGGTACATCGTTGGTCGCATAAGCCCTTGACGTACCTTGGCCATGACCATTTGCTGCCTGAGGTGGGTTATGGGGAGCAGGTAGCACAACTGAATTACCTGCGCGCCCTTGTCCGTGAGCTTGAGCTGATCGCAAGCCAGGTATTTCTGGACGACTGCATGCAACTGAGCCGCAACGATATTGTTGCTGGGTTGAACCGACTTTCGAGTGCGGTGTACGTGGTGATGATTTTGGTTTTGCAGTGCGAAAAAGGCCGCGTAGAAATTCTCAAGGAGCTTGGAAATGAAGTTGCTTGAAACATGCCGCGATGCTTGCCGCCAAGCGCCAAAACGTATTGTTTTTCCTGATGCCGAGGATGTCCGTCTACTGCATGCTGCCAACGAGATGAAGCTTGCTGGGTTGGCAGAGCCTATTTTGGTGGGTAACCCGTTCAAGCTGCGTGATTTGGCCCATCGTAGCGGCATCGCCGTGCCATGCCTGACCTTGCTTTCGCCTGAATCAGCGGGCTGCTTCGACGAAATGGTTTCTAGCTATGTATCACGGCAGCGTAAACCGATAACTACCGACGAGGCTGCGGCAAGGCTAAAACAACCATTGGACTTCGCGATGATGATGGTGGCCCACGGGTATGCCGATGTTTGTATCGGCGGCAATATCTCTACTACTGGTGATGTAATCAGGGCGGCGATACGTGGGGTTGGGATTGCCCCTGATTCCAAAACGGTATCGAGCTTTTTCTTGATGCTGTCGCCAGACGGCGAATCTGTCCATGCATTCTCCGATGCTGGCGTGATCCCATTACCGACAGCAGAACAGTTGGCCGATATAGCGATAGATACCGCAGCTAACTTTGCAAAGCTCACCGGACAAACTCCACGGGTTGCGATGCTGTCATTTTCAACCAAAGGAAGCGCTGAACACCCTACGGTAAGCAAGGTAACCGAAGCGACCGAACTGGTCCGTCAGCGTTGTCCAGATCTAATCATCGATGGCGAGGTGCAATTCGATGCGGCAATTGTTCCTGCAGTTGCCGCCCAGAAAATGCCCAATAGCCCACTTGAAGGGCAGGCTAATGTATTTATTTTCCCTTCGCTTAACGCCGGCAACATTGCTTACAAAGTTGCCCAGCGGTTAGGCGGATATATCGCGCTGGGGCCAATGCTGCAAGGTTTGGCTTCACCGGTACATGATTTATCTCGCGGCTGCAGTGCGAACGATATCGTTGATATTTCGGTATTGGCTTCATGTCTGTGTCGGTAACTGTAAACAAAAAAGTTGAGGAATAGCTAATGGAAGCGTTAGGCATTATTGAAACCAAAGGATTGACTGCACTGATTGAAGCATCGGATGCCATGGTGAAGGCGGCTCGCGTGCAGTTGGTGGGTTATAAGCAAATCGGCTCAGGCATTGTGTCAGCGATGGTTCGCGGTGATGTGGCTGCATGTAAGGCTGCAACAGATGCAGGTGCAGCGGCGGCTCAGCGACTTGGTGAGGTGGTAGCGGTGCACGTGATCCCGCGTCCGCACGGTGACTTGGAAGCGATTTTCCCAATTACCACAGAAGTAGAAGAAGAAAAACCTGCGGCATCCAAAGCCCGCACAACTAAATAACCCAAGGAGAAGCAAATGGACGCATTAGGAATTCTTGAAACCAAAGGGCTTACAGCGCTAATTGAAGCATCGGACGCCATGGTTAAAGCGGCTCGGGTAGAACTGGTTGGCTATCAGCAAATTGGCTCTGGGTATGTAACAGCGCTGATCCGTGGTGATGTTGCTTCTTGTAAAGCAGCAACAGATGCCGGTTCGGTTGTGGCGCAGCGTTTGGGAGAGCTGGTAGCTGTACATGTGATCCCACGTCCTCATCAGGATCTTGAGAAAGTCTTTCCGATCAAAGTGAAATAAAAATCCTCCCTTGGTAAAGGCTGGGGGAGTGATTGTATGAGGAGTTCGTATGCGCATCGCAAAGGTCATAGGCCATGTTATCGCCACTGTCCGCAGCCAACATATGCGGATGGACAAACTTTGCTTGGTGGAATTTATCGACAAGCAAGGTAACGGTATGGGGGAGATCCACATCGCGATGGATCAGCTCGGAGCCGGAGAAGACGAATGGGTAATGGTCGTGTCAGGCAGTTCAGCCAGGGCGGCTTACGGCGATTTGCAGACGGGTTCACCGGTTGATCTTTGCGTCGTGGGGATCATCGATGAAGTCACGGCGTCTCGCGAACAGCTTTATCGAAAAATTTAATGATGTTGCATGGAGTCGATCACTATGGATCAGCAGCAAATTGAAGAAATTGTTAGACGTGTTGTCATGCAACTTGATGTTGCCCACGGCAGTACCTCTTCAGGTAGCGAAGCCGGCGACTATGGAATTTTCCCAACGTTGGACGGCGCCGTTGCCGCGGCAAAACAAGCACAGAAACAAATTCATTCGCTAGCTTTGCGCGATGAGATGATTTTGGCTATCCGCCGGATGGCGAAAAAACATGCCGAAGAGCTTTCTAGCATGGCTGTTGAGGAAACAGGCTTTGGCCGTGTAGAAGACAAAATTGCCAAGCACTTGTTGGTCGCCCAACGTACGCCTGGAACCGAAATCCTTGCCCCTCAAGCGGTTTCAGGTGATGCGGGAATGAGCTTGATGGAAAATGCCCCATGGGGAGTAATTGCATCGGTAACCCCGAGTACTAACCCATCCTGTACTGTCATTAATAATGCGATCAGTATGATTGCTGCTGGCAATGCAGTGGTATTTGCACCTCACCCAGCAGCGAAAAAGGTTTCCCAGTATGCCATTCAGTTGGTCAACAAGGCCTGTGAAAGCGTTGGCGGCCCAGCCAGTATCTGTACCACGGTTAAGACGCCTTCGTTGGAAAATGCGCAGGCTCTGTTCTGCTACCCAGGTATTGGATTGTTGGTTGTCACTGGTGGTGATGCAGTAGTTGATGCAGCACGAAAGGTTACGGATAAGCGCCTTATCGCGGCTGGACCAGGTAACCCGCCTGTTGTTGTTGATGAAACTGCAGACTTGCAACGTGCTGCTATCTCCATCGTTCAGGGGGCATCATTCGATAACAATATCGTTTGTGCTACCGAAAAAGAGATTATCGCCGTTGAATCGATAGCCGATGAACTGAAAGTGCAGATGTGCCAGCACGGTGCCCATGAGCTAACACCAGCCCAGGCTGAGGCTGTGGCAAGGGTGGTACTTAAAGGTTACCCGGGCGAGAGCCCATCGGCCGATCCTAAATGGGTTGGCCGTGATGCAGCCAAAATTGCCGCAGCCGCGGATATCCAAGTTCCAGCCGATACCCGACTGCTGATCTTTGATGCTGATAAAGATCATGTCTTTGCTACGACCGAACAAATGATGCCGATCCTGCCGCTGATCAGGGCCAAGCATGTCGATCAAGCCATTGATTGGGCGGTGGAGTTGGAAAATGGCAATCGCCATACGGCCGCCATCCATTCAAAAAATATCGATGTGCTAACCCGGATGGCTTTTGAAATGGACTGTAGCCTGCTTGCCAAAAATGGACCTGCGATAGCTGCCATTGGTGCCGGTGGTGAAGGTTGGACAACCATGACCATTTCGACGCCTACCGGGGAAGGGGTGACCAATGCGTTGACCTTTACCCGCAAACGCCGTTGCACCGCCGTTGACGCTTTCAGGATTGTTTAGTCATGACTAGTTTGCTCGAACAAGTTAATCAGCACCTGCTGCGTATTGATGAATTGGTGAATGATGCGTCACCGATTACAGCTCCGGAAAAATGGCATGTCGGCATTGATTTGGGAACCGCGGATATCCAAACCGTTGTGGTCGATGGCTGCGGTGTGCCCATTGCGGCATTCCTTGACTGGGCCGATGTGGTCCGGGACGGGGTGGTGGTCGATTATGTCGGTGCCTGCCGCATTGCACGCGAGCAACTGCTCAAAGTGGAACAAAAGCTCGGCGTTAGCGTCGAGCAAGCCATTACTTCCTATCCACCGGGAACCGATCCGCGTATTTCTATCAATGTGGTGGAGTCTACCGGGATTGTGGTTAGCCATGTTATCGATGAGCCAAGCAGTGTAGCCGAGCTACTGCAGATCCAACAAGGTGCAGTGATAGATGTTGGCGGCGGGACAACGGGGACTGCCATTATATCTGGTGGCGAGTTGGTGACATCTTTAGACGAGCCGTCGGGCGGTCGCCATGTCAGCCTGACAATTGCAGGCGGGCTTGGGATTGATATGGATGAAGCCGAGCAGCACAAGCGCCGTAGCCATGAAGATCCTCTTGTCGCTGCAATGGCAAAGCCGGTTATTGAAAAAATGGCCGACATCGTCGCTGGCCATCTTGCTGGGCACCAACCTGCGGATATGTACCTGACAGGCGGTGGCACCCTGATTGCGGGCTTTAGTGATATTTTCCGTAAGTCTTTTCCGGCTATCAACGTGGTCGAGTTTTCACGGGCTCTCTATCTGACGCCGTTGGCTATTGCTAGCTATGGCTTGATGCTGGAAGGCAAGGAGTAAGCGATGAATGTGTCTCAAGCCGATATAGCAGCGATAGTCCAGCAGACGCTTACCCAGTTCCGCCCGCACCGGGGTTTTACTTTCCGTTCCCCGGCTGTCACGGTAACCGGTGGTTATTGCGTCTACCAGCTGGGTGAGGTGCTGAAAGAGCTTGGAGCGACTAAAGTACTGCTGGTTGCCGACAAACTGGTTCACCAGCTTGGCCTAACCACAAGTTGCGAAGCTGCCATCACGTTATCGGGGCTTGAACTGATGCTGTTCACCGATATCGCCGGTGAGCCGGATACTGACTGTATCAAGGCGGGCGCAGAGATGCTCAATCGTTGTGATGCAGATTTTGTTTTAGGGGTTGGTGGTGGTTCGGCATTGGATGCGGCGAAAGCCATCGCTGTTCTAGGAGACTATGCGGGTAAATTGACCGATTTCCATGTCGGCGGCATTGCCTCGCGGCGTGTAGGGCTGGGCGCGATACCGACAACTGCAGGTACGGGATCAGAGGTTACTGATATTGCGGTTATCAAGGATCTGGTATTGGGTATCAAAGTGCCAGTGAAGGGACCGGCGCTGGTGCCTGATATGGCTTTGATTGATCCCGCCTTGATGACGGGTGTGCCAGCCGGGATAACCGCTGCAACGGGTATAGATGCGCTGACCCATGCTATCGAGGCGTATATTTCCCGCCATTCAAATCCGCTATCAAAAGCCTATGCCTACCACGCCATTGAGGCGATTGGTAAAGCCCTGCCGATTGCGGTGGGTTACGGTCAGGATATCGACAAACGTTATGACATGGCAGTCGCAGCCTACAAAGCAGGTTTGGCATTTAGCAATGCCGGGCTGGGACTAACCCATGCCATCTCGCACCAGATAGGGGCCCGTTATCACCTCGCCCACGGGGTAGCTAACGCCATTTTGCTGCCTTATATCATGGCGTTTAATGCCCTTAGCTGTGAAGCCGAGTTGGCAGAAGTGGCAAGTGCGCTGGGGGTAGGGCGCGAATCAATGACATTGCGCGAGCGTTGCCGGGCCGCGGTTCTTGCCGTGCGCCAATTGGTCATTGACTTGGGGTTACCGACTTCGCTGGCCGATGTAGATATTGCCAAGCGAGATATTCCCTTGCTTGCCGAACAGGCGATGAAAGATATCTGCCTGAAGGGCAACCCTCGTGATGTGAACCCAAACCAGATCGCAAGCCTGTTACAGCAGGTTATTGATGGCACCTTGCCAGAAGGATACTGCTGATGGACAGGAAGCTGATTCACAGTGTCGGCATTGATATTGGTACCACCACAACACAGGTTATTTTTTCCAACCTGACGGTGGTTAACCGTGCGCCGGCGTCACAAGTGCCAGTGTATGAGTTTATCGAGCGTGAAATTGTCTATCAGAGTCCTGTGTCTTTCACACCAATTAATCGCGAGGGCACCATTGATGCCACGCGGTTGCAGCAGTTTATTGAACAGCAAATAGAACAGGCTGGACTGGCAGAGAAGGTTGAGACTGGGGCCATCATCATTACCGGTGAAACGGCTAAAGCGCATAATGCTCGTGATGCCATTATGGCGTTGTCCCAGCGGCTGGGTGATTTCGTGGTCGCGACGGCTGGGCCCAATCTCGAGTCTGTTATCGCAGGGCGTGGCAGCGGCGCGCAGGAACTGGCACAGAACAACCACCTGAAAGTGATGAATATCGACATCGGCGGAGGAACCTCTAATTACGTGGTATTCGATTGTGGCCGGGTGGTAGAGACCGCTTGTCTCAATATCGGCGGCCGCCTGGTGGAACTCAACGATAACGGGGAGGTGGTGTACGTCCACAAGCCAGGCATTGCGGTAATGCAGGATCTTTTTGGCGAAGCGCTGCATCCTCGCCAGATCACTGCGGATCACCTCAAGCGCATGGTTGACCGGATGGCCAACTTGATTGTCGAGGTGATGGAGGGACAGCTTTCCCCTTTGGCTGTGCAATTGCTTCAAACCTCGGCTCTTTCTGAGCATAAAGACTTAGACGCTGTATTTCTCAGTGGCGGTGTGGGTGAGTGCTACTACCAGCATGACAGTCAGGAGGCTGGAGGCTTTGGCGATATCGGCCCCAAGTTAGCGTTTTCTCTGCTGCGCCATGGCCGGCTTTCTAATTATCCAGTACGCCGCCCTAACCAGACATTGCGAGCCACCGTTATTGGCGCCGGGGCTTATTCGCTGACGTTATCAGGGTCGACAATCTGGCTGAACTCGGACGAGCTGCCTCTCAAGAACATACCGGTTGTTCATCCGGCCGTGGATTGGTTACAACCACAGCCGTCGATATGCGATGAAATTGTCATCGCTGCCGAGAGGATGGATCTTGCCCTCGGTTGCGACCGCTACGCGATAGCCCTCGATCGCGGAATGCCAGTGCGTTACCAAACTGTTCAGCACGTGGCGGAGGAATTGGCCCGTTTCTACCAACATCATGGCAATCATCAAGATCCAGCGTTTGTCATTGTACATAACGATATCGGCAAAGCGGTAGGCATGGAATTGCAACCAAAATTACAACCACAACCAGTCAGTGTGATTGACGAAGTGATCACCCATGAGGGTGACTATATCGATATCGGCAACAGTTACTTCGGCGGGGAGATTGTGCCCTTAACTGTGAAATCTCTCGCCTTCCCGTCTTAAAAGGAGTTGTTACATGAAGTTAAAAACCCACCTGTTTGGTCAAACCTACCAATTCAGGGATGTCAAAGATGTACTCGCTAAAGCTTCGGACCTTCGCTCCGGCGATATTCTGGCGGGAGTAGCGGCTCAAACAGCGCAAGAGCGTGTTGCTGCCAAGCATGTTTTGTCAGAAATGACGCTCAAAGATCTGCGCGAGAACCCGGTGGTCAGCTACGAAAAGGATATGATCACCCGCATCAACCAAGACAGCCTGAATCGTACCATGTACGAGAAAATTCAGAACTGGTCGGTGAGTGAGCTGCGTGAATACGTGCTGAGTGACGATATCAGCAACGAAGATATGCAGCGCCTTCGCAAGGGCCTAACGGCTGAAATGGTATCGGCGGTGGGCAAGCTGTGCTCGAACGGCGACTTAATGTACGGCGCCAGCAAGATGCCGGTTATCACCAAGGCCAATGCCACTGTAGGTTTGCCGGGCCACTTCAGCTGCCGCCTGCAACCCAATGACACCCGCGACAACGTTAACTCGATATTGGCCCAGACCTACGAAGGCCTAACTTTCGGCTGTGGCGATGCGGTGATCGGTATTAACCCTGTGACTGACAGCGTTGAAAATACCACGCAGATGCTCAATGCTATCCAGGACGTGATCACCAAGTGGGATATTCCTACCCAGCCATGCGTACTTGCCCATATTAGCACCCAGATGGAAGCGGTACGCCGTGGTGCGCCAGGTGGCTTGTTGTTCCAAAGCATTGCCGGCTCTGAAAAAGGCCTGGCCGAGTTCGGCGTCAGTGTCGAGATGCTCGATGAAGCTTATGAAATCGGCAAGCAGTACTGCAACCTGGCCGGTGAGAACATGATGTATTTTGAAACCGGTCAGGGTTCAGAACTTTCTGCCGATGCCCACCACGGTGCCGATCAGATGACGATGGAAGCGCGTTGCTATGCACTGGCACAGCGTTACAACCCACATCTGGTCAACACCGTCGTTGGGTTTATCGGTCCAGAATACCTTTACAACCACCAACAAATTATCCGTGCCGGTTTGGAAGACCACTTTATGGGTAAGTTGTCGGGCATTCCTATGGGGTGTGATGCGTGTTACACCAACCATGCCGATACCGACCAGAACTCCAACGAAAACCTGGTGACTTTGTTGGCCGCCGCTGGGGTTAACTTTGTGATTGGCATGCCGCTTGGCGACGACATCATGCTCAACTACCAAACCACCTCATTCCATGATACCGCCACTGTGCGACAGCTATTGAAGTTGCGTCCGGCCCCTGAGTTTGAAGCCTGGATGGAAACCATGGGGCTTATGGAAAATGGCCGCTTGACCCGCAAGGCGGGCGACCCGTCAATCTTCTTCAAATAAGGGGTAGCTAGGAATGAACGAACAAAAAATTCAGGATATCGTCGCCACTGTGCTGGCTCAATTGGGCGAAACCAATGTAACACCGGCGGCCGTGACCAAGGTGGTTGATGCCAAGGTTTCGCAACAAGACAACAACCATGCCGAGTCACTGCCTGATCTCGGCGAGAAATGCTTTAAAAAGTGGAACGGAATTACCGATGCTGCTGATAGCAAAGTGATTGATGACTTGATGTCCCAGACCGATGCAAGGGTAGGGACTGGGCGTACTGGCCCACGGCCTAGAACAACGGCTTTGCTGCGCTTTCTGGCGGACCATTCCCGATCCAAAGATACGGTGATCAAAAACGTCGAGTCTTCATGGTTGCAAGAGCGCAACCTGATGGAGGTGCAGTCTTGTGCGGTGGATAAAGACCAATACCTGACGCGTCCGGACTTGGGCCGCAAGCTCAACGATGATGCCAAGATGTTGATTCGTGATAACTGTAAGAAGTCACCGCAGGTCCAGGTTGTACTTTCTGATGGCCTGAGCTTGGATGCGGTGACCGTTAACCATGATGAAATACTGCCGCCATTGCTTAATGGTCTCAAGAATGCAGGATTGGATGTCGGCACACCTTTCTTCCTGCGCTATGGCCGGGTCAAGGCACAGGACGAGATCGGCATGTTGCTGGATGCCGAAGTTAATCTGTTGTTGATTGGTGAGCGCCCGGGGTTAGGGCAGTCAGAGTCGTTGAGTTGCTATGCCATCTATAAACCGACAGAAGATACCGTTGAGTCTGACAGAACCGTGATTTCAAATATTCACGCGGGCGGCACACCGCCGGTTGAAGCAGCTGCGGTCATTGTTGACTTGGTGAAAACCATGCTGGCGCAGAAAGCCAGTGGTATTAACTTGAAGCGCTAAGAAGGATCAAAGCATGGCTATTTTAGACAAAATCCAACCTGCCGTATTGGCAACCCGTGTGATTGCCTCGGTCGATCCTGTATATAAGGAAAAAATGGGGCTGGCACCCCACCACAACAGTATCGGCATGATCACCGCTGATTGTGATGATGTGACTTATTGTGCGCTAGATGAAGCGACGAAGGCGGCTAACGTTGATGTGGTTTACGCCCGTTCGTTCTATGCCGGTGCTGCTCACTCATCAGGCCCGACATCGGGCGAGGTGATCGGTATTTTGGCAGGCGCATGTCCGGCTGACGTCATCGCCGGCCTCGAGCGTGCCAAAGCCTTTATTGAAGATGAAGCAGCATTCCAGTGTGCTGATGAAAATGGCGACATTGCATTCTTTGCCCATCTGGTGTCATCAACAGGTAGCTATTTGTCAGCAGAAGCAGGGGTAGAACAAGGCGAAGCGCTTGCGTATCTGATTGCACCTCCGCTAGAGGCGATGTTTGCCCTTGATGCGGCATTGAAAGCTGCGGATGTGCGCTTGGTTAACCTGTTTGCGCCACCGTCAGAAACCAACTTTGGCGGTGGTCATCTGGCGGGCTCGCAAGCGGCTTGCCGGGCAGCGTGCGAGGCGTTTCAGGCAGCCGTGCTTGACGTTGCCCGTAATCCTATAGCGAATTAGGCGAGGTTGATGTGGAACCGCTATTGAAACTGGTTCAGCAAGCAGGGGTAGTCGGTGCCGGTGGCGCTGGCTTCCCGACTTACGTCAAGCTTGATTGCCAGGTTGACCTGGTGCTGGCAAATGGTGCTGAGTGCGAGCCACTGCTTTACAAGGATCAAGTCTTGATGCAGCAGTGGGGGCACGAGCTATGTGGTGGCATGTTACTGGCGATGAAGCAAGTTGGGGCATCACGAGGGGTGATTGGTATCAAGAAAAAAAATGCTGATACCATTGCTATTTTGGAGCCACTGTTGCCGGAGAATATCGAGTTTCTGCTCATGGATGATGTCTATCCGGCAGGCGACGAAGTGGAGTTGGTTTTCCATGCCACAGGGCAGCGGATCCCGGCTGGTGGCCTGCCGAAAGATATCGGTGTGTTGGTCAATAACATCGAATCATTCATTAATGTTTTCCGGGCTGCCAATGGCCACCCCGTCACAGACACCATGATCACGGTCCACGGTGAGGTCGTGGCACCTTATTCGGCATGGCTTCCTTTGGGCATGACATACCGTGAGGCCGTTGAGCTTGCCGGAGGCATGACAGCACAGGACTGTATTGTCGTTGAAGGCGGGCCAATGATGGGAGCGGTAACTGCAGATTTCGACAAGCCTATCACTAAGGTTTCAAGTGGTTTGCTGGTATTACCGAGAACATCACGTATTGCCCGCATCAAGCTGCGCAGTGAAGCGGATCTTCGCCGTATAGGCAAAGCCGCTTGTGATCAGTGCAGCCTGTGTACATCGATGTGCCCACGCAACTTGCTGGGTTACCCGATCAAGCCGCACCTTGCCATGCGATCACTCCAAGTCTCCGGTAGCAATAACTTGAGCTACTCACTGGCTGCGCAAGCATGTTCTGAGTGCAACCTCTGTACTATGTGGTCGTGTCCCGAGGGACTGGATCCAAGCCGGGTTTGCGCGACGACGAAAAGGGTGTTACGCGAGCATCAGCAGTGGCAATCACCAGATGAACTTCAGGCGCAAACCACAGAGGTCCACCCATTGCGCGAATACCGCGGTGTACCGACCAAGCGACTTGCCAGACGGCTGGAGCTCACTGACTACATGGCCAAAAAAGCCACGTTTCATGATTTTGAGATTACGCCCGAGAAAGTGGCAATTCCGCTGGCCCAGCATATCGGCCAGCCAGCACTGGCTATTGTGACAAAGGGCGAAACGGTTACTAAAGGACAGATGATCGGCCAACCTGCCGAAGGCGGATTGAGTACCGCTGTCCATGCCAGTATCTCGGGTATTGTCACTGCCGTGGGTGATTCAGTAGTAATCCAGCACCAAGCCATTGCCGAGTCGGCGGCTTCGTGCAATTAGACATAGATTGGAATAATAGATGGTAAATGCAATTGGCTGTATTGAACTGAACTCGATAGCGCGTGGCTATTTGGTTGCTGATGCCATGCTCAAGTCGGCAAATGTCGAGATCCTGTTTAACCGGACGATTTGCCCCGGCAAGTTCATGGTGATGGTCAGCGGCGATGTCGCAGCGATCAACGCAGCGGTCGAGACTGGATTGCGGGTCGGCGGCGGCGAAGTGGTTGATGACTTAATTATTGCCAATGTTCACCCGGACGTGTTTCCAGCCATCGCAGGTACACGTGTAGTTGAACATACCGCGGCACTGGGAATAGTCGAGACATTTTCTGTCGCTGCTATCGTGGAGGCGGCCGATGCAGCCGTCAAAGCTGCAAACATTGAGCTGCTAGAAGTCCATATGGCAATGGCGATTGGCGGGAAAGGTTTCGTCACACTTACCGGTGATGTCGCTGCGGTGCAAGCTGCTGTGGAAGCGGCAGCCGATCGAATTAGAGACAAAGGCGTGCTGGTCGACAAGGTCGTCATTGCACAACCCCGTAAAGAGGTTTTAGAAGGAAAAGTATAAATCAGTGATATAACCAAACAGTGGTCGTTCTTAATGTGGTATTTCGAACCACGCAAACTGTTGGTTGCTGTTGAAAATAACTGTTATTTACCCATTCGCTTTAATGTCTTTCGAGTAAATAAAGCGAACTAATCAAATTAACGTTCCATTTTTTAGCCGTATGCAGCTGCACAGGGCGGAGCTCTTGCACCTTGAAGAAAGCAACGATTCCTTGCAGCTGATGCAAATCATTATTTGGGAAAAGGAAGGTACATCATGAATGACATCATTCTATACATTATGGTGGGCTTCATGGTTCTGGGGGCGATAGATAAAGTTCTCGGTAACCGGTGGGGCTACGGACAGCAATTCGACGAAGGCTTCATGGCTATGGGGGCTTTGGCATTGGCAATGGTCGGGGTCGTGAGTTTAGCTCCGGTGCTGGCTAATTTACTCAGCCCTGTTGTCGTGCCTTTATATACCGCACTAGGTGCGGACCCAGCAATGTTTGCCGGTACATTGCTAGCCAATGACATGGGCGGCTATCCATTAGCACAGAGCATGGCGGAAACCGAAGCGGCGGGTTTGTTCTCTGGCTTGATCCTAGGTGCCATGATGGGACCAACATTGGTCTTTACCATTCCCGTGGCGCTGGGAATCATCCAAAAAGAGGATACTCAATACCTGGCGCGCGGTGTACTGATTGGGATGATCACTATCCCTGTGGGTTGCTTCGTTGGCGGGTTGGTTGCCGGCTTTGATATGGCAATGATCTTGGGTAATTTGGTGCCTATCGTGATTGTTGCCGGCTTGATTGCGGTCGGTCTATGGCTCAAACCCGATGCGATGATCCGAGGCTTTGAAGTCTTTGGTAAAGGGGTAATTGCTGTTATCACTATTGCCTTGGCGGCGATAGTGGTAGAAACCTTGACCGGCTTGGTACTAATCCCAGGTATGGCACCTATTTCAGACGGTATCGAAATTGTCGGTGCCATTGCTATCGTGTTGGCTGGTGCATTCCCGATGGTCCACTTTATTACCAAGCACTTGAACAAACCGCTCATCAAACTGGGCAGTTCAATGGGGATGGGAGAAACAGCAGCGGCCGGTCTTGTGGCTACCATGGCAAACAACATTGCAATGTTCAATATCTTCAAAGACATGGACAACCGCGGGAAGGTGATTAACGTGGCTTTTGCGGTATGTGGTTCTTTTGTCTTTGGAGACCACCTTGGTTTCACGGCGGCGGTAAATAGCGACATGATTTCTGCTGTTGTCGCCGGTAAATTGGTTGGTGGCTTTAGTGCACTGTTGCTAGCTGTTTATGTGACCCGAAACATGACAGATGAACCTGATTTGATTCCTGCCAACCAGTGATGATAGATGTGCTCTGTCCTAAGTGGGATTGATTAAAAGAAAAGGGCTGCTGTCGTGCTGCCCTTTTTGTTATCGCCAATAATAGCTCTTAATTCCCTATACTTATTCTATCGGCTTTTGTTGCGGGAGAATCCTCATAGAGGAGGGTGTTATGGCTAGTAATGATATCGGGCGAAGCCGCCCTGACAGCGAGAGTGTTGTACCAGAGGAAAAGATGAGCATGCACGAAGGAATTGCCAACTGGTGCGACTGCTGTGTGTGCGAAGCCGAGCCTTACTGGATGGATGTTGCTGATGAAATGGGTATTAACATGAGCGATTATGAAGATGGTCGATAAAAAATACCGCAGCGAAATGGCTGCGGTATTTGTTATCAATATTTGGGCTAACGCTTACTGAAGAGATTCCAATAGGCTATTTAGCTCTTGGATCAATGTTTCAGTTTCAGGGTTGGTAGATTTCATCGCTGCAAACGTATCAGCCTGCAGCTTTTCCTGCATTGCCATCAGCTTTTCATCCGCAAGGATGCTCTCACGCTGTTCGGCTAGCTGACGCTTAGCGGCAGCGAATTCTTTAATCAACGCTTCACGTTCTTCTTCGCTGGTTTCAGCATTGCGAACTTTGTCTTGGATCTCTTGAGCCTGACTGACGAACTCATCAGGGTTGTAACCGATTTCTTTGGCCTTCTCTTTGTAGGCCGCTTCAAAGGCTTTGGCTTGTTCAATTAGCTCTGGATTTGCCTGTAGCGTTTGCTGACGGATGCTGGTCAAATCACGCTGGATTGCATTGATACGGTGCGTTACTTCTTTCTGGTTGGCAACTGTATCGGTTGCCGCATCACTGGCCTTCGACGCTGGACTAAATGCGAACAAAGTCACAAGCATCAAAGGAAGGGCGTATTTCATTAGGTTGAATACTGAATTTGATTGTTGCAGGGTACGCGTTTTGCTGTTTTGCATAGTTTAACCTTTGTTGGTGGTTATCATCGCTATGACTGCAATGTATAAAAGCACCCAAAGCGGAATGTCAGTATTGTGTCATGTATGCTGGATACGAACTGAACAAGCAGCAGGCTGCCTTTGAAAGTGGGCGTTGCATGGAAGGCGAAGTACAAAAAAGCCGGCAATCCATGTGCCGGCAAATGAAGATAGTGTTTTTGAGTCGCTGGCTATTGCCAGTCAGGATTATTGTTCTTCGCCTCTTAGGAACTGAGCGTCCAAATGGCAGAATGCGATGAGCACTTGTGCTGCTGCTGCATAAAAACCAAACTGGTCTCGCTGTTTGGCTTCAGCGGCAAAGGCAGGCAGCCAGTTAAGCAGCATAGTGTTGATGAAATCGAGCTGCGCCTGCATAACCGGTTCAGCTTGCTCCGGTGAACCTTGCTGGTTAGCCATGATGATCAAGTTGCCCATGAAGTCGAGTTCGACAGCAAGGTGATCGGCAGGCTCATTAAACTCTTTGCGCTGGGCAATGCCATACTCTTCCATCAGCTTGTTCATGTCTTGTGCTGGCTTGTCATTCATCAGGCCGCTTTCGCCGACATACATAGATGCATAGGGAAGGGCACCGGACTTTGGTGTGCTCAGGAACAAGCCACAGAAGTCAGCAGCAAGCTCTAGTTGAGCGTCTTCTCGGCTTTCCAAACGGTTAATGGCGTCTCGGAAGGCTTCCACAGGCTGCTTTAGCTCCGGTGTCATTGCCAAGCCTGACAAAAAAGTGACCATATCGCCACCACGGTATTGTTCAATGTCCTGCTCGGTCAGCTCTCGAGCGAAAAGGGATGACATCCACCAATAAATTTCTGCGCGTTGTTCGTTGAAAGCAATAAACTCTTTCATGATCACTCCAAATCAAGGCATGCGGTGCTGTGCTCACCGAATAAAAAACATATTTAGGTAGAATAAATAAAGCATATATTCTATCTGAATAGGTTTTGTAAACACACTGTTATAGAAGTAAAAATCAGTCAGGGGCCAAAGCCCCTGACTGGGTAATAGCTGATATTAACTTATTCTAGATCCATCGCTGGGAATAGTGGGTTAATGTCAGTCACGGCTGTAGGGCCATGGAAGCCGGTTACCGCTGGCACCTTGCCTGTGTACTTCTCGATTTCAACCAACGCAGAGGCAGCCGACGTTGCCTGAGCTAGCTTCGAAGAGCCGATATCTTGAGTCAGTACGTTTGGATCACCGTAAGTACAGAGTGTACCGGGCTTACCGCCTTCTAGCGGGCTGTACCATGCACCTTCGTGGATACGGCAAACACCAGACATGTAGTCGTCAGTCACAACTGCGCCTGCCAGTACTTCACCGCGGTCATTGAAGACACGTACGATATCACCAGATTTAATGCCACGCGCTTTTGCGTCTTGTGTGCTGATGTATACAGGCTCACGATCGGCAACCGAATATGTTGCACGGTGCTCTGTTGAAGAACAAAGCTGAGAGTGCAGTCGGTGTTTAGGGTGCGTACTCTGTAGGTTCAGTGGGAACTTCTCAGAGCCCGGACCACCGTGGCTACGCTCTTTCTTCTCGAACCACATTGGGTGACCCTGACAGTCGTCGTACCCCATATCGGCAATGGCTTTACAGTAGATCTCGATAAGACCTGTTGCTGTGCCCAGTGGCTCAAGATCCGGTTCATTACGGAATGACTCGTGACGTACCCACTCGGTGCCTGCCGGGAACTCGATGAAACCTTCTTCTTCCCAGAATTTCTTGAAGTTAGGCATACGAACACCTAGGCCACGGCCCTGCAGGCGTGCACCGTTGTAGAACTGCTCGATCCACTCCATCTGTGATTTACCTTCGGTGAAGGCTTCTTCACGGTCGAAACGGCGGCACAGATCGCGGAAGATATCGAAATCGTCTTTCGCTTCGTACATCGGCTCAACCACTTTGGGAAGGGCAATGATACCGGCGTTAGAGTGGTTGCCGTACTGTTCGATGTCGTTACGCTCGTGCGTGGTTGTTGCAGGCAGAACGATATCGGCAAAGCGACAGGTTGCTGTCCATTGGTGCTCAACAGAAACAACGGTCTCAAGCTTACGCCAGATCTTGATCATCTTGTTACGATCTTGGTGGTGGTGGAATGGGTTGTTACCACAGAAGATCGCCATCTTCATTTCAGGGAAGGTGATGTCGTGACCGTTCCATTGGATAGTCTTACCTGGGTTCTCGATACAGTCTACGAAGCGAGCTACAGGGATGTAAGACGAGTAGCCTTTGTACGAACCGTTGTGGATTGGGTCAACACCGGTTACACCGCTGAAACCTGACATCAGTGGGCCGTTAGAGGTGATTGAACCTGCATCGTTGTAGTGCCAGCCGAAACCGAAACCACCGCCTGGCAGACCGATCTGGCCCAGCATCGCAGCAACCACAACCAGCATCCACGCGTACTGCTCACCGTGCTGCATACGCTGTAGACACCAGCCACCGATGATCTGGGTACGGCCAGAAGCCATCTGACGAGCTAGCTCGCGGATGGTATCAGCGTCGATACCACAAATTTTCTCAGCCCATTCAGGTGTTTTCGCCGTGCCGTCTTTCTCACCCAGTAGGTAAGGCAGGAACTTGTCGAAACCTGTAGTGTAGTCAGCCAGGAATTCTTTGTTGTAAAGGTTCTCGGTATATAGCGTGTGGGCAATAGCCAGCATCAAAGGCACATCGGTTTGCGGGTTCACTTTAACCTGCTCGCCACCCACGAACTTCTGGGTGTCAGAGACAACGGGATCAATGTAGATAACCTTGATTTCGTTGTTCTTCACCTTATCGGCTAGTTGCTCGAAGTAAGCATAAGGGCTGTGGTCAGGCACCAACCAACCAACTTGCAGGTTCTTAACCGGATCAGAACCCCAGATCACGATAGTATCTGAGTGCTCAAGAACAAGCGGCCAAGAAGTCTGCTGTTCGTAAACTTCCATTGCACCAGCAACGTAAGGAAGCACAACCTGCGCAGCACCGGTAGAGTAATCCCCCATTTTACCAAGGTAAGTACCGTGTAGACCGATTGCACGCATCATCATGGTACCTGCAGAGTGCAGTTTACCCACTGACTGCCAACCAGTATGACCCGCGTATAGGGCACTTGGACCGTAGTTGTTCTGAACTCGCTCTAGTTCGTGGTAGAAAAAGTCCAAAGCCTGTGACCAAGGCACACGAACGAAACGGTTGTCACCGCGCTGGCTTGTATCTGACTTGTAGCCGTGTTTTAGCCAGTCAAGACGAACCATCGGGTACTTAACACGTGCAGGGTTGTATACCACTTCACGTACACCGTTGATCATTGAGGTTGGGTTCTTGTCTTTTTCGAACGGTACGGTATCTACCCATACACCGTTTTCTACTTTGGCGCGGAATGCACCCCAGTGAGAACCAGATAGTACTTCACCGGAGAAGTTAGCCTTGGTATCAGTTGCAGCCAGAGCTTTGCGAGGTGCCAGCAGGCTAGTACCGACAACAGATGCAGCACTTGCTGCAACCATGCCTGAAAGGAAACGGCGGCGTGAAACGCCTTTGTTCAGAATTTGAGTTGCCATTGAGCAATTCCTTTAATTTGAATTCTTTTGCATGGGAGAGGGGAGCGAGTCCCCTCTCTGCGAATAGGAATTAATGAGAGCCAGCGCCGCCGGTGTCTTTACCGTGGTTCTGAAGGTACTTCAGAAGGGTACGCTCTTCAGTTTTGCTTAGACGGTAGTAGGCGCTCATGCCGTTCAGACCTGAGATCCAACCGTTTGCAGTAAAATGGCCTGGGTCCGGAGCAGCGTGACAGGCGTTACAGGTTGCACCGTACATGTTCTCGGCGTAGTTCCAGATTGGCTGGATATTGTCGATCATGTCTTCGCCAGTGATCCAAGCTTCAACAGAAACGTGCTGCCAAACGATGTTGGTTGATGCGTCAGTTTGCTCTTCGATAACTTGCTCAGTCGCTTTAACTTCACCACGGATAGTAGCCTTGAAGACACGCTTACCCATGTACTCGGTCATCACACGGCCTTTGCCTTCTTTCTCTAGCCAGCCATCAACTTTAACCTTCAGCATGTCACCGTTGCGCTCAAGTACAGTGACTTCAGATGCAGGAAGCAGCTTACCGTCAGACTTGCCGTTGGCATCATCGGTCGCAAATAGGTCTTTTTCGCCCAAAGAGTAAAGTTTCTCAGCCACGGCACCTTGTGAGTTAGCTGTTGCCTGAAGCTCTTCGAAGTCTTTCTGGAAGCCGCCAGCCATGTTTGGCAGTTCGTGGGCAATACCCTTGTGACACTCGATACAGTTCATGTCTTCAGCGGCAGCTTTGTTCATTTCGAAAGCGGCTTGTGCAGACTGCTTGGTATGATCCATCGCATCGTACGAGTGACAGCTCTTACAGGTTTTAGAGTTCTGGCTCTTCATGCGATCCCATACCATGGTCGCAAGCTCCAAGCGGTGCTCTTCCAGTTTCTCTGGCGTGTCTATTTTCTTGGTGATGAAGTGGTTGTATACATCTTTCCACGCGCCCAGCTTACGCTGAACCTTGCCTGGCAAATCTTTTGGCTGGTGACAGTCAACACACTCGGCACGAACACCCGAGGCATTTTTGAAGTGGATGCTTTGTTTGTATTCTTCGTAGTTTTGCTGCATGGTGTGACAAGACGTACAGAATTCAGTGGAAGACGCGAATTCAAAACTCTTGTGTACGGTCACAACGCCCGCCAAAGTGATACCAATACCAACCAAGACCAGCGCAAGAATCGAATACTTGCTGCTAGGCTTAGTCAACATTTGCCAAAGTTTTTTCATAGTGGAAGATTCCAATTTCGAATGAATGCCTGCCGTAAACTACGGTGACGTATAAATTTTTATGGGGTAATCTTAATTCCACGATGTGAATAAGGTTAATGGCGGCAGTGAACAGGATTTGCAGGATTATGACAAATTGTGAATAACTGCCTCCTGTGCTAACGTTTTTATAGAACAGTAAATAAGACATAAAGAGAAAGAAATGAGTCATCATGTACTTGTAGTAGAGGATGAAATTGTTACCCGTACCAAATTGGTCGGGTACTTTGAGAACGAGGGATATAAAGTCAGTCAGGCCGAAAGCGGTGCCCAGATGCGCGAAGTGATGGCCAGTGAAAAGATCGATCTTGTCATGCTCGATATTAACCTACCAGGCGAAGATGGCCTGATGCTAACCCGCGAGTTGAGAAGTCGTTCAGAGGTCGGCATTATCCTGGTGACGGGGCGTACAGATAGCATTGATCGTATTGTCGGATTAGAGATGGGGGCCGACGACTACGTGACCAAACCTTTTGAATTGCGAGAACTTTTGGTTAGGGTCAAAAACCTGCTGTGGCGCATCTCTCTTGTCGAAAAAGCACGTGATGAAACCATGGTTGAGATGCAAGAAGATAGCATTATTCGCTTTGGTGATTGGCAGTTTGATATTAACAAGCGCGCGTTAACGCACAATGGTGTACCTGTTAAACTGACCAAGGCGGAATACGAGTTGCTGGTGGCTTTTTCTTCCCATCCGAACGTGGTTCTGAGTCGTGAGCGCATCTTGAATATGCTTAGCCATCGTGTCGAAGCGCCTAACGATCGTACCATTGATGTACTGATCCGCCGTATGCGCTCCAAGATGGAAGTTGACCCGAAAAACCCGCAGATTTTTGTTACGGTACACGGTGAAGGATACATGTTTGCGGGTGACTAATTCCCCGGCATTGATGTACTGAAGCACTGAAATAATTTGTAATAAATAGGCCGATATCCACTGGGTATTGGCCTTTTTTGTTTGTTTAAAACGGCGCTTATGTTGATCTTGATCAACTATTATTACGTGATATGAATGGTTGGAAGAGTATCAATAATAAGACATTCACTTTAAATTTTGCATTTAGTGGCTAATAGTTAATGTTTGGTTGCCAGTATGAGTTGGGTGTGTTGTTATTTCAATGCTCTGCATTGGCGGTTATTTCTCGATGAAATGACTGTTCGGTCGTAATTTGAGCGGTCTTGCGGTGTTTTATCAGGCAGTTAATTGCTTTGTGAAAATTATTTTAAGGTAATTGATGGTTTTTAAAGCAAGCTGTGAAGAAATATGAAATCAGCTCTCGCTGCTTTAGACGCAAAAAAGCCTGGCTTTCACCAGGCTTTCAAACTGTTTACCCACTTATCGCATGCTAATTTAGAGTGCAGCTTGCTGATTCAGAATGCTGTCTGTGAGGGTGTTGATTTTAGGGAAACTGATCAAGCTCTGCTTGGCAATGTCTTTCTGTTCTTGCAGTACATCCTTGAGGATCTGGTCCGTTGTGAGTGGGTTGGCTAGCACGACGCGGAAAACGGTTGTTAGCCTGCGGTCCCATGCCTCAGGGGTTATACGGGTACGAGAAACAAACGACTTACCTGATTCACGTTGGCGCTTCTGGATGAATTTTGTCATATCATCAAGGGCAGACAACAACTCTTCACGTTGAGCCGGATCGGCAAGGTGCAGCGCTTCTTGCGTTCGAGCAGGCGCATAGCGATAGGTCAACAAGCAAAGCTCAGGCTCTGAAATCAGCTCAAAATCCGGATCTTTATTAATCAAAGAGGCAAAGTACTTGGCCTTCTCGATACTGGTGTTGATCAGCATTTCGTAACCCGGGCGGCTGATGATGTTAAGGCTGGCATACAGCAGCATCGCCATACCGCTTCTTGAGCCTTCCAGAGTATGGCTACCTAGGTCTTTGGAGCCCTTACGCAGGATATACTCAGCATGGTGCTCGATGGCCGTCATCAGGGCTGGGTTCTTGAAAATAACCATACCGGCACCCATCGGTACATACAGCTGTTTGTGGGCATCAATGGTGACAGAGTCAGCACGCTCGATCCCCTTCAGTAGCGGGCGGTAGGTGTTGGACATCAGAGTCGCACCACCCCAAGCCGCATCGACATGGAAATGGCAATCATATTCCTGAGCCAGATCAGCCAGCTCTTCAAGCGGGTCAATATTGCCGGTTTCCGTGGTGCCGGCTACACCGACAATCGCAAAGGCTTTGATATTGTTCTGCTTGAGCTCTTTTAGCTTGGCACGCATTTCATCGACACGGACACGGTTGTGGCTGTCAGTCTTGATAGGGACCAAGCAGTCTCTGCCTAAGCCCAATACGTCAGCGGCTTTCTTGAGCGAGTAATGGCCACGCTCGGAAACTAGCACCACCAGATCTTCGTAGCCATAATGTTTCATCGCCTTGAAAAGACCTTCCTGCGCGACACCTCTAAACGCACCATCCGGTTTGAGCGCATTATTACGTGCAACCCAAAGGGCCGTGATGTTTGCAATGGTACCGCCAGAGCAGAAAGCTCCAAGTGAGTGATTGGCACTGTGCATCCACTGTTGGTAGAAGACCTCTTGCTCACCGTAAACCAGGTTGTGAAGCATTCCCAGCACTTGGCGTTCCAATGGCGTAAATGCCTTGGAGGTTTCGATTTTTACCAGGTTCTGGTTCAAACCGATCATGATTTTGGACAGCGGCATCAAGAAGTAGGGCAGGGCCGATGTCATGTGACCGATAAACGTCGGCGCAGAGGTATGCACTGACTGTGCGACCAGCTTGTCCAATAGGAAATGGGTGTGATCAGAAACAAAGCTCGGCGTCTCTGGAATATCGGCGGACGAGAAGTCCTTCTCGATTTCTGCCAGAGGTTTTTCGCGGGCAGCAATATGCGTTTGCAAAAACACATTGAGGTTTTCTGAAATGTCTTTTTCGATCCGACCTAACGTCGATTCGGGTGCTTCCGGCACTGTAAAAATGCGATGCAGCGACTCTTGGGTTGCATCGGCTTTTTTGTGATCCACTACTGCCATAACGATTAATAACTTGTAACTATTTCGGCAAATTGCAGCTAATTTAATGCAATTTGCCGCCGCTGTCGAAAAAAAATTAGAAACGGTAGTTCATACCCACGGTGAATAGTAAGCTCTCTTCATCATAAAAAGTGATGTTTGAGTTACTTTGGTTATAGCCTATAAGCGAGACTAAGTTCCAGTTTTCCCAGCCCATAGGCGCATCGTATTGCGATGCTAGGAACACACCCCATTTATCATCTTGTTGGGTACGCTCAAAGATAGGGTTTTGCTCATCAAAGTCCACATAGTTGTAGCTGAAGGTCAGTGCGAAGCTGGCTTTGTTGACACGCTGCACCACACCTAATTCAGCACCAAAGCTGTCACTGGCCATCGCCGAGCCCTGTGCGTCGTTACGGGTATAGCTGACCGCTGAGCGGATGACTTGTGTGCGGTTGATTGGCAAGAAATGACTTAGCTGGGCAAAGTAGATATCAGACTGGCGGTCGAGTGATTCTTTCTGCGAATCATCAAGACGAACCTGGCTTGCACCGCTGTTTTCTTCGTCAAGATCCTGGTTACCGCCAGACAGCTCCAGCGAGAAATTACTGCCGAGGATCTGATTATACTGGAAACGCAGGCCTCTGATTGTACTGTCGGTCTTTGAGCGATCTTGATCCAGCAAGTACGGGTCTTGCCAAGTTTCACTTGTCAGCAATCCTGGCACATAGCTAAAAATCAAGGTGCCGTTGTCTTTGAGTTTGTGTTTATAGCCGAGTTCTACATGAAAACGACCGAAGGCCAAGTCAGAACGGCTGGTACCAAAGTACACCTGCTTGTCGAGTGCTTCATTGGTGTAGCTAATAGTACCCAGTGGAGCGATAAGTAAGTCACTTTCTTTGTCCGCTTTGCCGTAATCACTAATCGTGCTGTCATCAGTGTTGAATGGGGAGCGGCTTTCTGAGTAGCCAGCCAAAATTGAAATATCAGCATTGAGGCCTGCAGACCAGGTTTGTGGCTGGTTGGCTAGCGCTTGAGTCGATAAACAAGCTGCAGGAAAAAGAATACATAGTGCGTTAGCGTACCGTTTTGTCATCTTGGGTCCTTCCTAATCAAAGGGATTCATGGCGAAAAAGGGTAGATTGACCGTAGCAAAAAACCGTTGATCTTGTATGAATCGACTTAGGTATGCAATTGAAAAGAATAAGAAACTGGCCCAATTTATATAAAATTTATATTGAGCCATAGACTTGGTGATTACTTACATTCCATTTCAGAAATCGCCGTTATTTTTTCGTTATAGGTATTGAGTGGCTTTTCAATGTTACCCGGATGGGTTAATAACTCAGCAAATGCACTGCGCAATGCGTAGTTTTGCGGATGGGGTTTGCTTTGGCGGTCATCAAAAGCCAGTTTTGCCGCTTTGCCTAACTCCGAATCTTGCTCTGATAGTGCTTTGACATCCTGTTGAGTCAGATTGAGCCAAGATTCAACCGGCAGGGATAGGGCGAGTTTATCTTTGTCGTTGGCAAGGTACCAATCGAAGGCATCACGGTTTAGCTCAAAATGGTGTTTACGTCCTTCCAGAAACCAATCACCGACTTCTTTGAGACTGGGTTCTTTTTCTACTGCTAGCTCGACGAGGTTTTCATACCAGTTGAGCGAAGCGTCGATATATTGATGGTATTTTTCACTTTCGCAACTGGATGTAGATGCCAAAGCGATGGATGGGATGAGTGTCGTTGAGAGTACTAATGCTGCTAACTTCATTTCAAATCCTTGGTTCTTATTTTTCATTGGGCTCAACAGATAAATCGGGTCTGATGGCTTGTGTTGTTTACAGGCTGTTATTTTTCAGCTGCCATCTCATGAATTCCGATTGTAGCTATCTGATTGCCATAAGGAAAAGAATTCTTTATGAGAATGCATCATTGTTAACATTATTACTGTTGGCTTAGGACAAAAAAACAAGGAGGCGAAATGCCTCCTTGTTGACTTTTAGCCTTATATTATTGCTTTTTCATCGCAACGGAGATGCAGTATGCTGCGCCGCCCCATGTAATGCCCAAGCCGAAAAGCATCATGATAATCGCACCTGTGGTCATAGTTTGGCCTCCTGCTGAAGTTGTGGTTTAGACGAAACGTTGATGATGACGGCAACAACAAACATAGCTGCAACCAAACCCCAACCGAGTATCAGTAGATCTGAGGTAGCATAACCGCCGTAGCCATCATTGAAGGTGTTCACAAGGTTTGTGCCTAGAATAACCGCTAGCATTGCTGGGCTTAGGAAGCGGATACAAATTTCAAACCATTTACCGATGCTGAACTCCGAAATGCTGTTTACATAGTTACGGATGTCAGACACTTTCAGCAACCAGGCAATCACGACAAGCTCAACCAAGCAACTGGCAAGCAGTGCAACGTTGTTAATGAAGTAGTCAACCAAATCTAGGAGTAGCAAGCCGCCGTTAGTGGCAAATGCCATTGATACGATAAAGCCGATGCCACATACCAAAGAGGCTGCAAGTTTACGCGAGATCTTCAGCTTATCGATGATGGCCGAAGTAACCGCTTCAATGATTGAAATGTGCGAGCTGAGACCTGCAACGACCAGAGCTAAGAAGAATAGTGGACCAAGGATAAACGGAGCTGGTAGCAGGTTGATTGCTGCTGGAATAGTCACGAACGCCAAACCGACACCGGCTGAAACGACTTCAGTGATCGGTTTGGCTTGCTCTTGCGCCATGTAACCCAATACACCGAAGATCAATACACCTGCGGTGATAGAGAAGCCACAGTTGATCAGTACCGTCATGAAGGCGTTGTTGTTGATATCAGACTTCTCAGGCAGGTAGCTAGAATAGGCAATCATAATGGCGAAGCCGACACTCAGGGTGAAGAAAATCTGACCGTATGCTGCTGACCATACTTTGGCATCCATGATCTTGCTGAAATCTGGCTGGAATAGGTAGTTCAGACCATCCAGAGCCCCAGGCAGGAAGACCACGCGGGCAATCAGTGCAAGCACCATGATAAATAGAAGCGGCATCATGATTTTGCTGGCGCGTTCAATACCGCCTTTAACACCGGTAAATACGGCAGCAAATGTGATAGCCCATGCAATAGCCATTGGAATGGCAATATGGCTCTGTAGGCTACCTAGTTGACTAGGCGTGTTGTCACCGAGCTTCAGGTATTCACCGAAGAAGAAGCCGTTAGTGTCTGTGCCCCAGCTTTGGGTGAATGAATAACTCAAGTACGAAATTGCCCAGCCGATAATTGCGACGTAGTAAACAGCGATGATGGCAGCAATAAATACTTGAAACCAACCAAGCCACTCAAATTTTGTACCTAGTTTTGAAAAGGCTCTGGGTGCGGCACCACGAAGTTTATGACCAAGGCTGAACTCCATGATCATAAATGGGATACCGGCGGTGAGCATGGCAAAAAGGTAGGGGATAAAAAAGGCGCCACCACCATTTTCGTAAGCCATATATGGGAAGCGCCAGATGTTCCCAAGGCCGATTGCAGAGCCTACTGCAGCAAGAATAAATCCTGCTCGCGAGCCCCATTGTTCACGTTTCATATACATCTCCTTATGTACTGCAAATCGCTATATAAATAGGATTAGTCAGAGAATTATTCCAATTAATATCGATACTTAGCGTGAGAATTGAAAGGTAAGACCACGCTGATGGGACGAGATTAACTAGAGTGAATATGTAAAGCAATAGAGCGTAGGGTTGTAAATCCTAAATTAGCTAGTTGTTAATTTTTGGGTTTTTATTAGTTTCCAGATGAGAAAAACCGTGATCGCCTTCGTGCTGGTGGAAAAAACTATCAGGAGGGAAAATGTTTGGTTGGAAATATTATTTTACAAACTTAACGATAATGACTGAGGAATGGCCCAAATTCAGCTTTTCCACACATCAGCAGCACTATCCTGGTGTGTGGAAGTTGGCTTGATAAGCAGTCGAAACCGCCGTCTTGATGTTTAGAATGAGAAGGTAAAGCCAAGGTTGGTCTGGAATTGGGTTAGCCACTCAGAATTGACTCTGATGTTACAGGTTTGGTTTCCTTCAGGAAGGTTACAGATAGTTGTGGTATCACTTTCCATCAGATTGGCCAGCCAACGTCCTTCCAGCAGAACTGAAAAGTTAGGGGTGAACTTGTACTCAACACCACCCAAGAAACCACCAGAGAACACCATGTCTTTGTCGGTCCAGTCTTCATCAATAATGGTGGTACCTATACTGGCGCCCAGATAGGTATCAAAGTGATCGAATGTATCGAAGCGTAGTGAACTCTGAAAATGGACATAAGTGAATGAGCCTGAACCAGAGAACGTATCATAGTCGGTGGGTTGGTGGCTAACGAACAGGCCGACACGGCCTTTGTCCAAGTCTGTTTCAATACTGATTGCGTAATGGGGATCGTTTTCAGGCTCTATTTTGGTCCCATTATCATCTTTGATTGAATTTGAAAAAGTATACCCAACATACGGGGTGACATAGACGGTATTCGCCATAGCTGAGTGAGATGCCGTTATTAGTCCTGCGGCAATGATGAACAAATGTCCAGTTTTCATACCATTATCCAATAGCGCAAACATAATATTTAGTGTGACAGCTTTCTTATATTATTGCTTTTTTATTAGCCAGAATCTTGAACTCTCCCTAAAATGGGGTTAATAATTTGTTAAGTGCCTTGATGGGATAAGGATATTATTATGGATTCTGATTTGAAGTTCGCTGTCTTAACTGCAATCATCACCATGACTGTCATTTTGGGTTTTGGCCTTGTCTCAGTGACTGCGTAAGTTATTAATACAGCAATAAAACTGTAGTCAAGATTAAAGTATTATCAAACTAAGGACGGTATACTGCCTGAAATGGATTCTGTAGTCTGAGAGTCAGGGGTATGACAAATCATTTACCGTTTAGCTTAAAAGCTTTCGATTTACCTTTAATTAACAATTTCTCGCGCCAGCTGCTGAGTGCGAAAAAGAAAAAAATTGCGCTTGTGGTACAGGGAGGCGGTCAGCGCGGTATTTTTACAGCTGGCGTATTTGATGCTTTTTTGGAAAGCGGATTTGATCCCTTCGAGCTCTACATCGGCACTTCAGCCGGCGCCTTAAACCTTTCTTCCTTTATCAGCCGTCAACCCCGGTTCGGCTATAACTTTATTGTTAACTACACCACTGACAATGAATTTTTCAATCTGTATAAATATTTGAGCCAGCAGAAATCAATGAACCTCGACTGGGCGCTGGAAGAAGTTTGTCCGCGTGGTTCTACCCCGTTGGATATTGTCACCGCCCGTGAAGTACTGCGGCGTAGAACAGCATTAGCTTGCGCAACCCGTAAAGATACCTTGCAAGATATCTACATGCCGATGTACGAGGAAAACTGGTGCGAGGTATTGAGGGCATCCTGTGCCATTCCTGTTATCTACAATCAACCAGTTAATATTAATGATTTAGAATGGGTTGATGGCGGGGTAAGTGCTGCAGTCCCCGTTCGGCAGGCACAGTTGCGTGGTGCTGACTTGGTTATTGTGGTTAGAACCGAGCCTGTTGTTTTGCCGCAAGATGGAACCAGCCGTTTTGATGATTGGCGGGGCAAGGTAGAGACAGCGTTACCTGAGTATATCGAAAGGCTCAGCCTCAACCAGTCTTTGGATAGAGTGAAGGCGCTGCATGGTGAACTCACCACCAAGTTAGAAAGCTGGAAGTTGAACTGGCGTGATAAAGAGGAAACATTGAACAGCGGGGAAGGTGAGGCCATCTCAGGCACCGATTCTAGTACTAAGAGCAAAGGTTGGAGCTTGCTCTCTGCAGACAATATAGAGCGCTTTTTGTCACTGACTGGTTCGAACAAGCGTTTAGAAGTGATTGATATGCTTAATCGTTATTACACCACCTACCAGGATGCACATGAGTTTATGCTCTCTCCCCCAGAGGGGCTGAAAATCATTCAGATAGCACCGGAGAAAAGCTTGAGGAGCCGTGCATTACTGAGCAGTAAGGATGATTTGGAAATAGACTACCGTGAAGGTAAGTTGATAGGGCGGGAGTTTGTTTCTCATTTTGCTGAAATACTCAATGAGACTTCAACGGTGAAGCATCGATAGTTGGGGTATCCCTGCTGGTTGCAGGTAATAAAAAAGGAACGCGGTTGCGTTCCTTTTTTTATGACAAACGGGCAATTAAGCCAGTACAGTCTGAAGCCACGGCCAGCCTTGTTTCTTACGGCTCAGCGTGTTTTCCATCATTAGCATGCCATCTTTAGCGTGGGCATCTAGCACTTTGTTCCACTCACCTTTGTAAAGTAGGCGAGTTGTGCTGGTAGTGATGTCTGTCAGCATTAGTGCAGCCATTGCTAGGCCTTCTTCGTCACAACGACGCTGAAGGTCAGCTTCAAGATCAGCAATCATGTCTTCAACTTGCTCAAGCGTAGCAAGTTCGATCTGGCCAACAACAACGTTGCGCTCTTTGAACGGGTAAGCTTTTAGGTCTTTCTCTACTAGCTCAGCTGCAGATAGGCCTTTGATGTCAGTTTTAGCGATCAGTAGATCTTTAATGAATTGGTCTAGATCTTCAACGCCAGCAAGCGGTGCTAGCTCAGCAACTGCATCTTTGTCTTTTTGAGTACAAGTTGGAGAAGCAAAGCCAACGGTGTCGCTCAGGATTGCAGACATCATAAGCGTCGCTAGCTCACGAGTGATCTCAGTGTTTTCCATCTTGAATAGGTTGAACATGATGGTACAAGTACAACCAACAGGCCAGATCCATGCTTCAAGTGGGTTAACTGTCATCACATCACCTAGGCGGTGGTGGTCAACAATACCTACGATTTCAGCTTCTGCTATGTCGTCTGGTGCTTGTGCCAAGTCAGTGTAGTCAACCAACCAAACTTTCTCACCAGCAACGCCAGTGCACATTTCAGGTTGATCTACGCCTGCTGTTTCTAGGATGTGCTGAGTTTCGCGGTTAATTTCACCTTGACGAACAGCCTTAGCTTCAACGCCACGAGCTTTCAGAAGAGCCGCACCAACAAGTGCTGAACAGATGCTATCGCTATCAGGGTTTTTGTGACCAACTACTTGAATCATGTCATTTCCTTTACTACGTCAATCACTGCTTCTAAGCAGCAAGACTAATTAATGTATCCTGAGCCTGTTATGTGACAGGTGTTTTAGGAATGTAACCGCGCAATTTTAGAGTTTCTGTCAAAAATAACAATTGAAGTTGCGCAAAAAATATTTGGTTGATTAATATCGCAGCTATATTAACCGTCCGATATCGCCATATCTTGTTGTAAATACCGGCGAAATTCATCGAATGGCATCGGTTTGGCAAAATGATAACCTTGCATTAAGTAGATCTCTCTTTGATGCAAGTAGTCCACCTGCGCTTGAGTTTCCACTCCCTCTGCAATCACCTTTAAGCCTGCGTGCTTGGCAAACAGGATAATGGAATCAAGAATATTGGATTTCAGGTCATTGGTGCCGATTGTATCGACAAACATTTTATCGATCTTTAGCGTATCAATCGGCAGGTTCTGCAGGTAACTAAAGCCACCGTAGCCCGTACCGGCATCATCTAGCTTTATCGAGATACCGAAGTCTGTCAGGTGCTGGATAATGCGTCTGGCTTTGGTGAGATCACTAAATGGGATCCGCTCTGTTACTTCGAACGCTAGCCTGTGAGCGGGAACATTCCTTTGTTTGAGCAAATTGATGGTTGTGCTGAGAAACTCATCGTCTTCCAATTGTTGAGGTGTGACATTAATGCTGACATAGAAATCACTGTCCGCAATCAGTTCGTCCTTGAACTGGTCGATGACCTGCTCAATCAAATAGTTGGTAAGTAGTATTATTTGACCGTTGTGCTCAGCAATCGGGATAAACTGATTCGGTGAAATTAGCTCACCATCAGAACGTTGCCAGCGGATCAGCACTTCACAACAGGTTATGGTACCTGTTTGACTATTGATAATAGGCTGGTAGTAGGGGATAAACTCTTTCTTAATCAGCCCATACGTGATCATCTCTTTCAACGTACGCTCCGGAGTGCGATACAGGCCGATCGCTAAGCATACCGAGAGCAGCATAAAGAAAAGTAAAAGCTGGGTGATGAAAAGATCATTTTCAGTCACATAGGCTATACCCTTTTCAGTGGCATAGACATTGAAGGCATAGTTAGGGCCAAACCCTTTGGTCGCAATATGAATGTACTGCTTGCCCTGGTGCTTAGGGTAGACTTGGATTTCTTTTCCACCACGGCTCAAGGTCATAGCAGTACAATGTAAGCAAACCTCACTTTGGGTAAAGACATTCTGAACAGGCTCGGTGATCAGAATTAAACTCGCATCGTGCAGGCGATAATGAACCTTTAGTCGATGGTTGTGGTAAGGAGTGACGTTATAGCTAAAGTCATCAGTATCGTGATCGATGGTGGTATCAACTTTATCGAAGTCTTTAATTAACGGAACATTCTTACCGTAAACTGAGCAGTCTGTTTTTGATGTTTGCAGCTCAAGTAGCTGGATACCGGTTGATTGCTCGATAGTATCGCGTAGCAAGGCAATATCTTGCTGCGAACAGGTGAATTGTAGTCCTTGAATCAACTCATTTAACTCGAGACCAAGATTGAGATATCTTTCTTGGTAGAAGGTATGGATGTTTTCAAGTCGCTTCTCGACTTCATTCTTGAACAAGAAATGGCTAATCGCTTGTGATGAACTCATAATAGCTAATGCTCCCAGTACGAAAACTAGGATAGGGGATCGCCAGCGCAGCCAAAGAGTCGTGTCCATCTAATCAGTAATGAGTTGGTCAAAAAGGCCGCTATTGAAACATAACTCAATTAGATATTACAGGGGGAATGTATTGGCTTAGTGAAAAAAGTTGCACTTAGGTATTAACCCGTATTGCAGGCAATCGTCAACTGTTTGATAAGAAGATATAACTTTATAAATGGCAACTTAAGGTGTATATATAATACCTCTTATTGGGGGGGTGTATTATGTTCTTTCGATTTGTCCCTATTGTTGTGAGTTTCTGGTTGCTTGCAGCACATTTCTTGCGCTTTGGTGCTATGCTGCCTTGTTTGATTTTACTCGCTTATCCTTTATTGCTGCTTATTCGCCATCGTTGGATTCCTTATTTTATGTCGCTGAGCCTGGGCTTTGTCGCGCTTAAGTGGCTGATGGTGACATACGAGATGATTACCGTGCGACTGATGATGGGCGATGACTGGGTGCGGATGACTATGATTATGGCTGGGGTAGTGTGCTTTACCTTAATGTCGATTAGTCTTTTCCAGAGCCGGAAACTAAAAGCATTCTACGGCCTTTCTTTATCTAATCCTTAATCATTTTATGGTTTTACCCTTGATATTGTTATGTTATAACATAGCTTGTCGGGTAAGAGCTATATTGCTCTGATAACCAGCAACCTGTGCCTTTACGCTGTTTTAGTGCGATAATTTTAGATATCATTGTAGGCTATCAACCCGAGTCAAAGAGTAATGCCTTAGCGATAGCTTTACTATCGAGTATTCCACCGCTGGGTGTTGTGTAAAGAATAGTCAGTCAAACAGTAAGCCTGTAGCCTTAACCGTTAGGCTTGTGTCGAGTTGATTGCTGCTACTGGTTTGACTGTAGAAGTACTTAGGAACAACATGGTTAAAGTAAGGGCCCGTGTGCCTTTTAAAGTCGGTCAAAGAAGTGATATTCCTGCTGAACTGCTTTCATTTAACGGGTTAGAGTCAGGCAAAGAACATGTCGCTGTGATTTTCCAAAATGCCGATCAGCGCTCTGTGCCGCCACTCGTGCGTATGCATTCCGAATGCCTAACGGGTGATGTTTTCCATTCTTCACGTTGCGATTGTGGCGAACAGCTGGATGAAACCATCGAAAAGATGGGCGAACAGGGCGGTGTACTACTGTATCTGCGTCAAGAAGGCCGTGGAATTGGCCTTTATAACAAGATTGATGCTTATGAGCTGCAAAGCCAAGGCATGAATACCTATGAAGCGAATAACCACCTAGGTTTTGGTGATGATCTTCGTGATTTCTCTGAAGCGGCTCACATGCTAGCGGCGTTAGGCTTGAAAGAAATTCGCTTGATCACCAATAATCCGAAAAAGATTCGTGAGCTTGAAGCACTGGGTATTGTGATCTCTGAGGTGGTGGGTACCAAAGCACACCTTAAAGACGGTAATGAAAATTATCTAAAAACCAAAGCGGCCCACGGTAAGCACCGTTTCCACTTTGATTAATCATAGAATCAACGACTTCTAAACCCTGCTTTTGCAGGGTTTTTTTTGCTTGAAATTTGACAAATTATGCACGCATGACATTGGCGGTTCTCTGGCATAGAAAATTTGAGAGGATTTAGGTTAGCGTAACTGCTCAATTTCGCATTATATTTTCTAATGCAATTGATAATAAACAATCGTGCTACACCTAGTGCTAACTGCTTGCCATGATTAGTGTTCAGCTATAATATTCCGCTCATCAAACCAGGGGTTGAATCTAATCATCCTTAACTCCTCGAGTGTATATCCCGCGCTATCTCAAAAAAATAGCATTAAATTTTATTTGTTAATAAAATTCATCAAAGATGGCGCAGTTTCCTAAAATATTATTCTGTAATGAGGATATTGGCTGTGGAACAGCAATCAACTTCTTCAAGCATGACAAGGTTGTTATTTCTAATAATCATTCTTGCGGCTGTGGGTCAAATGACCCAAACAATGTATGTGCCTTCTATTCCAGCGATGGCGGATTTTTTCTCAGTTAAGTCGGCATATTTACAAGCAGTGATGGCGGCGTATCTGATCCCTTATGGTTTGTCGCAGTTTATTTATGGTCCTTTGTCCGACAGAGTTGGCCGTCGACCAGTGATTATTGCGGGGATGGTGATTTTCCTTGTAGGTTCGATTGCAGCATTGTTCTCACCAAGCTTTGAGTGGTTCCTTGTGGCAACCTTCGTGCAGGGGATGGGAACTGGCTGTAGCGGTGCTATGTGCCGTACTGTCACCCGAGACTGTTTTGATGGTGACCAGCTTCACCGCGCAAACAGTTTGGTAAGTATGGGCGTGATTTTTTCACCATTGATCGCTCCGGTACTGGGTGGCTACCTATCGTCAGCATTCGAATGGCAGGCAAGTTACTGGTTCTTATTGATTTTCGGTACGCTAGTAACGATTGCAATGATGCTTAAGTTCACCGAGACACTACCGAAAGAAAACCGCCGTCACGAGCGCGTCTGGGTGAGCTACCGTTATGTACTTGGCAACCGTCGCTTTCAGGGTTACGTGCTATGTCTGATTGCAACGTTCGCAGGTATTGCGGTATTTGAAGCCGCGGCAGGCGTATTGCTGGGCAGTGTGCTTAAGCTCGATCCGAAGACGGTAAGCTTATTGTTTATCCTGCCTTTACCTGGTTATCTGGCAGGTTCTTGGTTGTCTTCGGTACTGGCCAAACAGATTGGCAACACCCGTGTAATGTATTTGGGTATGCTGGCAATCATTGCAGGTGCTCTGGCTATCTTTATTCCGGGCATGGCAGGTTTGGTAACAGTTAGCTCTCTGATTGGTGGGGCGTTTGTCTATTTCATTGGTGCCGGTGTACTGTTTCCTGCCGCAACAACGGCAGCTATCCAGCCATTTCCACATCATGCAGGAACTGCCGGAGCCGTCTTGGGGGGGCTACAGAACCTTGGCGCAGGATTGGCGACATTGGCTGCATCGATGATGCGATCAGAAGATCAGTACAGTCTCGGTGCGGTAATGACCGTGATGGCAATTTTGGTTGTTCTTAGCCTACTGTGGGTTCGCCACAGTAACCGTCATGATACTCCGGTTCTGGTGTAAGCTGACATTATAGAAAAAGGCGGAGCCCATTAGTGGGTTCCGCCTTTTTTGTACTGCAAATTTGCTTCTGACTTAGTCACGCTTCCACAAGATGTGGCAGAACTTGTTGTCAGGATCACGGCTCACAAGAAGACGGGCAAAGACATCGTCCAGCTCGTCATTTTCTTCATTGACCAGACCAACACGCACTTCAGCATACACTTCTTTGTCAACGTCAAAGCCTACGTGCTCAGCCCAGTCATCTTTAGTTTCGACCAGCTCTGCAGCACCGCGCTCGTCGAATTGCATGGTGAAAAGCAATACGTCGGCAGGCTCTAGGTTATCAGCTGCCATCTCTAGGAAGATATCGTAGGCGGCATCGATAACATCGTCATAAGAAATTAGGTTTGGTGTGTCCATGAACTTTATCTGTCATTTGTAAATTGAAACTGAAGTATACCCAAGCGATATGAAGGTGCAAGTTTCAGCTATTTTGAGAAATAAGCACAATAAAAAAGGGAAGCTCAAGCTTCCCTCATAAATTAGTTTTATGCAGATAAATTAATCAGCACGGCTCATGAACTTACGTTCCTGAACGTTGACCTTTACTTTCTCTCCGGTAGAGATGTATTCAGGTACTTGTACTGTTAGACCCGTTGCGAAACGTGCAGGCTTGGTACGAGCGGACGCTGAAGCACCTTTGATAGAAGGGTCAGTTTCTTCAATCACAAGCTCAACCGCAGAAGGTAGCTCTAGGCCAGCAGCTTTGTCATTAACAAGAATGACATGTAGGCCTTGTGTATCTTCAGTGATGAACAGCATTTCATCAGCAATTTCTTCGGCGTTGAAGGTGTACTGATCGAAGTTTTCTGTATCCATGAAGATGATGTTTTCGCCTTCAGCGTATGAGTAAGCAACAGGGTGCTTTGTCATCTCAACAGTATCTACCACATCGTCAGCTTTAAGACGTTCGTCAACACGGTGACCTGTTGTTAGATCGGTACAACGCATTTTGTAGATTTTTGTACCACCACGGCCGCCAGGTGTTGTAACTTCAATATCTTTGACTAACAACGTTTTACCGCCGGTAACAATGACAAAACCTTTCTTAATTTCACTAGCTCTTGGCATGGGCTATATCTTTCTGTTGGTAAAAATCGAAAATTATCACGGTTATCGCTAAACACCAACAATTTCCTGCACAGAATGGCTGACTTCTGAGGCAGGTGTTGAATGTATTTTGAATTTAGCTAAAAAACGTTCAAATGGCATAGGCCTCGCATAGAAAAAACCTTGGCAGTTTTGAATGTTCAGTGACTGTACATGCTGGGCTTGCTCTTGGGTTTCGACCCCCTCTGCAATTAGCTGACAATTCAGTGTATGGCCAATTTGGGCAATATTGCCGAGAATCGAGTGCGTTACTGAATCCGTCACTGAGGCGGCAACAAATGCGCGGTCAATCTTGATAATCTCAAAGCTCAGTGCTTGTAGGGTCGAAAGCCCCGCATAGCCAGTGCCAAAATCATCGAGCGCCCATTTGATCCCATGGTCGCGCAATGCTTGCATACCGTTTTGTAGCAAGGATACATCAGTGTTCGAAAAGTTCTCTCGCTCGGAGAATTCCATGACCACACCGCTCTGCATAAGCGGGTAGCGTTTGAGTAGTTCAATGACAGAGCCAACAAATAAAGGGGAGGCAATCATAGATGCCGTCACATTGATCGATAGATAAAAGGGGTTATCAATCAATACCGCTCTGGCTTTGTCCTGCGCGGCTTGCTCTATCAGTTGTAAGGTGATTTCGTTGATTTGCCCTGACTTTTCAGCCGCCGGAATAAATTCATCAGGCATGACTCTCTTTTTCTTCGGGTGAAGCCATCTCACAAGTAGCTCTGCGCCGATCCACTGACCTGTCTGAGCCGAGACTATCGGTTGATATTCTGCATAGAACTCTCTGTTATAGATACCTTTTTGGATTTCCGTGTACAAAGGGACACGTTTGAAAAAGAAGCAATGGACGAGTAGGGAAATACCGAACGCATTAGCCACTATCAACAGGATACCTGTAGGCAAATATGACCAAATAAGATCTAACAACAGCTCTTTGGTATAGCCGACAGAAATTCCGACCGGATAGCGTGAAGACGATATCATGGTTTTATAAAATATGGATTCCCGTGAATTAATGTCATCAATATTTGAAAAAAATTCACGATGCTTATCGTAGATGTATGAATATACTTCATGATGACTGGATATTTCTTTTAACCACAGCTCTAAATAATTTTTTTCAAATCGGATCTGATACCAGCCAGAGTCGATATACATCATAAAGAAAATAGCAGTTTTGCCAGATTTAATATCATGCATTTGATATGTAGCATAATGCTCGCCGGCCTTTAGCTTTTCTATTTCCAGGTCGGCAATTTCTTCCTTCGTCAGCGTTGTGCTGCGATCGCTACAAATCATTGAGTCGCTTCGAATGAAGATAACTTCATTAAGCACACTATTGTTTAGTGTAATATTTTCAAGAGCTTGACGGCTTTGTTCACTGCAGTCTGGATATAAGTGGGTTATCGTTGTTAATTGTTTTTCGATTGTAGTGATTTCAGTATCTATTGATGACATTAACACTTTTGCAGTATCTTGTGACTTTTCTGTCGCGTAGGCATTAATGTAGGCAAAGAATGTCACTAAGCCTATGAATAACATACAAATAAAAATAAAAAACTGATTCTTTATATTCATTATATTGAGTGGAAGCGAAAAAGTACGCGAATACTATAATAGTTTCATGTGTAATTACATGGAAATGTGTAGATTTATGAATATTTTGTAGTCTGGTCATTATATTGTCGGTTTTATTTATATGACTGACAATTATATGTCACGGCTTGTATGATTATTGTTCGTTTAAACGTGGGGAATAGGTATTAGGAAGGCATGATTTGATACACTTACAACAAGTGATTTGCAGTTTATTTGAGGCTACTGCATCAGTACATTAAGAGGAAAATCAGTGACACGTGCTTTACCTGCATTTGCTTGTCCATCATCGTTTCAACCAGTATTTGGTGCTGTGGTAGATGATGTCGTTCATCAGCTCAAGCATTGCTTTTCAGGACTACACAGTCTGTATATTGCCGGGAGCGTTGCAAGGCTTCAGGCTGTGCCGGGAAAGTCGGATCTGAATGTCACCATGGTGGTATCACAACCGCTAACTGTATCAGAGCAAGCCGTACTGAATAGCATCATTGGCCGAATAGAACAACAAAGTCCCCAAGTAACGGCAGTAAAAGTGACTACATTGGAAAAAAGTGAGGCGCTTGATATCGCAACGATATTCAAGTGGGGATTCTGGCTAAAGCATTGCTGCATGTGTGTTTATGGTGACGATCTTTCCAGCCGTTTCGGTTGCTTCGAACCTTGTTGGGATATTGGCAAGGCGATGAATGAAGACTTGGTTGAGAAGCTCAAGGATTCTCGCCAGAAAATTATGGCCACCCGAAATGTCTCCCGTTACTTGGGCTTTTGCCGGGAGGTCGCTAATAAAATGATTTGGTCTTGTTATTCTTTAGTCTTTCACCGCTCAGGTCGGCTTGTATTGTCTATTGAGCAAGCCGCTCAGCAGTTTCTCAAGTATTACCCGCAGCATGAAGTGGCGATTGAGCGTTTGTTTATCCTTGCTTCAGGGCAGCAAGTTCCTAAAAAGGCCGTGCTGTTTATGATCAACGACTTTGGCCAGTGGATTGTGTCTGAATTTGATAAGATAGACCGTAAAATTGGTTAAGTGCTTACCAACAAGTAAATGAGGTGTTTTTGCAAACTCAGTCAAAAGGCTTTGTATTAACAAGGCAAAGCCGTGATGTTCGCGGCCAAACAGAGATTGTGCTTTGGGTGAGCACCGAGAATGGTCCGGCAAGGCTGGTGGTGAGTAACGATAAGCCGGTATGCTTTATTCGCAAACAGGATCAGGCAATAGCTCAAGAAGAACTCCACAAAGCGGGTATTCGTGCTGATTGGAAGCCACTTGCACTGAAGAATTTCCAGCATGACGAGATGACCGCTTGTTATTGCCATTCGATAAAAGACAGTCTTCAGCTTCCGAAGGTTCTGGCTGCTGTTGGTGTTGAAGCGTTTGAATCTGATATCCGCTTAGCCGATCGATTTCTGATGGAACGCTTTATATGTGGTGGTATCGCTTTTGCTGGAGAGCGAAACACTAAGATGGGGTTTGATGAGTATCATCAGGTCAAAGCCAAAGCGGCGGAATATAAACCTGATCTGTCTGTTGTTTCACTGGACATAGAGTGTTCCGAGAAAGGAGTGCTCTATTCGGTTGGGCTGCATAGCGACAAAGATAGCCGGGTGATTATGGTCGGTGACAAGTCCTGCGATGAAGTGCAGCATGACTGGATCCAATGGGTGGACTCCGAGAAGGACTTATTGCTCGCCCTTGAAGCCTGGTTCCTCCAGTTCGATCCCGATATTGTTATTGGTTGGAATGTCATAGATTTCGACTTCCGCCTGCTGCTCAAGCGTGCGGAATGGAATGCGATCACACTGCGGATCGGAAGAGGCAAACAGCCGCCACATTGGCGCCAGTCTAGCCAGAACCCGAACCAAGGGTTTATCTCTATTCCTGGCCGGGTAGTGCTGGATGGTATTGATACCCTGAAAACCGCCACTTACAATTTCCGCTCCTGGTCATTAGAGTCAGTTTCACGCGAATTACTCGGTGAAGGGAAAGAAATCAACAATGTTCACGACCGAATGGCTGAAATCAACCAGATGTTCCGTGAAGACAAAGTTTCACTCGCCAAGTACAACCTACAAGACTGCAAATTGGTGTCGCGGATATTTGACCATACCCATCTGCTCGATTTTGCTATCGAGAGAAGCTGCCTGACAGGTGTAGAGCTTGATAGGGTAGGCGGCTCGGTAGCCGCTTTTACTAACCTGTACCTCCCACAACTTCATCGGGCTGGTTATGTAGCACCAAGCCTGGATAGTGAAAGTTGGATTGCCAGCCCCGGTGGCTATGTGATGGACTCCAAGCCTGGTTTATACGAATCGGTATTGGTACTGGATTTCAAGTCACTTTACCCTTCAATTATTCGCACCTTTCGTATAGACCCACTCGGTTTAGTCGAAGGCTTATTGCTTGAAGAAGGTAAAGACGATGATCAAGCTATTGCCGGGTTCAGGGGCGGGCGTTTCCACAGGTCAAAACACTTCCTCCCGAAAATGATCGAGTCTTTATGGGCGGCGAGGGATCAAGCCAAGCGAGACGGTGAAAAAGCGTTTTCACAGGCGATCAAAATTATCATGAACTCGTTTTACGGTGTGTTGGGATCATCTGGCTGCCGGTTCTTTGATCATCGCTTGGCCTCGTCGATCACTATGCGTGGTCACGAGATCATGAAAACCACCCGTGAATTGATTGAAGCACAAGGCTACGAGGTGATTTACGGTGATACCGACTCGACCTTTGTTTCCCTGAAGCATGCACACACAGCAGAAAAAGCCGATGAGATTGGCAATGAGCTAGTGGCTTATATCAACCAGTGGTGGACCGAGCATTTGCGTGATGAGTACAGCGTATCCTCGGCGCTGGAACTGGAGTACGAAACCCATTATCACAAGTTCCTGATGCCGACGATCCGTGGTCAGGAGACGGGCAGTAAAAAACGCTATGCCGGTTTGGTGATTAATAATGGCGAAGAGGAAATGGTCTACAAGGGGCTGGAAACGGTAAGGACTGACTGGACCCGGTTGGCGCAGACCTTCCAGCAGACGCTCTATTATCGCGTCTTTCATGATCAGGAAGTCGAAGAATACGTCAGGCTGTATGTAGAAGAGACACGAGCCGGTAAATTCGATGATGTGCTGGTGTATCGCAAGCGGTTACGCCGTAACCTATCGGAATATCAGAAAAATGTGCCTCCTCATGTCAGAGCGGCGCGAATGGCTGATGAGATGAATCAGCGTAAGGGGCGTCCACTGCAATATCAGAATGGTGGCTGGATTGAGTATGTGATTACCATCAATGGCCCTGAACCTGTTGAAGCGCAACAAAGTCCAATAGATTACGAGCACTATATCGACAAGCAACTGAGGCCGGTCGCCGATGGGATATTGCCTTTCATCGGAAAGCACTTTGATGATATTACTGCGCCGCAGTTAGGATTGTTTTAAAAAAACCGCATGTGAATGCGGTTTTTTTGTATCGGATGTTTGGCAGGATTAGCCGAAGTATTCAACGCTTGATACGGAATTCTTCATCGCGTGTATAGGATCAAACTTGATCGCGCCACGATTAGGTGTACAGATTTTGTAAACTTCATCACACTCGAAAATTGCTAACACTGTTTCGTCGGTTCTGAAAATCTCAGGAAGCGGCTTGCCAATCTCACAAGAACACTCGGCACCTTCATGTTGCCAAACAAGTTTGTAAATGCGTTGGTTTTGCTCTGGTGCAGAAACGTGGTTGGCAATTGAGTTAAATACCGCTTCTGCTTGTTGCGGGCTAGTTGCCGATGGTACAAAGAAATCCATGGTTCCCTCCTGGTTGAACAGCAGTCGCTGGAAAGACGATTTGACTGCATAGTAGATAACGCTATCTATCCTGATAACCACAAAAGACTAGCAAAATTATCAGCAAAAGTACAAGGCTGTGAATGGGCATTCATTCTGAGTGAGAAAATTCTTCTTTTCTAATTTCGGGTAGGGCATTTGGATATTAGGGGTTATTATCATTAATAGATAATCATTTACACGCAGTGGGAAGGGGAATGGAACAACTCGATTTTTTTACGATTCCTAGCCCTTGTGTTGGGGTTTGCCAAGCAAATAACCGTGGTTATTGCAAAGGTTGTTTTCGTAGTCGTGACGAGCGTTTTTATTGGCAGCAACTCACTAATGAGCAGAAGCGCAATGTTATCAGGCTTTGTAAACAGCGATACCAAAGAGTGATGCGAGCCAAAGCGCAGCAAAATCGGCAAGATGACTCAGGAAATGATGCCTCTCCGCAACAGGAACTGTTCTGATATTTATTGTTTTATTATTCCTACTGTTTATTCCTTGCAGTTTATTTATTCCTGAAAAATGTTTCTGTTTTTGATTGGTGAGTAAAACACTGTAAATCCCGTTCTCCTATGCACTTACAGTTGTTAAGGTTTTCAATAGAATAATAAATATTGGGACCTTTCTTGATGAAAACCAAGCGATCCAAAATTGCCTTATCTATTGTCGCATTGGCCACTGTTGGTGCGATCTCTTTCTATACACTCACACCAGATAGTTTCAGTTCGAATAAGACTTCTGCCCAAACTTTTCGCACCGAACAAGTGACTATCGGCAATGTGAGCAACCGCGTCAGTGCCACGGGTTCGTTAACGGCGGTTAATGATGTTGTGGTCGGTGCACAGCTTTCCGGCCAGATCATAAAGATCCACGCAGATTTCAACGATCCGGTTGAAGAAGGCCAGTTACTGGCTGAAATTGATCCAGAATATTTTGCCGCGAAGGTTGCTCAGACACAGGCGCTCAGGGATAAAAGCGCGGCTGATATTGAGGCGCAGAAGCTGATGATTGAGCGCGCCAAGTTGAATTATCAGCGTTCGGTGAGAGAGCTGGCTCGGTCTCGCACTCTGTATAAGAACAAGAGTATCTCTGAAGATGCGCTTGATGTGATTGAAACCAACTCCCAAATGAGCAAACTGGACTGGGAACAAAGTATTTCTCAGCTATCTATTCTGCGGGCAACCCATGCAGCCAATGAAGCAAGCCTAAAGCAGGCTCAGATAGATTTGGACCGGACTAGAATTGTTGCCCCAATCTCTGGCTTTGTGATTAATAGAACGGTTGAGGCCGGACAGACCGTCGCTTCAAGTTACAACACGCCGGAACTTTTTACCTTGGCAAAAGATCTGTCGGAAATGGAGATCGAAGCCTTTATTGATGAATCCGACATTGGCTTAGTGAAGCTGGATCAAAGCGTTCAGTTTTCTGTCGATGCCTATCCGGAGCGCCAGTTCAATGGCAAAGTGAGCCAAATCCGCAAAGCGCCACAAGATAATAGCGGTGTGATCAGCTATATCGTCATTGTCTCAGCCCGTAACCCGAACAATAGCTTGTTGCCGGGGATGACCGCCAACCTGGATATTTCCATCGACAGTATTCGTGATGCTCAAAGGGTCAGTAATGCGGCTGTTCGTGCGGCAAGCCGATATGCACCGAGCAGTCAGCAACAAGGCGGCCGAGGCGATATTATTTCTCGCTTTGCGCACCTCAACTTGACTGATGATCAGAAGCTGGCCTTGAAACAGGCGTTGCCATCTTCGCCTGCTGCACAAGGCGGGCAGTCAAATACTGCGATGAGGCAGCAGCGTCAGCAGATGCAAAAAGTCTTGTCTTCAATACTGACCAAAGAGCAACGTGAATTGCAACGAAGGATCCGCAATGGCGAAGTTAAGGTTGGTCCGCTACTAGTACTCAATAACGGTGATCTGGAAGTTATTCACGCCGAATTCGGTGTCAGTGACGATAGCTATTCATCGGTGTTGAGTCCGGATATTTCTGGAATGCAGATCATCACTCAGGTGAGGGATAACCGCTAATGGATGCCGCTATTGCATGTCGGGCACTGAGCCACAGTTTTCCTGTTGGGGAAGAGCGCTTTCAGGTGCTGGATGACATTACGTTTCAGATCAATAAAGGCGAGATGGTTGCGATTATCGGGCCATCAGGGTCTGGTAAATCTACCTTGATGAACGTGATTGGCTGCTTGATGACCCCTGAGCAGGGTGATATTGAAATTCTCGGCAAGCCGACGCCTTCAATGTCCAAAGATCAGTTGGCAGAAATCAGGCAAAGTCATATCGGATTTGTGTTCCAGCAGTTTAACTTGTTGTCTCGGACCAGTGCGTTGGACAATGTCAAAATGCCACTGATGTATCGGGAGCAAAAGGTAGTTGATGCTAATGAGAGGGCAAAACACTGCCTTGAGCTCGTTGGGCTGGGGGATAAGCTGGATTCACACCCAAACCAGCTTTCAGGCGGTCAGCAGCAGCGGGTTGCGATAGCTAGGGCGATGATCAACCAGCCGGATATCTTGCTTGCCGATGAGCCGACAGGGGCACTGGACAGTAAAACCAGTGAAGATATTGTCGGGTTATTCAAGGAGCTTAACAGCCAGGGACAGACGATTGTGATTATCACCCACGATAATGAGGTCGCAGCCCAAGCCAATCGCATATTGCATATCAAGGACGGCAAGCTGGTTTTGGATCAGCAGAACCACTTGGAGGCGATAGCATGACGACTTTGATCACTGCGCTTACGTCGCTGAGAACACATTTGCTGCGCTCTATTTTAACCACGCTGGGTATCATCATCGGTATCAGTGCCGTTGTGATTATGTTTGCTCTCGGCGAGGGTGCCCAGCGAGAGGTTGAAAAGCAGATTGAAAGTCATGGTACCAACTTGTTGATGGTTCGAGCCGGTGCTATCCGCAGCGGTGGCGCGTCGTCTGCCGCTGGTGCAACTAACAGGCTATCGATGTCTGATGTTACGCAAATCAAGGCAGAAATACCTGAAATTATTGCTGCAGGCGCTAACGTTCATGGCCAGGCACAGGTGGTGTTTGGTAACCAAAACTGGAATACCTCCATTCAAGGTACCAATGCTGATTACTTGACGGCCAGTAACTGGGAAGTGTCGCAGGGGCGAGCCTTTACCGATGAGGATCTTCGTCGCAACGCCAAAGTTGCTCTAATTGGCCAGACGGTTGCCAAAGAGTTGTTCGACCATCCCGATTACGCAATGGATGAAGTGATACGTATCAACAAGGTGCCTTTGAGGATCATAGGCCTTTTAGATGAAAAAGGGCAGGACATTCGGGGTCAGGACCAAGATGATTTGATTATCTTGCCGCTGACGACGGCCAACCGCCGGGTAATTGGCCGAAATGATAATAATGCCAACCGGGTTAGCCGAATCACATTGTCGGTCGAGGACGAAAAAGACATGGATATGGTGGCGGAAGAGGTCGAGCGCCTGCTATTGCAAAAACACCGTGTTGCCTCGCACCTACCAAGCCCGTTTACCATTATGAATCTGACCGCGATGCTGCAAACCCGCGCGGAAGCTAACAAGGTGTTTTCGTTACTGCTTTCTGGTGTTGCTGCTGTTTCCTTGCTGGTCGGTGGCATAGGGGTGATGAACATCATGCTGGTAAGTGTTACTGAGCGAACTCGAGAGATTGGGTTGCGTATGGCGGTAGGGGCAAAGCCTAAGCATATTCTGACCCAGTTTTTGATAGAGAGTGTGGTGCTGTGTTTGCTGGGGGCTTTTATCGGTATCGCTTTGTCTTTATTGGCTGTTGTTGTACTTCAGCATGGCTTAGGCTGGCAGATGGTGGTTTCGCCCTTGATTATTGTGGTGAGCATTACGGCAACCGCCATGATTGGGGTAGGGTTTGGGTTTTATCCTGCTTACAAAGCATCACAGCTTGATCCGATTGAAGCTTTGAGGCATGAATAAACGGGTTCAGCAGACATAAAAAAAGCGCCATATAGGCGCTTTTTATTATTGAGTATGAATCAACGGCTATTAAGCGCGTTTGAAGTCCATGTGCTCAACTTTTGGCTTGTACGCGTGACGCTGGATGTCTTGTGGCTTAACAGCAACTTCTTGACCGTCGATCACTAGAACGATACCTTCGTAGAACTCAGGCTTGTCCATCTGGTTGATCACTTCGTCGTGGTTTAGCTCGATAGATACTGGAGCTGCTTCACCACCGTAAACGATTGCTGGGAATTTACCTGCGTGACGTAGGCGGCGGCTCGCACCTTTACCTAGGTCAGTACGTACTACTGCTTCAAATTTCATGTTAAATACTCTTTCAATTAAATTCACTGAGTAATGCGACCTTACTCAATGTCGTAAAAACGAGCGCGAATATTAGCAGCGATCCCATTGTGCGGCAAGTGAAAAAATCACACCTTTTATTCAATGACTTAAAAATTAAGCGATTGGCACGAAAAGGCATTGCCCAGTATATAAAGCCCAGCGGTCTTTATCCAAAGAGAATCAGAACAACAAAAGCAAGAATGGCGTGTTTATGATTGAGTGAAATTCGTGCAAATGCACCGTGAAATAAAAAATACGCATGATAATGATAGTAATTCTCGTTTGTATTTGTAATAATCTCTGCCAGTTTCATTACCAACTAAAATATCAATAAGCAGGGAATATGAGTTACAAGCTTTCTATATTGGCAAGTTCAGTGGTTCTTGCGCTTTCACCAGCTCTACATGCACAAGAAGAGTATTCAGTATTTGACGAAGTGGTTGTTTCAGGTACGCGTTCTGAACAAAGCATCAAAAACATTCCGTCATCAGTGTCTAAAGTTTCGTCAGAAGATATCGAACAAAACTTAGCAACGGATGTTAAGCAAGCACTTAAATACGAGCCGGGCGTACAGGTAAATGGCCAAGGCCGATTTGGTATGCAAGATTTCACCGTTCGAGGCATGAGTGGTAGCCGAGTTAAGGTGCTTGTGGATGGCGTTGAACAGCCTGCATCTTACAACCCTGGTGCTGATGTGATGCGTAAAAACGCCAATACGTTTGAAGTGGATACGCTGACAGCGATTGAAGTGAATAAGGGTCCGACATCAACACTTTATGGAAGTGATGCCCTTGGCGGCACTGTGTTGATGCGCACCAAGAACCCTGAAGATTTATTAGGTGCTGGCGATGATACCCATGTTGGTTTAAAAACGGGTTACGCCAGTGCTAGCGATGAATATAAAGCAACAGTAGAAGTTGCAAACCGCACCGGTGATCTTGAAACCATGGTGATTTACACCTATCGCGACGGTAATGAAACGGAAACCCATGGTGATGGGGCAAACATCAATGGGCCTGAACGTGGTGCTGCAGACCCATTGAACTATGAGTCTCATAATGTACTGGGTAAGGCTTTTTATCAAATCAATGAAGATCACCGTGTTGGTTTAACTGGTGAGTTTTACACACGCGATCAGAAAGTAACCACCTTGAGCCGTGAAGGCTATGACGGTGGTGGTGGCTTTATGCCGGGCTTTGTCTACACCAATGTTAAAGGTGACGATAAGGATGATCGCTTACGTCTTGGTTTCGAGCATGAGTGGCTGGCTGGAAACGTCGCATTTGACTCGTTGGAGTGGAAGCTTAACTGGTCTAAGAGTGAAACAGAACATAATAACTTTGACCATACGGATACTTACGGAAACCGTAACCGTTCCCGATCTGGTACTGATGAAAGCTTACAGCTTGATTTGCAAATGCAAAAAGAGCTGCAATTGGCAACGAGTCGCCATGAACTGACTTACGGTCTTGCTGCATCAGACGCATCGTTTGAGTTGGATTACACCGATTACTTTTTGGATTCAGGTACCAGTAAGCCAGGTTCAACAGAGGTTCCAAAATCTGACGAGGAGAAATGGGCAGTATTCGTACAAGATCAGATGTTCCTAATGGATGAGAAGCTGGTGGTAACTGCAGGTCTTCGTTATGACGATTACAAGGCGAAACCAGATTCTTCTTCTGGTCTAGAAGAGCACAGCAGCGACGCTCTAACAACACGATTAGGTGCTGTTTACCACTGGAATAACAATTTCAGCACGTACGCTCAGTACAGTGAAGGCTTCCGCTCTCCAACAATTTATGAGCTTTACTACGACAAAGACAATGCTGCCCATGGTTACAAGATTGTCTCTAATCCAAACCTGAAACCGGAAGAAAGTCAGTCATATGAAATTGGCCTGCGTGCAAACAATCGCCTAGGTGCACTTGAGCTAGCCGCATTCTACAATGACTACGATAACTTTATTAAGTCAAAGACTGAGGAAGTTAACGGTATCGATGTAACAACCAATGAGAATATCGATAAAGCGCGTATCTTTGGTGCAGAGTTCAAAGGTAGCCTATGGCTAGATGAAGCCTTTGGCGCACCAATGGGGACATACGCTCGCCTGTCGATGGCTTACTTGGATGGTGAAGATAAAGAAACGGGGGACACACTTGATACTCTCGCACCGTTCACAACTGTTGCCGGTGTTGGTTACGATGCCCCTTCAGAAAGCTGGGGTACAGCTTTGACCGTCACTGCTGTTGCAGCAAAAGATAAGTGGGAAGATAGCGATAACCTTGAAGCGCCAAGCTATACGGTTGTTGACTTGACCGGTTACTACCGTCCAACTCAAGATCTAACCCTGCGTGCTGGATTATTCAATGCCTTTGATGAGAAGTACTGGCAGTACCAAGATCTTGAAGGTACATCAGCATCGACAGAAGGTGTTGACCGTCGCACTCAACCAGGCCGTAACTGGGGTATCAACCTAGATTACGCTTTCTAATCATATCCATTAGATAAAACAAAGCCGCACTCAATTTGTTGAGGTGCGGCCTTTTTATTGGGAATGAATATAGCGGGTTAGCCTTTTTGGTATTGATCCAAATCGAACAGCTTATCGCGAATAGCCCAAAAGCGTCCGCTCTTGCGAGCGATCACGATCTCTGGTGGTCGGAAACGATGTTCATTGTTGGCCACTTTGGTCGGCGCAGTATCAGTGAAAGGGCGGTGGCGATCAGCCAGATGCGGATTGACGAATTTCTTCATGAAGTTATCTTTCTGGCCCTTGGTCGATAGCGGCCATACTTCGCTGATTTCGGCACCTTCATCACTGATATAAATCACTTTGAGCTGAGGCTTGCCAAACTTGTTTTTGCCCGGTTCAAGGCGCAGGTCGTGGCAGTTCATGATCATGGCATCTTTGAGCTTGAGGGCATCGCGCAGCTTCTTGTCAGGGTCAACCATCACCGCATCACACACATTACAGCGTCTTGCCGCAATATCGTTATCTGCGCCGCATTCTTCGCAGTACTTGGCCCTAAATCGGTAGCCACACTCTTCACGCTCGCCGGTATCATCGTCTTCGAAGTAACCTTGGCAGCGGCGACCGTAGTGTTCAATCAGGAATCCGGCAGGATCGAGTTTTCCCCAGAAGCTATTTTTGAAGCCGCATGCAGGGCAGGGCACCATAATCACTTCGCTGTCGCTATTGGGTTTAGGATCGCCAACTTCCGGTTGGTACAGGTCATAACAATTGCCAGCGTACTCAAGTACTAAGCAGTCACTCTTGCCTTCGAACAAGCGTAACCCACGGCCAACAATTTGTTGGTAAAGACTGATCGATTCTGTCGGGCGTAAAATGGCAATCAAGTCGACATGCGGGGCATCAAAACCGGTGGTTAACACTGACACATTAACCAGATACTTGATTTCCTGTTTCTTGAACTGATCGATGATGCGGTCGCGCTCGTCCAGCGGGGTATCGCCGATAACTAACGCGGCGTTTTCACCTTCAAGATAGCCCATGATCTCCTTGGCATGGTTGACGGTGGAGGCAAAGATCATGACCCCGCGGCGATCTTTAGCATAGTCAACAACCTGATCGATGATCATCGGGGTGGCCCGGCCTGATTGTTCAATCACGCTGTCGAGATCTGCTTCTTTGTAACGGCCGTTATTACCCGGTTTCAGCTGCGAAAAGTCGTAGCCCATGACTGCCATATCCATCATCTTAGGCTCGGTCAAAAAACCTTCATCGAGCAAGTAGCGGATTGGGAGCTCAAAAATACAGTCCCTGAAGAAGCGATCTTGCTCTGTACGGACTTGTCCACGGGTGTGGTATTTGTAAATCCAGCCCATTCCCAAACGATAAGGCGTTGCGGTCAGGCCAAGGATCTTAATGCCGGGATTGATTTTCTGTACGTGGGAGATCACCCGGCGGTATGCACTGTTTTCATCATCGGGAACGCGGTGGCATTCATCGATAACCAAGAGAGAAAATTCATTGGCAAACTGGTCAAGGCTGTTCACCATAGATTGCACCGAGGCAAAGACGACCTGTTTATCCGTTTCTTTTCGTCCAAGGCCTGCAGAAAAGATAGAGGCTTTGAGGCCATAGCTCTCGTATTTACTGTGGTTTTGCTCGACCAGCTCTTTGACATGGGTTAGCACCAGTACGCGGCCGCGGGCAATGCGGGCAAGCTCTGCAACCACCAAGCTTTTGCCTGCCCCGGTAGGCAGGGCAAGCACGGCAGGCGTGGCGTTCTTTCTGAAGTAATGGATGGTCGCGTTGACACTGTCTTGTTGGTATGGGCGGAGCGTATACATAAGGGTGTAATGGCCAGAGCTAAAAAATACTGTGTAAGTGTACAGATAGGGCTGTTAAATGAAAACACCCACTGGCATCTGTATGTCAGTGGGTGTCTGTAAAGAGAAGATTTGTCAGGAAGCGATGTTTAATGGTACTTCTTCGGGTTTGATGACTTTGGTCATCATACAGAACTGGCGGCGCGGCACGAAATCATGTTTTTCGTAGAACTTACGTGCCCCCTTGTTGCCGATATTCACTTCGAGCGATAGGGCGTGAACGCCGGCAGAGGCCGCATGCGCTTCGATTTGTGGGATAAGTGCGGTGCCGATCCCTTGCTGTCGCCATTCTGGCTTGAGATAGAATTGGTCGATGAGCCCGACGCGTCCTCCGTGCTCCAAGCTAAAGCTATAACTTATGATAATGTGTCCCGCGATAAGCTTTTCACCATCGTTATCGACTTCGATAAACCAAGCCTGGCCTAGCTCAGGGTTGGTAAGTAAGTGCTGGATAGCCTGCTGAGTTTGTTCTTTCTTTTTAGGCAGTACTTCATAGTCAAAAAGCTCCTCAACCAGTTTGAGTAGCATGTCCATGGATGAAATACTTGGCGCAACAAGTGAGATGTTCATATCGTAACCTTCACAGTTAGTCGGTATAACCAATGCGTAGATAATACTTGTTATACGTAACTATTGCCTGAATACGTCTATTGAATTTTAAAGATACATCGAAAAATGTTCGAGACTTTGAGGTTAGTTACGTTCTGAGATTTTGCACTGAACTTTTGGGATAAAATTGTTTCACGAAGAGTCGCTTCGTGCGTTCGTTGTTCAGATGCTTCTATTTTAGCCCATTACGAGAAATGGATAATGCCCAAGAACGCTAGACTTGGTATGATACGCGTTTTTGTACCATCTGGAGCCAACCATGAGGCTTGATAAGTTTCTTAGCACAACACTTGGAATTACCCGTAAAGAAGCCGGTAAACTATTAAAAAACAAACAAATTGAAGTTAACGGTGAGATTGTTAAGAACGGTTCCCAGAAAGTGACCGATGACTGTGACGTTGAATTCAATGGCCGTACGTTACGTTTTGATGGTCCGCGATACTTCATGCTGAACAAGCCATCAGGTTTTGTGTGTTCGCATGTTGATGATTTTAATCCAACAGTATTCATCCTGTTGGATGTGGTCAGCCCGGAAAAACTACATGTTGCAGGTCGTCTTGATGGCGATACCACGGGTTTGGTGCTGCTAACAGATGATGGCCAGTGGTCACACCGTATTACTTCGCCACGTCATGTTTGCGAAAAGGTTTACTATGTTGAAACCGCTGATCCTATAGCGCCTGAAACCGTTGAGCAGTTTGCTGAAGGTGTGCAGTTGCGCGGCGAAAAAGATCTCACTCGTCCGGCTAAGTTGGAGATCCTTGACGAGAAGGCTGCGCTGATCACCATTTCTGAAGGCAAGTATCATCAGGTAAAACGTATGTTTGCTGCAGTGGGTAACAAGGTGGAAGCCCTGCATCGTGAACAAATCGGCAGTGTTGAATTGGATGAAGAGCTTGAGCCGGGAGAATACCGTGCTCTGACCGCAGAAGAAGTGGCATCATTTACTAAGTAGTTAGTTGCCATATGACGGTAAATTAGTTGATTCATACTTAGAGGGATTATGCTGATGATCCCTCTTCATTCTATACATTCCTCCTTTTATTTACGCCTTACTAATATGACATGACAGAAACGCACTAATTCCTAGAGGGAAAGAGTGTATTCAGTTAATTCGTCGTACAATATAAGTCTTTGACTTTTTCCAGCACAACAGAGAACACATGACTGCGACAGACAGCCAGAAACTTAGTATTCAACTCATTATTATATTGGGGGCAATTGGTGCGCTAACACCTTTGGCCATTGATATGTATCTTCCGGCGATGCCGACCATCGCGAAAGATTTGATGGTCAATCCGGGTTTGGTACAGGCAACGTTGACGGCCTATACCGCAGGTTTTGCTGTTGGTCAGCTGATACACGGCCCACTTGCTGATAGCTATGGCCGAAAACCTGTTTTGATTGTCGGCATTATTCTCTTCGCCATTGCTGCTGTTTTCTGTGCTGTCTCCGGTGACATTATCGAACTGACATGGATCCGTGCCGCTCAGGGCTTTGCTGGCGCGGCAGCGGCGGTGATTATTCAGGCCTTGGTGCGTGATATGTTCGAACGGGAAGACTTTGCCCGAATGATGTCTTTTATTACCTTGGTAATGACAGTCGCGCCTCTGGTTGCGCCTATGTTGGGTGGTTTTCTGGCGGTCTGGTTTGGCTGGCGTTCGATTTTCTGGGTATTGGCATTTTTCGCTGTTGTGATTGGTCTCGCTGTCGTTACCAGGATCCCGGAAACCCTGCCAAAGGAAAAACGCTTGCCGTTTCATCTTGGCTCGACGTTACGCAACTATGCCAAGATGCTGACTACGCCGGTGGCGGTGGGTTTGGTGTTCAGTAGCGGTTTCTCTTTCGCCGGCATGTTTACTTTCTTGACCGTGGGCTCGTTTGTCTACATTGATATCTACCATGTCAGCACACAACACTTTGGTCTGTTGTTTGGCCTTAACGTAGTGTGCTTGATTATGATGACCAGTATCAATGGCCGCATGGTGAAAAAGGTTGGCTCACACTGGATGTTACGTTTTGGTCTGACTGTACAGTTAATCGCCGGTATTGGCTTGGTTTGTGGACAGCTGCTTGGCTTGGGCTTGTGGGGGGTAGTGATCCCTGTCATGCTATTTGTCGGAACCATCTCAATTATCGGCAGTAATACCATGGCATGTTTGCTTGCGCGCTATCCTCATATGGCGGGTACGGCATCATCTTTGGCGGGCACCTTGCGTTTTGGTACCGGTACCGTTGTCGGCGGGCTGGTGGCTTTGATGCACAATAACACGCCGTGGCCGATGGCGCTGACAATGGCTGGCTGTGCAGTGCTTTCAGCTTTGTTTTATTGGTTCCTTTCAAAAGAAGCATAAAGGTTATCAATGGCTAAGTTTTATCAAGAAATCTATAAAGTTGTATCACAGGGATTGCAAGAGCTAACGGACTCTCAGCAGGCAGGCAAAACACCGAAGAATCCCGTGAGTGAGACTCTGTACCTCAATGCTTGGGTGACCAAGGTTATTAAGCAGCAGCGTTATGATCATGTGGTCGGCAAAACCTTGGTTGACTGGCAGAAGCAGGCGCGCAGCATGGGTAAAAATGCCCAGCTGAAGAACCAGTTTGAGCAGATCAAGTCTTGCTATGAGGGCATTCCTCGTGATGGTGACTTAACGGATACGTTAAATGCCAAGATCTTGAATGACGTTCAACTAAAAGCGCTTTACGATCGATTGGAAGACCAAGATTGGCTTGTAACTACTGAGTATGAAGTGAACCGCAAAGTGACCCACCATACCGATGGGCAGGCGTCTCTAGTTGTGTGCTCTACTCAGTATGCAGCGGCTTTCGATGAAGCAGGGGAGCTGGTCAAGCCGCTATCTTTGTTTGTTCGTGGCGATGCACGTGCGCTGGTTGATCTTGCTTATGAACAGGGTATGTTGCTGTACAAAGTGACCGACTACAAGTCGATTGTGAAATACCACGGCGAGTACAAGCTTTTCCCGAAAAATGCGGGAACACATCTGCCTGAGCTGCCAACCAAGCCGTAATTCACGGTATGAATTGCGAAACGGGAACCTGTCGGTTCCCGTTTTTGTATCAACTTAGTGAAAGGCGTAGCGGTTAAACAGTCTCGGTTTTTCCTTCCTGTGCTTTTGCCTGGCAACGTTCAACCAGTGCATGGGTCATTCCTCTGAATATAAACAGATGGGCTGGCATCATGGCAAACCAGTAAAGCAAACCAGAAAACCCTGCCGGGTGCCACCATGCACGGATGTCTATTTCACGGTGGTCACCTTTGTCTTCGATAGTAAACTCCAAACGGCCAAGCCCCGGCGCTTTCATGCCAAACAGCAGGGATAAAAATTGGTTAGGGACGATGTTGATGACCTTCCAGGAATCAATTTTATCACCCAGTTCAAGCTGTTCAGGATCTCGGCGATAGCGTCTGAGTGCATCACCACCGATGGCAAAGTCCATCCACTCACGGATCCGCCATAGATAATTGGCGTAAAAATAGCCCTCTTTGCCTCCGACGAGTTGCACCTGCCGCCAAAGTTGCTCGGCAGTGGCATCGGTTTTAAGTCGATATCCCGCTTGCTTGGGGTAATAACCGAAGCCAGGCTGCCAGCGGGCAAGCGCATCAGGGTCAAACCCCCAAATATCACTCCTGACGACTTCATTTTCGTGTCCAAGGCTTTCTTCTACTGCTTCGTCATAGCTAAGAAGCCGTTGGGGGATAAGAGACTGCAGAGCATTGCCATTGGCTTGTAAGTCATGACCTAGGCCCCCGATGAGCGCCTTAGCAATATTAGTCGGCACGGATGTAACAAGGTGTAGCCACCTTGCAGCGAACTTTGGTGTCAGGAAAGGAACCGCTAAGATCCGCGCTTTTTTACCGATATGTTCGCCGATAGTTCTTAGTTGCTGGGCGTAAGTAATGTTTTCAGGCCCAGCAACATCCATGATCTGATGTTTGGTCGGTTTGAAATTAAGCAGCTGCAGCAAATAATACAGCAGGTTACGAAGTGCAATGGGGGAGCTTTTTGAATACACCCATTTCGGTGTAATGAGTAGCGGGAAATGGAAAACAAAGTCTCGCATTACCTCAAAGGCTGCAGAGCCGGGACCAACGATAATACCTGCTCTTAATTCGGTGATGGGTTTTCCGCTTTCCCTGAGAATATCACCGGTTGCTTTACGGGCCTGAAGGTGTTCAGAAGGCTTGCCGTCAGTAGGCTGTAGGGCGCCGAGGTAAATGACACGTTCAACGGCAGACTCTTTAAGGGCATCACTGAAGTTGTGTGCCGCTTCTAATTCAATATCAATGAAATCATGCCCATGGTTCATACCGTGAACGAGGAAAAAGACACTGTCTACATCTTCGAGAAGCTCAGGAAGATTATCAGCTTCGTTGAGATCCAAATAGTGAACGCTGACGTTTTCTATGTCTTGCCAACCTCGTTTTTCTAACAATTTTAGGTTTCGACCTGTCGCTCTGACTGTATAGCCCGCGCTGGCCAATTCGGGCACAAGATGGCTACCGATGTAACCGGACGCGCCGACGACTAAAATTGTTTTTTCCATAAACTACTGCTCCATGTAGCGGGTTAAAATGCTGGAAACAAAGACTGGTTTCCAAACAAAGGTATACAATAAAAATATACAACAGCAAACGGGGTTGTGTTGAGCGAATTTGTGAGGGGCATGTTCGGGCTTTGACGGAAATGTAGATCGATTGTAACGCATTAGGTGTATTTTATATCGATGTTCCGTAAAGGGCTTTATAGAACAATTGGTTTACTGTAAATTTCAGTTCAAAGACTTCCTATCTCTGGGGATAATAATGTTACGACTGGTTGACCTTTGCAAAGGCTATATGGATGGCGATGAATACCATTCAGTGTTGCAGGGTGCAGAACTGAATTTAAAGCAAGGTGAACAACTGGCGCTAATGGGAGAAAGTGGCTCTGGCAAGAGTACTTTGCTGAACTTGATCGCAGGGTTGGATACCGTCGATTCAGGTGAAGTATGGTTGGGTGATAAGCCCATACATACGATTTCAGAGCGTGAGCGCACTGCTTTTCGTCGTAACAACATTGGTTTGGTTTTCCAACAGTTCAATCTACTGCCGACATTGACAACGGCAGACAACATTCGATTTTGTCGCCAGCTTAAAGGGTTACCTGAAAAGCCTGCACTTTGGCGACAGATCATTGCCGCTCTCGACTTGATGCCACTGTTAGGCCGTTACCCTGAAGAGATGTCGGGTGGTCAGCAGCAACGTGCTGCAATAGCCCGTGCTTTGTATATGGAGCCGCAAATTCTCTTGGCTGATGAGCCAACCGGCAGTTTGGATGAGCGAAATGCAGCTGCCGTGATTAACTTGTTAACTAACCTAACGAAACAACTGGATTGTACTTTGCTATTAGTGACGCACAGTAAACAGGTTGCTGCCCATATGAATGGCTGCATTCGCCTGCAGGGAGGGCACTTGCATGTCAAGCCCCGTAGCTAAAGCGCTCTGGGGACATTACAAGCGTCACCCTCTTCAAATTGTTCTTGTATGGCTGGGGTTAACCTTAGGCATTGCCTTGCTGGTCGGGGTAATGGGGGTCAACCAACAAGCCCGTGAAAGCTACCGTGACGGCGAGCTCCTGTTTTCTAATCCATTTCCTTATCGCATTCGTCACAGTCAACCTGCATTGAAAGTACCGCAGGGCTTTTATGTCCAGCTCCGCCGAGATGGTTTCAGCCAGTGTGTTCCGTTGGAAGAGCAGCGACTTCTGCTCGAAAACGGCCGCAGCATCGAAATTGTCGGTGTCGATCCTGTTGCATTGTTTTCCAGCTTCCGCCGTAACACCATGTCGGGCAATGACGATCAGCAGCAGATGCTGTCTTTGATGGAGTCGCCATATCCTGTGCTAGTGGGTGATCAGCTCGCCAACTATATGGGGTTTAAAGACGGCCAGATGTTGAAACTGGATTCAGGCCGAACCCTTGGCCCTCTGCATGTCGTCAATGAAGAGCGGATAAAAGGGCCGAGGTTAATTGCCGATATGTCCTTGGTAAGGCAGCTTCAACCTGGCTCGGGGCTAACCGCCATCTTGTGTGGTGACCTAGATCCTAAGTCGCTCAAGCGGCTTGAAGATAAATTGCCCGTTGCGCTCAAGCTTGAAAAGCAAGAAACCGCAGGGCTTGAGCCACTGACAGATGCTTTCCACCTGAACCTGTTTGCGATGGGAATGTTGGCGTTCGTCGTTGGCCTGTTTATTTTCTATCAGGCGATGTCTTTGTCGTTCTCACAGCGTCAGCCTTTAGTCGGATTAATGCGCCAGGCCGGGGTATCTTCTGGTCAATTGGTTCGAGCCCTGAGCCTGGAACTCATTGTTTGGATTGTCGTCGGCCTTGTTGGTGGTAACTTATTTGGTTTATTACTGGCTGAAAAGCTGTTGCCATCGGTCGCAGAGACGCTCAATGACCTCTATGGAGCCAATGTCAGCCTGATTGTCCGTTGGCAGTGGGAGTGGGGTCTTGCTTCAGTGCTGATTGCTGTCGGTGGCTGCCTGCTTGCCTGTGGCTGGCCTTTGGTGAGGCTTATCCGCACCCAGCCAGCCCGACTATCAAGCCGAATGTCCATAGTGCGCTTCAGTGGCCGTGAGTTTGCTTTGCAAGCGATTTTCTCATGTATGTTCATTGGTGCTGCGATTGCCGTTTATCAACTGCCGCATGGGCAAAAAGCAGGCTTTGTTCTTATCGCCTGTATTTTGATTGCGTCAGCATTGGCGATGCCATTTTTGCTGTGGCAGCTTTTCCGACTGCTGGGTGTGGTTGTACGATCAGCACGTCTGCGTTGGTTCTTCTCTGATGCAGCAGCAAGCTTGAGTTATCGTGGTGTGGCTTCAATGGCCTTCATGCTGGCACTGGCATCAAACATAGGTATGGAAACCATGGTCGGCAGCTTCAGGAATACCACCCAGACTTGGCTAGAACAACGCTTGGCTGCCGATATCTACATTCGTCCAGCGGTCAATATGGCTCCGAGAATGACCCAATGGCTGGAAAACCAAGACGAAGTGAAACAGGTATGGTGGCAATGGCGTAAAATGCTGCCAACTGAAGCAGGTACCCTGCAGGTAGTGAGCATTGGCGGTACCGCCGATGAGAAACAAGCGCTTGCTGTAAAAGTTGCGATTCCTGAATATTGGCAGAAGCTTCATCACGATAGAGCTATTCTGGTCAGCGAATCCATGGCGTTGAAGCAAAACATCAAGCCCGGGCAGATTATCGACCTACCACCTCCACTGAATAAGCAATGGCTGGTGGCAGGGGTATTCTATGACTATGGCAATCCATATAGTCAGATCATTTTGTCGCAGAAACGTTGGAAAGCCGTCTGGCCCCATAAAGGGCAAGTCAGCTTAGCCATTCACCTCAATGACCATTCGCAGTCTACACAGATGATCCGATCCCTTGGTGAAACCTTCCGCTTACCACCGGAGAGGATCAGGAATAACAATGAGCTGATGCTGCAGGCAATGAACGTGTTTGACCGCACCTTCATTGTCACGGCAACACTTGGCAAGCTGACATTGTTTGTGGCGGTGTGTGGTTTATTCTTTGCTACCGTAGCTGGTGAGACATCGCGCTTGAGGCAATTTGCGCTGCTGCGGTGTATGGGAATGACCGGGCGAGAGCTCGCTTTGCTGGGCGGTGGCCAATTACTCATGATTGGCCTTCTGACAGCTTTGATTGCCTTGCCGTTGGGGTTGGTGTTGGCTCAGCTGTTGATTGATGTTGTCTTGAAGTACTCATTTGGCTGGACTATGCCAATAGAATACTTCCCGACTAACTATCTGTTCTCGTTGGGGTCCGCTTTAATTGTGTTGTTGCTAGCAGGTGCATGGCCTGTTTGGCGCTTGGTAAAACAGTCGGCAATTATGTCACTTAGGGAGTCGTTCTGATGAAGGGAGCGAGCTTTCCTCGTTGGTATTTGATTATTTCGGTCATTGCTGTTGCTACAGTGTTGGCTCTGCTGAGTTACGATCAAGAAGAAATCAGCGATAGCCCATCTGTTTCCATGATGGCGGACCCTGATAATGCACAATTCGCCCCTGTCGAGCCGGGCTATCAGTTTCATTTTCCCCGAGATCATCTACCGCATCCGGACTTCCGTGCCGAGTGGTGGTATCTGACGGCAAACTTGCAAGCTGAAGATGGTGAGCATTTTGGCTTGCAGTGGACTTTGTTTCGATTCCGTTCGACGACTGAAGAAGGACGGGGTTGGGAGAGCCCACAGCGTTACATGGCACACTTAGTTGTAACCGGTAAAGATAAAGTGTGGTCTGCTGAGCGTTTTGCTCGTGGAGGCATAGGCCAAGCAGGGGTATTAGGCCACCCGTATCGTGCTTGGCTAGATAACTGGGAGTGGCGATCCTATTCTGATTCGCCATTTCCTGGTGTGTTGTCATTTGAAGATGCCAGTGGCATGGAAGGAAAGTTAGCTATCCAGCAAACCGGTGCTATCGTGCTCCAGGGGGAGCAGGGCTATAGTAAAAAGCATGCAACGGAAGATATTGCCTCTTACTACTTCAGTGCGCCTTTTTTGAATATTGAAGGGCGTCTAGAACTCGACGGTAAACAATATACGGTGAGTGGTGATGCATGGTATGACCGCGAGTGGAGTAGCCGTGGACTTGCCGAAACCCAGCTGGGGTGGGATTGGTTTTCTATCCACCTTGATGATGGAAGTGCATTAATGCTGTACCAGATCAGGGAAAAAGATGTGCGACCGTATTATTTTGGCTCGCTAAGCTGGCCAGATGGTACAACAGAAGTATTATCAGCGGATGATTTTCAGTTGTCACCAATAACGTTCTCGACCTATGGTGGAAAAACGTATCCGATTGTGTGGCAGGTAAAAGTGCCATCTAAAGATATTGAGCTTAAAGTGGATGTGGTCCGAAAGGAGCAATGGCTACCGTTTATCTTCTCTTATTGGGAAGGGCCGATAACGGTTTCAGGGAGTCACACTGGACAAGGATTTATGGAGCTGACTGGCTACTAAAGCCAAGGCTTTGTAAAAAATAGTAGGAACAAATTAGTGTCAAGTAACTTGCAATTCGATGAACAGACGCTGTCACAGCGTTTGATGAATCATCGCCGGGAATTCCATCGCTACCCGGAAGCCGCATGGCGGGAATTCTTCACGACTAGCCGAATCGCTAGTCACCTCGAAAACTTAGGCTATTCGCTGCACTTCAGTGATGAGATCATTCTTCGCTCCTCGATCATGGGACGTGATGAAGTGTTGGTTGCTGAAGCACAGGAGCGAGCAATCAGCTGGGGCGCAGATATTACCTATTTGGCCCACATGGATGGGATCACTGGAGTTGGCGCTGTATTGGATACCGGTAAGCCAGGTCCAGTCATTGCACTGCGCTTTGATATTGATGCCGTGGAAGTGATGGAAAGTGAAGAGGATGCACACCGACCACGTTTCCTTGGCTTTGCTTCGCTAGCCCCTGGTGTTGCTCACGCCTGTGGTCATGATGCCCACGCTTCGATTGGTTTGGGCATTGCAGAGGTATTGGCTGAAAACAAGCATCAACTGAAAGGTAAAATTAAGCTTCTGTTCCAACCTGCCGAAGAAGGCTGTCGTGCCGGTAAGGCGATTGCCGAGAGTGGCTGGCTGGATGATGTTGATTACTTCTTTGCCGCACACATCGGTATGAATGTGCCAAGTGGTACTTTGGTTTGCGATCCCCAACACTTTTTATGCAGTTCTAAGTTTGATCTTCATTTTACGGGGAAACCAGCACACGCCGGTATTGAGCCTAATGCGGGCCAAAATGCTTTGGCAGCGGCCTGTACCGCAGTCAGTCAAATGTTGGCGATCCCGCGTCACCGTGACGGTATGACCCGTATTAACGTCGGGCAGATGCATGCAGGGGACGGGCGGAATGTGATCCCGGCCAGTGCAGTCCTACTGGGAGAAACTCGCGGTGAGAACCGTGCTTTGAACTCATATATGTTCCAGCAGGTCGAGAATATTGCCGAGGCGGCAGCCATGATGCACGGGGTGAAAGTAAAACTGTGTGCTCAGGGGGAGGCTATCGGGCTGGAAAACGACGCTGAACTTGTCGAACTGCTTGAGTGTATTGGCCTGGAAAGTGGCTTTAGTGAAGTGGTTCGAGAGAAAGATTTCGGTGCCAGTGAAGATGCCGGCTATTTGGTTGACCGAGTTCAATCCCGCGGTGGTAAGGCAATTTACTGTCTTGTCGGCTCTGACCTAACTGCAGGGCACCATAACGGTGACTTTGATATAGACGAGAGCCGTATGCTTCCTGCAGTAAAATTGTTGCTTAATGCGGTGAACGCACTGCAGCAACCGCCACTGGTGGAAGAGCCAATAGATGAGTCGTCGATAACAAGTAGTTAAATTTGAGCCCCAGTCTTTCACTGGGGCTTTTTGTATCAGGGCATAACACAGGGAAGAGAGAATGAAATACGAGACACTCATATTTGACTTGGACGGTACTATCAGCGATCCCAAGCTCGGGATAGTACGCTCAATGAACCACGCTTTAGCTGCGCATGGTTATAACACTCGTAGTGAAGAGGAAATCGCCCGATACATAGGGCCGCCTCTTGACCAAACCTTTATGGAGCTTGTTGAATCCCGCCAATCTTCATTGATCCTTGACCTAGTGGATACCTACCGTCAGCGATATTCAGAAATCGGTTATGCGGAGAATCACTTGTATGCAGGGATTAGGGAATCTCTCGATAAGTTGAAACAACAGGGTAAATACCGACTGGGTGTGTGTACCTCCAAGCGAGCCGATTTTGCCAGTCAGATCCTTGCGTTGTTTGATTTGCATGATCATTTTGAATTTGTTGATGGTGGTGATGTCGGGATCGAAAAGTGGCAACAGCTTCAGGCGTTAAAACAGAACGGAGTGATCTCAGATAAGTCATTGATGATAGGTGATCGCTATGTAGACCTGACCGCTGCCCACCGCAATGGCTTACAGTCTGCAGGCGTCTTGTGGGGCTATGGCTCAAAAGCTGAGCTTGAACAGCACTCACCGCGTTTCTTATTTGCCGAACCCAATGAGTTGACTCAGTTATGAGTGGAGTCTCAATGCTGCACGAACTGTTTTAGAGGGCTAACAGTTCGATAGATAAGACAAAAATTTGCTGCGCTTTATCAAAAACCTCCTAGGATTATTAATTATGCCAATAGGGGCATAACCGTCCTTACAGGGCGCATTCTAGGGGCGCAGCTTGAGCACTACCAATACTCAAATACTTCGCATCAGAGATAGGTTGTCGGTTTTCCAATTGAGAAACTGGCTGGTTCCCTTTTGCCTCAATGACAAGTTCAAATTTGCCTTTAGGGTTGCCGTCAGCCTGACCCTCGCGTATATGATTCCCATGGCGTTGGGATGGACGCAACCCTCAACGGCAGCAACAACAGTCATGCTTATTGCCTCTACTGGCAGCCGCCGAGAATCACTGGCAAAAGGCACGCTAAGAGTGTTGGGTACCATCGCTGGTGGCATTATCGGACTGATATTAGTTGGCTTTTTTGCCCAAGACCGATTGCTGTATATGTTGGCGGTCTCCTTGGTGATTGTGGTTGTTTTCTATATCCGTTCTGCCTACCTTAACGATCCAACTCTATTTATGCTGACCGGCGTCATGATCCTCATGATGTACAACGGTGGTGATCCCGAAGGGGCGTTTCTCTATGGTTTAGATCGTACCTTTATGACGGTATTTGGTGTTGTTGTGTATACCCTCGTTGGCGTGTTTTTATTCCCGCCAAAGGTTGAGCAGAACCTGCGGCAACTTGGCGATAATTTAGCTTCAGCACAAAAGGCGCTATTTGAAGCGATGAGCTTACCGCTCCAGCAAACCCAGCAACCTAAGGAGCCTCAGGAGCCTCAGGAGCCGCAACAGGAGCTGGATGCAGACAATCTAGAAGAGACAGCGCAGATTGATGATGCTTCTGATCAAGAGCGAGACAGTGAGGTAGAAGAAGAAGTCCCTCCGACTTTAGCTGAACTCAGCAAGGCATTGTTTGCTGCCCAGCAGGCATTTGAAACTAGGTACCAGACCCTCAACAGCGAATGCAGTGAGATCTCGGCTTATAAAAAAGAGTGGGATGGTACAGTCGCTTTATTTAGCCAGATCACGGAAATACTTCTGTTCGCGGCGAAAGATCATTCACGATCCGGGGGGCACCCGGTCGATTACCTGCGTAACTTTGATGAGCTTCGATCAGAAGTGATCCAGCTATTTGACAGGTTGCCTGATGCTTGGGAAAAGCAAGATGCCCATGCTCCTCAACCTCTGGGGGATGTCGAATATGATGGTGAGAAACTGAAACGGGAAGGGCATTTATATCGTGGGGAAGCATTATCATCGGGTTATCTCTTTAACCAACTCAGGGAGCGATTGACCAAGCTTGAAAGCTGTATCAGCAGTATTGATTCACTAACCGGCAATGTCGGTTTTGATTTACCGCCATTAAAAGGTAAGCCAAATTTTAACTGGTGGGATGCCGAAAATGCTAAATCGGCTGTAAAAGTGTTCATAACATATTGGGTTGCGGGTACGTTTTGGATTCAGTTTAATCCGCCCGGCGGCTATAACTTCGTTATCTTCAGTACCTTGTTTGTCTCAATCCTCTCTTTCCTGCCTTTCCACCCAGTCATGCTTTTCATTCTGTTTACGTTGGGGTTTGTCTTCTCTGTTCCTGCCTATGTATTTCTGTTGCCGCAATTGACGCTGGGAGCAGAGCTGGCGGTATTCATTTTCACCTATACCTTTGTTGGGTTCTATGTGCTCAAAGGCCCAGTAACTATCTTCTTTTTATTAGGCATGTTTACCCTCGGTATAGACAACAACATGGTTTACCACTTCGGTATCACCCTGACGATTGTCACCTTGTTCTATATGACCGTTTTGTCTGTGGTGATTTCGTATTACCTGCCATTTTCCAGCCGTCCAGAACATCTGCTATTGGTGTTTCGAGAGCGTTTTTTCCGCCATGCGACAGGGGTGATCCGGTTGCTGCAAGCTGACAAATTATCGCTGTGGCAAAAGTTACAGCTGGTCTGGCGGATCACCACCATGGTTGTTGCACTAAAAAAAATGCAGGTGTGGGGATCCAAGTTCAAAACAGACCCATACCCGTCAGTGACCGGCGAACAGCTTGGCAGTTATATCGAACAGTGCGACTTGTTTCACCATCACTTAATGACGTTCATTAAGGCTCGCAAGAAGTTGGATGATAATCCGCTCCTTGTTGAGGCCAAACAAGGTAACCGGGATACGGTGGTCCCAGCATTGTCGCAGGCATTGTGGCAGCTAGATTCTTCTGGTGTTGAAGCGCTAAACAGCGAGCATTTGAAACAAGACTATCAAGCGTTGGAAGCGAAGTTGGATCAATATTTTTCTCATCTCGAGTTAGAGAAGTATTCGAATTCAGACATTGCAGGTTTCTATATCTTTCTAAACTTGAAGAAAAATATTTTTGAATCATTGCTCCAGTGCAAGCAGGTGAGTGATGAGGTTGCTTGGGGTGAACTGCAGATGAAGCGGTTTTAGGGGGCGATGCGTGGTAGGTAAGATCAGGGTATGTGTCACTGTGATGTCTTTGCTTGTCATGTCAGGCTGCACGGTGCTGGGTCCCAAGTTTGAAGGGGTGGCACCGGCAACCCTGCCAACGTCGTGGACAACATGGGACCTCGAGCAAAGCAAAACCAAAACGGCACGCTGGTGGCTGCAGTTCAACGATCCGGTGCTCAATGAGTTGGTGGAAAAAGCCAGCCAGCAGAACCTGGATTTGGAAGCGGCTGGTTTGCGTATTCTTCAGGCGCGTGCGGCAGTTGGTGTAGCCGAGTCGTTCCAATATCCGCAACGGCAAAATGTCTCGGGCAGTGTGGCGAAGATCTATCAAAATGAAAATACCTTCGACAATGCCTCATTGAGTTTTGATGCCGCTTGGGAGCTGGATGTTTGGGGACGCTATGCGCTAGGTGTCGAATCAGCTGAAGCGACCTTGTATGCCTCTATTGCGTCCTATCACGATATTCTGGTCACCATCACCTCGGAAGTCGCCCGCAACTATATTAATTACCGGACATTCCAGGAGAGGGTGCTGTTATCTGAGCGCAATATTGAGATCCAGCGCCGCGTAGAACGTATCACTGAGATCCAGTATGAATCCGGGGATGTAACCGAGCTCGATGTGCAGCAGGCGAGAACCCAGCTCTACAACACTGAATCAGCGCTGCCGAGTTTGAAAATCGGCATGATGCAATCGCGCAACGCTATCGCTGTGTTACTTGGGATTTTGCCCGAGCAGGCCATGGTGCTGTTAGACAGCCCGTGGGTCAATGCCAAGGTAAAAGCCTTTGATAACAAGTATAAGGGCACTCGCAGTAGCAGGCTGACGAGTGATTACGATCAGTATTCGTTGATCCCGGCAACAGTTCCCATCAGTACCCAGATTGAAGCAGGCTTGGTACTGCGTCGCCCAGACTTACAGCTAGCAGAGCTTCAGGCTCATGCCCAGAGTAGTCAAATTGGGATAGCAGAAGCAGATCTTTATCCGCAGTTTTCCTTGTTTGGGGTTATTGGCCTTAACAGCACCGTACCGGCAGGTAATGATTTCAGTTTCAGTGACTCGCTAAACCTCACTCTGGGGCCGTCATTTTCCTGGAACATTTTCCAATATGGCCGGGTAGAAAGCACTATCCGTACCCAAGATGCGCGCTTCCAGGAAACATTAACTAATTACAACAAACAAGTGTTGTTGGCCGTACAGGAAGTCACTAACGCCTTGGAGTCATACCAGCTCAACCAAGTCCAGAAGAAGCTGGCCTTTCGATCGGTAGATGCCTCCGTGCGGGCCTACAACATCTCTTTGACCCAATATGAAAATGGCCAAATTAGTTTCGAGCGCTTACTTAACTCGCTAGAGAAGATGACCCGCAGTGAGGATGCCTATGCGATAGTGAAAGGGAATGTCGCCAATCAGGTTGTGGCGCTTTACAAATCATTGGGCGGGGGCTGGGAGGCCGAAACAGGGCGTTCTTATCTTAACGATGCCACTCGCTCGCAGATGGAGAGTCGGACTGATTGGGGGGAAATGCTCGATGAAACACAGTTGCCGGTTTTAGCGCCGAGCGAGGTGCCCAAGGCGAAATCGCCGTTTGGCGAGCCTATCGACCCGGCCAAACAGAGCTACCCGGGAGGGCCTTAAATGGAAGTACCACATGAACTGTCCTGGGGGGACGTGTATTACTCACCCTTTTTGCTCGTCATCATCTTGTCTGTGATCGCGACCTGGATAACCGTGGTGATTTTGAATAAGACCCGCTTATCACGCTTGATTGCTTATCCATCGATGACATTTATCGCTATTACGGTGCTCTACACCGTGGCGATAGATGCATACTTTATTCAGTTTTAGGTGTGCCAATGAAGAGTATAAAAAAGCTATTCGTGATTGCGCTTAACCTCATCATCATTGGTGGAGCCATTTATTTTGGTTACCAGAAATACCAAGAGTATTTTGACAACCCTTGGACCCGCAATGGCCAGGTAAGGGCGAACATTATTAAAGTCGCACCGCGTGTTTCTGGACCGGTGGTGTATGTGGCGGTGGTTGATAACCAGTTTGTCCGCAAAGGTGAGTTGCTATTTCAGATTGATTCAACGACTTACGAAAATACGCTATCACAAGCTGAATCATCTCTAGAGCGCGCCAAAATAAGCTCTAAAGGCAAGAAAATTGAACTGGATAGGCTGCTAGATATTCAACGTAAAGACCGAGGGGCGGTATCACTCAAGGACATTACCCGGCGCCAGATTTCCTATGAGGAGTCGTTGATCCAGATAAAGGTCGCAGAGCAAAAGTTAGAAGCGGCTAAATTGAATATGGAATTTACCCAGGTGTTTGCCTCGGTAGATGGCTATGTTTCCAATCTGGATATTCGTGAAGGTACCCAAGCGGTAGCCAACCAACCCTTGCTGGCGCTGGTTGATGTTAACAGCTTCTGGGTATTCGGCTACTTCAGGGAGAACCAACTTGCCAATATCAAGATCGGTGATGAAGCCAAAGTGACCTTGATGGCCTATCCAGAGCAACCCATCGAAGCGGTGGTTGATTCAGTCGGATGGGGTATCGCCCCGCAAAATGGTGCGGTGGGCTATAACTTATTACCGAGTGTTAATCCGGTTTTTCAGTGGATCCGGCTCGCCCAGCGTATTCCAGTGAAAATCACCCTGGCTTCTTTGCCTGATGGCGTGAGCTTACGCTTTGGCATGACGGCGTCGATTATGGTGATGGAAGAGCAGAAAAGCTCAGAATCAGAACAAACTCAATAATTTAACATTTCATTACGTGGCGGGATGGGGAAATGGGGAATAAAATCACCGAAAAAAATAACTTTTACTACCTCACCATCGCACTGATTATTTTGCTGGTGAGTTCGTCATTGGATCAAGTGCTGAATGTCACTTGGCTGGACAAGATCGTGCAGGGGATCACCTTGCTGACGTTTGTCGTCTGCCTGGTGAGTTTACGGTTTGATTCGGGGTGGTACCGGTTTCTGTTGAGTCTCATCATCGCGTGGATAGGGCTGGCGGCGATCAAAGAGATCTTTGAGCTCAAGCAAGTCGATGTCGCTATGCTGGTATTGATGCTGACCTTCTTTTTCGGCACGTTCAAATCGATCATGCGGCAAATCTTGTTCACCGGGACAATAGATAACAACAAAGTCGTTGGCTCATTGGCGCTGTTTTTATTGCTCGGTTTGATGTGGGCCATCGCTTATCTGCTGATATTGGAATTCTCCCCTGAGTCCTTCACCGGTTTGGAGGCCAAAGACTGGGGAGATAACTTTTCCAGTGCCGCTTATTTCAGTTTTGTCACCTTAACTACATTGGGCTACGGCGATATAAGCCCAACTTCACCCGTTGCTCAGGTCATTGTGTATTTGGAAGCGATTGCTGGTGTGTTCTATATGGCAATTGTTGTAGCCAGCCTGGTCGGCGCCAGCCAAAACAGTCAGGAAAACAACGATGGATAAACAACTTGAAAAGTACAAGAGCAAGATATTTATCAATAATATGTTGGAGTCTTTCATACGCATTGGCTTGCTAGTCATACTGCTGTTATGGACATACGACATTATCAAACCATTTGTTATCCCGGTGCTGTGGGGTGCCATTATTGCGGTAGCCTTGATGCCACTAACATTAAAGCTAGAAGGGGTGATGAAAGGGCGGCGAGGGTTGTCAGCCACTGTGTTGGCATTGATTGGCATAGCTATACTGGTGGTTCCTTTGGTGATCGTGATGGGATCTGTTTTTGATGGTGTGGTTGCCCTAACCAATTTCCTGCAAAGCGAAACCGTGAAGCTACCGGGACCTCCGGCGAAAGTGGCTGAGATCCCTATGGTGGGCGAGAAGGTATACAGCACCTGGGCCTTGTTCGCCACCAACATGGAGCAGGCCTTGATGAAATACTCCGCGGAGATAAAAGCGGCAGTGAGTGCATTTGCCGGTGTGTTGGGAAGTGGCTTGGCAACCGTGGTTATGTTTATCATCTCTTTGCTTATTGCTGCTGGCTTCATGGCACATTCTGAATCAATGGCAACCGCTGTGAAACAGGTCTCTGTCCGGGTGGTGGGTAAACACGGGGAGGAGTGGGCTGGTTTGATCGCCGCCACTATCCGTAGTGTGCTGCTCGGCGTGGTTGGCGTTGCCTTTATCCAGTCAATTTTGATTGGTGCAGCCATGTTTGTATTTAAGATCCCAGCTGCTGGGCTTATCACCTTTGTCGTCTTTATTCTTGCCATTGCCCAGTTACCAGCCTTGCTCATTGTGTTGCCTGTTATCATCTATGTGTTCTCGTATATGGATACAACCCCCGCGACGATATTCACTATTTGGGTGCTGTTAGCAGGGCTTTCGGACAACATTTTGAAGCCTATGTTGATGGGGCGGGGTGTCGAAATCCCCATGCCGGTTATTTTGATTGGTGCTATTGGCGGTATGATCTCAGCCGGTATTATCGGGCTGTTCCTGGGCGCTGTTATCCTCGCGATTTGGTATGAGTTGTTTACCACTTGGATGAAGATGCCCCAGGAGGGAGTAGGAGATACGGAAGTTGAGAGTGTGGAACCGGATCAATCAGATTCAGGCTCAACCGTCCAGCCTGATTCTAAATAGCCGCTAGAGCAGATATAAGAGCTGGAATGATGGATGTTGCAGGGCGTCCATGTTCCAGCTTTTCTTTGCTTGCAAGTTGAATAATTCCCCTAACCTTGAAGTAGCTTGGGTATATACTTGGTTGAACATAAGCCTAAAGGATTGAAGGTAATGGGTAATTTTTTTGACAAAGCAAGGCGCGCAATAAACCAACTGGAAGTGATGGTGAATACTATCTCAATGCCCAAGGTAAAAGCGGGTGAAGAGAATAACAGTGAACCACTCACAGAACAGTCGAGCTCCTTAACAGGCAAAACGGTATTTATCAGCGGCGGCTCAAGAGGGATAGGCTTTGCTATAGCCAAGCGCTGTGCACAAGAAGGGGCAACGGTGATTATCGCTGCGAAAACCACCGAACCTCACCCCACACTCCCCGGAACCATCTATACCGCAGCAGAAGAGATCAATCAGGCAGGGAAGGGAAAGGCGATCCCTGTTGTATTGGACATCCGCGATGAGGCTGCCATTGTCAGCGCCGTAGAGCAGGCTGTCGAGCAAACGGGTGGTATCGACATCGTCATCAACAACGCCAGCAGTATTCACTTGCAGAACATGGAAAATACACCGAGCAAGCGGTTTGACTTGATGTTTTCGATCAATGTTCGAGGCACGTACCTGCTAACCCAGGCTTGCCTGCCGTATTTACGCACATCCTCAAACCCGCATATAGTAACCCTTTCTCCTCCGATAGATTTGAGCCCGCAGTGGTTCAAGAATTACGGTGCCTATACCAGTTCGAAATACGCCATGTCGATGATGACCATGACGTTCGCCAATGAACTCAAAGAGTACGGTATTGCAGCCAACTCCTTATGGCCGAAAACCACGATTGCCACGTCCGCGATATCCCACATGAAGAACGGCAAGACAATCATGGAGCATTCCCGTCATCCGACCATTATGGCTGATGCATGTTATGAAATTATCACTCGGGATTCCAAAGAATGTACTGGTCGGTTCTTCATTGATGAAGAGGTGTTGCAGCATCAAGGTATGACTGATTTTTCAGATTATGCCTGTAAGCCGGGGGCCTCTTTACAGCGAGATTTGTTTTTGAGTTAAGGAGCGTTCTTTAAGAGGAATATAAAAAAAGCAAGCGGCTGATGCCGCTTGCTAAAGGTAGTATTGCAAGTAATGTTATAGTTGTATATTAGTCAAGTAGTTATTGCTTGACCCATTGGTTACTTCCATATATGAGTAATCATTGCCAGTCTGAGTGAATGTTAGATGGTTTCCAGTAGTATAATCACCTTCAGCATCAATTAGGGCAACTGCTTTGGCATCGTCGCCAGTTTGAGAAATGGTTACATAGTTACCATCCGCATAGCCACCTAAAATATCCACATCTACTTCGTTGTTGTTGCCTTCAGTATTAGAGTACACATGGTTGTAATCACCAGCATCAATATCAACTTCAGCTTTGTTGTGATTACCATCTTGCTTGACTGTTACATAGTTATCATCAGCATATGGTTCGATCTCAATGTCAATATCGTTGTAGTTACCTTTTTGTTCAGCATATACATGGTTTCCGTCTGAACTGTGATCTGCTTCAATGTATGATTTGTTATCGTAGCCAAATTGTTTGACTGTAACATTGTTCCAATCAGACTCATTATCGATGTCAACTTCAGAATCATTTTTACTACCAAATTGGAAAACAGTTACATCGTTACCATTTGAATCATCATCGATTTTTACTTTTGATTTGTTTTTAGCTGTTGTTGAGTAAGACACCTGCTTTACGTAAACTGTGTTATCATCACTATCATCAGTTACGTAAATGAAAGAGCGGTTGTCAGAGTAATTGTATGAGTCATAGTATGGTGAATAACCATTAGCTAATGCTGAACCTGAAACCATAGTTGCTGCGATAATCATTGCTAACTTTTTCATGATATTATCCTTAATTGTGCTTATTCAATAACGATATTGCGATTCATACCGTTTATGATTACATGAGTTTGATTGTTACCCGTTTGGGTTATTTCAGAGTAATAACTTTTAACATTACTTTTTTGTACAATTAACGCGGTATTGTCATTTCCATATTGACTTATTTCTCCCTTATTACCCTTACCTTTTTGGACCAAAGCGGCTTTATTGTTATTGCCGACTTGTAAAATGAGCCCGGTGTTATCAACACCTGTCTCAGAAATATACGCAAGGTTGTAGTTACCATCTTGTTGGATTGAAGCTTTGTTTAATGCACCTTGCTGTTCAATAATTGCTTTGTTTCCATTCCCCGATTGAGAAATCGCTGCCTTGTTGTTTCCACCATTGCCAAAGCTTTTCTGGATAATTGTGGCCAGCCCATTATTACCGTTGTTGACTTTGATGTAGGCGTAATTATCGAATCCGTAGCTTATTTCATTAATATGACCCAATTCGTTTAGCGCAAGGTCACTTGAATTTACTTGGCTATGAAAACCCAATAGACCAATGTATATGACTACTGCCTTGTTAAACTGTCTCATCACCACATCCGTCTTTGTTGTTTCATTTTGTAATTTAATTATCGCTTTTGACAAAGGATTCTCACTAAACGATCAGTTGAATTTTTATGCGACGGGTTAATAGTGTTGAATTAATTATTATTGTTGAGAACTCATTCTAAATAATGATAGAAGTACAAATAGCTAAACTTAAGTTTAGTTAGATTGTGTGCAATCAATTGCTTGCAAGCAGATGGATATTGCTTGGGGGATATTATTGACCACCGATGAACAACCAGTAGCGAAATTTATTTTTTTTAGCTTGTGGAATCATTTTTTGAACTCATGTGTTTGTTCTTGAGTTTGAGTTTGAGTTTGAGCTTGAGCCATGATTGTAGAAGTGTTAACAGAGATTAAGGCTGGGGGAGGGACTTAAAGATGAAAAGGCCCTCCTAAGAGGGCAAAAGGTGGGACCTTAACTTTTCAGAGTTAGATGATAGGTTGGCTCGTTTCCATGTACTGCTGGATGATTGGGTGTTTGAGATCTTCTTCTCTCAAGGTTGTCCAAAGGCCGTTTTTGATCCCGTCAACGATAACATGTACAACTGCAGCGTCTATGGCCGACATTACCGCAACATTGACCGGCTCGTTGGTGGTGTACCCCAGTTCGGCTTCGAGCAAATCTTTATAGTCGATAAACTTGAACACCCCGGTTTGCACTTCTTGCGAATAGATGGTTTTACTGGTGGTGACACTGAGTAGTATCCGCCCGCTTCTAACATCGACAGCACGAACATTGACGGTGACCTGGTCGGCTCTGAATTGACCAGATGCGCCGATTCCAAGATAACGCGCACCGACACCGCCTGTTTTGATATTGGTATCGTAGGCTACAATGCCCCCTTCAAACATGATGTTAGCTGACTCAAGAGAGGGTAGATCATTACCATGATTGGCGACGATTTCATCTTTCTTTTGCGCTGCCCGAATAATCTTCCGCTCTGTCAGTAGGTTTTGTAACCCTTCACGCTCAAGGGGAATAAACCATTTAGAGTCTAAAAGCGATGTCATCAGTAACGCTGCGGCACCCTGTGGAACGGCGGTTGAAAAGTTACTGTTAGGTTGCGGTTTGTACTGGCCGCTTTGGTCCCTGAAGTCATAGACGGAGACGTAAACCTTACCGCGAGGCAAAGGCAGGCTGACTAAATCATTATAAGTTGCGCCACGAGACATTAAATTTGGCTTTTCATCTATATCTGGTATGTCCATGGAAAGTGAACAGCCAGTTAATATAAATGAGAACAGAACTGCGAATGTAATTTTCATTACTGTACTCCTTTATAAATCCGGCACTAAGCCACTAACTTGGATAGTTGAAGATTCACCGGTTTCTTTATCGGTAATTTGGATGGTTAACTCACCATTGTTATCAACGATGTTCAGCAAGAAGTCATCCGTTGACAGTTGGCCTGTATTGCCGTTACCGACATCTGACAACAACTGACTGATTAATCGAGATTCCAGACTAGCCGCGAGCCTATCTAAATCCGACTGTTCATCAAGAATGCTGCTCGCATCGGGGTTTTTATGGTCGTTAATTGCATTAGCGATACCTAGCAGGTGGCTACTATTAAGAGGATTACCCCCAAAGCTAGGGTTTATGGGGCGGTATGTCAGTTCAGTTGCTATCGCACTAATACTGAAACAGGCAATACCCAGAGTACAGATAATTTTTCTTTTCATGATTGGTCCCTTAAATCTCATCATGATCAACATCAAATGTATCTTTCAGGTAACGTTCAATTTTCCAGCGAACAACATAAGTACTGATGGCGCTGATTGCGTCATCTACTTTTTGCTCTATTTGCGAACGACCTGGTGAGATGGCTGTTCGGTATATCAAATTCTGGCGATGATATACGCTTATGATACTGCCGCTCAGTGCCGTTGGCCTTTCTTTTACAGTTAGGTTTTCTGCTAAATTCTCAAATTTATCACTCATTTTTTGAGAGAATAGAGAATAAAATTGTTCACCCAGATGGGTTAGCGTTCTATCTATTATTATGCCGTCTATTTCAGTTAGGCTATCGAGTGACTCCAAGCCATCTCTACTCTCTAACGGTGGACCGTTTTCTAATGGTTTACTGTCATTAGCTAAACTGATACTAGCAAAGAGTAATGCTGCTAAAACTACAATTAGAAAAGACTTATTCATATCGGCATGTCATTGTAGTAATTGTTCTTTGCCCACATAAATGCCTGGACCCTGTTCTTAGCATTAATCTTTTTGAAGACATTATGCAGGTGAGATTTTACAGTATTTTCACTGACAAACAGGCTGGCGGCAATTTGCTCATTGGATTCACCAAGTATCAGCAAATCTAAGATTTCTTTTTCTCTTGTCGTCAGATTGGTATGAGGTTTGATGTTGAATTTTAATTGCGAGCGCTGACGATATGACAGGATAATTTTCTGGCTTAAGCTCCTGCTTAGCCACATTTCGCCATCGAGTATACATTTCATCCCTTTTTCAACTATTTCTAAGCTGTTATTTGAGTAAAAAACCCCAGTAATGTTAGGCCAGCCTAATAATATTTTGTAATCTGTTTCTTGAGGGGTGTTTATCAAAACCTCTTTGGTTTCTAACTCATTTTGGGTGATGTAACTGTAGTATGATTGATGCTTCTCATCATTTATATAGGTAAAGTCAATAATCACAAGTGATTCGTCTGGCCTTACATAGGATCCAGAAACGAATTTGTCAAATGTCATTATATCAATGCTTTTATTAAGTGACTTTTCCAGAAAATCCTTAAACAAGCATGATTGAAGACTCGAATCACATATAAAGAAAATATGCTTAAAATGACTGCTGGACATCGTCTTTTCCTTTTACTTAGCATGTCAATTTGCGCTTTCATTCTTAAATTTAGAACAACAAAAACAAACATCAAGAGGACAAAAAATTTATATATACCTTAAACTGATAAACTTATGAAAAGACTAATAAAAAATTAGTCATTTTTTTGACAATGGCAAAATAGTTATAAAAAAACAAAAAAACACTGATAAATTCTCATTATTGATACGAGTATTTGCTTAGATTATGTGCAGCGCTATGCACTAGGTTTTGCCACTGAAATACCCGCCATGTATTATCGTTGGTACTTAGTGGGGTTAGAGGTCTTGATGCAGCAGTTTTTCAGAAATATATACCAGTATATCAACCCAGATAAGGATCCCGCTCTACAAGCTGCTAACCAGGAATGGGAGTCATCACTACCTACATTGTGGCTGTTGGGGAAAACCGGTGCTGGTAAGTCTACCCTGGTTGCAGCTGTCACTGGCAACGAGCTGGTTGAGGTGGGCAATGGCTTTCAACCCTGTACCCAGACTGCTGTTGAATATGTGTTTCCGACAGACAACCCTGTGCTGCGCTTTCTCGATACCCGTGGATTATCTGAAGCCGATTATGATCCTTCTGATGACATCGAAGCTTGCCAGGCTCAAAGTCATGCTTTGGTTATTGTGATGAAAGCCGAAGAGCCAGAGCAAAGCGATGTATTGTCTGCACTCAAGAAGATCCGCAAAGATGGCCGGATAGATAACGTGCTGTTGGTACATACGGCTTGTTTATCCATTACCGACCCAGATCAGCGTCTTCAAGCGATTCGCTACAACCAAGATCAAGTGGAAAAGGTCTGGGGAACCACATTGATGTCGGTTAATGTAGATTTCCATGAGGAACCGACAGATAGCGCTGCGGCATACAGTGATGAGCTATTTGGCTTATCAGCACTGAACACACAGTTGGCAGAGCTGCTGCCAATCATCCAGTTAATGCAGCAGGCAAAACAGCATGGTGATGCCGAACACAGTAACTTTCAAAGGCTACAACAAGAAGTGATGTGGTATGCAGGCAGTGCTGCGGCCTCAGATGCCTTGCCGGGGGTAGGGTTGGTGTCTGTTCCTGCTATTCAGGGCAAGATGCTACACAGTTTGGCCCGACAATATGGGGTGGAGTGGAACCGTAAGCGCTTTACCGAGTTTGCCGGTTTGTTGGGTAGTAGCTTTGCGTTGAAATATGCCACTAAACTCGGCGTTCGCCAATTAGCGAAGTTTATTCCTGTTTATGGACAAACTGTCGGAAGTGCAGTTGCTGTTGCTATCAGTTTCGGCATGACCTACGCCATTGGTAGAGCGGGCTGCAAGTATCTCTATCACATCAGCCGTGGGGAGTCAGTTGACGAGACTGATATTCGTTTTATCTTCGAGCAAGCGTTAAAGCAGGCCAAGGAAAGCCATGAAAAAGACAATCAATAGTGTCAGTCTGATGAGCCGTTTTTCGGCTGGTTTTCTACCTTTATTCTTTGCTTCGATGATCATTCCTGTGCTGGTTTTGGCGGGCTGGGGACTATTTAAAATCATTGACGGTGACCATTGGCTGTTCTTATCAGCTCTGATAGCGCTGTCGTCATTTATGGTGATTGCTGGCGCTATTTGGCCGCGGCATATACGGCGAAGTGCTTCTGGTGAAGCTGGGCAACTTGAAGGGGACTATGATGTCGCACCATCTGGCGAATGGGGGGAGTTTGACCGCAAAGTCTGGGATACCCTGAACCCCGAGATAGGAGGTTACCTCGCTAAAGATGATAGTTGGACTGTATTAAGGGAGCATGCCTTAGCGTTGTCTATGGAGGTCGCCAGCCAGTATTATCCAGATCGTGATACGCAAGCCCTATCATTTACCGCACCAGAATTTCTTTTAATGCTGGAAAAAGTGAGCCACCGATACCGTCATTTTCTACTTAACCATGTGCCATTTGCTGAGACCTTGAAACTTTCGCACTTCCAGCAAGGCTATCAGCACAAAGATAAATTAGGGACAGCGAAAAAGGTTTATGATGTTTACCGGGTTTTACGGGCGATGACACCTGCAGGTTTGATTGCTGAGGCGAGGGGGCAACTACTCGGGCGCTTATTTGATGAGGTGAACGAGGAAGTACAGTTTACGTTAAAAAAAGTACTGCTTCAGGAGGTCTTGTCTGTAGCTATCGATTTGTACAGTGGCCGGTATAAAGCGGCTGAAGGTGAGTTGAAGAGCAATGAATCAGATGATGGTCTTTTGGCCGAGGAGCTTGAACCGCTTCGAGTGGCGATTGTCGGTCAGGTCAGTGCGGGTAAATCCTCGTTGGTAAATACCTTTGTCGGCAATATGGTTGCAGAGGTCAGTGCTATCCCCTCAACGGAAAGCATTATACTTCACCGTTGCTATGTTGATGGAATTGATATTATTCACCTGGTGGATTTGCCGGGTATCGATGGGACGGATTCGACCAATAAGCTGTTAGTCAAACAGATGGCGCAGAGTGATATTGTGCTGTGGGTGCTTAAGGCCAACCAGCCAGCCAGAAAAATTGATGCGGTGTTGCGTCAACAATTCGAAGAATATTATCAGCAGGAAGCTAACCGTAGCAGAAAGAAGCCGAAGATCATTATGGTACTCAATCAGGTGGATCGCTTATCGCCAGTCACGGAGTGGCAGCCTCCCTATGAGCTAGCCACCACTCAATCAACCAAGGGTAAAACCATTAAAGCGGCCTTGGATTATAACAGTGAGCAGCTAAAGCCGGATGATGCTGTGGTGGTTGCTATGCCGCCGGGTGAGCAACCTTATAATATGGACAGTTTGGCTGAAGCGCTATTGGCGGCCTTTCAAGAAGGGGTGAATACCCAGCTTAATCGCCGAAGGTTAGATCACAAAAGTGAAGCATTAAGCCAACAGGCAAAGCGCTTGTATCGATTAGGCAAGGTTGCGGTTAAGCGCTATATGGTTTGATGCCAGTATTTACTAGACTCAAGACAGAAAGCCCAAGCTCTACTGCTTGGGATTTTTCTTATGTAACGGTTTGATGAAACAGGGCTAGCGACGTTTAATTTTTCGAGGGATCACTTCCACACCGGTACGGTAACGGCCAGCAATGGCGTTCAGGGCCAGTTCCAGTGCGTTATCGGCAATCAGTTCGAACTGCTGCGGGAGTGATTGGATTTTTATCGGTAAGAAATCCAGCAAGCGGTTATCACCAAAGGTGGCTAGGTGAGTCTTTTGCATCAGCTCAGGGTTGGCAAGCAGGCAATCGAGCACGCCCTCAAACAGAGTATAAGAGGTGGCTAGAATGGCGTCAGGCATACATCCGCTGTCAATCCAGCGTTGGACTTGTTGCTGGCCTTGTTGTTGGCTGAAGTGATCGCCATTGGCAATCAAGATATTGGCTTCCGCTATTTGCTTTTGACTGCTGTAAGAGCGGATAGCAGACAGAAAGCCTTGCTCACGCTCTTTGGATACCCCCAGATCAGGGACCGCACCAACCAGTCCAATACTCTCGACGCCTTTGTCCAACAGGCTCAGGGTAAGATCAAAGGCACCATCCAGATCTTCGCTGATCACACTGGCAAACATTTCATCATTCATTGCCCGGTCAATAGCAATAACAGGCACGCCACCATTTTGAATCCGTTGATAGAAGCCGCTATCTGTCGGTAGGCTACTGGCCACAATCAAGGCATCAATGCGTCGGCTGAGTAGGGTTTCAGCCACCTTCATTTCAGTCTCAGCATCATCATCAGAGCAGGATATGATCAGCTGGTAACCTGCTTTTCGCACATTGCTCTCTAGCAGTTTTGCTAGCTTGGCATAACTGCTGTTTTCAAGATCGGGAATGATCAAGCCAAATGAGCGGCTGCTTCCTGCGCGCAAGGAGGTTGCAGCGTGGTCGGGCCGGTAGTTGTGCTCATTCACCACTGCCATGACTTTTTGCTGGGTCTTTTCGCTGATCCGGTATTTCTGCGCTTTGCCGTTGATCACGTAACTGGCAGTCGTTCGGGATACACCGGCAAGTTTTGCTATTTCATCTAGCTTCATTCTGATTCTTGTACTTACAGTTGGCAGGCACCTTCCATTCTACTGCTTCACATTCGGAACAGAAAGAGGCTGATACGCTGAATACTAAATCGGTGTACCCAAATAGTTTGGGTACACCAGTGTTGTTTTGTGCGGCGGATCATAAAATCATTCATGATCTTGAGATCACATTTGCAATATTAGCTGAAACCATTCAGCATGTCAGCTGAATGGTTTCAGCAGTAATATCATTTTGAACTAGATTGTGCTGAAATTTTATTTTGACCAATAGCTGAATCGATTCAGTCGAGAAGGTATCAAGTTGGTCATTTAGGTTTATATTTGTGTATATGCTAGACGGAGAGAAGACCATCGGTCTTCACCAGGTTTAACGAAACTGGAGTAAACACATGCTGTCACTCTCAACAAAAGATATTCAGCTTAAACAATCAGCAGAGGATAAGCAGGAAGCCATCAAGGCGATTGCTGCGGGCCTTGAGCAACAAGGCTTGGTCGAAACCGGCTATGTCAACGGCATGCTGGATCGTGAAGCGCAGAACTCAACATTCCTTGGCAACGGCATCGCAATTCCGCACGGGACAACTGATACCCGTGGTTTGGTGAAAGAGACAGGTGTAAGGGTTCATCATTTTCCGCAAGGCGTTAACTGGGGAGATGGCAAAACGGTTTATCTTGCAATTGGTATTGCAGCTAAATCTGATGAGCACCTAGGCATTCTCAAGCAATTGACTAAGGTGCTTTCTGCGGATGGCGTCGAGGACAAGCTAAAGACGAGTGATAGCGCTGAAGGCCTTATTGCGATCCTCAATGGCGAAGCGCAACTAGAAGCGGATTTTGATGAAAGCTATGTCCAGCTCGCTTTCCCTGCGACAGACCTTGTCCAGTTGACCGCGGTAGCTGCTGGATTGGTGAAAAACCACCAATCAGCAAGTAACGAAACCGTTGCTGATGCGATTGCTGCTGGGGCGACGCACCTAGGCCAAGGCTTGTGGGTTGCAAAAAGCCACAAAGGTGTAAGCCGTACTGCTTTGTCATTTGTTACCCCAGCGGAATCTTTTGAAGAAGCAGGCTCTCCAGTAAAAGGCCTTTTGTTCGTGGCAGCGTGTAATGGTGCCCACGTCAATAACATGAATTATTTGGCACAGCTGCTATTCAAGAACCAAGCAAGTAAGTTGTTCAATGCGGCGGCCGATCAGGTTGTGACGCTCCTGACTGAAGAAGCGCTTGAAGGTAATACTGAAGTCTTTAAGATCCGCAACCCCCATGGTTTGCATGCCCGCCCAGGTGCGATGTTGGTCAGTGTTGCCAAGAAATTCAACAGTAACATCCTGGTTGCCAACCTTAATGGCGAAGGCAAAGCGGTCAATGCCAAGAGCTTGATGAAAGTGATTGCTTTGGGCGTTAAGCAAGGTCACGAATTACAGTTCACAGCTCAGGGCGATGACGCAGATGAAGCTTTGGCGGCAATTGGCCTGGCTATTGCTGACGGTCTTGGCGAGGGTAAATAGTTATGAGTCAGACAAGCCATTCACCGCTGAAAGTTGTCACGGTGACACTCAATCCGGCCTTGGATCTCACTGGTAGCCTGGGGTCACTCAACCCGGGCACAGTTAATCTGGTCAATACTGGAACGCTGCATCCAGCAGGTAAAGGCGTCAACGTCGCCAAAGTGCTGGCAGAGTTGGGCGCAGATGTGACCGTAACAGGCTTGCTTGGGGCGGATAACCAAGAACCATTTTGCCAGCTCTTTGATGAGCTGGGCGCCAAAGATGCCTTCGTGCGTGTGAAAGGCGCCAGCAGAATTAACGTGAAATTGGTAGAGCAAGATGGCCGAGTCAGTGATATCAACTTCCCGGGCGTGGAAGTGGGGGAGCAAGATTTAGCGGCGTTTGAAACCACACTGAAAAGCCTGGCCGAAAGCCATGACGTATTTGTGATTGCCGGTAGCCTACCTCGCGGTATTACTCCTAAGCAATGTGCGGCTTGGATCCAATGGCTGCACGACAACGGCAAGCAAGTTTTCTTCGATAGCAGCAAAGCGGCATTGGCTGCGGGGTTGGATGCCTCGCCTTGGTTGGTGAAACCTAATGACGAAGAGCTTGCTGACTGGGCGGGTCGCGAGCTGAATTCAGAGCAGGACTTGCTGGTCACAGCAGAGCAACTTTCAGCGAAAGGGATTGCCAATGTGGTGGTATCTCTCGGTGCTGATGGGGTGATGTGGCTAAACGGTGAAGGTTGGCTTCGCTCCCAGCCGCCAAAAATGGATGTCGTTAGCACAGTCGGTGCAGGGGATACATTAGTTGCTGGTTTGTGTTGGGGACAGCTTAACCAGTGGAACAAAGAAGAGACATTGGGCTTTGCCACAGCACTGTCGGCACTGGCGGTCAGTCAGGTCGGCGTCGGGGTTGAAGATATCAACCAAGTGCTGAAAGTAAAAGAAAATGTCCAAGTAAATAACGTGAAGAGCTGATTCGGATCAGAGGGTATTGAAATGAAAATTGCAGTAATAACAGCGTGCCCAAGTGGTATTGCAAATAGCATCATAGCCGCTGGCTTGATTGAAAAGGCAGCAGCAGAACTTAAGTGGACAGCAGCAGTAGAGTGCCAATCTTCAGTTGTGCCGGTGAAGGCGCTTAGTCAAACCGTGATTGACGAAGCTGATTGTATTGTTGTCGCCGCAAATACCGCGGTAGATACAACACGTTTCAAAGGTAAAAAGCTATCTCAGATTGCGATCGAAAACGTATTGGCTGATCCGAAAGCCGCTCTTTCACAGGCAGTTAGCCAAGCGACTGTACTAACCGAAGTGGCGACTGTAAGCGCTGCAGATGCTGCCACTGTAGATAGCAGTGATTCTGCGGCGAAGAAAATTGTTGCAATCACGGCTTGCCCAACTGGTGTGGCACATACCTTTATGGCTGCAGAAGCACTGGAAGAAGAGGGTAAGCGTCAGGGCCATCAAATCAAGGTTGAAACCCGCGGCTCTGTAGGGGCAAAGAACCAACTGACGGCTGAAGAAATTGCCGCTGCTGATTTGGTGATCATTGCCGCTGACATCGAGGTGGATCTTTCGCGATTTGCTGGCAAGAAGTTGTATAAAACCAGCACGGGCGCAGCGCTAAAGAAAACTACCGAAGAGTTTGAAAAAGCGTTTGCGACAGCAACACCGTATCAGCACCAAGCGGGCTCTTCGTCTGAAGGTGATGCTAAGCAAGAGAAAACGGGTGCCTATAAGCACTTGATGACAGGCGTATCGCACATGCTGCCGCTAGTGGTTGCTGGTGGTCTGTCCATTGCACTTTCATTTGTCTTTGGTATCACCGCATTCGAACAAGAAGGGACACTGGCTGCTGCACTGATGACCATCGGTGGTGGTTCAGCGTTTGCCTTGATGGTTCCTGTGCTTGCCGGTTTCATTGCCTTCTCGATTGCTGACCGTCCGGGTCTGGCTCCGGGTTTGATTGGCGGTATGCTAGCAAGTTCGACTGGCGCAGGTTTCCTTGGCGGTATCGTTGCCGGTTTCCTTGCCGGTTACAGTGCCAAGTTTGTGGCAGACCACGTTAAGTTGCCGCAATCGATGGAAGCGCTGAAACCAATCTTGATCATTCCTTTGCTATCAAGCTTGGTGACTGGCCTTATCATGATTTACGTCGTGGGTGGCCCGGTATCAACAGCGATGACTAGCCTGACTGATTTCTTGAATAACATGGGTTCAGCGAACGCAGTACTACTGGGTATTATCCTTGGCTGTATGATGTGCTTTGACTTGGGCGGTCCGGTAAACAAAGCAGCATATACTTTTGGTGTTGGTTTGTTGGCCTCTCAGACTTATGCGCCAATGGCCGCTGTGATGGCTGCGGGCATGGTTCCCGCTCTCGGTATGGGTTTGGCGACTTTCTTGGCGAAACGTAAGTTTAACGCCAGTGAAGCAGAGGCAGGTAAGGCATCTTTTGTACTGGGTCTATGCTTTATTTCTGAAGGTGCGATTCCATTTGCAGCCCGCGATCCAATGCGTGTTATCCCAAGCTGTATGGCGGGTGGTGCATTAACTGGCGCGCTATCAATGCTGTTCGGTGCTAAGTTGATGGCTCCGCATGGTGGTCTGTTTGTGCTGTTCATCCCGAATGCGATTACACCAGTGTTGATGTACTTAGTTGCCATTGCTGCAGGTACGGTAGTAACCGGCGTGACCTATGCATTCTTGAAGAAATCTGACGAAGAGCAAATGGCGGTTGCGGAAGCAAAATAAGCGTTAATTTGTGATTCACTAGATAAAGAAGGCCCCGGCATAAATGCCGGGGCCGATGCCACCGCTGCCTACGGTATTCTTTGCGTTTGCCCCAAAACCATTAAAAGGTTAACAGAGTTATCTTTCCATGAAATAAGATTTTTTTAGTATCTCTGTTAAGACAGACGTATATTATGTAGGCATTCCCTGCGTATAATACAAAGCGCAATATTATAATTTTTTATTTACCCTAAATTATATTTTAGTTATTTTAATTTATTGTTGTATCTTCCTCTGCTGCTAGCAGCCAATTTCCCCCATCTACAATTAACAGATAAGATTTCCCTATATCTAAATCACAAATGTTTCTCTGATTAGCTCCTAGTATCAATTCATTGTCACAGTTGTCTAGAATGATTTGATTTGAAAAGCTACCTTTGCTTAAGTTGATTACAGAGAAGGCTGAAGAGTTTACCGTGACAACGACATCTTCAATGGCAAATAGTCTTAATCGATATTTGTCCTCAATGGGGGCTGGGTCTTGAACTCCGCTGGTGAGGGTCATTTCTCCTTCGTCATTCCAAGCGATAGCCCATAATTTTTCACCGTTATTCAGAATATTACCTTCAGATACTGATTGCACTGTCTGGCTGTTAGTATCTTGCGCACCAATATCGAGCGACATCGGAGAGGCTGTTGTCCAACTAATTGAATGGTAATAAGAGTCAACATGATTGACGGTATAAACTTTATTGTTCTCATCAAATAGCACACTATTGCCACCAGACTCTTTAATAAAAAAGTCAGCGGTAACGCCCGATAAATTAACAAGATCTATTCCTAATGTTCTTACACTGATTTCGTCCATTGTCACTCCGGTGGGATCTGATGAATCACTTGATGATCCCCCACCGCAGGCAATTAAAAAAACTGTTGATAATGCTGTAAGCGCAACCCTAATCATTGTTGGAACCTCGTTATTATATTTCTGAAGCTCAAATTAAGCATATTCAATAATTGATAATTTTTTGATGAATAACAGGGATAAAAATAAGAAATTAATAAGTGATTGAATAGTTGTATTTTTTTAGCTCTCATCATTGAGAATTTGCGGTGAGATAGTGATAAACCATGTTGAAAAGGTTGGCGAGTAGCAAAAAACAGAATACTCGCCGATAAAAGACCACTGGGGCGGTTAGCTTACAACTAGCTCAAAAGTGTTAGCACATCTTACGTTTTAGACCGCTGATATCGAGTAGGCGAGTGGCAATTTCTTCGACTGACAGGCGGCTGGTATTGAGATAGGGAATTGCCTCACGGCGGAACATTGACTCTACTTTGCTTAACTCACTCTCGCATTGTTCCATGCTGGCATAGTGACTATTGGCGTAACGCTCGTGGCGAATTTCAACCAATCGCTCGGTATCTATTGTCAGGCCATAGGTTTTGTATCGGTAGGGTTCGATTGCTTTTGGTAAACGTAGCTTACTCATATCCTCTGCGATGAACGGGTAGTTAACCGCTCTAATGCCAAATTGCATTGCAAGATAGAGACTCGTTGGCGTTTTCCCACAACGAGAGACACCCAGAAGGATGATATCGGCTTGGTCGAGGTTGTTGAGAGAAACGCCGTCATCATGGGCAAGGGTATATTCTATTGCAGCAATGCGGTCTTGATAGCTATCGGCATCTTTGGCGATGCTGTGTGAGCGCTGCAGTTGCGGTTGCGGCGCCATTTGTAAATCTTCACTCAATGGGGCGACAAGCGCATTAAGCACATCGTAAAAGTGGGCCTTACTTTGTTCGATGATCGCTTTTACTTCTGGCAGTACTATGGAGTAAAACACTAGAGGCTCAGCCCCTGTTTCCTCAAAGGCTCTATCGATTTGCTGTTTAACGCTATTAGCACGTTCAATGCTTTCAACAAAGGGCAGTGTGGTTTGACGTGTTGTGATATCAAACTGGCCAAGGACTGCGTGGCCAAGGGTTTCAGAGGTGATAGCTGTCCCGTCAGACACAAAGAACACGTCACGAAAATTGGACTTGGATTGCATGAAAAATTTAATCCTTGAAAGTATTTTTAGCCAAAGGCATAAGCCCAGTAAATATAATCATCTGATAAACAAGTTTCCAGATTCAATGTCACACTTTGCTGTAATCTTGTTTTTGTCTTGATCTCATCCTGTTTTAGAGTTTTTTACAAAGACGGATTTGGAGGTGATTTCTTCAAAGATACTTGTAGGGAAATTAAAAATGTCGATAAATCCATCAGAGATGATTAAATAGCCTCAAAGCCTATAGTTTCGTGATTAAATTATTGATATTAAAGTAATATATCTACGGTTTTCTCAGCTGGTTCAGATGACCTACCAATGTTGAGCTAGATCAAAAACCTGATGCGCTTCAAATTTTTTTGATAACTTGCTAGATAATTTATATGAGAGGTGGAAAACTGAATATAGCAATTCGGTGCTACAGGGTATGACTTGAGTGTTGTGTATCTGTTCTTCGAATAAGAAAATGTCTATGTATGTGTGTATATCCAGCTGTATCGCATATAGATATACGTTTTCAAGTAATTGAAAATGAAAAAGATTTGACAGAATTTTAGCATCTAATTTTATAACAATAACCTACAGGGTAACGGAGGATGATTAGCGTTTTGCTCTGAAAATGGACATTTTTCGCTTTTTTTTGTGGCAAAAAGCAATCGTTTACTAATGGGTTACCTGCTTTAAACTGTTGAATCCAATAAGGAGAATTGCCGTGCAACAGAATGTTGTTTGGTACGATGCTTTGTCAATGAACGATGTTGATAAAGTTGGTGGTAAGAATGCATCTCTAGGCGAGATGGTGGCGAACTTGGCTAATGCGGGTGTAAAAGTCCCTAACGGCTATGCGACAACCTCCCATGCCTTTAATCAGTTCTTGGAAGCCAATTCGCTTAACGAGCGTATCTATAAGCTTCTGGATGAACTTGATGTTGAAGATGTAAATGCCTTGCAGCAAGCTGGCGAGACTATCCGTAATTGGGTTCTAGAAGCGCCGCTTCCACAGGATCTGGAACAGGATATTCGCGAGTGTTACCTTGAGTTAGCCCAAGGTGATGAGATGCTGTCTGTGGCTGTTCGCTCATCGGCAACAGCAGAAGACCTACCTGATGCCTCATTTGCAGGCCAGCAAGAAACTTTCCTTAATGTACGTGGTATTGAAGCAGTGATCGAAGCGGTTAAACACGTTTTTGCTTCGCTATTTAATGACCGTGCAATTTCGTACCGCGTCCACCAGGGCTTTGACCATAAGGGTGTCGCGCTATCGGCTGGTATCCAGCGTATGGTCCGATCCGATAAAGCCTCTTCAGGTGTTATGTTTACCCTAGATACAGAATCTGGCTTTGACCAAGTGGTATTCATCACATCATCTTGGGGGCTTGGTGAGATGGTTGTTCAGGGTGCGGTAAACCCTGATGAGTTCTATGTACACAAGCCAACGCTTCAGGCGGGTAACCCTGCTGTAGTGCGCCGTACCATTGGCTCTAAACTATTGAAGATGGTTTACACCGAAGACACTTCGCTGGGTAAGCAGGTTGAAATTCTTGATACCAGCAAGGAAGAGCAATCGCAATTCTCTCTAACAGACCAAGAAATCGAATCCCTCGCTAAGCAAGCGATGATCATTGAGAAGCACTATGGCCGACCAATGGACATTGAGTGGGCCAAAGACGGTATCACCGGTGAGCTACTGATTGTTCAGGCTCGTCCAGAAACTGTACGTTCACGCGATGATGCCAATGTGATGGAGCGCTTCCACCTCAATGGTACAGGCCATGCCCTGATTGAAGGTCGTGCAATCGGTCAGCGTATCGGTAGTGGTGAGGTTCGCGTGGTGTCCGATCTGTCCCAGATGGATCAGGTACAAACTGGCGATGTGCTGGTGGCTGACATGACTGACCCTGATTGGGAACCGGTAATGAAAAAAGCGGCGGCAATTGTGACCAATCGTGGTGGCCGTACTTGCCATGCGGCAATCATTGCCCGTGAGCTGGGGATCCCTGCGGTTGTTGGTTGTGGTAACGCGACTGATTTATTGCAAACCGGTCAGAAAGTCACGGTTTCTTGTGCGCAAGGTGAAACGGGTTACATTTACGAAGGTGAGCTGGACTTTGAAATTCGCCGCTCAGAGGTGGATGATCTGCCAGACCTACCGCTCAAAGTGATGATGAATGTCGGTAACCCGGACAGGGCATTCGATTTTGCTTGTATTCCTAACGAAGGGGTAGGCTTGGCAAGGTTGGAGTTTATCATCAATAAGATGATCGGTATCCACCCGAAAGCCTTACTGAATTACGACCAGCAATCTGACGAGCTGAAAGCAGAAATCGACCAGCGCATCATCGGCTACCCTGATCCGGTTGAGTTCTACATCCAGAAGCTGACAGAGGGGATCTCAACACTGGCTGCGGCTTTCTGGCCAAAACGCGTCATCGTGCGTATGTCTGACTTCAAGTCAAATGAGTACCGTAACTTAGTGGGTGGCGTGAACTTCGAGCCAACGGAAGAAAACCCAATGATTGGTTTCCGTGGTGCGTCGCGCTATATTTCAGAGCAGTTCCAAGATTGTTTTGCCCTTGAATGTGAAGCTATAAAGCGTGTTCGTGAAACCATGGGATTGAAAAACGTTGAAATCATGATCCCGTTTGTCCGTACCGTCAGTGAAGCAGCCTCAGTCATTGATCTGTTGGCGAAGTTCGATCTTCGCCGTGGAGAGAATGGCCTTAAGGTTATCATGATGTGCGAACTGCCATCGAATGCCATTTTAGCGGATGACTTCCTCAAGTATTTTGATGGATTCTCTATCGGCTCAAACGACATGACCCAGCTGACATTGGGCCTTGACCGGGACTCTGGTGAGATAGCCCACATGTTCGATGAGCGAAACGAAGCCGTCAAAGCAATGTTGGCAATGGCAATAACAGCGGCTAACAAAGCGGGTAAATACGTTGGGATCTGTGGCCAGGGGCCATCGGATCACGATGACTTAGCCCAGTGGTTGATGGAGCAGGGAATCGATTCGGTTTCCTTGAACCCTGATACCGTGGTTGAGACCTGGCTGCACTTGGGTGAGCAGTCATAACTTACTGCTTAAAAATAAAGGAAAAGCTCGCTGACAAGGCGAGCTTTTTTTTACCAAATCGCGTAGGAATTATTTCAGATGGCGCCCACCATCAAATTGTAAATTCCTGCCTGTCATGAATCGGCTATTAAGCAGCAACTGAACGCCGTCTATGATTTCGTCGAATCCAGCTTCTCTTGGCAGTAATGCTTTTGCGAGCGCTTTTTCTTTGTAAGCATCACCATCGTCGGGGTTAAATTTTAGCAAGGCAGGTGATATTGAATTTACTTTGACTTCGGGGGCGAGCAGTGAAGCAAAGGAGAGCGTGAGGTTGTTCATTGCCGCTTTACTCGCGGCATAGGCGATATGTTTTTTGCTGCCTTTCTCTGCCACGTAGTCTCCAATATGGATGATATCAGCATGACCATTCTTCCTGAGTTGGTCCTGTGAGGCTAAGTTGATTTGATAGGGTACAGCAACGTGAATCGCCATCATTTTTTGCATTACCTCAGCGGCACTTGCCTGCGCATCGTCCTTACATACTGGGTCCTGCATCCAATCTGAGGCATTGTGAATAATGGCCCTGATAGTCGGGTAGCGCTGTGACAGCAGGGCGATAAAATTATCAACCTGCTCTTGCTGATAAAAGTCTACTTGGTGTAATTGAGCACCAAGCTCTCTGAGTTCAGCTAGTTTTGTATATTCCGTGCGGTAAGTGCCTACAACATCATACCCTTGCTGGAGAAGTGTTTGGGCCAACTTAAAACCCAGGCGTTTTCCTACCCCGGTGATGATGACAATTTGGCTCATTGTAAGAACTCCGCACGAGTCTGGGGGTTGGTTTTGAACTGTCCGCCTAGTGCTGTAGTGGTCGTACTTGAGTTAACATCCATTACACCTCTCGATTTCACACAGTAGTGAGTGGCTTCTATGGTCACAGCGACATTTTCTGTTTCAGTTAAGGTTTGAATGGCGACCAAAATCTGCTGAGTCAAACGCTCTTGTACTTGGGGACGCTGGGCAAAGAAGCGTACAATCCGGTTTATTTTGGATAAGCCAATGACTTTGGATTCTGGTAAATAGGCGACCTTAGCAACACCGTCGATGGTGACAAAGTGGTGCTCACAGGTGGAAGTGAGACTGATGTCGGATACTTTGACCATCTCATCGACACGCATTTTGTTCTCGATAACGCATATGTTGGGAAAGTTGTCGTAGTCGAGACCAGAGAAAACTTCATTTACGTACATCTTCGCGATTCGGTGGGGCGTTCGCGCAAGGCTATCGTCCCTGAGATCAAGCCCGAGCACCCCAATCACTTCCGTAAGTAGCCCTTTGATGCGTTCGTATTTTTGTTCAGGGTTCATTTCCTTGGGTAGCATGGGTGTTTCCAGACCTTGCTGGATTAATGCCTGCTTAACCAGTTTAGCTTCGATATTCATCATGCTACTCGCTTACACCTTCATCAGTGGAATAATTCAATGTTAGGGAGACTGAATCTGCAAATCGCAATGCGTGGGGTTTATCAATGGTCACTTGGGCGTAACTCACCCAAGGGTGGTCAATACACAGACCAAGTACGTCACTGGTAAGCTTTTCCAGCAATAAGAACTTACCGTTCTCGACGTGATGGATAATGTTTTTGCAGATGGTTTTGTAATTTAAGGCGTTTTCAACATTATCGCTCAGGCACAAGTTATTTGCGGGATAATGGATTTCAGCATTGATGATGATGTCTTGCTGTTTCTGTTTTTCTTCATCATTAAACCCGATATACGTTCTTAGTCTGAGATTCGTAATCTTAATAATCGCGTTATGGTTCATGGTCGATTCTCTTAGTATTAGGTCTACCTTTAACGCAAGGGAGATCGAAAAGGATCATGAACTTAGTCAACGGACATTAGTTGTGAATAGCTAGTTGTGTTCATTGAGCTCTATGGTCGTTTAAGATGATCTAAGAGAGGGTAATAATCGTAACTAGCTAATAAAAACAAGATAATACGAGCATTGCTCGCTTCGAATCAGCAGCAGGAGTGGCTCATGGGTAGACGATTTTTGCTTGTTGCTTCCTTCATCTTCACAATTACAGTATCTGCATCAGGGACGACTATGATTGATTTAACACAGCCTAGCGAATATCAGAACTGGCAAGCAACCAATGACAACGTGATGGGGGGCATTTCACAAGGACACATGACTTTTGATGGTCAGTCGAGTCGATTTTCGGGGGAGTTATCACTAGCCAACAACGGCAGTTTTAGTTCCATTAACCGACCAATAGAGTCATTGCCTGCTGAGGTGGATCGAGTCGAACTAACACTTATCGGTGATGGCCGCCTCTACCAAATTAGGCTCGCGACATGGAGAAATGGTAGTCGAATTACCTACAAGCACGAGTTTTCGACCGTTAAGGGGCAACAGCAAAAGAAGGTATTTTACCTGAACAACTTCCAAGCGGTGTTTAGAGGACGGCTGATCTATGATGCACCTTTACTTGCCGCTCGTGATATCAAACAAGTGGGGTTATTGATTGCAGATAAACAACCTGGGCCCTTTGTACTTAACCTGATCCAGATTCAATTCAAAGCCTTACCTAAAAGTGACTAAATCAACCTCCATAGCATTATTTTTATTACAGTGGACATAGCCAGTATCTTTCACAACATAACCATTAATGCCGCGCTGGTAAGTTTGTCTGATAAGAAAGAAAGCCGCCAGGAAACAGGCGGCAAAAGTGCTAGGAATATTATTGTTGTAGTGGTGGAAGGGAAATAGTCTCCAGCTACTAGTTCACGTCAGTAGCTGGAGGGGATTAGCACGCGCTATTTCACTTCAGGGTAAGTCTTGTAGCGTACACCCATCATTTGTTCCATGCAGTGAACAACCTGACAGCTGTAGCCAAACTCGTTGTCATACCAAATATAAAGTACACAGCGTTTGTCCTGGGCGATGGTAGCGGCACCGTCGACCACACCTGCATGACGGGAGCCAACGATATCGCAAGACACTATTTCGGTCGATTCGGTGTAATCAATTTGCCCTGACAGCGGCGAGTTCAGTGCCATATCACGCAGGTAGGCATTCAGCTCGTCTTTTTCTGCTACGTTGTTTAGGTTCAGGTTCGCAACAGCCATAGAGACATTTGGGGTAGGAACACGGATCGCATTGCCGGTTAGCTTACCTGCCAACTCAGGCAGTGCTTTAGCAACCGCTTTTGCAGCACCGGTAGACGTCAAAACCATATTCAGCGAAGCGGAACGACCGCGGCGTTCGCCTTTATGGAAGTTATCAATCAGGTTCTGATCATTGGTGAACGAGTGCACGGTTTCGATGTGACCGGAATCAATGCCGTATTTGTCATTAATCGCTTTAAGAATTGGCGTAATGGCATTAGTGGTACAGCTTGCTGCTGAAACAATGGTGTCATCCTCTTGAATGACTGTTTCGTTGACCCCGAATACCACATTTTTCAGGTCGCCTTTACCCGGTGCGGTCAGCAGGACTTTTTCCGCGCCGTTACAACCTAGATGCTGGCTCAGTCCTTCTCGATCACGCCACATACCGGTGTTATCAACGACTAGCGCGTTATGCATACCGTACGCGGTGTAATCGACTTCCGCTGGGCTGTTGGCGTAAATAACCTGGATGTAGTTACCGTTGACGATTATCGCCTTGCGGTTTTCATCGACAGTAATACTGCCGTTGAATGGGCCGTGCACAGAGTCACGACGCAGCAGGCTGGCGCGTTTTTCCAAATCGCCATCTTTGCCGCCACGCACAACAATGGCTTTTAGGCGAAGCGGGTAGCCTTGGCCACTCTTCTCTACCAGCAGGCGGGCTAGCAGGCGACCGATACGGCCGAAGCCGTATAGCACCACATCGCGGGTTTCTACCGACTGGGTGCTGTTAAGCGATTCCAGCAAAGCGGTCTGTAGGAAGTCACTGATGTTGCTCTCATCGTCATTGGTAGACCAGTAGCTATGCGCAAGCTGGCCAACATCGACACGGCAAGGTGAGAGATCAAGTGTTGCCAATGTTTGGATCAAAGGCAGCGTTTGGGCTGGTGATAATTCAGAGCCGGTGTAGCGGCGGGAAAGACGGTGGGATTTAACGATATCGATAACTGAGGTATTTACGATTTGCTTGCCGAACATCAGGACTTCTACGCCTTTCTGTCGGTACAGCTGACCCAATAATGGGGAAATAGATTCAGCATTGGTTTGGCTGGTTTGCCAGTCTAGAAGGTATTTTTCTGGACTCATCGTTAGTTAGGACCTTTCACGTTAGGGAAGAGACCGCCAAGCGGTTTGTAATGTTTTTGTTATAGATTTTATGGCGGAGAGTGTAACGTTTGCGCGGTTTTTATCCTAGTAAAATTAACGGCTTAGAAATGTGATCTTGAGCAAGTTGAAACAGTGATGTAACGCAAGCTTTTAGTTGCTGTTATCTTGTGGCCCGTAAAAAATGCTCAGACTTATTTTTGAGCGATAACAAATCGTGTTAGCAATTTGACTCTCAATTTGGTGATGATTTTTTAAGAGGGAGTCTCTTGTTATTTTTCTATTAAATAACAATCGGTTAATTTTTTGTCTTGTTGGCGTGTATTTTGCTTGATTGGATCTGTCAGGCTATGAGTCTTCACGATTTTACAGGAGTAATATAGTGGATAAACGTGCAGTAACAGCATCTGAGAGAAGTGCTTCGTTATTATCCTCTGCAATACAAAGACTATATCAGCAACTCTTAACCCGCAAATGTATAGTCATATTGGGCGCAGTATCTTTGAGTGTATTCTTGATGACTTCTGTGCTAATGCTATTTAATGGTGGGGATAACCCTTTATCATCAATTCTTTTTTCGTTTAAGCTATTGCTTCCGCTCATTCTAGTGGCCGCTGTTGCGATTTATGTTTTTCACACCCAGGTGACTCGTCCCATTGCTTTAATGACAAAGCAACTTGCACTCGTTGGAAAGGGGAAGGTGGATCTGCAAGAGTTGACCGACAAAGATTCAGAAATCGGCCATCTTGCACGTCAAATCCAATCGATAGACTCTAAGTTATTCTATAGGAATAACAAGCTATTACAGCTTAATGAAGCGTTGGAACTCCAGTCATTGCAACTGAATAAAGCTCACAAGGTAAAGTCTGAATTTATGGCTAACATGGGCCATGAATTACGGACTCCTATGAATGGAATTCTGGGTTTCATTCAATGCTTGCAACAAAAGAATTTGGGCCGTGAATCGAATCAGCAGGTTGAGTACATCAAGGAATCCGCCTTTTCATTGCTAACTCTGATTAATGAAGTACTTAACTTCTCCCGATTAGAAAGCAACCGAGTCGAGCTTTGTGAAAATGATTTTAATCTATGTCGGTTGGTTCAATCTTGTGTCACTTCAGTAGAACAAGACGCTAGTGAAAAAGGACTAAACATTGAGGTAGTTACACCTAGTGATGAGGATTGTGATTTTCATGCTGATGAACAGCATTTACGCCAAATAATGACAAACTTATTGAGCAACGCAGTGAAGTTTACTGAGCATGGGTTTGTTAAGGTCAATGTAGATTGGTTGAGAGAACTAAATGGTGAGGTCGAGTTATGTATTCGGGTGATCGACAGCGGTATTGGTATACCTGAACGAAAATGTGAAGATGTTTTTGATTCATACAAACAAATTGATGGGACTATTTCTCGCAAGTATGGTGGTACGGGATTAGGACTAGCAGTGTCTAGTAGACTATGTGAATTACTCGGGACTAAATTGCGGGTAAATAGTATGGAAGGGGTAGGGAGTGAGTTTTCTTTCCGGCTGAAGTTGAGAAAGGCGGAGAGTACCACTTCGAGCCAGTCTTATGCCCCTGGTGATGATGTGGTATGCGATTTATCAAGGTTTTCTAGCTGTCGGATATTAGTTGCCGAAGATCAGTTTGTGAATCAGCAACTTGTCTTAGCTTTTCTTAAATCCATGGGGCTGTGCAATATAGATGTGGTCGACAATGGTGAGGAGGCAGTTAACTATCTTGATCAAACCCTGCCAGATCTCATCTTGATGGACTGCCAAATGCCTATTATGGGGGGATTGGAAGCAACAAGAAGAATCCGTGAAAAGCAAAACTGCGAGCAGATCCCCATCATAGCGCTAACAGCCAATGTATTGGAAAGTGAAAAGCAACAATGCTTTGATGCAGGAATGGATGCGTATTTGGCAAAGCCCATTATCAAGATTAACTTGTTCAGCACATTGCTCAGTGTGTTGAGTGCGGATGCGGTAAGTTAAAGCCCTTACTTTCCTAATGAATAGTAAGGGCTTGAGCTATCACAGGATAATGTTCAGAGGGAAATATTGTTACGCGCTAAGTAATAGGCCTTCTTTGCCGGCTAAGGTGATATTCAATACACCGTCTTTGCACTCCCACTCGTCGCCAGTTAACAGATCGGTTAACACCGTATCTTCCGGCAAGCCTAGCTGCCAAATCGGTAGAGATAGCGCTTTAGAAGAGTCACTATTGTTAATCAGAGTGATTAAATGCTCCCCTTCAAGCTTACGTGCATAGGCAAGTTGTTGTTGCTCTGCATGCAGCCATTGAATGCTACCTTCCTGTAGCGCCAACTGGGACTTGCGCGTCTCGATAAGCTTGCTGACGAAATCAAAGGTGGCGTTAGGCGTTTCTGTTCGCTCCCACGGGAAGCAACGCCGGTTATCAGGATCATGTCCGCCTTCAAGTGCAACCTCGGTGCCGTAGTAAATACATGGTGTGCCCACATAGGTAAACAGCATCAACAGGGCCAATCTCATGGTGTCTTGATCACCGTCTAGGGTGGTCAAAAAACGCATGGTATCATGGCTGTCCAATTGGTTGAGCTGGGCTAGCTGGTTAAGCCATGGCACTTTGCCACGCACTTCTTCCAACCAGTCGGCGAACTCGGCCGCGTCTATTTTACAGTTGTGATAGGCAATATCTTTATTGGCAAAGAAGGCACGTACCGGGTGGGCAAAGCCATAGTAGTTCATGGCACCATCTTCTTGATCGCCTTCCAGCCAGCTGGTGGCTTCGAAAAAGTGCTCACCCAAAACATAACATTCAGGATTCACTGACTTCGCCGCGTCACGGAATGCTTTGACGTAATGGGCATTGTTCGCCGCCCCGACACCTTCACCAAGCATATGGATGACATCAAAGCGCCAGCCGTCAATGTTGTAGGGTGGGCGTAGCCACTGCTTGATGACGGCATCATCACCTGCATAGATGTAATCTTGTACTTCTGGGTTAGAGAAGTTGAGTTTTGGCAAGCTATCAATGCCTTTCCAACCAATGTAGTTGTCACTATCGCCATCGAACTGGTAATAGTCGCGGAAAGGAGAGTCTGGGTGACCAAATGCCCCAGATGTTTCTTGCTGTTGTTGGTAGCGGTTAAACCAAGGGTGGTTGACCGAAGTGTGGTTATACACGGCATCAAGCACAATTTTCATATCGCGTTGGTGCAGGTTTTCAACCATATGGCCAAACTGTTCGTTTGTACCCAGATGCGGATCGATACGGGTGTAGTCAGTGGTATCGTACTTGTGGTTACTAGGAGCCTGGAAGATAGGGTTGAGATACAGCGCCGTGACCCCTAGCGCTTGTAGGTAGTCCAGCTTATCTTCGATGCCTTTCAGATCGCCACCGTAAAACTCGTTCGGGCCATTGTTGTCATGGGAATCTGAGACCGGCGCCCCCCACTCTTTGGCGATGGTCGGTCGCTCATCGCCTTTCAGGAAATACTCGTTGTCTTTAACACTTATCGATGGATTGCCGTTGTTAAAGCGGTCGGGGAAAATCTGGTAAAACACCTGATTTTTCACCCATTGAGGCGGCTGATGTTGAGAATTGAACTTGAAGTGGGACTCTCGGCCCGGCATGCGGGGGCTGATCCCTTTACTGTCCAACCACCACTGGCGGCTGTTCTGCATCACTTTGAAACAGTAATGGGTTAAAGCTTTGTCTTGATTGAGTGGGATTTGTCCGTGCCAGTATTGGAGCCTGCCATCGGTTTTCCCTTTTTCCATATCAATGAGCATCTCTTCATTGTCTGGCTCGCAGCGAATGAAGATAGTGGAAATAAGGGTGTCAGCTTCGCTAACAAGCGTCAGGGTTAGGGTGCTATCTGACGCGTTTACCCATTGTTTGTCCTGTCCGTGGTAAAAAAAAGGCTTAGTCATCATTGTTATTCCGCCCTCAGAAGTCGATGTTCCCACTACCTTACTGCTTTTATTTAAAAAATGAATCCTCCCGATTCAAAATTTTCAGGCGTAGCGGGGGGCGTAGATAAAATTGCGAGTGATTCGTGTTTATGCAGCTTTATGCATTTTATAGATAGGCCGCTGCTAGATAGAGCAGCGACTGCTTGGCGAGTAAGCAATTTCTTTTTTGCGCATTGGCATGTTATCAACCAGCTGGGTAATGTGCTGCCAATTGGTTTGCTCGTTCCAACGGTATTTCTCCAAACCGTCTTTACCAATTAAGATAGCAGTGTGTTTGTTTCTGGAGACTTTATAAAGCTTTTCCAGCCTGACGATTTCATCTGGGCTGAACACGTCAGAGGGTTTGTTGAAGCCATCTTTGGTCATGACGACCACCACGATGTCCCGCTCTTGCAACATACAGTCATGCATTAAGGATTCTTTGATGAAGGCGTTCACATGTTGATCTTTTTCAGGGGCAAAGTAGAGAATGCTACGGTGGTTCCAATGCATGGATCCCATAGGGTAACTGAGTGCGTTTATACTGAATACCAATACAATTATCGCTAACAGGCTCTTTAACAGCTTACTCATTGTCGTCTTCCTTCCTAATGGTACGGTGGAAAGCCGGTGATGGCGCTGGGTAACAATCAACGCTGTTGCCAATAACTAACGACATACATGTCGGATTGGATCAAAGGTGCAAATCTTGTCTCATTGTTGTGCCTTTTAGTATATACCAGTGGTGGAGGGCAGGTGGAAGCGCTAGGTAATTAGGGAGAGCTCGGTAGATGCTCCCACCATAACAAGAAGTTTGGGAGCGTGATCCGTAAAGTTAGAAAGGGCTGCTTCAGGAAACGGTGTATTTCGCCACGTGTTCAGCAACGTAATCGATAAATACGCGCAGGCGAGCCGGCATGAACTTAGTTTGGGCAAACTGAAGGGCAATATCCCCTTGGTAATTGCCTTTGATTGTCCAATCTTCCAATACCGGTTTGACTTCACCTTCAGCAATTGCCTGCTTGATAACAAAGTCTGGGAAAATACCAATCCCCAAGCCATCAATAACACCACGCAGGCGCATTTGCGAATGGTTCACGGCATAACGCCCTTTGACAGGAATAGTATGCGTTTCGCTATCTTTGACGAAATCCCAAATATGGTCTGTGGTGGTTTCACCCAAGTAGAGGCAGTCGTGGTTCAATAGCTCGGTAGGATGAATGGGTGTACCGCGTTGCTCAAGGTAGTCAGGGCTGGCACATAGGCTCAAGCTGACTTTGCCGAGCTGTTTTAATACCAAGCCTTCCGTGGGTTTTTCCGTTAATCGGAAAACCACATCAATACCTTCTGATATCAAATCAATATCACCATCACGCGCTTTAAGCTTTAGCTCAATATCAGGATACTGGGTCAAGAAAGGCAAGACCATGGGCTGTAACACGATGCTCAGGAATGCTTTCGGCGCTGCAACAGTTACCGAACCAGAAGGGGTCTCGTGTTCAGAACTGGTAAATTCAACCACTTGCTTGGTGGCTTCTAATAGTGCGCAACATTGATCGTAGATGCCTTTGCCCGACTGGGTAATGACCAGTTTTCGGGTAGTACGTTCAAGCAGCTTGGTTGAGAGGGTTTGCTCCAACCGGGAAAGCTGCTTGCTTAGGGCTGAAGGGGTAACGCCGAGCTTTCTGGCTGCGGCTGTAAAACTACCTTCATCAACCACAATTTTAAACACTGCCAGTTCAGGCATTAAGGCGATTAGTTTATTTGTGTCCATAATTCACGAGACCTTTTCCACGAGAGGGGATAATAGTCTGATTGCTCTTTGATTAGAATGGCTAAAGTTCAAAGATCCTGTGAAATTGCATTAATTGCAGGTAAATCACCTAATCTATAAATGGAAATATTGCTCAAATAGGCGTTTTGAACGCGTATTTGTGCCAGTTGTCAATCGGTGGTGACTGGCAAACGATATTATTGTGAGGAACATCATGTCTGCCGCATTCTATGATCAAATTAAACAGCAAATAGAAGAAGTAAAAGCTGAAGGTCTGTACAAATCTGAGCGTGTAATCACATCTCAGCAAAAAGCTGCTGTTGAAATCAGCACGGGTGAAGAAGTGCTTAACTTCTGTGCCAACAACTACCTTGGCCTTGCCAACCACCCTGAGCTAATTAAAGCTGCCCAGGAAGGTATGGATAAGCATGGCTTTGGTATGGCATCTGTTCGTTTTATTTGTGGTACGCAAGACATCCACAAAGAGCTAGAGCAGAAACTATCTGAATTCCTGGGTAAAGAAGACACTATTCTTTACACTTCTTGTTTCGATGCCAACGCTGGCCTATTTGAGACGATTCTTGGCAAAGAAGATGCAATCATTTCTGATGCATTGAACCATGCTTCTATCATCGATGGTGTTCGCCTATGTAAGGCAATGCGCTTCCGTTACGCGAACAACAACATGGAAGAGCTTGAGCAGCAACTGATTGCGGCTAAAGAAGCGGGCGCTCGCAACACGCTTATCGTTACTGACGGCGTGTTCTCAATGGACGGTGTTGTTGCCAACCTACCTGCTATCTGTGACCTTGCTGACAAGTACGGTGCACTTGTAATGGTTGATGACTCTCACGCTGTTGGCTTTATGGGTAAAACCGGTGCCGGTACACACGAGTTCCACAATGTGGTTGACCGTATCGACATCATCACAGGTACCCTAGGTAAAGCAATGGGTGGTGCATCAGGCGGTTACACGTCTGGTAAGAAAGAAGTGATCGACTGGCTACGTCAGCGTTCTCGTCCATACCTGTTCTCTAACTCTGTTGCTCCAGCTATCGTTAACGCTTCTATCCGCGTAATCGACCTGCTGAAAGAAAGCGGTGACCTACGTGATCGTCTATGGTCAAACTCAGAGCATTTCCGTACGCGCATGGAAGCCGCTGGCTTCACTATGGGCGGTGCTGACCACGCTATCATCCCAATCATGCTGGGTGATGCAAAAGTGGCAGCTGAGTTTGCTGAGCGTGCACTAGCGAAAGGTATCTACGTGATTGGTTTCTCTTTCCCAGTAGTGCCAAAAGGCCAAGCACGTATCCGTACTCAAATGTCTGCTGCTCACTCTCCAGAGCAGCTAGACAAAGCTATCGATGCCTTCATTGAAGTGGGCAAGGACATGGGCATTATCTAAGCCCATATTCCAGAAGTTCAAGGGCTAAGGGCTGGCAATGTATCAGCCCTTAGAATTCTACCCTGCAGTAGGAACAAATAATGAAAATCAAAGCACTTTCGAAACTAAAGCCTGAACAAGGTATTTGGATGACCGAAGTGGACAAGCCTGAGCTTGGCCATAACGATCTTCTTATCCGCATCAAGAAAACGGCTATCTGTGGTACAGACGTACACATCTACAACTGGGATGAGTGGTCACAAAAGACGATTCCTGTTCCTATGGTTGTAGGCCACGAGTATGTGGGTGAAGTTGTTGGTATCGGCCAGGAAGTCCGTGGCTTTGAAATTGGCGACCGTGTATCGGGCGAAGGTCACATCACATGTGGTCACTGCCGTAACTGCCGCGGTGGCCGTACCCACCTTTGCCGAAACACTACAGGTGTTGGTGTAAACCGTGAAGGTGCATTCGCAGAATACCTAGTGATCCCTGCATTCAATGCATTCAAGATCCCAGAAGGTATCTCTGATGACCTAGCGTCTATCTTTGACCCGTTCGGTAACGCTGTTCACACTGCGCTATCTTTCGATCTTGTGGGTGAAGATGTACTGATCACTGGTGCTGGCCCAATCGGCATCATGGCGGCAGCGGTTGCTAAGCATGTTGGTGCACGCCACGTTGTGATCACTGATGTTAACGAATACCGTTTGGATCTTGCGCGTAAGATGGGTGTGACCCGTGCGGTGAACGTTGCTGAAGAGAAGCTGGAAGATGTCATGGCCGAGCTAGGCATGACTGAAGGCTTCGATGTTGGCCTAGAGATGTCAGGTGTACCATCAGCGTTCAACAGCATGCTTACCAGCATGAACCACGGCGGTAAGATTGCCCTGCTAGGTATTCCACCATCAGACATGGGTATCGACTGGAACCAGGTGATCTTCAAAGGCTTGATCATCAAGGGTATCTACGGTCGCGAAATGTTCGAAACTTGGTACAAGATGGCGAGCTTGATCCAGTCTGGTCTAGATCTAACGCCAATTATCACTCACCACTACAAGATTGATGATTTCCAGGAAGGCTTCGACATCATGCGTTCTGGTATGTCAGGCAAGGTTATCTTGGATTGGGAATAACCCTTACCAGATAAAGAAAAACGGGCTTTCGAGCCCGTTTTTTTATCTTTATCTAAAACCATTAGTACATTAACAGACCCTGGCTGATCGGTGGGGTAATGATTTGAGTAGATATGGCTTTCACCACAATTGCTCTTCCCATCGCTATGGTAGTAATGCAATTACATTTAGGCGGTTTCGTAGGAAGGGCAATACAAAGTAAATTGGCTGGTAACTAGCAGCAAATTAAAACGGGCTAAAAAGCCCGCTTTATTCGTTAGTAAAGGTGATTTAGGCTGTTTTAGCCAATCATTGCACTCATGGCAACCAGGGTGACCAAGCCACCCATCATTGGAATAGCAGTACGCTTCACCAGCTCAATAGGCGAGATACCTGCAACGCCAGCACAGGCGATAACAACACCGGCAACAGGTGAGAATGAGCGGAAAATACCCGAAGACAGCTGCATAGGAAGTGCAAAGGCTGCAGTTGACACACCCAGTGTCGATGCAATTTGCGGTGCTAGGTCAGAGAAGCTGAAGAATGGCGCGTTACCAGAACCTGACAGTAGGGCAGTGGCACCGATAATAGTCACCATCACGATAATCATCGGTAGATAGCCTAGGCCTGCAGTTGAAGTTGCGCCCAGCAACATACCGATGAAACCAATTGTGCTTAAACCTACTACGAAAGTTTGTGCAGCGATGATAAGTGATACCACGCTGGCAAACGCCTTACCCATGCCATCTAGGAAGATCTTCAGTGAAGCAGCAACTTTCTTGCCGTCACGGTTAACGATGAAATCACACACCATGGCAATGAACAAGCTGGTGAACATCGCAGTAACTACATCAACTTTGATCCAAGAAATCGCAAAGTTACTAAATGTCAGTAGCATCAGTAGCGGTAGGATAGGAAGAATCGCGAACCACTTTGGTGCTTCAACAGTATCTTGCTCAACTTCTTTCAGCTCATAGGTCACGCCGTTTTCAGCGTCTTTCTTATCGAACCAACGTTGGCAGAAGAAGTGAAGCACAGCAATCACAGCCATGATAACAGGGGCTACAACGATCTGATGATTAACAAAGTAAGTAGCGGCATCGATACCGATTACTTCCGCTGCTTTTAGCGAGTTACCAGAGGCTGGGCCAAGATCCAAACAAGCAGTTGTCGCCAATACTGCCGCTGTAGAGGCTGGCGTACAGCCGATGCGGACCAGTACAGGGTACATAGCAACAAGTAGAAGCATTGCTAGACCAACAGCAGATGGGATAAAGATGTTGATGATCTGGCCAAGTACATAAGTAAGAGCAAGAACGACATATGGGCTCTTGATCAGCGAAAGAGGCTTAGTCGAAACCTGTACCATAGCATTGGCAGCACCAATGTGGTTCATGTAGCTTGAGAAGCCCGCTACACTCATGATAATCAAACCAAGGTTGGCTACCGTGGATGAAGAAAGTGCTTTAATAACAAGGAAAAAGTCAAAAACAATGGCACCGGATGAATTAGTACCAGAAGGCAGGAAGTCGGTATTACCGGAAGCAACGCCAATAAGGATCATTAAAAGACCGGCAGCAAATAGCGCGGCTTGTGTGTTGTATTTCTTAACAATCAGATAACCCGCACCAAATATGATGGGTAGCGATAGCAATGGGATGATCATGTTTATTCTCGCAAAAAATAATAGGTACAGAATGTTGATGGTTGATAATCAAAAATATGTATATGAGCGTTATTAAATAAAAATCACCAACAACCTTGAATCTATTTAACATCCCTGTATCAAGTGTTGCTCCTGCAACGTATAGATCCATGATTTCCTTACGGCATCTGACATCTGGCTTAACTGCAAAAAAGACGATGCGATTGACGCTAACGTAGTGGAAATAAGCAAACTGATTTCAAAGCATCAAAACTTCAGAAGTTCAAAAATTCGAAATCGATTTAACGAATGCCTGACATAATCTTACTGAAAAGGGGTATTGAAAGAATGAATAGCTCATGTTTGTTGCGACCTGGGTCATATTGATGACTGTAACAAAATATGTCGTTAAATTAATTAAGAAATATCAGTAAATGAATTTGATTGAATTTAAATAGTATAAAAACAAAAAAATAACCATTAATGAGCTTTTAATGTATTTTGTTTTTAAATTGTTATTTGTGTTTAGAATATATACGACTTAATCACAATTTAAGTTGTGCCAATTATAACCCAAAGTAGGATTTAGAATATTCAATTAATTTCTATGCGCTGGTGACTTTGTGAAGTATGCCTTTGATTTTGAAGTGACGGGGTAACTAGCTATTTTTCTAGCCAGTAAATCAACCCGTGATGAAGTTCACAAAAGCTGTTATACTCCGCGTACATGGTGAGGAAGTCGTCTTTAATGGCGGCTTTTTTATTGCTTGATAGACATCATTATTGGAACAGTACATTGATTTCAACAGCTAATATCACAATGCAGTTCGGCGACAAGCCACTGTTTGAGAATATCTCAGTTAAATTTGGTGGTGGTAACCGCTATGGCCTAATCGGAGCGAACGGCTGTGGTAAGTCTACCTTCATGAAAATCCTTGGCGGCGAACTAGAGCAGTCAGGCGGTACTGTTTCACTCGATCCTAACGAACGTATGGCTAAATTGGGTCAGGATCAGTTCGCTTACGAAGAATACTCCGTTGTTGATACCGTTATTATGGGTCACAAAGAGCTTTGGAAAGTCAAAGAAGAGCGTGACCGCATTTATGCACTACCAGAAATGTCTGACGAAGACGGTATGCGTGTTGGTGATCTTGAGACTGAGTTCGCTGAAATGGATGGTTACTCTGCTGAAGCACGTGCTGGTGAGCTGCTACTAGGCCTTGGTATTCCAGAAGAGCAGCACTTTGGTTTGATGAGCGCCGTTGCCCCTGGTCTTAAAGTTCGAGTTCTACTGGCCCAGGTACTGTTTGCTGATCCAGATATCATGCTACTTGATGAGCCAACGAACAACTTGGACATCCATACAATTAGCTGGTTGGAAGAAGTTCTTTTGGCGCGTAACTGCACCATGATCATCATCTCGCACGACCGTCACTTCCTAAACAGTGTTTGTACCCACATGGCTGACCTGGATTACGGTGAGCTTCGCTTGTTTGCGGGTAACTACGATGAGTACATGATCGCTGCTGAACAAGCGCGTGAGCGTCTACATGCTGATAATGCAAAGAAAAAAGCACAGATCGCCGAACTACAAACGTTCGTGAGCCGTTTCTCTGCTAACGCATCTAAAGCGAAGCAAGCAACGTCACGTCAAAAGCAGCTTGATAAAATTCAGCTAGATGAAGTGAAAGCGTCGAGCCGTCAGTCTCCGTTTATTCGCTTTGATCAGGAAAAAGAGCTGTTCCGTAATGCGTTGGAAGTTGAAGGTCTGAAGCAGGGCTACGGCGATAACATCCTTATCAACGGGGTGAAGATGCTTGTTGAGGTTGGTGAGCGTATCGCTATTATCGGTGAGAACGGTATCGGTAAATCGACATTGCTAAATACTCTTGCTGGTGCGATGGAGCCGATGGATGGCATGATCAAGTGGTCAGAAAACAACAATATTGGTTTTTATGCCCAGGATCACAGTGCCGACTTCGAAGAAGATATGACTCTACTTGAGTGGATGGGCCAGTGGAAGAAAGAAGGCGACGACGAGCAAACTGTTCGTGGTATTCTTGGCCGTATGCTGTTCTCACAAAATGACATCAAGAAGTCTGTGAAAGTCATCTCTGGTGGTGAGCAAGGCCGTATGCTGTTTGGCAAGCTGATTATGCAAAAGCCAAACATCCTATTGATGGATGAGCCGACCAACCACATGGATATGGAATCGATCGAGTCATTGAACTTGGCACTTGAAAACTTCAAGGGCACCTTGATGTTCGTATCCCACGATCGCCAATTCGTATCGTCTATTGCAACGCGTATCCTTGAAATTACCAAAGACGGTGTTGAAGACTTCCACGGTACTTACGATGAGTACTTGGCGAAGAAAGGCCTAAACGGCTAAAACTAGTTAAGGTTACCTATTGTGTATAAAAGCCGCCGAATAAAGGCGGCTTTTTGTTATATTGTGATGATGCGCAAGCGGCGCTTCAAATACATAAGGAAAAAGAATGAAGATTTGGGTTGATGCAGATGCTTGTCCGAATGTCGTGAAGGAGATTTTATTCCGCGCAGCGAATCGGGTAGGGGTTGCTGTAACCTTGGTTGCTAACCAGTTTATTCGTGTGCCACCATCACCGCATATTAAGTCTATCCAGGTGGAGTCCGGGTTTGATGTGGCTGATAATTATATTGTTCAGCAAGCTGAGCCGGGCGATCTGATCATCACAGCCGATATTCCGTTGGCTGATGAAGTGATCACCAAAGGTGCCCATGCACTGAACCCGCGCGGTGAAATGTACACCAAAGATACCATCAAGCAGCGACTACAAATGCGCGACTTTATGGAAACGATGCGCAGCTCTGGTGTTCAAACTGGTGGCCCTGCGCCATTAAGCCAGGCTGACAGGCAGAATTTCGCCAACAAGCTTGATGCTTTTTTGGCGAAGAATCACCGTAAGTAACGGATTACTTAAGAGTGAGGTATGATTGGGCGGCGTGGTTACTCGCTAGCTTCACCGTCCTTGTCTGATTTTTCTTTGTCGCTCTCGGCTGGTTTTTCTTCGGCTTGTTTATCTTCAGCTTCTGTATCGCCATCAGCCTTTTCTCCGTTAGCTTTTTTCTCCTGCTCTTGTTTTTCTTGCTCTTCCTTCTCTTTCTGGGCTTCTTGTTCTTCGAGCACGGCTTTAGGTGTCGATTTCTCTTTCTTTGCCACGCGGTAGGCAAGGGCTAACCCGAAGGACGTGTCCGCGCTAGTAACCAGCTCTTCTAACGCTTTGCTGTCGACCTGATCGAACTGGCCCATTTCACTGGCTGTGCGTTTGGATTTTCCGATAACTTCATCATCGGGAAGATCAACCATAATGGTGGCTGCTTCAGTTAGTGCGGTCGCATACTCTTCCGGATCGTTAAGATCGTAATCGGAAATCTTCATATGCTGACGAAGCTCGATAGCCCAATTCAGAGCAAGGAAAGGGATAGAGGCTGTTTTGTTGTCTTTGCCATCTGGTTTTGGGGGGGTATAACTGATGCCGTTAAGGAAATTCACCAGAGAGAGATATTTGTCATGCTTGAGCTGCTTCATACCTATGTATTCGGGCAGGTCATCGGGCTTTATCTTCTTCCCTTTCTCGTTGACTAACCAAACCTCGTTATCATTGTTCATTTCGGCCCAGAAATCATCACCGGATCCCAATAGATTGTGGTTGACCTTGACGGTAATAGGGACGCTGGTTCCACCGTTGGGCATATCCCAGAATGTAGATAGTAGAGTCAGACCTTCAGTTAGGTATAGAACACCCTCTTCTGGGCCGATTACAACGGTGCTAAGCACATCTGTATCTTGGCCAACTTTACCAGTGCATTGGTAGGTTTCAGGATCGGTCGGTATTGAATTCTCATCCCATTTTTTTACGCCTTTGGCACCGTTAAAACGGCACAGATCGTTATACATATTTTTTAGATCGGCTTTATAGCGCTGGAGATTGGCAAAGATTTGGTCGTAATCGAGAACAGCCTGGGTTGGCAAGAGCTGATCCAAGGGGATGGTAATCGTATCACCGTTTTCCAGCTCGCTATAGTTGATCTTCTCTGCGTAAGTGAGAACAGGGGCGCAAAGGGTTGCACCAAGAATAAGAGAGCACCAACGCTGACGATCCATAAACACAGCCTCAAACCATTTTTTAACACAGTCTAGCAAAGCTGAGAGGAAGCATATGTTTCAACACTGAGTGGCGTTGCCCCAAAAGGCGAAGTAGCCTATCGGAGCAAAGAAACTAAAACTGAACGGGGGGGAGTTAGATACCGAGCTCGTCGAGAAGATCTAGGTCTACTTCTGCAGTCGTGGCCGATTTTTGTTCGGACCTAGTACGGTTTTGGGCAGCCTCGATAATGCTGTCGGGATCGCAATCTTCAGTTTGGTCAAACTCTTCCAGCTGGATGAACTCCGTTTTGTCCATAGCCAGTTCGAGATAGAAGATATTGTTTTTTTCGGTTGTGAAACTGACACGACGCGCCTGTGGTCGGTCAAGGTTGGTATCGACTGAGAGTAATACCTGTTTGTTCAGCGCAAGCATCTTCGGTTGGTTCTGAGTAATCGAAACATGTAACTCACGGCGAATTTTACTGGTGAAATCACCCACTACTTGATTCATCAGTTCACCAAGGACATCGGCGACTTCGTCTGATGAATGGTGGATAGCCAGTTCATCGGCGGACATGCCCATTTTGAGCATGTATTCCTGGTAGAGCTCTAGCGCCGCTTGGTGAGAAAAGTTGGTCACGACCAATCCGGTAAAGCCACCATCAAACAGAACAAAACATCCGATATCGGGTTTTAGGCTGGTTTTGTTTATTTTTTGCACCATTGCAGAGTAACTGACAGGGCTATCAGTCGCCGCTGAAAGTACGCTCGAAAAAGATTGGCAAAGCTTGAGCAAGATATCGTCAGTAGTGATGACTTTGGTTTTTTTCATTAGGTTTGAGTGCTGCTGAGTGAAGGAAGAAAGTGTGACATTAATAGCGTTGAAATGCACTGCCTATGGCTTAGGGGCTTGAGCTGGTTCACTCTTTTCAACCCGTAAGCCATGGTGTTATACCTCTAGTGTAACTTTTTAGGGGGGCTTTAATTGCTTAGGCAAAACGTTGCTCGAGGTATTGGATGATATCGTTGGATTCATACATCCATGTCACATCGCCAGCTTCATTTTCGACACGCAGGCAAGGAACCTTGCGCTTACCGCCACCACTGATGAGTGCTTGTTCATGATCAGGCTGTTTGGCATCGACAGTTTCCAGCGGTAGATTCATCTTTTTTGCTGCCCGGCGGACCTTTACACAGAAAGGGCAGGATTCAAATTGGTATAGCGACAATGATTCAAGCTCTTTGTTGATACGTTGCTGCTCATCATCACTGCGCTGTTGAGGCTTGGGAGAAAAAACGGCATTGAGCAATAAAATGAGCTTGCCAAGGATAAGGCGAATAACTTTCATTGTAATAAAGTCCTTTAGATTTATAGTTTTTTCATCATACCTGTTTATCAAATGTCAAAAAACCATGTTGATAATAAGGCTAATAAGTAAAGTATGTTGAAACTCTAAGTATCTGATTTAATTGTCTGTGAAATAACGGCTTAAAGACGAACTCAAAAGGCGATCCATGTCACTGTGTCGATAATTTAATACAGCTAAAAATATAAAATTCGAATAAAGCCGTTATCATAATCATAGTTGGTAAGCAATCTAGGTCATATCTTGGTGTCATATAACAAAACAGTTTTAATTTGTGATGACTCACGGCTAGTGCATAGGGCTATGCAAAAGTTTTTTGGCGATTATGAAGGCGTAACGCTATTCTTCGCCGAAAATGGGCAGCAGGCTTTAGATGTCCTTGCGCAGAATAATATTGATGTAATGTTTCTTGATTTGACCATGCCAGTACTAGATGGATTTGGCGTGTTACAACGATTGCCTGTCAATCATCACCCAACCAAGATCATTGTACTGTCAGCAGACGTGCAGCAGCAGGCTATTGAGCGCTGTGTTGATGCCGGTGCAAATTATTTTTTGGCTAAACCTTTTTCCCGGCCGCAAATAGAGGCCACGCTGATAAAAATGGGCATATCTTTAATCCCCAAAAACAATACACCAATAGAAGGAATTAAGCCGAAAAGGAAAGTTTTTGCACGAGAGAATGATTATTTATATCAATTTAAAGAAGTGGCCAATATTGCTTTAGGAAGAGGGGCAGCAATTATATCTGATCATTCTGGTGAGTTTATTACCATGCCACTGCCGAATGTTGCCATGCTGGGCTGTGGTGAACTTGAAATGATGATCAGTAATCAGATCCAACGTGCGGACTCTACCGCTATTGCACAGCGATTTGTTGGTGGGGGGATCCACGGTGAAGCCCTTGTTTGCCTATACGGTCAAGATATCAGTACATTTGGTAAGCGCTTGGGATTCAGCACCTTTGATGATAAGCAGAGCGAAGTCATTATCGATATCGCCAATCTAATGGTCTCATCGTTTTTGGTATCTCTTACAGAACAGATGAACATCCCTTTCTCTATACGACAGCCTATTTGCTTGGAAGAGTACATGGTAAGGGGGATAACAGAGATTGCCAATGGTGAGCTTTTTACCATCGAGTACAGTTACCAGTCTGAAAAAATGGATATGGCCTGTGATGTTTTACTGATGATGGATCATAACTCTACGCAAGTAATTAGACGATTTATGGAGACATTGCAGTGAATTACCCAGAAAGCTTATCTGATTTTCACCTCACAGCGCAGGTTATCGATAATATAGATGCCGGTGTCGTGATGCTTGACAGGGAGTACAGGGTAATGACCTGGAATACCTTCATGCAAGCATACAGCGGTATAAGTGCTGATCAAATTATGGGGCAAAACCTGTTTACGGCAGTTCCTGATTTACCTGAAGCTTGGCTGAAAAGTAAAATTAAATCGGCATTTAAGTTGGGCACCCGTTCATTCAGTTGCTGGGAAGACAGGCCTTTTATTTTTAACTTTACTAATTTCAGCCCAGTGACGGGGGGCTTGGCGATTATGTTTCAAAATATGACGTTAACTCCGCTCAAGGCACTGGACGGGGAATATCGCCATATCTGTTTGACGGTGACGGATGTCTCGGATATCGCAAAGAGCAAAACTCATTTGCGGGAGAGTAATGCTCAGCTTACCCATTTGAGCATTACCGATAAACTGACCCAACTTTATAATCGTGGCCATTGGGAATCTTGCTTATCGGCGGAGTTTGACCAGTGTCGCCACTTTCAAACCGCTTCAAGTCTGGTCATGTTTGATATTGACCATTTCAAGCAGGTTAATGATACCTTCGGCCATATTGCGGGTGATGCGGTAATTAAATCCATTTCCAGCCTGTTGAAGAAAGCAAAGCGCCAGTCCGATCTCGCAGGAAGATATGGCGGGGAGGAGTTTGGTGTAATTCTGCCAGGTACCAGCTCTGAGTTAGCACAGTATTTTACCGAGAGATTACGCAAGCGGGTTGAAGAGTCACAAGTGAAAATGGATATTCGCAATATCCATGTAACGATTAGCTTAGGTGTTTGTGAGTGGGCTCCTTGGATGAAGTCTTATGAGCAGTGGCTGGAGTGTGCAGACAGCGCGTTATACGACTCAAAAAGGCGTGGCCGTAATCAGTGTACGGTATATCAAGCTACCCCGGAACAATCTGCTGCTATGCATGATGCCTCATAAGGCGCTGAGCCGAAAATATTAATTTTGCCTATTTTATTGGTCTGATTTGTCATAAAATGTCTCCCTATTATGCTTAGGCTAACTAGTTGATTGTAAAGTTCATTGGTTTAGCATGAGTTAGGTTCATTGGAAGAGTAGATTAGATTATGGTTGTTGAATCTGAAGGTTATCATGCGCTCATAGAGTACTTTACTGAGCATCTTTCTCTGTTTGAAAATGCAGAAACAGAAGGCTGTAGCGAGACCGTTGAAGACGTGGTGACAGATATGATTGCGACCAATTTGATGACTGTATTTTCGCAAAACCCAGACCTCGAAGCTGATTTCCGTTTCAAGTTAATGCAGGAAGCCGATGCGGTTATGGAAGATTTGAACGAAGTATTGGCTGGCGCGTGGAATCGCTGCCCGACCAATGAACAAGTGCGTTTCCTCGAGGATTACGTCGGCTTGGTTAAAAACCTGTTTGATAGCGCCATAAGCCAAAACGCAAGATAAATGAAAAGCAGCTTAGTGCTGCTTTTTTCCTTTTATAGCCCCTAATTACTATCCCGCCTGGGTATCATTTAATCTGTTTTGCAATAGATTGAGCTGTTCTTATTGATATTATTGATGAAATTAATGATTGAAATCTAATTGTCATATTTATTGAGTAAGTTTGCCATCAAGGTGTCCAGCCCATAACGCTTTAATCTAGCGACATGAAAATAATACGTTTCTGTTTTATGGCTGACATATAACTCCAAGATACTGGCTGAACTTAATCAGGGATATGATCAGCATGAAAAATCAGCAGCGGGGCAAAATACGTCTCTCTATTGTTGCCTCAATCCAAATCGTCTTTGTGTTACTGGTCGCGACCGGTGGCTTACTGTCCTTCTTTGGTAATAATGGCTTAAAAAGTGTTGCGAAGGAATTTGAAGTACTGAGCCATCAGGCGCTGCCTGTGACGATGAACTCAAGCGTCATTGTTCGGGCATCATTACAATCCGCACAGAATCTCAGTGAAATGATCAACAGTTCATCGATTGAAGAGCTGGATATTGCACACCAGGCTTTTGATAATGAGCAGAAAACTATGGTTGCAGCGCTTAATGAGATGCAGCGGCTAGCAGAACAGAATCAACTAGGCTGGTTGATGAACAATATAAAAATATTGCGCGCGCAGGCTGATCAGGTTGCAACGACTGCGGCAACGTTATATCAATCGCAACAAGATATTCTGGTCAATCGAAATAAGATTGAATCTGATAAAGCAATGATGAACTATGCGGTCTCGTCTGTACGTGCGGAAATGAGTCGGGTGGGTACAGATGTCTTTGCCAATGATTTGGAAGGTATCAACCATGTGACTAACTTCGTGAATCACTCTCTGGAAATGGCAAGCCACCTGATGGCCTTGATGCTCGAGCGTGACTTAGCGAAAGCCGAAGGATTTGTTCGTAGTTTGCAAAGTACAAATTTATCGGGAATGAATTACGCCTGGCGAGAAATGAATCGTCTTGAGCCAAGTATTGCTGATTACACCAGTGTCGTCGTTCCTTTTACTATGGTGAAGGAGCTATACGACGAAAAGGGTATTGTTGATTTGCAATTACAAACACTTGCGTTGCAGGAGCAACAAGCTGGTAAAGTACATGATGCACAACAGCAAATTGCCTCTATGGCCTCACAAATTAACACGCTCACTGAAGGAGCCAATCGGTTGGTGGAGCAAGGTGAAGCTGGTGTAATGGAAGCAAGTGAAAATGCCATGGCTTTGTTTCTTACCTTTAGTATTGCTGGTCTGGTGGTTGCCATTATCGCCAGTAGCTGGATTAGCCACTCGGTAAAGCGGTCATTGCAAAAAATTGATCGTGTCGTAAAGGCGACAAGTAACGGTGATTTAACGGTTAAGGCAACCCAAGATGCGCCAAAAGAGTTTGCTGTGTTGGGTGGCTTGTTGAATCAATCGAACCTGAACAACAGCCAGATACTCGGCAAACTTGTCGACAATAGCCACCAATTGAGCGTGGCAGCAGAAACCAGCCAGAAAGCGGCCTCCCAATCACGTATTGCCATTAAAGACCAAAGTGACGAACTGACGGCCATTGCAACAGCGATTACCCAGCTGGAAGTATCAATTAAAGAGATTGTTGCTAGCACCTATGAATCTGAACAAGAAGCCAAACAAGCCAATGATATGGCCCAGCAAGGGGTAGATATTATTGACGAGAGCACATCCCGTCTGTGTCAGTTAGATGAGCGCTTTGCGGTTAATGAAACCCGTATGAAAGAGCTTGATAACCACGTTGATAAGATCACCGCAGTGGTCGAGTTGATCAGTGCGATTGCAGACAACACGAATTTGCTGGCACTGAATGCGGCGATTGAAGCTGCTCGAGCCGGGGAGCAGGGCAGGGGATTTGCGGTTGTTGCCGATGAAGTCCGTAAGTTGGCCAGTGAAACCAATATGCAGACAGCATCGATTCGCAACACTATCCAAGAGCTCCATCAGGCAGCCCAGGATGTGAACGAAGCTATGGTGGTTAGCCGGGAAGAGATGACCTCTTCGATAGATCTGAGTAGTGAAGTACAAGCATCGATCCATCAGATCAAGTCGATGATCGCCAGCATCAACGATAAGGTGATCGCCATTGCGGCAGCTACGCAGCAGCAGGAAAATGCATCTATTGAGGTAGGACACAGTGTTGAGCAAGTCTCACTGAAAGCACAAACCAATAGTCGAGAGCTCATGACGTTAGTGGAGCAAGCTGGCAGGGTATCGGATGTCGCTCATCAGCAGCAGGAGTTGCTGTCAAAGTATCGATTACACTCATAACAGCGAATATTCATTGTAATCAATACAAACGCCAGTAAAATGCTGGCGTTTTTTGTTTTTAGGTAAAGCTGCTATGCGTATCCATGCTGTTCATAAGTTATATGATGAGCGTCTTGCTCGTTCTACTCGTCCATTCCTTGCCCGAGGCGGTAAAGTAGAGCGCTGCTTATTCTGCATGTTACGCAAACACTTGTGTATCTGTTCCAACAAGCCTGAAATTTCCTCTAATGCTGCTTTTCTGTTGGTGATGTACGATGACGAAATTCTCAAGCCAAGCAACACTGGTCGTTTAATTGCTGACTTGTTCGAAGATACCTACGCCTATATTTGGTCACGTACCGAGCCTAATTCAGAAATGCTGGCGTTGCTTGAAGATCCGCAATGGCAGCCTTATGTGGTTTTCCCTGCAGAGTATGCGGCACCCGAGCGGGTTGCAGAGCAAGTAGAGATGGAATCAGGCAAGCGTCCGCTCTTTATCATGCTTGATGGCAGCTGGGCGGAAGCAAAGAAGATGTTCCGTAAGAGCCCTTATTTGAACCAGTTTCCTGTGTTATCTATAAATCCAGAAAAGCCTTCGCGCTACAAAGTACGTGAGGCGTCTAAAGAAAACCAGTTAGGGACCGCTGAGGTGGCTGCTCGCATTATTGACTTGTTCGGTGAGCAGAAAAATGCCGATGTTCTGGATCTATGGTTCGATGTTTTTCGCGAAAACTATATGACTGGCAAGTTGAACCGGGTGTTGCCAGATGATAATGCAATCATCCAGTTACGTGAATACATGGCCAGCTACGCTTAAGTCGCTGGGTGATGCAAGTGATTGTTGCAGCAGATAAATTATGCAACATTTTGATGTTTCTTTCAGCAAACGCGATAGATAGCACCATACAGCCCCGCTAAATCTGCACCTCGTCACAGTCTGTAGGTGTAGATATGTGGATAATTTTTTCAGTTTTGTTTTTTTCTTATTTTTTGGAGTGCAGGATGTACTACGGCTTTGATGTGGGTGGAACCAAAATTGAGTTTGGCGCGTTTAACGAGAAACTTGAGCGCGTAGCCACCGAACGTGTACCGACGCCAACCGATAACTACGATCTACTGGTTGAAACTATCGCGGGCTTGGTAAGCAAATACGATGCTGAGTTAGGTTGTGAAGGCACGATCGGCCTTGGCCTTCCGGGTATGGAAGATGCTGATGACGGTACCGTACTAACAGTAAACGTTCCTGCGGCTAAAGGTAAGCCTCTTCGCAAAGATCTTGAAGCCAAGATTGGCCGTTCAGTAAAGATCGAGAATGACGCTAACTGTTTTGCACTTTCTGAAGCTTGGGATGAAGAGCTACAAGATGAGCCATCAGTGCTTGGTTTGATCCTGGGTACAGGCTTCGGTGGCGGTTTCATTTACGAAGGCAAAGTGTTCTCTGGCCGTAACCACGTCGCTGGTGAAGTAGGCCATACACGCCTTCCTATCGATGCGTGGTTCCATCTTGGCGAAAATGCACCTCTGCTAGGCTGTGGCTGTGAGAAGAAGGGTTGCTTAGATAGCTACCTGTCTGGCCGTGGCTTTGAGCTTATTTACACTCACTACTACGGTGAAGAGAAGAAAGCGATCGAGATCATCAAGGCTCATGCTGAAGGTGAGGCGAAGGCTGTTGAGCACGTCGAGCGTTTTATGGAGCTTCTGGCCATCTGCTTTGCCAACCTGTTCACAGCAACCGATCCGCATGTTGTGGCGCTGGGCGGCGGCCTGTCAAACTTCGATCTGATTTACGAAGAAATGCCAAAGCGTATTCCTAAGTACCTGCTATCTGTTGCTAAGTGCCCGAAAATCATCAAGGCAAAACACGGCGATTCTGGCGGTGTGCGCGGCGCAGCATTCTTGAATATTAAGTAATTTCTTATTCTGCTAAACACTATTCGCTAATGTAAAAGCACCGCAATGCGGTGCTTTTTTATCTCACACTTATCCTGCTTTTTTGCTAAAATCCCGCCTCTTTTGAATATTGTCGGTATTGTGCATGTCTTTCCAATCCCTGGGGCTTAATCGCCAACTCGTTGAAAATGTCTCTTCACTCGGTTTCGAAGTACCGACTCCGGTGCAGTCTCAGGCTATCCCAGAAATATTGGCAGGCCATGATGTATTGGCTGGTGCCCAAACCGGTACCGGAAAAACCGCAGCATTCGGGCTTCCGCTGCTACACCGTCTTGTGGAAGAGCAATCGGATGCCACTGAGGCCAAGCAGGTCAAAGCATTGATCTTGACCCCAACCCGAGAGCTTGCCCAGCAAGTGTTCGATAGCTTGAGCCTTTACGCCAAAAAGACTGGGCTGAAAGTTGCAGTTGCCTATGGTGGCACCAGCATGAAGGTACAAGTAAAAGCGTTGGAGTCTGGTGTTGATATTCTGGTTGCGACACCAGGCCGACTGCTTGACCATGCCCATGTACGTACCGTTGATCTCCGTAAGGTGAAGTATCTGGTACTCGATGAAGCAGATCGTATGTTGGATATGGGTTTTATTGATGATATTAAGCGTATTCTTAAGCGAATGCATACCGAAAGACAAACCGCTTTTTTCTCAGCAACGTTTGGCAAACAGGTCAAAAAGCTGGCGTTTGATATTCTAGATGATCCCAAGCTTATCGAAGTGACACCGAGCAACAGCACGGCAGTTACCGTCGAGCAGATGGTTTATCCGGTCGATAAACACCGTAAAAGTGAATTGCTGGCCTACTTGATTGGATCTAGAAATTGGCAGCAAGTGCTGGTGTTTACCAAAACCAAGCAGGGATCGGATGAACTGGCTAAAGAGCTCGGCAAAGATGGTATCAAAGCGGTATCGATTAATGGTGATAAAAGCCAAGGAGCTCGTCAGCGTGCTCTGGATGATTTTAAGTCTGGCAAGGCGAGGGTGCTGGTTGCCACCGATGTCGCAGCCCGTGGCCTAGATATTGAGCAGTTGGAATATGTCGTTAATTACGAGATGCCTTTCAAGGCTGAAGATTATGTTCACCGTATTGGTAGAACTGGCCGTGCTGGTCAAACAGGCCACGCCATTTCATTGATGAGCCTAGACGAAGAGTGGGCGTTGCGTGCGATTGAGGAACTGTTAGATACGCGATTACCACAGCAATGGTTGGAAGGCTATGAACCGGATCCAACAATTGAGCCACCAGAAAACCGCCGACGTGGGCGCTCAAGTGATAAAAGGCGTGCTAAGGCGAAATCGCAAATTCACAAGAACAGAGGTCGCCATCGCCAGCGTAAATAGTCTTTTCGCTGCGTTATGCATAATTTACACTTGAAATAAAGCGCCGCTATTAGTGGTGCTTTATTGTGTCAATAAAAGGACAAGACAGATTTTAGTAGCGAAAGTTTGTGATGGTTCATGTAAAATCCAATTCTTATTTTGTAGCGTGAAGTTACGGGCTTGGTGATAAGTTCGCCATCTGCTAATCTTAACTATCTTATTGTTATTAAAATTAAAACACGCAATATTCAGTTTCATTTCTTGGTTTTTTTATAGGTATCCAGTGGATAATTTAAGACGACGTATACGACTAGCGGCTTATTTTCTGCTAACGTTCTCTTCTTTAACTTCGCTGTTTCATATCTTGGGTGGTTTTGAGAAGGAGCTAAAGATTGATGCTAGGAATGCAACGTATTCCAATATCGATGATAGTTCCCAGGGGGGAGATACCCAGTCAGTCATTGATTTCAACGGAAATTCGGTTGAACTGAACTGTGATATTGGTGAACAGGGGAGATGGCCTTTTTGCGAGATATCTGTTGATCTTAATGAGATCACTGGTGGACTCGATCTTTCTTCTTTTCATTCTTTAGGCATAGATGTCGACTATTTCAGCCTTATCGGTGGTGAAAGGTTAAGGATATACCTTCGAAATTTTGACCCCGCTTATTCAACCGAAGATGATCCGGTCTCTTATAAATTCAATGCTATTGAATATGCGCCAGGTATCGGCAACGGCATTAAAGTGATCCCCTTTAAGTCATTTCAGGTGTTGTCATGGTGGATTGCTGATTATGAAGTGCCTATAGAGAATTCTGGCCCTCAATTCGATAACATCGTGCAAATTGAAATTGCGACCGGTAGTCATATCAAGCCGGCACACTATTCTCTCAAACTGAACCGCTTGGTATTTTATGGTCATTGGTTATCTGAGTCGGCGCTGCTTCGGATTAATATCTTATTGTGGATCATGACGGCTATTTATTTCCTGGTCGTCGAGCGTCGGCGGTTGGCTGAACAGGTCAACGAGATGGGAGCCAAAGCCGACTATTTGAAGCAAGTTAACCAGCAGCTCTATCAACAGTCACTGGCTTTTGAACAGATGGCATTTACCGATAATCTCACGGGGACTCAAAACCGTCATGCCGTGGATCGTTGGTTAAGAGATATTGTTGATTTTTCACAGCGAAATTGTCATGCATTGTCTTTGGCGTATATCGATATTGATTTTTTCAAGCGTATCAATGACACCTTGGGCCATCACGGTGGTGATGAAGTGCTCAAAGAGTTTGGCCGAGTACTTAACTTACGTGCTCGAAAGACTGATGTGGTTGTTCGATGGGGGGGCGAAGAGTTCATTATCTTCTGTCCAGCGACAAACCTTCGTGGTGCCAGGGAGTTTGCAGAGATGGTCCGTGAAATTGTCGAGAGCTATCAGTGGGCCAATGGGCTTCATATTACCTGTAGTATTGGCGTAGCTGAATATCTATCTGGTGAAGAAATCGAGTCATTTATTCAACGGGCTGACAGTGCTTTATATAAGGCGAAATCGCAGGGTAGAAACCGTGTAGAAGAAGCGCAGCCTTGAGTGATTTTTCAATCGAGAGTTGAGAAAGGTATAAAAAATACCAGCGATTAGTCGCTGGTATTTTATTAGGTATAACACTATTTAGTGCAGTGCTTAATGGCATTCTCTAGCAGCTCAGTCGCTGTCTGGTGGCACTCTGGTAGTGAAACATCGGTTTCGTGTACCGGGGTGACACGTTGGCCCCACTTAATAACCGAAGCCCCCCAGGTCAGCCCTGCGCCAAAGGCTGCTGATAAGATGGTATCACCAGGTTTAACGCGGCCTTGTTCAACCGCTTCACATAGCGCAATAGGAACGGTAGCCGCAGAGGTATTGCCGTATTGGTGGATATTGATGAAGGCCTTTTCTAGGGGAATACCTGCATGATCACACAAGGCTTCAATGATGCGTTGGTTTGCCTGGTGGGGGATCACAACATCGATATCATCTTGGCTTAAATTGGCTCGCTGCAATACCGTATTGGCTGCGGTTCCCATTCCTCGAACGGCACGGCGGAAGATTTCTCTGCCTACGAAATTAAAGGTAAAATGGCCGGCGTCTGGGTTGAAACGATCCATTGCGGTGCCAAATTCTGGAATCGCAAGAACATCACGGCCTTCAGGATCACAGCCTAGCTGTGCATCTAGCAGCCCCGACATTTGTGTAGAACGGCTTAGCACAGCAGCTCCAGCACCATCACCGAACAGAACGGCAGTATCGCGCTGGCTCCAGTCTAGATACCATGAAAGGCGCTCGGCACCAATAACCAGAACATGTTGGTAGTTTCCGGCCTGAATCATCTTGGTGGCTGTTTCCAAGCCATAAAGAAAACCCGTACAAGCCGCGTTCATATCAAAAGCAGCAGCTTTAGTTGCGCCGAGATCTAGCTGGACTTTTGAAGCTATATTTGGAACTAGGGTATCAGGGGAGCAAGTAGCGATAATGATAAGGTCAAGCTCGGAGGCATCGACCCCCGCAGCCGCGAGCGCTCTTGCGCCGGCAACTCGCGCCAGTTCAGAGGTGTTCACATGGCTAATGCGCCTTGATTCGATCCCGGTACGCGTTCGAATCCATTCATCTGAAGTATCAACAAATTGACTGAGCTCGTCATTGCTCAGCTCTGTGGGGGGAAGGCATTTGCCCCAGCCGGTAATTTCCGCGTAATACATAGCTTCACTCGTGTTCGTTTCGACACAATCAAAATAACCATAACCGACTGTTAACACAAGGTATATAGTTAACTTACATACAGATATTGTGGTTATGTCTAATATCAGTATTTGTTACACTGATGGTAGCTTATAACCACAAGGAAATGACCAATGATTCGTTTGGGTGTGATCGGGACAAACTGGATCACGGATCGCTTTATCAGTGCGGCACTATCATCAGGCCAGTATCATTTAACGGCGGTGTATTCCAGAACACAGGAAAAAGCAGCCGAGTTTGCAAGTAAGTATGGGAAAGTTGAATGTTTTGATTCACTGGACGAACTTGCAAACAGTGATGTGATTGATGTGGTATACATTGCCAGCCCTAATTCATTGCATGCCCCGCAGGCTAAAGTGTTCATTAATGCGGGTAAGCACGTGATTGGTGAGAAACCTTTGGCGTCAAACATTACCGAAGTGCAGGAGTTGGTTGATCTTGCTGCAGAAAAGCAAGTACTGCTCTTTGAAGCAATGAAAGCAACCTATGTCCCAAATTTTGAGGTGATAAAGAAAGCCCTTCCTAAGCTGGGCCGCATCCGCAAAGCCTATTTTTCATATTGCCAGTATTCTTCACGCTACCAGAAATATTTAAACGGTGAGAACCCAAATACGTTTAACCCTGAATTTTCCAATGGTTCACTGATGGATATTGGGGTTTACCCACTGAGCAGTGCCATTGCGCTGTTTGGTGAGCCAAGCAGTATGACCGCACAAGGCACCATGCTTGATTCTGGTGTTGATGCCCACGGAACTCTGGTTCTGCATTATCAGGACTGCGATGTTACTGTTGCTCACTCTAAAGTCAGTGATGGAGTTATTCCGAGTGAAATCCAAGGGGAGAATGGGACCCTCCTTATTGATTTTATTTCAGAATGCCATGGGGTGAAGCTATATCGTCGGGATGAGCCTGTGGTGGAATTAACCGTAGAGCAGGATGAGAACGCGATGCGCTATGAAGCAGAAGAGTTTGCCCGTTTATACCATACTGGTGCGGTTAACCATGAAGGCTTGCTTCGAACTCAGATAGTCAGTGCTATCACAACCCAAGCCCGTAGCATTATTGGTGTTCGTTACCCTGCTGATGAAATCTAAATCAGTTTCACAAAGAAAGGGTGGTCAATGACCACCCTTTTTGTTGGTTACTAAAGTGGCCTTCTATTACCAGAACAGGTATGCCAGCGCCGATAGGGCCGCGATACAAAGGATATTCAAGTAAATACCGACTTTCATCATGTCAGACTGTTTGATGTGACCAGAGCCAAACACGATGGCATTCGGTGGTGTCGCAACAGGTAGCATGAATGCACAAGAAGCAGCAACGGCAATCAGCGCTGACAGAATAACTGGCGATACACCAAGTGCTTCCGCAACAGTCGCAAATACAGGGACGAGTAGTGCCGCACTCGCTGTATTACTCGCAAATTCAGTCAGGAATACGACGAAACCGGCGATAACCAAGATAGTGAAGAACAGGCCAGCTTGCTCAAGGAAGCCACTCAAGCTGTGAGCTAGGAACACGCTGGTACCTGTCGCTTTAAGTACATTACTCAGGCAGATACCACCGCCGAACAGTAGTAATACACCCCAGTCTGTGGATTTCTCAATATCTTTCCAGTGAACCACGCGAGACGCGCCGAGCATAACGATTGCCAATAGGGCGACCAGTGTATCGAAGCTCTTGAACCCACCCAGCATGCCATTGATTGGCTTGCTGAAAATCCACAGCAATACTGTAATGCCAAAGATGATCAATGTAGCTAGCTTGCTGTTATTCCATTCTACCGGTTTGTGATCTAATTCGAATGTATGGTTAAGGTTTGGCTTTAACATGAAGTAAAGCAGGGCAACGGTAATGGGTAGCAATACAATTGATACAGGTAAACCAAATGCCATCCATTCAGTGAAGCTCAAGCCAACTTCTGCCGCTGCAATTGCGTTAGGTGGGCTACCTACCACTGTAGCAATACCACCAATACTGGCACAGTATGCAATACCTAGAAGGACAAAGACATAAGTACTGCGTTCGCTTTTGGCGTTGACTTTATTTAGAACACCAAGCACAAGCGGTAGCATCATTGCTGTGGTCGCTGTATTACTGATCCACATTGAGAGTGCCGCTGAAACACCAAATAGCATGAACACCGCAACCGACATACGGCCCTGTGCGATAAGCAATACTTTATCTGCGATTGCTTTATCCAGCTCTTGTTTGTGCAGTGCTGCAGCAAGCGCAAAGCCTCCTAAAAAGAGGAAGATAATAGGGTTGGCAAAATTGCTTAGCGCCGCAGGAGTAGGGAATATATCGAAGCCGACGGCAAGGATGGGTACCAAAATCGCAGTAATACTGACATGCAGTGCTTCTGTTAACCAAAGTACTGCAACGAAAGCAAGAATACTTAGACCAACAACCACTTCTTTTTCAAAAGGTAATGTATTTAAAAGTAGGGTAAAGAGGGCGATGTCTGCCAGCAGAATAATACTGTTCCGGTCAAACAGCCACTTGCGTAGTGTCATAGTCAAGGCTGTCATAGTTGTTTCCTTTCATCTGATTATAGTTATTACATGCAATCTTTTGCACCAAGGTGACTCGAGATGAATGTTACCAACTGTTTTGGTTTTGTTAATGCTTGTGTGGCGAATTGTTGGTCATTTGACGGTTTGATTGAATGAAGTGTGAGGTTAAAAAGTGGGAATGTGTGGAAAAATACCCATTTGCGTGGGTGATTGGCAAAGCTGCGATTGTTGATTTAGTGGCTCTAAATCAACAATCGGTATACAAATGCTTTCAGCTTAACGGCTTAAATATAAATGCGACACATTGTGATATTGATCTCATAGATTGCGCGTTGTCGTTCATGCCTGTTGCTTGCTTTTATGCTAAAGGTATCATAATTGGTGTGATATGGTTTGATAGATTAATCGTTGGCGGATAGCATGAAACAGCAAGGGACGAAGAAGCGGATACGGCAGGATGCACAAGTGCATGTTCGTAATGTGAGAGCAAAATTTATTAAGTCGTTTAATAGCTTATCTAAAGGAGAGCAGGCAATCTCAATAGGTAATAAATAGCGGCCGTTAAGCGATAGTTTTAAACATGCAATGAAAGATATACCCAGCATCGCTGGGTATAAATTATAGAGATGTCAAATAACGCTTAAGTGGGAAGGTTAGGGCCCTCTAACTCGATAGGTCCTCGTTCAATAGGCTCTTTTGGCCCGGCAAACTTAGGCTTCATATCCAATATGTATACATCTATAAGCGCTTTTATTCTGGCAAGTACCTCTCGGGTTCGTATCTTTAGTCCAGCCAGCCCTATGGGTTCTGGGACGGCAAGACAAATGGCATCAATTCTATTTCGATCTGCAATGAAAAGCGCACGTTCACAGTGAAAACGTTGGGTAATAATGACAAAGTGGTTGGCGTCGAACACACTCTTAGCCCTAACAATTGAATCTAGGGTTCGAAAGCCCGCATAGTCCAACACAATATCTTGTTCTGGTATACCCGATTTGAGCAAGTCCCGCTTCATTGTCCAGGGTTCATTGTAGGAGCGATGGGCATTGTCCCCACTAAGCAGCAAGATATTCACTTTACCCTCTTGATAGAGCTGCTGGGCGGCATCCATTCTGTACTGATAATAGGGGTTCAGTGATTTGGCGATATACTTGCTGGTTCCTAGTACTAAACCAACCGAACGGGCAGGCGTCGATTCAGTGTTATCAAAAATACGTGAAGCGGCTTGATCGGAGAACCATCTGTCGATCAATAGAATGCAAGAGATAAGCAGAATACAGCCAATTGCACTTAAACGTATGATATTCACAATCTTCATAACGTTCCGGTTGGTGATTTGGCTGCTAATGTGACCAGGGAAAGAGCTCTTCCCCGGCTAACAAAAAAGTACATGTGTTTCTTATTTCCCTTATGTTGCTTGTAGCGAAAGTACAATGCAATGATGTGTTTCAGTAGTTTAACCTAATCGATTGAGGCCGTTGTGTAAAATCAGCGTCAATTACGCCTTCAGATTCGAATGCGTCAGTATCAGATACTTCAAAGAATTGTGCAGCGGGTCTGTTGGCAGGAAAACAAAAACCTTTTGGTCGGACATACTGGATTCGAACCAGCGACCCCTACTCCCCCAGAGTAGTGCGCTACCAAACTGCGCTAATGTCCGCCAAAAGGCTTTAGATTCATCATTTTAGCTGAGAGTCGATTAAATTCTACAATACAAAGGAAAGAATGCAATAGGCTGGGAATCTAAAATAATACCTGTCTCTCATTATTCGTGATAAATCTATCTACCTGATTTAAATGTAAACAATTCTCTATGATTGTACTCGATGGGCATAACCGGAAAATGAACCTGTGGTTGGACCTGATGACAGCATGTTGGCGAGAGTCTGGTAATGCTCAAAGTCCATACCGAGATGAAACTCTATGCCCAAGTTACCTCAAGTTCAAGGCGCTTATAAATTTTCGCTGAAACGGCACCTTTATATAAAGGTTTTGCTTATAAATCTACGCTAACAAGATCACAAAAGGGCGATGAAATCGTTTTAAGGAACTCATTTGCTAAAGTGTTCACTCTAGTCCACAATGACAATATGCAATCAAACCCTTCTGATTGCTGAATATTTGGTAATTTCCTTAAATTTATGTTCACAAGGATTCTAACAAGAGGTATTATCAGCGCATCTACCCTTAGTAGTTCCTTAACTATTGCCACTCTTTGCTTCTAACAACTTCTGTGCTGCATTGGATGTGGTTCAATATGACAAGAATTCTCTTGCCTTGATGCAAGGTAAAATATTTAGAATGTTATTTGCATATCATCATGACATCACTCAAAGGCTCAAATAAAAGCTTGTGATCACAATGCATGGTATTCAGTTTAAGAGGTAATATAGATGGATAACTTTGCAGCTGCTGAAAAAGCATTATCAGCAATGCTTAATAGTGTTGAAGCGAAAACCGTTAAAGTTGATACAAAAACGGGTGTTGTAAAGGAAGAGCGTGTTGATTACCGTCAAGTACTTATCGATTTTGCTGATGAAGTACCTGGTCGCCAAAAGGCTGTGATTAAGCGCATGCCACTACACAAAATTAACAACCTTATTGCTGTTCTTCATGAGTTTAAAGAAGAAGCCCGTCAGGTAAGAATGATGGAAATCTTGGCTCTTATGGAAAAAGATGGTGTCGTACCAGAAGACTTGGTTGAAAAAGTCGAAGAATAACAATCTCGCATTAAACTGTTAATTGTAGATATTAGCCAGCATTCGGTAGAGTGTCGTTGAGCTAATTGATGACTCTCTGAACATATCTGAGCTTCAGAATTATTACTCTATTTGACTTAGAGTAAAGCCTTATATACCTCTTAAATGTGTCGATCCAACGATTGGCACATTCCTTTCTATATTTCATATGCAAGTAGTTACTTTGCACTATGTAATGTCACCAAATACATATACTCATATCCATATTAACGGTATTAGGGCGAATGTGTTCCTGATAGTATGCTTATACCCAAGTTACCTCAAGGTGCAGATTCAGAGGGTTGTCAGTTCATTCAATACAAGGCGAAGATTTGCAGGAATGGCATTCCCTTTCAAAAAGCTTCAACGAAGGAGTGAATGCGCTGACACCCTCCCGAAGGGCGAGTTTTCTAAGCTTTTATATTGCGTTATTGTTTCTTGATTTAGAGCCACTAGATCTTCAAAACAATGCCTTGTATAAAAGCTTATAAATTCTCGCTGAACTTGCATCTTGAAGTAGCTTGGGTATATATAAATAACACTAACTGAAAAGGTTAAATAGTGGATACGTTGGTAGAAGCGCGACAGCTTGGCAAAAGCTACGGTAAGTTTCGAGCGTTGATGGGCATTGATCTTACCATTCAACCGGGGCAGGTTTTAGGGATCCTTGGACACAATGGTGCCGGTAAATCATCGTTAATCAAGTGCTTACTGGGTGCTCATGACTATGATGGAACATTGAGTGTCTTTGGGCTGGAGCCAAGAAAAGAGCGGGTGAAGATAGTCCGCGACTTGGCTTATCTTTCTGATGTTGCTGTACTCCCGGAATGGATGACAGTTAAGCAGATAGTGAAATATAGTGCAGGTATTCACCCTAATTTCAATCTTGCGCTAGCGAAAAAGTATTTATCCCAAACCGATATTCAACTATCTACAAAGATAGGGCGACTTTCAAAAGGAATGAAAGTACAGCTCCATTTAGCTTTAGTTATGTCGGCGGATGTTCGTTTATTGATTTTGGATGAGCCTACGCTGGGGCTGGATTTAATGTTCAGGGAGCGCTTTTATAACCAGTTGATGGATTGGTTGAAGCAAGGTGAGCGCTCAATGATTATTGCCAGCCACGAAGTCGATGAAGTCTCCCATCTGCTTACAGACTTGTTGATTTTGAAGAAAGGGAAAGCGGTAACGGCAGGTGCTGTTGATGAGATAAAGGGCCGATTTAAGAAAGTTTGTGTCAGCGAAGAGAGCAAGCGACAAGCTGAAACGGCAAGGCCCCTATATATTCAACAGGGTGTAAAAGAATCTATGTATATTTATAGCAATGGCAACACTGAGAAGTTATCTAATTTAGGTGAGGTGAGCGAGCCTTCTTTGTCTGAAGTGTTTATTGCCCTGCAGCAGGAGGAAGCATGAGAGCTTGGATTACCCTGCTGGAAAAAGAGCTGATTGAGCACCGTATTGTGATTCGCCTTCCTCTGTTATTACTGGCTTTTGCCATCATTAACTTTGTCTTTGTCATACAAGGAGATAACGTCTCATTCTCAATTCAATCGAGGGGGCAGGGGATTATTGACTGGGGGATTGCTCAAGGCACATTTGCTGGTCTAATTGGCAAGCTTAATGAGGTTGTGGCCGGAATAGTCTATCTAGTATTGTTTTTTATTTACGTGCCTAAAACTTTACGCAAAGAGAAGCAAGAGGGTAGCCTGTTGTTTTGGCGCTCCATGCCGGTATCGGATTATCAGGCAATAGCGGTGAAATTGGTGTTTGCTTTGGTGGTTATTCCATTGATTGCTTCTATCTTGATGCTGGCTGCTGATTTTATTGTTTGGCTGCTAGCAACCATTTGGTTACCACAAGACATGATGGCGAGCTGGGGGATTTCTTTTGCTAATTTAGCCTTTCATTGGTTTGAGTTCCTTGGACGTTTGGCCTTGATGAGTGTTGCACTTTTTCCTCTTGGGGCAGGTCTTATGGCGTTGTCGCAACTGACAAGATACCCTCTGCTTGCTGCTATCTTGGCTGTGATCTTGTTTAAAATCGCGATGTTCCAAGCAACCGGTTCAAGTGAAGCTGGTAATGTGCTTTCAGAGGTGTATGGTCTGCCGTTCTCTATTTTGACGGGTTCTTCTGCCTTGACTGTATTTGCTGATTTCGGTGTCTTAGCCCATTTGGTAATGCTTTGTATTGGATTGGGGTTGTATCTGATGAGCTGCTGGTTGAGAGGGCGGGATGATATGCTGCGAATGACATAAGGGTCTTTAACAGCTTAGCTAGCCTCTAGCTTGGGTGGTAGTTGATATAAAAAAACGGAGAATGATACCATTCTCCGTTTTTTATAGGTTCAAGCGGGAAAACTAAGCCGCAACTACAGTGTTCAGGTATTCTACTTCACGCTTGTACTTACGTACGTTACGTGAAAGTGTACCTTTAGGCACATCGAAACGCTTCTCAGCTTCATAGCTAGATAGGCCTTCGAAAATCACAGCTTCAACAGCAATACGCTGGTTCTCAGACTTGAAGATGCGCTGTGCAATAATTTTATATTGTGAACGGTTCATGTGTCGTGTACTCGCTAGGCAAAAAACATTCCCAGAGAAAATCTCTAAGGAAGAAAAGTTAGTTCTCATTTATGATTGATGAGATTACCAGCTGAACCCTAACAGAACCTTAATCGATTAAGCGTAATCCTGTTGGTAGTGCGTCACCGAATACGCGCTTAGTTTCACTCTCCGTCAACACCTTGACGTTTGATACCATTTCTATCCAACTTTCTGGCGCTTTGCTCGATTTTAGCTTCATGATTACGTCATTTCGATTCTTTTCGTCAATGTCCAAAGTGCGGTCTCCGGTCATCCGGCACATCATTACTGCCGCGAAAGCGATGTTTGGATCCTCGCGCCAGTCGAAGTCCATAAGCTCCGGTAAGCAGTAGGCAACATGCTGTGGAGTGAGCAAATTATGCGCACTACCATAAAATGGACTGCGGGTTGCAATACGGCCAATTGCCCACCAGTGAGCTTGAGAATATTGCGGCTTTTGTAGTCGACCGAAGATCCATTCGATCAGCTGAAGCTTTTTATCAAATGGAATATTCTCAAGGCTTGCCGCCAGGCGAACCATATCCTCATAGCTTCGTTCCTGCAGTTCTTTAGCCAGCTTGCTATTGCGGCTAGCGGCTGGGTTGATGTATTTTGCAATATCCTTATAGATAACCAGCTGTTGTTCTTGGCTTAACCCACCGGCGATACGGCGCCAGAATGTCCACCAATCACTCCAGGTTTGCGCACTGGTATTTGATTGGACACCATGTTGGTAAAGCTGCCAGACTTGCTCTATCCGCCATTCATCCGATGGGTAGCCAAAGCCTGGGCGCATGGTGAAGCCAGTCAGTTTCAACCAGTTCCTTTCATGAAGATCAGAGCGGCGGCGCCTTTTCTTGCTCTCAAGCAACGCATTGGCCAGCTCACGAAGGCAAGGTGTTTCCCAGTTGTCCCGTTTGCCGAGGGTTTTCTCTAACTGGCTACGCAGTGTTTTGATAGTTTTCGGATCATTGTTTTTGGTACTGCCGCCGTAAGCTTGTTTCACTAATGCAATAGCGTCATCCATGCGAGCAGGTAGCGCAGATTGCGCAAGGGTAGAGTCGTCACCATCACGGTGGAGTTTTGCCAGATCTTTGCGGATGGCGAACTCTACTTTCCATCGTTTGTTATCATCATGGATACTGACACACTCCAACTGAAGAGTGCCGACTTCAGTTAGTTGGCAGGCGAGAGTGACTTCTTCACGATCTTTTTGGTTGGCTGCGAGTTCTGCACGATCACGGTCACTATCAAGTGTCGCTATAAACGGTGGCAGCGAGACAAAGCTTTCTTCGTCAATCGTGAAGATTTCGCCTGCTTGGGTGTGGCTGTCATCGGTTGATGAGACTAAGTTAAAACGTACTGGCTCACCGAGTGTCAGCGCAAACTTGCGGTCTTTCAAGCGGATTTCAGTACTCTCATCAATGCCCTTTGGCAGTAGGCAAAGCCCCTGCTTCTCGCGCTTTTTGTTTTCAAGCACCAAGAAGAATGAGCGGGCTGAGCCACCGCCAATTTTAAGTTGGGCACCATGGCGGGCTTTGGCATAGGCAACAGCGCCATAAGCAACAGCTAAATCAGGGTGAGGGTTATCAAGCTGAGTGACGCTGTCACCCTTCCAGTTCGAGAAGGTATCAAGCACTCGGCTCGATAGAAGTGGGCTGTTGAATACGCCACCGTTGAGCAAAACCGCCACTGGAATGGCCGGTTGGTCCGCTTGTGGTGCCTGCGCACTGTCTTTCAACGATTCACGACAAACTGAGTCATGTAGGGCAATGAACTGGGCCAGGTGTTTGCTGATGGCCGGATCTGCCGCATATGGCAAACCGAATTCAATGACCGCAGCCTGACGGTGGCTTGGTTGATCACTGAAATCTGTATGAGGGAAAAAGCCATCAAGTGCGATTTGGTGGACTTCATCACGGGTCATATCAATGCTCTTAGCGCCGCCAATCAAGCGTGAGCCGCTACCGAGCATGGTGACCTTGGCGGTATCAGGAGCGTTACCCGATAGCAGTTGCTCTTTGACCTTACGTGTCTGCTGAATGAGTTTGGATAGGCCGGATGCGCTTAACTTTTTGCTGCCGCCATGGAGGCGCTGTTCGGCAAGGTGGGCAAGGGCAAGGTCAATGTTATCACCACCAAGCATCAGGTGGTCTCCAACGCCAATACGGTCGAGGGTGAGCTTTTCATCCTTAGTACCGACTTTAATCAAGCTAAGGTCAGTGGTGCCTCCGCCCACATCGCAAACCATCAGCAGTGGAATGTCTTTGAGTAGTTCTTCAGCATCGTCTTTGTTTTTGGCGTACCAGTCATAGCAAACGGCCTGTGGTTCTTCCAATAGTAAGATATCGCCAAAGCCTGCCAGTTTAGCCGCTTCTAGTGTAAGTGCTCGTGCAGCTTCATCGAAAGATGCAGGTACGGTGATTACCACTTCCTGATCTTTGAGTTTGTCTCCTGGGTAATGGTAATCCCATGCTTGACGGACATGGTTCAGATAGCTTGCGCTTGCAATAACAGGAGAGACCTTTTGGACGCTTGTATTGGAAGACCAAGGAAGGATTGCCTCGGTTCTGTCAACACCGGTATGCGATAACCAGCTTTTGGCGCTGACCACCTGGCGGCCCTCTACTTTTGCGCCCATTTCTCTGGCAAGTTCACCGATGATGGCATGCTGAATATCACCGGCAACAGGTTCGATATCCCATGGCAATACCATTAGCGCAGGATCGATTTCACCGTCGGCAGGGTGATAGCGAAATGAAGGCAGAAGTGGCTTACGTGCAACCTCGCCGGGGGCGATGAGCTGGTCGATTTCAAAAATGTTGATTGGGCTAGATTCTAAGTCATCTGAAATCGGGGTATAGGCGACAACGGTGTGTGTTGTGCCAAGATCAATACCGACAAGGTAGCGAGGAGAAGTCATGCATCACTCCAGACGTGTTGTTTTAATACTTTTTAAGGTTTTCGATAGTATCCCAAAAGGACATTAAGTGCATTAGCGTAGGTAGTATCTTTCTGATCAAATCTTTGATTTCAAAAAAAGATTATTCACTAATAGCTGAAATAAAAACGGCGCCCTGAGGCGCCGTTTTGTATAACAGAATGTTATTTCTCGCGAACGTCGAATTCGACCTGCCACTTCTGGCCGCCATCCGTCGGAATCGCTTCAAGGCAAAGGCTGCCAAGCTCTGTAACGCGAGATGCTAGACGAACAGGAACGATTTCACCTGCAGTACGGCCATCAGAAACTGGTAGAGTCACCTGGATAGCTGGCAGCTCTTCCAGCTCTTCCGGCTGCCACCAGTCAAGGTGGGTACCGGCTGGGTCATCACGGCGCACGGTCGAGCCGAAGAACTTAAACTGAACCGGCTGACCAATGACCAGGCCAAATTCGCGGCTTGGTACATCGGCATGGGTACCTTCTTCCATACCGAATGGGGCAACACACAGTGCTTCCAGCGGTGGCTCCATTCCAGGAATGGCTGGCATAGCGCTCTCGATGCCGACGTAGTAGCTGCTTGCGATGCCGCCTCGGATACGAACGCCTTTACCTTTACGGACAGAGCCGTAGTAAGATGCGCCGCTGGCAACGGCAAGATCAAGATCCAGGCCTTCAAGTAGTTTCGCCTCAGGGCTACCTGCTGTTGTCAGCCAGCTGTTGATGATTGAAAGCAGACGCTCAGACAGCAAATCAGACTTCAGGACACCACCGTTGAACAGGATAGCGGTAGGGCGGATAAAACCTTCATGAAGCTGGTCGTACTTTTCGAATAGCTCATCGACTGCAGAAGACTGACGGCTAAGGAAGCCAGCAACATGGCGAGATACCGCTGCATCTTGCGCGTATGGTAGACCCATCTGGGTCAGTGCACCACGCTGCATTTCGACAGGGTGCTGTTCGATAGTGTTGCGAGGAAAGAAGCCTTCAACCAGCGTCTGCTGCACTTCTTCTTGAGTCAACTCAGTTTGTAACGTGCCACCCAGCAGCTTAGAGCCACGACTTGGAACAACAATCGGCACTGCCTGAAGCTCTGCATCACTTAGCAGGGCTTCTTTAGCATCACGACAAGCGTGAGTGATGGCTTGGATCTGCCAAGGCTGAAGCTGTTTGCCTTCTTGAGCAAGTTTCATCTTCAAACGGTAGGCCAACGCTAGATCCATGTTGTCGCCGCCAAGCAGGATATGATCACCTACAGCGACACGGTTAAGCGTTAGGTTGCCTTCTTCTTCGGTGACGGCGACCAGTGAAAGGTCGGTGGTACCACCACCGATATCGACCACCAAAATAACATCACCAACAGATACCAGGTCACGCCATGTGTCGTCGTTGTTCTTCAGCCAGCTATATACAGCCGCTTGTGGCTCTTCCAGCAGGGTCATGTGCTTGAAGCCAACTTCGCGTGCCGCTTCTGCTGTTAGATCACGTGCAGCAGGGTCGAATGAAGCCGGAACAGTAATGGTTACGTCCTGATCAAAAAGTGGTGTTTCTGGGTGCTGGTGGTTCCATGCTTCTGCAAGGTGCGCAAGGTATTGGCGAGTCGCCTCAACTGGCGATGCCTTGGTCACTTCATCAGGGCTGTTCAATGGCAGGAAGGCATCACGGCGGTTGACACCACCATGGCATAGCCAGCTTTTTGCGCTCGCAATCAAACGAATAGGGGTTTTGCTACCTAGGTTTCGGGCCATGGCACCAACAATCGCGCTTGGCTTGGCAGACCATGGTAGAGCAGTGTCACCTTCAGCAAGCTCAGACTCATGGGCTTGATACATAAAAGAAGGGAGCTGGCTCTTTTCTTCAACGTTGCCCGGTGTGGTTAGTTGGGCAATTGGCATAACGTTGACGCTGGCGTCTTCGTCTTGCAAATCTACATAAGATAATACGCAGTGGGTGGTACCAAGGTCGATACCAACACTGTAACGGTGTTCTTGAGTTTCTTGCATCACAGTTCTACCTCAGCGGCGGCAACAATTTTCGCATCGTGACCTTCTGCCAGCTTAGGCAGTTTAATGTCAGTCACTTTCCAGCCGCGGTGGATTAGGGTTCCGGTAAATGGCGCTTCGCCAACCACGTTACCTGTTAGGCGTATTTCAGAAGCGTTGAAGCCTTTTGGTAATGTTATACGTGTTTCTTCTTCTTCGGCACGTACAGGGGCAAAGCTGAAGTATTCAGATAGTACTTTCTGGCCGCCTTCGTGAATAACGCGGGCAGCAGCACCGATTTCAGCATCGCTGAAACCTTTTAGGTCTTCTTGCATGAAGTCGATGAAACGTGCTTCTTGTTGAAGCAGAGAAAGAAGCTGCAGTGCCGCATCAGGTGTTGACGTTTTTAGCTTAGGCTCAACTTCAACAATCTTCTCGACTACTTTTTCAACTTCTACAACCTTTTCGACCTCGACAATTTTCTCGACAGGTTTTTCAACCTCTACGATTTTCTCGACTTCTTTCTCAACAACTTTCTCGACTTCGACCGGTTTACCTTTTTTAGAGATATAAAGTACCAGCATGACGAGCAACAGGCCGCCCAGCCAAGCATGTCCCATATCAATCGTTGTCGGCATTGCCGATAAGTCCACAGTTAATTCAGAAAAATCAAAAGCCATATGTCGTCTTCTCTATAGAGTGAGAGTTTAATTCACAAATTAGGGCAAATATTATCATAATCAAGGTGCATTACATCTAAGGGGGGTATTTTTTTGCCCTCTGATAAGCATTTAGCTACCTTGTCGCTCAATTTAACACCAAATAAGGTTTACATTGCTCTGTCATTTGGGATTGTATACCCAAGTTACCTCAATATGCAGGTTCAGCGAGAATTTCTAAGCTTATAGACAAAGCATTGTTTTGAAGATCTAGTGGCTCTAAATCAAGAAACCATAACGCAGTATAGAAGCTTAGAAAACTCGCCCTTCGGGAGGGTGTCAGCCCATTCACTCCATCGTTGAAGCTTTTTGAAAGGGAATGCCATTTCTGCAAATCTTCGCCTTGTATTGAATGCGCTGACAACCCTCTGAATCCTGCACCTTGAGGTAACTTGGGTATATAAATGATACACTGTCTTTGCTGTGCTTTTTGCATAACCATAGCTGTCATTGTTACCCCTGAGTGTTTCATTCAGTGAGACTATTCATGAATTTGCTATTGTTTGCAGCGCCTCTAAGTAATTTTCGGTAGACTAACGCCGAAATCTATCAATCTTAGGTGAGAGAATGTCTTCTGATTTTTATGGAACCAGTGCAGCGTATGCTCGCAAAGAGCAAGGCTACCGAGAGAAAGCGCTGAAACTATTTCCTTGGGTTTGCGGTCGTTGTACCCGTGAGTTTGTGTATTCAAACCTAAGAGAGTTGACGGTACACCACGTTGACCATGACCATACCAATAATCCCGAAGATGGCAGTAACTGGGAATTACTCTGTTTGTTCTGCCATGACCATGAGCACGAGAAGTACACTGAACACGATAACCAGATGGGCAGTGTAATAAAAGCCGGAGAAGATGATCACCAAGCGGCGACATTCAATCCATTTGCTGATCTCAAAGCAATGATGGAAAAGAAAAAGTAGCCTGTGACGGGCTAGCTGTGCTTAAGGGTAATTAAGTATCAGTTTAATTTCTGCGATATTATCGGCGATCCACGTTTTGTTGATCGCCCCCCAATCTTCTATTTCATATTTACCACTGCGATTACGTTCGCCTTTTGCTTGTTTGAAGGTACATACGATATCAAGGTCAGCGAGGCTCTTGATGGTATCTTGCGCCGTTCTTCGTGGCATACCGGTATATTCCAAAATACCTGGTACCGTAGCAATACCCGAGTCAATGAGGTGGGCGATATAGAGCCGACGGTAGAAGCTGGACTTGGTTTTGCTGATAGTCATTCCATGACTCCTTTTTAAACAATCTCTTATCTATCACACTATCATTAAATTTACTGCTGTTGCACTATTTTATCCCATGTCAACTAATACGACGCATTCTCAATGAAGGTTTTTGATCTCATCAAGTTATCAATTTCTCGGAAGCTAGCTAGAGTTATAAGTATCCAACGAAATTGGAGATTGAAATGAGTGATGCTAATCAGCACCGTTCTGAGTTAAAGGCTTTTCTGTTTATTACCGTTGTACTGTTTCCCATTCTTGCTGTTGCCGTTGTTGGTGGCTATGGGTTTTTTGTCTGGTTTTTACAGGTAGTGACAGGCTAGAAATAAGAATAATCAACAGCTTGTGTGATTGTCTTTACCGTGAAGCAATAGTTGAGTGAGAAAACAATGAAATGTTCCCGGCGTAAGTTTATCAAAGCACAGGCCGCGGCCAGTGCAGCCGCTGCAGCGGGTATATCCATTCCTGTTGTAGCCAGCAATGTTGTTACGGATGCATCGAAAACCCAGATCACTTGGGAAAAGGCACCCTGCCGATTCTGTGGGGTGGGGTGTTCGGTGAATGTGGGTGTGAAAGATGGCAGGGTGGTTGCTACCCACGGAGATATCAAATCCCCCGTTAACCGTGGCCTCAATTGTGTCAAAGGCTATTTCCTGTCAAAGATCATGTACGGTGAGGATCGCCTTACCCAGCCGCTGTTGAGAATGAAAGACGGCAAATACGATAAAGAAGGGGACTTTACCCCGGTAAGCTGGGATCAAGCGTTCGACATCATGACCGAAAAATGGAAGGCGGTGCTGAAAGAAAAAGGGCCTGAAGCGATTGGTATGTTTGGTTCCGGTCAGTGGACTATCTATGAAGGTTACGCTGCGGCTAAGCTGATGAAAGCTGGTTTCCGCTCCAACAATATTGACCCGAATGCTCGACACTGTATGGCTTCGGCTGTAGTAGGCTTCATGCGTACTTTTGGTATCGATGAGCCGATGGGGTGTTACGATGATATCGAATCAGCAGATGCCTTCGTGCTCTGGGGCTCGAACATGGCCGAAATGCACCCGATACTCTGGACGAGGGTAACGGACCGCAGGCTGTCTAACCCTGATGTGAAAGTGTCAGTACTCTCTACTTTTGAACACCGCAGTTTTGAACTGGCCGACATCCCCATTGTTTTTGAGCCGCAAACCGATTTAGCCATCCTCAACTTTATCGCCAATTACATCATTACCAATGACAAAGTGAATAAGGACTTTGTCGACAAGCATGTTAACTTCCGCCGTGGTGCAACCGATATTGGTTATGGGCTGCGCCCTGAGAATCCTCTTCAGCAGCAAGCCAAGAACCCTGATAGTGGTGACTCTGACCCAATGACTTTTGAGGAGTTCAAAGAGTTTGTCTCAGAGTACACGGTTGAAAAAGCCAGTGAGATGTCAGGCGTGAAACCTGAGCGACTCATCGAACTTGCAGAGCTCTATGCTGACCCCGACAAAAGGGTCACCTCTTTCTGGACCATGGGCTTTAACCAGCACACCCGAGGGGTGTGGTGTAATAACCTGGTCTACAACATCCACCTTCTTACCGGTAAAATTTCCACCCCGGGTAATAGCCCATTCTCACTGACTGGCCAACCTTCTGCTTGTGGTACGGCCCGTGAAGTCGGTACCTTTTCCCACCGCCTACCAGCCGATATGGTGGTGAACAACCCTGAGCACAGAAAAGTTGCCGAAAAGATCTGGAAGCTACCTGATGGCACGATTCCAGAGAAAGTCGGGGCACATGCGGTATTGCAAGCTCGGATGCTGAAAGACAGTAAGATCAATGCGTATTGGATCCAGGTTAACAATAACCTTCAGGCTGGCCCAAATATCAATGAAGAAATCCTGCCAGGTTACCGTAACCCAGACAATTTCATTGTTGTTTCCGATGCTTACCCGACAGCAACTGCACAGGCTGCCGATCTAATCTTACCAACAGCAATGTGGGTAGAAAAAGAAGGGGGATACGGTAACGCCGAACGCCGAACTCAGCTGTGGCACAAGATGGTGGATGCGCCGGGAGAGGCGATGTCTGATCTTTGGCAATTGGTTGAGTTTTCTAAACGCTTTAAAACCGATGAGGTTTGGCCGAAAGAGCTGCTTGATGCTAACCCAGACTACAAAGACAAGACCTTGTATGACGTGCTTTTTGCCAACGGTCAGGTCAACCAGTATCCACTGGAGGACATTTCTGAAGGGCACAGCAACGACGAGTCAACACAGTATGGCTATTACTTGCAAAAAGGGCTATTTGAAGAATACGCCCAGTTTGGCCGTGGTCATGCCCATGATTTAGCGCCGTTTGAAGTTTACCACGAAGTAAGAGGGTTACGGTGGCCGGTTGTAGATGGTAAGGAAACCTTGTGGCGGTTCAAAGAAGGTTCAGACCCTTATGTCAAACCTGGCAGTGGCTTCGATTTTTATGGTAAGCCCGATGGTCGAGCGGTTATTTTTGCTTTGCCATATGAGCCGCCAGCAGAAAGCCCGGATGAAGAATATGATTTGTGGTTGTCTACCGGACGGGTACTCGAGCATTGGCATTCAGGTTCAATGACACGTCGTGTCCCTGAATTGCATAAATCTTACCCTAACGCGCAGGTGTTCATGCATCCGGATGATGCAAAAGAACGAGGAATGCGCCGCGGGGATGCGGTTAAAGTCGTCTCACGCCGAGGTGAGATACTTACACGTGTAGAGACTCGAGGTAGGAACAAACCACCTAAAGGTTTGGTTTATGTCCCATGGTTTGATTCCAGCCAGTTGATCAACAAGGTGACGCTGGATGCTACTGATCCTCTATCCAAACAGACAGACTTTAAGAAGTGTGCTGTCAAAGTAGTAAAGGCATAGGAGTTTAGCCATGAATAAATTACTTGCTGTGCTTTTACTCACATTTACCACCGGCGTGGTTATCGCGGCGACAGAGGCGATTAAAGGGGATGAGCTGGCAACAACTCGTCAATATGCCTTAAACGGTGAGCCTCAACCTCCTCAGATGAACAAAACCATTAACGACGATAGGATCCCCAAGCGTAACTACCCTATGCAGCCGCCGGTGATCCCACATAAGATCGATAATTACCAAGTAGACTTGAATGCGAACAAATGTATGGCTTGCCATGCACGGAGTCGGGTGGAAGAAACCCAGGCGAGAATGATCAGTGTCACTCACTATATGGATAGAGACGGTAACTTCCTTGCGGAATTGTCACCACGGCGATACTTCTGCGAGCAGTGCCATGTGGTACAGACTGATGCTAAACCATTGGTTGGCACTTCGTTTACCGATCTCGATACGCTGCTCGATCAAGAGAAGTAAGGGAGGAAGCGTATGTGGCAATGGTTGAAAAAATGGTGGGCCTTAATCCGTTCGCCAGCAAAATATTTTAGTCTAGGTTTTTTAACGCTCGGTGGCTTCATCGCTGGGGTGATTTTTTGGGGGGCGTTCAACACTGGGATGGAGTTTACTAACTCAGAGCCATTCTGTGTTAGTTGCCATGAGGATAATGTCTATCAGGAAATTCAAGGCACTATTCATTTTACCAACCGTACTGGGGTTAGGGCGATTTGTTCTGATTGTCATGTACCGCATGACTGGACGGATAAAATGGCCCGTAAGATGCAGGCCTCTAAGGAAGTATGGGCTTGGGTAACAGGGGCGATTTCGACACCTGAAAAATTCGAGGCCCGTCGTTTGCATATGGCGGAGCGCGAATGGACAAGGATGAAGAAAAATGACTCATTAGAATGCCGTAACTGCCATGAGTTCAGTTATATGGACTTCACGCAGCAGTCTCAACGTGCATCTGTTCAGCATTCAAGCTCGTTAGCAGATGGCTCAAAAACTTGTATTGACTGTCATAAAGGTATTGCACATCGTCTACCAGACATGAAAGGTGTTGAGGGGTTCTAATATCTTTCTTGCAATTTTATAGAGCGCTGAGGGCATCTTGGCCAAAAACGGCTGTAATTGACGCATTTTTAGTTTTGCGTTGATTATAGTCGTTTTTTTATTTATGTTGGCTGCTATGCATATGCGTTAATTTTCAGTGTTTTAATAATGAAGTTTTTATTTTTTGAGTGGTGTGCTGATAAATGATTTAAAGTGGCTTGATTAAGCTGTGAATGTGCGGGGATCAAGGGTAGAATTCGGAGCGATTTACTGCGGTTATAGCGCTCAGTAAATCTTTCATATTCTATTTATTGTGATGCCTATTTATGAGCAAATTTGCTGCACCTCGCTTCTCTCTAAAATTGTTGGGGCCACGTTACTGGCCAACACTCCTTTTAATTCTTGTAATGTATTTATTGAGTTGGTTGCCTTATGTCGTACAGCGCCGATTAGGGCAGGGTATGGGCCGGGTAGCTTTGGGGTTAATGAAGAAGCGTCGTTTTACGATTGAACGAAATCTCGAGCTTTGCTTCCCGGAAATGGCAGCGGAAGAAAGAGAACAAATCATTAAGTCCAATATTGATAATACGGGCCTTGCCTTATTCGAAACCGGGATGGCTTGGTTTTGGTCTGATGCAAGAGTGAAGCGTCATGTGCGTATTGAGGGGATGGAGTATATAGAGCAATTGGAGCGCGAAGGAAAAGGGGCTCTATTTATTGCTGTCCATTCACTGAATTTGGAGTTAGCAGCACGAGCGTTTGGTATCCATAAGTCCGGGGCGGGTATCTATCGTCCCAATAACAACCCTTGCTTTGATTTTGTTCAGTATCGAGGTCGTGCCCGCTCAAACCGTACGTTGATAGATCGAAAAGATGTGAAAGGGATGTTGAATGCACTAAGTACAGGGCAGCGTGTGTGGTATGCGCCTGATCATGATTATGGCCGCCGGCGTTCTACATTTGCTCCACTGTTTGCGGTTGAACATGCCTGTACAACCACAGGAACGAGTTTGCTGGTGGACAACAGTGGTTGTGAGGTGATGACATTTAGAATGGTGCGTGAGTCAAATTCTGGCGATTACGTGATTACGATTGAGCCTCTTCAAGAGGCATTTCCTCGCAATGAACCTGAACGAGCGGCGATTGTTGTCAACAAGGCCGTCGAGAGATCAATCCTTGCGGCACCATGTCAGTATATGTGGTTGCACAGGCGCTTTAAAACTCGGCCTGAAGGTGAAATGTCCCTGTATCAGAAAGTGGGGGCTGAGCTGAACACTCGCGTGGCATAATGTCGTAATAGCACTGCAAATCTGTTCGACGCACATCCTAAGTGGCTTGGAATCAACAAGCCACTTTTTATCTTTCTTATTCCTTCATCCATACTTTAATCATCTACACATTAGCGCTCATTGATTGCTTAGTTTTGCGACTATAATCGCCTCATCTCTACTCACTGGCTTAATGAAAACTGAAAATTAACGGTACAAAACTTCAGCCACTTGCATAGCCTATCTCCACGCAATAGAATGCAGTGTTCGATATAACTTCCGTAAATAGATCTTCCACTAAGGCATACTTTAATGAGTCATAATGTGAGTGCGGAATAAAAATAATAAAGGGATATCATTGCTTATGAGCAAATTTACAGCGCCAACCTTTACCAAGTCGCTATTACACCCTCGATATTGGCTCACCTTAACTATGGTTGGCCTGATGTACCTTATCAGTTGGTTGCCGTATTTTATCCAGTTTCGAATGGGGCAGGGGCTTGGACGCTTGGCTATGCGGATTATAAAAAAGCGCAAGAAGACCATTGCCCGAAACCTAGAGCTTTGTTTTCCTGATATGTCGCAAGAAGAGCGCGATGTGTTGATGAAAAAGAACATCGATAATACTGGCTTAGCTATGTTTGAAACCGGTATGGCTTGGTTCTGGCCTGATATCCGCGTTGAACGCCATGTGACCTACGAAGGATTGGAGCACATTCATAAGCTTGAAGCTGAAGGTAAAGGTGTTCTGCTAGTGGCCGTGCACTCGTTGAACTTGGAGCTTGGTGCACGAGCTTTTGGCATGAAAACACCGGGTGTGGGTGTGTATAGACCTAATAAAAACCCTTGTTTTGACTTTTTCCAATTCAAAGGTCGAATCCGTTCAAACAAGTACATGATTGACCGTAAAGACGTAAAAGGCATGCTGCGCGCTTTGCGCAAAGGCGAAAGAGTATGGTATGCCCCTGACCATGACTATGGTAAGCGCCGATCGACGTTTGCGCCTTTGTTTGCGGTCGAGAAGGCATGTACAACCACAGGCACCAGTTTGTTGGTCGACGCGTCACATTGTGCAGTCGTTCCATTTGCCATGGTGCGCAATACAGATTCCGGCCGCTACACACTGAAAGTTTTCCCACCGTTGGATGCGTTCCCGCATAATGATCCTGATGCTGCAGCTGCCTATGTGAACAAAGCGGTTGAGCGCTCGATTATGGAAGCGCCTGAGCAATATATGTGGTTGCACCGTCGCTTTAAAACTCGTCCTGAAGGTGAATCATCGTTGTATGATTAACCGCACAGCTTGAATTGATAGAAAAGCTTCCTTGGGAAGCTTTTTTTATGTCTGAACATAATGCACTTACCTTACCTAATTAGGATAGTTTCCTGCCTTTAATTACTTTTAGTATTTATCCTCATTATTCATATCCATGTTGAAGTTATAGGCAAGGCCGCCTATGTTTTTTGGATAAGTAAATAAAAATAGAGAGGATAAGGATGGATTCAATAGCGAATTTTGTCTCAGCCATAAACGGCTTCGTGTGGGGCGTTCCCATGCTGGTACTTATCCTCGGGGTGGGTATATACCTTACTCTTGGCTTAAAGCTAATGCCCATTGCAAAAATTGGAGCCGGTTTTAAGTTGCTATGGACGGGCAGGATCCCTGAGAAAGAAGAGGAAGTAAAAGGGGAAATAAGCCCGTTCAATGCATTGATGACCTCGCTTTCGGCAACTATCGGTACCGGTAATATCGCAGGGGTGGCAACAGCAATATTTTTAGGCGGCCCCGGCGCATTATTTTGGATGTGGTGCACGGCATTGGTCGGAATGGCCACGAAATTTGCCGAAGCGGTATGTGCCGTGAAATACCGTGAGACGGATGCCAACGGCAACCATGTTGGTGGCCCGATGTATTACATCAAAAATGGCCTGAGCAGTAAGTGGGCCTGGCTAGGGACGGCATTTGCTATTTTTGGTGGCTTAGCAGGATTTGGTATTGGTAATACCGTACAGTCAAATTCTGTTGCTGCAGCGGTCGAATCAAGCTTTGGTGTTTCACCAATGATTTCCGGATTGGTGATGATGATATTGGTCGGGCTGGTACTGATGGGTGGGATCAAGCGAATTGCTGATGTGGCGGGTAAGTTAGTACCTTTGATGGCAGCTTTCTATATCGCCTCTGGCCTTATTGTTCTGATAACGAATATTTCAGAAATACCTGCCGCTTTTAGTTTGATTGTTAGTAGCGCCTTTACCCCAGTAGCTGCGCAAGGCGGTTTTGCCGGTGCCGCGGTATGGGCGGCAATTCGGTTTGGTGTTGCTCGCGGTATTTTCTCGAATGAGGCCGGGCTTGGTAGTGCTCCAATAGCTCATGCTGCCGCGCAAACGAAAAACCCTGTAGCACAAGGCCTGGTGGCCATGCTGGGTACTTTTATTGATACCATCGTTGTTTGTAGTATCACTGGTTTAGCCATTGTTGTATCAGGTGTTTGGCTCAGTGGTGAAACAGGGGCAGCACTGACTTCAGCTGCCTTTGCTTCTGTACTACCGGGGATAGGTAATTATGTAGTTGCCATCGCACTGTCTATTTTTGCCTTTACTACCATATTGGGCTGGAGCTTTTATAGTGAAAAATGTATCCAGTATTTATTTGGTGTAAAAGCGATTGTTCCTTTCAGAGTGCTTTGGATCATTGCCGTGCCGATTGGGGCAACCAGCTCTTTAGAATTTATTTGGTTACTGGCAGATACATTGAATGCCATGATGGCCATCCCTAATTTGATTGCGCTAGTGTTGCTAAGCCCAGTGGTGTTCAAACTGACCAAAGAATACTTTGAATTACTTGCACAAGAGAAAATGAAGGACTCAGATCCTGATTAGATATTTCTGCATGCCGACTTATTTGTCTTTCATACAGTAAGTCGGCATGTTTGTTGAAACTTATACCAATGTACCTTGTTGGTAATCTTGTATTGCTTGTTCTATCTCATCCATGGTGTTCATCACAAACGGGCCGTAATGCACCACCGGTTCGTTAATTGGCTGTCCAGATAATAGCAGCACGCCAGCTTGTCCATCTGTTGAAATGGCCAAACCTTCCCCACTACCGAGTATGGCAAGGTTTCCTGCACTGACTTCTTTACCTTCAACAGTGATAGCGCCCCTGTACACATAGAGCATGGCCTGGAAATCAGGATTCAGGCAACTGTTGAGGCTAGCCGCGTGATCAGCTTGCCAATCAGCGATGGTGACTGGAACGCCCGTTTGCTGCAGCGGCCCCGCAAGTGTTGTTCCTTTGATGGTTAGGTCACCGGCAATAATACGTACCAGGCTACCATCTTCTTGCCGGTGCTGAGCAATCACATCCGGTTGGAAGTCATGGTAATCCGCAGGCTGCATTTTCTTTGCTGCCGGTAGGTTAATCCAAATTTGAAAGCCGTGCAGCTCGCCATCGGTCATGATTGGCATTTCGCTGTGGATCACTCCGCGGCCAGCGGACATCCACTGTGCGCCACCATCTCGTAATTCACCTACGTTGCCCATGTGGTCTTTATGTTGGAAGTGGCCACTGAGCATATACGTCAGGGTTTCTATGCCGCGATGGGGATGAGGTGGAAAGCCTCCAACATAGTCAGCAGAGCTTTCTGATTTCAATTCATCAATCATCAAAAAAGGCGAAAATTGCGTATTGTTAAACCCGTGTACGCGTTGGATACGAACACCGTCACCATCAGAAGAAGGATGGGCGGAAATAAGGGACTGTATTTGTCGAATAGCCATGTTTGCCTCCTGATTTGTTTATGGTTTCAGTGTAAGCAGAGTTTAGTGTGACAAACAGTAGGCACTGACGAACAAGATGTTTTAAAAAATTGAATATAAAATAACAAAGGCCATCGAATGATGGCCTTGGGAAGTTTTTGACTTAATGGCTTATTGTGCCAGAGAGTAGAAGATAGCCGAGATAGAAATCAGGCCGATAACAACGATAAATACGTTGCTGATTGCACCTGAGTATTTGCGCATCGCCGGTACTTTCTTGATGGCGTACATCGGCATGATGAATAGCAGCATAGCGATGATTGGGCCACCTAGGCTTTCAATCATACCCAGAATACTTGGGTTGATAGTGGCTACGGCCCAAGTTGTGATAAGCATGAAGCCCGCAGTGAATGCGTTTAGTGCTTTAGGGCCGATCTCTTTACCACGGCTGCGAGATACTTTAACAACCAAACCGTTCAAGCCTTCGCTAGCACCTAGGTAGTGGCCTAGGAAAGACTTAGTAATTGCGATAATAGCAACGATAGGCGCAGCGTAAGCAATCATTGGCGTTTGGAAGTGGTTAGACAGGTAGGTCAGAATAGACACGTTCTGTGCTTTCGCTTCAGCCAGGTTGGCAGGAGAAAGTGAAAGAACACAGCTGAATACGAAGAACATAACGGTTACAACCATCATGATGTGCGCGCGCTGAAGTACACGGCGTGCCTGTGGCTCTGCGTTGTCACCGTGTTCTTTCTGCATTGCTACCGCGAAAGAAGAGATCACTGGCGAGTGGTTAAATGAGAATACCATTACCGGTAGGATCAACCATACTGCCATGAACACAGATGTCATACCGCCTTCAGCAGGCATAACATGGTTGAAGATCTCGCCGTTCCACTCAGGCACTAGGTATAGCGCAAGTGCTAGAAGAACTGCTACAAATGGGAAAACCAGCATACTCATTGCTTTTACAATCAGCTCTTCACCAAGGCGGACAATTGCCATTAGGCCGATAATCAGTGCAAGAGCAAGAATCCAGCGAGCAGGAGGAGTGATGCTCAGCTGGTTGATCATAAAGCTTTCTACTGTGTTAGTTAGGGCAACACTGTAAACCAGTAGAATTGGGTAGATAGCAAAGAAGTAAAGTAGGGTGATCACTTTACCCATGCCAGCACCAAAGTGTTCTTCAACCACTTCTGTGATATCAGCACCAGGGTTAGAGCTTGAAAGCACGAAGCGAGTCATACCACGGTGTGCAAAGTAGGTCATTGGCAGTGCAAGCACTGTCATTACCAATAATGGGATTAGGCCGCCTACACCGGCGTTAATTGGCAGGAAAAGTGTACCTGCACCAACAGCGGTACCGAAAAGGCCTAGTACCCAAAGGGTATCGGCTTTTTTCCAGCCCAGCTTTGCTTTTGTGGTTGATTGAGAATGAACGGTATTGTTTTTCACAGTGTCCATTATGGACATCTCCTTTATAGGTATAGTTTATATAGCCTTCAAAGGGTTCTCTTCTGTGTATCTTCCCTGCTTTACTGATGGAACGTCAGTAAAGGAGTAAGAGCAGTTTTGCAAACAACTATTTGCAGTTCAGATGAACAAAATAAGAAGCGTGTTGCGGGAGAGGATCACTTCAAACGGGAAAGTGATCATAGTGACGTCCTGGGTCTAAAAGCGCTAATTCCATGCATGCACAATGCTACTTGGTAATGACTGCTCTAAATCTCTAACTAATTAAAACCTTTAATAATGACAATTGGAACCCTAAATAGGACGCGGCAAGTATAGGGGATTATCCGTATCACAACTATGGTTTTTCGCTTTTAGGCGTCTGTTTGCACAATAATCAGACACTTGTTTATAACGATAAAATATCAAGTTATAGGTTTTTATGTCTAGCAGTGAAAATGTATTAATTATTGTTAATGCTGGTTGGTTGTAGGCGCTTATATGAGTTCTGGGTGTTTATTATTTAAACAGATAAGTGTGCGTTGCTGCTGTTATTAGCCAATGGGATGCTCGAGGTGTGTTTTGCCTAGTCAAAAAGGAGTAGTTTGATTGGCGGTTAATTTAATAGCGGAAATTAAGTGATATTTCCCTGATGCAATGATGATGGCCAGGAGAGGTGGCTGTATTTAACTTATAGTTAAAAAAACCGCCAGCTGGCTAACACCGATCAGTTAAGCCATTGATCAGTTGAATGATCCTACGGTTGAGTGAAAATACCCTCAGACATTAAG
>NZ_JAWJZI010000002.1:309761-828442 GCF_033022775.1 Photobacterium rosenbergii | reverse complement strand
GATAATTTGCCGAGTTGGGCGAGCTTCAACACTGCCAGCGGGCTGCTTTCCGGCACGCCGAGCAATGACGATGTCGGCACTACGACGAACATCGTGATCAAGGTCAGTGATGGTAACGAAACCGCCAGCCTGGCCGCGTTCAACCTGGAGGTGGTCAACGTCAACGACGCGCCGGTTTCTGTTGATGATATTGCGGCGACAAATGAAGATGAGCCGGTACTGATTGACATCCTAAGCAATGATTACGATATCGATCAGAATCTGGTGGTTTCAAGTGTCAGCATCGAAACACAGCCTGCTCATGGTTCTGTCAAGTTTGACTCAGGCACGGGTACAGTGACTTATCAGCCTGAAAATGATTTTAATGGTACCGATACCTTCACCTACAGAGTTAAAGACAGCGATTTAAGTCAATCTGAACTGGCGATGGTCACCATAACAGTCACACCTGTTAATGATGCACCGGTCGCTGCTGCATTTAACGAAAAAACGGCAGAGGACAACCCTCTAGTTCTGGCGGTAAGGATTGCAGCTTCTGACACAGAAGAGGGAACGCCAGCAGGGGAGATCGAAATAGTGGTTCATCCTGAGTACGGTGTAGCTACCGTAGTCGACAGCGCCAATATTCGTTATATGCCTAATGATGATTATTTTGGTCAAGATCAATTGACCTACCGCATCTACGATGAAGCAGGACTCGCATCGGAAAATGCAGAAATCAAGATTTTGGTAGGGGCAATTAACGACCGACCAGTTGCCAAAGATGATGAGGTAACGACATTTGAGGACGAGCCAGTTGATATCGCGATTTTGTCTAACGACAGTGATATCGAAGATGGCAGTGGCGAGGCTGGGTTTGCATCTTCGCAGATCACCCTCATTGACCAAGGCTCTTTGCATATAGGTTCAGTCTCAGTGCTCGCAGATGGAAAGCTAAGGTATGTCCCTGATGCGGATGCCAATGGCACTGAATTGATCTCGTACTCGATTACTGACAGCGATGGTTATGAGTCGTTAGCCGCAACGGTGACTGTTACGATTACTCCTGTAAACGATTCACCTGTTGCTATCGATAACCAAGCTCAATTGCTCGAGGAAGGCACGCTAGAGATTAACGTATTGGGCAATGACTACGATGTCGACGAAGGTGATCAGCTAGACGTTTCATCGGTAGAAATTGTGACAATGCCACAAGGCGGGACGGTCAGTGTTACGTCGACCGGTGCAATACGTTACCAGGGCATTGAGAATTTCTTTGGTGATGACTTATTTAGTTATCAGGTCAAGGACGCTACTGGAGATGTGTCTAACATAGCCATGGTGAATCTGACCGTCATGCCGGTCAATGATGTGCCGATTATCGTTGACGATACCATTACCGAAACCTATACGGAGCAAAATCAGTTTGAACTCGATGTGCTGAGCAATGATGTCGATGTGGATGGTGACGAATTGAGCATTGTCGCGGCCCAGGCCAGCGTGGGAACAGTAACAATCGAGAATAACAAGCTTAATTTTGTTGCACCCGCAGGCTTTACCGGTAATGTTGAAATCAGCTATTTGGTTACTGATGAAAACAGTGAGTTAGTCAGTGCAACGGTTTCTTTAACCATTGAGGGGGATGTTCAGCTAGGTACACCTGTTATCAATGAACCCGATGACGTTGAGGTCAACGCAACAGGACTCTTTACTAAAGTTGATCTCGGTATTGCCTCAGCATTTGATTCTGTGGGTAACCCGCTGAGTGTTTCTTTGGTCGATAATCAGCTTTACTTCCCTCCGGGTAAGAGTATTGCTTATTGGCAAACCAAAGATGCGCAAGGGAATACTGCGGAGGCAAGCCAGCGAGTCATGGTACACCCGTTAGTGTCTATCGAAAAAGACAGAGTGACAGCGGAAGGAAGTCGTCACCAGGTTAAGGTTCACTTAAATGGGGCCTCTCCGAGCTACCCAGTTGTCATACCTTACACCATATCGGGGAGTGTGGATAACAAAGACCACGATCTGGAAGAAGGCAATGTTGTTATTGAAGACGGTGTGGAAGGTTCGATCACGTTTTCGATAGCTGCTGATGGTATCAGTGAAGGCGATGAAGAGCTGATTATCACCTTGGATCAAAGCGTGAATCTTGGTAGCAAGTCGGTATTCCACCTGCTGATCAAAGAGGACAATATTGCACCTCAGCTAGCAGCTACTGTGAGTCAGTCTGGTCAAAATCGCCAGATGATCACCAACAGTGCCGATCTGGTCACAATCAGAACCTCGGTTATTGACGCTAATGTATTGGATAGCCACCAATATAGCTGGGATACGGATGAGCCTTTGATCATTAACCAAAGTGCAAATGAAGAGGAGTTTGTGTTTTCACCGCTGCAGCTTTTGCCTGGGCATTACCGAATCAGCCTGACGGTGATGGATAATGCTTCTGTTCCGGCATCGGTGAAAAAGGACATTTATTTCGAGGTGGTTTCTGAATTGGCTACGCTTGGCGCTAAGGATAGTGATGGCGATTTGATGCCTGACAGCGAAGAGGGCTTTGCCGACAGCGATGATGACGGTATTCCTGATTACCTTGATGCGATCAATGAATGTAACGTCCTCCAAGAGCGTGCTCTTGAGTCGGATAGCTACCTGATCGAGGGGAACCCAGGGGTCTGCTTGCGTAAAGGTGTGAGTGTTGCCGCGAATGCATCGGGAGGAACGCAGTTATTTGATGACGAGGTTGAGCAGGAATTTGGAACCGATACGGAAGCAACCAATATCGGTGGAGTGTTCGATTTCATCGCTTACGGACTACCGACGCCAGGTCAAACCTATCAGGTGGTCTTTCCTCAGCGCCTTCCTATTCCGGCCAATGCCGTTTACCGAAAATACTCGGAGGAGAATGGGTGGTTTGATTTTGTCATAGACAGTAATAACTACTTGTCCTCAGCCGCGGGTGAGGCAGGGTATTGCCCGCCGCCGGGAAGTGAACTTTGGGTTGTTGGCCTTAAGGAGGGAGACTGGTGTGTCCAGCTCACGATAGAAGATGGTGGCCCGAATGATGATGATGGTACGGTAAACGGTAGCATTATGGATCCGGGCGGTGTAGCGGCAAAAGCCAGTGAAAACGTGCTTCCCGTCGCTGAACCTGATACCGCGATAGTGGGTAAGAATGCTTCTGTCATGATTGATGTGTTAGCAAATGACAGTGACGTAGACGGGGATACCCTCAGTATTGTCAATGCGTCGGTTAACTTCGGCCAGGCGGAGATTACTGATGGTCAACTCTATTATACAGCTGAAACGGGCTATCTCGGTGAGGCGCTGATTGACTATAGCATTACAGATAGTCGAGGAGGCACTGCCACTGCGACGGCTACTGTCACGGTTGTCAACAGCCAATCACCGGTTGCGGTGGCAGATGATGCACTAGCCGTCACTCAGGAAACGGTGCTGATCGATGTGCTGGAAAATGACTACGATCCTGATAGCGATCAATTAGCAATACTCGCTGCCAGTGCGGAGCATGGCGAGGTTGTGATTAATAGCAATCAAACCTTGAGTTATCAGTCTGATGCCGGGTTTGAAGGGACAGATACCATCAGTTATCAAATTACAGATACGTTTGGTTTGACGTCGGTGGGAGAGGTGAAGGTTGTCGTCAGCAATGTGCGTTCAACGTATGTTAGTAACTCAGGGGGAGGCAGCATGGGGGTAATAGGGATCGTTATGCTAGTGTTGGTGAGCCTGTTCAAGTGGGGTATTTCGAAGAGGTCTTCACTCTTGCAAATTCTGCCGCTGGCCATATTGCCAATCAGCCTTCAGGCAAGCGCAGATTGGTATTTGGAAGCTGACATTGGCCTTAGCAAAGCCAGGGATGATCTTGATTCAACCCAAGCAGAGATAATCAATATCGAGGATGACGATTTTTACTGGGCACTTGGTTTGGGCTATATGCTTACGCCCGACTGGGATGTCACGGTAAGGTATATTGATCAAGGTAAAGGTTCGGCAACGCTTGTTGGCGGGCTTGCTGTGGATGATGCCGGGCACCAGTCTTTATCGCGTATCACACCGGTGATGGCACAAGGTATCGGTCTTGATACTCGTTATGCATTTTGGCGATATCAGAAAATGTCACTTGCAGGTGTAGTGGGTGCTATGTATTGGAAGGCGGATATAGAGAGCCTTTACCAAGGAAAGAAAATAACCCATGACGACGATGGGGTGGACCCGTATTTGGGCCTCGAGCTGAATTATGCGTTTGCGCCTAAGTGGCAGGTAGGTTTATCGGTAAACCGCTATTTTTTAGAGGCTAATGACGTTGATTCGTTCAGTGTTAAGCTGAAGTACCAGCTTCCCAGTTTCTGATATTATGAACAGTCGAAAATAGTACATTCTGCGGTAAACAATGAAGCCATTTACGAGTAGTAAATGGCTTTTTTATCAAGAGGAGCAGCTAATTTCTAATTTCTTTCCCCATTCTGGTGGACGCTCAGCAAGGTGAGATAACTCTGGGTGTTCATCAAAGGGGGCTTGCAGCACCGTCATGAGTTGTTCGATCATTGCGAAGTCACCTTTTTCTGCGAGCTCGATAGCTTGCTGGGCGAGGTAATTTCTCAAGATAAACTTGGGGTTGGTGGATCGCATCTGATCAAGTCGATCACCGTCTGCACAAGACTCTTTCTCAAGTCGCTGCGAATACATTTCAAGCCATGCTTCTAACGGAGCAATATCTTTGACGATGTTTTCAAACAGGTGGCCTGAAGCTTGAAGCTCATTATGCGGGACTGACGACAACGTTCTGAAGAAGAGGGTGAAGTCGACGCTCTGGGATTTCAGCAAATCAAACATGGCTGAAAAGAGCGGGGTATCTTCTTCGAGTTTCTCCTTGAGGCCAAGTTTAGCGCGCATTTTGGCACTGTATGCCTTTTGCAGGATTGGCTGGTATTGTTCAAGTGCCTGATCAAGCAGCGCTTTATCGAGTAATGGGGTAAGGGCGTAGCCAAGCGCAGAGAGGTTCCACAATGCGATGGCGGGCTGCTGGTTAAATGCGTAACGGCCGGAATAATCGGAATGATTACAGATAAAACCGGGCTCATAGTCATCGAGAAAGCCGAATGGACCGTAATCGAACGTTAGGCCAAGCACGGACATGTTGTCGGTATTCATTACCCCGTGGGCAAACCCCACGGTTTGCCAGTCGGCAATCATCTCGGCGGTTAAACTGACAATTTTGTTGAACATCTGACTATAGCGGCTTGTGTCGTCTTGTTGTGAATCGATGTCAGGAAAATGGTGCTTGATGAGGTAATCGGCCAACGTTTTCAGTTCGTTGTGTTGCTGGGTATAGAAGAAATACTCGAAGTGGCCGAATCGTAAATGGCTCTCTGCAACACGGATAAGGGTTGCCCCCCGCTCAACGGTTTCCCGATACACCGGGGTGTTGCTAGCAAGCACCGCCAGGGCATGGGTGGTCTTGATCCCCAGCCCAGACATTGCGGCGCTGGCTAGGTATTCACGAATAGAAGAACGCAGTACCGCCCGGCCATCGCCTTGACGGGAGTAGGGAGTGAGGCCGGAGCCTTTAAGGTGAATATCCCACTTTTGTCCTGATGAGGTCTGTACTTCTCCCATCAGCAAGCCGCGACCGTCACCCAAGTCGGGATTATACTGTCCAAACTGATGACCGGTGTACTTCATGGCAAGGGGAGACATCGCTGGGTGGTCATCATTACCCGTAAACAGGTCGATAAAGTACTGGGCGTGAGCCTGAGTTGGGTCCAGCTCAAGCATTTCACTGACTTTGGGATTCACACTGACAAGAAATGGGTCATCTAGCGGTTGAGGCTGGATAAAGGTGCCAAAGCTTCTCGGCAGGGCGCTGTAAGTGTTGTTGAAAACAAGCTCGGACAGTTTTTTCATATAGGGATCATCAAAATGGCTTCCCTTTAAGCGTATCAACTACCCGAGAGGTTACAACGGAGAGAGTGTAGGGTTATTCTCCGCTATAGGTCTCAATCGGCTCGATATCGACAATTTTCGAGCGGTTCATGATCACTTTCCAGCGCTGGATCGAGATGGTTTTATCATCTACTTTTTCGCGGGTCACCAAGTTGATCAAGTGGCGCTTTTCTACGGATTCCTTGGAGACTTGCCCGTCTTTCAGCTGGTAGATTTTCTGCGAGCCTTTTTCCATCAAGCGGGTGATGGTGCGCAGATCCAACATAATGGATTCACGGGTTTGCTCATAACCAGTCAGGAACTTGGTCGGAGACATTCGGGTCGTGCTCTTGTAATGCAGTACCGTTTCCTCGTGCTGGGAAACCTTGTGCTTGCGAATCTTTCTAATTTCCTTATCAAGTTCTTTGAAGGCACAGTATTCCATCCACTCAAGCTGACGGCCGATCAACTGGTTTGAGTTCACATCAAAAAACTGCTTGCGCCATTTCGGCTTGCCCTTACGGACCCAGCGCCAAAGAATGGTCTTCAAGTCATCTTTGAAGACTTCGCGCGCGGCATAGATAACCGACAGCACCAAGATGAAGGAAGCGGTGATATCGCCAAGCACCCCTCGGGCTTTGATCAGCATCAGGGTAACAAAAATCATCACAAAGCCTGCCGCAAAGCCGGTGACGATTTTACGGGTGTTCTGGCCAAGCTCGCTGGTTTTTTCCTTCATGGTGACCGGGTATTCAATCAAGCGACGCAAAAGGCGCATCTTGTTCGACATCCGCGTCGGATCTTCCATCGCCTTGGATGAGTTGTAATTATGCTTGATCCGGTGCTCCGACTCTTTTTCGCATACCTCAAGAAGCAAGGATTTTATCTCGCTATAGTCACTGCTGCGAGGGAGGTGGGCAACGAGCTCAAGCAAGCGCTGCTCGGTAAACCAAGACAGGTAGTTATCAACGTTCTCGTAATATTTGAGCAGCTTTTTGTCTGTTGGGATGTTTCGGCGCAGACGTTTTAGGATCCGCATCGTGAGTTGGGCAACTTCTTCGACTTCATCCAGTGAGCGTTCCTCTTTGTCATCGAGAAGCTGCTGGGTGGTTTTCTCGAGTGCCAACGCATACTGGTAAGCATAGAGGCTTAAGCTCAAACGGTATTGTTCAGTCGAGAGCTTTCCACGGCTAGCAAGTCGGCTGTGAACCAATGGCAAATGGTTCACGTCACTGTAATAGGTACGCTTGCCCTGAATGGCATTATGGAAGAATTCATCTTCAGCAATGATATTGCTGTTGAGGCCCAGTTCGCCGGGGACGAAAATAAAGAGATCCAGTTGACGGTTGGTTGTTTCAGGGATGACGTGGGAGATTTTAAGCTTAAGCCCGTCTTTTTTTTCAACTGTGATCACTCTACTACATTACCTCTCAAGGGATGGGGGAACTGGATATGCAACGCTGTAAATCTAGCGTTAACTATTGGAATTAAAATTAATTTTAGATGAATTAGTCACTTAATAGCAGTGATAATTGGTATTTGTGGCTTTATTAGAGTGAAAAGTAAGCAAAAAATGAAAGATAGGTCAGGCGTATTGGGTTAACATCACGTATAATGCGCCGCCTGATGTTACAAAGAAGGCATGGCGGAACAACGCATGCTGCCGGCTGTGAGATAAACAAGCCGTTTTATTTACCCAGAGAGTGTCGAAAGAATGATTAGAATTGGACAATACAACACGCTAGAGGTCGTCAAACTGGTAGATTTTGGCGTATTCCTAGATGGCGGTGAAGACTTTGGCAATATCCTACTGCCTAAAGCTTGTGTTCCTGCTGGCACTGAGCTGGGGGATAAGCTGGAAGTCTTTGTTTATTTCGACTCTGAAGATGACATTATTGCCACTACCAAGCAGCCTTATGCGGTAGTGGGTGACTTTGCCCTGTTACGTGTTGTCGGTATCTGTGGTGTGGGTGCATTCGTTGATTGGGGCCTAGAGAAAGATCTTTTGGTTCCTTTCAGTGAGCAACGCCGCCGCCTTGAAGAAGGCCAGGATATCATGGTGCGTGTCTACACCGACAAAGCTTCAGGCCGTATTGTGGGTTCTACCAAATTCAACCGTTTCTTGGACAAGACACCGGCTAACTATAAAGTGGGTGAGGAAGTGCAGGTGCAGATCGCTGAAATAACCGACTTGGGTTACAAGGCAGTGATCGAAGATAAGCACTGGGGCCTGCTGTTCAAGACTGAATCATTCGGTAAGCTGTTCCCTGGCAAGAAGCTAAAAGCTTACATCAAAGAGATTCGCCCGGACGGTAAGATCAACCTGTCGCTACAAAAAGCAGGCAAGGCCAAGGTTGATGACTTGGCTGATAAAATCCTAACGACGCTTGAGCGCAAGGGCGGTTTCGTGCCTTTGAGTGATAAGTCATCACCAGATGCGATCTTCAAAGAGTTCCGCACCAGTAAAGCGACGTTCAAGAAGACCATCGGTGGCCTTTACAAGAAAGGACTCATTATCATCGAACGTGATGGAATTCGTTTGAACGATAACTAACCAGTAAATGGTTATGATTTTGATTCAAAAGCCGGAGTTTATCTCCGGCTTTTTTGTGAGCGGTAGCATATCAACCAAGTGAATAACTGTGTATGTTAAGAGCGGTTTAACTCTTTTACACCTATTTAATACACAAATTACAAGGATAGATTATGCAAGGAAGTAAGCTAACAGTGATCGCCGCAGCTGTCGCACTGTTAACGGCAAGCCCGACTTGGGCCGCAGATGTTCCCGCCAATGTGTCGTTAGCCAAAATGCAGGAGATAGTTCGTGGTAATGGCGATGAAGTTCCGACGTTAGACCCTTCTTATTCCTCAGATACCTCAAGCGCCCGTGTTATTGCCGATATGTTCGAAGGGCTGGTTACCCAAAGCCCTGATGGCGAAATCATTCCAGCTTTAGCGACTCATTGGGAGCAATCAGAGGACGGTAAAGTCTTCACCTTCCACCTGCGCGATAACATTAAATGGTCAAATGGTGAGCCGATTGTAGCCAGCGACTTCGAATACAGCTTCAAACGAGTGGTCGACCCTAAAACCGGTGCACCTTATGCGTGGTATTACAGTACTGCACATATCTTGAACGCTGATAAAATCAATGAAGGAGAGCTCCCGGTCGATCAGCTTGGTGTAAAAGCGCTTGATGATAAAACCCTTCAGGTTACTCTTGATAAGCCAGTGCCTTACTTCGTGAAGATGATGGTTCACGAGTCGACTTTCCCTGTATACCGCCCAGCCATCGAAGCCCACGGTGATGCTTGGACCAAGCCTGAAAATATTGTCACCAGCAGCGCGTATAAGCTCGCGAACTGGACGCTCAACGAACGTATTGTGTTAGAGCGCAACCCACTATATTGGAACAACGATAAAACAGTGATCAACAAGGTGACGTATTTGCCAATCGCAGATATGACAGCCGAGTACAACCGATTTAGAACCGGCGAAATTCATATCACCTCGTCATTCCCGCTCGAGCAATACAATGCAATTAAAAAGCAGCGCCCGGACGAATTGTTGACCATGCCATCGCTCGGTACTTACTATTACTTGTTCAATGTCAGCAAAGCGCCATTTGATGATCCAAGAGTTCGCAAAGCTTTGGCTTATGCGATTGATCGTGACGTTGTCACTAAGGTGATCCTCGGTCAGGGTCAGGTACCTGCTTATGGCGTCACTCCACCTTCGGTCGATGGCTTTGTACCGCCGAAACTGGCTTGGGGGCAGCTAAACCAGAAAGAGCGAAACCAGAAAGCCAAAGAGCTGCTAGCGGAAGCCGGCTTTGACAAGTCCAACCCACTTTCTTTCGAGTTGGTGTACAACACGTCAGAGTCCCACAAAAAGCTGGCGATTGTGATGTCGTCAATGTGGAACAAGACGCTGGGTGCTAAGGTTGACTTGGCCAACCAAGAGTGGAAGACCTTCTTACAGAAGCTAGGTCAGAAAGACTTTACGGTTGCCCGTTATGCTTGGGTGGGTGATTACAACGAAGCGTCAACTTTCTTGTCGTATTTCGAAAGTACTGGTATGAATTACTCGCGTTGGTCGAGCGATGCGTATGACGAAGCAATGGCGAAAGCGATTCAATCGCCAAGTAATGATGAGCGCAATAGGTATTACCAGCAGGCAGAGAAGGTATTCTCCGAGGAAATGCCAGCCATTCCGCTTTATCACTATACTCGCTCTGTACTGAAGAATGCGAAAGTTGGTGGCTACTCGAAGACTAATGCGGCTGAAGCACGCTATACCCGTGATTTGTATATGATGCAGTAAGGCACTTTGAATTAGAGTTCACTGATATAAAGCCGGGCATTTGTCCGGCTTTATTCGTAGTGAGCTACCTGGGTGCTTGATTCAGCAATTCTCTTGCATCATGTATGCCCTGAATACCCATTTGCATGCCGATCACGGTAAGGATCAAACCCATCAGTCGAGTAACAATACTGATGCCATTCTCTCCAAGCAAGCTCACCAGTTTTTGGCCATAAATAAAGCAAACCAAGCTGATAAGGCAAAGCAGTGCAAAGGCAGAAATGGTAACAGCAATACTTAAAAAACCGCCTGCCGCGGAATAGTTCATTGCCGTGGCAATAGTACCTGGCCCCGCGAGGATAGGAAGAGCAAGCGGTGATATCGCCACGTCCTGTCCATCACTCGGAGGTGTATTTGTACTGCCTCCCTCTGATTGATCACTGTGCATTGAAGAACTGCTGCCTTGCAGCATGTGATAACCCACTAAGAACACCAAGATCCCTCCTGAGATACGCAGCGCGGGTAGGGTGATACCAAAGACTTCGAAAATACCTTTACCAAGCAAACAGAAAGCCGAAACAATGCAAAAGGCAGTAAACAGTGCTTTGAATGCTGTTGCCTTCTGCTGCTGGTGGGTTTGATTGCTGGTTAAGCCGATGAATACAGCAGTGTTAGCGATAGGGTTCATGATCGCAAAGAAACCCATAAAGACGGTTACGCTAACAGTCAGTATATCGTGCATTGGAATGCCCTCTAAGCTTCAGTTTAACTTGTTGTTTTACTGAAGCTTAGTTCGAATGCTGGAGGGGTAAAGAAAGTTGGCAATAAATGAGAGGGGTTTATCATTTTGCAGAAAAGCCGGTGTTTCAGCACCGGCTTGCACATCAAGTTCACTGGCTGTTTAAGACTTCACATCTACATTTTTCAAGATGAAGTTTGACTCATAAACAGGAAGGCTACTTTCAGCGGGCTTCTCGTTCATGCCGATCACCTCAACCATCACCGTGGTTTCTGAAATCGTGCTGCCGATACCGTATAGGAAGTCGCTGCTTGAATAACCGATACCAGAGGAACTACCAGTCTGATCACGGAAGTTCTGCTCACCACGCAGTGCGAAGTAAGGGTAACCGGCACCTTGAGCGAGTTCTGCCGCTTTGTGAAGAAGGTAGTTTCTGGCTAGGGTACGGTCGGTGTTTTCGTTGCCGATGAAGCTGATTTGCCAAGTATCTGGTGCAAGGGGAGTTACTTCAAAACCTTTGCCGAATGACCAGAAAGAGTCACGATCGGTATCATACGGGGTTGCACAACCTGCAAGTAGCAATGCACTCAAACCACACGCGATTAGTCCCATTTTTTTCATTATATGCGCCCTATAAAACACTGTTCATTATGTTTTGGGATAGTAGCACTAATTTAATATTATTCATTGCCCTAATCGGCAATCCATACAAAACCATACATTTGGTGAATGACGAAGTAGTCGACAGTTAAGGTCTGCTTTCATACCGTTTTTGTTGGTATGTTGATTAATAAGGGGATTCCGTTGGGGGGCTTTTTGTATAAACGGGATTAAGAACTTGGGGTGTGTATTGTAGATTGAGTTAACTAACTCAGGATTCCCCCTGTTTTAGATGCTTCGATGCTTGGATGTTTTGGAGCAATAGTAAGGAAGCTTTCGCTTCCTTTTTACGTTTTAGCCACACACGCGGCAATTTGGCTGCTTACCCAGCTTCATTTCCCGCCAGCTCATTGTCATCGCATCTAGCATCAGGATTTTGCCGGTTAGTGATTGTCCCATGTTAGCAGCAACTTTAATGGCTTCCATTGCTTGTACCGCTCCGACAATACCAACTACCGGTGACATGATCCCGGCTTCTACGCAGGTTAGGGCTTGTTGGCCAAATAGCGCACTCAGGCACTGGTAGCAAGGCTCATCGTCTTGGTAGGTATAGACGCTGATCTGGCCTTCCATACGGATGGCAGCACCGGAGATTAACGGGGTTTTGGTATCGAAACACAACCGGTTTAACTGGTTGCGGGTATCCACGTTGTCGCAGCAGTCCAGCACCATATCATGTTGCTCGATAAGGGCTTTCAATGCTTCGTCATCAAGGCGCTTGGCTATAGTTTCAATCACTGTATTTGGATTGATTGTCTGCAGTGCCTGTTTGGCAGAGTCGACCTTTAACATGCCGACCGTGCTGTCGTTGTGCAGAACTTGGCGTTGGAGGTTGGATACCTCAACTTTGTCGTCATCAATCAACGTCAGTTTGCCAACACCAGCCGCAGCAAGGTACTGGGTTGACGCACAACCCAATCCACCAGCACCAAGGATAAGCATGGAAGTGGCTTTTAGCGCTTCTTGGCCGTCAAAATCAAATTGTTTAAGAATAATCTGGCGGTTATAGCGCAGCATTTCTGCGTCGGTAAGTTCTACCACTGTGTATTCCTGTAGGGAGTTCTAAATAGGGAGTGTTGTGTCCGCCAAAAATAGCGGACACAATCATTGATTAATACATGGCGTGGTTGAAAAGCTCGATGGTGACGTCTTCACCCGGCATCACACGACCACGATCTTGCTCGAGTACCACAAAGCAGTTGGCTTGGTGCATTGAGCTAAATGCGCCTGAGCCTTGGTTACCCGTTGTCGCGACCTCAACTTGGCCATCGCTGTTGATTTGGTAAATACCACGTTGGTAATCAGCACGACCAGGACGCTTTTTGAATACCGTTGTTGCTTTGGCCTTCAGGCGCTGCGGTGGCTGGTATTGGCTGTGACCCGACAGTTTGGCGAGCATTGGCTGTACCAATTGGTAAAGCGTTACCATTGCCGAAACTGGGTTGCCTGGAAGGCCACAGAACCAGGTGTTCTTGATAGTACCGAAGGCAAACGGCTTACCTGGCTTCATCGCAATTTTCCAGAAACCGATTTCACCTTGTTCATCTAGGATGTCTTTGGTGTAGTCCGCTTCACCCACGCTAACACCACCGGAGGTAACTAGCACATCAGCCGTTGTGGCTTTATCAAATGCCTCGCGTAGCTTTTCAGGGGAGTCTGGAATAATGCCCAGATCCATCACGTCACAGCCGAATTTTTCCAGTAGAGCACGGATACCATAGCGGTTGCTGTCGTAGATCTGGCCCGCTTCCAATGGCTCGCCAACTGGGCGAAGCTCATCGCCGGTTGAGAAAAATGCGACCACTGGACGGCGGTATACTGGCAAGGTGGCAATACCCAGTGAAGCCAGCAGGGGCATCTCACGAGCTGTAATACGGTTGCCTTTGGCGACAACCACATCTCCCTGATGGACGTCATCACCAATCGGGCGGACGTTGTCACCGTGGGATGCTTTAGCCGTAAAGCGGATGTTGTCGCCGTCGACTTCGGTTTCTTCCTGCATGATAACGGTGTCGGCACCTTCTGGCATTTGGGCACCGGTCATAATGCGGATACATTCGCCTGGTTGGCAAACACCGTCGTAAGGGATACCGGCAAATGACTTACCTGCCATACGCAAGGTATCGGTGTTTGCCAAATCTTCACTACGTAGGGCATAACCGTCCATTGCCGAGTTAGCAAAAGGCGGTACGTTAATTGGCGAGCAAATATCTTCTGCAAGTACCAAGCCCATACCCTCGGAAAGAGAAACTGATGTTACGTCTTTCAGTGGTTCAACTTGGTCAAGAATTTTCGTCAGTGCGGTTTCGACTGGCATTAAGCCCGGAGTGTCACAACATCCCATAATAGGTATCCGTCTATCGTCGTTATAGGTTTTAGTGGGGTAATTATGACAAAAAAAGGTCACTAGCACTAATACCTGACTAGTTTTGTAGTGTAATTTTGATCAATTACGGGTATCCTTCCGTCTCAAAGTTTGCTGGCACTCGTATTTGGGCACGATTTATACATATAAGTTACTAATAGTACTTGATGTTTGCCTTAAGCCCAGCCGGTTGGAGGAAAAGAATGACTGCATTTAGCGAATCTGCATTGAAGGTGCGCCAAGCACTGGTTGAGCGTGGCTTAGAAACCCCGATGACTGACAAGGTGGTAAGCCGCGAAGAGAAGAAGGAAAAAATCGAGTATCACATGCGTGAGATCCTCGAACTTCTTTCACTGGATCTAACCGACGATAGCTTGGTTGAGACTCCCCATCGAATCGCGAAAATGTATGTTGATGAAGTGTTTTCTGGCTTAGATTACGCCAACTTCCCAAAGATCACTGTCATCGAAAACAAGATGAAGTGTGATGAAATGGTTCGTGTGAAAGATATCACCCTGACCAGTACCTGTGAGCACCACTTGGTGACTATCGATGGTACGGCGACCGTTGCCTATATTCCTCGCGGTAAGATCATTGGCCTGTCTAAGATCAACCGTATTGTCCGTTTCTTCGCTCAGCGTCCTCAGGTCCAAGAGCGTATGACCCAGCAAATTCTTGTCGCTCTGCAGACATTACTAGAAAGCGATGATGTGGCGGTGACCATGGACGCTACCCACTACTGTGTGAAAGCTCGTGGTGTTATGGACGCGACCAGCACGACAACAACGACAGCATTGGGTGGCATTTTCAAGCGAAACCCTGCCACTCGTGCCGAATTTCTGAACGGCCTGCGTTAATCTTTATTTGACGCTCATCCAGAATAATTTATTATGAAACAAGCCAGTAGAAAATCTACTGGCTTTTTTGTCTCATCTGGATACTAAGGCTTATGGATTTAATCAAACTGTCTCGAATCAGCATGAAGCATCTCATCACTCTTCACGTGATGCTAGACACGCTCAGTGTCACTGCCAGTGCTGAGCGGCTGTGCCTTAGCCCGTCTTCTGTCAGTAAAACCTTGACCCAATTGCGGGAAAACCTAAATGATGAGCTGTTTTACCGTCATGGTAACCAGCTTGTCGCCACGCCTCTCGCACGGCGTTTAGGGCCGACCGTGCACCAGATGATCAACGAGATGAACCAGATGCTGACGCAGGAAGCTTTTGATCCGGCGTCATATCAAGGGCGTTTTTCGCTGGCGATGCGTGAGAGTACTTTCGAATTATTGGCTGCTAAACTCAGTGCCAGAGTGTTGGAGCAAGCGCCGGGCATGCGATTGGAGATTTGGTCGCGGGACAACATGGGCTTTGATAGCCTTGCCAAAGGTCAGCTGGATTTTATTATCCTACCGCATGACAAGAGCCAGCCACCGAGCACCCAGAATAATCTGGTATGGGAAACCCTGCTGGATGATGAGATGGTGTGCTTGATGAACCCCAACCATCCGCTGGCAGAGAAAGCCCTGACGATTGATGACTATTTGAGCTATGGCCATATCGGCATTACCGATAATGACTTGAATGTGCCGTTTTTCGAGCTTCAGCTCGCCCAGCAACACCAGAAACGCAGAATTGCAGTCAATGTGCCGGATTTTGGTGGCGCGGCATTGATGTGCCATCACAGTGACTTGCTGTTTACCTGTTCGCGCCAGTGGGCGGATGTCGCGCTGCAGGCCAAAGATTTGATCACCAAGCCACTGCCATTCAATTACGGTGAAGTCTCATACAGCCTTGTTTGGCATCAGCCGAGTATGAACGATCCTGCCCAGCGGTGGCTGTATGAGCAAATCATTGCTGTATCGCATGAGTCTGAGTCAAAAGGCTAGGTTTCAAACCTGATTATTTACGCAAAAAGTGTTATCCCATTGGTTCCCGTTAAAGCATGGGTTCCCGGTATAGGGTTTCAATTCCCCTCTGGCGAAGGGCACTCGCTAACGATTCAATTTGCTCTTGGCTACATGCCTTCCATGCCAACGCCTCACCGACCACACCATGATGCTGAAACGCATTGAGCCTAACTGTTGTCCGTTCAGGCAACGAGGCCAAGAAATGGGCTAGGGCATCAATCTCCTGCTCGAAGTCAGTGATCCCCGGAATATGCAGCAAACGAATTTCTTCTAGTTTATCGTGCTGGCTTAGCCAATCTAAGGTTTGCATGACCCTATGATGGCTGCGGCCTGTCAGCCATTGATGGGTCTCTTCCTGCCAGGCTTTCAAATCCACCATGGCACCATCCAATACCGGCAGCAGTTTCTCCCATCCGGTTTGGCTCAGGCTACCATTGGTATCAACCATGCAAGTCAGATGGTGTAGTGCTGGATCGGCCTTGATGGCGCTGAACAACTCAACAATGAAAGGCAGTTGCAGCGTTGCCTCGCCACCGCTAACAGTGACTCCAGATAAAAACAGTTGATGCTTGCGGATAAGTTGCAGTACATCATCAACACCCTTTTGCTGGGTCTTGGGGTTGGACTGGTTCGGGCAAGCTTCCAAGCAGCGATCACAATGGGTACAAAGCTCGGCATTCCACCGAATTTTGCCTTCGCTTATCGATAGTGCATTTGCTGGGCAAGGGGCTACGCAATCCCCGCAATGGTTGCAGTTACCTATGGTGTGCGGGTTATGGCAATTCTTGCACTGGTAGTTACACCCTTGCAGAAAGATGACGAGCCTGTTGCCAGGCCCGTCAACACACGAGAAGTTGAGGATCTTACTGACTGTCGCAGTAGCGCGGCGCTTGCTCATGGCTCACAACTCGTGGTTTGCGATTAAGGATACCTGTGTTCGCTGCAGCTTCTGCACCCAGACCTGTGGTGTTGGTCCGAGAGCCTTGCTCTTTGAACTTGGCAATATCAGACAGTTTGATCATATAACCAGTCACGCGCACTAAATCGTTGGAGTGCACGTTCGCAGTAAATTCGCGGAAGCCAATAGCCAGCGCACCTTTACACAATTGGTACATCGCTTCAGGGTTTGATTTGACGGTTTCATCTATAGTCAAAATATCGCTGATGCCCGATGTGTAGTACTGGTGATGTTCTGCTAGCGCTTGGATATGACTAACCGGATCCGGTTCTGCGCCATATGGGATACGCACACCTGGTGTGACACCGTCATCAAGGCTGATACCACCTTGGGCATGTAGTAGGGCACGACCATGGTAGCCATATTTAACCGGTGTAGATGTGACAATGTCATTCAGGGTTTTGGAAATACGGTGTCCTAGCTCATTAGCGGCTTGCTGGTGGCCGTATTGACCGTCAAGACCCTCTTTTGCAACCAAAATATTAACCGCTTCGGCCATGCCATAAATACCGAACATCGGGGCAAAACGCTCTTCAGCAATCAACCCTTCCTGAATCAAGAAACTGTTAAAGAAACCTGATTCTTCATGTAGGTAAGCGGAGCGAGCTTCAATTAGCTCGTACATTGTTTGGCAGTAGTTCGGCAAGACTGTGCGAAAAAAGTCATCGCTAGAAGAGGCTTTGCCTGCGACTTCTTTAAGGTTCATGCGAACCAAGGTATTGGCGCCACCCGCTAGAGGCAAAGAGTTGTAGCAACTCACGATACCAAAACCGCTGTTGTCATAAGCCTTGGCGTGGACAGGGTAGTTGGCGATATGTGGCTTGCTGCACTCGCAGATATTGTGGCTCGCCTGGCGAAGTAAATCGTCTGGGGTGATCTCAGGATCATACATAAAGGTCAGGTTAGGGGCGACCTGCTTGAGCTCTGCATCCACACGCAAAATAGTCCGGCAGATGACATTGTCGGTCGGGCCAATATTCACATGCATGAAAGCGTCTGGCAGGGTGCGATCTAGCATGATCCAAAACAGGCGCAATTTACGGTAAATGGTTTCTTCGGTTAGACCTTCTGCATATGGCAGTAAGACATCATCGAGCTGGCCGAGGTAGACCGGAATATTGGTGACCGACGGGACATGGTGATAAATGATAGAGAGATGGTTAAGTGCTTCGTCAAAATTCTGTGCAGGTGGCAGTTCAAGATATTCAGAGCCTTGTTTTAGAAACTTGGCGTAATCGGGTAGCACGTAGCGAGGCTTGAAAGGAGCATTGCCTTCAAACATATCACACAAGATGTTGTCTTCTATGGCGGTTTTAACCGACTCCGATATTTCTAGGTAGGGCAGGCTGGCATCTGCTTCCAATGCTAAGTACTGGCTTTTCTGCTTGGGTGAAAGAGTCGGATCTGTGATGATCTGATTGAATTTATCTTGAATGCTCATGTTATTAACCATGTTTGTATTATGGTTAATAACATAAATCGGCATGATTGTTTCTTGAAGTGAAAAGAACTCAAACTTCAATTTCCAAAAAGGAAATCTAGCGGATTTGATCACGAATTTTTTGTTAGTCCTTGTAAGAAAAATAAAGTATGTAATTTGAAGTGCTTAAATAAAAATAAGTCATTTTTTTGTGAAATTAAGCGGTCAAAAAGTTGCTGCTTTGTCAATTTTTTGACTAAAACTTGATATAACAAGGATGGAGCAATACGAATTTGTTTGATGCTGCAATGCAGGAAGCAACAGCAGCTTGGGTTTATCTGATCGGGAATTCGTGATGTTTTGCGCTAATACAAGAAAAAAAATGCCATCAGTAAACATTGCCTTCTTACTAGGCGGTTTTTTATATGTTAATGCCATCAGTGCACAGCCTGTTAACACGGACGTGAGGCTGGATTATTCTTTAATTGACCCTAATGCTATCTATAGCTCACAGCAGATTTGTCCGGACTTGGCCGGTTCAGTGTGCTTTGCCGAATTGACCGAAAAAGTCTATGTAAACAACGGATTCTTACCGGTTTGGGATGATAGCTCGCTGCGTCAAGGTTTATATTCTAAACTCTCTGCTTTGCATCTTTCTGGCTTGTTTTCAGGTGCCAACCAACGCTTGTCAGAGCTAAAAGGGTTAGAAGCCCGTCAGGATAAGCGTGGGTTTGATATTCTTGCCACAGACAGTTATTTCGTTCTTAAAGCCATTGAGCAGAGTATTGAAAACAAGCCAACAATATTATTCCGGCATCAAAATGTACAACCATTGAATCAGAGTGAAATATCTATTTTCACCTCTAGCTATGGCTATTTTGACTTAGAGCAAACGCGATTTTTAAATCAGCTCTATGACGACCTTTTGTTGCCCTCATCAACCAAGACTGCAATTCATCTTGCTGGTTCGTTTAATGACTTGGCGTCTCACGGCTATCAACCACTGAAACGAGGTTTAATCAAGCAAGGACAAGCGATACCTAATGGTCATGCTTTACTTGATGTGTTAAATACTTACGGTGATATTAATATCGATGATTACTTGATTGCTAGGGAGCAACATACGATTTCAAATAGCGGTGTTGTTAACCAAGCAATCCGGCGCTTCCAACTAAGAAATGGCCTCGAGGATGACGGTATCCTTGGCCCCTCTACCTCTAGGCAAATTGCTTTGCCTTATCAAGAGGTCGCTCGTTTAATCGCCTTGAATCATTATCGCAGCCAACTGGGTGCAACCGGTGAGGAACGCCCAAGTATCCGGGTTAATATTCCCGACTACCGATTGCAGATCACCCATAATCAGCAAATCGTTTTTGAGTCAAAAGTCATTGTTGGGCAGACAACGCGGCCAACGAATCTGTTCTCTTCTTCAATGAATATCATGGTGGTCAACCCCCGTTGGAACGTGCCAGAGACCATTAAGAAAAAAGATGTGATCCCCGGTATGAAGGCATCACCAGATTATTTGCAGCAGAAGAACTTGATCATGATCCGCAGCTGGCGGGATCGCACCGAGATCTCTCCAGATATGGTGGAGTGGAGCAACGTCAACCCTCATACATTCCCCTATGAGTTTATGCAAAGGCCAGGCAGGGGGAATGCACTGGGAAACGTGAAATTCCTGATGCCCAATGACTACTCGGTTTACCTGCATGACACACCGACGCGTAGTTTATTTAACAAAGCCAAGCGTAACTTAAGCTCCGGATGTGTACGGGTAGAAAAGGCCGCAGAACTGGCAGAATATGTGTTGGATTACCAGCAGCGCCCAAGCTGGCGTAACTATCAGCAACTTGTTAGTGACGGTTCGACCGATACTATTACGTTACCGCGTAAGCTAGATGTGGATGTAACCTATGTAACCGCCTGGGTTGATGATAATAATCAACTACAATTGCGAGAAGATATTTATGGTTACGATAGGCCAATCAGGCGTCCGGTTAAGCTGAAATACTCTACGGTAAAAAATTACCGGCAATAGAGCCAGATCCCAGTATTCCAGCGCATGGGGGACCAAGGCGATGCTGAGTAACAGAGTAGATGAACTAGTTGAAAGAGCCTTGTTAGAAGGCGATATCAAAGCGAAAGTTGCGATAGAGAAAATCAACCAGAAAGCCAAGCTGGAGGTTGAGGTTCCCCCTTTGGTCCCCCTTTCGCCATCAGAAGAAAAAATGATGTTGGATATCGAAATGCAATCAGAGCGGCTCAAGGAAAAGGCAATAAAAACCGCACGAGTCGTTGCAAGCCTTCCTTTTATTTTGTGTGTGTTCAGTTTTGTTGGTTAGAGAATAAGCGACACTTCCTGCTTATCTCGGACTAGTTGTTTTTACTCATCTTTTATTTCCCTTCTTGGTATACAATTTCTTATGGATTAAGACCTATGTCGCACTAATAAAGCCGTCATGGGATACTCGTAATAAAAAGGAACTCTAATACATGCCACTGCTGCAACGCATAAGCTTTATCATTGTTTTAATCACTTTTCTGCATGGTTGCGCATCCCTGTCTGATGAAGTTAATCACTCTTCAGAGCTACCTGCGGTTCAGCAGGAAACGACTTTATCAACGCTGGCTATCGCCAATCAGCTTGATGATGGTGAGCAGGCGCCTAGCGGTGTTGTGATACAAGATACCGGTTGGGACGCATTGGCACAGCGTTTAGCCCTTATCGAAACTGCTGAGCAAAGCATTGATATTCAGTACTATATTTGGAATTCAGACCGTTCTGGGAGATACCTAGCATCACGTTTGATTGCCGCGGCAAATCGTGGGGTAAAAGTGCGTATCATGCTTGATGATATCAACCTCAATGAAAGAGAAGATATGCTGACAGCGCTCGATGCTCACCCTTTTATAGAAATACGCGTATTTAACCCTATTCCTACTCGGCGTGGTGTTGCTAAGTGGCTCAATGTGTTGGGGGATTTCTCCCGCCTAAATCGCCGGATGCACAATAAGTCTTTCACTGTTGATGGTGCGATGTCTGTTGTTGGTGGACGTAATATTGGTGATGAGTATTTTGATCTTTCCGATGACATTAATTTCCGTGACCGTGATGTGTTGGTTTCGGGGGCGGTGGTCAATGATATTCAATTGAGTTTTGTTGAATACTGGGACAGTCGCTGGTCTTACCCTGTCAGTATGCTTGGTGGGGAGGCTTCTATCGAATTGGCGGATTTAGATCGGATTTATCCGCCGCGTTACAAACACTATCCGGCATTACCAGAAGGGAAAGAAGCTGCTCAGCGTTTTCTTGAGAAGTTGATGAGTGTGAACACTTGGGTCAAAGCCCGTTATGTGGCCGACCAGCCTGTTCCAGATGATGTGGCTAATACCGATAAACCTAAGAGGACGGCAAGGGTGTTGGCGGATTTAGCCTTGCAGTCAAAACAAGAGATTGTTGTGGAATCGGCTTATCTGGTTTTCGATGATGGCCATTTGGATAGTCTCCAAGGCCTAACGAATGATGGTGTTAAGGTAAGTGCATTGACTAACTCTATGGTCTCGAATGACCTTATTACTAATCACTCGGGTTATGCGGGGCGGCGTCAGGGTATGCTCGAACATGGTATGCAGTTGTTTGAGTTAAAACCAGAAACCAAGCTATGTGAGCAATCAACAAAAGATGCTGTTAAATGCGCACCGACAACACCTTATGGTCTGCATTCAAAGTCAGTTGTATTTGATCGGCAAATCGCTGCGGTCGGGTCATTCAACTTTAATTTGCGTTCAACTTATCTCAATACCGAATCTATTCTGGTGATTGATAATGAAAGTATTGCCGATTCACTTGCTGACGATATTGAAGTGGCAATGGAAGAGGAAAACAGTTGGCGTTTGGGTTTAGACGATGGCAATGTCAGGTGGTATTCCGGTACACAAAGCTGGGACAGCGAGCCCGATACAAGCCAGTGGGATCGAGTAAAATCGCGATTTTTACAGCTTTTTCCGATAGAAAAATACCTGTGAGTTAAACTGAACAGCATGGGTTCAGGATATAATGGTAACTTCGGTATAAAAGTAGAGAATCCAAAATAATAGGAATAACAATGAAAAAGACACTTCTGACTGCTGCGCTATTGATTTCAGCCCCACACGTTTTCGCAAGCGATAACGCTGAAATGTTCCCTGAAATGCCTGGCTTTACCAAGCACGTCATTCAGCTTGATGCGGTTGAGAATGAAAATCTAGACCGCCGCGTACAACTTGTCGCTAACAGTGTCATGAAGGTTGATTGCAACATCAAAGCGCTGCCGATGGATATCGAGCGACGTTCGCTGGAAGGATGGGGTTATTCTTACTACGTACTGGAAAAACAAACTAGTTATGCCGGCACTATGATGGCTTGTGAGAAAGAAGCTGCAGATACAGAGTTGCAGTTCCACAGCGATCTGCTGCGCTATAACTCAAAGCTGCCTTTGGTTGTTTATGCCCAGGAAGATGTAGAGGTTGATTACAAAATCTGGGCACCAGTAGAGTAGTCTTATTTTTCCTCACTAGGTGCTGATGCCCTGACTACATTGACATTAGATAGCAAAGTGACGATTTCTGAAAGATATAGCCAAGCCGCTCACGGTCTGTGAGCGACTTTTGGTATTCGGGTAATAGCTAAGTTATGACACTTTCAGCTCGCGGGTTTTCCACAGTGAGCCGACAATCGCTGTGCTGATGGTCAGTACAATCACACCCAAAGAAACCGGTGTTGGGATCGCATAGCTGGTTTCCATCAACAGCATCTTGATACCGATGAAGCTCAAGATAAACGCCAATGCTGGGCGTAGGTAGCAGAAACGGGTCAGCATACCTTCCAGCACAAAGTACAGCGAACGCAGGCCAAGCAGCGCGAACACGTTAGCGGTCATCACCAGGAATGGCTCTTTGGTAACCGCGAAGATCGCCGGGATAGAATCCAGAGCGAACATCACGTCGGTCAAAGCAATCACTGCGATCACAATCAACAGTGGTGTTGCAATCCAGCCTTTGCTGTCTTTGACGAAGAACTTATGGCCCTTGTAGTCACCAGATACCCGGAAGCACTTTTTCACCAAGCGCACTGGCAGTGACTGGGAAAAGTCCTCTTGTTCTTCTTCGTCTTCACGCCATAGCTTGTAACCGGTGTACAACAGGAATGCTGCGAACACATACAAGATCCAGTGGAACTGGGTTAGCAACTCTGCACCTACAGCAATCATAATTGCACGCAAGATCAGCGCACCCACAACACCAAGCATCAGCACCCTAGGGCGAATCGATTCAGGCACGGCAAATTGGCTGAAAATCAGAGCAAAGACAAACAAGTTGTCGACACTCAACGATTTCTCGAGCAAATAGCCGGTAAGGAAAGCCGTTGCTGCTTCACTGTTGGTATAGCTGCTCTCTGGTGCCATTAGCGGCCAGTATAGGTAAATCACCACATTGAAGGCCAAAGCCAATACAACCCAGAACACACTCCAAAGAGCGGCTTTTTTAATGGTGACCTTGCCACCACGGGTTTGGTATAAGTCCAACGCCAACATAAAGATGGTTAGAACAGCGAACCCTTCATAGCTCAAAAGGCTCATAGATTTCTCCTTTCACGATCGAGTGCGCGAAAGGGACAGGATCAGGGGAAGCCAGACCTTTCGCGCATTAATGTCACGGGCTACCTCTTGCGTTTAGGCAAATAAAGATAACCCTGCACGGATGTGCATGATTAATGGCGTTGGTCTCGTCAGGATGGTGTAGAGCGAGTGCTACAAATCCACCCTCGGCTGCCGGAAGCATAAGGCTTCGAGATGACGACAGACGAACAGTTGGTGACTACTCCCCAAAGCAGGCGCATTCTAAAAGCAAATTTCTCAATGCGCTAGTGATAATTTACACCGAAAACATAAAAAATAAATTCATTATGCATATTTTAATTCAAGGTGCTGATTTAAAGGACTAAATAAGACGTCCCGAGGAGATGTTAGCGGGCTGGAATAGTGCAGAGAGTGGTGCAAGGCCTAGTTAGAAATCAAAAATTGTCAGATTACGATGTTTGTCATTTACGATTGTTGTCATAAAGCTTTCACAGATGGGCGCTAAATTATCATTATTATTTTGGTCTATACCAAATCAGGTGGTGAATAATGCTCAAGGACAATGATAACTTCCAGCCGTATTGGTTTGCTCAGGCGATGGGAGTTGAAGTATCAGCTCAACCCAATGTGTTACAAAATGATATCCAAACTGATGTCTGTATCGTCGGTGGCGGGTATACCGGTCTGTGGACTGCCATTAATCTCAAGCAACAGCAGCCAGACCTAGATGTTGTTGTGATCGACAAAGGGCTGTGTGGCAGTGGGGCTTCTGGCCGTAACGGTGGCTGTATGCTGACTTGGTCGACAAAATACCTATCGATGAAAAAGCTCTATGGTGAAGAGAAAGCGGCCAAGCTGGTGGCGGCCTCAGAGCAAGCCATCTATGAAATTGAAGCGTTCTGTAAAGAGCATAAGATAGATGCCCAGCTTCGTCGCCATGGTACGTTATATACAGCCACTAACAGCGCCCAAGAAGGTTCGATGGAAGGTGTTCTTGCGGCTTTGGATAAACAGGATATCAATAGCTGGCAAGCGTGGGAAAAAGACAAGGTCCAGCTTGATGCGGGCTCTACTGCCCACAGCGAAGGCTACTATTCACCGGCCGCGGCTAGTGTTCAGCCTGCGATGCTTGCCCGAGGCCTAAAGCGTGTTGCCGAGCGTTTGGGGGTAAAGGTTTATGAAAATACCCCGATGGAAGATATCAATATCGAAATCCCCATTACTATTACCACCCCGCAAGCGGATATCTTTGCCAAGAAAGTGGTGCTGGCACTTAATGCGTGGATGCTGGAGCAATTCCCTGAGTTCAAGCGCAGCGTGGTATTAGTCTCTTCTGATATGGCGATCACCAAGCCCGTGCCAGAAAAACTCGATGCGATGGGGCTTAAAGATGGCAAGACGGTCGTGGACTCGCGTACCTTTGTGCATTACTACCGCTCAACACCTGATGGCAGGCTGATGCTGGGCAAAGGCGGCAACCATTTCTCATTTGCCAACCGTATCAGTAAGGTGTTTGACCAGCCTAGTCGTTACCAGTCATTGCTACGGCGCTCATTTGACCGGTTCTTCCCATCGTTGGCGGATCAATCATTTTCCACCACATGGACCGGGGCGTCGGATCGCTCGGTAACCGGAATGCCGTTTTTCGGTCAGCTTAAGCAGAATAAAGACATTGTCTACGGCTTGGGTTATTCCGGTAATGGTGTCGCACAAACCTGGATTGGCGGTAAAATTTTATCGTCAATGGTGCTAGAGCAGCAAAACGAATGGACCGAGTGCGGTCTGGTATCTGGCCCGAAAGGGTACTTTCCGCCAGAACCTATTCGCTGGACTGGTGCAATGATGGTGCGCAATGCCATTCGTCGTAAAGAAGCCGCGGAAGATGCTGGCCTAAAGCCTTCATGGCTAGATAAACAGCTGGCTAAGTTTGCCGATGCGGCTGGTAAAGCCGACAAAGGGTAAGGCGGCTTGCTCTTTCTCACCAGGTGAAAATAGGTAAAGAGCCTAAGGGCTCTTTATTTGATCATAGCCAAGTAATTTGTTTAAAAAGACATAACTTGTAACACAACCTGCTATTTAACGCTTCCCAGTTTACAGTCGCAGATTATAATGTCCTGAGTGTCCATATTGGGTAAGTTGTATGTTGATTAGGCGTCTCTACACAATTTGTCTGCTTGTTTTATTGTGGTGTGCAAACACTGCGATAGCGCAGCCTATTGAGCCGTTTAATGACAAGTTGCTTAGCCCATTAGTCAGTAATGATTATTCAAGCCATCTGAGACGGGCTTTATGTCAGTGCCCAGTCCAAACCACAGATTCGTCGATCATTACCCAGGACGATGATCGCTCTGTCTTTGATGAAGGCCATGAGGCCTTCTTCTTTAATGCGTTAAGGCGGATAAAAAGCGTTGACCACTATGCGGGGATGGGCGTCAAACCCGCCTTCACCCTTGTATTCGAGTTTCATCCCCCTTCTTATCTATCCCGTGCTTTGAAGCCAACGGCTTTACCACCCCTGCAATCTCACTGGGTTGGGCACATCCCCCACAATCATAACCGTCTTTCTGGTTGGAAAGAGGGGAATCAGCTCTATAGCCACCGTTTCGGCTAAGTCGTAGTCCATTTCATAATTTAGTTATCTGAGTGTACCAGTAGCCGATCTGGCTTGATCGCTGCTGCGTGTTACAGGCTCTTTGATATATAGAAAATAAAGGTATGACAATGGAACGTACTTGGGCTTTTCAGCAGGTAAAAAGTGCATTGTTGAACTGGAGAGTGATTGCTCTGATAGCGATCGCTTCTGTACTGATTTTACACAGTTGGCCGAGTTCACCCTTCAGCCATACATCGGTATTAGTCAATGACTACATCGAAAATACCTTGGCTGAAATGCGGCTCAACCAAGATGGGAATCTAGCCTCCCGAATGCTAGTGGATTTGATCTTTGGAAACGCTCGCCATTAAACCTGCAAGCTTGATTGGGCTTGTTAGTTCATAGGCAGCACTCAGGCCGGGAAAGCCGGTAGTTACATGTTGGAGTAGTATATGCAAGAGATGTTATTGGCTATATGGCATCATGATTTTGAAACCCTACAGCAAGTGAGTTCATTGAAATGGTTCTTGTTGTTGCTGACGTTAATCTTGCTATTGGAATCGAGTTTTGTATTTTTGCCGCTGCCCGGCGACGGCTTGGTGCTGTTTGCCGGAGGTATGATTGGGCTTGGTATCTTAGATTTCCCTACGACTGTCGCGGCCCTGTGCTTTGCTGCCACCTTTGGTGGTTTTATGGGCTACCTGCAGGGAAGGGTGTTACACCGGACCCGATTTGTGGATTGGCTGGAGCGTATGCTACCTGATGATGCATTGCCAAAAGCAAGACGGTTACTCAATAAATATGGCTTTCTCTCGCTGTTCATTTCGCGCTTTGTGCCCTTTGTCAGGGTGCTAACGCCAATGCTGATGGGGATTGCTAAATTGAGTGCCTGGCGGATGGTGGTGATCAGTGCAATGAGCTCGCTGATCTGGTGTCTTATCCTGTTGCTGGTGGGGAAGTGGGTAATGCTTAGCCCAATGCTGAGTGAATACCAGCAGATCCTCACCAAAGGCTTGGTGATGCTGAGCTTTACGTTGATGATTTCGGCCATTGCTGGATTGGTTTATCGGATGATCAAATCACGGTATGTGACTTATCGTCAGCCACAGCGGTAAATTAAAAGCGAAACACCGAAGTGCCTTCCTGGCCTAAGGCGTCCGGTGTTTCGTTCTTATACGCTCTGGATTCAGTGGTAGCTTATGAGTTAATGCAATCTAGCAAGATTGATTCAAGCTTATTGAGCCCTTCATTCAGTACTTCAGTTTCAATTGTCAGAGGTGGAAGTAACCTTATTACATTGCCTTTCATACCACATGATAGAAGAATAAGCCCTGCTTCTTGCGCCTTGCTGATAACGGTTTTGGTGAGCTCAGGTAATGGCTTTCCAGACATTGGATCTGAAAATTCAATCGCAATCATTGCTCCAAGGGTTCGCACATCGCCAATGCTGTCGACCTTAGTGCGAATTGTGTCCAGCTTGGCAGAAACAATTTCACCAATATCCAACGCTTTGCGGCAAAGCTGCTCCTCTTCAATGATCTTCAAGACTTCTAATCCGGCGACACAGCCAAGTGGAGAGCCGGCATAGGTTCCGCCTAATCCGCCGGGCAGGGCAGCATCCATGACATTGGCCTTACCGACGACGGCTGAAATAGGGAAGCCCCCTGCAATTCCTTTTGCCATGGTCATGAGATCAGGTTCAATGCCTAAGTACTCAGTCGCAAATAATTTTCCTGTACGGGCAAAGCCAGTTTGTATTTCATCGGCGATGAGTACGATGCCATGTTGATCGCAAAGCTCACGAACCCGTTGAGCAAACTCTGGCGGAGCTTGGTAGAAACCACCTTCGCCCTGAACCGGTTCAAAGATAATGGCGGCAACTCGGTTTGGCTCGATATCACAACTGAACAGATCGTCGATAGCGTTTAGGCTGTCATCAATCGAAATACCATGGTAAGCATTAGGGTATGGGGCATGGTAGATTTCATTAGGGAATGGCCCGAAGCCTGCTTTATAAGGGGCGACTTTCCCCGTTAGGCCCATGGTCATATTGGTTCGACCGTGAAAGCCTCCTTTAAATGCAATTACACCGCTTCGCTTGGTATGGGCGCGGGCAATTTTAATGGCATTTTCAACAGCTTCAGCGCCTGTTGTAAGGAATACAGCTTTTTTCTCTGAATCTCCAGGGGCGAGCTGTGTGAGCTTTTCAGCAAGCTCAACAAACGAGCTGTACGGCGTTACCATTGCACAAGTGTGTGAGAATTGATCAAGCTGAGCTTTGACCGCCTCGGTGATCCTTGGATGAGAATGACCAGTGTTATTGACCGCTATACCTGCTGCGAAATCAATGTATTGATTGTCCTCTATATCCCAGACAATGGCATTTTCGGCTTTTTTCACATATAGCGGGTAAAGCGCTCCCATACCTTGGGCGATCACTTGTTGTCTTTTATTGTGTAGGTCTTGATTGGAGTTCATGGCTAATTTCCTTTTAATTATGCTATACCGCCGAAACACATGTATTTAATATCTAGGTATTCATCTAACCCCTGTTTGGCGCCTTCGCGACCGATACCCGACTCCTTGACGCCGCCGAATGGGGCTACTTCGGTTGAGATGATCCCTTCGTTGATCCCGACCATGCCGTAGTCCAATGCTTCGGCGACATTCCAGATCCGGTTGATATTTTGGCTATAGAAGTAGGAGGCTAGGCCGTAAGGGGTATCGTTGGCCATCTCGATTAATTCTTCATCGCTGTTGAAGCGCAATATCGGGGCGACAGGGCCAAATATTTCTTCCTGGACGATATCCATATGTTGCTCGACGTCCACCAGAATTGCCGGGGAGACAAATAGCCCATCATGCTGCTTTTGCTCGGTAATCAAGGTTGCACCTTGTTCACATGCATATTGGATAATATTGTCGACTTTATCTTTAGCGGCTTGGTTGATCATTGGCCCCAGCGCTACGCCGTCTTCAAGACCATTACCGATTTTGAGTCCTGCTACTGCGGCTCGGAACTTCAGCACGAATTCATCGTGGACTTTGCTGTGGACATAAAACCGGTTGGCACAAACACATGTTTGACCAGCATTGCGGAACTTAGAAGCAATGGCGCCTTGAACTGCACTATCAATGTCTGCATCATCGAAAACAATGAATGGGGCGTTACCACCTAGCTCCATGGAAGTACGTTTTACCGTGTCAGCACATTGTGCCATCAGAAGTTTGCCTACTCGGGTTGATCCGGTGAAGGAAAGCTTTCTGATCAGTGGGTGATGGGTAAAGGTGTCACCAATAGATTTTGCATTCGAACTGCAAACGACTTGGAGTACCTCTTTGGGGATCCCTGCCTGGTAGGCCAGTTGCGCAGTTGCCAGTGCCGATAGTGGCGTAAGTTCTGATGGTTTGACGATAAAACTACAGCCAGCAGCAAGAGCTGGGGCTGCTTTTCGGGTGATCATCGCAATAGGAAAATTCCAAGGCGTGATGGCACAAGCAACACCGACGGGTTGTTTTATAGTGATGATACGTCGGTCCGAGGTATGGCCGGGAATAGAGTCGCCGTAGGCTCGTTTACCTTCTTCGGCAAACCATTCGATAAAGCTCGCACCATAAAGGACTTCACCTTTTGCCTCGGCGAAGGGTTTGCCTTGCTCCAAAGTCATCAAACGAGCAAGATCATCTTGGTTTTCGATGATTAGCTGAAACCAATGGTTTAGCTTTGCTGCGCGCTCTTTGGCAGTGAGCGATGCCCATGATTTTTGAGCTAGGTGAGCGGTTTCAATCATGTCACATAACTGCTCTGAGGTAGTGGTTTTTACATACCCAAGTACGTCCATAGTTGCAGGGTTAGTGACTTTTAGGGTGTGGCAATCCGGTTCGCTCAAAAAAGAGAGCAAACTCTGGTTCTTTATCTGTTCCATAATGTGTCCTAGTTAATGGTAATAACTAGCCTTACTCCAAGGCCTAGGTAAAGACGTGCTTATGTGCTTGTTGATGAGAGGTTATGTCGCACCTCCCGCAGGGATTTGTTGGGTAATGCAGTGGATATTGCCACCACCGAGTAAGACTTCGCGGGTTGGAATGCCGACGATGTTGTAATCGGGGAGGGCGTTTTGCAAAATGGACTTCGCCATCGGGTCAGTAAGGCTATCTAGCTCCGGAAGAAAAACGGTTTTGTTGATCATCAGGAAATTCGCATAAGAACCACCTAGGCGCTCACCAGCAAGGCGCTTCATACCTTTCGAAGGGGCGATGCCCGCCGCTTCGTGTTCTTGCAAATATAATGGTCCGGGAATAGGCAGCTTAATGACTTCAATAGTGCGTCCTTGGGCATCCAGGCTATTGACCAATACCCGAAGTGCCTCGCGTGAGATCAGGTACTGTGGATCATTGATATCGTCGGTCCAGCTTAGTACCACTTTACCAGGAGCGATCACATGCAGCAGATTATCGACATGTCCGTCAGTTTCGTCATTGAATAGCCCTTTTGGAAGCCAGATGACTTTAGTGATACCCAGATATTCAGCAAGATATTGTTCAATATCCTTCTGACTTAGTTCCGGGTTCCTACCCGGGCTTAGCAAGCACTCTGCGGTGGTATAAAGCGTGCCTTCACCGTCGGTGTGAAAAGCGCCGCCCTCAAGCACAAATGGCGCCCGGTAATGATCAATTCCCAAATGATCGCAAACTTTACCTGCCAAATTGTCATCATCATTCCAAGGGGAGTACAGCCCATTGTAGTTACCTCCCCAGGCGTTGAATTGCCAGCTTATCCCTCGCTTCTCACCTTGGGCATTGGTAACGATGGTTGGGCCAATGTCGCGCATCCACGCGTCGTTATAAGGCATGACTGCAATCTGAATAGATGGCTCTAGTAAAACCTTTGCGTCTTCACGTTGCCTTTCGCTGACGACAACCGTCACCGGGACAACTAGGTTGATTTCATTGGCGACTTTTGCAAAAGCTTGTTGAGCCGGTTTGGCGTCATCACGCCAGTTGTCCTGACGCTCAGGCCAAGCGAGCCATACTGCTTGTTGTGAGGCAAATTCAGCAGGGAAGGTAAATCCATCTTGTTTGGGCGTTGTTACAAGTTCCATCTGCAAGCTCTCTATACCTATGTGTGAGCTGAACTCCCTCCTAAAAGAGGGAGTTGGTATCGCGTATTATTTCGCGCTAAGGGAGTTCAGTTGACCGTATAAATCCGGACGGCGATCTCTAAATAATCCCCAGCTGTGACGTGCTTTTTCCGTTGCATCGAGATCGATCTCGGCATAGATAATGCTTTCTTCATCACGCGAGGCTTCGGCAAGTTTGTCTCCCGTATGATCGGTGATGAAAGAAGACCCATAGAAGGTGGTTTCAATGCCGTCATCAGACTCTACTCCGGTGCGGTTGGAGGCAATCACGGGCACCAAATTGGCCGCTGAGTGTCCTTGCATAGTGCGTTGCCAATGCCCCTGGGAGTCTAGGCTAGAGTCTTGTGGCTCTGAGCCAATTGCTGTCGGGTAGAAGATAGCCTCTGCGCCTAGTAGTACCAAAGAACGAGCAAGCTCAGGAAACCATTGATCCCAGCAGATCCCTGCACCAAAGCGACCAAATTGTGTATCCCAAACCTTAAAGCCAGTATCACCAGGGCTAAAATAAAACTTTTCGCTGTAGCCCGGACCATCAGGGATGTGAGATTTACGGTAATTGTCTAACACTGTGCCATCGGCATCGATCATGACCAATGAGTTGAAAAACGTATTGCCGCTCTTTTCGAAATAGCTGACAGGAAGCACGACGTTAAACTCTTTGGCAATAGCGCTCATTGTACTAATCAGCGGGCTGCTATCTAAGGTTTGCGCCAACTCGAAGTATTTGGCTTCTTGTTTTTTGCAGAAGTAAGGGGCTGCAAATAATTCTTGCAAAACAACCACATTAGCACCGTTATCAGAAGCTTCCTTTACGCTCTGGCGGATCTTGTCGAGGTTTTTGTCTAAATCCCAGCTGATAGCAAGTTGCACAGCAGCAAAAGTTACTTTTCTTGTCATGAATACGTCCTTGTGTTTCTTAGATTGCCAGTTTGTCGCGTAGGTTGTAGTAAGCCGCGCCCAATGCCGTGAATGGAATTTGGAAGTGGCGACCGCCTGGGAAGGCATAATGTTTGAGTGAGGCAAAGGCATCAAATCGTTCAGCATGTCCCGTTAGCGCTTCAGCCAGTAATTTTCCTGCAAGGTGAGTAGAGGTAACGCCGTGGCCACTGTATCCTTGTAGGTAATAGATGTTGTCACTGAAGCAACCAAACTGAGGCATACGTGAATAGGTCAGCAGGAAGTTACCAGTCCATGCGTAATCAATTTGTATCCCTTTAAGTTCTGGGAAGACTTTATCCATTTTAGGGCGGATCAGTTGCTCGATATTTTGCGGATCACGCGCTCCATAGACGACGCCACCTCCAAACAGAAGGCGTTTATCAGCCGACAGACGGAAGTAATCAAGCAAGTAGTTACAGTCTTCAACACAGTAGTCAGAAGGCAGAATAGTCTTGAGCTGCTCGTCACTGAGCGGGGCAGTGGCGACAACTTGGGTTCCACACGGAATCGCTTTGTTGCTGATGTTTGGAGCCAGGCCTCCAAGGTATGCATTTCCTGCCAAGACGAGGTATTTAGCTTTTACTGAGCCTTTCTCGGTATGGGCAATTGGCATTTGGCCCTTCTCGATACGGGTAACGGCGGATTGCTCGAATATTTGGCCTCCCATTTTGACAAAGGCATCGGCTTCACCAAGGGCCAGTTTGAGTGGGTGGATGTGACCCCCTCGCATATCAAGTAGGCCGCCGACATACGCCTCAGTACCGACTGCTTGTTTAACATCGTTCTCGTCCAGCAGTGACAATTGGTTGTTGCCGTAGCGCTCCCAGTTTTTCTTATGTTCTTCAAGCCCTTTCAGCTGCTTGTGGTTAAGAGCTGTGAAAAGTCCGCCTTGTTTAAGATCGCAATCAATATTATGTGTTTCGACAAGCTGGCGGATAATATCGCCGCCTTCAAAAATCATATTGCAGAGTTCAGACGCTGTTTTGCGGTCATAGCGTTGCTCGATAACATCAACATCACGGCTGTAGCTATTCACAATTTGACCGCCATTACGGCCGGTAGCACCGAAACCTACTTTGGCACTTTCAAGAACAGCAACACGAAAGCCTTTTTCGGCTAGGTGCAAGGCTGATGATAGGCCTGAGAATCCTGCTCCGACGACACAGACATCGACTTCGATGTTGTCTTGCAGTTGCGGATACGCCGGCATATTCGGGATAGAGTTGGCATAGAATGAATCAGTATGTGTGGTCATTTTCTAATCCTTTAGTTGACTTACAGGCGAATCCAAGTGGTTTTAGTTTCGGTAAACTTGTCGAAGGCGTGCAGTGACTTATCCCGACCGTTACCGCTCATTTTGAAGCCGCCAAACGGTACCGTCATATCCCCTTCGTTGTAGTTATTTACCCAGACAGAGCCTGCTTCAAGTTGCTTTGCGACTCGGTGTGCTTGGCTCAGATCTGATGTCCATACGGCAGCACCTAGACCATATTGAGAGTCGTTGGCAATGCGGATAGCATCGGCTTCGTCCTTGAACGGAATCACACATAATACCGGGCCGAATATTTCCTCTTGAGCAACGCGCATTTCATTGTTGACGTTGTCCAAAATCACCGGTGCTACGAAGGCACCGTCACCTTCGATGTCACCACCACAAATCACAGTGGCGCCTTCTTGTTGGGCTAGGGTGATGTAATTAAGGACTTTTTGCTTATGCTCATGATCAATAAGTGCCCCCATACAGCTGCTTGGATCCAGCGGATCTTTAGGAGCGAAACGCTGAGCGGCTGAAACGACTTTATCGATGAACTCATCCTTGATGCTTTCTTCTACTAATAGCCTTGTTGCTGCTACACACACTTCACCTTGGTTATAGAAGCAGCCTCCCGCGGCCTCAGATGCAGCTTGATCTAGGTTGTTATAGTTAGCGAAAACAATATTGGCGTTCTTACCGCCGGCTTCGGCCCACACACGCTTGAGGTTTGTTTCACCAGAGCTCACCATTAGCTGGCCTGCAACCTTGGTTGAACCTGTGAAGGTAATGCAGTTAACATCATGGTGACGGGCGAGGGCTTCACCAGCTTCGTGACCTAAACCGGTAACAACCTGGAAGACACCAGCAGGAAAACCAGCTTCATTAGCGAGCTGCCCGAGATAGATAGCGGTGAGGGATGACTTCTCCGAAGGCTTGAGGATGACACTGTTACCAGCTGCAAGCGCAGGCCCTAATTTCCAACAGGCCAACCAGAGAGGGAAGTTCCATGGCACTATGGCTGCAACAACACCGATTGGCTGGTGGCTGATAAAGGCATGTACATCTTTTTCGGTGGGGGCAACTTCACCATATACTTTATCTAATGCTTCGGCATACCAACGGAGTGATGATGCCGCACCTGGAATATCAGTGCTGTAGGCATGTGAGATTGGCTTGCCGGTATCAAGTGATTCCAGCAATGCCAAGGTCTCATGGTGTGACGAAATTAAATCGGCAAATTGTTGAAGCACTGCTTTACGGTTAGCAGGGCTCAAATTTTGCCAGTCGCCTGCACTAAAGGCTTGGCGAGCATGTGAAACCGCAATGTCGACATCTTTCTGTTTGCAGCGGGCAATATCAGCAAGCTTTTTCCCTGTAGCTGGATTGACAGTCTCAAACGTTGAATTATCTACTGCTTGGCAGTATTCGCCATTAATAAAGGCGCGGGTTTCGAGTTTTGTTTGATTCTGTAATTCAATCCAATCCGATTGCGATTTCATACACTCTCTCCTTGAAGGACAGGGTGCTAGAAAGTCGCCGGTGTATGCGCGCTAATTATTCTGCAAACCCTGTCGGTTTTATTTGAAAATTTATGAGCTATGGTCGTGTCGATTAAATACGACTCGCCCTGACGAATGAGGTATACCTCTCCGTTGTATTCCAGCTCGATTTCACCTTCGAGCACTGTTCCGGCTTCTTCGCCTTCGTGACGGATCTCCGAAGCACCAGTGCTTGAATGCGGGCTGTATTCCTCGATAAGAAAGCCCATTTTTCGTTCTGTCGTTCCGTTGCTGACTAATTTCATCGAAACAGCTTCGTTGCCTATTTCAATTAATTCATTTTCAGAAATGACGACTTTAATTTTTTCTTCTCTGTCTTGTTCGAAGGTGAAGAACTCTGACAAAGAAAGAGAAAAAACATTAACGATTTTTTGCAAAGAACTGACGGAAGGGCTGACCTTTCCGTTTTCAATAGATGAAATAGCACTATTTGTCATTTGTGCTCTTTCAGCCAACTCACGTTGTGATAACCCTTTTTGTTTTCGTAAGTTGGCGATTTTTTTACCTATCGCTTCGTTGTCCACTTACTCTGACTCCATTTCGTTGTGATGAAGCCATAATAAAGTGTTTAAATAAAAATTGTGAGAAATGATTTTGTCTTGCTTGCCATTCTGGGTGCCATTGCACACCTATAAAGTAGGGGTGGTTATCAAGACTAACCGCCTCAATCAAGCCGTCTGTTGCACAAGCTTCCACACGCAGGCCGGGAGCGAGCTGATTAATGCCTTGGTTATGTAACGTATTGACGGGTATTTCTTTTTGATCATTAAGCCACTTAGAAAAATGACCACCATGCTCAACCATGACTGCGTGCTTTGCGGCGTATTTCTGGCCGAAGTCATCGGTCTGATCTTCGCGATGATCATTGAAGCCTGCATGATGGACAAAAGGGTAAAGTGAACCGCCCAAAGCGACATTAATTTCTTGGAACCCACGGCAAATACCGAGTGTTGGAATCTTTTTATCTACGGCTTGTTCAATTAACTGAAACACTAATTCATCACGGCCTTCATCTGTCATTGCCTCTTCGTGTGCTGCTCCGTATCGGTGAGGAGCAACATTTGAGTGGCTCCCTGGCAATAAAATCCCATCAACATTGTTAAGTAGTTGAGTCAGTTGATTGCCTTTGGCTGTTGCTGGTAGTAGCACAGGGACACCGCCAAAGTCAGTGACTGCATCAATGTAAAATTGGTTAACAGATTGGATTGCATAGCCACCCAGTGATTTTTCACAGCATGCAATTGCAATGACTGGCGAAATATTCATTGTTGTTATCCCTTGCTCGAAATATTTAACACTTAAGTTACAAACTGAATTCTCATACCGCAAGGTGGATAACCTTGGGGAATGCGATTTTTGTGATTTTTGTCACCAAAATGGCAATTTTATCGATTATTCGTGTTCGAAATATTGAGCAAAAGGAAACTTGTGTTAATAATTTGTTGCGGAAGTGATGTGTTTTGGTTTTTTCTTTTTTGTGGGTAAATATCTAATTTAAAAGAAAAAAGTTTCATATCCGCAGGTTGTGAACTGAATTTTGCGTTCTAAATAATTGATAGTCATCGATTGTTCACAGCATCTGATAGCAAGAATTATGTTCGGAGAATAATGTATGGATGCATTTGATTCTGAGGTCAGAAATTTTTTACAGAAATGGCCCGAAATAGAATTTGTAGATTTGGTTTTTACAGACATAAACGCATGTCCCAGAGGAAAACGGATTCCCATCAAGGCATTGGCGAAAGTGAAAAAAGGGGTACCACTGCCTGTTTCGACAATTAGTTTGAATATGGCTGGCAGTGTCGTGGAAGAAGCAGGACTAGGCGAAGAGTTAGGTGAGCCAGACCATCTTTGTTTTCCGATACCGAACACATTGACAAGAACGGTTAATCCAAATGTGGCCCAACTGTTGCTTACAATGATGGATGCTTCGGGAGAAAAGCCAACATCACTTTTTATTCGCAACGTTTTGGAAGATTTACAAAAGCAGCTTCACAGTAAAGGGCAGTACCCTGTTGTCGCACTGGAACTGGAATTTTATCTAGTTGATAAGTCAAGAATGGATAATGGTTTGGTAAAACCTGCCTTTAATCCAAAGAAAAGAATGCAGGAAAAAGATACCGCTGTTTACGACATTGAAAATTTAGATGATTACGCAGAGTTCCTTTCAGATCTGAATACGGCGGCTGCCGAGCAAGAGCTCAACACATCCGGTGCACTGTCTGAATCGGCTCCAGGCCAATTTGAGATTAACTTTAATCATCAAAAAGATGTGCTGAATGCCTGTGATCAAGTCCTGCTGGCGAAGAGGCTCATTCGCCAAGTGGCCCACCAACATAACTTTGATGTCACATTTATGGCCAAGCCATTTGCCCATGAGGCGGGTAATGGGCAGCACATCCATTTGAGTGTGGTTGATGAGGCGGGCAATAATCTGTTTTCGGATCAAAATGGTGCAGCGAGCCCGTTTTTCTATCAAACCTTGGCCGCAATGATCCACGCGGTACCAAGCTCCATTGCACTTCTTTGCCCTAATGTGAATTCTTATCGACGATTCTCGGCTGGATCATACACGCCAACAAAAGCGGACTGGGGGCATAACCATCGCGGTGTAGCGCTCCGTATCCCAATGAGCGATAGCAACAACCGTAGGATTGAACATCGCATTGCTGGCGCTGATGTGAACCCCTACATATTGGCCTCGGTTGTTTTGGCCAATGTGCTTGCCGCCGAAAAGTTTACCCCAGAACAATGCCCTGATCCCCTTAGTGAAACAGCTCCCTCAATGCCGACACGTATGTCTGATGCGCTTGCCGAGTTGGAGAGAGGGGAGTTTGGGGATTACCTACCTAAAGAGTTTTTACACATTTATCATGCTTGCAAGCAAAGTGAGCTTGCTGAGTTCGAAAGTGCTGTAACTCCATTAGAAGTTGAATGGATGCTGCATACCGCCTAAAAGAAGAGGGAACTTGTATGACCACCCAAAACACGGTGCTTGAAACACCGGTGAAATTCAATAGTAGTTACTGGCTCTATCTGTTTGCTGTATTTGGTGCCATTATCGGTTTTGCTACCATTGGTAGCCTTCATGAAGAGGGACAAGCATACGGTTGGCTTAGCCTATTACCGACAATATTCGTCCTGGCCTTTGCACTGCTAACCCATCGCACTGTTGAAGCACTTTTTAGTGGGGCGATAATGGGGTTATTGATGATTAACCCTACAGAGTTTGTCGGCGGTGTTGTTGATGTGTCAATGACAGTAATGATGGATGAAACCATTGCCTGGGTTATTTTGGTCTGTGGTTTGATGGGTGGCCTTATCGCTATTTTGGAAAAAGGCGGCAGTATCTTGAGCTTGAGCCAGGTACTGGTTAATAAGGTGAAAAGCCGTAAGCAATCTATGCTGTTGACTTTCGTGTTAGGTATCTTGGTATTCATTGATGATTATCTGAACGCCATCGCCATTTCATCATCAATGAAAAGGATCACGGATAGCTACAAAATCTCACGAGAGAAACTGGCTTACCTTGTCGACTCTACTGCTGCACCAATCTGTATCATCATCCCTATTTCGACATGGGCAATTTTCTTTAGCTCATTACTTGAAAGCAATGATATCGCAGCTTCGGGCGAAGGCTTAAGCGTTTATATTCAGGCTATCCCATACATGGCTTATGGCTGGGTGACGCTGGCGGTGGTATTTCTTGTTGCCATGGATAAGCTGCCTAACATTGGTGCAATGAAAAAAGCCGAGCAGCGTGCTCAACAGGGGCAGGTAAAACCTGAAGGCGCGACAGAAATCAATTTTGGTGAAAACATCAAGCCACATTCGAATGCCACATTGGGCGTGCTGAATTTTGTACTCCCAATGGTGGTTTTGGTAGCGGCAAGTTGGTATTTCGACATTGACTTACTAGCCGGTGTTTTTGTTGCCATCATGTTCACTATCTTCTTCTACGGCATGCAACGCCTGTTGTCCCTGAGCTCTATGTTTGATGCTATCTATGATGGGATCAAAGTGATGATGGTGCCGCTGGCAACTGTAGTTGGTGGCTTTATGCTGAAGAATGTTAATGATCAGCTAGGGCTAACGGAATATGTCATCGAAGCGGTATCACCTTGGCTTTCACCAACCTTGTTCCCGGTCATTATCTTTTTGGTCATGACAGCGTTGGTATTTGCGACGGCATCTTCATGGGGACTATTTGCGGTAGCAATGCCAATTGTTTTCCCTCTAGGTGCGCATCTAGGTGTGCCTGTCCATATTACTGTTGGTGCGCTTCTGTCTGCTTCTGCAGCAGGTAGCCATTCCTGTTTCTTCAGTGATTCGACAGTGCTCTCTGCTCAAGGCTCTGGGTGTACAGCGATGCAGCATGCTCTGACGCAGATGCCTTATGCGCTTATCGGTATTATTTCGACCGCAATCTTCTTTGTAGTGGTTGCATAATGCTTGCTTAATTCAGCTTTGTTCAATGCAGCTGAAATGAAAAGCCAGAGTTTTCGTGACTCTGGCTTTTTGATTTTACTTGGACAGTTCGGCTACCGATTCAATACAAATTGCATCGTGACGCCAATATTCCAAATCACAGTCAATCACGTTGTCATGTTGGTCATAGTTGAGGCGCTCTACTAACATCGCAGGGCTTCCCGCGGTTGCCCTAAGGTGCTGCGCCGTTTCACCGAGCAGGGACGTGGTACTGACCCGGTATCGGGTTTTCGAATAGATCACACCGTACTCTTCACGGTACAGGGTGGTTAATGACGAGGTGAAAGATTTTTCCAGCAAGTTAGGAAAATACTTCGGCAAGATGAAGTTGGTAACCACCACAACAGGGCGTTCATCCAGAAAACGCAGGCGATCGACACGGTATACTTCCGATAAGGGCGGTACTTTGAGCAGCGAGGCAGCTCGTCGGCTCGCTGGCATTAGCTTGGCATCGATAAGTTCAGTGCGAGCCAAACGACCTTGCTCCTTCGCCATTTGTGGGAAGTTGGTGGTGTAGGTAGGGTCGTAGCTTAGCGGCGTCGGTGATACAAACCAACCCCGGCGATCTTCTCGGTATAGCTTTCCTTCCGCTTCCAGCAGCGCCAAAGACTCACGTAAGGTAACCCTTGTGGTATTAAATGAATCCGCAAGTTTACGCTCGGCCGGTAATTTGTTGCCTGCAGCAAGAAGGCCTGCATCAATCTGTTCGCTGATGGCTTCCATGATTTTTAAATATTGCACAATTGACCCTATGTAAATGCAAATTCGATTAATCCCTGAAATAAGGGTGTTAATCGGATTGACATTATATCCTTTGAACAGCCGTTAGCTGTAGCTATATCCGATAAATCAATAAAAAACAAACGGTAATAGACGTTATAATACTTCTATTACCGTTTGGGTAAACCTTAGCGTTTTCGCCAGGCTTGAGTGTAACGCTCGATAATTTGGATCGTACCGACATGAGTCAGCTTGATCAGTGCAGCGGTGAGTAAAATCATCACGGCCATGGCGGCTGCAGGGCCGGTTTGGCCCGCATCATCCATATTCAAAACTGACACTGATGCTGGCATGGTGTTGGTTGCGTACAGAAAGACAATCGCAGACGTAGTTGTCATGGCATTGACGAACATGTAGACCGCAATTTCGAGTACCGCTGGTAAGCAAACCGGCAGGGTCACTTTGAAGAACACCTTGTACTGAGGCATCTTGATTGAGGCAGAAATCGCCTCAACTTCAGCAGGTAACTGCTTGAGCGCTGTCAGTGCAGTCATATGGCCGACAGTGTAGTAGTGGATCACGGTGTTGATCACCAAGATAGCCATGGTGCCATATAACACCGACATTGGGTTTGCCTGGTTGTTGAAAAAGAAGATATACCCCAAACCCAACACCATACCCGGTACAGCCATTGGAATGATGGCTATCATTTGCAACAAGTTACGAATAGGGGCGAAGGCACGGCCTTTTTCTACACAGTATGCACCGATGAAAATCACAATGGTACCGAACACCGCGACATAGCTGGCAAGCTTGATAGAGTTGAAGTACGGTGCCCAGCCATAAGTGCTGAATTGGGCAAAGTTATAATTGTTCAGGCTAAGTGTCAGGTTCCAAGGCCAGAAGGTGACCAGCGAGCCGTAGATAGCCATACCGATAACCGCCAAGATACACAATGAAATCAGGCTGCAGAACAGGAAACACAGGCCATCGCGTAGCTTGTTTGGTTCAGGGGTGTATGCAACAGAGCGTGAGTCAAACAGCCCTTGCTGTTTCTTCTTTACCCAGCGGTCTACTGTGAATGCAAGGATGGCTGGGACCAGTAGGATAACACTGGTGACCGCACCCATAGAGAAATTCTGCTGGCCGACAACTTGCTTGAAGATATCGGTCGCCAATACGTTGTAGCTGCCGCCGATCACTTTTGGCACACCAAAGTCACAGACCACCAGGGTGAACACCACAATTAGCGCGCTGATCAAGCCGTATTTCGCTGCCGGTAGCGTGACAATGAAAAAGGTCTTGAATGGTGAGGTATTGAGCGCTTTTGCAGCTTCGTATAGCCGCGCATCAGACGTTTTTAGCGATGTGGTCAGGATCATTACCGCATGCGGGAAGGTCCAGAAGATCAAGCCGATCGCAATACCGATTGGGCCGTATACCGAATTCCCCATCAGCATATCCTTTGCAATACCTTGGTTACCGAACAAGTAGATAAGGCTAATAGCGGGGAGGAGCGATGGCGCCAAAATTGGGGCTGCACCAAGTACGTTGAATAGGCCTTTAAATGGCATGCAGCTGCGGGTGAGGGCATAGGCATAGCCAAATGAGAGGAAGCCAACAAAGAAAGTCACGATCAAACCAATATTGATAGTGTTCTTCAAAGACTGCCATAGGGCCGGTGACGAGAAGTAATTGGCAAAGTTCTGCAAGCCAACGAACTCTCCTTGGTTGTTCATTACACTTTTCTGCAGCATGGCAAACATCGGGCCCAGCACAAAGATCCCCATGATGATCAGCAGCATCAGTAGGATAGCACCGAGTGTGATGTTGTCTCGGCTCAGCGAGTTCTTGAAAACAGCCAGGCGCTGCGGCAGGCTTGATTGACGTGTTGCTTGCGCGCGCTGGTTAGTCGTCACATTCGACATGGCATTTGTATTTGCATTCATCGCGGTTTCCATGCTCTCTATTGCGCTTGAAAGATATGGGTGTGTTTCTTGGACATGTTCACGTAATGGAAGTGGCCACGCTCAAGTTGAAGTTCGCGCAACTCGCGGATAGGCACATCGACTTTTAGCATGTTGCCTTGATACGCACCTTGGAGTTTGCATTCGGCACGGACAAAGGTGCCCTGGAACTCCAACTCTTCGATTTGAACAGGAAAGCTAGAATCGCTTTTCTTGCCGATGTCTAAGAAGTGGAGATCTTCTGGGCGCAGCCCCAACTCCACTTGTTGACCACGCTTGAGTTCATCGCAAGGCTTAAGCAGTAATGATTCACCAATGCGGATCTGGTTATCGCTCACCACTGAAGCTGGAATAAAGTTCATGTTGCCGACAAAGTCTGCCACGAAGCGAGAAGCTGGGTTTTCGTAAATGTCTTGCGGCGTACCGACTTGCTCGATAACACCGTGGTTCATCACCACAATTCGGTCGGCCATCGCGAGAGCTTCGTCCTGATCGTGGGTCACCATGATGGTGGTAATGCCCAGTTGGCGTTGCAGGCGGCGGATTTCCTCACGCAAGTGAGAGCGCACTTTTGCATCCAAAGCGGACAAAGGTTCATCAAGCAGTAACAAACCTGGTGATAATGATAAAGCACGGGCTAAGGCAACGCGCTGCTGCTGGCCGCCGGATAATTGGTTAGGGTATTTGACACCGGAATCCGGCAAACCAATAACCTTAAGCCAATGGTTGACAGTGTCGGTAACGGTTTTGCTGTCTTTGCCTTGGTTGCGTAGGCCAAGGCTGATGTTTTCTGTAACGGTTAGGTTAGGGAACAGGGCATAAGATTGAAAGACGATGCCAAAGTCACGCTTTTCCGGGGAAAGGTAAGTCGTTTCTTTATCGCCTTGAGTAATTTTTCCTGAAGACGCCAGATCCAACCCGGCAATGGCACGCAGCAAGGTGGTTTTACCGCAGCCAGATGGGCCTAGGAAGCAAACAAATTCGCCCTTATGAATATCAAGGGAAATGTCGTTCAGCGCAGTAAACTGTCCATATTGCTTGCTGACATTTTCAATCTTCAGATACGTTTCCATGGGTGTAACTCACTTTAGTTGGTATATACCAAAGATAGTTGGAATCAGTTACAGTTAAATGACATGGATTTTACGAAAAAAAGAAAATCGTTTTCTGGAAAAAAATTTCTGCTGGTTCATACTTAACCATTACTGAATATCGCATTCTTTTGTCATGCTAAAAAAGAATTTGATTAGGATGCCTCGTTTTCATCTTGTCAAATTGATATTCTATATAGGTCTAGACCTTTTATTCTATTCTTGTATTTTTTTGATTGAGGCAAAGCATCATGGAAAGAAAAATGTTGATCCGTAATATTTCTTATATGGAACGTGAGCTGTCGGAAATGAAAAAAGAACTGGCTAAGCTAGATGCTCAAAACGAGCAGCGAGAAGGGATGGAAAGCCCAGAGGGAATGGTGGTTCGCCAACCATACTTCCAGCTTTAAATATCCTTAATAGAAATACCATTGATTTAAATATATTGATAAATTACATATTTAATAGGTATGAAACAAAAATAGCGTGACAGCTTTACCGTCACGCTTAGCGAATTATCAACTTCTATGAGTTTGCTTTCACGTTAATTATGAACGTGGCTCAGATTTCGCATCAAACTTGTCAGACCAAGTCTTCAACACATCTTCACGGCTTACCGCCATCTTGCCGAAGTCCATCTCAACCATTGCGTTTTCTACATCTGGGTAGTTCTTCACTTCAGCGTTGATAGATGTATGACCGACAACCGGGTAGAACTCGTTGTAAAGCTTGTTCGCTTCTTCAGAGATAGACCAGTCAACAAGACGCTTGGCAGCATCAGATTCGGTATTGACTAGGCCAACGGCTTCAGCTTCCCAGCCCACGCCACCTTTAGGCATGATGATATCGATAGGGGCACCTTGAGTCTTCAATGTCGCACCGCGGATAGCCATTGAAATACCGATCGCGACTTCACCCATTCCCGCTTGAACACAGGGCTTAGAGCCTGAATGGGTGTAGTGGGCAATGTTGTTATCCAGCTCTTCCATGTACTGCCAAGCCGCATCGTCGCCCATTGACTGGATCCACGCTGATACCTGCATGTAACCCGTACCGGAAGAGGCTGGGTTAGGCATTGCAATGTGGCCTTTGTATTCTGGCTTTAGTAAGTCATCCCAGGTCTCAGGCTTGGATAGACCTTTTTGCTCGGCAACAATCTCGTTGAAACAGACGGCATTGAAGAAAGCATCGTTACCGAACCAGGCTTTGTTATCTTGTGGGTCAACAAGGTTGGTACGGATTTGCTCAAGACCTTCTGGCGTATATGGCTTCAGTACCCCTTCTTCTTTAAGTAGTGCCATTGAAGAGCCCGCTAGGCCCCATACCACGTCAGCGTGAGGGTTACCTTTTTCTGCCAACAGCTTGGCTGTCATGATTCCGGTTGAGTCACGAACCCAATTAATTTTGATATCTGGGTTAGCTTGCTCAAAACCATTCTTGAATTTAGCCAGCATGTCAGTTTCGAAAGCGGTATATACCGTTAGTTCCTCAGCGGCAAATGCAGAAGAAGCGGTAAGTGCAGCAATTGCAGTAAGAGGGGCAATCATCCAACGGTTTTTCATTTTGTCATCTCCATGAATATTTGGGTCACCAAGCATGAGTATTAATTGGAATGCTTGGTCTGTACCAGAATGTTTCGACACGGAAGATGCTAGGCATGAAATGTGACACTTGGATGATTGCGATATTTCAGTTTGCTAACAGTTTTATTGGTTCTTTTTGACAGTGAAAACTCAGAAGTAAATAAAGGAGAGCAGCGAAAATCAACAGAATATGAAGCTTTTGTTAATTCGAAGGGAAGGGGATTTACAGCATTCTGCTAACATCGTTATAGTTTATCGCATCTGGTATAGTCCAATTCGGAAATAAGACAATGGAAAACTTGGATAATCAATATCTGCTACTGACCCCTGGCCCACTATCTACGAGCCGTACTGTTCGTGAAGCTATGTTAAAAGACTGGTGTACTTGGGATGACGAATACAACAAAGACATTGTAGAAGTGATCCGCGCACAGTTAGTGGAACTGGCTACAGACGTTGAAGGTTATACAAGTGTATTGATGCAAGGCAGTGGCACGGCATCGGTGGAAGCCACTATAGGTACGGCTATCCCGCAAGACGGCAAGTTGTTGGTGGTCAACAATGGTGCATACGGTGAGCGTATTGGTCAGATTGCACAGTACCTAAACATTGCGCACACCATTATTGATCTTGGTGAAGTGGCGCAGCCATCTGCTGAGCAAGTGGCAGAAATCTTAGACACTGATGCAAGTATTACCCATGTGGCAATGGTGCACTGTGAAACCACAACGGGTATGTTGAACCCGGTGGAAGCAGTATGCGATGTGGTTAAGTCACGTAACAAGATCATGCTCTTAGATGCCATGTCGAGCTTTGGCGGTATCCCATTGGATATCGGTAAACTGGGGATCGACTTTATGATCAGTTCTGCCAACAAGTGTATCCAAGGTGTGCCTGGTTTTGGCTTTGTTATTGCCAAGCAAACTGAACTGGAAAAATGCGAAGGCCGCGCCCGTTCATTGTCTTTGGATCTGTATGATCAATGGCAGTGCATGGAGAAGAACCATGGCAAGTGGCGCTTTACTTCTCCTACTCACACCGTCCGCGCTTTCCACCAGGCAATGCAAGAACTGCAAGAGGAAGGTGGTGTAGATGCGCGTTACCAACGCTATGCATCTAACCAGCAGATTTTGGTCGCCGGGATGGAAAAGCTGGGCTTCACATGTTTGCTGGATAAGTCGTTGCACTCTCCAATTATTACATCTTTCTATTCGCCAGAAGCGGGTGAATATGACTTCAGGAAATTCTATAACCTTCTGAAAGAAAAAGGCTTTGTTATCTACCCAGGGAAAGTGTCCAACGCTGATTGTTTCCGAATTGGTAACATTGGTAATGTTCATAATGAAGATATGCATCGTCTGATTGATGCGATCGAAACGTCTATGTACTGGGCATAAGGGTATTGTGATGACTCAGGTAACGGCATCTCAACAACACGGTTCGGCGCTAACGGATCAGTCACTGCGCAGCGAAGGTGATACCAATATAACCCCGGCTCGTGTCGCTTGGACGAACAGCATTGCTGATCAAAAAACGCAGCAAATGCTGGAGGAAGACAGCAAGGTCTTCTTACACCAGGCGATGTCGACGCCATGTTTGGACGCCTTGGTAGGTGCTGACGGCATCTATATAGAAGATGCAGCTGGCAAAAAATACATGGATTTCCACGGCAATAATGTTCACCAGTTGGGTTATGGACATCCCCATGTTGTTGGCCGAATTCAACAGCAGCTGGCGGAATTGCCATTTTCGCCTCGCCGTTTTACCAATCAGACTGCGATTGATTGCGCGAAGAAGTTAACAGATATCGCAGGTGGCGATCTGAATCGGGTGCTGTTTGCGCCGGGTGGGACCTCTGTCATTGGTATGGCGCTTAAGCTTGCCCGCTATGTGACAGGAAACTACAAGCTAGTGTCTTTGTGGGATTCATTCCACGGAGCGTCCCTTGATGCCATTTCAGTTGGCGGTGAAGCGTGCTTCCGTGAGGGCATGGGACCGTTAATGGCAGGTGTTGAGCGCATTCCTCCTGCGGTGAGCTATCGTGGTGCATTTCCATCGAATGACGGTAGCGATGTCCACTATGCTGATTACCTTGAATATGTGATCGAAAAAGAAGGGGGCATCGGTGCCTTTATTGCTGAAGGTATTCGCAACACCGATGTGCAGGTACCAAGTAAAGCATACTGGAAGCGCATCCGGGAGATCTGTGACAAACACAATGTCATGCTGATCATTGACGATATCCCAAATGGTATGGGACGTAGTGGCAACTGGTTCACTTACCAGGAATTTGGCATCGAACCGGACATTCTTTGTATCGGTAAAGGGTTAGGCGGTGGCGTTGTACCGATTGCTGCCATGATCACCAAAGATAAATACAACACGGCATCACATGTTTCACTGGGTCACTACACGCATGAAAAATCCCCGATAGGCTGTGCTGCTGCGCTGGCGACGATCGAAGTGATTGAACAGCAAAACTTACTGGCCAAAGTGAAGGTAGATGAAGCGTACATGCGGGATCGCCTAGAAGGCATGAAACAGAAATACCCACTGATTGGTGACGTTCGCGGTGTTGGTTTGCTTTGGGGAGTCGAGTTGGTGACTTGTCGAACTTCAAAAGAGCGCGCATTGAAACAAGCCGAACAAGTCATGTATCGATGTCTTGAATTGGGAATGAGTTTTAAAGTGTCACAGGGTAACGTATTGCAGTTAAGCCCACCGTTGATTATTGAGCGAGAAGAGTTAGCACGTGCCATGGACATGGTCGAGCAAGCTATCAGTGAAGTTCAATGCCAGTAGTTAAAAGCAATCAAGCTCTATTAAACCATTATTGATATTTTGCCGGCTGCTAAATAGGCAGCCCGCATATAAAAGATTTAAAAGGAAGAGAAAAATGACTAAGCAAGTTCAGGCAGTAATTTTTGATTGGGCCGGTACCGTTGTCGATTTTGGCTCGTTCGCGCCAACTACTATTTTTGTTGAGGCATTCCGCCGCGAGTACGATTTTGATATTTCATTGGCTGAAGCGCGTGTGCCAATGGGCCTTGGAAAGTGGGATCACATCAAAGCGGTTGGTGAATTACCTGAAGTTAGCCAACGCTGGCAGGACAAGTTCGGCCAACCAATGCAAAAAGAAGACATTGATAAGATCTACCAAACCTTTATGCCCCTTCAGATCGCCAAAGTGGCTGAACATGCCGATTTGATCCCTGGAGCAAAAGCGGTCATTGATGGTCTTCGTGAAGAGGGAATCAAGATTGGTTCGTGTACCGGTTATCCTCGTGTTGTGCTTGATGCTTTGATCCCTGCAGCAAAAGAAAACGGCTATAACCCAGATTGCGCAGTTGCAACGGATGATCTTGCCGTAGGAGGGCGTCCTGCACCTTACATGGTACTGCAGAACATGATTGAACTTGCAGTTACTGACGTGAAAGCCGGCATCAAAGTAGATGACTCTGTTCCTGGTATTACTGAAGGTCTTAATGCAGGTATGTGGACGGTTGCACTACTGCTGTCGGGTAATGAAGCGGGATTGACCCAGTCTGAGTTCGAACAAGCTGACGAGGCGACGCTTGCCGGTGCACGTGCAAAAGCGATCGATGCCTTTGCCCATTCTGGTGCACACTACCAGATCGATACCATTGCGGATTTGCCGGAAGTGGTTGCTGATATCGAGCGCCGCTTGGCTGCGGGTGAGCGCCCTTAAATTTTCTTCAAAGAAAGAATCGGTAAGGCAAAGTTTTAATAACAATAATGATTTTGATTGAAATGCCCCTAAGTAACGCAAAAGTGCTTGTGGTTATCTAGGGGGATAAGTTGCCCTTTTGGTGCGGTCATACACCAAAAGGGCGTTTTTTGTGCAACAATCTCAATTGGCTCCCTATTTTGGTGCAAAATATAGTGTGTAGAATAATCTAGGAATTTTATTGTAATATTTTCAGTGCCTTATATTTTTTTCATTTGTGGCTTACATATTGCTCATTACTCTTTGTCTGACATTGCGCTAGGGGGAGAGTATGAAAAAGGAAGCGATTACCGTTATATTAGCCGGTGGAGTAGGTTCTAGGCTGTCACCATTAACCGACCACAGAGCCAAGCCTGCTGTACCATTTGGCGGTAAATACCGCATTATCGACTTTACACTGACTAATTGCCTGCATTCCGGTTTACGTAGGGTGCTTGTGCTTACCCAGTATAAGTCTCACTCCCTGCAAAAACACCTACGCGATGGTTGGTCGATTTTTAATCCTGAATTGGGTGAGTATATAACTGCTGTTCCACCACAGATGCGAACAGGTGAAAGTTGGTACCAAGGCACGGCAGATGCGATCTATCAGAACCTTTACTTATTAACACGCAGTGAAGCCAAATATGTTGTCGTGCTTTCCGGTGATCATATCTACCGTATGGACTACGAGCCAATGCTAAAGCAGCATGTAGAGAATGAAGCGGATTTAACTGTTGCGTGTATGGAAGTGCCTAAAGCGGAGGCCAATGCCTTCGGTGTAATGTCGATTGATGAATATCAAAGGGTATATTCGTTTACTGAAAAACCAGATAATCCGCAGTCAATCCCAAATAACCCAGAGGCCTGTTTGGCTTCGATGGGGATCTATATTTTTTCAATGAAAGCATTGGAAGAAGCCTTGGAAAAAGACGCGCTTAATCCGGAAAGTAGCCATGACTTCGGAAAAGATATTATCCCTGGCTTGATCGATGGTGAGCGGGTGTATGCGTATCAGTTTGGCGGCTCGGCCGGTCGGGTAAGCCAAGATGCATACTGGCGTGATGTGGGAACCATTGACTCGTTTTATCAAGCAAATATGGATTTGCTGTCATACTACCCACCTATGGACTTGTACCAAAAAGAGTGGCCGATCCGTACATACGAGCAGCAATTACCGCCAGCACGTACTGTATCCTCACCAGCAGGTAATGAAGGGATTTTCATCAACTCGATCATTTCTAATGGGGTAGCGATCAATGGCGGCTCGGCACAAAACTCAGTATTGTTTCCCAAAGTGAAAGTTGAGAATGCAGCCGTGGTGATCAACAGTATCGTTTTCGAGGGCGTTGTGATTGGTGAGGGCGCCCATATTGAAAACTGTATTATCGATAAAGACGTTGTGATCCCTCCAGGTACTGAAATAGGCGTTAACTCTAAGCAGGATGCGGAACGGTTTGTTATTTCGCCAAAAGGGGTTGTTGTTATTCCATCAGATTATAATTTTTAACTCTGTTATTGTCTGTTTAAATATAAAATCCGACATTTAATGTCGGTTTTTGTTTATAGAAGTGTTGCAGATTTGTTTCATTTATTTAGGCGGTAAATAATTACTTTTATCAATTGCCACTATATGAAAATTTATTATTTATCAAGATGGTGATCACTATGTGTGGAACGTTTTATTGATGTTAATCAATTGTTTTGCGGTTATTTCCACCTTGATTTTTTGCTTGCAAAAAGCAGATCAACGCCATATTTTCAGAAATAAGACATAGCTCATACTTAAGTTAGTCGTATAGTGGTTATTAGCTAACGGTATATTTAGCCAGGTGCACATGAGTTATTAACAACAGTGGTAATGTTTCTAAAGGGATGAATATGGAAACATCAGTTGAATTCTCAAATCCAGATAATGTTGTATTTGATTACACAACATTTTTATCGGCATCATGCAAACAGAGAGTAACACTTGTCGATGCGCTAAGGGCGCTAATTCCAGCATTTGAAATTACATGGACTTCTTCAATGCCGCATGGAATGACAGACTCAGAGAAGTTGCAGTTGCAGGCACTTAAAGTGCTATCAACAAACATAAGTGATACGAACAACCTGATCCGTTTGCTGAGACTTGCACGGTCAGAGCATATTGACGAACTTATGATTAAGCTACCTTATGCGCTAGAGGAGCTACAGCTTGTTGAGATAGAAAGCAAAGCAGCGTGCAAAATGATCAAGCTAGATGATGATGGAGAAGTACTTAGGGCGCATATGCTCTAAATGCTCAGTTGTTCAAGTTAAAGAACAATTTGTTCAGGTAAAAGAAAAGCCAGCGTAAGCTGGCTTTTGCATTGTTAAATCATGCCTTTCCAAAGCATTCCAACCGCAATACAAGCAGCTGCTGTCAGTAGGCCGGCTGCCGTCATCTCTTTGCCGACAAACGGGCGAGTTTGCTGTTCACGTTTGGCTTTTACATAGAAGTACAAACCAGGCACATAGAGCAAGGCAGAAAGCAGCAAGTAGTTAAGGCCAGATGCATACAATAGCCACAGACCGTATAAGCTGGCACATAGCCCTACGATGAACAACGAGCCACGATCTTTACGTTCAATCGCGAGTTTCAGCGTGTACGCTCCAACAAGGAAGTAAGGCACAAGAATCATCTCTGATGCGATAGCCAGTAGGGTGTCATAGGTACTGCCGGCAAACATAACAAACACAAGGCTAACCTGAATACAGCCATTGGTCAGTAACAGCGAGTTCACTGGGCTACCTGAGTCGTTCTGCTTGGCAAAGCTTTTCGGGAACATTTTATCCCTTGCACCTAAAAAAGGAGCTTCAGAGGCCAACACTGTCCAGCTAAGGAAGGCACCACATACAGAAACCAGCAGACCACCACCGATAATGTACTTACCCCATGGACCTAGGATCTCTGTCAGTACTTTGGCCATTGAAGGGTTTTGGTAGGTGGCAAGTTGCTCTGTACTTACCACGCCCATAGAAAGCAAGGTCACGAACACATAGATAGTTAAAGCAGTGAGTAGGCCAAGAATCGTTGCACGACCGATATCTTTACGATTCCTAGCACGGTTTGACACAACCACTGCGCCTTCGATACCAATGAACACCCACACGGTGATCAACATAGTGCCTTTTACTTGGGACAGTAAATCGTGTTGCTCGCCAAAATGTAGGCCAGTAAAGTCGAACACGAAGGTATCCCAATGGAATGCAATAAGAGCAGAGAAGATAAAGAGGAACAGTGGGATGAGCTTGGCACAGGTGGTGATCAAATTGATCATCGCAGCGGTTTGCACTCCACGTAATACTAAGGCATGAACAAGCCAAAGTAATACGGATGATCCTATTACCGAAAGCCAGGTATTACCGTCACCGAACAGCATCATATCCGGGCTGTCGAACAGCATACCTAATGTACTGAAAACGATCACTAAGTAGGAGACATTTGCGAGCATTGCACTGAGCCAATAGCCCCAGGCTGAGCAGAAGCCGATAAAATCGCCAAAGCCAGCTTGGGCGTAGCCAAAGACACCGCTTTCGATTTCAGGCTTGAGTCGTGAGAGGTGCTGGAAGGATAGGGCAAGGAATATCATTCCTATACCAGTGATGGTCCAACCAATCATTACTGCTGCGGGACTGGCAACAGCAGCCATATTCTGAGGAAGGCTGAATACACCCGCACCTATCATTGAGCCTATGACCAAGGCGGTTAGCGATCCTAATCCCAGTTTCTTATCCATTTTTACATCCGGTTATAACGACTGAATTTTTATAATTTTCAGGCGTATTATGATGGTTTTTTCTGTTATTGCACGGTCAAAGTGATGCAGGTCACGCAATTATTAGTTAATTACACCATTCATTGTACTGGATCAAAAAAGCCATCAGGTTTAATGATGGCTTTGTAAGTATAGGAAAGAATTATCTATTGGTTTCAGAGTATAAATCGGCGAGGTTGCTTGGTATTCAGTGGTATGTGATACGTGATTTATCATCACGGTTGATCACAAACGCAAAGCTTGCGCCCGCATCAGACGCATCGCGCATGGCATAACTTGCGAAGTGCTGGATATCACCTGTTGCAATAACGGCACTGCAGTTACCACTGCGTAATGCTTTTTCCATTAACTCTTGATCAGTTTTGCCTTTTTTGTTGGTTAGCACCAATACCTTGTTTAAATCAATACCAGCACTTTTTAGCAAGTTTTTATCAACCACTGCATTTTGCCCAATGAACATGATCCACCGGCTCTGCTGGCTAGCCTGTTTGAGGATTCGTAAAAAGTAGGCCAGTTGAGCTTGGCTCTCGTCATTAAAAGATACTTCAATCGGACAACTCACTGTATGAGAAGAGGCATTGCCCTCGGCTGTAGCGTTAAATGTTGCTTTGTAGACCTGAGAAGCAGAAACCGTGTTTTGATGTTCAAAGTAAGCAGTCATAATCCATCATCCTCAAACAGTGTTTATTTATACATGCTGTATGTCTATACAGTAGTGTTAATCAGACGCTGTTGCAAGTGTTTTTTATATTTTAAAAAGCATATGGTGACGTGAATGAGCAAGGTTAAGCTGGTAAATTAATTTTAAAGCTATGATTTTATTGATTTTATTGTTATAATCAAAATGAGTTGAATGTTTTTGTTAAAGAAGTAGATTTTGATTGGGAGCACAAAAATACAGGCATAACCAGTACTGTATGCAGGTATTAACTACTGTATAAAGCCACTGGGCATACAGTAGTTGGTAATAGATAAGAAGGTAATTGTAGAAGCTCTACCCGCAGGTTTGGTGAAAAAATGAGTCAAAAGTGAATGATTTTTGTCACCTTTTCTTGTTGGATGTGAAAATGACCTATATTTCAATGTGATGTTGAAACAGTTCAAATAAATTAGATAGATAAACGGGTATCATATCCCTGCAAGTAAAACATCGCATTAGTGGGTTAGGTCCTAAGGGCGGTAGCGTGCCACTAGATTTTACTTAATGGGCTTTTGACCCCACTAAAATGTGTGCCGACGACATGAGTGTAAATTTGCGTTGTTTTTATATCAGCATGGCCAAGTAACTCTTGAATATTCCTTAGGTCTGTACCCGCTTCAAGCAAACGAGTTGCGAAAGAGTGCCTGAATGTATGGCAGTTAGCTTTCTTTAAAATCTTTGCTTCTTTGACCGCAATGGCAATCTGTAGTTGAACACTGCGATCAGTTAGGTGGTGGCGCATCATTCTGCTTGAACGTGGATCTTTGCTGATATTCTTTGCAGGAAAGAGATACTGCCAGCCTAGTGACTTTGCGTGATTAGGATATTTAAGCTGTAACGCATAAGGCATGTATACTTCTCCAAAGCCATTTTTGATATCAAGTTGGTGCAGGATTGCGACTGAATCAATCTGTTGTTGGAGATCCGTTATAATATGTTGCGACAGCAAGGTTTTTCTATCTTTGTTCCCTTTTCCGTTTCTTATAGTAACGCTCACGCTTTCTAAGTTTATATCGTTTACTCTGAGACGAAGCGCTTCATTCACACGTAGTCCACTGCCGTACATCAATTGTGCAACAAGACGATAAGGATATTGAAGCAAGCTAATGACTTCCATGGCTTCTTCATGGCTAAACACCTCTGGTAATTTTGTTGAGCGCTTCGAACGCTTGAAGTTCAACGAGTTTGTATCTTGGTTCAGCATTTCTCTGCAGAGAAAGACTAATGCGTTTAAAGCTGTCTTTTGGGTGTTTGGTGCAACATTTTTAACTGTCACTAAGTGCTCGAGAAAAGGTCGGATGTCCTTCGCATTGATTTGGCTACGGTGTCGATACTGTGAGAATAGGATAAACCGCTTGATCCATCCTATGTAGGCTTTTTCGGTTGAGTAGGCCAGCCCTCTGGTACGAATGAAAGTGGTGACCTCGGTTAAAAATGGGCTTTTAATATTTGATAAAGGCTGCGGTATATCTCTCATATCATTACTGTTTTTATACACAGGTATGTGTGACTATATGAACACATTTGGCACATGACTAAGATATTTAGAAGAGAGTTCGCATATTTGCTGATGACATCACATTGCCTAGAAAATTTGTTGTTTGTCAATATGTTATTTTGACGAAGAGGGTGAAATATGCGAAATAACTTCGTAATATAAAAGGCAAAGGGGTTAGAAAGCGTAACTAGTTGATTTACAGTTAGTGGGATAGTCGAAGTAATTACGTAAAATAAAATGTTATGTCTTTTCCCGCACTGTAGTCACCATAGTCCAGGTCATCAATGGCGGCCTTTTTATCAATCTCTTTTCTGTCGCAGTGCAGTGAGAATCGATCATCGCAAGTTGCGGTTATTGGTTCGGTGGACGTAAGGTTCTTTTTCTCTAGGGCTTTTGGGCACCCAAGTCCGCGAGCCGCAACAAGAGCAGGTGAGCTGGAACGTGTTGGGTTCCGTGTTTACTAAGTCGCTTTCAGGTTCTTTGCCAATGAGCTCCCGCTTATGTTGTCTATATCTTGCATAGTGAAGAGCACAGCCCCGAGATGTTGTGAGCTAAGCAAAAAACACAAGCAAATCAGATGGATTAAGCCATAACAAAAACATCAAGTTGACGCTTTTTACTGCGCATTTTTGGTATGGAGTTCGGTGCGCTTGGTGGGTTTAGTGGGGCGCAACTTATGTTAGGCGTTAAACCTATGAATCAGTTCTGCGCATGGCGTTTTTGTAGACTTCACTTCGTTCTCTTTTACCGACAGCGAGAACGGTTACAGTGATGACGCCATCGTTTACTTCATAGACTAAACGATAGCCAGATTGGCGAAGTTTGATTTTGTACATGTTGTCGGCTCCAGATAATTTTGAAGCCGGAATATGTGGATTTTCAAGGCGTTCAATTAGCTTCTTTTTAAATTGTTCACGAACAGTAGCACCAAGCTTTTTCCACTCTTTTAGGGCAGATTTTTTGAAGTCTAACTTATAGCTCATTGATATCTACCGTGATGCTTGGTTCGTCCTGACGTTCTTTTGCAATAGCAAGTAGCTCTAGATCTTCTAAACGGTCCATTAGCAATTCGTAAGCTTCTGCTGGCACACAGTAGAAGGCAGGCTCATTTCTGTTAAGTACAGCAACAGGCTCACCATAAGCACTTGATACTACTTTCATTGGATTCGCCTTCAGCTCTGTGATACTGGCAGCAACATCTGCAAGGATACGATTGGTCATTTTAAAGGTCTCTTAATAGGTCTTTTATTGGGGCATTATAGTTGGTCGCTTTGTGCTTTTCTATTAGAAATTGTTGTTTTAATCGATCTTTCAGCGCTAGGTTTAACAAGGCAATCAAGGTGATGCGTTACACTCGGCACTTTTGGTATGGAGTTCGGTGCGCTTTGCTGGTTTAGTGGGGCACACCTTATTGCAGGCGTTATGTCTTTTCCCGTACTGTAGTCACCATATTCCAGGCAATCAATGGCGGCCGTTCCATCAACTTCTTTTCTGTCGTAGTGCGGAGAGAATCGTTCATCGTAAGTTGCGGTTATTGTCCGGTGGTCACAAGGTTCGTTTTTCTCTTGGGCTCTTGGTTACCCAAGTCCGCGAGCCGCAACAAGAGTAGGAAAGCCGGCGTGTATTGGCTTCTGTGTTTACAAAGTCGCTTTTAGATTCTTTGCCAATGAGCTCCCGCTTTTGTTGTCACTATCTTGCATGATGAAGAGCACAAAGCCAGGATGTTGTGAGCTAAACAAAAAAACACAAGTAAATCAGATGGATTTAAGCCATAACAAGAACATCAAGTTGACGCTTTTTACTGCGCATTTTTGGTATGGAATTCGGTGCGCTTGGTGGGTTTAGTGGGGCGCAACTTATGTTAGGCGTTAGCTGTTTCCAAATGTTGAACTTGTATGTTCGATATCAGTGTTATTGTTGCCGTTCGGTATACAGTCAGAGTATTTAAATTTTAGGGATAGTAATGAAAACTCGTGCTTTAATCTTGCCTATTTTACTTGGGCTCTCATTCTCTTCTATAGCCTCTACGCCTGCTTTTGACCACAATAGCAAAATTGGAATGTGCGCGGGCTTAGCTAAAATCGCGTCCATAAAAGTTGATCAAACAAAGCTAGCATCTGCCCTTGATAGAAGTGAAGGGCAAGATAAAGTTCTAGGCGCGATGACTTATGGTGGTGGGTATGCAATGGGCAATGTGGACATGTTCCAATTACTTAAACCTAACACAAAATCAAAACCAGAAGTTGCCAAGTTAATTTTCCAGCAAACGGGTTGTAATATTTACCAATAGGTGCGGAATTTATGAGAAAGGTACTAGTTTTGCTGAGCATACTTTCACTAAGTGTGCTGTCATTACCTTTGAAGGCTAATCAAATGTTAGCTACCCCAATGCTTTTAAAAGCATGTAATGCCCCCGAGAAGTCGCGAGATTTCGGTGTGTGCTTAGGCTTTTTTACTGGTGTGGTACAATCTTCAATTCCTGCCACTATTGCAGTAGTAGAATATACTGGCGCACACTCAGAGGAATCATATCAGAAAGCAGCTGTTGCTTCCGGCAAGGTATTTGGGTGTGGTGAACATGACACTATTTTGAACTCAATCGAAAAATATAAAGTCTTTATGCAAAACCATGCTAACTATTCTGATTTACCTGCATCGGTTACAGTTGCAAAGATGTTATCTACAACATACCCATGCAAATAAAACACAGCTAACAAGGCAATCAAGGTGACCCGTTACACTCGGCGGTTTTGGTATGAAGTTCGGTGTTCTTTGTTAGTTTAGTGCGGGGCACCTTATTGCAGGCGTTATGTCTTTTCCCGCACTGTAGTCTCCATAGTCCAGGTCATCAATGGCGGCCGTTCCATCAACCTCTTTTCTGTCGCAGTGCGGTGAGAATCGTTCATCGCAAGTTGCGGTTATTGGTTCGGTGGACACAAGGTTCATTTTTCTATTGGGCTGTTGGCTACCCAAGTCTGCGAGCCGCAACAAGAGAAGGAGAGCCCGCATGTGTTTGCCTCTGTGTTTACTAATTCGCTTGCAGGTTCTTTGCCAATAAGCTCCCGTTTTTGTTGATGCTATCTTGCATGATGAAGAGCACAGCTTCAGGATGTTGTGAGTTAAGCAAAAAGCACAAGTAAATCAGATGGAATTAAGCCATAACAAGAACATCAAGTTGACGCTTTTTACTGCGCATTTTTGGTATGGAGTTCGGCGTGCTTGGTGAGTTTATTGGGGCGCAACTTATGTTAGGCGTTAAGCCCCCTAAATTAGAAAAGGAGTTTTTAATGAGTAAAGTATCATTATTTTTCGGTGCTGGTGCCGAAATTGGCTATGGTTTACCGTCAGGAGGGAAATTTGCTCTTGATATATTTAGAATGGATGTAGCTGAAGACAAAAAGTTATTACGAGAAACTAGAGAAAAAGTTAATAAACGTTCAAATTATGCCAAAAATTGGTTGCCACAAGATTATGAGAAGAAGCCAATCTCTTCTTTTGGTAGAACGCAATATGAAAGTTTAGTTAAAAGTAGTTTAGAGTATAAACGGTTTGATATTATTAGATATCTATCAGAGTTTGATTCTAGAGTTTCAGTATTAGCCCGCAAGTTTGATGAAACATTTGGTCGTAATATTCGAGAGGCTTTTGAAAACGTCTTAGGCATATCATTTGGCGCAGAGACATTTAGCCATGAAATTAGAATATCTGGTATTTTAGGTGACTATAATCATTTGTTCTCAAGCGATTTTTTCTCTAGCTACTTGAAAGCACTTGAACTCCCACCGACTGATGAAAATTTCTTCATAAGAAAAAGGTGTCGTGATTTTTGCCGTTCTGTTCTTGAGTTACTTATCGGTGCATGTGGTGAAGAGTTAGTACACAACTTGAACGATGGTATCTTTGAAAAGAAACCTGATGAGATAGATATATTTGATGATCTAGGGGCAATCTTTTCTTTGGATTATCGAGGGGCGGGGTTGACAGGTCTCGAGGTTATCTTAGATGGCGAGCCAATTGCAATAACGGCAGACACAAGTGACGAGCACCTTATATGTGCATTTGCTTTAGAAATTCTTGAGGATATTTTTGCAGCGTCACTGGATTATCAATCTCTTATTGACTCAAACTGGCGTTACCTTTATAGCCCTAAAACTGACTGGGCAAAATTTTGTAAGATTAATATATTCTTAAACACAGCTCAACGTTATATATCTTCTATTGCTGAAAACTTCAATGATAAAATAATGAATGGTGATGGTTATTATCATGATATTATCGAAATGAAAAAAGAACATGAAGTTAAGGCTATCGGTACAACAAATTATAATAATTTCATTGGAACCATATCAGAAGAAGATGTCTATTATCTAAATGGTTCGGTGGATGATTGTTATGACCCTTACTTAAACACAATTGTATCACAAGAAGCGTCGACAGATATTCAGCATTTTACGGTACCATTTTTATTTACTCAAAGTGGTATTAAGCCTCTTACTTCGATTAAAATGTCTGAACGCTATGTACAGCTATACAATAACTTGAAAAACTCTGATGTTGTTGCAGTTATTGGTTACGGATTTAATGTTGATGATGGGCATATTAATGGCCTTTTCCGCTCGTGCATTGAAGATGAAGGAAAGGAATTAGTTATCTTTCATTACATGAATGATTTTGGAACTGAATCTGACTTAAAGTTAAAAGAATATTATCAAGAAAGGTTGAGATTAAAAGATCATTCTGGAATAACTGTCATCAAAGTAGGAAATGATCGTAAAACTCCTGAAGGAGTAATTTGGTACGAGGCGCTTGCAGGGGCTTAACAAAGCAATCAAGGTGACCCGTTACACTCGGCGGTTTTGGTATGAAGTTTGGTGCGCTTTGCTGGTTCAGTGTGGGGCACCTTATTGCAGGCGTTATAGTGCATCATCTAACCATGGCACTAGCCTTACGATATTGTTAACATACGCTGTTCTTAAAAGTTGGTGGGTGTTATGAAAAAAGTGCTTAGTTTGATTGCTCTAGTTGTAGCTTTACTATTAGTAGGAGGCGGTTCTTATTATGGTGTGACAGTTACAGCTACTATAGAGCGAGATGGTAAAGATAACAGATGTTCACTATCTTCTCCAATATTTGTAAAAGTGCAAAACAATACATTTTCGGTAATACGACATGTTACTTTCGATCTTGAAATGTTCAAAAATGGTCGCTCGCAGAACGTTCTTTCTGGAAGTTTTAATCGTACTTTTGATATTTTGGTCAATCCTTTCTCCTCTGAAGCTGGTTGTTTTACAGACAGCTATATAAAGTCGATTATTGAGCCTAATCCTATAGATATTGGAAGTGCAACAAACAAAGAAGCCATTCTTTCGTCACTAGAGTCAGTCAAAAATTTTCGAGAGTTTGAGGGTAAGCATGTAGTCCATATTTCAAATATACAGGTATCTTACCTTAAATAAATCAGTCCCATCTGCACTATAACAAAGCGTTTAAGACGGATTCCCAACGCTTGGCATTTTCGGTTTGATTCAACTTTAGTGTTTACGGCACAATGTTTGAGGTAGGGTGGCAGCGTTGCTCACCACTTAACGCGGCGTTATGTTTGTGAGGTGTCTCAATAGAACCGATAGGGCTATTTTTCGGTGCATGTTCGTAACTTTAAGAGAGAAAATATGACAATTATGTATAAAGAAGAGCATGGTGATTTCTATGTTTATCTTGAAGAGCACCCTAGTGATTGTTGCTGTATGTGGCGCAAAAGTGACGTTATGAATGGAGTGTATTCTATTGAACGTTTAGATGTATTACCTGAACTTCGTGGTCAAGGCATGGGTCGAAACCTACTAAATGCAGCTATTCAACATATTGAATCTGAATATCCTAAAGCGTGTATCGAGATCTCTGCAAAACCTGATGGAGACAGTGATATAACCAAGGAGGAACTCGCAGCATTCTATAAGTCTGCCAATTTTGAAATATACTGGGAGAACTCAAGCCGCATTGACCTTCGACTATACTTGGATGAATCATTAAAGCCTACGCCATTATATGACAGCCCAGAGTATTTCAAGGTTACTCTCTGACATTAGCAGCAAAAAAAACATAACAAACTGTTCAAGAGGGATTCGCAACGCGTGGCATTTTTACTATGCGTTGATTTTAGTGATTAAGGTGGTGTGCGGTGGCTTCGGTATTGCGTTGCTCACCCCTTAACAGAGCGTTATGTTTAATAGGAGGCTTCGATGGGGCGTGCAAAAGAAGATCTCTATGATATTCAACTTGCTGATAGAGATAGATATTTCTCAAAACTACTTGGTATAAGCTTGGAAGAGCTAGAACTCCTTGATTGGGATATCTCCGAAGAGACGAATGATGATGGCTTTCTGTACGGCTATATCATGCAGTTTTCTGAAGCGTCTGATCCTGATGTTTTAGATAAAATCCAAGATCAGTTAGATGGGCACGATTTCTTGTATCTCGATATATCTGACGTTGAAATACCCTCCATGGAAGGGGATGATGTTCAATCTAGTCAATACAAAGTATTTGAGAACCATATTCGAAGTGTAAACGACATATTAGCCCTACCATGTACCCCTGATGCCAAGTTTAGTCTCTATGTAATGTTATTTGCTCATATCATCTCGGCTACCGAGGGTTACTTGTCATCTCAGTTCATTTATCAGGTATCACGTAACCCCAAATTAATGCGTAAACTAGTGGAAAATGACAAAGAACTTTCGAAGCGAACATTTAGCTTAAAGGAAATATATCACCAAAAAGAAAACCTAAATGACACGGTATCTAAGCATCTAAAAGACCTTATTTTCCATAATGTTGCTAAAGCTAAGGAAATGTATGGCGCAATATTAAACTACCAAATGGAGGAGCTTGGGTGGTTGTTTAAGGCGGTGGAAGTTAGGCATCATTGTGTACATCGAGCAGGGTATGATAAAGATGGTAGTCCTGTATCAATAACGAAAGACGCGTTGATTGAGTTAGTAAATAGATGTGATGAACTTTGTTTATCAATAGATAAGCACTTAAATAATTAAACATAACAAATTGTTCAAGGGTGATTCGGCACGCGTGGCATTTTTACTATGCGGTAGGTTTAGTGATTAAGGTGGTATGCAGAGGCTTCAGTATTGCGTGCCTCACACCTTAACAAGGCGTTAGTAGGTGACAGGAGGCTCAGATGGAGCTCTATATAAATGGTAATGTCCCCCAAGTGGGTAAAGTTTGTGAGCAGTTTTTTCTTGAGCAAATCCAGTGTTCGCAAACTATCCATGATCAAGCGAATGTCGCGTATTTTCGTTTTGACTCCCAGTGGTTTCAGTTGTACTTCGATGGCATCACTATCTTTTGGCGCGTCTGCGTTGAGCCAACAGAGCCAATAAATAGTGATTTTTCGTCTTACAGCTCATTAATTAATTTCAGCGAAATTAAAGGTATTTGTAGCCATGCCTTGACGCGTATTGAACAGTTTTTGGATAGCGATATCATTATTTTATCCCTTACTTTTGATAGTGGGGTGGTTCTAAAGTTTGAATATTTTAGTTTGGATGATTATACGAAAGTCACCTACTAACAAACTGTTCAAGAGGGATTCGCAACGCGTGGCATTTTTACTGTGCGTTGGTTTTGGTGTTTAAGGTGGCATGCAGCGGCTTGGGTATTGCGTTGCTCACCCCTTAACAGGGCGTTATGCGTTTACGAGGAAATTATGACATCAGAAGTACAAAATTGGTTATCAGGTAAATTAGAAAACACGCAACTTGATGATGGTGTCACATATACAGCTATCGCAGACTTTTGCGTAATGTGGGCTGTGTTTGAGGGGACTGAGTTGGCAGATGCTGACTCTGCTGTTGATGAACTTGCCTATATTGCTTGTCGGTTAGTGAAAGGCCACATTGACTTTTCCGAGGAATTGGCGTTTTGGTCGAATCGATATGTTGAAGAAGGTGCAACGAATAAGCGATTCGATAAACTAGGCTTTACTCATAAACCGCACATTAAACTAGTGTCGGATGTACTATTGGGTAATCAAACAGATGCATTAAAAGTAGCTCATGCCATGTTGTTGATAGTTTATCGACTCAGAAATAACTTGTTCCACGGAAACAAGGATATTACTCAGATCCATAATCAAGCAACCAACTTAGGTATGGCATCGAAGGCACTGATAAATGTTGCTACTGTCAGTGGAAGGTATGTCTTTTTGAACAACGCATAACAAATTGCTCAAGAATGACGGCTAACCTTTGGCATTTTTTGTTCGGTTGAGTTTAGTGTTTACGGTGGCTTTGCTTAGGTTTTGTGGCAGTTAGCCGCATCTTAGCAAGGCGTTAGCTTGCTATCGAAATTTCCAACCAAGAAAACCACAACCGGTGAACTTAACATAAGCCCTTTTGCAAAGAGGATGGGATGCCACTTCTTCAACTACTTCTGCTAAGTAACTTTCTATTGAATGTATCAATAGACCTTTTTGAAGTCGAACCGCTTCGAATAGTTTGCGTGTTTGTTGCGTCTTTGACCTTTATATTGGACGAACAGGTATGGTTTAAATCAAATACTGAAAAGCTTTTAGAATGGCTAAAAACATTATTTGTTAGTTATGTAGCATGTGAATTAACTTTGTTTATTAATTTTGTACACCTTTTGGTCAATAAGTACAATGACCCTTCGATGTCTTGGTATTTACCTAGTTTAGTGTTGCTAGGTTTATGGTTGTATGGAAGGTATCAAAGAGCCGGTTAATATCAAGCTAACAAATTGTTCAAGAGTGATTCGGCACGCGTGGCATTTTTGCTATGCGTTGGTTTTAGTGATTAAGGTGTTATGCGGGAGCTTCGGTATTGCGTGCCTCACACCTTAACAAGGCGTTATGCAATACGGCAGAATTCATCAAAAGGAAATAGGATGTTAAGAATCTTAATCTTTGTTCTCGTGGTCAATGGGCTTCTAGCTGCTCTTCTACATATATGTGAACTTCTTTTTTCTGTTCCAGAGCTGAATTTCCTTAGTGATTACTTTTTCTATGCTTTGTTGGCACAGTGGAGTTTAAGTGGACTCTTCCTTATAGCGAAACCGGGTAAAAAACCTTATCTGAAGCATAGCGCTAATACAGCTACGAGAATGGCAGCATCGATTGCAGACGAGCCCAAAGGGGATGATACACAGTCAAACTTTGATGTTGGTGTTAGCATGTTACTGTTTATATCTGGCTCGTTCAGTTTGGCTATATGTATTGTACTGTAGTGCATAACAAACAATTTAAGCAGACCCTCAACGCTTGGCATTTTTAGTGTGCAGTCGGTTCAGTGGTTACGGTGCTATGCAGAAACTATCGCTGTGCGTTTCGGGCTACTTAATCGGGCGTTAAATGCCCTTAGAGTTAAGAGATAAGAATGAAATTCAAAGTAAGTAAAGATGATTGCATTGCAGAGGCTAAGCGATTTTTTAAATATTACGATCGCTTCTGTCAATCGCCTGATAGTGACGATTTAAGAGAGTTGCTAGCTTCCGCGTATAGTGCAAATGATAAGTTTAGAAAAGCAGGCATGGGGAACTTTTTTGAAAGCAAGGAGTTCTTATCAATAAAAGCAATTCGAAACTTTTTTATTCATCAGGCTGAGTTGTTGAATGAGACTAAGTCGTTACCCGTAATATCAGATGTGCCAATTTCGGGTGATACTAATATCGTTTGTTTAGTCCCGTCGGAACGTTTCGAGTTAATCAAAGAAGCTTAAAATGAGGCAGCAAATGATTCATTTAATGAAACAATGGTATTTTATCGTGATTTTGTAGATATTTACCCATGTATATTCAATTTCGGAGTTAAGTTCTATTTCTTCATTAAAGCGTTAGATTTCAATCTAAATACAGAAGAAGTACTTAAGTTAGAAAACTCACTCGAATTTGAGCGGAAAAATGGCTATTCCCACTACATTGGAGGAAGAATAAGTTTACCTCTAGGCGGTTGTATTGATGAATTTCTTGCCAAAAACCTGATTAGCATGGATGAGCGAAAGCTAATGATGGAAACTCTATACGAAGAAAAAAACGGTATGTATGTCTTCAAAATGGGCATTTAACAAAGCATTTAAGAGTGATTCGCAACGCTTGGCAGTTTCGCTTCGCTCAAGTATAGCCAAGCGTCGCTCACACCTTAATGCGGCGTTAGCTATTTATCGCGATTAATAGAGTATTAAGATGATTGAAAAAGATCGTAGTGGTTTTGGGCGAGACCCTTTTGGTTATAGTGCTAGAGGAATTTTCCAGTGGCAACTGATCGAGTCAATGTTTACAGGTGATGATTTTGACCCTTACCGACAGCCTGAAGCTGAACATTGTAAGAACCCAGTTCTCTGGCTTGCGCAAGCTGAAGCTTTGAGTCAAGCAGCTTTGACATTATTCAAAACAGAGCCTGAATTCGAAACAATGCCGGATTTTGTTAGGCCAATATGCGACAGTCAATTTTGTGCTGTTGGATTGATGCTTGTTGGTTACAGTTTGGAGATAGCTCTAAAGGCAATGATGATAATGGAACATGGTATTGGTGGTTATACAGCTATTGAAAAGAAACATCGACACCATCGTTTACAAGACCTTGCTAATTTTGTTCCGAATCTAAGCAAACAGGAGCGTGCTGTATTGAGAGGGTTAACCCATTTTGTGTATTGGGCTGGTCGATATCCAGATCCTGGTACTGGGAAGGAAGGGGAAACTCTCAATATTTTCGAGTTATCTGAAAAATATCAAATCTCTGGGCGTGTATTATTCTCTACTTCCGCGAAGGTTATGCGACATGCTCATGAGATCGCTGAAAAAGAATAGCTAACAAGAACATCAAGTTGACGCTTTTTACTGCGCATTTTTGGTATGGAGTTCGGTGCGCTTGGCGAGTTTAGCGGGGCGCAACTTATGTTAGGCGTTATACATAAGAGGATAATATTGAGTGAAAGTTTCATTCCATTTTGATGCAGATGATAAAAGTTTAGGTGGATATTATGGCTACCCAATACGAAAGGCTTTAATGAGAGCTATTTTAAGTTCGAGAACATTGGATCTTAACTCAAAGATATTTCAAGGTGACTTTCTATTACATCATTTGACAATGGATGTTGAAGTAATTAGTGAGCATAAAACAGTTCATCGTTCAAATCCTGAAAGGTTCATTAGTGTATTCAATGAATTACTAAATCCAGGAACACATATATGGCACTCAATAACTGATGATACTATTTGTAGATTAGCAAATAATAATGTTTGGGTTATGTCATTTGAGAGTATAGGCTTTTCAGATGCAACTGAGATTGACAAAATGCTCAGAGATGTTAGCTACTACCTTGGAGCAATTGAAGTTGATGAAACTAGCCCTATTCATTGGGAAGCGTATGCTGGTAGCCTTGTCCCTTATTATCGAATTATTGGAAATAAGGTTAATCTATTCTGGGATGGTATATCTGATGAATCCAAAAATGAAGGACATATACCAGAGTTACTAAAGATAGGCTTCACATCTGCAGATTTTGAAGCATTGAATGGAAAGTTCACCTTTTTTGATAAGTATCATAATTTTGAGCATGCACGGAGAGTCGCTGAATTAAAAAGTGCTTTAGGTGACTCTTTAGCGTCATTAGCTGATCAAGTTATCTGTAGGCTTGCCGATCCTGCTCCTGAAATAGGTAATAAATTATGGTCTGCGTTGAGGACCTATAATAGAGCCGAAGTAAATGAAGATTACGCTCAGGTATCCGCATCTTGTCGAAGAATTATTGAGTATATAGCTGATCAATTATTTCCACCTCAATCTGAAGATGTTAACGGCAGGAAGATGGGCAAAGGACACTATAAAAATAGATTATTAGCATTTGCAAGTAATGAACGAAGTAGCTCTACAAACATAGAACTTGTAGCAGTATCAATTGAGAGTCTTGCCCAGCAGCTAGATAAATTAACAAATTTATCTAATAAAGGTGTACATGCAGAGGTTTTTAAACATGAAGCTAAACGCTGCTTACTCCGAACAATCATGGTGTTAGATGATATTATATCTCTTCGAATTGATCCTTTTGATGTAAATGTATAACAAAGCAATCAAGGTGATGCGTTACACTCGGCGGTTTTGGCATGGAGTTCGGTGCGCTTTGCTGGTTCGGTGGGGCACACCTTATTGCAGGCGTTATATGCTGTTAAAGTAATGGTAAAATAATGAGTAAGACTTGTATTGCATGCAAAGAACCGATAAATGAATCGGCATTTAAGTGTAAGAATTGTAGTTCTTTTCAGTTAGGAAAGTTTTGGGTTCAACCTGTCTTATTTGCAATTGGTGTGACTTCATTAGTTGCCCCTTTGATTGTTATTGCTATTAATGCAGCATTGGCGCTGCAATCTCCAGACTTAGATATATATGTGCTCTCAGCAAATGGTTCTAAGCGAGAGGTAGTAATATCAGCAACAAATAATTCTCAACAAGATGCAATTGTATATTATGCGCAATTTGAACAGATTAACAGTACGTATCCAATTGCAAATATTGAACCTGAAGTCGTAAAAGCTAATAGTGTAAAAACTATAAAGTTAAAATTTAATGCTGATATAGGTAAGGCGCTTAACTTTTCGGCTTTTAGAGTTATTGATGATCATTTTATTAGCCCTGACTCAAAAGAAGATAAGCTTTGGGGAGACAATGAAACTTGTACTATCTATGTTGTAGTGCATGAAAGAAAACCTACAGGGAAAGAAGTGAAATTCCCTTGTGTGAAATAAGCATATAACAAGGCTATCAAGTTGACCCTTAACACGGCACATTTTTGGTATGAATTGGCTTATGTGTTTACGGTTGCCTGTTTGGCTTTGGGGCGGGCAACTTATGGCAGGCGTTAAACACATTTAAGGAAGTTTCAGTGAAAAAGGTTATTCTCTTTCTATGTCAGGGTTTGGAAGAATACGAAGCAAGTGTATTTACTGATGCTTTTGGTTGGACGACAACTTATGGTTTAGAACCAATTGAACTTGTGACTGTTGGTTTACGTCCAAAAGTAAAATGCGCATGGAATTTCACGGTTGAGCCTGAATTTCAGTTAAGTGAAATAGATATCAATGAGTTCGATGCTCTGGCTATTCCTGGTGGCATGAGCCGTTCTGGGTTTTATGAAGATGCATACGATGAAAGGTTACTTTCATTAATCCGCGACTTTGATTCACAAGGTAAGATAATCGCTTCTGTTTGTGTCGGAGCATTACCAATTGCTAAAAGTGGTGTTCTTAATGGTCGTAATGGCACAACTTACCATTTAAGTGAAAAACGTCAGGCTCAAATGAAAGAAATGGGTGTAAACATCATCCAGCAACCCGTTGTTATCGACAAAAACATAATTACTTCAAGAAGTCCTTCAGCCGCGATGGATGTTGCTTTCACTGTTGTAGAAAAGCTCACATCAACAGCTAACTTAGATCGTATTAAAGAAGGCATGGGATTCATCGAAAAATCATGTGTTTAACAAGGCAATCAAGGTGATGCGTTACACTCGGCGGTTTTGGTATGAAGTTCGGTGCGCTTGGTGAGTTCAGTGGGGCACACCTTATCGCAGGCGTTAGCACTCAAAAGGAGGAAATATGAGCACAATACCAGAAAAGGATTGGAAGGTACTTCGTAACTCGAAGGAAGAGCTTTTAGCAATTGCTTGTGACAATATATTCAAAGAAGTTGACCGTATTTATCAAAATCGTGTTGATAATGAGCATGCTTCATACCTCGAGCTGTGGCAATTTATTCAAATTGAAAATAATAAAATTGGTGAGATGTTCGATGACTTAAAGCGTAGTAATGCGCTTTTTAAGCTCGTTTCGATGCGATTATATGGTATCTTATCGGATGAATATTTGTGTAAGTTTAGTGCTGAAATTCAGCATCAAATACTTGAATTGATGAAATATAGAGAATAAACGCAGTGTTATGCCAAAAGTAAAAAAGAAACTGACTGCTGCACAAAAAAAGCTCAAACGAGAGTCTAAAGCAGAGAGGCAAAGAAAGTATAAGTGGGTCATGATGAATGGCAAACAAGTTAGGGTAAAAAGAGAGCCAACAATCGAAGGCATGAGTGTTGATGAATTTATTCAACGGAATGCTAATGATCATTTTTTCATCAAAATGAAATGTGGGAATACATTCAGGATGATGATGAATGTCTGCCTATTACGCCCAAAGAGTGCTAACAAGGCCATCAAGGTGATGCGTTACACTCGGCAGTTTTGGTGTCGAGTTCAGTGTGCTTTGCTGTTTCAGTGGGCACACCTTAACGCGGCGTTACCTGCGTTGAATTAGCTTCTGTTCATGATCTTGTACAAGTCTGAATGTTGGGTTAAAATTGTGCAATATCTTGTACAACTTAAATTGAGGTTAATTATGCGTATTGTTTCTTTTACTGAGGCACGGAATGGTCTGAAATCTGTGCTAGATGGCGTCGTTAATGATGCAGATTGCACTGTTATCACTCGTCGAGATTCTGAAGATGCGGTTGTGATGTCAATGGATTATTACAACAGCCTTATGGAGACTGTTCATCTACTAAAATCACCGGCCAATGCTGCTCACTTAAACAAATCAATTGAGCAGTATAAAGCGGGTAAGGTAACTGAACGAGATATCATCGATGAGTAGAATGTTGGCTTGGACTGATGCCGCTTGGGATGATTACTTATACTGGCAAAGTCAGGATAAGAAAACGCTCAAGCGCATTAACAAATTAATCGTAGATACAAAGCGTTCACCTTTTGAAGGGATTGGTAAACCTGAAGCCTTGAAGGAAAATTTATCTGGCTTCTGGTCTCGACGTATAGACGAATCTAATCGTCTTGTTTATGCAGTTGACGATATTCATATCACCATCATTTCTTGCCGCTATCATTATCAAGCTTAATCTTTCGAATCCGCGCAGGTAACAAGGCAATCAGGGTGATGCCTTACACTCGGCGGTATTGGTACGGAGTTCGGTGGGCACACCTTATGGCAGGCGTTATGCCACAAGGCATTCAGTATGGAGAAATGAAAATGGATTTGAACTCACTATTACTATTCGTTGTTGCTTGTTTAGCTATCAATTTGATACCTGGGCCAGACGTTATCTACATTGTTTCAAACACCATGAGGGGTAAGCTGACTACGGGGTTTAAAGCCGCAATTGGACTCGGTGTAGGCTATTTTATTCATACATTGGCAGCTGCTCTGGGCTTATCTGCGATAATCCTTAGCTCTGCGGTTGCTTTTAGTGCGGTGAAGTTGCTTGGTGCTGCTTATCTAGTCTATTTGGGAGTTCAGTCGTTACTTTTAATGTGGCGAGGAGACAGCAAAATTGTGGTTGGTGAAAATGCTGAAGACAAGAAGAATGTATTTGTACAAGGTGTAATCATTAGTGTCTTAAATCCTAAGGTCGCACTGTTCTTTCTATCATTTCTGCCTCAGTTTATTGATACATCAACAGGTTCTGCTTCAATGCAATTGTTAGTGCTTGGCTTGCTATTCAGCGCTCTAGCTACAATGTGCAATATTTTATATGCGTCAGTGGGTAGTTGGGCCTTTAGTCGTCCGAATTCTCAGAGATACTCGCGATCACTTGAAGGCGTCTCTGGTGTTTTGCTTATTGGACTAGCAAGCAAAGTAGCAATCAGTGACCGCTAGAGGCATAACAAGGCGTTCAAGAGGGGGGCATACCGCGTGGCATTTTTTGTATGCGGTGAGTTTTGGTGGTGAAAGTGGTCTGCGGAAGGTTGGTTTATGCGGCATTCACCACTTAAGTCGGCGTTATAACACAGAATCACCCCCTTGCTCCCAATGGCTAGTAAACAATTTCGCCCAGCGGTCGAGTTATATGGAAAACGTAGGGTTGTACAAGGCTTAAATGATTATTGGAATTTCGCCAGGGCCGAATTCATTGCTTTCATTACCGCTTGAACTTTTTGATCATTCAATGCATCAGGATGCGGCTGACCAAACTGGCCGATATCATTGTCGAAGTAAAGGCCGTGGGCATTGGCAAACTCATCGGACAGTGCACCGCGAACCAGGATATCTGCCCCGACACTGAGATCGCTACCGGCAATACCGAATGCATTTTTTACCATCTTGCTGCCAAGCAGAGATTTAGGGTTTACTGAGGCAATCATCGGGCCTGAATCTTTCAGCGCTAGCCCCATGCTGCGAGACCACATGGTGATTGCCAGCTTGCTCTGTGCATAGGCGTCACCAGCTGATAGTGGTTTGTTGCCGGCGAGCGCGGCCAGATCAACCGTTGCCTGGGCGGCAGAGGAGAGGTTAATCACCCGGCCGTTTTGCCCTAGTAGTGACAGTAATGCTTTTGTCAGTAAGTATGGAGCAAAGGTGTTCACGGCGTAGCGAAGATCAAAACCATCATCGGTGGTTGCTACAGGCGCATTGTAGACCCCGGCATTGTTAATCAAGGCATCCAAATGGCTGTGGTTTGAGGTGATTTCATTTGCCAGCACATCAACATCTGACAACTTAGATAGATCTGCCACATAGGTTTCCAATCTTCCGTTACCTTGTAACTGGGTGAGTTGCTCTTCTACATCTTTGAGCTTGGCAAGATTACGGCCGTGCAGGAGAACATGGTGGCCTTGTGAGACAAGCATTTTAGCAGTTTCAAATCCGATGCCGTCGGTTGAGCCGGTAACAAGAATCACTTTTTGCATTAATATCTTCCTTGGTGAAATAGTCTCAGGGGCGCTAGGTAACACTATGAATAATAGCAGCTAAGAAAAGATTGATAATGAGAGGGGCTAACGAAACAGTTTAAATAAAATATTGATAATAGAATGGAAGATGACTGCCGGATAAACCGAGTCAAACCTAGCTATCCGACATGTCAAGAAGGTGAATCAGAAACGGTAGAGTAAGCCCACGCTGAACAAACTAACCGTTGAGTCATAGAAATTGACATCACTGTCTTGATCGAACCAAGCAACCGTTCCGTTTGCCAGACAGTTTTTCCAGCCAAATGGACTGGCGTAAAAAGCTGAGAAGCTAGCACCAAATTGGCTGCTGTCTATTTTCCTATCATCGAATAATGGATGTCCTTCATCAAAGGAAAGTTCAGAAATATATACGTTTGTAACTAGACGCCAACGGTTAATTGAATAGATGTAGTTTGCGCCGAGTGAGTATCCGTCATAAGCCATCGCATCACCGTCGGCATCGAGGTCGACAACAGAGAACATGGGAACGAGGCGGTGCCTAGGAGAGTCCCACGTAAAAGTGTACTGCGCAGTAAAACGGTGAAGATCACCATTGCGGTTAAGTAAGGCAATGTCCTCAGGCTCTAAGCCTTGTGAAACACCACTTAGTTCATCATCGATATCGACATCACGGTAGGAGTATCTGAGTTCTAAACCTGTGCCGTACATCCGATCCCAGATTAGACGATAACCGTTAGCGGTACGATCGGTTTTCCTTCTTGGAGAGTCGGTCAGGAAAGGGTCTGCCCAGACCTCTGTAGCCATCGGGGTATAGAGCAAGCTTGCGCCCAACACTCCGGCCTTGCCAATTCCTGTCTGATACCGGCAAGCGTTGAGAAATCAAAACGGATATAGTCCTCGAGTTGGTTACCAATAAAGATTTGTGTGCGGGTATCAGCGAATGTGTAGGCAATTTCAGCGGCGATAACCGGTATTGCAGAGTCTTCACTGCTTGGAGAGTTATTGATTGAGTTGATTGTGTTATTACTTAAATCAACCGAACCAAACTTGGCTAGGGTATTTGATTCAACACTCATTCCGCCGACACCGACATTTACGAAACCGGAAAACCCACTTTCTGCCGGAATGGGTTCTATGGCATAAGCACTGGAGATAACACCGGTTGTCATGACGAATGGCAGTACCGAGCGAATCATATGCAAGCCCCATAATATTTATTTGATAGTGTTAAAAATTAGGATAACTTCTCGAAATTGTAAAATGCAGACAAGCATTGACGATGTTCTTTTGCCTGCTTGAATTAACGATTTAGTCAGTCAGTGATAAGCGCCGGTGGTGTGCTCATGTCAACTTTCTTTTTTAGCTTCTCAATCAGTACATCCCGTTTGAACGGTTTAGGTAGGTAGTCATCCATCCCGCAGTCAAAACATTGCTGGATATCATCATCGAGAATTGAGGCGGTAAGTGCAATAATGTGCGACTTCTTCAAGCCTTGCGCTTGCTCCCAATCGCGTATTGACTGCGTGGCTTCAAACCCGCTCATAACCGGCATCATGCAATCCATCAGTATCAGCCCTATATCGCTATGGTGCTGCTGGTAGAGAGAAACCGCCTCTTGTCCGTTATTTGCAATCAAGTAATCAAAACCTATGCGCTTTAGATTAATACAAACAACCTGCTGGTTAACTTTATTGTCTTCAACAATAAGAATGGCGTGTTTTGGGCTAGCTGGTGGCTCAGGGGTATTGTTGACCTTGCTTGTCGGATTTGCGGCTATCTCAGAATCATGATTTTGAGTGACAAAGGCGGTTTTCAGCATATTGTTTAAACGCAACCCAAAGAGAGGCGCAGTTACCAGGGCAACAATATTACTTGCTGTGTCGTTCACTACCTCATCGTTCTGGCGAACATAAACAATGCTGAAGCTTGCCAATGCGCTATTGGCCTCAGGTAGCAAACAAGGCTTATCGATAAGAATGATGGCGTTTGGCTTGTTTGCTGTAAGGACGTCATCGACGGTGTGGCAACGTGTCAGTTGGTAGCCCAAACGAAGTACTTCACTAACAAGTAAATCACTGTGCTCTACGGCTAAATAAATCACCGGCAGGCTGGAGACTTGCTCAATGGTTTGTTCGTCATGCTGGAATGAAAGCGTAAATGAGAAAGTGCTACCGACATGTTTTTGCGAATCAAGCTGGATTTTTCCGCCCATCATTTCGACTATTTTGGCAGAGATCGCTAGACCCAGCCCGGTTCCGCCATACTGTGATGATGTATGACTGGTTTCTTGCTTAAACTCCTCGAAAATATGGGCTTGTTTGTCATTATCTATACCGATCCCTGTATCTTTTACTGAGAAGAACACCTCTGTGTGGGTTGGTGACTGGTTGATTTGCTTGGCTGTAAAAGTAATAGAGCCTGAGTCTGTGAACTTAATGGCATTGGAAGCAAGGTTCATCAATACTTGGCGTACCTTTTGTTCATCTGCTTTAATGTAGTCGGGTAGGGATGTGTCCAAGTCAACAACTAAGCCGATCCCTTTTTGTTGTGCTTTGGGGGCAATTAGGGCCGCCGTGTCAAAAACAACTTCCTTAAGCGCACAGGTGTGCGGGGCAATTTCCAAGTGGCCGGATTCAATTTTGGATAAATCTAAAATATCGTTGATCAGCATAAGCAGCGTTTGAGATGAGGCATTGATCGTCGATAGGTAATCCTTTTGTACGGCGCTGAGCTTTGAGTCCGATAAGATTTCAGTCATGCCAAGAATGCCATTGAGTGGCGTTCGTATTTCATGAGACATATTCGCCAGGAAAGCACTTTTGGCTTTATTCGCCTGTTTTTCATGCTCACGGGCATTGATCAAGTCCTGCTCCAGTCGGTTGGTTTGTCGGATGACGTAAAGTAGAACGAGAACAATAGTGATACACAGGGCCAGAGCGACCATCGTTTTGTAATGTTCATATTGGCGCATCGTTAAGGCGATCTGCTTAGGTGTCTCGGTAAACAGAGCATTTAACGTACCTTCAAGGGAGTGAATGGTACTACGAATTGCGCCATGCATTCCGTCGTTATGTGAATAGCCGAATGTTTTATATGTACGCTGTAATACATAAAAAGCTTTTCTAAAGTCATTGAAGCTGGTGGTAGAAAAACGTAAGTCCGTTGTGGCTTCTAGAGATTGTTGTATTTCAGTCAGGTTATTGTCTATTTCGGGCAGCAGTTGACTGTCGAAATCGGTGAAGAACTGATACATCAAGTCTTTGGTAGTGAGGGTGAGGGTATCAATTTCCGGGGCATTTGAACCAATGAGGTTTTGTTCGAAAGTAAGGGCTGTGTCTTTTAATTGATCAATTAAGCTTATCGATCCTTTGTCGCCGAATATATCCAGAACGGTATGACTCATGGCTGTAAATTGCTGGAAATAACTGTCCACATCGGCAATAGCTTGTTGGCCAACATAGCTGGTCGTTATCTTGTGTTTATCGAGATCTTGATTAATGGCGATCAACTCCGATTTCAGTTGAGAATAAGCGTCTTCCATTTTTGATAAATATTTTGAATCTACCCTGGCAAGGTAATCTTTTTCATGTCGACGCATCATCAACATACTATTGGAGGCTTCAATAATTTTGTGCTGCAAAGACTGAAGCTGCGTGTATTTATCATGGATAACATGATCAGTAATAAAAAAGGCGAGCAGAAGAGACAAGATGCCAATAGCGCCAGTGATTAGAAGCCGACGGATAGACTGTGTTTGAAGACCTTGATGTTCTTCCATGTGCTTGGATCCCTGAAAACAGAACAACTTAGCTTCAGTGTATGGTTTACGGGAAGTAAAAGCGTGCTTGGTCGAAATGAGTTACTGGTTTTATTTCAAAAATGTTACATCAGGCAGGTTTCGGAAAGAAATACTAGTGTAGTAAGAAAGGTTTACAAGGGGGGAAACAAAAAAGGGCGCCCTGAGGCACCCTTTAAAAATTCTTCACGTTAACGCGAATTAGATGCGCTCAACGTTAGCAGCTTGAGGACCTTTCTGACCTTGCTCGATGTCGAAAGATACTTTCTGGCCTTCAGCTAGAGATTTGAAGCCTTCACCAGCGATAGCACGGAAGTGAACGAATACGTCAGCACCGCCGTTGTCTTGAGTGATGAAACCAAAACCTTTCTCGTCGTTGAACCACTTAACGATACCAGTTGCTTTAGACATAATATGTCTCCTGAATAAAATAATTTAATTAACGCTTGTTGCGTACTTAAGCCATCATAATGAATTACTTATGGACAAAAGAATGTTGAGCTCTTCAGGACAACGTCGCTCGATGAAGCGGTGTAACGAAGTTTTCTATTTCAATTTGTTGCATAAATAGGTCTGCATTTCAGGCCAAGCACATTAGGCCACACGAGAGGGTGGGTGGCAAGCAAATACTTTAAAATTTAATCATTTATATTGAAAAATGTGATTTGTATTGTGCTAAAGCCATTGTTTTACTGAGGGTATACAAGAGCTTATCGCTGTTTTGGCTGATTAAACATCAAATTAGAGTGAAAGGTCGAAAATAAAGCGGAAAATTGTATGCGGGGGTTATGTGTGCAACTAAGAGGTTAATTTAAAAAGTAAAAAAGGGCCTAAGCAGCCCTTTTGTACAAGTGAGAATTAAGAAATTAAATCTTTTCTACGTTCGCCGCTTGTAAACCCTTTGGACCTTGCTCTGTTTCAAAGCTAACTTTTTGCCCTTCCGCTAGCGTTTTGAAGCCGTCGCCAGTGATCGCACGGAAATGAACGAATACATCAGCACCGCCGTTGTCCTGTGTGATGAAACCGAAACCCTTTTCTTCATTGAACCACTTAACGGTACCTGTTGCTTTAGACATGTTGTCTCCTGAATAACTTACATCTGTACATATGCCAATACTATTTAACCGAGGTAACAATTGAATCTATTTGCTCCAGTTGGACTTGCAAAAAGTATTGCTAGATGAAGCGATTCAGAAGTCACTGTTGTATCAACGCCAAACATTACTGGTCAATTCAAAGATTAGGCAGCATTGGGCTAATTGCAAATAAAAAAATAAGAAAATTGTGGTGACTTTCACAGGATTTCCATCAACCTGAACAGCGGCTGAAATAGTCTCACAAGTTTAACTAATTCTTACTTTTTGATTTCATCAATTTGTGATGTACCAGGTGTATACCTATGTGATGACAAGCGTTAAACAGGTGGCTACTTGAAAGCCGTTGGGTGATATCTTTACTGAAACTGAAATATGTCAAGGAAGCAGCCAGTTTTGGTTTAACTGCTCAAAATGTGACTTGAGTGGCAATACAAGTTTCTGCTATAACGGGTACAGTTAGGTTTTGTAGATTCATATAAGGACAAACAATGAACACTATCCTAGAGCTAGTTCGTCAAACTCGTCGTAAGAACAAGCTAAAGCGTGAGATCCTGGACAACGACCGTAAAATTCGTGATAACCGTAAGCGTGTTGAATTGCTTGAAAACCTACTTGATTACATCAAAACTGATATGACGCATGATCAAATCGTTGAAATCGTTGAGAACATGAAAGGCGATTACGAAGACCGTGTAGATGACCACATCATCATCAGTGCTGAGCTTTCTAAAGAGCGTCGTGAAGTTAGCAAGAGTGTTAAAGAGCTGAAGAAAGCAGAAATCGCTTCTAAGCAGTAATTCTTCAAACAGTTTTACAAAAGCCCGATCAAAGTCGGGCTTTTTTTATGCTTTTTTACTCTGACACAACAATAATGTACTTAAATTCAGGTATATATAAGTAAGTTAAAGCTATTATTACAGTTAAAGCTATTTTTGAGGGTTATTGCTTGTATAAACATTTTGGAATCATCGCTTGCTTGCCTTTAGTTGCACTTGCTGCTGACACAGAAGAGCAACCTATTTCTGTCGAAGAGACTAAGCCTTTAGGTTTTATCTCGGTAGACGATTTACGGCAGAAAAGAGACGGTGAACAAAAATGGGGGATTGCTGCTGTAATGCGGAATGCCTCGATTCCCTATGCGACCGAATCTGTTGTAGAGGATTCTTCGGTTTCAACCTTCGTACCCATGATGTTCTATCAGGGAGACCGCTTATTCATTAATGGTACTGAAGGTGGCCTCAATTTATACCGTGAAAAAGACTGGGAAGTTAACGCCCTCGTTCGAATGCACTTTATTGATATACCTTCTTCTTTTCAGAATGAGATAGGCGGCGATACGGCTGATTACGGTTTGCAATATAAATACCATTGGGACGACAATTATTATACTGACTTTGAGTTATTGTCGGACCCTGATGGGAGGTTCAGCTCGCAGCTCTCTATTGGCGGCGACTATCAATACAAAGATTGGCGATTCCTTCCCAAGGCATCTTTGATTTGGAAAGACAGTGATTACAACAGTTATTACTATGGCTTAACTTTTGAAGATATTGACTCAGGCGTTGATGCTAAACTAGGGTCTGCCTTTAGTTACCATGTCACATCAAATTTGTATATTGTCGGTGGGGCTTATGCCCGTTACTTTGATAGTAATACCCGAGATGCCGCCATTGTTAGTGATAACTGGCAAGGGGAGGGTTATCTAGGCTTTGGTTTCTATAATGACGCCAAGAAGCCGAGAAAATCAAGCATTGGCAACAAGCCATACTTGCGCATCGCTCACGGCTGGGCAACGCCGTCGAATATGGGCGAGATCTTCAGCGGTAATGGAGAAAAAGACGAATTTAATAATCAGCTGACCTCATTCTTCTATGGCCACCCGTTAACGGATGAGCTGTTTGGTTTGCCGCTGGACATCTACTTGACTCCGGGTTTTGTTTGGCATTGGCATTCTGACGTCCAAAGCTCAAGCCAAGAGTATGTGATGGCGATAAAAGCCTACTACACCTTTACCTGGCCGGTAGAATGGCGCTTCGGTGTGGCGGAGGGTTTGTCTTATGTTAACCGAATTACATATATTGAGCAGGCTGAAATGGATCGCAAGGGCTATGAGCCGAGTAAATTGCTCAACTATCTCGACTTTTCGTTTGATGTGAACCTAGGGGATGTTTTTAACCATAAACCGTTGGACGGTGTATGGCTTGGATATAGTTTGCATCACCGCTCTGCAATCTTTGAAAATGCATCCCAGTTTGGGCGCATTAAAGGCGGTAGTAACTACAACACTGTATATGTGCAGTTTGATTTTTAAGCGCGCTTGAAAATCGATTACAAAAAAGCCTTACCCATCAGTAAATACAGTAGCGAGAATGGGTAAGGCAATGAGATGGGGCAGTGTCGCGAGATGGCGCTGCCAAATATTAATTCAGGATTATTGAGCCTAAGGGTTACTGAGCTAAGTTCTCTAGCTCTTGTTTCGCTTGGGCAATGCCTTTCGCTGCCATTTCTTCGCCCATTGCTAGCGCTTCGCTGTAAACCACGTCAACATCGGTTAGGCCGACAAAACCTAGGAAGGTTTTCAGGTAAGGTACCATGATATCCGTGTCCCCACCTTTGTGCATACCGCCACGGGTTGTCACCACAATCACTTTCTTGCCTGTTAGTAGGCCAACAGGACCATTTTCTGTGTAGCTGAAGGTTACACCTGCACGAGCAATTAAATCAAACCAGTTCTTAAGCTGAGTCGGGATAGAAAAGTTATACATTGGTGCACCAATCACCAAGGTATCGCTGGCTTTGATTTCTTCAATCAGTTGATCAGACAATGCCAGTGCTGAAAGTTGCTTTTCATTTAGGTTTTCACCGCCACGCAGGCCGCCGGCAATTTCGCCATCTAGAACAGGCAATGGCTGTGCTGCCAGGTCACGCTCAATTACAGCAGTGGTGTTCATCGAATCTACCAGATAATCGATAAGACCGTTTGATTGTGAGTAGTCACCGAGAATGCTTGATTTTAGTACTAGAACGTTTGACATAGGTTGCTCCTTGAAATGCATTGCCGTTTGGCTTGGAACTAACTATACGAATGGGCAGCATAAGAAGATAGCGGAAAAAGTCGGTGAAGATATTCGAAAAAATCGAATGGGAGGCTTTTATATTAAACTATTGATTATATGTGGTTTGGATTTTTGTGGGGGGCTGGTGGCTATGTTTTTCTTTGAGTATGAACAAAAAAATTAATGTGTTGCTGAGTGCTGCTGTAGAAAGTTAAATACGGAGGAGGAAGACAAAAAATAGCCCGAAACGACTCCTGTTTCGGGCTTAGGGGAATGGCTCGTGAGAGCCTTGCGCTAACTGGTTAGTAAATGGAGATCAATTACACTTTCAATGTTAGTTCAAGCAGTATGATTTGCCAGTTTTACCACTAAGAATGTTATTCATCTCTGATACTTAACAAAAATATCCTGTGCTCTGACCAAATCTGTTGCAGTAACTTAATGCTAGTAGTTACAGCGATAAAATACTTGCTCAGAAACTAGAAATTAGATGTCAAATAAGTTGGTATCTCTTACCAGTTCGCGAGGCAAACCATTCTTAATTCGGTTTCCGACCCATTTACCGATCCCGATCGGGTAGTCACGGTAAGTCACAATCACCTCACCTTTGCCGGATAGGTCTTCCGGGCGAATATCCCGTCCCATAAACCATTCTTTTGCTTGTGCCGCATCAAGTGCAACGGCCGTTTTTTCTTCGCCAGTTGCCAAGGTCATAATAGCTTCGTGCTGCCAGCGGTAACCTTTTTTATGCTGTTCCGCTAGCTTGATACCAATGCGCTGGAAACGGATCTCACTAAGAAGTGTTCGAAGTTTTGCTGGGAACAACCAAACTTCTTTGTCACGTAGCCAGATTTCACTGTCAGCAGGAATATCTAAGTCAATATCATGCTTAAATGCTTGGGTAATGGCTTGGCTATCTTTGCTACTTGCTAGGCTGAATGGGAACTTGCCCTTACGCTTTTTAACGGCAGGAGATTCAACCGCTTCAAGCTTGCGAATACGTGCCACGAAGAAACCTTCACTGTCGAAGATCTGCGGATAAACATGCAGGAAGCCTTCTTCTGTCAGTGCTTTATCTGCACCATCGAACAGATCAGATAATGATTCGAACTCTACAGCATCACCAAATGTGTCTTTTAGGTGCTGACAGACTTTTTGGTTTTCGCTCAAGTTCAGGGTACAGGTGGAGTAGACCATTACGCCGCCTGGTTTCAAGGCCTGAAAGCCACTGATGATCAGGTCTCGCTGCACGGCGGCAATCTCTTCCACAGATGCCAGGCTCCAGTTAGCCATTGCATCATCATCCTTACGAATTGCACCTTCTCCGGAGCATGGGGCATCGAGAAGAATAGAGTCGAAGGACTCAGGGGCCCAGCCACCGAAGACACAGCCGTCAAAGTGGGTAAGTGCAGCATTGAACACGCCACAGCGTTGCAGGTTCGAATGGAGAACTTTGATGCGGCTTGCTGCCAACTCATTGGCAACCAGGGCTCCTTCATTTTTCATTGCGCAGGCGATTTGAGTTGTTTTTGAGCCTGGAGCTGAGGCCATATCAAGCACGCAATCGAGCTTGTTGTTGTCTTTTAGTAGCGCAACAACAGGCATCATAGAGCTGGCTTCCTGGATGTAGAAAAGGCCCGCCATGTGCTCTGCTGTATTGCCTAGCGAGACTGACTCTTCATCTTCACGCTCAATCCAGAATCCGGTATCACACCAAGGGACAGGTGTGAGAGTCCAATCTTTATCGGCAACACGGGCGAGAAAGTCTTCCACACTGATCTTTAAGGTGTTAACTCGGATACTTCGACGCAGAGGTGTTTTACAACTAGCGATGAACTCATCCATGCTCAGGTGATCTGGCATGATTTGGCGAATTTGCTCGATGAATGCGTCTGGGATATGGATATTAGGATGCAAGGGAATGTCTCGATTATCTAGCAGTGGGGCGGAAGTCTACCATTTGTGGGTAGCTAGGTAAAAGAAAGGGAGATAGAACCCTTATCTGAAACTATCTACCACCCAGATATAAATGGATATTGTCGTTCATATAAAAAAGGAGCATTGCTGCTCCTTTTCTATTATATGGGGTTAGTGTTTCGGTATGGCTGTTCGCCAGGTTTTCCACTCAGGCTTGGCTGTCTCGTGCAGCAAGAAGTGGCTGTCGCTCTTGGCAATCGGAGAAAGCGGTTGGCTTTCCGGCGTTGCGAAAGCAATGCCACCGCGGATAAGGCTATCAACCGTGCCGCTTTGGACTGTTGCACCTGTCAGGCCAATGGTCACATCGATGCCGGACACATTCCAAAATACGCTGTCAGTACGGACAAGGTGGCTGAAGTCCTGTTCGATCTGGGCTTCAATAATGACTCTGTCAGCTAGCTCACCAAGGCTTACTTTTACCACTTCACCCACTTGGATATCACGGTATAGCAGCGGGGTACCTTCACTGATGGAATTACGTTTTTCAGTTTCCAATATTACGCTCAGCCCTTTATTTTGCAGTTGGGCATTACCTAGCGTGAAGCTTTGCGAGTAATGGCCTTTACCCGGCGTGACAGCAATATAGCTGCTGAGCAGGGTATCAAGATTTTTGGCACCGGTGATGCTGATTTTGGGGCTGACAATCCAAAATTGGCTATCAACTTTTGCCAATAGCTCGGCGTATTTCGGAAACAGGCGCGCTTTCACGATAACCTTACCGGTATTGAAGTCAGGCTCGGTTTCAACCACTTTACCCACATTGACACCTTGGTAACGAATGTCGGTGTTCACCTTAATGGTTTTGGCATCGGAGGCGATCATAGTTACTAATAAGCCGTAGTCTTTGGCTTCTTTATAACTATTGTAAAGTTTGTAACGGTTACCGCTGCGGTTGGTCACTCCCTCTAGTTCGTCAAAAGCAATACCGCCTTTGATCAGGGTGCTGATAGGGTCCGCTTTGACATGAACGCCATCCAGCCCAGCCTCTACCTCTACGCCAGAGCGGTTCCAGAATACGGTGTTTGCTGAAATTAAATGGCGATATTTATTGTCGACTTTTAGTCTTATCGTGACACCGTCACGTGTTAGTTCATAGCTAGCCACTTCACCCACCTCCATGTTGCGGTATAGCACCGGGCTACCTTCTGAAATAGGCGGCAGTTCATCAGCATACAAGCTGATAGCAGCGAATCCTTTGGCTTTCTCTGCGGCTAGGGTGGCTAGTTGGCGACTCTTGTACAGCGGGTATTGGTTGAGCACTTTACTAGAACCCCCGCTAGTAAAGCTGATGCTTTGACTGATCAGCTGATCGGCCGGTGGGACAGAGACATCAAGCCCCTGGCTGTTTAAATTGGCTTGAATACCGCCATCAATGTAGAAGCGGCTACCAGAACGAACTAGCTTGGTATATTCAGGCTGTACAATCACATTGAAGCGTACTTTCGTGCCATCAAGCCTTACCGACTTAACTCGGCCAACTTCCAAGCCACGGTGTTTGAGTTTAGTTCCTCGCTTGATGCCGTAGCTATCATCTGCATATAGGGAAAAAGAAGCGACGCCAGGCTGTTGTTCCTGAAGTTCATCCTGGCTAATCGCAACAAACTGACGACTGGTTTCACCACTACCTGGGATCAGGGTTAGGAAATTACCGCGGAGTAGGTTACCAATGTTTTTCACACCATTGAGAGAGAGCTCTGCCTCTTCTAGCAGCATCTTTGAACCTGTGGTCAACAGATCACTCATCATTGGCTCAATAGCTGCGTAGGCGATGATAGCTTTGCGCTCTCTATCAAGGCGGATATCGGAAATCTGACCAATCTGTAGTCCCCGGTAAACGATAGGGGCACCGTTATCACTGATATTACTGTCTTCAGGGAGTTCTATCGTGATGGCAATCCCTCGCCCAGCAGTGTTGAGATCTGGATATAGATGAAAGAGGTGATCAGAGTCTATTGGCAAGCCTTTATCCGGCGAGTCAAAGGCTATGGCCCCACTGATCATGGCGGACAACCCTTCGAACTGTACGTCAATGCCATTGAAGCCGATATTGGCGCTCATGCCGCTGACATTCCAGAAACGGCTCTTGTTGGTAACTAGGTCAGCATATTGTGGCTTAATCAAAACATCGATGATTACCTGTTTGTTGTTGGGGCTAAGGTTGTGGTTGTAGACCTCGCCGACAGGAATTTTTTTGTATAGCACTTGTGAGCCGATGTTGATGGCACCAAGGTGAGGCGCCCGCAGCCTGATTTTTAACCCTTCACCAACCGGTGTATCAGCAGGTTGAGTGTCGAGCGCGTCAAACTCATTGGCAAACTTACCTTCACCAGGCTGTAAGGCAATGTAGTTACCGGAGACAAGAGCATCAAGGCCTGAAATACCGGTGATAGAAGCTTTAGGTTTAACTAACCAAAAGCGGGTCCCTGAACGAAGGGTTCGCACAGCTTCGGGATAGATGTCTGCTTCGACATAAATACTCTTCAAATTGCTTGATAGATTAACGTCGCGAACGATACCCACTTCCAACCCTTGGTAACGGATTGTGGTCCGTCCTGCCACTAAGCCAGCAGCATCATTGAAGTGGATTTTGATCCGTTCACCGGCCTCATTGACGGCTTTGAAAACTAGCCACCCTGCGAGAACCAAGGCTAGCACGGGGAGGATCCACAGCGGGGAAATCCCGCGATCGCGCTTTATATTGACCGGTGTAGGTTGTTTATTATTTGGTCCGTTGTTCATAGTTGTCCCATATCAGACGAGAATCCAAGCTTTCAGCGGCAAGCATTGTCAGCACCACCACGACACCAAAGGCAATAGCGCCAGGGCCGGGGGTAAAGTCGAGCAATTGATCACGGTCGATGAGCGTCACCATGATCGAGATAACGAAGAGATCCATCATTGACCATTTACCGATCCATTGGATAAAGCGGTATAGCTTCATTCGCTGCAGATGATTGACACTGCGTTTGAATTGAATGTTCAATAGGATGAAGGCCAGGCCAAGGATCTTGGCAACAGGCACGACAATACTGGCAATAAAAATAATGATGGCAATGCCTAGCATATCGGAGTTCACCAATGAGGCGACACCGGAGAAGATAGTATCTTCGACACGCTTACCATTATTGAGAAAGATAGAAATCGGATACAGGTTCGCAGGGAAGATAAACACAGTCGCTGCGATAAGGTATGCCCAGGTTTTTTGGATGGACTGAGGCATACGCTTGTGAAGCGGGAAGTCACATCGTACGCAGTTATCATGGTCATCTTGCGTCATGTGGCAATGATGACAGTGTCTTGCATGGCTGTACTTCTTGTGTTCGGTTTCTGGCTGCCATGCTTCCCAGTAGCGGTTGATGCTGATACGGGTAAGCAAAAGCGCAGTTAGGAGTTGTAGCAGCACTAAAGAATACAACCCGGGACCGACAAAGATGTCAGCATAATCCTGAACCTTGAAGCACGAAATTCCAAGGCTTACCAGAAAAACATCAAACATGGCCCAGTGCTTGAGGTGCTCAATAATCCATAGTGAACGGCGAAACAGTTTGATTCGGCGGAATCGCAGGCCAACTTGTGCGCCTAAAACAGAACCACAGACCAGTAAAGGAGCAATGGAACTGCAAAACAGGATGAGTAAGGCAACGGCTGGAAAATTAGGCGCAAGGGAGAAGGTGCCGGAAGTCAGTGTTGCCGGGATCATTACGCCGAACAGGCGGATAGTGATCAGAGGAAAAAAGTGAGCCGGAATGAAAAGTATCAAGCAGGCGAGGGCAATCGCCAGTTCACTGGAAAAACGAAAATGACCACCTCGGTAAAGCCGGGTGTTGCAGCGTGGGCAATATGCACTTTGTCCCTGTTCAGCGACCTGCGGAAGCAAGGGTAAATCGCATCCGGGGCATAGTCTCGCTGTGGTCATTAACGTTTATTCCTTTAAAGTATTTTCTTAAATGAACGGTATTTTATTATTTTAGGTTCATTCTGGCTACAGGTACTTGTGTCATTGAATCATTTTGATTTTCAGATGATTGTACAGAACCATACAGTGTTTGATACAAACCTTCCTCGTTCACTAATTCATGGTGCGTACCGCTTTGGCTGACCTGACCATCTTCAAGCACGTAGATTACATCAGCTTGTTTAACCGCAGATAAACGGTGAGCAACAATTAGCGTGGTTCTATTTGCAAGAAATTGATTTAGAGCCGTATGCAAAGCTGCTTCTGTTGCGGTATCTAATGCTGATGTCGCCTCGTCAAGAATAACAAACTCAGGGTTAGTCAGCACCATACGGGCAATAGCAAGTCTTTGTCGTTGCCCCCCGGACAATTTGATACCTTGTCGGCCTATTTCTGTATCCAAGCCCTCTGTAAGGCGCTGGGTGACATCGGTCATCTGAGCAATTTCCAGTGCCTGCCATAGTTGCTCGTCTGTGTATTCACCACCTAAGGTAAGGTTGTGGCGCATAGTATCATTAAATAATACAGGCTGTTGTAGGACCACTGCCATTTTATTACGTAGCGCTTCGTAGCTCACATCTTCTATCGGGTGACCATTGACCAAGATATCACCGGCATCTTTCTGGTAAATCCCAAGAAGCAGCTGGATCAGTGTCGACTTACCACCACCTGAAGAGCCAACCAAAGCGACCCGTTTACCGGCAGGGATATGCAGGCACATGCCACGCAGGACTTCTTTATCCTCATCATAGGCGAAATGGATATTTTTGACTTCAATATCAAGGCTATGATCACTGTTGAACGGATTCACTTTCTGAACTGGGCGTACTTCTTCTTCGATAGCGATAAGGCCATTAAGACGCTGCATAGCCGCAGATGCGCTGTACCAAGCAAACTGAATGCCTAGTAACTCCTGCACAGGACCGAGCATGAACCATAGGTAGCCAAAGACTGCGAACATCTGACCGACACTGAGATCTGTAAACAGTACCATGATCATTGCCATGGCACGGAATAGCTCAAAGCCGACCAGGAACAGTAAGAAAGAAATGCGGCCGGCAGCTTCTGACTGCCAGGCATATTTGTCGGCATCATGGCGAATATCGTTGGCATTAGACTTTAGCTGGGTTAGGAAATCACGCTCACGGTTTGCGGCTCGTAGTTGGTATATACCGTCAAGTGTTTCCACTAAACGTTGTTGGAAGCGCTCAAAAGCTTGGTTTTCTTTTTTCTTTAGGGTTTTTACTCGGTTACCCATCAGTTTGGAAGCATAAACTACGATAGGGTTCACCAGTAAAATGAACAAACCAAGCTGCCAGTTTAGCCATAACAGGATGGCTGCTGTACCGATCACGGTAAGGAAACCCACCAAGAAGCGGCTTAGGGTGTCACCGACAAATTTATCGATGGTTTCGACATCAGTAATAAGGTGAGAAGTAATGCCGCCGCTGCCACGTTCCTCATACTGACGCATGCTTATTCGACCCAGCTTGTCGATAAGGTGTTGTCGCATGTTGAAGGTAATGTCTTTGGCAACCAAGGTGAACTGGCGGCTCTGAAGGATGTTTAGCGCTTGGCTAGCGACACGCATCAAGACAACAAACAGCAGTACCAGCAAAATGTAAGCAGTAGACTGTTGTAAGGAATCAGGTAAAAAATGGTTTAGAAATTCGATGCCGCCAGCGGGCTTGTCGAGCAAGATTTCATCGACCATTAAAGGCATTAACAGTGGAATAGGAACACTGATAAGGGTCGCAATAAGCGCAATAATATTGGCTGCAATCAAGCGGGGACGGTGATTTTTCGCTTGCTTTAACAGCCAAGACCAGTTAATCATTTGGTTTGAATTGTTTTTCACAATGATAATGATTCCCATTATTAATAAAGTAAGCCATTTTAGCGGCTATAAAAGGAGTAAGCCATGGAAATTGGATCAGTGAATTACCAAACGCTGACGAAACAAGCGATCGCACTGGTTGAGGGTGAGACTGATCTCATTGCTAATATGTCTAATATTAGTGCTTTACTGGCCATGGAGTTAGAAGAGATTAACTGGGTTGGTTTTTATATCTTAAAAGGAGACCAACTTATCCTTGGTCCTTTCCAGGGTAAACCGGCTTGCGTAAGGATACCTGTAGGGCGTGGTGTATGCGGTACGGCGATTGCCGAGAACTGTGTTCAGCGTGTAGAAGATGTTCATCAATTCGAAGGGCATATTGCGTGTGATGCTGCGAGCAACTCTGAGATTGTCATCCCGTTCATGGTGAAGGGGGAGTTATACGGTGTGTTGGATATTGATAGCCCAATCTTATCAAGATTTAGTCAATCAGACGAAGATGGACTAGTTTCTTTGTTAGAAGAACTACAAAAAAGGCTCTAATTGCATGCTTTCGGTGGTTTTTCGGCGTTAGGTAACTATAATAGCGGAACAATTTCTTTTTGATTAAAGTACTAACGGCGAGGAAACTCGCATTTGTCAGGAAAGTCCATGGAAAACTCTGAAAAGCTAACGAACAGTAAAGAAGTCATTGCCTACATTGCTGAGCGTTTCCCAAAATGTTTTACTGTTGAAGGTGAAGCGAAGCCACTTAAGATTGGTATCTTCCAAGATCTGGCTGAGCGTCTAAGCGAAGACCCTAAAGTAAGTAAAACTCAACTGCGTACCGCTCTGCGTCAATACACTTCTTCCTGGCGTTATCTTCACGGTGTGAAAGCGGGTGCAAACCGCGTTGACCTTGATGGCAACGATTGTGGTGTGTTAGAACAAGAACACGTAGATCACGCGAAACAAGCACTTGAAGAAAGCAAGGCTAAAGTACGTGCGCGTCGTAAAGAGCAAGCAGAAGCAAAAGCGGCTGCTAGCAAGGATGGTGAAGCGAAGGCGAAAAAAATTCGTCCAAAAACTGCTAAACCAAAGAACACAAAACAAAAAACGACTAAGCTAAATAAAAAGCCTGCAGAAACGACCCGTGCACTGACTGCTGATGAAGTCGTCGTTGGCAAGAACGTTAGTGTTAACATGGGCAACGGAAACATGCCGGCAACTATCGTTGAAATTAATAAGGACGATGTGCGTGTTCGCCTATCAAATGGTTTGACCATGGTAGTTAAAGCGGAGCACCTGCGTTCGTAAAGGAGAATGCTCGACGCATGAAAGGTCGATTCCGTTTCTCACTGATTGCTGCTGGCATGATGCTAGCAGCCTCAGCGCAAGCCCTAGAGGCGACATACAAGTTAAGTGATATTCCGCAGCTGGAACCTGAAAAACAGCATGCGACTGCCAGTAAACGAGTAGCTTCACGCTTTACTCGTTCACATTACAAGCAATTTTCACTTGATGACCAATTTTCTTCCAGTGTCTTTACGCGCTATATCGAGATGCTGGACTTCAATAAAAGCTTCCTTACTGCTTCCGATATTCGGCAGTTTGAAAAATGGGAAGATCAGCTAGACGATCAGCTCAAAAGGGGTGACACGTCGGCGGCTTTCGATATTTTCAATACGTTGCTGAAACGTCGCTATGATCGCTACCAATACGCACTTACCTTACTTGATCGTGAAATCACGTTTGATGCCGATGAAGAAATGGAAATAGACCGTTCAGAAATGGATTGGCCTAAAGATCGTAACGAGCTCAATGAAATCTGGCGTAAACGTGTTAAATACGATGCGCTGAACTTGAAGCTCGCAGGTAAAGAGTGGGATGAAATCAAAGAGACGCTAGGCAAGCGTTATAACAACGCCCTTAAACGTCTAACTCAAACTCACAGCGAAGATGTATTTCAGATCTACATGAATGCCTTTGCCCGTGAAGTTGATCCTCATACCAGCTATTTGTCACCGCGTAACGCTGAACAATTCCAATCTGAGATGAACTTGTCTTTGGAAGGCATTGGTGCTGTTTTGCAAGTGGTTGATGATTATACCGTAATTCGTTCTTTGGTCGCTGGTGGCCCAGCCTCAGCCTCGAAAAAATTGGCAGCTGGTGACAGAATCATAGGTGTCGCGCAAGACGGCAAAGATATGGTCGACGTGATTGGTTGGCGACTGGATGATGTTGTACAGCTCATCAAAGGGCCCAAAGGCAGTAAAGTTGTTCTGGAGATTCTTCCAGAGGGGAATAACGCGAAAAGTTACGATGTCACAATTGTCCGTGACAAAATTCGACTAGAAGATCGTGCGGCTAAATCTTCGGTAGAAACAGCAAACGGTAAGAAAATTGGGGTGATCGAAATCCCGAGCTTCTACGTGGGCTTGTCTGAAGATACCAAGAAAGAGCTAGCGAAACTCAACGACCAGCAAGTTGATGGCGTCGTTATCGATTTGCGAAACAATGGTGGTGGAGCTTTGACTGAAGCAACAGCACTGACTGGTTTGTTTATCAATAGCGGCCCGGTTGTTCAGGTACGTGATAGTTACGGCAGAGTGAAGGTGAATGGCGATTCTGACGATCGTGTTTACTTTGATGGACCGTTAACTGTTCTAGTTAACCGTTACAGTGCATCAGCGTCTGAAATCTTTGCGGCAGCAATGCAGGATTACGGCCGCGCCGTTATTCTCGGTGAGCAGTCGTTTGGTAAGGGTACGGTACAGCAGCACCGCTCGCTGAACCATATCTATGACTTGTTCGACAAGCCGCTGGGCCATGTGCAGTATACGATCCAAAAGTTCTACCGCATTAACGGCGGCAGTACCCAGAATCTAGGCGTCGTGCCTGATCTCGCTTTCCCGACGGCGGTTGATCCTTCTGAAACGGGTGAAAGTGTTGAAGATAATGCGTTGCCTTGGGACAGCATCAAGGCTGCAGACTACCAGAAGCTCTACAACTTCTCGGCAGTGCTACCTTCGCTGAAAGCCAAGCATGAACAACGCATCCGCAAAGACATGGAGTTTGGCTTTATCCAAGATGATATTGCCAAATATCATGAAGAGAAAGATATCAACATGATTTCTCTGAATGAGAAAAAGCGGATTGCTGAGCAAGATCAGGAAGACGTAGATCGTTTGGCTAGATTGAATCAACGTCAGAAAGCGGCAGGTGAAAAACCTTTCGCAACATTGGATGATGTGCCAAAAGACTACGAAGCACCTGATGCTTACCTTGAAGAAGCGGTTGCCATAACCTCTGATTTAGCAAGAGCGCAAAGCTAATTTGTGATAATTGGCATGACCTTACAAAAACGGCACCTGTACTGGGTGCCGTTTTTTTATGGGCAAATACGACTGGGCAACTCGATATTCTGTATGGGATTCTTCGTGTTTCACCACTGAGACAGGGGATAGATTAGCACTGATAACTCTCAACTTTTATATGCTAGCGGCCAATTGCCGACTAGGGTTAAAGGTAGGTGATCAATTCGGTGTTAGGGGAATGCTATGCTGAAACATGTAATTATCGCTGTAACCCTGTTTCTTACGACATTCGCTGTCAGTGCTAAATCGACAGATTTGACTGAATTTGATTATCCCTTACTGCTAGGTGATTGGTATTGGTTCAGTAATACCGATGAAGGTGTTGAAAGTGAAGGTGCTAGTTATCGTGCGATGAATATCAAATTCAAATCAAATTACAGATTTGTTATCCGCCTCCTTCAAACAGACGGCAACGTTGAAGAGTGGGATGGGAAATACGATATTGACGAATCGACTGTAACTTTCCTATCACATGGACAGCCAGAGCAGCAGCATAGCTACATGTTAAGCTACAACCAATTCTTGCTCGATGGTGCTCGCTTTACTAAGTTAGCACCAGAAAATCTACCAGGAAAATGGCGTTCTTCTCAGATCTCTGGACAAGATGTCGGTGACAGTGTTTCTGAAATTGCTTTATCACTACGTCCGGACTTCTTGTTTTCTGCTGAAGTCTCGGGAAAAAATGGTAAGAAGAAAGAACACCGTGGTATCTATTTCATTGAAGATGATCGCATTGTGCTGATTTATGAAGATGGTCAGCAAGACAGTCAATTCCGTCTTGGTAGCAATACGCTAACTTTAAGCAACAAACAGTTTGGAATGGAAGCAGTGATGAGAAGAGAGTAGTCAGAAAGTATTGGTAGAGCTGATGACAGACAAAAAAGCGAGGTTGAGATACCTCGCTTTATGTTTTCATTCAGGGTTAGCTAACAACTTTAAACGCTTGTCGAAGTTGTGATAGGTAGTTCTCATCACGACAGATGCTTTTCCCTGGCTCGTCCGAAATTTTCGCGACAGGGCGTCCTTCGCATTCAGTCAACTTCAGCACTACATTTAGTGTTTTGACACCAGGTAAATCACATGTCAATTGGGTGCCGATACCAAAGCTGATATTGATACGGTGGGCAAAGTGCTTGTAAATGCTGAGGGCTTTATCCAGTGTCAGGCTGTCAGAGAACACCAGCGATTTCGTTTTCGGGTCAATGCCCAATGACTGATAGTGCGCAATGGCTTTCTCACCCCAGGCAATAGGATCACCACTGTCGTGGCGCAGCCCGACAAAGCGCTCTGATAAACGCAGGTCAAAATCACGCAAGAAAGCATCCATGTTGATGCAATCGGTGAGGGCGATACCCAATGAATTAGGGTATTCCTGCAGCCAACGGTTTAGTGCCAGTTGCTGTGAGTCGGCCAGTTCACCCGCGAGTTGCTGATGGGCCTGGAACCATTCGTGAGCTTGAGTACCAACAGGTGTTAAACCTCGCGTACGAGCCAGGTGGTAGTTAGATGTACCTTTGAACTCAGGCATGTGGTCTTTCAGGTAATCAACGACTTCATGGTGGACATGACGAGAAAAGCGGCGGCGTGAACCAAAGTCAACCAAAGAGAAAGCGTCAAGGTTGATATTTTCATCTTTAGCTCTCTGGTAAAAATCAGCCAGTTTCAGTTTCAATGAACCTAGAGCATCTTCAGCTGTTGATTCTGGGTAGCACCGCTGACAGCGTACTTCACAGATGATGGCCAGCAATGGCACTTCCCAAAGGATAATATCAATCCATTTACCTGTGATGGTGATAGCCAGTTGTTCACCGGAAGTGTCAATTTGGACCTGTTTGCTATCGAGTTTAAACGACGCAAGGTACTCAAGGAAGTCGGCCTTGAAGAAAGTCAGTGTAGACAGATAGTCGATTTCTTCCTGAGTGAAAGAGAGATTTGCAAGTCGATCAATATGCTCTTGAATCTCTTGGCTGTACGGACGAAGATCTTCGTCACTCCGGCAATGAAACTCGGCAACAGCCTCAACATTGGGGTATTGATGAAAAATGGCCTGCTGCATGTGCAGTTTGTATGCATCGGTATCAAGCAGGGAGTCGATGATCCCAGTGTGTCCAATATGATTCATAACTAGTTTGGTTGTTTTTTGCAATCCGGATATTTTACCCTATTTTGAGACTGGGTTGTCTCAAAATGTTTCAGATCGTTGAAAAATTTAGGGGCAGCACAATACGCTTAAAAGTCACTAACGGCAAGCCTACAGAGGACATTTTGTGTTTTTTAGACGTGTTCTGTTAACGCATTGTTTGCGCGATGATCTTGCTGTAAAGCGGAATTTAGGTAACCATTACTGCTCGTAAGTTAAGTATAGTAAAGATGATAAGCTAGATTTCAAAGCCCAACTAGCAAAATTAAAGGTTGGTTGTGTGCTAATTGACCGACAAATAAGGCAATTGAGAAACATATCGTCAAAACAGGGTATTAAACTTGTCTGTACCGGGCTAACGCAGAATAATGGACACATACCGCAAGATAAGAAGCGGAAAGAGAAGGAATAAACATGGCCGAACAACCAACAATCCAGCCAACGGCAAAATATCGTTCAGATTATAAAGCACCAGAATTCACGATTACCGATCTCTCCCTGGAATTTGATCTACATGATACTGCTACTCGTGTTGTAGCGATCAGCAAGGTTGAGCAGCAGGTGGAAGGTGCGACATCTTTGGTACTTGATGGTGATGCGCTTACCTTAGTTCGCATTGAAATCAATGGCGAGAGCTGGGCAAATTATGCCGAGAGTGAAGGGAAGCTCACTATCAACGGTTTGCCTGCCTCATTCGATATGCTGATTGAAACGGAAATCAATCCTGAAGCGAATACCTTACTTGAAGGCTTGTATAAATCTGGCGGTGCATATTGCACCCAATGTGAAGCCGAAGGTTTCCGCCGAATTACCTATTACCTAGACCGTCCAGATGTTCTCGCGCGATTCACTACCAAAGTGATTGCGGACAAAGAGCAATACCCATACCTATTAAGTAACGGTAACCGCATTGATGGCGGTGATCTAGAAAATGGTCGCCACTGGGTGCAGTGGGAAGACCCGTTCCCGAAACCGAGCTACCTGTTTGCATTGGTTGCTGGTGACTTTGATGTGTTGCGCGACAAATACACCACTGTCAGCGGTCGTGATGTCGCACTGGAAATCTTTGTCGATAAGGGCAACCTTGATCGCGCTGAATATGCGATGACATCTTTGATTAACTCGATGAAGTGGGACGAAGAGCGTTTCGGTCTGGAGTACGATCTTGATATCTACATGATCGTTGCGGTCGATTTCTTCAATATGGGCGCGATGGAAAACAAAGGCTTGAATGTCTTCAACTCCAAGTTCGTTCTGGCGAATGCGAAGACGGCAACCGATACCGACTACCAAGGTATTGAAGCGGTGATTGGCCACGAGTACTTCCACAACTGGACAGGTAACCGAGTGACTTGTCGTGACTGGTTCCAGCTTAGCTTGAAAGAAGGCTTGACCGTTTTCCGTGATCAGGAATTCTCTTCAGATTTGGGCTCTCGCCCAGTGAACCGGATCAACAACGTTCGTATTATGCGTGGTCCTCAGTTCTCAGAAGACCGCGGCCCGATGTCTCACCCGATCCGCCCTGAAAAAGTGATCGAGATGAATAACTTCTACACCCTTACGGTATACGAGAAGGGTAGTGAAGTGATTCGTATGATGCACACTTTACTAGGCGAAGAAAACTTCCAAGCTGGTATGAAGCTGTACTTCGAGCGTCATGACGGCACGGCGGCAACTTGCGATGATTTTGTTCAGGCGATGCAAGATGCCTCTGGCATTAGCCTTGAGAAATTCCGTGGTTGGTATAGCCAGTCAGGTACACCGGTTGTGCAGGTTGAGACAGAATACCTAGCAGAAGAAAAAAGTTACCGTGTCACTATTAAGCAGCATACGGCACCCACTCCGGGTCAGGAAGAGAAGCATCCGCTTCATATTCCATTTGATATCGAGCTATACGATACAAAAGGCAATGTGATTCCGTTACAGTGTAATGGAAAGTCAGTCCACAATGTGCTGGATGTGACTGAAGCTGAACAAGTATTTGTCTTCGAGGGCGTCGAAGAGCAGCCTGTGATTTCAATGCTGCGTGAATTCTCAGCGCCTGTCATTTTGGAATACGACTATTCAGATGAAGAACTGACCTTCTTGATGGTTCATGCCCGCAATGAATTTGCTCGTTGGGATGCAGGTCAAATCCTATTGGCGAAATACATCAAACAAAATGTTGCTCGTTGCCAGCAGGGTGAATCGTTTGAGTTGCCGGAATCTGTGGTTGATGCATTCCGTGGTGTGCTGCTTGATGAAAAACTAGATCCGGCCTTCATCGCAGAAATGCTAACACTACCAAGTGAAAACGAAGTGGCGGGTTGGTATGAAACCGTAGATGTTGATGCGATTAACACTGTTGTTGGAGAGCTTGAAAAAGCACTGGCGGTGGCAATGGAAGATGAATTCAGCGCAATCTACCATTCGCTAACGCAAGCGGCGTACACTATCGAACACGAAGCAATGGCAAAACGTTCGCTACGTAATACTTGCTTGAGCTACCTAGCATTTACCGAGCAAGGTAATAACCTAGCGGCTAAGCAGTATGAAGTTTCTGACAATATGACAGATACCATGGCGGCAATGGCAGTGGCGAACAACGCTGAGCTAGCTTGCCGTGCCGAGCAAATGGCAGACTTCAGTGATAAGTGGACCCACGACGGTTTGGTGATGGATAAATGGTTTATGCTGCAAGGCAAGAACCCTGCAGAGAATGCGCTCGATAATGTTCGTGAAACCATGAAACACGCAGCATTTGATATCAAGAACCCGAACCGTACCCGTAGTTTGGTGGCGAGCTTCTGTGCCAATAACCCAGTACGTTTTCACGCTAAAGATGGTTCGGGCTACCAGTTCCTGACTGAAATTCTGACTATCTTGAACACTAGCAACCCGCAAGTTGCGTCTCGTTTGATTGAACCGTTCTTGAAGTACCGTCAGTATGATGAGCAGCGTCAGAAGCTAATGCGTGCTGAACTTGAAAAACTGTCTCAGCTGGACAACCTAGCAAAAGACTTGTTTGAGAAAGTACAGAAAGCGCTAGAGCTTTAAGCTGAAAATTATTTAGAGAAAGGGGCAAGCTATCTTGCCCCTTAATTTATCCAAATATCACTATCTTAAGCGCAGTTCCTTTAGCAAAACACTTGTCACGATCACCAATATGAAATCTTATACTTTCTCAATGCATATTACTTACCAGCAATTCCTCCAGCATTATTCGGGAGCCGCCAGTAACGTTCTGGTAATGACCGACAACGGATTACGTCTGCAATTACCCGCTTCGCGGATGAGACCGTTTCTAACTCAAATTGGTATTCGGGGGCGATTTCGCGTTACCGTATCTGCAGCCAACAAGCTTCAGGCGATAGAGCAAATCATGTAACCGGAAAATGATAAAAATGTAACAGTTGATTTCGAATAGCATGTAAACCATGCCACCAATAAAGGAGCTTATTACCTATTTCATATAGTTTTGACATTAGATTTAATAATCTTATGAAATAAGAAAAATAACCTTAAAAATAAATGGTTATACCAATTGCCATCGGTCTAGCGTTAACCTGATGCTAATTTCACCAGTATCAGATTATCCCGCCAGCCAAAATATCTACATCAGTCACATATTCGATTTTTTTCTGCATAGCCAGAGTAATTAACGTAACTATTCCGCAACAAAACACCCTACAATAGCAGTCACGCAGGAGAGCGTCTTCTGACGGCATGTTCCCTCTGTATGCAACCGTTGGAAGCTTTATAAAAACTCTATACTTGATTGATAATATATAACGATGGAGCATTGCTATGACCGCACCTGACCCTATAGTGCCGGTACTGCTTGAGAAAGTGTATACCTTAATCCAGGATAAGATTGAGATACCTCAGCAGTCATTAGTAGAAGTGTTTGCTCAGCGACTGTTAGGACAACTTGCAGATGATGATCTGCTTCAACGGAATGAATCTGACCTTTATGGTGCTGTACTGAGCTTATGGCATCACCTTGTACAAAATAAGCCAGACCAAATCTCTGTTCGTGTTTATAACCCAACTCTTAGCCGCTACGGTTGGCAGTCACCGCATACGGTGGTTGAAATCATCACGCCTGACCGTCCATTCCTGGTTGACTCTGTTCGTATGACCTTGACCCGTTTGGGTATTACCAGCCATATGATGCTCAATGGTCCGTATTTCTTTAAGCGAAATACAGCAGGCACGATCACGGAAGCGTGCGGTAAAGACGGTGATTTGCAGACCCTGTTCCATATCGAAGTAGACCGCCTAAATGACAAGCAAGAGCTTGAAGCATTAAAACAAGAACTAGAACAAGTGCTTCAAGATGTCGATCTGGTCGTGAACGATTGGCAATTGATGCAAACCAAAATGCAGACGATAGTCAAAGAATTGAAGAAAGCGGATCTGCCTGTTAACAAAGAACACCGTGAAGAAGCGATTGCCTTCTTGGACTGGGTGACACACCACAACTTCACTTTCATGGGCTACCACAAGTATGATCTTGTGCCGATTGAAGGTGACTACGAACTGCGCCCGTACGATGAGCCTGGGCTAGGGCTTCTAAGCAAAAAAGATAAAGTCAGAACTCTGCGCCTGTCACAGCTTCCCGAGTCTGCCCGCATCGAAGCCCGCAAACCGGACTTGCTGATCCTAACAAAAAGTAATGCCAAGTCGAAAATCCACCGCCCGGCCTATACCGACTACATTGGGATCAAACGGTTTGATAAAGACGGCAATGTGATCGGCGAGCACCGCTTTACCGGTTTGTATGCATCGACCGCCTACCACCAATCGACCATGAACATTCCGCTGATCAGTAACAAGGTCACGCGGATCTTGGAAGAGAGTCGGTACTCGGCGGGTTCGCATTCATGGAAGGCCTTGAATAATCTGCTTGAAACATACCCGCGTGATGAGCTTATTCAGGCTAGCGAAAAAGAGATGCTAGATGTTGGCTGCGGCGTAGTACGAATGCAAGACAGGGATCTGTTACGCCTGTTCGTACGCCGTGATCCATTCGGTCGCTTCTTCTCTTGCATGGTGTATGTCACCAAAGAGCGTTACAACACCGAGCTTCGACGTAAGACGCAAGAAGTGCTCAAAGACTACTTTGCATCAGATCAGGATGTGGAATTCACTACTTTCTTCTCGGAAAGTCCATTGGCGAGAACGCATTATATCGTGCGAGTAGAAAACAATAATTTCGATGTGGATATCAAAGCTATCGAACATAACCTCGTTGAAGCGGCCGCTTCCTGGGATGATCGCCTGAGTGCATCACTTATCGCCAACTTCGGTGAGAGCAATGGCACATCACTGGCGAAAAACTATGGCAGCGCATTCCCGCGCTCTTACAAAGAGCAGATGCTACCGGGCTCTGCCGTTGCGGATATCGAACAACTCGAAAACCTCAGTGAAGATAACAAGCTCGGTATGCTGTTCTATCGCCCACAGGAAGAAGCCAATGACTCACGTTTCGTGAAACTGAAGTTGTTCCATCGCGATGAGCCGATCCACCTCTCGGATGTCATGCCTATGCTTGAAAACCTGGGCTTAAGAGTGATTGGAGAGTCGCCATACCAGGTGATCACAAAGAGCGGCACGGTTTACTGGATCCTTGATTTTGCGATGCTTCACAATGCCTGCACGGGGATTGACTTGAGCGAGGCACGTGACCGTTTCCAGGAGGCGTTCTCGGCCATTTGGCATGGCGAGCTAGAAAGCGACGGGTTCAACCGGCTGTTGCTGTGCGCGGGGTTGACGGGACGTGAAATTACCATTCTGAGAAGCTTTGCCCGCTATATGCGCCAGGTTGGCTTCCCATTTAGTCAGCACTATATTGAGGAAACCCTATCGGGGCACAGCGATCTTGCTAGATCCTTGGTAGAACTGTTTTCACTGCGTTTCGATCCGAGCCGTAAGTACTCGGACAGCGCGGAAAAAGCGCTTATCGCCAAGCTTAACCAAAAGCTTGAGCATGTGGAGAGTCTGGACGACGACAGGATCATTCGCCGGTACATGGAAATGATCCTTGCGACACAGCGGACGAACTTTTACCAGCTTGATACCAACGGCAAGCCCAAACCTTGGCTGTCACTTAAGCTGCGTCCGTCTGAGATCCCTGAGATCCCAGCGCCGGTACCATTTTTCGAAATCTTCGTCTATGCACCGGATATCGAAGGTGTTCACCTGCGTGGCGGTAAGGTCGCCCGTGGTGGATTGCGTTGGTCGGATAGACAAGAAGATTTCCGTACTGAGATCCTTGGCCTGGTTAAAGCCCAGCAGGTGAAAAACACGGTGATTGTACCGGTCGGGGCAAAAGGTGGTTTTGTCTGCAAGCGCCAGCCTCAGCTAACTACCCGTGAAGAAATTTGGGCAGAAGGCCAGCGTTGCTACAAGCGTTTCATCCGTGCTTTGCTAGATGTAACAGATAACATCATTGATGGTGAGCTAAATCCACCAGCCAATGTTGTTCGCCATGATGAAGATGATCCGTATTTGGTCGTAGCGGCCGATAAGGGGACTGCGACGTTCTCTGATTTGGCCAACTCGGTATCAGAAGATTACAACTTCTGGCTGGGCGATGCGTTCGCCTCCGGTGGTTCGAATGGCTACGACCATAAGAAAATGGGGATCACAGCCAAAGGTGGCTGGGAATCAGTTAAGCGTCATTTCCGCGAGCTGGGTATTAACTGTCAGACCACCGACTTTACCTGTGCCGGCATCGGGGATATGGCTGGGGACGTATTTGGTAACGGTATGTTGCTATCCAAGCATATCCGTCTGGTTGCGGCCTTTAACCACATGCACATCTTCTTGGATCCTAACCCGGATGCAGCCACTGGTTGGAAAGAACGTGAGCGCTTGTTTAACCTGCCTCGTTCAAGCTGGGAAGACTACGATGCCAAGCTGATCTCGGAAGGCGGTGGTATTTTCTCCCGTCGCAGCAAGTCAATCAAACTGACGCCGCAGATCCAAAAACTATTGGGTACCCGCAAACAAAACCTAACACCAAACGAAGTGATCCGTCTGATCCTGAAAATGGAAGTGGATCTATTGTGGAATGGCGGTATCGGTACTTATGTCAAGTCAGAATCAGAGACCCATACCGATGTCGGTGACCGTGCCAATGATGCATTGCGTATTAACGGTAGTGAGCTTCGTGCACGCGTTGTCGGAGAAGGGGGAAACCTTGGTTTGACCCAGCTAGGACGCGTTGAGTTCTCTAAAAAAGGCGGATTGGTCAATACCGACTTCATCGACAACGTCGGCGGTGTGGATTGCTCGGATAACGAAGTGAACATCAAGATCCTGCTTAACTCACTGGTGGCCAGTGGCGATCTGACATACAAGCAACGCAACGAATTGCTTGAGCGTATGGAAGATGAGGTAGGCGAGATTGTTCTTGATGATGCGTATTGCCAGAGCGAGTCGATTTCTGTCACACAGCAGCAGCAGGTTCAGTTGCTCAAAGAGCAGGTCCGCTTCATCCATCATCTAGAGAAAAGAGGTAAGTTGGACCGCGTACTCGAGTATTTGCCAGATGACGATACGCTTGCCGAGCGCGAGAAGTCTGGAATGGGACTGACCCGTCCGGAACTGTCTGTACTGGTGGCATACGGTAAGATGGTACTGAAGGAAGAGTTGGTGACAAAAGAAGTGGCTAACGATCCTTACCACGCTCGCTTGCTGCCTGCGTACTTCCCGAAAGAGCTGCAAGAGCAATACTGTAGCCATATGGAGCACCATCCGTTGCGCAAAGAGCTGATTGCGACGTCGTTGGCAAACCAGATGTCCAATGAGATGGGATGTAATTTCGTTACCCGCCTGCAGGAAGAGACCGGGGCAACAGTGGCAGAGATTTCTTCGGCATATTCTGTGGGCCGCGAAGTTTTCAACTTTGAGCAGTATTTTGATCAAGTTCGTTCGTTGGATAACGTGATCCCGGCAGAAGTGCAGTACGAAGTGCTATACCGTTGCCGTCGGATGCTTCGCCGCGCAACACGTTGGATCCTGCGTAACCGTGATAGAAAGCTGGGTATCGAGCAATTGATTGCCTTCTATCAGCCGATTGTGAACAAACTACGTGAGAACCTTGAGCGTTACCTTGTCACGGAAGAAGTGCAAGAGCATAACGAGCAGGCAGATGCGATGATTAAGCAGGGGATCCCGGAAGATCTTGCACATAACATTGCTCGCCTAAGCAGCTTGTACTCGGCGATGGACATTGCTCAGATCGCGACGGATTCCGACAAGGATCTCGACTTTATCTCTCGTGTCTACTTTGTTGTCGGTGCCGACCTATCATTGCACTGGTTCCTCAAGCAGGTACACAACCAGCCGGTAGAGAACCATTGGCAGGCATTGGCACGCGCTTCGTTCCGTGAAGATCTCGATTGGCAGCAGCGTCAATTGACTTTAGCTGTCATCAGCAGTGGGCTAGAGGCACCTGACGCTGAAAGCTTGATTGAAAACTGGATGGATGAGCATAAATCGGCAATTCATAGATGGAATACAGTCTTGGCAGAGTTTAAAGTGGGTACAACCCATGAATTTGCCAAGTTCTCTGTTGCTCTTCGTGAGCTTATGCTATTGAATTTAAACTGCCAAACAGTAGCATGATGATATAAATAAGCTTTATAGATATATTTATGTCGTAAAAGCTAAATATGTTACTAAACATGGTTCAAAAAGCCACCATTGCTGAAATGGTGGCTTTTTTCTGTCTTGGACAACACAATATAAACGTTTGCTTTCTTCGGGTGGAAATTAAAGTAACCATTTCAACTATCTAACCGTAGATTGAAGGGGCTAAGGGGTATTTTTCAATATAAACTGAAATTAATGATTGAATTATTGCAGCAAAGTGTGAATAATATCCTCCCGTTTATACGGGGCTTTTATTAGGAGGTACAATGCTTTACCGCCTCGCTCGATCCGCTATTTTCAAGCTTGATGCAGAAAAAGCGCACGATCTAGCTATTCAGAACTTTTCTCGCTTTACTGGCACTCCTCTTGATCTTTTCTATCGCCAACACGTTCCTGATCGTCCTGTTGAAGTGATGGGGATCAAATTCAAAAACCCTGTTGGTCTGGCTGCTGGCCTAGATAAAAACGGCGAATGTATTGAAGCATTTGGTGCGATGGGTTTCGGCTTTGTTGAGGTTGGAACCGTGACACCACGACCTCAGCCAGGTAACGATAAGCCTCGTTTGTTCCGTGTGATCCCTGCTGAAGGTATTATTAACCGCTTTGGCTTCAATAACCTAGGTGTTGATAACCTGGTTGAGAATGTAAAGAAAGCCAAATATGACGGCGTTATCGGTATTAATATCGGCAAAAACAAAGATACACCGATTGAAAAGGGCGCAGAAGATTACCTTATCTGTATGGACAAGGTATATGAGCATGCGGGCTACATCACGGTAAATATCTCTTCCCCAAATACTCCAGGTCTGCGTTCACTTCAGTACGGTGAGATGCTAGATGATCTGCTTGCTCAACTTAAAGAGAAGCAAAAAGAACTGGCTGAAAAGTACGGTAAGTATGTTCCGCTGACGCTTAAGATCGCGCCGGATCTTGAAGATCACGAAATCAAGCAGATTGCTGAGTCGTTGATCAAAAATAATATTGATGGTGTTATCGCAACAAACACTACGCTGGATCGCTCATTGGTCAAAGACATGCCGCATTGCGATGAGGCAGGTGGCCTAAGTGGGCGTCCATTGCAGAACCGTAGTACTGAAGTCATTCGCATGCTGGCGGAAGAATTAGACGGTGCATTGCCAATCATTGGTGTCGGTGGTATTGATTCAGCCGTATCTGCTCGTGAGAAGATGGCTGCCGGTGCAAGCTTGGTGCAGATTTACTCAGGTTTCATCTACCACGGCCCTAAACTTGTAAAAGATATCGTCACTAATATCTAGACAAGTGAAGTAATTAAAAACTACATATGATACTGAGTGCCTGCAAGAGCAATTTTGCAGGCACTTTTTTTATGTCGATTTCGTTACGAGCACCTTATCAATAGTAATTTTGTCAAATTTTCAGATTTCTCATCATAAATATCCCTCTTTCCTTCCTCTTTTTATTTGCAAATAGGGCAGTAGAATTTGCCCTAAAGATTTGTTTGTTGTAGTGGATAAGCTTTGTAACGGACGACGGATATGGAGCGGTACTTATGTTGAAACCCAATAATTCATGGATGTGGTATTACGACCAGAAGTACGATGCTCTCATGTTGGACCTAGGGGACGACATGGTTTTCCGCGTTGCGATTCCTACAAAAAACTTAATTCCTTGTGCTTTCGCTCGTTCAACGTTTACGGTTGACGATGCTTCAGCTTACCAATCTTTCCTGGAAGGGATGTCCATCCTGGAGCTTTCTGCACCACGAAAAGCAGAACTTGCCCTTAATGCAGTCGCTGCAAGCCGTTTTCACAAGCCTCTTATGCCAAAAAGTTGGTTTTTTAATCAGCAATCTGATGGGCATTCACCTCAGCTCGGTGACATTGTCACTTTAAATACCGACCTTGGTGAAGGCCAGTTCCTGATTATTGAAAATAGTGGGTCTGCTAGCCTTTGTATGATGGCAGATACCACCTCTTTGCCACTCAATGCCGCTAAAGAGATGTCATTCTGCGAAACCATTAAGGTGATGAACGATCGCATGACCGCTTATGAAGGGGCTGTAGAAACGCCTATTACGCTGGCTTTGGTTGGCTAGGCCACTGATATTCTCCTCTTGTTAACGAATCTTTCCGAATATTAGAATTAAAATTTAACCCGTATTTGCTGTTACCAGCACGGCAGATGTTTGTTTCAATGTGCCGAGCGTATGTCCTTACGTTTCAAGCAACCTATTCTTTTTACTTTTCCGTTTCACTTAACGCCTACAAAATCACCGTGGAGCCCCTCTGAATAGGGGATAGAACCACCTTGCCAATAACTTTTGCTTTGCCTATTTGGCCTGTTCCTAATGGTATTGCAATCTTCCTAATCCAATTTAAGCCCAAATCTCTTTCTCAAATCCAAATCACCAAACCCCATTCCCCAAATCCTAGTCTCACACTCTGGCCTCAAACTCTTAAATTCAAAAGCAGGAATAACACCAACAAAAGGCCATTGAATTTGAATGACTGTTGGAGTGAACAAAAAACGGGTGTGCTTTACCTGTTGGTTCATAGAAAAATTTAATTATTGGGAGCAAGTTCAATAGGGAGTGTGATGCTGATCATGAGGCAAAATGATGTATTTCTTAATTTCTCTGTTTAATAAAGCATCATTATGAGTGATGTAGCTCTAATTATTTTATCTTTTTATCACTTTTTTTCTGCCTCATTTTGCGTCCATGGCATAAAAAAACACCATAATTTTGCACCTGAAAACACAGTAAAACATACTGTATTTCCTCGTTTTCCGCTTTTTTGTAATTAAATTACACGAGTTCACCACGGAGTCTGTAAGGGTGATTAAGTCCTAATGGAGATTAGTTCCTGGTGGGACATTATAGAGGTTTGAAATGAAATTGGATGAAGTACTCTAGGAAAATAAATGGATGCAATGTAAGCAAGCACCTACTGTTACAAGTCGAAATGGTACGTTTGTATTTGTTTAAGTTATTGATTTTAAGTGCGTAGCGTCGGGTGTTTCTTGTTGGAAACAATTTGAAGGCGGACTCAGTTAGGCTAGAAGTGATCAGTTGTTTACACGAGTGGACAATCATAAGGGGAGCTATTGTTTATCTATGGAAACGCTGATTTAAGGGGTTTGGAGTCAAACAATATTTTTCAGGCGTGGATTAAGACAGGAATGTGGCATTAGTGGCATTTGATTGCTGTTTTTTTAGCTAAATAGCCAAGTTAGCGCCTTTTATGACAAGGTATTTACGGGGTTTTCAGTTATAATTCACCGCAACATAAGTGTGAAAAGAACTCCATGAATCAATATTTAGCTATCACTTCACGAGGTCTTGAGAACCTCCTTGCAGAAGAACTTAAGCAACTTGGCGCTGAGAGCGTTCAGGTTGTCCATGCTGGCGTGCGTTTTAAAGCAGAGCAAGCCACAGCTTACCGCTGCTGTCTTTGGACGCGTATCGCATCACGAATCATTTTGGTACTGAGCGAATTTAACGTTCGTGATGACATGGACCTGTATTTAGGTGCGGCTGCGATTAATTGGCCGAACTACTTTGGCAGTGATACTCGTATCATTGTTGACTTCAATGGTACTAACCGTGAAATCCGCAACAGCCAGTACGGCGCTATGAAAGTGAAAGACGCCATTGTCGATCGCTTTACCAAGGCGGATTTGCGTCGCCCTAGTATTGACCGTGAGCGTCCAGAGCTTCGCATCCATATGCGCCTATCCGGTGAGAAAGGTGTTCTGGGCCTTGATATGGCGGGTAGTGGCCTGCACCAGCGTGGTTACCGTAGCGAGTCGGGTAAAGCACCACTTCGTGAGACTCATGCTGCAGCATTGGTTATGAAATCTGGCTGGACGCCTGAAAAACCACTCCTGGATCCAATGTGTGGTTCTGGTACTTTGCTGATTGAGGCCGCTTTGATCGCTGCTGATATTGCACCGGGTATTAAGCGCAAGCGCTGGGGTTTTGAAGCGATCAAAGACTTTGACCGTGAAGGCTGGCTAGAAATTCATGCGGAAGCGAAAGTCAAAGCACGCCGTGGTCCAGGTAATGTAACGACTAAGTTCTTCGGCCGTGAAATGGATCGCCGTGTACTGAGTATTGCCCGTGACAATGCTGGTCGTGCAGGTGTAAAAGATCTGATTGATTTTGAATACGGAGATGCGACTCAGCTGACGTGCCCTGAAGGTTTCTCTGAAGGTGTGATCCTTTGTAACCCTCCATATGGTGAGCGTCTGGGTACTACGCCTGAATTGATTTCACTATACAGTGAGTTGGGTAACCGTTTGAAGCTTGCCTTTGCCGGCTCGACGGCGTCTATCTATTCTTCTTCAAATGAATTGCTGAGCTGCTTGCGTATGCGTGCAGACAAGCAGTTTAAATTGCGTAACGGTGCGCTTGATTGTGTGCTTAAAACCTACCTAATCACCGCTGGTGGCGTTAAGCATGTTGAAGGTGAAGCTGAAGGCCGCCTTGAAGAAGCTGAAGTTGCCCCTGATTTTGCGAACCGACTGAAGAAAAACATTACCAAGCTGAGCAAGTGGGCCAAGAAAGAAGGCCTTGAGTGCTACCGTTTGTACGATGCTGATTTGCCAAACTACAACGCAGCTATCGACAAATATAAAGATTACCTGGTTATTCAGGAATACGCGGCACCTAAGTCTGTGCCTGAAGAGACCGCCCGCCGCCGTTTAATGGATATCATGCGTGCCACCATTCAGGTAACCGGTGTTGAGAACAATAAAGTTATCCTAAAAGTGCGTGAGCGCCAGAAGGGTAAGAGTCAGTACCAGAAGCTATCTAGTGCAGAGCGTCACATGGTAGTCAATGAGTACGGTGTTGATCTTAAGGTTAACCTATATGATTACCTGGATACCGGTTTGTTCCTTGATCACAAAGTTACCCGCCGTCTGCTAGGCCAGATGGCCGCAGGGAAAGACTTCCTCAACTTGTTTGCTTACACGGGCTCTGCAACCTGTCATGCGGCGTGTGGTGGTGCGAAATCAACGACAACCGTTGATATGTCTAATACCTATTTACGTTGGGCACAGGAAAACATGGAATTGAACGGCCAGGTTGGTCGTCAGCATCAGTTTGTCCAGGCTGACTGTCTGCAATGGCTGCAAGAGGCCGATGGTGAGTTCGATCTTATCTTTATCGATCCTCCGACGTTCTCTAACTCCAAGCGTATGAAGCAGAGTTTTGATGTTCAGCGTGATCACATCATGTTGCTTGAGAACTTGAAACGCATGCTTCGCCCGAATGGTGAAATTGTTTTCTCGAATAATAAGCGCCATTTCAAGATGGATTTCGAGAAACTTGAAGCACTTGGCTTACAAGCGAAGAACATTTCTGATAAAACGTTGCCAATGGACTTTAGTCGCAACAAACAGATTCATAACTGCTGGATCATTACCCACAAGGAAGGTTAAGTGCTAATAACTCTGTATAGCACAGAAGGGTGTCATCTTTGCGAGCAGGCGTATAGCCTGCTCGTACAAGCCGGTGTCGAAGAGCGCGTTCAGGTGGTGGATATCGCCTTTGATGATGCGCTCTTTTCTCGTTACGGCGTCACAATTCCTGTGCTTGCTATTCTCAATCCTGATTCAGATTCAAACAGCCCTGAGCTCGGTTGGCCTTTTGATGCCGACGAGCTGGCGCAATGGTTAAACAACAATGGCATTAATTAATATCAGTAACGCCCAGTTGGCGTACGGCGATCATGCACTGCTGGATAAAGCAGAGTTTCTTCTACAGCCCAATGAGCGCGTTTGTTTGGTAGGGCGAAATGGTGCGGGTAAGTCCACTTTGATGAAAGTGATTGCCGGTGATGTACTGCTCGATGACGGAAGTGTCCAGCGCGAATCTGAATTACGCGTCTCGCGCCTTGAGCAGGATCCCCCGCGTGATGCAGAAGGAACCGTGTTTGATTTCGTTTCAGAAGGTTTGGCTGAAATCGGTCAGGTACTGAAAGAGTACCACCGCCTGCTGGATTTGATCACTACTGATCCATCAGATTCAAACTTTGCGAAATTGAATCGTGCACAAGAGAAGATCGATCACGCCGATGCTTGGCAGTTTGACAACAAGATCACCTCGGTACTGGAACACCTGCAGCTTCAACCGCAAACTTTGCTGAAAGATTTGTCAGGTGGCTGGCAGCGTAAAGCCGCTTTGGCACGTGCTCTGGTTTGTGACCCTGATATCTTGCTTCTCGATGAGCCAACCAACCACCTTGACGTGTCAACCATCGAGTGGCTTGAAGGTTTCCTGAAAGAGTACCGCGGTGCCATCGTATTTATCTCGCACGACCGTGCATTTATTCGCTCGATGGCAACCCGTATTGTCGATCTTGATCGCGGCCAGCTGGTTTCATTCCCTGGGGATTACGATAAATATCTTGAAGAGAAAGAAGAACTGCTGCGTGTAGAAGCCGAGCAGAATGCTGAATTCGATAAAAAGCTTGCTCAGGAAGAAGTTTGGATCCGACAGGGCATTAAAGCACGTCGTACCCGTAACGAAGGCCGTGTAAGGGCGCTGAAGCAATTGCGTCGTGAACGCAGTGAGCGCCGTGAAGTGTTGGGCAAAGCCGACATGCAGCTTCAGGAAGCTCAGCGTTCGGGCAAAATCGTTTTTGAAGCTGAGAACATCAGCTACAGTTACGGCGATAAGCCAATCATCAAAGATTTCAGTTTCAATGTCATGCGCGGTGACCGTATTGCGCTTATCGGCCCTAACGGCTGCGGTAAGAGTACCTTGCTTAAGATCATGCTGGGGGACTTGAAGTCACAGGGTCACTTCCATTGTGGCACCAAGATAGAAGTTGCCTATTTTGATCAGTACCGTGAAGTGCTGGATCCTGAAAAGACCGTGATGGACAACCTTGCCGATGGCAAGCAGGAAGTGACGGTCAATGGCCGTACGCGCCATGCTCTGGGTTATCTGCAGGACTTCCTTTTCCACCCACGTCGCGCCCGTACACCGGTGAAAGCGCTATCGGGCGGTGAGAAAAACCGTCTGTTGTTGGCGAAACTTTTCCTAAAGCCTAATAATTTATTGGTGCTTGATGAACCAACTAACGATTTAGATATCGAAACATTGGAACTTTTGGAAGAAATTCTTGCCAACTATCAGGGTACTTTGTTGTTGGTAAGCCACGACCGTCAGTTTGTTGATAATACAGTCACAACAAGCTGGATTTTCGAAGGAAACGGTGTCATTGACGAATATGTTGGCGGCTACCATGATGCTCAGGAACAACGCGCTAATTCGCTAAGCCAAATTGCGAAAGAGCAGGCTGCTCAAATTGAAGCGGCGAAAAAGAAAGAAGAGAACAAGCAGCGTCAGGCTGCCCGTCCTAAAACTGGTAAGAAGCTCTCTTATAAGTTGCAAAAGGAATTGGAAGACCTGCCGCTACGAATTGAAGAACTGGAAAACGAAATTGCGCAACTGCAGGAACTGATTAACGATCCTGCTTTCTTCCAGGACGTGAAAAATGACACTCAAGGCACGCTGAATCGTTTGGCGGAAGCAGAAGCCGAGTTTGAGCAAGCATTTGAACGCTGGGAAGAGCTTGAAGCAATGCAGAAGGAAGCTTAATGCAACATAAGACTTTAAAACTGTCTGCACTGGCCGTATTGGTTGCCGGTGCATCAGGTGCTAATGCCGCGGTTTACCGTGTAGTTGAAATCGATAGCAGCTCAACAGGTATTGCATCACAGCAATACTACCCTGAGGTAGATCAATCAGAAATTAGTAAGCGTATAGAGTTCTACGGTCAGGGTATTACAGCTTCTGGTGCGGGTGAGAATTGCTTTGCAAATAGTTGTGGTGATGAAGAGTTCACCGTATTTGGCGAAAGCCGCTTTGGTTCAGATGGTGTTAACTATCGTGATGAAGTGGCGTTTATCCTTGATAATGTCCAGCGCATCAATGATGTAAGACGTTTTGAAAGCTACTGTAATAGTAATCTAGGTCCTAACACCTGTGAGGATTGGGCTCGCACACAATATTACGGTAAAGGTTATAACTCTTCTGACATTAACGATAGAAGCGGCTTTGGTGGCTTGGTGCGTGAGCATGAAGCGTGGACCAAGGACTTCTTCTCCAATGCGACGGCAATCAGTGGGGCATCATCTTTTCTAGAAGTCGATACCTTTGCCGATTCAGCAGATGGTTATGATCAAACCGTTCGTACGGCGTTGGGTAACATTGTAGATCACAAAACCACTAACGGTGTGATCAACGCCCAAGGCGCTTCCGGTCTTGGGGAGTACACGCTAGGTATTTCCAGTGGTGCTTACTTTACTGATGGAGAGCGAAATGCTCGTCAGTTCAATAAACGTGGCTTCGTAAATCTAGACACGAATAAGTTGGGTCTTGATCCGGTAGCGGGTGATGGGCTTACCGAAACAGCGGGCCAGTCTTTGGCTTGGGATGCTGTTGAGTATGATGGTCAATTATTAGTTGTCGGCAGTGCATCTTATGCTCAAAGCAACTTTGATGATTCAGATAACAAAGTACCAGAGGACTACAACAGGGATGATCCGGTGTTCTCTGACTCGGCTTTCCGAAATTGCCCATCAACTTTTGGGTCGGGTGATGCAACTGGTCTGAGCAACTTCTACGGTACGAAAGAGTGTCAGCTCTCTGTGTTTGCCAATGACGGTGTGTTTTGGTCACTGGACGGTGGTTCATCAGGTAATGTCGCAGCCAAGTTGCTTGCTGAAAATGATTTAAATACGCTAGATCCTGATGAAAAAGATCGTTCTTTCCAAGCTAGTGCCCGCGCGATTGAGTTAGTTAACAACCAACCCGTTGTTGTTGGCTATACCACAGACCGTTATGACAACGATTACTATGCAATGCGTGCATCAGTATGGGAGCTAACGGGGGATATCAACGGTGACACGCCGTTTGAACGTAAACTGATCCCAGGTCTAGAACTTGAAAGAAGCGGTGACCGAGTACTGACGTATACACTTGCGACAGATATTAACGCCAATAACAAGGTAATTGGTGTTGCTAAGAACATCCGTGCTGAAAACCGTTCTTATGCCGAGCGTATGTTTGTCTATGACAATAATACTGGTTCGGATGCGCAATTTTTGGATACCTCTATTTCGTCATTGTTCTTCACGGGTTCCAACGGCTATCCAGCGGCGATTAATAACAACAACCAGGTTGTAGGTCGCCTAGATGCTGAGTCTGTGAACCAGGTAAATGGTCGATTCCGTCGCCAGCGTGCCTTCACCTATGCAATGGGTGAGATCCCAGAGTCAGCAGCGCTGAAGCAGGGCGATGTCTATTTCCTCGATGACTTGACCAATGACGGCAATGTTGATGGAAAAGCTAATATGTACCGTATCTTTGATGCTTCAGACATTAACGATGCCGGTGTTATTTCTGCTACGGCTTACAAGTGTGACGGTGGCTACGATGATCTGACGAAAGAATCGTTCTGTCAGGGTGGTGAGCCTGGTGTGGAGCGCATTGTTGCTGTTAAGCTGATCCCCGTTGCTGGTGATGATGCATCTATTCAGTCTCGTCCTACCGCTGAAAGCAGCGTAGAACGTCAGGGGGCATCACTAGGTTGGTTGGCAATGGCTTTCCTTGGCTTCCTAGGGTTCCGTCGAAGAAAGTAATTTTTTGTCAAAATTGGTCAAATTACACTCAGGCTCACAATTTGTGAGCCTGTTTTATTTTGGGAGTTGATCTCCGCTTCTGTTTAGCTAATTCTTAATAGTGGAGACACAATAGCTCCATCATTATGCAATAGTAATGAATGTAAACGATAAGGATGAGGATCGAACTTATGAAGAGACAAAAGCGGGATCGTCTGGAACGCGCACAATCTCAAGGCTATAAGGCTGGCATAAATGGTCGTTCCAGTGAAGACTGTCCGTACCAATCGACAGAGGCCCGTACGAACTGGCTAGGTGGCTGGCGAGAAGCAAGAGAAGATCTGCAATCTGGCCTGTTTAAATAATAAACCTCCCTTCATATCTCCCTTATTGAGCCCCTCTTAGGAACAGGGGCTCTTTCTATTTCAGAGGCCTTGGGCTACAGGCTATGGGCGAGAGGCCAACACGTGCTAGGTTTGCAACTCATTGAGATATTGATGGCATAAGATTGCGTGTTTGCATCAGCAGAGCATAATGCCACTAGCCACTAGCCACTAGCCACTAGCCACTAGCCACTAGCCACTAGCCAGATCCGAAAAAGGCCGCCAGGGGCGACCTTAGTTACTCAGAAATGAGTGTGATTAGAAAGATGATGTATCTTTGAATAGACCTACTTTCAAATCTTTAGCAACGTAAATCTCTTTACCGTCGACCAATACACGGCCATCGGCAACACCCATGATTAGCTTGCGGTTGATAACACGCTTAAGCTGGATTTCATACGTGACTTTCTTCGCTTCAGGCAAGATCTGGCCAGTAAATTTCACTTCACCTACACCCAGAGCGCGGCCTTTACCTTCGCCACCGGCCCAACCCAGGAAGAAGCCTACTAGCTGCCACATTGCATCAAGGCCAAGGCAGCCAGGCATTACAGGGTCACCTTTAAAGTGACAATCGAAGAACCATAGATCAGGGCGGATATCCAATTCAGCATGGATGAAACCTTTACCGTGTTCACCACCTTCATCGGTGATTTCTACAATACGGTCAATCATCAGCATGTTGTCAGATGGCAAGGAAGGGAAAGCAGGGCCGTAAAGTTCGCCTTTACCACATGCAACTAGTTCGTCGTAATTATAAGATTGCTGGCGTTTCATCAGACTTTCAAACTCCTTAAAAAGTATGGAGGCAATTTAGCTTACACATGTACGCCAGACAACTCGGATCAGTTCTGGACCAACCAGTGGCGAAGTCGCGTTAACAAGCCGACATGCTTAACTATTTCACCGTTATGGAAGATATCAATTCGCTCAGCGATTTTCGCTAACAAGGTCTCTGCATCTTCATCATCACTGCGGAATGCTTGGCCGGTGAGTAGAGGCAGTGCGTCATCAACACTTTCAGCTGTCCACAAGTGGAATTTACCGGCTTTAATCGCATCTAATACGTCGTCATTGAGACATAGGTTAGTTAAGTTTGTTTTCGGTAATATGACACCTTGGTTGCCTGTCAGACCACGGAATGCACACACCTTGTAGAAGCCTTCGATTTTCTCGTTAATGCCGCCCACAGCCTGCACACGGCCAAATTGGTCGACGGCACCTGTAACGGCCACTTGTTGGTTAATCGGCTGCATAGAAAGAGCTGAAACCAGAGAGCATAGTTCGGCCAAAGAAGCACTGTCGCCATCGACTTCAGAATACGATTGTTCAAACACGATAGAGGCCGAGAATGGCAGTGGCTGATCCAAATCCAAGGCGGTACTCAGGAAAGCTTGCATGATCATCATGCCTTTGGCGTGGATATTGCCGCCTAGCTCTGCTTTGCGCTCAACGTCCGAGATATCACCATCACCGAAGTGGACTACACACGAAATACGCGCTGGCTCTCCATAGGCACGAGGGTGACCCGGTACTTCAACCACAGTCAGACCATTGACCTGGCCGACTTCTTCGCCTTGGCAGTTAATTACCACCTGGCCATGGTGGATATCTTCAATCGCACGCTCGGGCAGGTAAGACTCACGGTACTCACGGGCTGCAATAGAGTCTTTCAGGTGCTGGGCGGAGATCTTGTTCCCCTGGGATTCAAGGGCCGCCTCACATAATAGGCTCTGGTGCCAGATAGGGCAAAGCGGTACCCGGGTTTGATCCTCAGCGTAACGCGCACCCGTCTTTAGTACCATTTCAAGGGCTTGGGTATCAGCAAGCTCTGGTAGTTGGGCTTTATTGATAATGGCTTTTAGGTAGGTAAGGTATAGAGGAAGGTTATCTTCGTTGATCACCAAGTCCTGCTCGAACTCACCATACATGGTAAAGCCAGAAGAGATGTCCGGCTCGGCGTTTTCAAGCTCTGCCATTAGGTAACGATCGCCGATCAGTACCAACTTGATATTCAATTTCTCGGCTGGTGGCAAAGGGTACAGGCTCTTGTTTGAAGCCGCTTGCCACTCCAGCGTTCCGTTCATCAAAATACTCTTAAGGCGTGGCCATAAGCTCGGGTTAGCGAGAATAGCGCCGACAGAAAGCACCAGATAGCCGTTGTGAGCTTGGTGAACCAGCCCGTGCTTTACTTGTTGCTTGTTAATGTTGTTTTCTTCAACGGGAGGATAAACAGCACCAAACAGACTTTGCTCTGTCACATTTTCGCCAGCAACAATAACCGGTGATTCATTGTTGGCTTCGGCTTGTTGTGAAATCAGCTCAATGACATAATCACGGTACACCTTGTTATCCGGTGCGGTAATGCGCAACACTCGAGGTTGTAGTTCAACTGCAGTAAACCGGCGCACAGCATCTGATAGACGATCTTGTAGGGTTCCGGTTTTTGCGGGAAGGAGATCATCATACTGTTCAAGGATGGCTTGGTACTGAGAGTAGTCTGGAGTCATCGAGCGCCAGTTTTGTTCATGCATGGGCGTGTGCTTTATTTCGTTAGTGTGAAAAAGTCAGCAGTATAAATGAATCAATGGCCGCATAATAGCTTAGTGTGTAATGTTATTGACTTCATTTGCAGTTCAGTTGAGATCGACTTAAAAACAAACGCTTAAAGTTCAAAATGGAATTGAGCTTTAGAAGCCTAGCAGTTACACTGTCACCACTTAAGTTTAGACTTATCGAGAATCTCTGACGACTATGAAATATCAGCAGCTTGAAAACCTTGAAGCCGGATGGAAATGGAATTATCTAGTAAAGAAATGGAAAGAAGGTGAAGCGATCACCGGTTACATCGATACCAGTGAAGCAAAAGCAGCTGTAGATGATCTGTTATCAATCGAGCATGAGCCAACGAAGGTACTCAAGTGGATTGATAAACATATGTCACCGGATCTTGATAAAAAACTCAAACAGGCCATTCGTGCCAAGCGTAAGCGTCACTTCAATGCCGAGCAAGTCCATACCCGTAAGAAATCCATCGATCTCGACTACCGTGTGTGGGAGAAGTTGGCAGAAAAGTCCAAAGAGTTGGATTCCACCTTGTCTGACACTATTGAGTACTTGTTGAGTGAATCGAACAAGACCGAGGTCGCGAGTAAGGCGGTGTTGGACTTGAAGCACGATCTCCATGAGCTTTTGGACTTTGAATAAAACTTAGTCGGTATTGGTCTCATTCCCAGAGTTGTTAACTTAGCTCAGGCGGGAGTCGCTAACATGTTGTAAAATAGGACTTAGGTGTCCAGCTAATTCATTGTTAGTGTCGCTTTTGAATACAGTTAGTTCTACTAAACACTTTTAAAACGCATTTTTGTAGAGCTGGGTGAGAAAAGGAACTTATAAAGGAGCTATGCATGGAATTCGTGCTATATGTGATTGCCCTTGCCGTTATTGTATTTGTCTTTGTGTTTAAGGATCGTCCGATCATGGTGCTGACTTTCGAAGATGGAAAGCTCACCCAGCAGAAAGGTCAGATACCCAATGGCTTTTTGGCGGGCTGTAAAGATATTGCGCATAAGCAGCCATTCTCTGGCAGGATCAAAGTCTACAAGAACCGTTTTACCACTAAGCTGGTGTTCTCAAAGTCAGTGCCTTCCAAAGTTAAACAGCGCATCCACAATGTATTCCCTTATAGTGGTGGCTCTAAGAAGCGCGGAAGACGTGCTTAACACCGCAAATAGCCATCATTGACTTTATGAAAGCTCTCCAAAACGGGGAGCTTTTTTGTACAGATAGATAAAGGTAACCCAAATGCTTACACCTCATGCATTTCGATTAACACTTGGCACCGATTTGAAGCAGACTATTTTGGCCTATGTGAAGCAAAAAGACATTAAAGCAGGGTCACTGTTAAGTTGTGTCGGTTGCCTCTCTCATGCGTCTATACGGCTTGCCAATGAGTCTGAAAGCCTGGAACTTGCAGGACCGCTAGAAATTTTGACACTCAGTGGGACTTTGACTCCAGATCATGTGCATTTGCACATTTCTGTCGCGGATAAAACAGGCCGTGTTTATGGCGGACATCTCCAAGATGGCTCAATCGTTTCCTTTACCGCAGAGGTTTGCTTGGCCGAATATACCAATTTGTCATTCTCCCGTGAGCAAGACGACACTACCGGGTTTACAGAGCTGGTGGTTAAATAGAAAGAAGGCTTATCCATGGCTTTCCTTTAGGCCGTATATACTTGTATCTATAAGAGATATAAGTAAATAGGCGGAAATGCTATGGGGAACAATACAGCTGGTTTGTCGTTTCAGGCTCAAATAAAGGGCAATCATTGTTTTGGTTGTGGCGGGGAAAATCCGCATGGCCTGCATATTCAGAGTTTTTGGGCTGAGGATGACATGGCAGTGTGTCACTTTTCCCCTCAAGCACATCACTGTGCTGCGCCTACCCATTTCCTCAATGGGGGCATTATTGCCACCGTGATTGATTGCCATTGTATTTGTACAGCAATGGCTGATGCCTATCGGCGTGCAGGGAGGGAGATAGCAGAAGGGGAAGCGATATGGTATGCGACAGCGCGTTTTTCACTGGAGTATCTTCGTCCTGTGTCGATGAATGCAGAGATTGTATTAAAAGCGCGTGTGGTTGATGTTGATGAGCGTAATACAGTTCTGGAATGTGTAGTGATTGCCAATAATAAAACAGCCGTTAAAGCTAAGCTAACGGCTGTTAGGGTTCCAGAGCAGTGGATGGCTGATGGGGGCTAATAGGTTATTTCAATGACTACTTTTTTGACGCGGCAATATCCACCAAGGCTTGGTGACTAGACAGGTAATGTTGGATTTTTTCTTGCAGCTCACTCAATGCTTGCTCGGCCTTAATTCTTTTTTCCTTTTCTTGCTCTAATTGCTTGCCAAGATCAACGGCCATATAGCCGCCTTTTATTAAGGCCTTTGTTGTGACGTTGCTCTCAGTAATCGACTTCAACTCTTCGATCATGTAATAGTGCTGGTCGATATCTCTTATTGTAATTGCCATGTGTAGAAAAACGCCATAAAAGATAGCATTATGTATCAACTAATATTCCTGTCAATAATTTTGATGGCTTTCACTGCGGGTGATATATTTGATGAAAATGAATTTTGCAATCAGATTACCAATGCCTTTTTCTTTAAATTGGCATGTAGACATCAATTTGATGCTAATTAACGATAATTTGCTTCTACTAACTATTGTAGTCATTGTTCGACAAAGATTAGAATTCACTTATAAAGAGAGTGAATGGCTGTAAGGAATAAGAGTGAGTCAACAACTAAGCCAGATCAAACGGCGAGCGATGGAGAGCCGTACACGAGAGCAGTCAAAACCTTCGTTACCTGGATTGATGGAAATTACTCACGGCAGTGAAGTTACACTCAGCGTAAAAACACCGATCGGGCGGCTGTATCAAGTGAGTTCAGTGTTTATTGGTACCAATGGTAGAGATAAGCTGTTTATTGAACAGCCCAAGGTGAACAAGGTAGAGAGAGAGCAGTTTTTCCAGCTTGGCTACCGGATGACCATTAAAGCGGTTTCTGAAAAAGGCGAAGGGGCTTTGGTGAATGTCCGAACTCAAATCAGTCATATTATTACTGAGCCAGTTCCACTACTGGTTGTTGATATACCGCCGCAGATTGATGTCGTTCAGCTTAGAAAAGAGCCACGGTATTCTGTGAATCTAGAAGGTAAAATTGTACTGCCTTCTCGTACACTAAAAGTTGTTCTGAAAGATTTGTCGACTTCCGGTTGTAGTTTCTTTATTGAAGCGAATGGGCCGACTATCGAGATCAATAATGCTGTGACGGTTGAAGTGGTACATCCGCGAACGGACGTTATTTATCCCTTAACAGGAAAAGTCTGTAATCATCAGCAGTTAGGGGTGAACAAGCAGCTTGGTATTGATTTTGACGAATCAGGTCAGCATGCAGTGAGAGATCTGATGAATAAGCTGATGTTTGATGGCTCAAAGCTATCGTTCAAGCAATGACAAATTCACTAGCTTAAGAATCACTTGGCTGGAATATTCCCAGCTTTTCAAGACAACGCTGAATTTTCTGCATAGAAAGCGGTTTAACCAGATAGTCATTGGGGTTGTGAGAGATAACTCGTTTAACAGTATCAATTTCACTATCACCGGTTACAATCACCACCGGCATAGAAGGGTATTGAGTCCTGATGTATTGCAATACCTCGATCCCGTCTAAAGGCTTGCACAGATTCAAATCTAGGAAGATACAATCGACGGTATTCTTCAGTAACGTGTTATAAGCTTGCTGTGCGGTAGGAGCATAATGCAATTTCTGGACTGGAACGCTTTTTCTTAGCAGCTCGGCTAGGATCTTAGCCATCATCTTATTATCTTCAATGATGAGAAACTTATTCATACCGGTTTTTCCTTAAACTCATCGTGATCTTGCTAAGTACAACAAAAGCACTTGTGTATCTAACTAACTAAAATGTGCTTTCTTATATAGTATGATAGGGAAAATTAACGATCAACTTGGTTAAGTATAAATCAATATGTGATCCCTATCTTTATCCTTCTTATTCTAACGCACTATAATTTCTTAATTGCTTAAAATACACTCAATCATATCAGTATAAAAAATAAGGTTTTATAGGATATCAGTAATAAGTAGAAAAAAGGCCGTACTTTATGGGTACAGCCTGGTGTAATTATTAGACATGCTAAATGAGCGCTCAATCAGCTCGCGAGTGGCTTTCCTAGTAACACGCTATTTAGGTAGAGAGGGCGATTATCTTTAGTGATATACATGCCACGCTGATCGGAAATGAAAGCGGCTTTATCTGCAGATTCGATAATGTAAAAGCTACGTGCGGTAAGAGATTGCCTGTTATCGGCCGTATCTTGCTCTTTGGCAATGACCAAATAATGGGAACCATAACGCAGGAATAGCCCGTAGAACTGCTTGGAAATGGTGATCTTATCAGATGCGTTATAACCCAAGAATTGCATTTTGATTCGACCGTGGGTGAATACAGTGGAAAGGCGCTCATGGCCTACGCCTGGATAAGTGGACTCAAATACATATCGACCTTTGGTTGTTAAAGCCGAATACACACCGACACTGATGGTCACTATCAGTCCAAGAAATACGCCCAATGCGACTTTAGACATGAAATTACCCACGGCAACCACCTTGTTCAATTTGAGAAGTGATATCGATAAACCCTGCTTTCTTATCAATGGTAATCAGTTGGTAGTCATCACACATTCCACCTAGGGGATAGGCAATCATTTTAGATGTTGGCTCAGGACTCGCTTGAATTGCACGAACAACCGCTGGTGGCATTGTTTGACCATCATAAAGAACGCGGTGTTTATCTATAGTTGTGCTTTCTACAAAAAGAGCCATCTGTGAAAGCGTGATAACCGTAAGGGCAAATGTAAAAGCAGTTACGAGGTAACGCCTAGATAGTTTTGTTAGGTGGGAGAAGAGCGCGGCTTTTGCTGCCATATTTCTTGAGCGCGAAGGTGCTTCAGCATTGCCGCTGTGGAATGCGGTTAGGTTTTTTTCTATTGCTGGTGGTGTACCAACAGTATCGATGTCAGTGCTGTTTTCTAAATTCAACTCTTCAACAGATGAAAGTCGAATGAGGTAGCCTTTCTTTGGCTCTGTAACAATAACATCGTCTACGCCGAGTTCTGAAAAAGCCGAGCGAATATGTTTGATGGCAACGGTTAAAGAGCTATTGGTAACAACTTTGCCAGTCCAGCAATCTTCTAGTAAGGCATCACGGCTAACAGCAACATTGGGTTGTTCTGCCAGCATGCAAATGATTAAAGACTCAGATCGGGAAAGTTTTACACTTTGATTGTCAGTGGTGCGGATCAGCACTTGAGTTACAGGGTCTATTTTAAAATCCCCAAGTAAAACCGGTGTTGTCATGTCACGCATAATTTTCCTCATATTCACCACTTTGAGCTGGGGATTTTAGGGGAACGCATAGCTCAAAACAATGTTGTGAAGGGTAAAGATCTAGCTTGTCAGTAAGTAAAGGTTTGCGTGGCCGAACTTAGAGTAAAGTTCGGCCGTTGAACGGTTAAATGTTTAACTTATAACCAAGGTACATGATGCTATACGAGGCGCTTTCTGTCTTGATTGCTTCCAGCTCTTTGGCCATTTCTTGGACGTGTCCTTCATCCCGAGCCTGAACAGCAATAGAGTAGGTGGGTTGTTTCATGTTGTTGTTAAACTCTTGGATGCTGAGGTAGGCGGAGGTGACCACACCTTGTGCATTCCAGTTAACGACCTTTTGTAGATCTTTGCCAAGGATCTGATCAACAAGTAGGTTTTGCTGTGGCTCTAGCCAGGTAAGTTCTAAGGAGTAAGTGTTATGGACCATTTCTTTGTCCAACCACTTTGTGCCTATATCTCGAATATCCGCGATCTTGACCACATCATCTTTGAAGAAAGGAAGAGGCTCAAGACGCTTCAAAACTTGATCGGCCGAGTCGGCTTCCATCACAAAATTGATAATTGGGAACTGTTTACCGTCCACGGTAGAGTGGCGAACGAACAGATCATGAATAACGCCTTGTTCAACCAGTTTAGAGAACTCACTACGTTGGGCATTCATCCCTTCGAAAACGGTTAAAGCATCATCTGTTTTCCACTCTAGGCTAACGCCATAGGCTGCGCTATGTGCTTGCGTGGCCGTCATTGCTAATACAAGGGCAAGTGGAGCAAACTTCAGTCGTTTCATACTAATTTCCTTTTAGTTTCTGATCACTTCATACAGCGCTGGGTAAAATTCGACGCCAGGAACCTTCAATGTTGAAAGCCTTTGCCGCAGCCTTGATTGCCGGGCGTAAAACCAACCAGGGTTTCAAGATTGCGTACTATCCAAAGCATGAAACCACCGAGGACGATTTTGATAAGTTCTGCATGGTGGTGTGGGGCATGGGGAACGGCAAGCACAAGAAACCACTAAAGGTGATCTGCGAAGAAGTAGCCGAACATACCAACACCGCAGGCAAAGCTACGGGCTACCACGGAAAAATATTGAGGCTAGGGCGCAAGTTTGGCCTTCACTCCATCAATATGTTCCAGCGTGGTCAGGAAGTCTTGAAAACCATCATCGATAACTGTCAGTTCGCCTGTGTCATGATGCAAAAGGCCGACGATAGTGCGCGGTACTTGCAGCAGAAGACGGGGATACCGGCGAGTGTGATTATTGACCTAGAGAAGCTGGAGTATGTATTACAGGATGGGAAAGAGTGGGTGCTTGGAGAAATTCGATGGTGACATTCAGGTTAGGTTCATTATTCTCCTCCTATATTGAAATTTATGTTCTTTCCTATGTGGTTTGTAGAGATAATGTGTTGAATAACTCAATATATACAGCTGTTAGCTTAAACCCACAATGAATTGCATAGCTATGAAATATAGAGCGAACAATATTAGCTCCATATAAATTTGATTGATTTATAAGTAAAAATATATATGTTTAAGGCTATAAAAGATAATTTCAAGAAAGCTGAAGCTGCTGTAATTGTTGAGAATCTACTCCAGACGCATGTTGATACAGGTGTGTTTCAGACATCGCTATCAATTAAAGACATAGCGAATAAAATGGTTCAACAAGCATGGGAAGTAAAACCAGATTTACTAGGCGGTAGATTTGGTACTAGACCACATAAACTCTCTATAGCCTCTTTTACAGTAGCTGTTGCGATAGTGTCATCTGGAAATTCAAATTCAGAAAGTTCTTCTGATTTTCAAAATGTTTGTCTTATGATGTTTGGAAACATCATGGATGAAATTGAAGTAAACGGTCGCTTGTATAACATGAGCGAAACTGACCGTGTTGTAATTGAGTTAGCAATGAACGCTGTAACACCAATTATGGAAGCTGCACATTCTAGTCCTGATAATCATGAGCTGGACGCTATCTTGAAGCACCTCGATGAATCCACATATACGTGGGACGAATGGTATCGAGCGTTTGTTTCCAATGCATGCTCAGTTGAGGGAAGTGGTTTAGTTCAGGATGAAAATGGGTTGAGCCTAATAGATATGATGGATCACGAGCCATTAAAGCGTGCACATCGTGACGGTATTTGCCCGGTACGGCATGGTATTGCTTTTGCTCAACAGTTCGATATTAACAAGTTTGGTATGCGTTGATTGAAGCATTTCAATCATTTCAAGCGTTTAAGGCGGACTCTCAGAGCTAATTACACGCCACTTAACAAATCATTCATTTAAAACTAATCACATATTTTAAAGCCCGCTAGCCTATAGCCTTAGCGGGCTTTTTTGTGCTTGCCTTAAAACCAAATCACTTGCTTTCCTGATGGGGAACTTTTGTTAACCAACAGAGAGCAAACATCATGAGTGCAAAAACTAAGGGCTATGTGATCACCGGGGTGATCGCGCTTTTTGTCGCTGGCGCGGTTGTCTGGGCATCGAACAACGTTGATGCCGTTGAAGACGCGATCGGTTAAGGGGGCATTATGGAATTAGTGCAAACCCCATTCGCACCACGCCCCAAAGAGCTAGACCCAGTCGAGGGTGTAGGTTGGGGCAACCGTGCGTCGCTGCGTCTGGTATCCGGCCCAACGTATCACAGCATTGAACTGGTCACGGACATTACCGACCCGAAAGACATTGAACGTGTTGAAGTGTCGTTGAACGGTTCGGCCAAAATCAATGTGACGGGCGACACGCTGGTCAAGCTGCAAGCCCACCGCAAGAACTACGCCCAAGACGGGCGCTATGTCATTTCATTTGGTGATGCCACGCTGCGCACCAAGATTGGTGTACGCCAAACCGACCTTGTCACTTTAGCTGGCGAAATCTGGTTCGTGTATATCACCCTCAAATCAAAACCTGCCGGAACCACACCGCCAAGTATCCGCGCCCGTGCCCATGTGCTGCCTGCACAATCGGTGCGTTACTACATGCCGCGCATTTATGAGCTGACTTGGTTTGCCTCGGCAACAGGCCGCACGCCGTTTGATTTCTCCGAGCGTAGTCCGGCCCTGAACCTCAAGCGCATTCATTTCCTTGATGACTCGGTTGAACGCGTTCGCGTTTTGCGTGACAGCTTCGAAGAAATGAACGTCACCAAAGAAGATAACGCCTACGACTTGGCGCAGGCCAAGAAAGAGCAGAACCCTGATTGGTTCAGCCTCGATTTCATCCGCTATGGCTTTGGTTCTGACGGCATGTTGAACACCGCCGCCCGCAGCCAGCTGGCTTTCGAGTTGGATAAATCCGCCGTGGGCAGTGTGCCGGTGATCGTTGAAGCCGTCGAACAGGTGAACGCATTGCCATCCAAAGGCTAAGGGGGCGCGATGAGTCTACTCGATTCAGTAGGAGAAACACTGGGTGGGATTTGGGATACCGCCAGCGATGGTGGCGAAGCCTGGTTAAATTCTTGGTTTGATAACGAGGCTGAAAAAGTAGCCTCGGCAGCACCGGAAGAAAACCGCACGCCACAGCACAAGGAGCCAGCCCAGCAACCCACTGGGCAGCCGATTTACACCTCGGGAGTCAGTAACACGGCCTTAATGTTGATGGGTGGCGGCGTTGCAGCACTGGCTTTGGTCTTGCTGCTAAGGGGGAAATGATGCCGTTTCTATTTTGGCCGCTACTGACGGGCACCATCGGCTATATCTCCGGGTTATTTACCGGGGAAAAAGTCGGGCGCACCGTGTGCATCTTGGCGGCGGTGATCATGGGGCTGTGGCTCTATGACATTGTGATGGGGAAGAAAGCATGATGAATATTCCCGGTCTAACCAATTCCGGCAGCATGCCGATTAATGCGGGGGCGGGGCCGAGCTCGGTAGGCGGCAATGAAGAAATCAATTTCCGTGGCGGTTCGGTGTCCTTTGACTCAAGTAGCTTGCCTGCTTGGGCAATGGCGGCGGTCGCTGTTGGCTTGCTGTGGTTTGTGCTGAGGGGGAAGTAATGCAGTTTTGTTTTATTAGCCCTGAGCATCCCGACTATTTACATCATGTTCGCCGCTTGGGGGCGGCGTTTGATGAAGCCGAGAGTCCCGAGCAGGAATATCGAGAAATGAAAGAGCAGCTGGAAGGCGGCACAATTCCGATGGTTGCCGCCATGCTTATCGGCCTGTTCGATACGGTTCGCCGTGAAAAAGGTTAGGGGGCTAAGATGGATGTTTACCAAACGGTCATTGTCGCAGCAGCAACAGGCTTTTTTTCAGCATTTGGTACAGGTGTGGCACTGAAAACTGATATAGTGTGGATAAAGAAAACCCTTGAATTACATGAAAGTAGAATCAATAAGGTTGAAGAAAGGGCTAAATCCTAGTGACTAGGCAGTGCAAAAAAGATGAATGACATAGCAGTAAGAAAAGACCTATTCAAAGTATATGAAAAAATGTACTTTAATGAACAAGAAACAAAGGAAAAATTAGCTAACAGGGTGCAAGTAACCTTAGCTATGATTTTTGTTGGTCTTAGTGCGTCTACTTATATGATAAGGATGCTTGACTATACGTCAGATTTGCTACTTATTGTTTGTTTTTCACTCTTCTTTTTTTTGTCTATCACCATATTATCATTTGCCATATATCACTTAGTAAGAGCATTCTGGGGCAACACTTTTGCTGAGCCGCCAACACCAGAGCAAACAGAGAATTACCTAATCGATCTAGAAAAATTCAATGCTGATTGCATTGAGTTTTATGGAGAAGAAGGGGCAAAAGAGCATTTGGAGGATGTTGAGCAAGAGGTGTTCTATTATTTGTACGATGAGTATAAAAAGTGCGCATCTCATAATATCGCTATTAATGAAGAAAGAAGCCAAAGAATTCATAAAGCAATAAGGTATATACTATTTTCCTTAGCACCATTTTCTATTTCAGCATTGATATATATTGCAGCAGACTTGGATGTTTCTTCACCACGTAAAGAAACATTGATTGAAAATAAGTCGTTAAATGCACAGCTAACAAATATCAATTATGGTTTATCTTTGGTATTAAAGAGCCAAGATTTATCGAACTCTATTGCAGTTCTTGAGAATAGTTTAAGTGAGCTAAAGAATGAGTATGATGCACTGAATGAGAAGTTAAAAGGAGTCGAGCTCATGAGTGATAATAAGCCAAAGGTAGCACCAGTAAAACCGGAAAGGCCACCAACAAGGTATGTCAAAGAAAACCATGAACCTGGTAAAACAAAGGAAAATAAATGAGCCAGAAACCTCAGAAGCAAGAACCCCAGCGACCTCAACGCCCGAGGACACGTTACGTAAGGAACAATGAGGATCCAAATAAACAACAACGTGGATAAACAAAGCCCGCAAATGCGGGCTTTTTCATAGAAATTAAGGCATTAGAATGCCTAGATTAGTTCAGCGGAACAGAGCCCCACATATAGGCTTCTTTGTCATCGTTATAGATGAAACCTGCTAAGTATTTGGTGCTGTCCACGGTTACATTAAACGCCATACCTCCATAACTTCCATCAAAGCCAGAGTCAGAACACCCCGAAGCATCAACATCGACCGTATGATAGAACGACACTTTACTGATCAACTTGCCTGATAGAGTGCAATCAGCGTTGATTGTTAGGTTCGCAGCGCTATCCAGTGACCAAGATTCGCCAGTCATAGGATCAGTAAATGTACCCACAAGGCTATCCAGCGATTCAAGTTTATCGGTTTGTCGTTCGAACGAGTAAACAAACGGTTCGCCGTTGATTGTTGTTGAAACTGTAGCAATATCAGCTTCGTAGTAAATGCTGACGATTTGACTGGGTTCGTGAAAGTAGAAACCATCAGCAATAGCGGCAACACCAGTTAATCTCAGCTCATTGGCAAGCGTATAGATATTGTCGAAGTACAAAATGGCCGTGCCATCTGAGATAAGTACTTTTCCTGCATTAGCTTTATCAACCAGCATGACAGCTTCACCAGATTGAAATAGGCCATCAAATTTTGTACTTGATTCTGTACCTGCAGTATTTGCTTCACCAGAAGAACCAGAACCGCCGCCGCAAGCCGTGATTAAGACAGTAAGCAACATTACAAGTATTTTTTTCATCGGATCATCCTTGAACGTGTAATTGAGGTTCCAAGTATGCAAATGATGCACAGCTTGGAAACGAAATAACTTATGAGTTTAGAGTCAGTTAACGGATTAAACCGTAAAGGCTAGGGAGCTTACTTCTTAGCTGCGTGCTTGGTTTGAATACTCCGGTACTTTTTCTTTTTGTCTTTGCTGACAGTTTCGTGCATTGGTTGTTTGAGCCTTCGGCCGCCACGAAATGGCAGCTGGGTAACCACGTTGGAACGGGCGGGCACATAATCCAATTCATAGAGCCGCTTTAACGCATGGTACTCATCAAAACGAAGTGCCCAAGAGTCGAGTTCTTTGGGGCTGAATTGGCGACCCTCGGGAGTAATGATGATGCAGCGATCATCATCAACCCGAAAACCACGCCAGCGGGTATCATCGGGCAGATAGCCACGGGCTCGGATTATCAGGAGTTTTTCGGCCATGGGGTTAACGTCGATTTGGCCGGATAACCAACGCTTGACGGTAATGGGACGGACGTGAAACCACGCAGAAGCGTCAGCGATGTTGTCGAAATGGCGCCAGAACAGCTTGACGAAGGATTCATGCAGCATGATGTGCCTCGCAAAATTATCGTTTATTGAAAGTTCTTTTCGATTAATCAAACGCGGTTTAATAGGCAGCACCGATAAACGTAGCCAACAACAAAATATCGGACTTAACCAAACGTTTGCAGGCACAAGACGCTAAGTGATTGTGTGAGAGATAAAAAGGTGCGCGTTTAGATATAACTAACTGTTTCCAAGACATTTTAACGCTCCAAATTGATAGGTTTCCAAGCTGACCCAAACCAGGCTTGTGTTTGTTAAAATTAAACCCTTTTTGTCAATCCTAAGTTGAAATGTCACCTTTCTCTGCAAAGTAGAAATGTCACTTTGTGGCTTGCTTGTGGGCAATTGTCTGTGTTTGACAAATGGAGTATTTAAGAGTTCTCAATTCATAGTACCTACTTTTGATTACTCTTATGACAAAAAATATTTACAGTTATTAGGAGTGTTTATCAACTACCAGTAGAGGCTGAATAATGGCAATTGATCTAAGCGATATCGATAAAGATAAATTATTAGAATTCGTTACACAGGCTAAGAATCACAACGATAGCTGTGAGATAATTCTCGAACTGCATGGAAGAAGTTTGCGCGCAAGAGTTTCTCCAGAAAAATGGAACAAAACAACACCTGATAGGATGTCTGAGGAGTTGTTTGCTCAATGTTTATGCATTGACGTAGGCAACCAAAGGTTTACAACTGCTTGGCTGGATATCGACCAAGAAAATGTCGTCAATCTATTGATTGACGACTTGCAGAAAAGCATATCCCAAGTGCTTTAGCATCTAATCTAATGCTGGATTGCGACCAATAGCACGTAATTGCGCCCGACGCTTCGGCATACTTTTACTTCTGGAGCGTTGGTCTGCGCGATCCATTTCATCCTGTTTTTTCTGAGCAAATGACAAGACTGCACCAAGCCGCTTGTTCTCTACAATTTGGCCTTGATCCACTTCGGCCAGCTTATCAAATATTCTGCATTCTAGTGCTCGTTCGCCATACATGACAGCAATGCGACCATCAGGGTAATCCAGAATTTTCACTGCTTCTCCAGCTAAACGACTGTTCTCTTCGGTTGGCTCAACCAAATAGAGTACCTTGTCATATTGGAAGGTCAGCGACTTTGACAGCACCCGCGTATCATGCCAAGCAAATGTGTCATCCATATCAAACACATCGCCTACAAATGGACGATGCATGTTCTTTGGAAATCGTGCAGGCTTAGCAAATCGTCGGTTAAAGTCATCAATGAAGCAGGGGAGCCAAGTGTTGGCCTGTTCAATCGTATTGACGTATTCAAGTCGCATGGCTTTTATCAGTCTGTCTTGGAGTGTTTGGTTGGCGCGTTCAACACGGCCTTTAGCCTGGCTAGAGTTGGCGCAAATTAGCTCAATATTCAGATCTTGCAACGCACGCCCATATTGGGTTATTCGGTTGGTGTGAGCATCACGCTTACTGACATGGAATATAGAGTGTCGGTCACTGTAGAAAGCCAATGGTCGACCATGCTTCTCGATGTATTCACGAGTAGCAGCAAGATAATCAAATGTGGATTCTGTATCACCGAAGCGCAAGTGCATCAGTCGTCCAGTAGCATCATCAATAAAGACCAACAAGCAGCACTTTGGGCTGCGACCTTCAAACCAATCATGATGGGAGCCATCAATTTGGATCAGTTCACCAAGGCAATCTCGACGCTGACGGGGCTGATAGACTCGAGGTTTACGCTGGGCATGAGGAATCCAAAGGCCACAACTTATCATCCAGCGACGCACAGTCTCTCTAGAAACGTCGACACCATGATCTTCGTGAAGTTTTTCAGTAGCCAACGTGGGGCCAAAGTCGGCATAATATTGCTGAATAAGGTTAAGTACGTAGAGTTTAAACTTATCAGGACAGCGATTATTACTGGGCTTACCGCGACGCTTTGAAACCAAACCCTCAATACCTGATTGTCGAAATTGGTTCATCAGTCGCTGTACTTGGCGCTCAGTTAACGATAGAAGGGTCGCAGCGTCTTTACGCCGAAGGCGTCGTTCACAGACATCGCGGATCACATCTGCTCGATCAATTTCTTTGTCACTCATAGTTATCAACATCCTGAGTATTCCTTGGCTGCTGCTCAGTCAAAAAAGACTAGCTCAAGGAGACATCTGAACTTTGCTTAAAAGTGACATTACAACTTTGCCTCTACACAATCAGTGCGCATTATGGGAGCGTTATGTTAAATATAGGAAATATCATTCTTGTTAATTAACTCGAAACATCAATGTGTTAAGGAAATTATTATTCTATCAGTTGCGTAACGATGGATTGAATAAATAAGCGCTATGGCTAGTAAGTTGACCGAAAACTACATTTTCCGAAAGTTTGTCTGTGGACTGAGTAAAGAAAGGGTAGCTGAACTATGTTTCAAATCTGTGAGAACCGTCACACGCTGGGATTCAGGTCATAAGATACCACCGGAGTGTAGACGCCTGATGAAGCTTTATTCATGTAGAGATCTTGCAGCGATAAACGACGATTGGAGAGGGTGGCAAATCAAGCATGGAGAGTTGGTAACGCCAAACGGATGGACGTTAACGCCAGATAGAATAGTTACGGGTAGTGCGCTTTTACAAATCAGCGCTGAGAACGATAGAGAGATGAAGGCCACCATCATCAAAACAGCAAGGATGCTTAATCGACTTCCTTCAAGATAATTGTTTACCAAGAACCTAACAAAGCCCCGATTAAGGGGCTTGTTCATTTGGAAGCCTAGAGACCGTACCGTGCTGTAGGGCATGACGACCCCTTAAACTTTCACCCCGTATTACTAGACGGGGTAGGATACCACTATTAACTATGAGTCATTCATAACTGAAATTACATCGATTATCCTAGATTCAAGAGTTTTTGCTAATTCCTTTGCCTCAGCAGCTTTTCTCATTAAATCTTTTCTAACAGTCGCATCAACACTGGTTCGGTTTTTATCTGCAATGTGAAAACACAAATTATAATACTTTTCTAAATCTTCAAAAATAGACCGCTCATAATAAAACTTTGCATTTCTAGAAGGATAATAAAACTTACTTACAGAAGAAATATCTGCCGTATCTGAATATTGCGCCATATGCATCTTTAACTCAAGAAATGAATCATAAATGTCTTTTTGATGCTTATGAAGACTTAATGCATTAGCTCGTTTTGCCTCTGACCAAGCCCAACGAGAATATAGAGAAGCCAATCCAGCCACAACTAAAGATATAATAGATGCTGCATCTGAGATATCCATAAAACCTCACAGTATTTAATGTTGTTTATACATGTAAACTGCAATCAAAAAAACATTTTAAACAACTCTCATTATTTGTTTGTTAAACAAATGAGCATCCCCAGTAATTATATCTCTCAAAACAGCTTCTGCCATTAACTTCGATTTAATAATACTATTAGAACTCAAAGTATGCGTGTCGTATGTAAACTGTAATCCTTTGATTTTTAAGGGAGGTAGTTTTGTTTTTGGCCATACCAAATAGCCATCAGAAATATCAAATTTATGCTTTAAAGACTTACTGTTTTCTGGCTTCCTAGGCAACCTGCATTCAAAGTCATAAAATGTTCCTATCACAGAGTAATCAGAGCTTATAACTTTAATTTCATCATTCATACCCTCGATATTTATAGGGTCGCCTTCTCTTATCTCTGTATTGTCAAGTATCCAATCAATGTCAAGAAGTGGAGTAACAGAAGAATTAGAAATACACAAAGCATGAATATTAAGATTAAATGTATCAATACCTCTGTTAGCTTCTATATCTTCCAATGTAGGTTGCTCAACAACTTTTAAAGAAATTCCTTTGTGCTCCGCATACTTAATAGCTCCGGATTGATAACCTATTGTTGTAACAAAAACACCATGAACGTTACCAATATCTTCAATAACACCATAAAAATCACGGATTCTACCAACTGAAACAGCCGATTTCCCAAAGTCTTTGCATTCGACAGCTACTTTATGGGTTACGCCAGCCACTTTAAACTCCCAGTAAACATCAATTTGGTGTAACTGGCCTGATTTGCCCATAATATTTATGTCATGCTCAACCTTCACATTCTCATAGCCGTCTTGCTCTAAGATTTCGTTATAAATAGCTTTAACAAACAACTCAAACTCTGTGCCTTTTTTAGCCATTCCATTACCTTTTTCTAATCTAACTGAATAATTTAGTTCCTAGAATATCCATTACGTTAAATAGCCGATTTATCGTTCTAAAACAGAGCGTTCAAGCCTCTAACGTCATAATGTTGTCAATACTACACCTAATTGCATGCAAAACCATACCTTCATGACGTGAAAATTAGTTACACAATCAGATAGATTTCACATTACTGAAAAGTGGTCTGGGTTAGGGGGCATATCAGAAGCGAAAAGGCCAAAAAACTAAGAAAAGCCTCAAGAACTGTCACTTGATTAAAAACAGCATTAGCAAAACGAACAGAAGAATCTCGATTCCTCCGAAGATTAGAAGACCTGTCACTAAATCCATATACAACCACCTTGCAAAGAGACTGATGCAATCATTACGGTAAGAGCTATGTTTTGCCACTAGTGGTTGCCAATACTGTTAGAGCGGTGTCTCCGACAATCATGTTCATTGCTTGCTGAGAGTCATTAGCCACCCATTTAATCAGGCTTAGCAGGAAGGGGGGCTATGTTGGATAATTCATGTATTCGAACCTGATTAATCAGGGAGGTAATATCAGCTTCATCGAACTGGCCTAGCATGCCTTCGGCATCAAAAGCTAATGAAAGCTTCTATGGCACTTCTTTTTCCTACGTAGCTGATTGATGGCGCGAACTATTTTTCGATACTCCTTTTGTTTAGTCTTGCTCACATGTTGATATTTGGTTTCTATATCAGTGATTACGCCTTGAAGACCAGAACAAGGTAAATATTCAAACTTGTTTTTATAATAATTGACTGATGCTGCCTCAGCAGACAAGGACAAAAAGACTAATGATATTATCAATATACGCATAGTTACCTCCTATGCGTACTATGCTCATTTTTGTTTTGGATGACATGTGCAGTTCAGCTATTTGCGTAATGACTCCAGAGGCTTAGTGTTACCTTTCACTTTGCTTGCTAAGTTAGGCGAGCCAATTCAAATATTGGCTAGGTTTTGAAAAGCGTCACTGGTGACGGTGCATAGAAACATACCTTCCCGAACCGACATCACGCAATATGTTTAATGTAAGGTTGTCATGCTCTGTCATCATTTGAACGGCTTGCTTTACATCTGACTCACGGTCAGCTGGGACCCATAAAGTTACCTTTTTTAGACCTTTATCTTTTTGACGTTGTTCGTATTCACTGTTTCTACTCATATGTAGCGCCTATACATTAATTAGATTTTGAATTGACCATCATCAATCAAACCACCAAGCGGCGATGGGTCTGGTTCCGTTATCACATAGCTCTCATCTTGCTGGGTTTCCTGATGGGTGTTAGTCGGGTTACACATCAGCACTTGTTGCTGTTTGCCATATTCAACCAGCACAAAGCAGGGGTCTATCACTTGGAACTCAAAGCCCATCGGTTTGAGGTGTGTGCTGTGAACATATCCGCGTTGGCCGTCACGGGAGACTTGTTCAAACACAATCGTAGTAATTGCTTTCTTGTAATCGGTCAGTTCGACATGTACACCCGACACATAAAGCTTGGTAATGTCATACGGCCATTGAGGTAAAGGGCTGTCTACAGGAGGATGGTCGAGAACCTGAGCACTAGCCGCAGCATTATTGAAACGAGCGCGAATATCATTAACCGGAACATCAGCCATTTGATGAGCGGCTTCAACTTGCTGGCTAGGTAGTGTATCGGCTTGAGTAGCTGGCGAACCATCAGGAACGGACGGGTTTGCAGTAGCTTGGTTATCCGATACCACATCATCAGTATTATCACGTGTAGCGATTTCATAGACAGATTTCCCAAAGAAGAATATGCAGACAATTAACGTGAGCAGGAACAAAAGAAATTTGGGCTGGCGCATGATGGAAGTGCCAGCCCCCGATTTTGTTATCTGGCCTGTCACGGTGGATGAATACATCAAGTGGACGGCAACAGGTACTTTGATTGTTTTGGTCGAGTCGTCCTTGCTTGGTTTGGTGGCGGCTGAGCGTGGGTCATGCTCCCAAAGCCGAGGGCGGCGCTTGAACAGGGCAAAGCTGTCTTTTGACCTGTGGTGTATGGCGAGTTCTGACACGCCTTTAATCTCAGAAGGAATTTGCTTGATATCCGGCGTACAGAGGGTGATATCCCAGTTGTATTTTCGATGGCGCATGAAAGCCATATTGAAATTTTTGGGTAGCAGTACGTTGCCCTGGTAATCAATCACTGATTCCCCAGTATCATCAAACGGCACAGATTCAGGTTTGAAGTCATTGAGTTGGGCTTGGTAGAAATCCACATAGCCTTTGGGTAGCAACTCGCGAAAGGCACCAATACCTTGGTAGACATTACGCGCCATGTCGAAGCCTACCGTTTTGTTGTAGATATCCTGCGCTTCGTCAATCAATATCATGGCACCAACCGGACACCAGTTGTACCAGTTTTGCCAAAGCTTAATGCCGTTCTCACTCATTGACGAGATACGAATGATACGGGCAGAGACAGGAAAGCGCTCCCCAAGTCGTTGCTCTATGGTTTTGATATCTTGCATACCTTCGACGTTGGTAACAACGACACGGCCAGAACGCAAAGCCGGTAGTAAATCAAACCAAACAGCACAGGCACTTTTGTATGAACCCGCAGCACCATGCCTAATAATCGTTGCCATGATTAAGCCCCCATAAAATCAAGTACGAAACGGGTAGTCATAGCTTCGATAATCCGCATGATGCCAGCACCAACACCATAGGCACCAATCGCACCTCGGATATCAGGGTCCAACGATGAAAAGGCCGCGTCTATGAATTGATAAACACTCAAGTCAGTTAATAATTCTTGCGCAACCGTGTAGGCAAACTTCATGGTTTCAAGCTGCATTACCAGTTTCAGTTTTATGGCGTATTTTATGTAATAGGCATATATACGCTCGATAAAGTTAGGCGTGTATTTAAAGAAGTCATCAACCCTTGCTGCTATATCAATAAAGAACTGAAACATACTAGAGCTAGTTTGTTCATTGGCAAAAACGGGTAGGGTAACAAGACTAATAAGCGCGATTAAAATCCATTTCATCATTTCCTCCTGACAAGAATAATGGCAAATGCCACCAATGACGCGAGAGCAATAACGGCTGTTTTTATTACGTTGGCATTTTCAATCCAAACATCATTGGAAATAGTGAAGGATTTACCCGCCTTGGTTATTGTTTCTGCTATTCGTGGAACATTACCAGATTCATTAATATTGACTTTACCAAGCTCGGATTTGAATTTATCAAGCTGTTCTTTTATATCGTTGCGTAGGCCATCAATATCACTGTCAATAGCATTAATATCTTCATCATCCAGAATGCCCTTGAATGGGTCTGGCCGTTCTGATGGTGCTGTACCATTGAGCGAAGTACAGATTAACAAGTTTGCATTTTCAGGCTTGCTACAATCCGTACCGCCATTTCCTTCATCTGGGTCTAAATCAGAACCGCCACCACCTGAAGGATTGTCTTTGATGGCCTGAACAATATCTCCCGTGCCTTGTCCTATTTGGTCGCCAATACCATCTAGTTGAGCCATTAGTTCAACCATTTTATTATCTAATATGTCATTGCCAGACTGGTTAAGGTCACGTATTTGAGCAAGTAAAGTATTTGATTGACTGGTGTTGTCAGCAATTATTTTTGTATTTTTAACAGTAGAGTTAGTGTTACGTTCAACGCCAAAAGATGTTTTATTGTGGTCTCTTACAGCTTGCTTGACCCCATGAATAGCTGAAATTACTTCATTCAAATTAAGGCAGCTTCCATCTACCGCAGGGTCACAATCAAGGCATATGTCACCTTGTGCTGGGTCGCAATCTGGCCGCGTATCACATAGCCACGGGGTTGTTGGTGTAGGGCAATCTTCCCAGCCATCACAGAGCGATGGATACTCTTCACAAAACGAACCAAAAGGGCCATCTGAACCGTTTTCACCGTCGTCGGGTCCGCTACCATCAGGCAATCCATTATCAACATCACCGCCGCCGCCACCAGTACCACCGCCATCACCAGTACCACCGCCATCACCAGTACCGCCGCCATCACCAGTACCGCCGCCGCCACCAGTACCACCACCGCCACCAGTACCACCACCGTCACCAGTACCACCACCGTCACCAGTACCACCGCCGTCACCAGTACCACCGCCGTCACCAGTACCACCGCCGTCACCAGTACCATCGCCATCACCGTCACCGTCACCGTCACCGTCACCAGGGCTTGTATCTTGTGGAGAATATTGGCATTGAAAAATTGGGCCAGACTCAGAACATGATGCACTAAAATGCATGTCATGGCCTTCTGGGATACCGGCTATGCACTTTTGTTCTTGATAGTACTTGTCGGTTTCATATTCATCAGAGCTACAATAGTTTTCAGGTAAAGCTGGACATGAATTATCAAGATAACAGGTATTATCATCTTCTGATGGCTCTTTGATATATGAATAGGATGCGCGATAGTAACATGTATAAGTTTTAACTAATTCTCCGTTAATTTTTTCATCACGTACATTTGCTTTCATTATCTCTATATAGTTCACTTTTACAGGAATAGTTATAGAGCGCAGATGACCTTGTAAATAACTGCTAGCCTGTGAGCAAGATTCTGCGTAAGTAATATCTGGTATTCTACCTCCAGAGAAAGCTTTTATATTTGCAGATACATTAAACGAAATGAAGAAAATCAAAGTAACCAAATATCGCATACTTTATTTATCCTCACTAAGTGATATTAAAAAACTAAGTAAGCAGGCCATACAGCAACAACTCAACAGTAAATAACTTAATAAAAAGGGCAGCCTAAGCCACCCTTTAATTAATGGGATTGCACCCCAGAAACAAAGCCGTAAATCAAGGCCATGGAGTAGGCAACCCCGAGCAATATTTCTGGGGGCATACTTCCCATTAACGGTTAAGCCATTTCAGGAACATACCCACACCAAAGCCAATAACAGCCAAACCGACAACAGCAGTAATTACCGCAGTCTGGTTGGCACTGGCTTCGGTACTGGCCGAGGTGATTTCAGAGGTGTAATCGCCAGCCTGAACAGCGACAGAGGTAGCAGCCGTTCCCGCAACAACAGCAAGACGAGAACCATATTTTTTAGCAGTAGATAGGTATTTCATAACAATTTTCCTTTTGTAGATACACAAGCAGTAAGTAATTAGGCTTTACCCAACCAGCGAACTAATCGGCCAGCAGCGTGACCGGAGAAAAAGCTCAGCAGAATAAGGCCCGAGACTTCGATAAATAATTCGTTATCGAAATTCTGATACATGGCTACATCGTCGGGTTGCAAAAGCACATATCCCGCACATTGGGCAATGGGTGTATCTGTTATTTGTCCATCTGATAAGCAGCGCATGATTATTCTTTAGTGCCGTTTTGAGCTTTGCGCTCAGCTTTCGCGCAGTCGCTCAAAACGGTATTTAATTATTTAAGGTATGGAAGTATGTATTGGTCATAAATCCATATCGGTAATTCTTTGCCAGCTTGTGCCTGATAGGTGTAGTACCGGACAAACACACATTGGTCTTTGACGGGTAGATAAGCATCAGGCTCAAAATGTGGCATGTTGGCTAGTCCTTAAAATCCACAACAACATTGCGGGTCGGGTTCTGTGGGTCAGGCTCCAAGACCAATTGAAGCTGGGTCGGATAGGAGAGTCCGGCGAACTGGGCGTATAAATTCTGGTTAAACGCCATCGGGATTTGCTTTTCCTGCATACCGCAGCGTTGAATGTTGTGGTCATCATTTTGGAAAGATTCAGCTGATGCCAAGTACATCACGTTTGCCATTTGGTAAGGTTTGGGTGAACCAGACTTTTTAGAGACGCCGCTGCCTAATACAGCACCCGTTACCATTACGTTTAAAGTTGTCATTGTCTTATTTCCCTGTATGTCATTACGCTAGTGAATAAATGTCATGGCTATCCGGCTCGATGAACTTCATACATCGGAGCCGAATGTCTTTTGATTGTGCCGAGTCCTGATAGACAGGCTGATTGAGTCGGTCTGGGATTTCGTGAGTTTCAAGGTGGTTAGTCAGCAAGCGGACAATCTGCGAATCATCCATATCGAGACATTGGCGCATGAAGTTAACCAGCTTGCCGCATTGGGTTGCACCGTTACGAACCGCGTTATCTACGCTGGTAAACCATTTGCGCTTGTGCGTTGCAATGCTGCATTGTTCTTCTTTGCTGACAAAGCCAAGGGCAGGGTAAGCGCCTGCAAGATACTTGTCGGGTTGTAGCAAGACATCAAAAGGCAGTACACGGTCTTTTGCGCGGAGTTCTAGTTCCCAACGCACCCAGTTCTGATGCTCGGACTTAAGCTGTTTGCCTTTTTCGTACACACGAAGCAGCTTGCCAGCGTCACGCGTACCGACATAAAACGATTTTCCTTTGTCAGCCACGAACCCAAAACGCTTCTTGATAGTTTCTTCTTTGCCCGAGGTTTTCTGATAGCTACAGAGTTGGGACATATGGCCAGACTCGATATAGCAATATGAAGCAGGACGGCCGCGAGTTACAAACTGGCCGTGCTCAGCCATTTTGCGCGCAGTCTGGATATTGTATTTGCCGTCGAGCGAATCAAAGGCGATATCCACACGGGTAATTTTTGCACCTGGCAATTCGTGTAATGCCTGATGGATTGCGTTTAAATCCAATACCGCAGTACCCGTACCAGAGAACGACACATAGCAACCGTGGTTTTTTGCGCCCCAAGCACACAGGCCAGCTTGTTGGCCGTTGACAAGAATGTTGGCGGAATGCGAATAGCCAGAGAAACCGCCGGAACGCAGGGAGAAGGACCAGTCATTGCCGAACAAACCAAGACCGTGATTAAGACGGTTGATGAAGCGGTCAACTTCACCACGGCACAAACAATCCAAAGTGTTCAGGCCGAAGTGGTCGAGCATGTCACGTTTGATTTCATGGAATTTGCGCGAGTCAGCGCCGATAGCAAAATCAGTATCACGGAGTTTGGCGCGGATAGCGGCCTTGTAATCAATGGCGGCAGTATCCAACGCGTCACGAGTTACGCGGTCACCATATTCATTAAATTCAAAGCCACGGATAGCCTTGATGGAAGCGCCCATTTTAGCGAGGTCGAAAATCTGGCTCAGTTCCTCGGGTGTCCACGAGAACGACAGGTAATCAATAATCGCAGCCATTGTCGAAAACCCCCGAGTCATAAAGTGATTGCCAGTTGTCCGCCGTGACCAAATGAAGCTCATAGCCGGCGGGGTAAAATTCTTGTCCGATTTGGTGCAGCTCAGCCAACGAGCGGAAGTACTCAGGTTCGCCATCAATGAAGGCAAAGCCAGTTCCGTCGTCGTTGATTTCGTAATAGAGCTGCGAAGACATTTATTTAGCGCCTCAGTCACAAGATACGGTGACTATAGACACACAAATTGGTGACCGCAAGACACACATTCTGGTGACTTTAAGGCTAAAATGGCATAAAGAGCGGAGGGCTTATGTATCAAAACCAATTAATTGATGCCTACAAAACGGCTAAAAACTACATCCAAGACAAGCAAGTTGCGCACGATTTGGGGATTCCGAAGCAACGAATCTCTGAATATAGAAATGGAAAGCGCCATATGTCTGATACACAAGCGATTTTCTTAGCTGAAAGTGCAAATATAGATCCTCACGAAGCATTAATCTTTCTGGCAGCGGACAAAGCCAAGGATGTTAAAGCGCAAAAATTATGGTCGGACATAACGGCAAAGTTAAGTAACCAAGGATTTAGGGGCTTAGTCCTTGGTTTGACAGGATTTTTGGCCCTAACCCCAACCATCAATCTGTCAATCCTAAGTTGAAATGTCACCTTTCTCTGCAAAGTAGAAATGTCACTTTGTGGCTTGCTTGTGGGCAATTGTCTGTGTTTGACAAATGGAGTATTTAAGAGTTCTCAATTCATAGTACCTACTTTTGATTACTCTTATGACAAAAAATATTTACAGTTATTAGGAGTGTTTATCAACTACCAGTAGAGGCTGAATAATGGCAATTGATCTAAGCGATATCGATAAAGATAAATTATTAGAATTCGTTACACAGGCTAAGAATCACAACGATAGCTGTGAGATAATTCTCGAACTGCATGGAAGAAGTTTGCGCGCAAGAGTTTCTCCAGAAAAATGGAACAAAACAACACCTGATAGGATGTCTGAGGAGTTGTTTGCTCAATGTTTATGCATTGACGTAGGCAACCAAAGGTTTACAACTGCTTGGCTGGATATCGACCAAGAAAATGTCGTCAATCTATTGATTGACGACTTGCAGAAAAGCATATCCCAAGTGCTTTAGCATCTAATCTAATGCTGGATTGCGACCAATAGCACGTAATTGCGCCCGACGCTTCGGCATACTTTTACTTCTGGAGCGTTGGTCTGCGCGATCCATTTCATCCTGTTTTTTCTGAGCAAATGACAAGACTGCACCAAGCCGCTTGTTCTCTACAATTTGGCCTTGATCCACTTCGGCCAGCTTATCAAATATTCTGCATTCTAGTGCTCGTTCGCCATACATGACAGCAATGCGACCATCAGGGTAATCCAGAATTTTCACTGCTTCTCCAGCTAAACGACTGTTCTCTTCGGTTGGCTCAACCAAATAGAGTACCTTGTCATATTGGAAGGTCAGCGACTTTGACAGCACCCGCGTATCATGCCAAGCAAATGTGTCATCCATATCAAACACATCGCCTACAAATGGACGATGCATGTTCTTTGGAAATCGTGCAGGCTTAGCAAATCGTCGGTTAAAGTCATCAATGAAGCAGGGGAGCCAAGTGTTGGCCTGTTCAATCGTATTGACGTATTCAAGTCGCATGGCTTTTATCAGTCTGTCTTGGAGTGTTTGGTTGGCGCGTTCAACACGGCCTTTAGCCTGGCTAGAGTTGGCGCAAATTAGCTCAATATTCAGATCTTGCAACGCACGCCCATATTGGGTTATTCGGTTGGTGTGAGCATCACGCTTACTGACATGGAATATAGAGTGTCGGTCACTGTAGAAAGCCAATGGTCGACCATGCTTCTCGATGTATTCACGAGTAGCAGCAAGATAATCAAATGTGGATTCTGTATCACCGAAGCGCAAGTGCATCAGTCGTCCAGTAGCATCATCAATAAAGACCAACAAGCAGCACTTTGGGCTGCGACCTTCAAACCAATCATGATGGGAGCCATCAATTTGGATCAGTTCACCAAGGCAATCTCGACGCTGACGGGGCTGATAGACTCGAGGTTTACGCTGGGCATGAGGAATCCAAAGGCCACAACTTATCATCCAGCGACGCACAGTCTCTCTAGAAACGTCGACACCATGATCTTCGTGAAGTTTTTCAGTAGCCAACGTGGGGCCAAAGTCGGCATAATATTGCTGAATAAGGTTAAGTACGTAGAGTTTAAACTTATCAGGACAGCGATTATTACTGGGCTTACCGCGACGCTTTGAAACCAAACCCTCAATACCTGATTGTCGAAATTGGTTCATCAGTCGCTGTACTTGGCGCTCAGTTAACGATAGAAGGGTCGCAGCGTCTTTACGCCGAAGGCGTCGTTCACAGACATCGCGGATCACATCTGCTCGATCAATTTCTTTGTCACTCATAGTTATCAACATCCTGAGTATTCCTTGGCTGCTGCTCAGTCAAAAAAGACTAGCTCAAGGAGACATCTGAACTTTGCTTAAAAGTGACATTACAACTTTGCCTCTACACAATCAGTGCGCATTATGTACCTTATGTTAAATACCATATCCATAAACCCATGTTTTATCGGGTATAGCTATCTATCACTTTCCCCTCCTTTTCTTCCAATGATGCTCCCTTTCAAAGTACTGTACAATTTAACAGTATTGGTTATTTACCATAAAATAGGTAATTAACACCTATTTTTAAGTACTGCTGCAAATGGTCAGTTTGCCTGGTACTTCAAAACATGGTGTTAATTACTAGGCTTGATTTCCAAGCCTAAAGAAAAACCGCCGAGTTTTTAAAGCTCGGCGGTTTCAGTTCGTTCTTGTTTGCTACTGTTTGTTGGCTATCAACATTTGATATTTCGCGAGAATCTTATCGAGCTCATCTGCAATGATCGGTTTGGCGATGAAGTCATCCATGCCAGCTTCATAGTAAGCTTGCTGATCTGATTTCATCACATTGGCGGTCAATGCGATGATTGGAACCTCTTGGCCATTCTCTCGTAAAGTCTTCGTAGCGCTAATTCCATCCATGATTGGCATCGAGATATCCATGAGAATAATATCGAGTTCGCTAAATCTGCTCTCATCAATATCCAACACTTCCTGGCCGTTGTTGGCAATTTTTACCTTATGCCCACGTTTCTCTAGCATCAGTTTTGCTACTAACTGGTTTGTTGGACTATCTTCCGCTACTAGAATGTTTAGCTTTGGTAAATGCTCAACATCGACAACTGGCACTTCAGTCTCTTGATCGGCAATTTCAATGCTATCCAATGGCAAAATCACGGTAAAGCAGCTGCCAACATCCAATTGGCTTTCCAATTGAATCTCACCTTGCATCTTAGTGATCAAATGCTGGCTTATCGCTAGCCCCAAACCGGTACCACCATATTTACGCGTAATACTGCCGTCTGCCTGCTTGAACGGTTTGAATAGTTGTTTCTGTGCTTCTGGTGAAATGCCGATGCCGGTATCACGAATTTTCAAATACAGTTTGTTTTCCGTGCGGCTTACATCAACAGATACTGAACCGTCATTGGTAAATTTGATGGCATTACCTACAAGATTAAACAGCACCTGAGAAATTCGGTTTTTATCACCAATGATCTGTTCTGGAACATCACTTTGGATGCAGCTGCTCAGCTGAATCCCTTTCTTTTTCGCTTGCTCATCCAACTGCGTAACGACGAGATCTATACAGTCTGATAAGCAGATCTGGCTATTGAACAGCTCAAAACTGGTTGATTCAATACGCGACAAATCAAGAATATCGTTAATGATAGTCAGCAATAATTGTGCTGACTGGTCCATTTGATTGATCCAGCCTTGCTGTTTGTTATCGAGCCCAGAGTCGCCAAGCATGTCAAGCAAGCCGAGCACAGCGTTAAGTGGCGTGCGAATTTCATGGCTCATCATGGCAAGAAATTCAGACTTTGCCTTGTTGGCATCTTCTGCCTGTCGTCTTGCCTTCTTTATCTCTTCAATCTGGCGCTTTCTGCTGGTGATATCTTTGGCTGTACCACGATACCCAAGCAGGTGCCCTTGCTTGTTGAAATACGGAGTGCCACTTAGGCTGATCCAAAGTCCACCTTCATCCTCGGGCAGCTGCCACTCAAGATCTTCAAAAGCGATCTGCTTTTCAAAGATGGTCTTCAGTTTTTGTCGATATTCGTCAGCCTCACCAAAAATATCGAGGATACAGTTACTATCCACGGTATGGTTGGTTAGGTTCGGTGAGGAAATGTAAGTAAAGCGGTAATCGGTATCGACTTCCCAGAACCAATCGCCGACTGTTTTTGCGAAGTCTTTGAAGCGTTGCTGGCTATGTGTAAGCTCTTGAGTTCGTGCTGTTACTAACGATTGAAGACGTTCACGGTAGTCGATATCGATAATTGCGCGCTCAAGCAGTGGTCTGAATCGTTCCAGTACCCTGCGACAATTTGGCGTGAATTGCCCTTTATCTGAATGGAAAAATAGCAATAATGCATCGCCAGAGCTCACCTTTACCCCTGTTAATAAAACAGATTGGCAAAACGCCTCCATTTCTGGTGAGAGTTCTTGAAATTCAAATACCTGGCTTGGATCATAAAGCGCAATGCTGTCTCCGTTCATCGAACGGATAAATGTATTGCCTATCGGCCAAATACTGGACTCAAAAAAACGGCACGTTGTTACTAGTTCCTGCAAAGGCGCTGTTTCATCTTCTCTGGTGAGAACCAAAGCGTGCTCAAAGCCGATATACTTCCGCAATACAGAAAGTAAGCTGTTGAATACTTGGCGCTTATTGTTCGCGCCAGCCATTGCGGCAATACCGGCGAGAATCGCAGTATTTTCATCGCGTAATTGCTTTTCACGCTCTCTTGTCCGCAGTAAATCAAGCAATGTCTCTTGTAGTTTTTCAGATTCATAATTAACCATTGCTTAATCCTTATGAAACAAAACAGCTGAAATCATTAAATTACCATGGGCATTCTCACCACCCACAAACTGCCCCTGCTCTCCAAACGTAAAGGGACCAACAAAAGGAGCAGTTTGCATGGCGCTTTTAACATACTGTGCCACTTCTTCCATTCGGTGCTGCACTCTGAGCATACAGCCTGCACAATATATAGTGATCCCACCAATTGGGTTGAGGTGAGATTCGTTGGCATAAAGATTTGTTGCCGCATTAACCACCCGGCCGGCCCGGGTAATCAAGCGTTCCTCTGTACCTTGCATGAAGTAAAGGGTCTCTCCTACTTCGACTTTGGCAAACAAGGTAATACCACCACGCTCTGTGGTTTTTAGTGGATGTGCCAATTTAAAATACGGTAGGTCATGCACGACCCCTGCAACACGGCCTAACGGGTTTAAGCTGCTGTTGCTAATGATATTTTCAGCATCTTTCAACGACTGATTCATCCAGCTTTGATAAACTTCTATTGCTGGTTTTCCATCAAGTTCAATCAGCTCCCTACCCTCGACTTTTGTCGCTTTTGCCGATAATCCAGTGCTGGCATAACCCGAATGAAAGGAATAGCTGATGTGGCAAGATGGGTAAATGACACTGATACCAACGCCTTCTTGAGTATGCTGTTCTTTGGTGAAAATCTTCCAGTTCCCTTGGATATTATCATCTGCAGCACTGCCACCAATGATCGGTACTGACGTGCAGAGTTCGTCTTCTATTCCCTTAATGACTTCTTCTTCATACCCTGGGCTTGCATGCAATACAATTAACGCAGGTAATTCACCGGAACGCCCACTGTTGGCGATCGCCTTTAATAAGGCTTGCCGCGCCATGTCATATTTTGAATTGTTGGTCGCGACAATTGCAGTGCCGTATGCGCCGTGAAAATCTGATATAGCCCATAGTGCGACACCTAAACCATGGTGATAACCACCTTCTGTCATCACACCTTGGCAGGATGTACACCCTAGAACTTGTGCATTTGGAAATGCGACAGCTAATGCATCTTGAAAAGTGACAACGTCATATTTTTCTGAAAAGTAAACAAGGATCAGTTTAGGGTTAGCAAGCTTTGCTTGTAGTTGAGTGATGGCTTCTTGAATAGCATCGGATGCTGTTGCCTGTGAAGAAAAGCTTGTAGCGATATCCATGGGGAATTTTTCTATAGATTAATTTGAATTGTTACTTATACGTTTTTGAGCTCAAGATAACGCTTTGGCATGCAAATTCTGTATTTGACTTAGGGAAACAACAAAATGGAATTGCGGCCTCTTGAAACTGCTTAATGGTATTCTTACATGCATCAGATCGAGTGTCTGCTTTTTTATTGTAATTAATTAAAGTTCTGGACGTAATGACCGCTAATGATAGATATATCCCTATCTGTTTTGATGATATTTGGGGATAAGATCTCAAGTTGTACGGATGATGAGGGAACGATGGAAAACAAAGTAGTACTGGTCACTGGCGGGGCAAATGGGATAGGTAAAGGAATAGCCCACTACCTGTCAAAAGGTATGTTAGTTATTGCAGCCGATATTGATGAAAATGCCGGGTTTGAACTGGTCTCAGAGAACCCGTTAGTTCGCTTCAAGCAGCTTGATGTGACTAATGAACAACAGATTATCTCGCTAATCGAAGAGATAAAGTATCAGCATGGAAGATTGGACGCAGTTATTAATAACGCTGCGATCGCTGATCCGTATAACGCCCCGCTGCATGAGCTAGATATTTACGACTGGAATAAAGCGCTGGCTGTTAATTTAACTGCCCCTATGTTGATGGCAAAACATACGTTGCCATTACTTAAAGAGACAAATGGGTGCATTGTAAATATTGCTTCTACCCGCTACTTACAGTCCGAAAAAAATACTGAAGCATACAGTGCCAGTAAAGGCGGTATCGTTTCTTTAACACATGCCTTAGCGAGTAGTTTAGGTCCCGAGGTGCGGGTAAATTGTATTTCTCCAGGCTGGATCCACACCTCTGATGAGGTACTACGTGAGGTAGATCATCTGCAACACCCTGTTGGCCGAGTCGGAAATGTCGATGATATTGCCTCTATGGTCGGGTATTTAATTTCAAAAGAGGCGGGATTTATCACGGGTCAGAATTTCGTGATAGACGGTGGTATGACAAAAAAAATGATTTACAGTGAGTAACCCACTTAGAAACTAGGTTTATTCTAGTTAACAAATCACTTAGTAATTTGAGAAAATTATAGGGTTTAGCGGCGTAAACCCTATAATTTATATTGTACGTATGTAAATTGCTTATTCTGCTTGTTTTTTCACCTGAAAAGTTGCAATTATCTTTTTATCACCCTGCTCGATATTTACTGCCCACTCCATTTCATCGTGCATGCACTCAGGGACAGTAAAGCGTCCTAGCCAACCTTCTGATGTTTCTTCAAAAGTAACAGGAATGGTTCCCATATACATGCTGACCCCTTCTACAGAGGCCTCCGGTTTAACATCTCTGTTATCAATTTGTATCGTTAACTCTTGGTTTGCTTTCGCAGGATACGGCGTTAAGAAGATATTTAACAGTTTACCGCTTTCATTTGAAAGGCATTTTTCTGCTGATAATTGGCATGTTGTTGCAGTATTATTTTCAGCTTGTTCATTCTTATAGGTGACTGTTCTCCATACAAATGCTGTGATCAATACAGCCAAAAGAAAAAGAATTTGGATTAATCTGCCTTTGGTGAGCTTTTCTGCAGCCATGATTTTACGTGCTTCCCATGTTACAGAGGTCAAAGTTTTCACATAAATGTTGCTTAACCGTAAACATTGTGTGGGCTTGACCCTGTCAATTATTAGTTATCTAAAGTAGTATATGGCACTGAAAATGCCACTTTTACAACAAAATAGCAATTTAATTACTGGGGTGTTTAAAAAAACAACACTGTGATTATTGAAGCTTTGGGTGGCATTGCGACAACTTGTTGTTCGCACAAGGAAAAAGAGTGTAGTTGAACAATTAAAATTGGAAGCATGCAACATGAGCCAAGTAAAGCAGCTTGAACAAAACTACAACTATACGGTCGTTCGTCAATTCACCTTGGTTACTATCCTATGGGGAATTGTCGGAATGGGCGTTGGTGTATTGATTGCCGCTCAGCTGGTATGGCCGGCACTAAACTTCGACCTTCCTTGGTTGACATATAGCCGTTTACGACCATTGCACACAAATGCAGTGATTTTCGCATTCGGTACCAGTGCGCTATTTGCTACGTCTTACTACGTAGTACAGCGTACGTGTCAAACAAGACTTTTCGGTGGGAAATTAGCGTCGTTCACCTTCTGGGGCTGGCAAGCTATCATTCTATCAGCGGCGATTTCGCTGCCGTTAGGTTGGACTTCTGGTAAAGAATACGCAGAGTTGGAATGGCCGATTGATATCGCCATTGCGGTTGTCTGGGTTGCCTATGCCATCGTCTTCTTCGGTACAATGATTAAAAGAAACACGTCACATATCTATGTGGCTAACTGGTTCTTTGGTGCCTTCATCCTAACCGTTGCCGTTCTGCACATTGTGAACAGTATGGCTATCCCAGTATCGATGACTAAATCGTATTCGGTTTACTCCGGTGCTGTTGATGCCATGATCCAATGGTGGTACGGGCATAACGCGGTTGGCTTCCTGCTAACAGCAGGCTTCTTGGGGATGATGTACTACTTTGTACCTAAGCAAGCAGGACGTCCTGTGTACTCATACCGTCTGTCTATCGTCCACTTCTGGGCACTAGTATCTCTATACATCTGGGCAGGCCCTCACCACCTTCATTACACCGCTCTGCCTGACTGGACTCAGTCCCTGGGTATGGTGATGTCTTTGGTCCTATTTGCTCCGTCTTGGGGGGGGATGATCAACGGTATCATGACGCTATCTGGTGCTTGGCACAAACTGCGTTATGACCCGATCCTTCGCTTCCTGGTTGTATCTTTGTCGTTCTACGGCATGTCGACCTTCGAAGGCCCGATGATGTCAATCAAGACGGTTAATGCCCTTTCTCACTATACCGACTGGACTATCGGTCACGTTCACTCTGGTGCACTAGGTTGGGTGGCGATGGTTTCTATCGGTGCGGTTTACCACTTGATCCCTAAATTGTTCGGCCAAGAACGTATGTACTCAATCAAATTGATCAACGTACACTTCTGGCTAGCAACAATCGGTACGGTTCTTTACATCGTTGCGATGTGGATCTCTGGAGTAATGCAAGGCCTGATGTGGCGCGCGGTTAATACCGACGGCACATTGACTTACAGCTTTGTTGAGTCGCTACAGGCTTCTTACCCATTCTACTTTGTTCGCTTTGTAGGCGGTGCAATCTTCTTGGCTGGTATGTTCTTAATGGCATACAACGCATACAAGACTATTCTTGCACCAAAAGAAAGCCTGAAAGCCGCAGAGCAACCAGCATAAGGAGTTCCGACAATGGCTAATAATCGTCATGAAATCGTAGAAAAAAATGTCGGCCTTCTTGCAATCCTTATCGTGATTGCGATCAGTTTTGGCGCCTTGGTAGAAATCACTCCATTGCTTTACCAAGACCAAACAACTGAGCCGGTTGAGAACCTTCGTCCATACACTGCTTTGGAGATGGAAGGCCGTGATATTTACATCCGTGAAGGTTGTAATGTTTGTCACAGCCAGATGATCCGCCCATTCCGTTCTGAAACTGAGCGCTATGGCCACTACTCTGTAGCCGGTGAAAGTGTTTGGGAACACCCATTCCTATGGGGTTCAAAACGAACTGGTCCTGATCTAGCCCGTGTTGGCGGCCGTTATTCAGATGACTGGCACCGTGTTCACCTTCGTGATCCTCGTGCCGTGGTTCCTGAGTCAAACATGCCTGGTTTCCCATGGCTGGAAGAAAACGTGCTTGATGGCAAGTTGACCTCTAAGAAGCTTGCAATCTTTAAGAACCAATTCGGAGTGCCTTATACCGATGAGCAAGTGGCTAACGCTGGCGAAGAAGTGAAAGGCAAGACTGAGATGGACGCAATCATTGCTTACCTCCAGTCACTCGGTCACGCAATGAAATAAGGGGGTACCATGGATATTGGAACCATTCATAGCATTTGGACATTGATTTTGTTCGGTAGCTTTATTGGTATTGTCCTTTGGGCTTATAGCAAACGCCAAAAATCTCGTTTCGATGAAGCTGCAAATCTTGTTTTTGCAGATGAAGAGCAAGATTCGGCAACGCGTGAGAATGACAGGAGTTAGGAAACATGACTACGTTTTGGAGTCTATGGATAACAATCATCACGCTGGGTACCCTAACTGGTATTGCTGCCCTACTAATTTGGTGTAGCAAGGACAAAATGGGTGTTGAAGAAGGTGAGGATATGGGTCACGAGTACGACGGTATTCGTGAGATCAACAACCCGCTACCTAAATGGTGGTCCTACATGTTCTGGGGCACCATTATTTTCGGCCTACTTTACCTTTTCCTATTCCCTGGCTTAGGTAATTACAAAGGCTTCTTAGCTTGGACAAGCTCTGATCAAACCGTTCGTTCAATCGAGGAATCCAAGTTGGCGATTGCCAATGCCCAGAAAGAACAGCGTTTGAACCAGTATGCAAAAGAGTTGGATGACGCCCAAGCGCGCTTCGGTGAAACGTTCAAAACTTTGGCTTACGATGCATCAGGAAATACGCTACTGCCAATCACTCAGATTGCTGAAAGTGAAGAAGCGATAAAAGTCGGTCAGCGCTTGTTCTTGCAGAACTGTGCACAGTGTCATGGCTCGGATGCCCGTGGTCAGCTTGGCTACCCTAACCTGACAGATGGTGCTTGGTTGTATGGCGGTGAAGCTGAAGCAATCAAGACAACTATCATGGAAGGTCGCCAAGGTGTGATGCCAGGTTGGATTGATACACTTGGTAAAGACGGTGTGACGGAAGTGGCTAGCTATGTGCTAAGTATGTCTGGACGTAGTGTCAATGCCAAAGAAGCTGCGGCAGGTAAGCAGAAGTTTGTTGTTTGTGCGGCTTGTCATGGTACAGATGGTAAAGGTAACCCTGCATTTGGTGCGCCTGATCTAACTGATAATACATGGCTATACGGTGGTTCACGCCGCGCTGTGGAAGCAACGATTACTCACGGCCGTCAAGGTGTGATGCCTGCGTGGAAAGATATTTTGGGCGAAGAGAAAGTTCAGATTATTTCGGCCTACGTGTGGAGCCTAAGTCAAGACACACAAAAGTAACAACTCAACCAACACTCAGTTACAATTTGTTCAATTGTTTTGTACAAATATCTGAGACTTAACGACTAGCCCCTGTTATCTTCAGGGGCTAAATCCCTCTAAGCGACATAGGTAATTAATATGGGTAAACCTTGGTATAAGCAGTTCTGGCCATGGTTCGTTTTTGCCATCCCTGCTACTTCAATTGTTTATAGCCTGACAGCTGTCTATATCTTCTCTCAGAATAAAGTCGACCTAGTCGCTGAAGACTATTACAAGAAAGGCAAGGCGATTAACCTCGACCTATCCCGCCTTCGCGTCGCCGATGCCTTGAGCCTGGAAGCGCAAGTTGCTGTTAGTGATAAAGACATCAATGTTTTTTTCAATAAAGGTGATCTAGATAACTATCCAAATTTGCGTGTGACATTCACACACCGTACTCTAGCTAATAAAGATTTTACTCAAATGGTGAGCGCCGATTTATCAGGGACTTATCACTTTGAATCTCCAGAGATTATTGAAGGTCCATGGTTCGTTGAGTTAGAGCCGTTTGATGGTGACTGGATGTTACAAGGACGTGTTAACTTGCCAACATCCGACCCGATTTCGCTGTACGGGCAGATTAAGGAATGACGAAAGACTGTTACCACTGCGGCGATCCTGTTCCACAGGATTGCCATCATCATGTAGAAATTCTTGGCCAAATTCGTGAAATGTGCTGCCCAGGCTGTGAAGCGGTAGCACAGACCATTGTTGATAGCGGCCTAACCTCTTATTACGAGTACCGCACTGCGCCTGCAGAAAAAGCGGACTTGGTACCGCAACAACTGCAATCTCTCCTCCTCTACGACCACGATGAAATCCAACAAGAATTTGTCCGTGAAAACGAGAATTGCAAAGAAGCATCGCTATCACTCGACGGTGTTTCCTGTGCAGCTTGTGCATGGCTAATCGAGAAACAACTGAAGCGTGAACCGGGCGTTGTATCTATCAAGGTCAACACAACGACTCACCGAGCACTTTTATCCTGGGACCCAGACACTGTTAAACTCAGCCACCTTTTGAGTGTTATTCACCGTTTAGGCTACAAAGCCGCCCCTTTTGAAGCTGATGCTCAAGAGCAGCAATACCACCGCACCATGAAGGGGTATCTCTACCGCCTTGGTATTGCGGGTATTGCGACAATGCAAGTAATGATGTTGGCTGTTGCCCTGTATTTTGAAATCTTTGGCGACTTAGATGCCGAGTTCAAAAATTACCTCCGTTGGGTCAGTTTAATCTTCGCAACCCCCGTCATGCTCTATTCGGCACTGCCATTCTACCTTAATGCGTGGCGTAACCTGCGGGCAAAAACATTAGGAATGGATGTCCCCGTTTCTATCGCCATGCTATTTGCCTATGTGGCAAGCCTGTATGCAACAGTAATGGAAAAAGGCGAAGTCTTCTTCGAGTCGATTTCGATGTTCGCTTTCTTTTTATTGCTTGGTCGTTTTCTTGAAATGCGTGCAAGACGCCATGCCGCTGCCGCCAGTGCCAACTTACTAAAACTGGTCCCGGCTATGGCGACATTGGAAGACGGCTCACAGGTCGCTGCCAAAACATTAAAAGTGGGTGACGTTGTCACAGTGCTGCCAGGTGAAAGCCTGCCTGCTGACGGTGAAATCTTAAAAGGCCAAACGGCCATTGATGAATCTATGGTAACGGGTGAATCGATGCCTGTACCAAGAGTCGTGGGTGATACGGTTTTTGCGGGTACGATTAATGGTGACCATCATATTACGCTCAAGGTTACTAAAGACCGACAGAACTCGCTGATTTCAAATATCGTTCGCTTACAAGATGAAGCACAAAGCTCCAAGCCCAAGGTGGCCGAGGTTGCCGATATTGTTGCGCGTTACTTTGTTGCCGCTATTTTGATCATTTCCGCGGGCACGTGGCTTTACTGGTATCAGCACTGCCCAGAGGACGCACTGTGGATCACACTGGCTGTATTGGTTGCAACGTGTCCATGTGCCCTATCCCTTGCTACACCAACAGCGCTAACTTGTTCGACTTCAAGCCTTGGTCGTTTGGGGATCCTATTGCGCCGTGGCCATGTGCTGGAAACCCTATGTAATGTTAACCAGCTAGTCATCGATAAAACCGGTACGCTGACTGAAGGTAATATCCGCTTGGTGCAAACTCAGGCTTTCGCCAGTCACTCTGAAGATAAAGCATTGGAAGTTGCAGCGGAACTAGAGCGATTCGCCAATCATCCTATCGCACGAGCGTTTTCTGTTTACCGAAATGAAAAGCCGCTGTTCGATGATGTCGAGAATGTGATTGGTAGTGGTTTAGCTGGAACCGTCGATGGTCAAGAGTGGCGAATTGGTAAAGCCGACTTTGTCTTAGCACTGAATCCTAATAAAGAGCAACTGCTTGCCGATTGTGATAACCGTTTCCAGGTATGGTTAAGTTGCAACGGGGAGCTGGTCGCCAGCTTTATGTTGGCAGACCCTATTCGCGAAGACAGTCCGGAGCTTATTAAGCAGTTCCAGGCAGAAGGGATTCAAGTCACTATGCTGACCGGTGACCATTCAGCATCCGCACAGGTGGTAGCCGATAAACTGGGTGTCGATCACCTTGAAGCAGGTGTCTCTCCTGAAGGCAAGTTGGAATACCTCAGAAGCCTAGACAAAGACAAAGTAGCCCTAATGATTGGTGACGGTGTAAACGATGCTCCTGTACTCGCTGGTGCACACCTTTCTGTTGCCATGGGCGGTGGTACTGATATAGCCAAGTCATCGGCTGATATGGTATTACTGGGCGACCAACTATCTCGTATTCTACGTGCCAGAAAGCTGGCGCAAAAGACGCGTAAAATTATCCGGGAAAACCTAGCTTGGGCACTTGGGTACAATTTGATCATCCTACCGCTTGCGGTTGCGGGATTTGTGGCACCTTATATCGCTGTTGTTGGTATGTCCGGTAGTTCGATCATTGTTGTTTCAAATTCTTTAAGGTTATTAAAAGAAAATGGCTAGTCTTTACTTGTTAATCCCCATTGCGATTGTCTTCGTATGTATAGCTGTCGGGATTTTTCTTTGGGCTGTTCGCACTGAACAATTCGAAGACCTTGAACGCCAAGGCTACGATATCCTGTTCGATGAGGATGAGTCAAAGCCGACCGAAAACCAGAATGAACACGCTGAGAATGAGATAAGTGGTAACCGGTGATTTTTATGCGGCGTTCATCATAGGTTTGATGGGGGCTGGCCATTGTCTGGGCATGTGTGGAGGGGTTTCTGCTGCTATTACCCTCGGCGTACAAAACAACCAACACACTTCACGATGGCCATATTTAGTGTTATATAATTTTGGCCGGATCGCATCGTACATGATTGCCGGAGCGATAATAGGTGGCGCTTTTGCCAACCTTGCAAGTTATGGTAGCCAGGTAACAGCATTAGCATCATTACGGTTACTTGCCGCTACTATGATGATTTTACTCGCTTTATACATAGGCCAATGGTGGCACGGTGTGAGCAAGATTGAAGTGATAGGTAAAGGCCTATGGCGTTTTCTATCACCAATGGCAACAAAACTGCTACCGTTACGCAGCCCTATCGCCGCGATTCCCTTCGGGGCATTATGGGGGTGGCTCCCATGTGGTTTAGTGTATTCCACATTGAGTTGGGCCGCTGTTGCTGGCAGTGCAACATCAGGAGCTAGTGTGATGTTAGCTTTTGGTTTAGGTACCCTACCTGCCATGATCGCGGTGGGTTCAATGGCAAATCAACTTCAAAAGTGGCTTAAGAATCTTTACTTTAAGAGAGCGAGTGCCTTGCTGTTATTGGCCTACGGGGTTCATACTGGTTATATCGCAATCAAACAAATAATGTAGGCTTTTTTAATACTCGTCATAATGATTCATATTATGTTAAAATATTGACCTACATCAAATTGGTTAGACAGGCTTATGATATCAGACAAACTAACAACCAAACGTATCCAATCAGGCGGATGTGCGATCCATTGTCAGGATTGCAGCATCAGTCAGTTGTGTATTCCATTTACGTTGAATGAGTCTGAGCTAGATCAGCTAGATCAAATTATCGAACGCAAAAAGCCAATCCAGAAAGGACAGGAGCTTTTTAAAGCGGGTGATGAACTGAAGTCACTGTACGCAATCCGTTCGGGTACAATCAAGAGCTACACCATTACCGAGCAAGGTGATGAGCAGATCACTGCTTTCCACTTGGCCGGTGACTTGGTTGGCTTTGATGCTATCAATGAAATGATGCACCCGAGTTTTGCCCAGTCTTTGGAAACATCCATGGTTTGCGAGATTCCATTTGAAATTCTCGATGATCTGTCAGGGAAAATGCCAAAACTTCGTCAGCAAATTATGCGTCTGATGAGTAATGAGATTAAAGGCGACCAGGAAATGATCCTGCTGCTATCTAAGAAAAACGCTGAAGAGCGTCTAGCAGCATTCCTGTACAACTTGTCTCTACGTTTTTCACAGCGCGGTTTCTCTCCTCGTGAGTTCCGCCTAACAATGACACGTGGTGATATTGGTAACTACCTGGGCCTAACAGTTGAAACTATCAGCCGTTTGCTAGGTCGCTTCCAGAAGTCTGAAATGCTCAGTGTTAAAGGTAAGTACATTACAATCCTCAACCATGAAGAGCTTGCAAAGCTCGCTGGTGTAAACAAAAACACTATTGCGTAACTGAATCGCCTAAGTGAATGATTATAAAAAGTGATACGCGAGCCGTATCACTTTTTTTATATTAATTTCCCGCCGTTACTCCCCTATTCTTATCCTTTACGTTAAAGTTATTAGTAACCAAAGACGCTTTTGTGACATTTCCATAACAAGCAACTGATTTTGGTAAGATAACTCTGAATGTTTCTCTGCCCGAAAGTGACAGATAGATATCATTCCTTTGAGGGAACAGAGACTGGTTTAGATGCCAACACGGTTTGTGTAAGGGGGCAGTTATGACCAAATACAGCAATATACTCGTTGTTGCCGATCCGGCGCAGGATCATCAACCAGCATTGTCTCGCGCTATTCATCTTGCTCGTCGTTCCGATGATGTAAAAATCACCCTTTTCCTTGCAATCTATGACTTCTCGTATGAGATGACATCCATGCTATCTGCCGATGAAAGGCAAGCGATGCGTCGTGGTGTTGTTATGCAGCGTGAAGAGTGGTTGAAAGACTTGATTCGTCCTTATACTGATGACGGTTTTAATATTCAGTTAACGGTTGTGTGGCACAACCGACCCTATGAAGCCATTATTGCCGAAGTGTTCAGTAATCATCATGACTTAATTATCAAAGCAACTCACGACCACGACAAGATTGGCTCTGTGATTTTTACACCGACAGATTGGCACCTGTTGCGTAAGTGTCCGTGTCCGGTACTTATGGTGAAAGATCATAGTTGGCCAGAGAACGGAAAAATCTTGGCTAGCGTTAACCTTGCCGCAGATGATGAAACTCACGAAAAACTCAATGACTCTATCGTTGATGAAGCCAAATCGATTGCTGATTTGCTCGGTGCTGAAGTTAACTTAGTGAACGCCTACCCTGCGACGCCCGTTAATATAACAATTGAGTTACCTGAATTTGATCCGGCTTCATATACCGATGCAGTTAGAGGGCATCATCTCAAATCAATGAAGGCACTTCGTCATAAGCATGGTCTGCCAGAGGAGCAGACACATGTGCTTGAAGGGCTTCCTGAAGATATTATTCCCCAGGTAGCTGAAGATATCGATGCTGAGTTAGTGATCTTGGGTACCACTGGACGCACTGGATTATCTGCGGTCTTTATTGGTAACACCGCTGAGCACACCATTGATAGCCTGAATTGTGACTTATTGGCGCTGAAGCCAGAGGGGTACGTGAGCCCTTTAAGTCCTAACTTGCCATAGAACTTTGCTAAGCTGACAAAAAAGCCTCGTAAGAGGCTTTTTTATTGAATCATTTGGGTTATACGTCCTATCGTAACTCTATCGGCTGAACCGGCTGTACTTGATTGCTCGCCGGTTTCTCTTCGGTGTTAGCTAGCTTTTTCAAAAGAGAAGTAAGATACAGCTCATTCCTGATTTTGTTGCAGTAAGCATGGCTGATATTTCTGCGGTTCCACTCACTGGCAATAGCAACACGAGTCTGTGTTGATTTTCGCCCAAAAGCGTAAGTTTCACAGATTTCAAGGTTACTCATTTGTTGCGGCGTTTTGGTCACAGTGCTACTGCGCATACCTAACTGCTGTGATTGCGAAGATGAGCAACCCGCTAAGCTTGATAAGCAAAGTGCAATAATCGCTGTTTGGAGCGGCTTTGAACGGCGTATCATGGAAGGTATTAGCATAATATTGATTTATAATGATTTGTTGTCTTTCGTCATTATAACCAATTACGACTTACATCCAATCTAAAATCCCTCTTTTTCTGTGAGCTAGGTGCACAGTGTTAAACGCATAAAATAAAAAAGGGCTGATTAGCACATATCAGCCCTTTAAAGGATTCGATTTTAGAACTTTTAGTCGGCAGTATTGTAGTGATATTCAAACACTGAACGGCTTGAATCACTCACACGGGCATCTCCAACGTGACCAGCAGGCACTGACGCATCACCTGAAGTGGTTAACTGAGCCTCCATCACACTCATTGCTGGTGTATTTGTCTGCTTAATTAAGTGTGTAGTAGGCGCAGTACGCTCACCTGCAGTCGAAAGATGGTAATCCAGAACATCAGTTGCCATTGCTTGTGAAGACAGAACCAAAGCGCTGATGATAACGAAAGCTGATTTTTTCATAACCTACCTCTGTGTGTATTATCAGTACCCTCTGTCCATGAGAGTGTTGAACAATTCTTTGTGAGGTTTGAACTCCCTCACTTGATATATACCCAAGTGACTTCAAGGTGCAAGATTCAGAGGGTTGTCAGCGCATTCAATACAAGGCGAAGGTTTGCAGTAATGGCATTCCCTTTCAAAAAGCTTCAACGAAGGAGTGAATGCGCTGACACCCTCCCGAAGGGCGAGTTTTCTAAGCTTCTATACTGCGTTATTGTTTCTTGATTTAGAGCCACTAGATCTTCAAAACAATGCCTTGTCTATAAACTTATAAATTCTCGCTGAACCTGCACCTTGAAGTAGCTTGGGTATAAACATTGTATGGTGGCTAGTGCCTGAAACCCATGGCAGAAGTGGATTAGTGAAATACCATAAACGCATCTCTGAATGATAGCTTAATACTTAAAATGGATTTCTTTTGCTTCTCTTATTGTGCGCTTTACTTATTTGTCACCCGAAGCTGTTTGATTTCTTGCTCCAGCCAGCGGTACTTATCTGTATTCCAGTGCTTTTGGTTATACGCCATCACAACATCCATAACGTCTCGTCGTTCGGGTTGGCCTGTCTCGTCCATTTCAACAAACTGAAAGGTCTGCTGATTAACAATTTTGTACAGCTCTCTTGGAGCAATAAACAACATGTCTTCAGTTTTTAGCGCTTGTAGGATTGGGTGAGCATGTTGGCTTCTAAATGCGGGCTTTTCTCGCAGTTTGGCATATCTTTTCACGAGTTCCATTTGTTGATTGAAGCCAGGTACAACCATACCAGCCCAGCGATAGTTATCTAACTCCTCGATCGGGATAGGCTGATTCTCTTGTACAAAGCCGCGCCGGCAAATAAAACCAATTTGACTCTTGGCGATATTTTTTTGATACACATCTTTAGGAGTGACTAAGGGCTGGTAAGTAATAGCGAGATCACAGCGGCCATCTTGTAATTGGGCGATAGTACTGGAGCCAAAACTATAAAGTTCCAGCTCGACATTTGGGCAAGCACGGTTAAATAAACGATAGAATTCAGTACCATAACTCTCTATCAAGAAACCATTGAGAGCGATTCGAAAGCGGCCTTCCATTTGGGATGGTTCAAACTGTCTGCTTTCTAATGCTTTTTCGAGCTGAGTATAAATACCGGGTAATACCGAAGCCAATTCTTCAGCTCTCGGGGTTAACTTCAGGCCTCGATTATGGCGGACAAATAATTGATCATCCAGCGCATCACGTAACCGTCCAAGTGCCCTGCTCACTGCTGGCTGACTGGTCTCCAGTTTATCAGCTGCACGGTGGGTATTTTTTTCTTCTAACAAGACGAGGAGAACCTTTAGCAGATTAAGATCGAGGTGATGAAGGTTCATGAAATTCCCTGTAGTAACAAATGCGCTTAAAGATTATCTGATGGCTTAAAGGGGATATTAATCGGATTATAGAATTAACTCTAGAAATTCTAAAACTTCCCGCATAAGTCACAATTCGATGGTTTCATATCTTTTGGCTTTAAATGGCAAGACGAACAAGCTTGCGTGAATTCAATCAAACTCTGCCGATAACCATAGCGCTTTTCTCTATTGGTTATCTTGTAAACGTGATCCCCGGAAAATTGACCATGATAGTCATTTCTAATCGCGGATAAAACGCTGCTTGAAATTGAATCATTACTTTCAATCAGTACATTTAGTCGTTCATAGATGGAAGTACTTGATGACAAAGCTTGGATAGCATATTCGTTCTGGTCATCCCACTTGGCCAGCAAGGACCAAAGAGAAAGAATTAATTGAGCGAGTAACACAATGGACGTGAGAATGACAATTGAGGCAATAATGATGAAGCGTTGACTGTTGATGAATACGGCAAGCATAACAAGGGTCGGAGATGCTATACCACACAGGGTGATTAGGTAGCGAAGACGGTGTAATTGGGCTTTTCTTCTTTCGAAAATCTTGATTGCTCCGTAAGTATAGAACCTCATCTCCAATAAATGAACAGGCATACTCACCTCGCAACATAGTAATATCAATATTCAACAATAAGAATATTATAGTTTTCTAATAATTACTTTATTAAATCATGCTTGCTTTTACGGAGAGCCATTTAGTTGCTTTGTTTGTATGGTTGGAATATGTTTAGAGCATTAAAAAAGGGAGAATATTGCTATCCTCCCTTGGTATTGATTAGATGTTGGTTACATCAATAAACATAGATTCATCGATGTTGGTTGATGAGACAACCGCTTCGCTGAACTCGTACTCTTCACGTTCGCCTTCGCGATCTAGTGGTAAGTTAACGAAGTCAAACAGGTTACGGTCAGCTAGCTGACTTGGGCTAACATTTTGAATGGATTTGAAAATGCTTTCAACGCGACCAGGCGTCTTCTTATCCCAGTCAATCAGCATTCCTTTGATGGCCTGGCGCTGCAAGTTTTCTTGCGAGCCACATAGGTTACAAGGAATGATTGGGAATTCCTTGTGCTCTGCGTATTTGATCAGGTCTTTTTCGCGGCAGTACGTCAACGGGCGGATAACCACGTTACGGCCATCATCAGAGCGCAGCTTTGGTGGCATAGCTTTAAGGCGAGAGCCATGGAACATGTTCAAGAACATGGTTTCTACAATGTCATCCAAATGGTGACCCAAAGCAAGCTTGGTTGCGCCAATTTTCTCAGCAAAGGAGTACAAGGTGCCACGGCGCAGACGTGAGCAAAGGCCACATGTCGTCTTGCCTTCAGGGATCTTTTCTTTCACGACCGAATAGGTATCCTTATCCACGATGTAGTAAGGAATATTAAGCGTTTCAAAGTAATCCGGTAAGATATGATCTGGGAAGCCTGGCTGCTTCTGATCCAAGTTAACGGCAACAACGTCAAACTTGATAGGTGCGGCTTTTTGAAGATTCAACAGGATATCCAGCATCGCAAATGAATCCTTGCCACCACTTATACATGCCATCACAACATCATTTTCTTCGATCATGTTGTAGTCAATAATGGCATTACCAACATTTCTTCGTAGGCGCTTCTGAAGCTTGTTGAATTCAAGTGTTTCTTTTCTAGTGTCTGTTTGATTCATTGCGATCACTCACACTGCCGACAGTATCGACGGTTGGTTTCCTGATTGGATTTTCGTAAGGCGAGGATTATACGGATTTTTAAGGTCAGTTGAAATATTTGTCTTTGCCAAAAGCGCGGTACGGTATACACACTCACATTGGTCGTCACTCATGGCCAAAGTAGTGCTTTGTAACTAAAGTGATTTGTCTTGATGGCAAAAGAAAGCCGCATCGAATGATGCGGCTTTAGCAGTAATATCTTCAGTTACTTAAACAAGCCAATGAAGAACAGCTTGATGTAATCAATCAAACGACTGAATAATCCGCCCTCCTCGACTGACTCCAAAGCAACCAACGGCACTTCGGCAACGTCTTCACCATCAACTTGATAGAAAATCTTACCAACAATCTCCCCTTCATTGATTGGCGCTGTCAGCTCTGAAGTCAGCTCGACGGTTGCATTCATCTTGCTCACGTCACCGCGTGACAAGGTCACGTACGTGTCTTCCATTGTGCCCAAAGAAATCGTGTCGGTGTTACCCATCCACACTTTCTCGTTTATAAGCTCATCACCTTGCTTGTGCGGTGAGACGGTTTGGAAGAAACGGAAACCGTAGTTTAATAGCTGCTTACTCTCAGCTTCACGCGCTTTAGGGCTGCTTGAACCCATTACGACAGAGATCAAGCGCATGTCGCCTTCAGTTGCTGAGCTAGCCAAGCTGTAGCCGGCACCGCTGGTGTAGCCGGTTTTCATTCCGTCTACATTAAGGCTGCGATCAGCCAGCAGGCCATTACGGTTGCGTTGGGTGATGTTGTTGTAAGTAAACGAACGTTCGCTATAGATTGCGTAGATATTCGGCAGATCTTTGATTAGTGCACGACCAAGCAGCGCAATGTCATATGGCGTTGAGTAAAGTTGGTCGCTGTCCAAACCATGTGGGTTAGAGAACGAGCTGTTGTTCATATTCAGCTTTTTCGCCCACGAGTTCATCAGGCTAACAAATGCACCTTCAGACCCGGCTACATGCTCAGCGATTGCCACACTCGCATCATTGCCTGACTGGACAATCAGACCACGGTACAAATCCATCATGTTGACTTCGGTATTTACCTCGATAAACATTTTTGATGAATCAGGGAAATTTCGCGCCCACGCATTACGGCTGATCACGACCAGATCGTTTTCGCTGATATTGCCGCTCTTCATTTCCTGACCAGCGACATAACTTGTCATCAGCTTAGTGAGGCTTGCTGGGTTGAGTTGTTCATGGGCATTTTTTTCAACCAATACCTGGCCCGTATGGTAATCCATCAATACATAACCTTTTGCGCCCAGTGAAGGTGCATCAGGAATGACTGTAGGTGCAGCAAAGGCAGAGGCCGAGAGACAGAAAAGTGTACCTGCAGCTAGGGTGCGAAAAGAGTGTTTCAGTTGTATATTCATTTTTCTCGCCGTCGATGGTGTTATTGGGAGCAGTATATCTAACCTAAGAACGAAATCTTGTCTGCTTTACGAAGTCTTACGTTAATGTAAAATCCGTTACAACTGCCTATTTAAGTTGGTGTATTTTTAACCCAAGATATAAAAAATTAAGCAACATTTCATGTTCTACATCTCGTAATTCGATGCTGATCGCTTCAACTTCTCTTATCAATCAAATATCAAGGCATAGCGTATGCGTTAAAATGCCGTTAGGATAAAGTAAAATAACATTTTCTCAGGCTGAGATAAGTCTACATAAAGGAATGACAATGGCTTTCTATCAAAAACTAGTACACCATAATAAGAAGATTTCTCGGCTCGAACACCTTGAAGCCATTTGTGGCTGGGATCAGGCTTCAATGATGCCTGAAGGAGGTAATTCTGCCCGCTCTGAAGCATTGGCTGAGCTTGCAGTAGTCAAGCATGAACTATCCACAGCCCCACATCTCACTGAGTGGTTTAAGCAAGCTGAAGGGGAACAACTGGATACTGAAGAAGTAACCAGCCTGCACGAAATGAAACGCAGTTGGCAACAGGCCAATGTATTGCCAGCAGATCTGGTTGAAAAGAAATCTCTGGCATGCTCTAAATGTGAACACGCGTGGCGCTCTCAACGAGAAAGAAATGATTGGCAGGGCTTTAGTCAAAACCTAAAAGAAGTTGTCGAACTGACCAGGCAAGAAGCCCAGATCCGCGCAGAGGCAACGGGTTTGAGCCGTTATGATGCCCTACTCGATTTGTACGAGCCTGGTATGACGACGAGTGAGCTTGATGAGCTGTTCACTGAAGTAAAGAGCTGGCTACCTGAATTGATCCAACAAATCATGGAGCGCCAAAGCCAGGATATCACCATTCAACCTGTCGGCCCTTTCCCTGTAGAACAGCAAGAGAACTTAAGCCGTTCATTGATGACTAAGCTTGGGTTTGACTTTAACCACGGCCGCCTTGATAAAAGTGTCCACCCTTTCTGCGGCGGTGTGCCTACTGATGTTCGTATTACTACCCGCTACGACGAGGCTGACTTTACTTCGGCTTTAATGGGAGTTATCCATGAAACGGGCCACGCTCGTTATGAGCAAGGTTTGCCAGAGAAATGGGCTGGATTACCGGTAGGTAAAGCTCGTTCGATGGGGATACACGAATCACAAAGCTTGTTTTTTGAAATGCAGTTATCTCGCAGTGAGTTGTTCATCGATATTCTTGCCCCGTTAGCGGCTGAAATCTTCCAGCGCGCGGATGATCCAGCCTTATCAGCGGATAACCTGACTCTGCTCAACACTCGGGTTAAGCCTGGCTATATCCGGGTTGATGCCGACGAAGCTACCTATCCTGCCCACGTGATTTTACGTTATGAAATTGAGCGTGATCTGGTTGAAGGTAAGATTGAAGTTGAAGATATCCCTGAGCTATGGGATAAGAAAATGTCCGAATACTTAGGTCTTTCAACCAAAGGTAATTTCTCTGATGGTTGTATGCAGGATATTCACTGGACTTTCGGTGCCTTTGGCTACTTCCCCTCTTACACACTCGGTGCGATGTACGCTGCACAGTTCATGGCGGCGATCAACAAGGAAATGAATGTTGATAACCTTGTTCGCGAGCGCAATTTGCAGCCTATCTTTAACTGGCTCGATCGCCATGTTTGGAAGCGTGCTTCAACTGCCTCAACTGATCAGATTTTGATTGATTCGACGGGTGAAAGGCTCAATGCCAAGTACTTCAAGCAGCACCTTGAACAACGCTATTTGAAATAAACAAGATTTGAATAAAATCAGTAGTAAACATAAGAAAGCCGCTAGATATTAGCGGCTTTCTTCAAAAAGGTGATTTGCGCCCTTGTGGTGGTCAGCTTCGATAAAGCATATTTCAACTTAGCCTCAAGCCTTTCATGTTCTAATGTCGCGTGCTTGATGCCTTGTAACCCGTCGATTGACTTAGATTTTCTATAAAGCGATGTGCTTTGTGCGATTTTACATTCTGCCACCTTCAAGCTTACTTTGAGCTCTTCTGCCTGCAACTTCCATTCATGTGCTTCTAACTTAAGAAGCTGTAAAGTACCGTTAATACCGCTTGATGATGCTTCTGACATACTGCTCATAATGTACATAACGTTTCCTCATCGCTAGTTGATGGCGGTAGATTACCAGTACAAAAAAGCACCACTTACCATTTTGCGCCAGCCCGCTTTTTCATGATCCGGCTTATACTGATTACACCCTGAGCGTTAGGAGGCTGACTATGAAATACACGGCAGGCGATCTCGATTACAAAGGCGAAGAGTCTGGGGTTCATAACTGGATCACCAAGCAAGGTAAGAGCTTTTATTGGCACCCAGACTGGCTACATATTGCAGAAGACCAAACTGGCCTCCATGCCAAACAGCAGCTAGAAATTGCCAAAGATGAAAAAGGAACCAAAGATCACGCGGTGCTCGCTATCTTGAAGCATCTTAATGACTGGATGGTGGATGAAATAGATAAGCACCCGGAAATAAAGAACCAACCGAAGTTGTAGGCCAGGTACCGAAATGTGCCCTTGGATATAAACCTAGAACAGGCACTGGACGGGTTCCAGTGCCTTAGACTCTTAGACTCTTAGACTAAGCTAAGCTCGAGAACAGAGTTAACAGAGTCACCATTCCACTTATAGGTAAAGTGTCGGCTTTGGCACACCTTATTAACTAGGACTGGTTTGTACAAGACATAACAATCGTGTCCTTGGTGTCGTACTGACTGGTAAACGATCCCGTCCCCTTTTGCGACTTTGATATCGCTCGCCAATGCCTGAGAATGGGCATAATTCGTCGGGTGGTACAGCGGCGAATCGAGCAGATGCCGTTCACGTAAATCCACCAAGTCAGCATTGAACCATGCATCAATGCAGCGCATCTGGATATCCTGAGCAGGTTCATTGGTATAGCCCATTACCCGTTCCATATGGTGGACGGTCTCTTTAATGGCGGTGTTCACTTCGGGTGAAGCATAATAACCACCAAAATCTGACGTATTGAACCGAGCCCCGTCAGGGTTTACATGGGTAAATGCCGCCATGACATAGCTGCAGTGAGGGATCCCGACGAGTCTTTCTTCAGATGGTATACGACCAAAATCCCCAGTCTCCTCCGCCAATCTTGGATTAGTAATTGCCTCAATGGCAAAAATCGCTTCTAGCTGCTCAGGCTCGGCAACATCCTCATAGAGATTAATCGGTGGATATTTTGAAGGGATCAATCGGTAACAGAGCTGGTCAGAAAAGGACGTTTTATACATCTCGCTAAATTTAATGTCCATTTATGATTGTCCGCCTCGCCATGCATTCAACCTTGTCGCTACGTGGTAGAGATCAACAACTTTTCCTTGGCACATGATTTCCATTGCCGAGCGTCCAGCAAAAAAAGGATGGCTATTTGGCTTTTGTACCCAGTTATACACACTCTCTTCCGCGGTGAACATGATACGCAGACACTTGTGTATATTGAGGATATAACTCATTCTTTCTAAGAGATCTTTCGATACTTTGGCTGATTCCGGATGAGTACGGTACTTGTTAAGCGTCGAACGGCTACTTAGTCCAAGCAAAGCCATTTGCTGGCTTTGGCTGCAAGACCATTTATCAAGAATGTTGAAAACAACAGGCAAAACGGCATTACCTGCCTGGGCGAGTTGCTGGGATTGATTAGCTTGGGCTGCATTCATCATCACCACTCCATTTGTCTATATATGTACAAACTTAGCACATCTCTACATATACAACCACAATAATGATGTTGATTACTCGGCATAAGGTAAAAAAATACCCAGCATTGCTGGGTATTTCGAAGATACAATTTGAAGAGTGCTTACAGTGGCTTATGCCTGAGCACTCTTTGCAGTATTCTCAGCAATTTTTACAATGACCTTAACGGCCTGTTCCATCCCTTCAATTGTGATGAATTCATGAATACCGTGGAAGTTGTAGCCGCCAGTGAAAATGTTCGGGCAAGGAAGACCCATGAATGATAAGCGTGCACCGTCTGTACCACCACGGATTGGCTTAATCAAAGGCTGTACATCACAATCAATCATCGCTTGTTTGGCAAACTCGATAATGTGCGGGTGAGGCTCAACCATTTCACGCATGTTGTTGTAGCAATCAGTTAAAACAAGCTCAACACGACCTTTCTTCAGCTGGCTGTTCAGTTCGTCAACTTTGCTTTGCATGAATGCCTTACGGCGTTCTAGGCCTTCGCGGTCGAAATCACGGATAATGTAACCAAGCTCAGTACGGGCAACCGCTGGCTCCATGGATTTCAAGTGGTAAAAACCTTCGTAGCCTTCTGTACACTCTGGCGTTTCTTCTGCTGGCATCATCAACTGGAACTGCGCTGCGATGTTCATCGCATTAACCATTTTATCCTTAGCTGTGCCAGGGTGAACATTGATACCGTGGCAGATGACATCAGCTGACGTGGCATTGAAGTTTTCGTACTCCAGTTCACCGACAGGGCCACCATCGATGGTGTATGCCCACTTAGCGCCAAACTTCTCGACGTCAAATAGGTTAGCACCACGGCCAATTTCTTCGTCTGGGGTAAAGCCGATACAGATATCGCCGTGTGGAATTTCAGGGTTCGCTTTAAGGTGAGCAATCGCCGTAATGATCTCTGCAATACCCGCTTTATTATCCGCACCTAGCAAAGTGGTGCCATCAGTGGTGATCAGATTATGACCATGCAACTTGTTCAGATCTGGATATTGAATTGGCGACAGCACTTCATCACCAATACCCAGAGCGATATCTCCACCTTGATAGTTCTCAACAATCTGAGGCTTCACATCTTTACCTGAAGCATCAGGTGCAGTATCCATATGGGCAATAAATCCAATTGCCGGTACTTCATGACTGACATTTGATGGTAAGCGAGCTGTCAGGTAACCGTTGTCATCCAGAGTGACATCTGAAAGGCCGAGTTCAACCAACTCATCCTTTAGCTGCTGAGCTAATACACGCTGCCCTTCGGTACTTGGGCACTGGGCATTGGCTGGGTTAGATTGAGTTTCAAAGCTCACGTATCGTAGAAAACGCTCAATTAAGTTATCCATGTCCCACTCATTTTGATCAAATTAATTACTATGCAGATCAAGTATCCCGATAGGAGCAGTTAAATGAATTGCGATGAATCAGTTTTTTGTGCATTAAATGAATAATGCACAGAGCGCTGACCAATTTTTCCTGCGTAAATCACACTTAAGCCAGCATTTTTGATTAATAAGTCAACAGTGGCTGTACTTGTGTGCTGCGAAATTCTGCTTCCGTAGTTTAAATTGTGTTGGTAATTTATACGTATGTTTCGTTTACGCCTGATCATTACCTCGGTGAAGCCGAAGTTAAAGTGTGTGGAAATGTAAAAGGTTGATCATCCACTATAGAACACACATCTTATTTAGCTGCCATTCAGTATGTGTGACATCGGTAGAAAATATTTTTTCAAATAGTGCATAAGATGAATTTAAACCAAGGAGGTCTTATGCTGACAAATCTATTTCTACCGCATGAACCCATTGAAAAAACTTTGGATGTTCAAATACCTGTTATCAACGATAATATTCCAGCCAAACTAAAGCTGAGATATAAAAAAGGAAAATTAAAAGCAAATTTACACTTCTGCAATAAAGATGGAAATGAAAAGCTAGACTTGTTCTATCCGCGTATTGCTTCAGAGTTCAAGCGCCAAGCACAGCTTAACTTTACCCAATGTTGTCACTCTCGCTACTTACCCAACTCTCTATTAACTTCTCAAGTGTCGAAATGGTGCAATGACAACGCCAAGTTGTATATCTCTTACGAAACACCGAACGGCATCAAAGTGACAGAACATCAAAAAGGAGGTATCAGAATCAAAGCCAGAAATAGTGATTTAAATGTCTAACTTTCCTTCTGTTCATACGCAAAAGCCCGGATCACTATCCGGGCTTTCATTTTGCTTAGACCGCATTAAATCAGGCTTGAGGGATCCAAGGTGTCACTTTTACCGCTGGTTGCGAAAAGCTCACAGTTTCACCAACAGCAAGTGAGGAGAGTTCGATAACTTTGGTGTCGCCATTATCAAAATGAACGACAACACCTTCCACATCCGGCATAAACCAACCGGAGAACATTCCGCCCAGATCAGACAGCAACTGGTTCATCTGTGGTACAAGTTTAGCCACTTCTGACTGTTCAATAGAAGTGCCGTATTCATTCTTAGCAATGACCTGCATAGATACATCGCAGGTAATTCCATCATCGATAACAAAAGTAACGTCGGGGTTAGCCTGGCGTAAGTTGCTATCGATAGGGACTGATAGTTCATTGTTTTCTGGAATAACGAGCTCTTCGAAATGTTCGTCCTTGCGCATTGACCCTTTGTGGATCTGACAAACGCTGCCGTCCTGCTGGTTAAGAAGGAACAAGGCAATTTTGACATCATCATGCCCTTCTTTCACATTCTGCTTGAGCTTGCTGTAAAGTGTGCTGTAACGCATTTCTATGTTCTGTGCTGCTGCATCCTGAGCATAGAGCGATGTGCTGGCAAATAAGCCTGCTAATAGCCAATAGGTCAACTTCATCCTTTATCCTTGGCGCCAATATTGATTGTTATGTCTGATCATAGCCTGTATCTCATCGACATAAGCCTGACCACGTTCTGAGTAACGGCTTAGTCCTTCAGCCAATTTCGCACCTTCAATTATCTCGCCTGACATCCGCTGAGCAGCGCGTATGTCTCGCAAATCTTGGTAAGCATGATTGGTATTTACATTCATGAAATACGCTTGTACCGACAAATAAGGTGAGTCAAAAACAGCCACTTCATGATTAGCGCCATCATTTCGGGCGTTAGGGACTAATCCGCAGCCCTTACGATAACACCATTGGCCAAAATAGTTGTTTCCTTCCACTGCAAAGCGTGATGTTCCCCACCCTGATTCATTAGCCGCTTGGCTCAAAACAAGAGACTCCGGTAGCACGTCAACTCGGTTTAATATTGTCGTTAGCCATTCGGCTGTCACGCCTTGATCATTGAGCACTACTTTATATTTATCAGCTAACTTATCTGCATAGGTAAGTTGATCGCTTGAGAGCGATTTGCCAGCAGAGCGGGATGATTTGATGTTTTCCAAGAACTGGCGTTCTTTTTCAATCCGTTGGTTCTCATGTTCAACAGCCGGACGCAGAAAATCAAAGAAGGCAGCCTTCTTTTGATTAACGTCGGTTATTTGGGAAAAGTCAGGCTTGGAGCTTTGTGATGAGGCCGCAGGGGCCTCATCGTTGGAACTTTGGGAAGATATTTCACCACATGCTGTCAATCCGCTGACCAATGCAATAATGGCGACTTTACTGGATGTTATATTTTTTATCACGCGTCAAAAACCTTTGGATCCCCCTGCTGGTCATGGTCGTTATCGTCTTGGCCTTTCTGAACAGTTGTGACTTGCAGCGACACACCAAATAGATTTCGGTAAATAATGGCTTTCACATTGAAGAAGAATGGGATCGTCCAGATTAAACCGATGCCAGCAGTGGCAAATGAAATAATAAACATTGTTAGGATGACAATAAAAATTGCGGTCATCGGCAACAGTTTACGCAAAGTCGCAACAAGAGAAAACTGAATTGCTTTCAATGGTGACAAACGTTTCTCACAAACCAACATGATTGCCAAACTAAAGCCCATAGAAAGCAGCATGCCAAGAATTGGGAAAATGGCATTGGCAATGCCTTGCAACGAAGCACTTAGCAATACAGTGATAACGGATGCTAATGCAAAAGGAAATCCTTTTACCAAATAGCTTGGTTTGCTTGGTAAGCCAACGGCATGATTCAACGCCATCAAACTCACACCGGCCAATAGCGGCGCGCTTAATACATCGGACCAAAAATTTGCCATATAGCCCGCTTCAATGACCGAGGCTGAAATCTCTCCGCCGGTCATGATCGCATCAAAGAATACAGCGGCACTTCCAAGTTGAACCTGGAGGCCAAGCAACAGCAGTGCGACCTGCGCCAGAAACAAACCAATGACTGCAGGCAAGAAAGTCAGAAAATTCTTGGCCGTGATTTTCCAGGCTTCTTGAAGCACAGACAGTGACTGGAGTTCACTCTCACCTTTCAATGCTCTTTCAATTGAACCGCCAACTTGGAATGTTTTGTTATTCATTTGTATTTCACTAACTATTACACACTTGGTCCGTGATTGTACGCTAGTTAGGCACGATAGAGAAACTTTGGCACAAAAAGCGCCTTTTGCATTCAGACTGTGATTTTTGTTGATGAATTAGCCGGCTTGTCTGAATACACTATGATTAATAGGTTATGCCTGATAAACCTTTAGGTTTACTTATTGATTTATAAGATTAATTTGCCAGATAGTTAGCTCGGCACTTAGACTGTCATAAAACAACGATACGCTAGTATGAAAATAGTCTATTAAATTGGAAAAAAACGCTTTGAATTACACGTTTAGGGGACTATTATGCGCCCCCTAAATTCAACCTAATAGTTGGGGGGATTATCTATGAAACCCCTAGGTGGAGATCTTGTAGAATTGAACGCTGCAGAAACAACTAAAGCACCAGTGATTCAGCTTAAAGGGCTGGGCAAAAGCTTCGACGGTAAGCAAATTATCGCTGGTCTCGATCTGAATGTGAATGATGGTGAATTCCTTACCATCCTTGGCCCTTCTGGCTGTGGTAAAACAACGGTACTTCGACTTATCGCCGGCTTTGAAAATGCCGATGCGGGTCAGATTGTTATTGCCGGCAAAGACGTAACAGGTATTCCGGCTGAACAGCGCAATGTAAATACTGTATTCCAGAGTTACGCGCTATTCCCGCATATGACAGTATTTGAAAATGTCGCCTTCGGCCTGCGTATGCAGAAAGTCGCTGAAAGTGAGATTGAACCGCGTGTAATGGAAGCGCTACGCATGGTGCAACTGGAGAATTTTGCCCCGCGTAAGCCGCATCAGCTATCTGGTGGCCAGCAACAGCGGGTTGCTATTGCTCGTGCGGTGGTTAACAAGCCAAAAGTATTGTTGTTAGATGAATCTTTGTCTGCGTTGGACTACAAACTTCGCAAACAAATGCAGATCGAGTTAAAACAGCTGCAGCGTAAACTGGGGATTACCTTCATTTTCGTTACCCACGATCAAGAAGAAGCCCTTTCAATGTCAGACCGTATCATTGTTATGCGCTCTGGTAACGTTGAGCAAGATGGCTCCCCCCGTGAAATTTACGAAGAGCCAGAAAACCTATTTGTTGCGCGTTTCATCGGCGAAATCAACGTGTTTGATGCCGTTGTTAAAGAACGCCTAGATGAAACCCGTGTATTGGCGAATGTTGAAGGCCGCCCTTCCATGATCCACTGCAAGCTAGCCGTTAGCCCGGGCGACAAGGTTAAGGTATTGCTGCGACCTGAAGATATTCGCCTTGAAGAAATCAACAATGGTGATGAAGCTCAAGGCATCATTGGCTATATCCGTGAGCGAACCTATAAGGGTATGACGCTTGACTCAGTCGTTGAACTAGAGACGGGCACGTCTGTCATGGTAAGTGAATTCTTCAACGAAGATGATCCTGATGTAGACCACTCTCTGGATCAAAAAGTTGCGGTTACTTGGGTTGAAAGCTGGGAAGTGGTGCTGGCAGATGAACAAGAAGCTTAATCTTCAAAACATCATCATAACCATCATTGTTGGTTGGCTATTGCTGTTTGTGTTTATTCCCAACCTAATGATCATCGGTACCAGTTTTCTGACCCGAGATGATGCAAACCTGATTGAAATGACCTTTACATTGGACAACTACATCCGGTTGTTCGATCCGCTTTATGCCAAGGTCATGATGCACTCGTTCTACATGGCGCTGGTGGCCACACTACTTTGTTTGGTGATTGGTTACCCGTTTGCTTATGCGATTGCAAAGATGCCTGAGAAATGGCGTCCGTTTATGCTGTTTTTGGTGATCGTGCCATTTTGGACCAACTCATTGATCCGTACTTATGGCCTGAAGATCATGCTGGGTACCCGAGGTATTTTAAACAATACCCTGCTCTACCTAGACATTATCGATAAGCCGCTACGAATCATGTACACCGAATATGCGGTGATGGTTGGCCTGGTCTACATTCTTCTGCCATTTATGGTGTTGCCGCTTTACTCGGCAATTGAGAAGCTAGACCACAACTATATAGAAGCAGCACGCGATTTGGGTGCGAATAAGTTCCAGACGTTCGTGAAAGTGATTTTTCCACTGACCATGCCAGGCATCATTGCTGGCTGTCTACTGGTGCTACTACCTGCTCTTGGTATGTTCTATGTGTCCGACCTACTTGGCGGAGCGAAAAACCTACTGATTGGTAACGTAATTAAGAGTCAGGTATTGAATGCCCGTGATTGGCCGTTTGGTGCTGCAACCAGTATTGCATTGACGATCGCGATGGCAGTCATGCTGTACGCCTACTACCGGGCAGGCAAACTGCTTAACCGTAAAGTGGAGCTTGAATAATGGGACGCGCATTTAAATTCAGTTTTATGACTGTGGTGTATGCCTTCCTATATACACCAATCATTATCCTGATTGTTAACTCATTCAATGCCAGCAAATTCGGCATGAAATGGGGTGGCTTTACTACCAAGTGGTATCACCAGTTGGTCAATAACGACAGCTTGATGCAGGCAGCATGGCACTCATTGAACATTGCGGTGTTCTCTGCGACCGCTGCAGCGATTATTGGTAGCTTGACGGCCGTTGCCCTCTTTCGCTACCAGTTCCGCGGTAAGCATTTTGTCAACGGCATGCTGTTTGTGGTGATGATGTCTCCTGATATCGTTATGGCAATCTCACTACTGGCGTTGTTTATCTTGGTGGGTGCAGAGCTAGGCTTCCTAACCCTGTTGCTTTCGCACATTACATTCTGCCTACCATTTGTTGTGGTAACGGTATACAGCCGTTTGAAAGGCTTTGATGTGAAGATGCTGGAAGCTGCGCGAGATTTGGGTGCTAGCGAATGGGTGATTTTAAAACAGATTATCCTACCGCTAGCCAAGCCTGCAGTGGCCGCCGGTTGGTTATTGAGCTTCACCCTGTCGCTGGATGACGTGATTGTCAGCTCATTCGTGACAGGCCCAAGTTATGAAATTTTGCCTTTGAAGATTTACTCCATGGTTAAAGTGGGTATTTCACCAGAAGTGAATGCATTGGCTACAATTATGCTGATTGTATCCTTGATTCTGGTTGTCAGCTCTCAGCTGCTTGCTCGAGAGAAGATCAAATAAGGCTAGCAACACCGCTTTAAATTTGGCTTCAGCCAAAGAACGAGCAAGTGGCCTTCGGGCCACTTGTTTTGTATTAACACCCTAAAAGGGTTTTGGAGATGATAATCTAATGAAAAAATGGTCCGCTTTTCTAGCCGGTACTGCATGCGCTGCTGCAATGTTCACAAACGTTGCGAATGCGGCAGACAAGGAATTAGTCTTTATGAACTGGGGCCCGTATATTTCTACGGAGCTACGTGAACAGTTCACTAAAGAAACTGGTATTAAAGTGATTTATTCGACTTACGAGTCGAACGAGACTATGTACGCTAAGTTAAAAGCCCACCCCCAAGGTTACGACCTGGTTGTGCCGTCAACTTACTTCGTTGCTAAAATGCGCGATGAAGGCATGTTACAGAAAATCGATAAATCAAAGCTAACCAACTTCAAAGAGCTTGATAAGAATTATCTGGATAAGCCTTTTGACCCAAACAACGACTACTCGATCCCACACGTTATCGCAATGACAGGCTTGGCAGTCAACACTGACATGTACAACCCTGCCAATTTCGATAGTTGGGCGGACCTTTGGAATCCTGAGCTTGAAGGCCAACTGATGCTTATGGATGACACGCGAGAAGTGTTCCACATCGCTCTGCGTAAATTAGGTTACTCTGGTAATACCACCGATCCCAAACAGATCGATGAAGCTTACGAAGAACTGAAGAAACTGATGCCAAACGTATTGGTCTTCAATTCTGACAACCCTGCAGCGCCATACCTTGCAGGTGAAGTTGGTTTGGGTATGCTTTGGAATGGTTCAGCAGCCGCTGCACAGAAAGAAGGCTTGCCTATTGAGCTAATTTGGCCCAAAGAAGGCGGTATTTTCTGGGTTGATAGCCTAGCCATTGCCAAGAACGCACAGAACGTTGAAGCTGCACACAAGATGATCGACTTCTTGTTACGCCCAGACGTAGCAGCCAAGATTTCTGAAGAAACTGGTTATCTGACGGCCGTTGAAGCATCAAACGCCAAATACAAAGACAACCCTACCCTGTTCCCGCCACAAGAAGATCTTGACCGTGGTGAGTGGCAGGATGCGGTCGGTGAAATGAACATCCGCTACGAGAATTACTTCCTGGAACTCAAAGCAGGCCAGTAATAATCAAACATTTTGAAGGCAGCCTATTGGCTGCCTTTTTTATACCAAAAATAGACAGTTATTGATTATTTATAGTTCAGACAGTTATTAGCCGTTGATATTCCATATCATAGTCATTCCATTCCCTGTTATAATATGCTCTTAAAAGCGCTGTATTATCAGTGTTTTTTACAGAACCTTACTACCCTAGACACAAGGGTAAACATCCGACGTTCGGCTCACGGGCTGAGCATAACGACACTTTGCAGGAGAAGCGGTTAGTACTTCACAGTGATGATTTTCATCCATAATTAGTACATTCGCTAGAGAACACTCTCAATATCCCATTTAGTTTGGAGCATATAACAATGAAAAAATGGTCTTCTTTAATGGCCGGTGGTGTTTGTGCAATGGCTATGTTTTCGAACATGGCAACAGCAGCAGACAAAGAGCTTTATTTCTACAACTGGTCTGAATATATCCCTTCAGAAGTTCTGGAACAGTTCACGAAAGAAACGGGCATTAAAGTGATTTATTCGACCTACGAGTCGAATGAAACCATGTACGCAAAACTGAAAACCCATGGCGACGGTTACGATCTAGTGGTTCCTTCAACCTACTACGTATCGAAAATGCGTGAAGAAAATATGCTGCAAAAAATCGACAGGACAAAGCTTAGCCACTTTGACGAAATCGATCCTAACTTCCTGCACAAGCCATTCGATCCTGAGAATGACTACTCTATCCCTTACATCTGGGGTGCAACCGGTATCGGTGTTAACACTGATATGATGGACAAAGAAGAAGTAACAAGCTGGGCAGACCTTTGGGACCCTAAGTGGGAAGGTCAGCTAATGATGATGGATGACGCTCGTGAGTTCTTTCACATCGCCCTTCGTAAGCTTGGCTACTCTGCGAACACCAAAAATCCTGAAGAGATTAAAGCGGCCTACGAAGAGCTTAAGAAGCTAATGCCAAACGTATTGGTATTCAACTCTGACTACCCTGCCAACCCTTACATGGCTGGCGAGACGTCTCTAGGTATGCTTTGGAACGGCTCTGCATACATGGCTCGTCAAGAAGGTGCACCAATTGACATCGTATGGCCAAAAGAAGGTGCGATCTTCTGGATGGACAGCATCTCTATTCCAGCTAACGCCAAGAACATCGATGCAGCGCACCAGATGATCGACTTCCTTCTTCGTCCTGAGAATGCAGCGAAAATTGCGCTTGAGATTGGTTACCCAACGCCAGTTGCAACAGCAAAAGATAAGCTTCCTAAAGAGTTTGTAAATGATCCAAGCATCTACCCACCACAAGACGTGATGGATGCCGGAGAATGGCAAGACAGCGTAAACGGTGCCAATACGATTTACGAAGAGTACTATCAGAAGCTTAAAGCAGGTCAGTAATCTTTCCTTATTATTGAAAACTCGGGCTCAGGCCCGAGTTTTTGTTTGGCGCGTTATTTCGTTGAAAGCCGACTTAATGCTGCGAATAAATACGAAGATGTATCATCAAGTTTCGAGCCCGAATCCAGTCCTTCACAGTTACTACAGATGATAGACATATACTCAGGTTCTGAAGCTGTTTTTTCTTGGTCAACCATCTTAACAGAGTACACATAGGTTGCACCTTCTATCAATCGGCGACCTCTTTCCCTAAACGTCACAGAATCTTCACGACTCTCTTTATCTGTACTGAAATAAGTCACCCACATATTAATTATTTCTACTGCCCAAATATTAGTCCCCTCAACACATACAGCAAGCTCTTTGAATTCGGAAGAGACTAACTCACTAACGTGACATGTGTAGTTATCCCGATTTTTTTGCATATTTTCTACGAGTAACTCTGAGATGGATTGCGAGTAACAACACAATGAAAATAATGAAAATAATGAAATTATCAATGTTTTCATAGCAGCTCCGAGGCATTCATCCGTCAAATCGACACATTTTGCAAAAGTATAGTCTCCCCAGTTGATGCGAGCAGTGTTTATTCAAAGCAGTAATAGATCTTATCCCAGAATCTCATCAACAAAGTTTGGGACTAACATAGATGCCGGGCCATAACGTTTCTCAGCAAACTCACTTTCAACTTCACTTGGCTCTAAGTTTAACTCAATGGTGTGCGCACCATGCATAGCTGCTTCATGGACAAAACCAGCGGCAGGATATACGGCACCGGAAGTACCAATGGAAATAAATAGATCTGCTTCAAGCAAAGCGTCATGGATACGATCCATGCCAATTGGCATTTCTCCAAACCATACAACATTAGGACGCATCGGGGCTGGCATCTGGCAGCAGTGGCAGTGATCATCAAGCGAGATATCCCCACTCCACTCAACCGTTTGGCCTGTTTCACTACACTGAGCTTTCAATAATTCACCGTGCATATGAATCACATTCTTACTGCCTGCAGCTTCATGTAGGTTGTCGATGTTCTGAGTAACGATGGTGACCTTGCCATCCAGCTCTTGTTCGAGCCTAGCCAACGCTTTGTGGGCATCATTGGGAAATACCGCGCCGCTTTCAAGTTGCTGGCGACGCTGGTTGTAAAAATTCTGTACCAGTGCCGGATCGCGGTAATACCCTTCTGGCGTTGCCACATCTTCAATATGGTGATTTTCCCACAACCCATCTTGGTCACGGAAAGTACGGATGCCTGACTCTGCAGAAATGCCCGCGCCGGTTAATACAACAATATTTCGATATGGGAAAAGCATGGCCGTGTCCTTTCTTTGATATGCTAATAAGCTTTATACCATTGTTTTCATGTGGTTATAAGTGAAGCGCCTACGACATTAGTCTAATTATAGACAACAAATAACAAGTTATAGTGCATTAGGGTATGCCTGCTTCACCACGAGCTTGAATGATCATGATACTGAAAATTTACCGTAAGTCTCTAATTAATAAATATTAAGCCACAAAAAAAACCGGCAGCGTTAGCTACCGATTTTACATTTATAAATTAAGTTAGCTGTTAAGCATTATCCTGTGCAGCGTTGCCCTTCTTATCGGCTTCGGCTTTTTCATCGAAACCGGGCTGGTTCTCCGGCAAGTCTTTGACTTCTTCGTACCATAAGTCATGGTGCTCTTTAGCCCAGGTCTCGTCCACTTCACCGGTGATCATACCATCCAGAGCCGCTTCCATACCGAATAGTCCAATGTAGATATGGAAGATGAAACCACATATCAGTATCAACGCAGAAAGCATGTGCACTAAGTGCGACAGCTCCATATCGCGGCGCGTTTGATCGAAGATCGGGAAATCCAGGATGAAACCACTAACAACGATAAAAGCGCCGAAGAAAATCAACAACCAAAATATGACTTTCTCACCAGCGTTGGAAAACCCAGCTGACGGATGGCTACCCTTATGCTTGCCGGCCATACCGCCCATTTTCATGAACCACTGCATATCGACTTTGTTAAAGATACTCTTTCGCCACCACTTAACCAGAACCGCTACCAAGAAAATCGCAAACAACGGGCCAATGTAGTTGTGGTATTGCTTGGCTGCATTTATCACCCAGCCCCACAACTCTGTAGGTACGATTGGCTTAATAAAGTACTTACCGTAAACCAGCGTCAATCCACTAAATGCCAAGGTCAAGAAGGTGAAAGCTAAACTCCAGTGCAACGCCCTATCCAACCGGCTCCAGCGTTTGATCTTACGGCCTGTTTTTGGATTGCTTAGCTTTAACGGGCCCACGACAACATACGCCAGCGCAACCATTACCAAACTGCCGAAAATCGCCAATGCGCCAAGTGGAGACATCCACTTTTCTTTCATAATGAACCAGGTCTGCCCCGGCACACTGATCAGCACACCGTGTTCTGGTGACTTCGATGTGGTATAGCCCTCTTGGCCATCTTTCACCGCACGCCAATAGTCAGCACCGGCAAAGCCGATGACTTCATGCCTTACAACAGACTCGCCCAAGCGCTCAGATTCAGAGTTAGCACTGTTTTCGTTACTCGCTGCCGCAGATAGTGAAAATATCAATATCATGGCGGTAGTCAGCAAAAAGAACCAGTGTTGAATTCGCTTAGTCATATTACTCCCGACTGTTTGTTCAACAGTTATGTTCATATCTCTTTACCCAGAGGCAATCTCAGCGATAGAGATTACCTCTTGTTCGTTTGCTACGCCCTGTTATGCCTTACGCACCTTGGCGGCATCGTAAGCCAGGTCATCAGTACTTGCCCAGCCTGCTTCTTTCGCACCACGGGCAACAACACGCTCACGGTAGATATCAGAGATTTTCGCTGCATCACCTGCCAGCAGTGCCTTGGTTGAACACAGCGAAGCACACATTGGAAGTTTGCCCTCAGCAATACGGTTGGCACCATATTTCTGTTTCTCTTCTACCGAGCCTGTTTCGACATTCGGACCGCCGGCACAGAATGTACATTTGTCCATCTTGCCACGCTCCGCAAAAGCGGTTTGCTGCGGGAACTGTGGCGCACCAAACGGGCAAGCAAACAAGCAGTAGCCACAGCCAATGCAGAGATCTTTGTCATGCAGAACAATACCGTCTTCGGTCTGCACAAAACAGTCAGCCGGACAGACCGCCATGCATGGCGCATCACTACAATGCATACAGGCTACCGAGATAGAATTCTCATTCGGCAAACCATCGTTAAGTGTAACGACGCGACGGCGCTGAATACCCCATTCAAGTGCATCATCGTTTTCGTTTTTACAAGCTGTCACACAACCGTTGCACTCGATACAACGTTTAGAGTCACAAAGAAATTTCATACGTGCCATCAGAATGACTCCTTACGCTTTAGAGATTTTACAGAGGGTAACTTTGGTTTCCTGCATCTGGGTCACAGGGTCATAACCATATGTAGTTGCCGTGTTAGCCGCTTCGCCTGAAACAAACGGTGCACAGCCTTCAGGGTATCGATCACGAAGATCTTCACCCTGGAACTTACCGCCGAAGTGGAACGGTATAAATGCCATTCCCGGTTTCACACGAGGCGTTACCATGGCTTTAACATGGATGCGGCCTTTCTCGGCACCTTCAACCCACACCATTTCACCGTCTTTAAAGCCAATATCATTGGCATCTTTCGGGTTCACCTCTACAAACATCTCTTGCTGCAATTCTGCCAGCCATGGATTAGAACGGGTTTCATCACCACCGCCCTCGTACTCAACCAATCGACCAGAGGTCAATACGATTGGGTATTCGCCTGACACGTCTTTATCCTGAATTGACTTGTACAAAGTCGGCAGACGGAACATGGCTTCACTGTCATTCCACGTTGGGTAATCTGTTACAAGGTCACGGCGTGGCGTATACAGCGGCTCACGGTGAAGCGGCACTGCATCTGGGAATGTCCATACCACAGCACGTGCTTTGGCGTTACCAAACGGGATACAGCCGTGCTTGATGGCAACGCGCTGGATGCCGCCAGACAGGTCAGTTTTCCAGTTCTTACCTTCTGCTTGCGCTTTCTCTTCTGCTGTAAGGTCATCCCACCAACCAAGCTGCTTAAGCATCTTGTCGGTAAATTCTGGGTAACCATCTTCAAGCTCACAACCTAGCGAAAAGCTGTCATCTGCTAGAAGGCTTTCACCATTACGCTCTACACCGAAACGGGCGCGGAAGTTACCGCCACCTTGAGCTACGGTTTTCGATGTATCGTACAGAATATGAGTACCAGGGTGCTTCATCTCTGGTGTACCCCAACAAGGCCACGGCAAACCGTAGGTTTCTCCGTTGGCTGGGCCACCTTCCGCTTCCAAAGAAGTCTTATGGAACGTGTGCCAATTCTGCTGATGCTCTTTCAGGCGCTCAGGGCTCTGGCCGGTGTAACCGATAGTCCACATCCCCTTGTTGTATTCTCGGGTGATGTCTTCAATTACAGGCTGGTTGTTTTCAACACGGATGTGCTTGAACAGCTGCTCGGAAAGACCCAGCTTTTGAGAAAGCAAGTACATGATTTCATGGTCAGGCTTGGATTCGAATAGCGGCTCAATGATCTGATCGCGCCACTGAACCGAACGGTTAGTCGCCGTTACAGAACCTGTAGTTTCGAACTGGGTTGTTGCTGGCAACAAATAAACGTTGTCTTTACGGTTGTTCATGACTGCGGCAACACCTGGGTATGGGTCAACAATCACCATCATATCCAGTTTTTCCATTGCCTTGCGCATTTCGGTACCACGGGTCTGCGAGTTCACCGCATGGCCCCAGTAGAACATGGCTCGGATGTTATCGTTCTGCTCGATGTTGGCTTTGTCTTCAAGCACACCATCAATCCAGCGAGAAACAGGAATACCGGCATTGTTCATTGGCTTCTTGCCACGGTACTCATTCTGGTCGAAGCGGCCCTTCAGCCACTCGTAATCCACATCCCATACTTTCGCCCAGTGTTTCCACGCCCCTTCAGAAAGACCGTAGTAACCTGGCAGGTTGTCAGACAGTACGCCAAAGTCCGTCGCCCCCTGTACGTTATCGTGGCCACGGAAGATGTTGGCACCGCCACCTGATTTACCCATGTTGCCAAGGGCAAGCTCAAGGATGCAGTAAGCACGCGTATTGTTATTACCAGTGGTATGCTGGGTACCCCCCATACACCAAACCACACAGCCTGGACGGTTCTCGGAGAGCATTTTAGCTGTACGGTAGACATCAGCTTCAGGTACGCCACTTACGCGTTCTACTTCAGCGGGTGTCCATTTAGCGACTTCCGCTTGTACCTCATCCATGCCCCAAACCCGCTGGCGAATGAATTCTTTATCTTCCCAGCCATTTTTGAAGATGTGGTATAACACACCCCAGATAAAGGCAACGTCAGAGCCAGGACGCAGAGATACATAGTGATCTGATTTCGCGGCAGTACGAGTTCGGCGTGGATCCGCAACGACAATCTTACAGCTGTTGCGCTCTTTGGCGATCAAAATGTGCTGCATCGCAACTGGGTGCGCTTCTGCGGGGTTTGAGCCAATAAACAAAATCGACTTACTGTTGTGCATGTCATTGAGCGAGTTAGTCATCGCCCCGTAACCCCAGGTGTTCGCTACACCGGCAACGGTTGTGGAGTGACAGATACGCGCCTGGTGGTCAACGTTGTTCGAGCCCCATAGCGAGACCATCTTACGGAACAGGTAGGCCTGCTCATTGTTATGCTTTGCAGAGCCCAACCAGTACACGGAATCTGGCCCCGACTCTTCACGGATTTTCTTAACCTGCTGGCTGACTTCATCCAAAGCCTGCTCCCAACTAAGCTTTTTCCACTTACCGTCAACCAACTTCATTGGGTATTTGATTCGTCGTTCACCATGGCCGTGCTCGCGCAGTGCGGCACCTTTTGCACAGTGGCCACCAGCATTGAATGGGTGATCGAATGCTGGCTCCTGACCAGTCCAAACCCCTTCTTGCACTTCTGCGTAGATACCACAGCCAACAGAGCAGTGAGAACAAATAGTACGCTTCACTTCAACCGGTGCTTTAGGATCAACATCTTTAGCTTCGGCTTTTTTCATCATGCCCGGTGCAAACATGCTTGCACCAGCCATACCACCAGCAGCTGCCAGTGATGAATTACGGATAAAGGAACGACGCGAAATACCTAGCTGGTTTTCGTCCTTGCTTACGTTATCGGAACGTTTAGTCAGTTTCATTTATTGCTCCGCCTTACAAGGTTTCGTAGTAATCGCGAATATGCTGAGTTTCGCGATAGCCAGTAGTGTTGTCATCTTGATCTTTGTTATAGCCCTCAGGCTTGTCGACCTTCGCCTGAACCGCAGTTGCTGTACCTGCAACAGCAGCACCAGCCGCCACGCTCAAGCCAATATTTTTCAATAGCTGGCGTCGGCTTTGACGGGTTTCATTATGACTGGTCTCTTTCTGACTAGGTTTGTTCTGCTCACTCATAAAAGCTTGCTCCTTATCGTGTTCCCGAATCCGATCAACCCGTTTCGGAAATCAATTTTTTGCTAAGTTTTTCGTATAATAAATAACGACTTAAAAGGCTTGTTCCAACTATCCACTGAGCACCCTCATTGCATCGCTCATTACATAGCTAGGTAGCGGTAGCAGTTACGTCGTCACAAAAATGAAAATTAGGTAAAGTCTAGTTCACCTCTACCAATCGTGTTTTCTCCACCAGCAGGAACTGCAAAGCCAGCTCAGCGACAGCGCTATAGAACACCGCGCTGTTAGCCGTTTTAAGATCAGCGCATAGTCGCTCAAACCAAGCCGCGATATGGCGATTGAAGAAAACTTGCTGCAAATGCTTGTCTCCCCCTTCCACCAGCATCGCCATCACTTCCAATAAAGCAGCAATATGATCTTCTGGCTCTTTGACATTTTCTTCACGGGTAAAACCCAACTGCATGAGATCACGACGAAGATGGGCAAGTGGCATTTCCATCAATGAACCGGTTAGGTACCAAGATCCAAATGGAACAATCTCGCCACGGCCAATGCCAATAAACAGGTCTTGATATTCCTCTTCGACAGACAGCACAGTAGCCGTTTTGGCTGCCAATTTAAGAACAGACCAGGAGGCTGCCATTGTGTTAGATGAAGATGCATGTTGATTGGCTGAAACATCTAGTGCAGAAAGCCAACCTATAACGGTTTGATCCGGTGCCTTGCGAAACAAATGTGCCAACAAGCCATATATTTCAACACGCAGAGCACTGTCTTCTGGGTGAGTTTGAAGTACTGATTCCATTTGCTTTTCCTACACTTTTAGCTGACTTTCAGGATCATCGACGATCGTCGAGAAAATATCGCGAACACGGCAGTCTTCGCACATATTTAAGCGACGAATAGCTTCTCCCTGAAACTGCGAGTGATTTTGTAACTTCTCGGTCAACATTTTCACCATAGAAGCCGGAGCAAATGGTTTACCGCAACTGGAACAACAAGCCGCTTCTTCCTCATGCAGAACCTGTGCTTCCTGACGAGCCTGAGCATTCCAAGTCATACCCGGATTGAGGGAAATCACTTTTTCAGGACACGCTTTTTCACACATGCCACATTGCACGCAATCTTGTTCAATAAACAAAAGACCAGGACGCTCGCCAATGGCATGAAGTGCTCGCGTCGGGCATACAGACACACACCCCATACATAAGGTGCAATCTTCAGACTTGCATTCAACGGAACCATAAGGGGCATTTTCAGTTACCGCAGTACGTTCTGGTTTTACCGCCGCGTTTTCATAAAGGGCATCAAGAACCGTAAACAACTTCGCGCGTTTACCGCCTTCCAGTGGAGTCGCTACATTCAATAATGCAGAGTCAAAACCCGTGAAGGTCTTGGCATCAGCAAAATCAAACAGAGCAATACGTTCAACGTCATAGCCCATATCAGCCAAAAATGACTGAGCCGTTGCTAATTCATCACGTAGTACACGATCGATAGTGTCAGGAATATAAGAGGTGTTCGTTGCTAGAAGTACCTGATGCGCGCCATAGGCCAATGCACTAAACCAAGTATCAATACCTACCGTAGCCAGTTCCTCCAATGCAACGGGAATAACAGACTCAGGTAGATCAGAGATGCTCGCATTTACTTTGTCTTCATCACGGTTACCAAAGAAAAGCAATGTCGGGTTTTTACCACCTGCTTTTCGATAGTTTTCCAATAGTCGATAAACGAATTGTTGGGTATTTGCCGGATCCGGTAGCGCATAAGAAATCGCTTCAGTCGGACATGCCGTCGCACATGTTCCCACACCTTGGCAAAGGTATGGGTTGATTTCTATATGATCGCCAGTGCTGGACAATGCACCCGCTGGGCAAGCATCAACACAACGCTCACATCCCTTTACCCCACGTGATGAATGCGCGCAAAGATCAGGATTCAGTCGAAAGTATTTCGGCTTATCAAATGTCCCAATCATCTCAGGAAGATCTTCGATGGCATTGGCCAGTTTCGCTTTACCTGTTCCAACGGCGTAATAACCCGGAGCAGAAATTTCAAGCTCGGATAGGCCCTTGTCCGTCATATCAACAATCAAATCAAAGCAATCACGGCCAATCGCCACTTTTGCCAGATTCACTGTCGTTAACAAGCTCTCGACATCACAGGAGACTTCAAATGCGCCTAGGTAACCTTTCACGCTTGCCTTAGAAGCAAAGTAAAGGTTATTCCGTTTAACACTGTTTTTGGCTTTTTCTTCAGAGTCGGTCTTCGCTGTGGCAAGTAGGGTTACCGAATTCAGCGAGCTAAACTGTGTTTCAAGCGTTGTGATAACGTCTTCTGCACCCACCAGCAACACATTCCCGCGGCTTTCATAAGAAACCGTTGGTGGAATGAGATTGGAAAGCTCGACGGTACCATTTATGGCAGCCAGTCTCGCTTTACCATTTTGCGCTTTGGTAGCGGATAGTGCTTCAAGTGTACTATTTAACATTATTATTCCTGTCTACTCGTCACCGTTAGTCAGTGGCGATTGAAACTCACTGTTTAGAAAAGGATTTTCTAAAAAATTCGCTTCATACTCTTTACTAGAGCAATAACCGATCCAACTTTTCACGGAGTAAAATGACTTATAGGGAGTCAAAATCTATTTAGGACAGATTGACCGAACCGCTTAGCGACAATTTGTCCCACCCCTTGGTGACTATTGCGCCAAAATGTCCCGATCATTTCTAAGGGTATTTTTCCCTTTTTGTCCCAGTTTGTTGTTAGTTATTAAGATGATTTTTCTTCACTCTCTATTTCAGTAGGGATAGAAAGTGCTAGGCCGGTTTCAACATCTACGGCATCATTAGAATCAGGATCTTGTGCGTCCGAGCCTTGTGTGCCAAAGCCCTGTATATCAGTGCCTTGTGCGTAAGACCCTGGTGTTGCTGTTTCAAGCTGCTCTGGTGTGTTCTTAACTGTATGAGCCTCACTCCCCGCTTCTGTACAAGCATTGAGTGCTTCCTCTGCCGTTTCCGCAACCTCATTGACCCATTGACGTAACTGCTGAGTCACCTTGGTATCAAGAACGGGCACATTGGAAAAATCTTCCGTATGATCGTCCATGTCACTGATATAGTTAAATTCTTCAGAGTGAAATAACTTGCGCAGCGCCGCCTTTTTCACCGACTTCTCAACCCCCTGCTTCATAAAGGTTGATACACCAGAATCAAACGTAACCTTTGCCGCATCAGCAAGGGTTAACTCAGGAAGTGTGGTTTGAGGATCAGAGCCGTTATCTTCATCATCAAGTTTCACAGTCTCGTTGCTAGCTGTGCTCTCTGACTCAGAAGGGTCGAGGTCATCTTTTACAAGTTTCTGAACAACCGGTTCATGACCGATAAGCTCTTGCTCTTTCGTATCCGGTTCTAAATGAGGTTCGCCTTCATCCTTGGCCTTGATTTTGCGCTGAGACCAACGCTGGAAGAAGTTAGTTGCCACTAGAACGCCCTTTTTGCTCTTTGTTTTTACAACGTTTACGGCGATATTCGATTTGTTCGCCATGACGACCGATAAAGGCCTCCATCCAAGCTTGGATTTGTAAAGGTGCTTTTATATGAAGAACTTGATAGTCACCATCCATGTAGCTACTTGCCAACCCTTGGGCGGCCGTAATCAGTAATGGCGATAGCTGTTCGTTTTCTTCTTCACAAACAATAAATAAGTGCGGATCACGCGAGCTGAGGTTAAAGCGGTAGTCAGAACGTTCGTGGCGATGCAGTTCCAATGGCATCACATAGCCACCTTCTTTATTTGCCAGTGTCGCTTTTTCATCTTCGTCATATAAACAAACGTCTTCAATTGACCAAGAAAGTGTTGTCCAACGACCAATTTGCTTCTCTTCTGACACTAAGCGAAACGCTATCGGCCAAAGTGACTCGTTCTTATATTGTTCAGGCACATTCCCTCCTTAACTTTTTGGTTTGGGCTTGTCTAGCTCCTATTTCTAGACCTACAAAGCAAATATCAGACCAACTTTAATAACGACATGTAAAGCAAAGACATTTCCCGAAACAAATAAGTTGGAATGATGTTTGCTTATACAACTGACAACGACTTAATCTATGTTTTAAAAGTAGACGTTCCAGATAGTGTTGCGTATACATGAACACATCCAACAGAAAGATTTCCTTTAGATGCCAAGTAACAACCATCAACAGCAGGATAAATTGATGAGCCATTTGCCAAAAATAATTAAAACAAATTCATCCGTGAGTCAGACAATGACCGTCCAGGTCATGGATGAATATGGTGATATGATGGAAAAAGAAATTGCCTGCGAACACCCTCTTACCGTTTATTTAAACTGGGTGGAAATTGTTACCCTGATGACATTGGGTGAGCGGCCCTCAGCTTTAGTTCTTGGTTATCTCAAAAACCAAGGCTTTATTGAAGATATTGATGCCATCGAATCTTTGATCATCGACTGGGAAACCAATTCCGCCGCCGTCATTACCCGTGAAAATACCGATGGCCTAGAAAAAAAGCTGGAAAAGAAAACCGTTACATCAGGATGCGGCCAAGGCACCATGTTCGGTAACGTAATGAAGAAACTGGAAGGTATCCAACTACCTAAACCAAGTATTCCCCAATCAAAGCTTTATGGCTTACTTGAGTCGCTGACCCACCATAACGAAACGTATAAAGCTGCCGGTGCCGTTCACGGTTGTGCGGTGTGCAAAGACACGGAGATTTTGTCTTTTGTTGAGGATGTAGGCCGCCACAACGCTGTTGATACACTAGCTGGTGAAATGTGGCTCAAAGGTGAGCAAGGTGCCGACAAGATTTTCTACACCACGGGACGATTGACCTCAGAGATGGTGATCAAAGTGGCTCAGATGGGCATTCCTGTTTTGCTCTCTCGTTCCGGCGCAACCCAAATGGGTTACGAACTAGCGCAAAAACTGGGGATCACCATGATCGCCCGCGCCAAGGGCCACCGCTTCCAGGTGTATAACGGCGTAGAGAACCTAATACTTGATGTAAAAGGTAATACTGAGAGTCTATCTGTCGAAGATGCACATAAACCAACGCATAAAGGCGAAACTGATCAGCAGCATCCTGGCCACCAGCAAGGTGGTAACAAATAATGGAAAATAGCTACCCAGACTTCATGAATGCCAAGCAAGTGGCCGAATATCTCGATTTGAATGAAAAGAAAGTATACGCCCTTGCCAACGATGGATTACTACCCGCGACTAAAGTCACCGGCAAATGGCTTTTCCCCAAAGCAATGCTCGACAAATGGTTACTTGAGTCCTGCCACAATGGGGTATTGAATGATCGCCTACTGATAGCGGGCTCCGATGATCCACTGCTACAGATGATTGTGGGTGATATGGCGAATAAACTAGGCAGCACTGCTTTAATTGGTTATACCTCTACTGGTACTCGCCAAGGCCTGGCAATGTTGAGTAAAGGTCATGTCGATATGTGCTGCATTCATTGGGGACATGCCGAAGAAGCCGCTCTTCGCCATCCCGCATTACTGCAACAATACAGCGGTCATCGTAACTGGGTTCTTATCCATGCATTCGAACGCCAGCAAGGTTTAGTGGTATCTCAAGAGATAGCAGACTGCGTAAATAACCGCTCTATTCAGCCTCAGGAGCTACTGTCTTCTCGTTGGCGCTGGGCAATGCGCCAAGAAGGTGCCGGTAGCATGAGAGCCCTATCTGAATGGTTGCACACGCACGCTTTTACGGTTGAAATGCTGACCAGTATAGGAACCTGCAACAGTGAAAGAGAACTCGCATCCAACATCGCCAGAGGTGAGGCCGATGTTGGATGTGCCAGCCAAAGTACCGCGGGGGAATTTGGCCTTGGATTTATTCCGCTTTGTACTGAAGCCTTTGAGCTGGTGATCCCGAAAAATATCTATTTCAGAGATCTGCAACAGAAACTCCTCCACGCCTTAGGCGACAATACTATTCAGGGCAAAGGTGATCAGCTAGGCGGTTATAACTTTAGCCGTAGTGGTCAGCAGGTTTGGAGTGGTAAGTAGCCACCCCGCTAAGAACCCGAAACTAACTCTTGCTAAAGACACATAACTCTACAAAGAGGGGCCGCAGATGCCCCTCTATGGAATTTAATAAATCGCTATCAAAAAGAATTTTCCCTTTATATCCTGCCTACGATAAATGCCATCAATACGAGATTATCAAGATGAAAAACGCAAATTTTGCCATCATAAGCACACCTCACGCTAGTTCCCCCTGAAAAAGACTCTTTCTTCCTACCATTCATACTGTTATCTAATGACTTTACAGATAAACCAATCAATAAAGTCAAGGGTGTTAGACCTTTTGCTTATATACATTTATTAATGTTTAGCACCTGTCATATATCCGATATTTATCACTGGTCAGATGTGACAAATGAAACCCAAAAAGAAAAAACGTGAGCAATTGCTCTAAACCGTATAATTCCCCCAAGGAATCTTGATCTAGAGCACATTTATTCACGATTTGCTTTGAGGATATCTGCCACTGAATGCACACTGAAGAAGGTCATCAGACCAGTAAATTACTCTGCAATTGAATGTAAAAATAAATACCGCGTAAGGAGTGGTCATGAATTATTTCATTACCGGCGCAACTGGATTTATCGGTTCTCAGTTATTACAACGTCTGGCTAAACGTCCTGGTGATATCTACCTACTCACCTATGACAAAATTTCTGAAGATAGACTGGAAGCTCTGTTAGAAAAACATAATCTGCCTAAGAACAAGTTTCACTGCATCAAGGGCTCGATTACCGAACCAAACCTTGGCATCTCAGCTGAAGATACCAAGAAACTCACTGGAACAATTGATCAGTTCTTCCACCTGGCAGCTATTTATGATCTGACTGCTAGCGAAGAAGATATGATGCGCGCCAATATTGAAGGCACTGAACATACACTACGTTTCGCCGAGCGCATTAATGCTGGTTGTTTCCACTATTTCAGTTCAATTGCTGTTGCGGGCCAATACCGTGGCTGGTTCCGCGAAGATATGCTTAACGAGGCGACTGGCCTTGAGCATGCTTACTTCTCAACCAAGCATAACGCTGAAAAACTTGTACAAGAAACAGCGACTATCCCTTGGCGTGCTTACCGTCCGGGCATTGTTATCGGTGATTCAAAAACGGGTGAAGCCGATCGTGTTGACGGCCCATACTACTTCTTCAAGATCATCCAGAAGCTACGCCGCGCACTACCTGAGTGGGCTCCTCTTCTAGGCCTTGAAGGCGGCCGCCTAAACCTAGTACCGGTTGACTATGTTGCCGATGCTATTGACCATATTTCTCACAAACCTGAACTGGATAACCAGTGTTTCCATATCGTGGACCCTGATCCATACCGCTCAGGTGAAGTGATTAACTTATTTGCCGAAGCAGGCCATGCGCCACGTATGGCAATGCGTCTGGACATGCGTGTGTTCCGCATGATCCCTTCGCATTTCTGGTCCCAGCTTGGTCAAGTTCCAGCGCTCAAGCGTTTTATCGATGCGATCAGCAAAGAGATGGACATGCCACAAGATGCGCTGAGCTACTTCAACTACCCTACTCAGTTCGACTGCAGCAACACGCTAAACGCGCTGTCTGACAGTAACATCAGCTGCCCTCGTCTAGCTGATTACGCAGACAAGATTTGGGATTACTGGGAGCGTAACCTGGACCCAGAATTACATGTCGAGAAAACCCTACAAGGCTGTGTGAACAACAAAGTGGTAGTGATTACGGGTGCCTCTTCAGGCATTGGTTACACTACTGCGCTTAAACTGGCAAAAACGAAAGCTCGCCTAGTTCTGATTGCCCGTGACCTTGAGCGCCTGCAACAGACTAGAAATGAAATCGAGCGCTTGGGTGGCCACGCCTTCATCTATCAGTGCGATTTAAGCCAGGATGAGCCGTCTCAGGAAGTGATCAAGCAGATCAAACACGACCATGGCAAGGTTGATATTCTTATCAACAACGCCGGCCGTTCTATCCGCCGCTCGGTAGAAAAAGCAACAGACCGCCTGCACGATTACGAACGTACAATGCAGATCAACTACTTCGGTGCGCTGCGCATGATTCTGGGTAACCTACCTGAGATGATCGAAGCCGGAGAAGGCCACATTATCAATATCTCATCCATTGCGGTATTGACTAACCAGCCATTGTTCTCTGCTTATGCTGCATCAAAATCAGCACTGGATACCTTTACCCGTACAGCAAGTACTGAGCTAGGTGGACAAGGCATTGATTTCACAACCATCAACATGCCGCTAGTTGAAACTCGCATGATCTCTGATCACTACCGTGAAGCTGAAGGTGGTATCCCACTTCTTTCTCCAGAAGAAGCGGCTGACTTAATTATCAAAGCCATTATTGAGCGACCGAAGCGTATTGCAACCAAACTCGGCCTACTTGGCGCATTTATCCACGGCGTCTATCCGAAACTGGGTGAACTGCTGATGGCAACGGGTTACAACCCAGACCACGGCAAGCACGATGGTGAAGACGCGGAACCTAAACAGCCTTCTGCTGATGTAGTGGCTATTAATAGCATCATGCGCGAAATACACATGTAAGGATGTAAGCAATGCAAGTTTCAGTAATCCACGACTACAAAGAAGATCTTGATACCTTACTGCGCTATTTCAGTGAAGAAGACCTCATTACTGAAAAGTACCAGAAACTGGGTGCCAAGAATGTCCGTGTCGCTACGCTTGAAGAGACAGAAGATGGTTTCCGAGTAGAAACCCAACGAGAGATGCCAGCGAACGTACCTGCAGTGCTGAAAAGCTTGCTTGGTAGCTACAACACCATCAAGCAAACCGAGTCATGGCATTGGCAGGAAAATGAGCAACTGGTCTGTAAGCTGCAGATTGAAATCTTGGGTGTCCCAGCGACAATCGAAGGCCAAATGATCTTCAGTGAGCCAGCAACCCGCCCAGGCATTGCCACTTCAAACCATGTCACCATGGATGTGAAGTCAGCTATACCATTGGTAGGCAGCACCCTGGTTTCCTTCATTTGCAGTGATATGAAAGAGCAAATGCAAGGCGAGTACGACTTCCTACGTGAAGTACTGCCGCAATTGGTTGCCGAAGAGCAATAATGCTCCCCCCATCACCTTCGGCATAGTCAAAGTATGCTAATGATGGTTATGTCGAAGGTGAAGCTCGAATAACAAGGAAAAGATGATGAAAACCAAAGATAGGATTTTGTCAGTTAGTCTTGAGCTGTTTAATCGTGATGGTGTTGCCCAAGTTAGCACGTTAATCATCGCTACCGAGATGGGGATCAGCCCTGGTAACCTCTATTACCATTTCCGTGGCAAAGATGAAATTATTGCGACCCTCGTCAATGAGCTACAGAACTCCCTGACAACCATCAGCAATGAATATGCAAGCCAAGTCAAGGACTTTGATGACTACTGGCCATTTATGCATACCGTAATGGCGCTATTTACCCATTACCGCTTTTTGTTCAGAAACTTGGATAGCCTTAACGGCCAGAACCCACAGATCAAGCGTAAGATCAGATCTCTGATCCTCAAACTTCGCCATTTGTGCAATGACATGTTAAAGCATCTCGTCGAACTGGGTAAGCTCAAATGCGATGAACAGAGTCTGCCGCTGTTGGCAGATAATCTCCTGCTAGTTAGCTTAAACTGGCTAAACTATCAAACTCTGCTTGACGATCATTACACCGAAAGCGATCTTGCTCGCTCTGGCGTTTTGCGTCTCATTTCAATGGTTGAACCATATCTTACCGAGAACGCGAAGTCCCCTTTCTTTACCCATCAAGATTTGGTTGAAGAGTTAGTGACATAATCTTTCAAAATTAGATTTAGCTCCTATTGAGGATAATCAAAAACACCCCATGCCTAATGGGGTGTTTTTTTATATTCGACTTATACAAATCTTAATGTGTAAAACTCTGAGTTTTCCTAACATTAAACGAGCTTTTTCTTAACTGCAAATACACTCTTACAGTTTGAAATAACATCATCAGGTAGAGTATGTAAATCTATATTGTAAGGTGATTTTTGGAAGAGTGCGGATGAACGTTAAGTTGATAAAAAGCCTATCAGAATCGACAATCTGTATTGCGGTCTTCTACGCCTGTTTTCATTGGTTAATGGTAAGATTCGCCGGTGAGTTCTATACCGATATTATCAGCAAGTTTTATCGCTTCTATATCGTGTCATCAGTCTTGTTCATCGCACTGGAAGTGCTGCAGTTATATCGCGGTAGCTCATGGGGTTACCTGGCCTACGCATTTGCCACTGTGGCGATTATGGCCTCGTCCATTGAGCCTAACTTACTCAATGAGCTGACTCACCAATTGATGACGACCATAGGTGCGCTTGGGTTTGTGTTATGTATGTACCAATGGTGGGAAGACAAAGGCTAAGATGATCAAGCACCCTAACGGATGAACTATGACAGGGAGTTCTTCCCAATTAACGTTAAACTAACTTTACCTGTCCCTGCCCTCAAGCTACCCTTGCCTATAATGCAATAAACCGTTATATCAACAAGGAGTGGTTTTGTTTCGCCATCTCAATCGACTTATCGCCATTGGCCTGCTCATGTCAGGCTTCGCAGCGCATGCCAGTAAGCTAGACACAGCCAACATCCAAACAGCTTCAGTCAGTACTTACGTTACCGATCTCGACACCAACCAGACGCTTTTCCAGAAAAACTCAGACATAGTGATGCCAGTCGCTTCGCTGACCAAAGTGATGACAGCGATGGTAGTGCTGGATGCCAAGCTTCCATTGGATGAAGCCATTAGCTTTGGAAAAATTGACAAAGAAAGAATATACAACGGCTATTCGCGTATCAGAATGGGCTCTACGCTAAAACGTGGTGAAACACTTCATATTGCCTTGATGTCCTCTGAAAACCTCGCTACGGCGGCTTTGGCACGGCAATACCCTGGGGGCTATGATGCCTTTATCAAAGCTATGAATACCAAAGCAAAAGCTCTCGGTATGGCAGATACTGTATTTGTTGATAGCTCTGGTTTAGATCCGAATAACGTATCTACCGCTGCAGATATCACCAAGATGATCAAAGCGGCCTACGCCTACCCTAAAATAAAGAAATACAGCACCACACCTGTCCATACCGCCTATTTCAAGAAGCCCCGTTACAAACTTGGCTACACCAATACCAATGCGCTTGTTAGGGGGCAGAAGTGGAAGGTCGGATTGAGCAAGACGGGCTATCTGGACATTGCAGGGCACTGCCTGGCCATGGTTACCCATGTAGAGGGCCGGCAACTGCTTATTGTAACGCTGGATGCCTATGGCAAGCTTACGCCAGTGGGTGATGCTGGCAGGATTAAGAAATGGCTGCAGAGTGGCAATAGCGGTAAGGTATCGGAATCAGCAATGCACTACCAAAAGCATAAGCTCTCAACCTTAACAAACTAATGCCGACAGCTCTGAGCTATTAAAATAAAACGAGCCCTGAAATGGGCTCTCTTTTATTACATAGAAATTATCTCAATCAACTCAACTGGCTTTCTTATCAATCGACTCACTGGCCTCTTTGAATTTCTCTTGTACAAATCCAGCCATCAACTTCATCGCATCCCGAGCTTCGCTTAGTTGGTAGAACAGCGGATAGACATGAGGTACACCCTTAACCACATTGATGGTTACATCATTACCGGCTGCCCCCATCCTCTCCGCGAGGTGAGTGGCATCATCCATTAGCAACTCTTCGGTACCCGCAGTGATAAATGTCGGTGGCAGATCATGATGGTCAGCGTAGTATGGGGATATATCTGGATCACAAGGGTTTTGCATCCCAATGTAATTATTGCGCATTAAAAGTAAGGTACTTAAATCAAAGAAAGGATCGTCCTTACATTTTTTGAAGGCGGATTCGCCAGTGACGGCCATATCTGACACCGGCGACATCAGAATACCACCAGCAGGCTGCGGCAATTTGGCTTCGCGTATCCTCAGCATGGTCGTCAGTACCAAATTACCACCGGCAGAATCCCCAGCAAAGAAGATTTGGTGTGGGTGGTAGCCTTTTACCAGTAACCCTCTGTAGACCGCAAAGCAGTCATCGGGGGCCGCTGGATAAGGGTTCTCTGGTGCTAGGCGATAGTTGACCATGAGGCCTCGGGAACTGGTGTAGTTGGCCAGACGGGCGAGAAAGGCATTGTGAATCTTTGGGCTGTGAAAGCAGAACCCTCCCCCGTGGAAGTAAAGGATAATCTTATTACCACTGCTCTTGGGCATATCGACCCAATCGCAAGACACATCGGCGAAACGGGTTGGCGTGATCTCCATCCCCTTCGGTGCAGCAATAAAAGGCCCATAGTTATCAATAGATAAAATGAGATCTCGCATTTCTTCGGTTGATTCACAATTTGCAAGACGTTGCCGCATAATTCGGAATAAAACCTTGTTGAAAGCCCTATTACGCCAACTATCCATATACGCCACCTTTTTTACAATTCATTTACAAAGTTAGAATTAAACAAGGGGTTTGGTCAATATCTGGTAGCAAAAAAATGATGCATAATTTTAAGAAGTGCCTAGTTTTCTGTTATTTAAGGTTAAAACAGCTGTTTTTCTAGGGTGCAAAAAAACTCTGCCGATGAAGGCAGCAAAAAAAGCAAAAAAGGTGCGCGTGCATGGCCCACGCGCAACCTAAAGGCTTCACAACCTGCAGACTGGGAACGGTTGGTCAGCCCGGAGCTACTTATTGTCTGGCTGGCATAAACGTAGCTCCGTATTGGCAGTTACTCTGCTTCTGCCAATTTCTCAACGGCTTGAGTCAGTTTGTCGATTTTCTCGTCCATACGCTCAAGCTTCTCACGGTCAACGCCACTTAGGCGATAGAACAGATCATTCATACCTGCTTCTACTTCCTCAGTCGCTTTTTCCGTGTTCTTACCAATACACTCTTTAGCCTGGATTTCGACTTCCTTACCGCGCTCAACAAGCTCGTCAAACATTTGGTTTGACTTCTCATTAAGCTGCTGAGCTTCTTCCAAGCTACGGCTGTAAATACCAAGGCCTGCTAACCAAATGTTACGTGCAATGCCTTCACCACTTTCAACGACATTTTTTGCCGCTTTCACTACTGTATTGTTGCTCATAATCATATCCTCTTGCGTTATCTTGCTTTAAGCACGCTCGATTTAACTCACGGCTGCATATCTATTGGAAGCTATGCTTACACCACTTCAGGTTTTGTACTTACCGCAGGCTTGTCTTCAGGTTTAGCCTTTGGCTCCGCAACAGCTTTAGTTGCCGCTGCGGTCTGTGGCTTTACCGGCGCCTCGACCTCTTTTTTCTCAGCTTCTGGCTTTGCCGCTGGAACTGGCTGAGCAGCTTTTACTGTTTTACGGCGTGCAACACTTGGTTTCTTGGCTGCAGGTGCTGCTTTTTCAGTGGCTTTCGCAGCAGTACGCTTACGTGGAGCCGGCTTTTTCTCAGCTTGAGCTTTCTGGCGTTCTACCAAAGCTTCAATATTGGCAGTTAGCTGGTCGATCTTGTCATCAACACGATCTAGTCGCTCGTTATCCAAACCAATGAATTTCTGAACCATGTTGTGCATGCGTTCTTCAATCGCAACTGAAGTTTGGCTGCGTGCTGTGTGAACTCGCTCTTTAGTTTTCGACTCAACTGCACGTCCACGCTCAATCAGCTCATCAAATAGGCTCTTGCCTTTATCAGAAAGCTGATTCATTTCTTCAGCGCTCTTGGCGTAGGCACCAAGGCCAGCTAACCAAATGTTGTATACCATTGCGTCACGAATCTGCTCTTTATTGGATTCTTCCGCAGTCTGTTTAAAAATCCCCATCAGTTTCCCCTCCATACTTGTGCGATAATGCCAGCCAGTGGGTATTGCCTGACTGCTTGTATTTAATTTACGAATTTCAATTAGAATGTTCTCCCTAAAACAACACTTTATCGCGATAGAGAATTGGTTTGTGAGGACCGTCACAGGAGATGCCGAGAAATAGTCTATAGATCAAGAGGATAAAAAAAGAGCTCGTGATGAGCCCTTTTAAAAAATCATGAATTTATTTTGAATTAACTCGCAAGAAGATGCTTGTCGAGCTGTTCAGTAATATGGCTTTCAATAGTTGATGCAAAGAAGGCAGCTGCAAAACCGACAAGCTGAAGCTGAATGGTTATCTTCCCATCCTCGGCATGCAAGTAGCCTCTAGCAGCAGAGTGTTTGATATGCATTTTATCGTCTTGCCAGGACCAAGTAAGGCCATACTCCTGTTCAAGCTGACCTGCAATTTTTTCGCTTAGCGTAGTAATGTCATCATGTGCTCTGTCATGATGGCGTTCAATTAAAATCGTCACAGAAGTTCTCGCGCATTAGTGTATTTACTCAGTCACCTTTTGTTAACATACGGCCTAACTGTAAAAATTTCTGTGGGGCAGATCTAACATTTTGAAATTTGTTGCAGATACCCTAAGAGAATGTGTATCACCTGTCATATTTGCTTCAATCACAAACGTCATCACAGCAAGCGACGAAGCAACGTCGGCAGAATCAAGCTTGCACCGACTGCCAGTTTGGCACCTTTGACGGCATTATGGTAAGGCTGCTTTTCAGATGACGTTAGCACAGCTCCGAGAAGTAAACCAACCCCCGCCATTTTGATCACAGTCGAAGGGGCGCTGAGTGTCATGTACCCACCTGCCGCTGCGACCACCAAACGCTGAAATTGAGTACACTCTATCTGCAAGCCGTGGGCTTCCCGGACAAATTGTTCACAGTTTTGGTTAAACAAGTTGTAAGTTCGGCCAAGTTTTGATTTGGCATACCGCACTGCCGCACGAGGATAAGGGCCTGCAATATCGCTGACTTCTATCCGACGCCCTTCTGAAAATTCGACCTCAGTCTCCCGCTCTACCCGACGCCATTTCTTCGAGTTATGAATAACATACCCTCTACCATCAGCGATGCCGTAGTGCCAATAAGTACTACAGCGAATTCTCAATACCGTACCGGCCGGAAAATTTGTGCTCTGCATAAATACGTCTATCCAAGTCGCTATCAGTATCGTAAAGCCTAGTTGTTACTAAGCAATAATGTGAAATTTGTCTCATTTCGAATAAGAACACATATTTTCGGGCTGTCACGCGCTTTACCTTGGTAGCTTACTTCCAATCTACCTGAACACTGCTAACATAAAAAAAGACGTCAAAATAATGACAGACATCACAATAAATTTTTGACTGGCGATAATTTATTATGATCATGAGAAGTATATTTTTGTTTTTGTTCATATGTTTCACCATTGGATGTCAATCAATCCCAACGGTTAATCAAGGAGATCTAAGCGCGCAAACCGCTTCTGCTCAGTCATTACCTGAAGATGCTGATAATCAATGTGAAGTAGATAGCCGTTTGTTTGCTGGCAGTTTTATTGCTACAGGATCCCGCCTACCAAATTCAAAGCCAACATTATATATCAATGAGTTAACTGCAAGCCCTGCTGTTCTTCATCCAACATTCGCCACTCACGACAACACTGCACAAGAAGAATTACAAGAACCAGATATGTGGGATCTACTTGCCGGCGAGCTCACGATGAAGGTGCCAAACAACCGTACTATCCGTTATTACAAACGCTGGTATGTCAACAACCCCTACCATGTAGAAAAAGTCACAGCCCGGGCAGAGCCATTTCTCTATTATATTTACCAGCAAGTTAAAGCACGCAACTTACCCATAGAGCTGGTCCTTCTGCCCTTTGTTGAAAGTAGCTTTGATCAATTTGCCTACTCACACAAAGGCGCGGCAGGTCTTTGGCAGTTTACTGAGCCTACCGGTAAAACGTTTGGATTAGATATTATAAAAGGCTATGACGGGCGGAGAGATATTGTCTATTCAACAGAGGCTGCCCTGGATCTCCTCGAATACCTGTACGAAAAGTTTGATGGGGATTGGCTGCATGCTATTGCTGCATACAATACGGGTGGCGGCCGAGTAAGGACGGCTATCAAGCAAAACAAAAAATTTGGCCAATCGACAGATTTCTGGTCTCTTAAACTTCCCAAAGAAACCCGCCACTATGTACCCAAATTGTTAGCCATGGCAGACCTGGTTAAACACCACGGCTATCGTTACGATCTTCCACTCCACACAATCAAAGCTGAGCCTGTACTTGAAGAAATTACGATAAGCCGAAGGATTAAACTAGGTACAGTTGCGGCATATTCTGGTTTATCTAGCAAAGAGCTGTATCACTACAACCCTGGCTACACCGCAGGCTATACCCGAAAAAACAAAGATAACAAAATCTTGATGCCGATGAAGAACAAAACCCTGTTCTTCGAGCATAAGAATGCCCGCACCTACGCCAAACAAACTTACGACGTCTACGATATTCAGGCGGGAGACTCACTTAACCAACTGGCCTACATCAACAACATTTCGGTTGATTTAATCAAGCAGGTTAACAACCTCAGTGACGCTACCATTTTTGCAGGCCAAAAGCTGTTAATCCCCAACGTCAGTGAGTAGCAGGTCAACTCACACCACAAAGTGCTATTTTTGTTCTATGGCGCACTGCCTGAATAACAATCAAGCTAGCTTGCTTAGTTCGAGGTAACGGCCGCAAGAGTTTCTTCTTTTGGGACCGTCGTTGTTTCAATGGGCGGGATGTTTAAGTGAGTAATTTCCGTTTCGGTTTCTATGGACTGAGCAAAACCGTGTCCCTCTGGTTCAAACCAGGCCAACATTTGCCCTTCTAGGACGTTGAGTGTTTTCAGATCCGACTCATTGTGTGATAGAGACAAACCAATCAATATCCCGGCCATTAAGCACACAGGGGCAACAAGATGTCGAATAACCAAAACACATGCCATCGCCACCACAGAGATTAATGTCGCAAAATAGATGCTTCCAGGAAGGTCTGAGTAAAACGCGATATAAAGAGCAAAAAATTGAAGCAAGGCTCCGAGTAATAAAACTGCAATTTTCATAGCGTCATCCGTAACTTGGCCTTTTCTGCAATTATAGACACTCAAAAAATAATGCCGAAGATTTTATGCACCTCCGGCATATATCATACAAATCGACAGTGTGCACAATTCTATCAATTAATGCTTCAAATATAAGAAATTTGATCTATGATGAAAAAGTGAAAAGAAAAACACAAAGATCTTCAATTTGTCATAAAAGGGTAATATATGCAGCATCAAGAAATGATCAATCCAACTCACACAGGCATCATCACACGTACAGTATTCACTAGCTTGGCATTTATGGTTGTTGGCCTCGTCTTCATGTAATCACCTCACGGTAAAAAGCGATGAAACTTTTATTGTTAAAGCGTTCATTAAAGTAAAAAGGGCATGTTAAAACATGCCCTTTTTACTTTAATGACCTAAATTGTCTCTAAGTCTACAATCATCTTGTTTTCGCTATTGGCTTTTTCCGGCAGATAAACTGTAAATACCGATCCTTTACCCACTTCGGACTCCACTTCGATATCACCACCTATCCCATTGACAATACCTTGGCTGACCGACAGTCCCAAACCCGTTCCGCTCCTTCGGGTGGTATAGAAAGGATTGAATATGCGCTCGATGTTTTCTTGGCTGATACCGCAACCATGATCTTTTATTCTGACCATGGCACCAATCGCTTCGCCTTTTTCATCAAACCAATCTTCAGTACTGACGACCAATATGCCCTGATCATCCATCGCATGAATGCCGTTCATTTGTAAATTCACTAATACCTGGAGCATTTGGTGGCGATTAACCTCTACACTACAACGTGCATTGAGTTCAGTTTGGATTTCAACATCGAATTTCTTGGTGCCACTCCTTACCAAGGTCAAACTTTCTTCGACAATGGGATTCAAATGCTGCCAAGTCACTTCATCTTGGACACCACCTTGTCGGCTATATTGCAGCAGGCTTCGGGTAATATTGCGAATACGGTCAATCTGCCCGTGAATAGCTTCCAGCTCTTCCCGGACACGCTCTGTATCATCACCCAGCTCAAACTGCATCAACTCTACATTACCCAAAATGACCGCTGTGGGATTATTGATCTCATGGGCGATGCCTGCGGTTAGCTCTCCCAAGGCCGCCAACTTCTCATTACTAACCAACTTACTTCTGGCCTGGTTCAGCAGTTTAATATGCTGCTCTAGCTCCTCGGTTTTTTCTCGCAGGCTTTGAGTGCGCCTTTGCACCTTATCTTCGAGCTGCAATGAAGCCTGCTTGATTACCTCATTCCTTTGGTGAAGTTGATCAAGCATGGTATCAAACTGCTTGCCGAGAATTTGAAGCTCATGACCGCGTGTTAAGTCCAAGCTACCTATACGGCGGTCTAGGCCTAACTGAATCGCAGAAACCACTTGGTGCATTTTCTCGATAGGCCGAAACAGATCCCTCGCACCACGGTAGACGATCACCCCAGAAAGCAATAAGACCAATACGATCCCCACCCCGAGTTCAACAATATTGGTCAGGTAGATTTTGATCATCGGCCATTCGAGATATCCGGTATAAAGCATCCCGATAATATTGCCGTTATAGTCTTTCAGAGGCTCATAGGCCGAGACATACCAATCGTCATAGACAAAAGCCCGATCGACCCACATATCACCCTGTTTGAGGACCGATTCTTTCACATCGTCAGAAACTCGTGTGCCAATGGCTCGGCCATTTAGCTGGGTGCTATCCAAAGGTACATTGGTACTGACTCGAATATCGCTCATAAATAGCGTAACCGTACCGATACTGCCTTCAGGCAAAGTATCCGACGCATAAACCAAGTCACGGATGCGGTCGACGAGTTGGGTACTGTTATTGAGCAAAATCCCGCCATCGACTATCCATTGCAAGTCGCCCTGTTGATTGAAAATCGGTATTAAACTGCGACTGATCAGCCCGTCGGATACCAGAGATTTTTCATTCAGCAACGGAATTTGGGCCCGTGCTGGCAGATCTGGATGAAGGTCATCCAACTCATAAGAAGCCAACCTCTGGAAGAAAGTCTGCTCCTCTCCCTGCTGCAGGAGCTGTCGATTTGCCTTGGGAAATTCACCCAGGGCGGAAGCCGGATGGATAACCACAAAGTCCAAGTCATATTGACCGGCTTGTTGTTTGACCCAATCAATCAGCTGACTTTGATCTTCTTTGAGCCAAGTCTGGAATTGGTAAGACTCCGTCAGAGAGCCCAACCGCATTCTTTGCTCTTTTTGCAACAACTCCATACTGTGATGAGCAACAGCAAGGTCAGCCCGTACATTCATCAAGGCATTTTGCCAGGTGTAAATCACCGTCCAGTACATGGTCAGGGCGATCAATGCCAATAACGTTATAATTATCGGCACAGAAGTCAGCAGGAGTAACCGATAACGCACCATAGTCCGAAAGCGCCGAACCCAAATCGCAATGCACTGCTTCATAATTGGCCTTATTACTCTGCTGAAGTCAGGACCTCATCAGCCCATTCTTTGAATTTTCGCTCAAGCGTCTTTCGCGCCACACCAAGCTGCCTAGCCGCAGCAGACTTATTACCTTCATGGGAATCGACAACTTGCATTATGTGGGCTTTTTCGACCTCCTTCAGTGTCCAATCACTTGGATAGCAGAATGTGGTGTCATCCCCCTCCTGACATTGGCATGGGGCAGCTGATGACAAAGATGCCTGCTCAGAGCTATCGGGCATTTCTGAAGCGATTTCAGTGACAGCGTCACTCACAGTATTGGCACGCAAAGGGGCTTCGCCGGCCAATTCACGCCAGTAATCTGCGGGGGGCTTACCCAACAACAAACAGCGTTCCATCATGTTACGTAACTCACGGATGTTACCCGGCCAATCATAAGCCTGCATCGCAGAAATATCTTCATGAGTCCAATTAACAGGCTTGGAACCTAAATCTTTGGCAAGTTGCTGAGTAAAGTGATGGGCCAGCGCGGGTATATCATCCAAACGCTCACGCAATGCTGGTAATTCGACCGTCAGCACATTAAGGCGATAATATAAATCGCGACGGAAGCGCCCTTCGGCCACTTCTTCTTTCAGGTTACGGTTGGTTGCGGCAACAATTCGGACATCCACCTGTACTTCACGCTCGGCACCCACAGGGCGAATCGCTTTCTGCTCCAACGCACGCAGTAAGGATGACTGCATAGAGAGTGGCATTTCACCAATCTCATCCAGGAACAAGGTGCCGTTGTTTGCCACGCGGAACAGACCTTCACGGCCTTTCTTCGCACCTGTAAATGCACCAGAAACATGGCCGAATAGCTCGCTCTCAAGCAAATCAGGCGCGATAGCACCACAGTTCAATGGTACAAAGGGGCCACTACGCTGGCTCAGTTGATGTAGCGCACGAGCAACGAGCTCTTTACCAGTGCCAGACTCACCTTCTACTAATACTGCAGCTTGTGAAGGTGCTATTTGGGCAATGAGTTTTTTCATCGACAAGGTACTTTGCGCGTCACCGATAATATCAACCGGATAACTGCGCTCGACATCTCGCTGCAGCGCAAAGTTTTGTCTTTCAACCAAACGACGCTCGATACAGCGCTGTACCGACTGCATCATTTGATCAAGGTTGAATGGTTTGAGAATAAAATCTGACGCGCCAGCCCTCAGTGCCCTAATCGCTGTTTCCAAATCAGCGTAACCCGTCATAAAAATAACGTCGCTACGACGTGTCTGCGGATCAAAGGCTTCATGCCACTCGATCCCGGAGCGGCCCGGCAAGTTGATATCAACAATCAACAGATCGAAATGGCACCTTTTACGCAGCTCTTCCGCTTCCTCAATGCTTCCTGCAACATCAACCTGAGCAAATTGTTTGCTCAATGCTTTTTTTAAAATGGCACGCATTCCCGGCTCGTCATCGACGACCAAAACCGATACCGCAGACCATGACACTGACGCATTTTCAGACATAAAAACCTAAATATATTATGGTTATAGTGGTGGGACATTTTGTCTCACTCTCATTATGTCTGTCAAAGATGTTTCAAAATGTTTTTCAAACAATGTGAAGATTGACGAATATTTTGTTTCAAATCATTATCTTATCAGTATTCACGAAGGTATTATACGCAACATATTCAAGTTGGCATTTGATTTGCTTATTGACTCGCTCATAACGATGAAGAATATCTCCTTTGGAGAGCTTCGCTTCACTTGCGTAAAATAAATGACAAAATGACGTTCAGTCAGGAAGACCTATGAAACTATTAAAAACAACTTTTATTGTATTGGCTCTGGCTTCTTCAGCTGCAATTCAAGCTGCAGAGAATATGACGGTGCGATTGGCAACAACTACCAGTACATATCACTCTGGCCTATTGGACTACCTGCTACCCGAGTTCAAGAAAGATACCGGTTACACGGTTGAAGTACTTGCTGCGGGTACAGGCAAGTCTCTGCGCATGGGTGAAAACGGTGATGTTGATTTAGTGATGACCCACGCACCAAAAGCTGAAGCCACCTTTGTTGAAAAAGGTTTTGGTGTCCTACCGCGTAAACTTATGCACAATGATTTTGTCATTGTTGGCCCTAAATCTGATCCAGCCCATATCAGTGAAATCAAAGACGTCACCACTGCGCTAAAAACCATTGCTGACGAAAACGAAACCTTTGTCTCACGTGGTGATGATTCTGGTACCCACAAAAAAGAGCTCAACCTTTGGGCGCAGACAAAAATGGAACCAAACTTCGGTGGCTACAAAGCAGTTGGCCAAGGTATGGGCCCAACATTGAATATGGCCTCTGAGCTTCAGGCCTACACCATGACAGACCGTGGCACTTGGCTGGCCTACCAGAACAAGCTAGATCTTAAGATTGTCCTACAAGGAGACTCTCGCCTGTTCAACCCGTATCAGGTTATTCTGGTAAACCCAAGCCGTTACCCTGACATTAACTACCAAGGTGCCAAGTCTTTCAGTGACTGGTTGGTAAACCCGAAAGCGCAGAACATGATCAACGACTACAAGCGACACGGCGAACAGCTTTTTGTCGCGGATGCTATTGCTCAGTAAATGGATATCTGGCAAACCACTCACCAAGCGATCCAACTGCTGTTTAGCGGCGATGCCGCCCTGTGGGGGATCGTTGGTGTTTCATTTTCGGTTTCACTGCTGGCAATTGGCCTTGTGCTTTTGCCAGCACTACTAATTAGCTTTGCTCTTGCCTATGGCCGTTTTCCTGGGCGTTGGGTGATTCTATCGTTGTTCAATACTTGCCAATCCATTCCGACTGTTGTCATTGGCCTATTACTGTACATGCTGTTATCACGGGCTGGACCATTAGGTGATTGGAAAATGCTATTTACCCAGCAGGCGATGGTTTTAGGACAAATGCTGATCTGCTTGCCGATTTTAGTTTCTATGATGCATGCGGCGTTTCAAAACAGTGATAAACGCGCCTGGGAAACCTCTCTCACTTTAGGGGCCAGCTTGCCAAGAGCATTCATGAGCCTAATGTGGGAAAGTCGTTTCCCTTTATTAGCAGCTGTTATTGCTGCATTCAGCCGGGTGATAACCGAAGTTGGTTGTTCCATGATGGTTGGTGGTAATATCCTCAACTCGACAAGGAATATCCCAACAGCGATCGCCTTGGAAAGCTCCAAAGGGGCCTTTGCCCAAGGTGTTGCCTTAGGAATGGTGCTGCTGATTTTGGCTTTAGGGCTAAACTTTTTCCTATCTGTTGCGCGTGGCAAAGCCCACCTTCGCACTAACTAAGCCGGAGAATTTGATGACACAACTCTCTATCGAGGCCACAGACCTATCGGTTCGATTCAAAGACCGGCTACTGTTCCACATCCCTAACCTTGTCCTTGGGCCCCGTGATGCGATTTATCTAAGTGGCGACAACGGTGTTGGAAAAACCACTTTATTAAAAGTTCTGAGTGGCCTGCAACGCCCTAGTACCGGCTCGATCAACATAAACAAGCCTTCAATTTTACGGCGCATGTTCTGCGCACAATCCAATAGCGGCGTTGTCTATATGCATCAAACCCCATACATGTTTGACGGTACAGTGTTGGACAATGTCAGTTATGGTTTGAAATTCACCATTCGAGAGCGGCGAAACCGACGGGCAGAGGCAATCAATGCCCTTCGTATGGTAGGCTTGGAAACACTGGCGGACGAACATATCTCTGTTCTCTCAGGCGGTGAAAGGCAGCGTGTTGCTATGGCGCGAGCTTGGGCGATAAAACCTGCGGTGCTGTTAATGGATGAATCCAGTGCTAGCCTAGACCAAGAGTCGGTTGATAGGTTAGTTGTGTTGTGCAAAGACCTACTGGCTCGTGGAACCAGCTTAGTGATCACCAGCCACCAAAAAAATGCGCTGACTGAACTGTGCCGTCGCCAGTGGACAATTTCTGATTCTCAACTCATTGAACGCGCTGATTTGCAGCTCGTTGAAGAGGACAATAATAAATATGCCTACGCCGGATAACACAAGCTGGGTCATTTTGGCTGGCGGTCAAGCCAGCCGGATGGGGGGAAATGACAAAGGATTAGTGACGCTCGCAGGCCGAGCAATGATTGAACATGTCATCGACACTCTTGCTAAGCAAACCGCATCAATCACTATCAACGCTAACCGCAATCAAGAAACTTACCGCCAATATGGCACCGTGTTTGGTGATCACATCCAGAATTACCCGGGCCCTCTTGGCGGGATGCATGCTGCGCTACACCACCTCGAATCCGAATGGATAGGGTTTGTACCTTGCGACTGCCCCGCCCTTCCCGCTGATCTTGTCGATAGAATGAGCAGCGCTTGTGACAGTCTTACCGACATAGCAGTGGCACACGATGGTGAGCACATTCAACCGGTTGTCACCCTGGTTAATCGCCGCATCTTGCCCAAGCTCGAGCAGTTTTTGGAAAATGGCGATCGAAAAATCATTTTACTCTATCGCCAGTGCAATATGATCACAGTTGATTTCAGTGATCAGCCCAATGCTTTTGTCAATTTAAATACGCCAGAAGAACTAGAACAATTCGGACAAGCACTATGAACCCAATTCAATCTTCCCTGCCTTTGCTGGGCTTTGCCGCATGGAGCGGAACAGGCAAAACAACCCTGCTAGAGGCCATGCTGCCTAAACTCGTAGAGCGTGGTATTCGTGTTGCGGTTATCAAACACGCACATCACCATTTTGATATCGATAAAGAAGGGAAAGACTCGTACCGCCTTCGCAAGGCAGGTGCCGCGCAAATGCTGATCTCTTCACGCTATCGCCGTGCCATGGTTACCGAAACACCAGAAGAGGAAGCCTCTCTCCCCCAGCTCATTGCCCAACTTGATCTCAACGAACTTGACCTGATCTTGGTAGAAGGCTTCAAGAAGCTGAGCTTTCCTAAAATTGAGCTTCACCGCGCAGAAATTGGCAAACCATGGCTGTTTCCTGAAGATGACAACATCATTGCAGTCGCGTCAGACACACCGGCTGAAACTGACCTTCCAAAACTTGATATCAATGATCTCGACAAGCTCACCGCCTTCGTCGCTGACTTCACCAACAAACATTCTGGCCAAACACTGAACTGTAGTGACCTTGACCCATCAGGAATGCTGTCTGTTGCCGAAGGCCGTGATCGTATCCTGAGCCAGATTGTCGCACCAAATACCGAAACAACCGTTGTGTTAAAAGAGGCATTGGGACAAATTGTCGCAAGCGATATTTTGTCGCCCGTCAATGTACCGCAACACACCAATTCCGCGATGGATGGCTACGCCATTCGCAGCGATGATCTAGGCCGAGAAAACTATCAAGTCGTTGCCCAAGTAATGGCCGGGCACAGCTATGACAAACCTTTAAATCAAGGCGAAGCCGTCCGAATAATGACCGGCGCCCCCGTACCGCAAAATGCAGATACGGTGATAATGCGAGAACAAGCCCAGCAGACCGGTGACAGCGTCACCTTTGACTTGGGTGTTGGGGTGATCAAAGCAGGACAAAATGTTCGTCAAGCCGGTGAAGACCTTGCCATCGGTCAAGCCGCGGTTCAAAGCGGTACGCAAATCACAGCACCTGAACTGGGTATGATTGCTTCACTGGGGTTGAACACTGTTACGATCAGACCACAGGTCAAAGTGGCTATTTTCTCTACCGGTGATGAAGTGCAACACCCAGGTGAAGCGCAGAAACCAAATTGTATCTACGACTCAAACCGTTACACGCTACATGCAATGCTCAGAAAAGTCGGCTGTGAGGTGATTGATCTCGGCATCATCGAAGATAGTGAGCAGGCGCTGGAAAGTACGCTAACAACTGCCAGCCAGCAAGCTGATTTGATCTTATCTTCAGGTGGTGTTTCAGTCGGTGATGCTGATTACATCAAGACCGTATTGGATAAACTAGGCCAAATCAACTTCTGGCGTATCAATATGAGACCGGGTCGCCCTCTCGCTTTCGGTCATATTGATACCACGCCGTACTTTGGCCTTCCGGGTAACCCTGTAGCCGTTATGGTTACGTTCATGCAGTTTGTAGAACCCGCTATCCGCAAGCTTCAAGGTATGCACAACTGGCAAGCACCTTTCTTTATCGCTGTTGCAGAAGAAAAACTGCGCTCCCGCCCTGGTCGCACTGAATACAGCCGCGGGATCTTTGGTATTGATGCTAACGGCCGCCTAACAGTAAGAAGTGCTGGAAAGCAAGGCTCTGGCATCCTTCGCTCAATGAGTGAAGCCAACTGCTTGATTGAAATCCTACCTGAGCAACCAGGAGTAGAAATTGGTGAGAAAGTGCGTGTGATTCCGTTGGAAAACCGGATCTAAAGAGTAAAGAGATAATGGTGGTTTGGTCTCTGCACTGTCGATAACAGCTGCAGAGACTACCAGCCTGAGAGAGTACGCTGCATGATTATGAGCACTCAGCAAACGGTGTTTAAGCCACCGTTTACTGAGTGCTTATTTTTTGCAGCTTCCGTGCTACTATATTTTTCCTAAGCTTCTACACGTCTAGAAGATGGTTTATTGTGCTCCGTACGCGCATATCGCTTGTACACAGCATCTTGGAATTGCTCAGATAAAGTAACCCTAGCCATTGTTCGTCAATAATTGAGGAACCTGTCTGTTCTTTCCTTTAAAGCGGGCTTTTACGATGTAGCTGAACCAATGCTTATCAGAAAGGTAATAAACGACTTTATATCATTCTTCGTTAGGATTTGTATGTTATTGTCATCCTTGTCGTTTTCAGCAATAGTACAAAATTATGTATTGAGTTGCACTAAAAATATTTTCTTACGCTATACTCGCTTCCATAACTGTGACAAATGTAATCAATCATAGTGATTTGGTATAATACTCGGCCGGTCACTATAATGAGTTTTGGGTCACTATCACCTGATTTAATTTCTATGCTTAGCTATTTTTCACTGGCTGGACCATTTTTGATGAAGATATCAGGTAGAATAGCTGACAGTTTAATTAATCCACTATCAGTACGTTAGGCATGTTTCTAGATTCATATTACTTAGAAGAGAATGGTGTATTCAGCTTTACCCGTGAGCAAGCGAGTCACTTTGCAAAGAAAATCGCTGGCGATTTCAATCCCATTCACGATGAAGATAACAAACGTTTCTGCGTTCCTGGTGATCTTCTGTTTTCAGTTGTACTTTCACGTGCTGGCATCAGTAAAAAGATGCGCTTTGAATTTGCAGGCATGATCAATGACGGCATCGGCCTGAAAGCAAAACACAGCTGCTTCAACGATTTCGCTATTGTTGATGATGCGGATAAAGAGTATCTACATGTTACTCGTGAAGGTGACATCACCACAGATAAATCACTTATCGAGCAGGTGACCAAAAGCTACGTTCAGTTCTCGGGTATGAATTTCCCACACATCATGGTTCCTTTGATGAAATCTAAGGACATCATGATCAACACAGCGCGTCCATTGGTTATCTACGAGAGCATGGAGCTCAACTTTGAGCGCCTAGACCTCACCTCCCCTACGGTTGAGCTAGCCGAGTCCGAAATCGAAGTTGATGGTAAGCGTGGTAGCGTGACACTTATCTTCCACTTCAAGGAAAACGGTGAAGTGGTCGGTACTGGGCGTAAGCGCATGCTTATGAGTGGCCTGAAGCCATATGACCAAGCAGCGATTGACGATTTGGTTGAGCGCTTCAATGCACGTAAGGCTGAATTCTCAGCCATTGCCGCCTAAATTTGATTCACTGCTAACTGAATGATTTATCCTTTAAAGCCGTCTTTATGACGGCTTTTTATTACCATATTCACGCTAGCCACCAGCATGTTCTCCGATTGATCCTCCATAAGACCCTATACTTTATGTTGTCATAAAAGTGTGACAACTCATTCCATGATGTTGATTTCAGACTAGGTGGAGAAATAATCATGGTTAATCTCTTAAAATCAGCTCTTTGCGTATCAGCCATTCTGTCAACCAGCTTAGTTGCAGTGCCAGTATTGGCTGAAGACAATAAGATGTCTGAAGATTTGATGACAGAAAAAATAGGCAGGGCCAAGTCTGCCGCCCCCGCTTCAATCAGTGATGAAGCAACTATTGTCGTTGACGGCAAGGTGGTGGTAGAAGGTTCTAATGGCTGGACTTGCATGCCAGATACCTTCCCGGATGACGGCATGCCTATGTGTAACGATGCCGTATGGATGGAAATGTTGACTGCAATGATCAACAAGAAAGACTATACCGCAACCAAGATTGGCATTTCCTATATGCTGCAAGGTGACCGCGGTGCTGGTGTCAGTAACTCTGATCCTTATCATCCAGACCCTAAAAATGCTGACGATTACACCGAAACCGGCCCACACCTAATGATTATTGTGCCTAAAGCGATGCTTGAAGGTATGACAGATGACCCATCTTCGGGAGGTCCTTATGTAATGTGGAAAGATACCCCATATGTCCACATTATGGTTCCGGTTGCGGACAAATAATCTGACGGTACGATTTTTACCGATAACCCAACCCGGCCTACTAGCCGGGTTTTCTATACTGCAATCGGCTCGTACTAAGCAGTTCGAGAAACTGGGTGATTCTGCAAGGCATCCATATAAGTTTTACTCCGCATAATCTCTGTCCCTAAATCTAAATGACGGATGGTATAGTTACTGCGCTTGAGCCTTTTGATAACTTGTAACGCCTGCTGCTTGCTTGATGCATCAACAGTGAGAAGAGCCGTTAGAATCATGCAATTGATATCAAATGAAAAAGGGTAATACCTTTCCACTACATCCAAGGTCATCACTCGGCTTTGTTGTTGTTCGGGGACGATTTTCGGTAACTTCTTTAACCATATATAGACTTTCTGTAGCTTGCTGTAAGGTTTCGCCGCCCATTTATATAAATCTGTATTTTGTTTGTGCAATTCCAACGCATTGATTTTATTAACCAATGAAAAACACAACTTCACCTCACCAAAAGTTGCCAATACACGTAACGAAACAAGATTCAGATGCAGGCAAGGCTTTCTCTTTCTCAGCACATCATTGTGATAGATGTCCAGCGCCATTGCTCTCGCCTTAAGCCCCTTCCCCGCCTTATTGATATGAAGGGTCTTAAGCAAATTGACTAACGCAACGAGTTCTTCACGCTTGTCTGCCGGTAAACGCTTGAACAGGCTTCTCAATACCGGCTCAAACAATGTTCTGTACTGGTCTTTGCTCACTTGTATACCAGAAAACAAAATGGCATCTGAAAGCTCAATTGCTAACTGGCAATAGTCTTCCAGCTTGCTCGGCATATACTGCAGCCGCTTGGCCAATACCAAAGATAACGACTCAAGTTTTTCTTGCTCAATCAAGCATCGAACTAACTCAACAAATGCCTCTTGGCTGGCAGGGTTTGTTTCGAATGCTATATACCTGTGCTGGAAAATTGCTTCGATATTATTGAGCTTTTGGTACTCTTCAGCCAAGCGGGTATGGACTATAAAAGGCAGTTCATCCTTCTTTAATAACCATTGCAGAGCCGAAATACTTTTCTTTGGCTCGGGGCAAAAGTCACTGAAATGAATGATATTGCTCGGCTCTATCAATGCCCTGTCATGCTGTTGATATAAGCTAAGAAAATCATTATTCATCTGTTGTTTATACAGTGACAGCAATGAAAGGTTCAGCAACTGAGGGTTTTTTATCTTGTCTTTGTACTGACTGACACTTGCCGTGAACCTCGCTAAGTTATGCCCAGCACTTTGGAAAACATTTTCATAAAACGCTTTATGCTTTAATAACCGATTGAGCAATGTATTAAAATGCTCATAACTAAATAAGCCAGTAACAACATGGTCAGCATCCAGGGACCGGGCGCTGTTACAGTCAAAATCACTGGCCAGTTCTGATAATGCTAATAAAAACAGTGGGTATCGCTTAAAAAAAGAACTGTTTCTTTTTTCAACAATATAGTCAGAAACCTTTTCTTGATATTGATATTCATAGTCAATAAAATAGACATCGTGAATGGTACACTTGGTTTTTAGCTGATTAAAATCAACAACATCCACGTTAACAATGCCTGCCTTTACAAACATTTGCTTTACTTGAAAAGCTCGCTCTCTATTTTCGCAGCAAATTTGCGCTGACAATTGCGACAATGGAATCATTATAAAAAGACAGTTACCCGACAAGTAAATATATATTCAATATAGCCAATCATTCTGATATGGCAAAAAATGACAAATATATAATTAAGTAAATATTATCTATTTATTTTAATATTAATAGCTTAGCATCACAACAGGACAATAAAATGACATTAATGCAAAATTATGACAATAAATTGTCACCAACTGTGTGAACTTACCAATATTCCGCATTCTCTTTCCCCTTAGCCGTTATCATTCGATTGCTCTTATATGATGATACTGTCAAAATGACTTACTGAGAAAAGTATGTTTTTATATACATTTTCACCCCAAGGATAGATAGGGCTAGATTGTGAATTTACGCCAGATAGAGGTATTTTACGCTGTAATGAAGAGCGGCAGTGTGTCAGGGGCTGCTAGAGTACTGCACGTTTCACAACCAAATATCACTCGAGTACTCGCTCACACAGAGCTCCAGCTTGGTTTTCCTCTGTTCCACCGTCACAAAGGCCGACTTATCCCCTCTGAACAAGCCGAAGCCTTGCTACCTGAAGCTGAAAAGCTCTATCGTCAAGTGGGAAACCTGCAATCCCTCACCAGTAAACTGCAGAAAGGACACTCCCATCTTCGAATTGGCGCTCCGCCGATTCTTTCAACCAACCTCATCCCACCGATATTGGCTAAGTTGTATCAATCATCTCCAGTATCAGCAGAGATCTCGACAGGAAATCAAAATGAGCTCTGTGATGCTCTACTGGAAAATCAACTCGATTTCGCGATCAGCTTTGGCCACACCGCTCCACCAAGGGTTAGTAGCCAAGAGTTAGAAAAGGCCAAAATGGTCGCCTTGCTGCCAGAAAGTTATGCTTGGCATTCGAATTCAATGTCCATACCTGAGCTTCTTGATGTTGCTCCTGTTATTGGTTTAGATGCGCGCGACCCGCTAGGACAAACAGTTAAACACATGGTCCTAAAACACCAACCAGACTATCACTTTCAATTATCAGTAAGATCGTATTCTACCGCTGCTGAGTTAGTGATTCAGGGCATGGGCGTTACGATAGTTGACCCTTGGACAGCAAATAACTACCAAGATAAAGTCAGGGTTATTTCATTGGCAGAACAAGTCCCTGTCACCATCAGCTTGCTTTTTGCCGACCATTCCCCTTTATCCTCAACGGCTAATCAGTTTATTGAACTTCTTTGTCAGTACTTAAAAGAGAATCCTGCGCAAAGATAAGACACTGTCTTGTCGCAAACCTGAATAAGCTAATCATAACTCTTAATAATTAGAGCAAGGCTTAGTCACACTTTTAGTTTGTAGCTTTAAGGTAGGTTGGCGAAATGATCAGTGTTAAGCAGCAACTGTTACAACCGTTCTCATTGTCTTTAGCCCTGTTAAGCTTCGCCTTCCTTCAAGGCTGTGAAGACAAACAAGCTACAGCCCCGCAAGGGCCTCAATACGACATTGGCTATGTCACCGTCGCAACTAAGTCAGTAGAGCTGCGCGATGAAATGCCGGGGCGAACAGTCGCTTCCTATGAGGCTGAAGTTCGGCCACAAGTGGGTGGGATCATCCTCCAGCAACTGTTTGAGGAAGGTACCATGGTGACAAAGGGCCAGCCCCTTTATCAAATCGACCCAGCGCCTTTTCAGCTCTCGCTGGATCAAGCCCGCTCTGATCTCAATAAAGCCACGGCTAATCTGGCCACAGCAAGAAATCGTGCAGATAGGTACCGCCGCCTAGTAAGGGAAAAAGCCGTCTCCCGGCAGGATTATGATGATGCTGTTGCGACATTCCAAGAAGCACAGTCAAACGTTGCCAGTGCCAAGGCCAGTGTCGAAAATGCCAAAATCAACCTCAACTATACCAAGGTCAACGCCCCTATTAATGGCCGTGCCGGACGATCTTCTGTCACCGCTGGTGCGTTGGTGACAGCCAATCAATCCGCGCCTTTGGTAACAGTGCAAACTTACAACCCTATGCATGTCGATCTCACCGCTTCGAGTACTGAGTTGTTGCAATTTAGGCGAGAGTTGGCTCAAGGCACTTTCAAGCGTAGCGATGCTGAGTTAAGTGATATTCAGCTATCTCTTGAAGATGGCACTACTTACGACCAGCCCGGTACTATCCTTTTTTCTGACATTAATATAGATGAAACCACCGGTTCTTTTGTTCTGCGGGTGTCTTTTCCAAACCCTCAACAAATTCTGCTTCCCGGCATGTTTGTCAGGGCATCGATTCCAAGAGGTGTGGTCGATAAGGCGATTTTAATTCCAGCCAAAGCCTTAACCCGCACTCCCAAGGGAGACGCCCAGGTGAGCGTCATCGGACAAGACAGCAAAGTGGAAGTAAAGACCGTTCAGACCGATCGGCTCGTGAATAATCAATGGCTGATCACTAAAGGGTTGAACGTCGGCGATAAAGTGATTGTCGACGGCTTGCAGTTTGTCCGCTCTGGTGCACCTGTCAGCAAGTCCCATGAAATCAGCAGCACAACGACTAACAATCCTTCGAAGTAAATAGGACGGGGTCATGGCTCATTTCTTTATACAGCGACCTGTTTTTGCTTGGGTGCTTGCCATTCTGGTGATGTTGGCAGGGGTGATTTCCATCATCTTGCTGCCCATTGCCCAATACCCGACCATTGCCCCGCCAGCAATCCAGATTTCTGCAACCTACCCCGGTGCATCGGCGAAAACCGCTGAAGACTCTGTGACTCAGGTCATTGAGCAGCAAATGAATGGCCTTGATAACCTGCTATATATGTCCTCGACGTCGGACTCTTTCGGTAATATCACTACGACCCTTACCTTTGCGGCTGGTACAGACCCTGACATTGCCCAAGTACAGGTGCAAAACAAACTCTCTGTTGCGACCCCCTTACTACCACTTGAAGTGCAAAACCAAGGGGTGAGAGTAGAGAAAGCCAGTAATTCTATTCTGATGGTAATTGGCTTCGTGTCCGACGATCCATCCTTAACCAATGAAGATATATCTGACTACATTTCCAGTAACGTGCTAGACCCCCTAAGCCGAGTGGATGGCGTGGGCCAAACCCAGTTGTTCGGTGCAGAGTATGCTATGCGGATATGGCTAAACCCTTACCAACTGGAAAATTATGACCTGATGCCGTCTGATGTCGTGGCGGCAATACAAGAGCAGAATGCCCAAGTATCAGCAGGTCAGCTCGGCGCAGCACCTGCTGTCCCAGGTCAACAGCTAAACGCCACTATTACCGCCCAGTCACGATTACAGACCGTTGAACAATTCAAAAAGATCTTGCTCAAGGTCAACCCTGATGGCTCTCAGGTACTGATGGAAGATGTGGCTAGGGTACAGCTAGGCTCAGCGTCTTACCAAACGGTCTCGAACTACAACAAGCAGCCGGCAACAGGGATATCCATTGCCCTGGCAACCGGTAAGAATGCACTTGAAACCGCCAATGCAGTTAGGGCAAAACTTGATGAGCTCACTCCTTTTTTTCCCGAAGGTATCAAGGTTGTCTACCCCTATGACACCACGCCATTTATCGAAATCTCTATAGAGGAAGTGGTTAAAACCCTTCTCGAAGCCATCTTCTTGGTATTCTTGGTGATGTTGCTATTCTTGCAGAGCTTCAGGGCAACATTGATCCCGACGATCGCCGTACCGGTCGTGGTTCTCGGTACCTTTGCCGTGCTGCTCGCTCTGGGGTATTCCATCAATACCCTGACGATGTTTGCACTCGTATTGGCAATCGGCCTGCTGGTTGATGATGCCATCGTGGTGGTAGAAAACGTAGAGCGGATCATGGAGGAGGAAGGGCTAGAGCCTCGGGAAGCGACTGAAAAGTCGATGACGGAGATCACCAGTGCCCTTGTGGGTATCGGTATGGTGCTGTGCGCGGTCTTTATCCCTATGGCCTTTTTCGCAGGCTCTACCGGTGCAATCTATCGCCAATTTTCAATCACCATCGTTACTGCAGTCGCCCTTTCGGTAATGGTCGCCATCATTCTGACTCCGACTTTATGTATCAGCCTGCTAAAAACCACCGACGGACACAAAACCACGGGCTTTGCTGGCTGGTTCAACCGCAATTTCAATAAAGCCACTGAAAAATATACTTCCGCGGTCACCTTCATCACTCACCGAAGTGTCCGTTTCTTGCTCATATATTTAGCTATCGGCGCCATCATGGCCCTATTGTTCCTGCGCCTGCCAAGCGGTTTCCTTCCCGATGAAGACCAAGGCATCATGATGAGTATGGTGCAGTTACCCAGTGGCTCCACCCAGGAACAAACCTTGGAAATCCTCGATAAAGTGGAAGATCATTTTTTGGTAACAGAAAAGAAAAACGTCAAATCTGTATTCTCTGTCTCTGGGTTCAGCTTTGCGGGCTCTGGTGCCAATACCGGTATGATGTTTATAGCTCTGAATGATTGGGGCGAGCGATCCGCCGATGAGGATAAAGTAGGTGCTATCGTCAGGCGGGCAATGATGGCCTTCACTGAAATCCCACAAGCGTTGATCTTTGCCTTCGCCCCTCCCGCTATTATGGAGTTGGGTAATGCTACCGGTTTCGATATGTTCCTCCAAGATCGCTCGGGGCTTGGCCACGAGAAAATGACAGAAGCAAGAAATCAACTCTTGGGCATGGCCGCTCAGAACCCGAACCTTATCCAAGTCCGCCCTAACGGGCTGGATGACACCCCCCAGTACCATATCCAAATCGATCAGTTAAAAGCCCGGGCTCTGGGCGTGTCGATCAATGATATCAACAGTACTTTGGGTACAGCACTGGGTAGTAACTATGTGAACGACTTTGTAGACCGAGGCCGGATCAAACAGGTTTACGTGCAAGCCGACATGGCCTTTCGCATGAATCCGGCAGATATCATGGAATGGAAAGTCCGCAATCAATCCGGCGAGATGGTGGCTATGCGGGTCTTCAGTGAAGGGGAATGGACTTATGGTTCCCCACGCCTTGAGCGCTATAACGGTACATCTGCCATGGAAATACTGGGTGAGCCCGCGCCTGGCGTCAGTACCGGTGAGGCCATGCTGGAAATGGAACAGATCGTCAGCCAGTTGCCCAAAGGGGTTGGCCTTGAATGGACCGGTATGTCTTATCAGGAGCGTATCTCCAGTGGTCAGGCGCCTTTGCTTTACGCCTTGTCGATACTCATCGTATTCCTTTGCCTTGCCGCACTCTATGAAAGCTGGGCGGTGCCCTTCTCGGTTATTCTCATCATACCGTTAGCCATACTGGGGGCGGTGACAGCAACCTTAGTATTTGGGCTCGATAATGATGTCTATTTTCAAGTCGGATTATTAACGACCATTGGGCTCGGTTCGAAAAATGCCATCATGATCGTCGAGTTCGCCAAGTCATACCACGACTCGGGGGAAGATATGTTCAAGGCGGCTATTCACGCGGCCAAAATCCGCCTTCGTCCTATCTTGATGACTTCACTTGCTTTCGGTATGGGGGTTGTGCCTTTGGCAATATCCAGCGGGGCTGGCTCAGGTGCACAGAACGCCGTTGGTACCGGCGTGGTGGGTGGCGTGATCACCGCTACCTTCCTTGGCATATTCTTTGTCCCATTATTCTTTGTGGTTGTCACACGGGTGTTCTATGGGCCAGATAAAGAGCCAGCTATTGCAGTGGAGGCAAAGAATGACTAAAACAACGTCTCTGGCCTTCTGTATCTATGCAGCCATAAATTTAGCTGGCTGTACGAACTTTATTCCGAGCTACCAACAGCCAGCCGCACCTATTGATACGGCATGGCCTGTGGATGAAAGTACTAACAACTTCTCAATTTATACCGGTAGTAATGTGCCCGGTATATCCAATAGCCAGACAGCAAGTCTTGAGCCATCAATCAGCCGGGTCTCTCCCTATGAAGATTGGCGGGCATTTATCCAAAGTGACAAGCTCAAACAAGTCATCGAACTCGCACTTCGCAACAACCGGGATGTCCGGATTGCTATATTGAACATCCAACGCGCTGAAGCCCAATACGGCATTCAGCGTGCTAACCGATTGCCGAATATCGACCTCGGTGTCACTGGCGCGAACCAGCGGCTGTCTGAAAACGTTAATAATGGTAATTCAACGATCAGCCGCCAATACAGTGTTGACCTTGGTGTAAGCAATTATGAAATTGACTTCTGGGGCCGGATTCAGAGCCTCGAGCAGCAAGCACTTGAGCAGTACCTATCTACGATCGAAGCGCGGAAGAATACCCAACTCAGTTTGGTGAGCAGTGTCGTTGAATCCTACTTAACCCTGATTGCTGATCAGCGCTTGTTACGTTTAGCCGAAGATACTTTGCGGGTTCAGCAAGATTCATTAGCGCTAACAGAAAAAAGTTTTAACAGTGGTGTAGCAACCGGCCTTGATGTGTCACAGGCGAAAACGACCGTTGCCACCGCACTTAAAGATGTTGCCCTGTTCACCAGCCAAGTGGATGTCGACATTAACGCACTAAACACATTAGTCGGTACACGTGTGCCAATTCACCTGCTCCCTCAGTTAGCCGATAACATCGGTTTTGCGCCTGTCCATGTCGGTGTACCTTCTGACGTACTGCTTCGCCGCCCTGATATTTTATCTGCCGAACACCAACTACGTGCGGCGAATGCCAATATTGGCGCGGCAAGAGCGGCGTATTTCCCGACTATTTCTCTCACCGCAACTGGTGGATTACTCAGTGCATCGGCTGATGATCTGTTTTCTAGTGACAGCCGGAGCTGGGTATTCACACCAAATCTCGTGTTGCCGATTTTTAACTGGGGTGAACTCGACAGCCAACTTGATGTTTCCATTGCTGATCAGCAAATTGCGCTAAACCAATACGAGCTGGCTATACAAACTGCATTTCGGGAAGTTGCCGACGCGCTAGCGAACCAAGCGACCTTGAAAGACCAGGTATCAGCCCAACAAATGCTGGTCGATGCCACTGGTGAAAGCTTCCGTTTATCAAACCTACGCTTTGATGAAGGGGTTGATGATTACTTCACAGTACTTGACTCACAACGTGAGTTTTATACCGCCCAACAGGAACTCATCAATACCAAGCTCTCTGAGGAGCTCAATTTAATCACCTTATACAAGGTACTGGGTGGTGGCTGGGTAGAAACAGATGTACCAATGCCTGACTCATTACCGTCAACGGATGCCCTATATAACCAGCAGTACAGTCAATAACATTGTTTTTTTCGCGATACACGCGTCAATACCACGGTCAGTATCTTTCATGAACTGACAAAACAGCCATCCTTATGACTTTTCCACAAGATTACGCAATAGGATGGCTGCTATGAGGCAAATACAGCTAGACAAATATCTCGATCACCATCACCAAAACTTCAATTATCAATCTTTTCTATCGCTGTTCACTTCAACTGTATTTTTTGTAATTAAATTACACACCCATAGATTACGCATGCCAATAACCACTTGAAAAGTGACGCAAGTCACACTAATATTCATCTTGTGGCAGCAACCAAGCCACCAACAAGTAAATTTATTACAGAAACATAACAGAGGTGACTCTCATGAACTACGATTCTCTTATGGCAATGCACTACATTCTTTCTAAGCGTGTTAAATCTCAAACCAAGCAAAAGCGTAAGTAATAAACCTAACTCTCAATCATAATTGAATAGTTAGAACACAGTAATACCCAAGACATGATGACGAGTAAGCCCTCCTTAAGGAGGCACATTTCACTACGCCCCCCCCCCTTTGAATCACTCGTCATTGAGAATAGAAGCTAAAGAACTCACTTCCCCCCCAAGACTGATTTTGGCATTTGCTGCTGATATCCGGTGATATAAATAGAGCAACTCACGGACTATAACCTGAAGTTATACCCTTGAAACATTTAAGTATTCGAGCTTGGGTCTATGCTGATTTAAGGTGTCATTACTATAGCAAATACCAAGGATGAACCATGCAAATTCCACAACCTTACCTGTTATTCCTCGGCGATGTCACAGATCCCCTCTCTGTCAAAACGGCAAGGGGCATACTTCAATGGCGGCCGGAGATCTGTGTTGGCCAGCTTCGACTCACACCGGATACTGTCAGTCTTGATTTAGCAGATCTTCCCTTAGAAGATGCCTATGCCAAAGGCGCTAGAACCTTGGTTTTGGGAACGGCAAACTCAGGTGGCTATATTCCACAAAGCTGGCTGGCGACCCTTGAACGCGCCCTAGACATCGGTTTTAACTTGGCGTCGGGCATGCACCAACGTTTGGGTGATAACCCGACACTGGCACAAAAAGCTAGGACCAATAACTGTAAGCTTTTCGATGTCCGCCACTTCGATGGCGACTTGGATGTTGGCAACGGTAAGCCACGAGAAGGCAAGAGGCTACTGACAGTAGGAACGGATTGCTCGGTTGGGAAAATGTATACCTCCCTTGCGCTCGAAAAAGAGATGAATCATCAGGGGTTGAACACCCAGTTTTGCGCAACGGGTCAGACAGGGATATTTATCGCTGGTAAGGGTATTGCCGTTGATGCCGTGGTGGCTGATTTTATTTCCGGTGCCACAGAAGCGATAAGTCCATCATTTGAGGAGCATGATTGGGATGTCATTGAAGGACAAGGTTCGCTGCTTAACCCTTCTTTCGCTGGTGTCAGCCTTGGGCTTTTACATGGTGCCCAGCCTGATGCCATGGTGCTTTGCCACGAAGTAGGACGACAGCACATTCGTCACCTCCCCCACATGCCAATGCCTGATTTGGCGTCCGTGATGGAAGCCAACTTAGCGGCTGCTCGACTGACCAACCCTGACGCTCAATTTGTCGGGATCTGTCTCAATACCTCAGCACTGGATATTGAAGATGCCCGCGCATACTGTGAACAGCTTGCTAGTCAGTTCCCGTTGCCAGTTACTGACCCAGTTCGATTTGGTGTATCTACCATTGCCGAGCAACTTCATCAGTTTTAAAGGAGCGTCCATGGAAATCTCTGCCCGTCACGAGCGCTTCGACCTGGCAAGACCGTTTGTTATTTCCCGCGGTAGCCGAACCCATCAAGACGTTGTTGTAGCCACTGTAAAGCTGGGTGATCGCAGTACGAATGCCGAATGTACTCCCTATGCCCGCTATGGCGAAAGCATCGAAAGTGTGATCAAACAAATAGAAGACTTTAATGAGGTTCTTGCACAACACCCTGGCTTGTCAGCCAAGTCTGTTCAGCAGGAACTCGTGCCACAGTTGCCTGCCGGAGCGGCTAGGAATGCTATCGACTGTGCACTCTGGCGGCTCAATGCTGAAACAAACTTTCCTGCACCGCTGTTTGATATCAAGCAACAGATCACCACGGCGATGACGGTTTCAATCGATACTCCACCGAAAATGGCCCAACAAGCGAGAGAGCTTTGTGATTTGGGGGCAAGATTACTCAAGGTAAAGCTGGATGATAAACAAATCGTCGAACGGGTCGCGGCGGTAAGAGAAGCGGCGCCAGATTGTGAAATCATCTTGGATGCCAACGAGGCATGGGAGCACGAACCTTTAGCCGAATTGTTCAGTTCGTTAGATGTCTTTGAAATTCGAATGATCGAGCAACCTGTACCTGCTGGTAAAGATCATTTGTTGAAAGGCTGTCCTCACCCTATCCCTTTGTGTGCCGATGAAAGCTGCCATACTAGCGGTGACCTCGCCGGATTGGAGGGATGCTATGAAATGGTCAATATCAAACTGGATAAAACTGGCGGATTAACTGAAGCCATAAAGCTCGCACAGCAAGCTAGAGCCCAAGGGCTGGAAGTCATGGTCGGTTGCATGGTCGGCACCTCACTGGCTATGGAAGCCGCCCTACCTGTTGCCAGCCAGGCTCAGTTAGTCGACCTAGACGGTCCAGTACTATTAAAACATGACCGTGAGAATGGTTTGGTTTATCAGAATGGCTTTATCTTAACTTAGTGGATTTATTTGGATACAAAAAAGCGCAAGCCACATCAATGGCTTGCGCTTTAGTTTATCAAGTAAATAGTTTACGACTGACTAGCCACTTCTGCTTGCTCCCAGCCTTGCTGAGCTTTAGCTTGAGATTCTGCCTTCTTGCCCTGCATACGCAAAACCGCGATAGGGCCAGTTACCAAGGTAACCGCAATCAAAATGGAAACAGGTACTGCAGTGATCACGATAAACGACTGTAGTGCATTTAGACCGCCGTCACCAGCAAGTAGTAGCACACCAGCAATCACGCCCATTGCCAATGCCCAGAACAGACGCTGTGATTTTGATGGCTGATTGTCGCCAGAAACCACAAGGGCAATTGAGTAAGCCATGGAGTCGCCAGTTGTCACAACGAATGTCGTCGTCAGTACCAAGAACGCGGGGATCAGTAACTCGTTAAACGGAAGTTGAGCCAGTGATGCTAGCAATACTGCTGGCAGGCCTGAGTCAGCAAGCGGGCCAGAAATACTGCCTGGAACCTGAAGTTCAAAGAAAATCCCTGTACCACCCAATACCGTAAACCAGAAGTTGGTTACAATCGGCGCGGCTACTGCGATGGTCAGGATCAGCTCACGAATACTGCGGCCTTCAGAGATACGGGCAATAAAAATAGCCATCATAGGGGCAAAGCCGATAAACCAGCCCCAGAAGAACCATGTCCACCACTGGCTCCAAGCAGAACTATCCGCATTAACACTCATTTCCGGTAATTGCTGAATATAAGAAGCGAACGCTAAGCCAAAGTGCTCGAAGATAAACTGGGTAGGACCAAAGACCAGCATAACCATCAGCAGTGCAAACGCGCCGACGATATTGAAACGGCTCAGCCACTGAAGGCCCTTATCCATACCGGTGAAAGCAGAGAGCGAGTAAATCGCAACAACAACGGCCAAAATCACCATCTGACCTGAAGCGTTATTTTCAATGCCAGCAACCACTTCAAGGCTATAGCCTAGCTGAGAAGCCAAGAATCCGATTGGGCCTATTGTACCTGCCGCTACCGCAATGATTGAGCATGCATCAATTACGGAGCCAACCCAATGGTTCTCTAGCTTGTTACCCACAATAGGATAAAGCAGCGCGCGTGGGCGAAGTTTTACCCCACCTTGATGGTGTGCATACATCAGTACAATCGTCGCTAGCGTGCCAAGTGCAGCCCATGCCAAAAAGCCCCAGTGCATGAAACTTTGGCTAAGCGCAGGGACGACTGCAGCAGATGTCTGCGCTTCCACACCATCAAAGCTTGGCGGCATCGTCATGAAGTGGTAGATCGGCTCGGCCGCAGACCAGAACACACCGCCACCTGCAAGCAGTGTACACATAATCATCGCTAGCCAACGGAATGTGCCAATTGTCGGCTTGCTATCCACAGCGCCAAGACGCTGTTTGCCATATGGGCTTACTGCGATCACAAAGGCAATAACAAGATTGATCACCATCAGCCACTGCCAGAATTGGCCAAATGCAGCTGTAGAGTATGAAAAAGCGGTATCAATAATCTGACTAACCAATGTCAAATCATAGAGGGAGAAGAGGAGGAACAGTCCTAGGAAACCAATCGTTAGAACTGAAACTGTTTTGTCGCTACCTTTTAGGGTATTGCTTAGCATAATAATCTCACGGTGTGTGTGAGGGGCGGCACTTTAACAGCACATTCCCCGCCACACCAGTGAAATATTTCTTTATATTTTATAATGACAACTCAAACACATAGCACTATTTACAGACACCCCAGCAAAATAGTCAACTATTAGAGGTAGTTATAAGTTTTGCTACCCACCGCAAGCCAAATACTTTGAACACGAAATATTTTTTGTGACATAGTTCAAAATCACATCAAACCCGAAGTATCAAAGTGCCCGCAACACTCACTTCACTTGATTAACCAAATGCTCAGCTAACAAATGACTATGCAGGTTACGCTGAGTAAGGGAAAGTGCCTGCTTCCCTGTACTTACCACTTGCAGCCAATGCTCCGCCATGGCATGGAACCCTTTTGCCGCCAACATAGGTGTCCAATCAGCTAACCTCAGACGTTCTTCTTTATTGCCTCGCCAGCAACTCCCTTCAGTAAAGGAGTCAAACCGGTAACTGGCATTTTGATAATTGGCCGATACCGTTTCCATGGTTGAACCATGTTGGCGGTTCATTGATGCATGGAAAAGCGTTTGTCCCTGCTGCCATTGTACATCCAACCTTCCCAATAACCTTTGCCCACCGCTTTGCACAAACTGACTGGTCACAAAGGTATCATCAGGTGCAATACTGCCATTGAGGTTAATGCTATCCAGTGGATGAATAAAATCATCAAAGATAAAGGTACGTGCCTCGCCCGGCAAATCATGGCGGTGCTTCTCCCAACGCAAAGATAGTAGAGGCAAGGTTGTTGGTATGTCGCTAGTTAGACCAGGCAGGTGCTGCTGATAAAGAGGAATGTAACGGCGATTAAAGCCCATAAATAAAGGAACTTGTTGGCTTTCAGCCAGCTCATACAGCCGTTCGCATTGATCGTAACTATCTGCAAGCGGCTTATCGACAAAAACAGGTAAACCAAGCTTTAGGAAAAATTCAGCCAACATTGGGTGTGAAGACGTCGCGCAGTGGATCATGACGGCATCTATTCCTGCCTTAGCGAGTTCACGGTAATCCGTATAGCTTTCCTTTATATGGTATTTCCTGGCCAGTTGCTGTAAGCGTTCAGGGTTACGGGTACAAAATACCCACTCTACGTTTTCCATTTGGGTCAGTACTGGCAAGTGGGCTTTCACGGCAATATCACCTAATCCAATCAGGGCAATCTTCATCTTCTTCCTTACTAAACTTAAGCTAACGGTTTATGACACTTATTTTACTTTTTCATGAGTAAACTCTGATAGAATCCCGTCTCCATTTTATGAAGTGTATTGATTATGTCTCTCCGCCCATTCATCCAACAAAAAATACCCGGCCTTATCGCGCTCTTGTTAATGACCACTGTCTTGTCTGCGGTGTTGGTATTTTATTCTCAAGCCAACTTGAATGGTTCTGTTTCCGATACCAGCGGAATGCTGTTTTCGCTTTTAACGCATTCCGCAGGCAACCCAGGGTTCCTGGTATCCGTCGCCGTATTTATGCTCATTCCAATCGTGTTAAGGTTACCACGCAAGTCTCTGATCAAACTAGGTATTCAATTTGCGCTACTTCTTGCTTTAAGTTTTGTGGCAAAAACGGTGATGAAGCACATCACTGAGGTCCCTCGACCATATACACATGAGCTTCAAGCGCTTCACATTGTCGACACGCCTCAAGCGTTCTATGCACTGAGCCAGGAAAAGAAAGAAGAAGCCGTAAAAGAAGCCAGTAAAAATGTCAGCCACTGGCGCATTAGTCATTGGCAAGGAGAAACCAACTATTCGCTGCCATCTGGACACACCATTTTTACCGCAGTCTGTGTGGCTTTCTGGGGTGGTTTTTTCTTAAGACGTCGACAGATTGTACCTGCAAGCATCATTATTCTATGGGCGGTTGGTGTCGGTATCAGCCGTATCTGGTTGGGCATGCATTGGCCGACTGATCTGCTGGCTTCTATTTTCGGCGCCGCTTGTTTGTACCTCTGTATTCCAGAATGGGGATTATCGCCGGAAAAGCAACAAAAGCTGACTGAGCAAAGGGCTAAGCACACAGTTTAATACGCACGCTTAGCAGCAAGGTCAGTCCATCCGAGAACATCTGCTGGTCAAGAATCATGTCCACTCCTTACTGATGTTTTCACTGTCTTTGGCTTAAACAAAAACACCTCTGCCGATAATTTAGTAAAAAACTATCGGCAGAGGTGTCAGACAAGCAATGCATCAAAAAGGGTTTTAATAAACAGACTTAATGCACTTCAACGCTATGTACGTATTCGACAACCAGCTGATTGCCTTCATATCGTACATTTCTGATGTCACCATCAACAATGAAGGTATTAGTCAGGGTCACAGAATTTGGCATTTCACCACCCATTTGGTTACGAAGTGACGGCAAGGTCAGCATTGGATCGACACCAATATAGCTACAGAACTGGGTGACAAAACGGTGTTCTAGAGGAACACTTCCACGAAGAATGTCAGAAAAGACTAGCTGGCTCACCCCTAGACGTTTAGCCATTTCAATCTGGGTTACTCGCATCTTTGCTTTGTAGCTCATCCAAGTATCGTGAAGAACCTGACGGTCTTGTTCTGTATATTGCATCTTAGTTTCCTTGCGCCCTGTACCTAGCGCACTTGTATTTTTTCGTTGTACTTATTTAAGCTGATCCTTAAATCGGTTTTGTCAGAGAAAAGTAAGGCTTAAAGGCTTTCAAAGCCACGTCACATAAGGGGCTAACCCGTTTTCATTAAAAACAAATGGTCATTCATAGACTTGTCATTTTTTGTCCAAACAGTGCATTGTCTTGCTCTTAAGATAGTTCAGTCCAAAAAATGATGAATATATTGTGCTTGTCTACCCAATAAAGGGTCTTTAGGCGCTTGCAAAAGATGATTGCCAAATTTGTCATCTTCATGATGCTGTTTGTTTCAATAGCATCAAGCGCATCTGCCTCTCAGTTTTATTCTACTGCTTACAATGACTGCAGCTCCATTGCGGTATTAGAAATAGAAAAAGCTTGTTTAGCTTATAGCTTATCGAACCACTGTCGGTTCGGATCCTGTTGCTCAGCCCACTCAGGGTCAAGCTCACGGTGCTCAAGATAAATCTGCATAGCGGTAAAATAAGTAAACGCCGTTAGTTCAGAATCAGCCCCGAAATGTTCAAAAAAGGCATCTTCTTGCTCGGCAAGCTGATTCAAGGATTTAATCCCCTGCTTCAATACCCACTGAGTCGCATGGGGCGGGATCATGGTACGGTGCAGAATAAGCTCAACGATATCACCGAGGTTAACATCAACCCCCTTTGCTTTGCTCGTTTCAGGCAAAGCCAATGCAGCTTCTTCCGCTAACAGGGCCTTTAAACTATCAATGCTAGCCGTGCGCTCTGCCAGAGAGTAACCATAGGTCGTTTTGGCAAAACGAATGGCATAAGGCAGACGATCACGCCCCACTACCTCAACCACTTCCTCAAGGTATTCCTGAGGAATGTTGTAAGACTTTGCCAACTGCTCCACGGCATGACTCAAACTCGTGTAAGTAATCCCATCAAACTGAACATGAAAACTAGTACTCAAAGCAGCGACCGGTAAACCATCGACAGTTAAGGGCCAACCTTGATAGTTAACTCGTGCTTTGGCAATTTCAAACATTTTCCAAGCGCTCTCGCGAAAGCCTTCCAATGCCTTGCCTTCAAACTCAGACTGTTCCAGCTCTTCCTTGGTCCAGTTGACCCCAATCTGAAGATGCTTCTGGTACTTTCGGTGGAGTTGCTCTTTTACTTTGTCACGAAGCAGCTCCAGGTCACTCGCTTTGACGCCTTTGCAAATGCCATAACATTCCTGGCAGCTAGGCAGCAACACCGGTAGCTTCTGGTGATCATAGTTAGGTGAAGGTAGGAAGGCGAACGACTCAAAGTAAGGCTCACCACAGAACCAGCAGGTATGGCGATATTCAAAAGGAACATCAACGGATTGGTAGGTCGCTGTCATAGCAAAAATACCCAAAAGAAAAACTGTGAAGTGACTTAAACCTATTATGCGCACCTCGTAATCAAGACTCAAGACGAAGTACTTGCAAATTGCTGATATACAGAGAATACATAGCAACCGCTAGGACCGCATAAATTCAAGATAAAAACTGCATAAAGTATCCGCTTAAGAGAATTGTGCTGGCTATGCGAACACGTTAAAATATGTGCCCTTTTCCATCATGGTGCAATCGAATGTCTGAACAGAAGCGAAAGGCGCTCAAAAAAATTGCAAAATGCCTAGAGCTGGGTAACTCCGCCAACGTCAATGAAGCCGCGCAAGCGATCAAGATGGCGCATCGTCTGATGCTGAAATATGGTCTTGAGCAAGATGACATCGAGTTTATCCAGATGGGCAAGACTAAGACTCAGACCTTGCTTCCGGCCGACATCAGTCAGCAGATCTTGAAGATCATTCGTGGTATCAACCGCCGCTTCGGTGTTGAGTGCGTTCTTACCAACCATAAAGGCCTCAAGCAGGCGGAATTTATTGGTGTAGCAGAACGAGCCATCTTCGCAGCCTTCGCTTTCGACGTCATGTACCGTGAAATGAATCAGCAGACTGGCCAGTTCAGAAACAGCTTCCAGGGCACTGGCACCAGCAATGCAGAAGTGACCCGCCGCGTATCGTCTTTCCTTGCTGGCTGGCTTGAAGGGGCTCTGGAAAAACTACCAGAACTTAATACCGACGATGATCATGACCAGCGCATGAGCAATTTCATCGACAAGGAATTCAAAAACCTTGATCGTGAAACTTTCAAGAAACAGCTTCAAGAAGCCATGAATGCGTTAACGGATGATTATGAGAAGGGCATGAAGAAAGGTCGCTCAATTTCAGTGAATCGCCCTGTCGCTGGCGAAAAAGCTTTTCAGCCCAAATTGCTTTCGTAGTGCAATGTCACCATTAGCACAAATGCCTAGCTATTGAGCATGATATGAACTTTAAGGTATAGTTACCTTCCGACTTATCAAAAACAGCCCATCTTGTGGCTGTTTTTTTGTTTGTAAAATAAGCAGTTATACCCATCAGGACTACCAGCCATTTTAATCAGAACAAAAAACCAGCAACCAATCACAAAATGTCACCTTAACGTCATGAAGTGGGATATAAATCTCATTTTTATGATACAATGAAACAAAATTCCCTTTAACCGATAGCCTTCAAACATGAAATTCCCTGGTCAGCGTAAATCAAAGCATTACTTCCCAGTTAATGCCCGCGATCCATTAGTAGCTCAAATCCAGCAAGAAAATCCGCTATCTCGTACTCACCTTGTGGGTGTCGGCCAAACTATCGTAGATATCGAAGCGCGTATCGATGATGAATTTTTGGCACGTCACAACCTAAGCAAAGGCCATTCATTGGTACTTGCTGAAGATAAAGCAGAATTGCTTTACCAAGAGCTGAAAGAACGCAACCTTATCAGCCACGAGTACCCAGGTGATACCATTGGTAACACCCTGCACAACTACTCTGTTCTTGCGGATGACAAGTCAATTCTTCTTGGCGTGATGAGCCAAGATCTAAAAATCGGTTCTTACGCTTACCGCTACCTATGTAATACTTCTAGCCGCATGGATCTAGATTTCTTGCAACCTGTTGAAGGCCCTATTGGTCGCTGCTACACCCTTATCACCGAAGACGGTGAACGCACTTTTGCGATCAATGAAGGGGAAATGAATCAGCTTAAGCCTGAGTTCGTACCTGAAGCTGCGTTTGAAAATGCATCTGCACTTGTTCTGTCTTCGTACTTGGTTCGCGGAAAACCGGGTGATCCGATGAAAGATTCCGCTCTGAAGGCTATCGAACACGCTAAAAAGCACAATGTACCTGTTGTTCTGACTCTTGGTACCAAGTATGTCATTGAAGGCATGCAAGATTGGTGGATCGATTTCCTCAAAGAGCACGTAACGTGTGTTGCGATGAACGAAGAAGAAGCAGAAGCTCTAACGGGTGAAAAAGATCCGCTTATTGCCGCTGACAAAGCCCTTGAGTGGGTTGACCTGGTACTATGTACTGCAGGCCCTGTAGGCCTTTACATGGCAGGTTATACCGATGATGAGCTGAAACGCGAATCAACCTTACCTCTTCTACCAGGCCGTATTGCTGATTTCAACAAGTATGAATTCAGCCGTCCAATGAGAAAGACATCGTGTGACAACCCAATCCGTGTTTACTCACACATTGCGCCATACCTTGGTGGCCCAGTTGAAATCAAAAACACCAACGGTGCTGGAGATGCCGCGCTATCTGCTCTGTTGCATGATATGTCTGCAAATCGTTTCCACAAAGCGAATGTACCTAACTCAGGTAAACACGTCGGTGATTTCCTAAGCTACTCCTCATTCTCGCAGATCTGCCAATACTCAAACCGTGTAAGCTACGAAGTATTGACCCAACATGCCCCTCGCCTATCACGAGGACTGCCAGAGCGTGAAGACTGCTTGGAAGAAGCATACTGGGAGCGATAATCGCCCCGCCTAAGGCAAAAAGCCGATAAACAGTGTTTATCGGCTTTTTTGTCCGTAATAGGTCGATAAATAGGTGATTATGGCTTCGTGCTCCTCAGGGCTAAGCTCATCCATACCCTGCTCTTCGACCATCCATTCTAGGGTCTCGCTCCACCTTTTCCTACTCAGTCCCTGTTGCGTAACCAAATGCAAAGAATGGCAGGCTGAACAAACTGCCGCGACCAATTCTGCATTTTCGCCCGGCAATAGCCCACCTGTCCCGGCCGGCTTCACCTCTCCTGTAGTACTAGCCACCACCCAGTCTGCAGGCACAGTGTTCTTTGTCGCTAACCAAGCAATAATGGCTGCACGTGCAGCAGGGTCACTCACCCCGGGATAGACCATGTTGGTGCCTGGGGCAAATTTCGCGGGTGACGCCAAAAAGGCATCGAGCTTTTCCGCCGTCCATTTCCCCTGATGCTGCTTGATGCCGACACTGTAATTGTACCCCTCGAAACTGGCGATATTCCGCTCAGCCAATCCCCACAGAGGTGGGCCAACGACCACGGCGCCATCAGGCTCAAATTGGTGGCACGCCTTGCATACCCTTGCTTGCTGCTCACCGGCCGCAACCAAATCTTCACTCGCTGATGCGGCTGCGCTGAACAGGTACAGAGTTTCAAATACGATCAAAGCAATCCGCAGCATTATGCATCCCTTCTATACGCTTACCCTTTCACAACTAGCGCGACGCGATGATAGGTGTTGTTGAGGTAACCCTTCGGGTTCCACGCAATGGCGAATGGCTGGCTGATCCCTTGATCATCCGTCGCCTTGGCCCAGATCTCATAGTAACCCGGCAGAGGAAAGTTCACCTTGGCAGTAAAGGTCTGCCAGGCTCCCTTGTTGGCCGCGGCAGCGAGATCAGCATCCAGCCAGGTGGCACCAAAATCGATGGATATCTGCACTTTATCCACTTTGCGATCACCAGACCATGCATGACCGCGCACCTGTACTTCGCTACCACTCACTACGGTATTGGTTTGCGGGGATGTGATCAGCGACTTCACCGGCATTCTTTCTATGATATCGAAATCTTCCTTGGCCACGTCCTCTCCGGGAGCAACTGGCCTATTGGGAACGCGGTATGACGTACCGGTCATTTTTGGCCCGTCATGAACCTGATCCCTAATCTGAATTCGGGTCAACCACTTCTGTGAGCATGAGCCGGGCCAGCCGGGTACAACCAACCGTAGCGGTGCACCGTTCATTGGGTGCAACGCCTCGCCGTTTTGGGCAAAGGCGATAAGATTTTCACTGCCCATTGCCTTTTGTATCGGCACTCCACGCGAAATGGGCAGTTTGTCCTCCTTACCAGACAGGTGTTTGTCGGCACCGTAGTGAGCGGTATAAACCGCGCCCTCCTTAATACCGGCGGCCTTGAGGACATCAGCAAGTCTGACTCCGGTCCAGTTTGAGCAAGCAACCGCACCGTAAGTCCATTGGTTTCCTGTTGCTTTGGGTTCAAAGAAAGCACGGCCATTGCCCCCACACTCCACAACCAGTTGCTGCTCAACAACCTCGAAGTTTTTCTTGAGATCGGCAATGGACAATGTCAGCGGTTTATCCACCATCCCGTCGATGGTCAACTGCCAGGTTTCCGGATCCACACCTGTCGGAGGAATTCCGTTGTTGCGAATGAAGTGTCGTTGAGTCGGCGTGATATCGTCGTTCAAAAGGTGAGGTGGCGTTTCGGCATTCATCGGCCTGTCGTTGAGCACTGTCAGGCCATCCTTGCCTTCAATCACGACATCGTCCAAGCCTTCGGCAAACGCTGCCGGAATGATCCCTGCAGGCATATTCCGGTGGAAGGGAATCGCACCGCCGAGTACCGCGGCCATGGTAGCCAACCCTGCCCCCTTCAAAAAGCCGCGCCGGTCCGGGTAGCTCACGCGGCCGAAAACTTTTTCATCGGCTGAATCCGGGTTGTTCTCATAATACTTATAGATCCCGTGAAGCTTACCTTTATCTTTTTCATTCATATTGCGCTCCTTTGTCATTAACGCCAGATCACCTGTATAACCGACCTCTACACCTTGATAGTCCAACTTTTGGATATCGTTAACATTAGTCGACGACTCACAGCCTTAACAACATGCACTGCAATTTAGGCATAAAAAAGCCGGTCTTTAGGCTGACCGGCTAATTAATTACTTCACTTCGGTTATATCACTGGGCTTCCAAAGCTATCCATCTTGATAGCTACATAGTGATCGACCAAAGATTATAAAAGCTCACGCGACCGACCAGCTCACCAACTACCAGCAAACCACAAACCGACAGCAGTATCGGTGGGGCCGATTTTTGTTTCATGAGGGCAAAGAAGGCCAGCGCACCACCAATTAACAGCGCAATGGCCTGTGTGACCCATAGAGAACTCTGTTGAGCAGCCAACGTCGGCTCTACCCCCGTGACAAAAGTAATATAATCAAAACGCAGAGCCAGAGTAACAAACACCGCAGCAATTGATACCGCGGCACCATGTCGGAACGCCCCTAAAACAGCGGCCAACGCACCGCCAGTAATAAAGACTGACGCGAGCATCTGAATGGTGGTGTGCGGTGTATTCCATGCAGCCACCGTGCTCAATTGGTAAACCTTCGGAATGGTGGCGACGAAGGCAATGGCAAAGACCGCGGTTACCCAACGCAATGCTTTTCTTTGTGCCGCGGTTCCTTTGCCATAGAACCCGGCCAAACCGACCAATATCCCAAAGCCATTAAAAGCCCCTCCCAATAGGATTTCATTGCTCATTGGTGAGCGGCCAATACCAGCTAGTAGGTTCAATGCACGTATTGGCATACCAAGGTGGAACATACCAACGAGCATCCCTACTGACAGCAAAGCCATGGACACCAGTATACCAATAGACAATTTGCGTTCATCCATACCATTGAGAGGCTGACTCAAGAGCAAAATCAAATAAGCGCCAGCGGCCGCTTGAGCCAATACGGTGAAAAACACCAACGGTAATTCTTGCATAACTACACCTCCGCCCTATTTTGAATAGAACCTGCTTTGTCGCCACTTGGCCTTGATTTCGAATGCGGGTGAATCACCAAATTCGGTTTGGTCAAACTCGCATTAGGTAGAGGGGCGATTTCATTAAGCTGACCGTATTTTTCCCTCAGCTCAGCTATTGGCCCAAACTCTATTGCCCGTTGCGGGCACGCCTCAACACAGACTGGTGATTTGCCCTGATCAAGCAGATCGAAACAACCATCACATTTGCTCATGACTTTCTTTTCAGCATCGAACTGTGGCGCACCGTATGGGCATCGCATTTCACAGTACCTACAACCGACACACTGGTCTTGATCGACAACCACCAACCCATCTTGCTCACGCTTAGCCATTGCGCCCGTTGGACAACCCTTGGCACAGGCTGGCTCATCACAATGATTGCAGGCTATCGAGACGTAATAGCTGTACACATCCTGCTGCCACAAACCATCTTTTTGCACCCAAGTGCCGCCACCATACTCGTAAACACGGCGTAGTTTAGGGCCAACATCCAAGTCTTTCTTGTCTTTGCAACTGACCGAGCACGTCTTGCACCCGGTACATTTTGCGGAATTAATATAGAATCCATATTGCGCCATTACTCACCCCCTAAGCCTTTCGGATTTCCACTAAGTTAGAATGCTGCGGATTACCTTTTGCCAAAGGAGAAGGCCGCTGAGTCGTCAGTGTATTGATACACCCTCCGACATCGATTCCTTTCTTATTCGGTTGATACCAAGCCCCTTGCGGAACGGCGACAACCCCCGGAATGATCCTTGCGGTGACTTTCACAGGCATATGGATTTCACCGCGATCATTAAACACCAGCACACGATCGCCCTGAATCAAGCCCCGTGACTCGGCATCGACTGGGTTCATCCACACTTCATCCCGAACCGCTTCGCGAAGTTGCGGCACATTATGGTAGGTAGAATGGGTTCTGCCTTTGGTATGGAAGCCAATCATCTGCAGTGGGAACTGCTTCATGCGCTCAGGTTCACCTAAGCCTTCGAAACTCTCACAATACTCAGCAACAGCGGTGATCTTATCGCCCTCTGGCAACTCCCACGTATCGGCAATGTTTGCCAGGCGCTCAGAGTACATTTCAATTTTGCCTGATGGGGTTTTTAGCGGGTTGGCTTGAGGATCATCCCTGAAGGCTTTAAGCGCTATATGGTCTTCTGCCTTGGCCAGTTTGCGATCGATTACTCCCATGCCATCGGTTTTGGCAAACTCAGGTAGGTGCGGGTTACTCTTGCGCAGGTTGTGGTAACAATGGGCAATCCATTCCTCATAAGACCGACCTTCGGTAAAGGCGTCATAGGTCCCCATTTTCTTGGCGATTTCAGCCAAAACATCATACGTCGGGCGGTTTTCCCATAACGGCTCAATTGCAGGCTGCAGACGAGTGACATAATGGTATGCCCCAGTCGCGTAGGAGTTATCAATCAGGTCACTGGTTTCCAGCGTCGTGACATCGGGCAACAAGATATCGGCATAACGCGCCGATGGGGTCATATGGTGATCCCATACCATGATAAATTCACACATTGATTCATCTTGTAAGATGTCATGGGTTTTATTGAGATCCGAGTGCTGGTTCATGGTGACATTACTAGCAAAGTGCCACAGGAACTTAATGTTTGTTTCCAGCCTATCTTTGTTGCGGATATAGCTGTTTTCAGCGGTCATTTCTGTCCCGCGGGTAATGGCATCAGTCCATAGAAAACAAGGAATAGAAGTCTTAACAGGGTTTGCCGTAGCAAAACCAGGAACAACATATTTAACACTGCTGCCCCAGTTACCGGTGTTGGTACCCAGCTTACCGAATTGCTTGGTCATCACTGGCAGCATCATGATTGCCCGTGCAGACTGCTCACCGTTGGCGGTACGTTGCAAGCCCCACCCTTGAGAAATCCAAGCGGCTTTAGCACCCGACATTTCTCTTGCCAGTTGCTTGATCCTTACCGGTGAAATGCCGCAAATTTGGCTCGCCCATTCAGGCGTTTTTTCAATACCATCAGAGCCCTTGCCAAGAATGTAATCTTTGTAAGAGGCATTTTGAGGTGCTGAGTCTGGTAGGGTACTTGCATCCCAACCAACGGTGTAACGGTTGATAAAATCATCGTCTGCTAAGCCTTCAACAATCAAGGTATGACCAAGAGCTGCCACTAAAGCCGCATCGGTACCTGGCTTGATCGGTATCCATTCGGCATCGAACGCAATACTGCTATCTGACATACGGGGATCAATAATGATGACTTTGGCATTGCTTCGTTTTAAAGCTTCGAAGGCTTCGGCTATCTGGCCGCCACCCGACATTCGTGTTTCAGCCAAGTTTTGGCAGAACATGACCACTAAATCTGAATGCGCGATATTAGAAATCAGGCTACCTTGACCATTACCGTATACAAACGGCTCAACAGTAGAAATTTGCGCAGTTGAATAGGTACCGTGCTGCTCTAAAAATCCGCCGATGGTATTTAAAAAGCGCTTATTGGCATTTCGGCCGAGTAAATTAGCGCCTGTAGAGCCGGAACCATATTGGTAATAGATAGCTTCGTTACCGTATTCTTCGATGGTGTACTTGAGCTTGTCAGCAATAATGGTGGTCGCTTCATCCCAACTAATACGCTGGAATTTCCCTTCGCCACGTTTGCCCACCCGCTTCATCGGATACTTCAAACGATCCGGGCTATAGGTTTTCCATTTTACCGAACGGCCACGCAGACAAGGACGGATTTGGTGCTGGCCCCAAACCTCGTCATCAATACCGCTCTCGGTGGAAATTTGAGTTACTACACCGTCTTTAGTGAGTACTTTCAAAGGACAACGACTGCCACAGTTCACCAAGCATGCACTGTATGAGATTTTTTCATCTGTGTCGTTAACCGGTGTTTGCGCTTGTGCTGATTTAGAGAAAGGAAGTGGGACACTCGCAGCAATTGCTGCCATTCCCCCAGCCTTGGCTGAATGCCCAAGAAATTGCCTACGAGACAACCCCTTCATGAAGGCATTAAATTTATGACTATCCATTGCCACCGCCTTAATTGTATTAATTGTTGTATCTAACTAATCCGGGTTTATATCCAGATTACGGCGGGCCACACATTGTGAGTCTTGATTAATATCAATAGATTTATCAGCATCCAAATACCTAACCATAAAGTGGTATTGAGATCACCAAGAGTTGCGATTATTCGCTTTCAGAATACTTGAAGTAAATCAGGTTAACTAAGCAATGATAATTATTAACATCATGATATATAGAGGATAATTGCTACGGTTATTTCTTCGTTCTCTTTTAAAAGATATAAAAATGGCAACCCAACTTGGGTTGCCATTTTCAAAGGTATAATTAAAGAGAATACATTAACAATCGTTAATCGCATTGCGAACACGTTTATCCGATACCGGATAAGGCGTACCCAACTGCTGGGCAAAGTAACTGACTCGCAGCTCTTCAATCATCCAGCGGATCTCTTTCACCTTCTCAGGGACAGGCTGACCTTTAGGGATCTTGTTCAGCAATTCTTTATAATCAGAAACCACTGAATCAATCTTCATGATATGCATGCGGTCTTTATTCGGGTCAATTGGCAGTTTCTCCATACGGCGCTCTATAGCACGCATGTAACGAAGAATATCTGGCAGTTTCTTCCAGCCACATTCCGTCGCAAAGCCCTTGAAAATCAACCCTTCGATCTGTGCCTTGATGTCAGACAGGGCAAAAGCCATGGTCAGATCTACACGGCCTTTCAGCTTCTTGTTGATATTGAATGCCGTGGTCAGGATCTCTTCAACCTGCTTGGCAATGTCTACCACAGTATCACCAAGCTCGGCGCGGACATGCTCTTTAAGTGCTTCAAAAGCTTCCGGCTGCCATACCAAACCGCCCTTCTCTTCGATAAGCTTATCGACACCACAGGCGATACAGTCGTCAATCAAGTCCATCACCCGGCCATAAGGGTTAAAGTACAGACCTAGCTTCGACTTATTCGGCAAATTAGCATGCAGGTATTTGATCGGAGAAGGCACGTTGAGCAATACCAAGCGACGTTGACCTTGCTGCATTGCGGTGCGCTGCTCTTCTTCGGTTTCAAACAGCTTGATGCCAACAGAGTCTTTGTTATCAACAATCGCAGGGTAAGCTTTCACTTCAAACCCACCGCGTTTTTGCTGATAACGCTCTGGCAGCTGACCAAAGCTCCACGTTTTCAGGCCTTCCTGCTCGATATCATCATCGGCAACTTTAGACAGGGTTTCTTGAACCTTCTCTTTCAGGCCATCTTTGAGGCTGTACAGGTCCTTGCTCTCACGTAGCTTGCGGTTACGGTGATCAACCACACGGTAAGTGATCTTCAAATGATCAGGTACCTGATCCAAATTCCAGTCTTCACGCAACACGGTGACACCCGAAATACGCTTGAGCTCTTTTTCCAACGAATCTAGCAGTGGCATTGCCATCGCTTCTGCCCGTGACAAAAATGCATCCGCGTAGTTTGGTGCAGGAACGAAGTTACGACGAACTGGTTTTGGCAGAGACTTGATCAGTGCTACCACCAACTCTTGGCGTAGACCTGGGATCTGCCAATCAAAGCCATCAGGTTCAACTTGGTTCAAGATAGGTAGCGGAACATGAACCGTTACACCGTCACTGTCTTCGCCCGGCTCAAATTGGTAGCTCAGCTTAAGCTTCAGGTTGCCCTGATGCCAGAAGTTCGGGTAATCCAAATCGGTAACATGGCTTGCATCCCCCTTGAACAGCATTTCACGCTCAAAGTTAAGCAATTCAGCATTCTCACGTGAGGCTTTCTTCCACCATGTATCAAAGTGACGGCCTGATACTACAGTGTGATCGATACGCTGGTCGTAGAAATTGAACAGCTCATCGTCATCAATCAGGATGTCGCGGCGGCGTGACTTATGCTCCAGCTCTTCAACTTCACGTAATAGCTTACGGTTCTGTTGATAGAACTTGTGCTTGGTGTCCCAATCCCCTTCTACCAATGCCGAACGGATGAACAGCTCACGAGAAATAACAGGATCAATCTTGCCGTAGTTCACTTTACGCTTGGCAACAACTGGGATGCCATAAATCGTCACTTTCTCGAAAGCAGCAACCGCAGCTTGTTTCTTCTCCCAGTGAGGCTCACTGTAGCTTCGCTTAAGCAGGTGCTCAGCCAAAGGCTCTACCCACTCTGGTTGGATCTTGGCCGCAATACGACCCCACAAGCGTGATGTTTCTACCAGCTCGGCAACCATGACCCACTTAGGCTGTTTCTTGAAAATGCCTGAGCCCGGGAAGATGTTAAAGCGTGCATTTCGCGCGCCTTGATACTCGTTCTTCTCCTGATCTTTAAGGCCAATATGCGACAGCATACCGGCCAAAATCGCAGTATGAATACCTTGGTAGCTGGCTTCCTGCTCATTGATGCGGAACTCAAGCTCTTTGACAACCTGGCTGACCTGATAGTAGATATCCTGCCACTCACGGACACGCAGGTAGTTCAGGTAATCTTTCTTACACTGACGGCGGAACTGGTTGCCTGACAACGCTTTTTGCTGCTCTTGGATGTAATCCCACAGGTTAACAAAAGTCACGAAGTCCGATTCTTTGTCATAGAAACGTCGGTGCTTCTCATCGGAAGCTTGTTGTTTATCAGAAGGACGCTCACGCGGATCTTGAATCGACAAGGCACAAGCGATGATCATCACTTCACGCAATGAACCGTTTTTAGGCGCTTCCAACACCATACGTGCCAAACGCGGGTCAATCGGCAGGCGAGCCAACTGGCGACCAATGGTAGATAGTCGCTTACGCGGATCTTTCGCTTTGGTATTGATCGCACCCAGCTCTTCCAACAGGCGGATACCATCTTGGATATTACGGTTATCCGGCGCCTCGACAAACGGGAAGGCTTGGATATCACCAAGACCAATCGCCGTCATCTGCAAGATAACAGATGCAAGGTTGGTACGAAGGATTTCTGGGTCAGTAAACTCAGGGCGTGACAGGAAGTCCTCTTCTGAATACAGACGAATACAGATACCTTCAGCAACACGACCACATCGACCTTTACGCTGGTTGGCACTCGCCTGAGATACACGCTCAATCGGCAGGCGCTGTACTTTGGTACGGTAACTATAGCGACTGATACGGGCTGTACCCGGGTCGATAACATATCGAATACCTGGAACCGTCAACGAGGTTTCAGCAACATTGGTCGACAGCACGATACGGCGACCTGCATGGGTCTGGAAAACGCGGTTTTGCTCACCGGCTGACAAGCGGGCGTACAATGGCAGAATTTCGGTATCCCGCAGGTTGCGTTTTTCTAATGCATCGGCGGTATCACGGATTTCCCGCTCACCGTTCATAAAGATCAGGATATCGCCCAAGCCTTCATCACACAGTTCGTCTACCGCATCGAAAATCGCCTGAAGCTGATCGCGATCGCTATCTTCACTGTCTTCAGACACAGGGCGGTAGCGTACTTCTACTGGGTAAGTACGGCCTGAAACTTCAATGATTGGTGCATTGAAGAAGTGCTTAGAGAAACGCTCAGGGTCGATAGTTGCCGAGGTAATAATAACTTTAAGATCTGGGCGCTTAGGCAGCAATTCACGCAAGTAACCCATGATGAAATCGATGTTAAGGCTACGTTCGTGAGCCTCATCGATAATGATGGTGTCATATTGGTTCAAAAAGCGATCGTTTTGGATCTCGGCCAGCAAGATACCATCGGTCATCAACTTGATTTGGCTGCGATCCGACACTTTATCGTTGAATCGAACCTTATAACCAACATAAGAGCCAAGCTCGCACTCGAGCTCTTCGGCAATACGACTTGCCACGGAACGAGCTGCCAATCGACGTGGCTGGGTATGACCAATCATACCTTTGGTGCCGAGCCCTAGCTCCAAGCAAATCTTAGGTAACTGGGTGGTTTTACCCGAGCCCGTTTCACCGGCGACAATGACAACCTGGTTGTTCTTGATTGCCTCTGCGATTTCGTCTTTTTTCTGACTGACCGGCAACTGCTCTGGGTAAGAGATAGTCGGTCGCTGGGTAGCACGCATCTGCACAGTCTGCATAGATTTGGCGATATCTAGTGCGATCTCGTCAAACACAGCATGTCTAGCCTGCTCTTTCTTGATTCTTGCCGCACCTTGCACGCGTTTGTGCAAACGAAACTGATCGCGCATCATGCAATCTTTAATCGCAGCTTTGAGTGTTTTTTCGTTGTTTAAAACGTTAGCCTGAGGAGTATTCGACTGAGTCAATGGAATTCCTGATATTTCAGCTGGGTATTTCACAAAATTGAACGAATTCTACCACAACTCTGTGGTTTTGCGGCATACGAGAATTGCAGCCCAATTTACTAGCGATTGGTATGACATAATTTGCAGCACAAATATGTCTTCAGGTATTATTTTGTCGCAACTTCATACATAGAGTAAAAATAATGAAAAAAACACTAGTTAGCCTTGCGCTGGCAGCTGTGATGGCATCACCTGCTTTTGCTAACCAACCTGTACAGCTTTCAGTACCAGGCAACAACCTACCAGACGGCAATGTTCACGGTTTCCGCGCTTCTCTTCTATACGGACAGACTCCATCTGTTACTGGTTTCCAGCTACCTATGCTTGGTCTAGCTGAATCTCAAACTTTCAAAGGCTTGAGCTTCGGTATCCTATTCGGTGCAAACCGTGTAACAGGCGACTCTACTGGTGTTAAGTTTGGCCTAGCGAACTGGAACGACAACACTGCAACTGGTGCTGACTTTGGTTTTGCCAACTACACTGGCAGCCAATTCACTGGCCTTCAGTTCGGTGCGCTTAACTACGCAGGCAGCCTAAACGGCCTACAGCTTGGTTTCATCAACGCCACTGACCGCATTGAAAAAGGTATTCAGATTGGCCTAATCAACTACGACAAATCGGGTACTTTCATCAGCAAAGATATCCCAGTATTCCCGATCATTAACGCCCGTTTCTAATCGCCAATACTCTTGATATAAGTGGCTTGGATCATAATTCCAAGCTACTTCTTCCTGCTTATCAACTCTCTCATCTACCTTCACACCCATTATTATTGAATAACTGCTGACTAAACATCCAATTGAGACATATGTAAGGAACTCCATGCCACTAGGAAGAGTCTTATACTTAATAGAAATGAAACCTGAGGCTCAGCATGTTCAAACAATTGCGTACAATTTTCCGCCAAGTGATGAATGAAGGGACAGATGGCGGTGCTGTTGATACCCCGACACTCCACCTCTCCATGGCATGCTTGCTCTGCGAGGTCTCAAACGCCGATCACAGCGATGACCCAAGGGAGATCCAAGCCAAGCGCCACCAACTAGTTTACCTGCTCGATATCAGTGAAGAAAACGCTGAAGCGCTACTGGAAAAAGCACTCCTTCAGAGCAAGTCATCGGTTTCGCTGTATGACTTCACCAGCAAACTACGTTCATTAGAGCCCGAACAGCGCTACGAGCTGATTGAAGCCATGTGGCAAGTCGCCTATGCCGATGGTGTATTAGACCCAATGGAAGAAGCCGTGATCCGCCAAGTGGCCGAGCTTATCTATCTCGACCACTCCGAGTTTATCAGGGCGAAATTAGCGGTGCAGAACTTGACCGATAAACTGAAGGAGAATCGCTAATCGAAGCGGGATAACCCCAAGCGGTCCGATTTTAGCAGGCCGCTTAGGTGCATTTTACTCATTGAAAAGCCAAAAATATTGAACAGCTCTAAGCAATTCGTTGTTCCTGAATTAAAGCATGTACCCCTTCAAAACAACCGGAATATTTTAATGAGTTAGCTTGTTTTGAAATATCTTTTGCTGACATAGGAGCGGTTTCCACCGCATCATAAACTTGCCCCATCACACCTTCTAGATACTCGTCACTGATATCAACTAAGCGTACTGGATAACGTTTTCCGATACTAACAATGGCTTTCCTCCACCATTAATTACACGCCAGTGTGACATTTATATTGAGCCTTGATGGAGGAAATAGGAAAGCATTAGATTTGCTACTAGTGCGCATCTCTAGCGCACTTCTCTAGCGTACATCGATGGTACGGCTGGCTTTACGGTACTGTACCTTCCAGCCTTGCCAGCGGGGTAACTCCCATCGCTTTGGATCCGCTTTACGGTTGCCGCTCTCATGGATAGCCAACACCAATTTTCGTGGTATGTGATATTCGATCCGCATAGTCAGGTCAGTCAGGGATACCTTGTAGGGATAAGCTTGGTCAAAATCTGCCCGCTCCCATTCCGGGATCCCGTCAAAAATAATGTCATCATTGGTGAATAAATCAAAATCTTCTGTGGATTCCACCCCAAGCGCTTCGATTTGCTCACCTAACCACTCACGTACATCCACTGGCTCGGCAGCTCGCGAGCAGACATCTGACTGGTAGTTGCCCAAGGCTAAATACAAGTTCCACTGGTGGATATCTGCTGTGACTTTCTCGCTTAGCCCCGGCAAAATTGAGCCATCAAGGATCATATCGATAAATGTATCTTGGGCTGAAGCGCCCTGCGGAGCGACCCAATCAGAGTGGATCACTCTCCCTGCGTAAACGCTTTGCTTTTCAACCAAACAACCCTGATCGGACACTTGGGTTTCGCCATACACTTCTTCTCCCATGCCGAGCTGGTTCATTAATGCAAAGGTGACAGGTGCCATGCAGGTCGCCAACACCAAGTTCTGCTTCACCCCTTTACCCGGAAGAGCAAACTGATCAAACACTACCGCGGCTTCTGCACTCTCTGGGAATCGGCTGTCACGGCCAGTACTCACCTCACTGTAACCATTGCCTAAAGCTTGCCGACGCTTTTGCCGACGGACAAAAGTCAGTTCAGGAGCCGCTTTCATCACCGCCAATAGCCATTCATCCCTTTTTACCGACGAAGCCACTTCCAAGGCTGGGAGCTCCAAGGCTTCACGCATTTGCTCTGAAAGCATCCTCGCTTCAGCCAACACCTCTTTATCGAAGGTTAGCCATTCAGGTTCACTGCCGCGCAATAGCTTTATCAGTGCCATCGCGTCACAATGTTTTGTCTCCCATTGTGCCAGCTTCTCCGGCGCTTCCTCACCAGATGGCATTTGCCAAATGCGCTGATAAACACTGAGCGATGCAGCCAGATCCACCATCGCCTCACGGCTGGCTTTATCTGGCATTGCGGTGATCAGGTGTGCAAACAAGGTATCTATCGGTAACGGATATAAAATTTGACCATGGTCGGTCGCCTTTCCTTCATCATCAATTGCTTGCATTTGCAGGAGTTTGTCCTTGGCGATCAGCAAAGACTTTTCTGGAACAGTATCGACAAAATCCAGGCTATCTAACGGATAACCACAGCAAGCAGCCGCCAACATAGGCTCAACCAACTCTTCTCGGTGCATCTCAGGAGGTGTGATCAACTCCAGCGGCGCAGCCTTGCCAAATAACCGGACACATAATCCATCAGTTACTCGCCCTGCCCGCCCTTTACGCTGCTCAGCACTGGCTTTAGAAATAGCGTGCAAGCCGAGTACCGTTCGACCATTGCGTTGATGCGTTCTGCGCTCCAAACCGGTATCAACAATGAGCGTCACGCCGGGTATTGTTAATGACGTTTCAGCAACATTGGTTGCCAGAATAATCCGTTGTTTGTCACTTTCCGTCAGGGCGCGGTGGCGCTCATCATCACTTACGGATGCATGCAAAGGGATAATGTCGAGCAAGCCGAGTTCAACTTGCTCTCTGAAAGTCTGCTTAAGAGTTGAAAGGCACTGAGCAATTTCTTTGCGGCCCGGCAAGAAAACCAAAATATCTTGGTGCGCTTCATATCGGGTAAGTACTGCTTCTTTGACTTTACTCTCGATGTGGCGAACATCAGGCATATTGCGGCTGTCTGAAGCAATGTGTTCAACAGCCACCTGGAAGTTACGCCCTTTGGCATTGAGGCATTCACCCTGCAGATAAGCGGCCAATCTTTCACTATCCAGCGTTGCCGATGTCACTACAAGCCGATGGCTATCCTTTTGCTTAAGCATTGCCAACAACAAGTCTGTATCCCAACGTCGCTCGTGGAATTCATCGATAATGATGGTGGTAAAACCGGCAAGCCCATCTTCACTCAACCAGCGTAATGCTACACCCGGAGTAACGAAAACAACCTGGGTGTCGTCAGAGAATGTATTGTCAAAACGAATGGCATATCCGACCGATTCACCGACTTTTTCGTTCTTTTCACTGGCAACAAACTCAGCCAGAGAACGACAGGCTACTCGTCTTGGTTCAACCACCAATACTCGTCCATTTTCTGCTGACCATACTGGTAAGCGGGTAGATTTACCCGAGCCTGTTTCGGCAGACACGACGAGATGAGAGTGAGTAAGGCATTCAAGGAAGTCAGCTTTGAGCGAATCAATAGGTAGAGAGATAGACATAACAGCGGTTTGGCATCTACAACATAGCCGTTATTGTGGCAAGTTTTCCTTAACATGTCACCGGAAAGGTACTCCCGTTAACAGTTAGATAAAATCTTTTTGTTATTCGGTCTCAATTTGGTCGTCGTAATAATCTGTAATATTTAATTTTTCTACTCAGACATATATTTAGATTGTGACAAAGAACATCACTATTATTAATATTAAGGAGCTATCATGAGTCAGGATCATTATATTAACTTCGTCAATGAGCTATCTGATGAACCAAGTGTTTACGTAGAAATGCAGCATGACTTGATTAAGCGGTCATATTGGACATCAACCGCTGCGAAAGGCCAAACCGTTCACTATAAACCTTACTTCCAATCATATGACTATACTGTGGCAGTATATCGGTCTGAAAACGGAACTGAAGGTAAGTTAATTGGTAAATATCAGTATGCATGCTGTGAAAAAAATAGTGTAACTGTTGCCTTAACCGGTACACTTAAAAATCACTCTTTCACCTGTAGCTAAGCTTTCTGATCAAAGCGTTAAAGAGCCTTTAAACATCATTAAACAACCTTTTGCCTTGACTATAACTAGCCTGATTAATATTCAGGCTATAAATGACGTTTTAGTACAGACATAAAATTTAAGTTTCTAAGCCAACTTATCAGCTAGCTCAAGGCAAAGTTTCCTAAGCATCTCAACATCTTCTCGTTGCATACTCGATTTTGCCTCCAGCTGTGCCTTCAAATCTTTTGCCTTATCGCGCAAAAGTAACCCTTTCTCAGTCAGGGAAATCACTTTCTTTCTCTCATCTTCAGCAGAGACTTTTCGAGTCAACAGTGCTTTCGCTTCCAAGCGCTTAACGATTGGCGTCAAAGTGCCCGAGTCAAGCTGGGTGCTGTTGGAGACTTCCTTTAAGCTGACACCATCGTTGTACCACAGCGACTGCATCACAATATATTGCGGATAGGTTAGGTCAAACTCATCAAGCAAAGGACGATAGGCCCTTACCAGCGCATTCGACGCGGTATACAAGGCAAAACACACATTGTCAGAAAGCTTCTGGGCCATACTAAGATCCGGGTTTATTCATCTGTCTTATTCAATTCTGTTGCGATGATAACAGATTGAACGAGGAACAAAATACATTGCGCACAAATTATTTTCTCGCAAACCTATTGCAAGTGTCGAAATCAATCATTATGTTAATAGGCAAATAGTTTGTGCGCTAACATTTATTGCATTAAGTATTTTGGGATAAACCCTATTCAACGATAAACAGCATCTCACAAAGCTGATAAGGATTGAGAATGAACAGCCAACAAGTCCACCTTGCATCCCGCCCAGAAGGTACGCCATCTGCAGATAACTTCGAACTTGTCTCCGTTGCCCTACCCGAATTAAAAGAGGGAGAGATATTGGTTCAAAACACCTGGATATCGGTCGACCCTTACATGCGGGGCCGCATGATCGATCGCAAGAGTTACATTCCACCTTTTCAAATTGGCGAAGTGTTAGAAGGCGGTGCTATCGGTGAAGTTGTCCAATCGAATAACCCCGACTTCCCTGCCGGCAGCAAAGTCAGCAGCATGTTGGGTTGGCGTAGCCACTTTGTCAGTGATGGAAATGGGTTAACCTTATTGCCTAATACTCCACTTCCAGAGCAAACTTTCTTAGGGATCATGGGTATGCCGGGTATGACGGCATGGACCGGCCTTTTCCGAATTGCCGAGCTTAAACCAACGGATACCGTCTTTATCTCGGCCGCTTCTGGCGCTGTGGGCAGTATTGCCTGCCAGATTGCCAAAATGCATGGCTGCACGGTTATTGGCTCAGTCGGCTCAGAAGAAAAAGCCCAATATCTTCTCTCTTTGGGTGTCGATGCCACAATCAACTACAAAGAAGCGGACAACCTAAGCCAAGCACTTGCTGACGCCGCTCCTCAAGGTATTGATGTCTACTTCGAAAATGTCGGTGGCGAGCACTTGGAAGCGGCATTGAACAACATGAATGACTACGGTCGTATTGCAGTGTGCGGGTTAATTTCGCAGTACAATGCGACTGAGCCGCAACCTGGCCCAAGCAACATGGCCATGTTGATCATCAAGAAACTTAAGATGCAGGGCTTCATTGTTTTCGACCACTGGGCTCATTACAGTGAGTACGCACAACAAATGGGTCAATGGATTGCAGAAGGCAAAGTGAAATACGAAGAGACCGTATACCAAGGTATCGACCAAGCAGCAGAGGCGTTCATCGGTCTGTTTGAAGGTAAAAACAAGGGTAAAATGCTCGTTAAGCTGTGATCCCCACCTAGCTTAAGTACAACAATCACCAAGCATATATAAATTAGCCACCAGCTATCTCTTAGTCGCTGGTGGCTAATACACCTAAAAAACCACACTATATTGACGGATAAATATCCCACCTCCCCTAAAACATTCGCCTTCTAGTCACATTCTTTCATAAACCATTGACATTTAGCTGTAACTCCCTAGCCTTACATCACCTTTTGTATAAATCAGGCAATCGTCATCATGAGCCGCAAAGAGATTTTTAATCCTGAGCTTTGGGAAGAAGTTCCAGGGTTCGACTTTGAAGATATCACTTACCACCGCGCCAAAGACCAAGGCACGGTACGTGTCGCATTCAACCGTCCAGACTGTCTTAACGCCTTCCGCCCAAAAACTGTCGATGAGCTATACACTGCACTAGATCACGCACGCCAGTGGTCAGATGTTGGCTGTGTCTTCATCACGGGCAACGGTCCATCAGAAAAAGGCCAATGGTCATTCTCTTCAGGTGGCGACCAGCGTATTCGCGGCAAAGACGGTTACAAGTACGAAGGTGAAGAAGCCGGCAAGGCTGACGTAGCCCGTATGGGTCGCCTGCACATTCTTGAGGTGCAGCGTCTGATCCGCTTTATGCCTAAAGTGGTGATTGCGGTTGTTCCAGGTTGGGCTGTTGGTGGTGGTCATAGCCTTCATGTTGTTTGTGACCTAACGCTGGCCTCAAAAGAACACGCGATTTTCAAGCAAACTGACCCAGATGTCGCTTCATTCGACTCCGGATACGGCTCAGCCTACCTTGCTAAGATGATCGGCCAGAAGCGTGCCCGTGAAATTTTCTTCTGCGGTTTTAACTACAGCGCACAAGAAGCCTTTGAGATGGGTATGGTAAACAAGGTGGTTGATCACTTCGAATTGGAAGAAGAAGCTCTGCGCTGGGCGAAAGAGATCAACAGCAAGTCGCCAACAGCGATGCGTATGTTGAAGTACGGCTTCAACCTACCTGACGATGGTCTAGTTGGCCAGCAGCTATTCGCAGGTGAAGCAACCCGCCTTGCCTACGGAACTGACGAAGCCCAAGAAGGCCGTGATGCGTTCCTAGAAAAACGCGACCAAGATTTCAGCAAGTTCCCTTGGCATTACTGATATTTAGCTAAGAAACATTGCCATACATAAAAAAACGCGACCATTATTGGTCGCGTTTTTTTATTTCTAACTGGACTCCACCAAATATCCATTGCGTCCACTGGATTTCACTTGGTACATACACGCATCGGCTTCATCAAGGTATTGCTCGGCTGGGTGAAAACCTGCTCTAGCATGGATACCACCGATACTGACACTCACAAAGTCTCGTAGCGGGTGTTTTAAGGCCTGCGCCCTCACAGCCTCACACGCTTGCCTCGCTCTCTCTTCCAGATCTGCTTTGCTGATCCCAGTCAGCATAACGACAATTTCCTCGCCGCCGTACCTAGCAATGACATCACTCTTGCGCTTAAACACATTTCGCAGAGTTTGCGAGACTTGCTTTAAATACTCATCGCCTTTTGCATGACCATAGACATCATTCACTTGCTTGAAGTGATCAATGTCGATGAGTAGTACACCAAGCGGTTGCTGCTTAGTTCCTTGATTCAGCGACGCCATGTGTTCTTGCAAATAGCGCCGGTTATGCAGGCCGGTCACTTCATCAATATATGAGTAACCATTGAGGATAATATTTTTAGCGGCGACTTCTCGGTTACGAATAACAGTCTTTGCCATCCAGGATTTTTTCTTTTGCTCGTGGTAATAATCGCGAACATAGCAACGGTAGTTATTGATTGATATGTAATTCAACCAAACATACATGGCACCTAAAGAGAAATAATAATCTGCATACAGCACCATACCAGAGTGAAAAATCTCAACCATCATGTTTGCTTGCAATATATAGATTGTATAAACCAATAAAGAGAACGTAGGAGGAAAAACCAATAGTTTGGCAACTAAGGTAATCATCATCAAACTGATAATAGAGATATCTGAGAACATAGAGATTGATAATGTATGAATAGTTGCAACTATACTCATCATCACCAAAATACTTATTTTCTGATACACAACTGATTGCCCTGAAAAAAACCCTGATAGCAATAGCCCTAGACCAAGAACAGGGAATCCATAGAGAAACAGTAGCTTTACATGTACCCTTTCTATCTCTTTATCAATGATTAAGCTTTCATCTAACCAAAAGTCTGTCATTTGTGACAACACCATCGATATAACGACAACAGAGATAATGACCTGAAAGAGGTAGTTCCCATTATGCTGCTGTATATTTTTTTCTAATTCTGTTCTTCGATAAAACATAAATAAAAAAATGCCCTTACATCGGAAACATAAAGGCTAATCCCTAGCATATTGGTTATTATTGTCCGTCTTCAAAAAGAATAAAGCTTCTGGAAAACCTTATTAGCCACCTTTCCTTAACTGACGAAGCCATTATAACCAGATCACAATTATCTTTAGAATTACCGTTATTCCAATAAGATACCACATCAATCTGCTTTCATTTCACCTAAGATTAATAGATAATCATGTTATGGAATAACAGAAATTATTGATTTATGAATGATTTAAATGCGCTCCATGTTTTTCTTGCATTAATGCAAACCCACTCTACGACCCGAGCCGCCCGAAAACTTGGCCGGTCACAATCCTACGTTTCAAAAGTATTAGCCCAACTTCGCGAAGATCTCGATGATCCGCTTTTTGTCCGTACCGCCGAAGGGCTGACGCCCACCAGTTATGCGGTTTCTATTGAGCCAAGACTTCGCTCAGCATTAGACCAAGTCAATATTGCCTTAGAGCCTGAAGAATTTGATCCTAAATTACTCGACAAAATCACCCTGCATATTATCGAGCCATACCTAATCACTATTGGCAAAGATATTATTGACGCAATCCGAAAGGAAACTGATGCCGTTATCGATATTCGCCAATGGAGCCCGCTGAGTGAAACCATGATCCAAGAGGAAGTTGTCGATATCGGCATACATATCTTAAACAACAAACCCCAGACATTACACCAAAAACCTTTGTTTAAAGGTCGGGGACATTTCGAAGGCAATACAGATGGTGAGTACGTAAAATATATAATTTCGGGTGTCAATGAATATGATAATCGCTATGAGATGATCGACCCTTCAATAGAAACCAAAATTTTTACTGACAATCATATTCTTACCACACAATTAATGGATACCTGCTATACACTTCGTTATGCGCCTGATAAGAACCAGCAAACCGATTACGACATCGATCTCACGGTTGCGATTATCACCAAAGCATCACGGCGACAGTCGGAAAAAATCCAATGGCTAACTAAGTTGCTGGTACCGCTAATAGAAACGTTTGAGGGTTATTAAACCAACATTGTGGCACATTATTCCTGTCGGAATTTCGGCTATCATCATTGTCACTAACATCACTTATATAATCCACTTTCATTTTATACCCCTCAAGGATAAGTGATGAGCCATTCTCAGCAAGTTAAATTATTAGCCCAAATGCACTTAAAGCAAGTACGTCAATCAGTGTTAAAAAGACATATTAGAAACAAAGAAAAAGCCAAATCATCATGATTTGGCTTTTTTTTATAAGTGATTAATTCAAATTTAGTAGGTAAAACTCACACCCAAGAAGTGAATCCGGCTGTCGAAGGTACCGTTGATACCATTCAATGGAAGCTCGCCAAAGCTTCGATTAATATCCACTTCACCCAAATCAGCGTACTCATAGAACATATCGACAGTGACATCATTCCATTTCGTCGCTGCACCCACCGAGTAACGATATTGCTCGCCAACAGGCACATCTACCCATTGCTTAGTTGGATCATCTTGTGGGGATGTTTCGTACGAGAAGCCCGCTTTCCATCGCCACTGGCTGTTTAACTGATAATCAGCACCAAAGGCAAACTTCCACACATCGTCCCAATCACGATCAATCGTAGCCGTACTCGTTTGGCCGGCAAAAAGACCAAACTCCATCACCGTATTATCCCACTCACTCCACTGGTGCCACTGCACGGAAGCTAGTAGATCTAACTTCGGGTTGACCGCATAACTGGCGCTGATATCTGCAATAGCTGGAACAGTTATGTCTGTACGCAGACTACTGAAAATTGGACCATCAATTGGCCCTGATACACGAGTACCAAATTCATGATCCAACTTTGTACGGTAGCTCGCTCCCAATACCAACCTTTCATCGTGCTGATACATGACGCCGAAGTTGGCACCAAACGCCCAATCAGTATCTTTATCGATATCGAGCAAGCTTGTAGATTGCTCTAAAGACGCCCAGCTCAGCTGAACCCCAGCGCCAACCGACCACCGCGGGTTGATTTGGTAACTGACGGCAGGGTTGATCTGCATAGCTGTCAACGTGATTTTATCCAGTGCTGCAGCACCTGCCCAATCAGTGCCATATGACAAGCTCGAGCCTCCAACGGCACCCAGGGCAATACCGACATGGAGATCATCGGTCACCTGGCGGGCATGGAATGCACCAGCTGATGGCAGCACCGAGTGGGCTTTACCGTCGCCATTATCACCGTTGTCCCGATATTTCATTTCGAGATCAAACCCAAGCAAATTAAACGTCGTGAGGCTCTCACCCATTCCGCTCATCGTCGCCGGGTTGACCCACATCGCCGCAGCCGACCCTGTATAAACACCATCCCCCGCTCCCGCTGTACCTGCATTCGCAGTTACTGCTTCCTGCAGAAAAATGCCACTCGCATTGACAGGTAAAGACAATACTGACATCACTGCCAGTGCTGATTTTAATGGTCGCATTTGCTCCCTCATTATTATTTATAATTGTGGGTCTATTAGCCCCGTTTAGATTTTAGTTCGTCTATGACAAAGGCGGGGGCGACTTTACCCAGTGATTCCAAACATGCATCAGCTTTGAGATGACCATATCTCACGTAAATATCACACACGGCATACAGCTGCTCTGGCGCCCCAGAAATTTCATAGGCTTTTTCAAATGACGTTGTTGCTTCGTCGACATTGAAAACTTCTTGCAATACCCCATTCAAATACCAAAAGTAGCTGTTGTCTGGCGAGAGTTGAGTCGCTTTCCTGATCGCATCTGCAGCTTGTTTTTTCTCATCAAGCCTGACCAAAGTCAGCGCTTGGGAATAAAACAAATTTGCTTCATCTGGCAATGCTTTTTGTGCTTGCTCCAGCACCTTATTCGCTTGCTGGTCATCCCCTTGGGCTCGATAGTTATCTGCCAGTCCTAACCAAATCTGCGGATTTTGTTTATCACTATCGAGTAAGGTGTTATAGATGTGGTGCGCTTCATCAAACTCCTGATGCCAGCGATATATATCGGCCAACAGCAACTGGGATGATTGATCGGCCTTCCCTTTGAGGTATTTGATTAACTCCGTCGTCGCCGCCTCCATTAATGCCTGTTGCTCAACATCCATTTCGCCGTAATTTCGAATTAAGTTTGTGGTTGCGGCCAATCGGACATGTTGGTCACTATCTTGAAGCAGCACCGAGAGCAACCGCCAGCGGTGTGCAAACTGATAAGGCTCAGCACCCACCACAGCAGCTTCTCTTACCTGCGGGTTGTCATCTTGAAGGCCACGCGCAACGGCAACCAAGCTATTCTGGTTCGGGTAACGTGCTAATTGCCGCAAGGCCTCGGCACGCTTTTCATCATCTTGGCGATGATCCTGCGCGGTCATCACCCACTGCTGGATCTGCTTTGCTTGTCTTTGTTGAACTGGAGTTAGCTGGTTTTTACTCGATGTTTGATCCACTTTTGTTTCAGCATACGAAGGCATCGCTAGCATCGGCAAAGCAAATGATGCGCTCAGAACCAGTGCAATCAGTGATTTCTGCATTACCTTTACCTCAGGTTAAAAACGAGTTGGGAATAATGGCTGGCGAGATGACATGTTCGGTATGCCTTGCCTTTGTATGGCCTTCTTCAATTCGGCATCGGAATATTTTCCATGGGCGACCGGATGGCCAGTTGACCGCAAAATAAGCGCCATCGCTTTGTCCGCATGCGAGAAAAACTTCTTCCAGCCAGCACACAAATAGTTCAGGCCTGGCTCACCTTCTTTGGTTCGAATAAATCGGTTTTTCGGGCACTCACCAAAGCAAGCGAACTTGTAGTCGCACTGCTGGCACTGGCTGGTTAATGAACGGGATTTAGCAAAACCAAATTTCTGCTGTGCTTCTGAATAAGCCATAACATCGATTTTTTGATGATGGATATTGCCGACTCGGTAATCTGGGTAAACGTAATGGTCACAGGTGAAGACATCACCATTTGGCTCCATTGCCAGCCCTTTACCGCAAATCTCACCCAGAGTACAAAGTGGATTCTTTCGCCCCATCCAGGTTTCAACACTGGCTTCAAAATACTGAACGAATACGTTGCCGATATCATGCTGTACCCATTCGTCAAAGACAGCAATCAAGAAGTCGCCCCACCCTTCGGCAGAAACACACCATGGCTCAACCACTGAGTTCTTGTGCCATGGATTTAAACGCTTATCGCCTTGGCGTAATTGCTCGTGCGGATTCCATTTCTGTGGGGCTGTAGTACGGAATGTCTTCTGCTCGACAATGGGGATAAACTGGACCTGAGGCGATCTCACTTCGTCTCTCAAGAAGCGGTATACCTCTAACGGGTTCTTGCTCGTTAAGTTGTTCACGCAGGTCAGCGTAGCGAATTTCACTTGGTGCTTGTGCAGTACCTCAACGGCAGCCATGACCTGCTTGAAGGTGCCACGCCCCGCCCTGTTAGTTCGGTAAGCGTTATGCAGCATTTCTGGGCCATCGATGCTGAGACCAACTAAGAAATTGTTTTCGGCCAGAAACTCACACCACTCATCATTAAGCAGCGTCCCGTTGGTTTGCAGGTCGTTCGAAATCACGACACCTTTTGGCTGGTACTTCTTTTGTAGCTCAACCACCTTCCGGAAGTAATCAACACCCAGCATGGTCGGTTCACCGCCCTGCCATGAGAAAATGATTTCTGGCGTGTTCTGGCCTTCGATATATTGTCGGATGTAGGTTTCCAAGGTGCCCTCATCCATCATAGGAGAACAACCTTTTTTGTACTCAAGCAAATCCTGCTTACTCAGGTAATAACAATATGTGCAGTCAATATTGCACATGGCGCCAATCGGTTTTGCCATTACATGTAATCGCTTTGATGCCTTACCGTTGTATTGCGGGCCCTGAGTAATCAGCATATTCCACCTACTTATGAACAATTAAGTTAGTAAATAATAATGCGTGCTACACCAAGGCGCTTGTTATACCCCTTATAACCTTTAGGTATGGCAAAATTCCATACAATGTTTCTCCTAAATTCAATGATCTGTTTGTTGATTCACGGAGACCCTTTATGCCATCACCAACATTAAAACGGGCTACATTTATTACTCTATCAGGGCTCACCTTGGTCGCCGCTGCAACTTGGATCAACAAAGATCTGTTTGCCAGCGAACCTCATCCGGTGATGAAGCAAATTGAAACGGATATGGTGCTAGTCAACGGTGGGCAATTTGAGATGGGTTCAAACTTGTCAGAGGCCAGCAAGGCAGAATCGCCAGCCAGAACCGTGTCGGTTGATAGCTTCTACATCTCTAAATTCGAAGTGACACAATCATTATTTGAGTCAGTGATGGGCTCTTCAATGAGCTATTTCAGCGATCCTGATGTGCCGGTGAATAACTTAAGCTGGCAGCAGGCAAACTACTTTATCGAGCAACTCAACACCCTAACGGGAGCCAATTACCGCCTGCCAACCGAGGCTGAGTGGGAATTTGCCGCCAAAGGGGGCAACAATAGCCAAGGCTATACCTATAGCGGCTCAGACAGTATCGAAGATGTGGCCTGGTATGCCGGTAATGCCAATAACCGCGCTCACCCTGTTGGCCAGAAAATGCCTAACGAGCTTGGCCTATACGACATGACAGGCAACGTCGGTGAGTTTGTGATTGATGCCTATGACGAAGGTTTCTACCGCTATGGCCCAACTGACAACCCTAATAACACGCAAGATTCCAAAATTGGCCTCGCCCATAAATCAGTGCGTGGTGGCAGTTTTGCTTATGATGAAAACTTATCGGAAAGCTACCGACGTGATTTTGCCAGCCAAAACATCATCATGGCGGACATGGGATTAAGGCTTGTTCGAGACGCCAATTAATATCCCAGTAACGAAAGAAGTTAACTTCTCTTCTACACTTCAAGTGTTCTTAAAAATAATATCGGAGCCTCTATCAATGAAGATAGCAACAGTACCCCGCCTGTTATGTCTTAGCTTAAGTTTACTCTCAGCACATGCTGTGGCCGCCCCACAATCTTCGCCGAAATTAGTTTTACAGATCACCGTTGATGGCCTGCGTGGTGATTTGCTGGAGCGTTATAAACACAATTTCGGTGATAAAGGCTTCCGTTATTTAATGGACGAAGGCGTCTATTACACTAACGCCCATTATCAGCATGGCAATACCGAGACCATTGTTGGCCACGTTTCTCTGGCGACAGGTGCGCCGCCGAGTGTCCATGGCATGGTCGGCAACGTTTGGTACGACCGTCAAAAAGAGCGCTTGGTCTATAACGTCGAAGATGGTGACTACGCGATGCTGACCCAAGGTGCAGGCGTTAATCAGTCGACGGAAATCGACCCGACCCAGAAAACCGCCAAGCTTGATGGCCGCTCACCGGTTCCTATTCTTTCGACTACTTTCAGCGATGAACTGGCGGTTGCCAGCAATGGCGAATCAAAAATCTATTCGGTATCGGTAAAAGATCGTGGTGCAATTTCATTGGCAGGCCATTCGGGCAAAGCCTTCTGGTTCTCTAAAGCCCAGTCTGAGTTTGTCACCAGCAATTACTACTATGATGAATACCCAGCTTGGGTCACCGAGTGGAATGCCCAAGGCTACCCTGCTCGTTACAGCAAACAGAAGTGGGATCTCAGCCTTGAAAGGGAAAAGTACACGCTGAAAGAAGGTCCGCAAGAGCAAAAGGTTGATCTTGCAGGGTTCAAGCGAACTTTCCCGCACCCTTATGGCCCTTCAAGCTTTCAATATTTCAGCACCATGCTGACACTAAGCCCTGCGGGCGATGAGCTCACCGCTGATTTTGCCTCGGCGCTGCTTGAGCAAGAAATGTTAGGCCAAGGCAACTTCACCGATTATCTTGCCGTAAGCTTTTCGTCTAATGACTACGTTATCCATATGTATGGTCCATCAAGCCTCGAAACAGAAGATAACTTGATCCGCCTTGATCAGACGCTGGCTAACTTCTTGGGGAATGTCGAAAAGCAAGTCGGCTTGGATAATACCCTGATCGTACTGTCAGCCGATCATGGCGTACCAGAAGCTGCCCCAACGGTGAACGCACTAGGCTATAACACCGCAAAGTACTTCAACAAAGACACCATTATCAGCGAACAACTGGTTAGCCGGCTAAACAAAGAGTTTGGCTTGGGTGAAGACGCCATTCGCTTGTACTCACAACCGTACATCTATCTCAACCATGAGGTAATTAAAGACAAAGGGGTCTCACTTGAAGCAGTACAACGGGCAGTTGCAGAAGAAGTCGAAAAAGTTAAAGGCATAGAACATGCCGTCACTAGCACAGATATCATGCGCAATACACTGCCTGATAACCGTGTAATGCGCCTGGTGACAAATAACCACCATCCACAACGTTCTGGTGACATATACTTGGTATTCACCCCACGTACCTATATCAATGATATGGATGGATTAACTATCGCATCTACTCACGGTTCACCGTGGCGATACGACACCCATGTCCCGGTTATCTTCGCAGGTAATGGTATAGAAGCCAATAAAGTGACACGCGAGATCACCCCATATGATATTGCTCCAACCTTGTCGAATACGCTTGGCATTACTTTGCCTAGTGGTGCAACGGGAGAGGTACTGAAAGAAGTGAATAATGGAAACTAGGCAGTGACCAATAGGTAACAGTGACTTATAGGTAACATTGTCATTTCAAAATAGTGATATTGTCTCTAGGTAATACCTCTGACAGAGATCCTTGGCTGTCAGAGGTAATACAAGGTTAACCCTCTACACAACTAAATATCTGCTCTTCAAGTGTATCGTCTAAGTTATCAGAGATAAGCTCGATACGACTTTCCATACAATCATCCAATTCGACTTCTGTCAGCCCGTCTGGAGTTAGGTTGTAACCAAACACGCCATAATCAGTGATAAATACCGCTTTCATCCGCTCTACATTCAAGCTCACAAGTAAAGTAACCAATTTTTGACGACTAAAGACTTTATCCGGTGCAAAACGCCAGCCTACACTTACAAACCCCTCACCCTCATTCGTTGCCTTAAGCACCCCCGTTTCTGGCATAGGTTGTTCAGACACTAGTGGCTTTGAATGACCATGGTGGTGATGGTGTGCCGGTTGTTCTTGAGCAGCGGTTGGCCCTTCAAATTCAGACAGCGCAATGTTTCCATGCTGAGCAAAGATGACTTGGGTATGCGCCTTACCATGTAGTTCTACATAAGCATGAAGCTGCTCTTTTTCGTTTCCTTGGTAAAGATCGACTTTATTACCCACTACGGTATCGGCAATAGCGATTTGCTGATTAAAGGTATCGTGGCTAGTATATCGAGAGTCAGACAATTTTCTGGCATCGACCAAGGTCAGCGTTTTCTGCAATGAAAGTACATTGCGATAATGCTCTGATGAGAGCACCTGCAAAACCTCTTTAGGATGGCCAAGCCCTGTAGGCTCTATCAGTAATCGATCCGGCTTAGCTTCCGATAACAATTGATTTAGCGCAATTTGCATCGGCAAACCAGCTGCACAACACATACAGCCACCCGGGACTTCACGAATAAACACCTGTTGCTCTTGGCTTCTCTGCCCTTCAAACAGGCTGCCATCAACACCTATTTCGCCAAATTCATTAACCAGAACCGCCCAGCGTTCATTGTCTGGTTTGTGTTTCATCAAATTCAGAATGGCGGATGTTTTTCCTACCCCCAAAAAGCCTGTCACGATATTGGTGGGTACCGCGAGTATTTGTTCATTGTCAGAGTTCATTTGCAATTCTCCTATAGCCCTGAACAAGGGTATGGTTTGCAGAGACAACAGATTCCGAGAAAGCGGAATACTCTGGAGGGACTTTTGAAATACTGTTTAAGTCAAAATCAGCGCCGATGTTTGTCATTGGCGGTACGTGGAAATGCTCTGGTAAGTCGAGCCCATCAACAACACAGTTATGGCGGATCACACAGCCTTGACCAATCACAGTACTAAACACAACCGAGTTGAAACCGATGAACACATCATCGCTCACTGTACATGGGCCATGAATAATAGAGCGATGGGCAATGGATGAACGTTCTCCGATAGTAACGGCAGCACCAGCCTTTGAATGAATGACTACCCCATCTTGGATGTTGGTGTCACGTTTAATCAAAATAGGCTCCATGTCGCCATTTTCATTAACTTCATCGGCACGAATGACCGCGTAAGGGCCGATGAACACGTTATCTTCAATAATGACTTTGCCACAAATGATAGCGGTTGGGTCGATAAAAGCAGTTTCAGAGACAACTGGCAGGTGGCCGCTTGGGTTTCTTCTAATCATAATGTGCTCTTAATTTTATTTTCTGAATCTTTGTTAATGTAACTCTGCTCATCAAGCCATTATCGGTCGAATGTCATTGCCATCGCTGGCACACTGCTGGCAGTCAATCTTTCGCCATCAAATACCTGTTGGCCATTTACCCAAGTGCTCTTAATCTTCGACGAAAACTGATAGCCCGCAAAAGGCGTCCAGCCGCAGTGATAAAGGCTGTTTTCGTGGGTCACAATCGTCGGTGAATGCTCATCAACCAACACCAAATCAGCGAAATACCCCTCTTTGATGTATCCCCTGTCGTTGATTGCATAGCGTATTGCAGGGTTATGCGCTGTTTTCTCAACAACCTGGGTAATGCTCAACCGCCCCTTAGCTACATGGTCTAACAAGGTTAACAAGGCGTGCTGTACCAAAGGAAGGCCGGCTGGCGCTTGCTCATAGGGAACTTGCTTTTCTTCCAAGGTATGTGGCGCATGGTCTGTTGCGATGATATCGATCTGATTGTTATGCAATGCTTGGATTAACGCATCGCGATCTGACGGGTATTTAATAGCAGGATTACATTTAATCAGGTTACCCAACTGGGCATAATCCTGATTAGAAAACCATAAATGATGAATACAAGCTTCAGCAGTAATATGCTTATTTTGAATAGGGCCTGACTCGAACAATGACAACTCTTTCTCGGTAGTGATGTGCAGCACATGGAGCTGGCTTTGATATTTCTTGGCTAGGTCAACTGCATGCGACGACGAAGCAAAGCATGCATTCGCATCTCGTAACCTAGGGTGGTCAGCAATAGTCAATTCTGATTTGGTTTTAAGAAGAGCTTCACGATTTTGGCTGATAACCGGCCCACTCTCACAGTGGGTAACAATGAGCACCGGTGATTCTCGAAATATTGAATCAAGTGCCTGAGGGTGCTCCACTAACAAGTCTCCTGTCGAAGCCCCCATAAAGACTTTGACACCACAATGCCTTGTCGGATCAAGTCGTTTGATTTGCTCTAAATTATCTTCCGTCGCTCCTAGATAAAATGAATAGTTTGCCAGTGATTTTTGCGCTGCAATGGCATATTTTTTTTCGAGCGCTTCAATGGTTGTCGTTGCAGGACTGACATTAGGCATTTCCATATAGCTCGTTATACCACCAGCAACAGCTGCACGTGATTCCGTCGCAATAGACCCTTTATGCGTTAAACCTGGTTCCCGAAAGTGGACTTGATCATCGATCATACCCGGTAATAGATAACTGCCTTTAGCATCTATCACTTGGTCTGCTTGTTTTGCTGAAATGTCATTCTCAACTGTTTCAATCTTTTGGCCGACAATCCGCACATCGGCTTCAATCACCTTGCCCTCGTTAACCACCCTGGCGTTTTTAATTAGCGTTGATGACATCACTCTATATGGTCTCCATGTGTAGAAAGCTATTTCTAAATGCCTTTCCTAATTGTTCTTCACACTATGTTCTGTTGATGTACTTTACGAATTAATACATTCATCACATACACAACTAATTTCAAGTTGAGGGCTGATCACAGTAAACCCCTCTTCGCGGGCATTAGCTTTCAGGCTATTTATCATGCCCTTATCAATAGTTAACTCTCTGATTTTATTGCAACTTGAACAAATCAAAAATTGCGGGATCCCATGTTCATGGTCACAAAGGATATGAGAGCAAGCCACATATTTATTCGATACCTTAAGCTTATGAACTAAATGCTCTTGCTCGAGGAAATCCAAAATTCGGTATACCGACATCGCTTGCAGGCTATGGTTGAATTGCTCCTTGCAATAATCTATCAACTCATAAGCCGACAGTGCTTTTTGGGAGTGCAGTAACCCATGTAGCACCTGCTTTCTTTTAACTGTTAACTGCTTACCCCGAGCTTTACAACTCTGCTCTGCATGCTCTAAAAGAGCGTCGATGTTGCTCATTGTGTATACCCTTGAAACCTTATGTTTAATAAGACCTTCTCAATAAAACCAATCCATTAATGTTATGTTATAACATAATGTTTAGTTTCAGCAAGCTAGCATCTTATAAAGTAGAATTTGATTAGACAATTTGGTGGGTATCATGTGAGGAAGGCTGAAGGAGCTCATTAATCCATGAGCTCCTGGTGACGATTAATAATTAGCTTATGGAAGCAGCAACATTTTTCCCATTACCGTGCCGCTTACAAGAATACCGAATACCACGACATGTACGCTTACTACCTTGGCCGTAGACATGCGCAGAGCCAGATTAAACATATCTTGAACTACATTCGGGAGCGCTATCAGCAAGATCACCCCACTTCGCGATCATAGCCACCAGCTCATTTTTCTTAACCGGCTTAGTTAGATAATCATCCAACCCTCGCTGGTGACAGTTTTCTTGCTCTTCTAGCATCGCATGAGCTGACAAGGCAATGATCGGACACCAATTGGATTGACTACTTTGCTGCATTTCTCTGATTTCTTTAGTGACAGCGTAACCATCTTTGTTCGGCATTGAGATATCCGTGATAACCATATCGGGCTGATGCTGTTGATACAGTTCTACAGCTTCTACTCCATCTTTGGCAAAAATCAGTTTCAAGTTGCTGTTAGCTAACATCGCTTCTACCAACATGCGGTTTACCTGACTATCTTCTGCCAACAGCACAGTTAAAACAGGTAACTTACTTTCATCAACAAAGTGAGAATTATCAGCCCGAGCAATCACATCAAATGTACCTGCGACATAAGAAGCTTGCGGTTTAAAACCAATTAAAAATGAGAACGTTGAACCTTTACCTTCTTCTGATTCAACCTGCAGCTTACCGCCGAATAACGCAACGAGATGATTGCAAATAGCCAGCCCCAGGCCGGTTCCCTCAAATTCACGCGTAGCTGAGTTATCGACCTGCTCAAATTTATCCATGATAAACGGTAGGCGTTCTGCCGGTATGCCCATCCCTGTGTCTTCTACTGTAAACCGGAAAGTTGGTGTTTGACCTGAAAGATCTTCTTTAACCGACAATTTTACATAGCCTTTGGGGGTAAACTTCACTGCGTTACCCAGGAGATTTAATAGTATTTGGTTCAGACGTCCTTTATCACCGATCACTTGAGTATTGATACTTGGCGTCATATCCAGTATCACTGGTAAGCCTTTATTCTTAGCTTGGTAAGCGCTCAGTTCAACGGCTTGTTCTAATACCTCACGCAAATCGAAAGGCGCATCATTGAGGGTCAATTTTCCTGCTTCAATTTTGCTGTAATCCAAAATATCGTTAATGATAGCCACAAGGTTTTCTGCAGATTGATTAATGATTTTCAATTTTTCACGCTGCTCGGAAGTCACTTCGCTATCCAGTAGCATTTCACTGAGCCCCATTACCGCATTCATCGGGGTTCTGATTTCATGGCTCATATTAGCCAAAAATTCTGACTTGGCTGTGTTAGCTTTTGTTGCCTGCTCCAACGCTTCTTCAAGGCGCTTATTGACTTGGCGGCGCTCGGTGATATCACGCTCAACAGCAATAAAGCGAACGACCTCTCCAGCGTCATTCAGCACAGGCGAAATATCCATCTCAACCCAGTAAGCTTGCCCTTGCTTGGTATAATTTAGCAGTTCGACTTTAATCGCTTTCTTTTCAGCTAATGCATCAGACATCTGCGTGACAGTTTCGCTATCTGTCCCCTTTCCTTGCAGCAACTCACCAGGTTGCCTCCCCAATACCTCTTTTGCTGAGTAACCGGTAAGGGCTTCAAAGGCGGGGTTAACCCAGGTAATACAGCCTTTGGCATCAGTAATGATAATGACATCACGGGCATGCTCTGCAACTTGAGCAAGCTCTGTGACCTTCTCTGTCAATGCAATTTGCTGTTGGTGTTTTTTAGCTAGGTCTGCCTGTGCATTGGCCAGCGATAGTGACATCTGGTTAAATGCTTCACCAACCCTGGTAACTTCATCATTACCCGTAATGGTAATTTGCCCACCGGGTCCAATTTCACCAACTTGCTCTACCCCTTTTTTTAGTTGCTCTAACCGGCGTAATAAATAGGTACCAAGGGCAAACGAAAAGATAGCAACCAAGGTCATTTCTATTAGAGCAATCAGTAAGCTCATTCGTGTAGCCTGAGACATTAGGGCTTGAAAATCCTTAACCCTCACCCCCATTTCGACTTTGCCATAATATTCACCAGCAACCACTATCTCGCTACAGACATCATAGACACCATCATGGACTTCTGATGGTAAGTTATGGGTTGTGACATTTTGATAGTCACCATGACGGGTTAATTCCAAGCCATTACGATCAGTTATACGGACATAGACAAGATTGTGCTCAGCGGTAATAGATTGTGCAAAACTGTCCAAATAGGCCAAATCCGTTGCCAAAACAGCATCCCGAGAAGCACTCGCAAACACGCTGACTAGCTGTTTGCTGCCCGTTTCAAGACGACTATCGTTAGAAGTCTTAAGCCACTTCAGCCCGGTAAAAATCAAAACGGCCAACACCAAGGCTTCTATTAGTGCGATACCAAATATCGTTTTTGTACGTAGTGTCATAACCTAGCCTCACTAATTTCAGCTTCAGCATTGTTGATGCTTACAATTGGATATCGAGTGCGACGACATCATCCCAGTCACTGTCTTTTGCCGGCTCAAGCCCTTTTATACTTAGCTTTGCAAAAGCCGCTTTCGCGTCAGCGTGCTGGTTCAATACATTTATGCTCTGCTGCAAAGCTGAAACCGTTGATCCATCCAAGTCATCGGCAAATGCAATAGCGTGAGGGGTATAGCTATTGGTTCGGTAAATCACAGTGAGTTGCTGCTTGATTGACACATCCAAACTATTGAAAGTCCGCATTACCCCGCCACCTGCGGGATAGAGGCCTTTTGCTACAGCCATGTAGACCGAATCGTGCGAGCCCACATACTTAGGGGAGATGGAGAGCCCCTTCTGGCGTAGTTCTGATTGGGTCAGGATTGATGCGGCAAAGGCGCGTGGCGCCGGGAAGGCAAGAAATACATTATCAAAGTCCTCAATCCTTCCCTGCCAATCTTTTTTCGCAACCATGATCCCTGTAATCCGCTTATCTTTCGCTCTTGCAAGTGCGGTATAGCCTGGACTCTGGTTAACAAGGGTAAAATGGTACGGGTTCATGTAAGCTAGGTCGTACTCGCCAGCGGCCAAGCGCTGCTCAAAAGTGGGAATATCTCGTGCGGTTGCAAAGCGAATATCTAAGCCGGTCACCTCACTCCATGCCTTGAGCAGCGGCCCCCATTGCTGGGCAAGCTTGGCGGCTGATTGCTGAGGCACAACACCAAAAACCAGTGTTTGTTTTGGGGTATTCTCCGCTTTAGAATTTGCTGCTACACCGCAGGTAAACCACAACGCCATGGCGAAAGCTGCAAATGTGATTTTGTTTTTCAAATTGATTCGCATCTTGCCTCTCCCTTTGACTGCCTATGATCAGATCTCTTCCGCATCAAGGCGAGTTCATGTATTTAACAGCACTCTGCTGTTGATACAGAAAGATAGTCAAGAAAGGTGCCAAGTTTAGGCAGTGCGAAGAGGGAAAATAAAAGAGAGGACGTTACCTAGATATTGAGATATATAAAAGCTCTAATATTCATGGTGAGGCATGCGTATTCAATCATTGTCACTCACCATCAATACAGAGCTTCATATAAAGTGCTGTTAGCTGCCTAAAACACGCCATTCGAGTTAGCGATATCGCCGCCACTGATGAGTGAGTATACCCTCATTGAGAAATCAAGTGCCTGAATAGAATCCCAATGCTCAACAATTCTGCCTTCTTCGATGCGCCAGGTATCGATAATATTCATGCCTTTTTGATCATTGCCTCTATCTTCTTTATTTAACGTGGCATGAGAATGGAATATCACGAAGTCACCATCGGCATAGATATGCTTAACGTCATACGTGTAGTCAGGGTATTCCTCTACAAACTCTTCAAGAAAGCCCACTAACCCGGTAATTTTATCCGGTAGGTTTCTATTGTGCTGAACATAAGCACTATCGTTGTAGTGCTCCAGAACATACTCAAAGTTATGATTATTCATAAGGTTTTGTACAAAATCAGTCACTATTTTTGCGTTGTTTAATTCCTGCTCTGTCCAATTCGTTTTTTGCAGTGAATCCAGATCGATGATCAGGTTATCAGAACTTTTGGCATCAACTACGTTACTTGCTAATAGAAAAATCAAACATGTCATTGCTTTCCACATAACTCACTCCTAAGCACTTTTCCAATTAGGTATACATTGATAACCATAGTAATTAATAGTAACCTACAGTACAAGAAGGCACCGAAATGTGCGGTAGGCACATTTTGGTAACCTGTGTTCAATCCAACGGCGAGAAGGAATAGAAAAGTGACAACAACAGCCAAGCCAGAAAGACGCGTTTATTATAACAATGACGATTGCCCGGTACGCAATGTTGTCGCGCAGATCGGTGACAAATGGTCAATGCTTATTCTGTTTGCTTTAGTTGACGGAACAGAAAGGTTTAATGCGCTGAAGTCCCGGGTGGAAGGAATTTCCCAACGCATGCTGACCCAAACGTTAAGAGATTTAGAACGCGAAGGTTATGTTAACAGGACCGTATATCCTGAAGTCCCGGTAAAAGTCGAGTATTGCCTGACAGAAATGGGACGCGACTTAGTTAAACCATTGTACCAATTAGTCACTTGGGCAGATCAGCACCAAGACGATATCAGACAAGCTCGAAAAGCCTATGATGAAAGAAGTTGAATCTGACGACTCTTATTTCCTTGATGGCTGCAAGAAGCTATCAACTACACTTTGATCGTTTAGCCTGTAAAAGAGTCTAAAACAAGGTGTGACCATGACTGGTAAAATTAACGTGTTAGGCGGCCCCTTGGCTCTCTGTAACTGCTCGCCTACAACCGGCTTTTTTAGGGATGGCTATTGCCGCACAGATGATAGCGATGCTGGTCGTCATGTCGTATGTGCCTTGGTAACGGAAGAGTTTCTCGCCTTTACCAAAGCACAGGGCAATGATTTGTCTACGCCAAGGCCGGAAATTGGCTTTCTCGGCCTCGCCCCCGGCGATCGTTGGTGCCTATGTGCCCAGCGCTGGAAAGAGGCATTGCAGGCAGGTTGCGCGCCACCAGTAATATTGGCCAGTTGCGAAGTAACTACCTTAGATATAATCCCTATTGATGTACTAAAGCAGCACGCGGTTGATGCACACTAGAAAGCTCTCTTCGCACAATATCTGCCCCCGCACTTAAGGCGTTAAGTTTAGCTGTAGAGACTTCCCGTGACAGAGGCGCCATACCACAGTTAGTGCAAGGATAAAGCTTGTCGGCATCAACATACTTCAATGCTTTACGCAATGTACTAGCAACTTCCTCAGGGGTTTCAATGGTATTTGTGGCGACATCAATCGCCCCTACCATCACTTTCTTGCCTCGAATAAGCTCAAGCAAGTCGATAGGCACTCGTGAGTTATGACATTCTAGCGAGATAATATCGATATTCGACTGCTGCAATTTAGGGAACACTTCTTCATATTGTCGCCACTCAGAGCCAAGTGTTTTCTTCCAGTCGGTATTGGCTTTAATACCGTAGCCGTAGCAGATATGTACTGCCGTCTCGCATTTTAATCCTTCGATTGCACGCTCTAAACAAGCAATGCCCCAATCATTCACCTCATCAAAGAACACATTAAATGCTGGTTCATCAAATTGAATGATATCGACCCCTGCCGCCTCTAATTCCTTGGCTTCCTGATTAAGTATTTTGGCGAACTCCCATGCCAATTTTTCCCGACTGCCATAATGATCATCGTAAAGGGTGTCGATCATCGTCATTGGACCGGGCAGCGCCCATTTAATTGGTTTTTTAGTTTGTTGACGTAAGAATTTAGCGTCTTCAACAAAGACCGAATTTGGGCGACTCGCCGACCCCACTACCGTCGGTACGCTTGCTTCATAACGGTCACGAATTTTAACTGTTTTGCGACTATTAAAATCTACGCCGCTTAGATGTTCGATAAAGGTGGTGACAAAGTGCTGGCGCGTTTGCTCGCCGTCACACACGATATCAATCCCGGCCAGTTCTTGTTCATGCAAAGAGACACGTAAAGCATCGCGTTTGCCATCAATCAACTCGTCACCTTGCAGTTTCCATGGTGACCACAATGTTTCAGGTTGAGCCAGCCATGAAGGCTTAGGTAAGCTTCCCGCCGTTGAAGTCGGTAATAGTATTTTCATCGTTTTTCCGTCCAGATTCTCGTTATTGATTACGCGTAATTTTCAGACCATCGCTCCAGAATAGATTGATAGGGTTTGATGAAATGCTGCTCGGCAAATCTCCCCTGCTCAATCGCTAACTGACTGCGTTCTTTACGGTCGTAAACAATTTGAGTTAACGAGTGGTCTAAATTCTTCAAGTTTGGTTGATAACACTTACCGGCAACCGCATTGGCATTATAAATTTCAGGTCGGTAAATCTTTTGGAATGTCTCCATAGTGCTAATCGTGCTAATTAACTCAAGGTTTGAGTAATCATTGAGCAAATCACCGAAGAAGTAGAACGCTAACGGTGCAACGCTGTTCGGCGGCATAAAGTAGCGAACCTGTAAGCCCATCTTTTTGAAATATTGCTCGGTCAATGACGACTCATTTGGCTGATATTCGAAGCCCAACACAGGATGCTGATTCTCAGTGCGACGATAAACTTTATTGTCCGACACGCTCAAACAGATCACTGGCGGTTTTTTGAATTGCTGCTGGTAAGATTCTGAGCTCACAAAAGACTTAAAGAGCTTGCCATGCAATTCACCAAAGTTATCTGGAATACTGAATTGGGCTTGGTTCTTGTTATGATCTAACAGCAGAACACTAAAATCGTAATCTCTTACATATGAGGAAAAGTTATTGCCAACAATCCCTTCAATACGCTCGTTGGTTTTTCGATCAACAATATTGGTTTTCAATACTTCAATTGATGGAAAGGCTTCACCATTGCCTTGAATATTCATATCTACAGAGATGATTTCAAGCTCAACTGAATAACGGTCACCATTAGGGTTATCCCAATGCGCCAAGGCATTAAAGCGGTTGTCGATCATTCGTAGTGCATTGCGAAGGTTCGCTTGGCGGCTGTTTCCTCGAGCCAAATTAGCAAAATTAGTCGTGATACGCGTATTGTCTGATGGTTGATAATTCTCATCAAAACAAATGCTTTTAATAGCAAATGTAAAATCTTTAGTCATCGTGAACTGGTATCCTATATCCTTTGAAAACAACTGACCTTATTCCTTACTCTTTTTATGGGGATAGTTTTGTTTATATTTTCCCAACCGTTAATTACCTAACGCTAAGAGCAGTCTTTTTTATACTGTGTTCACGTGTTGAATAAAATTGGTTTTGCTTCACAAAGAACATGAGGAAATTTCATGATTCGGGTTGGGTTGAATGCCAAATTTTATATTTGTCGTTCATGGTGTAGGGCTAAGGATACGGTATCGACGCTGATAGCCTACACCACAGGAAACAGTTCCTATGAGGCATGGCCTTGGGATATTCAGCAGCAGGATTTCGTTTAATCCGGTTGAACAAACAGGCTATTCAATCAGCCTGCCACCTTCAAAGGTGATATCGAAGACAATCACATCAGCCTCGCCAACTGCAACACCGAGATCGGCCAGCAAAGGGGAGATAACAGTGTTCGCTAATGGCTGCAGTACCAGGTCCAAAATCCCCGGCAGCAGTACATCCGCAATCAATCCATTCACAATGCCGAGCACCGAGCTGATACTCCCTGCATCGGCAATCGAAGCAGATAACGATACATCGGAAAACATCTCATCCACAGAGCTAGACGCTACATGGCTAAACGTTTTAGGCAAGGCCTCGCTGGCAAGTAGAGTTTCGCTATGCGGCGAGTATACATCAGAGTCATTTGTAAAAACCGCGCTGATATTGATATCTATCGGCACTTTAATCACAGCAAGCCGTACTTCAACCCCAATCGAAAATGGCTGGCTAGTACCGCTTTCCCCCCCGAGCTGTAAATCTTGTAGTGAGGACTTAGACTCGAATTCAAAAGCCACAGTCTCCGTGTTGTCCTCACCCCAAAAGCAACCATCAATATCCATTAATTTGGTCTCGGCCTGAGCCCCAACGACCTTTACAGCTAGAGCCGCACTTTTTACCGAGATTATACCGAGGTCTAGCCCAGATAAAATACTTATAGCATTAACCTGTAGCTCCAGCTCAAGCTGGGCTGTTTTGGCTTCACTTACATAGTCTCCCTCTGCCGGTAACCGTCCGACTTGAAACTTCGCGGGTTCGGTCACCTGCAAAGAAACGCCCAAGCTATCGAAGCCCAACGCAGTAACCGTCGATTCCGACAATAACCCTGTCGCATCAAATACATCGCCAGAATTTGTTACTGCCACCAACAACGACGCCGACAGCCAGTCATAGGCGGAGAGTTCACTCGCCAATTGCGACGAGTTATCGGTCGGTTCTGAAACCACCGAAACAAAATCTGCTAAGGAGAGGGTTTCGTCACCAGCTGCAATTTTGATGCTATCCAGGGTATTTAGGGTTTCAGCACTAAGGGCCGAAACCTGGTTGAGGACATCGATCACATCCCCCATAGACACGGTGTCACCCATATCATCGCCCACCGAAGCACTCATCTCGCCGACCGAGACAGTACTTGACAACAGCTCCCGATACGACAATGCTGTCAATTCTACCCCAACCCAGTCCATCAGAATCAGGTTTATCAGTTCCAGTGCTACCGTACTGTTGTGCACCGCTCCCACACTCGCCGCTGTGCTACCGACCCCAAACCGAACCCAGGCCTGCTTATTTATTCCAGCATTGGCCATCAGGGTAACAGTTGAGGTTCCAGAGAACAGACGGGGAAACAGGCTGGCGGAAACGTCCTTTTTCAAGGTCACCCTGGCGGCATCGCGTACGCTGTCAGAGTTATCGTGAATTACCCAGGAGCCCTGAGAAAAATCGGCCTCTGACCATCCAAAACCGACAGTGTATTCATTACCATCGAGATGAAAATCAAAACCGTTTGCTACTAGGTTCGCCTCCACCGCCGACTTTAGTTCATCTGCTTCATGTTCTGCATCAATATAACAACCGAGCCGCCCCGCCGCCAAGGCGGCCATATCAGCTTGATCCTGAAGGCGCCGCTTTTCCATCAACAACCGCCCAGAATCAACAGCGAAGGCAACGCAGGCTATCATAGCTACCATCAAAACAATTAACCCGGTTGCCATCCCTCGTTGAAAAGAAATCCGCTGATATTGACAGGCCATATCCTAGCCGCCCCCGAGCGAGTCAGAAATAAATCTACTTGGGATCGGTGTTGAGAAACTGTTGAGCATTCTAACCTCTACCTTATTAGCAGCATCCGGCAACAAGCTATCGGTATGCTTGGTGGCCAATTGACCGCCAGATTGCAACTTGAGCCACATCCGGGTATTCCCCAGCGCTTGGTTATGTTGACGGGGGCGGTTAGATATCGCCGGCTCGCTTCCCAAAGCCCAGTCAGAGACATCACCACTCGATGCGCTAGGCACAGCACTTGGTGCCAACTTATCCTCCTGGTTCGTCCCTACGGGATCAAGCCCAGCATGTACCTGACAAGTAAAAGCCACACCAGCCAGCAACAGCCAAAACCACTGTATATACAAGATCAAAGATATGTTCATTTCTGCTCTCCTAAGGAGATGGTAGAGTTAAGCGCCAATGGCCTAAACCGGCTAATGGCAGAAAGCATCTCCTGCTGAGTCTGCTCTCCCCAATGATATCGGCTTGCCAAAGTCTCGGCCTGGCGGTGCTGTTCATTTTTCAACAGCAAAAACCAAAGGTTCTTACCCGCGTTAGGATGCTCGGGCTCAAGTTCGAGTGCAGTAAACAACTGATCGTAAGCCCTGTCGTCTTGCCCCATCACCAGCAGCAAGAAACCAAAATCATTGCGGATATCAGCCGAAACCGGTGCAGCGCTGACTGCCTGCTCAAGCCAATCCATCGCCGAATCGGTGTCGCCCTGATAGGCAGACACTAGCCCTAAACCATGATAGGCCCGCCCCGCCAGGCAGGTACCAACCAATTGCTTATACAATGGTTCGGCCTGGTGCCATTTACCCAAATGACGGTAACTGTCTGCCTTGAGCAAGCGAGTGTCAGGCGACAAAGGCAGGCGCTCAAGTTCCGCCAGAGCGGAGTAAAAATGTCGGCCCATTATTTGCTGCTGGATCATCGACATCGCCATACCCTGCTCCGAAGACAACCGGTCACCGCAGCTTCCCGTTGTTTCTATCTTCTGTTTGCTTGCTTGCCCCGGATTCTGGCAGCCACCGAGCCCCAGCAACAGCACCACCAATAACAAGCGAGTTGCAGCTTCCCTTGCTTTCATTTCTATACTCCTCCGCGCATTTAGCCCAGCGCCTGACCTAGCAACATCATACCGGGTCCGGCCATTACCACCAGCAAGGCCGGAAACAGGAACACGATCATCACCACTGACATCTGTCCAGAAAGTTTGGTGACTTTCTCCTGCAATTGCGTACGCCGCCGATCCCGTAACAGCAATGTCAACTGGTTGAAAGTATTTGACATGCTTCCTCCTGAAACCGAAGCCTGAGCAAACATGGTCAGCACATCCTGCAAACCAGGCGAGTCGGTAGCCTTTGCACCTTCAGTAAATACCATATTTCGATCCTGGCCAGCTTCTATTTTGCTTAGCACCAACCGAAACTCCTTATTGATCTCTGGAGTGATTAGTGCCAACTCTTGGGTATAGACCCTAAGCAAGCTTTCCAATGACAACCCAACCTCCCATAAGCTCTTCATCATCTGCAAGCCGACTATTATTTCTTCATCTATCAACCGAGTCCTTGCAGCTGCACGACGACGCAACCACAAGATCAGTACATAAGCCCCACCCGCAGCAGCGATAACCATAAAGCCAACTGGGTGCTGTGATGCAACGCCCTCTACCAACAAGCCGATCATAGCTGCCTGAATGCCTAACCAGAGCATTAGAAGCTTGAGCAGGCACTGCAGTTGCTCACGGTTTGATATATATCCAGCTCGACGCAGCATCCCAATGACATCGACAATAAAAGAGTGATCATAGCGCTTAGTTCTACTCCACCACAGCTGCCCTTGCTGGAGCACTTGCTCTCGACGATGACCTTTACCCAAACGATTGGCCAGGTTACGTTCAACCTTTCTTGCCCGCTGCTGCCTTGCAGCCACAACAAACAACACAAGCGCCAGCATGGCCATTCCCAGGCTACACCATATGATCACATCAGGTATTTGCCTCAACACTCACTCCTCTTTTAACAGTGACCCACACCCTTTGTGAAAATAAAAACCGATGCAGTGAACAATTGCTCGAACCTTCACAATGAGCGAAACATGCGCCACAGCATCAATGCGCCAGCGACCTGTGCTCCCAAAGCGATAAGCAATACATGCTGCCCGGAGGGATCTTGCCACATACTCAGCAACCCCTGCGGATCATCAACAAACATATACCCTCCCATCACCGACGGAGTGAGTCCCATCACCCATGCTGTTATCCGGTTTTCACCTGTCAGGGATTTTAGCTCGCGCTGGCTACGTTCATTTTGATGGAGTAGCTCTATCAAGTTTTCCAACGACAAGCTGACGCTGCCACCGTATTGGCGATTGACCTTCAATACAGCTCCCAGCAACATAAACTCTTTGACCCCGGTGATCTGTGCTTCCCGCATAAAAGCCGCATCTAGCTCTGCCCCCAAAGCTTCTCGTTGGCCAACACGGATCACAATATCTTGCAAAGGGTAGGCGCTACCATCGACAGAATTCACGACGGCCTGATGCAACGACATGCCGACTTTAACCCGACGATTGACCTGTGCGATAAAGCTTGGTAGCTGATGTAGGATCCGGCGCTTGAACGCCTGCTTTCGGATATAACCACAAACCAGCAGGCTGAGTACAAAGAGAACAAAGAATCCGCCAGCGGCAAGCCACCCCGACCAATACCAAGCCGCCGCACAGCCAGCACCCAGTACAGATAAGCCCCCAACCCAAAAAAGCCATTCATCACTCAGCCCCAGCTTTCTGGCCAGCTCCTGCCAGCGCTCCCCCTTTGAGCGAGCGGCTAGCGGAAACGTTGGTGGCTGCGAATCTCCCCGTTTCTCTAGTACCGATTCACCATTCGCCATACGAGCTGCCAGCAACAATAAACCGCCACCAATTAGCAACAGTCCCGAAGCCAGCAGCAGCCAAAACTTCACTGCGACTCCTCCTCCAGCTCTGCGGACAGTTTAGGAGACATGTTATCAACCTTTTCAAATGTTCCGTTGCGGTATTGATACAATAACTGCGTCCTGATCTGACCGTCGGCAACATCCATGACCTCGATAATGTGGGTGATCACACGCTGCCCACTCGGCAGCCGGGCTATTTGCACCACCAGATCCAAGGCAGTCGAAATCATTTGCTTGAGCAGCAACGGGGACAAGGTGAAACCTGTCATGTTCACCATCATTTCCAATCTGATCAACGCATCCTGGGGGGAGTTGGCATGTAGGGTACTCATCGATCCCTGATGCCCGGTGTTCATCGCCTGCAATACATCCAGAACTTCCCCACCCCGGCTTTCACCGAGAATAATTCTGTCCGGACGCATTCGCAGGGCATTCTTCAGCAAATCACGTGGGGTAACTTCTCCATTGCCTTCAGTATTGGGCGGGCGTGTCTCCAATCGCACTACATGGCCATTACGCAGCTGCAATTCGGCGGCATCTTCTATCGTCACCACTCGTTCACCGGAGTTGATATACTGACTGAGCACATTGAGCAAGGTGGTTTTACCTGATCCGGTCGAACCGCTGATCAATATATTACGCCGCGCTCTAGCGCTGCTCTTCAATAACTGATGCATGGCCAAGCTCATGGACCCCTTTTGGATCAGAAATTCAGCCGTGATCCTCTCGGTTTTGAACTTACGCACCGACAAGCAAGGGCCATCAACGGCCAGGGGAGGTATCACCGCATTAATCCGGCTCCCGTTAGCCAGTCGAGCATCGACCATAGGGTTAGCTTCATCAATACGCCGCCCCAGTGGCGCTATCATCCGACGGATCACCCGTAGCACATGCTGATCGTCCATGAATCGGTATGGCACTTTAACTAGCTGTCCCTGTCGCTCGACATAGATCAGTTTGGGGCCATTGATCATAATGTCATCGACTTCGTCATCGTCCAGCAGGCTTTGCAACGGTCCAAACCCTAAGATCTCGTCGAGTAGTTCAGCCACTAAAACATTAATATCATCCTGGACAACAACAGGCTGGTGACGTCTGAGATAAGCACGCACGTAGTCATATATATGCGGGTGCAACTCAGCCCTCTCCATTTCATGCATCAGATCATCTTCTTCCAACCGCTCAATCACATAACGGTGAAGTTCGGCTTTGAGTTCAAGCCGTGTTTCATCATGCTGAACCTTGACCTCGCGGCTTGGCCACCAAAGGGATTCACTCATACTTTACCTCTCGGTTGAACATCCCGGTAATTTTGTTAAACCAAGGCATTTTCTTCGAACGTACCCGCAACAGCTGGTCAACAGCATGCAAAAACTGCTTATACTCTCCTGTCGGAGGCAAGAGTGTCCCAGCATTGATATCAGTGATCAAAGAATGGGCACAAGGCAACACACCACGAACTGGCAAATCAAGCTGCTCAGCTATAGTTTCTTTGTCTGGCAGTACCGATAACAAATACGGAGCTAGAATCAAATTCACGCCACCGGGGCGCACCCCTTTGTTATATAAGCTCTCAGCCAAACGGCGGGTTTTTACCAAACTGACATTTTTTTGGCCGGTCAATAACCAGTGCTGATCACAACGCGCCGCAAACAGATACAACAACGGACACGGCGGCATACCGTCCAGATTAATAATAATGGTGCTGTAACTCGCCTCTAACTGATCCATCAGTGTCACTAGACTGTCTTTGTCCGGGGCGTCGAACGACTCACTCTCCGGCATGCCAACAACATGGATCCCCGCGACCAACTCAGCACCGTTGGCACTCAACCAAGACGGGTTGATAACCGTACTATGCTCCAGAAGGCGGATAAAGTTGACCCCAGCAGGCTTATTGAGGTAGCCGGCAATATCGCTACCCGGCTGGCCAAGATCCAAGATCAAGACAGGCTGTTTAGACCTGGCCGTCACTTGCCAGGCCAGCGATAACGACAACAAGCAAACATCAAATCCTTGGGTCGCCGACATCAAAGCCAAACGTTTGGGCGGGTGTGTTTCCATAGACACCAACCCTGACAAGCGGTGAGCCAGATCTTCCGGCTCACAAAGAGACAAATTGTCACGGTGCGGCAACCCATACCATTGGCACTCAGGGGTGAAATCAAGCAATATACAATGGCGTGGCGAAAAGGTATCAAGCAGTTGTTCAACCGTTTCATCCGGCCAATGCTCTGCTGCAATCACCAGCACTTGGGCCTGCCACCATATTTCCTGAGAGACAAGATCCTTTGGCGAAGTGAGCCAGATGATCTCACCGCCCGATGGAAGGGCTGCAGCTATATCATCTTGATATCGACCATCCTTGTCATAGGCAATGATATACATATTAGTACTCCTGAGAGAAACCCATTCCTGCGGGTAGCGGATCGGGCTCCGCATCAAGGAAGATAAGTTCGAAAAAGCCTGGTTCAAAGCGACGGTACATCTCACCCGGTAAAGGAGGCAAAGGCATGTTGCGGGCGAATGGCTTGACCAAATGCGGAGTTACCACCATCATGATCTCTTTGTCTTCGCTGTTGAAATGACTAGAGCTAAAAAACGCACCCAAGATAGGAATGTCCCCCAGGCCAGGGAAACGATCGGCATTTTTCATGGTGTTTCGGCTTACCAGCCCGCTGATCACGAAGCTTTCACCGTCCCCCAACTGTACCGTGGTATCAGTCCGTCGCACTGACAGGGCCGGTACCAGCACTCCGGTCGAGCTGATCCCCTGGGCATAATTAAGTTCGCTGACCTCAGGTGCGACCTTGAGAATAATACGGTTATCCTTAAGCACGGTCGGGGTCAGATTGAGTCGGATCCCGAACTCCTTAAATTCGATGGTCACATCCCCATCACCGCCGTTGACCGGATAGGGAAACTCACCGCCGGCAAGAAAGGTTGCAGAGTGACCGGACATGGTCACCAAGCTCGGTTCAGCCAAGGTATAGGCAAAGCCATTGCGGCTCAACGCGCTGATGGTGCCGAGCAATGCATCAGATACATTGCCGATTACCAAATTGAAGGCGCCAGAGCCCGGCAGAAAGTTATTGTTACTCAGGAGGCTTATCGCATCTTCAGTAAAATCGACCCCAGACATTGAAGCTGCGTTGCCAATGCCTACAACAGTATTGCCCTGTTTACCAAAGAAAAACCCCGCTTCCTTCAGTGCACTACGGCTGATCTCCACAACCTTGATATCAGTCTGGACCTGAATATCGGTGGTGGCGACCGACTGTGGCAACACAGTGATCCGGTGTCGCTGCGGCTCATCCGCTCCCCGCGACCAAAGCAGCAAAGTGGTAGAACCAGGCAGCTTACCCGTCAGCATCATTTCCTTGGTACTGATCACCTTAAGTCCCGCTATATCCGGGTCGCCAACCGCAGCCCGGGTAATCGAACGGGTTTCGCGCACCAGTTGCTGCTCTCCAGTCGTAACTGTATAGTCTGTCGCCGATAGCCAAGACGACCAAGACAGCACCAGCACAAACAACGCACCCTGCCAACATCCTTGCATTTTATGCATTGCTCCCTGTCAGTTACGAGTTCGAACCAATGTGCGCTCCTCCCCCTGGTAGATTTCTACCTGGGGGGCCACATAACGGTATTTCATGGTCTTAGGCTTGGGAGCCACAACATCAACCTCTTTGTATTCACCCAACGACCTTAGCGAAATGACATGGCTGGCACTGGCCGTCAATGGTTCCTGGGTGCCGACCAACGCCAATCTGATCTGGCCTGTACTTTCTGCCAACATCAGCTGTGTCACTTCTTCTTCTGGTACGGCCAACACAAGGGTTCCCGCCCCACCGCTGCTCGCTGACTTGCGTTTGTTCGACTGCTTAGAAGTTTGCGTAGCGGCTGCAGTCTCAACACCGGTCTCAGCCCCGACAGCCAATACTTTGACCCGACTCAGCAATCGCCTCGCGGTACTGTTATGGCCAGACTCCTTATTGGCCCGTAACAGATACAGTACGTCCACCCAGTCCCCACTTCTCAGATGACCGCCCACAATGACTAACGCATCTGATCGCAAGGCCAGGGCACGGTATCCCGGCTCGAGGGCATCCAGCAACGGACGTGGCAACGCAAACTGGGCATCGCGCAACCTGCTTCCAGCCCGAACACTGAAGGCCAACCTCCTGCCGAGATACTGCTGAGGATCGCGAATATCTCCAGCCATTGGATCGGTGATCGGCGCTGTTTCTATCATATCTGCACTAAGTAAGGTTCCAGCAGGAAGGTTGGAGGTGTAGCGAACCACGGTTACCAATGGCTTGGGTGTGGCTCTATCAATCCGCTGGGTTTCCGGCTGGCCGAGGAATATCCCATAGACGCCGATAAGCAGTGCCAAGCCAATCAGCATTGCAGCTGCTATTTTTAAATAGTGTTCCTGCATGGCATTTCTCCCCTGCCTATCATCTTGCGTCCCTGCCAAAATAGCTCTTAAATGTCTGGTGCTAGCTCGCTTAATACTCCAAAACTGCCGATGCTGATAAAGTATTTGGTATTGTGAAATCAAGAAATACAGGTAGAAAAGGCGCCTCTGAATACGGGTAACTGACCATCAACTGACAACAGCCGCCACTATCAAGTAACGATGCGGTTGACGTAAACTTGTCATCCAGAGTCTGGCCGAACAAGCTGTCGCCGGTTAGCCCATGAAGTATCGCGTCAGCGTTGGATTCAAGCTGAGCTTGCAATGCCGAGCTGTCACAACCGCCACCGTAATAGCATTCTTCATCAACATAACGGACTCCCTGACGCAATGCTTCCTCGACAGTGAAGTTAAACAGCTGGATGGTGACAAAAATCAGGCTGTAATGGGCCATCATGAACAGCAATCCCAACACCAGAGGCATCAGCAATATCGTCTCAAGGGCAGCAGCACCGTACTGACGACATACTCTGTTTGTATTACTGGTTAGTCTTCTCATCCGAGCCATGCCACCACCGCTGTCGCAACCAGCAAACTCGGTATAAACGGCCCTTTCTGCTGCCGCTCCCGAATAGCCACCAGCCAATAGAAGGCAAACAGGGCAAAGGCCAGCAGCAATATTGCCAGTATCTGCGACAACGAAGTGATCAAGGAGAGCGCCGCTAACACTTTTACATCAGCCCCGCCAAATAACCCTGCGGCAAAGCCCGGCAGGGTGATCAGCAACACCACGACCATCGGCCAGGGCGAAAAATGGAAGGCGGTACTCGCCACCAGCCCCTGTTGTGTTACAGCCATTGTCAACGTCAGCAAACTAAAAGCCGCGATCAAGCCGTTGCTCACTGTCATTGCTTCCAAATCACAATAGGCGATGGCTATTAGCAATAAAACAATAACAAGTATCATCAAGTGCTTTTTTTACGGACTGGTTATAGTTGAATTAGCAGAACTAACAGCAGCACTTAATGTATCTGAACTAGTTGTAAAGGCACTATCAATATTATCTTTCAACGTCAAAACTGCAGCCACCACCACCGCGGCAATCAATACATACTCAATCCCCGACGCCCCTTTATCATCACGAGCCAGACGTACCAGCAAGCCTTTAGTGCGGTCCAATAGTCCCTTCATCATACTTCCTCACACAAAAACACAGTAAACGATTATTCATTTGAATGGAGTTATCTCGTATTCATAATTAAAATCAACAACATTTACTTCTATCACCGACTTCAAGATTAAAGATTAGAAGAACAAACTTGATTGTCCAATTTTTCTAGCATGATAGTCAAAAATTCATAACCTATAGATTTACACCGCTATTATTGTGTGATCATGTTCAAGATTTCTATAACTACCAAGTAATTAACTTTATTTCCCACTAAAATATATTTATTAAAAGACTCTTATTTTTAATCTTATTAATTGAGTGGTTGGGTACTGAATGCTTACCAGCATAAAGTCTTTGTCTTTCCCCATTATTTACTTCGGGTCAAGTTTATTTATTATATTGACCCTAGCGATACTGTGGATAAAGCAAAACATTCAACTGCGTAAACTTAAATCCCGATTTTATGCCAATCAAAGATTTAATATCAGTACCACGGCTGCCGGTTTAGGGGTTTGGGAGTGGGATCTCACCACCGGTAAGATCTATTTCAACCCATATTTATTCCAATTCTACGGGATCCAGTCACATCGCCCACTAAACTTTTCTGACTGGCGGGGGTTTCTATCTCATTGGGATGCCGCCAAGCTGGAGTCACTTTCATCGCTGGCCGGTAAATCAGAGCAACAAATACTTAGGCTGAGTATTGCAAGCGCAGACAGTCATTCACAACGCGTTGTAGAACTGCTTGCCTGTGGCCTGCCAGGCGATCCCAACCGATTGGTCGGGACCCAGCGCGATATTACAGCCGCCCTTTCAAAAGAAAGGTCTCTCCATCAAGCAGCCTACGAAGACCCATTAACAGGACTTTCAAACCTGCGGGCATTGGAAATCCGTTTATCCGAATACATGGAACAGGGAAAACTTCTCGAGGCTCCCTTCGCTCTGATGTTTATTGATCTCGACGGGTTCAAGGTAGTTAATGACACACTGGGCCATGACACCGGCGATATTCTACTAAAGCTAGGAGCGAAACGTATGCGCAGTTGTATGCGGATCCAAGATGAGGTGTTCAGGCTCGGCGGCGATGAGTTTGTCATTTGGATCCAGCTGGTAAAGCCTAATTCAGACATCGGCGTTGAACCCAATACGTCAGCAAAGACGTCCTGCCTAGAAAGTAGCCCTCACAGGCAACATTTAGATATTATTGCGACGAAATTGCAACGCAGCCTGGCCAACCCTTTTACCATTGCTCATGAAAACTGCCACGTCACTGCCAGCATCGGTATTGCCATTTTCCCCGACGATGCCCTATCTGCCGAATCATTGATCAGCGCTGCTGATAGCGCAATGTATAACGCCAAACATGCAGGAAAAAACCGTTATATATACTTCAGCGATATCGCCGAAGCCGAGCGCGATACCGCAAAAGCCATCAAATAAGAAAATGATGGGCTCCAGACATCGTTATTCTAAATATCATCACCATAACAACAGTGCTGCCTCAAACCTCTAAGATGAGCAACTGTAATGAGATACGCCGCCAGCGGTGAAAAACTCTAACGGTCTTAACTGATTATATTTCTGCTCCACCCATTCAGACTGTTCATCGTATGGATTGGCAAGAATTTGCTGCAGTTCATGGATAAGCGCAAAATCACCATTCGTCGCTTTTTCATAAGCAGGAACAACGAGCCACTCACGCCAGGTGTATTTTGGATTCACCCGCTTCATTTGTTTTGAAATCTCGTCAAAACTCAGTGCTGGGTTGAACTTCTCACGCCATAAGCTCAGCCATTGGTTCCATGCTTCTTCAAGCTCTTTACTTGGCGTTGCATAGAAGCTCTCCGAAATCCCGGAAATCTCCTCTGGAAGATTTGAGAGCTGGCGGAAGAAGATGGTGTAATCAACATGGGTTTTCATCATCAATGATAAAAGTTGGGTAAACAACTCGCTATCGAGTGTTTCTAGCCCAAGTTTCGCAGCCCACATGCTACTGACTTTATCCTCCATCACCGTGGAGAAACCCACGATGATTTGTTCCAGTTGCTCTAATGCTTGTGGGTTTGATTGCAGCAGTGGCCTTAACGCTGAACAAAAAGAATCGAAGTTCTTCTCAGCAGCCAATGGTTGGTTGAAGAAAGCAAAATGGCGGCCACCGCCCGTCCAAGGCTGGAAGTAAGGGTCAAAGTATTCACAGAAGCCAAATGGGCCGTAATCTATGGTAAATCCCCCCACAGCACAGTTATCGCTATTGAAATTGCCTTGGCAATAACCAACTCGCAGCCAGTTGGCGATCAAGGACGTCAATCTGTCCCGAAACTCTGTCGCGAGAGTAATTAACTTATCTGCCATTGGCAGATCAGCAGCAATCTGGTCTTTGTACTCCCGCTCGATAATGTGCAGCACCATCATTTCAAGCTCTGCCATTGCATTTGGGCGGGAGCCAACACGAGCCCTTCTGCCAAAGAGTTCCAACTGGCCAACTCGCAAGAATGAAGGGGCAACGCGAGTAGAAATAGCCACAGGGTTGGAGACCATAATATCCGGGTTTTCCGAGCGAGATCCCTCGCTGTACCATGGGCGGTCCACGGTTTCGGTTTGCGATACAAACAGGCTTAACGAACGGGTTGATGGTACGCCAAGAGCATGCATATACTCTTGAGCTAGAAATTCTCTCACACTCGAACGCAGCACGGCCCTTCCATCGGCACCGCGGCAGTATGGCGTCGGTCCACCGCCTTTTAACTGCATCTCCCACCGCTTATTATTTAGTACCCCTTCAAACACCGAAATGGCTCGGCCATCACCATAGCCGTTACCCGTTTTAAAGGGACACTGCTCTGTGTATTCATTGCCAAAAATGGATAACGCATAACCTGTCGCCCAGCCCATCTTTCGCATCGGTGCAGGTACATCGGCAATATCACCAGAAAATAGCTTTGCAAACTCTTCCGTTAGCGCCAAGCTATCGTCTAATCCCAGCTCCTCGAAAAACTGATGGCTATGGCTGACATAGATAGGTTCAGCAATCGGTGAAGGTTTAACTGGCACATAATGCCCTGATAACACTTGTCTCGGAAAATAGTCGATACCGTCTTCTGTGGCATCGGGGTCTGGATTGAGCGTATCTAGCAAAGAGTAATCAGAAGCCTTAGCAAACTCATTAAGATTAAATATGTTGGCTGACTTCCCAGCCCTATCTTGTTTACTCATCGCTTTAAGTCTCCATGTCTTCAACTTACACCTAAGTGTCTATTAGCAATGATACGTCTACATCGACGAAAAGGCATTAATCACTTCGACAAGCCACCTGCTGGGCTATTGATTTGCGACGAAGAAACTGCACACATTGCCCTAGGTTCAGGTGTTGATGCTATATCGACCACTAGCAAGGATGTATGCGAATTTGTGCCAAAGAAAAAGTATAAAACTACGCAAAAAGCGGGAGTTTCCCGCCGTTATCTATCTAAGTAACCTAGAACAAATTAGCATAAACCAATTTCCCTAGCATGATCGAGCACACCGCTATGAGGGCTGGTTTGACGACCTTGCTACCTTTATGATGGACCAATTTCGAGCCGTATTTAGCACCAATCCATTGTCCTGCTGCCATGGCGCCCCCCAACGTCCAGAGAATTTCCCCTCCAGTCATAAACATCAACACAGCGGCAAGATTAGTCACGAGCAATAATAGCTTGGCGTGAGCGACAGCTTTAGCCGTGCTAAAGCCCAACAGGGCGACAAAACTGATCACAAAAAATGAACCTGATGCCGGGCCAAAAAAGCCATCATAGAAAGAGATCAATGCACCGAATGTAAAACTGTACACGCCCATAGAAATCCGACTTTGGGTATCAAAGTCTGCAAGGCGTGGTGACAATAATATATACACCATGGCCGCCAAAATCATAAAGGGCAAAAACTGGCCAAGTATTGATGATGGAATACGCTGAACCAAGAAAGCACCAAAGCCAGCGCTTAGAAATGAAAATAGCAAAGGGACTTTCAGGCTTGATATATCCAAAAAACCTTGTTTGGCGAAGTACCCCACAGAAGATATCTTGCCAAAAATAGCCTGAAATTTATTTGTAGCCAATGCTTGCGCAGGGCTTAGACCTGCCAACAACAATGCAGGAAGAATGATCAGTCCGCCCCCACCTCCAATTGCGTCGATAAAACCAGCCAGTAATGCCACGAAGAAAAAAATCGCAACAAGGTCCAATGTAACTTCCACAGCTCACCTTTAAACAACACATCAATATTAAGGCCAATATAGTGACGTCTTACCTATATCATTTCTATGGGCTTCGCCTTAAAAAATGTAAGTAAGATTGGCGGGTAAGGTTCATACAGTGGTTCGATAAATAGTCACAACGAGTCAATGAGAGTTGAAGTGTTAGACATCTCAATATATGGATAACCAAAAAGGTAAACAGCATCAGAAACTGTCGAGGATTTGAACACAAATTTAGCCATGCCCCTACCCCTAATTCTTTGTTATCATTAAGCCAGATGACACTTTACCCGTGTGAAGATAAAAATGAGCAACAATGACAATCAGCCAACCCTGTTTTGGCTGGATTATGAAACTTTCGGTGCTAACCCGGCACTAGACCGCCCTTGCCAGTTTGCTGGTGTGCGTACCGACATGGACATGAACATCATCGGTGAGCCGCTGGTGATCTACTGTAAGCCGCCTGTGGATTACCTACCTTCACCTGAAGCTTGCCTCATCACCGGGATCACGCCGCAGGAAGCCCATGAGAAAGGCTTGTCAGAGCCCGAGTTCATTGCCCGCATTCACCAAGAGCTGTCCAGGCCGAATACCTGTGTGATTGGCTACAACAATGTGCGTTTCGATGACGAAGTTACCCGTTATACCCTTTACCGTAACTTCTACGACCCATATGCCTGGAGCTGGCAAAACGGCAATTCGCGCTGGGATCTATTGGATATCATGCGTACGTGTTATGCGCTGCGTCCGGACGGCATGAATTGGCCGACCAACGAAGAAGGTTTGCCAAGCTTTAAGCTGGAACACCTGTCTGTAGCCAACGGTATCGAGCACGCCAATGCCCACGATGCGATGGCCGATGTATACGCTACTATCGAGTTGGCAAAAATCGTTAAACAAAACCAGCCGAAACTGTTTGATTACTTCTTCAAACTGCGCAACAAACGTAAGCTGCAGGAGCTGGTTGATATTGTTGAAATGACACCGCTGATGCATGTCTCAGGCATGTTCGGTGTTGAGTGCGGCAATACCAGCTGGATTGTACCGATGGCGTGGCACCCGGATAACAAGAATGCGGTGATCACGGTTAACTTGGCATTGGATCCTACCCCGCTTATCGAGCTATCTGCCGATGAGCTGCGTGAGCGTCTCTACACCAAGCGTGCCGATCTAGGCCCAGACGAGCTACCGGTACCCCTTAAGCTTATTCACCTGAACAAGTGCCCAGTACTTGCGCCGGCGAAAACCTTACGTGCTGAAGATGCTGCCCGTATCGGCATCGACCGTGAAGCTTGCCTGAAGAACCTGGCCACCTTGAAAGCACACCCAGAAGTACGTGAGAAGCTATTGGCGATTTACAGCGTCGAGCGTGAGTTTGAAAAACATGACAATGTCGATGCCATGCTTTACGACGGTTTCTTCTCTAATGCTGATCGTTCGACCATCGACATCATCCAGAAAACTCCAGAAGAAGAGTTGGGCAAGCTAGAGCTGAATGTCAGCGATAAACGTATCAAGCCCCTATTGTTCCGCTACCGTGCTCGCAACTTTCCAATGACGCTGGATTACCAAGAGCAGCAGCAGTGGAAGCATCACTGCCAGGACTTCTTTGAACAGAACCTGCCAAGCTACATGCAAAACCTCGAGGACGTCGCCATGGAGCACCAGTCTAGTGAGAAGAACATGAAGATCCTAAAAGCTGTCTACGATTACGTACAAACGCTCGTGTAAACTAGACACCATAGGCAAAACTCGCTTCTTTGCTAGCTAGCTGAAATTTGGTCAAAATTTTTTAGCCCCTTGTGCTCATGCAGCCAAGGGGCTTTTTAACAGTCATGATTCTTCGTTGTGAGATTGCGCAACACCGCAAGTGCACCAACACTAAGTAGTGATGGATCTTTAAATTGTCATTCATGGATTCGAAGGTTGAATTGTAGTGATTGATATGACAACACAATCTTTAACACGCTGTTTCCGGTTTCCTAATGTCGATTTCGAGCCAGATGTCCACTTGTTGGTATGGCGAGACAAAACAGAAACCCCACTTACCTTACACGAGTCTCGTTTGCTTGAGGCGCTATGCTATTGTGCTGGTGAGGTTATCAGCCATGAACAACTGCACAACAAAACCTTCAGTCAGCTAGACCCATATGAAGACAGCGGCAACCATCGCTACGATCTTAACACCGTGCTTAAACCTCTAGTGGCCAAACTCGACCAGCACGGCAAAATGGCAATCGACATAGAAGTCGTTGCGCCATATGGTTTCAGGGTGCCCTTACCGGACCAAATGTGTCGGTTGGTACATGAACCAGAACAAACAAAAGCCCCTGAAACACCGCCAGCTCAACAGCACGATGATCAAGAGTTTCGCTCGGCAACAGAAGAAATAGTCAAAACCAGTGTTGCGCATAAAGTGTCTGTGGCTGTATTGGCATTAATGGCGCTCGGAGTCATTACCGCTTCTTTTATGGGCTATTTATAACTGCAAAATCCAAAGCATAACTATAAAAATCCGAAGCAACTAAGTGTGGCTTAGATCACATTTATTTTGTATGATAAATGAGTTTCTTCACCCACACCTGAAGGGCTCATGGCATATCTACGTTCTTTCTTTATCATTTTTGTCTGCCTAATGTTAGGCAAAGGCATTCAACACCTTACCGGTTTAGCCATCCCAGGTAGCATCATCGGCATGCTGATTTTGTTTACCATTCTCTCTATGGGGCTTATCCCTGCTCACTGGGCTATGCAAGGCTGTCATTTTTTAATACGCCATATGGCACTGCTGTTTGTGCCTGTCGGCATCGGCTTGATTAACTACCTCGATCTACTTACCAATAACACTCTTATCATTCTTCTTAGCACTATCGGTAGTAGTGTGGTGGTTTTCGTCGTTATTGGCCTGGCAACACACTATAAGGAAAAACAATGATCTGGCTGCTGACTACCTTGGTCGTGTTCTATACGGCTCGTTATATCTCCAAGCATATCCAGCATCCGATCGTTAACCCGCTTCTCATCTGTTTGCTTGTAATTATTCCGCTGCTGATGTGGCTCGAAGTCCCCTACGAGAACTATTTTGAGCAGAATAAATGGCTAAATGCGCTACTTGAACCTGCAGTGGTTGCCTTGGCTTTCCCGCTTTATGAACAATTAAGCCAAATCCGAAAAAAGTGGAAGGTCATTTTCTCAGCCTGCTTAGTGGGTAGTATACTTTCTATGGTTACCGGTGCGGGTATTGCCTTGGCGCTTGGCGCAGATGCACAGCTTACAGCTTCTATCTTGCCCAAGTCTGTTACCACACCTATTGCAATGGCCGTTGCAGAGCAAGTTGGCGGACTACCTTCTGTTGCCGCTATTATGGTTATTATTGCTGGCTTGTTCGGTGCAGTATTGGGTTATCCCTTGTTTCGGCTTATCGGCGTAAAAGCACCTATTGCTAAAGGCTTAACCATGGGAACCGTTTCCCATGCATTAGGCACGGCAAAGGCTGCAGAAGAGAATTATCAGGAAGGGGCATTTAGCTCATTGGCACTGGTGATTTGTGGTGTAATAACGTCAATTTTGGCGCCTTTATTGTTTCCACTCATCATGGCAGTGTTTAGCTAGCTTGTGCTAGTAATCGAATACAATACTAAATAACTGATAATATTCTATAATTTTTTTAGAACCTGTGTGACCCGACTCGCATTAATGCAAACCATGCAACAGCACATTGCTAAATGTGATCAAGATCACCCAAATATGCGATTACCAAGCCTACAATGTTTCTCCATACACAAGACGGAGTGAAAACTCATGCACACTAAAGTAATGGATGCTTTAGGCGCTCTACCCGCTGATCTAGCTTCTGCCATCAAACCAGTGTTAGAAGCCGAGAATTTCGATGCCACCTTAAGCCCTGAGGTGTTTGCTCAGTTAATGTCGAAAACTAACATGACTGACAGTGAATTGCGTGTTGCATTACTTCCGCTTGCCGCTGCTTATTCTGTTGCACCTATTTCTAACTTCTATGTTGGCGCGATTGTACGTGGTCAATCTGGTACGCTTTACTTCGGTGCTAACATGGAATTCGTTGGCGCTTGCCTTTCTCAAACGGTCCACGCCGAACAATCTGCCATCAGCCACGCTTGGGTGAAAGGCGAAACCGGTATTTCTGATATCACGATTAACTACAGCCCTTGTGGTCACTGCCGTCAGTTCATGAACGAACTAACAACCGCAAAAGAGCTGGTTGTTCAACTGCCTGAACGTGCTGCAAAGTCGTTACAAGAATACCTACCTGAATCTTTTGGCCCTGCCGACCTGAACATTACTGATGCACTACTTACCAAAGTGGACAACGGTATTGAAACAGAAGCCTCTGAAGAGCTTGTTCAGCTTGCATGCCAAGCAGCTAACCGTGCCCATGCTCCTTACACCAAGAACTTCAGCGGTGTAGCGTTGAAAGCAAAAGACGGTAGAACTTTCATTGGTATGTATGCCGAGAACGCGGCGTTTAATCCAAGCCTTCCTCCACTACAGGTTGCTTTGATTAACATGAATATGGCTGGTTACCCGTTGGCTGAGATTGAAGAAGCGGCATTGGTAGAGAAAGCGGACAGCACTATTAGCCACCTATCTGATACGCAAACCACCTTGGAAGCGTTGAACCCAGATATTCCGCTGTCTTATGTTGCTGCCTAACTTTATCTGACTGAATAAAGCATCTGACTGAAAAAACCGTCAATTGGCGGTTTTTTTGTATTTATGCTTTTTTTGTCATTGTCGGTTGTGTTCTCATAAAAGTAGTTTTCTCTTACAAAGCGGTTTTCTCTTGCTAGCGGTAGGAGTATGATTTTCAAGTTATAAACTCAACCAATCATTATTACATGTCGCATCAACACAACCCGCTCCAAGGGGCCAGCTGGATGATCACTGCCGGCCTGGCTTTCGCTATCGTTAACAGCCTAGCGCAATATTTGAGTATGATTCTTCATATTCCGTCAACCACTGTTGCTCTGTTTCAATACTTTATCGCTTTGGTCGCTATCTTTCCCTGGCTTAGAACCCTGGGACTTCGCAATGCCCTACGTACCCAGCATTTTGGCCAACACTGTTTTCGCGTATTTCTCGCTGTTATCGGTATTCAGCTATGGCTTTGGGCATTGGCCTACCCTGTGCCTATCTGGCAAGGTATCGCGTTACTAATGACTTCCCCACTATTCGCCACCATTGGTGCAGGCATATTCCTCAAAGAAAACGTCGGTACCGCGCGCTGGTTGGCGACCCTTGCTGGTTTCAGCGGTGCCATGATCATTCTCGAACCTTGGTCTGACGGCTTCAGCTGGGCAACACTGTTACCCGTCGCGGCTGCGTTTTTCTGGGCGTGCTACTCGCTGATGGTCAAGAAGATGTCGGCCAGTGAATCACCAACCACCATTGTGGTTTACCTGCTGATCCTTATCACACCTTACAACCTATTCCTTGCTGTACCAGAGTTCACCCTGCCGCAAACCGGTTTGACCTGGTTGCTACTCGGTGCTGCAGGCTTGCTCACAGCCTTAGCACAATGGGCTATCGCCAAAGCGTATGCGGTTGCCGATGCGTCTTTTGTACAGCCGTTTGATCACGCCAAATTGCCGCTCAATGTCCTTGGCGGTTGGTTGGTATTTGGCTGGGTACCACCAGGTCGATTATGGTTAGGCGCTGCGATCATTATTGCTTCTGTTGCTTTCATTACCCAGTGGGAAAACAAAAAAGCGGTGCGGACGGAGGGATAACCGGCACAATAACCCCGTCTGTTTCAGACTCAATCCCCGGTTGGTGATAATTCCCAAGGCAACCGGGGATTGTCTTATTCGCACGACAAATCTCATAACCTCACCGTCTACACTCAGCCTAACCAGATAGATACGAGGTTTACGGAATGTCTTGGCGTGCTTTAGCTTTCTTATTTATTAGCAGCGCTCTGCTATCACTTTCTTCAATGTCACAAGCTCAATCTTTTGTCACTATCGGTACCGGTGGTGTAACCGGCGTCTACTACCCGACAGGCGGTGCCATATGCCGCCTGGTCAATAAAGATCGAAAGAAGCATGGCGTAAGATGCTCGGTTGAGTCTACCGGCGGCTCTATATATAACATCAACACCATCCGTGCCGGCGAGCTGGACTTAGGGATCGCTCAATCAGATTGGCAATATCATGCCTACAACGGCACCAGTAAATTTAAAAGCAAAGGCCCGTTCAAATCACTGCGTTCCTTGTTTTCTATTCACCCTGAACCTTTCACTGTGGTCGCCCGGGCAGATTCCGGCATCAAGAATTTTGAGGATCTCAAAGGCAAACGGGTGAACATCGGCAACCCGGGCTCGGGTCAACGCAATACGATGGAAATGCTAATGAAAGCCTATGGCTGGACGAAAAAAGACTTTGCCCAGGTTAGCGAATTAAAGGCGTCTTACCAATCTCACGCCCTGTGCGAGAACAAAATCGATGCCATCGTCTATACCGTTGGCCACCCTAGCGGTGCAATCAAGGAAGCTACGACAGCCTGCGAGAGTGTGATTGTCGATGTCTCTGGCCCAGTGGTGGACCGATTGGTTGAGGAGAACAGTTTCTATCGCACGACAACCATACCGGCGAAAATGTATCGCGGTAACAACCACAACGTGCAAACCTTCGGGGTCGGTGCCACCCTTGTGTCATCAGCGGCTGTAAATGAAAATATCATCTATGAAGTGGTCAAATCGGTGTTCAATAACTTTGAGAACTTCAAAAAGCTTCATCCCGCTTTTGCCATCCTCACCAAGGAGCAAATGGTCGCAGACGGTCTCACTGCACCACTCCACGATGGTGCAAGAAAGTATTATCTGGAAGCTAAGCTAATAGAAGAGTAGTTAGATATACCCAAACAAAAACGAGGAGATCGTTTTACACGATGCTCCTCGCTTTTCCCAAGCAGCTTGGGCAAACAGTATTCCGCTAATAAATTAGAAACGAATACGGAAACCTAGCTGACCTTCAAGGTCTAGGTCGACATCTTCGACTACATACAGAGTCGGACCAACTTCACCGTAGAACTCGAAGCTGTTTACCGGCACCTGGAAGCCAATACCACCACGAACACCAAGTTTGTTGTATTTGTTGTCAACGTATTGAGCACCCACAAAAGTGTAAAGGTTGTTCATACCTGGATCTTGAGTTAGAGAGCCTAGGTTGAAGGTTTTGTCGAAAGCCAAGCCAAAGTCGTCGATACCCAATGAGAAACGCAGATCATTGTGCTTGTACTGAATACCCGACATCGGGCTACCAAAGAAGATACCAACAGCTTGCGATGCATGAGCTGAAAACGGAACTGCCATCATCAGTCCCAGTGCTAGCAGATATTTTTTCATGATGTAATCATTGTCGTTGCTAATCAAAACTGCGGCTAATCTAACCGCAAAGCCAAACCATTTCGACCCTGACAACTGACTAATGACATAACTTTGACAATCATGACAGAATATTGCTGTAATTCTGTTGTCGTTGGAAAACCCCTAGCATAGACGAAAATATCACCAGCCTGTCGCCGCTCTAACCATTTCTTAACTTACGTTTTTTTATCATTCGCCATTCGCAAAATTGTCATGATCAAACCAAAGCAAACGTTTGCGCGAGGGTGAAATTGCTGTATGATCCGCACAAGTTTCACGTCACCTCCAGTAAGGAATTCCCATGTTAGGATCTGCAACCCGCCTGAACGCAACGCGTGTACTTCTTCTTGGCTCTGGCGAGCTTGGTAAAGAAGTAGCTATTGAATGCCAACGCCTTGGCCTTGAAGTCATTGCCGTTGACCGTTATGCCGATGCGCCGGCGATGCACGTTGCCCACCGCAGCCATGTTATCGACATGCTTGACGGTGAAGCACTAAAGCAACTGATTGCCGATGAAAAGCCTGATTACGTTGTCCCTGAAATTGAGGCCATTGCAACCGACACACTAGTTGCACTTGAGACTGAAGGGTTGAATGTTGTACCAACAGCCAATGCCACCAAATTGACCATGAACCGTGAAGGTATCCGTCGCCTAGCAGCAGAAGAGCTTGAACTGACTACCTCTCCTTACCGTTTTGCTGACAACTACAACGACTTCAAGGCCGCCGTAGAGCACGTTGGCATTCCTTGTGTCGTGAAACCTGTCATGAGTTCATCAGGCAAAGGCCAGAGTGTCATCAAGTCACAAGAGGATATTGAGAAGGCATGGAACTACGCCCAAGAAGGCGGCCGTACTGGTGCGGGTCGTGTGATTGTTGAAGGCTTCATCGATTTTGACTACGAAATTACTCTCCTAACCGTTCGTGCAGTAGACGGCACCCATTTCTGTGCGCCAATCGGTCACCGCCAGCAAGATGGTGACTACCGTGAATCTTGGCAGCCACAAGTGATGTCAGAAGCGGCAATCAAAGCGGCAGAGCACGCTGCAGGGAAAGTAGTAAATGCACTGGGTGGCTACGGTATCTTCGGTGTTGAGCTTTTCGTCAAAGGCGACCAGGTCATCTTCAATGAAGTGTCCCCTCGCCCGCATGATACCGGCATGGTGACACTGATCTCGCAAGAGCTTTCAGAATTTGCCCTGCACGTTCGTGCGTTCCTTGGCCTACCGATTCACACTATCCACCAATACGGTCCATCAGCCTCTGCTGTGGTATTGGGTGAAGGTAGTTCAGAGGATATTCGCTTCGATAACATTGCCGTAGCAGTGGCTCGCCCGAATACTCAAATCCGCCTGTTCGGCAAACCAGAAATTAACGGTCGCCGGCGACTTGGTGTTGCGCTAACGCGCCGTGACAGTACTGAAAGTGCTGTTGAAGATGCTATCGCGACGGCCGCTGATATCAAGGTTGTGTACTAATTACGCCTACTCAACCAGTAATCGTAGCAAGTTAATCATTTTCTAAAAAAGGAGCCATCGGCTCCTTTTTTGTTATCAGTAACTTATACCCTTCTATCTTGGTATCAGGAAACCGTAATCAACCACGCTTCTTCTGCAAAACGCGTCAAGCCACGCTTACGACGAGGGTGTGTCTCATCAGCATCGTCACGGGCCAAATGTCGGATTTCACAGCCAGCAAATAGCGCTTCGATTTCATCTTTTACCACTGAGAATGGAGGGCCATCCATTTCGTGCTGCGGGTAATCCAAAGTGATCAGCAAAATACGTCCGCCCGGCTTCACCATTGAAAGTAGCTTCTGCACATAACTCTGGCGCATTTCCTGCGGCATAGCGATCAACGCTGCACGATCATAGACGATATCGACCGGGTCAACCTTGGCTGTGAAATAGTCACCACAGTGAATGGTAATTTCATCAAACTCATAGATTGATTGGCCGTTCCCCATAGGAATAACCATCGGGGTATAAAAGTGTTCTGCAAAGAAAGCGCGAACAGCAATCTCACTAAGTTCAATGCCTACGACTTTGTTATGTTTGGTCGCAAGCCAGGTTAAATCAACTGACTTACCACACATAGGAACCAGTACAGAATCCTCTCTCGTAGGCTGTACTTCCTGCCAGAATTTTTCAAGCATTGGGTTGGTGTCATCAAGGTGGAAACCAATTCGGTTTTCCGCCCAGCGGCTATGCCAAAACTCTGCATCCATTGATCATTTTCTCTTTTTTAGACTGACTGTGGGCTTTATATCAAACTTAGCTTGAGATGGCTAATCAGGCTAAGGCGAATATTGATGCTCTAAAAGCCCCTATACGGCGCTATGGAAGCCTTTCTCTATCTACTTGGTGTGAAGCTATTACTTGCCTTCTATATCGCCTCTGGGCCGCGCGTGTAAAATACGCACATAGAACAAAAAACACATAACCACCAGACACAAAAAAAGATGCCGAAGCATCCTTTCTTGCTAACGAGACTTCAAAGGCAAATCTCGCTAAAAATCTGTTCTTCAATTTTCTTTTATGAGAGTCATTGAATAAACGATAAATGCTTTGCCGAATTAAGAAATTCGGAATAGCTTAATCGAGTCACGGCGAACAGTTACACCACGGAAAGTTACCGGCTCAAGCAATGTCATCAGCTGCTTTGAAACGAAGAACTTACCGCCGTAGCTACGATCACCACCACGATTTACCCAATCTGCAAATTCATCTGCCAAGTTGAACATAGAGTTTCCAACAAGCAGAACCAACACTTTAGCGACTTCACTGTCATTCTGTTTATTAAACTCAGCGTCGCGAACTTTCTTACGATATTCTTCGACGATTCTTTCCAGGCACTCAAATCTGCTCATATACACCACCACAAAAAAAGAGGTGCGGATACTACTGCTCATACTCGCCGAAATCAACCCACCCAAGGCCTATTCTTGGCAGAAATTTGTAATTTTTTCGTTCTCTTAACATGAATCGGGGCATTTATAAGGAAAATGACGATTTGTGTCATATTTTTCACCTTCCCAATAAGTTACATTTGAAATATAACTTTAGTTGTTCAGCATTGATTCTTAGCAAGAGAAATGACCATGAGTGACCACGAAATAGACGCTTCAGTCTTAATCGGGAGCCTAAAAACAGAGTATAAAACCATTGAGGCGATGGTGAAGATTTACTGCAAGGATCATCATGGGTCAAAGATGCTATGTAAAGAGTGCGTCGACTTTTTAAACTACGCACTAACAAAGCTCGACCGCTGCCCATATGGCGAGGAAAAACCCACTTGTAAATTATGCCCAATCCATTGCTACAAAGCGGACTATAAAGAGCGCTCACGCATCATCATGCGCTATAGTGGCCCGAAAATGCTCTATCACCACCCTATTCTTGCTATCCGGCATTTAGTTGCAGGCAAAAAGCCGGTACCAGTAAAACCGGCACCGAATGCTTCCAACAGACACAAACGTAAGTTAAATCAGCAATAGCCCATTAATTTCGGTAGTAATCGACAACTTGAATCGTGCTGGGTGGATTATTGGCTTCCAATGATAACTGGAAGCTTTTGCCACCTTGCATTTCAATTGTGGAGCCACCTCGGCCAGTGACACTGACTCCCTCTATTTTGTCGAAAGAGCGGGATTCGCTGTAATGCATAGTGACGGTTAAATCGACGTCTTTATTAGACGATAACTCGAACTGGCAGATACCGGTTAAACAGTAGACATCCAAATTACCATCTTGATAACGGACGTCCTCAACATTCTTCATCGGTTGAGCTGTTATTTGCAGCTCCTCTCCACACCCAGTCAACATCACTGCACCAATGACTGCAGCAAGCAGGTAATTTTTCACATACCCTCCACTATCTTGTGTGTTTTCATACGATTAATATCACACCAATTAGCCTGATCGTACAAGTAAAAATGCTATTCAAGCGCTCAATAAGTAGCAGCACTTTCCCACCCAAAATAAAAAACGCCAGCAAATAGCTGGCGTTTGGCTTTCAGAAAGTTTTTATATGAGAGATAAAACTCTACAAAATCAATCTCTGATAAATCAGAATCAATGCTGAGGGGTCAGTGACTTCGCCTCTTCTTCCTTCTCTAGCTCTTCTCCTTTGCGGATAAGCTTGGTGATCACTTTAGAGAGTGCCAGAGTCACAAAGGCCATCACAACGGCCAGTATTGCAAGGTTAAAGAAGTAACTCGCATAAACGCTTTCGATCAGCTCTTGGGTTAGCTCAACATCTTTCGGCAGCGCAATCTTGGTGGAGATAACCGCCGCTAAAATGCCACTTAGTGACAATGCGACAGAACGAAGGCCGATTGAAAAAGCCGACAAGTAGCGAGGCACCATCTCAAAGATAAAGCCAGCACCCAAAGCACCAACAATCAACTCAGCCAAAGACTGGAAGAAGTGCACCCATAAGATCCAATCCGCAGATATCTTACCGTTTTCACCGACAAAGTTGGTTGATAGGCCAAGCAGTGAGAACGCAATCGCACTGAAGATAAATGCGGCGGCAAACTTAGTTGGAATCGATGGAGAAATACCTTTTCTCTCAAGCCAACCATAAACGAAGATCACCGGGCCGCCCAATACGAAACACCATAACGGGTTAAATGCAGCATTAGACTCAGGGCGGATTGGGATCAAGCCAAATAGGTGGTCACCCATCAGGTTTATCGCGTAGATGTTCATTGATGTCAGCATCTGACCGTAGTAGAAGTAGAACACGATCATGATGAAAATAAGGATTAACACCCCACACATTTTGTATTTGAAAGCTGTGGTTGCACGAGTGATTTCAAAAATGAAATAACCAATCGCACCCGCACCCAATGCGTAAAGCAGGTATTTACCTTCATCAAGATTCGAGAAGACCCAGAACACCAGACCAAGCATTAAAGCAGATCCTAGTACAAAGGCACCCCACACTTTCATTGATACTGGTCGACGGTCAATCTCATTACCCACGGCGACGAAGCGATCACGGAAAAGCACAAATAGAACCAAGGTAATAGACATCAGCCCCGACGCAATATAGAAGTTACCTTGGTACGCTAAGAACGCCACCATAAAAGGGAAAAGGTATTTTGAAGCAAAAGAGCCTAAATTGTTTATCGAATAGTTAACCGTCAAACCTTGCTGGAACGAATCTCGGTTGTCTGAAGCATAAGAATTACCCAAGAGTACCGTCGGGCTAGTAGCAGAAAGCCCCCTTGCATAGCCGATTAAAGCAATCGCAAAAATACTCAATGGCACATTCAGCGAACTTGCACCTATACCCAAGGTAAAGAAGCCTATGGTGTATGTGGTGTAGCCAATATATACCGCACGGAATGAGCCAATATAACGGTCAGCGACAAAACCACCGACAGCCGAGAATACCGGACCAACCGCACCGAAGGCCCCCATCATCATGATAGTTTCGGCTTCGCTGTAATTTAGCTCATCAAGAAAAAACTTCGTGAGTAGAACATAGGTGCCGTAGAATGCTGCACCCCAAAGAAACTGCCTTAAGATAAGAACTCTAGCAATAAAAGGGAACCTAGAATTTGCGTCTTGCATATTATACTCCTTCAATATTATGCACTGCATAAACTAGCAATTTACAAATGATAATTTCACGATCAAAAGCAACTTATTCAACAAATCACCTATACCAAATGCACTTTTTTGCACATATGTGATGTTGATATAAAAATTATCAGTAAAATACTGATTAAAAAGGAAATAATAAACTCATAAGTAAAAGTCAAAACCGATTGCATAGATGATTTTGTATGATGAATATTGCAGTTAAATCGCATCTCTGTTCATTTATTGTGCTAGTTGGTTCTAGATATCAAATTTAAAAGCTTTCTTTTGAAAATCGAAAAACGAAAAAAATGACTAGCGAAAACTAGTCATTTAAAATAAATAGATTTTATATACTGAAGCCGAACCACTTACCCATAAACCTGCGCGACTATCGTATTAATGCAGTTGTTTATAAAACAGTAATGTTGCGTCTAGTTCACCATTCGCACTGATCGCAAATGCAGGAATTTCACCCGCAAACTGAAACCCCATAGCAGAATAAAGTTTAGAAGCCACATCACCTTTTCGGGTATCCAACACCAACAGGCTTCTACCTAATTTCACTGCGGCCTTTTCCGCTGCAGCCATTAAAGCCCTACCACACCCTTTACCTCTTTGCTGAGGCAACACCATTAGCTTTTCAATTTCTGCCCGGTGGATTCCATTCGCTTTTTGACACAGTGCTAATTGAACGACACCCACTACTTTATCACCGTCTAGAGCTATAAATAGGCGCCGCTCACCTCTCGCAAGTTCAGCCTCAATACTGTGCCAATATGAAATGGCTTCTACTTTCTTTAATGGTGGTAAAAATCCGATGGATGCGCCATCGTTAACACATTCAATTAATAACTCAATCAACCCTTGCTCATCATCAGTGGTTGTCACTATTTCCAAAACATCCATGTATCCTCCTACCCTCTAGAGCTCACCCGCACCTAACTGTACAGATATAAACCAATCTGACATGACCTAACTTGGCTGACAAGTTTAAACTCAACAAATCTTTACCCTTGATTGCAGCACTGCATTATTAACAATTGTGATAAACGTCCTGTCACATTATTATCGGTGTCGTACACATACCCCAACAGGATAAAAATAATGAAAGGTATTCTTTCTGTTCAGTCACATGTCGTTTATGGGCACGCAGGTAATAGCTCAGCCGTTTTTCCACTTCAGCGCATGGGCTTTGAAGTTTGGCCAATTCATACTGTTCAGTTTTCAAACCATACCCAATATAAAGAAGGGTGGACAGGACGTGCATTTGCTGCGGAAGATATCACCAGTCTCGTATCCGGCATGGCAGCGATTGGGCAGCTTGAGAACTGTGAAGCAGTGCTTAGCGGCTACCAAGGTAGTGCAGAGCAGTGCCTCGCCATTCAAGAAACCGTTCAGAGAGTCAAAGCGGCCAATCCGCAAGCTCTCTATGTTTGTGATCCAGTAATGGGTGCACCAGACAAAGGCTGTATCGTCGCTCCTGGCATTGCTGAGCACCTTATTAATACTCTGATGCCGATGGCAGATATTATTGTGCCGAACCAGTTTGAGCTCAGCCAGTTTGCTGGTATAGAAATCAACTCGCTAGAAGATGCAGTAAAAGCCTGTCAACTTGCATTGGGAAAAGGCCCTAAAATGGTCCTAGTTAAGCACCTGCACAGTGTATCAAGCGAGATGTTCTCTATGATGCTGGCAACTCAGGAAGGCTGCTGGCTCGCTCAACGTCCTCACCTTGAATTCGACAAGCAGCCTGTTGGTGTTGGCGATCTCATTTCAGCACTATTCACTGGCCAATACCTAGCCACAGGCAAGGCCGAGGAGGCTTTCAGCCATTGTAATGATGCGTGTTACGCCGTACTAAAAGAAACCTCACAGCGTGGCGAGTGGGAGCTACAAACCATTGCCGCTCAAAATGAGATTGTTGATCCCGCTGAGCACTTCCCGCTAGAAGCACTGTAATCGCTGACTAATCTTCGCGAGTAAAAATCAACGCACCGTGAAAAGCCGTTCGCTTTGCGTTGATTTTGTTACTATTGTTGCTTCAGCTCTCAAGCAACGGATTGCGGCACCCTAGCCTTCGACAGCAGCTGCTCAAACAAATCTGCAGGTAGTGGCTTACTGAAGTAGTACCCCTGCCCGTAATCACACTCTTTTTCTAGAAGGAAGTCTGTATGCCAGCGGGTCTCTACCCCTTCGGCTACAACGTGAATATTCAGGGCTTTGGCCATCGCAATAATGGCACCAACCAGCTCTCGGTTGGGCTCATTTTGATCAATATCGATCAAAAAAGAACGGTCAATTTTCAACTTATCGAAAGGAAATTTCTGCAGATAGCTCAATGCTGAGTAACCCGTACCAAAATCATCAATCGTCAACTCTACCCCTTGCTTACGTAAGTTATTAAGTAAGGTAATAACATCTTGGGTATGGTTAAACAGCAGACTTTCTGTCACTTCAATATCCAGCCTATTGGCAGGCAAACCTGACGACTCAAGACCCTGCTGAATTTGAGCTAATAGCTTTTCGCAATACCTAAACTGCACACTTGAAAAGTTGATAGAAATTTTAATAGGCATTATTGACTGCCACCTAGCGGCTTGGTGACATGCTTGTGTAATCGCGATCTCACCTAACTTGTGGATCAAACCGTTCTTTTCGGCTAGTGGAATAAATTCCTCGGGCGAGATAAAACCTAACTTATCATCATTCCAACGCATTAAAGCTTCGGCCGCCACAATCTGATTCGTTTCCAAATCAAAAATAGGCTGATAATGTATTTCAATAATATTGTTACTGATAGCCTGGCGCAGTCGCCCGTCCAAATCCAAAGCACGCTGGGTGTCCGTCAACATACTGTCGTCATAGAACAAATACGCATTGCGCCCATCTTGCTTAACCCGGTACATCGCCGTATCTGCTGCAGCCAAAAGCTGATGGGTATTGTCACCATCCTGAGGATAAACAGACATACCAATACTGGTGGTAATGAAAAACTCCTGATTGTTCCAAATAAAAGGACGCTCAAACAGCGATAGGATTGACGATGATAATGATTGAGCAAATGTTTCATCACTGAGATTAGGAATAATAAGCAAAAACTCATCACCACCTAAGCGAGCTAATACACTATTCCCTCCGAGAACGGACAGCAGGCGCTGGCTGCTTTCCGTAAGTATATAATCGCCAGCCAAGTGGCCAAGCGTGTCATTGATCTGCTTAAAATTATCCAAATCAATAAACATCACAAGCACCTTGGTATTGGTTGCAATCGCATTGGCTAAAACCAGTTCCAATTGTTCATTGCCAAATTTGCGGTTAGGCAAACCCGTTAGAGCATCATGCGAAGCTTGATAAGCTAATTTTCGCTCCGAGAGTTTTCGACGATCAATCTCTTCAACCAGCCTTTCATTTTGAACAGCAAGTACTCTTTGCTGTTTATGGGATTCTTCAAATTTCGTTTTTAATATGATGTTGGCATTATTAATATTGAAGGTATAAAACAAACCGATTATTACAGGCATGGCCAAAAAAGAAATACCAAATACAAACCAACCTGATGTAAAAATATCCTTTTCATTAATGGGTGAAAACCAACCTTTCAGCTGATAAGGTGTGTTTTCAATCGGTAGCTCATAGAAAATAATATTAGAGTTTTCGATTAGATCTTCTTTTATTGAGTTCCATACCAAAATATCATCAGCACCCGTTGAGAGCAGCATTTTACTTCTACTGCCTTCGTACTCTTGGGCCGTTAGCTGTTCAATAATAACCGTTGTGTTGATATCGGCGATGAGATAAGCAACAGGACGCCCAGAGTAATACACCGTTTTGAATATTTCACTATGTGGTTGCTCTAAGTCGTGTCGAGTATGCAACACATGGGTCTCTTCAGGTATATTCTCGAATCGCTTCACATCAACCTGTAGACTGATTTTTTCAGCGGTATCGACAATTACGGTTCCATCATAACTTGCCAGTATAAAACGTTTGTATACAGGTATTTTATTAATTAGCTTGGTTTTAACCAGTTGATTAAGCTCATTATCAAGCCTAACTAAACTGGCCCCAAGCCCATACTCCATCGACATACCAGACGCTAAATTAGCAAAGAAGGTTGTCATTGCACGGCTGGTAGTTAAATCAGAAACTTCTTCACTCGACACACTAAAGAAGTACTCGAGCATACTGGCATAGCTTTGTACCTTGAGTGTTAACTCACGGTGTTGGGACTCTTTCAACCTTGTTTGGCCGAGGTTGGTCACTGCCAAAATCAATATCAAATATGCCGCCAGCAGTACTGCGGCGAGAATGATAAGGTTACTGCTTGACAGTTTTTCAATCCATTTCTTCATAAATCAGTTTCATTGCTCTTAGTAAAGTAGTCGCCATAAAAATAAAACACTGACGGATAATGCTTTTCTATAAGCTTCTGATATGTCCCATCATTTCTAATCTTAGTTAAGTATTGATTAAATGCATGACGTAAATCGGGACTCGTTTTCCTAAATGCAGCAGCCATACGTTGATCTTGTGAGACCGGTCCAATAACTTTGATCTCTCCTGGCCACTTTTCTAACGCAATGAGTGTATCTGCCACATCCAATAAGGTTGTTTCAGCATCATTATTTAAAATGGCGGGAACCATTTCGTTCAGTTTGCGTCCGGGCTCAGGCAGGATGATATTCGCCCCTGTGTCATACAGGTTATACAAATTAGGATCGAGGCAGGAATGCTCCATCGCCAGAACATCTTTATCCTTTAATAAGCTTTTTACGATAGTAATATCTTTATCTACATCCCCTGTTGGTTTAATTGGCGTTAGAGGAGAGTCTGCTCGAGCAACCAACCAAACGGCAGATGGAAAATAGTCTGTAGAAAAATCCACCAGCTCTTCCCGCCAATCGAGTACTGTCGCCCCATTAGCAATAATATCTCCCTCAATTGGAGCCTGTTTCCCCCATATAAATTCATTATTCACATATAAGGCATCTTGACCTGTCAATTTACCAACAACATTGTTCCACTGGGCAGGCACATACTCATACTGAACCCCTATTGATGAGGCAAACCCTTTAACTAGTTCAACATCCAATCCGCTAAGTGATTCGAAATCATCCGTCTTGATATAAGAGACAAAATTTGCGTAAGGTACACCGATATGACGCAAAACACCTCGCGCTTTGATCTCGGCGAGATCATCAGCAGTTACGGCTGTACTGGTCACTAGCCCTGTTCCCAGTAATGCAGTCGCAAGCAGTGCATTTATTACCCGTTTTGCTTTCTTCATCCAATTAGCCTCTCATCCATGAAATGCGAAAAACGCCCAGCTAAGGCCGGGCGTTAATTTGCTCAAGCCATACGTGTATAAAGGTCCTCAATCGCCTTTACTAATCCTTTTACATCTTTTTCATTGTGAAAAATATGGGTTGAAATACGTAGTGCATAGGTTGATTCAACATCATCCTTATATAACTTAAAGTCCGTCGTTCGTATGATGTAGCCGTACTCTTCTCTTAGTCGGTCTCTATATTCAGTGAGTAATTCACCATCACCAGCGTTGAATGGAAACGGGTTGAATGTCGTTAATCCGCTGTCTAACCCTTTTACGTCAGGAGAGAACACAAGAGCCTGAGGTAGCGCTTTGGTAAGCAAGTTTTTACAAATCTTGCTCAGTGACAGCACTCTTGCTTCAATGCGGTCACGACCGATTTCATCCCACATCTTGCAGCTGTCAGCCAATGCCTGTTTAGCCGGATAATGATCATTACCTATATACTGCATTTGCAATTGGGTACCCAGATAGTCAGCATGTGATAGCGAGGAGTTAATGTACCAAAGCGGGTTCTCACACTCTGGCCAATACTCATCTAAGCGGGAAGCATTGTCGCGTACATACAAGATCCCTGTCGCTCCCGGACCGCACTGCCATTTATGACCCGACCCTGCATAGAAGTCACAATCGATATCGTGGAAATCCAAGTCCATCATGCCGATGGTATGCGCGCCATCCACAAGTGTTGGCACCGCATACTTTTTCGCGAGTTTACAAATTTTCTTCGCTGGCAGACGTGTCCCCGTTTTGTAGGTAATGTGCGAGAAGACAATCAATTTAACATTACTGTACGCATTCAGCGCTTTTCTAAACGCTTTCACATAGTCTTGTTCGCTGACTCTTTCTGTACCGGTATAAATTGGCAGCTCTACTTCAACGACCTCAACCCCAAAACGCTGCTTAACAACATTCAGAGGTGACGATGCGGCAACATGCTCATGGTGTGTGGTTAAAATGACATCGCCTGGCTCAAAGTGAAGGCCATTGATAATAGTGCACATCCCATCTGTGGTGTTACGGCTCAGAATGATCTCGTGCGGCTCTGCGCCAAAGCCGGCAGCAACGGATTCAACCATCTCTGAAACATATGGCCAACCACCGAACTTCCCATCCATATCCCATGGATACTTCGCGACAGTTTTATTGTTCTCATGAAAGGCTTGCAGCACAGGCTTGGGCATTGAGCCGGTCGTCCCGATATTCATGTATGTTGAATGTTTATCAAGAATGAACTGTTGCCTAACTTCACGCCAAAATTCATCTTCACCACTTGCTAGATTTAGAGACTGCCAATCAACTGGCTCCTCTGAGGCTAAAGCTTGGCTACTAAATACCGTACTGCCCACCCCTGCAACAGCTAGCCCTGTAGTCGTTTTCAAAAACTGTCGGCGATTAAGGTTTTTCAGATCTGACTCTGAATGACTCATTTTTATCTCCCTGTGTCATGCACGTAAAAATCGAGAACAATTAACAATCCAATCAATAAAATCACAAAATATTACTAAATGTAATTATCCTTTTCAGAAATACCGAGTAATATCAAACTATCCCTATGCAAATACAGCAAATGAATTTACAACACAGCTATACCTAAAAGGTAATGTTCATTTTTTTGCACAACTAGATAAACAATTAGACCAAAATCAAAGGTGAGACCTAATTGTTGTTTCAGTTAGCCCGCTTTTGTTCCAGATTTATTGCTCTGTCCACATACAAAAACGCCCTGCACAGGCAGGGCGTAAATTACAAACATTATTTTACAAGAAGCACTAAGTCGCTTAGGTAATAGCGAAACTATCATTCATTCTCTTTTTCATTAGAGCAATAGTCTGCAAAGGCCTCTTCTGTGTTCTCAAACCCTTGTTGCTCGGCTAATTCCCATGGGCGTTCACACCGATCAGTTTTCGCACACCAGCTATACCCAGCTGAGTTCTTGCACCCGTGCTCGTCTTCATCAGCCCCAACCATAGGCTCAGCAGAATCATTACAACCAATCAATAAAACTCCACTTGAAAAGGCAAACAACGCTATCGCTAACGATGTATTATAACGGCGCACCATACTCACCCTCCGCATCAATATGAAATGTGCTATCCAAGTAAACTTAGCTCAGGTTGATCACTATATCCCCGATGGTAGTTAAACCCGATAACATCTTTGATGAACTCAAAAGGCGATATCAACCACATCTTCGCGTACATCGAAAGGGTTAACGAGTAGCGGTACATCATCTGACAACATAAAAATTGTTTACTAAATGTTCAATCATTTTAATCCCCCCCATCAAAGCGTGATTGATGTAGCAAATTTCATCATTTTGGATTGCGAGTGAAGCGATACAGGCTTATCGTTTCTTTGTAATCAGTAACTTATACGCGAGCATCGTATAATGGTATTACCTTAGCTTCCCAAGCTAATGACACGGGTTCGATTCCCGTTGTTCGCTCCAAGCGTTCAGGCGCAAAGGATTGTTACTGACGAGTAAGATGACATGCGGTGGTGGCGGAATTGGTAGACGCGCTAGCTTCAGGTGCTAGTGTCCGCAAGGACGTGAGGGTTCAAGTCCCTCCCTCCGCACCAATCTTACTTTTATGCCTATCCAATTTATCAAGCTTTCTAACCTTTTCTACATAGATGCTTATCTCAGACAGGCAGCGCCTGATACATCGTGAGCTTCCATAGTGGCAACAGCCCCAACCAAGGGATAGTTATACACCTCGCCTTCAAGGTATGAGAGCATCTCATAACCTTCCTTGTTGACACCAAAAACAGTCGGAGCGGCATCAAAAGACTGTGTTTTAAGATGCTTGAGCAGCTTATGTACGTAAGGCGTCCAATATCATCGCCAGCTTAACTCCGATTAACTGTCGAGAGTAATGCGCCAGCCCCAATAAATACACCGCCTGTGAGTCTATTGAACATCTTCGCTCTGCCAGAAGCAAATACCCAGTTCGAAGACTTGGAGCCCAAATAGGCATAGAAAAGTAACCAAGAAAGCTCTAACACTACAAATGTGACAGCAAACACAACATATTGGAAGAACAGCCCATTTGAGGGATTAATAAACTGGGGAAATAACGCGGTAAAAAAGAGGATAGCTTTCGGGTTGCTGGCGCCAACAATAAAGCCGCTAATGAAGTGGCTGGCAAAATACGAGGGTTCAGCGATTATCGGCGATGGCTTGTCAAACTGAGTATTGTTGGATGTGAAAGATTTGACACCCAGATAGATCAAATAACCCGCCCCTACCCACTTAACCAAATTAAAAAACAATTCAGACGAAGCAATAATGACGCCCAAGCCTGTAAACGATAACGTCAGGATAGAAGTGATAGCCGTCAAACTGCCTAAAGCAGTATATGCCCCCACTTTCCAGCCTGCTGAGACTCCCTTTGTCATGCAGAGCAACGAGCTTGGACCCGGTGATGCGGTGAGTACCAAAACAGCAAGCACGTAGTATATCCATACTTCTAAAGCCATATGGAAACTCCTTTTCCATGAATAATGACATTCAACTAATAACGTTAGCTTCAGTTTAGCCTTAATTCAGCTAGCAACGCTATACATCATCAATGCCATGCAAGAATTTAAACTAAAATCATATAGATATTCCTAGATTAGCAAGGTTTGATGCATGTCACTGCCCATAATTTACTCCCTGCGAAGATGCCCCTACTGTGTACGGGCTAGGCTGGCCATATTGATGGCACAACAGCCCGTTTGGCTGCGTGATGTGGTTACCAGCCACCTACCCAGCGAGATGCTTCAAGCCTCACCGAAAGGGACTGTGCCTGTATTGATATTTACGGATTCCACAGTTATCGACGAGAGTTTGGACATTATGCTTTGGGCAAGCCTACCGTGAGGAATGTGAGCGATTTATTAGCGATCTTGAGGGGGAATTAACTAAACACAAATACTTGATGGGTGAATACCCAAGCTTAGCCGACTACGCAATATTGCCCTTTATCCGTCAGTTCTCACGTGTTGAAAGAAAATGGTACTTAACCGCTTCCTAACCTAATCTAGAGCGTTGGCTTACATCTCATTACCAGAACCCGCTTTATTCCAAAGCCATGACCCAACTCCCAAGTTAGCTCGACTCCAAAGAAGAATTTATGAAAGGAAAGGAGTAAAACCTATTTATAGAGGCCAAGCTTAGCGCTTATGGAAATAATAGCCACCTAAATGACGTTTCTATAAATTGCTTAGCTCCGCTCTCCACTATCTCACCATGAGACATAACAATCACCTTCGGGTGCCAGGTTATGATTTGGTTTAAATGCTCCCTAGCCTGAGACTTTCCAAATGTGAAGCTCAAACGCCAATCAAGTGGCATCTTCCCATTAGGGGCTAAGATACCGACACCTTTGGCAATCAAACGCTGCCAATGATTAAAATTTGATGATGGGAAATTTTCGATAAGATCCGTGACTATCAAGGTGCCTGACTTTATATGGAAAAACACACACTCTTCCATTAAAGGAGAACCCGTAAACATGACTTGATCAATCTCATCTGCCCAAGGCCATTTTTGATCATCATTTAATGATGAGCTAAAGATGATATCAGCACGTTTTTTTATCACTTCACGAGTACCAATGGTCATTGCATCTGGATAGCAAGATTGCCAGTCTGCAATAAACAAATGGTGTAAATGGTTCGGAGCAATAAGGTACTTAACCTCTCCGAGGTCAGCTAATTGACTCTTGATTTCACTCGTTAGTTTGATTGGGCTATGTACCCATAATTGATCTTCAGGTAAACGGACAACCGTCATCCGTGTTGTAAAAGGTAATGATAAAAAAGGAACTGCTTCACCGTCTAAAATCCAGATATCATCTGATATTTTACGCATAGTTCCCCCTTAGCCTTTCAGATTAAATACCAAGTTAAACTCATGCTCTGATTCACTGACTTGCTCAAAGCCCAAGCGTAAGTAGAGCTTACATGCCGGATTAGTTTTTATCACACTCAAACCAACACTAGCACCCATTTGTAGGGCATTCTCGGTGATAGAACGAATCAAATTACTGCCAATGTTAAGGTTCTGATAACCAGGGTGGATTTGGATCTGAATGATGTACCATTGATTTATATCTTCATAATACACCACCTTAAACAGCCCTACCGGTAGGCCATCAAGTTCAATGATTTGAGCAGCATCAAACTCATAACTGATACGCTTTATATACTCATCGCGTGTTACAGGCATACCGACCTTTTCTAGATGGGGCCGCATTGTGATATCACGTAGTTCAACTAAGAAATTGATATCAGATTCCAAAGCTTTTCTTAGAGATATTTCCATATATTCTCCTTTTCGCCACCTTTATAAAAACAAAAAAAACGAGCAATCAATTAGTGATTAGTAATTATTGAAGGAGTATCAACATTGGCTACAAATGTAGCCAATACCGCAATTAATCGATGAATAAAGATGTAGAGTGCTATAAAGCATTCTCAACCAATACTCAATATACAGCCATTTTCAATACAGCCTAGTTTCTCAAGCTTTCTTGACAAACTTCGCTGTAATCATCATTTCACCCGCACCATCAACTTTGCAATCCAATTGGTGATCTTTACCGTCTACAATGCGACGAATAACCGCTTTCGTACCAATTTTAATCACCAGTGAACTGCCTTTCACTTTGAGATCTTTCGCTACTGTGACCTTGTCACCTTCCGCTAGAAGGGTGCCGTTGGCATCTTTGATTGACAATGTATCTTCTTCAGCAAGCTCAGAAGGATTCCATTCGTATGCACATTCAGGGCAAACTAAGTGAGATTGATCTTGGTAAACATATTCAGACTGGCAGTTGGGGCAAGGTGGCAATGACATATATTTCTACTTCAGATAGTTACAAAGTAATATATGTTAAATGTTTTTCACCTCATAATCGACTGCTGTGAAACACCTTTAATCAAGCGCCTTTACTCAAACTCTGTATTACTCTGATGAAACTGTCCCCAGATATTGTTGATAACAGTAGAGCGCCCAGATGTTATAGGTCGGTATAACTTTTAAGCTTTGACCTGAATGTGGATAACAGCTATTGCTTTAATAAGTTACCTTAAGCCAATGGAAGTGGTGACCGCTTATGATGTATCGAATCTTGGCAGATCTGGTCGTCATTTTTCACCTATTGTTTATCATCTTCGCATTGCTCGGAGGCTTGCTGGTAATATGGCGAAACATCATGGTGTTAGTCCATATTCCGGCAGTACTCTGGGTTTCAGTTCTCAGTTTCAAAGGCTGGATTTGTCCTTTGACGCCATTGGAAAACCAATTGCGCCTAGCAGCTGGTGGCGAGGGATATCCAGGGGGATTTGTCGAGCACTACCTCATTCCAGTGATTTATCCGGCTGGATTCAGCTTTGATGTCCAAATTGTTTTGGGTATTACGGCTTTGATGATCAATTTCGTGATTTATGCGTTCGTCTATTATTGGGAGAAACGCAGGCAAGACAGGACGTATGAATGAAAAGTATCTTAATTATCATAGTGGTAGGCTACGCCCTGTTCTTCCTTACATTTTGTTCCCTGCAGCGTCAGTTTCTCTACTTCCCCCAACCTGCCAGTAATGTTTACGGCGAGATGAACACCCACTTTATTGTCGATGGAGCAAAACTATACGGCTGGGCAATCAATGAAGGGCAGCCGAAGGCGTTAATTTATTATGGCGGGAATGCAGAAAACATCGAAGCCAACATCCCCTTCTTCAAGGCGGTGATCCCTCACTATACCGTTTACCTGATCCCTTACCGAGGTTACGGCAACAATCCTAGCACGCCAACTGAAGCCGCTTTGTATAACGATGCTGTAGCAATTTTTGAGTCGGTACAAAATCAGCATCAATCCGTCTCCCTAATGGGAAGGAGCCTTGGCTCAGGGGTTGCCACCTTTGTGGCAGCCAATCGGCAAGTCGATAAGCTTATTTTAGTCACACCTTTTGATAGCATTGAAAATGTTGCCAAGGAGATTTACTGGATGTTCCCCGTTTCCTGGCTGATCAAAGACAAGTACCGATCTTCGGATAGAGTGAAAGATATTACCGCTAAAACCCATATCTTCATGGCTGAAGACGATCAGATAATATCCCGCGCCAGAACCGAACAACTCATCGCTGAATTTGGCAATCAGCTGCAAGAGGTAGTCGTTATAGATAGTGCTGGCCACAATACAATTTCACAATACCCAGAATATATGTCAGGGCTCCAGCGCGCATTGGATTAGATCCAAAATTTTAAAATGGCAACCTACTGAAAGAGGATGGAACTAATCAAAGTATCAATTAGCTTTTACCACTTTAAATAACAGCTGCCTCAGCCAGCGATGACTAGTTTCAGACGTTCGGCTGGGGTGCCAGATGGCGCATAAATCATAAACATCTTGCCCAAAAGGTAATGGCAGAGCCTTAATATCGTAAAGATCTGAAAATGATTCAATAGTCGATTTTGGCAAAATACCAATCATGTCCGAATCCGCAATGATCGGCAGCATTTCCACTGCGCCTGGTGCCCTCACGATAATATTTCGCTGATCAAGCTCCGGAATGTCCTCTGCATTCAATAAGCTGCCTCGAGCGTGCCAACGTGCAACCACCACATGATCTTCGGCCAAAAACTGTTCAATAGTCACTGAATCAATCAACCGAGGATGGTGCTTACAACAGACTACACTGAGTTCTTCAGAGTAAAGCACTTGTGATTTGAGCAAACTCCGGCCCCGAGGTGGCAAGTCAATTACTAAATCATAACGTTGCAAGCGAAGATCAGATTCCATATCCTCGGTGAACAATGGATGGATTTCAAATGCGATATTCGGTGCTTCCAAACGAACCTGCTCTATCAAAGCAGGCACAATGCTGTAGCTAGCAACAGACACGCAGGCGATCGAAAAGATCCGCTTTGATGTTTTTGGATCAAACTCCCTCGAAGCAGAAAGCGTCGAACTGAAGTTCTTCAACGAGGCAGCCAAGGCCGGATAAATATCACTGGCAAAAGCGGTCGGCTCTACCCCGTTGGCATTGCGGTGAAATAAAGGATCATCATAAATATCACGCAAACGCTTTAGCCCTTTACTCACTGCTGGCTGGCTCACATCCATCCGAACAGCCGCTTTGGACAGGCTTTGCTCTTCATACACGGCAACAAAAATAGGAATAAGGTTTAGATCGGTGCTTTTCATCTATTCAGCCAATTATTGTCATTGTTATGCTTTTAATCATAGGCATTATTTTTCAATAAGTTAAAGGAAACTAATGCTGCTTGTGACCCTTATCTAACTTAGGTAGCGCTTTAGGTAACTTGAATCGATTAGATGATTTGTGCTTGTTACTGATCATTCGCCACATCTTCTGAAAAATACGCGCTTTTCCTTCACCCGACTGGACTTGATGACTGGTGGTCAACCAAGCTTTCTCGTTTCCTGCTTTGCCCATCTCTAAATGGTCGGTTGAGACACGTAAATGTCGATACAAGTGTGCCCTGGCCTTTGACCAATCGCCTTTCCTCACCTCAAACCAAAACAACAGCCATGGTGGCGTCGGATGAGATCGATAATACCGCTTTCCGGCAAAGAACATACCCAGCGCTATAACCAGTACAGCAAGCGTAGTGACTAAAGTGCGTAAGTTAGCCTTCACAAAAGAAGCCGGAATATGTCGGGCGTGAAATTGTTTCCCTTCAAGGGTGACTGTTTCAAGCTTGTTGGTTTTGGCATTCCACCATTGGAACTGGTGCTCGGGTAGCTTGAAGTCCCCCCCTTGCTGTATCACATAGACAGTTTCTTCAACTCGGCTTGATTGATAATCACCTCGCGTCTGCGAGTCATCTAATCGGTGAGGTTGAGGGTATGCCTGAAAATAGGTCGATGACTCACTTTTCAACAGGTTCGGCAACAGTACAGAAAGGCTATCCTGAGCCTCGACAGTCACTTTACGCGTGATTGCATCACCAACTTTCAAATCATCGCTCGATTGCGACCACTCTTGCTTCACATCGACATTTGTCGCTGTAAACCAAGGCGTACCCTCACTGAGCAAACCGGAAGGCAAGCTAACGTTAAAGGCCAATGGTTGGGTATATAAAGAACCTACAACATTACTGCCATCTGGCGCAGAGACCTGCACACTCACCGCAAGCGGAGGCACGGTATAAGAGCCAGATTTAACAGGGTACAAGGTGATTTCCCACCGTTGGCGGGACCACGTCTGCCCGCCTTTTCGCTCGGTATAATTGGTGGCTAATTGATTGCGCTGTTTAGCGATGACATTGGAGATTTCAACCGACTCAATGCGGGTACCCCCGGTAAGCCAACGAGGCGTGGCTACTTCGACATACAAAATGACCTGCTCATTAACACTAAAGCTAGGTAATTTGTCTTTCCCGTCACTCAACCATGCCTTGATTTCTACATCATTGCTTTTCTGGAGCTGCTGAATGGTGACCGCGTAACTAGACGAGCTGACTAACAACAACATTAAGCCAAGCCACAACGTCATGGAGGTGAAATATTGCGTTCTCATTGTTGCACCTCCGAGGCTGGCTCATTGCTATTTACGTCATTGAGCTGAATTTGAAATTTAGCCCGCAAGAAATACTTAGGATCGGCTTCTACCCGCCTCAGCCATTTATCCGCCAGTTCGTCACTGCCCAAAATTTCGTTGGCATTCAAAGTGTCTTTTATCATGAGCTCTGCGGCGGTTTTTTCATCGGCCCCGTCAGCCGTGCGAGGTTTGTCATCACTCAACTCGAAAGACTCTTCCGGTCCATCCGTTGTTCCCGCCTGGCTTTCACTGGTGCGGTTGATTTCCTCTACAATGCCGCCAATAACCTTGAGGTTATGTTCAACACCAGGTCGTAGTTCAGGATCAAGGGTTGTCTTGTCAGCTAAAGACTGCAATAAGTCTCTCGCCGCGAGGTACTCTCGCTGCCTCGCCAATGCACTCGCCGCGTTATACAAGCCGAAGTCACTATCCATTTGCAGAAATGCGCGATGGGCCTGTTTATACTCACTGGCATAGTAATAGGCGGTTCCTTTTCTTAGCGGGTCGACAAAATGCTTCGCGGCCTCTAGGTATTCCCCTTTATTGAATAGTCGCTGGCCTTGCTGATCCGGCGTTAACCACAAATTCCACCACCATTGCGCTGTTTTATCCCAGGCAGTGACCTCAGTGGTAGGCTCTGTTGTTGGAGCTTTCGATGCAACGATTGTTTCAGCTTTGACAACAGGTGCTACCAATAGGCTTCCACTCAAGGTCATGACCACGCACCATTGCACCAGCCAACCTTTGCGGAACCACAGCAGCATGACCAGGGCAACCGGCAACAACAGTTGATACCCCATATCCTGCCATGGCATTGCTGACTCACCATTCAGCTGCATATTTCTCTCAACGGAGCGGTTAATCTGCTCTATGTCGCTACTGTCGACAGTAGCAGCAATGAATCGGCCACCAGTGTCACTGGCAAGTTGCCTCAGTGAATCAAAATCCGCTGGCGCATCGCTGGCAACATCGCGGTTACCCGCCCCCAGTACCATCAGCTGATAAGGCTTGTCGGCAAAATAGGCTTTAAAAACCTCAACAGTATTCGGGTTAACACCGTCAGACACCATCAATACTGTCGAGCCAGGTCTCCCTTGCAGCAGTTGGTCGATGAGCGGCAGAGCCTGTTCAGCAAACTTGCCTTCGACAGGCATAATTTCAGGGGAAATCGCCGCCAATGTCGGCTCAAACACCTTAGTATCTTGAGTCATTGGCATCGCAACATGGGCAGAGCCTGCATACACCACCAAACCTGTGCTGCCACCTTGGCGCAGTGCTAACAAGTCACGGACTTTATGTTTTGCCCGCTCTAACCGGCTAGGGGGTAAATCTTTCTCAAGCATCGACTCGCTGCTATCAAGCAACACCAGCATTGAGGCTTTGTCCTCGCCGAAGGGTGAAGCTTGGCGCTGCCATGTTGGCCCGGCGCAGATCACAATCGCAATGGCAATAATGGCCATCAGTAATTTAAGCGGCAGTTGCTTGCTCCAACCTTTTTCTCCTATGGTCAGCACATTACGCAGGTGCTCAGGCAGCACATCTTTCCAAGAAGGCTGGTTGTCTTCACGCCAGCGAAGCCACAATAAAAGCCCCATAGGTATAAAGGCCAGCAACCACATCGGTCTGATGAAATGAAACTGAGTAATCACCTGCTGTAGGTTCAAGCTATCAAGCATGGTTACCCTCCGAGCCTTTTTCCTTTACGCTAGCCTCAGAACCTTTATCCTCAGAGCCTTTATCCTCCGAGACCCAACGCCGGTGGCTGGTTCTGCGCCGATTGAGTGTGGCCAGCGAGAAGGCAACCAAGTACATCACAACGACGACCGCAATCAGATAGTGGTGAATGCTTTGCTTGGGACGATAGGTTGAGCTTTCATAAAGTTGAGGCTCAAGCTTGCCAATCTCTTCATAAGCAGCAGAAAGTGCTTCACGATCTAGTGCAACAAAAGCCTGTCCGCCCGACTCTTGAGCAACGCGGTTGATGGTATCCATATCAAGCGCCGTCTCGCCCACCGTTTGAGGATCGCCCATTGCAATCATATGGATTCGCACCCCTTTTGCCTTGGCAACCTTGGCTGCTTCAATCGGCTCAACAAAGCTATCGGTATCATTGCCATCGGTAAGCACGATAGCGACTTTCTCTCTATCTGCGTCACCTTTTTCCTGATGGCTTTGATCAAACACTTTAATTGCCAGCCCCATCGCATCACCTAAATGGGTACTCTGACCGGCCATAGCCACTTCGGTTTGGTTAAGCAGTGCTAGCCACACATCCTGATCGGCCGTAAACGGTGTTTGCAAGAAAGCCGCGTCACCAAACAGAATTAAGCCCAAACGATCGCCCTCTCGGGTTTTGACAAAATCTGCCAACACCTCTTTCACAGCATCAAGACGTGAGACTCTCTTGCCTTTTGCTGAAGTAAAATCCTTTTCAGCCATTGATCCTGAAAGATCCACCAGCACCATGACATCACGGCCAAAGCTCTCTCTCACTTGCGGCGCGCCCAAAATAGTTGGCTTGGCTAAGGCGGTGATAATCAGTACCCAAGAAATCACCAAGGTCATACGCTGCCACCAAGATGGCGATAACTGGTTGGCCCCTGCAGAAGGACTTTCGCCCAACGCCTCAATTAAGTGGCTGAAAAAAGGCACTTTAATTGCACTTTGCTTGGTGCGATAAGCCGGAACAAAATAGACAACCAACAGTGGTAACGGCAGAGCCAGAAACCACCAAGGATGAATAAACTCCAAGCTAGTCAGGGAAAAGTTAATCAGAGAAAAGTTAAACATGACGCCCTTCTCCCTGCTCTTTACGTCTAGTCACTAATTTGGCAATAAAACCGTTTTGGGTTTCGCGCTGCCTGTGATGAGATGGGTGGCTCTTCACCCAGGTAACCGCTTTGCGCTGTAAACGGGTTCGCTCTTCAGCATTCAAGACTGTCGATGGGTCAACCAGTGACTGTGTCCACTTCAGGCCTTGGCCATCATCAAAAACTACTTTCACATCGCCCAACCTATCAAGCTGTTGTAGGAATGACTGGCCAAATAACCTGCCATAGGCGGGCTCCAAGTACACCAGTACAACCTTCAAAATCGAGTACAGGCTATCTTCAAAGTTTTGGTCGTCAGTATTAAGGTTGTTTATCGCTGCAATTGCCTCGTTGCGGTAGCGGTTATGCCACCAAAAAAGCAGCCGGCGATAAGCAAGAAAGGCAGCCAGAATAATCAAAGCGGTGGCAAGGATTTTCCAGCCAATCGTCTGCGGCATCCAACTGACACTATCAGGTACGGTGACATCAAAAAGATCACGCAGTATGTACGTGCTTGGTGGTGTATGCTCGATACTCATTATTATTGTCTCCCAACAAGCCGTTGGAACTGACTAATGTGGGAACCCGAAGTATCCAGTTCAATAAAAGGAAGGCTTTTCAAAGCCATTAAGCGAGTCAGTGACTGGCGTGCAACTTGGCTTCGCTCAGCTAAACTCGCACTGGCATTGGCGATTTTGTCTTTGGAGTCCAGGGTTAACTGATACTGTCCGTCTCCGACCACCCAATTTGATTTTGCGAGCTCATTTGGCAGAGTTTGCTCAAGAGGGTCGTTAACCATCACAGCCAGCACATCGTTATGCATTTGAAACTGCTTAAGCAAATCAAGGTGTTGCTCCTCGCAATCACGCCAGTCGGTAATAAACACCAAAGTCGATTGGGATAAATTCATTCGCTTAAGCTGCTCAAGCCATAATGAAAAACTCACCTTGCCACTATTTGTAGAATCAACGTTAAGTTGCTGATTAGCACTAGCCAAAACCTTTAACTGCGCCATATACGCATGCTGGGATCGCTGCGATTTACTGTGGTAGACCTTCTCGGCTGAAGCGACAACGACACCAACCCGATCGCCATCTTTGAGCACTCGCCAACCACACATGGCAGCAATTTCTGCGGCCACGACAGATTTCATCACTTGAGTCGACGAGAAAAACATCTGGCTACGCTGGTCGACGCAGATAATGACATTGCGATCTTTTTCTTCGGTATAACTGCGAACATGGGGCTTGCCCGTTCGCAGGGTTACCTTCCAGTCGAGATTACGAATATCATCGCCCATTTGATAATGGCGCAGCTCTTCAAAGTTAAGCCCACGCCCTCGAAACAAGGAGTTATGTCGGCCCGACAAGACACTACCGGCTTTCAAATGCGGCAGTAAACTAAACGTATTGATCTGGGACTGTAGACGCACTAAACGTGCATAATCACAATAAATTCGGCTATCAAGCCCAGCAGGTTGAGGGGCAATGTTCGGCTTTGCCATAATGCCCCCTGTTATCCAATTTCTACATGGTCGAGCAGCTCTTCAACAATCCGCAAATGGCTAATCCCATCGGCAAGGGCGTCATAGCTCAGGGTAAAGCGGTGGCCAAGTACCATAGGTGCCATGGCACGAACATCGTCCGGCAAAACATGGTCACGACCTTGAAGCCAAGCATAGGCTCGCGCGCATTTATCCAGTGCAATAGAAGCACGTGGACTCGAGCCGACCTCAATCCATGTTGCAAGACTTGAATCTGGATAACGCTCTGGCTTACGTGTCGCCATGACCAAAGCAACAATATAGCGCTCGACAAGATCTGATACCGCAATATTTGGCAGCTGACGGCGAGCCTCAAGTACGATATCTGTTTCAATATACTGCTGTGTTTGCGCTTCGGTGTGAGATTCACCGGCACCCAACTCTTCACCACGTACTAGACGAATAATATCAAGCTCGGCGTCATCTTCAGGGTATTCAACGGTTACCTTCATCATGAAGCGGTCCATCTGCGCTTCCGGTAACGGATATGTCCCCTCCTGCTCCACCGGATTCTGTGTCGCAAGCACCATGAACAGCTCTGGTAATTGATGCGTTGTATCGCCTACTGTGATTGTCCCTTCAGCCATCGCTTCAAGTAGTGCGGCTTGCACTTTAGCCGGCGCTCGGTTGACCTCATCAGCGAGGACAATACTGTTAAAAATGGGTCCAGGTTGGAAATGGAGCTGAGGTTTGCCGTCGAGATCTTGATAAATCTCGGTGCCCGTCACATCCGAAGGCAGCAAGTCAGGCGTAAATTGAATGCGACCAAAATCCGTTTGGAGCAGAGCGGCCAAAGACTTCACCGAGCGAGTTTTTGCCGTACCTGGTAAGCCTTCTAAAAGAATATGACCGTTGGCCAGCAAGCCAATCACTAGTGCTTCAACGACATGCCGCTGACCGATAACACTTTTCTCTGTTTGTTCAATCAGCTGATTAATAGCTTGCTGTGCTTGGTTCATAGATTCCCTCACCTAATTAGGTTTTAGTATTTTATGACCTATATCGTAGCCATAAGCCCGATAACTAATGGTTATATTAGCCATTACAGCCTCAAACCTTTTCATGGTTTCAAATTGCTATTAGCCCCTGATCTGAGCTTTCAACTGACTAACCACTTCTGGTGGTACTATCTTGCCAAGCTGCTGGGTACAGCCTTCAAACGCCGTAGCAACTTCTCCTCTTTGGTAATTTCTCGCTAACACCTCACACTGAGCATACAAATGCTGCGGGTTACCGCTTAATTCAAAAGCGGTATGTATCGCCTTGCTGGCTGCCATGACATCGGTTTTTTCTAACGCTAACCCGTAGACATACCAGTAATGGGAATTACCCTCAGCCATTTCAGCGGCTTTTTTCAGCAACGTCTTGGCTTGCAGCATCTCGCCAGCACGTAAATAGGCCAACCCAGCACTGTAAGGTAATGCACTGTCGTTAGGCTGGGCCGCCATACCTTGTTTGAGCACATCGAGGGCTAGCGTTTCTTTGTTTTGGCTCCGGTACAAGTCCGCAAGGTTGACATAACTATTGGCAAAATAGGGCTCGATCTCTATTGCGCCTCGATACCAAGAGATGGCTTCATCAACATCCCCCATCGCGCGATAAACGTTGCCAAGGTTCGTTCTGCCAAACCCTCTATCTGCATTGAATTGTTGGATCTCGATATATTCTTGCAACGGCTTATTCAGGCTGTCTTTTTGCAACAAGTTCATTTGTGTCCAATGAACGACCAACGCCGCCGCCGTTTCTGTTCTCACCGACAAAACAGGATCCGATAACAATGGGGATATGATCTGCCAACGTTCCGGCCAACCGTAACTAGCCGAGCCTTCAATGGCGCCTAACCGAATCAACTCATTGTCATGTTTAACCGCTCTTGCCAAAGCCACTAAGGTGTTCTGTCCTGAATTACCCGCCATGCGAGACAGTGCCGAAGCTCTGATAATATGACTCAGGGACGAATCTTGAGCAGTATAAGAGAGCGCATCCGGCGCGGCTTTATGGCCAATGCTATCGGCATAAAATGCCACACCAAAATGCTGCTGATTGCGATACTTGGAGTTAGGGAAATGCTTGGCAAGCGTTTTATCTGCCCACAGATCAGTTTGATCTTCATGGCAACCAGTACACACATTGGGGGTGTTGATATGCTTGCTGATATCCGGCCTAGGGATATGCCAGCTGTGATCCCGCCTAGGATCTATCTGCATATACGTCGTCTCGGGCATATGGCAGGAAGTACATTTGGCCGCTTCTGACCCTTCAGGGTGGAGCGTATGCTTGCTGGAAGCATATTCAGGTGAGACATGGCACTGGCTACACACAGCCTCTTCAGGGATCTTTAGTTTTGCCGTGTGGGGATCATGGCAGTTGGTACAGGTCACTCCCTTCTCCGCCATACGTGATTGCAAAAAAGAGCCATACACATAGTCTTCGTCATAAATCTGGCCGTCATGATAATAAAGCTCTGGGGTGATCAAGCTCAGCCGATACTTATCCAAAAATGAACCCTTAACATGATCAGCTGTTTCGTTAAGTTGAGTGCGGCGGCTATGGCATTGCGCACAAGTTTGTACTTGTTCAGTCGGACTTATCGAAGCAGGTTGAAGGGTTTTATGCCCTTCCTTAGCAACCCACCGTTTAACTGAGACAGTGAGATCACGCTCGAATCCCATTAACTCACTTGCGTGTGAGGTTGGCATATCGCTTTCGTTTTCTTTGACATAATCCATGTGGCCGCTGGCAGGACCATGGCAAGCCTCGCAACCGACATTGATTTCTGACCACGTAGTTTGATAGCTATTTGTCTTGCTATCGTAGTTTTTCTTTAGATTGGTTGAGTGGCAATCGGCGCACATGAAGTTCCAGTTCTGCCCCGCATTGGTCCAATAGAACTCATCAACCGGTGTCGCCTCAGGATATGAGTGAAACCAACGTTGGCCGCCTTTCTCTGGCGGACGGGAGTCCCAGGCAAAAGGAATTAGCTGGATGCGGCCATCAGGAAACTCAACCATATATTGCTGCAGAGGATAAACGCCAAAGGTATAGCTAATTTTGAAATCAGAAAATTGCTGATCGGCACCCGCGATATTGATCCAATACTCATCGCCCTTTTTGAAAAAGCGATTGGTTTTACCTTTATGTTCGAGCTTTTGGTCGGAAAAGTTGGCCATGACAGATTCAGGTGTCGCATGTTTCATCGCCATTTCATGGTGGGAGCCCCGCCACGCTTTCACTTGCTCTGCATGACATTCGGCACAGGCTGCACTACCGATAAATTCTTGGGGCTTTGCTATCGTGCCCCCAGAAAATAAGGTAATAAACATACCGAAAACTAACAGCGATTTAAAAATGCTTAATTGAAACAACCGTGCCATATCCATCCTTGAAGAATTATGCTCCCTAACTAAAGATAGAGTATGAAAGTGAATAAAGGGCTCCGAAGAGCCCTAGATATTTATATTTAATTCAGCACCTTATTTATTTGGTGGCTGCTGGAGTTTTTCCATCACCTGATCAAGCGAGAAGCTAGCGGCTTTCTGCCTAGGTGGGAACTCCTTAAAGGTTTCAAGGAACTTGGCCACATAGGCTTGGGCCGGTACTAACATGAAGGCACGGTCAAGCATCCAGTCATAGTAGGTGTTCGAAGTAATGTCAGCGACCTCGTAAGGGTCCATCCTCAAGTTGAAGATTTTAGGTACACGTAACGGGGTGAAAGGTTCAGCCCAAATACGCAATGTCCCTTTCGCGCGCTGCTCCAAGAACACAATCTTCCAGTTGTTGTAGCGAATCGAGCTCAAATCACCATCATCGGTAAAGTAGAACACTTCTTCACGAGGCCCTTTATCCACTTCACCAGTTAGGTACGGCAGGAAGTTATAACCATCGAGATGAACTTTGAACTTCTTGTCACCAGCTTGATAACCTTCAACCAATTTCTCTTTTATCTCGTCATCACCGGCTGCTGCGAGGAAGGTTGGCATCCAGTCCATGTGGTGCATGATCTCATTGGATACACTGCCCGGTTCAATTTTACCCGGCCAACGTACCATCGCGGGTACTCGGTATGCCCCTTCCCAGTTGGTATTCTTTTCACCACGGAAAGGCGTCAAACCGGCATCTGGCCACGAGTTCATGTGCGGGCCGTTATCAGTGGAATAAAAGACTATGGTGTTGTCTTTGATGCCGAGATCATCGACTTTTTTCAGCAACACGCCGACATGGTTATCGTGCTCGACCATACCATCGGCATAATAACTGATCCCTGTCTTGCCCGAATTTGCTTCCTTAACATGAGTGCGGAAGTGCATGCGAGTCGCATTCCACCAAACAAAGAAAGGCTTCTCGGCTTTCACAGCGCGATCCATGAAGTCCAACGCGGCTTCAAGGGTCTCGTCATCCACGGTTTCCATCCGCTTACGAGTCAGCGGACCGGTATCTTCAATCTTGCCGTCGGCGTAAGACTTGATCACACCGCGTGGACCGAATTTCTTACGGAACTCAGGGTCTTTGGGGTAATCAACATTCTCAGGCTCTTCCTCAGCATTAAGGTGGTAGAGGTTACCGAAGAATTCATCAAAGCCATGGTTGGTTGGCAGATGTTCGTCTTTATCGCCCAGGTGGTTCTTACCAAACTGACCGGTCATATAACCCAGCGGCTTAAGCAACTCAGCAATAGTGGCATCTTCTGCTTGCAAACCGAGATCAGCACCGGGAAGCCCTACTTTACTTAGCCCGGTCCTCAATACGGTTTGCCCGGTAATAAACGTTGAACGGCCTGCGGTACAGGATTGTTCACCGTAATAATCGGTAAACATCATCCCTTCTTTGGCAATACTGTCTATGTTCGGAGTGTGATAGCCAACCAACCCAAATGTATAGGCACTGACATTGGTTTGTCCGATGTCATCACCCCAGATAACTAAAATATTGGGTTTCTCTGCTGCGATACTACTGCTTGCAGCACCGACCAGCAGTGTTGCAAGTATCATTATTCGGCTTTTGAAGCCTTTTCTCGCTGTCATATAAACCTCAGTCACTAAGTTAAAATGGCGTCCTGCAACAAAAATTAATAGCTCACAATGGGTAGTTCCGCGACCTGCAACACTCAAAATTTAGTATTTTTCTGCGACTAAAATAGTCCGAAGCCGTGCCTTAAGATCAACATCTCCTGCGAAATCAGGTGTGACACTCATCACGGTTACCGTCGATTTCACTTCACTCTCATTTGATTAAAAGCTTTATAAAACATCACATTAGCCAACCTAATTAACCAAAGGTTATAACCGCTATAAAGCGACAAAGCCCCTTAGTAGCCAGTAACTTAGCGCCTAACGACAAATAAGCACCTTTCGTGCTGATTAAAAAACGCTCTTAATTTGAACGGAGTTATTATGGCAAACCAAGTAAGTAAACTGGCTGTCGGTCTTGGGGTTCTCGCAACGTCAAGTGCTGCTATCGCAGCAGACAAACCAAACATTTTGGCGATTTTCGGTGACGATGTGGGTTACTGGAATATCAGTGCGTACAACCAAGGTATGATGGGTTACGAAACCCCAAATATTGACCGTATCGCCAATGAAGGTGCATTGTTTACTGATCACTACGGCCAGCAGTCTTGTACCGCTGGCCGTGCATCCTTCATCACAGGTCAGGAACCTTTCCGCACAGGTCTATTGACGATTGGTATGCCAGGCTCCGATCACGGTATTCCTGAATGGGCACCGACCATTGCTGACTTACTAAAAGGCCAAGGTTACATGACCGCGCAGTTTGGTAAGAACCACCTCGGTGATCAGGATCAGCACCTTCCGACCGCGCATGGTTTCGACGAGTTCTTCGGCAATCTCTACCACCTAAACGCTGAAGAAGAGCCAGAAACCTACTACTATCCGAAAGATCCTGAGTTCCGTAAAAACTACGGACCACGCGGTGTGATAAAATCTTTTGCCGACGGCAAGATTGAAGACACTGGCCCGATGACCCGTAAGCGTATGGAACATGCCGACGAGGAGTTTCTTGAAGCATCACTTGCCTTCATGGAAAAAGCGGTAAAAGCCGACAAGCCTTTCTTTATCTGGCACAACACGACCCGAATGCACGTTTGGACGCGCCTGCAAGAGAAATACCAAGGCAATTCTGGCATCAGTATTTACGCCGACGGCATGCTTGAGCACGATGATCATGTGGGTATCTTGCTCGACAAACTCGACGAACTAAAGATTGCTGACAACACCATCGTTATTTACTCAACCGATAACGGTGCTGAAACCGCAACTTGGCCTGATGGCGGTGCAACCCCATTCCATGGTGAGAAAGGCACAACTTGGGAAGGCGGTATGCGCGTACCTCAACTTGTTCGCTGGCCGGGTGTGATTGAGCCAGGTACTCGCATCAATGACATGATGGCACACCAAGATTGGCTACCAACGCTTATGGATGCTGCCGGTGTACCAGATGTGAAAGAACAACTGGCTGAAAGCTACACATCAAATGGTAAAGACTGGCGTGTTCACATCGATGGCTATAACTTCAAGCCTTATTTTGAAGGTAAAGAAGATAAAGGCCCTCGTGAATCCCTGCTTTACTTCTCAGCCAATGGTGAACTGAATGCAGTTCGCTGGAACGACTGGAAACTAAACTTTGCCGTAATGAAAGGCAACATGTCTGATGCCATTCGCTTTGAGCAGAACTGGCCGCAGATCATCCACCTTCGTGCTGACCCATTCGAAAAAGCACCGCACGAGTCAGGTATGTACTTGCGCTGGATGGCTGACAACATGTGGCTGTTCGTGCCGATTCAAGACGTCATCGGTGATTTCTTCAAAACACTGCCTGACTACCCAATGCAGCAAGGTCAATTAATGAACCCTGCATCCATCAACTACCAGTCTATGGGCCTTCAGGGCAAGATGAAGCAACTAGATGCCCTGCAGCAGAAAGTTGAAACGATGAAATAATTATCCTTCCTTTTGGATAAAACTAAAACGCCCGTTATTCTAAGAATACGGGCGTTTTCTTGCGGGGAGATTTAGGCTGGGAGTTCTGATGGCTCTCGACAAATCTTTCCTTCACACGGCGAAGATGATTGGCGCTTTTCCGTTGCACGATTTCTCTAATCCTTTTGCCATCCAAACTCAGAGCTTGAACTCCTCGTTGCAGTAGCTACAGCGGTAAATCTGCTTGTAGAGCAAGCGTTGCCACCAGCGCCTCTTCACTTTCACCACTATTTTATGTTTGCAAAACTCATTCATCCTAAAGATACAGTTCACATACCTCATTAATGAAACGAGTATAAAAATTTGCCTGAGCTTGATAAACCGTCAAAGAAGAAACATATCGTTCTACAAAACAGAACTGAAATCAGAATTCCGTTTGATAAACTTGAACTAGTCAGGCCCAAAGAGTGACACGATAATGAAAACAGAAGATATCAAATTGTTTCATAAAGTAGTGGAGTTCGGCTCACTCACCGAAACGGCCAAATGGTTAGATCTGCCCAAGTCAAACATTAGCCGCAGGATAAAACAGCTTGAAGAGGATACAGGTATCAAGCTGTTCCATCGCCATAGCCGTAATATCAAACTGACAGATTCAGGGAATAAATTTTATCAATCCACCCTTAAAATAATCAGTGAATTAGAGCAAACCATTGGTTGTCTCCAAACCCCAGAACAAGAACTCAAGGGCAAATTAAAAGTTATGATAATGCCATTTATGATGAACATCGGAAAGTTGGTATTTGATTTCATTAGCTTACATCCAAATGTTGATGTTGAGATCAGCAGCTCTCCCGACGAGAAGGATCTAATCACAAATGATATTGATATAGCATTCCGATACAGTAAAGAAATAACTCAGGATAACGTTGTCGCTCGAGAAATGTCCAAAGAAACATTTGGGCTCTTCGCCTCCCCTCAATACATAACAGCCCACGGTAAACCGCTCACCCTAGAAGAGATGGAAAGCCAAGCGCTTATCGGTTACAGATTCAGCAACGGTCAAGTCTTCGACAAACTGTTTTTTAAAAATGGTCAATACGTTCAGCCCCAGATGCATTTAATCGTCAACAGCGTTGCACTTCTGATTGAAGCCGCGATACAACACAAGGGTTATATCTTAATGTCAAGGCGAGCCGGCAATATTTTCGCCCAACAAGGATTATTGCAATTAGTCTTACCAGATTACGCTCCCAAACATAATTTCTCCTGGCTGCTTCACCTACCACGTCAGTTTATGTCTTCCGAAGCTAAAGTATTTCTTGATTTCATATTAGAACGTATAGATAGACTACAATATCGCGATGCAGACCTACAAAAAGTACTCAGAGTTCCCTTCAATCCACTTATCGATGATTTATAAAACAACCAACAAGTAGACCAAAATCAACCAACAAGCACAAAACAAAAACAAAACAACTGAAACATAAGTGCAACTACATATTGCCCGATCAACTGAATAATACCAACAGGGAAATTATCCCTCTCATGAGAAACACGCACCCAACAACTCAATACCAAGTGTTTACATAAAAATCACCACAACAAAACAAACCCAACCAAACTGCAACCAAATATATTTTACCGTGTTAATGACCGTAAAAAACCGCTCTAAAACTTGATCTAGACCTCGAAATTTCTGTGCTTTCCCTTTGAATAATCAGCAAGGTAGATCTAGGATTAGCGCCTAAATGGAAAATCTTACGATAGCCCATTCCCTTACTACCCATGAAACAGAGTCTATTGCATGAATAACGATAAACGCCCCCTCTATATCCCTTACGCTGGCCCTGCGTTACTAGAAACTCCCCTGCTAAACAAAGGTAGTGCATTCTCTGTCGAAGAGCGTATGTTCTTCAACCTGGAAGGTTTGCTTCCAGAAGCTATCGAAACCATTGAAGAACAAACAGAACGTGCTTATCAGCAGTTTTTGAAATTCGAAAACGATATGGATAAGCATATTTATCTACGCAATATTCAAGACACTAACGAAACCCTTTTCTACCGTTTGGTTGAAAACCACATCTCAGAGATGATGCCGATCATCTACACACCAACTGTTGGTGCAGCATGTGAAGATTTCTCAAACATTTACCGTCGTGGCCGTGGTCTTTTCATCTCTTACCCGAACCGTGACCGCATTGAAGACATGCTAAACAATGCATCTCGCCACAACGTTAAAGTTATCGTTGTGACCGACGGTGAACGAATTCTTGGTTTGGGCGACCAAGGTATCGGTGGTATGGGCATTCCAATCGGTAAGCTGTCTCTTTACACTGCTTGTGGCGGGATCAGCCCGGCTTATACTTTGCCAGTTGTTCTTGATGTGGGTACCAACAACCCGCAACGCCTGTCCGATCCTATGTACATGGGCTGGCGCCATCCTCGTATCTCCGGCCAGGAATACGATAGCTTCGTTGACGAATTCATCCAAGCGGTCAAGCAGCGCTGGCCTGATGCTCTGATTCAGTTCGAAGACTTCGCTCAAAAGAACGCCATGCCACTACTTGAGCGCTACAAAGACAAAGTATGTTGCTTCAACGATGACATCCAAGGAACTGCAGCGGTAACGGTAGGCTCCCTACTGGCAGCTTGTAAAGCCGCTGGCAGCAAACTATCACAACAGCGTGTTACTTTCCTTGGTGCTGGCTCTGCCGGTTGCGGTATTGCAGAAGCGATCATCGCACAGATGGTGTCTGAAGGTATTTCTGACCAGCAAGCGCGTAGCCAGGTTTACATGGTCGACCGCTGGGGTCTGCTGGTTGATGACATGCCGAACCTGATCAACTTCCAGAAGAAACTGGTACAGCCTCGTGCCACCATCAACGAGTGGGATACCGAAGATAACAACATTTCTCTTCTTGATGTAATGCGCAATGCCAAGCCAACGATCTTGATCGGTGTATCTGGCGTACCAGGCCTATTCAGTGAAGAAGTGATCCGCGAAATGCACCAGCATTGTGAACGCCCTATCATCTTCCCACTGTCGAACCCAACCAGCCGTGTGGAAGCGACCCCTGCAGATATCATCCGCTGGACCGACGGTAACGCATTGGTGGCAACAGGCTCTCCGTTCGAACCTGTAGTTCACAATGGTAAGACTTACCCAATTGCCCAGTGTAACAACAGCTACATCTTCCCAGGTATCGGCCTAGGCGTTCTGGCTGTAGGTGCACGTCGCGTCACTGACGAAATGCTAATGGAAAGTAGCCGTGCCCTCGCTGAGTGTTCGCCACTAGCCATTAACGGCCGTGGCGCCCTACTTCCACCACTGGAAGAAATCCAGAACGTTTCTCGCCACATTGCGTTTGCTGTCGCTAAGAAAGCGGTTGAACAGCGTAAAGCACCGAAGAATACGGATGAGCGTATCAAAGAGAAGATCAACGATAACTTCTGGGATGCTGAATACCGCCGTTACAAGCGTACCTCATTCTAATTAAGGGCTGCATTAAGCTTTCCCCTAATTTAAGACATCATATCTATTAAGACCCGCCAATAGGCGGGTCTTCTTTATATACCCAAGCTACCTCTGAAATCTGCTTCTTGAGGTAACTTGGGTATACATTCTTTTTGGTAATTGCAAACTTGCTTTACCGCTATCTTGATATTTTCCGTGTTTCCTCCAAAAAAATCACTAAGTTGATACTCAATAATCCATAGTGCAATTACTATATTTATATCAAACTAAGCAATAGTCTGATGTTTCATAAAATACGAACAGTTAGTATTCATTAGTAAAGGTATTGGTAATAATATGCAGGATCTGCCAATTTGCTCTAAATGTGGCCAAGATGAAGAGTATCTCGTTTCAGAAACTGGGGGATATGTGTGCATCTGTGGCCATCAGTTCGAAGAGCAAGAACTTGGTGCAAGTGAAAAAGACACCAACCTTTCTACTCGGAGAGAAGTTAAAACCAACGCTTATCAAGCTACTTACCAGCATCGTACAACGTCTCTACTTCACTAAACGTAAAGACCCAAGTTACCCATATAAAGACCGATCACTGGTTAAAACCGCTTTTATTGAGCGGTTTTTATTTAACTATTCCATGAAAATTTATTCATCACAACCATCCAATCCCTTCACAGCCATTCTCAAATGTTAAGAATAGTTGAAATTCACACCACAAATAACGGTTAAATATTCTGTATTTTTTGGTTAACACAGAGTAAAAACCAAAAACAACCTCAATTGTACACCATTCATTAAGCATTGGTAAGAAACCCAACAACAAGAATATAAACTATTGTATATAAAGCATTATTTTTACAGAATAGAATACTGCAAGTTAAGACCAAGAAGATCTCATTGAAAAAACGTGACACAAGTCACACTGAATTAGTCGAATTTCGTGCTACCTTACTGCCCCGTCTACAGATGAAACACCTGATTCTATGTTTCACAATTGTAACTTCAACAAGTTACACATAACTGGATTCTTCCAGTAAATAAAAAATATAAATTCAGAATCATATTCATGAACTGTCATGTAAATGGACGTTTCAGTTTGCTCAACCATCACTAATTGGTTGAGTGTCATATACAGGAAATTAGTATGAGTGTTACAAACGAAACTTGGTTGACTTCGCTGAACGATGGCCTAGAAACCGTCATCGGCGCAATTAACGGTGTACTTTGGGGTCAACTCCTTGTTTACCTACTGGTAGCAGTCGGTATTTACTTCACTTTACGTCTTGGCTTTATTCAAATTCGCCAATTCCGCCATTCTGTTGATGTCCTAAAAAGCGGTAAAGACGTTGATAACGGTATCAGCTCTTACCAAGTGTTCTGTACATCAATGGCTGCCCGTGTAGGTACTGGTAACATGGCCGGTGTAGCGGTTGCTCTGACAGTTGGTGGCCCTGGTGCTATCTTCTGGATGTGGTTGATTGCCCTATTCGGTATGTCAACAGCCTTCATCGAGTCAACACTGGCACAGATCTACAAAACCAAAGATGTTGACGGCCAATACCGTGGTGGCCCAGCCTACTACATGGAAAAAGGCCTAGGCATGCGCTGGATGGGTTCACTGTTCTCTGTGTTCCTGATCATTGCATTCGGTCTGGTGTTCAACGCCGTTCAGGCAAACACTATCACAGATGCGCTAAGCCACTCTTTCGGCTTTGACGAAACCATTATGGGTGTTGTGATTGTTGCCTTCTCTGGCTTCTTCATCATGGGCGGTCTACGTAAGATTGCAGCAGCTTCTGCGAAAATCGTTCCGGTAATGGCTATCGGCTACCTAGCAATCGCAATGATCATCGTGATCATGAACATCACTGAACTTCCAGCGGTGCTAGCGCTTATTGTTAAGAGTGCATTCGGCTGGCAAGAAGCGGCAGCTGGTGGTGTGGCTTACACCATTGCTCAGGCAATGCAAAGCGGTATCGCGCGTGGTCTATTCTCGAACGAAGCAGGTATGGGTTCTGCGGCAAACGTTGCAGCAAGTGCAACGCCAAACCCGAATCACCCAGCTTCTCAGGGTTTCGTTCAGATGCTAGGTGTATTTGTTGATACCATCGTTATCTGTTCTGCCTCTGCAGCAATGATTATGCTAAGTGGTGTGATGGATCAGCCAAACGCAGCTACAGGTATCAGCCTGCTTCAGCAAGCGCTAACCAGCGAGCTAGGTAGCTGGACAACCTACTTCATGGCGGCTGCGATTCTACTGTTCTGTTTCTCGTCAATCATCGCGAACTACAGCTACGCAGAAACTAACGTAATGTTCCTGAACGGTAATACTAAGAAAGGCCTATTCGCTTTCCGTGTGTGTGTACTAATCATGGTAATGTTCGGCTCTGTTGCTTCACTTCCAGTGGTTTGGAACCTAGCTGATGCCTCTATGGGTATGATGGCGCTAATCAACATCGTTGCTCTAGTGATGCTATCTAAACTGGCTATCAAGGTTATCAAAGACTACGAAACACAACTTAAAGCAGGTAAAACTCCAGAGTTCGACCGTTCTAAGTTCCCAGAGCTAGATGAGCTAGACGGTGCTTGGCACCCAGAAGGTACTGAGCCGGTAGCTGCTACTAGCAAGTAATCTTCTCTGAAGCTACCAACGAAAGGGCCAGCGTGAAAACGCTGGCCCTTTTCTTTTATCATAATGAACGTCCTATTAATGCGTTATTACATTAAACAAATCACTTCTCTAGTTTTTCAGCTGTAATTCGGATCACATCCACCACAACATCACTTGCTGCCTTAAGCGATTTCACTGGCAGATATTCGTAGATAGAGTGGAAGTTGTTTTAGTTATTCATCGCGCTTACACGATATTTTGAGAGCAAATCATCACGGTCAGCATCAATGCTCAATTTTTTATTTATTATATTGTCACACCGTTTTAACCCAGAACTCATATACAATATGATTTTCTAGGGGGTTTGTATCATTATTTTTTGAGTCATTATCACCTCAAGCATTAAAGCGTATTTAATACTCAACTTTTATTTTGCGCTAAATCAATTCACAATCCTTTTGAAACTTTATTTACGGGATATTTTTCCCAATATAGACATACTTCACAACCCAAAACTTACGAATGATTATTTTAACAGCAAACACCCGCCTACATAATCACCAATGACTTTTTCAATACACTTGCTTACATGTTAATACGCTGATTTTGTTAATAAAACGTCACACGCAAGACCCTTTATATTCAATCACCTGCGCCTAATAAAGCAATCGTTACACACAACCGTTTGCTTTATAGTTACAAACTGCGATTTTATGCCCCCGTTTTGTAATTGCCCCTCAGTTTTATCTCGTATATAGTGCGCAAGCCTTACAGTAATAAGGTTTTTCTCTGTGGTTGAATAGTATTCACAGCATTCATCCATCAACAGATAATTATAAATAGGTTATCCCATGAAGTTTACTAAGCCTCTTATCGCGCTTTCTGTCGCAACAGCGCTAGCTGGTTGTGCTCAGTCTACAGTTGAAACAGGTGACTCTTTTACTCTTACTGTCGCCCACATCAACGACACGCATTCCAATTTCGATCCTGTTAAGTCCAGTTTCTGGGCGCGAAACAAGCTAGTTTACAACGAGTTCGGTGGTTTCCCTCGCTTGCAAACCATGGCAGATGAGTATAAGAAGGCGGCTGAAGACAATGACCAGAGCTTCTTGTTCCTTCACGGTGGTGACGCATGGCAAGGCAGCGCATACTTCAAACTAAATGAAGGCGCAATGAATGCTGAGTTACTGAGCCGCTTGGGCATTGACGCTATGGCTCTGGGTAACCACGAGTTTGATCTTAACAACACAAAACTCAACCAGTTCATCGGCGACATCAACTTCCCAGTTCTTGCAGCAAACATCGACGCTAGCCAAGATGCCGACCTGAAAGACCAAACCAACCTCAAGCCTTACGTTGTTTACGCTTTCGACGGCAACAAAAAAACTGAAGTCACTGATCTAGACAACCTCCCTGCAGGCAAAGATATTGTTGCTGTATTCGGTATCGCGCTAGATGACATGCCTAACATCGCGCCAAATACCGGCGACGTGATTTTCCACGACATGGTGGAGTCTTCTCAGGCTACCGTAGATATGTTCCACGCCAAAGGTATCAACAACATCATCGCTGTTACCCACATTGGTAACGCAGTCGATGTTGACGTTGCTTCACAGGTTAACGGTATCGACCTGATCGTCGGCGGTCACTCACACACCCTACTGGGCGACTTCACTAACCTTGGCCACGACAACGGCGGCGAATACGCCCAAATGGTTCCAAACCCTAACGGTCAGAGCCAGACCTGTGTTGTTCAAGCCGGTGAATACGCACAAGCGATTGGCCAGCTAGACGTTACCTTCGACGCAAATGGCAAAGTGACTAACTGTGCTGGCCTTAACGTACTGCTAAGTAACGACGAGTACTTCCACTCGCCGCTACGTGAAGCAGGTAGTGAGTTTAGCGCCGATGAAACCGCTAACGTGGTTAGCTTCATCGAAGGTGAAGACAACATCACCATTACCGAAGAAGAAGCGGTAATGCGACAGATCATCGACACCAAGTACAAGCCAGCTGTTACCGAGGCTTACGGTAAAGTCATCGCCCAGGTACCTGAAGAAATCAACCACGAGCGTCGCCCAGGTGACGGCGGTACAGACGTTCACGGCTCTGACGTTGCCCCTATTCTGGCGGCTGGCCAATACTACTGGGCTAATTCACCAGAAGTTGTAGCGGTAACCGGCATGAAAGTCGATTTCTCGCTGATCGGTGCTGGCGGTATCCGTACCAACATCGAAGCGGGTGAATACCGTGAAGGTAACATCTCGCTAGAGCTACTACCTTTCTCAAACTTCATGTCTGTGGTACCTGTGAAAGGTAAAGACATCAAAGAACTTATCGACGGTACCGTGTCTGCAACCCTTCCAGAAGGTTCTCACGCAGGTAAATTCCCATACGGTGGCCACATCCGTTACCAGTACACGGAAACAACACCTTACCAGAGCGGTAAGCTGGACTACGTTGAAGTTATGACGGGCACTGCGGATGCACCTGTTTGGACGCCAATCGAAGACAACAAGACCTACAACGTTGCAATCAACAACTACAACGCAACCGGTAACGATGGCTGGACGCCACTGTTCACAGCCCAACAAAAGTCTTCTGGCCGCGTTGACCTTGCCTACGTTGACGACAAGCTAACAGGCTTCAAAGTGAAGAACATCGTTGAGGCAGATGGCCGCTTCAAGGTGAATTACGAAGGCGAAGCGCCTAACTGTAAGGCTGACAACGTTCGTTGTAACACCGATGCTCAGGCTGTTATCGACTACATCGCCGATAACATGCCGACACTTAAGCCACTTGAGTACAACGTAGTAACGTTGAACCGCGCGAACTAAATTGATCATTCGGTAAGTCACTTAGCAAAAAGGATGGCCTGTGCCATCCTTTTTTGTTCGCTCTAGGGTAGTGAAATTTCCTCTCTAGCTATTGTCTTAATCGCGCCTACTTCAATACACTTTTATCTATCAGCTTTGCGTCCACCAGCTGTAATAACACTTCACGTGTTTGCTCGCGCAAAAAGTCACGCAGTAACCTTACCGTTGGCGTTATTGACTGGCGACTAGGGCAGACAAGCCATAGCTCTGTCGGAGTAGGCTTGTATTCAGGCATCAAAGTAATCACCCGCTTGTTAAGAAGATCATCAGCCATATCCAAGCAGGATTTAATCGCAATCCCCTGCCCCGAAATGCACCAGCGCCTGACCAAGTCTCCATCGTTTGAGGAACGATTCCCCTTCAGTTTCACCTTTTGGCTCTGCTCACCATGACTAAATCGCCATTCGTCTTGGACAATATCGTGCAGCTGATAGAACAAGCCATTGTGCTGTTTCAGTTCTTCGAGGGTGTTCGGCGCCCCATTATCCTCAATGTAAGACGGTGAAGCGCAGATCAAGCGCGGCACATTACAAATCTTGAAGCCATACATACTCGCATCTGTCGGAGAGCCGTAACGCAAAGCCATATCAACCGAGTCACGATAAAAATCGATATTGCTGTCACTGATATTGCTGCGCAGGGCGACATTAGGGTGATTAGCAAGAAAGTCATCCAGCCACGGAGTGACGACATTCCTACCAAGATCTGACGAAAGGGAAACCCTAATCTCTCCTTCGATATCATCAATATCTTCACGAACATTTTGCTTCGCGCTTGCCAGCAATTGCAGGGCTTGGTCACACTGGGGTAAATAGCGCTCACCAGCAGGAGAGATTTTCAGCTGCCGGGTAGTACGGATAAACAGCTCTGCACCGACTGAGGCTTCAACCCGTTTAACTGCTGCACTGGCCGTAGCCACCCGCATATCTAAACTGGTTGCTGCCGCAGTAATACTGCGAAACTCCGCCACCTTCAACACCACCTCGAGATCTTGGATCAGCATACACTTGCCTCAAACTCACTTATTATCAAATCTTGTTTGATAATATATCAATTTCAACCCCGTATTTATGAAAACAACTTATCTTTGGCGCCTAAGTTAGAGGCGTTTTTCAGCCTCTAGCCTCTGATATTGATGCAAGCTACACTATGCTGCATCAGAGCCGTAATGATTAATACACTAATGAGCAAAACCACTTCCCTTTGGCAACGTTTCAAATCAGCCGCCGCTGATGTCCTTGATTTCCAATCCCGCGTGTGGGTTGTCAATATTCGAAGCAGCACGCTTCAAGACGAATCATTTGTCGTCAGCGAAGATAATTTCAAACAGCCATTGCAATGGATGAAGAAAAAACAGTTTGAAGAAGAGATGCTAGAAAAGGTTGAGGCAATGAAAGTCTCTCAGGTATTGGTGTTCCATATTGAGGGTGTGAGATACCGACTACTTCGGGTGAAGTAACCAAGGTAGCAGGGACTTCACTCATTGCTTCTTGCAGCAAACACTAGGGCAATACCGCCCAAAATCAGCAAGGTAGAGATCGTTGTAGCAAACGTAATTTGCTCACTGAGGACTAGCCAGCCGCCGATACTGGCAATCGCTGGCACCGAGAGCTGAACTACTGAGGCACGCAATATTGAAAGCCTTGGTAGAACGGCATACCAAATCGCGTAGCCGATGCCTGAGGCAACCGCGCCTGAAAGCACGGCCAACAATAGACCACGCGATGAGATATGTTCTAATTCAGCAGAGAAAGGAATGATAATCCCACCAACTACTGCAATACCTATCCCCAGCAAAGTAGCTAGTAGAAAACTGATAGACATGGTTAATAATGAAGGTCGGTCACTCGCACGCTTGCCCAAAATGGTGAAAGCAGCCCAGCATATCCCGGCTATCACCATTAACAAGGCAGAGCCAATATCAGGCCGGGTAGCATTCGGGATTAGCAAATAACCAAAACCGGCTAGAGATACAACCAGCCCGCCCCACTCCCATAGGCTCATCCTATTGCCGCTAAAAAGATGAAACCCAATCATGCTGAACTGGACTGACGCAAATAAGATTAACGCCCCTGTGCCAGTCGCCATTTTCACATAAGAAAATGAAAAGGCCGCAGCATAACCAAATAACATGAGTGCCCCAAGAATGTCAGATTTCCTCCAGTTTCTTAGACTAAATAACGAACTGGAATGCAGGACTTGAGTCAACACGGCTAGGGTTATTGCGCCTGATATCAATCGAACTAGGGTGAAACTAGCAGCATCAATAGCTCCTTCAGCTAATGCCAAGCGACACAATATAGAATTGCCTGCAAACGCCAGCATGGCGCAGGTTACATATAGAGCCGTTTTAAGTGAAGAAGTGTTCAATGCCGAGTTCCGTATATTGAGTGTTCGACTAACATCATAGTGGCTTATCAAACATCCATAAACCTGAGTTAATTGCCTGCCATCATTCCTGAGAAGGGAATTTTACAAACTGGGTAGAATGGCTCTTCACCGAAGGGAGACACGGCCAGCTCTATTTCACCGTGGTTGGTGTATGTATCGAACAACTCGTTATCCTCATTGATCCTGTCTGTTAATTTATTTACCCTGTGATTTTGCTCTGTACAATTACCTTCCTGACCTTTTTTAAAGGCTTGGTAAATATGGTTAATTGTCATCACAGTTAATGCACAATGGGTTTCCTCATGCCGATAAAGCTGCTCAATATACTCGCGATAGAGTTCGGAAATTTCAGGGGAAGCCACTGATTGCTTGATACGAGGCAACTTGTAAGTAATGTCTAGATTAAATGCTTTGATCTCGCAGGTATTATCATCTGCCCAGTAATCATATTCCCATCCCGTATAGCCATCAGCATTTTTATCCTTTAGGAATTTTGGTTTATCAGAATCAAATGACACCTCGACATCAGATATTGTATCGCCTTCAACAATATACACTTCATAATGGGTCGAGAATGAAAAAGGCAGTAGGGTTTCAGCAGCATTGGCGTAAAATGGAACAATGGCGGCTAAAGATAACAATCTATATAACAACTCAATACCTCACGCTTGCTACACATTATTCTCTGATGAAGAGTTATACGAAAACATCCTTACCTCATCGCGAGGAAACCAACCGAGTTTTTCATAAAAGACTTGTGCATCAAGATTGTCATTAGCCACAAATAGATGAGTTTTTGCAATACCTTGTTTTTCCAACGCATTTACAGCACTTGAGATAAGTCGAGCACCAATACCCTGCCCTCTGTAGCGTGTACTAACAGCAATGTGCTGTATATAGCCTCTCCTACCATCCGTCCCCACCAAGATAGCACCAATAACATTAGCATCATCCACAGCAACGAAACTCAACCCAGGATTCCGGCCAAGGTATTTGGCAATATTCTGTTGCGAGTCGGCATCGCGAAGCAGCATGGCTTCAGTGCCTGACCAAAGTTTGATGACCTGTGGGTAGTCTGAGATTTCCATTTCTCGTATCAATGCCATTCCCTTTCCATACCAAAATCTAAAATTAATGCCCTTATCAATTAATGCAAGTTTTGTCATGTATAGAATATATATGACTATCTAATAATAGTGATTATATCAATCAGGTCAATGTGTTAGAGAGCAGGAAGGAAGCCAAAATAAAAGACCCCCAATAATTGGTGTCCAACTATTGGGGGTCACTTCAATTCGCCCGCTGTTTTTACTTACCTAGATAAGGTTATTTTTGCCGTTCTTGTGTTTGTACTCCAGAGTCACAATAATTGGATCGTGATCTGACGACGAGTAAATATTGTCTGATTTTTCCAAATCGCCGGTGTACTTACTGCTGTACTCAAACAAGTTACTTTCCGCAGCATTGATGTGCCAAGCTTCGACTGCAAGCACCTTATTCACAAGTGATGGACTTGCCAACGCGTGATCCAAACTACCCAACTCACCTTCATAGCTGTAGCTGTAATCCGTTTTGTGCTTCAGGTTTACCAAGCCATAACCTTTTTTGACTAGCTGCCCTTCTTCCTCGAACACTTTGCCATCTAGTGTAGTGTAAGAAGCGGTGTAGATTCTTCCGCCACGGTCAGCTTCATCGAACGAAGTTAGCGTCAAAATTGGATCTTCCATGCCATACGAGTTCAAATCCCCCATCACCAGAACATCACCTTTGATGTCTTGAACAGCTTCACCCAAAACTTTGGCTGCTGAAACACGGAAGTTATTACAGCTGCCCTGAACGTCTTCATCCTCGCCGAAAATGAAATCATCTTCCCAACATGTCGAACCTTTTGACTTAAAGTGATTCACAATCACGGTCAAATCGTCCTTAGCACCAGGGATATTGAATTTTTGCATCATGGCATGACGCTGATAAGCACTTTTCACACCACCTTCATCTAATGGCGCGTGCTGCTCCGGCATCATGATCTGGCGTGCTTTATTCTTCGCTTTCACTTTATGATGGCGGTAGATAATACCAACAGTAATCGCGTCGGTACCAAAGTACTCAACACCTTCAAAGCCAGGCTCATCTTTAAATGTCAGGTCTGATTTATGCACTTTTACCGCGCGGTAGTGATCTTTCTTATCCGCTTGTACATCATTTAATGCATTGACCAATGACTCAAGCGCACTGTTGTCATCAAAACCGTTATTTTCCAACTCCATCAAAGTAACAATGTCAGCATCCATCGCGACAATCGCATTGACGAGTTTGGCCTGTTGAAGGGCAAATTCATCCACTGAAGGCGCACCACGGTAACAGTTATCGTTAGGCCCGACCGATGCTTCAGTACACATAGGGTTCGGGTTGCCCGATTCCGCATATGAGGTGAAGTAGTTGAGAACGTTAAAGCCAGCTACCTTCAAACCCTCTTCATATGACGTAACAGGCTTATCTGTCCTTTCATTTTCTGGCTCGCGCCCCAAGTAACCGCTGTTGATAGTATTGGTTGTCACCAAACGGTATTCACCGTAGCTGTAACCCACCATCGCAGTCAGGCCGTTAAGCTTATCACCCATACGAAGATAGCCATCTATTGGGTTAAAGTTATCGAACCATGGCACTTCACCATCTTTAGCTTTGTAATCTGATTCAACATAAACACGGCTGATCGCATTTTCAGCAGCCACATTTTTAGCCGCGTCGGTTTCAGCTGCGTAAAGGTGGGTTGGATTATAAAGAGGAGCATTATGTGCCAGCATTAAATTATTGCGGTATGACGCATAGTCAAAACTGAAGTTGCGCGTGATCACCAACGGGCTATCAGCATCAAGCAGCACCTGCATGCCTTCATGCCGCTCTAGCGCAGTATGCAGATCTTCCCCTTCTTTCACGCGGAAGCGTGTCGGCGCAGGAATTGGGTTATTCGTACTCAATACTTTGAAGGCGCTATCGCGTACATCAAGCTGAGTATTGCCGTAGTATTCCTTAACAGTCGCCTCTAAGCACACCTCAGCACCCGGCTGAATTTCACTTGGTGTGGTACTCGCCCCCAAGAAGACAAAAACCCCATCCGAGGTATTCTCATTACCGTCGCCATACGGGTCTTGCAGGTAGAAGCCCTTATACAAACTCTCGCCGCGAGCGGTAACAACACCACGGACAAAGTATTTTTCCGGGCTTTCAAAGCTCCCCTCTGGTACCAGCGGACTACGATTGCCATCACCTTGCACGTCATAGATCGGGACAAGGTTATCGGTATCACACACAAACGGATTCGGTGGCGGAGTAGTACTATCACACGCCTCAAGGCCACTGCATCCTAGGCCATCAAAGGTATCGGTTGGAAAAGTCACCCATTCGGCGTTAACGTCAAACTCACTCTCGACATCGGTTCTACCTGAAGTGACAGCCGGCTCCCTGCGAAGCGTGACATCTTTTGCAAAGTCTTCACGTACGCCCAACTGGCCTAGGCTATCAATCAGCGTTTCACCATCGAACAAAGCAACCACATCATCGCCGTTGAAACCAAGGCTGCCCGATGATTGATCGCCGACATCCTTAATATCTTGTGCCGCTGAGCTGTGGTAAAGCACATAACTTTCGCCACCCGCTAGATTTACGTCGTTCAAGTTGATGGTGGTACCAAATGAGTCGGCCCCATTCATCGCCAGCCTAACGCTGTATTCTGAGAGATTAATTCCAGAATCAGCCAAATTAGTGACTTCTATCGCTTTATTATAGCTTTTACCCTCGACGTACTCTGTTATTAATAGCTGTGCAGAAACAGACGATGACATCAAGGCCAGTGCAATAGCACCAGATAATGCGTTTATTCGTGTCATGTGTAAACTCCGATATAAATAAAACCCAAGCACATCCTGCACTCAGGTTTTCCAACTGATATTTTCATGCTCAGTGAATAATTATTTAATAAAGATAAGTTTGATTTTAATTTCAAAAATATCATTATGAGCACGCCTATTTTTATATATCAGTGTTACAAATAACAATTTTAATGAATTAAAAATGGAGTTTTTATTCAACTTCTGACTCAGGTGCACAAGGTTACATAGAGGTACAAATACTGCTCACAAAAACAAAAGGATGCTATTGATATATCACATGAAAAATGCCAGGAAGGGAATCGGAACTATCATTGATACTAAAAACAAGGATGCAATCTAGTTACGCCGTCACGACAAAAGCATATTACTAATCTATATACTCAGTAATATGCTTTATACATGGAGAGCAAAGCCGCCAGTAATTTTATATAGACGGCCTTTTCACAAATAATGGAAGTACTATTTATAGGGATTTTTCAATCGCATCTATCATCACAGCATCAGTTGGATTAGTTTGGCTTGAGAAAACGGCAACTACCTCACCCTGCCTATCGACGATATATTTATAGAAATTCCATTTGGGCGATATTCCCGATTCGTTGGTTAAATGTGTAAAGATTGGATTTGCCGCAGAGCCTTTCACATGAGTCCGTTCCATCATCGGAAAAGTCACCCCGTAATCAAGGTAACACACCTTGGCGCTAGTGGCCTCACTCCCCCTGTCTTGGTTGAAATCATTTGAGGGAAATCCAATTACTGAAAAGCCCTGCTCCTTGTAACGTTGATAAACAGACTCCAATTGTTCGAACTGAGGAGTGAAGCCACACTGGCTCGCAGTATTCACCACCAGCAAGACCTGCCCCGCAAATTGCTCACACAATTTGACCGATTCAGTTGAGTTCAACTTATTAAATTGTTGGTCAAACCAAGCACCGCATTCTGCTTGCGCCGCTGGTTTTGCCTCAGCCCGGACAGTTTGTGAGTAAAAGGTACCCGCCACAAGACATACACCTAATATACAAGCTGTCATTGAAAGTCGGCGGGCCTGATCAACAGGTTTCTTTTGCTCTATTACACGGCTTTGACTCATAGCTCACTCCAAATTCTCCCTGAAGGGAAATGTGACAATAAAACATGTATTTGAGTACGGCAGTTAGCTACAGCCTGATCACTACCTGTTCGTTAATTAATCATATACCTTGTCACCCCTTTAACCAGAACGCGACCTCCTTTACACTGGCCCTGTTAAAATTGCAGCTATACGCCGAAGGACAGTTCGAATGCCACAAGTAAACATTGTTCCAAACCCTCAAATTGCCATCATCTTCAAAGGTTGGGCTGAAGACTGGGCCAAAGAAGGTCAGACAAACCAAAAAGATATGGCTAACAAGTTCCACACGGTCTATAAAATTGCGGCAGACATGTTCATAAAAGGCGGTGAAGTGGATATGGAATTCTTGTCGGCACTGTTCGAAGACTGCAAGCAAAAGCTTGAGAATGCCCAGGCGATGAATGCTAAAGTCAAAGCGGCGCTGAGCGAGGATGACGAGCGCGCTGAGGCCATTATCAAGAAAATCACCCATGCAGCGCAAGATGCCGCCCATGTGGTCCGCTACCTGGGCCAATTGCTTAAACCTACCGCTTAAGACGGAGCTCTCACCTCCTGGTTTAAAATCAAAAAGCGATACCAGCACAATGCCAGTATCGCTTTTTAATCGCCACACTAAAGTGAATCTCTCCACTTAGCTAACACGTTTATGTGCTCTGGCCCAATACCACAGCAACCACCAATGATTGTGGCTCCTGCTTCTTGCCAGCGCTTGGCAAAGGCTAGATAGCCTTCAGGAGACAACTCACGCATAGCCTGCAATGTATCGTTAGCCTCATGGTCTGACTTTATCGGGGTAAAGTTATTGGCATACGCCCCTATTTCCATGTCCAAGCCATGTGCCTCTATTACTGCTTTGGTATCAATGATTGCCTGCTCCATCACCTCTGGGATAGAGCAATTGAAAAAGATACCTTCGCCACCCGCTTGGCATACATGTTCAACGGCAAGTTTTACCTGCTCGCCAGAACGCAATCTCGCTTCACCTTCCGCATCATCAAGAGTAAATGCGTAGTAGCAAGGCTTCTGGGTTTGACTGAGAACCGCTTGGATAGTTATAAGCTCTTCAACGCTGGAAATTGTCTCAGCAATCCAAAGATCAACATGTGGATCTTGTGCTTGGAAAAGAGCAGTAAAAATATCTACGGCTTCAGCTGGCTTGAATAGATCTGGCCGGTAACTGCCAAATGCAGGCGGAATACACCCCGCAACTTGCACTGCCGTTTTGCTATCTTGTGCCGCAGATTTGGCAATCGCTGCAGCCTTACCCGCCAAACGTGGGCCGTCCGATGCGTACAGCTCATCACCCAAGTGAAAAGGGACACACGCATAACTGTTAGCAATGATAATTTCAGCCCCACTTTCGATAAAACGTTGGTGTGCCTGAAAGACATAGTCTGGTGATTCGATAAGTGCCTGTGCACTCCAAAGAGGCTGAGAAAATGGCGCGCCAATCCGTTTAAGCTCCCGGCCCATTCCGCCATCAAGTATGGTGAGTTTCTTCATCATCGGCCCTATACAACTTAGCTATATCTATATGCTGTATTGAATCACAATATCCACCAAATGTGTTTTGAAACTTCTTCACTGTGAACACAAACCGTTATAACAAACATCAGCTAGGATTGATGGAGATACTAATGTGCCAGTGGATAATTAATGAAACTAGATAACTTCGATTTATATTTACTCAAAGTGTTAGTCGTCCTGCTGCAAGAAAAGAACGCTGTCACAACTGCAACAACATAAAAATGGATTTTGTTCATCTTTCGAGAGTCACTCATGTATCGCCTCCAACAGCCTGAAGTGAAGCAATGAGTGCATTCTAAGGGAGGTGAAAAAAGCAGCAATTACGCTACCTGTATCGCTGATATACCAAACTTGATATGTCGAAGTTGAAATTCGAACAGGCGTAAAAAAAGCGCTACAACCGTAGCGCTTTATCAATATGAATTTGATCTTGTCAGCTAGACCAGCTTTTCGGTAAATCTAGCTAGTTGTTTGACAAAGCTTCACCGCATTACCCAGTACATTCAGGCAAGTCAGACGACCTACCCCGCCCGGTACTGGCGTGATTGCGGCAGCAGATAGGTGACCATCATGGTGTTTGATATCTCCTACCAGTTTACCCTCGATACGGTTGATACCAACATCAATGATCAGCTGACCTTCGATAAACTGAGTATTGTCCAACGTGCCGTGATAACCTGTTGCCACTACAATGACATCGAACTGATTCCAATCTACCGCTGCCAAGTCTGAACGACTGTTGAAACTAGAAACCGTGCTCTGGCGGTTAATCAACTCGATTGCCAGTGGTTTACCCACGATATTACTGCGACCAAGAATAGCCACCTTCAATCCAGGGAAACTGAATTCCCCACAATGAAGTTCGATGATATCGATTGCCGCTTGAACGGTACAAGGTAGAACAGGATTCTGACCCAATACCAGTTGACCAAGCGCTTCAGAGCCAAAACCATCCACATCGACTGCCGCCGGCAGGTCTGGTGCGACTAATCCATTAGGTAGAGGCAGTTGGAATAAAATCGGATGATCCGCCTTGGCGGCCAAGCCATCGAGATCTGCCTGTGTTGTCCCTTCTTCAGGAAGGACAATGTGATGGCAAGGCAATTCAAGCGCTTCAAATAGGCGTACCTTGTTTCTCACATAGACCTTACTTGCTGGATCATCACCGACAGTAACAATAGTCAGTTGAACGGGAATGCTCTCTGCATCGATTTTCTCTTTAAGCTCAGCCATTTTGGCTTCGTAAAGTGTATTGATTACTGCTTTCATACTACTTACTGTTTGTGACGAATCTCTTGTTTATAACCAACTGATTCTACTTCAACATTGAGATAGGACAATTAAAATGTGTTTCTTATCACATAATTGCCCTATCTCTGTAGATTATGCAGTCGCTGGCTGCGCTTCCAATACTTCTTGCTCTTTAGCACGCAGTACTTTGGCGACGTGTGCTTTCATCACAATAGAAATCACCAAGGCTACAGTCAAGATACCCACGAAGATGTACATGGTCATGGTATAGCTGCCAGTCAGGTTACGAACAAATGCAGCCAGTGATGAACCAGATAGACCCGCTAGTGCCCATGCAGTCAGTACGTAGCCGTGGATTGCACCTAGCTGCTTAGTTCCGAACAGGTCGCCGATGTAAGCAGGAAGCGTTGAGAAACCACCGCCGTAACAAGTCATGATAACGAACACGACTGCCTGGAATGCAAGTGCATGCGAAAGTGATGGCAGCATGAAGAAAGCCGCAATCTGGATAACGAAGAACAGCATGAATGTGTTCGGACGCGTTAGGTAATCAGATGCCGCAGACCATAGTAGACGGCCAAGACCATTAAGAAGACCCATCACACCCACCATGGTTGCCGCTTCCATTGCTGTGAGACCAGCAATTTCCTGAGCCATTGGCGATGCTGCAGAGATAATCGCGATACCACACGTGATGTTGATGAATATCATCACCCATAGGCCCCAGAACGTCGGTGTACGTACTGCATCGTTAGCACTTGATTGGTTCAAGTCTGCTGCTGGTTTCTTAGCTGGCGTACCGCTTTCTTTGGTTTCAACCATTGATGCTGGCTTCCAACCTTCTGGCGGACGTTCTAGATACAGGGATGCAGAAAGCATAACAACAAAGTAGGTCGCACCCATGATGTAGAAAGTCGAAGATATACCAAACGCGCTGATCAGCGTTTGAATTACCGGGCTGGCAATCATAGAGGCAAAACCGAAGCCCATAATCGCAAGACCAGTCGCTAGACCACGGCGGTCAGGGAACCACTTGATAAGGGTTGATACCGGGGTAACGTAGCCCATACCTAGACCGATACCGGCTAGAACACCGTAGCTAAAGTACAGCATGTATAAGCTTTCCATCGAGACTGCGATACCAGCACCTGCAATACCTGCACCAAAGAAGGTCGCTGCGATCATACCAGTGAAACGTGGTCCTTTTTTCTCAACCACATGGCCCATAACGGCAGCCGACGCGCCCAAGAAGAAAATAGCGATACCAAAGGTCAAGGAGATTTGCTGCAAATCCCAACCAAACGCCTCATGAAGTGGATTAGAAAATACGCTCCACGCATAAACAGAACCGATGGAAATATGAATCCCTACCGCTGCGAGTGCAATTAGCCAGCGATTTTTCACTTGTGCTGTTTTCATTTTTGAGTTACCTAAAATTCGAAGACAGACATACCCTATATGAAATGATTTGAGAGAAAAATAAAGGCAAAATTACGCCCTCATTTCGAAAAGTTAATGCTGAAATAAAGATTTTCAATGCCATACAAAATGAAATTGGGCGTTTTTTTAAGAATAAACAACATATAAAAACACCCACCATAAAATATTGATAAAGCTGACATTTAATGGTTTTTCTATGATTTAACACACTTAGAACAACTCGATTAAACCGAAGTGTTAGATCGCCTACACTTACATAGTGCAATCTAACTTTTCATTCTTGGAATGATTGATATCCTGAATTTAACCTGAAGTTTGTCTAAATATTAATCATGATTCCTGATTATAAAAAATATAATTTTAAAATAAATTGATAGTAAATTGACAAAACCCTGAAAAACGACCGCTATTTTGCTGGTTAAATATTTACAGCCCCCTTGGTTCGTAACAGAGAGTTCCGAACAAAGCAAAATAATGAGGTGAGTGTATGGATCAGGCAGAAGGTTTACGTAGCATTTTTCAGCGTCAGGAGTGTATCCAACGTGTTCGCGGATACCACCAGCAAATTCGAGAAGCAGTGGCACATGGCAAAACCCAAAAAGTCAGCCAGCTTCTTAGCCTATTGGAAACAGCACAATTACAGCTTGAGGCAACCTATGAGCAAACACCAAGATTAGTCCACTAAGGAGTATGGTTGAAGGGACAGTTTTGTGCTCCTGTTCACCTTACAGATAATGAGATTCATATATGCTTAAGCTCTTTAGCCAAACCAAGAGAATATATGATGGATCTCTTACTACTTAGTAACGGCAAAATTGCTGGCAACACCAAGGTGATGGAATTCGCCCTATCTGCGATTACAGATGTCTTCACCCGCAAGCAAGTCAAAAACGTACTTGTTATCCCTTACGCGGTTATTCGCAGTAGTCATGACGACCGCACCGCCATGGTCGCAGAGTCACTAAGCCATCTTGATGTGAATGTCACCGGCATTCACCGTGCAGAAGACCCTGTAGAAGCCGCTCGCCAAGCAGACGCCATTGTTTGTAGTGGCGGTAATACTTGGGTACTCAATAAGACGTTGCATGATCTTGGCTTAATTGGCCCTATCCAGCAGGCAGTAACACAACGTGGTGTACCTTATGTTGGTTGGAGTGCAGGTGCTGTTATTAGTGCCCCAACTATCCGCACAACCAATGATATGTGTATTGTATCTGCGGCGATCACCCCTTCCCTTGGCTTTGTACCTTTCCAAATCAATGCCCACTACATTGACGCAACGATTGAAGGCCACATGGGCGAAACCCGTGATGAGCGTATTGAAGAGTTCTTGGTAGTGAACCCTCACCAGTCTGTTATCGGAATTCCTGAAGGGTCATGGCTTGCAGTATCAGGCGATACCATGACTTATGAAGCCGCTAACGGTAAACCGCTGCACTGGTTCAAGCTGAACCAAGAGCGTAAGTTGGTTCAAGCAGGTTCTGATGTCACAGAGCTTATGGGCCTAGACGGCTAATTGCTAACTTTAGCAATTCAGTGATACATAGACTAAAGCACAGAATAAAGGAACACCTCATCCTTTATCCCTGTGCTTTTTTGTAAGGGTTATACCAGCACCATCTCAACATCTACAAAAGTCAGTTTATCGGCAATGTGCAAAGCTACTTGGATGAAGAAAGAACCATAAAAAAACGGCCTCAAACCAAGTTTGAGGCCGTTTTACTGCATTCACTATTACTAATAAGCGCTACGCTCAGTTCTTAATCCTTTCACCAAGCTCACGCACATTAACAGCAACACGAAGCTAAACGGCAGTGCCGTCGCCACAACACCCGACTGGAATGCCTGAAGTGCTTCCGAGCCACCAATCCATAGCATTACCGCCGCAATGGCACCTTCTACCGTCGCCCAAAAAATACGCTGTGGAACCGGCGCATCGACTTTACCACCAGCAGTAATGCTGTCGATAACCAACGAGCCTGAATCCGACGAGGTAATGAAGAAGATCAATACCAAGGCAATCGACAACACAGAAATCACTGAGCTAAACGGCAGCGCATCGTATACATGGAAAAGGGTTAGCGAAATATCATTAAGACCATTGGCACCCAACTCACCAACTTTATTCACCACCTGATCGATAGCAATGCCACCGAAAATCGACATCCAGATAATCGTCATCAAGGTTGGTACGAAGATCACCGCGAACAGGAACTCACGTACAGTACGGCCATTAGACACTCGGGCGATAAACATACCGACAAATGGCGACCATGAAATCCACCATGCCCAGTAGAATACTGTCCAGCCGTGCATCCAGGTGGTGTCATCTCGGCCATGCGGGTTGCTCAATTCAACAATGTTACCGAAGTAAGCCATAATGGTTTCTGGCAACGCAACCGTTACCACATCGAAGCCTACAAAAGCGACAAACACCAAAAGCACAAAGGCAAACACCATGTTGATGTTACTCAGCACCTTCACACCGCCATCAATACCACGGATCACCGAGAAGATTGCAATCACGGTAACAAAGGCAATCACACCCATCTGCATGCCAATACCGCCTTCGGTACCGAACACGTGGTTGATACCACTGGTTGCCTGCTGCGCACCGAGGCCAAGCGAGGTAGCCAGACCGAACAAAGTCGCCAACACCGCCAAGATATCGATGACATGGCCCAACCAACCCCACGCCCTGTCACCAAATACCGGATAGAACACTGAACGAATGGAGAGCGGCAAACCCTTGTTGAACGCAAAGAACGCCAGCGACAAACCGACAATGGCATATATCGCCCAACCATGAACCCCCCAGTGGAAAATGGTTGCGCCCATCGCCAAGGCCTTGGCCTCTTCGGTATACGGTTCGACATTAAATGGCGTACCCCACCAGTTGGTGAAGTAAGCTGTTGGCTCAGCCACCCCCCAGAACAACAGGCCGATCCCCATACCGGCGGCAAATAACATCGCCAACCAAGAGGCCCTTGAATGCTCCGGCTCGGCATTTTTACCACCGATTCGAATTTTGCCCAATGGTGAAAGCATCAGGACCAGAGAAAAGAATAAGAAGAAGTTGGTGATCCACATAAAGAAAACATCGAAATCATTAAGGATGCCGTTCTTCAGGCTGTTCAATGCTTCTTTAGCTGTTTCTGGATCGATGAAAAGGAGTGCGGCAAGGAAAATCAAGATCAGCCCTGCACTGGTGCCGAATACAGGGTTATGAATATCAAAACCCCATTTCTGAATGTTGTCCTGACCTACCTGATAGTCGGTCGTTTCTATACTGTATTTCTTTAGTACACTATCCATAAAATCACTTAAACGTTATATCCTCGATGCTTTTTTGTCCATTAAAAGCACTCTGTTATCGTCAGCGATAAAAAATTAATTTAGACCACTAAACAATTTAAAATGTTGGAGTAGGTTAACAGCTATTGATAAACAATTCAAATGCAGACATTTGATGGTTTTTTGTACTTTTTGTTTCACTGAAACTGAAAATCATTAATACGGACTCTAAACATTGGTCTGTAAATGGTACGTTTCGGCACTTGTTTAGCGGTCGAAAGGGTTTTGGTTGTAGTTCAGTTCTTAGAGTGGTAAACCCTTGCTCATTACACTAACAAAACAGCCATAAGGCTTACTTTGCAGAATTGCTTAGAGGTTTGATTAACCAGGAGAATTGAACGATGAGAAGTGTTCATGTATTTCGGAAATAAAAGGTTGTCATCCAGCCAGACGACCTCAGTTGAGTGAGTGTGCTGTTTACCAATTTCACGGAGCGCCTCTAAAGGCTCAACCGCATATATTTCACAGCCATTTTCGGCAAACCACAATGCATCACGTCCACTGCCTGCACCGATATCAAGTACGCATGGCTGTTTGCCCAACTCATCTGCCACAGGCCAAAAGCATTTCCAACTTGCGTGAACGTCTTCAAAGGCGAGTTTCTGATAATCGCTAGCTAAGCGAGATGCATTGAGTGGGTTATATGAAAATAGCAAACAGATTAATTTTCATCACTTTAGCTTACCTCTTAGTAAGTTAAAGTGATGATTATCATTATTAGAGAAGACTGGTTTTCAGAAGCTAATATTTTATGCGCAGTATCGGTTTTCACTTTGAAAGCTTTGGAGCTCATTAAACTGCGCCAACATTCCTAACGTCCCCGCAGGCACACAATCTCCTGCACAGTAGTCATCAAGCTCTGACAGTTCACTGATCACCAGCAGCAAGATTTCCATGGCAATGGCGACATCACTTTCGGCAAAATTTGCCAAGGTTTTCCAACGGCGGCCAATCTGCCCATCAGTCAGAATAAAGGATTCACATATTTTAAGGCTGATTGGCTTGAAGTTTTCATCACCGCAAGGCGCTTCATTCATACCGAAAAAATCTATTGGCATCACTGAGCCCATACGGACCTTGGCGCTGACTTTGGTGAGCGTTTCGAGGCTCAAGTAACAGTCTCGTTCGATCCCTTCACTGATCATCAACCCTTCGACATACACCAGCACACCTTGCGCCAAATGATCGTCCAAGCATACCGCCCCATTTTTCAGCGATACATAAGCTTGTTTTAATTGATGTCTTGTCAAGTTCACGGTTGAGCACCTTTCTTTGTATTGTCAGAACCAGCCATACAGCTTTATCAACTTGTTTAGTGAATCAGCACCTTACTTCACCTGTAAAATTATATTTCAGCGCAGTATTGTCCACATACACAGCAAAATTTCACCATTAAAATTTTGTGGATTTTAGAGCAAACACTCGTTCGCTGTTAATTCACTCAAAGCAAAGCACTATTACGCATCCAAGTATTGCTTTATACACTTATTGACTAAGTACCACAAATTTAAACACCTACTCAAAGCAAGTACGACTACATTATCTACTGATTTTGATTATGTAAACCTATTGATTTAGACAGTATATTACTGCTTCTGATTATGTGGTTGATTTTCTTCAGCTTACTTTCTTCAATCAACTGTCATCTTTATAAATAGTCTTGCTTCTACTGATTTTCGGTATATATTAGTGGCAAGCCAAAGTACTGGATAAATACACATGACCTCATACAACACCGCTGGAGTATCCCACATGGATGTCGAGACCAAGCTCAATGCCGTTGGCTCGGCACAACGTGAACGGCTAGCCTTTATTGACTTCGCCCTTTACTTCCTCGGTGAAGTCACGCGTAAAGATTTAATAGACCGCTTTGCAGTCGGCCATGCTGCGACAACTCGTGATTTTGCGCTCTATAAAGAGATCCTGCCGGATAATCTCAAGCTGGATATGCGCTCGAAGAAATACTACAAGCAGCCTGGGTTCGAGCCGATGTTTAATCTGGACTTGAAGAAAACGCTGGCCACCATTTCTCTCGGTTATGGTGATGGCTTCTCCGGTCATCAGGATTTCCCTATCCAGTGTGAATCCCCGACCTCGCTAACCGTTCCGCGCACGCCTATCATGGCAGCGCTGTGTGAAGGTATTTATCGAAATAAGCTGCTGCAGATTGAATACATCTCAACCTCTAGCGGTAAAAGTACACGCGTGATTGCGCCACACAGCCTTGTTGACTCTGGTAATCGTTGGCATGTCCGCTCATTTGATCGTAAGAACGAGCAGTTTATGGATGTGGTATGTAACCGCGTTACTTCAGTAACAATATTGGATGAAGAGCCAACCGCCGATGAGCGCGTTGAAGCTGACCGCCAATGGCAGAAATACATCGAGGTGGAGTTGATCCCCCACCCGCATCAAGGTAATCCAGAAGCTATTGAGCTGGACTACGAAATGGAAGACGGCAAGCTAGTGATTGAAGTGCGTGCTGCGCTTGCGGGTTACCTACTAAGAAAATGGGAAGTTGATTGCAGTGAAGATGGTCGTTTGCACGAATATGTCGGTTACCAGTTAGCACTGGCTAACCCGCAGGCGTTATATCAAGTTAACAGTGCAACGCTTGCTCCAGGGTACCAACCAAGCATCGACTAACTATAACTTACCGCAAAAAAACCGCCCAGTCGGGCGGTTTCATACCTTATTTACGCAATACCGACGTTACGAGCCCTGAGTCAGCGAAACCGGTTTCTCAACCTTTTCTAATTTTGAACTCTTCTTAAGCGCGTAGCCGACAGCAAATATTGTCGCGGCACAGCCTAGGAACAATGCACGTCCCCACAGCGGGTTTGGAATCAGTACCATCAGGGTCAAACCACCAGCCATTAGCATTACTAGTGTACCTAGTTTGTTGCGTTGCATACGGTCGACAATGTCTTGGCCTTCTTCAGACACGCACTCAGTGTCGACATCTTTGAAGAACTCTTTTGTTCCTTCAATGTATGGGTCGTTCTCTTCTTTGTAGAACAGAGTCGTCAGGCAGAAGAAACCAGCAGTGAAGATGAGGTGTGCTGCGATAGTAATCATAGTACGCATTTCACCCGTTTCACGACCTGTTAGGTTTTCCATACCGAACCAGCTACCTACCGTTGCAGGAGTAAAGATGTTTACTACAGACCAAGATACACCCATACCAACAACGACTGTTGCCCATGGCGCCCATTTCGGTGTACGACGAATAAGGATACCTAGGAATAGTGGAACTAGGATTGGCGATTGCAGTAGCGTCGCAACTTGCATCATTAGATCAAACAAGCTTAGGTGCTTCAATGAGTTGAAGAACTGTGCCATCAAGATGACTAGGATACCGTTAACGATACAGGCAATTTGACCAGCGCGTAGCTGTTCTTTGTCAGACGCTTGACCTTTTCGCATGATAGGTGCGTAGAAGCTGCGAACAAAGATACCAGAGTTACGGTTTAGTGCTGAGTCCATAGAAGACATAGTCGCAGCAAACAGACCCGCCATGAGTAGACCAACAGTACCAACAGGCATGAACTCACGAGCAAACACTAGATAAACTGCGTCGCCAGCTTTAGCACCAAGTGCAGGGTAAGCTTGAGCTGCATCAGGAACCATGATGTTGGTTGCCCATGGTGGGATGAACCAGATAACTGCACCAACAACCATCATACCAAGCGCAAGTAGTGCCGCTTTGCTCGCGTTGTTTGAATCTTTCGCGTTAAGGAAACGGTAAGACTCTTGCATGTTGTTGATAGATTGTAGCTGCTTAACGATGAAGAAGAAGAACGAACCAACTAGCAGTAGCGGGTAGTTCATATCTGGGCCAACGAAGAACCCATTACCGTTATCAAACTTACTAACGATTTCACCAGGGCCGCCAACGAAAATCAAAGCAACGATTGCACAGGCAATGGAAATGACCGCAACAATCAGAGTTTGAATAAAGTCAGACGCAACCACACCCCATGCACCAGATAGCAATGAGATAACAAGAACTGCAGCACCCGTGACATAGATAGTGGTAATGATATCAGCGTTAAATACCGCAGAAGCGAATACGCCAAGGCCGTTTAGCCATACACCGGCATTAATCACACTTAGTGGAATAATTACCCACGTGAAGAACTGCTCATTGGTGGAGCCGAAACGACGCTTAACACCTTCAGTAGGTGTATCTACGCGCATTTGGCGGAAACGACGAGCGAAATAGAAGTAGGCAAATACGTAAGCAACCATGTTACCTACGAATACCGCAAGAACAGCAAAGCCATCGTTGAACGCTTTACCAGCGGCACCAGTAAATGTCCAAGCTGAGAATTGTGTCATAAAGGCCGTCGCGCCTACCATCCACCAGAGCATTTTACCGCCCCCACGAAAGTAATCGCTGGTACTGTTACTTGCCATCTTCTTGAACAACAAGCTGATTGCCACCATCAGGGCAAAGTAACCTGCTATTACTATGTAATCAAATTCCATATTAGAGATCCCGATAATAAGGGCTCCTAAGAGCCCTTGTTACTCATTAGTTGATAAGTTGCTTAAGCTGAAGCGCTTCTTTCTTACCTGGCATTGGTAAGCTCTCGTCGATTGTTGATGCCTTCTTCAGTTCTTGAAGAGAGTGCTTATCAACGGTGTCACCATTTAGCGTGGTCACACCATTTTCAACTAGCGCGTTACCTGATGAATATTCACTATTAATGACATCATCGTATTTACTACTGATGTTGAAACGGTATGAAACATTATCGGTAAACGTTCCTTGCTTAATCTCACCCGTGTAAGGACTCTTACGGAACAAGAAGTTAAAGCGGCGATTGTCGATAGCGACGTTGTTGCTCAGCGTCAGCGCTCCTGGGTTAAAGTTATCAGTAAACCCATCCATATTGTTATTGAATGACAAGCTGTTTTTCACAACATGCGGGACAGGAATGCCCTCGCCGCCCAGTTTGAAGCCATTACCTATGGTTCCACCTTTATTCGCGACCTCCAATGTACGCCCGTTGTTAAACGCAATAGAGTCAATAATGGTAACGGCACCGTTAGCGCCATCTTCAACTTTGTTGAAGAGATCCCAACCATCATCAATATTGTGGTGAGACAGGCAGCGAATAAAGGTGTTGCCATCACCGATCCGCATCTTAGCGGCAAAACCATCGGCATTGATCTGAGACGGGTCCATATTGTTGTAACTTTCGCTGTCGATCACCGTATTGTGGCTGGCCCACAACGCACGGCCGATGTTTTCTGGCGACGTAATTACAAAACCAGTATCTGGTGCACTGTGTGCGACCATTTTTTCGAAGGTATTATGGCTACCGTGAACAATAAACTGCGCTTTCGCGACCTCAATATTGTGATAATGCCAGTAATTAGCCTCATGCTTGAATTCAGAAACAAAGCGTACCTTGTCGCCCATGGCACGTAATGTTTTCACTTTTTCCGACGTACCGCTTGCGGTAACAGGAATAGTGATCCCTTGGTAATCGCCGTCCTGGAGCAAGATAGTGCCACCGGCCGGCAGCAATTCAATTGCCGTGGCGAGATCCATAGGGCTATCGGCAGTGCCATGACCATCAGCCTTGCCATTTGCCGCGACATACAGCTCCATCGGGTTGGCTGCAGGCGAGAACTCAATATTATAAGTCAGAACCTTGCTATCCAGCTCCGGGCCTTCAATGGCCGTAAAGACCAACTCCAGTTCGTTTTTCGCCTCATCCAGTTCGACCTGGTGGTGGAAAAGATCACCGGCTGTGACCGATTGTTTAACCACAGTAGTTCCGTTTTGTTTCAGCTCAAACGTGCCGCCATAGTTCGCTCTTGCCTGAACCGGGTACGCCTTTACCAGAGAACGCTCAGACGAAGCCTTCTGGACAATCAGGCCTTCCTGTTTCGCTTGGTACAAGGGCGCATCAGCGGTCTCAGCTTCAGAAACGTCAAGCGACACATTGCTGACTTTTACTTTGGCGTTGCGGGAAGCGAAGAAGCCGATGTATTGGGTATCAGGCTCCTGTACTTCTACGATATTTGCATTTGCGCCTTTCACTTCCTGGGTGACGGTCTCATCACCGTTGCGGTAGCTAACCGTGTAGCCTTCGTCGGTGCGCGTCAACGTCATATGATAGTTTTCAGGCTCGCCGTATTTTACGCCTTTTACATAGTCAACGCGGCTTAGACGGTTACCGGCCGTGCCCCACGGTTGGTATACGCCCTCGCGGAAAGAGGCATTGATGTTCGCCATCCCGTCATTACTGCGGCTGTGCGAGCGCAGCAGGTTCATGACCATATTGGAGGAGGATGGGAACTCTTCATGGCCCGCAGGCTGAGGAACCAAACGCTCCGCCCCCAGAATATCACGCACCATCAAGCCCGCGCCTTCCTGGCGGTTAGGTGTTGCCCCGGTTTCCGGGCCAAGCTGCTCGAGCACCACATCTGCGCTCAAGGTAAAGTTAACGTCTGTCGGCAGCTCTGTGTAATAGAACGTCAGTCCCTCATGGGAGTTGGCCAATTTGCCACCGCGGCTTTCAATGGTAAATTCCTGCTGGATCTTGCCAGGCTGAACCGGCTCGCCATTCGCGGTTACCTGATTCGTACCGACTTTCTCAGGCAGGATAGTCGAACCGAAATTCATGTCTGTCGACTGGCCAAAAGTCACCGCTTTCCACGTCAAATCTTCAACGTTGATATCCACAGCGTACGCAGTCGGTGCTAATGCCGCTGCCATGCAGAGTGCTAAAGTGTGTTTTTTCATAACAAGAACCTGAAATTAGAAGTTGTATTTCATGCCAAAACGATAACGAATTGCGTAGTCGTCTTTGTAGTTGTCACCATCTTTGTCGAAAGTTAATGCACCCAACTCGATGAACGGAATCCAACCACTTTCAAACTGATCGTACTCAGCAAAGAAGTTCACTAGATGGTCTTCGCTGCGCCCTTTCCAGCCGTTTTGACCACTTTCAAGATCCTTGTACTCAAAATCCACACCGACTTTACCCCATGGAAGTTTGTAGTCTGTCACCAGGTTCCACTGGTGGTAGCCTTTATCTGCCGAGCCGTCAGATGGACGATCCCAACCGTAACGGTATCGAAGTGACGCTCCCCAGTTATCAGTTAGTTTCGTAATACCGCGAATGTTAAATTTGTGTACCGTCTTGGTACTGGATACGTCTGCAGCGTAAGAAGGCTGTAGGGTGAAGTTGTCTGAAACTTTGTAGTTATAGCTTACGCCAACCTCATGGCCGCCACTTTTCATTTGCTTAACGAATTCATCGTCTTCATGGCGCCATTTAGCTTCCACAGAAACGCCAACACCGTTATCGAACCGATGTGAGATCGTAATACGGTCACGGTGCTTATCCCCGTCGCGATCCGGCATATATTCATGCCTTAAATTAATCGTTGTTGCGAACGCCGAAGTCGATGACAGGACAGCGACAAGAGAGAGGGACAACAGCTTAAGCTTCATTTTAAAATACCGTTTTGATTTATGTAGAATGCAATTCCAATATACATCAAAAGTGTTAATTCAAAAGCTTGTCATTTTGAAACTGTGATCTGTAAAACAACGTTTCATTTTTATCAACTTAAATATACGAAACTTATCGCACTAGCGGAGGGAGTGAATTTAAGCAATATCAATCAAGTGGAAATAGCAGCAGGCAGCTCGTCAAAACGATAGGTGATGGCCAGGCTAGCCTTGGCCCGTGAACAAAAGTTACAAAAGCATTAGATAGTTACACAAACACCCTCTTCAATTTTCCTGCTTGTACATGTTGCTAGACTACGCCCAAACCACAACAACACGTACAACAGGTGAAATATGTTTTCCAATAACACCATGACTCAAAGCGACAAGCGCATGATGAATGTGATTTTTGCGCTATCTGCAGCAGTGATCTTGCTGGCCACCGCGCAGAACCATATGCCAACCGGCATCATCGGCGCGATCGGCGTAATGGCTGTCATCGGGTATATCTTGAATGTCGCGGGTGATAAAACTCCTATCGTTAACCAGTTCTTCGGTGGCGGTGCCATTGTTATCATTTTTGGCTCTTCCTACATTTTCCACAGTGGCCTACTTCCCCAAGAAACCACCGAGACCATTACCACCTTTGTAAAAGGCGGTGGCTTCCTGTCTTTCTTCATTGCCAGTTTGGTGACCGGCTCTATCTTGGGTATGGATACCAATGTATTGAAGAAAGCTGCGCTTAAGTACATCCCGGTTATTTTGGGTGGTGTAGCCTGTGCGTTCTTGTTCGCCGGTGTTGTCGGTGCAGCACTAGGCCATGGCTTTATGGAATCTGTGATGCTGATTGCCCTGCCAATTATGGGCGGCGGCATGGGCGCGGGCGCAGTACCTTTGGTTGAGATTATGTCGGGTAATACCGGTATGTCTGCAGAAGTTCTGCTGTCTAAAATGGTACCGGCATTGGCTATCGGTAACGCGATTGCCATTGTGATGGCGGGGCTTTTGGATAAAGTTGGCAAGTTATTCCCGTCTCTTACAGGTAACGGTCAGCTGATGCGCGGCAAAGCCGAAGAAAAACAAGAAGAGACAGAAGAGCAGCCAATTTCTATCAATGTACTGGGTGTCGGTGCGCTATTGGCGATCACCATGTACTTTGTTGGCTCGATGCTGAGCAGCGTGATCAGCATGCACACCTACGCGCTAATGATTATCTTCGTTGCACTGGTAAAAGTGGCTGGTTTCATGCCTCGCGAACTTGAACGTGCGGCACACGGTTGGTACAAGTTCGTGGTCGATAACCTAACCCCTGCCCTGCTTGTTGGTATCGGTGTGGCATATACCGATCTCAACCAAATCATCGAGTCTCTGAGCCTGGTGTATTTTCTTATGGTTTTCGCCACGGTTCTAGGTGCTATTGTTGGTACCGCGATCATTGGCCGTCTGATGGGTTTCAACCCAATCGAAGCGTCTATTACCGCGGGTCTTTGTATGGCGAACATGGGCGGTACGGGTGATGTGGCAGTACTGGCAGCCAGTAAGCGAATGGAGCTGATGCCGTTTGCACAGATCTCATCGCGAATTGGTGGTGCGTTTATGCTGATATTAGCCACCATGATTATAGAGTTACTGAAGTAGTACCTAATCATCGAAAATCGATGCCGGGTGAGTAATACTCCCCGGCATTTTCCATTTCTTCAATATTTGTTTTGAGCTATTTGTTCATAGTCTGGTTAGATAAAAGATATCTAGCACAGTATTCTCTCCGCCAATGCAGTTATAATCCGTGCCAAATCCCGTGCTTAGTCAAACTACTCGTTCAATGAAACTAAAGAGCTACCTTGCCCTCACCACACTTGCGACAACATCTTCCATCGTAGTGGTCGTGACAACCTTCATCTTCTACCTGCTACAGAACGCACATATAAACGGCATTGAAGAAAGAGGTTTGGAGTTGGCACGGGTACTTGCCCATGATCCAGTAGTGATTGAAGCCGTCAAAGCCAAAAACAACCACCAGCCGTTCGAACTACAGCAGTATATCGAAGATATTCGGGGCAAAACGGATGCCTCGTTTATTGTGGTGACGGATCAGCAAGCCCTAAGACTTACCCATCCAGACACCAACAAGATCGGCCTGCACTTTAACGGTGATGATATCTATCCTTCTCTTGATCAGGGAGTTGATCATACCAATGTCGCTTCAGGCACCTTGGGCAAGGCCATTCGTAACTTTTCCCCCATTACCGATAACGGCCAGATCATCGGCGTGGTGAATATCGGCTATATGTACGATCGCAGTATTGGCATTTTGATGGAGCAATTTGGCAAGATTGGCGGACTGATAGCGATTGTTTACCTACTTGGCGTCACTATCACAGGTACCTTCGTGTTCAAGATGAAGCGGACTTTTCTCGATTACGAGCCAGAGATCATCGTACATAAGTTCCGCGAGCGCGAAATGATCCTCAACAGTATTCGAGATGGGATCATTGCCATTAATAACAACCACTGTATTACCACCATGAATCACAGTGCCAGCAAGATGATCTCAATGGGAAAACTGGGACCGCATGATTACATCAATCAACAGTTATCCTCGTTTTCTGCGACTTTGAGTCATCTGGTGCTATCTGAAAGTGACAGTTTTCACCAAGGGCACTTCAACATAGGCAAACATACCTACCGTGCGGATATCTACCCTATCAAGCACAACAAAGGGATCCGCGGCCATGTGATTGTGTTCTACGCCAACCTCAACCAGGATGAGCTCGAACGCGAAATTGTATACCTAAAAAACTATGCTGAGCTATTGCGCAGTAAAACCCACGAGTATTCCAACAAACTCAATGTTTTGTCCGGCATGCTACAGCTTGGTAACTTTGATAAAGCTGTCGATTTTATCCAGCAAGAAACCGATAGCTATCAGTCGATTATCCGCAGTATTGTGACCTCGGTGAATGACAGTGCCATCGCCGGGCTATTAATGGCCAAGTTCAACAAAGCCTCGGATCTCGGAGTGACTTTCACCCTTGATGAAGATACCTGTCTGTCGAGTTATGAAAAGGCGGTATCTGAAAAGCTGGTGACCATCATCGGTAACCTTATCGACAATGCCCTGCTTGCAGCCTGGCAAAACCGTAACCACAAACCTGCTGAGATCCAGCTCTACCTCAGTGATCGTAACCAGCATATTATTATCGAGGTGCAGGATACTGGTGTTGGTGTCCCAGACGAGATCTGCGACTCGATTCTTGAGTTCGGGGTCAGCAGCAAGCACGATGACCAACAAAATGGGGTTGGACTATACCTTGTAAACCAACTGGTTGATTACTTCCATGGTAGTATCGATTGGGAGCGGACAGAACAAAATACCACCTTGTTCAGCCTGTACTTAGACAAACAGATAACGACACGTTTATGACAAAAACGACGGTAATGGTGCTAGAAGACGACATTCGCGCCAGCTATACCCTTGAATCCACCATTAACCAGCACCCACAGTTTTCGGTGGTAGCGGTTAGTGAAAGCTATGCTGAAGCCATCATGCAGTTCGAGGCGTTCAAGCCTGATTTGGTGTTTGTGGATATCACCCTGCCTGATGGTAATGGGCTCGCCTTCATCCGCCAACTTCGCAGCCAAAATGTTGCTAGTAGCTTTATTATGACGACGGCCGAGCGAGAGGCCGCAACGGTTGAACAAGCCGTGCAGCTTGGTGTGATGGATTATTTGGTCAAGCCAATCCGCATGTCGCGGGTCAATCAGGCATTGGAAGATTACCTCAAATACCGCCAAACCCTGACGACAGCTGCCACTGTCGATCAAAACGATATCGACCAACTCTTTCGCAAATCAACTGCTGCCCCTGTTCGTAATACGCCCAAAGGCATTGATGCGACAACCTTGGCCAACTTGAAAAGATTATTGATTACAGAGCAGTTGCAGGATTTCTCAGCCGAAGACATCGGCAAGAAGATGAATGTCAGTCGGGTCACCGCCCGCCGTTACCTTGAATTTTTGGAAACGGAAGGGATGATAAAGCTAGTGCTGAATTACAAAACAGGAGGCAGGCCTCAGCGGCTCTACCAACTGTTAGGCTAATAACGGTTAATTACTCTGGTTATTTTAAACTGGCTATTTCGGAATATTGAACGATTTCTCACCCATACAGGTAAACGTGAAATAGCGGCTGCGTTCATGGAAAGAAGAGAACCCTTTACCCCGGCAGTAAGCACCGTTTAGCTCGTGCATATAGGCCAAGGTTTCTTGATCTTTGACTGAAAAGTAGCTGTTGTTTTCACAGACGACACGGATCTTACCGTCATCACCCTGAGCGTATGACTGTACATTAGAGCCACATAGGGTAAAGCTGGCTTCGACAAATTCATCAGCACGCTCATCAACAGATTTGGTACATCCTGCTATTACCAGGGGTAAAAAAGTCACAATGAGTAATTTTTTCACAACCGGTCTCCTACACACTTATTAGTAAATGCCCAATAATCAGTGTAGTGCGAGATTCTACTTACTGTGTCTCAATTCTTGTATAAAAGACTTTTTTACGCAGTCGAATAACAAAATTATCCGTTCATTTGTCTTTTTTTGCCTTTCGGTTCATCGATACGGCGGCGGTGCCAGATTGAATAGTGACGCAGTCCTGCTGGGCCATGAGCGATAACCACTGACATCACCAAGATGACAATAAACAGTTCAGGCTTGTGTTGCGGAATAATAAAAAAGCTACTTAGCAAACCCAGTTTTACAAAGGTGAGAACACCTTTGAGTTGGATCAGCCATAAGCGCGATTGTCGAATTTCCAACCCTGTCATGATCACACCAGTCACCATCGCCATTATCCACCAATGCAACCACAGTGACTTCTCAACACCATACAGAAATCCAGCGGCACTGCCTGCAATACCCAGGATATGCATCGCCCTGATTGCAGTTTTACTCAAGCGTTGGATCCAAAATCGAGTTTCTGACATACCAAACTGCTCTTGCTGAGCATGCTTGCCCTGTTTTGAGCCTGAAGACTCTTGTGACGGCGATGTTTTGGCTGATGTTGAGGTGCTATCAGAAGGGGATTTCGAAGGTTGGTTCATGGCATTTACAGGGTATTCAAACAATGCGGTGAAGAATACCCTTAATAGCCGTAATTAACTAGGGGCTTTTGCCACTTAACGGTGAGCCTTGGTCAGTGTGGTAATTTCACCATCAACAACCATATAGCAGTCCATACCTGCAGCCAGTGCCGCTTTCACACCCAGCTCTGTATCTTCAAATACCACGCAATCTTGCGGTGCAACACCAATACGCTTGGCTGCTTCAAGGAAGGTATCAGGATTCGGTTTGTGGTTAACTACATCATCGGCAGTAACCAGTGCGTCTAACATTGGTAGAATACCGGTTTGATCCAACAGTGGCTCGGCATTGAACATGCGACTGCCCGTCCCCACTGCGACTTTCTTAGTGCCTTTGTTATCAAGCAATACTTGATATACCGGTTCTATCACTTCGCCCTTATGGGCGATCTCATCGTAAAACTTGTATTTAGTATTCGCTAAGCGCTCTGTATCGAAATTCTGGCGAAAGCTTCGGTTGATCTCATTGGCAATTCGAATGCTAGGCATGCCGCCTAAGTTGTAAAACCAATCACGATCAAAAGGTATCTCATGAATCGCACAGGTCTTTTCCCATGCTTCCAGGTGTGCTGGCATTGAATCAACCAACGTACCGTCCATATCGAAAATGATACCATTGTAGCTTGATAAATCCATGTTTCTCCTTGTTTATTTAGCTTGTCTTTTAAGTATTGGTAACCTCCAAGACACCCGTGCATCCTAACGACACTATATGTCACTTATATTGCAATAAGCTGTTGATGTAAACCTTAATGCCTGTTGATTCTGAAATGGCTTGGTTGGTTTTTAAGCAAAATCATCTCCAATAAGCATAAAAAATAGTAAAACCTTCCCCAGCCCGGTATACATTCAATTTTTTTGTATATATATTCAAACAATAAACATTGATATTCACCGTACCTTTTTTGATATTGGACGTACAGCTAAGGAACGCTACATGGCTCAACCAGACATAACCTCTCTTATCCCAATAATTATTACTCTCGCTTTATCCCTCACAACACGAAACGTTGTTATCGGCTTGTTTGGCGGTGTTTTCAGTGGCGTTGTAATGCTAAACGGTATCTCACCGCTTGATACTTTCGGCACTCTCGTTAAAGACTACTTGGTACCTCAACTGACCGACAGCTACAATGCAGGCGTCATCGTTCTACTTGTCTTCATTGGTGGATTTGTTGCTTTGATGGAGCAATCCGGTGGTGGTCAGGCATTTGCTGCAAAGGTTACTCATTGGGTGAGTACTAAATGCCGTGCGCAGCTATCTTCATGGTTTGGTGGTATTTTTATTTTCTTCTCAGACTTAGGCACACCGCTAATTGTCGGCCCAGTTTTCCGTCCACTGTTTGATAAGCTAAAGTTGTCGCGCCAAAAACTGGCTTTTATTATTGATTCCACTTCTTCCCCGGTCGCGATATTGATCCCTTTTATTGGTTGGGGTGTGTATATCATGGGCTTACTGCAAAAAGAGTTCACGGCTATGGATGTCGCCATTACTGATTGGGAAGCTTTCGTCAAGGCCATTCCTTTCCAGTTCTATGCATTTTTAGCCATATTCATCGTACCTTTGGTAGCATTCAAAAAGCTGGATTTCGGCCCAATGGCCATTGCCGAGCAAAAAGCGCAGCAAGGTATTATTACCGGAGCTAGCAGCGAAACCCTGAACACCTTTACGCATAAAAATGCAAAAGCCTCTTTTGTATTCGCGCCATTGCTCGTTATGGCATTGGTATTGATCATGATGCTGGCACCGTTGGGCTTCCCGTTTAAGCAAGTGTCAGGCTCTGTCTTTCGGGCTGCCCTTTCTAGTGCCTACTTCTTTGCAGCCATTACCTTAATTTCATTAATGGCGTTTTATGGAGTACGCAAGCTCAGTGACAGCATCAGTGTATACCTCAAAGGCATGGGTAACATGATGCAAGTAGCAATCGTACTTATTCTGGCATGGACACTTAGCAGCGTAGGCAAAGAATTAGGCACTGCGGCCTACATTGCCGAGCAAGCTCAGGCAGGCTTTCCTTATTGGTTGGTCCCTGCTGTCGCCTTCTTGTTAGCAGCAATTATTTCTTTCGCGACAGGATCGTCATGGGGCACCTTTGCCATTATGATGCCACTGGTTATCCCAACAGCCATTGCCGTTGAGGCGCCGCTGTATGCTTGTATTGGTGCAGTGCTATCAGGCGGGTTATTTGGTGATCACTGTTCACCCATTTCAGAGACAACCATTTTGTCATCGACTGGTTCGGGTTGTGATCAATTCGAACACTTCAGAACGCAGCTGCCTTATGCGCTGCTTAATGGGTCAATCGCCTTGGTCAGCTTTATCGCTGCAGGATTATTGCAAAGTCCTGCCGTACTGGCTGTAGCCCTTATTGCTCAGGCTTGCTTGGTTTACCTACTATCAAAGTGGCACCGCAACCAGGAAACGGTTCAAGTCAGTATAAGCTAGGTAGCTCAGCTCTTTTACATAAAGGCGATAACCACAGAAATAACAGTGCAAACAGCCAGCATCACTCGCTGGCTGTTTGGGTTTCTGTTTCTGATTTTCACACAAATATGATGTCACACTTTGAAATAGTACTAAACGATGACTGAACCACATTTCTTTTACCGAAATAGCATTACAACCAGGCGGGCTGAAGGCCGTTATTCTTAGCGCGCTTAGTCAGGTAAAGAGAAAAGTTAAGTGAATCTATTCAGATCAGCCGTTGATATCGAAGTGCCTATTTCATATCTAACTTTACCAAACCCCATTTCTTCGCGACACGATCAAAGAAGCCTTGTGTTTGCTTGAGCTCGATCCAATGGTTCACGTAATTGATCCAAACCTGATCTTCTTTGGGCAGCAGCATCGCTATCGGTGTCGGTAAGCGCATCCCATCAACGTTGGCAACACTTAGCTGTGGGTAACGTTTGACCAAAGTCGCCGCTTCGATGTTCGAAGTAACAATCGCTGTGGTTTTGTTATCAAGCAGGTATTGGTGGGTAAGCTTGGCATTCTCGCTGGCATGTTTTCTCGCATTTGGCAGCAGTTCCTCAACAAGACTTTGCTGCACCGTACCCGCAGTCGTCGTCAAGATCACCGAAGACGCATTGAAATCACTCCACTTCCTGAACCGCTTAGCATTTGCTTTCGTAACCACTGGCACAAATGCCAGGTGGTAGTAGGTATCACTGTAGCCAGCTAATCTTGCTCGGTGCATATTCAAGGAGGCGCTGCCGGTCATATCGTATTTATCAGTAACGACACCGTTAACCAGCTTCTTCCAAGTCGTCGGCACGTATTCCACCGTGACACCTAAATCCTTGGCAAGCTCAGTGGTGATATCAATGTCGAAGCCACGGTAAAAATTTGTGGCAGGATCCCGTATAGTCATCGGGCTCCAGTCCCCTGTCGTTCCTACCCGAAGTGTGCCTCGGTCGATAATTTCTGTCAGCCGACTTTTTGCTGCATGGGTCATCCCTGAGAGCAATGACATCAAAATACAAACAATTACCGCTCCACTTTTGATGTACCATGCTTTCATAGATGCCTCTGATACCTAATAACAAAGTTATCTATAAAGATAGCAGTAATTTGTTTTGGCAAATTTAAGCGTTGGAACTTTTATAGCCTTGTAAAAACATTGAGACACATGTTCTTAGGTACTCACGACGTTCCTGCTCTGTTTCCTGGCTCTCCTGACCAAGGTAAGCCCAGTACACCACCTTCCCGTGGCACATGAGCAAAAATTGCAATGCAGCATCGGCGCAGTTCAGATCCGACCTTAATACTCCTTTTGCTATCAACTGACCTAGATAGCCCGCCACCATTTCAGTGGTATTTCTCGGACCGGCATTGAGATATACCTTTGCCAAATCAGGATGGGTATCACTTTGCCGTACCGCTGTTTTGTAGGTATTCAGTGCTTCTTCGCTTAGCAGCATATTCTGAAAACGCCACGCGAACTCTTCGAGTACAAGTTCTGGCTCTCGCGGATCATCTAATAGGCTGATATCAAGCTGATTAGCCGTGCATTTGGCACGAATGCAGGTATCAAACAGATCATCTTTGGTTTTGAAATGCGAATACACGGTTTGCTTTGACACCTGCGCCCTGACAGCGATGGCCTCCATGCTTATCCCATATCCTTGCTCACAAAACAGATCCGTTGCGGCCTTTAATATTTGTTCCCTTTTCTGGGCACTTCTGGCAGTTAACACACGCTCACCCCTAATTAACAACTCTATATTAGTTTTAATACAATCAAACTGGACAGTCTAGTTCTGATGGTATATTTTTTATACATATGGACTGGACAGTCTAGTTCAATATCCAAACCTATTGGATATTACAACTTAAGGCAGGGCAAGATGAAAAGGACAACAATAGTCGGTATCGTGATTGGTTCCGCATTGCTAGTAGGCTGTAATACCTCAAGCACATCACCTCAAGATCAGCGATTCAACCAGTTGCTGAGTGTAAATACGATCACATTAGCCCCTTCCGATCACTACAGTGTTGAACGTGAGTACGTGGGGATGGTACAAGCAGGACAACAAGCAAATTTAGGTGTCGAGCTAGGCGGTAAAGTCGCCCGTATATTGGTCGATGTTGGTGACAATGTTAAAGCGGGTGAGCCTCTTCTTATTTTAGATACTCAACTTTTGATCACCCAAGCTGACGAACTTCGTGCTCAGCAATCTCAAATCACTGCACAACTGGATTTGGTTGAAGCGAACCTGAAGCGCCAGCAATCACTGAAGAAAAAAGGCTTTAGTGCCGACTCAGAAATTGATGCCCTCAACAGTCAGCGCAATGCACTGCGAGCCAACTACCGTCAGCTAACCGCCTCTCTAGCTGCTAATCAGTTAAGGCAAGACAAATCTACAGTCTATGCGCCTTATGATGGCACTGTCAGCGCACGCCATGTTTCCAAAGGTGACGTGATCAATACTGGCTCACCGACACTTACCCTTCTCGCTTCCACCAGCAAAGAAGCCCATATCGGTATACCCGCCAAACAACTCGGTAAATTAATCAGCCACAGTGATTGGCAACTGCGAGTCGGACCTGACAGTTACCCGGTCACCCTGTTGAATCCAGGAGCTCGCGTCGACAGTGGTTCCCGTACCGTGAAGTTACGCTTCGCCCTTCCCGAATCTGCTGAGGTCATAGACGGGCAGCTGGCCTATCTACAGTTCAGTGATGTGCATGATAAACCTGGATATTGGATCCCGCTTTCTGCGATGACCGATGGCCTTCGCGGAGTGTGGAACGTATTTGTGATGAGCGATGAAGATAACCAGCATATTGTTGAACGCCGTTCCATCCAAGTGTTACACGCTAATGCTGAGTATGCCTATGTCACTGGTGCTCTAACTTCTGGTGAACGATTGATTTCAGACGGGCTGCATCGCCTCGTCCCCGGTCAGGCAGTTCAACCAGTAAAAAAGTTACCACTTCCATTGAATAACCGCGATGAGGCCGCGCTATGAAGATGGAAGCCATAATCAGTAATACCCGCCTATTGGTATTGGCGATAGCACTCTTGGTTGTTGCAGGCTTCTCTGCACTTACCACCTTACCAAGAGCCGAAGATCCGGTCATTCACAACCGTCATGCCAGCATCATCACCCACTTCCCGGGAGCGACTGCAGAACGGGTCGAGGCATTGATCACCGAGAAGATCGAAACCGAACTGCGTCAGTTGGAAGAGATCAAAGAGCTCTCGTCGGTATCCAGGCCGGGTATATCGGTTATCCGAGTTGAGCTCAACGACGAAATCACCGATTCAGAGCCGGTATGGTCGAGAACCCGTGACAAGCTTTCTGATGTGACGCCTTCACTGCCTACAGGCGCTTCCGTACCCGATCTGCAAAACGAGCATGGTTATGCCTTTACCATGATCACCGCGCTGACCTGGCAAGGAGATAGCCAGCCAGATCTACTCACCTTGCGCCGTTATGCTATCGAGCTAGGTAACCGCATGCGGATCATGAGCGGGGTTGAGTTTGTTGATGTCTATGGCCTGCCCGATGAAGAGATTCAAGTCACGTTAGACCCTGCCGCTACCAGTGCTCTCGGGCGCTCAGCCATTTCTTTATCACAAGCGATAGATCAAGCAGATGCCAAAAACTCCGCCGGTGAGTTGGTTAATGGCAATAATCGCTTTGCCTTGGAAGTTTCAGACTCGTTGGATTCCCTAGACAGGGTTCGTCGTGTTCCTATCGCTATGGATGACAACGGGTTCTTAATTCGCGTTGAAGATATTGCCGAGGTTGAACGAAAAGCCGCCTCTCCTCCGTCTGAAATTGGCGTAGTAAACGGTAAGCCTGCGATTATTGTTGCCGCTCGGATGCAACCAACGCTTCGTGTTGATCAGTGGACTGATCGGATGAATCGGCTGCTTGATCAATACCAGCAGCAGTTACCTTCCAATGTATACGTTGAGGTCATTTTTGAGCAGCAAAGCTACACGGAAACTCGTCTTTCCGATCTTAACCAAAGCTTGCTGCTTGGTTTTTCGATCATTCTATTCGTACTGTTGCTGACCTTGGGGATCCGTTCGGCGATCATCGTTGCTATCTCATTGCCACTAACTAGCTTAGTAACGTTGTCGATGATGAAATTCACTGGGCTGCCAATTAATCAAATGTCGGTAACCGGCTTGATTGTTGCCCTTGGAATTATGGTCGACAATGCCATCGTGATGGTCGACACCATTCAACATTACCGCCAGCAAGGCAAAGCCAAAATTGAAGCCGCTATGCAGGCTATCCGCCATTTGTGGATCCCACTGCTCGGTTCGACGCTGACTACAGTATTGGCGTTTGCGCCGATATTTCTGATGCCTGGCCCTGCCGGTGAGTTCGTTGGCGCTATTGCGATCACCGTGTGTTTCTCCCTCGTTGGCTCGTACTTAATTTCCCATACGCTGGTTGCCGGTTTCGCTTCCCGATTATTGCCTTCTATCAGTCAGGGGCAACGCTGGTACCATACGGGGATTGTTATTCCGACGGTGAGCAAGCGTTTTGAAGGCTCAATTAGATATGCAATCAAACACCCTCTACTCACTGCTGGGTTAGTTTGTATTCTGCCATTTACCGGTTTTTGGGCGGCAACCACCTTAACTGAGCAGTTCTTCCCACCATCTGATAGAGATATGTTTGAAATCCAACTGTTCTTACCCCCTCAGGCCAGTATCTTTGCAACATCGGAAGCGACCAAGCAGGTTGATAAAATCATGGCAGACTATGAGGGCGTAGAGCGGGTAAGCTGGATTGTCGGCGGTAACTTCCCTTCGTTCTATTACAATCTGGTCAGCCGCCAACAAGGTGCGCCCTACTTTGCCCAAGCTATGGTCAAAGTGCGTGACTTCAAGATAGCCAACACCATGATCCCGACCCTACAGGCTGATCTTGATAAGCAAATGTCCAATGCACAGATCCTGGTACGTAAGCTCGAACAAGGTCCTCCTTTCAATGCTCCGCTGGAAGTGCGTTTATACGGCCCTAACTTAGACAGGCTCAAAGCCATTGGTGAAGACATTCGTCTAATCATGGCAAGCACACCTAACGTCACCCATACCCGGGAAACCCTACAACCTGGTACGCCTAAGGTATGGCTTAATGTCAACGAAGAGGCCAGTCAGCTTAGTGGTTTAAGTCTTAAAGATTTTGCTGATCTACTCCAAGCGACTTTCACCGGACGTTTGAGTGGCAGCATTATCGAGGCGACGGAGTCCATCCCTGTACGCGTTAGGGTCAGCGATGAAAGCCGAGAGCACATGAGTCAGTTGAGCAGCCTACCGCTTCCGGTGAAATCCGAGAGTGATTTGATGGGCTTGCCGGTATTTGCGATCGCTGATTTATCACTAACACCAAGCAGAGGTGCCATACCTCGCCGTAATGGCCAGCGTGTGAACGTGATTGAAGGCTATATCCGGGCAGGCGTGCTGCCACAAACCGCTTTGATACATTTCCAGGCAGAGCTCGAGAAATATCGCGCAAGCATACCAAGTGGTTACAGTATTGAGTTTGGCGGTGAGTCCGCAGAGCGCAATGAATCCGTCGGCAACCTGATGGCTAACCTGACAATGGTCATTACCTTGTTGGTCATGGTCGTTGTGTTGTCTTTCAACTCTTTCCGGTTGAGCTTGGTGATTTTCTTTGTCGGTATTCTTTCGGCTGGATTGGGGCTATTGTCGGTGGCAGCCTTTGGCTATCCATTTGGTTTTACCGTTATCATTGGCCTGCTGGGCCTTGTCGGCCTGGCTATAAATGCTGCTATCGTAATTCTGGCTGAGCTAAAGAGTAGTCCCGACGCGAGCAAAGGTAACCTTGATGCCATTGTTGTCGCCGTCATGAGTTGTACCCGTCATATTACGTCGACGACGATTACCACTATAGGTGGCTTCATGCCATTGATCCTCGCAGGCGGAGGCTTCTGGCCCCCCTTTGCTGTGGCTATCGCAGGCGGTACCCTGCTCACTACCCTAGTCTCGTTTTACTTTGTCCCTGCCGCATTCAAGTTGGCGGTTAAGTACAAACCTCTCGCTGTTCGCAGTGTCGATTTAAGTAGTGCCACGGCAAGTTAACCACTTAATGATGTAAAGGCAAAAGCCAGCCCAACAGGCTCATCTGTTGGGCTGGCTTTATGTTATTGGCAATGTTGCTGCAGGTTGCTGTAAGACGCGGCGAAATTCTTGTTTGGGAAGTATTCGTTGTTGATCAGCAAGCTCTTGCTCTTGGCCCAATTATGGGCAAAAGAGCCGTTGCCATAAGGGATATCGTAAATTTCGAAATGCCTTTCATCTCGGGTATAAATGAGATTGGCAGCCATCCTGCCCGAGCGCTGTAAAGTATTCTTGTAGTACTGGAAGTCACTGTTACAGCTCTTTATCACATAAGAGCCCTTTTCACTGCGTACGCTGATGTAATAGCTAGGCGTATTAACAAATTTCTTCAGCTGCCAAATACCCACTTCACCACTGAGTTGGATGACAGGGATAATTTTCTTTTCAGCCGATTGAGTATTATCCGTCGAAACAACTTGCTTGTTTGCTTCTTCTTCACTCACGGCTGGATCATGGTGAAGTAAGCGCATCGTTGGTTTACTCATTGTTTGCGGAGGCGGATTTATGTTGTTCCAAACACTCACCAATGGCTCTTTGCCTGGCCCCATCGCCAGCCATACCAGCCCGACAGGCACACCCAGCATCGCCAAGCGCCCCCATATACGGCTTCTTCCAATCGCTTTGATTTGATTTGCCACAGCAGGCGTGAGCTTCTGAGAGGCCACGACAAGCTGGCCTGAAAGCTCTGGCTTCATAACCTCTTTACTGTCACTGCGCTTTTCACGGCGTAGACTATCCACTTTCGACTGCAAACGGCGATTTTCTCGCCGCAAGGTTTGCATTTCCTCCTCCATCATCTGTTTGTAATTGTTATCGTCATCAGATGGTGAAGCTTTTTCTTGTTCTTTCTGTTTCTCTTGTGCCGTTTTTAGTTTTCTCTCAAGTTCGTCATTTTGGCGTTGAAGACTTTGATTTATCTCTTCGAGATGCTGACACTTTTTCTTCCAGACCTCAGCCTGCTTATTAGACTTCAAGTAAACAACTTGAACCGCTTCTTCATGACCATGCCCAGATAAAACCTTTTCATAGGCTTGGCCTATCAACTGCATGATTGACTTTGAGCCTCCCTTGTCAGGGTGGCACCGACTCGAAAGCAACTTATAACGTCGCTTTACGTCAGCCAGAGGCGTATTCTTATTAATTCCTAGAATATCGAAATACGTCGTCATTCCATTCTTACCGCAAGCATCATTTTTGAACGAACATCCCACTTTCATTATATGCAGACAAACACATATATTGCTAAATGCATTTTACTGCCTTTAAAAATAACCCATACCAAAAAGCTATAAGCAATGTCGATTCATAAAAGCAGGGAATGTTATCGGCTTTTGGCGAGAGAAGTTGAGGGCTCGTACTCAATAAAAGCAAAAACAACCTACTAATATACGTAATAGGTTGTTCTTTAATCATTTTAGGTTGATTACTCAGGTATGTAGATTATGTTTTCGCATTCTGAACTCACCGGGTGAGCAGCCCATATGCTTTTTAAATACCCTAGAAAAATAGGAAACATCTTTGAAGCCTGCTGAGTGAGCGATCTGGGAAATCTTTTCCCTGTCAGAGCTCAAAAGGCCACACGCTAAATCCAACCGTTTCTTGATAATGTACTGCTTCAATGTGACACCCATGACATTATGAAACAACCGAGAGAAATAGGTTGGCGAGTAATGGCATGCATTGGCGAGGTCTTCTTCCCTCAGCGGGGAACTAATGTTCTCATCGATTATCTTTAGTGCCGGTCTGATAGAAAGTTCACGCTGCTCAAACCCCTGCACAGGCTCGGCAACGACATTGTGGGTATGAAGCCTACTGAAGCAAGCATCGATTTCTTGTTTGGTCGCATTAGCAGCAATCACATCCTCACCACCAGCACGAAGCACATTGAGTGCAAGGTCGGCATCTAGGTTATGGTATACCACCACGACTTTGGTTTGCGGAAAACGGCTTTTCACCGACTGTAGCAATTCAAAACCATTCGACGTTGAGTCTATGACCTCGAGGAAGATCAACTCCTGACCTGTCATGGTTGATAACAGCTCAAAAGGTGAGACGTCCACCACATCATGTGACATCTTTAGGTTTTCTTTCGCTTCTGCCACTTTATCGAAGTGGCTACAACTAACCCATATCACAGCTTCACCTTAATCTATTAAGAAAGTTACAAACGCTTTGTCTGTCTGAACTCTCCCTGTCATAAATCTTCGTCGATCTTTTTATAGTTTTATGCCCGTCAAAAAAGTGACGGCACATAGATAATTAACGTCTATAAACCCAAAAAATTCCAGAAGGCAAATTTGTAGCAACATTAACGCGGTTTTCTCAAAATATTCTGCTAGTGCGATGACTTCAACAGCTTAAAGCGCATATCTGCCTCTAAAATCTCAAAATATATAGCAAAAATGAATTAAAATACTCTTTATATGAAAATTAAATCTAACAAATTAATCCGTACCGTATTTTATTAAATTCACCTTTTGCCTTTTTTCACCACGCACACCACAAAATTATAGCGCTTATCCTCATAAGCAAGAAAAAGACCATATCAACACATTTGCAGTGAACGCACTATCAACATATACAAACTGCATCACAACTTTTTAAAGTCGATAGCATTATCAGCACTAATTCTGACATTTTATTCTGATAGCAATTGATTAAATGTGTTACGAGGGGCGAGAGATGAAACACGGGTATTTTAACAAGGAAATCTACTACTATTTTGCCGCTCTAGCTCTCTTTGTCCAATCAGCGCATAGTTTGGCTTCTTCACAGCAACTAGCCTTGTACTATCCCGATTGGAAAATCTATAACTCAACCTCCCCTCAACTTAGTGAGCTAACGACAAATGATGTAACCCACATCATTTATGCTTTTCTTGCGGTCTGCGGGCCTGTCACCCACTCACCAGAAAACGTTCAACAACTCATGCAAAAGCGCTGTGAAGGAAAGCCGCCAGGTCATGTTGTTGTGTTAGATGAGCATGCCGCTCTCAAAGCCAAATTAAAAGGTAACACCTCGCACCAGGTGTATTACCGGGGCAACTTTGGCCAACTCAAATACCTGAAGGAACAACAACCTGACTTAACCATTATTGCCAGTATTGGCGGCTGGACCCTGTCTGAGCCTTTTCACACCGTAATAACCAAGCCGCAGTATCAAGCCACTATGGCAAAGAGTATCCGTACTCTACTTGAAACCTACTCATTCCTCGGAGGGGTACAGGTTAACTGGGAATACCCTGGAGGTTATGGTTTATCGGGCAACGGGCTATCAGAACGAGAAACTGAAAAACAAGGCTACACACAACTACTGCAACGCATAAAAACGGAACTTGATCGGTTAGGTAATGAAAAGCGTCAGCATTTTGAGCTGTCTATTTCCTTCAATGCTAGCCCAAGGCATCAAGGAAGTATCGATTGGCAAGCCACTGCCCCACAGTTAGATTTTGTCTATCTGATGAGTTATGACTTTCTTGGACCTTGGAGTTCAAGTGTTGGCCATCACACCAACGTATTTGAAACCCCACTCACTCCGAAAGGGTTTTCCGTAGACAGCCAAGTTAAATATCTTGTCCAGCAATCTGTGCCTAAAGAGAAAATCATTGTTGGTAGCCCTTCATATGGGCGAGGCTGGAAAGGTGTGGCGAATGCCGATAAAGATAGTTTAGAGGCACTAAAGGCCATTCAGAAAAATGGCCTGCCTGCATCGCTTACCGAATCGGGCTCAATCAGCTTCAAAGACTTATCGCGCCACTTCCTTGAAAGCGACAAGCTGGGATATGTGTATTATTACGATCAACAGGCGGAAGCAGCCGTACTCTATCATCCGACATCCAAGAATTACATTTCGTTCGAATCGCCACGCTCAGCAAAAGCCAAAGCGCAATATGTCCGCAATCATCAACTGGGAGGCATTTTCCTATGGGAAGCAACCTCTGATCACCAGAACCAGCTGCTTGATGCTATCGTTAGCGGGCTGGATAACAAACCTCAATAAAGATGGTTGATATTCCCGACTCAAATGAAAAAGGACGCATAATTATCTAGCACGTCAATTCATCTTCTTAAATTTTGTCGAATTTTTTGAAGACAATCGCATTTTTATCTATTAGTATGTCTTGGCAAATTTGAGTTCCGATGAAGACAGCAGGAGAGTGGCAAGTACGCCGTCTAAACGACGAAGTATCGAGCCCGCCGAAGAAGTAAGCTCACTATCCTGTTTGCAGCCACTGCAAACAATGGTCAGTAAATCTTTCAGGCACCTTCTTAGTCAATTGCTAAGTAAGGTATGGACTGTTGTTGGAGGAGCCTCTGGAGAGATCCGTTAAATCGGACGCCGAAGGAGCAAACCTGATTTCAGGTGAAACTCTCAGGCAAAAGGACAGAGGAGATAAGATCAACAGCACAGAAAGTAACACCAACATTCTGAGACACCATACAACGGTATAACTGTTGTTCTTTATCTCTTCCTTTGATGTTTAAAGGTAAAGAGAAAATGAACCCACTATATAACTTCTTACAGACTATCGATAACCTCGTTTGGGGCCCACCACTACTTCTTTTGCTAGTAGGTACAGGCGTTTACCTGACAATTCGCCTTGGACTGATCCAAATCCGCTACCTACCCCTCGCTTTGGGCTACCTGTTTAAGGGAAATAAGAACAGCAAGGCTGACGGCGACGTCTCAAGCTTTGCCGCGCTATGTACGGCTCTTTCCGCCACTATTGGTACCGGTAATATTGTCGGTGTTGCCACCGCGATTAAACTCGGTGGTCCTGGTGCTTTGTTCTGGATGTGGCTTGCCGCTTTATTCGGTATGGCAACCAAATATGCAGAATGCCTGCTGGCAGTTAAATACCGCGAAGTCGATGCTAACGGCCAAATGCTAGGTGGCCCGATGTATTACATCGAAAAAGGGACGGGTCAAAAATGGCTAGCTCGCATGTTTGCTGTATTCGCTTTGGGCGTTGCCTGCTTCGGTATCGGTACGTTCCCTCAAGCCAATGCGATTGTCGATGCTGCCTACCTATCCTTTGAAATCCCACGGGAAATCACTGTGGTTGTACTCACTATCCTTGTCGCTGTTGTGACACTTGGCGGTGTGCAATCCATTGCCAAGGTAGCAAGTAAAGTCGTTCCTTTCATGGCAGTGTTCTACATTATTGCCTGTGTGATTGTGCTTGGCTCTCAGTACAGTGCTATCCCTGAAGCTATTCAGCTTGTTATTCAGTCGGCATTTACCGGCCATGCTGCAACCGGTGGTTTTGTCGGTGCAGGTATTATGCTTGCTATCCAATCGGGTATTGCCCGTGGTGTGTTCTCGAACGAGTCAGGCCTAGGTAGCGCGCCTATGGCAGCTGCAGCGGCGAAAACCGACTCTTGTGTTGAGCAAGGCCTGATCTCGATGACAGGTACTTTCTTCGACACCATCATCATCTGTACTATGACCGGCCTTACCCTCGTGGTAACTGGTGCATGGCAAAGTGATTACGCCGGCGCGGCAATGACTAGCTACGCATTTGCAAGCGGTCTCGACTCGAGCTTTATCGGTCCCATGATGGTGACTATCGGTCTGATGTTCTTCGCCTTTACCACTATTCTTGGCTGGAACTACTACGGTGAACGCTGCATCACATACCTATTCGGTGTGAAAGCTATCTTGCCATACAAGATTTTCTTCTTGGTCTTGATTGCGGCGGGGGCGTTCATGAAACTGGATATGATCTGGCTGATTGCCGATATCGTGAACGGTTTGATGGCAATCCCTAACCTAATCGGTTTGATCTTGCTACGCGAAGTGATTGTGACAGAGACGCGTGAGTTCTTCCAAAAACTGACACCACCACCAGCTAACCTACAAACAGCTTAATCTTTTCACTGGCTTTCGTCAGCCGTAAAAACACCCCGTGTTGAGGTAATCACACGGGGTGTTGTTATTCTAAGCGGCGGGTTAACTGCTGATATAAATCAAAGCTGCTGTCTTCTAGTCGGCAATCGACAATTTTATCGCCTTGATGTTTGAAATAAGCCATGCCAGTCATCATCACTTTTTGTTTTTTTGCCGGGATTTTCGCCCATCCGCCACAATACAACGCATGACACTGATAAACGACAACCGTTTTATTCTCATCTTTAATCGTATCAATAATACGGAAAGTGACCTCTCTAAAGCGCTGACCCCATACCGTTATAAAATTAAGGTATTCGGTATGACTGAGGAGATAGCTTTTTCCACCCGGTACGTGGAAATGAAAAGGATCAGTGGCTAACTCCTGTAGCTTTGTACTGTTAGCGTTTGACCATACATCGTTAAACCATTGCAGAACCCACTTCTCATCCATGTGATATTACTCCAAGTTCGCTGTCTACTCCCATTTAGCATAGAACTTATAGAGACTTCTATCTAATCATCTTACGATGAGAGAGAGTTAATAAAACACTTAGATGAAACGTGATTGATTCTGCAATACCCAGATTTTAGCCCGCTCATCTTGCACCGATTCTGCTAGCTTTTCAGCAATTTGACGCCAGTGTTCTCTATCCTCTTGATTCAGTAGTGCTATGTTGTTTTCACTAAGATCGAGCGCCGTCTCTATAGCCAATTGCTCATACTGCTCTTCATCAGAGATTTTCCATGATTCCAATAGTAAATATTTCGCCAGCTCTTGTTGCTGGGTATACGAAAAATAGCGAGCTTTTTCCTTCAAGTAATAAGCTTTTGCCCGAGGCTTGGCATCATCCAAATACACTTCAGCTTGATCCAAATAGTATTTGGCTTGTTCGAAATCTCCACGAATCACAAAAGTATGCCCTATTTGGCTGAGGAGCTCACTGAGAAATGTTTTATCGGCACTACTTGCCGCCATATTCAACATAGAAAAGTAAGTTGATGCGGTTAAATCAGGATCATCTTCATTCCAAAGCGCCATATAGTCAGGGAAATCAAAATCTGCATAGCGGTGGCAATAAGGGATTTCCTCCTGTGCTGCATGGGATGGCAAAGGAGATAGAAACATAGGTGTAATAAATAGAGAAAGAGATAAGAGACCCATTGGGCGTAAAATTAGCATAGCAATTTGAATGCAAACAAAAGAAAATAACTGCTTATACTATATGCGGAATTTTCCGCACTACGCCCAAAGAGTTAAGAATCTGGAATGATTCTCACATCACGCTTAATTTCCGCAATCTATGCGGATAATGCTAGTCGTGAAAACGCTGCCTGGTAATGTGTCAGGTTCGGAATATGGGGATGATTGCCCGATACATTACCAACTTCCACATAGTCATAGCCTAGCTCTTGCGAGGCATTCTTGTTGCGCTCACCATTGGCGAAAACGACACGGCGGTCAAACACAACACCAGAATCTTGTTTGGCGCGAAATGCAGCCAATGCCATGATTTCTGTGCGGCTCAACACATCAGAAGATGAAGCAAACGTCACATTGCTGATATCTATACCTGCTGCACGAAGCATCATTTTTGCCGTCGATGCCCAACTGCTTGTAGCAATGGCAATATGAGTGTCTTGCTGATCTTGCATCTGGTCCAAAAACGCCTTGGCTCCCATCACTTCACTGACTGTCTCTGGGCTTTCTTTAATGGCTTGTTGAACCAACTCAGAATAACGGTGTTCTACTTTACGATGGATAAGTGAACGGCTTTCAGAAATACCATGCCTGGCGATGAGTTCATCTAACACACCGGCATCGGTAAGATTGGAGTAATGGGAAAGATCTGTGTCCATTTCAATCCCTAGCACGTCTTTGACTGCTATAACATAGCAATCCAACTCTAGGTTTTTGGAATCCACCAGCGCCCCATCAATATCTAATAAAAACAAATTTGCCATTTTTTATCCTTATGACTCGCTGTACTCGACGCAAGATAATGCGCTTGTAAAGAAAATGTTGCAACCCTTGAACAAGCTTAATCTGTAAAAGCTTGTTTCAGATCAAGCCCTATTTGTCAGCATCTTAGTATACAATTCAAGCACTGCCCCACTAATTGTTCACTTATCAGTCATCCCAAACATCTGTGACTCATTAAACAGTTGCGCAAAGTGTAATCACGAAATATAACAAACTCATTAACATCATCACATTTTTGACCCAACATAGTGCCTCGATCCGTATTATCCTTTTGATGCAGTACCAAAAAATAAAAACAATGTCGTAAACCTGTGAGCAATAAGAAGGTCGTAATATGAAGAAAACAGCGAATAGAAGGAATTTCCTCAAGCTAGGGCTTGCCAGTGTCATTGGTATGACTGTCGGTAAGGATTTGTTGGTTAAGCCTGCTCATGCAGCAGATTTGCCTCAACTTACAGAAGACGATCCCCAAGCGAAAGCCCTTCAATACGTCCATGAATCACCTGATAGTGAAAAGCACTGCGCTAACTGTGCCTTGATCCAAGGTAATGATGGCGATGAATGGCGTCCATGCGGGATCTTTCCGGGCAAAGCCGTCAACGCTAATGGTTGGTGCAGTGCCTGGGTGAAGAAGCCTTAAGATTAGCTTTTCCTTCAAAGCTAATACTTAAAGAAAAAGCCTACTATCAATGTATCCAACCACAATGGATACTGATAGTCAGGCTTTTTTAACTGGTTATTTAAGTGAACGATAAACTCTTATCTGAAACACTGCTCAGCCCAACGGGCAAGACCTGCAGTTACCGAACCAAAGTAACTACCGCTAACAACTGGTGTTGATGGCAATTGTTGCTCAATACAAGCACGCAGAATTGGCGAGCGAGCCGTGCCGCCTGTCATATACACCACATCAGGTTTAATACCGCTTTGTTCGATGGCATCTGTCACCAGCTGGCTGATGTGAACGCGCGGCGCTTCAATTGCATGGGCCATTTGATCTTGGCTCACCTCAACTTCCAGCAAATCAGATAGGTGTGATAGAGCCAATCGATGCGATGTAGTGTCCGACAATGCAATTTTGCACTCTTCAGCCTTACGAACGAGCTGGTAGCCCAAGGTCTCACGGTAAACCTTAAGCAAGTGCATTAGTTTTTCAGGCTCAGCTGCATCACGCTGTAATTGCTTCAAGACTGCAAGGTTGGCAGAACCGTAGAAGTCAGTTTGGGCAACAACATTATTGATGGCAATCGGATTCCAGAACTGACCAATTGGCATATCGATGCCTTTCTGGGTTTTGGTCCCCAGCCCTAGTAGCGGCATTATCTGACGGAACGCCAAATAGATATCAAGATCATTACCACCTACGCGTAAACCAGTATGAGCCAGCAAACTATCCGTTCTGTCGGCTTTGCCTGCCCAGCTTGGTCCCATTTGGATCATCGAACAGTCGGTAGTACCACCACCGATATCAACTACCAATACGATTTTATCTTCAGTTAAGGTACTTTCATACTCAAGACCCGCAGCGACAGGTTCAAACTGAAATTCAATGTGCTCAAATCCTGCACGCTTCGCGGCCTGGCGCAGAATCGCCTCTGCCTGCTGGTTGGCTTTTTCACCGCCGGTACCCTGGAAGTTGACCGGACGACCAATCATGGTGCTGGTGATCGCCTTATCAAGCTGGGTCTCTGCTTTTTGCTTGATATTGCGCATCATGGCACAGACTAGATCTTCAAAGAATCGGATCTGCACATCTCGCAACCCATTGGCACCCAAGAAGGATTTGGGTGATTTTACGTAATAGACTTCTTCAGGATCTTCAAGGTAGAGATCTAACGCCGCCTGGCCAAACAGCAGATCGCCTTTTTCGACAATGATGTCTTCTTCACGGTTAAAGGCTATTGCTCGACGTAGAACTTGTTCACCCAGTTCATCAACTGGCTGTACACCCATATGACGGTAAAGATATTCACTCACCGCCTCTCGCGTCGGGGCACAGAGTGTCGAAGGGATAAAACTGTTTTCGCCTTCCAGCGCCAGCATGCGTGGCTGCCCTTGCTCCATCACTGCTACCGAGCAATTGGCTGTTCCATAATCAAAACCGATAAACATGCTATCCTCCGCACCAAGAAAAGCCGGCCATCATACTGAAATTAGCCAATTGTTCAATAACGAGTTTATGACAGACCACGTGCTCTAAAGTGGATATACCTTCTCAAAACGCTCTAACACTAAATCAGACGTCTCAGTAAACTCCATACCAAGACTGGCCGCATACTTAGTAAAGAATGCAATATGGGCATCTCGCCACCACTGATACGACAGATCACCCTCTCCTTCGAGAGCTGCAAACTCCGGCGTGACTTCATTGAAAGGGCAAATTGAAATGTCTTTAAGTTTGATAATACAAACCGGCTCCTGTGCCCAATTGAGCACAACAGATAGTCGTCCAATTTTTGGCAAGGGCTCATCCTCGGCATCATACCCCGCTTTCAAGCTGCAAGATGCTCGCTTGATACCAGCGTTGATTAACCTCGCACACTCATTAGCATTGTATTCATCAGCGCAAAAATACTCCGCGATAGCCTCAGGTATGGCATCTCGCTCTATTGGCGTTAATGTGGCTAAATACTGTTCGAGATATTCCTTCTGTACTTTGTTCATAACATATATCACCGCTGCTTCATCAAAGCGATAGCTAGCCCAGAAGTAACAAACGTGACGCCAGCGCCTATATTCAAACCGGACACTAGCTTTGGCTTGTTACTAAACCAACGACTCAACTGCGAAGAGAACAATCCCATCAAGCTGAAGCCTATTGCGGTTAATATAGCAAACCACACACCATAAATAATCATCTGTAACGTCACTGACCCAAGGGCTGGATTAATAAATTGAGGTATGAAGGCCAACACAAACATACCAGGCTTCGGGTTTAGGGCTGCCGAAAGAAAGCCAGTTGAAAATATCGATGCTAATGACTGCTTTTTGGCCGGTTTCAAAGAAAATAGACTTCTGGAGCGGAGCACTTTGATACCCAACCAAATTAAATATCCAGCACCAATAGTTTTAACAATATAGAAAGCGACTTCAGAGGTTTGAATAAGCAATGTTAAACCAAATGTAGCAGCTAGCACATGAAATAAGATACCCACCCCAGAAGAGCAACCGGAGACAACGGCTGCACGCTTCCCTTGGCTTAATCCACGACCAATCGCAAGCAAGTTATCAGGGCCAGGAGAGATAACCAGTAAAACACACGCCAAGGTGTATGCCACAAAAATATCAAACGGGAACATTTTACCTCCTTGTCAAAATTTTCCTTTACCACTCAATACGCGTTATACGCTTACTTTATACTTGAGGTCTTTCACCTCATCACCTGTCATACCTCGAAAACCCCAACAATGTGCAGGTTGTTCCTTAATGATTATTTCAATATCAATTGGCGAAATACCAATTTCTGTTTCAATTTCTCTAAACAGCGCTTTGATTAACTGCTTTTTTGTCTCTTCCTTACGTCCTTTCATCATGTTGATTTCAATGACTGTGTACGCCTCACTCCGACCTCCTGGAAAATATAAGTCTTCTTTATCCATGGGAATAAATCGGTGTGAACGCTTATCTTCTGGCAGTCCTAGAGCTTGATTCATACAATGCTGTATAACATCAGATAGCCTTGCCTTTATTGGATTGAGCCTATTTTTTATTCCATAAATGACGATCATGACCACTCCTGTGAAGACTCGTTGCCTTTGGTAACACTAACCTGCTAAGCAACAGGCCTCATATCAATACACTAGTTCACGATAACAAATCAAGCCTTACCTACTGTGATGAAAGGATTTACTTACACGAGATACAAGTAAATTGATTCTTGTTAGCGATCTCGCTGTCATTTTCATCCATACTTACTGTTTTAATACCCAATACAAATATGAGTATGAATACACTAACTAAAATCTTTGCCTCTACCCTATTCCTTTTAGTGGCACTTACAGGATGTAGTGAAAATGAGATGCCTAAGGAAGGGGTCAAATACACGGTCGTTGCGACACCAACGGAAGGCGTTGCCGATGTGGTTGAAGTGTTCTCCCTTGGTTGTGGCCACTGTCGTAATATGGAACTGATGCTACCGGAAATCAAAAAGCTGGCTGAAGTAGAAATTGACCAAGTGCATGTCACTTTCAATGAAAGCGCACAGTATGCGGCATACCTTTACTACACTGCAGCAGTTCAGAGTAACGGTAAACCTTCGCCAGAGCTGAAAGAGTCTTTGTTTGGCTTTGTTCAAGAGCAAGCAGCCGATCTGGATGAAGAAGGCCGGAAAAATAAGCTAGACGAGATCTTTAGCCAATATGATCTAGTCAGCCCGTTCGAGCTAAATGATGAACAAAAAGAGCAAGTCTATCAGCAGATGACTAGCGCTAATCAGCTAGAGCAAAATGCACAAATTACCTCGGTACCTTCTTTCTTGGTCAAAGGTAAATACCTTGTACAAAATGGCGCTCACGACAGTTTGGAAGATTTAGCTAATACCATTCGCTTCCTTTCTGAGAAGCAATAAACGATGCTGTCTGGGCTGACAAATGTCAGCTCAGACACTGTTAACGTCCCTGCATATCCCCGCTTTAGCTCATAGCTTTATAGCTTTATAGCTTTATAGCTTTATAGCTTTATAGCTTTATAGCTTTATAGCTCATTAAAACTGGACATTTAGCTCTATTTTGTCATTACCTCTAGTAAACGCCTCATTTCTTGGCAGAAGTTTCTGTTCTCTCCCCTCACTCAAATCAACAAATCATTAAAATCAACTACGCTCTGATAACAAGATTAAGTATTTCTTGATCTATTTATTAGCGTAATCAATAGCAAAAAATTCTAAAGCTCAACAGATGAAAAAATAACTTTTTTTATGACGTTACCATTAATACTCTCTTGCCATCAGAGCGTAAAAAAGACTGTAACAAACGTAACAAAGAAAAAATAAAGCCAAGTAAATACAACAACTTAACCATAAAATCTTCTTTAATCCCATCGCGTTAAGATCATTTCACTATTACTACAGGGAACTTAGTAATAAAAAGTAAAACAAGCACTTACAAGGTGTGACACAGCATTAAATATTAGGATATAAGAAATGAATAAAAAGCTCATTGCCCTAGCAGTGGCAGCTGCGGCAGCATCATCGTCTGTACATGCATTGGAAGTTTATAACGATGGCACTAACACTTTCTCTGTTGGTGGCCGTTTGGCAGTAAGCGCGAAATTCTCTGATGGTGACTCGAGCCTTAATAACCAATCATCACGTATTAACTTCGGCTACACCCATGCACTGGAAAGTGGCTGGGATATCGGTACTCGTGCTGAGTGGGCGTATAACGCGCTTTCAAACAGCTCTGAAGGCAGCCATCTTTCAAACCGTTTGGGCTACATCACGGCTGACAACGAAGATTTCGGTAACTTCACCATAGGTAAAGCCTGGTCTGTTCACTACGATGTAACAGGCAAAACTGACCTGTTCTGGATTTACGGTGGTGACACCGCAGGTAACTACGACGGTATTTCTGGCGACGGTGGCGTACATGGCACAGGCCGTGCGGATGACGTGATTCAATACCGCAATAACTTCTACGGTGTTCAGGTTGGCCTTCAGTACCAGTTCCAGGACTCAAACATCGGCGAAGATGATGATGGTAACAAAATCGGTTACGACCGTGACTATGGCTACCAAGCAATGGCCGGTTATGACTTCGATACCGGTATGGGTATCATCGGCCTAAGCGGTGTATACGGTGAAACTAAGTTTGATGATCGTGAAGATGCAAAAGTAGCTAACGCCGTTATTTCTTACCAGCACAATGGCCTAAACCTTGCTGCTAACTATGGTGAGTTCCGTAACCACCAGAGCGAAACATCAAATGACGCGTTCAAGAAATCTAACTTCACCAACAGCAGTGTTACCAATGATGGCTTGATCAAGTCTGCAACGGGTGTTGAAGTATTCGGTTCTTACGATATCAACCAGTTCCAGATCCTAGGTGGTTACAACCAGCTTGAAGATGATAATTCCAAAGCAAAATATGCTTACGCGACAGTGGGTGCGGCATACTTCACCGGTCCAATCATCCTTGCTGCAGAATACAAAATCGATACCAGCAGCAAAACAGCTACAGGTTCAGATGCCAAGCTAGATAACGAGCTAGGCTTGCTAGTGCGTTACAACTTCTAAGGTATTAACTCGCTAAATTGTGTTCATTTTGTCGAATCTAATTGACACTTTTGGGGTGCCTCTCGGTGCCCCTATTTTTGAGCACGGCACTTTGCAGCAACATCCTGTTTGTCCTTTTCTGGGCTGTACTATTCGGTGAGCTAGGCCACGAGGCTTTTCCGAAGTAATCCCACCCGCCCCATATCTGACTCTTCGCCACAGGCATGATCAATCAAAGTCAGATCAATATGCAAATTGAAGTGATAAGTTATTTTAAAATCAACACACTAGCAATATTACGCTCGTGACCTTTTCTGCCATTGTCGAGCGATGTGATCACATTTCACCAAGCTCGTTTACAACCAATCCATCTATAAAGATCGCTAGTATTACCGATTGGTTACAAAGGCGTATTATCGTCTTGTCAAGACTTGAAGATCTGCTGGGTTAGTGGTTTGATCTGCGCCTTGCTGGTTTTCACCCTCCATGCTCAACAGGGTGAGTAAGCTATAAATTAGAGTTGGATAACCCTGTTTCTAGCTAACAGCAACACAACATGATAACAGTAAGGTGCATTCATAATGGCGAAATCCCCAACCGCTTCGGAAGTCTCTCAAGCCGTCGATATCGAGTACCAATCCACTTCAATGGAAATTTGGGACAGCAAGTATCGTTTGAAATCAAAGCACGGAGAAGCTATTGATGTCACGCTTGATGATACTTTCAAACGCGTTGCCCGTGCGTTGGCAGATCTAGAGAACGATGACACTAAAGATCATTGGTATAACGAGTTCCTATGGGCACTCCGTAACGGGGCAATTCCAGCTGGCCGCATCACCTCAAACGCAGGTGCCTTCGAACACAAACCTGCGACCTCCACCATTAACTGTACAGTATCTGGCACCATTGAAGATTCAATGGACGATATCCTCGGCAAAGTTCATGAAGCGGGTCTGACACTAAAAGCCGGTTGTGGTATCGGTTACGACTTCTCGACCCTGCGCCCTCGCGGAGCCTTTGTATCCGGCGCAGGCGCATACACATCTGGCCCACTTTCTTTCATGGATATCTACGACAAGATGTGTTTTACCGTCTCTTCTGCCGGTGGTCGACGCGGTGCGCAGATGGGTACCATGGATATCCGCCATCCGGATATCATCGATTTCATTCGTGCCAAGCGTGAAGACGGACGCCTTCGCCAGTTCAACCTGTCACTGCTGATCACTGAAGACTTCATCGAGGCGGTTAAGAACGATAATTCTTGGCAGCTTATTTTCCCGATCACAGCCAAAGAATCGAAGCAGGACAAACTGGATCTGGACAATGACGACAGCATTGTTTGGGCTGACTGGCCAACCAAAGAAAATCTGGTTGAGGATGCTGAAGGCCGTGTAGCATGTAAAATCTACCGTACCCTTCCTGCTCGCAATCTGTGGAATGTCATCATGACATCGACCTACGATTACGCCGAGCCGGGCTTTATCCTGATCGATAAAGTGAACCAGATGAACAACAACTGGTTCTGTGAAGAGATCCGCGCGACCAACCCATGTGGTGAGCAACCACTACCACCTTACGGTGCTTGTTTGCTGGGTTCGGTTAACCTGACAAAATTTGTCCGCGAACCTTTCACCGACAATGCCCACTTCGACTGGGATGCCTACCGCAAGGTCGTCGCTATCTTTACCCGCATGCTGGATAACGTGGTAGAAATCAACCAGCTTCCGCTTGAAAAGCAACGCCACGAAATCATCAGCAAGCGTCGTCATGGTATGGGTTTCTTGGGTCTTGGCTCAACGACTACCATGTTGAAGCACAAATACGGCAGCGCTGCTTCTGTAGCCTTTACCGAGCAAGTGGCTCAGGAAATGGCGATCACTGGTTGGAAAGAAGGCCTGAAGCTAGCCAAAGAAAAAGGCGTTGCCCCTGTGATGGACGAAGAGTTCGAAATCACAGCCAAGATGCTGCGTCTGCGCCCAGAGATGGCCCAAGACGGCATTAAAGTCGGTGACAAAGTCAAAGGTAAGGTCCTTCACGCCAAGTACAGCCGCTACATGCAGCAGGTTGGCGAAATTGAGCCTAAGTTGGTTGACGAGCTTGCGAAACACGGCTGTCGCTTTACGCACCACAGCTCAATTGCGCCAACAGGCACCATTTCACTGTCTCTGGCAAACAATGCAAGTAATGGTATCGAACCTAGTTTTGCGCACCACTACACCCGTAACGTTATCGTACCGGGCAAGAAATCCAAAGAAAGCGTGGATGTTTACAGCTTCGAATTGCTAGCCTACCGCAAGCTAATTAACAAAAAAGCGATGCCTTACACCACTGATGAAGAGTGCCAGCTACCGGAGTACTTCATTACTGCGGATGACATCACGCCGAGCCAGCACGTAGAAGTACAAGCTGCAGCCCAACGCTGGATTGACTCATCGATTTCGAAGACGGCCAACGTACCGACCGACTTCCCATTCGAGGACTTCAAAGACATCTACATGGATGCTTACGACAAGGGCTTGAAAGGTTGTACAACTTTCCGTTTCAACCCAGAAGTGTTCCAGGGCGTGTTGGTGAAAGAGAAAGATCTCGAAAACACTACCTACGTTTTCACCCTAGAAGACGGCTCTACCTTTGAAGCCAAGGGTAATGAAGAAATCGAATACGATGGCGAAACACATACCGCTGCAAACCTTTATGATGCCTTGAAAGAAGGCTACTACGGTAAATTTTAAGGTACAGGTTAGAAAGACATGACAAAGAAAATCGACGGCAAGATTGTTGCCTTCAAAGTAAAGAGCCAAGAGCAAGAAGCGCCACAGGCCGCACCTGCACCCGCTGTACCAGAATATGAAGTGCAGCATATGCATGAAGACATGCAGCGCCCAGAAAAGCTACTTGGTACTACCTACAAGCTCAAAACACCTGAACATATCTCGGAGCACTCGCTATTCATCACGATTAATGATGTTGTGCTAAATGAAGGTACCGAGCACGAGGTGCGCCGCCCATTTGAAGTGTTCATTAACTCGAAAAGCCTTGAGCACTTCCAGTGGATTGTTGCCCTAACCCGCATCATGTCTGCGGTATTCCGCAAAGGGGGCGACTGCACTTTCTTGGTTGAAGAGCTACGCTCTGTGTTTGATCCGCGTGGTGGCTACTGGAACAAAGGCAAGTACGTACCTTCTTTGATCGCTGAAATTGGCAACGTGATCGAGCAGCACCTGACTGAAATCGGCATGCTGGGCAAACCAGACGTCGACGAGCACCAGCAAGCATTTCTTGATGCCAAAAAAGCTGAGCTTGAAGGCAAGAAAGAAGAAACCGAGGAAGAATCAAGCAGCTTCCCGCCTAGCGCGACACTTTGCTACAAGTGCCACAACAAGTCGGTAATTGTCAAAGACGGCTGCCAGACCTGCTTGAACTGTGGCGATTCTAAGTGCGGTTAACGCATAACAAGAAGTATTGAAACTTTCAAAAGCTGCCTGATGGCAGCTTTTTTTCGGTCATGACTCAAATCGGTTGAATTACCAATAGAACTCTCGCTCAATTCGTTGAGTAAACCTTTTCCCTACGATATGTTTTTCTCTTGGTAACTCTTTCGTGTAGACACTGAAGTCATCTGTGCAAAAAAGCTAATGTCGAAAGGCTTGAGTAAAACCAGAAGCACTCGGAATGCATCCGTATTACGTTTACCAAATGCGTAAGCAATGTTGCGCTTATAACGTGGCTCCCATGCATACCAAAGCCAGCGGCGATTCTTTTTACTTCCTACGAATGACCATTGTTCATCAACTTCACAGATTAATGTGATGTTTGCTCTATTGAAAGGGATTGAGGTCAATTGCTTTGGCGAAAGTTTTTTAAAGTGCTCAATACTGTGTTGTACGCCACATTCAACACTCTGGCTATCTCCCTAACGCCCGAGCTATTCATTGCCATATCTACAATTTTTTCTTTTACATCTGGCTTACGCGCTCCATAGACGTAATCGAGTTGGAAGCTTTTTCTACATTCGAGACATCTAAAGCGAGGAAAGCCTAAATGCCCTTTTCCATGTATACGAACGGGGGTCAGTTTTATTGCAGAAACGACCTTGAACTTGGATAGTAGCCATGAGTTAAAAGTAATCAGAAATTCGGGGGGTGACAATATTAACACGAAACCACTGGTTTGAGTCATGACCCGAACAGGAGTACAATCTCTGACCATTTACTTTTCGAGCTATTACCGATGCTTAAAGCCATCAAGCGATTAGTGAAAGCGCTAACGCAAGTTAACCCCCATCTTGAACAGGATGTTGACACGGTCATGGAGGCGATTGGTGGACTACACAACCTAGTAGAAACTGGTGCATGTGCTACCAGACTCCGGTTAACTCTTAAAAACACCTCAGTTGTCGACCAAAAAGCACTCAAAAATCACGGGGCACATGGTGTTGTGATTCTTGATGAACATCACGTACAGATTATTTATGGAGTAAAGGCTAATACCTACTCTCAAGAGATGGAAGAAAGGCGAATTAAACACATCTCTGAAAGCAAATAGGTTTGGGTGGGTTAGGCGACTTTGTTACTTAAATTATATTTAAAACAGGGTTGCCTTGTTTGGACTGATGGCAGCTTTTTTTCCATGTAAATAATTTAAGATCTTATGTACTACATAAATATGTGGGATCTCAGTCGATATGCTCTGGCTCCCTTTTGTTTTACAGACACAGTTTGCCATTATACGTTATCAGACTATTCAAAATACGCATGTAAAGCAGTTAGTTACTGCTAATTATCTAGTCGCTGTCGAGAAAACGCATCAAAGTAGATCACAAATGTATTAGGAGTGTAATCACGATATATTCCCGCTTTAAAATACGGCCCGCGACAATCATAGTAACTGGTTGGCCCTTGGTAATCGACAACCGTCTCACCATCAATCTTGATGTGAATATACCCTAACTCTGAAGGCACCCACTTGGCCTTGATATCAAACTCATACCAGTGGTTTTGTTTTATTGGCTCACTTAAGTAAAGCTGTCGCCTAGTCATTCCATTTTTGTTATCAAGATTGATCGGTAATTGGCTCGTTTGGGTTCGTATCAAAAAACGGTCATTTCGTAATTCAATGCCTAAGTTCGGGCTTCGACTGATCTCACCGAGATGACGATCTGGAGTGGCATGCCATTGCGCAATTAAAGCTCTAACATCATCAAATTCCCATTCATTAGGAATGAGTACTTTGAACTTATATTGTATTCCTACCCCAAACTGCGCTCTGTAATTTTCATAAATTTCTGCACGATAGAAATCACCAGTGCGCGTACGAAACAGATCGTTTTCTCTGAGTTCAACGCGTAACACATGATTTGAAATGTTCTTCGGGTCGTTCACAGTTTGTGCAGAGTGAGTATAACCAAAGTGCAACCCCCACCCTAATAAGTCCGAAAAATCACTATCTCGGTGATGATTGTTGTCTGTTTTACTATCATACACAGGGCATTCTAGGAGGGAACTGCTGCTAGATTCAAAAGTAACAAATGCCAGTGCACTAAAGCTAAGAAAGATTAAAATTCGTTTCATTGTTACCTAGTAACTCATAATTATAGAACGCTAATAACAACAGGTATTCAAAGTTTTATCAATAGCCCGCAGGTCGCTAAAAAACGCTAATATGATTATTGACACTTAACCACATAGGGGCGGCTAAAGTTGTACAGGAGATATTGTCCTGCCCATAATGTAACTTTAGTTTGTAATTTAAATCTAACTTGATAAACACTTATAGAACAATACGGAAATGGTAAGTTGTTTGGATAAACGAAGCATGCAATTTGCTACTCTGAAAATCACATGCACCATTGTAATCAATCATTAAATAAGAAAAATCGCACCAAGCCCCAGGAATACAAAAAACCCGATGACATCTGTAACTGTTGTCAATATCACCGACCCTGCAACTGCAGGATCGATATTTTTTTGTTTGAGCTTAAAAGGGATGAGAGTGCCGGAAACTGCCGCAGCCAAATTGTTCACAAGTATTGCACAAAAAATAATTAAAGCTAACCCCATAGAATCAAAGATAAAATATACAATAGAAGATATCAACGCTCCCATGACGAAACCATTAATGGCGGCAATCTTCAGCTCTTTATTGACCAGTAACTTGATATTGCTCTGATGCAGGTGGTTTAATGCAATTCCCCTGATTGAAACTGCTAGGGTTTGGCTTCCAGCGATGCCTCCCATACTCGCCACCACAGGCATCAACACTGCGAGGGCAACGACCTGCTCTACAACATTATCAAATAAACCAATGATTGCTGATGCAGCGAATGCTGTAAACAGATTAATGAATAACCATAACGCCCGTAATCTGGTTGCCAATAAAAGGGGCGTGAATAAATCTTCCTCACTCTTTACATTTTCTGCGACTACAGCCTTGAGGCCCACTTCTTTCAAATGCATCAGTACAACCGATATGGGTAAAACACCAACAATTTTCTTGCCAGCCACTACAGGAAAGTAGTTTGTCGAGCCATCATGAGGTATTTGATTTCCTACTTCATAGATATCTTCATTTGCGTCGATAACAGAACTCGAAATTACAATATCTTTCAACTTCACAATAGATTCAAACTTGAGAATACTCTCTATATTCACGATGCCCATTATTTCAGAATTATCCCTTATAATAACCACCTTGATTGTCTCTTCTTTTCTTTTTGCAATTTCTTTTCTTATTCCTCCCACACTGTTATTTGTCGATGCAATAAGAAAGCTTGGTTCAGCATATCTGCCTACCAAGTTTTCATCATACGACAATGCTTGCTGAATAAATACAGCATCATCTGTACTGATACGTAAAAGATAATCATCAACAAAACCATCAGGCAAAAATTCAGCAAACATGATCACATCAGGTTCTGTAATACACTCTAGCCTCTCTTCCCTTTGGCTACCTGTAAGCGTTTTGTGAACATGCTTTGCGGTTTCGTATTGCAATAGATTGATTATCGACCAGTATTTGACAGGAGGTATAACATCAATGATTTTTTTCCTGTAATTGATGTTAACTGACTCGATAAGGCTTGCCAGTTCGTTTTCAGGGTATTCACTTAAATAATCGATACTTTCAGTTGATTCTACGGCGCGTATTAAATCCGAGATTAATACAGGAACCCTATCTTGCGTACTCAATGTCTGACTATCTACCATATCCACAACCATCTAATAAAAAAGCGTAAAGTGAAACACCTTCTGTCATTAAAGAAATAATATGGTTCTACCAAGTTATTTCACGCTAAATTATCCCACATTCATCAGCATAGTATACTAATAATATTACTGTTTTTTTCTCACACGTCTTAAGCAGAAAAGCTACGTAACCCATTATCTTCCTATGTGAGTATACTACTCTCCCAACCTGAAGGCTGGTATTGATCAGTTTATGAGAAGCAATAATATTGCACATCTATTGATAATCCCTGAGGGAACCCCAAAAGGCCTTCCTATGTACGTCGAGCGGTCAAAAGCTTCAATAATACTATTGGGTGCCTGCAAACGCAGTGCCCCTTCACTTTTATGGCTCAGCAGTACACTCGACGCTCTTCTACAACACCCGCCATGTGACATGGTGCTGAACAACTCAATGGAAACTAAAAAAAAATAGGGGCTTTCTAGCTATCCTATAAGTTTTGGCTACTATTAATATGTCGTTAATAACATGGATGGTAATATATGAAAAAGAACATAGTGGCATTGCTCATTGCTTCCAGCCTTCTTCCATCTATATCCCAAGCAGTTGAACTTAAAAAAGGGACTCAGGAATTTGGCCTGCAAGGTAGCCTCGACTTCGACTATGTCGATGATTATCTTTTCGTCATCAATACTTCCTATGGTTATTTTATTTACGATGACTGGGAGTTAGGGGGTGTCCTTGACGGAAGTATGAGTGAGAATAACAAAAGCTTCAATATTGGTGTTTTCACAGAATATAACTTCACAAATGAATCAAACTGGGTACCATACTTAGGTGCTGCAGCACAGCTTGCGACATTAAGTTTCGAAGGTGGTGATTTTGACGGTATTGATCTGGATTCAGAAGATATCACTGCGCTCAACATCAAGCTCGCGGGCGGGATAAAATACTTCATCAACCCACACGTCGCCATCAGTGCAGAAGTCAACTACAACATTGCAACAGACGATATTAGCGTTACCCGAGATGGCTTGGAAGACAGCTTTACTCGCTTTTTCTTTGGTACCCGGTTCTATTTCTAGACGTGTTTAGGCTAACGTAGTTTGCACGCCGGTGAGCATCTACATGCTCACCGGTAATTACAGATGCCAGTATTTAGCTCAGTGGCATCGAATTCGGGGAACTCATCCCCAGTTAAGTGAAATAGATGGCAACGTCGAGTTAAGATAGATTTGACAATATTTACGAAAAAACCCCGCGATGATCAGCGGGGCAAGCAAATAGTAATGCTTCAGAAAAGTTACTATTTAGAAAAATACTTAGCAATTTCTCGAGCATAAGTTTCTTCTTGGTTCTTACCGTCACCTGTAGAGAAGAAGGCAACAACGAGGTCTTTGCTCGGTGAAATGTAAATCCCTTGACCGCCAACGCCTGCTTTGTACAAATCGCCGTCTTTAAAAATTGCATCGAACTGATAGCCGTTTTTAATCACTTCGTCATTCGGGAAGTGCGGTGTCAAGAACTTGCCAACATAACCGTTGTTATAGATTTCAGCGTTGCCCGAAGCTTGGATTCGTTGGATTACTTCCTTAGAAACCGCACCCTCACCTAGCTTAGCGGCAGAAGGTGTCATCAACATGCCAAACTTAGCCATATCTTCTATTGTACTGTTCATTGAGAAGAACATCATCGGATAACCGCCTTTGGGCGATACGATAGAAAATGCATCGTTATTTGCCCCCATTTTTTGCCATAGGTCACGACTAGCGATTTCATTCATTGGCAAACCCCGAACGTTCTCAACGATTCGAGAAACAATGAAGGTATTAATCGAATTGTATTCGAAACTTTGATTGCCTGGGATACGACGTTCCATTTCAGAGAGAACTTCAAGTGGCGTTTGATCAATTTCACCATCAAACACGCCTAGCGAAACGATCCATTTGAAAAAAGGTTGCTCCGGGTTTGTACGCGAATCGCCGCTTGGTTCATCGTGCTCGCTACTGTTTAGGCCTGTGGCCATATTTGCAGTATTGATCACCGAAACAGTGTCCCACACAGAGCCCTTCAGTTCTGGAATATACTTCGAAACAGGATCGTCTTCTTTCACTTTTCCTTCTTCAACAAGTTTGGCGAGCTCAATACCAGATACAATTTTGGAGTTAGAGAACCAATTGTGTTTATCCGTTTTGCGCATTGTGTTGTAACGCTCAAAGACGATCTCACCATTCTTAACAACAAGATAAGCATCGACAGGGTACTTATCCAAATGCTCATTTAGACTTCTTTCCTCACCATGAACAGTTGCTTTAAGCTCGCCAATGTTCTTGTCAATTGCATAAGGGAATTGATAAACCGCCCCATCACGCTCGATTTGCGCCGTAGGATAAAAACGACTCATGTTTTGCCAAGCAAACGCAGACTCCTCGATTGGGAACTGAAGCTTCACACGGTTGCCATCTTGCAGGAAGAAATCATGCACTCGGTAAACATCAGCTGGGGTAACATCATTGATAATATTATTTGCAAAGGCTGTACTAGACAACAGGGCAGACGCAACGGCAATTGAGATGATTTTTTTCATATTGATACCTTAGAAGAAAAGTTTAAATTGAGTCCAAAGAATGCGGTTATCCAGTTGTTCATTCATTCTAGAAGCTGTGATATCTGTGGTACTGTCTTCGAACTTAAATTGAATCCATTTATCTTTACTTTCACTGAGAGGAACGCCAGCAGTAATTGTGTGCAGTGTTGTTTCAACATCAATATCCCCAGAAAGACTGCTATATTCTGGGTAATACGCAATGAATGATCCGCTATCTGCTGTGTAAACAAAGTAGATCGCACCCATGCCACCAGCAATATCAGTACTAGTACCGGTTCCGCCGTAGTGACTAGCAAAATCATCATCATACTTACCCGCAAGAGCTGCTACGCGGCCAAATACATTGAAACCGTCAATACTAGTCGGGAAAATTGCTGCTGTACCAAGTGCCGCAGTCGTGAACATTTCGTTATCAATAACATCAAGAGAAGCTGCGATTCGTGGCATAAAGGCGCTGTCACGGTTCCAGACGTGAAAATATTGTAATCGGCTGCTCTTGTAGGAGCCGTCTTCATCCATTACCCCCTCAAGAGATGCCATTGAGGCCGTACCGCCTTTGTGGTTGTAAGACAAGGAGCCCAGTAAGCGAACGTCACCTTGATTGGATACGCCCATATTGAGCTGGGTGTAAGCGCGGGTGACATCGGCAGGGTTGATATCTTGTTCATTTGTATCTGCAAAAACAGATACAGAAACCAAGCTTGAAGCTACTATAAATATCGGAATTTTTTTATTAATCATTGTATTTTATGAAGATTGCCATTTTGAAGCACTTATATTATCAAGCCAAATCCAGCTTGAGAGTGTCATTTCCCGACATTGTAGTTTCAAATGTGAACTTTAGATAAGTGAATGAATCAAAATCTACCTTGTTAAAGGTTTAGCATTGTGGATAATCGCTGGGCGATTGAGAGGTGAATGATGACTGAAAAACAAATATCACTTATGTTTGATAAGCTTTGGAAAGTTGGCACAAAGGCAAAATTTGAGGCGATCCGAGATGTTCTTTTACATGGGGTCAGACCATCGGTAGCAGAGAGGGAGTATGGCCTTCCCATTAACACTGTTGCTCGCGATTCTAAAAGAGTTAAAGACGGTATTGAATTTTGCCGTAAGATCACTGAAGCAGGGAACGGTAAAAGTTAACAATGAAGGAAACCTCGAGTTGTCTTTTTGCATCTTCATCGATAACACCAGCTTTAACCAACTCCTATAATGATAGAAAGTATCTCTTGAGACACAAATGACCTTACAGTCCTTTGATACATTACCGATTTCTTCCGTGAGATAGAGAAGACCAGCATTGTGTTTAATGATTGGATTGTTAGTATGATGATCTGAACCAGCCGTTTTAGACACCGAGTTAAGCGATTGAAATCACTTAACGAGGTAAACAATGACAAACACTAAAACACGTATCAAGCACACCGAAGAGTTTAAGGAACTGGCGCTTAAACAGTCACCGTGCTCAGGCCATGGGATTGCATTGCTGCCGGATTTATTTGTTAAAGGTGAGCTGAAATCTGGGGAGTTAATTGAGGTATTGCCGATGTGGCAAGCTGATAAACACTCACTATATCTTGTTTACCCTTTCCATAAAGGAAATAATAAAAGCCAGTCAACTTATTATTGACTGGCTTTTTCCAAAGGTTTGTTAGTGGCGCTGTTTATTGCGGATTTAGACCTAATTTTTCCAACACTAGCTGGAAGTTGGCACGTCGTTCCTCAACGTTGTGAACAGGGCCGGTATCACACGTCAAATCAGGACAGCCACGGTTAACGATACCAGACACGTCATCGATAAACTGGGTACCTGTCATGCCACCTTCTACGTACTTTTTCAGCTCAGTGTGGTAGTTCCAGCCCGGGTAGTTACCACTCTCGTCAGGGTAACCCTGTACTGAAGTCACCCAGTAGAACAGGCCTGCAATCCACTTAATTTCCCTGTTTTCCTCAGAGCTACAAATCAGCCCTGGATTTGAACAGAAATCAAGCTCTGCGTAGAGCGGGTTGGCTGGTGGCGCTTCAACGGTTACCCCGTCAATTGTCTTACCAATCGTATCCGGATCAACATGCGAGCGCCCCATGTAGTGGTTCAGCGTACCGAAGTTTTGGCGGCCAGTGGTTTGGATAACGCCACGCCCCCACCAGCCACAGCCTTCAACACTTTCCTGGCTGCTACCATCCCAGATAAACTTACCTGCTTTTTGGCCTACGTAGACCTTACATTCGTCACGCTCCCAAACCTGCTTGGACGTATCGATAGATTCAGGTTCTTCGTTACAGTGGCCATTGTTCGTCCAGCGGCCCGCATGGCCGTTGACAAGTAGCCCACGATCTTCAAGTACTGCATCCGGAGCGGCAAACACCGGTGCCGGCGCGCCATACCATTTGGCATGGGTCAGTGCACTGACTTCCATCTTGCTGTCACGAGGACAAGAGTAAGCATGATCCCGGCCAGTAACTGGATTAACACCGTAATCGGCGTATTTCTGATCTAACTGACCACAACTGGCTGACATCGGGTAATCGGTCGGTGCGCCCCACCTTGTTTCAGACCAGTTGTTTTCGTCACAAGCATTATAGCGAATGGTCTCCTGCATACTCTGCGCTAGGAAGGCGGCAATCGCGACTTTGGCATACTTAATGTTTGTTTCATCATCGGCAGTATCATCAAGCAGCCAGAACGTGTTGCCCGCGACACCAATGTTGTGCATGGCATTCAGGCCATCGAGGAAGTCAGCCCACTTGTAGACAGTCGAAGGGATCCATTCGGATTGAGGCGTTTCGAAAAGGAAAGCTTCATTATCCATCACGTATTCTGCATCTGCCAACTCACGATTCAAGGCTTCGATACGTGTTAGCGGGCCTTCGTGAACATCATCGCCATTGTAGTAAAGTGGCACTTTAGCAGCTTGGTAACGCTCAATTTTGGCGCTTAAGTCGGCAGTATCCGTGTCAAACATAATAGCGAATACGTTGCTATATGCCGCTTTACGGATGTGGCTCTCGCCAATTTTATCCCCCATAAAATACGTTGCTGTCTGATCGGTTGGCATTGACGCTAATAACGCCGGTGTCTGAACATAGTCAGTCACTTGTTTTACATATTCCAGCGCATTGTGCCACTGTTCGCTGGTTAAAGCAGGCGTGGTACTTGGCTTGGTGAAAACAACAAAATCCGCTTTCGTCTCTGCTTGCGCGTCATAGAGCTCGAAGTTATACAAAAGTTCGGCGGTGTTACTCGATGCAGCATCCCATACCGACTGGCGTCCTGAATGGGTTTCATAGGCAAAATCGCCGATTGTTAGGGACCAACCGAATGTCGCTTCCGTAGCCAGCGTAGAAACAATTAGGTTATGAGCTTGTGCCCAGCCTTTCGCATCATTGCTAAGCGCATTGATATCGTCAATGTCAATTCGGCTACCTGTAATATCAACAGCTTCGGTCAAAGCTGCTTTAACGGCAATGGTATTTAACAATGCGCTTTTATCCGCGGCGATGTTATCCAATACATCACTGCTGATAATAATTGATGAAGCACCTGCATGCTCTGCTGCCCCGATCATAGTGACGAATGCAGTGGTTAGTTTTCCGAAATCAGACAGATCGTCGCTGTTGATGGTATTGACAGTCAATGTCGCCGGTGCAGCTGAAGATGGGCTCGCTGCCACAAACGTATTCGGCCAACCCTTCACCTCAAGCCTTACAGGATCCATTGGGTTCGGTAGCGAGAGAAGCGGCGCCGTACCGGGATCGGTACCATCACAGTTAAGGTGATGTTCCCATGAACCATCACTGCCGGGAACCGATTGCGTCCAGTAAATCGCAGAATATGCGATATTTTTGTGAACCATGATGTCACCGCCGGTTGCATGGTCACCACGCGTCCAGTCAGGATAAACATTGAAGTCTTCACAAAGATCACCAGGTGGCTCTACGGGCGGCGGCTCACTTGAATCGGTAACCGTTATTTGTACACTCGCTCTCGAGGAAAGGCTCTGTGCATCAGTCGCGATAGTTTCCAGTGTCACGCTGCCCACTTGCGAGGCATTCCAGTTACAGTCGAACTGTTCTGTTGTTGTCGCATCGAACTGGCAGATTTGTTTATTGTTGGCTTTCACGACAACCCGTGATAGATCATCGTCTGCATCTGTTGCATGAACTGAAATGGCAACTGTGTCATCTTTTTCAAATTCTGAACCATTTGCCGGGGTAATAAACCTAACCTCAGGCGCTGCATAGTCCTCGTCAGCTGCAATGGAAACCGTAACGGATTGCTGTACTACCTTCTGATTATCTTGATCAAAGACAATAACATTAACTTTGGCATCACCCAGCTCATTTGGCGTCCAAGCCTGTGAGTAAACCGTCTCACTGTGATCAATTGGCTGTTCGCCCAGTTTATTGCCGTTAGCCCAAAATTCAACTTTGGTTGCTAGCTCGCCTTCGACATGGGCTTGGATAACTGTTGCTTCATTGACATTCAGTCGCTGTCCATCCGTTGGGGATAGAATTGACAGTTCTGGTTCGCCGGGCTCTCCTGGCTCATCTGGGCAGTCTGTAATATCCCAGAACCATGAACCTGCGCTCGGCGTCTCCCACACACCCGGGCTATTTTTGGCAATAAAGCATTCACCATTGTAGGAAACCATATCGCCGTTATTCACTTGAGTTTGACCCGGCACAAAAGGAATAACGTTACCTGGGTTTTCTCCCGGGTTCTCACCAGGATTTTCTCCTGGGTTTTCACCATCATCTGAACATTCAGTCACATCCCAAAACCATGAAGATGCCGTTGGGGTTTCCCAAACTCCTGGGTTATTTTTAGCGATATAGCATTCCCCATTATAAGAAACCTTGTCGCCATTACTTACTTGCGTTTCACCCGGTACAAAAGGGATTGCAGTCGCCGCAAATAGCTGCCCGCTAAAAGCAGCACCTACTATCGCAGCAGTTATTAAATTTATCTTACGCATAAATTTACCTTTGTATTTATTACTTCCATATTAAATATTCAAATACATGACGTGTTAAATTAGGCCCTAGAATATCCAGGACCTAATTTAGTTATTTAGCCAACAAGTGTGTTTTATTCAGGACAATTGACCGGTTCCCAGAACCAGCTTGATGTTGTTGGAGTCTCCCACACGCCTGGATTATTTTGGGCTGCAAAGCACTGGTTTTGATATTTCACGATATCACCGTTTTCTACAGCAGTCTGACCCGCCACCCATTCGACAACATCACCCGGCTCTGGGCTTGGACCGGGCTCTGTACCTGGCTCTTCGCCACCACATTCACCATCTGTGACCAAACGCCATACGCCCCATTCACCAGTTGTTCCGGGTTCTTCACCTTCCGTCCACCACTGTGCTTCCCATACCTTACCGTTGTGAACAACCTCATCACCTTTCACGTAGGTTGCAGTTGAAGACCAGTTATCCTCACAACTTGGCGGGGGTGTTGGGGTCTCATCCTTACCGATTACCGTTACTTGAGTTGACGCGCTGGTATCGAGCTGGCCATCAGAAACCAAAACAGTGATCACTTCAGTGAGATCCACTTCAGTTTTTGGGGTTTTTAGGGTCAAGCGGCTGCTATTTTGCCCGCCTACCAAGGTAAAGCTGGCCGGATAATCCCACGAATAGGTCAAAGGCGCACCTTCCGGATCAATCGCCTGTGCCGTCAATGAGAATTCTGTATCAGAATCAACCGACAGCGTTTCCGGTAACGTGACTTCAGGCGGCAGGTTCTCAGGTTCCTCCGCTAGGTTAGTCACTTGAGTACTATCAGTGCCTGTTAAACCATCAGGATCCGTAACAGTCAGCGAGAAGGTGTAACTCGTGTCTTCCTCGACGGCAGGCACAAAAATAGTCGCTTTCGCGCGATCTGCATCAATGATTTCAACTGATTCGCCGCCAACTTGTGTCCACCGGTAAGTGATGGCTTCACCTTCAGGATCGTAAGAGGCAGAACCGTCTAGCATCACTTCAACAGGGCCATAGACTTGCTGATCCTTACCGGCATTGGCGACCGGCGGTTTGTCTGCAGGTGGCTGGCTATCGTCACCGTGGCCCAACGACTCATGCATTGCATTGAGAATATCACCGTCATCACCATCAATTTCCCAGGACATCAAACCGCCTAGGCCATTTTCTTTGACGTACTTGCCCTTCTCCATCACCGCGCGTTCATTGTCAAAGGTGATCAGCTCTTTTGTCTCAGGGTTCCACATATAGGAGGCTTTGGCCGCGTCATCCCAGCGTTCTTCCCAGCTTCCGCCGCTGCGGTTGGCCCGGATATCACGGTAATCAACAACACCGGATTCCCAAGTCCCCTGAATCACGCCCGTTGCCCGCCCGGACATTGGGTTGTCGTTGGTAAAGTCATGTACACCAGTCCAACCACGACCGTACTTAGGCACACCAGCAATAATGCGGTTACGATCAACACCCGTGCTGATCAAATGCTGCACACCTTCGTTCAGGTTGAAGTCATTCGGCACTTCGTGCTCAGGCTGGTAGATACCCGACTGGTGGCCAAGGTTTTCCAAGTCAAATGCGCCATACATGTCATAACTCATCACATAGATGTAGTCCATGTATTGCTGGGCTTCCTTGAAGTCAACCACACTGAGTTTGACCGACGAGGTATGGACGGCAGAAGAAAGCTCGAACTCTCTCCCCGTTTCTGCTTCCAGCTCATCCATCATCTGGCGCAATTCTCTCATCAAGGTGACGTATAGCTCACCATCTTCCGGCGATCCCAAGGTAGGATGGGCACCACCACCACCAGGGTATTCCCAGTCAATATCCACACCGTCGAAGAACTTCCAAGTTAACAAAAACTTACGTACAGACTCGACAAAGGTATGACGTTTAACCTCATCGTGCATGAAGTAAAACGGATCAGACAGCGTCCAGCCGCCGATGGATGGGACAATTTTTATATCTGGGTTGGCCTGCTTCATGGCCATCATCTGAGCAAAGTTACCTTTGTACGGGTCGCTCCACTCCGAAGCCCCTTCCTTAGGCATTTGCAATGCAGCCCATGCGTCATGCACCGCAACCGAGAAATCCGGTGTTCCCTTACAGGCGCGCTGCAATGCTTCGAAACTGCCAGGAATTTCCTTCACACTGTCGTTGATACCTTCCCCACCACAAATAGGAATGAAAGCATAAATAAAGTGAGTCAAGTTAGTGTGTGGAACACGATCAATTGGGTAGCTGCGTTCGTAATCAGACCATTCAACGTAGTAGGTTGATACGACACTGTTCGACTTGTTCTCGTACGGCTTGTTCTTTTCATAGAATTTCGCTTCAAGCGGCTCCATGTGCGAGCCATCAGTGTCGGCAACCACAATTTCTTTGGTCTCGGTACTACGCGTGCAACCATCATCGTTGCAGAGTTCGACATACATCTCGTAAATGCCGCCCTTTTTAATCTGGAAGGTCGCTTCTTTTGCCGTACCCGCACCACTCCACACTTCCTCGCCATCTAAATACACATGTGCAGAGGTGGCTGGATCGCCTGACCAGACATCCCAAGTGACTGTGACATCCACCGCCTCTTTTCGTTCTCCAACCAGTTCATTGTATGCAATTGCCGTTTGTGACACTTCAACCATTGCGTATTTGTGATCCCCCCAGCCAATGACAGGAACACCTGGTGCAGCGGCCAACGCAGAACCCGAAATAAGTCCACCGACAAGCAGGGCTAAGGGCGTTTTCCTTATCCTCATAATCTAACACTCCTAATGTAATTTATTGATTTTATATGACATTTGTTCAATACAATGCGCTATGAGATGTTATTATTGTCCGCTAAAAAAGACGGGACTGCCTTTAAGAATATTCCTACAAAACAGTGGATTAACCTTGATTATCCGGAACAAAAATCACAAATCTGCACGTTTTATTAGTAAACCATTATTTATTTAGAAACTTTATTGCTTGGTAAAACTAACTATTAAGCAGGCGGAAAGAGGGATTAAGCAGCAACACGAAGAATAGATAACCACTTACCTAAAGCGCATATCAATTCATAAAGAATTTAATTCAAGAAGGACATTCTTTCGGCCCGGATAACTATATTCCAGAAAAATTTTGACTAATTCATTCAACGAGAATGACTTAGAGGATAGGTAAGTCGCTGCTTATGGACACTGGGTGTATATGTAAGAATTATCTGACTATACGTATTTATTCGCTACTGGTATGATGATTTTGCTCATTTTCGGCAATCATTCAGCTCATTAATGAAAACAATAACATTTATACTGACTATAATTATTTCTTTTTTAATATGCAATAAGTTACAAGCTAACGATAACTTCAACAAAAAAGAAGAAACTCGGCTTAATCACCAGCAATCGACTTGGGTGTTTGGCTTTATTAATGCCTATAACCCTCCATATATGAACTCTCTATCGGGTAAAACGGTAGGGGTCGATTTTGATATCGTTAATGCCATTGCAGATCATCTTGGCTCTAAAATAGAGTATTTACCCTATAAAAGTCTCCGGGATCTTTCAAAGGCCCTTGAGACAGGCCGCGTTGATTTCGTACTTCAGGATCCCAGAAATCTTGACGGCGATTTTCCAAAATCCGAATTAATATATAAAGACCGTATAGCGGTTCTGGTAAATAATCACCTACATGGTGATATGCGTTATGCCTGTATTACAACTGAGTTCTACTGTAAAAATATCAAAAATGTAATAACAGGTATTGATCACCATAATAGTCTTAAATTAGTTGATGATGGATTTGTTTCTGGCATCGTTAGCACATACACAACTTTGCTGGATCGCACCTTCGAGAGTAATATATATGATAATATTAATTTAATTGAAGATGAAGTGTATAAAAATGGCTATTTGATAGCCTCAAGAAAAAAACAATCAGAACTAGCAGCTATTAATGATGCTATAGCACATTTCAAGAAAAATAACATTAGATGGACAGACAATAAAGCATTTTTGTTCACTCAGTTTTCAGAGAATATTAGAAGCAACTCTGTATTAAAAAAAACGCTACGCTATACTGTGGAAAGCGATGTCTACCCCGCTATTTATTTAGATACGACGACAAACACACCTAGAGGTTATGTCATTGATCTATTAGACTACATAGAAGAACGCACATCCATATCTTTTGAATATGTGCCGAATCCAAATGGAAGAAGTGATGCAGATTTATTGGAAGAAGGATTAATAGATTTTAGTCCTTATCAATCTGCAGATAAGGCCAAGTACTATTTCAAAAATAGTCACCTGACAAAACCGTACTATCATGCAAACTTTCTAATGATAGATGTTAAACACTCTCTGTCAGATACAACTGGCATATTGGCACGTACAAAGATCGCTGAACGCCACTTATCAAAACTCCTCCCAACAGATGAAAATGCCATTATATTTTCAAGCTTAGACGAACTATCTATCGCAATCACATCAGGTATGGTGAATAAAGTGTTTCTAAGTCGTGATGTGTTCAATCAGGACTTCATTATCACGGCTAATGAATACTTAATTATGAACAGTGTTGAGGAAGTACAGTCATTTCCAATCAGTATGGTATTTGATAATAACGTAATTGATGATTTTTACTTAGTGGATGCTTTTTTATCGACTATTACTCGATTCAAAATCAATGAATTCAAAAACCGATATGCTGGTTCACACTTCGTCTTCGGCTATGATGAAAAAATAACTTACTCATCGATTTTGGCTAGCATACTTTTATCTCTCTGCATCTGGTGGTTGTACAAAAAAAACAGCTCACGATTGCGAAACGATCTCGTCATTGAGCGCGCGCAGAATGAAAAAACAGATCAAGCTTTACAATGGTTTAGGTCTTTGCTGGAAGATCTTCCTGTTGGTTTATTATTAACCGATGAAAACGGTAAAGCACTCATTAGTAACCGGCTATACCGTGATGGTTACATCAATTTACATACTATCCATACGGACTTGGAAGATAAACATGGCGTCATCAAAGACGAAAAAGAAGGGCTAGCATTCCAATATTGTCGAATTCCATTTAATCATCCGGTCTCCAATGCTCCCGGCTATTTAATGGTGTGGAATGAAATTACTGAGTTAGAAGAGCAGAAAAAAGAGCTGACAGAATCCAGAATTATGGCTGAGCGTGCACTTGAAATGCGCAAGCAATTCACAGCTATGATTACTCATGAGCTAAGAACGCCAATATCAGGCATTCTAGGTTTTGTTGGCCTGCTAAAAAATCAGCATAAAGACTGCAAAGAATCGCTGACATTGTTGGATTCGCTTCATGACTCTGCGGTCAATTTGAATCAACATGTAAACGAAATCCTTGATTTATCAAAAAGTGAATCAGAACAATTAAAACTATATTTTGAGAATTGTAATTTATTAAAAGAAATAGACATGTTGTTTCAACAATATGAGACGGTTTGCAAGGAAAACAATCTATGTTTTAACATCTACTGGCACCCAACAAAATGGATATATGCTTACACAGATTGTAGACGTGTCATTCAAATTATTTCGAATCTCCTGTCAAACGCGGTGAAATTTACAGATACTGGCGGCATTAATGTATGGGTTAACATCAATCAAAACCAATTAAAAGTTTCAATTGTTGATTCGGGAATTGGGATGTCACAAGCGGATATTTTGAATATCTATCAGCCATACACCCAAGCAGATTCGTCTATTTCCAGAAAGTATAACGGAACCGGGCTTGGCATGACGATCGTTAAAAATATTATCGATATGTTAAATGGGACTATTACGATAGAATCAGAAGTTGAACGTGGTACCCAAATAGACATTGAAGTGCCGATGGAAACCTCTGTCGTTAATTGCTCGCAAATCAGAAAAATGAAGACCAATTTTAATGCCATAAATGATTGGTTAAATTGCTTCAATGCCTATGATGAGAGCATTCCTGTCACAGTGTTACATGACGATCAAATACAATCGCTTCTCACCTATCCCAGCGAGATATTCTGTATGGTAAATGCATGTTGTGAACATTCGCCAAAGTCAACTGAACAACAGGTAATGGACGGTCATATACTTGTTGTTGATGATAGTCCAATTAACCGACTGCTATTAGAAAAGCAAGTTGAGCTATTTGGCCTCAACGTTCAAACAGCCTCTAGTGGAGCTGAAGCCCTAAGGTATATTAAAAAGTCAGAAATAAAATTTGATTTGGTTCTGACTGACTGTCGTATGCCTAATTTATCAGGATATGAACTTGTAAAAAAAATCCGTGAACTAAACACCGGAGAAAACTTACCCATCATTGGGTGCACAGCTGAAGTCACGGATGAAGCTAAAAATTTAGCGTTCGAATCAGGTATGAACGAAATCCTATTTAAACCTTATGAGCTGAATGAACTCTTCGAAGCTTTAGCTAATTACCTCAAACCGAGGAAGAAATTCAGCCACACTAAAGAGCTCGATCTGATTAAGGGGTTCGAACCAAGAAAACATAAAGAAATACTGCCCATTGTAATAGAAACATACAGAGAAGATATCGATAGCCTTAGACGAGATGTTCAGGATACTGGCGATATCATTCATCGTATAAAAGGCTCTGCTAGCCTGCTTGGTATGCATGAGTTCGCATCATATCTATCAACATTACAGGCGAAAAAAGAAATTGACGTAGACGATACGGAGGTCGTGATCAGCATGTTGGAACAAGTGATCACGCTGTGCGATAACACAACAGTTTGCGGGGTAGAGTAAATGAAAGTACTGATTGTTGAGGATGACCGCATTCAAGCTTCAAAATTAAAGCTAGACCTGATGAGCTTAGGCGCCGAAGAAGTACTTATCGCTGCCAACTGTTTGTCAGCGATGAAATTGTGCGACCAATACAATTTCAATTTAATTTTTTGTGACATTCAGCTTCCTGATCATGATGGTATTTATCTGCTCAGCAAAATTGCAGATAAATGCTATAAATCCCATGTTGTCATTATCAGCGCTGGCAATTCCCGCCTACTGTCGCACATTGAGAGAATTGGCAGCCTGCTTGCCTTCAAGCAAGTCACTCGTATTGATAAACCTTATGATATTAATGCACTGAATTCACTCATCAAAAACACCACCTGTAAAGCAAAGCGCAAGAAGGATAAGTGTTCTTACAATCAGCAACTTGAATTTACCGAACGCGAAATCCTGGAAGCCATAGAAAACAAACATATCTTTGTACACTACCAGCCCCAGATTGACATCAATACGGGGTCTATCGTGGGGTTAGAAGCTCTTGCAAGATGGGATCATCCGGATTATGGCGTTGTAACCGCCAACCAGTTTGTCAATGCTCTGTGCGAGGGCCAGACTCATGTTCGCTTGTTTCAGACCATCCTTGAAAAGTCACTGGTAGCGCTACAGGCTTTACCTGAATCCATGCAGCTATCCATTAATATCACTGATAGGGATATACAATGGAGCGGTCTGTACGACTCAATATACCAGACTTGCGCGCTGCACAACTTTGCCCCTAACCGGCTCAAACTTGAACTTTCTGAGAATCATCTGTATCAAGCCGATGTTTTTTCATTGCTGACTCTATCGAGGCTCAAACTTATCGGAGTGAAACTCTCCATTGACGATCTGGGTTTAGGCTACTCATCGCTGATTAAATTGACCCAGATCCCAATCGATGAAATCAAGATCAACAGGAACCTGATACAAAATGTTGAAACCGATTTTCAAAAATCAACAATCGTACAGTTGATTTTTAACCTTGCGCAGAAAATGCAATTAACCTGTGTTGCTGAGGGTATTGAAAAATCCGAAACCTTGCACTACTTGAAATCACTGGGAATTTCAATTTTCCAGGGATACTTGATCGGTAAACCATTACCGATAAACGATATTACTGCTATGATTTCCAGGCAATTTGTTACGGATGCCCCTGCTCCTATACACTGCCTGATCGTTGATGATCATCCAATTATTGGTGCAGCTTTATGTCAATCATTTAAATTACATAACCAGGTGCAAAGCGTTGCCAGCGCTAAGAACATCCTGCAAGCATTAAATTATATTCGTGATAACCAGTGTAACTTATTGCTAATTGATATTAACCTTCGGGGAGAAAGCGGCTTCGAATTGATTAGTCAAGCAAGAGAGAAAGGCTTCCAGGGTAAAGTGATATTTATGTCTTCGGGTGATAAACCAAACTATCCATTTTTATCGCTAGAAAAGGGCGGTATTGGTTTCATAGATAAAGGCGTTGATGTGAATTGTCTGGTACAACAAGTCATTCAGTTAGCGACAAGTCACACTCAATCTGTGGATCCCACCGTGGCACCATCACAAAAGAAGAGAAGTTCCATGCAGTCACTATCAAAAAGAGAACATGAGGTGTTGGATAGCCTGATGTCGGGTCACTCCAATAAAAGTATCGCGAATACCCTTTCACTCAGTGAAAAAACGGTCAGCACATATAAATCTCGAATTTTTGACAAATTAGGGGTCAACTCACTCATAGAAATATCGAAAATGTATTTCTGATTTATACTGACAGCATGCAACTCACATTCAATTAAAATGCAGCGTATTTATCATACGCTATTATACTTGGGGGGCTTTCGCCTCCCTATCGGTAAATTAGTAAAAATAATAATATATTATCGAAAGCCATAAATTCATTTACACTAAAAATGGTTACTATTCCATTTCAATTTTTATAAAAATTCACTCGAATAACAGCTTGAAATTTTTGGGAGCAGATCACAACTATAAAAATACATTAAATTAAATATAAAAAATACTTTCATTAGATAATTTACATCATAAAATATGTAAAAATGCATATTAATATTATCTATGAACTAACAATTTAAAAAGAAAACAGCACCCCTACCTTAATAAAGGAATACTTATGAAAAAAATACCCTTAGTGGGCATAATCACTACCTTGTTATCACCTCATGCTTTTGCCGGCGGCATTGACTGTTCCGGGCTAGCAATATGGAATAGCGGAGCAGTTTATAATGAGAATGATACTGTTCAGCACCTTGACCACGCCTATGAAGCAAACTGGTGGTCAAAAGGCAGTGCACCCGACCAATTTTCTGGCCAATGGCAAGAATGGACACTTCTTGGCCAGTGCGAAACAGGCGAGCCACAGCCGCCTAAGATCACCATCACCTCCCCTCAAGACGGCGGCCAGTTTGTTCTCGATAAACCCATTTTGTTGGCAGCCCAAGCAAGCAGCCAAAATTCGGAGATTAAAGAAGTCGAGTTTTTGGTTAATGGCGATTCCGTAGCAATTATCCCGCAAGCACCGTTTTCGACAGAATGGACCCCAGGCCAACTCGGACAATCCGTGGTCACTGTAAAAGCAACCAATATTGATAACATGACGGAGTCGAGCCAGGTCTCTGTGATCATTGTCGACAGTGACATTTCGCTGCCGCCGGTTGTCACCCTGACCGCCCCGGGTGATGACAGTGAATTCGAAGAAGGTGACATTGTCACTTTATCGGCCGATGCCAGTAGCGAGCACGCCAGTATCGATCGGGTTGAATTTTACTTGAACGATACTCCTATAGGCAGCGACACCAGCGCCCCTTACGAGTACCGCTGGGCATCAACAGCAGGCAGCCATGCCGTTTATGCGCAGGCCATTGATAGCAACCAGCAGAGCACCAAAACGGAATCTATCAGCATTACCGTCAACGGTAAGCAACCTGGCGGCAGTTGTAAGGATCTCCCGGCCTATACCGAAGGTGCAAGCTATACTCAAGGTCAGCTTGTCACCAACATTGATAACCAATACAGCTGCCAAATTCCAGGCTGGTGTAGCGGCGCCGCCTGGGCTTATGCGCCGGGCGAAGGTTCGCACTGGCAGGATGCCTGGAAGCACGAAGGGGAATGTGGTTCTGCACCCGAGCTAAGCTTCTCATCTCCCGGTGCAGGTGAAACCCTGCTTGCCGGCATACCGACAGAACTCAGTGTTAGCACAAAGGCAGGTGAATTCGCTATTGCCAAGGTTCAGTTCTTTGCTGATAACCAACTGATTGGTGATGGTATTGTCGATGGTACGCACTACCAGCTGGAGTGGACACCTGTAAACACTGGCAGTATTACACTCAAGGCAGTAGCCACAGATACTGACAACGGCGAGGGTGAAACGACTCAACAGGTAACAGTTACCGACCAAGCGCTGGTTGTGGATCTGACTAAGCCAACGGCTGGCTCACGCTTTAGTCTCGGTACACCCGTTGAAATGGTCGCGGATGCAAAATCCTTCCAATCAGATATCAACCGCGTTGAGTTTCTGGTCAATGGTAAAGTCGTTGCTACTGCAGAGCATGCACCATACATCGTAAACTGGGTATCAGAAGCGGCAGGCGATTATCAAGTTCAGGCAAAAGCCGTCGATAATAGCGGGGGTGAAGAGTTCTCAAGCGCTGTACCATTTAGTGTCACGCTTTCAACTGAAAACAACCATAAGCTCGTCGGTTATTGGCACAACTTCGTCAATGGTTCGGTTTGCCCTATGAACCTGAGCGACATTCCAACCGAATGGGATGTCATTGATATCGCATTCGCCGACACCAACCATGCCGCGCCGGGTACCAACTACTTCAACCTATTCTCTGGTGATGGTGGCTGTGCCGCAATTGAGGCTGATCGCTTCAAGCAAGATATCCAAGCCTTGCAAGCAGATGGACGTAAAGTGGTCTTGTCGCTTGGTGGTGCCGAAGGGACCATTATCCTGAACGACGATGCCTCAGAGCAGGCGTTCGTAGACAGCTTGACTGCCATTATCCAAGAATGGGGCTTTGATGGTCTAGACGTTGACTACGAAAGTGGCTCTGGCCTGGTAAACGGCTCGGAGATCCAGAAGCGTCTACCGCGAGCATTGCGAAGTATCCAAGACAAGCTAGGCAGGGATCTTTACCTCACCATGGCACCAGAACATCCTTATGTTCAGGGCGGCTACGTCAGTATTGCTGATGGCACCGTGTGGGGAGCGTACTTGCCGGTCATCGACGCAACCCGTGATATGCTGGACTTATTGCATGTCCAACTCTATAACAACGGTGGTTTGGAGCACCCATACGGTGGCACGGCCCCTGCTGGCTCAGTCGATATGATAGTTGCCGCCCAAAAGATGCTCGTGGAAGGCTTCCAGACCGCCCATGGTACTGGCCCGAACTTCGAACCACTTCGTGATGATCAAGTGTCCATCGGCTTGCCTTCGGGTGCAAAAGCGGCAGGTAGCGGCCAAGCAACTATCGAAGATACCAACAAGGCCCTTGACTGTTTGGTGCTGGGGACAAATTGCGGCTCCGTTGTTCCCTCTGAGCGGTACGATAACTTCGGTGGTGTGATGTTCTGGTCAATCAACTGGGACGAATACTATAATCGAGCCTACTCGAAAGGCGTAGGTGCTAAATTAAGCGAGCTGAACCAGCACTAATGACCAACTAGAACGCCCCCACGACTATTCGTCTCGTAATATTGAAGCCAGTCGAAAGCTACCTTGTGGTAGCTTTCTTTTTCTTGATTATTTCTCCAAGAAGTGACAATTTGATACGGCATACCGCTGATCTACCAAGGCGTTACTTTTCGCTATCAATGCGGAATCTAGGTCGTTTTTTGCCTGCGTAACATCAACATGTAGCCAATACTGGCACACAGGACAATGGTTGCCGGTAATAATAATGCGACCATACCCACAATATTGAGCACCTTAGCACCAACAAATGCGCCGGCGCTAAAAGCGAGCAAAATGCTTCCCTGCATGACGAGCTGAGGTAAATTCAAGGCTCGCCGGCTAATCATATGCCCCAAAGCCGCCCCCAAATCAGAGACGATTCCGGTAAGGTGGGTAGTACGGATAACCGACCCACTGTAGGTTGCAATCATTGCATTCTGGAGACCACACGCAAATGACGCGAGCAATTCACCCGTCATTTTATGATGGTAAAAATAATACGTAGCAGCATACAGCACCACCGCCTCGATAAACAACGCAGTACCATAACTACGACCGAGCCTGAGCGCCTCGTTGTGGATAATCATCCCAGATGTAACGGCACCTAGAAAGAAACAGCCGACAATACTCAACAAATAAAAAGATGCATGATGATTCACAACAGTCAGCGCGCTCATTGCTTGGGTAATTGTACCGGTAACATGCGAGACAGCATTATTGGTAAACGTAAGCAAAGCCATCGCGTTAATTGCACCAGCACTAAATGCCAGCATAATCGCTCCTAGTAATATCCAAGTCGGAATACGAGTGACCATAAGTTAAACCAAGCGAAGTAGAAAAATAAAAGCTCGGGATTCTAGCACGAAACAGACGTTATTGCTCTGCGTATATGAATTTAAACGCCTTGATTTGCATACGGCTCCTTTGTTATAACCCTTCCCAAACTGTTTTGGCATAAAACAGACAGCAGATATTGAATATCAGGAATTTATGACCTCCGAGCAGCCTCCGAAAAGATACATCGATAACAGAAAGCACTCTTCCCCACAGCCAGCTGGCCCTAAACCCGCGCAAAAGGTCGAGGATGTCTACGAATATGCCATCTGGTGGTTGAACCAACGTGGCTATTCCGTAATGAAACTAAAAGAAAAGCTGACCAAGAAAACCACCAACTCCGAGTGGGTCAATCAAGTCATCAGCCGCTTGCTAGAACTCGGTTATCTCAATGACCAACGCTATGCTGAAACCTACGTCAACTCGCGCTGCCGCTCTTATGGTCCTGTTAAACTGGCACAAAAGCTCAGGCTACAAGGTGTGAGCCAAGACGATATCAATAATGCTCTACAGACTATCGAAGAATCCGAACTAGAAGTATTGATCACCCGGACCATCAACAAATACGCTGGCAAAAAGAGTGCAAGGGACATCAGCTTACGCTTGCAACAAGAAGGGATCAGCACAGCCAAAACTCAAGCCATCATGGCGCAATCATTGGACTTAGAACACGAGCTGAAGTTGGCAGAAAGATTGGTAAACAAACACAGCAAAAAAATGGGTCGAGCGGGACTGATTCAAAAGTTACGCAGCGAAGGGATCAGTCAGGAAGCGATTGAACAGACACTATCAGGCGATGAAAGCGAACAACAAGAAAATGAAGATCAGCAAAAGGCGCTTGCCAATCTCAACAAGAAGTATAAATCCCCTATCGTCGATTTTGCCGAGAAGAAGAAGGCTACCGCTTTCTTGGTCCGAAAAGGCTTTAGCTTTGCAGATGCCAACTACGCCCTTGAACATCACTTGGAATAAGCATCGCTCAGAAGACTCACCACCAAACGTAAAAAAGGGAGCAAAACGCTCGTTCGCTCCCTGAAGTTCATTATATTTCAACCGTAACACCAAAGGTGAACTTTACGAGTTAGAGTGTTTATTTACGCCTGTATGTACTGCCCTAACGCGATAAAGAACGGCACTCCCAGCAAAACATTAAATGGGAAAGTTATGCCTAGGGCTGCGGTTATCGACATCCCCGCATTGGCTTCCGGCAAGCTTTCTTTCATAGCTGCTGGAACTGCGATATAAGAAGCACTCGCCCCCAAAATAGCCATTAACGCAATCCCGCCAGCACTGAACCCGAGCGTATACCCAAGGCCCGTCCCAGCGATACCGCCTATCATCGGCATCAATATGGCAAAGCTAACCAAGAACAGGCTGTTCTTCTTGAGCGCAGATAACTGCTCACCCGCCACCAGGCCCATTTTCAGCAGGAACAATGCCAACACGCCCGAGAACAGCTCAATGAAAAACGGCGACAGTTTTTGCACACTTGGCCCGCCGAAATAGCCGATCAGTAAGCTGCCGACCATCAGCAGAATACTCTGGTTGGCCACCAGCTCTTTTTTGATAAATTCGGCATTGATGAGCTTCAAGCTCCCCTTGGCAAGTATCAAACCAACCAAAATTGCTGGCATTTCCAACAAGACCACAAACAGCGGGAAATAGGCTTCATAGTTGATGTTGTTAGCCTCGAGCAAGGCCACAGCAACAGCATAGGTCGCGACACTGACTGAGCCGTAATGGGCAGCAACAGCACCGGCATTGATTCGGTCCAACTGGCCAAAGTAACGCAGTAATGGATAGGCTATTAGCGGCAACAACAAGCCAAAAGCAATGACCGCAATAGACATAGTAATCAGGCTTGGGTCGATATGTTTCTGTAGCGCGATGCCCCCTTTGAGGCCAATCGCCACCATTAGAAACATACTCAAGGTCTTATAGAGCCCCTCGGGAAAAGAAACCTTTGCGCCCAGAAGTTGGCACACAATTCCCAGGACAAAAAAAGCGACGACTGCATCCATAACTTACTGCTTCCCTGAACCTTGAGCTGGTAGTGCTTGACCTCGGAGCACATGTCCAGGCATTCCAGAAATTTGTTTTCCATCCCTGTTTTCGGCAGATTTGAAGGCGGTCAACAAAGTAAAACCAGCCAAACCCGCAGCCAAGATAACAAACCCCAACAATCCTTGACCAAACGTTGAACTCAAGCTGTAAAACAAGACCAACAGCGCGCTGGTTAGTAGTGGCAAAGCGTAATTTCTTATCTTCATTGTGACCTCCATCGAAATTGATGAAATCTTAACGCCAGCTTAAAATAGATAAAAATAGATAATAACTATATTATGATTAGACAAAAATCTAATCATCATTATTGGAGAATCTCATGTCGTCAAGGCTCCATGCCCATATCGGGACCTTCCGCCAATTGGAAATTCTATTGGCTGTCTTTGAACAAGGGAGCATCAAATCAGCGTCTGAAGCCTTGTTCCTTACCCAACCTACGGTGTCAATGCAGTTGAAAAAGCTATCCGAAGCCATTGGTTTGCCGCTGTACCAACAAGTGGGGAGGAAGCTCAAGTTCACAGATGCTGGCTTGGCAACAGTGGCAACGGCAAAGAAAATTCTGCAAAACTGTGAAGAGTTAGACATGCAGCTTTCCAGCCTAAGGGGGCTTAAATCGGGCACCTTAAGACTCGCCTGTGTCACAACAGCAAAGTACTTTATTCCTCATTTGCTTGGCCCCTTCTGCGAACATTACCCTGGAATTGATATCCAATTTACCATTGCCAACCGGCAACAAATCATCGACCGTCTGGAACAGGGCTTGGATGACTTTTACGTATTCAGCCATCTGCCTGAAGGGCTGGATCTCGATGTGATTGAGTTTATGTCCAATGACCTGGTTGCCATTGCCGAAGCCGACCACCCTCTTGCCAGTCAGCCATCGGTATCTCTAGAAGAACTCTGCCAACAAGATTTCCTTATCAGGGAGCACGGCTCGGGCACACGTTATGCTATCGAAGGATTTTTCAATGAACAGCAATGCACCCCCAACATCAAAATGACTATCGCCAGCAACGAGGCTATCATTCACTCGGTCCTGTCACGGCTTGGCGTTTCAATTCTGTCGGCCCATACCCTTGCCTTTGGTGAGGTTTATGGTGTGAAAACACTCAATGTCGAGGGGTTACCTATCCAGTCCAAGTGGTCATTCTCATGGACAAAAGCAGAGAGCTTATCCCCTATCGCCCAGGTATTTCTGAGCTATGTGGAAACCGAAGGCCGGGAGGTAATGAAAAAAGCGGTTCAGTTTTAATATAACTAGGCAGCCACGTCGTATCTCAACCGGCATAAAACGCCCAACGAGATTGGAAGACCTTTCTCTTACTTCTGAGCCTGCAGCCTTAGCCAATTGGAGCTACGCTTAACCCTAAAATGGTAGGAAGAAGCAACAGAGAGTTCCCCATGCTGCATCAGCTTATCCTGATATTGATGGGCCCAATTTTTTGGGTGCAAGGTAAGTATGTCCGCAAATCTATTCCTTACCTCGAGGAAGCGGAAGGGCCTCGACATGGCCGATGTGGGCAGGGTAAAAAGCCGCTAAGAGTCTTACTAATTGGTGACTCAGCCGCTGCCGGTGTTGGTGCCAAATGCCAGTCCCAAGCTCTATCTGGCCAGCTTACTTCTACGTTGGGAAAGCAATTTAGAGTCGAATGGCAGTTAATAGCTAAAACGGGTAATACTACCAAGCAGGTCCTTCAGTCTGCGTTGTTACATCCCAAGCAGATGTATGATGTCGTGGTGATCTCTGCAGGGGTCAATGACGTAACCAAACCGACCAGTGCAACGAAGTGGATTCAGCACCAACAGACTCTTACTAATACACTAAGAAGTCATTTTTCTTGCCAACACATCATCCTCAATGAGATACCACCGATGGAGGTCTTTCCGTCCCTCCCCCATCCATTACGTTGGTATCTAGGCAGCAAAGCCAAGGCTTTCAACCGGAAACTGGCAAAATGGGTAGACACTCAACCAGATTGTGAACTGGTCAACATAGGGGGACCACTTGATGTTGTCCATATGGCAGTTGATGGTTTCCACCCCGGCCCACAAATTTACCAGCAATGGGGGCGAGCGGTAGCAAAACTCATTGAGGCACGGTGGTCCTCACACCGATAAAAATCATTCGTTGTGCCACACGATCCCCACAACAACATTAAGTTCGAGTAGGACATGGGCAGGGGAAAACCATTACAACATGTTAGTCCCCCCCCTGAACAACCTTGCTTGATTTTATAGTCCAGCACGTGCAAGTTAAAGATTGGGGCCGGAACTAAAGCGTGTTCTTATAGACAACACCGTCTTTCATAATCAATTTAAAGTTAACTTCAGGGTCGCCCATTAATTCTAAATTTTCCATTGGGTTGCCATCGATAATGAGTAAATCAGCATAGGCACCCTCTACAATTCTACCTAGAGGGCCTTCTTGGTAAGGGTGCCGCTCTCCACTTAGCTCTAACAAACGAGCATTATCGGAAGTGGCCATCTTAAGCACTTCATAGTTTGTAAACCAAGTACCCATCCTTACCAAAAGTGTGCTTTGTTGTTTTGCTTTTGTAGCGTCTAATAGTTGATCTGTACCAAACGCGACATTAACTCCAATCTCCTTTGCACGCTTGTATAAAGTATTCACCGCGTCTGTCACTTGTTTGTATTTTTTTGCACTTATAGGGCTAGCCCATTGCATGTCTTCTTCGAACATAGCTTGAGGACTCAACCATGCGCCTTTTTCCTTCATCAACTTAAGGGTGTCATCAGAAGCAAAAAAACCATGCTCAATTGACATAACTCCTGCTTCTACAGAAGTTCGAATACCTTTATCCGTCATGACATGGGCGATAACGTAAGTGTTGTAATTTTTTGCCTCTTCTACCACGGCTTTAATTTCGTCGACAGAATATTCACTCACATCCAACGGGTCATATTGGGATGACACTCCCCCACCAGTTGTGATTTTAATTTGACTAGCGCCATATTTTAAAATTTCACGGGTACGTTTGCGAACCTCAGGGACACCATCCGCAACCATTGCCATCATGTTTTTTTCCCAATAGCTTAACTCTGAATCATTGTTTCGAGGGTTTTCAACATAGACATTGTGAAAATCCGCATGACCTGAAGTTTGACTCATGAAGGGACCCGAAGGTAATATTCGATGACCCGGATACTCCCCTGAATCAATCAGCTTTTTGATTGAAAAAGGGTTTCCGCCCGGATCACGTACAGTAGTGAAACCTCGCATAAGCGTTTCCTCGGCCCCCTTCATGCTACGAATTGCAACTTCAGACATATCTCCCGCATTCATCATTAGAACTCTAGCTGGCGTGTAAGCATAGGTAGTATGCCAATGCGCATCAATAAGACCAGGCATTAAAAATTTGCCTTGAGCATCTATTACATCTGCTTTTTCATGAACCAACCCTGTGCCTATTGTCTTAATTAAGTTATTTTCAACCAAAACATCGACACCCATGTGTAGATCTTTTTTCTCCCCATCAAAGACGTTAGCGTTTTTGATCAGTATTATCTTGTTTTCAGCAAAACTGAAAGAAGCTGTTGTTAGAAGCAGTGATAACAGCAGTAAATTTACTAAGCTTTTCATTAAACTACCTCAAATTAAGCACCATTGGCGTTAGTCAAAACAAAAAATAGTATACCGTTTATTGTTATAGACTAAAAAACCTTCTCATACCCACTTTCAATATAATGTTACATTTTAATTTCAATTATATGTGTCAATTCATACGATTTTCATTTTTTGTTATAATGGGTTCTGTCTAAAAGTATGACACCTTAAGTTGAAACTTGCGTAATCATCATTACTCATTCTGAATCCATTATTTCACAAAGCAGGAATGAAAGATCACAAGCATCATGACCGCCAGAGTTTTCACCTTTTTTGTCGCGCATGTCACTTCGAAAGAGTTTTACTCCTACATTTCAGACACTTAATCCAACTCTAACTAAATATTGGCCGTAACTACCAGAGATCAAGATACCTGTAGCGCATAGTGCGCCAACTACCGATTGTGGGTTTGGTGCTATAGTTTTTCTTTGATGAGAAGTATGTTCTTTTTCAGTAAATTATTTCCTCTTATATACCCATGTGGAAATGTCGAACTTATAACCTTTAATTGAAGTAATTAGTTATCCTGAGAAAGATGAAGAGAGAGCATTAATAATTTTCTCAAAGTTGATAAATCCTCAAGAAGGTTGATATTCAACCAAAAGTAACCATTAACACTGCTTTTTTCCACACTAAATTCAGAATTGTGATTTTTGAAAGTATTTATCGCTTTCTCAATTTTTAAGCGGGAACCATCAACATTCCCCGTTTCCATCATGTTAGCTAAGCACCGAAATTCCTGCTCAATGGCTTGATGACATTCTAACAATGAATCTGACCAAAGCATATTTAGGTGAGAATCATGGTCGCTCCAAAATGTACTGTTCAGAAGTTCTAAAGAGTAAACAATATTACGCAACTTCACCTGTATCGAATCTAGCAGTTGATTGCTTAGTTTTGACTCCCGTACGGAAGGTGCAATTAAGTTGCTTAGTGCCATGACATCTTTCATTACATTATGTTGATAACTTACTATGTTAGGCTGTTCAATGATATTACGTGAATGAGATATGCAGTGGACTTTAGCAAAGTTTCGTAAAATATTAGTGATCCGTAATCTCCAGTGAATATAAGCCCTTTGAGGATAAATAAAGCAATAAAATACCGCTAATATGCACCCTGCGGCAACATCTTGAACACGTAACAATGCTAACGATAAATTTTGCTCAGCAACGCCTATCACCACTGACAAGGTAATTCCAATCACAAGCCCCGCATAAGCACGTTTCCCCAGTGCAAAATAGCCACAAATAAACATCGCAACCGCACACCAAATGTACATGAGAGATAACGACCAATGGCTGATTAACAATGCAATTACACCAAAGAAAGCACCTAAGGCTGTCCCAATTAAACGGTTTATAGCTTTGACTTGTACGTTACCAAGATATGAAATGCTACCCATAATGACAACGATCGTCGTCAATATCCATGATCCTTCAGGCAACTGGAAGTAATTAATGCCTAACATAGTTACAATAAAAGCAAGGGAGACCCTTATACCATGAACTACACGATAATGATTAAAAATCATGCTTTCCAACTTGGAAATTGGCTTATGTAAATTCATTTCTAAGTTCTTGTTCATTATTCACTCTTTTATATAACCTTGATGACCAACGAGCCTCTGCATTTTTTCGTAGACAATGAGGAACCCACGTTATTTTAATAACCCCGTTTTCAGGTGATAATGACAATATTAATGGAAAGGTGTAGCAGTGAGATCCAACTACGGAAAGTCATCGATTTATAATTTATATCCCCCTGATATCGATTAACTGTCAATACTTTCTAATATAACGCCCGTTGAATTTCATCGGGCGTATTATATTGTGTCTTTACCTTGCTAGCGAAGCAGCTCTAGGCTTGCCCTTTCGCACATTACCTGGGCAAACTCGGTCCCTTGCCTAATTTCAACTTCCCTAACCAATTCGGTTAATAGCACTTCAAGGTCTTCTACACCCTCACCGCAGTCCGAATTTTCCATGTAAGTTGCGATACTGTTTTTAGCCTCATGCTTTTTACACATAGTTTTATTCCTTTAATATGATTCCCAGTCACCTACATCTTAATTTTCAGCCTGCATTGTTCAATTGCTTCAGCTCACAAAACTTTTTTCAAAAACAAAATTAAACAATTTAAAATCATGAGCTTATATTTTATTGTCGCAAAATGACCTTGACTTTCATGGACATCAGCTAAAGCTCGTTCTGAATCTTGAGCATACGGTAAAAGCTATTGATAAACCGATTATCCGACTTCATTCTTGGCTCTTTGCCCGTTCTCTCTCCTTGTTTAGACCAGACATAATTTTCCCCTTCACCTTGGCTCACCAACCAAAACTTATCTTTGTGGCTACCAAGCAAGTAGGTTTTGAGCTCTGTTGCAAATACCTGGCTTTCAATCAACAACCCAAGCTCTAGGTTTGTCATATCCGAGCGCGGGTCGAAGTTCGACGAACCGATAAATGACATCGTATTGTCTGCAATAAATGCCTTGTTATGGTAATAGGCATTAGCGTTATAAAAATTACTGTAGTGCAGAGCATGGCTGTCATACTCGTAGATATGGATCCCCTTCGCCATGAGTGCTGGGCGATAAGCTTGATAATATGCAGACGCAAATGGCGAGTCATTGGAAGCCACTGAGTTTGTCAGAACTGTCACCTCAACTTCCCGCTCAGCTAAACCTGAAAACAGCGCTTGATGCTCATCGGACTCAATCATATACGGCGTTGAAAGAAATAACTCTTCGACAGGCCATTGGTTGACGTTCGCCAAGTGTTCAATTCGCTTTCTTAGGTAAGACTGGCTATCAGTGCCTTTGTGTGCCGAGTCAAATATAGGGGTTAGTGATGCCCCTATATACTCAGGTGTCGGCAATGCACTGACTTTGCGTGATATGGATTCCTGTAGTGGCCGATTTTCAGACATCACTTTGTCGTGTGCTTTATCAAATGAACCACTGTGCTTCTTAGGGTTGAAGCCAATGACCTCACTAACCGGTACTGTTAACTGACTTGCCCATAAATTATCGAAATTATGCTCATATTCGGTGATCACCTCCCCCTTCACCATTACATCAAGATCAAAGAAGTTGGCCTTTGGGCTATAACCGAAATAATCATCACCAATATTCCGCCCGCCAAGGATCATGACCTCACCATCCACATTGAAATACTTCTCATGCAGCCTGTGGTTTAACTTGTCACGATGCATTTCAAAATCCGCAGCCCGGGTTAACCAACCTAGCTTACGTGCATTGAATGGATTGAATATCTTGATCGAGAGATTAGGGTGAGTGTCGATATCCACCAGCCACTTGTCATCAAAGAACAAGAGATCATCAACGATGATCCTGACCTTAACACCGCGGTCTGCAGCTGCCCTTAATTCCTGCCACAGCGTCATACCCGAGACATCACCAGCCCAGCTAAAATACTCCGCTTCAATATAAGCTTGCGATTCCCTTACCGCCTCAATGCGGTGAGCCAATGCTGAAGGCGCATCAGGGATCAGGTACACCTGACCGAGATAGGTATCGGGAAGTATCAGCGAGGTTTTGTCTAACCATTGCTCGGGCTTGCTAGTACAGCCTGCTATTAGTCCAGTAATAAAAACCAGCAGGACTCTACGTGATAAATCTGGCTGCCAATTAGCCGTAAAATCGCGATATCGGGAAATCAATGCCATCTAATATAGATATAAATAAAACGAGTATGAATATTATTAAACAACATATAGTTTAACTGATGCTGAATAATAATCTTTCATTGAAGGGTCGGATCCTACAAACCAGATATAGTAAATATCAGAAGGCATGTTACTTTATAAACAATTACTTAGCCATACATTCAATTTAGTAGAATAATGAATACCATGCTTTCAATACCTCATGAAATATCTTTTGGTGAAATATATTTACCGCCACTACTTGTTGTCATGACCATAGCATACTTGTTGGCTATCGGCGTTTCGCAAATGTGTGGCAAGCTAGGCTGGCATAAATATATCTACTCACCTGCCATTGCTGAATTTTCACTAATGGTTATTTTTGTAGAGTTATTCAGCAATTTTATCGCAATCGTATAAAGTAAGGTCTCAACATGTTCAAAAAACTATTTTTTACGATCCCACTAGTTGCGTTTGCGGGATACATTCTAATCAATAAAATTGATCAAGTAGAACAATATCCTTGGACACGTGATGCCCAGGTACGTGCTCATGTTATTCAAATCACCCCACGGGTAACAGGTCCTATCATCAACCTTGCTATCAATGATGACAGCGAGGTCAAGAAAGGCGATCTCCTGTTTGAAATCGACCCTAGTATCTATCAAGCCGATCTTGAAAAGGCCATTGCCCAGCAGCAACAAGCCAATGAGCAACTGAAAAAAGCCAAGAACGAGGAAAGCCGCTCACTGGCATTGTCACGCCGTCAACCCGGCTCAGTACCGGTATTGAACCTTAATAACCTGCACATCGCAGTGACAACGGCACAGGCTAACCTTGCCGCGGCCAAAGCAGTGGCCAACGAGGCGAAACTCAACCTTGCCTTTACCAAAGTCACCGCGCCTGCAGATGGCTACATTACCAACTTGAACCTACGCGAAGGTACGCAGGTTGTGGCTAACCAACCAACGGTGGCTCTGATTGACAAACACAGCTTCTGGGTTGAAGGCTTTTTCAAGGAAACCGACCTAAAAGAGGTTAACCAAGGGGATAAAGGGATGATTACTTTGATGATGCATCCTGAAAAGCCCTTTGAAGGCACCATCTCCAGCATCGGATACGGCATTTCTCAGCAAGACGGTAGCACGGGCAATTCACTACTGCCAAATGTAAACCCAAATTTTGAATGGATTCGTTTAGCCCAACGCATTCCGGTGAAATTCCATTTTGAGTTACCAGAGAATGGCATACAGCTTCGAGTCGGCACGACGGCATCGGTTAAGATTATCAAGCAAGAGAGCAACTAACTATGTTGACACTCAGTCCAGCTAGCAAAGAAGCGCTGAAGGTAGCGATCGCCTTCTCGCTCTCTATCATCATTGCAATTGCATTTGGGTGGCAGAAACCTTACTGGGCTGCAATTGCGGTCATTGTCGTTGCCGCCAATGATAACTACGAAACAGCCATCAAGCATGGTCAGAACCGCCTGCTAGGCACCTTTGCAGGCGTGGGATTCGCTTTTGCCGTCGTACACTTTTTCGCCCAGGACAGGGAATTATTTATCCTCAGCATATTGGCTTTCTCAGCTGTGTGCGTGTACATGTCGAGCTGTGAGCGCTACGGGTATGCCTTCAAAATGGCCTTTACCGTCGGCGTGATCATTGCCGCTATGGGCCAGTTTGACAGCTATTCCACCTTTGACTTTGCGGTTATAAGGGTACAAGAAACCGCCTTGGGTATTTTGGTTTACTCTCTCGTTTTTCAATTTTTATGGCCAAGAAATACCCATACCCTTTTCAAACGCCGGGCCACGCTTGACGTCGAGCAACAAATTCAAACAGTGAAGCAACAACTGGCGAACCACTACTTAGGGCGCTTAACCGTTGATGACGAAAAGCAAAGCACCGGCGACAGCTTAATGACTTTGCTTAAAGAGGCAATAAAAGACAGCCCAAGAGTCTATTCAGAGCGTTTGATGTGGAGAAAATTGGTTGCTTATCTTGAACAAACTGAGGTAAATCCATCTGTTGAAGCGAATAATAAGCACCTTAGGGCGCTGCGCAATAGGTATCAAACCCTCAAGGCGGTACTTAACCACTTAAATACCGATAACGAGGATAACATCCTTATGTTGCCGGCAGTGTCTCAGATGGTGCCAGTAACCATCAATAACCACTTCTGGGAGGACCTTAAGCACTCTTTGTTTAACAATTACCAGAACCGATTGATCTACGTACTTCGCGCTCAAGCTGCACTGATGACCTGCTACGCAATGTGGATTTATTTTCCTATGCCAGGTGGAATATTGTTCCCGATAATTGCATCGAGCTTTATCAATGCGCTATGTGAAGTCCCTTCGGTTTACTATAAATACACCGTAATTGGCATCTGTACGTTCAGTGTCATTATTTTGAGTGAGTATATATATTTGATGCCTTCATTTACCGAAGGGTATGAGTTAACGGCCTTTTATTTTATCAATATCTTCTTTATTTGGCGGCTTTTCTCCACGCCCCAATTTGCAGTATTGAGGGTATTGGGTGGTAATATGTTGGTGGTGTTAACCATGTCAGCGATGTATCTGACACCGGTATTTTCAATCACTACATCACTTAACATGTTGCTATTCATATTCATTATTCTGCTGGTTTCGCGTTTCTATACGATGCTGACAGAAGAAGTAGCAACGGGAATAGGGCTTGAGGCTAGAGGCTAGAGGCTTCAATCGAGCGCTTCGACATCCTACAGAAATACTATTTCCTGAGCCCATCACTGGCGGTTTTGTTTGTGCAGCGACCGTTTCCCTACTCTACTCTTTTGCCAATGTAGAAGTCTCTTTTTCATTAGAAATAAGAGACTTTTTGCTACTGTATTTCTTTGCAGGTATTCGTTGACAAGCCAAAGTCCAAACCTTACTCATAGGCGGCAAGCCACTCCTTTTCCTGCTTCTGTTTGCAAAGAGTTTATCTTCTTGAAAAACGTCGTCGGTAAGACAGCAGTCACCAGCAAGTAGGGCTCTAGCCCGCAAGCATTTATTGTCGTCCAGTTAGTGTGCGGTTTCTTTATCGGCTTATAACCCTTATCACTACCTCACCCCATCACCCTACCCCAAAAAAGAGGCCATTAGCTTTACAGCTAATGGCCTCTTTTTTATGTTTGCAACAACTCGATGCCTGGTTACTTGCTCGGCGTCAAGCATATCGACTTAATCACTATCAACTTAACCATCTTTGCAATGCAACCGCTGCTCATAGCATACTCCCTAAAGGAATTGCCCAACCGTCATTGTATAGTTATCCGCCTAAACTACCGAGATAAATGAATTTGCTTGGATAAAAAAATCCGGCAACGATGATCGTTGCCGGATTCATATATTCTTTTCAATCGCAAAAGATTAAAAACGATAACCTAGGTTCAACGTTACTGAAGTGCGATCTTCACCGGTGCTGTATAAACCCGTAATATTGTAACTTCTACCCAACTCTTTGTTGAAACCAACTGTATATGTCCAACGGTCAACATCGACACCAACGTGATAAGGCATAGTGACAGGGATACCCCCCACCTTAAAATTCACGTTACCATCTAAATAATCGTCATAGTCCTGATATTCCGCACCGACAAAAATTTGCGCGCGGTAATCCGGTAACTGGTAACCTATGAGCGGTTGGTAGGTCATGATGCCATCACCCCAATCATCAGCTCCGTCGAGCTTAGTCTTGGTAAAGGTTGCAGTGGCGGAGGCAAACAAATTCTTATAGCCCACCGCCAATGTCGTACCGACCCCAACACTGCTATAACGAAGGTGGATAGGAATGTTGAGATCAACAGCGTTCATTTCTGGGATCTCCAAGAGATTACAGTCAACCACGCAGATGGGTTCATCATTACCCCTGAACTGGGTTTTTACCTTGGCGTTAATGTCTATCTGGCCAATATAACCAAACACATTCCAGAACGGTAAAATGTTCACATCACCACGAAGCGTGACACTTTTGGCATTAATCTTCGCTTTGGTTTTATCAGGGTCAAAAAACTTAGCTATAAAGTCAGGATCCAAGCCAAACACACTAAAGCTGGTCAGATCCATATTCAGGTCCTGATCGCGATAAGCCAGTGATACGCCATAGGGCATGGGTAAATCAATCCCTTTTCTGCGGATCATATCGCCCATTAAAGGAAAAGTTCGGTTTAAATCAACCCGCTCTTCACGGTAACGAGGATCAGACACTTCACTCATCAAAGCCTGATCAAGCACCACAACACCCATACCGCTGTCGTCGTAGTGCGCGACAGGTGTGGTGACATACTCTAGTGTCACTGGTTTGTTCTTTCTTTTACCGGTTGCCGTGATCACCTTTTGTTTCATGACCACATCGTTCATGTCATCAAGGGTATCGAAGGTGATTACCTGCAAGTAATCATCAATTTTATAATCAGAAAAGGTAAATGGCTGGGAGTTGCGCACTTCCATTTTGGTTACTTTACCATACTCCAGATACAGCTTTACCCGCATAAAACGGAAGTAAGCAACATCTTGCGGAAGACCAAACTTCGAATAGTTGAAATTGATCACCGCGGAGTCAGGCCCAGTTTTAAAGTGGGTTACCGATTTCTTGTCATAGCTCTCCGCATAATCCCTTAGGCGGTACTCATTGCGGGTCAATTTCGCAATCTGATCCAGCACATCCTCATTTTTACTCAGCTTCTTCTCATCATATTTAACCCTAAGGTCTATATTGCCCTTATGGTCAATACTTTGAACCAAATAAGCTTCCGATGTTTCAGACTCACCATTATATGTGACCGTCTTCTTAACATGCTCTACCAAGTCACTGGCCTGGACCAATGAACTCAACGCATACTTTGGAATGTCTTTCGATATCTTATATTGTTCGAACACATCTATCTGCTGCACTTGTTGCTGAGGGTTATTGCTTTTGCGCTCCTCAGCTAGCGCCATTTCTGGAAAGGCGGCAAGCAATGCAAGCGCACTTATGCTCAATGCCCTGTTACACGGTTTAGAAAACAATTTATCTGTTTGAATCATAATAAAACTGCTAGACACAAATAATCAGGACACCAAGCCAAAACTCAGTGAAACCTAAAGTGAAAGAATGAATAGGATATTGTGGACGATTGCACATATACTATGATGAATTTGTTGTATATTTTATTATGATATGTCATTTTATGATAATCGCTTTTGTAGGATCTGCCCCTACATATAGCAGGTATTAAATAACAATATTATTTGCATTGCCCAATCCTTCTTTATGAAGGATGGCATCATCTTTATTTCTATCAAAAATACAAATTCTCGCTTATGTAGGATTCATTCCTACATAAATAAAACCCAACCTTTCAATATCATTCAAAGTGTTATATTTTATTGCACTGTAATTCAACACAATTCAAATAATTAGCCCCCTCTTTAGATGAGGGCTATAACATTTTCATTTCATAGTGAAGATGCATTTCATATCAAAGCATACACACATTGACTTCTCAGGTAATCGCTTAATGAATTTTAGTTTTGAACAGCTCCTTGCATTCGTCTCCGTCTGTGAGCGTCAGTCATTTAGCAAAGCAGCTATTAGTTTAAACAAACACAGAACAACCATCGGCCAGGTTATTACCAACCTTGAAGATCAGTTAGCCATAGAGTTGTTTGAGCGGGCTGGACGCTCCGTTATCCCAACTGAGGATGGAAAGCTGCTATACCTTTATGCGAAGCAAGCCGTTGAGCAAGCGAAAACATTTGATAAAGTGGCGTTGAGCTTGTCATACGGTGGACTTGAGAGCATCACCATCGGCTATACCAGCTTCATTCCCCACCCAGCCTTGGCTCAACTTCGTTCCAAGCTGCTTGAAGACTTTCCTACCATGAAAGTCAACTTTAAGGTGATGAACAAAGATGAAGTGGTCAAAGCCCTCCATGATGGGACTGTTCATATAGGCCTTACTGTCGGCAAAGATTCAAAAGCGATTGATAGTTTGGATCGAACATTCTTAAGTTATGCGCGGTTTAAGGCCTTTGTCCACAAAGATAGTCCTTTGACACGGTTATCTCAGGATGAGGTACTAACTGGGCTCAAGTCTAATAGGCAATTTGTGTTGCGTTCACTGTTAGATGAGGGATATGGAGAAAGCTCAATTTTTTCCCCGGATTATGAGGTTATTGAACAATTGTCGTTGATCATTAAATTTATCCGAGAAGGTTTAGGGTGGGCTTTTTTGCCACAATCAATCATGAGATCGGCTTACGCGACAGAAAACTTTGTTGAACTTAAAATGAAAGAGTTCAGATTAGCACCTCAGATTCCAGTCGTTTTGTTATGCCCACACTCCAAGCAGATTGGAAATATAAAGAAATCCATCATTGAGAGTCTTGAGTCATATCTCGACTGATCCCTTATTTAATTCTAAAGCATTAAGCGCGAACACAAAAAAGGCGCCAGAGAACAAATCTCTGACGCCTTTTTTAGTTACAGGTAACCTAAAAAGGCTTACCAAAAAACAAATACACACTGCTTTCACCAGTATCTGCGTGACCAAATGAAATGGCTGCAGCTCCCATTGATGTTTCAGCACTGACAAAAACGCTTCCAGCCTTGATCCAATCATCTAAATCATTGGTGGGTTTCTCATTCCACACATCGCCCATTTCGGCTGATGCCCCTACAAATACAGGCCATTCAGTGCCAACTAGTTTTTTATCTAGCTGGTACGTGTATACCGCCGTCGCCAAGGCTTTATGGTTACCCACCAAACTGTTGCGGGCATAGCCAGATAGATTTAAGAAGCCCCCCAACGAGACCACATTCGACAGATTTTCTTTACCCTGCTCTACCGACTCAACCGATACGCGACCAATAAAATTGTGCGAGCCAATGTGAGTCGCACCTTTCCAATCCAATTGATACTGCCAATAATCATCATGGCCAGAGTAAGAATCAAAGTAAGACGTCGAGCCACTGGTTTTGTAACCTACCTTTGCAGTCAGCTGCTGACCTGACGTTGGAAATATAGACCCATCCAGGGTGTCATAACCAATGCTCAACTCAGCGCCATGCGCCCAGTACTCTCCCATACTTCCAAGTAAATTGGTATTCATCGCATCAAAAACCCCATCTTCATAGCGATAGGCCAATTCGATCTGGGCATTATTCGATAAATTTATTCCCACTCCACCGTAAAATTCATTGGATTTTTTAATGAAGCGGGTAAAAGGCGCATCTTCGACGTTCATCAAACCATTCCAACGCTGCTTGCCTAAGCTTCCCCCCAGCCGCGTATATACCCGTTGCTGAGTATCAAAAGGCTGATACCATTCGGTTGTCAAATGATAATCAGTACCTAAGGTTGCTCCTGTACGCCATTGGCCACCGGTGCCAAACAGGTTATTGACGGTAAGTGCAACATCCAAGGCTAGGTGTAAATCTTCATTGAAACTATCTTCAAAATGCACCCCGGCATTGAAGACACTTGGTCCCCAACTCTTTTCTTCGGTTTTTACCACCAGCGTCGATTCATCATTATGTGCGTTTTTCTCAATTGAAGCACCAACCCGTTCAAACTGATCCAAGGCATATACTTTCTCTACAGCATCTTCTACGGATTCAGCGTCCATATTGGGTTCAGGCAACCCCTTCAGCTTATCTAGCACTAAGCTGTCAGAGACTACGCTGTCATTCTGTAGCTCCATCCTACTGATGGGCTTAACACTTCTAACCAGTTGCTGGCGCTGCCGTTGTTTGTCCTGCTGATAAGCGGCATAGTCAGCTTTATTCAATGACAATTCACTCAAGTTTGCCAACTGACGTTTAGCCGCAATCTCTCCCTTCGGAATGATGTTTTTCATACTACTGAAGTCAGTCATCTTCACGCCTTCAACCTTAGGCATAATCAATATGTCATCATTATCCAGCATTGAGACTTGTTGGTTACGGTTTTCATTAGTTAGAAAAGCACTCAACTGGCCGACAACCGCGAAGACTGAATCGATGTCGTCTTCACTGCGAAGAGGCGCCCCTATATCAACGGCAATAACAATATCGGCACCCTGCTCTTTGGCGATGGAAATCGGCAAATTGTTCACGATACCGCCATCTGCCAACAATTTTCCGTCTCGCTTTACCGGGGCAAGAAAACCAGGAACCGTCATGCTTGCCTGCAACGCTTCGGCAAAATCGCCGTCATGAAGTACGACTTCACTTCTATCGGGCATGTTGGTTGCTACAGCACGGAAAGGAATAGGCAGTGAATCAAAATCGTCGATAGTGGGTACCAAGCCTATAGAGCGGCGGATCAACGATGACATGGTCTGGCCTTGCAGCGCACCTTTTGCCATCTTAAACTTACCATCCCCCCAGCCCATTTTGGGATCTATCGGATATTCATCTCTGAATTGTTTGTCTCGGTAACTCAGTTGCTCCCTTGGAATATCATCAGAAAAACCGGTATTAAAATCAAGGGACATCATAATCGTCTCGATCTGATCCGCATCATAACCCAGCGCATAAAGCCCGCCGACATAAGCACCGATCGATGTACCCGACACAAAATCTACGGGTATGCGATTTTCCTCGAGCACTTTAAGTACACCAATATGTGCCGCTCCCTTAGCACCTCCCCCACCGAGTACTAAAGCTATTTTGGGTCTGTCTTCAGCAAGGGCTGGTAGTGAACAAAGTAATAGCATTGACGCTACTAAACCACGCGTTCGAAATTTCATTGTAGTCCTCAAAAGAACGATGAATTAACTTGCCCCACCACCAAATGGATATAGATATGACTGTCTGTATCGGAGCAATAAAGAGATAAAATAAATCGTTTGGATAATAACTAATCATCCTGACTGGGAACTTAATATAACAATTCACTTGAATGGTTCAGTCCTACATAAACGATTATTTAAGAAATAATCTCGCTGCTATTATTTTAACCACTCTGAGGTAACCCCTTAGTAAATAGACATCACTTTAAAATAAATATCAAGAGAGCTTCAAAATGAAAACCATTTCTAAAGTTATGATCCCAGCCCTTCTCCTTGCTAGTACTTCTGCTTTTGCGGGGCTTGAATTACACTTTACCACTCAAAACAACGCCGCGTGGGTAAAAGTAACGGATAATGATCAACCTGTTGCCGGTGCGACAGTAACAACTGATCACACAGGCAATGAATCCTTTATCACCGATGAGCAAGGTCGTACCTATATCTTTATTCCTGAAATCCATTCAAGTGCTGTAAACTTTACTGCAACCGATGATGCAGGCCAGACAGTTTCCAAGAAACAATTCATTAAAAACGAAAAGTAAATCATAAAGATAAAAAATAAAAGGTGCCTATAACAATGGCACCTTTTTCTTTTCTAGAAATGATAACTTAGCCCAATCATAACGCCTGTATTACTTTCATTCTTTATTTCCATATTATCAAACTTATAGTTTACTTCCAGATAAGCATATTTGAAATTAGCCCGGACACCGACTCCATAATATTGACCAACTTCTCGTTGTTTTTCCTTGTGACATTGTTCTTCTATACATACCAAACCCTTGTAGTTGTAGTATGCGGAACCAAACTCAACAAATGGCTTTATCGCAAAATATTCATTGGCATGGTAGTTATACCCCACTTCAATACCAAAGCGTAGCATGCTCAAATCCTCTATATTATCCGTTGATGCCTCATCGGTTTGGTATTGAAGTTTAAAGCCTACGTAATCATTGAAATCAGCACCAAATTCAATTGCGTAACCACTGTCTAGATCGGTTGGGTGGTAGATTCCAACACCCAACCTTACATCAACATCTGAAACGGTTTGGCTAGCCCAGCTTTCGGCACTTGAGACTGAAAAGGACATGATAGGGAGTAAGGTTAATGCAGCATACTTGATCATAGTATTGAAGTTCTGGAAGGCATTTGTTGAACATTTAGGAGGAAGTCATTTTCTCCCCGTTAAGAGCTGCAACCATGAGCGGATGAAGTTCATCGTCATTTTGTAATTTCAGCAAGATTTTCACTGCCCCTCCGGCTCCTTCTTGCAATGAAACATGCCTGTTTCCCTATCAAAATGACAATGTTCTTTCTGATGCTGGTTATGGTTTGCCCATGATGGTTGCAATGCTACAAGAGCCAATAAAATAATAGGTAAGAATATTTTCAACATAAATCACCAAAAAAATCCCCTTTCTTTGAGATGATGAATACCAAAGAAAGGGGCAATCATAGGTTATTACACAATGAACAGTAACTAGCGAAGTCACCCAATAGCAACAGGTAATACAACCAGCAACTTCAATATGATTGCTACCTGTTATGGGTAAGTTCGCGAATAATGTTAACCCTATTTGTTATCGTCTACACATCGGTTTGTGATTTGCTTTTCTAAGAAATCTATGAAATGGCTTGATGGATTGAGCCCTGCAAAAGTGATTAGGTTGCTATTTATTTAACTCTTAATATGCTTCAACTTACCACTGAAATTCGACTATCATGAATGAATACCATACTTTCTGTTTATTATTCTTTATTGCAATAATAATAACAGTGCTAAACAGCCGATTTACCCGTATCCAAACAACTATCGCAATAACTGCTGTTACCCTTTTTATATCCATATTATTAAAAGCAGTTGCTGACACCCAGTGGGCACTTATTGCCGTCCATTTTTCCTATACTATTCAAAAAATTAATTTCGAGCATTTTCTATTACATGGCATCTTGGGTTTACTTCTGTTTGCAGGTGGCCTTGGAATCAATTTTGATCGCCTGAAAAAACAAAAATGGGAAGTGCTCACTCTCGCTGTAGCTGCGACCTTAATTTCTACCGGCTTAGTCGGTGTACTTCTATATACTTTTTGCCAGCTAGTCAACTTCCCCCTCAACTTCATCCACTGTTTACTTTTCGGAGCACTGATTTCTCCCACAGATCCCATTGCTGTATTGGCAATCATCAAGAAACTAGGCGCGCCTGAAAGTATCACCACTCAAATTGAAGGTGAGTCATTGTTTAATGATGGTATTGGCTTGGTGATCTTTACCTCTATTTTTACGGTGTCATTTAGCAATGAGCCAATAACATTAAACACTGTAGGCCAATTGTTCATGCAAGAAGCACTGGGGGGCATACTGGTTGGTGGGTTATTTGGGCTGTGCTGCCATTATTCCATCAAAGCGATGAGCAGCCTTTACTTCAAAATTATTCTGACGTTATTCCTCGCGACTGGTGGATACAGTCTTGCAGAAAGCATTGACGTCTCTGCGCCTTTGGCAATGGTTGTTTCAGGTATCATTATAGGTAACTGGAGTCGATTCAACGCATTGAGCCCTCAAGAGGCAGCAGAACTAGACAATTTCTGGCAAATCATTGATGAATGCTTAAATAGTGTCTTATTTGCCATGGTGGGGTTCACGCTTTTAGTTGTTAGCTTTAATCGCCAAGATTGGTTAGTCGCTACAATAGCCGTCCCTATTGTGCTGGTTGCGCGATATTTTAGTGTTTCACTATGCTATCAGTTCTTCGCCAAGTTCAAGACTTATAATCCCTACTCTGTGGGCATTATTGCATGGGGTGGCTTACGCGGGGGGTTGGCGATCGCTATGGCGCTTTCAATACCGGCTGATATTTGGCTAGATAGCAATAATATCCTCAACCTCAAACAAGTCATCCTGGCCATGACCTATGCCGTCGTTATATTTTCTATTTTAATTCAGGGCTCTACCATTTCGGGGCTTGTCAGAAAAGCAAACCGAGTATAGATGCTAGTTAATTCAATACCCTGTTGAGTATAACAGGGTATTATGTATTTAACGCTTATACCGGGGAGATGTTTCTAAAAAGTCTGAAACCGCATCTCTAATCGCTTGTTTTATTTCGGATAGATTTTCAGAATAAGCGCACCAAAAACCAACAGGAACCATAAGGGCATCTTCCAACTCATCAAACTCAAGTTCTTGCACGCCGTCGACACTATTTTCGTGAAAAGTAACAGCTGGTAACACTCCCCACCCTATGTCTTCCTTAATCAATTTAACCATTAAAGCCATGCTATCCACCACCTCATAGTTTGCGGACATGATGATCTTTTCAGCCATTTCATCATCAACCATAGATTTCAATACCAGTTGCCTGGTCGTTTTGAGTTTGGATAAAACTAAGTCACGGGGGGTTCTAGCTAGCTCGCTATATTTCGAAGCATATATGCTAAAAGGTAAGTTTCTAAAAAGTGTTGCATCTTTGCTATGCATCGCTCGGCGCGCATCGACATTAACAAAAGCAAACTGGAAATCTCCATTTTCGATTCCAGCTTCTATCTCTGGTTTCGAGCGGATGAAGTAATTCACTTTTAGCAATGGAAACTGCTCAGACAACCTGTCCCTTATCGCAACCAACACATTATTGGGTATAAAGCTTGAGTAGGCGATGTTAATTTCTTCAACCATACCTGCCGACAAACTCATCGCTACCTTGTTGAGTGCCCTAGCTTGCTCAACCACCATTTTTGCATAGTGATATAACATCCTGCCGGCATTGGTGGCTTCGACACTGCGACCCACTCGCTCAAACAAAGAGATAGCCAAGTCATCTTCGAGGTTACTGATCACCTGACTGGTCGTTGTTCGGTGCTTGCCAAGCTGAGTGGCCGCTTTACTGAAGGACTTGGTCTCGTATACTGCGACAAAGGTGGTAAGTTGTTCAATACTAAAGGTCACTACCGCTAATCTCTTTTAGAATCATTCATTAACATTAGCACCCTTTTGCTATTCCGCTCTATTGGCCTCGAGCAATAGTGTGACAACAACCTAGCAGAAATGTGCTCCACACCATCTATTGATTACTTATATACCTGCAAAGTTTACGAGGGTGGAATCCATCATAAGCGAGTTAGCCCGTTGGATAATTATAAATATAATTCAACCGGTTAGCCCAATATTACTAACTTAAAACAAGCCTTTATACACAACACACTAGGAAAATAAAATGAAAAAATTAATGATTGCCTCTCTAATTGCGCTCTCTTTTAACGCTGTGGCCCAACCGATTGAAACGCAACAGTCCAACCACGATAAGCTGGATACATCGCTTTCTCAATTAGTGCATGTCGAAGGACAAGTAATGGCTATCGTGACCCCCGATGAACACGGCGGTTTTGAAGAAGCTGACGTTAAGATGATAGTCAGCGAAGAATACAAAGATGTGTATGTCACCAAAAAACAGGCTAAGTACATGGGGCTGGATAAAACCCGCCGTTATTTCCTAACCTCCACACATAGCTTTGAAGCGCTTGAAGGTGAAATTATGAAGCGCGTGGGTAAAGACAACCCTGATTACTTTTCTGTCCAGTACTACCAACACATTGTTGGCGATGCCGATATTACTGAATACTCTGCACGCGTGACTGAATATAAATAGCCGTTGAATATAAGTCATTGTTAACGCAAAAGCCCTGAACGGATAGCCGTTCAGGGCTTTTTGTTGTTTTGCCTTTGGGGCGATATCCCTTACCCCGTTACTTCTTCTTCAACTGTGTTGATATAAGCCTTGAGCAGCGGCATATTATAGCTTTGGTAAGCGCTGTTAATATTGAAATATTTCAGGTTATCTAATTCCATTTCATGCTCATGGAGTAATTGATAGTTGAACTGGTATTCCTGGCTGACTTTCTCGACTACCTCATTAATTTCACTGGCAATCTCAATAATATCTTTGTGGTAGATCACGCTCACTATGGCGTGCTTGTCAATGATGACTGATTGATCCACTAATTTCACATTGCTGTTATGTTCTGTTTGGATGGCGATATCAGCACTCACATGGCGTATCAGTAGTTCTGATAGCCGAGATTCCAATTCATTGAGAATATCAGCAGACTCAAAGGGTGTATCAATATAGTCAACCTTAATCACTGAGCCTGTGACACGCAGCTCCAACAGCGCCTCTTCGAACAAACTATGAAGATCACAGTAGGTCGATGTATTCTTAATACCATGGAAGTTAACGTTGTAATCTTTGATCATAGAATATTGATGATTAAAGATAGGATCATTGAGCATTTCAAAATCATTTGTATAAGTTAACTCATCGCCATCAAATCGCCTCTTGAGTTCACTAAGGCTCAAATCAGAAATAAAGTAACTTAACAAATCATCCGTGTATGCTTTGTCATATTCAAAACCACCACCTTGCACTAACTCATAAAACACTGAAGTGAGTTTTTTATAGTCAACAGCAGTTAGCTTATATTCAAAAGGGTAAATAGAATTCATATGTCCTCTCTGTACACCTTTAATTCAATACGGTATAGCCACGACTGGCCATGCAGTGCTTAATAACCTGTTCCACTTCAGCACTGTAAGCAATTTCGCTCTGCTCTTTTGCCCGATGGTGGGATGTTAGTCCGCTGACCAACCCGATTCCTGCCCCTACTTTGGCTCCATCCGAACCATGGCCTCCTGCTATCGCACCACCTACAGCACCCAGTGCTGCTCCTCTTACGGTCGAACCTAAAGCGGATTGACCTGTGCTTTCGACTTGTTGATGCTGAACTTGCTGGGAATACTGCTGACATTCAAACATATCAGCATGATACTTTTCCTGATCGACATTTTTAGTGTCAATAATAATATTGGCAAAGCAATTTGATGAAAATAGCAATGCCAATATTGATACTCGGCACATTATTTTATTAACCATACACGCAACCTGAAATCTTATTTTTAATAGCAAAGTTAATTTCATGATTTACACTATGATAATTAACTTTGATATTAATACTTAGCTTTCATGTATTCTGTTGCTGCCAAAATAAACTCTGGGCTCGGTACTGCCCAGAGCTTTATCGGTATTATTGGAGATAATGCTTAGCGGCGCATAGACTTTTGGGTTAGCTCAATTGCTCTAAGTTGAGCAACGGCTTTTGCCAATTCCATCTGTGCCACTTGGAAACCTTGGCCTTCTGCTTGGGCTTGGATATTTGCTTCAGCAGCTCGACGAGCTTCATTTGCGCGGGCTTGATCGATGTCCTTCCCATGCATCGCCGTATCGGCCAGCACGGTTACTACAGAAGGTTGCACCTCAACAATTCCACCAGAAATATAAAGGATTTCTTCAGGATCCTTTATATTTGACACAAAACTCGCAACGCCTGGTTTCAATTTACTCAGTAAAGGCGAGTGACCCGGCCTTATACCTAGTTCACCGTCTTGCCCTGATACCGCAAGTGCATGGGCAGGTCCGGAATATAGTTTTTTTTCAGCACTGACAATATCAAGCTGAAAGGTTTTCTGAGTGACCCCCATAGCCATGATGATCCCTCCTTAAATTAAAGTTGTTTCGCTTTCTCAATTACTTCGTCGATAGCACCGCAGTACAAGAAGGCTTGTTCCGGAATATCGTCATAATCGCCGTTTAGCAGCCCCTTGAAGCCTGCAATAGTCTCTTGCAAGGAAACGAATTTACCTGGCTGGCCAGTGAAAACTTCTGCCACATGGTATGGCTGGGTCAAGAATCGTTCTATCTTACGAGCTCGGGCAACGGTTTGCTTATCTTCTTCAGACAACTCATCCATGCCCAAAATCGCGATGATATCTTTGAGCTCTTTGTAGCGCTGCAGCACTGTCTGCACCCCACGGGCAACTTCATAATGCTCTTGGCCGACCACTTGTGGATCCAATTGGCGGGAGGTCGAATCAAGCGGGTCAATCGCCGGGTACAAGCCTAGTGCTGCAATATTACGCGACAGTACAACGGTAGCATCCAAGTGGGCGAAAGTGGTCGCCGGAGAAGGATCCGTCAAGTCATCCGCTGGCACATACACAGCCTGGATGGAGGTGATAGAGCCTTGCTTGGTCGATGTAATTCGCTCCTGCAGCACACCCATCTCTTCTGCCAGGGTTGGCTGATAGCCTACCGCTGAAGGCATGCGTCCCAATAGGGCAGAAACCTCGGTTCCCGCCAGGGTGTAACGATAAATATTATCGATAAACAGCAGCACATCACGGCCTTCGTCACGGAAGCGCTCAGCAATGGTCAGCCCGGTCAAGGCTACACGCAGGCGGTTACCCGGTGGCTCGTTCATCTGGCCGTACACCATGGCTACTTTGTCCAATACCCCTGACTCCTGCATTTCATAGTAGAAGTCATTACCTTCACGGGTTCGCTCACCGACACCGGTGAAAACAGAAAGCCCTGAGTGCGCTTTGGCGATGTTATTGATTAGCTCCATCATATTGACGGTTTTACCTACACCCGCGCCGCCAAATAAGCCGATCTTACCCCCTTTGGCAAAAGGGCAGATCAAGTCGATTACTTTTACCCCGGTTTCCAACAACTCGGTACTATTCGCCTGCTCTTCATAGGATGGGGCTTCACGGTGGATAGGATATGATTGCTCTTCACCAATTTCACCGCATTCATCAATCGGCTCACCCAATACATTCATGATACGGCCGAGTGTTTTCTCTCCCACCGGCACGGTAATTGGGTTATGGGTATTTTCAACCACCAAGCCACGACGCAACCCATCAGAAGAGCCCATTGCAATACAACGTACAATGCCACTGCCAATTTGCTGTTGGACTTCCAGTACCAGTGAAAGATTACTTTCACCCGCTACTTTCAATGCATCATATACACGGGGCACTGCATCATGATCAAACTCGACATCGACAACCGCGCCAATGACTTTAACAATTTTACCTGTACTCATTTCTACCTCAGTCATTCTCTTTATACCGCTTGCGCGCCTGCCACAATTTCACTCAGCTCCTGAGTAATTGCCGCTTGTCGTGCCTTGTTGTGCACCAGCTGTAGATCATTAATTAGGTCATCGGCATTATCGGTCGCCGCTTTCATGGCCATCTGCCTTGCTGCCATTTCACAGGCGGTACTTTCTACCGCACCTTGATAAACCTGGGATTCTAAATAGCGAACCATGAGTTCATTCAACATCTCCTTCGGCGGAGTCTCATAGATATAATCCCAGCGGGATGGCTTGGTATTCTCTGGCTCAGTACCCGACATCATGTCGGGATGTGGAAGCAGTTGTGAAACCGTCGGCTTTTGCACCATCGAATTCACAAATACATTGTTCGCCAAATACAACCTGTCTATCTTCCCACTCTCGTATTGTTCGAGCATGACATTGACTGGCCCCATCAAAGCTTCAAGCTGTGGTTTATCCCCGAGACCCGATGCTTGTGCGACCACGCTGCCGGTATGGTGGAAAAAGCCAATTGCTTTCGAACCAACCACCGCGAGTTCAACCTCAACACCCTTTGTTTGCCACTGTTGCAGATCCTGCAAGACCTGACGGAACAAATTACTATTTAGGCCACCACACAACCCCCTATCGGACGAAATCACTATGTAACCTACCCGCTTGATGTCACGCTGCTCCAAATATGGATGGTGATATTCGAGCTGGCCGGAAGCAACATGGTTGATCACCCGGCGGATCGTTTCGGCATAGGGGCGCGTCGCGCCCATATTGTCCTGTGCTTTTTTGATTTTGCTGGCAGCAACCATTTCCATCGCACTGGTGATCTTCTGTGTGCTTTGCACACTGGCTATTTTGGTGCGGATTTCTTTAGCGTTCGCCATATCGCCCTCCAGCTATCAAAATGCCTGTGTTGCGAAAAATTCCCGCAGCACTTGATGCAATTGAGCTTCGACTTGGTCGTCATAATGGCCACTAACATTTATCTTGGTTAGCAGATCGCTATATTGGCTATTGGCGAAATCAATCAAAGCCGTTTCAAACTCGACGACGCGTGCCAGCGGCACTTCAGTGAGGTAACCCTTTTCAGCAGCAAAAATACTCAGCGATTGTTCGGCAACCGGCATTGGCGAGTATTGTTTCTGCTTCATCAGCTCCGTCACCTTCTCGCCATGATCAAGCTGCTTACGGGTAGCATCATCCAAATCAGAGGAGAATTGGGCGAATGCGGCCAATTCACGGTACTGCGCGAGTGCAGTACGAATACCACCGGACAGTTTCTTCATGATCTTACTCTGCGCGGCGCCACCTACCCGGGATACAGAGATCCCCGGGTCAACCGCTGGGCGCAGACCCGCGTTGAACAGATGGGTTTGCAAGAAGATCTGGCCATCAGTAATCGAAATCACATTAGTTGGAACGAATGCAGACACATCCCCGGCTTGGGTTTCAATGATTGGCAACGCGGTTAACGAGCCAGTCTTCCCTTTTACTTCACCTTGGGTAAAACGCTCGACATATTCGGCATTAACCCGTGCAGCCCTTTCCAGAAGGCGCGAATGCAAATAGAACACATCGCCCGGAAACGCTTCACGACCCGGTGGTCGCTTCAGCAACAGTGAAATCTGACGGTATGCTACCGCTTGCTTTGACAAGTCATCGTAAACAATAAGGGCGTCTTCACCACGGTCACGGAAATACTCACCCATGGTACAACCGGCATAAGGTGCCAAGTATTGCAACGCAGCCGCTTCTGAAGCCGATGCCACCACAACAATGGTATTTTCCAGCGCGCCATGTTCTTCCAGTTTGCGAACGACATTGGCAATGGTGGAAGCCTTCTGGCCAATAGCGACATAGACAGAAAATATACCCGAGTCTTTTTGGTTGATAATGGCATCAATGGCCATTGCCGTTTTACCCGTCTGGCGGTCACCAATGATCAGCTCACGCTGGCCTCGGCCAATGGGAACCATGGCATCAACCGCCTTGTAGCCCGTTTGGATTGGCTGGTCGACCGACTTACGGTCAATCACACCCGGTGCAATAATTTCCACCGGAGCAAAGCCGTCATGCTCAATCGGCCCCTTGCCATCAATAGGTTGACCAAGTGTATTAACCACCCGACCTAGTAGCCCCTTACCAACGGGTACTTCAAGAATACGACCGGTTCCCTGCACTTTCATACCTTCACACAAATCTGCATAAGGGCCCATGACTACTGCGCCGACAGAATCACGCTCTAAGTTAAGGGCAAGGGCAAAACGATTGTCCGGCAAGGCTATCATCTCGCCCTGCATCACATCTGCAAGGCCGTTGATCTTAATAATGCCGTCGCTAACAGATATAATGGTTCCTTCATTATGAGCCTGTGCCGGCAGATCAAATTGTTCAATGCGCTGTCTAATTAGCTCGCTGATTTCATTCGAGTTTAATTGCATATCTTTTTTACCTATTAACTATGTAAGCGGCTCGATAGCGAGTCCACAGCATGCTTGATACTGCCATCCAATACGGTTTCACCATCTTTGAGCACCATGCCGCCTATTAATGCTTCATCAACGTCAATGTCTAACTCGACAGTGCATTGATATTTCGACTCCAGAGCGCTGGTCAGTTTTTCTGCCTGAGATAATTGCAGAGGCTCAGCGACAGTGACACTGACTACCTTGGTTCGTTGAAAGCTCGCCAAGATCTGCTCGAAACATGCTGTAATGTCCGGGAGCAACAATAGACGGTCATTTTCTGCAATGACTTTGAGGAAGTTAGTAAAATACGTGTCAATATTCTCGCCACATACATCAACAACAACCTGTAACCACACCGCTTTATCACTTACAGACGCCATCGTTTCGCTTGCTTGAAGTTCATGAATCACCTGGCCTACTAAAGCCAGCATGTCACTCCAAGACGCTAGTGCGTCGTGATCTTTGGCATACTCAAATGCAGCCTTTGCATAGGGACGAGCAATGCTATTTTCGTCTGACATCATTCTTCCCTTTTAGATTTCACGGATTAACTTATCGACAAACTCACGGTTAGTTGATGTATCCAAGTTTTTATCAATCAGCTTTTGGGCACATTCAATCACCAATGAAGCCATCTCTTCCTTGAGCTCGTTTTTCATTCGGCTCCGCTCCATTTCGATATCACCCAGGCCTTGCGCCACAATGCGTTCCTTTTCTTGTCCAGCAACCGCTTGGGCTTCTGCGATAATCTGAGCCTTACGCTGATTACCTTGCTCAACCAGTTGGGAGGCGTTTTGCTTGGCTTCATCAATCAATTGCTGGCCATTGGCCTTTGCGATTTGCAGTTCTTTTTCCGCATTGACCGATAAAGACAAAGATTTAGCAATTTCATCCCGTCTTTCATCCAATAACGCCAATAAAGGTGGCCACACGTACTTCATGCATAGCCATACAAAAATCACAAAGGAAATTGCCTGGCCAAGCAGGGTTGCGTTTAAATTCATAACATCCCCAGATTAAGCTTCGTTATTAATTAGGATTAGGCCACGGCAAAGATAATGTAGAGACCAATACCAACGCCGATCATTGGCACCGCATCTACAAGCCCCATCATGATGAAAAACTGAGTACGAAGCATAGGAGTCATATCAGGCTGTCGCGCTACGCCCTCTAGGTATTTACCCGCCAGGTTACCAATACCGCTTGCTGCACCAGCAGCACCCAAGCCAATCAACAAAGCACCAGCGACATAAAGAATTGCACTTGCAAGATCCATAATAATTCCTAGATAAAATTTAATTCAGTGTGTTAATTTGAAATTAGTCTTCTTCAACCGCCATCGCTAAATACACGACGGTAAGAACCATGAATATAAACGCTTGTAAAAAGACGATTAAAATGTGGAATAGCGCCCAAGGTACACTTAGTGCCCATTGCATCCACCAAGGCATTAATGCGATCAGGATAAAAATCATTTCCCCTGCATACATATTGCCGAATAAACGTAAACCTAATGAAATTGGCTTAGAAATCAATGTAATCATTTCTAAAACAAAGTTTACTGGATATAGCAAAGGGTGATCGAACGGTTGCGTTGTCAACTCTTTGATAAACCCCTTAATACCTTTATGCTTGAATGTATAGCCAATAATTAGAATGAACACACCCAATGCCATTGACATGGTAATATTCACATCTGCCGATGGTAAGTCCCTAAAATGCTCAAAGCCTAATATTCTGGTAAACATCGGGAAATAGTCAATTGGCAGCAAGTCAATCGCATTCATTAGGAAAACCCACACAAAAATAGTTAATGCCAATGGGCCAATTAACTTATCTTGGGTTTTGAATATCTCCTTAACCAAATCATTTACAAATTCAAAGGTGATCTCTATGAAGCATTGAAACCGGCTGGGAACTCCACTGGTTCCTTTCGTTGCTACAAACCTAAAAACACCAATAAAAACAAGACCAAAAATCCAAACCATCAACATGGAGTCAAGGTTGATACTCCAGAACCCTTCTCCTAGTGTTAGAAAGGTAAGATGGTGCTCAATATAATCATGAGCCGTTGTGAGTATTTCCACCTCATTTAATCCTACAACTGGTTAACTAAAAGCAGGCGAGATTAAATGTGCTAACGTAGTAACCACATAGGCCAGAAGCATCTCCGTATAACTCACTGATGAAAAGTGAATTACAGAAATAAATAGCAATGCTGTATATGCCCACTTGGTTGTAATATTTGTTACCGCTAACGACTTAGGGTTAAACACCCCAAGAACCTTAACTTTGAAATTTGCCATTTGCATTCCTAGTTGCGTTGGAAGGATAGACAAAATCACTCCAAACAACACAGACTTAATGTCAACATGACCATTCATTGCAAAACAAATGAAAACCAAGCTTGAACCAACAATACTCTGACTAATCAACATGCTATTGGCAGCTTGCTGTATATTATCACTCGCTAAACCATTCAATGTTACCCTCCCAATAACTCTATAACGACTTTAAAAACTCCTTTTTATCTATGTCTTGAGAATATAGTTATTATATTTATTGAAAGTACTAGCTGCACATCTCATTTGATGGATAAAACCCTTCATAAAAAATACGAAAACTTTAAATTAATATATTGCAAAAAAGGGAGGTTGCATTTATATTAACTGTTCAACAAAAAGCAGCCCACTCTTGCTGACCATATGTTGTAACTGCTATGTTTATTTAACTTGTTTCATGTTCCTCATCGGAAGAGGAGGCCTGACATTGTTTTAATGTAATAGGCTTTTTGCCCTAATTCTATGCTGATTGTATTTTACATTGGCATATAGTTAGGGCTTTTTTTTAGTGGCTAGCGGCTATTGGAAAAATATTGAACGAGAAGAACCCCAGCAATATAAATATTGCTGGGGTTCTATTTAAAGAAACAATTAGATGTTAATTAAAAAGTGTAACGCAGACCTAGACGAACAGTATCTTCAGCATCAACCTTTAGGATGTCTTGGTAACCATCACCAGCATCTAGGCGGTTATTCATGTAGGCAAGGTAGCCATAGATGTTATCGGAAAAATCATAACCAGCTGTCACTTCGAAGAAATCAGCAGTAGTATCCCCACCTATTTCTTGGTTTTGATAAGCACCAATCAACATAAAATCATTTTGGAATTTGTACTTCACCGCAAACTCAGTACCGTTGAAGTCATCTTCGTCGTTGTAGCTACCGTTAGTGTAGGTTAAAGCTGTATTTAGCCCACCACGAGTATAATTCACACCTGCAATGATTTGGTCCTGGTCATCGCCGTCATTCACTTCATTAGCAGAATAACCCAGAGCAATACCAACTCCCATTGGGAAACTGTAAAGTACAGAGACACCGTAACCGTCTGAATTGTCGTCCTCGCCTAGAATGTAACTTGCCTGCACATTGGCACCACCTACTTGAACACCATAAGCGATAGTGTTGTTGATCTGCTCGTCTCCTGATGCAATGAATGATTTCTGTGCGCCTGTAAATGTCGCGATATCCGACATATCAGAGATTTGTACACCGGCTGTATTCTGGCGACCAAAAGACAGTGCACCCCAGTTGCCTTTAAGGCCTGCATACATATAACGCTGCTTAAAGTTAGTCTCTTGTTCGTTATCACTTGATGAATTGACAGTTTGTTCGCCTTCGAAAAAACCATAGCCAGTGAGGTTATCATTGATTTCCGTTGAGCCACCGACATTTAAACGGAAACGGCTCTTGTTCTGCATCGTACCATCAACTTTGTCGCCATTTTCCTTGCCATTGAAGTCACCACGGAACTCTGCACGACCGCCGATGTTTAGTTCACTACCATTCTGGCTATAAACATTTGCTGCTGTTGCTGTCGTCGCCATACTTGCCAATGCCAGAGTGATAAGTGTTTTCTTCATTTTTTATTTCCTAATAAGTAAATCAATAGAGAAAAGCAATAAAATAATTTTGCTTGGTTTTATTTTTTAATCTGAACTGATTTGAGGTTTGGATTTTAATTTATGTAGCCGTCACATCAGTTAGCGAGGGAGAATATAAGGTAAAAACATATAACCCAATAATCCCTTATGATGGACCAAACCCATCGTTAACTATTTATAAAAAAAGCCTGCAGTATATTGCAGGCTTTTTTGACTTAAATCGTTGGCTAATAGAAGGTTTAAGCAATTACGCTGATAAATCCTTGTAAAATTACCAGATTAACCATATCGATAAAAAAGGCTCCGACGATAGGAATGACAACAAAGGCTTGCGGCGATGGCCCATACTCATTAACCAGCGTTCCCATATTCATAACAGCTGTCGGCGTTGCCCCTAACCCAAAGCCACAGTGCCCTGCTGATATGACAGCTGCGTCGTAGTTTTTACCCATTAACCTGAACGTGACAAAATACGAAAACAGAGCCAGGATTACCGTCTGTGTGATTAGGATAAGTAAAAACGGCAAAGCCAAATCGAAGATATTCCAAAGTTTTAAACTCATCAAAGCCATCGCCAAAAATAAATACAGTGAAACCGTGCCTAAAATATCTGTGGTTTCGGTATCTACTGGCTTAACTTTCAACACATCACAAATGTTGGTGATGATCACACCGATAAACAATGCATAGACAAAGTCCGGGATCATCAACCAATCTACCTCCAAACCATTCACGAGTTGATGGAGGTATTTAGCTCCTGTTACACACAGCATGATCAAGAACAGGTTACCGATGACTTTCTGTGCTGTTACCCGCTCAATCTTTGTTTCTATAAACGTGACGACATCAGATTGCCCTAGACTTTCCTCGCTACAGGCCTGTGTAAGTGCATTCTTATTGATCAACCTTTTACCGACAGGGCTACCTATAATTCCCCCCATCACTAGCCCAAAGGTTGCGGCAGCCATTGCAATCTCCATGGTATGCTCCAGGCCAAAACTGTCGGAAAATGTTTGCGCCCAAGCCGCACCGGTACCATGCCCACCAGATAAAGTGATGGACCCAGCTATCAGCCCCATCAAGGGCTCAAGACCCAACATGGTCGCCATTCCGACCCCTACACCGTTCTGGATAATGATATAAATGGAAGCAACCAGCAGAAAAACAAATACCTTAGCCCCGCCTTTGGCTAGCTGCTTAAAGCTTGCCGCCAAACCCACGGTACTGAAAAACATCAGCATTAAAGTATTTTGTAGGGGTAAATCAAATTCTATTTGTATATCGCTAAGGTGCAGGGTTGTAATGATGCAGGCAATTACCAAACCGCCGACAATTGGCTCGGGAATACTAAACTTGCGGAAAACGGCAACATGCTTATTGATAACCAAACCAAGAATAAGCACACAAATTGCGATTAGAAAAGATTCCAATGTGCCAATTGAAATTAAAGTATCCATAGAGCCTCGACGTACAGAATACCCAGCAAAATATTCCTGGGCTTTAAAACTAAGTGGTATTCATTTCGTATGAAAATCATTAAGGGCGAAAGTAAACAGGAAGGTCCAAGAACCTTCCTGCTGTATTTTGTTAAAGATCGACTACATACTCATATAGTCAAATAGAATATCTTGCTGTCCTAATGCTGTGCATAACCCAGTCGAAACACTTGGATCTATACTTTGGTTGTACTGTTCATCCCAGCTCGATTGATAGTCAAACCGACCCTCATTGGTCACTACCATCACATCACGAGGATCACTCACATGACTAAAAAGATCATCACTAAACCAACGTCGTGACATTTCCTGTTGCAAGGCTTTATCGCTGTTGCTAAGAGACAGCATTTTTTGCTCATTGACGTTGTAGTTCTTGTTAAACACAAACGGCAGTTCAGCACTGTTACACGCCTTACCCGCAATGCAGCCTACAGACTTCAGCGTCCCGTTAAGCGGGTCGATGATACCCATCGGATCTTGTTTCACGTCTTCAGGAAAATCCAAATCCAGGGGATTAACAGAAAAGCCAGCTTTGAAATCATACTGATACAAGCTTACTGGTACCCTCTCTTGATTTTGCGCAACACTGTATCCGGCACACGCGTAGATCACATCATTCATCAGCTTGTGGTACTTGGTAATATTGCTCAGTGCGCCATCATCTAATAGCTGTTTATCATCATTCGGTGCGTAGTCCGCTAACTTCAGTGCGCCTGAAGCAGTGTTGTTCAGGAGGCCAAAGAATAAGCGAGGAATGACGTTATATAAATTTTGACGAATAGTCACATCAATATCCATCCCCTCTACAACAGCCTTTGCAGCAATAATTGCTAACCTTTGTGATAAGGATAAATCATCTCTTTCAAGTAACTTATCCATCAAACCCAAAACATCCTCGGTAGTGATTGACTCATCAAATCCAAGTTCTGGAATGAGTAATGGATTCCCATCATCGTCTGATAAGTTATATAAAAAAGTGAGATCCAATATCGACGCAAATTTTGACGAGTCGTATTTGTTATAGCTAAGCACTGTCGGTACTTGAAATTGTGTCTGGTAAGGTTGCTCGACAACCTGTACCTGCCCAGTACGGTTTTCATCGCCCTCTTCCACCTCAATATATGGTGCGAACGGCATCACTGATGAAGTGTTAGGCGCCGAAGTAAACCACCCGATCAGTTTCTTATCCGCACGGTTTGCAATTTGCTGTACTTCAACAATCTCTTCAACTGACAGTTTGTCGAGTGTTGTTTGATATTGTTGAGCGGCAAATTCTGTGATCGTATTCTTAACAGATTCAGCAGCACTGCTGTCCTTCAGAGCCAACCCAATAGGGTTGCTCTGCATAATTGCGCGGTCAAAATAATCAAACTGTTTGTCGTCTTCGTTGGCAGTAGCTTGCTGGATAATACCGATAGACATAGCCCCTGCATCTTGACCGAAAACCGTGACATTGGTGCTATCACCGCCAAATATATCAATATTGCTTTTCACCCACTCTAGTGCACGTTTTTGGTCGCCAAGACCATAATTGCCGCCAGTAGCCTCTTCGCTATGCAGGCTACCCAACATCCCTAACCGGTAGTTCAAGGTCACTGCAATAAACGGTTCTGTACGCTCACCTAATGTAGTGTCCGAGACACTTTGAGCAACGATGACATCACCCCGGTTGAGCTTGTGTGAGCCGGAACCGGTTTCAAATGATCCACCGTGAATAAAGACATACACCGGAAGTTTTCTGTCATTTTCAATATTTGCTGGTCGCCAAATATTCAGGTTAAGGCAATCTTCTGATTGGGTGGCAATACTTGCACTTGTTTGCGGACAAATATCACCAAACGCTTTCGCTGAAATATCACCCTTGGGACTCATCAACTGGCTATGCTGAAAACGCTCGGCTTTGGCAAAACGCAGACCTTTATAGGCTTCTATTTGAACATTCTCTGTTTCACCATTGATATTAGTAATCTGAACTGTTTCAGCCACGCCTGTAATTGTGGCGTTATCACTATACACTACAGCGCTATTGTCAACCGGGCTTTCTTTTTTATCATCACTACCACAGGCAGCCAAGCCCATGGCAATCGTTGTTGCCACCAGAGTACGAGTAAACAGTTTCATAAAAATCTTCTTCAGAAAAATGATCGTGAATTAAGTTCATGCCCAACGCGCTAAACGAATGCCACTAGCCCGTGAATGAAGCGTATTGTAGAGAGTTGACATCAAATGCCGTAATCCATTATGTAGGACGTTATCCACCCTTATTTAAAAGCGCATAAAGCCTTTATAACCCTGAACCCACCTGAAAATACAACGTACTGTCACCTTCGCTAAAGGCAACATCTACCCCCATATGGATACCGTACCGACGTGCAATTTGATATCGGAAGCCCACACCATAGGCGTCAACACTACTTTCACTTTTAGTAAGAGGGTTTTTCAAAAGCCCATTGTCAGTTGCCTTACCCGCACCATAGAAGCCAGATAGGGTCCAACGGTTATCTAGGTGGTACATCAATTGGCCTTGCAGGGTGGTTACTTCATCACCCTGGTAACGAAACGCCGAAACACCTCTCAAATCGATGTAAGGTTTAGACAAAGGCGGTAAAAACCACTCATCGGTTTTTAGGTTCTGGTAATCACCAGCAACAGCCACAGTCCATTTGTCGTTCAGTGGAATATAGCCTTCCCCTTCCAGTTTGAACTGATCATATTCGTAGTCACTCCCGATAGCCTCTCGGTAGAGGTCATATTCAGCATTCACCACAAAGCCGTTTCGGGGGAAGAATAGATTGTCTATGGTTTCATATTTCGCCAAAAAGCCAATACTGGACATGTTTGTCTCTTTACCCATAAACCCCGTCAGGAGCTTATCTGCTAGCGAGTTGGACGACTCAATAGTTGAGTGCGAAAAAAACTGTTTAACTCCCAGAAATAGCGGGGATTCTCCTACCCTAAATTCTGCTTTCTGCAACACCACAAGGCCGGTAGATTCAGTATCAAATGCCAACTCAATATCATTGCCACCCAATGTAAGCGTGTCATAGATATCGAGTTTGGCGTTACCGTAACCGACAGCGCCCAAATATCGGATCTTATCTTTATTCCATGTCCGGCGATGAGCAGCGAAAGCTAGCCATGTGCCGTTTTGAGTCCCGGCAGCCCCAACGACTGTTACAGCAGGCGGAATAAGTTGGGCTCCACCATCCAGTGATTGTTGTGCGAGTTGTTTACGCTGTTGCTTTTCTGATTCCGACTCATGGAGGAAAATACCCATAGCACCACCGCCATAACCGACAGCAGGTTCGGTGATAATGATCGGTACGGGTAGAAAACCATAAGCGTTTTCTGCAAGGTAATCTCCCATGTCAAACTTACCATCCACAGGATCGGTGAATGAGATTGCGTTTGCTGCTGGAATAACAGTCATGGCTGCACTGAAAAAAGCAGCCGTGGAAGTGATTTTTTTTAACATGAGAGGTCAATATGATTATTATTTTAAAAAAAGACTTTCATTAACTGGAAGCCAGTTATGATTTGAAAGGGCTTAATTGCCGCTACACCAATCATCGAAAATACCAACATCAAGGTCGGTACTAAACTCTTGTAGACAAGAGAAAACCAAGTGGTTAATTGATTATTACTAGACAAACTAAGCAATCCTTTTCAACTTATATTTATTTCTCGGGAAGAATATATCGTCCTGGGCTGCAATTGTTTGTAATTCCCACTCATTCAATTGGTACGTTTTCTCTAATACTGAATAGCTGGCATTGTTACAGAACTCAAAAGCAATCCGCGAGTTTTGGCTACTCAGGTATTTCCCCGTAAACAAGGCCGATATCAAATCACCTACGCCAACTGGCTGCTTGGAAAAAGCTAAATATGGACGTTCGGCCAGCCACACACCGTCTTCAGAGGCCATCATCATAGTGAATGTGTCGTTGCTGACACTGTGAAGGTGTTTAACCACGACCAGTTTTGGGCCTTTGCTCAATGCGGCTTGGCATGCCGTAATGGCATCTTGTAGGTTGTTAATTTCCAAACCAGTAAACTGGGTAAGTTCATATTGGTTAGGCACAATAATATCCGCCATTGGCATCAGTTGGCTAACCAAGACTTCTGCTACGCCCGGCGCCACGATACACCCTTTGGCTGGGTCACCCATTACAGGGTCACAGGTATAGATAGCTTCAGGGTTACGCGCTTTGACCCGCTTGACCGTGTCGATAACAGCTTCGCACTGCTCCGCACTGCCCTGGTAGCCTGATAGCACGGCTAGGCATTGGTCTAGCTTCCCTATATTGTCGATACCGCTGACCAACTCGGTGATATCTTCAGCAGCAAAGGCTCTGCCTGTCCACCCTTGTTCATACTGGGTATGGTTAGAGAACTGCACGGTATGAATAGGCCAAACATCAAACCCCATTCTCTGCAGCGGAAATACCGCTGAGCTATTCCCTGCCTTTCCATACACAACATGTGACTGAATGGATAGAATACCAGACATATCTCACCTTCTTCGTTATTTGATTAAGGAAACTAGGCCACGTATCGCTGACCGTATAATTTGGCCGCATAGAGTAAGTAGTCTAAAGAGATTTCAATAATCGGTTTTGACGGATAGCATCCATCGTTATTGATGGATTTAATTATTGATGGGTAACGTCCTACAAAAGTGATTATTAGATTAAATAATCTCGCCCTATTATTTTTCACGAACCAGAGCACAGGCTAATTTTTGCTGCTCAAACTATTATTCACGGAGACTCCGTTGAATATCAAATATGACATTATATTTCTTATTGGTAAAACGATGACTATTATTCAAAACTTAATTAGTAGTTCGCCTTTTATCGCCCTATTTTTAACATTAGCCTTCGGATACTTAATTGGTAAAATTACAATTGGCCGATTTGTACTAGGTGGTGTTGCAGGTACACTGTTAGTCGGTGTTCTCATTGGGCAATTCGGCGTTCATATTGATCCAGGCGTAAAAAGTATTTTCTTCGCTCTCTTTATTTACGCAGTTGGTTTCCAGGGCGGCCCCCAGTTCTTTAGTGCTTTAAACTTCCGTACTGTGAACATCCTGCTTTCTGCAGTCGTGATGACAGTCACCGGTTTATTGTGCGTATTGGCAGCAGCTTGGATTTTCGATCTCGACCGAGGCACGGCTGCTGGCCTTGCGGCGGGTGGCCTGACTCAGTCTGCCATTATTGGTACAGCGGGTGATGCAATTGCCAAGCTTTCAGGCCTAACTGCGGAAGCTAAGCAATTGATGCAAACCAACGTGGCGGTAGGCTACGCGGTCACCTATATCTTTGGCTCGCTAGGTCCTATTTTGATGGTGACCTGGATCATCCCAACCATCATGAAATGGGATATTCGCGGCGAAGCCATCAAGCTGGCTGAGAAAGTCTCTGGTGGCAAACCTGAGCTCGCACCGGGTGAATTCAACGCGCTGACCGATTTGGTAACCCGTGCATATTTGGTGGATGCAAAAAGCAGCCTGCAAGGCAAGACCATTGCCCAAGCGAACGAGAACCTGCTCGAGATCGCCATTGAAGTCATTGAGCGTGACGGCAGAAGCCTTGATATCGATAAGTACACCCCAATCCAAAACGGTGATGTGGTTATCGTCACTGGTCGCCGCAACCAGGTCCGTGAAATTGCCCAGGACATTGGCCGGGAAGTCGAGGTACCTGCAGGTATCGAGCTTATCGAAGAAAATCGCCAGCTGATTGCCACGGATTCCAAATTAATCGGTAAGACCCTTGCGCAGGTTAAGCGCGAAACCAATGCCGATGTAGCGCGTGGTATCTATGTCACTGATTACAAACGTGCTGGCAATAGTGTTGATATAAGCCCTGATGTGGTGGTGAAAAAGAATGATGTCATCCAGCTAACTGGTACGGCAAAAGATATTAACCGTGTCGAGAACAATATCGGTAAACGCTTGGGCTCTGCCTTTGTCACCGACTATGTGTTCTTCGGCCTGGGGATGGTACTGGGCTTCCTGATTGGCATGATTAGCTTCAAGATCGCGGGTATCCCAGTCACTATCGGCTCTGGTGCAGGCTGTCTGATTTCAGGCCTGATGGTTGGTTGGCTGCGCAGCCGCAACCCTCGAGTGGCTTCACTGCCGCTGGGTGCAGGTAACTTCCTGCGTGATTTTGGCTTGGCTGTCTTTGTCGGCATCGTGGGTCTTGAAGCAGGACCGCAAGCGGTCGTGGCGGTACAAGAGCATGGTTTGACGCTACTGTTCCTTGGTGTAGGCGTTACCTTAATTCCGCAGCTTATTTCTTTCTTCTTCTCTTACTACGTGTTGAGAATTAGAAACCCGATTGAAGCGCTAGGTTGTGTAACCGGTGGTCGCAGTGCCAACCCTGGTTTTGCCGCCCTACTTGAAAAAGCTGGCAACTCTACACCGGTATTTACCTTCACAGTAACTTACGCGGTAGCCAACGTATTACTGACACTTTGGGGGCCAATTATTATCGGCATTATCAGTAAAAACGCCGGTATGTAACCCCACACAGAATCTTATTTAAACATTAACTCAACACTTGCGGGTGTATTTGGGACAGCCAATTACGCCCCCTTTAAAGAGAAAGTATTATGACAACTGAAACTAACACTATCGACTTTTCAAAATTCGCGAACCTCAGCCCATTTGAGCTTAAAGACAAATTGATTGAAGTGGCACAAACCGTACCAGACCGTGCTCTGCTAGATGCAGGCCGTGGTAACCCTAACTTCCTAGCGACGCTTCCTCGCCGCGCCTTCCTGCGCCTGGGTGATTTTGCCCTGGAAGAATCAGAGCGTACTTACTCTTACCTGAACGGTGGTTTCGGTGGTATCCCAGACGGTGTGGGCATTGTTGAGCGCTTCGACACTTTTGCTAAGCAAAACGCTAACGCCGAAGGTGTGAAGTTCCTGCAAAAAGCATTGAGCTACACCAAAGACCGCCTAGGTATCGACAAGCAGGTATTCCTTAACGAGTTGGTTAACGCTTTCCTTGGCTGTAACTACCCAGTGCCTGATCGCATGCTGACCAACATCGAACAAGTGGTTAAGCAATACATCGGCCAGGAAATGTACGGCAACATCCCAATGTCGAATGACTTTGACCTTTTCGCGACTGAAGGCGGAACAGCGTCAATGACCTACAGCTTCCAGTCTATGTTCAACAACGGCCTGCTTAAAAAAGGTGACAAAATTGCGCTTATTACGCCAATTTTCACCCCTTACCTGGAAATCCCAGAGCTGACTGAGTACGAACTGGACATTGTTGAGCTTCGCCTAGATGAAGAAACATGGCAGCTACCGGATGCAGAAATTGCCAAGCTAGAAGACACGGATATCAAACTACTGTGCGTGGTAAACCCTGCAAACCCTGCATCGGTGAAAATGTCTGATGAGACACTAGACAAGATTGCAACGCTAATCGACACCAAGCGTAAAGATCTGTTCATCATTACTGATGATGTATACGGCACATTTGCAGATGATTTCGTATCTCTATTTGCTAAATGCCCATACAACACCCTATGTGTTTACTCATTCTCTAAATACTTCGGTGCAACAGGCTGGCGTCTGGGCGTTATCGGTATTCAACACAACAACGTGTTCGATGACGCACTACAGAACCAATCTGAAGAGCAAAAACTGCTACTGGATGACCGTTATAAAACACTGACTCCAGAGCCACGCACGATTAAATTTATCGACCGCATGGTTGCAGAAAGCCGTGGTGTTGCCCTTAACCACACCGCAGGCCTTTCTCTTCCACAACAGGTTCAGATGGCACTATTCTCACTAGCTTGCCTAATGGATGCGGAAGAAACCTATAAAGATGCCTGTAAGAACATTATCCGCCAGCGTTACAACACCCTGTACAAAAACATGGGTGTTGAGATGGAAAAAGATGTCAACCGCGTTGATTACTACACCCTGCTGGACCTTGATGTACTGGGTGCCAAGATGTACGGCCAAGAATTCGTTGACTGGTTCAAAGGCAACAACAAAGGTAAGGACTTCTTGTTCCGCCTTGCTCACGAAACCGGCGTTATCTTGCTACCGGGTAAAGGTTTCGACGTTGTACACGGCTCGGTACGCGTCTCGCTAGCTAACCTGACTCACCACGAGTATGAGCTAATTGGCCGCGAAACCCGTAAGGTGCTGGATGAGTACTACCACGACTTCATCACAGCGACGCAAGCTTAATGGTTGAGGTGCTATGATCCCCCTCATAGCAACTTAAACCAGTAAGTCTAAGCCCCGTAAACAACCTGAGTGTTTACGGGGCTTTTTACTTCCAATAAGTTTTAATTGTGCCAATTTCATCTAGCTTAGAAAGTTTAATTATGCTGGTTTTCGTTAAGACTATTTTCATAGCGCTGGCGATTACACACGCAATTTGATGCAACTATACTCACCTCAAACAAAACGATGAGAACAGGACTCGTGATGAAATTGAATGGGGCTATCTTAACCCACTACGTGGTGCCTTAAGTCCCGGTGCGGCCGATCTGTGGGGTGACCGTACCGAAGATACCGCACTTCTGCGGTAGGTGGATCGATGGTAAAAATACCTTCTGGTTTTAGCGGTACTATCTCAACCAAGGCCAGTGAATTCCGTGCTGTTGTGATTGCAGGGCAGTTTAATTATAAATCGAAAGACCTAGAGACAGCAATGAACCTAGGGGCAGGTAGCTATATCGAATCTACGGGCGACTTTACCCACGAACTCGTAAATACTGGCGATAACGAAGTGACGCTATACATCCGCACTGATGCAAAATACAACGTAAAGTAAACTAACCTTTGCAAAAGTAAAATGCCGCCCAAATAGGTGCGGCATTTTTCATTTGTCATAAGTTACTCTTTTCAGCCATTACTGCATAGACAATAGCCCAAATAAAAGAATGACGGATACGGCAAAAGCAAATAAGACGATTCGTACAACTGTTACAACATACTGTTTTCCATACCATTTGATATCTGGTTCACTGTTCGCCTGTTTTTCAATTTCTCTTTTTAGTTCTTCAACATCAAACCGAAGATGTGTCCTTTCTTCAATCAACTGCTTTTCTTTCATACGCTCACCTCAAAAAAAGCTTCACCCAAAAATAACCAAACCAATCAAACCAGTAATGACACAACCTAGAATGATGGAAAAAACCAGCATTACCCAAGGATGGTTTTGAGTCCAATAATTGAAATCATTCAAACCATTAGATTTTGATGGTGTAAGATCGGTTGGCTCAACATCCAGAACACGCTTAATAAACAGCGACTTATAAAGTTTTATTTTCATTTATATCCTGAGCATCACTTGTATATATAACTGTTTCCTATCTTATATTAGACGCATATTAAATCATCATCTCCAATGAATGATCTCACCCTCTAAATCAATGATTTTTTCCACTCATAAAGGCCAACCAAAAGCAGCTCACTGTCACTATTGAGCTGAGACATATTTATGATGGACTGATAAATCGGTTTTGACGGACAACACCCACCATTACTGAGTAAAAAATTTAATTGATGGATACCATCCATCAAAATCGATTGTTAGATTTATTTCTTCTGCCTTATTATTTTCACGAACCGGAGCACAGGCTAATTTTTGCTGCTCTAACTATTATTCACGGAGACTCCGTTGAATATCAAATATGACATTATATTTCTTATTGGTAAAACGATGACTATTATTCAAAACTTAATTAGTAGTTCGCCTTTTATCGCCCTATTTTTAACATTAGCCTTCGGATACTTAATTGGTAAAATTACTATTGGCCGATTTGTTCTAGGTGGTGTTGCAGGTACACTGTTAGTCGGTGTTCTCATTGGGCAATTCGGCGTTCATATTGATCCAGGCGTAAAAAGTATTTTCTTCGCTCTCTTTATTTACGCAGTTGGTTTCCAGGGCGGCCCCCAGTTCTTTAGTGCTTTGAACTTCCGTACTGTGAACATCCTGCTTTCTGCAGTCGTGATGACCGTCACCGGTTTACTGTGTGTACTGGCAGCGGCCTGGATCTTCGACCTCGACCGAGGCACGGCTGCTGGCCTTGCGGCAGGTGGCCTCACTCAGTCTGCCATTATTGGTACAGCGGGTGATGCGATTGCCAAGCTTTCTGGCCTGACAGCCGAAGCTAAGCAACTGATGCAAACCAACGTGGCGGTAGGCTACGCGGTCACCTATATCTTTGGCTCGCTAGGTCCTATTTTGATGGTGACCTGGATCATCCCAACCATCATGAAATGGGATATCCGCGGCGAAGCCATCAAGCTGGCAGAGAAAGTCTCTGGTGGCAAACCTGAGCTCGCGCCGGGTGAATTCAACGCGCTGACCGATTTGGTAACCCGTGCATATTTGGTGGATGCAAAAAGCAGCCTGCAAGGCAAGACCATTGCCCAAGCGAACGAGAACCTGCTCGAGATCGCCATTGAAGTCATTGAGCGTGACGGCAGAAGCCTTGATATCGATAAGTACACTCCAATCCAAAACGGTGATGTGGTTATCGTCACTGGCCGCCGCAACCAGGTCCGTGAAATTGCCCAGGACATTGGCCGGGAAGTCGAGGTACCTGCAGGTATCGAGCTTATCGAAGAAAATCGCCAGCTGATTGCCACGGATTCCAAATTAATCGGTAAGACCCTTGCGCAGGTTAAGCGCGAAACCAATGCCGATGTAGCGCGTGGTATCTATGTCACTGATTACAAACGTGCTGGCAATAGTGTTGATATAAGCCCTGATGTGGTGGTGAAAAAGAATGATGTCATCCAGCTAACCGGTACGGCAAAAGATATTAACCGTGTCGAGAACAATATCGGTAAACGCTTGGGCTCTGCCTTTGTCACCGACTATGTGTTCTTCGGCCTGGGGATGGTACTGGGCTTCCTGATTGGCATGATCAGCTTCAAGATCGCGGGTATCCCAGTCACTATCGGCTCTGGTGCAGGCTGTCTGATTTCAGGCCTGATGGTTGGTTGGCTGCGCAGCCGCAACCCTCGAGTGGCTTCATTGCCGTTGGGTGCAGGTAACTTCCTGCGTGATTTTGGCTTGGCTGTCTTTGTCGGCATCGTGGGTCTTGAAGCAGGACCGCAAGCGGTCGTGGCGGTACAAGAGCATGGTTTGACGCTACTGTTCCTTGGTGTTGGCGTTACCTTAATTCCGCAGCTTATTTCTTTCTTCTTCTCTTACTACGTGTTGAGAATTAGAAACCCAATTGAAGCGCTAGGTTGTGTAACCGGTGGTCGCAGTGCCAACCCTGGTTTTGCCGCCCTACTTGAAAAAGCTGGCAACTCTACACCGGTATTTACCTTCACAGTAACTTACGCGGTAGCAAACGTATTACTGACACTTTGGGGCCCAATTATTATCGGCATTATCAGTAAAAACGCCGGTATGTAATCCCCTTACTTAATTCGAAAAACATTAACTCAACACTTGCGGGTGTATTTGGGTCGGCCAATTACACCCCACCCTAAGAGAAAAAAGATTATGACTACTGAAACTAACACTATCGACTTTTCAAAATTCGCGAACCTAAGCCCATTTGAGCTTAAAGACAAACTGATCGAAGTGGCACAAACCGTACCAGACCGTGCACTGCTAGATGCAGGCCGTGGTAACCCTAACTTCCTAGCGACGCTTCCTCGCCGCGCCTTCCTGCGCCTGGGTGATTTTGCCCTGGAAGAATCAGAGCGTACTTACTCTTACCTGAACGGTGGTTTCGGTGGTATCCCAGACGGTGTGGGCATTGTTGAGCGCTTCGACACTTTTGCTAAGCAAAACGCTAACGCCGAAGGTGTGAAGTTCCTGCAAAAAGCATTGAGCTACACCAAAGACCGCCTAGGTATCGACAAGCAGGTATTCCTTAACGAGTTGGTTAACGCTTTCCTTGGCTGTAACTACCCAGTGCCTGATCGCATGCTGACCAACATCGAACAAGTAGTTAAGCAATACATCGGCCAGGAAATGTACGGCAACATCCCAATGTCGAATGACTTTGACCTGTTTGCGACCGAAGGCGGTACTGCGTCAATGACCTACAGCTTCCAGTCTATGTTCAACAACGGCCTGCTTAAAAAAGGTGACAAAATTGCGCTTATTACGCCAATTTTCACCCCTTACCTGGAAATCCCAGAGCTGGCTGAGTACGAACTGGACATTGTTGAACTTCGCCTAGATGAAGAAACATGGCAGCTACCGGATGCAGAAATTGCCAAGCTAGAAGACACTGATATCAAACTACTGTGCGTGGTAAACCCAGCGAACCCGGCATCGGTGAAAATGTCTGATGAGACACTAGACAAGATTGCAACGCTAATCGACACCAAGCGTAAAGATCTGTTCATCATTACTGATGATGTATACGGCACATTTGCAGATGATTTCGTATCTCTATTTGCTAAATGCCCATACAACACCCTATGTGTTTACTCATTCTCTAAATACTTCGGTGCAACAGGCTGGCGTCTGGGCGTTATCGGTATTCAACACAACAACGTGTTCGATGACGCACTACAGAACCAATCTGAAGAGCAAAAACTGCTACTGGATGACCGTTATAAAACACTGACGCCAGAGCCACGCACGATTAAATTTATCGACCGTATGGTTGCAGAAAGTCGTGGTGTTGCCCTTAACCACACCGCAGGCCTTTCTCTTCCACAACAGGTTCAGATGGCACTGTTCTCACTCGCTTGCCTAATGGATGCGGAAGAAACCTATAAAGATGCGTGTAAGAACATTATCCGCCAGCGTTACAACACCCTATACAAAAACATGGGTGTTGAAATGGAAAAAGATGTCAACCGCGTTGATTACTACACCCTGCTGGACCTTGATGTACTGGGTGCCAAGATGTACGGCCAAGAATTCGTTGACTGGTTCAAAGGCAACAGCAAAGGTAAGGACTTCTTGTTCCGCCTTGCTCACGAAACCGGCGTTATCTTGCTACCGGGTAAAGGTTTCGACGTTGTACACGGCTCGGTACGCGTCTCACTGGCTAACCTGACTCACCACGAGTATGAGTTGATCGGCCGCGAAACCCGTAAGGTGCTGGATGAGTACTACCACGACTTCATCACAGCAACCCAAGCTTAATGGTTGATGGTGCTATGATCCCCCTCATAGCAGCTTAAACCAGTAAGTCTAAGCCCCGTAAACAACCTGAGTGTTTTCGGGGTTTCTCGTATTACCTAAAGCTCGGCCGAGACCGAGCCCTTATATCGAGTTCTTAATAATTCAGATGTTAATTGCTCAAAAATTCTCGTCATCGCAACACCATATCCTTCCGCCAATAACAATGGTGACTTATTCTCGATTGGAATGCGACTTGTGTAGGTCTTAGAGAAAACCACTCCCGGACGGTAATCGGTATTATCAACCAGAAAAAACTGTATCTCCATGACTGCCGTCGGTTGCTGTCCTGGGCGAAAATCGCCAAACAACTTTGTAATAGTCACCTGTAACACTTGATTGGAAGGCGTATGCACACTGGGCAAAACGATAATATCGTATAGGCCAGACTGCTGAAGCCAGCTAGCAAGTTGGTTGGAGAGGATTGATTCAGGATCGCTAATAAAACGGTTATAGTAGTCTTTTTCAAAACGTACTTCGTTCAATCGATAAATCATTTGAGTATCATTGAATGGCGGTACACTTCGTACGTGATCAATACGTAATGTTTCTCCGATTCGAGCTGATGCCACCATGGGTGGACTAGCAGACATCGCATAGTTTGTCGGCTGTGGAATACTGTCACCCACGCTACACCCAGCCAACACCCCTACAAGCAAAAATGCGGTTAACATTAATGAAAGGCACTTTGCCAAGTTCATATTAGTTTCCTCCATCAAGATTAATTTTTTCAGGTGCATTGCTGAAAATGATTGAGGATGGGTTGTTTTTGGTCGTGTCTGAAAACTCTTTCAAATTCTCTGCTGTGATCGAGAGGTTTTTGATCATCTGGTACAAGTCATATTGATTATCAGTCAAAATAGCATCTGAGCGTTTAATTAGATCATCAAGGTTTACCAAAATCTTGTTAACATCACCGTTTTTCGCCAGCATTACATCAAACTGATTGAGTATTTTATACAGCGACACAATACTTTTTTGGATGTTTGGGTTTGAAAGTAATCTATCCAGATCTTCACTTGCCAAATTTAAATTATCAAATGTATCATCCAACTTACTGTTAAGAACCACTTTTTTAATATTTGACGTTATATCATTGGCACTCAGTAATAATGTCACTACTTCCTCAGAAATAGACTCTGTGTCAACATCAGATAACTTTTCGTTCGCCGTAGTCAGCAGCAAGTTTAAGTTCTGGCCTAGATTGGCAATCTCTGCATCATCCAGACTAGCGAGTAAATTTTGGATCCCGGCAATAATTCTGCCTGTAGAGCTTTTGGCCGATGGAACGTAAATATTTTCTGGCTGCCAATCAAAATCTAGTGTTTCACTCTGAGATTGACTTATATAGTCTAAAGATAAATATTGCTGCCCTGTTATACCAGCAATTTGTGTCTGCACTCTTAAGCCTCTCTGTATAAATGTATCGAAATGCCTTTCCCAATCACGAACAGTTTTTTTATCACCCAATATCTCAGCTTTTACGACAACATAAGTCACTCTTTTTTCATGTGGTACATCATACTCATAGACAGTACTAGAAGACTCTATCGAAATCACTTCACCCAGAGGGATCCCTCGATAACTAACCATTGAACCAATTTCAAGGCCAGAGACGGAATTATCAAAGTATGTTTCAAAAATCAATTTAGGCTTAAAGAATGAACGGCCACCTAGAGTAAGGAAAACCGCAAACAGTAAAATCAATGAAATCGTTACAAACAAGCCTAGACGAAAATGTTTTTTAGAGTCATCCATAGCGCTTACTCTTTTGTTCATGATCTGAAATGCGATTAAAGAACTGCCTGACCCTAGGATCCGGACTTTTGTCACGGAGTTCAGCGGGTGAACCTTCTGCAATAATGGATTTGGCTTTAGGATCTAACATAATGGCCCTATCGGCCACTTCAAATATGCTTTGAAGCTCATGTGTGACAATAATAAAGGTGCATCCAAGGTTCTTTCGTAATTGAAGAATAGCCTGGTCAAGGTTTGCAGATGTAATAGGATCCAACCCTGCTGAGGGTTCATCTAGCATTAGGATGTTTGCTCCCAAAGCCATAGCACGTGCAATCCCAACCCTTTTTATCATCCCTCCAGACAATTCATTCGGCATCAAAGCTTCTGCATGTCCCATCTCCAGTAAATCAAGCAATATCCTGGCAATTAAATTTTTTTCATCAAGCCCAATATCGGTAAACTCATCCAGAGGAAAACGTACATTTTCAATCACGTTTAATGATCCAAACAACGCACCACTTTGATACATTACACCCAGCTGTCTCTGAATGTTTGACTTTTCGTTGTTTTTCGCATGGACAATACTACGGTTGTTTATCAAAATATCACCAGATTTAGGAGGATATAATCCAATCAGGTGTTTCATCAAGCTCGATTTACCGCAACCAGAACCACCCAATATAACCAATATCTCGCCCTGTTCCACGTTAAAGCTGGTATTTTCCAATAAGATTTTTGTTCCATATCCCATAGTGAGGTTTTGTACGCTGATGGCATAGTTTCTATTTGATTTACCCACGATCATCCCAGCCCCTTCAACTCGTCAATACAGCAAAAAAGCCATCAACAATCACGATCCATATTATGCTACTCACAACAGCACTGGTGGCAGACAAACCGACAGCGGAAGCCCCCACTCCAGTAGTAAGCCCCCGCTCGCAGCCAATTGCGGCGACGATAAAAGCAAAAGTAAACGCTTTAATTAATCCAAGGCTAAAATCCCATGCGGCCAATGAATTAATTAACTGTTGGTAAAACTGGACAAAACCAATATTGAATTTCAACAGCACGATAGCCCCACCGATGACCCCGATGATGTCAGCCATTACTGTTAGTAGTGGTAAAACCATCAAGGAAGCGAGTAACCGGGGCAGGACCAAAAAGCTTATAGGATCAATACCAAACGTATAAAGGGCATTTATCTCTTCATTAATTTTCTTAGTGCCTATCTCAGCCGCGAAAGCAGCACCAGTACGCCCAGCAAATATGATAGCGGTCATCAAAGGTCCCAGTTCCCTGAACATGGATATGCCTATTCCATCCACTACAAATAGGACGGCACCGAACTGCTGTGCGACAAGGCCAATCTCAAAAGCAATTATCACCCCCATCAAGAAGCCGATAAGCAATACAATTGGGATAGCATTGGCACCCGCTTGCGTGGCAATAGATAGCAACTCTATCCATCTGATTTTCTCCTTGCCAACAACCGCTCTTGAAAGAGATTTAATACATCTAGCAAGAAAGTGAAACATAATACTTGTATAGACAAGCTGTTCATTTGTTGCCTTACCAATTCCTTCTATAAATGAAGACAATGTGGAACGAGATGCTGGCTTTTCTTTTGGTTGTATATCCTTGTTAGGTATCAGTAATTGAAGGCTAGCACTCAGGTTCTCTATCGTGATAGCTGCATTTTCATCGCGTTGGCGATGACGGAGATCATATAAGAAAGCAATCCCCGTATTGTCTATAAAAGTTAACTTACTTGCATTTATTTTTATTTTTGATGCCGGATTCTCATTTATAATTTTATTTGTAGAGTGCCATAACTCTGCAACAGAGCTAGATGTTATCCTTTCGTCCAAATCGACTTCAATGATGGGAGGTTTAGCCGATCGCATGGATATTGACACTCCAAACCGATAAAAAATAAATAGTTAACCAATTATAGCAACTATAAATTTTAACGATATAAATCCCTGTCTCATATACACGAATCAGTAATAAGCTTTACTTAATTAATATTCAAAATAGATATAAATCCAAAGCGAATAGACCTATTTTCTTTATTCTAATTATTTGATCACTTCAGATCTGATGCTATTTCAACGTAATGCGTGTACACTTAGCAATCCTTCAGCGACAACAAACCCAGGTTGAAATATCATTCTGTATAGAGCACTAAGAACAGCAAAAAACACCTCGTACTACTCTCGTAGCACAGGCCGTAATAGAATAGCTGTAACATTTTGGGGACTTTTTACGATCTCTATAAAGCCAGCACTGCATTGTTGTTTGCACTTTCCAAGGCATCCTCGATAACTCCATGAAAGAAAAAGCTTCATGACTAAAACACAATTTTTTTCTCACTTTCTGCGTATGAATCGCAAGTCATATATACTGGCGATTATTTTCATATTCCTTGTTAACTGGCTCCAAGTCGAAATCCCGCGCTATATTCAGTTGGCGATTGACCTGATTGATAGCCACTCACCCAACAGTCACCAGCAACTGACAACCTATGTGGGCACGGTGGTATTCATGGCGATCGCCATGGTTGTGGTTCGTATTTGGTCACGCATGCATGCGCTTAACCCAGGCCGAATTACCGAGGCTGCCCTCAAAAATATTCTGCTGCAGAAGTTGAACCGCTTACCACATAGCTTTCATAGCCAGTTTGCTTCAGGCAAACTCATCTCAATCATTAACAATGATTTGAATGGCATCCGCCTCCTGTTTGGTCTCGGCTTTCTACAGTTTTTCAACGTATTACTTGCACTTTCGCTTACGCCTTTGTGGATGTGGCGCATTTCGCCCGAACTGACACTCTATTCGGTTGTGCCTATCGTTATCGCCTTCGTGATTTTCCGTATCGGTTTCAAACGTATGAAGTCACTGCATATGGAACACATGCGTAGGCTGCAAAACCTTTCAGCCCAGTTGATGAGTTACTTGTCCGGTATTGATCTCATCAAGAGCGAGCAGATGTCTCCTTGGGTAAAAGATGAAGTTGAAAAATTGAACCAGCAACTGCTGCAATGCCGCATGAAAATCACCCGTATTCAGGTGTTTTTCATGCCGGTACTGGATTACGCCAACAACCTCATGAAGATTTTGATCCTCGGGCTTGGCGGCTACATGTTAATGAACCAGCAGCTTACCCTTGGTGAAATAACCGCTTTTCTTAGCTATTCGGTGTTGCTGGCGATGCCGCTGATGCAACTAGGCCGAATCGCCACCATCTATCAGCGGGGCATGGTGGGCATAGAAAGCGTGCAAACCATCCTTAATGCTGAAGTCCCAGAGCAAGATCAAACACCTCTGGCGCAAATTGATCTTGATGCCTTACAGGCACGAACATTTTCAGTCCGTAACCTGAGCTTCAGCTACCCTGATGATGAAACCCTGGTTTTAGATAACGTGAGCTTCGATATCCCCCCAGGAAAAAAAGTCGGTGTACTAGGTAGCATAGGAGCCGGTAAAACCACCTTGGTCAATTGCCTCAACCATCATTTGGATGTTCCTGCAGGCAGCGTTTTCCTCGGCGATAAAGATATCACGACTTTTTCCCGCTCTGACTTGCGCCGGTATATCAAAACGGTAACCCAAGACCCATATCTGTTCTCGGCAACAGTAGAGGACAACATTCGTTTCGGCAGCTTCGCCCCGGACATTGCGAAATCACAAGTCGATGAAGTGTTGTCACTCAGCCAGCTAGCCAGTGATGTTGAGCGTTTTGAAAATGGTGACCAAACGCTGGTCGGCGAAAAAGGGATCATGCTCTCCGGCGGTCAGAAACAACGATTGAGCATTGCCCGGGCCCTTCTCGAGCCGTCTGATTTGATCATCTTGGATAATGTTTTGTCAGCGGTTGATTACGATACAGAGCGTAAAATTTTGGAAGGTCTATTTGAACGCTTGCAGAACCAATCCGTGCTGGTTGTCTCCCACCGCGTTAATGCCCTGGAATATATGGACGAAATCATTGTGCTGAGTGAAGGCAAAATCATCGCCAAAGGTGATCACGTCACCCTGCTGCAAACTTGCCCTTACTATTTTGAGACCTGGAAACTGCAACAGAACGAAACGGAGGCAACAGCATGCTAAAGGGCATTGACGTTAAATACTTAAAGCACTTTTTCAAGTTTGCCAAGAAATATAAAGGCTCTGCCATCCTTGGTGTTTCCATGTTGCCGCTTACCGTCGCGACCAGTTTGTTGTTCCCTTGGCTGATTATCCAGGTGATTGATAGGCATCTCGCACAGGAAAGTACCAACGGTATGTGGCTGTATATTGCCGCCCTGCTTGTGGTACTGATCGTCGACTACATTGTTGACACCACCTACTCCTACAACCTGCGCAAAACGGGCCAGTACACCATTACGGATATGCGTTCAGTGCTCGTTGACCGCGTATTGAGACTGCCTCGCAGCTATTTTGATAACACACCCAACGGTGTGACGCTGTCTCGCCTCACCAGTGATCTTGAAACCATCGGTGAGACATTCATCCAGTCCGTGGTTGGGCTGGTTCGGGATAGCCTCAATACCATCGCCCTATTGATCATGATGCTATTTATCGATTGGCAGCTAACCCTAATTGTATTGGTTATCATGCCTCCGGTGATGTACCTGACGGTATATGTCCGCAACCGCCTGCGAGCACTGCACTTGACCACCCGTTCTTCATTGGCCCGTGGTATCGGCTACTTGCAAGAAGTGATTTTGGGCGTCAAAACCGTTCAGCTATACCGTGCCGAAGAAGCCGTCGAGCAAAAATACAAAGGCTATACCGATGAGTTTTTAAAAGCGCAGAAGAAGGTGAATAAATACGATGCCGTATTGTTTTCATTCATTTCGGGTATTACCTCTATCACAGTAGCACTGATGATTTGGTATGGCTCTGGGCAAGTCTTGGAGGCATCACTGACACTGGGTGTGCTGATTGCCTTTATCAACACGCTGGAGAAAGTGTTTGTGCCGATCCGCGATTTCACCTCGCAAATCGCCTCGATCCAAAGCTCATTTGCCGCGTTCGATCATATTGAAGAACTATTCGTCGAGCCTATCGAAGAAGAAGGCCGTGATTTACAGCCGGCACACAAAGTGGAAAAACAGCTTAAAGAGTTTGTCAGCCTTGAGTTCCGAAATGTCAGCTTCCGTTACAAAGATGACGCCCCATACGTGCTAAAAAACGTGTCCTTTGTTTTGGAAAAAGGCCATCAAATCGCATTGGTAGGCTCAACCGGTTCAGGTAAGTCAACGATCATGCGTTTAATCTCGAAAACCTACCAGGATTACGAAGGCAGCATCCTTTTAAATGGCATCGAGCTCTCTGAAATCTCCATCGATGACTCGGCCCATTTGTTCTCGTTGATGATGCAGGATGTCCACCTGTTTGAAGAGACGATCCATTTCAATATCGCCTTGGGTAAAGAAGATATCTCTCGCGAACAAGTTGAGCAGGCTTCACGCTATGTGTATGCCAATAGCTTTATCGAGCAACTGCCACAAGGCTATGACTTCCGGTTAGATAAAAACGGCTCTAACCTTTCCGTTGGCCAGACCCAGTTAATCTCCTTTGCCCGTGCAGTGGCGCAAGGCGGTCAAGTAATGATGCTCGATGAGGCCACCAGCTCGGTCGACTCTATCACTGAAGATCTGATCCAAAAAGCCATGCAGCGCTTATTCAAGGAAAAGACCGTGATCGCCATTGCCCACCGACTTAGCACAGTGCGCCATTCGGATATGATACTGGTTCTGGAAAAAGGTGAGATTGTTGAACGGGGTGACCACCAGCAGCTTGTCGACCTAAACGGTATCTACGCAGGATTGCTCAATGACTCGGCTTTAGAGGATACCCACCAAGAACTTGCGGAGTCTTGATCAATGAATAAGGGCCATGTCTTTTGCTTAAGATATCTCTTCAAGTGAGCTATCTATGATATCCGCCTCGCAGTTAACAAACAAAAGCACATATTCACATCAGCTATACTTTTTTGAACGTCTAAGCTTATTTTTTCAACATTTAAAAGGTAGTTGGCTTTGAATAATAAAGGTAAGATCATTGTTGGATGGCGAGAATGGGTTAGCCTACCTCAACTTGGTATTGAAAGAATCAAGGCAAAAGTTGATACAGGTGCTCGAACTTCCTGTTTGCACACTTTTTCCATAGAAGAGTTCAGGAAAAACAACCAACTTTGGTTGCGCTTCTGGGTCCACCCAATTCAATCAAATGATGACATTGTTATTCAATGTGAAGCGCCAGTGCTGGATCAACGCTTGGTCAAGGACTCAGGTGGTCATCAAACCCAACGTTATGTGATCAGCACTGAGCTAGTTGCTGGCGACCTCTCTTTCCCCATAGAGATGACCCTCACCCCAAGGGATAATATGAAATTTCGCATGTTGCTTGGCCGCACCTCATTATATTCTCGCATGGTGGTCGATCCGGCAAAATCATACTTGCTAGGTAAGGACTAACCCGTTTGTGACAATGACTCGTTCAGAAAGGCAAACAGCAGTAGGAGGCGCAAACGCTTGGGATTAAATGCCACTGGGGTGGGTTTGCATGGATAAATGTTCAGGTGTTTTTAAAAGGAGTTATCTGATCCCTGTTTAGGAGCGTGGCGTTTATACTTGTAGTGTCTTCAAGCACCCCGGGAGAAGCTATGTTTGATTCATCTTCATGGGAAAAAGGCCATCACTCGGCTTACTTGAGTAAGGATGCTAAACAGGGAAGACAGCGTCAACTTTACCTCAAAGATCCATACGCATTGTATCTATCGCATGCCGCCCAACAGCTAGAGAGAGGTGAAGGCGATGATTTAATTTCTCTCACTGACCCTCGACGAACTGCCAGCTCTTTCGTTCACTGGCCAGATTTATTGTCGTTTGATATTGCTTATTGGAACGATCAGCAAGCACCGATCATGCAACTAGGTCGGAACCAGGGTCAATTTACAGCTCAACAAAACACCCCAAGTTATATCCCCACTCCCCCTGATGCCTATATCAATGAGTTTAGAGGTGAATGGATAAGGCTTTACTACCATGACCATTTTGTTTACGGCAACCTCTACAGTGCCCTCCATTACATCATTAATAGGGCTCTGGTTGCGGTCAAAACATGGTTAGATAGAAGGTTTCCTTTCCAGTTACAAAGAGATAGCCAACAACTCCCTCACAACGCTGACGAAAACCGAGCCTATCATAAAGAGAATCATTTTAGCGATGAATTAGTGAAATCATACTTTCTCAGCCACTACTCTGACTGGATAAATGCCCACTTCTTCGAGTTAACAGTCGAGTTAAACCATCACCTTAACCATCAAACTCCAGCGACATACGTCATTGAATATGAGAATGCTAAAGGGCTTCCTTGTGTCGATTTTGTGTGCAAAAACCAACATGCTCTGAGACTGATACGCCCTGCCCATTTTGTTGAAGATATGCAACACATGATTGGTGATGTTCGATACCTGGAATCTAAGGTACAAGAGTTAGCAGCAAAAATTGAAAACGAGATCCACGCCTTGGGTTGGTAATTAGTATTTCGAATGGTTGTTCAAACCAAAATGCTCCACCCGAGCAATCTAAAAAAGCGAATATGATGATAGTTCTTTTCGTTTTTACAAACATGCAATTGTCACCAATACTTTAGCTGTAATTCCCATGACCAATTTCAGATAGTAGTCAATTTTATACTCTACTTAAGGAGCGACTGTGACCCAAATTGACATTGGCATAGATAGCGAAAGCAGACTCAAAACAGCTGAAGGCCTTAAGAAATTACTGGCTGATTCTTATACGCTATATTTGCAATCTCACAATTTCCATTGGAATGTGCAAGGACAGCATTTCAGAGATCTACACCTGATGTTTGAAGAACATTACACCGAGCTGGCAACCGCTGTAGATGAAATTGCTGAGCGTATTCGTACTCTAGACGTAGCAGCCCCGGGGACGTTTCAAGAGTTTGCACGTCTTAGCGCAGTAAAAGAAGTCGATGGCGTCCCCTGCTCTTCCGAAATGGTGGACATCCTCACAAAAGGCCATGAGCAAGTTGTCAAAACCGCTCGCGAGGTACTTAAATTGGCTCAAGCGGCAGATGATGAGTCGAGTGCCGCGCTAATTTCAGATCGCATGCGTATTCATGAAAAAACTGCTTGGATGCTGAGAACGCTTCAGAAGTGATGTGTTGAAACCCAGTTCAAGTTTTAGACAAAAAATGAAAATACACCATTTGTAACATTACACCGCATTTGTCTCATTAAATTGCACGTGGAATTCACTGGAATAGGAGAATAAATATGCCGCAGGATAAATCGAATACCGCGGGAAAATGTCCTTTTGTGCATGGTTCTATGACCACCAATGATCGTACGGAAATTGACTGGTGGCCCAAGTCACTCAACCTAGATATTCTTCATCAGCACGATACAAAAACAAACCCTTTAGGTGACTTTAATTACCGGGAAGAAGTCCAGAAACTTGATTTTGCAGCTCTCAAACAAGACCTTATCGCTCTGATGACTGACAGTCAAGAGTGGTGGCCTGCGGACTGGGGGCATTACGGTGGATTGATGATACGCATGTCATGGCACGCTGCGGGTACGTATCGTATTGCCGATGGCCGAGGCGGTGCCGGTACCGGTAACCTTAGATTTGCCCCTCTCAACTCCTGGCCAGACAATACCAACTTGGACAAAGCAAGACGGATATTATGGCCGATTAAAAAGAAATACGGCAATCGCCTCAGCTGGGCAGATCTGCTGGCGTATGCTGGTACCATTGCCTACGAGTCTATGGGGCTCAAAACCTTTGGCTTTGGATTTGGGCGTGAAGACATCTGGCACCCTGAGAAAGACATCTATTGGGGCTCGGAAAAAGAATGGCTGGCGCCAACGAATAACCCAGAAAGCCGCTGGTCAGGTGAAAGGGATTTGGAAAACCCGCTTGCCGCCGTCATGATGGGGTTAATTTATGTTAACCCGGAAGGTGTTGACGGTAACCCGGACCCTCAAAAAACAGCCCATGATGTTCGCGTCACGTTTGCTCGTATGGCAATGAACGACGAAGAAACCGTGGCGCTGACTGCCGGTGGGCATACGGTGGGTAAAGCTCACGGTAATGGCGACGCTTCACTGCTCGGCCCTGAGCCTGAAGGCGGCGAAATTCACGATCAAGCCCTGGGCTGGTTGAATAAAGACAAGCGCGGTGTCGGCGCCGATACTGTAACCAGTGGCCTAGAGGGAGCATGGACAACTAACCCAACGCAATGGGACAACGGCTATTTTGAATTGCTGCTAAACCATGAGTGGGAGTTGAAAAAGAGCCCAGCAGGTGCGTGGCAATGGGAGCCTGTTGACATTAAAGAGGAAGATAAACCGGTTGATGCCGAAAACCCCTCAGTGCGTCATAACCCGATAATGACAGACGCTGATATGGCAATGAAGGTTGATCCTGAATACCGCAAGATATCAGAACGGTTTTATAACGATCCTGCCTACTTCTCAGAAGTCTTTGCTCGTGCATGGTTTAAGCTTACCCACCGGGATATGGGGCCAAGAGCACGTTACATTGGGCCCGATGTTCCGTCAGAAGATCTCATTTGGCAAGACCCTGTACCAACAGGGAGCACTAGCTATGATGTGGATGCAGTAAAAGCGAAAATCACATCAAGTGGCCTGTCGGTCAGCGACATGGTTTCCACCGCGTGGGACAGCGCCCGTACATTCCGCGGCTCTGATAACCGTGGCGGGGCAAATGGCGCGCGGATCCGTTTAGCCCCACAGAAGGACTGGGAAGGTAATGAGCCTGAACGCTTATCGCGGGTGCTATCAGTTCTAAGTGGCATCGCTCAGGAGTCTGGAGCGAGTATTGCTGATGTGATCGTATTGGCAGGTAATGTCGGCGTTGAACAGGCTGCTAAGGCAGCAGGCTTCAATGTTGCTGTTCCATTCTCTCCAGGTAGGGGCGACGCCAGCGCAGACAACACAGATGAGGAGTCCTTTGAAGTATTGGAGCCCCTGCATGATGGTTACCGTAACTGGTTGAAACAAGAGTATCTCGTTACCCCTGAAGAAATGCTGTTGGATCGTACCCAGTTAATGGGGTTAACCGCTGCAGAAATGACAGTCCTAGTCGGTGGGATGCGTGTGCTTGGTACAAACCATGGCGGCACGCAGCATGGTGTCTTTACTGACAACGTGGGTCAGTTGACTAACGACTTTTTCGTGAATCTGACTGATATGAATTACACCTGGGAACCTGCTGGCAGTAATCTCTATGAGATTCGTAACCGCCAATCAGGCCAAGTGGCTTGGACCGCAACCAGAGTCGACTTAGTGTTTGGTTCAAACTCAATCTTGAGAGCTTATTCAGAACTCTATGCCCAAGATGATAACAAAGAGAAGTTTGTAAACGACTTTGTTGCAGCCTGGGCCAAGGTCATGAATGCTGATAGGTTTGATCTGAAATAAGCCAGCGATTCGACTTAAAGTGGAAAGATGTAAGTATCCCCACAACGTAAAGCCTCTGGGATTCCAGAGGCTTTAACTTGAAAATGATACCTTACAATCCAATCATTTCTCTTCATCGAAACCAAAGAAAAGCACCTTTCACTAGATACTTCCCAATGAGGTAAATATAGCTCTAGTTATTTGTCATAAGAAGGTTTGAAATTTTAGCTGCCGTTAACATTTTCCAATGATTTAATTTGACCAAATTTTGCGGGTACGAGTAATGTTTAATTAACACATAACAATAAAGTAGGCGCTAATTGTGGATGGGAATACGCTATTTCATTACACCTCAACGGACGGGCTACTGGGCGTTATGCTCAACAAAGAGATATGGTTTACCGATTACCAGTTCTTGAACGACAAAGGGGAATTCAAAAAAGCGCTGCATGCCCTGACAGGGCGGCTTAAAGACTCAGAGTACAGTCAATGCAGTAAAAACCTGGAAGTACTCCTACATCAAATCGAAACCCAGCACTCCATGTGTGTCTGCTCTTTTTCCGGTACCAGTGATTCCCTAACCCAGTGGCGCTTTTACGGTGATGACTGCCGCGGGAGCTGTATTGGCTTTAGGTCTGATGTACTGAAAAACAATACCAGTGATAGTCCTTCACTAACTTGTTCTGCTCACTATTTTAGCGGAACGCTGATGCTAAGTGAGACCTTCAAGTGCAGCTATGACCCACTCCATCACTATATTGAGGAGACCATTAGCCTGTTCAAAGAACTGTTCGATTTCTTGAACACTAAGGATATACCCAATGAACATGAGCAACGAAATACGCTAGAAGCCTTGGCGCCACATTACAAATCCTCGCTATTTTCCTTGCTCAAAACCCTGTTTGCCTGGAAGCATCATGACTTCATAAACGAAGATGAATCACGCGCCATTGCACTGGTGCCGCTGAGTGAACTGAGCTATCGCGTTAACCGAAACCTTATCACGCCCTATTACAAGCGTACCTTGGAAGATGTCTTTTCCATGGAGTCGATCAAAGTCATCATTCTCGGGGCGAAATCCGACAAAAGGAACTCACTGGCTATCTCTAGCTTGACCTCGCAATACGGCGAGCAAGCCTTGCTATGGGGTGCCAACGCCAGAGAGTTATCTGAAATAAGGCCTGAAACCTATGAAGATGTCGGGCAATGTGCAAGGCACAAGACCCAATATAATTGAAAGCAGCCCTCCAGAACCTATCAAAAACGCCTCTCACGATGAGAGGCTTTACACTTATTACAACTGAACCATAAAGGACTTATCGAGCGGAATACGGACCGAATTAAGCATGACTTACTATCTTATTTCTCGGCTCTCTTGTTTAATCATTTTTATTCCGACAATACCAAATCCAAGCTCCAAGAAGAGATAGACAACCAATAACCAATGCGGTATTCCATCGATAATCAAACTGCCTACTCGGCCTACTGCCAATCCCAGCATAAATATAACTAGGCTGTATAACGCGTGAAGCTTGTACTTTTTGGTAAAAGCACCCAGCAGCCAGAACAAAGCCAAAGCCATATACAGCCCCATAATGGCTCGGAATATATGAGCAACGTTGGTTGGGGTCGCATCGACATCAAACAGGTAACGGATTGATACCGCTGGAGAAACACCATATGAGAGTGCAATCGGCGTTAGTCCGCATGCCGCAACCAGTAAAAAGATACTTTGTGGTTTCATAGTGTTTTTGAGTTAATTTAACAATGTCAAAAAGCATAGTCGGAGTTTTAATCAACTGTCACTTGGTGACCCAACAACACCATCACTTCCGCATGCTCCGTGTGGGGAAACATATCAAACCACTGCAGCCGCTGAACCTCATACATCTGCAAAGCCTGCAAGTCCTGCTTCAGGGACTCAGGATTGCAACTAGAGTAGATAATATATTTTGGCGCCAATATGGTAAGTTGCTCAGTTAATGCTTGCCCCAACCCACGACGAGGCGGATTAACCAACACCAATTCAGGTGCTCGGCCTTGCCGCTGGGAGAATTGGGCAGAATCCAGCGCATCAAACTCCAGATTATTGATCCCCAATTTTACTGCTGAAAACTTGGCACTGGCTATCGCTTCAGGTTCAATCTCAATGCCCACCACACGCTCGACATCATTGGCACAGTGCAAGGCAAAACCGCCTACACCACAAAACAAATCCCACATCGAACTCGGTGCAAGCTCCCTAACCCATTCACGCGCTGTCGCATATAGCTGCTCTGCAACCTTCGGGTTAGTCTGGAAAAAACTCTTTGGCCGAATCACCAATGGCACGCCATTGAACTGCTCGACCAAGTGCTGGGCATCGGTTAGGAATATCTCTTCTTCCCCTTCCAACCGCGCCATATGAATCGGCTGCAGGTTTACCGACACTACCTTCACTTGAGGCCAATCCGCCTGCAACTTGGCAAGGTTCGCTTCAATCCGGGAAAGTGCATCTCGGCTTCGCAGCACGAACCTCAGCATGTACTCACCCTCACATTCACTACGGGTCAGCAGGATGTATTTCAGCTCGCCTTTCTTTTTCACCTTGTTGTAAGGGGGAATCCCGGCAATACGAATCCATGCTTGTAGGTAAGCCAATAATGCCTGCATCTCCTCTGGGTACAGTGGACAATCACATAAGCTAACTGGCTGGTTATCGGCGCCTTCAATCCCCAGTACTGGCTGATGCGCAGCACCAAGCACAACCATTTTAGCCTTGTTGCGACACCCCGTTTCCTCGCTTGGAACAACTGATAGCCATTGCTGTGGCATGACTGTTGAAAGCAGTTGTTTAAGCTTTTCATCTTTTTGCTGGATTTGCTGCGGGTAAGGCATACCCGATAAGGAACAGGACTGGCAGCGCTGCTGATCAAAGTGAGAACATTGCATGGAATTAAGGCTATTGGACAAAAGCCGCTAGTCTATTCCTTTCGCCAAAAAGCACCATTTGGGTTATAGATGCAACTGATAAACAGTCTTTATGGAAGTGTTGGTATTATCAGCAAGCAGTTATTGAGCTCTTGAATTTCAATGCCAGTTCAAAGAAACCAACCCCTGATTTTGCTAGCTTAGCGCAAACTCCAACTATCCCGCACTATCATGAAACTCAGCCAACTGAATGCTTTTAAAGCCATTATTGAATGCCAAACCGTTACTGCTGCTGCCGAGCGCCTTCATCTTAGCCAACCCGCTGTCAGTCGATTGTTGTCAGCATTAGAACAACGCTTAGGCTTTAAATTATTCATTCGCAAAGGTAACCGCTTAGAACTTAGCGATGAAGGACAGGCCTTTTACCTTGAAGTCGCCAAAGTCTTCGATGCTGTTGCTGGGTTGGATCAGGCAGCCCACTCTATTCGCTCTGCACATTTTGGCAGCCTGAACATTGCCGCTATGCCCCTGCTTTCCAATGCCTTTTTACCCCGTGTTGTCGCCACCTTCTTATCTCAGACACCTAAGCTAAAACTCGGCTTTAAAACCTACCGTTCGGAAGATGTCATTCGACGAGTACAAAGCCAAACCGTTGATATTGGCTTTGCCTTTGTTGATGAGATTATCTCAGGGGTAAAAGCCCAACGGGTCGAATGCGAATCTGTCTGCTTGGTGCCGGCAAGCTCACCTCTCGCCAGAAGAAAGGTTATCGATATTTATGACTTAGCGGATCAGGTGTTAATACGCCATGAGAAAGATGCGACACAGCGCCGGATCGATGCATTGTTGAGACGATACAACTTATCGACCATTGAACATATCGAAGTATCATTGGCCAGCACCGCAGCCGCCTTGGTGAAGGAAGGCGTCGGTATCGCTATAACCGACCCATTTACTGCTGTTATTGATAGCGAGCACCCCAACGTTGTCATGCGACCGCTTGTATTCAACCTCCCTTTTGAGTTTGACATCCTGTATCCGGCACTCAAGCCTATCCACCGTCATGCCGAGCACTTCATCGAGCAATTCATGCTGCTTGCCGACTCATTGGATGTTCAGTTGAAAATCGGCCCAATGCGAGACTTGGATAAATAGCTTTTGGCATGACATCACACTTAGAAATAGAATAGACGCCTCTTTTAAAATCAATTGAAAATCATATTTATCAGATACTTAAATAAGTACCAATTATGTAGCATTACTTTTTTGCATAGCAGTTTAATTCTTTGGTATTGGCGGGAAAGAGTGATAATTCCTTACTGTGGGTCCATAACGATGCACACCAAAAAGGAATAATTATGACTCACCGTGTCTCGATCATTGGCTCAGGCAATGCTGGTTTGACAGCAGCCTATCACTTTACAAAACATGGGGCAGATGTCTGCCTGTATGGCAGCCCGGGCTTTGACCAGCCCCTTCAAGATATTGAACAACGCGGTGGTATTGAGGCCCTCGGCGATTTCAACGAAGTAGAACTTACTTTCGCCGGGTTTGAGCCTATTGACAAGATAAGCCGGGATCTGGGTGAAACATTGGCCTATGCCGACATCCTTGTTCTTCCGGTGCCGTCTTTCGCCCAAGAGCCGCTGTTTATCGACATGCTACCGCATCTGCGTGATGGACAAGTCATCATGCTGATGCCAGGAAACTACGGCTCCTTGGTTCTGAATAGGATTAAGCACGAGCAAGGGTATGGCCAACTCGATATCACTTTTGTTGACGCGATTTCAATCCCTTGGGCGACACGCATAGTTGGGCCCGCCCAGCTGGCCATCTTGGGTATGAAGGAATTTCTGCCAGTCGCCGCTTTCCCGGCAACACGTACACAGGAGGCAATCAACGCCCTTAAGGAAGTGATGCCACTTCCCCTTACCCCGCTCAAGAACGTGATTGAGGCGGGCCTGGAGAATATTAACTTCGGTGGTCACCCATTGCTTACCACCCTGAATATGGGATTACTGGAAAACTTTGATGGCCAATTCAATTACTACAAGGATTGCTGCTCTGTCTCTACCGCTAAAGCCGCAGCTGTAATGGAAAAAGAGCGCCTTGCTATCGGTGAGCTTCTTGGCCTTACGCTAAAGCCTGAATTAGACGCTATGAACGCCTTGTACGGAATGGATTGCAAAACCGTCTATGAAGTCAACCGTACTTCAGAGACCCATGGCAAGCTAAACAGTGCGCCAAACTCGGCCAGTAATCGATACATCACCGAAGATGCCGCCTACCTCTTGGTGCCTTGCTATGAGTTAGCCCAACTAACCGGTGTAGAGGCCCCAATGATCACCGCTTGTCTGCATATTGATAACGCCTATAACGATACAGACTACTTCACCACTGGCCGAACATTGAAAAAAATGGGGCTGGATAACCTGTCAGCCCAAGAAATCATGGACTTTGTAGCGTAAGCCAAGCGCAATTGACAAATATGGGGCCATTGGCCCCATAAAGGACTGAACAATGAGCAAATTAAAATTCCCTTCTGCCTACACCATCTTAATGCTCCTTACGGTGCTAATGGCGCTGCTGACCTGGCTGATCCCTGCGGGTCAATACCAAATGCAACTCAATGAAACTCTAGGTAAATTGGTACCGGTTGTTGGGTCATACCAAACCGTTGAATCAAACCCGCAAGGCATCATTGATATTTTGATGGCACCAATTCAAGGCTTTTACGATCCGTCTGACTATGTTGCCAGAGCGGTCGACGTTGCCTTATTTGTACTGGTCATTGGTGGCTTTTTGGCTGTGGTCACCGAAACGGGTGCAATTGATGCGGGTATCGCAGGCACAATGAAACGTTTAGCCGGACGTGAGAAATGGATGATCCCTATCCTTATGGGCCTTTTTGCCCTAGGTGGCACCGTATATGGCATGGCAGAAGAAACCATTCCCTTCTACGCCTTGCTTATCCCCGTCATGATTGCAGCGGGTTACGACAGTATTGTTGGTGTTGCAATTATCATGGTTGGGGCCGGAATTGGTTGCTTGGGCTCAACCATTAACCCCTTTGCAACAGTGATCGCGTCCAATGCAGCGGAAATCAATTTCATGGAAGGCTTTGCCCTTCGCGCGGTGATCCTCATCCTTGGTTGGATACTGTGCGTGTTTTATGTCATGCGCTATGCCGAACGTGTTAAACAAGACCCATCCCGCTCCATTGTCGCCCACCAGCGTGACGAAAACCTCAACCACTTCCTTCACGGCAAGCAGCAGGAAACCCCTGAGCTAACGAATACCCGCAAAGCCGTACTTGCCATTTTCGCCCTAACATTTGCCGTTATGATGTGGGGCGTATCCGCTGCTGGTTGGTGGATGGCTGAACTGTCCGCGCTATTCATCGGTTCTAGTATTGTTGTTGGTTTCGTCGGTCGGTTGTCTGAGATCGAAATCACCGATAGCTTTGTTAATGGAGCCAGGGATTTACTTGGCGTCGCTCTGATTATCGCCATCGCCCGAGGTCTTGTTGTGGTCATGGACAACGGTAATATCACCCACACCATCCTCAATTATGCTGAAGGGCTACTGGGCGGGTTGAACGAAATCGCCTTCATCAATGCGATTTATTGGGTTGAGGCTGTCCTTTGCCTGGTCGTGCCATCATCTTCCGGCCTGGCCGTATTATCAATGCCTGTGCTTGCCCCTCTTGCAGACTTTGCCGGTGTGAGCCGGGAGCTCGTTGTGACGGCGTTCCAGTCTGCTTCAGGACTTCCTAACCTCGTCACACCAACCTCTGGCGTGGTAATGGGTGGCCTAGCAATCGGACGGGTTGCCTACTCCTCATGGCTACGTTTCATTGGTCCGCTTATTGGTATCCTGACCCTTATGATCATGGCCTTACTCAGTATTGGTGTAGTGATCGCCTAGCTGTCGTCAGCCATATCTGCCACAGGAAATATCGAAAATGATTATGGATAATTTAATCCATAATCATTGGATGTTCTGACTCTTTCTCACCGCCCGCCAAACATTCATTATACTTTCCAACAAACAAACGGTTCGAGGTCATCATGAAAGCAGTCGGTTATCAGCGCAATCTTCCCATTCAAGACGAAGCATCTCTACAAGACATTACGTTAGATGCACCAATAGCCACAGGCCACGACTTGTTGGTAGAGGTTCAAGCCATCTCAGTTAACCCTGCTGACTACAAGGTACGCCAAGGGGTACCTGCTGAAGAAGGCAGTTGGAAAGTGATTGGATGGGACGCGACAGGTATCGTCAAAGCGGTCGGTGAGAACGTCACCCTGTTCAAGCCAGGTGACAAAGTTTGGTATGCCGGTGATATCTCACGTCAGGGCAGCTATGCAGAAATGCAGCTGGTTGATGAGCGTATTGTCGGCAAAATGCCTCAATCACTCTCTTTTGCCGATGCTGCAGCCCTGCCGCTGACTTCCATTACAGCGTGGGAACTGTTATTCGATCGCCTCAATGTCGTAAGAACGGATCCTGACAAGCGTATTTTGGTCATTGGTGCTGCCGGCGGTGTTGGTTCAATTATGGTGCAGTTAATCAAACAACTCACCAATCTAGAGTTGATTGCAACGGCCTCTCGTCCCGAGACCATTGATTGGCTCAAAGACCTGGGCGCAGACCATATCATCAACCACCGCAACCCTCTTAGTGAAGAGTTTGAGAAGCATGGCTTAGCTGAAGTTGACTACGTGGTGAGTCTGAATAACACCGAGCAGCATATTGGTGAAATCGTAAAAGTGATCAAACCCCAAGGTCAGTTTGCCTTGATTGATGATCCTGCGTCGTTGGATATTGTCCCTTTCAAGACCAAGTGCGTGTCTATCCATTGGGAATTGATGTTTACCCGTTCTTTGTTCCAAACACCGGATATGCAAGAGCAACACGAATTACTCAACGAAGTCTCGGAGATGATCGACAATGGTGATATCAAGACCACCGTCGGTGACCACTTCGGCAAGATTAATGCTGAGAACTTGCGAAAAGCCCATGAGTTTTTGGAAACAGGCAAAGCGAAAGGCAAGATTGTACTAGAAGGATTCTAAGCTCAAGGTTTTAAGCTTTTACCCAAATAACGACAAGCAATCGACGGGCGCTCATTTTTACAGTGAGCGCCCGTATTTTTATCAGCTAGAGAGTTTTTCTATTTGCTAGCGATAAAGTAACGCATAATTAGGGACATGGCTGACCCAACGTGGCGGATCACCAATATCATCCTGGAAGGCCTGAATAAACTCGCGTACCAGCGGCGTTTGTTTACGGTGCGGATAGACCGCATACACAGCCCTGTCTTTGCTGGAAATCACGTGATCCGTTAGCAGGGTCACTATCCCCTGCTCTTCGATATTCTGGTTGAGGTTATAGAGATCAATCACCGCGTAACCCAAGCCATCTCTGACCCCAGCAACCATCATACGAACATCACTGACCTTGTAGTTGCCTTTCATTTTATAAGTTTTGAAGTTATCACCATGGGGCTTATCACTCATCCACATTTGATCCAAGGTGGTATCGGCATTGCTATATACCACAGCAGGTAGTTCGGCGAGCGCTTCTGGTGTAGTCGGGGTGCCGTGTTTTTCTATAAAGGATTTAGAAGCAATCACGGCAAAATGGGTATTGGCAATTTTCTTGGCGATAAGGTTGGACTCTTCCAGCTTGCCAATCCGAAACGCCAAGTCGTAGTGATCGGCAATGATGTCGGCTTTCTTGTCATCCAACGACAGCGTCACTTTGACATCCGGGTATTTTTGCATAAACCGCGAAATCACCGGCTGAAGGTACTCCTGGCCAAGAAATACCGGTGATGTAATACGAATAGTGCCTTTTGGCGTCGACTGATATGAGTCCGCGATATTACGGATGTTGCTTAAGGTGTCGATAAGCAGCTGGGCCTGCTGCAAAATCTCCTCCCCTGCTGGTGTCAAAGAAAAAGAGCGGGTTGATCGATTGAGCAGTTGCACGCCAAGGCCGGCTTCCAGTTTTTTGATTTGCTTGGAGAGTGAAGAGTTGTCCATATCATGCAGTGCTGCCGCTTTGGAGAACGACCCTTGCTGCACTACATCAAGGAACAGCGATAGTTGGTTGGTAATGGACATTGATACTCCTCACCCAAGAACTTGTTTTGTAACTTAATCTAAGGATAAACAAAGCTTCATAGAAGAAAAAGAGTAAGTAAAGAAATAGCAATATAAGAAAAACCAATCAGCCGAACTACTGCCCGGCTGATGATTATCTTACTATCGAAGGAACGGAATCGTCTTTTGCTCAAACGCTTCTAATGATGGAAATAGTTTTTCAACATCAATATATTCATCAAACCATGTTGCCAGTGTTGCATTAACTTGGTCTGCTGCGATTTCAGGGATCAAACGGCCATTGTTGTAGTCATACTCACTGCCCGGCGTTAGATCAGGCCATTTACCGTAGGCTTTACCGCCATTCACAGCTCCGCCCATTACCAGCTGATGACCAGCCCAGCCATGGTCAGTACCTGTATCATTGGCCATCAAGCGGCGGCCAAAGTCAGACATGGTAAAGGTCGTCACATTATCCAGCATGTTGATGTCTTTGAGATCCTCATAGAAGTCTGCCATCGCATCTGAAAGCTGTTCCAATAGCGCATGATGAGCATTCTTCTGGTTATGATGGGTATCAAAGCCGCCCAAACCAACAAAGTATATTTGTCTATGATGCCCCATTTCCGCATGCTTTTTGATTAACTTGGCCGTGGTGTGAAGCTGCTCGCCCAATGAAGAGCGGACGATATCATCATCCTCTTCACCCAGCAATTCAGCCAGTCTCTGATTCTGATAATAACGGCTCGACATAACGTCCGTGTAGTTGTCTTTAAAGAGGTTATTGAACTGACGGTCAAAATGATCTTCCAACGCCTCTCGACGCTCGTCCTGATCTAGCCCGTTATATTTACCGGCTCCTCCTCCCGTCATCACCATTTGCTCATACACATCATTGCGGAGCCATTTTTGCTCGCCGTTCAATGACATCATCGGTGATAAGTCGTTGGACATATATACACTTTCAACCATACGACCCGCCCAACCTAGCTTATCTTCCATGTTGAGCGCACCCGACTGCCACATGGTTTGCTGTAGGTTATGCGCCATCAAAAAGTCTGGAACAGGATGCGGGATATCTTCCCCGATAATTGGGCCAACCAGCTGGCCTGAGTTAACAATAACTGTCGCATTGTTGTCCCTGAACACAGACTCCAACCGCGCCATAGCCGGGTGTAAGCCAAGGCTAACTGCCGGGCGATTATTGCCAGCTTCGGATTGAATACCGATATTTACCAGCTCATGTTTTTCAATCGCTAATGTTGGCCGAGCTCTTTCGTACTCATCATAATGAGCATCAACAGGCACCACCATATTGTAGGCATCATTACCGCCAAATAGGAAAATACAAACGAGGGCTTTAAATCCGTCATCACCAGCAACCGCTTGTTTGCTCAGTGATAAACCGGGTACTGCTGATAATGCGCCAAGTGCAGTAGAGCTTTTTAAAAAGTGGCGACGTGACATTTTCATTTTGGATAACTCCTACTCTTGGCAACGGAAATCAGGGGAACATTGGATGGCAAACAGCGTGGCAAACGTTCTTCTATCCGTACCAATATTTTTGTCAGTCATCTCAATAAGCAGGTTTTCAAGGTAGTGATGCAGTTCATCTGACATCAAGCCAAAGAAGATCCGCTCATTAATCCACTCCATGTAACGCTCAGGATCATCTACCCTGTTTTCTAAAGGCGTTCTATCCCATGTCCATTGCTTCAACTGGGTGTATCGATGGCTCAGGATAAGGCCCCACATTGCATTGGAGATCCGGCGCATGGAGTCCATCGTGTGGATGTTAAATTCCGGAGCGGTAAGCTCTTTATTGGCTATTTCCCCTTTCGGGGCGTAATCAGGTTCATAAAAATTGAATACGCTCGGTGCCTGTAATGGCGCTTGACCGAAGTTATTCTGAAGTCCAGGGAAATCCCACCAGCGGCGAGAATCATTACTTTTGACGTTCAACGCCCGACAAAAGTTAGTCATCGCAATGACTGGCTCTTTGACCTTGCCGAAGTTACGCGGATTTGAACCAAAGTTCTGGTGATCTGCCATCGCACGGCCTTCTAGCAAATCTTCATCAAGCAGAATCGCTTTAATCACCGCCTTCATATTGCCGCGAACGCCCGCACCATCATCAATAAAGACCCGTGCTACTCGTTCAATGTAATCACGACGAGGGTTACTGATGGTTAAACGCTGAATTAACAGCCTTGAGATAAAGACCGGCGTATTCGGGTGTTGATATAACAGCTCGATTGCCATATCCAAATCATCGCTAGCACTTTGGCCAGCAGGAAAATCGACACCCAATACCGATTTAGCACCTTCATCGTGCCAGTCCGGGTTATTCACCATGGATTTGGTGTTACTGTCTTTCCCGTCTGCATCTTTGTCCTTTCGCCACCCCGTTAATGCTCGGGACAGTTCTTCAACATCTTGCTGGGAATAAGCAGGAATCGGCTTCCCTTGGTTATCTAATTTTGGTTGGCCATTAATATTTAATTGCCATAGGCCAATAGAAAATAGCTGCATGACTTCACGAGCATAATTTTCGTCCGGGAAAGTATTATTTTGCTCATTGTGAGCCCGGCTTCCAGCCAAGGTCAAAAATTGCCCCATTGCCGGATGCAAAGTAACGGCTTTTAATAGTTCATCAAAGCGGGAAAAAGCATTCCTCACCAACACATCGTAGTATGAGGCCAAACCTTCGCCGCCTGGGCCGCCATTATTCGAGACGACAAATACCTGGCTCAAAGCGAACGCGACTCGTTGACGGAGTTGGTCTCCCCCTGTGAGTGAGCGCTGCCACCATGCACTCATTCGGGCACTTTCATTTAATGGTTCACCAGTGTCTTCTGCCACTTTGCGAGCAAGGTTCAAGTGCATGTTCTGACGGGAAAACTGATCTTCAAACCAGCCATCTATCCCGCCATTGAAATCAAGAAGCTTTTCGACATCGCCGTGCTTCGGGCCAAATGTCGCTCGGTACAGGAACTTCGTTGCCTGAACCGAATCATTAATTGTTATTGCCACTGCTTTTCCTTATTGATTCATTCAGCGTCTTTACGCTTAAAACATTAAGCGGCTGAATAATAGGAACTCCGAAAGCAACAAATGTTGATTTTACGTCAATTCATTCAAATCGAAATAAGAGTTGGGAACAGGGTAACAAATAAAAAATTCTTACATTTACCCATTGAAGATATTAACAACAGCTTGAAGATACAATGTTAAAAGCGAATGATAGATAAGACGATATTTTACTTCTATCACTATGGTTAAATATAAAAAGAGCCAGCATCATGCTGGCTCTTTCCATCAATAACGACGTCTCTGATTTAAAGAAAATCTAAGGTATTTTTGGGGAAGGTCTTTAACGATGGGAATAACTTTTCTAAATCCCCATCGTAATCAAACCAATTTGCCAATGTGGCATTGACCTGATCGGCGGCGATCTCCGGGATCAAACGGCCATTGTTGTAGTCATATTCACTACCCGGCGTCAGATCAGGCCATTTACCATAGGCTTTCCCCCCTTTAACAGCCCCACCAACGACCAACTGATGCCCAGCCCAGCCGTGATCAGTGCCTGACTCGTTTGCCATAATTCGACGACCAAAATCAGACATTGTGAAAGCGGTGACCTTGTCGGATAGCCCTTGCCGTTTCATCTCTGAGTAAAACGCAGCCAGCGCATCAGACACTTGGCCCAACAGACCCGAATGAGCTTCTGCTTGATCTTTATGGGTATCAAAGCCGCCTAAGCCGACAAAGAAGATCTGACGGTTATGCTTCAGCTCCGCTGCGTTTCTTACCTTGATCAACTTAGCGGTGGTATGAAGCATATTGCCTAGTTTTGTCTGAGGGAAACCATCAAGATCTCCTACGGTTCCCAATGCTTCATCCAATGCGTCATTCTCGTAATAACGGCTTGCCATAGTCGTCGAGTAGTTTTCCGTATACAGATTGGCAAACTTCTCTTCGAAATGACGCATCATGGCACCAACACGGTCGCTGTTATTCATGCCGTTATACTTACCAGCCCCGTCGCTAGTCATCACTAAAGGCTCGACAGCGTTGTTCCGCAACCACTTCTGCTCCCCGTTCAAAGACATCAGTGGGGATAAACTACCGGACAGATTCATTTCCTGAATCATGCGACCAGCCCACCCCAGCTTGTCATTCATGTTCTCTGCCCCCGACTGCCACATAGTTTGCTGCAGGTTGTGGGCCATCAAAAAGTCTGGCACTCGGCGGTTAGGGTTGTTCTCACCAATGATAGGTTCAACTAACTGCCCTGAATTCACAATGACTGTGGCATCGCCTTCATCAAAAGCTGATTTCAGGCTTTCCATTGCAGGATGTAACCCCAATTGAATATCATTTTCAGTAGCAATACTTAACGGCACTAACTCTTTCTGATCAATGGCAAGGTTGGGCCTCGCTTGCACATAAGTCTTGTAAGCACTGTCAGTGGCAGGGATCACCATGTTGTAAGCATCATTCCCGCCAAACAGGAACACGCAGACCAACGCTTTATAATCTTCCTCAGAAGCATGGGCCATATTCAATCCGGTCAGAGCAGGCGCAACCGAAGTCGCACTTAGCGCTACCGAGCCTTTCAGGAAGTGTCGACGTGATAATTTCATGATTTACTCCTGGCAGCGAAACTCTGGCGAACATTGAATGGCAAACAGCGTATCATTGATTTTTCTATCATCACTGCGGTTTGCTGCACTCATCTCTTCCAACATTTGGCGAATAAAACTGGCTAGTTCAGCCGACATTAAACCGGCAAATAAGCGTTCATTAAGCAGTTCAATATAATCGTCTGGCTTGTTTACCTTCTTTTCAAACTGCGTACGGTTCCACGACCAATGTTTAATGTTGGTACTGTCATGAGACAATATCATGGTCCACATTCGGTTAGAGATACGCCGCATGCTGTCCATTGAAAGGATGGCAAACTCCGGTGCAGACAATAGCTTATCTGTTATTTCACCTTTAGGGGCATAATCAGGCTCATAGAAATTGAACACGCTTGGGGCTCGCAAAGGTGCCTGACCAAAATTGCTCTGGGTACCGGGAAAATCCCACCAGCGGCTAGGATCATTGCTCTTCACGTTGAAGGCTCGGCACAGATTCGCCATCGCGATAACAGGCTCTTTCACTTTACCGAAGTTACGACCGTTAGAACCGTGATTTTGATGATCAGCCATAGCTTTACCGTCAATGACATCTTGATCCAGTAATATGGCCTTGATCACCGCTGCCATGTCACCACGAACACCTTTACCATTATTCTTGAATACATCCGCTACCCGCTGGACATAAGAGCGGCGGGGGTTACTTATGGTCAGCCGTTTAATCAGTAGAACTGAGATAAACATGGGTGTATTGCGGTGATTGCACAGCAAATCTAGCGCTTGTGATAAATCTTGCTCTGGGGACTGACCTTCGGGAAAAGTCTGGCCTAAGACTCGCTTTTCGCCAAAGTCGTGACGTCGGTGATCGGCATACATAGGCTTGAGATAGGTATCACGTCGCCAGCCAGTCAGTACCCTTGCCAACTCTTCGACGTCTTGTTGGGTATACGTCGGCTCTTTATTTCCCTGGCTATCGAGCTTTGGCATACCATTATTCTGTAACTGCCATAACCCAAGGCTAAATAGCTGCATGACCTCTCTGGCATAGTTCTCATCGGGAAAAGTATTCTTCTCAGGATCAGCCTTGCGGCTCCCTTCAAGGGTCAGAAATTTCCCCATTGCGGGGCTCAGCGTAACGGCTTCAAGTAAATCTCGGAAATTGCCAAAAGCGTGTTTAATCAAAACATCATAATATTCCGCTAGCGCTTCAGAATTTGGGCCTCCGCTTCTCGATACAACGAAGATCTGGCTTAATGCATAAGCAACTCGCTGCCTGAGCTGATCACCGGATGTAATGCTGCGATTCCACCAAGCGCTTAAGCGAGCATTTTCATTGATACTGTCGCCACTGGCTTTTGCATATTGCTCAACTAACGGACGGTGTAAACGCCAATTACGCGTAAACTGATCATTGAGCCAGGCCTCCTGCCCCATGTTTAAAAAGTCTTCAACATCCCCGGACTTTGGGCCGAAGGTGGCTCGGTACAGGAATTTCGCCGCCTGTTCCGGTTCATATATTGAGCTAACCACGGCACATACCTCTCTCCTTAATCATTGTTGTTCTTGAAGAAATTATTCAATATTAATAATGATTCAGAAGCATCAATAGAAGAAATGAATATCCTTTTTTTGGGACTAAAGTAGCAATTAGCTACCCATTACCATTTGGAGGTAAAGATCTGGTAGTTCTTGTCGATCATGGCCCGGGGTCTCACCCGCGGACACTGTACGCCGATTGTATTGAAATGTATGGATCACAAAAATACTATTGAACAGCGTTTTATTGATCGCTAGTATTCGCCCCAACAATAAATGAGCAGGAAAACCTCGCTCTATAGATATCAGGCTTCACGCCTCGAAGACATAATTAGGACAATCATGAAAAAGTTAATGCTACTTCCTCTCGCTGCACTTGTTGGTGCTTCTTTCGCTGCTAATGCTCAAGAGCCAATGACCCAGAACTTCGACTACATTTCTGGTGGTCTTCAGTACAGCAAATTCAGCAACGATGTTATTTCATCTGTAAATGTACACAACTCAGGTTTTGTTAGTGGAACTGCTACAGATGACGCTGCAGGTCTTTACCTACGTGGTAGCTGGAACTTCACTGATAATTTCTTCCTTGAGATGCGTGGTGACGCAGCCGCTGCTGATGATATGGTTTTCTCTAACGGCCTTATGGGTGTCGGTTACTACATGCCAATTCAAGATGACCTGACTGTTTATGGCCTAGCCGGTTTTGCAAACTACCGTTATGACCTAGATGTAAACACTCCTATTGGCACAATTGGTGGTAACCACTCTGACTCTGGCTTTACTGGTGAGCTAGGTGCTCGCTACCAAGTAATGGATAAGTGGATGATTGAACCAGCTGTTCGCTTTGCAGCTTTCGACGATACCATGTATGAACTACGTCTAGGTAACAACATCCAAATTACTGATCACGTGAGCCTTGAAGCTAACCTATCTCGTTTAGACTTCGATGCTAACAAAGAAACCAACTTCCAGCTGGGTGCACGCTACAGCTTCTAAGAGAACACTCCATCAACGTTCTCGCTAGACATTCCTCTTCGGAGTTATTCGCTTTCAATAAAGCACGGCCTGTATAAACAGGCCGTTTTTTTAGCTTTATTCTTAGTTAAATATATAGATCTAATCAGTGACGGAAGCCATTGAACTTGCCGATCACCGACTCAAACTCCTCAATTTGCTTGGCCACCATATCCACGCTCTGCTGCCAGAATGCTGGCTGGCGGATATCCATGCCTAGGTGTTTCTCTACCACATCTTCTGCCGTCATAGAACCCGTATCACGCAGCAGAGCTTTATAGTCGGTATAGAAGCTGTCGCCTTTCACTTCACGCTGGGCATAGACCCCTTTACTGAACAAGTAGCCGAACAGATATGGGTAGTTATAGAAACTGATCTCTGCGATGCTGAAGTGCAGCTTGCTGGCCCAGAACATCTCGTTAGTTTCGTCCATGGCCTCGCCGTACCACTCCTGCCATGTTTCAGACATCAGTGCCTTAAGCTGATCAGGCGTAAACTCGCCCTCTTTACGCTGCTCATAATAAGCTTTCTCAAACTCGTAGCGTACAGGGATGTTAACCATGAGTGCCAAGGCAGACTGCGCTTCCTCCCATAGCATCAGCAGCTTTTCCTGCTCACTGTCTGCTTTGGCCATCAAGGCATCACGCACCACATTTTCTGCAAAAATTGAGGCGGTTTCAGCCAACGTCATCGGGTAGCGGGTTTGCACCAATGGCATGTCTTTCATCACCCAGTTGTGGAAAGCATGGCCAAGTTCATGCGCTAAAGTGAGTACATCCGACATACTGCCGCCCCAGGTCATAAAGACTAACGGGGTTCGGCTATCAGCAAATTTGGTACAGTAGGCGCCCAAACGCTTGTTTGGCTGCGGGGCAGCATCGATAAGCTTGTTCTCCACCATCATATCGACAAAGTCAGCCATTTCCTGGTCAACATCCGCAAACGCCTCGCGGATGATATCAATGCCTTGCTCGAAGCTATATGAAGAGCCTTCTCCACCGGACAAATCTGGCATAGAAGCCATCTCATCCCAAGGTTTTAACTTATCCGTGCCAAACAAACGCGCCATTTGTAAGCCTGCTTTTTGGCCAATATGACGGTTGTCTTTAGCAACAGCCATCATGGCATCCAGTGTGGCTTTTTCAATTCGGCTGGTATGCAAGCTAGGATCAAGGAAATGCACTCGTTGGGAGTGGCTACGCTTCTCATATTCGGTAAGGCGAGCACCAGACAGTGCATTCAAGATGGCAGCAAAGCTTTCCTGATGTGCTGTCATCGCTTCCGAGATAGCGCGCCAAGCGGGTTCTCTGCGCAGGCTATCACCGCCATAAAGAAGACTCGCCGCCTGTGATAGCCCCATACGTTCTTGCTGACCATCAGGTAATTGCAAAGTAACCTTTAGGCTACCGGTGATATTGTCGTAGAGACGTCCCCATGCCAGCTTGCCATCAACGTCCAATGCAGTAAGCAATTGCTCTTCAGCAACAGATAACTGCTGTGGCTTTAGCAAACGCTCGCGCTCAAGCAGGAAACGCCATGACGATAGTGCCTCGTCACCCTCAGTCATTTCAAGCAATGCATCAAAGTCCTCAAGACTGAGCTTTACAATCGCTTGCATGAATGGCGTCATGGCTTGGTCAAGCTCGGACTGCAAGACATTTACCTTGCCTAAGAGTTTTTTGGCTTGTTCATCGGCAGCGTCTACCGACAATATGCAGTTTACAAACGCACTCAGGGTCATCACCTTCACACGTTCGACTTGTTGTTTTGCCAGCGCGGATGCCAGTCCTTGCAAGGACGTTGAGTCCAATGAAGCCAACTGAGGCAAAAGTGCTTCTACAGCAGCAAGATCTTGTTCGATCTTTGGATCATTCAGACCCTGATAAGCAATGGATAGATCCCAGCTCGGTGTGTTCATTCGTTCTCCTTGATGAGCATTACGCATTTGTCGAAAACAGCGTTAATCAGTAAACAATAGGCAAGATTTCCCTTCATGTTCAATCCGCTGTATTTGCGTAGAAAAGACAGCTTCTAGTGTGTCTACTGTCATGACCTCCTGTGGCTTTCCTTTCGCCACACAAGAACCGTTGTTCAATAAAATCACTTTATCCGCTTCACGGAGGGTTCGATTCAAATCATGATTGGCCATAACCACCGCGATCCCCTTGCCCGCTAGCCGACGGATTATTTGGTACATAATCGCTTCTTGGCCGATATCCAATGACGCGGCTGGTTCATCCAACAGCAGTAACTGGGCATCAGGGTTCAGTGTCGGCCACACTTGAAGACAGGCAGCAGCCAACCTTACTCTCTGCCATTCACCACCCGATAACTGTTGGATATTACGATTGAGCTTATCGATTATTTTCAATGCGCCGCAGACTTCATCTATCGCCTCTTGAACATTACCAGCAGATAGCTCCCCCAATGGAGACAGGGCCAAAGAAAGATAATGATATACCCCTACCGCAAAGGCAGGTTTGTCTTGCTGCGACAAATAGCTACGCATTCTGGCCAGTCGAGGGAGGTCTAGCTTTTCGAGTGATTCATCAGACAGATTCACCTCGCCCTTAGCCTCAACCAATCCAGACAGCATTGAAATCGCGCTACTCTTGCCGCTGCCATTGGGGCCTATCAGGTGAACAATTTCGCCTCGACGAACCGAAAATGAAACCGGTAGTAGCCGCGGTGGCATCGCCAAATTCTTCGCCGAAAGCACCACAGGTTGTGACTCTTGTATCGTTTCCATTCACAACCCCTTAATTAATCTGCGAGCGCATGAGCATCCAAATAAACACCGGCGCTCCCAAACTGGTGATCACCACCCCAACCGGTAACTCAGCTGCCGGTAACATAACCCTTGCGAGGGTATCAGCTAAGGCTAATAGCAATGCACCGCATATCGCCGACAACGGCAGTAGATATCGGTTTTCTGTACCCAGCGCTAGACGTATCAAATGAGGCACGACTAGACCGATAAAACCGATAACGCCGGCCAAGGCAACCGATGAGCCAACCAATAGGGAGACAACAAGAATCAAGCGCCAACGGCTAGCGTCTACATCTAACCCAAGTTGTTTTGCCTGATGCTCACCCAGCATTAATAAATCCAGTTTTTGCCCCTGAAGACAAAGCCAAAGTAGTACAGGTAGGACAAATAGCAGCAAGACCAGTTGCTGCCAACTAACCCCAGCAACACTCCCCATCAACCAATACATCAACAGGCGCAGGTTTAAGTCATCGCTGAAATAAAAGGCCCAGGTCACAGCGGCACCGGACAAAATTCCCAAAGCCACACCAATGAGCAGCAAACGGGCTGTCGAAACCCGCTTCCGCCGAGATAAACCGACCAGAACAAGCGTAAACAGCAGTGCCCCAGCCATTGCTGCGAGCATCATTAAAATGGGTGTTGGTGCAAAAGGCAGAACAAATAACAATATCACTAACGCAAGACTGGCACCGCCTGATATCCCCAGCACGCCCGGCTCTGCCAAAGGATTCCCTAAAAGTACTTGAAGTACCGCTCCTGAGACCGCCAAAGAGGCACCTACGGCCATAGCCGCCAATAAACGAGGTAACCTAAGCTGTATTAACAGCTGCTGCTCAAGGCCAGTCTGGGCAGCCCAAGGCCAAATGAAGATTTCCCCTACGGAAAGTCCTAGAAAAGACGCAATGATTAATGCGATAACGGCAGTGACAAAACCGATGCGCCATCGCGCTTGCCGGCGAACAAGAAGATCATTTAAGAGCATGAGTGAAAAGGCATAATAAGTATCGACGCCTTACCATACCGTCTCACTCATAAAATGAAAAGCGAGCTTTTAGGTAAATACTTATGTCATCGCTTGGACCTGCCCTTCAGGGCTGACATCCGTCTTTTTGACCATCAAGCATGCCCGCTGACCAATTGCTACATTCGGGTTGGGGAAAACAACCGCTTCCCCCTCTTCCAACACGTAGTATTCAATATCCTCATCACGCCCCAACAGAGTACCCTGCGGGTACATAGTAAAGTTAGCTTGATCATCCGGGAAATTCAGCGTGAAGTGTTCACTCTGCTTCATCAGCGTCCGGGTTACTTTGTACACCGCGAGTTTGTCTTCCTGCCACTGATAGTTTGGCACCAACTTTGTCACCAACTCGACCATGGCTTGATAAAACGAAGATAAGCGCTGCAGATCATTTTGACCGAATGGGGCGACCTTTCCCAACTCCATCGTTAAGGCCTGTGCGCCGAAATACTCCGCGCTATACCAACTGAATGTCGGTGATGGGGAATTCGATAACAATGCCGCTTCTATTTCACCCTGCTGTAAAAAAGAAAAAAGATCACGCTGTCTGGTTTGATGACGAGAAAACGGACTGACTGCAAAGGTGTAATGCTCAGAATCACGGATGGCACAGTGCAAATCTAAATGCCAACGAGACTGTTCATCCTTTTCACCTTGCAGGAAGAAATCCTTTACCGCCACCTGAAGTGTATTTGCACGAATGCAGTCAGAATTGCTTGCAGGATTTTCAGCTTTGAACAAGCGATTCATATTTTCATCGACGAAACGACGGTGCAGGTTAATCGCTTCCGGGTGACCAATGATTATTAGTAGCCTATGAATAGGTTGAACTTCCCCTGAAAGAATTTGCTCAACTAACTGCTGCAACAACTCTATAGGACTGGTTTCATCACCGTGCACCCCCGAGGAAAGGACAATGTCTTTTGAGGATGCATTATCCGAGACAGAGTTAACATTAGCCGGTGAGATTTTCAGAATGCCCCTGCCCAGCAACTCACAAGAAATACCTGACTCAGTCTTCCAAGCCCCCTGCTCTTCAGGCAAAGTCATGTTCAGTGTTGCCTCAAGAAACTTTCCTTCCTTTACTCGCTGTAGCATTCCCATTAACCACCTCCATGTTATTAGCTAATCCAGAGCTAATGGAATGCTGTCATTTTACCGCTGCACAAATCACATTGAAACCATATAAAAACATAAATTTAACATCACGCGCACAATTTATTACTGACATAAAAAAGCCCGGGTAAGTTCTACACACCTTACCCGGGCTCTGTTTTTCAATGTTTTCGCGATTACTTTTCGATTTCGATATTTTCTACGCGAGCTTTAAGTTTCTGACCTGGACGGAAAGTCACAACACGGCGAGCAGAGATTGGGATATCTTCACCTGTTTTAGGGTTTCTTCCCGGACGCTCGTTCTTGTCGCGAAGATCAAAGTTACCAAAACCTGATAGCTTTACCTGTTCACCACTTTCAAGCGCTTTTCTGATTTCCTCAAAGAAGACTTCCACCGTATCCTTGGCGTCCCGTTTGCTCAATCCAACATTTTCAAACAGGTTCTCAGCCAAATCGGCTTTTGTGAGCGCCATAGATAATTCCCTCAAGACTATATTGAATGGATTGCAGGAAGACATGAGCCATTCCCACAGCGAATTAGTCGAGTCAGGCAGAAGCCAGAAACCGCTAAAATAGCCAGCTTCACTGAGCTCAATCCTAACTAGAGACAAGTTTATGCCAACTTGCTGATTTCCGCCAACTTTTTTATGTCAACTTATCTTTAAATAATTGATTTTTACTAGCACAAATAGCCTCATTCCATGCACCCAGTTGTGCTTAAATCGAATAAATTCCGGTAAAAATTGCTATAAATCACCTAACTTTCAACACAAATTGCTACCAAGCCATCTCAATATAGAAATTATCGCTATCTATCAGAAAGTTACCGTATTTAGATTCAGATCAAAAAAATCACAATGTGTTAGACAATTTTATAAAACAATGACTTAAAAACACCGAGTTTTTGTAGCAGCTTGCCTCGTTAAGAAGTATGCCTCTATCACAATACAGAGCCAGTCAGCCTTATAAACCTAGTTTCAGCGCGGTGAGCAGCTAACAACCCACAAATTACGCGCAAAAAAAACCCTGCCGAAAAGGCAGGGCTTTCATATCAATAGGAAACTCAATTAGTCACGTAGTGACGCGCCGAACTTCTCAGAAACGTGAGCAACGATAGCATCTACAGAGCCAGCGATGTCCGCATCTTCCAGCGTACGCTCAACAGACTGAAGAGTTAGGGCAATAGCCAAGCTCTTCTTGCCTTCTTCTACGCCTTTACCTACGTAAACGTCGAACAGCTTAGCGTCGGTTAGGAACTCACCGCCCGCTTCCAGACATGCGCTCACAATGTCGCCAGAAGCTACAGCTTCATCAACAACAACTGCGATGTCACGACGGTTAGCTGGGAACTTAGAAAGCGCTACCGCTTCTGGGATAACTTTAGAGTTGATCGCAGACCATTCAATTTCGAATACGATAGTACGGCCGTTTAGGCCAAGCTTGCGCTCTAGCTCAGGGTGAACAGTACCGATCACACCCACTTCTTTGCCATCTACGATGATCGCAGCAGACTGACCTGGGTGCAGAGCTGGGTGCTGCTCTTTATTTGCAGAAGAAAGGGCCGCGAAGCTGTATGCCTTCTCGTTAGCAGAAAGCTCAAGGATAGCTTCCAGATCACCTTTCATATCAAAGAAATCAACAGTGTTGGTTTCGATGTCCCAGTGCTCTTCGCTACGAGTACCCGCGATAACACCAGCCAGCATTGGCTCTTGGCGCATACCGTTTTCAGCCGTTTCACATGGGATGAAACGTAGGCCGTATTCGAACAGGCGAACACGTGGCTGCTGGCGCTTCTGGTTGTGAACAACCGTGTTAAGCAGACCTTGGATAAGGCCAAGACGCATCGCTGACATTTCCGCAGAGATTGGGAACGGCAGTACTAGCGGCTCAACACCAGGAACGATCAGTTTCTGCTGCTCTGGCTCAACGAAGCTGTATGTGATCGCTTCTTGGTAACCACGGTCAACAAGCAGGTTACGAACACGCTTAAGAGGAAGGTTTGCTTCAACGTGGTCGTGCATCTTAAGTGCTGCAGCTGGGTTCTGGTTTGGAATGTTGTCGTAACCGTAGATACGGCCAACTTCTTCGATCAGATCCTGCTCGATAGCAATATCGAAACGCCATGTTGGTGCAGTCGCCGTCCAACCTGCTTCTGTTGTTTCAACAGTCAGGCCTAGACGCTCTAGGATTTCTACCACTTCTGCATCAGCAATGTGGTGGCCTAGAAGGTTGTCTAGCTTAGTACGACGAAGTGCTACTGTGTTTGGCTTAGGAAGATCTGCTTCAGATTCCACAGCAACAACCGGTGCTACTTCACCACCACAGATTTCAACTAGCAGCTGAGTGGCACGCTCCATTGCGCTTGCCTGCAGTGCATAATCCACACCACGCTCGAAACGCATTGAAGAATCAGTGTGTAGACCGTAGCTACGAGCACGGCCACGGATGTGGTCCGGTGCGAAGAATGCACACTCAAGCAGTACATCAGTTGTACCAGACATCACGCCTGATAGCTCACCACCAAAGATACCCGCAATTGCTAGTGCTTTAGTATGGTCAGCCACAACTAGCGTATCTGCATTTAGCTTAGTTTCGCTACCGTCAAGCAGAGTTAGCATCTCGTCTTGCTCTGCCATACGTACCACAATACCACCATTGATCTTATCAAGATCAAATGCGTGCATTGGCTGGCCTTGCTCAAGCAAAACGTAGTTAGTGATATCTACAACCGGGTCGATTGAACGGATACCGCAGCGACGTAGCTTCTCTTGCATCCACAACGGTGTTTCTGCTTTAACGTTTACGTTCTTAACCACACGGCCAAGGTAACGTGGACACGCTGCAGGTTCTTTGACTTCGATAGACACTGCGTCGTCGATAGACGGAGCAACCGCTTCAACAGCTGGCTCAGTTACGTCAGCACGGTTCAATACGCCAACTTCACGAGCAAGACCGCGAATGCTGAAACAGTCAGCACGGTTTGCAGTTAGGTCAACATCAACAGTAACATCGTCTAGACCTAGGAATTCACGGAAATCAGTACCGTTTACCGCGTCTTCAGCAAGCTCCATGATGCCATCAGACTCAACGTCGATACCCAGTTCAGTGAATGAACAAAGCATACCGTGAGAAGGCTGGCCACGTAGCTTAGCTTTCTTGATTTTGAAATCGCCTGGTAGTACTGCGCCAACAGTCGCAACAGCCACTTTAAGGCCCTGACGACAGTTAGATGCACCACAAACGATGTCTAGCAGCTCTTCTTCACCAACATCAACTTTGGTTACGCGCAGTTTGTCAGCGTCTGGGTGCTGGCCGCACTCAACAACCTGGCCCACTTTAACGCCAGTGAAAATACCGGCTACTGGTAGTACGTCGTCTACCTCTAGGCCAGCCATAGTGATTTGGTGAGTTAGCTCGTCAGTTGTAACCGCAGGGTTTACCCACTCACGAAGCCAAGATTCGCTAAATTTCATAGTGTATGAACCTCTGGATTACTTGAATTGTTTTAGGAAACGAAGGTCGTTCTCGAAGAACGCACGAAGGTCGTTTACGCCGTAACGAAGCATGGTTAGACGCTCAACGCCCATACCAAATGCAAAACCAGAGTATTTCTCAGGGTCGATACCTACAGAACGAAGTACGTTCGGGTGAACCATACCGCAACCAAGTACCTCAAGCCATTTACCGTTCTTGCCTTTAACGTCAACTTCAGCTGAAGGCTCCGTAAACGGGAAGTAAGAAGGACGGAAACGCACTTCCACTTCTTCTTCGAAGAAGTTGCATAGGAAGTCGTGAAGGATGCCTTTAAGCTGCGCGAAGTTAACGTTCTCATCAACCAGCATACCTTCCACCTGGTGGAACATTGGGGTATGCGTCTGATCGTAGTCGTTACGGTATACACGGCCCGGAGCGATGAAACGGAAAGGAGGCTTGCCATTTTCCATCGTACGGATCTGAACGCCAGACGTGTGAGTACGCAACATTAGATCAGGGTTGAAGAAGAATGTATCGTGGTCGGTACGTGCTGGGTGGTCTTCAGCAATGTTCAGCGCATCGAAGTTGTGGAATGCATCTTCGATCTCAGGACCAGACTCAGTGTTAAAGCCTAGCTCACCAAAGAACTGTTCAATACGCTCAACCGTACGCGTTACTGGGTGTAGGCCACCATTTTCAATGCGACGACCTGGTAGGGTCACATCGATAGTTTCAGCAGCAAGCTTAGCTTCTAGCTCAGCACGCTGTAGTGCGTCTTTGCGAGCGACGATCGCTTGCTGAACGGCACCTTTAGCCTTGTTGATTTCCTGACCAGCAGAGCGACGCTCTTCTGGTGGAAGCTTACCCAAACCTTGAAGTTGAAGGGTCAATTCACCCTTTTTGCCCAGATACTGGACACGGACTTCGTCCAGAGCGACTAATGAATCAGCCTGCTCGATAGCTGCCGTTGCGTTGGCAATAATCTCGTCTAGATGTTGCATCGTTTCCTCATCCACCTACAGGTGGCGTCCTTTAGGGAGATATAAATTCGCGTAACGATACATACTAAAGAAACATGCGTCTAAATCCAAATCCAATCGTAAGAAAACCGTTGGATTGCGTGAAAAAAACACCAATTCCTCTTAAGGTTGGATTAATTGATGGTTCCTGCTGATATTTGCTGCTCTGATGGAAAACTGGTTGCGGTAACAATCGCGCAAGCAATGCCCTCTACCATGGTCTCTAACGGCATAGAAGGTAATGACTGGTTATCAGTGATCTGCAGTTCGGCTTCAATTTGTTCTGGTAGCAGTGGAACATGAATGAAATCGCACATCGAGCTCAACCGTGTTTGCGTCGCAAGGTAGTGGCTTATCCCATAAAACAGGTGGTTACAGACAAAGGTACCTGCGCTGTAAGAGATTTCAGCTCCTACTCCCTGTTGTTTCAAAGCCTGCATCAACGTCTTGACCGGTAGCTGCGTAAAATATGCGGCAGGCCCAGCGTCAACAACAGGCTGATCGATTGGTTGATTACCCGCGTTATCGGGAATTCGGAAGTCATCAAGGTTAATCGCCACTTTTTCGAAACTGATATTTGCCCGCCCCGACGCCTGACCTAACATCAACACGATATCAGGCTGAAAGGATTCAATCGCGTCAATACAATGATTCACTGACTCACCTTTCACAACAGGTAATAAAGCCGTTTTCAGCACGACGCCAGCTTGCTTCATTGTCTGCTGAAATACATCTGTTTGCAGCTGATCGATAATCAATGCCGTTGGGTTAATCGCCTGCCCACCAAAAGCCTCAAAGCCTGTCACCAATACCCGCGTCATCTCGTTCTCATAATTACATTGAAAGAAAATACCTAAGTAGATTACCCCACGAAACGGTATAGCAAAATAGCTATTGCTAGCTTGCAAATTAATATCAATCCCTTTGCGCCTCTCACCGTGAATCAAAGATTTTTTCTTTTTTTATTGCGCTATCATCCAACATGACCTAGATTAATAAAACACCGTTCGATTGATAGATGAAACAAGGAAAGAAATCATGGGATCACAAGACAAATACTGGCTTAACTATGCAAAACTCACTTTTATTATCGCTGTTGCAGCAATGATTATTAGCATCGTGATGCTGCCTGGCGATCTGCTCATAAAAGGCTATTACAGCATTTGTAGCCTCTTTCTCATCAGCGCCACTATTACGTTAAGTAAAGCTGTGCGTGATGAAGCTGAATCCAAAAAGCTACTCCAGAAGCTGGAAGAAGCTAAAACAGCCCAACTGCTCAATGAATTAGATGATTAGACATGGCATTTGATAGGTCTCTAACCTCAGCATGTCTCAAGCTTGTGGAGCAAATAAAGCAGCTTAAGTTATTGCGTGAAGCTAAGGAGGGGCAGCTCTCTGAGCTTATCATTAAGCAACAGACGCTTAAGTTACAGCACAAGAAATGCGAGCAGGATACTGAGGCGATGATCACTCCCTCATCATGTAATACAGAGGAAAATGAAGCCAGTGCGTTCAAGGCTTTGCTGCGACGAAGCTGGCAGTTAAAGCAGGCAATAGATAAACGTCATACGTCTGTCCAGCGCCTTGAACTGCAAATCTCGCGATTAGAGAAACGGATTGAGGCTGCGTTGATAATGAAAGCAGACGTGATGAAAGTGCTTAAAAAAGGAGAAGGAAATCAGAAATTGCAGAGTGGAATAAATTTAATGCTGACTAAAAACCAGTTGTTACTGGGGCAATATGACTAGTGATGTCTTATCAGCCCTATTTGATTTTCGACCCAAAAGAAAAAAGGAGAGCCGAAGCTCTCCTTTCCACATCAAAACTGACTGAAATTACAGTGCAGCTTTTGCTTTTTCAACTAGTACTGTGAAAGTAGCTTTGTCGAATACAGCGATGTCAGCAAGGATCTTACGATCGATCTCGATAGATGCTTTCTTAAGACCGTTGATGAAGCGGCTGTAAGACATACCGTTCTGACGAGCAGCAGCGTTGATACGTGCAATCCATAGTTGACGGAAAGTACGTTTCTTGTTGCGACGGTCACGGTAAGCGTACTGACCAGCTTTAGTAACTGCTTGGAAAGCTACGCGGTAAACACGTGAACGTGCACCGTAGTAACCTTTAGCTTGTTTAAGAACTTTCTTGTGACGTGCACGTGCTTGTACACCACGTTTTACGCGAGGCATAGGAGACTCCTAACTAAATTAAAATATAAAACTAAAAACGATTAAGCGAACGGAAGCATACGTGCAACAGCTGCCACTTCACATGCAGGAAGGATAGCGTTTGGACGAAGCTGACGTTTGTTCTTAGTAGTACGTTTAGTCAGGATGTGACGCTTAGTTGCGTGCTTAAACTTAAAGCCACCAGCAGTTTTCTTGAAACGCTTAGCAGCACCTTTGTTGGATTTCATCTTAGGCATGATGAGACTCCGCATTGTTGATAGTTAATAACATAGTAATCAGGCGAACAAAAAGCGCTGCGGTTAAGCAGCGCTTTTGCTACTTGAATGCCGTAATTACTTCTTCTTAGGGGCAAGCATCATCGTCATTTGACGACCTTCAACCTTATTAGGGAAGCTTTCAACAACCGCTAGGTCGCCTAGGTCTTCTTTAATACGGTTTAGAAGATCGATACCAAGACTCTGGTGGGCCATTTCACGACCGCGGAAACGCAGTGTGACTTTACCCTTGTTGCCCTCTTCTAAAAAGCGAGTCAGGTTGCGCAGTTTTACCTGATAATCGCCTTCGTCTGTACCAGGACGGAATTTAACTTCCTTAACCTGGATTTGTTTCTGCTTTTTCTTTTGCTCTTTAGCAGCCTTGCTCTTTTCGAACAGGTACTTGCCGTAGTCCATCACACGACAGACTGGTGGCTCGGCATTAGGGCTGATTTCAACTAGATCAACACCAGCTTCATTAGCAGTATTCATTGCTTCTTCAATAGAAACAACACCAATTGACTCACCGTCAAGACCAGTAAGACGTACTTCGCGTACGCCACGAATTTCACCATTCAGACGATGTGCATTCTGCTTAACTGGTGCTTGGGTTCTTCTTCCGCCTTTAATACCTTATTCCTCCACAATATTGAGCTTGCGACTGCTAATCTCTTGCTGCAGGTAAGCAACAAGATCGTCAATCTTAAATTTACCCAAATCTTTACCCTTGCGAGTACGAACTGCAATCTCGCCTGCTTCAACTTCTTTGTCGCCGCAAACAAGCATGTAAGGCACTCGCTTCAAAGTATGTTCGCGAATTTTAAAGCCAATCTTCTCATTTCTCAAGTCCGCATTAACACGAATTCCAGATTTTTGAAGTTTTTCGACTACTTGTTGAACATATTCTGCCTGGCCATCAGTGATATTCATCACAACCGCCTGTTGAGGCGCCAACCAAGTTGGGAAGAAGCCGGCATATTCTTCGATAAGGATACCGATGAAACGCTCTAGTGAACCAAGAATAGCACGGTGGATCATAACTGGCGTATGACGCTCGTTATTTTCACCAACGTAAGTTGCACCTAGACGCTCAGGAAGTGCGAAGTCTAACTGAACTGTACCGCACTGCCAAGCCCTATCTAGACAATCGTGCAAAGTAAATTCAATCTTAGGACCGTAGAACGCACCTTCACCCTCTTGGATCTCGTAAGGGATCTCCATTGATTCTAGCGCAAGTTTCAGATCCGACTCAGCTTTATCCCACATTTCATCAGAACCTACACGCTTCTCAGGGCGTGTAGACAGCTTAACAACGATGTTGTCGAAGCCGAATGTCTTGTAGGTATCGTAAACCATTTCGATACAGCTAGTTACTTCAGCCTGTACCTGCTCTTCTGTACAGAAGATGTGGGCATCATCCTGAGTAAAGCCACGCACACGCATAATGCCGTGTAGCGCACCTGATGGCTCGTTACGGTGACATGAGCCGAACTCAGCCATACGTAGCGGAAGGTCACGGTAAGATTTCAGACCTTGGTTGAAGATCTGAACGTGGCCTGGACAGTTCATTGGCTTGATAGCGTACTCACGGTTCTCAGAAGACGTCGTGAACATCGCTTCAGCGTATTTGTCCCAGTGACCAGAGCGTTCCCAAAGCACGCGATCCATCATTAGAGGACCTTTCACTTCCTGGTAACCGTACTCAGTCAGTTTTTCACGGATGAATACTTCTAGATCACGGAAGATAGACCAACCATTGTGGTGCCAGAACACCATACCTGGTGCTTCTTGCTGCATGTGGAATAGGTCTAGCTGCTTACCGATTTTACGGTGGTCACGCTTAGCCGCTTCTTCTAGGCGAGTAAGGTGTGCTTTAAGTGCTTTCTTGTCGTGGAAAGCAGTACCGTAGATACGCTGAAGCATCTTGTTGTCGCTGTTACCACGCCAGTATGCACCCGCAACGTTCAGCAGAGTGAAGTGCTGACAGAAACCCATATGCGGTACGTGTGGACCACGACACATATCGATGTATTCTTCGTGGTGGTATAGGCCCGGACGGTCATCGCGAGATACGTTCTCATCCAGGATTTCCATTTTGTACGGTTCGCCACGTGATTCGAATGCATCACGCGCTTCCTGCCAGCTTACCTTTTTCTTGATAACTTGGTACTTGGTCTTCGCCAGCTCTTTCATACGCTTTTCGATCTTTTCTAGATCTTCTTGCGTAAGCGACTCTTCTAGGTCGATATCGTAGTAGAAGCCGTTGTCGATAGTTGGACCAATCGCCATTTTCGCTTCTGGGTAAAGCTGCTTGATAGCGTGGCCAAGAAGGTGAGCACATGAGTGACGAACGATTTCAAGACCGTCTACTTCATCTTTAACCGTGATGATTTCAAGGCTAGCATCTTCTTCAATAAGGTCACACGCGTCTACGCGGTTACCATTAACACGACCGGCAATAGTTGCCTTCGCAAGACCAGGACCGATCGATTGCGCGACTTCCATTGTAGAAACTGGGTTGTCAAATTGACGCTGACTGCCGTCAGGAAGAGTAATTACAGGCATGTAAATATCCTTTCACAGTGGTCTTGCACACCAAGCAAGACATGTTGAATTAAAAATATAAAGCTTTGAGAGCTAAATAAAAGAAAGCTCAGGGGTCCGGCGCTGCAATACTGAGCAGACCAAAACCGCTAAGCGAGGTTGCAACTATAACAAACGCCTATGACAGATTGCAAAGCCGCGCCACATTTTATTTTCTTACGCACTTAAACCTCACAATACTGTCGTCACCTCACGCAAAAGCACACAGAAACTTGAAATCAACAATAAATGTTGCTTTGATTTGTATAGGCAATTAGGAAAAGCGTTATGGCTCAGTCACCTCGTTATCAACAGATCAAAAGTTACTTGTTAGAAAGGATTCATACTCGCCAATGGCCTCCGGGCCACAAAATCCCGACGGAAATGGCGTTATCTGAACATTTCTCGGTAAGCCGCATGACAGCCAACAAAGCTATTACGGAGTTGGTAAAAGAGGGTTTTCTTGAAAGAACGCCGCGATTGGGGACTTTTGTCTGTAACAAAAAAGCCGAATCCCCCCTGATGGAGATCCGCAACATTGCCGAAGAAGTAAAAAATCGGGGTCACCGCTATTCTTCTGACGTCATTTCCCAATCGACTATCCATGCCACCGAAGATATCGCATTACGATTGGGCGTACGCCAAGGCACAGAAGTCTATTTCACCCAAATCGTCCACTTCGAAAATAGCTCACCGATTCAACTCGAAGAGCGTTGGGTAAACCCGCAACATGCACCGGCTTATATCAAGCAAGACTTCAGTTCACAGACACCCAATGAATACTTGGTGAAAGCCTGCCCGCTCAGTGATATCGAGCATACCGTTGAAGCGCTGTTGCCTCCCCAGCGAATTGCAGACCTGCTAAAAGTCAGCCCACAGTCACCTTGTCTGCTGCTTAATCGCCGTACCTGGAGCAACAGCAATTTAATCAGTACTGCCCTGCTCTATCATCCTGGCAACAAATACAAACTGAGCTCAAGGACGAAGGTTGGAATGTAAAGCGGGCTCGGGGCTCGGGGCTCGGGGCTCGGGGCTCGGGGCTCGGGGCTCGGGGCTCGGGGCTCGGGGCTCGGGGCTCGGGGCAGCAATTCTAGATATAAATAAGCAACTAATAATTGATATTTTTGTTTGGAAAAACCATCTGTTAATAGCTATGGATTTGGAAAGTTCGTCAATACCAACCACAGGACCATAAACCCTCACTTCCTTGGGCCACTCGCGCCCAAATCTTCCTCTACCTAAGTGCCCTTCAAACGTGCGATCCCTCTCATAAACTGACGATTGTCAGCAATTAATTACAATTACGATCACATTTCATTTACATCCCACCTTGAAATTCAACCTTTAATTGCCTATTTATTTGTATATACATTATCGATTGCAGAACACTAAATAACTTCAGGGTCACGAAATGGATAGAGTGCTGACAAACGTCAATATGGTCACCCTAGCGGGCGAAGCTGGCTACCAAGTCATCGGTGATGCCATGATTGGTATTCAAGATGGCATGATTATGTATGCCGGTCACAAAGATCATTTTGACTGCCACGGTCACCCTGAAGTCATTGACTGCCAAGGCGCATTGGTGACACCGGGTTTAATAGACTGCCACACTCACCTTGTCTTTGCCGGCAACCGTGCAGAAGAGTTCGAACAACGCCTTAATGGTGTGCCGTATGAGCAAATTGCCAAAGCTGGCGGTGGGATCCTGTCAACCGTACGTGCAACCCGCGAAGCGTCAGAAGATACCCTTTTCAAACTGGCATGCGAGCGTCTGCAAGGTTTAAAAAATGAAGGGGTAACCACAGTCGAAATTAAATCAGGTTATGGCCTCACTCTTGAAGATGAGCTGAAAATGCTCAGGGTAGCCCGCCGGATTGGCGAAATGCCAGATATCAATGTATCGACGACCTTGCTCGCTGCCCATGCTCTCCCACCAGAATACGCGGGTGATCCCGATAGCTATATCCAATTCATCTGCGATGAAATCATTCCAATCGCTGCCCAAGAGCACTTAGCCGATGCCGTCGATGTGTTCTGCGAAGGCATTGGTTTTAGCATCAGCCAGTGCCAACAAGTTTTCCGGTCTGCACAAAAGCATGGCCTTGCCATTAAGGGACATACTGAGCAGCTTTCAAACTTGGGCGGCAGTGCCATGGCTGCACGGATGGGGGCCCTGTCTGTTGACCATATTGAGCACCTCGATAACGAGGGGGTTGCTGCGCTCGCCGCCTGTGGCACCGTGGCAACTTTGCTGCCCGGCGCATTTTACTTCCTTCGTGAAAGCCAAATGCCACCGCTTGATCAGCTGCGTCAACTGGACGTGCCAATGGCAATTTCCACTGATTTTAACCCGGGTACATCACCCATCGCCTCTATTCGCACCATGATGAACATGGCATGTACCTTATTTCGGTTAACGCCCGAGGAATGCCTGCGTGGCGTTACAGTCAATGCAGCTAAAGCTCTGGGACTAGATGAGCAACGAGGGCAGATTTGTTCGGGCATGAAAGCGGATTTAGCCATTTGGAATTTATCTCATCCAGCTGAGCTGTCATACCGTCTAGGAGTACCTGATCTCAAGGCGCGAATAGTTAATGGCGAATTGTTCAATCAAGCTAGTTTTTGTAGTTCAGGGCAATAAGGAGAATCCCATGTCGGTAGATATGAGTATCTGGCAAGGCCGAAGCGATCCCGAAGACGGAAACCTTGGGTTACGTTGGCATGAGGTGATTAAGCCAGCAGATGAAGTGAATGATGCTGGCATTATGCTGCTAGGCTTCGCTTGTGATGAAGGTGTTTCTCGTAACAAAGGCCGTACCGGTGCCTATGATGCCCCTATCACGATTAGAAGAGCCCTGGCAAACCTTGCTTGGCACCATACCGAGCCCGTATACGACGGCGGCGATATTTCCTGCAACGATGGCAACCTTGAACTAGCTCAAAAACGCTTAGGGGAAGATGTCTGCCGGGCACTGCGCCAGAAACACAAAGTCATTGTTTTTGGTGGGGGCCATGAGGTGGCTTGGGGCACTTTTCAGGGTATTGGCAGTTATTTACTGCAAAAGCAGCACGCTCAGGAAGGTGTTATTGAGCCTGAAGAATTAGACACCATCCTGCCGGTTCCCAAAATTGGCATTATTAATTTCGATGCCCACTTTGATCTGCGAAATCCGCCATCAGGTGGCTCTGCCGAGCAAGGCAGCTCAGGAACGCCTTTCCAACAAATCGCACGGTTTTGCGAATTACAGGGCTGGCCGTTCAACTATGCCTGCCTCGGCTTGAGCCGAGCAGCCAATACCCAGGCATTGTATGAGAAAGCCGACAAACTGGGTGTGCTTTATTTCGATGACTGTGAACTCACCCACCAGCGCCTACCACTGGTGATAGAGTCACTGGAACACTTTATCGCCCAATGTGATTACCTCTATCTCACCATAGATATCGATGTGTTCCCAGCCAGTACTGCACCGGGCGTCAGCGCACCCGCAGCACGCGGCGTACCGCATGACATCATTGAACCATTAATCAATACCGTATTAGCTGCCGAGACTCCCTCGGGGGAGAAGAAAGTTCTGGTTGCTGATATGGCGGAATATAACCCGAGATTTGATATCGACAACCAAACAGCACGACTCGCTGCGCGATTGGCCTGGACCATCGCCCGTGCCCTACGTTAATTAACGCCGCTGTCTCTATAAACTATTACAGTGACAGCATTGCAAGGAGAGCCACATGACACATGATACCCAACCACGCTTGGATGAAAGCCGCACCATTATTGCCCCAACGGGCACAACGCTAAATGCCAAGTCATGGTTAACCGAAGCGCCACTTCGGATGTTGATGAATAACCTCCATCCCGACGTGGCAGAACATCCACACGCTTTGGTGGTATATGGCGGCATTGGTCGTGCTGCAAGGAATTGGCAGTGCTATGACAAAATTGTCGAAGTGCTAAAACGCCTTGAAGAAGATGAAACATTGCTGGTTCAATCCGGTAAGCCTGTTGGGGTATTCAAAACCCACAGCAACGCGCCACGGGTATTGATTGCCAACTCAAACTTGGTCCCTCACTGGGCTAACTGGGAGCATTTCAACGAGCTCGATAAAGAAGGCTTGATGATGTACGGCCAGATGACCGCGGGTAGCTGGATCTATATCGGCTCGCAAGGCATCGTACAAGGCACCTACGAAACCTTTGTTGCTATGGCAAAACAGCACTTCGATGGTGACAGCTCGGGTCGCTGGATCCTGACAGGTGGTCTTGGTGGTATGGGTGGTGCTCAACCTTTGGCTGCTACCATGGCCGGCTTTTCAATGATTGCGGTTGAATGTGATGAGAGCCGTATCGACTATCGCCTACGTACTGGTTACGTTGATTGCAAAGCTACTTCTCTTGACGAAGCCCTAGCGATTATCGAAGAAGCGAAACAAACCGGTAAGCCAGTATCTGTTGGCCTGCTTGGCAATGCGGCAGATGTTTTCTCTGAAGTTGTTCAACGTGGCATTGTACCAGATTGCACCACCGACCAAACCTCTGCCCATGACCCATTGAATGGTTACCTGCCGCAAGGCTGGACCATGGCACACGCTGCCGAGATGCGCCTGAGCGACGAAGCTGAAGTCGTAAAAGCTGCTAAGGCGTCGATGGCTGTTCAAGTCGAAGCGATGCTAGCTCTTCAGAAAGCAGGCTCAGCAACCGTTGATTACGGGAATAACATCCGCCAAATGGCTTTTGAAGTTGGCGTGGAGAATGCCTTCGACTTCCCAGGCTTTGTTCCTGCTTATATCCGTCCTTTATTCTGCGAAGGTGTAGGGCCTTTCCGCTGGGCTGCGCTGTCTGGCGATCCGGAAGATATCTATAAAACAGATCAAAAAGTAAAAGAGTTGATCCCTGATAACCCTCACCTACACAATTGGCTCGATATGGCTCGTGACCGTATCCAGTTCCAAGGTTTACCTGCACGAATCTGTTGGGTAGGTCTTAAAGATCGCGCTCGCCTAGGCAAAGCATTCAACGAAATGGTCAAGAACGGTGAGCTGAAAGCACCGATTGTCATTGGTCGTGACCACCTCGATTCCGGCTCTGTCGCCAGCCCTAACCGTGAAACAGAAGGCATGATGGACGGCTCTGACGCGGTATCTGACTGGCCACTGCTTAATGCCTTGTTGAACACCGCTTCTGGCGCCACTTGGGTATCACTACACCATGGTGGTGGCGTAGGCATGGGCTTCTCACAGCACTCAGGTATGGTGATTGTCTGTGATGGAACAGATGAAGCCGCTGAACGCGTTGGCCGTGTACTGCGCAATGACCCTGCGACCGGTGTTATGCGCCACGCCGATGCCGGTTACGACATTGCGGTTAATTGCGCCGAAGAACAGGGCCTCGACTTACCGATGATCCCATCAACCCAATAAATATAAATATACCCAAGTAAATTCAAGATGCTTGGTTCAGCGAGAATTACTTGGATGGTAGGCAAGACAGCGATTTGTAGGTCTAGTGGCTCTAAATCAAAAATCGCTAACACCGCCTAATATTCAAGTAAACTCGCCCTTTGGGAGCTCATCAAGGCACCCACTCCAGTGTCAAATAACCTTGAAATAGAATAACTATTCCTAGCGGTTATTTTCCTTGGATTGAGTACCTTGATGAAGCTCTGAATCATACAACTTGAAATCACTTGGGTATAACACCAAAAGGACGTTGTATGTACCAAATTGAAATCAATCCAGGGAAACTGTCTCTCAAGCAGCTTCGACATATTAGTCGCCACAAAGTGACACTGTCACTCAGCAATGCAGCTTATGATGACATGTTAGCCAGTACCCAGGCCGTTGAGCAGGTGATCGCAGAGGACAGAGTCGTTTACGGCATCAATACAGGTTTTGGTTTGCTCGCTAACACTCGTATCGCCGTCGAGGATCTAGAGACCTTGCAACGCAGTATTGTTCTGTCCCATGCCGCTGGCATTGGTCAGTTCATGGAAGATCATACGGTCAGACTGATGATGGCCTTGAAGATCAACAGTCTTGCCCGTGGTTACTCGGGGATCCGCCCTAAAGTGGTTGAAGCGCTTATCACGCTGGTTAACGCTGAGGTCTACCCTTGTATCCCGCAGAAAGGATCCGTAGGTGCATCAGGCGATCTAGCGCCATTGGCTCATATGAGCACGGTACTGTTGGGTGAAGGACAGGCCCGTCATAATGGCGAGGTAATTAGCGGCGCGGCAGCACTGAAAATTGCCGGTTTAGAGCCTATCACCCTTGCACCAAAAGAAGGCTTGGCACTGCTCAATGGCACGCAGGCTTCCACTGCTTTTGCGCTTGAAGGTTTGTTTGCCGCCGAAGATCTGTATGCCTCAGGTACCGTCTGTGGTGCTATGTCTGTCGATGCAGCGCTTGGTAGCCGCCGCCCGTTTGACCCTCGTATCCATCGCGTGCGCGGTCACCGTAGCCAGATTGATGCTGCGATGGCCTATCGCCACCTACTCGACAAAGAGAGCGAAATTGGCTTATCTCACCAGCAGTGTGAAAAAGTCCAAGACCCTTACTCTCTTCGCTGTCAGCCTCAGGTTATGGGGGCTTGCCTGCAGCAAATCCGACACTCTGCGGATATTCTGGAAATCGAAGCCAATGCGGTTTCTGACAACCCATTGGTGTTTGCCGAAGACGGTGACATCATTTCAGGGGGGAACTTCCATGCGGAGCCAGTTGCCATGGCTGCCGATAATCTAGCACTGGCCATCGCCGAAATTGGCAGCTTGTCAGAGCGCCGCATGGCCCTGTTAATCGATAGTGGGCTGAGCAAACTGCCACCTTTCTTGGTCGATAACGGAGGAGTGAACTCGGGCTTTATGATTGCACAGGTGACGTCAGCAGCACTGGCTAGCGAGAACAAGACCCTCGCTCACCCAGCTTCGGTTGATAGCTTACCGACATCGGCTAACCAGGAAGATCATGTCTCTATGGCCACCTTTGCAGGCCGCAGGCTCAAAGATATGGCTGAGAATACCCGGGGGATCTTGGCTGTTGAGCTGCTCGCCGCTGCACAAGGCTTGGATTTCCGCTCGCCAAACCGCAGTTCAGAGCGCTTGGAGCAAGCCAAGGAAATGCTACGTGCACGTGTGAGCTTCTACGATAAGGACCGCTACTTCGCACCAGATATCGAAAAAGCCAATGAGTTGTTGCTGGAAGCCCATTACAACACGCTAATGCCTTCACAACTGTTGCCTAGCCTCTGAGTAAAGGCACACAACAGATTGGTATAGAGTGATATAAAAGCGCCTCATATTGATTTAATATGAGGCGCTTATTTTATGTTTTCCACTATTTGCTATGCGCTACTTGCGATTAAGCGACCAGCTCCCCCGCCCCTTTGGCAGAGGCTTCACTGTTCTCGACTAAGAATACCGTTGCCGCTTGCTTGAGTTTTTTCCACTCTGCATCGTCAACCTCTATCCCCTCACGCCAAGCTTTTAAGTAGGTGTTTCGTAAACTGGCTGAATCGATTTGCTGATACCCTTGCACACTCGGAGATGGGAGAGCGAAGTTAGAAACCGATAATTCAATGGTCATATCATGCACATTTACATTGCCTTCAGTGACTTCATCGTGTTGATATAGCTCAGGGAATACACACCCTTTATTGAGCACATAGAGGGTCTTTTTCGCATCAGAACCATTTGACCATTGCGCCTTACAGGCCAGCCCTTTCGCTGACAGCTTCACCAGTTCGCTATAAGCAAGCCAACGGTTATGGCAATTGCTGACATGGATAGTCAGTGATTTCGTCTCTATCATTTGCTCAACCGCATAATCAATCACGCTGGGTAAATGACAAGCGATGCTCGCTCCAGCCATGTCGACTTCAATTTGATCCGGCGTAGGCTTTGCCAAGGTGACCGGGCTATCTTTTTCATTGGCCAAAAAAGGCACGGCGGTATTAAAGTGGCTAACACCATTGAGACCTACCATCTGCAGGTCAGCGACCATATTTGCTATCACATCCGCTTCACCACAGCAGCGTCGTAAACCCAGGAAGGCTTTGTATACGGCAGTCACTAGTTCATTATGAGATACAATCATTTTGCTTCTCCTGCTGGATCTTGCTCTGTTAACTCTGCTACCGAAGGCAGGGTTGGGAATAACCACTCACCATCGTGTATTTCATCCAGCAAGGGGGCACCTTGGAAGAAAGTCACTTGCACCCAACGGTCAGAGCGCGGATCGAACTTGGTTGCACCAAATACCGCAAGCTTACAGCGCAACAAGTGCATAGGTAGCGAGCCTTTGTGTAAGACATTCATCTGGATATCACCCATAACTTTGTTTCCCAAAGTCCATGCCCTCTTGGCAATCCCCCTGAACTGCGGATTCAATACCAAAAACTCGGCCAAGGTTTGTTGCGGCTCGCTTTGTAGCAAGGCGCTATAAAGTCGATATACCTGACGGCCAATATCCAAAGGCAGCTCACGCTCTTCACCCGCCTCTACACCCCGCACACCGAGGCGCGGCTCTTCTTTGTCTTGCGAGCGATACCAAAACCAATAGTTGTTCTCCGGCAGTTGGAAATCAGTCTCAATGGCCCAACGGTAACGACTTTCTAATAAGTGCATGAGATCTTGCACTTTCTTACCGCTGGTCAGTGCTAACGTCTCATCGCCGTTCATTTTCTCTTGATAGCTATCTGCAATGTCCGGATATAGCTCCATCACGCAAGAAAGAATAATTTCTTGTGCTTCCAACCCAAGATCTTGCGAAAGCTCAACAAAGGCATGCCAATCTGATGTGCGCTCTAGAGCTAAGTTGGCAATTTCCTTTCTGAAAGAGGTTAACTCTTCAGTGGCCTGTTTGTTCAGTTCACGCTGGTGATCGTCAATCGTGACGACTTGTGTAAGGTGAATCACCGCCTGCTGTAGCAAATAGCTAAGCTGAGGCAACTTAGCTGAGTCAAAAGGTTGATCTAATATCTCACCCAATGCTTGCTCACGAGTGGTCATCCACTGATCAACAATACAAGGGTGGTTGATCAAATAGGGGGCCATTCCCAAACCGGTGGCATTACCCACGCCAAGGTAGCGTTGCAGTGAACGGTGCAAGGTTGTGGCTTTTTCACCTCCTTGCTGCTTCGCGAGATAATGAATCCAATCAAGACTAAACTCACGCAGCAAATACACGGCACACATCTGGGCACTGAAAGACTGGTGGAAGTCTGGGTTATCTTCCAGCAATTTGAAATCTGCAATACCGAACTTTCCGTTGCCGTATACCGCAGTCGTTCGCAGGATATAACCGACATTCGCCAACTGTTGTGGATCGGGCTGCTCACCTTGGGCAAGGCTAGACACTAAGTGTTCAAATACCCTCACACTTTTATTGGCACGGGCTAACACCAAGGCACTGTTAGGATTACGGCCAGCTTCCTGTATCGGTACATTGGCACGTAACCTTTCGAGTAACGATGAGTCAACCTCTCCTTGAATAAGGGCAAAAGTGACATCCCATTTTTCGGCAATGACACGGTCATTACGCTCTTCATCACTGATTTCGTCGCAGAACACCACAAGGTGATAGTGGTTTTGCTGGGTTTCTAGGCGATAAATCGCATGACCATAACCTTCAGGTGATAATTGCCAATCATATTGACTCACCTGCCATTTCTTCTGCGCCATCTGGCGAATAAAGTAACGGACAAAGCTGATTCGGTTTTGGTGCATTGCACCTAGTCTTTCCGGTGCCATAACCACTTCTGGCTGGCGTAAGGTGTTATCAGATTTCAGGGAACGATGTGCATCCATATTGCTCACCACCAATTTTATAATTATGTTTCTGGTTTAAGGCGTCCAACTACCGCCCGGGAATGATGTTGTAGAGTACGTGTGAATCCATTTGAATCTGTAGACTTAAACCCCTTGCTCTTTAGCCATCTTCATCGCAATTTTGGGGGCATCCCATAGCGACGGCAGCAGAATGAGCGATACCGGTACAGCGGTTATCACAATGAATGACTGCAGTGCCGATACCCCGCCGGAGCCAAGCGAAATCAATATAAGTGCCGTCAAACCCATCATCACGCCCCAGAAGGTTCGGATGAAAGCATTCGGCTCGGTTTCACCACTGATCACCACACTGATGGTGTAAGTCATCGAGTCACCCGTGGTCACAATGAAAATCGTGGTCAGGATCAAGAACAGAATCGATACAATTAGCGGGAACGGTAGCTGCTGGGTAATCGCCAGTAGTGCCCCCGGAAGATTGAATCCTTCAAACGCCTTACTCACTGAGCCTGGGTCGGCCACTTCAAATGCCACACCGGTACCGCCAACGATGGTAAACCAGAAGCAAGTCACGAGCGGTGCCATCACACTGTGAGTCATGACCAACTGGCGAATTGTACGGCCACGGGAGATACGCGAAATGAAGATTGCCATCATAGGGCCATAACCTAGGAACCAGCCCCAGAAGAACACCGTCCACCAGCTTAGCCAGCCTTCATCGCCACGGTAAGTAGACATTGGTATGAAATTATCCAACATGGTGCCAACACCTTGCAGATAACCATTGATGACAAAGTTTGTCGGGCCAACCAGCAAGATGTACAGCATCAGGCCAACCGCCAAGATAATATTCCAGCGGCTAAGGATCTGGATCCCGCGATTCAGACCACTCAAGGCCGAGATGGTATAGATTGCAATGGCAAACAAAATGATGATCAGTTGAGTGGTAAAACCATCAGGAACGGCGAACAAGGCATTTAGGGCATAGCTGATTTGCAAACCGAGGAAGCCAATAGGGCCGATTGTCCCTGCAGCCACCGCAATAATGCAGCAGGCATCGATTGTCGCGCCAATAGCTCCTTTGAGGGCTCGTTCACCAAGCAAAGGATAAAGCAACGTACGGGGTTTAAGCGGTAGCCCTTTGTCATAGTGCAAGTGCATCAGCACAATAGAAGTTAAACATCCGGTGATAGCCCAGGCCAGAAAGCCCCAGTGCATAAATGACTGTGAGAGGCTGTTAATCGCCTGCTGCCAAGGTGTCGCGGCCTCGCCGTACAGCGGCGGAGCGCTAACATAGTGCGCAATCGGCTCTGCCGCAGCCCAAAATACGCCACCACCCGCTAAAAGCGTACACAACATGACGGCAATCCAGCGGAAGGCATCGGTTTCAGGCTCATCCAGGTTGCCAAGTTTAACGTGGCCTGTTCTGCCTGCTGCCAAAGCGAGGCCAATCAAAAAGGTAAGTAGCAGCAGAATTTGCCAGTAAGGACCAAAATATTTAACCGACCAGGCAAACCCTGTATTTACAAAAGAAGACAGCAACTCATTGTCATATAACGCCAAGGTGACAAACAGAGCGATAAAGCCGCCACTAAGCCAGAGTACCGGATTATTAACACCGAGCTTTTCTGTTAGGGTTTCTGTTGTAGGGTGTGTGCTTTTCTGCGAAGGCTGAGTATTAATGGTTTCAGCCTTTGCCGTGTTCATAATGTCAGACATAAATTGTCTCCAGCGGTTAGTGGATTTGTCTGGGCAAAGATAATTAGGTGGCCTGCTGGAGTTATTGGAATGGCAGGCCTTTTAAGTATTTGTGTTACTGCTCGGCGGGCTCAATACCGCTTTGCAGGAAGTTGAACCAGTTACCGCCAATGATTTGGCCGGCTTCGGCTTTACTGAAACCTGTCTTGATCAATCCGTTGTAGATGTTTTCCATCCCACGGCTACCGCTAAACCAAGGCAAGGCATCAGGCCAGCCCGAATTGCTTGCTGAACCTTCACCGTAATCCATCGCTTTCGACCAACGGCCGTTTCGCATCCATTCAAGCACTGATTGTGGTTGGTTCAGGCACAAGTCACTGCCGATACCGAGATGCTCAACGCCGACCATTTCTGCGGTGCGGGCAACCATCTGGCAAAAGTCTTCCAAGGTACAGTGGCTGCCATTTGGCAAATGGAACGGATAGAGGCTAAAGCCCAACAAACCACCTCTGGCAGTCAGTGCCTTGATAACGGTGTCCGACTTATTCCGCAGCGCATCATGGGCAAAGGTCGGATTGGCATGGCTAATGCAGATCGGGCGTGCCGATAAATCAATTGCATCAAGGGTTGAACGCTCGGCACTGTGCGACATATCGATAATCATGCCGACACGGTTCATCTCCTCAATCACCTGCTTACCAAAGCGAGTGACACCGTTATCGTTTTGTTCGTAGCAACCTGTCGCCAGCAGGCTTTGGTTGTTGTAGGTCAGCTGCATGATCAACAGCCCCTGACGACGCATCACCTCAACCAAACCAATTTCATCATCAATGGGTGAGCAGTTCTGCGCTCCGAACATGATCCCGACCTTACCTTGCGCCTTCGCGCTCTCAACATCTGCCATCGAAAGCACCGGCATGATCAGATCAGCATTGCGTTCGAACAACAGGTTCCACTCAGCAAAACGGGTCAAGGTTTCACGGGCATTCTCGTGGTACACCAAGGTCGCGTGCACGGCGTGGATACCGCTGGCCTTCAAGGTCTGGAAGTACTCTCGGTCCCAATGGCAGTACTGCAAACCGTCAATCACTATTTCCTGCTGGTACATAGGCCACTCCTTAGTAAGGACGCTGGTAGGCAGTTTTCACAACGGTGTAGAACTCTTTAGCGTATTGGCCTTGCTCGCGAGGACCAAAGCTCGACTCTTTGCGGCCACCAAATGGTACGTGGTAATCCGTCCCCGCAGTCGGCAGGTTCACCATGGCACAACCGGTTTGGATCTGCTCTTTGAACAGCGCGCTGGTGCGCAGGCTCTGGGTGATAATGCCGCCGGTTAAACCAAATCGGGTATCGTTGGCTGTGGCAATGGCTTCATCCAAATCAGACACCTTGATGACACAGGCCATAGGGGCGAAGACCTCTTCTTGGTTCACTTCCCAGCTATTTTGGGTGTTCACGAACAGGGTTGGTGACATGTAATAGCCTTCGTGTTTCAGGTTCAAGCGCTCGCCGCCAAAGGCTAGCTCAGCGCCGCTTTGACGGGCTTTCTCCACCCAACCGAAGTTAGCTTCAAGCTGCTTGCCATCAACCACCGGCCCCATGAAAATGCCATCCTCTAATGCGTGGCCTACTTTCAGCTCACTCATGCGCTTGATTAACGCTTCAACGTAGGCATCGTGTATACCGTCCATCACGACCAAGCGGGATGAAGCAGTACACTTCTGCCCTGCTCCGGAAAACGAGCCGGCAATGGTTGCTTCAACAGCGATTTGGATATCGGCATCATCAGCAACAATCAAAGCATTCTTGCTCCCCATTTCAAGCTGACAGCGAACAAAGTTTGGCGCAGTTGCAGCCGCCACTTTACGGCCAGTGTCTACCGAGCCCGTAAAGCTCACCGCTTGGATCTGCGTAGAGTTAATCAGCGTATCCCCGACTTCCGCCCCGCTGCCCAGTACCAAGTTGAACGTGCCAGCTGGCAAGCCTTGGCGGGCAATGATTTCAGTTAGCGCCACTGCGCTGGCTGGAGTTAGATTGGCCGGCTTCCAAATCACACTGTTACCAAAAGCCAATGCTGGGGCAATCTTCCATGCTGCTGTCGCTGTCGGGAAGTTCCAAGGCGAGATAATCGCTACTGTACCCACGGCTTCCCGAGTCACTTCCACAGAGACACCCGGACGAACAGAAGCGGCAGTATCACCAACCTGGCGTAGCACCTCAGCGGCGTAATACTGGAAGAACTGACCAGCGCGGTAGATCTCACCTCGACCTTCTGCGAACGGCTTTCCTTCCTCGCTGGATAACAAGCGGCCCAGTTCGTCACAACGAGCAATTAGCTCGTCACCAATGGCCTGCAGCACTGCCAGCTTGCGTTCCATCGGGGTTTTCTCCCACTCTGGTTGCGCCGCATTAGCCGCATCAATGGCGAGTTGAACCTGGGCTTGGCTGGCTTGGGCGAAATCACCCAAGTTTTCACTGATGTCTGATGGGTTGATGTTTGCTACAGTGCGTTGGCCTGACTGCCACTCACCTGCGATATAAAGGGATTGCTCTGCTTGAATTGTCGTTGTCATTGCCATTTCCTTATTCCTTCACCGCGGCGTAAACCACTAGCTCAACTAACATTTCTTCTCGTGCCAAACCAGCTACGACCATGGCAGCACGATTTGGGTATGGGGCATTGAAGTACTCGGCATAAACCTTGTTGACGGTGGCAAGGTACTCTCTGTCAGTCACATAAATCAGTACCTGCAATACAGAATCCATTGACTCACCCGCACACTCCAAGGTGTGAACTAGGTTGTCCAATGTTTTGCGGGTCTGGGCATCGATCCCGCCGTCCACCACAACGCCATTCTGATCAATAGGGATCTGCGCGGTGTAGAGCGTTCCGTTATGGGTGATCGCCCACTCAAGCGGGGCTTTCGATGCAAAGAGAGAGGTTTTGACAGCTTGCTTTTTATCTTGAAGGCTCACGCTCAACTCCATTTTTTGTAATCAACATGTTTCGAGATGGTTAAATCATGCACTAAAAGTACTGATATATCTAACGGTTATTTTTTTACAATTGATAAATTTTATTTAACACCTTGAATCAGGCATGATGGATAAAGGGCTAACAAGGAGGTTGTAATGGGAATTAAGCTTCAGCAAATGATTCATTTTGTGATGGTGGTCGAAGAAGGTGGCTTTAGAGCTGCGGCGAAACGGGCAAACCGCTCACAGGCTGCACTGTCTACTTCTGTAAAAGAATTAGAAAGGATGCTGGGCCAAGCGTTGTTCGAAACCGGGCATAAGGCGCAACTCACCCCATTTGGCAAAGTTTCATACCCTAAAATTTCGCAGTTCTTGAGTATTTACAATGATCTAGATAATGATCTAAAAGCCATTGCCTCGGGTCAGCAAGGCAAAGTTCGCATCGCGTGTGTCCCTTCCGTTGCCGCTAAACTGATCCCGAGCGTGTTGGCAGCATTCTGTGAGCGCTACCCTAAAGTAGAAGTGAGTTTAATAGACGATAACGCCGCAGGGGTGGAAGCTAGGTTATTAGCCGGAGAAGTCGATTTAGCCTTAGGCAACTGCTCACAGCTTGAAGATAGTGCTATCTCATTCACTCCCTTATTGTCAGATCCACTTGGCGTGGTTTGCCTACAAGACAACCCTCTCGCCCAGCACGAACAAGGGATAAGCTGGGAAACCTTGCTCAAGCAACCGTTCATTCGTAATGGTACCTGTACTTTACTAGAATCAACGCCTGCCCATGTGCTCAGTGAGAAAGCGCTCTATTCCGTCGAGAACATCACCTCTTTATTTTCCGTTTTAGAATTGGGAATAGGTATTACCACCCTGCCTAAATTGGCTTTTCCTACAAATGAAACCAAGTTGGTCTGGCGTCCATTGATTGATCCACCATTGAAGCGTGATATCGGGATTTTCCGTCTCACCGACCGGACCATTTCGCCACAGGCAAATGCATTTTATTCTCTTTGCGTTGAATACCTTATGTATACCGGCGAAGCACTGGATAAATAAATTGCAGGTGATATGGCGGTTTGCGTTCCCCACCGCCAAAGCGGTGCCTAAATGGAGCCAAAGAAGTGATAATTGACGCTAAATGAAAAATTAATCAAAGGTTCATAGCCCTTCATTTGACAACCAAACTTTAAAACCTTGATAAATACCCAGTTATTAGCTCAATAAATAGACTACTATGTTGAGAGGCAACGAGCCCAACTGCATATTGATGTTTCGTGGAGGATGCTATGTGGCAAGCAATTTCTCACCAACTTTCTGAGGTATTGGATAGACCGTTCAAAATCAGTGAAAAGGAAGTGCTTGAAGGCGGTGACATTAATGAATGCTACTGCATCGGCGACGAAAACGAGCGCTACTTCGTCAAACTCAATGACCGCGAACGGCTTGTGATGTTCGAAACTGAAGCCGAAAGCCTGAGAATGCTCAACGAAACTGACTGCATTCAGGTGCCTCAGTTTATCCATCTTGGCACAACCAAAGACCGTGCTTTCATCGTGCTCAATTACCTGCCGACCAAAGTGATCGATAACCAATCGGCTTATACTCTTGGTGAACAGTTAGCGCGAATGCATGCCTGGGGCGAACAGGGCGAATACGGCTTTGATCTCGACAACTATGTAGGCCGAACCCCGCAGCCCAACCAGTGGCGTAGGAAGTGGTGCCGCTTCTTTGCCGAGCAGCGTATTGCGTGGCAATTGCAGCTCTGCTCAGAAAAAGGGATCGACTTTGGCAACATTGACACGATCACTGGTAAGGTTATCGACCTTCTGGTCCACCACCAGCCTAAGCCATCTTTGCTTCATGGTGATCTTTGGCATGGCAATACGGCCCTTACCGTCACCGGGCCGATCATTTTTGATCCTGCCAGTTACTGGGGCGATCGCGAGTGTGATATCGCCATGACCGAACTGTTTGGTGGTTTCCCACCTAGTTTCTATGAAGGTTACCAGTCTGTCTGGCCACTGGATGATGGTTACGAGGAACGCAAAGATCTCTACAACCTCTATCATGTTCTTAATCACTGCAACTTATTTGGCGGCAGCTACATCACCCAAGCTGAACAAATGATGGAAAAACTCGGGCTCAAATAAGTCTATTTTAACGGTTCGTCATTGGTGTAATAATGCTTACGCCAATGCCCCCCGCTGCGCCATTGCCGATCGCAAACTTAACTCGTTACTCGAAGTAAATAAGCAATTTATTGCATTTATTGAGTACCCTACTATTTCTAAAAGGTGCACATAGAACCATTATATTCTTTGCACCTTCTTTACTCCCATGCATTCACACAATAAATGTTCCAATTCTGACCTAAGTTTTATTTTATATATATAAACAAAAATTTATACGTCCAGCCTTTTTCCGTGTTCTACCTCCTGACTTTTACTTCTTTTTCGGTTTTTTCTATCACTTCAAACTTTATAGTTAATTTGAGGCGAAAACGAACGCTTAACGCTAAAGTTAAATCATTGAACTGAACCAGTCGTGTTCTTGAGAATTATTGCAACTTGGATGCTAATTCTTGTCATAAGTTTGCAAGGAGTACACTATGAAGAATTTCACAGAGCAAACAGTGGTATGTCCACATTGCGGCCACAACATCCCCATTACCCTTGATGCCAGCGCAGGTAGCCAAGAGTTTTATGATGACTGTCCTGCTTGTTGCCATGCTATCCACCTAAATATGCAAGTTGATGAGCAGCATAAAACCATCAATTTGTTTGTGGATGCTGATGATGAGCAAATATTCTAATCTTTCATGTTGGTGACAATTAATCACTAATATCAATAAGCAAAAACCCCTACTGCTATGTAGGGGTTTTCATTATTTCAAGCACTTTACTATTAGTGTTATTAGCCTTATTGATTTATGCAAGGCCCTTTTCTGACAATACCCTTTCTACGGTATCGACAATTGCTTGAGTTTGCGGATCAATTTCAATATTGACGTTAGCGCCCACTTCCTTGACGCAAAATAATGTTCTCTGCAGAGTTTCTGGAATAAGGTGAACACAAAAACGCTCTTCTTCAACCGTACCAATAGTCAAAGAACAACCATCCAAGCCAATATATCCCTTCCGTAATATATATTTATTGTATGACTTAGGAATTTCAAACCAAATCGTCGTATTGTTTGGCGAGACTACGATATCAACAATCTGCGTTACAGCATTGATATGACCCGACATGGAATGGCCACCTATTTCATCACCAAACTTGGCCGCACGCTCAATGTTCACCTTACCGCCAACATTAAGCTCTCCAAGGTTAGTGACTGCTAAGGTTTCTTGCATTAAGTCGAATGAGACATTATCGCCTTCTAGCTTGGTCACTGTTAAACAGCAGCCGTTATGCGCCACAGAGGCACCAACTTCCAGCCCTTCCCGCATCTCGCCGGACAAACGAACAACATGGGTTTGAAACGCTTCTTTCTTCTCAATCGCAATAACTTCTGCGGTGCCCTGAACAATTCCAGTAAACATAACAACTCCTGCGGATAAGCTAACTTTCAGCATGTTAACAGTAAACTTGCTTGGTAAAAAGCAAGCCAAATGATACTTAGCAAAGATTATGAATTTCTCTCTTTTGGCTCAAAGTCAATTGTGTCGCTTTAGCTAATCGTTATAATTCCCGCGTTATTTATTCTTCAATCAGGAGCGCTTTCGTGCACAACTATCGGCGTGAAACACGCCACCTCCTAAAATTGGCTATCCCTGTACTGGTTGCTTCTGTTGCTCAAACGTCCATGGGATTTGTCGATACCGTCATGGCCGGTGGCGTCAGTGCCACTGATATGGCAGCCGTATCGGTTGCTGCCAGTATCTGGCTGCCTGCGATCCTGTTTGGTGTTGGTCTGCTTATCGCCCTTGTACCTATTGTTGCTACCCTTAACGGCTCTGGCAAACGCAATAAAATCCCTTTTGAAGTCCAGCACGGTTTCCTGCTCGCCGCATTAATCTCTGTGCCTATCATCTTGGTACTCTATAACGCTGGTGCCCTGATTGACATGATGGATGTCGAAGAGGCTTTGGCAGAGAAAACCACGGGCTACCTGTATGCGGTATTGTTTGCCGTTCCAGGGTTCCTGTTCTTCCAAACCCTGAAAAGCTTCACTGAAGGCGTTTCAATGACTGTGCCGGCTATGGTGATCGGGTTTATTGGCCTGGCCTGTAACATCCCACTTAACTGGATCTTTGTTTACGGTAAGTTTGGTGCACCCGCTCTGGGGGGAGTCGGCTGTGGTGTCGCGACGGCGATTGTCTACTGGCTGATGTTCTTCTCGATGCTGGTTTACATTCGCTACAATAAAAAACTGCGTAGCGTTGGTATTTTCGACCACTGGCAGAAGCCGCAGATCAAAGCGGTCACCCGCCTGTTCCGCCTTGGCTTTCCAGTTGCCGCTTCAATCTTCTTTGAAGTCTCACTATTTGCCGCCATTGCATTGCTGATTTCACCATTAGGCTCGACCATAGTGGCCGCCCACCAGGTCGCCAGTAACTTCTCTTCGCTGATCTTTATGATCCCGATGAGCTTAGGTGCAGCCTTAAGTATTCGAGTTGGCCACCTTCTTGGTCGACAGGACTTCAACGAAGCCAAAATTGCTAGCCGTTGCGGTTTGATTGTGGCCTTTGTGACAGCTGCAATGACTGCGGTAATGACTGTTGTACTCCGCGAGCCAATTGCCGAGATGTACACCAATAACCGTGAAGTAATCATGATTGCAGGACAGCTATTGTTCTTGGCAGCCATCTACCAGTGTACCGATGCCATCCAGGTAGTGGCGGCCGGTGCATTGAGAGGCTATAAGGACATGCGGGCGATCTTCATCCGTACCTTTATTGCCTACTGGATCCTCGGCCTGCCGATTGGCTATATACTCGGCATGACAGATTGGATAGTAGACCCAATGGGCCCACATGGCTTCTGGATCGGAAACATTATCGGCCTAACTGCTGCAGCGCTTATGTTGGCTTCTAGGTTGTTCTGGGTACAGAAGCAAGACGAAGACGCGCAACTACAGATGTCTTTGCGCTAAGCTAGATTTCCTTGCAAGTTCAATAATTAAAGGCGGCCAATGGTCGCCTTTTTGTTTTGCTGCGTATACTTACCATACTACCAGTGACTAGTTCTGAAGCATGTATACAAAGCCCCATATTTTATTAAATACACTTGTTATCCTTCTGGCTCTTACGGGGTGTGAGCCCAATAGCGCTAAACGCAGTTTCAATACCTATAACGATAGGCTAGCCAATGTCCTTGATACCTCTCCTGCGACAATCAATGACGATGAGTTAGAAGCTTTCCCTGAGCCAAGAGACCTCCTACTTCCGGTTGAAGATATCCGCATCGATTTGCTTGATGCTTATGAACTGAGAAAGTGCGGCCTGTTTAACCTAATTGCCGAGCGCAACTCAATCCTTGGGAAGGTGCAGGACAAAACACGGCAACTCCGATACGAACTCATTCTGTTAAATGGCCTTAATCATTGCCAGGAAACATTACCGGATGATTCCGAAGTACTGCCTATGCTTGCTGGTTTCAAACAGCAAAAGCAAGCCCAACTTGCCCATCACCTGTGGAATATGTTCACGACTGAAAAAGAGTGGCGGCAACAGTTGACTATACATCATCAACCCTTTGAACTAGGTCTATTTTATGGTTTCGATGAAAGCCTAAATGCATTTAACCACCTTGCCTATATCCAACAGCACATCCAGGCCGGAACCAGTATTGAAGAAAAACAAGCCGATAGACTTATCAAACACCAAGAGCAGCTACATGCCCACCACTATTTCGGGCAGCTTATTTTTTCAATCCAACTTTCCACCTTATGGTTGGATAGCATTACCAACATGCTAGAAAAGAGTGAATCGGCGCTCATTTGCGGTCCTAATCGAAATCAGCAACAAGCCGAGTACCTAAGCAATGTTTTCTACAAATTCTTTGTTAACAAGCTGCAGCCATATCTTGCCGAACTGGATTCCCAGTACCAGCAAATTTCCCCGGCTCTGAGCGAACTGCTAAACCCTGATCATGCCAAAAACCAAGCCATTACACCTTACTACGAGAAGTACATAAGCGGAGAGCTACACGACCAGTTCAGGCAGGCGACCCTAAAACACGTCAGCTTTTGGCAAAGAACCTTCAAACGCTGCAATATCAAAGTGGGTATCCACTAACTCGCTAACGGTTACTGCTGCACTGCCAACAATTTCAAAGACTCAGCGCAAAGAAATGCGCCATGTTGCTATAAATGCGTGGCAACAGGCTCTAAGATGAAACTAACAACATTAGGCGGAGCCAAACATGAAGAAAAACAAGAACGATGCAAAGTTGCTGAAAAAAGCGCTCGAACTGGGAATGGCTTTTGCCCAAAAACAAGGGTTTGATGATTTAGACAAGTCCGTCTCATCAAAAGACAAAGTGGAGTGCATTTACCGTTTATTGGTTCAGTTCAGGCAAATCACCCCACTCCCTGAAGACAAAGAAGATGGCCCGAACATGAAACACAAACTGATCTTGTGGATTTCACGGCTTCTTCCACCCGACCACGAGTTATTACAATAAGCATTGCAGCTCATATTAGGCTAATGGTAGCCTATTCTTTCTAGACATTTACACATAGTTACCAAGGTAGGTTCAAGCATTATGCGTCGTGTTGTTTTCAATCAAAAAGGTGGGGTCGGTAAGTCCAGTATTACAGCCAACCTTGCCGCCATCAGTGCCGCTAAAGGCTATAAAACCCTTCTTATCGACTTGGATGTCCAAGGTAACAGCAGCCATTACCTTGGCTTTGATATCAACACTGACAACAACAAGAATATTGCTGAGCTGCTAAACCAAACTGTCGGGTGGTTTTCGGTGTCTACGCCAATCAAGTCTTACCCGCAGGCCACACCATTTGAAAACCTCGATATTATTCCCTCCAGCCCGAAGCTTGAAAAAATCGAGTCGGAGCTAGAACGCCGCTACAAAATCTACAAGTTACGCGATGCCCTTGATGAATTAGACAAGGAATATGATCGGATTTATATCGATACCCCACCCAACTTAAATTTCTTCAGCAAAGCCGCACTTATCGGTGCCAACAAACTGTTAATTCCGTTTGATTGCGACAGCTTCTCACAGCAGGCGTTGATGACATTGCTCAACAATGTGGCTGAACTCCGTGATGATCATAACCCCAAGCTCGAAGTGGAAGGGGTTATCGTCAATATGTTCAACGCCCAGGCCAAGTTCCCAGCGCAGATCATTGCAGATCTGAAAGATATTGGCTTACCTATCCTTGAGCCTTATCTACCGCTTTCTATCAAGATGAAGGAGTCACACTACCACCAGCAGCCGCTGATCCACTTACTGCCTTCGCATAAGCTTACCCAGTCATTCAACGATTTATTTGCAACTCTTGAGCAAACTGAAAGCGCAGAAGTCAGTTAGAGCACAGTAACCCAATAGCTTTTTCACCTTTAGTTAATACCAGCAGTCATCAAAAATGACTGCTGGTATTGGTTTATCTGGTGTGCAAATGCCAAGCCAGTAAATACAACGACGAATAAAAGTGATTGAAATCACAATTTTACCCACCTCGGCGGCGAGAAATAATCCGCCGCGCTCAAAGCATAAGCAAACAGTCACCATAACTAAAAAAAGCCAACTCAAACACTTGCACGAGGGATCATCACTCGCTAATATGCTCCTCGTTCCCACGGGAACGCAGTACGACCGTAGCTCAGCTGGTTAGAGCACCACCTTGACATGGTGGGGGTCGGTGGTTCGAGTCCACTCGGTCGTACCAATTTCTAGCTTAAAACTAGAACACAATTTGCGTCTGTAGCTCAGCTGGTTAGAGTACTACCTTGACATGGTAGGGGTCGGTGGTTCGAGTCCACTCAGACGCACCATTATCACTAAACATGATAATGACAGTACGACCGTAGCTCAGCTGGTTAGAGCACCACCTTGACATGGTGGGGGTCGGTGGTTCGAGTCCACTCGGTCGTA
>NZ_JAWJZI010000002.1:0-309753 GCF_033022775.1 Photobacterium rosenbergii | reverse complement strand
ACAGTACGACCGTAGCTCAGCTGGTTAGAGCACCACCTTGACATGGTGGGGGTCGGTGGTTCGAGTCCACTCGGTCGTACCAACTTCTTACTTAACCACTAAGAAGCACAAAATTTGGGTCCGTAGCTCAGTTGGTTAGAGTACTACCTTGACATGGTAGGGGTCGGCGATTCGAGTTCGCCCGGACCCACCAAATTCCAATAAACGCATTACCTCTTTGAGGCTCCCAAGCGTTTATTCGGGCGATTAGCTCAGTTGGGAGAGCACCTCCCTTACAAGGAGGGGGTCACTGGTTCGAGCCCGGTATCGCCCACCACTTATGAAAGCCTGTTCTTCGGAACAGGCTTTTTTGCTTTTTAAGCTCTCCTTCCTGACTAAGCCACATACCACAAAGCGCTGGATGATGTGAATCATGCAATGTAAATCACTGAATGATTTGTCTTTTATCGACTAGAATAGATATACCCACCAGCAATTTATCATTCAATGCGTTGTTCTTACCAAAAGGAATTAGGTTAACAATGAATCAGCTCCTAAACATTACCACCTCCCTGCTTGCTTCAACCTATCGCTGCTGGCATGGCACCGTGGCGGATAAAACAACCAAGCAGCCAAATCAAACACTCGTGCTGTTTGACCAAGAGAATAATGCTGAATGCCGGCAGGTCCGTGAAGCGCTGACCGAGTTGAATTTAGATATTCTGATTGTGCCCTGTCCCAGAGGCGGCAAGAACCTCGAAGCGCTGAAGACCAAGTCTGGTAAAGGAAATGACATCCAGCCACCTGTCTTTGTCGATAATAACCAATCCAAAGCCATGCAGGGCGCGAAATCTATTCTCAAACACCTTAACCAACATTACGGGCCTGTCAAAGCCTCGACTTCCTTGCTTGGTAAAGTCACCAATAAAGTAAGTTCAACACTGGCATCTAAGGTTCGCTTTAATTCAGGAACTCAAGCCCAACCTTCCCATCAGCCAGAGCTGCCTTTGATTTTATACAGCTTTGAGTCCAGCCCTTTTGCTAGGATGGTGCGTGAAAAGCTGTGTGAGATGGAAATAACGTACATTTTGATTAACCTGGGCAAACAACAAGTATCAGACATGGGACCAGCAACTATGCGCTGGAGCCTGAAGCCTTATCAGCCATTGCCCGATACCAAGCGAGAGGCCTTCTTCAAGCAATACGGTAATGTGCAGGTGCCGTTCCTGATGGATCCTAACACTAATCAAGCGATGTTCGAGTCAGCGGATATTGTGGCTTATTTGGAGAAAACCTATCAGGGGTAATTTATACCCTTTGAAATCAATGAGCTAATAAGGCAGATTTACAAATATCTGCCAAGACTTCGATGCTCGACATACAGGTATAGTTAGGGCGAAAAACGAACGCAATGCGCCTATGTGGACCAGGTTCATTGAGGTGAATGACGGATAGCTGATCGTTAGCCGCAATTAACTGTTCTTTGGCCATCGCGGGGATCAAGGTCGTTCCCAAGTCGCCCTGCACCATCTGGATCAATGTATTCAAACTCGTCGCGCCAAAGCCATGGTTAGCCCGCTGCTCTGTCAATTTACACACATCCAGCGCATGATCTTTAAGGCAGTGCCCTTCTTTTAGCAACATCAAACGAGTTTGAGTCACTTCATCACTGGTGATCTCTGTTTGGTGTGAGTGCATAGAACCTTTCAGGGTGACCCAGTAGAAATCCTCCTGCCAAAACTCCAAGCTCAATAATCCTTCACAGGGATATGGCAGTGCCAATATAGCTGTATCTATTTCACCGTTCCTGACCATATCGACCAGCTGTTGTGACTGCTCTTCCACGACATTTATTTGTGCCATAGGACAACGAACGTTGAGAGCAGGAAAGATCAGTGGCAGCAAATAGGGCGCAATCGTTGGTATAACTCCAACGCTCATAGGAAAACTCAGCGGTTCGCTCTTACTGCCGGCCAGATGCTCCAAGTCCTCTATCTGCAATAGAATATCTTTTGCCCGCTTAAGCACTTCCCGGCCAATAGGTGTCACCAGAACCTGTTTATTGTTACGCTCGAAAACCTGTAGTCCGAGTTGCTTTTCCAACTCGCTGAGCGCAGCACTCAGCGCCGATTGGCTAACACAACAGAAATCGGCAGCTTTCTTGAAATGTAAGGTTTTTTCTACGGCGAGTGCATAGCTAAGTTGCTTGATGGAAATCATTGCGCCTCAAAGTCTGAAGGATTGGCCTAACCAAGCGACGCAATTCAATCATCAGTCTGATAGAGAAATGATTTAACGATTTGAAAATACGCGGCTTAATTAAAATATAATTATAGACAGTGAAGCGCCGGTATTTAGCCTTGTTATTGCGCCTTTTTCAGCTTTTGTTCGTCACCTTTTTTCTCATTGGTGCCCTTAGCCGTCTTTTCTTCAGTCTTTCCTTTTGGCGTAAACTCAACAACATGCTGCGTTTCAGCCGGGAACGTCGTGCCGAAGAATTTACCGCCCCGGTCAATACTCAGGTTATCACAGTAAATACTGCCCGAGACCACGCCTTTATCTAAAATCTCGATGGCATTGGCTCGGCATACCCCTTCTATTTGACCGTTAACGATGATTTTATCCGCCCAGATTTCACCTTTGATTCTGCCGCTTAGACTGACAACCAATCCTTTTTCTAACTTCAATGTCCCGTCGATGTGGCCATCGACTTGCATGTCACAACTTAGCTTGAGTTCGCCTTGGATGTCACATCCCGCTGCGATGACAGTTGTAGTTGTTTGCTGACTTGCTGCTCCACTTTGTTTATTAAAAATGCCCATTGAATATTTCTCTCTTTTTCAAAAATATGCTCAAAATTGTCCAAACTCCAATCCACGAAAGGCCGAGGATTCAACGCCCGCCCAACAAATCGCACTTCATAATGCAGATGAGGCCCGGATGACAAACCAGAGTTACCGGAATAGGCAATGAGATCGCCTTTGTTGACAAAGTCACCAGCCTTAACGGCAAATTTGTTTAAATGGGAATAAGAAGAAGAAAAGCCAAAGGTATGCTGCAATCGCAGGAAGTTACCGGAGCCCTCTTTACTCGGCCGAACAGTTTCCACTACACCATCTGCTGGTGCATAAACAGGCGTACCGGTATTAACCGCAAAATCCAACCCACGGTGTAAGCGCCTCTTACCTGTCACCGGGTGTACGCGATAACCAAATTGGGAAGACTGCCTGGCATTCAGAACGGGCGCACCATTGGGCAAACTCTCTAAAATTGCGGTACGAACGGCAGAGTTAATCGCAGCAACATCCAAACGTTGCTCGATAGCATCGACTTCCCCGGTCACATCGACGCCCAACAGGGCTTCGAGCTCATGCAGTCGGTCCGAAACACCGCTCAACCTATTTTCACGAGCATCCAGATCGGCTTCTAGGTCGAATTTCAGCGATTTCAGCTGTTCAAGTTCCTCAGTCAATGTTGATGACTGGGCTTCCAACTCCATTTGTTTATATTTCGCGTCATCGGCTTCTGATTTCAGGTACACCATCCAACCTACCGCGGTTAGCGTTACCGTCACTGCGGAAATTGCCATCCAGCGTAAGTTACGCTGAGCCTTATTGCTCAGCTGAAAGTGTTTAGATCCGTGTATCGAGGAAACCGATATCGTGATTTGTTCCTTCATAGTGGCACTAGCTATTGATAAATCACTTAATCTATAAGCGACCAATGTTCCATTTGTATTAAGCGAGACACGTCAAATTCTTCAAATTAACATTCAAGCTGATTATTGTTAGTATGCAATTAGCTGTTGTTAAAGCATTTTTGATAACTCGTTATTAACAACACATACTGATATTTTGCTTACTAGGGACAGTAACAGATGATTTCAATCAAGGAACAATTTCGACGTAAACCTTGGATACTCTCCGCATTTATTTTGCTCGGTATCGGTCTTTGGTTATTTAGTGGCCAGCAAAAGACCCCATCTGACACACAGGTTCCAGCGGCACAAGGTCCTGATAACTCTACCGCTCCCCCTCTGGCTAAAGTGGTCATTGAGCAGTTCACCGTCCAACCTGTTACTCGTACGCTTTCCTTATATGGTCGTACTGCCCCCAATCGCAAAGCCACTCTCGGCGCTGAAGTTGCCGGTAAAGTAGACAGCTTATTGGTCCGTAAAGGACAGCATGTCAAGGCCGGCCAAGCCTTGATTCAGCTCGATAAAGCAGATCGCGAACTACAACTTGCTCGTGCAAACGCTTTGCTTAAAGTAAGAAATCAGGAATTCAATGCATCTAAATCATTGAAAAATAGAGGACTACAAGGTGAGGTTGCCTTCAGCCAAGCCGAGGCTAACCTAATCGAAGCCAAAGCTCTGGTCAAAAGCTTAGAACTTGCCCTGGGAAACACCGAAATCTACGCACCTTTCGACGGAATCATCGAGCTCCTCTATATTGAAAAAGGGGATTACCTTGGTGTGGGTGACCCAGTCATTTCCATTGTCGACTTAGACCCTCTTGTAATAAGTGCAGATGTCAGCGAGCGACATATCGACAAAATTTACAAGCGCCAGCCGGCTGAAGTCAGCTTGATAACAGGATTTACCACTTCCGGCCAGCTGAGTTTTCGTGGAGCTGTCGCCGACGGATCGACTAACACCTACCCGATTGAGGTGGAAATCAGTAATCCTGAAATGACTCTCACAGCGGGTACTAGCGCCAACCTAGAGTTGATCTTGGCGACTGAACTGGCGATAAAAATTACCCCTTCCATGCTGGCGCTTGATGAAGCAGGCAACTTGGGGATAAAAACCTTGGCTGAAGGCGATAAAGTCCACTTCGTGCCCATCTCTATCGTCAAGGTTGAGCCTGATGGTGTTTGGCTTGGTGGAACCGATAAAACTGTCGATGTCATTACCACAGGCCAAGGATTTGTTAGAGATGGTGATACCGTGATTCCTGTGCGCCCGAGTTCAGCTCAAGAAAGTGGGAGTGAGTAATGTTTGCCATCATAGACGCGGCGATAAACCGCTCTCGTACCATGCTCACCTTGCTGGTTCTGATCTTGCTAGCAGGTATCATTACCTACCGGGTCATCCCCAAGGAATCTAGCCCGGATATTACTATTCCTGTTATTTACGTTTCGGTAAGCCACCAAGGGATTAGTCCGATAGATGCCGAGCGCTTACTTGTTAGGCCTTTGGAAAAAGAACTGCGCTCCATTGAAGGCGTCAAAGAGATGAGTGCCGTGGCGTCGGAAGGTCATGCCTCGGTAACACTTGAGTTCATTGTTGGCTCCGATATCAACACCGCACTTACCGATGTACGTGAAGCAGTAGATCTGGCCAAGCCCAAACTTCCCGAAGATGCCGATGAGCCGACCGTTCATGAGGTTACCCTAGCCAGTTTTGAACCGGTACTGTCGCTGGTTCTTTATGGCACTGTCCCCGAGCGAACCACGATTCAAATAGCGCGTGAACTACAGGATAAACTGGAGAGCTTCAAGCAAGTCCTTGAGGTAGATATCGCCGGTGACCGTGAAGATGTCGTCGAAGTGCTTGTCGAACCATTGTTGATGGAAAGCTATGGCCTCGACCAAGAAGACGTATTTAACCTCGTTGCCCGTAATAACCGCGTCGTCGCCGCAGGTTTTGTCGATACTGGTTACGGACGATTTTCGGTCAAGGTGCCTTCTGTATTCGACTCCTTGAAAGACATCCTTGAACTGCCAATTAAAGTGGACGGAAATAAAGTCGTCACCTTCGGCGATGTAGCAACTATACGCCGTGCATACCGAGATCCTGACAGCTTCGCTCGTCTCAATGGCGATACTGCTGTAGTTCTGGATGTCAAAAAACGTGCTGGCGAAAACATTATCGAAACAGTCAATATCGTCAAAGCCGTCATCGAAGAAGCACAAAAACGAGCAGAATGGCCCGATAACTTATTGGTTGAGTACACCCTTGATCAATCCGACGAAGTCGAGACCATGCTCAATGACCTTCAGAACAACATCTTGTCGGCCATTATCCTGGTAGTGATTGTCATCTTGGCGATACTGGGAACCCGTACCGCTTTCTTGGTTGGCGTCTCGATTCCCGGCGCTTTCCTGACAGGTCTTTTGATGTTGGCGGTGAGTGGAGTCACGGTCAATATGATCGTGCTTTTCGCGCTGATTATGGCCGTCGGTATGCTGGTAGATGGCGCAATAGTTGTAACCGAGTATGCCGATCGGAAAATGCAGGAAGGGACAGGCCGCAAACAAGCTTATCGAGAAGCCGCCAAGCGAATGGCATGGCCGATCACGGCTTCGACGGCAACCACCCTCGCAGCTTTTGCCCCATTGCTGTTCTGGCCAGATACCACCGGCGAGTTCATGCGCTATCTGCCTTTAACTCTGATCGCAACATTATCCGCCTCGCTATTGATGGCACTGTTGTTTGTCCCTGTATTGGGTAGCGTACTAGGTAAACCGCAGTACACCACCAAGCGGGAGCAAGAACGTAAAATCGCGATGGAAAAAGGCGATTTCAATCAAGCCAAAGGGATCACCAAACTCTATCTATCCAGCTTGGCCGTGGCTATCAAGCACCCGATTAAGATCCTAATTGCCGCTTTTGTCTTCGCTATTGCCGTCGGCTTTGCATACAGTAAGGCGGGCCTTGGCGTGGTGTTCTTCCCTGAGGTAGACCCGCCTCACTTTACGATTAAAGCACGCTCTCATGGCGACTTATCGATTTTTGAGAAAGATGCGTTAATGCGCCAGATAGAGCAACGCATCATGGGCACGGCAGGGATTAAAAGTGTCTATACCCGCACTGGGGGCAGTGATGAAATCGGCCAGATCCAGTTGAACCCTCTGGATTGGCAAGAGCGTCGACCAATTAAAGACATCATTGCAGAGATGCGCGAGAAAACCGCTGATATTGCCGGGATTGAGCTTGAATTCAAGTTTCCGCAAGCGGGACCGCCAAGTGAGCATGATTTAGTTATTGAGGTGTCCGGTAACAACACCGAAGACATGAATGATGCCGTTCGGCAAGTCCGATACTGGTTAGAGTCCCATCAAGCTTTCACCAATATCTCAGATACCGCCGATAAAGAAGGTATCGATTGGGAAATCAACATCAACCGTGATGATGCAGCCCGTTTTGGCGGTGATGCCACCCTGGTCGGCAATACGGTACAGTTCGTGACCAACGGCCTGAAGATTGGTGAGTTCCTGCCCGATGATACCGACGAAGAAGTAGATATCCTCGTTCGCTACCCAGAAGACAAAAGGGATATCGGTCGCTTTGATGAGCTCAGGGTGAAAACCCTCTATGGCATGGTACCTATCACCAACTTTGCCAGTATTACTCCATCGCCTAAGCAAGGCACTATCAACCGCCTCGATGGCAAACGAGTTATCGAAGTCATGGCCGATATGGCGACCGGTTATAACCTCAGTCTGCAACTGCCAGTCATTAATGCAGCAATTACGGAGATGCCTCTCGCCAAGGGGACTCTGGTGACGGTACGCGGGCAAAATGAAGATCAGGAGAAATCTTCTGCCTTCTTGCAAAATGCATTCTTGGTTGCCCTTGCGGTAATGGGACTGATTTTGATCACCCAGTTCAACAGTTTCTATCAAGCGCTACTTATATTAAGTGCGGTACTGTTCTCGACTGTTGGTGTATTCTTGGGGCTGCTGATATTCCAGCGGCCGTTTGGCATTATTATGTCCGGGATCGGGGTGATTTCACTAGCAGGTATTGTGGTTAACAACAATATCGTATTGATTGATACCTATAACCAACTTCGCCATAGCGGGCTAGATAAGGTGGCAGCCATCATGCATACCGGAGCGCAACGTTTGCGTCCTGTGCTGCTCACTACAATCACCACGATTCTAGGTTTGCTGCCTATGGTACTTGAGATGAATATCGACCTGATCAACCGTTTGGTTGAGTTCGGCGCGCCAAGCACCCAATGGTGGTCACAACTCGCAACAGCGGTTGCTGGCGGTCTAGCGTTTGCCACTTTACTTACCCTGATCCTGACCCCATGTTTGCTGATGCTCGGACGTGATCACAAACAGCGAATAGATCAGCGAGAGTCTGAGCCGGATGAAGAGAACAAGCAAAAGGTATCCTCTACCCAATTGATTGCTCCAGAAGAGGTGGTAGAAAAGCAGCTAGGGAAGGTCTTTTCCTCGAAGTCAACGCCAGCTAACACCTCTGCTACCGGTGAACTCAGTAAAGGCAGTTAAAGTTTCAATCGCTTAAATAAGTACAGCCGCCAAATTATGGCGGCTTTGTTATGGCTTCAGCCTAATGCCCACTTAATCACCACTGCAAGCAGGCTAATTGCCAAAATGCCGCCAAGGTAGAGAGCAAAAAACCATAACCACCTCTTGAAACAAGGATTAATCATTAGTGATACCCCTCATCTTCCTTGAGCTTGCCTCTGAATACCCAGTAGGAGTAAGCCGTATAGCCAATGATCAGCGGTAGTAAGAACACCGCACCACTGAGTAAGAATTTCAGGCTAGTATCCGGCGCAGCCGCATCAGCATAAGTGATCGCATGTGGCACAATGTAAGGGTAAGTACTGACCCCGAAGCCCAAGAAAGCCAGGAAAAATAACCCCAAGACCACCAGATAGGCTTGCACTGGCTTATGCTCCATCAAATCTTTAAATAGTAAATAGACAAGGTAAGCCGAGCAACCGGGTATCAATAAGAACAGCAGTGCTTGTGGGAAAGAGAACCAACGATCAGCAATGGTTTCATTGCCCAATGGCAACCAGAGGCTAAGGATACCCACCATCACCACCATGATGAGGGCACAACGCTTGGCAATCACATAGAATCGCTGGTGCATACCATGTGGCATTTTGATCAGCAGCCAGCACGCCCCGAGCAAGGTATAAGCTGAAACAGTCACAAATCCACAGTACACACTGAACGGCGTAAACCAATCAAACCAACCACCGCTGTATGCCCTATCGGTAACACTAACCCCCTGAAGCAAGGTTCCGAGGATCATTCCCTGAGTGAAAGTGGCCATTAACGAGCCGAGGAAAAACGAGCTGTCCCATAGAAATTGCCCTCGTTTGGTCCTAAAGCGGTACTCAAAAGCGACACCACGGAATATCAGCCCCAGCAACATCATGATGATCGGGGCATACAATGCTGGCATCGCGACGGCGTACGCCAAAGGAAAGACAGCAAACAATCCACCACCGCCAAGTACAAGCCAGGTTTCGTTACCATCCCATACCGGTGCGATACTGTTCATCATCAGATCCCGCTCTTTAGTGGAATTAGCAGAAATAAACAGGATACCAATCCCAAGGTCGAAACCATCGAGAATGACGTAGGCGAAAACGGCTACCGCTATCAAGATGTACCAAATCAATGCGTAATCCATAGCTTATGCCTCACATAGTCAATTTGTTTGAAGAAGCCAATGATTGTTTTTCTTTGTCCTCATCACCGACATTCGGCACGCTCGATGTCGGTGGCATAACGTATTTTGTCGGCGGCTTGCGCATTAAGCGAAGCAAGTAGAAGAAACCAGCACCAAACACAGTGAAATAGACCAGCACAAATGCAGCCAGCGACACACTTACCGCTGCAGCATCCACCGGAGAAATCGATTCTGACGTTCTCAGCAAACCATAGACAGTGAACGGTTGACGACCTACCTCTGTAGTGATCCAGCCACACAAAATGGCGACAAAGCCCGCCGGTGCCATTGCTATACAGCAGCGGTGGAACATAGTGTGGTGGTAGAGCTCACCTTTCTTGCGCAACCACAAGCTGTAGACACCGATTGCCAGCATCAAGAAACCAATCCCCACCATGATCCTGAAACTCCAGAACACAATGGAAACTGGCGGGTGGTCTTCTTCAGGAAAGGCATCCAGCCCTTTGACTTCACCGTTCCATTCATGGGTCAAAATCAAGCTGCCTAAATGCGGAATAGCAAATTTATAATCGACTTCTTTGGTTTCCTCATTTGGCAACCCGAACAGAATCAATGGTGCGCCTTGCTGAGTTTCATAATGCCCTTCCATTGCGGCCACTTTGGCAGGTTGATGCTCTAGGGTATTAAGGCCATGCATATCACCCACCACGATTTGAATCGGTGTAACAATTGCGGCCATCCACAGCGCCATAGAGAACATAGTTCGAGCAAGATGGTTGTTCTGAGATTTAAGCAAGTGATAAGCACCCACCCCACCGACTACGAATGCAGTAGTCAGAAACGCGGCTAACACCATATGGACCAGTCGATATGGGAAGGAAGGATTAAAAACTACGGCCCACCAATCCTCAGGGATGAACTGCCCGAGTTCGTTGATGGAATAGCCAGCGGGGGTCTGCATCCAACTGTTCACCGACAGTATCCAAAATGCTGACATCAGGGTACCGATGGCAACGATAACGGTGGACATGAAATGGAGCTTTTTCCCAACCCTGTTCATACCAAATAGCATGACCCCCAAGAAACCCGCTTCGAGGAAAAAGGCTGTGAATACTTCGTAGCCCATTAGCGGCCCCAGTACCGGACCAGTTTTATCGGAAAAGACACTCCAGTTAGTCCCGAACTGGTAGCTCATGACAATGCCACTTACAACTCCCATACCAAAACTGATGGCAAATATTTTTATCCAGTACTGATAGAGCTCAATGTATTTGTGCTTGCCGGTCTTGAGATACAGGCCTTCCAGAACGACTAAATAACTTGCGAGTCCGATGGTGAAAGCCGGAAAAATAATGTGAAATGAAACAGTGAAGGCAAACTGAAACCTGGCAAGATCGACCGCGAGTTCATTCATGGTTTCTCCTTAATACCTAATCTGACGCGCCTTTTCTTGGGTAAGTATTGGGATAAAAACAATACTTTCCGTACTGTGCTTTGTACGCGTTGCTTATCAGTATGGTTCATCTTGCAAAGATATGGCGAAGAGACACCAAACTAGATTTTTCGACTAGCTTGATGAGTACATAAGGTGCGTTATAGTTAAAACATTGCTAATCGAATTTCCCACTCAGCCCGTAGCAGTAGCAATAAATCTGCTGGCAATCCCCTGCCAGATTTTCGTGAGGGCTAAACAATGAGTCTAAAGTCGACACTAGAAAAGTTTGAACACGCCTTTGAGCCAGGAGGCAAGTACCAGAAGTGGTTTCCACTTTACGAAGCATTTGCGACACTGCTTTACACTCCAGGACAAGTTACCAACAAACTAACTCATGTTAGAGACAGCATCGATCTCAAACGGATCATGATAATGGTGTGGCTAGCTGTATTTCCGGCCATGTTTTGGGGATTATACAATGTCGGTAACCAGACTGTTATTGCACTAAACAGTCTGTATTCACCGGAAGAGATACAGCAACTAGTCAGTGAAAACTGGCAATATTCAGCGACTCTCGCTCTAGGGGGGAGTTTATCCGAGTCCGCCAGTTGGGCAAGCAACATGCTGCTCGGTACTTTTTACTTTCTACCCATCTACATAACCGTGTTCATTGTTGGCGGTTTTTGGGAAGTGCTGTTCGCCATTATCCGCAAGCATGAAATCAATGAAGGGTTCTTTGTTTCATCCATTCTATTTGCCTTGATTCTGCCGCCTACCCTTCCATTGTGGCAAGCGGCACTGGGGATCACCTTCGGGATAGTGGTAGCAAAAGAAGTGTTTGGTGGTACCGGACGTAACTTCCTCAACCCTGCCCTAGCCGGCCGGGCATTTTTGTATTTTGCCTACCCGGCTGAGATCTCTGGCGGTATGGTCTGGACCGCAGCTGATGGTTACACCGGGGCGACCGCACTAAGCCAATGGGCTGAAAATGGCTCGACCGCCATGGTGCATAATGCCACAGGCGAAGCAATCACTTGGATGGATGCCTTCGTCGGTAATATTCCCGGTTCAATCGGTGAAGTTTCAACGTTGTTCTTGTTGCTTGGTGGGTTGATGATCATGCTAATGGGTATTGCCTCGTGGCGAATTGTCACCGGCGTCATGGTAGGGATGATAATCACCTCAACGCTGCTCAACCTGATTGGCTCTGACACTAACCCGATGTTCGCCATGCCGTTCTGGTGGCACCTCGTTTTGGGCGGCTTTGCTTTCGGTATGTTGTTTATGGCGACAGACCCTGTTTCCGCCGCATTTACTAACAAGGGTAAATGGGCCTACGGGCTCTTAATTGGGGTAATGACGGTATTTATTCGTGTTGTCAATCCGGCCTACCCTGAAGGCATCATGCTGGCAATCTTGTTTGCCAACCTGTTTGCCCCATTGTTTGACAACTTAGTCTCGCGTGCCAACGCCAAGCGTCGACTAAGTCGTCATACCACTAGCTAGACCCAATTCTCCCCTAACGAGTATTTTGCTTAGGGGAGCTTCTTCCTACTGTTTTTTCCAGAACTTATTCAAGCTAGGCAATCGACAAATATCATCGGTTCTTGATAGCGGACTGGTACCCCTTCTTCAATCAAGTCATCAATCACATCATCGGCCATTTCAACAAAGGCCTCACTGAGCAGATCACAAATCGCCTCTCCACCTTGGGTAATCGCCAGTGCAGAAAACCAAAGCTTTAGCTGAATAGATCGCTGAGCCAATTTGCGGAATAATCCATCACAATCGGTTCGGGCAATATTGATAATCAACTCGCACAAGCAGGCAGCAAGCCCTTGCTGACGAAATGCTTCTTTTACATAAATGGTATGAAGCGTGACTTCATAAAACAGTTCTGACGACTTGCGCGGATTGTGGGGATCTTCGAGGTAACGACTAAATGTCGCCACTGCAGCTACCTCACCATTGACGTACACTTCCAGTGCAATATCACTTGCCTGATCAGATTGGCGACTATGGGCAGTTGCCATCTGATTATCTGCAATCACCGCCTGAACCTGATGGTAATCCTCATCAAGAGATTCAACCTCATTTGTCAGCTCAGACAAAGGTTTAATCACAAGCTGCCAATCAGATTTTGGCAATGGCGGTGCAAGGCCAAGCAGGGCTAATTCAGTACTCGACATTAGTGCCAAATTTAAGGAGTCGGAATGGATAGATGAAGATGTGTGGTAAGAAGATTCCATGATCACTCCTTTGATTTTGCAAAATCGGAGTGTATCAAAACATATTAAAATCTCGGTGATGCAATTAAACATCTGTGAGCGGGGTTTCATTTTGTAGGCGTAGAAAAAATAACAGGGCCATCATGCCCTGTTCACAAATTAGCTTTCATATGAAAGTTTACTGCCAAACTGCCCTTGCCAGTCGGTAGAGAATTGATTGACCGCAGGCTGTACTGCTGGGTTTGCCAGCATTTGCCCCATAACATCTGTCGGGACGGTAATAGCTCCTATACCCAGTTTCATCACTTCTGTTACCTGGCGGGTATTTTTGAAGCTTGCGGCTAGAATCTTGCTCTGGCACTGGTTGGCATCAAGCAGTTGCTGTAAGTCAGCCACAATAGCAATACCATCCGTCCCCATACCATCGATACGATTCACATACGGGGCAAGATAGTCAGCGCCAGCCATCGCAGCAAGGAAGCCTTGGTAAGCACTGTAAATTGCAGTAGCTAGAACTTGGATACCTTCTTGTTTCATCTTACGAATCGCCGCCAAACCAACTTCAGTCGCAGGCACTTTCACCACAACATCATACGGCATTGCATCTAATGCCTTTGCTTCGGCCACCATTTCTTCAACCGTGGTACTGACCACTTGGGTATGAAACCTTGCGTTAGGCCCTAGGATTTCTGCCGCTCCTGCCAATACTTCATTCAGTCCTTTTCCCTCTTTCGCAAGAATCGACGGGTTTGTCGTAATGCCCCGCAGAGGTAGGCAGTGGCTAAAGCGTTTAATTTCAGCTAGATCCGCAGTGTCCAAGTAATACTCAATCATGGTGTCATCCTCAATGTGTTTCGTTGGGCACACTATAACGCTACCAAGCCGAGTAAAATTTGATCGCAATCAAATTAAATTTTATTCGAAAGTTATACTGTTTCGAATAACGAAAGACAAAATCACAATATCGACCCAAATCTGAAAATGCTAACGGCTAACTGCTAACTACTAACTACAGAGCATTACTGCAATGTGAAATGCATATTCGAGAGAGTACGAGTGAGGTATCCATGCACTTTAATATTCAGCACTTTTCAACCCATGATGGTGACGGGATCCGAACGATCCTTTTCCTGAAGGGGTGCAGCCTTGCGTGCCCATGGTGCCAGAATCCTGAAAGTCGCAGCGAGAAACTCTCACTGCTGTTTGATGAACGACTATGCCTTGATGATTGTGATCAGTGCATCAAGCAAACATCACCAGCCAAGACTGACTATGTGAACGTCATTTTCCGAGACTCAGAAAACCGAATTCAGATTCAACGGGATCAGCTACAACAGCAAACGATCGAAAGCCTCCGTGGTGTGTGCCCAAGCCAAGCGCTCAGTGTTGTCGGCGAAGATTCCGACATCGAACAGCTCTGCCAGCAATTGTTGAGGGATAAACCCTTCTATAAGCAGAGCAACGGTGGGGTTACGTTTTCGGGTGGGGAGCCATTGATGCAAGCAGAGTTGGTTAGCGAAATTGCTAAAAAGCTGCAGAATGAAGGGGTCAATACCGCTATTGAAACTTGCCTACATGTCCCTTGGAAACATGTCGAGCAAGCCCTGCCCTTTATTGACTGCTGGCTAGCTGATCTCAAGCATACCGATAGCGAGATTTTCAAAGCATGGGCCCATGGTTCACTTGGCCGGATCCACAAAAACCTCATTCAACTTGGAGAACGTGCCAAGCGCATGATCATTCGAGTACCTGTTGTACCTGGATTTAATGATAGCGATAGCCAACTTCGCAACATTATCGATTTTGCCGCCCAGTTAGATAGCTGCGAGGCTGTGCACTTGCTGCCCTACCACACTCTGGGCATTAACAAATATAACTTGCTGGATATGCCTTACCTATGTGCGGACCAGCCATTAAACAACCCTGAACTGCTTGAGCGGGCCAAAGCTTATGGCGAATCACACCCGATCAAACCAATGACGATTACGATTAGAGGCTAACCATGAAACTCAATACCTTACCCGAACGCATCCAAGCCCATAAACATGCGCTAATCAACATTGTAACGCCGCCTATCTGTACCGAGCGTGCCGAGGCTTATACCCGCGCTTATCGTGACAACGAAGACAAGCCGGTTGTGGTACAGCGCGCCTTGGCGCTGGCTGAACACTTGAAGAGCCGAAGCATCTGGATCAAGCACGATGAACTGATCATTGGCAACCAGGCCAGTAAGGTACGTGCGGCTCCTATTTTCCCCGAATATACGGTTCGCTGGCTCGAGGCAGAAATCGATGATCTGGCAGATCGCCCTGGGGCCGGTTTTGCTGTCACCGAAGAAGATAAACAAGCTATTCACGACTTAACGCCATACTGGCGCGGCAAAACCGTTCAGGATCGTTGTTATGGCCAGTTCACAGAAGAACAAGAAGCCATCCTGGCCTCAACCATAATCAAAGCCGAAGGCAACATGACATCAGGTGATGCTCACCTGGCAGTGGATAACGAGAAACTTTTGAATATTGGCCTAGACGGTCTATTGGAAGAGACCCGTCATCACCGCAGCCAGCTCGACCTCTCACGTTGGGAAGATCTTAAAAAAGATCAGTTCCTGAAATCTGTCGAAATCGTCCTCGTTGCTATCCAAGAGCATATCCACAAATACGCCGACTTGGCCGAGACCATGTCGAAAGAAGATCCACGCCAGCAACGTCGTGAAGAACTTCTTACCATCGCCAATAACTGTCGCCATATCGCTACGAACCCGCCACGCAGTTTCTGGCAAGCACTACAGCTTTGTTATTTCGTCCAGTTGATGCTGCAGATCGAGTCTAATGGCCACTCTGTATCATTTGGCCGTATGGACCAATACCTGCACCGTTTCTATCAGAAAGATGTCGAACAAGAAGGCCATATCAGCCGAGAATTTGCCATGGAGCTATTACAAAGCTGCTGGTTGAAACTGCTGGAAGTGAACAAGATCCGTTCAGGCAGCCACTCAAAGGCGTCGGCAGGTAGTCCGCTATACCAGAACGTGACGATTGGTGGTCAAAAACTCAATCAACAGGGTGAACCGGAAGATGCGGTTAACTCCCTTTCCTTGGCTATCTTGGAAACCTGTGGTCAGCTACGCTCAACCCAACCGAACCTCAGCGTTCGCTATCATGAAGGGCTCGACCAATCCTTCCTGATGGATTGTATCGAGGTAATCAAATGCGGTTTCGGCATGCCCGCGTTCAACAATGACGAAATCGTTATTCCGGAGTTCATCAAGCTCGGCGTCGAACGCGAGGACGCGTATAACTATTCGGCTATCGGTTGTATCGAAACCGCCGTACCAGGTAAATGGGGCTACCGCTGTACCGGCATGAGCTTTATGAATTTCGCCCGTATCATGCTCGCAGCACTGGATGGCGGCCGCGATGCGACAACGGGTCAAACCTTCTTGCCGCACGAGAAAAGCTTGGCCAAAGGCAATTTCGAAAACTTCGAAGACATCATGCAGGCTTGGCGTGATCAGGTCACTTACTACACCCGAAAATCTATCGAGATTGACTGCATTGTCGATTCCGTCCTCGAACAACAGGCGCATGATATTTTCTGCTCTTCGCTGGTTGATAGCTGCCTTGAACGAGGTAAAACAGTTAAAGAAGGCGGTGCCAAGTATGACTGGGTATCTGGCCTACAGGTCGGCATAGCTAACCTTGGCAACAGCTTGGCGGCTATCAAACATATGGTGTTTGATAACCCGCAAATCAGCCAGCCTGAACTCGCTGAAGCACTGGCTTCCGACTTTACTGGCAGCAAAGGCGAACAACTTCGTTTACGCCTCCAAAACTTCGCACCAAAATTCGGTAACGATGACGATATGGTCGACAACATGTTGGTCCAAGCCTACCAAGCGTATATTGACGCCCTGTCTGGCTTCAAAAACACCCGATATGGTCGAGGGCCCATCGGTGGTGGTTACTATGCCGGCACATCCAGTATCTCTGCCAATGTACCTTTCGGAGCCGCAACCATGGCCACTCCTGACGGTCGCCGTGCCAGAGCTCCGCTGGCAGAAGGGTCGAGTCCATCTTCGGGTACTGATGTCAAAGGGCCTACGGCGGTGTATAACTCACTGGGTAAGCTGAAAACCGACAAAATCCTTGGTGGTGTATTGCTAAATCAGAAGCTAAGCCCTGCTTCGGTTTCCTCTGACAGTGACAAACTCAAGCTAAGTATGCTGCTGCGCACTTTCTTCAGCCACCACAAAGGCTGGCATGTACAATACAACATCGTCTCGCGCGATACCTTGCTGGCAGCCAAAGAGAATCCGGACCAATACCGAGACTTGGTGGTCAGGGTAGCTGGCTACTCAGCGTTCTTTACCGCGTTGTCGCCTGAAGCACAGGATGACATTATCGCAAGAACCGAACATAACCTATAATCCTTTACCAAGCTGCAACTCCATCCAAGCCCACGCAAGGTGGGCTTGGTTCTATTTAGCTCCCTGTTCTTTAAAGCAATAATGCCTTGTTCTTTCTGGCTACAACTCACCATGACAAGTTGGTTCAAAGACGGTAAACTTTCATTAGAAATACATTCGAAATAGCAATTCGAAAGTCTAATGCTTTATTTGGCCTATCCGCTTTTATCTCAATGACTTCGTAGTTGCTGACAAGGACATTGAAAACGTCATGAATCCACGCCACAGTGAAATCCTGCAACTTGTAAACCAAAACAGAAGAGTCTTAGTCGCCGAGTTAGCTAGCCATACCGGGGTATCGGAAGTGACGATACGCCAAGATCTAACCCAGCTAGAGAAGCAGGGTTATTTGAAACGCGTCCATGGCGGAGCAACTGCGCTGCAAAGCGATGATATGAATGACAGGTTGAACGTGCGATTTGATATCAAGCAACAGCTTGCCCAGCGCGCCGCTGAACTTGTTCAACCCGGGGAGACCGTAATGATTGAGGGCGGCAGCGCCAATGCCCTGCTTGCCCGTGAACTGGCCAACCGTGGTGATGTGACTATTATCACGCCCAGCGCTTATATTGCCGGTATGATTCGCCAAAGCAAATGCGATGTGATTTTGCTTGGTGGTATCTATCAACCGCAGGGGGAAAGCCTGGTTGGCCCACTGACCCGTTTATGTATTGAGCACACCCATTTCAGCACCGCATTCCTTGGCATTGATGGCTTCCACCCTGATACCGGCTTCACCAGCCGAGATATGATGCGAGCGGACGTCGCCAATGCCATCCTCAACAAAAACCAACGCAATATCGTGCTGACCGATGCCAGTAAGTTTGGTCAGATTTTCTCTACCAGCATAGGTAGACTCGACCAATTCTCGGTGCTGGTGACCAACAGTGGCGTCGATGAAAGCGACTTAGCCCTGCTGCGCAAACATCATGTTGCGGTCGAACTGGTTGATAACTGATAACTAGTTGATAAATTGTAGTTATTACGCCCTGACGCCTTTACTTGGTACAGGGCCCTATCCGCTGTGAGCAACAAAGATACCCACTCTTGGTAGAGCTGTGCAGCACTCGTGGTAAAAATCGCCCCCATCGACACAGTGACCAAGTAGTCACCGCAACTCAGTGAAAAGTCTACCGCGGAGATTTGTCGTTGGATTCGCTGGAGAACTCGTTCACTCTCGCTCTCTCGACACGATACAACCATAATAAACTCTTCTCCCCCCCAACGGACGACCACATCACGTTGACGAACCACGGCCTTAAGCCTCTTGGCCATTTCCACCAGCACCTCATCACCGACATTGTGACCGTAGTCATCGTTGAACTTCTTGAAGTGATCGATATCAATCACCACAACCAACCCGCCATGGCGATAGTCGGCAATCGGCATATTTTTCAACCAACGTTCAAGAAAACGCCGGTTATGCAGCATAGTCAGCGGATCTCTGTTTGATTGGGTTTCTAACTGCGCATTGGATTGCTCAAGAACCTGTTTATCTTTGTTGAGCATGGAGTAGCGCCGATATAGCCAGTAAAGCAAGATAATGATCAAGGCAGTACCGAGTTTGAGCATATTTTCACTGGCCTTTCGCTCGGCTAACCTTGATGAAGTCAGCGCGTTTTCTGCCTTGAGCAACTGGATCTCTTTCTCTTTAACATGCGTGTCGTAGCGTTCTTGCATATCGAACAGCTCTTTCCTGCGTATATCAAAAAGATAGCTACGCCCTAACTCCGAGTACTTTTTGTAGTATTGCAGAGCCTGCTGGTAATCATCACGACTTTCGTAAATCTTCGCCAACAGCTCATAGACATAGATCATCCGGTGTTGGATTCGATTCGACTCATAGACCGCCAAAGCCAGTTTGGCATAATAAAGAGCCTGGTCGGCTCGCCCCGAAGAATAAAAAGCTTCCGAAAGGCTCTCATTACAATTGGCAGCCGAAATACCATTCTTACCACCATGCCGCCTTGCCATGACCAAGCACTGCTCTGCAGCTGTCATTGCAGAGGGCTCATCACCATGATCCAAATAGTAGGCAGATAAGTTAATCAATGCGATCGTCTTTATTCGCACCGAACGAGTTTTAGCCGATAGTTTCAGCGTCTGATCAACGTGGAACTTTCTCTGCCGCTCGTTCCCCAAGTATTTGTCGATAACACCAGCATTGATATGCAAAATAGATTCAACATAAGCGTTATTGATTCCACTTCGGCCGTACCACTCGAAAGCTCGCTGGCTATAATGCGAGGCGGTCTCCCACTCTTCCATATTGATGTAAACCGATGCGATATTGGAAAGCAGCCTCGCCAGTTGCTGATTGTCAGAGCGAGAAGAGAAAATCTCATAGGCCGCTTGGTAATTATCCAAGGCTTCATTGTAATTTGAGCGCTCAACATCAATATTGGCTAACCATTTCAAACTTCTCGCTAACAGTAATTGGTAACCAATTTGCTCGGCATGGAGTTTTACCGACTCTAGCTTTACCTGCGCCAGGGCATACTCCCGTTGATCCATTAAGGTCAAAGCATCAAGGAACATCACCTCAGCGTCCATCCAAGCTTCCCCTGACTTCTGGGCAACCTGCTCCAACTGGTCGATAAAAATAACAATATCAACGTCCGCCCGGTCTTCAGCCTGTTCAATGTTGTAGCGGCCAAGCCAATACAAAGCTTGCTCATTGTAACTGGCTCCTTCTTCGATAAGCCTTTGCAAATTCTCATTTTGCTTGTTAGCAAGCGAAGGATTATCCCAAGATAAGTTGTAGTAGTTGAGAAAAGGATTATCAGCACTGTCTACTTTGCTGGATAAATAGCACTGCAGAGCGGATTTATCACCAGCGGCCATCGCCTTCGGCGAAACAAAACCGCAAAAAAAAATGATGAATAAACCAAGAGTTAGCGCTTTAAGGCGAAAAGGTATAGGCATAGAATGATAGGCAATAAAATTTAACGTCTTCCATAGTCGCGTTCCATCGAACAGTATTTTTAACAAAATTTGAACTAGAAATACAGCAAACTTATGCAACTATCACAATCCAATTGCAAAACGAGTTATGCAGTAGTGGCATCTGCACTTTCCTGCATTGCATTCATAGGGTATCGCAAACACTTTCATGTGATCTTATTAACATTTTTCACTATCTATTGTCGAAAATAACTATTCGCTTTTTTTGCTATCCTATATCTCCTTTATTTAAAAACAAAAAAGAAATCTGCATAGCCTCGGATATTTACGCACTCTTTGATACCAAGTTTGAATTAATGTGAAATATACAGAAATTTATTATTAGAGAACTATCACATTCAGGCTCGCTTTTTTTTCTTAATCTACCTTCAACCAAGCAACCTCTTAGCTTGGATTTAAAATATTAAATACAAATAAAAACAAACTCTTTAATGGAGATACGATCATGCGCATAGTTTTAGCACTAGGCGGAAATGCCCTTTTGGCCCGAGGCCAAGCCCTTACCGCTGAAAACCAAAGAGAAAATATCCAAAAGGCTGCAGCCAGTATTGCTGCAATTGCCAACGACCACGAAGTGGTGATTGTTCACGGGAATGGCCCACAGGTTGGATTATTGATGGAGCAAAACAGCGCTTATCAGGAATATTCACCAGAAACCACACCGTATCCAATGGATGTATTAGGCTCACAGACTTGTGGCATGGTTGGTTACATGTTGCAGCAAGAGCTTCGTAATATTGATGCAAACCTCTCAGTTGCTACCTTGGTCACTCAAACCGAAGTCAGCAAAGATGATCCTGCTTTTGCCAACCCGACTAAATTTGTTGGCCCGGTTTACACCGAAGGGCGCGCCAAAGAAATCATGGCAGTCAGCGACAAAGAGTTCAAAGCGGACGGCCAATACTTCCGTCGCGTCGTACCATCACCAATGCCTAAAGCGATTATTGAACAGCAGCAAGTTGAAACTCTATTGAAAAGCGGCAACGTTGTGATTGCTTGTGGTGGCGGCGGCGTACCGGTTTGTCGCCAAGAAGGCAAATTGGTTGGTGTCGAGTGTGTTATCGATAAAGATCTAACCGCTGAGCTTTTGGCAGAAACCATCAATGCTGATTTGTTCGTGATTTTGACTGACGGATCTATCTACCGTAACTACGGTAAAGAGGATCAGGCTGAAATGAAAGTTGCCACCCCTGAAGGGCTGTCTCACTTTAACTTCCCAGCAGGCTCTATGGGACCAAAAGTCGATGCTGTGTGCCAGTTCGTCAAAAGCGGCCGCGGCAATGCGGCTATCGGCTCACTATTCGAGCTTGATAAAATCCTGACCAACGAGGCAGGCACATTAATCAAAGCCGGCGAAGGCATTGAGTACTACTAATATCAATTAGTTTTGCTTCAAAAAAGATTAAGCCTCTACATAAAGTAGAGGCTTAACTATTACTTTGCTCGTAGGAATTATCGCCGCACCATACTTCTCGCATTAGCTGCAACAATCAAACGATTCACCAATACCTTTTTCTTGCTGTCAGAGACTGACTGCAGCTCACGAATAATTCGGTTGATCTCGCCATCTAGATATTTGGCATTTTTGGTTTTCACCATCGCCCGAATGACTTTTTCTGCATTGTCTGGCAATGGCTGCTGCATCGCCCACTTGTAGCTGTATTCACTACTGTCAATTACAACGGCATCATTTTGTTTACTGCCACCAAGATTTAACGCTGTTGCTGCCGGGGTTTTCTTCACTTTTTTTACCGGTGGCTCGGCCACATCCTGCTCACGCCCCATCCGGCGGCAATATTCCTCTGCAACCGGGCTGGAGTAGTAAGGCAGCGTACCTTGCTGGTATAACTTGGGCCCCAAGTCCTGTGCCAGGTTGATTTTCCCTTCCATTACAAACCGGCTGGCATTGGTCGCCTTTACCGACGGCTTATCCGGCATGGTGTAATAGACAAAGGCTTTTGCTTTCGCCCGGGTCAGTGCCACATACGCCAAACGGCGCTCTTCTTCCAAATCGGCACCTACCGTACCCGACGCCCTATTCACATAGGGAAAAGCATCCTTGTCCCAAAACGGCAGGTGGACATGGTTATATTCGCAACCTTTGGCACGGAATATGGTTGTCAGCTGGATCGAGTCTTGCGCATTCGCTTCATTGGAGCCTGCTTCATTAGATCCTGCATTATTATTTACGCTTTTCTGGCCTGACTGCTGAGTGTAATACTCGAAATACTGCAGCGCCTTTTCACAGCTTTGATCCATCGCTTCAAGCACAGTGGCGACGCTGTCTAGGCGCTCAATCGCTTCTTCAATCTCAGAGGCCGTCGCTTCTGTTTTCCAAATCCAGCTATCAAGGCCACTTTCATTACGGTATTGCTTATAAACATCCGAGGCTTTAAAGCTGCCTTTTCGCATTAATCGCTGTAAAAGCTCCAGGCGCTCGATAAGATTGTCCAACTTCAAAGTCGCATTGGCTTTTTCATAGCGACCAATAAACGTCAGCCACTGCGAAGGCTCCATACCCGCCAACTGTTCGCATAACGGCTTGAGGGATTTATTCGGTACATAACAGTGCGGGAAACACATCAAGCTAAACAACAATCCCGATTTCTGTGCAACGGCCAAATCTGAAAAACGCGGTGTCGCCAGCGCTGCCAACTCCATAAGCAGTTTGACTTCACGGCTATGAGCCAATACCGAAGGAACTGGCATTTGATACGGAAGTTGCTTGCTGAGGAAAGCCAACTCAAACAATAAGGTTTGTGACCAGCGGCGAACCAAAATCGCCACATCGGAAGGCTTCCCGCCATCGGCAAAGTACTGTGCAATGGAATTGGCGATTTCACCCACCTGTCTTGAAGAGCCACACTCTACCACTTGGGTATCGGAAATCCCTTCACCAGAGACAGTCAGAAACTCACTGAAGCGCTCCTTGTTATTGGCAATCAAGTGGCTCGCGGCCAAGGCCAAGCTATGACCGAAACGGAACGTCTGCGACAGGGTATAGGTTTTCGCCGGGGCAAAGTCCTGCTCAAAATTAAGCATGAACTGCGGCGCACTCCCCCGCCATTTATAGATACACTGGTCGACATCTCCCACCGCCAACAGCTGGGTTTGCGGCCCCAGCAGCTGTTTCAGCAAACGGTACTGGGCAGTATTGATATCCTGAAACTCATCAACCACCACCAGCTTGCAGTGCTGGTGAAAATGCTCGCGGATAGCATCATCGCTCTCGAGCAATTTGACGGTTTCCACCAGCCAATCATCGAAAAACAACAAGCGCTGTTTCTTTCTCAGGCTTTCAAACTGCTCGTAGGCATCGAGAATAAACAGGTAGTCCCGGTTAATTTCGGCAATCTTGAACACTTCGTGCGGTGAGAGCATGTAGGCTTTCACCAACCCGATAAAGCTCAGCAGCAACTCGATGGTCTTCGGATCTTTGATCATCTGCTGGCGCTGGTAGGTTTTCTCAAGGCCAGAAAGCTCCCTCAAAATAGCCTTTACCAACGCCTTATCACTTTCGCCGCTCTGGTAATCGACCCGATAGCCAGTATTGCGAATGAACCCAGTTTGGTTGAGAAACTTCAAACAAAAACTGTGGAAGGTATGAACAGGTACCTGCGCCTGGATACCGGTATCACGCAGTTTGGCCTGAAAATCGGTGCGAATATCACGGTTGAACATCAGCACCAGCATCTCTTGGGCAGGGATAATTGCCAGTTTCTGCTCTATCAAGCCCACCAGCGTGGTCGTTTTTCCCGTCCCGGCCCCCGCTATACAAAGGGCATTCCCGTGCTGGTGTTGAATAAACGCCGATTGTTCACTGGTATAACGGGTCATGGTGAGCCTTGCATTAAAAATGGTTTCTGATTTTGCCACACTTCAAGCCTATCGCTTGAATAAAATATGACCACTTGAAATCGGTTCACATAAAATCATTCTCTGAATGAAATATAATTTTGCGCAAACGTTTGCTTTTCTAGCTGAAAGGCTATTCGAGTTCTGTTATCATCGCCGCATTAAAGGTGTAACGACCTTGGCACTATAACCTTGGAACAACATCCTTTGAACAATAACCTTGGGATATACGACTATCCTTGGTTTGCCGCAACGTTTTACCTTCGTTTAACTTTTGAAATAGGAATTCGCCATGAGCCTTGCTGATCAAGTTCTCGCTGTAAATGATGACCTGCCAATCCGAACTGATAAACCCGTCCATAGTGGTAAAGTTCGTTCCGTCTACTGGTTAACCGAAGAAGATAGCCGCCGCTTGATCAAAGAAAAAGGCTACAACGTTCAGCCTGATGCCCCACTGGCTATCATGGTGATCAGCGATCGCATCTCTGCTTTCGATTGCATCTGGCATGCCGAAGGCGGCCTAAAAGGCGTACCGGGTAAAGGTGCTGCACTTAACGCCATTTCCAACCACTGGTTCAAGCTGTTCCGTGAAAATGGCCTTGCCGACAGCCACATCCTTGATATTCCGCATCCTTTTGTGTGGATCGTCCAAAAAGCTAAGCCAGTTATGGTTGAAGCGATTTGCCGCCAGTACATCACAGGTTCAATGTGGCGTGCCTACAGCCAAGGTGAGCGCAACTTCTGTGGTATTGAACTGCCAGAAGGTCTTGATAAAGATCAGAAACTGCCTGAGCTACTGATGACACCTTCCACCAAAGGCATTCTGACTGGAATTCCGGGTGTGCCTGAAGTTGATGACGTCAACGTCACGCGTGACGATCTGGTCAACAACTTCGAAGCATTCAATTTCCGCAGCACTGACGACATCGGTCAATATGAAAAACTGCTTAAGGAAGGTTTTGATGTCATCAGCAAAGAGCTGGCAGCGCTGGATCAGATCTTTGTCGATACTAAATTCGAGTTCGGTTATGTGACCGATGCCGAAGGTAAAGAAAAGCTGATCTATATGGATGAAGTGGGCACACCTGATTCATCACGTATCTGGGACGGCGAAGCGTACCGCAATGGCGAAATCGTCGAGAATTCGAAAGAAGGTTTCCGCCAGATGCTGCTTAACCACTTCCCAGATCCAGACATCCTATTGAACAAAGACCGCATGGATGAGCGTTTTGCCCTAGCCCGTGATAACGAGCTACCTGTTGAGGCACTGATGAACCTATCAAAGGTTTACACAGAGATCGCCGAGAAGATCACGGGGGATAAAATCCTGCTTTCTGAAAACCCGAAAGCAGAAATCGTCTCTGTACTTCAAGAGCAATACGGCTTGATTGACTAAACGAACGTTCGACGTTCCTTTATGTAGAGCGCCTAATTGTTTAGACAAAAGACAGCTTCCGAGCTGTCTTTTTTGTTTCATTACCTTCCCAGCAACCAATAGACATGATCACTTTGTTGCGTATTTTATACTCCACCGCCTTAATCACCCAATAGCATATAAATCTTTAATTTCAAAACAACACAGCAAAAAAATTCAACCACAGATCACAAAAATACTCACCCGCCGTTAACAATTGCGTTACTGCGCCGACATTATAGCTATCTACTTTTTGTGATTGTTGAGGGATCCAATGAAGTTCAGCCATAAAGTTGCCGCAACATCGTCGGCAATACTATTGGTGGCACTTGCGCTACTTTCAGCCAACCAATATTTCAATACTAAAAATCAAATCCAGTCTCTGGTGATGCAAAGTATGGAAGAAATCATTTCCGGCATAAGCAACACAGTTAACGCCGAACTGGAGAGTAAAAAATCACTAGCTGCTTATACCGCAGGGCTAGTCTCCAGTGATATGACACTGGATCATATCCATACCGTGATCGAGCAATCCACTATCAAAAAAACTTTTTTGCTCACGGGATTGGGATTTGAAAAAGACGGTAGCTTCACCAGTAATGACCCAAGCTGGGATCCCGGTGAATCTTGGGAGCCACGAGCCCGCCCTTGGTATATTGATAGCAAGCAGAAACGCGACACCATTATCACTGCGCCATATGCTGATTCTGTGACCAATGAGATTTTGGTCTCTATTGCCAGCCCATTAATCGCTAATGGCCAGTTCCAGGGTGCGATTTTTTTCGACATGAGTTTGTCTAGCTTGGCCGATCTGGTTAACCAAGTCTCTTTGTTCAATGCTGGATACCTGTTCATCGTAGACGGTAACGGTACGACTATCGCCCATCCCGATAAGCAGTATAACGGTAAGCCAATGACCGACTTTATTGGCAACCACCCGATCTCGTCAAATGCAGTCCATGCTGAGCTAGACGGAAAAACCGTCACATTGTCATTTAGCCAAATTGAAGGCCAAGAGTGGTATATCGGCGCCGTACTTGATGAAAGTATTGCCTTTGCTGCCGTCAATCAATTACGTACCGATGCCATTATCTACTCACTTGTTGCTTTGATCGCAGGGATCATCGCCCTACTGCTGCTGATCAAGGTGCTGATGCGCCCGCTTGCTGATCTGAATACTGCAATCCAAGATGTAGCTTCCGGCCAAGGTGATCTAACCCGACGTCTTGATACCAACACCGATCCGGAGTTTGCTGTACTCGCAACAGGCTTCAATGCCTTTACCGAAAAGCTACAAAACCTGATCCTGCAATCCAAGTCTCTCAGCACAGATATTTTACTCGGTACCGAACAAACTGCCGCAGGCGCTCAGCAATCCGCTTCGGCGATGTCAAACCAGCTTAAAGAGCTCGATCAGTTGGCAACGGCGATGCACGAAATGGCGGCGACATCAGTTGAGGTAGCCAATAATGCCCAAGGCGCAGCGACAGCCGCACAGCAGGCTGATGAAGCCGTCCAGGATGGCGGCCGCATTGTCTCCCACACTGCCACTGCCATTTCCGATCTGTCTGCACAAATTGATGAGGCAGTCGAAGTCGTCAGGCAGCTTGAAGCATCGACAGGCAACATAGAGTCCATACTCAAGGTCATCAACGAAATCGCCGATCAAACCAACCTGCTTGCCCTTAATGCCGCTATTGAAGCAGCACGAGCAGGGGAATCCGGCCGAGGCTTTGCAGTTGTTGCAGATGAGGTGCGAACGCTGGCGCAAAGAACGCAAGAATCCACGACGGAAATTCGCCAAATGATTGAGCAGCTTCAATCAGGCGCGAGCTCTGTAGCAAATGTAATGGGTGTAAGTAAAGAAACAGCGGCATCTACCGTGGAGAAGTCTCAAGAGGCCGACGAAGCGCTAGTCAGGATCAGTGGTGCTATCCAGCAAATAAACGATATGAACCTGCAAATTGCTTCGGCGGCTGAAGAGCAAAGCCTGGTGGCCGAAGAAATCAACACCAACACATTAAACATCAAGGAGCTCAGTGTGCAGGTCTCTGATGCGGCAGCAGCAGCCGATCAGGCTTTGGAAGAGCAAATCAACAAGGTGCGTGAGCAAGACTCAATCATGAACAAGTTTGTGGTGTAGCACCTATCAGTCTAACAGGGTGGCCAATATGGCTGCCCTATACTCTAACCGTGTCAGTAACTCTGCTAATCTAATATTTGCGGATTACTCTAAGTAAGGCAAAACCGTGCCATAGTCGTTTGTTATGTACGTTTCACCGCGACCACGGAATATGTGTGCCAATGCTTCATTCTACCCAACGAAGTTTTAGCTTTTTCATCACGTTCAAAGAACCTGACTATTTCAAAGTCAGAGAACAAACCCTTTACCTCTGATTCCGATAAAGGTGTTGTTGGACTACGATATTTATCAGCCCAACTGTCTTTGAAACCCATGAAATCACCAGCAAATACCCCACCAACTGCAATTGAAGTTATAATGTTGTCCCAAGTCGTTTCAAATTGGTTTGGGTCTGCAAAGAACAGACTTGAATTTGCGACAACAACACCAGACTTTGGATAGTCGAAAGACTCAAATGAAGACTCTGAAATGTCCACTAATGACTTTGAACCAAACCTGTCTCTACAAATAACAACCGAGTCAGGATTAATATCGAAGCCATGAACGCTAAAACCCTGTTTCTCTAGATACTGGATGTCACTGCCAGTGCCGCAGTCAGCTACAAAACGAGCAAGAAGTAAAAGCCGCTTACTTTTTTTGTTAAGCTACAACTTCCAAGCCAGATGGTTGGGAAATTACAGCCTTAAACAAGTCACGGATATAAGTAGCAGCCTTTCATCATGAACTTAGATAAACTCGATGTGCGTACTCTGAAAATACTCTATACCCTCCTAAGGGAGCGTAATATCGTTCGCTCAGCCGAATTTCTAGGGATTGGGCAACCCAACGTCAGTCGAACGTTGGCTCAACTAAGAACTCTTTTTTCTGATCCTTTACTGGTTCGTCAATCGCGCGGAATGCAGCTGACGCCCAAAGGTGAGCGTTTGCTGGAAAAACTCCCCGCGATACTATCTGCTTACAACGATCTATTTGAAAATACAGATTTTTCTCCGATACAGATAAAACGAAAGCTGCGCTTTGCATTGAATGCCTATCTGATGGAGAGTCATGGTTATGCCATCTATCAGGCGGTTACAGCGGCGGCGCCAGAGGCCAGCGTGGAGCTGCTTAACTATCATTCGATGACCATCAATGAAATTCTTGCTGGCCGGGTTGATGTGGCGTTAAATTACGGGCCAACACTGGCACCCAAAGAGTTGTGCCAAGTACAAGTTGGCGTCGAGAACTTTGTGGGAATTTGCCGTTCTTCTCATCCACTTGCCGGCTGCGAGGCAAGTGTTATGGAGATGACAGAGACTTACCCTATGTGTGGATTAATCGCGCCGCAATTCAACCAACATGGAATGATGCTGGAAAAAGACTTCGACTTCTCCTCTGCTCCGGTGATGCGAAGTGAACAACTGTCGCCATTATTAAAGCTGGTTGAGAGTACTGATACTATTTTGGTCGCGACTCAAGCTTTGTACCGTCAATTGAACGCAAAGCGCTTTTCCTGCATTATCCCAGCTGCGTCGGAGCATATCTCACCCAGTGTTATCCTGCTGATGTTCAACAATCGTTACTACACCTCTCAAGAATCAGCTTGGCTTACTTCGCTGGTCAAATCGGTTATCAACAAAGACGCCTAACAAGGTGTATACGGATAATCACTGGTCACCAAACTGCGTTATATCATTTTTGATATATTTCATATCCCTAATCTGAGACTTCCGGCTATAACCCAGTATCGGCAAGATAAACCCACTTGTTACTTATTCGAAGTGGGTGCATATGAAAAAGTCTCTGATCGCAGTTGCTGCATGTTTAATTATTGGTTCTGGCAACCTTGTTGCTAAACCGGCAGAGTTTACGCTACCGGACATGCAACCAGTCTGGGAAAGTGGTAAAGCCATCGACGCGGAACAAACACGGAAGATGCGTAACAGCTATACCTACACCGCGATGCTTGATGCCGCTGATTTAGGCGCTTATGTCTCGTCGCGTTTAACAGAGTTCTTACCAACAGCAACCGTATCTCGCAGCGGGCAGGTGGCGGAGCTGGAGTACCAGTTGATGCCGGAAATTGGAGAGGTTCGCTTCACCAGTGACCTTGGCGAGCTCTCCCTCAATGAGGTACTACAGGACCCGCGCTCCAGGATGCGCGCCATTATGGTGTTGCACAAAGGCAAAGTGGTGTTTGAACAATACCCCGGCTTGCGCCCCTACGACAGCCACTTCTGGGCATCAGCCGCTAAAACTGTGGTTAGCCTACTGGCCGCTCAACTCGCATCCGACGGACAGTTAGATCTGAAAAAGCCAGTAGATACCTACCTGCCAGAGCTGAAAGCGACCGCTTGGGAAGGGATTGCGCTGGAGCATATTCTTCACCAGCATGCCGGACTGGACATCAATGAGCGCTCGATGGGCGAGCCTGGTCACCCTATCACCGACTTCTATCGCGCCGCGGCTGGCGATGAGAACTTGCCGGAAGACGCCGACTTCATGTCTGCTGTAAAAGCGGCAGAGAAACTATCCGAGCCAGGTCAGTTCTTTGAGTACTCTTCGATGAATACCTTTGTACTGGGCGCAGTTCTTGAACGCGTGACGAATCAACCCATGCAAGATTTGATCAGTGAACGGATCTGGCGACAAGTTGGTATGGAAGGTGATGCTCACCTAGGCCTATCGGCCAGTGGTGAGCCTGCTCCGATGGGAGTCTTCTCCTCACGGCTGAGTGATCTGGCTCGCTATGGCCTGCTCTACACGCCTAGCTGGAATGTAGTGAGTGAACAGCCCGTGGTACCCGAAGGCTATTTAGAGCAGGTCTACCAGGCGGCCGACCACTCAAGCTTCCTGAATCATGACTATCTTGGCCAGCGAATTGTAAAGAACTTCAAGGAGAAATGCGTCGGTGCTTCGTATCAGTGGGATGCGGTATTCTGTGATGGTGATTTGTACAAATCAGGCCGCACTGGACAGGCGCTTTACGTCTCTCCTGAAACCGATACGGTAGTGGTCTGGTTCTCATCGAGCTACCAAAACAAGATTTGGATGGAAGGTTACACCCGCCAAATTGTTGAACAGGTATTCCGCCAACCGAAGGAATCTTAAGTTACTTCTCCTTGCCGCCAAGGGCTCTCTTTGGCGGCTTGCTTTTCTCTTTATATCCGATGATTGAACTGGCTCGAGAAATGTGTCCAGGGTCCAGAGGTGTGTATGTCCTTTTTTCGTCTCTACCAATGCATGATACCGGTCGTAATGCTAGCAACAACCGTCTGCTCGCCATTACGCGCTGAAGATACAACTTTCGATAATAACTTAACTGGAAGTTGGGGTGGAAAACGCAGCGCTTTGCAAAACCAGGGAATCACGCTTAACGGTGAGTACACCGGCTTCTATCAGAATGCCCGTAATGCTGAGTACCGCGGTGAATCAAACCTCTCTCACCGGGTCGACCTGTTCACCAAGCTGGATTTAGCGAAGCTAGGGCTTTGGGCCGGAGGTACACTGAACACCCAGCTGGTCTACCGAGACGGCAATGCTAACGATCTAGGTTTTGCCAATTTGTCGGTACCGAATGCGGGCCATTACGATGACCAGCGAAGAGTGTTTGTTCCATCACTTTACTATACCCACACCTTCTCCAGCTACACTCAGTTAATGTTGGGCAAAATCGATGCCTTTGAATTACTTGGGCAGCACCCATTCTTTGGCGGAGTCGGGCGTTATGGTTTCAGTAATATTGCGTTTGTGGCTCCTCCGAGCGGCGTGGTTCCCCCCGCATTCCTCGGTCTAGTACTCAACCATAATGTTGGTGATACACAACTTACCGCGATGGTCTTTGATCCCCGTAATCGCTATACCGAAACGCCAAGTTTTCACCGGGCCTTCGACGAGGGTGTCAATGTCAGCCTAGGACTCAAGCAACCCTTTGAACTGGCAGGCAGAGACTCATACTTGTCTCTTGCCTATACCTTCAGTAGCGAGTCAGGTACCGACTGGAACAGCGTGACAGACAAGCCGGATAACTGGCAAAACACACGGTACAAGTACAACCTGAGGGCTGAGCTCGGCCACCAACTATACCAAAGAGGAAACGAGCACTGGGGACTCTATTTAAGAGCATCAATTGCTGACGGGAATCCAAACATCATTGAAGGGACATTTGCCGGCGGTATCGGAGGCTCAGCGACCATGTTGGGACGGCCGGAAGACCGCTGGGGGCTTGGTGTGTATTACTACAACCTCTCGAACGATTTACAGAGCAGTATCGACGAGCTTCCTCATGACTTGAAATTGAACAACGAGAAAGGAGGCGAACTGTATTACAACTACCAGTTATCTGGCAGCATCAATATTACCGCCGATTTGCAGTACCTTACTCCATCCTCTAGTAACCAAAGTGATGCATTTATTATGGGCATCAGAATGAACCTTCGCTTCTAAGTGTCGATTGGTAATGGCGTTCTTTTAGATAACCTTTGATCAGTTAAGACCGAAGAAGAACCTACTTGGCTATGAATTAGTCCAGGTAACGAAAATTTGAGTAAACAAAATATAAATGATTTCTTACTCTATCTAGGAATGGGAGGGACGAAAATCAACCAGAGTCCCCCTAGAAAGATATCAACAACGCTTGCCATAGTTCATTTCTCGCAGACGGAGCCGGCAGCCATAAAACACCATCATAACTTGCGGCCCAGGCGTTTCTCTATCTGTCGTTTCTCCCATTCGGCGCCAAAGAAATTGAAGACTTCAAAGGCGCTCAGGCCGTGAGATACAATTCCCATCCCCCAGCCCATCGCCGGCCACCACGCCCAGATATAGCTTGGGTCTGTCATGAAGTTAATCACGAACAGCATGGCAATCACCAAAACATATGTGATCAGGTGGGAGTAAAACCCTTTTATCTCCCTGACTTGCTCGATAGCTTTCTTTTCTTCCTGGGTTATTTGTGTCTTCTCGTTGATGTGTGTTTGCTCGTTCATTGCTGGCTCTCCCTGAAGATCGGTTACTGAAATTTCAAACACAGCAGCCAATGATTTAAGCGATTCCAATCCTGCCTTATGGCCTCTTTCGATACGCTGGATAGTCCGGACACTCAGACCGGATAACTCGGAGAGGTGCTCTTGAGACCAGCCACGTTGTAGCCTTAGCTTTCTGACAATCATTGTAGAATCCCTTCTGCTGTTTGAATCAACTGTACCTATATTCACGGCTAACAAGAATGACACCAACCCGACAGACACCTGACAGTATTATTTTTCAATAGGTTAGAGTGTCCAATGTCACCTAAAAGGCAGGTAGTGACATGGCCTTCTAATGCCAGATAATATTGTGCCAGCATTTATTTTCTTATACCTCATCATCTACCCCATACTGGCTCACAACTTTCTTGGTAACTAGATGAAAAGAAAAAGGCCATTGGGTATACCCCAATGGCCCTTCGTTAACTAAGACTTGATATTTAGAAAGCGTGTGCCCGCTTAGATCGTTGTCTTCACCGGCTCAGCATCTCCATCAACCTGATCTGAAGACACTGTTTTACCGTGGAATTTCTTCTCCCAGTAATCAGCATTCTTGATACCAAGCTTAACAGGGTCGAAAGTGAATTCTGTCACACCCGCTTTCTGCTGTTCTTCGTAATCCTTCAGCGCTTTCAGTGCTGGCTTCGATAGGAAGAAGATGATCAAAATACCAACGATGTTCAGCCAGGCCATCAGACCTACACCCACATCACCCATTGCCCAAGCAAGGTTGGCAGTCTTCACCGTTCCGTAGAACACCGCAACCGTTAGGATGATTTTCAGCACAAACATCATACCTGGGAATTTCACCGTGCGGCGGATGTAAGCGATATTGGTTTCTGCAATGTAGTAGTAAGCAAGGATGGTAGTAAAGGCAAAGAAGAACAGTGCAAAGGCAATGAACGGTTTACCGATACCTGGCATCGCGCTTTCAATCGCCATCTGGGTAAAGACTGGACCGTTAGCACCAATGTCTGCCGCTAGGTTCTGGACCAAGAACGCACCTTCTGCACCACCGTGTACGTTGTAAGCACCGGTGATAAGAATCATGAACGCGGTAGCAGAACATACTAGTAGTGTGTCGATGTAGATTGAGAATGACTGAACCAGGCCCTGCTGCGCTGGGTGCTGGACATCAGCTGCTGCAGCAGCATGAGGACCTGTACCCTGACCCGCTTCGTTAGAATAAACACCACGCTTAACACCCCAACCGATTGCGGCACCGACACCCGCCATTGGCGTGAAGGCATCACCGACAATCATCATGAAGATGCTTGGCACCATATTGATGTTTAGCAGGATAATGATGAAAGCAATTATGATGTAAGCCAGCGCCATAAACGGAACCACTACCTGAGTGAAGTTCGCGATACGCTTAACACCACCGAAGATAATGAAGGCAAGGATAATCGAAACGAAGGTACCCGTTACAATTTTCGCTAGGCTGATAGTACCGATAGTGGTTTCGATCATTTGGCCAGGGCCAAATGCCGCTTCAACCGCATTACCGATACTGTTTGACTGAACACCAGGAAGAAGCACACCACAAGCAAAGATAGTGGCAATCGCGAAGACCCACGCGTACCACTTCTGGCCCATCGCCTTTTCAATGTAGTAAGCCGGGCCGCCACGGAACTGGCCATCTTCATCTTCTTCTTTATAAATCTGTGCCAAAGCAGATTCACTGTATGCCGTTGCTGCGCCGAGGAAAGCCACAACCCACATCCAAAATACTGCACCCGGACCGCCGAAACCGATAGCTGCGGCAACACCCGCGATGTTACCCGTACCTACACGCCCAGAAAGAGAAACGGCTAATGCCTGAAAAGAGGAGATACCCTGAGCGGAACTTTTACCGGATAACAGCAGGCGCCACATTTCACGGAAGTGACGAAGCTGAACAAAACGAGTGGTTATGGAGTAAAACAAGCCAGCGCCAAGACACAGATAAATCAGCACCGGGCTCCAAATTATTCCATTGAGAAAATCTACTAACGACTGCATTAAAAAACTCCCTGTATGATTGGTTAATGCTTCGTCAGTATAATAATCACATTGTAACCCGATTGTTAAATATTTTATTTCATCATGCAATTTAGCGTGATCTATAGCTCATAAACCAGGCAGCGCTGACATGCAGCAGATAAAGCTCCTACCAGTTAGCGTGACCTGGGTCGATTTATCTAAATCCATTGCTACAGGAATGTTATTTCGCTGTTTAAAAACCCAGCAAACAAACCCAAAAATTCTTGTTTGCTCACAATTTTACGCTAGTTAAGCGGTACACATAGCTTCGATGGTTACTGCGAGACTTTTCTTTGTCTTAACAGACATATGCACCCTGTGTAATTAAAATGCCATTAAAAAGCCAGAATTTATCATTCTGGCTTGATTGATTAACTTGTCTGATAAATCAGTTCCCTACCATCAGATACCTAAGCTACCACGTCGATCTCTTTTCTCAGTCACACTACATACTGAAGCTATAGTTCAGACCAAACGAAAAAATATTCGCCGAGCGGTCATCAATGTCAGTCACCTGTGGTGACGTAAAACTCCCCCTTAAACCTTCTTTTGCCTTGGTATAGTGCCATTCAACGACAGCTGCTAGATTGGGCATAATATCGTATCGGGCTCCGAGGCTTACACTGTCTGAACTGTCTTTAATTGTATTACCACCCGTTCGTTTTCCGTAGACAATATATGGCGTCCAATCTTCATAGTGATAAAGCAAAGAGATATATCCCCCCCAGGGGGCATCTTTGCTGGTTGTCCCTTCAAAAATAACCGTAAAATCCTGCCAATCATACTTCAGGCCATATGACCAAGTTTTACTGTCTATAGGAATAGAAAGTTTGCCAAACTTTATTGGAGCGCCAAATTCATTAAATTCGACAGGAATAATATCTTCGACCGTCGTAATATCGAGCCTAGCTTCAAAATAATTGAGATATATGCTCCAAACATCACTTTCTAAATCCAGCCGCAAACCATACAACTCTTTTAGATCAACATCATAGTACGTATTGTTAATTTCATTGTTATTTATCGAGCTTTTGAAAGCGGCATAAGGTTGAACTTGCATTAACAAGCCGTCACTTATCGTCCAGGTATAATACCCATCAATACCTTCATATCGGGTAAAACCAGCAGTAGTGTCGTAAACTTCAGCCGGCAGCCTTACCCAAGGGTATGCTTGATTGACAAACACAACTTGCGAATACATAAAGATTGGCGAACGTAATCGCCCAGCACGTATTTTTAAGTCGGTAATAGGCTCAACAGAAATATAGGCCCACTCCAAATCAGGATCGCTAAAATTATCGGCTGGCCGTTTTACAAGCTGTGCCGAGGCATGAAGCCAGTCCGTTGGGAAAATATCAGCCTGTAAACCCACTATGGTGTCACAATCAAAACACCACTCGTCAGTAATATTGCGGGAGTAATAATATGGCGTGTCATTATCGCTTTTTGCCGCGGCGACCGAAGCAAAACCGGATATAGCCAGCCAATCAGGTAATTCAACCGCTTTTACCGCTAAAGAGGAGAACAGCAGCAACGCCGTACTAATGTATTTCAAGAAGTACATTGAGCCCTCCTGTTTGGCTTATCGGCAAATATCCTATGGCTGATGGCTTTTGCTCCAGCCACTGATGCACCAACTCAATATTATCAGATTTCATCTCTGTTGGTGGCTTCGCTCTGCCTGAGAAAGCAATCGATGACCAAATCCTTTTCATCTGCCCCTCACTCTTCCTTAAGATTTTCTGATAAAACTCCTTTCTGTGTTCACTACCAGAAGGGAAGTCAATTAATTCTATTTTTCCAATCCCTGGAATAGTGTGAACCTTGCCAGAGAAAAGGAGTTTTGCTTTGGTTTTGGTGAGCTTTTCTGCAGGCGGTGTCGGTGTTGAGGTGACAATGGCATAGCTCTCCGCCAAAGTTGTTGGAGAAAAAACGAAAAATAATAATAAAAGACAACCAAACACTCTTTGCAATAAAAATGTCACATTGCACGCCCCAGATATTTCCTATATAAATATCGTAGGCAGGATTAATTCATTCAATTAACAATTTATTATTGATTTTGATTTAAGTCACATAAAATCTATTTATTATTTTATGAATTGTTTTTTGACATTTATTTGACAGCCAATTCGTCAATATATTGAATTATTTATAGCAATTTAATGCTTTCGTTTTTTTAAAAAAAAGGCGCTGAATCTTCAGCGCCTTAATATTATTAATGCATGTTATTCTTTATAACCTAATTAAACATCGTAGGTTGTTGAAGAAATATCACCACCAGTACCTGTCCAGTTGGTATGGTAGAATTCGCCACGTGGCTTGTCAGTGCGCTCATAAGTGTGGGCGCCAAAGTAGTCACGCTGTGCCTGAAGCATGTTTGCTGGCAGACGAGCCGTTGTGTAACCATTTAGGAAAGTTAGCGCTGAGGACATACAAGGCATTGGCAGTCCAGTCTCGAATGACTTGGCTACCACTTTACGCCATGCTGGTAGGCAGCTTTCAAGAATATCTTTGAAGTAACTATCAAGGCCAAGGAAAGCAAGCTCTGGGTTTGCTTCGAAAGCATCACGAATATTACCCAAGAATGCACTACGGATGATACAACCACCGCGCCACATTAGAGCAACGTTACCATAGTTCAGATCCCAGTTGTTAGACTCTGAAGCTTCACGGATCAGCATGAAGCCCTGAGCGTAAGAGATGATCTTAGATGCAAGCAGTGCCTGACGAAGTGCGTCCAACCACTCTGACTTATCACCTTCAACAGCTGTAATTGGGTTGTTGAATAGTGATGCGGCTTCTTCACGCTGCTCTTTCAGTGAAGACAAGCAGCGTGCGAATACTGATTCAGTGATCAGTGTAAGCGGGATACCGTGATCAAGCGCGTTGATACCTGTCCACTTACCGGTACCTTTCTGTCCAGCAGTATCAAGAATTTTCTCTACCAGCGGCTCACCATCTTCATCGCGGTAGCCAAGAATGTCAGCGGTGATTTCAATCAGGTAGCTATCTAGCTCAGTTTTATTCCAATCAGCAAACGTCGCCTGCATCTCATCGTGAGACATACCTAGGCCTTCTTTCATGAAGTGGTAAGCTTCACTGATCAGCTGCATATCACCGTATTCGATACCGTTGTGAACCATTTTCACAAAGTGACCTGCGCCTTCTCTACCTACCCAGTCACAGCACGCTTCACCTTTATCGGTTTTAGCAGCAATCGCCTGGAAGATCGGCTTAACGTGTGGCCATGCTTCAGGATCGCCACCTGGCATGATAGATGGGCCGAAGCGCGCACCTTCTTCACCACCCGATACGCCAGCACCGACATAGCGGATACCTTTTTCACGTAGCTCAGCCACGCGACGGTTGGTGTCTGGGTAGTTAGTGTTACCACCGTCAATGATGATGTCACCTTCGTCCAGCAGCGGTACTAGGCTGTCGATGAACTGATCAACAACTGCGCCTGCGCGAACCATAAGCATCACCTTGCGTGGTGATTCTAGTTTGCCAACCAGATCTTCAAGAGAAGTTGCACCGACAATGTTGGTACCCTTAGCCGGACCCTGCAAAAATTCATCAACTTTCGCCACAGTACGGTTGTAAGCAACCACTTTAAATCCGTTATCGTTCATGTTTAGGATCAGGTTCTGACCCATCACGGCCAAACCGATAACACCAATATCAGCTTTCATTTACTTCTCTCCTTATGCCAGCTCTTTGGCTGCTTCTGAATCTAAATACCACTCGGTTGTGCCAGCCTTTGAGCTGACTTTAGCGGCTGGGTATGCCTGTGCAGCCGGTGCATTGTCGGCGATCTCTTTGATCACTGCCGATTTGCTTGCACCGAGAACCAAGTACGTAATACGTTTAGCGTTTGCCAGCAAGTGCGCGGTTTTCGTCACGCGGATCTGGCGAGTATCTGGATGTGCAGCAATTGCTGCAATTTCTGTTGTGTCGTAGTCCGTTTGCCCTGGGAACAAAGAAGCGGTATGGCCATCGGTTCCCATGCCAAGCAAGATCCAATCAAACTCAGGTACCCCATCCTTTTCTGGGATTTCTGCTACCATCTCTTCGGCAAAACGGATCGCTTCCATCGCTGCAAACTCTTCACCGCGGATACGGTGGATATTGTCAGCAGGGATGGCAATGTGGTCGAATAACAAGGCTTTCGCCTGACCATAATTACTCTGCTCATCTTCCGGCGCAACGCAACGTTCGTCGCCCCACCAAAAGTGAAGATTTTGCCATTGGATAGACTGGGCAAATTCAGAGCCTGCCAAGTAAGCAAAAAGCTGAGACGGTGTGCTACCACCAGACAGTGAGATATGAACTGGTCGGCCAAGCTCACTGTATTCCTTCAGGTTATTAGCCAATCCCTCAACAACCTGATCGGCGTTTTCAAATACATGGTAATTCATGAGACTTATAGCTCGCAGTAGTCGGTGTTGGTCAGGTTCTTACAAGGGAAACGCCATTCACGATCGTCTCGCGACAATAGCTCATCGGCTTCTTTCGGCCCCCAAGTACCTGCAGCGTAGCCGTATAGATGCTCTGGATTTTCTTTGTAGTCCAATATCGGCTGAACAAACTGCCAGCAAGCTTTTACCGCATCGGTACGAGCAAACAATGTCGCATCACCTTTCATTGAATCCAACAGCAAGCGCTCATAAGCCGTTAGCATATGGGTCTCTTCCAGGCTTTCGTAGTGGAAGTCCATGCTCACTTCTTTGGCTTCAAAACCAGCACCCGGCTGCTTAAGACCAAAGCTCATTAAGATGCCTTCATCAGGCTGAATGCGGATGATCAGCTTGTTTTCTGGGGCGTTTGCACCAAATACTGGGTGAGGCGTTTTCTTGAAGTGAATAACCACTTCAGTCACCCGGGTTGGCAAGCGTTTACCAGTACGCACATAGAACGGTACGCCGTTCCAGCGCCAGTTATCGATAAACATCTTCAAACCAACATAGGTTTCGGTACGCGAATCTTCCGCTACACCCGGCTCTTCGCGGTATCCCACAAGGTGATCGCCGCGCACATCGGATTCGGTGTATTGGCCCAGTACCAAGTTGTTTTGCAGATCTTTTTCAGACAGCGGCTGAAGGCTCTTAAATACCTTCATCACTTCATCACGCATCGAGTCAGCATTAATCGCTGCCGGCGGCTCCATACCTACCATTGCCAATACTTGCAACAAGTGATTCTGGAACATATCACGAACGGCACCAGCTCCATCGTAATAACCACCACGCTCTTCAACGCCAAGGAATTCAGCCGCTGTGATTTCAACGTAATCAATGAAGTTACGGTTCCAAAGCGGTTCGAACATACCATTGGCAAAACGGAACACCAATAGGTTTTGGACGGTTTCTTTACCAAGGTAGTGATCGATACGGTAAATTTGGTGCTCTTGAAAGTGGGCGTGCAGATCTTTATCTAGCTGCTCGGCAGTTGCCAAGTCATAGCCGAAAGGCTTTTCGACAATCAGGCGTTTCCAGCCTTTTTCTTCACTGTTGAGGCCATGAGCGGCAAGGCACTCTGGAATTACGCTGTAGAGGCTCGGCGGTGTCGCCAGGTAGAAGGTCGTATTACTGTTAGTTTGATACTTTTGTTCGATGTCATCCAAACGTGATTTCAGTTTGGCGTAATCTTCTACATTCTTGGTATCAATCGCTTGGTAATGAAGGCGTTGACAGAAAGCATCAAGCACCTGAGGGTCAACTTTTTCGTTGGCTGTCAGCGAATCTTTCAATTTCTGCTGGAACTCATCATCGGAATAATGAGTCCGGCTTACCCCCAAAATAGCGAATTCTTCAGACAGCAATCCATTCGCGAATAGGTGGTAAAAGGCTGGGATCAACTTACGATGGGTCAGATCACCCGACGCCCCGAAGATGACGATACAATTATTTTCAGGCTTAACCATAATGCTTTCCCACTCGCCTGAATCCATCAGGACAAGTTATTCATTTTATTGTGTTGTGAATGTTATCAACACGGCTAAAAAGCACCAGAAGGTTTTCCCTATCGCAGCGATAGGTAAAACCTTCAATTGGTCACATTTTAGCCGATAATGAGAACGGCGCCTTTTGGGCGCCTCATTATGTATGAGAAGCACATAACATCCCAGCTACATTTGTCTGGTACTACCACCTAAGACAAGGCAACTAATTGCTTTGTATACTCTTGTTGCGGTTCACTAAACAAAGTTTGGGTTTCCCCCTGCTCAACCACCTGCCCTTGGCGAAGCACCAGAGTATAGTGGCAAAGCGACTTCACAACATGGAGGTCATGGCTAATAAAGAGGTAGGTTAAGTTATACTTTTGCTGCAGGTTTTTTAATAACGTAAGTACCTGAAATTGAACCGTTCTGTCCAGTGACGACGTCGGCTCATCCAACAGGATAAACGCCGGTTTCAGCACCAGAGCACGGGCAATAGCGATCCGCTGGCGCTGACCGCCAGAGAATTCATTTGGATAGCGATGACGTGTTTCGGGATCAAGTTCTACATCTCGCATCACATCACAAATAACTTTGTCTTCCTGCTCTGGCGTTAGGTTTTGGTGAACTCTTAGCCCCTCACCAATGATTTGTGCCACTGACATTCTCGGGTTCAAGGCTGAAAATGGGTCTTGAAAAACCACTTGCATCTTGCTGCGTATCGGCAACATTTGTTTACGATTAAATGCCGAGATGTCTTCCCCGCGGTATAAAATTTGACCGGTACTTTCCAGCAATTTGAGAATAGCCATTCCTGTTGTCGACTTGCCCGAACCACTCTCCCCGACAAGGCCGACGCTGTGGCCGGTCCGCAACAAAAAGCTTACATCCGTCACCGCTTTAATATGATCCTTAACCCGCTTCAATACCCCACCTTTAACCGGGAACCACACGCGTAAGTCTTTTACCTCGAACATAGGTGCCGCTGTCATATCAACCGGGACCGGCTCGCCGCTTGGATCGGAGTTGATCAACTTGATGGTATAGGGATCCTGCGGCCGTTCGAACACTTCAGTCATGGTGTTGGTTTCCACTAAACGCCCCATCTGCATCACCGCAACACGATCGGCAATTTTGCGAACAATGCTCAAGTCATGGGTGATAAACAGCATGGCCATGCCCATTTCACGCTGTAGATCTTTGAGCAAATCCAAGATTTGAGCCTGTACCGAGACATCCAGCGCAGTAGTGGGTTCATCGGCAATCAACAGTTCTGGCTCGTTAATAAGTGCCATTGCAATCATCACCCGCTGACGCTCGCCACCGGATAGTTCATGGGGGTAAGACTCCAATCTTTTTTCTGGGTTTCTGATCCCGACTTTCTGCAACCATTCCAACGCTTTCTTCTGTGCTTCACGCTGCCGAGTACCCCGGTGGATAGCGAGGATTTCACACAGCTGGCGGCCAATTTTATGCAGAGGGTTCAAGGACATCATCGGCTCTTGGAAGATCATGCCAATACGGTTACCCCTTACGCCACGCATTTCCCGCTCACTGCAACGCATCATGTCGATACCATCATAATGAATATGGCCGCTGAGATAGCGAGTGCTCGATTTCGGTAGCAGACGCAAAATCGCATTGGCTGTGACTGATTTTCCCGAACCGCTCTCCCCCACCAGCGCAAGGGTTTCGCCACGTTTAATATCGAGGCTAACGTTGTAGGTCACTTGATTAACGGATTTTCCGCTTTGAAAACCCACCGATAGATTTTCAATGGTAATAATAGGTTGTGACATAGTTACCTCTGATGGTGGGGATCAAATGCGTCACGCACGGCTTCGCCGACAAACACCAGCAAGCTCAGCATGATTGAAAGGACAACGAAGGCAGATAAGCCCAGCCACGGTGCTTGCAGGTTAGTCTTGCCCTGAGCCAGCAGTTCACCTAATGATGGTGAGCCCGCAGGCAAGCCGAAGCCGAGGAAATCCAGCGAGGTCAACGTGGTTACTGAGCCGCTGAGAATAAACGGCATCATTGTGAGTGATGCCACCATGGCGTTGGGCAGCATATGACGCAGCATGATCCGCCCATCCCCGACGCCCATTGCCTGGGCAGCCCTGACATAATCAAGATTCCGACAGCGGAGGAATTCAGCACGTACCACACCGACCAACCCCATCCAGCTAAACAGCACCATGATGCCAAGCAGCCACCAGAAGTTAGGCTCGACAAAACTGGATAGGATGATCAGCAAGAACAGTGTCGGCATACCAGACCATACTTCGATGAAACGCTGTCCGAACAGATCGACCCAGCCGCCGTAGTAGCCTTGGCTAGCCCCGACGATGACGCCAATCACAGTCGAAATAATGGTAAGCGCAAACCCGAACAAAACAGATATACGAAAGCCGTATATGATGCGGGCAAGCACATCACGTCCTTTGTCATCTGTGCCTAGCCAGTTGACGCTATCCGGCGGTGACGGAGCCGGGCCGGTCAAGTCATAGTTGATGGTGTCGTAACTGAAGCGGATAAGCGGCCAGATCATAAAGCCATCAGCTTCGATCAAATCCGCGACATACGGGTCGGTATAATCGGCTTCGGCATCGAATTCACCGCCAAACTCAGTTTCAGAGTACGGGGTGACAATGGGGAAATACCACTGTGATTCAAACTGGATCACCAACGGCTTATCATTGGCGACGATCTCTGCAAACAAGCTGCAGAAAAACAGGATCGAGAAGATCCACAGCGACCAATAGCCGCGCTTGTGGGCGCGGAATCTAGCCCAACGTTCCTTGGTTAATGGGTTAAGTTTCACTAACGTGCCTCAAAATCTATCCGTGGGTCGACCAATGTATAGGTAATATCCGAAATAATGTTCAGCAACAGCCCGAGTAGCGTCATGATGTACAAAGAGCTAAATACCACCGGGTAATCTCGCTGTATGGTCGACTCAAACCCTAACAATCCTATCCCTTCAAGGGAGAACATCACCTCAATCAGCATCGCTCCGGTGAAGAAGATACTGATAAAGGCTGCCGGAAAACCTGCGATGATGATCAGCATGGCATTACGGAAAACATGGCGGTACAAAATGCTGTGCTCATCCAGTCCCTTGGCGCGGGCTGTCACCACGTACTGCTTATTGATTTCATCAAGAAAGGAGTTTTTGGTTAGCATAGTCAAAGTGGCAAAGCCGCCAATAACCATCGCCAGGATAGGCAAGGTTAAATGCCAGAAATAGTCGATGATTTGCTGGTACCAATTCAGCTGGTCAAAATTGGACGACACCAACCCGCGCAACGGGAACCAACTGAAATAGTTGCCACTGGCGAAGAAGATGATCAGCAATATCGCGAACAGGAAGCCGGGGATGGCATAGCCAACGATCACTACCGCACTACTCCAGACATCAAACCGCGAACCATGCTTGATAGCCTTGGCTATCCCGAGTGGGATCGAGACAAGGTAGATGATCAGCGTACTCCAAAGCCCCAGCGAGATAGAGACTGGCAGGCGGTCGATGATTAAATCAATCACATTGCCGCCCTTGAACAAGCTCTCGCCAAAATTGAACGTGGCGTAATCCTTGAGCATATCGAAGTAACGCTCGAGCAATGGCTTATCAAAACCAAATTGTTTCTTGATTGCCTCGACCACTTCGGGATCCAACCCACGCGAGCCTCGGTAACCAGAGCCGTTTTCCGACGGTTCCAACGAACCGACTTCTTGGCCACCGCCGGTAAAACGCTCCATAATACCGGAGCTATGGCCTTCAAGCTGGGCAACCGCTTGCTCTACCGGTCCACCGGGCGCGATTTGAATTACAAAGAAGTTGATGGTGATGATCGCCCACAAGGTGGGGATCACCAGCAACAGACGCCGAATAATATATGCCGACATACTTACCGCCGCTTCTCAGGTAACTTGGCCGCTTTCTCGGTATCAATCCACCAGGTATCACGACCCAATGAGTATTTTGGCCGCACGTCTGGTCGGGAGAACTTATCCCAGCTCGACACACGGAACATACTGATATGCCACTGCGGGATGACGTAGAAGTTCCACTGCAATACCCTGTCGAGTGCCCGACCGAGGCTCAGCAATTTATCAGGGTTCTCCTGGTTTTCTGCAATCTGCTCCGTCAAATAATCAATCGCCGGATCTTTTACCCCTGCGGTGTTATAGGTACTGTCGATAAAATTACTGTTCCAGGCAATCATCAGGTTCGGGCTCGGATAGGGGTTAGCCCCGTAACCGGCTGAGACCATATCAAAATCCCGGTCACGCAGGCGTTTTATATACTGGGTGGTATCGACGGTACGCAAACGCATATCTATGCCTAGTAGCTTCAAGTTTTTCTGCAATGGAATAGCCAAACGCTCAGTCGTCGGGCTGTACATCAACAGCTCAAAGGTAAAGGCTTCACCGGTCTCGACATTGGTCATGACCTTATTCTGTACTTCCCAGCCTGCTTCTTTCATCAATGCCAGGGCTTTGCGAAGCTGAACACGGATACGGCCAGAGCCATCCGATTTAGGCGGTTGGTACTCTTCGGTGAATACCCTTGCTGGCACTTTGTCTTTTACCGGAGCCAGAACAGCAACTTCATCTTCCGATGGCTGTCCCTTGGCTTCGTAATCAGTATTTTGGAAATAGCTACGGGTACGGGTGTACTGGTTATAGAACAGACTTTTGTTCATCCACTCGAAGTCCATGGCATAAGACAAGGCTTCACGTACTTTGGGATCGCTGAAGTAGCTTCGTTCGGTATTGAACACAAATGCCTGCATCGACTGCGGAATTTGGTGCGGGATCTCTTCCTTTATAATATAGCCTTTGTCGAAATTCGGCCCCTGGTACATAGTGGCCCAGAACTTGGCGACGTTCTCTTCACGAATATCATACTCGCCAGCCTTGAACGCCTCTAGGGTGACTGTTTCATCCCGGTAATAATCGTACTTGATGGTCTCGAAGTTGTTTCTGCCTACGTTGACCGGCAAATCTTTGGCCCAGTAATCCCCCTCCAAGGAGTAGGTTACGCTTTGACCTGGCTTGTAATCAGTGATTCGGTAGGCGCTGCTGCCAATTGGCGGGGTATTAAGAGGTTCACTCAGGTTCTTGTCTTTCCAGTAGTGCTCAGGCAAAACGTTCATGCCCTGTACTAAAGCCAACAACACTTCCCGGTTCGGCTTGGCCATTTCGATTCTAGCGGTTCGTTCTGATTTCGCCGTCACCGATTTGACATCTTTAAAGTAGACCTTGTACTGGGCGACCCCTTCCTTCATGAACTTGTCAAAGGTAAAAGCCACATCGGCCGCAGTGATCGGCTCACCATCATGGAATTTGGCATTCGGGTTGATATCTACTTCCATCCAGGAAAAATCTTCCGAATAACGAACCTTTTCGGCGATGAGGGGGTAATAACTGTCAATTTCATCTTCTGAAGACACAAACAAGGTGTCATAGATAGCTTCGCTCCCTGCCACCGATACTCCCCGTGAGGCAAAACGGTTGAAACTATCAAAAGTGCCAACTTGAGCGTAGGTTACCTGCCCTCCTTTGGGAGCATCAGGATTCACGTAGTCAAAATGGTTAAAGTCCGCAGGGTATTTAGCGGTTCCAAACCCCACCAAAGAGCGGCTTTCTATCACTTCACTAGCCGATACGGAACCGGCAATTACCATCGCCACCAACAACGACGAGACGCTTTTGTACATCTAGGCCTCCATGCAAAAAATCTGTTTCAGACGACGCTTACTGGCACCATCTTACTCGTTGAATTAGATGAAATTATTTTGTGGTATATGTTTACGATAGGACACTAATGACAAATGAACAACCACTCAATAGGCAATATGAAAACCTGTGATCACTTGCGACAAGCTATTGAAGCCGTTAATATCGCCCGTTTTCAGGTTTACGGACCACAATCTCATCTACATTTGCCAGGATCACCCTATGTCAAAGTTCTTCTATAAAGGCCGCATTGAGAAAAAACCAAAGCACGAGAGCTACGGCTTTAATACCAAGCAAGCCAAGAAGTTAGGCACTGAAGTCAACCCACTTCAACTTATTGTAAATAGCGATGAGAAAAAAGCTGAAGTCGAAGCACAACTTCAACAACACCAAGTCGTCGCCACGATTACGGTTAACCCAGAAGCAGAAGAAAATCTGGTTGAGCTGGAAACATTGATCAACAAACCTAAAACGACAGTATTTGAGAAAACCCCAAACCGTAATGACCCGTGTTCGTGCGGAAGCGGTAAAAAGTACAAGAAGTGCTGCGGTAAATAACCCCGCCAAGCAGTATTAGAGTGGCTAGGGGAAGTCCCCTGCCATTTTTCGTCAAAAAACGTATAATCTCGCGCTGTTGTAAAATTTCGGAAATACGAGTTATGAGCAAAGGTTACGCCTGTGTTGGGTTGTTCAACCCAAAAACCCCTGAAAATGTTGGTTCTGTGATGCGCGCTGCTGGCTGCTACGGCGTCAATAGTGTGTTCTACACAGGCACTCGCTACGACCTTGCCAAGAAATTCTGCACCGATACCAAGAATACCATCCTTGATATCCCATTAATCGGTGTCGAAGATCTGAAAAACATTATTCCGCACGATTGCGTACCCGTTGCCGTTGATCTTGTGGAAGGTGCCAAGCCACTACCTGACTACAAACACCCAAAACGTGCGTTTTACATTTTTGGCCCGGAAGATGGCACGCTGAAAAAAGACATCACCAACTTCTGCCGCGAAACTATCTACGTACCTACCAACGGTTGCATGAATCTTGCTGCCGCTGTCAATGTCATCCTGTACGACCGCATGGCTAAAGGTGAGAGTTTTTCGAACCATTAAGGCCTAAGACTCTAGCAAATATACTAATGGGGGACAGTTTCTGTGCCCCATTTTTCTATCATTTCCCTAAGCTCAACACTCTGGTACGGCTTACAAAGGATGTCATCCATTCCCGCCGTGAAGCACTCTTCCCGTTCTGCTTTGGTGGTGCCAGCAGTCAAGGCAATAATAGGTTTACTGTAACCCGCGCTGCGAAGCCGCTCTGTTGTCACATAACCATCCAGAACAGGCATCCGGCAATCCATCAGGACAATATCAAACTCTTGCTGCTCTAATATTTCTAGTGCTTTCTGGCCGTTGTCAGCAATGGCTGGCGTAATGCCGAATTTGCCCAGCATCAACTTGATGATCATTTGGTTAGTTTTCAAATCTTCTACCACCAAGATAGACAAGTCATCAATAGACGCCGCGCCACCTAATTGGCCTTCACTTTCATTAACCGTAACCTGATTGATTTCCAGTGGTAAAGTCACGGTAAAGGTGGTTCCTCTTCCATCTTCACTGTCGACCTCAATCCAACCTTTCATCTGCTCAGCCAGCTTTTTACATATAGCCAACCCAAGCCCAGTTCCCTCATGCTGGCGATTACTGGAGTTATCAACTTGGGTAAACGGCTGAAACAAGGTAGCGATTTTATCTTTAGGTATCCCACAACCAGAATCGCGCACCATAAACCTCAGCGCCTCATCTTGCCACCCAATAGTGACCGACACGTATCCCTGCTGTGTGAACTTTATAGCGTTGCCAATCAGGTTTACGAAGATTTGCTTAATACGGTCCTCGTCACCCAAAAGCCACTGCGGTGTATCAGGCAGGAAGTGAATGGAAAAATCTAACTGCTTTTCATTGGCTGGGTGCTGGAAGATATCTTTCAGCATATTGGTCATCAACCGGCTATCAAAAGGTTTGATAGCTAATTCCATCATCCCTGCATTGATCTTACTGTAATCAAGCAAGTCATTGATGATAGCCCGTAGCAGTTCTCCTGAGTGATGGAGTGTCGACAACAAACCGCTTTGATGATTATCCAGTTCAGTATCTGACAACAATTCAGCGGTGCCGAGCAAACCATTCAATGGCGTTCGCAGCTCATGGTTTATCATCGCCAAGAAATCACGGGTTGATTTCTCAGACTCCTCTGCGGATTTCCGTGCACGAATCGCATCTTCAAGCTTTAATTGGCGATCAATCGAGGTACGGAGCATTTCACCGATTAAATTCATATGCTTGCGGATGGTGGTATGCCACTCCCTGCGCTCGTCTATGTGGGTAACCAGATACCCTGTTACCGCCGAATTGCTTAACGAGAACCAGTGTAATTGGGTTTGTGGATCCCAACACTCACCGAGCGATGCTAATTTTGCGGGAGGTGTCCTAGACTCTTCAATACCGGCAAAGTAGGCAATATTCAGTGCTGGCGTCGATTCACAGCGGATTTTCAACCCGCACGCACTTACCGCTTGACTATTAATTAGGGCATCTAGCAATTCCTTGATAATGCCATGCGAAGGTTGGTACTTGAGGAATGTGTGACCGAATCCAAGCAGCAAGTTATCCATTTTCTGCTGGTAAGCAAAAAAATCTGACCCACTGGCAACTTGATCTCGCATCTTTTCGAGATTTTGTTCTACCAGTTGCTTAGTTTGATATAACTCTAAGCTTTTTGACTCCAACAGCATTTCAGCCATTTTTCTTGCTTCACGCTCTCGGTCGATTTTCTTTTGCATCAAAGCAACTTGACGTTCCAAATCCATACGTTCAAGGCCCATAATTACCCCGCACTAAGGGTCAACGTAAATCGGACATGGCTCTGGTCTTGGGTGACGGGCTCCATCTCAATATCCATCTCTTCATTAAAGTGCTGGACACAACCGCGGATCAAACCTAAGCATACATGGGAGAAACAACGTGCGGATATATAGTCGAGCACCATCTTTGCCGATGTTTGAGAGATAAAATCAAACTGCGGTGGGTTGGCATTGGGGTAGAGTTTTTTCACCTCAATATGGATATGACGCTCTACTCTTTCAATGAAACCGAAGGTTCCTGTTGGCTTATCACCGTTACCCATTGGCATTGTCGTTAACAAACGCGCAAATAATGCCTCGCCATACACTTCTTGCAGCGCCTCAGGAGATACACCGGTAATCTTACTCAAACAGACAATCATCTTCACCAAGACACGGTGATCATAACTTCCTACTGCCGTGTAAATCCCATCAACCCCGGCATCATCAAGCATCTGTTGGCAAACCTCTAAGCCAAAGCGATTTTCAACGATATCGAGAAACTCGGTAAAAATAATTCCTTTCATAGACTTAATCTCCCTTTGCCCATGATTTGAGTATGGGAAACGAATGGCTCGTGGTCAAAATTATTGCAACTCATTTCATTAGATATACCTAAGTCCTTCACCCCAGATTTTTTAGTCAAAGGTTGTAACCGTACAATAGTGAAAGCAAGTCATGAAACGTAACATCCTTTTTTCCTTCCTTTATATAGCAATCACATTATCCAGCTCAGCCGTGTTAGCGAACTCTATACCGGCGGGTCATTATGATGCGGGTAAATTGAAGTCCTTGATAACCAGGATTTAGCTGATATCACTATCTATTTTTCCGAGCAACCATAATGTAACAACCTATCCTCTGCTGACAGGGAATTTACCCTAAGCCACTGGTAGCTTTTAGCGTTTACTACTAGAATTAAGCGGATTTGGTGGCATGTAGGCTGCCATTTTTACATCATCATCGTTCACATTCAGTGAACAATGAGCAGGTAAAGGACGCAAATGTGTGTTTCAAACGCCTCTTGTCAAAGCGTAATTTGACAGTGATTTGGGAAACATATTGTGTTATTACATGCAGCTCCTGTGGGTTTATTGAGCGTTTACGCCAGAAAACCTGAAAAGACGGAGCAAAAACAAGCAAATGTTCATTTTATCTTAAATGAGCTATGTAATGTTTGTTGGAATCAGTGATATACTCCCCCACCGAATAGTGACACTAATTGTTTATAGAGAAAAACAATGGCAGATTTATCTAAATACAGAAACATTGGTATTTTCGCGCACGTTGATGCGGGTAAAACCACTACTACTGAGCGTATCCTTAAGCTTACTGGTCAGATCCACAAGACTGGTGAGGTACACGACGGCGAATCAACTACTGACTTCATGGAGCAGGAAGCTGAGCGTGGTATTACAATCCAGTCTGCAGCAGTTAGCTGTTTCTGGAACGGCCACCGCCTAAACGTTATCGATACTCCTGGACACGTTGACTTCACAGTTGAAGTATACCGTTCTCTTAAAGTTCTTGACGGTGGTATCGGTGTATTCTGTGGTTCTGGTGGTGTTGAGCCTCAGTCAGAAACTAACTGGCGTTACGCGAACGAATCAGAAGTATCTCGTCTGATCTTCGTTAACAAACTAGACCGTATGGGCGCTGACTTCTTCAACGTTGTTGATCAGGTTAAGAACGTTCTTGGTGCTACTCCGCTAGTAATGGTTCTTCCTATCGGTCGTGAAGACGACTTCGTTGGTGTTGTAGACCTACTAAGCCGTAAAGCGTACGTTTGGGATGAGACTGGTCTTCCAGAAAACTACACAATCCAAGACGTTCCTGCTGACATGGTAGACGACGTTGAAGCTTACCGTGAAGAGCTAATCGAAACTGCTGTTGAGCAGGACGATGACCTAATGGAAGCTTACATGGAAGGTGAAGAGCCTTCTATCGAAGACATCAAGCGTTGTATCCGTAAAGGTACTCGTGACATCGCGTTCTTCCCTACTTTCTGTGGTTCTGCGTTCAAGAACAAGGGTATGCAGCTAGTACTAGACGCTGTTGTAGATTACCTACCATCTCCAACAGAAGTAGATCCTCAGCCGCTAACAGACAAAGAAACTGGTGAGCCAACTGGTGAAGTTGCAACTGTTTCTGCTGATGAGCCACTAAAAGCGCTTGCGTTCAAGATCATGGACGACCGTTTCGGTGCTCTAACGTTCATCCGTATTTACTCTGGCCGCATGAAGAAGGGTGACACCATCCTTAACTCTGCGACAGGCAAAACTGAGCGTATCGGCCGTATGGTTGAGATGCAGGCTGATGACCGTAACGAGCTTACTGAAGCACAAGCTGGTGACATCATCGCTGTTGTTGGTATGAAGAACGTTCAAACTGGTCACACTCTATGTGATGTTAAGCACGAGTGTACTCTTGAGCCAATGATCTTCCCAACGCCAGTAATCTCTATCGCAGTAACGCCTAAAGACAAAGGCGGTTCTGAGAAGATGGGTATCGCTATCGGTAAGATGGTTGCAGAAGATCCATCATTCCAGGTTGAAACTGACGAAGAAACTGGCGAAACCATCCTTAAAGGTATGGGTGAACTTCACCTAGACATCAAGGTTGATATCCTTAAGCGTACTTACGGCGTAGACCTAATCGTTGGTCAGCCACAGGTTGCTTACCGCGAAACAATCACTCAAGCAATTGAAGATAGCTACACGCACAAGAAGCAGTCTGGTGGTTCTGGTCAGTTCGGTAAGATCGACTACCGTATCAAGCCAGGTGAAGTTGGTTCTGGCTTCAAGTTCTCTTCAACTGTTGTTGGCGGTAACGTTCCTAAGGAATTCTGGCCTGCAGTTGAGAAAGGCTTCGAAGGCATGATGGACAACGGTGTCCTAGCTGGCTTCCCAGTTCTTGACGTTGAAGTTGAACTATTCGACGGTGGCTTCCACGCAGTTGACTCATCAGCAGTAGCATTCGAAATCGCAGCGAAAGGTGCATTCCGTCAGTCTATGCCTAAAGCTGGTGCTCAGCTTCTTGAGCCAATCATGCACGTTGACGTGTTCACTCCAGAAGACCACGTTGGTGACGTAATCGGTGACCTTAACCGTCGTCGCGGCATGATCAAAGATCAGCAGGCTGGTACTACTGGTGTTCGTATTAAAGCAGACGTTCCTCTATCAGAAATGTTCGGCTACATCGGTCACCTACGTACTATGACTTCTGGTCGTGGTCAGTTCTCTATGGAGTTCGCACACTACGCACCATGTCCAGCAAACGTTGCTGAGCAGGTAATCGCAGAAGTTAAAGAGCGCGAAGCTAAGAAGTAATTCTTATCTGAGTAAGCTTAATAGCTGATAAAAACCCGGTAGCTTGGCTATCGGGTTTTTTTATGCCTCAAGTTTTTTATGAGCTGCAGTTGGCGAGATAATTCATCAAGCCGTATTGCTTTAGCCAGTCGAGTTGTTCTTCACGCTTCACCAAGAAACGCCCTGAATAGTTTATCCCGTTGGCAAACACACCCTCGATGTTATTTTTGCTGCGGGGAAACAGTAGCATCCAGCGCTCGGTCAGCAGCAGGTTGTAAGGGTCACAGTTTCCATCCGGTGTTTCTGCTAAAAGCCCCAACCTCGCCATCATAGAAAGGTAGCTATCATACAGAGCTTCAGCATCCAGAGCTTTCAATGGCGCCAACTGGTGCGCAAAAGGCAGCTCCCCAGCGGCAATCACCTGCTCCAACGGGATAGGTGAACGGACTAGCTGCATATGACGGTGTGTTTGGCTCGCACCGGCAATGGGACCATTATTGTAAAAACCAAAGACATCAGGATAAACAAACCCTTCCAACCAACCCTGGAAGTCACTCAAGCTAAGGCAGGTTTGCTGTGGGACAAAGGCTTTTGAACAGATAAGCAGGTGGGGAGAGAGAACCGGGAATTTATTCAACAAGCAGACATGCTCTTTCCCGACATCGGCAACATAAAGAGATTCTTCATAAGGCAGAAACGGGTTGCCTTGGGTAGAGGTCGCACGAAACTTCTTGGTCGCGTTGGCGGTCACCACGTGACCAAAGTAAGTAATACCCTCTTCTACTATCACTTGAGCATCAGTCACTATCGGCATCAGGCTTCCATCTGCCAGTGCGCACTCAGAGACCCGAGCTGCTTTTTCCCAGAGCGTTTCAGTTTGACCGGACATATGCCCCTCCTCGCTATCCTTCTTTCCCCATTGTATACCCAAGTGAGCTCAAGATGCTTATTTCAAAAAGCTTTCTTCAACCACAGAACCTCTCTTTGCGACACTTATTTCAGTGTACACATTAGTTTACAATGATGGCCATTTTAGCCATCTGCAGGATGAAGGCTAGATATAGCTGCAAACCACGAAAGTTTGTATTATCAATGCCATTGGAAAACACTGCTTTATCCTATTCCCAATAGTACTCCATAGAGCAGTTCGAAGTTTTTGTTTGGTCGCTAAAACTTCAACAGGTAGTTTTGTTTGGTCGCATCCTACCTCTCCAGCCTGTTTGCCTTTTGCATCATTCAGGTAATTACAAAAAGGGCGTTTACTCAGTAAACGCCCTTACCTCTGTTTGTTCTTCAGAACGGATATTGCTGATATTAAATCAACTCTGCTGCCAGCAGGAAGCAACCGAACAGGAAGCTCAAGCCCATCGCCAGATGTCCACCTGATGCCTGGTACAGCGCTCCAGATGCATCCACTTCAAAGGCGCTGTCATCTTCTTTACGCAATTTCATGGTCATCGCCATTGGGATGAACACTGCCAGGAATACCAAGATAATGCCAGCGTAGGCCAGTGCCGATAGGAACTGATCAGCAGCGTACAAGGCACCAGTTAACGGTAAGATGAAAGTCAGCACATAGGTCACAGCACGATTCTGGCGGAAAGTATCCACATTTTGGTCAAACAGGGCCATCGCTACACCAAGGAAAGAAGTAAGCAGTGCAAGACCGGTGAACACTGACAGAATCAGGTTAATCATGCTATGGCCCGACCCCAGCGCAGCAATCAACTCAGAAACATTACTGAAATCAACCATCTGGTCAGCGCTTAGGTTACCCATTGCTGCATAGAGCCACAATAGGTAACTAAATAGCGGTACCAGCGATCCAATCACGACCATGTTACGCAATTGCTTGTGGGTCGCTTCTTTGTTGTACGTTACCAGAGATGGGATAACTACCATGAAGCCAAAGCTGGTGAACAGTACTGAGCTAGTTTTGATCAGGTCAATCTTATTGTCGCTGGTTGCTACCATCAGGTTTTCAATTGAAATAGTCGGCACCAAAGACAATAGCGTTAGCACCAACATAATGACCATCACAGCAAACAAGGCACGGTTGAGCTTATCAATCACAGCAGTACCTGCAGCGACAACCACGCCAGCAACCAACGTAAAGACAATCTGGCTCTGCATCAGGCTGAGATCAAGGCCGATGCCCGATAGCAGCTTCTGTACCAGATCCCCTGCCCCAATGATGTAAGCCATCAACAGGCAAACAAGCAGCGCATACAGCAAGCTATTCGTCACCAACTGGCCGCCTTTACCGAGCGTTTTGCGGGCAATGGTATTCATGCCAAGGCCGCCACCCGCCTTAATGCTGGCCTCAAGCAATAGCAGTGCAGCGTAGGTTGTACCCAGCCAGATTACCAGCATCAACAACGTACCCCAGACCAGCCCGAACTGGGCCAACACCATAGGAATAGCCAACATACCGGCACCCAGTGCCGTACCCGCAATAATAAGAGAACTACCAAGCAGTTTTAGATTCACAATTTTGTCTCGTAATAATGTGTCTCCGCCACGTAAAGGGCAGAAAAAAAGGGAAATAATCTATTTATCAATGTGCTGCAGGTAAAAAAGCAGCAATAGAGAATTAGTGACTAAATCGGAATGCGGCAAAATAGCCGTAAAACTGGAAGTTTGCGGAAGGTTTAGCAGATTGAGAATGGCAAGCGCAAGGTAAAGTAGCGGCCGAGGATAGATGGATCTCCCCCGTGGTTTTATTGTTCATTAATCGTACTCCAACAACGATAAATCCCTATAGATAAGGTAACCTTCCACTGATTACCCTTGTTTTGTTTGGTCAGTTAGCAACTTATATGGTCATTAGAAGCACTTCAACACTCGCATACGGAATCTTATATCCCAAAAATGAAAATTAAGATTTCAGGCAAAGAAAAACCCTTTGGCCATTGGTACAAAGGGTTAGTTGTCACTTAGGAAAAGGGCTTAAGCTGATATCACTTCGCCGGATTTGGCGGCGATTAGCGTCAGCTTGTTAAACGAGGCTGGGTAAACACTGATAGTGCTGCCATCGTCAAAAAGTAGGCCGTCATAAAAGTTACCACTCCACTTTACACGGGTGAAACGTGCATAGCGCGCTTTACTGTAGACCTCTTCGAGGGCGTTGATGGCGCCTTGCTTTTTCACTTGTTCCAAAATTGCTGGACTTAGTAACTTTTCTGCCACTGACTTGGCCGATTCGTTCATCCCTGTTTCTCTATTTCACTAACGATAGTTTTGTTTTACCAAAATCATGCCGAGTTGCAAGGAGGAATCACTCAAGTGACTCCCCCTCGGCGATTTACTCGTCAGTAATTGAGTTTTTTGTGATTAATGCACGGGGCTGCCTTCAATTGTTACCGAAGTGCCTGCAGAGTTAATGAAGCTAACTATTGCTTCTTGTTGCATCGTCAATGAAGCATTTACTTCACGAAGAGTAAAACCATCTTCTCCCATCATTGACGGTCTCCCTAGAGGGTATAGTGGGTCACTGTAAGTAACAGCACCTTCATAAGGGAAAAGATAAGTGCCATGTCCGCCATGCATCGCACGAATAGCACCGCGAATTGTTTCAGCTGTAGTGGTGCCAGAAGAAATCGGATCCAACTCTAAATGTGCAATCAAAGGCTCTGTACCTACTAACGGCTTTCCAGGGACGCTATTCACTACAACATTATCCGGAATGTAGTCCACTCCTTCCTGACAAGTCTCTGGCTGATGATAATCACACGTACCAGCAGCCTCAACCAGTAAGATTGGCTGCTGTTTATTCGCAAGTTGACGTTCAATAAAGTTCGCTGGGTCACCACCATCCACTGCAGTCTGTACGCCCGGGTACATCTCTGCTACCACCATATCGAACACCATATCTTCGATGCCAGCAGCTTTATCAGCATTTTCTTCACTCTCCGCCTTGTAAGCTTCCAAAGCATCGAGGCCCTCAACCTTAGTTTGCGTCTCTTCATCGTAAACACCGACCATGCTAGCAACAGCAAGCTGAATATCACTTGAGCTTCTGATCTCAACCTCAACTTCACCACCTAGCAGCGGTGAATTGATCACAAGATCAGTAAGGTGCATACCAGGCACCGCAAGAGTAACGGTAGTGAAATTAAGCTCTGGGTAGTCCTGTGATAAGTCACTTACCATGGTGGAAATGATACCGCCTAAGGAGTGGCCAATTAAGCTAACATCTGTATGGTCGACAAAGTCAGTGTTATTAAGTGCTTTTCTCAGTGCAAGCTGGTCAAGCACTGCTTGGCGCTGGTTATCACGTAGTGTTAAAGCACTTAATAGATTCAAGTAAACTGATTTTTCTTGGTTAGGTTCACCACTTGATGCAGTGATCTCCGGCTCAAGATCAAAATCAAGATTCACACCACGTTCACCATGCAAAGGCTGATCAATCGCAATGACAAGACGATTATTCGCCGGGTCAAGATCCCCTGCCCCAGTCGCGAGCTTAGTCATGGTTTGCGCGGCTTCTTTTTTACCTGTTATCCCGTGCACGATGATTGTAGCTGGTAGTTCATTTGCTGGAAGTGGTTCCCACCCATTTGGTGCGTAGATAATCGCCGGTATCTCTAGCTCTTCATCCGTAGCTACAGGCTCTGGATTGCCGCCATGAACAAACTCGCCATTAGCACCTTTCCACCAACTATATAGAGATTCACAATATGCAATTTTATCGGCGGCCACTGTTTTCTGCTCGATACTACCTTCATCGTATAATTGAGGAACCTTACAGTTACTTCTATTCGGCATTTCTAGGTAGTATTGAATCTTAATATTGGCTTCGTACGTCCAGACATCTGAGTCAGCTTCAGTATCCAATTCCCCGACAATCTCCAGAGCTCGGTCTTCTGGAATATTTTTAATTGCCGCATCCATAACTGGATATACGCTCTGGGTAGTAAAGCGCGCACTATAAACAATGCTGTCTTGAACACCTGCGGCTGCCAAATCATTGTGGTTGCTTTGGATCTGGCTGACAAAGGCATCGCCTTTTGCATGGCCAAGATTATCACCCTCAACTAGGCTTTGATAATAGTTTGAGCGTCTTAGTGTATTGCCCGATACATCGGTAATACCCTCCGAAAGTGCGAGAACAAAAGTGGTCGATTCAGGAAGCACGACTTTCGGCAACACCTGAATATCACCCGACTCGGTTACCTCAACCACATAATCTTCGTTTGGCTTAAGAAGCTCACCAGTTTCAACGTTCAGGATATATGTTTTCTCCGTCAGCGTTTTGGTATCAAGCGCATCTTCTGGACCAGAAATTGGCAATACTATTGGGTAGCCTGTCGACCATCCATCTAGCGCACCATAGACGTTCTCGTAGTTTCGGTAATCCACTTCGCCGCCATTCGCTTCTTGTTCAAGCTCCAGAGTACCATCACTATCGGTAAGTAGAATGTCGTTGGGATAGATCACCTGATCCAGATTGAATGGAACATACTGCCGTGGATCTTCAGAGGTATCTATCTCATTACAGGCCGTGAGCGAAGCCGCAATGACAAGTGCCAGACATAGAGGTTGTGTATTTTTTATCATTGTCATTTCCATCGGTTTATTAAACTGCTTTCAGACGCTCCGCTATCCTAAATGAAAAGCGCCAAAACCCCGACCATCACACTCTCTTAACCAATTGATTTAATATATTATTTATGTTTTTTATATGTTTTTACTCTTTCAAGCTAAATTAGCTTCTGGCATTAACAGCAAAAAATATGACCGTCACATAAACTTCATGACATGTAAGAAAACGACACAACCGTAATGCTATCTTATTCATAATTATTGTTTTAATTCTTCATACTCATTCTTGTAATACAATATCATCACACATAAGATATTGATTTTATTAGATCTAACCCTTTAGGGCTATTCAAAACCGTAATTGATTTACGTCATATTTATTCACACATTGTCTCATTAAGATTCCGTTCAGAATTTATGACTTTGTAGTAGAGGATCTTATGAGCAAAGTGAGATTGGCCATCATCGGCAACGGAATGGTGGGCCATCGCTTTATCGAGGAATTGGTCGATAAAGCCAATATGGACAATTACGAGGTAACCGTCTTCTGTGAAGAGCCTCGTGTCGCCTATGACAGGGTTCACCTGTCATCGTATTTCTCCCACCATACCGCCGAAGAACTTTCGCTCGTTAAAGAAGGCTTCTACCAGAAACACTCAATCAACATCTTGCTCGGCGAACGTGCGATCAACATCAATCGCGAAAACCGCATCATCTACTCCAGCACCGGCCGTGAAGTCCAATACGACAAGCTGATCCTCGCCACTGGCTCCTTCCCGTTTGTACCGCCAATCAAAGGTAACGAAAGCAAAGATTGCTTTGTCTACCGCACAATCGAAGATCTCAAAGCCATTGAAGCCAATGCAAAGAAAAGCAAAGTCGGTGTTGTTGTCGGTGGCGGCCTGTTAGGCCTTGAAGCCGCAGGTGCCCTGAAAGCGCTCGGTGTTGAAACTCACGTTGTTGAGTTCGCACCAAAACTGATGGCCGAGCAACTTGATCTTGCAGGCGGTAACCAATTGCGCCAGAAAATTGAGCGGATGGGTGTCAATGTGCATACCAGCAAGAACACGTTGGAAATCGCACCAGAAGGTAGCAATGCTCGCAATGTTATGCGTTTTGCTGATGGCAGCGAGCTTGAAACAGACTTCATTGTGTTCTCGGCAGGTATCCGCCCACAGGACAAACTGGCTCGCCAGATGGAGCTAGATGTGGCTCCTCGCGGTGGTGTGGCTATCAATGATTTCTGCCAGACGTCAGATGAGAACATCTACGCTATCGGTGAATGTGTTTCTTGGAACGAAATGTTCTACGGCTTGGTTGCCCCTGGCTACAAAATGGCACAGGTCGCGGTTAGCCACCTAATTGGTGAAGACAACCGATTTGAAGGTGCCGACATGAGTGCCAAGCTAAAACTGCTTGGCGTGAAAGTTGGCTCTATCGGTGACGCCAATGGCCGTACACCTGGCTGCAAGAGCTTTGTCTACCAGAACGAAGAGCAGGAAGTCTACAAACGCTTGATCGTTTCTGAAGATAACAAGAAGCTGCTGGGTGCTGTCCTGGTTGGCGATACCTCTGACTACGGTGATCTGCTACAACTCATGCTCAATGAAATGGAGCTGCCTGAGCACCCGGATGCCTTGATCCTACCAGCACATGCTGGTGCCGAAAAGCCATCGCTTGGCGCGGATGCTCTGCCAGATAGCGCTGTGATCTGTTCTTGTTTTGATGTCACCAAGGCAAAAATTGCCCAGGCCGTGTCTGATGGCAACCACACCTTGGCAGACGTTAAAGCTGTAACGGGCGCAGGTACTGGCTGTGGTGGTTGTATTCCACTGGTGACTTCAGTACTTAACGCTGAGCTGGCAAAATCCGGTATCGAAGTGAAGAACGATGTGTGTGAGCACTTCGCCTATTCACGTCAGGAGCTATTCCATCTGATCCGTATCGAAGAAATCAAAACCTTCGATGAGCTGCTTGAGAAATACGGCAAAGGCTACGGTTGTGAAGTGTGTAAACCGCTGGTTGGTTCTATCCTAGCTTCATGCTGGGGTGAGCACATCCTGAAGCCTCAGTTGGTTAAACTGCACGACACCAACGACAACTTCCTGGGTAATATCCAGAAAGACGGTACCTACTCTGTTATTCCGCGTATGGCTGGCGGCGAAGTGACACCACAAGCGCTTGGTGCCCTTGCTGCTGTAGCAGAGGAATACAGTCTATACACCAAAGTCACCGGTGCACAACGTATCGGTCTGTTCGGCGCGCAAAAAGACGATCTTCCTGAGATCTGGCGCAAGCTGATTGATGCAGGTTTCGAAACCGGCCAGGCGTACGCGAAAGCATTGCGTATGGCGAAGACCTGTGTGGGCTCGACCTGGTGTCGTTACGGCGTTCAGGACTCTGTTGGCCTAGGTTCACTGATTGAAAACCGCTACAAGGGTATCCGTACCCCGCACAAGATGAAGTTCGGTGTTTCTGGCTGTACCCGTGAGTGTGCTGAAGCGCAGGGTAAAGACCTTGGCATCATTGCTACAGATGCAGGCTGGAACATGTATGTGTGTGGTAACGGCGGTATGAAGCCTCGCCACGCTGACTTGCTTGCCAGCGACCTAGACCAAGAGACCCTAATCAAGTACATCGACCGCTTCATGATGTTCTATATCCGCACCGCGGCGCCACTCCAGCGTACTTCGGTATGGATGGAAAACATGGAAGGCGGTGTTGACTACCTGCGCGAAGTGATTATTGAAGACAAACTAGGGATCAACGCCCAGCTTGAAGCTGACGTGGCCAAGTTGGTTGATGAGTATGAGTGTGAGTGGACTGCAACGATCAACGACGCATCGCAACTTACCCGCTTTGCCCACTTCATCAACTCTGACTTGCGTGATGACAATGTGGTCTTTGTTTCCGAGCGTGACCAGCATCGCCCGGCAACATTTACTGAAAAACACCCAGGTGCGGTTGGCGATATCCTGCACGTTGAATTGGAGAACTCATAATGGCTTTTGAACAAATTTGCGATATCCAAGATATCACTCCGGGTACTGGTGTCTGTGCGCTGTTCAACGGCCAACAGGTGGCTATCTTTCGCCCTAGCGAAGCAGAGGAAGTGTTCGCCATCAGCAATATGGACCCATTTGCCCGCTCCAATGTGCTATCACGCGGCTTGATTTGCCAACACCAAGACGAGCTTTGGGTGGCGAGCCCACTGAAAAAACAACGTTTCAACTTGTCTACCGGTGCATGCATGGAAGATGAACGCTTTAACATCAAAGCCTTCAACGCCCGTGTCACCAACGGCAAAGTCGAAATCGCTGCGTAACAACCTAACCGGTTAAATAGCAAAGATTAAATAGCGAAAAGGCTCTTTGCCCATCACTTGAGTGAGAGCCTTTGACTATTCAATTTTAATTTAACTTTTTGGAGTGACATGATGTCCTATTCAAAACCGATGGAATTCGTTCAGACAATGATTGATACGGGCGAGGCAAAAATCCGTACATCGACACGCGATTTGATTTTGCGTGGCACGATGGCGGGTATTATCCTCTCGCTTGCCGTTGTTGTGGCGATCACCACCATTACACAAACAGGCATAGGCATTGTTGGTGCCCTCGTCTTCCCTGTCGGCTTCTGTATCTTGAGCCTAATGGGTTATGACTTGGTAACTGGTGTATTTGGCCTGGCACCGCTGGCTAAATTCGAAAACCGTCCAGGCATCACTTGGGGCAGTGTTCTTCGCTGCTGGGGTTTGGTTGGTCTTGGCAACTTGATTGGCTCTCTCATCGTTGCCTTCCTTATTGCCCTTTCATTTACGATGAACTTCAGTGTTGAACCAGGCGCTGTTGGCCAAACCTTCATTAAAGCCGCAACAGCACGTACTGTCGGCTTCGAAGAGCTGGGTGCCAACGGTTGGATCACCTGTTTTGTCCGCGGTATCCTGTGTAACCTGATGGTTTGCCTGGGTGTGATCGGCAACATGACTGCGCGCAGCGTAGCAGGCAAGATTGCGGCAATGTGGCTACCGATCTTTATCTTCTTCGCGCTAGTATTCGAACACGCCGTCGTGAACATGTTCCTGTTCCCGCTAGGTATGATGCTGGGTGCAGATTTTGGTATTTCTACATGGCTGAGCTTCAACCTGGTACCAACCATTCTTGGTAACCTTGTTGGTGGCTTGCTGTTTACGTGTGTTCCGCTGTACCTGACTCACGCTAAAACAGCTCCTGCACACAATGTAGAGAACGATTCAGTTGTAGATGCGGCACCTGCATTCGCTACTAAATAATCATTCTTTTGGGTCCCGGGTAAAGGCTCGGGGCCAACACTTACCAATAAGGCTATTGTATTGTTTTGGCTATAAAAAGTAATAACTCCTTAGGGTAAAAAGCAACGGGCTACCCGCCAAATCAGAGTGTTACTTTTTATATCCAAATTTTTAGAAAGGCGTTGCTATGAGCATCAACAACACATCATCAAACAGCGGCTTTGTTTCACTGGTCGGTGCAGGCCCAGGCGATCCTGATTTGCTCACCGTTAAAGGGCTTAGGGTTATTCAAGCAGCAGACGTTGTTGTCTATGACCGTTTGGTATCAGAAGATATCCTGGCTCTGGCAGACTCTTCAGCCGAGATGATCTATGTCGGTAAACAGCTCGACTTCCATTGTGTCCCGCAAGATCAGATCAACCAGATTTTGGTGCAAAAAGCCCAAGAAGGTAAGCGTGTTGTACGTTTGAAAGGCGGTGATTCTTTCATCTTCGGCCGTGGCGGTGAAGAGCTTGAGGAGCTTGCCAAATTCGGTATCAAATATGAAGTCGTCCCGGGCATTACAGCAGCAGCAGGTGCAACCGCTTATGCAGGGATCCCCCTCACCCACCGTGACCATGCCCAGAGTGTTCAGTTCATCACTGGCCATGTACAAAAAGATGGCCGTGAAATTGAATGGGCATCATTGGCACAATCCAATAATTCCTTGGTGTTCTACATGGGTCTGAAACAAAGTGGCCATATCTGCGATAAGCTGATCACCCATGGCCTTTCAGCACAAACCCCTTGCGCCATTATCGAGAACGGCACCCGCCCAGAGCAACGTGTGCTGAACGGTACACTCGAGACATTGCCAGAATTAGCCAAGGGAGCGGTAAGCCCGGCGCTCATCGTAATCGGCAGTGTGGCTTCGCTGGGTGAACGCCTGGGATGGTTTCACCAATGATCAGTGATCTGTATTCCGGGTTCAGCCGCCACCAAGCGCTGCCGCCGGATCCGCCAACACCTCGGTCCCCTCCGCTACTCCCTTGCGGACAATGAGCTTATCCTCGGCGTAAGGGCGGGTTTTGATCAGCCGGGGTACCACCCGCTCGCCATCAACGATTTTGACATACTGCAGCTGGCCAATACGGTATGTGCTCGATGCCGGCACCACCAGCACCGGCTCCTCGCCCGTGACGATGCCGACCCGGGCAAACATTCCAGGAAAAAGCTGCTGGCCCGGGAAAAGCTGCTGGCCGTCGGCTTGGCCTTGTGCCTTGTTTTCTATCGCCAGCTTAACAACCACGCTGCGAGAACCGGCGTCAGAGGCAGGGGTGATTTCCTTGATCATTCCGTCCAGTGCCAGTCCCTGCTCCGGCAGCGTAACCAGCCAGTGTTGGCCAAGTGCCAGCAGATGGCGCTGGCTGGCTGCGATATAACTTTCCATCATCAGTGTGGCGGGGTTATACAGGCTAAGCATAGGTACGCCTGGCGAGGCAATGTCCCCGCGGTGCACCAGCTTCTGGGTGATCACCCCATCGAACGGCGCGGCAATAATACTATAGCCATAGGTCGTCTGCGCTTCCTCAACCGAAGCCTGGGACTGCTTGAACCTCGCATCGGCTGTCTGAAGGTTGCTCAGGGCTTCATCCAACCGGGCCTGGGCGACTAGCTTACGGTTGAACAGCGACTTGGTTCGCTCATAGTCCTTGCGCGCGATATTCAACTGGGCCTGGGCGCTGGCCAGCGCCTGCTCCGTTTGCCGAACCCGGGCATCGAGATCAAGACTATCAAGGCGGATCAGGATATCCCCGGCCTGCACAGTATCACCGACATCCACCAGCACATCGGCAACCTGTGCCGTCAGACGGGCTGACAGGGTCGCTTGCTGATCTGCTACTATGCTGCCGGTGTACTGCTGCCGGACCGGGAGCGTCTCGGCCTGCACCCTGACAACCGCCCGCCCGGCAAGCGCTTCGCCGGGCAAGTTCTGGTTTTCGGTATCCAGTTTTGCAACAAAACCGCCGGAAATGGCATAGAACAAAAGACCAAGTCCGGCAAATGCCGCGGTGGTTAATGCTATTCTTTTCATACTCATGACTGCGACTTCCTTTAGTTGACTGAATCGGCAGCGGACCGAGGGTGAGAGCCCGCCGACGGCTCCAATAGAGTGCCTTCCGGGATGCCACCAGAGTCGGCGGGCAAGCCGTGACCGGGTTTGTTCGCATAGGCAAGGTGGTAAACAACAGGGATCACCAGCAGGGTGAAGAGCGTCGATGCGGTGATCCCGAAAATAATCGCCCATGCCAGCCCGTTGAAAATCGGATCTAGGGTGATCACAACATTACCCAGCAACGTCGTACCGGCAGTGAGCAAAATCGGCCGCATTCTCACTGCGCCGGCTTTGAGCAAAGCCGCCTTCAGTTCATCTCCGTCCCGCAGTGACTGATGGATAAACTGGATCAGCACCAGTGAATTGCGTACCACAATCCCGGCCAGCGCGATCATGCCGATCATTGCCGTTGCCGTGAACAGTGCAGGGTTAGGTATGCCATTGATCTCCGTGGTACCAAGTAGGTTGAGCAGCCAAAATCCGGGCATGATCCCAATCACCGTCAGGGGGATTGCCAGCATGATAATGCCGGATACCGCCGGCAAGCCGGTTTGCAGCACCATCACGACAAACACCCCCAGCAGCGCCGCGCCGTAGGCAATCCCGAGATCGCGGAAAACATCCAGGGTGATTTTCCACTCCCCCTCCCCGCTCCATACCACACGGGTACCAGGAGGCAGCTGCCAGTGATCCCCGCCACCGTTACTGAGGTAGGTCCGGGCACTGAGCGGTCGGTTCCGATCGCTGGGCACCATGCCGTTCCCCTGGTCACCCTGCAGATCAGCGGAAACATCGGCAATGACCTCTGCGGGCACACGCCCGGTCGCCTCGGCAAACACGTACACCACCTGGCGCAGGTTCTTGCGCATGATCGGCTGCGGCGCATCCAGTCGTTCAAAATACCCGAGCTCAGACAGCTGCACCAATGGCTGGCCAGCATCAACGATCCGTCCTTGCTCGACCCGCTTGGCGATACCCGGCATGCCGCGAACATACAGATTCTCGAGGGCCGCCAAGTCATCGCGCTGCTGGCCCGGCAAGCGCATCGTTATCGGCAGCGGGTTGATTTCATGTTCATCGTACAAGTAACTCACAACCCGCCCCTGGTTGGCCGCCGCCAGCGTTTGATTGATGTCCTGAACCGAAACCCCTGACAATGCCGCTTTTTCCGCATCGACCACAAAACGCCAACTTTGCTTTTCCCCCTCGATGGAGGTATCGGTTTCGGCCACAAACGGTTCGCGGGCCAAGCGTTCCGCCACCCTGCCGGCAGCATCCTGCAACTGGTGGTAGGGGACCTGCGGCTGGCCGTAGACTTCGGCGACGATGGTCGCGATAACCGGCGGCCCCGGCGGGGTTTCCACCAGCTGAATATCCGCCCCCAGCCCCTGTGCGATCTGGGTCAGATCTGCGCGAAGCCGGGTGACCATCTCATGGGACTGCTGTTGGCGTTGATCCTTCTCGGCCAGCACGATCCGTAGCTCCCCCTGGTACGGCATCGTCCGCATGAAGTAATGCCTGACCATCCCGTTGAAGTCCATCGGCGACGCGATACCGGCGAACCCGGACACCGACACAACCTCGGGCACACTCTCCAAGTAATCGGCAAAGCGACTGAGCGCATTCGAGGTCTGCTCAACACTGCTGGTTTCAGGCATGTTCAAGACCAACTGAAACTCGTTTTTGTTGTCATAGGGCAACAACTTAAGCGGGACAATCCGCAAGGCGGGCAGCATGGCGGCGGCAACAAAAGCCAGCGCCACCAGCGACAAGAAGATCACACTGTTGCGCTTGCGTGCCAGCAGAGGCGATAGCATCCGGTCATAGATCCGGTACAGCAGCGACTGCTCAACCCGGTAGTGGCCGGTGCCGACAGCCGCCTTGAGCAGCTTCTTGGCCAGCCAGGGGGTAATAAGGAATGCCACAACGGTACTGAATATCACGCTGATCGGCACGTTGAATGCCAACGGCGCCATATAAGGCCCCATCATCCCGGTAATGAAGAACATCGGGGTGAACACGATGACAATCGCCACCGTCGACATCAGCAGCGCACTGCGTATCTCTGCCATGGCCATCACAATGGCCGTCGACTTTGCTAGCCCCTTGCGTTTGAGGAATCGTTCGATGTTATCAATACTGGCAATCGGGTCATCGACAATCAAACCGAGCGCCAGGATCAAGGCAAACAGGGTGACCCGGTTGATGGTGTAGCCAAACAGGAAGTCCATCCCCAGTGCCGCTCCGTAGCTGATAGGGATCGCGATCCCGACCACCAGTGCCGAGCGCCAGTTGAGGAAAACCCCGACAAACACCACCACGGTTAAAATCGACAGGCCGAGGCTGGACACCAGGTTGCCCACTTTTTCGTTGGCCGTTTCGCCATAGTTGCGTATCACCGACACGTTGACGTGCGGCGGGAACTGGGTATCGACCATTTCTTCCAGCAATGCAATCGCATCATCGGCCACCCAGACCGCATTGCTGCCTTTCTGCTTGGCGATCGAGAGGAACACCGCAGGGTAAGGTTCGCGGCCGCCCTGGTTGTCCCCTTCGGCAGCCATGCCCCAGCGAAACCAGGTCTGGTTTTCCGCCTCATCGGGGCCGTCAGTCACCGTGGCAATATCTTGCAGATAGACAGGCTGGCCGTTGACAACGTTCACCACGGTATGGGCCACATCCCGTGCATTGCGGACGAACTGGCCGCTCTCCAGCTCGAAGACCCGTCCTTGCTGGTGAATATCGCCCAGCTGCCGGTGCTGGTTGGTCAGGGAGAAAGCCTGCTGGATATCATCAACCGTGGTCATCCGGCTCGCCATGGCCACCGAGTCCAGTTCAATTTGGATCACCCGCGGATTGCCGCCGACCACCGCCACCTTGTTGGTATTATCCAGGGCCTGGAGCTGATTGACCGCCTGTTCTGCAATGCGACGCAGCTCGGCGTTGCCGGTCAGCTCGGGGGCGGTGCTATACAGCGCGGCAACCACTATCGGCACATCATCAATTTCGATGGGCTTGACCGCCCACTGGGTCACCGACGGCGGCACCAAATCCAGATTAGAATAAATCTTATTGTACAGTTTGATCAGCGCTTCCTCGCGCTGTTCACCGACATAAAACCGAACGATGACCTGCGCCGCCCCTTTCATCGATGTCGAATACACGTCTTCAACACCATCTATCTGGGTCAACAGCTTTTCCAGTGGCTGGGTAACTTGGTTTTCAACCTGTTGAGGGGACAGTCCCGGAGCCTGGATCAGCACATCGGCCATCGGCACTATGATTTGCGGATCTTCTTCCCTGGGAGTCAGAAACAAGGCTGCGGTGCCGATAGCCAAGGCCAGGAAGATAAGAATAGGCGGGAAAAAACTATTGAGAAAGGTGGCTACCAAGCCTGGTTTGACGTTCGCTGTCATGATGCTCCCCTTTTCTGTTTGCAACAACAGATTGCAAAGAAATCCTCGTCTCTTTTTGGTGCTTGGCTCGACGTTTTGGCGGTATAGGTGCGTGTCGGTATCGTAGTCTTGCTGTGGTTTTTAGTCTTGCTGGCTGCCGGCGCAGACCGGCAGCCAAACAAAAACAGTGTTCCTGATATCCAGATTAGTTCATATGAGCCTTGCTGACTTTGAGTTGGCTATCACTTTCACTTTCCAATCGTCTTTGCACCTGACAGCCGAGCCAGGTTCCGACCACCATGCTGACCACAAACAAAATCACACCGATGTTTCCCCCCGACAGCGAGGTCAGTGCCGGGCCCGGGCAGATCCCGGCGATCCCCCATCCCAAGCCGAACAGAACCGACCCACCAACAAGCTGGCCATCAACCGTTTGCTTCTTGCTCAGGTGGAAATCGGCCTCGCAGACCGGTTTCGCCATCTTGCGCACAACCAAGAAGTAGATAGGCATAAAGACCGCGATGGCTCCGCCCATCACGAAGATCAAGCTAGGGTCCCACTGACCGGCAAAATCAAGGAAACCTATCACCCGAACAGGATCCACCATCCCAGATACCATCATGCCAAGGCCGAACAGCAGACCAGAAATTAAAGCTACAACTCGAGTTAACATTTTTGCCTCTTATACATGAAGTCGGATGAAAACGGTGATAATGGCGCTTGCCATGAAAACGCAAGTCGCAATGATAGAGCGCTTGGACAGGCGCCCCATACCGCAGATGCCGTGGCCACTGGTACAGCCGTTAGCCAGCTTGGTTCCCAGACCAACAAGCAAACCCGCGACAACCAGCCACACCGATGTATTCATCGGCAGCGACGCTGGCAACTCGAAGCCCAGTACAGGGGCGATCAGGCTTGCGGCCACCATGCCCATTACAAACAATAGTCGCCAGGAAAACTCCCCTTTCATCGGTTTCAGCAGCCCAGCCAGCACGCCACTGATGCCGGCAACCCGACCGTTAACAACCAGTAGCAGCGAAGCCGATAGCCCCAGCAGCATTCCGCCTATCAGTGCATCCCACGGTATAACAAACATTATTTCTTCATCTCCAATTGCTCATCATCTGCACAGCAAATATTCTGCAATGCCTCTATTAACTTTTTGGCTTTTTGATCAGCCAAGGAATAAAACACTTGTTGCGACTGCTTGCGAAAACTCACCAGCTCGTGCGCTTTCAAGATGGCGAGGTGCTGCGAAAGGGCTGACTGGCCCAGATTCGAATGCTGTTGCAGCAGCTTTAGCGGCATCTCGCCTTGGGTCAGCTGACAGAGCACCATCAAGCGCTCAGGGTGAGCCAGCATTTTCAGCCACTGAGCAACCTCATCAGCCTGACAATGCATTTTTTGGACATCAATCATCACAACTCCTCGGGTTGGGTGCCGCAGCTTCTTTATTAGAGATTACTAAACAAAACATTTAAGTCAACGCTAATTTAGAAAAAAATATATTAGACAATACTAAATTAACTATTTATAGTTGTGATTATGTTATAGAGATTGATACAACCAGCCAGGGAGAAAAGTTATGTCATTAGAAAATGCAGTACGCGTATTTGCCGGCATTATGATTTTTTTATCGGTCGCGCTGACTCTCTGGGTTCACCCCAGCTTTTACTGGTTCACGCTCTTTATCGGCGCAAACTTGATCCAGAGTGCATTTACCGGCTTTTGCCCAGCCGCTATGATCTTTGGCAAGCTCGGATTCAAGTGATTAACTGGGTCGCTATCCCTAAGCCGTAAACTCAAGCTCTTCTTTTTTAACAATGATTCTGTGGAGATATCAATGACCAAGATTTTGATTGTGGGTGGTGTTGCCGGTGGTGCATCGGCTGCCGCTCGCGCACGCCGATTGAGCGAAGATGCTGAAATTATCATGTTCGAGCGCGGCGAGTTCGTCTCGTTTGCCAACTGCGGCCTGCCCTACCATATTGGTGGCGATATTACCGACCGCAGCAAACTGTTGCTGCAAACCCCAGACAGCTTCCTCGCCCGTTTCAATGTCGATGTCAGGGTGATGAATGAAGTGGTCGCCATAGACCGCCAGAGTAAATCTGTCACAGTGAGAAACTTGCTCGACGGCAGCGAGTATACCGAAAGCTATGACTTCCTTCTGCTCAGTCCCGGTGCTGGCCCGGTGGTTCCGCCTATCGCAGGTATTGATAACCCATTGACCCACTCATTACGCAACATTCCGGATATGGACCGCATTATCCAGTCCATCCAGATGAACAAGGTTGAACATGCGACGGTCGTAGGTGGTGGTTTTATCGGTCTGGAAATGATGGAAGCCTTCCACCAGCTGGGGATCAAAACCACGCTGATCGAGATGGCCGATCAGGTAATGACCCCGGTAGACCGTGAAATGGCCGGGTTTGCCCACGCAGAAATTCGTGCCAAAGGCATCGACCTTCGCTTGGGGGTAGCCCTCGAATCGGTAGAATTTGTCCCGACCGAGCATATTGCCAGCGTTGAAGCCGGTGAAAGTGACGCACACCAGCATCTGCAGGGCGAGTTGAACCTGTCACTGAACAACGGTGAGAAGATCACCACAGATATCCTGATCATGGCCATCGGTGTGCGTCCCGAAACCAAACTTGCCCAGGAAGCAGGCTTACAAATTGGTGAACTTGGCGGTATTTACACCAACGAGTCAATGCAAACCAGCGACCCTTATATCTACGCTGTGGGCGATGCTGTCGAAGAGAAAGACTTTGTCACCGGCTCGCAGACCCTCGTTCCGCTTGCCGGCCCGGCTAACCGTCAAGGTCGTATGGCCGCGGACAATATGCTCGGCCGCACCGAAAGCTATCAAGGCACCCAAGGAACGGCGATTTGTAAAATCTTCGATTTAGCGGTTGCCTCGACAGGCAAAAACGAGAAGCAGCTTAAGCGCGAAGGGATCGATTTCGAAAAAGTCTATGTGCATACCGCAAGCCATGCGAGCTACTACCCTGGCGCAGAAATCGTGTCGTTCAAAATGCTGTTTGACCCAAAAACTGGCAAGATTTTCGGTGCCCAGGCCGTGGGTAAAGACGGTGTCGACAAGCGTATCGACGTCATGGCGGTCGCCCAGCGAGCGGGTATGACCGTTGAACAGCTGCAGCACCTCGAGCTGACCTATGCGCCACCTTATGGCAGTGCCAAGGATGTGATCAACCAAGCCGCGTTTGTGGCCAACAACATCATCAAAGGCGATGCAACTCCGATCCATTTCGATGAGATCGACAACCTCCATGATGGGCAGGTTCTGCTTGATGTGCGTAACCCAGGCGAACTTGAGAACGTCGGCTACCTCGAAGGCGCCATCAACATCCCAGTCGATCAGCTGCGCCAGCGCATGGACGAACTGCCAAAAGACAAAGAAATCGTCATTTACTGCCAGGTTGGCTTACGCGGCAACGTCGCATACCGCCAGCTGGTCAACAACGGGTTCAAGTCCCGCAACTTGATTGGTGGGTATCGTACCTACTTGTTTGCCAAACAGTAATTGTTGCCTTGCAGTAATCTTTCGCCCTATCGCTATATATAGCTATGGCAGCGCTAACAATAAAGCCTGAAGCACATCGCTTCAGGCTTCATTCCCTCAGGCCCTGGCTGTTACGGAACTAGTATTTATTGCCTTTTTTGCTGTCATCCTGGCCATAGTTATCGTCCTTCTTGCCCTTGTTGCCTTTCTTTTTGTCGTCCTTGTCATCCCCGTAGCCGTAGCCGCCACTGCCTCCACTATCATCGTCATCGTACTTATCGCTGTCGTCTCCCGACTTATCGTAATAGTCGTCATCGTGATAGTAATGCTTTCGATACCAGTTGTACCACTTCGGATACGGGTATTTCACTTCTTTCAGGTCAACATAATAGATGGTTTGGTATAGACAGTATCCCCTTCCGAGCCGTAGTACTCCGACAGGTTTGCCATCCCCGACTGCCACATGGTGCCCTGGTGCCACTGGTAGGCATCCGCCCCTTCGATAATGCAGTTTTCACTGTCCGTTGAACCGGTAATGTGGGTGACATCGTAGCCATCAGGCGTCTTGCTGCCGTACTGCATAATTGGCTGCACCGTCACATGGGAGCGGGCAACAAAATATCCATCATCCAAGTGGAAATAGACGGTTTTGATCATCTTCTTACCGTCATTGTCGTCCATTTCCTCGGAATAGCACTCCTTGCTGTACCCGACTTGGCTGTCGTCGGCAAGACTATAGAGGGAAGCTTGCAGGCACAGGGCACGATCCGGGTAATGATCCCCGTCTATATCTTCCACTTCTTGTTCATAGAGCTGACCATAGCCTACCGATTTGAAGGCATATTTTTTTCCTTCATCCTCGTCGCCCTGCCCACCTTCATCGTGGTAGTCAGAATATTCAGCATCGTCTCCTTCGTATTCTGTTGTCTGTGAATACGTCGTTGTGGATGTGTATTGTTTTGTGTAGCTATAGGATCCCTCGCCCTTGTCATCACTTTCACTGCTTTCATATGCCAGTGAAGGGATGGAGACGCAAAGGGCCAAGCTTGCGAGGGAAATAGTTATTGAATTGATTTTCATCATGTAACTCCACATAGTGCGGTGGTATCACTTGATTACATTGCCAACTGTAAAATTTGAATTTAGATGGAAAACCCGAAATTCTATGGTGCTAGATAAAACTTCCAGGTGCAGGTTTACATTGTAGAATAACTGGCGGAAAGGCTATTTTTGCGAATATTGTACAGAAAATTAATTAGCTGTATGAATTTTCTGCTCTTTTAAATGATGAGCCTAAAAATCACTATTAATAATTCTGTTGTAATTCTTAAAATTAAGAATAGGACGCAGCCCAAACAAACTGCCCAGGCTGCAGCAACCAGGTTACATAGACAGCGTTGCGGATGACGGGTCTTTCGGATTAGGGCCATATTCATTAGCCTCTGGCTGACTGTCCTGTACAAAGAAATACAGCAAAACCAGCACCCCAACCAACGGAATTAAGCCGAGCAGCATCCACCAACCCGTTTTACCTATGTCATGCAAGCGACGAACACCCACAGCGATACTCGGAATAAGAATGGCAAGTGAGTAAACGGTACCGATGATCCCTGCCCCTTCTCCTGCCCCAGGGTTGCCAAGCGCGGAATCAAGCATAGATAACGCGATGCTGATAATGATGTTGAATAAGAAAAAATACCAGTATTCTTGCCTTTGCGCCCTTCCCTTGAAGACAGCGTAGTTTTTCAACACATGGATATACCAGTTCATAAAAGCCCCTAGTTCAAATAGTTACAACAAATGACAGTATAGTATTGTGTTCAGAACCTTCTTTCTGCCAACCAACGCAAACTTATTATGAATGCTTGTGTATTGCATTGTATTACTTCGTTTGAAATAGCCCATCTGATTTGGGGATGGCCCACATCTGATCAATAATAGTTGAAACCCATTTCGGCAAGGTGCCCATCATGAAATCAGTTCTTCTAACACTGGGCCTTTTAATTGTTAGCCATACTGCGTTCAGTGAAAACCACACGATACACGAACCGCTGTTTTCCCCAGGCAAAGGGGTAATATGCGATAGGCAGGCAGGCTTTTGTGTCGACAGCTACGGCATTTCAATGGGGTTTACCAAAGAATTCTTGGGCCAAGAAGCCCAAGATAAAGTGATGGCGCTGATCAACAGGGTTGGAAGCAAAAACTTCGACACTACCCGTTATTCATTCAGCAACAAGGTATATTGCGACTCAGAACAACGGGCATGCTTCGTTGACCGCTTCTCCGACGAACAACTGGAAGACTATACCAACATCTTGTTTGACTAGGACGTACAGCACCCCGCTATCAAAAGAAGTGTTGAATCGCCAGATAGCGGGCGCGAATATGCTCTATCAACAGCTTTATCTTCTGTGATGGCTGCCGGGTATATGGATACACGGCATAGATCCCTAGCCGTTTACCAACCTGCTTAGGGAACAAGTCAACCAACTTGCCTTCCATGATATCGTGATACACCAAACACCGCGGGACATAAGCGATACCATAACCACCTAACGCCGCTTTTCTCAATGCTGCCGCATTATCGGTAGAGAAGTTACCGCTTACCCGAAGAATGTAATTGCCCTGCTCGCCGATAAACTGCCACTCCGAAGCACCCGTGGTTTGATAAGCATACTGCAGGCAATTATGGTCGACCAAGTCTTGCGGCCTTTCCGGCCGGCCATTTCGGCGTATGTACTTGGGCGCTGCACAGATCACCCATTGCGAATCGAGAATATGCCGTGCGATTAAACTTGAGTCTTCCAGGTAACCGGTTCGGATCACCAAGTCATAGCCATCTTCAATCAAGTCAACAAAGCGGTTGTCCAGCGACATATCAACTGTAAAGCCGGGATGCTCGGTGCAGAATTCAGCCACGGCGTCCGCCAGCAACAAGTCACCTGAGATGGTAGGTACAGACATCTTGACATGACCGCTGACTTTTTCACCAAAGCCACTGACCGCATCGACAGCTTCCATCGCGGCCTGCTTCACATTTTTAGAACCCAGATATAACACTTTCCCAGCCTCACTCACCGTGAGTTTGCGAGTGGTCCGATACAGGAGCTGTACCCCTAAATCATCCTCTAACCGGGCAATTCTTTTGCTAACCACTGAGTTTGTAAGGGAATTCAACTCCGCCACTTTGCTAAACGAGCCATGCTCAACTACCTGAGCAAACAAGATCAAGTCATCAGCCTTTGCCATTATTAGTCCATTTTTGGAAGAAATATTTTTCATTATTTCCCTATACCAAGTAAAAATAAAGCGATATCGTCACACTCGATTAACAAAACCAAATACAAAAACAATAAATATGTTCATTGATGCATAGGTTATGCATTACAAAACAGCACTCCGAAGGACTGATAATCATGAACGACACCCTACTTGCACTCGTTGCATTCTCACCAATAGTGGTTGCCGCTATCTTACTGGTCGGGCTGAACTGGCCGGCCAAGAAAGCCATGCCAGTGGCCTTCCTGCTGACAGTGGCCATCGCCCTGTTCTGCTGGGATATGTCAGCCACCCGCGTCCTAGCTTCCTCGCTACAGGGGCTAACCATTACCGTAGCGGTACTGTGGATCGTGTTTGGGGCAATATTCCTCCTCAATACACTGAAGCATACCGGTGCCATTACCACCATCCGTAATGGGTTTACCGATATATCCAGCGATCGCCGGATACAGGCCATTATCATTGCCTGGTGTTTTGGCTCATTTATCGAAGGTGCTTCCGGTTTCGGTACCCCAGCAGCAATTGCAGCCCCCCTTTTGGTTGCTATCGGTTTCCCTGCACTTGCCGCTGTCTTGATGGGCATGATGATCCAATCCACACCGGTATCTTTTGGTGCGGTTGGCACACCAATCATTGTGGGTGTCAACAAAGGACTCGATACCCACAACATTGGTGAAACGCTAATCAGCCAAGGTTCGAATTGGGACATCTACCTGCAGCAAATCACCACTAACGTGGCACTGATCCACGCAACTATCGGTACCCTGATGCCGGTGCTGATGGCGATGATGCTGACCCGCTTTTTCGGCAAAAACAAGAGCTGGACCGAAGGCTTGGATATCCTGCCGTTCGCCCTGTTTGCCGGTGTTGCCTTCACGGTACCTTATGCCTTGACGGGTATGCTGCTTGGCCCTGAATTTCCTTCTTTGATTGGTGGCTTGCTGGGTCTGGCAGTAGTGGTAACTGCAGCCAAGAAAGGTTTCCTTGTACCGAAAAAGCAATGGGATTTTGAAAGTGAAGATAAATGGCCAGCTGAATGGTTGGGATCACTGAAAATTGACCTTAAAGCGACTGACAAACCAATGAACCTTGCACTGGCTTGGGCACCTTATGTCCTACTGGCTGTAGTGCTGGTCGCTAGCCGTGTCAGTGCAGACTTCAAAGCCCTGCTGGTCAGTGTCAGCCTGTCATTTTCAAACATTCTGGGTGAGACAGGCATTAGCGCCTCTATCCAACCACTCTACCTACCGGGCGGGATCTTGGTATTTGTCGCGATTTTGGCTGTGCTGCTTCAATCACGCAAACTGAGCCCTTTGACCGAAGCGTTCAAGGAATCTAGCAAGACACTGATTGGTGCCGGCTTCGTATTGGTGTTCACTATCCCTATGGTGCGTATCTTTATTAACTCCGGTGTCAATGCTGCTGACCTTGCAAGTATGCCTGTCACGACGGCTAATTTTGTCTCAGAGCTCGTTGGTGGCTTCTTCCCGGCATTGAGTGCGACCATCGGCGCCCTAGGAGCCTTCATCGCTGGTTCAAATACCGTGTCCAACATGATGTTCAGCCAGTTCCAGTTTGAAGTCGCCCAGACTTTGACAGTATCCAGCGCAGCTATTGTTGCCCTGCAAGCGGTTGGCGCAGCAGCCGGTAACATGATTGCTATCCACAACGTCGTTGCCGCCTCTGCCACCGTCGGCCTGCTTGGCCGCGAGGGTGCCACATTGCGTAAAACCGTCATCCCTACGTTCTACTATCTGGTGATGAGTGGCATTATTGGCCTCGTTATCATTTATGGCCTGCACATTACTGACGTACTGATGGGATAGATACCCGATACCAATACAACAGGCCAGCAACTAGCTGGCCTTATCTGCCACAAAAATCAATAAACCGCTTTAACTAAAGAACATTTTTGTAGTCCTGATTCTCAATCCTAACCAAACATTCCAATCATAATGATTGAGATCAGTAAGATGGATACAGCATTCAACGATTCAGTCATACCAACTGATGCAGGATGAGCAATGGAAAACAAATACCAACAGCTAGAAGCCCTACTCGCTACCGAAATTGATAAAGCTAGGATCATTACCGAAGAAGCCAAGCGGCTTGCCTATGGTACTGATGCCAGTTTCTACCGCCTTATCCCTCAAGTAGTTTTGCGTCTTAATAACCTGGATGAAGTCATTTTCACCATTCAATCCTGCCGCCAACTGAGCATCCCTTTTACTTTCCGCGCCGCAGGCACCAGCTTATCGGGCCAGGCTGTTTCAGATTCAGTCCTCATCACCCTGACCGACCAATGGCGCGGCCATAGCATTCTGGAACAAGGTGAAAAAATCCGCCTGCAGCCGGGTGTTATCGGCGCAGATGCCAACCGTTACCTCGCGCCTTTCCAGCGTAAGATCGGCCCCGATCCGGCTTCTATCAACACCTGTAAAATCGGTGGTATCGCCGCCAATAACGCCAGCGGCATGTGCTGTGGCACCGCCCAGAACTCGTACAAAACCGTTGATAGCATGACCATCGTCTTCACCGACGGTACCGTGCTTGATACTGCCAGCGATGCAAGCATAGAGGCATTCAAAAACCAGCGCTCTGATTTGGTAGAGGGACTCGCGCAGCTAGTCGAAGAAACCCAGCAAAACACTGAGCTGTCAGATAAGATCCGCCACAAATACCGGCTGAAAAACACCACCGGCTATGCCCTAAATGCGCTGGTTGATTACTCCGACCCTATCGAGGTTCTAGAGCACCTAATGATTGGCTCTGAGGGCACCCTGGGCTTTATCGCTGACATCACGTATAACACCGTAATTGAACACCCGCACAAAGCCTCTGCCCTGCTTGTTTTCAAAGACATCGAAGCAGCAAGCCAAGCCGTATCTGTTCTGGCAAAAACCAACGTTTCTGCCGTCGAGATGATGGATGGCCGTGCGTTGAAATCTGTCGCGGATAAACCGGGTATGCCTGAATATATCCAAGCGCTGGATCTCGAATCGGCAGCGTTATTGGTTGAGACCCGCGCCAGTTACAGCCACCAGCTTGAGCAACAATGTTTAGATGTGATGGCGGCTTTGACAGAATTTACCATCACCCACTCGACACCATTCACCACAGATGCCAATACCGTCGCCAGCTTGTGGGCAATCCGCAAAGGAATGTTCCCGGCCGTTGGCGCCGTGCGAGAAACGGGAACTACGGTGATCATCGAGGATGTTGCTTTCCCAGTCGAACACCTTGCCATGGGGGTTCGTGAGCTTCAGCAGCTGTTTGACAAGTACGATTACAGCGAGGCCATCATCTTCGGCCATGCCCTTGAAGGCAACTTGCACTTTGTCTTTACCCAAGGCTTCGAGGAAGAGGCAGAAGTAAACCGCTATGGCAGCTTTATGGATGATGTTGCCGAGTTGGTTGCGGTCAAATACCAAGGTTCGCTAAAAGCCGAGCACGGTACCGGCCGTAATATGGCTCCCTATGTCGAGCTCGAATGGGGCAATGATGGCTATCGCCTGATGAAGCAAATCAAAGCGTTGTTTGATCCGGAGGGTTTGCTCAACCCTGGGGTGATCATCAATGACGACGAGCGGGCGCATATTTCCAACCTCAAACCGATGCCAGCCGCTGATGATATTGTTGACCGCTGCATTGAATGTGGTTTCTGTGAGCCTGTTTGTCCTTCAAGAACACTCACGCTATCACCACGCCAACGTATCGTACTTTACCGCGAGCTACAGCACCGCGAACGGGAATACCTTGCGGGCAATAGCCGACGCCCACCGGTAGATGAGCTCAAACAAGTATTCGAGTACCAAGGTGTCGATACTTGTGCGGCTACTGGGCTGTGTGCCGATCGCTGCCCTGTTGGCATCAATACCGGCGATCTGGTTAAGAAGCTCCGTATTGAAAAGTACCAGCGTTTTACCCCTATTGCGCGATGGACTGCAGATCATTTTGGAGCCACCACAACTATGGTTAAAGTTGGCCTCAAGAGCAATCAAGTTGCCCGTAAACTGGTTGGCGATAAAGCTGTCGGTGCAATAACCAATGGCCTGCGTAAAGTAACAGGGGGCGCAACCCCTATTTGGATGCCGGAATATCCCCAATCTAACCCGCATAAACTCAGCCAGTTACACGCCAATTCAATACATTCGGCACACGCTGAGAGCGCAAGCAAGAAAGTGGTATACATGCCATCCTGTGCCAGCCGAACCATGGGCCAGCAGGATTCTGCCAAAGATAGCCGTCCACTGACGGAAGTCACGCTTTCACTGCTGAAGAAAGCTGGCTTTGAGGTGATCACCCCAGAAAAGCTCAGTAGTCAATGCTGTGGTATGCCCTATGACAGTAAGGGAATGAACGATATCGCCAAGCAGAAAGCCCAAGAGTTGGAGTCATTGCTTTGGGAGGCAAGTAACGAAGGCACTTATCCGGTATTGATGGACACCAGCCCGTGTGCCAAACGCAGTATCGAAAACTTCACCCAGCCTTTGGAAATACTCGAGCCTGTTGGTTTTGTGTCACGGTATCTGTTGCCTCACCTTTCTCTCTCTCCAATCAAAGAGACAGTGATGCTGCACGTTACCTGCAGCTCCCGCCGCATGGGCTTGGAGGCAGATATGCTTTCGCTGGCTAAAGCGTGCGCCGAAGACGTCGTACTTCCAGAGCATATCCAATGCTGCGGCTGGGCGGGTGACAAAGGCTTTACCACACCTGAGTTAAACGAAGCTGCTGTCGCGCCACTGAAAGAGCAAGTCCCGGCAGACTGTACCCGGGGATTTAGTAACAGCCGGACCTGTGAAATAGGTTTGTCTCATCACAGTGGGATTCCCTACCAGTCTATTCTCTATCTGGTCGATGAGGCAGCGGTTTAACTAATCACCCAATGAAGCAAAGCCCAAACTGGCAGATCCAGTTTGGGCTTTTCTTGATACGCTTAGCACTTCAATTTAAGAAACGTCTCCCACTTCAGCCTGCTTTTGCTCCACCAGCCAATGCTCTATCTCGCGCGGCGCGAAGATCAACGGATCACCAATATCTGCATCTTCAGTCTCCTGAAGTTGTTCAGGTAATACATCGATGATCAACTCCAGGTCTTGATGGCTATGAATATGGTCTTCGAAGATCCTCACCATCTCATGGTTATGGTCAATATCCCGGGCTTTGGCCGCTGTTGCCAAACCACTTAACAACGTATACCAAGTCGTCATAGGCCCCTGGGTTATCGAGGCAGACTCGGCATCAGAGTCAATAAAGGCGAACGGTACCGTCATCATCGGGTACTCCCCTTTTATGGCTGCGAATATCCAATCGGTATCAAAGGAAAAATCATACACAGACGGCTTGGCCAAAATATATTTGATCACCTCGCGATCATATAACTTGAATGCCGCCTGGGTATCTTTGATGTTGTTGCTGAAAATTGCGCGGCCAATCATCCTCTGCATATGGCGCAATGTTTTAACACCAATGCCCCAGCGCTCTTCCTGCTTAACCAGAATAGAGTCTGGATCTTTGCGGTTTCCCAGCACCACTGTGGCATTCTCTGAAACATAAGGCTTCAGTAGTAAGCCTAACTGGCCCAGGTGAACAGAGTTATCCGCATCGGTATACATGATGCAATCCGCTCTATCCGCCATCGCTTGCTGACAGCCTAGAATAATCGCTCCGCCTTTTCGGGAATCATCCGCTGAAGCAAGGTTTTTCAAAGGGCCATCAGCAACAGGAAGCTCATCAGCAAGCCGCAGCACAGATACTTTACCTTTGTCTGGATGCTCAGCAATAATTTGCCCGGCAATACCCGCACTGTTATGGGGGCAGCCATCATCCACCGGATATAGATGCCAATCAACAACAGAGCCTTGGGTTATCCAATTGAGCTGAGCAATCTTAACCCGTAGTGAATCTTCCCCATTTGGGTTCAACGTTGTTTTTTCATTTAAACGGTTATGCTCACCCCACATAGCAAACACAACCCCGACCAACAATGGTCGTTTTAGTTTGAGCACATAACGTTTGGATTCAACTAATTTAACCGCCAAGCGAAACTCAAGAGGACAGTCTTTTGAAGATGCGAGTTGCTGGTAATGGCTGGTAGGAATGTCCGTTAAGCAATATAACGTATTGGCAAGTTGCAATAATCGCTTTTGATGCTGAGATTCTGTTAAGTCAAAAACGTCACTTGCTTTGTCATAAGCTTGTTGAACAATTTTTTCTGATGCTGTCATTGCTTATCCCTCTTGGCTACTCCCTTAAGTACTCACCCACAACGACAACAGGGCTTAAATTAAGCTTAGTAACAGCAATAATAATGACAAATTTTTTACGCAACCAATTGCATTGAGAGCATTATTCCGAGGTGCCTTACATTGCAAGGTAAAAATTTGCTTTTGCTACTGGGGGGGGGGAAAATTAACAATTACTGAGTAACAGGGGCAAAACTCCTGCGCTGCAAAGGAGCAACAGCTTGTTTTTCAGGCTGCCCGAAGTGTCCAGACGGAATAATAATTTGCTCACTCTCCGTATCCTGTGGATTATTCTGACTTTGCTTTTTCGGAGTAACAAGCTGCTTCAAGTCCTGCTCCTCGTACTTGATTTCTTCAACTGGTGTAACAAGGACTTTAGCTTCTTGCGAATCCGGTTTGGAAGTATCTGTTGGTAAACTTTCCTGCTTTTTTTCTTTATCAGCATCAGATCCCACCTTAGACTCCACGGCTTGCACCGACTTTTGCGGCCCTGATATAACAATCCCTTTACTCATAACTGGGACAGTTTGCAATTTAACCTCGGCATCAGAGACCACCAAATGGCGGCTGACTGATGTTTCCGGGGGAATAGGAACTGGTTTTACTTCATCAGGTTCGAAATCCGTTTCGTTAGTATCTGGTAATTGATCTCCAGTAACTGCATTCTCGGAAGCTTGTTCAGATTGAATTTTGGCGGTGTTCCCCCCTTGCACTGACTCAACCGGAGCTCCTGTAGGAATAACATGCTGCTCTTTACTGTATGAGGTATTTATGCCACTTAACTTTTTACCGCCTTGCGGTGGTTGGTAAGCAGGGATCACTTTCGGTGTGACAGACACAGACTGATTTGCCGCGCTTCTGTCTTGGTGATCAGCTAAGCCCAACTTCGGGCTTTCAAAACTAAACAGTGAAAGTTTTTCATCCCAACTCTGCAACACCGCTAGCTCATTTTCCCACTCGCTATCGATACTTGAGGCTAAATCAGCCACCTGTAACTGGGTCGAAAGCAAGGTATTGGCATGTTCGTAGCGACGGTGCAGCTTCTTTTTCATCTGCTTCCAGTTTGTCCCGCCTGTCATCAAATAACGGGTACTGTCCGCCCAATATTGATAGGCCACGGCATCATTAGCTTTGTCCGCAGAAATGGCTGCCAGCGCTGCCGATAGCCCGGCATATTGCCACATTCGCTTACGCCCTAGTTTGGCTTCCGAACTCAAAAACAAAATACTCAACCGATGCCATTGCTCTGAGGCCTGCTGGTAACGGCCTGCATTCACCAAATGGTTGGCCTTGGTATAGTAATTGAGCTCCACATCCACGGCCGAGGCCATTCCCTTCAATGGCAATAGCGCGAACATGGTTACGGCAACCGCTATCAGGTAAACCCTATTCATCGAAATGTCTCCACCAAGCATTTTTGAGGATGGTAAAAACGGGAATCAAATTGGACATCGCGGTATTCGCGGTCTCTGGTCGGCTGGTACAGCTTACCGTTGGCTTTATACAGCAGTGCTTCGAGCACCCCGGCATTGGTCTGCAGGGAGATACTCTTCTCGTAGCTGCTGGTCAACTCGTAGCGTCCTTCATACCAACCACGCTCTGGGTCGTATAACTCTCTAACTAGCGTCAGCAAACGTTCGGTGTAATCAGTTTTCCATAGCACCCACATTTGAAAGGCGACCCGGGTAGACACCAGGGCTTTTTCATCATGGTCACTACCGTCTTCCGCTACCGTGATCCACGGTGTACCCAGCGCATAGATGCTGTCGTACACAAAATAGGGTTCTCCTGAGACAACATGCTCACCGCGCGCAGTATAGATACGGTCAACATCCCAGCGCGACTCCTGGATGCGGTATACCGAATCAGCCATCGCAGCCAATACATCATTAGTATGCTTGGAGTCTGAAGAATAGCGATCGTCTATCTCATCCCAGTTAAACTCAAGCCCCAGAAGCAAATATGGCGTACTATAAACAGGTCGAAGGACATCGTAATCTCGCGGGTCACGGCCATCAAACAATAAATCAATGCCGTTAATGGTTACCACTTCATAAGGTTCAAGCATCATGGCTTTTTCAGGCACGATTTGCCAATCTCGGTAGCCATAGGCGGTATACTCTTCGATACCCAACCGCCCTTCTTTGTAGCGGTGGACATGGCCGTTATTTATCGCACCACCGTAAAGCTCACCGTCTTCCGTAACCAGTTCGCAGAAATTCCAACGCAAGACCGCCTTGTCAACATACTCGGAAAACTCAGGGTTACGCTGTTTGACCATTGCCAATGCGATCAACAAACGCCCAATATCAATCGAAGACCAGCCAAGCTCTCCGGGTTGATTAGCGTAATCCACCATCATCCCAGTCCCCGTGCTATAGACCTTATTGGGGACACCAGTCAGGCCAAGTGGCATTTTATTGAGGAAGGAAAGCACCAGAGTCAAACGTTCGTCGTGCTCTTTGCTGGTGATAAATTCAAATTCACGGGCTGCCATTAGCGCTATCAGATAGTCGGCCAGGTTTGACAAATTGGTTGTCGGATAATTATCAAGCGCATTCACCAACCCCGTGGTGAGGTTGGTGTTATTTTCAACATAGGTCCAGGCAACTTGCGCCCATTCGAGTTCCTGCTCGGTTAACGAACCATACCGTCCCTGGCGCAATATCTGCGACTCGTTAACCGACGTTATTCCACCCTGAACACCTTGATAGACCACTCCACAAGATGTCAGGCAGAATAAACTGGCTGCAATCACCGTATTTCTCAACATCTATTTCCTTACTACGGCTATTTGAGCTTGCTATTGAAAGCCCCTCTGCGAGGCAGGCACTGCCCCTCATAACCAAATGGTGATTCAAGCGCTTTTTCCCACAGGCTTGGTGCAACGTTATCTTTATAGGTAAGTAGCTTACCCTGTTGTTTATAAAGCAAGATCTCCAAAGTAATACCGTTATTGTTCGAGGTAAAGGTATTGATCAGGCCGGTACCATTTTCAAAAATCCCTTCATAAAATCCTTTTTCGCGGTCATACAAATGCGCAACATGGTCAAACAACAAATCGGTATATTCGGTATCCCACAACACCCACATCCCCATCGCACCTTTGATGGCGACCGCAGAGTACTGTGGAAGATACTCACCCACTTCCGAAATGGTATTCCACGCGAAGCCATCGGTGTAAATGGTGTCGTAGACGAAATAGGGGGGGCCTGCCAGCTGGTGCTCGGTACGCGCAGTAATAATCCCGGTTTGCTTATAGCGCTCTTCCTGAACACGGTATATTTGCAGGGCAAATTCCGCAATCCAGTCATTGGAATAGTTGTAGTCATGGGCTGAGCGGTCATCCGCCAAATCCCATCCCAATTCGATACCATCCAATACATAACTTTCGGTGACCACGTAGCTGTGCGCTTTGAGTTTACGAGGGTCGCGGGTGTCATACGGGACATCGTAGCCATAAAGGTTAATGGTGCTATATGGCTCAGCCATCGCAGCCTGGGTGGTATCAAAACCCCATAGTTCAAACCCTTTTGCTGCATATTCTTCATAGCCCAATCGCCCTTCCTGCAGGTATTGGACGGGCTTGTCCTTCTCAAGCAGTGCTCCGAACATGGTGCCGTTTTCATCGACCACATTACAGAAATTCCAGCGCAAAACGGCTGAGTCGATACTGGTCGCATACTCAGGATAACGGTGCTTGATGATATGGAGCCAAATCAGCAAACGGCCAAGATCTAGCGCCGAGTAGCCAATTTCGCCAGGTTGGTTGCCGTAGTCAACTTTAGCCGCAGATTGAGTGTTATACGCCTTGTTGGGCAGTTCATTCATGAACAGATCAAGCGTGTTCAAGGTTGTCAAAATACGAATAAGACGGCGGTTAAACTCCTCTTTTTCGATGATCCCTAATTCATATGCGCTTACCATGCCCGCCATATAGGACGCGGCATCCCACCATGTCACTGAGGGGTAATTATTTACCGCATTCACCAAACCCGTTGATTCCTGGTAGTTATTTTCAAAATACTTCCAGGCAATGCGAGCCATATCCATTTCTTGTTCAGTCAGTTGCCCCTGACGTGGCTTGGGAATTGTCCAGTGACTCTTCCTATCTATCACATCATCAGAAAAACTGCTGTATTTGTTACCGCAACCGGTAGCCAAAACCCCTAAAAGGCCAACAATGATATAACGCATACGATACTCCCTATCATAGTTGCGGTTTACTTCACGCCCACACTCAGTAAGGCTCCATTTTCGACGTAGGCAAGCGATTCCAAAACAATCCCGTTGGTGTTTGCCGTAATTGCTTTATTCACACGGCCATCGACTTCATAACGGCCTGAATACCAGCCTTTCTCTTCCGAGAATAAATCTTTGGCATCTTCAATTAGCAGCTCAGTGTATGGTGTGTCATACAAGGCATACCAACCAAATGCTGCTTTGGTAGACAGTGTTTTAAGGTGAGAGGCATCCTCGCCTTGGTCTGTGATCGCATTCCACTCTTTGCCATCAGAGAATACGGTGTTGTAGACAAAGTACGGCGCTTCATCGACGTTATCTTCACTCACCGCCGTGAGAATGCCTGTTCGGTCAAAACGGTTTTCTTGCGCTTTATAGACACGGTGGGCAAAGATCTTCGACACACTGTCCGCACCAAACTCCAAGCTATCCAGAATGTAGGACTCACTAACGACATAGTTATGTGCATGGTATTTGGCCGGGTCACGTAAATCGGTTGGGATATCAACACCATCGATATTGCGCATCTCCAGGTAATCGATATATTTCATGGCATTGAATACGTCTCGCCCCATCAGGGACATCGCTTTGGATGCGTACTCTTCATAACCAATACGGCCTTCCTGAACCAATTCCATCTCTGTGCCGCCATCTTGCTGAGGACGGGACCCATACAGGTAGCCATCTTTGATCATCACACCGACGTCCCAATGATTAAGCACCGCATTGACCTGAGCATTGAAGTCAGGATACTGCCAAACCAAGATATTCAATGGCACCAAAATCCGGCCGATATCAATCGCTGACCAACCAATACCGTTTGCAACCGGTCGGTTTTGGTAATCCACCATTTCAAGGGTTTGGGTGTTATAGGCTTTGTTTGGCAGCTTGCCATCAATCAGCGGAAGACGGGCTAGCGTGTTCAGCGCTTTTTCCATCCGCAAGTCAAATTTGTTCTTACTGATAATATTAAGCTTTTCTGCTGCCAATAACCCCATCAGGTAAGAGGCGGTATCCCACATAGTAGTAGATGGATAACCGTCTACCGAGTTCACCAACCCGGTATTTTCCTGATAGTTATTTTCGAAGTATGTCCAAGCGATGCTAGCCCACTCGAACTCTTCTTCAGAAAGCACGCGGCTTTCACGGACTGGGATTTCTTCCTCAGCTTCAAAGGTAATGTTACCGAGCACATGGCCGTAATCACGGGTTTCAATACTAAAGGCAATCACCAACGCAGTAAGAAGGCCAAATAAAAACACGATATGGTGCCGTGCATTCACGAGTGCTTGCTTAAATTCCATATTCTAATTCCTCAGATTCCTGTTCCTGCGTCTTGTCTGCTGGTGGCGGCGTCCAATAAGCGGCAGCAATCATCCCCCACATCGCCATCATGTTGTTAATTGTCCAAAAACTATTGAATATCAACCCGCCCAATGGGTAGCTGCCGAACATGCCAGTAAAGTAGCTAAACCAAGCGAAGCACATACTGAATAGGCTCAAGCCGAATACCAGCTTTTGCGGTATGACCAAATGACCAAAGGTGCCATCTTGCCTCTCTTTCGGTGTCGCAGGGAAACTGATTTTACGGCCGCGCAAAACCGTCCATAGCGCCCGCATATTGACCGGGAAGAATGAGAGGAAATTGGTTTTCCCTTTATACCCAGCGACGCCCCAGGTACCGACCATCATGGCTAGCTCAGCCGTCAGAACAAACGGAATGAAATGTAGGTAGAAAGTGACGTCATAGGCACTTACCGGCGCGATGCTGGTCAAGAAGTAAATGATCGGACAGGTTAAGAAAATAATGTTCCAGATAGCTGACAAGTTTGACCAGAAGCTAGCACCGTACATCATCTTCTGCTTCAGGTTCATCCCTTTTCTGAACAACGGGTTATCGTTCATGAAAATATCAATCGAACCACCGGAGTACTTGAAACGCTGGACTGTCCAGGTCTGCAGGTCCTGCGGCGAGAGCATCTTGCTTTCGACTTCCGGGTGCTGAACCGAACGCCAGTTCCTTTCGGTATCTGAGTGCAGCACGATCGAGGTATAAATATCTTCCGATACGTGGAATTTATAAGGCGTAAATTCAGTGTCGAAAATGATCTCTTGGCGCAAGTTATCAGACACATCCCGATCCACCGTTTTCTCTTTGGTGATCTTTCTGATCTGCTTCTCGATCTCTTTGTGTTCTTTACTGATCTGTTCGCTGTAACTGCGCAGTGCTGCTTCCATAACAGCTTCACGGCGGTGAATAGAGCCTGCACCACAACAAAAAGACGCATTCACCCAGTTGCGGCGTCGCTGAATCACGTCATAGAACATCTGGGGATCATTCACATAGGGGTCTTCACCGATTTTGACCGGCCCATAGAATTTCTCTACCCCGCGGCCAATAGGCGCCGCCCATTTGCCAAACTTGCGCTGCAACCAATTGGGTAGACGCTCACCCTCCGGTAAGTCAAAGAACCATTGCGGGGTTTGTACCCAGGCGACATCCGGGTCACGGAAGTAACCCATGGTGTGCTCTAGAATAGTCGGGAACGGACGGGTATCAGCATCACAGATAACAATGAAGTCGCCGTATGTCTGCTCCAAGGCATTACGCAGGTTACCCGCCTTAAAGCCAATATTGCTTTCGCGGGTAATGTACTCAACGCCCATCTCATCAGCGAGCGCCTTCATTGCTGGACGCTTGCCATCATCGAGGATAAAAATCTTGATCTCGATGTCATAGGGGTAACGTATCTTCTGCGCATCTTCGATACTCAGCCTGACCAACTCCGGCTCTTCATCATAGCTCGGGAAGAAAACATCAATACTGATTGGGCGTGTCTCGCTGGCTTCAGCGCTATCTTTTGCGACACATTCATTAATGGTATACGGTGGTGCTTTTTTCGGCTCGTCCTTGGTTTTCCATAAATTGAACGTGAACAGGACCGAACCGATAAATGCGCAAGACTCAGCAAAAACGAGCGGAAAAGAAAACCACATCGCATCGTAGTTCAGCGCGTAGGTCCAGCGCCACCAAAGATACCAAATACCCAAAGTGAGATTACAAGTGGCAAGGTACTGGTAGAGCAGTTCTCTCGACATGCTATAAGGCACCGGCTCCGGTGGCTTACGATGTTCGAATTCCTTGAAATAAAAATCCATGAGCTCTCACTCCGGTTAATAATGGTTAAAGTAAGCGTGATGCACGGCAATCAAACCAATCAGACTGGCGTTGTAATCAATAGCAAACTCATTGACTGCATACGACTTCTTGCTATCTACATAACTCAGCATCCCCATATTTTTCGGTGCGACTCCAGCTTGCGCCATTTCATTTGGCCCACCGACTAGGTAGCCAGGTAAACTGACCCCTGTTGCAATTTGGTACAGGTGATGAAGATTGCGTACCGAATAAGTGCCGCTGTTAGTGACAAAACTCATATCGAAGGCATTGGCCCCTAGCAAGTAGTCAATCTGAGACTGAACCGAGGCGCGATTGTCTAAGCGCCCTTGGGCAAAATCAGCCCAGCTAATCAAAATTCCCGCTTCTGCCGTCATCTTGTTCGAACCCCAGATAAAACGTTGGTTAGCAACCCTGAATGGCGACTGCTGCGCTTGTTGGATATAACGGTCGGCTACCAGGGCTAGGTCGTTAACAAGCTGGTCTCTAAACTCACCTTTCTCCTCAGCCAAAATTAGATGCCATACCCCCATCGCTGCTGGATTCTTCCATTCGAAAATATCAACCCATTGCGGGTCGTAGTTTTCTTGGAAGGCTGCTTTGAATTTTTCCTGGCCGGTGGTGATATACAATTCAGCGTAAGCCCAAAGCCTGTCATCCACATCGGTATCCAGTGAAGCTTCCGTATCAAACTTGTTCTTCATATATGGGCCTGAGCCACTGTCATCCCCTTCTTTCCAATCGATATATTGCTCGTTTTGGCTAGAGAGATAGTTAGCAGCATGGATGGCCGCACTGAGGAACTGGCGAGATAAATCTGCATCGTAGGGCTTGATAATTCGGGCGGCAAAGGCCATGGCCGCAGCAAATTTTGCGGTTTCAGGCGTGCTAACACCGTAAATAAAGCGAGTCTGGTTATCCTGCCAAGGGCCAATTTTCGCCGGCCATCTAGCTCCTGATACTTTGCGGTATACTGCACCGTCTTCGCGCTGCATTTTTAAAAGCCAGTCCAGCGCATAGATTGACTCGTCAATAATCGCAGGCTTATTGCTGCCCGGTAGTTTGGTCTGCGAATATAACTGGGGAGTTTGACGATAGGCTTCAAGCAATCTGGCAACGGTTATTGTCGTGGTCGCCACATACTTGCCAAAATCGCCCGCATCATACCAACCACCGATAACATCCAACTGAGTCCCGGCTTTATGGAACTCATCGGCTCGAAATATCTGGCCATCTAGCATATGGCTTTCTGGGCGGTTCATTCCTGTGGAGATATCTTGAACCGCCATCCCAGAACGCTGCAAATAAAGTGCGTGGACCAAGCGCTCATTAATTGGCAGGTAAGTATCGTCTCCAATTTGAAAGGGCACTGATTGGCCACTGCCAGTTTCTAATTGATACCACCCAGGGGTTTTTATCTGCGAAAAATCAACCGTAGTGACCTTGCGCGCATCAGGCAGGGAAACTTCGCCTGAACGCTCCAATTCGGCAACAACACGACCATCTGCAACAGATATTAACTGCACATCGCTAGCTTGCTCAGCCAAGACATAGGCAAACTTATCCCCTGCCGGGAGGTACCCTGACTGATTTACCATGATATCTGCGCTCTGTGCCGAGAAGGCAATCGTTGCACCCATGATATAGCTAAGTACCTTTGTCATAATCTAGCCTTCCAAGTCCTGTGCAAGGTAGCGGTTAACACTCACTGTTTCTCCCTTGTTATCCTTAAGCTCCAACGTTAAATAAGAAGCTAAACCGTCTAAAGGCTGCTGATTTGCCACCTCAACCAATGAATTGGCAGCAATGTTAAGCCCTTCGTATTTCCAGCTCTTTTGGTTATAGCTATTGGTCACTACCAAAGAAGCATCATTAAAACTGGTGAGAGAGTCATTAATCACGCTCAACGTCAGCGAAGGCTGCAAGGCTGTCAGTTCGGCCTGCGCAACAGCCAATACCGGCTGGTAAGATTCCTTCATGGCGTCATAGCCCGGCTTAGGTACTCTCTCAACATCCATCACCGACCAAGTCACCGACGGCCAGCTATCAACGAACATGAATTGGTAAATCGCTGCAACCCCGCCACCTTTGTTCAACCTTAGATGCTCAGCAGCAAATTTGGTTACTAGCCTTTGATATTCCTGGGAATTATTCCAAAAGTGTGACAGGGATTCACCTTGTTGAATATGAGCAATATTGAGTGTTTCATGATGCTGATAATTGTGATAACCAAGCGTGTTTAAAACAGCGTCATCCAATGGCCACTCAACTTTCCCCTCTGCGATTGCTTCCAATATCTCCCAGCTAGGCATCGCCTGAGCACCAAACTCGCTCACAATCATTGACGGTTGGTAAGTACGGTAGTCTTTGTATGAACCCGAGTACCAGCCCAGCCAAGGATGCTCATGGGTATAGGAGGCTTTGCGCACTACCCGTCTATCCTCGGCAGCCAACAAAGCTTGATAAACACTCTCTGATAAATGCTTATTTTGGGTGGATTGATAAGATGGGTACTTGTACTTCATCCAAGTCGCATCCCATGGCGGCTCGTTGTGACCAGACCAAAATGCAATAGAAGGATGGTTGAACAATAAGTCTGTCATTGCCCTTGCCTGCCGAGCCGCTTCAAGGGCAAAGCTCGGCGAGTCACTGTATCCCCACTGCAAAGGGAAGTCCTGCCAAACCACCATGCCAGTCTTGTCAGCCAACTCATAGAAAGCCTTTCCTGCCACATGAGCATGGACACGGACGCTGTTGACATTAGCGCTTTTCATCAAGTCGAGATCTTGCTGATACTGCTCGGAAGTTACTTCACCCAACCATTGGCTAGCGATGTAATTAGTGCCCCTGATAAAATAGGGTCTACCGTTAACCAGAAATTGTTTGTTGTTGCTGTCTAGGGTCATTTCCCTAAAACCAATGGCCACGGTTTTCTGATCGGTCAGCTGACCATTTATTGATACCGAAACAGTAAGGTCGTAGAGCGTTGGCTCACCCCAGTCCCAAGGCCACCATAGCTTTCGCGCGGCCTGAGGGATAGATAGCTCTAAATTGGTTTGGCCGGCTTTTAATTCCTGTTCAACAATAAACGTCTCAGCATCATTACTTCCCTGCTGTTGCAGTACCATTTCGATGGTTGCGCCTACCTCACGATTAGAGTCAAGCGCTAACTCTATCTCTGCTGAGGTAACCTGCTTACCGAAGTGATTTACCCTAGGACGCACTTTAAGTGTTTCCACTGCAACAGGACCTGTTTGTTTCAGCGTAACATCACCCCAAATCCCTCCGGAGTTCCAATCCTGACCTTTATCTGACCAAGCCCCACCCGGGCGGGTATCATGATGGTTCAGTACACCTTTGATCAACGTTTTATATAATGACCAATCCGCAACCAGCTTCTCGTTAGGGCTATGCACCCAGACATTGAGTTTATTGTCACCGGGCTCTACAACATCCGTAACTTCCATATGGTGGGGAACAAAATAGCCTGCCTGACGGGAAACATATTTTCCGTTGACGGTCACTGCCGACTCATAATCAATACCATCGAACTCAAGCCAATAGCGACTTAATTGATTCTGGCTATCCAGTTCAAATTGCCTATCGTAATAAGCAGCACCAGCATAATTGATGCCTGACGTTTTCCAATGGCCAGGTACAGAAACATCATACTGTCCTGTCCAAGTGTCATTTTCATCAATTATCTCTAAGCGCCACTTCCCGTTTAATGTCTGGTTATTAACAACCCAGTCATTATTTTCCGAAAAAGAGGCACAAGAAGATAATGAGAATAACGTCATGAATAATATTATTCTCATATTTCCCATCTTTTTATAATGGCTACTCTGCGCGTTTTAAAATTTTAATAGTGTTTTTATTACCATTTTTAATATATTCAAGATTGTCAGTAAGCTGCACGACAATAATGAATCCCCGCCCTGATGTTATCCATGTTTCCGGATCATCGGGATCAGGTTCAATGAATTCACCATTCACTGCTCGATTAAACTCTTCTTTGGTCATTGATTTGCCATAATCAGATACTTCAAAGACCAGTTCATTATTCGAGTTAAAAAAGCAAGAACACTCTATCGGTAATTCATCTGAATACTGATAAGCATGCTCGTACGCATTATTCACCACTTCCACAAGACAAAGTTCAACTTGGTCTATGACGTCTTGTGAAACTTGGTTGCTTCGCAAATATTGCTGCATATCTTCAGCAATATCGCGCGATACATCTGGGGAACTACTGTACTTCTTACTAAACCCTTCAGTGACTAGATCCATTGGTTAGCCCTTATCTACTTAGTTAAGAATTTCTTCCTCTTTATCAGATACAGAGGGAACAAATGTGGAAATATTGCCCAAGCTACCCATCATAGGCTGAACTTGGCGCCTATCATTGAGAATATTTACCGCTTTAAGTTCACTCAAAGACTGCGTATAGCCGTCATGGCTTATGAAATAATCACCGAATACCGTTTTTTCTTCAACATAAGCCGCTGAAGCAACATGGATATACTCACTTACCAGACTCTGTTTTATAACCGCCCCCGACTCAACTTTGCTGTTAGCCCCAATAACAACAGGACCTTCAATAGTCACGCCGGGTTCGATTTCACAGCCGCTGCTAACAATAACAGGAGGTGTAATATCACAACTATCAATATCAAAAACCGTATTGATCCCTACCCAAACACCTGGTTTGACTTGCGTGCCCGGAATAGGATAACCAGGAACCTTGCCATTCATGATATCGCTAGTTACCGTCCATATATCACTGATATTCCCGACATCCAACCACTGAAAATCCATACTGGCCGCATAGAAGTCAACATTATTTTCAACCAATCTAGGGAATAACTCGCTACCAATATCATATTCCTGCTCGGCTGGAATATAGTCAAAAATAGCGGGCTCGAAGATATATATACCGGTATTGATTTGCGTCGACAGCGCCTCTTCCATCGCTGGTTTCTCTTGGAAACTGGTTACCTTGCCGTAATTATCGGTGACAACAACCCCGTACTTTGAAACTTCTTCCAACGCCACATCACGGGTGACAATTGTCGCAATCCCCCCCTTTTGCTTATGGCGACGGACTGCTTCAGACAAGTCCAAATCAATCCAGGCATCACCACATACCACCACAAAGGTTTCATCGAAGAAGCCCGAGAAGTCTTGGATTTTTCTCATACCCCCAGCAGAACCTAGCGCCTTGCTGACAAAGTTACCGTCAACAATTTCCCCTTCGTAGGAAAATGAAAGCTGGACATTGAAATGATGGCCATCGCCAAAGTAATTTTCGATAACTTCAGCCAGGTGACTAGTATTGACCACAATTTTATCAATACCATGTGATGCAAACAGCTGGATCATGGATTCCATCACGGGCTTACCCAAAATAGGAATCATCGGTTTGGGAATTATTTGGGTAATCGGCCTAACTCGGGTCCCTTTCCCTGCGGCGAGGATCATTCCTTTCATGCCATACTCCTTTATGCCATGGTTGCGACAGCGTCTTCAATTGTATCGAAGCTGGTGATCAACTTATCCATGCGGGTTAATTTAAGTAGTTCTTTAACCGCTCGCTGTGGATTCACTACACTGATTTTCTTGCCTCGTAGCATCTTATAAACTGCCATTACTGCACCCAGGCCACTGCTATCCATAAAGCGGACTTCCGATAAATCAAGCACGAGATGGCTGCCAATATCCGACGACAGCTTCTCCACTTCTTCCCGGAAACTAGGTGCTAACTTCGCGTCAAAGCGCTCTTCTTTTATTTGAAGAATTGTGCATTGACCTTGGTTGATAGTTTCATATTGCATAGCTGCTCCCTTTCTGGATTGCCTTTCCATTCCACAACAAGCACGCTGACGTCATCATCAAACTGTTCAGCCTGCTGCCAATCTCTTACATTGTTTACTAACAACTCTGTTTGTAGCGTGGTTGGCTGGTCTTTCAAATCAACCACCGTCTTCCGGAAGCCCTCTTCCGAAAACATTTCATTGCCTTTTTCCGCTTCCGTGATCCCATCGGAATACATCCACACTTTATCGCCTTGTTCCAACTGGATATAAGATGTTTCGTACTCAACGAAATCAAAGGCCCCGACGACAAAACTTTCCTGACCAATAAACTCAGCATCTCCCGTCTTCGAGCGCAGCCATACCAATGGTGGGTGACCGGCAATGGAGAAAGCCATTTTTCCTGTTTTGATATTCAGTACGGCGTAGACCATGGTGAAATAGAGCAAGCTCTGATCATCACTGAGGTATTGTTCATTCAGTCGCTTTAGTACCTCATGAGGAGGGGTGATCCGGTAATATGGCGGCTCTTCGATCGCCGTCTTAACAATCGAGCCATGGCCAGAACTTACGGCAATACTTTGCTGTACCGAAAAAGACAACAAGGCGGAAGACACACCGTGCCCCGCGACATCCAACAGATAAATGGCGACATGCTCCTCATCTAGGTTCATGTAACCCAGCATGTCACCACCGATTTGCGCACTTGGAATAGAGACATAGCTAAGCTCTACCCCTGACATTATCTTTTCTGTCGGTAACAAACGCTTGAGCAACTCTCCTGCCGATTCCAAATCCTTTTTCATGGTGGCGTAGGCACTGTCCAGCGCTTCATTCTTAGTCGTTATTTCATTATGAAGCGCCAAAGTCCGGAATCCCGCCTGAATACGCGCAACCAGCTCATCGACATGGGTATCTTTCACCACAAAGTCATCGGCACCTGCATTGATTCCGTTAACAATAGACTCTTTATCGTCTTTGCCTGAAAGCAGCATGAAAAACAGATACCGGCCATAGTCAGCCGACTTCACCCTCGAGCACAGCTCAATACCATCCATTTCCGGCATCATCCAATCGCTAAGGACAAATTGAATATCCGGGCGATCCTCAAGCACCTGCAATGCATGCATACCATCGCTTGCAGTAATGACATCAAAGCCACGCTTGGATAGCACTTTCTCCATAAAAAGAAGCATGGTTCTGTTATCGTCAACCAGTAAGATTTTCTTCATCCAATCACCTGAAAACCATGCCACCCAAGCATAAACACATTGTTGCACAGCAATTTTTTCAAGCCAACTGATATGCAACCACTTTTATGTACAACTACATTCTAGTAAGGTTTACTAGACACAACAAAAAATTGTTCTTTTTCTGTTTGTTACATCAAAAATTTACTAGTAGTTGATTTACTTTGCATGTAAAAGCAGCCACTACTAGTGACTATTTGCACTCTGGCACACAAGGATGATGGGCTTGCGCTGTATCTGTTTTACTCTTTTTCCGCTATTGATCGCTATGCCCAGCATGGCCGATGAGTATATGAGTGAAACACGCAAGCATGCTCCTGAGCCTACCTCTCCATCCCTGACTCCAGCCAGCAAGATAACCAACTTTGAAACGGATGAAGAAGAGACGGAAGCAGATTTGATTTGGAAGGGGGTCTCAAGCTCATTTTCTCTTCCGTTTGAAGAATGGGAAGAAAATGAAGACAAATCTTTTTTACACGGACTCAGCGGCAACCTCGGCTTCGGCTACCCGCTACTCGAAACGCCGGCAGCCAATATTCCTGCCAACGCCACCAACGGGCCAGCCAATACCAATATGACCACGACCCTGTCGCTTAAATACACTATTTTGGGCAACTGGTTCGTGTCTGGAACTCTTTACTATTACTGGGATGGAGATCAACAGCAGCCATGGAATCCAGATTTTACCTATGTGTTTGGTTACAGCGACTGGCGGCCCTACACCTTTAGCCTGATGTATGCCAACTATGGCGGTAACCGATTCAAAGCAACCGATGAACAGCCTGTCACCAATTTCAACCAGGGCACTTGGTCGTTGGGCTGGAAATTTCCTGTTGTCGACCCTGTGAGAAGCTGGTTGACCTTTACCGATGAGGGAGCGATTGGCTGTCAGATTGATTTCAACTACACCCCGGAATACTTCGATCTTGCCACCACCTCATATATGACAGGTCACAAGACCCTCAGTCTCGGTTGTAAGTACTCTATTTTTGGCAACTGGTACGTCAACGGTACCGCCTTTTATTACTTCGACAGCTCGCAAAAACAGCCTTGGAACCCTGACTACACCTACGGTTTTGGTTACTTTGACTGGCGTCCGGGTACCATCACTGTTCAGTACAACAACTACTCGGGAAACCGCTGGAACTCATCGGATCGCGCCGAAGGTACCGGACGCTTTAAAGATGGTTCTATCACCATTGCCTACTCTTTTTCTTTCTGATCAACAACCAATTATTTTCCATCTTCAATACATGTCCGCTACACTGTCCAACCGCTCTTCAATACGATGGAACCGTAATGTCATTTAGCTGGATTGCTTTTACCCTCCTCGCTGCTCTTAGCCAATCATGGCGCAATGCCTTCCAAAGCAAATTAAGTAAAGATTTGAGTGTGGCAGGTACGACCTTGGCACGCTTTATTTTTGCTAGTCCGCTTGCGTTGGTCTACTTAATCGCGTTGTATCAATGGCAAAGCGCACCAATGCCGCAATTTAGTGGTGAGTTCTGCTTTTATGTCATTGGCGCAGCGGTCATGCAGATAATCGCTACCGGCTTGATGGTGCTACTGTTCAAATTAGAGAACTATGCCATCGGTGCAGGGCTGGCAAAATGTGAAGCCCCAGTATCAGCGGTGCTTGGTGTGTTATTTTTTGGTACCGTTTTAACCTTTACTGGCTGGGTTGGGGTCTTACTCGGGACACTTGGCGTACTGTTGCTAAGTAGCCCGTCGGGATGGCGCAAGCTTTCAATGAAAACCCTGATGCTTGGCCTGAGTTGCAGTTCAGCCTTTGCCCTCACGTCCTTGTGGATCAGGGAAGCTAGCCTGGGCTTACAGCTACCCTTCCCTTTCAGCGCCGCTTGGGTACTATTTTTAGTCATACTGCTACAAACCTTGCTTATTACCGCCTATTTATTAGTGAAAGAGCGACATACTTTAGCCGCTATGTTCGCCAAGCCTAAGCTCGTCATCATGACAAGTTTAACCAGTGTGCTCGGATCTCTTGGCTGGTTCAGCGCCATGTCACTGCAAGCAGTACCCTATGTAAAAACCCTTGGCCAGGTCGAAATCATTTTTATGATCTTCATTTCTTATTTCTGGCTAGGACAACGCATCAGCGCAAAAGAAATGCTCGCCCTATTATTGCTTTCACTGGCTGCCATACTGGTGATGTGGCAATAGTGCATGCCGATAAAATGAAAAACCGACAGCTGATAGGCTTTTACATTTCAACCTAGACTCTTTCTTTCAATGTATTAGTCAACCACACATAGCTTTCGGTTTTGTGAATTAATCATACTGTCATTTGAAATAACGTAATAGTAGAACTCATCCCGCATTTCATACTTCTGAATAAAGGTTCTAATATGATTAAGCAGGCTTTTCGCCTCATTGTAGCGATACAGATAATCTTTATCACACTCGTTCACGACATCCAGATCAACACGAAGCTCATTGAATTGATCCATCAGTTTGCTAACCCGCTCTTCGTTTTGCTTTTCAAGTGCAGAGCTGGCATACAGCTTCTCAAATTCAGCCCGCTTTCTCTCCCACTCATCAACATTGGAAATCTTGGCGCTAATTTCAGCTTCTTGAGATTGTAGTTGGGCAAGTTCTTGATCCACCATCAATTGTGACTCCGTCAACTTCCTCCTCTCTTTGGCAATCGCGCTATTAACATCTCTCTCAAAGCGTCGCTGTAGGCTATAGAGCTGAGAGCTTTTCTTCTTCAGTGCTTTCTGTGAGTCAATATACTGTTGTTCAAGCGATGCAATCTCGCTGTTTTTATCAACCAACAGCGTACTGGTCGCATTGATCTCCTGCATAAGAAATAAATACTTTTCATCCAGATTGATCAGTCGCTCATCCAGCTCATCAATCACTAGCTGCTGCTCTTCCAATTGTGCTTGTTTCGAAATCAGCTGCTGCTGAAACTCATCAATCAGCGTTTGTTTTTCCAACAGCTGTTGTTCGTATTCATCAAACTTATTCTGGACTGATAAATAGTCCACTTGCCCTTGGTTGTATTGCCAATAAAAGTACCCAGCCTGAGCCACAAGTACAGTAAAGATGATGCCTGCAAGGGCGGCCAACCGACGCTGAGAGAACATGGATTTATGCTCAACCCGAACCAAGGATGATGACGACGACTTTGCTCTGCTTTTTCTTCTTTTCATATCATCACTCTTGAGCCGCTGTTACACTGACACCAACTTTCACCTGGCACTTCGGGCAGATGTATGACCGCTTATGGATTTCGGCATGACAAGACGGGCAAGTGATGTGCTTTCTATCCTTACTCATATACATCAGCAAAGCCCCAATGGGGCCCAAGACATAACCCAACAATATACCAGCGATTAAATTCCCTTTTTGGTAGCCCAAATAGGTCGATAGGCAAAAAAAAGCCAAATAAAAGAGAAACCAGAATACGATACCAAGTTCCATATGATCACCGCTTTTTATGATTAAAGTAAGCCCATCACCGCGTTGCTAACACTTTCCTAAGCAAAACTCTTTGCCATACACCACCAGTAGCATATTAATTATAGGACAAGCAAAAAAAATACAATAAAGAAATTACAGATAATTAATTAAACATCAGGTAGTTATCTACGAGAGCAGTGTCACATTTTTGCTCTGCATGCATAGCAAACTATCCCAACATATGAATTAAACCGATATAACTTAGTATGTAGTTTCGAAAAGGAATGCAGAGGTAATGCCCAAAAAGGTTTTTCAAACAAGAAAAGCACAGCGATTGACGGCTTTGTATTCTGCATTGCTGATGTCATTTTCAGTGTTTGCGGCTTTTAATAACGAGACGGAAGAACCGAGTCCCAGTTTTTATGGTGGCCGTAGCGTCACCCATAATAATAAAGATGCGTCCAGTCGCGAGATACATTTTCAACGACGGACAATCGCTCCACCTATCACCAACGAAGAAATCGCAGAAGTCGCCGAACTAGACGCTAGCACGTTGCTTGTTTCAGAAAACCCTATTATTACACTATCGCCTGGACAACTCCCATCCATAGCGCTTAGCCGCAACGAAAAGCTACTCGCAAAAAAAGCCTACTACTATTTTGAACAAAACTGGAATAATGACACCGGGCTGATCAATTCGGTGCAGGGCTACCATCACAGTACCATGTGGGATGTCGCCAGTGGTATTGCCGCGACTCTCTCGGCCGAGGGACTAGGGCTTATCACGGCAGAACAAGCGGACAGCAAACTGCAAAAGACCTTCGAGTCGCTATTAGCGCTCCCTTTATACAACAACGCGTTACCTAACCGTGAATACAATACCCATACAGCCCAACCATCTGGCCGCTATAGTAGCACTAGTTCAAACGGCAATGGCTGGTCGGCGTTAGACATAGGCCGTTTGTTAATTTGGCTGGAAATAACCCAAGTTCACAAGCCCCAATTAACCCAAGCTATAGAGCGTATCCTGGATAGATGGGATTTAGACAAAGCCGTATCCAATGGCACATTATATGGTGAACTTAAAACAGCCCAAAAGCGCCATTACCGGCAAGAAGGAAGACTTGGCTACCTGCAATATGCCGCATCGGGCTTTGACTTCTTTGGCTTTGATGTCAGCAAAGCCTATGAGAAAAATGATATCGATGAAGTTACTGTTGATGGTTTTGAGCTTTTGGTAGACAAGCGAAATCTCCCCTACTTCACCACAGACCCTTATGTGCTATATGGTATTGAAATTGGTTCGACAGACCAGTGGTGGAATCAACTAGATGTACTGTTTCGGCTACAGAAACGAAAATCGTCCAAAGAAACAAAACCATGGATCTTTGCCGAAGATGCCATGAGCCGGTCACCTTGGTTTTCTTACAACAACATCTATATTTATGGCAGTGCGTGGTTGAGTATCGCCCCCGGTGGCAAGCCCGTTGAGAACCCACAAATTTTTAGCAATAAAGTCGCTTTTGGCTTAAGTGTTTTGTTCGATGGTGATGACTTTAGCCACCAGCTGGCGGATGAAGTGATAGACAATAGCCTTACACACAGGGCTGTTCCTACTGGGATTTATTTAAATGGAGGCCCTAACAGCGCTTACAACATCAACACCAATTCACTGATTTTAACTGCCTTGTGGTATAAAAAACGCCATTTCCGCCCACTCATTGAGCCGGGCTAATATGAAAATTGCATAATGCTCAGTTTCACTTAGCAAACTGCGTCGCATAATTTCATTCTTCGTCTCAGATCCAATACAGGTTTGCAGTTATAGAGCAAAATAATCCTGCTAGTTTTATACCCTAGTGGCACAAGAACTTGGCTACAAGCCTATTTTAATTTCCAAAGGATCTGTATTTATGTTGTTACGATCTCTCAATAAAACGGCAGGCATCATCACTATGATTACTCTCTCCCCCTTTGCGCTTGCCAGTAGTCCAATCGAAGACCCGCTTACCGAGCTAAATACCAGCATTTGGTGGAAGTCCGATGGCTGGAGCAATGGTTTTCCTTTCTACAATCGCTGGGAAGGAGAAGCGATTAGCCATTCATCCGATGGCATGGCGATCACCTTGAGCCATGCTCCTAATGATAGTGACGACTTTGAGTTTCAATCTGGGGAGCTGAGAAGCCATGACTATTATGGCTATGGCTGTTATGAGGTAGAAATGAAGCCTATTGCAGCGCCTGGCGTCATTAGCTCTTTCTTTCTATTTGCCGGTCCTTACGATAAGCCTGAAGATGGCAATGGGATGCACAACGAGATTGATGTGGAGTTTTTAGGCAATAACACCAATGTCATGCAAGTGAACTTCTGGACCAACGATGACCGCTATGCTCGTAGCCACGAGCAATTAATTTACTTGGATTTCGATGCCTCACAAGATTTCCACCGCTATGGCATTAAGTGGACCAAAGGGGCGATCAAGTGGTATATCGATGGCAAGTTGGTCTACAAGGTGAAAAATAGCAGCGACGATCCTATTCCTTCCGTAAACGACAGCCGCCTTCGGATCATGGCCAATGTCTGGGCAACCGATGATAGGATCTCTAATTGGGCTGGAGAGTTCAGTAAAGATCCCGCGACCTCTATCACTGCCGAGTACAGAAACTTCCGCTTTATACCCGATCGAACATGCTCGCTGAGAAACTAGCCACAGGCATTAACCGCCGCAATCAAGCGCGCTTAATCCTTACCACTTTCATCACTTCAAAGTTCAATCCAGCCACAACTTCCGTGGCTGGATAATAAGTCAGGTTTACCTTTGCGCCTGCTAGCGATTGGTACTTTTTCTTGCGCTTGAATTTAAACGGCACATCGTAGCCTTCAAGCATCAGGGAGTGCATGATCCAGTCTCCGTTTTCGCGCTGGGTATGCGAGGCGACTTTCTTATCTTCGGAATGAACAAGCTTCTTGTGTTGGCCCAGCAACTTATCAACGTCAGATTTCATCATCCACCCTTTATCTTATTTATATCACTTGTGAGACAGACACTACCGGATTGGCTACATATACTCAAATGGTCCTTAGGTCTTATATTGCAGTTCAAATGATCATAGTGTACTTGGCACTATTGATACATACAAAAACAGAGTGCATCGCACTCTGTTTTCTTTTATCTATCAGTCACTTTCTACCTATTAACAGCTCCGTTTTAGAAAGAAAGGAATACACCTGCGATTGTCGCACTCATCAGGTTTGCCAACGTCGCAGCAAAAATCGCTTTGAAACCTAAACGGGCAATATCAGGACGTCGGCTTGGCACTACACCACCCAGGCCACCCATCAGCATAGCAATTGAAGTCAGGTTAGCAAAACCACATAGCGCGAAGGTCACGATAGCCTGAGAGTGAGTGCTAAGTTGATCTTTCACAGCAATAAGATCAGCAAACGCAACAAACTCATTCACAGCAATCTTCTTGCCGATCAAACTAGCCGCAACCGTCGCTTCAGACCACGGCACACCGATCAACCATGCCACTGGCGCAAACAAGTAACCGAAGATGAGCTCAAGGCTAAGGTTGTCGATACCGGTCCAGCCACCAACGTGTGCAAGACCACCGTTGATCAATGCAATCAAACTGATGATCGCCAGCAAGCTAGCACCCACAGCCATGACAATTTGCAGGCCGCTCAGTGCACCCTGTGTCGCCGCATCGATAATGTTCACTGGCTCATCATCGGCATCATCATCTGCCGCATTGTCATCATTGATAACTTCGGTCTGAGGAACAAGAATTTTCGCCATCATCAAACCGGCAGGGGCAGACATAAAGCTGGCAGCGATCAGGTAACTAATGTCTACACCAAGACCTGCATAGCCCACCAAGGTACCACCAGCAACAGAAGCCAGGCCACCAACCATCACGGCAAACAGTTCAGAACGGCTCATTTTGGCAAGATATGGACGGACAACCAATGGCGCCTCGACAGAGCCAACGAAAATATTCGCCGTCGCCGACATCGACTCCGTGCGGCTGGTGCCCAGTAAACGCTGAAGCAAACCACCAATACTGCGGATAATGAAGCCCATTACGCCCAAGTAATACAGCACTGAGATCAAAGCCGAGAAAAAGACAATCGTCGGTAGAACATTGACCGCGAAGATAAAGCCAAGTTTGAACTGAGCCAGTTCGCCAAATAGGAACTCAGTGCCCACACGGCCGTAGTCGATGATTCCTGAAACAGCCGATGATACAGAGTTGAGGATCTCACGCCCCACAGGCACGTATAAGATAAAGCCTGCAAAAACCAGCTGGATGGCAAAGGCACCACCCACAGTACGCCAGTTAATTTCACGACGATTTTCAGAAAATAGAACTGCAACCGCAAAAAGCGCCAATACGCCTAGTGCACTGACCAGATAGCTCATGGTCAAACTCCACAAATTTGTTAGTAAACGATTGCGGAGGCATTCTATTTAGAAATAAAACTGTGACAAGGATCAACTTGTTACACGTATTTACACTTTCACCACAAATAGCTTGGGAATTGGCTATTTATAAGCCAAATCATGCCTATACATCATGATTAGTGCAAATACGGGATACTATTGTCACCACAGTTGACAATATCCCCCCTTATTACAGAGGTGATGATGCGAAAACGATTTCGTGTTTGCACCTTACTGGTGATTAAAGCACCTTATCCCAGTACACAGGTTCACCAATCTTCTCGCGAATAAAATCGAGAAATGCCTGGACCTTCTTTGGCAGAAACTGGTAACGGGGGTAAACAGCATATAAAGGCATGTGCTGCGACAAATCCCAATCAGGCATTAGGCGCACTAGCCGGCCTTCTTGAAACTCCTTGTCCAATAAATAAGTCGCCAAATACCCTATCCCATGGCCAGCAAGTGTCGCGTCAAGGATCGCATCCGCGGAATCGACCCGGTAATTTCCAGAAACTTTGATATTTTGTTGCTCACCATCCTTCTGAAAACTCCAGATGTTATCTTTACGCTCTCTGCTGTAATAGGTAATGCAATTATGATTGTTGAGATCATCAGGCTGGTAAGGTACGCCATGACGAGTAAGGTAATCCGGACTTGCTGCCAGCACAAAATGGCAATCTGCTAAGTGCCTGGCGACAAACCCTTCCGGTGGCGAGTCCGTCATCCCTATCCATAAGTCCAACTGCTCGGCAATCAAATCAACCTTGTGATCAAACAAACTCATCTCAACATCCAGCTGGGGAAATTGCTGATGGAAGGCCGCTAGGTATGGCGCGATATGATGGCGTGCGAAAGACTGGGCACTGCCTACTCTGAGGATCCCCTGCATACTGTCGGAGCTCTGGACTAGCTCGCTTTCCGCTTCATTGATCTCGGCAACGATATTGGCACAGTGCACAGCAAACCTTTCACCTGCCTCGGTTAAGGATAACGAACGGGTTGTGCGCTGTACGAGCTGTACTCCCAGCCTTTGTTCCAATTGCTGTACCTGTTTGCTGACTTGAGTGCGGGATATATCAAGTAGCTGTGCCGCCTTGGTAAAGCTACGCTGATTGGTCAGCGCATTAAACACAACCATCTGTTGGGCTTTTTTGATCATTATGACTGTATTTCTTGAAGCTCACTATGATAGACATTGTAACAGAGGCAGAAAATGAAATACCGTTTTCGAGATGACAAACACCGCGCTTTCATACGCTTAATGAGAGTGATGCTCTGTCGGTTATATTTGCTGCAAAAAGGCCCGCCACCTTCAAAAGTGGAACAGAGGTCAAATTGGACACTTATTAAACATTTATGATGACCGTCATAGAGTGTTCAAAGTACTGAAACATTACTGTCATACTTTTTCCCTAATCTTGGCCTCGTTCATTCAAACCTATTGGCAATACGGCCAGCTTTTTAAGGATTAGGAAAATGAAAACAAAGGTTATCGGCGCACTAGCCCTAGCAGGTTCAATGGTATTTAACACTGCGGTAGCAAAAGAAACTATCTCAGTAGTCGGTTCGAACTCTGTTACACCTATCATGGAAGTTCTAGGTGAGACCTATTCACAATCTCACGATGTTTCTATCGAAGTACAGGGCCCAGGTTCATCTGCTGGTGTTCGCGCTGCCCACGATGGTTCTTCTGACCTAGGTATGAGTTCTCGCGATCTTAAAGATTCAGAGAAAGCAGACAACATCAAAGAAGTTGTTATTGCTCGCGACGGTATCGCTGTAGTTGCTCACACGAGCAACCCAGTATCGGACCTATCTAAAGAAGAAGTAACGAAAATCTACAAAGGCGAAATCACAAACTGGAAAGAAGTCGGTGGTGAAGACAAGCCAATCGTAGTTGCAACCCGTGATACAGCTTCGGGTACTCGTGGTGCTTTCGAAGACATCATGAACCTTAAAATGAAAGTTAACGACATTTCAGTTTCAGCTATCTCTCAGCGTGCACAAGTTGCAAGTGGCAATGGCCAGCTAAAGACTATCGTCGCTAACAACCCGTTTGCTATCGGCTACATCTCTCTGGGTTCTGTTGACAGTTCTGTTAAGCCGCTGTCAATCGACAACCACGAGCCATCAGTTGAAGCTATCCAGGCTGGCGACTACGGTGTACAGCGTCCGTTCCTTGTTCTTTACAAAGAAGGTCGCCCATCTACAGCTGCACTAGACTTCCTGAAGTGGATTAAGAGCGCTGAAGCCCAGAAGATTGTTGCTGACAAAGGCTACATCGCTGTTAACTAAGTAAACGTTTTATTTACCGGTCATCATCCGATGATGGTGGCCGGTTTTGTTGATTCCTCGGTATTCGGGTAAACCTTGTTTAGCCAATATCTGGAGTAAAGATATGACCATCGCAAATAACATTGAAAGTTCAGCTAAAGGCTCTTCGCTTAAAGCAAAAGATAAAGTCGACTGGCGAGAACTGTTTTTTAAATATCTCTTTTTATCGAGTGCTGCACTTGGCATTCTATCGCTAATCTTAATTGGCTACTTTATTTTCCGTGAAGGCTACGATGCCTTTGCCCAAGCCGGTGTTGGTTCTATCGTATTCGGTACTAACTGGCTGCCACCAGCGCTTTACGGTATCGCTCCGATGATCGTGGCGTCTGTAGTGTCTACTGCTGGTGCGGTTGTTCTGGGTGTGCCAATTGGCGTGCTCACTGCGATTTTCATTGCCGAGGTTGCCCCGAAGCGTCTTGCCAATACAATTCGTCCGATGATTGAGCTGCTGGCGGGTATTCCGTCTGTTGTATACGGTTTCTTCGGCTTGGTTATCATCGTCCCCCTGATTCAAGATGTTTTCTCGGTACCTGCGGGTAACACTATCTTGGCCGGTATCATTGTACTTGCGGTAATGATTCTGCCAACGGTTATCACGGTGTCTGAAACATCAATCCGCGCTGTACCACGTACTTACAAAGAAGGTTCGTACGCTCTGGGTGCATCGCAAATGTTCACTATCTTTAAGCTGCTAGTACCAGCTGCCCGCTCAGGCATCATGACCGGCGTCATCCTGGGTGTTGCTCGTGCACTGGGTGAGACCATGGCAATCATCATGGTAATGGGTAACTCTCCTGCAATGCCACAAGGCTTGTTGGATTCAGCCCGTACCCTAACGGCTAACATCGCAATTGAAATGTCTTACGCGACAGGCCTGCACGCAAGTGCTCTTTACGCCACGGGTATCGTTCTTCTGGTCTTCATCATGGTACTAAACGGCGCGCTTCTTTATCTGAACCGTGAGCGTGCGAGGTAATCACTATGGCTCTTAAAGGTACAAATACACAAAAGCAGCAGATGAAAGATAACATTTCTCTGGCGCTTATCTGGTCGGCAGCCTCTATCACTGTTGGCTTCCTAGTGTGGGTGGTTTGGTACATCCTAAGCAATGGCCTGTCTTACGTAGACTGGACATTCATCACCAGCAACTACACCACTATCGGTCAGGAGTCAGGTATCTGGCCAATGATCGTATCAACCCTATACATGGTTGCCGCTTCAATCGGTGTTGCTGCACCGCTAGGTATCATGACTGCTATCTACCTGACCGAATATGCAAAAGTAGGTAGTAAGCTAGTTAAAGTGATTCGTTTCTGTACTGAATCACTGGCCGGTATTCCGTCGATTATCTACGGTCTATTCGGTATGACATTCTTCGTTGTCGTAATGGGCTTTGGTTACTCTATCCTGTCAGGTGCCCTGACCCTGAGTATCCTGATTCTGCCAGTTATTATCCGTACAACTGAAGAAGCACTAATGGCTGTTCCTCAGACTTACCGTGAAGGTTCATATGGTCTGGGTGCATCTAAGATTTACACCATCTGGAGACTAATCCTGCCAAGCGCTATGCCGGGTATTGTTACCTCCATCATCCTCAGTGTAGGTCGTGTTATCGGTGAATCTGCACCGGTCTTCATGACAGCAGGTATGGTTGCCCGTATCCCAGAGAGCATGTTTGACTCTGGCCGTACGCTAACCGTTCACCTGTACAAACTAACGCAGGAGCTATACACAATTCACGAATGGAACCAGGCATACGCAACCGCCACCATTCTAATCATTGTTGTTCTTGTTATTAACTTGCTAACGAAGATCATCGCTAGCCGATTCAATACTGCGACTTACTAATTTTTGAGGAAGAGAACCATGAATAAATTTAGCATTGAAAATCTAGACCTATACTACGGCGAAAACCAGGCACTTAAGCAAATCAACCTGCCAATTCCAAACCGTCAGGTAACCGCGCTTATCGGCCCGTCTGGTTGTGGTAAGTCAACCCTACTGCGTTGCCTTAACCGTATGAACGACCTGATCGAAGGCGTGAAAATCGAAGGCAAGCTATCAATGGATGGCGAAGACGTATACGGCAACATCGACGTTGCACAACTTCGCATCAAAGTAGGTATGGTATTCCAGAAGCCGAACCCGTTCCCAATGAGCATCTACGAGAACATTGCTTACGGTCTTCGTGCTCAGGGCGTTAAAGACAAGAAAATTCTAGACGAAGTGGTTGAGCGCTCACTGCGCGGCGCTGCCCTTTGGGATGAAGTAAAAGACCGTTTGAAATCACACGCATTCGGCCTGTCGGGTGGTCAGCAGCAGCGTCTGTGTATCGCCCGTACTATCGCCATGGAGCCAGAAGTGATCCTGATGGACGAACCAACATCAGCACTTGACCCAATTGCGACTAAGAAAATTGAAGATTTGATGGAGACTCTGAAGAAGGACTTCACCATCGTTATCGTTACCCACTCTATGCAGCAGGCTCGTCGTATTTCCGACCGTACCGCCTTCTTCCTGATGGGTGAACTGGTTGAGCACGATTCGACAGACGTGCTGTTCAGCCGCCCAGCGGACGACCGCACTCGCGGTTACGTCAACGGTGACTTCGGTTAATAGCCTTTCAATCGCTTCCTCGAATCGTATGCAGAATTTTGACGAATAATAACAGCGATGGTAAATATTGCCCCCTCAAGTAGGGGGCCTTTTTTTGTCTGCTCTACCCACCCCGCCAAGATCAACTAAACTGTTGGGAAGTGTTTTTTAGCGACCTCGGTGCTGTCGGCTGCCCGCACAGCATTGGGGTGACGAATCATATGCCACCTCCCTTAACAGGAAGCTAACCATGAAGATCACTGTAGCGATGAGAGTGCACGCTTACCTGCTCTTGCTGTATGCCGTCTTTTGGGCCCACGCCAGTGACGATATCCGCTCCGAGCGGGTGCAGTTCCAGCCTGGCTCCAATAATGCGGTCATTGAGTCCTCTATCACCGGCTACGAGGTGGTCGACTACCTGCTAGGCGCACGGGCAGGGCAGACCATGAATGTCAGCCTAGCAACAAAACATACTGCGACGTACTTCAACATTCTCGCACCCGGCGAAAATGCAGAAGCGATGTTCAATGGCTCGATCAACGAGAACCAATTCGAAGGCGCCCTGCCCTCGAGCGGCGACTACAAGATCCGCGTCTATATGATGCGTTCAGCCGCACGCCGCAACGAAGTTGCGCCATACCGGCTAGAGGTGGTGATTGCAGGCAAGGGAGACGAGAAATGATCTCGCTCCCAGCCAGAAACGGCCTGGGTATCTCGCTGTTCTTCTAACATTTAAGCCAGCCTCCCTTCGCACGATCTCTATGTTTATAGGTATGTAAGTCTCTGTGGAGTCCGCCATCCATGCGCTGGCTAATTATCCTTGCCCTTTTTTTCTCTCTGACGTGCTTTGCCGAGGAGGCCGAACAGGCGCCCGAGCCAAAACCGAATGAATTTGCCAAGATAGAGCAATTGGAATTGGAAATAGCTGATCTTTATAAGGACTCTCAGGGGAAAACAGGCACAGCCAAAAGCATCATTGATATGCAGATGCTGAAAAAGAATGAAGATATCCGTGCTGAACTGCAAAAACTGATCAATAAACGCACGGAAGAGAACACTCCAAGAATCATAGGGTTTGTCAATGATCAGATAGAATACCTCACTCTGGCCATTGATTTTCTTGCTGAGCAAGTTACTAAATTACAGAGTGATTTGGATAGTGCCGATCAAGAGCAGAAGCTGATCATCCAAAAAACGCTGCATGAAACGACAACCTTCTACCACACCATTCTTGGTGAACATTGGACCAACTTTGGTTGGCTGGAGTTACTGGGTAAGCCTGACGACAGAAAAAAAGCCGAGCTCATCAAGGAGATCGAGCAACGGCTAGAATTTCTATCGACCAAGCTGTCATTCGACAACCAACAGGAAAACATGCTGGCGAGCCAGATTAAATCTGCGGCAGAAGAAGAAAAGGCCTCCTTACAGTTACAATATATCCTCGCGCAACGACAAGTGGCCGGAGACATAGAGGGACTGCAGTTTATCGTCGATCTTGCCAACAAGATGGGCATCGACACTACCGACTACACCAAACAGTTATTTGTTGTGTCTGGTAACCTCACCAATGAAATACTGGATATCAAAGTGCTGTGGTCACTACTCTCAGATGGGTTGATAGACTTCAGGGATTGGTTGGCACAAAATACGCCTGCCGCGCTGTTCAAGCTGTTTGTCTTCTTGGTCATTATCTTTATCTTCAAAATCTTCAAGAATATCACCCGACGTATTGTTACCCGCGCGGTCTCCTCACCGACCCTGAGGATGTCGCAGCTGATGAAAGACTTCTTCATCTCAATCAGTGGCAACACGGTGTTGTGTATCGGTATATTGATTGCCCTATCACAAATCGGGTTGAATCTTGCACCTGTGCTGACTGGTTTCGGTGTTGCGGGTGTGATCATTGGCTTCGCCTTGCAGGATACCCTGTCTAACTTCGCATCCGGGATGATGCTGCTGATCTACCGCCCATTCGATGTCGATGACTTTGTCGAAGCGGGGGGCACCTCCGGAAAAGTTAGTCATATGAGCTTAGTCAGCACTACCATCAAGACGTTTGATAACCAAATCCTTATCGTACCGAACAGCAAGATCTGGGGCGATACCATCAAGAACATCACCCATGAGAAGGTACGTCGGGTAGACATGGTTTTTGGCATCGGCTACGGCGATGATATCGAAAAAACGGAGAAGGTATTGGAAGCGATCCTGGCCGATCACCCAATGGTACTGCGCTCACCCGAACCAACCATCAAGCTGCATGTTCTCAATTCCTCCTCTGTCGATTTCATCGTTCGTCCTTGGGTTAAAACTGAGGACTATTGGGATGTCTACTGGGATGTGACCCGAGAGGTAAAAATGCGCTTTGACAGGGAAGGCATATCTATTCCGTTCCCACAACAAGATGTTCATCTTCATATGATAAAAAAAAATGAAGATTAAACTGACGCAGGCTTAACATTTTTTCTTTTTGGCTTCTATAAACTACTATATTGTTTAGTGTTTATGTTTTTCTATGGACTAAAACATAACCAAACCTGAATATAGTTAAGGTTTTGTGTGATTTTTTATATTCCCTCACACCAAAATCTGATATATATTGTAAAACAAGATAAAAAACAACGTACAATTAATTCTCTAGCTTATGTATTCAGGGGAATAATGCTTGGCTAGACAGTTATAAAGACTTCTGGGAATTTATGATGATGAAGAAACGTTTTCTTGCCGCTTTGGCCGTACCTGTCATTCTTGCCGCTTGTGCATCAAACACTGAAAGCGAGCCGACTACCGCTATGATTACGAATACTGATCTTGCTTCTTACAACTGGGTGCTTAACAAAGTTGACGGCAATGCACTTGAAATTGCTGAACCATTCAAGACTCCAAACCTTCAACTATCTTCTGATCTCGGTGCCAACGGCCATGCTGGCTGTAACCGTTACTTCGGTCAAGCTGAGCTTAACGAAGGCAAACTTCGCATCGAAAAAATGGGCATGACCATGATGGCTTGTCCAGAGCCAGCGATGGAGCTTGAGCGAGTGATGAGCGCAACGCTAATGGACTGGAGCACAGCCACTGTGGCAGGCAACCAGCTAACGCTAGCCGGTACAGAGCATACGCTTACTTTCACGCGCACCGAAGCTGAGTAAGTAACCAATCATGATTTAATACTCCTGCAATTGGCAGGAGTATTATTTTATAAATCAACAAAAATCATTAATTCATAAAACTTTCATCTTTTATCACTTAAATTAAATTCACTCCAGCTTCAACTTCTCTTCGCTTAATCGATCCAATGGCTTTTCAATAAGTTAGTTATATTATTCATCCTCATAAAAATAGATAATATGCTATCTATGTGGGGTTATTGATAAGAATTAAACTTAAAGTATTGTAAATCACCATGATGACAAAGCTTTATCATCTACGCTTAAAAGGCAACTCGGTACACCTTTCCATTTTGCTAAGGTAGGCTGCTATGAAAACTATCGCGTTAATGATTGCAGGGCTATTCATTGCTAACTCAGCTGTCGCATACGAGCTCCAAGGTCGAAACGACAACAGTGAAATATCACCTCAGAAAGTCGAGTACCAACCGTCCAATTATGTTCCTACAAGCAAAGAGCTACAGGGCCAAAATAATCGTACCCACTTTCCAAAGCTGAAGACCAAATATACCAAATCGGACTACAAACCTAGCTTCGATGATATTAAAGGTCGCTCTTAATACATCAAAGCCCCTGAGAGATCTCACAGGGGCTTTACTTAACACATTAGCATCTTTTCACATTAATCATCTTATACGGCTTTCGATTGATACTGCTGGCGCAATAATTTCGCCGCTTCAACCAAGTTTGTCAGAGCTGCTTCGGTTTCTTCCCAACTCCGCGTTTTCAGTCCGCAATCTGGATTTATCCATAAACGTTTAGCCGGTATTTTCGCTTCTGCTTTTTCAACCAATTCGACGATCTGCTCTACCGTAGGTATGTTCGGAGAATGAATATCATAAACTCCAGGACCAATCTCATTTGGATAATCAAAGGCCTCGAAGGCTTTGAGTAACTCCATATCAGAGCGGGAGGTCTCAATGGTGATCACATCAGCATCCAGAGCAGCGACTGATTCAATCATGTCATTGAACTCGCTGTAACACATATGGGTATGGATCTGGGTTTTCGGCTCCGCGCTGGCGGCAGAAATCTTGAAGGCTTTCACAGCCCAATCGAGATAGGCTTGCCATTGGCTTGCCTTAAGTGGCATTCCTTCACGGATCGCCGGCTCATCAATCTGGATGATCTTGATGCCTTTTTCTTGCAGATCCGCCACCTCATCTCGCAAGGCCAGTGCTATCTGATTAGCAATTGCTTCGCGACTCAAGTCTTCCCGCGGGAATGTCCATCCTAGGATTGTCACAGGCCCTGTCAGCATACCTTTTACCGGCTTTTCCGTCAGTGATTGAGCATAGTGCGCCCAAGAGACAGTCATTGGCTTAGCACGATAAATATCAGACACAATCACGGCAGGTTTCACGCATCGTGAGCCATAACTTTGTACCCAACCAAAGCGGGTCGCGGCAAAACCTTCAAGCTGTTCAGCAAAGTATTCCACCATGTCATTACGTTCAGCTTCACCATGAACCAGGACATCAAGGCCGAGCTTGTTCTGGCGCTCAATCGCATCGTCGATATGCCCCTGCATGGCGTTGACATAAGCTTGCTCGTTCAACCGCCCTGCTTTGAAGTCCCTTCGTTGGGTGCGAATTTCGTTGGTTTGCGGAAAGGAACCTATGGTTGTTGTTGGCAGCAGCGGTAACCCTAATGACTGGCGCTGTATACGAGCACGCTCTTGGTAAGGCAGTTTTCTCTCTGCCAGCGCATCGGTAATGGCTTCACTTCGCTGGCGTACCTGTTCATTATTCACCAGTGTACTGGTTGCTCGGGCTTTGATCGGCGCACTGTAACGAGCACACTCTTCAATCGCGATCTCATTGCCATCCATGGCCTGTGCTAATAAGGTCAGCTCACGGCATTTTTGCTTGGCGAAAGCCAGCCACTGTCGAACTTCAGGCTTAAGCTCGGTTTCCAAGTCCAAGTCCATCGGGCTGTGAAGCAACGAGCACGAAGAAGCGAGCCAGAGGCGATCTCCTAGTAGAGCCTTGATCGGTTGTAGTCTTTCCAGCAGAGCACTGAGATCTGCCCGCCAGACGTTTCGGCCATTGACCACGCCAGCCGATAACACCCAGCCTTCTGGTAGATGCTGCACCACTTCTTCCAGTTGTTCAGGCGCTGCCGAGACATCCACATGAAGACCATCGACTTTCAGTCCGGTGATCATATCCAAATGATGAGTAATGCTATCAAAATACGTCGTCAGCAACAGTTTTGGTGCGCCATGGAGCACCTGATAAGCAATTTTAAATGAATTTCGCCACTTTTTAGGAAGCTCCAGCGCCAGTACTGGCTCATCAATCTGTACCCAATCAATACCGAGGTTTGCCAGTTTAGTCAGGATTTGCTGATACGCTGCCAGTAGCCTTGGCAATAAAGAAAGCCTATCAAAGCCTTGCTCTTTTTCTTTTCCAAGCCATAGATAAGAAACAGGCCCCAGCAGTACAGGTTTCACTTTATGGCCTGCTTGCTTGGCTTCAGCGATTTCTTCGAACAGTTGCGGCCAACTTACGTTGAATTCATCGTCGGCGCTGAACTCAGGCACAATGTAGTGATAATTGGTATTGAACCATTTGGTCATATCCGATGCTGCACACGCACAGCCAGTTGGCGCTTTGCCCCTCGCAACCCGAAACAGTGTATCAAGATCAGGAAAACCACTGCGGTGGCGCTTTGGCAAGTGGCCAAGCAGCATACTGGTACCAAGCACATGATCGTACCAAGCAAAATCACCGACAGTGACCACATCAAGCCCTGCACCGGATTGCTCTCCCCAGTGGCGATGACGAAGCAGACTACCGACTTCCTTCAGTTCTGCCTGTGAAATTTCCCCGCGCCAGTATTTTTCCTGGGCAAGCTTTAGCTCTCGCTGGCTGCCGAATCGCGGGTACCCCAAAATATGTGTTGTTGTTTTTACAGTCATTATTGTTCCGTCCATGCATTCTTTACCGTTGTTGGCATAACAATGACCCACCCACTGACTATGAGCAATTTCTTATCATTAATGATTATCTTGAATAAAATTCATATGAATTGACTTGTGTATTCATAGATAAAACGCTATTTAGCCGTCTAGATGTTTACACCGCTATTTTTTCTCGTTACAGTAAAAGCGTTATAGGGACAGCGCCAACACGGAAAGTATGAGGAAACGATTTGATTGAAATTAAGCACTTAAAAACACTGACTGTGTTGAGAGATACCGGATCGTTAACCGCGACAGCCACTACTTTGTGTCTGACCCAGTCTGCGTTGTCTCACCAGCTAAAAGATTTAGAACAGCGGCTTGGTAGCCAGCTTTTCCTGCGCAAAACTCGCCCTGTAAAGTTCACGGCTGAGGGTGATATCTTATTGCGCCTTGCCGATGACCTCTTTCCCCGACTGGCGCAAGCAGAACATGAACTTGCAAGCTTAAAAGAAGATACCAACGGCCGACTTCACATGGCGATCGAGTGCCACTCCTGCTTCCAATGGCTAATGCCAGCACTCAAGGAGTACCAAACCCACTGGCCGAATGTCACCTTGGACTTCTCCTCTGGTTTTGGTTTCGAGCCACTGCCAGCACTGAGCGCCGGAGAGCTCGATCTTGTTATTACCTCGGATATTCAAACTCGAAGCGAAATTCATTTCGAGCCGTTGTTTGATTTTGAGATGCGCCTGATTGTATCCCCGCAATCTCCACTGGCCTCAAAAGATGTGATTACCCCGGAGGATTTAGCCCATGAAACCATGCTGAGTTATCCGGTACAGCGCAGCCGCCTTGATGTGGTAAAACACTTCATGCAACCTGCCGGAGTAGAGCCCGCCAATTGGAAACAAGCGGATAATACCCTGATGCTGATTCAGATGGTTTCTGCTGGACTGGGCGTTGCTGCACTGCCGAACTGGGCAGTTTATGACTTTGCCCGCCAAGGGCTCATTATCAGCAAACCGCTTGGTGATGGCCTATGGCGTCGCTTATTTGCCGCGATTAGAGCACAAGAGCGAGAGCGCCATTATCTATCAGCATTTTTTGCTACGGCAAAGCAACAGTGCCAAACACACTTGGAAGGGATCAAGGCTGCATAACCACGATGAGAGTTATTCACCTTCACCATTGCAGCCTGATTTAGAGAAAGGGTGTTATTTGAATTGGTTATTGATTGGATCGTAATGGTAGCCCAAGTCTTCCATTTTTTGATTTAGTTCGTTGAAGTCCAGCTCGTAGCGGCTGACCAATTCTTCGACTGTCGAACACTCAAGGCGTAATCGCTCATTCACGATACCGAGAACGATGTTGCCATCCATGTTCAAAAGATTGTTAATCTCCATACTGCCTGCCCCTCGGTAAGTATTCACTCATGAGTAAGCATAGACAGAATGAGGCGGAAAGAGAAAGCGCCGCCTCACATTTCACCAAACTGGCTTAGCTCTAAGGCGTAGCAATTAAATTAATGCGACCTGCATGTTGGCAGAGAGCACTAAAATGCCCGCAGCCACCACCAATTGCCAACGGTTTACAGTTTTTCCCGTCAACAGGTGCATCGACCATACAAGCAGGCCTGCTACCAGTAATACCAAAGACGCAACTACATTGGTTGTTAGTGATGCGAGTTGGCTCTCATCAAGTAGAGAAGATAGCCACAGCAAACAAAGTACACTCACCATAGCACTGATAAAACCAGCGAAAGGCAGCAAGCGGTGGAAAGCCTGCAGACGAGTTCTTGCTTGCGTCAGAAGAATGTGGGCAGCCAGAGAGCCGAACAATGCAATGCTAACCGTACTCAATACTGCCACCGGTAGCGTTAATGTCGGTAACAGCGAGAACCAAACGAGAAATGCCAATACATTCGCTGCATAGAATACGTTAAGTGGTCCTGCATCGCGGGTTTTGCCCGTTTTGACTTTCAATGTGAAGTAACCCAAAGCAACCAACGGTAAGAATGCATAAGGCTGGGCCAGAGCGACGACTAGCCAACCCAGCAGAATAGCAGGTAAGGTTTTATGTACCCTTCCCCTTTGGCCCGGGCAGATTTCTCCTTTGGTCAATACCAAGGTCAGAATTAGCTGGGCACCCAGCAAAGCGGGGATCAGAAAAATTAAAGCAGCATTCATGGGATTATCTTGATGTAGCAAAACAAAGTGTGTGGATGATAGCAATTACCCTGTGCTATACCAACTATGAAAATGCACTATGCGTCTGATTAAGTCGTTATTTTGCTTTCTTTAATGTTAATCAAACTAGGCAATAGTGGCTTAATTTTTGGATCAATATCACTGAATCACAAATGCCGACATGGAATAATGGCAATTTACTGCAAGCAAAGATCAATAGCGGTTTGGATCTAATACTAACAGGATGTAGCAAGGACAAGCGCTATGACGTCATCACTGCACCAACTGTTCCAATCTCTCAAGCTATACATTCCTGATCTTTGGAGTGCACGAGCGCATTCCACCAGCTTTAAAAACACCCGCAGCGGCTACTTACGTAGCAGAATCACCATGCTATCTTCCGTTTGGGGTGTATTGGTGATCTTATGGCTACCGTTCGACCTGCTGTTCCTCGCACAGCCTACCCACCTTCATATTGCAGGCTCCCGTATTCTACTGGGTAGCTTCCTGCTGTCTATCGCATGGCTGAATCACAGGCATACAACGTTAAAGCGCGCACAATGGTACATGGGCTTAATGGTGCTCAGTATCAACCTATTTTACCTCTATACCGCTTGGGTGCTCGACTTTCCGACTGTCTATAGCGGCTTTGTCTATGGCTATACCCTACTGCCAATCATTCATGTCGCCATCTTAACGATTCTGCCTGTCACTTTAAAAGAAAGCCTGTGCATGCTAGCAGTCACAGCGGTAACTCAGCTCTTGGTTGACTACCTGTCTGGTCATTTATTTAGTCCAGAGAATATCGCCAGCTACTGGCTACAGAACGTACTGGCACTAATGGTTGTCTGGTCCCAGTTGTCTAAGCTACACATGCTAATGCGGTTGTATCGACAAGCAACGCTTGATCCACTTACCGGAATTTATAACCGCCGCATGCTGTTACAGTTAGCAGATAAACAGTTAGCCAACTGTATACAAAAAGAACAGCCTTTCTCCATTATGTTGTTCGATATCGACCGATTTAAGCGAATCAATGACACCTGGGGCCATGGCGTTGGCGATAAAGTATTGAAAGAATTTGCTAATTTTATGCAGGATCATATCCGCAAAACGGATCTGTTTGGTCGTTTTGGCGGAGAAGAGTTTATCCTTTTCCTGCCAAAGTGTACGTCTAACGACGCAGAAAGAATTGCTGAGCGAATGTTATCACGTATACGAACATTAGAAGTTGAGACAGGGATTGATAGCACTGCCATCAACTTTACCACCAGTATTGGTATTTCCAGTTATGGCGATAGTGATTCCCTCTCCTCATTAATAGAACGCGCTGACAGGGCCCTGTATGATTGCAAAGATGCAGGACGTGACTGTAGCCGCTACCACCCTTTCGATTACACGCCTATTTTGAGCGAAAGGCGTAGGGCCATCGCTTGATCTACCCTTTTCTCTTGTGAACTAAATACTTTCGTTTAGTCATTTCCCTCTAGTAAAAGTACTCGCACAGCCTTTGGGATGGCTGGAACCTACTAAAACTGTTTCTTTTTCAGTCAAACAATCACATTAACGCGCGATCGAATGCGCGAACGCTCATAAATGTGTGGCCGATCAAATATTACCCTTACAGAAAGTGGCATATTACATAGCATAAAGTTGAAGGAATTATCCATTTCCTGAACCACGGACCAAAACAATAAGCGAAAACGAACATGAATAGTTGGTTTGAAACAGATGTTGTGATTATTGGCGGCGGCGCTACCGGCACTGGTATTATGCGCGACTGTGCCTTGCGCGGAATCCCATGCATTCTGGTTGAAAAAGACGATCTTGCATCAGGAACTACGGGAAGAAATCACGGCCTTCTCCACTCTGGGGCACGATACGCCGTTACCGATCAGGAATCGGCCAAAGAATGTATTCAGGAAAACCGCATTCTGAAAAACATCGCCCGCCACTGCGTTGAAGATACTCAAGGGCTGTTTATTTCCCTACCTGACGATGATCTCGATTTTCAAAAAACCTTTATTTCATCATGCCAGAGCGCGGATATCGATGTTGAGCAACTTTCACCGGCAGATGCACTACGCCTTGAACCAAATTGTAATCCATCACTAATCGGCGCGGTAAAAGTGCCTGACGGCACCTTGGATCCCTTCCGCTTATCTGCATCCAATGTTCTCGATGCAGTCGAGCACGGTGCCCGGCTATTCAACCATACCCATGTCACAGGCCTCATCCGGGAAGGAGCAACTGTCCGTGGTGTTTACTGCCTGGATATGAAAACTGGCCAGTCATTTGAAATCCGTGCCAAGCAAGTGATTAATGCCGCCGGGATCTGGGGCCAGCAAATCTGTGAGTATGGTGATCTGTCTATCAAGATGTTCCCGGCTAAAGGATCACTGCTGATCCTTGATTACCGCATCAACAACTTGGTGATCAACCGCTGTCGCAAACCGTCCGATGCTGACATTCTGGTGCCCGGCGATACTATTTCTCTTATCGGCACGACGTCCGAACGGATAGATTACGACAAGATTGATGATCTACATGTGACCAGCAAGGAAATCGACATTCTGCTTGAGGAAGGCACCAAACTGGCTCCAATCATGGCCAATACCCGTGTGCTGCGTGCTTATGCTGGCGTGAGACCACTGGTTGCGGTCGATGGCGATACCAGTGGCCGTAATATCAGCCGCGGAATCGTACTGCTTGATCACGCTGAACGTGACGGCCTTGACGGCTTTGTCACTATCACCGGCGGTAAACTGATGACCTACCGCATGATGGCAGAATGGACCACCGATTTGGTGGCGAAGAAACTTGGCAATACTGCACCATGCATTACCCATGAAAAACCGCTACCGGGCTCAGAGCAAGCCGAACCGAAAAAAACTGCGACTGCCAGTTTGGCCAAGCCTGTTTACCAATCGGCTTTCTACCGCCATGGCGAACGGGCAGAAAAATTCCTAGGTAACGACAAGAAAAGCCAAGCCGTGATCTGTGAATGTGAAATGGTGACTTGTGGCGAAGTGGAGTATGCCATCAAGGATTTGGATGTTCATAATCTTGTTGACCTACGCCGACGTACCCGCATCGGTATGGGCCCTTGCCAGGGTGAACTCTGCTCCTACCGTGCCGCAGGCTTGTTCTCCGAATACGGCAAAACCTCGGGCAATGAAGCGAGCCATTTACTCGAAGAGTTCCTAGAAGAACGCTGGAAAGGGATCAAACCTGTTTTCTGGGGCGATGCATTGCGTGAAGGCGAATTTACCTACTGGATTTACGAAGGGCTGTTTGGCGTCAGTGATCTACCAGAACAACAATCAACGCCAGCTGACGAGGTAACACAATGAAATTTGATAGCATCATCATCGGCGGCGGTGTTGCAGGCCTAAGTTGCGCTATCCGCTGCGCAGAAGCCGGTCTAAAAACTGCGGTTATCGCAGCTGGACAAAGCGCCCTGCACTTTTCTTCTGGCTCGGTGGATGTACTTAGCCGCCTGCCTAATGGTGAAGCGGTTGACGCGCCTTTCTCTGCTTTTGCTGAGCTGAAAGACCAATGCCCTTCTCATCCCTATAGCAAGTTGGGCGAACTGCAGTGCCGTGAAGCCATCAATTGGTATCAGGACATGATGGAGCACTGTGGTGTCTACCTCACTGCTCAGGCCGATGAAAAGAACCATTACCGTGTCACGCCTATGGGTACCTTCCGCTCTACATGGTTGTCTCAGCAAACTGTGTATCAGTTCCCGCACCACCAGCTAGCAGAAGGTTTAGCCGAAATTGCTTTGGTGACAGTCGATGGCTTCCGTGATTTCCAGCCGCAGCTGGCCGCTGACAACTTATCAAAGCTCAGTGCCTTCGAAGGGGTGAAAATCAAAACCGCAGCGGTTGAACTGCCTGATTTCGAAAGCATGCAGCGTAACCCGTGTGAATTCCGTTCAATCGATATTTCACGCGTGTTACGCGACGAAACCAAGCTGCACGCTTTTGCCAAGTCGATGATTCAGCAGGTTGGCAAAGCCGATCTTGTTGTTTTGCCTGCGATCTTCGGCAACGGCGACGGTGCTGCCACAATCAAGCTGCTCGAAGGCCTGACTGGCTTCAAGATCTGTGAATTACCAACCATGCCCCCTTCACTGCTGGGCATTCGCCTAGAAGAGGCCATGAAGTCACACTTCAAACGTCTAGGCGGCTTGATTCTTTCCGGGGATGATGTCCTCAAGGGAGAATTCAACAATGGCCGTCTGGAGAAAATATTCACCCGAAACCATGAAGATATTCCGCTGGTAGCCGATAGCTTCCTACTGGCAAGCGGTAGTTTTTTCAGCAAAGGTTTATCAGCGCAACGCCATGCGGTCAACGAGCCAATCTTTGGCCTGGACATGGCTGACAATACCCATAGAGATCACTGGTATCAGCCTCAGTTTTTCGCGCCTCAAAGCCATCCGTTTATGAGAATGGGGGTTGATTGCAATAAGCAGCTGAACCCAACCATCAACCAGCAAGTTATTAAAAACCTATACTGCGCAGGTGCCATTTTGGCCCACTATGATCCGGTACAGGAAGGCTCTGGTTCAGGTGTGGCTATTTCCACTGGCTACTATGTGGCCCAGCAAATGATTGCCGCGCATCACCACCAGCTCGAACAAGTTACAGTTACACAGCCAAAACAAGAAAGGACAATCGCATGAGCCTTCTTCAAAAAGACACTAGCTTCGACCAATGCATCAAATGTACGGTTTGTACCGTCTACTGCCCGGTCGCCAAAGCCAACCCACAATACCCTGGCCCTAAGCAATGCGGTCCAGACGGCGAACGTCTGCGCATTAAAAGCCCTGATTTCTATGATGAAACATTAAAGCTGTGTACCAACTGTAAGCGTTGTGAAACCGCCTGCCCTTCTGGGGTGAAAATTGGCGATATGATTGCCGTTGCCCGTGATGAGCATGCCAAACTACCGATGAACATCAAAACCATCCGTGACTTTGTGCTAAGCCATACCGACTTGATGGGTTCGGCAGCGACCCCATTCGCGCCAATCGTCAATACCATTACAGGCTTGAAGCCAGTCAAGAAGATCATGCACAAAACCATTGGCGTGCACGATCACAAGAGCCTGCCAAAATACTCCCACGGCACATTCCGCCGCTGGTACAAGCAAAACTGCACCAGTCAAGCCTTGTACCCTAAGCAAGTGCATTACTTCCACGGCTGCTATGTCAATTACAACCACCCACAGCTGGGTAAAGACTTTGTCAGGGTAATGAATGCGATGAGTATTGGCGTCCAATTGATGGACAAAGAGAAATGTTGTGGCGTGCCTTTGATTGCCAACGGCTTCTTTGACAAAGCGAAAAAGAATGCCAAATTGAACATCGACAATTTTTCTGCCGCAGTAGAGAAACATGATGCGCCGATCCTTTCTACGTCATCGACCTGCTCTTTCACGCTGAAAGAAGAGTACCCGAACGTACTTAAGGTGGATAACAGCAAGGTCGCCAACAAAATTGAGTATGTGACCCGCTTCTTGCTCAAAGAGTTCATGAACGGGCGTGCGCCGAAGATGAAACCTATCAACAAGAAAGTGGTCTACCACACGCCGTGTCACCTCGAAAAGACCGGTGGTAGCTTGTACACCATTGAAATGCTGAAGATGATCCCGGGTCTTGAGGTAGAAGTACTCGATAGCCAATGCTGTGGCCTGGCTGGCACCTATGGCTTCAAAACGGAAAATTATGATACCTCTATGGCTATTGGCAGCAACCTGTTCGAGCAAATCAAACGCTCCAAAGCGGATTTTGCCATCACCGACTGTGAAACCTGCAAATGGCAAATAGAAGAAAACACTGATTTAGAAACCATCCACCCTGTTTCCTTGCTAGCAATGGCGCTGGCTTAACATTTGGTATTCACCCTCATCCCGAAATTTGCCTCTGTTCCCCAAGTTAAAAGGGCAAATTTCGGGATTTTTTCATTTCTGCCCCTATAGTTATATATAGCAATACAGACTAGGTTGTCTTGATTTGATGACAAGTACGCATATGTCTGTGATTGGGTTGTTATATGCAAGCAGGGAGAGTGGAATGCAACGCCATCTTGTTAAAACGATCAAAGCCAAGCTGTATCTGACCAGCCTCTTTCTGGTCAGTGCCATGGTTACGTTCGGTGCCTTCGAAACCCTTTCATTTATCAAATTAGATAATCTTCAGCTCGCAGCCCAGGAAACGGCACACAGCAATGCCGACTTACTAACCTTACGACGCCACGAAAAAGATTTTCTAGCCCGTCTTGATGCTGGCTACGTAGAGAAATTCAATCAAAAACAAATAGAACTCAATGCTCGATTGGCAACTGTGGAAGCGTTATTAGCCAAATACAACGATAAACATAGCGCTGAATTTGAGCAAGTCAAACAGTCTCTAAGTAAATATGCCAATCAATTCAATATCATCGCCGATCAAACCATACTGCTCGGGCTAACGCCTTCTGAAGGGCTAAGAGGAAATATCCGCTCTGCTGCAAACGATACCGAAGAGTTACTGCTGATCAACGGTCACGAAAAACTTTATCGACTATTGCTGACATTACGCCGGAACGAGAAAGATTTCCTGATCACTAAAGATCAAAGCCATATCGAGGTATTCAACAACAACCTTGATACCCTACTTTCCACCTTAGGCATTAGCGATCTCCCTGCATCAGAAAAAAGAAGATTAAGAAGAAGTATCACTATCTATCAAATGATGTTCGACGAGCTCGTCCAGGGATATACATATATAGGCCTAACTTACAATGAAGGTCTTTATGGTGAATTGAGAACCAATGTTCAACAAGTCGAGAGCCAAATCGACCAATTAGAACAAACTATCATCAATACAATTGATGACATGCAGTCTCAGGAAAAAATGATCCTCTTGGTAGGTGGCGGCACTATTACTCTCATTATGACGCTGGTGCTGTTTGTGATCAGCCGGACTATCAATAAGCGGCTAAACGCAGTAAACCGCATGATGAACGACATCGCCCAAGGTGAAGGCGATCTAACCGTAAGAATGAATGACCAAGGCGATGATGAACTTGCCCAGCTAAGTCGATCCTTCGATCTTTTTACCAGTAAACTTCAGGCAATCATCAATAATATTGCCGATATCTCCAAGCAACTATCCAAAGCGGCCAACGAATCCAAATCTGCGGCATCTGGCAGTTTGGCCAATGCCGAACAACAACAAAGTGAGTCAGCCAACGTTGCCACATCTGTCAATGAACTGCTGGCGACCAGTAGTGAAATTGCGAACAATATCAGTGATACCGCAACAGCAGCACAAAACGGACAAGATAATGCGGTAAAAAGCCTAGAAATAAGCCAGCAGGCCGCCGTGTCTATTGATTCGCTCGCCGATGAGATCCAGTCAGCACAAGTTCAAATCCAAACACTGGAAGCACAAAGCCAGAACATCAACAAGGTGACATCCGTTATCAGGGATATTACAGAACAAACGAATCTACTGGCCCTCAATGCGGCTATCGAGGCCGCACGGGCAGGTGAACATGGCCGGGGGTTTGCTGTGGTGGCTGACGAGGTACGCCAACTTGCCCAGCGTACCCACAGCTCGACTCAAGAAATAGAGCAAACCATCGAACAGCTGCTTGAAACAGTGAGCCAAAGTGTCGCTGCCATGCAGCATAGCCGAGCATTAGCTGGGGATACAGTGGCTCACACCAAACAAGCTAAAGAGGCTGCCGACTTAATTGTTAAGGCTATCACTGATATTTCAGACAGAAGCCTTCAGATCGCATCGGCCTCTGAACAACAGTCCGCGGTATCTGCAGAAATCGATCAGAACATTCATCGAATTGCTGAGCTGGCAACCAATACAGCAGCGGCTGTTAGCCAAACCAGCACCAGTAGCCAAGACGTTGCGAATATGGCCGAGCAGCTAGATGCAGTAGTCGGTCAATTCAAGTACAAGTAATGGCTTATCGGGGCTCAGAAGGCAGTGGTGCATCTGAGCTTCCTTCTGTTGTTGCGTACAACCGGTAACACAGCATACCCATCAACACATACAGGACAGAGCCCCCAGCGATCACGCCAGTCCAGCCAAAGTACTGCCAACAACCAATAAGATAGAAGCCGCCTAAACTCCCCCCGGCATAATAGTGGACCAGATACAATGCCGTCGCAGTAGCCTTGGCCGTTTTAGCCCGCTGGCTGACCCAGCCATAAGCCAACGAATGAGTAAAGAAAGACCCTGAGCTAATTAACAACAACCCCAGTACCATAGCAAATACGGACTCATACCAGGCGACCCACATCCCCATCGCACTGATACAGGTTCCCAGCACCATACCCGGCACTGTCGAAAACCGCTGTGTCCAGCGCCCGCTCAATTTTGCCGATACCGTACCACTGAGGTAACACAAGAAAATCATCGACGCCCAGCTTACAGGCACAGAGTAAGGTTCGGCCACCAGCCTGAACCCCATGACAGAATACAAGTTCACAAACAAGGCAAAGTTAACCCCGCCGATCAGCATAGCCTGCCACAGTTCTGGGGTACGCAGGTGTACCAGTACACTGTAGGTTTGCTGGCGAAGCTGACCTTTGGCGGGCTTAAAATTGCGCTGCTCAGGCAAAAGGAAATAGATAGCGATGGCAACCACCAAACTAAACACCGCCATGCAAATCACGGCACCTTGCCAGCCAAAGCGTTCAGACAGAAAGCCACCGGAAATCCTGCCGACAATCCCCCCCAGTGAGTTAGCACTAATGTAACCACCGACCGCCAGCATTAGGGCGCGAGAGGTAAACTCCTCGGCCATGTACGCCACAGCTACAGCGGCAAAACCCGCCAACGCCGCTCCCATCAAGGCACGGCTCAAACTAAGCATGAGCAAGCTTTCTGCTGTCAGCATTAAAAAGCCAATTACCGGCAACAAACTCAGGCTGATTAACATTACCGGTCGCCGGCCAATGCGTTCAGACCATACCGCCCAGGGCACCAGCGTGACAGCCAAAGCCAAGGTCGCAGCCGCCACCAGCCAATTGACCCGGGTCGCTGACACCGCAAAGTTCTCCGCCATTAGTGGCAACATTGGCTGGAATAAATACAGATTGCAGAAAATAAGAAATGAGCCCAGACACAAGGCAAAGCTGGCTCTTCGATACTCTGTGGTTTGAATGTCTATCATGTCGGTTATCAGCAAAAAAGAAATCTGCTTCAACCGTAGCAATTCAACAGGAATAGTGAAAATATATTAAAAATATGGAAGCTATAAAGGAATTATATAGCCAATGGATATTCGCCAACTCAATTACTTTGTTACCCTCGCCGACACGGCCAATTTCACCCGGGCAGCCGCCAAGCTCCATATAGCCCAGCCAGCACTGAGTATTGCGGTGAAAAAATTCGAAGACCAACTGGGTATCGTATTGTTCGATCGCAACGAGCGCCGCGTTTCCCTGACCCCTGAAGGGGAAGTACTTTTACGCCATGCCCGGTTGATCCTGCAGAACGTGCATGATGCCACCGTAGCTATGGAAGAGCTAAAAGGACTCACCAAAGGCGAAGTCAAGCTCGGCGTACCCAGCTCACTAGGCTCCTATTACCTGCCAGATATCTTAATGGGCTTCAAAAGCCAGTACCCCAATCTCAAGTTGACCATCGTCGAAGCAGGTACCGAGACAATCCGTAAGATGCTGTTGGATAAAGAACTCGATTTGGGCATTATTCATTGTGACCACATTCCGGAAAGACTCGCGACAGAGCACTTACTCACGACCCAAATGGTGGCTGCCGTTCACCCAGAAAATGAGTTGGCCACGCTCGATACCATCGATTTCAAAACCTTCTTCGAACAAGATTTGGTCATGTTCAAGCCCGGTTATTTCCATCGCGAATACATTGACCGCATTTGCCAAGAAAACCACTTCGAACCCAATATTGCTTTCGAAACTAATTTGCTACCGATGATTTTAAAGATTGTCCGCAACGACTTTGCCGTGACGGCATTGCTCGACATGGTGACAGAAAATGAATCCGGTGTTGTCCCTATCCCCTTTGAACAACCTGTCATCTTGAATATTGCCATTGCATGGCGAAAAGACGGTTATTTATCGGTGGCAGATAAGGCTTTTATGGAATATGTGAAGAATAATCGCTAAATGTAATCAAATTTACATTTTGTAACAGGGTAAATTAGTTATTAACTCGTATAGGCAATGTATTACTTGTGTTTAAGTTTACTTGCGCAAAAGACAAGCAAAATATAATCATTAACGACATTCAAACATATGATGTTGCGTATCTTTTCATAGCTGTAGCGCAAAATTAACACATTACTCAAAATTCTGTTTCAGATCATAAACTGGTCCGATTATTGTCGTTCCTCCACCACTTTTTAGGTAAATTTATCGAAAATAATGTGTAAGAAAACTTTATCAATTGACACATTATTTCTTAATTTTGTGGTTTAAGAGGATTTTTTCCATGTTGGAGCTATTGATTGGCTTGGCAGTCACGGTTGCTGTTGGCTATTTCATCATTAAAGGATACAAGCCCGCGGGCGTTCTACTCACAGCAGGTCTATTGTTACTGCTCATTACCGGCGTTCTTGGATATAAAGTACTGCCTGAGAAGATTCAGGCGACCGGTAACTTCGTCACCGATTCATTGGAGTATGTGAAATACATGCTGCAATACCGTGGCGGCGGTTTGGGTATGCAGATCATGCTACTTTGTGGTTTTGCATCCTACATGACGCACATTGGCGCTAACAATGTGGTGGTAAAACAATTCTCTAAACCTCTTTCGGTTATTAAATCACCATACACATTGCTGGTAGCGGCATACATCGTAGCGTGTTTGATGTCACTGGCAGTAAGTTCGGCAACTGGCCTAGGTGTACTATTGATGGCCACCCTATTCCCGATGATGACAGCTATGGGTATCTCGCGCCCAGCAGCCGTTGCTATCTGTGCCTCACCGGCGGCAATTATTCTTTCACCAACATCCGGTGACGTGATTGTTGCGGCCGAAAAATCAGGCCTGCCACTGCACGTTTTTGCCGTTGAAACCGTACTGCCTGTTTCAATCTGTGCAATCATCGTGATGGCTGCTGCTGCATTCTTCTGGAACAAGTACCTCGATAAGAAAGAAAACATCGTGATGGAAAAAGTCGATATTTCTGAAATCGAAGTAAAAGCACCTGCGTACTACGCCATTTTGCCATTCCTGCCAATTATCGGTGTCTTTGCATTCAACGGTGAAACTATCCCAGGTCTATCGCTGGATATCTACACAATCGTTGTTATGTCTATCTTCATTGGCGCTATTGTTGACTTCGTGACCAAGCGCTTCAAGGGTAAGGAAACACTGGAAGATCTGGAAGCGTGCTACCAGGGTATGGCTGATGCGTTCAAAGGCGTGGTAATGCTGTTGGTTGCAGCGGGTGTATTTGCACAGGGTCTGATGTCTATCGGTGCTATCGACAACCTGATCGGTCTTGCTGAAGCAGCCGGTGCAGGTGGTTTTGCCCTGATGCTACTGCTAACCGGCCTGACGGTTGCAGCCGCTATCGCGACAGGTTCAGGTAACGCACCGTTCTACGCATTCGTAGAGCTAGCACCAGCACTTGCAGGTAAAATGGGCCTTAGCCCTGCCTTCCTTATCATTCCGATGCTACAGGCGTCTAACCTAGGCCGTACGATTTCTCCAGTATCTGGTGTCATCGTGGCAACCTCAGGTATGGGTAACGTTAGCCCATTCGAAGTGGTTAAACGTACTTCTGTACCTGTGCTATGTGGTCTTGCGACTGTGATCATCGGTACCGTGGCACTGGTTCCAATGTACAGCTAACACAATAGCGAGCCGAATAATCCCGATAGGGCATGAGCCATATCGGGATTTTTTTTTGCTGACGACATATTGCTTCAAATATTGAGCGACGCTCGCTACCAAGATCCATGGGATACACAAAAGAGATACCCTCCAGATAATTATGCTGAATTAGCATATTAAAATAAAACATTACAGTATTTCCCCGTAGCTGTAATTTTCTTGTTGGAAATACGTCTATAGTTGAACGAAGAACAATGATAAAGCTATAAAAAAAACAAAAAGATAGTTACGGCCTTGTAGAGTTGCAGTATCGCTTTTGTCGTAGGGCCTTTTGCGTATGAAGAGGAACTTACGATGAGAAAAAACCAGCATGTGAACAACCATGAGGTTGAACTCAGGCCGGACGCACAACTGGTCACCACAACCGATACCCAAGGTGTTATCACGTATGCCAATGAGGAATTCATTACTATCAGTGGCTACAGCGCTGACGAATTGATTGGGCAGCACCACAATATCATCCGTCACCCAGACATGCCGCCACAGGCCTTTGCCGATCTCTGGCTGCACTTAAAAAAAGGCCAACCCTGGCGAGGTATTGTCAAAAACCGCTGCAAAGACGGTAGCCATTATTGGGTCGATGCCTATGTTACCCCGATATATGAAAACAACCAGCTGATTGGCTTTCAATCGGTCAGACGCAAGCCTACCTCGGCAATGAAAACCACCGCCGCCACGACCTACCAAAAGCTAAATCAAAAGAAAAACCCTTACAGCTTTAAGCTTTCTGTCATGCAGAAGCTGGCGATCGCCACGGTGCTCATCACAGGCTCGGTGGCCAGCTCCTTTTTCTTTTACGATTTCTACCGGCTGATCGGCCAGCTGCTGCCACTGTGCTTGTTAGGGCTGCTCTACCGACAAGAGACCTATGTTACCCCCCGCTTTTTTGAACGGCTTGAGCAGGACTATGACAGCATTACCCGGTTGATATACAGTGGTGACAAACAGGCTTCGATTGCTGAATTTCACCTCGCCCTCCATGACGCCCGAATAAAAACCGTGCTTGGCCGGACGGCTGACGTATCAAAAAACCTCAACACCGTTGCCGATGACCTACTGGCCGCGTCGCAGGAAACGCAAGCCTCTATCTCCGAGCAGGACCGCGACACCCAGCTGGTTGCCTCGGCGATTACTGAACTGTCTGCCGTTGCCAATGAAATTGCGACCAACACCCAAACGACCAACGACAAAGTCAACGAAACCCAAAAGCAGTGCAGTGATACAGAATCGGTGTTGACGACAACGCTCGACAATATCAACGCACTAGCCATTGAAACCCAAAACACAGCCCAGACGGCCAAATCACTGACCAAGGTGTCAGATCAAATTCACAGCATGATGGTCGAAATACAAGGCATTGCCGAGCAAACCAATTTGCTGGCCCTCAATGCTGCCATAGAAGCCGCACGCGCCGGTGAACAAGGGCGAGGCTTTGCCGTGGTTGCCGATGAAGTCAGGGCGCTGTCACAGCGAACCCATGGTGCCACAGAACAAATTCAATCCAGTATCGAAGACATCAATACCACGCTCGAGCAGTGGCAGCTGACCACCTCAGAAAGCATTACCCGTACCCAGCAATGCGTTGACAACACCAACACCACCGCCGAGAAGGTTCGGGCGGTGGTTAAAATGGTCGATGAAATCGCAGACATCTCCAGCCAAATCGCAACAGCAGCAGAAGAGCAAGGTGCCGTCACTCAGGATGTCAGTAATAATGTCCACCAGATCTCCTACCTATCGACAAAAAATCTTGAGCAGGTGGAAAGGATGGAAACCGCATCCAAACAGATGCGGGAAAAAGTCACGATGCTTGAAAGGATGAGCAAGTCATTCGAATAGGACGATGAAGCCTACGTTTAATCAGCCTTTTTCATAGCCTGAAATGATAAAGGCAGGATTGTTATAAACCTGCCTTTATCAACCTCAAAAAAGCAGCGTATATTAGCTATCATTTGCTTGAAATATGGCCGTTTTTGACAGAAAAATAACGTTAGACCTATTTTTTTGCTCTATATTGGCTTTTGATAACGCAACCATTACTCGAACAATATGCAAAATAACCAATCACCTACATCACCCTATATCTCATTGCAGACATTGGAAGTCTCTGTCAATGAGTTGACCATTCGGCATACTCAGACTGGCGCGAAAAATAAACTCCGAGTTAAAGAAATGGAATTGCTGAAAATCCTTTGCCAAAACTACCCAGAGGTTACTCTGAGAAAAGAATTGGCAGATACCATTTGGGCCGGAACCTACGCCTCTGATTTCACCATCAACCAAACGGTCAATGGTCTGAGATCCAAACTGTTTGATCTAGGCAAAGCGTATATTGTGACTGTGCCAAAGCGCGGTTATAAACTGACCGTTATGCCGGAATATCATGACACTGAGCCAACCACCTCAGTGATTCATCAATCCTCGAATCTAGCGCATAGCTCCTCTGTCGACTCCTCAGTGCCTTCTGAGCAGCCAATTGTTACTCGCCCAACAGCTGAAAATGCTCACTCTAAAGCCCGGAACACAAATACAGTTGCATACAAAGCTTTGGCGGAACAAAGCGCAAGCCAATCAATATCGGATACTAAAGAAGGAAGCGACAGAAACTCGCTTTCTCACCTAAAGTCTGTTCGGTTCTACCTTTCTGCTTTGTGTACAAGTCTAGTGATTGTTGCCATGCTGCACTGGTTCCTGCCAACCGATACCGCTTACAGCATGGGTGATACAACAGTCCTCTTCATTCCTGAAGATAGTGAAATCGAAGTGCTTGAAAACTTGCTTGAACAAAACAATTACCAATATATCGACAAGGTAAAAGAAACGCTTTATGGCTGCGACGAGAATCTAGTATGTTCAAAAATAAAACAGTAATTATCCACTTCTTCATTACCGTACTGATTTTTTCTGCCGCTTTAATCACAGCCAAAGAAAGGATCTTGCCAACATTTAACCAACATGAGGGAATGTGGTACACCACTGCCGAAAACGGCCTGCGTTTTTATATCGAGTTAAACGGTAATCGAATGAACGTGTATGGGCAGGACAAGCAAGATCAGAAGTTTGAGGTGAAATACCTCAGCCACTACCAGAAAGATGTCGATGATCGCATCGTGATCCGCCAAATTGATGCTAATGCGGATGATCCTACTCTAAAAGACAACCTGGATAAAAACACCAACGTTGTCAGTTCGGTACGATTAATTCCCGGAGAGAACCGCCTGCTCACTAGTTTCTTTAATGGTTACGAGCTCAAGCTATACCGGCTCAAGCCGGTTCAATAATCCCATTAGACAAGAAACGCCTTGAGCAATAACAGCTGCTGAGTACAGCTTGTGCGACTCAGCAGCATTGATAACTATCTAAAAAGATTAATCGTCGCGGCGCTCTTCTCTTCTTTCTTCGCGACGCTCCTCTCTGCGTTCTTCTTGGCGTTCTTCCTGACGCTCCTCACGCCTTTCCTCTCGTCTGTCCTCACGGCGTTCTTCTACACGCTCCTCGTGCCAATCTTCTAAATCCGCCATGACAATGGGTGAGAAGCTTAAAGAAGCCAACAGACTCCCCATAACAAACAGTGATTTTTTCATGCAATTATTCTCCAACCTTCTTCGAGTTAATTCTCGGAATGACTTGTTGGAAAACAGTGTGCAGTTTTAGGAAGGACTAAACCAATTCAAAATTTATCTTTTATATCAATAAAATAACAAATATAAAGTGAACTATAAAAAAGATGAGATATAAAAAGTAAGGAGGAGTAAGCCTCCTTATTCCCACAGCTCAGTAAATCAAAAGGGTCATAGACTCTGTTGCTAACATCTTCTCAAATTAATAACACCCGCTCATTACATAGAGCGGGTGTTATCAATTAACTCGTGATACTTATTGGCAGGTACTTATCTCTAAGCGATAAGTCTCGTCTTTTTGAGTAGGATGAAGGTAGCGTAGATAACAGCTGTTATTGATTAACTTTGGAGGAACAACAGTGTAGTCAAGGTTCCTTTTATCGGTTATAAGCAATGCATCCTCATCATTAAGTTTCGTAATCCCCCAATCTTTATCTTCCTCGTAGTGTTTGTTAATACCATCTACTAAGGTTGTAATCGTATAAAAATTAGACTCAGGATAACCATATCTGAATATACATCGCTCACGCTTATTTGAGTTCAGCTCACAGCCTGGAATAGGAATCGGTTCCCCTACATATTTGCCGGTATCATTTTCTGCTGAGTCAAGATTTGTAATATGGGCTCTACTTTCTAGCCCTGCCATCGCCATTTTGCCATAGCCAATCTCTAACCCAGACTCAACAGCACCTTTCAATCCTTCCAGTGCAGAATTTCGGGCATCTACCTGCAAATTTAAGAAACGCGGAGCAGCGGTAACAGCTAAGATGCCAAGAATCACGATCACAACGACCATTTCTATCAGTGTAAAGCCATTTTTTTTCATTATAAAACCCATCGAGTATTAACTCTAACGAGCGTCAATTTAATGGCGAAATGCAATCAAGTCAATAAGATGCGCGTATTTTTTCACCCACACATAATTCCAAAAGGAATAATCTCTCTGGAAACTCTTTATTACAGAGGTAATTTGTAATGGCTTACCTTTAAATATCCCTAGGAATATTCATTTTTTGAATAAACTTTCGTTATCACAATTATTCCTCTAGATGACTTTTTCGTGGTAGCTGATGTATCAACCAATAGCCGATACTCATACTCAGCACAACCGCAGCGATACCGTACAAGTAGGCAACTTCCATTTCTTCAACATCAATAATTATCACCTTACGAGCAATCGCCATCAAAGCTGTTGCCATGACTATTTTTACATGGATAACATTTTCACGAAGGTAGATCGTAATATTGATAAAGATTTCGATTGCTATCAACACTGCCATAAAGGCACCGAAAGTCGCCAGCATATCGGAGATTGTCAGTATATATTGAGGAGGTGTGATCAGGCGCTGGTACAATATCCAGGCCACATCGAGTACGCCCATTACAATAACAAAAACCATGATAATTGAGAGCGCTCTTACAGCCCAATGAATAATAACCTGCAGCTTTGCCGATAACACATCATTACTATCTATTTTCATGGTTTTCCCTCCCCCAAAAGGCAATAGGTTTACGCAAAAATACCGTCATACCCATTGAGTATAAGTGATGGGGCGAAAATCCGTATCACCCCTCATCCAGCACCGGTGACGTAAAGTCATCAGGTTTAAGGGTAATGACCGAACAATTGATTTCATTAAGCAGTGACTCAGCGGTATTGCCCATCAAGAAACCCGCAATACCGGTGCGAGACAACGAGCCTAATATCACTAAATCAGCCCCTTCTTCATTGACATATTTAGGCAATATCTGACGGGTTTCCCCTTCCAATATTTTTATCGAAGTATGAATTGGGCTGTTTTCGTATGGCATCAGCAAAGATCGCAGTCTTCCTACCCTATCATCCCGCATTTTTTTAGATATAAGCGCTATATCCAAGTCGTCATAACCGCTCCATTTTCTCAAGAACCCTTCCGAATCCAGCCGCCATGCATGACAAACGGTTAAGTTGGCTCCTGTTATCGAACAAAACTCAACAGCTAGCGCCAAAATCTTTTCATTAAATTCACGGTAGTCTTGGTTTGAGATATCCAAAGCCGCTACGATATTTTTCACCGGCCGTGGCGCTGTACTTATCGACCAGATTGGCACTTCGGACTTACGCATTATGTGTAAAGTCGTACTCCCCCGCTGGCAGGCTTTTTCTTTTGCCTCTCTGTGGGTATCGAGGATCACCATGGTGGCTTGGCTATCATTCGCCTCTTTAATGATTTCGATAAACGGGATGCCAATGCGTATCTTGGTCTGAAATTTGATGTTGGTGTATTCCTGTTTGAGCACCTGTACCCACTCTTTCAGAATGCCGTGATAAATTTTAGTTGATTTATCAATAAGATCGAGCGTTGTACATGAAAAACGAGAGATTTCCTTTAACTCAGCCAAGTCCTCAATGACAGTCAACAACGTCACCTGGGCTGAAATTTGATTAGCAAATCTGAAAGCCTGGTGAAAGGATTCATCAAGCGGCTGTTCTGGCGCAATAGGGATAAGTAGTTGATTGAAACTCATGCTGCCTCCTCGGTGCAGAACACCATCATGGGTGCTTTGCTTGAGGAAAATATGCAGGATTCAATACCCAAAGTATAATTAATATTAAACATGATATTCATAGGTATTTATCTATACATGTCCCAACAACACCTCAGATCCCGGCTCGGCAACATTAGAGGCTTAAGAGTATTCTCAAGTGTTTATGAACTAGGGTCCATCACCCTAGCAGCCAAGACACTAAACTTGACTCAGCCCACTGTTTCCATCCAATTGCGCCAGCTCACCGACTTAATCGGCATGCCTTTGTACCAGGTTGTCGGTAAAAAAATGGTATTCACTCAAGCAGCCGATATTTTGGCAAATTACTGCAACGAGCTGTTTGATACCATTGATCGGCTAGAAATTGATTTAGCTAACCTGAGCGAGATAAAAGCAGGAACCCTAAAAGTTGCCGTTGTTACCTCAGCTAAATATTTTATTCCGCACTTATTGGGCAGCTTCTGTGATACATACCCTCTTATAGATATCATTTTGAAAGTGGGTAACAGGCAATCTATTTTGGAGCGCTATCACCAAGGACTTGATGACATCTATCTATTCAGCCATTTAGAGCCGCAGATGGAACCTCACTCTATCCAGTTTCTGCCTAATCGGCTCTACCCCGTTGCACCCAAAGATCATCCACTGGCAAACCAATCGCACATAGAACCGAAAGAGCTACTGAACTACCCCTGGCTATCCAGAGAGCCGGGGTCCGGCACCCGATTCGCTATCGATGCCCATTTTGAAAAACTCAACCTCCAGTTCAAACCGAAACTGGTTATCGAAAGTAACGAAGCGATCAAGCATTGTGTTATCGCAGGTATGGGGCTGACCATTTTATCGGAATACGCATTGGAAGATGAGCCCAGTACAAGTTTAGTGAAACTCTCTGTCGCTAATTTTCCAATTCTCACCAATTGGCACATTGTTCGCGCCCCGCTCAAACACCAAACTCCGCTCAGCGAGGCTTTTATCCAGCATGCCACATATGAAAAATCTCACAGTAAGCAGGGTATGACCTTGAAAACAGATATTTGAGTATCAAAAGCTGTTGAGAATATAGGGAAACAGCCCGTTTCCCTATGTTGTTCAGAAATCTATTTGAATAGAGACATCTTTTTTCGTGGCAAAGGCTTTTGCAGCCTCTACCTTAGTCGTCACTCTGAACCGGAGGCAAAATGAGTTACGTACGTAACCATATTAACGATTACAGTTCGGATAGTTGATCTGAGAACCAAATTTTACGCTGGAAGCGAGGGTTCTTTGATGACATGTCAATTTTGTAAGGATTAGTCTCTTCAGAGCGCTGTGCTATGTTGAGAATCTTACACAGCTCTTGAGCCAAAAATTTCTCAATTTTCAGGACAACCATTTTCTTGCGTAAACGGCCTTGCTCATCTCTGTTAAGGATCGTCGGCATTGTGTTCAATGTCAGGATCTCACCCAGTGCAGGGTCAGACATGCGCTCACGGCCTTCGGTGCTTGCGTAGAAGTGTGAAACGGTAAATACCATGCGCTCAGGTTTTAACTGCTGAAGGAACTGGCAGGATTTTACTACTGTTGAACCCGTTCGAACCATATCATCAAATAGCACGATACTAGGGTTATTCAGACCGTCGAAAGTATCTTCGCTTTCTTCGTGAAGGGTGATTTCTACCTTACGTTCAGCAGTACGTTCTTTGTCTAACATGATGAACTTTGCCTTGGTTAAACCAAGAGTGTTGTACATCTCTTTGACGAAGTCGCGAGCACCTTTGTCTGGCGCACACAGAACAAGTCCTTCACCGTCTGGCCCGTAACTCAAAATATTTGAATTCAACAAGTAGTGGGCGTAAATCTTGTAAGGAATAAGGTTGTAGAATCGGCCACCAAACACTTCGCTAAACATTTTCTGTACAGACACAGAATGGTTATGCACCGTCACAACATCATCAACCCCAGCAAGCTTTAGCATCTGCGCGTAAAGCTGAGAAGTAAAGGGCTGGCTATCAAACTTCTTGATGTCGGCTACATCACGCTCACCGGCGGGATCACCCAACTCTGCACGGGGACCACGATCTTGAGCTGAGAAGAATAAATCTGGCTCAACCAAAACCACTCGGCTAGCGCCATTTTCTTTGGCTGCACGTGCAATGATAAGGTTATGCATTGCCAATTCCTGGCGATTTGTCACCAGGTTACCGGTACTAACAATGACAACCGTTTTGCCATCTAAGCTGTTGCCGATATTCTCCATGTCATTTTCATCTGAGATAAAGCGCGGGCAAAACTCAGTGTTCATGAAGTGCTTCATGCTAATGACATCGGAGATATCTTCATCCTGACCCATTGCATAGGCGACGTCGATCGCGAAAGGGTTGTCGGAAGAGTTACTGACAATCACTACATCATCTGATTGTGCATTCTGGCTGCTCATGGCATTCCTTATCTATAAGAAAGAGTGTTGGTCGCGTGTATTCTATTACAGAATGAGCAAAACGGCAGAGGCAAACTGGCCCTTGCGAATTAATTTTCCCCATTCTCCTCGCAATGCTTACTATGTACTGAAAGAGTAAAAAAGATGTAATACACAGCGAACGTGGTAAACTGCTCCCCTTTTAAACACCCTATACTATTCTCTAGCGCCCGATATGACTCCGGCGCTGTTTTCGTTGGTATAGGTAAAAGACACAAATAATCAAAAAGGCCGGGCATCTGTATGCCCCGCTATGCCCCATTTTGAGAAAAACTGTAAGCAAATGATTTCAGACAAAATTAACGAGTATCCAAAGTACTGGGCGGAATGCTACGGTACCGCACCTTTCCTACCGACTAGCCGTGCCGAGATGGACGCGCTGGGCTGGGATAGCTGTGACATTATTATCGTTACCGGTGATGCCTACGTCGACCACCCTAGCTTTGGTATGGCCGTCATCGGACGTTTGCTTGAAGCACAAGGTTTCCGTGTTGGTATCATTGCGCAGCCTGAGTGGGGCAATAAAGATGCCTTCATGGCACTGGGGCAGCCAAATCTGTTCTTCGGTATCACCGCCGGTAACATGGACTCCATGATCAACCGCTATACCGCCGATCGTAAATTGCGCCATGACGATGCTTATACGCCAAATAATGAAGGTGGCAAGCGTCCTGACCGTGCGGTACTGGTTTATTCTCAGCGTTGCCGCGAAGCGTACAAAGATACCCCAATTGTTCTGGGTGGTATCGAAGCCAGCCTTCGCCGCCTTGCCCACTATGACTACTGGTCAGATAAAGTCCGTCGCTCTGTGCTGTTTGATGCCAAAGGCGATATTCTGCTATTTGGTAATGCTGAGCGTGCCTTAGTGGAAGTGGCCCATCGCTTGGCAGATGGCGAAAACATTGCGGATTTGACCAATATCGCCGGTACAGCGGTTATCATGCGCGAGTGCCCTGAGCACTATAAAGAGATCGACTCTAGCCGCATCGAAAAACCGGGCAAGGCCATGCCGATGCCTAACCCATATGCGACAGAAGAAACCTGTGCCACCAACAAAAATGAAAAAGCACAAGAACCTGAAGCTAAGCCGGTGCAGATCCAACCTTCTCGCCATGATGCCGAAACAACAGTAGTTCGTCTGCCTTCGTTCGAAAAGCTGCGTAACGACCGTATCTTGTATGCGCACGCCAGCCGTGTGATGCACTTGGAGACTAACCCTTACTCAGCACGTGCCTTGGTGCAGAAGCATGGTGATCGCGAGCTGTGGATTAACCGTCCGCCAATCCCTCTGACTACAGAGGAAATGGATTATGTATTCGGCCTGCCTTACGCACGTGTACCGCACCCTGCATATGGCAAGGCGAAAATCCCGGCTTATGACATGATCAAGACCAGTGTTAACATCATGCGCGGCTGTTTTGGTGGCTGTTCATTCTGCTCAATCACCGAGCACGAAGGACGTATTATTCAAAACCGCTCTCATGAGTCAATCCTCAGTGAGCTGGAAGACATTCGTGACAAAGTACCGGGCTTTACCGGCACCATTTCTGATCTAGGTGGCCCAACAGCTAACATGTATCGCCTAGGCTGTTCCGATCCCCGCGCTGAGAAGAACTGCCGTCGCCCATCATGTATCTTCCCTGAGATCTGTAAGAAGCTCGATACTGACCACAAGCACACCATCGACCTGTACCGCAAGGCACGTAACGTTGATGGCATCAAGAAGATCATGATCGCTTCAGGAGTTCGTTACGACCTCGCGGTTGAATCACCAGAATATGTCAAAGAGCTGGTGACTCACCACGTCGGTGGCTATTTGAAGATTGCCCCTGAGCATACCGAGAAAGGCACACTGGATCTGATGATGAAGCCGGGCATGGGCACCTATGACCGCTTCAAGGAAATGTTCGAGAAATTCAGCAAAGAGGCGGGTAAGAAACAGTATCTGATCCCTTACTTCATCTCTGCCCATCCAGGCTCAACCGATGAAGATATGCTGAATTTGGCCTTGTGGCTGAAAAAGAACGACTTCCAGTGTGATCAGGTACAGAACTTCTACCCATCGCCGATGTGTAATGCCACTGCGATGTACCACTCGGAAACTAACCCGCTCAAGCGTGTTAAATACAAAAAACGTGAAGACTTGTTTGTTGCCAAAGGTGAACGTCAACGTCGCTTGCACAAGGCTCTGTTACGCTACCATGACCCGCTTAACTGGCCGATGATCCGTGAGGCACTGATCAGCATGGGCAAAAAGCACTTGATCGGAGACAGAGCAAGCTGCTTGGTACCAGAAGAAGGCAGCGACGCTGAGATGACACCAGCACAACGCCGCGGATCAGGCCGCCATGGTTCAAAACGCTTTGCAACCAAGCACCCTAACCAGCCAGATATCCGTAAAGATGGTAAGCGTGGTGGCCAGCGTAAGAATGGTAGCCACTCCGGAAGTAACGGTAATAACCAAGGAGCCAAGCAAGGCAGCAAGCCAAACGGTAGCCGCAATGGTTCATCATCGAACGCCAGAAACGCCCCGCGTAATGGCAAACCAAACCAGTCACGCTCTGGTGGTAAACCAAATCGCTCTCGCGCACGATAACCTTACCAATCTTAAAAAAGAAAGCCCGCAGTAGCGGGCTTTCTTTTGCATAACATACATTCGGAGGGTAAAAACCTATCGCATCAATTCTGAGGCCATCAATCCCACAACGGCAAGTGCCACCAGCACCCCGAAGCCAATCAAAATTTTCTGTTGCGATTTCTCATCAAGATACTTGGTGACTAATGCCCCCAGCAACAAAAGTATAATGATCACAGCAAGCTTCAGCATCTCAACACCACCATGAATATTGGCTCATATAACAACCATATCAGACCGATAATGCATGATCTGTCTAGCCAATCATGTTTTCACTATTCGGCGAAAGTCGTTTGTAACATACTGTTTAAACAATAAATCACTACTTGATTTTTTCCACATGCTTTCGCTTGGTAAAGTGCCTGATCAGCCCTGGCTATGGATGTTTCCATATTTTCGCTGATCTCCGCCCCCCCTATGCTCACGTGCACCCGGCATGACTTACGGCCACTTTCGATAACAACAGAAGCGATACTAGAACGAATAGAGTCCAACTTTGCTTTTGCGGCCGGTAAGTCTTTAGCTGGCAGCAAGATAGCGAACTCTTCACCTCCATAACGGGCCACGACAGCAGGCCGATCACTTTCCTGCCTCAGGCAATTTGCCACAGAGGTGATCACTTTATCGCCGAACATGTGCCCATAGGTATCATTGATAACTTTGAAATCATCAATATCTATCATGGCAACATAGCACTTCCCGTTTGCTTTGAGCTGCTTTTCAATCTGGGCTTGCAGGTAATTCTTGTTCATTAAGCCAGTCATTGCGTCCGTTTGCTGGATTCTTAATGCCAACATGACGTGCCCTAACGCCCCTTGCGCATACGTTCTCAGCATATTGATAAAGAACGGCAGCTCCAAACGCGGAGCGGTAATATACAACAGTCCGATTAGCTGCTTATTCTTGGTCAATGGGACCCGGATACAGGTTTTACCTGGCGCAAGAAAGGCCGATAGGATGTCCGGTTGCTTTTCTGGCAATTTTGCCAAGTTTCCCAGCCTTGATGCTAAATTCAGTCGTAACTCTTTCTCAGAAATACAATGCTTACACTGAGCCGATTCAAAATCTCCAGAGTAGGCATTTCGCATATACAAATGGATTGACTGACAGCCAATTACCCCTTCAGCCATTTGCTTCAACGCATCAAGCAGTTCTGGGATACTCTCGACTTCACTGAGTTGCCTACCATAAATATGTACTCGGTGGATAATGTAAAACGATAACCCAATAATTAAGATAAAGACCAAAAGTGATAAAGTCACAGCGCTAATACTGAAAGTATGCATAATGATTTCAGACTTAGCCGCACCGGATAATACAACCCAGTTATGCAACGGATCGGCGTCATAAACGCTGAATTTTTCTTTAGCCTGATACTCGTAGGAAGGGATGATACCTGTCCCCTCACCCTCCTCGATAACGGCCAGCAAATCTTGGCCCACACTGACCGAAGGCGTTCCGATCCTGCTTGAGTCCGGGTGCATGACGATATTTCCGGTCCCTCGCTCAACCGCATAAACATAGCCATTATCCAATGTCTTGAGTAGCGATAAGTTTTCGTACAAACTGGCGACATCAACTTCCAAAATAACCCGAACTTCTTGCCGCTCTAAAGGTGCCAGCACGGCAACAAAGGCAACCGTCCACTTTTCAGTGCTGTCACTCAGATATATTGGCGTGATATAGGTTTGCCCCGGTTTCGCTGGCTTATACCATGGACGTTTGACAAACTGATGTGTCGCTGCTTCTTTATAAAAACCATCGGTGCCATAGTAATTACCGTAAGCCAACAAGCCGACTTCGAGATATTTACTCTTTTCACTGACGATGGTTTGCGCCGCTTCCATCAGGCCTGGAATGCTGTTTTTCTCTTCCCAAAGTTGCTCCAGAAGATACATATGACTCTCAGCTGAAGCAAAATGATGCTCCAAATATTCGCGTGCAATGCGTACATTTGAGGTCGCCTGGCTGATTGCTGCTTTTTGGTTATTTTTATATTCGCTGTAGCCTACATAAATTAATAAGCTTAAGACTGATATTACCAGCGGAAATATAATGGAAATTAATAATCTGGGCTGTACTTTCATGTACTTCAATGACCTTTGAAGTTTATTTTTTGTCACTCGGTCAAAATTTTGACCGAGCGTAGTGCAACATTATCCATATGTGGAAGAAAAGCGCTTTTAGTTATAGAAATCAAAGCGCTATTTAGTGAGCTATTGCACAAAACTTCGCGAAACGAAGTAAAACAGCCTACTTTATATTCAATAAATAAGGGTTCATAAGAAAAATGAACCAGAAGAACAAACCAATAATAGAAAATAACTCCAATACATCAAACATGCATCATGCGACAGCTTCACTGCATAAGGCAAAGCCAGCACATAAAACAGAGTCGCCACATAAAACTAAGCCCTGCATTGCAGGGCTTTAAGCGAGAAAAGTTACAACACCTACAACTACAGCCCTAGATATAAAACATCGGGTGATCTTTCAGCTCAGGAATGACTTTTTGCAGCTCCTGCTCTTCTTCAGCCAAGCCTTCGATAGATTCACACACAGAACCTGCCTGCTCGGCGACTTCACCAGAGCGTTGGCGTATTTTATCCTGTAGGCTCTTTTTCAACTCAGATAGCTGGGCCTGGAATTCAGAGAAGCTCAGATCGCCGCTTTTCATTTCCTCAGAGAGGGAAGCAATGACACCCGATACCGACTCGACACTGATATGCTTCAGGGCATCTTCAAACTCTTGCTTCCAATCGGTCTCCATCGACCCGAACACATCAGCCGGCATAACAAACTCGCCTTCAGGGTAAAACTTCTGCTTGGCCTTCGCGCTGTACTCATCAACTAACTGTTCTGCACCAGCGAAAGCATCACTCTCTCCGAAGTGCGATGAAAGCTCATCGATAACCTCTTGCGCAATACTCGCGCCATCATCGGCGAGATCTGCCATTTTGGGCAGGTACGATTTCACATGCTCACTGTAAGATTGCAAGGCTTGCGTCTGCTGCTCAGAAAGCGCAACTTGCTTGCCATTAATAAATAGCTGGTTAGCTTCATTTATCAAAAGCTTCGGCTCACCGCCTTGGTAAACGGAAACCTGTTCACCAGAGATATGGATATCATTCGGTACATTAACCGGACAACTTTGGGCAAAACTTCCTGTCGAGCAAGCAAGAAGTGACAAGGCAATAACGGATTTTTTCATGGCTAACTTCAATCTTATCGATTTTGTTGCCCTACTTTATACCCAAACTACTGCCTAATGCCAGCAGATAGCGGCACGTTATTCAGTAGCCCTTTGAATTTTACCCCAGCCGAAGATTACATATTACAATCACTTAGGTATATACTACCCCTTGGCCCCATCAAGAAAGAGTTACCGTGGAAAAAGTCGCTATTTTTGTCGATGTGCAAAACATCTATTACACCGTCAAAGACACCTATGGGTGTAACTTTGATTACAATGCTTTTTGGGCTGAAGCTACCCAAGGCAGAGAAGTTGTGGCGGCGTACGCTTATGCCATTCACCGTGGTGACGAAAAACAGCGTCAATTCCAAAATATTCTTCGTGGAATTGGCTTCGACGTTAAGCTCAAACCTTTCATCCAGCGCAGTGATGGTTCTGCCAAAGGAGATTGGGATGTGGGTATCACTCTCGATGTAATGGAGCATGCGCCAGATGTCGATCGTGTCATCTTGCTATCGGGAGATGGCGACTTCGACCTCCTTGTTGATAAGGTGCAAGGCAAGTACGGGATAGACGTAGAGATCTATGGCGTTCCGGGACTAACCGCAGCATCACTGATTAACACGGCCAACTTCTTCCGTGAGATTGAAGACACGCTGCTGCTTAAACGCTAGACAGTATTTTCGATAAAATAACACTATTCGATACAACAATGGGTAGGAGCCAAGCTCCTACCCATTGTTACTATTCACATCGACTACGCTAACTTATTTCGATTAACGCATTTCCGTAAGTGCTTTATATTCTGTGGGGCCACGCAACTCCTTTAGGGCACCAATCATCATCTTCAGCGGTACAATCACAAAGTACACAGAGGCAACGACTACCATCACAGGGTCTGCGTATACAGAATATGCCGCCAAACCGATATACTGCATCACGGTTGCCAAAATAAAACCCACCATTACCGCACCACTGATCACCATATCCATCATCCACTGTTTTGATTCAGCAACGACTAAGTTAGAGCCTGACTTTTGGCCATACTTTCTCATCACAACATACGTTGCCAAGCAACCGACGACGTTAATCACACCAAAAAGAAGTGCTAAACCAGTATCAATATCTCGGCCACCATCGAGTATTGCCACAATGGCTGAGCTGAACGAAATACAGCACATGAAAGTGATCACTAACCCTTTAAACGCGATGACCATCGGCTCAACCTTCTGGAGCGCTTCAGAGTCTTTTCGTGATGGCGAGCGAATATACGCTGCAGCCATCAGGGATAACACGGTCAACGCCAAACTGACTAATGAATAAGCACCGTCGAAAATAATAACCAGCGAGCCCATCCATAGACCAAAACCGATCCCTAAAACAGCAAACAACAGCGCAGAAAATGTTGAAAATTGTAAAAGCTTGCGCTCTAGTGCCACATTACATTGCATAACTACCTCAGTGCAGAGTCTCTATTTCCCCTGCGTGATTCCCAATTTTGTTTTCACTGATGATCATACCGAGGCAACTCAAAAGCTGAAAATCACTGAGCGCCAATTTTTTTGACGCTAACACAGACTTTCTTTATAGGATAAAGGATAATTACACTTACTCGCATAACCTACTCAGAACACAGGATCACGATGAAACTCAGTCAATTAGCGCTGTTTCTAGACACCTGCGAAACGGGCTCGATTACCGAAGCCGCCAAACGGAGTGGCAAAAACCGAACGACGGTCAGTTCGGCGCTTAGCGCACTTGAGGATGAACTGGGCGTATCGCTCCTTGAACGAAGTGGAAACCAGGTACAGCTAACGGAAATCGGCGACTCAATCAGAAGTGATGCCGAACGGATCATGATGATCGCCAATGATATCCACGCAAAATGCCAACAGCACCTCGAAGGTGTTGAATCAGTATTGCGGATAGCCAGAGACGACGCCCTTCCGGAAGCCTTCTGGCGCCAGTTAGTCCACGATCTGAGTGTCAAATACCCGAATAGCAGTATCTCTATCTATGTCGCGCCACCTCCCGAGCTTGATGAAATGGTCGAGCAGAATATGGTGGATATGGCTTTTTGTTTATTGCCCACGACCGATAACCTGCCCAAAAATCAATATACCCAATTGGGCCAGATTAGAATGATGTCAGTAGCACGGGCCGATCACCCGCTTAACAGCCTGAGTGAAGTGCTTAGCGACGACTTGGCTCATGCGACAGAATTTGTGCTGGCAGCGATTAAAGATCAAACGCTTGTCGCAGTGTCGCCCACCTCTAGCAACTATATCGCGCTGACCTTTTACGAACACCTGCGCAATGCGGTGCTCGATGGCAATGGCTGGTCTACTGTTCCATCCGTGCTCATCAATAGCTATTTGCGCGATGGTACGCTAAAGGTGCTCAACCATTACCAGTCGATGCGCTGGCAGCCTTACGGGGTGATATATGGCAAGCATATCCAGCTCGGGAAAGTGTCAAGATGGCTTTCAACCCAATTGGAAGCTTATCTAGACAAGGAGTCGAACTAGTTGCAACTGACATGACGATGTCACGATAGCTCAAACAAAGGGTCATGTTTACGCTCTAGCGTTATATAAACCCAAGCTACTTCAAGGAAGGGACATGTCAGTCACACATCACCGAACTATTTGGCTATCCGACATCCATTTGGGCAACAAAGACTGTAAAACCGATTACCTGTTGGACTTTCTCAATAAGAACAAGGCCGATACCCTGATCCTGGTCGGCGATATCATTGATTTGTGGTCCCTGAAAAACAAACACTATTGGCCAGAGAGCCACAACCAAATCATTAAGTTACTACTGGAGCAAGCCAGCGCTGGAACTCGGATCATCTACATTCCTGGTAATCACGACAGCTCAGTGCGTAAGTTTGTACAATACAACTTCGGCCATGTCGAACTTCATGACACTTATATCCATACAACGGCCAGCGGTAAGCGCATTTTGGCAATTCATGGCGATCAATTTGACAGCGTCGTATGCCATAACCGCTTTCACGCCATGGTTGGAGATGTCGGTTATGATTTTCTACTGTTCATCAACCGATGGTGGCACCTGTTCCAGAAACTGCGTAACAAGCCTTATTGGTCTCTCGCCACTTATCTGAAATCGAAAGTCGACAAAGCTAACCAAGCTATCGAGCGTTTTACCCATGCTGCAATCAACCATGCCCGCCAACAGGATGTCGATGCCATTGTCTGCGGCCATATCCACCACCCATCCATTGTCCAAGACAAGGAAATACTCTATCTCAATGACGGTGACTGGATTGAAAACTGCACCTGTATCGCCGAAGCATTTGATGGCGGACTATCGCTGATAAGTTGGACAGACAGGTGTCAGGAAATAGCACGTAACCACTCTTTGAAGATGGTCTCGGACAGTGTCACAGCGTCTGTCTCAAAAGATAGAGTGGCATGATTTAAAAAGATAAAAACACAATGAAAACGGCTTATCGAACTTCACGTTTCAGTGTTGAGTCTGTGTCTCAAATCAGGGTTTCTACACTTAATGGACACATTTTTCGGTGGTAACTCATTAAAGGTAGGCCTAAATGATAAAAAAACTAGTGGCCGAGTTCATCGGGACATTTTGGTTAGTACTCGGTGGTTGTGGCAGTGCGGTATTATCGGCAGCCTTTCCTGAAGTCGGGATTGGTTTGCTGGGGGTGTCGCTCGCTTTCGGGCTTACCGTCGTAACGATGGCCTATGCTATTGGCCACATTTCAGGGTGTCACCTTAACCCCGCAGTCACTGTCGGCCTGTGGTCAGGCGGTCGTTTTCCTGCCAGTGAGGTTATTCCCTATGTTGTCTTTCAGGTTCTAGGGGCAATTGCTGGCGCATTTGTTCTTTATATTATTGCGAGCGGCCAAGCGGGGTTCAGTCTAGAAGGCGGGCTTGCTTCCAATGGCTATGGCGATCATTCCCCTGGCAACTACACAATGATGTCTGGCTTTATCACCGAATTTGTAATGACTTTCATGTTCCTGATTGTCATTCTGGGTGCAACCCACAAGTTAGCTTCACCCACCATGGCAGGTTTGACCATTGGTCTAGCGCTAACCCTGATCCACCTTATCAGTATTCCAGTCACCAACACCTCTGTTAACCCGGCTCGAAGTACAGGCCCTGCCGTAATGGTCGGTGATTGGGCTATGACTCAGCTCTGGTTATTCTGGTTAGCGCCGTTACTTGGTGCGCTTATCGCTGGATTAGTCTATCGGTGGCTTTCCCCTAACGACGATTAAGCGACACACAAAAAGAATGCGGCCAAACGCCGCATTCTTTTTTACTGGTTGCAAACACCTGCGATTATAGCCCTATCGGCTAGTCAAAATCCGAACGAGGACTTGGACTGGATGTTTCATTTTAATGTGCTCAAAACGTTTTGCCTGACTACGACAAGAGTAACCTGTCGCCAAACACCTGTCGGGATCCAGCTTCGCCAAATTAGGCTGCCAGCTTAGGTCGAAAACACCTTTTGATACTTCTAGTTTATCTTTCTCATGGCCGAAAGTCCCCGCCATCCCGCAGCAACCTACGGAAACAGGCATCAAGTTGGCACCAAAATGACGGAATATGGTTCCCCACTCTTTTTCCGCATTAGGTAGTTTGGTTTTCTCGGTACAGTGCGCAAACAAATACCAGTCATCACCTTCGACTTGAGGTACCGCTGGTTTTTCTGCCAACAAAGGAAGGAGCCACTCATGGGCAGTCAGCACTTCAAAATCACCACGCTTGTCACCCAAGATTTCGTTATATTCATCTCGATAACACAGCACAAGCGCTGGGTCGACCCCCATCATAGGAATACCCAACTGAGACAGTTGATTGAGAAAATCCGCTGTATTCTTGGCAGTTTTGGCAAACTGGCGCAAGAAACCTTTCACATGCTGCGCCTTACCGTTCGGTTTAAATGGCACGAGCATTGGCTTTTTACCTAGCCTTTCTGCAAGAAATACCAGGTCTCGAACAACTTCAGCATCATAATAACTGGTGAACGGGTCCTGTACGATCAAGACATAGTCCTGACGCTCACGCTCTGACAGCGCTTGAAGCCACTGCAGATCAAACCGCGTTGAATGGTGTCCGTCCAAGCTTTCAAACAATGTCGGTACAGACAGGGCTGGCATATCGACATAGCCTATCGTTTTTGCTGTCAGGCTCTTCGACCAGTTCGGGCGCATAATCGCATTGAAGGTTGCCGGGGCTCTGGCCATCAATGGCAAATAGCTTTCAACATACGCGACAAGGTAGTCTTTGGCCGGACGTTGGTAGCGGCTGTAGTAAATGTTCATGAAACGCGAACGGAAGCTCGGTACATCGACTTTGATCGGGCATTGGCTAGCACAGGCTTTACACGCCAAGCACCCATTCATTGCCTCCATGACCTCGTGGGAGAAGTCGTAGTCGTTGCGTTTGGCGCCAAAGGTATTCCTAAAACGGTCTATGATTTGCTTCACTGACGGTGAACTGTCCATCAATGACTTTTCAATCTCGACAGGATCAAGGCCCTGCTCGGAAAGCTGTCTTAGCCATTCTCGTACCAAGCCTGCCCGACCCTTCGGTGAGTGGCGGCGATCAGCGGTTATTTTCATTGACGGACACATCGGCGAACTCGTGTCGTAGTTGAAGCACAACCCGTTGCCATTACACTCCATCGCCTGTTTAAAGCTGTCACGCACTTTCACTGGGATCTGGCGATCAAAATAGCCACGTTTCAGGCCATCCACTTTCACTAACTCAGCGTCACTTTCCAGCGGTGTACAGATTTTACCTGGGTTCATCCGGTTATCCGGATCAAACGCCGCCTTGATTCGGCGCAATTCGGTAAACAGCTCATCACCGAAGAAATCCGGCCCATATTCAGAGCGATAGCCTTTGCCGTGTTCGCCCCACATCAGGCCACCATATTTAGCCACCAAAGCAACCACTTGATCGGAGATTTGCTTCATAAGGCGCTCTTGCTGGGGATCACACATATCGAGCGCAGGACGAACATGCAACACCCCGGCATCTACGTGGCCGAACATGCCGTAATCTAGCTGGTGCTCATCAAGCAACTGGCGGAAATCAGCAATAAAGTCCGCTAAATTTTCCGGCGGCACACAGGTATCCTCGGCAAATGGGATCGGTTTTTTACTGCCTTTTGCTGCGCCTAGCAGTCCCACCGCCTTTTTACGCATATTGTAGATTTTTTGGATATCAGAAAGCTCGGTACATACCTGATAACCGATAATGCCATGCTGTTTCTTCGCCAGCATCTCATCAAGCTGCAGACACAGATCATCGACTTGTTGCTGGTTGGCTTTTGGATCATTACTGGCGTATTCAACAATATTGATACCCAGCATCTCTTGATCGGGCACGTCCGTGATCAGCTCACTGACTGTATGCCAAATAATATCTTGCTTGGCGAGATTCAAAACCCGAGAGTCGACAGTCTCTACCGAGAGTGCCTGCGCTTCGACCATCATTGGGGCATTGCGCAGCGCTGAATCGAAGCTGTCGTATTTGATATTAACTAAGGTACGGGATTCTGGGATCGGTGTCAGGTTGAGCTTGGCTTCGGTAATGAAGGCCAAGGAGCCTTCCGAGCCACACAGCAATCGCGTGATATCAAACTGGCTCAGTGATTCATCAAAAACGTTTTTTAAATCGTAACCGGTTAGAAAACGGTTGAGCGGCGGAAATTTTTCGACAATTTGCTCGCGCTTTTCTCGGCATACCTGTTCAGACACTTTGAGAGCCTGACGAGCAAGCTCCGTTGCTACAGGCAGTGACTGAATCGCATCACTTTGCAACGGCTCAGTGTCCAGCACCGAACCATCAACCAATACCGCCTTGAGGCCCAGTACATGATCTGAGGTTTTGCCGTACTTAAGCGACCCTTGACCTGAGGCATCAGTATTGATCATACCGCCTATGGTCGCACGGTTACTGGTAGAGAGATCCGGAGAGAAAAAGAAACCATAAGGGCGAAGCGCATCATTAAGCTGATCTTTTACCAAGCCGGTCTGAACCCTCGCCCACCCTTCTTCTGCATTGATTTCCAGCACCTGGTTCATATGCCGCGAGAGGTCCACGACAATGCCCGGGGTCAGCGACTGGCCATTGGTTCCTGTACCACCTCCACGGGCTGAGAATGTAATACTGCCGAAAGGCTTAGTCTGTGCCAGTTGGCCGAGAATAACCAAATCTTGGTTGTTGGTGGGGAAAATAACAGCCTGTGGAAGTTGCTGGTAGACGCTGTTATCCGTTGCCACTGCAAGACGGCTGGCATACGAACTTTCTATATCTCCACAAAAACCCGACTTTTCAAGTTGTTGTAGGAATGACAGTACTATTTCTTCAGTACCGTTTTGGTGTGTCAGTGCTGGTAACATTGCTCTCCTTGTCCAGTATCACGCCGTATCCTACGACGACTGGCCTCTCCATTGCTTTATAATTTGGTTGTCGTCACACTTTACCCCAGCAGGATCGGGAAAAAAAGTATCCGCTTCAATCCTCTGCCCCGAATACCTTTTTTACGCATTAAACACACCATCGGCCCAACTGGTAGCGGACCCAAGCAGAGCCTGAAGCAAGCCAAGCCCCTAGTAACAAATAACCGAATCCCTTGATCCCCAATACAATTAAGCTCACCGTTTGCATGGCGGCAATAGACGTTGTCACACCATAAATTCCAAATGCACCAACCAGAACACAGGCACTTGCTATAAGCTTCCTTGAAACAGAAAGCTCTAGTGTTAACTGGTTTATCTGCACGGCATAATCAATAGCGAGGAAGATCCCCAATAGAATTGCAAATAAATACGCTTGCACTGGCACAAGCGAAATACCAGCCACCGTCCCGACCATCACACTCAGGCCAAGCCAAAACCAGCGGTTAGTGAGTTGCTGTTGAAAAGCCGTAAATTCATAGGTGCGCCAAACGATAAACATGGCAACGATGACAGTGCTGAGCATCAAACTCAAAATCACGTCGCTAATGAAATGGACACCGAACCAAACCCTCGCGACTCCCTGTCCAACGATCAGTGACAGCACCAACAAAGCAACCATGATTTTTGACCATATCGTTTTGAATTTGAGCTGAAGTAGATACCCCCATACACCAAGGAGCAATGAAGCCATTAAAATATGCCCGCTGGGAAAGCCAAACCCATACGCATTGACTTTCTGTAGTGCCGGAAAAAAGAAAAATGGTCGGGGCATCATTAATCCATGCTTAAGCAACGAAGCACCAAACAAAGCAACCAGCATCAAGAAAGCCATCTCAAGGAAAAACGGCATTCGGCCATACCCTGCTATCACAACCGCTATGATAAACACAAACCATGGCTCACCCAGAACACTGATGCCATACATCAAGACACAAAAAGTCCACTGCAAGGAAGACGGCCATGTCGAAATGTAATGTTGGAACTTGTCGATTAGCCCCAGCTCATAATCATGCAATAAGCTGATTTCAGCGTCAAAACGATCGTAAACCTTCACCTCACTGTCAGGGGTTTGTGCAAACCATTGCGATAACAAGGCTGCATCTTCTGCATAGCGGTAATCATCGACTTCTATCGCAGACGGATTGATGAGATAGACACGTTCCACTTCTGTGGCAAAGTGCTTGGAAAACCATGACGCCACAATAGGATAACCGCGGCTATCTTTAAATGAAGACACTAAAATAGGTGAACTCGCCTTACAGGCAAAAATCGCTGCCCTGCCACGGTATTGAATAAGGTGCTCAACCTCAACGGCAATCCCAGTTTCTTCGAGTGCTTCACGCGCAGCAGCTTCTTGAGGAGTATCACCTTTATCGATATATCCCCCGGGTAACGACAACTTATTAGTGATAACCTCTGACAGCATGATTAAGTTATCCCCATTGCGGATCACGCATACCGCCCCCACCAGGTTGTCAGGTTGCTTGCTTGCATCTATTGCACTTTCATCGGCAACAGTGCTAAAACTCATTATTGCCAATAAAACAAGTATAAAAAACTGGATGATTGGGTTTGGTTTCACCGGTTAAGCCAATTGTTTTTTGAAGGATAATGATTTGAATTCTACCAACAAAACAACACTCAAACCATTGAAATCAAAAGATGATATCTCTCTTTCGAGCCCTATCATGCTACTTTGATAAAACCATTATTAAATAACAACTTTTATACCATCAACACATGAAGCGCTATGAGTAACCAAGCCGTTTTCCCTGACTTAGCAGACACCTATTACCGAGATAATTTCCATTGCTTGGTGAGCACTGTCATTGAACAATATTCTGATTTGTTATCCCCAGAGGAAACACTTTGGTGCAACACCTATTTTGCGCTCAGTGAAGCGGCTCAATGTCTCTATATCAGGTTACTCACCCGAAAAGGACCTTTTTTTAGACGCGATAAAATCCGTTATCCAGAAATCAAATTACTACCCCAAGCTTTTACCGAGCTGAACCGTGTCGGGCTGATCACTCTAGAGCCCACTGATATTTCGCATTGTGAATATTGTAACCTTTTCACAAAGCCTGAGCTTATCAGCCGCTTTGATTTTCTGTCGGGTTATAAGCAAGCTAAGAAAGCAGAAGTTATTGAGCAAGTCACCCTTCATCAACCGGATCTCAATAACTACAGTAGTGATGTACTGAAAGCCCACCATGCAGAACACTTGGCGGTATTTTGCTTACTTTTTTTTGGCAATACCCACCAAGACCTCAGCCAATTCGTTTTAGCCGATATCGGTATTCAACAATTTGAAAGCTACCCTATCGATTCAGCCTACCGCCTTTTTAAACACAGAGAGCACATTGACAGCTGGCTGGCTTTATCCAAGCTGGCGGACACTTACTGGCAGCATAAACAAGCAAAAGACAACCAAGCCATCGCTGAGATGCAGTTTAATTTGCCCGATGCATTCGACTGGCAGCCATTGGAGCGAAAACGCCAACGTCTCATCAATCATATTGCCCGTGATCTAGAAAGGCTTGGCAACCATGACGCAAACCGTTTAGAGCAAGCTCTGACTCTTTTTCAGCACAGTGAGCGGGCACCGTCCAGAGAGCGGCAAATCAGGATCCTGGATAAGCAGGGAAAAACCGAACAAGCACTCACACTTGTAAAACAGATTCTCGCAACACCACAAAACGAAGAAGAAGCCGATGTGGCCGACGTCCTCAACCACCGTTTGCTCAACAGGTTGGGAGACAAACAGCCACCGAGGAGAAAGCCAACCTTTGCCAATGAAAAAATTCAGCTGAAACCGCAACAGTCATGTGTTGAACTGGACGTCGCCGACTACTACCAACAACAAGGTTGGCAAGCCTATTACCTCGAAAATACCCTACTTTGTGGTTTGTTCGGCCTTGCGTTGTGGGACCTTATTTTTTCAGCCCAGCAAGGGGCTTTCCTTAACCCCTTCCAGCGCTCACCAAAAGATATGTTTTCGCGTGATTTCTACCTCAACCGCAAACAGCAGATAGATGAGCGCCTCAATCAGCTGGAAACTGGGGAATGGGAAAAATGGTTAGCGGTATATAACGCCAAACAAGGGCTCAGCAATGACTGGGTCCATTGGGGCCTGATCACTGAAGAAATCATCATAAATGCGATTTCAACCATTCCAGTAACGGCCTTAACCGCTATTTTCAAACGGATCTTGTTCGATCCGAAAAACAACCGCAGCGGCTTTCCCGACTTGGCCTTGTTTAAAGAAGGGCAATACTGCCTTGCCGAAGTGAAAGGCCCTGGAGATACCTTGCAAAGCAATCAAATCCGATGGCTTAAGATGTTTGAGCAGCATGGCATTACGGCCAAGGTAGTCTATGTGGAATGGTGCTAGGGCTGTATTTTGGCACCATTAAACTGTAACAATATATGAATTAACAATGGTTAACTTGTACTAAATTTGAACAACCAAAAGCAATATAATGCAATAAATAACAATTAATGATCATTTAAAATTTAGAATACGCAAAGGCACCTTGGTCATTAATTAGAAGATTAAGCATGAAATACTGGAACTATCCGCAACTGAACGCAGTAAAATAAAAACAACAGGCATAGTCACGAATTTATGCCATTATGGTAAATTATGGAGTTGTTCAAATCATTAAAAACATACGCTTAGCCTAAGCATATACATAGAGTAAGTAACCAATGTGAAATTATAGAGTATTTACTTTATTTTTAGTTTAAACAACCCACCTTAAATACGCCCCTAAAATTATCGTTCTTGTTAGCCAGATTAATATTTTCACTAACAACAAACCGACAACATTTTAATTTTAACTGGTCTGATTTGTAGTCATTAACCAGCCACCTAAAATCCGCCCCGAATATATGCAGCAGCATCGTTCGCAATATACCAAATTACATAAAAACTAAAGAATTCTCTATGTTCAAGAAGCGTTTGTTATCCTGTGCTGTATTAACAGCACTCTCTGTTACGTCTGCACAAACTATGGCAGCCGGTTTCCAGCTCAATAGCCAATCAGCAACGGGCCTTGGCCGTGCATTTGCCGGTGATGCAGTTATCGCTGACAATGCCTCTGTTGCAGCGCGCAACCCGGCCGCAATGGCACTATTTAAGGAAGCCAACTTTTCCATTGGCTTCAACGTTATCGAAGCTGATGTCCGCGTAAAATCTGGTACTTACAACCAGCCAGTATTTAACATCAGTGACCCTTCGCTAGGATTCGAAAGTTACGATATCTCTGGCACTAACGATATTGGTGGTACCTCTTTCGTGCCCAACGTACACCTAGTCATGCCACTCAACGACAAATGGGCCTGGGGCCTGTCGGCCTACTCCAACTTCGGGACCACGACCGAGTTCAAGGATGACTTTGCCGCGTCTATTTTCGGCGGCAAAACCAGCGTGATGAGCATGAACCTGGGTGCCAGCTTATCTTACCGCCTCAACGAGCAATGGAGCATCGGTGCCGGGCTCGACATTATCTACGGCATGGGTGAGCTATCCCGTGATTTTGATGCGCAAGGATGTGCCAACCTCCCATTTATCGGCACACAATGTCAAGATATCAAAGCTAATGTCGTCGATGTCGATGCATCCGGCGTGGGGCTAGGCTGGAATGCCGGCTTGGTTTACGAGATGAACGAAAACCACCGCTTCGGCCTGAGCTACCGCTACAGCCCGACAGTCAAAGCCGAAGGGGATGTCAAAGGCGGCCTATCTACAGCTAACTCAATGGACTTGCCTCTACCTGATATGGCCGAATTCTCTGGCTACCACCGCTTGAGCGATAAATTTGCCGCACACTACAGCCTGCAATGGGTCGAGTGGAGCGCCTTTGACTCGCTGCAAATTGCGGGTATCAACAAGGAATACGCTTGGAAAGATGCTGGCCATGTTTCAGTCGGTGGTACCTATTACCTCAACAATGACTGGACACTGCGTGCCGGGTACATGTACGACATCGCAGCGACCGATGAGATTAAGTCGATCTCGATCCCAGACTCGGATCGCCAATGGTTTTCTGCAGGTTTCACCTACCACATTGACCATAAGCAAAATATCGATTTCGGCTTCACCTATTTGATCGGTGAAGATGTTACATTCGACGAAACGCTCAACGACGCTTTACCGGTACCGTCTATTACCGATGCGACCACGCGTTCGGATGCGATCATGGTCGGCCTGCAATATAGCCGCTCGTTTTAATCCATAATCCATTCGATTATCTCTCTAAACGGAAACCCAGTGCGGTTTCCGTTTTTGTCTTCTCCCACGACAAACTGTCAATTTTCTGTTTTTTTTCATGAATTAGCATGGTGAAGCCCCAGTCTTGGGTCTAAGATTTATTGTATCAATTTCATGATTGCAGCATGTTTCTCTTCCCTGTTAATCAGAGTGCATGCTCATCGTCGCATCACGATATTGGTCAACGCCATGAGAAAGACAAGAACCGTACAAAAAATCCGTTTTGGCAGAAAGCGTGGCCTATACACAACATTTATCAGGCAGTCTGAGCTCGAGCAGCTAAACCCGTTTGTGCAATGGGATCATTACACCGCTAAAGCGCTGATACATTCCAAACGCCTCAACTATCAGAGCCACTCAGGGGTTGATGCTGTCAGCTATCCTGTGATCGGCAAACTTAGCCATCATGACTCTACAGGCAACCACGTCACCCTTGCCAGTGGCGATGTCCATATTATGACATCAGGTGATGGTATTATTCATAAGGACATCATGACGCCGCAAAACGGGCAAGTGGAATCCTTTTGCCTGGGTACCATTCTGCCTGCAGGGCAAATGGAAATGTCACCGGCTAGCTGTATTAATTTTGATACCCAACAATTGCCGCTTATCGAAGAGCATGACTCGACAACGAAAGTGATTATCGGGAGCTATAAGGGCATCGCAAGCCCTGCGAAATACAGTATTCCCATGACATTCCTCGATATAATGATTGCGCCATATGGATGTTGGTACTTCGACACCGACCCTGAGCAACTGGCAGGATTTGTCTATCTTCGCTCTGGTAGCGTGTATATCAGCGGCAGCCAGCTCCATAATCATCAAATGGCAACCCTAAGCCAGTCACCATTACCGATTGAAGTGCGTACCAGCAAACTCGGGGCCAGGATCTTTATTGTGACCGGAAAACCTCAGCAGCAGCCTTTAATCTCAAACCATCACTCGGTTCACTCATCGCAGAAGAACATGTCAAAAGCGACTCAAAATATCGACCGCTTGATGACGACAAGAAAGTGATCTTGGCTTAACAACCACACAATAAGCGAGATCCATCGCCACGATGTTGTTGCCTGTATCGCCGGGGACGAATTCGATATTGTCTTATCTGAGGGGCAAAACAGTTCATCTATACAAGATACGACAAATGAAATAATGGAATCTATTGCTATGCCGATGAAAATTGAAAGTTATCAATTAATCATTGAGGGATCCGCTACCACCATAAAGCGCTTTTCGGTGGTAGCGAGCAATCGTTGAACCGGAGTAACGATTAGCGGTTAGCTAAACGAAATGTACCTTTTGAGCTGAACCAAACGGCCTGCGTTTTTTTCCGGCCTAGCAACATTGGACCATCATCAAAGAACAGGAAATTTTTCCAATTGCGCTTGAACACATCCCATTTTGTTTCAATCACATTGTACTTTTCGTAGCAGAAGAACACGGTGGTGTTATCTTCCCAATCAAGAAAATCCAACAGCTCTTCCGGCATTTCAGGTTCGTCGCTATCCCAAGCTTGTTGCCAATCAATAGGTGCAGACCAGATCTTGTCGTTATGTGCCCAATCCCCTTTTTCAAAATGATCAGCATCAGGGCTTTGACGACTGACATGCTCCCCCCAGATCTGGGCAGATCGTGCTTGGGTAAAGGGTTTGATTAAGGCCAAGTCTGATTCGGCAACTGGCATAGATGCGTGGGTGAAAATCCACTTGCGGGAATAGTTATCTAACTCTACGTGGTTCATTGGACGACCTAACAATTCAAGACGGGGGAAATGTACCTGAGTCGTCCCTATTGTGCCAGTAGTTATCCGGTTTTAACGCTAATTACTCTATGACTCACATCAATCGAGCGGTGACTTACCGCTCGAGTACCTGAAATTATTGCTATTTTTTTTGATCCCAGAGATTACTCACCCAACCGCCCACGGCATCATCATAATGACACCCCGTATAGTGTTTCTCGACAACGGTCGATTCTTGCTTGTTGGATTCAATCAATTTCGAAATGTGGCATGCCATCGGATCGCCACCTGTCGTCAAGCGACGTCGAGTCGCTACTTCTTTGATGATTTGCAAGCGGTAAGCCGAGTTCATTTTCTTCATCTTTCCACACCTCTATTGATTGAGCCCAAATAAAAATAGGAGGCGTTAAGAAAATCGTCAAATAATAGTCCTGATATTGTCACATTTATCCGCTAAGGGTCGATTTTACGCACTTTAAAATTCAAAGAGTTACTTTCGGCATTTAAGTCTGTTGATTTGGCCGTTTCATATTCAAAATATAATTTCCTGAAATATAAAACATATCTCTGCCACAAAAATTATTTTTTACCTAGAGAGAAAAATCTCCGCCACCACTGTTCGGTGTTTACTCGGCAGACTGGAAAGCGCCCAACGATTGCCGGTCACCATAGGCTAAAAATAACGGGATGTGCGGTGCAGGAGCTTAGTTCGGCTGAGTAATCCAGTAATGCGCCCCGGCAACAAAGAAAAGTCCCCTCTTCGGGCATGCATCAATTCGCTGCTCAACTCTTGTAACATAACATCGGCTATACCCTCTGTCAGGGCACCGGCTCGCACCTGCCGCTTTATGGCCTGGCATTGAATGTTGATGACCAGGGATTTTAGTTGCTGGGTCCCCAAAGACCGAATCGATTCGGGGTAGATATCCTTTATCTTATTCATTTGCGACTCAGAGCTAACCAACCAGCTCTGGTAGAGCTCCTTGGCCCTTGGTATTTGTACATCTGCAATCTCATCATTTCGCTCCATATCCTTTAGGACGTTCAACAAATGCTTGCAGCTCTGGGCTCGTCCCCAAGCTTCGAGGTACTCCTCTTTTCCGTACCAACGACGAAATTCTTCTCTCCCGAGAAAACAGCGCATCAGCAAATTGTTAGGCTTTGAGCGGTTCATCAGGAATTTATGTTCCGGCAGTGGATAATCATGTCGCAGGGCATCAAGTTGTTGCAGAATAGACGCTCTGAGGCGCAAAAAAGCACTTTCTGACAGATAGCCGTTTTCTGATAACTGATGTAGGAAAGTGTTTTCAATCATAAAACAGCGGGTCAAAAACAAACGCCAGTCAGTCTCGAGATCGAGCTTCTCGACTCGCTGTTCTTTTAACTCCGATGAGAGCCGCACAATTGCCGCATCAATGCTGCGCAGCATATCATCAAGGGAGGTTGAGTTAGCAGCCTGCGTTTGCTTGATTTTCTCCAACTCTGACTTTGCCTTATGGTAGGCACTGAGCCACCCTTCCATACGCATCAGTTGATGGCTTAGTTCAGGCTTGTCGAGCTTGAGACGCTGCACAAGGCGCCCCATCGTAAGGCCCTGCACAAGTATGGTGAATAACACTGCTCCGGTGGCCAGTGCCACGAGGGTCTCCCCGAGCGCAAAAGTGTGCTCAAGGCTCAACGCCAAGGCGAGGGTCACCGCTCCGCGCAATCCCCCCCAGAACAGTAAATGGCGTAGGGGATAGCTAATTGGGTGACTATTGCGAGAAACACGCCCAATCAAGGGAGTCAGGCCATAGATCAAGGCAGCTCGGGAAAACAGCATGGCAAAGAGCACCACCAGCAGGATCGGCCCGGTTTCCATGATGACCCCGAGATCGGCCCTGAGCCCTACCAACAAGAAAATCAGAGAGTTAGCTGCAAAGGCGGTATATGACCAGTAGTGCTCCAAATAGCGGTAAGCTGAGGTCGAGAGCCTGGGCCGCCCAATACTACCCATCACCAGCCCTGCTGTTACTGTTGCCAGTATCCCACTCCCGCCCAACACATTGGCCAGTAGGTAAGAGCCATAAGCCAGTACCAGTGTCAGGGTAATTTCGACAAAAGGCTGATCATCGACCTGTCCGGCAATCCAGGAAAATGCCACTCCCAGCACGCCGCCGATCACAATACCGGCCATCACGATAACGACGAAACTTAACAGACCTGACAGCACCGCATCGGGCATGCCGATCCCCGTAAGTAACGCCGCCAACAGAAGCTTGGTAAGGATAATAGCGGTTGCATCGTTGAACAGGCTTTCTCCCTCCATCAACAAGGTCAGATCTTTGGGGGCACCCAGCTTTTTGAACAGGGCGATGACCGATACCGGATCGGTAGCGCTGAGCAAAGCTCCGAGCAAAAAAGCGACTTCCCAAGATAAGGGGGTGAGTAGCGCCACAATAGTGCCGATGAGCAAAGTGGTTATGACTGTGCCGGGTACGGCCAAGGTAAAGATCGCTAACCAGTTATATCTGAGGCGGTTGGCATCCAGATTAAAAGCCGCTTCAAAAATCAGCGTGGGCAACAAGATCACCAGAATGATCTCGGTCGCCACATCCGGTTGGGAAAAGTGATCCAGCCCAGCCCACGAGTCCACACCACTAGCGTGAAGCAGTCCCCCGGCGATGACCAGTAAAACTGTAAATGGCCATTTCAATCGGTTGGCAATCAGCAACAAAGCCGCGGCCAACAACATCATTCCCACCAAAGCGGCTATTAGCGGACTGGTAGATAAGCCATGTTCCATTTGCATTACCTTGAGATCTAATGAGCCCTAAGCCAAGTATACTGCTGAAGTTTTGTACGGTAACCACCAAGATTGATCAAATACTTATTTTCGGTTGGTATTCGCTAGCCGTGGCTTTTTAGAGGGATTAAAATCAATAACAAACACTCAAAGCAGCTTAGTCTATGTATAACCTAGCCACCAACCTTGAACGCAACGCCGATTTCCGATCACACGACACCGCTTTGATTTTCAATGATGAGAAAATCAACTTCCGCACTCTGAACAACATGGTCAATGCCATAGCCAACCACCTTTGTGAAATTGGTATTAAAGCTGATGACAAGGTGGCCATTTCTTGTCCGAATATGCCTGCTTTTGTTATCGGCTATTACGCGATTCAAAAAGTTGGGGCCGTCACTGTTCCACTCAATATCATGCTCAAAGGGCCTGAAGTGGCCTACCACCTCAATGACTCCGACGCAGTGGCTATCATCAGTTTCCAGGGAAACAGCGCACTACCAAGTGGTAACCATTGTTTCGAAGGATTTAGTCAAACCCCTGGTTGCCAACATTTCATCTCTATTGAATCCGGCAGCGGCGAACCTTTACCTGAAGGTGCCTACAGCTTTAACCAATGGCTCAATACCGGAAGCAAGGACTTCGAAGCGGTATACCGACGCGCAGAAGATACCTGTGTGATCTTATATACCTCTGGTACCACAGGACGCGCTAAAGGGGCTGAGCTCAGCCAGAGCAACATGCTGTGTAACGCCCAGGCCTGCCAAGCTCTAACGAACCAAAAAGGCTCTGATGTCAGTATCGCCATCCTGCCGCTGTTCCATACCTTCGGCCAGTCGCTCATCATGAACACTTCAATGCTGGCCGGTAGCGCTCTGGTTTTGATCCCGCGCTTTGTGCCCAAAAATGTCTTCCAGCAAATGCACAAGCATAAAGTGACACATATGGCTGGTGTTCCTACCATGTTCATGGGGCTGCTTGCCTTTGCTGAAAAACATGGCAACGCTGATATTGATGAAATCGCAAATAACCTCAAAGTCGCCATCTCGGGCGGTGCCTCTATGCCTGTAGAGATCCTTAAGCAGTTCGAAGAGAAACTAAAAGTACCCGTCATCGAAGGTTATGGCTTATCCGAGTCCTCGCCAGTTGCCGCTTTCAACCACCTGGAGTATGAGCGTAAACCTGGCAGTATAGGCCAGCCTTTGCCAGGCGTTGCCATGAAAGTTGTCGATGACAATGGCGAAGAGGTTCCCCGTGGCAAAGAAGGTGAACTCCTTATACGTGGTCATAACGTGATGAAGGGCTATTACAAGAAACCTGAAGAAACGGCTAAAACCGTGGTCAACGGATGGCTCCACACCGGTGATATCGTTCGCATGGACGATGAAGGCTATGTATATGTCGTCGACCGCTTGAAAGAGGTGATCATCCGTGGTGGCTTCAACATTTACCCTCGTGATATCGAAGAAACCTTTATGGCCCATCCGGATGTTCAGATGATTGCTGTCATTGGCGTTCCTCACAAGACATACGGTGAAGAAGCTAAAGCCTTTATCATCCTGAAGGAAAATGCGGCTGTCACAGCAAAAGAGCTGGTGGCTTGGGGTAAAGAACGCCTCGCTGACTACAAATACCCGCGCTTGATTGAAATTACCGAAGAGTTACCAATGACAGCGACGGGAAAAATCCTCAAGCGCCTGCTTAAATAGCCAGTCTAAATAACCCGGCTCAATACCTAAAACTCACTTCTGGCCTGTTATTAAGACAGGCCAATTTGGCATATTAGTGCCCGCCCTGCTAACTTAATTACATTGTCTAGCGCGATTTAGTTGAGAAGGTGCGAGTGTGCGGGTGATACCTTATATCTTTATATTGGCCTACCTCAGCCCTTTCACTTCTGCCATGGCTCATGCCGAGCCGCCCCCGGCCTTCCATCAGTGTACGAAAACACTGACGTATCAACTATTTTTCAACAATTTGAAAATAGGCCAGATGACCCGAGTATTGCGCTGGCAGGACAAACAAGCGCAAATCAACGCTTATAGCAATATCGAGGTACTAGCGACCAAAACCCGCTTCAACCAACAAAGCCAAGTCTATTGGTCGGAAGAACAGCAAAGTTTCCTGTCTAAAGGTTTTCGCCGGGAAGTAAAAGGCTTGCTAGGCGGCAGCTCTAATGTCTTATTCAAAAATGATGGCAGGTCGTCCAAAGTCACCGTCGATGGCAAAGTCTCCTCGTTCACTAGCGACACCCTGCCCCTGCTCGATGCAGATGCCATTGGTAGCCAAATGCGATTGGGGTTAATCGAAGGCAAAACCCAATTTGAGTACAACCTGCAAGATACCGACGATGTAAACCGCTACTACTTTCAAGTAAAAGGCAAAGAAAGGATTAATTCCAACTTTGGCAGCATCAATGCGATTCGGGTTGAGCAAATTAGAAAGAGTGACCGTCAATTTGTCATGTGGTTCTCACCAGACATTGATTACCAATTGGTACGTGCCACCTACAAACGCAAAATATTGGATCTCAAGGCCGTAATGCTTAGCAATAAAAAGGTGTGTCCCCCGGCAAGCCAGTTTTCAATGAACACGGCCATGCCCGCCCCGAACAACGACTGAGCCTACTTCATCGAGACTTTACCCCCGATCATTTTCAGGGCGGGAGCGCCTCGAATTAACGTATCACGGGCAAAAGTTTGTTCGCAGCTGGGGCACACTCCTTCTTGCAGGGTAAAGTCTTTGACGATCCGCTCTTTAAAGCATTTCACCAACGCCCCTTTGCCACCTTTACGGTATTTGTACAACTTGGCTTTACATCCTGCACAATAGATTTCAACAGTTTTGGTTGGGCCTTTTTTATTAGGTTTTGCCATGATGATGCTTTGTTCTTACCTGCGACAGAAGTTGATCGATATGTGCGAGATGATCCTCATGCACACCGACATGGTTGCCATATTTAGGTTGGTGACGATCATTTTCCAGAGGATGATGCCAGCCAATTGTCGTCTCGACAAATCTGTTGGCAAAGGAACTCGATATTGACAGGCAGCCTGCTAATACCGTATCGACATAGGTCTGCATGATCGGCTGGAGAGGACAAGGAGGTTCATGATCCTCTTTGGTGTAAACCCAAACCGGCAAATCCCCGCTTAAAGGTTGCTGAGATTTAACCTGAGCAGGATCAAGCTCTATGCGACGGTAACCTCTTTCGCGATGATCAAACTGCTGCAATACTTTTTCATCCACTTTGACAAGCACACCATTACAGTGGCCATCACCCAGTGCTGCGACCAAGGGGGAAATACGGTAAGAGCCATCGACCTTGCCCCAATGGCGTTGCAACCCATGGACGGTGGCTGGCTGGGCTTCTTTTGCCTGGCCGGTTAGCAAACGTGATGCGTGGTTAATCAAACTGCCATAACCAAAAATATACATAAAACTGCATTTACCTCTCGAACGCTCACTCAAAGCGATAAACCAAAAAAACGCGAAAACTGCTGCCATTGCTCAATGACTTCTGCCAATGTAGCACGTTTAAACATGACTTCGGTACCCGGTCTTGCCTGCGCCAGTCTAGGTAAATCAATCCGGGCCACACAGCCTAATTTGGGGTATCCACCAAGTGTTTGTCTGTCATTGAGCAAGACAATGGGTTGACCATTGGGAGGAATTTGAATCGCCCCAAGTGCTATCCCTTCCGACACAATCCCTTCAACCTTCGCATGAATTGGCTCTCCTGCCAGCTTGCAGCCCATACGATCTGTTTCCTGACTAACAGTATAGTGCCCCGAATAAAAGCGCTGCTTGTTACTATCTGAAAAGCTTGCCTGCTGGTAGGACTCTATCACCCGCAACTGGATGGGCTGATTGTAGTCGGGAATAAATCGCGCAGACGCTTGGCGGCTAACCGACAGCCTATCTTGCTGTTGCAAGGCACTCACTGATACCTGCCTTGCCGATAAGGTATCCCCTTTTTCAAGACCTGTTCCTTGGTGCAAGCCACCCAATTGGTTTCGCGGTACACAGGAAGCACTACCAAGAATAATAGGAACCTTAAACCCGCCCTGAACAGCCAAATAGGCCCTAAGCCCTGAGCGAGCAAAACCGAACACGATCCGCTGTCCTTTTCTTACCTCAATGCTTTGCCACATAGGTAAAGGGACACCATCTAGCTGCGGTTGCATGTCCGCGCCTGTCACCGCGATGTGGCAGTCTTGCAGGACATGGAATTCAGCTTGACCAAGCGTAATTTCCAACATCGCACTATTGGCATCATTGGCTAGCAGATAATTAGCCCAGCAAAACGCATGCAGATCAACTGCGCCACCCTGGCTTAAACCCTGCGCCCCCGCACCATAGCGCCCGGTGTCTTGGATCAAAGTAAGCATACCCGGCCGGATCACTTCCATTGTGGGCATAACTGTCCTCCTTGAGCGATGAACTCGTCCTTGGGTATTGGTGAAAATTGCACCTTATCGCCAACTTGAAAAGGCGTCATGGGTGATTGGTCAGGCTGAAATAAAATCTGCGGGCAGTTGCCGATAATCTGCCACCCACCCGGAGAATCATTTGGGTATACCGCCGTTTGCTGATTGGCGATGCCTACACTGCCAGCTGGGACCCACTTACGTGGCTCGCTATGGCGAGGGGTCGCGATGGACTCATCAACCGATGCAAGAAAGGCAAAACCCGGCGCAAAGCCGATGGCACAAACCGTGTAAACCTGTTGGCTATGGCGTTGGATAACCTCTTCAACACTCATCCCTTTAGCGTGCGCCATCGAGGCTAAATCAGGGCCAACCTCGTTTCCGTAATATACAGGCAGAGAGATTAGCTTTGGCTGATAATCCTTGTACTCCAATGCGTGCTCGGTAATGTCACTGGCTTGTTCTATATGTGCAGAATAAGAGGCCAGCACACCAGCAAGCTGCTCGTAGCTCATCATATCGGGGCGGTACTGGATCAACACCGAGGTATAAGAAGGGATCACCTCGATCAAAGCGGGATGCGATAAAGATTGCAGATAAGCGACAAACTGGCTGATCTTTGGAGTAAGCGAAAGATCAATGTGATCACCAAAATACACTATCGCATTGCACTCAGAGACGGCTTCAACCTTGAACATTGGCCAGATCCTCTGCAAGCTGCCGGACCACCGCTATCGACTCGTCATTGTCGCCATGCACGCAAACCGTGTCGACATCAAGCACAAGCGTCTTACCGTCGATGGTGGTTATTTTTCCGTTGGCTAGCTCAGCAACCTGCTGACGAATCCTTTGGCTGTCATGGTAAACCGAACCGGCTTGCGACCTGGGTACCAGTAAGCCTTTGCTATCGTAAGCCCTGTCGGCAAAACCTTCGAACAGCAACTCTACGTTACGCTGTTCCGCTAACTTGATATATTGCTGATTATCGCGCCGCGCTAAGATCATCAGTTTCAGCGCCGTGGAGCGGTATGGGTTTAAATCAGCAACGGCACTGAGAATCGCTTCGAAGATCCACGGCTGTGCCATCATGTCGTTGTAAAGGGCACCGTGCGGTTTAACATAGCTAACAACACCGCCGTATAACTGGCATAGCGCATCGAGCGCACCAATTTGATAGGCGACCAATCGGGTAATGGCCTCGGCACTATGGGGGATAGAACGGCGCCCAAACCCACTCTTGTCGTCGTAGCCTGGGTGGGCACCAATCTCGACGTTATCTTCCACCGCCAATTGTATGGTCTTGGCCATATGATCAGGGTCTGAGGCGTGGAATCCACAGGCAATATTGGCCATGTCGATATATGGCATGACGTCGGCATCCTTCCCCATCGTCCAGCTGCCAAAGCTCTCGCCCATATCACAATTGAGTTTCATATCTGCTCCCTGCTTACACCAAAGTTAGTTTGTTAATTTCCAAACTAAGTGGTTGATATTAAATCTACTCGAATAAGTATAACAAATTGATTATTACTAACCGACTTAATTAATGAGTTACCTATATTTGTTTTCTAGTGCCCAGCATAATAGTCCACTGGCCGGTTTAACAAACGAATTGGGTGCCGTCAGCGCTCTCGATGTATTAACCAAAGGTAGTAATCTGTACCCAACAACAAAGCCTGTTTAGAAAAGTATTTCTTAAGAAAACCTTGCTTTAATTGTTTAGGTAAAGATCATTTATTATTAATCCTCGTTTGTTATTAGTTGATAGACCCCAAGTGATAAATAAAATATAAAATAATCGATTGCTACTATATTTTTTAAGCTCTATCGTAATAGCTGTTACTAGCAAATAATGGATAAAGCAGATGAAATTTTATAATTTATTATGGTCGTGCGCTTTAATCACAGCTTTCGCAGTGAATGCGGCCGAGAATTCTTCCCCGATGAAAGTTAAATCGATAGAATCCAGATACAGTGGCGCGCATGCGTTGTATGGTTCTAGCACTATACCGGATCAAGGTTGTACGCTTAAAGATAGGGGGATAATCGTTGAAACAGATGCTGGAAGTAAGACAATGATTTCGGTTGCATTGAGTGCTTTAGTATCTGGAAAGCAAGCCATTGTTCAAGTTTCAGGTTGCACTATGATTTCACCAGGGCATGGTGTCGAAACTGCCCCGAAAATAACAAAATTCCACATGCTCGCTGAGTAAGTTTAACAGCTAAGTCGCAACGAAAAAGCCCCAGCATTTCTGCTGGGGCTTTTCTATATTTGGAGCGACACACGAGGTTCGAACTCGTGACCTCAACCTTGGCAAGGTTGCGCTCTACCAACTGAGCTAGTGTCGCAAATGGAGGCGCGTCCCGGAGTCGAACCGAGGTCCACGGATTTGCAATCCGCTGCATAGCCACTCTGCCAACGCGCCTTCAATACCTACGAGGTGTTCCCCGTTGCGGTATGGGGTGCATTCTACGGATTGAGCTAATCGAGTCAACAAGAAATTTAGGGAAACATTGTCAACTGGTCGTTTTACCAGCAAAGGCGACCAACTCGGTGGGATTTTAGGCGAAACATCTTCTCAATAGACTTTGGTGCGCCTGTTTTCTAGCTGTCAATCATTAAATAGACTAATTCACAATCATCGCTATTTTCAGCGATCCTCAGATTTACCTCTTTTTGGCTTGCCAATGCAGCTAACGCAGCCGAATATATCTCGTCAAACAGCATATGATTTTGCTTTAAGGTCATATAAACCCCTTCCCTAAGATTACAATTTAATACTTCTGAAGGGGAATCACTTGGCCTGATCCAAATCTCACCGGTTGAAAGGTGAGTCAAATAAATTCTATCTATGGTTCCATAACAAGAGTTGGAATTGCAGGCTCCAAATACATATGGTGTCATAAAAAACAACATGGCAGTTATTAGTAGGTTTTTCATTTTTAATTCCTTTTCAAATTTTAAGCCAGATAGCTTGAATTTGGAGACTAGTTATCTTGTTATTTTAATCGCTCCCATATTGCATCCCCACTGGTCATTAGAGTTGTCTGCGTAAATAACAACAGGTTGCTGGGTTGTCTGGGCAGTTAATGCTGTTGACAATAACATTGACACACCATTCTCTGTTTGATGGATGTTATTTGGATTGGAGTTCAAATAGACATATCCCACTTTATTCACTTCCCCACCCTCACATAAATCATGCTCGGCCTAAATATAAAAAGCACCATTTTGCAGCACAGTGACATCAGTAATAGTTGTTTTTACGCCTCCATTGTACCAGGCAAGTACTGAGGAGGAAAATAAGGTAAATAAAGCAATAATTATTTTCATTATAAGCCCTTCAATTAAGCAATTTTTATCTTTGGTAATATAATCGAATTTATATTATCATCACTATAAAAAAGATGAATATAACTTTCACGTCAGTCTATAATGCGCATTATTTGTTAATAGTAAATTCCATATATATCGCCATAGAAAAGTTACGTCAATACAAAACTTTAAAACCTTACGGCTTTAACAAAAGGAATATTCGAACTGTCACATTCATAGCGCAATTTTACGGGTTGCCCAGATGTTTTTGCAGCAAGGAAAATTGAAAATTTGTGATCAAATTCTAAAGCAGTGTTTCTCGACATTAAATATCGAGTTGGATACGTTTTATCGCTGCATTGATGCTCACCTCCGTTGCTTTCCAACCATATGTGAGCCTCTCCATTTGACCATGAATAGACATGCTCTACCTTGTAGTAACCATCATTATCAATCATTTGAGCTGTGGCACTCACTGAGGCCAGTAATAACATAGAAAACATGGTCTTGTTAAACATACTTTATCCTTTTTAATAAAACGATTTTATAAATTTCAACAGCTAGTCAGCTAAAAGGTGTATGTGCTGGCCAACACACTCTGTGTCATTATCATTGATAACAAAATTAACCTTTTTACCACTAGCTAGTGCCGCCATTAATGTCGCACAGACAACTTATTATTTTCTTCTCTTTCTTGAACTTAATCCTTATCCCCTGAGAGAGGATAGGTTTTTCGAAGCTAAAGTGAAGTAGAACTAGATAATTTTAATTGTGGGCAATTTAGGTGTTAATAGTATCATTCTTAATCAAGAATAAACAGTTTACTTCCAAACAGAGACTTGGGTTGCATTACTACAATCGTCATAATGTGAGAATGTATTAACTATCTGCCCTGTTGTAAACGCAGCTAAAACGATAGACTTGATACCAGTTAATCTGGATGGATCAAGAGAACTTCTGAAGACTATATAACTACTTTGCTCCGTACCGCTATGTTCACTTTCTCCTTCTGAATAGTCGATCACAATACGATAATCATTATCGTTCCACCCGCCTTCCAGTATAGATTTAATTTTCCCTTTACCACATGAACCAGCACTAGCTGAATTTGTACTAATCAATAACATTAGTAAGATAAATACTTTTATTCCTTTCATCTATCACCTCAAAAATCATCACCTTCACTTATACAGTATAATTAACATCTTTCGCACTACGCTTCATGACAAAAAATCTACTTATTCAATCACATCTATTGTAAAATTGCAGCCCAAGATCCAGATGGATAATTCTCTACGCAGTCACCTGTGTCATGCCTTATTCTTAAGGTCTTATTTGATACTAACGCTGAAAGAGCTATCGACATAATATTATTTGCAACTGGGTTATGTATCTCCCATACAAACTCTTTTATATCCCCACCACATTCATAATTTTTGGGGAGTCTATCTACTTCAATATATATCCAACCATGTTGGGCATGTGCACCAACTCTTTTAACCGTGTAGTTTTCATTGTCAGCAGTCGCTTTGAATGAAAAAATTAGTAATAATATAAAGCAGTAACGCATTTTAATACAACCTTTATCTTTATTAATATATTAAGTTAACTTTTTTAGTATACGAACAATTCGATCTACTCAATGGCACGAATCATAATGAAATTTAGTTCTTCAATATCATTCCTGCACACACCATTCGACTGAATGGTCACTCTTTTACTCGCCATAAGCGCCGCTAATTCCGTACTGTGTTGAACTGTGTTTACGATAGTAAAACGATCCTTAATATTTGTATCACTGCAAGGAGAGTCTGATATATCTACATTTATATACAATGTATTGTATGCATCACCAATTGCCTCTGATTGTATTTTTGTAATATTTCCAGAGTATGAGCCAGATACTACATCCACACTAAAAAATATAGCATTAATCAAGACGATGTTTAATAACCTCATAAATATCCTTTCTTTATAGTTATGATTAAAATCATAATAACCTGTTATTAATGTAATAATTTACTGTTGGAAAATAACCAATACGATCTACTTTCTCAAATTAACTTGCACTACATGTAGATAAAAATAAAAACTTCAAAATTAATTTAAAGATCATACCAACGCTACAATCACACCCAAAAATCATTCTCCATATGATAAATATATCAAAAGTACGTTTTCACTTCCTAAGAAAAACATTAAAAAAGCTCAATACTTTAACTATTACAAACCATTAGTTATTTTGAATGACAATGTACTAATCATAAATCCTAAGTATGTGTGCATCGGTTTTAAAGTCAGTAATGGAGTAGTCATGATTGTTATGAGGGTATGCAATCATTACTTCCCTTCCTGAAGCTCGTGCGGCTAATAACGCAGAATAATGCTCTTTTGTACCATCATTGACATTCAAGCGACCTAACCTTCGCAATGATGCATCAACCTGTTGGTATAAAATGGCCTCGCCTTCAACTTGAATACGCTGAATTTTTGCTTTATCTCAATCCGTACGAGCGCGCTTGAATTAGCCGCTGTAAATAGTAGAAAAACCGTAGCCAGAAACTTTATAAACATCACTATCCATCCTTAATAATTCGACTTAATTTAAACTTACTATGTTTTCAATTTAAAAAAAGTAACTATTCTCTTTAAGGAAAAGCATTACGCTTTGCAATAATAGAATCCCGCTCACTTTATAGAAATTATTTTCATGCCTTGATAAAATAAATAACATTAAATTGATATTTAATCATTCCCAATATTTCTATAAGCAACAATAGTAAGTGAAGCATGTTTTATTCACTCAACAAAGTTACAGCTCCAAGATTTAGTTAAAACACGAATTTATGATAAAAATCACATCACTACATATAACTCATTGCAATATCAACCTGGGCGAAGATAGTTTAATTAATGTAATACCTAAAGACACAATATGTTGTATTACATCAACAATCGTAAAAAGGCTATTAACCCAATAGTAAATCAGGCTAATAATGAGCAATGAAGATCATTCAAAACTGATAGAATCAATTTGACAAAAATTAAATTTTGTAGAGCCTTTCCAAATTATATCATTATAAACTTGAAACCTTACTTTTTGCTTGGTTGTATAAGCTGTTAGCAAGAATGATGTAATAGTGCTATAACCGGGAGCTGCAGGTGTTAACCATACGCCATGTTCGCAAGCAGCTAAGCCTGTCACAGTCCAAACAACTATATCAGAACCATTTCGACCTGCGACTGCACCATAATCATCATATGCAAACATTTTATCAATTTGGCCAATTTTCGTTGAAACAATCTGTGCGTTTACAGGAAGAGATAAAAATAGGCTAAGTAACAAAATATATTTCATAATCTTAAATTTCATAAGCTTCACCACATCGTTTATAATTACAACTATCAAAAAATCCATTAAGGCAACAATAGCTCTAAGATTTCATTGCTCAATAATTCTTATCGCATTCGAATACCTGCGATTTTTGGATAACCATTTTCATCACAGTTATATGCCAAAGAAACTGATTTCCCGGCACTAAACGCAGTTAGTAAAAAAGAAACATGGTGACTTTTCACTGAGTCCGCAACAAACCGAGTTTTGTAATTCGTATCTGAGCACTTATGATCCTGACCATCAGATAAATATACATCAATCGTTGTATCCCAAGATTTCACTTCTTTTATTGTCACATAACCTTCAGTATTTATCGCTGATACTGAGGTTGTGAACATCAATGCTGCTAGGTAAGCATACTTTTTCATTTATCCCTCTTTACATTTTTATATATAGTCTGACAGGTACAATAGCCAGTTTTATTGTGTAATACTACAAATATTGATATAGTTTTTCTCTACTGGCCCATCCATTTTAGCTCTGATGTGCGACTTTTAATCACTCGTACCGGTAGCACATTGGCTAAACAATATGGATCGCGTGAAGTCTTAACATTTGGTAAAAGATAAAAAATCACATGCACAATTAACCATTTATCCCTATATTTATAAAATTGCTTTTCTCGTGTCAGATTATTAACTAACACACAAAATAAAAAGTTCGATAAAAATTATACAATTAAAAGAAGCAAGAAATAATCGAAATATATAAAATAATTTTCTAATGTCATTTAACTAGAAAAACATTGTCAATATTTTAACTTTTACTTTCTAGTGTAAATTGTTACTTCATTATCACGAATCGCTTCAACCCACGTATTTTCTTCTTCATCAACTATCAATATAACCTTTTTCCCTTCCTTTATCCTATCGTCAAAATTACTGTAGCATTGCGCAACATCAGGTTTAATATTTGAGCTATAGCTTACTGATGGTTCATTTACTTTATACCAATTAATCTCAAAGCTATAGCCAAGTCGTGACTCTGGTATGCATTTGTAACTTGATATTATAACCGGTACTTCTATACCCTTGACTTTTTTTAAATCGAACTGAGAGATAACTAACAAAATTACTATGATTGTTAGAAAAACATTCGCTATATTATTCGTTATTCTCATTTCTATATGTGTCTCTTATCGTTATAGAGTAGCCAGCAGTGTCAGTTAAATTACCAATTGAGAAAGCCTGCTTGAAATTAGTACCTCCTAGGTAATAAAAAGTTTTAAATGCCCCAGGAGCAGAAGTCCCTATTGACATATATATTACACTATTTTTTCCTATTGAAACTGCATTTTCATTACTTGTAAACAAGCTTGCTACGTTTTCAACCCCTTTTGCTATATCATTCTGTCCAGTCCAACGGCTCTTCAAAGATGTAGCTGATATAACTGCACCAACACAACCAATCTTAGTTACTGCTAAACAGTCCACAGTGCCAACTATGATCCCCCCTGTGTCTACAGCTACGCCGAGTGGATCATCTACAATTGGTTGGATGGTTTTTGCTTGCGCATAAGCTTCAGCTTTAGCAATTGATAATTTCGCTTTCTCGAGCTGATGAGCAGATTTATAAGAGTTAGCAAATGAAGCTAATGTATCATTCAATAACCTTGAGAATGCACCACTCACAGCCCCATTCTGGAACTTTCCACCTGATAACGCCGAAACTGTACCACCTATTACTGCGCTTGTTATTGCATTGTATATCTTTTGGGGTAGCGTTTGTGCTGTGGCGGCACCTATTGCTTTGAAACCACCCGCTAGCGTGATACTTTGCATTGCGAAGGCCGAAGTAAATCCATCTCCAAATTGACCGCCTTGCATTACAGAACTAAAGCCTCCGGCAGCACCATGAGCAATAGCTTTGGCAGCCATCTCAAGCCCAGAAGGATCCCAAGAGTGCATCGCTCCGAATGCAGCACCAGCAATTCCTCCAATTAATGCCGATTTAAACGATCGTCCAGTTATTGCACCACCTATCGCACCAGCAACGAAACCAGTAAGAGCTAATTGACCAGCACTTAACGTTCCTATTGCAGCAGCCCAGCCACCAGCTGCAACTGCTCCAGAGGTAGCTATATATGCAGCGGCATATGGAGCAATAACTGCAATAGCAATTGCTGCAATAGTCCTCCAATACTTCTTGATCTTCTTAAACAGCTTCTTGAAGAAGTGTCCGCTCGGATCCGTGTACTTCATCGGGTTGTTCAGTACATAGCTGTAGCGGTTGTAGGACTGGCTATTGCTCGGAGCCTGAATAAAGCTGTCCGCACTGATAAATCGGCCGATGGTGGCGTCATACATCCGGCCATTCATGTGGATGAGGTCAACTTCATCAACCTGCTCGTGGCCGGTATAACCACGATTGGTCATCAAGGCTTGCTGAGTAAAAGTTTCACCCGTATCCCAAACAAAGTTCCGCTCTTTACCCCAAGCATCGTAGTTCTTGCGATCAACGATATTGCCCCAGATATCAGTCACCAAATCAACCGAACCCAACGCATCGGAGTGGGTGTAACGCAGCTGCCTGTCTATTGATGCTTCAGTGCCATCCCTAGTTGATTTCTTGTCAATATTAATAGCTACCAGCTTGCCACCTGCATTGATGAACTGCTTATGCTCAACATCGCCATTGCTCAGATCGATACGTTCATAAGCCTTGCCCAGATACCAAGTTTTGTCACCATTGTGGTTAGTCTTCAGATACCTTGCCCGACTCGGATCATAACTAAAGGTTACCCAGTTACTTCCCTTGGTAATCTTGGTCGGCTTGTTAAAGCTACTCCATTCAAAGGTTTTACCGTCCCCTTGCTGCATATTGCCGTTCAAATCATAGCTGTAGGTACGATTACCCGCCCTGGTTACCGCATGGATGTGATTGGCATCTTGATAAGAATAATTACCGACATCTGACTTATATTTAATATTGCCATTGGTATGGTAATTAACATTATTTGTTTTATTAAACAGGGGATTATCTTTGTTTAATCCAATAGTGTCGATAATACGATTAGATTTGAGCCTATCCAGCTCGTCATAGTCATAACTTTCGGAAATACCCGTAACAATATCTTCTCGCAGCTTAACATTATCCATTGCGTCATAGCGGTAATGCAGCAAACGCAGTGCTTGCTTACCTTTATGAGTGGCAATATTCTGAAGCTGTCCGTTTCCTTCATTGAAGTCATATTGGTTGATAAGACCGTTACCGTAAGTTTCTGCGGCGATGCGCCCTTCTGCATCCAGGCTATTCAACTTCCAGTAATAGATACGATTATTTTGGATCTGCTCCTCAGTCAGTTCAGTTAACTGATCATATTGAGTCTGGTTCTGCTCACCCAAGTCATCATAGCGCGATGCAATCAACATGGTTTGCTTAGCCAATGTAACAAGCTGTGCAGCTGCGGCCGCATAGTTAGTTGCCTGCATCTGAGTATGATCTTCCACATACTCCAATCGCTGAATTTCTGAAGCAAGCTGATTCAGGCGTCCAAAATATGTCCGAACTAAATCATCATATATTTCAGGCATTACTTTACTAATGCCAAGCATGGTCAAATCATAGGTGCCGTCATTGTTGTAGTCACCGTAGAATGCAGTTTCTCCCGTCGCGGTTAAACTTGAAGCTATGCTTGCCCACTCTTCTAGGCTTACTTTACTTAGCTGGTTGCCTTGCAATTTCAAATGGTAGGCAGGCGGTGTTAACAAAGGAATACTGACATCGTTATGGATCAAGATGAAGTTATCAGGAACTTCTAGATAGACTTCTCCTGAAGGATGACGGTGCACAGTCAAGGTTTTATGGTTGACATCACGATTGATATCGCTCGTTCCGCCAGCAATATTCTGAACCTGATCCAGCAACCACTCATACTCATCACGACGTTGACCATATGTGATGGCCTGCCCCTCAAGCTCTCGGGCTTTATTGACATAATCAGATGCTTTCTCAAGCGCTTCGGTAAGTAAAGGCTTAATTACCTTGTTGTATTCTTCAGGACTAAACTGAAGGCTAAACTGGCTCGGATGGCCCCATACAGCGGTCAAGGCACCTGTTACCGCATCATACTCATTCTCTAGCGTGAAGTTGTTTGGGCGGATATCTTTAACAATACGCCCGTAATTATCATATTTAAACTCACGGCTAAATGTATGTTCAGTTGTAAAGACCTCCTCTTTATTCAACTGACCCAAATTGGTATACGTCAAGTTTTTCATGTAACCCGGACTTTCGACACGCATCAGGGCACCTTTCCAGATTCGGGCATTGTGCTTGTCGTAATACCAGTTAGCCTGAGTGAAAAGACTTTTGGGCTTGCTATTTTCAACCACTAGCTTTTCATCGACACGCTTGGTCATTCGGTTAAGGGCATCGTAAGTCATCTTGACGGTTTGCCCTTTAGCGTCGGTCTGGGTAAGCAAATTACCAAAAGCATCATAGCTGTACTGCCAGAAGCCTAGATCCGGATCCGATGTTGACTGCTTATTACCTGCGCTATCGTAGGTATTGGCTATGACTGAACCTTCGCTAGTAACCTTGGCCAGCTGTCCCGTAGGCGTGTACTCATTTTTGATAGTGCTCAAGCGAGATTGATCAACCTGAATAACCCACCCCATTGCATTCATATAGGTGGTTTTCTCACGGTTCAGGGCATCGGTTTCAGTAACCTTGAGCGGTGAATAGTCATAGCTAACATACACATCAGCCTTACCCGCCGGGCCAGGCTCAGACACCGAGCTGATCCGACCTAACGCATCATATTTTGTTTCAGAATACTGTGGCGTATCACCTTGGTAATATGGACGGCTAACTTTTACGATCTGGTTTTTGGTGTTGTAGAACGTATCAGTCAATATCCAACGCTTACCTCCTACTGATAATGTCGCTGTACGCCATTCACGTTTCATCTTGTCAAAAAACTGAATGGTTTCCCCGCTGCCTTCAACCTTGGTTACCACGCAGTAGACAATAAGGTTATTGGGTTTGAGGTTGCATTCCTGACGGCTAGCAGGTAGGTACTGAACCGTCGTATCTATCTGTGATGGTTTCCCTACCAAGGCTTCCTTCTTAACGACACGGCCAAACCCATCTAAATGGCTTTTTGCTACCAACCCATTAATATCAGTAAGCGTTGTCGTATTGTTGTAGCGTTCAGCTTCTTCGACAGATTTATGACCTAGAGCATTAGAGGTCTCAATAGTTACTGTATCGCCACTGAAAGTCTTGCTTGTCAATGATTCACGGCTTTTAACACCTTCCGTTCCAGCAAATCCACTGGTTTCTGAAGATATAATTTCTCCTTCTGAATTTCGGGTATATACCGTTGTTAGCTCTAGCGGTGTGCCTACTGCTGAAACTTCCTTCTCGAGAAGCCCTGTTGAGGAATTGTATTCAAACGCTGCCTTACGGACTTCGGTATTACCTGCTGGATCGGTGTGCATCGCCTCAGACGCAGTTAAACGGCCTAAGAGCCATTTGGACGTATCATTGGTATATGAGCTCTTCGTTTGCTTGGTAAACGTTTCAGCCTCAGATGTCACCGGGTTTGTTGCCGTTGTCGAAACCGTAACCAATCCGACATTCCCAAACTGGTCAACATCAGTATTATCAGTGGTAACCGAAGAAACTAGTACGCCTTCTTCAGTGAAACTTTGTTCAACCGATTGGGACTGGACAACCTGATAGATATCAGCTGTCGACATGACATTCTTGTACTTGGTTAGCGTTTGATAGCCAGCCGTGCTATCAACTTTAAAATGCTCTGGTGTCTCCCCCGATATCAATGAACGGACTTGGGCTATTTCTGTTGCGGATAAGCTCTGAACTCCACCATAATAGACTGGATATCCATCACTATTATATGAAACTGAATTTCCACGTGTTACCCGATAATACTCATTTGAAGGGATCACAACAGGAATCATGATGTCAGCCGCTATCGGTATAAACGTATCAGGTTTCTTTAAATACTCCTGACCATTGACTTTATAAAGTTCTAAATCTTCAACTTCACCGTTAGTTGGTACTGTTGACATTAGCGCTACAATTGTCTCAGTTGCAACCTGAGTATATTGTGTTGTCATGGGTGTTTTTTCCGAATCGTAGCTATAACTTGCTTTATTCAGTAATGACTCATCGCCCAAATATTCATATGTCTCTTTTACCGTACCAGAAAGTGGATAATACATGTTATTTACCGTATTTCTGGTTCTCACTAGATTCGAACCGATAGACTCCTTTTGTTCAATCCAGCTAAAGCCTGAAAAGCCCCGCCCTTGAGCATGGAACAGCGCTTTCCCATAGATAAACTCATAGCTATTTAATGTTGAAGCATCACTCCCGTTTTCTGTTGCCAGCTTGCTAACCACATACATTGGCCCTTTTGCATCCATATAAGGAAATGGTTTCGAAGGGATAATTGATTTTTTGACTATTCCATGACCGAAAGGAATACCAGACACATAGTTTTCTGCAAAAGCGGGAGTATACACAGACGGATCATTCAATGTTTTAAATTGAACGTAGGACTTATGTCCAAGGCCGTTGATCACGCTTGAAAGCGAAACGTTCTGGGGGGTAAACTCTGAATTTTGACTGCAGTTCAAATAACTGCCCGTGCCGCTTTTTTTACCCGTATGACGACAGTACTCAATATTGCCATCATTATTTGTATCAAGCCACCAGCGCTTTGTACTGTAACCCCAATCATCAATTTGGACGCTATAGTCACGAATCGATGTTTGGCCATCCATTGTGGAACAACGCATGAATATATTTGAGCCGCTTCCAACAGCTCGGCAATAATCTTGTTTACCATCACGGTTAAGATCTAGCCACCACCTTCTATCACTATAGCCCCAGTCTATATTGGCGATTTCAAAATCATATTTAAGATCTGAGACCTTTCCGACAGAGCCCAACGAACAACGCAGCCTGCTGTTTGGCCCAGAGCTGTCACCTACTGCCCGACAGTAATCACTGGCGCCATCGCCGTTAATATCAACCCACCAGCGTCTGTCTTCATATCCCCAATCATCAACATTGAAATCCTTGCTGGCTTGAATTTTGGCACCATTGAACATGTCGCAACGAAGGGTACCACCGACACCTGAATTAGCAATGCCTCTGCAATAATCTTGGAATCCATTTCCATCAAGATCAACCCACCATGACTTGTTTAAGTCACCCCAATCTGAAATAGAAAACTGCTTATTACTAAAAGACTTCCCGTCTTTATTGATACTGCACACCAGCAGGCTGCCATCTCTTCGGCAGAAATCCACCCGGCTATCACCATTAACGTCCATCCACCAGCGGCGATCGCTATCACTCCCCCACCCTCCAGGCATAGCAATAGACGATGTAGACACACCAGTGGTAGAGAATCTGGAACATTTCAGATTGCTGCCATCGATGAAGCAATATTCAGATTTGCCATCACTATCGATATCCAGCCACCAGTTTTGCTTTTTCTTGCCCCACGCTGTGTACGGGTGGTTAAATGCTTGCCCATTACCTAAATCACACTCAATATGGGTATTATATGTATTTTCGTACGGGCTACCACTTGTCTTGATCTTACAGAGATCAAGCTTTCTGTCTCCATCAACATCAACCCAATAGTTCAGTGGAGTATAATCAGAATGGCTCCAAGGAAAGCCTGATGTAACTCCCCATGACGTTTGCTTCTTTGTGGTTTTATCAAATTCTGTAGTTGCTTTATTTACCCAGTGAAACGTTGTCTCTGGTAAACAGTTAGAGTCCGCATCACAGTACTGTATCGATTTAATCTTAATTGGGGTATTAGCGTTAAAGTCACCATCATAATAGTTAAAATCATAGGTATTTTTTACTTTTCCATTTACTTCAACTTGAATGTTACTCAGCTTTTTATACTGCCTAATAATTTTACCATTGATTTTAAACTCAGTACCATTAATATTTAAATAACCGTGATCTTCATAATTAAAATCTATTTTGTAAATATCATAATCTATTTCAACGATGAGATTTTTTTCATCATAGAGATATTTAACCGGATTCTTCCCTGTCGTATCTGTAGAGGTACTTAACATCCAAGCTGAGTTCTCTGCATTACCTGAATAAGTCAGTACATCACCAGATTTAGTTTTTACAGTAAATTGACTACTACCATTTAGACTATCTCCATTTAGGGTAATTCTGCTGTATTGTTCGAGTTCAGTCTTATAAGCAGAACCACTTTTTCCTATTTGACCGGAGGTGGCAATAAGTCGCTCCCCATCTAAACAAAAGTTGTCTTCATAAGAATAACTTGGTGAACGCCTAAAGCCATCAGTCGCAACTGTTGAACCACAGCGAGTAATAACGCTCAAGCCAGAGATCGAGAAACCAGGGCCTAACACGCTATGGTGGGCACCTTGGCTGTTGTAGGTAATAGAGATTTGAGGAGTATTCCCCCCGCGACCTTCTGGCAGTTGAAGAGGGATCTGATACATTGCAACCCCAGAGTCAACAACCAGTTCACCAGGTAATGTGCCAACCGTACTAGCACTAGTAAATTGGCTTGTTGCGATTAAGAGGACAGTAAGAAATATACGCATTAGAATTCCTTATCCAGGCGCTGTTCTAGTGAAAGGATATCTTGCTCGATTTTATCTAGACTATAATTACTCAGGTCATCATTAATGTTGATGTTCTCAGATATTTCAGAATCGCTTTTTAAAACCAGCTCTCTAAGCTTTTTTACGCTAACTTGGGAGTTCAACTTATCAACTGTATTATCTTCAAAGAACAATTCGTCTTGTGGTGAATTTTCATCAATTAATTTAATCTCAGCATCTTCCTTGTCTATATACCAAAGGAAATAATTCACTCCTGAGATAACCAACACCGCAGCCAAAATATAATAAACTATTATCATCTTCTTCATATTATTATATCATTACTCGTTATTTTAATAGTTGAAATAAAACACTGAATAGCACTTTTATGGGTACAGAAAAAGTTTCAATTTAGAAAGGCAATCTAAACTGAAAATTTTTATCAAAAGTAAGTGGTCACCGAAAAAACCGGAGATTTATTTGATAAAACCCTCAAAGAATTCAAGTAATCCCCAAGGTTCTGTGCATATCTGGGGGGTTACCAAAGTTTAATTAGCTAATATAAGCAGATACAACAATTGGGGTATTAATATCCCACAGTTTTTTACAACCATCGAACCAAAAAGCAATGGGCTGATTTGCCATTTTAGCGCTTAGAATTAAAGAATACATGGCTTTACCTGCTTCATTGGATAAGTCCAAATAGACTTGCGAGGTTTCATTTGAACCATTACATTGCTGGTTATCTATCCATTTCTCCCCAACTCCAGCTTTAATCCTTATTAAATTGGCTTGATCTACTTTTATTTCCCCTACATTTCTATAACTTGAAAAATTTTCAGCATTTGCATGCTGAATTGAATAAAAAGATAGAAAAAAAAGAGCTAATAATTTAATGATTCTCATTAGTGAGTTCCTTAAAAGTAAAATTGTTGTATTTGGGTAATAAAAACATATTCATTAATTTTACATTATTTTTATGTCGACTAATTTAACAACCCATTCATCATTTGAATTAACCGCATAAAATTTGAATTGTTAGTATTATTGGGCGTGGCATTTCTATATATAACCAATATATTTATTGTTTAGTTAATTACACATACAATCTGTAACATAAATATAGAAGTCATTATCTTGTTATATGTTGACATTATTAATGTATGTGTTTGCACCACGGAAAGAAAATATTCTTTCTCATTACTTCAATATATTTTAACTAGTTATTCGGATAAAGAATATTACGTAATTTTACTGAGCGACACTGACCTTATTTAGTACAACCGAACCATTTGTTGCACAAGTCCCACCCTGAACATCCCATAATTTAACATGCTTTCCACTTGCTTTTGCCGTTAATGCTATTGAAAGCCAGCTTTTACAGACTTCAGGGCTAACATCGTTATAGACTATGGCTACACTACATATGTTAATGTAGTTGTTCTCAACCGGCCCATCCATTTTAAGCTCCAGTGTACCAGTCTTAATCACTCGCACAGATAGCACATTGGCTGAGCAGTCTAAGGCGAGTACGTTGCTTGATAACAAGCCTGAAAATATCATAGCAATGAAAATTCTATTCAACATTATATTATCCTTTAAAATTTATGGTAAATTATTACTATAATAAACTATTTCCCTCTAATTTTTGAAAGCTAGAGGTTATTTACTTTGTTATATATTCCAGAATTATACAGATAACTTTTTATCAGCTACTAAGTTTATGATTGCTAAAATTACTTGAATACATAAAATCTATTGATTGTTGGGCTACAACTTTTATCTTGATCACTATCTATATTAAATTTAATTTTTGTCTCGGCAGCAAAAAGTGGCCAATAAGCTACATGCTAATACATCATAATTAGCATGAGTTATGGATATAGAGAAACGTTTACCTTCATCGCAACTGCTTAAATCAGTATTTGCATAACTTGAAAGGAATGATAGCCCACCACTATGCGGCTAAACCATTAAAATCTCTGAATGATCGGACCACGGATCGGCCATTGCATTTATTGATACTAGCGCTAAGCCCAAAACTATATTCTCAATAGGAATTTTTACCCTTTGTATAGTAGAAAGAAATGCAGGGCCTTTCCTATGTTAGAGCCAAATCGAAGCTCTTATGTTAATCAGCCCGAATCATTGATAGTTAACACATTAACGAAAACTCATGCTACCGCCGAAGGAATTAAATCCCCACATGTTACAATTTATTTCAAATATTATAATAAAGTATAAAAACATTTCAAGATCAATAACTTAATTAAATAATGACGTCATTAAATTGACGCTCAATCTTAAAGTTGGTTATTAATGTATGGAATTACAGTAATTTCAGGTAATAATACCAATTTTAATTTTAAAAAATGCTTGTTTTAAAATATATGACTTATCAGCGGCAATTCATTGTCACAGCAATTTCATGAAGATTATATCTATCAATAAAAATCGGCACTGAGTTCATAAGTTACCTATTGCAAAATTCCTTCACGTATTGACTACTCATAGATATCTAGAAGAAATCTTTCATTCCAGAGGATGTATATATTCGAGCGTTGATATTTTGTTAGCCATGTGGGGGAAGTAGTGAGAGAGCTGTTAGCAGAACATTGCAGCGATGCCATCAAAAAAGGCCGCAAACGCGGCCTTTAACTTTTTCAATGAATCAAACCTAATTAACGCACCGACCACTGCGACAACGAGCGCTTGAAGTCATCGTAGCCAAACTCGTTCAGCATCTGGATATCGCCACTGCTGCGCTCGCAGTAGATGGATGGCATCTTCAAACCGTTGAACCAGTTTAGTTTCACCATGGTGTAGCCCGCGCTATCCATGATGTGAAGCTTCTGGCCAATTTCTAGTGGCTGTTCAAAGTTAGCGACACAGAACTGATCGCCAGCTAGGCATGAGCAAGAACCAATCACGTACTCGTGCTCACCATTTTCTGATGCTTCAAGTACTGAAGCTGGCTCATCATAGATTAGCGTATCTAGGCGGTGGGCTTCTGTCGCTGAATCGACAATCGCGGTCTTCTTAACGTTTTCCACGATATCAACAACGGTAACCACAAGGTCTGTCGTTTTGGTGATAATCGCTTCACCCGGCTCAAGGTAGAGCTGAACACCGTGTTTCTCGGAGAAAGCTTTCAGGGCTTGCGCCAGTTTCTCGATGTCATAGCCCGGCCATGTGAAGAATACGCCGCCGCCAAGACTGACCCAGTCTAGCTTGTCGAGGTGACTGCCGAACTGCTCTGAGATAGCGTCAAGCAGGCCGATGAAAGCATCAACATCTTTGTTCTCACAGTTCATGTGGAACATGACGCCATCAAGGTTTTCGAACACTTCCGGCTTGATGTGATCAGCCTGAACGCCCAAACGGGAAAATTGACGAGCTGGGTTTGCCAGATCTTGACCTGCGTAGCTCACCCCAGGGTTCAGGCGTAGGCCAATTGATGCTTTGCCTTCTACGATGTGGCGGTAAGCGGCTAGCTGGCTTTGCGAGTTGAAGATCATCTTGTCGCAGATGTCTGCTACTTCACGTACGTCATCTTCGCTGTAACCAACGCTGTAAGCATGGGTTTCACCGCCGAAGGTTTCGTAGCCCAGCTTCACTTCAAACGGACCGCTGCTGGTTGAGCCGTCAAGGTATGGCTTGATGATGTCGAACACACCCCAAGTCGAAAAACACTTCAGTGCCAATACCAGTTTTACACCTGAAAGCTCTTTGAGCAGCTTGGCTTTTTCCAAGTTGGCAATCAGCTTATCTTCATTGATCATGAAGTAAGGTGTTTTCAATTCTTCTTTCTTAAATGTCATTGTTCTGTTCCGCGTTCAGGTTTGTCTGCCTGATAGTTGCTTGAGATATTTCTCTGCTTAGTAACTCACTGCGTTCAGACAGGACAAAGCAAATAAATATCCCAAGCAACAACCAATCTATGTATCCAAACCCAATCAATCGTACTAAGAAGGGAGCAATCGCTGCTCCCTTCTGATATTACTTTCTAAATTAGGCAGTAATCATTAACCGCCAATTTGTATATTTTGATGATAATTCGTAGGGATTTGAGACAAGAGCAAGGAAATCGCGCGGAGTTTACGAACGTAAATGAGCACGATTGACACCGCTACTGCCTCAAATAACCAGAATTATTTCAAAATCTTGATGTCAGGCTGACCGACTTCCAATTCCTGAACATGCCAGTCTAGACCGATTTCAGGCATGGTTTCTAGGAACGGATCTGGGTCTAGCTGCTCCATATTGAACACGCCTTTGTCTGCCCACTTGCCACGGAAGAACTGAAGTGCGGCAGTGATCGCTGGAACACCTGTGGTGTAAGAGATCGCCTGGTGCTCTACGTCTTCGTAAGCAACTTCGTGGTCGGCGTTGTTGTAGATGAATACGCTACGCTCTTTGCCGTCTTTTTTGCCCTGTACCCAAGTACCGATACAGGTTTTACCTGTGTAGCCCGGAGCTAGAGACGTTGGGTCTGGTAGAAGTGCTTTAAGAACGTGTAGCGGCTGAACAACAGTGCCATCGTGCAGTGTTAGCGGATCTGGGCTAAGTAGGCCGATATCACGCATGCAGTTGAAATAGTTCAGGTACTTGTCACCGAAGCCCATCCAGAACTCGATACGCTTGGCTGGGATGAATTCTTGCATTGAACGAACTTCATCGTGCGCCATTGAGTAAACTTTGTGCGAGCCCACTAGAGGGAAATCGAACTCAAGCATACGTGAGTGACACGGTACTTGTTTCCACTCTTCGTTTTCCCAGTAGAAAGAGTCACCCTGGATTTCCAGCATGTTGGTTTCTGGGTCGAAGTTGGTTGCGAACTTCTTACCGTGGTCACCGGCGTTAACGTCCATCACGTCAATGGTGTCGATTTCATCGAAGAGGTGCTTCACAGCGTATGCTGCAAATACAGAAACTACGCCTGGATCGAAGCCAGCGCCTAGGATACCTGTGATGCCCGCTTCTGCGAATTTCTCGCGGTAGCCCCACTGCCAGTCGTATGCTTGTGGTACTTGCTGGCCTTCAGAGCATAGGTCTACGGCTACAGACGTATCTAGGTAAGAGACCTTCGCTTGGTAACAAGCTTCCATGATGGTCATGTTTACCCATGGAGGACCAGCGTTGATCACAAGATCAGGCTGAACTTCTTTGATCAGTGCTACGAGCGCATCAACGTCGTCGGCATTTACCGCACGTGCTTCTAGTTTCTTGGATGGGTCTTTCAAGTTGTTCTTTTTCTTGATTGACTCAATGATTTTCTCACACTTACCAATTGTGCGAGATGCAATCGTGATATCACCAAGAACGTCGTTATTCTGAGCTGCTTTGTGTGCAACTACCCAGCCAACACCACCAGCACCAATCTGTAGAATTGCCATTTCTATTTATTCCATCTAATTAATGAGTGTTCCGGCACAGCGATTTCACGTGCTGTGCCGTACCTGTTTATTAACCTAGCTTGCGCTCGGCAAGAGCTGCAACCTGGTTGATTTCTGTTAGTAATGATTCAAAGTCAGACAGAGTCAGACATGGGTTCAAAATCGTGAACTTGAGGGCCACTTTGCCATCCACCACGGTTTCACCCAGTACTGCCTTGCCTTCAACAAGTGCATCAATGCGTAGTTGTTTATTAATTCCATCTAATGCCGACTCTTCGTTGTTGCCGATGTAACGGAACAACACAGTTGATAGAGCCGGATCCGCCAGCAGTTCAAACTCTGCCGACTTGTTAATCATGTCTGCGACCTGCTGGGTCTGGTTCAGAAGGTGATCGTACATCGCACCTAGTGACTGAGGGCCAACACACTGCATGGTCATCAACACTTTCAAAGCGTCGAAGCGTTTGGTGGTCGCGATTGACTTGTCGACCAAGTTTGGCAACAAATCATCTTCACGGTTCAGGTAATCTGCATGGTGAAGCAGATACTTGAAGTTCTCTTTGTCTTTGATCAGCACCGCACCACAGCTGATTGGCTGATAGAACAGTTTGTGGAAGTCGACACTCACTGAGTCGGCCTTCTCGATACCGTGCAGGCGAGTCTTGTGACGGCTCAAAATCAAAGCGCCACCGTAAGCGCCATCGACGTGCAACCACAGGTTGTGCTGCTGGGCAACATCGGCCATACCGGTCAGATCGTCAATTGCACCGTGGTCAGTCGTACCAGCCGTACCCACCATAGCAAACGGCAGCAAACCGTCGTTCTTCAGGGTTTCAATAGCATTGACCAAAGATGCCAGCTTGATGGTACCGTCTGGGTTGGTATCCACTGTCACCACGGCATTTTCACCCAGTCCCATCAAAGAGGCTGACTTCTGCACCGTAAAGTGAGATTTCTCCGAACACAGAATGCGCATTTTGCTTGCGTAATCTGGTAGACCTTGCTTCTGGATATTGTGGCCAGAAATCGTATCTGCCGCCCAATCGCGTGCCAGCAGCAAGCCCATCAGGTTGGACTGGGTACCGCCACTGGTGAATACGCCGTCAGCTTGAGCGCCTAACTGGTAAAGTTCACACAACCAGTCCACCACTCTCTGCTCAACAAAGGTTGCCGCACTTGCCTGATCCCAAGAGTCCATCGACTGGTTCAGGGCAGCAATGAAGGCTTCAGCCGCTACTGCCGGCAGCAATGGTGGCGTGTGCAGGTGAGCAATACAGTGTGGGTGCTGTACCATGATGGAGTTCTTGGCAATCAGCTCGCCAGTTTGCTCAATCACCAAGTCCAAAGGCATTTGCTGGTTATCAAGATCAATGTTGTTGATCATGGTTTTCAGCTGCTGTGGATCCATGCCCGAGTATGGTGTTTCGGTATTTTCGAATACATTCTTAAGCACTTGCGTGGTCTGGTTCAGTGCCGCTTCAAAAGTATCCGCACCGCCTTTGCCTGTGTGGATGAAGTGGTTGCGCCAATCTGCAGCTTCAGCAATCACGGGCTCCTTCACCTTGGCAGGACCTGCTGTGGCAATGATGGCCTTGCTCAGTGCATCAATGGCAAAATCAAGCTGCTCGTAAGAGATGATCAGCGGCGGTAGGAAACGCAGTACAGAGCCCTGGCGGCCGCCTTTTTCGATGATCAGGCCGCGCTCAAGCGCTGCTCGCTGGATAGCAATCGTCAGCTCAGGATCCGCTTCCGGTTCGCCGAACTTGTTCTTCGAGCCATCCGGCTTACAGATCTCGATACCCAGCATCAAGCCTTTACCGCGTACCTCGGCGATACAGTCGGTGTACTGAGCAATACGCTCCAAGCCTTCGCGTAGGTATTGACCTGCTTTATGAGCGTGCTCAACCAGGTTGTCACGGCGGATAATCTCAAGTGCTTTCGCACCAGTTGCCATTGCTAGCTGGTTTCCACGGAAGGTACCCGTGTGCTCGCCCGGCTTCCAAGTATCAATCGACTTATCAAAGATAAGCACCGACATTGGCAAGCCGCCACCGACGGCTTTAGACAAGCACAGGATATCAGGAGTAATGCCTGACTCTTCAAAGGCAAAGTTAGAGCCGGTCTTACCGATACCACACTGGATCTCATCAAAGATCAGTAGGATGCCGTGCTCTTGAGTAATACGGCGTAGCTCGCGGAGCCAGAAGGCCGGAGCTGGGATCACACCACCTTCACCCTGTACTGGCTCAACAATGATAGCCGCGGGCTTTTGCACGCCGCTCTCATCGTCATTAAGCATGCGCTCGATGTAACGAAGCGTTTGCTTCGCACCTTCATCACCGTGGATACCAAACGGGCAGCGTAGGCTGTATGGGAAAGGAAGGAAGTGAACATCAGCCATTAGACCTTGGCGGCGCGCCTTGGTACCTAGATTACCCATCATCGCCATGGTGCCATTGGTCATACCGTGGTAAGCACCGTGGAAAGCCGCCATAGTATTACGGCCTGTGGTTTGCTTCGCCAGTTTGATTGCAGCTTCTACGGCATCGGCGCCCGATGGGCCACAGAACTGGATACGAGCATTTTTGGCAAACTCATCAGGCAAGAAGTTCATCAACTCTTTAATGAACTTGTCTTTTACTGGAGTCGTGATATCCAATGTCTGGTATGGCAGGCCTGCTTGCAATTGATCAACAATTGCTTGGTTAATTTCAGGGTGGTTGTAACCCATTGCCAACGTACCGGCACCTGCAAGGCAGTCCAGGAACAATTGGCCACGGCTGTCTTCGACTAGCGCACCAGAAGCCTTGGCAATAGCTAGAGGCAGACGACGTGGATAAGATCGCACTTCGGATTCATAATGCTCTTGACTAAGCAACAACTCGTCAGGTGTTAGGTCATAAACACCATTGACAACAGGTACATTCGACGCGAGTTTTAGCTCGTCAAGGTCAAACACATTACTCATGTTCTTTTCCATTTGAAACACTGCGCCCCTTGCCCTTTCTCCATTGATAACAATGTCAAAAATAATTGTTGTTCACCACAACAAACACCCCGTGACTAACGGAGTGGGTTAAGCGAGAACTGGAGAAGGTATCAAGGTCCGGCACAGTAGCATCTTGCCAAGTTGCATAGATGCGTGACTATAAACAACCGATTGCTTACGCGATCGGCGTGACCGTAAACAAACTGATTAGCCAGACAAACGTTTGCAAGGCGCCACTCGTCAACAACGACAGAATGCGATCAGAAAGTTATAAACCAGTGAATGTGATCAGGAAGATCAAGGCTCAGTAATAATACTGCAGTTGGGTAAGACAAAGCTGATTAGAGTTTTTAGCGTAATAGTATTCACAGTTGGGTTCCTTCAATATGCGCCTGTGTTCTTTCTACAGGTCTGCATTATCAATGCCCTTCTACTAACCCTAATCAGGTTAGTACCTACGGCGTATCAAGGGGCAATCAGCCCGAATACCGCTTGATACAGTGTGCCTCAGAAAGGTCTGTCTGAGATTGCGCAGAAAAGTAACACACCCGATATGTGTATGCCAGAAATATTTAATTGAATTATGTGTCAAAATCTAACTTCGCGATCGTTGACCAATAAACTCGCCATACCAGAACAAAACACCCAATAACTCACCTACATCCAGCATAACATGAAGCAGATCACCAAAACAGCCAGATTCATATGCTACTGTTTGAGCGGAATATTGCTGTTACTAAGGAAGGCCTATGAGACACATTGTTCTGTTTTCCCCTCCCTCAGGATCCCAACCCTGAGTTCAAGCTGCTGCTAACGGTCTGTTCAGCAACTACTTTTCTATTCTTAAACCTCACCAACTCCTCTCTATTCCCGATCCCGGTTCCTGCTGATTTCTCGTTTAGTGCTCCAATACAGCTTTAATTAACAAGGAATGATTATGGAAATCTTGATGGGTGTCGCTGCCCTGCTCGGCGCACTGTGCCTTTTTTCGTTGTTTAGCTTCAAGGCTCCCAACGGCAGCGCCGCAATGAGTGGGCTGGCCGATGCGGCAATTGCCACTTTCTTGGTTGAAGCCATACATAAATATGTCATGGGTAATCTACTGGGTATTAGCTATCTGGCCGATTTTGGGAATATGGTCGGCAGTATGGGGGGCATAGCCGCCGCCACACTGGTGATGCTGCGAATGGGCGTTCAGCCTGTATATGCCATCGTAACCGGGCTAGCCATGGCCAATCTCGGTATCTTGGAAGGCTTTATCGTCGGCTACCTGTTCTCTTTTGCAGCTCCGCTGTTCAAGAAGTACTTACCTGAAGGGGTAGATGTAATACTGGGGGTACTAACTCTTGCCCCTCTTGCTAGGTTGGTCGGAATTTTCATTAGCCCAGGGCTGGAAGTACTAATGGGTACCTTAGCCAGCATGATCACCGAGGCCACGTTGCTCTCCCCTATCGCCATGGGCTTCCTGCTCGGGGGCCTGATCAAAATGGTATGCACTTCACCGTTAAGTTCAATGGCTTTGACCGCAATGCTGGGTTTAACCGGCTTGCCAATGGGTATCGCGGCGATTGCCTGTGTCGGTGGCTCATTTACCAATGGTTATATATTTCATTCACTCAAGCTTGGTAAGTCCAGTAACACCATCAGTGTCATGCTGGAGCCATTGACCCAAGCCCATATAGTGACAAGAAACCCGGTTCCTATCTTTATGTCTAATTTTATCGGTGGTGCGTTGGCCGGGGTTATTGCCGCCTACTTCGGTATCATCAACGATGCCCCGGGTAGTGCCGCACCGATACCGGGCTTACTCGCCTCGATCGCCTTCAACGAACCGCATACCCTGCTAATGTCTACTGTTGCTGCCGCCATTGCCGGTTTAGCAGGCGGCATTATCGGTAACCGTATCTACAACAAGCTACTGGCTGAACGTATACCCCTGCAGCACTTTGCTAACGGCTAATACGTAAAAACCCGCTAGCCAAGGTTGTTGACTAGCGGGTCTATTATTTGTGGGTCTTATGATTAAGCCGCTACACTTTGCTGGCCTAATGTACGCAGGTCGTCCATAGTTTCGGCATAGCTTTTATCTTTGCCGAACAAGCCTGCAGTACCTAGGACAAAGTATTCAACCTTGTCTTGCAGCTTTTCAATCACTTCAGGGCTAATTGCACCATCAATGGCAATTTTGGTATTTACACCCTGCTCTTCAATCATCGAAATAATACGCTCGATACGGCTATAGGCGTTTGGAATGAATGCCTGACCAGCAAATCCAGGGTTCACTGACATCACCAACACCACGTCAGTCACATCCAGCACATCTTCAATCGTACTCAATGGCGTGCCAGGGTTAATCGCCAACCCCGACTGGATACCTTTGGCCTGGATATTCCCCAGTGTACGGTGTAGATGTGGTGGCGCCTCAGCATGCACATACATCAGCTTAGGGCCTAGCGAAGCAAACAGGTCGATAAACTGATCCGGATTTGAAAGCATCAGGTGAACATCATAATCGATATCGCTCAACTCACGGATCGCTTTGATATCTTCCGGGCCCAGTGCAAAGTTCGGGACAAAGTGGCCATCCATCACGTCGATATGCAGCATATCAACATTGGCTTTTTCTAACTCTTTTAGCTCTTGGGCCAACTTAGAAAAATCCACACACATCATCGAAGGACAAAACTTAGCCATGGTACTTCTCCTCAATCGCAGCGATTTGGTTAATGCGGTTCTGGTGGCGTCCACCTTCAAACTCAGCATTCAGCCAGTTATCAATGATCATCTTCGCCAGCTCAATACCGATCACACGTGAACCAAACGCCAAGATATTAGTGTTGTTGTGCTCTTTAGAGAGCTGAGCTGTATAAGGGTCGCTACAAACCACCGCACGAATACCCGGTACTTTGTTCGCCGACAGTGAGATGCCAACACCCGTACCACAAATCAAAATACCCAGGTCAGCCTGCTTACCAACCACGGCTTCAGCCACTGCCAAACCGTATTGCGGGTAATCCGTTCGTTCAGTTGTAAATGCACCAAAGTCTTCAACTTCAATGCCTTTGCTTTCTAAGTGGCTGATGACTAGATCTTTATGTTCAATGCCTACGTGGTCACAACCGATAGCGATTTTCATTTTTGCTCTCACTGATAACTAAACCTGGCTGTAGTTTACAAAATAATTTACTACTGTAAACACATTAAATTTACAGAATACCATTTATAAATATAAATTACTGAAATAAAAGAAATTAAAATTTCACAAAAAAAATCACAAAAATAAAAAATTCACGGAATTGTTTTTTCTGTGACTTAGATCGATGTTAAAGCGACTTTTGGCTGATAATTTAATAGGGAGTTAACCAATGACTGTGAAGGGTAGACAAGATGTCATATTCAATGATTGCCGAAGAGATTGTCGGCTCCCTCGGCGGAGCAGATAATATTGTTTCCGTAGCGCACTGCGCCACACGCTTACGCGTTATGGTGGCAGATGAAAACAAGATTGATAAAAAGCGCATTGAAGATACGGAGAAAGTAAAAGGCGCGTTTTTTAATAGTGGCCAATACCAAATTATCTTTGGTACAGGTACCGTCAACCGTGTATTTGAAGCCATTGAAGGGTTGAAATTAACAGTAGCGAATAAAGACCAACAACGAAAAGCTGCTGAAAAACAAGGTACAGCTTTCCAGCGCGCAATTCGTACCTTTGGCGATGTATTCGTTCCAATTATTCCAGCACTGGTAGCGACAGGCTTGTTTATGGGTCTGCGCGGCTTGCTGATGCAAGAAGAAATTCTGGGGTTATTCGGCCTGACGCCGGAGACTATCCCGCAAAACTTCGTGCTTTATACCCAAATCCTAACGGATACTGCGTTTATCTTCCTACCGGCACTGATTGCTTGGTCAGCTGCACGAGTGTTCGGCGGAACGCCACTTATTGGCCTAGTGCTGGGTATGATGCTGGTCTCCCCTGCACTACCGAATGCCTGGTTGGTTGCCTCCGGTGAACTGGATCCACTCATGTTCTTCGGTTTTATCCCTGTACTCGGCTACCAAGGCTCGGTTATCCCTGCTTTCATTGCCGGTATGATAGGGGCGAAGCTCGAACGCCGGATCCGCAACATCGTGCCTGAAGCTCTGGACTTGGTGGCCACTCCTTTCCTTACCCTGCTGATCATGATCACCGCATCGCTGTTTGTCATCGGTCCAATCTTCCACTGGCTGGAACTGGTTATTCTGTCAGCAACACAATTCATGCTCGACCTGCCATTCGGTCTAAGCGGGATCTTGATTGGTGGCTTCCAGCAGATTGTTGTAATGACTGGTGTTCACCACATCTTCAACCTGCTTGAAATACAATTGCTGACTAACACCGGTGCCAATGAGTTCAACGCAATCATTACTGCTGCGATTGCCGCTCAAGGTGCTGCATGTTTGGCTGTCGGCCTGAAAACCAAAGACACAAAGCTCAAGGCGCTGGCTATGCCTTCTTCACTATCAGCGTTCTTGGGCATTACCGAACCTGCGCTATACGGTGTCAACCTTCGCTTCTTCAAACCATTCATCATGGGTTTAATCGGCGGTGCCGTAGGTGGCTTCTTCGCTGTCATGTTTGGCCTCAAGGCAACAGGTATGGCCATCACGGTTATCCCTGGTGCCCTGTTGTACCTCAATGGCCAGATGCTTGGTTACCTAGCCGTCAATGCTATCGCCATCGCAACCGCATTCACCTTAACTTGGATGTTCGGTTACTCAGACAAGATGCTTGATAAATAAAATAATTAGAAGCCCCCTGACTGGGGGCTTTGGAGATCCAATGAAGACAGCTACTGCTACTGCTACTGCTACTGCAGATCAACGATACATCAATGATGTACTCGCCATAGCCATGAACATGTCATCACAGTCAAACAATGATCCGTTTCGCCCGGCTTGGCACTTCGCTCCACAGTTTGGTTTACTCAACGATCCTAATGGACTGGCTCATTTCAACGGCGAATTCCATCTTTTTTACCAATGGAACCCAAAAGCCTGCCAGCACGGAGCCAAAGCTTGGGGGCATGCAACCAGTAAAGACCTGATCAACTGGTCACATCAACCGCTTGCCCTCGCACCAACAGAGCACTACGAAACTCATGGCTGTTATTCCGGTTCTGGCTTGGTGGTCGACGGCAAACTTGAGCTTTTCTACACCGGCAATGTCAAATTTGAACAAGGCGGAAGAACCGCTTACCAATGCCGGGCAACCCTTGAAGCGGGCAAACAGGTCAAGAAGCAGGGGATTGTATTATCCCTGCCTGAAGGCTATAGCGGCCATGTCCGTGATCCGAAAGTCTGGCAGTACCAAGATGCGTTTTACATGGTTCTTGGTGCCGAAGATCTCAACTACCGCGGCAAGGTGTTGGCATATCGCTCAAACGATCTCAACAACTGGGAGATGATCGGCGAGATCTTTGGCGATGGCGTCGGTAACCAGCAATCCGATGACTTCATGCTCGAGTGCCCCGACCTATTCCCGCTCGCTGACAAGCATGTGCTGATCACCTGCCCGAAAAATTGGATTGATATGGGTGGCAAAAAAGTCGAAACCTTTGATGTGACCTACCATATCGGTGATTTCGATCACCAGACAGCGACCTTCGAGCACAGCAACGGTGTATTGATGGATAATGGTTTCGATTTCTATGCTCCGCAGACCTTCGAGGATGAGTCTGGCCGTCGAATTTTATTTGGCTGGATGGGTAAGCCTGACGAATTCGAGCCTTACCAGCCGACTATCGAGCTGGGTTGGATCCACCAGATGACCTGCGCCCGCGAACTGACTATCCGTAACAATACTCTGATACAGACACCGGTTAAAGAGCTGGAAAGCCTTCGCCAAGATCAGCAAGACTTCACCGGGCTCAAACAACAGTTCACCGGCTTGTCTGCCGAGTTGGTTCTCGAAAACTTAGAGGGCGCAGACATCAAACTGGAAATCGCCAACGATTGCTACATTGAGTCCAACCAAACCGGGCTTGTCACCAGGCGCAAAAACCTCAAGACCGCAGAGTGGGAATCTATCGCTTGGCAGGGGACCGTCAGTTCACTTCGCCTGCTCCGCGATCATTCTTCGGTTGAAGCCTTTATCAACGGTGGCATTGCTGTTTCTACTTCCCGCTTCTTTGGCCTTGGGCAAGGTGAAGAGAAAAATGTTGGCTTTGCACTAACTAGCCAAAAAGAGATCACAGCCACCCATTGGCAATTATCGGCCTAATCCAAAGGGAGGCTGCGCCTAGCAGCCTCCATGACTAATCGAGGGTCCCTATGTATAATGATGCGATTGCTTCAAAAGGAATGATACTGTCCGTGGATCTTAACCAAGTAATTCCAAATATTCGCATGCGCCTTCCCTCGCTCACTCGTACCGAGCAGTCGATCGCGGAAAACTTTTTAAAGCCGCACTTTTTACAAAAGTCGACGTCTATCAAAGAAGTTGCCGAGCGCCTGGGAGTGTCTACTGCCTTAATTGTGAAAGTATCGAAAAAGCTTGGCTTCAGTGGTTTCAAGCAATTAAAAGATGCCCTCAATGCCCAGCACCAGTCTGAGTCCTACCTGCCAAGTGAACAGCTAGAGCCGGACGACTCCTGCGAGCAGATCATCACCAAGGTGCTGCAAAACTCTATCAATGCCCTGACTGAGATCCTTAATTTCGTCGATGCCAATATGGTCAGCGCAGCAGCAGATGCCATCGTCAATGCCCGAAATATCGAACTCTATGCCGCAGGTGGCTCAACTATCATCTGTGAGGACTTCCAGCATAAGCTACTGCGCTTTGGTATGCGTGCATCAGTGCCGCGCGACAGGCACCTGATGCTCATGTCGGCCAGCGTACTGAGCAGTAACGATGTGGTATTGGTTGTTTCACATTCAGGCCAAACAGTAGATCTGATGGATGCCGTCCGCTTGGCCAAACAGTCCGGTGCCAAAATCATATCCATCACCAATAACTACCATGCTGAGCTTTCCCAGCTTTCTGACTACCCGCTATACGCCCCAGCCTCGCCAGAACCCCTGCTGGGCAAAAACGGGACTGCCCGTTTAGTCAAACTGGCAATGATTGACAGCTTATACGCCACTATCGCTGGCAAGATCCCAGATCTGGTCGACGAGAACCTCGAGAAAACGACCAAGGCTGTGGCTCTCCTTCACCGGTAGCCGCCATTTCAGTATTTCCTTTCCTACCCCCACTTTATAACGTGGGGTTTTATTTTCCTTTTATTCAATTTGGTGTGCAGTAATTATCACCCAATGTAGATAATTAATGACATTGAGATACTCCCACAGCAGTTTTTATCATCCATTGTGCATTTACTTTGATTTTAATATACAAATGAGCATGTACAAATATAATAAAACTTACAATTATAAATGCTATATTTTCATAATGCGGAATCCATTTTATTAGTCAGCAGCCGCAATCAGCAGGGAGCACTACAATGCTAACTTATGATTACTATTGTGAAGTAATCGCATTCAATATCAAACAGCGTCGGGAGATAAAAGGATTTACTCAGTCAGAAATAGCCCAATGTATTGGAGTATCAAGAAAAACCATTCTTGATATCGAATCGAACAAGACCTCTTTGAAGGTAAAAACACTACTAAAGCTCGCAGATTGCCTTAGCTGTAATATTAATGAGCTTTTATATGAACCAAGCCAAGCCCTTAGCACAGGTGACAATATAGTCAGTATGCTCTCAGAAGGCGGGATTGCTCTCATTGGCACCAAGAAAGAGGCGTAGGAAAAAGGAAATAAGCAGCCAGGATAAAGCATTAGGCTCGTGCCTATCACTTATCTTGGCTATCACTGAATATGCTATTTGGTGTTCTTGACAACCATCAAGCCATTTTTCTCAAAAATTTCAATAATACGATTTCCCATCATCGAGTCATTATCTTTTTTTGAAATCCCTAACACGTCAGTGATTTCACACTTCAGGCAATTACAAATCCGATAAAGCGTAGAAAGCTTAATATCTGATTTATTTGACTCAATATCAATATAGGTCCTTCTTGAAACATTAATACATTTGGCAACCTGGATTTGCGTTTTACCACGAAACTCACGAAGGGTTTTAATTCTGTGGGCTAGAAACTCAGGCTCATACTTATTAAGTTGCATCTATCCTTACCGGTTTTTCTCAAAACTGCCAAGCTCTCCGCTTAAAAGCAATCAATTGGCAGCGCTTGGCGCTGAATGAATTAAGAGCACAAAATTTCTCAATCTGAAGGAATTATACTTTCATTCGAAATGCATGTAAATTATTCAACCAATATCACATTATCAATAGCAAACGCATACTGATTTTCAGCATAAGTATGACAATCAATCGGTTGCTAGCACAAAATAACCTTTTCTTATCCAAATAATTTTTTACATCATTTTTATTGATACGCCTGCGTATTATGACATAATAGGCCTATCTTGATGATTTAAGCCTTATCAAGAGTTCTACATTCTTTTACCGTCGTACCCTCTTTGTACGACGGCTTTTTACCTCCCTTGCCCCCCTTCCATCGCGGCACTGCTTTTCTGCTCTGGATCCCACTAAGTTTGTCCACCCGCGGGACGAGAAATGCAACGTAGTTATATGCAGGGAGAAACCATGCGTCACCCCGGCCTTTAATACTTGTCTATGCTATTAAAGCATTCATTTTTATATTCGGCTTTCAATGATGCTCTGTGGCAAAACGTCCAGCTTATGTTAAACCAGAGGAGGTCCTATGAGCTTTCGTCACCTGCTGCTACCTGTTGCACCGGATCAACCGCTGGGAGATGCCTTCCAGGAAGTCCTACAAATTGCCGATAGCCAGTCGGCCAAGGTTACTTTGGTTTCTGTTATTGAAAAGCTTGATGAGTTGAAAGAAATAGCTCGGTATTCCAGTAAGGTAATGGGGCTTTTGGATGAGGCGACAAAAACATCGCGCCAAACCTTGGAAGGCCATGTGCAGCTGTTGAAAGCCAAATACCCGAAAATTACATTCTCGGTGTTGGTACGGCTGGGAATACCATTTGTTGAAATCATTAAGGCAGCAGATGAACTTCAGGCCAGTATGATCGTGATTGATACCCACCGGCAGAATAAAACGGAAGCCTGCCAACGAGGAAGTACCACCCGTCATTTAATGCGCAAGTCAGCGCTCCCTATCTGGTCCAGCAACTCCCATCAGTCACCGATCAGCCGGGTTGCCGTGGCGGTTGATGTTTCCTCTGAGGAGCAGCTCGCCTTTAATGAAAAAATCCTGTCGCTTGCCTTGGAAGTCTGCGCGTCAACCGGGGCCGAGCTGACGTTGCTTCATGCCTGGCATGTTGATCTCAAAGGTTTTTTCCGCAAATGGGGGAATTACCGAGACCTGGATATAGACTTGATATCGAAAGAAATGCGATTGGATCGCGCCGAACGATTGAAGTCGCTACTGGCACAGCATACCGACTCGCCGGTAAGGCAGCAGATCAAGCTGCTGGAAGGGGACGCTAAAGAGGCCATCCCGCGCATGGTGAAGGAAAAGTCGATCGATATGGTGATCATGGGATCACAGTCGCGGTCCGGAATTGCCGGATTTTTGATGGGAAATACCGCAGAATCTATGCTTGATAAACTCACCTGTTCAGTACTCACACTCAAGCCAGATGCGTTCCATTCGCCAGTGCTGGACCAGAAGTAATATTGAAGCTTGAAGCGCAGTGGAAGGAGGTGTTGTCATTTCAGCCTCCCTTCCTTCATGGCGCGCTGGCATTCACGCTATAGCGTGTTAGGCTTTTTTTGTAGCGTGAGATTGTCAGCCCCCAAGCTTTGCTTTGGCTGGCGATCACTCTAAAATGCTCTTGCTTGCATATACCGGTTCAATCTTCGAAACCACCGGCATTAAGTAGAATCACCTCAATTTCTTCGATAATTTCCTCTTGTCGCAACACGTTACACTGCTGGGTTAGTTCATCGACTGCATGCTCTAGGTGCTTCACCGCGCCTTCCAGATGCATGGTCCGGCTACGGTTTTCCTCAATCAGGGAGGTATAGAATAATTCATGTAATGCAGCAAAAAGATACTGCTCGGCAACATTCAGCAGAAAATCTTTCGGTGCTAGATTAAGTTCAGGCGGATACGAAAAATGCGGCGGCTGGCGAGGGGGAGACTGGAATGGCGGCAGTAATTGTTTCGTGACAATGCCCTGATCCCCGCAATGGTAAACACTGTACAAGCTTACCAAAGGCTGCTGCTGTTGCAGCTTTACAATAACTTGGACCGTTTGCTCGAGCACGCTAGGCACCTCTTCGACAACATTAGGCCCAGTCATTTTGGCATGCACATCTACATCGTCTTGCACCAAGTTATACAATTTGCGACCAACAATGATCAGAGCGGGTCTTGTTTTGGCTGCCGTTTTCACCGTCGCTTCGATATGGGCGACCAGCTCCTGGTTGAAATTACCACAGAACCCCCTTTCAGAGCCGATAATCAGATAGACCGGTGTTGCGATGATGTCTTCTGGCTGTGTCTCGGGGTGAAAGCAGAGGAAATCATCAGCCACTTCTGCAATGACATCGACTACCCGGTGCTGAGTGTCGAGGAACGTGCTCAATTTGTGGTTTTCCATGTAAGCGAGCATTTTCATGGCATTGAGTACGCCGATAACTTCATTGATGCTGTGGAGTTGGTGTTGTAGTTCCTGACGTTGGGTCATGATGCATCGTCCCGCGCACTGTTGGATGATAGCCATCCGGCTAAGGCTTGGCTCCACGCTTCCCTGGCGCTATCTAGTGTCAGCCCGGAAAACTCGACCTGTTCTTTGAGCCGTTCGAGGACCGGATGGATTTGCTGGCGCTCGATCCCATTGAAACGGCCATCGTTGAACGCCACGAGCCAGGCCAGTTGGAAACGTTCACCGCAAGGGGAAAATTGCTCCTGCTTGAGGATTTCCCTCAGTAGCAGACCACGTTGAATCGCCCTCTCTACGCTTTCTTCAAGGCGGGCACCAAATCGAGTAAAATTCTCAAGCTCCAAAAATTGCAGGTAATTCAGTTTCATGCTTCCCGCCTCCTGCTTGATCCTCGGATGCTGGGCCTTGCCGCCGATGCGTGACACCGAGCGGGCAATATCGATCGCCGGCCGGAAGCCCGCAGCGAATAATATTCGCTCCAGATAAATCTGGCCGTCGGTGATTGAGATCAGGTTGGTCGGGATATAACCGGAAATTTCCCCTTGCTTGGTCTCCACAATCGGTAGCGCAGTCATGCTTCCACCGCCTTGGGATGCACTCAGGCAGGTTGTTCGCTCTAGCAGGCTAGCATGGATTGAGAATATATCCCCAGGATAGGCCTCCCGTCCGGGAGGGCGACGCAACAGCAGAGATAATTCGCGGTATATTTTGGCATGGGTGCTGAGATCATCATACACCACCAGGGTGTCACGCCCCTGTTGCATCCAATATTCGGCAATGGCGCAACCGGAGAAGGGGGCAAGGTGCTGCAACCCGGGAAGGCTGCTCGCCTCCGCCACAACCACAGTGGTATATTCCAGCGCACCGAAATCCCGTAACGTCTCTATCGTGTTGACCACCGCAGAGCGCCTTTGGCCAATCAACACGTAGACACAATAAACATTCTTGTTTCGCTGGTTGAGCACGGTATCCAGAGCGAGAGCACTACGCCCCAAACCTTCATCGCCGATAAGCAGTTGTCTCTGCCCCTTGCCAATGGGGATAAGCGTATCGATGATCTTTATTCCCGTGTACAAGGGGGAATTAACAAAGTCGCGGTCCGTGATCGGCGGCGACAACGCATTCATGCGCTGCCATGCAGAAGGAACAGGAGAGGGTTTGCCGTCCTGCGGGGTACCGAGAGGATCGATAACCCGGCCAAGCAATTCGTTCCCCACAGGTACGCTAAGCGGCTGGCTAGCAAGATGGACCGACGTGCCGGCAGTCAGACTACTGGTTTCGTATAACAACACCGCACTGACCTGATCCTCAGTCAAATCAAAGACCATGGCCCGGCTGCCATCCTCCATGGTGAGAATATCGTCCATCGCCGCTGAGGGAAGCCCGTTGATCTTGGCAATGCCATCTCCCAGGGACAACACGACGCCCCGCTCTTCAATGCGCAACCCCGGTTTGTAATCCCTGAGCCACGCCGCTTGCTCGGCAAGCAGGCTGCTGTACTCGAACTCATCGTGTAGCATGGGCAAATTCCGCAAACTCTTTTAAGTCATCCCGGATATTGGCATGCAACCGCCACGCCCCTATCGTGATGCATACCCCGGCGATCAGCCCGGGGTCCTGTTCATACTGAACCGGGACTGATAAATGACTCACGGCCATTAAGGCTTTCTCTAGTTCCTGCCGTTTATTTCCCGCTATCGGATGGGCACTGGCCACCACGATAACATCTGGCACCTCCCCCCACTGCTGCCGAAGAGCCGCCGCGCTATCGTCAGGGAGCAACGACAGGTCATCCAACAGAATGTCCAGCAGGCGTGCCTCCTGCTCGGGCCCAGAAGCCTTGCTCAACAGCACCGTGGCGAACTCTGCCCCCTGTTTCAATGCCTGCAGTTCAATTTCGCGCATTACTTCCGCTCGCTGACGCGCCCCTGCAATCTCGGCCTTTTCTTTTTCCTGTTCGACTGACTGCATCAGCTGGCTAAGCCTAGACGCCCGCTCGGCATCCATCTCCTTGGCCAGCTCCTCTCTCGCCTGCTGACATTCGTGTTCCCAGTTGGCCAGGCGGTGCTCATATTCTTCTTTCAGGGCTACCGATTCGTCATTCAGGCTCTGAGATTCGGCGAGTCGCTGGTCAATTCCGGCCTGACGCTGAACAACGACAGCCATCACCGGCTTGAACAGAAACCGCTTGAGAATCCAAACCAAGAACAGAAAATTGATGATTTCAAGCAAGAATGTCGACCAACTAAACTCCAAAGCATCGCTCCTTCAATCGATAATAGCGCCGCCAAGTAACCGCCAGCCTCTAGGAAATGAGATATTCGAGCAGTGGATTGCGAAACAGGATAATCAGCACGACGACCAGAACGTAAATGGCAAGCGACTCTATCATCGCAAGGCCGATAAAGAGCGTTCGCATAATCGCCCGCTCAGCTTCCGGCTGGCGGGCCAGCGCGTCCATCGCACGGCTGACAGCCCACCCCATCGCCACGGCCGGCAGCATGACGCCTAAGGAGATTCCGATCACAGCAACAGCGGTAGAAGTCAAAACAAAGGTAGATAATTCAGGCATTAGAGTCTCCGTCATGCTGCTGTTGTTTATACTGTAGACCACCCGCGACATAGATGAGGGCCAACATGCCGAAGATATAGGCCTGGACCAGCGCTTCGATGACATGAAGCATCAATATCGGCACAGGGGCAAGAAAGCCGGCTACCATCAAAAATAGCAACGCCGCCATTTCTAGGCTCATCATGTTGCCAAACAACCTCACCGCCAATGCCACGGTACGGGTTATCTCGCCGATAAGGTGAAACGGCAGCAGGATGGGGCTCGGCTTGAGGTAATGGCTCAGATAGCGCTTTATTCCCTGCAAGCGGATGCCATACCAGTGGGTTGATAGAAACACCACAATCGCTAAGGCCGACGTGGCAGAGAGATCGCGTGTCGGGGAATGCACTCCCGGGATCAGCCCGCACAGATTGGCGATGACCAGGAATATCCAAAGGCTGCCAATAAATGGCGTCAGGCTTTTAACATGCTGGGGCGCGACCTCCTGGATCACACTTTCAATGCTGGCGACGATGCCTTCAACGGCAGTTTGCACCACTCCGGGGTTAAGGGATAGGCGGCGTGACAACAGCCAGGCAAGCAGCCAAACCGCCCCCAATATCGCCCAGGTCGTCACTACCGTATTATTTATCAATAGGATCACTCCTTAATAAACAAATAGACGTTCACCGCACCCACCATCACCCCAAGCAAAATCAGGCTCATCGTCCATCGGATAGAGTATCCTTCCATCATGCTATCCAGCCAGTGGCCGAGATAAGCCCCCCCGACAATCGGCAGCACCAACAACAGCCCCAGGGTTCCGATATAAATAGTCTGGCCGACAAGCGTCTGTCTTTCTCGCTCAGCCTTCTTCATACGGTGTACCTTACGTTCTACTTTTTCTTTCAAATCACCCAGCTTTGCCATGGCATCCACTCATCGCCTGCCCATTTCCCAGAGCCGATTGAGGATCGCTTCCTCCATATGGTGAAGGCTCTCTTTGACCCGCTGTCGCTTTTTTTCCTCGCCGAGCAGTTGCTCCTGCAGGGTCTGGCTAATACGAAGGTAGTCATCGTCTAGCACAAAGCGGTAGGTGCACAGTGTCAGTCTATTATTGTGAAAATAGATCACCCCGCCGGGGGCTGCTAGATATTTCCAGTCACTGTCACCAATTCGGTACTTGGCGATCCCGGTAGACAGGATGGTCATAAACCGAATGTGCCCGGGCAGCAACCCAAAACTGCCACTAGCATCTTCACCAACAAAAGAGGTCACACCGATGATCTCCTCGGCATGCGTTGCGTCAAGCAGCTGGAGCACAAACCCTTTCATCGTCGCACCGCCTCCATACTCCCCTGCATGTAACAGCGCTCTTCAGGGATACCGTCGTAATGGCCCAGCAGAAAATGCTCGCAGTCCTGTATCGTGCTCTCGAGCGGAACCGACACGCCAGGCAGGCCGGTATGCGCGGCCGTCGTCCAAAAAGGCTGGGTTAGGTAACGTTGAAGCTTACGGGCCCGCATAATGATTCTGCGGTCGGCAACAGAGAGCTCCTCAACCCCGAGCATGGTGATAATGTCTTCCAACTCGTGGTACCGGGCCAGGTGCTCCCTGACACCTTCGGCGATACCGTAGTGCCGAGAGCCTAGCGTATGGTGGTTCATCAGCTTGTTGCTGGACTGCAGAACGTCAACGGCAGGATAGATACCTTTGCCGGCTTGAGCCCGAGACAGGATCACAGTGCTGTCAAGGTGGCTGAGGAGAGTGCTTACCGCAGGATCAGTCATGTCATCCGCCGGCACATAAACTGCCTGGACCGAGGTGATTGAGCCGTCCTTGGTCGATACAATACGATCTTGCATCTCGGCGATATCGGTCGAAAGTGTGGGCTGGTACCCGACGGTGGCGGGCATGCGCCCGAGCAGGCTTGACACCTCGCTACCGGCCTGGACAAAGCGAAAGATGTTGTCCATGACAAACAGTACATCTTTTTTCAGTGTATCGCGCAGGTATTCAGCATACGTCAGAGCCGAGAGCCCGACGCGGAAACGGACTCCTGGCGATTCGTCCATTTGCCCAAACACCATGAGTGTCTGCGGCAACACCCCCGCATCACGGATTTCATGCCATAGTTCGTGCCCCTCCCGGATACGCTCGCCAACGCCGGAGAAAACGGACACCCCCCGGTGCAGCTTCGCGACCGAGTGCATGAACTCCATGATCAGCACGGTTTTGCCAACCCCCGCCCCACCGAATAGACCGATTTTCCCTCCTTTGATGAAAGGACACAGAAGGTCAATCACCTTGATCCCTGTTTCCAATACCTCGCCGACACCGACCGCCTTATGGAGCGGTACGGGGATACTGTGTACATCGCGAAATGCCGATGCGTTAAGCGCACTGCCGCCGTCCAGCGGATCTCCGAAGATGTTGAGCAATCGGCCAAGACAGTCAGTCGTGACCGGGATATGGAGTGAGGCACCGGTATCATACACTGTGGTGCCCCGGTGCAAAGAGATGTTCCGGTGCAAAATGATAATGCGTATATGGCTCTGATCAAGATGCTGATGGACCTCAAACAGATACGTTTCACCCGCGATGCTGGCACATAAGGCCTGATGCAGAGGGGGCAAGGTATCGCAGGCAACGACCGCCACGGGGCCGTGGATCTCGGTAATGACACCAATTGGCACTTGCTCTCTTTGCACTTCGACCATTAGCCCCCCTTACTGAAACACCTCCGCTTTAGGTCTTAGGTGGGTTCACAACCTAAAGCTATCGACAACTTAGTATAGAGTAATCGGCGCCAATTCATTTATGGCCAAGGCGTATCTGCCCCCACCCCTGCAGGTCCATGGGATACCCAAAAGAAATGGTTGTTATCAGGTCGGAGGTTGATATGAGTAGTTTGAAGAGGATTCGAAAAATAAAAAAGGCTTACAAGCCAAGCTTGTAAGCCTTTGATTTGATGGTGCCCCGGGCCGGACTTGAACCGGCACAGCGCGAACGCCGAGGGATTTTAAATCCCTTGTGTCTACCAATTCCACCACCAGGGCACGCAATTCTTTGCGATGCCGTTTAGTACAGTAAACACCATCTGTTTCTTACCGCAGATTGCCGTAAGATTTTAATTTGGAGCGACACACGAGGTTCGAACTCGTGACCTCAACCTTGGCAAGGTTGCGCTCTACCAACTGAGCTAGTGTCGCAAATGGAGGCGCGTCCCGGAGTCGAACCGAGGTCCACGGATTTGCAATCCGCTGCATAGCCACTCTGCCAACGCGCCTAAATGTCAATCAAGCTTGATTAACCAACCGTTCACGGTGTGTTCCGTTGCGGTATGTGGTGCATTCTACGCAATACTGAGGTTGAGTCAACAGTAAAATTCACCACTTTTGGTCAAGTGGTGGATTTACAGTCAATAAGCGCTATTTTATCCTTTTTTCATCCTTCCGCCCTCGTAGGGTGCTCAAATTTAAAACAAAACTTAAAAAGCCCACAAAGTGATTTTGATCACTGTTATCCTATTCAGAGTTCAAAATGATAGGTAAACAGTACCGTTTGTGAGAAAAAGTGTGAAATCTACCTAAACTCACTGTTTTTTCAACGACGACTAGGCATTGATGTTTTCAAGTATAAAAAAAGCGGCTTAATCGCCGCTTCTTTTCAATTTAATCAATACACCGCTCTTAGAGGTGCTCAGAGTTCAGCAAGTCATGCTTGGCCGCTTTGAGATAGATGTACATCGACCAGTAAGTCAGGATCATCGCCACATACAGTGCAATGTAACCAATCCAGACCAACCACTCGTGCGGATGCCAGAGTAGAAGAAGCAATGCGGCCATCTGGGCACCGGTCTTTACTTTACCGACCCAAGACACCGCCACACTTGAGCGTTTACCCAGTTCGGCCATCCATTCACGCAAGGCTGAGATAATAATCTCACGGCCGATCATGGTAATAGCCGGAATGGTTACCCATACTGAATTGTAATGCTCTACCACCAGCACCATTGCGGCAGCAACCATCACCTTGTCGGCAACAGGGTCGATAAACGCACCGAAACGGGTTGTCTGGTTAAGCTTGCGAGCCAAATAGCCATCAAACCAGTCGGTTATGCCGGCAATCAAGAAAATCAATGCTGTTGCGAATGGGGACCAGCTATACGGCAGATAAAAGGTGATCACGAAAAATGGAATCAAAATTAGCCGTATGAAGCTCAGAATGTTCGGAATTGTTAAACGCATAATTGTTCGTTCTTATTGTGTAGATGTACCGCGCTGGCCTAATGATTCAGCGCGTCATAAATTTTTTCTGCCATCGCACGACTGATGCCCGGCACCTTAGCGATTTCTTCTCTGCTAGCTTTCTTCAGTTCCTGTAGGCCACCCATATACTTGAGCAATGCTTGGCGGCGTTTCGGGCCAATGCCCTCAATGTCTTCCAAGGCACTACGTTTTCTTACTTTTGCACGCTGGGCACGGTGACCACTGATTGCATGATTGTGACTCTCATCCCTGATATGTTGAATTAAATGCAACGCTGGGGAATCTGCAGGCATCGAAAATTCTTCACCCGTTGTCAGCAACAAAGTTTCCAGCCCGGGTTTACGGGTGGTTCCTTTGGCAACACCCACGAGGATCGAGCGCTTAGGCCACTCAACCATCAATGGGTTAACTACATCATACGCTCTTGACAGCTGACCTCTACCCCCATCGATAAAAATAATATCAGGAATTCTATCCGGATCGACTTGTGAACCATACCTACGCTCCAAAGCTTGTGCCATGGCGGCATAGTCATCACCTCCGGTAATGCCTGAAATGTTATAGCGCCGGTACTCTTGCTTCAATGGTCCATCCTGATTGAACACGACGCAAGAGGCAACCGTCTTTTCACCCATGGTATGACTGATATCAAAACATTCCATGCGTTCAAGACGATTGAGCTGGAGCGCCTCACGCAAAGCGGTGAAACGTTGGTGGACTGTCATCCGGTGGCTGAGCTTGCTTGTCAGTGCCGTTCTGGCGTTGGTTTGCGCCAAGCGCTGGAACTTGGCCTTATTGCCACGGGTACTAGACTTAATCACTATCTTGCGCCCCGCCAGCTCCGTCAGCGTCTCGGCAATCACCGCTTGCTCGTCGCCCAGTGCTTCACCCAAAAGAATTTCACTCGGGATCACCCTGCCCTCAGCCTGATTGAGGTAGAACTGGGTGACAAAGCTCGATAACACTTCGGTTATTTCGGCATCCACCGGCATTTTCGGGAAATAACTCCGACTACCGAGGATTTTACCCTGGCGAATGTAGAGTGCATGGATGCATGCCATACCGTTGTCATAGGCAATGCCGACAACATCCAGATCATCGTCACTATCATGGCTAACGAACTGTTGCTCCTGCACCCGTCGCAACGCCTGTATCTGGTCGCGGTATGTTGCTGCCTTTTCGAATGCCAGCTGCTGGCTCGCCTGCTCCATTTTCTCGACCATCGAGGTGATCACTTGCCGGTCTTTTCCCTTCAGGAACAGCCGAACATAGTTGACCTGCTCTTCATAGTCTTCGTCAGTCACCAGCCCTTTGACACACGGGCCAAGGCAGCGGCCGATTTGATACATCAAGCAAGGACGGCTACGGTTTGCATACACCGAATCTTCACACTGGCGGATCGGAAAAATCTTTTGCAGCAGATGCAGACTTTCCCTGACAGCGCCGCCGTCTGGGTATGGCCCGAAATACTCACCTTTGCGCTTCTTGGCTCCCCGGTGCATCGACAAGCGAGGGTGGGTAGAGGCACTTAAGAAAATGTAAGGGTAGGATTTATCGTCCCGGAGCAGGACATTGTATTTGGGCAGGTATAGCTTGATATAGTTGTGCTCAAGGATCAGCGCTTCCGTTTCGGTATGGGTAACGGTGACATCGACCTTGGCGATATTTTTAACCAGTGCTCTGGTTTTCTCCCCAGCCACATTGGCCCGGAAGTAACTGGAAAGGCGTTTTTTGAGATCTTTGGCCTTTCCGACATAGATAACCTCATCGGCCAGATCATACATTCTGTATACACCTGGCTGATGAGTGACTGTTTTTAGAAAACTTTTGGCGTCAAACTGTTCCGACACTACAACGTCTCTGTGTCTAACATTCCATGGCGAATAGCAAGGTGGGTCAGCTCAACATCACCATTGATGTCCAGCTTGTTGAAAAGACGGTAACGGTAGCTGTTGACAGTCTTCGGGCTCAGATTCAGTTGCTCTGAAATATCGGTCACTTTCTGTCCTTTGGTGATCATCATCATGATCTGAAGTTCACGCTCAGAAAGATCTTTGAAAGGGTTTTCTGAATCCGGAGCAAACTGGCTCAATGCCATCTGTTGCGCGATTTCTGGTGAAATATATCGCTGACCGCTGTTAACCATGCGAATAGCATTAATCATTTCGTCAGGGCCGGCACCTTTAGTTAGGTAGCCTGCTGCACCTGCCTGCATCACCTTGGTCGGGAACGGATTTTCTGTATGTATTGTCAAAACGATAATTTTGACATCAGGACTAAAGCGCAAAATTTTACGTGTCGCTTCAAGGCCACCGATACCAGGCATGTTCATATCCATAAGAATGATGTCCGCATGCGAGTTACGGCACCACTTTACGGCTTCTTCACCACTGTCGGCTTCCCCTACCACTTTTATACCACGGACATCTTCAAGCAGACGTCGGATCCCTGTGCGAACCAGTTCGTGATCATCTACAAGGAATACATTAATCAAGCTGTATCTCCAATATGATTTGGCTCTGCACCCAGCCGAGATGGCGGGATAGCTGTTACTGATATTACCCAATTCTACCTTAACTTCCCACCGGATCTCATGCAGTTTCTGTGTAACAGCGCATGTTTTCGCGGAAAGTTAAGACTTGACAAAACAATGATTTGTCAATTTTTACAAGCTTCAAAATAAAATAGCTTGGACAGCAGTATTTACTATATTTCGAAAAAAATAAAGTGAAATATTCAAGTTATCCAATTAGTTAGATTTATCTCAAAAAGATAGCTCTAAGCTGTCATAATAGTGTGACAATCAATAAGTTAAATCAACCATCCATAAGTGGTGTCTATTTATCATTTTCTCACCAAAGCTTAAAAAAAGCAGTTACTTACCACAATTTACTGTTTTTTCGGCAAGCTACAAAAATAATATGCAAAAAACTGTACTATCACGTTCGACGTTTTGAAGTTCCTCCCCCATTGGGAGGAGTTAGATTTGCGAGGCTCATACTCGCATAAATAGATATTACTCTCTTGTATAAAGTATTGCCCATCATTGCCTGTTAACAAAGACACGCCAAAAAAATCTTACTTCGAATACTTATTGATATAACTCGCCGTTCACAAAGACATCCTCTGACTGCATCTCTACTACGCATGAACGTTCCGCAATGTTCACCGCAACAGCAGTAAAGGCAGATTTGGCTAAGAGTTAGACGTCTAGATGTAGAGGTTTCCCTTCTGTTGTATGTTCATGTATTATGGCGCGTCCTTATGCCTGCCGGCATAACTGCTCTTGCTTAAATATGGATTTTTGCAGTACTACCCGACACATGATTGTGGGTTTTCTTTTGGATATCGCAAAGCAGCCTTTTGGCCGGCAACGTACATGCAAATACCCAAGAGCTTTAAAAGGTTATGTCATGAATCTCTCTGCCAAGACAGTTGTGCTCATCGCTATCGGTGCAGCCTTATATGGTATTGGTGGTTTACCTATGTTCGGTATTCCTGTCTTCGCAAATACCACCCTCAAACCTGCCATGGCAGTGCTTGCCTTGTTTGGCGTGCTATTCGGCCCTCTTGTCGGCTTTCTTGTTGGATTTATCGGCCACTGGGTGACCGACCTCTTCGCCGGATGGGGCGTCTGGGTCACTTGGGTACTCGGCTCTGGAATCGTCGGACTCGTCATTGGTCTTTATCCAAAAATCACCAAAGAGCGTATTGAAAAAGGGCTGTTCTCCAAGCTCGACTTCTGCCTGTTCGTCACCCTTGCTTTCATCGGTAACGTGGTCGGCTATGGCTGCTCTGCCTTTCTTGATGCCGTCCTCTATGCCGAACCGTTTACCAAGGTCTTGGCGCAGCTCACCATCATTGCTGCCGGTAACACCGTGCTGATTGCCATTGTCGGCCACTTCATCCTTACCGCTGTCGCCAAACGCAAGCAACAAAGCTACAACCTGATCGAGGCCGAATAAGCTATGTCTATTCAGTTTACAGATTTCTCATTCAAATATTGGGCGTTGCAAAAGCCAACCCTGAAAAATATCAACCTGACCATTAACCAAGGTGAGAAAGTTGTTATTGTTGGGCCAAGCGGTAGCGGTAAGTCCACCCTGGGCCAATGCTTGAATGGTTTGATCCCATTCTCGGTAAAGGGTGACATCACTGGCAGCCTGAAAATCAATGGCAAAGAAACCCAAGAGATGGATCTTCACCAGTGCACTGGCATGGTGGGGACGGTTCTACAGGATACCGATGGCCAGTTTGTTGGCTTGAGCATTGGGGAAGACATTGCTTTTGCCCTTGAAAACCAAATGATTGCACCAGGGCCAATGCGCCAAGTGGTGGAAGACACGGCTGCAATGATGGATCTGGCTGACATGCTGCACTTGTCTCCTTTCGATCTCAGCGGCGGCCAGAAGCAGCGTGTTTCTCTTGCGGGTGTGATGGTCGACGATGTCGACATTCTGCTGTTCGATGAGCCGCTCGCGAGCCTGGATCCGAAAACCGGTAAATCAACCATCGAAATTATCGATCGCCTGCACCGTGAAACAGGCAAAACCGTAGTGATAATCGAGCACCGCCTCGAAGATGTTCTGCACTGCCAGGCTGACCGAATCATCTTGATGGAGCGCGGCGAAATCGTTGCCAACCTGACACCTGACGAGCTGCTTGCCAGCCCGCTGTTGGCACAGCACGGGATCCGCGAACCCCTTTACCTATCAGCGTTAAAAGCGGCCGGCTGTGAGATCAATGAAACCGATAAGCCAGCTTATTTATCAACACTCGATATCGAGCGCTTCAAGCCGCAAGTGATGGAGTGGTTCCAACAAGGTGACATCGTCACAGTAGAAGCTGAAGAGACGCCTCTGCTTGAGGTCAAAAACCTCAGCTACTCCTACGATGGTCAGCGCCAGACCCTAGAAAATGTCAGCTTTACCGTTAACAAGGGCGAGTTTGTTTCTATCTTGGGCAAGAACGGTTCGGGCAAATCGACCATTACCCGTTTGATCATGGGCGTCCTTGAGCCGGACTCAGGCAGCATTCGTTTTGAAGGGTGCGATTTGGCATCCCGCTCTATCTTCGAGCGAAGCCAAGATATCGGTATTGTATTGCAAAACCCGAACCACATGATTTCCCATCATATGATTTTCGATGAAGTTGCATCAGGCCTGCGTAACCGTGGCGTACCTGAAGCAGACGTTGAAACCAAGGTTCTTGAAACGCTGAAGCTTTGTGGCCTGGATCGCTACCGCCACTGGCCGATTGATGCGTTGAGCTACGGCCAGAAAAAGCGAGTAACCATTGCAACCATTTTGGTACTGGAACCTAAGCTGCTTATCCTCGACGAGCCAACCGCGGGCCAGGATTACCACCACTACACAGCAATGATGAGCTTTATCAAGGAGCTGAACCAGAAGCTTGGGATCACCATAGTGATTATATCCCATGATATGCACTTGGTATTGGAATATACCCGACGCGCTATCGTTATTGCTGACAGCAAGCTACTGGCCGATTCTGCCGTTAACGAGGTGTTCAGCCAACCGTCGTTGCTTGAACAAGCCAACCTGACCGTCACCAGTTTGTATACACTTGCATCTCGCCTGGGTATAGAACGTATTGATCACTTTATCCGTTGCTTCATTAGCCATGAGGCAGGCCCACACTCATGAAAACCAACAAGATTAAATTCGGTATTAGCTACATCAATACCGGCTCCCCCCTGCACGCGCTAAACGGGATCACCAAGTTCATTTTGTTTATGGCTTGGGTCACCATGGTGCTGATGACCTTTGATGTCCGGATTATTGTCGCCATGATTTTGGTTGGCTTTGCTTTGCTGCGACTTTCTCGCGTGCCTTTTGCCAACTATAAGACATTGATGACAGGTACGGTCACCGTGCTGCTCCTTAATGCATTATTCATGTTCCTCATTGCCCCGCAGCAGGGCAAAGAATACATGGGAAGCCAGACGGTATTGCTTGCTCTGCCGGGTAACTACTCGCTAACCCAGGAAACCCTGTTTTACTTGGTTACAGTGACACTGAAATACTTCAGCATGTTCCCGGTCGCCTTGGTGTTTGTGTTTACCACCCACCCAACCGAGTTCTCGGCGAGTTTGAACAAACTAGGCGTACCATATCGTATCGCCTATGCAGTCAGCCTGACATTGCGTTACCTGCCGGAAGTCACCAAGGACTTCATCAACATCATGCATGCCCAGCAGGCGCGTGGCGTTGATATCTCAAAGAATGCCCCGGTTTTGACCCGTATCAAAAACGTCGCGAAAATCCTTGGCCCATTGATTTTCTCCAGCCTCGATCGCGCTGAGGTGATTTCCAATGCCATGACACTACGTGGTTTTGGCCAGCACAAGCGCCGTAGCTGGTACAGCCTCAAGCCAATGACCAAGGCAGACTTTACCGTGTTGTTCACTATCGCGGTGGTTTTGGCTCTTGGCTTCGCCAACCGCTATCACGCTGAGCAGCTGTTCTGGTATCCGTTCTAATTGCGATACTCGCTCTATCATTGACTCAGAGGCCAGCATTGCTGGCCTTTTTGTTATTCAGCACCCTTACAAAAAGGCGACGTATTCCTTTTAATTGCAACGCGTGATCTGTCACTCCACCATGGTACGAGATACTCTTTCTTTATGAACTAACTTCGGCAGCAACACGTAATCTCATTAAATATGATTTGTGGATAGCTGGATATGAAAACGGAGACAATTATCAACCAGGGTGAAAAATCAGCCAACAAAGGCAAACAAGGAACAGCAAGAGAGTATGCTAAGGTGCCTAAGGGACGTCTATCTCGCCTAGGGCAACTTGGTTCCTTGGCCACCCGAGTGGCGGGCAGCATGGTCACCGAAGGGGTAAAACAACTTGCCCAGGGAAACCGGCCAAAAGCCAGTGAGTTACTGCTCACTCCTGGTAATGCCAAACGCGTTGCCGAACAATTGGCCCAGTTGCGTGGAGCCGCCATGAAAGTGGGCCAACTCCTGTCTATGGACGCTGGCGACCTACTACCACCGGAGTTAACCGAGTTACTCGCACGCCTTCGTGCTGAAGCCAAAGCCATGCCTATCAGCCAACTCAACGCTGTGTTACAAGACGAGTGGGACATCGACTGGCAGGACAGGTTCCAAACCTTTTCGTTTTACCCTGTTGCGGCAGCCTCCATTGGCCAAGTTCATTCAGCCACCAATTGGCAGGGGGAGAAAATTGCGCTCAAGATCCAATACCCGGGCATAAAAGAAAGCATAGATAGCGATGTCGATAATGTCGCAACGCTACTAAGGGTTTCAGGGGTACTGCCCAAAGAAGTCGACTATCAAGATTTGCTCGAAGAGGCAAAAAAACAGCTCCATGCCGAGGCTGACTACAAACTTGAGGCCGAATTGCTCAAGCAGTACAAACAGCTGCTTGCTACTGACACGCGCTACCAGATACCTGATGTCTTTGATGAGCTAACCACAGATAACATCCTTGCCATGGAATTTTTGCAGGGCCTACCGGTTGAGTCACTGACCAATCAGCCACAGCCTATACGTGACCATGTCATGGCGCTTGCTTTCGAACTGTTGTTCAAAGAGATCTTTTCATTCAGGCTGGTGCAGACCGATCCGAACTTCGCCAACTTCCTCTACAACGAACAATCACGACAACTTATCTTGCTCGACTTCGGTGCGACACGTGCTTACCCTTCCCATGTTGCGGAAGGTTATCAGCAACTACTTAGCGCTGCCCTTGAACATAATAAGCCAGCAATGAACCTAGCATTGCGGCAAATTGGTTTCTTTAGACAACCAATCACCGCATCTCAACAAAATGCAGTCATCGAGCTATGTTTAGAAGCCTGCGAGCCGATAATGACTGATGGTGTGTTTGATTTTGGCCAAACAGATTTGGCACGGCGGATACGAGATACAGGAACGGCGCTGAGCATGAAAGAAAATTATTGGCATACCCCACCCGCAGATGCAATTTTCTTCCATCGCAAACTGGGTGGATTGTACCTGCTAGCCGCCAGACTTGAAGCTAGGGTCAATGTCCGTGAGATTTTCTCGCCATACTTGCTGAAAGCCGAGTAAAGCTGAGGCCTCGATATGGGCAACAGCTATATAGGTAACAGCTACGAAGCAGGGCTCAGGTAATGGGCCCGCCAAAAACCGGCATCATCGAATAGCTCTTCATTAAGTGCGATGGCATTTTCAATCGAAAGGTATAGCTCTGAGTTTTCTTCCCCTAACGACTGCAGCTTTTCACGAGCGCGGTATAACTCGGCAATGTATGCCTGCTGCGATTCAATCAATAGGTTCTGGCGAATACCTTCATGAGCGGTACTTTCTTTGGCGATATAGCCTATGGCATTCTCTCCCGCATGAGGTGCGTCTTGCTCTAGGCTGACCACAAACAATGAACAGCCTAACGCGAGACCTAATAAACCTGTCTTCATAACATTCTTCATCATCATGCAACCTCATACCTGATCATTGACACAATAATGACAAACAATTGAATGGCGTTCAATTAATACAAGCTGAACAATTTTCCATCAGACCATGTCTTTCCTTAGCTTAAGATAGCTGCCATCGTGTTAACCTCTCATACTATGATGCAGGTTTGGCCGGAGAGTATGTTTCTGCCTTGGGCAGTTTCGGCTTACGGGTAACAAGGAAGACAGCAACGGCAGCCAAAACAAACCCAGCCGCGCCCAGCTCGTCAAAAGTTTCCCCGAAAATTAACCAAGCTTGGAACGCTGTCATTGGTGGGACCAAGTAAAATGTGGAAGCTACTTTGGATGATTCACCATGCTTGACCATGAACAGCAACAGCAAAATAGCGACGACCGACAGCACCAAGACCAGCCAGCTCAAGGCAAAAATAAACGTCGGCGTCCAATTAACCACCATAGTTTCGGTTGTCAGTGCAACCGGAAGAAACAGCAAAGCTGCCGCGCTATACTGCCACACTGCACTGCCCACCATGTCTATACCCTGGCAAAACTTTTTCTGGTAAAGCGTACCGAATGTAATGCCTATTAATGCAAAGATAGTGAACAAATAGGCCGCTTCCCGGCTGCCGTCCTGATGCCAAGCCATATTGCCCTGCAGTACTAGATTGATCCCGATAAAGCCAATCACAAGCCCTAGCCATTGCGACACCCGCATCCGTTCTCCCGCACAACCAAACATTACCACGGCTGTTACTATAGGCTGTAGCCCTACCAATAAAGAACAAAGCCCTGCCGGCATTCCCAAGCCAATTGCAATATAGGTTCCACCGAGATAAAAGCCATGGATCAACAACCCAGCTACCATGCAGTGAATCATCGCCTTACCAGTTGGAATGCGGGATTTAAGGATAGCCACCAGCAGCAAGAACACAGCTATGTTTGCCAGCATACGGATCAGCAGGAAAGTCGCAGGCTCTGCATAGGGTAAACCTAGCCGTGCCCCAATAAAACCGGAGCTCCAAAGTACTACAAACAAGAATGGGATAAATCGCGTCATCATGGCCTACTCGCTTCTCTTTTACCTCAATAACGATTACTTTAAATCGGGTACAAAATCCTTAACAGGGACAGATAGGTGTGTTTTATAGGGTACAGATGGTATGAATGAAGAACATCATGGACACGTTAAGCAAATCGAGTCGCAGCCGAACAGCCAACTCAAAAGAAAATACCAGTATGTTTACCAATGGATAGAAGAGCGGATTGAAAAGCAGAGCTTTCAGCCAGGAGAGCGCCTGCCTTCCATTCGTGAACTCAGCCAACAGTTGTCTGTAAGCAAGAACACGGTGATCCGCGCCTACCAGCAACTGGAGGCCAACCAGAAGATCTCCGCCTCAGCACGTTCCGGCTATCGTGTAAATCAGACCAAGGCGACACTCTTTGACACCACGCCTATCCCTGAGCCGGGGTTTGTCGACCTGATGGCGCTGAGCAAAAAAATCATGGGGCTTCCGGTTTCACGCGAAATCCTGCCGATGGGCTCGGCCCACCCAGACACAGACTTCCCCGCAATCAATAGCCTATACGCAGAGATTGGCCGCCATAGCCGTTACCAGAGTCATATCCCCAGCCACTACCAACTGCCTCCCGGCAATGACCTGCTATTACAACAATTGGTAGGCATCAACAGAGAACTGGGCATGACGATTTCCAAGCAGTCACTATTGGTAACCCATGGTGCCCAGCAGGCCATCAGCCTGAGCCTCCAGGCCCTCACCAATGATGGGGATATCGTTTTGGTCGAGTCTGCCAGTTACTTCGGTAACTTGATGCTGCTTGAATCACTGAATCTGAAAGTGATAGAAATCCCAGCCAGCCCTATTTCAGGGATTCAGCTCGACGCCCTTGAACTGGCACTGCAGCGCTGGCCTGTAAAAGCTATCTTGATTAACCCAAGTTTCAACAATCCGACCGGGTATGTCATGTCAACGGCCGATCGGCTTCGCTTTCTCGCCATGACCCACGGTATTCCAATCATTGAAGACGATGTATTCGGCGGGTTGGCCTATCAGCAACGTCCATTGCCATTGAAAACCCTTGATCAGGATGACAGAGTCATTTACTGCAACTCCCTCTCAAAGACCTTGGACTCAAGGTTGCGCATCGGCTGGGTAATTGCAGGAAAGTATCAATCCGTCATAGAAAAGCGCCTGCTCACCGATAATATGGGAAGCCCAAACCTGATCCACTCTGCCGTTGCACAATTCCTCGAAACTGGTAAATACCGCCAGCATCTAGGCAAGATTCGCCGTAGTTATGCAAAAAAACAAAAACTGTTTCACAATCTACTGAGCCAAGCTTTGGGTCATTACTCCCAACTGCAAGGCCAGTACCACCTTACCAAACCGAGTGGCGGATTCTTGTGTTGGCTGACACTACCTGAAAATACCGATGGCCAAGCCATCTACCAGGAAGCTTTAGAGCACGGTATCAGTGTGCTTCCCGGCAGCATGTTCAGCACCAATCAACGTTATGCGCACTGTCTGCGCCTCAGCTTTGCTAACTTCAGAGAGTCCAATGACTGGCAACGAGGGCTAACGCAGTTTGCTGCGATTATTGCAAGCCATACACCGCAATCATCATAAAGTAGAAAAGACAAGGCAATACAAGCTGCTACACTACTGGTAGCCTGCAAAAATGTGCAAGGAGCGATTAAGATGTCAGGACAGTATCTACCAGCCCAATTAAAGGCGAAGTTCATCGCCTTAGTTTGCCTATTTAGCTTGGCATTAGCTCCTCAAACCTTATCTGCGCCAGTTTCTGTCCTTGAGGGCAGCAGTGCAGGGACGCCATTTGTGGTTGAGCGCATTGCACAAACCGACGGAGTGCCATGGGGGATGACCTTCACGCCAGCACAGGGTTCGCAGCAACAAGAACTGCTCATTACTTATCGTGACGGGAAAATACGCCTGTTAAACACCGAAACAGGTTCAACACAGTCTGTCTCCGGCCAACCCGCTATCAGTCAATATGGCCAAGGCGGTCTAATGGATGTCGCTCGGCTGGATATGCCTAACCGTCAGGCTTGGTACTATTTCACCTATAGCAAAGCACGTGATGGACAAGCGGCAACCACCCTCGCCCGCGCTAAACTAGACGGTAACCAACTTATCCAGTGGCAGGATTTATTGGTCACCCGGTCATTCAGTGATGCATCTCGCCACTTTGGCAGTCGTATTGCCTTTGATGGCCAAGGCCATGTTTTTTTTTCCATCGGCGATAGAGCCCATCGCCCCAACGGGCAGGATCTAGCCACCCATGCAGGCAGTATTGTTCGGCTCAAGCTGGATGGTTCCGTCCCTAAAGACAACCCTTTCATCAATAACAGTAATGCCCTACCTGAGATTTGGAGCTACGGTCACCGCAATCCACAGGGGGTGATTTTTGATCCAGACACGGAACGATTATGGTCTAACGAACATGGGCCGCGCGGCGGCGATGAAATCAATTTAGTGAAAGCCGGGGCTAACTATGGTTGGCCGATCACTTCCCACGGCAAAGAATACTGGGGGCCGATTTCCGTCGGAGAAGCGGAAGAAAAGGAAGGGATTGTTTCCCCACTCAAGGTATACATCCCTTCCATCGCGCCGGGTAGTCTTCTTCTATACAAAGGTGCCGCATTCCCTAGCTGGCAGGGGAATTTATTCAGTGGCGCACTAAAGCTGCGTCATTTAAATCGAGTCACTGTGACGAATAATGGCAGCATAAAGGGTGAAGAGCGGTTGCTCGAAGAGCTTGACGAACGCATTAGAGCACTTGTTACTGACAATCAGGGGTGGTTGTACTTGTCTGCTGATTCGGGGGCAATATACCGTCTGCGCCCTCATTCCAAATAAATACTGCCAAATCAGTAACTTCATTTTTCAATGAGTATCCGCATTGAATGCATATCATGCATAGAGCCTTTGATCTTTTGTCATTTGAGTCATGTTTTGAATTCCTCTACTATCGCCGCTCTTTTTTGCACTTTGAGGCACTGATGTTTTCACAATCCCTGACAGCTCAACTTGTGCGCATGGTATTGCTACTGGCCCTGACGCTAGTCGGTGTTCACCATTGCCAGCCTTTGTTGGACTCGCTGGCCGAGCATGCCATGAGCGGTGGTTGCCATCAGCAAAACTCAAATGACCACACTTTGACCGGACTATAACCATGAGTATTTTTCGCTTTCCACTGCTTGTGTGGATGGGCATTGGAACACTAATTATCAGCCTAGGGATCAGGCAATCTTTCGGTATCTTCATGATGCCGATTTCTATGCATTTTGATACTGGCCGTGAGTTTTTTAGTCTGGCTATCGCTCTTCAGAACCTGCTGTTCGGTGTATTCCAACCATTTGTTGGTATGGCCGCTGACCGTTGGGGTGCTCAGAGGGTAATTTGGAGTGGTGCCATTGCTTATGGCCTCGGGCTTTACCTCACCTCTATCGCCGTTGAACCAAACTGGCTATACGTATCTCTTGGCGCCTTGGTCGGCCTTGGTTTGAGTGCCACCAGCTACGTTATTGTACTGGGCGCGGTTGCTCGCGTTGTTCCAGCCGAGCACACGGCAAAAGCCTTTGGCCTCACCACTGCTGCTGGCTCATTCGGCATGTTTGCTGTGATCCCGGGTGCCCAGTACATGCTTAGCGAATTTAACTGGCAGACAGCACTACAAGTTTTCGCCATGCTGTGTGCGCTGATGATGGCTTTCTCTTTCTTTATGAAAGCCAACAAAAAGACAGCGGCTGCCTCGGCAGCACCAGAACAAGAGCAAACCCTCAAAGACGCATTGAAAGAGGCCTTCAGCCACCGTGGCTACTGGTTGATCCACATGGGCTTTTTCGTGTGTGGCTTCCACGTGATGTTTATTGCAACTCACCTACCTAGTTACTTGGCAGACAAAGGATTACCAGGCACAACAGCCGCGATGGCTCTGGCCTATGTCGGAATCTTCAATATCTTCGGCAGCTACTTCTGGGGCGTAATGGGTGACAAGTTCAACAAGCGCTATGTTATGTCTGCCTTGTATGTCATGCGTACACTGGTTATCGCGGGCTTTGTAACTCTGCCAGTTACAACGGAAACGGCAGCTCTATTTGGTGGAGCAATTGGTTTCTGTTGGCTAGGCACAGTACCACTGACGTCAGGCTTGGTACGCCAAATCTTCGGCCCTCGCTACCTGTCGACCTTGTACGGCCTCGTGTTCTTCACCCACCAAGTCGGCAGCTTCCTTGGGGCATGGTTCGGTGGCCGCATCTACGATTACTACGGTAGCTACGAGCCAATCTGGTGGTCGACTGTGGTATTTGCCTTGATTGCAGCGCTGATCCACATCCCTATCAACGACAAGCCTGTTGTACGTCAACCTGTTGCGGCGTAATACTTAATTCAAGCTCTTAGCAAAAAACAAAAAGCCCCCAGTCACTTGATGTTGACCAGGGGCTTTTTCATTTCAGTAGCAGGCAAGTGCTACGAGAAACTGTAATTTGATTACAGGTGCTCACCGCGACGAAGCGCATCAATACGCTTGTCGAGTGGTGGGTGCGTCATGAACAGCTCAGAAAGTGATTTCTTACCGTTGATACCGAACGCCATCATCGAACCTTCAAGCTGAGACTCGTGGCTCATCTTCAAGCGCTCTAGCGCAGCAATCATCTTCTCTTTACCCACTAAGTGCGCAGAACCTGCATCGGCCTTGAACTCACGGTGACGGCTATACCACATAGTCAGGATGCTCGCCAAGAAGCCAAATAGCACTTCCATGATCGAAGAAACAATGAAGTAAGTCATGTAGCTTCCGCCCTCGCCTTCTTCATCATTGCTGTTCACGCCGCTGATCACACCGGCAACCAAACGTGAAACAAAGATAACGAAAGTATTCACCACACCTTGCATAAGGGTCATGGTAACCATATCACCATTAGCGATGTGGCTCACTTCGTGGGCCAATACCGCTTCCGCTTCGTCTCGGGTCATGCTGTGCAGCAAACCTGTTGAAACGGCAACAAGGGAATCATCGCGTTTTGCACCGGTTGCAAATGCGTTGATATCGGCAGAGTCGTAAACAGCGACTGTCGGCATACCAATACCAGACTGCTGAGCCTGACGGGCAACAGTTTCCATCAACCAGTGCTCAGTCTCATTGCGCGGGTGCTCGATGACCATGCCGCCCACTGAACGAAGTGCCATTGACTTCGACATAAACAGTGAAAACAGCGAACCACCAAAACCAAACAAGGCAGCCATGACCAACAGCCCTGACAGGCTGCCCGGTTGCATGCCTGTCACCGCATAAACGACGTTCAAGACAACACTGAAAACCAGCATTACCGCTAGGTTAGTTGCCAAAAACAATGCAATACGCTTCATATTGTACTCTTTCTCCAAAAAAAGAAGGTGCTGCTGCCCCAGTCATGACGACTTTGTACACTGCTGAGACATCATCCATTTGTTATTGATATGTATAGTATGGTCGTTGAAACAGAAAACAAGTGGAAGTGGAAAATTGTTACGTTTCATTATTGTTATTAAACAATCAAATACTATTAAACAATCTTTTTTATGGTAATAGAAACACCTTTAATTGGGGCTTAACGCAGAATATGATCTACTACCAATAATATGAAACACCGAGCAACAGATGGACTAGACACGTTTAGACTTTAGTCTTATTGTAACTATTACTGAGATATTCTATTGTCGTATTTAGTTAGTGATGATGTATGGTGTTTAATTATCAAGGAGGAATGATGGCCGATCACGAAAACTACCAGGTAGCAATTGACATTCTACGCTGTCATCTTGGTATGTCTGCAGAAGAAGCGCGTAAAGAGCTGGGGTTAGACGGAAATAACAAAAAGCTTACTGAGACGCAAGAAGTGCTTATTGGCCTAACAGGCAACAATTAAGCCTTTTGCTTATGACCAAATTCAATAAAAACCTCTCTGCAAGGAGAGGTTTTTTATATCTATACCCATCTAACTTCAAGATGCTTGAACGAAAAAAAACCTGCCGGCTGGCAGGTTTTTTGTCTAATTAAACGAGTATTCAGCCACAGGTTTCACCTGCGACTTATAATCGGTTAGCCGGTTATAGTCCAAGCGGTGACAGGTCGATGTAGTTCGACAGGTTGCGCTTTTTGATACCTGGCATGTAAGGAATTTCGCCCAGTTTCTGACCCGGCAAGTTCTCTTCCAGCATACGAATGATATCGGCATAGTTCTCGGTACCCGGATTAATGCGGTTTGCTACCCAGCCAACCACTTCCAAGCCATCGTTCTGAATAGCTTCAGCTGTCAAAATAGCATGGCTCAAACAACCCAGTTTGACACCAACGACCAGGATAACTGGCAGTTTTTCCTGCTTAACCCAGCTAGATAGGTAGTCACTCCAAGACACTGGCACACGCCAGCCACCTGCACCTTCAACCAAAACAACGTCAGACTTTTGCTTAAGGTGATCCAACCCTTCAGACAACACGTCAAACTCAATAACACGTTTTTCCTGCTCTGCCGCTAGATGCGGAGAAATAGCCGCTTCAAACGCATAAGGGTTTACTTCGTCGTACTCTAGCTCAACAACCGATGCATCTTGAATATACAAGGCATCTGAATTACGCATACCATTGGCAGTCGGTGCGCTACCGGACGCGACCGGCTTATAACCCGCCATCTTGATATTCGCGCTAGCTGCAGCATGAAGAATGGCGCGAGAGGCTACAGTTTTACCTACTTCAGTATCTGTACCTGTTACAAAGAAAGCGTTAGTCATTAATAATTACTCCAAAACAGACTTGGTATGTTGCCGGCAGCCGATCATCCTCATGTCGAAACTCATCATAAGCGCTCTCTAATGCCTTAAACGTCTTTCGACTGGCCAAGCCTGCTTTTCGCCCCTGATGAATATGTGTTGCCCCTATACCTTTCAAATCTTTCATAAGGTCAACTGCCGAGCGGTAATACATGGTGATTGGCAGGAATTCTAGGTCAACCTCTGTACACCCCGCTTGCGCCAGCGCAAGTTTTATGGCCTTTTGCGAAAGAAACTGGTTTACATGTTGATATTGATCAACCTGCTTCCATGCATAAGAAAGCTCATGCAGTGACCCTTCTGCCAATGTAGAAAAGACAATATGGCCACCAGGTTTAACGACACGGCGCAACTCTCTTAGCGGCACAGACAGATCATCGCACCACTGCAGGGCTAGGCTGGTAAAGGCAAAATCGAACTGGTTATCGGGCAGCGGCAGGCATTCTGCGTCTCCTTCAACATAAGTCACACCTTCACCACAACGTCGTTTTGCCTGATCCAACATTTGGCTAGACAGATCCGCGGCACAAACTTTCATTCCCCTTTGCACCAGTTGCTGACTGAAATAGCCTGTTCCGCAGCCGAGATCGAGCACTTGGCTATCCGCGATATTGAGGGCCGGTAATTTCGCCATAAGATAATGACCAACCTGGCGTTGAAACGCTGCCGATTGATCATAATGCTTTGCGGCTTTGCCGAAGGCATCGGCGATTGCTTGCTTATCGGTAACAACGACATCGTCCAGAGAAGGGACTGCAGTGTCTGCATTATTCTTCATGCCATACCTCATTGATTGCCTGTGCTAACGAGCGAATTTCCGTATCTTTATGTGTTGCCGTCAGGGTGATCCGCAACCTTGCTGAGTTAGCCGGAACGGTTGGCGGTCGGATAGCACTGACCCAAAGTCCACGCTGACGTAGTTTTTCCGCAAACTTGACGGCCCGTTCACTGCTCCCCACCATCAATGGCTTGATCGGGGTCTGGGTATCTACCACCTCGACATCTGGTGACAAATTAACCGCCAAAGTTTCACCAAGCGCTGCAAGTTTCTCACGCCGCCAGTTATCTCGCTGGATCATGTCACACGCCTTAGACAGTGCATGTGCTTGGGCAGGAGGCATGGCGGTGGAATAAATGAAATGGCGAGCAAACTGGATCATGTACTCGGCAATATCATTGCTGCATAGTACCGCGGCTCCCTGGAGGCCAAACGCTTTGCCAAAGGTCACCACCAGAATATCTGGCTTGATGCCAGCATGATCACTACTGCCACGGCCAGACTCACCAAGCACCCCGCAGCCGTGGGCATCGTCTACCGCCAGCATGCTGCCGGTTTGCTGGCAAACCCTTGCGATATCACAGAGCGGCGACAAATCCCCATCCATACTGAACACCCCTTCGGTCACAACGAGTTTCGGGGAGGTATCAGGAATGCGTGAGATCAAGCGGGATAAAGCAGAAGAGTCATTGTGGTTGAAGCGTCTCATCGCAGCTGGCGACAACATCCCTGCTTCTATCAGCGAGGCGTGGTTTAGCTTATCTTGTAAAAGGTGATCCCCATCTTGGAGCAAGGCAAAGAGCAAGGCTTGATTGGCACTAAAGCCGCTGCTGAACAACAGCGCCTGCTCAAAACCCAACCAGTCGGCAAGCTGTGACTGCAAGTACTGATGTGGCGAGTGAAAACCTGTTACCAACGGGCTGGCTCCGCTACCGGCACCATAGCGAGATAGCCCGTCCTGCCAAGCTGCAATCAACGCGGGATCTTGTGCGAGACCAAGATAGTCATTGCTGGAAAAATTCAGCAATGAATGCTCCCGGAACTGCACTGACATATCCTGTCCGCGTTCAAGGCAGCTTACCGTCCGGTAAAGCCCTTGCTCATGTCTGTCAGCAAGGGCAGAAGCGATGCGTTGATTAAACCGATGCATCGTAGAACAGATCATCCTTGGTTGGTCGCGCGGCCACACGCTGGGCAACTTGCCCCAACAACTCCTGTGCCTGCACTTCATCCGGCTTCGCGGCTTGCTCCTGACGGTTGATCCCTAGCTTGGCGAATAACTGCATGTCTTTATCTTCGCCCGGATTGGGTGTCGTTAGCAGCTTACAGCCGTAGAACACCGAATTGGCACCGGCCATAAAACATAGGGCCTGCATTTGCTCGTTCATATCTTCACGACCAGCCGACAAGCGTACCGCTGAGTTCGGCATGATGATACGTGCAACTGCGATAATACGAACGAAATCGAACGGGTCGACATCATCGACAGACTCAAGCGGCGTTCCTTTCACCTTAACCAGCATATTGATTGGCACGCTTTCTGGGTGGGTTGGCAAATTGGCAAGTTCAACCAATAGGCCAGCTCTATCACGGGAGCTCTCACCCATACCGATGATCCCGCCGGAGCAGATCTTCATACCCGCTTCACGGACATGGCTTAAGGTATCAAGGCGGTCTTGGTAAGTACGGGTAGTAATGATATTGCCGTAGAACTCCGGCGAGGTATCAAGGTTGTGGTTGTAGTAATCCAACCCCGCTTCCGCGAGTTCATTGGCTTGGTCACCTGTGATCATGCCAAGTGTCATACAAGTTTCCAGCCCCATGGATTTCACCCCGCGCACCATATCTAGCAGATAAGGCATGTCGCGCTCTTTCGGGTTTTTCCATGCTGCCCCCATACAGAAACGGGTCGCACCAGAGGTTTTGGCTTTTTGTGCCGCATCCAGTACCCGTTCGACTTCAAGCAGGCGCTCGCGATCGACATCAGTACGGTAATGCGCACTTTGCGGACAGTACTTGCAGTCTTCAGGGCATGCACCTGTTTTGATTGAAAGCAACGTACTCACCTGTACCTTGTTAGGATCATGGTACTGGCGGTGTACCTGCTGGGCTTCAAACACCAAATCCATAAATGGCTTATCAAATAGCGCTTGAACTTCCTCGACTGTCCAGTCGTGACGTACTTCCACGTGTAATCACCTCTTATTATGTGCTCAACGTGCACTGACTTGTGCCGTTGAGATTATGCATTCATTGCTTCTTGTTACTTGGCTAGTCTACTTTCAGACGGTAGACTGTCAACCACCAACAAGGAGCAAGGTTTACAATTGTGCAAAAAATACACAACAAAGTCGATTTGGAATTTGACCAGCAGCACGTCTGGCACCCTTACACTTCAACGCTTAACCCACTGCCATGTTACCCAGTAGTCAGTGCCAACGGAGTGTATTTGCAACTTGAAGATGGACGGGAAATTATTGATGGCATGTCGTCATGGTGGTCAACCATCCACGGTTATAACCACCCAGCACTGACAGAGGCCGCCAAGGCACAGCTCGACAAGATGTCACATGTCATGTTCGGCGGGATCACCCACCAGCCAGCCGTAGAGCTTTGTCGTAAACTGGTTGATATCACACCAGAGCCTCTCCAGCATGTGTTTCTGGCTGATTCAGGCTCTGTTGCAGTGGAAGTTTCCCTAAAGATGGCCCTGCAGTACTGGCATGCCAAAGGCCAGCGCCGACCGAAATTCTTGACCGTCAAACACGGCTATCACGGCGATACGTTTGCCGCCATGTCTGTTACCGACCCAGACAACTCCATGCACAGTCTGTATAAAGGATTCTTGCCCGAACATATTTTTGCCCAGTCGCCAGAATGTGGTTTCTTCGAGCCGTGGCAAGAATCAGATATCGACGACTTCCGCCACCAGCTTGAGCAACACCACAAAGAGGTTGCCGCAGTTATCATCGAGCCTATCGTCCAAGGAGCCGGAGGGATGCGCATTTACCATCCAACCTTCCTTCAGCGGGTGCGTCAGTTGTGCGACGAATACGGAATTTTGCTCATCGCCGATGAAATTGCGACCGGTTTTGGCCGGACAGGAAAATTATTTGCTTGCGAACATGCCGGTATCAGTCCTGATATTATGTGCGTGGGCAAGGCACTCACCGGAGGGTACATGACCCTATCGGCCACCCTAACCAGCACACATGTCGCAAATACGGTATGTGGCGGTGAAGCGGGGTGCTTCATGCATGGCCCAACCTTTATGGGCAACCCTTTGGCCTGCGCCGTTGCCAATGCCAGCTTGGATATCCTTGCCCAAGGTCACTGGCAACATCAAGTGAAATCAATTGAAAAACAACTAGCTGAGTCACTTCCTGAGATTGGAGAGCTAGACAAGGTCAAAGACGTTCGCTGGCTGGGTGCCATCGGTGTCGTTGAGCTTTACGAGCCCGTTGATATGGCCAGAATTCAGGAAACTTTTGTAGACAGTGGCGTCTGGATTCGCCCTTTTGGCACACTTGTCTACATAATGCCTCCTTTTATCATTAATCTACAACAACTTAGCCAGCTCACATCCGCCATCAAGTTAGCACTTAAGTAGTATCGAAAAGCAGACAACTTCTAATGATTGTCTGCTTATACTTTTCCTGAACGTTATAGCAAACCCAACTCATGATTGGACCGTATTTATAATGAATAACGTCAGTAAGGCTAGAACTATGCAATTACCACTATTTCCGTTACAAATTTACCTACTGCCAGGTGGGATAAGTAAATTGCGGATTTTCGAACCCCGCTACACCCGGTTAGTCAAACTGGCTATGGGTGATGGCAATGGTTTCGGTCTCTGCATGAAAGACGAAGACTCGCTCTGCCATTTCGGCACCCGGGTGATCATCACCGACTTCGAAAAGCTTCCTGATGGCCTATTAGGTATTACTATCCGGGGCGTTGAGAAGTTTCTGATCAATAAACATTGGCAGGAAGATGATGGCTTGCGTTTTGGCGATGTCACACCGATGTCCAATTGGACCCCCAGCGAGATCAAGTTTGTCGACAGGGATATATCCAACAGCTTGAAAGCGCTGTTTGAGGAATACCCCGAACATGCAGAAAACTATCCCCTGCCTGATTACAATGATATGACCTGGGTATGCCAGCGATGGCTTGAGCTATTGCCTCTGGAAACAAACCAGAAGCAATGGTTTATGAGCCGCAATGACCACCGTGCAGCGTTATCATTCCTGCACAATGTCATTGACGAGCAATTAAAAAGCGACAGCTAAGTTATAACGAAATTAAAGCACATGTCTGTGGATGTGAATTTTTACAAAGACATGCTGACTTCGCCCTGAGGTAACTAACCTTCAATCAACTTCATCAGCAAATGGCCGTCATACATGGCCTGCTTCACCAAAGCCGCACCAGGCATGGTTGCCTGGGTATAAAACGAGCTCTGTTCGATCACCAAATCCCGGTTATAGACTGGCAATGATTGATTACGCACACAATCCATAATCGCCGGATATAAGATATCTTTTGCTCGGTTGAATTCCCCACCGATGAGAATTTTCTCAGGGTTGAACAAGTTCACCATGATGGCGATTGCCTGCCCCAAATGATGCCCCAGTTCGATAATGACCTGACGAGCCAAAGTATCACCCGCGATAGCCGCGTCGCAGATACGCTCTATGGTCAGACTTTTGCCGTGCAAAGACGAAGGGTGCCCCTCACGCAGCCGCTGCTCCACCTGTTCGATAACCGCCTTTACGCTGGCTACCGTTTCGAGGCAGCCATGGTTACCGCAGAAACAACGCTTACCGTAAGGTTTGATTTGGATATGGCCTAGCTCACCCACATTGCCAATTCGGCCTTGAAGCACCACATTATCGAGCACGATACCGGCACCGACACCGTGGTGGATCGACACCAGAATAGAGTTAGCAACATCACGAGAATTACCGAACAGTTTCTCGGCAAGCGCCCAGGAGCGCGTATCATTACCAATAAATACTGGTAATCCTGTTGCCTGATGGATAGCTGGCCCCAGTTCCAGGTTGTGCACATCATAATGCGGCATCTGGATAATCGTCCCAGCATCGGCATTCACTACCCCCGGTAGCGACACAGCAATAGCCGTAATACGATCAAGTTCACTCACATGGTTGGCAAAAAAAGTGTGAATTTCTGAGATAAGCTTTTTCAAGACTTCATCTTGATGAAGCACGTCGATATCCTGGCGCTCTTCTACCAAAATATCGCCACCCAATTCATGCAGAGCGATGGTCAAATAACCCCGCCCCAAACGGATAGACATGAACTGCCAGCCCTCATTGGCTGGTACCAAGCCCACTGCTGGTCGCCCACGACTGGAGGATTCTTGAATTGCCGTTTCTTTGATCAAGTGCGCATCAATCAGCTCGCGGGTGATCTTGGTAATGCTTGCGGGCGCTAATTGGCTACGCTTGGAAAGCTCAATGCGGGAGATTGGGCCAAACAAGTCGATAAGCTTGTACACGCTGCCGGCATTATTTCTTTTGATGTGGTCGATGTGACCAGGCTGGGCGACATACATGCCTAAACTCCCGATAAAATCTGTCATCATTTAATACAAATTGAATTTTTTTACTTTGCGAACTAATTGTGAAGCCGATTATGTTAAGTCCGTGACAATGGTCACGGGGATTCATGAAAAACAAGGCGATATTTGTGCCATCTCTCATTCTACCGCAAAACTATTGCCTTTTTTTTAACTACAAAAATTAACCTTCATAAAGACAGCTCCTCGCAATTTTGCGATAATCGCCGGTCGCAAAATCCCCCGCCATGAGGTTAACGGTGTACAAAATTAACGAAGTCTTTGAAACAATCCAAGGTGAAGGTGTTTTCACTGGTGTTCCAGCTATTTTTGTCAGGCTACAGATCTGCCCTGTAGGTTGTGCTTGGTGTGATACCAAACAAACTTGGAGTGCCGAACCTCAAGACCATGGCTCTATCGAAGACGTTATGGCAAAAACCGGCGACTCTCCGGTCTGGACCGAGATAGACGCCGAAGGCATCGTTAATCTACTCAAGCAACAGGGATACACCGCCAAACACGTTGTGATCACTGGGGGTGAGCCTTGTATCTACGATTTGTTGCCACTAACTACCGCTTTGGAGCAAGCCGGTTTCCAATGCCAAATTGAAACCAGCGGTACTTCAGAAGTCCTGGCGACGGAAAATACTTGGGTAACGGTTTCGCCGAAAATCAACATGAAAGCCAAGCTTCCAGTGCTAGCAACGGCCCTTGAGCGTGCCGATGAAATCAAGCACCCAGTCGGTACCCAGAAAGATATCGACCAATTGGATGAATTAATTGATGGCAAAAACCTTAAAACCAACGTCAATATTGCCCTACAACCGATTAGCCAAAAGCCACGGGCAACAGAGTTGTGCATTGATACCTGCATCAAACGCAACTGGCGCTTATCTATCCAGACCCACAAATACCTCGCAATCGCGTAATAGTCTGATACCTATACAGATACCTTCTCTGTGCGGCTGTCTTACTTTCAGGACAGCCGCTCTATATACGAGACGCATCTCCTTTCTTAACTTTGCACCTTATTGTCCTATCTATACTCAGCAGAAAACAAATACCAATAAAAGACTAACGACCTATTGGGGAATTGATTATGCGCAGTTATATGGGATATACCCTGCTGTTCATCAGCAGCCTGCTGCTTGCTGCCTGTGGAGGCGGCAGTGATGCACCCGCGCCTGTAGCGGGAGATCCGGTTCCAACCTCCACCACCTTCACGGTTTCTGTTGATGCACCCGACGGCATGGAGCTTGCCCACCAGCAAAGCTTCTCGCTGATCCAACCCGCCTACGCCAATGCTGTCCAAGGGCTGACAGAACAAAACTTTGCCGCTGTCTGGCTGGACGAAAAAGGAAAAATCTTCGAGTCCATCGACATCACCCGATTCGAGGACAAAGGAGATGGGATCTACGAGCTCGATGCAGGCACCGTCCCGCGGATAAATGCCGTACTGATGGTCGATCTCGATGGTGTCCCTGAGTACACAATAGGCGAAACACTTCCCGAAGGCTTGTTCCTCATCCCGCTTGCCGTGGAGCGGCTAGCGATTTCTTTAGAATCCACCTTGACCTTTTTTGCTTTTGCCAAGCGTATTGCCGCGGACGAAAGCTGGGGGATCTACACTGAAATCTTCCAAGATGCGCCTAGGGGCAAGGTCTCTTTAGCCCTTGAAGATATCAACAATCTTGCCATCGACATTCGTGATACTCTGTTACCTAAAATTGGTGTGCAAGGCCTAAGCTTGAAAGATCTCATGGGGTTAACTATTGTTCAAACCATGACCGATGGTCGCATCGAGCGCTTTTTCACCGAACAATCGGCCACCGCCGCCAACGTGCTAGCAATCCTCAATGACGGCTACTGGACAATCAGCACCTTCGAAAGCAACAACGGTAAAGGAGTACTTACAGACAGCACCTCTTACGATGGCAGCGAAACTCAGGTAAACGAATACAGCTGGGCGAAGAGCGGTGACCAAGACATCACCCTGGATCTGATGTTTTCCTACCTCAGTAACTCTACCAACTTTGGTTCAGAAGATATCAAATCTCAGGTGTTGACCGATCAAGGATGGATGGGTCTGTTCAACTACCTCAAGGTCCAGTTTGCTACCGACCGCGATGCCCTAATGACCGATGCTGCATTGAACATTGACGACAAACTTGGCGTGACGCTTACAGCTCAGGTTTACTCACTTGAAAACAAGAAAATGCATGATTATCTCTCAAGCAGGAAAAATTACTTCCTGACGCGCTACATCAAGCCTGAAGCAACTTTCAGCGCGGGCGCATCTGGTTTTTACTTTACCTGGCGACCTGAGAGCGAGACTTACCTGCTGTGCGATAACACCAATGACAAAGACACGTGCCGGGTTTACCCAGTAATAACCCCAGATGCGGCATTCACTTCATTGAGCGACATTAGAACCCCTGTGTTCGATATTGCTCTGTCCGTCGATGAAATCAATGGCTTCAAACTGAGCGATAACGTCATTGCTGAATTTATCGAAGACGACTTTTTCACTGTACGCTACTGGAGCCGCATCGCCGCCAATGAATGGACGATTCAGGAAACTGGCGTTTGGGCACCGACTACAGCATTAGGAAAATCAATTATCCGCTTTGATGTCCCTGATATCATCAAGCAGATTGCCGATGATTATCCGTTCAGTGGTGAGCAACTGTTCCTTGTCGAAGACAGGGGCTATGTCAACATCGGGCAGGTGATGCTCGAGTTGGCTGAGTCTAATTTCTCTGGCTTCGATAATGACGCCAAAGCGCAAATTTTTGATGCGGCAACACGCGACAACCTGCCGCCATTTGGTGAGTGTGACTTTGGTGATACCGATTTAGCCAACGAGAGTCTATTCCTCAATGCCATTACCGAATGTGGCGGTGATGAGCGCTTTACCACCCAATCGGTCAATGATCTTGTCGACAAGACACTGGTACAAATCAGTGAAGAGGGCGAAATTTCTGCCCATATCCTACGCGGCGACAACTCGTGGGAGTTTTACCGCAACACCGACCTTGAAGCGGGTTCCCGCAACTGGTCACTCAACGAAAGCGGTTATTTGAAACTGTTGGCTGATACCAACCTCGATGATGAGTTCGATTACTGGTCGCTGACCAGTTACGAATACCAGCAGCGTTTATTGGCGATCAAGCTTTATAGCCAGCAGGGACAGGAGGCGCAAATATCCAGCCTGATGGCCCGCGAATATGCTCCTGACACTCTGGCCGTTTGCAGTGAAGGTGATTCAGGCTGGGATCCGGCAACGGCTACGCCAGTTACCAAGGAAACCTTAGCCAACTATAATGATCGGGTACAACAGTGCAAAGAAATTTGGTTCGGCCGGGAGCCGGTGTTCACCGAATCTCTACTGCTTGGTGTGACAGGCGACAACAGTGATGACAAGGCCCTGACTTTTGCTAGCGATCCCGGAGGGGATGTCGGAAATCACAGTAATGAAGATACTGCTCGCTACCTAAAATTGAGTGACGATTTCCAAGGTAATTTATTCAAGGGCACTTACGTCGACGGAAGTGGCTGTGGCTTCAACTTCGACATCCTATGGAAAATAGAAGATGACGGCACCCTATATTACGAAGCGGTCGACGGTTCGATGAATGAACGAATCCAAATCACCGATACCGATGGTTTGAAGCTGGCCATCAAAGCATTTAATCACCAGAACCGCTGGCAAAGTGATGAAACCCTGAACTACAGCAGTGACGAAGGTGAGATCTGGAGTGACATCGTCACCCTGATAGACGCCAGCCAAGTGCCAAATGTCGTGCCTGTTGAGCCGCCACCGCCGGCACCGCCCGCAGAAGGTGAAGAGCCTCCAGCAGAAGAAGAGCCTTCAGGCCCACCAGCCGGGACTATCCTCAACGATGGCAAAACCTGTGCCTACCTTGAGGTACCTGAAGATCCAGCACCATAACTCTTCACCACTTCCATCCAACGCCCGGGGTCACTTCACTGCCCCGGGCTTTTTGCATTGTTATAGTCAGGCAAGATGAAAAGCCAATATCCGTTACGTGGAAAGTGCATTAAAATAACAACGTAAACAAGCATACTCGAGCTGAGCAGGTAAAGAATGATCACATGGAAACACCAACTAAAAGGTTATGAATGGCTCATTCACCAGATCTGGTATCTTGAAGTGGAAGACAAAGACACCATCGAAAAACTGCCTCAGCTTATTCCCAACCCCAGAGCACACCTATTATTTACCCCGCCAGAACAAGGTTACTGCTATCAAAGTGGTGACGAACATTTGTCAGGTAAAGGAAGTCACTTACTTACAGCCAGCGACAGGCTACTGACCTTGGTCGATAGCGCCCCACTTAAGCGAATAGGCATTACTTTTCGCCCTGAAGGGCTTTACTTGCTCAACAAATCCAATGAAGCGTTAGTTAATCAGTGTGGCTGGTTTGACTGGCTAAACTCGCTCTTCGACAACCATTTTCAGCAGCAACTCTGGCAAAGCGATTCCAAACAAAGCCTAGTTGAGCGCATCCAACAGCAAATTGAAAATCTATGCTTGTCGAGCCAAATAGATAAACCCTTCACCATCGTGCAGAGAGCCATTGCGGTTATGGAGGAAAATCAGCATGAAGCGACTGACCACCACTTAGATATTAACCAACTGGCCGAGTTATGTGCCTGCTCGAGACGCACACTGGAACGCAGCTTCCGCCAAGTCACTGGGCTGAGTGTCAAAAAGTACCAATTATTGATCAAGCTGGAACTGATGATCCTTGCTCTCTACCAACAAGATAAAGAGATTGATTGGACAGCATTTTCCCAACAGTTTGGTTTCAGCGACCAATCTCACTTGATCAGGCAGCTCAAGCAACAGCTAAAGCGTACCCCTTCCAGTTACCTGCAGAACCGAGATCTCACTATCGATATCTATGGGGACTTTGAATAAACCTTCTGTTTATTTTGTCGCAAAAGTCCAATCACAGTTGAATAAGCTTCGTTAATATAGCGACCAGATAACGAGGTAACTATGACAAATTCAACGACAAACCCAACGTCATATTCAGCATTGAAACACGGCGACGCGATCGCCTTCCGTGACACATTGACGATTCGCCTTATTCAGCCGTCTGATCTCAATGATATCATCACCATGTTAGGCGACGACAAGGTCAACCAATACCTGTTCTTTGCCCCAGCCGACGAGAGCCTGTACCAAGGTTTTTTCGATCCAATTATTGAAAACACCCAAGAAGCAATAACAAACGGTGTCTGGCCTGATAGCCCAACTTTTGTTATCCGCGACCAAGCAGGTCGGTACATGGGCATGGCAGCCATTACCCAGGTGATGTTCTGCGAAGGAAATTATGAAGTAGGCTATCAGCTACCTGTCCGCGCTTGGGGGCAAGGCATCGCCACTCAGGCTTGCCGATTGATGACGGAGTTAGGCTTCCAAGAGCTAGGCGCCCACAAAATCAGTGCTGATTGCTATGGGGCTAACATTGGCTCCTACAAAACATTGGAGAAATGTGGCTATCAGCTAGAAGGACGGCAGAAGGACTATTACAAACTCGAGCAAGGCTTCGATGACAAGGTCTACTTCGGCCTGACAGCAGCAGATTATTCAACCCAACAATAAATTAACACCGAGAGGCCAAGCATCACTTGGCCTCCTTGCAAAAAACATGAAAAAACAACAATGAAATAGCATGTAAATACAAAGCACTACACTATACGCAGATCACATTCAGCTAACCTTTTCACCTAGATTATTTGCTCGCCATCACACCCACTTCATTCAGCCATCTCTTAACATTTTAAACACATTACAATGTCCACAATAAAAATAAGAGATCATGGAAGATGCGCCTTACAATTGCCAATAAACTACTGCTCACCCTCTTTTCTGTCTTCAGTATTGTGCTGGTCAGCAGCCTGATCTACGAAGCGGGGCAGCAAAAGAAGTTACTGGAGTCGGTGATCAGCGAGCAAACCCTCGATAAAGCCGGTAACTACTTTGATAGCCTCAATATGATGATGCTCACTGGTACTATGTCGCAGAGGGAAACCTTGCGTGAAAAGGTGCTCTCCCACAGTGGTATTGAGAATGTCAGGGTGATCCGCGGGCCCGGCATTACCCAGTTCTTCGGCCCGGGGTTAGACAACCAAGCTCCCGTCGACAGTTTTGACCAAAGAGCGCTAGCAGGTGAAACCATTGCCGAAACTATTACGGCCGAAACAGGCAGTCGGTTGTTAGTTGCCCTGCCAATGAAAGCCAGTGCCGATTACCGTGGCACCAACTGCTTGCAATGCCATATCGTGCCAGAAAATGAGGTGCTGGGTGTCGTCCGGCTTGAATATGATTTGGTCCCGCTCTACCAGCGGGTCAACCAGCAGTTACTGTCGGCTGGCTCTATCATGGCTGCTATCGCAGCGACCGGTTTTTTCTTCACCCTTTTCATGATCCGCCGGATCATTGTCAGCCCGCTCAAGCGCCTGTCAAACTACATGCGCACCACCAGCAAAAATAAAGACCTCAGCCAACGACTAAATGAAACCCGCCAAGATGAAATTGGTGAGCTGTGTAATAGCTATGACCAGATGCTAGATAACTTTTCCGGCAGCCTGGTACAAGTCCAGCAAACGTCTGAGTCACTGACCGAGCAGGCAAATCACTTAATTTCGGTCTCTACCCACACCACCCAGGCTGCAGATAGCCAACGGGTCGAAACCGGCGACACGTTCAGCGCTATAGACACCATGCAGCAACAACAACATGACATCGAGCAGCGCACTACCGAATCTGCGACGTTAAGTCAGCATGCATCAGAGTCTGCAATAGCAGGGACTCAGCTCGCCGCTGAAGCCGGAGAAAGTATCCAATTGCTGGTCAAAGACATCGAACATGTAAAACTGAAAATCGATCACCTCAACCAGCAGAGCCTTCAGGTTGGCACTATTCTAGATGTCATTCGCAACATCGCCGAGCAAACTAACCTGCTGGCATTGAATGCGGCGATAGAAGCTGCCAGAGCCGGCGAGCAAGGCCGTGGCTTTGCCGTTGTTGCCGATGAAGTGCGTAGCCTTGCCACCCGTACCCATCAAGCCACCGGTGATATCCAAACGATTATCGAAACCTTGCACAATGACTGCGAGGCCTCTGCCGATGCTATCGAGACAACATGCCAGACTGCCTACTCCAAGGTCAGTACCATCCAAGAACTCTCTGCAGCGCTATCGGCAATGGGCGATCAGATCCAGGTCGTCAATACCCATGCCATCGATATCCAACAGCAAAGTGCCAGCCAGGCCTCATTGGCCGATGGTATCCGCTCAAAAGTCGGCACCATTACCCAACACGCAGACGATACCGCTACCCACGCCCAAGCGTCGAGAGAAATTAGTGTAAATCTTGAACACTTAGCAGAACAATTAGAGCGATTACTGCATCAATTTACCCTTTCAGGCAATAACAAGGGTTGATGCTAAACGTAAGAAAGGTAATATGGTCTCCTTGGACTGTGTATTTGGCGGAATCTACCCAGCAATACACAAATAAAGTGCCTTAACGGAGAATAATTTACACATGACTTACGCGCCTGTAACAGACGTACTTAGCGGTAAGCTAGCGGTTGACAGTGAAGTCACTGTTCGCGGCTGGATCCGTTCACGTCGTGATTCCAAAGCTGGAATCTCTTTCCTTGCCATTTATGACGGCTCTTGTTTCGACCCGATTCAGGCCGTGGTCCCTAATGAGTTGAATAATTACCAGGAAGAAGTGCTTAAGCTGACAACTGGTTGCTCTGTTGAGGTCACTGGTAAGATTGTTGAATCACCAGCTAAAGGTCAGGATTTCGAACTTGCCGCTACTGAAGTAAAAGTAGTGGGTTGGGTTGAAGACGCTGAAACGTACCCAATGGCGAAAACTCGTCACTCTATCGAGTACCTTCGTGAAGTGGCACACCTTCGCCCTCGCACCAACGTAATTGGTGCCGTAGCACGAGTTCGTAACTGCCTTTCTCAAGCAATCCACCGTTTCTACCACGAACAAGGCTTCTTCTGGATGTCTGCGCCACTGATCACTGCCTCTGATGCAGAAGGTGCCGGTGAAATGTTCCGCGTTTCAACACTTGATTTGGTTAACACACCAATGACAGACGCTGGCGAAGTGGATTTCGACAAAGACTTCTTCGGTAAAGAAACCTTCCTTACTGTATCTGGTCAGTTGAACGCTGAAGCATATGCTTGTGCCCTTAGCAAGGTATACACCTTCGGTCCTACTTTCCGTGCTGAAAACTCTAACACCAGCCGCCACCTAGCAGAATTCTGGATGGTTGAGCCTGAAGTCGCATTCGCTGAGCTTGACGATGTGGCTAAGCTTGCTGAAGACATGCTGAAGTACGTGTTCAAAGCGGTACTGGAAGAGCGCCGTGATGACCTTGAGTTCTTTGCTCAGCGTATCAACAAAGATGCGATCACGCGTCTAGAGCAGTTTGTTAACTCTGACTTCGCTCAGGTTGACTACACCGATGCAATCCAGATCCTGAAAGACTCTGGCCGTGACTTCGAGTTCGACGTTGAGTGGGGCATCGATATGTCTTCTGAGCACGAGCGCTACCTAGCAGAAGAGCACTTCAAAGCACCGGTTGTTGTTAAGAACTACCCGAAAGACATCAAAGCGTTCTACATGCGTATGAACGACGATGGCAAGACAGTTGCAGCAATGGACGTACTTGCACCGGGTATCGGTGAAATCATCGGTGGTTCTCAACGTGAAGAGCGCCTAGAGCTTCTAGACAAGCGTATGGTTGAGATGAACATCGACCCTGAGCACATGAGCTGGTACCGCGACCTGCGCCGTTACGGCACAGTACCGCACTCTGGCTTCGGTCTGGGCTTCGAGCGTCTAGTTACTTACGTTACAGGTATGGCGAACATCCGTGATGTGATCCCATTCCCACGTGCACCACGCTCTGCAAACTTCTAATTACCCATTAGAAGCTAACCTATTTAAAAATAGGTAAATCTATTCAACAGGACGAGCCCATACTCGTCCTGCTTGTTTTTAGGGTGCTTGTTTTTAGGCTGTTAGTTTTTAAGCTCTCCCCCGTTGCCGCTTACTAATCGCCTAATCATCTCTTCTCTATCTATGTAGTTTTGACTCAGCCATGTAGTTTTGACCCAGTCAGGACATATCCTGTTGCCAATGCGCTATATATTGTTATATAGATGAAAATTCAGTGGCTTGCCGTAAGGAGACAACATGATCAAACGGATTCTAGATAGGCTGATATTCGGCGGGCTACTCATTGCCACGCTGCAGATCCCGATGCTAGCTGATCATTACCTGCAGTATTTATCCGGCTTTTATGATGCCACTACCCTGCAAGTCAACGCCTACCGAGCCAATGCCCAGCAACATGGTTTTGATAGCGCTGAAAGTATGATTGCTTCGCTATTGCAGGAAAACAATTCTGTGGTTCGGGTCGATGCTGAACAAAAGCTCAAAGTCCTACAACAACATGACATGCTGCAACAAGGGATGGGAATACTCGCCAATGGCCACCTCGTCGATAAGACCGTGTATATGTTTAACCCGGCACGTTTCAGTGAGCTTCAACGGGTGCTAATCCATTTCACCCCCGGTATTCCGCTTGATATTGAAAGCATTGCCTTCTGTGTTGTGATGGCATTAGGGCTCAACCTTATCCTCTATTTGCCCTTTATTGTTTTTCGCCGCCAACAGAAAAATGCTGCCGGCCCAGTACCATCAATAAACTAGGTGGTGAGATTTAATACAACTACTGGGGCACAGATAGTTTGAAGCCTTCACTAGATAGACTTCCCCTATAGCTTCGAATAAGCTTATGCCCATCTGCTTGAACCTCTCAAGCCTCCCTAATTCTTATGAGTCCATTATGATCAGAGATGTCACCCTAGCCCCGGCAAACCAATGGAAGAAACCCTTCGTTGCCGAAGTGGCTGAAATTATCAACCTGCTCAAAGAGTATGGCTACGATGGCGCAGCCCTTGCAAAATTAACGGGGCTGCAAGAGAAAAAACTCTCTGATTGGATGTCACGCTACAAGCGAGAGCCAGAGAATGTGTCTGATATACCGTACCCTTGCTGGTGTTTCCTCTGTGCCTTGGCAGGTCGTCCTAACATCCAGAATAACGGCCAGCCGCTTGAGGTCGATGCAAGGAAAGTCATGCGCGCGTTCAAACCGACCGCTTTCAAGAACAAAACCGCATTTGAAATGCCGACAGAAAAAGAGTTCAAGCGTGTTATCGGTGACAATACCTTTACCGGCATCACTATCGAAAGCCTGTGCGAGACGTTTCAGTGGAAACCGGCTCAGCTTGCCGAGAGTATGGTCAAAGGCACACTACCATTTTTGAACTGGTGCCTGATCTTGATGCTGTGCGGCTTTAACATCCAGAAAATGCTGCTCAACCAACACGAAGGTGACATCACCTTGGACGAAAGTGCAGGGTAAGACGGATAAAAACAACAAAGGCTGCCCATCGGCAGCCTTTTTGATTTCGTCATGAATGCTCTGAGCTATTCTGAGGCCTCCGGACGAAATTTGTATTGCACCCCTAGCAGGAAGTTGCGCAGGATCTGATCTTTACACTCACGGTAATGCTTGTTGTCTGGCTTTCTGAAAAATGCACTTAATTCATGCTTGCTCAAGTTGAAATCAACGCTCTGCATAATGTCCAAGATATCTTCCGCTTTGTAGTTCAACGCAATACGCAGCTTCATGAAAATCATATTATTGGTCAAACGTGATTCTGGCTCAGGCTGCGGCCCTTCTTTCTTGCCACGTTTTTCATTAATTAAACCGTTAAGGAAGATCGCCAGCTCACGGTCCGTGCATTTGGTAAATGCAGGATCATCTTCTTTCTTTAACCAGTCACTAACTTGCTCACGCGTCACTTCATGCTCAGCAGCAGCGAAAATATTGATCATTGCCGAGTCGTTAAAATCAAAGGTATAGCGAAGACGTCGCAAGATATCGTTATTGAGCACAGTAAATCCTAAAAATAATGCAGGCTTGCCAACACGGCTTGCTGCGAAATGGCTTCCCCCGACAACCTAAAACAGTTTGGAGGTCGCTTGGCTATGTAGTCTAACAGATATTCGACACCGAAGATTCATTCGTGCTAGCCAAGCTGGTATAGTGCCGTCTCAGATAACACAATGAAGCACACACTATGGATCACCAACCGAACAACCCATTACATGGCCTTACCCTGCAAAGAATTGTCGAAGAACTTGTCGATCACTACGGCTGGGAAGAGCTTGGTCAAATTATCAAAATCCGTTGCTTCAATAGCGATCCAAGCATCAAATCAAGCCTGAAGTTCTTGCGCCGCACCGAATGGGCAAGGAAAGAAGTCGAGCAATTGTATCTCGACACCTTCTTCCTTTAGTTGGCTGGCTTTATCGCCAATGAGGGCTGACACGCCGCTTGGGGTGGGTCAGCCATGGCTGAAGCACATGATTTAAGCAAACTCATAATTTGTTAATTGCCTCAATATCTTGCTCTGGCAGTACAATCGCATCGGGCACAACCACCTCGCCACTGGCGTTAGTCTGAATGTCATCTCCCGGGGACCAATCATAGCCCTCTTCCGTTGACTGACAGCCTCCCAACGCAAAAACTAGCAGCCCGCTAATCATTACCCATCTGAAATGAAACATAGATCCCCCCTTTTTCTTCTATGCGAGTAACTATAGTTACTGCGAAAAATAGTGGGGTAAGATCTCACTTTTTGTTCCTTTATTGTCATTAGCTGTTTCCTTGTCCATGATTAATAGACAAAACAACTCATCCTACCACTTAAGGAAAGCTGACATGGACATCTGCATTACCCACAACGGACCAATTCTTGATATCCAGCTCACCCGTCCTGATGCCAAAAACGCGCTGAATCAAGCGATGTACCATACGCTGGCAGACACCATCAACCACGCAAACCTGTCTCCCGAAACCCGAGTCATTGTGTTACGCGGCCTGCCTGAAATCTTTTGTGGTGGTAATGACATGCAGGATTTTGTGGCTATCTCACAAGGCATGGCTGACTTTCATGGCGAACGTTTTATGAAGTCATTGGTAGAATGCGAAACCCCCATCGTCGCGTCGGTTTCAGGCCCGGCGATTGGCATAGGGACGACGATGCTGCAGTTTGTCGATGTGGTTTATTGCTCACCCTCGGCAATTTTCAAAACGCCGTTTGTCCATCTAGGGCTTTGCCCGGAAATGGCCTCGAGCACGGAGTTTGCAAAGATAGTCGGCCTGAGAAAAGCCAAAGAAATGCTATTGCTTGGAATGCCGATGACCGCCGAAGAGGCACTTGCGTTGGGTTTTATCAATCAGATCAACCAAACCCCTGACGACTTGGCCTTTCAGTGCGCCGAACAAATCAGCCAGCTTCCTCCCAAGGCAATGCAGATCAGTAAGCGAATGCTCAGCCAGCAGGACAAAGCACGACTACTAACAACGATTGAAGACGAAAACGTAGAGCTGATTAAACGGATCCGAAGTGACGAGGCCAAAGAAGCCGTCAGTGTATTTTTGGAAAAACGTCCTGCGAAGTTTAGTTAGCTTTAGGCGGTTGCCGATTGGTAAAAAGAACAGCATTGGGAGAGTTAGGCCAGTTAACCACTGGCCTACGACTATAAACGCTGGATTTAAGCTGTTACCCCTTCAGCCTGAATCCCTTGCTCTATCTTATTCGGCTCGTCTTCATCTTTGACAATGCAAACCACCAAGCCTGCGAAAATCATTGAAGCGCCACCCAATACAATCGCCATCATGGTATTGCCGTCGAACGCCCAACGGGTAAAGAAGCCCAAGATCCCAGCAGCCAGGATTTGCGGCAGGACGATAAAGAAGTTGAACACCCCCATATAGAACCCCATCTTCTTCGCTGGCAGTGCGCCCGCCAAGATGGCGTAAGGCATACAAAGAATACTGGCCCAGGCCAGACCAATTCCCACCATATTGACCATCAGCATGGTCGGGTTCTGGATAAGGGAAATCGATGCCAAACTCAAGCCACCAATGATCAGCGACAGGCTATGGACAAACTTACGACTGGTACGCTGTGCCAACCAAGGCAGTGCAAACGCAGCTAAAGCTGAAATACCGTTGTACGCAGCGAAACACAAACCAACCCAGTCTGCTCCTTCGTTATACATTGCTGAACTGGTGTCAGCGGTACCGAAAATTTGCGATGTCACCGCAGAAGTGGTGTATATCCACATCGCAAACAGCGCGAACCAAGAAAAGAACTGCACCACAGCCAACTGCATCATGGTCTTTGGCATGGCTTTAATATCAGCAAAAATGGCTTTCAGGCTAGCCTTCTCTTGTTCCGGCTCAGATGCCTCACCGTGAAATGCTGCCAGCTCTTTCGGTGAGTATTCCTTAGTTCTTATCACTGTCCAGAGAATTGAGGCGACAAAGACCAAGGCACCGCACAAGAATGAAATCTTCACCGACGGTGGTACTTCGCCAACCGGGGCAGTATTTGCCACATCGAACACATTGCTGAGCAAGTACGGCATTGCCGATGCAACCACCGAGCCAACGCCGATGAAGAACGTCTGCACCGCAAAGCCTTGGGTGCGCTGCTCTGATGGCAGGTTATCTGCCACTAGTGCACGGAAAGGCTCCATCGAGATATTAATCGAAGCATCTAAGATCCATAGCATACCGGCAGCCACCCACAGGTATGGCGAATAAGGCATGATGATCAAAGCCAGTGAAGACGCGATGGCACCACACAAAAAGTAAGGTCGACGACGGCCGAGTACCGTCCAGGTGCGGTCACTGAAATAACCGATAATCGGTTGCACTAATAAACCAGTTAACGGCGCTGCGATCCAAAGAATAGGGATTTGATCAATGCTTGCTCCCAGGGTTTCGAAGATCCTACTGACATTGGCATTTTGCAAGCCGAAGCCAAACTGAATCCCCATGAAGCCGAAGCTCATATTCCATATCTGCCAAAACGTAAGGCGTGGCTTTTCCATTGAGTGTTCCCCGATACTGCCTGCTGCAAACACATTGAAACTGCAGCAGATTTACAACATTCGGACAAAGCTGATGATCTTTTTTATCTTAATTAGTATGTTTCTGAACTATTCGAGGTGAAGACAGGATTTTTCCATGTTTACATCGATATTTCAGGCCATGATCATCACATTTGACCGATTTCCATCGGGACGCAATGCTATGACAACCCCACCCCTACCAACTGTGATCAGTTTCACATAGGATTACACTTGCATACTCATTTTATAATTTAATTACGTTTTTAGATGAAATTTATACGGTTTCACTGCGATTTGGCGCACAAAACACCAGTATATTAATGATTTTTGTTGTAATTTTCTTGCAACCAAGATTGTTTGAAGTTTGTCCGCTTTGCGCAAATGTTAGTGAAAACTAATAACAATTCACTGCTGTCATATTTTATTTGGCCAAGATGTTACAATTTCTTGTCAATGCCCGGTGATAAAAGGTATAAAGAACATATTGACCCCTTACCATTACCAGCATGGATGATTGACAATGTTTGAGAAAATTTCTGCTGCACCCGCCGACCCAATTCTTGGATTAACTGAAGAGTTCAAAAAAGACACCCGCCCAGAGAAAATTAACCTTGGTGTTGGTATCTACAAAGACGAATCAGGAAATACCCCCGTTCTTGCAACAGTAAAAAAAGCGGAAGCGATTTTGCTGGAAAAAGAAACCACCAAGTCTTACCTAAGTATTCCTGGCACGGCAGAATACGGCCTGGCTGTTCAACAACTTCTGTTTGGCGCCGACTCTCCAATCATTTCTTCTAAACGCGCCCAGACGGCTCAGGCTCCAGGTGGTACCGGTGCATTGCGTTTGGCTGCTGAATTTATCAAGCGCCAGCTTGGCGATGTAAAAGTGTGGATCAGCAACCCAACTTGGGCAAACCACAACGGTGTTTTCACCGCCGCTGGCCTTGAAACCGTCCAGTACAGCTACTACGACGCGCAAAGCAAAGACATGGACTTTGACGCAGCGCTGGCAGATCTGGCGAATGCTGCACCGGGTGATGTTGTGCTACTGCACGGCTGCTGCCACAACCCAACCGGTATCGACCCTCAAGCACCTCAGTGGCAACAGTTGGCTGAGCTTTGTAAAGAAAAGCAACTACTGCCAATGTTTGACTTTGCCTACCAGGGCTTTGCCAAAGGTGTTGAAGAAGATGCCCAAGGACTACGCATTTTTGCAGACCTTTGTGAAGAACTTCTTATCGCCAGCTCATTCTCGAAAAACTTTGGTCTGTACAACGAGCGTGTGGGTGCCTTCACGCTCGTCGCTAAAGATAACGCAGAAGCAACCACGGCATTTAGCCAAGTGAAAAGTATTGCCCGCGTGATCTACTCCAACCCACCAGCACACGGTGCGGCGATTGTGACTGAAATCCTGAACGATGCAGCTCTTCGCGCCGAATGGGAAATTGAAGTGGCCGATATGCGCGATCGCATTCAGGAAATGCGCACTCTCTTTGTACAGACACTGAAAGATCTGGGTGTGGAGGCTGACTTCAGCTTTATCGAGCGCCAGAACGGTATGTTCTCTTTCTCTGGTTTGAGCAAAGAGCAAGTTAACCGCCTGAAAGATGAGTTCGGTATCTACATCGTTGGCTCGGGCCGTATCAGTGTTGCGGGTATGACCAAGGCAAATATGCAGCCACTGTGTAAAGGCATTGCAGCGGTACTGTAACTCTTAAGCGATACCAGACAGCTAACTGTTACATCAAGACAGCAAAAACGGGCGCAGTGCGCCCGTTTTTTATGTCATAAATTAGCGTTAGCAGTTAGCCAGACTTGTCTAGAGGTAGCACGTTACAGAACAGCTCTCTTTCGTATTGATGCTCCAACTGCTCGCGCCAAGGTTTGTTCGCCACAGGGATCAAATAGAAAGTCTCTCGTGATGTATCAGTGACAAATGCCATACCATGCTGCATGAGTTCATAATGGATGTCGTTTACAAATCCTAGCGAAAAGCTCTGACGTCCCGTCAACTGGTTTATGTCGTCCCTAGTTAAACTCACGCCTTGGTCTTCGTTAGCGAATCGAACGCGCAACCAGTCGGAGAACTCTCTAGCACTTATCATTGTCATAAACTCGCCTCCGCATAACACATCTTGAAAACCAAGACGTTACTGATAGGTGTCTATTTATAATAAGTTATAGCAGAGATGAGACATAACAACAGAAGAATGCAACACGTTTATCATTGAGATGCAATTTAGCGCATTTTTGAGACAGTGTTACAAACGTTGCAGGAACGCTTTGTTTAGAGGAATTATCGGAAAATGAAGAAGAGAGGTAATACCCGCCCCTGATAGCATCAGGAACGGGCCTGGCTGTAATTCCAAAGCTGGCTCGAATCACTCTGCATCACACAGTGTGCCCCGTAGCAGAGGAATTAAAGTGCTTTGTAAAGCACCTTGTTGCCTGCCAGTTGGATGCGCTCAACCAAACCTTCTTCGGTCAGTTTTTTCAGCGCACCAGTCGCCCAAGAAGCCGCTTTGGTGTCTTCCTGGCCCGCTTCCAGACCAATACCTTTCGGATTGATGCCTTCTGCGTTCTTAACAACAATATCCAGCACTTGCTGCTGTTTTGGAGTCAAAGACACTTTCGCTGCAACTGGCGCTGCCGCTTCTACTGGCTTCTGCTCTTCAACAACAGGTTTCGCCGCTGGAGCAGCTTTTACTGTTTCTGCAGTTGGTGCTTTTTTCACAACAGCCTTCACTGCTGCTGGTTTTGCTTCAACTACTAGGCCTTTAATGCGCTTTTGTAGTTTCAGCTGAACTTTACGTTTGTGAGAGATTCTCATTAAATTTCCTACTCCGTTGCACTACTTTCAGTCACCACCATTCATCAACCCGAAAACAGAACAGGCCGATACTTCCAGCGGGAAAAAGTAAGCGCGTGTTATACCAAGGATGTCAGAGAAATGCCAGCGAACGGTTATTTCATCCTCAACAAAAGATGATTTTACTCAAAAATAAGCGACCACCTCTCATTTTTGACTATTAACTCCGAACAGAAAAAAGCTCGAAATAAAAAGATGTTATAGAAATTTGCAGGGATTTTTCTCCATCTTCGCCTAACATCTGGATAAATACCCATATGCAATTAAAGAAACATACCCCGTGATAATTTCACATCTTGAGTGATCGTTTTTGCCATTTCGACAATACTTAAGGTGATCAAATCAGCTCGGTATTGGCAATGCGTGAAAGTCTGAAAACTCGTTACATCACTACCGGTATCACCCCCTATCAAGCGAACCTGTTTATTGCAGGTATTGCCGGCTTCATTGTCGCCACACTCATAGGTTTGGTTTTCCCCGATGTCGCCCCACCAGTTGTTGCCATCCTATTGATTGGTGCTTGTATCATGATGCTGGTTGGCTACAAGTACTCTCAAGGCCCCGAACTTTCATTCACCCTGACTTTCATGCACATCCAATTTCATAGCCATTGCGGAGGGTGGTTAGCACGCTGGAAAAATATCGACAGCATTTCTCAAGCCAGTATTGCCAAAGACGGTTGGCACCAACCCGTGCCTTGGGTTGGGGTTCGACTCAAAGACTACGAAGAATTCATCGATTCTATTTGTCCGCGGGTCGCGACAAAAATCCTTATCGACCAGCGCATCCTGCTGATCATGGCGCATAAAGGTATTGATAACCCTCCTTATGAGATAGAAGACATCATGTTTGATGATCACCACTACACCACTTTATCAGGACACACTCTCAAAGGCTTACAAGCGATGCTTGCCAACCGGATGCACTATAATCGTGAGCTTATCGGTTACGACTTTTTTATTTCGGAAGATTTCCTCGACCGCCCTGCCGCGGACTTTGCCGGCTTGGCCCGGCGCTATCTCGCTGCTAGCTGAATCATGTGAAGCCAAGTCATATAACGCCTCTTACGTGAAGCTATACCACCTTGGTTTCTGAGGCCGACTGGGCTTTAAGAAATGGCATCAACAATAAGCCAATGACCCCTGCCGCGATGGAGATCATCACAAAGAACCCCGTCCAGTGGAAATATTCCATCACTAATGCCAACGGGTAACCAGCCAATGCAGCCCCCATGTAAGCAAACAAGCCAACAAAGCCTGTGGCAGCCCCGACAGAGTCTTTATGCGAGCACTCTGCCGCAGCCATGCCGATCAGCATTTGAGGACCGAAGACAAAGAAACCCACCGAGAAAAAGCATCCTGACAAAAGGGCGAAATTTTTCACTGGCATCAGCCAAAGAGCAGCCACCGATAGGAAAATACCGATAGCAAAAATGACGTTCATCGGCCCTCGGTTACCACCAAACAAGCGGTCTGATCCCCAGCCAGCAACCAATGACCCAACAAAGCCACCAATCTCAAACAGCGACAACGCCATATTGGCTTGGATCAAGCCGTAACCCTGCTGCTCACTGAGGTACAGGTTACCCCAGTCATTAATTGCGGTCCGTACCACGTATACCAGCACATAGCTAAAGGCCAGCAACCAAATATATTTATTGCTCAGTACGTATTTACGCAGGATCTCCCGTGAACTGAGGCCAAATCCCTCTCGCTCATGGGTCAATTCAAGCCTGTCCTGGCGCCACTCACCAACAGTGGGCAAGCCTAGGGTAACGGGCTTGTCCCGCAACCGCCAGCACAGTACTGCCCCGACTACTACAGCGACAACACCCGGTACAATAAAGCCCAGTCGCCAGCTGTAGTGCAAGGTCAGGTAACCCACCAGCAGTGGGATCATGGCCCCACCGACATTGTGGGCCGTATTCCAGATAGACCACCAGAAACCACGCTCCGAGCGGGAATACCATGTGGTCATCAACTTCGAGCAAGGAGGCCATCCCCAGCCCTGGAACCAGGCATTACAAACCCATAGCGTCATCAGCCACCACAGAGAATCGGCAAAACCGAACATGATGTTCACCACCCCGGTAGCCATCAGGCCAATGCCCATAAAATACCGAGGGTTGGAGCGATCGGATATCACCCCAGAGAGAAATTTAGAAGCGCCATAGGTGATGTAGAACAACGTCCCCATCATACCGATGTCGGATTTATCCAAGCCGAGGTCGACCAGCATGGTCGGCATGGCATAGTTGAAGTTTTTGCGGGTAAAGTAGAACACCGCGTAGCCAACATACATGGTCAGCATGATATGCAAACGCCAATAGCGATAGCGCGCATCGACATTGTCAGATTGGCATTCAGCCTCTGATATGGGTGGAGACTTTACGCTCCCTAACATCGGTGATTCCACAATGACGTTCTCACTTCAATTCATTTCATGCAGCCAAACGAGGCTTGCTCAAAGCACAGGCAGTTGAATGGCGATACGGGTTCCTTTCTGCGAGCCTGAGGTATGGCTTTCCACCTGGATTTCGCCACCAAGGGCTTCGACCCGCTCGCGCATTCCCTGAAGACCAAAGCCTTTTGAAGACATCTGCATCACTTGTTCAACACTGAATCCACGTCCATCGTCCTTGACGGTTAAAGACACCGACTCGGTACCGAGCACAAAGGTCAGCTCAAGCTGACTGGCATGGGCATACTTAACCACATTGTTCATCGCTTCCTGGCAAAGACGGTACAAGGTTACGCTCAGGGTATCGCTCAATGCTTCTGGCTCTCGGCCGTTGCAGTGCCATTTGATCGTCGCCTTGATCCCCTGTGCCTCGCACTCCAAATCTCTGATCAATTGCTCAAGAGAATCAGCCAGCCCCATGTCATCGAGGGACTTGGGCCGCAACTGACTTAACAAGCCTTTGGTGGTGTCATAGATATTCAGCGAAAGGTTTTCGATCATCCCGGCACAATTGGCTCCGACAGGCGTTGTTTCGACCCGTTGGATAATAGATGCCTGGGTGCGTATAGCGGTAATGTTCTGGCCGATTTCGTCATGAAGCTCGCGGGCAACGTCACGCCGCACCGACTCTTCAGCTTTGACCAATTGACGGGAAAGACTGTGGTTACGGTTGAGCTGCAGCCTCAATTGCTGATTGAGCTCACGCTGACGCTGGATCCCCATCCCCAGTAAAATACCAGTCAGGCTTTGTGCCGAGAGCGACAGCAATAAGTCGGTGACCTCAAGATCACTCCCAGTGCTACGGGCAGCAATCAGCGCTACACTGTTGAGCAAGGTGCCAAGCAAAGCGCCCTGCCAACCATAGCGGAATGCCAACAAAATAATCGGAATAGCCAAGCAGAACGGGGCAAAACGGCGCATTTCATCCGGCAGGCCAAGTTGCAAGGCGATACTGGCAATAAACAATCCGGCATACAGAAAGATGTGCCTGACCCTTAAGGCAACCGGACGGGATACCAGATCGACGGTCAGTGGGATCCAAGCCTGCTGAAACAGGTAACTCCAAATCAAGTAACAGCTTGGTACCAACATCAAACCGCCGGTCACACTTACCAACAGCACCATCCAACTATGATCACTGAACCAACCGGCGATCGCGACATTGAGTAACGCCGACAAGCCAATGACTGTCCCCATCACACACAGGCGACGGATCTGAGAGCCAAAGTACTGTCCATGGGCAAGCCATAGCAGCGGTACACTCGCGATACTGGCACACAGAGCCGATGCCCATAAAGGATTCCCTACCTGCGGAGCCAATGCCAGCATCAACCCCCATTCGGCACCATATACCGCCCCCCAGTATTTCTTCGGGCAATGTAAGGCAATCCCCATCCGCAAGGCGAAAGGGAACAGGAAAACAGCCAACTCAGGGTCGAGAGTAAAATAGGAAGCAATGGCCCAAAGGCAAAACCATGCACAGGTGATCAGCAGCCACCCGCCCAACGTGGTCAGGGCAAATTTGCGCACTACAACACCTCAGTGTCGAAATGCTTGGCAAGCTCAACGTTGTTCTTGGCACCCAACTTGTCCATCGCATTAGCGCGATGAACATGGATAGTTTTGTGGCTGAGGCCGAGCTCAGTAGCGACCGCTTTGACATCCAAACCGGTCGCCAGCAACTCACCAACCTGACGTTCACGCTTGGTCAATTGAGAGACCGAAGCAGCCGTTTTCGAGGTTGTCGCCAGCTTGATAGCAATATCCGGTGTAAGATAACAGCCACCAGCCGCTGCTGTTCTGACGGCCTGTACCAGTTCGTCAGGGCTACAGCGTTTGCTCAGGTATCCCCTCGCGCCTACCTCCAACGCCTTCTCGACTACCGATGGGCTATCGTGGACGCTAAGCATGATACAAGCTATCCCTTCAGGTAAATCAGCCAACAGGGACAAACCGCTTTCATCCGGCATTGAAATATCGAGAATACAGACATTGGCCTGACTGCCCGGCAGACCTTGGCGGGCATCTTTGGCGGAACCGAATTCGCCCACCACATTGATGTCATCTTCCAACATCAGTAGCTGCGCAAACCCAGACCGCACAATGATATGGTCATCAACCAAAGCGACGTTGATCATTTTTTATCCCCAAGGCGAAAAAGAGGCATAAACTACCTGTTCAGCCCTGCCGAGACAAGGCTGAAATGTAATTAATCAAAAATAGTGAGATTGCAACTAATCGCTTATAAAAAAGCAGATACAAAAAAACTGCCCGCAGGCAGTTTTTCATTGAAAGCATCTCGTGAAGTCGATTAAGCCGTTTCTAGCTCAAGCTGCTTTTGCTGACGCTTCTCGCGACGGATTTTCTTCTCTTCTGCAAAGGCAACAAACAGCAGTAGGACAATACACACCGCTGCTGAAGTATCCAATGCAGCAAAGGTGCCTTTCCAGCCTGTCAGGCCAAAGATTGGCGTACCATCAGCAATCATACCCAAACCAAGTTTGGCAAAGCTGTCACCAATCAGGTAAGCAAAAGTACCCTTGATACCGTCGGCAACACTGATTGCTTTCTTCGGTACAAAGCCAACTGCCGCCACACCGATAAGAAGCTGAGGGCCGAATACCAAGAAGCCAAGTACGAACAGTGAACCCAGGTACATGTACTCATTGGTAGCATGCTGGTAGAACTCAAGGCTGAAGATGATCAGTACCAAAGACACACAAGCAACCAATGCACGGCGACCGTTTGCCAAGTCTGATAGGTAACCCCACATCAGCGTACCAACTAGCGCACCCACTTCGAACAGGGTGAAACCAGAGATTGCTGTTTCTTTCGACAGGCCAAGTTCTTGGTAAGCATATACAGTAGACCACTGGTCGATACCGATACGGACGATGTACAAGAAGATATTGGCAAAACACAGTAGCCAAATAATCTTATTCTTCAGTACATATTCCATGAAGATTTCACGCTTGGTCATCTGGTTTTCTTCAGCGCTGATATCTTCTTCGCTGATCTCTTCACCAAATAGCTCTTCGGCTTTACCCAGACCGTAAGCTTCCGGTGAGTCACTACCAAAGCGCAGACCTAAAAAGCCCACTACCAATGCGATAATTGACGGGAAGATGAACATACCAATCACGTGGCCGTCGAACAGATAATTAGCACCAAACAGGGCAACACCTGCCGCACCCGCACCACCCACGTTGTGGGACATGTTCCACAGCCCCAGGTAAGTACCACGCTTGTTACGCGGTGTCCATTTGGTGATGGTCGAGTAACTTGATGGGCCACCGGTACTCTGGAAGAAGCCGCTCAGTCCGTAGAACGCAATCATCATGAACAGACTGGCGCTTGAGCCACCCATGCTCACACTAAAGCCCAGCATCGCAATACCGGAAAGAATCAACATGAAAGGAAGAAACTGTTTGGTGTTCTTTCCATCGGCATAATATGAAACAACAGTTTTACCAATACCGTAGGTAATGGAGAAGCCCAGACCGATCAGACCCAGATCTGTCATCGACAAACCGTAGGTAGAAATCATGTCGTTCTGAGCAACGTTGAAGTTTTTACGGATCAGATACATGGTCATGTAGCCAATAAATACAACCAAGTAAGATTGCATAAATGGCTTAAACCACATTTTACGGCGCTCTTCTACAGGCAGATCCAGTGTTGGCTTTCTTACCTGGTCAAGAAGTTTAAGCATGTGTCACCCTCAATACTTTTTCGACGTTATGTGCAGCAGTTGCTGCTAGTTCTGTTCTTCTCCTGCCGAATAGGGTCTGTTGAAACTTCAAGGGACGGTGTAAACCGCGCCTAAAAGCCTAAAGCTTCAACAGCCCCTACTCGCCAGATAAGCAAACTGCAAGAAGACCATTGGCAGTCATTGTAGGGGGACGAATAAAAGCAGGCTTGAGAACCGGACTTAGGACAATTAGGAATTTTTCCTAATTCCAGCCTAAGTGAGGAAGAAACGTGAAAGTAGTCACAAAATTCCCATGGAAAAAGGAAACAGGAATCTGTTGAGGGAGAGAAAGCATACAGCCCAGATGAATCTGGGCTGCGAAAGTCATTAGTACAGCGGCATCTCGTCGGCAACGAACGGGTTGGATACGCGCTCACTGCCAAAAGTCGAAATCGGACCATGACCCGGAATAAAGGTCACTTCATTGCCCAGAGGCCATAGTTTGCCTTTGATGGAATCAATCAACGTCTGGTAATCCCCTTTAGGAAAATCAGTACGGCCGATACCGCCTTTGAACAGCACATCGCCAACAAACGCGACATTGGCATCTTTACTGTAAAGCACCACGTGACCTGGAGTATGGCCTGGAGTATGCAGTACAGACAGTGTCTGGTTGCCCACGGTGACGGTATCGCCTTCTTCCAGCCACTGGTCTGGATCGAATGCTTCAGTCATCGGGAAGCCGAACATCTCACTCTGACGAGGAAGACCCTGAAGCCAGAAAGCATCTTCTTTGTGCGGGCCAACCACAGGAATCCCCAACTCTTTTGCCAACGGTTCAGTGCCACCGACATGGTCCAAATGACCGTGGGTCAAGATCAGCTTGGTGACAGTCAGTCCCAATTGCTGCGCTTTTTCTTTAAGAAGGTGGATATCACCTCCCGGATCAACCATTGCCGCTTCCTTGGTTTCATCACACCAGATGATGGAGCAGTTTTGCTGAAACGGAGTGACCGGCACAATTTCAAATTGAAGGCTCATTGATAATTCCTAGCGATTTCAGTTCTTGCGGCAGGATAGCAAAAACAGCAGGGCAACAACAGTAGGGAAAAGCAGTAGAGAAGAAACAGCAAAGCCGACAGCTACCAAGAGAGGGAGGAAGTGTCGGCTTTGTAATTATTCGGTTTGTTTAAGCGCTCGCTAAAGGGACGGTTAACCGTTCCAGCGGCGTACAGGCCCCGTATCAATATGCACGAACCCGCTACGTGGATAATATCCTACACCGCCTAGGCGTAGTTCAAGTGCGGCATCGCGGATCCGTGACAGGGATACACCTTCTAAACTGAAGTCAACCGCCTGACCTTTCATATGATAGCTCTTCGTCGCCACACCGCCATTTTTCTGTAGCGCTTTATTGGTTGCTGGCGAACGGTAGCCTGAAATAATACGTACTTGGCCTTTATGGCCTAGCCCAGCTTGAATCTCAGTGATTGCATCAAACAAACGGCGATCCATATGGGTAACTTCGTTGCGTCTGAAGTCACGGCAGATGTGGTTAATTTTCTGCAGCTCTTCTTTGACATACAGCTTGCCATTGAAATACTCGGTCTCGAGATTTTCACTGGTGTGGATGTTGTGCAACGAAATCTGGCGAGCACTCCCTGCTTTATACGGACTTGCTACTACCCAGCTCGGCAGTATGCATGCCCCAAGCGCAACTCCACCAGCAGCCAGAAGCTGGCGGCGCTTGTAATCAATTTCAGACATAACTCAACAACAACTAACTTATTGCCTACTCCAGGCACAGTAACGCAACCCATACCGGGCTCCCTTAATGGAGGAGCAAGATAACGTTCAGATATTGTTCAGTCAAACCTTGAAATGACAAAAAACTGGCAGCTTTTTAACCAAAAGCTGCCTAATTATTGACGTGAAAGCATTTTATTCAGTGTAAATAGATGTAAATAATTCTTGGTTTTGCGACATCGCGACAAACTTGTCATAGTCGTAAACATCATTGCGATAGTTTACCAAGCCCTCATTATCGACCCATGCGGTTTGGTAGATCACCTGTATCTTGACCTTGTTGGACAAGCCAACTGTCTTGGTTTTCGTACGTGCCTTAAGCTCGTTGACCCGCTGATCTGACACCCCCGAGTGGTTCAAAAGGATCATTGCCAAGCTGTCTGCCTGCTCCACCCTGACACACCCTGAGCTGAATGCCCTGCTCTCCTTGGCAAACAGGCTCTTGGCCGGGGTGTCGTGCAGATAGATAGCATGATCGTTGGGCATATTGAACTTGAACCTGCCCAAGGCATTTTTTCGCCCGGGCTTTTGCCGCAACCGATAGGGGAACTGCTTGGCATTAACGATACGCCAGTCAATGGTGTGGATAGGGATTTGCTCCGAACTCTGCCAGCTTCTAATCACGGCAAAACCATTGCGATGCAGGTATCCCCGGTCCCTTCGGGCCTTTGGCAGGATATCCTTGCGCATGATCGACATCGGCACATTCCAGTATGGATTGAAGACCACAGACGAAACTTTGGTGGTCATCAAAGGGGTCCGGCGGCTTGGCCGGCCAACAATGACTTTGCTGTCGAGCACATGGCGGTCATTGAGCCATAGACTAAGTGCGTAGTTGGGGATGTTGACCACCAGCAAGGATGAAGCATCAGAAGGCCACAAACGGGTTCGTTGGGCATTCAGCGCCAAAACCCGAATGCGTGACTGGGGGGATATCGCCAACCATTGCCGGGTTTGCGGGCCAATGACGCCATCTTCCTTCAAACCATGGCGACGCTGGAAGCTTTTCACCGCATTGGCGAGGTCAATGTTGTAAGTACGCACTCCTGCAGCACGGATCTGGTCTGCTTCGAAGTCCCGCAGATCACCCAGCTGCTCAAGAATAGATACCAAGGCATCTGGGTCCCTCAACCGAGTACCGAGCCGAATGATCCCTGGCTGATAAAACCCCGGCCAGCTATCGCTGGCTGCCGGCTCGAGTGCATCAATCGCCAACAACAGCCGGGTGTAGTTTTCATCATCGGGTTTGAGGCTGTTGACGTAGAAACGCAACTGCTCAGTATCTATCGCGTTATACAGCCGCGATAGGGTCGCCTCGGAGGGCATTGGCAGCTGGGGATCAACCCCAGCCCCGAACAGCCAGCCCTTACCGTAGGTTGGGATCCCTTCGACATAACTCATATAGGCAAACAAGGTATCAGTCGCCAGCAAATCATATTGGCGCCAGTCGTTTGCTTGTTTGTAATGTTTCAGGAGGGAATAGCGGCGGTTGAAGTCACTGCTGATATTCGACAGCACCACCATACGTAACTGCTGCTCGAAATCACTGGCAGTGAAGGTATCCTGCCACAGCGGAACGAAGCCAATACTCTGGTACAGATCTGCCAGTTCATCCACATAGCGAATGGCCGCTATGTCATTGGCGACTTCATGTACCCATTGACGGGCTTTCTTCTGCTGCAGGATATCATCCGAAAACTGTTGTTCCAGTTGATCTCTTGCAGATAAAGGCTGTACCGGCCAGGTTTCTTCTTCGGCATGGTTCACCTGAGAGAAGACACACATCAGGACAAGCCCCAGACGACTGAGCTTTAACATTACCAACTGACTCCTCATTGCCGTTATCATAATTATGGCAAGTTTGATGTATAACGGACTAAATTTAGCCGCCACTGCCAGTTGGTAATGTTTCAAATCCTGACACCTGTCAGGATATTTGACATATTTTGTTATTATTGGGACAACAATCTACCAGCACGATTTTGGTGCTTGAACACTTCCTCAAAAATTTCACAGAATATTCCAATGGTTATCCCACATCACTGGGCTCTGCACTGACGCTATTTGCTGCGGTGGACTAATTGATAGGACTTTTCCGGCTCCCGAGCCAACTAACCACTTTCCATCCTTGACACCGACTCCCGATGCATCCACCAGCGGACGCAGTTCGACCAGTTCACGGCTGGCTTCATGCCATATTCCATAGCAATTGCCTCGTGGCGAGGTCGCTAGCAGGTAGCCATCAAGGCTGGCGATACTGGCAATGTAATGGTTGAACCTGAGCCACTGCTCTTCTTCGGCCAGCAGTGGTTTAAGTACTTCACCGTCTCCGCGACGGTGCAGCGCTACCAAAGGCGCGGCATCTTCGGGCTGTCCTCGATACTGCTGTCCACAAGCGATCTCTCCGGTGTCTGTCACGCTCAGATGGCGGATACTGAGCTGCTTGTCAGCCAATACCGCTTTGTCGACGATTTCACCTGTTGCCCGGTCAATGTAGACCAGAGCCGGTTGCATCGTATCCAGATTGAGCGGGGTCCGCCCTTGGGTATGCACCCCACCGACACCCACCGCCAGCGTTTGCTCATCCGCCAGAACCACTTCATGCGGGCCAATACCAAACCCACGGAACTCAGCGACTTTTTTAAGCTTTGCTGATGCCGAGCTACCGACCTCATAAACACCTATGATCCCCTCGCTGGTTTGACGAACGCCTTCTGTGGTATACAGCAAGTTACCATCAGGGGAGAACACCCCATGACCATAAAAATGCCGGTCGGAAGGTGCTGTGTAGAGAGGCCAAGCCTGTCCGGTTCGGTAATCGAAAACTTGCAAATAACTACCAGGCCGGCGGCTAAACGCCGCTGCCAAGTTGCCGTTTGGCTGTAACGCTACCCCATGACCGCGGCCTGGCAGTGACAATTTATATAGCGGTTGCCCACGATTATCTGCCACCACCACACCAAAACGACCATCTGAATGACGGCTACAGCCAATAATGGTTGCCTGAGATGAATCAATCTTATTGTCCAAAGCGCTTGGTTGAGCATGGCTACAACCTGTCAGGACACTAGTCGTCAATGAACCACCCGCCACAACGGTAGCCAAGGGGCGCAGCGCAACGCTGCCCAAAGCGCCCAGCAACAGCCGGCGCCGTGTTTGATCAGTCACCATCGGTTGCATTGAACCCCACAACGATTCCCAGCTCCGGTGCCACTTCGTCCTGCAGCGTCCATTTTATATATTCCAACCCATTGAAAATTGAAATCAGTTGGCGATACCCCTCACGGCTTTGCAACATGGCTGTCATCGACGGCTCGGCAGGCCAGCTTGCCAATAGGCTGGCAAATTGCTCTTTGAGGCGATCGGCGGTCTCGGCATACCCTTTATCGCGGAGCAGTTGATCCAAACCTTGCCCGTTAGCAATGTACAACTGCTGCATCGCCGCCACGCTGGCCTTGAGATTAACCATCGAGGTGCCAGAGCGCCAGGACTCCGCCTGATAGGGCTTAGGATGACCCGGCTTGCCCATCGGTCGCTGCAGCTTTTTGATGCTGTAATCTAGCTGGTTATTCAGCGCCCCTAAGTATTCACCCAGTGCGAGTTCAGGCGTCATCGCCTGCCATGGATTGGTTTGCCAAGCGCTTAGCAGCGCCTCGCCACTTAGGTTGATATGGGCAGTGACTGCCTCAGCCAATTGGCAGCCGTCTTCTGTCTTCAGCGCCTGTGGTTGTTCATACAAGAACCACTCTGCCGCTCCCAAGCCCTGCACGGCAACACTTTGGCTGGCTAAATCCGAAGCAGTCCAGGCTGTATCCTGTTTCAATAGCTGGCTTAGCTTACGCCCAGTGGTATTTTTCTTGTCTGGCCAAAATTGTATTTGCCAGCTCAGTGCCAGTGCATCCTCACTGCCCTTCTCGCGCCCTTGGAACGACATCCAGCTTTGCATCGTATTCATCCAAGCAACCTGAGCACTTTCCAGTGCACCTTCACCACCTGTTTTGCACAATGCAGCCATCGCCGTATTCAATTCAATTGCCGATGAAGAAAACTGCTTTGCAGCATCGAGATGCTGCTGGTGAATGGCCTCGCTCGTACCAACCGCATCGCTTTTGCAGCCTAGCAAAATAGCCGCCGACAACATCGGCAGGGCAATTACACGTTTGTTCATCTCTATCTTGCTCCTAGAGCGAATGGAGAAAGGCGACCAGTGCCTCTCGGTCTGTTTTTGAAAGAGCCACAACCTTATCGCGGCTCTGCTGTGCTTCGCCGCCGTGCCACAAGATAGCTTCCATCACATTGCGTGCCCGGCCATCATGGAGCAAGTTGGTGTGGCCGTTGACTTCCTCTGTATACCCCAAGCCCCAGAGCGGAGCCGTCCGCCACTCCCGACCAGTGGCAAGATACTCACCGCGGTTATCTGCCAAACCTTCGCCCATGTCATGGAGCAAGAGATCGGTGTAAGGGTTGATCAACTGCTCAGAAAGCGCCGGCGTTTCAGTACTTTTTGCCGTGGTGATTTGGGTGACATGACAGCTCTGGCAACCAATTTCAGCAAACAACGCCTCACCTTTAACGACTTGCGGATCATTAACATTACGGCGTGCAGGTACAGCCAAGTGGCGAGAATAGAACTCGACAAAGGTCAGCACATTGCGGCTTACCTCAGGCTTTCCGCCATTGGGCAGTTGCTCACATACCAACTGCATGGCAGAGCAGTTCTCTGCCGGGAAAAGCTCACTGGTCAGCCCTAGATCGCCATTGAACGCAGCGGCATTTTGCTGCATCAAGCTCGGTTGTCCGGCCTTCCAACCAAAGCGTCCGACAGCAAAGTCCTGCGTTTCGACATCCCACACCCGATTTAACTTGCCAGAAATCCCTTGCTCCGCTGCCTGCTGCTCCCTGGCAATTTGCTCTAGTGTTTGCTCCGGGATCAGCTCCAGCAGCCCCAGGCCAATCATGGGTGGCGCGACACGCGCCGACATCATCACCTGCGGGTGCATCGGACCATAACTTAAATCTGTGATGGCCAATTTCGGCTTGCGCAGTGTGATCACTTCGCCGTCAGCTATTTCGACCGGCACATCTTGGTAGGTCAGCTTTATTTGGCCTTCGGGCTTGGCGCCGGAGAGCGAAAAGTCCTGGAGCTGGCCGCCATAAATGGGATCGGGGATCACGCCGTTTTTGATAATAGCTTGCTTCTGCTCGGCGGTTTGCGCCGGAATGCTCAAGCGGACCAGCATAGATACGGCGTTGCTGTCCCCTTGCTCTGGCGGATGGCCTCGGCCATCTTTGATATGGCAGTTCTGGCAACCATTGGTATTAAATAGAGGGCCCAACCCATCACGGGCATCAGTAGTAGCAGGCGCCTGAACCCAAGGGTTACGGAAGAAACTGTTACCCACGCTAAAATCAAGCCGCTTGGTCAACGGTAGGTTGGCAGCAGGAAGGGAAAAGGCATTGGCACCATTTTTTCTAACAGTCGTCTCTCCACCCGACTTCATCGCCAAGATCTCTTCTGGCGATAATGGACTGGTTTTGGCTTGGGCCAGTGAAGGAAAAAAAATCAATGCTGATAGCAGCAATCCGGCTGCTTTAAACGTGATATGCAACTTCATTATTCATCGCTCGAGCTGTAATAATTATGATCACGAAAGGGCTCTTTCGAGCCCTATATAGTTTATTAAAGGCTTCCAGGCTTAAAACTGGTGATCCGCGGTATCTGGGTTCAAGTTGCTGATACCAATAATTGACGCAGCTTGCTCAATACTGGCTGTCTGCTTAACCAATGCCATGATCGACTCATTCACCAATGCATTACCTTTTTGGTTACCAGCAGCAATCAGCTGGTCAAACGCTTGGTCCTGCTTTTCAGCAGAGTCGACCAAGGTATAGACTTGAGTGCGAGCCTTATCGAACTGAGCTTGGATTTCTTCGGCAGCAGCTTTATCTTTTGCGGCAACCAAATCATGGATACTTGGGCCAGAAAGCATCTCACCATTGACTCGCTTATAGGTACCGGTATAAACGTTGTAGATACCCTGCTCGTTGTAGTAATGAGAATTATGAGTGTTATCTGAGAAACAATCGTGCTCGTCTTCGGTCGAGTTCGCTTCCAATGCTACTTTCATGCGCTCACCGGCCAGTTCACCCAAAGACAGCGAGCCCATGCCAAATAGCATCTTGCGTAGGCCGTTATCCGCTGAATCTGCCATTAGTTCGGCACGGTAGTTATCTTTCACTTCCGGAGACCATTGTTGGGTCATCCAGCTCAAGTCATTTTGCAGTAGCACTGATGCAGCTTTCAGGTACTCACGACGACGCTCACAATTACCGTTAGTACAAGCTTCACCGTAGGCAAAGTCGGTGTAGGGACGCTCACCTGCTCCAGCATTCGTGCCGTTCAGATCTTGTCCCCACAGCAAAAACTCAATCGCGTGGTAACCTGTGGCTACATTCGCTTCAGAGCCACCAATTTCATTCAAATCAGCCAGAAGCTCAGGGGTGATTTTGGACGTATCGACCTTCTGGTTACCGACTTGCACTGTTTTGCTAGCAACAATATTTGCCTTGGCACCTTCATTACCCAACTCGTACTGGTAATCATCGGCAACGTAATCGATCAAGCCTTCATCCAGCGGCCATGCATTTAGCTGGCCCTCCCAGTCATCAACCACCGCATTACCAAATCTGAACACTTCTGATTGCTGGTAAGGAACTCGAGAGGCTTTCCAAGCCGTACGGGCTTTGTCTAGGGTCTCTTGGGATGGCGAAGCGATAAAGGCATCAATGGCCTTATCCAGTCCCTGTGCTGTAGTCAGTGAGTCACTGAATACACTGTGGGCAAGGTCGGCATAGTGGGTGACTACCTGTTCTTTGGAAACAGGGGTAGCGTCAGCCAAAGCCGGCGCCAGCAAAAATGCAGCCATAATTAAATTACGAGGGAATTGAGTCTTCATTATTTTCATCCATGTGAAAGCTGTTTTACAACCACAAACAATAATGCAAGTGAGAAGCGTTATTATTCCAATAATGATAACTAAGATTGTAAGGAAATGTAAACACCTTTATTGAGCATTACATTACTGCTATATCCAATAACAAATCAGATCGAGACAACATTATGAAAACTAAGGCTTCCAACTTTGGTCGGTTTGATGTAATTTCGCCGAGCACTATTTAGGAGAGTAATATGGACAAGCACGAAGAAGTCTTGATTGCCCTGCGACAAATCATTCGCGCCATCGATCTGCATTCGCGCAAATTGAATAAATTGGCTGGTTTGACAGGCCCGCAGCTGGTATTGATGCGCGCAATACGCGATTCCGGCGAAGTGACAATCCGTCAGCTTTCCAATAACACCAATATGAGCCAGGCGACCGCAACCACGATCCTTGATCGTTTGGAAAAACGCAGTTTGGTGATCCGTGAGCGCAGTAAACTAGACAAGCGCAAAGTCCACGCTTACCTCACCGATGAAGGTAAAGAGTTGTTGGCTAAAGCACCACCACCTCTGCAAGAGGATTTTGTTGCCCGCTTCCAGCGCTTGGAAGAGTGGGAACAGTCGCTACTGCTATCTTCGGTACAGCGCATTTCTTCGATGATGAATGCCGAACATCTTGATGTGGCAGCGATGTTGGAAGTCGGTAGCATTACCAAGCAAGAAACCGATCGTTAATTGGCACCGATTCAAGAGGGATTGTGATTGCTACTCGAAGGCATTGAAACGCTATTGGTGCTGGCTCAAGAAGGCACCATGAGCAAAGCAGGCAGCCGGCTTTACCTCAGCCAGAGTGCGGTTAGCAAGCGCATTGCCAAACTGGAGCAACGGATCGGCAAGAAGCTGATTGAGCCAGATGGCCGTCGGATCAAGCTAACGGCTGATGCCTTGCAGCTTATTGCAGCGGTCGAGCCGGGATTCAAGGCCCTCAAAGGACAGATATTTGATCAGCTCGATGTCAATGACCGTACCGTTATCCATATAGCCTGCTCGGAAACTCTGGTTGCAGGCTATCTGGCACCAGTAATGGGTGATTACATTCAACAAGATCCCTTTCTTGCTATCAGCACCCACCACACCCCGATCATTGTCGAAAGAGTCCAGTCAGGCGATGCCGCCGTTGGCTTCTGTGCCGGTCATCTTCCCCCTCAGCACGGATTAGCTGTCATCCACCTGTTCGATGAGCCGTTTTCGGTCGTCAGCCGCCAAGCACTCGACCAACAACCGAGCCAGCTACTGGTCAATGACTTGAAAAATCCCGCCAATGCCAACCAGGTCAGCTCATTGCAGAAGGCGGGAATTGCCCCCTATATGGAAATGGACTCCTATACAGCTGCCGCCCAGTTGGGACTGGGTGGTGTCGCTCCTGCACTAGTGCCGATATCGATTGTAAAGACACTCAAAATCGCCCCCCACCACTGCCACCACTTTCCTTTTATGGACGAACTCACACGTCCGGTTCAGCTCTGCTATCGCTCAAATAGCTTGCAGTCGTCACGAACACGCCAGCTTATTGAAACCATTGCGGGTTCTGTTCAACTAACAGTTTAATCGCCATACACATCGAGGTAATGACGACCATCGGCCGGATCAACTTCCGCCCCTTTGAAATCACCACTTTTGCTCCCATTCGCGCGCCGATAAACCCACCGACAGCCATGATGATCCCAATCTCCCATACCGGCAGGCCTGCAAAGATAAAAAACAATAAGGCAGCAAAGTTAGAAGTGAAATTCAATATCTTGGTTCGTGCCGTGGCTTCCACCAGCCCGAACTGGGCGATGGCAACAAAGCAAATGGTATACAGTGCGCCTGCCCCGGGGCCAAAGAAACCATCATAGAAACCAATACTGGTACCCACGCTCAGGGCAAAAAGGTTCTCAGACAGTTTCGGCTTGCCGCCACCCTGCCCAACCTGGGGGGCAAACAGGAAGTACAGCGAGATACAAACCAACAGAATAGGGATCAACTGCGTGAGCACACCAGCATCGATGCGCTGGACAAGTTCTGCACCAGTGGCCGCGCCAATGAAGGTGAAGATGATCGCATTGCGCATTTCAGGTAAATTAACCAAGCCATTACGGACAAAGTACAGCGAAGCAGAGAAGCTGCCAAATGAACCCTGCAGTTTATTGGTCGCTAGTGCTTGGGTAGGCGGTACGCCTGCAGCCAGCAGGGCGGGCACGGTCAGCAGTCCGCCCCCTCCAGCAATCGCATCGATAAAACCAGCCAGGCCAGCGACTAAAAACAGCAGCCCCAATACGTCTAATGACAACTCCATGTAGATAATTCTCTTTTTTTAAGTTCCTGAGTTATGGGGCTGGAAAATACCATCTGTACCTATCATCGAACAGCGAAACGACGGACCACAACCCATTCCAGATAGGAATTGGTCAAACAAAAGTCACAAAAAGCCCAATGCATTTTGTTAAACACATCATTAACCCTGTCTAATTTTCAGCCAGATTGCGTTGGTAATTTAACCAAAAACAGTCAAATCCATTCCCGTCTGTTAACCCTGTCCCAGTTTCCCGCCTCCGCCCATGCCGATTCGGTATTGAAAAGCAATATTCGGCATTTAACAGCTTATTTTCGTTTGCGCACTATACCCGCAAATAATTCAAGGTTTTATCATTTCAAACGGACAGGAAAACTATGTTAGTAGCAATAGAGCTGTTGGTCGTATTAGGCTGCATATACTGGGGACTCAAAATGGGCGGGCTAGGTGTCGGTCTTGCAGGGGGGCTTGGGTTAGCCATTCTCACCCTAGGATTCGGCCTTGAGCCAAGCGCACCCGCTGTCAACGTCATCTTGATCATCATGGCGGTGGTGACCGCGGCATCTACCATGCAGGCCGCGGGCGGGATGGACTGGCTGGTTCACCATGCCGGCAACCTGATGCGACGCAACCCGAAATACATCTGCTTTCTGGCACCGATGATCACGTGGTTGATGACTATCATGGCCGGTACGGGTTACACAGTATTTTCCACCTTGCCAGTGATTTCTGAAGTTGCCAAAGAGATCGGCGTGCGTCCTTCGCGACCACTGGCAGGTGCAGTGGTTGCCTCGCAGGTCGCGATTTCCGGCTCCCCTATTTCTGCCGCCATGGCTGCCATGATTTCAATCATGGAGCCAATCGGTGTCAGCTTTCTGGAAATCATGGCAGTCTGCCTACCCGCCTCATTCATCGCGGCAATGGTCGGTGCCTTCATCGCGTCACGCCAGGGCTGTGAGCTAAAAGATGATCCTGTTTACCTCACCCGCCTGCAGCAGGCCCAGGAGCAGAAACAACAAAAAAGCATCACCCTAGAGCCGAAAGCCAAATACTCTGTGATGCTGTTCCTGCTTGCCACTATTGCCATTGTGGTTTATGCCGCCTTCCCTATGTTACGCCCGCACTTTGCCGATGGCAGCATGATGTCGACCCGCGATATCATCATTGTGTCGATGTTCGCCGTTGCTTGCTTGATGGTTCCAATGTGCAAGGTTGATCCGGAGAAGATCATCCGTACCACCACTTTCCGCTCAGGTATGAGCTCAGTGGCAGTTATCCTTGGCATTGTCACTATGGGCTCAACCATGGTGAATGCCTACCTACCAGAAATCAAAGAATTTGCCGGTTCGCTGTTGCAATCCTACCCGATGCTACTGTCACTGGTACTGTTTGGTACTTGTACCCTGTTACTTTCGCAAGGGGCGACAACGCCACTGATTATCCCATTGGCTCTGAGCCTGCAGGTACCGCACTGGGCGATCCTAGCTTCATTCGTTGCCGTTACCGGGGTATTTGTCCTTCCGACCTACCCTACCTCATTGGCAGCGATTGAGTTCGACTCCACCGGTTCAACCCGGATGGGCAAGAACATCTTTGACCACCCATTCCTAATGCCTGGCTTGATTGGTGTAGCGGTATCAACCGTATGCGGTTTCCTGCTGGCCCCTATGATTGTGTAATTGCGAAATAGGTAATAAACAGGCCGCTAGAAAAAAGCGAAGCGCTATTTGCCGCTTCGCTTTTCATTTTGATTGTTCACAGTTACACCTGCTTTTCAGCATGTAACCGCAATGCCTGCCACACTTGCTCGCCCGCAGGGTGCAAGCGGGCTTGATAGCGATAAGCGTAGTAAGTGATCGGGAGGCGCAGTGACTCATCGCCCAGTATCGCCACCTTACCATTTGCCAAGTCCTGCTTGATGGCATAATCCGGCAGCCAGGCCACACCAAGCCCCTGTAATGCTAATGTCTTGAGCAAGTCTGTCATGGAAGAAGAAAACACAGGTTGTAAATTCACTTGCTCCCTGACCACTTCAACCTGCCGCCCCATGTAAGAGCTCGGGCTATAGGCAAGCCAAGGGACTTCAGAATCCGGGGTAATGTTGTATAGCGGTTTACCTGTCTCATCACAGGCACAGACAGGCAATAACTCAGCCTGGCCAACTTGCAATGACTGATAAGGTGGCAGGCGCAGCAATTCATCATCGAAGGCCAGCAGTATATCACAGCCCCCTTCTTGCAGCTCTTCAATCGCTTCATCGACATCGATCGCCTCTACGCTCAAAATTGGCTTATGCTTGCCAGTAATCAGCTCCGATTGAATCGACGGGACTAGGCTGGTTGCCAACGAGTGGGCTGCCGCCACCCGAACATTGTTACCGCCCAACTTGGAGAGATCAGATAACTGGCCAATACCGTCCATCATTTGGTTGATCAAAGTCCGGGCCGTAATACGGAACAGCCGACCGCTGGCCGTCAATGCAACCGGCGTCTTGCTGCGGTCAATCAACTCCGCACCGACCGTCTGCTCAAGCGCCTTGATACGCCGGCTGAATGCAGGCTGGGTAACATTACGTTTTTCTGCAGCTAGGGAGAAGTTCCTCACTTCAGCCAGCACCAAAAAGTCTTCCAACCACTTACTTTCTATATTCATAACGGTACAACACGCTTTTCCCTAACCTCAGCTGCGGCAGTATAACGAAACCCGCTGCACATACAGAGATATTTCAAGCCACTCAGATCACAAATCCTATAGTTCCCCATACCGATTATGCATAACTGGCTCAGCAACGGCATTTCTCACCACCACATCACTCCCCTATAGTGAACTCAGTGGAAAATACTGTAGGAACAACAAGATGAGCAGGAAATTAGGTATATTGGGCGGAATGGGGCCACTAGCCACTGTCGAGTTCATGCAAAAAATCATCGCGCAGACACCAGCCAGCAGCGACCAACAACATATTCCTATGCTGGTTAGTAATAACCCGCAAATCCCTGACCGTACCGCTTTCCTGATCAGCAACGGCGATGATCCCTACCCTGCCCTGAAGCAGGGTATGGAACAACTTGAGCAGGCTGGGGCCGAATGTATCGTCATGCCATGCAATACCGCCCATTACTGGTATCCAAGGCTGAGCAATACCTGCCGGGTACACATGATCAGTATTCTCGATAGTGTGGTTGATGAAGCCAAACAGCGTGGCTACAAAAAGGTTGGGATCATGGCCACTACCGCGACCATGACGACGAGGATGTATGAAACTAAGCTGGCCCAAAAGCAAATTGCTGCCGTTGCCCCAGAGCAAGAACAACAACTCGCTGTAATGGATGGGATCTATGCCGTCAAAGCCGGAGACGTCGAACAGGGTCACCGGTTAATGAAACCAGTATTTGACTCCCTGCTCGTGCAAGGTGCGGATGCCGTTATACTAGGCTGCACAGAGATCCCCGTCGCCCTGGCTGAAACCGTGTTTAATCAGCCAGAGCAATGCCTCGACTCGCTCAATATCTTGGCAAAAGCCTGTATTGACTGGGCGACGGCTGACTCAGCCGAGCTCGTGGCCTAGTGATCTAAAGAAAGGCAGAGTGGTTATACAAAAGAAACTAATGTATCCAACCACTGAGGGTGATCTTCAGCTAGTAGCTTCACCGCCATAACCATAGATACTGTCACCACCAATGGGCGGATTAATTTTCGCCCTTTGGTCACGACCACCTTCGCACCTAACCTTGCACCGATAAAGCCGCCTAATGCCATGACCAAACCGATTTCCCACACCGGCAATCCGGCAGCGACAAAAAACAGCAGTGCAGCAAAGTTAGAGGTAAAGTTAAGCACCTTGGTTTTAGCCGTTGCCTCGACAATGCCCAACTGGGCGATAACCACAAAACAAACGGCAAACAGTGAGCCAGTCCCCGGACCAAAGAAACCATCGTAAAAGCCTATCCCGGTACCAACGGTCAAAGCAAACCCCGCCTGGCTTAGCTTCGGCATGCCGCCACCCTCGCCAGCTTCAGGGGCAAACAGGAAAGACAAGGCAATCACCACCAACAGTGCCGGGATCACCTTGGTAAGTGTGCCGGCATCCATATACTGGACAAGCAAGGCACCTGCGGCAGAGCCTACAAAGGTGCACAAGATAGCCAAGCGCATCTCGCCCAATTTAACCAACCCGTTGCGGACAAAGTACAGCGAGGCAGAAAAACTACCGAATGAACTTTGCAGCTTGTTGGTCGCCAGTGCCTGGGCGGGAGGAAGCCCCGCTGCTAGCAAAGCGGGCACCGTCAGCATACCGCCACCGCCAGCAAGGGCATCAATAAACCCGGCAAGGCTCGCAACCAAAAACAAAGCCCCGATAATTTCCCAAGAAAATTCCATACAACTTCCAACATAAAGTAAAACACAGCAACAAGCAGACGCCCAATGGAGCAAAGCCACCCCAAAGGCACGATAGAATACGGATTGCCAGCAAAAAGAAAAATGAAAATATGGATAACGACTTATTCCCATTTTTAATAGGTGGGATTTGTAACTAATTTTCTTTTTAAGGATGGGATGCGCCGTTTTGTTGTTATTTTACAAACATTGCTGGGCAGGGGCTACGCCAGGTTACCAAGCCTTTGACTTGCCACTGGCGAAACAACGGCAAATTTAACCACAGCATTAGTGCAGGGATAAAAAATCATTATTTCCAAAAGTTGATTAATCATTTTTCTCCTTTTCACCAATCAAATCTATAAGTGCCTATTTTAATTATAAATATCTTTTGATGCTGATTTTTTTCATTTCCCTTAACCGGCCACATTCATGCTGATTTTCGCATTAATGGCCATAAAAAAGCGTAGCGCAAAGGCTGCGATTCCCTACAATATCCTTCCTATAACACCATTTCGTTACACCCTGTAAACAAAATTACAAAGAGTGAAGCGTTAGCCTGCTAGCCACTTCACCCCCAGCACTGGAGCAAGTATGAAGGTCAACCTATTCGCCACCTGCCTGTGCGATACCGTCAAGGCGGAAGTCGCCAAAAAAAGCGTATTACTGCTGGAGCAACTCGGCTGTGAAGTCATCTTCCCAGAGCAGCAAGGCTGTTGTGGCCAACCTTCGCTCAATTCTGGCTATATCAATGACAGCAAAAAAGGGATGAAAAACCTCATCACGGCCTTTGAAGCCAATGAGTACCCGATTGTTTCCCCTGCCGGCTCCTGCGTCGCTTCTATCAAGCGCTACCCGGAATATCTGGCCGACGAGCCAGAATGGGCACAGCGGGCACAACAGGTCGCCGACCGTTTCTTCGAACTGACCCAGTTTATCGTCAACCAGTTGGATGTGACCCAGCTCGGCGCAAAGCTAGATGGCCGCGCGGTTTACCACCCTTCGTGCAGCCTGATCCGCAAACTTAATGTGCGTGAAGAGCCCATCAAGCTACTTGAACAAGTCGACGGGCTGACCCTGCTTCCGATTAACCATCAGGAAACCTGCTGCGGTTTCGGGGGAACCTTCTCTATCAAAATGTCGGAGATCTCCGGTGAGATGGTCAAAGAGAAAGTCAGCCATATCAGCGCCGTCGAGCCTGACTACCTGATTGGCGCAGACATCAGCTGCCTGATGAATATCGGCGGCCGTATCAGCCGTGAGGGCAAGCCCATCAAAGTTATGCACATCGTCGATGTGTTGATGAGCCGCTGAGGGAGGAAATGTAATGTCGATGAAAACCAGCAGCACCCAGTTCAAACAACGCATCGAAGTTCAAATGCAAGATACCTTCATGCGTGAATCCGTCGCAAGTGCACAAACCCGGATGTTCACCAACCGCCAGGTAGCTGCCGACAAATTGGGCAACTGGGAGCAATGGCGTGAAATGGGCATGGATATCCGTAACCATGTTCTGGAAAACCTGGACTACTACCTCCACCAGCTGAGCGAAAGTGTCAGCAGTAACGGCGGCAAGGTGTTCTTTGCCCAAACCGCCGAACAGGCCACTGCCTATATCGAATCCATCATCCAGGATAAAAATGCCAAGAAAGTGGTTAAATCCAAATCCATGGTGACTGAGGAGATCAGCCTCAATGCGATGATTGAGCGCAACGGCTGCGATGTGGTCGAAACCGACCTTGGCGAATACATTCTGCAAGTGGATGACTATGATGCGCCGTCGCATATCGTCGTGCCCGCCCTGCACAAAAACCGCTACCAGATCCGCGATATCTTCCGCGACAAAATCGGCTACCAAGGCAGTGAGGAGCCAGAGGCCCTCACCCGCTATGTCCGCGACTATATTCGCCACGACTTTCTGGAAGCCGATATCGGCATTACCGGCTGTAATTTTGCGGTTGCCGAATCAGGCACCGTGACACTGGTGACCAACGAGGGTAATGCCCGCCTCGCCACCAGCCTACCAAAGACCCATATTGCGGTTATGGGTATGGAGCGGATCGTCCCGACCTTCGAAGAGTTGGATATTGTGATCAGCCTGCTGTGCCGCAGTGCGGTCGGCCTGCCCCTGACCGGTTATGTCACCGCCTTGACCGGTCCAAGGGAAGAGGAGCACCTTGATGGCCCGGAAGAGTTCCATTTAGTCATCGTTGATAATGGTCGCTCTGATATCTTGGGATCGGAGTTCAAAGATATCCTGCGCTGCGTACGTTGTGCCGCCTGTGTCAATACCTGCCCGGCCTACCGCCATATCGGGGGCCAGTCGTACGGCTCAATTTATTCCGGGCCGATTGGCGCGGTACTGTCGCCATTGCTTGGTGGCTATGAGGACTTCAAAGAGCTGCCGTATGCCTGCAGCCTCTGTAAAGCTTGCCATGATGTCTGCCCGGTCAAAATCCCGCTGTCTGACCTACTGCTCAAGCACCGGCAGAAAATGGCAGAGCAAGGCATGACCCCGCTGTCGGAACGGATGAGTGTCACCGCATTCAACATTATCAATGCCAAGCCATTGTTATGGGATAAAACCGTGAAAGTCGGTGCCACCTTGGCCAGCGGCCTGATCCGAAACGGCAAACTGCCCCTGCAAATCGGCGCGATCGGTGAATGGACAGAAGCAAGGGATCTGCCTCAACCTGACGGGCAGTCATTCCGCAGCTGGTTTAAAAACAGACAATCTACCCCGGAGTCTTGAACATGAGCGATATCATCAACCGCAACCGCTTCCTCGATAACATCGCCGCCAAGCTGGGGCGGCCTCGGCAAACAACGCCTGTTGAGCGTCCTTCGCTGCGCTATACCTGCCACCAGGACGTCATGGCAGGGAAAAGCCATGACGAACTCAAGCAGGCTTTGATTGATTACACCCACAAGGCTTTGGGCGCCCAAGCACTCGTCACCACACGGGCCGATCTAACGGAAACCTTACGGCAGGTCTGCGCCGGATACTGCCTGGATGAAACAGCCCCTAACCATGCAAATACACCATTAGCCGCGCCGAGCGAAACCTTGGTCTCTGCCGATCCGCGCCTGCTCGAATTGTTTGACCCCGAGCAACTGGATACTGACGAGCATGTTGTCCATGTGTGGAATACCCAACTTGGCTATGGGCCGAATATCGAAATTGCCGAGCGGGCGAAAGTCGGTATCGTCTATGCAGAGCAGGCGCTGGCTGAGTCCGGCACTATGGTGCTGTATAGCCAACCGGCACAAGGGCGTGCTATCAGCCTGCTGCCTGAAGCCTCGGTGTTTGTGGTACCCAAAAGTGCACTGGTTGCCCGCTTGACCCAGGCGACCGCCGAGCTGCACAAAAAAGCCGAGCAAGGCGAACGCCTTCCGTCCTGTGTGAACTTTATCTCCGGGCCTAGCTCGACGGCTGATATCGAACTGATCAAAGTGGTTGGCGTTCATGGCCCAGTTTATGCTACCTATATCATTATTGATGACCTATAGCAGCCAGTGGCAAGGATGGTGCTAGGAGCGGTTACGGCACATCTCGGCAGGGAAAGACAGTTGGACCATGACGTGCCGCTTGAACAGTTCGTCATAGCCCTGCTCGTCCAATGCTTTTTGCATACAGTGCAGCCAAACTTCTTTCTCTGCCACCCCAATAGCCAGATGACGATGCGCACCAGGGAGATTCATCATCCCAAATTTCTCTTCATAGCGGGCAGGCCCGCCTAGCCAGCCAATAAGAAACGTCGTTAGCTTTTCTATTGACTCGCTGAGATCGTCGTCATGCATCTCGCGTACCTTCTTTGCCTGCGGCAAGGTATCCATATGGCGGTAAAATGACTCTACCAGCGCCCGGACGCCTTCTTCACCACCGGCGGCTTCAAAAGCAATTCCCGCTACCGTGTAATCCGGTGCCGTTCTCTCTTTTACTGTGTAATCATTGGGTCTGTAAGGCTTCATGTCCAACTACAACTGTCTGCTAAGACTTTCAGGATTATTAATAGTCCAATTATACGGGAAATCTGCGGGCTGGCGCTGTGTTACATCTCAGAAACCAGTGTCAAAGTACACTGAGATAACAAAGCGGAAAAGCGTGATGACCAAGCGAAAAAAAATAACCCGCCATGGAAGGCGGGTTATAAATTTTCATCCAGTCATGCTAGGCCATGGATAACAGCTAAGTGGCTAAGGCCTTCAGGTTTCAATAATCGGCCCACCAAAGGCTGTCACCGGCGGTACCTCACCTTTGAACTTCTCAATATCTGCCACAACCGTGTTGGCACTGGTTGCTTGGGCTAACTCTGAAGAGCCGACATCCATGGTCAAGGTGTTAGGATCGCCATAGGTATCAATCGCCCCCAGCTTCTCGCTGAGCGGACCATACCATGCCCCTTCATGGATCCGGATCACGCCAGGAGGGTAATCATCGGAAACCACCGCCCCGGCCAATAACTGGCCGCGATCATTGAACACCCTGACCAAATCACCATCATTGATGCCACGGGCTTTGGCATCTTCAGGGCTGATATAGACAGGTTCGCGATCTTGCACCGCATAAGTGGCTCGGTATTCTTCCGATTCACACATCTGCGAGTGGAGGCGTTTGTCTGGGTGGCAGGACTGCAACCACAGCGGATACTTGTCTGAACCTGGCCCGCCATGCGAACGCTCGGCTTTTTCAAACCACATTGGATGGCCCTGGCAGTGCTCGTAGTTATAGCTGGCTATCTTGCGGCTGTAGATCTCAATAAACCCAGAAGGCGTACCCAGCGGGTTGATTTCAGGATCTTCGCGAAAATCCGCATGTCGGACAAAGTTTTTACCTTCACCGAAATCGACCCAGCCAGCCTCACCCACTTCCCAGAACTCATCAAATTCCGGCATTTCAAAATTGGCTTTGTTGGCCTCGCGGCATTCATCATAGAGCGAGCGCACCCACTCCATTTCATCCATGCCGCGGGTATATTCCTTGTTGCGGCCAAAACGACGGCAGAAATCGGTAAAAATATCAAAGTCGGTGCGCGACTGATAAAGCGGATCCACCAGCTTGTGCATCGCTAGTACACCGGTACCCGAATAGGCGCCGTACAAGTCGATATCATTACGCTCGAACTGGGTGCAGGCAGGCAGCACGATATCAGAGAACCGGCAGGTCGCCGTCCAGGCAAAATCAATAGTGACGACGGTTTGCAACTTCTGGAAGGCGGTTTTCATCCGATTGCGGTCTTGATGGTGATGCCAAGGGTTACAGCCACTGACCACCAGCATTTTGGTATCCGGCAGCACCACCTTCGACCCGTTGTAATTGATTTCTTTACCCGGTTCTAGAATCGCATCGATCCAACGGGCCACCGGGATAGTCCGGCTGTAACCTTTGAAGTCGTTATTGTCCCACTTAGGTTTCTTGCCTTCATCGACATTACGCGGGAAACCACCCGGACCGGCAGCGCCTGTTGGTGGGATCCCCACCCCACTATAGTGGTGGGAATAAGAAATACCGCCACCCGGCAGGCCGATCTGACCCAGCATGGTCGCAATCACAGCGCCCATCCAGTATGGCTGCTCACCGTGCTGCTGACGTTGCACCGCCCAACCAAAGATTATCTGGGTACGGTCTTTTGCCAGCAGCCGGGCGAACTCACGGATCTCATCGGCTTTCACGCCACAGATAGGCTCGGCCCACTCAGGGGTTTTCTCCACTTTGTCTTTGGTTTCACCCAACACGTAAGGCATAAACTCATCAAAGCCCAAGGCATAGGTTTCGATAAAGGCTTTATCGTAGAGCTCTTCTTTGTACAAGGTATGGGCAATTGCCAGCATGAAAGGCACATCCGTCTGCGGGTTCACATACAGCTGATCGCAGCCCAGGTAGTTCTGACTTTTTGACTTAACCGGATCGACCGAGATCACTTTGATCTCGCCCTTGGCAACCTTGTCCTTGAGCTGTTCGTAGTACATGTAAGAATCATGGGTCTCACACTGCCAACCCACCTGGGTATTCTTGACCGGATCATTGGCCCACAGGATCACGGTTTTACTGTTTTCCAGAATATCCGGCCAAGACGTCCCCTGGGCATAGACCTCGGTCGAGCCCAGCACATAAGGCATGATGGTCTGGCCTGCGCCAGTAGAATAATCCCCGACCTTGGTCATGAAGTTACCGTGCATCCCGACCGCTCGCTGCATATGGTTACCACAGCTATGAAACTGACCTGTTTGGCGCCAACCTGTCATCCCTGCGTGGAGTGCCCATGGGCCGTAATCTTTCTGGATCCGCTCCAACTCGTTGTAGAAGATATCCAGTGCTTCATCCCAGGTTACTCGGACAAAGCGGTTGTTACCGCGGGTGTCACCGCTGTATTTGTGCTTCTTGAGCCAATCCAAACGGATCATTGGGTAACGGACGCGGGAAGGGTTATAGATAATCCCCTTGATCCCATTAATCATATCCGTCGGGTATTTATCCCGCTCCAACGGTTTGATCTCTACCACCTTACCGTTATAGATTTTGGCGCGGAATGCCCCCCAGTGGGAGCCCGTGGTTTTCCAAACGCCGTCTGCCGAATACGGTGACGACACCTCTTCGGCAGCACGGGCTACCGAGGTGAGTAAACTGGGGCCAATAACGCCAACTGCGCTTGTGGTTACCAGCCCTGACAAAAATTGACGTCGACTCAGAGACATGTTTTTACCTCGCTTCGCTTCTTTTAATGGCCGCCATCAGAAAAGTCTGATGAGTGTTTCTGTAGGTATTTCAGCACTAGGGCTTCACTGTCACGGTCGAGGTTGACGAACGCCAACATACCGTTGAACATACCCGGCCATGTATTTGCATCGAAGTGATTTTCCGCAGGCTGTGTATGGCAAGTACTACAGTTGTTGTTATAGGCAGGCCTTGCCTCAGCCCAGATTTCCTCTACATCATCAAGCAAAGACTCTTTCGGCATCCACAATTTCACGGTAACCCGCTGCCAGCCCAAGCCGGTCAGTTCATCTTCTTTCTCTTCAAACTTTTCAACCAAGGTATCACTCAGTGCCGCGTCCTTACTCAACGCCGCGGTTGGAATATTGAGGCCAAAGTCTTCGTTGATCACCCGGCCAAAGCCTTTGGTTTTGCGCCAACCGGAAATCTCAACCTGTACCGCATTGTCTTTCACCTGCACCACATTCACTTCTGAAGCCGGATTGAGCTGACCGCCATCAATGGTCAGGGCTTCATCTTCATACATAGGGAGATAGCGAACACTGAAATAATTCTCGCCTTCTTTGAAGGAAGTGTTGCCCGCCTTCTGTACCAATTTTTGAACCATACCGCCTGAGAGTTCCATATTGCCCGGCAACTCATGGGCTATCCCTTTGTGGCAATCCATACAGCTCTGGTCACGTTCAGCGGCTTGCTGCATCTGCGTACGAGCAAGATCTGACATCTCCTCCCATTTCATGCTGTCGTAGTTGTGGCAGTTTTTACACTCCAACGAACCATTGGCAGAAAAACGCTCCCACTCGTGATTAGCCAGCTCCAACCGTTTTTCCAAAAACTTTTCCCGGGTATTGATCGTTCCGAAAATTGCGCCGTATACCTCTTTGCTGGCTTGCATTTTCCTAGCGATTTTATCGGTCCAGTTATGGGGCACATGGCAATCGGGGCAGGTAGCCCTGACACCGGAGTGATTTGACCAGTGCACGGTCTCTTGAAGCTCTTCGTAAACATTGTCACGCATTTCGTGACAACCAATACAGAACTTTTCAGTATTGGTCATTTCAAGAGTGGTATTAAAGCCCCCCCAGAAAATGACCCCGGCGATGAAACCGCCGAGCGTCAATACGCCCAAACTAATGTGTACTGCTGGACGCCAAAATGTCGCCCACAGCTTTTTCAACGCATTCATCATAGTGTTCTACCTATATCCTGTGCTGCTTTACTCTGGCGCTCATATCTCGGCAATCGAAATTACCCATGGCCAGGAGGCCCAAGGAAAAACACCTGCATCGCCCACACGATAAAACCGTAACCTCCTACGATGGCGACAGCTAAAATGGGAAATAGGAAAATGGTGATAAATAGAAAAGAGCGCCATTCGTACTTGGCTTTCTCTTTGTCACTGACGGGTTCAGGGTTGCTCATTGCTTCTTTCCTTTTACCTATCTTGTTCTTTGACTCTCAAGTGAGGCAGTTGCCCGATACCCGTCTGAATGAGTAATTGATCTATAGATCGCATAGGAAAATGATTGATCAAACACTTAGGTAGATTGATATCACTCTTAAGAGCTAATTTTTGTAAGTATAGTTAAGGATTGAATCTGGACTCGAAATTGCAAAGGAAATCTCAAGCCAAAGGGGAGATGGAGTAGCGGGACCGAAAAAGCACAGTAGAAGCACAAAAAAGGTGCCATTAGGCACCTTTTTCATGTCTCGTATAGGGAATCAGTTACAACGCAGCGCTGTAAATGGTCTGGTTCTGCTGGTACAACTTCAAGCGCTGTTCAAAGTTAGCGTAGCGCTGACCGTTAGGCTCTTCCAGCTTACCAATTGCCGTTTCTTGCGCTTCGACTGCGCGGCGGAACTCTCCACATGCAGCATAAGCAGCGGCTAGGTTATCGTAGTCGCCGGCATCGCCTGTGCCGTTGCGGTTTAATACCTGCTTCGCCAATTTCAGCGCACGCTCACCGTCACGCATACGTTCGTCAGAGCAAGTTGCATATAGCCATACCAGGTTACGCTTGGATTCCAAAGAACCACCGTTGGCAGCTTCATTAAACCACTTGATAGCGTTGCCGCAGTCAACCGAACCCGTCGCACCTGACGCATAGTACATACCCAGTTCAACCATGGCAGGAACATCGCCTTCATTAGCCGCTTCAGTGTACCAGTGAACGGCTTGCTGGTGATCGCGAGGTAGTACCTCACCTTTCTTGAACAAATCACCAATCAATGTTTTTACTTCAGGCATATCAACAGCCGCTTTTTCCAACCAGTACATACCTTTTAGCGGGTCGGCTTTGAGGCCATTGCTACCTTCAAGGTAAGCACGCCCCAAAAACAGCTGCATATTTTTATCACCCTGCTCGGCTTCAAGCTCAACATAGTTCAGAGTTGATAGCAGGTGGTGCTCAGGAGAAGTGGTTACAGAAGCATTGGCAGTTGTTGCACCCAGTGCAACTAGGCCGAAAATGGCACCAAATACAACTTGTTTCAGGGTCATCTTAGCTGGCATATCTCGGTCTCTTTCAAAGCGTTTGCGGTTTCTGGGTAGGAAATTTAAAGAAGTAATGGTCAAAAAACAACCACAAAAGATAAGACACTAGAGACCAAGAAAGGTGACATCGACGCTTAATTTTATTCGTGTCAGCAACTTAACGCTCACAAAAAAATGTAGATCAAAATCAAAAATGAGAGATAGATCCGATTTACATGAGCTATATGATACGGGTATTTGCTGAATAAGAGCTGGATGACAGCACATTATTCTTCACCCGCCAATAAGCCTGTATATACCAAGTTGCTTGGGGATATAAATAAAAACAGCCAGAAGTCTGGCTGTTTGTAGAAGGTAAGTAGCCCTTAATTACAGGTTACGATAGTGCTCATCACCTGCCTTGATGTACTGGTTTTCGTATTTCTTCGACTCACCATCAAGGTCGATATCAAGGTCGATTTGGTTTGGCAGGTCAAACAACGCATCACACACCAGGACGATATCGTAATTACCCTCTTTGACGTACTTCATCTCGTAGGAGTTATCGTCATTTACCTTGGCGGTTTTAACCGGTGGGTAATCCGAACCGAGATCTCCATATTCGGGTGAATCTGCGTCATAGAGATAAACATAGGCATCTTTCACCGAGGTTGAACATGACGAAACATCAATATCTCCATACACGATCCCAGCCGTAATATTGTCAACGACTTTGAAGCCTTCATTTTTGAGGTAGTAGGCCTGCTCAATGAGCTGGATCATGCTCTTGAGATCAAATGTCATGGTGAAGGTGGTCGGCACATCGATATTGATATCCAAACCGTCGAACTTCAAGTCATCGACGATATCCATCTTCATCTTGTCGACTGGGTTACCGACATACGAATACGGGGTATCCAAGAAGTCTCCGTAGCTACCCTGCAGAATTGACAGAGCCATACTGGTATATTCGCCAACTGGCAGGAGTTGCTCGGAAATCAGGTTAACCAAATCCACCCCTGTGACATCATATAAATCGATAACAATAAACTTCGGATAACCATCATTATCAACCGGGATTTCGGAATCAGCTGGGATACACTGGGTCGAGTTCACACCGTACGGATCGGACATACTCTTGGTGGTCCACTCGACAATGGTTCCCGCCAAATCCATAACCTGTACTGCATCTATGGCCACACAAGCCTGAAGATCATCTGCCCCCTTAGGTACTTCGTTAGGTGGCGTTGAAACATCCACCGATACAGGTACTGACGATGCCCCATCGTCTTGGTTCGGTGCCGGATCATTATTTAATGAAGCAGCCCCATCGGAATCACTACACCCGGCCACAATGAGCGTGGCGAGCACTGGTAATATTATTTTTTTCATGTCATCACCCCTACGACAAATAAAAACTGGCCTGTACCAAACCAACATGCTGGCCGCTTAGTGTTTGGCTATGTATTTTTGTGTCATGCCTGAACAAAACTGAGCAGCTAACAAAGCTCGGTTTTGTTCAGGCTGACAAGTGGCCGAATCTGACAGTTAAAATTTTAGGCGGATATGGAAGGGCAAAAAATTTATCGTTAGGGTAATTAAGTAATGAGAAAAAGTTCTTATCTTCAAGACGAAAAAAGCCGGTCATACGACCGGCTTTACTATTTCGAAATCAGATTAGATGCGGTTATACAGGATCCAGCTCCAGCATGGTCTGGATATTGGCAGGTGTTTTTGTCTCCTGGCCGAAACCACGTAGGCCAACCACATGCACGTGCTCGCGATCTTTGAAGATCTTACGCACCAGCTTATAGGTGGTCCCTTTCTCAGGGCTGATATTCTCAGGCGCTGCAATAAGAAGCTGCATATCCAAGCGGTCACAAAGCTCAAACAGCGTTGCAATCGACTTACCATCTAGTCGCGCGGCCTCATCGAGGAACAACAGACGACATGGGATGATATCTTTACCTCGCAGACGTCGGGATTCTTCTTCCCAGCTTTGTACAACCATCAGCAGGATTGCCTGACCAGTACCAATCGCCTCACCGGTAGACAGCGCCCCAGATTCAGCCTGTAGCCAACCGTCAGTACCACGGTTAACCTCAATACTCAGCTCAAGGTAGTTACGGTAGTCCAGCAACTCTTCACCCATCACCTGCGGTGAACGCTGACCAACATCAATATGCGGGTTCAGGCGCTGGAACAACTTGGCAATCGCTTCCGAGAATGACAGGCGGTGGTTACCGAACAAGTCCTGATGCTGATCTTGCTGATCAGCCAAACCTTCCAACAGCTGCTCGTGGGTTTCGCGCACTTTCACATTCAGACGCACACCTTTAACCTGACCAAACCCGATATTCTGCAGACCTTGGTTTAGCATGCGGATACGGTTCTGTTCACGCTGGATGGTCTTGCGAATAATGTTCGCTACCGAATCAGAGCTAAGCGCCAAACGTTGTTCACGGGCGGTAAGCTCTTCACTCAGACGAGCCAGCTCCACTTCCATCTCTTCGATCGCTTCAACTGGATCATCAGTACGGATGATATCGTGACGGATACGCTCACGCAGGTGCTGGTAAACCGCAATGTAGAATAGAACCTTGCGCTCTGGGCGAGAGACATCTTCCGAGGCACGCAGAGCATCACGCAGGCTCTCGTTATCTGCAACCGCTAAGCGCAACGCACCCAAAGATTTATCCGATAGCGAACGTAGTTCATCAGCCGACATATAAGCCATTTCGCGGCGGTGCAAGCGACGTTCAACATCACTCTCACGCGCAAGGCGCAGTACTGCACACCAGCCTGCTTTGGCTGTCACCACAAGCTTGCGGATCTCTTGGTATTCTTTGCCTACTTTACGCAGGCGTTTCACCAAGCCTTTCATTTCCAGCTCGACAGAAGTAATGCCTTTCTCTAGCTGGCTGCGGCGAGTACGCGACGTGTGCAGACGCTCATTCAGCTCATCACGGCGCAGACGGGCACGCTCTTCGGCTTCCACATCAGCACGTACACCCAACTCCTGAAGCTCACGCTCGAACTCCTGAACCGTTTCCAGTTTCGCCTGATGCGAACTCTTCAGCGACGCCAACAGTTGGTTGTACTGGTTAGCTTGAGAACGCGTCTGTTTCAGTGCATCACGGCAGCGGTTACGCTCACGCTCAGCCGAGGCCAACTTGGCTTTCAATTGCTCGTTCAGCTCAGAGCTCTTGTTGAGCATGTCGATGGAATCGGCATAGCCAAAGTGGTGACGACGCTCGGCCAAATCAGCCACCGCGAAGATCTTCGCTTTCAGGGTCTGAAGCTGTTTGTCAGCATCATCGTAGCTGATCTGCAAGGCATCAAACTGCTGGGGGTCAGCATCGAGAGCCGTAACCAGCGATTCAAGCTCAGTAATCGCTTTACCGTGGCGGTTAAGGTATTGACGAGCTTCATCCAGCTGCGACAGCTGCTGTTGTACTTCGTCAAAGCGTGCTTGCAGAGTGTCATCTTCCAGCAGGTTAACCAATGGGTTAATTTTACCCAGTAGGCCAAGCGCTTCGCGAGCCGCTGTCAGCTGGCTTCGTTGCTGCTGCTCCTGTGCTTGTGACTCAGAAAGCTGGCGGCTTACCTGATTGCGCTTGTCACGGGCAACTTTTAGCGCCGCTTCCGGATCGTCGCTAAAGGCAACAGCCATATGAGTTGCAACAAAGCTATTGAAGCTCTGGTACAAGCGTTGCAGTTTCTGCGAATCGAAAGACGCCTTGGCGTGATCTTCAACCAGCTGCTCACGATCTTCACGCAAGTGCTCTAGGCGCTGCTCGCGCGCTGCTCGGCCAAACAGTGGCACTTTCGGGAAACGAGAGTAGCGTAGTTGGCGATCGTTAAGATGAACGCATACTGCATCTTCCAGCTCATCGACATCAAAACCGCTGTCGTCGAATGAATCAGCATCACCTTCGATGATGTATAGGTCATCTGGACAGTCATCCAGCGCAACGAGTTTTTCTTTGATGCCTTTTAGATCCGGTACCACGATAGCGTGACGTGCCGGGCCATACATCGCACTGAAGTAAGGCGCATCAGCAAGGGTGATGTCATCGTAGATTTCAGATAGCAGGCTACCGCCCAAGGTATCAGCCAGGGCGCGTAGGCGTGAATCGTCACTACCGCCCGGTTGAGCCAGGCGTTCGATATCCAAATCAATCTGTTGCTTGCGGGCTGCCAGCTTGTCACGGGTCGCAGACGCTTCACGCTCTTTGTCCAGTGTCAGCTGCATCGCTTCCATCACCGCCTGGCTATCATAAAGCTCTCGCTCTGATTGCTCAGACAACTTTTCCAATGCTTCAGAGGCGGCAATCCACGCCGGTGCCGCCGCTTCCAGCGTTGAAATCTGACTAGTTAGCTGCTGCTCCTGGCGGCGCATGTCATTGCGCTGCTCGACCAAGATCTCCTGCTGTTGTTCCAGCTCTTCCAACGTCGCTTCGTGGCGCGCCTGCTCTTCAGCCAGTGCCAGTTCACCGTCAAGTTCAACCGTAAAGCGCTTAGCATAGGTTTCAGCCAGCTCAATGGCTTGGCGCTGATTACGCACTGCACGCTCAAGGTCACGGTACTGGGCTTTGAGCTGATCGCTACGCTCAGTAATCGCGCCTAGCTGGCGAGCTTTGGCAATCAATTCACGGGCTTTGCTGCCGGCTTCTGCACGCTCGATTGAGCCCGCAATAGTAGTGACAATCTGCAGGCCTTTCTCAAACTGCTGCGCCGCTGCCGACGACATATCCAGTTTGTGCTTAAGGGCCAACAATGCCGTTGTCTGAGTGTCCTGATCTTGCTTTAACTGGGCAAGGTATGGCACAGCCTGATCGGCCAGCATCTGGTGTTCACCGGTAATATCACGCGCTTTTTCCAGTGCCTGTACCGCTTGCTGGTATTGCAGGGCACGGGTCTGCTGCATATCCAGCGCCTGCTGGTAATCTGCCAACTGAGTTTTCAGGCTGTCGACTTCTTCTTCCGTCAGCAGTGCCTGCTCTTCAGCCATTGCAAGTTGCTCGGCAGCTTCTTCAACTACCATCACCTGCTCTTCCAGACGTTCTGTCAGCTCTTCCAGATCTTCACGGTAACGTTCGATCTTCTCTTGCTGACGTACCGCTGTTTGTACCAGCTGAAGATGGTCAGAAGCCGCTTGGTGATCCTGCTCCAGCGCACCTTCGCGCTCGGTCAGTTCATCCAGTTCCGCTGTCATGTTGGTCAGAGACGCCTGCTGATCATCCAAGCTCTTGCGAGAGCCCATCAGCTCACCACGCAAGCCCAGCGTTTTTTCCAGCTTCTGGCGACGCTCATTGGCATGGCGCATGTAGTCCGCTGCCACGTAGTTGGTCGCTTCGGTGATCAAATGTTTGAACAGATCACGGTCGCTCTGAGTCAGCTTGATCGCTTCCAGCGTCATGCGGTTTTCACGCAATGCCGCTTCCATGTCCTGGAATGCTTTCTTCACACCGCTGTTGTGCGGCAACAGGTAATCACGCAATGAGCGGGTAATGGCACTGGAGATACCACCGTAAAGCGAGGCTTCAATCAGACGATAGAATTTCGAGCGATCGGTGCTGTTACGCAGTTTCTTCGGTAGCACACCGAACTCGAACATCTGGACGTGGTAGTCCGTCACCGAGTTGAAGGCTTTGAACATTACGCCTTCATATTCGCTGCTGACCAGCTCTTTGACTTCGTTGATTTGACGTACACGCGCCTGGTTATCAGACAGTGTCTCAACCAAGATTTCGGTCGGTTTAACGTGTGATGGCAAGCCCTGGATAATAAAAGGCTTGATATCCACCTTCTTATCACGACCAGCAACCTGCTGCAGTTTCACCGCAAAAATGATGCGCTGATTCTTCGAGTTCACCACATCCAATGCCGAGTAACAGGTACCCGGCTTCAGCTTACCGTGCAGGCCCTTGTCACGAGAGGCATTGGAGCTACCCGCTTCGGTGGTATTACGGAAATGAAGCAGGCTCTGATCCGGAATAAGGGATGTGATAAATGCCGCCATAGTGGTCGACTTACCGGCACCATTACCGCCAGATAGCGTGGTTACCAGATTATCGATATCAAATGTGCGGGCAAAGAAGCCATTCCAGTTGACCATGGTCAACGATTGATACTTACCGCGTTCCATTAGGCTTCACCCTCCAAACCGGCTGTGTCTAACTCTTGTTCTTGTGTTTCATCAGCTTGCAGCAAGCTTGACTGGCTTGGCTCCTGCTGATGCACCACGACCGCTTCACCGTCGCGGATCAAGCGCATCTGCGCTTCACGCACATCATCACCGACACGAACATCTGCACCAAAGCGGAACACCGCTTCACTGATACGGAACTTACCGTTTTCGCCAATTGGAATGATCATGCCAAGGCGGCGCAGACGGCGCAGCGAGGTCTTGGTCTTGTCGAACAGCTTTTCTCGGTCAAGATCAGAGCCTGTCGCACGGTGAGTCACCAGCTTCATCAGCTTCTTCTCATCGGCTAGCTGCATCAGTTCGTCAAACAACTCTTGGTTGGTGAAGATCCCTTCGTGGGCCAATCGCTCCGGGCTGAGGTAAAGAAAACACAATACCTTACCCACCAGCATATCGAGCTCGGTCAGTACCGAGCGGCTGATCAACGAGGTCGAACGCGGGCGCAGGTAGAAAAAGCCTTCCGGTGCACGAACCAGTTCTGCGTTATAGCGCTTGTAAAACATTGCCAGCTCCTGCTCGAACTCAATCAGCAGGGCATGGTTGTCCAAATCTTCGCTGGAAATATGGCGACCAGAGCGAAGGGCGTTATCGAGTGCCGGGAAAAGCGGGTTGGCAATCGCCTTGGCCAGCTTTTCAGGCATAAATTCTTCAATATTTGTCAATGACATTTGCTTGTACCTTGGCTCCGTAGTCATTAATAGCTTCCCAATCAGGCTGGATGGCATTGAAATCCGACTCGGAGTAACCCAGTCGAACAGCCTGATCAATCACCAGACGCGCCATATCGAAATGCTGCGCGTGAGGGTGCTGAGCCAAATAATCTTTAAGAAGCAAACTCAAGTTAATTGCAGCGCCGGTTTCTTTGTGGGCCTGCAACATCGCGGCAATTTGTTCTGCCAGTTGGTCATTGACCAGATCCAGCTCTTCAAATTCCATTTCTTCCGGTACGATACCGGTCACTTCGTCATCACGCAGGACCAAAGCCTCATCACGCATATCAAGCAGTCGCTCGGCATCGGCGTAAGTCAGCATCCAAGGCGCGTCGAAGTAGTCTTTCACCGACTGGCGCAAGCGCTGGCTGAAAGCACGGTTCTTGTCCATGTCGATGGCAGTACGGATGAACTTATGGACATGGCGGTCATAACCAATCCACAAATCTATCGCCTGCTGTCCCCAGTTGATGATGCGGTCCAACTTGGCTTGCAAGTTAAATACCATGGCATCAACAAACTCCAGATCCGGGTTACCCTGAATCTCTTCCTGGATAATCAACAGCTGGGTTTGCAACTGGTCACCTGCCGCCTGCAAGGTGTCCTGCAGCTCACGGAGGGTGCTTGAGGTTTCGTTCAGCAGGGTTTCACAGCTACTGATCGCGGCGCGCCAGTCCTGGTTCAGCAGTTCGGCAATATCTTGCTTCACCTGTTGCTGCTGCTCGTCCATGGTGCGCTGGTTGAGATCGATACGGTCAAAGATCTCGGCCACGGAATACTTCAGTACCGCATGGACGTTCTGGCGCCAGTGCCGCTCGTCGCCGCCTTCCTGCGCTGCCGTGGCGGCCTTGTTGATTTCATCAGCAACCATGGCAAGCTGAATGGAAAGCTTCAGCGTCGAATACTCGCGGTGGCGAGCATAATAATCGGTGATCCCGAGTGCCAACGGGCTTAGACGGTAAATACTCGCACCGTCGGTCACTTCGCTGGTAAAACGGGAAATCAGGCGTTGGCGAACCAACTCATTAATGGCGTTGTTGGCACGGAAGGCCACGGTTTCTGGTGTCTGCTCGAACATATCGCTGACAATGCGAAACGCATCGATCAGTTCACCTTCCCCTAATTCTTCATCAAAACGATCGCCGCTCAATACAGCAATCGCCAACAGAAACGCCAGCCGCTCGGTTGGCAGGTTAAGCTCAAATTCATGCTGCTTAACCCAACTGACCAACTCGGGAACGGTCTGGGTTACTTCACTCATCCGTTGTCCTTATTGCTTTTGTATTTCTCAGTCTCTGAGCCAGATAACGGCTTTTGCGCATATACATGTATGTATCGCCCCAGTGACAAATAAGGTTCCTGACGGCAAAGTTGTTGCTCCATCGCCAGTACCTGTTCAAAACTGTAATCCCCGACCATGGTTGTCTGCATATAATCGTGGAATGTTCGTACTCCGGTTTTACCCAGGATGTTAAAACCTGCGCTTTCAAGCCAACGATATACCTCTTCAGGCTTGATCCCGTGCAGAGGTTGAAGTTTGAAGCGCTTTCTATGCGGCATCCCCTCTTCAATATGAGTCAGGTTGCCACAAATCAAGTTCTTAAACAGCAGGCCATTATAGTTGTAGAACATAACGGAAATAATACCGCCCGGTCTAACTTGCTCCAGAAGGTATTCCAAAGCCGCCTGCGGATCCGCCAGCCATTCCATCACAGCATGAAACAATACCAGATCAACCTGGTTATCCAGATGCTCCCCGATCTCCTGTACCGGGCTGTGAACCAAACGATACTGCTCAAGCAAGCCGTTTTTAGCAATATCTTGCTCAGCAAGCTTGAGCATTTCGCTAGAAAGATCACATAACGTAACGTGATGCCCTAGCTCTGCCACCTTCTGCGATAGTTGGCCAACACCCCCACCCGCATCCAATAGGTGCAGTGGTTTATCGCTCTTCAATAGGGCTAAAATTTGCTCAAGATCTTCCCAAACAACCGTTTGGCGGATCTGGCCTTTGCCAGTTCCGTAAATATTTTTTGCAAATTTTTGCGCTAAGTCGTCAAAATTTCGATCTTCGATCACGTCAGCTTTACGTTATGATAGCGGTTCTAAAAATGTGGCTTATTTTCTCACAAGCGATAAAGGAATAAAGGCTTGTGGTGCTTTTTCGAGCTCAACTGCTGATTTTTCGGACTACATTGCATGTTTGAACTAAAAAAAATTGTTTCTTCTTTACTCATGCCCCTACCCGCCATGCTATTGCTCGGCTTGTTCGGGCTGCTGCTGCTATGGTTTACCCGCCGCAAGGGACTGGCAAGCTTTTTCATTGGTTTTGCCTTCTTGGGAATCTTCCTTGTATCGTTCCAACCGGTAGCTACCAGCCTGCTGCGCCCGCTGGAAAAAGCCTACCCGCCCTATGTCCCGTCCGGTCAGACGGTAGAGTATGTCATGGTTTTGGGAAGCGGCCATGTGATTGATCATGCGATGCCTATCACCTCGCAACTTTCACGTACATCACTAATGCGCTTGAACGAAGGGATGCGCATCCACCGGCTATTTCCTGGTTCCAAGCTAATTCTGTCAGGCTATGGCGGTGGGACAGAGATCAGCCAGGCGAGGATGATGGCCAAGGTTGCCCTAGCCCTGGGGGTCAACAAAAACGATATTTTGCTACTTGAAACCGCCAAAGATACTTGGGAGGAAGCCTTTCAGGCTGCGTCTGTCGTAGGCGATAACAAACTCGTTATCGTGACATCAGCCAGCCATATGCAAAGGGCGATGGGAGAATTCCTTAAAGTTGGCTTGAACCCAACAGCGGCCCCGACCAACTTCCTTGCCAGCAATAAAATCGAACAGCCGTGGGAGCGCTACCGCCCGCAAGCCAAATACCTCGAGCAAACCGAGCGCTACTGGTACGAAAAGCTGGGGCGTTGGTGGCAAGAATTACGTACCATAGCAGGTGACGAAGATACCGCAGTTCAATAAAGCCCTTCCTTCTGCCTATCCGCCGGCTTTGTCCCTGCCGGCGGATCACTCTAAGTACATCATCCCCTCGTTATAAGCACTACTTTCCTCTTAAAGAATAATCGACCACCACCTCAATAGTCTTAAGACTAACTGGCTATTTCTCCCCTTGAGTTACCCCATGATGCTTAACGTTTAAGCTAAATAACATTTCGATCTATTAAATACCGATAGTTCATATCCAAAAGTATCGAAATCATTTCATGTTTTGCGAGTCGCATCATACTATTGCGCCAATTAGTGATTGATAATTTTGCAGAACGGAATTGCAAATAAACGACAACGGTAGGATAAGTTTCGATGCTTCAGATACTCAATTTGGCGGTCTTCGCCATCATTATTGCCCTGTTGGTTAAACAACAAAAATCAGAACAAACGCTGTCCAAGCGGGTATTTACCGCTCTGGGCCTTGGTGTGCTTTTCGGTGGTGCGCTTCAGCTTATTTACGGTGGCGGTAGCGATGTTATCGCTGGCACGCTGGACTACGTCAACATTGTTGGTGCGGGTTATGTGAGCCTGTTGAAGATGATCATCATGCCGTTGATCACCGTGTCGATTATTGGTGCGATTATCAAGGTTAAAGATTCTGGCTCACTGGGTAAAATCTCTGGCCTGAGTATCGGAATCCTGCTTGCAACGACAGCCGCGTCTGCTCTTATCGGTATCCTGATCAGCAGCATGTTCGGCCTAAGTGCTGAAGGTATTGTTCAGGGTGCACGCGAGATCGCCCGCGGTGAGATGCTGGAAACCCGCCTGACTTCGGTAGAGGCGATGTCTTTTGCTGACATGATTATCTCTTTCTTCCCGGCAAACCCATTTGCCGATTTGGCCGGTAGCCGTCCAACCTCAACCATTGCTGTCGTGATTTTCTCCGCCTTTGTGGGTGTCGCCGGCCTTACTGTTATCCGCACCCAGCCAGAGCTCGGCGCGAGCTTCGAGAGGTTCATGAATGTTGCCCAGGAAGTCGTTCGTACTCTAGTCCGCATGGTACTTAGCCTGACCCCTTACGGTGTGCTTGCGCTGATGACCAAAGTGGTGGCAGGTTCGAACTACGACGATATTCTTAGCCTGATTAACTTTGTGGTTGCTTCATATGTGGGTCTTGGCCTGATCCTAGTAATGCACCTAGTTCTAGTCACGTTCGTTGGCGTGAACCCGATCCGCTACCTGAAGAAGATCCTGCCAGTGCTGACTTTCGCGTTCACCTCGCGCTCAAGTGCTGGTACCATCCCGCTAAACGTTGAAACTCAGGTGAAGAAACTGGGTAACGGCGATGCTGTCTCAAACTTCTCAGCGTCATTCGGTGCCACCATGGGCCAAAACGGTTGTGCCGGTCTATACCCAGCGATGCTAGCCGTTATGATTGCCCCAACGGTGGGTATTAACCCTCTTGATCCGGGCTTCATGCTTACTCTGATTGCGATTGTCACGATCAGCTCGTTCGGTATCGCCGGTGTCGGTGGTGGCGCGACCTTCGCCGCCCTGATTGTCCTGTCAGCACTGGATATGCCCGTAGCGCTGGCTGGCCTTCTGATCTCTATCGAACCGTTGATTGATATGGGCCGTACAGCAGTTAACGTAAGCGGTGCGATGACAGCCGGTACCATTACTTCCCGGGTGCTGGGCCAAGCGGACAACAGCTTGTTTGAGGCTGACAACGACATCGAAGAGCAAACCGCAAAGGCGTAAGCGACTAGACGCCCAGCATTAGAAAACCGATGCCACCTATCACAATGATGGGTGGCATTATTGTAGTTTAAATCAGCGTTTACCCCTACCATTTACCATCAATAAAAAATACTCAGTGAAATTTCAGTCTCGATAGGTAGAATACCTCACTTGCCATACAATATGGCATTAGCACTTTTTACTTACCCTTTATCAAACACTGAGTTTCAATGCGTAACCCTGTCAACCAAGCTATCGTTCTACTTGTTGCTGCCAACCTACTCGCTTCCTTCTCGGATGTTTCTCTGAAAATCCTCAACGGTGAAGTGCCCACTTTCCAGTATGTCTTTATCCGACAGCTACTCAGCGTGATTATGCTGCTACCGTTTTGGCTAAAGCTTCCTGTGGCAAAACGCCTACAGGGGTGCTGCAAAATCACCTTCTGGCGCGCCCAATTAATCTTGATGGGTAGCGCCTGCGCCATGGTGGCGATCACCTTCTTGCCGCTGGCGACCGCCAATGCCATGTTCTACGTCGGCCCTCTGCTGATGCTTCCGCTGTCTGTCTTCTTGCTCAAGGAAATGCCGCCGCGGTCAAAAGTCATTGCGACCAGCATAGGGTTTGTGGGGGTACTCGTGGTATTGCGCCCGGAGCACTTCCACTGGGCTGCGATAGTCGGCCTCGGCAGTGCTTTGGCAATGGGGCTGGGTAATATATTGATCCGCAAGCTACCTAAAGATCAGCACCTGATATCAACGCTATTCTGGACCGGCGTTATGACACTGCCGCTATCGCTCGTGTTGGCACTGCCACAATGGGCCGATATTGAATGGCGGCATATTGGTTGGATCATGGCTATCAACCTGTTCGTGCTGGGTTACCACGCCTTGGTGGTCATTGGCTACAAGAAGGCTGCGGCAGGCCAGATTGCCTTAGCTGAATATTCGGGGCTGGTGTTTGTCACCGCCTTCGGGGTAATGTGGTTTGATGAAATACCAGACGCACTGACTGTGCTGGGCATTTTATTGATCGTGGTGCCAATGATGCCACTCAACTGGACGCGTTTATTTAGAAGCAAAGCCAACACGGCATCTAGCGAGCCTTAACCTTCAAACCCTACAAAAAAACGGGAGGCAAATGCCTCCCGTTTATCGATTCAATTAGCTTCCAGCCTTCGGGTTACCCGACGAGCTCGCGAACCTTTTCCAAATCTTCCGGCGTATCGACCCCTGCTGGCGGCGCATCAATCGCCACGTCAACATGGATTTTCTCCCCGTACCACAGCACACGAAGCTGCTCTAGCGCTTCGATTTTCTCCAACGTGCTTGGCTCCCAGTTGATGTAGGTATTAATGAAGCCGGCACGATAGGCATAGATGCCGATATGGCGCATCAGGTTCTGATGAATTTCCTGCGGACGTTTAGCGAAATTATCGCGATCCCACGGAATCGAGGCACGACTGAAGTACATCGCGTAACCATCTTTGTCCGTCACCACTTTCACCGCATTAGGGTTGAACACCTCATCGGCATGGTCGATTTCGACCGCCAGTGTCGCCATCGGCGCATTGCTGCCAGCAAGATTCATCGCTACCTGGCGAATAATGCTTTCAGGGATCAACGGCTCGTCACCCTGGACGTTAACCACGATTTGCTCAGCAGCCAATTGGTATTTCTCAACCACTTCCGCCAGACGCTCGGTCCCCGACTCATGATCGCCACGAGTCATACAAACCTCACCACCAAACGCCTTAACAGCATCGGCAATACGCTGGTCATCGGTGGCGACAATCACCTGATCGGCACCGGCCTTGCTCGCCTGCTCATAAACCCATTGGATCATTGGCTTGCCAGCGATATCAGCCAGCGGCTTGCCCGGCAGGCGCGAAGACTGGTAACGGGCCGGAATAATCACGGTAAAAGACATTATTTCACCTCTTCAGAGCTCAAAGTGCGTGCCTCTGGCTCAAGCAATACTGGGATACCGTCTTTAATAGGATATGCCAGGCGATCAAATTTGCAGATCAGTTCATTTTTGTCTTTGTCGAAGTTCAATTTGCCCTTACACACTGGGCACGCAACGATTTCAAGCAGACGATGATCCATATTCTTCCTTTACCTTAATGATCCGGTTAATCAAGCTATCAGCCTGATCGGAAGGCATCTCGGCATCTACCGGCAAATACCACCAATTAGGCTGGGCGAAAGTGTGGCATTTCACCGCATCTTTCTCTGTCATGACTAAGTGCTGCCCTTGCCCGGACAGCTGTTGTAATTCTTGCTCGGCGAACGCCTGGTGATCAGCAAATGGCTGACATTTTACTGGGGTAATACCGAGCTGTTTCAGTGTATTAAAAAATCGGGGCGGATGACCAATGCCCGCCATAGCAACCACATCCCCTTGCAGCCGTGCAGGCTCACATCGCTCGCCGGTAGTCAGGTTGATAAAGTCGGAAGGCACCAGATGCATCGGAATTTCTCCGCCCTGGGCTTTACCGCCATTGCAAATCAAAAAGTCGACTTCTTGCAAGCGGTCACAGCCTTCACGCAACGGCCCCATAGGAATAAGCTGCTGGTTACCAAAACGGCGCTGGCCGTCGATCACCACGATTTCGATATCCCTTGCCAGCGCATAGTGCTGCAGGCCATCGTCGGTGATGATCACGTCGACATCGGACTCAATCAGCTGAACCGCTTCTGCACGCTTGGGAGACACCGCGACCGGGACACCCGTACGGCGAAAGATCAACACCGGCTCATCGCCGGCCTCGGCAGTGGTACTCTGGCCGTCGACCAAATACGGGTAATGGGGCGCTTTGGCTCCATAACCACGGGATACCACGCCCGGCTTGAGCCCTGCGGCCTTGAGTTGTTCCACAAGCCAAACCACAACAGGCGTTTTGCCATTGCCACCAGCAGTAATATTGCCGACAACAACCACAGGTACCGACGGACGATAAGGTGCTTTCTGGCCGGACTGGTACTGCTGACGACGGCGTCGACTCACGGCACCGAACAGCTTGCTCAATGGCCATAGCAAAGGTTTGAGCACCAGCCCTGCCGGGTGGCCCTCAAACCAGATCTTTTCAATCACCGAAGCCATTATTCACCAAACTGGATACGGTGAAGCTGGGCGTATGCGCCATCTTGTGCCAACAGTTCAGCATGAACGCCGCGCTCAATGATTTCACCTTCATCGACCACCAGAATTTGGTCGGCATTCTCGATGGTTGACAAGCGGTGGGCAATCACCAGAACCGTCCGGTCTTTCTGCAGCTCGTCCAGCGCAGACTGGATCGCACGCTCCGATTCGGTATCCAGCGCCGAGGTGGCTTCATCGAGGATCAAGACCGGCGCATTGCGCAGCAGAGCACGGGCAATGGCAAGGCGCTGACGCTGTCCACCCGACAAGCTCACACCATTCTCACCAATCACCGTGTCCAATCCATTGTCCATATCGTTGATAAAGTCCATGGCATAGGCAAGCTCAGCCGCTTTTTCAATATCCGCGCGACTGTATTTTTCACCGCTGGCATAAGCAATATTGTTGGCAATCGTATCATTGAACAGATGGACATTCTGGGAAACAACCGCGACCTGCTCGCGCAGGTTAGCCAATTTATAGTCACAGATATCGTGGCCATCAATGGTAATACTTCCAGAGTCAATGTCGTAAAAACGGGTCAGCAAGTTGGCAATGGTACTCTTGCCTGAACCAGAGCGCCCCACCAAGGCAAGCGTTTTTCCTGCTGGCAACTCAAAGCTCACATTTTTCAATGCCGGCGTGTCTTTGGTTGGGTAAGTGAAAGTCACATCCTTAACTTGGATATCGCCATTCACGCGATTAGCTTCATATTGACCATGATCTTTCTCGGTTTCCATTTCCATCAGGCCAAATAGTGTCTGGCAGGCCGCCATACCGCGCTGGAACTGAGAGGTCACGTTGGTCAGAGACTTCAGGGGGCGCATCAAGCCAAACATGGAACCAAAAATAAGCGCAAACGTACCCGGCGTCAGGGACTCACGCAGTGATTCGGTATTCGCCAAGATCAGCACCACAACCAGTGCCAGCGAAGCAATCACCTGAATGACTGGGTTAGCAATCGCCTGGGCTGAAACTAACTTCATGGTTTGCTGACGCATGCGATTACTCACATGTTCAAAACGCTCCTGCTCTACCTGCTGGCCACCATAGCTCAACACCACTTTGTGTCCTTTAAGCATTTGTTCGGCAGAGGATGTCACCGAGCCCATTGCATCTTGCATATTCTTGGAAATACGGCGGAAACGCTTGGAAACCACCCGGATGCTGATAGCAACTACAGGGGCTATCACCAGTAAAATCGCCGAAAGCTGCCAGCTGTTGTAGAACATGATTGCCATCAGGGCAATGATCGTCGCCCCTTCGCGCACAAGGTTAACCAGCGCACCGCTGGTTGCCGATGCAACCTGCTCAGAGTCATAGGTAATACGGGACAATAATTTACCGGAGGATTCTTTATCAAAAAAACCAACTGGCATTTTCATAAAGTGATTGAACATTTGACGACGCAGGGTCATTACGACGTTGCCGGAAACCCAGGCTAGGCAGTAAGTCGAGACAAAGCCACTTACGCCGCGGAGTACCATCAAACTTAATAAATAAATTGGCATCATTGCCAGGAAATTCGACTCGATACCATCTATACCGCCGAAACTTTCATCCATCAACGGCTTGATCATCGAGAGCATCAATGCATCACTGGCGGCGTTGATAATCAATGCAACAACAGCGACAGCCATACCTGCTTTATATAGGCTGATTGAAGGCCACAGGCGCTTAAACGTCTCCCAAGTGGTTTGATCGTTCGAAGTAGTCATGGAAACCATTTTTTCTTAAAGACAATTTTCCCATTCTACTCGCATAAATGCCGGAGACCAAATAAGTTCATTGAACAAGGCACAATACTGCTGGATTTTCAAACAACCAGTCATATAGGAAACAAAGGTTTCCTTGCTACTCTTGGGAAATGGCAGGCCTGAACCAAGCAGCTTTCCGGTCTTGTCGGTAACGTATCACTTGAATGTCACCTCCGCTTATCTGCAGCGATACTTGACCGGTCTTGGATGTCGCAAGCCAATTTACGCCCCTATCCAGATAACGCTGGCGCACTTCAGCTGAAGGTAATTGCCAAGGGTTATATCGAGCCACCGATACCAACGCAAAATTGGGCGACATATTGCCAAGCCAGCCCATCTTGTTAAGCCATGTCGTTGTCGACGAACTGCGACTGCCATGATGGGGGACCAGTAGGATATCTGGTGATAAGTTTGGCTCCAGCCTTGCCAACAACAGTTCGGAAACCGCATCAATATCTCCGGTCAGCAGAAGAGAGACTCCCTCCGTTTCCTGCCCGCTGCCTTTGTTGTTTTCATTAATACTAAAGAACTGTTTTATTTCAATCACACAAGAATGGGGATTGGCTGCCCTTGTCACTTGCTTGGGTGGCCACAGTACCCGAAAATGTAGGCTTTGCCACCGCCAGCTCTCGCCACGGGTACAGGGTAAGTAACCATCGCGAAAGTCACTACTGCGTTTCCACAAAGGAGCAAAAGTCTCAACTAAGTATTCGGCTCCCGCAGCATGGTCACTGTCCGCATGGCTCAATATCAGCCCATCCAACTGACTCTGACCGCTTTGCTTTAATACCGGTTCGATAACCGAGCTAGCAATAGAGCCTCCCGGCCAGCGATTTCCCGTATCGTAGAGGACGCTGCGATTGTTGCTCGAAATCAGCACTGCCAAACCGTGACCGACATCAAGCATGTCGACCTGCCAAGTTTCGATATCTCTTTGGTTTTCTGGCCCTTGCTTATTCCACACCCCGGCGAGAATAACCAATATACTGATCACTGCGGCAAATCTTTTGAGCGGTAATAACCAAAGCAAGATCACAATGGCGGTAGCTGATAAAACCCACCCTCCCTGACTCTCGGCTAATGTCCACCAGCCACCTCGGGCTATCTGCGCCAACTTAAGCACAGGCGTCAACGTCAAATCGGCTAACTGCCAACAAGTTAAGGCTATCGGTTCAATTGGAGAAAAAATAACAGCGGCTAAAACCAAAGGGACGGTGGTCATACTCACCCAAGGAACGGCCAGCAGGTTTATAACAGGTGCCCAGGGAGAAAACCCACCAAACCAAAGCCACTGTACCGGAAGCATCAAAGCCAACAAAGACAACTGAAGCAATACCAACGCCTTCAACCTGCCATACCAGTGCTGGAATACAGTCAGCTCTGGATGGCTATCAAACCTAACACCGCCAGCATGAACAATGGCAATAACCGCAACCGCCGAAAACGACAACCAAAACCCGGCGTTGTATGAGGCAAGCGGATCCAGCACCAGGCTGAGGGTAAACGCCAACAACAAAACTTGCCAACTGGGCCAAACGATACGGAGCCGCAGTAAAATCAAGGCAACCATACTCATCAGCAGGGCCCGCTGTGTGGGCAGGGTAAACCCAGCAAGCCACGCATACAGCGCCCCCGTCCCCACGCCCAGCCAGAGCGGCAGCCAAATTGCTTGCGGCCAGTCACCCGCTACATTGCGCAGCACCCCGCCGCACCACCAGCCCAGCATAATGGCAAGCCCTATATGCAGCCCGGATATCGCCATCAGGTGTGCAAGACCACTGTCTCGCAGCAGCCCCCAGTCCTCATCTAGCAAACCATCACGATACCCAAAGCCCAATGCCAGCAAATAGCGTTGGTGAGCCAGTTCGTTGGTGTCATCAACCGCGATATCAAACACCGACTGGCGAAGTGATGCCCGATCATTTTGACCACTCTCTAAGCGCCGGCCACTTAGTACGACGCCAGTTGCATGGATCCCTTGGCCCACAAATTGCCGCTCCCGATCATAACCTGCGCGGTTTACCCTGCCTGTAGGCGGCTTCAGTCTGATCTTTAACACCCAGCGCTCCCCTTGTTTCATCATCGGTACATTGTCTGGGTCATGCCAGCTCAGCCTTAAATGCAGAGTTTTGCTCGAATGTTTACCTTGTTGACGTAATTCTGACGTTACAAAATCAAACAAAGTATCTAATTTCTTATGATTTAATAGGCTACTAACTTCACCAACTATGGTAATATTCCTCGGCTCAATAAAAGCCAGTTGGACGTTTTTTAGATAGGATGTTGCGGCGAGATTCGCCAAACAAGCGCCGATTGCGATATAGATCAAAAGTCGCCATCGGAAAAAGAAACACACTACACTGCCTATCATTAAGGCTGTAATAAATCCATGATAGGTTGGCAATGCCAGCCAGAAATGAAGCGATAGCAGTCCAAGTGCAACCCCGGCAGCGCTTTTGTTCATCTCAAGCCTGCCTGTGAACAATAGAATTACAATGCCAAGACAAGTAATTAAACGAATAATGCCTAGCCATGATGTCATCAAGCGCCAAAAAGCGTTGAAGATATTTGGCAATGTGCTTTACAACCCCAATTTGTGGTGCCTTAACCGCCGTTCGGCGTCTGGCGCATTTGCGGTCGGTTTGTTTATGGCGTTTGTACCTCTTCCCAGCCAGATGATCATGGCTGCCGGCGCCGCCATCTTCTTTAGCGTCAACCTGCCACTTTCTGTTTGCCTGGTATGGATCAGTAACCCCATCACCATGCCAGTAATGTTTTACGGCGCCTATAAGGTCGGAGCTTGGCTGATGAATACACCTCACCAAGCCTTCCATTTCGAGCTGTCCTGGGAATTCCTGTTGCACCAAATGAACCAGATTGGGCCTCCTTTTCTGATGGGCTGCGCTGTCTGCGCCGTCTTCTTCTCGGCTTTGGGTTATTTCGGTATCCGCGGCTTGTGGCGCTACTCTGTTGTCCGAAGCTGGCAAAAACGCCGATTCCGGGTACTAAGACTCCACAAGGATTAGTCGCCAAGTAATAAAAAACCTCGCAGATGCGAGGTTTTTTTAGGCCTAAAAATGTAATGACAAAGCCAGGCAAACTCAAACACTAACGACAAAATAGCGAAGCAGTCTGCAGGTGGCTGAAAATCATTACATACGATTTATCAACAATTCTGACCCTTCCCTAAAAGTACGGTTTGAAGCAGACTTCCCTGCTATACGGTACTCGGTTATTTAGCACTTAGAACGGTAGCCGGTTGCAAGGCACCAGCACGTTTCGCCGGATACCAGGTGGCCAAAAAGCTCAATACTACGGCGGTCGATGTCACCAGCATCACATCTTGCATCGATAATGACGTTGGAAGAAAGTCGACAAAGTAGATATCACCAGAGAGGAACTGATGGCCAATCAAACCTTCCAGTCCTTTGATGAGCGGAGTCAGGTTTACCGCAACCAGTGAACCAGCAATCGATCCCAATAGACTACCGACAACCCCTGACAGCACACCGTGCCAGACGAAAATAGAACGGATAAGCCGATCAGTCGCCCCCATGGTGCGGAGGATTGCAATGTCTGCTGCCCGGTCTTTCACTGCCATCATCAAGGTCGAAACGATGTTGAAACACGCCACGCCGATCACCAGCACCATTACCAAATACATGATGGTACGTACCATCTGAATATCACGGTAAAGATAACCGTATTTCTGGTTCCAGCTTTTCAGGTAGACATACACAGGCAGGGTAAAGCCAACCTCACGCACGATGCTCTGTGCTTCAAGCACCTTGTCTACGTTCAGTTCTATGCCCGTGACCCCGTCGCCCATTGACAGGTACTGCTGGGCATCTTGCAAAGGCACCAAGGCAAAATTATGGTCAATCTGCCCAGCCAAGGCCAACAATCCCGCGACTTGAAGGCGGATACGGTGAGGCGCTTTAAGCTTCAGGCTGGGATCCGGGTTCGGGATCATCGCAGTGATCCAGTCTCCCACCCCAATACCCAGTTTATCGGCCACCCCTTGGCCCAGGATAACCTGCTGCTTGCCTGCTGCTAGGCTCTCCCAGGCATTGTCCTTCACATACTGAGGCAGCACACTGACGTCTTTCTGTTTTTCAGGGTCAACGCCGCGTACTTCTACCGCCTTAAGGCTGCTCCCTTTTTCAAGCAAGGCGGTAAACTGGACATACGGTGCTGCTGCGGTTACCCGAGGGTGCTGCTCCACCAAATCCAGCACTGGCTGCCAGTCCTCGAAAGGCGGGCTGACCGCCTCCAGCTCCCCATGCGGGATCACAGACAGCACGCGGTTTTGCAGCTCGCGCTCAAAGCCATTCATGGCCGATAGACCAATGATGATCACCGCCACCCCCACAGCAATGCCAAGGGTCGATGAAATCGAGATAAATGAAACCATCCGGTTTCTTTGCTTGGCGCGGCTAAAGCGACTACCGATAAAAAGCGAAAGCGGTCGGAACATCAAGCCACCTCTACTTGCTGCAGCTCGCCGTCTTGCATGTGCATGCAGCGGTCAAGCTTACCGGCAAGCTCATTATCGTGGGTCACCACCAAAAACGCCGTACCGGACTCTTTATTGAGCTTGCGCATCAGATCATAAATCTCAAGGGCTGTTTTATGATCCAAATTACCGGTTGGTTCATCCGCCAGTACTAACGATGGCTTGTTTACTAGCGCACGGGCTATCGCAACACGTTGGCGCTCGCCACCACTCAGCTCTGACGGGCGATGTTCCAGTCGGTGTCCCAAGCCAACCAACTCCAGAATGCTATGGGCTTGCGAACGAGCCTTGCTCGCAGGGATCCCGCCGATAAGCAAAGGCATCGCGACATTCTCCACCGCACTGAAATCGGCCAGCAGGTGGTGGAACTGATACACAAAACCAATCTCCTGATTTCGAAGCATAGCCTGCTTGTTGGCACTCATGGCATTGAGTTTTTTGCCTTTGAAAAACACATCCCCTTCGCTCGGGTCATCCAGCGCACCCAGCAAATGCAATAGTGTGCTTTTACCGGAGCCCGAAGCCCCGACAATTCCGACCAGCTCGCCGGCATCGAGATGGAACCCCACCCCTTTAAGCACCTCTGTTTCAAGCTGGGCTTCTCGATAAACTTTTCTCAAGCCCTGACAGACCAATAATGCATTACTCATAACGAAGTGCCTCTGCAGGACGGACCGATGCCGCCCGGTAGGAAGGAAAAACAGTTGCCAGCAAGCTCAAGACAATAGCACCGACAATCACTAAAACAATTTGGAGCGGGGAAATCACTATTGGCAGTTGACCACCGGCTGAAATCAGGTTCACACCAAAGACAGTCAAAATAGCGTTTAGGTTCAATGCCAACAGGGTACCTAGAATACCGCCAATGATCGCACCAATGACCCCACTACTGGCCCCCTGCACCATAAATACCATCAACACCTGACGGCTGCTCATGCCCTGTGTCTTCAAAATCGCCACTTCAGCCTGCTTCTCCATCACCACCATGATCAGCGCCGAAATGATATTAAAGGCTGCAACACCAATGATCAGACCAAGCATCAACCCCATCATGTTCTTTTCCATTTTTACCGCTTGGAAAAGTTCACCGCGTTGCTCACGCCAATCCGACCAGGTCATGCCCTCAGGCAAAGGCTGGTTGGCAAGCTGGGCGACCACAAACGGGTCATCGACAAACAAGCGCCATCCGGTCATTTGGCCGGGTTTCAGTCTCAACAATCGCCCGGCATCATCGATGTGGGTCAGGATCAACTGACCGTCGACATCCGACCCCGTGTTATAGAGTCCCGCCACCTCGAAATTTCGCTGGCTAGGAATGCGGCCCAGAGGCGTATACTGGCTGGCACTGGTCACCATTAGCCGCACCTTATCGCCCACCTTCACGCCCAATTGATTGGCAAGAACCTGACCCAGAATAACCTTATAGCTACCCGCTTCCAGATCCATAATATCGCCATGGTTGACGTAATAGCCCACAGGCTCGAAGGCTTCAGGGTCAACACCCAATAACATACCTGCAGACAAAGACTTGGCACTTTGCAAAATCGCCTCACTGCGGGTCAGCGGTGCGATCATATCGACATGGGAAAGAGACTGGAGTTCTTGAGGCGGTTGCTCGGCTCGGGCAAGGTGACCATCTTGGCTTGACACAACCGCTTGCGGCATTACACCAAGGATCCTCTCCTTGAGTTGTTGTTCAAAACCATTCATGACAGACAATACCGTGACTAGAGACAGCACCCCGACGGTAATACCCGCGGTCGACATATAGGAAACGAAACGGCTGAACCTATCTCCAGAGCGCCCTCTGAGATATCGCAGGCCAATAAAAAACGATACGGGATGAAACATAGAGTAAGAAGATACCATCCTTATAAAAACTGTTCGAAAGCATACCTGTTGCGGCTTCCGATTACCATTAAGCGCAGTAAAAGTAATGTAAAAACAGCGGTTAAAACCCCCACTCTAAGCCCACTTTACTTGTCCCGATGCATTTGCTGGGTGATAATCGTAGGATAGTTAATTTATAACGAGTGCGACATGAATCAGGACGAGTATTTTTCAGTCCATGCCGGATTGACCATCAACGTAGAACCCCTTTCACACGGTGAAAGTGTTCCCGATATGCTGGCTTTCCAGCAAGAAATTCCGCCTCTGTTTCGTATTGCCAGTGAATGCAGCAGCTTGGATGAAGGACTGGAGCACTCGCTGTCCCAGCTTAAAAAAGATGAGTTCCAAGCACTCTCCAATTACCTGACGGCACAAAACAACAAAATAAACTTGTTGCTCTCTTTTGTGCTTGCCCAGCAAGATGATGCCAAACTGCGCTTTATCACCCATACCTTCGGTGCCAGTCAACTGTCCTACTTTTCACCACAAGCGCTGGCAGAGGGGAGCAGCGTCAGGCTAAAGCTGTTCCTTGATAATCCTGCCGCCGCCGTTTACGCCTATGCTGAAGTAACCCAGTGCCAACCTCAGCCAGACAGCAGCTATGAGACAGCTTTGAAATACGTATGCTTGATGGAAGATGACAGGGATTTGCTGATCCGAGCCGCCCTGCACTTCCAGCAAAAAATTCTGCGCCAACGCGCCCAACAGCGATCAGACAATAAAAGTTAACCATGAAAGCACAGTCTATTCTTTCTCTTCCATTACCGTCCAAACAGGGCGACAGCCGATTTATTGGTAATGTGTCCGGTGCTGCGCTGGCTCTGTCCGTCGCCGAGCTGGCCCATGACCATCAGGGCCCAATCCTGGCTGTCGTGCCGGACACCCAAACAGCACTACGCCTTCAGCCGGAAGTTAGCCAGTTCACCTCACTGGAAGTGAGCGTTTTCCCTGACTGGGAAACCTTGCCTTACGATAACTTCTCGCCGCACCAGGATATTATTTCGGACAGACTGACTCGCTTATACTCCCTGCCGCAACAGGCCAACGGCGTCGTGTTGGTACCAATCAGCACCCTGCTGCAGCGCCTGACGCCACGGGCATTCATCCACCAGCATGCGCTGATGGTCAGCAACGGCGACAGGCTGTCACTGGATAAACTGCGCTTGCAGCTTGAAGCCTCCGGCTACCGCCATGTCGACCAAGTAATCGAACACGGTGAATACGCCAGCCGCGGCTCATTGATCGACTTGTTCCCGATGGGCAGCAACCAACCTTACCGAATTGACTTCTTTGATGATGAAATGGATTCGATCCGCCAGTTTGACCCCGAAAACCAGCGTTCGACCGGGGAGATCGAGCAAATCCGCCTGTTGCCAGCCCACGAGTTCCCGACCGACGAAATCGCCATCGAGAACTTCCGGATGCGCTGGCGCGAGCGCTTCGAGGCACGCCGCGAGCCGGAATCCATCTACCAGCAAGTCAGCAAAAAGACCTGGCCTGCGGGTATCGAATATTGGCAGCCGCTATTTTTCGAACAAACCGAAACCTTGTTCGACTACTTGCCGGATAACAGCCTGCTCATCACCGTCGGCGCGCTAGAGCCGGCCGTTGACCAGTTCCTCAATGATGCCGAGTATCGCTATGACCAGCGCAAGGTCGATCCTCTGCGCCCGCTGCTGGAGCCCAAAGAGCTGTGGCTGACCAAGGATGAAATGTTCACTCATTTCAAAACGCTGCCGCAGGTGCGTATCCGCCATGACAGTGAACCGGAAAAAGCTGGCCGGTATAACCTGCCGATCCAGGCTATCCCCGAGCTGACCATCAACCACCAGCTCAAAGAGCCGCTGGCCGAACTGCGCCGCTATTCGGAAAGCTATCCAGGCAAGATTATCTTCTCGGTGGCGTCTGAAGGCCGCCGCGAAGCCTTGCTCGATCTGCTTGGCCGAATCAAACTGCGTCCTGTCGTTGCCCCGACACTCACCGAAGCTTTGGCAACACCGGGCAAATTCAGCCTCGTTATCGGTGCAGCTGAGCACGGTTTTGTCCTGGAGCAACCTGAAATCGCCCTGATTTGTGAGAGCGATTTGCTGGGTGAGCGCGTGGTGCAACGCCGTCGCCGTGACGAGAAAAAGTCTGTTAATGCCGATACCATTATCCGCAACCTTGCCGAGCTCAAAGTCGGCCAGCCGGTTGTCCATATCGACCACGGTATCGGCCGCTACCTCGGCCTGCAAACCTTGGAGGCGGGGGGGATGACAACCGAATACGTCACCTTGGAATACCAAGGTGGGGCCAAGCTCTATGTCCCAGTGGCCTCGCTGCACCTTATCAGCCGCTACTCCGGTGGGGCGGAAGATTCCGCACCAATCCACAAGCTGGGCGGTGAGACATGGGTCAAAGCCCGTAAAAAAGCGGCGGAAAAAGTCCGTGATGTCGCCGCCGAACTGCTTGATGTGTACGCCAAGCGCGAAATGAAACCGGGCCACAAATTCAACCTTGACCGTGAAGCCTACGCCGACTTCTGTACCGGTTTCCCGTTCGAGGAGACCCACGACCAGGCACTGGCTATCAATGCCGTACTGTCGGATATGTGCCAGGCCAAAGCGATGGACCGTTTGGTGTGCGGCGATGTGGGCTTCGGTAAAACAGAAGTCGCTATGCGTGCAGCCTTTGTCGCTGTCGACAACAACAAGCAGGTCACCGTACTGGTGCCGACAACCTTGTTGGCCCAGCAGCACTTCGAGAACTTCCGCGACCGCTTTGCCAATACCCCTGTCCGGGTTGAAGTACTGTCACGCTTCAAAACGGCCAAGGAGCAGAAGCAGATCTTGGCCGATATGGCCGAGGGGAAAATCGATATCCTGATCGGCACCCATAAGTTGCTCAATGCCTCGGTGGACTACCATGATCTTGGCCTGCTGATTGTCGATGAAGAGCACCGCTTCGGGGTTCGCCAGAAAGAAAAACTCAAAGCGATCCGTGCCGACGTTGATATCCTGACCCTGACTGCAACGCCGATCCCTCGTACCTTGAATATGGCTATGAGCGGGATGCGGGACTTGTCAATCATCGCCACCCCGCCAGCCCGACGCTTGGCCATCAAGACCTTCGTCCGCGAATCGGATGATGCCTTGGTCCGGGAAGCGGTACTGCGTGAAATCATGCGTGGCGGCCAGGTTTACTTCCTGCACAATGATGTCGACTCTATCGAGAAAACCGCGCAGGAGCTTGCCAAGCTGATCCCGGAAGCGCGTATTACCTTTGCCCATGGTCAAATGCGAGAACGCGAACTCGAAAAGATCATGAGCGACTTCTACCACCAGCGTTTCAACCTGTTGGTCTGTACCACCATTATCGAAACCGGTATCGACGTACCGACGGCCAACACCATAGTGATCAACCGTGCCGATCACCTTGGTTTGGCCCAGCTGCACCAGCTGCGAGGCCGCGTCGGGCGTTCACACCACCAAGCTTATGCGTATTTGCTTACGCCGCACCCTAAGCGCATGACCAAAGATGCTGTCAAACGTCTCGAAGCGATTTCGTCTCTGGAGGACTTGGGCGCCGGCTTCACCCTGGCCACCCATGACCTTGAAATCCGTGGTGCCGGTGAACTGCTCGGTGATGAGCAAAGCGGGCAGATCCAATCTGTCGGTTTCACCCTGTATATGGAAATGCTCGAGCAAGCCGTCGAGGCGCTCAAGGAAGGCAAAGAGCCTTCATTGGATGATCTGCTGCGCCAGCAAACTGAGGTCGAACTGCGCCTACCAGCCTTGTTACCGGAAGACTTTATCCCGGATATCAATACCCGCCTGTCTTTGTACAAGCGTATTGCCAGCGCCAACAGCGAAAAAGCCCTGGAAGAACTCAAAGTCGAGCTCATCGACCGCTTTGGCCTGCTGCCGGATCCCACCACCAATTTATTGGTGGTCAATCAAATCAAACTCAAGGCAGCCGGTATTGGCGTTCGCAAAATTGAAGCCGGTGAAAAGGGTGGCTTTATCGAATTCAACCCGAATGCCAACATCGATCCTGGCTTACTGGTCGGCCTGCTGCAATCACAGCCACAACATTTCCGGATGGAAGGGCCAACCAAGCTGAAAGTCATGGCACCGATGAGTGACAGAAAAGACAGAATAAAGTATGTTGACGGTCTTCTAACAAAGTTGGCAGAAAACGCTCTATAATAGATAGCACTTAAGTGCGGAGTATTATCTTGAAAAATCTCATTTATTTGCTGCTGTTCGCCATTAGCTGGCCAAGCCTTGCAGCCCGACAGTTCGATATCGAAGTGATCCTGTTCAAGCGCAACATTGCGCCTGAACAAATCAGTGAGTCTTGGCCTGATAACCAAAAGCCTATCAACCTCAAAGGCGCTATCGACTTTGGTGATACTGCTCGCTTACAGGCTCGAGGGATCACCCCGATGCCGTCGTCGCAGTTTGAGCTCAATTCACAGTACAGTAAGCTCAAGCAGCACGCGGGCTTTACCCCGCTAGCACACTTTGGCTGGCGCCAAGGTGATCTGAGCCGAGCGGCTGCACCTCGCATTCACTTCACCGCTGGCGAAGACTTCTCCGCCCAGTTTTCCGCTGACGGTACAGTGAAATCGGCCCAATCAAGCGAGCCTGCAGACGCGCAAATGGATGAAGGCTTCAGCGAAGAATCACTGATTTCAGCCCCAGATGATAGTTATGCGCAAGAGGAAGCCAGTGCTCTGCGTGAGCTGGACGGCACGCTGCGTGTGTATGTGCAGCACTTCCTGTTCACAGAGGCTAACTTTGCCCTTCGCGAGCCAAGCCGCCGAGAGATCATTATCGGTGCTGAACCGCTAGATCCGATTGACGGCTCTCTTGACACGGCAAGCAACGTCCAGATCGGCCACCTGCAAGAGGTTCAAAAACAGGTAAAAGTGGAAGAGTTCCTCAAAGCCTACCAATTCCAGCAGCAGCGCAAGATGCGCAGTGGTGAAACCCACTACCTTGACCACCCGTTGATGGGGATGGTGATCCAAATTCGTCGTATCGACGGTTAAAGCTGTCGACAAGCTGATAGTCGTTCCCAAAGGGCTGCAGATCGCAGCCCTTTTCACATTTTCAGCCCCTACCTAAGCGAGACCTGCGACAATCCCACCTCTGCAGTTTATGCTATTACCACTGGGTAAACTCCAGTTTGGTATTAGGATATATTGACGGAGACTGTGGACTGGATGAAAACAGACTACCAACTTACCAGCGAGCGCTTATTGCTTCGGCCTTACAAAAATGCCGACCTATTAGATTTACTTGAGGCTATCCACCACTCGCAGCAAAGCCTTGCCCCTTGGCTGCCTTGGTGCCACGCCCAATACAGCCAACATGATGCCCATGAATGGATCCATGCTAGCCAACAGAACTGGACTTATGACATCAGTTATGAGTTTGCTCTGTTCGAGCGCAGCACCGATACGTTTCTCGGCAGTGCCTCCCTGAGTAACTTGTCCGAACTGTCCAACTCGGCCGAAATGGGTTATTGGATCCGCTCCAGTGCCCAGCGCCAGGGTTATGCCAAGGAAGCGTGCCAGGCTATTGCCCAGTTCGCCTTCGAGACTGTTGGCCTGACCCGGATTGAAATTGTCACCCATACCGGCAACCTTGCCAGTCAGCGTACCGCCCTTGCGACCAAGGCCCGCTTTGAGTGCACGGCACGAAACCGGATCATGACCCAAGACGGCCCGGTCGATGGTTTGCTGTTCTCGCTGATCCCCAGCGATCTCGCACCGCCCTCCCCACCTTTCACCCTGCCATAAGCTCTGCTACTATCAGCTGATGAATCAACACGATATGAGGAAATGACGTGTTTAAAATTATTCTGGGTATTGCCCTTGTCGCGCTAATCATCTTCTTTATGCAACGCTCCCAAGGCAACAAGCAAGCCGCAGCCGAAAACATCCAGGCCGGTGAAACTTTCTTGGCTGAGAACAAGGAGAAAGAAGGGGTACAAACCACCGCATCTGGTCTGCAATACTTGGTATTGCAAGAAGGCACCGGCACGGTACACCCGAAAGCAAGCGACAAAGTCACTGTCCACTATCACGGTACGCTACTAGACGGTACGGTATTCGACAGCTCGGTTGAGCGTGGCGAGACGATCCAGTTTGGCCTTAACCAGGTGATCAAAGGCTGGACAGAGGGGGTACAGCTGATGGTTGAGGGTGAGAAAACGCGCTTCTTCGTCCCGGCCGAGCTGGCCTACGGCAACCGTGCGATTGGCTCAATCCCACCGGGTTCGGTGCTGATCTTTGATGTTGAGCTTTTCAAGATCAACTAAACACCGCACCGCTATTTGACGCCGGACTTTGGCAAACCGCTTTGGCTAACCCGCGCTGGCAAATTGCTTGGGTACCTCTGCGCAGAGTGATCTCCGCAGAGGGCTCAATTATGACGACGGCTTGTTAAACGCCTCAAACAGCGCCTGCTCGGCGGCAAAATTCCAGGTATTGCCTTTACCGAGAGCTTTGGCCACATCGGGTAATTTTTCGGCCAGTTCATCCAACCCAAGCAACGGCAAGTCCTCCAGCTGCGGGAATATCAGGATCTTGCCCGGATAGCGAGCATCGATCATGGCTTGAATCCCCTCTTTTGCCACATTCATCCCGCCAATGGCCGCCACACAGACCGCCGGAGCGATATTCCCCGACAATGCATTGTCCATGACCACAGTCTGATCGTCGATGGTCAGGCCCGAGGTACCTGTGTATTGGGCATTGCTCAAGTACACCGAGCTGAAATCGAGCGGAGCCAAGGTGCCATTTGGCACGCCGGCAAATAGCACCAGCATACCGTCGTCCTTCATGAAAGTCGCGGCTTCAGCCATGATGCCTGCATTGGGGACGCACACGACCACATCATCGGCACCTTGGTCTTGGCTTTTGGCGCTGACAAACTCAGGCAAGCTGATATCGCTACTGGTGGGGTTGTAGGTATACAGTTTGCAGTTGTTAGCCTCGGTCAGGCTCGCAAAGCGCGATTCTATCTCGGCCAAACGCTGGTCGTTAATATCGGTCACGATGACTTCGGCCGGGCCATCTTGCAATTCAATGGCGCGCTGGACATGCATCTGGCCCATCGGGCCACCGGCACCGACAAACACCGCCAATCCGCCTTTGCGCAAATCGCAGCGGTTTCGCGCATCGCCATAGGAATCGGCAATATCACGGCCGCTATTGCCGATAAACGCCACATAATCGTAATGCAAACGGCCGACATCGGCATCGACCAACCCGTCCAGGGGCTGATCCCCGACCATGTTCATGGTGCCCCGGCGAGCGACATACTTAGCGATAGTGGTCAGCGCCGACGCCGAACGCGGCGACAGCACGACAATATCATCAAAACCCGCCCCTCCCGTCAGCTCATCGACAGCCACCGGCAGGCTGTCGAGATCGATATCATCCCGGACAAGGACGTTGCTGGCCTGGCTTTCGACCAGGGTTCTCAACGCATCCGGAACCTGGGTTAGCACTACGGTCCCCGGCGATGCTAGCCCCGCAGAGAACTGATAGTCACCGGTATCGCCCGGCTGGCCCACTATCCACATGACTCCCCCTTGCTTGGGCGCCAAGCGACGGCGCTGGGTATACGATGCCCACACACAGCCCCACGGCTCGAGCAGTGCCGATTCGCCAAAAGCAAGCTCATCTGAGACTTTGAGCAAGCAGGCGCCCGCATCCGTCTGCAGCATTTCCGGGCCAATCAGGTGGAACTGGGTCAAGCCGCCAGGAATGGTGTAGCCATAGGCCGTACTCTTGCCGTTCTGGTAGATATCAGGTTGCACCGCATAGCGCTCACCGGCCTTGAACTGGTTGGCGAGGTGTTTGCCCACCTTCATGATGGTGATGGTGGCCTCGTGCCCCAGCCGTGTCGGCTCCTTACGCAAATCCCGATTGTACAACTTAGGGTGTGTGCTGCCCTGGTTGATCAGTTTGACATCAGAAAAGCAGAGCCCGACGGCATCCACTCGGATAAGCAGCTGATCATCAGAGGGCTCTGGGACGGGAAAAGTTTCAGGCCGGTTGTCTTTGCCAATACTGTCCAGCCCTGCACCATACATATTCCAGGTCATTGTCGTTGCAGGAATAGGCTGGTCAGGCTGCTGATACGCTTTATTTCGACTCGTCATGTTGTTACCCAATCAATAATACTCGCCAATGTAGATACTCGCCCTTGCTCCGCCAAGCGCACACTCGCTATTTATGAACCGCTAGGATTTCAAGCACGTCCTGTACTGAGTGCGTATTGGCCAAACGTTCGATACTGTCCGATTCATCCAGCGCATTGGTAATTGCTGTAATGACGGGAATATGCTCATCGTTCTGGGCCGCAATACCAATCACCAGACGCGCGACATCCTCTTCGTCGTCACCGAAGAGGATCCCGCCCGGGTACTGGCAAACCACGATGCCGGTTTTCAGCACCTTATCTTTAGCTTCGACCGTACCATGGGGAATGGCAATCGACTCCCCGAGATAAGTAGAGATCTGTTTTTCCCGATCGAGCATCGCATCAACGTATTCAGGCTCGACATAGCCAGCTGCGACCATCTTTTCTCCGGCAAAGCGAATGGCTTCCTCTTTGCCGCCAGCTCTCAAACCAAGGAAAATATCATCGGCAGTGAGCTGAAATATGGCCGTGTCACCAGGGCTTTCAGCATCGCAGCTGTCCTCCGGAGGGGCCGCACCGGAGCCCTGAGCGGCTTTGTCCTCGATAATTTTCTCTACCAGCTCATCGTACAAACTCCCCTCAAGGAAGTTCGCCAAGGACATATGCCGGGCCTTGGGAGCATGCTGGCGGGCCCTGTCGGTCAGGTCTTGGTGGGTGATCACAATATCAACATCGTCCGGCAGGCTGTTGATGGCACAATTGGTCACCGATATATCAAGCTCCGCGGCTTCTACTTTCTTGCGCAGCATGCTCGCGCCCATAGCGCTGGATCCCATACCGGCATCACAGGCCACGATAATTTTCGACACCTGGGCCAAGTTGCCGCTCGCCTCCGCCGTACCAGACGGTTGCTGCCCCTTTGCCTCGGATTTCATGTCATGCATCCGGGCACTGGCGGCCTCGAGTGCGGTATCGTCATCATCTTCGGTCGGCTGGCGCTGGGCTTTCATCAGGATACTGGCCACAACGAACGAAACCCCCATCGCCGCCAGGATCGAGGCAATCACGCCGACGAACGAGGCCTTGGGTGTCATCACCATCACGGCAAAAATCGAACCGGGCGAAGCCGGTGACACCAGTCCGGCATGGAACACGGTCAAGGTAAAGACGCCGGTCATCCCGCCCGCGATAACGGCCAGAATCAGGCGGGGATTCATCAGCACGTACGGAAAATAAATTTCGTGTATCCCCCCGAAGAAATGGATGATTGACGCGCCCGCCGCCGAACGCTTGGCCGAGCCCCGGCCGAAGACCATGTACGCCAGTAACAGTCCCATACCGGGCCCTGGGTTGGCCTCAATCAGGAAAAATATGGACTGTCCGACTTCACTGGCCTGCTGGATCCCAAGTGGTGAGAATATCCCATGGTTGATGGCATTGTTCAGGAACAGGATTTTCGCTGGCTCAACAAAAATAGAGGTCAACGGCAACAAGCCAGCATTAACCAGAGCGTTCACCCCGGCAGCCAATGCGGTCGACAGCGCTTTGACAAATGGGCCAATCATCAAAAAGGCCAAGATTGCACACAGCATCCCGATAATACCGGCAGAAAAATTGTTCACCAGCATTTCAAAACCGCTTTTGATCTTGCCGTGCACTGCTTTATCAAAATGCTTGATGGCCCAACCGCCCAGCGGACCAACGATCATTGCCCCCATGAACATTGGGATATCGGTACCGACAATCACCCCCATGGTTGTCACGGCACCGACGACGCCACCTCGTTCATCAGCAACCAGCTTACCGCCGGTGTAGCCGATCAGTAGTGGCAAAAGGTAGGTGATCATCGGCCCTACCAATTTGGCCAGAGTTTCATTGGGCAGCCACCCGGTTGGAATGAACAGCGCGGTGATAAAACCCCATGCGATGAAGGCACCGATGTTGGGCATCACCATATTGGAAAGGAATCGACCAAAGTTTTGGATCTTTATTTTTGCTTCTGGAGATATCATAAACAGCACCCGTTTCATTGACGTTCAGAGTTGTAGACAGTTTCTGAAAGCTGTTCGGCCGTTGATGACTGGAGCATTTTGCAAACGGCCAAGGAGAAGCGCAACACACTAAATATAGCACTACTGCAAAACGTAATATCTTCGCCACAAACACCCTAAGCTTCTCAGGACAAGTTCAGTGCAGCTATTTGGTGGGAAACCCAAAGGGATAGCATTTTTGACAAGTACAAAAAAACCGCCATCTGTGGCTAACACCGATCAGTTAAGCCATTGATCAGTTGAATGATCCTACGGTTGAGTGAAAATACCCTCAGACATTAAGTTTG
>NZ_JAWJZI010000001.1:0-942989 GCF_033022775.1 Photobacterium rosenbergii | reverse complement strand
CAAACTTAATGTCTGAGGGTATTTTCACTCAACCGTAGGATCATTCAACTGATCAATGGCTTAACTGATCGGTGTTAACCTAAAGGGTGGCACTTTGTGATTTAAACTGACAATAGAGCCTACTGAGTTCAGTAATACTCCATCGCTGTTGCGACAGATGCGCCAAGTTGAATTCGGGCTTTATTTTTAAGCAGTACAGCTTCTAGTGCTGCCAATGTATGAAGAACGGCTTCTTGGCGGGCATTATAGCCCATAGTGCCTATACGCCAAATTTTGCCCTGAAGCGGGCCAAATGACGTCCCGATCTCAATACCGAAGCGAGTCAATAATTCTTGGCGGACATTTTCACCATCAACCAAATCTGGAATATAGACACCAACGACATTGTTCATCTTGTAGTCTTGATCACCAAATAGCGATAGGCCCATGGCCTGCAGGCCTGCTGCCATGGCATCGCCTGCTTGCTTGTGGCGGGCAATAACATTTGCAGGGCCTTGTTCCAGATAAATCCTGGCACATTCGCGGGCGGCATAGAGCATTGATGTGGCTTCAGTATGGTGGTTAAGCCTTTCTTCACCCCAGTAGTCAAGGATCATTGGTAAATCGAAGTAGTTTGATTGGATCATCGTCTCGTCACCGTCTACATGGTGTTGGGCTCTGATCCCTTTCTCAATATGCTTGCGGCGATTAATCTGTTCAACAAACTTCGGACTTAGAGTGAGCGGTGCGCTCCCGGATGGGCCGCCCAAACACTTCTGTAGACCGACAGAAACTGCGTCAAGGTGCCAGTCATCGACAAACAGGTCATTACCGGCAACCGATGCTGTCGCGTCACAATAGAAAAGTACATCGTGGCGCTGACAAATTTCGCCGATTTCGGCCAGAGGCTGGTTCATTGTAGTTGATGTATCACCCTGAACGGTTGCCAATAACTTTGGTTTCACATGCTTGATTGCATCTTCAATTTGCTGAGGATCACAGACCTTGCCCCACTCAACATCAATGGTGGTGATATCGGCGCCAGTACGCTGGGCTATCTCGCATAATAAATGGCCAAATCGGCCGATGACTGGAATTAATACCTTGTCACCGGGTTGAAGAATGGAAACCAAGACGGCTTCGATGCCAGCCCTTGCAGTCCCGTCAATAAGAAGCGTTTCTTGGTTTCGAGTGTGAAAAACTTGGCGGTAGAGCTGTTGGGTTTGGCGCATGTATTCCGTCATTGCCGGATCATATTGACCGATCAACTGACTGGATAAAGCCTGATGAACGCGCGGATAGGCGTTGATCGGGCCCGGCCCCATCAGCAAACGCTGTGGTGGATTTAGGGTTTCAAAAAGTTCATTGTTAATCGTCATTGATTGTGGGCTCCTTGATCTTATTTTTCCGGCTTTCGATGCAACAGATGGGTACTAGTTTCAGTCACATGGTGGCGGCACTTAACCAGAGAATATAGGGAATGAGGTGTTGGGAACATTGATATATGTGGAAATCTGGTTCTTTTATAAAAACTTTTGATAATCAAATTATGATTAAAAAAAGGAAGTGCAAGATCGAGCCGGCACTTCCAAAGGCGATATAGCGTATAGTCAGCAGTGTATAGTTAGCAGTGGTGCTGGATTACAATGAAATATCTCGGTTGCAGTCTTTGGAATAAATGTAGCTCAGTGGCTCACCCCTTCCTGTTGCATAACAGGCTTGGGGAACATAAGCAGCCATGAAAAGGTAGTCACCTTTTTTCACTGGGATCCAGTTGTTGTCTAAGTTATAGACACCTTCCCCACTGAGTATATAAGCACCGTGCTCTTGAACATGCGTTTCGATATAGCCATGGCAAGCCCCCGGCTCAAAAGTCAGAACATGGAAGTTCATGTCGAAGCCTAAATCTTTCGGGAGCAAATCTTCTACAATGACATTTTCCATACCTTCGTAATGGATTTTTTCGAGGTTATCTCGATGGTTTACGATCAACCGTGGTTGATAGCCGTTAACAGGCTGATACTTGCGTTTGTAGAGGAATGCCTGACTATTTTCGCCTTGGTTGGCATTTTCCATCAGTAACAGGGCTCCTGGAGGGCAGTAGATATACCCTCCAGCTTTGAGCGTGTGGCGTTGGCCGTCGGCTTCGACACTGACTTGCCCAGAGATAACATAGAAGAAGGTTTCAATTTCTTCACCGCCAAAACCAGAGCGGTTATTGCCGCCATCATAGAGGGTAACAAGATAGTCAACAAAAGTAGCGCCGATTTGCGGGGAAGACAGGATAGTCAAATCGCAATTCTCAAAGCCAGGCAGAACATTTTTAACCAAACCGTCTGGGGGAAGAATTGCAAAATTATTCTTTTTAATTACAGCGCGTGTTGCAAGAAGATCATTTATATATCCAGTATTGTTGTTTAAGTATCCCATCTTATACCTCGAATCAATCACCTAAAAAAACGGGCCCGGAAGGAAGTCGTTGGGCCCTATTACCAGAAGCTGTGTTGGTATAGAAATATTATCGGTTATGAATAATAAAAATGTGATCTTGGTAACTCATCTTGCACTTAAAGGTTTAATTGTATGTTGGGGCAATAATTGAATAAAAATGTTTTATAAAGATGTAATTTATATCCTGGAGCTAGACATGAAATACAGTCGTTAATATTTTAAATATGTGGTCTGGAAATGCTCGTTGTATTTAAAAGTCATTATGAAAAATATTAGTAGGTGTATGATGAATAAAAAAAGAATTGTTATCGCTTTAGGTGGCAACGCTATGCTTCGACGTGGTGAGGTGTTATCGGCTGAAAATCAACAGCGCAACATCAATTTGGCCGCAAAACTGATTAAGCAACTTGAGCAAGATTGTGATATTGCAATCGTACATGGAAATGGCCCACAAGTAGGTTTATTGGCCCTGCAAAACTCTGCCTATAATGAAGTACCAACCTATCCGCTGGACAACTTAGTGGCGCAAACACAAGGTATGTTGGGTTACATGTTATTGCATGCCTTAACGGAGCAAGGCATGAGCGATGTGTCTTGCTTGTTAACACGCGTTGAAGTGTCAGCATCCGATCCCGCTTTTTTGGAGCCAACAAAGTACATAGGTCCGGTATATTCGCCGCAAGACCAGGCCGAATTGGAAAAGCAATATGGATGGAAAATGAAGCAAGATGGTCAATTTGTTCGCCGAGTGGTTGCTTCGCCTAAACCAGTTCAAGTGCTTGAATCGAATTCAATTATCAGTTTGTTGGAACAGGGGCGGACCGTTGTATGTTGTGGGGGCGGTGGTATGCCTGTCGTTCAGCAGGAGGTTGGTTATCTTGGGGTAGAAGCTGTTATTGATAAAGACCTGGTAGCAGCCATGCTGGCAGAGCAAATTGGCGCAGATTATTTGATGATTCTTACCGATGCTGATGCCGTTTATCAAGACTGGGGTACACCGAAACAAAAAGCGCTGAGGGATGTAACTGTTAGCCAGATGCGTCCTTTTGCCGCCCCTGATGGCGCAATGGGGCCAAAAGCCGAGGCTGTGATTCAGTTTGTTGAGCGAACAGGTCAACGCGCTTTTATTGGCGCGTTACAAGACATTGAGCAAATTCTATTGGGTGAAAAGGGGACATGTGTCAGGCCGGCATGCACTGTTGTCCCCGAAGAGCCATTAGTGGTGTAGCTGGTCGATATTTTTCAGGAACCCTTGGATTATGGGATCATTATTGTTGAATAGTTCTATAATCCACTGGGTTACCTCACCAGCCGAGTTTTGACGCCAGCCAATCGATAATGGAGAAGGAGTCCGACTCCACTGCACCTCTTTTTCAATTAACTCCCCTTTTTCAATCATAGGCTTAGCCAAGTTCTTAGGTAGGAAACCGATCCCCGTTCCGCTCTTGTGACAAGCTACTTTTGTCGATAGATCTGGCACCTTGATTTCCTTTTGATCGCGTAGCAACCAAGCTGTGCGCTTATTTATATGCTGCGATGTGTCTTCAATGTTTATGGCGGGGTGGTGCCTGAGTTGAGACTCTTTGAGTGGCACGTTAAGCGCGGCTAATGGATGGTTGGGGGCCAGAATAAAGCTCCAACTCATTTTTCCAAGTGGCTTTAGCTTCACCGCATTATCAATCGTATCTAGGCCCGGTACACCGATTGCCAGGTGGTAATCATTATTTAAAAGATCATCCCATACCCCCATATATACAGCATTAGAAATGTTGATTTGGGTAAAAGGGAATGCTTCATGCAAGGCAAAAATGAGCTGAGAGACAGCATTTTCATCAAACAGCAAGTTGTTGATTACTATATTGATATGTCGCTCTACGCCATCTGCGATTTGGCGTAGCTCATCTGGCATGCTTTCCATCCAATCAAGCCACTTTTGGCATTGGCTTAGTAAATGCTCACCGGCTTGGGTGAGGTGGACACTGCGTGTAGTTCGAGTGAAAAGTTGAGTATCTACAGCGTCTTCCAATACTTTAATCCGATAGCTGATGGCAGCTGGCGTCTTATGTAACTCTTCAGCAGCCTTAGAAAAATTAGCATACTCTGCGACTTTCATAAAAGATCGGATAGTTTCCTTGTCAAGCATGTGAGCCCTTTAAAGTTGATGAGACTCCATTCATCTTATAAAAGAATATAAGTTATTAAAATTGATCTATGTCGATATTCCAATATGCGTTACAAATATTATTGTAAACAATCATTTTTAATAATTAATACTTGATTATATAAATCATTTTAATTGTCACAGTTCATTGATGCTGCGTCATTAATACTGATTGAAATATATTAATTATATTCTTGAAAAAATTATAACAATAAATCGTGTGTGACATTGCTCAATATTTTTAATTCATGACTGCCTTAATCTCTAACTAAATACAGGCAATTACATTGAAGATAAAAGAGTTTTCGATGTTTTAAATATTGGGATGAGAAAGGTGGTCATACATGGTCCAGGCATTTTTAAAAAAAGGTTGTTTTCAGGACTCGGTGAGCCTGATGCTGATATCAAGGCAATTGAGTAACGGGGATGCGGTTGAAGAGGTCTCGGTTATGATGGGCACTCCCGCCAACAAGTCTTTGCTGGAATCCACGGGTCTGTGGCACCCACTGTTCGCTGAAGCAACGCCAAACGATATTTGTGTGGCCATTCGTCCCACGGATGACAGTGGCAATGTAGCAGATGAAATAGCCCAGCAGTTAAATGATGTACTTGCCTCGGTGGCTCAGGCATCTTCGGGCGGAAAGCGGTTAGATGTGGCTCGCCGTTGGCAGACCGCATTGGCGAAACAACCAGAAGCAAATCTGGCGCTGATTTCAGTAGCTGGCGATTATGCCGCTGACTTGGCAGATGAGGCATTAGATCATGGCTTGAATGTGATGATGTTCTCGGACAATGTTCCTGTTGAGTCCGAAGTCGCATTGAAGCATAAAGCAGCCAGCAAAGGGTTGCTTGTTATGGGACCTGACTGTGGTACTGCAATGGTTTCTGGATCGCCGCTGGCTTTTGCTAACGTATTACCCAAAGGACCTATTGGCATTGTCGGCGCCTCTGGTACCGGTATTCAAGAGTTAGCCTCGCAAGTTTGCCTGTCTGGCCAAGGTATCACCCATGCCATTGGTTTGGGTGGCCGCGATTTATCTGCACAGGTCGGCGGGGCAAGTGCTTTGAGCGCCCTCAAGATGATGGAAAATGACCAAGAAACAGAAGTAGTTGCTTTTGTCTCCAAGCCGCCAGCTCCGGAAGTGGAGCAAAAAGTGATTCAGGCAATGAGAGGGATGAGCAAGCCTGTTGTTGCGCTATTTTTGGGGACGCGCCAAGCCAAGGCCCGTGAAGGCAATGTCTTTTTTGCTAAAAGTCTCGCTGAAGCAGGCAGGCTTTCCGCGATGCTAGCGAATGTCCGTCAAAATGTTCCTGGTTGTAACCATACAGCGGGAAAAAACATCCTAGGCCTGTACACCGGCGGTACGCTGGCTGCTGAGGCCGCGATGCTCACCGCCGAGCAGTTAGGGTTGAAAGTGGATGATAAGCACGAGCAAGGCGTGATGCTTAATGACAGTGGCCACCTCATTATCGATTTAGGCGATGACCATTACACGGTTGGCCGCCCTCACCCAATGATTGATCCCACAACCCGCACTTTAGAAATAGAAAAGCGTGCCGCAGATGAAGCTGTCGGAGTGCTGCTGCTGGATGTCGTTATTGGCTATGGTGCGACAGCAGATCCTGCCGCGGCACTTGTTGATGCCGTCGAAAGTGTTAAATCCAAGCGCCAAAGTCCGCTGCACGTTATCGCCACAGTAACAGGTACACAAGAAGATCCACAACAGCGCTCGGAACAAATTGACAAATTGGTTGCAGCTGGGGTCGCGGTCGTTAATACCCTAGAAGAAGCTGTGTTGTTGTCTGAAGCGTTAATTGAGCAACAAGAAAGACAAATAGTGAATGAACGTCCTTCTCTCCTTGATGGGATCAAGGTGGTGAATGCAGGTTTGCGTAGCTTTGCCGATGACTTGCAGTCTGCTTCTACGCCTGTTGTGCATTATCAATGGGCTCCAATCGCGGGCGGGAACACCAAATTAGCCAATCTACTAAAACAAATGCAATAGGGAAGCAAAGATATGTATTCATCAATTAATGAAGCCAACGCAGCCGTACTGGAAAAAGTGAAATCCGCTCGTCCATTTTGGGTCGATGTGACCTCTGCCGGTGAAGTTATACCTTGGTTGTCAGAAGGCAGGCACCTGCTCCACGCTGGCCCGAATATTTGCTGGGAGGAGATGACCGGCCCAATGCAAGGCGCCTGCGTCAGTGCTTGTTTGTATGAAGGTTGGGCAACGTCAGACACTGAAGCCATGGCAATGCTATCACGAGGCGAGGTTCAATTTAGTCCATGTCACCATCACAATGCTGTTGGCCCAATGGGGGGGATCACCTCTGCAAATATGCCGGTCGTTGTGGTTGAGAATAGAAACGATGGGAACTTTGCATACTGCAATATGAATGAAGGTATTGGCAAAGTAATGCGCTTCGGTGCTTATGGCGAAGAGGTTCAGCAACGTTTGCATTGGATGCGTGAAGAGCTGATGCCAGTACTTAAGGATGCACTGAAGCAAACAGATGGTGGTGTTGATTTAGGCTCTATCATGGCTCAGGGGATCACCATGGGTGACGAATTTCACCAGCGCAACATTGCTACCTCTTCATTGTTACTTCGCACGCTTGCGCCGAGTATTGCGGCGGTTGATGCCAGCAAGGATGTGCTGAAAAGAGTGTTTGATTTCCTCAGTATTACCGATCAGTTTTTCCTCAATTTGGCGATGGCATTTTGTAAGTGTGCGATGGACGCTGGCGCAAATGTAAAGGCGGGCAGTATTGTTACCGCAATGACGAGAAACGGTAAGGACTTTGGTATTCGAGTCAGTGGGTTAGGCAATCAATGGTTCACAGCCCCAGTCAATACGCCAGAGGGCTTGTACTTCACCGGTTATTCTCAAGAGCAGGCCAATACGGATGTGGGCGATAGCGCTATTACGGAAACTTATGGGATAGGTGGTGCCGCAATGGTCGCAGCCCCAGGGGTAACACGCTTTGTTGGAGTTGGCGGGGTAGATGTAGCACTCGATGTATCAGAAGAGATGGCTGAGATTTTCATCGAAAATAACTCTTTGCTACAAATTCCATCGTGGAATTTCCAAGGGGCTTGCCTTGGGTTGGATGTGCGCCATGTGGTGGAGACCGGCATTACCCCAGTGATTAATACAGGCATCGCCCATAAAGAAGCGGGTATTGGCCAAATTGGTGCGGGTACCGTAAGGGCGCCGTTGGCATGTTTTGAAAAAGCACTTGAAGCGTTGGCTCAAGAGATGGATCTGCAGGCTGAGTAAGGGAAATAAGGCGGCCCCTAGGCTGCCTTGCCAAGGCCAACGGGGAAGAAAATGGTAAATGAAGCGCTAGCCTACAGTTTGTCTGCTCCTAGTAAGCAAGGGGAGTTACGCTTTGCAGGAAGTGGCAGCCAGGCGATTAATTTTCTAACTGAAGATGACAAGGTACTGACCTTACATCGCAGTGATACGGGGATGAGCCCTTCTGGCTGGGCAGTATCTGACCCGGTGTTCCATCAATTGACTGCACTTGTGCCAAAGGCGAGTCATATACGATTGGTCAGTAATGGGCTTATCGTTAATGGCTTATACCTACAAAAAGGGACAAATGGGGTATGGCTAAAGGCACAGGACGTATCGTCTATTTCCTTAGCGGAATTGACAGACTTCCTTTCCAGGCAAAAGCAGGAAACGGGCTTATATGGTTCGCTGGCAAAAGTTGTGGAGGGTGAAGATAAAACACCATTTTATCCAATCTTGGTGCAACTGTACCGATGGTTTAATGGTGATACGCCATGCTGGAAAAATATCATTGGAGCAGGACCTGGGTTAACACCTAGTCACGATGACATGCTCGTTGGCATGTTGGCCTGTGCTTATAGTAACCCTGACTTGAGGCACAAAGCACACAGAATGTTGCCTTTATCATTAGATTTAGATTTCTGGACGACATCAGTGAGTGCTGGGTATTTAGAGCAAGCACGAAACGGGTATTTCTCTGTTTCACTATTAAACCTAATTAACGCAAATCCAGATGAATTTAGCTATTTTGCTTCTCGATTACTAAGTCATGGTCATTACTCTGGTGCCGATACATTATTAGGTATGTGGTTATTCCTTAAGTTACAAGAAACTATATAAAACGATTTAATTATTGTTCGTTAATAAACAGAAAAAATCATGCAGTGTTATGAGCTGTTTATGGATCACAAAACAATATATTTCCTTCGCTATTATAGATTTATCTATAAGTGATATAAAACTATTAGCCCGTGAATTAGAATATTCATCATGGAGTATCTTATGAATCTTTCAAGTGAGCAGCTTCATCAGTTAATTAAAAATAAAATTAAACAAGCCGGTTTATCTGATGAACATGCTGATATTGTTGCAGATGTCCTCGTTTTTGCTGATGCGCGCGGCGTGCATTCACATGGCGCTGTGCGGGTGGAATATTACTCAGAGCGTATCTCTAAAGGGGGGATCAATGCGAACCCTCAATTTACTTATGAAGAAACAGGCCCCTGCAGTGCGCTATATGATGGCGATAATGGCGCAGGCCATGTCATTGCAAAAAATGCAATGGATAAAGCAATTAAGATGGCAAACTCGAAAGGTGTTGCTGTTATTGGCGTAAAGCGCATGAGTCACAGCGGTGCGCTTGGGTATTTTACAAAACATGCTGCCGAGCAGGGATTGATTGCAATATCGATGTGCCAATCAGACCCAATGGTAGTCCCATTTGGAGGCAGCGAAGTCTACTATGGCACCAACCCAATAGCCTTCTCAGCGCCAGGGCCGGATGGTAAGACAATCAACTTTGATATGGCCACCACCATACAGGCTTGGGGTAAGGTATTGGACGCTCGTTCCCGCAACCAATCCATTCCAGATACATGGGCGGTAGATAGCGATGGTCATCCTACCTCTGACCCCCATGCAGTTCGGGCACTATTACCGATTGCCGGACCTAAAGGATACGGCCTGATGATGATGGTGGATATTCTGTCTGGTGTGATGCTGGGGTTACCTTTCGGCAAAAATGTCAGTTCAATGTATGACGATTTAACCGAAGGACGAAATTTGGGTCAGCTGCATATTGTGATTAACCCTGAATTTTTCACAACAAAAGAATATTTCATTGAATCGATTTCTCAAACTATGAAGGAATTGGGTGAGATTCGTCCAGCCCCAGGTTTTGATAAGGTATTATACCCTGGACAAAACAGTGACCTCATTGAAGCTAAATCAAGAAAAGATGGAATAGAGATTGTAGATGAAGTCTACGATTACTTAATATCTGAGCATACCTACATTAATTCCTACGATCATAAATCTGCATTTAATGGATAAATAGAATAAATGCTCATAATAAAAATAGCCAAATACGTCTTTTTATCGTTATGAGCTGTCTGTCATAAATACATATTTTGAAACAAAATAAGGAATAAAAAGATGGAACTCTTAAAATCTAAAGTAGAAGAGACGTCGAAGAAAATTACTCAATATGGTTATCACGAAGGGGCTGGTATGACTCGCCTGCTTTACACCGAAGAGTGGTTATCAGCGCAAAATACGTTCTTAGAGTTATTTGAAAAAAGCGGCTTCCAAGCTTATGCGGATGATGTAGGTAACGTTTATGGACGCTTGGAAGGAAGGGAGTTCCCAGACCAAGTGATTATGTCTGGCTCACATGTCGATACTGTGGTGAATGGCGGTAATCTCGATGGTCAGTTTGGTATCGAAGCAGCATTTATTGCCATGCAATACTTAAAAGATAAGCATGGTTCTCCGAAGCGTACGATTGAAGCTGTTTCCTTGGCTGAAGAAGAGGGTAGCCGTTTCCCTTATGTTTTCTGGGGAAGCAAGAACATTGTAGGCATTGCGGATAATGATGCAGTTAAAGATCTGACTGACAACAAGGGTGTGAACTTTGTTGATGCCATGAGAAAGTGCGGATTTGATTTTGCAACAGAACGTACGGTCAGAAAAGATATCAAAGCCTTTATCGAACTGCATATCGAGCAGGGCAAAGTGCTAGAAACAGAGGGCAAACAGCTTGGTGTGGTAACCAGTATTGCAGGCCAGCGACGCTACAATATTACCCTCAAAGGGGAAGCGAATCACGCGGGTACCACCCCGATGGGATACCGAAAAGATACTGTTTACGCATTCAGTAAGATCTGTAGCCAGTCTATCGACAAAGCCAAAGTAGAGGGCGATCCACTTGTATTGACCTTTGGTAAGGTGGTACCGAAGCCAAATACCGTTAATGTCGTGCCTGGCGATATTTTATTCACCATGGACTGCCGCCATACCGACAAGGAAAAGCTACTTGGCTTCAGTGATCAGATCATTGCGGATATGCAGCAAATCTGCGCTGAGATGGAAGTTGAAATCGACGTTGATCTGTGGATGGACGAAGAGCCGATCCCAATGGATCCAGCCTTGGTTGACTTAATTGATAAGACGCTAGAAGCCAAAGGGGCTAACTACAAGCGTATGCATAGCGGCGCAGGACATGATGCCCAGATTTTTGCTCCTCGTGTACCCACTGGGATGATTTTTATTCCGAGCATCGCTGGGATTAGCCATAACCCGGCCGAGCGCACCCAACTTGAGGACTTAACGGTGGGAGTGAAAGCACTGATAGATGTGCTCCATGAGCTTGCTTATAAATAATGACAGATAACGGATATAGCTATGAATAATGAAACTGGTATCGAGTACTGGAAGAAACTGATTGTTGTCCTCTGTTTTGGTTGGGTCGCAATTTGGATCTACCGGACGGTTCTGACCCCCATCTACCCTGAAATTCAGGCTGCGCTAGGTGGGATCAGTGACACTGAAATTGGCTTTATAGCGACCTTTTACTACGGAGCTTATTGTTCTGGTCAGGTACCAGCTTCTCTTGCGGTTGAAAAATTTGGTCAGAAGCTGACGTTATTGTGTGGTTTTGGCTTGTTTACTGTTGGTACGCTGGTAATTGGCAGTGCATCTGGGATATCAATGGTTTATACCGGTTCACTTTTCTCCGGTTTGGGCTGCGCCACCTTTTTTTGTTCGGCTTATTCTTTGTCCGGCGAAAATGTTCCGGAAAATAGGCGAGCCTTTGCTTCGGCGATTGTTAACAGCGGCGCGGCCATCGGGATGGGAATTGGCCTGATTGGTTCCAGTGTGCTGGTCAAGAGTATGAATTTGGCCTGGAACTACGTGCTGTATTTTTCTGCGGCGGTTATTTTCATCATGTTCATCGTCTTCGCCCTGATGATTAAGCCGCGTGAAAATGAGCCGGTTCGGGTAAAAGAAGCCCATGCTCCAACGCCTGTACCAGAGGGGGGCGGAAGCAACTTATTGAGCCTGGAATTGGTTACGGTCTATTTCCTATATTTCTGCACCTGCTATGGCTATTACATGATAGTGACCTGGCTGCCAAGTTACCTGCAGACCGAGAGGGGCTTTGAGGGAGCCGCCATCGGTGGTGCATCAGCGTTAGTGGCGATGGTTGCTGTCCCGGGTGCTCTGTTCTTTAGTTCTTTGGCGGATAAATTTAAGGCGCATACTGTTAAGTTGGTTATTGCTCTGGAGGTTATGGCTGCTTTGATGCTTACCTTTACGGTTCTGGCTTCTAATACTTCTGTGTTGATGATCAGCCTGGTTGTATACGGTTTCCTTGGCAAGATGGCACTGGACCCGATCCTGATTGCTTTTGTGACGGAACGGGCACCCAAAGCGAGGATGGCACGGGCTTTGGCTCTTTTCAATCTCTCAGGTATGAGCTCATCGATAGTCGCCCCTCCGTTAACAGGGTTTATCTCGGATATAACGGGATCAAAGGCGATAGGGTTTTACTTGTCGGCGGGTCTATTGGTTTCCGGGGCAATTATTTTTACCTTGGTATACCTGCGAGGCAGTACCAAGGCAACGGTACAGGCTGCTTGACTGGGTTAAGCCAAAAAATAAAGCCAGCTAGTTGTATTAGCTGGCTTTACTTTTATACATTAATAAAAGTCAATTCTGTATTTCCTTTGAGAAGTAAAATACCGAAATGATATTTCTTAAATGAGTGTAATTATATGTTGTTATATTGGTGGTGATTAATAATTTAATATCATTAAATAATGAATATTAAATTAACAAAATAATAATAAATATAAGTTATGTGTGGTTTTGTTCTAATTAAATATTCTACGTTATATATATATTGTTTTTAACAAAAAAAGAATGATATCCAATAACGAGGGAAACAAAATGAGTGAAATAACAAGGGAGCTTGTTGAAGAGTATAGATCGCGGGGCTACAACGATGATCTACTGCCCAAGCCTACGGAAAAAAGAACATGGCGTGCATTGAACTACTTTACCTTATGGCAGGGTTCGGTGCACAACGTACCCAACTATGTCGCGGTTGGCGGTTTCTTCATGCTCGGATTGAGCACATCGGGGATCATGGCTGCGATTTTATTGAGTGGGGTGGTTATCGCGCTGGCGATGATCCTTAACGGCGCACCGGGGTCTAAATATGGTGTGCCTTTCTCCATGCTGCTGCGTGCCTCCTATGGGGTTAAGGGAGCGTTGTTGCCGGGGATATTACGTGGTGGCATTGCTGCAATTATGTGGTTCGGGCTGCAAAACTACGCCGGTTCCATCGCTTTGCTGATTATTATTGCCAAGATTTGGCCCGAGTTCTTGACTATCGGCGGCGATTGGAACTTATGGGGGATTTCTGCGCCGGGTTTGATCGCATTTCTGTTGTTTTGGGCAATTAATATGGTTATCGGTCTGGGGGGAGGGGCGATCCTAAATCGCTTTACCGCGATTCTCAATCCTTGTATCTACCTGGTATTTGGAGGCATGGCGATTTGGGCGGTATACCTAGTAGGATTTGAAAGTATTTTAGCCTATGTGCCGGCCAAGGTGCAGCAGACGGATGCTGGGTTCTTCGAGTTCCTGATTGTGATCAATGCGATTGTTGCCGTCTGGGCTGCGCCTGCTGTCAGTTCATCAGATTTTACTCAGAATGCCCGTAGCTTTAAAGATCAAGCGACGGGTCAGTTAGGAGGTCTGGTACTGGCCTATCTGTTGTTTGCGGTATCGAGTGTTTGCGTGCTTGCCGGAGCGAGTATTCATTTTGGTACAGATACGTGGAATGTGCTGGATATTATTGCTAAGTGGGACAGCCTGTTCCTGGCCATCTTCGCGGGTACCGTGGTACTGATGACCACTATATCGACGAATGCTACCGGTAATATTATCCCTGCAGGTTATCAGATTGTTGCCGTGTTCCCGCGCTTAACATACCGCCATGGAGTAATGATCGCGGGTGTGATCAGTGTGATCATCTGTCCATGGAAACTGATGGAAAGCCAGGAGAGCATCTTCCTGTTCCTAAATACCATTGGTGGTATCTTGGGGCCAGTGATCGGGGTCATGCTGGGTCACTACTTCATTATCATGAAGCAAAATATCCAGCTTGACTCTCTGTATGTGTCTGAAAGTAGTTTTAATTACTACAAGAACGGAATCAACGTTATTGCCTTCTATGCCACCATTTTTGCCTGTGTACTTTCGTTGGGCGGGCAGTATATCTCTGCGCTGAGTGCACTGAATAGTTTGTCTTGGTTCACGGGTGTCATCGCTGCGTTCACCGCTTATGTCGCCTTAATGAAAATCGATGAAAAACGTAATCCGGAACTGTACCTTTCGTTCCGATAATAGATGTAATTTTAATTAAAAATTAATAACTTAACCAATAATACTGGAGTGAAACATGTCCTACGATAAAATTATTAAAAACGGTACCGTTATTCTGGAAAATGAAGCCATTAACACCGATGTCGCGATTAAAGATGGTCTGATTGCCGCTATAGGCAATGAGCTGGGTAGTGCCGATGAGTACATTGATGCTACCGGATTGATTGTGTCGCCAGGCATGGTTGATGGCCACGTCCATATCACTGATCCGGGCGGCCCTCGCAGCGAGTGGGAAGGGTATGAAACAGCAACCAAAGCCGCGGCAAAAGGGGGCGTGACGACGTGTGTTGAAATGCCCCTTAACCAGGTACCGGCAACGATTGACCGTGAAACTCTGCATGTTAAATACGAAGCAGGCAAGGGAAGGCTGACTGTTGACGTTGCCTCTCTGGGCGGCTTGGTTCCCCATAATATTGATCGTCTGCATGAACTGGCAGAGGAAGGTGTCGTGGGCTACAAGTGCTTTGTATCAACGTGTGGTAACCCTGACCCGGAGTCAGGTGACTTCTGTAACGTAAATAACTACGAGCTCTATGAGGGCATGACCGAACTAGCACGCCTAGGAAAAATCTTACTGATGCATGCTGAGAATGCCGAGATTTGTGATGGCCTAGGTAAGAAAGCGGTGGCTGAAGGGCGCCTAACAGCCAAGGATTACATTGCCTCTCGTCCGGTTTTCACCGAGGTTGAGGCTGTGCGTCGTGCGCTTTATCTGGCCAAGGAAACGGGTTGTAAGTTACACCTTTGCCATTTGAGCAGTCCTGAAGCCATCGAGGAAGTGACCAAGGCCCGCAATAGCGGCCAGGATGTTACCTGTGAGTCTTGCGGCCACTACTTTGCAATTGACGATAATCAGTTTGAAGAAATTGGAACTAAGGCCAAGTGCTCGCCACCAATTCGTGACAAGGACAACCAAGACCGCATGTGGGCTAAACTGCTGAACGGGGAGATTGACTTTATTACTTCTGATCACTCGCCTTGTACACCTGATCTAAAAGAAGGAGGGATTTTTGATGCTTGGGGTGGGATCTCCTCGCTGCAGAACAGCGTCGATATCATGTTTGACGAAGGGGTACAAAAGCGTGGTATGGCCCTGACACAGTTCGCTAAACTGATGGCTACCAACCCAGCAGATTTATTTGGCTTGGATCAGAAAGGGCGTATTGCTGTGGGTAAAGATGCGGACATCGTCATGATCAAACCGAACTCATCTTATGTACTAACTGCGGATGATTTGGAGTACCGCAATAAATTTAGTGCTTATGAAGGGCGTAATATTGGTGCTCAGGTTGCCAAGACGCTGCTACGAGGCCAGGTTGTCTATGATCTCGATGTTGGGGTAACTAACCCTTACCAAGGTGACTTTGTTACTGTATAAGTGACAGATGAAAAGTGATATAAAGAAGCAGCCGATGGCTGCTTTTTTATTGTCAGCCCTAAACCACTAACTTCAGTAGGCTATCTTTTATAATTGCTTGTTAGTACGGATAAAGGTAGCAAGCCAAACGTAAGGGAGTAGGACACTTTTGGGTTTATCGGTATAACATCGCAAATAGCGTTCTGGTTGGTGGTTTATTTAATGTTCAGGCTTGAAACAATAGGATTCTTTCATTAATGCTTTCTCGCTGTAGAGGGTGAGATGGGGTTCTTTCTAAAGGCGATTTTCCTGAACTGTTATAGGGTGTTATTTTTTTCTATTTATAACCACGGCATTTTCAACAAACACCTTGTTTATAAGCTTATAATTTCACGCTGAGCCTGCATCTTGAAGTATCTTAGTTATATAAGATTATAATTTTCCCTAAACTGATCATATAGTGGAAGAATAGGCTTGGTTTATTGTTTTGGGTGAGGTTTATTAGGCTTGTAATATAATTGTTTCTTGATTGAGTGTAACCATTGAGATATCTATCGTCTCAAGGAGTTAGGTTTTGATTTTTATGATTTTATCTGTTTTAAAGGCGGGTAGGTTGAGGGAAATAATGAAATTTTAAGATGTTAAAGCCAGCAATAATAGCTTGCTGGCTTAGTTTATGTCGGGGGTAATTATTAAAAAGACTTATGCTTGCACGTATTCCGCTCTTTTCTCGTCGTTGTAGACGTCTCGGTCAAATTCACCTAGTTTGTCTGAAACAAGCATGGCAATCATGACATCAACCGTATTGTTAAGCAGGGTTCTGAACATACCAGAGAACCAATCAATACCAATAAGGATAGCCACACTTTCGAGCGGAAGACCCATCGAACTGGCAAGGAAGGTGTAGACAATAATCATCCCGCCGGGTACGACAATGGTTCCCATGCACATCAACACCGACAGTAGGATAGCCATACCCATTTGGAAGGGTTCGAGGACAATACCTGTAGCCTGGCTCATGAAGAAAATGGCTAGGACGTAGCACATCACCGCGCCATTAGCATTCATTGACATAGTAATTGGGCCAGTGAAGTCTGCGACCTTGCGGCTAACGCCAAATTTGGTCACTGAATCTTCCATTTTGGTCGGTAAACAAATTGCAGAAGACGTTGTAGTCATTGACATAATCGACAACTTTGCAAATTTCTTCGGCATTTTGAAAGGGCTGACCTTGGTTAACATCGCTGTAAGCGGGCCATACATTAACAGCAAGATAATATCGCCGATTGCTAGTGCACCAAGGAACTTAAGCATAGGTATTATAACTTTAAAGCCAATAGCGCCAGAAACGTTAGCCAATAGGCAGAAAATACCAATGGGTGCTAGCTTCATGACCATTTTGATGATGTTCATGATCACTGCATTAAAACTAACGATAAATTCAGTGATAACCTTGTTACCACTGGTTCGAGAATATGATCCCATGGCTAGCCCGAAAATAACGGCAAAGACAATACACGGTATCATGGCGCCACTTGCCATAGAATCAACGATATTGGTAGAGAAAAACCCCAAAATGGTATCCTTGATAGAAGCATCGGGTGTGGGGACCGCTGCAGCTGCTCCTTCAATAATTATTCCTTCCCCGGGTTTAATTGTGAGGGCAAGAAATAAACCGACAAAAGCAGAGACAATGGTCATTGAAATGATCCATTTGAATGTGTGAAGGCTCATTTTACCGGCGCCTTTGCTGTCTACGTTTCCGATTGCAGCGGAGACTGCAGTCATGACAAGCAAAACAACGGACATCTGAATTAGGCGGATAAAGATATCGCCAATAAATTTGATGTTCTCAGCCCAAGGGCCAACTACTGCCCCGAAGATTATACCTGCAGCAGTAGCAATAAGTATCTGATTTGTTAGTGATACTGATAGTTTTGGTTTGGGTTCAGACATACTAAGTGACATACTCGTTCCCTCATTTCAGTTATATTCCTGATATAAAGGTCAGCAAAATGTTTTAGCTCATAAAGCAAGAAATAACATTACAACTTGCATTGACCTCTTCTGTATCAAAGCATTATTTTGTATTTATTGTGTTTCTTTCAGGGATATAGAATAGGGGTAAAGAAGCTTGAAAGTATTGAGAGTGATTAAATGTTGCGCAAATATTAAATTGTTTTGTGAAACAACAATGAATAATTAGAAAAGTTTAAATACTATTCTAAAAAGAAGGGAGATATCAGAAGTTCATCTTTCGATATATCCGCATATCGAAAGATGAATTGACTAAGAAGATGAATGAGTAGTTTTTAATACTCAGGCAGCTCAAACTGTTCGGAAATTTTGAGAATCTCATTATCCGAGCAGTGGGCAATATCTTCCATTACCTCCCGGGTAAGGTGAGGACAGAACAGCTCGATGAAATCCAACATGTACTTTTGTAAGAACAGGTTGCGGCTATAGCATAGCCAGGCGTCACAGGCCGGGATGATGTCATTGAGCGGAATGCTGACCAGATTCTCGTCCACCACATCTTGAGCGGCTACTTGGGCAATAATGCCGATCCCGTAACCGAGGTTGACGTACTTCTTGATAACTTCGACATCCATTACCGTCATGAAGTAATACGGCGAGATCCCTTTTTCCTTGAACGCTTTGTCTTGAGCTGATCGTCCGGTTGAGCCCGGCTCGTAACTGATCAGCGGGTAGGCACCGATTTTTTCGATGGAGATATCACGGTCATTGGCCAGCGGGTGGTCTTTGGGCACGATCAGGCTCAGGTTCCATTTATAGGCTGGTAGTACAATGATGTCTTTTTCTCGCTCGACATTCTGTGCCAGTATCGAGAAGTCAGACTGGCCACGCTTTAGGATATGGCCGTATTTATCGAGCTGTGAAGTACCGATGTGGAATTTGATTTTTGGGTAGCGTTTAACGAACCGTTCTACTGCTTCCGGAATAAGATAGCGGGCAATGGTATTGGTGGTGTAGATGTTCAAAAAGCCTTCTTCGGGCTTGATATGATCACGAACTATCGTCTTGATGCGGCTTTCTTTTTCCAGCATCTCGATAGCTTCATCGATGATCTGTTTACCAATAGGGGTCACCGTACTGATGGATTTACCCTTACGCTCGAAAATTTTGACGCCCAGTTCTGACTCCAGCAGCCTGATTTGCTTGCTGACACCAGGTTGGGTTGTGAACAGGGAGTTGGCAGCAACCGAGATATTCAGGTTGTTGTCTATCACCGCCTTGAGGTAACGCAGTTGCTGTAATTTCATTGCTTTCTCATTATTTCCGCAATAGTTTCATACCTTTGATTGTGCCTTAAGTAACAAAATTTTCATATAACAAGTGGTAATAATATATTATCTTTCCTTTTGGTGATGATTATTGGTGCTCAGGAATACCAGTTGGAATCACCTATGCTTTTGGGGTTTAATTTTCCAACGCGCGGATCATTTCGAATCGCCGTAGTCCTTGCATAACCCTGTCTTCTGCCAGCACAGTAAGGTTTCGGACAATCGCATTGGTAATGACCAGTGGCGGGCTGACTGACTTTGTTCCTTTGGTTTCACCACGATAGATACGCAACAGCAATACATCTGGTGGCACGCTCAGTGTGCTGAGATCACTGATCCCTATGACCTGAAGCTGCAAGTTTCGGGCGATTTTGATCAGCTTTTCTGTCATCTCGTTCATAGTGTTGTTGAAGATTAAAATCAGCACGTCTTCTGGCTGGGAGGCGGTTAGGCATTCTGCCAGTTTGGAGCGACCCAGCGAAACGGTCTCAGCATCAATACCCGAGCGGTTCAGGCGGCGGGAAAAATGCTCGGCAAACCCTTCAGTATTGTCTTGACCGTTGATGAAGACTTTGTTCGCAGCAAGGATAAGCCGACAGGATTCATCGAGTAAGGGCTGTGAAACCGCACTGCTGATTAATCTGAGGTGCTCGATTTCCTGATTGATGGTTGATTGCAGTACCGAGCCTTCCATTTGGGACAGTGTGTGCTGGTGACGTTCACTGGCATCCGCCGATTGGCTGGCAAATTTAATCAAATATTGCTTGAGCTCGGGATGACCGCGAAAGCCCAGTTTTTGTGCCAATCTGACCAATGTTGAAGGGTGTACCTGAATCGCGTTGGCAATTTCTTTGCCGCTGTGACCTGCGTGGTCGGCGTTGGCGAGGTAGTAGTCGACCACTTTGACCTCAGATTTTGTCAGCTTGCTTTCAACTCCGGTGATTAATTGTTGGATAGCGCCGCGAAATTTTACTTGGTAACTGATCTGCCTATCGTTCATTGTCTTATCGTAAGTAGCTAATTTGCTTTGAATATAGCCATAGAAAATGACTGTTAAATGTCAAAATTGCAGAGTTCATGCAATTGCAATTTTGATTGCAAAGTATGAAAACCGCAGATAAACAAGTTATTACAGTACCTCTGCAACGATTGCAGCGCTCTCTTCAACGAATCAACGAATTACTGAAACGGTATTGTCATTTTTCCTGCCTAGCATGCTCCGCAGTCCTTCAGATAAACATGGAATGAATCATGAAACTGCGTCTTTCAGCGTTGGCATTGTCGCTTGTTGCAGCGGGTGCGATGGCAAAACCGGTACAAGTAGAGCTCTGGCATAACCAGACAGGTGACGACGAAGTCGTCTTGCAAAACCTGATCACAGACTTCAATACTGCTAATGGCGATATTGAGGTAAAAGCGACATACAACGGCAGCTATGCCGATATCATTACCAAGCTGCAGGCGTCTATACCGGCGCGACGCAACCCGGAAATGGCGGTACTGGAAGTGACCCAGTATGGTGTTTTTGCCGAAGCCGGAGTCCTGAACGATCTGAATGGCTATTACGCTGAAAACAAGGCGTTTACCGAAGAGCTTCAGCCGTTTGCGCTGGAAATCGGTAACTATAAAGACGGCAACTATGTGATGCCGTTCAATTCCTCAACACCGCTGATGTATGTCAACAAAGCGCTGCTTGAGGAAGCGGGCTACGAGGACATGCCTGCGATGACATCGTTCGATGAAATTCTTGATGTGGCAAAAACTGTGCAAAACGAATTGGGGGCAGACAATGTCTACGGCATTAATACGCCGAGCCAGTTCACCCGATTTGGTCTGGTGATGCAAAATGGTGGTGATTGGGTTGATCCTGTCACCAACAAGTCAGGCCTTGCCGATGAAGCGACTATTGAGGCGTTCCAGTGGATGGGTGATCTGTACCACAAGCATGGCGTGGCATCAGCAGAAAGTGTGACAGATGAAAAGCTGGTTAAACAGCACTTCAGTTCAGGCCGTGTTGCCATCCACTTCGACAGTACGGGTAACCTAGGTGATTACAAGCGCCTGCTGGGTGATGATCTGGTCGTGCTGCCAATGCCATGTACCGCTGAGTGTCGTGTACCAATCGGTGGCGCGGGCGTGGGCATGATGGCCAACGTTAGCGATGAGAAGAAAGCAGCCTCATGGCAGTTCATGCAGTACCTAGCATCAGCCAACCAGAGTGCAACTTGGTTCCAGCATACCGGTTACATGCCGGTGAATAAGAACGCGCTGGACGTTGAATCATCGAAACAACTACTCGCCGAAAATCCAGATTTCGGTGCGGCAATGGATCAATTGCCGGTTGCCCAAGGCCGTGCCCGTCCACCGGCAATGGCTTGGATCCGTGCCCAGGAGCAAGGTATCTGGGAGTCCATTGCCCTTGGCCAGCAAGATGCAGACAAGGCTCTGAAAGCTTTTAACCGCCGTGTTGAATCCCGCCTTTAATTTTTCTGTAGGCGGGAGCAATCCCGCCTAATAAGCATGACCATGAAAAGATTTGCGCCGTATTTATTTGTTTTACCTTGCCTGTTGCTAATAGGCATTTTTACTTATTGGCCGATAGTTTCGTCTTTTATCTACAGCTTCCATAGCTGGAATTTTCTGAGTAGCGACATGCCTTTCGTCGGGCTGGAAAATTACCGCTACTTGCTCGAAGGCGAAGAGTTTCGGAACTCGCTTTATATTACTTTGGTATTTGTGGTGATCTCGGTGCCGGTTCGCCTGGCCCTTGCTTTGTTGCTGGCTAACTTTCTGGTTAATGAGACCAAGCTGGTACGCTTCCTGCGCGGAGCTTACTTCTTGCCATCTGTTACCTCAACGGTCGCTATCTCGGTGATCTGGAGTTGGATTTTTGCCACTGATTTCGGTTTGGTGAACAGCATCCTCAGCACGTTCGGGTTGGAGAAAGTGACTTGGTTGCAATCACCGATGCTCGCGCTGTGGGTGGTGATCATCGTCAATACCTGGAAACAGCTGGGCTACGACATGGTGATTTATGTTGCTGGTCTACAAGCTATTCCCAATGAGCTTTACGAAGCGTCACAGGTTGATGGGGGCAAGAAATGGCATGTATTCCGCCGTGTGACCTTCCCATTAGTGATGCCGACCACCTATTTCCTATTGATCATCTCTGTTGTGGAGTCGTTCCAGATTTTCACCATAGTTAATGTGATGACCAATGGCGGGCCGGCATTTGCCACCGATATGTTGGTGAACCTGCTTTATCGTACCGGTTTTGTTTTGTTTGATATCGGTCAGGGCTCGGCGCTGGCGGTGATTTTGTTTGTGATTTTGCTGGTATTGGCCGTAGTGAAATCGAAGTTGATTGGAAAGAAGGTGCACTATGAAGGCAGCTAAAGTGATTCTGTTAGCGCCGAAGAAAACCCGGTGGTCGTTGTCGATGGTGATGTTGACAGCTTTGGCGCTGATGTTTTTGTTCCCAATTGGGTACGGTGTATTTCTCTCGTTTATACCGTTTGATACTTATGCCTCTGGGCAAATTGGTTTCTCGTTGGAGAACTATGCCTACGCCTTTACCCAGATGAATTTCCCGCTGTACCTATTGAATACGGCCATTGTGTCGGTGGCTGTGACGGTGCTGAGTTTGACGGTTTCTATTTGTGCAGCCTATGCCTTCAGTCGGATTGAATTCAAGGGGCGTGAGCTGTTGTTTTGGCTGGTGGTCGCAACTTTGATGGTCCCGGGGCATATCAGTTTGATCCCCAACTACCTCAATATGGCAAAAGTCGGTTTGCTTGATAGTTACTGGACATTGATTTTGCCCTCGATTGCCAGTGGTTTTGTCACCTTTTTCCTACGCCAGTACTTCAAAGGGATCCCAAAGGCGATGGACGAAGCTGCCTGGATTGACGGTGCTAACCACCTTCAGGTGCTTTGGAAAGTGATTGTCCCGATGGCACGTCCAGCGATTGCCGCGATGGCATTGTTTACTTTCCTTGGCGAATGGAATTCCTATATCTGGCCATTAATCGCTACCGACAGTGAGGAAGTGCGCACCCTTCAGATCGCGCTGTCCCGGCTTTACGCCAGTGCTGCAGATGACGGCATGGTCAACTGGCCGTTGGTGATGGCGGGGGCGACGCTGACTATGTTGCCGACATTGCTGTGCTTTAAGTTGGTAGAAAAACACTTGGTCCGTGGTATAGCCATGGGAGCGTTAAAGTAAGAGATAACATGATGAAATCACAAATTGCTTCACACCGTGGCGGGACGCTTGTCTGGGGTGAGAACAGCCGCCGTGCATTCGAAAATACTTTGAACCTCCCGGTAGAGCTGGTTGAATTTGATGTCCACCCTTCCAAAGACGGTATTCTGGTTGTCCATCATGATGCGACACTGGATCGCACGACTGATATGACCGGTCCGGTCAATGCCAAAACTTGGCAAGAGCTCGCGCAGGGGAGCGTGAATTACTCTGGTGGTCAGCGCATGATGACGCTGGAAGAGCTTTGCGAGATGTATCAGGGCAGTGACATTGTGCTGCGCTTGGAAATCAAGGCAGATGTTAACAAGGAGCCCTATCCAGGCGTGGTGGACAAGGTGCTGGATATACTTCAGCAAACGGGCATGTTTAGCCAAACAATTATTTCTTCATTCAACTGCGAAGTGTTGGCGGAGCTAGCTGAAAAAGCTCCGGAGCTCTTTACTATCTGGTTGATGCAAAGAAATATGCCACGCTTACTTGGTACTGATTTAGCGATAAGCCTTGCCCAATCCATGAAGGTGAATGAAATCTCAGTCCATGTTACCCAGCTTGATACAGGGGCTAAAGACAAAGTATTGGCAAGTGGCTTGAAATACGGGTGTTACGGCGCTCATAGCGCTGAATTGATCCAAACCGCCCTCGAGCATGAGGTACATGCTTTTACCACCGACCGTCCAGACTTGGCTATCACACTGCGCAACGCATTTATGTTGGAGAAAGCATCATGACCGCTATTGCCCTGCAGCACATAGATAAAACTTATCAGGAAGGCAATCAGGTTGTCTTCGATGTCAACATGAATATCGAAAGCGGTGAATTTATCGTGATTGTCGGTCCGTCAGGCTGTGGCAAGTCGACGTTGCTACGGATGATCGCAGGTCTTGAGGAGATCACCGGTGGCGATCTGATCATCAACGATCAGCGGATGAATGATGTGTTGCCACAAGATCGTGATCTGGCGTTTGTGTTCCAGAACTATGCCCTTTACCCGCACTTGAGCGTGCGCGATAACATTGCGTTTAGCTTGGAGCTTCGCGGCGTGGATAAGAAAACTCGTCATAAGCGAGCAGAAGAAGTGGCGAAAACACTCCGCCTGGAAGAGTACTTGGATAAAAAGCCGGGGCAGCTTTCCGGTGGCCAGCGCCAGCGTGTTGCTATGGGCCGTGCAATTGCCCGTGATGCGGGTATCTATCTGATGGACGAGCCGCTGTCGAACTTGGATGCCGAGCTGCGTAACTCGATGCGCGCGCAGATCAAACAGCTCCATCGAAACCTGGGCAATACCACCATATACGTGACTCACGATCAGATAGAGGCGCTGACCTTAGCCGATAAGATCGCGGTGATGAAAGGCGGTGTGTTACAGCAATTCGCCAGCCCAGAAGAGATCTATGATAACCCGGCCAATGTTTTCGTAGCTTCGTTTATTGGTGCGCCGCCAACCAATATCTTGCCGCTGGAAGTTAACACTGGCCGTGCACAGCTTATGGGTGATATTGCCAGCTGGCTGGTGCCTGATAGCTGTTTTACATCAGGAAATTACCTGCTGGGTATTCGACCGGATAAAATGGCAATCATGGATGCGAGCTTTGCCAAGGATATTCGTTGGCAGGCGGATGTTGAATTGGTAGAGACAACAGGAAGTGATCGTATTATTCATTGCCGCTGTGACGGCCACAAGTTCCTTCTTTGTGTGGATCGCCGGTACCGGATCCAAGAAGGCGAAACCATTGATGTTGGTTTCAATATTGGTGATGCCTTACTATTTGATGGCGAGACAGAAGAACGGATTTATATTCAGTTGAGCCAGGCAGAACAGGCGGCATAGAAGGAGTTCGTTGCCGCCCTCATCTTGAGCTCATCTTATGTGAGCAATGAAATGGCTGCCTTGTGCAGCCATTTCTATTTCAATAGTGACTAACTGCGCGAGATAACCCAAGTTGATTGGCAGTCATTACAACAGATTTCGGCATCGCTGATGCTTTTGTTGATGATCTGGGTGTTTTCAGAATCGCATTTCGGGCAGTGGGTCCGCGTCGGTGGGCAGTTAAGCTCAACACAGTGGTTATGGTTGTCCTTTGCTTTGACCATAGGTTGTTTGCAATCTGGGCACAACATGATTTAACACTCCTTATAATTTCTACTGACTTCATGTCAGCTTTGCTGTTATGCCTTTTATGACTCTAAAGTATGTGGCACAAAAATTGTGCCAAAACGGCAGAAATAAAAGGCATGCAATGTAATATCACCGTTGTTGTGGTGTGACCAGCATATGGGCTGAATTGTTGGCAGTTTGTTGATCGCAATCATGAATAGGCAAAAACAGTGAATAATTTTGCGAACTATTGTTCGAGTTTGTAATAGAGCTGAATTTGACCTGTCATTATACTTTCTTATCTTTGTCACCTTAGCGTCAAATAACTGAATTATTTTGCCTTTTTCTGAAATAAAGGTGAAATATGTTGCCTCCATTACGTGCCCTAGTGGCTTTCGAAGCGGTTGCCCGGCTAGGTTCTATCGGGGCAGCAGCCAGAGAACTTCATGTTACACAGGCGGCTGTTAGCCAGCAGCTCAAAAGCCTGGAGCAGTTCCTTGATTGCGCCCTTTTCGAGCGGAGCCAGCGTGGTGTCATGCTGACATCCACTGCGCAGCAATATTTGCCTGCGGTCACTGGTTCTCTTCACCACCTCAAGCTGCAAACGGAGTTGTTGTTCGGTAAGCAGCAGCCCGATGTGTTGCGGGTGAAAGTCAACCATTCTATTGGCCATAACTGGCTGATCCCAAAACTCAAAGACTTCACCGAGAAGTTTCCTTTCATTCGGCTTGATCTGTCCTTGGTCGATTGGCCGTCAAGGGAGCCATGTATTGATGCCGATGTTGAAATTACCAATGGTTATCTGGAGACGGAGACAACCCGGGCCGAGCGGCTGTTCGAGGAGCAATGGTTAATGGTGTGCTCTCCGGCATTCAAGCAATCCCATGCCGAACAACTTGCTTGCGGTGATATTGCCTCTTTACCTGCGATACAAGTCAAAGGCTATGAAGAAAGCTGGATGCAGTGGCTGGCCCATAACCAGCGCTTGCCAGAGTTGCCGAATATCCAGTTGGAGCTGAGTAACTCTCTGCATGGCCTTGAAGCCGTCAAGCAGGGGATCGGCATGATGCTGGTTCGCTCACTAGTTGCCGAGCGGGATTTGTTGTCCGGCGAGGTAGTAACCGCCATTGATGGCTGCATGCCCTCGGAATCTGGCCACTATCTGATCACTGCCAATAAGCGTGATGCCAAAGTGAATTTCTTCTGTGACTGGCTCCACAAGCAGACGCAGGGCAGTCAGCCACCACAGGGGGCTGGGGAGCAAAATAGCGCTGAGCCCCATACCATTTCTAAACCCAAACAGAGCAACCCCTAAGTTTTTCTTATGGCGAACATCGGAAAATATGACGTTGAGCCAAACAAGCTTGTCATACACGGCAACTAGGATAGCGGGCATAGAGTAAAGGAAGTGCTAATTCCATGAAAATTACATCTCAAATACTAACGGACAAAGCCAGGGTCTTGCTGTTCATCGCACCCTTGATGGCGCCACTGATGGCATTCTGGCTGATCCCATTTGGCTGGAGCGTCTATATCAGCTTTACCGACTGGGACTATATCTCACCTGACTACTATTATGTCGGTTTTGAAAACTACCAGTATCTGCTGGAAGACCGCGATTTCCACCAAGCGATGCTCAATACCTTTTGGTTTGCATTGGGTGTGGTGGTACCGACTGTTGGCCTTGGCTTGATATTCGCCTTGATGCTGCACAAGAACTTTGCCGGTAGCCAGTTCTACCGGGCAGTGATTTTCTCACCATGGATCACCCCGACCGTAGCGGTATCGATCGTGTGGTCTTGGGTGTTCGAAACCAAGGCAGGGCTTGCCAACCTGTTGCTGGATAAAGTGGGCTTTGCCCCGATCCCTTGGCTGGAAAGCGGCGATACCGCTATGGTGGCTGTTATTATTGTCACCGTGTGGCAGGCGATTGGCTGGACCATGCTGTTCTATATCAGTGCCTTGAACAAGATCCCAACCTCCTTGTATGAAGCAACACTGATCGATGGCTGCAGTCCGCTGACGCGATTTTTCAAAATCACTCTGCCATTGATATCACCGACCACCTTCTTCTTGGTGATTGTCAATGTCATCAATGCGATTCAGGCATTCGACCAGTTCCAGATCCTCACCCAAGGCGGCCCGAGTGGCAGTACCCGCACCCTGCTGTACTTGTTCTACCAAACGGCATTCGAACAATACGACATGGGGCCTGCAGCTGCGACCTCTATGATCATCCTGCTTATTACCGGGGTGCTCACCATTATCAATACCGTTATGGGTAAACGTTGGGTGTATTACTAAGGACAGTGTTATGACAATGCAATCTGTAGATTTTCCAACCGGCAACCAGCCTGCGGCAAAGGCGCTCAAATTGGCCAAGTCGGCGCAGGGCGGTATGGCTGAAACGACCATAACGGCAGGTGATAAGTCTCCATCTTTGGGCAAGCTTTCTGTCACGGCCAGTCTTGCCAAGGCGAATGTAGCGAAACATGTCTTCCTGGCTTTTTCCGGCCTGATCATGGTGTTCCCGTTCATCTGGATGCTATCGGGGTCGATGAAGTCGAATGATGAGATTTTCAGTAACCCGCTCAACATCATTCCTGAGCAGTTCCGCTGGGAGACCTTTGTCGATACGTTCCAGTTGGCTCCGTTCGGCCAATACATATTCAACAGCTTTTCGGTGGCATTTTTCACCACGCTGTTTGTGATTGTGAACTCGGCCATGTTTGCCTATGCCATCACCCAGCTCAAGTTCCGCTCACGTACCTTGCTGTATTTCGTGGTGATGGGCAGTTACATGCTGCCGGGGGCGGTGACTTACATTCCGTCGTATATCACCTTGGCAAATATGGGGCTGCTTGATAGCCATGCAGGTCTTATCTTGTCCAGTGCCGCTAGTGTATTCGGGGTGTTCTACCTGCGCCAGGTGTTCCTGAAGATCCACCCGTCTTTGATTGAGGCGGCGCGTATCGACGGTGCTGGGGAACTGAAAATTCTGTGGGCCATCGTGCTGCCTCAATGCAAGGCAGCATTGGCCACCCTGTTCCTGATTACATTTATCACCAACTACAACAGCTACATGTGGCCGAGCTTGGTGATCACAACCCAAGAGTTGCACCTGATTGCAACCGGGATCCGCCAGTTCTTTATTGCAGAGGGTAACTACGGTCTTAACTGGTCGCAGATCATGGCTGCCAGCACTATTGCTGTTGTGCCTCTGCTTGTTCTATTCATGATTTGTCAAAAAACGATTTTGTCCGGCATTGCCGATAACGGTGTTAAAGAGTAAATGGATATGAAACTGAAAACACTCGCAATTGTATGTGCATCTATTGCAAAAGGTTCTGTTGTAATAGGCTCAATGGCTATCTCAGGAACGGCAATGGCCCAGACTGAGGTTAACTTCTGGTACTCAGGCGGTACCCAGCCCCAGCAGATGATGACCAAGCTTATTGAAGAATTTAACGCGAGCCAGGACGAATACGTTATTCGCGGCGCATTGCAGGGCAACTACCAAGAAACTTTCCAGAAGCTGCAGGCTGGCATGGCATCACGTACTGCGCCAGAGTTTGTTTTGGTGGGTGCCTCTGAAGCTAGCTCGATGGAAAACCGCGGCCTGACCCGTGACCTGCGAGATTTCATCACGGATGATTTCAACTACGACGACTTTATCCCAGCTTTCCGTGCTCAGGGCACAGCCGAAGATGGTGAGGTGTTCGGCCTGCCGGCATACGGTACAACGCAGGTGCTTTACTACAACAAAGCCAAACTGGCTGAGCACGGCTTTACCGAAGCGGATCTAGCCACTTGGCAGGGCCTTGCCAAAGTGGCTGAAAAAGTAGCGGTTAAAGATGCCCGCGGCAATACCGAGTACTACGGTTGGGAGCCAATGTGGGGTAAGGACAACCTGATTGACGCGGCATTCTCCAACGGTGCCAAGGTGATCAGTGATGACGGCAAAACCGTGATGATTGACTCGCCAGAGTGGGTTGAAGTGTGGGAAAGTTTCCGTAAGTGGATCCACGATGACAATGTGATGCGTATCCACCACGGTGGCCAAGGCTGGGAATACTGGTACAAGACCATTGATGATGTGATGAAGGACAATGCACTGGGCTACACCGGTTCATCAGGTGACCAAGGTGATTTGGACTTCACCAAGTTGGCTGCAACGACCCAGCCGGGTTGGGGCGATCACCCTGCGGCTCCTCAGGCAGGCTCGTTGATGTTTGTCATGCCTAAGGGTACTGACGACAAAGCCGCACAGGGCGCGTTTGAATTTATGGAGTTCTACACCAGTGCGGCAAACACCGCGCGCTGGTCAATGTTCACTGGTTATATCCCAGTCCGCCAGAGCGTGAATGAGGTACCTGAGTATCAAGCATTCACCAAAGAAAACCCACAGGCGCTGATCCCGCTCAAGCAGGCGACAACGGCATCGGTTGATTTCATGGATCCAACCAATGGCCGAATCCAAGATGCCCTGTCTATCGCCGCTGATCAGGTGCAGATTGAGAATATTCCGGCTGAAAAAGCCCTGAAGGATGCCGCCAAGCGTGCGCAACGTGCCTTGGATAGAGCGAACCGCTCTTAATTACCAAGTTGCTTTAAGGGTGAACAGGCTTCAAGTCAATCGAGCTTGGTGCCTGTTCACTATCGAAAAACATATCTAAGAGAATTTTTCATGCTGACGTTTTCGGGTGAGTTGGCTTTCGGCCATCAAGTCGAACGCTTTGTGGTGCCTGTCGGTACCCAAAACATATCGTTGACAGGTACTACGGTAAAACAGGGTTTTCTTTACACTTACCTCTATGATGCCAAACAGCAACTGCGCGCGGCGATCTTATGGGTAAAGCCTGAGAAGCAGGTAGTGATAAGCCAAGATATGGCTTCACTTGGCGGCATAGCTGGTGAGCTTCCTGCCGGTGAGTGGGAGCTTCATATCTATAACCTGGAAGGCGAGGGCCGTAACCATAAACCGATGCAGTATCAGGCTGATATTGAGCTTGACGCTGCTACCGATGAGCCTAGTGAACAAGCATTAGCTTCTGCCATTGCCGTGCCGACCATAGCCAGCTTGAACGCAGCGAATCAAATAGAGTTTGATTACGCCAAAATCAAGTCGCCAGAGTCCCGTTGGTACCGGGGCGACTTGCATGCGCATACCGTGTTGTCTGATGGCCATAACACATTGGAAGCGGCGACAGAGATCATCGAGCGCCAGCAATTGGACTTTATGTTTCTGACCGAGCACAACATTTGCCATCCGGCTTTGCCTGACAGTCAGCGAACCCTGATCCTGCCGGGTGTTGAGGTCACGACCGACAAAGGCCATTTCAATGTCCACGGGCCAGTGGCTGGTCTTGCGATGCGCAATGCCGACTACCGCAGCGAGGCATTGATCCATCAGGGTTTGGCGATTGCTGGCAATATCAGTATTAACCACCCGATGATGAAGCCTTGGCACTGGCACTACGCTGATATGCCCTTGGCCAGTGTCGACACTATGGAGTTGTGTTGCGATCCGACTTGGTCGACGTCACCAGCATCGACGGAATCGGCGCTGGACGTGCTCAGCGCGATGTGGAACTGCGGCCACCGTATCTATGCCGTGGGCGGCAGCGACTCGCATCTCGAACCCCACGAGCGCAACCCCAAAGCGACCGAACCTTCCATCTATGGCGATCCGTCAACCTTTGTGTTCTCACATGGCTTGAGTGGTGAAGGTATTTTGGCTGGGCTTAGACAGGGTCATGTATACCTGGAGCGACGGTGTGGGTTAGCGGTTTCTATCAATAACGGCAGTGTATTGCCGGGCCAGGATGTCGGTGAGAGCGAGTTGAATTACCAGCTTGCGGTTGCGGATAAATCATCACCTTATTTTGCCGAACTTGTGGCAGACGGCGAGGTCATTGCGCGCTGCCAAATCAGCCCTGAAGGCGTTGAATTTGGTATTGAGATGAAACACCACAACTGGGTGCGTATCGATATTCGCCGCGGTGATCTGTCTATCATGGCAGCGGATGAAAAAGGCGAGTTTGAAGGGGTGATCAACCCAGTATTTAACGGTCTACAAGCAGTATTCGCTCAACCTTCGGTAGCGACCTGGGGTGAGTTGATGGAGACGATGGAAAAAAATGGAAATTAAAGGCGTATTGTTCGACAAAGACGGGACTTTGCTCGAATTTCACCAGATGTGGCTCAAGGTATCACAAGGGGTTGTCGCGGCATTGTTGACCCGTTACCCGACGCAAGTTGAAGTAACGGCAACGGCGTTGCTTGAAGCGATTGGCGTATATGGTGAGCGGGTTGATAACTACGGCTTGTTGGCCTCGAATCCGGTCGAAGATACCTCCAAAAAGTGGTTTGACATGCTGGCCCCACAGTGCGATTTCGTGGCTTTTAATCATGAAGTGAAAGGCTTGTTCAACCAGCAAGTAGAGCAGATGCCGGAGCTGATCCAAACCCTGCCAGGGATTAAAAGCACACTCATAAATCTGAAACAAAAGGGATTTAAGCTTGGCATTGCCACCGCTGATACCAAGGATGCCACTCTCTACTCCCTTGAGCAGGCAGGGATCATTGAGCTATTCGACTTCATCGGTTACTCCGATGGCGACATTGAGCCAAAGCCAGCTCCGGCATTGATGGAAGCTTTCTGCCAGCACTGTGATTTGCATGCTGCCGAGGTAGTGATGCTGGGGGATACGGTGTCGGATATGAAGTTTGGCATTAACAGCGGGGCGCGAAGCGTGGGTGTTTTGACCGGTACAGCGTCTCAAGAAGAGCTGGCCTCACATGCTGAGTTGGTGCTTGATTCTGTGGCCGAGTTTACTCCTTGCCTACTCAAGTCCGCGTAAGTGATTTATTAGAACAAAAGACATAACGGAAATTATTATGGCTGAAGTCGTACTTCGTGAGGTAGAGAAGGTCTACCCAAATGGATTTAAAGCTGTGAAAGGGGTCGACCTTACGATCAAAGAAGGCGAATTTATGGTGTTTGTCGGCCCGTCTGGCTGCGCAAAGTCCACGACGCTACGCATGATTGCTGGTCTGGAAGAGATCACCGACGGTGACATCATGATCGGTGACAAGCGGGTCAATGATCTGCCGCCAAAAGATCGCGGGATCGCAATGGTGTTCCAAAACTATGCGCTGTATCCCCATATGTCGGTTTACGACAATATGGCGTTTGGCCTCAAGCAGCAGAAACTAGACCGCCATGAGATTGACCGCCGTATTCGCGAAGCGGCAGAGACGCTGGAGATCACCCACCTGTTGAACAACAAACCGGGAGAGATGTCTGGCGGCCAGCGCCAGCGAGTGGCACTGGGGCGCGCCATGGTAAGGAAGCCGGATGTCTTTTTGTTCGATGAGCCGCTGTCCAACCTTGATGCCAAGCTACGCGTATCGACCCGAGTGAGCATTGCCCAGCTGCACAATGATCTGAAAAATGAAGGCCAAACAGCCACTATGATCTATGTGACACACGATCAGGTCGAAGCGATGACGCTGGGCGACCGGATCTGTGTCCTCAACCAAGGCCAGGTGATGCAGGTCGATACGCCGATGAACCTGTACCAGTACCCAGCCAACAAGTTTGTGGCAGGGTTTATTGGCTCGCCGGCGATGAATATGATCAAGGCTGCGGTATCGCTCGAAGAGGGCAATGTTTACCTACAGCCGGAAAACGGCCCTAAGCTTTTATTACCAGCAGACAAGGCCGGTAAAGTGATGGACAAGGTCGGCCAGCAGGTTTGGTTAGGCCTTCGTCCCGAGCACATCAGTGTGGTGGACGAGCAGGACATGGCGAACTCAACCCAGGACATTGAGCTGAAAACAATCAATGTGGTGGAGTCGATGGGTAACGAGCTTTACCTTTATTTCAATATTGGTGATGTGAAGCTGGTGGCGCGGGTAGCGTTTAATCCTCAGCAGTCAATCAGCCATGGCGAACTAAAGCCGCTGCACTTCGATATGTCACATTGCCATCTCTTTGATATCGAGACTGAAGCTGCTTTGCTTTAATGGTTGAAATAGAGTGTTATATGGAAAAAGAGCGCCTGTCATTCAAATAGAGATAGGTGCTCTTTTTACTTTTTCTCTTTTATTTCTATCAGCGGGTATTCTCCCTTGCCAAATCGGGCTCGCCGCTGTTTTCCAAAATGATTTTCCTTGCGGTATTACGCAGTGCCAGTGTTGCCTGCCAGTCACTGCCATCAGGTTTGATGAGGGGGCTAATGATGACTTCGATATCGCCCTTGCGGGGGAAGAGAGACTTATCCCTCAGTATTGAGCGGGTGCCTTTGAGGGTGACTGGCAAAATTGGAAGCTGTTTTTCAACTGCAATTTGGAACGCGCCGAGATGGAAGTCATGGACACCAGCCATGCGGTATAGCGTCCCTTCAGGGAAAATGGTTAGCGGGCTTGGTTTATCAGCAAAGGCGGCTAACTGCTGGCTGTCAGTGATGCTTTTTTGGGTATCAAACCGTTCGACAAAATGGGTTCCCAGTTTGTCGAGGAAAGTTCTGGCGAAGAAGTTCTCCTTGAGCTCGGATTTGGCAACAAACTGATGTTCTTTGCCTGTTGCTGCCAAGAGCACCAAGCCATCAAGGTAACTGGCGTGGTTGACGATAACCAGGTAGGGAGAGTCATCTTGGGGCAGGTTGTCGATACCCGTTATCTCCATCTTGGTTCTGGTAAGCTTGATGAGCGATCTGGCTCCCCAGCGGGCTACTGACCAACAGGACTGCCGGGAAGGTAAAGCCGCTACCAGAACCCATACCGGTGGTGCTAAAAGAGCCATAACCAACCACATATAGCAGGCAAACCCCCAGTCGGCTGCCAGTCGTTTGAACCGGAGAAAAGCCGGTTTGGCACTGGATACGAACAAACGGGTTGCTTGCCACCATACTGCACGCTGCGGGGCATTGAGTTTGTTTTCCTCAAATAACGTTTTACACGCAGAGCGACGGATTTTACCACTGGAGGTTTTGGGTACCGTACGGGGGGGACAGAGCTCTACCACATCAGTAGGAATGCCAAGCAGGTTGATAGACAGGTTTTGGATTTCATCCCGCAGTTTTTGCTTTTGCTGCTCATCATTGAGTTTGGTTTCGGCCAACACAACCAGTTGCTCGGTCCCAGTTTTTGGGTTGGCACTGGCAAATACGGCGATACAGCCCTTGCGGATCCCATCTAATTGGCTGACAGCAGATTCCAGCTCTTGCGGGTAAATGTTGCGGCCTGCCTTGATGATGATGTCTTTGACCCGCCCGGTTAGAAAAAGCTCACCTTCCATGGTTAAGGCGCGGTCGCCGGTGCGCAACCACTCACCATGGTAAAGTCCGGCGGTTTTATCTGGCGCGCGATAGTAGCCCGATGTTGAAGAAGGCCCTTTGAATTCCAATTCGCCTTCTTGGCGCTCAGGCAGCTCCCTACCTTGGGGGTCGACAATACGGATTTGGTGCCCGGGAAGGGGGTGGCCTAGGCCGATCAAGGGAATACTGTGCTCTAGCAGGGCGTTGATATCTTGTTGCTCGTCATCGTTTCCTTTAGGGTTTGAGGCTTTGTCTGCAGCGGCTTTGTCTGAATTTATCACCGCTCCGCCTAAGTTCATCACCGCTTTACCCGAGTTCATCATGGTTTGTCTGTCGACCCATTCAACTCTTGGGGTACGGGTATTGAGCGGGAAGGTCAACCCCACTGAAGACTCTGCAAGGCCGTAAACCGGCGTCATGGCTTCAGGGGTGAAACCATGCGGTTGGAATCGTTGGGTAAATGCCTCCATAGTCGTCGGGCTGATGGGCTCAGCGCCGTTCCAGCAATGCCGGACACTAGAGAGATCCAAGCCTTCTAAGTCGGCATCCGGTATCTTGTTTACGCACAATTCATAGGCAAAGTTAGGGGCGGCGGTAATGGTTCCACGGTGATGATGCAGTGCCCACAGCCAGCGTTTGGGTTGGGTCAGGAAGTTGAGCGGCGACATGATCACCAAGGGGATCGCATGGTAAAGGCTGCCGAACCAAGCGCCGATCAAACCCATGTCATGATAGACCGGCAACCAACTGACAAACACATCATCGGAGGTTGCGCCGACAGCCTTGCCCATAGCCCGTATATTGGCAAGCAGGTTGGCATGGGTGAGCTGCACCCCTTTCGGTACCCCAGTACTGCCCGAGGTATATTGCAAAAAAGCGATGTCGTCAGGGTGGGCATTTCCTATTTGCTGCTGCTCGGAAGAGACGGATTCAGCTGACAGCATTTCAATTTCTTCTGCGGTGATAATGTGCTCGAGTGCGGGTACATGGAGCTTAAGCAGGGTCGATAAGCCCTTGGCCTGCTCTATCGTTATCAGCATTTTTGTCTCGGCGTTTTGCAGTATTTTACTGTGCCTGACAAGGTGATCCTCGATTTGCGATGGCCTTGCGGGCGGGTATATCGGAACTGGGATCGCCCGCGACAATAAAATCCCGAAGAAGCAATAGAAATAGGCATTGCAGGTCGGCAACATGATCGCCACGGTATCACCGGGGCCGATACCGAGATCCTGAAGACGGCTGGCGATGATCTTCGCCTGCTGGTACAGGGTTTGGTAGCTGATCGACTCAACATTGTCTGCATCCTGGTAGACATACAGGTGAGGGCGGTCACCATGCTGATCAACATGCCAACGCAGTAACTCTTGTAAGGTTTGGACTTGGTCTGGATAACTCGATGCAGTCGGCAGTTCAATTTTCTCTGCGGTCGCTTTAATCGCGGTCGGGTGTTGCTCGGCATTGAAGATAGCATTGAGCAAATCTCGCGGGGTGTCGATTTCTGCTAAGGTTTGCGATGGCAGGGTAAGGGCAAATTGTTGTTCGGTACGCTGGATCAGCTCTGCGCGGCCTAAACTGTCGAGGCCAAGATCTTGGTCGAGGCTGCTATCAAGTTGAACCGTGCTGCTATCGAAATTGTCCGGATTGACTTCCTTGGCCAGTTCAGTGACCAAGTCGAGCAATGAATGGGCAGCCTGCTTGGGATCGGAGTAGGGCGGGATATTCTGGCTTTCCATGGGCTACCCTTTTTCTTGTTATGATGCCTAAAGTGTAGCCAAAATCGGCATTAATGCTGTTAAATGTATGAAAAGTGTGGTGATGTGCACAATTGATATCGATGTCCGCTAACTAGGACATCGATATCGAGACTTCCTATTTTTATCTCTTGTGATATTAACTATACGCCCTGGGCGATTTGGCTCAACATAGCTTTATTGGTTTCAAGCCACTGAGAGAAGTTCTGGGGCTTACGGCCTGTCAGCATTTCGAACTCTTGGCTGTTGCCGTCAGAGAAAGCGCCACGGGCATGCTGAGGGATTTGGCGGGGGGAAGGAGGCGCGGTGATGCCGAGCTTTGTGGTTGAAAATGAGCTGAAATCAGGACAAATCGTCAGAATATTACCCAAGTTGCATTGTGTGACAGTGTCGCTCAATAGAATTAGCCACACACCGCGAGGCGGACCTTGATATGTGTACAGTATATCTATTGGCTGTTTACAGCTGGCAATATGACCTGGAAGGTATTGCCGTTGCCCGAAGATGCAGCAAGTAGTCTGATCTCGCCGTTATGAAGGTTGGCGATATCCCGCACAATTGACATTCCCAACCCGGCCCCGTCACCTCGTTCGGTATGGGCGCGAAAGAATTTTTCGAAAATTTTGTCGCGGATATCAGGCGGAATAGGTAACCCGCTATCGTTGACGTTGATAACAATGTTCGGGCCGGTGAACTGGGCGGTCACAGTGATGTTGGCTGCTCTGCCAGCGTAACGGATGGCATTATCAATAAGGTTACTGAACAGAGCCGAGAGTAATAGCGCGTGGCCGTTAAGTGGAAGGGCGTCGGTACACCTTAGCTCCAGTGATTGCTGGTTGCGCAGGGCTAATGGAGCCATAGTGGCAATAACTTCACGCAGGATGTCGGCAATATCACACTTGGCAAGATGATATTGGTGGTGTGCTTCGATTTTTGACAGCATCAGGAGTTGCTGGATCAGCCGATCGGTGCGGTCTATGCCCTTGAGGATTTGTTGCAAATCACTTTCAAGTTCTTTCCGGTGGCCGCCGGAAAGGGCAACAAGCGCGTTTTCGGTGTTGAGCCGCAAAACGGACAGTGGGGTTTTCAGCTCGTGCGCGGCTGTGCGGGTAAGCCGCTTTTCTCGCTGCCAGGCCTTGTCGAGCTCGCTGAGCAAGTAGTTGAGCTGAGAGACCAGCGGGGCCAGTTCGACTGTTGGTTGGCTGACGGTTATCTCGGCAAGATGGTTGATGTGGCGATCGGCAATTGCCTCACGCAATTCTTTGATGGGCTGAAAGAATTTATTGGTGAGCAAAATAATTGCCACAGCGATGGCTGCAATTAAGGCAAGCTGAGGGATGGCGGTGGACAAGGCTATCTCGCCGATTAACTCATTTCGGACTGTCAGCCGCTCGGCAACGACCAGGTAAGCGGGTTGATCTCCTACCAACAGAGCTGGCAATTGGATCTGGAAACGGCGCCATTCCTCGTCGTTTATTGTGGTTTGAGTAAACCCCGACAGGCCTGGATAGCCGATCAGTGTTTCGGGGGCCCCGGGCGACTTAATGACGATTTTCTCCTGTTGGTAGAACTGGAACATGAGGTTTTTCTCATAGGGGTGCCCGAAAGGAGAGGCGGCATCGTCGTCATCGAACTGCTCAATGTCCTGGTACCAATTGGCGTATGCCTTGGCGCGGGTTTCCTCCGGCTCCTTTAGCATATGGGGCACACTGAGGGCGAGGATCTTGGCCGACTGGCCAAGTCTGGCGTCATAGATCTCTTCGATTTCATGGTGTGTTTCGGAGAAGATCGCCGCCCATGAGATAAGGGCAAGCACCGTGGTGATGCTGACACTGGCAATGATTAGTCGGCGCTTGAACGAAAAAATGACCTTGTCTCCTCGGTGATTAATTGTTTTCAATGATATACCCTACACCTCGGATATTTTTTATCAGTGAACCCCCTACTTTTTTACGCAAGTTGTGGATATGCACTTCGATGGCATTGTTGCTGGCGGTGTCGTCCCACCCATGCAGGGCCTGCTGCAGTTTTTCTTTGCTGAGCACTCGGCCTGCTTGGGTCGCCAGGGTGGCCAGCAGTTTGAATTCGTTTTTGGTCAGCGAGATCGGCCTGTCTTGTACGGTGACTTCGTTATTTTTCAACGAGAGCGATAGGTCGCCGATCTCAAGTACGGTTTCGGTGCAACCGGCAGCACGCCGGATCAAGACCCTCAGCCTGGCCAGCAGTTCTTCAAGGGCAAAAGGCTTCACCAGATAGTCATCCGCGCCGCCATCCAAGCCCTTGACCCGATCTTCAATATCATCCCTGGCGGTCAATATTAGGACGGGCAGGGAGTGCCCTTCGCGGCGAACTCGGCGAAGCACGTCCAGGCCATCGGTATCGGGCAGGGTGAGGTCGAGTATGACTGCCATGAAGGTTTCCGTTCGCAAGGCCAGCTCGACCCCGTTTCCGAGCTGAAGCCAGTCGACCGTATAACCATGGCGGCTGAGCGAAGCGACCATCGATTCACCGAGCATACAGTCGTCTTCTACAAGTAGTATTCGCATGGCTATTGCAGTTCCTTGAGTTTAGTTGCAATTTCTTGTTGTCTTCCTTTGTCGGCTAACGGCCGCCCTGGGCGAGGGGCGGCGTGCTGAGCTTTCTTTAGGAAGGTAATCGCTTCGGATTTGCGTCCGTTACGGGCCAGAAAGTCACCGTAAAAATAGTTGGGGTCAATGCCGTTGGGGTTAATCGCTAGGGCCTGTTTTAGTAGTGCCTCGGCTTGGTCATCATCACCGAAGCTAATCGGCCACCCCGGTACCTGATAGTATAGTGACCCTAAGCTGGTAAATGCTGATCCATCAAGGACTTTTGGATCGTTCTGGATCACATCTTCAAGCAAAATTTTAGACTCTTTGACCAATGATAGCGCACTCAGCCCACCATCGGCACCCGCCAGCGTGCTTTTGTTGATAGCAAGCCAGACTTTGAGGTCGGTACGATCGGGCTGCTTCGCGAGCGCTTGCTGATTTAAGGAAATATTGTTCTGTAAGCAGCTAATTTTATTGTCATAGTTGAAGGTGTCATATTGGCACTTGGCCCATTGGTGCTGAATCGTCTGCAAAGAAACAGGCTCGTCAGCCAAACTTGTTGCAGGTATAACGAGAAAAAGCGCGGTGAGGATTGTGTTATGGCTCATGGCTGGCTCCTAGGGTAATCGCTATGAACGGGTTAATGGGTCTTATGGGCAAACGCACTGATGATGGCAGACTGTTTGCGAATTGCCGCAGAGACAACAGCGGGGAACAGCTGGTTAAGGCGGGCAAACACTTTCTCCGGCCAACCAATCCACCGGGCCGAGATTTCCTGCTCCAGGCTTCTGACGATGGCATCGGCCACGGCTGATGGCGTATCGGTCGTGTTACCCAGCTGGCTGTTCATTTGACTGACTCGCAGATCGTTAAGGCTGGTTTCGGTTGCCCTTGGCGCGATATACAAGACCTTGATCTTGGCCTCTTCCAGCTCGCGGCTGAGGGCCTCGCTAAATCTGTGGAGCCCGGCCTTGCCGGCGCAATAGGTGGTATAACCGGGATAACCAATGGCTGCGAAGGTCGACCCGATATTGAGGATGATCCCCGGCCGATTGAGCCAGCATAATGCTTTTTGGCTGAGCAATATTGGTGCGACGAGGTTGAGCTGGATTTCCTGTTCGATCGATTGGCTTTCCCGCTGTGCCAAAAAGGCAAACTGGTTGACGCCGGCATTGTTGATCACAATATCGATTGTAAGGCCATCATCGCGCCATTGCTGGCACTGCTGGCCTAGTGCGTTGAGACCATTGCTGCGGGCCAGATCCGCGATGAAGCTTGTATGCTGCAGGTTGGTTTGCTGATGGCTGCTGGGCAGTTGCAGTAACAGTTTGTCCAGTTTGTGTTGGTCGCGGCCGATCAGAATAAGGTTTGCCCCTTTGTGGGCTAGCTGACGGGCTAGTTCGCAGCCAATGCCGCCGCAAGCGCCGGTGAGTAATACCCTTTTGTTTGTCAGTTGCATATTGGCCTCCCTCTATGCGGCGGAATGTTGTTGGGGGACGGAGCCTGCGGCTGTTGTTTCGTCTAGCGGAAGCTGGGCCAGCATTGCGCCATATAGCCGGTAAACCATATTGGCTCCGTCAACAATGGCTTGCTGATCGGCAGGGTCGGTGACCCGGTTCATGAGCCCCTCAAACAGTTGAATATGTTGCTGGTCTAGGGCACTGTGGGACGTGAGGTAGGTCATTGCCTGATCCGGCAAACCCAGGGTAGCCTGAATGTGTGCCGCCATCTGCCCCCCGGCGGCGACACTGGTTCCTTCAAGTACCCACACCATGCCGAAAAAGGCGAGGGGGTTGCCACGGTCGATTTGGTGATAGAGGTAAGCGACCATTAATTCAATATGGCAGCCGACTTTGCCGGGGCCAGAATTGGCGCGAACAGGAGTCGTGTCGACGTGGCAAGCCTCGAGATCACTGAGGATCCACTCGTGATGCCCTTTTTCCTCCTCGATGTATTCCCCTATCGCCTGTTGAAGCCATTCATATTGCTCCGGCAGCCTCGAGCCACACGCCATCAGAAGCGGTACCGTGTGTTTGACATGATGGTAGGCTTGGGTAAGAAAGGCGGTGTAGGTGGCGTGACTTATGCCTCCATGGGCTGCAGCGCGGAACACCGGAGCTTGGTACATCTGTTCACGGGCGTTTTGGGTTTGTTGCTCTAGTTGGTCAAAAAAACACGCTGTCACGTTGCGTTCTTGGGTTATGTCATTGGTCATTGGGCTGTCCTTAGAAAAGGCAAATAAAGTAATGGGCTTGGTCTGTTTATCGCTGTGCATCGCTCGGGACCACTGTGTTTGCAGTTGGCACAGCGGGGCGGTAAATCGCTGGGTAAATGTTTCGCGCCGTGGGCGACCATTCGCCGTCAGCAGCTCGGGTTGAGAATTGAAGCTAGGAGTAATAATGATCCCGCCGATACGGGCATAATCGGGAAGCCCTGCGTTTAATTGGCTAATCGCATCTTCGATAGCCGTAATCTGTGTGGTGGTATCGGTGCAATCGGTTAGGCCGACGATAGCGGCGAGTTTGTCGCAGCCATCGCCCATGATGACGCATTGTTGCAATGCCGGATGGATATGCGCTTCGGCTTCAATCCATTCGGGGGAAACATTCCTGCCGAACCGGGTGATCAGAACATTTTTGCGGCGGCCGGTGATGTGAAGGAAACCCTGTGCGTCAAGGTAACCTAAGTCCCCGGTGCGGATTTCATCAAGCGGCTCGAAAAGGTGGTCCTGGGTATAGCCGAGCATAGAGGGGCCGCAGACGATGATTTCCCCTCCACCACTTATCCGGACAGAGCAGTGGGGAAGGGGCTTTCCGACACTGCCGGGTTGGTAATTTTCCGGTGTATTTAGGCTGATCACCGAGCCACATTCGGAGAGCCCGTAGCCTTCGAAGACAGGAATACCTAAATGCCGGGCATGTTCGAGCAAGGGGCGGGCAACTTTGGCACCGCCGACAGCGACAAACTTGAGTGGTTCGGCCAGCGCAGGCTGCTGCCGGCAGAGATGGCATAGGGCATGGAGCAGGGCCGGGGTCAGCACCAGACTCTCGGGGCGGAACCGGGCAATGGCAGCGGCAAATTGGTTAGCATCAAACTGGGCCGATCCTGTCAAACCGACGTGTTTGCCTGGCAGGATGATCGATGTGATCCCCAGCAGAAGCGGTACATACAAACCCGTGATATTTTCTAGGAGTGTGGTCAACGGCAAGATCACCAGATGACGGGTGGGGGTGTGTTTCCCCTGTAACTGCGTTGCCAGTGAATCGCTCACGTTGTCGAGCAGATTTTGACCCAAACAGACCCCTTTGGGCTGCCCGGTAGAGCCAGAGGTAAAAGTGATTTTACGGGTTCCTGTAGGGAGATCCTTGGGCGAGTTGCCAGCCTGCAGGGAGCTTGCTACCCGGCTTCGTAGGATAAGAGGCTCCTTGAGTTCGGGGAGAAGCGACAACGCAAGCGGTTCGCTGTATGCGTCTGGCAAGCTGTTGAGTAGCGGTTCGGGCCAGTCGCCCAGCAATAGCGTGACATCCGCCTCTTGCAGTAAATGCCTGACTTGGTCGGGGTGAAAAAAAGCCGGGACGGGAACAACAACTTTTTGTGCCGCGACCGCGGCGAGATCAGCGATCGCCCAAGCTAGGCTGTTTTCTAGCCGCAGGGCGATCTGCCCGGCATTGTGCGTCTCGAACGTCTGCTGTAGGCACTGGATGGACTGCCAGAGCTGCAGGTAAGTCAGCTTTAGCTGGGGGGAGCTTGTACGGCTGACTGCGCATCCTTGAAGTGCAATTGCCGATGGTCGGGTTGTAGCGTAGTTGGAAATAGCAGCGAGAACCTTGGACGGCAATCGGTTCTTAGTATTTTGTGACATAGGCTCACTCCAGGAGGCGTACCAGCTAAGATTGCAGGCAATAATTGGCTGGCTGGCCGTGATGTTGTTATCTGGCCGAAACCTGTGTAGTTAATCTATCCATACGCCCGAGTAGCTGTTGGTAGGCACTGGGAAGATAGCCGCAGCAGACCCTTGGGTGGTGCTGGTAATAGCTCCCCCATATTTTCGGGGCATTGGTGATATGTTCGGCTCGTGCTTCGATGAGCGGCATGGGGGCAAGGCCGAGACGCCGCATCATTGCATAGAGGGGATCTGTTGCGGTGAAAATACACCATTCGTACCCTTGCTCGATAAGGTATTGGGTTAACAATAGAAAGTGCATGGGAGCCGAGCCTTGGGAGAATGAGGCTAGCTGGCCTATTTCAATGAGGTTTTTGCGCTCAACAGCCTGATGATAGGTATCCATTATTAACTTTTCCGCAGGAGCAGAAAGGTAATTTTCCAGAAACAAGGCTTCGGTACTGGCAACACGAATACCGCATGCTGATTTGAGTTGTTGCTGTGCATTGAAAACAGCAAGCAGCAGCGGCATGAAGTCGGTGACGTTGGCATTGAATGCCAGCCTGTAGCGCTCGGTAATATGCTGCTCGACATCCTGGCGCAAAGGATGGTGGCAACCGATGAGTTTGAGTTGAAAGGTTGACAGCATTGTTGTTTCCCCAAAAACGTTTTCCGTTGTGTTCAAATTAGAGGGGAAAACTTAAGAAAGGCTTAAGAAACAAAAAGCGCAATAAAAAATGTTTATGGATAGGCTTTTTTTGTCGTAATGCTGTGGGGGGAAAGCCCAGCTTCAGCTGGGCTGCGGGTGTTGCTAGGCTTGTTTCAGCTCCACTTCTTCGGCGATGAATCCACCGGTCTGGTGCTCCCACAGTTGGGCGTAAATACCATTGTGATCCAGCAGCTCTTGGTGGGTGCCTTGTTCGACGACTTCACCCTGGTCGAGCACAATCAGGCGATCCATGGCTGCGATTGTCGATAGGCGGTGGGCAATGGCGATAACCGTTTTGCCTTCCATCAATTGGTAAAGACTTTCTTGGATAGCGGCCTCTACCTCAGAGTCCAGCGCCGAAGTCGCTTCATCCAGGATCAATATTGGCGCATCTTTTAGCAGCACGCGGGAGATCGCAATACGCTGGCGCTGGCCTCCGGATAGTTTCACGCCGCGCTCGCCGACCTGGGCATCGTAGCCGACATTGCCATGGGGATCGCTCAGGGTTTCGATGAACTCATGGGCGTGGGCTTGCTTAGTGGCAGTGAGTAACTCTTCTTCCGTCGCGTCCGGGCGGCCGTAGAGGATGTTTTCCCTGATGGAGCGGTGAAGTAGCGATGTGTCTTGAGTCACCATGCCGATCTGGCCGCGCAGTGAGTCCTGAGTCACCTCGGAGATAGTCTGACCATCAATCTTGATGGCGCCAGATTCGACATCGTGGAAGCGCATCAATAGATTAACCAAGGTCGACTTGCCCGCACCGGAGCGGCCAATCAGGCCAATCTTCTCACCCGGTTTGATATTAAGGTTGAGCTTTTCAATCACCCCTTTCCCTTCACCGTAGTGGAAGCTGACATCGTTAAATTCAATACCGCCTTTGGAAACATCCAAATCTGGTGCATTCGGCTTGTCTTCAATGGCAACAGGCTTGGATAGGGTTTTCATACCATCAACCACGGTACCGATGTTTTCAAACAGGCCGCCGACTTCCCACATGATCCATTTTGACATGCCGTTGATCCGAAGGGCCAAGCTGACTGCAATCGCAATGGCACCGATGGAGATAGCAGCGCTCGACCACAACCAGATAGACATCCCGGCAATGACAAAAACCAGCAGGTAGTTGATAGCTTCTACCGAGATGTTAAAGCCAGTGACAAAGCGCATCTGGCGGTACACGGTGTCCATAAAGCCGCTCATGCCCTGCTCGGCATACTCAGTTTCGCGGTTGGTATGCGAGAACAGTTTTACTGTCGAGATATTGGTGTAGCTGTCGACAATACGCCCGGTCATCATTGAGCGGGCATCGGCCTGCTCGGTCGCAACAGCTTTCAATTTAGGGACAAAGTACAGCTGGATACCGACATACGCCGCTAGCCACAGCAGCATCGGGATCATCAAGCGGGCATCAGACTGGCCGATCATCACCACCATTGAGGTAAAGTAGACAGTGATATAAACCAGGACATCAAGCAACTTCATGACGGTTTCCCGGACAGCCAGGGAGGTTTGCATCACCTTGGTGGCAATACGGCCGGCGAATTCATCCTGGTAGAAGGAAACACTCTGGCGCAGTAGGTAGCGGTGTGCCAGCCAGCGAATTGACATCGGGTAGTTGCCCAGCAAGGTCTGGTGAACAACCAGTGAGTGCAGAGTGATCAGGATAGGAACGACGAGCACTACCAGTAACCCCATGCCCAGCAGCTTGCCGCCTTCTTCTACCCAGAAGGTATCCGGGTTGTGCTCGGCAAGCCAGTCGACCAGCTGGCCCATGAAACCGAACAGTGATACCTCTACGATAGCAATCAGTGCGCTGAGTACCGACATAACAAGCAGGGGTAACTCAAAGCCGCGAGTATAGTGGCGGCAGAAGGCGAACAGCCCTTTGGGTGGCTGCTCTGGCTCATGAGGCGGGAAAGCCTGTGCGAGCTTTTCGAAACGTTTGTACATAAAATGATGGTTCCAGTCTGGCGGATGTGTTTGGCAAAATAGCTCTATCGAAGGCTAACGCTCGGGGGATCACGAAAATTGGGTGCGCAGCATAGTCGGCACAGTGATATGTGAAACCGGAGCGATATCCCGACAGGAAAAAGGAATGTGCAAGGGCATACACATTATGGTTATTGATTGTACATTTGTGCAACTAAGAGGTTAAGTCTTATTTCTATTTCAATCTTGCCTAATTCTGCTTTTGAACACTGCCTTGATAGCGGATGAGAGACGAGTTAGGTGGTAGGGGATGAAATAAGGCTCTGATTTTTAAAACAGGCAGGAAAGTGTGAGAATTACGGAAATTTCAGCCGAGTTAACATTGCCCGTTCGGCATCAAGTCCTTTGGCCTAATGAAAGCATTGAGTTTTGCCGGGTACCTGATGATGCTGATGGGCTGCATTTCGGTGTTTATGAGGGCGAAGTGCTGGCCTGTGTCGCCTCGGTATTTATCATGGGTGAGCAGGCTAGGCTGCGCAAGTTTGCAACATTACCAGCATACCAAGGCCGAGGAATAGGATCGGCGGTGATCGAGCATATATTGGCGGATCTTAAGAATAAAGGTGTCGGCTATTTTTGGTGTGATGCCCGGGAATCGGCTGGTGGGTTTTATCATCGATTCGGTATGGCGCAGGAAGGCGAACGCTTTTACAAAGGCGAGGTGCCTTATTTCAAGATGGCAATGCGTCTAGACTGAGTAGAGAAATTTAAAACAGGAAGAACAATGAAAGAAAGTCAGCAACTCAACCTCGAATTTTCCCCTTTGGTCGAGCAAGGCTTTGACCTTGCTGAGTGTCCACGTTGGGACTGGCGCCAGAAAGCATGGTGCTGGGTGAATATCCCTGCCGGTGAGCTATGGCGCTTGAAAGATGGCAAAGCCGAGTCACGCCAGTGGAATGACATGTTAGGCTGTGCGGCAATGTGGGGTGAAAGTGGCTTCGTTCTAGGGACTAAATCTGGCGTGTACCTGTTGGAAAGCTGGGAAGCGGAACGCCAGCAAATTGCCCCTCTGGTAAAAACGCACCCGAGAATGCGCTTCAACGATGGCCGAGCGGCACCGGGGGGGCGCTTCATGGCTGGTACCCGAAATGGTGCTAAAGAAGGCGATCAGGGTCAGTTCCATCAGTTGATGGCAGGTGGCAAGCTCGAAAAAATGCCGATGTTTGCCTGGACTTGTAACGGCTTGGCATTCTCCCCTTGCGGCAAGATTTTGTATTGGGCAGATACAGGGACGAGTTTGGTTTACCGTGCTGACTATAACCCTGAAACCGGCGAGTATGGTGAAAGCACAGTATTTTGTGACTTGACTGATTTTGACGGCCGCCCTGATGGAGCCAGCGTCGATAGTGAAGGCGCTTACTGGGTAGCGATGTACAGCGGTAAGTCAGTTGTGCGCATCGGTACTGATGGTGTTGTTACCCACGTGATCCCTGTCCCTGCGGATAACCCAACCATGGTTGCACTCGGTGGTGAGAAAGGGGATCAGCTAGTCGTAACCAGTGCCGAAAGCGCCAACGGCCCTGGCCGGGTATTAACGGCTCAAGTTGATTGGACTGGCATTAAAGAGCCGCTGGTAACCGTCCTTTAAGTCTGCTTTAAAATCGGGCGCATTACTCCCCAAGTCACTCCACGACAAGGCAGTTGCGCCCTTCTTCTTTGGCCTGGTACAAGCAGTTATCAGCGCGTCGGATCAAGCTGTGAATATCGCTCTCTGCATGGGTCATACCCATACTGATGGTGTATTTGATGGTATTACCGAGGATCGTTAACTCGGATTCGGCTATTTCCTCAATCATCCGATTCAACCTCTGGACGAAAATTTCTGGAGAATTGCCGAACAGAATACAGAACTCTTCACCACCAAAACGAGCAACCAAAGCATCAGGGAAGTACACCTGCAAGGTGTTCGCTAACTCAATCAGAACCATGTCTCCGATATGGTGGCCATAGTTATCGTTGAGATGTTTGAAGTTATCGATATCCAGCAGGGCAAGGCAACGTGGTCCGTTGTTTTTCTTCACCAGTTGGTGATTGAAGAAGTAACGGCGGTTCCATGATTGAGTGAGGTAGTCACGGTTGGCTAATAGATATAGATTGCGCTCAGAGTCGAGGATATTCAGGGTGCTGTGCAGTCGACAGTAGAATTCTTCCTGGTTAAAGGGTTTCTTGAGAAAATCGTTGGCACCCGCTTTGAGGAATTTTGCAGTAAGTGCAGGCTCTTCACTGGCCGACAGACCAATGATAGCAAGTTGACCCAGCCGGAAGCGTTTCCTGAGCTCTTTGATCAAGCTGACGCCATCGCGCTCCGGCATTGAATAGTCGGTGATCACCAGAGAAATCGACTGATTTTTGTTGATTATCTCCAGCGCTTGCTCACCGTTTTTAGCCTCCAGCACTGTGAGGTATTGCCGCTCTAGCAGGCTGCGGATGTATTTGCGCGCTGTGACAGAGTCATCAACCACCAGGGCTGTATGGTCATGGTTACGTTCTAGGCGCTGCAAGATAGGAATAATGCTGGAAATACAGGTCGGGCTGTCTTTTGGGATGTAGTCGATGACTGTTTTTGCCAGCACTTTTTCACGGGTCATTTCGTCCATTAGTGCCGTCAAAACAATGACTTTTATCCCAACTGATAAACAAACATCGATGATCTCACCGTCCTGACCGTCAGGCAAACAATAGTCGAGAATGGCGCACAGGAAATCGGTGCTGTTGTCTAGCACAGCTTCTGCTTCAGCGATGGAGTTGGCAATAACCGGGGTGTAGCCTGCTTGTCTTAGTTCACTTTCAATGACTCGACGGAATGGGCGGCTATCCTCGACCACCAAAATTTTTTGTTCCATCACTCAAACCCTGTAGCTGTCTATTATTATGCTTGTATATAAGGCGCAGTATTATGAGCTATTTTATTTTGAGATACAATTAACACATTCTTTTGTTTGCAGAAATACAATTACTTGTCGGTTTCGGCGGCATTTGGCGATCGATGAATATCATTCAAACTTCATGTTTCTACTGAATAGTTGTTCTGACAAAGGGAAGTGGTTTTTAAAAAGGCTGCGTTATCTTACTGATGTACAATCAAGTTTCACTCCTTTTTCCTATCATCGAGAGGGGTTTTTCTTGAGGAAAATGTAAAAGCACAATCTTGAGGGTTTTTCTTATCAAGGAGATTAATCACTTAGAGTCATACAGAGCCACTATTAGTGGAAAATAAACTCTTCATGTGTTTAGGAATTATTTATCTCTTTTATCTTTTTTCAAGTAATAAACTGATAACTTATTTTTCATTACAGTTAAGATATTTTTCTTTTTTTGGGAAACCTTGAAGATAAAAGGGCAATTCCAGAGGGTGCAATTGCCCATGGATAATCATATTACTCTGCCAAGCTGTAATGTTCTAGGATGGCGGTGACCTCTTTTATCCGCCGCTCAAAACTGGCCTTGGAGGCGCGCTCGTGCTCGGTATGATCGCCATCGCCAAAAGGGCCAAATCCATCGAGAGTCGGGATGCCAGCCCCCGCCATAATATTGGCGTCACTGACACCGCCGCGCTGTTCTGTTTTTAGTTCATAGCCCAAAATAGACGCGATCGTATCGAGCAAGGCTTGCTGCTCTGGGGTAGGGGTCATGACATCTCGCTGCAATCCGCCTTCAATGCTTGCCGTAACCCCTTCGATACCATGCTGGTGGATCAATTCAGGGATGACACCTAGCACTCTTTGTTGTTCATCTGGCTGGGTAAAGCGTGCTTCAACCATTAATTCAGCGTTGGGCGAAATGGTATTGGTACTGATCCCACCTTTAATTTTTCCAACGTTGACCGTTGTTCCTTGCGAAATGTCTGTTAATTCATCTAAAGCAATCAGCAACTTGGCGGCAGCAAGGTTGGCATTTTTGCCAAGGTGGTAGTTATTGCCAGCATGGGCAGCAACACCTTTGAGTACTATTTTGTAGGTGGCTACCCCCTTGCGGCCGACAACTACTTCATGATCAGAACCCGCGGCTTCGAAATCGAGGCAGGCGGCATATTGGTGGGCTATCTGGCGGGTGACAAACTTACTGTCGTCGCTGCCTGTCTCTTCATCGCTGACTAGCAGGACATCGATATTCCAGATTTGTCCATATTTCTGGTGAAGGTTTCGTAGCGCACTCAAGGCCACAAAATTGCCGCCTTTCATATCACAGGTGCCTGGGCCATAGACCCAGTCTTCATCTTCACTGAAACTCTCGAAAATGCCCGGAGGGAATACCGTGTCCAGGTGACCAAGCAGTAACAGTTTGGGGGCGTTTTTATGCTGCAGCGACGTAAACAGTAAATGATTTCCAACACTTTCCCGATGAAAAACCTCAACATTGAATCCTAGTGGTTTAAACCATTTTTTCATGGTCTGACCACTCAAATCTACACCTTCTTTGTTACCTGTCCAGCTGTTTATTTCGACAATTGTTTTTAAATCAGTGAAATCGATAGTTGCCATAATTTGATTCCTTGCACAGCTTTAGTGTTTTTTCTGCGCTGTTTGAATGAAAGTTCCACATAGCTCACTGTTACCACATATATGCAACATTATGATGTCAAACTATGTTAATACCCTAAAGGTTTTACACACAATGCCATATCGGCATTTTTTTGAACTGCTCACAAAAGGAGTGACACATGGCAAGGCATCGGGTCGGTTTATGGATGTATGAGAACTGTGGAGGCAAAGAAATAGAACAAAAAATCGTCACCAAGTTACGAGAGCGAGAAATTGATGCTTTAACTGGGCTGAACTTGGCGTATGCGACGGCATTTGACGGCAATATTGTATGCAATGGGCAACAACTGAACGAACTCGACCTGTTTTTCTCTTATAACGCGGGCCAGCAGACGCCCTATCAGGTGTACCTGTACCAGGTACTCAACTCAATGATGCCGATGATCAACAACTATGAATCCTTTGCGTTGACGGAAGATAAATTCCGCACTGCTCATGTGTTGAAGACCAACGGCATTACAACTACCGACTATATGATCTGCAATAAGCATAACTTGGAGCAGGTGCGTGCCCACATGCAGTTCTGGGGCGGCAAGGCAATCTGTAAGCCGGTCGATGGCTGGGGTGGCAACGGTATTATCAAGTTGGAAAGTGAGCGGGATCTGGACTTGTTGACGCCATTTATCAACCAACAACATGCACCGCAGTTTTATATCGAGCGGGTCATCGAGAATGACTTTTCTGATTACCGTATCGATATTGTCGACAACAAATTTGTCGCATGCTACGGCCGCAAAGCCGCACCAGGAAGCTGGAAAACCAATGTCACCAGCGGCGGCAGTGTGATTAAACGCGAGCCTGTTCCTGAAGTTATCGAACTGGCATTGAAGGCGGCGAAGGTGACCGGCCTGGAAGTCGCAGGGGTGGATATTATCTATGACGTTGAACACCAGCGTTATGTGGTGATTGAAGTTAACGGTATCCCTGCGTTTGCCACCCCGGATCAAGAGTTGTTCGGGCTTGATTTCAATGACACCAAGATTGATTACTTGGTGGATCTAATTGACCGCACCGTTACCAAAGACGCTAAACAGCCTGCCAAAGGCTTCATTCCTTCTCTTTCTGAAGCGCTAATCAAACCTAACCTGCTTACCGAGGAAGCTGCAGTATGAACACCCAGAACCACACTCGTCCAAAAATCGGCCTGTTGTACCTAGACCATGTACTGCGCTTCTTTAACCGCTCTAATTTCAAGGGCTGGCGGGATAAAATCGAACAGGTCACTTATCATTGGGGTAATGACAAAGACCGTTTCGTGGCTGAGGTCAAACGCAAGAAAATTGATGTGCTGATCGGCAACATTCCGGCGACCGCCTACGAGACGTTCCGTGAGATAGCCCGTGAGTTGCCAGGTGTCCGCTTCTTGCCTTCCCTCGATAGCCAGTTCAGCAACAAATCGAAAGAAAATGTGACTCATTTTTGTGAGAAATATGATTTGCCGATCCCGCGCACCCGTATTTTCTACGAAGTTGAAGAAGCATTGGCCTTTTTGACCAGTACGGATTACCCGAAAATCGTTAAGCGTTCATACGGCCCGTCCAATTACGGTGGCTACTTTGTTCATAAGGTCGATAATGCCGAGGAGGCGCTGCGCCTGTTTTCGGAAAAACGTTATTACCCAGCCTATATCCAAGACTTTGTCCCGATGAAGGCAGATATTCGGGTAATGCTCGTGGGGCACCAGCCTGTCTGTGCTTTCTGGCGCCGACCGCCGGAAGGTGAGTGGCTGACCAACACCAGCCAGGGCGGCAGCATGGATTACCAGGCGGTACCTGATGGCGTGCTTGAGTTGGCGGTTAAAGCTTCCAAGGCGGCCAATGCCGAATATTGGGCCTGTGATATTGCGGTGAGCATGGACGATGACTACACCATCTTGGAGTGTGCCACCGCTTTTGCCGCCTTCCCGTATATCCGTGACTGGATTGGCCAGTACTTGATATGGCTGTTAGCGCCGCAAGACTTCCGCAAACCGTATTTTGCCCACCGCAATTGGGAAGAAATAGGCAAGATCGATTCTTCGCTGCTTCGTACCATGCGCTATATCACCTTTGGCCAGGCAGATTACTCGACTGATACTGGCGAATATGCACCCGCCGATGACCGTTACCGCCTGCTTGAGACGAGCTACCAGCGCGAGGAAGAGTGGCCGAGTGAAGCCTGGAATTTCCAGGGCAATACACCGTACAAAGTGATTGCAGCAGATGACAGCCCATTTGAGAAAGCCAGCCCAAGCCTAAACCCACACATCGAGCAGGAGTTTGATACCGGTATCGAGCAGCTGCAAGAGGTGATGATTGCCCCGGAACAAAGCAATGCTGCTGATAGCAAATCGCTGAGTGAAGAAGAACTGCTGGCGTTTTTCCTGCAAGTGAAGTGCGTTGGCAAAACGTTGGCGGGCGATATCGTCTCTACGTTAGGCGCTGCCGAGACACTTAGGGTGCTCAATCACCAACCCGAAATTCTGCTGCAGTTCCGAAACCTCAAACACAAGAAGTTAGCCATAATCATGGATGCATGGTGTGAGTATTGTGCCGAATACCAGTATCGCTATGAAGAGGCGGTTGAATGAAGAAACAATATATCTCTTACCAGGACATGATGGACTTCCTGGAAGAGGCGATGGCGAAATACCCGGACTTGATCCGCTTGCAAAGTATTGGCGATACCCATGAAGGGCGGCCCATCATGATGGTCACTATGTCGCAGGATGTGGCGTATGCGGATCTAAAACCGGCATTGCTCTATACCGGTACCATTCATGCCAGGGAGTGGATTGGTATTGAGCTGGCGGTGAGCTTCGTCCAGTACTTACTGGATAATTACCCGTCAAATCCGGATGTGGTGGAGGCGTTGACCCGCAACACTTTATATATGGTGCCTTGCCTCAACCCTGATGGCTTTGAGTACTCTCGTAAGCACTTCTCATTCTGGCGTAAAAACCGCCGCGATAATGGTGACGGCACGTTTGGGGTCGATCTCAACCGTAACTTCGGGATCAACTTCCGCCAGTCGATTCAGACCAGCTCGAATATATACGGTGGTCCGGGGCCTTTTTCAGAACCGGAAACCCAGGCGATCAAACAGTTTGTCGAAAACCGTGACAATATCTGTGTCGCGTTGGATTACCACTCGCAGGGCAATGTGTTTTTCCCTGCCCACAAGTTCAACCATGAGGCTGAAATCGAGGGTACTGATCTCAATATTCTCTGTGCCAACATGGCGCGGGAAATCTACAAGGTCACCAATCGCCAGTATGGTATTCACCGTGGCAAGCCGCCGGCGAACCTGATCCACGGTAGTGGGCGTGAGTATTACTATGACAGGGGGATTTTATCGACTGTGGTTGAGGTAGGGAGCCGAAACATACCGGATTACCTGATCAATATGTCCCAGAGTGTCGATGAAAACATTCCAGCGCTGCTCTATGCCCTGCGTACCACTATTGATTATTCGAAGCTTGCGCCAAGCCGTCCGGAGAGTTTCTCGACCAAGGAGATCACTGCCAATACGGTTGAATTGGTTTGGGAGGCGGGCGCTGAAGATGAAGGCTGTTATTACCAGATCTACCGCAGTGAAACGCCGAAAGCGGCTTGTACCCGGGATAACCTGATCGCCATCACCTCGCAGCTCCGCTATACCGACAAGCAGCTCAAATCTGGCCGCCGTTATTTTTATAACCTGCGCAAAGTGAATCGGGTAACGCGGATCAAATCGCCGTTTGCCCCAGAGCTGAAGATCAAAACCTTGCTGGAGCGTGATGAGTTCTCGTTTACCTTGTTCCCCAGCCCGGAAAAAATCGGTTATGTCGGGGAGCTGACCCGCGCCAACAATGCTGAACACTTTGGCCATAATTCGCTGTTTATCGGGGTGAATAAAACCAAAGGGGTTTGCTACGGGGTGATTGATTACGACATGAGCCGGTTACCGGCAGATGCCAAGATCAAAGATGCGCTGTTTTCGCTTTATCCGATGAACCGGGTCGGGGCGAAAATCGAAAATTACGGTGAGTGGTCGGTGTCGATCCTCGACCCAGACGACATCAGCGACATTACCGACTTCGAGCAAATCCACAACGCAGCGCCTATCCAGACGCTGGGTGATGCCATTGACTCGGATCAGCTGACCCAGGGTATTTGGAAAAGCTGGCATTTCAGTGCAATGGAAAAAGAACTGATTGAGCAGCAGCTTGAGAAAGGACGTTTGTTGCTTAGGCTACAAGGCCCGGTGAGTTTGCCGATGGGCAATGACTCGCAGATGATGCAGTTCGATATTGGCTATGGTCGTTTCGGCGGTGGCATCCATTATCGTCCGAGCTTGGATTTGATCTACCACCGCAAGCCGTACCAATTGTCGGTGGGAGCCAGCGCTTGCCATACAGTGAAAGCCGGTGCTGTCGAGGCTGCCAAGCTGCAAAGCGGCTACGATGCCAACGGTGAGCGGATATTCGGGGTGGTGGACTTCACCTTGCCGAGGATGTCTGAGCAAAGTGATGTGGTGTTCACCGACGCCTATTTTGTACTGGAAAGTGCATCGCTGACGGGGATCAACCAGCCAATGCGCTTCTTGGTCGAAATGGTCGATGTGGAAGAGCCGGACTTTGAGCTGCTGACGACCAGTGAGCCAATAGAGTTTATTGGTTATGAAGTCAGTAGCGAAGGGCTGGCCAAAACCGCTCGCCAGACGTTTATGTTCGACAGTTCAGCCCGTCAATACCTTGAGGACTGCTACGACCAGAACCGGGCGGTGAAGCTGGTGATCAAAGCGACCTCGGCCTCCAGGCAGCAAGATGCGGTCGTTGAGTGGAAAACGGACTCCAATGACGGCACCATGTCGACCCAGCTGGTGGTTGAGTATATTGAACGCCGCAAGCAGCCGCTTGAGGTGCCAGAGAACTTCCAAGCCAGCCTTGAAGGCGGCATGGTCAAACTTACATGGGATAACCCCGATGATAGCGACTGGGTGGGGACTTACGTAGTGCGTAACAGCTTCCATCCACCGCGTTCACCGTTTGATGGCGTCAAGTTGTATGCCGGTAAAGACGGCTACACCTTTGACAAGTTCGGCAATGCCAACCTGGCCAAATACTATTCGGTGTTCAACTACGACAATGTGCCAAATTACTCGGCGCCTGCGGTGCTAAAGTTCAGCTCGGACGAAGTGACGCCGATTGAGTTTGATGAGTTTGAAGCCCAGGACGAGGTCGAACAGCGCTATCGCCAGGGTGATTAATTCAGGCGATTAAGCAAAAGAAAAGCCGCCAGCATGAGCACTTATGCTGGCGGCTTTTTTAATCCACTAGGCTACATAGCCCATAGCCCATAGCCCATAGCCCATAGCCCATAGCCCATAGCCCTTTCTCTAACTCTGGCCTTGCCAAATCAGTTCACATTGCTGGCTGCCATCTTGGGCGATCGGCTTTTCAACCAGCCAACGCAGTGGGGAAACAACTGGGCTGGTGGTGAACCGTACCGAGGTTTCCAGAATCGCAGACAGTGGTACCGAGAAGTCAAAGTCTTCGAATTTGCCATAGACTTCAACCGGCGTTTGCAAGCTGAAGATCTGCGCCCGCTTAGACTGTGGCCTTAGGTACAGGGCAAAGTCGCGGTTGGCATAGCTGGCATCGAACTGGCCATTGACCTGGATACGGGAAGTATCAAGCAGCAAGTCACGTTGGCTCATCGTCCCTTGGCGGATATCCAAACCGGCAGCGACACAGTTGAGCATAGACGGATCATTGTTGGTAAAGTTTGGAATGATCGCGTCGGTGAGGCTGACAGCCCAAAGGTCGATCAAGTCTGACTCAAACTCCTGCGGCCAAGCAGCAAAACCAATAAAGCCGTTGGCGTTGTTCATCAAGGTATCAGGCGAATTGGCTAAGCTAGTCAGGTTGAACTGGGTAGAAATATTGCCGTGCATTCCACTTTCCGGAGCTAAGCGGCGGGCCAGTATCCCGTAATCGAAGTTTTTGACGTTACCCGTGAGCTGGATGTCGAACATATCGTCCTTGGCCTTGATTTCACTGGCTAGCTCGATGTTGCCGCCCGGTAGCTGGACTGTCATTGGCTTGAGGGTGAATACGCCGTTTTCCAGCGCCCAGTGCAATTGGCCTGCTCCTAACCAGTCTTTGCCAGAGCGAACTTCATCGACATCCAACGCGAAGTTGGCGTTGAGCATGTCTAGACCGTCGGTGCTGATCAAAGCAGTGTTCTGAAGATCGTCAGTATTCGCCGTCTCGTCAGTTGGTTGCTCGTTGCCAGCTGTTTGCTCAGTGCTTTCTGTCTCCCAAGCCTGCCAGTCGCCAACCTTGAAATCGTCAAGCTGGATAAATGGCGCTCGGAATGCCAGTTCAAGGCGAGGACGTTGATCCGCTTTGAGCGGAGGTAACCATGCTCCCTTGCCAGTTAGCTGGCTGTCGTTGACCTGTACCTTCATATCATTGAGGTGATAGCCCTTGGCATCCATCGACAGGCTGGCTGCCAGTGTGATAGGGCCGTAAGGCGGCAAATCAATATCACTGAAGGCTTCGAGTCGGTCGAGGTTTGGCGTAAATGCCTCGAAGCTGAGGTTGAGTGCTTGCGGGTCAATCGGCAGAGTCAGGTTAGAGCTGGCATTGAAACGCATGTCACCCAGATTGGCTGCCAATGTGACCGGTAGCGTCGAGCGACCGTCATTGGCTTCTTTGAGAGATAACGATGACAGTTTGAAAGAGGCTGCTTTGCCTGCAGCCATACCATTGATAGTTAAGCGGGTTGATGTGTCAGGGCCTGTTACGAAACGGCCTTGATCCAATTTAACCGCCAGTGCTTTGCCGGTGTAGCTGTCAGCAATATTGGCCTGGCCGCCAATCAGAGCCGCATCGACTTCTGTGTGTTCCATCAGCTCCAAGATAGTGCGGCCCGATAGAGACACGGCTAGCTTGGCTCGGTCCAAGCGCATATCAAAATCATCGGTCACATCGAATTGGCTCAGAATAGCTCCGATATCCGGCTGGTTTACTGCAAGGTTGAGGTTGGCTTCGATATTGGCTGCATTGACACCCAAGCTCAGGTCACCTTCATAGACACTACCGGCAAAGCTTGCACTGATCGGTGCTTTGCTCATTTGGCCGTTGCGGACTTTGCCGTTGAAAGACAATTTGTCTAGCTGCTGGTCAGCCCATTTTAGTTTGTCTGCACGGAAGGTCAGATCAGCATCTGCAATGACCAACTCACTGCCCAGCAGCGGTACATCCAGATTGACCCCTTGGGTCGGGACTGTCTGCTCCACCTGTGGCAGCTCTTCATCATTAATGAACTGGCCGAACTGGGTGAAATCCAACTGCGAGAACTGGGCATCCATCACTAGGAATGGGCGAACTTGATCAGGCTGCCAACGTAGAGTGACATCGCCGTAGCTTTCCAGCAGGGCAAGATCTGGCATGGCAAGATCTATCCAGCCATTTTGGTAGCTGAGTTTACCGTCAATATTGATGGTACCGGAGATGTTGGTTTGGGTGCCCAGCCAAGGGTTAAGTAGGCTGGCATCCTTGCTGTTGACCTTGAGATCAAACCAGCTGCCTTCTTCCCAGCGAGTATGTTTGAGCAAGCCTTTGGCTTCGACAGAGATCGCCGGTGAATCGAAGGTTAGTGTTGTCGGCCAGTCACGGCCCATCATGATATCTTGCAGGGTCCCGGCTTCGGCTTGGACGTGGGCCGGAATACCCATTAGTTGGCCTTGGATATCTGACTGGAACGGACGGCTGATACCGGCGTTGAGCCTAGCTTGGTCAATACTGAAGCTGGCTTCGCTACCCCATTCGACCAAGGCATTGTCGATAGCAAGGGAGAGCTCGGCACGCTCCAGCCATTCGCTCAGTTTGGTGCCGTTGGTGGTGACAGCTAGCTCAGCGCGGTCAAGGTGGCCACGGGAGTAGGGTATACCGGTTAGCCAGCGTGCCATTTCGCCCAATGGGGATTGTTCCGCACCCAGTCGGATATCCAGGTTAGATACCCAGCCTGTGGCATCGAGCGACGCTTGGCCTCGGAAAGGCACCTCGGCAATATCGGCTGTCATCGGAGCCGATAGCACGCCGGCTTTGCCATCGACTGACAGGGACAGGTTTTCAACCGGGGTACCCAGCCCTTTGATCTCATTAATGGAGAGATCGACGCGGGTGGTGGTTTTTTCCAGCCATTGCTCAAGTGCACGTTGCAGTGGTGACTGCTGAGGTGGAGCGGCAAAGGCGCGCATCATAGGCTGCGGCTCCGGCTGCAACCATGGGCGCAGGTCAATCAAAGGGATATTCAGCTCGCCGTCTATCACATTGTGATCGCCAAGCTCGATATCCAGGTAGCCCTTACCATGGGTGATTGGACTATCAATGACAAGATCGCTGACCTTGATAGTGTTGGCGGCCGCGCTGACGTGGGTTGAAACTGTCAATGGTGCCACGTGTTTAACATCTAAACCGAACAAGGCTTCAATCGGGCCAGTATCCTGCCATTGCAGCTTGATATCAGCGTTGACGAAATCAGACGAATCGGCCTCGATATTCAACTCGGCACCGGCGAATGAGCCTTTGGCTATAACCTTACCGGTTTGCTGGTTGACGAGCTGCTCCAGATCGCCCGTTAGCTGGATATCATAGGGTTGGCCGATCATTGCCCCTTTAGCTATAAATTCCCATTGTTCATTGGGTTGGCTGAGGTTAAGTGAATCAAGGTACCAGTCGAAATACTGTCCTTGGCTCTGATCTTCGAAGACAACCGAGAGGTTGCTGGCTCTGATTTGGTCGGTAAGTGCTAACTGCAGCGATGAGTTTCCATCTGCGGTCTTTTCGTCAGAGGCGTTTTCACTATCGGTTTCATTATCGGCGGTTTCATTAACGGAATCGTCACCTGGGCTAGCGGGTTTAGCTTGAGGGCCTAGTAACCAGTTCGCTTGCCCGTCATGAGCCTTGGCGAGGTGCAGGTTGATATTTTCAAGCTCGAGATAGTCAATAGCCAACGTGCCTTTAAGCAGTGGTAGCACGGCGACTTTTGCATTGATCTTGCCGGAGGTCAGCATCGGCTGCCAGTTGAAGGCTTCAATGTTGTCAATGTGCACCCCTTCAAGGTGTACCTCGGGGCGGAATGACAGCACCAAGCCCATCTCCCCGTCAATACGGGTCTCGCGATCTAGGTTGGTGGTTACCCACTGGTTGATATCGTCTCGATAAGGGGTGAGGTCAACCTTGATGCCTACGGCAAGGGCTGCGGTGATAATGGCAGCAGGTGTGAGCAGGCCAAGTCCTACCCATTTGCTGATCTTCTTCAGGGGGGACTTAACCGGTTTTGTCGCACCTGGAATCTCTGGCGACGTGGGCTGCTTGTTAGCAGCATGTTTGTTATTTTCTGGGCGCATAATGATTGCAAAGAAGGCGAAAGACAAAAGGAAAAAAGCACAGCAAAATCAGCTGCGCGCCATTTTGGATATTGTTTTATTAGCTTCGGCAACCATACCATGAAATGGCCTTTGAAGGCATAAGCGCCGACGGAATTTACACTTCACTGACGGTTATTTCAGACTGTTAATCGGTAGTATACCCAAGCTACCTAAAGGTGCTGATACCCTCCCTGAACCTGCATCTTGAAGTAGCTTGGATATATTATTACTGAAACTAATGTTTCTGATGATTACCAACGGTTTGAGTCATAAGGGATAGAACCGTAAAATATCTGTACGATTGGAGTAGTGTATGACAGATCAACGTACAGAAATATTCACCGCTGAGCGGCTAGGATCTGGCTTTGAAGCCGATCAGACATCGCATCTGACAGTGAGCCTTCAGCCCGGGCAACATTTGGCAATCAGTGGTCCATCAGGTTGTGGTAAATCGAGCTTGCTGCAAGTCATCGCCGGTTTGCTTCCCCCTGCAGGAGGCACCATTCAATGGCAACAAAACAAGATTAAAGAACAGAACCTGCCTTGGTGGCGCCAGCAGTTTTGCTATTTGCCACAGCAAGCCGTAATGGGCGGTGAGACAATCTTAAAGGCATTACTACTGCCTTGGCACCTTAAAGCCCTTAACCTTCCAGAGCCCACACATGAGAAGTGCCTACAGGTATTGGTATCCCTAGGGATTTCCCATTCACTCGAGCAGCCAACACACAAACTCTCTGGTGGGGAGAAGCAGCGCTTGGCGATTGCCCGTGCACTGCTGATGGAGCGTACTCTTTGGCTGATGGATGAGCCGACCTCTGCACTTGATCCTGCCAGCCGAAATAAGGTGATTGAGCTAATTGCTAAGCAATCACTTACCGTGATTTCGGTTTCTCACGATCCGGTATGGGTTAACTCGGCACAGCTACAGCATGTGATGGGAGGGAGCGATGAGTGATACTTTAGTGATCAGCAACTGGGCACTGGCTGGTTTTTATCTGTTGTTTCTCATTCCGCTAGGTTTATTTCACCGTTGGGAATTTGGCCTGAGCAAGACCTTGGTGTCAGCCGTGCTCAGAATGACAATTCAACTTTCGATAGTGGGTATTTACTTACAAACCCTGTTTTCCTTCCAGAACCCTTGGCTCAACACCTTGTGGTTGTCTGTGATGGTGATTGTGGCCGGGTTCAGTATCTGCCGCCGTGCAGGCGTACCGCCAAAATCCGTATTACCGGCTGTATTGAGTGGCCATATCGTTGCGCTGCTGGTGGTGTTGCCTTTGTTGTTGGCAGGTGTGATCCAGGCTGAGCCTTGGTGGCAGGCGCAATATCTGATTCCGGTCGCTGGAATGTTGTTGGGTAACTGCTTGGCCGCGAATGTATTGGCGTTGGAGCGTTGGTACAGTAGCTTGAAAGACAAGCAGGACGAATACCAGTTTTACTTGGCGATGGGGGCGCCTAAGCCGGAGCAGCCATTTATCCGCACGGCGGTGAAAGCCGCCTTGGCCCCACAGCTAGCGTCGATGACGACGTTAGGCATCGTCAGCTTGCCAGGTATGATGACAGGTCAGATCCTTGGTGGCACTGAACCTTTGCTGGCAGTGAAATACCAGTTGGTGATTATGGTGGCGATATTTATCTCAGCCACAATGTCAGTAACCACGACCTTGACGGTTGCCAGCCGCTCTGCCTTTAACCGCTATGGCCAGTTGAAGTTCTAATATGATTGAAGCTCTAATAGATGACGGCAAAAAGCGTGGATAAAAAAACAGCCGGCATTGCCGGCTGTTTTCTCGAGAATAATGACTTATTCTGCGATTTCTGCGTTGTGGTAAACGTTCTGAACGTCGTCACAATCGTTTAGCGCATCAAGGAATTTCTCGAATTTCGCTACGTCTTCACCAGCAACTTCAGTCATGGTTTGAGGAACGAAAGAAATTTCTTCAACGTCTAGTGTTACTTCAGGCATGGTCGCAGCCAGTGCGTTTTTCACCTTGAAGAACTCAGTGTGCGGAGCAAATACAGTGATTACGCCGTCTTCACACTCGATGTCAGATACATCAGCATCTTCCATCATTAGGTTCTCAAGTACTGCTTCCTCGTCGTCACCTTTGAACTGGAATACAGCCTGGTGCTCGAACATGTGAGCAGTGGTACCTGGAGAGCCGATTTTTGCGCCGTTCTTAACGAATGCTTGGCGAACGTCCATGAACGTACGGTTGTTGTTGTCTGTTAGACAGTCAACGATCACCATGGTGTTACCAGGACCGAAACCTTCATAGCGTGCAGTTGCGAAATCTTCACCGCCGCCACCTTTCGCCTTGTCGATCGCTTTCTCGATAACATGGCTTGGAACCTGATCTTTTTTCGCTTTTTCAATTAGGCGTTTCAGGGAAAGGTTGCTATCAGGATCAATACCACCGTTTTTCGCACTTACGTAAATTTCTTTACCGTACTTTGAATAAACTTTGATTTTTGCGCCCTGTGTTTTTGCCATAGAGGCTTTACGGACTTCGAAACTGCGTCCCATAGGAATCACTCTCTTTTAGATATTTGGGATTTCTGTTGGAGGCGGATTTTATCAGTAACCAAGGCGGTCTGGCTAGGGGTTATAGCTTGAAAGACGGGTTGAAAGGCAGGTTGATTGGTGGGCTAGATCAAGTTCTGTTTTGAAATTTGAACCAATTTTCTCTCTCTTGCTAGATTATTAGCGATGAAAACGGTACAAAGCAAAGGCTCAAGTCTCTTGGGTATTGTGAAAAACAGAGAATAATAAAGAGAAGAGATATCAATGAAAATAGTTGCTGTCACCGCTTGCCCTACCGGGATTGCCCATACTTACATGGCTGCTTCAGAGTTGACCAAAGCCGCCCAGCAGTTGGGGGTGCAGATGATGGTCGAGACTCAAGGGGCGATGGGGATCGAAAACCAATTGAGTTTTCAGGATATCGGTCGGGCTGATGTGGTTCTGATTGCATCAGATATCGAAATCGAACACCGTGCTCGATTTACCGGTAGCAAGATCCACTGCGTGACTATTGAAGAGGTGCTGACCGACCCGGTTGGGGTGATCAACCGCTGCAAAGAGCTGTAATCAAACACCTACTTATTGATGATTAATCGCCTAAACGACTTATGATAGAACGCCGTATCACCTTCACTCTCGATGAAGAGGGCTTGCCAGCCTGGAAACTCAACCGGCTAAAAACCTTGGCGGGTTTTTTCCGCTCAGTGGTAGTGATACACAATATCTCTCAGCTTAGGATGGCTAATGCCGAGCAGGCGATGCGGATGATGAGCTTGGGTTCGATGCCGGGCGATTTATGCCAGCTGATGATTGAAGGCTCGGATGCCGAGCTGGCCTGTATGGTGTTGACCGACTTTGTCTCCGAGCATTGCCATCTTATTTGCACTGGCCATCGTCACATCAGCCAGCGTGAAGGGACGGGTCGCATTACCCTACCGTTTGACTATGAACTTAGTTTTTTGCCGCCGCTTTCCCAGTTATCAGTCAGCACGTTTAAAAAAGCAGATGTCCTTACCGAAATCTGCCGCCAGTGCGCCCCCAACCAACCCAATAAAGCCAACCGTCTTTTAGAGCAAATTCAGGCGAGAGAGACTATCTCATCAACGGCAATGGGCAATGGTGTTGCATTGCCACATATCTTAACCCCAGATGTCGAGGTGCCAACCTTGGTCTTGGCGACTTTAGAACAACCTTTAGACTGGGGTTCAAAGCGCGGTCCTGTGACCAGTATTGTGGGATTGGTACTACCTGCTCCTCCACAACGTGAGCATTTACTGGCTTTCTCGTCATTCTCAAAACGGTTGCTAGAGCCTGATTTTTGTCAACTGCTCACTGAAGATGCACGCCCAGAGGTACTGCGAGCTGTTGTCCTAGATAGCTTGTCCCTGCCGTTTCGGTAAAAAGCCGTTTAGGTAATAAGGCGTTAGCTAAACTATTCTCTTCCCCGGTAGTCAGACGGCGTCATCCCTGTTTTATTCTTAAACACCCGGTAGAAGTAGTTCACATCCTGAAAACCACAACGGGTTGCAACTTCGTTTAAGCGGAAGGTGTACTTTTTCAACATGAACTTTGCCCGTTCAATCCTTACCCAAGTGATGTAATCGGCCATGCGCATGTGGCCCTGCTGGCGAAATAGCCGTGATAGGTGGTTGGGTGTGATGTTAAAGCGCTTGGCAATGGAATCACGGGTAATTGGGCGGTGGAAGTTCTCCTGAATGTAAATACAGATCCCCTGGTAGAGATCTTCGCTGCGCTTTTTATTGGTGTTGCTCGGGGCTGCGAGCATCTGTTGGCAATAGCTCATCAAGGCTTGCAGCAGGTGCTCATCCATCGGTTTTTGCAGGGGCTCTTTCGCTAAGGCATTCAGTGCCGCAAGTATATGGTCAATAGCAAAGCCGGTTCGGGTCTGGATACTGTGCTTTTGCACATCATAGAAGCTTGCTTGCCCCTTGGACTTACTAACCAGGCTAAATCCGAGTTGACGCTTACCAAATAGCAGGCTGAGTACTGAGCAGTCAGTATCCCAGTTGGGCTTGTTCCAACTGTTGGGCGGGATATATAGCGCATCACCGGCCATGATCTTTACTTCGGTGATGCCATGATCCGGATCCTCCAGCTCATTGAGGTATTCACCGCTGATGACCATTTCCAACCGCGGGAAGTTAACCTGATAGCTAAATGGTGGCGGGGTGACATGATCGCCGGCAAACCAAATTCGGTTGAAGTGCTCCCGCTCGGCAAGCAGGGTTTCGAGTAGCTGGTGGAAGACTTGGCTCATGGTACAAATTGACCTTGGCTAGGGTAGACGTGTTGTGGCTATTATCTTTTGAGCTTGCCTCTATTGTCCTTGTTCTCGGTTAGATACCGTGAAGCGGATCACTAAAAATTGCAGTCCTAGGATGAAAAATCGTGTTACTTAAGTCTAGCTATTATTCATTTTTGATTTTATATATGCAGCATTTATGATTGATATTTTGTGTTTAAATGTCTGATTTTATAGGTTTTTATGTGGTTTTGGATTGGTTTCTGTTAAGCGTGTCATTGTGAGAGTCCGATCACACAACAATATAGGTGTTACAAATATCCAGTAAATGCCCCTCTGGTACACTATAAGAGGTGTGCTAAAAAGCCGAAAATATCCCCAACGGCAACAAACAGTATGCCGATATAAATAATCAAAGGGGGAACACTCATGATCACCAATCTGATTAATGAGCAGTTGATTTGCCTAAACCTTAAGGCAACAACGAAAGAAGAGGTGTTTGTTGAAATGATCGATATCCTGCATGCGCAGGGTCGAGTCAGCGACAAGCAACAGTTCTTGGCAGATATCCATGCTCGTGAAGAGCTGGGCAATACCGGCTTTGAAGATGGCGTTGCCCTACCTCATGCGAAAAGTGCTGCTGTAAGCGAGCCTGCTGTCGCTATCGGCATCAGCCGAACCGGTATTGAATACGGCGCAGAAGACGGCCTGCCTTCTAAACTTTTCTTCATGATTGCTTCTCCAGACGGAGGTGCTAACCACCATATCGAAGTATTGGCCGAGCTATCTTCCAAGCTGATCGAGGACGGCTTTATTGACGCTTTCCTTGCAGCAAAATCTGAAAAAGATGCCCTGGCTCTGCTACTGGAAAAAACAGAAAGCGCAGAGGCACCAGCGGCTGAAAATGGTTTCCTTATTGGCGTAACCGGCTGTCCTGCTGGTGTTGCCCACACTTACCTTGCAGCGGAAGCGCTGGAGAAAGGTGCGAAAGAGCTGGGTTACGAAATCAAGGTCGAAACCAATGGCTCTATCGGGGTGAAGAATAGCCCGACAGCCGAAGAGATCGAACGTGCCGAGGCGATCATTGTCAGCTGTGACAAGCAGGTGGACATGACCCGCTTTGCTGGCAAGCGTTTGATTAAAACTGGTGTGAAGGCACCCATCAAAGATGCCAAAGGTCTGATTGACCAAGCGTTGGCTGCGCCTGCATACCAAGCGTCTGGCGATGACGCGCCAGTCGAGAAAGAAAGCAAAGTAACCCAGGCTCGCTCGGATCTCTACCGCTACCTGATGAACGGCGTATCGCACATGATCCCGTTTGTTGTTACCGGTGGTTTGTTGATCGCCCTTGCGCTGGCAATTGGCGGCCAACCAACAGAAGCGGGCATGGCCATTCCTGATGGCAGCATGTGGAACAAGGTACTGGATGTTGGTGTCGTTGCATTCACATTGATGATCCCAATTCTGGCTGGTTACATCGCTTACGCCATTGCTGATCGTCCTGCGCTTGCCCCGGGCCTGATCGGTGGCTGGATTGCTAACAACGGTTCGTTCTACGGCGCGGAAGCCGGTACAGGTTTCATTGGTGCTATTGTCGCGGGTCTGTTGGTCGGTTACTTCGTCAAATTTATCGTCACTCGTAACTACCACAAGTTCATTCAGCCACTTGTGCCAATTATGATTGCGCCAATTACCGGTAGTTTGTTTATCTCGAGCTTGTTCATCTTCGTTATCGGTGCACCGATTGCGAGCTTGATGGATGGCCTGAACGCACTACTGACCAGCATGAGTACCGGTAACGTTGTACTGCTAGGCATTGTATTGGGTGGTATGGCTGGCTTCGATATGGGGGGCCCATTCAATAAGGTAGCCTTCCTATTCTCTGTAGGTATGATTGCAAGTGGCCAGACACAATTCATGGGTGCGATGGCGTGTGCAATCCCAGTCGCTCCGCTAGGTATGGCGCTAGCCACTGTAATTGGTCGTAAGTTCAATATCTTCGAAGAGTCTGAAATTGAAGCTGGTAAAGCCTCAGGTGCAATGGGCTTGGTGGGTATCTCTGAAGGTGCGATTCCATTTGCGGCGCAAGACCCGATGTCAGTTATCCCTGCGAACGTACTGGGCTCTATGGTCGCTGCTGTAATGGCCTTCTCATTTGGTATCACAAACAGTGTTGCTCACGGTGGCCCGGTTGTGGCTCTGCTTGGCGCGATGAACAAACCGGTTCTGGCACTAGCATGTATGGCAGCAGGTGCAGTAGTGACAGCACTGGTTGCAGTATCACTGAAAAAGATGCGTCAGGGTAAAGCACAACAAACCGCTGTTGCTTAATTTCCCCCGCAAGCAATAGCACTACACAGTAAACCCTGAGTGACTGTGTCCTTGAAGCTCCCTTCATTGAGGGAGCTTTTTGGCTAGAAGACTTATTCCTAGACTGGTTTCAGTTGTTATAGTTTCTGTTGCTGTCAAAGATTGGTTAGTTTGATTAACCATGAATAATCGATGAAAAGTAATGAAAAGCCTCTCTTTGCTTGCGTATTTTGGTAGTATGCGCTGCTGGAATGGCGATGGTCATGACAGGGAAACGAATAAGATGTTTAATCGGATTCCATCAGTGTCTCAATGACAGATTGGGGCCTTGATGAAATCTGCATTTGAAATAAGGAAAGCTATGTCTACTTCCCCTCGTTTTTATCGTATGCATAACGTGATTCAAGATTATGCATGGGGCAGCACAACCTCGATTGGTCAGTTGTTTGGTTTTGAAAACCCTGAAGGTAAGCCGCAAGCGGAAATCTGGATGGGGGCGCACCAGAACGGTTGTTCGCAAATTGACGTAGATGGTAAGACAACTCTGCTATCTGATTATATTGAATCGGATAAAGCGACATTGATTGGGGCACAGACGGCTGAGACATTTGGTGAGCTACCTTATCTTTTCAAGGTGCTGGCTGCTGAAAAAGCCCTGTCTATCCAGGTTCACCCAAGCAAAGCCCAGGCAGAAGCGGGTTTCGCAAAAGAAGAAGAGCAGGGCGTACCTCGCACGGCGGGTAACCGAAACTACAAGGATCCAAACCACAAACCTGAGCTGGTTTATGCTCTGACGCCTTATCAGGCAATGAACGGTTTCCGTGAGTTTGCTGAGATTGTGGCTAATTTCCGTAAGCTGGATATTGCCGAGATCAGCGCGTTGGTTGATTCTCTTGAAGCGAATCAGAATGAAGCGGGTCTAGAGGCGTTTTTTGAATCAATGCTGTCACTGGACGGTGAAATCAAAGAGACATCTGTGGCCAAGCTGCTGGCTTATGCCGAAGCACACAAAGATCATGAGTTGTTTGCACTTATCTTAGATTTGGCTGGGCAATACCCGGGTGATATTGGCCTGTTTGCACCGCTGATGCTAAACACACTGACATTGCAACCAGGCGAAGCTATGTTCCTGTATGCATGTACCCCACATGCTTACATTAAGGGTACGGGCTTGGAGATTATGGCAAACTCTGACAACGTGCTTCGTGCCGGTTTGACACCTAAGTATATGGACGTGCCGGAGCTGGTATCTTGTACTACCTGCCAGCCAATTCCTTTTGATTCGCTATTGATGGCACCGCAAGTTGAAAATGGCGCTTTGCACTACCCAATCCCAGTGCCAGACTTCAAATTCAGCGTTTACCAGCAGGCTAACGATGTAGCGCTAGAGACAAACAGTGCAGAAATCCTTCTGGCTGTTGATGCGCCTTTGACTGTTGCCCATGCTGACGGCGAAACGCTGACGATTGCCAAAGGCGAATCTGTCTTCATCCCGGCCAATGCAGGTGCTTACCTAGCAACATCTGACGGTAAGTTTGCTCGCGCATACAATTAGTTGTTGGGTGTTTAAGCGAAGTGCGGATTTGTTGTTCGGTTGGGCGTAAAGAGCTTGAAAAGCCCTTTACATCAACCGGCTAAGCCCGTATTATTCGCCGCACTTACGGAGAGATGGCTGAGTGGTTGAAAGCACCGGTCTTGAAAACCGGCATACGTTTGTAGCGTATCTAGGGTTCAAATCCCTATCTCTCCGCCACATTTCAATAGTCAGTAATCATACTGGTTATTTGACCTTCTGGGTAAGCAGGGTTCAAATCCTCCATACCCAGAGCGTCTCCACCACATTCTAAAAGTTGGGTGTTGAACCTGATTTTATACAGAATTGGAGCGGTAGTTCAGTTGGTTAGAATACCGGCCTGTCACGCCGGGGGTCGCGGGTTCGAGTCCCGTCCGCTCCGCCAACGACATTAGCCCGATGCGAAAGCGTCGGGCTTTTTCGTATTTACCGCTCCCGAAAGTGCTGCGCACTTTTGTCTGCGGGCCGGAGTGCCGGACCATCGAGTCCATCCGCTCCGCCACTACATCGAAGCCCTTGTCGAAAGACGAGGGCTTTTTTGTATGTGTTGAATTTAAGCGTTCGTCCTTCGGTCGAATGAGTCCCGGTCGAGTGCGACCCCAGCCCTCCGCCAATGATTTAAGCCTGATGCGAAAGTGTCAGGCTTTTTTCATATTTATCGCTCCCGAAAGTGCGCAGCACTTTTGTCTGCGAGCCGGGGTGCCGGACCATCGAGTCCGTCCGCTCCGCCACTACATTGAAGCCCTTAACTAGGCGTCCCCGACGAAAGACAAGGGCTTTTTTGTATGTTTATAAATCGGTGTGCTTAATTCGCCGGGTTTCCATGTGCAGAGTTAGCAATCTCTTCGCTTACCCAATGCAGAAGCTGCTTAATTGCACGGGATAACACTTGGTTCTGGCGCACGATATAACCCAAGCTGGTAGTCGGAAAATCTGGCAGTGGGGTGATGGTACTTTTCAGGTTGAGCTTGGGGTGCAACGAAAACGCAGGCACGATGGCAATGCCAAATCCCGCTTCGGCCCAATCTATTTGGGCATCGACACTGCCGACTTCCATCACCCGGTATTTGGGTAAGTGCAAACTGGGTAGGGCAAGATCAATCAGATCCCGGGTGCGGGTATCATGGCCTAATAAGATCAGTGTCGGCTCTTCGCCTGATGGCGTAATTTTTCCTTCCTTAGCTTGCTGTTGCCATTCACTCAAGCCATTTCCAAACGCACACCAGCGTATTTGCCGCAATTCGGTAAAGTGCAGCGGCTGGCTTTCTTTCTGGGCAATCACAAAGCCTAAATCGGCCTTGGCGCTTTTAACCAGTTCAGCTGCCTGGGTCGATGTGGTGTTGAACAGGGAAAGATCTATTCCGGGAAACTCGTGCTTGAATGACTGGAAGGGTTTGATTAGTAGTAGCCGGGAGATAATGTCACTGGCAGCAATGGAAAGTGTGCCTTGCGACAAGTCATTGATGGCATTGAGATCAGACTGGCATACCTGTAGCTCTTGCAGGGTCGACTGCGCACTTTTTAGTAAGCGTTCACCTGCTTGGGTCAGACGAAACGGGTTGCGTTCGACTAACTTTACCCGGGTCGCTTGCTCCAACTGCTTGATGTGCAAGCTAACGTTGGGCTGGGTCATGTGCAGCTCTGACGCTGTTTTGCCGAAATGCTCCAACCGAGAAAGAGTGACAAAGGTATTTAGCCAATTGAGATCTAGCATAAAGGCTCGCCTGTTGAACTACTAACGCCGAATAGCACTATTCTACGCCTTTTGTCACAAAATCCCATATGAGATCCTTATTGTAGTTATAACGATTATTAATTTTTCTTATTGGCTTGGTCGCCTTAGCATAATCGCATCTTTGTTTGGGAGAGTTAATTATGTCGTCTATTGTTGTTGTTGGTGCTAACTGGGGTGATGAAGGCAAGGGCCGAATCGTTGATTTCCTTGCTGAGAAAGCCTCTGCAAGTATTCGTTTCCAAGGTGGTAATAATGCTGGCCATACTGTGGTTAACGATTTGGGAACCTTCAAGTTACACCAGCTGCCAAGCGGCGTATTTAACCCAGACTGTCTTGCGGTGCTAGGCCCTGGTATGGTTATCAGCCCTGAGCCTCTATCTACCGAACTAGCCGAAGTCAAAGCTGCTGGGGTTAACGTTAACCTTTGCATTTCTGACCGTGCTACTTTGTGTCTTCCACTCCACGCTCTTGAAGATACCCTAGAAGAAGTTCGCTTGGGTGATGCAGCCTACGGTTCAACCCGTCAGGGCATAGCACCTGCTTACGGCGACCGCGTAATGAAAAAAGGCATCTTGGTTGGCTGGTTGAAGCAGCCAGAAGTACTGTGCGAGCGCATTCAGTTCTGGATGGACTGGAAACTGCCTCAATTGAAAGCCCTTTACCCGACTTTCGAATTCAACCAGACCGCACAAGAGATGACCGAGTGGTTGCTAAAAGTCTCTGAACCTTGGCGCGATGCTATCTGCAACGTGACTTTGCCGCTAAAAGCGCTGCAGGCAGAAAATCAGAACCTGCTATTTGAAGCCCAGCTAGGTGCAGGTCGTGACCTAACTTACGGCGAGTACCCATGGACAACATCATCTAACGTTGTCTCTATGTATGCCGGTATCGGTAGTGGCCTGCCAGCACTTCGCCCTGAGCGCGTGATTGCAGTTGCCAAAGCATTCAGCTCATCGGTCGGTACAGGTACGTTGATCACAGCAATGGAAGAGCAAGATGCGTTCCGTGAAGCTGCTGGCGAGTTCGGTGCAACAACAGGCCGCCCACGTGATATGGGTTACTTCGATGCTGTTGCGACTAAGAACGGTGTTGAACTTCAAGCCGCAACTGAAATTGCCCTGACCAAAGTGGATTGTCTAAGCGGTTTGAGCGATCTGAAAATCTGTGTCGCTTACGATGGTGACCACAGCGAAAACCCAATCTGGCCGCAGACTGCTTCTCTAGCGCCTGTTTATGAGCAGATGGAAGGTTGGAGCGAAGATATTACCGGTTGCCGCAAGTTTGAAGAGCTGCCAAAAGCGGCACAAGATTACGTGCTACGTATCGAAGAGCTAATGGGTGTACCCGTGAAAATGGTTTCTGTAGGCCCAGGCCGTGAGCAGATGATCATGCGCTAATTAAGCTTTTATTCTAATATACCAGATTCTGGTATAACTGAATCGGATACAGAAAAGCCAGTACCATTCATTAGGTACTGGCTTTTTGCTATTTGCTTTTTGTTAATTGAGGCAACGTGCAGGCATCATACCGGTGATTCGAATGAGTCCGGTTTGAGGGTCAATACCGAGCAGCTTAGCTGGTTGACCATCGACTCGGCCGTGTTCCCCATTAGGAAGCCCGCGATACCGGTTCGGGAAAGCGATCCCAATATCACCACATCAACGCCTTTTGCTGACGCATACAGCGGAAGGACTTCCCTGGCTTCCCCTTCGACAATTTCTATCTTGGTATTTACCGCGCTTTCTTTGTGTGGCTCTAGCAGAGACTTCAAGCGTTCAATGCGTTCCTCTCTCATCTTCTTTGACAGTTGCGCGATATCATTGTCATCGTAGCCACTCCATTTTCTCAGGTAGCCCTCTGAATCAAGCCGCCAGGCATGGCACAGGGTTAAATCGGCCCCCGTTATTTCGCAATACTCAACCGCCAGGGCAACCAGCTTTTTATTAAACTCTTGGTATTCGATATTACTGAGGTCGACAGCGGCCACAACCTGCTCGATCGGTTTGGAGTAGGAGCTGATCGACCAAATCGGCACTTCGGATTTGCGTATGATGTTTAAGGTGTTGCGACCGCGTTGGCAGGCTAGCTTTTTGTCATCTCTGGTTGAGTCAATGATCACCATGCTGGCCTGTGATCTCTTGGCTTCCTTAACGATTTCAATGTGCGGGATACCGATACGAACGTGAGTGTCGAAAGTGATATTGGGGTATTGGGTCTGGAGTACCTCAACGTGTTGATTTAGTTGGCGGTGGTAAAACTTCTGGGCCTCTTCGATGATATTGACCGCTGTATCGGAATAATTGGCCACCTCCTTTAACTCACTGAGCTCTTCGATAACTGTCAGAAGAATAACCCGTGCAGAACATTGGTTGGCAAACCAAAATGCTTGGTGGAAGGAATCATTGAGCGGTTGCTCAGGAGCAATGGTAACCAATAGTCGATTGAGTTTCATATGTCCTCCTTAAACACGCAAAAATTTGTGGCTTTTAATTTAGTCTATATCGGTTGGTTTTCGTTTACCTGCCCGGTTCATGTTTGGTAACAGAAATGCGCATTTATGAGACTGGTTTTGTGGGATTGATCTGAGTTTAGGAAGGAGGCGAGGGTAGCGATGAATCATAGGCCATCTAGCGATGGCCCGAAACACATCTGTTGTTAGCGGCAGTTAATTAAACGCTGATGGAGCGAATCTTTGAGTTCCGCTCTTTGGTGTTTGAGATCGTGCATCGCAATATCATCGATGGGGGAGCCGCTGAGCTCCAATTCACGAATTTCCTTATCAAGAGAATCGTATTTTATGGCGTCTTTGGCAAACACCTCGTTGCTTGCGGATAAGTCGAAAATAGTATCTTTGAACTGGGGGAACTCACTGACTAGTGAGTGATCTTCTCCTAACATACAACCTCCTGGAACAACCTAAAAATAGTTACACTCGGGCTAATTGCACCTAATAGGATAGCAGCTTTGGCAGTATCGACCTGACTTCCCTGCAAAAAGTAGAGGAAAGTATGATTAAACTTGTTGAACCAATAAGTTGATCACTTTTTGACAACTGGATAAGGGCTAACCAGCCGTGATGATTAACCCGAGAGGCTCGAGCAATTGCTCTTGCTGCCAATCACAGATCATGACGCCTTTTAGGCTAACACGCCGAGGGTCTAGCCCGTTGAGGTCAACGTGGCATAGGTTACATTCCTCGATATCAAACTGGCCCCAGCTATCGGCTGAGAATTCGCCTCGGCTGAGATCTGATCCCTTGAGGGAAGCGCCGACTAAATTGGCTCCTATCCAGCGGTTTTCAAATAACTCGCATTGCTCCAGTTTTTGGTTTTCCAGATTGGCGTAAGCTAGATTGCTGGCCGATATGTAGGCCGAGCAAAAGTAGTTATTTGTGGTCAAGTAGTTGGCAAAACTGGCTTGGGAGAAGTTGGCCCCTTTTAAGTTACAGGCTCGAAACTCGATAGCAAAACACTGCGCGCCACGGAAATTGGCCATACTGAGGTCACAGTCTTTGAAACTGGCTTCTTTGAGTTTGGTAAATTCGAAACGGCAACCTTCGACATCCCCGCGCTCTATGAATTGGCAATTGATGAATTCGGCTTCGTTTAAATTCGTTCTGCTGAAATTACAGCGGATAAAGGTACAGTTTTCGAATTTGCTGTATTCAAAGTCTTGCTCGGAAAAATCGTGGTCGAGATAGGTTTGGTCTTTCATTGGAGATCGCCAGTATTTGTGGTCTTTATGGGGGAAGAGTACCTGCAAAAACTGCTGTGAATCCAGAAAAATCTCAACTGAAAAACAACTTTTTTGAGTGTGTGAAAATGGCGAAAATAAGGGGGCAAAATAGCAATCTGGGTGGTTTTTTTAACTTGGCCGGATGTTCGGTTGTGTTTTTTAATATGTTTAAATGGCGGCGTATTAAGTGGCTTAAATTAGGCGTTATAGTAAAGGGTACTATTACAATAATTGTTGGCTGATATTTCAGCACTGGTGCGGGTGAATTTTAACCGCTGAGATTTGTGGTGCCAGAGTATGCTCTGGCACTTTGGCCATCAGGTAAGTAAAGGTGGTGTTGAGTGGGGGCCCGACTCAAATAGTGCCTAATTTGGAGAGCTTGCTATTTTACAAAGCCGAGGCTTGTACTCGGCTTCGATGATCTGTTACCCCTATCACTGTTTATTAACTTGAAACAAAAATGTGACTAGCCTGAGCATCCCTCATCATGTTTAAATTGCACAATATTCAAAAGAACATTGAAAACAGATTTCAGGGACTAACATGGTGACAATGAAAAGAGCAGCTGCAGGGATAGCAATGGCCTTTTTATCGCTCTCAGCAGCGGCTTCTAACACGCTTTCAGATACTCGCAGTGTGGGTATGGGCGGCGTTGGGGTAGCATCAGCCAATTATCTGACGGCGAGTTTTCATAACCCGGCACTGGCAACTCAAAACCAAACTCATGATCGTTTTGGAATGATTCTCCCTGTTGTAGGGGCGCGAGTTTATGATGGTGATGATCTTCATGATCGGGTAGATGACTTCCAGGATTTGAATGATCAGATAGCGTCGAATCCTGATCTTGAAGACCAATGGCGTGCAGCCTTGCTAGATCTCGATAATGAGCGCATTGATGGTGATGCCAATGTGGGTATGGTCATTGCGATCCCTAACCGCGTCGTCAGTAGCAACTTCTTTGTATCAAGTCATGTTACCGCTATCTTAACAACGGATATCGATGAGAGCGATTTAGAGAACAATGAGATTGTGAACTCTAATGCCCAAGGGGTTGTCGGGGGAACCGTCGACATTGGCTTGACCTTTGCCAAAGAGTTTATCTTTCTTGATCGCGACCTAAGCTTAGGTATTTCGCCGAAGTTCCAACAAATATTGGCTTACAACTACCAAGATAATATCGACACTTTCGATGATGATGACTTTGACTTCAGCTCCGATTATGTCGATAAGTCCGCGTTCAATGCTGATTTGGGCGCAGCTTATGCCTTAAGCCGCAATGTGATGTTGGGCTTGAGCGCACAGAACGTGTTTTCCCAGTCGCTGAAAACCAATATCAGCAATGGTACTCAGGCAACTTACGAGGTGAAGGCCCAATACACTGCAGCGGTTGCCTACAACCACCCCCGCTTCACTGTTGCTGCTGATGTTGATTTGAACAGCAAGCAACCTTTCAAAGAGAAATCATATAAGACCCAGTTCGCCCGCATCGGCCTTGAAGCGGATGCCTGGCGTTTGGCTCAGCTACGCTTGGGCTACATCCACAGCATGACCGACTATGCAGATGATCTGTTCACCGCAGGTATTGGCCTCAAGCCATTTGGCAAGTTTGGCTTGGATATAGCTGCATTGTATGGGGACGAAGATAACTACGGCGCTTCTGCACAGCTCGTCTTCCACTTCTAATATACCTAAGTAACTGAAGTCAATCGGGTATAACTCTTCTTGATGTGTTAGAAAAAGACGCTTGTTACAGTAATAACAAGCGTCTTTTTTACGTTTTTCTTAAACCTTAATCTCAATTATTTTGAGTGATTCATGAAACCTTGTTTTTCAAGGTAGTGAAGCACGGTTTCTGAAAAACCAACATGTGACTCACGGGTGTATTTCAGGCTGGTGTATATCTGCGCCAAATTTTGCACATCGGAAGCTTCTATTTTCGCTTTTATCTCGGGGTATGACATATAGCGATTCCAGCCATCGGTTTCGCGCTGGTGGTAGATAGCCTTAATTTCTTCATCGTTGTGATCGTGGTAGGTTTCGTTGTGAATCAAGCCATTCAACGGCAGGCGGTCTCTGGTTTGTGGCGCTTCATCTGCATAACCCAATGAATAGCCCACGACAGGGACAACACCCGGTGGCAGCTCTAGTATCTCACCGATCTTATCGCAATTTGCCAGCGTTGAGCCCATATAGCAAAGCCCAAGCCCCTTGGCTTCGGCAGCGATGGCAACATTTTGCGATACCAATGTTGCGTCAATGGCAGCAATCATAAAACTCATGAAGTTATCAAAGTTGGGTTTGGCGTCATTGAGCGCCAGCCACTTTTTCATTCGCCTGAAATCGGCGCAAAAGGTGAGTAGAACAGGGGCATCAACCACCATATTCTGCTGCATATGCGGCTCGAAGAGCGATTCTCGTCGGGCCTTATCTTTGGTCACTATGATGGAATATGACTGCATGTTTCCCGAAGATGATGCCCTGATCCCAGCTTGTAGGATCTCGTTAAGTGCATCGTCGCTTACAGGTTGGTCGGTATATTGGCGAATAGAGCGGTGGGAATGAAGGTGAGAAAGAATATCCACAGTGTGTCCTTACAGCGTGATGGAAAATAAATAACCAAGTCAATAATGACAATGGCTTCTGGATAATTTAAATGAAAACTACGCTGTTTGTAAGTAGAGGATGGTTGAGATAAGAAATATTGCTTCACAAAGTTATCGACAATTCTGTCTGCTCTAACTTCTAATGTCGTTCTTGATTGTTCGATAAAGCCCAGACTTTCTCTGTGAAAAGGCTGGGCTGAATCAAACAGTTTATCATTACAGGTTAACAGCAGAAGAATATACTAGAGCTGCCAAGTTATGGTTACCAGGTGTATTTAATACCAACACGGTAGCGGTTCTGACGTTCGTCGCTAATGCTATTCACTTTCACGTTACCGAGCTCAACGAATGGACGCCAGATGTCTCCATTTGTCGTTCTATAAATGTACAGTAAACGGAAATTATGCAGGTAGTCAGTTTTACCATCGTCAAATAGGTTCTGACCGTTGCTTTCCATTTCTCGCCAAATATTGAATTCGTATTGGAAGTCCCAGTTGCCGGTGTTGTAACCAAGCCAGGTGTCAAATTGTTGGATTTTCGAGTTATAGCTTTCGCCGTTCACACCTGTTTGGCTGTAATCCCACAGCTTCCACTTATATCGGCCTTGCAGGCGGAATCCATTGTCAAAGGCGTAATTCAAACGTGCATAGGGAACGTAAACAATACCAGCTGATGTGAAATCAAGTGAAGATCCGAGTAGGTAAACTGTATTATCGTTTAGTTTGTCGTAATAAAAGGCAGAAAATTCGGATCCGCTTAATGTCATGGAGTCGAAAGCACCGTCGTCGTTTGAGTAACGAGCGTCCAACTCAAAGCCAATGTTATTTCCCGTATCGAGGAATACCTTGAAACGGTCGCTATGCTTTTTTGATTCATCAGAGTATTGGTGGCGGTATTCAACCGTTGTTTTATAGTCGTTTGCGATAGCGTGCGATGCCGTTGCGAGAAGTATCGAAGCTGCTACGAATTTGATTGTTGTTTTCATCATTACCTTTCTAACTCTTATAGGATTGCGTAATTAATTAGGTGTAAGCTTTGGCGGTATAGGCTGGCACTTCTGTTGGTCGCCATGGGTCGCCAGTATGTTCAAGCCATGGAAGGAGCTCTTCCTCGACCAATTTTTTAATTAGGGTTTCGTTTTGTTCTGCAATGTTTTCCATTTGGTATGGATCGTTGACGTTGTCATGAAGGACAAAAGTGAGTGGTTTACCGATTTTTCTGTCAATCATCAGGGTGTACCGATCAGTACGTATACCGCGACGTCCGTACGACTGGCCGCCGTAAGGCATAAAGGTATAGATTTGCGAGGTCGGCCTACTATCACCTTCGATACCAGAAACGGTATTGGCATAATTGAAGCCTTCGACTGTGTCTGGAATTTGATCTGATATTCCCATTAAACCGAAAATGGTTGGGTAGATATCAGGTGCAGAGAACAGTAGATCATCAGTTTTTGGCGATAGTGTCCCCGGCCAGCGGAAGATCATTGGAATTCGCATTGATTCTTCATAATGAACATTCTTGGTAGGGTTGCCATTTGAGCCCATGCAACAGCCGTGATCTGAGAAAAAGACAACTAATGTATCTTCTTCTAATTTGAGGCGTTCTAGTTCATCGAGGATTCGGCCAAACTGCTCGTCAACGCCGTTAACCATAGCCATATATTCTTTGAAGTATTTGGGGCCGTACCCGTCTAGATACTCTTTATCCCAGTTAACATTCGGACGTGTATTAAGGCTTTCAGATGTTTCGCCTTTATATCGGTCTAGGTATTTTTGAGGGACTTGATCGTAAGGTGAATGCGGCGGATTCATCGAGACGACCAAAGTGAATGGCTGTTCACTATCTCGGTAATTGCCTCCTTCATTGCGTAGGTATTTTATGGCGATATCGGCTTCGTGCTCCGGGCTCCATTGGTCTATCTCAAGCGGTTTATCTCGTGGCGTATCATTGGTCCAATAAATAGGCTTCATATGAAGATCGTAGGTGCCATAGGCGTACCAAAAATCAAACCCATGGCGGCGATCTGGCGCTGTCCAATCGTTCCAATAACGACCTTCCATTGGGTTGTTATAGCTAGGTACAAAAGGGGCTTCTGGCGTATCAAGGTGCCATTTTCCGATATAGCCCATGCTGTAGCCATTGCGTTTCAGAATATCAGACCATGTAACGGTGCTTTTTTTCAGTTCAATACCAAAATCTTTGCCACCAAAATTTCCCTCCATGGCGGTATGGCTATTGCCCTGAATACCGTTGCGGTAAGGATATTGTCCAGTCATTAACATGCCGCGAAATGGTGTACATAACGGAAAGTTTGATACCGCTTGGCGTAGGAAGACTCCTTGTTTAGCAAACCGATTAATATTTGGTGTATCGGAGCGGTCTTGGTTCATAAAGCCTAAAGACTGGGTACGCATTTCATCTGGAAATACGATTAACAGGTTGGGCTTCTTCTTCTGAGGACTTTCAGAGCTTGTTGCAGCAAGAGAAGGTTGAGCTGAACTACAGCCTGTAGTTGCTGCTGTAGCGGCAACAGCACTGGTTGCTGCTATTCCTTTCAATATACTTCGTCGAGTTATGGACATGTAAGGCTCCTGAGGTTTCGATCTTCGGCGCAAACAAAATGAAAGTTTCTTGGTGTCATTTGGTTATGCTTGTTGTTCGTTTGTTTTTGTTGTTGCGTTGGTTGTGCTGAATCGTAAGTGATCGAAAGTTTGTTGGCTGTGTAATTGATCACAAAAAGTAAATCGAAAGGAAAGAAGACTGATTGTGAAAGTAAAGTGCGGCTTAGAAAAAGCAAAAGAAGGTGATTAGTGCTGGGATATTATGGTTTTTGGTTTGGCTTTCAACTTTTCGAAGGTTATCATAGGACTCAATGCGTAAGGTTACGTAAGTAAAGTGCAGGAATGCGAAAGATTGTGAAAGAGATCAAAAGTTTTCAACTTCCGTATTGTTGCTTTCGTTTTTAGGTGTAAGCTGTATTCGAAATCAAGCGAAAGGTATTTTGCTGGTTTCGTAAGGAGACAAGTAAAGTGAAAAGTGCTGTCGAAAGGCGAATGGAAATCGTAGACGTGGTTAACCGAGAAGGTAAAGCCCGTGTCGAGGACCTTGCTGCACAGTTTGATGTCTCAAGTGTCACTATTCGTAGCGACCTGAGTTTTTTGGAAAAAAATGGTTATGTGGTTCGTTCGCATGGCGCAGCTATTCCGAATACAGGGGTGATTGCAGAGCTTACCGTTCAAGAGAAACGCCGCCAGAATGCAGGTATTAAATCTTTGATTGGTCAAGCGGCTGCAAAGCTAATTGAAAGTGGTGACACCGTTATTCTAGATTCGGGTACTACTACGCGAGAAATCGCCTCCAGTCTTAAGTCGCTGGAAGATGTAGTGGTAATGACCAATGGTCTGGATGTTGCGATGGAGTTGGCATCGGCACCTGGTATAGAGGTATTGATGTCTGGTGGTGTGCTTCGTAAGAACGCATTGTCTTTTTCAGGCTCGCAAGCCGAGAGTAGCTTGAAGAATTACCGTTTCGATAAGGTTTTTCTTGGAGTAGATGGTTTTGATTTACGAGCCGGTATCACTACACATAACGAGCAGGAAGCGAGTTTAAACCGCTTGATGTGTGAAATTTCTGAACAAGTGATTGCTGTTGCGGATTCAAGTAAGTTTGGTAAACGCAGCTGCCACATGATTCGCGAGTTTGGAAATATTGATATCTTAGTAACTGATTCTGATATTCCTGAAGATTACTTACAAGGTCTTCGAGAAATGAAAGTAGACGTTATTATTGTAGAGAAAGACTACTAACTACTAGCTCCATAGTTGCATTTCAGATGTTGATTGTGGAGTTAGTACATGAACACCCTTCTTAATCTCGTTCAACGCCATAAAGCAGGCGAACAAATAGGTATTTACTCTGTTTGTTCGGCGCACCCTTTGGTGATTGAAGCCGCACTGATGCAAGCGTTGAGCGATGATTCTTTATTATTAATCGAAGCTACCTCCAATCAGGTCGATCAATTTGGCGGTTACACAGGGATGACTCCTGTAGATTTCCGTAACTTCGTTCTTAATAAGGCCGAGAGCCTTCAATTTCCAACTGAAAAGATCATTTTAGGTGGTGATCACCTTGGCCCTAACCGTTGGCAAGACTTGCCAGCCGAAGAAGCAATGGCAAAGGCCGATGACTTAATTGCAGCTTATGTCGCTGCAGGCTTTAAGAAAATACACCTTGATTGCAGTATGTCGTGTAAGGACGAGCCAGTACCACTTACTGATGAAGTGGTTGCAGAGCGTGCTGCCAGACTTGCTGTTATCGCAGAAAAAACTGCCTTGGAAACATTTGGTTGTAGCGATATTACTTATGTCATTGGCACTGAAGTTCCGGTGCCGGGTGGCGCTGCAGAAGAACTTGATGAGTTAGAAGTGACCTCCCCAGAGGCGGCTCGTAAAACTATCGATTGCCACCGAGCAGCTTTTTTAACCGCTGGTGTTTCTAGCTGTTGGGAACGTGTGATTGGCTTGGTTGTTCAACCAGGTGTTGAGTTTGACCATACTGGTGTGATTGATTACCGCCCTGAAAAAGCCCAAGCGCTTAGCTGTGTCGTCGATGACTATCAGCACCTTATCTTTGAAGCACACTCGACAGACTATCAAACCGACAAAGCATATCACGCGTTGGTACAAGATCATTTTGCAATATTGAAAGTCGGTCCCGCGCTAACGTTTGCAATGCGTGAGGCTCTATTCAATCTTTGCGAGATTGAAGAACAAATCACGGCTAAAGCGCACTGCTCGAATTTACGTGAAATGCTTGAACAGCAAATGTGCGAAGCTCCTGAATATTGGAATAAATATTATCAGGGTGATGAATCACAACAGCGCTTTGCCCGTTGCTACAGCTTCAGTGATCGTATTCGCTATTACTGGCCAAATCAGCAAATTAATCAAGCCCAAGAAAAACTCTTCGGCAATCTTTCTCGCTCAGGGATGCCACTGCCGCTATTAAGTCAATATTTGCCTGAACAGTTCCACGCCGTTCGTGAGGGCACAATTGAGTCAACGCCGAAGGCTCTTGTGTTAGACAAGATTCGTCAGGTACTTCGTAGCTATGCGAAGGCTTGCAAAACAAATAAAGGTTAAGAGGTAAATTATGAATCATTATCTGGGCTACTCAGAGAAAGAGCTAGAACGCTTAAAAGGCTATTGGACGGCAAAAGAAATTGAACAGCAACCAACTTGTTGGCGTGAAACCAGTGCAATTTTGTCTGAATGCAATGCCGTAATTCAAGAGTTCATGGCACCGGTGCTAGCGCAGCCGGAACTGCGGATTATTATGACTGGAGCTGGCACATCAGCATTTGCTGGCCGTGCTTTAGCGCCGCTGCTATCCGAAAAGCTAGAGCGCCGAGTTGAAGCTATTGCCACTACGGACATTGTTTCGAACCCAACTCAGTATTTTGCTGAAGATGTACCTACATTGTTGGTGTCTTTTGCTCGCTCGGGTAACAGCCCTGAAAGTGTTGCGGCGGTTGAGCTAGGTAAACAGTGCCTAACAAATTGTTACCATTTAGTACTGACCTGTAATGCTGAAGGCCAGCTATACAAAAATAGTTTAAATGATGACAAGTCACTATCGGTATTAATGCCAAAAGAAACAAATGATCAGTCATTTGCGATGACATCCAGCTTTTCTTCAATGATGTTGTCTGCGCTTTCGATTCTTGATAGCAAGAACGATTACACGAAAGTGATTGAAAATTTCAGCCAGTGTTCTGAGGTGTTGATCAAGGAATTTAATGCAAAAATAAGCGATATTGCCGCTTATGATATTCAACGTGTTATTTACCTTGGTAGTGGCGGTTTGCAAGGCCTCGCACAGGAATCAGCATTGAAGTTGCTTGAGCTTACTGCAGGTAAGGTCGTTGCAGCATTTGATTCGCCACTAGGCTTCCGCCATGGCCCTAAATCAATCGTTGATTCTAGAACAATGATTGTGGTTTTCATTTCAAATGATCCTCATACCCGAAAATATGATCTTGATTTACTTGCTGAACTTCGCCGTGACAATATTGCCGGCCAGGTTATTGCAATAACCGCGAAGCTTGATGATCGCGTTACAGAGGGCGATTACTGGCAACTACCACAGATGGATACGGCTACTGATGCAGAGCTGCTATTCCCATACATTCTTTTCGCTCAAATTTATTCTTTCCACCGTGCATTAGCACTGGGTAACACCCCTGATAACCCATGTCCGACCGGCGAAGTAAATCGTGTTGTACAAGGGGTAATTATTCACAAATTAAATAAGTAGAACAGGTAGAACAATTATGACTGCACCTAATATTGTCTGGACCCGTATCGACGAGCGTTTGCTTCACGGCCAAATCCGTATTACTTGGGGTAAACATACTGAAGCCAATCTTATTCTTGTTGCCAATGATGAAGCAGCAGAAGGCCCGAATGCCGCATTTATGCAGGCTGGAATGAAAGCGTCTGCGGGTGGTGAATACGCTGTTCGCTTCTTCTCTATCCAAAAGACGATTGATGTCATCCACAAGGCATCACCAAAGCAGAGTATCTTCGTGCTGTGTAATAACCCAACAGATGTTGCGCGCTTGGTTGAAGGCGGTGTGCCAATTACTCACTGTAATGTTGGCAACATGCACTTCCACGAAGGTAAAAAGCAAATTGCGAAAACAGTATCGGTTGATGACAAAGACATCCTAGCGTTTGAAAAGATGGTTGCACGCGGTGTGACATGTACGATTCAAAACACACCGGATCAAACCCCGATTGATGTATTAGAGCTGGCGAAAGAGTCTGCTTAATTTAACTCGGATTCCCCCTACAAACAGAGATTTACAAAAGGAATAAATCATGTTTTTTGAAGCTACGCTGGTTGCGATATGGGCGTTCTTCTGTGGTATCGATAAATACGATGTTGCGTTGAACATTCACCGTCCATTGATCACCGGTCCTGTCGTTGGCCTGATTATGGGCGACATGCAAATTGGTTTGATTGCTGGTGCAACACTTGAACTAGCTTGGTTGGGCCTAGTGCCTAACGCAGGTGCCCAGCCACCTGATGTCACACTTGGCACGATTGCTGCTGTTGCCTTTGCGGTAATGACGGGCCAATCAGCAGAAGTGGCAATGGGCGTAGGTATGCCAATTGCCGTACTTATGCAGATGCTAGTTATTGGTTTCTTCGCTGTAACATCATTCACTATGGGTAAAGCGGATCGCTATGCAGAGCGAGGTGATTCAGGCGGTATAGATAGGTTGCTGCTCTCCACCATTGGACTACGTGCACTTCTTTATTCCATCGTTGCTTTTGTTACGGTTTACTTTGGTGAGCATGCTGCAACCTGGATTGATGAAAATGCGCCAACAGTCTTGCTTGAAGGTCTAGGTATTGGTGCTCGTATGGTACCGGCAATCGGTTTTGCAATGCTTCTTAAGATTATGTGGTCAAAAGAAGTGGCTGGTGTGTTCTTTATTGGTTTCGTAATGACAACCTATCTACACCTACCTGTCATGGCGGTAGCGGTACTAGGTGCGTCAGCAGCGGCACTGTACTACTTCTTCAGCGGTAACAATGGAAATGGCAACGGAAACAACCAAGTAGAGGAATTCGAAGATGGCATCTGATATCACAGCGGGCAAGCTAACCGACAAAAAAGCTGACGAGCATGTAAACCTGGTTGATGGTGTAGATGCTTATGAAGATACCGAAGTACGCAAAGTTATTACCAAAAAGGATCTGTGGATATGTTCTATCCGTGGCCTGTTCATGGAGGGTAACTTCAATTTCGAGCGTATGCAGGCCGGTGGTTTTGCTTACTCTATCATCCCTGCATTGAAAAAGATCCACGGTAACAATAAACGTGACTTTGCTAAGTCTTTGAAGAACCACCTACAGTTCTTCAATGCGAGTCCTAAGCTGTTTACTTTCTTGCTCGGTACTGCCATTGCAATGGAAGAAAACAAAGAAAAGCCATCGACTGTCAACGTTATGAAAGTGGCTGGCATGGGGCCAACTGGTGGTATCGGTGATGCTATCGACCACATGACGTTGATGCCGCTTACCCTAGCACTGGGTGCATCGATTGCAATTGAAGGCTCGATTGCAGGTCCATTCGTATTCTTTGCTCTGTACCAAGTTGTGCACTTCTTTGTCTATTTTGCTCTGATGTTCATGGGTTACAAAGCGGGCACTGCAGCGATGGTTAACCTCAGTGATGCAACTGAGCGCTTGGCCAAAGCGGCGAATATCATGGGTATCTTTGTTATCGGGGCACTCTCGGCCACCTTCATACGGGTCCAGACCACAGCATCGGTCGAACTCGGGGGTAAAACGGTCGAATTACAAGAGGCGCTGTTCGACAAGATAATGCCCAACCTATTACCGCTGTGTTTAGTGTTCTTTATGTTCAAGATGGTGAAGGGCACTGGCTTCTGGGCGAAACCCCCAGTGCTGATTTTTGCAACTTTGGCCAGTGGTGTTATCGGACACGCCTTAGGCATTCTGTAACAAACCCATTTAGGCAATTAAATACATAAGTAATAGGTAAAAAGGGGGCACATGCAGCCCCCTTAGTAAGGATTTTTAAATGATTGGTATTGTAGTTTCAGGTCACATTAATTTTGCAACGGGCATGGGGTCAGCAGTAAAAGCGATTGCTGGTGAGCAAGATCAGCTTGAGTTTATCGACTTTGTTGAATCAATGTCGACCGACGAGCTAGAAGCTGAACTTCGTCAGGCTGCAAAGCGTGTTGATAGTGGAGAAGGTGTGCTGTTCCTGACTGACATTCCTGGTGGTTCACCTTGTAACCGCGCTCTCGCAATAATGATGGATACGGATAATGTTGAGCTAATCGCCGGTGTTAATTTACCGATGATCGCTAATGCAGCATTCGAACGTGATGGCGCAGAGCTGAAAGAATTGGTTGAAACGCTACTAGACATTGGCGGTTCATGCATGCAAGACATGCGTAAAGAGCTAGAAGCTGTGATGGCCCCAGAGCCAGAACTAAAATGTGAAGACGGATTGTAATTATGCACTATGCCTTGCTTGCTGATCAGGTATTTACACCTGAAGGGATCAAAACTGACACCGCTGTGGTTGTGGCTGATGGAAAGATCGAAGCCATTACAGCAATAATACCAACAGATTGCGAGGTTATTCGGCTAACGGGCCATTCGTTAATGCCGGGGTTTATTGATATCCATATTCATGGTCGGCAGGGTTTTGATGTCATGGATGCAACCGATGAAGCGTTGCAGGCCATTGGTGAAGCATTACCGCAAACAGGGGTTGTTGGCTGGGTTGGAACGACCGTAACAGCCCCTTGGAATGATATTTTACTCGCCCTCAAGCAAGTTCGTTCGTTTTCCGAGCAGCCACAAGGATATTGTGCTGAATTGTTGGGTAGCTTTCTTGAAGGTCCATATTTTACCGAGCCTCACCGGGGTTCACATCCGCCCGCTTATCTAAAAGCGCCAACACTCGATGAACTTCGCCAATTACGCGAAGCTGGCGGTGCTTCATTGTTGCGTGCAGCCGTTGCGCCTGAGGCCGAAGGGGCGATGGAAGCGATCAGCTGGTTAAGCGAACACCATATAAAAACATCGGTTGCCCATACCGATGCAACATTCGAACAAGTGACAGAAGCCCATCGGCACGGTGCTGATTGTGGCGTGCACCTGTTCAATGGTATGCGCGGTTTACACCATCGAGAGCCGGGGTGCTGCGGAGCGGTGCTTTACCATGACATGTTGGCTGAACTCATAGCAGATGGAGTCCATGTTAATCCGGTGATGATGCAGCTGGCTTACCGTATGAAAGGTTATCAAGGTATTGCCCTTATTACTGACTGCATGCGGGCTGGAGGCCTTTCTGATGGCGATTATCAGCTGGGGGCCCAGACCATTACGGTAACCAACGGTGAGGCAAGAAGCCCGTGCGGTTCATTGGCGGGTAGCACCTGTAGCTTGGATCAGGCCATTCGCAACATGGTCTTCGATACCAAAGTGCCGGCTTGGGAAGCGGTACAGATGGCTTCGTCGGTACCGGCTAAATATCTTGGTATCGAAGACCGCCTTGGCAGCATTTGTGAAGGTATGGACGCGAGCTTAACCATCATGAATACAGCATTAGAGGTGCAAGGAACAATAATTCGGGGCGAGTGGGTATACCGTGGCCCAGATATGAATTAATAGCCACAAGCCCGCCTTCAATGCAGAACAATGAATTTTGAGAGGTTTTACAATGGATATTCGTCAACCGATTCATAGCGTACATGCCAAACAGCTAGATACTGAAGGGCTAAGGGAGCAGTTCCTGATCGAAGGTATGTTCCAGCAAGGGAAAATAAACCTAACTTACAGCCATATCGATCGCATTATTGTTGGTGGCGCAGTGCCAACTACTGAGGCTTTGTCGCTTGAAGGTGGCAAAGAGCTAGCTGTGGATTTCTTTCTTGAACGCCGTGAACTGGGAGCCATCAATATAGGCGAGCCGGGCCTTGTAACCGTTGACAGCGAGACATTCGAAATTGGTCACCGTGAAGCTATTTATGTGGGTAAAGGGGCTAAAGAAGTGCTATTTACTAGCGTGTCCGAACAGAAGCCAGCGCGTTTTTATGTCAATAGCGCACCTGCCCATATGACATATCCGACACGTAAAATTACCCGTGAAGATACCTCGCCAGAAACACTGGGCAATCAGGAAAACTGTAACGTCCGCACGATCAATAAATATCTTCACCCTGCGGTATTACCTACCTGCCAGCTGACAATGGGATTAACAGAGCTAGCACCGGGAAGTTTGTGGAACACGATGCCGTGCCATACCCATGAGCGTCGTATGGAAGTGTATCTGTATTTCAATATGAAAAATGACAACATTGTTTTTCATTACATGGGTGAACCACAAGAAACTCGCCACATTGTCATGCGCAACGAACAAGCGGTGATCAGTCCAAGTTGGTCAATTCACTCTGGGGTAGGTACGGCTGCATATACTTTTATTTGGAGTATGGTGGGCGAGAATCAAACCTTCCACGATATGGATCATATCGCGATGTGCGATCTTAAATAACCTCATCTCTTACTAATTAATGTTACGGCTAATATTATTGGCTCGATATTACGAGCCTGCCGTATCGTCGTGAATGATTATCAGGAATTAAAATGACTAAATTTGATTTAACTAATAAAGTTGCCATTGTTACCGGTTGTAATACTGGCCTTGGGCAAGGTATGGCTTTAGGGTTGGCAAAAGCGGGTGCAGATATAGTTGGTATTGGCCATGTTGAGGCTACTGACACGCAAAAGCAAATTGAAGCACTTGGCCGTAAATTTCATTACATTACTGCGAACTTAATGGAGCAAGACAACCTTGAAGTACTGGTTGCTGAAGCAGCTGAAGTGATGGGACAGGTTGATATTCTTGTAAATAACGCAGGTATTATTCGCCGTGAGGATGTTTTAGAGTTTTCTAAAGAAAATTGGGATGATGTCATTAACATTAACCAGAAAACATTATTCTTTTTATCTCAGGCTGTGGCTAAGCAATTTGTTAAACAAGGTAGTGGCGGAAAAATTATAAATATTGCCTCAATGTTGTCTTTCCAAGGTGGTATACGTGTTCCTTCTTATACGGCAAGTAAATCTGCGGTTATGGGCTTAACACGTGCATTGGCGACTGAGCTGGCTGAGCATAATATTAATGTGAACGCGATTGCCCCAGGCTATATGGCAACGGATAACACCGAGGCTCTGCGTGCTGATGAAGCGCGTAATGCCGCGATTCTTGAGCGTATTCCTGCTAATCGCTGGGGATCACCTTCAGATCTGGAAGGCCCTGCTGTATTCCTGGCTTCTTCTGCGAGTGATTACGTAAATGGATACACTATTGCTGTTGATGGCGGTTGGTTGGCACGCTAAGGGGCTATGATGACATTTGGAACCAAGCAACACATCCTTGAGACGATGAAATGTGTTTATCGCTATCAGGCGGCAAACCAAACTCGCAGTGTGATACGCCGCAGTGGCAAAACTCGCTTTATTAAAGATACTGACTGGGAGCGCGGGGTATTCTGGTCTTGCGTTGCCGCAGCATGGAAAGCAACAGAAGACAAAGAATATTTAAATGGGGTTATGGACTACACCCTACATACTGGTTTTAGAACGGGAGCATTTCCTCGTTTTGCTGATGACCACGTATGTGCCCAAGCTTATCTGGATGTGTATCCCGAAATAAACACCCCTGAAGCGCTTGAATCGACCATTATGGCGTTTGATATAATGCTTGATGATCCGAAACCGGGTCATCGTGATTGGTGGTGGGTCGATTCATTGTTCATGGCGCCGCCCGCTTTTGCTGCGTTGTCTAAAGTGACTGGTGAGCGTAAGTATGTTGATTACATGCATACGGCGTTTTGGGACTCAATTGATCACCTTTATGATCCTGACACGAAGTTGTTCTACCGTGACTACCGTTACATGCCTACAGAAGTTGGTCAGAAATATCGTGATGAGTTTGGCGACGGTGGGGCAGAACTTCGTGAAGCCAACGGTGAGAAGGTGTTTTGGTCGCGTGGAATAGGCTGGATGCTGGCAGCTGTACCACGATTGATGGCACGCTTCCCGGATGACTTTGACCAGCAACAGCCCTATCTTGAGTTGTTCAACAACTTGGCTGTAGAAGTGATCAAGTACCAGCAGGATGATGGCTTCTGGCGTACCAGTTTGCTCGATCCTGAAAACTTCCCAGCGCCAGAAAGTAGCGCAACATCCCTGTTCTGTTATGGCCTTGCATGGGGTATCAATACAGGCCAGCTTGATCGTGAAACTTACTTACCGGTGGTAGAAAAAGCATGGCAAGCACTGCAGGGCTGTATTCATGACAACGGCATGATTGGGTGGGTCCAGCTTCCTGCATTTAATCCGAGAGATGTGAACTTTGAACACAATATCGATTATGGTGCGGGCGCGTTTCTATTGGCGGCCACAGAAATCGCCAAGCTAGCTGACTAAGCTAAGGCTATAGAGCTGAAGAACCGATCATGACAATACCCAGCCTTGCTGGGTATTTTTTTATCATAGGGGAGAGCGCGATGTATCAATTAGTAGTCTCAGATTTAGATGGAACAATGCTGACACCCGACCATGTTATTGGTCAATATACCAAAAGTATCTTGGAGCAGTGGGTAGAAAAGGGATGCCATTTTGTATTTGCTTCAGGGCGTCACCATCTTGATGTGTTTGGCATTCGTGAGTACCTAGGGTTACCTGCCTATGTTATCAGTGCCAATGGCGCCCGTGTTCATGATCCTGATGGCAACCTTGTGCTGGGCCATGATGTACCTGGTGATATCATTGAGCGAGTACTCGCCAAGGTCTGGGACGATAAATCACTAACCGTTCACCTGTTCCAAGATACAGGCTGGCTGTCGAGTCGAAAGAACGAAAATATTGAGAAATACCACCGTATTAGTGGCTTTAGTTACTCGTTATTTCATCACGCCACTTTGAAACCAGAGAATATTGCGAAATTGTCGCTGACCTATCCAGATCATCAATATCTAGTTCAATATGAGCAGATCCTCTCGCCGATGCTTGAAGGTGTGGCAAATGTCATGTTTTCCAGCCCGTTTTGCTTAGAGGTAACAGCCCCGAAGGCAACCAAAGGTAACGCCCTTGAAGTGGTAATAGCAAAGCTCGGTATTGCACGGGAGCAAACCTTGGCCTTTGGTGATGCCATGAATGATAAAGAGATGCTGGAGTATGCGGGAAAAGGGCTAATTATGGCCACAGCGCAAGAGCGATTGAAGCAATGCTTGCATCGTCATGAGGTGATAGGCTGCTGTGCCGATGAAGCCGTGGCAAACTATATTGCGGCTTATTTGTAGTGGGATGGAGGCTTGTGTATCAAGCCTCCTCTACTGTTGGGCTTTAAGTGCTGTTCTTTTCTAGACGTAGTTGTTATACATTTTATTCTACAGTTTTCATTTTACTGTTTTGGTAGGTTTCGATGGTGATATTCTTGGGGGAAATGTATTTTACTTTCTTTCATTATGTCAGCTGTGTGATCTTCGTTATCTTTCAATTCTTCTCTTTTGCTAACGTTATCGTCTAATTATTACGCAATGTCGGAGGTATAAATGAGAACGCTCCCCTTAGTTGTTTCAATTACAGCAGCATTAGCAATGGCTTCATTGCCCGTATGGGCAACAACAGCTGACACTAACTCACAAAACCGAACAGAATTAACTGGCGCGATCCAGCGAGACTTTCAGGAATTAAGACTTCGCTGGGCCGAAAACTATCTTGGCGATCCGGATATTCCTTTCGATGACAGGCTAAATCAGATGGTGGTCAGCACTAACAACAATGCCTATAACCAGTGGCAAGCGATGAATACAAATGTCGACCGTGAAAGCCTTTGGGATGATTTATGGTTGAATGAAAGTACAGAGGAAGGGCGTGTAGTTCTCGGACAAAATATTCGGGCGTCTTACCAGCGTATTTTTACGATGGCAAAAGCCTACCGATTGAGAGATGGCCAATATCAAAATGATCCCGAGCTTCTGGCGGCAATTGTTGACGGCATGGATTTTCTAAATACCCATTATTATAAAGTAGGGGCTAAAGAGTGGGGTAATTGGTGGAATTGGGAGTTAGGCACTCCACGTGATGTTCATAATATTCTGAGTTTAATCTATGACGATGTACCGCAATCTTTGGTAACGAATCATTTGAATGCGACCGAATACTTTACACCTGAAGCAACTCATTTAGGTGCAGGTCCTGGTGCCGCGTGGTCAACTAACCCGAACTATAGGGAATCAACTGGTGGTAATAGAACGGATAATACTCAAGTAGTGTTATTGCGTGGGGTGCTTGGAAATAATGCTGCTGAAATTGAAGAAGCCATAGCCGCATTGCCTCCTGTATTGGAGTATGTGACAACCAGTGATGGTTTCTACCAAGATGGTTCATTTTTACAGCATTATGATATTGCTTATAACGGAACATACGGCAATGTATTGCTGAATGGGCTAGGGCTTCAGCTGAACTTAGTGGCAGGTTCGCCATGGGAGGCAACGGATCCTGCCTTACAAGAGGTTTACCCAATAATCTATAAGAGTTATGAACCGCTTCTTTATAAAGGAACAATGCTTGAGTTTGTCAATGGGCGTGCTATTTCGAGACCACAGGAGCAAGGTCATGATGTTGGTCACCAAGTTATGCGCTCGATACTGCATTACATAGATGGGGCAACCCCGGAAGATAAAGCTCGCCTAGAATCTATGCTCAAAACTTTAATTAATGAAGATACCTTCCAAGACTTCTTTTCTTCAACCAGTAATGTTGTGAATTACCAGAAATCAGTTGCGCTAGTGAATGACGATACTATTCCTGAGCGTGGCGAGTTGATTGGCCATTACAGCTATCCATCCATGGAACGGGCTATTCATCGCAGGGATGGTTGGTTATTTAGTGTTGCAATGCACTCTAGCCGTTTAGGTAACTATGAGTGTATGAATGAGGAAAACCGCAAGGGATGGTATACCGGTGATGGTATGACTTATCTCTACAATACCCAATTAGGGCATTACACTGATTTTTGGCCAGTCGTCGATAGCTATAAGCTGGAAGGTACAACGGTTGATAGTCAGCAAATGCAGGAATGTGAAGGTCAGCGCAACGAAATTAAAGGCGGTCGTAAAGCTGATATGGATTGGGTCGGTACCCTGAAGTTAGGTGATTACGGTATTGCCGGAATGGACTTCTATAACTGGGATGAAACGCTAACGGCAAAAAAATCTTGGTTTATGCTGGATGATGGAGTGGTGATGTTAGGCTCAGATATTGAGTCTTCTATTGGTGCTGAATTATCAACCGTTATTGCTAACCGTAAGGTCGCTGATGAAGGACTTACGAATATCTATGTGAATGGTGAGTTGTGGGAAAATAGCCAAGGCAGTTTGGAGAATGTGTTGACCTTAAGTATCCGTAATGCTGAGCTAGCAGGTAGCGACTTAAGTTATGTTTTCTTAGCGCCAACTGATTTAGAGTTGAAACGTGAGCTGCGATTAGGTGACTGGTCAGATATCGGTACCCGAGATGGGGAGGCATCTGCGACGTTTATTTCAGCCGAGCAGAAGCATGAGAGTGAACATAATAGTTACGCTTATGTATTGTTGCCAAATGCAAGTAGTCAGAGTCTGGAACAATTTTCGGAAAATCCACAGCTAGATATTTTGCAGAATGATCATCAAGCCCACGCAATTTTTGATCACTCGCTAGAGCTACTGGCAGCTAACGTATGGAGTGAGCAGGAAGTTGTTATTAATCCATTGCTCACCACATACAGCCCTATGGCGATTATGCTTCAAGGTGGCGAGGATGATGAGCTGAAAGTTGCTGTAACCGATCCATTGCAAATTCAAACTTTTGTTCGCTTTAAGCTTGGCCATGGAGCCCAGATAAAGTCTGATCCTCAAGGGAGGGTGCAGCAGCACTCAGAGACAGAGTTTGTGGTTGATGTTTCTGGGTTGCAGGGTATGAGTTACCAATTTACTGTGAAGTAAGTGCCTAAAAGGCTCAATATCGGAATTCGTCATTCCCTAGAATTAAATAGTGGCTCCTAGATGCAGCCACTATTTTACCTCTACTCACCCATCTTTTTTGCTTATTCACGATTAATTCAAATCTTCACTTTTCTTTCGATTTGTCTTTCATGTTTGCGTTTGTTCAATTTTATAATTCTATTTTTCTTTTGTTTGTTTTTGAATTTGCGTTATTGTGATTTCCGTCATTTATTTTCTTCGTTTGCTTTCATATTATCTTTCGCAGTTCTTCGAAGTGGAAAGGTAGAAAATGACTCAAGCACATAAAGCCCGTTTTCATATGATGGCGAAGCCAACCAGTTTTCACTGTAATTTGAAGTGCGACTATTGTTTCTACCTTGAAAAAGAAGACACCTTCTCGTCTGCATCAGATCCACGAACGAACTATATGACTGATGGTATGCTCAAGCGTTACATTCGCGATTACATCCGCTCACAAGACAGTCATGATATCGACTTCGCATGGCAGGGAGGGGAGCCGACCCTCGCTGGAATTGATTTCTATAAACAAGCGGTGAAATACCAGCAGCAATATGCTGACGGAAAAAATATTACCAATAGCTTCCAAACCAACGCGGTGGCGATAAACAAGCAGTGGGCGCAGTTTTTTTCTGAGAATCATTTCTTAATTGGTGTGTCGATAGACGGCATCGAAGAAGTGCATGATAAGTATCGAATTTCAGTTAATGGACGTCCAACATTTGAGCGTGTTAAACGGGCAATTGAACTACTGAAGCAGCACCGGGTTGAGTTCAATACCCTAACCGTGATTAATGATCAGAACTGGCATAAAGGCCGAGAAACCTATCACGCTTTAAAAAAACTGGGTTCACAGCATCTTCAGTTTATCCCCATTGTAGAGCTGCAGCCTGAATGCCAAACCATCAACAACGGTCACTACAGCCAAGTAGGCAGTGGAGAAAATAAACTAGCGCCTTTTTCTGTGCCTTCCCATGGCTATGGGAAGTTTATGACAGATGTATTTGATGAGTGGATTAAAGAAGACGTTGGCCAAGTATTTGTCCGTATGTTTGATAGTGTTTTGGCAACGTGGATGGGGTATCCAGCCTCGGTGTGTGTGCAGTCGCGTGAGTGTGGGCAGGCGATGGTGATTGAAGCAAACGGTGATCTGTATTCTTGCGACCACTACGTCTATCCAGCCAATAAATTAGGTAACATCAGTCAAACCAATATCGCTACCTTAGCAACCAGCAAACAGCAGCGCCGTTTTGGCAGTGCAAAATCCTCAAAGCTTACCCAGCAATGCAAACAGTGCGATTTTCAGGCACTTTGCTTTGGGGGGTGCCCAAAATACCGCATCCAAGCGGTAGAAGGTGAGCGCCACAAGCACAATTATCTGTGCACTTCTTACCAACGAATCTTTAGTCATACAGCGCCAGCAATGCACTTGATGGCCCAAGAAATACAACGAGGCGGCAATGCCGCTAATGTAATGCCAATTTTAGCCAGAATGACGGCTAACTGACCCTACGAATAAAGGAGTAACCCATGAAACTGTCCTCATCGAAGAAGACGGTACTGGCAGGTTTTGTTGCTGCCGCTTGCGCCGCGGCCCCTGCAATTTCTATTGCGGCAGAAAAAGCGGAACAACCAAACGTATTACTGATCGTTATGGATGATCTCGGCACAGCGCAGCTTGATTTCGCAATGGATACCATTGATAAGGAAGAGTTGCAAAAACGTCCTGTACCAGCTCGTTATGATGGCGATTTTGACAAGCTATACGATGCAGCCAAGCGTTCAATGCCAAATATTACCAAGTTGGCAAATGAAGGTGTGCGAATGACCAACGCCTATGTAGCAACACCCGTTTGTGGTCCTTCTCGTGCGGGAATGATGACTGGCCGTAACCCACATAGCTTTGGCACATACAGTAATGATGATGCGAAACTGGGTATCCCGCTGGATATAAAATTGTTGCCAGAATTGTTTACTGAAAACGGTTATGCGACGGCCAATATTGGTAAGTGGCACAATGCTCCTGTGACGAAAAAGTTAGTCCCAGAAGACGTACGTACTCGCGATTACCATGAAAATGAGATCCCGTTTGCCAATGAAGGTTATGGCGCAGAAGAACGCGGCTTTAATTACTCTTACAGCTACTACGCCTCTGGCGTTGCCTTATACGATACCCCGGCAATGTTCCGAAATGGTGAGAATGTACCAGCGCCTGGGTATATTACCCATAACCTAACTGATGAAACTGTGAAGTTTATCGAGCAGGCGAATAAGGAAGACAAACCATTTTTTGTCAACCTCGCCTATAGTGTGCCGCATATTCCGTTAGAGGAGCCTGCACCAGCAAAGTATATGGATCGCTTCAATACGGGAAACGTTGAAGTTGATAAGTACTACGCTCACGTAAACGCGTCGGATGAAGGTATCGGTAAAATTGTCGATAAGCTAAAAGAGATGGGTGAGTATGAAAATACCCTTATTTTCTTCTTATCGGATAACGGTGCTGTGTTCGAGTCGCCAATGCCGATGAATGGTATGGATCGTGCCTTTAAGGGAACCCGCTATCGTGGTGGAGTGCACGTACCGTTTATTGCTCACTGGAAGGGCCAACTTCCAGAAGGCAAAGTTAATAATACTATGATCTCAGCAATGGATATTCTGCCGACGGCTTTAGATGCTGCGAATATTGAAGTGCCAGCCGAGATGAAGGTAAACGGCCAGAATATTATGCCGTTGTTTATGGGTGAAGAGCAGGAGCCACATAAGTACTTGTACTGGGCTGGCCCTCGTGCGTTGCATTACTCACCGGAAAGTGGTGATTTCTGGAATCATTACTGGAAGTGGATCACCTTCGAAGAAGAGGAATTCATTCCTAGTCCATACATCGAGCGCCATTCTAAAGGTGAGTGGGCAATTAAAGATCAAAATTGGTCATTACATTATTACGATGATGGCAATGCAGAATTCGAGCTATATAACTACGCAAAAGATCCTGCGGAATCGGTTAATTTGGCTGATAAATATCCAGAAAAAGTGAAAGAGTTGAAAACGGCTTTCTATAACTGGGTTAAAGATAAGCCAGCACCTATTGCATGGGGACAAGATCGCTACGAGATTATCACTGAATCTGCAAAATAACCTTCATATAGGCCTCTTCGGAGGCCTTTTCTCCGATTGAGTCAAGTCTATGCAAAAGACCATCAGCGCGAAGCCACGCCCTAGAATCCCTTATGAACATCCAGATGCTGAGATGTATCTTAAGTTGTGCAAAGAAAATCTTATCCGCTTACGATATAAAAAAACGGCTTATACCAAGCATGATGAGCGGATAAAAGACGCATTTTCCAACCCCGAATACGCCATACGTCAACAATGTGACTTATTAGTTCAATATGTTGCCGAGGCGTTTGAGCACTATGCGGTCTGGGATTATACCCATGCTTATTACCCCGGGCGACCAAGCCAGCAGAGTGCCAGAACCGATGCCATGGAAGGGTGTAGCCGTGTGCTACCTACCTTGGCTGCTTGGTTATCGAAACAGAAAGGAAAGTCTGAGCTAGCAGGGCTAAACGGTAAGCCTATTGATGTTGGAGATATTTTAACGAAGGCTTTTGTGGCAGGAACGGACCCTACTCATCGAGGTTATTGGGGAAATCTGCACGACTATGATCAGCGAATTTGTGAAAGTGCTGACTTGGCTCTGGCGCTGTGGCTAAGTCGAGAATGGGTATGGCAGAAATTCTCAGTCGTCCAGCAACAACAAGTGATCACCTGGTTCAAGCAAGTTAATCATTGCCAAACGGTTGATAACAATTGGCACTTGTTTCCGTTAACGGTTCAACTCGTGGTGAAGGCATTAACGGGGGAAGATACTGTAGAGCAACATCGTTACGCGCGAATAAAAGAGTTCTATGTCGGTGATGGTTGGTTTCGCGACGGGGCGAAAGGTAATTATGATTATTACAACGCGTGGGGCTTTTTCTATGCATTGTATTGGATCGAGCAAATTGATCCTGAGTTCGATCCGCATTTTATCCGTCAGAGTTTATCTGAATTCATTCATAGTTATCGTTACTTCTTTACTCCTCAGGGACTGCCTTTATTTGGTCGTAGCGCGTGTTACCGCTTGGCGGCATCGGTACCACAACTGGCTGCCGTAGACTTGGGTATCGGGGTATGTGAAGCATATCCCTCTTTGTTGACAATCGGTGAGGCGAAGCATGCTTTGCAAAGCAGTCTTCGTTATTTCATTTCTCAAGGTGCATTAAAAAATGGCGCACCGACTCAAGGTGTTTTTGCTGAAGATTCACGCCTTATTGATAATTACAGTGGGCCAGCGAGCAGCTTTTGGTCGTTACGAGCGTTGAATATTGCACTATTTTGCGGCGAACGTATTGGTTTATGGGAAGCTGAGTGCCAGCTTTTCGAGGTGGAAAAGGACGACTTTTCTTTTTCAATTCCAGCCATTGATGCCAGTGTTCTGGGGACTTTCAAAACGAAAGAGGTGGTTGTTGTTTTTCATTCTGATTATGTCCAAGAACAAACCCCGTTATCTCGGCGGTTGGAAAAACAAAAGATTTGGTATAAAGCTCTAGAAGTCATAGTGGGGAGAGCAGAAAGACCAAAGAATAACTTGTTAAGGAAAGGAATTACGTGTTACACATCGAAAATGTACCATTTCTTTTGATTTCGCAATCTTTCGATTTGAAAGTGTTTATGTGATCCAGATCTTTTATTTTGCTTTTGTTTTCGAATATGATTAAACCGAAAGCTAACGAAGGTTTTGAGGTTTTATATGTTTCTGGTTTCTTCACGCGAAATGTTACACAAGGCGCAGCTAGGTGGTTACGCCGTTCCTGCTTTTAATATTCATAACTTGGAAACTGTTCAAGTCGTACTTGAGACTGCGGCTGAGATGGCATCTCCGGTTATTCTTGCAGGTACACCTGGTACGTATTCCTATGCTGGCACTGATTACTTGGTTGGCATTTGCCAAGAAGCTGCCAAGCGATACAAAACACCGATCACGCTTCACCTTGATCACCATGAATCCTTCTCTGATATCCAGAAGAAAGTTGAAACGGGCATCAAGTCGGCCATGATTGATGGCTCCCATTTCAACTTTGAAGAAAACATCGACTTGGTGAAAAAAGTGGTGTCTTTCTGTCATGGTTGGGATTGTTCGGTAGAAGCAGAGCTTGGCCGCTTAGGTGGTCAGGAAGATGATCTGATTGTCGACGAAAAAGATGCAATGTATACCGATCCTGATGCAGCAGCTGAGTTCGTTAACCGTACTGGTATTGATTCTCTGGCTATAGCTATTGGAACGGCACATGGCATGTACAAAGAAGAACCTCGTCTTGACTTCGATCGTCTAGGCATGATCCGCAATAAAGTCGATGTGCCATTGGTATTACACGGCGCATCAGGAGTGCCCGATGCAGATGTGCGTCGCTGTATCGAGTTGGGTATTACGAAAGTCAATGTAGCAACAGAGCTAAAAATCGCTTTCGCTGATGCAGTTAAGCAGTATTTTATTGAAAACCCGAATGCTAACGATCCTCGCCATTATATTGTTCCTGGCAAGGAAGCGATGAAGAAAGTCGTGATGGAAAAAATTGCCGTTTGTGGCAGTGCTGGCAAATTATAGAGTTAGACGTAAAGGTAGATAGGTTGCACCCTCTGCACCTTCTCTAGGCCATACTTGCTCAAGTTCCCCCCTATTAAGGCAGGTATGGCTTTTTACGGTAAGTTAAAATATGTAATGAGTGTGAAGTGATGGCAGAGAAACATGTTGCGGTGTTATTGGCCGATGGTTTTGAAGAAGGTGAGGCGGTCATATTTATTGATATCATGCGCCGTCTTGATATTAAGGTTGATGTGCTTTCATGCATGGAAACAACTGCTTTGAATTCTTACTTCGGGACCCGTATTTCGGCGGATGATACGATATCCAATAGTTTCAGCCAGCGTTATGACGCTGTCATGATGCCGGGTGGTCCACAAGGGACTGATAGCTTGACTTCAAATCCGATGGTGATTGAGTTTTTAAAGCAACATATCTCTGATGGGAAATATATCTGCGCATTGTGTTCATCTGGTGCGAAAGTACTTGCCGCTCATGGTTTGCTAGAAGGCCGTCTCTATACTACTGGAGACAAATTGGCTGAGAAGTTTGCTGATGGCGAGTATGTGGAGCGTAAAGTAGTTGTGTCTGATCAATTCATTACCGGAAGAGGATTTGGCGTAAGCTTCGAGTTTTCTTTCACGGTTGCCAAAATGCTGCTTGCTGGAAATCCAGACAAAGTTGATTGGCAGGCAAACCATATCTACTTCGAGCATTGGCCAATAGCTTAATATTCTGTGTGTTTTTGAGTGCTCCTTTGGGATCTTTGCCTCAGTGTGATATGGCACTGGGGCTTTTTTGATTCTTGCCTTGTAAAAAAAGTAAAACTCACTCCCAAGTTTAATAAGGCATTAGGAGTGAGTTGGCCTGCAATGCAGTTAGTGGCGTATAGTGAGTAACCCTTAGCTTAATTTCGTCACTTGTTGTTAAGCCAATGCTATTGATTGAGATAGACAACCAATAAGTCGGTCTCAACAGCGTTTGCCAGTTTTGGGACCGAGGAAAATAGACGGCTGAAAAAGGTATGATGATGGCCGCACACCACCAAATCGATATTCGATTTCTTAACTATCCCTGCCAGTTTGATGTGGAGATCGCCAATGACGACCAAGCTTTCCGTGATGGGATAGTCGCTCTGATCCACCATTGCCTGCATTTTACTTTCTAATGCGACTCGATGCCGGGACTCTAAGACCACATCATCGACATCGACGTATACCAGGGACAGTTTGCAATTTGCCCCTTTGGCTAATGAGGTCGCTTTATCAATCACTTCCTTGCTCGATTCCGTTAAATCAACGGCGACTAAAATATGTTTATAGGTCATCACGTCTCTCCTGGTTCATATCTATGCGCTTAACTAAGTGTAGCCCCAACAGGTATTAATCTTGATAACCCCTCAGAGGCACAGGCATCTACACTTTAACATTAGCTGTGTGCTTGGAGGCTATGTGAGTGGCAGGCGGTATTGAAATCAAATGGCATTTGGCACCAGTAGTCCCATGTTCGCGATATAAACCATGAAAAGGATAATCCACAGGGTGAATAAGGCTTGTCGTTACAAGCAGTTTACGTTACGAGAGTCAGCCTTAAAATTGCAGGGTGATAGACAGCGGGCAATGGTCACTAAGCTGAAATTGTCTCAGTTGGTGGTCAGAATAAAGGTACTCGGAAAAGGATACCTCGGTGTCCTTTTCTTGTTTTCGCCTATCGATAACAAAGTGATCGATAAAGCCCGGATATTGCCTGACTTCCCATTGCTTTTTGCGTTTGTTGTAGGCTTGAGAACGGCAATGACTCTCTATGTCTTTGGTGATAAGTGCTGGAGTCGGTGTCAGCGCAGAAGTGAGCTTTTGCCAGAACTTATCTCCCATGCTTGCCAATCTGCGGTTAAAATCCCCCAAAATGATAAAAGACTGTTTTTGTTCTTGTCGCTTAGTTATCCAGTTTTCGAGCACCTCAAATTGCTCTTTCAATACAGTACAGCTTTTGTTGCGGTGACGGTTGCTGTAACAACCACTCTTCAGGTGTACCGCCAATATTCTTAGGGTCGGTTTTCCTTGTTGAAATAAAGAAATATCGACACCGTAACGTAAGTACTGGTTATCCCACACATCAAGTTGATGAAGATCGGGATGACGGTGATAGGCAATTCCTTTTCGTATCGCAAAGCCGACAAATTGCGGCCAGATCTCGTCATTTTTTTTATCTTTCCTGCTCGAGAACTCAATTTGATATTGGTCTAGCGAGATCACCTTACCTATCGACTGTAGGTTAGCAACTTCCTGAAAGGCGAATACATCAGGTGAAATATCATTGATGATCGCTGCCATTGCTTGATAATCACGGGCCGATCTTAACGGAATGGTTGGGCGGCTTTTTTCATTCGGAATTTGATCAGTGAGCCAATTGAGGTTCCAGGTAGTCAAAGTCAATGATTTAGCTTTGCTTGGTGATACAGCCGCTACCACTTGTCCTGAAGTGATAATCATCCAAAGCAAGAGTAAATAATACGTTGGTGGGTTAGTCATAATAGCGAGCATCGATACTGAAAAATGTACTTTTACCTCGATAGAGCGAAAAAGCGATTTACCTTGGTCGCACTGAGGGATGAAAAACAGCTTGAATGTAATGGTAGTCTTGTTGCGGAAATTTGTGGCTGCTTCCTCGCAAAGAAAGGAGCACTCTGGTCAGGCAACAACCCCAAATATTTGACCGACGACAGCAGTAAGGATCATGGCTAAAGCTCCCCAAAAAGTCACTCGTACTGCCCCTATTACCATTGAGGCTCCGCCAGTTCTTGCGGCAATAGCTCCGAGGGAAGCCAGGAATATGAGAGAACAGACTGCAACCATAAGGATCAGCAGGGGTAAGGGTACAAGCCAGGCGACCAGCAATGGAAGGGCGGCACCGATTGTAAATGTCGTTGCTGAAAACATGGCAGCTTGGATAGGATTGGCCCCGTGAGTATCAGAGAGTCCTATCTCATCTCGGGCATGGGCGCCGAGTGCGTCATGGTCCATCAGTTGTTCGGCAACTTGACGGGCCAGTATCGGATCGAGCCCTCGTTGCTCGTAAATTTGGGCGAGTTCATCGATCTCGTCTTCGTAATCTTGCTCCAATGCTTGTTTCTCTATAGCAAGGTCAGCCTCAATAGTATCTAGCTGTGAGCTTACCGACACATATTCTCCGGCAGCCATAGACATTGCTCCGGCAACTAAACCGGCAATACCTGCAAGCAAGATATTGTGTTGGGTCGCACTGGCTGCAGTAACACCAATGATAAGGCTGGAGGTTGATACGATCCCATCGTTGGCCCCCAGTACAGCGGCTCGCAGCCAGCCGACCCGATTCGAGCGGTGGTTCTCCTTATGGCCCATCCTGTATTCCTTTTTATATGTTCAGTTGGCTTTCCTAAGCTTAGGCGAATCAAAAAAGGGCAGGAATACCTGCCCTTTGTAATTGAGTCATATTTCTAATAACTGGGTTTTATTGCAAGCTCTCGCGGTCAGCAACTGTCTTGAGGTCAGTCAGAGTGCCCTGCTCAACATCAATCAGGAAGTTATCGCTGGCCTCACCAGTTGCGAAGCGGTCAAGGATGTAGAACAAAGTACCAAAGCGGACTTTGAAGACATCGCCAACCGGCGTCGATACGCTGTAGTCTTCACCGAAGTGGATTTCACTTTCCATATCGTACAGTTCTTCACTCAATAGCTTGTACTGAGGCAGACGAGACGGTTCGATATCTCGGAACGCCAGCTCATCAGCGTTGCGCAGGCGGTAGAAGTCGATAGCCAGTTCTTCACCATCCCACTCGGCAAAATCAATTAATGCCATACCGTGCTGGTTGGCCAGCTCTTCTGCCTTCTCCTTCCCTAGGCTCCAGTCTTGAATGAAGTCATTTAGGTCATCCTGACCTTCTGCTCCTGCACCATCAGTTTTCACACATGGCAGGCCAAGCGCTTCTTTTAGCTGACATACAGTAATATCTGTCTCTAGCTGTGACAGGATGAGCATCTGCTTGCCATCCATGTTGAACAGCATGTTCTTGATATCTTGCGGCCATTCTTCAGGTAGGAAACGAAGTCGGGTCAACTCTTTGATGTGCCAGTCTGTTAGCTCGTAGTAACTTTCGGCATCAAGGATCTCACTGTTCCAGATCTCACCAGCACCTGATTCAACCAGTTGATCGTGCTCTTTGGCATAGTGCTCGAACAGTTCGTTGAAGCGAGGAACGTTTTCTAGTACGACAGTTTCAACTTCTACCTGGCTGTTCGGTTTGATTTCCAATACCTTGTAGGCTGGGATATAGCCTGCCAGCGAAGGTGCTTGAATGTTGAATAGGGTATAGGTTTCACCGTCGATATTGTATTGTTTCATGCCAGTATCGTTGAAGTGCATGTGGCCACCGACATGGATGCTCAAACCTGTTTTGGCCAGTGCTTTACTAGTGTCATCTTCAGGCTGGCGCGCAAGTTGGAAGTTGCCTTCGCCGAAAATATCTTCGATTTCCTCTGAGGCTCCATTGTAGAAATCAGTCATCGGGAAGTGGCTGAACGATAGCAGGACTTTGTTCTGCTCTTTAGCCGCTTTTACCGTGTTGCTGATCCACTCAACGACATGCGCTTTGTGGGTCAGCATCATGTTGTAGCCCGCGCTGCTTGAGCCGTCATAATCACCTGGGTTGTTTTCCCCACCAGTAGAGTCTGCTTTCGGGCGGTAAACATTGGCGTCGATGGCCATCAGCCATAGGCCTTCGATAGGCTCAACCAAGTACGTACTGTCTGGTACCATCGAACATGCGGTATAGCTGTCTTCCTTGTGCTCTCCACCAGTCCCCTCATGGCAGATTTCATACATGCGGTTGGCATAGTTTGCTTCTTGCAATGCAACATCGTAAGAATAGTTTTTACGGGCTTCATCAGAGCTATAAGGGGTTTCGAAATACTTGTATTCTGGCTGGGGATCGAAGCCATGGTGGCTGAGGATCCCCATGATTTCCTTATAGCCCCACTCTTTGACTTCCTCGGTGCAGATGGTTGGCAGTGGATTATCTGTAGGTATGATGGTCCAATCACCCTCGTAGCCGACACACTCGTCCTTTCCTTTACTGAAAATGCGCTGCTCATGGCCGTCGCGACCGAGGTAATCTGATTTACCGGCGGGTTGGGTAAAAGGGCGTACAGGATCGTGGTTACCCGGTGCGGCAAAGAACTCAAGACCATGCTCTTCACGGTACTGGTCAAAGATTTTTACCAGTCCGCGCATGTGAACAGGCTGGCCATCATCACTAAAATCACCTGGTAAGGCGACGTACTTGATACCTCTCGCGACAATGTCATCAAGTGCTGCAATCATGGCGAAGTAGTTTTCGTTGAACAGGCGGGTCGATTTCATTTGCGACATCATGGTACGAATGGTCGCGCCTTGCCCTGATTGTGAGTTGTATAAGCCGTCAAATGAACCGTCTTGGAAATCACCATAGACATCATGAAAATGGATATCAGGCATAAAGGCGACTTTTACGCCTTCTACTGGGAGTGTTTTGCCATCATCATTGCTGGAATCTGAATTACAACCAGCCAATGCAAGAGCGGTGAATAATGCCACTGCTGAGTGTTTTATTGTCATTTTATATCTCGAAAAGAAGGTGTTTATTTTTTGCCGGAAGAGAATAAATACTCAAGATGACAGAAATAAAACACTTTTATTATTCATTGGTTTAGGTGTTTACAAGAATGCTTCAACTCTTTGCTTTTTAGTTGCTTACAAGATGCAATCTATTGGTTTTTGCTAATTATTTGCTGGGTGAATAATTTGTGATTTGAATGATGACTGATTTGTTATTAGTTTAAATTGTTATCTTCATTCAATAAAAATATGAATTTTCACTTTATTATTATTCCAAGGTTAGTTATTTAGGTGAGTGATGAAGAGTCAAAATGTGAATTACTCAAATCGGAGTTTTGAGTATTATTTTTCTGAGAGCTTGCAGCAAACGAGACCGCAAATTACATCGCTTCCACCTATTGTTTTTATCCACGGTATCTTGAGTAGCGGCCGGTTATTTACTCACCAGCTCATGCCATTTATATTCAGCCAGGGTTATTCTTCGTATGCACTTACCCTGCGAGGCCATGGAACCCATCAAGCAAAGCTATCTTCAAGCCCTTTTGATGATCACGTTAACGATGTGGCAGCCTTTGTTAATTACGTTTACCAGCAAGAGAACAAACCTGTCGTTGTGGTTGGCTATTCACTCGGGGGCCTGATTGCCCAGCATGTTTACCAACACGAAGAACTGAAGCCTAAGTTAGCCGGAATGGCGTTGATGGCATCGGTCCCGCCGCAAGGTTTTAATCAACTGAACCAAGCTATGTGGCTTGAAAATCCAGTGCTGGCTATGGTGCTCGGTCAGGTAATGGCAATGCCGAATATGGCGCTGCTTAATCCGTATTACCGCAGCGTTTTGGTCGATGCCTTGTTTGCCAAAACACCCAACCAGCAACAGCTAGATGCGTTACTCTGTGCGCTAAAAGCCGAAGATCTTCGGTTGTTCGTAGAGCCGCACCCTGTAGAAGATAGTGCTCACTTGAGTGTTCCCGTTACTGTTATTGGCGCAAAAGAAGACAAGTTGGTACCCGCCTCTCTCGTTGAGGCCTCGGCGGATTTCTATGGCGTAGAGCCTGTTTTCTTTAGTCCTATGGGCCATGCTATGCCGGTGGAGAAAGAAGCTGGGCAGCTGGCAGCCTATTTAGCCAAATGGTGCAGTGAGCTCTGAGGCTCCTAACTTCCTGATTTACAGTAATGTGAGCTCGGTATTGGTGTTTTTTTGATCTAAAACAACCAACCCTTTCAATACCCCTTTCTGGGTATCCAACCTATTCAAATTAGGCATAAATTAGTCAATAACCACTAAATCATTAAGTGTATTTTGTTGCACTTTTTGATTTGGGAAGGATTCGGTGGTGTGCCTTAAAGGGGGGCTTTGTTGTGAGTGAGTTCCATGTCTGCAGCTTGATTGTTTACGTCGTGGCTGAGCAGCTTGAATCAATAAAAAAGACCATAGAGAGCTTACCAGGGGCAGAAGTGCCGATTTTGGGTGAATCAGGGAAATTGGTTGTTGTGCTAGAGGGCGAGCAAAAGAACGATATTGTTGGTCATTTTGACTATATCAGACAGTTGCCCAGGGTACTCGATACCACGCTGGTTTACCACCAAATGGAAGAACAATCTGAGCTAAAGGAAGCGTAACATGACAGTTACTAGACGTAGTTTCTTAAAGGCCAATGCAGCCATTGCTGCAGCCAGCGCAGCAGGGTTAACCATACCTGTTTCGGTGGCCAATGCCGCAGAGGGCGAGCAGGAAGTGAAGTGGGACAAAGCCCCATGCCGCTTCTGTGGGACGGGCTGTAGTGTGCTGGTGGGGACCAAAAATGGTCGCGTGGTAGCATCACAGGGGGACCCTGATGCACCGGTGAATAATGGCCTCAACTGTATCAAAGGCTACTTCTTGCCTAAGATCATGTATGGGGAAGATCGCCTGACCCAACCGTTATTGCGCAAGAGAGACGGTAAGTATCACAAGGAAGGTGAGTTCACCCCAGTGAGCTGGGATGAAGCCTTCGATGTGATGGCCGACAAGTTCAAGCAGGCACTGAAAGACAAAGGTCCGTCTGCCGTTGGCATGTTCGGCTCTGGCCAGTGGACAATCTGGGAAGGCTATGCCGCTGCGAAATTGTACAAAGCGGGTTTCCGCTCCAACAATATTGACCCGAACGCCCGCCACTGTATGGCGTCAGCGGTAGTTGGGTTTGGCCGTACCTTCGGTATGGACGAGCCTATGGGTAGCTATGACGATCTCGAACATGCCGATGCCTTCGTGCTTTGGGGATCTAACATGGCTGAGATGCACCCAATTCTCTGGACCCGTTTGACCGACCGCCGTTTGTCTTCTGACAAGGTGAAAGTTGCGGTGCTATCAACGTTTACCCACCGCAGCTATGAGTTGGCCGACAACCCAATCATCTTCAAGCCACAAACCGATTTGGCTATCCTCAACTTTGTTGCCCACTACATTATCTCCAATGACAAGGTCAACCAGGACTTCATGGACAAGCACGTCAACATCCGCAAGGGTGTGACAGATATTGGTTATGGTCTGCGTCCGACCCATCCATTGGAAAAAGCGGCCAAGAACCCGGGTAGTGGTGATTCGACGCCGATGAGCTTTGACGATTACGCCAAGTTTGTTTCGACTTATACCGCGGAATACACATCGGAACTGACAGGGGTACCAGTTGATCAACTCAACGCCTTGGCCGAAATGTACGCCAACCCAGAAACCAAGGTAGTGTCTTACTGGACCATGGGCTTCAACCAGCACACCCGTGGAGTGTGGGCCAATAACCTGATTTATAACATCCACTTGCTGACCGGCAAGATCTCCAAGCCGGGTTGTGGTCCGTTCTCGTTGACCGGCCAGCCATCTGCCTGTGGTACGGCACGTGAAGTCGGCACCTTTGCCCACCGTTTGCCAGCCGACATGGTGGTGATGAATCCGAAACACCGTGAAATGTGTGAAACCCATTGGAATATCCCAGAAGGAACGATCCCGCCGAAGCCCGGTTACCACGCGATTTTGCAAGACCGGATGCTCAAAGATCGCAAGCTCAATGCCTATTGGGTGATGTGTAACAACAACATGCAGGCAGGGCCGAATATTAACGAGGAGCGTCTGCCGGGCTATCGCGATCCGGCTAACTTCATCGTGACTTCTGATCCTTACCCAACCGTTACCGCCATGGCATCAGATTTGATTTTGCCAACGGCGATGTGGGTGGAAAAAGAAGGGGCCTACGGTAACGCCGAGCGCCGTACCCAGTTCTGGCACCAGCAGATCAGTGCGCCGGGTGAAGCGAAATCGGACCTGTGGCAGCTGATGGAGTTCTCCAAGCGCTTCAAGGTCGAGGAAGTGTGGCCGCAGGAATTGATCGCCAAGAAGCCAGAGCTCAAAGGTAAAACGTTATTTGAAGTACTGTTCAAAAACGGCAAGGCCGATAAGTACAGCTTGGATGAAATCGCCGCCGACCAGCTCAACGACGAATCCCGTCACTTTGGCTTCTATGTTCAGAAAGGCTTGTTCGAAGAGTACGCCTATTTCGGCCGCGGTCATGCCCATGATTTGGCACCGTTTGATATGTACCACCAGTCTCGCGGTCTGCGTTGGCCTGTGGTCGATGGCAAGGAAACGGTCTGGCGTTACTCCGAAGGGTATGACCCGTATGTGAAGAAAGGCGAAGAGTTTTCTTTCTACGGTAAGCAGGACAAGAAAGCGGTGATTTTCGCCCTGCCCTATGAGCCGCCAGCCGAATCACCGGATAACGAGTATGACCTGTGGCTATCAACCGGTCGAGTACTGGAGCATTGGCATACCGGTTCGATGACCCGTCGTGTGCCGGAGCTATACCGCTCATTCCCTGATGCTGTGCTCTACATGCACCCGCTCGATGCCAAAGAGCGCGGGCTGCGCCGGGGCGATGCAGTGAAAATTGTTTCCCGTCGTGGTGAAGTTCTCACCCATGTGGAAACTCGCGGGCGTAACCGGGTACCGCAAGGCTTGGTGTATATGCCTTTCTTTGACGCCGGGCAGTTGACCAACAAACTCACGCTTGATGCAACCGATCCCATTTCGAAAGAAACGGACTTCAAGAAATGTGCAGTGAAGGTGGTTAAAGCCTAACTATCGGAAACAGACTGATGAAGCGTTCACCTCTCAAATCATCGCAAAGCCGCCGCCGTTTCCTCCGGGATGCCGCACGAACGGCTGTGGGTGTGGGAGCGGCAGCGACCGTACTCGGACTACAGAGCAAACAAAGCCAGGCTGACAGCAGCGGTGTGCCGATAAGGCCGCCGGGTGCATTGCCTGAGCCGGAGTTTTTGCAGGCTTGCTTGCGCTGTGGGTTATGCGTTCAGGCGTGTCCATACGATACCTTGAAGCTGGCAAGCTTGTTGTCGCCAGTGGCCTCGGGGACACCGTATTTTACCGCCCGAGCGGTTCCGTGTGAGATGTGTGAAGACATTCCCTGTGTGGAAGCCTGCCCGAGTGGCGCGCTGGATCATGGCCTGACCGATATCGATGATGCCCGGATGGGCACCGCGGTGTTGATTGACCATGAAACCTGCCTCAACTGGCTGGGTTTGCGCTGTGATGTGTGCCACCGGGTTTGCCCGCTGATAGATGAAGCGATCACCCTAGAGCCGATCCGCAACCAACGTACCGGCTACCATGCCAAGTTTATCCCGACGGTACATTCCGATGTCTGTACCGGCTGTGGTAAATGCGAGCAAGCCTGTGTGCTGGATGAAGCGGCGATCAAGGTTGTGCCGACGGCATTAGCCAAAGGCGAGCTCGGTCACCACTACCGCTTGGGTTGGGAAGAAAAGGCCAAGAAAGGGGAAAGTCTGATCCCTGAGGATCTGACTTTGCCAGCTCACAAGCCGGGTAACAGTGGAGGAGGTCAGTAATGGCTAAGCATTTGGCAAAAGATGCCGGCAAGGCAGCGACCGCCTCCCTGGGCTGGTGGAAAGCCCACCGTTTCTTGCTGCTGCGCCGCAGCTGCCAGTTGTTGATCATCGCCTTGTTCATGATCGGCCCGACACTGGGTGTGCTGCGGGGCAACCTGTCGGCAAGCACCTTGTTCGACACAGTGCCACTGACCGACCCCTTGATCTTGCTGCAGACCATTGCCGCAGGCCACTGGCCTGAGCTGGCTGCCCTGGTCGGTGGCGCTATCGTGGTGGGGTTTTACGCCTTGCTGGCCCCTCGGGTGTTCTGCGCCTGGGTCTGCCCGCTCAACATGGTGACGGATTTGGCCGCATGGCTGAGGCGAAAACTGGGGATCAAGCTCAGCTACCGCTGGCCATCAAGCCTGCGTTACTGGTTGTTGCCGGTGCTGCTACTGGGTAGTGCGGTATCGGGTACGGTGCTGTGGAGCTGGATTGATCCCGTTGCGGCGCTGCACCGAGGCTTGGTGTTCGGTATGGGCGCGGGTTGGGTGCTGATCTTGCTGGTTTTCTTGCTGGATCTGGTATTGGTCGAGCATGGCTGGTGTGGTCATTTATGCCCGCTTGGCGCGACCTATGGGGTGATTGGCCGCAAGAGCCTGGTTCGTATCACCGCCACCAACCGCGAAGCCTGCAACAAGTGCATGGATTGCTTCAATGTGTGCCCCGAGCCGGAAGTGCTGAGGCAACCGCTCAAAGGCGGGGATCGCAAGGTGATGAGCCAAGACTGTATCAGTTGTGGACGCTGTATTGATGTCTGTTCCGAGGAAGTATTGGAATTTAAAATAAGAATTGGAGCCAATAAAAATGAAGGGTAAGTATGTTGTGTCTGCGCTGCTGGCGGCTGTCGTGAGCCTGGCAGCATTTGCAGAGGTGACCTCGTTACGTGGCGCGCAGGAGATAGGGGATACCAATACCGTTGCGCCCATCAAGCCGGTGCCAAAAATGCAAGATAAGCTGGCCTTGGAATATGTCCATCAACCCCCACTGATCCCGCACTCAACGGAAATGGTGCAGATCAACCCGAGCAACAATGGCTGCTTGCAATGCCATGATGTCGACAAGTACCGTAGAACGGGCGCTCCGAGGGTGAGCCCGACGCACTACATGGATAGCAACAACAAGATCCTGAGTGACGTCGCCCCCCGCCGTTATTTCTGTTTGCAGTGCCATGTACCGCAGGCCGATGCCGCGCCGCTGGTGGAGAATACCTTTAAACCGGCTGGTAAGTTCGGCCAATAGGAGGGGCTATGGAGAGTCAACGACCTGGAATCATCCGGCGTTTTTGGCAGTGGTACAGAAAGCCCAGCCACTTTGCGATTGGCACTGTCCTGACCGTGGGTGTTGTTGCAGGTGTCATCTTGTGGGGCGGGTTTAACACTGCGATGGAGTACAGCAACACGGAAAGCTTCTGTATCGGTTGTCATGAGATGGAGAACAACGTTTACCAAGAGTATGTTGGAACCGTTCATTACAACAATAGCAGCGGTGTCAGGGCAACCTGTCCGGATTGCCATGTCCCCAAAGAGTGGGCACCGAAGATGGTGCGAAAGATCCAAGCCTCGAAAGAGCTGTACGCCAAAGCGCTTGGGCTGGTCGAAACCCCGCAGAAGTTCGAGGATCACCGGTTTGAAATGGCCTCCCGAGAGTGGGACCGCATGAAAGCCAATGATTCTCAGGAGTGTCGCAACTGCCACAACTTTGAATACATGGACTTCAGCACCCAGAAGTCGGTCGCTGCCGGCATCCATAGCCGGGCAATCGAAGACGGCAATACCTGTATTGATTGTCACAAGGGGATCGCCCACCAGCTACCGAAAGGCCATAAAATCGAAAGTGCCATTTAACGACGTGTAATTGCGATAAAACGAATCCCCAGTGGAGCGCTCTGCTGGGGATTTTGTTGGTGGCCGAGCAAGCCACAATAAGAGATAAGAAACTTTCCTTAATGGTAGCCACTGGTTGTTTACATGTTTTTTTAACTAACCTGCAGCATGCAACGGTTTACATTTAACGCCGTATTTCTCCAGCTTACCGATTTTACATTTCGCAACAGATTGAGTGGTTTTTACGTATTTATTCTATTTTTTTTCCTTATATTGCCCATACCCAAGTTCCTTGGATATAAGACTTTATCCTGACATTAGGCTCTGTGAGATGAAAAATAAAACCTTTAAGCTTGCGACACTCAGTGCCGCAATCCTGATGGCATCGGCTGGAAGCTATGCCAAAAACCCTGCAACTATCGCTGAGTGTAAAACCTTTGAACCTACTCCTTCGGTAATCGTAAAAGGCGAGAATAACGAACTAACAAGCCAGACGATCACCGTTGGTGCGACCGGTGATATGCACGGCCGTATCTTTGCGTATGATTACGCGCTGGACGGCGTTGATAGAAATGCCGGCTTCTCGAAAATTGCTACCCTGCTGCGTGATGAGCGCGCAAGTAACGACAATTTCCTGCTGATCGACTTGGGCGATACGGTGCAGGGTAACTCGGCAGAGCTGTTCAACAATGATCCGGTTCACCCTGTAGTAGAAACCATGAACACCCTTAATTATGACCTTTGGGTGCCGGGTAACCACGAGTTTGATTTCGAGCGCGCTTTCCTGGAGCGTAGCCTTGAGAACTTCAACGGTTCGGTGATCTCTTCCAATGTGATTTGGGACAAGAACTCGGTTGACTGTAAAGCGAACGAAGAAGAAACCCCGTTCCTGCGCGGTTACCAGATTTTCGATTACAACGGTGCCAAAGTGGCCGTTATCGGCCTGACGCCGTCGTATGTAAAAGTATGGAACGCCTCTAACCCAGAAAACTTCCGCAACCTAGATTTCAAAGATGAACTGGAAGCGGTGACCGAGACCGTGAATACGGTTATCGACCAATACCAACCAGATGTCGTGATTGGTGCCTTGCACCATGGCCGTAAAGAGCATGGCCGTGGGGTACACGAAATTGCCTCTGAACTTGCTGACAAGTTCGATGTGATTTTCATGGGCCACGAGCACGCTCGCTTTATTGAACAAGTAGAGAAAGGCGCGGATATCACCGCTGAGATGCCTGAGATTTCTGTCGATGGTAACAGCGAGCAGGAAGACAAGGCTAAATCTGGTGTGTACAACGCCCAGAACCGTCACGAGAAAGTGAAGGTTATCGAGCCGGGCAACTGGGGCTGGGCACTGGCCAAGGCGGAAATCGAGCTAGAGAAAGATCAGCAAGGCAAGTGGCAGATTGTCGATACCACGCTATCTAACCGTAAGGTAGAGAACGTACAGGAAGACAAGCACCTGCAACAGCAGATGCAGCACATTCATGATTCTTCGGTTGAAGATGCCAATATCATGATCGGTAAGGTTAAAGGTAATTTCACTAACTCAGCTGGTGGCTTTGCCGATGAAGCAGTATTGGAAGAGCAAGTACTGAACAGTGAAGGTCTTCGCCTTTATAGCTCTATCCATACCGGCAAACTTGCCGACATGCCGATCACTGATTTGATCAACCAGATCCAAATCATGAACATCGAGCAGAAAGGTTCTGACGCCAAAGGCAACAGCATTAAAGTTGACGTGTCTGCCGCAGCACTATTCTCGGACGGTTCGAACCTTTTTGATGGTCAGGAATACCGCAAGAAGGACAGTGCCAACCTATACATGTACGACAACCAATTGGTTGCTGTTAGCATCAAGGGTGAGCAGCTGAAAGAGTACATGGAGTGGTCTTACGGTTACTTCAATACTTACCAAGAGAATGACATTACCGTGTCTTTCGACCCTGCTATCCCAGCTTACAACTACGATATCTTCGATGGCTCTATCCAATACACCGTTGATCTGAGCAAAGCGGTGGGTGAGCGTATTGATATTGGCGAAATCCGTGGTGGTAAATTCAACCCAGAAGCTGATTATGTGCTGGCGATCAATGACTACCGTCTAGGCACTTTGCTTGGCCAGGAGTGGATCACTGGCGAACAGGTGATTTGGGATTCTTCGAATGAGCCTGTTTATGCTGTACGTGACATGATCACTGAGTACGTTGAGAACGAAGGTGTGCTGGATCGCAGCAAGTTCGAGAATGTTAACTGGTACATCAAGCAATACGGCCCATCGAATGCTGCTGGTGAGGTTGCAGAGAAAGGTGACATTTTATCATTGCGTGAAGGCGAAGGTGCCGAGTTGTGGCAGAAACTGCAAAACAAAGAGATTTGTGTAATGCGCTCAGGTCCTGGTGCACGTGATTCAATCAACGTGTCAGTGAACCTTGCCGACGACAGCACTTGGTTTGCAAACCCGAACTATTCAGCAGAGGCGACTCAGGAAGCCCTGTATGAAGGTTGTGCGTATAGCAACCAGCCAAAATAATTTCCTCCCTTTATTCTAATTCAAGGCGCTTCGGCGCCTTTTTTATTTATACCAACCTAAATAAGTATTTGAACAATCTTGCTGGTTAAAAATGTTGTTCTCTGCGTTAGAGATTTTGAAATTAGAACCGCTAGTTCCTGCAATCTCTGCCTTGATAACACCATTTTTTCCTTCGCAATATATAGAGCAATTACTTATCCAGGTTGGTATTAAACCAGATGAAGATCACTTTTGATCCTGACATGAGGTTTGAATTTTCAATGAAAGGTGTTATTGTAATACAATATTATTGATTGCTAGATGTCGAAGCGTACTTTTCCTCAGAGCTTCGGCATAGCCATTAACTAACTTAAAGAGAACATTGATATGTCTAACAAAGTTGCATTTATCTCTGGTGCTACAGGTGGTATCGGTTTCCAAGTTGCTAAGCGTCTTGGTCAAGATGGCTACACTGTGATTCTTAACGGTATCGAAGACGCTAAAGGCGCAAGCTGTGTTGCTGAGCTAACAGGTGAAGGCATCGAAGCGGAATACCGTGGTTTTGACGTAACTGACGAGAATGCTGTAACTGAAAACATCAATGCTATCGGTGAAAAATACGGTAAGATCGATGTTGTTGTTAACAACGCTGGTGGCCTAGGTGGTCGTAGCCCAATCGAAGGCATGGAAACTGAGTTCTTCCGCAAAGTAATGGCACTTAACCTAGACAGTGCATTCTTTGTTTCTCGTGCGGCAATCCCGTTCCTGAAGAAGTCTGACAACGCGTCAATCATCAACTTCACCTCTAACGCTGCTTGGAACGCTGGTGGCCCAGGTGCAGGTATCTACGGTACATCTAAAGCTGCAGTTCACACGCTAACTCGTGCTCTTGCAAAAGAACTAGCGCCAGCAAACATCCGTGTTAACGCTGTATCTCCAGGTACTATCGATACGCCGTTCCACGCGCAAATCAAAGAAACTAAGCCTGAAGTATTTGCTTCTTGGGCTAACAGCATCATGCTTGGTCGCCTAGGCCAGCCAGAAGAAGTGGCTTCTGCTATTTCTTTCCTAGTAAGCAAAGATGCTTCATTCATCACTGCTGAAACGCTACAGATCGGTGGTGGTCAGGCGCTAGGTATCTAATCCTATGCCTGAACAAAGCTAGGCTATAGCTTTGTTATGAGATCCAATAAAGACGGTAGGTACTGCAAGGTACCTACCGTTTTTTTATGTCTCTGCTGCGCCCATTCTGGTTGTTGAGTATTGTGATGCACAAGCTGTCCTGCTGTCTCATATCGGTTGATATGTGGCATATCCCAAATATTTTTTGAGTATAGATACTTGGGGTTATCGATCGTCGTTTTTGAACACACTTGCAAATCATATCCTTACACAGGCTTACATTAGGTGTGAAAACATTGTTGTTTAACGGTATTGAGAGGCCGAAAAAGAGGGTAACTCCTACTTTATGGTTAGTAAGTGAACATCTTCTTTCATTTTGTAAGTCACCACATATTTAACGAATGAAGTTGGTGGCATAAGGTTATTAGTTGCTATTGTGTGATCTTTGTCACTTATGTGTGTTTTTAATGGTTCACTTGCCTTTATTGTTTTGGGGTCGATATCACATAGGTAAACGTTTGCCTGTTTGTTTTTTGAACACTGGGGTGTTGAGGGGTTGTTGAGGTTTAACGTTTGCGCAGCATGCAACGGTTTACAATTAACGATTCATTTATCGAACTTACCGAATTTACATTTAGAAACCTTCTGGGTGCATTTTGAGTTTTTATTCTATTGCTGGTGCGTATATTTGCTCGCGTTCCCATTTTCTTTTTTTATTTTTTGATTGCCTAAACATGACTAAGAGTACTATTAAAGTAGCAGCGCTGAGTGCAGCGATTGTTACCGCCCTAGCTGGATGTAATAGCAGTAGCAGTGATGACAAAACACAACCATCACGTCCATCAATCGCTGAGTGTAAAACCTACGAGCCAACCCAGTCGGTAATCGTTAAGGGTGATAACCCTGACCTTAACTTCCAAACAATTACTGTTGGTGCAACTGGTGATATGCACGGCCGTATCTTTGCGTATGATTACGCACTTGACGGCGTGGATGTGAATGCTGGCTTTACCAAGATTGCTACGCTGTTGAACGAAGAGCGTGCCAACAACGATAACTTCTTGATGATCGATCTTGGTGATACGGTTCAGGGTAACTCGGCTGAATTGTTCAACGACCTACCGGTACACCCAGTTGTAGAAACCATGAACTTCATGGATTACGACGTTTGGGTTCCGGGCAACCATGAATTCGATTTCGAGCGTGCTTTCCTTGAGCGTAGCCTTGAAGGCTTCAATGGTTCAGTGATCTCTTCAAACATCATCTGGGACAAGAACTCAGCTGACTGTAAAACCAATGGTCAGGAAGTACCTTTCCTACGTGGTTACCAGATTTTTGATTACAATGGTGCCAAAGTTGCGGTTATCGGCCTAACGCCTTCTTATGTGAAAATCTGGAATGCTTCAAACCCAGAAAACTTCCGTAACCTAGATTTCAAAGAAGAGTTCGAGTCACTGGAAAATACCGTTGACCAAGTGATTGCCCAGTACCAGCCAGATGTGGTGATTGGTGCGCTTCACCACGGCCGTAGTGAGTCACATGCCCGTGGTGTAAACGAAATCGCTTCTAAGATGGCTGATAAGTTCGATGTGATCTTCATGGGTCACGAACATGCTCGCTTCATTGAGCAAATCGATCTAGGCGCACCTTACGAAAATGGCATGGACGACATCACTGTATCTGGTGATAAAGCTAACCAAGTTGAAGATAAAGCCAAGTCTGGTACATACAACTGGCGTAACCGTGACTCGAAAGTAAAAGTTATCGAGCCGGGTAACTGGGGTTGGGCACTGGCGAAAGCTGAAATCGATCTTTTCAAAGACCAAGATGGCAACTGGAAGATCTTTGATACCACGCTTTCAAACCGCACTGTTGCTGATGTTGAAGAAGACGCAGCACTGCAGAATGAAATGCAGCATATCCACGATGCTTCTGTAGAAGATGCCAATATCGAAATCGGTGTTGTTCGCGGTAACTTCACTAACTCTGAAGGTGGCTTTGCTGATGAAGCGGTACTAGAAGAGCAAGTACTAAACAGCGAAGGTTTGCGCCTGTACTCGACTATCCATAGTGCTAAATTGCATGATATGCCTCTAACTGACCTGATTAACCAAATTCAGATCATGAACGTTGAATCAAAAGGCAGTGCAGCAATTGGTGAGCAAATCCACGTCGATGTATCGGCTGCGGCTCTGTTCTCTGACGGCTCTAACCTGTTCGATGGCGAAACCTACCGCAAGAAAGACAGTGCCAACCTATACATGTACGACAACCAGTTGGTGGCGGTAAACATCACGGGTGAGCACCTTAAAGAGTACATGGAGTGGTCATACAGCTACTTCAACCAGTACCAAGATGGTGACATCACGGTATCTTTTAATGAAGATGTTCCTGCATTTAACTACGACATCTTTGATGGTCACATCGAGTATGTTGTCGACCTAGCTGAAGTAGCTGGTGAGCGTATCAAGAACATCAAGATCCGTGGTGTAGACCTAGATCCTTCTGCGACTTACGTTCTTGCAATTAACGATTACCGCTTCGGTTCGCCAATGAAAGAAAAAGGCTGGGTTTCAGACGAGAGCATCATTTGGGAATCGTCTGCTGAGCAAGTGTATGCCGTACGTGACATGCTGACAGCCTACGTTGCAGACAAAGGTGTGCTTGACCGTTCAGAGTTTGAGAACGTGAACTGGTATATCGAACAGTATGGCCCTGCTGATGCAAACGGTAACATTGCCCAGGAAGATAAAGGTGACATTCTGTTGGCTCGTGAAGACGGCGCTGACGGCGAAGCCCTTTGGAACCGTCTACAGAACAAAGAAATCTGTGTGATGCGTTCTGGCCCAGGTGCACGTGATGCTATTAATGTGTCGGTAAACCACGAAAAAGCAGATACTTGGTTTGTGAACCCGAATGCAAGCAACCCATACGAAGGCTGTACTTACGGCAACCAGCCTAAGTCTGAGTAATTGAATTTATTGCAATAAGATATAGAAGGCGCTTCGGCGCCTTCTTGTTTTGGAACATTATGATGTTAAAACGATTATTATTTCCTTTTGTCGTCTTTTTAATTTCAACGGCCATCTTGTGGTTTTCGCCATCGGTGAGTGAATCATTTCGGCCCAAGGCTTACAGCAACCAGGAATTTGTCCGCGCGAGTGTGATCGATGTTTTAGCTGAGAGTACTCAGTCAGATCCTTTAGTGCCTTCAGTTAAGACAGGACGTCAACGGTTGCTAGTGGAATTGCTCGAAGGGGCAGAGGCAGGCAAGCAGGTCGAAGTCGAAAACCAATTAAGCCGGCTACACAATGTGTATGTAACTGAAGGCGATAGGTTTATCCTGCTGGTGAGAGAGCAGGGCAGCCGGACGATTTACTGGCCATACAATCATGACCGCTCCTCGGCGGTGTATTGGATGGTCGGGATCATTGTGGTGTTAACCGTACTGTTTGCCGGCCTGCAAGGCGTGAACTCGGTCATTTCTTTGTACTTTACTGGTGCTCTGTTGATTGGCGTTTTAGTACCTGCTCTGTTTGCCGGTTGGAACCCGATCCTTGTGACTATCGGTTTGATGGCGGTCAAGATCGTGGTCAACTTCCTGCTGGTGGCGGGCTGGAACAAGAAATCACTGGTCTCCATGTTGGGTACGCTGGCTGGCGTGGTGATGGCTGGCCTGATGGCCCAGTTTTTTGGTGAGATGGCCCAGCTTAACGGCCTGTACCTTGAGAAAGGCGAAGACATCCTCTATCTCGGTGGTGAAGCACAAGTGCAGGTGCGTTGGCTGTTGTTTGTTGCCATTATGATCTCGGCACTTGGCGCGGTAATGGACGTAGCGATTTCCATGGCCTCTTCTTATCACGAGCTTCGTGAAATGTCGCCGGAGCAATCAGAAAAAGAACGTCTATTGGCGACCATCCGTATCGGCCGCGATATCCTGGGAACCATGACCAATACCTTGGTATTGGCTTTTGTCGGCAGTGCACTGACCACCATTATGATGGTATGGGGCTTCCAGATGCCAGTGATGCAGTTCATGAATATCCCGGCTTTATCGCTGGCAATGATCCATGGTCTAGCTGGTAGTATCGGGCTTATTATGACTGTGCCGCTTACGGTAGTGATTGCCAGTGTTGTTTATCAACGTGATGCTAAAAAGCCGGTAGAGACAGCTAAAGTTGTCACTGAGTAATCCTTAGGTCTCAAAAACCTAAATTAAAAAAAGCCACGATGTGCTCCCAGTACATCGTGGCTTTTTAGTTCTACTCGGGCAGGGTTTACACCATAAAGCCTAAGTCCATGGTGGCGAAGTTGGCCGAAGCCGTTGGGAAAATGGCTTCTATGCCTGATTGGCCGACGCCAAACCAACTGGACAGAGTGGCAGCCATCTGCTCGTGGGCCTGAGTCGGGATCAGGCGGCCCCTGCCGTTATCGTCTGGACTTCCGACACTAAAATCTGGATAAGCGCCGTAGCAGCCGCCTGATACGCTACCGCCTATCACCAGTTGGTTACTGCCCCAGCCATGGTCGGTCCCGTCATTGGCATTGTTGTGCATGGTGCGACCAAAGTCCGACATGGTAAAGCTGGTGACATTGGGCTGCAGTGCACCTAATGCCCGGGTGAATTCGGTCAGAGCGGTATCGAGTTGGCTGTACAAGGATTGGTGACGCGGTACCTGATTTTTGTGGGTATCATAGCCACCTTGGTTAACGATAAAGACCTGTCTCCCCACGCTGCCGGAAGCAACCGATGCATCAATAATGCGTTTAACAGCCGATAGCTGCGACCCGATAGAACTGTTACGGCTGATGGCCGGATCGAGCTCCGTTGAGTCTATAAGCGAACGGAAGTTATTGTAAGGAGCGAGGAAGTCACTATGCTGCTTGGTGTACTGCTGGTGGAAGGGCGACATGTACACCTCCTCTACCATTTCGCTATACTCTCTCTCCAAAGTTCCTGATGCACTAAAGGCGTTTACCGCCGATACCGAACCTTGGGTATTAGTACGCAGATCACTGACATTTACACCGCTTAGCCAGCTGTTGCCACCGAGTGAGAGTAGTTCAGGTATTGCACCTCCCTGAGCTAAGATGTCCATCAACAAACCACCCCAGCCATAGGCAGCATAGGCACTGGAATGCCATGCACTTTCCCATGCGTACTGCTGCTTTGAATGGTTAAACAACCCTGTTGGATAGGGGGCTCCGGATCCGGCAGGGCCAACAAGCGTACCTATATTGATTAACCCAGCGGCAAGGCCATCTTGGAACAATGACTGAACGCCCGGCATATTGGGGTGAAGACCAATTGGTACTCCGTTGCTGTCGGTTTTGCCTGTCATCAGCAAACTAGCTTTATCAATGGCGATGTTAGGGCGTCTTGCGGCATATTTGCCATAGAGATCATCATCGCCCGCCATCATCATATTGAACGAATCATTTCCTCCTCGCAGGAAGACACAGACCAAGGCTTTGTAATCTTCAGCCGCATACGCCTTGTTCGAAAGGGAGAATGCCATCGGCATTGCCGTCGCCCCAGTCATCAGGGCGCTGTGTTGCAAAAATCGACGTCTCGATAATTTCATCATCATTACTCCTGAATCTGGAACTCGGGGGACATGGCGGCCATCCAGAACACCTTGTACATGTTGTCATGGTTACTTTTCGGCATATCGTCATAGACATCGCCGAGCCGTTGCTCCAACTGTGGGCTAAGCGAGCCATCGAACAAAGTATCAGCCAACAAAGCAAGGAAGTTGGCTTTGCCATCAGTTGTCCAAAGGTCGGTAAACGCGGAGAAATCGAGGAATAAACGGTTATCCGCTAAACCGGCTACATCCCCTGTTAGAGTGTTGTCGTCTTTGAGCTTGCGGAACACCAAGTTGGAGAGGTGCGGGATCTCGGCCGATGTGTATAGGGCAAATTCTGGGCCTATTAATCCGTTGTCTTCCAATGGGCCGCTAGGCGTAAAGTTAGCGGGGAAGAAGTTGAACACAGAGGGTGCCGACAGTGGCCCTTGCGAAAAGCGATGGCCTTCTGGCGAGTATTGCGCATCGTAACCGTAGCCCAGTGACGTATCCCTATGGTGAGGATAGCTGTCGCCCATTTGACTGTTAAACGCACGGTATAGCGCGGTCATGGTGACAATCGGCTCACGGGCTTTCGACACGGAGAGAGGGTTTGATTCATAAGGTTGTGGGTCGGTGAGTATTGCGGTCACCACTGCGGCTAAGTCACCTTGGGTTTGGTTGAAAGTACGGGCAACACGCTCAACGTAGTATTTGTCAGGATTTGAGGTAACAAGTTGTTTGATAAGGTGGGTACTGACAAATACTGCGGTTTCACGTCTGGTAACGAGGATATCGAGCAATCTTTCCAGCTCTTCTTCGGCTGTCTCATTGCCTGGGAAACTACGGCCTAGAATACGCTTTGGCTCTGTATCATGGTTACTGGCGGTAACGACCATAGGGCTGAGCAAGCCATTGTCTTCATCCCAGCCGGTGAACAGCCTTGCCAGTTCCAGTACATCTTCCTCGGTGTAGGCAGGAATAGGTTGCTGGGTTTCTTTGTCTTTTCTTATCGCGCCTTTATAGTTGACCTTCCACTCACCGAGCGAGAAAAGTTGCAATAACTCTCGGGCGTAGTTTTCATCGGGGTATTGGTTATTTTCTGGATCAGGCGGCAAGTTACCGGCCATGGTGAGATAGCGACCCATGGCTGGCGAGTAGGTAACATCGCGGATTAAATCTTTGTAATTGCCGAAGGCATGTTCGACCAGAATATCGTAATAGATGGCTAACCCTTTTGCCCTATCATCACCGGACAGCCCTGCATCGTTTTGTGAGACGACTACTAATTGGCTAAGCGCGAAGGCGACCCGCTGTCGCAGCTGGTCTTCACCATGGAGGGCGACTCCCCACCAGGCATTACTTCGATAGTTGCGATGCTCCTGGCTGCTGCCGTTTTCACCTGCGCGGATTTCTTGGATTCGTAGATATTCATCCTCATGATATGACGGTGTTAATGCCAGTTGTGCTGCTACCCATTGCTCTGGAGTGAGGCCGACTGTCGCGTTGATATCAGCTAACGTTGGGCCAAAAGTTCCGCGTTCAAGCAAGCGCGAGGCATTGTGGAAATCTAATATCAACGGGATGTCTATATGCTCGAAGCTAAGGCTGTAATCGGCGGACGCTGCCCAAAGAAGGTTATCTGTTTTAGATTTAACGGGAGCAATCGTTCCATCTGTTTGCAGTTGGCCTACCACAACCTCTGTACTGCTATCATTGATACATTGACCAATACGGTACGGCCATTGTGCTGCTCGATTGTGACTACGTTTAGCAATTTGGCACTCAAAGGATTCGGTAGGGGTATTGTTATTTAAAACAGTCACTTTTACAGTGTACGGAAAATAGGTGTAATTTAATGTTTTTTGAACGCTACCATTATCGATCAAATCAACAGCGTATGCATGAGATGCAATAACTTGAAAGAGCAGTACTACGATAGCCTTTTTCAAAAAACAAAGGTTTTTGAAAAACATCGTGTTGACTCCAAACTTAATTGATTAAATAAAGGTGTGTGTTTTATTAATTTTCAATTTTAATTGCAATTGTTTGCTTTTAATTTCCCATTCTCCTTCTGTTCTGTTTGAAACTTATATGGAAATGTTAGCATAAATCTAAGCGGGTTTAATTTTTAGGTCGCTATTATCTTTCATTGTTTAGGCGTACAATAATAATTGTGAGGCCCAGTCAAATTTCTTTAGATATAATATTAAGTTTTCTTTACGTAATGAGAGTTGAATTATTAACCACGTCATTAAGTTGTATATTTTGCTATTGGTGGGTGTTGTTTTTTTGACGGTTGGCTAGCTCTTTTTGCTCTGATGTGACTCGAGAGTACTCAAGAAAAAAGTCGATGAAAGTTCTGACTTTTAGTGGTTGTGATTTCCCTTTGTACAACATATGAATTGGCTTCGAAGCTGGACGATAGGCTTGCAGGCATTCATTAAGTAGCCCGAGCTCTAGTTCTTTGTCCAGCAGGATATCTGGCTGCAAAATGATCCCTGCATGGCGCAAAGCTGCCACCTTGAGAACGTCGCCACTGTTGCTGCTGAGCCTTGATTGTTGGCGGCTGAAGTAGTGAGCTTCCTGATCCCGTTGCTGGGGCAGGATATCCCCATAGTGAAACCCTAAGCAGTGATGCTGATTCAGGTCTACCAGTACTTGAGGTGTGCCACAGCGTTCGAGATAAGCCATTGAAGCACAGAATATCAGTTGGTAATCACCAACCTTCCTCGCGACTAGGCTAGAGTCATCTAGTTCACCAATACGAAAGACCAGATCGTAACGGTCATGTAGTGGGTCAATGCGGTTGTTATCTAGGATCAGCTCAACATTGATATGGGGGTGCAGCTCAATAAATTGGGCGAGTAGCGGAGCAATAACAGTATTCCCGTAGGTGACAGGAGCATTGATCCTAATTGTACCCATCGGGGTGTTGGTTAAGGTCTGTAAGTTCTCTTCGGCCTCCTTGATATCACCGAGGATCCGCTGGCATTCATGGAAGTACATTTCACCGGTTTCTGTAAGTGATTGCCGGCGTGTCGTTCGGTTTAGCAGTTTGGTTCCTAAGCTTTGCTCTAACGCTTTGATGTGCTTGCCAACCATGGTCGAGGTGACGTTAAAGTGGGCGGCGGCTTTTGCCAGGCTGCCTCGCTCTACCACGTCGACAAAAACTTGCATGCTTTTAAGCTTATCCATATTACAAACTATAAGTTGATAAATACTTGAATGGATCATTATTTATCAAGTTATCGATGTCAATTACATTGATGGCCATATTAAGTAGTAATAGGTTAATACAATGTTTGAACAAGGGCTATTTATCACAGCTGCGCTGAGTGTAAATGAGGGAGTGTCTCTGGAAGAGGCCAAGGCGGCGGTGGAGCAGTTTTGCCGTGACATGAACAGTGAGCCAGGGTGCTCAATGGCGGTAGCGATGCAGGACACAAAAGACGCTCGTCGCTTTATCTTCTGGGAGCGCTATGACGATAATGCAGCCTTCGATGCCCATTTTCAAGCTAAGCATACGCAAGACTTCATTGCCTTAGGTTATACCCAGTTGGAGCAAGCATTTGAGGCTAGCTTGATGGAAGCAGGAGAGCAGCAATGAGCGAGTTAACATGCCAAGCGAAAAATCAGGCTAAACGATGGGGTATTTTGGGCACTAGCTTTATCTCTGGCGTTATGGCTGAGGCCATTCGCCAGGATGGCCAAAGCCAAATCTATGCGGTGGCAGGACGTAGTCCTGAACCTCGTGAAGCACTGGCAAAGCAGTATGATATTCCAGTACAACATGATAGCTATGACGCTTTGATTGCCGATCCTAAGGTGGATATTGTTTATATCGCATTACCGAACCATCTCCACCACGAGTATGTGATCAAAGCTGCGCAGTCAGGCAAGGCGATATTGTGCGAAAAGTCCCTGTCGGTTGATATGGAAAAAACCGATGCTGCCCTTGCTGCGGTTTCGCAGCATCAAGTCTTTTTTGCTGAAGGGCTGATGTATTTGAATCACCCATTCACCGCCAAGATCCTTGAGGTAGTTAAGTCAGGGCAAATCGGTGAGCTTCGCTCGATCCAGGGCCAGTATACTGCGGCCATTTCGCAATTTGTGAACCCTGATAGTAAAGGGGCACTTTATAACCTGGGGTGTTATCCGGTGTCATTGCTGCACCTGATCATTGAACAATGTTGCGGTAGTGAAGCTGCGGGCAATTACACGGTCTCTGCCATGGGGCGACGTGGACAAGACGGCAATATTTGTGAGGCACTAGCTAATTTTCAGTTTGCCAACGGCCTGATGGCGCAGCTCCATACTGCCGAAGATTACGGTTTGCATGCCGAGTTTACTGTTTTGGGTTCCAGCGGGAGTTTGCAGGTAACGAGTAATCCTTGGCTGCCTGAAGTGAATAACCAATTAACGGTTACCCAATATGAACAAACGCCACAAGTGATTGATGTACCCGCTGATGGGGACGGTTTCTTGTATCAGGTCAGGGCAGTACTCAAGGCGTTGGACTGCCAGGAAACTCAATTGCCGCGACCAGCAGCAAGGACAGGGGATTCAAGGCAGATCATGAAGTTGCTGACAGATTGGGAAGCCGCGGTAACAGCATAATCTCTTGTTCTGTGCGGCGTTTAACTCAGCCACAATCGTGCCCGGGTAGGCTGATCCAGTAGGATTTCCGCTCCGGGCATACAATTCCATACATTGTCATTGTTTCTCTCGACAGAAAATCGCCTCTTTCAATTGTACACTGTTTGAAATTTTGTCTTTTTGTGTGGTTCTGCTGTGCCTTCTTCTACTGATCATTTTGATTACCTGCGTCGTCTCCCTCAATTGGCTGATACGGTTTATCCAAACAGCCGAGGTTTTAGGAAGATAAAGAAAAATGCCCGTTTTTGCCTATGGGGTGTATTGAATGCTGATGCGGTAAAAGCGATATCAGAAGTATTTGCTCATCCAGAGCTGGCACCAGTGCTGCAAAAAAATCCGAAAATTTTCGAAAAGCCGCTTAAACCCTACCTGTGCGTCAATTGGACACGAAAAGAAAAAATTGCTCGAATTCGGGAGCATTACCTGTTTATAAAAGACACCTTTGGTAGTCAGGCACAATCGGTACTTTCTGCAAAAGGGACCACTATCCTTGAATTCACCGATAACCAAGAGGTGAGGTATAAAGTTCAGCTTTGTCAGGGAATGAGTCGTGAGGGTTCACTTGGACTGTATTTGGTTGATGAGAGTAACCGCAATATCTACTCGCTGACCTGCCATATTGCAACGGGTGATAAGAAGATCCTTTATGTGGGGGCTTTGCAGGGGCCGAAAGAAGAGATTACTGAGCGAAACCAGGTGATCAAAACCCTGACTCGCTCACTGCATGGCTTGCGTACCAAAGCCTTGATGGCTGAATTGGTGTTGATCGTTGCCAATGTGCTTGGTATGGATGAGGTGCGAGGTGTTTCTAACAAAGGGCATATCTATCAAGCTCTGCGCTACATTGGCTCGAAGCGAAAGGCAGTCTCCTTTGATTATGACGACTTGTGGCAAGAGTACGGGGCTACAAAAGAGTGCGCCTATTTCTATCAACTGCCGCTGAAGCCGCCGCGTAAAGATCCGTCTAGCCTGAAGAAAACTAAACGTCGTTTGTATACCAAGCGTTACCAATGGTTGGATGAAATTAACCTCGAAGTTACTGCGAACATGCAGGCGATGATGAAAACTGCCAATAAACGGTAATGCCTGCATTAAATACCTTTTTCATCGGCGCGATAAGAATTTTATCGTTTTTTGCCCGGCTGTGGTTGTGGCAGTTAAGGTAATTCATTAACGTGAGTGAACAACAAATAGCCAAATGGAGATGGCAATGGCACTACGGGTATATGGTGATATCCAATCGGGTAACTGCTACAAAGTAAAGTTGCTGCTCTCACTGTTAGGGACTCATCACGAGTGGCAGCATATCGACATCCTCGCCGGGGAAACCAAGACTCCCGCCTTTTTGCAGGTAAACCCCAATGGCAAAATCCCCACAGTCCAATTAGAAGATGGCCGGTATTTGGCAGAATCTAACGCCATATTGACGTATTTTGCTGAAGATACACCGTTGCTACCAGAAGACAAATACCACAAAGCTAAAGTGATGGAATGGTTGTTCTTTGAACAATATAGCCACGAGCCTTTTATCGCTGTAGCGAGATTCATTGAGAAATATCTAGGGTTGCCCGAGGAGCGTAAGGCCGAATATGACTCGTTGCAACAAGGTGGTCATAAGGCACTGGCTGTGATGGAGAAGCAATTATCACATTCCCCTTATTTGGCTGGTGAGTCTATAAGTATCGCCGATATTTCGTTGTATGCTTACACCCATGTTGCCCACGAAGGCGGTTTTACACTTCAGCAATACCCACATATTCAAGCATGGCTAGAAAAAATTAGCGAACATCCGCGTTATGTCGGCATGTTGTCATAATCGATGAGTAAAATGGCTCGCGGTTTAGCTTTAGTGGATTAGATGTGGGGAAGCATGGAAGTCATTCTAGCAACAACGAATGAAGAAGTCGTTGAAATTGCGCCTATCATGCAGCAGCTACGGCCGAAGTATGAACTGGAGCAATTGATAGACCTAATGAGCCAACAACGTAAAAACGGCTATCAGCTTGTTTATGTCAAAGCGGACAACGCTATTTTATGTGTCGCAGGCTTTGTCACTGGTCATAAACTGGGTTGGGGCAATTATCTGTACGTAGATGATTTGGTTACTGATGAAGCTCAGCGCTCGACGGGAGCCGGAAAGTATTTGATGGAGTGGTTCAAGGACTATGCCCACATCAACCAGATAGATCAGATCCACCTGGATTCAGGGGTACACCGTTATGGTGCGCATAAGTTTTATCTGAAGCATGATTTCGTGATTTCTAGTCATCACTTTGTTTGTCAGTGTTAGCGAGTGTTTACCGAGGTGAGTTTGTCGACTGTGCCTTGTGGTTAGGGGCCACATTGGCAAAGTCGATACTCAGTTGTTGCATTAGTGGCAGTAACCTGGTTCGGGAGTCTCTTCCATTAGAGATGCCTGCAAGATCTCTTCGATCAGCAATAAAGAGGCTGATTTTTGATCCTCTTGGCATTTAAAGTCAATCGACAGCACTTCAAGTAAGTCCTTGAGCAAAAAGCTCATGTGAGACGCGTTTTTGCTACCACTCACATAAGGTTCAAGCTCGAAGATCAGTTTCTCGATGTCGTGGGTGATTGTACCTGTTGCATCGTTTTTCCATTGTGCTCCCTTCACTTGGAGAACATCATAAATTGAATCATAGGTATTCATTGCTTCTGCGCCCTTGGTAAAGCTGCTAAAAATAGAAATAACTAACTTTTGAGCTTATCTTGAGGCCTGTCTTTTTTGACGTTATACCTCAGATCTTCTTTTCCTTACTGACTGTAGGGATTTTAATCTGTGCAAAAAAGAAAAACTAGTAGGTATAAGCTGATTTTGCTGTTGGAATAAACGCAGATATTCAGCTTAGCGAGCAGCAGCTCAAAGGATTATTCTTCCTTTCATCCACTTAGCATCATCAACCCTTGGTGACATTTCGATAAGCCATACAAGCATTTGCACAGCTAACTGTGCAAATGCCTCAGTGGTTCAAATTGCCATTTGTCTTCAAAGTCATGCAAAAGTGTCGGCTATGCCTTGCTTTGTGGCTTTTTGTGCTTAAATGCTTCGAAAATACCAATAAATTGGCTTATCTGCCCCGATTTGAAACAGTACCTAATGCCGAGTCACTGTTTTGGGGCAAGTGTAGTTTTATTGCACCAATATGCGCTTGAGGAATAATGTCCAGCACGTGATTGAGTTTTTGGAATGAATAATTAAATCAATAAAATCAGAATGTTAATGCATTTTAAGTGTGGTTGGGTATTTTGGCATCGATTTTGATTGGACATAACTGAATATTTATTACAAACGGAGATGTTAAGTATGTCCACGATGTCCAAATTGAATCTAGCAACACTTGGTCTGAGTTTATCTTTGCTCTCAGCGGCAGTATCGGCTGAAGAAACGATCAAGGTCGGGGTTCTCCATTCGCTGTCGGGCACAATGGCGATCAGTGAGACTACGCTGAAAGATACAGTATTGATGCTAGTCGATGAGCAGAATAAAAAAGGCGGACTATTAGGCAAGAAGCTGGAGGCGGTGGTTGTGGATCCTGCTTCGAACTGGCCTCTGTTTGCTGAAAAAGCCCGTGAACTTATCGAAAAAGAAAAAGTTGATGTAGTGTTTGGTGGTTGGACGTCGGTCTCCCGTAAATCAATGCTGCCGGTGTTTGAAGAGCTCAATAGTATCTTGTTTTACCCTGTGCAATATGAGGGTGAGGAATCATCCAAGAATGTCTTCTATACCGGTGCTGCGCCTAACCAGCAGGCGATCCCTGCCGTTGAATACCTGATGGACGAGTTGGACGTTGAGCGTTGGGTGTTGGCTGGGACCGATTATGTTTATCCGCGCACCACCAACAAAATTCTTGAGTCTTACTTAAAAGCCAAAGGTGTTGCTGAAGAAGACATCATGATCAGCTACACCCCGTTTGGCCACTCTGACTGGCAGTCGATAGTGTCTGATATCAAGAAATTTGGCTCTGCAGGTAAGAAAACGGCGGTAGTCTCAACCATCAACGGTGACGCGAACGTTCCCTTTTACAAAGAGTTAGGTGCCCAGGGCGTCTCCTCTGAAGACATCCCTGTTGTCGCGTTCTCCGTGGGCGAAGAAGAGCTATCTGGCATGGATACATCGCCATTGGTTGGTCACCTTGCGGCCTGGAACTACTTCATGAGTGTTGATACTGAGCAGAATGAAGAGTTCATTGATGGCTGGCAGTCGTTTATCAAAAGTGAAGAGCGGGTGACCAATGACCCGATGGAAGCACACTACATCGGTTTCAATATGTGGGTGCAGGCGGTGAAAAATGCCGGTACCACTGATTCGGAAGCGGTACAAGATGCGCTAATCGGTATTGCGGTGCCTAACCTGTCTGGTGGCTACTCGACCATGCTGCCAAACCACCATATCACCAAGCCAGTGCTGATTGGCGAGATCCAAGACGATGGTCAGTTTGATGTAGTTTGGGAGACAACTGGGCTAGTGGCAGGTGATGCATGGTCTAAGTATCTTCCTGAGTCAGCCAAGCTATATTCTAGTTGGTCTAAGCCATTCTCTTGTGGGGCCTTCAACACCGAAACCAAAAAGTGTTCAGGCTCGAATTAACCCCTCGTAAAAATTAAGGGCAGTTTGCCCTTTATTGATAGCGCTTCAGTGGATAGCTGAAGCGCTATGTTCTGTGGGTTTCTGCCCACCTTGGAAGTCGTTAATTGCCAGTAAGGACACAAGAAATGACACCTTTAATGAAGCTCGTCAAAGCACTCATTGTCTTCTTGTTATGTACACCCATGGCGTTTGCTTCGGTCAGTTCAACGGATGATTTTGATCGGGTATTGCTTGGGAAAAATAATAAAGACAAGGAAACAGCCATTGAGTGGCTAGTGGCCAATCAGCCAACAGAAAAGGCGAAGCCTATTCTGCGTGCGTGGTTGGAAGGGGATTTGTTTTATTACAAAGACAAGAAAAGTGAAGCTTATCAGAAGCTTTATATTATTGCCGGAAGAAACGGCAAACAGGCCGATAGCATTTGGGATGCCGAGCAACTGACCGTTTCGCGCTCGCGGGACTTTGGCAAAGTGCGGGTTAATAACAAGTTGCGCAGCATGATTAGGATGCAGTTGGCATCACTGGGTCTGAACTCGCCTGATCCCGCCGTCCGTCTGCAAGCGGCAAACGGGCTGCTGGGGCAAACTGATGATGAGATCCTTGAAAGGATCACTGCCCAGCTAAGTGTGGAGCAAGATCCCCAAGTTCAAGACAGGTTGCAACTTGCATTAGCAGTCAGTAAAGCGGTGGATAGCAGCGAATCAACCCAAGCACGTATAGCGGCGGTAGAGACACTGTCTGAATACAAGCAAGCCATTGTGCTGCAAACCCTTAATAGGCTGCAGCCTCAGGCGCTCGATCCGGAGCTCTCAGCGGCGGTAGAAAAAGGGCTGGATAAGTACCACCAGAGTCAGCGCTTTTACTCCGGGGTGGAAACGGTTTTCTTTGGTCTTAGCTTAGGGTCGGTACTGGTACTTGCCGGTATAGGCCTTGCCATCACCTTTGGGGTGATGGGGGTTATCAACATGGCCCACGGTGAGCTGATCATGATTGGCGCCTACACCACCTATGTGATGCAGCAGCTTTTCCCCCAACAGATTGGTGTTGCGTTAATACTGTCTATTCCAATGGCTTTCATTATTTCGGGGCTGGTGGGCATTGCGATTGAGCGCAGTGTGATCAGGCACCTCTATGGCCGCCCACTGGAAACGCTACTGGCGACATTCGGGATCAGTTTGATCCTCCAGCAAGCAGTAAGATCTATCTTTTCTCCCCTCAATCGCTCGGTCAGTACGCCGGACTGGATGGCGGGTGCCTGGGAGCTAAACCCCATGCTGTCGCTGACCTATAACCGCCTTTACATCATTCTTTTCTGCGCCTTGGTGTTTATCGCCATGGTGATGGTGTTGAAGAAAACCCCTCTTGGCCTGCAAGTCCGGGCTGTCTCCCAAAACAGGGCGATGGCTAGGGCAATGGGGATCCGCTCTGAGCGGGTCGATGCCCTGACATTTGGGTTGGGCTCAGGCGTAGCCGGTGTTGCCGGGGTGGCATTGTCACAGCTGACGAATGTCGGACCGAACATGGGCCAAGCCTACATCATCGATTCCTTTATGGTGGTGGTGTTTGGCGGGGTCGGAAACCTCTGGGGCACCCTGGTCGCTGGCTTGGGGCTGGGGCTCTTCAACAAGCTATTGGAACCTTGGGCCGGGGCAGTGCTGGCGAAGATTTTGATGCTGGTGTTCATCATCCTGTTTATCCAGAAACGTCCTCGCGGGCTATTCCCGCAACGTGGCCGTGCGGCAGAAAGCTAAGGAGCGCTTGATGCAGTCTAAATCAATTATTCTCTCGGCTTTGGGGCAGGATCGGGGCGGTAAAGTCGTCCTCACGCTCCTGCTCGCTGCCGTTATTCTGGTGCCGATGGCCAACCTATTATTGCCGGCTGGCCACCCGCTACATATCGAAACGTTTACTATCTCGCTGATGGGTAAATACCTCAGCTATGCCATGCTCGCGCTCGCGGTAGATTTGGTGTGGGGATACCTTGGCATCCTTAGCCTTGGGCATGGTGCCTTTTTTGCCCTTGGTGGCTATGCCATGGGAATGTACCTGATGCGCCAAATCGGTGACCGGGGCGTGTATGGCGACCCTGTTTTGCCGGACTTTATGGTATTCCTCAATTGGTCAGAGCTACCGTGGTTCTGGTACGGCTTCGATCAGTTTTGGCTTGCTTGCCTGATGGTGGTGCTAGTCCCTGGCCTTTTGGCATACATTTTTGGCTACCTGGCTTTTCGCTCTAGGGTATCAGGTGTGTATTTGTCGATCATGACCCAGGCCCTGACTTATGCCCTAATGCTGGCATTCTTTCGCAATGAAATGGGATTCGGCGGTAACAACGGCCTGACGGACTTCAAGGACATCCTCGGTTACAGCCTGCAGCAGGATACAACCAAAATCGCATTGTTTGTCTGTACCGGCTTGGCACTGGCGGTTAGCTATATCGTGTGCCGCACGGTGGTTAGCAGCCGGTTGGGGCGTGTCGCGATGGCTATCCGAGATACTGAATCGCGCACTCGTTTCATGGGCTATGACGTCGACGGCATCAAGTTATGGGTCTTTGTGTTGTCTGCAGTAATAGCTGGGATAGCCGGGGCTTTGTATGTACCGCAAGTGGGCATCATTAATCCAGGTGAGTTTGCGCCACTGAATTCTATCGAGATCGTGGTGTGGGTAGCACTTGGCGGACGGGCAACGCTATTTGGAGCCATTGTCGGCGCCTTGATTATCAATTATGCCAAAAGCTGGTTTACGGTCGAATTCCCAGAAGTGTGGCTCTTTGCCCTCGGCGGCTTGTTTGTGCTTTCTACCATGTACTTCCCGAGAGGGGTGATTGGGTTTATTTCTGATGGCATTAACCGGTTTAGCTTTAAACGAAAAGGTGGGGATTCTCCAAAATCATCGAAACCCCAGCAAGAGTGCAATGGCAGTGAGGTGGCGTCATGACAGTATTGGAAACGGCAAAAAAACTACAGAACTTTGCCCATGAAATGACCAAGCGCGATGAGGTCTTTTCGTTCTTGATCCCCGAAGAGCACCCCTTAATCGATACCAAGCACAACATCTTGCTCTATGTCGAAGGGGTGAACAAAAGCTTTGATGGTTTCAAGGCGATTAACGACCTCAACTTATACATTCGCGAGGGGGAGCTGCGCTGCATTATCGGCCCTAACGGAGCCGGTAAAACCACCATGATGGATATTATCACCGGAAAGACCAAGCCCGATTCAGGGCAAGTCTGGCTAGGTTCCAATATCAACCTGCTGACAATGAATGAATCGCAGATCGCCAATGCTGGCGTAGGGCGGAAGTTTCAAAAGCCCACGGTGATTGAGTGCCTCACTGTTTGGCAAAACCTTGAACTTGCGATGTCTGGGGTACGGAGCGTTTGGGGAACGTTTAGGGCTAAATTGACCGGCGAGCAGCAGGACAAGCTTGAGTCTGTTCTGGAACTCATCAATCTTGCTGACAATGCTGCGCTGTTGGCTGGCAATTTATCCCATGGCCAAAAACAATGGCTGGAGATCGGCATGCTGCTAATGCAAAACCCCAAGTTGCTGCTGGTTGATGAACCCGTAGCAGGGATGACCCATCAGGAAATGGATAAAACCTCAGAGTTGCTTAATTCGCTAGCGGGCAAGCACTCGGTGGTAGTGGTTGAGCATGATATGGACTTTGTCCGTTCGATTGCCAGTGAGGTGACAGTGCTTCATCAGGGCCATGTCTTGGCTGAAGGCACTATGGATCAAGTACAAAATCATCCTGAAGTGAAGCGGGTTTACCTGGGGGAATAGCATGTTAGAAATCAAATCACTCAATCAGTACTACGGCGAGAGCCATACATTGTGGGATGTGGATATGCAGATCCCCGAGGGTAAATGTACGGTCTTGATGGGCCGGAACGGAGTGGGGAAGACAACCTTGCTTCAATGCATTATGGGGCTAGTGGGCGCGAAAAGTGGTGACATTACCTTTAATGACCAATCAATACTTTCTGAGCCGGCGGAGTCCCGGCCACGGTGTGGGATAGGCTATGTCCCGCAGGGGAGGCAGATTTTCCCGATGCTGACGGTGCAGGAGAACCTAGAAATCGGCCTGCCTATCCGCGACCGGGGCGACCGCAAGATCCCTGATTATATTTTTGATTTGTTTCCTGTCCTTAAGGAGATGCTCCACCGCCGAGGAGGAGATTTATCAGGGGGGCAGCAGCAGCAACTGGCGATAGGGCGGGCGTTGGTGGTTAATCCAAAGCTGTTGATCTTGGATGAGCCTACAGAAGGGATCCAGCCGAATATCGTGCAGGAGATAGGCGATATTATCAGGATGCTTAACGAAAAAATGGGGCTGACCGTGTTGCTGGTTGAGCAAAAGCTGCCGTTTGCCCGCCGGGTAGGCGATCAGTTCTGCATTCTTGATAGGGGGCGCCATGTTGCCAGCGGGCAAATGGCCGATCTCAATGACAGCTTGGTCAAGGAGTACCTGACTGTATGACGGCGCTTATATCACCTGTTTTCTCTCAACCGACAGCCAACCAAATTGCCCAGCATACCCGCCATGGTTGGCTTGCTGAGTTGAGCTTGTGCTACCGCGATAGGGGCGACAAAACTGTACTTAAGCACCGTGAGCAGAAAGGCCCGTTAGCGGTGCAGCAGGCACTGTACCCGGAAGGCGAGATCTGCCATAGCTACCTGCTCCATCCCCCGGGGGGAGTTGCAGGTGGCGATACCCTTGATATCCGCGTCGATGTCGGCGCGGGAGCCAAAGTATTGGTCACAACGCCAGGGGCAACAAAGTTTTATCGCTCAGAGAGCCGTTTCGCCAAGCAAACCCAACACTTAACTGTTGAAGCTGGCGGCAGGCTCGAGTGGCTACCGCAAGAAAATATCTTCTTCCCTGACGCTCATGCCCAGCTCAATACCGTTATCCACCTAGAGAGCGGTGCACAATTTGTGGGCTGGGAGCTGCACTGTTTTGGTCGGCCTGCACTAAATGAGTGCTTCGACAGTGGAAAACTCGTCGGCAAAACAGAGGTTTATATTGAAAAACGCCGGGTGCTCACAGAAGGCTTGAATATGTCTGGAGGCGATAAGGTATTGATAAATATAGGGATGCAGAATTTCCCCATGATGGGGACTCTGTACTTAACCGAAATGGGGCAGGACTTCTTTCAGTTGGTACAGGCTTTGCTATCTGATATTCAGGATCAATTAGGTCGCGATAAGTTGATAGTGGCGGCTACCCAAATAGAGGGGCTGGTTGTTGTCAGGGCTCTGGGAAACTGGAGTGAAGATATTTTGTCTTGCTTCACCAAGGTGTGGCAGCAAGCAAGGTCTGAGATGACTGGGGTTTTACCTAGCCCACCTCGAATCTGGGCCACTTAGTAAAAGCGGGAGAAAGACATGGAGTTGACGCCAAGGGAGAAGGACAAGCTACTGATTTTTTGTGCCGGTATGTTGGCCAAACAGCGCAAGGAGAGAGGGCTTAAGCTCAATTACCCTGAATCCATTGCTTTTATCAGTAGTGCCATCTTGGAAGGTGCGCGGGAAGGTAAGACGGTCGCTCAGTTGATGGACTATGGCCGTACCCTGTTGTCGGTTGATGATGTGATGGAAGGGGTGGCTGCGATGATCCCAGACGTGCAGGTTGAGGCGACGTTTCCCGATGGCACCAAGCTTGTGACGGTACACGAGCCGATTGTATAGCGGCTCTTTTTACGTAGAAAACGCAGATCAACAAGGAGTCAAAATGGCAGGGAGCAGCGCGTTTAATACCTCCGCTTTTGTACCCGGGCAAATTGAAACAGCAAGCGGTGAAATCGAGCTCAATGCGGGCCGGACAACCATCACTGTTGCGGTTGAGAACCTCGGTGATAGGCCGATTCAGATTGGTTCACATTACCATTTCTTTGAAGTAAACGACGCCCTTAAATTTGATCGACAAGCCTGCAAAGGGTTCCGGCTAAATATACCTGCTGGTACGGCAACGCGTTTTGAACCGGGCCAATCCCGGACGGTGGAGTTGGTTGAGTATGCGGGTAAGCGTGAAGTTTACGGTTTCCAAGGAAAAGTGATGGGCCAAGTCTAGGCCGTTAGCATTATCTCTAAGAATTATACAAGGAAGAGTTATGGCAAACATTTCACGTCAGGCTTATGCCGAAATGTTTGGCCCAACAGTGGGTGATCGGGTGCGTCTTGCCGATACCGAGTTGTGGCTGGAGGTCGAAAAAGACTTCACTGTTTATGGGGATGAAGTGAAGTTTGGCGGCGGTAAGGTTATCCGCGATGGAATGGGACAGAGCCAGCGCCCAAGTGCCGAAACGCCAGATTTGGTGATCACCAATGCCATCGTGCTTGATTACTGGGGCATAGTGAAAGCAGATGTCGCGGTGAAAAATGGCCGGATCAGCGGTATCGGCAAAGCCGGTAATCCTGATATTCAACCTGGGGTAGATATCATTATTGGCCCAGGGACTGAAGTACTGGCAGGTGAAGGTGCCATTCTCACCGCGGGGGGTATCGATTCCCATATCCACTTTATTTGCCCGCAGCAAATCGAAGAAGCATTAGCTTCTGGGGTCACCACCATGATTGGTGGCGGGACAGGTCCTGCTACAGGTACCAATGCGACCACTTGTACCCCGGGGCCTTGGAATATGGCACAAATGCTCCAAGCCTTGGATGGCTTCCCAATGAACTTTGGCCTGTTGGGCAAGGGCAATGCCAGCCAGCCAGAGGCATTGCGTGAACAAGTTGCCGCTGGAGCGGTGGGGCTCAAGCTCCATGAAGACTGGGGCACGACACCTGCGTCGATTGATACCTGCTTGTCAGTTGCCGATGAGATGGATGTTCAGGTCGCTATTCATACCGATACCCTCAATGAGTCAGGTTTCGTCGAGTCTACCCTGGCGGCGATTGGCGATCGGGTGCTCCACACGTATCACACCGAAGGAGCGGGTGGCGGCCATGCGCCGGATATTATCCGGGCTGCCGGAGAGTCGAACGTCTTGCCGTCATCGACCAATCCAACCCGCCCTTACACGGTGAATACGGTTGATGAGCATCTGGATATGTTGATGGTGTGCCATCACCTGTCCCCGGCTATCGCCGAAGATGTCGCTTTTGCTGAATCGCGCATCCGGCGGGAAACCATTGCCGCAGAAGATATCCTTCACGATCTGGGCGCGTTCTCGATGATCGCATCGGACTCTCAGGCCATGGGGCGGGTTGGTGAAGTGATCACCCGTACATGGCAGACAGCCCATAAGATGAAGGTTCAGCGTGGCAGCTTGGCTGAAGATTCCAGCTTCAGCGATAATTTCCGCCTCAAGCGCTATGTCGCTAAGTACACCATCAACCCGGCTATCACCCATGGTATGGGGCATGAAATTGGCTCTATTGAAGTTGGTAAGCTGGCGGATTTAGTGTTGTGGAAACCCGCCTTCTTTGGGGTGAAGCCGAGCGTCGTTGTCAAAGGCGGCATGATAGCCATGGCTCCGATGGGAGATCCTAATGCGTCTATTCCTACCCCGCAGCCAGTCCACTACCGCGCAATGTTTGGAAGTTACGGCAAAGCGGCCATGAATACCTCGATGTTGTTTGTCTCGGCAGCGGCCAAAGAGGCTGGGATTGCTGAAGAGCTTCAGCTAGGCAGCCAAATTGGCGTTGCCAAAAACTGCCGGACAATTAGCAAGGCTGATATGAAGCTTAATGATTGGCAGCCCCGTATTGAAGTGGACTCCCAGACCTATCAGGTTCGTGCTGATGGTGAGCTTTTAGTGTGTGAGCCGGCAGAGGTACTGCCAATGGCACAACGCTATTTTTTGTTTTGATTCATTTGGTTAAAGAAAAAATCAAATAAAAGCTGTTCCAATAAGAATAAGGAAAATGTAAATGATTGAGTTGGTTGAAGTGACAGAAAAGGCAACATCGCAGCCCGATGCGTATTTGAGCCTTCCGATAGATAGCCGGATCAAAAGCCGTTTGAAGGTGGTGCTGGATGACGGTCGTGATGCGGGCTTGTTTCTGCCAAGAGGCCACATTCTACGTGGTGGCGAGCAGCTCAAGAGCCGTTGTGGCGAGGTTGTGGAGATCAAGGCCGCCAGCGAGCAGGTATCGACAGTGTATTGCGCTGATCGCCATTTGCTGATGCGCGTTGCTTACCATCTGGGTAACCGCCATGTACCGCTTCAGGTGGAAGCAGATTGGGTGCGTTACCAACACGACCATGTGTTAGACGAGATGGTGGTTGGGCTGGGTGCTCAGGTAACTGTTGAAAACGCACCGATTGAACCAGAAGGCGGCGCTTACGGCGGCCGCTCTGGCGGTCACCATCATCACTAGAAAGAAAGCTCTCGTTTTTGTACAAGGATATGACAATGAAACCATCTAAATTTTTCTCTCCGAATCTCTCTCCATTGCTCTCCCTATTCGCTGTTGCTGCGATGGCTCTCCCTGTTTCAGCGCATGCCCACCCAGGCCATGAACATTCTTCTTTTTTTAGTGGGCTTGTACACCCCATCACCGGTGTCGATCACCTGATAATGCTGCTTGCATTTGGTGCATTGGTTTTTTTCACGGTTAAGAAAACAAGCGCCCAACTGAGCCTGTTGGCTGCTGCGCTCATTGCCATGGTAGGTGGCGTGGCTGCAGGGCTAAATTTTGGCGAACTAGGCGGTATTGAAGGAGCAATTGCTGCTTCGTTATTGGTGGTTAGCGCCGCCCTTTGGCAGGTGTTTACAGCCAGTAAGCAGGTAAAAAGTATGGCAGTAGCAGTCTGTGTTGCCCTTATCTTTTGTCATGGCTATGCCCATGGCGTTGAGGCGACAGGCAATGTCTCCATGTTTGCGGTTGCGATGGCGATTTCAGCCTCAGCATTAATGTTGCTGGGTAACCGACTAGCTGCTTTTGCGTCCAGCCGCTGGATCTCTGCAGGTGTCGCTTTTGCCAGCCTAGTTTATTTGCTGGTGGCTTGATATGGCGGCCGAGGCGATGGGGACAAGCGAAATCGGCCAAGGTGACAGCCAGTTTGCGACCTACCGTTTGTTTCAACTAATCAGCCCCTCATTGCCTATCGGTGGTTTCACCTATTCGCAAGGGCTGGAATGGGCTGTTGAGGCAGGCTGGGTTAAAGACAGGGCAACGATGGTGCTTTGGCTGGAGAACCAACTGCGTTATAGCGTGGCAACACTCGAGCTGCCGTTGATCGATAGGTTTTACCAAGCGATTGAAGGTCGCGATCTGCCAAGGATTGAAGCGCTGAGTAACCTGCTTTGCTCAAGCCGTGAGACCAAAGAGTTAAGGGCCGAAGAGACCCAGCGGGGAAAAGCACTGAATGTACTGCTCAAGCAACTGGATATCCCGGTGGACGAGTACTTGGGAAGCAACGCTGATCCTAACCAACTCGTCGGGCTGTGTGTTGCCGGCCTTCAATGGGGGATAAGCCCACAAGCGATGAAGCAGGGCTACCTTTGGAGCTGGGCGGAAAACTTGGTGATGGTTGGGGTGAAGCTTGTTCCACTAGGCCAGACAGATGGGCAGCGGGCTTTGGTGGAACTGACGCACTTGTTCCCTGAAATGGAATTAATCTCCTCACAGGTTGATGAGACCATGATGGGGAGCTTTACCCCTGTGGTGTCCCTGGCCAGCAGCCTACATGAAACACAATATACCCGTTTGTTCCGTTCATAAGCCGAAGGGCTAGAAATAAAGAGAAAATAAGGATTGTTATGGAAACATATAAGCAGCCGCTTCGAGTCGGAATTGGTGGCCCTGTTGGGTCAGGTAAAACTGCGTTACTTGAAGTGTTATGTAAAGCGATTCGTGACAAGTTAAACATCGCGGTGGTAACCAACGATATCTACACCCAGGAAGATGCCAAAATCCTAACCCGTGCCGAGGCGCTTGATCCCGACCGGATCATGGGGGTTGAAACCGGGGGATGCCCACATACGGCGATTCGAGAAGATGCCTCTATGAACTTGGCAGCGGTCGAAGAGTTGGCAAAACGCCACCAGAGCTTGGATGTCGTCTTTGTCGAAAGCGGTGGTGATAACCTGAGTGCGACTTTTAGCCCGGAGCTGGCCGATCTCACCATTTATGTCATTGATGTCGCAGAAGGTGAAAAGATCCCGCGTAAAGGTGGCCCCGGCATTACCCGTTCGGATCTGTTGGTGATCAATAAGATTGACCTTGCCCCCTATGTTGGGGCTTCCCTTGAAGTGATGGAACAAGATACCAAACGGATGCGACCAACCCGCCCTTATGTGTTTACCAACCTTAAAGAGAGCAAAGGGCTAGATACCATTATTGATTTCATTATTACCGAAGGAATGCTGACGCCAAAGGCGTAGTAAGCGCAGGAGCTCTGTATAAAAAGGAAATGGTTGTTGCCAGATCCTTTTTGTACTCAATCAAACGGCACTCTTGTTACCTCCGTGATAGTTTACAAATATTTACACCTGATCACGTTAATATACATTAGAGGGCATATATTTAAGTTGATAGTACAGCAATAAAGGGGGCTGTTATGAAAGCGCAAAGAATGCTGCTTACTGCCTTGCTGGCAGTATCAATCGTATCTGTATCGGCGTGGGCTGCTGGCCCGCAATTAGGTAATCCACCACCAAGGCCTGCATTTAGTGATTTCGATACTAATAATGATGGTTACATTACGGAGGAAGAGTTCTTAGCATTTCAGTCTGAGCGCATGCAAGCGCGTGCTGAGAGCGGAGGGCGTATGCAGAATGCGGGTCAGCGTCCAGAGTTTTCCGACATCGATACCGATGGCGATAATATGATTTCAGAACAGGAATTTCTGAGTCATCAGATGATGAGTCCACGAGGCCCAGGAAAAGGAAATAAAAGTAATTGGTAGGGCTAGCGAAGTTGATTTAGTCACTGAATGACAGAACTGCATTTCGAATGTGTACTATAGGGCTGAAAATATCAGCCCTGACCTATCTTTTTTACCTCAAGGCTGTTAGTGTCGCACCCCTTGTGGTAACGGGGTTAGATAGACAGTGATTTTCGCCGGTGTTGCCAGTGTTTTTTGAACCTGCAAAGCGATGTTGATTTTGCAGGTAATGACAGGACTATGCCCGTGAGCAACAACGCGTTTTCAACCCTTAACCTAAAGCCTGAATTAGAAGCTAACCTAGCGACCCTTGGCTATGCATCTATGACGCCTATCCAGAGCCAGAGCCTACCGCATATTCTATCGGGCAAAGACGTTATTGCTCAGGGTAAAACGGGCTCGGGTAAAACCGCAGCGTTTGGTTTGGGCTTGCTTGACCACCTTAATGTAAAGCGCTTCCGCATCCAGTCGTTGGTACTTTGCCCGACACGTGAACTGGCCGACCAAGTAGCCAAAGAAATCCGCAAGCTGGCACGCTCTATCCATAACATCAAGGTGCTGACTTTGTGTGGTGGTATGCCATTTGGCCCGCAAATTGGTTCGCTAGAGCACGGTGCCCATATCATTGTTGGTACGCCGGGTCGTGTTGAAGAGCATATCCGTAAAGGTTTCCTATCTCTTGATGATCTGAACCTGCTGGTGCTGGATGAAGCAGACCGCATGTTGGAAATGGGTTTCCAAGATGCTTTGGATGCTGTTGTTGATGCTGCGCCTGCAGATCGCCAAACGCTGCTATTTAGTGCGACCTACCCTAAACAGATTGAATCTATCGCTCGCGAAATTATGCATAAGCCAGTGATGGTGAAGGTAGAGTCTACTCATGATGACAACACCATCGACCAGCACTTCTACCATGTAGAGAGCAATGAAGATCGTATGACCGCACTTCGCCTGTTGCTGTCTCTGCATAAGCCAGAATCATCAGTGGTGTTCTGTAACACCAAGCGAGAAGCTCAGGAAGTAGCAGATGACTTGGATATGTATGGCTTCAGTGCGATGGCACTTCACGGTGACCTAGAGCAGCGTGAGCGTGATCAGACATTGGTACGTTTTGCCAACAAGAGTACCTCGGTGCTGGTGGCTACCGATGTCGCGGCTCGTGGTTTGGACATCGAAGCGCTGGATTGTGTGATCAACTATCACCTAGCGCGTGATACTGAAGTGCACGTTCACCGCATTGGCCGTACAGGTCGTGCGGGCAGCAAGGGCGTGGCATGTTCTTTCTTTAGTGACAAAGAGCACTACAAGGTCGCACTTCTTGAAGACTACCTAGAAAAAGACATCGTAGGCTCTGAGCTGCCATCTGAGTCTTTGCTGAATCAGCCGACATTCCGCCCAGCGATGACCACGCTTCAGATTTTGGGTGGTAAGAAACAGAAAGTACGCCCGGGTGACATTCTTGGTGCACTGACTGGTGAAAATGGGATCCGAGGCGATCAAGTCGGTAAGATCAATGTCTTTGATATGGTGGCTTATGTTGCCGTGAAGAGCGATGTGGCACGTGTTGCCCTTAAGAAACTTGAGAAAGGCAAGATGAAAGGCCGTACGTTCCGCGTGCGTGTTATCAAACGATAAGTCATTCATTTACCGTTATTGCATCCTGGAGCCATGGTGGGATCCCATTTTGGGAATCACCATGGCTTTTTTGTATTCATCTTGAGCGGATATCTCAGAATCTATTTCTTTAAAGCGGTACAAAATCAAACAGATACCTAAGGAGTTTGATTATGTACAAGAAAAAAGCCCTCATTACCGCAGAGAGCGGTCTTCATACCCGACCAGCAGCCCAGTTCGTAAAAGCAGCGAAAAAATATGCCGAAGAAATCGAAGTTGTTTCTAACGGCAAAGCAGCAACCGCTAAAAACCTGTTCAAGCTGCAGACACTGGCATTGGTACAAGGTACAGAAGTGGTCGTACAGTCGTCCAATCAACAGGCTGTTGATGAACTGGCAACCTTTATCGAGAACGTAACGGGCTAACCCTCACATACGTCACACACGAAAAACGTATTAGCAAAAAGCCCACTCTTTGATATTGAGTGGGCATTGTTTTGATTAATGTCTCGACCTAACTCTAACGATTTTCTTGCGCTAACTGTGGCTCTGGTGTTAGCGGGGTATTACCTGCTTCAGGTTCTTCATCACCGTATTTCTGCATCAGCTTGTGCTGGACATCATTGAGCAGTGTGCCGTTTAGCTTGTAGTAGCGGAAGTATATATACAGCGCAATGGCAAAGAAGAAGCTAGGCAAGCCAATCATGATGCACTGCATGCCAAAGACAGTATCAGCATTCTGCTCAACGTTCGGTACGTAGTTGACTGCTGTCAAGGCAATACCGATGAAGAAGGCCGCAAAGGCTGAGCCAGCTTTAACTACCAAGGTTTGTACCGAGTAGGCGATACTTTCGCAGCGAACGCCTAGCTTATATTCGCCGTAGTCCACAGTGTCAGCGACCATGATGACGTTAAGTACCCAGAACAGTGCCGTACCAATTTGCAAGAAAACACCTGCAGTTGAAATCAAGATAATGCTCTGTGGGTCATACATACCAACGTAAATCAGTACCAAGCTACCTAGGATAGGGAAGCCAGAAGCGCATGCCCAAAGCACACGGCGCGAGAACATACCAGCAAGTTTCGGGAACAGGACTAGGGTGATCAGGTTAGCGATACCCGCATAGGCCATGTAGTAAGGGAATAGCGCTTCATTGCCAACAACATAGGTGAAGTAGTAGACAGCAAAGGCAGTGATGATATTGGTTGCTAGGTTATAGGCCAAGGCCATGCACAGTACACTGCTTAACTGGCTGTTTTTGTAGATAAGGCCAACCATTTCTTTGAGCGAGACTTTCTCCTGCATAGACTGGTCTTCAAGCTGTGCGGTAGAGTAACGCTCTTTAACGTTGCGAAGCGTGATATAGGTTGATACCGCAAAGCAGGCAATAAGCAGGATGGTAAATACCTGGAAACCGTAACCTTTGTCTTCACCGCCAACGTAGTTGATAAATGGCATGGCAATGGCTGCGGTAACAACCCAGGCTAAGCTGGCAAAAAAGCGAGGGTAGGGAACAAGCTCTTCGCGTTCACGTTTATCCAGTGTGAGGGTAGGTACCAAGGACCAGAACGGGATATCCATTAAGGTATAGGTCATGCCCCATAAAATGTAAGTGACTGCGGCATAGGCAATAAGCCAAGGGCCTTCAAAATAGTGGGCATTGAACAACAGGTAAAGTACAACAGAGTTGGCGATGGTACCGATTAAAATCCATGGCTTGAATTTACCCCAGCGGCTGCGGGTGTTGTTGACTATCCAGCCCATAATCGGGTCGTTCACCGCATCCCAGATACGGGCGACGAGGAAAATGGTACCGACAATACCGGCCGAGATCCCGGCGACATCGGTGTAGTAAAACATCAGGTACATATAGACGATGGTGATGGCAAAGTCCTTGCCAAATGCCCCAAAGCCGTAGCTTAACTTGGTGTTCATTGAGACGCTCATAAAAGCTCCTTTTTCCTTTTCCCTGTTTTACTGCTTTTTGTAGGAAAGGCAATTATTGTTTGTTTCACGATAAGGATGTGCCCAAACTGCTTCAAGCCTCTGCACCCAGAATTGGGCACAGAGTCTTTCTGCAATTTGATAAATGTGCTTCTTGTTCTTTTCCATCACGCCACGGCAATGGCGTGATGGTGATTTGTTAATTCTATTGATGGTGTTGCTTTAATGGATTAAATCCAATTAGGCAACCAGTCTTGCTGCGCCTCAATGAGCTCATCGACCAAGGCATAGATTTCCTCGATGCCGAGTACCGCTGCGGTGTGAGGGTCTAGCATGGCGGCATGGTAGATGCGATCGCGGTTCTCGGTCAGGATTGCTTCTGTCAGCAGGGTCTGGACGTTGATGTTGGTCTGCATCAAGGCGGCCAAATGACTTGGCAGTTTGCCCACTGCGGTCGGCTGGATACCATTGGCATCAACCAGGCAAGCCACTTCGACACAGCAGCCCTGTGGCAGGTTATCAATCAGCCCTTCGTTCTTCACGTTGCCGTAAATCACGCTTGGGGTATTGGTCCAGATCGCATTCATGATGGTACTGGCGTACTCATGAGACTCTTTCTGCTCGATACGGTCTGCCTGTTTAAAGGCTTCCAAGTCTTTTTTCCAGTTGGCGATCTGCTCGACACAACGCTTTGGATACTCGTCCAATGGCACCTTGTAGCGCTCAATCAAATCTGGGCGGTTAGGCTTGATGAAGTAAGGTGTGTACTCGGCGAAGTGCTCGGAAGATTCGGTAACGAAGTAACCCAGCTTCTTGAACATTTCATAGCGAACGATGTTTTCGCAACGAGGGTTGCCATGAATATTTGGCTTCGGCGCCTGTCCCATTTCGTAAGCTTCTAGCAGATCCGGATAGATGCTGACGTACTCGCCGTTTTCGGTTTTCTTCTCCAGTGTCAGGTAGTAGGCCATGTGGTTGATACCTGCACAGGTGTAGCGAAGGTCGCCGTAGTCGAGGTCCAGATCACGAGCAAGCTCTTCCGCTGTGCCCTGTACTGAGTGGCACAAGCCAACTTGCTTGATGTGTGGGTATTTTTCGTACATCGCCCAAGTGTTCATTGCCATTGGGTTGACGTAGTTTAGCATGGTGGCCTCTGGGCAGACTTCAGTCATATCTTCACAGATCTGCCATAGGTGAGGAATGGTACGCAGTGAGCGCATGATGCCGCCTGGGCCCAACGTGTCGGCGATTGTTTGCTCCAGGCCGTGCTTCTTGCAGACCTCGAAGTCAGTGACGGTACAAGGCTCGTAGCCGCCTATCTGAAAGGCGACCACGACAAAGTCTGCACCTTTTAAAGCGTCTTTTTGGTCGGTGTAGCAATGGATGTTGCCCGTTGCACCAGCTGACTCCATCAGCTTGCTGACAACAATTTGTGACTCTTCCAGGCGGACAGGGTCGATATCCATCAGGGCAACGTCAGCCCCTTTTAGTGCCGATTTATGGAAAACGTCGCCAAGGATGTTTTTGACGAAAATAGTAGAACCGGCCCCGATGAAGGTAATTTTTGGGTGATGCATGGCTGTTCCTTTGTATGCTTGGTTTTGATGGATACATCTTCATCGAAATACGTTCGACTATCTTCCCTATAGTGGGCAATTATGTCCCATTTCCTAAGATTTTCGTCTTGGCCTCACATATCTGCTCCTGATGCCTCCGAGGCTGGTGATCAACGCCTTGTCCCGCTAGCGAAAGATGGCGGTGACTTCGCAGCGTTTGCCGGTTGAAGCGCTCGTGACATCAAAATAAATGTCCAGCTGGGTCAATCTGTCAGCCATTTCATGGTTCAGCACCACATTTTCAATCACAAAGCAGTCATTTTCCTCACAGCGCTTGTCGAAGCTAATATGCTCATCACCATGCGCACCGATACCGTAGCTATCAATAACAATAAATGCAGGGCGTTTGGCGAGAATGGCATCCAGTACATCACTATCAAGTGAGGTATCGGCTTTGCCATATTCAAGTGTGCCGTAACCGTTGTTTTCAAGGTTTGCGGTAAATAGCACTAGGGATTTTCCTGAAATATCAAGCTTCTCGATATCATCCATGCAAGGCATGGCCTGGGTACAATCCAGTAATAAGGTATCAGTGACGTAGTGGCTGCTTTCCGGTACTTTGGTGTAACAGTCGATATGAGTACCAATGTGGCCAAAAGCATTAATTGAATCAGATTGCTTCTTTGCCCACTGGTAAGCTGGGTGATCTTCGGTAATCAACAAGCTGATCGACTGGTGTGTGTTGCTTGTGTGATGTGATGTTGGTTGCTCTGCTGTTGACGATTTTGTTATTGATAGCTTTGATGTAGATAGCTTTGAAGTAGATAGTTCAGACATACAAAGGCTCCAGTTGGTTGTCGTTAATGTCGAGAGCCATTGTAGGGAAGCTAAAAAGTGTCTATTACAAGTATAAAGACTAAAAATATCAAAATAAGGACAGGACTATTTATCGATAATAATACTAGTACCTGCTGTTTTGCCCATAGTGGTTTGAAAGGTTATCGGTGTTAGACCCTCCTTTCCAGCCAGTAGGTTTGGCAATAGCAATGATACCCAGGGCATTAAAGGGGCTACCTTCGAATAAGCTGCTAGCCAGTTCTTGATGTTTTGTAGGATATTGCTCGCCAAAGAGAGCGTGAGCATATTGCTGGTACCGATGGCTTAGGCCAGATTCGTTCAGCACGGCATTGATCTGCCCCTCGGTATAGCTTTCTCTTGGACCATAGGATTTCACTAGCATTGGGCTGAGTGTTTTGATGTACTGGCGAATTGCTCTTCGCTTGAAAAACTGTCTAATGGCGAACATCGCTGATCTCCTACGAGCAAAACACTATTAATACAGTGTTCAATAAGGTTTGGCAAATGGTTTCAACTGTCATTCCCATCAAAGGTGTCAGCAATAAAGTCAATGAAAGCTCTGATACGAAAAGGCTGAGACTGACTGTCTTTGTAAACAGCATAAAGCGGAATAGTTTGCCTTGGGTAATCTGTTAGCACCTCAACCAACTCACCTGTTGCTTCATAAGTAGAAACCATCCATTGAGGTAAGAAGGTAACTCCCTGCCCTAAAATGGCCATTTTCAACAGCATTTCCGGGCTGTCGGTACGAAAAGCCTCACTCACTGTCACTTTTTCTGACTTGCCGTCTCGATTGGTGAAGCGCAAAACATTAGAGGGATGGGCTAGCGAATAACTCAGGTATTGATGTTCAGTGAGATCACTGGCGTATTTTGGCGTGCCTTCTCGCTCAAGGTAGTCGGGGGAGGCGCAATAGACCATGGTGTTATCCATTATGCGCTTCGCTTTGAGCCCTGAATCCTTAAGGAAAGACGCGCGAAAAGCGATATCGATGTTGTCGCGATAAAGATCTATGTGTTGATCGTTGAGTGAAAGATCGATATCAACGTCGGGATGTATGGCCATAAAGTCAGCAATTGGCTTGGATAGCAGGTGCAAGCCTAGAGATGTTGGCATGGATAGGGCTAGCCTTCCTTTGACTTTGATCTGTTCACCTTTGAGTGTGGCTTCGAAGCTGTCATGATCTTCCAGTAGGCGAAGGGCATGCTGATAATAAGCCTCCCCCGCATCAGTCAGCGACAGTTGGCGGCTGGTTCGGTGCAACAATGAAATTGAAAGTTGTTGTTCCAGCCAGGCGACCTTTTTACTTACGCTGCCTTGGGTAATGTTTTGGCGATTGGCGACAACAGTAAAGCTGCCTAGTTGCACAACTCTGACAAAGGTTCTGATGCAGTCTAGTTTGTCCATATCTATTCCTAAATGGAATCCTTGGTAATCAATTTTAGCTCTATATCTGGCTCACTTGGAATGTTTATGATTGCTCTCAGTTTATTTTTTGAGGCCAATATCATGACTACAACTCAAGTTATTATTACCGTTCTTCTTGCTGTTTTCTTTGTGTTTGCTAGCTCTATCAAGCTGTTAGGTTGGCAGAAGACGATTTTTACTACCCAGTTGGCCTTCTTCGTGAAGTATGGCCTTAACCGCAACTGGATGTTTGTGGTTGGGAGCGTTGAGTTAATTTCAGCATTGCTGATCATGGCGCCAATCTTCATGGGCACATCGTTCGTTGCGAGTGCTTCTTTGGTTGGGGCGACAGCTCTTGCTGCTGTTTCTATTGGTGCGATTGCCTGCCACCTGTGGTTTGATACTTGGCGGGACGGGGTACCAGCGATGGTGACCTTTGTGCTGTCTGCAGTGTTATTGCTTCAGGGGCTTTGATTGAACTTATAGATGAAAGGGAAACACCCGCCGGGTAAGTCTCTTGGCTCGCCATTCGGGACAAACCCCAGTTTTTGATAGAAGTTTACGGCATACCTTGAGGCATTAAGATGCACAGCTTGCTTAGGAGAGCGTGTTTTACATTCTTCGAGGGCTTTGTTAATTAACTGGCGAGCAATGCCTTGGTGATGGTATGCCGGATCGACGAACAAGTTGGAGAGGTTCCAGTACTCTTTGACCAAAAGCGCACCCACCACGCTGCCGTCGATACGATAGACGTAATGCAGCGCGAGGTCGGGATGTGCCCGCCACCACATCACACTGTCGGCGCAACTGGCGATGAGCCCGTCCTGGATATCAGAAGGTTCATCTATGCACGTTCTGATTGCCCGGCCAGTGAGGGCAATAATGTCAGAAATATCCCGAAAGCTGGCTTGTTGTATCACTCGCACTTTTCCCTGTTGCTGTGTTAATTACTCTATCTTTATCTGTTTTTATACATCTATCAATGCTAATAGTGAATATATTTGTCGAATAAGTAAGGATAAAGACACCATGAAAACCATTGGCCTGTTAGGGGGAATGAGCTGGGAATCTACAGCCAGTTACTACAAGGCAATTAACGAAGGTATCAAGCGGGAGCTTGGGGGGTTACATTCGGCAAAAGTAGCACTTTACAGTGTAAACTTTGACGAAATTGAGAAACTCCAGCATGCAGGCGATTGGCCAGCTACCGCGGAGATTTTGTCCAATGCGGCAAAATCAGTAGAGGCTGCAGGAGCGGATTTTTTATTGATCTGTACTAATACCATGCACAAAGTCGCGAAAGATATCGAGCAGGTGATGTCTATACCATTGCTCCATATTGCCGATGCCACAGCAAAACAATTGCAGGCCGATGGTATTAAGAAGGTTGGCTTACTCGGCACCCGCTTTACGATGGAGCAGGACTTCTATATCAACCGTCTTACCGAGAAATTTGGTATAGAGGTGATTGTTCCTGACTTGCCTGATAGGGAAATCATCCACAGAGTGATTTACGATGAACTGTGCAAAGGGATTATCAAAGATGAATCCCGCGCTGAATATGTAAGGATCACTGAATCGTTGGCTGAACATGGGGCTGAAGCGGTAATTTTAGGTTGTACGGAAATCGCTCTGTTGATTTCCTCTGAAAACACCGATGTACCCTTATATGACACGACGATAATTCATGCAGAAGCGGCGGTAAAACTTGCCCTGTCAGAGTAATTTGAGGCCACCGCAGGGTGGCCTTTTTGTTGGTCATTACCATCAATCATTACAACTTATGATGATTATCTTTAAGCAGCGATAAAACGTTGCTGTAGCAGCTTCATGCATCTCCCAACAACGACGATCATCACAGCCCCAACTAAAACGGGTGTAAATAGAAAGCCCCAGCTTTGGCCTGATAGCATAATTAATATTGGGTTAGCCCCAGCTGGTGGGTGAGTGGTTTTTGTCATCAGCATTGCACTCACTCCGGCCCCAGTAGCTATCGCCAATGTCATTGCCGAGACTCCGACATATTGCGTAAAAAACACGCCAATAGCAGCAGTCAGTAAATGGCCAAAAATGACATTTTTAGGCTGTGCCAAAGGGCTGTCTGGTAATCCAAAGACAAGAACCGTCGTCGCACCAAACGGTGCCATCAATAGCGCCACATCCGCAAGGTTTGCATCCATAAACGAAAGTAAGCCAATGGCTACAGCTGCGCCACATCCGGCTAAAACCGCATACATAAGATGATTCATCATACACCTCAAAAAAGTAGACCGAATTGTCTACTTGGTAAGATAGACAAATCAGTCTACTTTTGTCAAGATGGTGCTGTTGTTCGAGGAGTTGGCTATGAGTAAAAAGCGACAGTTATTGGTTGATACAGCATTAGGGCTGTTTTACGGCTACGGAATTAAATCAATTGGGATCAATGAAGTTTTGAAGGTCTCTGGTGTTGCTAAACGGACGCTTTATAGTCATTTCGAGAGTAAAGATGATCTTGTTGTCGCCGCTTTAGCGCAGAGGCACCAGGGCTTTATGTCCTGGCTCGAGCGGAAACTCAGTGAAGTGTCGTCGGATGAGGAGGTGATCACTTACCTATTTCAAGCTCTCGATGATTGGTTTAATGATAAAGAGGCTGAGCTTGGTCATTTCAGAGGCTGCTTTTTTATCAATACGTCTGCAGAGTTCAGTGATTTGGATAGTGACATCGCGAAGTACTGCCGCTATCACAAAGAGCAGGTCAGAGAAGTGATTGCACAGAAGTTGTCTGGTGAACATCCGCTGCTACTCGATGCTATTTGCATTATGAAGGAAGGGGCGATTACAACGGCACACCTGACTGGTAATGGTACAGATGTCACCCGCAAGTGTATCGCAGTGCTCAAATCCATTTTGCAATGAAAGCTATGGCGAACAAAGGCCAGTAGCGTCTGGCCTTGTGGTCATCGTCGAAGTCTACTGAGGCATAATCCTGATCTTGGCCGCCCGCCGCTTGCCAACCTGGTAGATCTCTTCGCCCAATGCCGGCGTCAGTGTGGGATCTTCAATTTTAACCCCATCTATCTTCACGGCCCCTTGCTTGATCAAGCGAATCGCCTCTGAGGTTGACGCTGTTAATCCAGTTTGTTTGAGCAGCTGACTGATGCTCAAGCCGTGCCGCACGTCAATTGTCTCTAAATTGTCAGGCAAAACTTTAGCAGCAAAGCGCTGGTTGAACATGGCTTCTGCATTATCTGCCTTGGGCTCGGAATGGAAGCGGGTGACGATCTCTTTTGCCAGCAGTACCTTGATCTCTTTGGGGTTGCGCCCTGAATCGATATCCCGCTTAAACTGCTCAATTTCATCCATAGGACGGGATGACAATAGCTCCAAGTAATTCCACATCAAGTCGTCTGAAATGGACATCAGTTTGCCGAACATTTCCTCTGGCGATTCGGTAATACCAATGTAATTAGCCGCTGACTTGGACATCTTCTTAACCCCATCGAGGCCAACCAGCAACGGCATGGTGATAACGACTTGCTGCTCCATGTTGTGCTGTTTTTGCAGCTCACGGCCCATCAGCAAGTTAAAGGTCTGATCCGTGCCGCCCAGTTCGATATCGGCCTTTAGCTCTACTGAGTCGTAGCCTTGAAGAAGCGGGTAGATAAACTCATGGATACCGATGGATTGTTGCTGAGCAAAGCGGTTCTTGAAGTCCTCCCGTTCAAGCATCCGGGCGACTGTCTGGCTGGCGGTAAGTTTCAACATACCTTCAGCGCCCAGCTTGGAGAGCCAGCGGGAATTGAATACGATCTCGGTTTTGTTTGGGTCGAGGATCTTGAACACCTGCTGCTGGTAGGTTTCGGCATTGGCAAGAACCTGTTCTGTCGTCAGCGGTGGGCGGGTTATATTCTTGCCGCTTGGATCGCCAATTTTTCCGGTAAAATCGCCAATCAAGAAGACAACATTATGGCCCAAGTCTTGAAACTGCCTTAGCTTGTTCAGAATAACAGTGTGGCCGAGATGGATATCGGGAGCGGTAGGATCCGCCCCCAGCTTGACCACCAAAGGCCGGTTTTTTTTTAACTTTTCAATCAACCCAGATTCAGGGGTAACTTGCTCAGCTCCGCGGTGGATGAGAGCAACGGCTTGGTCAATATTCATGGCAGCTCCGGCAGTTGTTCAGTTCAGAGCTCTACTATCATATATGCTGATACTCTGATTTTCTTTAAGGTGTTAATTCATGGGGGATATACGAATACCCCGCCTCATTTCAGGTAGCAGCGTAGCAAAGTTATTATAGGGTGAAAGTTAGTAGCTATCACGACTCGTGATAGCTATGCTGAGAGGCGGGAGATAGCGTAGACAATGGTTAATCAATAATGTACAGCTTTGAACAATTGAAAATGTTTGTCGCCGTTTGTGAGTGTGGTTCTTTTTCTGCAGCGGCGAGAAAATATAAACGGGCGCAATCTGGGGTTAGCCAGTCGGTGTCGAACCTGGAAATCGCGTTAAATCAGACTTTGTTTGACCGCTCCAGCAATATGCCAAGGCTTACCGCTCAGGGAGAAGCATTGCTGCCTATTGCCCGCGCCATTTTGTTGCAACAGCAACGCTTAGATCAAAAGGTCATGGCATTGGATGCTGACCAAGAGCATGAGCTAGTGGTAGCAATAGAAGAAAGTGTGCTTGAGCCTGAACTGCTGGCGCAGTTAGTTGCGCTAGGTGAGCAGTTTCCGATGACCAATATTGAACTGGTTTCGGCATCGACCTTTGATATCAAAACTATGGTGTGTGAAGGGCGGGCACACGTCGGGGTAGTCTACTCAGATGGCAAGATGCTGGAAGATACCGAGTTTGCCACCGTGGGTTATAATCGGTTTTTGACTCTAGCTTCTCCCGAGCACCCTTTATCTCAGAAAAAAGCACTCAAAGATGGTGATCTGCGTAATTATCGCCAAGTCGTACAGCGCTCGTCCAGTGGCAAAGAGCTGTGGTTTAGTTATGCCATCAGCACACAGGTCTGGTATGCCAATAATCATCAGCTGCTGTTGGAATTGGCTGCCCAAGGCTTAGGTTGGGTGATTGTCCCCGAGAGGCTAGCTGCCCCATTTGTTGAACAAGGTAAGTTGGCAGTGTTGGATTTGGCCTTTGAGCCAGACGGTTGGTTGACAACAGTCGATGTGATCCAAACTCGTCGTTATACCGAGGGGCCGGTTCGACAAGCAATGCTGCGCCTATTAGAAAAGGCTCTCGCTTCGAAGCCAAGGTTGTAGATTTCTGCTAGCAATGTCCTGGCTACTTTGCTGTTTTTGCTATAGTTCAATGGTAATGAGTTGGACGTATTTTGATGCAGCAGGAGGCAGGGGTGAAACGAGTTTTTGGGTTATTGGCCACACACATCATAGCGGTTGGGATTGGTTTTGCGCTAGGTATTTACGCGCTACCCATTTTGATTGCGCCGGAGGCACCACCGGTTTCCACTATTCAGTCGGTGGAGGAAAAAGCACAGTTTACCGGTACCTTTGATAAAGAGCGTCAAGACAGTGACTTCCTGCACTGGGGGGAAGGTAAAGTTGCACTGGCAGCAGACAGCATCAGTTTTACCGGGGAGTTAGCTCCGGGGCCTGATTATAAGCTCTACCTATCGCCAGAGTTTGTTGAAACAGAAGACGATTTCAATCGCCTAAAATCGACTATGGTCAGGATCGGCGATATCAAAACCTTTAACCAATTCATGCTGCCTGTGAGCGAGAGTGTCGATATTGCGCAATACAACACAGTGATTGTGTGGTGTGAAACATTTGGCCAGTTTATTACATCTGCCCAATACCAGTGAGCTAAGTGAGGCCCGTAAGAAAAGGAACGCCAATGGTTACCTGTCACCAAACAGATTATGTCGAAATTGCTTGTATGTATCGCTATCCCATCAAGTTGACTATGAGGTCGGGCAAGGAAGTGCTCGGCACTGCGCTAGATACAAAATGGGATGAAAATAAACAAGAATGCATTGAGATAAAAACAGAAGATGCCAGTGCTGAACTCATTGCATTGGAAGATATCTCAGCACTTGAGGTCCTCATCGATAACCCTCATTTCAGCAAAATCACCTTTGATTGAGCACGTTTGAAATGGTATTAGCGCTCAGGTGCATTCCGTCATGGCGCTATGTAGGTAAAGGATTTGGATACGTTTCCTGTGACGGCAGATGATCCCATGGCTCAGTTTACCGGGTTGATACACTTGGCGATGTCTGTCGGTACTGAGCAAGAGGTCGATGCATTAACCGCGCGTTTAGCCAATGACGGTTATAACGTTGTGGATAGTCCGCGGCGAACCGGCGATGGTTACTATGAGAGCGTAGTACTTGACCCTGAAGGTAACCGTTTGGAAATTACGCTGTAATGGTACCACTCAGCGTTGGCTACTCTTTGTACACAACAACTTTGAGGAAGGATATGAAAGAAGTAAAAGCGGTATTGTTTGACATGGACGGCCTGATCTTTGACACCGAAGGGTTGTACAAAGCCTGCTGGCAATATGCCGCCCAAGAGCAAGGTCTGGTACTCACCGATGCAGACTACCAGTCTTTCATCGGGGTGCAGGATGTAGAGTGCGAGCGCAGAGTGGCGGCAATGTTTGGTGATAATATCGATTTAGCGCGATTTTGCCAGGTCAGAGATGCGATGTTCAAGGCTGAGCAAGATAAAGGTATTCCCTACAAAGCTGGCTTTTCAGAGTTATTTTCACATATTAAGCAAAAAGGCATTAAGTGTGCGCTTGTCACGTCTTCACCTCGACATAAGGTAGAACACCACTTTGCAGGTAGCGATTACATTACCCAGTTCGATGCTATGGTGACGGCCGAAGATGTCGAGCACGGCAAGCCGGCTCCTGATTGTTACCAGATGGCGAGCAACCAGCTAGATATCGCGCCAGCTAATTGCCTGGTATTGGAAGACTCCAATAATGGCATGCGCTCAGGGCTTGATGCAGGTTGTCAGGCGATTATGATCCCGGATTTGTTAGTACCTGCGGAAGACGTGGTACTTCGTGCAACGTCAATTGTTGACTCACTAATTGACACTAAGCCATATATCTAATCGACAGGTTAATGTGAATTGGCGATTCTGTGATCTCAAAAGCATGCCTTTGCTGCGCCCTCTGGCACTATAGTTGATGGATAGAGAAGTTGATTAGAAACAACTAACTAGCGGAGAAGGCATGCGACAGGTAGGCGATGATATTTGGGTTCATGAAGACTCAATGAAGATGCTGGGTACCAAGCTTGGCTTACGGATGACCATTGTTCGGCTTGAAGGCGGCCGGCTATGGGTACATTCACCAACAGCTATCTCTCCGTCATTGCAACAAGAGATAAATGCCTTGGGATCTGTTCGGTACTTGGTCGCTGCCAATAACCACCACAGTAGATGGCTGCAAGACTGGATTGATGTTTATCCCGATGCTGAAGTTTATGTCAGTGCGGGGATCCCCCGTAAAGTACCGCTCTCCAATTATCACATTTTGCAACGCGGCATGGAAAATGTTTGGCAAGGGGATCTTGAATGGCAAACTATGCCGGCGGTTCCTATGTTCAACGAAACTGTTTTCTTTCACCTTCGTTCATCGTCTTTGATTGTGACGGATTTGGTGCAAAACTATCCTGAAAATCCCAATAAGGCAGGTTTGGCTGGTGCCATGACCAAGTACGTTTTTGAACCTATCGGCTTTAAAGGTTGCTGTGTAGCCCCTCCACTAAAAATGGGTTTTACCATTAAAGACAAACCGGCTTTCCATCGTTTTCTGCAAAGTGTGCAGGAGTGGTCGTTTGACAAGATCATAGTGACTCATGGCGATATTATCGAAGATGACGCGAAAGATGTTTTTGCTTCATTGACGTCACGTTTTCGTCGTGATCTATAGATAAAAGCGTCGATAATCAGCGTTATGATGTGATAGTGACCACTTAGACGCTGGGTGAGATTTTTCTTCTTTACAGCCATCAACGAAGTCCGTAGTATTCACCGCACTTACGGAGAGATGGCTGAGTGGTTGAAAGCACCGGTCTTGAAAACCGGCATACGTTAATAGCGTATCTAGGGTTCAAATCCCTATCTCTCCGCCACTTTTAAAGATTAAACCGCTGTTTTTACAGCGGTTTTTTCGTTTTCATAACTCAAAAGTCGACAAATACAAGAGGATGATACAGATGTATTTGTTTCGACAACCTAATAGCGTGTACTACACACGCGTTGCAATCCCGACTTCCCTTCAAAAAAACGGTTTTCCTAAGGAAATTCGCTTATCCCTAGCCACGCGTGATCGCCGTATGGCTTACAAACGCAATCTTGACCAGACAAAAGTAATCTTCGAGCTTTTCGAGTTAGCACAGACAAAGTTTTTACCCTTTCCAGATTTTAAGCAAAAGCTTAATGCTGAGATTAACAAGCTTAGAGTCTCTTTTAATAAACAAACAGGTGATGGAGACTCAACATGTCGTCTGCTCTCGGAAACGTATGAGCCCAAGCCAAATAAACAGATACCATCCATCAATAATGATGCTCTTAATCGTTTTATTGAATCTAAGCGCCTAGAAAAAGTCACTAACCTCACTCTTAAGCAGTTAAAGCAGCGTAATGGGGATTTTTTAAAGTTTGTAGAGCAACAGGAAGGAACGAGTATCACCAGTAGCGTTGCTATGGCTTATCGAGATAAGCTCTTAGGTCGAGGATTAAGCCATAAGACTTTAAGGGACTATCTCGCGGCCATCAAACAATTCATGAATTGGTGTGTCGTGCAAGAGCTGATAGCCAACAACCCATTTGCACATGTAAAGCTACCCTCCCAAAACACCTCGTCTCATTCCCAGCGCCTACGCTGGGGAGAAAAGGAGCTAACACGCCTGCTTGCCAGTCGTGCTTTTCAAGAGCAGGATTCATCCTTCCAATGGGCCACTAAAGTCATGATGTTGCATGGCTGCCGTCCTTCGGAAGCTTGCCAACTTCGAGTAGCTGATATCCACATAGATGGCCCGATACCAACCATCTCTTTTACCGACAACGGAGAGCAGCAACACCTGAAAAATGCATCTTCTAAACGGAAAGTTCCCATCCATAAAGGGTTAATAAAAATGGGCTTTCTCGAATATGTGAAATCTCGGCAAGATAAAAAACAAATGCAGCTCTTTGATTTTACCCCTCGGGGTAAGGATTCCGATTGGTCAAAGGATTTCAGAGACAGCATGGGTGACGTTCTGACTGCTTGTGGGTTTAAAGCAGGTAGTCGCCCCACTGCGTACTCTTTCCGACACACATTCGTCGATGAACTAAAGCAAGCTAATATTGAAGAACATGTGGTAGCTCAAATCGTAGGGCATAAAAATACCAGCATGACCTACGGACACTACGGCAAGCAACTTCCAGCAGAGAAGCTGGTGCATGCTGTTAATGCATTTACGCTTAATCGGTTCTAAATCTCTTGCATTGAAAATTTAGAACCGATTACAATGAGTGCGGATGACATACACTGGTCGCTGGCGATACCTACCTCTGTCCGTACTCAATTTAACTTAATTTAAAGTCTTTGTGCTGAAACCCAGTGCATTAGTAAGCTTTTGTAAACGCCAGCCGCAGCTTGCTATTGCATGTCGGAGAGACAGCTATGCGTTTACGCAACAAATCGACTTACACTAAGTTAACCAACGCTTTCAATGAACATCTAAGACGCAATCTAGAGCTAAGTATTCCTTTTCGTCAGAGGGATAATATGCTTGCGTACATTTTGTTTAATCTCAGCCCTAATGAAGTCCACCAAAGGTTAAGTCGAAATAAAGATGTATTGGTGGATTGGAAGCAAGAAAGTGACTCCGTTTTAGAGGCTCGCTTTCAAAACACCATTTGGCAACGTGTCACCAGGGCTTTCTGCGATTACAGCTTATCGGAAGAGCAGTTGATCGAGTTAGTCGCAAGCACTATCAAACCAGCTCTGTTAGATTTAGAGCCATCTTTAATATCTATGAGCTTTCAAAGTGCACTCGGTATCGAATTTGTTTTAGTAACGGATGAAAACGAAACAAAAGCATCCACAGGTCATTATCTTTTAAAATGGCATCTTCCTTCACGAGATAACATGATCGTTCCCAACTCATGGACGGGACTAGATAATAAGCGCCTTTACACTCCCAGCAGTGTCAAAGAGCGTTATTCTGCTTTTGATGAACAGAGCTATAAGATCATGTCACTTTCATGTAACGAGGTTCTAATTGATGCTTATCGGCATGCACCTAAACTGAATAGTCAGTACTCTTCCCTTTATAACGAACTTCATCAATTGCGTGACTGTCATCTTTTGCTCTTGTTTGTACATGAGCATTATCGACTTGCAGAGATAATGACGCAGAGTATTGTTGATCACTATGAAAACGAGTGCCGTTTTGAAAAAAAGGAGAATCAGGTATTGGTGACGATATTAGTTGGTTTTCTGAGCTTCAAGCGATTAATTTCTCGCTCTACAGTTTGTGGAATATCGTTGAAGAAGAGTATGAGGAGTTTGCTTATAAGAACCACATACCAACCAGGAACGATTACGTCGATGAGCTGTATCTGCTGATAATGCAATACCTGTTTGAAACGGGTTTGGTAAATCAACAAAATAAAGAGCTGTGTGATGACGTTACGCTGACTTATGCAGTGAATGATGCCGTGAAGAACTCAGTAGGCAGTTTGCATCATCAATTAACACGAGGAGTCCGTTTGCTTACTCATGGCAATCCTAGCAATTTTCTACTTAGTTTAATCCCAGAAGTGAATTAAATAGCCATTGTTGCAGCGACAGATTTACAAAATCAATGTCGTTGCTCACTCATGGTAATCCGATGGAGTTACTTATGAGCAGAACTTTAATCACCCGTATTCGCAGCGCTTTTGAAAGCGCTGCTATCTAACTGAAGCAAAGACATGAGTGAAACAAAAAATCAACCTGATGAGTTCGTTAGAAAGTCATCGTCTGTAGAACTCAATAGCCAAACAAAAATTGAGCGAGGAGATAGCAAAATGAAGCATCGACGAAAGCGTAAATACTACTCAGAACAAGAGGCTGAGAAGTTTGCAGAACATGTCAGTAAAGCAGCAAGAAAAGTTTAATCGGTCGGTTTACCCTCAAAGAGATCAGCCGTTACACCTCTTGAAGTTCAACCACTGGAAGGCAGTACCGCCTTCCATTTTTTTTGAAAAAAAATGCTAACTCTTAACTGATTGATTAAGAACGAAAGTGCTCTGATTTTATAATAAGTAACTAATAATATTAGTATTTTCAGTTTAGACTTCCTGATTTTGCCTAGATATGATGCTCTCAAATAGAAGAGCAGCCATAGCTGCCTAAGTTGAGAAAATGGAAAACAGGAACCCCAAAAAATTTAAAGATTACGCAGATAAATTCATCAAAAGCCGAAAATTCAGAGTTGCTCCATCAACTCTTGTTAACAACAAGTGCAAAGCGAACGCCTTGAAGCGCTACTTCGGTGAGACATTAATCTCCGACATTTGTCATAGCGACATTCTAGATTTATTTGACGACCTCCACGAGCGTTATGCGAACAAAACAATCAATGAGTTCATGACCGTATTGCGAGGTACTTTTAAGCACGCGGCCAGTGATGGTGCTATTGGTGTTAGCCCAATGTTAGACGTCAAGAACTTTAAAGCGTGCAAAGTTGAACCGAAGCCTTTCTCTAAAGCGGAACTGAACAGCCTTCACAGTACTCATGGGTGTCTACATGGCAAGCATGCGCTCATGTTGAATGTTCTTATTGGTGTTCGGATTAGTGAACTGATTGCACTAACTTGGGAAGATATCGACTTTAAGCGCAAGGAAATGTTTGTTCGTCGGGCCAAGGTGCTCAGTGATTACAAGACTCCAAAAACTGAAGAGTCAATAAGGAAAGTCGAGCTCAATGAGTTGGCTATTCAAGTGTTGCTAAAACAGCTTAAGCTGACAGGTGACAAGGCGACTCGTGAAATCTCGGTGCTGCAAAGTGATAACAAAAGTCGTATCAAAGAACACTTACAGTTTGTCTTTTACAACAGTCAAACTGATGCCCCTTTCATTCACGCAGCGCAGTTTAATAAAACCTTTTTCAAGCCATTTCTAGAAAAGGCTGGAGTGGAGCACCGTGGCGCAAGTCAACTTCGACATACTTTTGCGAGTCAAAACCTGACGGCAGGTATTTCTAAAGAGTGGATTGCGCGTCAGATGGGCCATAGCGATACGGCAATGATAGACAAACATTATGGCAAATGGATAGCTGTAGACTCCCCCGACTACGCAAGTGCCTCGGCAAGGAACCTGTCTAGTACGTTTGATATGGAAGTCTCTGAGCCCGTGCCTGTGACAGAAATTTCATCTGAGTTCGTAGCTTTGATTCAAGTGCTACAAACTAAACCTGAGCTTCTCGCTGCGGTAAAAATGCTTGTCGGGAGTCAGCCATGATTACTCTCGACACCATTGTCATCTGTGTTGTCAGCCATGGCAGTTTCACTGCCAAGAATGGCACCATTGGTGCCAAAGTCATTCACTTAAAAAGTGAGATGACTAAGCAACCCGCTGCGCTCCCGTCACACTTTTGCTGCGCAAAAGATGAACGTGAGCTGCGGGCAAGAGATGGCTCTCTTGACTCTCTGCCATACTCACCCCTTCGGAGGTGAGTATGAAGGAAATTCGATTCTTTTATCGACGCTTTAACTTCACATCAAAACCTGGTGATAGAGTTAAATGCGAACACTCGCTTGCCCATTCATTGCGTATTGCTCCACCAACAGCCGCTAATAAAGCTAAGAAGTTGGAGTGGAATGAGGAGCTTGCAGATTCCAACTTGATCTGGCTTGGTTCAAACATTTTGCCTTTGAACTCAGTGTCTGAAGAGGAGCGTCTGGAGCTGCTATATCAATTCGCACCAGAGCCTAAAATTCGTAATCAGTCCAAACTGCAAACTCAGCAGCGGCAATATCGCCTCAAAATTAAGAAAGCTATAGAGAGTGAAACGAACAAAGGTAACGTCGATGCTGCTAAGTTTTTGCAAGATGTCTTAAATACAAAAGGTCATGTTTCGTACTCTCGCATAGAGCAGTTTAAAAAGCTTCCAATGCAAAGGAAAGGTCAACGCATCAAAATGCTCGAAACGTATTTGAACGCATACAACCAATTACAACAGCGACCTGCCGCTAATCATGTCTTTCTGCAAGAAGGCATCTTTAAAGTTCCGCATCGGTGGGATGTTGGCACTGATGTTATCAGCGTTGAGGAATACATACTCTTTACACAAAAATTTTTGGACGACCATTTCCCTGACTATCCTGTTCGCGCAATCATTGCGCATGACGATGAGCGTAGCATCGAAGTAACTAAAGGAGCACATACTCACTATTTTATATCGGGGCAAAATAACCAGACAGGTAAATATGACTTAAGGAAGACTCAGATTAGAGTAGTTAATGAATACATCAGTTCTAGTTTTCCCGATGAGGAGTTGCTACCTGCTGATGGGAAACTAAGCAGAAAATTAACCAAAAAATTCGGCCACTACTTTCAATGCATGGTATTGGATTACGCGAACGAGCACTTGTTTAAAAGTAAAGAGCTAAGAGCAGACTTTGCACCTGAAACGGAGCAGAAGTCAGAGCTTCGCAAGAAAATGGACAGAGAGGCAAGCTCACCCAAGTCTGAACGTAGCCATAATTATTACACTCATCAATTAGAGCTTGCTCAAGCAAAGATTCAATCGGCAGAGCAACAGTATGACAAGTTGCTAGAAAATACCCAGTCACTAGAAGGGCAGTTTGAAAAATTACTTGATGAAGTCACTGAAGTACAAATTAATCTCAGCGAGCTGCAAGTTGAAAAAGATACTGTAATGACAGAAGTATCAGAGCTACAGGCACAAAAGTCGCGTCTATCTCAGCTAACGAAAGAATTATCAGAAGCTATTGTGCCAAAGTTGGTCAGTGTGTTTAAGAAAGTGCTGCTTGCTCTCAATGCTCGTGACCAAAAGATGGCAACGAAACAGATTGAGTATCTTGATTCCGCTTTCAGTGCTGCGTTAGAGCTTCCTCCTTCGGTAACGCAAGGGATTACCAGGGAAATTAAGGCTATTAAAAAGACCAATACTGCAATTGAAGCCGAAGCTTCAATGGATAAGTAAGTTAGTTAACGTGACTAACTTACTTCACTAACTAACAAACCTAAAAATGATAACTAAAAACAGGTGAAAAATGGCTAGACCGAAATCATATACCGATGACGATGTCATCAAAATTGCTACTCAGCTGATCAGCAAAGGAAAAAAGCCTTCGGGCTGGAGCATAAAAGAAGTATTAGGCCGAGGAAAAATTTCCGCAATTCAATCGGACTTAGATCGCCTTATAAAAAGTGGACATATCTCGGTTGAAGCGCTTAATGCGCAAGACTATAAAGAGTGTGAAGCTACCCGTGCTTTTCTGTCCTATGATCTTCCAGTGGAGTTGCAGGAACTTTTAGCTAAGCGGGAGGAAGAGCTTTGTAAAGTAATGCGTGATATGACGAATGCTTTGAATAACAAGGCGCACGAGCATTATGAAACCATGATGGCTATTCGTATCAGAGATCTCGACGCAAAGTACAACCTAACGTATCGAGCCAAGGAGCAAGCTGAAGCTGACTATGCTGATATTGAAGAACGCCTTAAGAAGCAAGTTGAGGAAAAGGAACGGCTTGAGGACACAATTGAAGAATTAGAACTTGAATTGGCTGAATCACGGCAAAGCCACTCGGAGTTGCTTCAACACAATCTTAAACTTACAAGCAATTTAAACTCCATTACGGAGAAGTACGAAATACTTCAAGGGACTTACCAAGGCATCAACGAACAGCTATCAGCACTACAAAACGAGTATACATCCTTGAAAGTAAAGCTGGATTCTGCGCTAAGTGAGAACGAAAGCCATAAGCCTCAGCATTGCTGAGTATGAGAAAGCCAAAGACAGCTTACCTGAAGCTAAGGCGAAGCTCACTCTAAATAAAGTTAATTCTGCTCATGGGTTCAAGTTTGAAGTTTAATGCATATGCTACAATGCACACCAATTTTGGTTCGTGGATACATGAGTATGGCAGAGTTGTTTTTTCAAGGTGGCGGTGAAATTGAACGTAGAGACTTAGAAAGTCACCTATCTTCTTTATGTCAGCTAGAAAACGTTGGGATACTACTCGGCGCTGGGGCATCTAAAAGTGCTGGTGGTATGGTCATGAAAGAGATTTGGCTAGACTTTAAAGCTCGTAATGAACCTAAGATACCAATACTAAGAGATAAGTATAAACTGATTCGTCAGCAAGAGATTGAAGCGAATTCTGTCAATATTGAGCTTTTGATCGATGAGGTACTTAAAAACAAAAATGTTATAGATACATGGCAACAAGACTCGACTGAGCTTCAAGATTTGTTGGTTGAACTATACCGTTCGGTTACTAAGGCGGCTTTGCTAGTCGACTCAGATTTTCCTAAGCTTCACGTTGGAGAAAAGGAAAAGTTCGATAAGCATAAGAATTTATTAGAAAAACTAATTTCGAATAGACAGCCAGGTCAAGCGGCTCCAGCTATTTTTACCACTAATTACGATTTAGCTATCGAATGGTCAGCCGAAGCGTCTGGGATAAACCTTGTAAACGGATTTTCAGGTATACATTCAAGAACCTTTCAGCCTCATTCCTTTGATTTGGGGTTTCGCAATGTAAATGCGGTTGGCGAAGCTCGCTTCGGGCACTACAACATGTACTTATATAAACTTCACGGTTCATTGACGTGGTATCAAGATGAAAGCGGTGATGTCATTGAGTGCAACAGTTCGAAGGCTTATCAAGATTTTATCAATCCATTAGTTGGAGAAGGTAGTTTTAATGATAAACAGCGTCTTATTTACCCAGGAGCTAACAAGTACCATCATACAATAGGTTTCGTCTACGGTGAGATGTTCCGTCGCTTCAGTGAGTTTCTTACTAAGCCACAAACAACCCTATTCGTTAACGGTTACGGCTTTGGTGATTACCATATAAATAGAATAATTCTCGGGGCTTTACTGAATCCATCTCTACATATTGTTATCTGTTACCCAGAATTGGCAGAACTTAGTGCTAACAGCCAACTAGAAAATGGATTGAGTCCAGCGCAACAATGCATTGATAAAATTAGGAAAATGCAACTAAATCAAGTCACAATCATAGGTGGTTCAGATGCTTACTTTGACAACTTCGTTGATTTGATTCCCAAGCCTGTATTGTTCCCTAAAAATAGCGCAGTTAACGTGATAGCCGAAGCTCTCAACAACCTTGGTTCTACAAGCAAGGGGGAGTAAGCAATGAGCTATAATGACGTGTCTCAAATAGGGTATGTGGTATCCCTCGAAGGAACTAAGGTTCGAGTTAACCTTTTGGATAGCCATAAAGGACAGCTAGCTTCGCATCGAGGGGGAGTAAACTCTGTATCTCAACCTGGAGACTTAATTGGGTTTGAAGCGGGAAGGCATTTAGTTGTAGCGCGAGTGGCTGAAATGTCTTTTGTTGAACCTGAGAAGGCGCATACTAATAAGTTTGGGACAATGAATGTCTCAGATATACCGTTAAGACAACTAGTTTGCCATGCTATCGGACATATAAAATCTAGCGAAGGTAGGCTGAGTTTTATTTCAGAAAACTGGATGTTACCTCCTTTAGGAGCCAAAGCTGTACCACTAGATAAAGAACTATTAAATGTTGTCTTTGGTATACCAACAGAAGACAGGAAATTTTCTTTAAGGCTAGGTAGTGACGCCAGAACTCGTACAGTTGAAATTCGAGCGGGTGTAAATAAGTTACTGAGTAGACACTTAGCAGTACTGGGAAGTACAGGGTATGGAAAATCGAATTTCAATGCTCTGATTACAAGACAGATAGCAGAACAATTTCCAAGCGCTAGAATAGTAATCTTCGATATTAATGGTGAGTATGCCCAAGCATTTGAAGGCTTAAAAAATGTAAAGCAAACTGCACTAGGGACAGGGACAAGTACAGAGTTTGGGAGTGTCTTTGCAAAAGAGCATATTAACTACCATCGTATACCCTATCAGTCACTTGGGTGGGCTGGCTTAATCAAACTACTTAGGCCGAGTGACAAAACTCAATTACCAGCACTACGGAACGCACTTCGCTCTTTACCTTTTGTAAAAACCAATCCAGTCAACTCCAATGAAGTGTTGGTAGAACAAATTGATGCCAACACTGGTAACAGGACTAGCTTTCCGTTAGTAGATGACTGCAGCCCAAACAATCAGGCTTACTTAGGTGGGTGGCTAAATGTACTGCAACAACAGAATGTACAGAGGCAAACTCAGTGGCCTCCATTTAAAGCGTTGGCAAACCTTGTGGCGGAGTTTGGTTGTGTGGCTGCCAGTCGAAACGCAGGTACAAGTGAAAGGAATGCATTCAATTATGGGAATGTTTTGCCTCTAATCAAAATCATCCATCAACTTTCTGAAGACTCACGATTCACTGAAGTTTTAGACACTTCTGGTGGGCAAATGATAAATGCATCAGATACTTGGGATGTTCCACTTCAACAGGAAGTTGACTACATTTTTGGCAAACCCAAAGGCGTTCCTCAAGATTGGAATGTGCATATAGTTAACTTAAACGGATTGGCTGATGATTTGTCTCCTTTGGTTTTAGGGGCTCTGTTAGAAATGTATGCAGAGGTACTTTTCAAACGAGGGCAAAATAACAGCTACCCAACGTTACTTCTATTGGAAGAAGCTCATCAGTATCTGCGAGACCCTTACGCTGAGGAAGCAAATCAATTAAAAGCTTATGAGCGATTAGCCAAAGAAGGTCGTAAATTTGGTTGCTCATTAATAGTTAGTACACAAAGACCATCAGAACTTTCATCAACCGTTCTAGCTATGTGCTCCAACTGGTTGTCATTAAGATTAACCAATGAAAGAGACCTCAATGCATTGCGACATGCAATGGAAAACGGAAATGAAAATGTCTTAAGCGAAATTTCAGGTTTACCTAGAGGTGATGCTGTAGGCTTTGGTTCAGCATTTAACATTCCTGTTCGAATGACTATTGATGAGGCTGAACCTGGCCCTGCTTCAACAGATGCCAACTTTGCCGATATTTGGAGCACTCCTCTATCACCTTCGTAGTTGTAATGCTTGCAGATGTTAATAGTCAGTTTTTTGTTTTCTAGGAGTTAGTTATGGGTAGAACTGGAACCAAGCGCAAAATGAAACATATCAGGTCTTATTTATCCACTGAACTCCCAGAGGTTCGAGACAATGAATTGTTTGCAAATTATAAAACTAGATTACCTCATCGACTCAAAAATGTACCTGATGATGTATTAGAACAATGGCCTTTTGAAGTTGAAGTTGTTCGAAAGGCACTGAATCAAAGAAAGGACTTTGTTCATTGGACATATAGGCTAGTTGAACTGACAAGTAATGAGATCTTGACTATACGCCATTATCCATATGACGAGAGTAGGCTATTTCCAAAAGCTCATGAATGGCTGAGTCCTAAAGGTGTTCCTTTACGGCCGATATGGTTTGATAGGATGTTAGAACAAGGAACTTTCATTAGACCGATCATATTAGCTCATAATGCCAATAATCAAGTCCATCCGATTTTAAGTTTTGAGTATCCAGCTCTGGACGCGATGTTTACTCCATATCATCTCCTCGAAGGCAACCGACGCTTATCACTACTACGTGCAATGATTGAGTTAAAGATGGAAGGGGTTAAAGAACGTCATAGTGTGTGGCTCGTTGATATGGGTTAAACCAAACACGATGGATTGCACTTACAGTGAGTGTATCTCTGTACATATATGTTTTACGGTCTAATCAATTCTCAGTTTCGACTACTTCAATTTGATTTTATCCGATTTATCCAACAACGTGCTTATTGACTGTCTAGTTAGAGGTAAGAAATGTCATTGGAAGAAATAAAGGCTAGGTTCCAAGAGGTAAGTAATACGAAAGAAGACCTACTTGCCCTCATTGATGAGCTGTATTATGAGGAAATAAGCTCTGACGATAAGGTTTTGGAGCAGGCTCTAATAGAGCTGCATAACTCAGGGAGTCTCGAACTTGTCAACATTGTAAGCACGGTTGAGAAGAGCTCAAGTAGATATGATTTTTTCACCATTTTACACGCCTTTGAAAACGTGCTGCCGTCTTTACATGCAAACATTGAAGATGTCCTACGTTGCCTTGTTAACCTGACGCAGTTGGCAGGAAGAGATTTGGCTGCTGGTGGTGTCTATAGCGCTTATGAACGCTTTTGTCGTATGGAAACTAATCGCCCAAGAGATAGTGTTAGATTTCTCCTAGAACAAAGTGACGTTAGCGCATATGCTCCTTTTCTCTCTAGTTCAATTCTTTCATATGACTCAGGTAGCGCGGTTGAAGCTATCCAGACTACAGAACGCTTGATTGCAATAGGAAATAACGCTGTCAGACATCAAGCTTATTTTACTCTGGGGCGCATTGATGCAGGTGAGTTGCAAGCTCGCACTATTTGGGAGCTACTTTGTAGCAGTGCCACTAACGAGGAAGAAAGTGGCTGTCGTGCTGCAATACTAAGGGCAATACTCCACTTTGGAGAAAAGTTCCCACTCTACTGGACGAAAATCGAAGACCTTATATCTACCTTTTCAGAGGTTACTCACCCAGAGGCACTATATGTAATTTCGGAACTTACTGCCTTTCAAAGAATCAATTTTCCAGAAAGTGTCATGAATCTTCTGCTAAATAAATTAGCTAATGTTGCCCCAGACCATAAAGGCACCATTGATAATATTGATCATTTGCTAGTCAAATTGGTAGAGAAGGGATCGCTTTCAGATGCCGTCGAGCTACTGGAATCGCTTGTGGTCGCTGATGTGGAAATTCTAGCATTTGACTATTTCTCCCGCGAGTTATTGACAAGACACAGAGATTTATTGAGTCACATCATTACAAAATGGTTGCTGTCAGGTACATCTTCACTTTGTCGCGGTGTTTCAGATCTACTTAATGATGTTTCAGGCAACGATATAGAACTAGAAGCCGAAATTGCATTACTAGGCGATGGAATGAAGCAAGAGTTTGTTGGTCATAAGGCTGTTGGTTGGCTGTTTACTCGTCCTGTTGTTGCAGTGAGCTTCATTCTATCCATCTACGATGTAGCTTCGGAAACCACTCGTAAACAACTTGAACAGGTATTGTATGACCCATTACTTTTAAGCTATCCAGGAGAGCTTAAGCAGTTCTTCCAATCGTGTGTTGATAAAGGTGTGCAAGTTAGCTTATGTGAACGTCTACTTGGCAAACTTCAGGCTTACCATGCTGATATTGAGCAAGTATCTGGTTTGAAAGAGTTAATGGCTCCGAGTGAAAATTTACAGGCGTATTGGAAAAATTCCAATAAAGATATGCAAGCAGCATACGAAAAAGCATCAAGATCATCATTCATAAGCCAAATTGCGACGACACAACGATTATTGTATGGGAATAGCTCTATTTACTACGTGCACCAAGGAGATGGAAGTCGAGTACGGCAAGAAATGCAAATGCACTCTTTCACTCACTCTACCGAAATGCCAAGGCTGAACGTTTTAGATCCTGAGAACTTAGATTATAAATTACGGGTTTATCGCTACGGGAGAATGAAAAATGAAGTTGATTCTTAAGCAATATTTAGCTTCATTGAAAGAACGAAAAGAATTGGATGCTGTGCTACCTGATTTGTTGAGCAGTATGGGAATGAATGTGTTCATTTCGCCCACTCGCGGTGTCAAAGAATATGGTGTCGATATAGCCGCCGTAGGACGGTTAACTGATGAGGAAGAAAAAGTATACTTATTTTCCGTTAAATCTGGGAACCTTACTCGTGACACATGGAATGGAAGCGCAGATCAAGCTCTTAGACCTTCGTTAGATGAAATTCAAGACTCATTTGTCCCTAGTCGTTTGCCACCTCAACACAAAGATAAAAAGATTGTAATCTGTTTATGTTTTGGGGGCGATGTTAACTCTGGAATCAGGCAAGAAGTATCTGGCTATGAGCAAAGGAACACTACAGACAATATTACTTTTGAGGAGTGGAATGGTGATAAGTTGTCGGAGTTGATTCAACAACATTTGTTGAAAGAAGAGCTACTTCCCAGTTCTAGTCAGGCTCTGTTGAGGAAGTCCTTAGCCTTACTCGAAGAGCCTGAGACCTCTAGCCAACACTTCTCATTGTTGATTGAACAGGTAATGTCAAACGCTAACGATGCAGATTCGGTAGCATCATCTATAACGCGAATTAACGTTTGTCTATGGGTTCTATACTCATGGTGTCGGGATGGTGGGAATTTAGAAGCTGCATATCTTTCATCGGAGCAAGCATTGCTATTGGCTTGGGACAAGGCTAAAGAACATTACACAGGAAGGAACAAGACTTCAAAATCATTCGATAGCATTCTTGAAACATACCAACAAATAACAGATTGTTACGTAGATCAATGCTTAATACCATATGTTGGATTAAAGTACGCGATATCACACGCAGTCCAATCCCCAAGTTCCATCGATGTAAATATTAAGCTGTTTGATGTGTTAGGACGTTTGTCAGTGAAAGGACATTGGGTTTTAGATGCACTGATAAAAAGTTATACGGCAAACCCGCCAACAGATGGAGAGAACCAAGAGCAAGAACTGCTGCGCCTCCGTCTCAGAGAAATCACTAAGTCCATTAACCTTTTGGTGGTTAATAATCCTCTACTACTATCACCGTATAAAGACTCCCAAGCGATTGATTTAGCGCTTGCTTTGACTCTCCTTTCAAACAACTCAGAACTTGATGAGTTTGTTAAGAGTTGGTTGTCGGAAGTGGTTAATATGTGTATGTTCGCTTTTGATAGCAATGGTATGTATCCAATTATCCATAACTCCTTCGAGAGGCTGCTTGAGCATCAAAACAAAGACAGAGCAGACGGTAACTATAAGAACAAAGTTACTGAGGCTAGTATTTTATACCCACTTCTAACGGTATTTTGCTCTCTTTATGGACTCAATTCAGTTAGTCAAGAACTGGAAAAATTTGCTACAGATAAGCTAGCGCATTGCACGTTACAATACTGGTATCCGAATGAGTATAGTGAGAAATTTATGTATTCGAACTCAGATATGCACGGCTCGGCTTCGACCAACTTTCCAATGAACAATGATTTAGCCATAGAGCATATAACTCAGGAATGTGATTCGTCAGATTCGTTCAAGAAAATGTCTGCTGCTGTAGAAGGTAAGTTGCCACTGCTCCTAACAGCTTGTCGTTGCTACCGATATCCAGTTCCTTTTCATTTTCTTGAGGGTTTTATTGAGGATATTTTGAACGCTACAAGCGCCGCTTCAGAGCTCAGCCATGTTGAAACACAGTGACTGATACGAACCTGATTTTGAATTATGAAAACATAGTAAGTGAAGCGACAAATGAATCATTACCCATAACGAGGTTTGCAACTCTTTTAGCAAGTTAACTCAGCATAAAGTAACGCCCCGTCAAAAATTCATGCAAGTGGAGTTTAAGTTTATACATTCTGTTTTAATCGTTTGAAAACGTGCATTTTTGAGCATTGAAATTTATCTTATGAAGGAGGTCTTGTTTGACAAACAACGGCGGTGGAGCGGCTACAAATGCTGGTTCAGATTATCAGCAAAGAGTCTCAGCATACTTTGTACTGCAAATGGGGCTCGATATGGATTGTTCGAGTTCGTTAGATAAGCGAAATAAGGAAAAGATTTTAAAGGTCGCCTTTGAAACTGATGATAGTGTAGACGACATAGTACTAACCCACGAAAACTCAAAGTCATATCTACAGGCTAAAAGAAAGTTGGCTCTGTCAGATAAAGATGGTTCAGAATTTTGTAAGACAATAGATCAATTTGTGAAGCAGTCCCGAGCTTCTCAAAATGAGAGAGATTCCTACATAATCATCACATCAAACGAAACGTCGAAGTCAATAAGCAAGCATTTAAGAAAAATAACTAACTCTACACGTTTGAGCAGAAACGCTTTAGAACACAACCCACTCAGCAAGCCTGAACAAGCTGTTTATGAAAAATTAAAACGATGTATCCAGAAGTCTTATGAGAAGAACGGCTTTGGTAGTGTGACTCAAAATGATATTGATAGGCTTGTTAGTAAAATCCACATCGTAATATTGGATGTTGAACGAGGTGGTATCCATGAGAAATCTTTTGTTGAGTCTTTGACTAACAAATTTAATGTAGAATCTGGTTTGATATGGAACATGGTTATAGCTCAAGCATTAGACTGGTCTAAAAGCCGTCAGTCCGTCGATTGTAAGGGGGTAAGTGAGTTACTAAGTAAATTTAAGCTCAAAGAATTTGAACAAAAAGCTAGTTACTTAGATAACTACTTCAAAGTTAGGTTTGATGCTGATAACGATATTATATGCTCTGGAAGGGAGTTAGTCTTAATGAAAAGCCCTTACCCAGAGCATAGCTTCCAATTGGTAGAATTGAAAAGATTTGATGAACAAGGAAATTTTAGAGTTGAGTTTAACGACAATTCTATCAAGTTGAGTAATGGGTCTACGTTTGAAATTTATGGACGATTTTCAACATATAAGGGAGCGGAACGATTTCTTGAGGAAAAACCTGAGTTTGCTGACAATCTGTTGTTAATACCAATTAACTGTGACGATAGTGGAGAGTATGATAACTCTGCTATAGCTAAAGCTTACTCAGAAAAAATCAGGCGGCATGTTCTGGAAAATCAAAATGCAACCAAGTGCATTCATTGTGAAAATGGGCTTTCTTTCCCTGCAATGCTGATAGAAGTTCAAGAAGAGGGAATTCCATTTGATGCGGGTAATATCCATGTAGAGTGTTTGCGCGTTTCTGACAGGGTTTTGGGGAAAACTGGAAATGGTGAGGTAGAGCAAGCTCCTGAATTTAGCAATTTTGACTTTAATAAATGGATTTCGCTACTAGATAGAAGTCAAGGCTTGTGGGGTGGTTTGAGAGAGACTGTAAATCAACCAGTAAAGAATGTCTTTTGGAACTCAAATCCTTTGGGAGATCCAAATGGCGCATATTGTATCAAAGTTAAAATGAAAGATGAGACTATTCAGTATTGTCTAGAGCGAGGAAAAGTTCAGAGATACAACTTAGGGGTGGCACAAGACATTTGCGACAGGCTAGAAAATTGGCGCCTTGACTCAATAAAGGGTAATAATCCTCTATGTTTGTCGACCAATGGTGAAGTTTTTGGAACGCAATTGGAGGCTCACAGGTTATCATCTAAGCTTCTAGATTTAGTTGAGTGTGAGTCATTCTCTGTAGCAAAATTTACCAGAGGCATTGCAATGGAATACAACAAGTTAAACAACTTCTATGCCCCATTGGTAGCCTTCACCAATATAGTTACAGGTGAATATATAACATTCAACAATTTGATTTTTCTTATTACTAACCCTACCGAGCTAAAGCATTATATTGAGAACTGGAGCAAGGTTGACTTTACTCTAGGTTCTTATAGGTTAGATATCATTGAAACAGATCCATGCTTTGATAAGTTTATGTTTTGGGCTACTGACAACAACCTCAAAGTGGTCGTCGACCCTTTCTTTGACCATAAAGCAAGCCTTGTGCGAGGTTCAATTGTTGAAGATTTAGAAGAAATAAAGACTCGCAGCGAAGCAAATGATTTGGAGAGTGTCGAAAAGTTTTCTCTTTTGTTCACTATCGATAATGATGAAGGAATGTACACTCATTTGTTCCGTGATTTTGTAAATGATGTGACTCTTCTTTTGAATGACAGGTGTACTTCGCAAGATTGTAGATGTCGCGGCTGCCAGATGTATGATGAAATGATTTTGCGCGATGGTAGGAATAATCTTGATTTAAGAAAATCAAATGACAAAACGCTTGTATTAAATGTAAGTGATCTTGAAGTTCGTTGGACTCAAGAAGAAATGGATAACCTAAATTTAGATTGGAATTATTGGGAAAAAATTGTGTTTCAGTGATAAACCCAAGGGACTGCTCCCGATTATGATTCTGAATTGCTGCCGTGTTGGATTCATCATTGTTTTTTTCTACAGTGAGTTTAAGATGTACACGACAATTGGCAAATTCGGCTTTTGAATAAAAATCGTAAGTCACTGTAAAATAAGCGCTTTAATCTTGCGGATATAGCTTTCAAATCCCTATCTCTCCGCCACATTCGAAGGCCTTGTCGCAAGACAAGGCCTTTTTCGTATGCGCAATGTTCCGAGTAAGGGATTTGAATCAAATCCGCCATACCCAGAGCGCTCCACCACATTCTGAAAAAGCCGCTGAGAAATCAGCGGCTTTTTTGTGGTGCGCTATGTTCCGAGTAAGGGATTTGAATCAAATCCGCCATACCCAGAGCACTCCGCCACATTCGAAAGCCTCGTCAAACGACGAGGCTTTTTCGTATCTGGCCAGAGGCTAGAGGTAGAGCAAAGAGCAAGATTTAGACATGGTCAGGCTCTTGCAAACAATCTGGCTCGCCCATCGCCTGTTTTACAAACTCTCAACCGCATTTTGGATGGCAGGGCCAATCTGGCGCTTGCGTGAGGTGATGCCCTCTAGCGTTAGTATATCTGTGGCCGGGGTATGCTCGAAGGCTGTTTTGATCACTTTCAAGTCACTGTCATCCACCCAAAGCAGGTTGGCTTTTTTGTCTTTGGTGTCGGTGATCGAGAAGAATAGGTGGTCTAGGTTGTTGGCCTGCTTGTAGGCTTTCATCGCAGCCAGAAGCTCTTCTTTGCGATCAATCAGTTGCTGGGCTGTCAGGGTTTCTGCCACACCAATACCGACTTTCTTGCCGCCGTACTCAAAGTTCTTGTAGTCCATGGTCAAAATGGTATCGGCGGAAAGGTGGCTCAAATCCGATTTGGCAATCAGCATTTGCTGGCCAAAATCTTCGAGATCGCTGATGCCCGCAATACCAGCCAGTTTCTCGGCGTAGTGTTTGTCATAATCGGTCGTCGTCGCAGACTGGAAGACCACGGTATCCGACAGGATAGCACCCAAACCAACACAGGCGAGGTGTTTTGGCAAAGTGACATCCAGCTTCTCGGCGTTGTCCGCCAGGATAGTGGCTGCCGATCCCCAGCCTCGGATGTCCATGGCCACAATCTGCGAGGTGTTGATTGGTGAGCCGCCGATAGCGTGGTGGTCGATAACCGCCACGATAGAGCCTTGGTCAATGGTCGGTGCTAGCTGAGTCGTCTGGTTGAAATCGACAAGGCCAACTTGGAACTGGCTGTAGTCAGATTCAATGCGAGGTGACTCGGCGTTACAAAAATTTAGGACAAACTCAGACTCAGGGTTGATTTTCTCAGGTACCGTTGCTGTACCACCGTAGATGTGGGCTGCTAGCATTGCTGACATGACGGTGTCGGTATCAGGGCTCAGGTGACCAGTCCAGACCAAGTTATCGGTATTGTTGTTAGAAGGTTGCTGCAAGTCGAAAGCGTGGCTGGCCGAGGATACTGCAACAATGACAGCTGCAATGAGTGGTGAGGATTTCACGGTAATTTCCCTATCTATTTCAATAAACTGGAAGCGAAAGCTACCGATGTTAGATTACAACTGTATTTCTTAACCCTTAAGAAATGATTAAAACTGTACTTTCACCGCCATTCCTTCAATCCAGTATTTTTGTTCCAAGGCCATATCAAATTGAAGTGTTATGCGAAGGTAGGCCGGTTGGCCTTCGAACGGACTGAGTAACTGCTGGGGAAGTTTGTTGACCATCTCCAACGGCTTGCTAACTGTGGCAGCAAAGCTGGCACCATCAGGGAAGCTGACCTTGGCTTTAGTCCCAATTTGCCCGTATTTGATGTATTTCGGGTTGAGATAGGCAATGACCTCAGGGGAATTGTTTTTCGCAACGGTAATTAATGGGCGGTTAACATCAATACGCTCACCTTCTAGCACATGGATTTCGATAACTCGACCGTCGAATGGACTTCGTACCGTTAGGTTATCTTGCTGTGAACGTTTGATGACTAGCTCCTGCATCAAGGCTCGGTGGGCTTGGCTCACAGGACCTGCCAGAGCCATTTCGCTTAAGTGCCTTTGTGCCTCTATATATGCCAGTTTTTGATTATTTAGCTGGTTATTCAGTGTGTTATTGATACTAATAATTGAAGCATAATCGACATCTGAGACATGGCCTTGCTTTCGAAATGTATCGTAGTTGCGCTTAATCAGCTCGAATTTCTGTAAGTTTTGCTCTGATTGGGCAATGGCGTCCCTATAAATTGGACTTATTTCTATGGCAGGGGGAGAGAGTTTAAGTAATTCCTGCTCAATAAAGCGTGTTTCTGCATCAAGCATGTCATCTTTGAGCAATAGAACCGCTTGGCCCTTTGCTACCGATTTGCCCACATCAGTGGGAAGCGGGGCGACGATGGCTTTTTCGGTCGATGTAATTGTGACGGGATAGGAGGTGATTATGGCTGGCGCAATGACCAGAAACTCTGTGCGGTAGAGATAGTAAGCCATTGCAAGCAAGGGGCTGACTACCAAGGCCAGTATCAAGTACCAGCGGACTCGGTATCCTCCTCGCTTGGCTGGGCCGTACATCACTCTCATACCATCTTCGGAGCGAGGATTGTGCTGTTTGTTGAGGTGAAATTTTACTTTCATGGCCTAGAATTTCTTACCTCTTCTCAACACCCACCAAGGTGCCATGCTTGATTCTTCATGACTGCGACGAATCACTTCATTGATCATTGCAAAAGCTGTTACCAAGCGCATGAAGTACTGGTAAACGGGATAAAGTGGCAGCCAAACAACAGATCTCCAATCCTCTTTTCTTTCAGAGATTAGGAAATAGTAGACAGTAAATAACAGCAAAGAGAAGAATAGGTAGGCGGAGTAGAGCATCATCGTCAAAGCGGCCACGATGCTAAGCGGGTATTTGATGACAATAAACGCCGTGTAACCAGCTACAACTAGTGGTAATAGGATGTTTTGTACCACACCATATACCAGCATGAAGACAAAGTTTCCCCAACCGAGTAATGCGGGGGTTAAACTTTGTCGGTGTTTGCGGAAAAACAAAAACAGCAAGTCGCCATCCCAACGGAGCCGCTGCATCACCAGGCCTTTGAGAGTATCTGGCACATCGGTATGGCCTACGGCATGCGGTGCAAAGTCAATCTGATGATTGCGGTAGCGCATTTTATACTGCTTAAGCCGAATGGTGATATCGAGATCTTCTGCGGTATGGGTATCCCATCCACCTGCTTGCTTGACGATGCCAGTTTTGAACGCTCCAAACGCGCCGGAAATATTATTGAGCACGCCCCAGTTGGCCATGCCTGTTTTTCCTGCCTGCATGGATAGCATATATTCGATGGATTGCATCCGGGTGATAATGTTGGTGCGATGGTTCCGAACCCGCAAGGCGCCGCCACATGCTATGGTGTTGGGGTTCTTAAAGTGCTTCGCCATTTCTAGCGCCATGTCGTTGTCGAAGGATGAGTCGCCATCGAGGCTAAATACCACCTCCCCCTTAGCAATTGCCAGCCCAGCGTTACAGCTTGATACCCGGCCACCACGTTGCCATTTTGGTATAACGATAATCTCCCTTTGCTTTATCGCCCGGTACTTGTGCTTGCTGCGCAGTGCCGCAAGGTAAGTCTCTTTATTTTGGCTGGCGCCATCGATAATCACCAAGATCTCGATTTGCCCGGGATAGAGTTGCTCGACAAGGGTATCTATGGTGATCGCTATGTCATCTCCCTCGCTATAGCAGGTCACGATAAAACTGAGGCTAGGGTAGTGCTTTAAAGGCGGGATTGGAGTTGGATATGACCAGCGGAATATCCCCGTGAGAACGAGGAGGTATAACGGTAGTTCGAACAGCAGTAGCATTGGGAACAATAGCAACCAGAGCTCATGGTTGTGGATGACCATCAGGTAGAGGTATCCCAGAACGGCGAAACTATCTTGTAGCATAAATATCTCTTATTGCATTGGCCAGCCAGGCCGCTGCGCCTTCGTTAACCGCTGTATCGGGAATCTTTAGGGCAGAGACATGCATAACGAACTCGTCCTCCTCAATCAGTTCACTGAGCTGCTTGATTTTATTTTGTAACACCGAGAGATTGGCCATCGGGGTCTTGGGCATCAACACCAGCAGAACATCTTGTTTGTATTGGCAGCAGATGTCGGTATCGCGAAACAGGCCGTTTAGGCGGAAGGTAATTTGATCGAGCAGTGCGAACATTTTGTTGTCGCCGTAGCGGTTACTGTACGCCTCAAGTCCCGGCAGGTGCATTGCTAATAATAGGTGTTCTTCACCGTGTCGGAGTGCGACTTTGTTGAGCCAGGTGAGGATGTTTTCAAAATACCCTGCATCGACTTTTCCCTTAATTGATAACTCCGGCGCCTGTAATAACTTGCCGTGCTGGTAGACGTATTCACCCAGTTGGCCTAGCTTGTATCGGTATATTTTCTGGATCACTAGCTCTGCTGTTTCTGATTGCTTTTCACAGTTTAAGCAGTGGCTAATTGTGTCGGGCTCGACAAACCGATGGGAGCAAGAATTACAGCGGTGAGTTTCTAAAGGGCGGTCATAGTCGACCCCGATATGACGGAGTTGGGTTAGGCAGTTGGGACATTCTAGCTTCCCGCGGCGCAGGAATAGCTGTTGGTCGCCCACATGGCCGCAAGTGAAGCAGTGCAAAGAGGATTGCACATCAATATCAATACTTTTGCAGTTAGGGCAGACTTCGACATAGTTAAGGTGGCCACTATTGCAGTGTTTGCAGACTCTTATACGGTCGATCAATGCTTCAGGCTCCAACATATCCCGTTTGCTTTCAGTGAAGACAAAGCGATAGGTCGAGTAAAGCTCCGGATAGAAAGCATCAACAATCGGATACTGGTAAATACCTAAAAAATTAAGCTTTTTGAATGGGATAACCCGTCGAGACCTGAGGATACCTAACCAGCCTGTTAGCGGCTCTATTTGATCGATGCTGGAGAGTTTCTGAATACGCTGGTTGATATCAAGCCAATTATTATAGGCAGTATGCTCATCGAAGGTCCCATCGCATAGACACGCCGAATAGTGATCAGAATGAATGACATATACAGTCCATGACCAGAATTTGGGTTGGCTGAACATAGAACGCAATACTTGATGCTGCTGCTTGGGATCGTCAATATTGATACATAAAATCCCTCCCCATATATCGGGAATGTCTTCTGCACAGCTAACTAGGCCGATATTTTCAAAGTATTTGGGCTCTGGGTAATCATTTCCCAGCCAGTATAGGCAGCTATTGGATAGAGGCATGTTAGCCGCTCCCGTTTCTAAGTTTTTGCAAGACAGTGTCTTTTTCCCCATCAGCCACGACATGGCCCTTATCTAGCACGATCAAGCGGTCTACACACTCGAGCATGCTGGTTTTGTGGGTAAAGAGGATCAGCGTGTGCTGCTTATCGAATGATTTAAGCGTGCGCTTGATGTGCCGCTCCAACTGGCTATCCATTTGGCTGGTGGGTTCATCAAACACCAGTACCTTAGGCTGGTTGAGCATAGCCCGGGCGATGGTGACAGCTTGCCTCTGCCCGCCTGAAAGGTATTGGCCTCCCTCGCCGACCTGGCGGTTTAAGCCAGATGGTTCGTGTTGGGTAAACAGGTTGACGCCTGCGTGTCGGCAGGCTTTATCGATATCCTCATCACTGGCTTGTGGCGAACCGAGGGTAATGTTGTCACGTATTGAACCAAAAAATAGCGCGTTGTCCTGAGGGACGCAGCCTACCTGCTGGCGCAGCGAATGGGGGTGAAATTGGTTGATGTCGGTGTTGTCAAAGCGGATTGCCCCTGAACTTGGCTGGTACAGTCCCATTAATAACCGCTGCAGGGTGGTTTTACCCGAGCCAATTTTTCCAATGACTGCGACTTTCTCGCCGGGCTTGATCGTCAAAGAAACAGATTGCAAAGCAGGTGTTTCGGCATGCGGGTAGGTGAAGGTTAGGTTGTCGCATTGAATATCGCCACTCAGCGGTTTGGCGTGCTCGGTCGTTTGCTGCGGCCGGGTTTCATCGGGCATCGCCATGATATCGCTTAAGATAGCAATGGCAGACTTAGCCTGGTGGTAACGGGTCGATAGCTGTGACAGCTGGACCATGGGCCCGATAGCCCGGCTAGTGAGCATAGATACGGCGATCAAGCCCCCGACGCTCAACGCGCCTGCGGCAATAAGGTAAACCCCATAGATAATCACCCCCACAGAGACACATTGCTGGGTGAGGCTTGCCAGATTATGGACCGAGTCAGTCAGCCTGCGCGACTTGACGCCCCAGTTAGCCATGTGGGCAACGGCTTGTTCCCAGCGATACTGGTATTGGGGCTGGCTATTGAATAGTTTGACCGTTTCCAGCCCGGCCACACTCTCGACCAAGTTTGCATGCTTTTGCGCCGCGAGTTGCGAGCCTTCTTCAATGGCTTTTTGCAAAGGTCGTTGTATCAGCATGCTGTAAATCGCAAGGATAATAATGGCGGCAATGGGAATGACAACTACCGGTGCTGCAATGGTGTAGATCACTAGTAAAAAGAGCAGGGCAAAGGGTAAATCTATCAACGCGGTGATGGTGGCGGAGGTAAAGAATTCCCTGACCGACTCGAACTCTTGCAAGTGGCGGGTAAAGGCGCCGACGGAAGGGGGGCGGGCAGCGAGTTTCAAGCCCATTACTTTGCGGTAGATTGCCGCTGATAGCAGGATATCCGATTTTTTACTGGCTATATCGATGAAGTAGCTGCGCAGGTATTTGAGCAGGAAGTCAAAGCCAAATATGACCACGATGCCGCTGGTCAGTACCCAAAGGGTATCGAATGCTTGGTTGGGCACCACCTTGTCGTAGATCAGCCGGGTGAATAGCGGAATGGCCAAGGCAAAAACATTGAGCAAAGCCGAGGCGATAAGAACATCGCGGTACAGGGGCTTGGATTGCCATAGTGTTTGCCAGAACCAGGCTTGGCTGGAGTGAGATGTGGTTTGGGGAGACGTAGCACTGTTCGTTGGTTTTACTTGGGCTGTGTTCGCGTTATCACAGTCAGCGGCCGTTTCAGCCCGGGCATCGAACTGAAACGGCATTTTCAGTAAAAATACGCGGTTGAGAAATTGCTGCTCCAGCTCATCAAAACTCATCCAGCTTTTTTCTGGGGCATCGCTTTTTTCTGAGGCATTGCTTTCTCTTGGATCATAGCTTTGCTGGCAGGGATGGGCGACTTCTGCCCGTTGCTTTTCCTGATCGATATCAAGCAGTACACAGGCCCGGTTGCTATCAAGCAAGGCAATTACTGGCAGCAATAATGGGGAAAGCTGGGGCAGGCTGAGTCTTGCTTCCTCGGCTTGGAAACCGGCATTGTGAGCCGCCCGAGGTAGCAAATGTGGGGAGAGCAGGCCATCTTGCAAAGGGAGGCCCTCCAGCAGGCAGTTCACTGATCGGGGCTGGCCGTAATGGTGACAAAGGTAATGCAAGGCGTTAAGAAGTGGGTCTGCCATGGTTTGCCTCCTTCTGAACGGTGATGTAGTGGCCTTGGAAGCCAACAATGCCTAACTCCTTCAATGCTTGGTATTGAGGCTGGTGTTCTACCCGCGTGGCAATCGTTTTGATATTGCGATGATGGGCTGTCTGGATAAGGGCACGTAGCGCATCTTGCTGGGCATCATCCGTTGGATGGCGGGTGAAATCGGTATCGATTTTTACATACAGGGGACTGAATTGGCGTAAATAGCCAACAGAATCAAAGTGGTGGCCGAAATGATCGATACCATAGGTAAAGTGGTGTTTGTCGAGCACGAGACAGAACAAACGGGTTTGAGCTCCGTCTTCAAGAAACGCGATTTCTGGCAGTTCGAATATCAGCTGCTGGCTGATAACGGGGTGCTCGGCAAGGAAGCTGTCTAACCATTGGATAAATCCCGTATCGGCGATGGATGTCGGGGCGATGTTAATGGCCAGAAAAGTCTGGTGCAGTGACAGGTAATGGACAGCTTTCTGGATCATATGGCGATCCAGCGCCTCAGTCTGTTTAAGAGCATTGAGGGCTGGAATAAACAGGTGGGCAGAATAGCACTGCTCGTGGTGTTTGAGCACAGCAAAGACTTCTTGGTGAAGTGGGTGATGCTGGCTGTCTCTTGCAGTTTGGAACGACAGGGTAATATTGTCGTTTTTAATCGCGGTTTGACACAGTTCGAACCACTGCTGCTTGCCCCACAACAAGTGTTCGGGCTGGTGCATCTCTTGCAGTGAACTGTGGTGTGTAATGTGTTGCCCCGCTTCGGCTGGCAAAGCCTGCGCTTGCTGTAAGCCATTCTGGTGGTGAACGGCGGCGAATCGCTGAGGGCTGTGCTGGGCTTTGGATAGGACATTGTCACATTGCGCCAGTAATTCAGAGAGGCTCAATGAACTTTGGGTATGTTTGATGATGATACTGCCCAAAATAGGCTGGAGGCTCTCAGGCGAGTTACTGGCCTGAATATGGCCGAGCTGATCCATGAGGTTCAATATGGCGCTGCGATCTTGTTCTGGGTTATTCACACTGCTGTGCTCAGGTTGAATAATGACAAATTCACTATGGCTCAGCCGGCCGAGCTTTTGCTGGGCAGCAGCTGTACTACTGAGGTGCTGGCCGACTTTTTCTGCCAGCAGGGCGGCTTTCTTGAAGTGTTTTTTCCTTCTTAAATGGCTGATGGCTTCTAACTTGATGATCACCAAAGCGCCAGACGAATCTTGCTCCAGCCAATCTTCCATGTGGAGAAGTAGCCGCTTGCGGTTATTGAGGCCAGACTCTGGGTCCTGGTAGGCGCGCTTGCGCAGCAGATCGGCCTCTTGAGCTTGTTGGTTAAAATGCTGTTCGATTTTGGCTGACATCTGGTTGAAGGCGTGGGTGAGCGGGATAAACTCTTTAGCTGGTGGTGTTGGCAGTGGCTGACCAAAGTGTTTTTCGGCAATATCGTTGGCTTTTTGTTGGAACTGGTTGAGTGGCTTTTTGACAAAATGATCCAGCAGGAGTTTCAAGGCCAGTATGCCAATCACAAAGCCGATAATGAAGGTGGTTAACAGCTGCCAGCTACTTTGCCAAAGCTTGCTGTAAGCGAGTGTTGGATAACTGGTCACCGTTATCTTGCCATACTGGAGCCAGCCACTGGTCAAAGTGTTTTGCCGGGTAACCGTGGGGATCGAGACCCATTGTTGAAACCAATGCGGGACATCGCTGGGCTGGGAGGGATAAGCACGCTCAATAACGGTATTGTCCTCTAGTAATTCCAGCGTGACTGTCTGGTACAGGCTGCCATCGAACATGGCATTGATCACCGATTCGATGGCGACAATATCGTCTTGCTCCAAGTAAGGGGAGATCGCCAGGCCAACGGCATGGATAGCGTTATTTATTTCGATGGTTTGCTGTTCAACCAAATAACTTCGGGTCGTTGTGAATTGGCTGAAGGCAATGCCTGCCAGCAACAACAAGAACAGCAGGCTCAACCCCAAAAACAACTGGCGATAGAGTGACATATTCTGCTTTGCCTCCTATTCCCTGTCCAGCCACAGGATGGGCTTGGCAAACTGTTGATGCAAGACTCTTTGTTGCAGGGATTGCCAATGTTTGATCCGGCTGGCATCACCGACGAGCTGGCCTTGTCCGCGCTGTTTCATGAGCCATAGCTTGCTACCGTTGAAGCTGTAGATAGGTTGTAAATCAGGACGTTGGCTTGCCTGCAGGATCTCTGGAGTCAGGTTGTCCAGCAGCAAAGGCACCGAGCTAGGCGTTGGGTAGTAGGCCAATACCATATGGAACTGATTTAGGGTGAGAGCTTTGACATAGATGAGCCGCAGTTTTTCATCCTCTACGCCCAGCTCCCTGAGTGAAAGGTATTTGGCGATGCTGAATTCCTCGCAGTCTCCCGCCCCGGCTCCCAAGAATTCCAGCGGGGTGGCCCAGTAATCGTTTTTGCCCCAAATGTCGATATCATCGAGAAACTTGAGCTGGTTAAAGAAATCATTGACTTGTTTGAGCTGGTCAAGCTCATCCTGCAGCTTTGTTTCCTTGAGTAGTTTCCGCCAGGCTGTTACCCGCATGGCGGCCTTTTTGCTGTAGGCCTGTTCGATACGCTTGGCAATTTGTATTTCCTCGGCGCTCAGCTGGACTGCTTCCTCAGAAGGCTTCTTGGCTGCAACATGGGCCGGCTGTAACCAGCTACCGCTGAGTAGCAGCGAGATCAATAGCATTCTAACCTCCGTCCTCTTCATTGGCGTTTAGTCGGCGCGCAGCGAGAAAATAGTCCACTCTTCCAGCACATTCCCCCGCTCTCCCCGTACCCGGGCGGTAACACGCCGGCTGAGGGTGTTGGATTGCTCCCGAGTGCTGGCAGCCACCGGCTCGCTGTCACCAAAGCCGAGCGTTTTTATCCGGTTGGGGCTAACTCCGTAATCAATCAGTTGCTGGCGAACAACGGTTGCCCGGCGCTTTGACAACCCAAGGTTATATTCGGATGCGCCCACAGGGCTGGCATAGCCTTTCAACTCGATCCGGGCTTCTGGGTAGGAGGCGAGGAAATCCGCCATTCGCTTGATTTGCGGTAGGAAATTATCAGGAATGACTGTTGAGTCATTGGCAAATAAGATGTGGAGGTCATTGGACTCGGAGCGTTCGACAAATGTCGGGCAGCCATCGTTGTCAACGATGGCGGAATGTGGCGTTCCTGGGCACTTGTCCCGTGCGTTGATCACCCCGTCGCCATCGTCATCCATCAGATCCCGTGATTGCTCGGCAACGGGCGGCGCTTCGGCTTCGGTCGAGCATCCTGCTAGCACGGTTACCACGAACACGGTTACTACAAACACAACAACCGCGAACACAGAGGGAAGTGGACCCAGCAACCATTGATAAATACTAAGTCTTTTCATGGCTCCCCCTAGCGAACCGATTGCGACCATTGGTTCTGGACATCAATCCGCATTTCCTCCAGCAGCTGCCCGGTGGCATTAAGAACACGGTACTTGGCAAGAATGCCGGCATAGTGGGCGTCGAGATAAGCTTTCCTTGCCTCAAACAGTTCGTTTTCCGTGTTGAGTACATCGAGCAATGTGCGCTTGCCGATTTTAAATTGCTTTTCGTAGGCGATAACGGTGCGGGCGGAGGCATCGACATGCTTTTGCAGGTATTGGGTTTGGCTGAGCGCCAGCTCCATGCCGCTCCATGCCAAGCGGGTGCTTTCTTCCAGCAAACGTAATGCACGGTCTCTTACATCTTTAGATTGACTGTACTGATATGCAGCGCGGCGGCTTTCGGCAAGGTCGGAACCACCGTTGTACAGGTTGTACTCCATTTTCAGCATCGCCTTGAATTCATCGGTATGTCCGGGGGTACCCTCTAAGTCTTCGCCCCACTCTTGGGAGGCTTCGATGGAAAACGTTGGGTAGAAGTTGCCTTTGGCTTGTTTGTATTGGTAGTTGGCGGCATCGATATCGTTCTTGGCGACAAACAGTACCGGGTTATTGTCTGTTGCTTGGCTCAACGCGTTATCAAGCGAGGTGGGGATGTAGTTCTGGTCAACTTCAGGCTTCTCGAGGTTGACGGGATTGTTGCCAACTTCACGGTAAAATTCAGTAATTTTATCCTGAAGGTTGTTTTCGGCGGCAATCAGGTTGGAGCGCGAGCGGGCGAGCCGTCCCTCTATTTGGGCTAAATCAGCGGTTGAGCCGATACCGGAATCTGTGCGTTTCTTGATGTCGGTAAATATCCTCTGGTGCACGGCATAATTGGTTTGCGACAGGGCTAATACTTCCTGGGCTTCAAGGGTATCAAGGTATATTTCTGTCACCCGCAGGGCTTTGTCTTGTGCATCCGCTAATAGCTGGTAGCGCTGTGCTTCGGCTTCGGCCTTGTTGCGCTGGATATCATGGTAGGTGATGGAACCATCCCAGATCAGCTGGCGTATGCTGATTGTAGCGCCGAGAGGTTCATAATCCCCTGTGCTGTTAGTGGTGTTGTCGTAGTCTTCATATCCGGCACTGGCCTCGAGATCGACAGAGGGCAGGTAATCACCAACCGAGGAGCGGGTGGACTGGTTACGGCTCATGAACTCATTGTACGCCCTTTTTATTTCAGGGTTGGTCGCGAGAGTTTCAGCCACCGCTTGTTCCAGCGATTGCCCCACCGTTAACGGAATGTTTAACAATGATGCAATCAATCCGAGCTTGATCGACACAAATCGTGTTGTTATTCGCATCTTTTTCATTGAGCATTAGCCCCTAAATCATTGTTAAGAAACTTATAAATCACTCCCTGAGTGCCGTATGCTGGGCTTTTAACACTGGGTTGAGCAAGTACTGCAAGACAGTTTTTTCGCCGGTGATGATATCGGCTACCGCGTTCATGCCCGGAATAATTGGCAGCTGATTGCCCGCTGAGTCTGTAAAAGCGGTTTCATCAGTCCGGATCCTGATCTGGTAATAGCTGTGACCTTCTTCATTGAGCAAGGTATCGGCGCTGATGTGCTCCAGCGTTCCCTTAAGCCCCCCGTATTGGGTGAAATCATAGGCGGTGAATTTGACCATTGCGGTTAACCCGGGCCTCAGGAAGCCAATGTCCTTAGGTGAGATCTGCGCCTCGACCAACAAGCTGTCTTCTGTGGGGATCACCTCGATAAGATCCATCCCGGGCTGGATAACACCGCCGAGGGTATTGATATGGATTTTTTGCACCGTGCCATTGACGGGGGAGGTGACAAGGGTGCGAACTACCTTATCCTGTAAGCCAAGGTGTGATTGGCTCAAGGCATCGAGCTTGTCGGAAGTTTGGTTCAGCTCTGATTGGGTATCAGAGCGGAAGTTGAGGGCAATATCGAGCCGCTTGAAAATGGCCTCATTCAAGGCGGCTTTCATCGCCGGGATCTGCAGCTCGGTCGAGGTCATATCCCGGCGGGTTTCATTCACCTGCCGTTGCAGTTTCAGTAGCTCAACTTTTGGCACGACCCCTTCATCGGCCAGTGGTTTGGTGATGCGGTATTCTTCACTGGCAAGGAAATAGCTCTGTTTCTGGTTTTGCAATCGGGCTCTTGCTTCCTCCAACTCCCGCAGCTTCTGCTGGATTTGCTGGGCCATCAATGTGAGCTGGTTATCGAGGCTGGCGAGTTGGTCACGGTATTCGTTCTGCTGCCTTTTTACCAAATCGGCATTTTGTTGGTGGAAGTGATCAGGAAACGTCAGGCTCGCCGGGGAGATAGTGACAGATTGGCGCCATAGCTTGCTGGGTGACTTGTCAGGAGGTGATGTTTTGATACTGCTAAGCAGAGCGGTGAGGCGGATACTGTCGGCTTTGATTCCAAGCAAGTCTTGGTTCTTTTCTTCGTAGTCGGCCTTGAAGCGGGTGTCATCCAGTTGGATGAGAGGCTGCCCGACAGTAACCTGTTCACCTTCACGTACCAAGATGGCCTTGATAATCCCGCCTTCAAGGTTTTGAATGATCTGACGCTGCGAGGAGGGGATCACCTTCCCTTCGCCACGGGTGACTTGCTCGATGGGGGCAAAAGCGGCCCAGATGATCGCAGCGATAAAAAACAGCCCGACACACCAAAGCAGCAGGCGTGACTTGCCCGATGCCTCAAGTAGTAAGGCATAGTGAGTATCCCGAACATAATCGAGATGCTGTGGTTTGATATCACTATTTTTCTTTGTCATGCCTTCGTACTTAACCTCGTACTGAAAGACACGTTAGCCAACCCATATCCATATAGTGGTAACGGAAACAATTATTTACCTGCTCTTTGTTTGTTATTTATGGCTTTTGTAAGAGCAGACACTTGCTCAAGATAATAGAGCACGTCGAGGAGCCATGGCGTAGCGAGTTTGGGAATTCTAAAAGCTGAGATCCGTTTAGGGTTTGTGAAAGCTGACTCGGATCCGAGACTAGACTTGTAGGGAATAAAATTCTCCCTCACCAGTCAAGAGTAGTTTGTATGGCTGAATCATCGTCAATAGGCTCGTCTTCGAAACCGATACAACCCAGTGAGGAAAATGCTGAAGTAGGCTCAGAAGGTGCCCGTATTGCTTCCGGTCAACTGCTATTGGCAGGCAACAGCGCACAATACGTGGTCATGCAAAATGGCGCGCCAGTGTTTGTCGATTGGCCTTGCCCAACTTGTGTGCTGGTGGCGCCTGCAGGCGGCTCAGACAGTAGTCTGGAGGTTTTCCCGCCAGGCTACACAGTCCAGCCGCTGGGGCAGTTTATTGATGAGGCTTCTTTTGCCCAGCTTGGTTTGAGCGAGCAAGAGTTAGCGGACATACAGCAGCAAATCTTAGCCGGCGCGGATCCCACTGATATTCTTGCACCTCCTGCGGCGGGTAGCTCCGGCGCTGGAAGCAGTGGTGGGGTAGGGAGTTCTGGTGAGGCGGCAAACGGTGGCTTTGTCGTTATTAACTACAATGGCGATTCAACCTTGGCTGAAGCGGGATTTGATACCCGCTTCGAGCGAGGGGAGGAGACTGCCGAAGATGAAACTCCGCCTTTGTTTGCGGCTTCCGGCGGCCAATCAGGCTCCATGCTGCTTACAGAAGCTGACTTTGTGCCCAATACCTACCCTTCCGAGTCTTCCACCCAAGTGATAGTAAGTGCTGGCTCGCTGCCGCTTGATCCTGATTCGTTTACCTTCGATCCCGCACAACTGGCTGACTTGCTGGCAGAGCTCAATAGTGAAGTGACTGCCAGCGGGCAGCCAGTCGTTTTCAGTTTCGATGCTGGTAGTAATGTGATTATTGGTACCAGCAATGGCAATACGGTCGTGACATTTCAAATATCGGCCGAATTGAGTGGCAGGGATGTCACGGTCACTGTCTCAACATTGCTTGAGCGGCCAGTAGATCATATTGCAGACGGAGGTGGCGGCAGGGTTACTAATATCGATGATGCTCTAACAGTACTATTGCCATTGCAGGGGGCTGATTTAGCAGGAAACCCGTTAGATATACCCTTGCAGGTGAGCTCTGTCATTGTTGACGGGGAAAACCCACAATTTGGCTCTGATGCAGGTACTGTCATCGACGAGGCTGATTCACTGGGCGTTGATATAGAAGGGGAAGTCCCCTTGGATGTGGGCAGTGACGAGATCAACACCTTGGTGTTTGATGCTGATCAGCCTGACTTGGAAGGCATTACTAGTAATGGCTTTGAGACATCGGTATCGGTCAACGGCAATCAGCTTGAATTGGTGGATAGCCGAGGAGAGTTAGTGCTTACTATTGCTATCGATACTGATGGTTCTTATGTCGTTAACCAGATGCAGCCATTTGACGAGCTCAATCGTGCTGAGTTGGTGTTGCAACTCGCTGTAACCGCGACTGATTTTGACGGCGACAGCACTGACGGCACTGTTGTGTTGATCAGTATTGATGGCAATAGCCCTCCTGGCGGAGAAACCGGCGATATCATTTTTGCCGAGCCCGATCTGCAACCCAATAATTACCCGGGCAGTGGTCAAGATACTATTGAACTCACACCGGGTGTCGACCGTCTGGATCCCGACACTGTCACTATCGATGAACAAGAGCTCCTGAATCTTATCCGTGAATTAGAGCAAGAGCTGAGTTCAGGCGGTGATCCCCTTACTTTCACCTATGACGATGCAACGGATGTGCTATCGGGCGCAAAACCGAATGGTGAGGTGGCTGTCACCTTGACACTGACATCTGTTCAAAGCGCCGATGGGCTTGGGATCACCATTTCCGCCGATTTGGTTCAATTGCTGCCGCTCGATCACCTTTCTAGCGGAAACAGCAGTGGCTTGGTTTCTGTCAACGGGGAACAAATCGTCGTGACCGTGCCTATCCAGGCCAACGATACTGATGGTGATTTTCTCGACACGCCAGCGGTACTCACGACCACCATCATTGATGGTGATATTCCTGTCTTTGGTATCGATTCAGCTGCTGAGATCACCGATCCTGACAACACTCCTCCGAGTCAAGTCAGTACGGCCACCGGTGCCATCGAACTGGATGTGGGCAGTGATGCAATTGCCAGCGTGGTGTTTGTTGATAGCACCGATTTAGCGGATTTGATTGCAGGCTTTACCAGCAATGGCGAGCCAGTTAGCTACCAAATTGATAAGAACCAACTGCAGATATTCAATAGCCAAAATGAAGCCATTCTTACTGTTACCATTGCCAACGATGGTACCTATACTCTTGAACAAAGTGATTCGCTAGACCAGCCGATTGATACTAATCAGTTGGTCCTGACTGTCGATGTAAGAGCAACAGATGACGACGGCGATACCGACGACAGCCAGATTGTCCTGACACTCAATGATGGCTCCGATCCTGCTGGTGGCGAAAGTGTTGCTGTGGCAATGATTGAGCCAGATCTTGAACCCAGCAATTACCCTGGGTCTGTTGAGGCAACGTTGAAAATCGTTGCGGGTGCAGACAGATTGGATCCGAGTTCGATATCCCTAGACCAGAGCCAGATCAATAATGTGATTGCTGATCTGCAAGCGGTGCTGAGCTCAGCAGGCGAAGCGTTGGCGGTGACCTATGATGAGGCCAGCGGACTGCTCGAAGCCCGCCTGCCTGATGGCAGCTTGGTGCTAACGGTTGCGATTAGCAGCGTACAGGCAGCCAATGGCGATGATCTAACAGTATCGGTCATTACTACCCAACTTCAGTCCCTTGATCACCTTGATACGACTCTAGATTCTCCCTATATCACCAGTAGCGGTGAAGAAATCGTCCTTACTTTGCCATTAATGGCAACGGATACTGACGGTGACGATCTCTCCCAGCCCGCCAGCGTTTCGGTGACGATCACCGATGGTGAGTTTCCGGCTTTGGGAGATGGTGCCGGAGTGATCCTCGATGAAACCAGTGACGCTAACCAGGTGGTTAAAGGGGCGATCAGTATTGATATAGGCAGTGATGATATTGCCTCTTTGCTATTTGCTGACACACAGGCCGCACTGAGTTTCACCAGCGATGGCAATCCAGTCAGTGTAGTGGTTGGCGGCACGCCCGCAGGCAGTGAAATTACCTTGGTGGATTCTCTGGGTAATACCATCTTGCTGGTGACTATTAACAGTGATGGAGAGTTTGAGGCAACGCTTAGCGGCACACTTGATCATACCGACAGTGATAGCTTGGTGGTGCCGCTGGAGGTGGTGATCACCGATAACGATGGCGATCAGGCGCCGGGGCAAATTGCTATTACTATTGATGACGGTGATGACCCTGCGGGTGGCGGCACCATTGAGGTTGAGTTTATCGAGCCCGACCTTTCTCCACCCAATCAAGCCCCGAGCGAATACCCGCTCACCGAGCAGCAGCTTGAAGTGATTGTTTCTGGCTCTGATCGCTTGGTGCCGGAATCTGTCCAGGTTGATCCAGACCAACTGGCAGCGATTATCGCAGAGCTAAATAGCGAGCTGACCTCTGGCGGTGGCGGGGCACTGATGTTCAGCTACGATGTTGCAACGAATACCTTAACTGGCATCTTGAGTGACGGCACACCGGTGCTCACTATCGTGTTTACCCCGGTGCAGTCCGCCAATGGTCAGGATGTCGATCTGACTATGACGGTGACCCAATTGGCTCCGTTGGATCACAATGCAAATGGCAACAGCGAGGGGTTTGTATCGGTCAGCGGAGAGCTGATAGCGGTTAACCTTCCCTTGCAAGCCACAGATGTTGACGGTGATAACCTAACGACATTGGTCAGCGCGGTGGTTTCCATTACTGATGGTCCAAAACCGGAATTGGCCGAAGGCAGCAGTATTACGGTCAATGAAACCGCTGATATTAACACACCGACACCGGGGCAAATTGGCGTTGATGTGGGCAGTGATGCGGTGGCATCGATTATCTTTACTGATGATCAGCCTGCTTTTGAGGGGCTATTGAGCGACGGCCTACCGGTGCAGTTCGAAGTGGTCGGTGGCAATACCATCAATGCCTTCATTGATGTTAACGGCACCCCGCAGGCTGTGTTTACGGTACTTATGACACCGACAGGTGACTACACCCTTACCCTCAACAACAACCTCGACCACCTTGTTGATGACACCTTATCACTTCCGCTAAATGTGCTTGTTACCGATGATGACGGTGATACCAACACTGGTATTGTCACTATCAATATTGAAGATGGTGATGATCCTGCCTTTGGCAATGACTCAGGTCTAGCTCTCAATGAAGGTGACGACGGCCTCTCATCGGGAACGGGTAATATCGAAGTTATTCAAGGCAGCGATGATGTAATTTCTGTCCTTTTCTCTGCCGCTCAACCTTCGTTAGAAACACTGACGAGCAACGGGTTTGCGCTGGTATTTACCGTAACAGGCAATCAAATTATGGTTGTAAGGGCTGATGACCCAAATATTGTGGTGTTGGAAATCTCGATTGATATTAATGGGGGTTACAGTGTCACTCAGTTGCAGCCCTTGGATCAAATTGATGCTTCAGATCTCGCTACACTGGATTTAGCGGTAGAGGTAACAGATCGAGACAACGACACAGCATTGGGTTCTATCACGGTAACGATAGAAGACGGAACGGATCCTGCCGGTGGAAATACGGCACAAATTGCTTTCACCGAGGTCGATCTGACGCCCGATGACAGCGATCCTGGCGGTGAACAAGGTTACCCCGTTTCTGGAGATGCGGCGATCACGATCGCCGCTGGAGTCGATAGGTTAGATCCTGATACGGTTGATATTGATCCTGCTCAGCTAGCCACGCTATTGGCAGAGCTAGAGACGGAAATTACGGCAGGAGGACTCCCGGTTACTGCGACTTGGGAGCCGGGCACCGGAACCCTTACGTTAATTGCTGGTGGGGAGGCGGCCGGGGGAGAGACGGTACTGACTGCGGTGATCACCGCGGTGCAAAACGCCGATGGTGAACAGGTTGATATCACGACGACAGTCACCCAGCTGAAACCGCTGGATCACAATGGCACAGACAATACCGGCTTGGTTCGCCAGCAAGACGACACCATAGTGTTCGACTTGCCAATTCAGGTGCAAGATACCGATGGTGATTTCCTTATAACCCCTGCACTTATCACGACCACCATTACTGACGGAACCGATCCGGAAATTGACACCATTACCTCGGTAACTGTACTGGAAAGTGATATTGATGAAGGAGGCGATTTCCACCCGGGCTCAAACCCAGATGGAGATGGGCAGGTGGCGACAGGCACCATCACGATTGATTCTGGCTCGGATGAAATTGTGAATTACCAAGTTGATGTCGATGCATTTAATACTGCCAATACCGGTACGCTAACGGCAGGCGGGCAGCAAGTTACTTTGGTGTTCAACGCCACCAACAATACCTATGAAGGCCAAGTTAACGGTGTGGTTATCTTCATTTTGGCGTTTAGCGCAACGGGCACGGCCGCTGATGATAGCTATAGCTTTACCTTGTTGGGTGCACTGGATCATGCCCAGCCAGATAACGATACCGAGCTGACGATTGCGTTCTCGGCGACTGCAATCGACCAAGATGACGACGCTAGCGCTGCCGTCACCTTTGCGGTAACGATTGAAGATGACATCCCGCAAACTCAAGATGCGGCCTTCCAATCTATTGAAGAGGGGGAATCGACAGAAACCCTGGATGTACTCACGGTGCCAGAAGAAGGAGCTGATGATGCCGAAGTCACTGCGGTCATTATTGAAGGTGTGCGGCAAGAGCTGACAGGCACGCCGGATGCACAGGGCTTCTTCAGTTTTGATATTAACCAAGACGGCCAAATGCTCGGCCAGTTATTGATCACTGCCGAAGGGCAAGTGCTGTTCAATTCGCTATCCGGTCTCGACCATGGTGCGGAGCCAATTGTTGCCAATGTGGATTTTGAAGTCACTGATGGTGATAACGATATCAGCCAAAGCACATTGACGATCACCATTACCGATGAAGAGCCGACCTTAGTAGTGCAGCCTTCAGAAGGTGTCGAAGATCAGGGGCGTAATCCTGGTGAATCTTTGGGTGATCCCACTACAGGGATCCCGATCAATATGTCGATTGACATCGGCGATGCGGATCGCGGTGAGCAGATCGGCGATGTGTTTATTATTCTTCCCGCCGATCCCCACGGCCAATTCTTTCTTAACGGCGTCGAGATTGTGCCAGCCGGAGGGCAAGTTCTGATCGATCCTGCTGCATTTGTCGATCCTGATGGCGATGGCGTGTTTGAGCTGCAAGGCGTCACTTTTGTGCCTGAGCCTGATTATTCCACTCTGTTTGAGCCAAACAATTTGCTGGACTTCACTGTGACTGCCGAAGTGGTGACCACCGATGGGGTTAACCAGCCGCTGCAAGATGGCACCTTGTCTATCAGTGTGCTGGGCATTGCCGATCAACCGGCATTTGCTGATACCGCGGTATTTTATTACGGCGACGGCGAGGAGGACGGCGATAACATCAGCCTCAGCGAGTCATTCCAGGCACTGCTGCAAGATACCGATGGCTCTGAAGAGTTGACGTATTTCATCACAATTACCGAAGGCCAAGCCCAGATCATTGGTGAGGGTATCACTGAAGTAGAGCCGGGGGTGTTTGAAGTGCCAGTCACGGCCGTCGACACCATAGAGATAGACCCTATCGATAACTTCAGCGGCGATATCCGCTTGAACCTCACCGCACAAAGCACCGAGCTTGGGCATTTTGTACCGGGCTCGGAAACCGCAGAAATTACTGAAGAAATCCTGATCAATGTTCTGCCTGTGGCCGATGATGCCCAACTGAAAGTGAGTCGGGTTGAATCCCTTGAGGATGAGCCCATTGCCCTGGCTCCGCTTATTGAACTGACTGAACTGGATGATCTCGATGATGATTTCGGGGTTGAAACCTTGTTTGTGCGTATTTCAGAGTTACCTGATGGCGCGCAGTTGTCACAAAATGGCACTGTACTGACGCCAGATGCCAGCGGCGTGTATGAAATTCTCTATGAGGAGTTGGATCAAGTCGTGCTGATCCCGGTGCCGGAAAGTAATGTCGATTTTCAAATCAAAGTGGAAGGGGTTGTTAAGGATGTGGTCGATATTACCCTTGAAGACGGCAAGGTCGAGACTGTCGAAGACGTATTGGTCACCCCCGAGCAGTTTATCGAAGTGACACTGACCGGCGTGGTTGATGAGCCTGAATTTGAGCTCGGTGGCAGTAACTGGACCGATATTGTCGGCAGTGAAGTTCCCGGCATCGAAACCACGATTGATGAAGATACCGATGCTGTTCTCGATTTCAGTTTGGTCTCGGGGGAAATAGCCAATGCGCCGCTGGATGAATCCGAAACCCTGACTTTTGTGGTGTCCAATATTCCTGAAGGTACCCGGATTTTTGATGCCGAGGGCAACGAACAAACCTTGGTCTTTGTGGGGTTTGATGACGATGGCCTCCCTCGCTACGAAGTGAAGCTAACCGGGGAAGATATTGGCGACCCTGACCAACCGGTTGCTATTAGTATTCGCCCGCCGGAAAACAGCACAGAAGATATTGTGCTCGATGCCAATATTGTGGTGACAGAAAACGATGGTGACCAAGGGGAATTTGAGTTCCAGTTGGTGATCCATATCGAACCCGTGGTCGATGCCGAGGACTACGCTAGGCAAAGCAATGGGCTGGAAGATGAGCCGATTAACCTCAACTGGCAACCTGTACTGACCGATAGCAAAGAGCAAATCACTGGCTTGGTGGTGAACAATATCCAAGCGGATTACAGCTTGCAGATTAATGATGGCGGCACGATTACCACATTAACGGTTGATGCAACAGGTTCAGTCACTTTGACCGAAGCGCAGTTAACCCAATTGCTGAACGGGGCGCAGTTGCAACTACTGGCACCGGAAGACTCCGACTTAAACCTGACAGGCGCATCGGCGATTACTACTGAGGTGACGGTGACTGAAGTTGATGTCGACTCGCCGGCAACCGATGTCCAAGTGGTCAATGGTACTTTGGATGTCATCATTCAGGCTGTCGTTGAGCCGGATGCCGAGATAGGTGTGATCCCGACAGGCACTACGGACTTTGTCGATACGATTGTGTCTATTGATGGCAGCTTGGATCTTGGTGGTGGCCCTGCCTCTGACGGCCAGATCGTATTTGAAGATCTCGATCCGAGCAGTGATGAGATCATCCTATCGATAGTGATCACCTTCCCCGATCCTGAAGCCGACTTCGTGGTGATTGGTGGTATTAACAACGGTGATGGAAGCTGGACAGTGCCGCAAGGCAGTTTGGAGGATATCCAGATCCTCGCCCCCGCCGACTTTACGGGTGAGGTGGTGGTCGCGATTGCTGCCGAGGTGCAAGATCAGAGTGACGATGTCAATCCTAGTGCCATTGAGATCGTCAACAGTACGCTGACGATTGATTTCCAAGGTAATGCGCTCAACGACCAACTGGCGGCTGATATTGTTGTTGATGACAGCATTATCGTCACTGGTGAGGAAGATACAGCGGTGAATTTGGGCACCTTCCTCAATCAGATTGTTAGCCTCAGTACAGTTGGCGAGAACCAGGGTGATGATGAGTTTTCCTTGGTTATCAGCGCGGCGAGCTTGCCTAATGGCGCGACGATTTCAGGTATGGACTTCAACTTTGTGACCGGTGAGTATGTGATCAAAGTGCCCGTGCAGGCGGATGGCAGTGTTGATCTGTCGGGCATCACATTGAACCTTCCCCAGGACTTTGCCGGTGACTTTCTGCTGGATGTGAAATACGTCAATACCGATACCGAAAGTGGTGACTTCAACGAAGTGACCGACACGATACCTGTCCGGATAGACCCGATTGTTGATGTTCCTGGACGCACAGGGGACAACGAGCGTGTGCCGGATATTGGTGTGTCTGTGGTGGAAACTCAGGGGCTCGATGCCGATAGGCAGCCTGTTGAAGACGGCGAGCCGGAGGTTATCTATCCCGACATAGCCTATGAGGATGGCACCATTATTTTGGATGTCACCGCCACGGTTGCTGATATCAGCACGACAACCTTGGAAGGCCTTGAGACCATCGAACAAGCCGTGATCAGCGTGGGTGGCTCCGGTGGCTTCTTGCTTAATGCGGCGGGTGAGCAGGTCACCAGCCTGACCATTACCGACAGCAGTGAGCTCAGTGCTATTGAGTATGTCCCGCCGCAAGATTTTAGTGGTGACGTATCGCTTGATGTCACGGTGACGATTGTCGATACGGCAGACTATGACGAAACCACAGGGGCATCGACCCAAACGGATACCGCAAGCTTTGACGGTAGCATTACGTTTGAAGTCATTGCCGTTAATGATGAAGTGAATTTTGTTGGCATCGATACACCGGTAGAGGGCGATGAGGATAGCGGGTCGATCAGTTTTGCCGGTATCAGCGGTAATGTCGTCGATATAGACGGCTCCGAGTCGATCTTATCGCTTAAAATCGTCAATGTACCTGAAGGCTTCATCATCAGTGGCGCTGACAATAATGGTGGCGGGGAATGGAGTGTGGCTGTCCCTCCCGGTAGCGACGCTTTTGATCTGAGTAGCCTTGGCCTCATCCCGCCAAAAGATTTCAGCGGCTCGGTCGAGCTAGGGATTGTGGTTTTCTCCAAGGAAGATAGCCTGGATCTGCCAGTCGAAAACACGGCAAACTTTACTGTCGTCGTGAACCCGATAGCTGATAGGGTGGATATTGATGTCACTCCAACCGCAGAAGGCACCGAAGACGACAATATCGACCTTGTCCTCAATATTGAAGCGTTTGATGACAGTGATAGCTACACCGGTACAGGCACAAATGTGTCGGAAAACCCACCTGAAACCTTGCAGATCCAAATCAGTAATGTACCCGATTCAAGCCAAATTGCCCTGCCGGATGGGGTAACGGGCACGGTAACGGATCAGGGTAGCGGAGTGTGGCTGGTCACGGTCGATAGCTCGGACTTAGACCGTTTGGTGTTTATCCCTGGTGATGCCAACAGTGACAATTGGAATGGCCAGCTAGACCTGGAAATCCGCGCGGTAGACCAAACCGATGTAGCAACGGATGATATTGCCCAGTTCGTGACGATTAACCTAGATATCGAAGCCATTAACGATGCCCCAGAGCTTCCGACTATTGGCGATCAGATCGTGGAAGAAGATTCACCTTTAGCGATCAATGGCTTGAGTGTAACTGATATCGACTTCGACGAGGCGGGTAGTAGTGGAGTGATGATAGTTACTGTCTCGGCAATTAATGGCAGCTTGACGGCAGTTGAAACGGCCGGTGTCACCATCACTGACAATGGCAGTGCCGCTGTCACCTTGGAAGGCAGCCTTGCCGATATCAATGCTGCCTTAGCGGCTGGGATCACCTACCTCGGTAACCCTGATTTCAAAGGCGACGACGTGATCACTGTGGTTGCCAACGATAACGGCAATGTGGGGGCGGGTGGACCGCAGCAGGCGACTTCTACGATTAATGTCACGGTTACCCCTAAACCTGAGCCACCGACGCTGGAGCTCACGGTTCCCCAATTGGCAGATACGCGAGCGGCGCTCGGTACCATAGTGCCATTGCTGGGGTTGGTAGTGATCCCCGCTGATGCCGATGAAGCCCTTTTTGTTGAAGTCCGCAACCTTGGCGCCGGAAGGTTGGTTGATAGCACTGGTACTGAAATCGGTACTGAAAATGGTGATGGTAGCTGGCGGGTGGCAAGCAGTGAGCTCGACAATATCTTCGTGGCAGACCTTCCCGAAGGGGCAAATAGCTTGACCCTAGTTGGTATCTCGCAGGAAATCGATGGCAGCGAGGCCGAATCGACCGAATTGCTGATTGGCGTTCGTATTGATGATCTCGCTAATACGGGTAATGAAGTCGGCGCGGGGGATAACGATGGCGAGAACCTAGTTGTCGGTAGCGGTGCCGATGAACGTTTGTTGGGGGGATTAGCAGATGACATCTTAGTGGGGGCGGGTGGCAGCGATGAGCTAATTGGCGGTGCTGGGAACGATGAACTGTGGGGCGGCGAGCTCAATGGCAACGGTGACGGTGCCTCTGATGTCTTTATCTGGCAGTCTGCGGATATATCCACTTCCGGTACGCCGTTTACCGATACAGTGAAAGATTTCGAAATCAATCTGGATCAGCTCGATATTGCAGAGATCTTGCCGGATAACGGCGAAGAGGATCTCGATCGCCTGCTCAATAACATCACGGCCGGTATCGATGCTGATGAGACAGTGAATATATCGGTTGCGGTAAGCGATACTACCCAGCAGAACATCGCTGTGGAAAACATTGATGTCGCGGCATTAGGGTTGGGAACAGGCTCGACCTCAAATGAAATCATCAATGAGCTGTTCAATAACGGGGTATTTATTGTGGATTGATTTGGAAGTAAAAAGTGCAAAAAAGATGTATTGAGTTGAGTCATTCCTCAATTAGCTGATTGCAATCACCGCCGCCAGTCCTGAACCCGCCCGAGGGGAGGTACTAAAGCATAAATACGCCGTCCCCGGAAACAAGGCACTGATTTGGTTGGATGTCTGGCGATATTCATCCAAGCACTGGCTATCGAGCAGTATCACGCCGCCGACTAGGCTTTCGTTGCACTCGCGAAGGTAGCTGAACAGTTCTGGTAGATCATAAAACCCCAGTAACCGCTTACCCATTTGCTGCAATGTCCGGAAGTCAGCAATGTCGACGTTATTTGGCATTGAATGGCCTATCAGTTTTTCCTTTACCGTAACCAGTAGCTTCGTCGCGCTTGCTGGGTCTTCAGGTGTGTTGCTCAGCAAGATGTTGATATTACTGACCACATCGGTTTCTGGTATGGCTTCGGCTTCTGGATGCCATGACAATATCGCATCAACCGACCCGTTTGCTGGCATCTGGCTGTTGATATCCTCAACCATACGTTCTGGCCACCATGCCTCAGGTGCAGACAGCGCAATGACAACTTGCATACTTTCTATGGAAGGTTCAAATATCATTGGCTCAGCTCTACTTGGGGCCGGAAAAGGGCATAAATGTATTCGGACTCTTGCGCAAGCTGGAAGTGTTCATTAATCACCCCACCGGCCATGTGAGCATGACCACCACCAAACCCGATACCTGAATCATTAAGCACTCGCTTTACGATAGCGGCCACATTGTTACGTTGGCATTCAGAGCGTAGAGATATAAAGGTTTTATCCCTGTTCCTGGCACTTAATACTACGACATCAATTTCATCGACTGACATTAAAAAGTCGCCAAGTACACCCAGCATATTTTTGGGGCAGCCTTCTGGTAGGGATGCGAAAGCACAGTTTTTCTCTCGCCTCATAGTGCTGAGCATAGAATCGAATAGGGATAACTCATGAAATTCAATTTGGTTGCGGCAAATACGGTTGACCATCTCTCTATCTGCACACTTATGGAGTTGGAGCAGGGCTTGGGTATCTGCTGGTCCCACTGCACGGGTAAAGTTTGCGGTATCAAAGGTCAGGCCAACCAATAAGGCGGTAGCGATTTTTTTCGGGATAGCAATTTGGTAGTGATTGAAATACTCAATCATTATAGTTGCCGTTGAACCATAATCAGGGCGCACGTCTTTGTACCCAACAAAACTTGGCACCGTTACCTCGTGGTGATCAATCACACCGACTTCAAGGCCAGGGAGATCGGTAACGTTCTTCTCTCCGATACACCCATCGACAACGATGATTTTGTCGTCCGGTTTGAGAGCAAGCAGATGGGATTTTGCGATAGGGATATCGAGCCAATCAATCAAGTTACGCAGAGAAATACGGTCAATAAAACCCTGGTATGTGATAAAGGGTGTTAGCCCCTTTTTCCTTAGCAGGTAAGCCAATGCAAAAGCAGAACCTATTGCATCATGATCTGGAAAGTCATGAGCCTGAACGATGACGCGGTCGTTTCCACGTAATCGTTCGATTAGCGCATCAAACTGTGTAAATGGCATCGGTGAAAATCCGTATTTGTTCATGTTTTGTGCAATAATTACCGCTTTGGCTGTGACGTTGTCACTTGTGTGTTTGACTCTTACCCTCTTATTTATGCGTACAGAGAGTAGAGGGTTCGTTTAAATGACTTATTTTGAAGGCGAATTAAACACTCTAACAAAAAATATTACAACTTTGATTCCGTATTAATAAAAATATTATTGACAGCGATCTCGTTATAAGTGCTTGGTGTTGTATTAGTTTCGTTGAATATATAAGTTACCCAAATGATGTGATATCAACCTCATATGGATAATCAATTTAATGAAGCGGAATCGTATTGTCAGTGGCTTACTGATCGCACTGTGCCCGACCGTTGCACTCGCAACCCCAAGTAATCAATTTGAGCTTTCAAATACCCTTCATGGTACGGTTTGTTCAGTCAACCCTGATGTGTGGCTGCTTGGCGGTGAGCTGAAAGTAGATGCGCCAATAAGCATTAATGGGACGCTTATTACTCGTGAAGGAAAAGAGGCGCCGCAAAATTCGCTAGCTGCGTTAAGCGGCAGTGGAAAAGAAAAAACACAGCATTACATGACAGAGGCTATCGGCTGTATTGAAAGCGATGACCCGATTGCTTTGGTCGGTGCCGTGGCTTCTTTGTACGAAAAACAGTTTACAACATTAAGCAGTGTCGATATTCCTGCGCCTATTCCGGAGCCCGACCTTCCTGAAGCGCCAGAAATCGTCAAAGATCAATTTGAGACCAAGGCGCAATTTGAAGAGCGCGTTGAAAAATTGCGTTTGCAGCGCCAGCAAGAGATTGCAGCGATTCAACAAAAGTATCGCCAACAAGTTGAAGCTCGAAACGCTAAAATCCGAGCCTTGCAGAGCAACATTGACCTGCGCAAAGAAAACCTAGACGACAAGAAGTCTCAGCTTGTTGCCCGCGCTTTTAGGGACGTGATGGGGCAACCTGTTGTTACCACGAAAAGCTACGATGCTGAAAACCAGCAAATGCATTTGTTGTTCAAAGCGTCTAACCAAAACTATCAACGCGATATCGTGCTCAATGTTCCCTTGGAGCAGGCGCGAGAGGTTTATAACAACATCGATCAGCTAGATTTGGCGCTTACCTATAACTACGACCAGCAACAACTCGAGCTGATCAACATTTCAGGTTCATATCAAGACAATGAGTTCGTGGGGGATGTGGCAAAAAGCCAATATAAACCTGAAGCCCTTTCGGTGGTTTTAGAGAGCAAAGCGGACGTTAGTGTTCCTGGTTTGGAAATGCAAAACCCCAACTTGATTGATAGCTTTGAAGTTGATTCAAGGCTATCGGTTGCTGATAACACAGCAGCCGATGAGCTGAAGAGCTTACTGGCCAATGTCACCGCTGCCGAGGCTGATTCCTCTTCGTGGTTCTTTAACCTCTCTATTGAAGACTATGCCAATTCTGATCAGGTGGCATATGCACGAAATAGTGGTGAAATCATGTCTGATGTCGCGGCTAAAGTGCTGGGTGTACCAGAACGTCATATCTACGAATTGATCGACCGTGATGCAACCAGTGGGGCAATTAAAGACAAGCTGCGTTTGATGCTCGATAACGTTGCAGAAGGTGATACCGTTTACTTCTATTACAGCGGCCACGGTATCCCAGCCATTCCAGATAACGACCCATATATTTTGCCGCAAGACAAAATCCCGGATTACGTCACGGACGATCCGTTCTTCAAGCTGGATAACGTCTACAAAACACTGTCGAGCAGTAAAGCCGGCAAGATTGTTGTCATGGTTGATAGCTGCTTCAGTGGTGCAACCGATGGTGTTTCCGTTATCAAAGGTGTCGCAGCCTCTCGCCTGGCACCGAAAAAAGTCAGTATCGACCCAGAGCGCATGGTGGTGATCACCGCTGGTCGCGATAAAGAATATTCCAACATGTACCAGGAGAAAGGACATCGCCTGTTTAGCTACTACCTCATGAAATCCATGATCGAAGGTAATCGAAATATCGATACGCTTTATCAGCAAGTGTATGACCAAGTGAAGTCGGCTTCATTTGAAATGGGTGACTTGAAGCGTCAGCACCCAACGATCACCGGTAACCAGACTATTTCACTTTAAATAATTCAAAGCATTGATTAAGGCTATTATCCATGTTTAAGAAAACCCTATTAGCAACCTCAGCTGCATTGCTTGCAACTTCCGCTTTTGCCGCTGATATCGACAACACCAATCTAGATATTGCATTTCAAGGTGCCCACTTCCAAGGCGCGGGTAATCAGGTAACCATGTTACGTGTGCCTGTCACCAATAAGGATACAGGTGAGACTCAGTTTTTTGATATGAGTGCTGAGTTTGCTGCCGATAAGGATGGCAACCTGATCTTTAAAAATATGAGTTCGGTGAAGTCGGTGGCATTTGCAAGTGCTAACCAGCTCATTCCTGGGCATTATTTAGATACTAATAATTGTAGTTGGTTTGTTGAAGGGCCTTCAGTTACTTCAAATGGTCGCTTGACTTGGAGCTTCTTTAAACCAGCTAACAATATTGGATGTACAAACTCCGATAAGCGTACAGGCCAAGTAATGAATGGACCTTTAAAAGGAAATCAATTAGCTATAACTCAAGAAGCAATTTACCAAAAAATAATTAAAAATTCTGAAAACAACCTTAATTTTGGTGTTTACAGAGGTAGTTACGTTATGTCCGCAAGCCAGAATGGTAAGACTATCGCTATTAATATTTATGATAAATATGGTTTAGATGCGAGTTGGACAATTATGCAAGCACCGAACCCAGGTAAGAAAGAAGACTAATGAAACATATAGCCTTACTGTCTGCTTTGGCTAGCTCTTGTGTTTTTGCCTCCCCATCTTGGTATGGGGAGGTGCCTTCTGATACCTCATTGAGCTATGGTTTTGGTCAAGGAAGCACCTATCAACAAGCCAAAAATATGGCCTATTACGATTTGGCAAAAACAATCGAAAGCCGTGTGATTAGCGACACCTCGTCGTCTAAAGAATACAAAGACGGCCAGCTCAGCAAATCGGCGTCGTCGTCAAAGCGTGCCATATCCGATGTCGTGTTTCGCAATAATGTTACGGTGAGTAAAAGCGAAGAGCAGGACGGGCTGTTTTATCTTGAAGTGCAATACGACCCAACCTCATTTGCCCAAAAGCTCTCTCAATGGCTAGAGCAATCGACATGCCGCTCAACCTTGCATCCGTATTGGTCGCAGGCAGCAATGCTTCAGAACTGGGTACAGCAGCATCAATGTTTGCCAAATATTGATATTGAACGCTTTGCCGGAGGGTGGCAATTAACCAATAGTGCGGGTCACCTCGTGCTGCCCGAAGCCCAGTACAATCACTTGTTTTTTAATCATCCATCCAAGGTGTTGCACATTGAGTCAACCAATACACGTCTTAAGGCTGGTGATTATTATTTTATTAAGCTAACTGCCGAGCAATCGGGGTATTTATCCTTGTTCCAGGTCTATGAAGATGGCAGTACCGGTGTTCTTATCGAGAATAAAAGGGTTACGGAAAGCGACCATATCGAGTTTCCCGATAAGAAATTTTACGACGGTATTGAAGCGCTGTTGAACCAAGGGCGAGAGACCTACGATACCAATGTTGCCTTGCTATGCCCGCAAAGAATCGATACCTCCCGGTTTGAGAAACTTGACGAATCACGCCTTTCAACGGATACCCCAGGATTTGGCTTGATACTCAAGTACCTTGACCACTGTGAGTTTGTCATGGAGAGGCTGTCGATTAGCAAAAGCTAACCGAATGAAGCAAAGGATATTAAATGAAAAACACTTTCTGGCGTTTGTCACCACTGGCGTTATTGGTATTCAGTTCATTTAGTCATGCAGACACCCTTCAGCAGGTCTGTGAACTTAAGATCGATACCGCTCAATGTCCTAGCGTGAGCCATTTTATCAGCCAACCTTTTGAAGCAAAGGACGAGTTCGAAAAGTATAAGTTATGTAGCGAAGCGCAGTATGATCTTTATAAGGTGCAAAAGAATTGCGAGTTCGATGCGTACTTGGCTAAAGCACAAAAAACCTTTGATGACTTCAAAAGTAAAGTTGATAAAAAGTGGGACGAGCCTAACTTCAGCGATCAATATTCCTGGGTGAGTTATAGCCCGTCACTTGAGCTAAAACGCGAAGTTAACTTTGAAAAAAATGTTATCAAAGTCACCACGATCGCCGGTGATACAACAACAGTTGAAGAGCTCAAAGAAGAAATTCTTGCCACGTCAGAGCTAACCATTGGTGAAGCACAGCAGGCCGATGTTTACACCTCAGCGTTGATAGAAGAAACAAAAGTCGAAGCGTTGAGTGAAGCCCCGTTACTGCCAGTAGCCCAAGACAAAGAAACGCAGGTACAAGAGCTAGAAAAAGCCTTGGAAAATGTGGTGGTCACAGAATCTGTAGACAGCAAGGGGAATAAAGTCGTAGAGGCTGAAATACGTTTTCCGCCAACATGGCTAAACCGTAAAGAGAAGCGCTTCTTTGATACTGTCGAGACGTATTCAGAGAAATACCACCTAGAGCCTGAATTTGTGCTGTCTATCATCAAGACAGAAAGTGCCTTTGACCCAACTGCGGTCTCCCGCATTCCTGCCTTTGGCTTAATGCAGATTGTCCCCAGCTCGGCAGGCCTTGACGCAACCAACTTTCTGTTCGGTGAGAAGCAATTGCTCAACCGCGAATATCTCTTCGATCCTGAAAAGAACATTGAAGTGGGCACCGCTTATATTCACCTGCTTCGCTCTCGGTATTTCAAAGGGATCGAGAATGAAGAGAGCCTTAAATATTGCGTTATTGCCGCTTACAACGGTGGGATGGGGCCTATCTACCACATGTTTGGTGGCAAACGTTCGGTTGCAATCAACAACATCAACCAGCTTCCGCCAGAAAAAGTCTTCAAGACGATTCAAGCCAAACACGCGGCTGCTGAAACCCGTAACTACTTGAAGAAAGTACACAGTGCAGAGCTGAACTACGAAAAGAATATGATTTAGGGATAAAACATGAAAAAGACATTACTGCTAACCGCCATGACAGCAATGGCGTTCCAAGTTTCTGCAGCTACAGAATTTCCAGAATGGAAAATGAATCCGCAAGCAGATTTGGATGAGGGGCTGATCGCCGGTGTATCTTGTGTTGAGAGCATGGGGGATATCACCCTGGATATGGATATCTCTGCGATGGAAGCTCGTGCATCATTGGCTGCTTCGTTGGAAGCCATGGTGCAAAAAGAGCTTGAGAGGAACAGTAACTCAGATACGAAAAAAATAAAAACGGCAGATCGCAAAGAGAAGATTATAACCACGTCGATAACGGCTAAGTCGACATCCAAACAGCTTGCCAATCAGTTGATGAAATACACTTGGGTATCCGAGTCAGTATCGGTAGAAAAAGATATTGATGAGTTCCTATGTACCCGCGTTGTTGCTCGCTTGCCTCAAATTGTTGCTGAGTAAAGGTGTGACATGAGAGAGCAAACAGCTGAAGTCGATTTAGAAACCCCCTCTGTCTCTGAGCAGGGGGAGCAAGACATTCTCGAAAAACTGAGGGAGAAAACCCCCAACCCTATTCTCGCCATTGTGGCGCTTATCATTGCTGCCGGGCAGTTCAATGATGCGATTGACATGACCAATAAAGGGTGGGACTTAGTGGTATCCAACTTCTCGGATGCGCCCTCGAATGAGCGTCTAGCGAAAATTTATATACGGGCATCCAGCGGTATTTTGGAGGAGACATTCGGCTCTCCGGTCTACACCAAGTACTCCGATGGCGAGGTGGAGATCAAGTATTACAAGGACAGTAAGTTCATCCTTTCTGCCATTACCTCCAATGGCACCATTGATGCCTTCTTGGTCTTCCCAAAGCCAGGCTTTGTTCCTGAGATAAAGTATCACGCAGGTAATGAGACCTATCTGGAAACAACCTTTGCAGATTCTTCCCTGCCAATCGATGCCGTGTCCAACATTGCTCGCAGTGGGAATTACTATATCGAAGAAGCACAAGGGGGGCGCTACGAGCTGCTTTATAACTCGGTCGGTGGATACAGTGAATATCTGTCGAGCCTGACTAAAAGCCAGCTTCAGTTGCTTGCGACCTTTAACGATAAGTTAATGATGGAAGAAGATACCAGCTCGGCGCTTGTGAGTTTACGTCAGCAAATCAAGCCTAACTTTTATGGCTACAGTGCTGTTGGCCTGACTGATTTAGTACCCGCTATCTTAACCAAACTCGAGTATGAACTAGTCACGGATTGACGCTAAAGGAATGACGATGAGAGTGCTTTATATAGTCTTGGGTGGAGCATTGATGTTTGGCTCCAAAGCCTATGCAAACAACAATGCAGTGTGCCAATTTCTACCCAAGACGGACGCACCCGACTGGGTAAGTAAAGATATTCGTGACAACGATTATTATTATGCGGTCGGTGGGGCAAGTGGAAAAACAGCTAATGGTTACCTGCTTATTAATGAGCTAATTAACCAAGCTCGTAATGATGCAATTGAAAACTTGTCCCGCTCTATTCGCAGTTCCATCAAAGTGAGTACCAAGCGAACCATTGAAAGCCAAAAAAGTGGCAAGTCCGCGGCAGAGGTTCGAAAGGAAGTTAAGCAGAAATCAGAGCTTGTGAGTCAGACTGCTTTGTCAGCCGTTATTGATGATGCGCGGTGGCTTGATACGGATAACTGCCTGTTGTGGTATCGCGTAAAAGTCAGCAAGCAAGGTGCTGACTTTGCGGTTAAGTCCTACGTCAATCAAGTGGAGCAACGGCTGACTAAGCGCATTGATGAGTTAACCAAGCGAGATATTGAGCAGATCTTATCGGATAACGGCTTTTCGCCAACAACGGCTGACGCGACCAAGGCATTACTCAATAACAGTACGGCCATCTATCGTGGCAATGAATACAATATTGCAGATTTATATCAGCAAAGTGGTTTCGACTGGCTCGAAGAGCAGCAAAATCAGGCCTTTAAAATACGTTATTCCAACAAACTGTTCTACAACGGAGTGACGGCACTAAACGTACCAATGAGCGTGATTGTCTCCGCCTCTTCGACGGAGAAAATCAGTTATGCGCTTGGCAAACTGAAATCTTACGGTGTCGACTTGAACCAAGCTGTTGTCACAATAGGTAAGCAATATAATAAGGTTATTCCGTTTGCTGAAAAGGCACAATATAACTTCCTAAACCCTCAACCTGCTATGGCCAGCTCTATCGTGCCGACAGCTCGTCCAAATGAAAGTGAGGGTAACCCCTTTGTAGAAGTAATGCTTGATTACAAAGTGAAGACACCCATGTTGTATAACTTTGTCTCTGCTAAAGAAGAGGAAGAGTTTGGGTTAATGCACGTTTTAGTGCTTGAACATCGGGTTGACCTGATAGAGCCACTCAAAGCCCTCGGTGTAGATTTAGATAAAACGTCAAAACATGGTTATACCGCTTTGGCACTGGCAATAGAAATGGATAACTTTGATTTTGCCGATGAACTACTTAAGCAACATGCTCAAATGAAGACCAATGGCTATATCGCCTTTAAAATTGCCTATTTTAAAGGTCACCTTAACCAAAATATCAACAGCTCAACCGCTTATGCCTTGCCATTTTCGCTAGAAAGGCTTCACGCGTTCGGAAGTCATGTCCCACAAAAGCAAAAAGAAAAAATAGCGAAGCAAATAAAGCGCATGGCTCCGATAACAAAGCGTACTTCGACGTACGTTACGGTTAAAGAGAACAATAGAAGTGTACTAAAAACCAAAATAACAACATTTGTAAATGGGGATCTAACGAGTGAAGTCATTCAGTAATTTCATGAGAACTGGCTCAACAATGGCGCTAGCACTGTTATTTGTACCAGCGGTAACATTGGCTGAAGTGTGCCCATTTGACGCTAGCTCAGAAAGGCCGAGCTGGGTTAGCACTTTTGGCCATAGTCAGAGTGAGATTGTGGCAGCAGGCGTTGTACAGTATGACGCTTCTTTGCATAGCTCTATTTTTGACCTACGCCAAGCCTCAGAGCAGCAAGCGATCTTAGCGATTACAACTCTGATAGAGTCTCACGTTGTCAATGAATTGCTGATGAATAAAACATTCCAAGACAAGCAGTTGATCACTGACGCGAAAAAAATAACATCACAGGTTTCTGAATATACCTTGCCTGAGGTCATCGTTAACGAACGCTGGCTTGATGCCCAAAACTGCACAATGTGGACTCAAGTGACAGTCGGGGAGGAGGTCGTTTCAGACTATATTGATGAAGTCAGTGAACTCGAATCCGTTATCGAGGATAGCCTGGACAATAGGTTACAGCTCTCTGTCAGAGAAGAATTGAATAAAAAACAGTTTTACCTTAATTACGAAGGCTTCTCCAAAGCTGTTCAATCTACCCGGTATTTGGAGATAGATGGTGTCGATAAACCGGCTTTAGCCTGGATGCTTCAGGAAGGTTTTGATCCTACTGAGCCGTCACTGGGAGAAAACGGGATCTGGGTTGAGGGTCTCGCTGTCACATTCAATCTGCCTCCTTTAGCTCTCTACTTGTTTAGCGAGGCACCGACGCAGAAGCAGGTGAAATATATTCTCGAAGCTTATCAGAGCCAGGGGATAAATGTTGACGACGTTAAAACACAGAGCCATCCCCAGCAGTTTGCCCATAGCTCTAATTACAGCGATTCTGATTATTTTATCAGTATTATCAACCAGCCAAACGCACTTGAAGCGCCATTTATGTTTTCTGTTTCTATGGCAGAAAAGCCTGAAGCAAATCGATTGAAGCTCAACAAAGAATATAGCAATAGAACGTCATTCACTGTTGGGAACTGGAATTTACTGCATATTGCTACTTTCACAAGGCGGCCTGATCTTATTGAGTTGCTGCTTGAACATGGTGTTGATCCCAACAGCAAGGATGCAGCAGGAATGAGTGCTGCTCAGTATGCCATTTGGACGCAAGATAAATCCCTTATCGAGCCTTATCTGGCACACAGTAACAAGCTTGATGATATCTACCTGACTACCACCCAGGTTCTGCTTAATAAAGCGATTTTTAGTGGTGATCAAATGCGGTTTATGGCGGCAAATTCGGGTGATAACCGTACTTTAATCGAGCTGTCGGAAAAAATTAAAGCCAAAAGTCGTGGCGATGTGAAAACCGCTCAAAGTACATTAAAGCAAAATATCCAACGTTTGGAGAGCTACTATGCCATTGAACAAAATGATGCCCTTGATGAAAATTTAAAAAAGCAGAATATTAAGATGTTGAAGAGCATTTTGTAATCTAGGGGTATTCAATTTAACGGCATTAGATATTTCGTCATTTCTAATGCTCGTTAACGAAAAAGAATCTTCAAGATCACACTTATTCCAAATACTTATCTTGTCACTATTCAACCATGGCATATAACACTTTATTATGACGGAGTGTACTCATTGAATAGGACAAGGAAGCCATGAAGAACTCGTTTGATCACGCTTTACCTAATGCTCAAGGTTATTTTGGTGAATATGGCGGCAGCTTTATTCCCGAAGAGCTGCAAAAAGTGATGGAGGAGATCACGGCAGCCTATGATGAGTGCCGCAAGGATCCCGCTTTCCAAGATGAACTTGCACGCCTTTACAAGCATTTTGTCGGGCGTCCTAGCCCTATTTTCCATGCCGAGAACTTATCGGCCAAATATGGTGCGCCGATTTACCTAAAGCGTGAAGATCTCAACCATACCGGTGCCCACAAGATCAACCACTGCTTGGGTGAAGCCCTGGTAGCTAAAAAGATGGGCAAGAAGAAGCTGATTGCAGAAACCGGGGCAGGCCAGCACGGCGTGGCACTGGCAACCGCAGCGGCACTGGTTGGCTTGGAGTGTGATATCTACATGGGTGAAGTGGATATCGCCAAGGAGCACCCGAACGTCGTTCGGATGCGTATTCTTGGTGCCAACGTGATCCCGGCAACCCATGGCCGAAAAACACTCAAGGAAGCGGTAGATGCTGCCTTTGAAGCTTACCTCAAAGATCCTATTAACCAACTATATGCCATCGGCTCGGTGGTTGGCCCACACCCATTCCCTATGATGGTGCGTGATTTCCAGTCGATCATCGGCAACGAAGCCCGCGTTCAGTTCAAGGAGATGACCGGGAACCTGCCCAACAACCTCGTGGCTTGTGTCGGCGGTGGCTCAAATGCAATGGGGCTGTTTACTGCGTTCTTGGACGATCAGGATGTGGTTATTCACGGCGTGGAACCAGCAGGCCGCTCTATGGATGAAGTCGGTGAGCATGCCGCGACTTTGTCACTGGGTGAGCCGGGCATCATGCATGGCTTTAAGTCTTACATGCTAAAAGACGAGAAGGGCGAACCGCAGGAAGTCTACTCGGTTGCTAGTGGCTTGGATTATCCGTCGGTTGGGCCGCAACATAGTTACCTTAAAGATATTGGCCGGGTTAACTACGGTACCGCGGATGATCAGGAAGCGATAGACGCTTTCTTCGAACTATCGCGTTGCGAAGGAATTATCCCAGCTATCGAATCGGCCCACGCCTTGGCCTATGCCTTGAAAATCGCCAAACAGGGTGAAACCGGGTCTATCTTGATTAACCTCTCTGGCCGCGGTGATAAAGATATCGATTTTGTGGTCGAGCACTACGGCAAAGAGTATGGCATCGAGTCGCTGCTTTAACCCTCTGGCAGACTTAATTAATTGATTAAGCCAGCGATAATTATCGCTGGCTTTTTGTTACTGGCTTTGTCTCGAAATTCAGAACACTGATTCTTGTGTGCCAGTCAGCGTTTATTGACCTTGATACGGCTATTTTTAATACAGTTTTGCTAGGGTTAATGAAAGTTATCGGAACGATAAGGGTATAACAACATGGAAATGGATTGGGTCAATGGTATTTTGAGGTTTGATTCCTTTTTTGCTGTCACCATCGGGATACTGGTGTTGTTTGTGGGCCGCCAGCTCAACAATGTATTCAGGCTGCTCAAAGAGTTCAGCATCCCCGAGCCGGTCACCGGTGGTATCTTGTTTTCGGTGATCATCGCGATTGTTTACAGCGTGTCTGATATTGCTATTGAATTTGATTTGGTCGCCCGTGATGTGCTCTTGGTGTATTTCTTCACCACCATCGGTATTAATGCCAGTCTGAAGGACTTGCTCAAGGGCGGTTTGCCGCTAGTTATCCTTCTCGCTATCACCATTGGCTATATGGTGGTGCAGAACTTTACCGGGATTGGTGTGGCCAAAGCCTTTGGCCTCGATAGCCCGGTGGGTATGCTGGGGGGCAGTGTTTCACTTATTGGTGGCCATGGTACGGCGATTGCGTGGGCACCGCGCATTTCTGAAGGTTACGGCATCTCCAATGCGATGGAGATAGGGGTAGCTTGTGCCACCTTTGGGTTGATTTTGGCCAGTTTGATGGGCGGTCCTATCGCCAAGTATTTGATCACCCGCTACGACTTGAAGCCGGAGAAAAAAGAAGCGCTGGATGTCGGGGTCGCGGATGATCAAACGAATGGCCAAATTACTGGTTTCGATTTCCTTGATGCGATTTTATCTATTCATATCTGTGTCATTCTCGGTTACATACTCAATGAGTCGATTGCTGAAATGGGCTTGCAGTTACCGCTGTTTGTCACCTGTCTGTTTGCCGGTATTGTCATGACCAATATTGTCCATAATATCGGCTTCCGCCGGATCACCGGTACCCGTTGGCCGGCAAGAAAACCTGCAGTAGCACTGATTGCCGATATTGCCTTGGGGACTTTCTTGGCGATGTCACTGATGAGCATGCAGTTGTGGACGTTGATTGATTTGGCCGGTCCGATTTTCGCCATCCTCACCGCGCAGTTTGTTGTGGCCGTTTTGATCAATATCTTTATCGTATTCCCGGCGATGGGGAAAAACTACGACGCGGCGGTGATTTGCTCTGGCTTTGGCGGTATTTCGCTTGGTTCCACACCGACAGCGATGGCAAACATGTCTGCCGTTTCACAGCGTTACGGTAACTCGCACTTAGCCTTTATCATCGTACCGCTGGTATGTGCGTTCTTCATCGACTTGGTTAATGCATTGATGATCCCGTACTTCTTGGCGAACTTCTAAATCTGCTCCAACTGATTGCCGATAGCGTTGTTAACCCCATAGGCCAAGTTCTGGTTTATGGGGTTTATAGAGCGAATGGCGTTAGCTTTTTGTTTCGCTGGAATCGTTGAGTGGGGCTATTTTTTCTTTTGTGGCTACTAACTTAGTGACCCCTTTTTGAAGGATCAGGTTGTTGGGGTAGGTGATGATATTGCCGTTGTCATGGCGAAGAATGACGTGGAACATGGTGATATCGATAATGATGCCGCTGATATCTTCATCTTTGTCTGCTACCTTGATCTTGTCGCCGATACGGTAAGGGAAAACGAAAAAAATCAGAATACTGGCCGTAAGGTTGCTCAAGATAGACCATTGCGCAAACAAGGCAACACCCAGTACCGCAAAGATCGAGGACAAAAACAGCGATATGTCACCAAAGCCAAGATCGAGTGTAATTGTAAATATCGCCACAAAAAGCACAAAAGAGATGGCGGTAAAAGACTTCACTACAAACTGGGTTCGCTGAAGAGAAACGCGTTTGTTTTTTGCTAAATTCTCAATCCATTTTCGGCCGATATGCTTAAAGATGATATAGCCGGCAACGAGTAAAATACCTAATGCTATTTGCTTTATTAACAGGTTAGAAAGAAAAAAATCTATCACTAAATGAACCTCAGTTTTTTGAGCACAATGACTTCAATTGCCACGGTGACGATAAGCCCGAAACAAAACAGAGTGAATGCCATAGGGTTTTCAATCCCGGGGATCCCTCCGATGTTGACACCTAGCAAACCAGTGAAAAAGCTTGCGGGCAGGAATATGCCAGCAATGACAGAAAATAAATAGGTATTTTTGTTCATTCTTTCCGCTTGCTGCTGGCTGACGTTGGCGAGGTAGAGATTGACCTGGTCGATATAGAACTCAATGGACTCGTTCATTCTCACGATGGTATCCAGACAGTTCTTGAAATGGTTTTTATGTCCGCTTAGCACGGGGATATCTGCATGTAGCAAATCTTCCAATACATAACGCTGAGGTTTGAGGTACCGACGAAGTCGTAATAGGCGAGAATGTATTGAGTTTAGTGATTTCCTGTCTTCGTAGGCAGTGTCGTCCATTAGGTTGAGTGTGTCTTCAACCGGGGATAAAAACTCAGAGATAATACCGTTTACGCTGTTCGCCATGGCTTGAAGCAGGTCGGGTAAACTAAGTGGCCCAGCGCCTTGCTCTAAGCGCTTTACTATGCTGGCAACGGCTTTTGAGGGGACTTTACGGGTAGAGATGAGTGCGCCCTTAAACCAAAGTATGCGCAGGCTTAACATATCATCGGGATCCGAGCCTTCGTTGAGATTGATACCGCGTAAAATAATGAGAAAGCAATCATCATTGTACATTTCAAATCGTGGCCGAGTATCATCGGCGAGAAGAGAATCTACAATTGACTCGGGGATCTGGTTATCTTCCAGCCAGCCTCTCAGTTCAGGGACATCACGCTGGCAGTGATACCAATTATCTGCAAGGAGCTTTGTTGCTTCTGGTGAATTTTGCTTTGCTGCCCCGGATGAAAAGTTCCAGCTGGAAATGATAAACCCGTTCATATTGCATCCTTTCTAATTTGATAAGTTATTAATCCGTGAATATTCCTTAACTTGCAATTCTTTTTTTATGAAGTTGCTGTCAGAGCCGTTCTAGCAATCTATATTTCAATTTATTGGGAGATTGAGGAATTAATTTATGCATGCCAATTTGGCCAATTGTTTTTGTGTGCTTAACGCAGCCTTGTTATCAATAACTGGATTGGCATCAATAGGGGGTTCTTACCAAGTATTGGCCGAGGAAGGTGCAAGTGGTCACTATCAGCCTGGAAGTCTGTGCTCAAGGATAAATAAAATCCCGCCAAGTAAATCAGTAAACATTTTTGTCGATTTGAATGAGTATGAAGGTAAGACCGATGCTGGGTTAACTGTTCCCGTGGCAGGTTTGGCGGTGGCCGATGTTAATGTTAATGATCAATCTTACTCACTGAATGTTTTCTGGAATCCAGGTGTTGAATTGAAGGGAGGCTGGCAATATGCAATGGCCATTTCGCTGCCCTATCGTTCAATCGACGTGTCTGCCAGCCCAACCAAGCTGGATTCCGGGAGTCGTCAAAGCGATAAGGATAGCGGTGTTGGAGATATAATGATCACACCCTTAATATTGTCTTACCCAATATCAGAATACTGGCAATCTGAGCTGCATTTTAATATCTACTCTCCAACGGGCAGTTTTGACGTTGGGAAGCTGGCCAATGTCGGTAAAAACTATTGGACCTTTTCGCCTGTTGCTTGGCTGCAGTATATCGAACCTGTGACCGGGCAAGAATTTACTCTGTCAGGTGGTATTGATTGGAATACGAAAAATGATGATACCGATTACCAGACAGGTACCCAACTGTATGTTGATTCCACGGTGATCCAATACGTGCCGCTGCTGTGGGGATTCACAGGGATTGGTTTGTCAGGTTACTGGTACCAACAGATCAGTGATGATTCAGGCAGCGGAGCTGTGGAGGGAGGGTTCAGAGGCAAGTCTGTTGGGCTCGGGCCAGTTGTCAGTTATCAGTCGAAATGGTCAGGAAGGCGGGTTAGGGCGGAATTAAAATGGATCAATGAGCTGGAAGTTGCAAACCGGCCAGACGGCGATTTCATTTCACTGAAATTCTCTACGCAGTTTTAGCGACACGATATACACTAACCTGTACTTCAAGTGCTTGTGTACCAATAAACTTGTATCAGATTTAAGACAGAATTTGGATTAGCATCCAAAAAGGATTCGCAATTACTAAGCTGTGAGTACTATACCCAAGTTACCTCAAGGTGCAGGATTCAGAGGGTTGTCAGCGCATTCAATGTAAGGCGAAGGTTTGCAGGAATGGCAGCCCCTTTCAAAAAGCTTCAACGAAGGAGTGAATGGGCTGACACCCTCCCGAAGGGCGAGTTTTCTAAGCTTCTATACCGCGTTATTGTTTCTTGATTTAGAGCCACTAGATCTTCAAAACAATGCCTTGTCTATAAGCTTATAAATTCTCGCTGAACCTGCATCTTGAAATAGCTTGGGTATAAAACCATCCCACCGGACGGGATGACTTTTCTTGTTACATCCCGCTGTAAAGATAAGCAGTTAGGCTGTAGCCAGATGTGTACTAGCTTATCGCCGTTATACCTGTTACTTCCGCTATTTCGCAGCAATAACGTCGCTGGGCTCTTTTTTATTTTTCTATTGAGTTGATGTGGTTATGGCAGCGATGATGTATCAGCCGACCTTCGATCCTATCGAGTCGCTGAGTGATGAGCAGTTGCAGCAGGCAATTGCCGATAGGCTTAACAAGCAGTTGAACAATAAGGATGTTGCCGGTCAAACTGCACAGTTTATTATGGATTCTTTGCTGAATTGGCAGGCAGAGAGTATCCCGGTAGAACAGGTAGAAAGTATTCTCGCCTTTGCGTTTGGCAATAGGGTTGCCCCAAACGGCAATCAGCATCCTGGTCCAATGAACGAGGCTATCGCAGATACGGTAGTGTCTTTATATCGCCGTACCGGCGTACCTGTTTACGCACAATGGGAGGTCGCCGAAGCTATCGGTAACCGGATTCCTGCCCAAGTTCTTCATGGTATTTATCCGCGTTTTTCAGGCAAAGGAACCATGAAATACCTTTGTACCTTAGGTGTTGCGGAGAAAGCAGTATCAAAGGCAGGTGGTGTGGCAAATTTGGGTAAAACCGCTGTGGTTGCCTTTTATGAGCACAGCTTGCGAACGGTTGATACCGCACGAGGTGCTGGTATTGATGCGTATTTACCACATGGGCTAGATATGCCACGCGAGTTCGACCCTGATTCAGGCCAGGCTTGGACGCGTGATCAGCAAACCTATGTGATGCATGAAATCCGTACCCGTGCTACCAATGAGCGAGACCGGATCATTAAGTCAAAAAAAAGCGAAGGTTAAACCTTCGCTTTTTTATTGATTACTTGCTTAGCACAAACTCTTCAATCACTTTCGCTACACCGTCGTTGTCGTTGGTGTCGGTGACGTGGTTGGCAATCGCTTTGATATCGTCGGTAGCATTGCCCATTGCAACGCCCAGGCCGGCATATTTGATCATGTGGTGATCGTTGCCGGCATCACCCATACAAATCACTTCGCTAGCGTCCAGGCCCAAGTGCTCGGCAAGCATGGCAACGCCAGTGCCTTTGTTGCTGTTCGGGTTCATCAGTTCAAGGAAGAATGGGGCACTTTGCACCACAGTGTACTGAGTGTATAGGCTCTCTGGCAGTTGGTTAATTGCTGCAGTAAGCACCTCAGGATCGGCAACCATCATCACCTTGATTACTTCTTCGTCATCAGCAAGTTCGGCAAAATCAAGCACAGTAGTTGGCACGCCATTGATCACCGACTCATGCTCGGTGTATGGGTTGTTCTCTGGGGTGATCAGGCCACGCTCTGGGGTGAAAGCATGAATGAAAGTACCGAAGTCACTGGCAAGGCTAGCAATGTTTTTGGCATCACGGCCGGTCATGATTTGCTTGCGGATCACCGTTTTGCTTTCAACGCGCTGCACCAAGGAGGCGTTGTAGCTAAGGACATAATCATTTTCGCCAGTCATACCCAGTTCATCGAGGTATTTGGTCATACCTTCTAGCGGGCGACCTGAAGCTAGCACTACTTGTACGCCGTTATCGCGTGCGGCTTGAATAGCTTGTTTAGTTCGAGGAGAAATGGCCTTCTGCGAGTTAAGCAGTGTGCCGTCCATATCAAGGGCAACCAGTTTATACATTGATTCGTCCAATCAGCGAAAAATTATAGAACCCGCATAGTAATCAATTTTTGTGATCAACTCGACATCCTTTGATGATGTTGACGTGACATTTCAAAGTTAGCTTGATGTGTGTCAATCAGCTAAACCCTGAGCTCAGTAACAAGGCTTAAATTCATAATTTGTTACCTGTTCGAAAATGGAATAAAGGTATAAGTTTATGAAATTAATTACAAAAAAGACCTGCCTTTGTCTTTGTTTCTAACATGCATTAAGCGGTTGATTTATGGGGCTGTATTGCTATCAAAACCTGTTTTATGTGTGAAACTATCAAACAAGCAGAAGGGATTTGTGGTTTTTCTCACTGTTTAATTCGCATGGCGAATTTAATATTTCGGCAACCCACAAGGGGCGAGTGAGAGTGGTATCCAGTTCTACCCCAAATCCATGCTGGATATCTGCCCCGATAAAAAATGATGAGTATGTCTGAGGAATGATCATGAAAAAAACGATCTTGTCTGCTTTGGTAGCCGGAGCCATGTTGTCGCCAGCAGTGAATGCTGCCGCCCCGAATACCGATTTGAATTTAATGCCATATCCGCACTCTGTGGAGCTTCGAGAAGGCAAGGTCGAGATTGATGGTGATTTCAAGGTATTCATTAAAGGCTATCAGTCTGAGCGTGTCGCCTTCACCGCCAAGCGTTTGCTAAAACGCCTTGAGCGCCAGACCGGTATACCGATGCTTAACCCGTATGTGGATAGCGAAGATAAAGCGACACTGGTGATCGATATCGACCAGGCACCGAAAACGGCTGTACAGACTGTTGAAGCTGACGAGTCATACACGCTGACAGCCAAGAACGGCAAGATTGTACTGGCCTCCGAACGCCCATATGGTGCGATTCGTGGTATTGAAACACTGCTTCAGTTGGTTGAAACCGACGCTAACGGTTATTTCGTACCTGAAGTTACCATCGAAGATACACCGCGCTTCCCATGGCGTGGTGTGTCATACGATACCTCGCGCCACTTTGTTGAAATCGATGTGATCAAGCGTCAGCTCGATGCGATGGCCTCGGCGAAGATGAATATTTTCCATTGGCATATCTGGGATGACCAAGCAATCCGTATTCAGCTGGATAGCTACCCGAAACTATGGCAGATGACGTCAGACGGCGACTACTACACCAAAGACGAAATCCGTGGTGTGGTTGAGTATGCCCGTAATCTTGGTATCCGCGTGATCCCTGAGATCTCATTGCCGGGCCACGCCTCGGCGGTTGCTCATGCTTATCCAGAGTTGATGTCTGGCGGCGAAGGCCAAAGCTATCCGCACCAGCGTGAGTGGGGGGTATTTGTTCCACTGATGGATCCAACGAACCCTGACCTTTATACCTTCTTGGGTAAAGTGTTCGATGAGGTGGTTGAGCTATTTCCGGATGAGTATTTCCACATTGGTGGTGATGAGCCAAATTACTCCCAGTGGACAGAAAACGAAGATATTCAAGCCTATATCAAAGAGAAGGGCCTAGACGGTAACCACGGCCTGCAATCTTACCTCAACAGCCGTGTTGAGAAGATGCTTGATGAGCGCGGCAAGAAGATGATTGGCTGGGATGAAATCTGGCATAAAGATCTACCGACTTCGATAGTGATCCAAAGCTGGCGTGGCCATGACAGTATTGGCCGTGCAGCACAGGAAGGCTACCAAGGTATCCTATCAACGGGTTACTACCTCGATCAGCCGCAACCAACCAGCTACCACTACCGCAACGACCCAATGCCAACAGGTATTACGGTTGATGACAAGTTACATAGCGGCGAGAAATTTGCGACATACGAGTGGGAGAAGCCACGTACTAAGGGCGGCCCGCGTAAAGGCTTGATCACCATTATTGAAGACAAAGAAGGTAACTTCCGTGCCTTTACCGACTACAACGGCAAGTCGCGTGAAGAGGTATACATCCTTGAGTACGTGCCGGGCAAAGTATTCCGCGGCCACTTTGACAACTTCATGTCTTACACTGAATTCAACCTTGCTTTCGAAGGTACAGAGTTTGCGGAAAATAGCTACCAGTTGATTGGTAATGTGCGCTGGCCGACCACAGGTAAGCTGATTGCCGGTACTGAGATTGAAGGTTCTGTGATCCCTGAGCCAAATGGCGGCTACCCAGCAGAACTGACTGAGGAGCAGCAGAAACTGATCCTCGGTGGTGAAATTACGGCTTGGGCAGAAAACTATGACTCTATGACGGTTGAAAACCGCCTATGGCCTCGCAGCTATGCCATTGCTGAGCGTTTTTGGTCACCAGCTGAGCTGACTGATGAAGACAGTATGTACCAGCGTATGGCGGCTATCGACAACTGGTCAGAAATCTCGCTTGGTCTGCAGCACCACAACAAAGCCATGATGATGTACAAGCGTCTGGCAAACGGCAACGATGTCCAGCCGCTGGTGGCACTGGCTGAGTACACCGAGCCTGCACAGTACTATGCACGTAACTGGGAGAAGTGGATTCAGACCTCGAACCATGGTGACCTATATAACCAGTATGAGCGCCTGAACCGTTTTGTCGATGCACTGCCGGTTGAGAGCCATGCAGTATATGCGATGGAAAAACTGGTTAGCGAGTATGCTGCAGATAGAAAAGAAGTGCTGGATGAACTAAAAGCGCATTACGCGAAGGTGTTGGATGCGGCACAAAACGCCAAGCCAATTCTTGCGGCTAATGTTGGCTCGGTGGACAGTGTAGTCATTGCAGAGAAAACCATCGAAGTGGCTCAGATGGGTCAGGCTCTGATTGCCAAGCTGGAGAGCAACCAGTCACTTAGCAAGCAAGAGCAAAATGAATACCTAGTTAAGTTGAATGATGCCGCGAAAATATACGATGAGGCGATTGTGGCTATTGTTAAGCCAACAGAAATGCTGGTAATGCAGTTTAACAGCAAAAAGTAATCATCTATTTTCATTACATTGAAAATTAATATAAAAGCGCGCCAATTGTGGCGCGCTTTGTCTTTTTGGTTGCCACCGTGAGCAAATAAAAGCATTCATAATGGTGATAAATGTGCGTATCTATCAATTTTGCAAAATATGATTGACATTGTATGCAAAATTATCGATATTTTATGCTTCATTTTTAAGCTGTAGATGAAGAATTATAATGAGCGATACAACATCGGACGTTGTCCAAAATAAAACCTGGAAAATGCCAGACACCCTGGTATTGATCTTCTTTATTGGCCTGTTGGCGACGGCAATCACCTATGTCGTACCTGCAGGTATGTTTGAAACCCAAGATATTTCTTACATTGCCGACGGGGCAGAAAAGACCCGTACTGTGCTTGATCCTGAGTCTTTCGCCTATGCGACGGATGAGCAGGGCGAGTTGGTATACAACAGTGTAGGTTTGTTCGCCAGTGGTGGCGGCATTGGCCTGATGAACTTCGTGTTCGAAGGTTTGGTATCCGGCTCGAAATGGGGCTCGGCCATCGGCGTTATCATGTTCATGCTGGTGATCGGCGGTGCGTTTGGCATCGTGATGCGCACAGGCACTATTGATAACGGCATTCTTCGTCTTATTGACCGTACTAAAGGCAGCGAATCCCTGTTTATTCCTGTGCTGTTTTCCCTGTTTTCACTGGGCGGTGCTGTATTTGGTATGGGTGAAGAGGCGGTGGCATTTGCCATTATCATTGCCCCGCTGATGGTCAGGATTGGCTACGACGGCATCACAACGGTGATGGTGACGTACGTCGCGACCCAAATTGGCTTTGCTGCATCATGGATGAACCCGTTTTCGGTTGCAGTGGCCCAGGGTATTGCTGGCGTGCCTGTCCTTTCTGGTGCCTCGGTACGTATCGGTCTTTGGATCATGTTTACCATCATCGGTATTGCATTCACCATGTGGTATGCCAATGGCGTGAAGAAAGATCCGACCAAGTCATTCAGCATCAAAGGCGATGTTCATTTTAAAAACCAAGAAGCCTCTGTGACATCTTCTCGCTGGAACCTAGGCGATACTCTTGTCATGCTCACCGTTGTTGCGACTATGGTGTGGGTGATCTGGGGCGTAGTCGCCCATGCTTGGTACATTCCTGAAATCGCTTCCCAGTTCTTCACCATGGGCTTTGTCGCTGGCTTGATTGGCGTAGTCTTCCGTCTTAACGGTATGACAGTCAATGATATGGCTGATGCGTTCAAAGAGGGCGCAAGCATCATGCTGGCTCCGGCGCTGTTGGTCGGTAGTGCCAAAGGTATCTTGTTGATCCTTGGTGGTGGCGGTGACGCAACCGAAGCGAGTGTATTGAACTCTATCCTGAGCAGTGCAGGTAACGTTATCGGCTCACTGCCGGAAGTCATGGCAGCTTGGCTGATGTATGTATTCCAGTCAGTGTTTAACTTCTTTGTGACTTCAGGCTCTGGCCAGGCAGCATTGACGATGCCACTGATGGCACCACTGGCTGATTTGGCGGGGGTGACACGTCAGGTAGCGGTACTGGCATTCCAGTTGGGTGATGGCTTTACCAATATTATCGTACCGACGTCTGCGTCTTTGATGGCAACCCTGGGTGTATGTCGTATCGACTGGGGGGACTGGGCGAAGTTCGTGTGGCGCTTTATCGCCATGCTGTTTGTGCTGTCCAGCGTCATCGTAGTGAGTGCACACGTAATGGGCTTTGCCTAATCGCTAACAGATCGATTAGAGTGGATGGGCAGGCAACTGCCCATTTTTTTTGCATATGAAAAATTCAATACCATGCGGATGGAGAGTGGGGATGGAGAAAATGGCGAAAATGAAGACCCGATATACCGATGACGTTTTGCAAGGTCATCAGGTGATCACCCGATTGGATGTCGATGAATTGCCTATGGGCTGTCATCGTTTTTGGTTCCGTCCTCAGGAAAACGGTATTGGCCAGAGTTGGCATTTGCCAGTTGTGGTGTACCGCGGCGAGCAGACTGGCAATGCGCCTAAGGTGATGATCACCGCAGGTGTGCATGGTGATGAGCTCAATGGCGTTATCACTGCCCAGAATATTATCCAGCACCTTGCTGAGCAGTCGGTGGTGGGAACGGTAGTGATAGTCCCAACGGTGAATGTATCCGGCATGTTGATGCACACTCGTGACTTCATTATGTCCGATCCGGATGCCTCGCCGACCAATTTGAACCGTATCTTTCCGGGTAACCCCGAAGGGGATGCAGCACAGCGCTATATCGCCTCGATATGGTATGACTTGCTGGCTCACAATGCGGATATCGCCATAGACCTGCATACCCAAACCCGTGGTGCGGCCTATCCACTTTATGTATTTGCGGATTACCGTATTCCACAAACTGTGAAAATGGCTCGATTGATGAACCCAGATTGTATCTTCGATGATCCTGGTGATGATGGTGTATTGGAAACGGTGTGGAACCGTAGCGGGATCCCGTCAATTACCGTTGAAGTCGGTGCAGGTAAGGTGCTGCAGCCGGATATGATTGCCCGCTCTGTCGATGGGGTGATCAATATCCTCAAATCAGAAGGTGTGCTAGAAGGGGATACCAGCCAGCCGCAGCATGAGTGTTATGAAGGCAAGAAAATCTTCACTGTTCGTGCCACACTGGGCGGTTTCGCACTGCCGAAGGTCGAAATTGGCGATCAGGTAGAGATGGGCCAGTTAGTTGCGGTGCAATATGACAGCTTTGGTGATGAAATCCAGCGCTATCACGCTCCAACCAGTGGCTATGTGCTGAGTGTGAATCTTGACCCGATGCGCGAGCCGGGTACCTTGCTGGTGCGTTTGATCCAATAGTAAGCAATGCTTGTCTAACGCTATAAAAAACGCCACCGTCCCCTCATGAGCGGGACGGTGGCGTTTTACCTGCCAAATATTGAGGTTAATCACTTATCCAGATTGGTATTAAATGGCAAAAGGCTGCAGGCGCAAATGATGGACTTCGCTGTTATGCACATTGAAGCTCAGGGATTTGAACGACACGATAAGCAGTTTCAGTGAAGTCAGTAGCCGGTAGGTGGCATCGACATCATCTGCACTGAGAGTGAATTGCAATACAGACTCTCTATCGAGCCCGATAAGGTAATTCTGGAGTTCACTCAATAAACCATCAAGCTGCTGGTGGGAAGTAAGCGCCTCGCTAATAGTCGGTTCCTCCAAAATAGTCACCAGTGATTTCAAGATCTTTGAAATATATATTTCCAGCGCTTGTTGGTGCGATGAATCAAGCCAGTTCTGATAGCTATCCTCGAAAGTTCTGAGAAGCAGGCAGGCTTTGTATGCACTGGTGATCAGTACATTGACACTTGCAGGGTCGAGTTCAGGATATCCAGCCCAGTTTATTCTCGCCATAGCCTGTTCGGCCTTTGCTACTGAACGCAACGGTTCTTGCCGGAATTGGAAGCGCTTGTGTGGATTATGGCTGAAATGTTGCAGGTTGGATTTTAGCCCTAATCGAAGTCGTCTTATCTCGCGCAAAAAGGCCGACTCGGGAGTCCCTGAGAAAACAGCATGGTTAACTAAAAATACGATCAGCATGACGATGCCAACCAGCAACAACTGAAGCAGGGCAAGCTGAATATCGTAGACCGGTGTCAGTTGCATCGCACCGCTGGTCATCATTATCAACAACTGAGTGCCTATCAAGCGTTGAAGTATTTGTTGGGGTTGGTTGAGCTGATACCAAATCCCAAATGCATTGATGAAATAAAACGCCGCAAGCTGCCACACTTCGGTCAGTATAGGCATCAGCAGTACATACTGGGCAAGGAAAAACAATGACCATGCAAATATCGAAAACAGCAGGGACTTGACGTTGGCAAACGGTAGCGATAGGACAATGCTACTGAGCAGCGAACCGAGCATTACAATAACTGCACCACCGGGCATCGGGACGTAAATCCACAAGGCCATACAGATCCAGATCACTAGGCAGACCTTCAACGCCGCGATGGCGCTATCTGGCCGAAAGGCCCAGGCAGCCTGATGTGGCGCTTGGGTTGGTTTCGCTTTAGCTTGTCTTGTTTCTTCCGTAGTGGTGTTTCCTGTCACCGTGGCAAGTGTTGACACTATGTCATAGTGCAACTGGTCAATCTGCGTGAGAAGTGAGCTTAACATAAGGGTTGTGCCATGAAGATCATGAGCGCTTTCTATAGTAATCCCTGAATGTCTTGGGGGAAGCAATGTCACCTCCCTTGGGATGATCAGCTCGCTTTCTTGCCGGGCTGGCGAAGATGTGTTCAACATGATCAAGGCATCATCGACCCTGAGGCTTAGCCTTTCCAGTAAGGACGCCAATTCTGCGCATTGCTCAGGTGTCATCTCCCCTCTAGTCTGCTCGCTGAGTTCGGCCAAGTGGCCACATAACAATGCCCACTGGTTGAGCTGATCAAGCAAGGCTTGCCAGTGTGGGTGATCCTGAGCAACATGGTAGCTGTCAGAGCTGGCGACGTAGAGGAGATCTTCTAAACGTGTTAATTGCCTAAGGCTATCACCCAGGTTGAGATCTTTTGTTAAGGTGCTATTTTCGAGCAGCTCATTTTGGGTGGTTTGCAGATGTTTAGCTTGGTTTTCAAAGTACAGACGTAGGGTTGAGATAACAACTGAGCGACTAGAGCTTGGCCAGAGCAGGCTGAAAACCAACGTAAAACAGAGAATACCCAGTACGGTTTCCTGTACCCGCAACACCGCCATTGAAAAGGAGAGCTCAGGTAATCGCTGGCCCATAACTAGCACCAATGAGCAGACTGCCAGGCAGATAGTCCATATGTAGCCATTTCGCGGGTTACCTTGCAGGTAGACACATATCGCTGCAAAAAGGCTGTAGCTAAGCAGCAACGGCAAAGGTTGCTGGGCAAAGCCGCCAACCAGTATGAAAGCGGCCATAACCCCGAGCAATGTGCCGATCAGGCGGTGTCGGCCTTTCTTCAATGAGTGGCCGGCTGTTTCGGTGGCTGCCATGACCACGACGGTAAAGCCAGCCCAATAGGGACGCTCCCAGCCTAGCCAAAGCGCACTGACTATGGCAGTAGTCAGTGCGATGGCCACTTTCAATGGCAAGATACAACGCGGGTTGAGCATGGCAAATCCTTACAATGCAGTTTGATGGTGCGATTTGTTGATCATGATTGATGCGGTAGCCCCGACCCGAAGTTGGATAGGAGCAGGAACGTTATCAAGCGCAATTCGTACTGGAATGCGCTGCGCGAGGCGGATCCACTGGAAGTTGGGATTGACGTTAGGCAGAAGCGAAACACCAGTACTGCCATCCTGGTGGGCAATACCATAGCCGATACTCTCGACCTTACTTTGAAGTGGCTGATCGCGATATGCCATCAAAGTGACTACCGCTTGCTCTCCGGGCGCGACATCATGAATGTCAGTCTCCTTGAAGAAACCCTCAATCCAGAAACTGTTCTTATCAACTAGGGCGATAACAGGCTGGTTGGCAACCACTTGGCTTCCCATTCTCAGTGTGAGATTGGTAACAAAGCCGTCAACCGGCGCGATGACTTTGGTAAAGCTGAGATTGAGCTCGGCTTCTTCTAGCGCGGCTTTGGCGACCATGACCCCGGCGTGGGCAGATTCAACAGCATTGTTAAGTTGGCTTAGAGACAGCTGCGAGATAGAGCCAGGTTGGCGGCGAGACAGCGACTGGCCGCGTTTGGCTTCATCCTGGGCTTTTTTCAGCACAGCTTGTGCTTGGGTCAGGCTGGCATTGGCCTTAGCAAGGGCAGCCTTATAGGTGCGAGGGTCGATTTCAAACAGTACATCACCTGCTTTTACTTCGCTGTTGTCACGGATAGGCAAGCGAATGATAGGCCCGGTAACACGCGGGGTCACCTGTATAACCTGAGCGCGGATTTGGCCATCTCGGGTCCAAGGGTTTTGTAGATACTGTTGGTATTTCCAACCAGTGGCGGCGATGGCCAATAGCACCAAGCAAAGGGTGACACTTAAACGTTTGAACAAAATGGGCTCCGAATGAAATTAAGAAGGAAAAACGTAGGTACCAACAACAACGGTGTATATGACCGTCAGTGAAAGCTCGACCAAAGGAGGGCTGGCGACATGGCGAAACCAACGCAGCCGATTTAACACGCGGACTGTCAGTGAGGTGAATACCAACCCTAGCAGGGCGGCAACCAGCAACGGGGGAAGATAGAGATCACCAAAGGCAACTTCATGGGGAACGGCAAACGACACTGTTCTTCTCATATTGTGTAAAAACGATGGAGCATGTTATTGCTATTTGCTCTGGCGATAAATCTACGCAAAGGGAATATAATCGAAACTCTTGGTTTCTAATGTTGATTAAAATAGAATCTAATGATTGGTAATCATGGAGCAAGCTGTTGGATCGCTTAACCAGTATTGAGATTTTTGTACGGGCAGTAGAGCTAGGCTCTTTCGCCGCGGTGGCTGAGGAGCGCGGGATCAGCGCCCAGATGGTGGGCAAACATGTCAGAGGCTTGGAGGCCTCTGTCGGTGCCAAGTTGTTGGCTAAATCCACCCGCTTCCAGAACCTGACGGCCGTGGGGGAGCTGTATTACCAGCGATGTTTGGTGGTGTTGGATGAGCTGAAGGCGGCCCAGGAAGATATCTACCGTAATATGAATGAACCCAGTGGTAGCTTGAAAATCGCGACCGGTTTGAATTTTGGTATCAAGGCATTGGCACCTATTCTTGCTCGGTTCCAGCAGAAATACCCCAAGCTCGACATTGATCTGACTTTAGAGAACAAACCGCCGGATATGCAAAAAGGAGGTTACGACGTGATCTTCCGGGAGCGTTTGGAGGGGTATGATTACCTCGTCGCGACCAAGTTGCACAGCTATCCCATGATCGTTTGCGCCTCTCCTGATTACCTCAAGCGACATGGTACCCCACAGCATCCTGACGAGCTTGAACAACATCAGTGTCTGCAAAGTAACCTGCCTCAAGCCCCGCTTAAGTGGCGCTTCTTCGATGGCCAAAAAATCAAAACCCCACAGGTGAGCTCTCGTTTTACCATGAATAGTGGTCAGGCCATGCTGGCAGCGGCGTTGGAAGGCGCCGGTATTACCTTGCAGCCAACCTTTCAAGTAAGCGAGGCGCTGGCCGACGGTTCGCTAGTGCGCATCTTGCAAGACTACACCTTACCTGAGGTCGACCTCTATATGCTCTACCGACCATCATTGCGCAATGCTGCCAGGTTGACAGCGCTACAGGCATTTGTCCGTCAGTCTATGGAGAACAAGTTAGATGATTAAATCGAAATCATCGTTTGGCAAACCCGGATTTTGCCCAGAGTGGGATTGATTTCACTTCAGCCTAGTCGATGAGTATCTAAAGCCAGCAGATTAAACATGCTGGCTTTTCTGTGCTTGTTAGATTGAAAAAGTGAGCAGTTTGCGTCACTGCACAATGATTGAGGCTGGGGTTTTGAATAGCTGTTCTGGAATCACTGAGAGCCAGCCGTTACAGCGGGCATATTCAATCAATGTAGCGCGATTGGTCACACCCACACCAGAAAATCGTGCAATCAAGTTGGAAATCTGCTTTTCAACGGCTTTGGGTGTTCTGTGGATCAATTGGGCGATTTGCTTGGTCTGACGGCCGCGTAATAACCAGAACAGGACGATTTCCTGTGATGTCGTGAGCTGCATACATTCAGGTTTTATCGTACTGAAAGAGGTATTGGTACTGTTCAGCGCCATGATTTCAGCGAAAGATGCCAAGTTGACCAGTTCCCTTAAATTGGTCGCGCTAAATTGGATACCCCATGGCTCCCCATTGATGATAACGGGGCGTTTTTCAAAAGTATAAGCATCGAAACCATGGGCATACTTATGCACATCTATGGTTACCACTGTCTTGTTTTCCGTTATTGCCTGTCTATCTTGTTGTACAAAATCAGATGCAAATTGGGCTGTGTCACATGGTAGATCACGGTCAGTGAGGCCCTCGATATCATACGGTGCATTGACTAAGTCGCGGTAAGCTTTGTTTGCAAAGGCGAAAATGCCGTCCTTAGACTTTAATCCTGCAGGATATGGGCTGTGCTCTAGCATGTGAATTAAAACGGATAAGTATGTATTTTGGTCTATTTTCACCCGAACATTTTATCACTCCGATCAAGGAAGGGAAGTAGGAGAAATCCCCCTTTTTGAGTAGATTGTCACTATCAGCATTTACCAGCTTCTATAACCGCAGGTATCTATATGAAAGCGGACACCACTGTAAAGGCCTAGCCCCATGTTGTTTTTTCTACCGACTTTGTTGTAAACACTCATCAGTATTTTGTGGAGCTCAGTGCGAGAAATATTTCGGACCGGAACCAGGTCAAGGGCGCAAAAATCAAGGTGGGAACTGCGTGGTGCCCCGCCAGCATGCTGGTTGTATTCTTGACTTCTGTCGCCAGAGACAGGGATCAGCAAACCGGTTTTTGGCATGACATGCTCTTGAATGAACAGCAAGGTGCGAACCATGTTATCCCAATTTTTCTTATCAGGAAGATTGAAAACGTTGGTATTACTCAATCGCCAATCGGTACCCTGCAATAAAATCAGATGTAGAGGTATGCCTTCTTTAACACCTTGATCTAGAAAATATTGATGTCCTTCTTGGATCTCTTTCTGTTTCTTGTTCATCAAAACCCAGCCCTTGAAGGCCGCGAGAGTCGGTACCTTAAATCCCTGCACCTCAATGACTAAATCGCTGTAGTCAAAGTCAGTATGGACTTCATAAAGCTTTGTTAGATCAACAGCTTCGGCTTGACTTGGGCTTGAAAAGACCAGAAATGTATACAGCATTATCCACTTCATATATCAACCCTACACCACAGATTGCGGGATATACATCGATATCATCGTTTAAGTGTAGGTGATTTGACTGATAGGGTTTTGTCTATTCTTAAGCTTGTATTTGTAATTTTTTATGAAAACCTGTCCGAATTGGTGAGATAAAAAAGTCATTACTGATTAATCTGTTAATATTAGATAGATAAGATCGTCGTAAAAAATTCGCTTATTGTTATTGCCTATGATCAAAAAAATACTTCCAATTTTGCTTTTTTCCTCCTTCGCTCTGGCCGGGAATATCGAAGAACACATTGAGGATCTGGCCAACGAAGTCTATTCGGGGGCTGCATTGCAAGGGGTAATGGATTATGCCTTGCTAAAAGAGGGCGTTGCGGCGTATATGAACAAAGGAACCGGGGCGAACCCTAACCTTGTGATTATCGACTATCGTCGGCCTTCTAATGAGAAACGGTTTTATGTGGTCGATTTGGCAAACAAAAAGTTGAAATATCATACTTACACCACCCATGGGGTAGAAAGCGGCGGTTTATATGCCAGGCGCTTTTCCAATACGGTAAACTCCAAACAAACGTCGCTAGGTGTATTTAAAACCGCCGAAACATACTATGGCAAATACGGATACTCTCTGCGGTTGGATGGGCTGTCCGAAGGCATCAATGATAATGCCCGTCGCCGACTTATTGTCATCCATGGCGCTAACTATGCCTCTCCTGACTTTCTGGCTGTCAATAATATTATTGGCTGGAGCTGGGGGTGTCCCGCTCTGCCACCTGAAAAAAACCGTGAAATTATCGATCTCATCAAGGGGGGCAGTATTATTCTTGCGGCTAATGCAGAGATGGTAGGGCAAGAATCATCACCGTCATTACTTGCGTCTAACACTCTTCATGAGTCTATTATTGATGAGCCCATTACTAATGAAAATGTGATCAGTGAAAACCAGATGGTGATCCGCCGGTAAAGCTGATGCCGTGCTTTTGGGAGAGTTATTACTGTCAAGGGAGGCGATTTCGCCTCCCTTATTCTTTATTTCATGCTAATGAGCAAACTTACAGCGCAGCTTCTAGGATTGCACGGCTTTCATTGATAGTGATATTGCCGCGTTCACCCAATGCTTTCATACCATGTTTTTCAAGGCTGGCAACTAGGGTGTCGATATCAGCATTACCTAACTTGACATCGCTTAGGCTGGTTGGTACTTCCATCTGCTTGAAGAAGGCAATAGTTTGGGCAATTGCCTGGTCGATACGTTCGTCGTTTGAGCCTTCAGTAATACCAAATACGCGTTCTGCGTACTGAAGCAATTTCCCTTCTTTGTCTCCACGGCGCTCTTTCATTACGGCTGGCAGGACAATGCTTAGTGTACGGGCATGGTCGATACCGTAGTTACCGGTTAGTTCATGGCCAATCATATGTGTGGTCCAGTCTTGCGGCACCCCGACGCCAATCAAGCCGTTAAGCGCCTGGGTTGCGGTCCACATGATGTTGGCACGCACATCGATATCATCAGGTGTGGCAAGAGCTTTAGGGCCTTCTTCGATAAGGTTAAGAAGCAGGCCTTCTGCGAAACGGTCTTGGACCTTGGCGTTGGCTGGGAAAGTCAGGTACTGCTCCATAACGTGGACATAGGCATCAACCACACCGTTTGCCACCTGGCGAGGGGAAAGGCTAAGCGTAGTTGTTGGATCCAGTACTGCGAATAATGGCTGAACTTTTGGTGTCATGAAAGCCAGTTTGTCTTTACCGCGAGATACCACTGCGCCCATGTTACTTTCTGAGCCTGTCGCAGGAAGAGTCAATACACATGCAAGTGGTAGCGCACTTTCTACAGGGTGCTGCTGGGCGAGAATATTCCAAGGATCTTCACCTTGGTAAGCGGCTGCCGCAGCAATGAATTTAGTCCCATCGATGACTGAACCGCCGCCGACAGCAAGCAGGTAGTCAAAGCCTTCAGCTTTGATTTTTTCGACCGCTTTCATCAAAGTGTCGTATTGTGGGTTTGGTTCTACACCAGCAAACTCATCCCAGCTATGCTCGTTTAAAGCCGCTTTAACTTGTTCATATACTCCGTTTTTCTTGATAGAGCCGCCACCATAGATAACCAAGACTTTTTTGTCTTGTGGAATATCGTTGGCAATGGCAGCTATTTGGCCTTCACCAAAATGGATACGGGTAGGGTTCTGGTAAGTAAACTTGTCCATGAAGTATCTCCAGTGCTTTTGTATATGTTGCTATATGATGAACACAGTCTAAGCCAATGATCCGAATAGAGGGATGCTCAAAACTGTTTAATACTTGCCTAAATCTACTTTTTTAATGATATGGTAGCCGAGGTAATATGGTAGATTGTTGTTCTGCTGCTTGTACTGCGGTGCTAGTCTTTTACTCAACGCTGTGATTTTTACTGTGCTAAAAGGCAGTCATTCTTTTGTATTCTAGGGTAGGTAAAATGGTTTCAGTCGTAGATTTCGCTTCTAAAAAGTGCGTGCAAAAAGGTGAGGAACTCTGCAGTTACTATGGTTTGTCAGATGGTTCTGGCCTTGTTGAGCTGCCAATACCAGGTATTCGCCTGTTTCGGATCGATCAGTACCATAAAATGACGCCTCAAATGTATCAGCAAGGTGTGGTGGTGATCTTACAGGGGAATAAAGTAGGGCATCTCAATGATTACCGATTTGATTACGACACGAACCATTGCCTGATTGTGGCAACGCCTTATCCGATTGCCTGCGAAACATTTGCCTCTGCGGAAGAGCCTTTGATTGGGTTAGATATAGATTTTGATCTCACCATCATCCAAGAGCTTGTTGATACCTTGGAGCAGCACCAGCACAGTGAAATACCCCTTTCACCTGATAGTGGCCGTGGTGTTGCAGTCACCCAAATTACGCCGGATATACGGGATTGTATTTGCCGCCTTTTAGGTTGTTTGAAAGACCCTCTCGATGCCAAAGTGTTAGGCAAACAGCTATTGCGTGAGTTTTACTATCAATTGCTAAAAAGTGACCAGGGGCATTTGCTCGCACAATATTGTAAGCAAGACAGTGCATTGTCGAGGGTGTCCCGCGTGATCACCCATGTCCAATCACACTATGATCAAAAACTGGCGATTAACGATTTGGCCGATATGGCGGGAATGAGTGTGTCGGCGTTTCACCGCGCCTTTAAGCAGGTTGTTACCGATCCCCCTTTGCAGTACATCAAGAAGATTCGCCTCAATAAAGCTAAAACTATGATGTCGCAAGATGGCATGCCAGCGAATATCGCTGCCTTGAAAGTGGGTTATGAGAGCCCGACTCAATTCAGCCGAGAATTCAAACGCTATTTTGGGGTGCCACCAAGTAAGGCGTCACATATAGGATTTTCCTGATAACGTTAAGTACTTTCTTGTGTTCGGACATAAAAAATTACAAATAAAACAGTGTTTTCTATTTTAAGGTTTGGTTCAGGTTTGTTGTGTACAGTGTTCAATATTAAAAGGGCAGCAAGAATAGCTGCACTGAAAAACCAAGTACCGAGAATACACTTGGGTAAACAAAACAATGAATTAAGGAAAACACACATGAAAAAGTATGCTGTAGTATCAACTCTTGTTCTCTCTACTTTGGCGGCTACTCCTGCATTGGCGAATACAACAGACTGGTTCGTTGGTGGTGGTATTGGTTACCAGAATGACAAAATCGAAAGGAGTGGCCAGCTATATTCGAACAAGAATGTTGAAGATGCCTCCTACCAGATCCGTGGTGGTGCCATCATCAACGACCAGCACCGATTCACGGCGACATACAGTTATTATGAAAGTAAGTTTGATGGCATTTTCTCTAATGACTATACGCAGAACATGTACCTTGCTTCGTATGATTACTTGATCCCTGTTCATCAAAAGGTAAATTTGTTTGCAGGTGCTACGGTTGGTTATTCTGATACTAAGATCAAAAACACTTTTAGCAGTAACAGCTCAACTGACTTTGTTTGGGGGGGCCAGGTAGGCGCACAATATAAGTTGAGCAATAACCTATCAACAGATCTTACTTACCGCTACCTAGATCAAGATTATAAAGAAGGCGTGAATAAAATTGATTACACCCAGCAAGTAGTATGGTCGGTTGATTACAAATTTTAATTTAAGCTGAATGATTTTAAAAAAGAGGACATGTTGTCCTCTTTTTTTATTTTCAACAATTATATAGAAAATATTCAGTTTAAGTTTTGGTTTTATAACTTAACTGTTATATTTCATGGGCTTGCATTTTTATCTCTATAGTGTTATTGCTGGCAATTAATCATTTTTGGTTTTTTTGATTAATTATTGGTTATTTGGTGAGAGTCATAATTGAGCGATTTCATTATTTGTTCAGCATTTATTAAGATAGAAAACAATGTTTTATATCTTAAGTTTACGTTCAGTATGTCGGCGTATATTAATTAGCGAACAAAACAAATTATATAAGACTTATCCGGCACATTAGGAAACAACCTAACAATGAGGCTTGGGAGTCCAAGGAGACATACATGAAAAAGATCACAGCAATCTCTACTTTAGCACTAGCAGTAATGGCAGCATCTCCAGCGTTCGCCGCTGATACGCAATGGTTCGTGGGTGGTGGCGTAGGTTACCAAGAAGATAACGTAAAAGGTGCCAATGCCCAAAACGGCGAGGATGCAACTTATCAGCTACGTGGTGGTGCGATCATGAATGACCATCACCGTGTGATGGGTACATATAGCTATATGGACAAGTCATCTCAGAACATGTTCCTAGCTTCTTATGATTATCTAATGCCAGTTCATCAGAATGTGAACTTATTTGCGGGTGTATCTGCAGGTGTGGCTGATAATAAAATTGGCAGTAAGAGCTCAACAGATTTCGTTTGGGGTGGCCAGGTAGGTGCGATGTATGAAATTAATGATAATTGGTCAACTGATTTGACTTACCGCTACCTTGATCAGGACTACAACAAAGAAAGTACGAAGATCGATTACTCTCAGCAAGTTGTTTGGTCGGTAGATTACCGTTTCTAAAATCTCTGCTGGTATAAACAAGCAGAAAGAAACCAAGGGGAAAGCATGCGCTTTCCCCTTTTTCTGTTCAGCCTGAGCTCTGCAGTGGCAATAGAGAAGCGGTAATTTCACTGTCTTGTTTGGTTAGATACTGCTATAACTAATTGTATTAGAGTAATTAAGTCAGGATTCAAGGATGAAGTTAAAACTGATTGGACTACTGATGGGAAGCATGTTTGCAGCACCGACTTTTGCTACCCAGCTGGAAGGTGGCACATGGTTTTGTGAGCGGCCGGACACTCCGGAAAATATGAGGGAGAATACATCGTATACATTTCTGCCTGATGGTACGATTCATTCTGAAGAGTGGTTGAGGCAGTCAGAGAACAACCAGGTCCAACTGGAGTTCAAATTAGCTGTTGATTACAGCTTTTACCACAATGGCATCGACTATGTGTTAAAGCCCGTGCAGTTAACCCGTGATCTCGTGGTCGACAAAAATAATGTTAATCCGTTCGATAGTGATGCTAGGCGTGATTTGCTCGGCTACCGGATATTTTTCCAGCCGCAGTTTGAAAGTGATAATCGCGCCGAGTTTGTGATGCGCCACCACATTACCCCTGACCAACGTTTCACCCTTAACTGCCTTCGCCAAACATAAAACGAGATCCCCGAGCGATGGTGTAAGGCGTTTATCGCCGACTGCGTTCTTGCAGCTTTTCCTTATACTGAGTGGGGGTTTGCCCCCGCTGGCGCTGAAAAGCCTTGCTGAAACTCTGCACATTATTATACCCAAGCTCTTGGGCTATCTCTTTTATGCTCAGATCTGCCTGCATGTACTTTATTGCTTGGTTGCATAATACATAGCTGGTGATAGAGCTGAAGCTCCAACCAAATTGGTGAAGCCGGCGTTGAAGTTGTTGCCTTGATAAGTTGAACTTTTCAGCAACAAGATCCAAGCTTGGGTAGCCATAGAAACGAGAGTAATTAATCATCTCGTACATCATTTTCGCCGCGTCGTGGGGCTGTGGCATGTTAAGGAACTCATCCAGCTCCAAATTGGTCAGCATCATGGGGCGTGACAGTTCGAAGGGAAAAGTATTGCCGTGCTCAAGGACCGAGATGTCCAGCCAAACTCGGGTAGAAGGCGCATTCCAGCGGATATCACATCCAAAAAACTGCTCAAATTGGCCCTGGCCGCAGGGTGGGCCGCTTATCTCTACAGTGAGAGGGTGATATTCCTCCCCCATGAAATATCGCAGTGTATTGGTGAACATAAATGCGATACGTAAGCTGTCTTGAAACCGTCCCCGGCCTGCCGAGAAATGGTTGTCATAGGTCCATTTAATGATATTGCCAGATAACTCTCCGTGGAACGTGGCTCCCGATTGTAAGCAGGACGTGCCGTAGTTAATCCGGCGAAAGGTAAGAGCCAGCTCGGGTGTTGAAAGAAACCATTCGCCTAATTTTTCCATGTTGCTGAAGCTAATGTCTTTGGCCATTTTGCAAAGATATGCCTGATCGCCAATAAGACGCTCCAATTCTTCCATTTTCAGGTTGAGATCCGAAAATGGCACCAACGTCATTGGCTCCTTATTTAACTTCACCGGTATACCGAGATCTTCAAGGGTGATCCCATAGTGTTTGCTCAATGCACGAATAAACGGTTGGAAAAAAATCGAGCGGACAAAGGCAGCTTGGAACTGTGACTCAGGTAGTGGCATAGGCGTTTTATTGCTTTCTCGTGGTTTGATTATTTCAAATTAAGACCCTAATTGATTCAACCTATCCAATGTTGTGATGCTTGTCACTAATATTTACATAATCTCACCAACAAAAATAAATTGAAAAACAGGCAATACCTTTCAGTGCGCCAAGCACGGACAGCGTATCGGCCTAATGATTATGCGTAAGTGAATTGGGGAACTGTTATGAGTCTCGTCAGCATGCCTTTTGTCGATAACGGTGTCGACACTGCACTTCATGTCGTTGCTGCAGTCATTCTGTTTGGATCTATTGCGGCAGCAGCTTTTGGGTTTTGGCGTATCCATGAATTGCCAATACAAAAAGCCCACAAGCGTGAACACCACCAACTGGGGCTAATTACGGCCTTGACGTGGATTGGCTTTATTTGGCATTGGGTCTGGGTTGTGGCGGTGATTATCGCTTTTGTCGATGGTGAGCAAGCGCTGCGCCATGTCCGTGATATTTGGAAAGAGAAAGAAAACCACCCTGAACCTGCTGTAAGTAAGCCTTCGGCCTCTGAAGCTGTGGTCATGACTGATGAGGAGGTAAAAAATGCTTGAGGGTCTAGCGGTATGGTCACTGTTTATTTATTTGCTTCGCTTGGTAGGAATGCCGTGGAATAAGTTCACCAAGGCTTTCTCCTACCTTGGTGGGGCCAGTTGGCTGGTATTTGTGTGGATTGGCTTGATCACCTTTGCGCCAATGGACATGTCCGGCGGGTCGGTAGTGCAGTCGCCGCACATCCAGCTACGTCCAGGCTCGACCAAAATCAAAGGCCATGTGGATGAAATTTTGGTACGGCCAAATGAAAAGGTAGAAAAAGGCCAGCTGGTTTATACCTTGGATGATGAGCAATACCAGATTGCACTCAATAAAGCCGAAACCCAATTGGGATCTGCAAAGGTGGCTCTTTCTATCGCGAAGGAAGATGTGCTGATTGCCAAGCAAAACCATCATGCAGCTCTGAAAGATATTGAGATTGCACAGAACGAGATAGAAGCAGCGAAGGAAGACTTGGAGTGGAAAGAAACCACACTGCGCCGTTATCAAGAGCAAAATCGTGTTGTTAAGCACACGATAACCGAAACTCAGATGGATGAGCAGCAAACCGCTGTGGATGTGGCAAGAGCGAAGCAAGTGACACTGCAGTCACAGTTGGATAAAGCCAAAGTATCCGCTCAGCGTGCCCAGCTAGCTTTTGAGAAAGCAGGGCTATCTGTAGAAAGCAGCAAAGTGGATGTGGCAAACAAGCAAGAAGATGTTGCACAGGCACAATGGAACTTGGACAACACCCGAGTATATGCCCCTGCAGACGGTTACCTGACCAACTACATCATGCGTGAAGGCCAGTATGTCGGTGTCATGCCGCGTATCCAGATGTACACCAATGAAAAGTATGTGCTGATGCGGGTTAACCATCAGGCAATCCGTAGTGTCAAAGTCGGCCAACAAGCTGAGTTTGCCTCACCAGTTTATCCGGGTAAGGTGTTCAGCGCCGAGGTAGAAGGCATTATCGAAGCGACGGGTGAATCTCAGGGCAGTTTACTGGCAAGGGATGATAACGTCCGCCAGACCACAGGCCAGAATGCAATGAATAAACATCATTTTGTCCGTTTGAAACTCACAGAGCCCGGTGACTATGACATTCCAGTGGGCTCGGTTGGCCTTGCATGGATAAGTGCAGAGAAGCCGATTGATTTCTTGGCATTTTTAGATGTCATCCGCGGCATCATTATCCGCATGAAGTCCCAGATCTACTTCATCTGGTCAATGTAACCAATCCTTAACTCGCTAATACGAATACTCGACGAGTAAGGTACCCATTACCGCTCTGGGATAACAAGGTGTCCGAAGCTGCGTTATCCCACTTTAACTACGTTAATGCTGACCGTAGTGGCTGCAATCCAGCTAGGCTAAGGGATTGCAGCTTTTTTTTTATCGGTGACTTGGGTATATAATTGGCAGATTACATGGAGCGTTAATCATGCCTTTAGTTTTCCCGTTTAACCACCCCTCTTATCTTGCAGCTTTCTTCAAAAAATCAGCTTGTTACTTGTTTATTCTTTCCGCTGCTTTGGTATTATTTTCGCCACTTTCGAGTGCCAATCTACTACAGCAGGATTTTGAATTTGGTGATTCTGTTGACTACATGAGATCACTGCCTGAAGGCTTTGATTGTTCAGCTCTGTACCAAACAGATGATGACGTTGAGTCTGAAGGGGGGGCATTTTGCTTTGACCAAACCAACCTGTTCAATACTAAAGATGGAATGCTCACGGCTTTCATATTAGAAGGGGGAGTCGATAGCGTGGAGTACAGGTTGGAAATGTCCTTGGCCAACTACAATGCCGTGCTTGCCGGCTTGCGCCGTCAAAACTTTGTGTTTGCCCAAGTGACCGTCGGTAGTGAAACGCTTGATGTATTATCCGGCCTTAAAGTGCTAGATCAACAAACCCTTGATGACCAGCTGTTTACCCTGGCAAACCATAGTGATTTTTCGGTGCGGCGTGAATTTATCCTGCTAGATCACCGTAGTTTCAAGCGAGCCGTAACAGCGGATATTAATAGTGTTGATAGCTGGCTAGAAGGCAATAACCCTCAGCGGGGTTTCGAGCGATTAACGCTGGTACGAGTCATTGTGAAAAACAATGAAATTTTACTGCAAGTGAGTCAGCCATTTTCGGATTAATCCTTGCGTAATTTCTTGACTGTGGAGATAGGAGTCGGGAATCGGTTTACCACCCAGTAGGTTGAGATAATAAACGTCGTAATGGTGGCCATCTGGATGAACAAGGTGGCCTCCATGGATAGCAGGCCACTGACCATAGCCGCATAGGCAACGAGGAAGGAAAATTCGCTGGCTTGGCTGAGTCTGGCACTTAGTTCATGCTGCATGGTGGGCTTTTCTTTGGCCAGTTTCAGCGCGGTGGAGAATCCCCAGTATTTGATCACCACCATCAAGCCACCAAATGCGATACCAAAGAAGGTGTATTGGTTCCATTCGCTGAAGTCCATCCTGGCGCCAATGGCAAAGAAAAATAGGATCAGGAAAAATTCCCTAAGTGGTTTCAAATGGACAGAAATGGCCTGTGATACCCGGCTGGTCGCAATCGAAATACCCGCAATAAAGGCACCGCTTTCGTAGGACAGCCCTACCTGATGGCTCAATTCCGCCCAGAAGAAGCACCAAGCCAATGTTGCCAAAAAGCTGTACTCCTGGATGACATCAAACTTTCTAAATAGCGGCAAAATAATGTAGCGCACACCAATAAACGCGAGAGTACAGATCGCAACGAACTTACCCAGCATTAATAAGAACCCAACCATCATGGCATTGCCACCGTCCATGTTGAGGAAGATGATCACACTGATGGCGATAACGTCCTGAACCAGCAAGATACTGGTGATCACTTCCCCCATGCGCTGGTGGTGCAAGGTCGTTGTTGGGATCAGCTTGAGACCGATAACAGTACTGGAAAACATCAAGGCTGCCGCACAGATCACTGCATCTAATAGTGACAACCGGATAGCGAGGCAGAACAGCAAGGTGATGGTGAAAAAGAAGACACAGGTACCAAGGGTAATAATGGCACTTTCTTTGAACAGGTCGAGCAACTTCCTTGGCTGCAGGTTCAAGCCAATGAGAAACAGCAAGAGAATTACGCCGATATTGCCGATCTGGGTAATGTGTTCGGTATTGGGGATCAGGTTAAAGCCGTAAGGGCCAATGACGATTCCGGCAGCAATGTAAGCCAAGATTATGGGTTGGCAGGCATATAAAAAAAGCGTACCTAAGATCGCTGCGCTGATAATGATCGCGCATAGTTCGAAGATGATGGGGGCTAATTCAATCGGCATACCAGTACAACCGCATGAGAGACATCCTGCAACATGGTGTCAGATAAGTTTGGTCCATGTTGTTATGTTGCGCCTAAGCGTCTGGTTGCACTTGATAGTTTTCCTGCAGAATAAGAGCCGCTTTGTGCTCAATGTATGTGATTTAGATAGCGAAGGTCTATATGGTGCGGTGCACCGTAATTAAACATTGTGGCGTTCTGTATAGCGTAAGGTTCTTAGCAAGATGGATGTTGCTTGATTAGGCTTAATTTGCAGCGGGCAGACGCCCGCTTTTTTTTATTAAGCGTACAGTAACCATTTTTATGCCAGAGTAATCTTTCTCTCAATTGATTGGCGCTTAGGATAAAGCATATGCCCGGTTCGAACGTTTCTGTATTTGACTCTACACTTTACTCTCCGCTTTTTACCCAAAAAGAAATGAAGCGGATATGGTCCGACGATAACCTTATCCAAACTTGGCTTACCTTCGAGGTCTCTATTGCCAAGGTTCAGGCTGAAATCGGACTTATCCCGCAGCAGGCTGCCGTTTCGATAGAGCAACTCTGCAACGCCGAGAAGATTGACTGGACGCGTTTGGCACAGGACACCCAGCGTGTTGGTATGGCTATCAAACCTTTGGTCGATCAACTTACAGAGCAAGGCGATGATAACGTCAAAAAGTATCTGCATTGGGGATGTACAACCCAAGACTTGCTCGATACCAGTTTGGCAATGCGGGTGAAGCAAACACTAGACTTAGTGCGCACCCAGCTAGTTAACTTGGGTGACTTGCTTGAAAGTATGGCGATTTCCCACAAGCATACCGTGATGGTAGCGCGAACCAATGCGATGGATGCCTTGCCGACGACCTGGGGTCTACAGGTAAGCAGCTATCTGCAGGAAATTACCCGTCATATCGTCCGCTTGGATGAGCTTTACTCTAGGGCAACAACAGGCATGTACGGTGGGGCCGTGGGGAATTTATCGTCGATTGGCCCGCAAGGGTTAGCCGTTCGTAAAGGTCTATTTGCCTCCCTTGGCCTGACAGAGCCAAAAGGCTTGGGTAATGCGAGCTTGGATAATATTGCCGAGCTCATCCAGTTCTTTGCCCTGATCCATGGCACCTTGTGCCGTATTGCCAACGATACCGAAACAATGGGGCGGGCCTCTGTTGCTGAGGTACGAGAAGGCGAGGCCGGTGGTGGCTCAAGCACCATGCCACATAAAGCCAATCCTCGCGCAGCCAATATGATTCAGACTTTGTCACGTATGGGTTGGATGTACGCCAGTAGTGCGCCGAACTTGATGGATCAGCATGATGTCCGCTCTGCCTCGATGCGGGTCCTGAACTGGAGTTTGGTGCCCGAATCATCATTGGCTGTCTCGACAGCATTGGAACGTGCTCAGAGACTGATAGCCAATCTTGTGGTCAACAAGCAGCAGATGCTTGATAACTTCGAAGCCTCTCGCAACTTTATTATGTCAGAAGCGGTAATGATGAAGGTGGCTGAAAAAGCCGGTCGTGGTGAAGGTTACAGCAAGGTCAAATCAGCGATTGCCAATGCCCCTGCTGTGGGAAGCTTGGTTGAGGTGCTAAAACAGGATCATGCGGTGTCAGCCATCTTGTCTCCAGCAGAGATTGATGAGGCATGTGATCCGCAACACTATCTCGGCTGTAATGATGACTTAATCGATGAAACGGTTGCTCAGTATCATAAGTCATTGCTACGGAGGGAGTAATATTATTCCTATCTCGGATTTGGTGATTAAGGTCAGATTTTGGGATATGTCTTGATGACGATAACGCGGTTCATCACTGCTAAGGTCTTAAATCTAAGGATATTTACTCCTTCATTGTAACTAACTTCTAAGTACTCAGGGGCATACAGAGCCAATTATTTGGCTCTGACTTTGCGTTATTTTGTCGTAGAAGGGGTTGTTACAGATGAAAACAAAAATCCTCAATACATTCAGGAAGGGGGCTTGGCCAAGTATTGCTTTTTTAGCGAGCATGCAAGCTGCTTCCGTATGGGCGTTTGATGAAGCGCCTAATACAGTACAATTTAGGCTAGAAGGGTGCCGCAATGATGGTAACCCAACACTTATTCCCGGTGGTAACACATTACCTAACACCGATGGCAATTTCACCTGTCAAGACCCGTCGTCGTTAGGGGGGAATGACACCCCTTATACAACAGGTAATTTGGGTAAAGGTTGGAATGAACTCGATTATGTTCCCCATCGCCTGATTGCCACAAACAGCAATAACGGTGGCACCGTTGAATATAATGTGCTCATTGCTGCAGACAACGCCGACAGCAATGGTATTGAAGGTTATGATGAGATTTTTGATGTACAAATTATCACAGCGCCAGATACCCAAAATGTATTTTCAGATCCTTCTTGTCAGCTTACTGTTGGCAGTCAGCAGATAGATACATCAGGAACAGTGACAGGTGGTATTCAGGATGTAATTTATCGTGAACTAACGATAACTCAAGGTCCAGGTTCGACCTGTGTGATTGATTGGGCAAATAGGTTGGCTATTGGTGCAAGCTTGTTTCCTGGGTCATCATTACAGTCATACATGTTCGAGTCCGAGGATTTCCAAAAAGGTAAGCGCACGGTCCCTATCCCGGTCAAAGATATCGTAGCTGTGGGGATCCGAAAGAACATGACGGCCTCATCGGGTGAAGGGGTCACTTGGAATGTTAATAAAAGTGTTAACCCTACAAATCTTGACCTCGGTAATACCTGTGATCAGCAAGTTGATAATTCGGGTGAAGTAAAAGTTACTGTTGAATGGAGTGTGATACCGTCATCGGCTGATAGCGTCAAAGTCATAACCAATATCTTTGTATCGAACTCGGCATCACGAGATGTTCGTGCGGACATCACTGATGAAATTTTCGGTAATATTAATGACGGCAATGGAAAGAAATTATTGGACGTGGAAACGTTCAATAATGTACTTGTGCCGGCAAACAGTGAGATTTTCGTCACTCACACTTATGATATAGATGCTCCTCCTGAGGATGTTTCAGAGCTTAGCGATAAAGCCTCTGCGATCATCAGAGATCCGGCACAGCCTGGAAATCCCCCATTCTCTAGTGAACCGATAGAAGTTGAGTTTGATTTGGGCGATCAAATCCAGATCATCAATGATACATCGACGACTGCTGTGATTACTGAAAGAGAAAAAATCACAGGTGACAGCCTTGTTTTTTCTGTAGATAGTTTGTCCGATGATTTAGGTGATTTCATTCCTAGCTATTCACTCGGTACGGAACGTGATTCTACTGATGACCCTTTGGTTTGGGAGTCCGATACCCAAAACCCAGTAGCATGTAACCAAGATAGCGGGTGCGTTGTTGACTCAGTCGAGTTTACCAAAACGGTTTCCGTAGCCGATGGTGAAATAGTTGCTGCGACAGGTTCTTTGGATGACTGGGTTACACTGCTTGCTTCTGATGGTTCGAGTGCAACAAGTGGAACAGAAATGTCACCCATCTCAGTGAGTGTGACAAGTACTGCGCTTGTTGATCTCGATGTGCAACTTATTATTCCAGAGCTTGATTCAGGAACTTTGGATTGTACTGTCGAAGTGACTAATACCGGAGACTTTTCTCAGGAACTGACTTACAACTTCACCACTTCTGTTAACGATATCACCAAGACTCTGGAAAACCTTGAGCCTGATATGTATACCGCAACGGTCAAGAGCTGTGGGGATTTTATTGGTGAAATGATGGATAGCGTGACTTTCGACTTATCCTCAGAGCCAACTATTGAAGATTGCTCTGACGAAATTGTTTTGGAGCTGGAAGAGCCAGAAGTACCTTCAGATCCTGCTTTTGCTGCTGTCGACAAGGTGACCTTCCCTGCCGGTGGAGAAAATGGTTGGCAAATGGTGTTGATTGGACCGAATACAGGTGTTGACGGTATCGTGCTGACTACTTCAGATGGAACTCCGAATCAGTATGAAACCTTCCAGGGTGATTCATCGGACTTTGAGTTAATTACTGGCTCGTACACCATCACTGAGGTTCCTCGTGAGGGTTGGGTACAAACGGGCAGCAATAATTGTGAGTTTGATGTCGAATTGCCTGATGATTCTGGCAAAACCTTCCAGTGCCAGTTCACGAACGAGAAGCTAGGTAAGATTATCATTAAAAAGATAACTAAGCCTAAGTACGGTTCAGGGTTTAGCTTCATGCAGGATATTGATGGCAGTGGTTCATTTATACTGGATCACGGTCAGAGCAAGGTATTTGACGATGTCGAGCCTGGAAGTTACAACGTTGAGGAAGCCGATCCTGGCCCTGACTTTTTCCTCAAGCAGCTAGTATGTACTGAATCGGTGACAGAAAATAGCCAGATTAGCGTACCAAATCGGGTTGTCGATATTGAACTAGACCCAGGAGAAACCGTTGAATGTACCTATACCAATATTGAAAAAGGTATGGTTGTCATTAAAAAGCACACCAATGGTTACCCGACTGAAGATAAGTGGCTATTTACGCTGTACGGCCCTGAGGTCAACACTCATGCTATGACGCCCCCGAGTAAGCTAGATTTCGGTGTTAAATTGATTCCGAATAAAGTTTACAAGGTTTGCGAAATAGATATTCCTCAGGGTTGGTTGCCTATTTGGTTGGTTGATTCTGATAAAGATGGGTATCCTGATGAAAGGCTTGATCTAGAGATTAAATCTGCTGACTCACCGATCATTAAGTGGCTGGGAGCAAGTAAGGTCTTTAATCCTTACTACGGGAAGGGTTACGATAATGATGGTTACCAGAAGTTCTGCGTTAACTTTACAGTTAAACCAGGTCAAACCTTCCACTTCAAGGTCGATAACTTGAATCATGGTAAAGATGACAAAGACTATGGGGATAGTGAGCCGAAAGAGGATTGTTATGACACTTCAAAATATGGCGATTTCGGTAGTTACCATATGGAACCATCAGATTACTGGTCTGGCTCCACTTATTCTGGGGGCTGTGAAAAGTAATTTTGATATTTCAGTGACCTAACAATCATACGACATATCTCAAAGGCTCAATGGCTCCCTGAAGCATTGAGCCTTTATAATATTGAAAGGTGGTTTTCTTTTTGGTATTTGCCATCTAGCGGTATCGCTCTACCCTTAGAAGTTAGAGTATAGCCGGATGAATCCAGCGTATGAGTAGTAGTAAAGATCCTGTTGTTCCTTTGATAAAGTCTGGTTATGCCCGCGTGTTGGTCGAGATTTTCTACGAGTATAACCATGACCCTCACCAAGCGATCAAAGACTCGGGGCTTCCCCCGGATCTGTTCGATTTAGATCAGGAGTTCCTTCCCCAGGAACCAGTGAAAAAGCTTCTTTTTTTATTGGCAAACCAATTAGGGATCACCCAGTTTGGTGACATATTACGATCGGCGATCCGGCGTAAAGCAATCCCGAGGCTAATAGGGGAGTTCTCACAATGCAAAACGGTTAAAGAGGCTTTAGAACTTAGCCAGGCAGTGTTTCTTTATGATTCTACCGTTGCCAATGTGGGGCTGGAAACTAACCATGGCAGAACGTGGTATTGGTGCAAGCGTAAAGTCGATGATAGTGCATTGTTTATATGGTCAGAAATTTGGGCCGTGCTTTACGCGGTAGAGTTTATCAGTGTGTTGACGCAGAGGGATTGGCTGCCTGCTCAGGTTAAAATCCAATCAGATAACGCAGAGGTCTATAAATCAATCCTGGGTAACTCGATCCAGTATTTTGTCGGCAATGAGCGGGTTGAATGGCTGATTGATGATGAAGTGTTAGCATTGCCGCTAAGAATTAGCTCCAAGTCCTTTGAGGAGAAAAAGCCTTCGGTAAGTTGGCATGCGAATTTTACTGAACTCGTTTTTACTTCATTGCTGCCCTATGTCCGAGAGCACAACCTGACACTTGAAGAAGCGGCGGAACTACTTAGCATGACGCCGCGGACACTGCAAAGAAGGCTTACCGAAGAGCGAACCAGTTTCAGGCGCATCAAAGATAACCTCCTCTATACTGTTGCTGCGGATATGATGGGCGAAAATTTATCCCTTACGCATATTGCCAGCCAGTTGGGTTACTCAAATATTGCCCATTTCTCCCGCTCTTTTAAGCGTATCAGCGGCCTTACCCCAAAGGTATACCAGAAAATAGTCCTGAGTCTGAACGATGAGCCTTAGTTAGTTATTTCTATTTCAGCATTCTACTTCAGTACAAGTTACTGACTACCGCTAACTTGTGTGACTTGCACCACAGTTATTGATTTTTAGAGTTATTACTCTAAAATTGGTAATTCTAGCCATGAAAACAGGCAAATAGGTAATTACACGATGAGAATAACGCCAGTTGCGGTGTTCACCTGCTGGGCAATGATGCTTGCTCCGGCTTCGGCAAGTGCCAATGACACAACTTCTAATGATGCAACACGAGCACCGTTGTCCACGGAAAGTCCGCTACACGTTCAGCATCCGGTTAGCTTTCTTGATGCTTGGTATATTGTGCAGAACCAGAATGATGGCCTGGCAGCCGAGCGGGCAAATGTAGAGCGAAGCCAAAACCTGCAAGATGCCGCGCGGGATTTGTATCTGCCATCCATCAGCGCCACGGCGAAGTACACGCGGCTTGATAAGCCTGTAGAGATCAAGCCTTCAGATTTAATCGACAGTATGCCTATTGGCAGCCGACTGCCGAGCTTGCCCGTTCTCGATCAGTTCTTTACCTCGCAACTGACAAAGCGTGAAGTGTTCACCAGCTCTATTCGTGCCGTTTGGCCAATCTTTACTGGCGGGCGGATCACCGCTGCGCAGGATATTGCCAAGGGCCAAACGGAAGAAGCAAGCCAGTTGTTGGCCATGAAGCAGCAGGCGACCTTTGAAGACCTGTCTAAGTTTTACTTCGGCGTCGCACTTTCCCAGCAAGTACTCGATACCCGTATTGAAGTGGAAAACGGCCTCAGGAAGCATTTCGAACGGGCCCAGAAACTGGAGCAGCAGGGCCAAATCGCCAAAGTCGAGCGGTTGCAAGCCCAGGCTTCATACGATAAAGCACGGGTAGAGAGGCAGAAAGCCGAGCGTGATACGGAGATAGCCCAAGTGGCATTAACCAAGTTGTTGAAAGCCGATGTACCAGCTATGCCGACCTCTTCGTTGTTCGTTAACGAGTCGCTGCCGCCAATGTCGGCATTTATTGATAAGACCTTGGCTGGCTATCCTGGCCTGCAACTCCTTGATGCTAAGAAAAAGCAGGCTCAGGGCCTGATGGCCGCCGAAAAGGGTAAATATTATCCAGAGGTCTACCTATACGGGAATTACAACTTACACGAAGACGATACGTTGGCGGCAAAAACCGCACCGGACTGGGCTGTTGGCGTAGGCGTAAATATCCCATTGCTTGATAGCTCGGGGCGCTCGGGCAAAGTCAAGGCCGCCCACAGTGCCGTTACCCAGGTGAACTACCTGCGAGCGCAGGCAGAGCAGGATCTGACGGTACTGGTCGAGAAAACCTACCGCGAGGCGATGCAGTCGTTGGAAGAATACAACGGACTAGCCTCAAGTCTGGACCTTGCCAAAGAAAACGTCAGTTTGCGCGAAAAAGCGTTTAGCCAAGGGCTGTCTACCTCGTTGGATGTTGTCGATGCCGAGCTTTACCTAGCGAGTGTGAAAACCCAGCGTGCGGCTGCTGCCTATCAATACGTTATCTCTTTGACTCGCTTGCTAGCGGTCAGCAGTGAAATGAATAGTTTTAAACAATATCAGCAATATCAAGGGTTAGAGGTTCAGTCATGAGAAACGGCAAATCAAAAGCGACGTTGATCGCCACGGCGGCGACAGTCACTGCAGTGATTGGGTGGCTGGGCTATCAGTTTTGGTCGGCTTACCAGCCACAGCCAGTGCGTATGCAAGGGCAGATAGAAGCCCAGCATTACAATATTTCTTCCAAGGTACCAGGCCGTATCGAACAAGTGCTGGTACGAAAAGGTGACATGGTTGAAAAAGGCGATTTGATCTTTACTCTTTCGAGCCCGGAAATTGATGCCAAGCTCGAGCAGGCCCGTGCCGGAGAACAGGCTGCCGATGCCATGTCTCAACAGGCAGAAAAAGGGGCCAGGGCGCAGGAAATTGCTGCCGCGCAAGACCAGTGGCAAAAAGCCAAAGCTGCTGCAGCCTTGATGCAAAAGACCTATCGCCGGGTTGATAACCTCTTCAAAGAAGGGGTGATGGCCGAGCAGAAGCGCGATGAAGCTTATACCCAATGGCAGGCGGCACGCTATACCGAACAGGCGGCTTACCAGATGTATACCATGGCCAAAGAGGGGGCGCGGGTTGAAACCAAACGCGCCGCTGCAGAAAAGGTCCGTATGGCTGCCGGGGCAGTCGCGGAAGTCGAGGCTTATGCCGCAGATACCCAAATTTCAAGCTGGTTTGAGGGCGAAGTGAGCCAGGTACTGTTGCATGAAGGCGAGCTTGCGCCGCAAGGCTTCCCTGTTGTCAGTGTGGTGGATATGGATGACGCTTGGGCCTTGTTCAATGTGCGTGAAGATAACCTGAAGCATTACCCTCGGGGCAAAGAGTTTGAGGTTAAGATCCCGGCCCTGGGTGAGGAAACTTATACCTTCAAGGTGACACACATCGCCGTGATGGGGGATTTTGCGACTTGGCGTACAACAGATGCAGCTCAAGGGTTTGATATGCGTACGTTTGAAGTGGAAGCACGTCCGATAGCACCGATTAGTGGGCTTCGTGTCGGAATGGGTGTGATTGTAAGCGAATGAAGAGTCAACTCGCACGTGAATGGCGATTAATCCGCAAGGAGGGTTGGCTGTTGTCGATAACGACTTGGCTGCCCTTGGTGCTGTTTACCATCATCTGGGGCATCTTTTCGGCGGGTATCGCGAGAGATTTACCCATAGGTGTGGTCGATTTAGACCACAGCCAAGTGTCCCGCCAGCTGGTGCGCTCTTATGATGCCAACCCGACTTTGGCAGTGTCGAGTGTTTATACTTCCGTGGCCGAAGGCAGCCATGCCCTGCGCGGGGGAGAGATCTATGCGCTGGTGGTAATACCGACAAACTTGGAGCAGGACACCAAGCTTGGCAAATCACCGACGGCAACCGTGTTCTACAATAGCCAGTTTGTGCTGATTGGAAAGCTGGTGAACTCAGCAGTGGCACAGGCTCATGGCACACTCAATGCGCAAATTGATACGCTGAAAAATATGGCCTCCGGTAGCCGGGTTCCCCTGCAAGCTTTGGGGCAAGCGGTACCTGTTAGTAATCAGATCACGCCGTTGTACAACAGTAATAGCCACTATGGCCAATTCCTAGTGTCAGCGACGATCCCGGCAATATGGCAAATTGCGATAGTGATCGCCACCATCATTGCCTTATCGGCTGAACAGCGAAACGCCGGAATTAATGAGTGGCTAGGGACTGAACCGCTAAGCAACTTTGCCGGAAAACTGATCCCCTATACCTTGTTGTTTCTTGTTCAGGGCCTCATTTTCCTTACCGCGCTATATGGCCAGCTTGGCTGGCCTATGCATGGGCAATGGTGGATCTTGCTGCTTGCACAGTTGTTGATGGTTTTAGCCTGCCAGGGCGTTGCGTGCCTGTTCTATTTATTCACCCTAGATGCCACCAAGGCCATGAGTCTGGCTGCTGGGTTCACCGCACCGGCCTTTGCCTTTGTCGGGGTGACGTTTCCGGCAACGGATATGCCCGGCTTTGCCTTGTTATGGCGGGCATTGCTGCCGGTGACCCACTACCTAGATATTCAATTACATCAAGTCAATCATGGCGTACCAGCCTTGAATGCAATGCCGCAGATGCTTTGTCTAGTCGCATTCCTACTAACCTTGGTGCTTTCAGCTTGGCGGGTTGGTCAACTGGCTAAAATGGAAGGAGGAAGCTTATGAGTTGGCGCTCACTGTTCAAGTTCGAGCTAAAGGCCATATTTACCAACCCTTCGATTATGTTTACGGTGTTTGGCGGCGTGCTTATCTACTCGTTTCTCTATCCGCTGCCTTATGCCAACCAGCTGCCAAGAGAGCAGCGGATTGTAGTGGTTAATCTTGATCAGTCGGAGCTGGGGCGCAAGCTTGAGCGTATGGTTGATGCCACGCCGCAGGTGATGATCGCCGAGAGGGGCGAATCGTTAGATGCTGCCAAAGCGCTGGTTAATCAAGGCGCTGTACAAGGGCTGTTGGTGATACCGAATCATTTCCAGCGCGATGTCCTGCTAGGGAAAAGCCCTACGTTGGCTTACGGTGGGGATGCGGCTTACTTCCTAGTCTACGGTACGATTGCAGAAGGGATTGCGACCGCTGCAGGTACATTGGGTGCTGAGGTGAAAGTCGCCAGAATGGTGATGGCGGGGAGTGACATGGCATTGGCTGCTGATCACTATATGGCGATCAAGCTTAATGCCCAGCCAGTGTTCAACCCGACGATGGGATATGTGAACTACGTAGTTCCTGCTGTTTTTGTCCTCATCTTGCATCAAACTTTGTTGATTGCGGTTGGCTTGCTCGGGGGAGGCCAGAATGAGTTCCTACGGGCAGGAAAAAGCGGCTATTGGGTTCATTATCCAGCAAGGCGAGTGGTGTTGGTGAGGGGGTTTGTATTCGCCCTCATTTACCTGCCCCTAGTGATGTACTATTTCGGCTTTAGCTTTAGTTTCTACAGCATCAGCCGTTTGGCCTCGATGACAGAATTATCATTGATCACCGTGCCTTTTTTGCTTGCGATAATCTTCCTGGGAATAATTTTGGGGCAATTGATCCCACGGCGTGAGTTGGCAACCGTCGTGGTTTTGCTAAGCTCCTTGCCGTTGGTTTTCTCTGCAGGATTCATATGGCCGGTTGAAATGATCCCTGAGCCAATTACATGGTTGGCGCAGTTAGCACCCTCAACCCCAGCGATTAATGCGTTTTTGCGCCTAAATCAAATGGGGGCTGAATTTAATCAAGTCCTCTCTTTATGGGTACAGCTATGGTTGCAGGCCATTATATATGGGGCCATTGCAGCAAGGCTGATGTTAAGGGTAAAGCGAAAAAGCAAACTTGCAGTCAAAATATAAAATCAAGAGTGTTAACTTGGATGATAAGCAAGGCTGCGAATTGAAGATCTAGTGGCTCTAAATCAAAAATCGGTATAAGGCTATTTAGGTAATAGTTCTTGTTACATGCTGGTAATTTTTAACCGATTGCGTTTTAAGAAGGATGAAGCTAATTCATCCTTCTTAATTCGAATTTATTCTGCAATAGTCGGAGCTTGATAAGCTTTTGTACCATACAAGGGTACAGTTGACAGACTATGCTTGAAGCTACCTTCAGTCTCTTTAGTGGTGTACGACAGGTACAGTAGCGTCTGGTTTTCAGCATCATAGATACGACGCACTTTCATCGTTTTGAAGAAGATGCTTTTTGATTTTTTGAACACCACTTCGCCAGATTTTGACTTATCGATCTGTGCAATCATCTCCGGGGTAATATCGCCGGTTTGACGGCAGGAAATGGAACTGTCACTAGGATCGGCAAGGCTTAAGTTGGCTTCGATAGAGGCTATATGACAAGTGACTCCGGTGACGACTTCATCTTTCAAATGCCCGATTTTTATATCCTTCATCGTAAACCAGCCGAGGCCAACATCGCCTACTTCGTTATCGGAGCAGCCACTTAACGCTGTGGTTGCGGCAAGCAGTCCCGCAAGCAGTATTTTTGAGTTCATTCTTATTTCTCCATCATTTTCCATCATGATAGCAGCAACTTGGCGCTAATTTCTAATTCCTCTGTATTGGGGTGAAATTCTCTTTAATTTGGTGCGCGAAATGGTGCTTCATCATATCGTCGTATTTCGCTCATAATTTTGCCGCAAAAGTGCCATGGCTCGGTCATCTGCCTGTTTCATAATTTTTATTAATGGCTTGAATGAACAAACAGGTAATGACATGGAAGTGACAAGTCCTTTCCGGCTCCCTCGAAAGACGCCATTCGGCGTAGGCGAGCATGTAACTGAGTGGGCGACAGGGTTAAAAAAGCTTGATCAGTTTTATGCGGCGCGCCCGGCTGGTGGTGATGTATCTGCTTTCCTCCGCTATGCCTTAAATTCTTTGGGTATTCAATATTCCATCCAGCAAGGTTCACTTAGCCAAGTGCCGGCGTTGGGCGCGACAGTCGTCGTTGCTAATCACCCGTTGGGCTGTGTGGAAGGGGTGATACTGGCAGAGTTACTCCGTTCAGTCCGCAAAGACATCAAAATACTCGCTAACCATTATTTGAAAACGGTTCCAGAGCTGGATGAGCTGTTTATTGGGGTGGATGTCTTTGATGGCTCCCAAGCTGTTAAGGCCAATGTGAAAGCGTTACGTGAAGCAAATAAGCACCTTGCCAATGGTGGGCTGTTATTGATCTTTCCGGCTGGGGAAGTCTCTGCCTATAACCATAAGACGCAAAATATTACTGACAAAGACTGGAGTCACTCAGTGAGCCGGTTGATTAGTAAAAATAAGGCGACGACTGTACCGGTTTATATTGATGGCAAGAACAGCCGGAAGTTTTATATGGCAGGTCGCATCCACCCATTGCTACGAACACTCATGCTGGGACGAGAGCTGCTCAATAAGCGCGATAGGCAAATTAACTTGGCGATTGGCGAGAGCATCAGCTTTAATGAAATCAAAGGCTTTGAAGACCAAAAGCAATTGGTGAACTATTTAAGGCTGAATACATACCTGCTAGGCAGCCAGCTGAGAAGTGCTGATAAACCTGTGCTGGCGATAAAAGATGGGTATGCTGAGCCCATAGTGTCTCCTGTTGCGGCAGAAAAGCTTGTTATTGAGATAAGCCTGCTTGATCATAGCGAGCATTTACTCTCTTCCGGGCAGTTTGATGTCTATTGTGCGTTAGCGAGCCGCATTCCTTCGGTAATGGCTGAGCTAGGCCGACTCAGGGAAGTGAATTTCCGTGCGGTTGGTGAAGGGACCGGAAAAGCCACCGACATAGATGAATTTGATCAGTACTATCACCACTTGTTTGTTTGGGACCGCGAAAAGCGGTGTTTAGTCGGTGCTTATCGATTGGGCTTGGTTGATAAAATATTAGCAACGGCAGGGGTGAGTGGCCTCTATTCCCGTACGCTGTTTAATTATGACGAACGCTTTATTCGCCAGCAGGGAAAGGCGATTGAACTAGGGCGCTCCGTTATTGCTGCTGACTACCAAAAGAGCCTTAGTGCCTTGCTACTGCTGTGGAAAGGCATTGCAACATTCGTCTATCGCCATTCCGATTACACACATTTGTTTGGGCCAGTGAGTATAAGCAATGATTATAGCCCGGAAGCCCGTTATCTATTGGCCGAGAGTATGGCCGTGCACCATTATGATGAGCAAAGTGCTGAACTAGTTTCACCGAGTAACCCGTTGGTACCCAAAGAGCCTTCATTCTGGCAAGCCGAGATGCTTTCGTCTTTGGCGGATATTCAATTGCTCTCCAAGGTGATATCTCGCCTTGAGGGAGGCAAAGGCGTTCCTGTCTTGTTGCGGCAGTACCTAGGGCTGAACGGAAAGTTGGTCTGCTTTAATGTCGATGCCGATTTCAATGATGCCCTTGACGGGTTAATTGTCGTGGATTTACGCGGTGTGCCGGCCAAAACCTTGGGGAAATATATGGGCAAGGCGGAAGCCATGTCGTATTTGGATCAGTTCGGCGAAGCGAAATAGAGGCCTATAGCGAGAGGGAACGAGCTGGAGGAAATAATAGTCTTCCCTCCAGCTTTTCATCGTAGGTTAAAATTAACTGTCTTCGTTTTCTTTAATATGGCTAAGCTGCCACAGCTTTTCGGCTTTGGTTCCAATCAGCCAGAAACTCAGGGCTAGAAGCGCAAAGAAAACCGTCTTGTGCATGGCATCCCAAAAATACTCGAAGTAACGGGTGTACAGGTTAATCAGCAGGAAGGTGATACCAAAACTACGGGTCAGTTTGTCGGCATGTTTGATGCCGTGGTAAAGCAAGCCTAAGCACGCCAAGCCAGACAGAATCGCCCAAGGCAAAAACGACACTTGGGATACCTTGGACCATGTGGCAGCATTGCTATGGTTGCCAAACAGGGAAACCAACCACAGTGCAAACAGCAGATAGAATAGTCCAATGAAGCGGGTCGGCTCTTGCAGGTAGGCAAAGCGGTTAGTGGCAGCGGGTGTGCCCGCGGCAATATCTGCCTCTGCCGTTTTATGCTTGGCGAAAAACCATGCAACAGCCAGGACGATCAAGCCGATCACCACTAGGCGCCATGGCATATTGAGCCCCATGAAATAGTCCGAAGGCTCGGCAAAATAACTGGTTTGCTCCAGCACCCAAGCGGCAAAGCTTAGCAAGGCAAATATCCATACCAACATACTGGAGAGGCGGAAGCCTATAACGCTGTAAATTACAGTTAATGCCAGCAGGAAGAAGGCAATATGTGTGTCAGTAAACCAGGCCGTTTCTCGCAGAAAGCCTATCGATACCGCAGTCCACAGCACGCCAAAGAAATACATAGCTTCATTGCTAAAGTACTTTTCGGGATAGCGATGTCGGCGTTTGACCCCGAAGGCGAATGAAGCCGCAGCGAGTCCAGCGCTGATAACTGACAAGACGCTGGCGGGAGTATCGATCAAGGTTGCCAGTAGAGCCATGAGGTAGTCATCAGCGAGCAAAACGCCAATCGAAATCACGAAGCAGGTGATGGCAATCCAAAATGAATAGACAGCCAGCAACTTCCAATCAAAGCCAACGACCTCATAACTGTTGCGCAGTGATTCAGCGGTATCGGTAGTGATCCGTTTATCTTTTTCCCACTGCGAAATGGCCTCGTTGAGGGTTTTGGCTTGTCGTTTGTTTATTTTCATAACGAAACATAACTTGGGTCTAGTGAACCCGTCCTTGGAAAATAAAGCGCAGCCAAATGGCTGCGCATGAAACTTGATAGGATAGCTGAGTTTATTGGCTATCTTCAGCGGCTATTTCTTCAGGTGTAAAAGTCAAAATGTGCTGCTCTGAAGTCAAGGTTAAAATGTTGTTTTCCAAAGCCGCATTGTTCCACTCCTGGAGAGATTGAGTCATGATGGCTTCAACCGTTGCCTGATCATCTTGAATGCAGGCCATTTTGGTAGAGCCCATGCCTGTCAGGCGAATCCTATTTCCGTCTGCTAATTCAATTTGGCCGAAGAAGCGGTTGCAACCACCAAATCCTGAGACCTTTAAGTCGGCATCAACGGCCATGCCCGGTACAATACGAGGTTCTGTAATGGTGATCTCTTTACCGTCGACCTTAGTCAATACCCAGCTTTGCTGTAGGTTTTTGGCTGAAAAGCCTTGTTCAAGTTCAGCATCGCAACCTGTGAGCAGGAAGAACAGGGGAGCCAAAATAAGTAGCCACTTTTTCATATACATTACCTCAGAGGTTTGCCGTGTTAAGGGCTTAAGTCAACGATAGTCTGATGAATAGTTGTTTTGAATAATAGTAGCACTGCCAAGCATTTATCTAGAAACATCAATAGTGACCACGGCCAAAAAAGTTAACTTCGCCTTGTTTGTAGTGGAAGCCACTTTCTTTGTCCTCATCAAACTTCTGCAATGCCCGCTGTGCATCGCAATAGCTGCCATGCTTTGCGAATGCTTCTCGGCTGGTATCAATGGCTCTTTCAGCCATACGCCGAGTTTCAGGTGTCGCTTGGCTATCACTAAATAATATTTGCTGTTGGCTGAGTAAGGTTTCCATCTTTTTCATACATATCTGCTCATTGTCCGGTAACGCGTTACTTCCTGCTGCGAGTAAAGGGAACAAAGCCGATACAAGAAGGAGTACTCTTACTGCTGTCATCTTAGTGTGCCGTATGGAATAGGGTGAATTATAATACACTGTTCAATAATGGCAAGTGAACAGGTAAGGTGTTGTTTTATTGTTAATATTAATGATCAGAGGAGAGGGAGTTTCTCTAGGCATTGCCTACATAAACACGTACCCGATGGAATGCTGGAAGTATCACGTTTGGTTAACTCGAAGCACCAACAGGTCTTTTTTCCTGCGCTGATTTCGCAATAGGCCGGTTGACCGCACTGGCTACAAGTGTGGGTCGAATGCTGTCCTTGAATCTCATGTATCTTTTGTTCTTGCTCAGAATTACTCATGGTGCGCCACGCCGTTAGTTCAGACATAGTTCGGTGGCATCCGCTACAGATACCTTCATTGTTTTTACATTTTGCTACGCAAGGGGTTTTCACGGCTGATATTACTTCGTTATTTGCTTGAAGCGCACAACATAGCATATACCCAAGTGACTTCAAGTTGCAGGGCGGGGTGTTTATATGTTTCTTTGATTATATCAGCCCCAGTACCTTTAAAAGGTACCGGGACACTAAGCTTACTTATTAATTTCCTTCACGCTTTCGCCAAATCGTCATTTCAGATACCGAATGCTGGAATTTGCGTTTGGTCTCCCTGATCACAAAGGGGATTTCTTTCACTGCGATGAGTTCAAAGTGTGTGATGAGGGTTTCGGTCAATCCATCTAGGGTAGTGAAGTTCTCGCCGTTGACTTTGATCCCCCCTAACCAATTGGCTTTGTCGGTGTATTCTTCAAGCCAGGTATAAGGCGAAGCGATAACGAGGTATCCGCCAGGGGTGAGTCGATCATGAATGGTGGTCAAAAACTGTTTTGGGTTGCCCAAACGGTCGATCAGGTTTGAGGCGTAGATCAAATCGTACTGGCTAAACTGAGGTTTTAAATTACAGGCATCACCCTGCACAAAATTGATTTTAGTCGCCACGTCCTGATAACCGAGCTCCGTTAAAGTGACACATTTGAACTCGACCAAATCGCCTTCTGTTCTTATGGTGTAGCGTTTCTCACCTTGCTCGATTAGTGAGTAGGCCTGTTGAATGAAACGTGCGGAAAAGTCTATGCCGTCGACATGATTAAAGGTCTTGGCAAGCTCGAAAGATGCCCGCCCGACTGAACAGCCAATATCCAGCGCCCGCTTGTGATGGGTGAGTTGAATTTCCTGTAAGCAAGCTTGTACGCCATGGATACAAAAGTTGGGGACAGAAAAGTACTCCTTGCCATAGTGGAATTCTAAATACTGCGATATCAGCTCATCGGTCTCATAGACATTCAAGCTAGCCATGGTTTCTGGGGCCTGTTGGGATTCGACATACCGAAACCCTGCATGTTGATAGAAGTGACGCCGGAAGGCATAGCGTGAAGCCTTGATCGACTCGTTTCCTGTAGAAATCCAAGAACCGCCTTTTATCAGATTATGCTTGCCATCAAAGGTTGGTGTGGAGAAATCATCGTAAAGCGGGTGAACCTTGAATCCCTGGAATCCGTCAATACTGGTTTCTGTCCATTGCCAAACGTTACCGATGATGTCGCAAAACCCTTCATGCTCAAATCTATCAATAGGACAAGAAGAGGCATAATACTCGAGTTCAATATTACCCGGAGCCTCATCCCAGTACGGTGAGTCAGCGTCGATGTTTTGTCGTAGCAGATACCACTCGGCCTCTGTCAATAACCGTATAGGGCGCTGTGCCTGTTCAGCTTTCCAGTTACAGAATGCTTTAGCTTCGAGCTGATTGACTTCGACAGGCCAGTTAAGCGGCAGAGGTATCTCAGCAGTGAGGTTGCGCTGGAACCATTGCCCGTCTCTTTCACGCCAAAAACGGGGCATGGTGGCCTGGGTATAATTTAGCCACGCTTTGCCTTCGTCGTCCCAGTAACGCTGGTGGCGATATCCTTCAGCTTTAACAAAAGCAAGGTATTCTTGGTTTGAAACCAGATACTTTGATGCTTTGAAATCGGCGACTTGATAAGTTTGACTGCCGTATTCATTATCCCAGCCATAGGTAGTTTCCTGCTCGGATTTGCCGAGGGAAATATGACTTCCAGCAACACTTAGCAAGCAATTCTCAGGAGCGCTGCCGTTATCGGTGCAGGCTGGCCATAGAGGTGATGGTGTTACATCTTCCAGGGGAAGTTGTCGAATAATCACCGAAGAGGTTTCAAGGTGGATGCGTTCATGCTCAATCCCCATCAGGATGATCCAAGCCGGATCCTCTTCATCTATAGGGAGAGCAAGAGGCATCTCATCGATGACATGGTTCACCAGTTGTTTTACCCGCTCTCTGTATTGCCTGACTTCTTCTATGGTGGGCCACCGGTAGTGGGTTTCATCAAGATCATCCCAAGACATCTCATCAACCCCAATGGCAAACATGGACTCGAAATGAGGGTTGAGACGGCGGTCGATATATTTTCCGAGCTTGAGTTTGTTGATGTAGAAGGTGGCGGTATGGCCGAAGTAGAAAATTAAGGGGTGGCGTAGTGGCTCTGCTTTGACAAAATAAGCCTTGTCGTTGTTGATCACACTAAAAAGAGACTCATAGAGCTCCCATGTGTGGTTGAAAGCAAGTTTGAGTTCTTGGCGTTTTTGTTCGATATCGCTACCAGTGAGAGGAACAGTACGACTTGCAAACTTTGGAACCTTATCCATTGAAACGCTTTCCTTTTTAGTTTTTTTCAGACAACCTGAAATTAAAGATAGACAAAGAAAGGTCCCGTCATCAAACATAAAATATGTCAATGTAAATTATTGTCATACTGAGTGATTTGGGCGTAATTTTGCCAACATAAAAGTGCCAAAATCTTTGCCATAATTATTGGGTAATCTTCATTGTTGGCAAAAAGGACGAATAGATGGCGCAGCTTTCTTCAAGAAAATGGCAGGTACCGACTTGGACCTTGGTTGCAGTAGGCTTGTTGCTCAATATTATTTCGGCCTTAATAACCAACTTCTATATCGACGACTTAACCCGTCAGTCGAATGACATCGTCCAGCGTCAGCAAAGCAATGAGAAACTGATCCAGTTGATTTGGCAGCAGGTTGAAACGGTAGAGCGTAAGAGAGAGCACACCCTAGTGATCTTGAGTGCAGCCGAGATGACGGAGACTTCTCTTCCTATAGAGGTAGCGAAGCAGATAGAGTATGAAATTACGTATTGGCTGCCCGAAAATTCAATTGAACTCAGTATCGAGAATGTGCCTGCATTGATGGAAGCGCTAAATGAGGTACAAGCTGGCCAGCGAGAGAAAATTAATGATCTTTATTTGCAAAACCAGATGTTGATTGATGAGAACGCAGAGAAAATGAAAGCGATTTCGCGACTGAGAAATTTGGCGCTTTTCTTACAGGTGCTTGGCCTGGCTCTGGTATTGGCGCGGGATCTGAACTGGAGGGATGATCGGTACCGTTAAGCATTGAGAACAGCTATGAGTGGTAGCTCACAAAATTAAAAGCCCTCCGAAGAGGGCTTTTGCAAGTTAGTCACTCATCAACTATTTGTCTGTAGAGTGGAAAGCGAAGCGTGATGACTGCTTACCATTCTCAGTCGTTGCTTTATATTTGATAGAGCGAGAATTCTCTAGTGAGAGTGGAATAAATACTCGACCGTTTGCATCGGTTTTATAGCTTTGACGTTGTTGAGGAACATTCGCAATAGAAACGGTAGCGTTTGCAGCTGGCTGACCATTTTCAGTTACGGTTACCCATGCACCGTTTTGGGTATCTGCCACACGTATATCAGCAAAGGCTGAAGAAGACATTACAATCACAGCGGTTGCAGTTAATACTTTCAAGCTAGACATAATCTTCACCTCGTTATCTATGGCTTAGGCCATATTGTTGTTTGTGTACTTATATTTGTGACTAAGTTCACGTTCAACCAATAAGACCCGCCTATAAATCGTATCTTTCATCAATTTATTATTTTTTTCTTATCACTTAAAATTCAGTGCGTTAGCAGTTCAACTTTTTTTACCTCAAGCATTAAAGGTTGCTTGTCGCAAAACTTGCTTCGTTTTGCTTGTGCGAACAAGCCATTTGCCTCATTTTCAGTATAGCTATTGGTTTTGAGATAAATGCACAATTTTTATGTTGTTTTAATCTAAGATTGTGAAATATAAAGAAAAAATAAATAAAAATCGATTATTTACTCAAACACTATCAGGTTGAACTCTTTCTTTATACTCGTGAGGATAAGAAAAGGATCAGCTAAATAATTCAATTATAAAATAAACTTATTATGACAACATTTTATAAAGTCGTTCGCTTGAGGTATGTGGATTTTACTTTAAATAAATATATTGTTTTTCATTGGTTTATATGTTGTTTTAAAGCTCGGGTTTAAAACGCCGCATGTAAAACACAAGGAGGAAGCCAATGTCGATCACTATCAGATCTGTCGAGAAAGAAGATATTCCAGCCATTCGCGATATTTATGCCGGGCGCAATGCCTATACAGGTACATTGCAGCTGCCTCACCCATCTCTGGAATTATGGAGGCAACGGCTCGAAGATCTACCGTCAAATGTGTACAGCTTACTGGCAGAAATTGACGGAAAGATTGTTGGTCAAGCTGGGATGGCGATAGAGCAGAACCCACGTCGTCGGCATGTGGCAGGCTTTGGCATGGCTGTCCACGATGACTACCAAGGAAAAGGGGTTGGAACGGCGCTCTTAACAGAGCTCGTTGATTTAGCAGAAAACTGGATTGGGGTTACCCGCATCGAGCTTACAGTGTATACAGACAACGCTGCCGCAATCGCACTCTATGAAAGACTGGGTTTTGTTATCGAGGGGACATCACGTAACTATGCCTTGCGCAATGGTGAGTACGTGGACGTGTACCAAATGGCAAGGCTGAAAGAATAGCAGATGGTCTACCTGCCAGTGTTTAGCTAACGGGAAGTGCTTCAGGGCACTTCATTTCGTAGTACTCCATGTTTTCTGTGAGCATATTCACTCTCACCGCATCGTTCTTGGTCATAACATGCTTCATGCCGATTTTCTGCATGACTTTGCCAGGGTTAACCTCGCGACTGAAATGCTGACCATAGATGGTGTCCAGCTTCAGACGTTTGAAGCCGAACTCAACTACTCTTTGTGCGGCTTCGGTGCAGAATCCCTTCCCCCAATAGGGTACGCCAATCCAGTAGCCAAGCTGTGCTTTGCCTTCTTGAATGTTGTGAAGACCGATACAGCCGATCAATTGCTGGGAAGATTTCAAGGTGATTGCATATATCGCAGAGTGGCCTTGGTGCCAACCCGCGAGATGTTTTCCTATCCACTGACCGGCGACACCATCGGTGTATGGGTGGGGGATATTGAGTGTCCCGTTTGCAATTTGTTCATCACCGGCAAGGGCTTGAACCCGTTTGGCATCAGACAACTGAAGTGGGCGCAAGAGCAATCGTTGAGTCGTTAATAATGGTTGGTGTGGCATAGCTATCCTCTTGAGTGGGTACTTTGTGGTACTAGTAAAGCCCTAATGGACCTTCTTGAACAGCGACCAGATCAAATTAGAGGATAAATATTAAACAATTAGAACATTCGTATGATAATTCAGTTATTTGGAGGAAAAGCTGTTTTAAGACTGCCAGTGATCTTCGCCATAATTTGCTAAATTATCCAAAGCTTTTTTTATCTGTTTTTCAAAAAGATACTTCATTATCCAGCCCGTTCCTTTGACTTTGGGCGTAAACATAATTCGGTAGTGGATCATGCTATCGTGGGCATTGAGACTATTGAACTTGATCCATCCTCCATGTTCTTCCACTGGTGCCCCTTGGATAATCTTGTAGTGCAAGTGCTCATTTTGTTTGTAGTCGATAACCTGCTCTTGGACGGTAAATAGGCCAGTGGACACTTCTCTGATGGCTCCTATACCGTTGCTCTCGGGCTTTCCTTCTTTGATAAGGTTGTACTGACCATCGAAAAAGCGGCCAAGCTTCCCATGGTCGGTGAGTAAGTCGAATAGCACTTTCTTTGGAACTTTTGCTTTTTTCTCTAAAGTAATAGTATACATTCCCATAGTACCATCTCCGCATGGACTATTATGCCAGTCTATTACTCGTTACAAACATGTCAATATGATGTTTTTGTGGTGTTGCGTGATGTATTCTGCCATCGATTTAGATACATTTGTCTTGTTAATGATAAATTCCCTACAAGTATGCCAAGTTGCTAACCTTGAAGATAAGTGTTTTAAAACAGTATCCTGCGCTATATTTTTTTGAAATCATGTATGTGATGTCGGGAATTGATGACTTCCATCACAAAAAAAATGCCAAAGAGTATTGCAAAAGGCTTAGTAGCCTCTTATATTGGAATCTGTTGATTGTTATTCAGAGGTGGAAATTTCCATACAGGGCTCCTTAAACCGTTAATTAAGGTCAAGTCATTCTCCTCTAGCTACATCACAGTTCTTTAACTCCTCGGTTATTCTAAAGCTGGCATGAGAAATGCCTTAACTTATGTGTTAGGTATCTGCCTATTGAATAACAATGAGGATTGACGTTTTTCTTTTACTGAATTGTCATATGGATGTCACAGGATTCAGTTTAAAGTAAACGGTATAGGATGAGTAAGAACGGTATTATTAAAGAGAAATATCAACCTTACTCGTTTAGGAAAAATGAGAGGTGTATTATGTCAAATCGTAACCGTCGTCAGTGGTTCTACCACCAGGCGCAAACAAATAACCTGAAAACTAAATCTAAGTAATGTCGTTGCAGCGTATTCTCGCTAATTGCTTGATTTTAATATAGGTTTAAAGCAGTACAGCCAGAGGCACAAGTGATCCAGTGTTTCTGGCATATACTTTCCCCCTTATTTAAATCCTTTGTCACTTCAGAATTTCACTTTAATCATGACGCAATCGTTTACCTAAATTAAGAAAAATTTTTTTTCTTGGGATAAATTTCCTGTCATTGTTACATGTTTATTTTTATATATGTCTAAACACCTACCAATAATTGATTTTTGGGCTTAATTGGCTGGAATGTAATGTACTTGCTATGGAGTACAAAAAACACACTTGCCTTTTTTAGGTGCATCCCCCTAGCCAAACTGATGACCCTTTTTGATGCAATTGCGCACCATGTGTGAACGTCTACTCAATACTGAATAATCGAATAAAAGAGATACGCCTCTTTTTATTATCAAGCAGTTATATATTTTGCTAATGCTGGCTACAGCAGTGGTTTTTACTGTTTCAAATCCTGTGTAATTCTCTGTAGGTATATTGGCACGCCTGTTGCAATTTTGAGACTGCAACATAAATCAAAAGCTTATCTCAAATGGTAGACAGGATGTCCAATATGAAGAAAGTCATTAATGGTATTTCAATTTCTTTGCTCGCTTCAGCGTTGATGATGTCGGGAACTGCAACAGCAGCGACAGCTTCAAGTGGAGCGACCCTGAAGAAGGTGACAGAAGCAGGTGTTCTAAAATGTGGTGTGAGTACAGGTCTACCAGGCTTTTCCAGCACTGATGCCAAAGGTAATTGGGAAGGGATTGATGTGGAATACTGTAGGGCAGTAGCTGCTGCAGTATTGAAAGATGCCAGTAAAGTTCAATTTGTACCGCTTACTGCTAAAGAGCGTTTTACGGCCCTACAGTCAGGTGAAATTGATATTCTCTCGCGGAACACGACATGGACGATGCAGCGTGATAGTGCCCTAGGCATCAACTTCGTTGGGGTTAACTACTATGACGGGCAGGGCTTTATGGTTAGTAAAGAGCTGGGTATTTCCTCTGCCAAAGAGTTGGATGGTGCCTCGGTATGTATCCAGTCTGGTACTACCACCGAGCTGAACTTGGCCGATTACTTCCGAGTCAACGGGATGACATTCAAGCCGGTGGTCTTCGATACCTCAGATCAGACAGTGAAGGGTTTTGAAGCGGGACGTTGTGATGTGCTGACGTCTGATCAGTCCCAGCTTTATGCACTGCGCATTAAATTAGCTGATCCGTCATCTGCGGTTGTGTTACCTGAAGTCATCTCTAAGGAGCCTTTGGGACCAGTTGTCGCCCAAGGTGATGATCAGTGGTTCAATATCGCCAAGTGGACATTGAATGTGATGGTTAATGCTGAGGAGTACGGTATCGATCAGGCAAATGTCGATAGCAAGAAAAAGTCGACCGATCCTAACGTGTTGCGCTTGCTGGGCGTTGAAGGAGCCAAAGGGCAGGGCTTGGGGTTAGCCGATGATTGGTCTTATCAAGTGCTCAAGCAAGTGGGTAACTATGGCGACAGTTTTGAACGCACCGTCGGTACGGGTTCGCCATTGAAAATTGCTCGTGGACTCAATGCGCTATGGAATGACGGCGGCATTATGTATGCGCCACCAGTTCGCTAGAACGTCGCTTCAATAAGTCGCAATTTTCAATAATACGTAAATTGGCTGGGAGGGATGCCGGCAGAGCCTGGGAGGCTGGCACCCTTTTTCTTTGAATTGCACAGGGATTTAACTTGTTAGTATAGGTGCATAGATGTCTACAAGTGATTTGGAACTGGACTCACGGTTAAGCCTTGAGTCCAAATCTGCCAGCAATGGGACCATAGCAAGGGCTGCCTCGGTTGAGGATAAAACAGCACCTGCCTCAGGTGGTCTAAAACGATTCGTGTATAACCCCACAGTGAGGGCCGCATTTTTCCAGCTATTGCTGCTATGTAGTGTTGGTTTTGTGATTTATACCGCGATCACTAATGCTCTGGGTAACTTGGAGCAAAGGGGGATCTCAACGGGCTTTGACTTTCTGGGCCAAACTGCAGGGTTTGGTATTGGGATGTCGTTGATCCCGTATGATGAAACCCATACTTATGGCGCAACATTCATTGTCGGTTTTCTCAATACGGCTTTGGTGGCGGGCTTGGGGATAGCCTTGGCAACGGTACTGGGGTTTATCATCGGGGTTGCACGCCTTTCTAAGAACTGGCTGCTAAGCCGAGTTGCCGCTGTCTATATTGAAGTTTTCAGAAACCTTCCTCTGCTGTTGCAAATTCTGTTTTGGTACACCGTCGTTTTGCAGGCATTGCCTTCTCCTCGCAATAGCCTGTCCTTGGTTGATGCGGTTTTCCTCAATGTTCGGGGGCTATTTCTGCCTGCGCTTGAAACGTATCCCGGTGCCGGTTGGGTTGGATTGTCAGTGCTTGTTAGCCTGATTGGCGCCATTGCTATTCATCGGTTTAAGCATCGCCGCCAGCAGCAAACCGGTCAGTTGATCCCCGCATGGCGTTTGAGTGCGTTGGTAATGGTTGTATTGCCATTGGCAGCTTTCTTCCTTGCCGGTAAGCCATTGGGCATCGAGTATCCCGAGCTCAAAGGCTTTAACTTCCGTGGCGGCATTGATGTGATGCCAGAGTTGTTTGCCCTGTTAATTGCCCTGTCTATCTACACCGCCGCTTTTATCGCAGAGATCGTACGCTCCGGGATCATGTCTGTAAGCAAAGGGCAAACCGAGGCGGCGAATGCGCTGGGGCTACCGTCAGGCAAAGTCCTTAAGCTGGTGGTGATACCGCAGGCAATGCGGGTCATTATTCCTCCTTTGACCAGCCAGTATCTGAACTTGGTGAAAAACTCTTCTCTGGCTATGGCGATAGGCTATCCCGACCTTGTGTCGGTATTTGCGGGCACCACACTGAATCAGACAGGCCAGGCGATTGAAATCATTGCCATGACGATGGCTGTCTATTTGACATTCAGTTTAGTCACCTCGCTGTTGATGAATATCTATAACCGTAAAATGGCATTGGTGGAGAGATAATATGAAGGTTTTTCATTTTTCACCCTCAGAAGCGCCACCATCCAAAATGGTGGGGATTTCGGCATGGCTTAGGGAGAATTTGTTTTCTTCTGCTTTCAATACCTTGATCACTGGCATCATAGCCGGAAGCGTATTTATTGCATTGGCGAGTATTTTCCAGTGGGCATTTCTCGATGCTGACTGGGTTGGGGTAAGTAGGGATGACTGTAGCCGTGATGGCGCTTGCTGGGTGTTTGTCCAGGCACGGTTTGAACAGTTTATGTTTGGCTTCTATCCAAGCGATGAGAGCTGGCGTCCAGTTGCCTTCATGCTGGGCTTAATAGGTATGATTGCCGGTATGATACTAGGCAATGCAGTAGTTAAGAAATGGCTCCTTGTTTTTGCTTTAACTGCCTTCCCTTTCTTATCAGTGACACTGCTCTATGGGGGTATTGCCGGCATGCCGGTAATTGAAACTCATCTTTGGGGTGGCTTGCTGATCACCTTGGTGATTGCACTAACGGGGATCGTGGTGTCATTGCCTTTTGGTGTGGTTTTGGCTCTGGGCCGCCGCTCGAACATGCCTATCGTGCGCAGCTTGAGTACGGTATACATCGAGTTTTGGCGTGGTGTTCCGCTAATCACGGTGCTTTTCATGGCGTCGGTCATGCTGCCGCTATTTCTATCAGGCGGGACGGAAATCGACAAGTTGGTTAGGGCATTGATTGGTGTTGTGCTGTTTAATGCCGCCTACATGGCTGAGGCTATCCGCGGTGGCTTGCAGTCAATTTCCAAAGGGCAATTTGAAGCCGCTGAAGCCTTGGGGCTGAGTTATTGGAAATCGATGCGGCTGATCATTTTGCCTCAGGCGTTGAAGATCAGTATTCCGTCTATCGTCAATACTTTCATTGCCCTGCTAAAAGACACCAGCTTGGTACTGATTATCGGGATGTTCGATGTCTTGGGCATTGCCCAATCGGCCAATAGCGATCCTGCTTGGCTTGGCTTTTCGACCGAGAGCTTTGTCTTTGCCGCTTTAATTTTCTGGATTATGTGTTTCGGTATGTCGCGCTACAGCATTTACCTGGAAGGTAAGTTAAATACCGAGCACAAACATTAATTTTCACAAGGAAGTCGTGAGTATGTATAGCAAAACGGTTTATCAATCGGTGTCGGAAAATTCGGTGATCCGCCTACAGAAAGTCAATAAGTGGTATGGTGAGTTTCATGTCCTTAAAGATATTGATTTAAATGTAAAAAAGGGCGAAAAGATAGTGATCTGCGGCCCTTCGGGTTCGGGCAAATCAACCATGATCCGCTGTATCAACCATCTAGAAGCACATCAGCGAGGGCAGATAAAGGTAGCAGGGACTGAGCTGACCGATGATCTGAAAAATATTGAACTGGTTAGGCGAGAAGTAGGGATGTGCTTCCAGCACTTTAACTTATTCCCCCATTTAACGGTGTTGGAAAACTGTACCTTGGCACCGGTTTGGGTGAAGAAGATGCCACAGCAGGAAGCCGAGGCGCTGGCGATGGAATACCTAAAGCGCGTCAGGATTGCCGACCAAGCCCACAAGTACCCAGGGCAGTTATCTGGTGGTCAGCAGCAACGTGTGGCTATTGCCCGTTCATTGACGATGCAGCCGCAAGTGATGTTGTTCGATGAGCCGACTTCAGCCTTGGATCCGGAAATGGTACGGGAAGTACTCGATGTGATGGTGGAGTTGGCTTCGGAGGGGATGACTATGCTTTGTGTGACCCATGAAATGGGCTTTGCCAGAGAAGTCGCCGATAGGGTGATCTTTATGGATGCGGGGGAAATCATAGAGGAAAATGAGCCCGAAGCTTTCTTCAGTAATCCTCAGTTCGACAGAACCCAAGCCTTCCTAGAGCAAATCATTCATTAATCGCCTTTACAAACAGGAAGGCGAAAGAAAACAAGTTGCTTTCGTTACAACCTCCTTTGGCGTCCTTATGGGCGCCTTTTTTATTTATTGGTAGATGGTTCCATCTATTTGAGCTTGCTCGGGGATATAAGTGATCGTGACACCACCGAGGTAAATATTGCCTTTTACCACAAGGAACTCTGGCAGTTCGGTGATAGTTGAATTGGCCAGATAAAGATCCCCTCCGACATAGAGGTGTGAGGGGAGTTTGGTTAGTTGGGTTCCCATCAGGCTGAGATCACCGTTTACCTGTAATCCTTCGCTTATAGCGGCAATTTTTGAGTGAGCCAGGTTGAGGTAACCGCCTATGTGTAGCTGAGCAGGTAGGTACTCTATATCGCTATAGGCCAAATTAAGGTTACCGTTGACGGTAAGCGTGTTGGGAAGTTGGCGTATTTGGCTATTCTCTAGGTTCAGGTTGCCTTCAATGACGAGAGGGTCGGGCAAAATGAGTTCGGCAGAGTTACGCAGCGAAACATTGCCGTAGGTATCCATGTGATTGAGTAACTGTTGGGGGATAACAATCGATTTAGCGTGGCTTTGCAGAGAAATGAAGAACGAGAAGAACAGCCAGATTATAACGTGTATCAAGGGCAATAAGCCTCGGTTATTTCGCGAGTAGGTTGTTGTGATCAATCCTAAAATTACCGTGTTCCTTTTCATCGCAAGTGTAGACAATACTGCCATAGGACCCATTGTGGTGCGTAGTGCACGATTTGTAATCATTTGATTGATAGGTTTGCGGTCAGTATTCAATAATTTCATCTCGAGAGTGACAATGTACCCTAATAAAAAAGGTGATGACTAGCCCTGAATTGCTAAAGTAGGTCCATATTGCTCTGATTTCAGCTAACGACATCGAAAATCCTGTCATCTTACTCAATTGTTTTTCGACTATCGTCCATTTCCTAAACTTGGCATACCCATTGCTACAGTAATTATGCGTTTCGGGCAACAAGCTAGGTATCTTTACCTCCCCTAGGACATTGCGTCCTTTCCTGAATACCGAGCTTGGAAACGATGTAAGCAATTAGCACACAACTTCCTTTCGGGCGCTCTTCCAGGCGCCCTTTTTTTGTTTGTCAGTCTACACTTAATGCGAAAGAGGTATGGCAAAAGTCGGTTGTAGGCTGTTGTCTTACCGAAGTTTTGTGAGTTTTTGGGAAACGGTGTATCCGTTACTTGTTGTTATCTTTCCCAGAGTGAGGAGCTTTATGTCAGGGACCAAGAACAAAGTACTCATCCTTTTTGCCCATCCGTCAACCAACCGTTCTGAGATTAACTGGCCTTTGTTCCGCTCTTCCCAAGGCATCGATGGTGTGACAACAGTTGATCTTTATCATGAGTACCCAACATTTCGGATTAATATCGACAGGGAGCAGCAGCGACTACGCGAACATGACATTATTGTGTTTATGTTTCCTATGTACTGGTATTCCACGCCTGCAATATTAAAAGAGTGGCAGGATTTAGTGCTCGAATATGGTTTTGCCTATGGAGCAGATGGCACTGAGTTGCATGGCAAGAAATTCCTCTGCGCTTTGACTGCGGGGGGCCCCGCAAATGCTTACTGCGAAGATGGTTTTAACCATTATACCATCCGTGAATTGTTGCACCCGCTTGAGCAAACCGCGGTATTAACCGGTATGGAATACCTTGCGCCTTATGCTTTATTCGGTGCCCGAACAGCGGTGGAAGAGAAGCGGGTCGATGCACATATAGAAGGTTGGCAGCGGCTGTTACTGGCACTGCGTGATGACCGAATTGACTTTGAACAGGCCAGAGAAGTGACCAAACTCAATGATCATCTCGACAGGTTGATCACGGAGGTGCCAGCATGACCATCTATTTTATCCAGGCATTTATCTATTTGTGTGCAGCGGTGGTTGCGGTGCCGATCGCCAAGCGGCTCGGCCTTGGCTCGGTGCTGGGTTATCTCATCGCCGGGGTGGTGATTGGCCCTGTGGTTGGTCTCGTCGGAGAGGAAACATTAGCGATTCAGCATTTCGCTGAGTTTGGCGTGGTGATGATGTTGTTCCTGGTGGGTTTGGAGCTTGAGCCTCGAATGCTATGGGACATGCGACATCGCCTGATAGGTCTTGGTGGACTTCAGGTTGGCTTAACGACGGTTATTGTGATGGTCATCTCGATGATGTTCGGCATAGGCTGGACCATGGCATTAGCGATTGGTTTGATCTTCTCCTTGTCGTCGACAGCGATTGTGTTGCAGACCTTTAACGAGAAAGGCTTAGCCAAAACCGAAGGTGGGCGTAATGCTTTTTCTGTGTTGCTGTTCCAGGATATTGCTGTTATCCCGATGCTGGCATTGATCCCGCTACTTGCGTTACCTGAGTTGGTAGAAAAAGCCCAGCAGTTGGCTCAGCAGGCCGCAGATCATCATGAAGAATTGAGCTTGGTCGCAGGGTTGCCTGGTTGGGGCTATGCGCTGGTGGTCATTGGTGCCATTGCCGTGGTGGTAGTGGGTGGTCACTTTCTTAGTCGGCCATTATTCCGTTTTGTTGCAAATGCCGGGCTCAGGGAGATTTTTACCGCGACAGCACTGATGTTGGTCATTGGCATCGCTGCCTTGATGAGTTTGGTCGGCTTGTCACCAGCTTTGGGTACATTTTTGGCTGGTGTGGTACTGGCAAACAGTGAGTTCCGCCATGAACTTGAATCGAACATCGAGCCGTTCAAGGGCTTATTGCTAGGCTTGTTCTTCATAACTGTCGGTGCTGGCATCGACTTTTCAGTGCTGTTTAGCAACATCGGTATGGTGTTAGGTATAACCCTAGGGGTGATGATTCTAAAAGCCGCCGTGTTATTTACCCTAGCGCTAATTTTCAAAGTGAGGGGGAGTGATCGTTTTCTGCTGACATTAAGCTTGGCTCAGGCTGGTGAATTTGGTTTTGTATTGCTCAGTTACTCAACGCAAAACCATGTACTGCCAGCGGATATTGCCCAAGTACTGGCTTTGGTTGTGGCGATTTCAATGTTCTTGACCCCAGGGCTGTTTATCTTCTTCGATAAAGTCGTATTGCCTAAGTTTCAGCAGCAGAGCAATGAGCGGGAAGCCGATAAGATTGATGAAAAAGGTACAGTGATCATTGCCGGAATTGGCCGTTTTGGTCAAATCGTCAACCGTTTGCTGGTGGCTAACGGCGTCAAAACGGTGGTTCTCGACCATGAAGCTGGTCAAATAGATAACATGCGGGCTATCAAGATCAAAAGCTACTATGGAGATGCTACCCGGCCAGATTTGCTGCATACCGCAGGGATTGAGGAAGCTAAACTTCTCGTCATTGCCATTGATGATCAGGAGCGGGCTGTCGAGTTGGCCGAGTATGTGAAACATACTTACCCTCATGTCAGGATATTGGCTCGGGCCTACGATCGGGGGCATCACTATGCACTTCGCTTTGCTGGGGCGGATTTTATTATCAGTGAAACTTACCATTCGGCGCTGACGTTAGGGACGCAAGCATTAAAAGATTTGGGTGTGCATCCGTTTCGTGCAGAGCAGCTCAGGCAAACGTTCAACGAAACTGAAGCTAAGAGTAAGGATGTGCTCTATCAAGCATGGAAAGATAATACCGAGGACAATAAATACAACGCCACATACCGCGACTTGTTCATGCAACTAGAGGAAGCGTTGAGCAATGAAATGAAGGCTGAACGTCATGACAAGCACAACTTTTCTGAAAGAGGATGGACACCACCTCCGAAAGGCTATATCGATGTGATTGCAGAGATGCAAAAGGAGCAAGAGTAGCCTGCAACGTAATTTATAGTTGAAAATAGCGCGGCTAAGTCGTTGAAGACTTAGCCGCGTTTTCTTTTGTCCTATCAGAGCAAAATCCAAAAATAAAGTAGGCCAAAAATAGTAATCGTTTGCGTTTTCAGGCATAAAATTGACGACTGGAAACAGTTTTTTACATTTGTTGGATAATTGCTCGATTAAACCTGGATCACAAAAAAATCGGCCTTTGGGGTTTTTAATGTGATCTATATCTCTATATACTCCGATTCCGGCCAGAACCATAGAGTTCAGCCACCTTAGTTACAAGCTGTCACCATGGACATGTGAATGACCCACGGAGTTGGACCGGCATTACTTAGCTTGTTAATTAGGTGACTTGTATGTTTTACAAATGGACGGACAATTCCACATTTTCTGGGCGTTCTTGCTCAGGACCCTCCTATTTAGCTTTCTCCCCGAAGGCGATGTCCCCATTGGTATTGCAGGCAGTAACACCTTCATTTTTCGATATCCCAACACATAGTCAAAGCAACAGGACGAAATAATGCAGTTGTTAATTAGTTTGGCCGGTATTTTGGTACTGGTATTGTGCGCGTACGCGCTATCTGAAAACCGTAAAGCAATCAACTGGCGTACGGTTGGTGGGGCGTTGTTGTTACAGGCCAGCTTTGCTGCCTTGGTTCTGTATATTCCCGTTGGGCAAAAGATGCTGGGGGCAATGAGTGGCGGTGTTGCTAGCGTATTGGGTTTTGCCGATGAAGGGATCAAGTTCCTGTTTGGTGATCTAGCGACTTCCGGTTTTATCTTTGCTATTCGCGTCCTTCCTCTTGTTATCTTCATTAGTGCTCTTATCTCCCTTCTTTATTACCTCGGTGTGATGCAATGGATCATCAAAGTGATCGGTGGTGGCATTCAGCGTGCGCTGGGTACAAGCCGTGCCGAATCTTTGGTGGCTACCGGTAATATCTTCCTATCGCAAGGTGAATCTCCGCTATTGGTTAAGCCTTTCCTACCACAAATGACCCGTTCAGAGCTGTTTGCGGTAATGACAGGTGGTATGGCATCGGTTGCCGGTAGTGTGCTGGGTGGCTACGCAGGCCTTGGTGTTGACCTTAAGTACCTAATCGCTGCAAGCTTCATGGCGGCACCGGGTAGCTTGATGATGGCAAAGCTTTTGGTTCCAGAGCAGAGCGTAGCTGTTGAGCAAACTGATATCGAGATGGCTAAGAGTGACCACAGTAATGCAATTGATGCGCTTGCTGCGGGTGCTATGAACGGTATGAAGGTTGCCGTTGCTATCGGTACCATGCTAATTGCTTTTGTCAGTGTGATTGCAATGGCAAACGCGGGCCTAGAAACGGTTGGTTCATGGGTAGGTTTTGAGCACTTGACCCTTCAGGGGTTGCTTGGCTACTTGTTCTCGCCGCTGGCCTTTGTGATTGGTGTCCCAGCATCTGAAATGTTGCAGGCTGGTGCCTTTATCGGCCAGAAGATGATCCTTAACGAGTTCGTTGCTTTCCTCGACTTCGTAAGTATTAAAGAAACGCTATCTCAGCACAGCCAAGTTATCATCACTTTTGCGCTATGTGGTTTTGCCAACATTGGTTCTATTGCTATCCAGATTGGCTCTATCGGTGTAATGGCACCAGAGCGTCGCGGTGATGTTGCAAGCCTGGGTATCAAAGCCGTATTGGCCGCAACGCTGGCAAACCTGATGAGTGCAGCGCTAGCGGGTATATTCATTAGCTTGTAAACGCTTAATCGAATATTTCGCTAAAACCTAGTTATTGCCAAAACCTCTTTCGTAAGAGAGAGGTTTTTTTATATTGTCTGCAACCTAGTCACCACTTAAGTACTTCTGACGATATGAAGAGGCTAAGGCGAATAGGGTAACCATGATGCCAACGAAGAGAAAGCCTATGCCAAAGGTAAGGTTCTCATTCACCAGCAATTGATAACAGCAGACAGCAAATACGGAAAAAGTTAATATAATGTTTAATAAATGTATATATGGTCTGTTTTTTGACAGTTTAGCGTACAGCCTAACCATTATTCCCTCATTGTTATAATTAAAGTCCTTTTAATGAAATAATTATTGATGATGTTTTTATGATAAGAAAGCTTGCATATCATAAATTGTGAATCTAATAGCATTAATTTAGTGGGTAGGTTTCTTAAATGGAATCATGGCTAAGTGAAAGACATCATGTATGTGTGATTCATTGGTTTAAATTTCCTTTTGAATCAGTACTTTGTTGTTTTTGTTGGTTGTATCTGTATGTCTTTTATTTGCGGCTTGTTTTTAAATGTTGTTGATGGCTAAACTACCTGTCTAAATAAATTGGCAATAATCATTAATTTATTTTTCAATTTAAACTATGCATTTATTGAAAATAATCCCTACAGAGTATTTTTTGCCTTGTTTTAGATGGCTTTAGTCATAGTTAGCATTACTGGTAATTAAAATGGGATTGGTTATCGTGTTATTGATACATGGGGGAGGAGCCCCCATGCATGTCTAAATCATCGCTTGTCGTTATCGAATTGCTTAATCAAGACAGAAGTATCGGCGCGTTGGTAGCCACGTAGCTGAAGGTCGGCGTATCTTTCGTCAACTTGCTTGGCAAGAGGGAGCTCTACACCAAGTTTTTCCGCCGCTTCAAAGCAGATCCCCAAGTCTTTACGCATCCAGTCGATAGCAAAACCGAAATCAAATTGGTCGTCTGCCATGGTTTTTGCTCGGTTTTCCAACTGCCATGAGCCGGCCGCGCCATGCTTGAGGACTTCTGTCATTTGCTCGATATCAAGACCGGCAGATTTAGCCAAGGTAATGGCTTCGGATAGCCCCTGCAGGATTCCTGCAATACAGAGTTGGTTGGCCATCTTGGTAATTTGACCATAGCCGACCCCGCCCATCAGGGTTGCGGCTTTGGCAAAGCAGTCAATAACAGGTTTTGCTTGTTCAAACACTTTGCTGTCGCCGCCCACCATGACAGTCAGACAGCCATTTACCGCCCCTGCTTCACCGCCGGAAACCGGTGCGTCAAGGAAGCTCAGTTGGCAATCATTGGCTTGCTCTGCAATTTCTCTCGCCACTTCGGCAGAGGCTGTGGTGTTATCAATGAGAATGGCACCGGGTTTGGCGGACGCCAAAATACCATCTTCGCCACAGTAGACTTGGCGTAGATCATCATCGTTACCGACACAGGTAAACACAAAGTCAGCCCCTTCAGCCGCTTCTGCTGGGGTAATTGCAAAACTGCCAGCGTAAGTTTCAACCCATTTTTCAGCTTTAGCTGTGGTACGGTTGTACACGGTGACATGATGGCCTGCATTGGCAAGGTGTCCAGCCATCGGGAAGCCCATTGTGCCTAGTCCGATAAATGCAATTTTATGTGATGTCATCAATTCGCTTCCCTTAATAATTTTGTTTGCCGATATAGCGACGAGATATGTAATCTTGGTTTTTCAGTATCTTGCAATAGCAGATGAAATGCTACCGATTTGCTTCGATATATAGCACAACTAGCATTGTCAAAAAATAACTAAAAAAATGTGGGTAAGCGCAATCTTTTCTTGTGAATCACTAGCAGTAGCCCTATTATGCCGATTGTTATTCTGTAGATGACCATTTTTTTATTATTTGGTCGGGGCTGGCTTCTATGCTAAGAATTTTGATGCTGATAGTGTGTTTGGGATTTGCGTGGCCTAGCCATGCAGGTTCAGTCGCGCCTGTATCAGAAGCGGCAGGCTTTCAGTCGGATCACCAGCTAGCAGATAACGAAGGCTTGGTGCTCCAAGTACTTTCAAAACAAGTGTTTTCGAAGCACTTGGCTCATCCTGCCTCGTTTGCTCAATCTAAAGCTGAGCTAAATGCACTGTTGCAGTTTGATCAAACGGATCTGACTGATGCTATCCAAGTTGGTAGTCAATCCCCTTCCAGCAATAACGAGCATTCAAACCACGATCGTAGCCTAGACCTAGCGATTGCCGCTTCAAGCCGTTTTTCCAGCTTGTTGCGTCATGATCCTGAAGATGTTGAGCCTGCTTATCAGTTAGCCATTGAGCTACCTGTTGCGCCTGTGCCTAGTTTTGCCAAAGACTATCGGGTTGATATGCAGCCAACTTTGGATTGGACGCTGAAGACATCTCCTCCTTCGGGCCGGGTCTCCGGTTGGAAGGAATCTAACCTCATCTATACCGTTTACCACCACCGCCTACCTTTGGCGTAATCCGCAATTTATCCCGTCCTGCTTTTCGTCCAGGACAAATAACCCCTGCTTGTTAAGTACACATCGTGCTGCGAGTAGGAGCGGTATTACACCTGCTTTCCTTGTTTGACGGGGGCAGTGTGCTGTGCATCGTATGCGGTGCACACTAAAAACAGTGGTAAAACTATGAGAAAAAAAGCCCCTCAGCGGTTACTGAATCATTATCCCGCCTGGAAATATGTTGTTCTGATCGTCACCTTAGTAGTGATGATGTTTAGTGCTATCCCAACTTGGTACGGAGAAGATGCTGCCGTACAAGTGTCAGCCAAGGGTGTGCCTGTCCCTGATGTCGTCCAGTTGCAAAATACTTTGAAGCAGCACGATATTGCGGTAAAGCGTATAGACCAGCAACCAGATAGTACCTTGGTTGTGCTTGCCGATGAGTCTCAGCAAACCCAAGCCCGAACGGTACTGGCTCAGGAAATGGGGCCAAAGAGCGATTCGCAATTAACTTTGGCTATGACGCCGGCTGCACCTGCATGGTTGCAGGGCATGGGTTTTGCGCCGATTAAACTGGGTTTGGACTTGCGTGGTGGAGTCCAATTCTTGCTCGATGTGGACATGAACCAGGTTTATCAAGCGCAAGCTGAATTGTTGCAAGACGAATTGCGCCAAGAGTTCCGTCAACAGGGTATTCGAAATACCCGAATTGAATCGGTGGCCGCGGACACTTTGGTAGTAAGACTTCCTAATAGCGAAGCCAATGGCAAAGTCCGTCAGTTTATCCGCCAAAACTACCCTCAATGGCAAGTCACCAATGATGCAGGCAGTGGTGTGAGACTGGCCTTGAAAGCCGCAGAGCAAGCACAGCTAAGAAACCTGACAGTCCAGCAAAATCTGCAAACCATGCGTAGCCGTATCGAAGAGCTCGGCATCACCGAAGCGCTCGTACAACGCCAAGGCGAAAACCGTATTCGTATTGAGCTGCCGGGTGTACAAGATCCAGCTGCTGCAAAAAGCGTGATTGGTGCTACGGCGAGCTTGGCATTTTACCCGGTTCGCGAGCTGGGTAGCGGCAGTACCATGACAATCAATGACGAGCATGGTCAGCCAGTGCGCGTTGCTCGTAAGCCAATCCTAAGTGGTGATCACATTGTGGATGCCCGTGCCAGCTTTGGCGAAATGGGTATGGCCGAAGTAAACATCAACCTTGATAGTGCTGGCGGTAAGATAATGTCTGACTTTTCTCGTCAGAACATTGGTAAGCCAATGGCAACCGCCTTTAGCGAATATAGCCGCGATAGTGAAGGGAACGCAGTACAGGAAAGCAAGATCATCAGTGTGGCAACGATCCAGAGCCAACTGGGTAACCGCTTCCGAATCACTGGTGCGGGCTCGATCCAAGATGCTCAGGAACTAGCATTGCTGTTGCGAGCAGGATCATTGACTGCACCGGTAACCATTGTTGAAGAACGTACGATTGGCCCAACACTGGGTGCTGAAAACATTGAGAACGGTTTTGCTGCGCTGGCGTTGGGTATGGGCCTGACACTTGTCTTTATGGCGCTGTGGTACCGCCGTTTAGGCTGGGTGGCCAATGTGGCATTGGTTTTCAATATGGTGATGCTGTTTGGCTTGCTGGCTTTGATCCCAGGAGCGGTGCTGACACTTCCTGGTATCGCAGGGTTAGTGTTGACGGTCGGTATGGCGGTCGATACCAACGTACTTATTTTTGAACGTATACGCGACAAGCTAAGGGAAGGTCGCAGCCTTGCGCAGGCTATCGATCGCGGCTTTAGCAGTGCATTTAGCACTATTTTCGATGCCAATTTCACCACCATGATCACTGCGGTTGTACTTTATGCCGTTGGTAATGGTCCGATACAGGGCTTTGCTTTAACGCTTGGTTTAGGTCTTCTAACCAGTATGTTTACCGGTATTTTTGCTTCCCGCGCCATTATCAATCTGGTTTGGGGTCGTGATGCTCGACGTGAGGTGCGAATTTAATATGTTGATCACTATGAAGAATGCAACAAAATGGCGTCACTTTACCAGTGTCGTATCTATTATCTTGCTGATTGGATCTCTAGTGGCCATTTCCGTTAAGGGGCTTAACTGGGGCTTGGACTTTACCGGCGGTATCGTGACTGAGGTGCAAACCAACAGCGCGTTAACCAGTCATGAGATTGACCAGCAATTGGATGCGAAACTTGGCCAGGATGTCAGTGTCATCGCTGCCGGAGAGCCGGGACGCTGGGTATTACGCTATGCGATCCCTGAGCAAGGCGAAGCGCCAGATGTATCTGCAGCTCTGCATGCTTTGGATGACAATGTCCAGGTTTTGAATACCAGTATTGTCGGCCCTCAAGTCGGGCAAGAGTTAGCCGAACAGGGGGGCTTAGCTTTATTGGTAGCGATATTGTGTATTCTTGGATACCTCAGTTACCGTTTTGAGTGGCGCTTGGCATCAGGCTCTGTGTTTGCGCTGGCGCATGATGTTATCTTTGTATTGGGCTTCTTTGCTCTTACCCAGATGGAGTTCAATCTGACGGTACTGGCGGCCGTACTCGCCATTTTGGGTTACTCGCTCAATGACTCGATTATCATTGCCGACCGTATTCGAGAGTTGCTGATGTCAAAACCGGATAAGCCGATTGAAGACATCAATAACGAAGCGATAGCGGCGACGATTTCCCGCACTATGATCACATCGGGTACGACACTGCTGACTGTCGGCTCTTTGTGGCTGCTGGGTGGCGGGGCGCTTGAAGGGTTTGCCATTGCGATGTTTATCGGTATTTTGACTGGCACTTGGTCTTCGGTCTCGGTTGGCACCGCGTTGCCGGAGCTGTTTAATCTCAATGCGTCACATTACAAGCTGGAGCCGGTCTCTCAAGAGCCTTAACAGAACGAAATTTATCAAAAATATTAATAAAGCTAAGGGCCTTCGGGTCCTTTTTTATAGTTAAAATGGATATTTATTTAGTGCCTAGCCATTTATATCCAACACGCCTGAACTGTGATAACGTCAAAAGTATGGAGACTAGCGCCGAGATTGAAAGGAAAGAGACGCAACATGGGTAAGAAATCATTAGAAACCAAGATCGTAACTGCAGGACGTTCATCGAAATGGACCCAATCACTGGTTAACCCGCCGGTAAGCCGGGCTTCAACTATCGTATTTGATTCGGTCAAAGAGATGAAACACGCGACGGCAAACCGGGCGAACAAAGAATTGTTCTATGGCCGTCGAGGCACTAATACTCACTTTGCATTCCAGGATGCGATGGTTGAGCTGGAAGGTGGGGTTGGTTGTGCGCTATACCCGTGTGGAACGGCTGCAATTACCAGCACCATTCTGTCGTTTGTAAAAGCGGGCGATCACATCTTGATGGTGGATGGTGTCTATGAACCTACCCGTGATTTCTGTGACAAAATGCTTGATAAGATGGGCGTGGAAACCACCTATTACGATCCTATGATTGGCGAGGGGATCCGTGATCTTATCAAGCCGAATACCACGGTTCTTTTCCTTGAATCACCATGTTCAATCACCATGGAAGTACAGGATGTACCGACCTTGGCGCGCATCGCCCATGAGCATGACCTGGTCGTGATGCTCGACAACACCTGGGCATCACCGATTAACTTCCAACCATTTGAGCACGGTGTTGATATCTCGATTCAGGCGGCAACTAAATACATTGTCGGCCACTCTGATGTTATGTTGGGTACCGCGGTTGCTAATGAGCGTTGCTGGGATCAACTACGCGAAAATAGTTACCTGCTTGGCCAGTGTACATCGCCAGATGATGTCTATCTCGCCATGCGAGGCCTACGCACGCTGGGTGTTCGTCTAAAGCAGCATGAAGAAAACAGTATCAAGGTAGCGCAGTGGCTGGCAGGGCGCGAAGAGGTTGACCATGTGCGTCACCCGGCTTTTGAAAGCTGTGAAGGCCATGAGTTCTACAAGCGTGATTTCAAAGGCTGCAACGGTCTATTCTCGGTTGTGCTGAACCGCGGGAACACCGAGGCGCTGACCGCATTGCTCGACGGTATGGAGCACTTCAGCATGGGTTATTCATGGGGCGGTTTCGAAAGCCTGATCCTTGCTAATGAAAATATCAACTCGCTGCGCACGGTGGCAAAGAAAGACTTCGCAGGCCCATTACTGCGTTTGCACGTTGGCCTTGAATCGCCGGAAGATTTAATTGCCGATCTGGAACGAGGTTTCGAGCGTTTCAATGCCGTTTTGAAGAATTAACTTTTCGTTTATCTATTTGATTAAAGGCCAGCATCGCTGGCTTTTTATCGTTCGGATACTTACTACTTCTGCCATTTTTATAGTCAATATCTAACTTGAGCACCGATACCTGCAGGTTTTGGCTACTATGTAGTAAACGCCAGACCAAAGGGGAAGTTATGAAAAAGACAGGGTATTGGGCCAGTATTGTAATACTCCCAATGACAATACTGGGTTGTTCAAGCTCAGATCTGGAAAACTACCAGTTGTTTCCTGATGATTATGACTACGATGTGCCTTACGACAGTATCTACCATTATGGTTATAACCAAGGTTGCGACAGTGCCCTTGGAGTGACAGGTAATTATGGCAAGGTGTTTGGCAAGGATGAAACCCTTGATGGTAGTGATACCAAGTTCAATCAAGGTTGGGATGATGGAAACCTGGCCTGTAAACAATCTAACGCACGGATACTGATGTCGACTTCGTTTATCAATCCTAACCAAAACTTTAGTTATAGTTACGAGTGAGTAGCGTATCGCTACATTTTCGACTTGGCATAAAAAACAGACCAGGAAGGTCTGTTTTTGGATAAGGCATTTTCATTTTGTGTATAAGATTGACCTAGCCATGTATCGTTCTTAATCGTTAGTCACAAAGTTATATGTCTTATTTAGTTTGGTCGAGTCAGTGACTGCACTTGGCCGTCTCGGAATGAAACTGGCACTACAGCATGGACTTCTGGTAGTAATAAAAATGCATCTTCATCAGATTCATTATTCACTTCTACTACAACTTGAAGGTATTTGTTCAACGCACGCTGAAGTGCGGGTGTTGAAATCTTGTTACCTTGCTTGCCGAACTGACTGTATTGACCTTTACTGGAGTATACCCAAACGTTGAACGGGTCATTTCCTTTTTCTAGCTGCTCGATAAAATCGGCGATATTTCTCATAAAAGTCCTTTTCCCTAACCAATAACGATGTATTGATTTTCCCATTATGGAATGAAGTTGTTATTTTTCAATTTGATTTACATGTCTTATCTGGGTTTATGTGATGTCGGTTGCAAAAAATTGAAACTTGAATGCATGGTCAAAAATCAAATTAACTCACCTTGTCACTTTGCACCTAAATAATCTATAAACTCATCAGTAATCGTTTACAGAATAATTCCCTAAAAGAATATTATCAAGAGGTGATGGTAATCATAACTACCCCTTAATGGGTATGCCTTGTGAAATCTATTTGTGCTCAGGAGTTTGGAGAAATATCATTGTTGTAACTAAACTTTTCGGTGAAAAAGTTGTACATATTTTGGAGGTTTCTTGGAAAAAAGTGTGTGTGCATGGGCAATGAAGCAGCCTATAGAGCGGGAATACCACGATAAAGAGTGGGGAAGGGTAAATAAATCAGATACATATTTATTCGAATTCCTGACTTTAGAAGGTGCTCAAGCAGGACTGAGTTGGTACACCATTCTTAAAAGGCGCGAAGCTTACAGGGCGGCATTTGATAATTACGATATAGCGAGGCTCGCCTTATATGAAGATGATCGAGTAGAAGCAATTATCGGTGGTTATGATGTAATAAAGCATCGAGGGAAAATCAGTTCGGTATTTAATAATGCACGGGCGGCTCAACAGTTAATTAATGAGTATGGCAGTCTGGCAAATGCGCTTTGGCAGTTTGTTGAGCATCAACCAGTAAATAACCACTGGCAATCGATGGAAGAGATACCAACTTCAACAGAAGCTTCTAAGCAAATGAGTCGTTTTCTCAAAAAGAAAGGTTTTAAATTTGTCGGTGAAACGATTTGCTATGCATTTATGCAGGCGGTTGGAATGGTGAATGACCATTTGGTGACCTGTTACTGTCATCAAGAGGTAATAGAGGGCAAAATAAAATAATCCAAAGTTGATAGTTTTTACCTAATTTTAGCGATAGTCGAGAGAAACTGGTTTGCAACAGTGATGACGCGTATTATGTTCACTTGTTTTATCCCTCGTAATTTGGCTTTGACGAGGGGATGTTAACCATGCAGAAGTTGGGACAATGGCTGATAATCCGGTAAAAGTAATACAGCGAGCGACGTGGGTAGGCTCAATTGCAAACGTAAGTTTGGCCGTATTAAAGATCACGATAGGTAAAATTACAGGTAGCCAGGCTTTGGTTGCTGACGGTGTACATTCTTTTTCGGATCTAATCACCGATACCGCTATTTTGATTGGCTCACGCTATTGGACCGCGCCAGCTGATAAAGGCCACCCATACGGGCATGGCCGATTTGAAACCTTCACCAATATCTTTATTGGTGTATTGCTGCTTATTGTTGGTATTGGTATTGGCTGGGATTCGCTATCGGCTCTGGGCCATGAAACCAACGCCGTTCCGGGAATGCTGGCTTTCTGGGCGGCTATAGCTTCAATTGTAGTGAAGGAGGTGTTGTACCGTTGGACGGTTATCCAAGCAAAAAGAATCAACAGCCGTTCTCTTCATGCCAATGCATGGCACCATCGTACTGATGCCCTGAGTTCACTACCAGTGGCAGTTGCTGTAATCGCAAATTATATTTTCCCAGACCTACATTATCTCGACCAGGTTGCAGCGTTGATCGTCACTGCAATGATCCTAAAAGCGGCATTTGAAATTTTGTGGCCGGCTATCATGGAATTGGCAGAAGCGCAGGCTGATGAAGACATCGAGGCTAAGATCCAAGGTTATGCCAGTGAAGTACCAAAGATCAAAGAAGTCCATGCTATCCGCAGCCGTCGTACTGGTAGTACAATTTTGTTAGACTTTCATATGCTAGTGGACCCCGACATGCGGGTTGAGGATGCCCATACTATCAGCGAAAACTTCAAGTCTCATATCTTGGCCCAGATAGATGAATTAGTTGATGTGATTATCCATATCGAGCCATATACTTGTGCCGAGCGCGTCATAAATCCGTGTTGCGAGGAGAAGGGCTGCGATGATAAGAGCTGTGACTAATTTGCGCTCAAGTGACGAATAAAAAAGTGCTAATTCTCAAAATTGAGAAGGTGTAGCAACAACGCACTTGGCTATCTTCTTTAATGTGACCCCGATCAAATTAGCTAGCTGCTCTTTTGCTGCTAGCTAAGGTCTTAAAGGAGAAGCGCTATGCCGTTAATCAGAATTAAGTCGTTGCCTTTTGCTCAAGAAGTGAATATTCCCTCCATGTTAGGTGTGCTTTCCAAAGCAGTATCAGAAACCAGCGATATCGATTTAAAACATGTTATGGCGACTTGGGATTACCTCTCTCCTCATCACTATGCCCACAACGGAAAGGTAGTAGACTGCCAGCCTGATAAAACCCACCCTTTGTTAGTTCATCTCGTTGCACCCAGTTTCAACACCGAAGAGCAAATTGCCAATATGCTTGAAGTGATTGCCAACACCTTGGCTGATGTATTGCCTGTGGCGAAGGAAAACATCTTTATCAATTTCTCTCCAGCCTACAGCGACGGAGTCTATGACTCGGGACATGTTGTTGAGTGGGACGATTAAACTTATGGGTTTGTTTAGCTAAAGTAATGCCTTAATTCATGACTTATTCATCAAACTGGCATAGGATGAGCGCTTTTCAAATGCTATGAGTTTCAGATGTTTAAGTTGATTGCGGCTATGCCCCCTATGATGGCCTTGTCTATAGCGATTGTTTGTGAAGTGATCGCGACGTCGATGCTGCCTAGAACCCAACAATTTACCCAGTTTGTACCCACTCTGATAACGTTATCGGGGTATGCTGTTGCTTTCTTTATGCTGTCTGTCACAGTAAAGGCTGTGCCTATTGGGATTGCCTATGCGATTTGGTGTGGTGCCGGGATCGTTTTGGTTGCCATGATCAGCTGGCTGTGGCACGGCCAGCAGTTGGATTTACCAGCGGTGATAGGCATGCTCCTTATCTTGTCGGGTACCGTTGTTATCAATGTTTTTTCTAGTTCAGTGAGCCACTGAGTGACTTCTTCTTTATTACATATGATGATCCAGCGCACAGTTCAATAAAAAGCCTGCTTGCCCTAAGCGGGCTTTTCTCTAACCTTCAAACGCTTAATTATGTGTCCGATTAGGAATAGGCACATTAAGTAAGTCATCTTTAATGAATAGACATGCCAATAGTAGTTGTTTCTATCTTCGTCTCTATGCTAACCAGAGACTTGTACCGCACTTGTTGTAAATGTAGCGATTTTGTTATTGTTGGTGGTATGCAAAGGTGGTAACTAAACATGGAATGTCTATGAGCGCACTTGAAGTAAATTTTGATGGTCTAGTTGGGCCAACGCATAACTACAGCGGTCTCTCTTTTGGTAATGTCGCTTCTGCAAAAAACCAAGCTAACCCATCCAGTCCTAAACAGGCCGCTTTGCAAGGCCTGGCAAAGATGAAAGCTTTGTCAGATATGGGAATGGTGCAAGGGGTATTAGCGCCGCAGGAAAGACCTGACATTGCCACACTCCGTCGGTTAGGATTTACCGGTAGTGACCAGTCGGTATTGGCAGCGGCAGCGAAGCAGGCTCCACAAGTGCTGGCAGCGTGCTGTTCAGCTTCAAGTATGTGGACCGCTAATGCGGCAACTGTTTCTCCTTCGGCTGATACCAAGGATGGAAAAGTCCATTTTACACCCGCTAACCTCATTAATAAGTTCCACCGCTCAATCGAACATGAAGTAACAGGCCGAATCCTCAAAGCGACATTTTCAGATGAGGAACATTTTGTCCATCACCCAGCCCTGCCAAGCGTTGAGCACTTTGGTGACGAAGGTGCTGCTAACCATACCCGTTTTTGCCTTGATTACGGGCAGCAAGGGGTTGAGTTCTTTGTTTTCGGCCGCTACGCCTTCGATAACCGGTATCCTGCACCGACAAAGTTTCCAGCACGCCATACCTTTGAAGCCTGTGAGGCGGTGGCAAGGCTGCACCAGCTAGATACAGACAAGGTAGTCATCGCCCAGCAAAACCCGAACGTGATTGATCAAGGCGTGTTTCACAATGATGTCATTGCGGTGGGTAACCGCAATGTATTGTTTTGCCACGAGCAGGCGTTTTTAAATCAGCAGGCTGCTTATGATGAGCTAAACCTGAAACTCTCTGGCGAAATGCGGATTATTGAAGTACCGACCGACAGTGTGTCGATAGAAGACGCCGTTACTAGCTATCTGTTCAACTCCCAGCTCATCACCATGCCAAATGGTGACAATGTGCTGATATTGCCTGAAGAGTGCCGTAATAACCCTAGGGTATGGGCATACCTTGAACAGCTTCTGGCAAATAAACAGGGTATTGATGGGATAAAAGTATTTGATTTGAAACAGAGTATGGCCAACGGTGGCGGCCCTGCTTGTTTGAGGCTGCGCGTGGCACTAACACAGCCAGAGCTGGCGGCGGTGAACCCAAGCACCTTGATGTCAGAGGCTTTATATGGCCAGTTGAGCGGTTGGGTGGAGAAGCATTACCGTGACCGGTTGGTTGAAGCGGACTTGGCTGATCCTTCATTACTGCTTGAGTCACGTACAGCCCTTGATGAGCTGACGCAAATCCTGAACTTAGGCTCGATATACCCCTTCCAGCGTTAATCGTTTGATATGCGGCGTGTTTGCGCCGCTTATCTGGTCGATGTCTGCTAAGTCAAGGTTGACGTGATTCCGGCGACAAAGGGATAATAGGGGTTTAATATATCTTTGCCCGTGACGGAGTCGAAATGGCGAAATTATCCCTTCAAGAGCAGATGCTAAAAGCTGGTCTTATTGACAAGAAAAAATTGAAAAAAGCGGGCAAACAGTCCAAGAAATCTCGTACTCTGCGTAATGAGGCTAAAGCCGCTGTTGAAGCGAATAAAGCTGCCCAGTTGGAGCAGGACAAAGAGCTGAACCGCCAGAAGCAGGATGAAGCGAATAAGAAAGCTATCGCTTCTCAGGTGAAGCAGCTGATCGAAATGAACAAGATAGATCTGGCTGATGGTGATATTGGTTATAACTTTACCGATGGTACGCTAGTTAAGAAAATCTATGTCGATAAGCAGACACAAGACCAGCTTGTTAGCGGCCGACTAGCGATTGCCCGCTACCTGGAGGGCTACGCAGTGATCCCTGGTGTAGTTGCCGATAAGATCAGCCAGCGTGATGAAGAGACGATCATTGTCAACAATACTGTGTCTGAGCAGGAAGTTGATGAAGATGATCCGTACGCGGACTTCCAGATCCCAGATGATCTAATGTGGTAATGCCACTAATCAAAGCCTATTTTGAGCCCAGCACCCAGCTGGGCTTTTTTATCTTCGCTGTAGATTACTGGTTCAGAAAACTATCTATGTATCGGTAAGTTTGCTCACAATCGTTTGGTGCTAGATCTTCCAAATTTAAATAAGCATGTGTCATGTTCTCGAAGTGATGGTGAACACTTGGGATCCCTAGCAATTGCAAACGCTCGAAATAGCGCTTTCCTTCATCCTGTATCGGGTCAAATCCTGCTGTTATGAGCATGGTTGCTGGGTGGTTACTGGGTAACGCTGAAAACAGTGGTGAAGCTTCTCGGCGGTCTTCGCCTTGTTGAAAATACTGATCGAAGTACCACTGCACTTTTGCTGTCTCTAAAATGTAACCTTCACGGTAGTCGACCAAGGAGTCACTGGAAAAAGTGTAATCCAGACTTGGGTATATCAGCACCAATTGGTTGATCATTTCTGGGTGACGCTGTGCCAGTGAGGTTGCTAAAGCTCCACCGGCTGAGTCGCCAGCAATAGAAATGTTGTGCTGAAAGGCAACAGTGAGCTTCTCGAGGGTATGGACTATTTCTTCTAGGCTCATGATGCAATCGACCAAACCTTTGGGGTAGGGGTGATCTGGAGCAAGGCGATAGTCAATTGTCACTACAATATGCTGACTATGGTGGGCAAGACGGCGGCTTATTGGGTCGTAAACCGCAATACTGCCACACATGTGACCACCACCATGGAAGAAAATCAGTACCGGTAAAGCCGCATCAGGAGACGGGTGGTAAATCCGACAAGGTATCGATGTGCCGTTGATATGGGTATCGATGACTTGGCTTATCTCCACTTTTGCAGTGACAAACTGTTGGGTAATAGTCGCTAGGCCTAGCCTTGCCATTTCTGGTGTTGGCGGAATGCCGAGTTGCTTTGCTTGCGATAGGGCATCATTGAATGATTTTAGCCAGGTCTGCAGGCTTGGTGGCATATCGGCCATGGGCGCTTCCTTGTTGCTTTAACAGTTCAATTTCCGGAACACGCTCTATCAGATAATCTTTGAAGTTGGCACAGCGTGCAGGCATATATTTACGGGGCTTAAAATAGAGGTTGAGCTCAAATTGACTACTTACATAATTTTCTAAAACGGGTTGAAGAGTCTTTTTTTCGATCTCATTAGAGATCAGGCTCAGTGGTAGATAGGCTATTCCACCACCATTTAGCGCAATGTTCTTGAGGATTTCACTGTCATCGGCTTCGACGGTCTGGGCGATTTCTACAGTTGAATATTCACCATCCAATTCGAAAATCCACCGGTTGCCACCCACAAGGGTACTTGCATAGAGGCAGCGGTGGTGTTTGAGATCATCGGGGACGATGGGCTTGCCGTTTTTCTTGATATAACCCGGTGAGCAGCATGCCATCAAGGGCTCTCGGAGCAGTGAACGTTTCACCAGTAGGCTGTCTTTATCCTGGAAGCCTCGGTAAGTGGCATTGGCACGGATAGCAAAGTCGACATCATGGACGTGATCGACTTCGAAAGCGGTTTCTAATACCACAAAATTGATTGACGGGTGCTCTTGCAAATACTCGCCGATGATCTGGCTTAGGTAGTGTTTGGCAAACAGTGGGGTACTGGCGATTTTGATGGTGCCTTTGTCCTCACTGCTCATGTTCTGGACTTCATTGAAGACATCATCAATCTGGGTATGAAGTAGGCTGAACCTGTCAAATAACCGTTGTCCAGCTTGGGTTGGAGTGATTTTTCGGGTGGTCCGCTTGAGCAAACTCACCCCCATTTTTTCTTCCAGTTCATTTAACCAACGACTGGCAGCGGAAGGTGAGATATTGTTGTGCTTGGCCGCTTCGCTGATCGAACCGGTTCTCACAACATGAAGAAAGAAGACTACCTTGTCTAACATGATCACCCCCTAAAATCCATTTCCCTACATATAGTTATAGCAAAAAAGTGCCAGAAAATGATGACGGTATGGTTATCGCCTCGGTTGATATCCCATATTCGCAAAGGTGATTTGCATCAATGTGACTAATCGTTTGGGGTGAATCTTCTAAAATACGAGAATACAGTGAGTTGTGTTGCCCGTCACAACTGCAGGCACTCGCTAATACCAGTTCTAACCGTTTTGCTGTAACAGTTTGGTATTCATATAGGGGAATAAAAAAATGCTAAATAACAAAGTGTGTATTGTGACAGGTGGTGCCCAAGGGATTGGCCGCTGCATCGTCGAAACCTTTGCCAAGAATGATGCGTTGCAAGTGTATGCGTGCGACATGAATCTGGCCGCAATGGCTGACTTGGAGGCAAAGTATCCGAATGTCACTGGTATTGAGCTGAATGTTTGTGATCGTGAGAATATTGCGCATTTCGTTGAACAAGTGAAATCAGAACACGGCAAGATTGATGTATTGGTCAACAATGCCGGAGTAACCCGTGACAACCTAATTGAAAAAATGACCGAGGAAGATTGGGATCTAGTGTCTGATGTTAACCTAAAAGGTGTGTTTAACATGACCCAGGCGATTGCGCCGGTCATGGTTGAAGGCGGTGCAGGTTCCATCATTACCATGTCCTCTGTGGTGGGTACCGATGGCAACATTGGTCAGTCTAACTATGCGGCCACGAAAGGTGGCGTGATTGCCATGACCAAAGGGTGGTCGAAAGAGTTTTCTCGCAAAGGTGCCCAAGTGAGGGCGAACTGTATTGCGCCTGGGTTTATTGAAACACCGATGACCGTTGATCTACCTGAGAAAGTCTTGGATTTCATGAGACACAAAACACCGCTAGGCAGGATGGGTAAGCCACAAGACATTGCCAATGGCGCGCTATTCCTTGCTAGCGACAACTCGGGATTTATTACGGGTCAGACGCTAAAGATTGATGGTGGGTTGGTTATTTAACTCTGCTATCTTTTGGATTTAAATTAATCCCCTGCTTAACGGCAGGGGATTTTTTGTGCGTCGAATATACAGTAGAGATAATGGGTAAAGCTAAAAATGATTGGAAAAGAAGTCATTCTCCCATTGCGTGGAAAGGGATAAACAGAGTAAGCGAAGTTTAATCCAGTGCGTAATGCCATCGAGCATATTGCTGTCCTTAGCTAGGGTAGGGCTAGCTGTGAATTTGAAAGCAAAGGTTTAATGTGAACTTTGAGCTTACAGTTGTACGCTGAATTAAATATTCGGTCAATTGTTATCTTGCTTCTTGTTAAAGAACAGCCGATTTTGCTGGGTTTGATGCCATGAATTTTTGTAACGGTATATGTCTAACGCTTTGAGGGAAATAAAAAAGCCCGTGTATGATACGGGCTCTAGAGGTTTTCATGAGTTTACACTAATGAATACGCTTAACGCTGTCACGCTCTACCAATGTCGGCTCAAGCTGTATCACCGTGTTGGCTTCATGCTTGTTTTGGATCTTGCTGAGTAGGATATCGACAGCTTGTTGACCCAGTCTGTGTTTAGGCTGATGGATGGTCGTCAAAGAAGGCGTGATATATTTTGCCAGCTTGATATCGTCGTAACCCACAATAGAAAGATCTTCAGGCACGCGGATGCCTTTTTTGCTGGCGGTATTAATGACGCCCATCGCCATCATATCGTTACAGACGAATAAGGCTGATGGTAGGGGCCCTTTGCCAAACACCTCATTAAAGGCGATTTCCCCGCCTTCACACTCAAAGTTCCCTGATGCAATCCACTGTTTGTTGACTTCCAAGCCGGCTTCTTCCATCGCCTGTACATAGCCTGACAGGCGCTGTTGGGCAGTAAGCTTATCGAGCGGGCCGGTTAGGCAGCCAATTTGGGTATGGCCTTGGTCGATAAGGTGCTTGGTCGCCAGATAACCACCGTGGTGGGAGTTATCCTGGATCTTGTCGCTCGGAAAATCAATCGGCCCCCAGTCCATCACAACGGTTGGCACTGGCTGGTGGCGAGAGAATAAATCGAAGGCCTGGCCATCGACTTCGCTGCACATCAGCAGCAGGCCGTCGACACGTTTTTGCAGCAGGATATCCAGGCTGTCACGCATACGGGCCAGGTCGCCTTCGGTGTTGCACAGGATCAGGTTATAACCTTGCTCATAGCAGCGGCGCTCTACACCTTTTACGACTTCACCAAAGAATGGGTTGGTCGAGGTGGTTACTAGCATACCGAAAGTACGGGTGTGGTTAACCTTCAGGCTGCGCGCCAAGGCCGATGGGGCATAGTTCAGCTCTTTTACTGCCGCCATAACGCGAACAGAAATGTCTTCACTGACAAAGCGGGTTTTATTCAGGACGTGGCTAACTGTCGAAGTCGAAACCCCTGCAAGCTTTGCTACATCTTTGATTGTCGCCATAGGTTCTCCCTGAACCGTGCCCGGGCGGGCACGGCATCATTAACTTATTGGTGCTCAATAAGAAAGCGTTCCACTTCACGGCGGTGTGGAATAGACGTTTGAGCACCCATTCGGGTGACTGAAATTGCAGCAGAAGCATGGGCAAAGCGGATGGCGTCATCCATCGCCTTGTTCTCCTGAAGGCCTGTCAGCAATGCGCCGTTGAAGGTATCGCCTGCTGCAGTGGTATCTTTCGCATCAACACGGAAGCCCGGTACTTGCCGTCCCTGACCGTTTTCGCTGACCCAAACGCCTTGGCTGCCCAAGGTGATCATGACCTGTTTGATCCCTTTTGCATGCAGGGCATCAGCCGCGTTCTGCGCGCTGGTGGTATCAGTTACCTTGATACCGGTTAGCAGCTCTGCTTCAGTCTCGTTAGGGGTAATCATATCAATATGTTGCAATAAGTCATCCGATAAAGGTTGGGCAGGGGCTGGGTTGAGGACAACACGAGTACCTGCTTGCTTGGCTACTTTGGCCGCTGCCTCAATGGTCGCCATCGGGGTTTCTAGTTGCATCAACAGCGTATCAGCTTGCTTGATAAGATTATGGTGCGGCTCGATACGTGCCGGGCTCAGGCAACCGTTGGCTTCGGCGGAAATTGCAATGCTGTTCTCGCCAGTCGCCGCCACTTGGATCATCGCAATACCGGTTGGCATGCCTTTTTCAATCATTACGCCATCGGTGTTCATGCCTTCTTTGGCGAAGGCGTCACGCATCTCGTGGCCGAAGCTGTCATCACCGACACAGGCAATGAATGCGATATCGGCACCCAGACGGGCAGCAGCGACTGCTTGGTTTGCCCCTTTACCACCAGGGATCACACAGTAGCTATGGCCATGCAGCGTTTCTCCCGGACGAGGGAAAGATGCAACTTGCAGAACATGGTCGGCGTTCACACTGCCAAGAACGACTAATTTATTCATATTGGGACCTTTTTGATTCTCATTGGCCAAAATGTATGGCTTAGCAGTTGGGAAAGAAATGTTTGCTAAACCATAGACTCTGAACACTATCTGGGGTGTTGGGAGGCAGGATATAAACAGAAGTTCAGTTATATCCTGCCCGGCTATTGGCTATTGGCTATTGGCTATTGGCTATTGGCTTTGAACCTTTTGCCTATCGCCACTTGCCTCAAGCCTTCTCTTATTCTGAAACCACTTTCAGAGGAACAGGGATGTTTGCTTCAACCTGCTCGCCTTTCAGCATCTTGTCTGCAGTCTCTACACCTAGCGCACCGATTAGATCAGGCTGCTGGGCGATAGTTGCACCTAGCTTGCCACGCTTAACCGCTGCGATACCGTCGTCAGTACCATCGAAGCCAACGATCAGGACATCTTTGCCTGATGCTTGAACAGCACGGAGAGCACCCAGTGCCATTTCGTCGTTCTGAGCAAATACCGCTTGTACGTCAGGGTTAGCAGCTAGCATGTTTTCCATTACGTTCAGGCCCTTGGTACGGTCGAAGTCTGCTGGCTGGCTAGCAAGTAGTTCCATACCGCTGCCGTCAACCGCCTGCATGAAGCCTTTACCACGTTCACGGGCAGCAGAGGTACCGGCGATACCTTCTAGCTGAATAACACGTGCTTTTTCACCCACTTTTTCCATGATGAATTTACCGGCCATTTCACCGCCTGCTACGTTGTCAGAGGCAATGTGGCTAACCACTTCACCACGGCTTGCACCACGGTCCAGGGTCAGAACAGGGATGTTAGAGCGGTTCGCCATGCGGATTGCATTGGAAACGGCATCAGAATCGGTAGGGTTGATTAGAATTGCCTTCACGCCACGTACCGTAAGGTCTTCCACGTTGGAAAGCTCTTTGCTTGGGTCGTTTTGTGAATCAAGAACAATCAGGTTATAGCCCAACTCTTTCGCTTTGGCTTCAGCCCCTTCCTTCATGGTTACGAAGAATGGGTTATTAAGCGTGGAGACAACCATTGCCATTGTGTCCTGCGCGGCAGCCGTAGAGCTGAATGAAGCTGACAGTACAGCGGCAGAGATTAGGGTTGCTAACTTTTTCATTCTATTTTCCTTTCTACATATGTCGGGTGGAGGCGGGCAGGGGGCTACCCGCGTACAGAGGTTGTGTTACTTATTTTTGTTATCTACAAGGACTGCCAGCAGGATAACCACTGCTTTAGCAATCATTTGGTAGTAGGAGGAGACATCCAATAGGTTTAGGGCATTGTTCAGGAAGCCGATAATCAGTGCACCAATCAAGGTACCCATGATACGGCCTTTACCACCGGCTAGGCTGGTGCCGCCAAGAACAACTGCTGCAATCGCATCAAGCTCGTAGCCCATACCTGCTGTCGGCTGAGCCGAAGACAGACGAGAGGTGACGATGATGCCGGCAAGGGCGGCTAGCAGACCACAGATGGCGTAAACACCAATCTTGACGCGATCCACATTGATACCAGATAGGCGAGCGGCAGATTCGTTACCACCCAGCGCGTAAATGTAGCGACCGAAACGGGTGTGGTTCAGTAGGTACCATACTGCAGCAAAGACAATCACCATCAGCCAGATTGGCACAGGGATACCCATTGCATAGCCAGTACCGAACCAAGCAAAGCTGTCAGCAACGTCAGTGAAACCGGTAGAAATAGGTCGACCGTCGGTGTAAACCATGGTCACACCACGTAGCAGGGTCATGGTCACCAGTGTGGCAATGAAAGCCTGTACTTTACCCTTGGCGATAATGACACCACTGATTGCACCCAGCGCAGCACCGGCCAGCAAGGCAGTTGGCACCGCAATCATTACCGGCACTTCCATCGCAATGAGGGAAGCGGCAAAGGCACCGCACAAGGCAAGGACAGAACCCACGCTCAGGTCAATACCTGCAGTCAGGATAACCAGTGTCATACCTACAGCAATGATGGCATTGACCGAGGTTTGACGCAGAATATTCAGGATATTGTCGACGGTGAAAAAGTTCGGGTTCAGGAATGACACCACGACAATCAGGAATACAAGGGCAATCAGAGACTTCTGCTCGATCAGCCATTCTTTGCTAAATAGCTTGGCGCTACCGGAGTTTTGTTGTTTGGTCATAGCGTTGCTGCTCATGCTGCTACCTCGTTGATTTGTTTACCCACAGCGCAGGCAAGAAGTTTTTCTTGGTCGGCATCTTCAGCCATGAATTCGCCGCTGATTTTGCCTTCGTGCATGACCAAAATGCGGTCACTCATGCCGAGTACTTCCGGCATCTCAGAAGAAACCAGAATGATGCTCATCCCTTCTGACTTGAATTGGTTGATTAGCTGGTAGATCTCTTTTTTCGCACCGACGTCTACCCCTCGGGTCGGCTCATCGAGAATCAATACTTTTGGCTTGGTCATCAGCCCCTTAGCAATGGCTACCTTCTGCTGGTTACCACCAGAAAGGTTGCCGATGATCTGGTTGCGTGTAGGGGTCTTGATGTTGAATAGGCGGATGAAATCTTCCACAGCGGTGACTTCGTCGTAGTGTCTTAGCTGAACACCTTTTGACAGCTGTTCTAGCGAGCAAATCGACATGTTTTCTTTCACCGACAGGCCGAGGATCAAACCATCACCTTTGCGGTCTTCAGAAATATAGGCGATGCCGTTGGCCAGTCCGTCTTGTGGGGTCAGTGGGTTGATCACCTTGCCATCAAGCACAATATCACCGGCTTCACGCTTCAGGGCACCGTAAATGACTTTCATTAGTTCGGTACGACCTGCGCCCATCAAGCCGGAGATCCCTAGGATCTCACCGCGATCTAAAGTGAAGCTAACATCGTGGACACCTGCGCCAGATAGGTTTTTCACTTCAAGGCAAGTAGTACCGTGTTTGACGTCGATGCGTGGGTATTGTTCGTCCAGACGACGGCCAACCATCATTTCGATCATGGTGTCTTCATCGATATCGGCCACAGCACGCTGGCCGATGAACTTACCGTCGCGAAGAACCGTGATATCGTCACAGATCTCGAAGATCTCTTTTAAACGGTGCGAGATATATACGATGCCTGTGCCTTCTTCACGCAACTCATTGATCACCTTGAACAGGGATTCTGTTTCGGTGTCGGTCAGGGCGTCGGTCGGCTCATCCATAATGATGACCTGAGATTTGAAAGACAGCGCTTTGGCAATCTCAACCATCTGCTGCTCACCAAGGCTCAGTTCGCCAAGCAATGTGCGCGAGCTGTGTTTAACATTGAGGCGAGCTAGCAGGGCATCGGCTTCTTTATACATTTGTGCCCATTTGATGCCGCCAAATGCGTTAGTTTTTTCACGGCCAAGGAAAATGTTTTCGGCAATGGTCAACTCAGGGATCAGGTTCAGCTCCTGGTGGATAATGCTGATACCCGCTTCCTGTGAATGGCGTGGGCCATTGAAGTTAACGGTTTGGCCCTGATAGCGGATTTCGCCCGCATCCATATGGTAGATGCCGGTCAATGCCTTCATCAGTGTTGACTTACCTGCACCGTTTTCACCCATCAAGGCCATCACCTTGCCCGGGTAGACATTCAGGCTGGCTTTATCCAGCGCTTTCACGCCAGGGAATGCCTTTTCGATGTCTTTGAGTTCTAGAATTGGCTGAGTCATAGGGAGTCCTTGCAACTAGGCCTTTTAAAACACAACGCCGGCTTGGAAAATGACATTGGCGTATGGGGTGCATTCTCCAGTACGGATCACCGCTTTACTGCTTTGGGTGTGTACTTTGAATGCTTCATGAGGCACATAAGCGATATTGAATGTTTTACCGCACATCGCTTCTTCTTCGCGGAGAAGAGCAATCAGCGCATCGTGGTGTTCAGGGCTAACTTGCTTGAATTCTTCTGCCATCACCACGCCTTCAATCTGCATTTCGCCCAACAACGCTTTTACTGTCTGGATGAAAGTGGGTACGCCAGGGATAAGGGCAAGGTCAATACGTTGGGTTTCATCTGGGATAGGCAGACCGGCGTCACACACAGTGACTTCATCGGTATGGCCAAGCGTGGCAACCAGATAGGACAATTCAGAGTTGATGAGTGCGCTCTTTTTCATGCTTGCACCTTAATTATTGATGGTGGTGATGCTTCTAACGTCGTTTGCCAACCTTGGCAGTGTCATCCATGTCTTAATCGAACATCGAAACGATTACGCAATCGTTTCGATGACGATAAATGTAAAAGCAAACGTTTCGATGCGCACTAATTATGGTTGAAAAATGTGATTGCGCTCAGAAGAAATATGCTTTCAGTGAATGATTTTTGTTCGCCGTCAAGAAATCCATGCCTTGGGTGTGTGATTTTTGTGTAAGGTTTTGCAAAGGGTGTCAGTTTGTTTTGAAATTCCATGCACTAAAAGCGTATTATTACGGCGTTATATACCCATACCTTTTGAGTGGGTTGGAAGTCCCTCTTCGTTCTTAAATCACCTAAATGGATTGCTCGTGATGGTAACCGTACTACAGCTTCAACCTATTCTGCTCAGTATTGCCCCTGTTTCGGTGGCAGTAATGCTGTACGCGATGAAGAGAAAGAAACTGTGGTTGATGCGGGTGTCTTTGATTGGCATGGTATTGTCGGTGCTTTTGTTGTTTGCCTTTCAGTATCTGGATTATCGCCTCTTAGAAAGTTGTCTCCAGCAAGGGGAAGTCTATAAGCCCTTTCAGAGTCAGTGTTTCAAATTTAATTAGCGACATTAACAGCTAGCTTAGTGTTGCCAAGATAACCTGTGCACTGGGGAAAACGGCATAGGCATCATCCCCAATACTGAGCGTTGAAACGTCTTCGCTTCCTTTATCAATCAGGGCGCAAATCTCATCGTCTTGATTGAGTGTCAGGGTAACTTCGACCGAGCTGTCATCGGTATCAATCGCTTTGACTTTACCTTTCAACCAGTTTTGATCTGGTGCGGCATTCGGCTGTTCACTTTTCGATAAGGCAAGAAGGGGAGAAGCGGGGAGCTGGATATCAATCGCCGGCCCTTTGATTAGCGCAACCACATCTTTGCCAGGGTGCAGATTCAGTCTTACTGTACTGCCGTGGGTTATGGTAGCCGTTAGGTGAGCTCCACTCTGTAATTCCACCGAGATCAAATCATGCAGGGCATGATTCTCGATTCGCTTAATGGTTCCGAACAGTTGGTTTCTGGCACTGGTTTGCAGCGATAATTTACTCATTACTCCCAGTAAACTGTGCAGCGGCACACTGTCATCATTCAGTGCCTCCAATCCCATTGATTGGATTTGCTCCAGCAACTCATACATCTGTACCAGACGTTGGCCATGATTAGTCAACGAAGCGCCACCGCCGCCTTTGCCGCCTTTTTCAGACTCGATGAGAGGAGATTCAGACTGCTTGTTCATTTCCTTAACGGCGTCGTAAGCTGCTTTGTAGCTGAGCCCGGCTTGTTTGGCACCCTGGCTGATCGAGCCTGTATCGGCGATCGCCTTTAGCAGGGCGATACGTCGGGGATTGGCAAACATTTTTCCCTGTTGTGACAGAGTCAGAATTGCATCGAAGTCCATGAGGTGTTTCCTGAGCGGCCTTATTGCTAAGAACGTGAGCTAGCGTGATTATCTAAGTGCTTAATTAACGTAGAGTATACCTGATTTTCTTACAGGTTTGGCGATCTCCTTTATCGCCATTTTTCCTGAGCATTCGATAGGATTGTGACTACCATGAAAAACCAACAAACCCTACTGTTCATTCTCAATGATGCCCCGTATGGATCTGAACGCTCTTTTAACGGCTTACGCTTAGCTATTAACCTGGGCGAGCAAAGCGAAGCAGAGACGGACATCAAGATTTTTCTGATGTCTGATGCGGTTAGCTGTGCACTACCTGCTCAGACGCCGGGCGAAGGGTACAATGTCCAGCAAATGCTGGAGATCCTAATGGCTCAAGGCGCTGAAGTGAAATTGTGCAAGACGTGTTGTAATGCCCGCGGCCTCTCTTCCTTGCCACTTATCGAAGGGGCTGAGATAGGGACATTGGATGACCTGTCACTATGGACTTTGCAGGCCGATAAGGTCGTGACCTTCTGACTAGAATCAGGGCTGGTTGAAATCAGCCCTTTTGATGTAATTACCGGAATTTGTGGTGGCTTACTTTATCTGTCGCGAGCCCAAAATCACTGAGTATGGCTGCTGGCGCGCGGGGTTAGCTGGAAACCGATATTAATACTGCTGGCAGACCCATTCAGAGATTCGCTATCTTTGATTTTTTCTACCAGCAGCTCTGATGCCTTAGTTGCCATGTCATGGTAGTTAACGTGAATAGCAGTGATCCCAGGGTAGCTTTGCTGGCAGAAATCAGCACCATCTAAACAGGTGATCGCCATGGATGTCGGTACTTTGATCACCCTACGTTGGCATTCGAACAGTGCGCCCATGGCTATGTTTTCGTGGGTACAGATCAGGGCATCGAGTGCTTGCTCCCGCAGAAGCAGCTTCGCTAACCCTTCAGCTCCCAATTCGATGCTGGCTTGCTGGTGGGAGGTCAGGAAATGATCCGGAGCCAGATAACCTTCGATCATTGCTGCTTGCCAGCCCCTTAACTGTTTGTTAAGGATTGCTTGGTCACCATGACCGCCGATAAAGCCGATGTTTTTGAATCCATGTTCAATCAGTTGTTGGGTCAGCACTTTTGCTGCTTGGTAATGGTCGACACCCACATTGAGGTCAATCGCCAGTGGCGTGATTTCATTGACCTCCAGAACAGGGATATTACAGCTCTCCAGTAGCTTGCGGCCCTTGGCCGATCTTTCGCTACCAAACAGCACGATAGCCGCTGGACTACTGGCCAGAATATTGGTCAGGATTTTCTCTTCTTGATCCAGCACCCCGCCGGTATAGCTGATCTGCAGTTGGAAATCACGTTTGGCCAATTGGGCTTGGAAGGGGCCGATAAATTGGCAACAGGCACTTTCTGTCATGGAAGGGATCAGCATGGCAATAGTGTCACTCTGGCCAGAGGCCAGCGCACCGGCAGCTTTGTTGGGAATATACCCAAGCTCATCGACCGCTTGTTGGATCTTTTCGCGTAGTTTATCTGAAACTTGCTCTGGGGTACGCAGTGCCCGAGATACTGTCATCGACCCCACACCTGCGAGTTTGGCGACATCTGCAAGTGTTGCACGTCCCGTACTTCGACGTTTTCGAGGCTCAGCCATCGAATCTCCCTACATCTTAAAATAGCATTGCTAACTTTCTGGTATTAGCAATGATATTTTTATCTAAAAATCAGGTGGTTAAATATACCACTTGAATATGTTTACTGTGAAATACGCATTTTAACCTTGTTAATACCCAGGTTCCAACTGGTTTGCTCGGTCTGTGATATGAAAAATGATAGCGCTATCACAAAATTTGGTAGCGCTATCAGGTAGCGCTACCAAATGTGATTTTGATCGCTTTATTTGCACCGAACGATCGTTAAAGTGACCCCATCGACACAACGTACCCAATTAAGAAACGAGAAGAGCGATGCTGAAAGAACTGCTTACCCCAGATGTAATTAGCCTTCATGACTCGGCTGAAAACTGGCAACAGGCGATAGAGCTATCTTGTCAACCGCTAATTGACAATGGCGCTATCGAGCCAAGATACGTTGAGGCCATTTTTAAATCTCACGAGGAAATGGGGCCTTATTACGTTATCGGTCCGGGTATCGCTATGCCGCATGCCCGCCCTGAGAATGGCGTTAACCGCCTAGCGCTTGGCCTAACGGTGATCCGCAACGGAGTTAACTTCGATGCTGATGAAAATGACCCGGTAAAAATGCTAGTGACGCTAGCGGCAACTGATAGCAACAGCCATGTTGATGCGATTGCTCAGCTCGCAGAACTCTTTATGAATGAAGAACATGTGGCGCAGATTTGTGCCGCTCAAGATGTGGATGCTATTCGCCGCATCATTGAAACCTATTAATTCCAATGGCTTCGGCCAACTAAATTACAGCGCACAATAAATAACGCTCAAGAAGTAGAAAGGTAGAATATTATGAAAATTATGGTTGTATGTGGTCACGGTCTTGGTACTAGCCTAATGATGGAAATGAGCCTGAAGGGCATTGTTAAAGAGCTGGACGTTGCAGCATCTGTCGATCATTGTGACTTGGGTTCGGCAAAAGGTACGGCATGTGACATTTTCATTGGTACCAATGACATTACCGAACAACTAGTTGCTCAAGGCGTTGATGGCAAGATTGTCTCGCTTGATAACATGGTCGACAAAAACGCGATGAAAGAGCGTTTGTCAGCAGCCCTAAAAGAACTTGGCGCTCTGTAAGAGGTAGCGATGGAATTCTTCAGTTTCCTAATGAATGACGTGCTGGCCGAGCCAGCCGTCCTTGTCGGCCTGATAGCGCTTATCGGTCTGATTGCCCAGAAAAAGCCGGTGACAGAATGTATCAAGGGTACGGTCAAAACCATCATGGGTTTTGTCATCCTTGGTGCTGGTGCAGGCCTGGTGGTTACCTCGCTGGGTGACTTCTCGGCTATCTTCACCGAAGCCTTTGGTATTACTGGTGTGGTACCGAACAACGAAGCGATTGTTTCGATTGCTCAGGAAGCCTTCGGTAAAGAAATGGCGATGATCATGTTCTTTGCCATGTTGGTGAACATCCTGATTGCCCGCTTTACTCCGTGGAAATTCATCTTCCTGACTGGTCACCATACCTTGTTTATGTCGATGATGGTTGCAGCTATCTTGTCGTCTAGCGGCATGACAGGTGTTCCTTTGATTGCAGCAGGTTCGTTGGTTGTTGGCTTTGTTATGGTATTGTTCCCTGCAATTGCCCACAAATACATGAAGCAGGTGACTGGCTCTGATGATGTGGCAATCGGCCACTTCTCTACCATGTCATATGTGCTGGCAGGTTTCATCGGTAGCAAGTTTGGTAACAAAGAACACTCTACCGAAGATATGGATGTGCCAAAGAGCTTGCTGTTCTTGCGTGATACGCCGGTGGCGATTTCATTCACCATGAGTATCATTTTCTTGATCACTTGTTTGTTCGCTGGTGGCGACTTTGTCCGTGAAGTGAGCGGCGGTAAGCACTGGTTCATGTTCTCGCTGATGCAGTCAATCACCTTTGCTGCCGGTGTTTACGTTATCCTCCAAGGTGTACGTATGGTTATTGCTGAAATCGTACCGGCATTCAAAGGGATCTCTGACAAACTGGTACCGAACGCCAAACCAGCGCTTGATTGCCCGGTTGTATTCCCATACGCGCCGAATGCGGTATTGGTCGGCTTCCTATCAAGCTTCACTGCCGGTCTGTTTGGTATGTTCCTGCTATACATCATGGGGCTGACGGTTATCATTCCGGGCGTAGTACCGCACTTCTTTGTTGGTGCAGCGGCTGGTGTATTCGGTAATGCAACCGGTGGTCGTCGAGGCGCAATGCTGGGTGCATTTGCCCAAGGTCTACTAATTACCTTCCTACCAGTATTCCTATTGCCAGTACTGGGTGATCTTGGCTTTGCCAACACCACCTTCAGTGATGCTGACTTCGGTATCGTAGGTATCTTGCTAGGCCTGATTGTTCGCTAAGGGTAGCTTACAAAATTTGTTTTGAAGCAAAGAAAGCGAGGGAAAGTCCCTCGCTTTTTTTATCTTATTTTTAAATTACGCTGTTTGTGCATCTTTCGTTTCAGTATCTTCGCTAACATCGGTTTCGATAAGCTTGTTGAGGCGTGGTGCCAAGTAGACACAAACCAACCCAACAACAGTTGACGCAATGGCCAAGGCATAGAAGTAATTACCGTATGAAACCAAGCTTTCAACCGGTGTCATTTCCGCTTCGCCTGTTGACGACAAGCCTGCCACCCAAGCCCCAGCGACAGACGCCAGTGCCAGCGTCATGTTCCATGCCCCATAGATGAAACCACGGATACGGCTCGGGAACAGCTTAGCGATGGCAGAGAGACCAAGTGCTGAAATCAACAATTCACCGATGGCAAACAGGAAGTGCGGTGCTGCAATCCAGAATGGGTTGAGCATACCGTTCTCGTCGCCAAAGTATTGCGAGAAGCCAGCTAAACCAAAGGCGGCAGCACATACCAACATCCCTAGCGCAAACTTGCCCGGCATGGATAAGTCTTTGCCTTTCTCGCCCAGCGTGGTGTAGATATGGGCCAGAACCGGGCTGAGGAAAATAATCCACAGTGGGTTGAATGACTGGTACGACACCGGGTTGATGGCTATACCGAAGATCTCCGCTTCAACATTATTGATAGCGAAGAAGTTCAAAGAGGTCGGCATCTGGTTATACAGTACGAAGAAGGCCAATGCCTGTCCCATCAGGACCAATCCGACAATCATGCGCTTGCGGCTGATAGGGGCTTCTTTCTTCATCTCTTTGGTGATCAGGAATAGGATCACTAGTGCAGCCATTGCTAATACGAACTGAGCCAGTGGCAAGTTGGTGAGTAAGTAACTGGCAAGGGCCACAGCAATTAACGCACCGGATAAGAACAGACTGTTGGTCTTGAACGGAATAGCATGCTTGTCGGCTTCGGTCGCCTTGTTGATCTTCTTGTTCAGCATCAGGTAGGTAATGACGTTCACTGCCATACCGACACCCGAGAGGATAAAGGCAGAGGTCCAACCGATGCTGTAGGCTATGATCGGTGCACCTAGCTGGGCAACGAAAGCACCGATGTTGTTGACCATGTAGAACAGGGTATAGGCGCCATCTAGGCGGGGATCATTCTTGTCGTAGGCAGAAGCGATGATGGTTGGCGGCGCGACGCTACCGATACCGCGGCCGACAGCAACCGTACCCAAGCCGACAAAGACAAAATGCGGCTGGGCAGTGATCGCCGAGTAGGCAATAATGAAATAACCCAGGCCTTGGAAAAAGAAGCCCCAGACTAAGGTGCGTTTCGCCCCGAGGATTTTATCGGCCAGCCATCCACCGACAAACAGCATAGCGGCACCCAGCGCTGCAAATGCACCGAAGGTTGCGAACGAGGTTTTCTGATCGATACCTAACTCATCGCCGAGGAATACCGGTAAAATCGCCCATAGGCTATAGAATGACAGCGCCCACCAGAACTGGCATGAACAGAGGATATAGAAAGTTATCGGATGTTTCTTTTTCATGTGTGGAGTCCCGTTAATAGTTACATTTCCCCAATTGAGCTCATGTTGCGTGAAATAGCCTTTTTGCTAATCACGCAACGTAACGTTATTGGCTATAGAGCTTTGGTGTAGAAAGTTTTATAAGCGCGGTACAGTTCGAAAATGTCGAACTTGGAAGATAATTCGAAGGGTGAATGCATGGAGAGCAGCGCCGCCCCAGCATCGATAGTGTTGATACCATAATGGGCCAGGTATTTGGCCACCGTGCCGCCGCCCCCTTCATCGACTTTGCCAAGTAGGCCGGTCTGCCAGCTGATTTCATGCTCGTCGAAGATACGGCGCAGTGCGGCAACATATTCGGCGTCTGCATCGTTGGAGGCGACCTTGCCACCATGGCCGGTGTATTTGGTCAGCACCAGCCCGTAACCCAGCTTGGACGCATTCTGTGCGTCGTGAACAGATTCGAACAGCGGGTTGAGTCCGGCGTTGACATCAGAAGACAAGGCATAAGATTGCCATAAGCAGCGGCGAAGCAACTGATCGTTGTAACTGCCGCCAGCCTGGCGGATCAACAGCTCACCAACGAAGAATTCCAGATAGCGCGATTCCAAGCCGGTTGCACCAGAAGATCCTATCTCTTCTTTATCAACCAAGAAACAGACCGCGGTTTGCTCTGGTGTTGGGATATCAAAGATGGCTTCGAGCGAGGTGTAGGCACAGATGCGATCATCCTGGCCGTAAGCGCCGATCAATCCCTGATCAATGCCGACATCGCGGGCATTACCAGCTGGCACCAGCATCAGCTCTGCAGAGATGAAGTCGGTCTCGCTAATTTCGTATTTTTCGAATAGCTTGGTGAGTACGTGGTGTTTTACTTTGTCTTTGACTTTTTCATCATCAAAGGCCATGGGTACCGAGCCGATAATAATCTGAAGCTCTTCACCTTTAAGCACTTCATCTGCTTTGCGATCACGCTGCGCTTTGCGGTCGAGGTGTGGAAGGAGATCCGGGATAGTGAAAACAGGATCAGACTCTTCTTCACCAATCGCGATATCAACGCGACGGCCAGATTTAGTTACAACAACACCATGCAGAGCAAGAGGACGAGATGCCCACTGGTATTTTTTGATGCCGCCGTAATAGTGGGTACGCATTAATGCCAGTTCATGCTTTTCATACATTGGATTGGGTTTTAGATCCAAGCGAGGAGAATCAATGTGTGAAACAACAAAGCGGATCCCATCTTGAATAGGTTGTTGACCAATAATCGCCAGCACGACGTTTTTATTTCTATTAATGAAGTAGGCTTTATCACCAGGCTTGAGTTGTTCATATTCTTCTATTGGGCGGAAGCCATGTTGCTTTGCTTTTTCAATGGCGACGTTTACGCATTGGCGTTCGGTTTTTCCTTTATTGAGGAAGTGTTTGTAGTCTTCGCAGAAATGGTTGATGTCATTAACTTGGGTATTATCGAGATTTAACCAGCCATTCGTATATTGCAGCGTTTCCATTGCTTATCTCCAAAAGGGCGATGAATTTCACCGTGAAGACTATCACTCTGCATTTACTGTTTAATGTGAGTTCGATCTGCTTATATAAACAAAATTACCAGATTTTAATGCTGGTTTATTGATGATTTTGTAATTAAATGTTCTTTTGTTTTTGGTTTTTTAGTGCTGGCGAGAAAGTGCTTGCTTACAGCCTGAATATCAAACTCTATATTGGTTTAACACTTATTACCATTAGGGGGAGAGGGTTTGAAAATATGAATTAAAGGTGTTTGAAATTAAAGTTACGGTAAGAGAAAAGTCTATAAAAAAGCATGTGTATTTTAACTCTATATTCGCCGTTTAAAGCTGTATAGCAAAGCAATACTTTTATTCCCATAAATCATTACTTTTTCTAATGATAATCTTCAGTAAGCAACGTTCATCAAATTTATATAATTTTGTTGAAGCGCGATCACGTAAGTTTCCCGTGTGAGTATAAATTCACTTAAAATAGAATAATTACGTAAAAATTCATTATGCGAACATTTTTAGTATCTTTTTGGTAACAATTTATTCACTAAAGGGCTGTTTTTACAAGCATTAATATGACCTGGGTATCATAATGGTTGGCGCTGTAGAGTTTTATGCTGGAATTGGGCTTTGCTCACAAAAAAGATGGCATTACTAATTATAATCATCCATAAGTTTTACGAACAAGAAGCTATCACTGGGTAAAAGCTAAATTATAAAAGAATTATCTACCCAAGAGAGATACGGCAGCCCTTTTGATAACTACAGGTATTGAAGTTTGATATTTGGTTCTCATAAGCATGGAAGGTCTGCGAAAAACTGATTTGTTTTAAGTGCACTCTATATACCTCGGTGTATGGAGTGTGGTGTGAAATAGCAATCGGTGAAAAATATGTCAGAACTATACGATGTCATTATTATCGGTGGTGGTGCTGGTGGAATGTCTGCTGGTGTCTACGCTGCACGCGGTAAAATGAAAACTCTGATCATTGAAGATAAAAGGAATACAGGTGGTCAGGCCGCAACAACCAGTGAAATGGAAAACTACCCTGGTATTTTGGAGGCCACCGGCCCGCAGTTGATGGATATGTTCCGGGAACACTGTGACAAATTCGGTGTGCAGTTTGCTCGAGGTTTGGTTACCGGTATTTCTATTGCTGAAGATGGCTTTATTAAAACCTTAACCACCAATAAAGGCGAAACCTACCAGACCAAAAGCATTATTGTCGCAACAGGGGCAACTCCACGCATCCTAGGTATTACCGGTGAGTCTGAGTTCCGCGGTAAAGGGGTCTCATACTGCGCCACATGTGATGCTGACTTCTATGAAGAGCTTGATGTTGTGGTGGTTGGCTCGGGCAACACGGCAGTTGAAGAGTCTGTCTTCCTGACCAAGTTTGTCAATAAAGTCACCATGATTGTACTGCATGACCAAGGCATTCTCGACGCAGATAGGACTGCTCAGGAGCAGGCGTTTGCCAACGATAAAATCGAATTTGTCTGGAACTCTGTAGTGGAAGAAATCACCGGTGATGAACTGGTCAACGGCGTGAAGCTTAAGAACCTCAAAACTGGCGAGATCAGTGAACTGGCTACTGACGGTGTGTTTATGTTTGTTGGTACTGTGCCAAAAACCGACTTTGTCAAAGAGCTAATCGAGCTGACACCACAGGGTTATGTCATTACCAATGACAAGCAGGAAACCAGTGTACCGGGCATTTTTGCCGTTGGTGATGTGACCGATAAATTCCTCCGCCAGGTGGTGACCGCTGCGGGTGACGGGGCGGTCGCCGCTGTGGCAGCCGACCGCTATATCGAGGAAGAAGAGAGCTGGCGCAAGTCGGTATCGGAGTTCGGTGGCACAGCGATGGTGGCATTCTGGAACCCGCTAAGCAAAGAAAGCTTGGATGTGATCAACCAACTTGAGCTGAAGTGCAAAGACCACCCAGAACAGCGTGTTGTGACGATTGATACCTATAAGAGCCAGAACATTGCGAACCGTTTCTCGGTATCTGAAGTGCCTGTAGTGATTCGATTTGACGCTGGGCAGGAAGCCAAGCGAGTAGATGTTAAGGATATTACCGAGTTAGAAACTCTGTATTAAGGGAAACGCAATGATAGAACTAACCAAAGAAAACTTTGATGCTGAAGTGAAAACCGATGGCATCGTATTGGTGGATTTCTGGAGCGAAAACTGTGGCCGCTGCATCGAATTGATGCCAGAGGTGATGGTGCTGGCTGAGAAATACGGCGATGACATCAAGTTCTGCAAATTGAATATTCAAGGTAACCGTCGCCTGGCGATGGCGCAGAAAGTGATGGGGCTACCTTCTTTTGTTTTCTACCGTAACGGCGAGAAAGCAGAGCACCTTTCTGGTGAAGAGTTAGAAATCGAACATGTCGAAAGCATGCTCGAAAGCTTCGTGGCAGAGACTGCCTAAATCACGAAAGAATTTGTATTGAATGGGTGAAAGCCCGTTGGCACAAATACACCGGTGAGCAATCACCATTATAAAACTATGTAATTTATGTAATCCGTACCCTTGGAGTGAACAATGCTCAAAGATAAGAAAGTCATTATCTTGGGAGACAGGGACGGTGTACCGGGTCAGGCAATTGAAGCCTGCATTAAAACAGCCGGTGCGCATGTTCTTTTCTCTACAACTGAGTGTTTCGTCTGAACCAGCGCAGGTGCTATGGATCTGGAAAACCAAAAGAGGATTAAAGGTTTCGCTGACGAGTTCGGCCCAGAGAATCTGGTTGTCGTCCTTGGCGGTTCTGAAGCGGAAGCTTCTGGCCTAGCGTGTGAAACCGTAACTAACGGCGATCCTACTTTTGCCGGACCATTGGCCGGAGTCCAGTTGGGACTCTCTTGTTATCATGTGGTTGAGCCGGAAATAAAAGACAATGTCGACGCTGCTATCTATGACGAGCAGGTCAGCATGATGGAAATGGTACTTGATGTCGATGCCATCGTGGCGGAAGTCAAAGAGTATCGTGAGCAATTTGGTAAGTATGTTTAATCGGGAGCAGAATTGTGTTCGCTAACAAAACAGTGATCATTCTGGGAGACCGTGATGGCGTACCTGGGCAGGCAATCGAAGCTTGCATGAAGACAACAGGTGCTCACGTTGCTTTCTCCACCACAGAATGTTTCGTCTGAACAAGCGCTGGCGCAATGGATCTTGAGAACCAAAAGCGGATTAAAGCCCTAGCCGATGAAAAAGGCGCCGAGAATCTGGTTGTGATTCTAGGTGGCGCAGAAGCGGAAGCTTCTGGCCTAGCGTGTGAAACCGTCACCACCGGTGATCCGACTTTTGCAGGACCATTGGCGGGAGTCCAGTTAGGGCTCTCTTGTTATCACGTGGTTGAAGACGAAGTTAAAAATGCCGTCGATCCGGCTGTTTATGAAGAACAAGTTGGAATGATGGAAATGGTACTTGATGTCGATGCTATCAAAGCGGAAATGCAACAATACCGCAGCGAAACTGCATTAGCATAAGTATATCTCAATGCTGGTTCGGATCTGTTTTCAAACAGGCAGGTTCGAACCTTTTATCCGGCTCGGATGCAGGAGTAACAATGGGATACGCAGTAATCAAAGGCGTGAGCTATGTGCTCGCCCATACCCCAGATGTGTTGATCCAACACGGTTCGGTGCAAGTTCAGACTAGGGCAAAAGACCCGTCAGACACTTACTTGCAGCAGTTGAAAGACCACCTTCGTCCCTTTGAAGAAGTGGTATCTTACCCCGCGAACCAGTGCTACATCGGAAACCTGACCCCACAACAGTTGGCAGATATTCCCCTTCCTTGGTATGAAAATCATGACCATACCTCCCATGAAGGCAAGTTCGGTGAAATCTATAGCCAGCCCCAATTTTATGCCATGTTGAATCATGTTGATGTGTTCAACTTGGTCCACTTAACCCAGGAATTCATTGATACCTATCAGTCCAGTGCTGGCCACCATCCGCTTTATGGCGAGGTTGATTTATTAGCAGGCCACCAACTGATCAGCAAAGATGAGATCTTGGCGTTGGTTGAACATCATCAGGCCGAAGTGCTGATGATGAACGGCGAGTTGGTCGGCTGTGTCAAAGCCGCCCACGACGAAGACGAAAACCTCTCCGCCCATATCATGCTGGAAAACCTATGTACCAAGGCATCGGGCGTGATGGCAGCCATGCACCTCAAGCAGCAGGGTATTGAGCTTGATAATGTTGATTACATCATCGAGTGTTCGGAAGAAGCCTGTGGTGATATCAACCAGCGCGGCGGCGGTAACTTCGCTAAAGCCATCGGTGAAATCATCGGCTGTAACCGCGCAACGGGCTCTGACGTGCGTGGCTTCTGTGCTGCACCTGCTCATGCCATGACCTTGGCTGCAGCATTGGTGAAGTCCGGCGTGTTTAAGAACGTGATGGTCGTTGCTGGTGGTGCGGTCGCCAAGCTGGGCATGAACGGGCGTGACCATGTGAAGCAAAATATGCCTGTTTTGGAAGACTGCTTGGCGGGCTTTGCCTGCATGGTGACTGAAAACGACGGCATCAGCCCGGAAATCAACACTGACATTATCGGTAGACACCAGATCGGTACCGGTTCATCGCCGCAGGCAGTCATGACTGCTCTGATCGCCAACCCGCTGAAAGCGGCGGGCATGAAGATGACGGATATCGACAAGTATTCGGTGGAGATGCAAAACCCAGAGATCACTAAGCCAGCCGGTGCCGGCAATGTGCCTGAGTCTAACTACAAGATGATTGCCGCATTGGCTGTGAAAGAAGGCCAGATGGAGCGTACCCAGCTTCCCGCCTTTGTCCAGCAGCATGGTATGACAGGCTTTGCACCTACCCAGGGCCATATCCCATCAGGGGTGCCTTTCCTTGGCTTTGGCCGTGAGATGATCGTCAACGGCGATATCAACAATTTCATGATGGTCGGCAAAGGCAGCTTGTTCCTCGGTCGTATGACCAACCTGTTCGATGGCCTCAGCTTTGTGGTGCAGAAGAACAGTGGCAAGCAGGCAGAAGCCTTTGACGAGAATCAGGTTAAACAAGTCGTAGCGCAGGCAATGCGCGATGTGGCTGAGAACCTACTGTCCCCTAAACAGGGCAAGCAGTAACCGGAGGCTGAGATGGCGAATATCAATCAACAACTGGCCGACACCTTCAATGCCATGGCTGATGGCTTGATGAGTGGTCAGTTTGGCAAAAAACTTCGCATCGGCCTGACTCTGATTGGCAGTGAGCACGGATCACAAGAATTATTGCGCGGGGCACAAATGGTCGCCCGCCAGTACAGTGACATCGAACCTGTGCTGATTGGCTGTGATGAACCAGACTGTGGATTCGAATGTTATCCGGCAGTGGATCTGCATGAGTGCCACAAGGTGATGGAAAGCCTGTTTGCCGAGCAGCAGCTCGATGGCTGTGTCACCCTTCATTACGCTTTCCCATTAGGAGTAAGCACCATGGGCAAGGTGGTCACACCGTCAACGGGGCGTGAGATGATCATCGCTTCTACGACAGGTACCACTGATACCCAGCGTCAGGCAGCCATGCTGAAAAATGCGATTTACGGTATCGCATTGGCGAAATCAACAGGGATAGAAAAGCCGACAATAGGTGTTCTCAATGTTGATGGAGCGGCGGTGTGCGAGCGTGCACTGCGCGAGCTGAAGCAGGGCGGTTACGATATCGAGTTTGCCCAATCTGGGCGTGCTGATGGCGGTATTGCCATGCGTGGCAACGATTTGCTGCAGGGCACACCGGATGTGATGGTGACCGATAGCCTGACAGGCAATCTCTTGATGAAAATGTTCTCGTCATTTACGACTGGTGGTAGTTATGAAGCTTCTGGCTTTGGCTATGGACCGGGGTTAGGTGAGGGCGCGACGAAACAACCTGTGAATATCATCTCACGGGCGTCAGGCGCACCGGTTGTGGCAGGAGCCATGAGGTTGTGTGCTGACGCTGCGAGAGGAGAGGTTATGAAGCGCGTTGACGAGGAATGGGAAGCCGCCACCCTGTCAGGGTTAAACAGTGTCTTGACCAAGTATTGCACCGCCAAGCCTGCTGCGGAGCAGGCCGAAACTGTGGTTGCACCGCCGGAGAAAGTCACCGACGCAGAGATAGGCGGGATCGATATCCTCGCTATCGAATATGCTTGCCAAGCACTGTGGAAAGCGAACATTTTTGCCCGCACGGGGATGGGCTGTACCGGTCCTATCGTGTTGGTGGCAAAAAGTGATTTGGAGCAAGCAAAAATCCAGTTAGTTGAGGCAGACTATATCAGCTAATTATGGATTTTTGCTTTAAATCCAGATAATTACACTATTCTGCTTTATTGGAATAGATCATCGGGTAGTTCGCTACCCTTACCGTCCACTTCAAAGGAATTAGAGATGACAGAGAAAATTCGTCTGACGCAGATGACCAAGAAAGCCGGGTGAGCCGCTAAAATAGGCCCCAAGGCCATGGCGCAGGTTCTGCAGTCCATTTCACCCCTATTTCCCGAACAAGCGTATCCCAATCTGATGGTTGGGCTGACGGTAAGCGATGATGCTGCCGTCTACAAAATCAACGACGATGTTGCCGTTATCCAAACATTGGATTTCTTTACTCCAATCGTGGATGACCCCTATGACTTCGGTGCCATTGCCGCGGCGAATGCCTTAAGCGATGTGTATGCCATGGGTGGTCAGGTAACACTGGCGATGAATATCTTTTGTGTGCCAACCGACCTTCCGCAGGAAGTCGTCGGCCAGATCCTCAAAGGCGGCGCGGAGAAAGTCCGTGAAGCTGGCGCGGTATTGGTTGGCGGTCATACCGTGGAAGACAGCGAGCCGAAATTTGGCTTGTCTGTTATGGGCACTATCCACCCGTCTAAAGTGCAAACCAAGGCGGCGGTGGAAAGTGGCGATGTCCTAGTACTGACCAAACCGATTGGTACTGGGTTGATCTCAACTGCAGCGAAACGCGGCAAAGCCAGTCAGGCGGCGATCCAAGCCTCGACTGACAGCATGAAAATGCTAAACCGCAAGGCGGCTGAGATTTTTGCCAACTACCCCGTTAAGGCTTGTACCGATGTCACTGGCTACTCTTTGCTGGGCCATGCCCACGAGATGGCCGAGAAAAGTGATATCTGCATGCACTTCAAGGCGGAGCAGGTGCCGTTCTTACCAGAAGCTGAAGACTATGCCGCCCAAGGGCTATTCCCTGGCGGGGCGAAGCGCAACCTCGATGCGTACCGCGAAGACATAGTGTTTGCGGATGGTTTGGATGAAAGTTGGCATCGCAAGCTGTGCTGCCCGGAAACATCCGGTGGCCTGCTGGCAGCTGTACCGAAAGATTGTCTGGATGCGTTATTAACTGAATTTAGCAGTCAAGATGAACCCTGTTGGGTTGTCGGGTATGCCGAGGAAGGTTCTGGCCTCAAAGTCAGCTAACTCGGTCACTAATTAGGTTGTCCGGCCTCAGCCGAGGCCGGCACCTTGCTAAATCAATTCTATCTTGGGATCCCCTCCCATTTGACGCTTGTTTGGAGAAACACATGAAACTCGAACTAGGCAATATCCATGTTCGTGATCTGGCCTTTGGTCCAGTAAGCGAAGTCAAAGAAAATACTGTGGTCATCGATCAGCAGGCATTAATTGCCCACCTGACCGAGCTGGATCACCGTATCCGCTCATTAGAACTGTCTATCGCCAAACCGGGTGACAGTACCCGTATTATGCCGGTTAAAGATGTTATCGAGCCGCGCGTTAAAGTAGGCTGCGAAGGCGATATTTTCCCAGGCCGCCATCTAGGCGAAGAAGCCATGGTCGGTGAAGGCCGCACCCATGTGCTAAAAGGTATGGCAGTGGTGACGACTGGTGAGATCGTTGGTTTCCAGGAAGGGATCATCGATATGAGTGGGCCGGGCGCTGATTACACGCCGTTCTCATCAACGCTTAACCTAGTTATCCAGTGTGAAGTCGATGACAGCTGTAACCAGCATGACCACGAAGGCGTTGTTCGTCTTGTTGGTTTGGAAGCTGCACGCTGGATTGGCCGCTTGGCAGAGCATATCGAACCGGAGGAGGTTGAGACATACGAAACCAAGCCACTGCTAGAGCAAGCTGCAGAGTTCCCACACCTACCGAAGGTGGGTTATGTCTACATGCTGCAAAGCCAAGGCTTGCTGCACGACACCTACTACTACGGTGTTGATGTGAAGGGCATCCTGCCAACATTGATGTACCCAACGGAAGTGATGGACGGTGCGATCATCAGTGGTAACTGTGTATCGGCTTGTGACAAGAACACCAGTTTTGTTCACCAGAACAGCCCGGTCATTTACGACCTATACCGCCACCACGGCACCAAGTACAACTTCATGGGTGTCATTGTGACGAACGAAAACGTCACTCTGAAAGATAAAGAGCGCTCTTCGAACTTTACTGTCAAGCTTGCTAAGCAAATGGGATGGGAAGCGGCGATTGTCAGTGAAGAAGGCTTTGGTAACCCTGATGCCGACTTGATGATGAACTGTGCCAAGTTGGAAGCAGCAGGCATCAAGACCGTATTGCTAACCGACGAATATGCCGGCCAGAACGGCGAAAGCCAGTCATTGGCTGACTCGCACAAGAGTGCCGATGCGGTGATCACCAATGGTAACGCTAACCAGCTAGTGACATTGCCTGCCATGAATACCGTGATTGGCCATGACCGCTATGCCGATGTAGTAGCAGGTGGCTTTAACGGTAGTTTGCATGAAGACGGTTCAATCACTGTTGAGCTACAGGCGATTATCGGTGCAACCAGTGAGCTTGGTTTCCATACCCTCACCACCAAAGCTAGCTAAGCGAGGACACTCTAATGACAATTAAAGTCGTATATTACTTAAACCAGTTCTTCGCCCAAAAAGGTGGTGAAGAGATGGCCCACACTCCAATGGAAGTGGTTGAAGGGACTATCGGTGTAGGCACGCAAGTGAACACCATGCTTCAGGACAAAGCGGAAGTTACCCATACCATCATCTGTGGTGACTCTTACTTCAATGAAAATGAAAGCCTATGTTGCCACGGATTGCAGGAAATCTTAGCCCAGCTAAAGCCTGATCTTGTTGTGGCAGGTCCAGCCTTCAACGCAGGCCGTTACGGCATGGCTTGTGGTACGGTGGCGAAAGTCGCGCATGAAATGGGGATTACTACCATTTCAGGCATGTACATCGAAAACCCAGGCTACGAATTATTCCGCCAGTACGCCTACATGGTTGAAACTGGCAACAGCGCAGCGAGTATGCGTAAAGCAATTCCTGCCATGGTGAACATGATTAACCGTTTCATCGATACAGAAGGCGAAATGGGCTCACCAGAAGAAGCGGGCTACATGCCTCGCGGTATCCGCGTAAACTTCTTCGCGGAAAAACGCGGTTCCGAGCGTGCGGTTGATTTGCTAATCAATAAACTTGCGGGTAGCGAGTTTACTACGGAGTACCCAATGCCGGTCTTTGACCGTGTCGAGCCCCAGCCTCCGGTTGAGATGCTAAGCACGGCTAAGTTTGCGTTGGTGACATCTGGTGGTGTGGTGCCTAAAGGTAACCCGGATCATATCGAGTCCTCCAGTGCGTCAAAGTACGGTGAGTACAGTATCCAGGGCCTAGAGACCTTGACCGAAGATACTCACGAAACCGCACACGGCGGCTACGACCCAGTGGCATGTAATCACAACCCTAACCGCGTATTGCCTGTTGATGTATTACGTGACATGGAACGTGAAGGCGTTATTGGCAGCTTGCACGACATGTTCTACACCACGGTAGGTAACGGTACGGCTGTTGCCAAAGCCAAAGAGTATGGTGCAGAAATTGCTATGAAGCTGCAGAAAGCCGGGGTCACCGCTGCTATCTTTACTTCCACTTGAGGCACTTGCACACGTTGCGGCGCAACGATGGTCAAAGAAATCGAGAAAGTCATGCCAGTGGTTCACATTGCAACCGTAGTCCCCATTTCGAAAACAGTCGGCGCAAACCGTATTGTTCCTGCGGTGGCAATCCCACACCCGCTGGGCAATCCGACTATGCAGCCAGCTGAAGAGAAGTACCTGCGTCGTCAGCTAGTCGAGAAGGCACTGGGTGCACTTCAGACTAAGATTGATGATCAAACGGTATTCTAAGTCGAGACTTGTGTAATTACCCAATTGCACGAGACCAAGCCAGCCGGAAAAGGCTGGCTTTTTTCTTATATTAAAGTTACCTCAAGGTGCTGAACCTATATCTTGAAGTAGCTTGGGTATATTCCGAGATGTAATAAAGATTTCATTTATGAACGTGGCTAAATAACCACCAGTGGATTATGGTTATTGATGGCGGTTTTTGACTAAATTACTGTGCACTTGTGTGAACATCTATGTATGTAATCTGCGATTGATTTACTGAATGTGTGACGACGCTTCATAAAGGAGTTTTTGCCAAGAGAGTAAGAATATTCTCAATGGCAAATTTTTTACTTTATATATTAAAAATATGATGGGGTATTTTTAAAATAATCACTTATTTATACGGTTTGATGTGTTTTTTATTGATTTAACCAGTATTTAAGTGTTTGAGAAATATTCACAGGTTAAATTAAATCAACAAATAATTTATATAAGGTAAATATATTTATGGTAAGGGCAGTTACTCGTCCTCTCTTTGTCTTTATCTCAATTATCTATAGCGTGATGGCAACCGCATCAGAGAGTATCGAGGCTGTTAGTGAGTTTGGATGGAGGGCGTATAACGTTGAGAAATATGATGATGTACCCATTAACCAGATACATAGTTGGAATTTGCACATAACTGATAGTTCAGGAAATCCTACCGACTGTGTTCCACTGCAGGTAAGAGGTGGTATGCCTGCTCATCGGCATGGTTTACCTACTCAACCCCAATGGCACCAAGAGAGAGACGTTGGAAACTACCGAATAGATGGCTTGAAGTTTCAGATGCCGGGTTTATGGCAAGTGGTCTTTTCATGTAAGGATTACAGAGAGCGTACCCATGAATTTATCTTTGAGTTTATGCTTTAGGCGCTTCAATTACCTATTGCTGTGTATGGTGATTATCGGGTGCCCCGGGGAGGGACCCGCTTTTCGTCAGCATTGGAACCTAGATGACCTAAGGATTCTGCAGTCACTGCATTTGTCTAATCTACCGCCAGTTACTGATCCTGGTAATGCTTATATCGGTAATGATGCTGCCGCAGACCTGGGACGAAAATTGTTTTTCTCACCCCAGTTAAGCCAAAAAGGCGATACCTCCTGTGCCCATTGCCACCAACCTAAATATTACTTCACATCGGGCAAAGCGTTAGACGGCAAGCGTAATACGCCCACTGTGGTGGGCAGTGCGGCTTTTTCTTGGCAATTTTGGGATGGCCGGGCTGATAGTTTATGGTCACAGGCACTGTTTCCGCTCGAAGATCCTACTGAGCATGCACTGAGTCGGCTTGAAGTTGTTCATATCGTACTGGACAACTTCCAGGATGACTACAAAGAGGCATTTGGAGCAACGGAACAACTGACGAATTTTCTGAACGAAAAGGCATCATTGCCAAGACAAGCCTCGCCAGTAAACAGTGCTGAAAACTGGGAGTTGTTGACCGATTGGCAGCGCAGCCAAATCAACCAGATCTATGCGTCAATAGGTAAGGCTTTGGCGGCATACCAAGCCAGACTGATGCCCGCAGAGTCGAGGTTTGATAAGTATGTAGAAGCGGTTGTCAAAAATGATTATGGCTCGGCTCATCAGCTTTTGAGTCCCGCTGAAGAGGCAGGGCTGCGCCTATTTATCAGCGACAGGGGGCGTTGTATCCGCTGTCATAGCGGACCATTGTTTTCAAATGGTGGTTTTACTGCAACCGCGGTCCCGGGGAGCCAGGGTGATGAAGGGCGGTTGGCGATCATATCTCAACTTGCAAAAAATGAATTCAATTGCCTTAGTCAGTATGCAGATAAAGGGCAGGGTAGTTGTGATGAGTTAATTTATGTGAAAACAGAAGGGGAGGAGTTACGCCACGCTTTTAAAGTCCCTACACTTCGAAATATAAGCTTCACCGCACCTTACATGCATAATGGATCATTTACTGAGCTCAGTGAGGTGTTGGACTACTATAATCGCTCACCTCGAAATGGTCTGAATCACACGGAATTAGAGCCGCTTTATTTATTTCCTTACCAACTTAAACAGCTAGAGAAGTTTCTATTATCACTTGAAAGTGGAATAGCTCCATCATCCGTATGGGGGCGATCCCTTAGCAAGGAGACAATTAAATGAAATATACCTGCTTGTTGTTTTTGAGCCTGATTTCATTACCCTCATGGGCGCATGTTCGGTGGTTTGTTAATTCTACCGAGTTCCCAGATGCAAGCTTACCCATTGATCCACTTTTTTATTCAATTCTGGTCGCTGTGGTTGGTTTTTGCCTGTTTGCCTATCTCATTACTCGGCAGGGGCTACTTGGCAAGGTAACCGCCAATCCTGTTATGATCGGCTCTTTCTTTTTTTGGCGTATTTTAACGGTAATTATGGCGTTGTTCTTTATCCTCAATGTTGTGTTGGGCGAGTTTATCGCCCCGAATCTTCAACTGGATACAGGACGTGAGATGATAGGTGTTTGTTTGCAGGTCGCTGTAGCGACTACGATGGTTTTTTCTGTATCTATCAGTGGCCTTATGATCCTGTTGATAGCACTCACTTCGAGTATATTGCTGCCTTTTTCAGCCGTGATTGACTATATTCCTGAGTTATTCGGTATTGGGGGGGCGTTAATACTGATTGGTCCTTGTATCACTCCTTTTGACAAGAAAATGTTTAGCCGTTTTGTGAATTTCCTTGGTGGTCGAGGTAGCGCCGTAGTTTTGCTCCGCTTTATGCTGGGGTTACAGCTGTTGATCTTGGGGGTACACAATAAACTTATGTTACCGGGCCTGTCGCTAACCTTCCTTGAAATGTATCCGTACTATAACTTCTTTCAACTAATGGGTTGGGAAGCGTTTAGCCATTTGCATTTTGTTTGGTTTGTTGGTTTGAGTGAGTCCTTGCTCGGTCTAATGCTAATGTTAGGCTTCGCAAACCGCTTGGTGATGGGATTTTTGGCGACTATTTTCATGATAACGACCTATGTAGCGGGGCCAGCCGATGTTTTAGGCCATCTTCCAATTTTTGCTATTGCTTTTATATTGTTGTGCGAGTCGGTCAACAAAGTGCCTAATGTGATGACTGTTAAAACAACAGGATGAAACAGGACTAAACACCAAAAAGCCAGCCTTTAAACAGGCTGGCTTTTTGATTGGATGCTTACTCGTACTCAGAAGCGTAAGTTTCTTCGTAAGTGTGAGAGTAAAGTTCGAACAAGTTGCCGAACGGGTCTTCTAGGTAAACCATTTTGGCTGGCTTGTTGTCATCTTCTGGGTGGTAGCGCATGATATCCATACGAACCTTACCGCCGAACTGCTCTACTTTTTCAATGGTTGCCGCGAAGTCATCGGTCTGAAGGCAGAAGTGGAAAATACCTAGGCGTGAGAAGTCAACTTCGTGACGCTCTTGGCGCTCTTTCATTTCGAACAGTTCAACACCAATGCCATCGGTGGTTACTAGGTGCGCAATGTTGAAGCCTTTAAAGCCTTCACCGAAAACAGCAATACACATTCTGCCGATGGCGGTTTCACGTTCTTCAACAACTTTGGTGTTGCCCATGACAACTTTCAGGCCAAGCGCGTTAGTGTAAAACTCAACGGCTTTATCCATGTCGCCGACCATAATACCTACGTGATTCATTTTCATAATTTGCTCCAGACTCTAATGAGTTGCTACGTGTTTTGTACGTGATTTGTTTCGTTGGAGAGAGTATATGGATAAACCACTATCAACTTAAATTATCAAAAATTATTTATTTGATAATTCATAGTTATCATTTTGCGTCATGGACAAGCGCAAAGGCAAAGGTGACAATTACCAGATACTCAAAGGAAGGTGGTCCACTGTTTTTTTATGAACTCTCTATCTATCTCAGAAGCTCGAAAGTTGGTTTTACTCTCTCAAGGCTTACCAGCCAAGCCACAAAAAGGCAGCGCTTATGACAAATCCTTGTTGGCATTTAAGCGACTTGGTTACCTGCAGATAGATACGATCTCAGTTGTCCAGCGCGCCCATCATCATACCCTTTGGAGCAGAAATCCTGATTATCAGCCTCAGCACTTAGATCAATTGGTTAAAGATAAGCTGGCATTCGAGTATTGGTCACATGCGGCATCGTATTTACCGATGGACGACTATCGGTTTAGCTTACCTCGTAAGCTTGCGATTCGCTCCGGTGCGCAAAATCACTGGTTCAAGAAAGATCCCAAGCTCATGGATAGTGTGCTCAAGCGTATAGCGTCGGGCGGGCCATTAATGGCTAAAGACTTCGAGTCTAAACTAGCCAAAAGAACTGGCTGGGAGAGCAAACCCACTAAGCAGGCACTGGAAATGCTCTATATGCAGGGAGATTTGATGATCGCTGAGCGTCGCAACTTCCACAAGGTATACGATTTGACTGAGCGGGTAATACCTTCACACATTGACACATCGGTGCCAACTGAGCAGGAATATGCCCGTTTTCTGGTGCTTAGCTTTCTCAAGGCCCACGCTATCGGCACTTTGAATGAAATCACCTACTTACTTAAAGGGGTTAAAGCACAGGTCGCCAATGCGTTGTCAGAGTTACTGGAGAGCGGGGAGGTTGAAAAGATTAGGGTCACCAACGGTGAGTATTACGTACGACCCGAGTCATTGGCTCTGCTCAACCAGCGGCTGTCCCGCAAAACGGCCAACATTCTTTCTCCGTTTGACAACTTGTTGATCCAAAGAAGTCGCGCAAACTCGATTTTCAACTTCGACTACCAATTGGAATGTTATGTGCCAGCGGCAAAGCGTAAGTTTGGTTATTTTTGTTTGCCGATATTATGGGATGGCAGATTGGTTGCGAGAGCCGACTGTAAAGTGAATAGGAAGGCATCTAAGCTGGAGGTGCTCCATTTGTTCTTGGAACACTCACTAAAGGCAAAAGATGCTTTTTTAGCCGCGCTCGAGCAAGAGTTGCAGGCTTTTGCAACATTTAATCAATGCGGTGGATATACAATAGAGAAAACGTCCACCACACCGTATTAGTTATCTGTAATTTTCTTGTATTTCGACTTTCGCAATAGCATTTTCTCCAAATCCTGAATCGCAGTAGAAAGCTTGATACCACTAGTGATCAGCCCATGCTCATGGAACAGGATGGAAGGGATCCGTTTTAAGTTGTACCGATAGCAATCAGCGGCGGTTGTGATGATAATTTCCACCCCTGAGAGTTCTGTATCATGTAACCAGCCAAGCTGGTGCTCGGAGCAAACCACGGTGACCCTGCCCACATTCTCGGATTGCCAGCGATTACAATACATCGAATCCTTAGTCTGTAAATTCGACATGTCATCCCTTAGTTATTTTTTATACCAGTAATTATTTTACTGTCTTTAGAAGGGGTTAAAGTTAGAATTATGTCAGTAGACCGTTAGGATTTTACTCGCATCTCATTTTTGAGACGGCTTTAGAAGAAGAAAGCATCCATGAGCATTGAGGCTGCGTACGTTAACAGCCTCAAGTTTTGTACGGAGAGTTAGACAACAGCAGCTTGGTATTCAGCAAAACGAATTCCCATTGCGCTTAAGCTTGATTTGATGAGTTGCATGTCGATGAACTGGAAGTCGCGGTTTTGCTTCTCAGGAAATAGGCGATGAATGTCTGCGGCAGTTAATGTCATATGACTTGGATTGGGCTGACACAGGATTTGGTAGCGTTCGATTGCTTGCTCAATCGTATTGAGCGACTCCATGTCCAAGCCCTCTTGTTGATTAAGCAACACAATACTTCGGTACGGCGTTTCGTGCGGTTTAACGCTACCCGCGAGAGGATGCGAGACTAATCGTGCACCAAGGTGAATTTTGTCTCGCACTGACGTCAGTACATCCAGAATATGATCCCGGTGTGTAATGGTTACGTGGGGGGATAGGGTCGCAAGGCTTAAGTTGTTGCTGATAATTTCTAGTCTGTCGTATCTCACGTTCTTGTCCATTATTGTTTTAATATACCTCCGTATTATAGGTGTATTTTCAACGCACAAATTTGATCTTGCTGGATATTTTTTGCGAAAAATTGAGTGCTAAAAGAAATCTAATCGTTCAGATAAGTTAAAATATGGATAATGTTAATTGGCTGTAATTGTTCTGTATTTAAAAATGATAATACCTTAAAGTAGGGAATTATACAGAAGCGGAATAATGTTAGCTAACGCACAGTTGAATACATTTTGTTGCATATTGTTTTCACTTTGCCTGTAAGCTCACACAACAGCTAATTCAGGGTTTAACTCAATGATTATTATGAGTATATTGAATGCATCGAAACGCGGAAGTGGATGGGGTCTGGTGGCCCTCCCGGTCTTCAAAACCGACGTGAGCTGAATAGGCTTTGGCAGGTTCGATTCCTGCTCCTTCCGCCAACTCATTTCTAAACAATCGAAATTATAAAACATCGATTTTTCGTTTGTTTTATTCAGGGGTGAAAATGACAGCGGCATTTTAATACCACTGATTCTATATCAAGTCTCCATTTATTATTGTCCCTGACTTTTTCCAAGCCCTACTTAATTCATAACTGTTAGCATATTAGGTCTGACGGTTTTATTTTTAACTATCGGGGCTTTATCATGGCAATAAGCACCTTATCGTCAATTCCACAAATTGAAAAAATCCTCCAGCAAGCTTTCTTGGCACCCTTCATCGAGCGCTTGAGCCGCCCTGTAGTGGCCGATGTTGTCCGTGAGCAAGTTGCTAGTTATAAAAAGCAACACCTGCAAGATCCTGAAAACCATCCTTTTTCGCTTGAGCAGCTGTATCACAACATTGAGCAGGGATGTTGGTTATTGAACCAACAGCGTCTGCAGCGGGTTGTAAATGGTACTGGGGTCATTGTTCATACCAACTTGGGACGCTCGCCAATAAATGCTGAACTCTGGCAGCAGGTCACTGAGGTGAATACCCATTACAGTAATTTGGAAATAGACCTGAATACAGGCAAGCGAGGGAAGCGCAAAGGTCTGCTACAGCAATTGATGCAATATCTCACTAAAGCTGAGAACACGCTGGTTGTGAATAACAATGCCTCATCTATCTATTTGCTGCTGCACGAACTCGCCAAGGGGAAAGAGGTGATTGTATCTCGCGGTGAGCAAATCCAGATCGGTGGTGGTTTTAGGATCCCGGATATTCTTGCTTTATCTGGCGCCAAGCTGGTGGAAGTAGGTACGACCAATATCACTACCACACAAGATTACCTTGATGCCATTACCGATCAGACGGCGATGGTGTTGATTGTGCATACCTCTAATTTCAAGATCCGGGGGTTTACAGAATCTCCCGATGTCAAAGAGCTGGCAAGTGCACTGCCAGAGCATGTGATCCTGGCCGTTGATCAAGGGTCTGGGACAACAACCGAGCACATGCCGGATGAACCGACCGTAGCCAGTTATATCGACTCAGGGGCTGACTTGGTGTGTTACTCGGGTGATAAGATCCTCGGCGGGCCACAGGCAGGCATGATTTCAGGTAAGGATACTTTGATAAAACAGCTTGAGAAAAACCCTATGATGCGTGCTTTTCGCCCTAGCCGTATTGTGTATTCATTGCTTGAAGAGTTGGTGGTGAGAAAGCTCAATCAGCAGCCGGAGGGGAGAGGTGTCGCGCAAACCAAAAGCCATATTGCCCTTCCGTTGCTGGAGCAAAGCGCACAGGCGCTTGCCGATGGCTTTAACGACCACATTACGGTAGTTCAGTCGGAGATGACAGTGGGGGGAGGATCGCTGCCAGATCAGGATGCTCCCTCATGGTCGGTGCAGATCAACCCTAGCCAGCCAGCTTACCAGCGCTCACCAGAGAAACTTTTAGCCGTGATGAGACAATGGCCGCTGCCAGTCATTGGGGTGATCAAGCGTGACAAGGTTCAGCTCAATATGGCAACGGTAGATGCGTCCGAAATACCCTATTTGCGTAGCCAGCTGGCGGAGGTGTTGCTATGAGTTATGTTGTTGGCACGGCAGGACACGTTGATCACGGTAAATCTGCTTTGATTAAAGTCCTTACTGGGATAGACACAGCGCATTTACCGCAGGAAAAAAAGCGAGGCATGACCATTGATTTGGGCTTTGCTTATTTTAAACACCAGAATGGTGAGCCGGTTGGGGTTATTGATGTCCCGGGTCATGAACGCTTTATTCGCAATATGGTCGCCGGGGTATGGAGCCTCGATATGGTGTTGTTTGTGGTGGCAGCCGATGAAGGCTGGATGCCGATGTCGACTGATCACCTAAAGGTGATAGCCTCGATGGGCATTGAGAATGTCACTTTGGTGATCACCAAATCTGATTTGGTCGATGAGGATATGTTGGCCTTGGTCGAAGAGGAATCGCTGGAGCAGTTTCTCGATATTGCAGGCTTTATTCCCGATTCGATAACGGTGTCAGCCCATCAGGAAAAAGGGATAAATGGGCTGCGTCAGCATATCTGCCAGAAGCTTGATAAAACAGTAGATGAAGAGCGTGTGGATAGCGAACGTTATGGCCACTTATACATTGATCGTGTATTTACGGTTAATGGCGTTGGCACCACGGTGACCGGGAGCCTTTGCGGCGGGGAATTTGCTGTTGGCCAAAAGCTATACATGCAGCCTGGTGGGCGTGAGGTGCAAGTAAAAAGTTTGCAGTCATACCATCAGAATATTGAATTGGCCAAGCCGGTGTCGCGTGTGGCAATTGGCCTCAAGGGCATTAAGAAGAAAGAGGTTGAGCGTGGCTTTTGTTTGACTAGCCGCAAAGAGACGCCGTTTGTCACCGATGAACTGATTATCCGCTTAGATAGCCAGCTTTTTGAAAGCTCTTCACCTGGAAGGCAGTGCAGAAATAACAGCGAAGTAGAAGTCGCCTTTGGGACCTTCAATACGCTCGCCAAAATATTTGTTTTCAAAGGAACCAACCTTGCAAGGCTCCGCTTGAAACAGCCTGCAAGTTGCTTCTGGAATCAGCGAGCCTTGCTGATCCAACATGGCGGTAGCCGTATCCTTAACTGCGGAGCCATTGTTTGGTCGGGTGCCGTAGCCAAAAATCATCGCAATAAACTCTATGAGCTTCTAATGGCAATGCCACAGTATCCGGCATGGGAAGATTACGTCACAATCAATATGTCCCTCTATGGCTTTGCCAAACGGGGTGAACAATCGCTGGATGAGTCAGAATATAAGGTGTGTGGTGAGTGGCTGTTTACCGAGGAGTGCTATGGCCAAAACTATCAGCAGATTAAGACGATTTTAAAGCAAGGCCAAATTGATCTGTCGGCCATTGAACTTAGCGGCAAATTACAAATGGCAGTAGCTCCATTATCGGCTGTGCTTGATGAGTTGGTGCGAGAAGGCAAGCTGCGGCAATGCAATGAGCTTTATTCACTAGGTAGTGGGCAGAATGAAGCCCAGTTGTCGCCGACCGCCAAGAAGATCCTTGAGCATATGGAGCAAGCCGGTAAGCAGGGTTACGAAGCGGATAAAGAAAAAATCCCAGGAGCCCAGAAGGAGCTAAGAAACCTTGTCAGGCTTGGATTTGCAGTGCCGATGGAAGGGAAAATTTATTACCTCGCATCAATTTATGAAGGTTTGGTTCAAGACTTACTCCTTCATCGGCGGGAAGGGGAGCGTTTCGCAATATCAGAGGCAAGGGAGCGAACAGGGTTATCCCGAAAATATATGATCCCACTCCTGAACCGTATGGAGGCCGATGGTTGGATCAAACGGGTTGATAACGATAGGGAAGTACTGAAGTCACTAGATACAGAGTGCGCCTAGCTCAATGATAACTCTGTTGATCACAAATAACAGCCGACGTACTTGTTAAGCATCGGCTGTTATCTTTGCCATCAATATCATTACCTCAATACTGCCGGAAATATTCTTCTGGAAGCCGGTTAACAAGAGCAGAGAGCCATGCTTTGGGGCAGGATGTCGTGATATAGCACAGTTTTTCAAAGCAACTGACTCTATACTAGGTGTTGATCTGACTAATGAGGGAATGCCAATGCTAAATGAAAACCATGCGTTTATTTTAGATTTTCCAGAACTCAAATTAGATATTGTGCAACTTAATCACGATGATCCAAGGTTCAAAGCTGACCTGCAGCGTTACCACGAACTTGATTACAATATTCGCCAGTTGGAAATCTCTGGTAGCCCGATTGAAGACTCTAGTATGAATGACTTGAAACACCAGCGTATGGTGCTGAAAGATACGCTATATAAGCAGCTTACCCAGCATCATGAGCAGGCCGGAAAATAATCATAGTCATTAAATGATTTAGATCCATATCCTAGTATCTACGCCATGATAGTTTGAACAGAATGATTGAAAAAGGTAGCGACTATCAAGGAGAGATGAATGCTAGGAAAACACCAAGAAGCTTATGGTGCGTTTTATAGTTCGACGCATAATAATGAACACTTGGATACAAAAACGGAGCTATTGGTAGGGCTTGCTGCTGCAATGGCAATGAACTGCTTACCATGTACTAACTATTATCTAAAGCAGGCAAAACGAGCAGGGATCACCCAAGGTGAAGTGTCTGATGTGACAGCCAAGGTAATGGCGGTATCTGCCGGGCAGAAGAAGTTACAGTTGCAGGAAGTACTCGAACGTTATGATATTGATTTGAGCAGTTTTGCCAACTAGTCCGGCAAGCATTATTAATAGCAGGCGAGCATAAAGTTCGCCTGTTTTACTTACTCTTCATCCGACCAGACATTCTTTAAATCCGGCCAAGCCCAGTCGGTCATTGAGACCCCTTGTAGGACCCCTTGCCAGCGTAGGGTTTGCCGATGATGGATTAACGGTACTAACCAGTTTTCGTACTGCATGGTTGTGCCGATTGATTCCAGCTGTTCTAGATAGTCTTTAACTTCGCTCCGCTCGCGGATAAGGTTCAATTGTTGGTGAAGCCAGTTTTTCGCCTCGGAGGATAAACCACTGTGCAAGATGGTATTGGAGTAGAACCAACGGAAAACGGAAATCGGAAGGTTATCGTCAACATTTAAACTGGCTATGATGATGCTCTCTTCTAGCTCTCCTAGCGCTGCGCGTTCATGGAACTTGGCAAAAGGGTAGACATTAACCTTACTGGCGATGCCCATACGGTTTAGTTTATCGCTCAGTGCTTTAGCACAATCGAGGATGACCGTATGGTCATAGGCGGCGATATCAATCTGGCATGGAAGATCCGCTCCTTCTCCTTGCAGCGGTTGAATGTTGGTCCAGCTTGGCAACAAGCTATAGGCTGGCTGTGAGGCCAACAGTAACTCTGATAAGCCGTCTTGTGCTAATACCAGTTCCGGAGAGAGAACCTTACTCAGGTATTTTCTCTGGATGCTGTTTAGAGGTTTTTCGCCGCTATTCATATTAAACAGTAAAAACACACACCCGTTTTCGATGCGTGATTGCGTGCTGTTTTCCTCTGTACCAACCGTTTCCAATAATTGTTTAGGGGGCGGTTGTATGTTGCCGGGATCATTAAGTTCGCTACGTCCAAATTGGATCCGCTCACTTGGGGTATGTGCAAATTGCCAAATAGTGACCGTATCGGTTAAAGAGCGATGCGAGAAGTAGTGATCGAATGCTTGGAGACGAAGGCGCTTGTCTGATTGCTCGATAACCTGAAAGGGGCCACAGCCATCGACAGTTATTTTTGACCCTTTATGGAGTTGCGCTGGCGGTTGAATGGAATAGCGCAAATCTGAAAGTAATGCAGCAAAGCCAAGATCCGGCGTGTTTAGCTCGAAGGTGACAGATTGATGTGAAGCCGTCACTTTTAGTACGTGCGATAGCTCTTGTTGGTATTCCGGCAAACTCTGCAATTTGATAAATAACTCACTAATCAGCTCGGCATTAATCGGTGTGTTGGAATGAAATTGTAATTGAGGCCGGATATAAAATCGCCATTGCGTTGCCTCCTCGTTGCACTGCCAGTGATGGGCAAGTTGAGGCTGAACGTACCCGGTTTTATCGCATGTCGTCAGGCACGTATATACCTGCCTGACTAAAAAACGTTCACTGTTGCGTAGGGGCTTATGCGGCAACAAGTGGCTGAAAAACGCGGGTAGGTGAGTTGGATATGAAGCTGGCCTTCACGAAGGGTAGCCCCTGAGGTTTGTTGCAGTAAGGCGCTGAACCGGCTTTGGTCACCTTGCACCAAATCCATGGCTTTTTCATATTGCCCATTTGCAATCAAATCTTTGGCGAGTTCCTGCTGGAGCTCATTGAGTGAATAATGGAGCTGTAACACCGAGCGTTGGTTGCGGCCTACCTTTGGTGTCCAACTTAACCATCCTCGTTCCTGCAATGCTTGTAGCAGCGTCCGGCTGTGCCTTGGTGTGGTGCACAACACTTCCGCGACTTCCGCAAGCGACACCAGAATGTCTTGCTTACTGTCGAACGACAACAATCTAGAGTAATACTGAAATGCTCTTTGGTCTTTCATCAACTTTACTTCAAATCAGGAACAATAAGGTTAAAAAACTTCCTTATTTTAATGCCTGGGAGAGGTGGGTGCGAATAATTACCGAGATTTTTCTGATTTGAGGAAATATTATAGGCAAAAGGAACTCTTTTTCTTTTCCTTATATTTGAAGATACTGGTTCTATACCTAAGTGTCGGAGCGGGTATGATTTCAGTTGAAAGTAATGTTTAAATAGAGGTTTCTATGACGCAGTTTCCGAAAGATTTTCTATGGGGTGGGGCAATTGCTGCCAACCAGGTTGAAGGCGCTTATGATCTTGATGGCAAAGGACTATCGACGTCGGACATGCTTCCCTCTGGTATTTTGAGCCCTCATCAAACCCGGGAAGCGCGTACTGCGGGTATCAAGGATGTGGCAATCGACTTCTATCACCGTTACCCGGACGATATTTCCCTGTTCAAGGAGATGGGATTCAACTGCCTACGCCTGTCTATTGCCTGGAGCCGAATTTTCCCTAACGGTGATGAAAAAGAGCCTAATGAAGCAGGCTTGGCCTACTATGATCGAATTTTTGACGAACTTGCCAAGCACGACATCACACCGTTCGTAACGCTTTCCCACTATGAAATGCCTTATGCACTGGTGGAAAACTACGGTGGTTGGGCTGACCGTAAACTGATTAAGTTCTTTGAACGTTACGTACGTACGGTTTTCCAGCGCTATAAGGACAAAGTGAAATTGTGGCTGACTTTCAATGAAATCAATATGTCACTGCATGCGCCGTTCACTGGGGTGGGGTTGCATGAAGATGCCACTGAGCAGGCTATTTATCAGGCCATCCACCATCAACTCGTTGCCAATGCTAAAGCCGTGAAATTGTGTCAGCAAATCATTCCTGATGGCAAAATTGGCAATATGTTGCTTGGCGCGATTAATTACCCGTATACCTGCAATCCGGATGATGTGATTGCCGCCATGCATGAGAATAACAAGTGGCTGTTCTTTGGGGATGTGCAAACCCGGGGTAAATACCCCGGTTATATGCTGCGCTACTTCCGTGAAAATAACATTGAAATCGCGATGGAGGAGGGCGACCTTGAAGCCATTTCTCAGGCTTCCGTCGACTTCATCTCATTTAGCTATTACGCCAGCGGGTGTGCCAGTGCTGATCCTAAGCAAAAAGAAGTCGGCAACATTGTCGATAGTGTGCCAAACCCTTATCTAGAAAAAAGCCAGTGGGGGTGGCTCATTGACCCTAAGGGGCTGCGTATCCTGCTGAACTTCTTGTATGACCGATACCAGAAACCGCTGTTCATTGTTGAAAATGGCTTAGGGGCCCGGGATGAAATTGATAAGAACGGTGAGATCCATGATGATTACCGGATCCAATACCTCAATGATCACTTGGTACAAGCGCGAGAAGCCCTCTTGGATGGTGTCGAGCTGATGGGATTCACCAGTTGGGGGCCAATCGACCTTGTTGCAAACTCGACGGCTGAAATGAGCAAGCGTTATGGTTTTATCTATGTCGACCGCCACGATGACGGCACAGGAACATTAGAGCGTAAGCGCAAGAAGAGCTTCAGTTGGTACCAGGAAGTGATTGCAACGCAGGGCCGCTCACTGAAATAAATAGATGACGATGGCCACTAACAAAGCCTCATCATTTGGTGAGGCTTTTTCATATTTGTATTTCATGACTTTTGTCACTCATGCTGACATTTTTTTGATTTCACAAATTAAAATGCACTGCGTTCCATTTGTTTGTGTTGACATTGAGCCTAATGGCATGACGTTGATGAGTGTATGGTTTAGACACATCCTGGCAGGACAATGCCTGTTATCAATGTGAAAAAGTGAAATACTCATAAGTATTAAAATTGAGATATGCATTCCACGTAGATAAACCTTACGTGAACAAGACAGTAAATTTACATTCCCCTGAAGAATAGAATCAGGGCTGTGACATATTGAATATCGATTTATCTGAAAGAAAACCTACTGGTTGCTTGTATGTGTGATTATTGCAATGGGCGTCTTGTTCAAGTACGCAGGAATTGGATTCAAAAGTTGAAATTTAAGTCAATATGGAAATGTGTTGATTGCGGTAAGGAGAAAAGGCTATGAAAGATCAGAAGTTGGTTCGTGAAATTGTAAGGTCTAAGTCTATGAGCATATTAGAAAAAGCTAGAAAAAAGTACATGGTAAAAAAAACTTAAAATGAGATTATATTCATTTTTATGTGCTTCATGTAAGACATAAATAATGCCTGACAGCTGCTTTGGTAATTAGGATTAGTCTCTTGTTGCCATATCTGTATACTCATTTAATACAAGCTTTCAACTGTCACATTTTTCATTGTTTATAAGTATTACAATTTGTTGGCTTTCCGAACAGGGGAGCCAATGAATAACAATGATAATAATGTGAACGGAGGAATATATGACGATAGGGAGATACCTACGTTGGAAAGATGAGCATGGTGACGAATTCAGGCCAGTCTCTTTGACCGGTACAGAATTACTTAATGATCGTACTTTGAATAAAAGCACCGCATTCACCTATGAAGAAAGGGAAGCCTTTCAGTTAGAAGGTTTACTGCCACCACGCGTCCAGACTTTTGAAGATCAACTGAACCGAGTCTACGACGGGTTTCGCAATGCTTCTACGGACATTGAAAAATATCTCTTCTTGCGTGCCCTGCAAGACCGTAACGAAACCTTATTTTATGCATTGTTATCGCGGCACATAGAAGAAATGACCCCGATAATTTATACCCCAACCGTGGGTAAAGCCTGTCAGGAATTCAGCCACCGTTATCAAAAAGCCCGCGGCCTCTACATCACCGAAGACAACGTCGAGAATATGGATGAGCTGGCTCGTCATTTTACGGGTAAAGATATCAAAATAATCGTAGTGACAGATAGCCAGGGTATTCTGGGGCTAGGGGACCAAGGCGTGGGAGGAATGGGTATTCCCATTGGGAAGCTGTCTTTGTATACCCTGGGGGCAGGGATCCATCCTGCGCATTGTTTGCCGATTGCGCTGGATATCGGAACGGATAACCAAGATTTACTTGATGACCCAATGTATTTGGGGGTTCCACAGCGGCGTTTGAAAGGCGAAGCGTATAAGGCTTTTATCAAAAAGTTCGTTCATCAGGTTAAACGCAATTTCCCTAAGGCAGTTCTTCAATGGGAAGATTTCAGCAAGTCTAATGCCTTTGACAACCTCAATGATTATGAAGAGTTCTTGCCGTCATTTAACGATGATATCCAAGGAACAGGCTCTGTCGTATTAGCTGGTATTTTGGGAGCCGCCAAAATAAAAGGTGAATCATTAGCCGATCAGAATTATGTCGTTTATGGTGCGGGGGCTGGTGGGGTTGGTGTTGCCGATCAAATTTTTGCCGGCTTGCTTAAAGAAGGCTGCTCACATGCCGTCGCCCGGGACAGAATCTTTATTCTCGACTCTCAAGGCCTGGTATTTGATGACCGTGAAGGTTTGGACGAGTACAAGAAGCGCTATGCCAAACCAAGATCGCTTGCAGAGGGCTGGGCTGTTGCTGAAACGGGCAAAGTATCATTGACTGAGCTGATTGATAATTACCCAGTGACGGTTCTGCTCGGGACAAGCGGTATTGGTGGCGCTTTCAAGGAAGAGCATATCCAGAAAATGATGGAATATACCAAGCGGCCAATGATCTTCCCGCTATCGAACCCAACCGCAAACTGCGAGGCTCTGCCGGAAGATATCTATCACTGGAGTGATGGCCAAGCAATTGTGGCGACCGGTAGTCCGTTTGATGATGTGGAGCATAATGGGCATTCATTCCGCATTGGCCAAGGTAATAATGTCTTTATTTTCCCGGGTGTTGGCTTGGCTGCAATTGTGTCGCAAACCCGCAAGGTGACACTGGACATGTTCACTACTGCATCCTATGCGTTGGCTGAAATGGTTTCCGACGAAGATTTGGAGGCTGGTTGCGTGTACCCGAGAATCAGCAATTTGAAGCAAGTTTCTTTGCATGTGGCGACCCGGATCCTCGATGATATGAAGGCGAAAGATCCTAACTGCTCTCTGGCAGGCAAAGATATTGCCCATGAACTGGCTGAGCATATCTGGGAGCCGATTTACTTACCGTACCGCCGAGTTTAGCTTTCAATGTTAATTGCCCGGCTTTTGCCGGGCTTTTTACATTTCACGCCAATGATTTAGCATTTTGGGCCACTTTTCCATAAGCCGATCTGTATCTTAACAGTTACTGAACTTTCAGGGTTAATATGCTGTTAAGGATTGATTTTACTTGTTATTTCAAGCCAGTGGCAGCTCAGGAGGTTCGTATGCATATGTCGTGCTTTCTATCAAAACTAAAGCAACTACTTGTTATCTCATTTCTGGCCGTTTCAGGTGTCGGCTTATGGCTAATGATGATGTATCACATCTTCAGAATGGCGGCGTAATAGGCGCGGTGACTGAGGCTCATTAAACTTGTTGGCGATGGCGTTGTGCCCATATGCCAATAACAATGAACATTGAGATGACGACAGTGATAAGCCAGTGGTTAGCCAACTGGCTTAGTTGCTCAGATAAAAATGGTGCGGTGGTAACAATGAACAATCCGTAGCCAAACGCATTGATCAAAATAAAAATCATCGTTCTGATGATAAAGTTAGTGCCGATTAATTGCTTTCTCATAAATCGATTAATATCGGCAGCAAATATAACAAGAAGGCAAGTGACGGCTGCTGTTGATATGTCATCTGTCCAAGGTCTGATCCAGTTTCCGACATCAGCAATAAATGAAGTGATAATTTCCATAGGTTTCTATCCAGGTACTCGCCTGATAATCATATCTCAATGTGTTGAAGGTATATACTCAAGCTACTTCAAGATGCAGGTTCAGCGAGACTGCACCTTGAGGTAACTTGGGTATATTTGCTAAAAGCGACCAGAAATCAAGAAGGGTTAAATGAAAATTGGCTGAATAAAGAAGGTCAAGGAGAGGTATACTGTCTTTTGAATCCTTATAGATTGTTTTTTTATGATAGTGATCTCTAACTCTGTTCAATTAGGTGATTGGGAAGTTGAACTGACGGCTATTCGCGCTCAAGGGGCGGGTGGACAAAATGTCAACAAAGTCTCCTCGGCGATCCATCTTCGCTTTGATATTCCTCGCTCTTCACTACCGCCATTTTATAAAGAGCGGTTGCTTGCCTTATCTGATAGCAGGATCTCCAAAGAGGGAGTCATTATCATAAAAGCGCAGCAATACCGAACCCAAGAGCAAAATCGTGAAGATGCCTTGGAAAGGCTAGTGGCGCTGATTAAATCGGCTGTTGTACAGCAAAAGAAACGCCGGGAAACCAAACCAACTCGCTCCTCGCAGAAAAAACGAATGGATAAAAAAACACAGCGAGGCCAGACAAAAGTACTGCGTGGCAAGGTTAAGTTTTGACTTGTATAGCAAAATCAATGTTTAACACTAATGCTGTATTTTAAATAGCGTTACATTAAAAGCTAACGTTGTTTTATGGAGATAGGGATGTCTGATCTGAAAACCCAAAAGTTATTGCAGCTGTTTTATCGTGAATCTGAGCGGGTGAGGTTACTGGATTTAAATCAGTTGCCAGCCCCTGACGGCAATGAGCAGGATGAGCTGCAAGTCTGGTTGTCAGGCAAGCGTGACTTTTCTCTTTCAGAGCTCACCCAGCAGCACTGGATTAAAACATGCACGGCGGGCCATACTACAGAGTTGCTTCTTCATCCAAATGGTAGCCTAGAAGAGTTTACCTTGTTCAGGCGCCAGAAAACGACGGGTGAATGGCAACTAGTCAATGGCATGCTGGAGCTAACTATTTATAAAGATGAAAATCGTTATACCAGTACGGTTGTTGCCAACCAAGACAGCAGTATTCACTCCGCCATAGAGTACAAAAACGATCAGCTACATGCTTATTTGAAACTGGCTCAAACACGACCGCAACTGATTTAATCCGTAAATGTTGGCTAAATATGCATTTTTTCTGGAAAAGTATCATTGAAGCTGGTATCAGTGAATGTAACTTAGATACTGATTAAGGCGAGTCTGAACCGAAATGACAGGGACGAATACATTGAACAAAGTGGCCATTGTTGGCGGTACCCACGGTAATGAATTTAGTGGCATTTACCTGCTACGTAAATGGCGTGAAACACCACAGTTGATCCAGCGAGACAGTTTTACGGTTGAAACCGTATTTGCTAACCCAAAAGCGTTTGAGGAGAACAAGCGCTATCTTGATTGTGATATGAACCGTCAGTTTGGAAATGACGATCTCATCAATCCTGACTTGGCAAATTACGAGCAAAGCCGGGCCAAAGCAATCAACGCCCAGCTAGGCCCTAAAGGCAATGCCAAGACCGATTTTATTATCGATCTGCATAACACGACCAGCAATATGGGGCCATCGCTTATCTTGCTGCAGACAGATACCTTCAACCGACAGCTTGGTGCCTATGTCTCGGCCCAAATGCCTGATGCGGTTATCGTGCTTGAAGATCATGTCGCTGTTCACGAGCATTGCTTTTTGAGTTCAATTACCGAACAGGGCGTCATTGTTGAAATTGGTCCGCAGCCTCAGTCTGTCATCCGCCAAGATGTATTGGATTGGATGGAGGAGATGACCGGCCATATTCTCGACTTCGTTGACTTGTATAACCGCAATGCATTGCCAGTGCTGCCTGCTAGTTATGAAGCTTACAAGTACCATGAAACACTTAAGTTGCCTGAGAATGAGCAAGGCGAGCGAATCGGTATGGTTCACCGTAACGTGCAGGATGCCGACTTCAAAGTGCTGCGTCATGGCGATCCAATCTTTACGCTGTTTGACGGCCAGGAAATTTGTTGGGAAGGGGATTACGAGGCTTATCCGCATTTCATCAACGAAGCGGCCTACTACGACAACAACCTTGCGATGTCGTTGGCGAAGAAAGTCGTTGTTACCGTTTAGTCGCTTGCTTCGAGTTGTTTAGAAACCGCCTGCTCTGCAGGCGGTTTTTTTATATAAGTAGTGTTATGGGGATGGTGCACTGTAAGTGGGCTCATGGCTGGCACTGACGAGAGGCCTTTTTTTAATTAATTTATATTAACCTGTATGCATGCCTAGGGTTTGTTTAATTTACTCTTTCTATCTTGCATTACATTAGAGGTGGTCAAATTGTCTTACAATTTATATGACAAATTGGTTGAGAAGCTATACTCATTAGGTATTCTTATGTCGCTTTTAAAATGCATAATTTAATCTTATTTTCGGTCATCTAACAAACAATAATGAACATAACAGATGAACAGTATCTTTATGCTGTTGGGCTAAAAAATATCTCCAGCCCATTTCCGTGTGCCGTTTATGATGGTGAGGGTAACTATGCTGCGATAAACCGATCCTATGAAGATATTCTAGGTCTAAAATGCGAGCAGGTAAGCGGGTTAAAGAATTCAGAAATCCAGTGCAATTTTAGTGATTTTGCTGATGTGATTGATATTCAAAATAACCATGTGCTGGAGAGCCAAGATTACCTTTTTTCACTCAATATCATAAAACTTTCTTCTGGGTGCAAGGCGTACTATGTGTCTAAACGCCCTATCATCAATTTATCTGGTAAAGTCGTTGGTATTGATGTCAGCATGTTCAATACAGGGTTCATTTTTACATTATCTTCTGCATTTAATGATCCAAGCATGTATTACAACCAAGGTCATGAAGTTGATTTTAAAGCATCTAAGTTATGTGAAAGCTTTACATCGCTACAGGAAACGTATGCTTACTTTATTATGTGCGGGTTTTCCAATGAGTTTATAAGCAATATTCTTGGTAAGTCGATCAAAACCGTCGAGAACAATATGGCTCGATTATTTGATAAAGCGCAACTCCGTTATTGTGGAACCATCAACAGCAGAAGAGCGCTACGAGATTATTTGTTAACTCACCGAATCACTAACTTATCACCTGCAGGGGTCATGGCCAACACGATTAAAACGTTGACAGTGCTACCCAGAAATAGCACTTATCGTGCCCCTTCCGATTCTAACTATCCTGTTTCGTTTAATGACTTTGGCAAGGATATATAACGCAGCAGAGTTTAGCACTTAAAGTAATATTTCCGTCTTTATAGGGAGTACAGCGCCAAGCCAAATAGCTTTTGTGGTGTGATCAGATAACACATCATCAGACACAGGATGGATCAAAACCGATAATTCCCCTCGTTCATTGTCCAGCCAGTCAACAAAGCCTTGTTTATTATCAGCAAAATGGACTTCAAACATAGGTTTGCTATGTGGACCGACTTCGCGGTGCACAAGGGGAAATACTCGGCTAACATCTTGGCGCTGGGCGATTTTTTCGTGTAGACGTTCAGCGGCGTTGATTTGGCATTCATCAAAGTAAATATGGGCGTGATACATAACAGCCTCCATGATCTCCAAGCGTTGTTGGAATCATTGTAAGCTTGTGAGAAAAACAGACGAGGGCTTTTGTTTGATGGAGTTATTCGGTTTTATTGAAGGTATGGTGATTGCTAAGTAATTGCCGATAGCGAAAGAACTGGATGATCCACTGTGTGACCTCAAGGTGGTCTGTGGATTGATCGAGTGAGTCCAAAGCGATTTGGTAAGTCTGAGCTGGATAAATACTTTTTCGAAGCTCTAACAAGTCGTACAGGTACTCTGGGGTGAACTCGGGGTGGCCTTGAATACCTAGGAAGTGCTGATCAACGAGCATGATGCTGCTAGGACAGAAATCGCTGCTGGCAAGAATGGTCGTGTTTTCCGGGGGGCGAATAACTTGATCTTGATGGCTTACTAACAGGGACACCTTGTTTGAAGGCTCAGTTAGCCAAGGAGGTTGCTGAGTTAATGGGATATTTAGGGTTGCTTGAGCTGCGCCTATTCCCCAGCCTCTATCAGACTGCATCACTTCTCCGGCAAGTGCCTGCGCAATCATTTGATGGCCGAAGCAGATCCCCACCAAAGGGATGTGCTGAAAGAAGAGTTGATGGACAAATCCTTGGAAGACATTTATCCACCGATTTTGCTCATAAACACTGTACCGACTGCCACTGGTTAAGTAGCCGTCGCACTCGTTCAATGATTGTGGGTACTGGCCATCAATGACTCGGTAGAATTGCAGTTCAATATTAGAGTCGACTTGTGCGAACAGGTTGGTGAACATCGCTGGGTAATTACCATGCTTGGGCTGTAACTCTGGCCTGACATCATCACACAGCAATACACCTAGCTTCATTTTCTTACCTCAATTTCAGACCTATATCTTCAGACTGACCTGTTCAACCTTACAAATCGAGCTTGCCGTTGAGGGCAAAGTTAAAGACCGCTTGATACTGCTCCTGAGATAAGTGTATAGGGTTTCCACTGGCAGCGGCGTCTTTTAGTGCCTGAGAGGCAATGACTTCTTGTTCTTGATTGTTGATGCCCAATTCAGATAATGAATGCGGAACATGGAGCTGCTTTCGCAGTCCCAGTACCCACTCGAGTACACCGTCGAAGCCTTCTTTCTCCAGCTCAAGATAGTGAGACAGCCGTTGCATTTTCTCGTGAAGGTAATGCCGATTGGCGCACAATACATAAGGCATCAAGACAGCATTCAATAACCCATGATGCAGGTTGTAGCGAGCGCCAAGCGTATGAGCCAATGCATGCATTGCGCCAAGCCCTTTCTGGAAAGCGGTCGCTCCCATCGAAGAGGCAATAAGCATTTGGGTTCTCGCTTGTAGGTTGGTCCCGTCAGTGTATGCGATGGGGAGGTACAGCTTAATTAACCGCATGCCTTCAATGGCAATGGCCTCCGCCATGGGGTGGTAGCTTGGCGAACAGTACGCTTCAAGGTTGTGGGACAAAGCATCCAGACCTGTTGCTGCTGTGAGGTGGGCTGGTAGGTCAACAGTAAGGGTGGGATCCAAAATAACGTGCGTAGGCAGCATCTTTGGGTGGAATATGATGCGCTTACATTGGCTTTGAGTATCAGTAATCACCGATGCTCTTCCTACTTCTGAGCCGGTTCCAGCAGTGGTTGGCAGGGCGATAACGGGAGCGATAAGGGTTGAATCGGCCTGTTTCCAATTATCACCTATATCTTCAAATTCCCATAATGATTGCTTTTGCTGAGCAACTAAGGCTATGGCTTTACCAATATCCAGAGATGAGCCTCCACCAATGGCAATGATGCCGTCATGTTTTCCTTCTAGAAAAGCAGTATTACCACTTTCAACCTGCTCCCCAGTTGGGTTTCCTTCAAAACTATCGAATATGTCGGTGGTTAAGCTGGCTTCTTCACATGCAGTGAGAATCGATTGTATTGCTTGGGTGTTTGCCAGCGATGAGTCGATGACAAACAGTGGTCGCTGTATCGATGATGTTTGGCAGACCGAAACCAGTTGCGAACTGGCATTTTCGCCAACGAGTATTTCTGTGGGGTAGTGCCAATGCAGGAGAGTCATGGGCTAGTCCAATGAATTAGGTGATATGTTGTCATCAACGTTGGTATGTTGCTTACGCGGGTGCTTCAGATGATAAGACTTGGGGCGGGTTAGTGTCTCAAACCCCAGCGTCGATAAGGCATAGCCTTTACCTGAGTGCTTGATACCTGTCCATGCCAGCGCAGGGTCGAGATAGTCACAACGGTTAGCGAAAAAGGTTCCCGTCTCAACTTGCTCACCAATGGCAATAGCTTGCTTAATATCAGATGTAAAAATACTCGCTGTCAGTCCGTATTGGCTATCGTTCATTAAATCGATAGCTTCTTGGTCAGAAAACACCTTTTGTATCGGTAGCACTGGGCCAAATGTTTCCTCGGTCATAACCTGCATTTGGTGATTCACCTCGGTTAACACTTGTGGCGCAATATATGGGCTCCCCAGCTTGCTATTAGGGAAGCAGGCTTCTGAGATATGTACTTGGGCACCCTGTTGTTTCGCATCGGCAATTTGTTGGCGGACATGGTCGGCGGCCTTGGCTGAAATCAATGGCCCCAAGGTGGTGTCTTCATCCAGTGGAAACCCCAATTGGTACTGATTGACTAATCTTACGGCTTTTTCGACAAACTCGTCATGGACACGGTGGTCGACATACACCCGCTCTATGGCACAGCATGATTGCCCTGCATTATACAGTGCGCCATCAACTATGGTTTCGGCAGCCAAGCTGATATCGGCATCATGACGGACATAGGCTGGGTCATTGCCTCCAAGTTCAAGGCCAAGGCCATGGAAATGTCCAGCGGCTGCTATTTCGATTAACGCCCCTCCGGTGACAGAGCCGGTAAAAACGACATGCTGGAGTTGGTCACTGCTAACCATCTCTTCGGTGGCTTCATGACTCAAGAACACGTGTTGGAAGACGCCATTGGGCAGTTGGGCTTCATCAAAAGCTTGCTGGAAACGCTGGGCACAGAGTGGGGTATGGGAAGACGGTTTCAAGATCACGCTGTTTCCTGCTAACAAAGCAGGAACGATTGAGTTAATGGCAGTGAGATAGGGGTAATTCCAGGGAGATATCACCAGTATTGTTCCTAGCGGTTCCCTCGTTATGTAGCGAGTAAAGCCTGATTTATCTGGTAACTCTACGGGTGCAAGTGCTTGCTCACAGTGCTTTATCATGTAGCGGGCACGCTCTTCGACACCTCTAAGCTCGCTGCCACTGTGCTGGATAGGTCGGCCCATCATCCAGCTGAGTTCGGTCGCAATCATATCTTTGTGGCTCAGGAGCGCATCGATAGCCCGGGTACAGTATTTTTGTCGCTTGGCAAGTGGTGTGAGTTTCCACTCTTTTTGTGCTTTGTTGGCACTATCAAGCGTGTCCTGTATCACTTCGGGTGTGGCAAGCGTAACGGTTGCCACCACACTTCCATCTGCAGGAGAGAGGGTATTTTGGACAACACCCTGTGGGATGTCTGTTTTAACTGAACGATTCAAATGTTTTTCCTCGTCTCAGATAATTTCAAAATAACGGCTGAGCTCCCAGTCGGTGACGTGCTTTCTGAACTCCCTATCTTCCCATTCTCTTGAGGCAGCAAAGTGCTCGACAAAAGCTTCGCCGAACAATGAAACAGCAGCTTCTGATAGCTTGAACCTCTGGGTGGCATCCCACAGTGTGCGCGGTAGGGCAAGGGTATCGCTGTGAGCTTGTTGGTAAGCATTTCCTAACACTGGATCTGAAGGTTCCCAGCCATGTTCAATACCAATGAGTCCAGAACCAAGCGCAGCGGCCAGGGCTAAAAACGGGTTGGCATCGGCCGCCCCGATGCGGTATTCGATACGCTGTGACTTTTCAGAACCAGTGATCACCCTGAGCGATGTCGTGCGGTTTTCGATGCCCCAAGTGGCGTCGGTGGGGGCCCAGAACCCGGGGATCATCCGGCTGTAACTGTTCACCGAGGGAGCAACCATACAGAGCAGTTCTGGCATCAGGCGTTGCTGGCCAGCCAGGAAATGGCGTTGAACAGCACTCATTGAGTGGGGTTCATTGTGGTCAAAAAAGACATTGTTGCCGTCTTGATCGCGAAGGGAGAGGTGAATATGGCCGCTCTGGCCTGGGTAGTCATTGCTCCATTTCGCCATAAAGGTCGCCATCAACTCGTTCTTCTGCGCCAGCACTTTCATGTAGGTTTTGAACAGCGCGGCTTTATCCGCAGCATGGCATGCGTGGTCGACAGAAATTGCGGCTTCGATGACGCCTGGGCCGGTTTCCGAATGGATGCCTTCAATGGGAAAGTCCATAGCCTCGGCCATGGCAAGGATAGACTTGTAGAGATCGGAATAGGTTGAATTACGTATCATTGAGTAACCGAACCAATCCGGAGTAATAGGTTCAAGGTTTCTGAAGCCTTTCTCACGGACAGAATGCGGTGTTTCACGAAACAGGAAGAACTCGTATTCAAACGCTGCTCTTGGGATCAGCCCCATGGATTTGGCTTTATCAAGCACCCTGCGTAGCGTGGCCCTTGGGCAAACCGATTCTGCTTCGCCTGCAAATTCAGCCATAAACAGCAACATGCCGTCTTCGTCTAGCACATCACGGCAACTGGAAGGAATGATCCTCACAGGAGCATCAGGATAACCAGTATGCCAACCTGTGTACCGGGTATTATCGTAGAGCTGATCTTTGACATCCCAGCCTAGTACCACATCACAGAAGGCAAATCCCTTGTCGAGTGACGAGAAAAATTTTTCCTTCGACATATACTTGCCGCGCATTACGCCATCGTTGTCGAACAGCCCCACCTTGACATGGCTGAGCTTGCGCTCATCGATAATCTGCTTGGCATCGTCAACCGTTCTGACCTCTCTTGGCTGCATAGGCGGGTATCCCTTCTGTTGGCTAAGCGTTAGCTAGGAAATAGGCAAATAAGCGTCATGATTAGGATTTTTTTATTATTGATTTAAACCTAGGAAGAGGTCGGACATTCGTCAACTTTATCAATAGGGTGATTTGTAAGACATTGGTATTGTGCAAGTAACTGTGTTCCAATATCGGCAAACTATTTTAATGATAAGTAAAGAAAAGGAAGTTATTGATGTCACTTGTTATTCCTATGGTGATATTCATGCAGCAGCGAATGGCCGAAGCGGGTAATGCCGATGATGCAAAAGCCATGCAAGCGTATATGAAAACCGAGCAACCTTTCTATGGGGTGAAAGCGCCTGAGCGAAAGGCAATATTCAAGCAAGCCCGAGAACACACAAAAATTACTTCTTTCATTGAGTACAAGCGCTTGGTGCTTTGGCTTTGGGCGGGGGAAAACCGTGAAGAACAGTACATGGCGATGGATGCTGCCGAATACTACAAAGCGTTTCGTACATTGGAAGCTTTTCCTGTTTACGAAGAGATGCTTAACGAAGCCAGTCATTGGGATACCGTTGATAAAATAGCCGCTAACTTAATTGGCCTGCTGGTAAAAGAGCACCGCGGACTTGAAAGTGTTGTCCGCAATTGGCGCGAATCGGATAATATGTGGCTACGCAGGGCATCATTGCTGGTTCACCTCAAACATAAAGCGGATACCAACCTCCCTTTGCTTGAGGAAACCATTTTGATGTTGGCTAATGAGAAAGAGTTTTTTATTCGCAAGGCGATTGGTTGGGTGCTTCGAGAATATGCGAAAACCGACCCTGGTTATGTCAGGTCTTTCGTTCAACAATATCAAGAACAATTATCTCCGATGAGCCAGAAAGAGGCGCTGAAAAACCTGTAAGTAAAGCGTTAACTATCAAAATGATAGTCAGAAATACTTTTTACTGAGCGGGGTGTAGTTGTTAATATAGCGGCGAGCCGTAATCGATAAGAATTACATTGTAACGAATACATTTAAAAGGCAATTATCGTGATTGAACGTCAAGAAACTGGTCAACGTATGAGTCGTATTGTTAAGCATAACGGTACTGTTTACCTATGCGGTCAAGTGTGTGCGGATGCGACACAAGGCATTACCGAGCAGACTCAAACCATGCTGGACAAAGTAGAAAAACTTCTGGAACAAGCAGGCAGTGATAAAGAGCACATGCTTTCTGCGACTATTTATATCAAAGATATGAAAGATTTCGCTGAAATGAACGCGGTATGGGATAACTGGGTGCCAGCAGGCCATGCCCCGGCACGTGCTTGTGTTGAAGCGAGTATGGCACGCGAAGCTTTGTTGGTTGAAATTTCTGTTGTTGCTGCCGTTAAAGAGTAATAGCGATACCTTTTTTCTTAAGTAATGCGCTGAATGGGTCGCTGATATAGAGCAGGGTTATCAAGGAGAAGATGATGAACAAGTGGAACCTGGTGAAGCCAGTGAGTAAACAAAGTTTATTTAAACCATCCCTTTTCACACTGATCTTGTCTTTATTGCTGATGTTGCCTTACTCCCAGGCTTTGGTGGCAAAAGAGATTTCGGTGAAGTCACACCCCAAAGTGAGCCTCGAGGGGACATTTAATACTCAGCGAGTCTGCTTCTATGAAGGGCGATCCTACTCATTGGGTGCCGTGATAGCCATTGAAGGTGTGCTGCTGGAATGCCAGCCTGAAAAACACTTTGAAACCAATGGTACCCTTAAGTGGGTAAGGCTAGAAAAGAAGTCTTAGCCTGTAGATAGTTATTATTACATCGCTCCAAAAGAAAATGCAGCCAAATTCCTTACGGGACTGGCTGCATTGTCGTAACAGGGGGAACTGTTACTTGAATAAATTTTTCAGCGGACTGAGCCGAATTAGCGAACTAGGCGACCAGAGTCAGGGCCAAGTTTGCCTGTCCCACCTTCATGGTGAGCCGTTTTTGCTCCCATTTCTTGCATCAAAAACTCTTTCAATGCGGCAGATTCGCGCTCGTTAGTTGGTTTCCAGTTAGAGATCACTCGTGCTTTATTGCTGTTCATCGAATATTTCCTTTTCTATCCATGATATGTACTGAATATCATGTGCTTAGTGATTCATAATGTTGCTGTCATTTTCATACAAAACGAAATCAATTTCCACTATTAAATTCGTTAAGCGAATGCACTTAATTTGATACTCATTGATAACAGAGAATCGCTTGTAGGCATATCTGACCAGTATTGTGGAAGTATATGCAAGCAAACGGAGTAACTATGTCCTTATTGAGTGCTTTCTTAAATATAGCTGCAAATGGAAAGAAAAAAAGCCGATACCCAAAGGGAATCGGCTTTTCTGGAATCTGAGAAAAATGTTGTAAAATTACACAACTTTTCGGTCTAAAAAGACCTATTAACGCATCAGCGAGCGTGTTTTAAGTTCGAAGATCAGCTTTTCAGCGCTGCATTCGAACTGGAAACGTGCTGTAAGCTCAGTGCTGTCGTCTTGCATAGGGCTAACTTCATGCTTGAAGTTGGCATTAACTTCTTTTGCAAGGGCTAGGTAGTTGGCTAGCTCTGCTTCTAAGGCTGCTTTATCACCACCGAAGATCTTTACGTCAGCAACATCATCATTTTCTTTGATGATAAAACCCATCTCAGCTGATACACCGCAAGCTTCGCAGGTTTGGTATTCTTGGCTTTCGTTTGTCATGGCGTTTACTCTATCTCCATTTATATTATGGGGACATTTTAAAACGTTGTGACGAAGATCGCTATGGGGAATGTTATTTTTTCATAATACAAATGTGTACTTGCTGGATGAGGAGATAGGGTGAAGTTGGTAGGATGAGTACCAACTTCTACTGATTGCTAGCGATTATCTGATTAGAACTAGGTAAGGTTCGGATAAAGCTGATGAATTTGCGTTAAGGTTTGCTGGAACGGGTATTGCTCCATTTTGCCAAACCCAGACAGCTGGCGGGCTTTAATTGCAGTATGAAGCGGGCTTGTCATACCACAAAGGAAGCGGGTGACAGCTGCTGCTGAAGGTGAGTCCGGGCAAGCCGCAATAAATGGGTCGCACCAAGCTTTCAGCATGTTCTCGGATACCTCGGCCAGCTGGGTGTCTGACGGAAGTGTTGCAGTATGCCCACGGCAGACTGAGCAGTGACCACATTGCTGCGGCGCTTGGTGATCAGCAAAATAGCTGGCCAGCTCATGGCTGAGGCATTGCTTGCTTTCGAAGAAGGAAAGCATGTTGTCTAGCCTTGCGATTTCACTCTGCTCCTTGGCTTTGAACAACTGATAGAGGTGTGTAGCCTCTTGTCCGATATCGAAATTTGAGTTGGTCACTCGGTACACATCGGTCATTTGCTTGCTTTCCAATGCTACCCAGCCCTTTTCGCTGAAATAGTCGATGGCGGCCACAACACGCTTTCGTTCTGCCTGTGTGGTCTGCCACAGCGCATCAAAGTCAACGGTGTGCCAGGTGCGTGCTTTTGGCGAGCAAGCAAATATATTACTGACGAACTGCTGCCGCTCTCCCTGGAATTGGTTGATGATAAATTGCTGCTCGACAAGTAACTTAAAGCGATAATCAGCAAAGTAGGTGTATTGTGGCTCAATGATGTTAGCCATTTCCAAATACACCAACAAGGTCTTCAACGGCAGCATGCGGATGTTGCTTTCCTTGGATAAGCGTAATTGTACCACTTCCCATTGGGGGGCATTTTGTTGGATCAGCCTAAGTACCGTTTCAATCGCCGATTGATCCGGCGTGTCGCCATAAACGAAATTCTCCAGCACATTCAGCCCCGATTTGCTGCCTAGCAGAATACAATCTGAGTGCTGACCGTCTCGTCCAGCGCGACCAATTTCCTGGCTGTAGTTTTCAATGGATTTCGGCAGATCAAAGTGGATCACCCGGCGGATATCGGATTTATCGATTCCCATACCGAAGGCGATAGTGGCAATGATGCACTGGTGTTTGCCGGCCATGAAGTCAGTTTGAATTTGCTGGCGGCGGTCGCTATCCATACCGGCATGGTAGGCCTGAGCCATGAGTCCTTGCTGCTGTAGGAAAGTAGCTAAATCTTCAGCTGTTTTTTGTAAGGTTACGTAGACAATGGTTGGCAGAGAAGGATCACTGTTGAGTGTATCGAATAACGCGCTTTGTTTTTCTGTCTCAGGCGTAGGCACAATCATTAAATCAAGGTTCGAACGATAGAAACCAGTGATCACGATGTTATCTTCACTAATACCAAACTTTTGCCCCATATCATTGATAACCGCAGGGGTCGCTGTCGCTGTTAACAGCAGGACCTGGGGGATATTGAGCAACTGACGGTACTGCGGCAGCTTGAGGTAATCAGGGCGGAAATTGTGTCCCCACTCGGAAATACAGTGTGCCTCATCAACCACCAACAACGAGATAGGCACTTGGGAGATGAACTGACGAAAGCGCTCGTTGTTTAACCTCTCGACTGAAATCATTAGGATCTTAATGTTGCCGGAGCGTACCCCTTGCATTACCTGCTGAGTCTCTTCCCATGTTTGGCTTGAATCAATTGAAGCAGCCTGTATCCCTTTGCTGTGCAGGAAACTGATTTGGTCTTTCATCAATGCCAACAGTGGCGAGATCACCAGCGTCAGGTGAGGAAGTTGCAAAGCCGGAAGTTGGTAGCACAATGACTTGCCAGATCCGGTTGGGAAGATAGCGGCAGCAGAATGGCCATCAACGACTTTGCTGATCACTTCATCTTGGCCTGGACGCAGGCTATCAAAGCCAAAAAGCTGTTTAAGGTTATTGAGATACATAGGTAATATATAGAATAAGGGCAATCCACTGATCATACCTAAGTATGAATGGATTGCCCATGTAGTTAGTCTGATTGTTATCAAGCTCTAACTGCAAGCGTTGATACGACGAACTGTTGCATCAAACTGCGAGGTAGCTCTAATGGCGTTTAAACCGCTCTGCGAGAAGGTAGAAATCATCAACGCGACGTTTGAGCTCTGCACTGCTTTGTTCTACTTGGTTGACACCCTCAAGGTTTTGCTGCGAAGTATCAGCCAGGGCATGGATATGCTCACTGGTTTGCTTGGCATGGGCTTCCTGGCTTTGCGCTGATGATGATACTTGATCGACCAGCTCATTTATTGCCTGCATATTTTGTTCGACAGCCCCTAAAGCTTCAGCTCCTTGAGCGGCTTGCTCGACACATGCCAAGGTATCGTCATGATTATTTTTGATTAGCACTTGCCAATTTTCGATGGTAGACAGCATGTTGCCGATACTGGTCTGGATTTGTTCGGTAGCCGTTTGCGTTCGAGATGACAGGGCACGGACCTCACCGGCAACGACAGCAAACCCGCGGCCATGTTCACCTGCCCGAGCAGCTTCTATGGCTGCGTTTAGTGCCAGCAAATTCGTTTGGTCGGCAATACCACTGATTTCGGACATCACGGCACTGACAGTCTCCGCCTCGGTACTGAGTTTGTCGGTAGCATCTGTGGCTTGGCGGGCTTGGTCCGATAAAGCGTTTAAGCTTGACTGGGTGGCATCCAGTTGTGTGCGAGTCACTGAGCACTGGCCCCGGGTTAGATCTAGCAACTGATGGCCTTCGCCAGCATGAAGCGAAATGGTGCGTGCCGAGTCAGAGATATTATCGATAGACGTTGCCATGTGCTGGATGCTCTTGTTCTGCTCACCGATAGCACTGTTGACCTTATGGGTAGTGGCATTCAAATCATCAGCTAGATCATGTAGTGGAGCGGCAGAGTCTGTCATTCTTCCGAGTACTGTTCGCATACCTGCAGAAGCCATTTTCAAGTGGTAATCAACCACCGAGTAGGCATCATTGCCGGAAAAAATCGCCCGGCTCAAGCTGTCATACTGTGATTTCAGCTTTTCGATTTTAGATGGAGTACTGAACAGTTCCTGACGAAACAGAGTGCCTAAAACTATCGCAGGCGTAAGGCCTATTAAGGCGTTTACGCTAAGGCCGTAAGAAATCAAAGTTGCTGATGTGGGCAGGGCACAGGCGGCAGCAAGCAATCCATATTTTAAAGAGGTAGGTAAGGCGAATGAGGGCACCTTGCTACCACGCTCAGCTTTGATTAACTGTTTATAGGCAGATTCAGCCGTTCTGACTAGCTGCGCTTCTGGCCTAACCCGGACTGATTGATAACCAACTATCTTGCCGTCATCGTAAATTGGGGTGACGTAAGCATCCACCCAGTAGTAGCCGCCGGCTTTGGTCCGGTTTTTGACAATACCACGCCAAGGCTTACCTGCCTGTATTTGTTGCCATAGATCGGCAAAGGCCACCTTCGGCATATCTTGATGGCGGATAATATTATGGTTTTGTCCCTGCAGTTCCTGTTCAGAATACCCAGCAACCCGGCAGAAAGCAGCATTGCTATAGGTGATGACCCCTTTAAGATCTGTGGTTGAGACTAGTTGCTCACCTTCTGCGAAGGTCACTTCCTGATTGTGGTTTGGCTGATGGGTAGCGTTGACTTGTGGTGTTGAGCGCGTCACTAGATAACCCTTTGTATGTATATTGTTGTTTTTGGGGCAATGAGAGCACACCAATGTAGTAAATGGAAATAGTTTGTCTTTTTTTAATGTGAAATGTTAACTCGGGCGTATTGTGCTGTTAATTTGTAATCAAATTAATGATTTGCCAATTTTTTGACGTAAGTGGCAGGACTATAAAGGTATTGATGTGTATTCCAGAGAAAGCAGTAAATGTCATCCCTTGTCGCCATTTTGGTGGCAAAAAATTAGTTTTGTATATCTATGATATGAGCACTTTTTTGTGGAAGATATTTGAGCTATGCGTTGTATTGATATGGTTGCATAAGTTATCCTGACTACCAACTGAACGCTGTTTATTAAGGAGAGCAACATGCCGTACGATACTTTGGTCACTGTGGGTATATTTATCATAGTGGCAATTGTGTTTATTGCTTCTGGTGTCAAAACCGTTCCGCAGGGAAGTGAGTGGACTGTCGAACGCTTTGGACGTTACACCAAAACGCTGCGTCCCGGCCTTAATTTGATTGTACCGTTTATTGATCAGATCGGTAATAAGATCAATATGATGGAACGTGTGCTTGATATTCCGGCACAAGAGGTGATTTCGCGCGATAACGCCAATGTCACCATTGATGCAGTGTGTTTTGTCCAGGTCATTGATGCAGCAAAAGCTGCGTATGAAGTAACAGATCTGGAGCATGCTATCCGTAATCTAACGCTTACCAATATCCGTACTGTGCTTGGTTCGATGGAGCTCGATGAGATGCTATCTCAACGCGATACCATTAATGGCAGATTGCTTACAATTGTTGACCAAGCAACCAACCCATGGGGGGTGAAAGTCACCCGCATCGAAATCAAAGATGTCCAGCCGCCAGCGGATTTGACTTCTGCCATGAACGCCCAGATGAAAGCTGAGCGTAACAAACGTGCCGAAGTGCTAGAAGCTGAAGGTGTCAGACAAGCCGAAATCCTCCGTGCTGAAGGTCATAAACAATCAGAGATCCTCCGGGCAGAAGGTGACAAGCAAGCCGCTATTCTTCAGGCGGAAGCGAGGGAGCGTGCGGCGGAAGCAGAAGCAAGGGCGACAGCAATGGTGTCCGATGCTATTGCCAAAGGGGATCTACAAGCGGTTAATTATTTCATTGCCCAAGGCTATACCGATGCATTGAAAACCATCGGCCAAGCTGAAAATGGTAAAATTATTATGTTGCCGCTGGAAGCAACTGGCTTGATGGGTTCAGTTGCCGGGATCACCGAGATCCTAAGCCAGACTGGCCGCAGTAAAGAGGGTGATACAGGTAAGAACGCATGATTACGCTACTAGAGCAAATGAATGTCTGGCACTGGTTGGCGCTGGGCCTGGTCTTGCTGCTGTTGGAGTTACTGGGAACAGCAGGCTATTTGCTATGGCTAGGTTTATCAGCACTGCTGGTTGGTGCGATTTTGTTCTTTTTGCCACTTGGCTGGGAAATGCAGTGGCTGACTTTTGCGGTGTTCTGTTTGTTCACTACTTGGTTGTGGTGGCGTTATCAGCACAAGAAGGATAGAGAAGGTGACGAACAACGCAGCTTGAACCAACGCTCAGAACAGTTGGTCGGGCAGACCTGCGTGCTTGAGAGCGATTTCCCTCTGGGTCAAGGTCGCTTGCAACTTGGCGATACAACGTGGTCTGCCAAATCTGAAGCAAATATACCAGCTGGAACCTTGGTAGAGGTTGTGCGGGTTGAAGGAATCGTTGTCGTTATTCAAGAAAAAGCCAACCAGTAGAGAAGAAGATATGAGCAATGTTGAGTGGTGGCGTGAAATGGTAAGTTTGCGCGATTAACTTCCACTATATTGGCTCTGTGTTTGTAATTTGCTGGTATTGCCTCTGCTATTGCGGAGGCTTTTTTTTGTTTCCTCTTGTGAACAGATTGTTTCCAAAATGGCGGTGTTGGTTGTTTGGCGCAAACGATAAAATGCCATGCAACCGATTACGTCGGTAAAAAAGCCAAGTTACTTGGTATAAAAATAACGAGTCAGTCAGATAGAAGAAGATAAACCATGAAATTGGAAGCAGTTGATTATAACGCGCCCGATGCCGCCGAGCGCTTTGTCGAGTCACTCCGCAACACCGGTTTTGGTGTGCTTAAGAACCACCCAATCCAGCAGCAGCTTGTTCAGTCGATTTATGATAACTGGCATGGCTTTTTCAGTACTGAAGAGAAAGAAATCTTCCGTTTTAATGTCGACACGCAAGACGGCTTCTTTCCATCAGAAGTGTCAGAAGTGGCCAAAGGCCACACCAAGAAAGACATCAAGGAATACTTCCACTATTACCCATGGGGTCAGTGTCCAGACATATTGAAAGCAGAGTTGCAGCGCTACTACGAAGAAGCCAATAAACTGGCGAGCCAACTATTAGGTTGGGTAGAAGAGCATTCTCCGGCAAACGTTTCTGGCCTATATTCTCAGCCACTGTCATCGATGATTGACGGTAGCGAAAAAACCTTGCTGCGTGTCCTTCACTACCCGCCGTTGAAAGGTGACGAAGAACTTGGGGCTATCCGAGCCGGCGCTCACGAAGATATCAACTTGCTAACGGTACTGCCTGCTGCCAATGAGCCAGGGCTCCAGGTGCTGACCAAAGAAGGTGAGTGGCTGGATGTGCCGTGTGATTTTGGTAATTTGATCATCAACATTGGTGATATGCTGCAAGAAGCCTCAGGTGGTTACTTCCCATCGACAACCCACCGAGTGATTAACCCTGAAGGGGCAGACAAGACGAAAGCGCGTATTTCGCTACCGCTGTTTCTGCACCCAAAACCTGAAGTAGTGTTGTCTGATCGCCACACGGCGAACAGCTACCTGATGGAGCGTTTGCGCGAACTGGGCGTGATTTAATAAACGCCAGCGTACAAGTATCAGTATACAGCCCGGCGTTTGCCGGGCTGTTTTGTTATTGGTGCATTAAAGTAATAAGTAAGCTTGGTTATACCTGCCCAGGTTTATCACTCGCCTTTTCGAAGTAGAACTTGTACTCTCGCACCCCATCAATCTGTACACCTTTATCTCTCAGTTCGAGATACTGTTGCATCTTTATCGTTCTGAAATCTAACGCTTTCAACGCCAGGATTATCCGCAGCTCATCCATTGAGCGTGATTTGGCATTCGAACTACAGGTGCTACAGATAACATGTGTTTTGGGCTTGAATCCGGTCTTATCCAGCCAAACAAGTGCTTTGGGCGAAAAACGCTCACCACAGAAGTAACAATGATTGTCCTGCTCATTAGCCGCATGCTCTCTTAACGCTTTAGGGCTCAGTGGTTTGTTCGCTGGGGGAATTTGGCTTTTCTTTGTGCCGCTGAAAGCCGAGAACTGGACTACGTTAGACATTTGGGTAACTCTCACAATCAAGGTGTTTTCGTTAAGGTGCCGCTTATAGTTAATCCTAACTAGGTATCTAACAGTAATCTACTCTTTCGAGTTAGTTACTTGCCTTCGAAAGCTCCCTTGGGGCTAACTTGGCCGAAGGGCAGACTGTGTTTTGACTTTTATCAACCAAGAATGATTTATCTGATTATCTAGCCTGTTGCTTTTTAGAACAGCTTCTACACTTATCATAGCCACAGAATCGTTGAACAAATCTAAGCAAAAAGATAGGTGGTGATTTATGAAAACTTTATCATTACTACTTGGTACAATATTAGTTGCCTCACTAACCGGGTGTTCACCACCCGAACGCGGGAATACCGCTGCGTTTACATTACCTCCGGGCAATGCTGCGCATGGGGAAGAGTTGTTCCGGCATTACCAGTGTTTGAGCTGCCATACCATGGAGGGCTATGAGCGTCCTGAAGTGCTGGATGAGTCTGGAGTGAGTGTTGAGCTGGGTGGTAAAGTTCCTAGACTTAAAAAATACCAAGAGCTTGTTATTTCAGTGATTAATCCTAGCCACCGTATTGCCCAAGGCTTTGACCCTGGTGAAGTGGTGCGTTCAGGAGAATCCATTATGCCAAGTTATAACGACGTAATGACGGTAACTGACTTGGTTGACCTTATTACTTTCCTTGAAAGTAAATACGAACTAGAGCCATATGAATATACCCAATACGAAGGGTTCTATCATTAGTGCCCCTTCCGTATGTGTTTAAGGCCCACTATGGGCCTTTTTTTGTTAGACCTGCCTGTACCCACCACACTTAAAAGCCGACATTCCGTATCCGCGCAGTGCATCGATATAGCAATTTATACGTGTTTGCCCATAAGGAAAGCTTTCTTGTGACAGCCCATCTTGAACCGCTATGTGGTCAAAACTGATAGTGTTAAGCGAGTTGCTATTACTATTCAGTTTAAGCTGCTGGCTTTTATGTTGAACCGTCTCAAACAATACCTGGGAGCGGTGGACATGGATAGAGGCGCTGACTAAGGTCGCGGCTTTGATCCCTTTCGCTTGCAATAACGCCAAGCTATTTTGGGCATTTTCTATGGTATTGGTTGCTTTGTCTTCTTTGATAATTCGCCTGTTATCGACTCCACTTACTTCAAGCCAGCGTTGCATTTGCTCCGCTTCGGTGACCCCTACTGTTTCTAACCCGCCAGTTACAACAACTATGCTTTTTGGGTTTTGGGTGGCTAGTTCAAGTGTTTTTTCCAGTCGTAATTTAAGGGGAAGGGCGATAGAACCATCACTATTGAGCTTGTAGCCCAGAGTAACGATGGCATGTGGCGAATTTGTGTCTGTGGATGAAGCTGGGCAACGGTAGCAAATTGGTTTAGCTAGGACGTTCTCAATAATTTCAATTACACCTCCAATGGTTTGGCCGCAATGTTTGTCATATTGTTTTTTGAGGTGAGTAACCTGTTCAAGGTGAGAAATCTGGTCAAGATGATAAAGCTCTTCAAGATAACCGAGGTGTTTAGTCACTGATTTAAGGTTGCCTTGGTAGTGATGCCAAATTGCTAGGTAAGCATGGAGCGTTGCCTGCTGCCATTGATTGGCTTTTAGAAGCGCTCGGTTATATCCAGTAATCGCCTCGTCGATTTTCCCCTGGAAGCTATGCATATTCGCCATGGTCATGAGGATATCAGCTGTTTCGTCAGAATCCGCTGAGTCCAAAGCGTAAGTTAAGTAATGCAGGACTGCATCAAGATTAGATACGGATTGCCCATTCAAAATGAAGTTGTGGCGATGGGGGCTGTTATAGGCCTCCAATGCCAGTTTGATATAGTCCATGCGTAATCTATCCCTGTCTCTGAATGCGGGGTTGCAAAGAGTATCGTATCTTTCATTCACAATTTTGCAAAGTGATATCATGTAAAAACATCATAGAAACAAGATGTTGAGTTTGCTTCTTGTGATATTGAAATTCTTTTCCTTGTATCAAAAATTCAGCAGAATCAACTGAGCAGAACCGGCGAGTTAGACTAGCTTTAATAGCAGGTGTGCAACATCGATAAGGAGAGAAGGATGGCGAGCGTTTTTGAGCAACATGGTGCTTTTAGTTGGTCTGAATTAATGACCGATGACCCCGAGAAAGCGATTGAGTTCTACCGGCAGGTGATTGGGTGGGATGTTGAGGCGATGCCTATGGAAGGTGGGACTTACCATGTATTAAAAGCGGGTGGTGAGCCTGTAGGCGGTATTATGGGCAAACCGGAAGGCTACGAAAATATCCCCAACCACTGGGGGAGCTATATCACGGTGGAAGATGTGGATGATACCGTAGCGGCGGCGAAAGCCGCGGGCGGCTGTATTGTCTATGAGCCCAAAGATATCCCGGGCGTGGGGCGTATATGTGCCATTAGCGATCAGGATGGAGCCATTGTGTCGGTGATCGCCTACGAAAACAAAGAATGTGAAGACTGACTCGTTAGAACCGTTTTTTATAGCGAACGGTATGAATCGACTCGCAATAACAAAGCCGCAAGGTAACCTTGCGGCTTTTGGACTTGTGGCGCTGCTGTTATCGAATGCAATTGAGCAAATAGTTGATAATAGGGTCGCTGGTATCCTTCATGGCCAGAGCCTTTGGCAAGTAAGCCGGTTTCTTGAGTATCTCGCGGGTGATCAACTCGTCAAGCAGCGGCTTGAAATCAAACCCCGTCTTACCGATGAACATCGACGTCAGATCTTCCTTTGCATAGGCATGCAATGCATCCTTAAGCCCTTTAAGATACAGGTAGTCCTTGGTAAAGCCGCCGCCTCGATATGCCCGAGCCGTTACCGTGAAGGCCTGGTTGTCGCTGATCCCATAGTCATGCTTGAGGACATGGAAGGTCTCATTGTAGCTTTCCCCCTTCACCATCATATCGACAGCTATAACCCGCAGCGCCAGTGTTTTCAGGCGGTGAAGCGGGAAACTCCCCGACAGGTGCTCACACAATATCGCTAAACCCTCCTGCGAGTGGGTGTTACCTGGGAGCCCCAGCTTTAACACCTTCAGCGGCTGCAAATCGGCATTGGCACTGGTGACCAAGTGCACCCCTAGCTCGTGGTGGATCAGGGCATCCAGATCCTTGCGGCTGAATGTCGCTCCCTGGTTGACCTTGATTGTCCTTCCACTGACCATCGCTCGTGCAATTAACTGCTTAGAGCCCGCAACTTTACATTTCACGCCATATTCTTCAGCCGCTAGTTTGAAAGCCTGAATTGCTTCTTGAGCGGTGATCGTCTCTTCTTCTGGTTCGCTGTATTCGCAGGCGTGCAAGATGAAGTTGGCATTGGCAATATCGTTTTGATCCGGCTGGCCATAGTACCTCAAAGAGTTGTACAGAAACTCATCACTGCCGATGCTGGTCAGCAAATCGATTCGTACCGCCAATTGATCTATCACTTTGCGGTACATTGCCTGAATATCCGCATCACGGATATCTTCCACCGGCAGGCGATACAACTGCTCGCGGAACTTGAACGGATCTAGATCTAGTTGCCGGTAAGTAAAGTCGGGCCGGTAGTCAAATGGGCGGTGCAAGAACCGGCGCTTCTCCTGTTTGATATTCAGCGGGTTGATATAGCTGAGTGTATTCACCCCTTTGGCGATAGTATAAAGCTGGCGATCGAGCTTGAGTACTTCACGGGGCAGTCTAGATGCCAGTACGTGACTGCCAGTTAGCTTCTTGACTTTCGTTCGGCGCAGAATAGTCTCAGCGGCGTGTTCGGTCAGTACGTTTTTCATCTCGGCACGAAGCTTCTCGAGAACCAACGGGAAGCTTTCACCGCGAGCCTCGTCCATGAATACCTTTTTCACTTCCAGCGGCATGATCAGTGTATTGGCAAAATTGGCTTTCACAAAGCTGGCTTGATAACCCATGCCTTGGAAAACATCATTCACTTCTGCAGTAACACCGATGTTTGGTAATTCGATGTTGCGCAGTTTGCCGACAAGGCTGTCAATCTCCTTGCGCCAGCGACGGGTGTTGACCTGTCGCGTGCCAAGGTTGAATACCGGCACATCGCGATCAATGCGCTGGTAGTTGTATGAATGCACGTCATACAACAGACAAAGGCCGAATTTACTTTCTAGCGTGTCAATCAGGCACGCTAGGATACGGTAGTAGCAGCTGTGTTTTGCCAGTGAAACAGCACGCTCTTCCTCAGACAGCGGTGTCTGCCAAACCGGCTTGCCCCATGCTTCATCGTAGATGCAATTTTCAGGCGCACGGTTCAAGTCATACTCGTAACGTGAATCTTCACCCTGTAGCACAATTGGCAGTGAGGATATGAAATCACCCGTGAACGGGTCTTCCTCGAAATAGCGTTCTTCTTCTGTAAGCAGACAGTTTGGCATCAGGTCACCGCGTAGGCGGTGACCATGATGGATAGCTGTGGCGATATAAGGCTGATATTCGCTGATGCGAATGGTCAAGCACCCGTCGTTAAGCTGCGCTTCAAACGGAACATGCTGCTGGATCTTTTCCAGAATTTCCGCTTCAGAAAGTTGTAGCATCGGCAATCACCTGACGAAATTCATTTTTACGGTTGATACTGACTTCTTGAGCCATCACAACACTCTCAGCAAAATCTATGACCTGTGCTTGAAGCTTGGTACGGTTCAAACGGTTGATACGGGTGATGCCGCCAGGGCTTAGCACGTTGACTTCAACCAGTTTGCCGTTGATAACATCCAACCCAACGAAGTAAAGGCCATCACGCACCAGTTTAGGGCCGATGTGCTTACACAAACGAAGCTCTCGCTTGGTCAGGGTATGCTTCACTTCCTTGCCGCCAGCATGGATGTTGGAGCGCACATCGCCTTGGGCTGGCACACGGCGCATTGCACCGATAGGCTCACCGTTTAGCATCATAATGCGCACATCGCCTTCCTCAGCCCCTTCGATATAATCCTGAAGAATCACGTAGTTCTTGTCGTCGCCGATGTAGAAATCCAATAGGGACTTCACGCTCGACTTGGCGCTTTTCTCAACCAGAATCACCCCTTTGCCACCATAACCGTTCAACGGTTTCATGATCATGCGATCATTTGGGTTTTCATCCAGAACGCGTTCCAAGTAATCACGGTTCTTCGATACATGGGTCACCGGAATGAATTCGTTGTTTGGATCAGGCAGCGATGTGGTGTACAGCTTGTTATTCGCCACACGCAAACCGTCGATGTCGTTCATGATAAAGGTATGGTCACGAACTGAATCTAGGAAGTTCAGTGCCATGGTATCCAGAGGCGGGTTGGCGCGCATGAAAATAACATCAAAGCCAGCCAGCGGCAGCTGGGCCTTGCGAAACTCCGCCTTGCGGTAAAAGCTCGGAATATTGCTTGAGACTTCCGCCTTTTTCAGCACTTGGCAGAATGCAATGGCCGTACTGTGTCGCATAGTCAGATTATTCGGTGTTGTAATGGCTACCGTGTGACCGCGTGAGGCAGCCTCGTGGATCAGACGCAGTGTTGAGTCGTTTTCTGGCTCAACTTTGTCCCACGGATACATAACAAAACAAATCTTCATAACAATCGCCTAATTACTGTCTCTTTTGACAGGGATAAAAAAGAAGTAAGCCATCGCACGAAGGGTGGATGGCTTATTCGATAATGAGTAATGTAATGAGTAAATGTGCTTTACTCAGTTTAGATGTCTAAATCGTTATCGACGTCGTCATCTTCGTAGTCGTTATTGCTTTGCTTTCGCTGCGAAACACAAAGGGTATAACTGCGTACTTTATTGGTGGTCTTGTTCACATATTTGGCCCAGCATTTTGCATGGCTGGACTGGAGATCTTTCGAGCCTGTGATCTCAGACAGAAAATTCTGTTCAATATCTGTTTCTGGGATCAGTGAACCATCAGCGAGACCGCGCATGGTGCGGCCATAGGTTTCTAAAAGTTGAGCTTCGCTAACGGTGAAAACACCTGAACGGCTGAAGCCTCGTGGGAAATTTTGATCGTCGTAAAATTTGCCTACACTTCTCATCGAATATGCTTCCGAACGTAATTTACGCAGATATTCTTTCAGGTTGTTGAAGTTGTAAATCAAAATATTTTCGTCGTAACGATAAAAAAAATTGATTAAGATGGTATAAGGATCAGATGTAATATGCGCCCTTTATACTAATCTCTTCGATGTCGAGGACCTAGTGGATACTGAACTACTCAGAACCTTTCTTGAAGTGACCAAAACACGTCATTTTGGTCGAGCTGCAGACAACCTGTTTCTTACTCAGTCTGCGGTGAGCTTTCGCATTCGCCAACTTGAAACCCAGTTGGGGAATGATTTATTTTCACGCCAGAGGGGTAATGTCCACCTCACCGCCGCCGGTGAGCGTCTGCAGCCTTATGCAGAGGCGATACTGCAAACTTGGGGGAGGGCAAGGCAGGATGTAGCCTTGACAGAATCGCTCAATCAACAGGTGACGATAGGAGCCTCACCGATGTTTTGGGAATTCGACGGGATTTCTGATTGGGTCAGCCGTATTTACCAGCACGTTGAGGGCCTAGCCTTGCGCTTGGAATCAATTCCACGCCAAAGCCTGGCGAAGCAACTGCTAGATAAAAGTGTGGATGTGGCGATAACCTCCGAACCGCCAAAGATTGAAAACCTGCAGGTAACCAAGGTTCGTGATTACCAGTTGCAGTTGGTCACCAAAGATAAAGGCTGCACTATGGAGCAGCTCAAGTCTCTACCGTTGGTGTATCTTGATTGGGGTACCCGCTTTTCAGTGGAACACAGCCGGATCGTCGAGCTTCAGAAGACGCCAATCATGCACACCCATTCCAGCAAGATGGCTTTGGAGTTTTTGATTAACAATAAAGGTGTCGGTTTCTTGCCTTCGCCAGTTGTGGCAGCCAGTGTGCAGGAAAGCTTACTTTTCCCTGTCGAAGATGCCCCCGTGATGGAGCAGTCACTTTATTTGGTATGGCGGGAAGACAGTGAAAAAGCGGATATGCTTGAGGCCATGCTGGCAGTACCGTTTAATCAAATTATTGAAAGTGTGTGAAATCAAATTTGTGAAGTGTAACCATCAGAAAATTTAATCGATGCCAGTAAAATTACTTGTTGTACATAAATTGTATTGATCTCCTATTCTCTCGCTATCCCCTCTAGGCAGAAGGGGGATAGCGATACGAGAATGTAGATGTATATCACAAACAGCATTATGGGATTGATGACCTTGATACTATTTGTGGCCGGTCCGCTGGTGTTTAGTATTTTTGTCATAATCCAAAGTTACACTTCGATCAGGTTTGGTAGTGATATTTTGCTGTTGGCATGTATCGTCGCCAGCGTTCAATTAATCTGTATTTGTTACTTACTCTGGAATGGTTTCAGGAAACAATCATGGCTAAGTTAGATCAAAAATTCTCTAAAGGGTCTAAGTCAAAACACAAGTTCGATTTTGAAGATGATTTTCAATATTTCGATCTATCCTCAAAGAAGAAGAAGCGCCGTACCGCACGCCAGCGCGACGCATTCCCGGAGTATGACGACAGCTATTGATCCTATAAATTGATTCCATAACTCAATTCAACGATTGAAGTAACGATAAAGGGTGCCCAGTGGCACCCTTTGTGGTTTTTAGCGCTAGTGGTTTACGCTTATAGATAGAGCCCTTTCTGTAATGAGGTTTGCACTATGTCTAAAAATCCTATGTCGATGGAAAATGTACAAAAGCTGGTTGGTGAGCAGGTCAAGGTATTTGATCAATCTGGCCATGAAGCGGAATTTACGGTCAGCCAAGTGACCCAGCAGCCCCGCCATGGTTTTGATGACCTAGGCCGGTTTATTGAGCATTTTGTCATCACTTTTCAAGGGGATGGTAGTACTCACTTCCCGGATGGCCATTACCACTTCAAGCACCCAAAGCTTGGTGAAGTCGAGCTGCATGTGATCCACAAGCATGATCATGATTATGAAGTACTGGTAGAAACGGAGCTGGTTATTGGCCAGTTTAGTTGATGTATCTTGATCAATATTTCTTGTTGCAAATCATGTATACTGATGCCAGTTTGAATTCAAATACTGCAAGACAAGAGTGAAATGATGCTAGACAATCTTTCTATCCCAGAAGACATCAAAAAAGAGCCAGAGTTAGCGATCCCTTCGATTGACGAGCAAAAGCGCATTGTTGAAGAACTAAAGCGCCTAGAAGAAGCCGGTGAGTTGACACCTGAACTTCTAGAAGAGTTTATGACAGGTAAGCGTACTGCACCTGAACGCGAATAAATTTATTCCCACCTACAAAATACGCTTTGTAGCTAGACAATAGATTAAGTAGGAAACGGCACTTTGAGTTATCTCGGTGCCGTTTTTATTTGATAGCATGAAATAAATTTAACTATAAATGTTGCCATTACTCTATTCTTGAACTAGTGAAAATATTCATAAGCGGTCTAATTGGCTAGGCTGTTATCTAATACTTTAGCATTATTTTGATGTGTGTTTGCTTTCTAGTTTCGAAATAGATGATTTATAAGTCTATAAAAAATAGTGGGTTAAAGATTCAATGTTTAGAAAGAGATAAAATAGTATAACTTTTTTGTTCTGGTTCTCATACATTAACTATACTTAACTGTATGCAAAAGGAGGCATTACAATATCATCTGTTGTAATTGTTCATTTATTAGGAGTGCAATGAATGATTGAAGAAATTCAGTTCTATGAACCCAACGAAGACTATGGCTTTCTATCCAACTTTTCCCACAGCCCCATTCATTTAAGTGATGTTACCTGGCCTACCAGTGAACATTATTATCAAGCTCAGAAATTTACCAACTCAGAAATTGTCCAAGAGATATTAAATGCCCCAACACCAGATGATGCTTTTCAATTAAGCCGTAAATATGCCCATCTGGTGAAGTCAGACTGGATGGATGTCCGTCATTCTGTCATGCGTTATATCGTGTTTGAAAAATTTCGCCAAAATCCACACTTTACTCACCTGTTGGTGAGTACGGGTGAAAAACTGTTGACTGAGCATTCCCACAAAGACAGTTATTGGGGCGATGGCGGAGATGGGCGAGGGCAAAATGAACTGGGTAAGATACTGATGGAAGTGAGGGATTACTTCGCTGAACAAGAGCCGTTTAAACACGTTCATTTTGTTGACAGTGCAAAACTTCCCACCCAGTGGGGAACCTTCCAAATGTACGGTTTTGTTGAACGGGCGACTGGTAAAGAGCATCTTGCCCTTGTTTATGGCGAACTCAAACAAGGTGAGCCGCCGCTCATTCGCCTTCATTCAGAGTGCTTAACTGGCGATGCTCTTTTCAGTGCCCGTTGTGATTGTGGGTTTCAATTATCAAGAGCAATGGAAAATATCGTTAATGCTGGCAGTGGGGTTTTGTTTTACCTACGTCAAGAAGGGCGTGGAATTGGATTGATCAATAAAATTCGTGCCTATCATTTGCAAGATGATGGTGCCGATACGGTAGAAGCCAATGAAGCACTTGGATTTGCTGCTGATATGAGAAATTATGAGTTTTGTAAAGGGATGTTGAGCTTTTTAAATATTGAATCGGTCAAGCTGATGACAAATAATCCACGAAAAGTAAAAGCACTTAAAACCGCTGGGATTAATATTGTTGAGCGAGTTGCTTTGCAAGAAGGAAATAATCCTCATAATAGTGGTTACTTGAAAACAAAAGCTAGTAAACTAGGGCATATGTTTGACTCATCATTTATTAAATGATTATATTAATAACTAAAACCCACACAGAATAAGGCCACTATTTAGCGGCCTTATTCTGTGTGATTAATTACTGTTTAAAGATACTTGTCAACAATGTTATCAATTTTGCCTGTTGACTTTAATGTGGCTAAACGTTGATTGATGAACTCCTGCAGTGCAGGATCCATATTCGGATCAAAGGCTAAATAGATTGGGTAATCAGGAATAACTGTATTGAACGATTGTATATTAAATTTGCTCTGATCTTTTTCTTGTTTGCCCAGGTTGTATTTGACTCGAGACTCCATCTCGACGAAGGCTGTATCACCAGGTAACTTCTTGATGACTCTAAAAGCTGCACTGAAGTCTTTTACACGCAGTTCTTCCACGTCACCCTTTTCAATGTAAGGTTCGAGCTGGGGGTAATCGAAGCCATGCAATAACACGACGACTTTGTCTTGTAGGTCTTGCATCGTATTGAAATTAAATGGAGCACCAGTACTGCTCAAAAGTATATGATGGACATTATAGATTGGGTTATCTGATAGATTAGCAGCCTGTACGCCTCCCCAATTAGGGCTACCGTATGTTATCCAGTTTGCTTCACCGCCAGCTTCAAGCATAGTGATCATGCGGTTGAATGGATAGGTATGATATTGGATATTATATTGACTCTGTTCGAATACGGCTTTCACGATATCTGTCACGATGCCTTGGTGGCTGTTACCTTCTTGAATTTGGAAAGGTTCGGCTTGCTTTGCGATGACATAATAATTGACGGTTTCAGCCTGAGTATTGATGGCATAAAGTGGGAGGCTCAACATCATTCCTAATGAAAATAGTGTTTTTTTATTCATTTTTTGTCCTTGTCATAATAATCCGTTCTGAAGGTCTATTATTAGGTTAGTAGAGTAATTGGAAGATGCGAGTTTAAGGATGAAGGAAGTGACAAGGCCGTTTAAAAAACATCGTCAGTTTGGTATAGCCAAGCAATTACTGTTTTCGATTATCTTGCTGAGCTCACTATTTACACTACTGTCAACAACGCTGAGTTTATACCTGGAATATAAAAGCGAACTCAAAGATATCGAAAGCCGTTTTACCCAAATCCAAGATAGCTATCAGTCCAGTTTAACGTCTAGTTTATGGGTTGAAGACAGAGAACTATTAATGACTCAGGCTGAAGGAGTACTCAGCCTTCCCTCTATTTCCTATGTCAAAATTTTTGATGGTAGCCAGGTTATCCTAGAGCAGGGGGAAGCGCTGAGTGACGGTGTATTGGAGAAGCAGTGGCAGTTGACCCATCAAGCGATGAAGAAAGAGTTTGTCCTCGGTACCTTGATGGTCCAGTCAGATCTGCAGCCTGTTTATCAAAGCCTTTATGATACCTTCTTACTATTGCTGTTTGGCCATAGCCTACAAATCTTCTTTATCTCTATTTGCATAATGCTTATCACTTACCATTTGGTTGTTAAGCCGTTGACTAAGATGTCCGTGGCAGTAACTAAGTTTGACGAGCAAAATGTTCCTATGCCTGTCATGCTCCCTAAAAGGTGGTTTGATGATGAAATCACAACCTTAGCTGCGCAATATAATCGCTCTGCAGGCTATATTCGCCAGCATTACCTCGAGCTTGAAGAGGCAAGAGAAACTGCAGAGCAGGCCAACTTAAAGAAAAGTGAGTTCCTGGCCAATATGAGCCATGAGATCCGTACACCAATGAACGGCATAATCGGCTTGTCTGGGCTCATGCGTGAGATGGAGATGCCTGCGGATCAAAAAGAATACATCAATATGCTACATACCTCGTCGCTGTCACTGCTTGATCTGATCAACGACATCCTAGACTTTTCCAAAATAGAGGCGGGCCAATTCGAACTAGAATCGGTGCCACTGAACTTGTTTGAAGTAAGCAAGGAAGTCGAGTCTCTGTTTATGATAAAGGCGGCAGAAAAGGGCCTTAAACTCTCATGTTCTGTAGAGAGAACGATCAGTCCGATGCTAATGGGCGATGGTGCTAAATTACGACAAATTCTTAATAATTTAGTGAGCAACGCGATTAAGTTTACTGATAAAGGGCAGGTTACTCTGGCAATAGAAGCTATTGCTAATACGGAAGAACTCGCCAAAGTTAAGTTCTTGATTACTGATACGGGCATAGGAGTTGCTAAAGATAAGCAAGCGGCCATATTCGAAAAGTTTCAACAAGCTGATGGCAGTACTACTAGACAATATGGCGGCACTGGGCTGGGGTTGGCAATTTGTCGGGAGATGGTCAAATTGATGGGCGGCGAAATTATCGTTGATAGTGAACCGGGAAAGGGAAGCAGATTTTCGTTTGTCATCGAGTTACCGAAAGAGAAAACCAATACACCCGCTGAAGAGCGCTCAGTGCTTGAAGGGCTGAATATTCTGCTGGTTGATGACAGTATGCTGAATATGCGTATTACTACGGTTCAACTTGAGGCGTTTGGTGCCAAGGCGGTTAGCTGCCTGGATCCCAATATGGCAATTCCGATGGCAGAAAAGGCGGTGACACAAGAGCAAGCCTTTGATGTGGTGATCCTTGATAAATACATGCCAATATTGGATGGTTTTGATCTTGCTAAGCAATTCCAGCAACACTTCGGTGCTAATTGCCCACAATTGATGATGATTTCAGCTGCTCCTGAAATGAATGATGAAGAGAAGGCCGCAAGTATCGGGATAAAGTCTTTCCTAGCCCGCCCTTATAAAGATGCTCATTTAAAATGGGCAATACTGAAGTTGGTTGCCAAATCTATTGACTTTGATGAGCCGGTATTGGGTTCTGAATCACAAACTGAGCGAGATGGTATTTTGGAGCAGCGGCAATCTGATAAAAAGTCAGCTCCCTCACCACTAGAAACAACACAAACTGATATCAAGGCGGCTCTGAAGAATAAAATTGAAGGTTCAGAGAAAAAAGAAGAACGAGAGATTTTCAATACAAAGACGGAGTCAGCAGTAAAAGTGCTTGTGGTTGAAGATACTGTGATTAACCAAAAAGTGGCGAAAATGATGTTGGAGAAAGCAGGTGCCGTGGTTGAGATTGTCGAAAATGGTGAGCTGGCGGTGGCTATCTATCAAGAAAAGCGTTTTGATGTGATCTTTATGGATTGCCAAATGCCGGTGATGGATGGATTTGAGGCGACCCGCCAGATAAGAGAAATTGAAAAACAAACAGGTAAGTTTACTCCAATCGTTGCCCTAACAGCTAACGTGGTTAAAGAAGAGAAAGATAAATGCTTTGTCGCCGGTATGAATGACTTTGTGTCTAAGCCGGTCAATTTACAGATCTTGAAACAGAAGTTAGAGCAGCACGCACCACTGGCAGAATCGCCAGTTTCGTGAGGGCGGTGACTGTGTCGTGTTAATCCAGAACAGCGCCTTTGATGGCGCTGTTTGATTTTTACCCGTGTGTTCTTAACTTAATGACCAATCATCCGTTGGCAATGTAATTGGTTGGTTGTACAAGGTGATAACAATGGTCAGCGTATTGTTCAGAGTATCTTCTGATATGTCATCAATGACGTAAAAGTCGCTACTTTTATTTTTTAGCGTGTTATTCAGTAGTATTTGTAGGCTGTCGTTAATATCGCCATCAATCACAAGTGTTTCAACATGAGCAAGTTGGATATTAGGCACTTCAACGGGTACAAGCAGCTCTGGGGAAGCGAAAGAAAAAGTGGATGCTGTCAGTAATGCAATAGCTGCGATAGCGCGCGAAATCATGAGTATCTAGTGGGTTGTCAGTCAGTATACGTACTTTGACATGTCGACTGTGATGAAATGTCAGCGCAAGGTAAAAAGAGTTGAAAATGCGCGTTTGGATAGCAACAATGGCGCTGGGGGCTAAAAGTATATTAAAACGCCGTTCAAAAAGTTCTGTTTAGAGAAAGTAATTTTTTATTTGGTGTAATTTTAACCACTGAGTTTATTGAATACATTGTTTCTACTTTCTTCATAACTGGAGCAGAAAGCCAAGCAAGATGCTTGGCTGAGAAATGCTAGTCGTGAGCTTACCTGACCAGAGATGTGCTGTTATGCCAACTCTATACTGTTCTTCTTTTCTGCACCACGAAGCATGGCATGGATCAGTTCATTGGCTTCAAACTTGGTCAGGGCTTCATGGGCACCGACCTGGTGGGCTTGGGAGACACTGATCTCACTTGAAAGGGAAGTGTGCAAAATAATATAGGCATGTGACAGTTGCTGAGTATTCTGGACTTCAAAGGCAAGCTCGTAGCCGTCTAAGCCCGGCATCTCGATATCACTAACGAGGATATCAAACGGTGCCCCAGCCCCGGCGGCATGCTTGAGCATATCAAGTGCATCATGGCCGTTGGTGGCAATGAAATATGGAATAGAAATACTGTCTAACGCTTGTGAGAGCTGACGGCGAGCGACAGCTGAATCATCTACCAACAGTATTTTCAGCGGACGCAATACCTCTCGTTCTACGTCAGTCAGAATCGGGTGAAGGCTATCAGGGCTATCAGGGAAGACTTTTGATAGCAACAATTCAACATCCAATAGCTGTACGAGCTTGTTATCGACGTTCGTGACACCTGTGACAAAGACATTTTTACCAAGAGAGCTTGGTGGTGCATCGATATTATGCCAGTTACACTCGGTGATACGATCGATACCGCGGACAACGAAGCCAACCAACATCCGGCGGCAGTCGGTGATAATGATATAGCTATTTTTTAGCTCATCTTTGGTTAGAGGTGGATACCCAACGGCTTTTGCCATATCGATAACTGGCAGCGTATCACCACGCAGGCTTGCGGCACCTAGCACGGTAGGATGTGAATGCGGAATAGCTGTCAGGGGAGTGTACGGCACAATTTCTTTGACCTTTAATGTGCCAATGGCAAAAGATTGTTGGTGGGTCAGTTTAAATAACAGCATTCCCTGAGATTGATTTGTTGCTGCTTTAATCATTGGCCAATCCCTTTTTGATATTCTAGGTTACACGTCAAAGCGATACTTGAGGTGCTGTGGATTTCTATTTTGCCTATATCTTAGCGGCTTATCAGGAAGATGGAACAAAAGTACAGAGATATTTTGGTGTACATTGATCTTTCTCCACTTTGAGAAGCATTAAAGGTACGGTAAATAAGCAGTTGATCCTGTTGTGGTTAAAATTTGAACGCCTGTCGCCGTTTTCTGTTCATCTTACATTTCTCTTTCAAATTGATTTGAAATGACATTAAAAATGTCATTCTTCTACCACGATAATTATGCGAACCCCAAAAAACTCGCTAACACTTAATGGGACTTTTTTGAGGGCGTAAAAAATGTGCCTTCATTCTTTACATTCAATAACCATTACGTGGAGATCAAAATGCAAAAGGGATTACACTTGAGTACGTTGGCAGGCGCTATGGCTGCCGTGCTGATGGTCGGCAGTGCCGCAAGCGTTCATGCTGCACCTACCCATGACAAGAATGTCATTGGCTATATTACTCAGTGGGAAGCATGGAAAGGGACGAATGCTGGGTTCAGTGTAAAAGGCGAAGCCACACACTTGAACGTCAATATGGATATTTACTCGATCTTAAATTTTTCTTTCTTTGGCGTAGCGAAGGACGGCTCACTGCATAGTGGCGACCTACGGAACAAAAATATCTACCAACCTAGCGCGGTTCAAGAGCCAGGGCCATTGCTCCACCCGGACGTCTATTCGAGCTGGGACTTCCATATTTTGTGGGGCGAATTAGAATATATTCACCAGTATCCGGGCAATGAGGCATGGGAAGCGGATGCGCTGCGTAAGGTTCAAGAGCAAGGTTTCGTGAAATCAGGCAACGGATGGCTCCATACTCCGACAGGGGTATCTGGACAATTCCCAATCCCATTGAAAAAAGCAGGGGGCGCACCGGGCCTGATTGATCTTGCCCATCAGAAGGGAGTCAAAGTAATGGCTTCGTTGGGGGGGTGGAGTATGTCCAAGCACTTCCCCGAAATGGCTGCCGATCCGGTGAAAAAAGCCCGATTCCTGGAAGACGTCGATAAGCTGATGGCACTTGGCTTTGATGGTATCGACATTGACTGGGAATACCCAGGTACAGGTGGGATGAATTTCCAGGGTAACCCGGAAGATTACGGCAACTTCGAGCTACTAATGGAAGATATCCGCGAGCGTATCGGCCCTAACAAACTTCTGACGGCCGCGTTCTCGGCATCCACAGCTAAGCTGGAAGGTTACAATTGGCCACGCTTAGTTGCTTCGATGGACTACTTCAACATGATGACTTACGACCTCAATGGTGGTTGGTCTAATGTAGCTGGTCATAATGCTCCGCTTTACCCGTACCCTGAAGAAGAGTATCCAGATCTTGATCTAGACCATCTCCGCGCATGGATGGCTGCTAAAGGGATCCCTTCAGAGAAAATCAACTTTGGTGCCGCTTTCTACGGTCGTGGTGTCCAGACCACCGAAGCAACCGCTTATGTCGGTGCCCCGACAGATAAGCGTACCGTTAATTTCAGCGTTGATGGCCCTACGGAATCTGCGGTTGATTTAGATAACTGGAAAGAGTTCGAAGGCCAACCTAATTATAACTACATCATGCAAAGCGCTGGCTGGGAACACATGTGGGATGCCAATGCTGAAGTTCCATATGCTGTGAAGGGTAAATATTTCCTCAGTTATGATGATGTGCCGTCTATCGAGAAAAAGGCCCAGTATATTGTCGACAACCAACTGGGCGGGGTCATCGTCTGGCAGGTCCACGGTGATATTAAGTGTGAAGGAACCTTCATTAGTTACGGTGCCAAGCTAAAACAGTGTACTAACCTCAGTTCACCGCTCGCTGAAGCCATTGACCGCGTCTTTAGTGCTGGTGGCAGCCTAAACACCGCCCCGGTCTTAACGGTACCAGCGGCACAGAATGTTGATGCAGGCGCGGTGGTTAGCTTCAACGTCTCAGCAACAGATGCAGAAAGCGATCCGCTTAGCTTTACGGTAACGAATGCGGCTATTGTTGATAACGGCAATGGTAGTGCAACAGTGACTTATCAGGCGCCGAATACGGCGACAGATCTTCAAGAGACGGTTGTGGTTAAAGTGTCAGATGGCCGTACATCAACATCTGATTCAATTGTTGTGAATGTAAAAGGCAGCGGCGGTGAAGGCAATACAGCACCTGTCTTAACCGCACCTATTAATGCATCGGTTAATAGTGGGCAAAGTGTAGTGATCAGTGTATCAGCGGAAGATGCTGACGGCGATCTACTTACTTATACCGCCTCAGATGGCACGGTAACGACAACTGCAACGGGTGCTGATATCACTTTTGTTGCGCCAAGCGTAACTGTCGATACGGTGATTGACTTAGTTGTTACCGTAACCGATGGAATTGCCAGTCAGACGGCCACTATTCCCGTCAGCGTGTTGGCGGATACCACTGGCGGAGTGACAACTTGGGATCCGAACCAAGTGTACAATACCGGTGACACTGTCATGTTCGATGGCGTGAAGTACACTGCCAAATGGTGGACAAAGGGTGAACAACCGGGATCAAGTTCGGTCTGGGAAGTTTTTGATGATGGCAGTGTGGGTGAGTGGAGTGCTAGCAAGGCATATTCAGGCGGGGCTGAAGTGACTTTCAACGGCCAAACCTATCGCGCCAAGTGGTGGACGAAAGGTGATCAGCCGGGTAATGCGGGTGGTCCATGGGAGCTCGTCTAGGTCATCAGTCATCCTAGTTGATTTCACTAGGACCTATCAGCACTAACCACGATAAAGGCCCGACGCGCTCGGGCTTTTTCTTGCCTGCAGGACAAGTCATCGCATCACCACTATAGTTAAGGAGGTGAAAGGGCGTTTGTTAGAAGGTAGACGGATATGGAATTACGTAATAAGTCTGGCGATATTGCTAAACTGGCTGACAATTTGACATTAAAAGAAGTCGTAGATATGGGCTTCACATTGGACATTTGTGATGAAGCATATGATCCAAACGAACACTGGAAAGTCACAGGTGATACGGCGAAAGACAAAGCCGGCGAATACCCATCTAAGTGATTAATTTGACCTAGCGAAGAAAAGCCAGCTTCAATGCCGCTGGCTTTTTTCATTTTTGGTGTGGAAAGAGGTCCACTTGCTTTATGCAACCTCTTCAGCAGGGATCAGTTCGCCTCCAGTCTCTTCGGCTGAGTCAGAAACTTTGTCAATGAGCAGGGCAATAACACCGTCTCCGGTAACGTTACAGGCTGTACCAAAGCTATCTTGGGCTAGGTGAAGGACGATTTGTAGGGCAATCATCTCCTCGGTAAACCCAAGCATTGAGCCAAGCAGGCCGGCTGATGCCATCACTGCGCCGCCCGGTGCACCCGGTGCAGCAACCATAGTGATACCCAACATAGCAAGGAAAGGCAGGGCTTCCAGCAGGCTAGGTACAGGTCCGGCACCGGTCATGATAATGACGGCAACCGCCACGCTGGCAATACTGATCACTGAACCCGACATATGGATATTGGCACACAGTGGCACAACAAAGTTGGCGATGGAGTTGGATACCCCGTTGCGTTTAGTTTGTTGCAGGGTAACCGGTACTGTTGCCGCAGAGGACATGGTGCCAACAGCGGTGAAATAAGCCGGCAACATGGTGCGTAGGATTTTCAGCGGTGAACGTTGCAGGGCGACACCGGTAGTGACGAACTGAAAACTCAGCCAGAACCAGTGCATGGCGACAACAGCAAGCAATACTAAGCTGAAAGTCTGTAGGGTAGCGAATACTGTCCCTTTGACCGTCATGTCAGCGAACACACCTGCAATATAGAATGGCAACGACGGGATCATTACCTTGTTAAGGAACAGTTCGATGATGTCACGGCCTTGGTCACTGATTTTCTTCAGGTTGTCTGCACCGGTGTTTGAAATTCCCAAGCCGAAAATGAAAGCGACGGTCAATGCGGTCATGATATTCATGATCGGTGGGATCTGAAGCTCTAAGAATGGGGTTAGAACGGTTTCGGCTTCAGGCAGTTGGCCGGCTCCGCTGAGCAGTGCTGGGAAAAGACTCTTCGCCACCAAGAAGGCAAGGATACCGGCTCCTAACGTTGATAAGTAAGCTAATCCAACGGTTTTGCTAAGCAGTTTACCGGAGTTTTTCGGGAGGCTAGCAATACCACTGGTGACATAGAACAGGATAAGGAGAGGGATGGTAAATTTAATTAACTGGCTAACTAAGTATTTAGTTGTAATTAGGGCTTGAACAATAACTTCAGGGGCAAACATGCCCATGAGAATACCAGCGAATATTCCACACAATAACTTAATAATTAAGTTCATCTTGTTGACCTTTTATTTATTAGGATACAGGGTTCATATAATGGTTAGTAGGTTTGTTAAACTTATTGGTTGAATAATTAATAATTAGAATAAATTTTAAAATGTCTCAGTTTATATGTTTGTTAAAATAATAAATGAGTCAGTGTTATTAATGTTACAGCTGGATGGTATGATTATTCTCAAGGCTTGTGAAATGCAGAAAAAAAAGGCTTGGTTATTAAAATGCATCAGGGTAAATTCGCGGGGTGTGATCAAGTTAATAGACATATGTTAATGGCTGATTAATGCTTAGGGTTTTCTGCGGGTGACTTCTCATTATCTTGCTGATAGCCGTAATTTTTGTTGGGTTGTTAGGGGATGACGATTGCCATAGGTAGATGTTTATTGAGAAAAATAAATGAAAAATATTGAGACAAAATGGCTGCAAGACTTCCTTACTCTTGCGGAGTTAAAAAACTTCTCCCATGCTGCGGCTGTCCGAAATGTTACCCAACCAGCATTCAGTCGCAGGATAAAGTCACTGGAGGCTGAGTTAGGCTTGGTGCTAATCGAACGCAGCAAAACGCCGATTGAGCTGACTCTCTGCGGCAAGCAGTTCAAAACAACGGCGCTGTCCATTCTTCAGCAGATTGATGAAGAGGTTAATCGTCTTGCTGGCAGCTCTTTCGACGGCCGGCATACGGTGCGTTTGAGTGCGGCCCACTCTATCTCCATCAGTTTATTGCCCAAGCTGCACTCATGCCTGTTCGACCCTCAATTAAACACCCGTCTATCTGTTGTTGCGAATGAAGTAGATGACGCTGTTGAGCAACTGATAGACGGTAAGTGTGACTTTTTGTTCTCGTTTTATGAAGACAGGCTACAAGTTGCCCCCTATCGATCAATCTATCTTGGCCGCAGTTACCTGTATTGCGTGTCAGCGGTCGATGAGGAAGGGAGAGAGCTGTTCGACTTGGCAAATAATGATGATGTTCCCTGTTTGGACTATACGCCGGAAAGTTATATGGGAAGGGCTCTTCATCGCTCTAAAAGCAAGTTGACTAATAACACAGTGTGTTCTTCTTCGATGACAGACTTTATTAAGGCCTTAGTCTTGCAAGGTAAAGGAATTAGTTGGTTGCCTGATTATGCAATAAAGGATGAGTTGGCATCAGGACAGTTGAAAATACTTTCATCGAGAGAGCCAGTGCCTTTGGATTTATATGTTTACCGTTATTATTCGAAATTACATTCCTCCTGTGAAGCGATGTGGAATGAACTAAGCAAGATCTGCCCAATAAAAGAACTAACTGGTGAAAGTCTGTTGGGTAATTAATCGATTCTGCGGTTGTGACTGATTATTACCACTTAAATTTACCCTCAGTAACCAACATAACATTTTGAAGTGATTTAAAAAGGGGCTTTATTAAGCCCCTTGTTCAAAGATTAGTTATATAGTTTAGCTTTGTATTCTGGGTGCATTAGGTTGTTCGCTGAAAAGATTTCGTTCAGTTGCTCTTCGCCAAGCAAGTTGCGCTCAAGAGCGACATCTTTCACGCTACGTCCCGTTTCGGCACAGATTTTACCAATGATATCGCCTTCGTGGTGGCCGATGAACGGGTTGAGGTAGGTTACGATACCGATTGAGTTAAAGACGAAATGTTCACATACTTCTTTGTTAACGGTAATACCGCTGATGCACTTGTCAGCAAGGTTGATACAGGCATTGCCAAGTAGTTCTATGGATTCAAAGACAGCCTGCCCAATAACCGGTTCCATAACATTCAGCTGTAATTGTCCGGCTTCTGCTGCGAATGTGACTGTTGTGTCATTACCGATAACTTTGAAACAAACCTGATTAACGACCTCAGGGATCACCGGGTTAACTTTAGCTGGCATAATTGATGAGCCAGCCTGCATTTCTGGTAGGTTGATTTCATTAAGGCCTGCACGTGGGCCTGAAGACAACAGGCGCAGGTCGTTACAGACTTTGGATAACTTAACTGCAAGGCGTTTCAAGGCCGCGTGTACCGTCACATAGGCACCGCAGTCAGAGGTGGCTTCAATCAAATCTTCAGAAGGCACACAATCTAGACCTGTGGCTTCTGCAAGGTATTTGACAGCCAGTTCCTGGTAGCCCTCGGGTGCGTTTAAACCGGTGCCGATAGCTGTCGCGCCTAGGTTAACTTCGAGCAGCAGGTTAGCTGCGTACTTAAGGTTCTTCACTTCTTCTTTAAGCAAGGTGCTGAACGCGTGGAATTCCTGCCCAACAGTCATTGGCACCGCATCTTGCAACTGGGTACGCCCCATCTTCAGGATGTCATTAAACTCTTCGCTCTTGGCATCGAAAGCGGTACGCAGATATTCGATAGAGCTGATCATCTTGATAATGCTGTTGTACACCGCTACACGGAAACCGGTCGGGTAGGCACAGTTGGTTGACTGGCTTTTGTTCACATGATCATTAGGGTTAATAATGTGGTATTCGCCTTTATCGTCACCTTTTAGCTCTAGTGCAACGTTGGCGATCACTTCATTGGCGTTCATGTTAACTGAAGTACCGGCGCCGCCTTGGTAAACATCAGAGATAAACTGATCCATACATTTACCCGAGTCCAAAATAAGATCACAAGCTTGGATAATGTACTGGCCAACATCACTAGGGATAGTGCCTAGTTCCATATTGGCTTTAGCCGCTGCTTTTTTCGTAAACACCATGCCGCGAACAAACTCAGGCACATCAGAAATCTTTGTCGTAGAGATATTAAAGTTCTCATACGCACGAAGCGTGTGGATACCATAATAGGCATCTGCCGGGATTTCACGCTTACCAAGTAGATCTTCTTCAATACGAGTGTTAATAACAATGTCGCTCATGGTGGGTACCTTTTATTAATGATAAGACACCAACACCTTGTTCTTTTTGCGCCCGAAAGTGAAATGCCTAAAATTTAGCAATAATGCATTTATTGCATAGTGGATTATCAATGATGTTTATTTGGGTTACTGAAAGATAACGAGCCCCTTCTTTGAGTGATTAGGATACTAGGTGTTTGTTTTGTAAGCGATTGGTGTTGTTGTTTGTGATGAGTGTCACGCACTGGAAATCAAGGCTTTTCTTCTTTGTAACTTGTGACAATATATCAATTGTTCGATGCACATCAATGTTGGATTTTCAGTCCAACTTCTATAAAGCGGGCATCGTATAATGGCTATTACCTCAGCCTTCCAAGCTGATGATGCGGGTTCGATTCCCGCTGCCCGCTCCAAGTCTCCTTTACTGTAAAAGCTAAACTATCTATTTGAACATGAAGCGCTTAATGACGTGTTTTTACGGCAAGTTGCGTTGGTCGTTCAGATTTTGTGGATGTGGTCATGCGCTTTTTGCGATAATTTGGCTGCTATATTACGGAGCTAAATTCATTTGAAGACTCGCTGAAAGCAACTAATAGCAGGTATGGCTGGTTAGGTGTTGTAGTCGGTAATCCTGATTTTTTCCAAATATCTCAATGTATATAGCGAGAAAGGCGGTATCTCGTTAGTTATTGTGGCTCGGACTTTGCTCTGTTTGAAACAATGCTGATACGGGCAGGGGTAATCATTTAGTCATGACGAATGTTAAATTTATCAATATGATAAATACTTAATTAATGGGTGGCATTTAAATTGATGGGGCAGCGGCCTCCAATGGTGAGGATGCATTGGTGCTACTTAATGCGGGTTTAACCATAGACTCGCAGCATAGGGTAATGGCGATATATACACCAAGACTTCGATGAAGAAGACGTTGAAATAGAAAATACGCAACAAGTGGTTATAATTGCCAATTACCATTTTTAATTAATGCCAAAATAGTAAGTTGGCAGGGATAACAGGGAAGCGGCATGACTAACACAAGCAATCATCATGTGACTCATGATAAAGACAACCGAACATATTTCGTTGACCTTGTCGATGGCTATCAAGCCAAAGTGAGTTACCAGATCTCAGGTAACGTGCTGACACTTGATCATTCATCGGTACCTGATGCACTGCGTGGCCAAGGCTATGCCAGTATTATGATGGAAGCTGTTTTGAAGGTCATTGATGAAGAAGGCTTTAAGGTGATCCCGCAGTGCAGCTATGTTGTCCACTATATGGGGAAACATGATGAATGGCACCATTTGCTAGCTTCACAATAGCTGATGGGATTGTGGTACAAACAAAAAAGCCCTGCTCATGTTTGAACAGGGCTTTTGCTATGGGGGATATCATTTAACTAGCTTGGTACTCTGGGTAATCAAGCAACCCTTTTTCTGCACCGCCAAATAGGGTGTCAGGATCATGAGCTGCTAGCGGGTAGCCATTCATGATTCGGTTTGGCAGATCCGGGTTTGAGATAAATGGACGACCAAATCCAATCATGTCAGCAAGACCTTCAGAGATCGCTTCTGCACCTTTCTCGGCATTGTAGCGGCCAGCGTAAATGATAGTGCCTTTGTAGGCTTCACGAACTGCGGGTTTGAACTCTTTTGGTGTTTCCGGCGCATCATCCCAGTCAACTTCTGCAATGTGAAGGTAAACCACATTCAGTTTGTTAAGAAGTGCTGCCGCTGCCGTGTATGTTTCAACTGGGGTCTTATCCACCGTACCGTTTAGGGATGTAAACGGAGCAAGGCGAACACCAACTCGGTCTGCACCGATGGCACCAGTCATGGCTTCAACCACCTCACCTAGGAAGCGCAGGCGATTTTCAATTGAGCCACCGTACTCATCTGTGCGGTTGTTGGCTTCAGAGTCGATAAACTGGTTTACCAGATAACCGTTAGCGGCATGTAATTCGATACCGTCAAAACCTGCTTCAATAGCGTTAAGAGCGGCTTGGCGGTACTCACCGATAACATTCTGGATATCTTCTTTGGTCATCTCACGCGGTTCTACCACGTCAACAAAGCCAGGGGCATTGTTGCCGTCGTCGATGAATACTTTCACGTTCTCAGCTTTTAGGGCTGAAGATGAAATTGGTTGCTTGCCGCCAATATTGGCCGGGTGGGTAACACGGCCAACGTGCCAAAGCTGCGCGTAAATCACGCCACCTTTTTCGTGTACCGCATCAGTAACTTTTTTCCAGCCAGCAATTTGCTCCTGGGTGTATATACCCGGTGTCCAAGCGTACCCCTGGCCCATTTCAGAAATCTGGGTTCCTTCAGCAACGATCAAACCGGCGTCAGCGCGCTGGGCATAGTATTTAGCCATCATGTCATTAGCGACGTTACCCGGTTGGCTTGCACGCGAACGGGTCATCGGTGGCATCACGATACGGTTTTTCAGTGTCGTTTTGCCAAGGCGCATTGGCTGAAATAGTGAATCTTTCATCTTGAATACTCCAACCTTAAATTATTTGCTAATTTGAATCAGTTCGATGGCATAACCATCTGGGTCTTTAACAAAAGCAATATGGGTCGTACCGCCAAGCATTGGGCCTGGTTCGCGGGTAACGTTTCCGCCAACGGCTTTGATCTGATCGCAAGTCTGGTAAATATCATCTACACCCAATGCAAGGTGGCCGAAACCATTACCGAGATCGTATGCGTCTGTATCCCAGTTGTAGGTTAGTTCGATGGTCGGGCCATTCTTATCGTAACCAACGAAGACCAGTGAGTAGCGATATTCAGTGTTTTCGAAACGGTCTAACACCTGCATGCCCAGCACGTTGGTGTAGAACTCAATAGATTTATCTAAATCAGAAACGCGGATCATGGTGTGGAGGAATTTCATATCGCAGCCTTATATCGGGACGCAGAGCCAATCAGTTGATTGTGCCTAGTCTGAGTAACCATTTTTGATGTGGCTACTATAGCGATGAAGGAGGGTGATAAGAAATTATCAAAAATTATTGGTTTAATAATTTAAAATTATGATTTGCTGTAAATGGCCATCACCGCGACGATAAGAGTGAATATAAGGAGTAGTAACAGATTGATGATGAGATAGGATGGCATTATTGAATTTTACTGGCCTAAGAGTAAATGAAGTTGCGATCTGTATCTTTTCATCATCAATCAATATGTACGCTGGCCTGAAGGTTGTTAAATCTGCCCAACGATAAGTTGGAAAACCTCCCTAAGCTGCTCGTTATCCATCTTCAGTAAATTGTCACCGATGTACCATTCAATGACCGACTGATCAGGATGTTGGGCTATTTGTGGGTTACCCAGCCAAATGCCTTTTTGGGTTGCTAATTTTTCACACAGCTCCACGGTTTTCTCATAGCTCAGCGGCAGGATCAAGTGCAGCATATTGCAATGAGGGCGGGTCGGGTTGACGGCGAGTTGCGGGAAGTCAGAGATCAGTGAGTAGATTTCCTGCGTTCTTTCGAACAAAGCCGGCATCATCGCGATGCGCTCATCAAACTGCATGGCGGCAGAAACAACGTAAGGGGTTCGATGATAGACATTACCGCCTTGGCGCTTCATCCACATATCCGCCAGCTCAATAAACGCTTTATCTCCCAGCAGCATTGAACCGCCGAGTCCGTTGATTCCCTTGTACAAAGAGACATAGGCACTGTTAAAGCCGTGGGCAATTTCTTGGTAAGATTTCTCGTAATACGCGGCTGTCTCAAACAGGCGGGCACCGTCCATATGCAGGTGGATATTTTGCAGCTGGCAGTGCTGCTTGATGTCTCTTAGCTCATCCCACGAAGGTAATTGCCCACCCAACTCACGCATTGGTAATTCATATAATACGGCTGAAATTTCATCTGGCCACGCCTGCAGCTCTTTCCTTGTCCAAGGTCGAAACATATTACCGACAGGAAGAACATTAAAACGGTTCTGTAGTTGGTAACCCTGTCTTTCAAAACGGGTAATATGGCTGGACTCATGCATGGCAACAATCGGGTTGCGTTTCTGCCGGCAGACTAGCTCAAGGGCGGTTACCTGAGCCATGGTGCCACTGATGACAAATATCCCGGCCTCAAAACCCAGTAGGTCGGCAACCTTTTGCTCGAACGACTTAATTAGCTTACCTTCACCATAGATATCATGCTTGATATCGTTTTGCTCGCACCATTGAGCCATTTTTTGGAAATGTTCTGCGGGTGACTCATCCTGGTTTCCAGGCAGTATGGTATGGCATTGGTTGCGCAAATCCTTGTTCATTGAATGTTCCTTTATCGTGCTTTATGCCTACAAGCTATAGGGCTAGTGGTGAGAAGTAAAGGGTGATGATTTAATCATCGCAGTGGCTTTGATTTGTGGGTATAAAAGAGTGAAGCTGATAGGTTGGGCGGTAATAGCCGCCCAAGTTGAAATATAATTACCCCTTCATCGTCTGAATTACTTTATCCGGGAAGCCAAAGTACTTCTGGGCTCCGTCGTTGTCGAGTAAGAGGCAGCTGGTGGAAGCGGCAATATAGGCTTTGTCATTGGTGGTGTAGATCACCGTGGCCTGGGCAAGCTTTTCGGTAAACAGCTTGTTGATGTACTTGGTGTATTCCCTTTCACTTCCTACGAAGGGTTCATCAATGATGATAATGCCTTGATCGCAACTGCCGAGCCCCAGCGCCATTCTAATCAGTTGCTGTACGCCATTTGGAAGCTGCTGGACAAACTCTGTCGACATCTGGGTTTGCAGTCCGTCTGGCAGCCAAGGAGTTAGGTTGAAAAACTCAATGGTTTCTTCCATTTGCTCGGATGATATGACGCCATCATGAATAATGAAGTTCGATTCCAGCGTACCATCAAAGATATGCAGTTCAAACGGTATGTAGTTGATCGCTTTTCTATAACGAAAGTTGTTGAACTGCTTGATGTTATAGCCATCGAGCAGAACGTTTCCCTGATACCTTTCTTCCAGGCCGGCCAAAATGGTGAGTAAGGTCGTTTTCCCTGATCCCGAGCCTCCGGAAATGGAGATCTTATCCCCAGGCTGAGCGCTTAAAACGAGGTTGGTTAACCCTGTTGCTGCCCCCTGATAACGGTGGGTAAGCCCGGAAATGGCGATGTTGCCTTTGAATTGACGGATAGGTGGGCTGCTTTCCAGCGAATGGCGGTCATCATTGAGTGACATCAGCGCATTGATTTGAGCACTGGCTGATTTGATGGTTTTGAACTTGGTAAGCGAGTTGTAGATCCCCATGATAGGGCCAAGCGCTTTCCAAACCAGAATAATAATAGCAAGCATGGCACCCGCATCTGTTTCGCCGGCCATCACACCAAAAACGGCTGTCACAATGCTGGCAGTACCAATCGCTTGGATTAACCCTTGCCCCATTGCTTGGATTTTACCATTGGTGACCGATACGCCTTTGGCATCCTCTAGGCTTTGGCCATGAGCGGCTTGGAAGCGGGAGCGGATCACTCTGATCAAAGGAAGTCCTTGGATGCTTACGATATTTCTTAGCAACTCGTTCCACTGGTAGGACACCATGGCATTGGCGCGTGAACTTCTGGCCGTCACTTGGTTATAGATATAGCGGGCATAGACACAGAAGAACAGCATAAGGGCGATCCCCGCCAAGACGGTAAGAGCCGCAGAGCCGGATATAATGGTGATTGCCATGATAAAGATGATCACAAAGGGCATATCGAAGTAGCTGAGGGATGATTCTGCCGTTACCAGCTTTCGGAACTGGTCAATATCTTTCAGCCTTGCCAACTGCGACGAGACGCCTGCCGATGATGTCATCGAATAGGGGAGCCACAGCAATTTGCTGATAACGTTTTGCGAAATGTGGGTCGCGAGATCTTTCCCCGAGGTAGCCAAAATATTCATTCGCATTCGCTTGAAAGCGAACTCGGATAAGGCGAGAAAAACCGCAAACCCGGCAAGCCAAAACAGTGTAGTCTGTGAACCAGGGCTCAGGGCAAAGCTATATACCCCCATGATAAAGAAGGGTTGCATCGCGCCTAATACATTGATGATAAGGCTCAGCAGCAATAGGCTTTTGATTTCATTGTTGTAACGGTAGAACACGTATTTAATCCAGTTGGATTTGTCTTGCGATTCAGGCGGCGGCTCTCGGAATATTTTTGAGTAGCTTGAAATTTCACATACTGTGCAGCTATCAGTGGTTAGCGGGTGTTCAATGAGGACGTTGTTACGATAGTCGAACAACTTCGCTTGGCCGTTCTCGATACCAAGAAAAACAGTACAGACATTGTCAAACTGGACAAATGCAGGAGTTGATACCTCTGTAAGCTGCGTCATGCTGGCGAGATGTCGTACATTACATTCGTAGTCTAAACGTCTTAAGGTACAAGCAAAGCTATCTACATCCCTAGCTTTGGGAACAAAGGCATCACTGAGGATCTCCGGTGTCCCTTCCCACTGCAAAGTGACGAGGGTATAGGCGAGCCCCAGCAGCGTTGGGGAGCTTTTGTAGCGCTGCTTGAACTTGGCAGAGCCAAAGTCGCCTAGCCGCTCGTCAGTATTGCTGAAATCGATTAATACACTCATGCGGCGACCCTTGAAGCAAGTTTATGGCTAACTAAGCGAGGGTCTGAATGACCCAGTTTGTTGCTCGCTATGACACAGATAAAATTATTCGTTTTAGGGGTAATGCAAGCTAACAGCAAGCGGCCGAACTCTTCGTCGTAAACCATGTCGATGTCATCAATTAACAATACCGGTTTGTTGCTGAGCAGGGCTCTGACAATGAGCAGTGCAAACAGTACTTGGCGTGAAAAAGGCAGTTGGCTATGGCTTGATATATTGGTGTAAAAACCGTTTTTGAGGCCATCGATCTTTTGTTTGATTGCCAGGTTTTCACATAGGGAGAACGCAGCGCTGTTAAGGTGCGGCTGAAAGCAGGTCAGATTATCAATGATGGTTCCCTCTACTAGCGAGGCGTTTTTATCCACTTTGATGACATTATCTCGCCAATGGCTATAGTCAATCTCACAAATGTTTTTGTCGCCAAGCGTTACCCGAAGATTATCGTCATGGCTGTCGCGAGTTAAGCACCTGAGAAGGTGACTTTTCCCGCTGCCACTAGGGCCTGTCAGCAGGTGGATTTGACCTTTTGATAAAGACATGACGGGTATGCACGGTTCAGTACCATCATTGAGAGGGGAGACGAACAGGGTGTTAACCGGTTCTTTTTCCAGTGAGCTTGGTTGGCTAGATTCAAGCTCAAGTACTTCTGCAATGCGCTGAACGTTGAGCTGGTTCGTTCTCCAGCGGCTCAGTGTACGCATGACCTGCTGGTAGGGAGCGAAATAGCGGTTTGTCAGTAAGATGACGGCTGCCATTACCCCTTGGCTAATTTCCAAATTGATCACCGATAGGGCACAGAGAACGACGACAATCGCTACGGAGAGTTGTTGGATGAGGTTTAACGTCAGATTGAACGAAGACTCCAAGCGCTCATAGGCAATGCTCTGCTCTTCACGCTCTCCTATCATTTCGACCATGATGCTTTCTATGCGGTACTCCATGGTGCGGCTTTTTATATCCAGAGGGTTCGAAACAATCTCGATAATTTTTGAATTGGTCATCCCTTCGATATCTGAACGTTGGGAAAGTACCTCGACCCGTCGTTTAGACAGCAGGCGTGCAGCATACAGCAAGGCGATGGAAGCGGTGATGAGCGCCAACCCAGCCCAGACGTTGATCAGCAAAATAATCAGCACAGTGATAGCACTGGTCCCCGCATTGATCACTGCCTTTATAGTTTCACCACCGAAAAACTGTTTGATATCTCCTATGGTGGCAATGCGCTCCAGGTATTCCCCCATTTCCAACCGGTTGAAACGCTCAATATTGGCGGCGCAGATGGCGAGGAAGACTCTGTTGGTCAACTGGCTTTCAAAGCGCTTCATGATCACTGACACCAAATTTTCTTCCTGCCGCTTGAGTTGGTAATCGAGGAAGATAGCCAGCAGAATAATAGCAAAAAGCAGCATCAAGGAGTTGGTTGACTGGTTTGGCAGAATACGGTCAAAAATGATCAGGATGGAGAAAGGCAGCACCAAACCGAGCAGGGTGGTCATTAATGTCGAGAACAGCAAGTACAGCTTGTCCAACGGGCTTATTTTTCGGGTAAAGGGTTGGCTTTTCATTGCTTACTCCGTCATTGAACCATCAGGTGGAGCGGAATAGGGGATTGCGAACTGTCATCACCCATGGGGGACATCTGCTCAGCGATTTTACCGACCGTGGCCATATTGAGGTTGCCGATCCGTTCGTTAAGTTGAATGAGGTTTATGACATAGTCATAGCGGGCACTTTCGTAATCACGAATACTGCCGTACAACTTGCTTTCGGCCGAAAGCAGGTCGGTAATGGTACGGGTACCGAGTTTGTGCGCTTTTTGAATACCGATATAAGAGGCGTAGTTTGCCTGGATTATGGTGGTCAGGCTGGTTAGCGAAGCCGAAAAATCATTGATGTTGTAAATGAACTCATCAAACTGTTGCTGGCTGAAATTTTTGCTGTTCTGTAGGTCGATTTCCGTTCTATCTATGTCGACTTTATTTAGCTGGTAGCGATAGTAGTCACGCCCACCGTTTAAGATCGGCACATCCAGAGTCAGGGTATAAACCGTTTCTTCGGTTACACCTTTATCCGGATAGATCTTAGCCGATGCGTCGTTAGTGTTGTCATAGGTGTATCCAATACTGCCTTTTAGAGAAGGAACGAAGGTGGAGCCAGTTTCCCTTAACACTTGCCGGCTTTTGTTGACCTCTTGCTTTGCTATTAGCAAGGTCAGATCAGACGTGTACATGATGCTATTGAGTTCATTCTGGCGGGCAGAAGAAATAGCCTCAAACTGAATGCTAGACTGCAGATCGAAATCGGGTTTCAGCGGCTGCTGAACAATATTGGCGAGATTATTGAGAATGATACGTTGGTCTTTTCTCAGGGTACGCAGGCTATCAGCAGTCCGCTCTTTTTGCGCGAGCACCTCATAGCGTTCGGTACCAGCAACATTTCCCAGTTCAATATTGCGGTTGATCAGAGTTAGCCTGGCTTCCGATGAGTCTAATTCGGCTTGGGTTGCCCTTATTTGAGCTTGATTTTTCAGGTACTCAAAATAGGCCGTTGCGGCTTCTCTGATAATTTGTTGCCGGGTCTGCTCGGTTCTTAACGACTCGATATCGATATCGGTTTGCGTACTGCCGTGGGAATAGATATCTCCTAGGTCAAACAAGCTTTGGGTCAGGGTGACATTGACACCATGGTTGTTATAGCTGTTTCTGTCATCAGAGCTACTGTATTTGTGCGTCGTCCCATCATTCCAATTGGTATTGGCCGACACATTCAACGATGGCAAGAACTTGCCCCGGTTGATATCAAGCTCATACTCAGTAGCGGCCAAATTGGTTTCGGCACTACTGAGCGATAAATTCCGTTGTAAAGCCACGTCCACTACATTGAGCAGATCAGCAGCTTTTACCGGCAACCCAAGAGAGGCAGATATACAGACTGCCACTAGCGAATTAGCAGATCTTCTTGATGGCCATGTATTTTTTAATAACTTTGATAATTTCATCATTTTTGTACGGCTTACTGATGACATAGTCCATCCCTGCTTCAATACATGACTTATGTTCACTGGCACTGGTGAGTGCGGTTGCGCCAATAATGGTGGCGGGGTGATAGACGTCCAAGTCTTGTTCACGTTGACGAATAAGTTTGGTGGCTTCGATACCGCCCATGCCCGGCATAATACAGTCCATGAAGACGATATCGGCACCGTGCTCTTTCATGTATTCGACAGCTTGCGCGCCGTCGTTAACGGTATGGGCGTCATAACCTTGTTTGCTAAGCAGCTTTTTCAGCAAGAACTGCTGTACCTTGTCGTCCTCGACAATCAGGAAAGCATTTTGTGTTTGCTCGTCGGCTTCTTCTGTTGCCTGCATGGCTTCTGTAAGGTTAGGAACCAGCTCATGGGGAATGAAAGGGGTGAAGAAAACCCGGTCTACAAACTCATGGGTATCTTGTACCGTGCTGGATTCAGATGCTGCCAAGAACAGTTTGGTTTTATTGCTCTTTTTCAGCCTAGAATGCAGTGTTTTACAAAACGACTTGAGCTGGATGCCTTTGATCGTATCGGTAATGATGATGCCGTCGAAGTCATTGATCCGGTTGAGCGACTTAAAGATATCGTTGGCAGAGCGGATGATCTCAACCGTTGCACCATAGCGTGCCAGCATCTTCGACATAATGTCGATTTGTAGCTGTGAGTCTGTGCAAATCATCAAGTGTTTGTTCTCAAGAGAGCGCTCAGCTTGATGGAAGCTTTTAGGGGTAATATCAATACCAATCCGAAGCTTCTGCATATTGGCTTGCTGTGGCTGCTGATCGTTGTCGTTCAGGGTGATTTCTGATTTCAGCCAAGTAGATTCAAAACGGGTGACTTTGGAGAGAATAGCTTTTGACCATTCGTCATTAATGCCACTTTTCTCTTCAAGCATCTGCCAGTTGGCATTTTTGATATCTAGCAAGTTGAGTGAATTGCTAGGTAAAAAGACTATCTCGAAGATGATTCGTGATTGCTCCACCTCGTCAGCCGATTCGGTATTAATGTGGAATAAAATATAAGGTTCGTTCTGCGCTGAAATAGCGTTCGATAGCTGTAGAAACAATACCCAAAATAAACTGGTTGGGTTACCTTCAATCTCGCCCGGTAAATTGCTACCCAAATGACATTCTAAGTGGCGTTGTGAATGCTGAGTTTTAGCACTCAAATGGACCAATAATTCAGACATTAGGGGAAGGAAGGTAACATTTCCCGCAGAGGCGGAGTTACCGCCTGAAATCAATCGGTTATAGTTATCTGCCAATTCAGAAAGTGTATTGGTCGCTAAAGTAATATCTCTGGCAAGAACAGCTCCATTTTCGCCTGCCTCTTGGGCAATGAGCCGGACGCCTCCTTGGATAGTATTGGTCATGCCGCGGATTTCGTAGCCGATCAAGGTATAGAGCTGGCGGTATAAGTCGGCATTGCGTTTTTGCTGTTCGACATCTTGGTACATGGTCGAGAGGTTGGCAAAAATACGCCGTTGTGCAGGGGGAGTGCTGATATCATTCAACAAATCAGTGATCTCATTGACCGAGATACTTTCTAGTTGGTTGGCAAGCTCATTGACATCTGACTGAGCGTGGTCTGACTGACGTCCTTTTTGCTTGGAAGCCGTCACCAGAAGTAATAATAGGGCGGATAAGATCAGGCCGAAAATCAGAAATACCACAAGTGCACGATAGAACAAGGTTTGTTGGCTTTGATGAAAATCATTATTTATGGTGGCTGCCAAATTCTGTTGCGTGGTCTGCAGTTGGGGCAATAACTGCAACATCGTCTGTAGCAGTTGCTGGTGATCTCTTTCAGTATTAAACCTGACAAGCGCCAGCTCCAGCTGAGGGTATAGGGTATTGCCCACCAAGCTGATCGTGGTTTTTTCCATCGACGCGGCATGTTTAAAGCGTTTGATGTCCTGCTGTAGTGTATTGGCCTGTGTATCAATCACAGTCCCGGCAAGACACTCGGTGGTTCGGCAACTCTTTAGCGTATTTATGAGTCCTTGAGCGGTGTGATTTAATCGATGGCTGCTAGTAACTAGTTCGGAACTTAAAGCCTGATTATACTCCGTTGTTTGGCTATGCCATTGCAGGCCAATGGCCATTTGGCAGGCAATACCAATGGTCATGAAGATGACAATAAACCGAATAAGCGCTTTTCTTGACAATTTCACTGCTGGTTACCTCTCGTCAAATGCATCTTCCATGGCGCTGACCACGGGTTTCAAGGCGTAATCAATGGCATAACGGGAGCCAGTTTTTATATCGGCAGTAAATTCCATATAGGGCGAGAGGGTGTAGGTTGCCCCGCCGTCTTCCAGAAAATCTTTTTCGATAGCAATCTTGGCAATGTAAAACTCGTTTTCTTCTTCTTGGTAAGATGAACGGCTGATCGAGTCGATAGTGCCGCTGATAAAGCCATACTTGGAAAAGTTATAGGTGTCGAACTTCAGTTTGACCTCTTGGCCGACTTCCACAAAGCCCAAATCTTTTTTAGCGATTTTCGCTTCGCCGTGCAGCGTATTATGAATCGGCGAGATATCCGCAATACTCTCATTGGCAGGGATCACTGCCGACTTAAAATTGAAGTGGATCTTGTCAACAATGCCGTCAATAGGTGAATAAACCGTCAGGCGTTCGACTTTGTCGGTATGTTGCGGCAGCTGGGCTTTTTTCAGCGAGAGATCTTTTTCAAGCTGGTTAATTTGGGCTTGGTAACCCGCATTGCGGTTAGCAATGGTGTCTTTTAATTGTTTCTCTAACCGGGCAAACTGGAATTTCTCATTCATGACCGCTTCGGTCAGGTTTTCAATTTCCCTCACCATATTCGCTTCCTGTACTTGCATGTTGAGCACATCGATATAAGAAGCCATTTCTTCCTTGTAGAGGGTTTCTTTAATTGTCAGCTGCTTTTGGATCAAGCCAAGCTGCTTGCGCGAACTTGCGATACGCTTTTGCATCGAGTTGACCAATTTCTGCTTGTGCTCGATATCCAGTGCAATAAGCGCTTGGTTGGAGCTATTTTTCTGTGCTTCTTTTTGCCAGGACTCAGTGTATTGAGCGATTAGGTGGGGGAAGGTGGAATAAGCGGAAAAATCCGGCTCGGTATGATTAATCAGGGACACATAGCGAAGAATATCCATTTCAAGGCTGGCGATATCAAGCGTTGCTGAGTCAAGCTGGGTATTTCTATCTACCGAGCGCAAACGGGCAATGGGTTGACCGGCGAAAACGTAATCCCCAGTTTTAACCAGCATGGCATCAAGGATCCCGCCTTCGAGATGTTGTACCCGTTCGATATCGGAATCGAGTAGAATTTCCCCCCTTGAGGAAACAACAATATCTATTCTTGCCTGTGCGGCAAGAACGATAAGCAGCATTACCACGATAAACAGTAACAGCAACGACTTGTGTACCGCTGTCATAGCACTTTGGATATATACACTATCGTTGCTATCCTGCTCTTGGCTGTATTTTGCTTCCACAAGCGCATGCTTGATGTGCTTTTCTATTCCCATTGCATCGACTCCCTGAAGCAATGTCTATTGTTATCATGAGTTAATTCGCCAGCGGCAGCGACTCAATTTGCGTGTTCACATTGGCGACTTCAGCCAGCATGTCATCAATGAGGTTTTTGGCAGGAAGCTGCCCTTGCTTGCAGAGTTGTTCAATGGTTTCGAGTTGTTGTGAAGCATTGTCTTCGCATAATGTCAGCAAAACACCTTTTAAAGAGTGTGCTGCTTGGTATAAGCCTTCAATATTGTTGCTAGCATATAATCCTGTCATCAGCTCGATATCCTCACCATGTTCTGCACTGTAGAGGTCGATGATCATAGACATCATATCTTCATCGCCATCCATCGCTTCGGTAAATGCACTGTAATCAATCATTTCTATGGCCCTAAGTCAGGTTTCTTCCCAAGTTACTGAAAAAACATAGTTTGCTATTCATTATGTATGGTCTAGCTCATGCTGGAATACAAGGCGAAGTCGCGAGTGAATATTTAATTTATTGATCAATATCTCATCATGAAAAAAACATGAAGCTCACAGTAAGTGTGCGTTATATCAATGTTTTTTGATTTTGTTTTAAATTTCTTTTTATCCCGTTGTCATTTCTGCTTATTTGAATCTATCCATAGAGTTAGAAAACTCTTATTTGTACAGAATAGCAGGCATTTGCACGGAGGCACTCCATGGCCCAGGACAATCAAAATCAGGATAAACATGCTCCACTCAATAATGCGGTCGAGCATAACGCAACGCCCGATGGCAGTACCGATGAGCACCGTGCGCAGGATAGGCAAAATCAGCAAAATACCATGGCATCTACAACGGCTACAGGCGCTGATGCGGCAGAGCAAAATGATCAGGTCAATGGTTCTGCTAATGAGTCAGGCGGTGAGAACAGTGAAGGGGCGGGTAGGCAAACCGTGGCCGAAGATTCTGGCTCTGGTGAAGCGGGAAAAAGTCAGGGGCAAACTGCTGGCAGAGGACAAGATCAATCAACAGAGCCTCAACCACAAGCAGAGGGTGGGGTTGATGGCGGCATTGCACCACAGGCGGTGGGGGGCGGAGCGCAAAGAAATGCTCAACCGGGACAAGAAGAAGGACAAGGCAGAGCTGAACAAAACGCCCAAGGCCAAGCCCAAGCCCAAGATTCGGGCGCTAGTGGAAGTGCAAATGGAAGTGGTGGCGGACTATCAGGGCAAGGTGGAGAGCAGACTCCTTTTGATACTGAAACAACCAGCGAAACTTTTCAGGTTGATGTTGCTGATGCGACCTCAAAGGAAAAGGTTATTGATGGTGACTTTGATACCGAGACCGTTTCTGAGACTTTTGAAATTCAGGTGGATAATGTCAATGATGCTGTTATTGCTTCCGATGATGGTGCCAGTGGCCCGGCAATTGCTCCCTTTGGTGGCCCTGCGAACCCCCAGCAGAATTCGGTAATAGAAGTTAATGAAGATGGCCAGTTGGTGTTACGGCCTGAAGACCTGTTGGCAAATGATACCGATGCTGATGGTGATGTCCTGACCATTACTGAAGTTTCGGTCACTGACGATACCCACGGTATTGTGGAGTTAGACGAGAGCGGCAATGTATTATTCACTCCTGAGCCAAACTACCATGGCCCGGCGGCTTTTGAATACACGGTAACTGATGGTAACGGGACGTTTGATAGTGCTACCGTAACGGTGGATGTTCAATCCGTTAACGATGCCGTGGTTGCTACTGACGATAATCGCTTAGATGGCCTTGAGCCGAAAATCCGCCTAGATGCGGAGCCTGAATATGGCTCGGTTCAATATCTGGACACGGAAGGTGAGTGGGTCGAAATGCAGGTCGGCCAGGAATACCCGGCTAATACCCAGATGCAATTTGTGCCAGATACCGAAGATATCCAGGCAGGAACGCGAGACATTCAGGTTGGTAGTTTTGATAGTGACACATCAACCACGATGTTTGACGGGACAGCCCGGGTCGAGGATTGGGGAATAGTTGATGGTGATACTGCTGTTTATCAAGAAGATGGTGTCACTGTTACAACCCAGGTCAATACCGGTCAGCTTGCAGCTTGGAATAACTCTGGTAGCCATGTTGGCGCGGGTATAGGTAATGAAAGCCGTGAAGGGCTTGATACGAATGAAATGCTAACAGTGACCATAGAAGGTGAGGAGGTAAATCAGATCACCTTCCAGCTTGATGGATTGGGCAGCTATTTCGATGAAACACATAGCCACGCAACAGAAGTGGTCATTAAAGCCTATGACGAGCAAGGCAACTTGATTGATTCTCAAGGCAGCTACCGAGATTCTGGGGAGTACCAAGACACCTACGTTTTCACTACAGATACTCCCGTCCATCACTTTACCCTTGGTACTATGGGAAGTGATGGAACTTACGTTGTGCAAAACATGACGATTTCCCGGACTGTGCCTGAAGAACTGCAAGTCACCACTATTCAGGCAGATGGTAGCGAAGTTACCAATACATTGCAGCTTGCCCTGAATCATAATACTGCCGATGAGAGCCTCAACATCACCGAGCAGCTTATTGAAATCAATGGTGATATTCAGTCAAGACCCATTGAAGTTGAAGAAGATGGCCAATTGGTATTGAGTCCTCAAGATTTGTTGGGCAATGATACTGATGCAGATGGCGACACGCTGACAATTACTGAAGTTACAGCCACCGACGATACCCACGGCAGCGTAGAGCTGGATGAAAGCGGCAATGTGGTGTTTACTCCGGCTGCCGATTACAACGGTCCAGCATCGTTTGAATATACGGTCACCGATGGTAATGGCTCGTTTGATAGCGCGACGGTGTCAGTCGATGTCACTGCAGTCAATGATGCGGCAGAAGTCGCAGAGACCAACATCGATGGTACGGAAGATACCGCAATCACATTCACTCAGGACATGCTGCTGCAAAATGCCACCGATGTGGACAGCGATAACCTGACGGCGATAAACCTTCAGATTGACCCGCAATACGGTGTGTTGATTGATAACGAAGATGGAACCTTCACCTTTACACCCGCTCAAGACTTCCATGGTGAAGTACCCTTCAGTTTTGATGTTGATGATAATGATGGTGCTATTTCCCCTGCTTCAGGTTCCATTTCAGTAGATGCGGTCGCTGATGCTCCAGAGCTTAGTGTGACTGATGGGGAAGGCAATGCTTTCGAGAACAATATATTAGACACAGATCCTGATGACGCTATTGCGTTGAATATTGCTGCCAGCTTAACGGATCAGGACCTGTCAGAAACACTCAGTGTGACCATTGATGGCGTGCCGGAAGGCGGGGTTATTCAGTATGACGGCCAGGCAGTACTTGATGCCCAGGACAATGGCTTAACAAGCTACGTAGATACCGAAGTGACAGTAACCTTCGCAGGAGAAGGCGCTGGGTTTAAAAACTCGGTTGGGTATTACCGCATCGATGAAGAGGGCAATATCTCGGATGTCGATCTAGTGTACGAAAATGCCTCTCAGGTCAGAGGCGGTGGCGATTTGTTACCGGGAGAATCATCGTTTAGTTTCGAGTTGGAACAAGGCGAGAGTTTTAATATTTTCGTTATCCCTAACGGTTTTAATAAAAATGATTTTGATGGCTTTGGGGAGGGAGTATTTGAGTTCCGAGACCAAGAAGGTAACCCTGCCTCTATGTCATCAACGGATCCACAATTGGTCTTTGTGGGTGATGATGGTTCCGAAACGGTTATTCGCAGCCAGTTTGGTGATGCTATTTTCCATGGCGGAAGCAGTGAAAACCTTAATCAGGATAACTTCCAGCACACCCACACCACGCTTAATGATGATGGGCAGATAGTCTACGGGATTGAAGACTGGTTGGGAGGCGGCGACCGCGATTACGATGACTTTATGTTCACCATTGATATGGGAGAAGAAAACAGCAATATCTTCCGTGGTGAAATCCTCTCTGACGGTGAGACACCGATCGTGCTGCCATCTGTCGCCATTGAAGAAACTATTCAGCTGCAACTACCTGAAGACTTTAATGATGAGTTTGATCTGGTGGTTGAGGCCACCTCAACTGAACGGTCAAACAATGATGAAGCGACCACAACCCAGACTATACACGTTGATGCAAGGGAGTTTGCCCCAGAGGTAACAGGCCCTGCTGCTGCATCGACAGATGAAGATACGACCATCACCATCACGCAGGATGATTTGTTGGTGAATGCTTCAGATGCTGACGGCGATGCGCTGGTTGCCCAGAATGTAACGACCAATCACCCGGATGTCGTGATTGTTGATAACGGCAATGGCAGTTTTGATATTACGCCGCCACAAGACTTCCATGGAGACATCTCACTGTCTTTCGAGATTACAGACGGTGAATTTATTACTCCTACCCAGATGACGTTGACGGTCGAACCTGTCAATGATGCGGCTGTAGTCGCAGAGACCAACATCGACGGCACCGAAGATGCAGCGATTACCTTTACTCAGGACATGCTGCTGCAAAATGCCACCGATGTGGATAGCGATACCCTGACGGCGATAAACCTTCAGATTGATCCACAATACGGTGCGTTGATTGATAACGAAGATGGAACCTTCACCTTTACCCCGAAAGATGACTTCAATGGCGAAGTGCCCTTTACTTTTGATGTCGATGACAATGATGGGGCGGTGACCCCGGCTTCGGGAACGCTAGATGTTGCCGCGGTTAATGATGTCCCCGTTTTCGCCGAGACGTCATACACCATTGCTGAAGATGGCTCGATTACGATATCCGAGGCTTCTCTGCTGGCGAATGTGACCGATGTTGATAATGATGATTTATGCGTGACCGACATCAGCGTTGAAGGCAGTGGCACAGTTACCCGTGATGACGAGACCGGGGATTGGACTTTCACCCCTGATGCTGACTACAGCGGTGATGCGACGCTGAAAATCACTGTCAACGATACCAAGGTCGATGCGGTGTTCAACGCGCCGGTGACGATTACGCCAGAGGCTGATGAGCCATCGTTGACCGTATCGTTGACCGACATGAGCCTGATAGATTTCGGGCTTGGGCAAGATACAGCCCTAACCGGTTGGCATACCGACAATGCCAATAATCATATCGAAATCCACCAGGATTATGTCTACGGCGTGGGCGATAACCGTGGTGGTGTCATTGAGCTCGAAGCCAACCGCGGCGATGAATCCAATCTTTACACCAACCTAGATGTCAAAGCGGGCGAAGTAGTCACACTTGAATTTGATATGTCGGCACGAAAAGGCTGGGAAGGTGAAGATTCGCAGGTAGATATTTACTTCGAAGGCCAGTTGATCGATTCACTGGCACCGGATGAAATAGGCTGGAACCATTACAGCTACCAGTTTACTGCGACGACGGATAACCCCAAGATCGAGTTCGATTCACCGGATGACAACAGCCTAGGCGGCATTTTGGACTCCATCACCGTCGTGAAAGAGGTGACGGAAGACTTACCGACACCACTCAATATCGACGCCGCGCTGAGTGATACCGATGGTTCGGAATCGCTGGCTTCTCTGGTGGTCGATGGTTTGCCCGATGGTGCGGTACTGACTGACGGTGACAATAGGTTCACCGCAGATGGCGATGACAACAGCGTTGATATCAACGACTGGGATTTGAGCCTGTTGACCTTCCAGGGGGGCGAGAACTTCCATGGTCCGGTATCCCTGACGGTCACTGCGACTGCAATCGAAGATGCGACGGCGGATAATGACACGCCTGAAACGGCCTTGACAACAGCAACGTTGGATTTCAATGTCGTGCCTGTCAATGATGCAGTAGTTATCGATGCGAATAGCCCGCTGCAATTCAATACTGATGAAGATACCCAGATAGTGATCACCGAAGCGGCATTGCTGGCCAATGCCAGCGATGTTGACGGTGATGACCTGTCGGTAGTTAACCTTAATATTGCCAATGCCTCGTTTACCACCGTGGTTGATCCTGAGACAGGCGATAAGTCCTACGTAGTCACGCCAGATCAGGATGTGAACGGCGATTTGGCAATAAGTTTCGATGTCACCGATGGCGAAGGCAGCCAAGTAGCTTCAGGAGCGACACTGCAGGTCGCAGCTGTTAATGATGGACCTGAAGTCAGTGCGAATTTGGCTTATACCATCGATGAAGATGGCACTATTACACTGTCCCAAGAGCAGCTGTTGGCGAATGCGTCGGACGTCGATGGCGATAAGTTGGCCGCTGAAAACCTTCAGCTAGATGCTGATGGCACGGTAGAGCGTAATGAAGACGGCTCATACACCATTACGCCGGATGAAAACTTCAACGGTGAGCTGAATTTGACCTTCGATGTCACGGATGGCCAGGAAACGGTGGCAACCGGTTTGGATCTCACGGTTAATTCGGTCAACGATGAAGTTATCGCTGCTGATGACAGCCGTATGTCTGCCCAAGAGCCGCAAATTCGATTGGAGGCAGCACCAGAGCATGGCACGGTCCAATGCATGAATGCTGACGGTGAATGGGAAGACATGGTTGTCGGCCGGGAGTACCCCGCAGATGCCCAAGTACAGTTTGTCCCAGATACCGACGACGTCAAGGCAGGTACCCGCGATATCATGGTGGGTAGCTTTGATAATGACACCTCGACAACGGTTTTTGACGGCACCGCCAGCGTTGATGACTGGGGCACGGTAGATGGCAACAAGGCTGTGTATCAAGAAGATGGCGTCACCATTACAACCGAAGTCAGCAAGGGGGATTTGGCTGCGTGGAATGGGGCTGGATCGGCTATGGGAGCTGGGATAGGCAATGACAGTCGCAATGGTCTGAGTGATGATGAATACCTCACGGTGACGGTCGAAGGGGAAGATGTCAACCAGATTACTTTCCAGCTTGATGGCTTGGGTGGCTATTTCGATGAAAGTAGCAGCAAGGCAACAGAGGTAATTATTCAGGCATTTGATGCCAACGGAAACTTGATCGATTCACAAGGTGGCTATCGTGAATCCGGTGAGTTACAGGATACCTACGCCTTTACCACAGATATACCGGTACATCATTTCACTCTAGGCACTGAAGGTGGCAAAGGCACCTATGTTGTCCAGAATATGACGGTATCCCGCACCATGTCTGATGAAATTCAGCTGACCACAATTCAGGCTGACGGTAGCGAAGATACTAATACCCTTGCTTTGGATCTCAACCACAACAAGGCTGATGAGCCGATGGATGTCACCGAGCAATTGGTGGATATCCAACAAGGTATTACTAGCCGGGCAATAGAAGTGGAAGAAGATGGTCAGTTGGTTATTGCCCCTTCAGATCTGCTAGCCAATGATACCGATGCAGATGGTGATGTGCTTACTATTACAGCGGTTGAAGCGACAGATGATACCCACGGGACGGTAGAGCTGGATGAGGACGGCAATGTTGTCTTTACCCCGGATCCTGATTACAACGGGCCAGCATCATTCACCTATACCGTCACCGATGGCAACGGCTCGTTTGATACCGCAACCGTATCGGTCGATGTTAAACCCGTAGAAGATCTTCCTCAGGCACCGACACTAACCTTTGATGTCAATGAAGATCAAATATTGGAAATAGATCCGGCATTTATTCTTTCTCAAGCTTCAGATGCCGATGGCGATAAACTGTCGCTTGAAAGTCTGTCGTTGAAGCAGCCGCCAACAGGTAACTTGCAGCTGCAGCAAGATGGAATGTATCACCTGATCACCCCGGCAGATTTCAATGGTTTGATTGAGTTGGATTACGCTATCTCGGATGGCGATGACGTGGTGGATGGTTCGCTTAAAGTGGATGTTGTGCCAGTCAATGATGCTCCGTTTAACGGTGGAAACGCGCATCTGACGACGTATGAAGATGGGGCTTTCACCTTTAGAGCTGAAGATATGCTAGATCTGTTCGGCGATGTTGATGGTGACGATCTAGTTGTATCCCGAGTGATCACCGTTGAAGGCGAAGAAGCGGGTGATGTTGAACAGAATGAAGACGGCAGCTGGACATTTACGCCGGCGGATGATTATTCCGGTACGGTCGAGTTGCAGGTCGAGGTCAGTGATCCTAGTGGGGCGACAACGGTACTGGACGTACCTGTGTATATTCGTCCGGTCGCTGACGGTGCTGTGATCACCACTGATCATGATGGGCCTTTGGTGTTTGATGAAGACACAACCGGACTGCTGGGGCTTAATGTCGATATGCTCGATGCTTCTGAGCAGCTAAGTCACTTGGTGATCACTGGTTTCCCGGTCGGCTTTGTCGTTTCTGATGGTGATAACACTATTACCATCACAGAGCCCGGGCAGGTTATTGATGTCACAACCTGGAGCTTTGATGACTTGTCATTAACTCCGCCAGATAATTTCAACGGCAGTTTCTTTATTACTGTTTCTGCGACTACGGCAGATTATGGAGATGAGCCATCGAATGCACTGCCTGAGGCAACGGAAGCTTATGCCGATTTCGATACCGCGCAGGGGGAGACACTTCTGCTAACGTTGGACGATTTGCTGGATATGGCTGAAGGGGTGGAGACAACTGATGGTGATTCGGTTCTGGGTGTCCATCTGATAGATCGCTCTCAGGGCGAGCTGGTTGATAATGGTGATGGAACTTGGTCCTTCACGCCAGCAGAAGGAGAAGAAGGGTCAGTCGATTTCGCCTACCAGGTGAATCAAGGCGGCAACTTGGTGGCTGTGCAAAGCAGTATTGTGGTTACTGGCGCTGAAGCTCAGGAAAGTGCTAATAGTGCGCCTGCAGTGGATCATATCACCACTACCGAGCTTGGCTCGGGTAATGAACTAAGCTTCACCGATGCGGATATGTTAGGGCAATTATCAGATACGGAGAACGATCAACTAAGTATCGAATCTGTCCAAGTGATTGGAGGGCAAGGGGTACTTGAAACCAACAGTGAAGGACAATACACCTTCACACCCGCACAAGGTTTTGCAGGTCAAGCACAAATCGCTTTTGTTGCCACTGACGGTAATAGCAGTATTCAGTCTCACTTCAACGTGGAAGTAGCAGAGCCGGAACCTTCTGAATTTATGCTAGATGAAATGGGGTCGTTGGAGCTCACGCAAAGCATATTATTAGATGCGTTGAACTTAGGGGAAGAGTCAACAATTACTGCGGTTGATTACCATGGCGTTCAAGGTACGGTAATAGAAGATGAAGAAGGTTGGTGGGTGTTCTGGAGTGATGATGACTTTACCGGTCAGTTGCCTCTTGAAGTCACTTCCTCAGATGGGGAAACAACGGCTGTTCATCAGTTGTCACTGGATGTCGATGAGTACCAAGACCCAGACAGTCAGTCGGAAGTGGCTGAATCACAGCAAGGGGATAGTCAGGGTGTGGATACCCAAACATCAACAGTCGATGAGTCTGTTGAGGTTGCCCAGCAAGAGGGTGAGGAGGCAGACAGTGATATCACTGCAGCTCCTGGGAACAATGTTCACTTCGAAGTGCCTGATGAAATAGCTAACAACCCTGATGTGGAGCAGGTAGAGATCAGCGATCTACCCGAGGGGGCGACGATTGCCAATGCGTTACTCAATGGAGATGGCTCCTATACCGTTAGTGGGAACCTCTCAAAGCCACTGCTGATGAAGTTATCAAATGAATTTGAAGGTGAAGCGACGCTGCAGTTTGAAGGGCAATCTGATTTAGGTGCTGCAATCGATGGGGCTTCAGGGTCACTAACGATGGATGTATCTGAAGAATATGCGATGCAAGGTAATAAGGGGGGGAGCAACCCTAGTCAACCTGCTATGCAAGACGATAATAGGCAAAATGGGGATTGGACCCAAGGTGACAATACCAACCAGGGGGTTGATGTTATGGATGACAGCGCATCGTTTGATGATGATGCCTCGGGAATACAACAGGATGATTCGCCAGTAATGGATGAGAACATATAGATAGGCCTATACCCAAGTAACTTGAAGTTACTTGGGGCTATAGTTAAAACAAGCCAGCCTGTTGCTGGCTTGTTTTATTTCATGGTAATGATGGTGAATACTAAAATAAATACACAGTTTGAAATGATTTAATTGTTTTATCGTTATATCCAATGCATTTATTGGCTTTGTTATGCATTTTTTGCATAATGAAGCCACATTTTGCATTTTACAATATTAGTGAGAAATAAGATTATTTGATTGCTTTATTATTAGTGTTTATGAATTCGAAATATAACTTAATACAACTCAATCATCTAGATAATATTATAGTGTTGGTATGGCATGTATTTTTTCTGATATCACTATTTGTGACAAATATAGAATAAATCACGATTAAAATCGCATCGGCTAAGTAACAATGATAGGAATAGTTGATGACAATAGAGTTAAAAAAGTGATGAGATTAAGAAGTATATAATAGGAAATAAAAGAATGACGCATCTTACCCTGATCAAAAATGCCGATGTATATGCTCCAGACTCTTTGGGCGTAAAGGATGTACTGGTGGCGGGTAACAAAATTGTTGCCATCGAAGATAATATGAATGTGGGTGGGCTGGGCACACAAGTAAATACCATCGATGCAACGGGCAAAATGATGATCCCCGGTATCATTGATCAACATGTGCACTTAACAGGTGGGGGCGGTGAAGGTGGGTTTAGCAGCCGTACCCCATCAATCACATTTTCCAAATTGATCAAAGCAGGTATTACCTCTGTCATCGGTGTGATGGGTACAGACGGTTCGACTCGTTCGCCGCAGGATCTGTTTGCAAAAGTGATGGGGTTACGTGTTGAGGGGCTTTCTGCCTGGATGCATACCGGCTCTTACCAAGTGCCAACGGTTACTCTAACAAAGAGTATTCGTGATGACCTGGTGTTTTTGGAGCCCGTCTTAGGGGTGAAAATCGCCATTGCCGATCACCGTGGTTCATTCCCGTCAACCGATGAATTATTGCGGATTACCTCGGATGTGCGGATGGGGGCGATGCTAGCAGGAAAGAAAGGGGTACTTCATATGCATATGGGGGGCTTGCCTGACCCATTCAAGCAAATCAATGAGCTTGTTGAGCGGGGTATTCCACACAGCAACTTCTCTCCGACACACGTTGCTAGGACGATCCCTTTATTCGAGGAGGCCACGAATTTTGCAAAAGCCGGTGGTGTGATGGACATTACCTCTGGTGGTAGTTGCGCCTTTAGCGATCCCGGTGAAGCTGTGTTTGCCGCCTTGGAATCAGGTGTACCAACAGAGCGAATTACAATCAGTTCGGATGGCAACGGAAGCTTGCCTGTATTCAATGATGCTGGAGAAATGGTCACGATCGCAGCTGCAGCTGTTGACTCGAATATTCAGCTATTTCGTAGCTTAATTGATCGTGGTTTAGATATCGGTCAAGCAAGCGCAATGATGTCAGAAAATGTTGCGAAATCATTGGGCATTAACAAAGGAAAAATAGCGCTGAACAGTGATGCGGATTTCTTACTGCTCGACGACAATTTTGATATTGATTCGGCATTTTCGATGGGCAGAGCAATAATTTTAGAAAAAGAGCAACTTGTAATCGGGAATTTTGAAGAGTAATTCAATGTTGTAAATTGTCTATTGTTGTTAATATGTTACAACCGTTCAAGGTTTATGCGTGAGCAAGCCAGCATTTCTGCTGGCTTGCTCTTTTCTAGTTTTTATTGAGCGACTATCTGAAGGCTTCCATAAGGAACATGGGATTAGAAACGAAATACCACACGTATGACTTGCGTCCAGCCCCATAGGCTAAACCCGATCACAGTGGATAAGAACAATGCAGGAAAAATCATGTCAATCATAGTTGTAAAACCTAGTCATATGTTGTCTTCGTGGTTTTATTCTCTGCTTTTTATGTTCAAGTATAAAGTAAAGCTCTGCTTTTGTTTTTGTTTTTGTGATATGCAACTATGATAGGTGCCTTGTGAGCTTAATTGATTATTAATTTGCTTGTTTTTTGAGCGTTATCGTGCTTTGTCCACTTTGGTTTCAGGATAAAAAGTCCGCCTTATCGGCTGGGGAAACTTTCAATTTCCTTGCTGAAATTAGCAGCCGTGAGTTATCACAGCCTAATCTTTGCTGGCAAAGAAGCGTTGGCGGTACTGCTCTGGCGTACAGTGGGCATGGCGCTTGAAAAGGGTAATAAATGGGGATGCCTGATGATACCCCAAGGTTAGCGCTACTTCCTTCACCGAAGATCCTTTGCGCAGCAAATGCAAAGAATAGAGGAATTTGCGCCGTTGTCGCCATTCGGTAAAACTCATCCCGAGTTTATCCTGGCAATGCCTAGCCAATGTTCTTTCCGTCGTGTGGAGAACCTCAGCCCAGTCTTTCAATGTTTTTTCTGACATCGGATTGTGCTCAAGTTCATTGAGGATAGGCTTGAGCAGTTTATCGTTGCTGGATGGCAAAAACTGCTCGTGCTCTTTCGCTTGGTAGACTTGATCAAGCAACACACTGATCAACCTTTTATCCTGCTCTGATTCTGCCACTGTTAACTGGCGGGCTTTGAGATCATTGATGATCGCTTCCATGATCGGGCTAACTTCCAATAAACAGGGGTAATCGGGGAGTGGAGCAGCCAATGGATGGGTAATATTCATCGAGCAATAGTTGAGGCTTCGTCTCATAAAGCTTTCATGTTCGATCTCAGCCGGTACCCACACAGCATATTGCGATGGGGATAAAAAGCGTTTTTTTTCAGCCCTGAGTTCCAGTATCCCGCCATTGATAATTTGTAATTGGCCCCATGGGTGGCTATGGCTGGGTGTCGTTGTATTTGGCAGAAACACCTCGTGGCCGAAAAAAATCTCTCCTGGTGGGTTATCGTTATCAAATAGCGGTTGGTAGATTTTCTTCATTGCATCCCGGAGTTAGAACATATTGATAAGATTCTTGATGACCAACAGTAATCGCGCTGAAACAGGAAGGCAAGCCTTACATCGTCAGAGGCTATGAACAATCAATGAGCAGTTAAACCAGACTAAAATTTATCAGTGTGGTGAGTTAATCAGATATGTATCTGGTTAAAGAAAGCAGGAGGGGGAGATGATGACGGTTTCTGTTGAAGCATTCTTCCATAGCCCATCATCAACGCTGAGCTATGTGGTGTTTGATATGGCGGGTGGGCACTGTGCAGTGATTGATAGTGCTCTGGATTTTGATTTGTCTTCAGGTGTTGTTAGTACAGAGTTTGCCGATAGCATTATTGGGTATATCAGGTCAAACCAACTGACTCTGGATTGGATAGTAGAAACCCACGCCCATGCAGATCACCTGACTGCAGCGAGTTATATCAAATCGAAACTTGGCGGCAAGGTCGGGGTTGGTTGCCATATTGTTGATGTGCAGGCTGCTTTTAAACCTTTGCTAGGTATGGATGATATTAACTTCAACGATAACAGCTCTTTTGACCATTATTTTGGAGACAAAGAAGAGTTTGCTATTGGCCAGCTTACTGCAACCGTTTTGGAAACGCCGGGCCATACCAGTGACAGCGTCACTTATGTCATTAACCAAAATGCATTTATTGGTGATACCTTGTTCATGCCTGATTTCGGCTCAGCACGCTGTGACTTTCCTGGTGGGAGTCCAAAGCAGCTATTCGAGAGCATTCAGCGAATATACTCTCTTGCGGATTCGACCCGTTTGTGGGTGTGTCATGACTATCAACCCGGCGGTAGGGAGCTGATGTACCAGACAACCGTCGGTGAGAGCAAATCAGACAATATCCATATTAGGGGTGAGACACCTGAAAAAGAATTTGTTGAATTTAGAATTGAACGAGATAAACAATTGAATGTGCCTAAATTGCTATATCCTTCGGTACAGGTAAATATTTTGGCAGGAAAGTTACCTAGCGAATTTATTAAGATACCGATTTCAAAGGCTTTTTGATATGGAAGGTTGAGGTTGTCTAAATATATTTACATCTAGGTGCGCATGAGTGGGCTTAATGAATTACTATCAAATTTTCTATAATTCAAAATTGAAGGTTCAGCCAGCTTTGTCAGTTATTTGTCAATTCAGTTAGGGTTTATTGAGTCTTGATGGTTAATGGCGATAAAATTTCGCCATAAATGGAGAGCATCATGACAATTTACAAAACCTTACCAGTATTAGCCGTGGCGACGTTGCTTTCAGCTTGCGGCAGCGACAGCGGTGGCGATTCTACCCAGTATGCCAAAGTTTCTTTCAGCGTATCCGACGCGCCGGTTGATTCGATGTCAGAAGTTGTTGTTGCTTTCGATAAACTCGAGCTCAAGCATGAGAATGGCAACTCTTACATCATTGAAGTGGATCAGGATGAAGACGGTAATGACTACCAGCAACTCGACTTGCTTGATTACCAAGGCACAGATGCGGCACTGATTATTACTGAGCACACGCTTCCTGCCGGTGTGTACAAGGAATTGATTGTACACACTAAGCCTGGTGATATGAACTGGGTGAAAGATGATGACACATCGGGTGAGTATGATCTAAAAATCCCGAGTAACAAACTGAAGCTGGGTGGCTTTGAAGTCACTCCGGAAGATGACAATACGGTTCAGGGCTTTACCATTGAGTTCGACCTGCGCCAGTCGCTGGTTGAGCGTGGTAATGCCGGTAAAAATGGTTACAATCTAAAACCGCATGGGGTGAAGATTGTCGACAACCGTCAGGCGGCATCGCTTTGGGGAAAGGTAGATTTTTCTCTATTTGATGCGGGAGAAAATTGTTCTTATGAAACGGGTAACTTTGTTTACCTGTACCCTGAGCATGGTTTGGCCGATTACCTACTAGTGGATAACTATGACCCGTTTGATGTTGATTTTGACGGCGTATACCCACCTGAAAACTCCATTTCACCGTATGCGTCAGCCGCGGTGGATGAAAACGGTGATTATGCTTTCGGTTATATTCCAGCGGGTGACTATACCGTCGCATTCACGTGTAATGCAGTCGATGATGATCCTATCCAATATGATAGCGAGATCATTATTGCCAACCCTGAAAATCAGCGGTTCGAAATCACACTAGATAAAATGCAAGAGAAAATCTTCGATTTCACTCTATAAGGAAAGGGCCTGATGGCCCTTTCTTTTTTTTTTTAACTCCCCCATACCTCTATTTCTTGGAAGTTATTCCATGTTCTTAAATCAGCACGATCTGGATCGTTATTGCCGTTGCAGGTGAGCTGAATATATTTCACATCGCTGGCATTGATTGGGTTACTCACTAATCCGGTCGTTGTGCCAGGGGTGACAATACTGGAAACCGGTGAGTAATTGATGCCGTCACTACTTACGGCAATGTCGATGAAGTACTGGCGAACATCCCCTTTAGCTTGAGACCATTTTATCTCGCTTAACTTGGCCATCTGAGTGAGTTCCAAGGTGAAGGTGATCCCCACCCCCTTCGCCGTCCACTTGGTGGCACTGTCTCCGTCAACGGCCATTTCAGGCGTATGATCCGCTCGGGTTTCAGAGGCTGAAACACTGGCAACGACTAATTTATCGGGTATCGCCGGTGGTTGGGTTGCATCGCCGAGAAAGCCAAGATAGCGGTTGGGAAACGGGTTGTCGTTGGCAGGATTCAAGCTTGGGAAAATATAGTCGACACTGTTGTCAGATAGGCCGAACCACTTACATAACGTTGCCGCCATCTGCTCGGAAGAGGTGGATGGAATGAACTTATTGCCCGTCGCATCTTGACCATAAGAAGGGATGAACTCAGGCAGCACTCCATATGTCATACCGCCATTGATAGCACCGCCAATGATGAGCTGGTTACTCCCCCAGCCGTGGTCAGTTCCCCGGTTACTGTTATTGGCAATCGTACGGCCAAAGTCAGACATGGTGAAAGTGACGACTTTATCCTGCAATCCTTCAGCTTCTAGTGAGCGATAAAACGCACTCAATGCGCTATCAATTTGGGCTAGCAGGTTATCATGCTTACCACGCTGGTTTCCGTGATTATCAAAACCGCCAAGGCTGATAAAGAATACTTGGCGCTGGTGGTTGAGTTGCTCACTGGCTTGGATCATACGTTTGACCATGCGGCATTGGCTGCCAAGGTAACTGGCTGGGATGGTTTCATCCTCAGGGAAGTTGTTCATCACCGAGTCAAGTTCAGCCTGAAAATCGATCACACCTTTGAGGCGAGAAATGTACTCTTGAGAGAACAAAGATCCATAAGGCTGGTCTACCAGTTTAATAAAGTTGTTATTCACAGCATTGGAGTGGCCGAGCGCATCCATTGCTCTTACCCCGTCACTGCTGATGCGCAAGTCTTGGCTACTTTGTCCGCCCAATAATTCATTACCTGAGAGTGAGAGGCTTTCTGATACGGTGGCGGCCTCATTGGCAAGCAGATCCATCATCATCCCAGCCCAGCCATAAGAGTGGTATTCAGATGTATTCCAAGCGATTTGCCATGCCGATTGTTGTTTGTTGTGCGCGCCGAGGTTTGAAGGCTTTCTTACACTGTTAATATTTCCTTTATTGGTTGGCTCCAGCAAGGTACCGACATTAACGACAGCTGTTGCCTTCTGTTCTGCCATTAGCTGGGCGATGTTTGGCATGCTGCTATTGATTGCGGTTGCCTGTCCGGATGCTGTCGGCGGTATCGATAGCATTTCAGCTGCAGAAAGGTGGATGTCTGGTCTCGCGTTGACGTAATTGTCATAGTTAGCGCCAGCGGCGGGCACGATCATATTGAAAGAGTCGTTGCCGCCATAGAGGAAAAGGCAGACCAACGCTTTATAGTCATCGCTACCAGCGGCAAAGGCATTGCTCGGAAGGGTTAAAGATAATGGTAATGCTGAAGATGCAGTTGCTATCGCTGAACTTTTTAAGAACTGTCGGCGTGAAATGCTCATAGTGACTACTCCTGTACCATGAAGTTAGGGGAAATGACGGCAAAGAAAATCATTTTGGCAACGGCGTAGTACTTGTTGTTATGAGTGTCATAGATTGCCCCGATTCTTTCTTCTAGTTCAGGAACCATTTCTCCATGCAAAAAGCGGTTTTTGAGTAGTGACATCATTGTTTCTTTGTCTTGGTTGTTGGCGGCATCTTCGAAATCAACAGGGGCGATATACATCTCTTGTTTGTTGTTGGTTTTATTTCGGTCTTGGCCGTAATTGAGTACTGTACGGTAGAAGACATTGCCGATTTTGATCACCTGGCTCCAATCGATAAGCTCCAGTTCAGGTGCTGTTAGATTGGCGGTTAGCAAGGCTCCCTGCGGGCTATGATCGGGAGAGTAGAAATTAAATACAGAAGGCGACCCCAGCGGATATTGCCCAAATGTGTCGGCATAATTCATCGGATTATAGATGATGTCACCGCCTTTACCCGGATAGGCATCCATCGCACGATAGAAGTAGGTCATGGCAAGAATGGGTTCGCGCAATTTGGCGACATGCTGGTCGTTTTCCTTTAACACCTCACTATCGGTCAGTATGGCGGTGATGACCTCGCCTAAGTTACCCCCAGTGTTTCGAAAAACTGTGGCAACTCTTTTGACATATTCGGGCCTTGGGTTGGAGGTGACGAAGCGTTTAATCAGCAGGGTACTGATAAACGGTGCGGTATTGGGGTGGTTAACCAACAGATCCAGTGCCTGATCTAATTCTGCTTCTGCACCCACGCCTTCGGGGAAGTCGGTATTTAAAATGGATTTGGCTTCCATGTCATGGGAGTCATCATAGGCCACCATAGGGTTTTCCATACTGCTGCCATCCATAAACCAGCCAGTGAACACCCGTGCCATATTTTCTATGTCGGTGTCGCTATAGGTTGGGATAGGCTGGTTGTTTGCATCGAGTTTTGGTGTGCCATCGAGGTTGAGTTCTTCAAGGCCGATAGTGAAGAGCTGCATGATTTCCCGGGCATAGTTTTGGTCTGGGTTAACCCCGGTATGGCTTTTTGGCAAGTTGCCTACCATGGTGAGGTAGTGGCCCATGATTGGGGAGCGGGTAACATGATAAAGCAATGTTTTGTAATCGCTGAATGCGTACTCGGTAAGGATGTCGTAGTAATGAGCCATTTCTGTTGGGAAGGGGGCAAGCTGGGCATCACGGTCGCCGACAACTAAGATTTGGCTGAGGGCATATGCCATCCGCTGACGCAATTGCGCCCCTTTCCATAATGCAATATCAAACCACGCACAAACCCGCATTTCTTGGGTGGTTGAGGAACTGCCTCGCTGCTGTGCCTGATATAGCGTGCGTTCTTTGTGGCTTTCATAAGGTTCGGTGAGTTGGCTGTTAATCCAGCTGGTACGGCTATCAAGGTTAAGAAAATCCTCGATCTCTCCTTTTTTTGTCCCCATTGTTGCCATATCCAAGAATCTGGAAGCCTGGCGGTATGTTAATCCTTCCATAGAGATTCACCTCCGTAATGAAGCGGTTTTTGGTTGTTGGTATCTCTATCTTGGAAGTGAAATATTGGTATGGGGAATATTTCACTTTGTTTTATTTAAATTTATGATGTCGTGGCAAGAAAATATGAAAATGCCTTGAAAGCTGGTCATTAATAAGAAGTTTTTGTATATCCCGACACAGTTATAGGCTCTTGCGTTAAATGAACTCAAAACCAATTATAAAGCTGATGTGCATGCATTTAGTGGTTTTATCCTCTGTTCGATGAGGGTTTATTTGGTGAAACGGTAGGTGATCGCTATCCCGTGCATATTTTTGCTTTTGTGCCGCAGGCACTGCCTATTGGTTGAGCTGTAGAGGTTTGTGGGCATTTAAATGCTGGTGATATTTGACGGGTTTTGTGTGGATGGCGTTTTAAACGGTAGGGTGTGGTTAGCGCTGGATTTTATTCGCAAACTATGGGAGTTTAGGCCTGCGATTTAGGTGCTGAAAATGATGTGTAGGAGTGGAAAGAGGCGCGCATGCCAGAGAAGTTATTATCGGTAATCGATTTCTTTTTAGAAAATAAAGTATTGCTCAGTGTACTGATCGTCACATTGGTCCTGATGTTTAGACGCTTGATCCTGAAACAAATTCGTGGGGATGTCGCGTTTGTATCAGGGCATCAGCGTAAATGGATGTCACGTACCAAAAACGGTACCTTCACCCTTATGGTGGTGGTGCTGTTTATGCTCTGGCAGTCTGAAATCAGCGAGTTTGCTCTGTCAGTCACCGCCATTGCCGTTGCTATTGTGGTTGCATCCAAAGAGATTATTCTTTGTTTCACCGGCTCTATTCAACGTGCCAGTGCCCGTTCGTTTCGCATTGGTGATTGGATCGAAGTCGGTTCCCTATGCGGAGAAGTTATCGAGCACAATATGATGGCGACGGTGATCCAGGAGATTGACCTTCACCACGGGCAGTATCATTTCACGGGTAAAACGGCCACCTTGCCAAACAGTATGTTTTTTACCTATCCAGTGAAGAACCTGAACTTTATGAAGCGCTATGTGTACCATAGTTTCAGCATTACCATTAAAGAGTTTGTCAACTTGTATGTCCTGGTGCCGGAGCTTATTGAGCAAATCGAGGGGCACTGTGAAGAGTTTATCGATGTTGCGCGGCGCTACAATGGGGTGATTGAAAAGCACGCAGGTGTTGATTTGCCTGGCCCAGATCCACATGTGCACATCACTACGACAGCAACTGGCGAGCAGGTGTTACATATCATGCTGTTTTGTCCGACAGAAATGGCGACACACTTAGAGCAGCTGATCCGAGAAGACTTCATGCAGATCTACCACGAAACTTTTAGCAACCATAGCCTCAATGAGGGAAGACTGCACAAGGTCAGTTTTATGTAGTGGCATTTGTATGCCGCTGAGCGAACAGGGCTGGGCCGACTGAACATTCACTCGGCCTATACTTTCGACAACTAGTGGCGTCGGTAAGGAAAGTTGTCTCTTGCCAAGAGTGTTCGTGGTACACTCCCGCGCTTCATGTAGAGGCGGCTCTACCATATTAAGATTCAGTATAATTAGAGGCGATTCATGCCATTCTCTAAACTTGGGCTCAGCGAGTCATTAACCAAAGCGGTCAGTGAACTTGGCTACAGCAAGCCAACCACTATTCAGAACAAGGCTATTCCGGTCATCTTGCAGGGCAAGAACCTGATTGCGGCTGCGCAGACTGGTACAGGTAAAACAGCCAGCTTTGTTCTGCCTATTCTTGAAAAACTCAGCCAGGGCAAAACGCAGCGTAAAAAACGCATCCGTGCGTTGATCCTTGTTCCTACCCGTGAGCTTGCTGTTCAAGTAGAAGAGAAGATCGCCCTTTACAGCAAACACCTAAGCCTGACATCGTTGGCGATGTACGGTGGTGTCGATGAAAAAGAGCAAAAGCAGCGCTTAATCGATGGTGTGGATGTGTTGGTCGCGACGCCGGGTCGTTTGCTCGATATGTATGGTAAGCGCGCTGTCCACTTTGAAGAAGTGGAAATGCTGGTGCTTGATGAAGCCGACCGCATGCTGGATATGGGCTTTATCGATGACATCAACAAGATCATTGACCGCCTGCCTGAAGAGCTGCAGTTCCTACTGTTCTCTGCAACGCTTTCTAACAAAGTACGTGACTTGGCCAAGTCGGTGGTTGAAAACCCGCATGAGATCAGTATCGCGGCTAACCAAGCATCCAAGGCCAATATTGAGCAGTGGTTGATCACGGTTGATAAAGACAAGAAGTCTGCTTTGCTTAGCCACCTGATCAAAGAAAATGATTGGGATCAGGCACTGATCTTTATTGAAACCAAGCACGGTGCCGCCAAACTGGTATCTCAGCTGGAAAAACGCGACATCGCTGCCGAGGCATTCCACAGTGGCCGTAGCCAAAAAGTTCGTGAACAACTACTGGAAGACTTTAAAGCAGGCAAGATCAAATACCTTGTAGCAACAGGCGTTGGTGCACGTGGTATTGATATTGAAGAGCTATCCCGTGTCGTAAACTATGACTTGCCGTTCCCGGCGGATGAATATGTTCACCGTATTGGCCGTACCGGCCGTGCAGATGCATCGGGTGAGGCAATCTCGTTCGTATCGAAAGATAACTTCAAGAACTTGTGCATGATCGAAAGCCGTTTGGGTCACCTGATCGAGCGCCGTGAAATCGAAGGCTTTGAGCCAAGAAAACCGGTACCAATTTCTATTTTGAACTACGTGCCAAAAAGCAAACGTCAAAAGAAAGACTGATTGCTTTAATAGCTATTCAGCCCTTGCCATTCGGTGGGGGCTTTTTTTTGCTTAGGCCTTTCACCAGTCACAGATTGAGATAGCATCACCTGTCACAATACCTCCCTACTCGACATAGACTTGAAGTGGCTATTCAGATTAGAAGGAGAGAAAGATGAAAGGACAATGTTTGTGCGGCGCTATCGAGCTAACGGCGGACGATCAAAAAGAGGTTGGGCTGTGCCATTGCGATATGTGCCGCAGATGGTCTGGCGGCCCCTTGTTTGCGGTTCATTGCCACTCTAAGGTGCAAATTAATGGACAGCAGCCTGTGGTGTATCGCTCGTCGGAGTGGGCTGAGCGGGTATTCTGTGGGACTTGTGGTTCGCATTTGTTCTATCATTTGCTGCCTAGTGATGAGTATATTGTCTCGGCAGGCCTGTTTCAGGACCAGGATTTTACCTTGGTCAGTGAAATATTCATTGACGAAAAGCCGGATTACTACGAATTCAGCAATGACACCCAAAAGATGACGGCACAGCAGGTCTTCGAGCAATATGCTCCAAAAGAGGAATAATTATAAGTGATGGCTACTCAAAAGATCCCGGTGAATACCTCGATTGTCTCAGGTGTTGCTCTGTCGGAAATTGATGGCGAAATAAAAATGCTATTGATGAAGCGGGTTAAAGGTGACTACTGGTGCCATGTTGCTGGCTCTATTGAAGGGGAAGAGAAAGGGTGGCAGGCAATTGTGCGGGAGTTTTATGAAGAGACACAAATCGCTGTCTCTGAGCTTTATAACGCTCAGTTTCTGGAACAGTTTTTTGAAGCCAATGTGAATGTGCTGCAAATCATACCGGTTTTTGCTGTTCTGTGTCCGCCCAACCAGCCTGTAACGCTCAATGAGGAGCATACGGAGTATCGTTGGGTGGGTCTTGAAGAGGCGAAATCTCTAGTACCATTTCCCGGCCAGCGGCAGGTATATGATCATGTTTGGGCGCATTTTGTCGACAGCAGCCCTTCAGAGCATATGAAGGTTACTATTAACTAAACCGGGTTCGCGCCGCATTAAGGAAGCATAGTGAAACAGAATATCGTTCATATTGCCCTTGTCGTAAAAGACTACGATGAGGCAATAGACTTTTACGTTAACAAGCTGCAGTTTGAGTTAATCGAGGACACCTACCAGCCAGAGCAGGATAAGCGCTGGGTCGTCGTATCACCGCCGAACTCCAATGGAGTGACGTTACTGCTTGCACGAGCGTCAAAGCCTGAGCAGATAGACTTCATCGGGAACCAAGCGGGGGGCAGGGTGTTCCTGTTTTTGAATACCGATGATTTTTGGCGTGACTACAACCGTATGGTCGCAGACGGTATTAGTTTTGTCCGTGAGCCGAAAGAGCAAGATTACGGCACGGTGGCTGTTTTTGAAGATCTTTATGGAAATTTGTGGGATCTGCTGCAGCTCAATCCTGAACACCCTATGGCAAAGCGAACTGCGCGCTAACAACGAGTGAGGGATGTGATGAACAAACAAGAGATTGTCGACTTTATGCTGACGCTGCCGGAGTCTGAATTGGATTACCCTTTCGGTGCAGATGTTATGGTGTTCAAGGTGCTGGGTAAGATGTTTGCATTGTTGTCGGTCAATGACGGTGTCGTCGATATTAACCTCAAAGGGGCACCGGCTGACAACGAAGCATTGACCTCGATGTTTACTGCGATACGTCCAGGTTACCATATGAACAAAAAACACTGGGTCACCGTATCGGTCACAGAAGAAATAGAAGATGGCATGCTGAAAGGGCTGATTGATCGATCCTATGAATTAGTCGTTTCGAAGATGAAAAAAGCCGATCGGGAAAGACTGGCGATTCAGAGATAACAGAAGATTTGCTCAAAAGGTAAAGATGGAAAAGCTAGACGCATTACTCCAATTGGCGCGCAGAAAGGCGGCTATCGATAAAATATCAACATTACCACTGTCATAGTGCAGTCCCATTCAAAATGAAGTTATGGTTATACTGATCTAATTGATATAAGTTGGACAAGGACTCCGAAAAGTATATGGCAGCGCAGTTAGAAACAGATAGATTGATCCTTAGGCAATGGAAAAGAGAAGATTACTCCGATTACGCCAAGATTAATGCAGACCCCGCTGTTATGCAGTTTTTTCCAGCTGTTTTATCGCAGCAGGAGAGTGACGCCCAAGCGGCGAGAATCACTCAGTTGATTGCTGAAAAAGGGTGGGGCTTTTGGGCAGCTGAACTCAAGGCTACTGGGGCATTTATTGGTTTTGTGGGCTTGCATAGTCAAGATGAGCAATCAGGAATACCCAATGCGCCATTTATTGAAATAGGCTGGCGGCTTGCCAAAGAGCATTGGGGGAAAGGCTATGCGCCTGAAGCGGCCAACAGGGCATTGCAGTTTGCGTTTGAAGAGTTGGCGGCGCCTAGCATTTACGCATTTACCGCTTTACCGAATATTCCATCACAAAAAGTAATGGAGAAAATCGGAATGACTAACATTGGCCAAGATTTTGACCATCCTAAATTGCCGCAAGGGCATCATTTGGAGCGCCACTGTTTGTATCAAATAACTCGAGAAACATGGCTTAAAAGTAATATTAAGGTTGATTTCTAGGCTAAGGTGAAGCCGACTATCAAGGAGGATACATGAGTGGAATGACCGACCTGCAACAGTTACTGAAATCGATGGCGCCTGAACTAATAGAAGGCGAATTTGTTTTCTGTACGGTAGAGGGCGATTTATCACAATATTTGGACTTGTCACCTATATCGACTTTTCAAGAGCAAGAAGGGTTGACCCTGGTACTCAGCAGAGACAAGGCAGATCAAGCCGGCTTGGATTATGAAGCTACCTTTCGGATGATAACCTTGACGGTACATTCCAGCCTCGAGGCCGTAGGATTAACCGCCGCGATTGCTAGCAAACTCGCTGAGCAGGGAATCAGTGCCAATGTAATCGCAGCTTATTATCATGACCATGTGTTTGTGCAAAGTGCCAAGGCAACAGAAGCTCTGGATGCACTGCAATCCTTCTCTTCATAAAATACCGCTCAGATTAACTTGCCAGACTGAAAGGAATCGATATGGCAAAGATATATTTATTTGATTGGGGTGATACCTTGATGGTTGACTTCCCGCATTATCAAGGCCCGATGTGTGATTGGCCTGAAGTAAGCGTTGTTCCAGGGGCGCTAGAAACGCTTTGTCACTTGTCTGATAAAGCAGAGATTTATATTGCAACCAATGCTGAAGACTCATCTGTTGAAGAGATTCAACTGGCCTTTGCTCGAGTTGGTTTAGCACCGTTTATCAAGGGATATTTTTGCCGGGAAAATATCGGAATCGCTAAAGGGACTCCGGCGTATTTTAAGCAAATTGCATTGGCTTTAAATGCCGAACCTCAGAGCATCACAATGGTTGGCGATAGCTTGGACAAAGACATATTGCCTGCCATTGATGCTGGGCTTAATGCGGTTTGGTATCGCCCTGAAGCTGTTAGTAGCGACAATGAGAAATCTCGGGTAATAGGCGCTTTAGAAGAGTTAACTCAATAAGGATTATGTAGATGGAATTAATTTCGCCCAATCTTGAATACATGAAGGCGTTTCAGCGATTTTATGATGACTTTGCGCAAAATGATGTAGAAAACGCCGAATATTACCAGGACGGAAACAACAACTTTGAACAATATGTTCAATCTTTAATCGATGAATCAAAGGGCGTGAATCTGCCGGAAGGGTATGTGCCTTGCCACCATTATTGGCTTATTAACCGAGACAAAGAAATCATCGGTGTCATTCGGGTGCGCCATAATATCGATCCACCATTCTTATCCCATGAAGGAGGGCATATCGGGTATGATATTGCTCCGAGTTTTCGTGGTAAAGGGTATGGCACAGCAATGCTGAAACTTGTATTGCCGAAAGCTTGCCAACTCGGTATTCATAGAGCGTTGATCACAGCTGATGAAGACAATATTGCTTCGCGTACTGTCATCGAACGTAATGGCGGACAGTTTGAGAACATTGTTCAGGGGATAGTATTCCCATATCCTATTGCCCGGTATTGGGTAGAGTGCTGTGGTGCGTAATGAAGCCAGCCTTGCTCTCCTTGCTATATTTAGATTCTGTGATATCTGGTTAGCTAAATGAGATTAACCATTTTCATTTTTGGCTAACCCGCCTCTAAATGCTATCCTTCGTGCCAGTTATAGCGTGATATCCGGAAGTAAGATGAATTTTAACCGTATTGTCTGTTTTGATCTCGAAATGTGCTGTTGGAACGATGGCAGAGAGTCCAGAACAGGTGAGATCATAGAGATTGGCGTCGCAGAACTTGATCTGACCAACGGTGAGATTGTGCGCCGAGCTCAACACTTTGTAAAACCGGATAATGATGAAGTATCACCGTTCTGTACTGAGCTAACAGGTATCAAACCTGAGGTCATAGAAAAAAACGGTAAGCCGCTTGGGCATATTTTAAAGTCGGTTGAACAAAAGTTTGGTGGCCGTCATAAGATTTATGCAGCTTGGGGGCGTGATGATCTCATTCTTCGTAAAGAGTGTGAGGTAAAAGGTCTTAAAGTGCCATTTGAAGAGTATTTGAATTTGGCAACCTTATTCAGGCTCCAGCGCCATGTTACCAAAAAACGTTGTGGTCAGCGTGCAGCAATGGAAATGGCGGGTATCGACTGGGAAGGGCGTCAGCATTCAGGGTATGATGATGCATACAATTTGGCCCGCTTGGCGAAAACATTATTCAGTAATGATTAATTGAACGGTGAATTTGGTCGCTGTTAATCTTTCAGATGCGCTAGATATGTTCCCAATTCGTCATGTTGTCTATTATTTCCGTACTATTTTTCCGGTAAGGTTATAATTTTAGGAGCCTTTTTGATGAAAAGGAATTGACAAATCAATCATGATAGCTAAGATTATGCAAAAATATAAATATGCAAATTGTTGGCTATGGACTTTACAACTTGTCAAATTCCGGTACGGAATAGACTCAACATGGACGAGTTCCCCTGCTCAGATAAACTCAATGAGCAACGTTCATGTGACGAAATTGTTCGCTGGTGGAATGTTCCATTTGTGGATGAGTTAACGTATGAAGAGTCAGGGGAAATTGGGGTATCTGTGCTTGATGGTGCGACCTGGGATGGACCTAGGTTAATCTCGGAGCATACGACTTTTGAAGAGGCAGTGGCTGCTGCTAATTTTTATGTCAATCATTCTGACATTTGGCGTCGCTTCAAAGAGCCTTACCAACCACTGGCAAAGGTCGATCACTTGATTGACATGAGCTCTTTCATTCATGGCAAATTAGCAAAAATGGATGAGGAGCAGCTGTTTGAATATATGTTCCATTGGTTGCCAAAGGTTAATAAAACGTCAGCACCCGTATTGGAAACATCCTGAGCTAGTTTACATTCATAAAAAATGGCCCAGTAATCAATGGGCCATTTTTACTTCTGTTGATTACATCTGTTAAGTAAATCTTACATTCATCGTGATTTCAGCTTTAAAGACGACATTCCCCTCTGTGTCTTTCACTTCAACCGGCACAAGTTTGTCGCCTTCTGTGTTCCAATCAATATTCTCACCTTGTGCACGAGCAGTGAGATCAGTTTTTGCTTTTTTTAAATACTCTACAGTCATGCCAACGGGGATCCAGCGGCTTTTAACTGGAATAGAAACATCAGTCATCATTCCACCCGCTAACTCTGCCATATTACACATTGCAATAGCGTGGACAGTATTTAAATGGTTGGTGACGCGTCGGCGCTTTTTAATTGTCACCTCAGCATAGCCTGGCTTTAGTTCCGTGACTTTGGGCTTGATGCTTCCAAAGTAAGGGGCAAGACGACAGACAACAAAACTAAATAGCTTGTTGCCAAAAGGTAACCTACTCATCTGTTTGTAGATTTTGAGGTTTTTGCGCATTGGGATGTCCTTTTCGAAATGGCTGAGAGGTATATTTTTATTTATAGTCTGGTCAGACCAGAATGCAAGTAGGAAATAGAGCTGTCACTCTAACATGTAGTTGTATGCCAGCGACGAGCTAAACAAGGTACATTCCTGCGAGATAGATCACTCTTTCTTGATTGGAATGAATAAGTGAAGAATGACTAGTTTCATTAATTAATTATTATTTTTCAATGTTTTGTGTGGTTTTTCTTGCCGAGGGAAAGGGCATGATTAGTGCAATACAGCGGGCAAAAAATTCAAATGTCCGACAATAGAACCACGATGTCTTTTTAGAGATATTTATTTGTAAGCTGACGTGCCACAATTCCCTCGTAATCAAATCAAAAGGCAAACCATGTTCTATTTATTTCCTCTTCTGACTGTCATTATTTGGGCAGGGAATGCCATCGTAAACAAAATGTCTTACAGCGTGATCGACCCTGGGGCGATCTCTTTTTATCGCTGGTTTTTTGCCATGATGGTATTAACCCCCTTTGTTCTACCATCGGTGTGGCGTAAGCGTCATGAAATCAAACCGCATCTATCCAAGCTCGCTTTTCTTGCCTTGTTGGGTATGGTGCTTAACCAGTCGCTGGGCTACTTTGCAGCGGCGACGACAACAGCTACCAATATGGCGTTGATTATCTCGTTGGTGCCGTTGATGAGCATGTTCTTGAGTGTCCCGTTGCTCGGTCAGCGTCTGCTACCTTTGGCTATGGTAGGGGCAGTGCTTTCTTTGGCTGGCTTGATATTCATGCTGGGTCACGGCGATGTCAGTACGTTGACTTCGCAAGGTATTAAGCAGGGTGACGCACTATTGTTAATTGCCGCGTTTGTGTATGCGCTTTACTGTGTATTGCTTAAGCGTTGGAAAATGCCACTGAACAATTGGCAGTCTGTCTATGTACAGGGGCTGTTTGCGGTAACCATGCTTACCCCTATGCTGCTAAGCAGTGAGCGTATGGCGATCACTGGTGAATCACTGCCATTGATTATGTACGCGGCGTTGCCTGCCTCGGTACTGGCGCCGTGGTGCTGGCTGAAAGGGATCGAGATCCTAGGCGCGGACCGTACTGCTATGTTCATGAACCTGATGCCAGTGCTGACTGCGCTGATTGCCAGCGTGACATTAGGAGAGCAACTAGCGGTTTACCATTATATTGGTGGCGGTATGGTTCTCTCTGGTGTGATTCTCGCCCAGCGAAAACCGAAGCCTATCCAAACCGACAATATGGCTACGGCGTAGTGGCTACTGAATAAAGACTTCACCTCATTGTTCGAAAGGGTTGCATCATGTAGCCCTTTTTCTTTATGTTGCATCGCCCATCGCCCATCGCCCATCGCCCATCGCCCATCGCCCATCGCCCATCGCCCATCGCCCATCGCCCATCGCCAGATTGTCGACAATCTATACTAAGGTCTAATACATATTGTTAACAATTGGCTTGTAAAGATGGCGAAATAGCGCTAAATTTGTTCATAAGTTAAGAAATTGTTGACAATGATGATGGGCAAACAAGATTTGAAATTGAAAAGTGTCGACAACCAAGGTGAGAAAGAGGGCACCAAATCTGAAAGTTTAACCGAGCAGTTAATCGATCAGATTGTAAGCGGTACTTATCCAGCGGGCAGCAAAATTTCCGAGCCGGAACTCGCCAAGCACTATGGTGTGAGCCGGGGGCCGTTGCGTGAGGCCATGATGCGTCTTGAATCTATGGGGTTGGTTGAGCGTATTCCCCATGTTGGTGCCCGGGTTGTGGCTCTAAGCCAGGAAAAGCTAATTGAAATTTATGCGGTTCGCGAAGCCCTCGAAGGAATGGCAGCTAGGCTTGCCTGTGAGCACATTACCGATGACGAGCTTGCTGGGTTGGAAGCCTTGTTAGATGCCCATCACCAGCACATAGAACAGGTTGAGGGAGCATCGTATTTTCACCAGCAGGGTGACTTCGATTTTCACTACCGGGTGATAAAAGCCAGCCGCAACACCAAATTAATCAGCCTGCTATGCGATGAGCTATATCATTTGCTGCGAATGTACCGTTACCAATCTCAGCGGTCACATTCCCGCCCAGAGCAAGCCCTAAAGGAACACTTTCATCTTCTGAGTGCGTTGAAAGAGCGCGATGGAGAGTTGGCCGAGATGTTAATGCGGCGTCACATTATGAGAAGCCGCCAGTTAATTGAACAACAGTTGAAGCAGGATAAGGAGAAGGTCTCATGAGTCCAGGGAAACGCTTCCGCCAAGCGGTAGCCAACAACAACCCGTTACAGATTGTCGGTACGGTCAATCCGTATTGTGCCATGATGGCAGAGCAGGTAGGCCATCAGGCGGTATATCTATCGGGAGGAGGAATTGCCAATGCTTCATATGGCTTGCCGGATTTGGGTATTACGACGTTAAATGATGTGTTGGAAGATGTTCGCCGCATTACAGCAGCCACCAAGCTGCCACTGATGGTCGATATTGATACTGGGTTCGGCGGCGCGTTTAATATTGCCCGCACCATTAAAGAAGTGGAGCGAAGCGGGGCTGCAGCGGTTCATATGGAAGATCAAGTGGCGCAGAAGCGTTGTGGTCATCGCCCGAATAAAGCCATTGTCAGCCAGCAAGAATTGGTTGATAGGATCAAATCGGCGGTTGATGCCAGAGTGGATCCGGATTTCGTGATCATGGCTCGCACCGATGCACTGGCTGTTGAAGGAATGGATTCAGCGATTGAGCGTGCCCAAGCGTGTGTCGAGGCTGGGGCGGATATGATTTTCCCTGAGGCGATAAATACGCTTGAGCAATACCAGCAATTCTCAGACGCCGTTAAAGTACCTATTTTGGCAAACATTACCGAGTTCGGACAGACGCCTCTGTTCAGTACCGATGAGCTCGCTGAATGTGGCGTCGATATGGTGCTTTACCCGCTGTCTGCATTCAGGGCGATGAACCAAGCAGCACTGAATGTTTACCAGCACTTATTGCAAGACGGCCATCAGCGCAATGTCGTCGACCAAATGCAAACTCGTGAAGAGCTATACCACTATTTGGGTTATCACGACTACGAACAAACGTTAGATAAGCTATTCAAACAGCCTTAATAGGCACAAAGACCAAATAATAATATTAAGAATAAATGAATACAGGGTGGTAATAACCTCTGGGGATCAGTGTACCTATTTATCCCGCAGGAATAGAGGGAAGCCCAATCCATTCAATATCGTGAATACAACTGAAGAAGGAGTCTGCTATGACTGCGATAGCCGTAGCTGATGTAAAGAAGGACGGAAGCGAAAAGAAACCAAATGCCATTGGTGGTGCGGGCTTGAGAGGCCAAAGTGCCGGTGTGACATCACTTTGTACGGTGGGTAAATCGGGTACCGGATTAACCTATCGGGGATACGATATCACTGATTTGGCCAATAATGCTGAGTTTGAAGAAGTGGCTTATTTATTACTAAAAGGCCAACTACCAAATAAAAAAGAATTACAAAGTTATAAACAAGCATTAATGGCTTTCCGAGGGCTGCCGGAATCCCTGAAATTAGTATTAGAAACGATACCTGCTGATGCCCACCCGATGGATGTGATGCGAACCGGTTGCTCAATGTTAGGCAACCTTGACCAAGAACTCGACTTCTCTGAGCAGGATGAAAAGACCGATAAGCTTCTCGCCATGCTGCCAGCCATTATTTGTTACTGGTACCGCTACAGCCATGACGGCGTTCGTATCGATACCGCCAACAGCAGTGAAGACAGTATTGGTGGGTATTTCCTTGAAATGCTCACAGGTAAGTCACCATCAGAACTTCATAAGCAGGTCATGCACTGTTCATTGGTGCTTTATGCCGAGCATGAGTTCAATGCTTCGACGTTTACTGCCCGTGTTTGTGCCTCTACTTTGTCTGACCTTCACTCTTGTATCACTGCCGCGATCGGCAGCTTGCGTGGACCATTGCACGGTGGTGCCAACGAGGCAGCAATGGCGATGATCGAGAATTGGCAGACGGCTGAAGAAGCCGAAGCGGGCATCATGCAGATGCTGGCGAACAAAGACAAAATCATGGGCTTTGGCCATGCGATTTACCGTGAATCTGACCCGCGCAATGCTTTAATTAAAGCATGGTCGGAAAAACTGTCTGCTAATGTTGGCGATACTCACTTGTATGCGGTATCCGAGCGTGTGGAGCAGGTCATGAAGCGGGAGAAAGGACTGTTCTGTAATGCGGACTTTTTCCATGCCTCGGCCTATCACTTTATGGGGATCCCAACCAAACTGTTTACCCCAATCTTTGTGATGAGTCGTGTCACAGGTTGGGCTGCCCATGTGTTCGAGCAACGCGCCAACAACCGGATCATACGTCCGAGTGCTGATTATGAAGGACCTGAGCATCAGGACTGGCTGCCAATAGAAGAGCGCAGTTAAAACCTCAAATCACGGATGTCTATTATGAATATGAATACTCAATACCGTAAACCCCTTGCAGGTAGCGGCCTTGATTTCTTCGATACCCGAGCGGCCGTCAACGAGATATCGCCGGGAGCTTACGAAACCCTACCGTACACTTCTCGGGTATTGGCCGAACAATTGGTCAGGCGCTGCGATCCAGCGACACTGACAGACCGCCTGAAGCAGATCATCGAGCGTAAACGCGATCTTGATTTCCCTTGGTACCCGGCCCGGGTGGTTTGTCACGATATCCTAGGCCAAACCGCTTTGGTTGACCTAGCTGGATTGCGCGATGCTATTGCAGATCAAGGCGGCGACCCGGCGAAAGTTAATCCGGTGGTGGAAACTCAGCTTATTGTCGACCACTCTCTCGCGGTTGAGCATGCTGGTTTCGATCCGGAAGCCTTCGATAAAAACCGCGCAATTGAAGAGCGTCGTAATGAAGATCGTTTTCATTTTATCGAGTGGTGTAAAACCGCGTTTGAAAATGTCAGTGTGATCCCGGCGGGTAACGGGATCATGCACCAGATTAACCTCGAGAAAATGTCGCCGGTGGTTCAGGCCAAGAATGGGGTCGCTTTCCCCGATACTTGTGTCGGTACCGACAGCCACACGCCACACGTTGATGCTCTGGGCGTAATTGCTATCGGGGTGGGGGGGCTGGAAGCAGAAACCGTCATGCTTGGCCGTCCTTCTATGATGCGTCTGCCAGATATTGTTGGGGTTAACCTGACGGGCAAACGCCAGCCGGGTATAACCGCGACGGATATTGTGCTGGCCATTACTGAGTTCTTACGAAATGAGCGGGTTGTCTCATCGTATCTGGAGTTCTTCGGTGAAGGGGCGCGGGATCTTACCATTGGTGATCGTGCCACCATCTCCAACATGACACCGGAATATGGTGCAACCGCTGGGATGTTCTATATCGATGAGCAGACCATTAACTACCTAAAACTGACTGGGCGCGATGAGCAGCAAGTTGAACTGGTAGAGAACTATGCCAAACAGACTGGTTTGTGGGCAGACGATTTAGTTTCAGCCCAATATGAACGAGTACTGGAGTTCGACCTGTCGAGCGTATCACGCAACATGGCAGGGCCATCGAATCCTCACCGACGTTTACCAACATCAGAGTTGGCCTCTCGTGGGATATCTGGTGACTGGCAGGAGAAAGAAGGTGAGTTGCCTGATGGTGCTGTGATTATTGCCGCCATCACTTCGTGCACCAATACCAGTAACCCGCGTAATGTGGTAGCGGCGGGCCTGCTTGCCAAGAAAGCCAATGAGTTGGGTTTAGTTCGCAAGCCCTGGGTGAAATCCTCATTTGCACCGGGCTCGAAAGTGGCCAAGCTGTATTTGGAAGAAGCGGGTCTGTTGCCTGAGATGGAAAAGCTCGGCTTTGGTATTGTCGCGTACGCCTGTACCACCTGTAACGGTATGAGTGGTGCGTTGGATCCAGACATTCAGCAGGAGATCATCGACCGAGATCTATACACAACCGCAGTGTTATCGGGTAACCGTAACTTCGATGGACGTATTCACCCTTATGCCAAGCAGGCATTTTTAGCCTCACCGCCGCTGGTGGTGGCCTATGCAATCGCAGGTTCAATTCGCTTTGATATCGAGCGTGATGCGCTGGGCACGGACAAACAAGGCAACCCAGTTTACCTTAATGATCTGTGGCCTTCAGACGAAGAAATTGATGCGGTTGTTGGAAAGCATGTTAAACCCGAGCAGTTTAATCAGGTTTATATCCAGATGTTCAAACTCGATGATGGCAAGCGCAATAGTAATCCGCTTTACGACTGGCGCCCGATGAGTACCTATATCCGCAGACCGCCTTATTGGGAAGGCGCGCTTGCCGGTGAAAGAACACTATCTGGAATGCGTCCTCTAGCGATTCTTGGGGATAACATCACCACCGACCACTTATCTCCTTCCAATGCCATTCTTGCCTCCAGCGCGGCGGGTGAGTATTTGGCGAAAATGGGCGTACCGGAAGAAGACTTCAACTCTTATGCCACGCACCGTGGTGATCACCTTACTGCCCAGCGGGCAACGTTTGCCAACCCGAAACTGTTTAATGAAATGGTGAAGGAAAATGGCGAGGTGGTACAAGGCTCGCTGGCGCGACTTGAACCGGAAGGGCAGGTGGTACGGATGTGGGAAGCCATTGAAACCTATATGGAACGCAAGCAGCCCTTGATCGTGGTCGCCGGAGCCGATTATGGCCAGGGCTCATCAAGGGACTGGGCAGCAAAAGGGGTTCGCTTGGCAGGGGTAGAAGCCATTGTGGCCGAAGGGTTCGAACGCATCCACCGCACCAATCTGGTGGGGATGGGCGTATTGCCACTGCAGTTTAAGCCCGGTACAGACCGTCACACCCTGGCGTTGGACGGAACGGAAGTGTATGACGTCGTCGGGGACATCCAAGCTGGCATAGATTTGGCTTTGGTGGTGACACGCGCCAACGGTGAGAAAGTCGATGTCCCTGTGATTTGCCGACTTGATACTGCTGATGAAGTTTCAGTGTATAAAGCTGGCGGTGTTCTGCAGCGTTTTGCTCAAGATTTCTTGGCGCAATAGGGGGGGAGACTGACATGACAAACTTATCTTCCCTGCCTTCACAAAATGCCCAGTCGCAAATGAAAGTGCCAGCCACCTATATGCGTGGTGGTACCAGCAAAGGGGTGTTTTTCAGCCTGACTGATTTGCCACCAGAAGCTCAAGTACCGGGTGAGGCACGCGATAAATTACTGATGCGGGTTATTGGCAGTCCGGATCCTTACGCTAAGCAAATAGACGGTATGGGCGGGGCAACCTCCAGTACCAGCAAAACAGTCATTGTGTCCAAAAGCAGCAAAGATGATCACGATGTGGATTACTTGTTTGGCCAGGTCTCGATTGATAAGCCCTTTGTTGATTGGAGTGGTAATTGCGGGAATTTGTCGGCGGCAGTGGGACCTTTTGCGATTCATGCAGGTTTGATCCCAAATGATCGCATTCCAGAAAACGGTATCGTGAAAGTACGTGTTTGGCAGGCCAACATTAAGAAAACGATAGAAATCCATGTGCCTGTCGTCAATGGTTTTGTCCAGGAAACCGGTGAGTTTGAGCTTGACGGTGTAACATTCCCAGCCGCTGAAATTCAGGTGGATTTCCTAAATCCGGCGGACAGTGATGGATCGATGTTTCCGACCGGCAATCTTGTCGATGATCTGGAGGTACCGGAAGTCGGCACGTTCAATGCCACTATGATCAATGCTGGGATCCCGACCATCTTTATTGATGCTGAAGCGCTGGGTTATATTGGTACTGAACTGCAGGAAGACATCAACAGCGATGAGCAGGCATTGGCCAGGTTCGAGCGAATTCGAGCTTACGGAGCACTGAAAATGGGTTTGATTGCCCGTTTGGAAGAAGCCGAAACCCGCCAACACACCCCGAAAGTGGCCTTCGTTTCTAAACCTAAACCATACTTGACCTCGAGCGGTAAAGCGGTGATAGAGAACGATGTGGATGTTCTGGTCCGGGCATTGTCTATGGGCAAATTGCACCACGCCATGATGGGCACTGCAGCGGTTGCCATTGCGTCAGCAGTTTGTGTACCCGGCACGTTGGTTAACCTGGCTGCCGGTGGCGGAAATAGAGAGTCAGTAACTTTCGGGCACCCATCAGGGGCGTTGAAGGTCGGTGCGCAGGCAACAGAAGCTGAGCATGGCTGGGTGGTCGAGAAAGTCATGATGAGCCGTAGCGCGCGTATTTTGATGGAAGGCTTTGTTCGTGTTCCGTCTGATGTTTTTGAATGACAGTATTCATTTAAACGCCGAATAGAACGCTATTAATCTAAAGCTCTTTGATGAAGCAATGTCAGGACATACTGGAGGAAGCATTATGTCTGCCTATCAGAAAGAATATCAACTTGCACAAACTGCGCCGCAAGAATTTTGGCAGCAGCAAGCACAAAAACTCCCGTGGTATCAGTTTCCACAAAACATATTAAGCAAGGACGAAAATGGTATAGAGCGCTGGTTTGCTGATGGTGAATTGAACACTTGCTATCTGGCACTAGACCAGCATGTCGACGCCGGGAAAGGGAACCAGACTGCCCTGATATATGATTCACCGGTAACCGGCACCAAGGTGCAATACAGCTACCAGGTACTAAGGGATCAGGTTGCGAAAACAGCTGGCATGCTGGCCGAACTGGGGGTATCAAAAGGCGATCGTGTTGTGATCTATATGCCGATGATCCCTGAAGCGGCCATGGCGATGCTGGCATGTGCCCGTATCGGTGCAATTCACTCCGTGGTGTTTGGCGGTTTCGCACCCAATGAGCTGGCTGTGCGAATTGAGGATGCCGAGCCTAAGCTGGTGCTGACGGCTAGCTGTGGAATCGAGGTCAACAAGGTGATTCCCTACAAGCCTTTGGTTGATCAAGCCATTATGGATAGTCGCTGGAAGCCAGAACATGTGGTTGTTTTTCAACGCAACGCCTGCCGCGCGGAACTAACCGAGGAAAGGGATCGTGACTGGCTGGCTTTGAAGCAAAAAGCCGAGATGCACCCTTGCGTCCCTGTGAGAGCCACTGATCCTCTTTATATCCTATATACATCAGGCACAACGGGTAAGCCCAAAGGTGTGGTCAGGGATAACGGCGGCCATGCTGTAGCAATGAAATACAGTATGGAGACCATCTATAACGTCAATCCGGGTGAGGTGTTCTGGGCTGCTTCTGACGTAGGCTGGGTGGTTGGTCATTCATATATTGTTTATGGCCCGCTTATTCATGGCTGTACAACCATAATGTTTGAGGGTAAACCGGTCAAAACGCCTGATCCTGCGGCTTTTTGGCGGGTTTGTAATGAATATGGCGTAAAGGTGCTGTTTTCGGCGCCGACAGCATTTCGGGCAATAAAGAAAGAAGATCCAGAGGGAGCATTGCTGGCCGATTACCCAATGAGTGATCTCAAAGCGATATATATGGCTGGAGAAAGGTTAGATCCCCCAACGCTGGATTGGGTGCAGGAAAAAACCGGACGTCCTGTGATTGACCATTGGTGGCAGACCGAAACAGGGTGGGCGATTGCAGGCAATCCGGTAGGGCTTGAGAGCTTCGAGATTAAGCCTGGTTCTGCCACTATGCCGATACCGGGATATGGCGTTGTGGTACTGGATGAATCCGGTGAAGAAAAAGCAGCCAATCAGCAAGGATATATAGCGATTAAACGCCCATTGCCGCCTGGTTGCTTGCCGACCGTATGGCGTAACCACGACAGATTCCAATCCGGTTACCTCAGCCAGTTCCCCGGCTATTACGTTTCAGGTGACGGCGGATATATTGATGAAGACGGGTATCTATTTGTGATGGGACGGATAGACGATGTGATCAATGTCGCTGGTCACCGATTATCAACCGGGGAGATGGAAGAGGTAGTCGGTGGGCATGAAGCTGTTGCAGAGTGTGCAGTTATTGGTATCCATGATGACTTAAAAGGCCAGCTACCGTTGGGCTTAGTGGTTTTGAAAGACGGTTACTATTCGGCAGATGGAAGCATAGAAAAAGAGCTATTGCTGAAAGTCAGAAGCGAAATTGGTGCAGTCGCCTGCTTTAACCGTGCGCTGGTGGTCGATAGGCTGCCAAAAACACGTTCCGGCAAAATTTTGCGTCGGGTCATTAGGCAAATAGCTGATGGTGAGCAGTATGTGGTGCCATCTACTATTGATGATCCTTCAAGCTTGAGTGAAATTGAAAAAGTACTGGGATAATGCAGTAAAAAAGCCATTACTTACTCTAGACAAATTATTGTGTATAAAACACTGCTTTGTAGTGATAGTAACTGCCCTTCGATGCCATTGAAGGGCTTTTTTATGTCAATTTGCTAAAGGATATTGAATTAAACTAGGAACGGCAGGCGTAAATCAATTGTTTAAGCTAATGACTGCACACTGTGATCTTGATCATATTTGTATTGTGGACTATCAATAGAAACAGTGCATTGCGAAAAGGAGGATGCTATGCATTTCAATTTTATTGTTATTGGGTTTGCACTTGCGGCTCTTGCGCTTGATAAATTGTCGGTGTTTGATGATGACACAGCTGACTACGTGAACGTCCCTACGTATCAATCAAATACTGAATTTGCCCAAAATTCGACGCAGATAACGACATCAACAGCATCGGGCGAACTGAAAAGGAAAGTTTCATACCCTGTTGAGCCTATCTCACCACGCCATAGTATCGATGAGTATGATGCGATGATGACGCCAAGCGCGATACCTCACGCTTCACTAAACGTAAAACAGGTGGTTTTAGGCGGAATGGTTGTCCCTGCTGATTATTAAAAAGCCACTTACGTGGCTTTTTGATAATCCTTTAGAAACGCAATCCTTGCTTTACTCAGTGCTGATTGTGTTTCTGATTTCAGTTTTTGCCTAACCAGTTTGGCATCCTTACTCATAAAAAATATTCCTATGCAATCCATGCACGTTTTACCAACGTTGCTAATTATTGATTTTATTGGCTATGGAGTGTGACTTTCGTCCCAACTCCATGCATCTTTTGCAAGGAAATATATACAAAACTGTTGTGCAATTAAAGCTTTATGGTATTGCAATACGGTTAAAACCCATAATTTCGTGATCTTCATCAACTTTATGCGCCGTGATTCTTATGCGTGTGTGGAGTATTTGTTCTATTGAAAGGTTGTTTTTGCTTCATGCTGGCAGCTATTGAACAAACATTTGGTTCAGATAAAATCAATGTTTAAACGCCCAACACTCTAAGTAGACAACAAGATGACTTTATCAGCGGCACTGGCTCCTATTTGGCTCGGAGAGCCGGCACAGCACACATTCGAATCTCAATTAGATTGGCTTTATGAGCGAGAGCCTTTTTTCCGTCTGAATTATGGCCGTGTTGGTACGCCATTAACACAGTGGGCAGAAGGGGACATTGAGGCAACAATCAATGTGTTTGCTCAAGATGTTGATACGAGGCAAGCGGTTGGTGCTTCGCTGTGGTTGAAGAGTTTCACTGCTCATTTGTTCTCGGGTTTGGCAGCGCTGAGGCTGAAGTTTAACCGTGTACTCATGCCGACACTTGAGCAAATCAGTCTTGATGTGGCAGACAATGGTAAGCTTAAGCGAGTAGGTATCGCTGAGAATTGCTCTTTTTATTGCCTCGCAGGCGATCCTTTGGCGCACCTGACCCAGGCACAGGTCGTTGAATCAGAGCAAGCGCTGGATCAAGCGTTATCTGATTTTGTGACTGAGGCCGGACAATATCTCGCCCCTAAGTTTAAACAGCAAAAAGTGAATACTCCTCAATACTGGGGTGCCATTGGCTATGCGTTAGGTTTGGTTTTCCAGAAACTGACCCAGCATGGTTGTGACAAAGAGTTAATTGAGCGCTTAGAGCCTGAAGTAGACGCTTGGCTAGCAAACTTATTACCTGAATTTGCTGAACTGAACAGCGTTAAGGTAGCGAGCCAAGGAAACATGAGTATCTATTATATTCGCCGGGAAACTTGCTGCTTGAAGTACAAGCTAGATGGCAAGAAAAACTGCGCTACTTGCCAGCAACGAGACAAGGATGAACAGCGTACCCTATACCAGTCAAAGGTCCCGCTCTAAGGGTGCTCGCTAAGTTTTAGCTTTCCTACATCATCGGGATACAGCACTTTATCCAAGCTATCACGTAAATCGATTAGCGGTTGTTGGCTGATCTCGATGATACTTCTTGTTGGTCGGTCGAGCTCGACAATTAAGGTTAAAACTAAAGAGAAAGCTAGAGCAAAGGGCAGGGCTGCAACCAAGGCTCTGCCTTTGTTTTGCGCTCCCACCTGAACACCATTTAAGGCAATAGTCAGAAATGTAAGCAACCCAAGCGTGAACCAGATACTGACAGGTATACGGCCTCTAATCCCCTTGTTGACACGCTCTGTATGCACATCGATAACTTCGTTTAGGGAGTTGATATACAGTAAAAGCAGCTCTGGTGAGGTACTCCCATGGGATTCTACCGCTTGGTTCCAAAGTTGTAGCTGGAGGATCTCGCTTTCTTTGATAACGGTATTCACCTTTTGTTCTTGCTCATTTTTCTTTTCAATCACCCTCAGGGTGACATAGTCACGTAATAACTCACGGCTGCGGGAGCGGTAAGGTTCGGCCAATAACCCAGTACGTAGGATTGTTGTGCCTACTGCATTGGCTTCGGTCAGAACCAACTCTTTCCTGTCAGCAGATTTCGCAGCCGCCATGCTGAAAGTGATGGCGAGAATGAAGGCAAGCAAGCTTGCTAGCCCTGTTGCCATCGGGCTGATAGATTGACTGTATTCGTTGGATGGAAAGCGAAGTGCCAAGCGGTAGCCAAATTCAAACATCAGGGCAATAGCCCCGAAAATTAATCCAAGGATGATAAAAATTGAGAGAGAATCGATAAAGGATTCTTGATACATACGACAACCTTGAAAAGAAACTCAACCAAATGTACGAGTGAATTGCGTGACCTGAAGCAATGAAACTAGAGAAACTTCAGACATCTGGCTAACAGTATAGCGGGTCAGAGCTGTCACGATTCTTAGATGCGCACGGTAAGCTAAACTCAAAGTGTTCAGAAATCCTGCCCCTTGAGGAATAAGAGATGAAATACAAACATGTCTTGTTGGCTGTGAACTTTGATGCGAATGCTGAGTATTTAGTCATGAAGGCTGCCGAGCAGGCAAGATCACATGATGCTCTTTTGAGCGTGATTCATATTGACCCAGATTTCACCGAGTTATATGAAGGGGTGAGGGAATTTAACCCATCAGTGTATGATGACTCGGTACACAGTGAGTCTGTACGCGAAATGACAGCATTGCTGAAAGAGGCTGATTACCCTATTTTTAAACACATCTTTTATGCGGGATATGTAGAAGATCAAATCATCAAAGCCATTGAGGAGTTTGATGTTGATCTCCTTGTTTTCGGGCACCACAAATCAAGTTGGTTCCATCAGCTGACTATGTCCAGCAGTGAACCTTTGCTGCGAAAAATGCCTTGTGACCTATTGTTTGTCAGAGTCGAGAATTAGATTTCTTGCTCTCTGTTCTAGCTCTTTAATATAGGCGTCACTGAGGCCCAAGCATATACCAGCTCATCCACCAAGCTGCCCTCAGGCGCTTGCCATTGTTGTTTGATAATTGGGCTACCGCCTAGATAGTCATAAAACTTCTGGGCTCTGAGGTTCTGGCACAGTACTTCCAGGTAAGCGCCAATGTATGATGCTTCATCTTGGATGACGCTTGCCGCGTGTTGCAATAGCGCTTTGCCGATCCCTTTGCCTGTCGTGCTAGTATCGACGTGGAGGTTTTCGATCAAAGTGCCATATTCTTGGTGTTGATCGAGATAGATACAGATAAAGCCGAGTAGCTTGTCGTCTTCTGTAGCGACAAAGATTCGTTGATTAGCAGCAGGCTGGCTAAAACGCTGTTGCCAAACAGCATCTCGCTCGTTGAAGACATCTTCAGAAAGGTACTTTTTAGTGAGCAAACCGGCATAGACAGTTTGCCAGCTTCTAGCGTGTAATTGACTAATAGCGTTTCGGTCTTCCAATCTTGCAGGTTTGATAGTTATCACAAAATCTCCTTTCTTTGGTTACGCACTTTCCTTATACCTTTGATGTTACTTCAAATATTTCCTTCTGCAATACCAGTTTTAGTGAGGCGATTCTGTGAGCTGGTAGCAAACAAATTGAATAATTCTATTTGTAACAACGATATCGTGATCAAGGTATACCAAAATAATTAATTGGTTGATCTTGATCGCCATAATAAAACAAATTGGTTAACCAAATGTGTGTGAGGAGTAATATTCATCGTGTTTCCAATGATGAATAATTAAAAGGCGAACCATGAGCAAAAAACTCTTTACCCTAGCGCCTGTAGCGGTGGCGCTCATTCTGGCAGGTTGTAACTCATCATCTAGTGACACTGATGATAAAGATAAAATTGTACAACCAGTTGTTCAGTCCCGTGTACATGACATTCTAGAAGTTGACGGTTACCAATTCCGTGATGCCAATGGTGATGGCAAACTTACGCCATATGAGGATTGGCGCTTGTCTTCCGAGGAGCGAGCCGCTGATCTTGTGAGCCGAATGACCCTTGAAGAGAAAGTCGGCATGATGTTGATTGATACACTTAATGCCGAAGCTTATGGCTATATTGGCAGTCAACACCAAGATTATGTTAATCGTCAAAAGATGAGTCGTTTTATCTTCCGGAACAATATCCTAACGCAGGAAGAAATTGATGCATTGACAGATGAGGAACGTCAGGATGGCGGAGCTGCTGGTGGTCCTGGTGGCCCTAACTATGTCATTAGCCCAAGAGAAGCTGCTCAGTATATGAATACGGTGCAGGAACTAACTGAACGCACACGATTGGGTATTCCTGCTCTATTTAAATCCAATGCACGAAACCACATTGATCCAAATGCAAAAGCAGGTATTAACGTTGATTCCGGTGCCTTTACGGGTTGGCCAAAAGAAGGCGGCTTAGCAGCAACAGGTGATATGGAGCTGATCGCTGAGTTTGGTGAAGTAATGCGCGCTGAATGGAATGCCATAGGTTTACGGGGTATGTATGGCTACATGGCAGATTTGGCGACAGAGCCTCGCTGGTACCGTGTACACGAAACCTTCAGCTCAGATGCTGACCTCACCTCTGATATTATTCAAACTCTTGTCGAGCAATTACAGGGTAAAGAAGTCGGTACAGAAAGTATTGTCTTGACGATGAAGCATTTCCCTGGCGGCGGTCCACAGTTCTTGGGTTCAGACCCTCACTATTTCGCAGGTCAACATCAAAGCTATCCAGCGGGCAAATTTGAATACCACCTCAAGCCTTTCATTACCGCTATTGATGCCGGGGTGGCGGCAATCATGCCATATTACGGTATCGTGGGTGGTGGCGACTGGTCGATAAATAATCCTGATAACGAGACAAACTTAGATGTGGGTAACGGTCAGTTACTTGGAGAGCTTCTTCATCCACGTGACCACGATACTATCCGAGTGGCCAACAATGATTATTCGACTGAGGTAGGTCAACCAGCGGGTAATGTTGGTGTGGCTTTCTCTAAAGGTATCTTGGATGACCTATTGCGTCAGAAGCTTGGATATAAAGGGGTGATCAATTCAGATACCGGTATCATTAATGATCCAAATAACCCGCACACTGATTATGAAATGATGCACAATAACCGTGCTTGGGGCCTTCAAGATAAAAACAAGACTGAGCAATTTGTTATTGCTATTGAAGCGGGGACAGATGTGTTCTCTGGCTTTAACCGCAATGATGAAATCAGGACTGTAGTTGAGCAAGGCTTAGTTTCTGAGGCCCGTATAGATGAGTCGGTTAAACGCCTGCTGAAAGTACAGTTTGATTTGGGTCTGTTTGAAAATGCCTATGTCGATGCGAGTAAAGCCAATGAAATCGTTGGTAATGCGGATTTCCAGGAGAAAGCCCAACTAGCTCAACGTAAAGCAGTCGTTCTACTTGATAACCAAAATCAAACCTTGCCACTCCGTACAAACTCGAGCCTGTTCACCATGGGGATGGACGGAGAAATTGCTAAAGAGTACGGCTTCGATGTGACTGTGGGTGATGATGAGGACGGTAACAAAGTTGCTGATGCGAGCGGCAAAGATCATGCACTCATCCGTGTTCGAGTTGATAATATTCCTGCTGTCATTTCTGGGGATATTCCAAATAACCGTGCTTTAGTCTTTGGTGGGGCAGACTTTGATGAACTATCAGTGCTTGATTTCACGGGAATGGCAGAGTCGAATTCTTGGGTTATTACACCTTCACTAGAAGACATCCAGAAAGTAATGGATGAGATCGGTGCAGAAAATACAGTACTTTCGATTTACTTCCGCCAACCATATGTCCTTGATGATGCAAGTGGTCTGAAAGGTGCTGGTGCAATTTTGGCAACCTTCGGCTCCGATGACCGCGCAGTCATGGATATTGTGAGTGGTGAATTTAACCCGACGGGTAAGCTGCCGTTTGCTCTAGCGAAGAGCGCCCAGGCAATCATCGACCAAGACTCGGATGACCCGAATTACAAATCAGGGGACACGCTATACGAGTTTGGACATGGCCTAAGCTATAAATAATCTCTTTTAATTTGTTGATGAAAAAGAGCCTGATAAACATCAGGCTCTTTTTTTGATCTTGGTCTACTAATTAAAATGAATTGGTCAACCACTTCGGTTGGTTGGTATATAATGTGAACATATTTTTACTAATCCGTTAGAGGTATACGTGTACAGAGGTAATTTATGCTCTCTGGAAAGCTATCGTCATATTCCTTATCCGTTGATTGAACTCATCCAAGTGGTGAAGCGGAAAATTCAATCTACTAGCAAGATTGGCACCTACTCAGTGATTGGAGATGATGTTTTCTATTTTATTGTCGACGATAAGACAAAGCATTTTTCAGAGACAAAGTCAGAAATCCATGAAAAGTATATTGATGTTCAAATTGTATTAGAAGGAAAAGAAAGATATGGCTATAGCCTAAGTCCTTTTAATTCAATCTCAGAGGATTTGATTGAAGAGAAAGATATTGCTTTTAGTCAAGATGTTAATGATGAGCAGTTTGTGACCTTGTATAAAGAGGACTTTATTATTTTTAATACGCAACAGCCTCATCGTCCTCTTATTGCAGTTGATAAGCCTGAGTCGGTAAAAAAAGCAGTAATAAAAATAAACCCGAAATACTTAAGTGAAACGTAGAGGTTTGAATGAATACATATATGAATGTGCTGGAGTGGGAAGATACTGCCATTCCTCATCGTTTGTGGATTGAGAAGCTTGACCGAAACCATACTCGCCTGTGCATGAAGATCGTGAAAGATGTTGATCCCGAGATGCTTTACCTTGAACTTCCGGTATCGCAAGAAAAGGTGATGGGCGCTTGGCAGGGAAGGGCTGCTGCGGTATCTGATGCTTATGATGACGGCTGTTTATATTCTCAAGTTAGAAGCTTGTTTAATCTCGACAATGGTTGTGTTGTCTGGACAGTTAATCATATTCAGCTCGCCGATATGCAAAAGATGTCAGCGGACAAATTAGCCTTTATTCCGGGTATGACTCATGATCAGGGGTTATTGAAGGCCATTTTATAAACAGCTTAGATAAACGATTTCTACCTTCTGTATTTTTATCATTCCTTGTTGAAGAAAATTAAAAAATTATAAGAAAGCACATCATGGATAATATTGATGTGCTTTTATTTTAGATGAAGGTGCTATTAACTTAAATGTCTAGTTTTCATAAGTTAGCTATGCTGTTCGGCGTGATATAAGCATTCTTGATATAGTGTACAAATTGACAACAATGAAGGTCGATTCCATCAATGTGCCTCCGATAGACCCCAACAGCAAATTATTCGTTAACCAACAAAACGAATTAAACAAGATGAGTAAACGTAACTTTATACCTTCAGCTTGGAATAAGCCCCAAGTCGCAACAGAAGCACCAAAAATGGTCAGTAACTCATAACTATGTTGTAAGCTTGGCACGCCCATTAGCCATAATAAGGAAATAAAGAACCACATCACTTTATTCGATTTGGTTTTTGTTGAAGCATAGCTTCTTAATGCGCTTATCCCGCAACCAAACGCAGCAGTAACAGCACCCATGAGCAAAAAGTGACTGCACAAGACAATTTGGAATACGGTCAGGTGCAGACGAAAGCGGTTACCGTTTTGATGGAGGAAAGCCGAGGCACCAACAATAAAGGCAAACAGGCCAACACTCTGGGCGAAATCAAGTTCTAACATGGTAAGTCTCTACGGTGATCTCTTAGGGTTAATCGTGTGACGGAACTAACTTGGATAGATACTGACAGCACAATGTTGGACTTGATAAAATTGGCGTTGGCCAATGTTGGATATATTCAACTGCCGTGGCCATTGAGGCTTGAGCAAGGACGATGGTATCGTCGGAAATCTCATTGCGTTCGATGTATTTTGCAATGGCTTTGGCATAGGAAACCGTATCACCGTCAGCATAGTACTGCCAGGCTCCGGGAATGACATCACAGGCAATAGCAGGAGACTGATTAAGCTGCTTTGCACATTGCTGAAGTAGCTCTAGAGTAGGCTCGATAGTGCTTTCTAGTGCTGCAAGGACATGAACCTTGCTGTCCAATACCGCTTGCTTTGCCATCGGACGATCAACACGAATTACCCGAGCAGTTATATTTGCTGTCTGTTCTGCCGCATCACCTATAGTCGAGCAGGTGCAGATAATGATATCAGCATCGGCCTTGGCAATGCCCTGAACTTCCTGCTGGACTTGATTGATAACGTCCGGTGTCAGGCCATCAGCCATGGCTTGCCTCAGAAGCTGCTCATTCACATAGTGGCTAATCGTCACGTTCTTTTCGGCAAGGTATTGGGCGATGTATGGGCGAAACAGTTCTTTGTTGGCTTCTAGCGTGTAGAGAAAAGCAATTTTCATTGGGTGCAATCCTTAGCCGAGATAAAAATTGATTGGAAAATAAAGGCTTCCCATGGGAAGCCTTGAAGTAACTTGGGTATGCTGATTGAAATCAGCTTACCAAGTCAGCGGCTTCACGGGCAAGTCGACTAATTTCGTCCCAACGGCCCTCGTTGATCAGCTTCTTATCAACCATCCAGGTACCGCCGCAGGCAAATACTCGGTCAACGGCGAGGTAGTCATTAACGTTCTTGGCATTAATGCCACCAGTCGGCATAAACTGGATTTGGGTGTAAGGTGCCAACAAGGATTTCACCATGTTGATACCCCCAGAAGCTTCTGCTGGGAAGAACTTCAGTGTAGTCACGCCCATCTCGATGGCCGCTTCTACCGCACTTGGGTTATTGACGCCAGGGACAATTTCAATCCCTAACTCTTGGCAAGCTTTTACGGTATTAGGGTTAAAGCCAGGTGAGACCACGAAGGTTGCACCGGCTTCTTTGGCTGCAATGGCTTGCTCACGATTTAGTACCGTACCTGCACCAATCAGCATGTCTGGCTGTGCTTCGCGAAGCAGTCGAATAGCTTCAGCAGCTGCTTCTGAGCGGAAGGTAATTTCTGCTGCAGGCAGGCCGTTTTCAGCCAGTGCTTTGCCTAGCGGGATAATATCTTCAGCGCGATCAATCGCGATCACTGGAATGACTTTAATTTGTGCAAGTTGTTGTGCTGTAGTGCTCATTGTTGAGTCTTCCTTAGTTAAGTATCTGCTAGAATAAGTGCTCAGATAGAGCAGGTTCTTGTTCGTTAAATTGGATGTGTGCCATCGCTTGGTTAGGGATAATCGCACCTTTGTGTTGGATTACTGTTCCTGCCAGCTGATGACCTTGCTCCGAGCACTTCACCGGAGATTTCCCAGCTATTAAACCGGCCATAAAACCGGCATTGAACGAGTCGCCCGCAGAGGTGGTGTCGACCACCTGCTTGACCGGTGTTGTGGCTACAAAAGTGCGGGTCTGGGTAGTAAAGTCCTCGAAGTAGTTACCCTTCGCTCCCATTTTGACAACCGCTTGACGAACGCCTGCAGTCTTTAGCCTTTCCAAGGTCACTTCTTCGTTGCTATCGCCCCACAGGTTGGCTTCGTCATCATTGGTAACAAGTGCCAATGCTGTGAATGCAAATACCTGTTGGTAGCACTCTCTCGCCTGTTCGGCTGACTCCCACAGGGCAGGGCGGTAATTGGTATCAAACAAGATATCGACACCGGACTCAGCTAGCTGCTCTAGTAGATCAATAAGTTTTTGACGGTCTTGCTGCGGCAAGATAGCCAGACTGATCCCACTGAGGTAAACCATATCCATCTGACTCAGCTCTGTTGCAACATGCTGGAAATGATTATGTTGAAGCATGTAACGGGCTGCAGATTGGTTACGCCAGTAAAGGAAAGTCCGCTCTCCTTTGTCATCCAATTGAATCAAGTACAGACCAGGCTGACGGGAGTTATCGCGAAGCACCAAGTCGGTGCTGACACCTTCCTCCTGCCAGCGGGTGATCATGCCTTCGCTGATAGCATCTTGGCCTAGAGCAGAAACGTAATTAACCTCGGCAGATTTGCCGGCTGTACGAGCCAGGTAGACGGCAGTATTAAGTGAATCACCACCGTACGTCTGGTGCATGTCACCGAACGGCGCACCATTGAGCTCAATCATGCACTCGCCGATAAGGGCAATGCGCTTCATGCTTTCTCTCCCGGTAGGGTGAAGTAGCATTTGGCATTACTGAAGCAGATGTCCTGTACCATCTTACCTAGCATGTTGATATCGTTAGGTACTTCACCGTTTTCAACCCACTGACCAATCATGTTGCACAGAATGCGGCGGAAATACTCGTGGCGGGTATAGGACAAGAAACTGCGAGAATCGGTCAGCATGCCGACAAACTGGCTAAGTAAGCCAAGCTGAGATAGCTGCTCCATCTGGCGCTGCATGCCGTCTTTCTGGTCGTTGAACCACCAACCGGAGCCAAACTGCACTTTGCCCGCGATGCCGCCACCTTGGAAGTTGCCAATCATGGTAGCCATCATCTCGTTGTCGCGAGGATTTAGACAATACAGGATGGTTTTTGGAAGCTCGTTAGTCAGATCCATGTCATCCAGCAGCGAAGCAAGCTGGAAGGCAAACGGGCGATCGCCAATAGAGTCAAATCCGGCGTCTGCACCGAGCAGCTTGAACATACGGGTACTGTTGTTGCGCTGGGCGCCAATATGTAGCTGCATTACCCAGCCGCGCTTGGCGTATTGCTTGCCAAGCCATACCTGCACTGCTGTGCTGAATTGGTCAACTTCTTCTTCAGTCAGCACTTCACCAGCCAGACGGCGAGTAAGCATGCTATTGAGAGTTTGCTCTGACGGTACTTTGCCGTAGCGTACAATTTCAATACCGTGGTCGGCCGCTCGGCAGCCGTGCGCAGCGAAATGATCAAGGCGGCGGTCAAGAGCTGTAAGTAATTCGGCAAACGAAGCAATCTCGATATCCGCAGCTTCACCTAATAGCTGCATGTATTCAGCAAAGCCATCTAGTTCAATTTTGAAGGCTCGGTCAGGACGCCAGCTAGGGGCAACCTCGACATCGAAACTGTCGTCTTCGGCAATCGCTTTGTGGTATTCCAAAGAGTGGATAGGGTCATCGGTTGTACCAGCCATCACCACATTCATCTGCTTCATGATGCCACGGGCAGAGAATTCAGGACTTGCTAGCATTTCATTACACTCGTGCCAGATCCCGTCAGCAGTTTCCGGACCAAAGAGTTTGCCGGTAATGCCAAATGGACGGCGTAGCTCTAGGTGAGTCCAATGGTAAAGTGGGTTACCCAGTGTTTGAGGAACCGTTTTGGCCCACGCCATGTATTTGTCGTAATCGCTGGTCTCTTTGCCAGTGATCAATGACTCTGGAACACCCGCCGAGCGCATGCCGCGCCATTTGTAGTGGTCGCCTTCCAGCCACATTTGACCGATGTTATCGAAACGGCGGTCTTCAGCGACTTCCTGCGGGTTCAAATGGCAGTGGTAATCATAGATTGGCATGTCTTTGGCGTAATCATGGTAAAGCACACGCGCAATTTCATTGGATAGTAGGAAGTCGTCACAAAGAAAGTCTTTCATCATAAGCTCCAATCGGTTAAAGAGAGGCAACGGCTGCGCGTGCGCCTTTGCTGATAATAAGCTGGTATGCTTTAGTCACTGCTTCTACGAAGCCTTCGTTTTGGATCAGGTCGGTACCGAAAATGGCTTCAATACCCAAGATGGCTTTAACAACCGCAGGCTCTTTACCGTATTGCTGATAGATTTCACGGAATTGCTCAACCATTGGGTCACGGACATCAATAGTTTTATTTTCTTCGTCAACACCGCTGATATAAGTCATCCAGCCGGCAATGCCCATGGCAAGCCACTTGTACTCGGTGCCAGCCGCCAAGTGATGGCGAAGTGAGCCGCCCATGCGCTGAGGGATCTTCTGGCTGCCGTCCATCGCAATCTGCCAGGTCTGATGTTTTAGGCTAGGGTTGGTAAAGCGCTCGATAAGCAACTTGGCGTAAGCTTCAAGCTCCGTACCTTCCGGCATGGTCAGGGTAGTTGCCTGTGCCTGCATCATCATGTCAAACGCGGCTTTGCGGTAGCTGTCGTTGGTCATTGTGTCTGAGATGTGCTTGTAGCCACCAAGGTAACCAAGGTAAGCCAGGAACGAATGGCTGCCGTTAAGCATGCGCAGCTTCATTTCTTCGAACGGTACAACATCGGCAACGAACTCAGCGCCGGCAACATCCCATTCAGGGCGGCCGTTTACGAAGTTATCTTCAATCACCCACTGGCGGAAAGGTTCACAGGCAATACCACATGGGTCTGCGACACCAACCAGCTCGGTGATTTCTGCCAGCGTCTCAGGGGTTGCCGCAGGGACAATACGGTCAACCATAGTACATGGGAAGGTCACATTGGCTTCGATCCAGCCAGCGAGTTCTTGGTCAACCAAATTGGCAAAATCCAGTACCGCAGCACGGGCAACATGGCCGTTTTCCTGCACGTTATCGCAAGACATTACGGTAAATGGCTTCAGACCAAGCTCTCGGCGGATACGCAGGGCTTCAACGATGTAACCGATAGCAGAGCTAGGCTCACGAGGGTTGTCCAGGTCAGCTTTAACCAAGGCGTTGTTTTTGTCCAAGCGGCCTGTCGCTGGGTCAGCGCAGTAGCCTTTTTCGGTAATCGTCATAGAGACAATAGCGACTTGCTCTTCAGACATTTTCTCCAGGACTGCACGCTTGCCTTCAAAGCTAGGGTGAAGCGACTCAGTAACAGAAGCAATGAGTTTAACGTCGGTTGCCTTGGCACCTTTTTCAGCCACGGTGTACATGTGATCCTGGGCGCGAAGCTGGGTGATCAGATCTTCACCGCCAAACAAATTGATCTCACAGATCCCCCAGTCGCTGCCTGTTTTTTCTAGCATCTCGTTGGTAAACAAGGCTTGGTGCGCACGGTGGAAGGCGCCAAAACCCAAGTGAACGATGCGGCTTTTTAGTCGCGAGCGATCAAAGGTTGGGCGAATGACGTTTGTGTTGAGTGGCGTATTTGAAATTGTGTCCATTTTCTTTTTCCTTTGGCCCACCAACATCTGCTGGTGGGCGGGTTCTCAGGGAAGTCTTCAGCGTGTTATTGATTGAGGGACAAGTCCCTAGAATTAGTAGCCCAGAACCAAGTTAGGTAGGAACAGGCTTAACTGAGGAATAAAGGTGACTGCCAATAGCGCTGCGATGAGAGCGGCATAGAATGGCAGCAGTGGCTTGATGATCTTCTCGATAGACACTTTCGCTACCGAACAACCGATAAACAGAGCACTACCTACCGGTGGAGTACAGATACCGATAGCAAGGTTGAAGGTCATCATGATACCGAAGTGAACCGGGTCGATACCCATATCCAATGCGATTGGCAGGAAGATTGGGGTAAAGATCAGTACCGCTGGGGTCATGTCCATGAAGATACCGACAATCAGCAGGATCAAGTTGATGATTAGCAAGATAACCAGTGGGTTTTCAGAAACAGCCAGTAGGGCATCGGCAATCATGTATGGGATATCAGCGTTTGCCATGGCCCAAGACATACCCATTGAAGCGCCAACCAGCAGCAGTACGATAGATGTCGTAACCGCAGACTCAAGGATGATTTTCGGTAGGTCACGTATTTTCACTTCACGGTAGAAAATTACCGCCAATACGAAGGTGTAGACAACCGCAATCGCCGAGGCTTCTGTCGCAGTGAAGATACCACCGATGATGCCGCCCATGATGATCACTATCAGCAGCAGCGAAGGCATGGCTTTGATGAAGGTATCCCATACCACAGCCAGTGACGGCTTAGGGGCAACAGGATAGCCACGGCGTTTGGCAATAATACCAGCCACAACCATCAGGCTTAGACCCATCAGGATGCCCGGGATGTAGCCACCCAAGAATAATGCTGCAATAGAGGTACCGCCAGATACGAGAGAGAACACGATGAGGGTGTTACTTGGCGGGATCAACAAACCAGTAGGGCACGAAGTAATGTTAACCGCAGCCGAGAAGTGCTCGTCGTAACCGTCCTTTTTTTGTAGAGGAGACATTGTGCCACCGACAGCTGCCGCAGACGCTACCGCAGAGCCAGAGATAGAACCGAACATCATGTTTGCCATCACGTTTACGTGAGCAAGCGAGCCTGGTAGGCGACCACCTAATACTTTGGCGAAGTTGATCAAGCGGATGGCGATACCGCCCTGGTTCATGATGTTACCCGCAAGGATGAAGAACGGGATAGCCAGTAGGGCAAAGTTATCAAGGCCTGCCGCCATACGTTGGGCGACAACGGCTATAGCCGGTTCTAGCGGCAGACTCATCATAATGGTTGCTAGCGATGAAAGGCCGATGGCGAATGATACAGGGATCCCCAGCGCGAGTAATACGCCGAAGCTACCGAACAGAGTGAGAATGACTTGCCATTCCATTGTGGAATCCTTCTTATAAAGTCTTGTTCAATGGTGAAGAGTTTTTCTATTCACCGTTGGATATGTTTAATTAGCTTTCTTGGGGATCAGCAATGCAGATATTGCCGGAAATCAGCTGTTTAACTTTTTCCCAGGCGAATAGTGCCGAGTAGAAAATCATTAGAGCGCCACTTATCGGTAGGCAGAAGTAGATGTAGCCCATCTCCCAGCCCAGTGCTGGTGTTACCTGACCGGTTGCTAGTGTTTTCATTGCTAAATTAGTGCCGCCGTATACAAGGACAATAAAGGCAAAGACGGCAATGGCTAACTGGATAAAGATTTCATTGAACAGCTTTCTTTTGCCGCTGAGCTTCATGGTTAGGAGGTCAATGGCAAGGTGGCGCTTGAGGCCTGTGGTGTAAGCCGCGCCAATCAGGGCTACCCACATAAATAGATATCTCGCTAGCTCATCAGTAATAGTGCTTGGTTTACCAATGATATAGCGGGAGATCACCTGCCAGATCACACAGAACACCAGGAAGGTAGAGAGAGACACGGTAAACATCGCCAACCCTCTATTTATGTAACCAACCAATTTATTCATCTTTAGTTCCTTTCAAATAATAAGCATGCTCAGATTTGTCTATTGGTGAACCAATGCAAGCAGATATGTCATCTAGCTATGTTTAAGCACGCGCTTTTTCTGTGAGGATTATAAGATAGTGTGATTTTTAGTCACGTGAGCCAAGTCACAATTGAATTGGTTGACCAATTTTAGGGTTTTTATTGTGATATTGGTCAATCAATTTGCTTTTTTGTTTTGACGGTTTTTCGATTTCAACGCAATATTGGCCCCGTACTTAAGAAATACCCTACACAATGGACAACCAATTCCACGGAGAAATAATAATGATGACGCGTAAAAGTGTACTTACTGCAGTGATCGGTGCTGCCCTTACTTTTGGTGCTACAGCTTCTGCTTACGCAGCAACGACCTTCAAGCTAAGTCATAACCACCCGCGTGACCATGCTGTACACAAAGCGATGGACCACATGGCTAAAGAAGTTCGCGCTCTTACTGATGGCGAAGTTCGCATTCGTATCTATCCTGATGCGCAGCTAGGTACTCAGCGTGAATCTATGGAGCTAATGCAGAACGGCGCATTGGAAATGGTAAAAACCAACGCTGCTGAGCTTGAAGCCTTTGCTCCAGCTTACTCGGCATTCAACCTGCCATACCTATTCCGTGATAAGACTCACTACTACAACGTCAAAGAAGGTGAAGTTGGTGAGGAAATCCTAGCGTCTTCTCGCGACAGTGGTTTCATCGGTGTGACTTACTATGATGCTGGTGCTCGTAGCTTCTACACATCTAAGCCAATTGAAACTCCTGAAGATCTGAAAGGTATGAAGATCCGTGTTCAGCCTAGCCCGTCAGCGATTGCGATGGTAAATGCATTGGGTGGTAGCCCAACGCCGCTAGCATACGGTGAGCTTTACACAGCACTGCAGCAAGGTGTTGTTGATGCTGCAGAAAACAATATTCCTTCATTCAGCCTGAGCCGTCACAGTGAAGTATCTAAGTACTTCAGCCTAGATGAGCACACCATGGTTCCTGATGTACTGGTTATCTCGACCAAAGCCTACGATGGTCTATCAGAAGAACACCAGGAAGCATTGAAAAAAGCAGCTATGAGCTCGATGGAAGTGATGAAAGAGCTATGGGCTGAGTCTGAAGCGAAAGAGCGTGCGAAAGCTGAAAAAATGGGCGTAACCTTTGTTAAGCCAAACAAAACGGCATTCGTTGAAGCGGTACAGCCAATGTACGACGAGCTTGAGAAGTCTAACCCTGAGCTGAACGAAATCGTAGAGCGCATTAAAGCGGTTCAATAAGCGGTAAAAACAGACTGTTGTAATCATTAAAATCAAAGTGTTGCCACACTTTTACATTAAGAGGTTGACCAATTTATATTGGTCATTATGATGGCGAATAAGTGCAATGGAAAAAAGTGACAATATCATCATGATGCCCTTCGAACCGAAACGCCCATACCAAGAGCTTGGTTTGGTGTTGAGACAAGAACTTATCGATGGCCGCTATAAAGTGGGCGATCGGTTACCGCCAGAGCGGGATATCGCCGAGCGACTGGATGTCAGCCGAACGGTGGTCCGTGAAGCGATAATTATGCTGGAACTTGAAAATCTTGTTGAGGTGAAGAAGGGATCTGGGGTTTATGTCCTCAATATTCCAAGCCACTCCAATAGCCGGGAGAATGTGATTAGCGATGATGCTGGTCCATTTGAAATGCTGCAGGCAAGGCAGTTGCTCGAAAGTAATATTGCCGAGTTTGCAGCTATCCAGGTGACACCGAGTGATATTGTGAAGATGCGTGCGGCGCTGGATCTTGAGCGCAGTGAAATTGCCTCTGGGGCAGATGAGTGTTTTGGTGATGAGCAGTTCCATATGTGTATTGCCGAAGCGACGCAGAACTCAGTATTGGTCGATATGCTAAAACAATCGTGGGAGCGGCGTGAGCAAAGCCCGATGTGGAAGAAGCTACACTCGCACATTATTGACATGGCATATCGTGAGGAATGGTTGGAAGATCACGCGCGTATATTGGCAGCGATGCAGCGCAAGGATCCGATTGCAGCGAAAAATGCCATGTGGCAACACCTTGAGAATGTGAAACAACGCCTGTTAGAGCTTTCTGATATTGATGATCCGAATTTTGATGGCTACTTATTTAGCTCGAATCCGGTAGTTCTCCTTGGCGGTGAGAAATAAACCGCCGAATAAATTCAATTAGGCCAATTACTCTTTATTGGCCTCTTTAAAAGCAGTTATTTTAACGTAATTGTGCATTCTAAATTGTAAAGTACTTAACTCAGAATTATTGAGCGGGTTAAGTGTGTCTATAAAAGGTGATTGTCATGGAACAAACCTGGCGCTGGTATGGCCCTAATGACCCAGTATCGCTTGATGATATTCGTCAAGCAGGTGCAACGGGAATTGTAAACGCACTACACCATATTCCAAACGGTGAAGTTTGGACGGTAGAAGAAATCCAAAAGCGCAAAGCAATTATTGAAGACAAAGGATTAACTTGGTCTGTTGTTGAAAGTGTGCCTGTTCATGAAGAAATAAAAACACAAACAGGTAATTACCAACAGTGGATTGATAATTATAAGCAGACCCTTCGTAATCTGGCCGAATGTGGTATTGATACGGTTTGTTATAACTTTATGCCGGTATTAGATTGGACACGTACCGATCTGGAATTTGAAATGCCTGATGGCTCAAAAGCACTGCGTTTTGATCAAATTGCTTTTGCTGCATTTGAATTATTTATTCTTAAACGCCCGGGCGCTGAAGATGAATACTCAGCACAAGAGCAAGCCGAAGCGCTGGAATATTTTAATGCGATGTCTGAAGAGGCGGTTGCTCAGCTAACAAGCAACATTATTGCTGGGCTTCCAGGGGCTGAGGAAGGTTATACCCTTGAAGAGTTTCAGGCGCAACTTGATCGCTACGCAGGCATTGATAAAGATAAACTGCGTCAGCATATGAAGCACTTCTTGAGTGAGTTGATGCCAGTGTGTGATGCGACTGGACTGAAAATGGCAGTTCACCCAGATGATCCACCGCGTCCAATCCTTGGCCTGCCACGTATTGTCTCGACGATTGAAGATATTGATTGGTTGACGACAGAAGTACCAAGTAAGAACAATGGTATTACCATGTGTACTGGCTCTTACGGTGTCCGTGGTGACAATGACTTGGTCAACATGATTAAGCAACATGGTGATCGTGTTTACTTTACGCACCTGCGCTCAACACAGCGCGAAGAGAACCAGTTGAGCTTCCATGAAGCCGCTCACCTAGATGGCGATGTTGATATGTACAATGTCGTCATGGCTATCTTGGAAGAAGAGCAGCGCCGTGAAGAAGCTGGTGATACTCGCCTGATCCCAATGCGCCCAGACCATGGTCACCAAATGCTGGACGACCTGAAGAAGAAAACCAATCCAGGCTACTCGGCTATTGGCCGATTGAAAGGGCTTGCTGAAGTACGTGGCCTGGAAATGGCACTTAAGCGCGCTTTCTTTAAAAAATAAAAAGTCCTTATATACGTAAAATAAATGTGTATATACCTACCAACGTTTGGCCCGATTATCGGGCCTTTTTTATATTTCTCGATCAAACCGACATTTATTTTGTGGCACTACATGTAAGGTGTTTCTTTCCCATTCATCTATGGGCTATTTCTCGTACCCGACACTTGCCACAACAGGGATAACATATGGCAAATAAACTATCATTCAAAGTTAAAATAATTACCACTTTGATAGCTATATTAATAGCTACCGTAATTACGTCATTCTTTAGCGTCAATTATTATTTGAGTCGTTATATTTTTGACAGTGATGCTGAAAGTATCAATGCACAAATTAGCTTAGTGAAAGATAAACTATATGATGATATACGTAATAAGGTATTGATTTCTGAAAACATTAGCTTGGATATTACTAGCGTTCAGGAAGTTACCAAACGAGCTGGTTTTCATGCTGCAGCAAAAGTGATTGCTGATTTTGTCATTACCGATAAAGGGCGAATTGATGATGAATCCGTAGCGAATCATTACATTGAGCTGGTAAGTAGTGCCAACGGAACAACAGTAAGTGATATTTTCTATCAAAATGATATCCCATTAATATCAATTACTGTGCCTAGTGGAAATGGTGGTGATATCTTTTATCTCGATATGAGAAATACGCAAGAATTGCTTTCTCAGTCTTCTGTAGAAGGGAGTTACTTCGATCTGAAAGATAGCAAAGGAGCACTCCTTTTTAGCAATCGTATAGAGGGTGATCTAATCCCTTATACCAACCAGTTTGCCGTAGGTGATAGCCAATGGACGCTGACAGGTTACATTGACCGCGGTTACATTCTGCAAAATACCAATGCCTTGAGTGGCAGTATCACCATGGCGTTGGTGATGGTGGCATTGATTTCTATTCCTTTGAGCATTCTTTTTATCAATACCATCTTCAAGCACCTCAGTACGCTCAGGAACATCATTGTTGGCCTTTCAAGAGGGGATGCGGATCTCACCCGTCGCTTAGATGTCTACAGTAACGATGACTTGGGCAAAATCGCCAATGGTATTAACCACTTTATTGAAAACCTACAAAGGATGATGTTGGAGGTCTCGCAGTCTAGCCAGGCGATTCAACATGAGGTGGTGGCGCTGAAAGACAAAGCGGATTCCAATAAGTCTTTGCTCATTCGCCATACTCAAGAAACGGAAAAAGTCGTTACTGCGATAAATGAAATGAGCGCAACGGCGGAATCTGTGGCGCACAGCGGCAAGAGTGCTGCAGACTTTACTCAAGCCACGAATGTCGAGGCAGAGAAGTCGAAAGATGTGGTCAAGGTCGCTTCAGGTAGTGTGAACCAGCTATCGACGGAAGTGGAAAGCATGTCAGCTTCAATCCAAACCATGAGCAAGGACTTCGAGAAGATCGATGCGGTATTGCATGTGATTGGTGAAATCGCTGAACAGACGAACCTGCTAGCTTTGAATGCGGCTATTGAAGCTGCCCGTGCTGGCGAGCAGGGTAGGGGCTTTGCGGTAGTTGCTGATGAGGTTAGGGCGCTTGCTGCGAGAACGCAGCAGAGCACGTCTGAAATCGATACCATGCTGTCTGATCTTCGCAAGGCGACGTCGGTCGTGGTGCAGTCGATGGACACGACAAGGGGAAGTTGCGCCCAGACGGTCGAGCATACAGCCAACGTCATGGCTTCTTTGGAATCGATGACTAACTCCATTAGCCAGATCAACGATCTCACGACCCAGATTGCCACTTCAGCCAATGAACAGAGTGTGGTTACGGAAGAAGTGAACAAAAATATGATTGCGATTCACGACATGATCAACGAGCTGAATCGCAACGCTGATGATTCTGTCGCCAGTACCGAGCAACTTGCTGTTACCAATAGCCAATTAAATGCCATGGTAGCGAATTTTAAGTTGAAGTAAGCTGATTTTATCAGTGATAATCAATCTTATTATCACTTTTATTGTGGAGTATTACATGGCCCAGGCGATGAGTCCAAAGATGAGCCCCAAACAGCTTTCAGTAGTGGGAAACGAGCTGATCACCCCAAATATGATCCGTTTGACGCTTGGCGGTGAAGGGAGCCACCACTTTTCTCAAGAGAGTGTTGGGCAATATGTGAAGTTCCTATTTGCTGCTGATGGCAGTACGGATATCAGTGCGCTGCCTGAGGGGCAAAGACCTATGATGCGTACCTTTACAGTTTCAGGTTATCAAGCTGGATCTGAGGGTGGAGATGGCACGATAACCATAGATATTGCTAAGCATGAGCTAGCAGAAGTAGATGGTGAAATGACGCCAGATATCGGTGGCTATGCCTCTCGCTGGGCGCTTAAAGCGCAAGTCGGTGATCCTATTTCTTTGGTTGGCCCTCGTCCGATTCAGGCGATGCCTGTTGAAGCAGAGCGTTTCTTGTTGGTGGCAGATATGACAGCGCAAACTGCATTGCAGGGTAAATTGGCGTTATTGCCCGAGAGCGCGAAAGGTTATGTTGTTCTTGATGTACCGACTGAAGCTGATGTACAGCCACTTACATTGCCAGAAGGCGTGGAGTTGGTTGTCAACATCAGCGCTGAAAGCGCGCTGTCTGATTGCGTCAAAGCACTTGCTCTCGATACTGACTGTCTATCTGTGTGGTGTGCCTGTGAGTTCAGTGAAATGCGTGCTATCCGCAGCTATATTACTTCGGACAAAGCGGTAGATCGTAAAATGTGTTACTTCAGCAGTTACTGGAAGCAAGGTGTAACCGAAGATGGTCACAAGGTACTTAAAAAACAGGATGCGGAAACAGAGGCTCAAGGTTGATTAAGTGGCTAAGGCGGCGAAATTGCCGCCTTTATTTTTGATGGCGTCAAGAACCGTAATACATACAGATACGGCTGCCATCGACTTCTTGGATCTTGAATGGGATATTGTAGATATCTTCCATGATTGACTGCTGGATGACCTCATCGACTTTTCCGCTTTTGATCACTTCGCCTTTGCGCATCGCAACGATGTTATCTGAATAGCAAGAAGCAAAATTGATATCGTGGATCACGATAACAACGGCCTTGTTCATCTTGTGGGCAAGACGGCGGATAGTCTGCATGATTTCCACCGAGTGCTTGATATCCAGGTTATTTAACGGTTCATCAAGGAAAATGTAGTCGGTATCTTGCGCGACCACCATGGCAATGAATGCCATTTGGCGCTGGCCGCCACTGAGTTGATCAAGAAACTTATTCTGGATATGGGTGATATCCAGGTGCTCGAGGGCATCATTGATAATACGGTTATCTTCATCGGTTAGGCGGCCTTTGCTATGTGGAAAACGGCCAAAGGCGACCAGTTCACGAATGGTAAAGCGCATATTGATATTGTTCGACTGGCGCAATACTGCCAAGCGAGTAGATAGCTCTTGGGTATCCCACTGTGAGAGCGGCTTGCCCGCAATCAGCACTTCACCGGCATCACTTTCTGTTAGGCGGCTAGCCATTGAAAGTAGAGTACTTTTACCGGCACCATTAGGGCCAATAATCGAAGTCACTTCTCCTAATGGGAACAGGGCACTCGCCTCGCTAACCACCAAGTTGCCGTTATATTTTTTTGAGAGTCCAGTTAACTTAATCATGATAAATCAAAACTTGTTGCGCATTAGAAGGAAGAGGAAGTAGCTACCACCGACAAAGTTGATGATGACACTGATAGTGGTATCGAAAGCGAAGACGGTCTCGATGAGCCATTGGCCGCCAACAAGCAGCACAATCGACATGGTACTGGCAGCCAGCATCAGGAAGTGGTGGTGGTAACTGCGAAATAGCTGGCGGGTTAAGCTCACCACGATCAAGCCAAAGAACAGTACTGGGCCAACCAGAGCCGTTGAGATAGCGACCATAACCGTGATCACCATCATGACCTGCATGGTCACCTTATGGGTATCAACCCCAAGACTTTTGGCGTTGTCAGTCCCCAACCAGAACACATCAAGCTTATTGGAAAGGGAGAACAGCAAGGCAAGGCAAATGCCAAGAGGGATAATCGACCAGTAAACCAATTGCCCATTGACGTTATTGAAACTGGCGAACATGGTGTTTTGCAAGTTGGCGAACTCATTCGGATCCAGAATCATAGTAAAGAAGCTGGTAATACTGCTGAACAAGCTACCGCAAATGATACCAATCAATAGTAAGGTGAAGACATTGCTGTTGGCTCGGCGGAAATACAGGCTGAACAGCAGCATAGAGAAGCCGCTCATGGTGATTGTTGTCAGCAGGAAGTTCACCTTGGCATCAGCAAACCATACGCTCATGCTGCCGAACATCACCACGATAATCACTTGGATCATCACATAAAGTGAATCGAACCCTAGGATCGAAGGCGTCAGGATCCGGTTATTGGTAATGGTCTGGAATACCAGCGACGAGGTTGAAATGGCAATCGCGGCCAGCACAATAGCCATTACCTTCGGCAGGCGGAGTGACAAGAAGAACTGATAGTTCTGGGCGTTGAGGCCTTGGCCAATGAAGTAGGCAGTAATGAGTAACCCAAATACCGCAAGCAGGGAAACTTTAACACCATCACGCATTGGATTTATCCTTCAGAACGAGAGCAATGAAGATAGCTCCACCGAAAATACTGATAATCATCGAGATAGGCATTTCATAAGGGAAAATAATCAAGCGGCCCAGGATGTCACAGGCCAGTACCATCACCACACCCCAGTAGGCAGTCCAAGGTAGGTTGCGGCGCATGTTATCGCCCATAAAAATAGCGACCAGGTTAGGGACAATTAGGCCAAGAAACGGAATAACACCAACGATCATCACGACTGTTGAAGCCAGGATGGCGACAATCAAAACGCCGATAAATACAATTTTCTGGTAGTCCAAGCCAATATTTTTGGCAAAGCTCTCACCAACACTGGCAGCGCTGAATTGGCTGGCGAAGTAGTAGGCAACCAAACAGGCGGGTAAGGCAAGGTATAGGAATTCGTAATTGCCTTGCAGTACTGACGCAAAGTTAGCGACAGTCCAAGCCGACATGGTTTGAACCAAGTCATAGCGATAGGCAATAAAGGTGGTCATTGCTGATATTACGTTGCCGTACATGATGCCGATAAGCGGAACTAAAACGGCATTCTTGAACTGCAGGCGCTGTAAAAACTGAACAAAGACCAGCGTGCCAACCAGCGCAAAAGTCAGAATAACACCAAGGCTGATCCAGCGGTTGGCACCGGCGAAAAAGACAATACCCAACACATAGCCCAGCATTGCACAATCAATCGTACCGGTTGTCGATGGGGCGGCAAATCTGTTTTGACAGACTTGCTGCATGATCAAACCTGCGACGCTCAAACCTGCGCCAGCAAGACAAATGGCCAGTAAACGCGGTAAGCGACTGCCGAACAGAATGGAAAGGGTATGCTCATCGCCAGCGAGAAAACTCTCTAGGCTGATATTGGCGACACCAATAAAGAGCGAAAAGGCCGCAAGTGGGAACAGGGCAATTACAGCCCAGAATAATTTTTTATTATGCATGGTAATAATGCCCGGCTACCGCCGGGCTGATAGATTGTTATTGAGTAGACATTACCGCTTTTCGTGCATCATCAATCATGACTTCAGTGGCGTTAACACCAGCGATTGTCAGGTACCATGCACTTGGGTTTAGGAACACAATGCGGTTGTTCTTGTACGCTGGAGTACTTTTGACTAGCGGATTGTCGAAGAGCTGCTGTGCTTTGCCAGAGCTTTGGCCAATTGCGCTTTCACGATCGAGCACGAATAGCACATCAGGGGCTGCATCAGCGATGAACTCGAAGGAAATCAGGTTACCGTGAGGGTTTTGCGTATCAGAAGTGCGTGCTGGCTCGAAGCCGAATTCATCAAATAGCACCGAGAAGCGGCTTACTTCACCGAACATGGATACGTTGTTACCGTTGTTCATTACCGCTAGGGTTTTCAGCCCTTGCTCTTGAACTTGCTCACGCACTTCAGCCATTTGGGCTTCAGTTTCTTCAATCAGCTGCTCGGCTTCTGCTTCTTTGTCGAAGATTTTGCCCAGCATACGCCAGTTGTTCTTGGTATCTTCCCAGTAGTTACCGTTCTCAACGACGTGCATAACCGTCGGCGCAATTTGCGATAGGGTCGGGTAAGCATCAGCCATACGGCTTTCTGCAATGATCACGTCAGGCTGTAGGGTGAAGATTTGCTCAAAGTTGGCTTCTTTCATGCTGCCGATATGGGTGGCTTTCTCACTGTAATCTGCAAGGTAATCCGGCAGCATGGTTGTTACGGCGCCAACAGGTTCAATGCCCAAACGGTTTAGTGTATCAAGGCTGCCATGACCACCAACCACCACAACACGCTGTGGGGTTTGCTCTATGGTTGTCGAGCCTAATGAGTGCTCAACGGTCACTGATTCTGCAAGAGCCGGGAAATTGATAGCCATTGCACCCACAAGAAGTGCTGATTTTAACGCAGTGGAAAAGCAAGTCATAACGAACCTTGTAAACTTGAAGCTGATTAATAGCTGATAAGTGCAATCTAATCACAAATGAGAATGGTTTTTATTGATATTACTCATGAAAGAGGCATAAATCATAGTAATATTAATTTTTATTTACACTCTGAAGCGCTGAGAGCTATTTGTAGCACAGTTGATTTGACCTACGGCATTTTGACTTTGAATAGTGATTATTCAATATTTGAATATGCAATATTTATGTATTTCAATTTTGAGTTATACGATTTCGATGGGTAGGGTGCTAGGTCAAGCGCGTTGAGATAAGTGGAAAGTTGTTATTGAATTATGAAGTTATGCCAAATTGACATCAGTCATCTAATCGTTCTAAAGCACCTCTTAGAGCGAAAACATGTTTCGAATACTGCGCAAGCGTTGAATATTAGTCAGCCATCGGTAAGCCGCTCGCTGCAAAAGTGCCGGGCGCTATTCAATGATGACTTGTTGGTTCGATCCAGTCATGGTTATGAATTGACGCCGAAGGCTGAATCAGTAAAAACCGAAATCAGCTCTATGCTGGCTTCTTTGGATCGTTTGGTGCATGACCAAGAATTTGATCCCAAGAGCTGCCAAAAATCATTGAAGATGTTTGGGCTGGTTCCTCAGATCAATTGGCTAATGCCCAAGGTTTTTCAATACCTCAGAGAGCATGCACCCTTATTGACACTTGAGATTGATACGGTACCTAAGCGGCATTTTGATGCGCTCATAGCAGGTGACGTGCATTTCGTCTTATCGACACAGCAACCACCGTCTTCTGAACAGAATATTTATCGTAGCTTCATAGCATCTCGTGATTACAGGCTGCTGATGAGTGCCGACCACCCAATGGCACAGCAGGAGCTCACCCCTGAAAAACTGGCTGCATGCCAGTTCGGCCAAATTTCATTGCATGGTGATCGTAACCTATCGATAGAACAGCGCTTTAGGGATCTTGGTTTGTCGGACAGGAACAAACCAGTTTCTACGCCGTTAATGCTGACCAATTTCAACGTTGCCCCGGCAATGGCGGAGCACTCAGATGTGATCTTCCACCTGCCAACGCCATTTGCCGAAGAAGCCTGCATTAACCGCAATTTAGTGGCTCGCCCTGTGCCGGAAGGGTTGAGATCGCCTTATCAAGATGTCTATTTGTATTGGCATAAGCGATACCACAATGATGAGCTTTGTATGTGGGTAAGAGATATCATCAAGCAACTGCATACTAGCTAAAAAGTGAATTAACACTGCTGATATTATCTAAATATTGAATAATCATAATTCAAAACCCGAATGGAACTTGTATTGCCATTTTTATGAATAATGTGTCTAATGCGAATCATTATCATTATGTTTGGCTTTATAGTTCTATATAGGGACGTTTATGTATACCAGCACCTCTTTCATTCGTAAGCCTTTGGCACTTGCTGTTGCTTCTGTGTTTTTCTCTGTTCCAGTTTACGCAGACTTCGACCTTCATGAAGATCAAACAGATGAGCAGATGGTTGTTACGGCAACACGTACTGAGACCACATTGGCAAAAGCTCCGGCGTCAATTGCAGTGGTGACAGAAGAAGATATTTTGTCAGAGCCGAGCCTTGCGCTGAATGACTTGGTCAAAGATATTGCTGGTGTAGAAAACCAAATGGACGGTGGCCGTGCAGGGCGTGAGATGATTTCCATCCGTGGCTTGAGCCCGAAATTCACCATGATTTTGGTAGATGGCCGTAAACTAAGTTCTTCTAATGCGATTTTCCGCGGTAACGACTTTGATTTATCAGCAATTCCGAAAGAGAGCATCGAACGAATAGAAGTGATCCGTGGTCCTATGTCGGCACTATATGGCTCAGAAGCGTTGGGTGGCGTGATCAACGTGATCACCAAAAAGCCAACCAATGAATGGAATTCGCAAATCAGTGGCGACTATAGCTACCGTGATGATGACAACGGTGGTGAGTACTCGGCGGGTTTCAATACTTCTGGTGCCTTGATTGATGACGAATTGTATATGTCGTTTTCTGTAAGCCAAACAGCGCGTGATGCTTATAGTGCTTTCTCTGGTCTGGCAGAAGGCTCTAATGGTGAATATGACCGTTCACAAGCGACTACGCTTGAAGAGCGTGAAACCCTTGCGGTAAGCGGTAATCTTCTTTGGTATATCAATGATATGCATGATATCGCTTTTGACTTTTCTTATACCGATGATGAACGTGACGGTATGATTGAGTCAACAGTCGGCCTTACTGACTCCGACTCACGTGTAAAGCGCGATATGCAGGCACTAACGTACAACGGTATGTTTGACTGGGGTGAAGCACAACTTCGCTATAACCGTGATGCAGTATCAAGTGTTGATGCAGCGGAAATTGACACGGGTGTCTCTGATATTGATGAAACCAACCAGCAAGTCTATGGTCACGGTACGACTTATGTTGGCAACCATACATTGACCTTCGGTGGTGAGTGGAGTTACTCGGAGCTTAAGAACCCAGAGAGCCTGACTGAAACCGGCAAGGCTGATGTTCATGAACAAGCTTTGTTTGTACAGGATCAGTGGGATATCAACGATGCCTATACCCTTACTTACGGTACGCGCCTCGACTTCCACGAATCATACGGTAGCCACTGGAGCCCACGTGCTTACTTGGTGAACACCGTAACGGATAAACTGACACTGAAAGGTGGTGTGGGCTCGGCATTTAATGCGCCGACGCTGCTGCAAACTTCAGAAGAAAACATCATTAACAGCTGTAAAGGTGACTGCCAGGTTGTTGGTAACCCAGATCTTGATCCAGAAACGAGCGTCAGCTATGAAGTCTCTGCCATTTACAACGAGACTTTATGGAGTATCGAAGCCGGCTTATTCCGTAATGATATCAAAAACCTGATTGATCAAGACCGTGACAATGCAGTTGGTATCTCACCTGATGGGCGTGATATTTACACCTATAAGAATATCAATAAAGCCATGACACAGGGCCTAGAGCTTACTGCGCACTATGATGTGACTGAGTCAATTAAGCTAAATGGTGCTTATACGTATCTAGATACTGAAGATAAAACCACGGGTAAAGCTCTTGAAGATCGTCCAGACCATCAAGCAAACGTGCGTATGACATGGTATGCCACTGAATGGATTGATACTTTCCTACGCGTTAACTACACGGGTGAAGCCCTGATTGATTCTGGTAGTGATTTATTCCGTCCAAGCTTCACGACTGCTGACCTGGGTATGAACTACCTTATCAACAGTGACTGGCGTCTGCGTGCGGGCGTACGCAACATCACCGATGAACAGTTTGATGAGCTCGAAGTGACACAGCGCGGCTACTCTATTGAGCCTCGCAGCTGGTACTTGGGTATGACTGCTAACTTCTAACCATTGATTAGAGCCAAAAATAAACGGGGGCCTTTTAAAGGCCCCCGTTTTCTATGCTCATTTATAATGAGGTATTAAATACCCACTGTCATGTGTAGGCCGTAGAAGACACCGCGACCAACCAATTCTGATAGCAGCACCAAAGCAAAGCTCAACACCATCACAGGTACACCCGGGCGGCTGTTCATCAGGTTAGGGATAAACCACACTGCGAGTGCGCCAAGCAATAGACCGACTCGGATCACCTGCAATTGAGCCATGTTAGGAATAAGCTCAGATGCGGTGGTCACCGAAGTTTGAATATCACCCAGGCCGATAAGCTGGCTGACCAAGGCAGTCAGGCTAATGGCTACCGTCAAAGAGCCAACAAATGGCAAGGTGCGATCTAGGGTTGCCATCTTGTGCTGTGAGCCTGTAAGCAACAAATGACCAAAGATTAGGCCAGATGTCAGCATGGTCATCACAAACGCAATCGGGGTATAAACAGTATTCCAAGTCGGTACCGTATCAAGCAGGTACAGTTTGATCATGGAGTACATAAAGGCGATACCCACCAGCATACCGGCAGCAAGCAGCAGCTTGCGCAGCGCTTCGTTGCCTTTGTCTAGCATCTCCAACAACCAGTAACCACCACCAAGGGCAAAGAATACGCTGCCAGTGAAGATTTCATTGGATAGCCAAGAGCTACCCACCTGATTGAATGCGTTAAAAGCACGCAGTGGGCTACCTAGGTGCATAGTAGAAGCTGCAAAACCCAGTCCCATTAATACCCACAGGAAGAACATCGCCTTATGCAGGCGGTCGTTAACGCCCACACAAAGATTGCCTTTCAAGATCACGCCACCGAGCAGCAAGTAGGCGCCAACGGCGGTTTGTGCCAGCACGGTAAATAGGATCAGGGGCCATTCATGCCAAGCCATCTTATACCTCCTTAGGGTTTGCTAGGAAACCGCTGCGATCGCCGGTTGGGCGGGCATGACGATTTGGTTTAATGACAATGTTTGGTTTGGTTTTCAGCGACGAAGGCAATGGCGCGACATCGGCGTTGGTGCCGTATTTCTTGCGCAGTTCATCGATTGGACCGAACTCCAATGCACGCAGCGGGCAAGAGCCGACACAGATGGGCTCAAGACCCTGGCCGACACGTTCGTAACAGCCGTCACATTTGGTCATATGGCCTTTATCGGCATCGTATTGCGGCGCGCCGTAAGGGCAGGCCATTTCGCAGTAGCGACAGCCAATACATACATCTTCGCTGACTATGACCAAGCCATCTTCTTTGCGTTTGTGCATGGCACCCGATGGGCAAACTTTGGCACAGGCTGGCTCATCACAGTGGTTACAGGCGATTGATAAGTAGTAGGAGAACACATCCTGACGGAAGGTTTCGCCTTCTTTAATCCAGTTACCGCCGGTATATTCATAGACGCGACGGTAGTTGACGCCAACATCCAGATCTTTGTTGTCTTTGCACGACAGCTGACAGGTTTTACAGCCGGTGCATTTGCTTGAATCAATATAAAAACCGTATTGTTTCATGGTTTACACCTTATGCCTTATTCACCAGTTGTACTTCCACCAAGTTGGTGTGTTGCGGGTTGCCTTTCGCCAGCGGGCTAGGGCGCTGGGTGGTCAATACATTGATACAGCCGCCGTGGTCTACCTTTTGACCGTCAGGGGCGTACCAAGCACCTTCACCAAGGGCTACAACACCCGGCATCATACGTGGGGTGACTTTGGCATTAATGTGCACTTCACCACGGTCGTTGAAGATACGGATAAGATCGCCGTTCTTGACGCCTCGTTGCTCGGCATCTACTGGGTTCATCCACATCTCTTGCGGTGCGGCTTCTTTAATGATGTCGACATTGCCATAGGTCGAGTGACAGCGTGCCTTATAGTGGAAGCCTGTTAGCTGAAGTGGATACTTACTGCGGTTCGGATCATCCCAGCCTTCAGCTGTCGATACATAGACAGGTAATGGGTGGATAACATCACCTTCTGGTAGTTCCCATTCCTTAGCAATGTTGGCCAAGCGCTCAGAATAGATTTCCACTTTGCCCGATGGCGTAGAAAGCGGGTTCTGCTCTGGGTTATCCCTAAAGGCCTTGTAAGCCACGAAGTGGCCGTTTGGATCGCGGCGCTTCACAATGCCTTGTTTCCTGACGGTTTCGAAATCAGGCAATGATGGATCGTTCGCTCTGGTTAGCTTGTAGAGGTGTTCCAACCAGCCCTGCTGATCGCGACCTTCGGTGAATTCTTTCTCTATACCCAAGCGCTTGGCGATTTCAGTACACATTTCATAAATGCCGCGCGCTTCGAATTGAGGTTCAATGGCTTTGTCGGCATAGATGAAGTAAGGCATGTTGGCTGCCTTGGTATCCATACAGAAGTCGGCTTGCTCGGAGGTAGTCAAATCTGGCAGCAAAATATCTGCATACTTGGCTGATGAGGTCATGTGGTTATCAATTACCACGATCATTTCACAGGCTTTGTCGTCCTGGAGGATCTCATGGGTACGGTTGATGTCTGAATGCTGGTTGATCAGGCAGTTGCCTGCATAGTTCCAGATGAACTTGATTGGTACATCGAGTTTGTCTTTGCCCCGGACGCCGTCTTTGGTGGCTGTCATCTCTGGCCCGCGTATAATCGCGTCGGTCCATAGGAACATAGAGATAGAGGTTTTGACTGGGTTTTCTGGAATAGGAAAGCGAACAAACGGGATATTGTAGTCAGATTCACGTGCACCCGAGCCACCACCGTTGATCCCGAGGTTACCAGTGAGCAGTGCCAGCATAGCAATTGCACGGGAAGCGATTTCACCGTTGGCAGTACGCTGTAGCCCCCAGCCTTGGAAGATGGCACATGGTTTGGCTTGGCCAATTTCGCGAGCCAGTTTGACGATGATATCGACAGGAATACCCGTGATCGGCGATGCCCATGCTGGTGTTTTTTCTATGCCATCTTCGCCTTTGCCAAGAATGTATGACTTGTAGTCAGAGTTGGCAGGGGCAGAGGCTGGCAGTGTTTTTTCATCGTAACCGACACAGTATTTGTCCAAGAATGGTTGGTCGACCATGTTTTCGGTGATCAATACATGGGCTATGGCGGCAACCAATGCAGTGTCAGTACCTGGTCGGATTGGGATCCACTGATCTTCGCGACCACCTGCGGTGTCGTTATAGCGCGGATCAATCATGATCATCTTGGCATTTGATCGCGCTTTGCTCTCCATCAAGTGGTGGATCAAGCCACCGCCAGACATACGGGTTTCAGCCGGGTTATTACCAAACTGGACAATAAGCTTGGTATTTTCCAAATCAGAGAAGCTGTTGTTGCTTGCCCATCCACCATAGGTGTAGTTCAGGCCAGCTGCGATCTGCGCGGTTGAGTAGTCACCGTAGTGATTTAGGTAGCCGCCAGACAGGTTCATCAGGCGGGCTATCAGGGTACCGCCCGGTGGCCAAGATTTGGTGACCGTGCCACCTAGCGTACCGGTACCGTAGTTTAGGTATACGGCTTCGCTACCATAGTCTTTGCGGATACGGGTAAGGTTGTTGGCGATTTCATCGTAGGCTTCTTCCCAGCTGATACGCTTGAATTTGCCTTCACCACGTTTGCCAACCCGTTTCATTGGGTATTTCAGGCGGTCAGGATTGTATACCCGGCGGCGCATTGAGCGGCCTCGTAAGCAGGCGCGAACCTGGTGGTTACCGTATTCGTCATCGCCGGTATTGTCGGTTTCGACCCATTTGATCTCACCGTCGGCAACGTGCATGCGAAGCGGGCAACGGCTACCGCAGTTTACGGTACAGGCGCTCCAGACAACTTTTTCTTCGGAAGGTGTCGTTGCCGCAGCAACTGGGGATGATTTAAAGGGTAGGGAGATACTACCGGCAACGGCTGCTAACCCACCTACCGCAGACGTGGATTTCATGAAATCACGGCGGCTGAAGTTAGGAGACAGGAGCTGTTTGAGCTTTTTTTTCATAGCACGACATTCTCTTGATTTTCGTTATTCACACTACTTTAGGGGTAGGGTTCTATTGAGATAATCGTCTGGGTGGGTATAGCTAGCTTTGTTTTCTATCAATAAACGGCGCATATAAATGCGATGTCGGCATAAAATATATCGGAGTGTGATATTCATCATACAAAAATGTAGAGTGTGAATTACGTCTTACATATCAGCGCTTTATGTAATGATATTTATTCTTATTTTGCTTTGGTTTATCAAATTTATGGTTTGGTGGTTTTAAGATGACGATAACTAACTTTGATTCTGTGAAGACGAAGATAGGGATGCTTCTTCTATGCCTGAAGTTCGGACTCGGTGTGTTTTTTTGCGACTTGGTTTTTGGCAGGGAATTGGGATGATCTGCTTGAGTTGCTAGTCTACATTCCTTAATCGCTAAATGTGCAGCCTGATAGGCAGACTGCATACGTAATGCAAACAAGATGCAAAAAAGGGAGAAACGGCACCAGCCATTTCTCCCTTTTGTCTATTTTTGTTTATTGGCGATCAATCAGTGATTACAGACCGACGGTCATGTGCAGGCCATAGAAAACGCCACGACCAACGAGCTCTGAAAGTAGTACCAGCGCAAAGCTCACGCCCATAACTGGCATTGCAGGGCGGCTGTTCATCAGGTTAGGGATAAACCATACCGCCAATGCGGCTAGCAGAAGACCAATACGGATGATCTGCAGCTGCGCCATGTTCGGGATCAGTTCCGCTGCTGTAATGACAGAGGTTTGGATTTCAGCAAGGCCAATCAGCTGGCTAACTAGAGCAACCAAGCTAACGACAACAGCGACTGCGCCAACGTGTGGCAATACTCGGTCAAGACCCGCCATCTTATGCTGGGCACCTGTTAGTAGCAGGTGACCAAAGATAAGGCCAGAGATAACCATAGTGCTCAGGAAAGCAATAGGTGTGTAAATCGTGTTCCAAGTCGGTACTGTGTCCAGTAGGTACAGCTTGGTCATTGAGAACATAAAGCTCAGGCCAACAACCATACCAGCAACAAGCAGGGCTTTACGGATTTTCTCGCTGCCTTTGTCCAGCATTTCAAGCAACCAGTAAACACCACCTAGGCCAAAGAAGGCACTACCGGTGAAGATCTCGTTAGAAAGCCAAGAGCTGCCCACATTGTTCAGTGCATTGAATGCACGCAGCGGGCTACCTAGGTGCATGGTTGAAGCCATAAAGCCCAGCCCCATGATTACCCAGATAAAGAACATAGCTTTGTGAACACGATCGTTCACGCCAATACACAACTTGCCGCTCAGGATCACTGCACCTAGCAGGATGAAAGCACCAACAGCAGTTTGCGCCAATACTGTAAATAGGATCAGAGGCCACTCATGCCAAGCCATCTTATACCTCCTTAGGGTTTGCTAGGAAACCGGTGCGATCGCCTGTTGGGCGCGCATGGCGGTTTGCTTTGATGACTAGATTTGGTTTGGTCTTCAGCGACGAAGGTAGCGGTGCAACATCGGCGTTGGTGCCGTATTTTGCACGTAGCTCATCAATTGGACCAAACTCAAGTGCACGCAGTGGGCAAGAGCCGACACAGATTGGCTCAAGGCCCTGGCCAACACGCTCGTAACAGCCATCACACTTGGTCATGTGACCTTTTTCTGCATTGTACTGAGGCGCGCCGTAAGGACAGGCCATTGAGCAGTACTGACAGCCGATACAAGTATCGGTATCAACGATAACCAGGCCGTCTTCTTTACGCTTGTGCATTGCACCAGACGGACAAACCTTGGCACAGGCTGGCTCATCACAGTGGTTACAGGCAATAGATAGGTAGTAGGAGAATACGTCCTGACGGAAAGTTTCGCCTTCTTTTACCCAGTTACCACCGGTGTACTCATAAACGCGGCGGTAGTTAACGCCGATGTCTGAGTCCTTGTTATCTTTGCACGACAGCTGACAGGTCTTACAGCCGGTGCATTTGCTTGAATCGATATAAAAACCGTATTGTTTCATGGTTTAAACCTTATGCTTTTTTCAGCAGTTGCACGTCGACTAGGTTGGTGTGTTGCGGGTTACCTTTTGCCAGCGGGCTAGGACGCTGGGTAGTCAGTACGTTAATGCTACCGCCGTGGTCAACACCTTTCTTGTCCGGTGCGTACCATGCACCTTCACCCAGCGCAACTACACCCGGCATCATGCGAGGGGTTACTTTGGCTGTAAGGTGAATTTCACCGTGCTCGTTGAAGATACGGATTTGGTCATCATTCTTGATGCCGCGCTGATCTGCATCCATCGGGCTCATCCACATCTGCTGTGGCGCAGCTTCTTTTAGCTGCTCAACGTTACCGTAAGTCGAGTGGGTACGAGACTTGTAGTGGAAACCAGTAAGCTGTAGCGGGTAATCCTTACGCTTAGGATCGTCCCAACCGTTGAAGGTTGAAGCGTATACCGGAAGTGGGTGGATCACATCGCCTTCAGGCAGTTCCCATTCAGCCGCAATGTCGGCAAGACGCTCAGAGTAGATCTCGATTTTGCCCGACGGCGTAGCCAATGGGTTGTTTTCAGGATCTTTGCGGAAGTCTTCGTGGGCAATAAAGTGCTCAGCCTTGCGCTTGTAGATACCTTGCTCACGCATTGCATCAAAGCTTGGCAGTGTAGGGTCAAGCTCACGCGTCTGCGCGTATAGGTGGCGTAGCCAACCTTCCTGATCACGGCCTTCAGTGAACTCTTTTTCAATACCAAGGCGCTTGGCAAGCTCAGTACAGATATCGTAAATGCTGCGGGCTTCAAATACTGGCTCAATCGCTTGGCTAGCAAAGATGAAGTAAGGCATGTTGGCTGCTGCGCCATCCATACAGAAATCTGATTGTTCAGATGTTGTTAGATCTGGCAGAACAATGTCGGCGTACTTAGCCGATGAGGTCATGTGGTTATCAACCACCACAATCATTTCACACGCTTTGTCGTCTTGCAGGATCTCATGGGTACGGTTGATGTCTGAGTGCTGGTTGATCAGGCAGTTGCCTGCGTAGTTCCAGATGAACTTGATTGGCACGTCAAGCTTGTCTTTACCGCGAACACCGTCAGCTTTTGCTGTCATCTCGGTTGCACGGGTAATGGCATCTGTCCATAGGAACATAGAGATAGCGGTTTTCACCGGGTTCTCTGGGATAGGGAAGCGAACAAATGGAATTGCCTGGTTACCTTCACGAGTACCTGTACCACCACCGCTTACGCCGACGTTACCGGTTAGGATTGCCAGCATCGCAATTGAACGTGCCGCCAACTCACCGTTAGCGTGACGCTGTGGGCCCCAACCCTGGAAGATGGCACATGGCTTGGTTGAACCAATTTCACGTGCAAGCTTGATGATGATATCTGCTGGGATACCAGTAATGTCTGCCGCCCAAGCTGGTGATTTCTCGGTCTGGTCTTCGCCACGGCCAAGAATGTATGACTTGTAGTCTGAGTTGGCAGGGGCAGAAGCAGGTAGTGTCTTCTCGTCGTAACCGACACAGTATTTGTCTAGAAAAGGCTGATCAACTAAGTTCTCGCTGATCATTACGTGGGCCATACCCGCAACAAGTGCTGCATCCGTACCTGGACGGATTGGAACCCACTGATCTTCACGGCCTCCGGCAGTATCCGTGTAGCGAGGATCGATAACGATCATCTTGGCGTTAGAGCGTGCTTTACCTTCCATCAAATGGTGGATCTGGCCGCCGCCTGACATGCGGGTTTCGGCAGGGTTGTTACCGAACTGAACGATCAGCTTGGTGTTTTCAACATCGGAGAATGAGTTATTGGCACCGTTACCGTAGGTATAAGGCATACCAGCAGCAATCTGTGCGGTTGAGTAGTCACCGTAGTGGTTTAGGTAGCCGCCGCTCAGGTTCATAAGGCGCGCAATTAGCGTAGCACCTGGTGGCCATGATTTGGTGACTGTGCCGCCAAGGGTACCTGTACCGTAGTTCAGGTATACCGCTTCGCTACCGTAGTCTTTGCGGATACGGTTAAGGTTGTTGGTGATCTCGTCAAAGGCTTCATCCCAGCTGATGCGCTTGAACTTACCTTCACCACGCTTGCCGACACGCTTCATTGGGTACTTCAAGCGGTCAGGGTTGTAGACGCGGCGTCGCATAGAGCGGCCACGTAGACAAGCACGGATTTGGTGATTGCCGTATTGGTCATCACCGGTGTTATCGGTCTCAACCCATTTGATTTCACCGTCGGATACATGCATGCGCAGCGGGCAACGGCTACCACAGTTAACGGTACACGCGCTCCAAACAACTTTTTCGTCGGTTGTTGTAGCGGCTTCGACTTTACTTGATTTAAATGGCAGGGAAACACTGCCTGCAACTGCAGCTAATCCACCTAGGGCCGAGCTTGACTTAACAAAGTCTCGGCGGGTGAATTTAGGTGCCAATAGCTTTTTGAGTTGTGATTTCATGACACGACATTCTCGGTATTGACTAACAGTCCTACACTTAATTGGTAGGTTTCTGACACGCATTTTCCGTCTGCTTTAGCGTTTAACTTTGCCGTCGATCAATAAATGGCGGGGAATAATTTTGAATATTTATGTATCTGTAACAATGTGAGCGTAGGGGTTAATACGTGTAACAGAATATTTCTAAATTTAGGGTATTGATAGTGATTATTATTCACTATCAACAGGTTAAAGCGGTAAATATTGTCCTAAAGCATGTTTTCCGTGTTAGTTATCGGCTATCGTGCTTAGGAAAATGTTAATGAATAACCTAATTTAGCTGTTATTCCACTGGCATCATGAAAACTTATTGCATGATATTACATATTTTTGGAGGCGGATGTGACCATGGAGCACATTTCAACAATCGCTCGTATTCTGGGTAGTTTTTTTTATTATCCACTGACCCACGAAACGAACCGACAGGTCTGTCAGATGATTGCTGATAGTGAAGATCAAGAGGACTCTCCGTTTGCAGAATTGCTTAAAGCTGTTGAAGCGGATGGGGCTGATGATCTTGCAATGGACTTCCAGCAACTGTTTGAAGGCTGCGAAGTGATGCCTGCGCCACCATGGGGCTCGGTTTACCTAGATAAAGAGCAGGTGATCTTCGGGGAAACCACCGTTGCCTACCGTCGCTTCCTAGCCGATAAGGAGATGTCGCTAGATACGGGCATGCGCGAGCCTGAAGATCAGTTCGGTTTGATGCTAATGGCAATGTCAAAACTGGCAGAGGCCGAAGATAACGAAGCGATTAAGGCTCTGTTATCCGTTCACTTACTACCATGGGCACCAAGATACCTAGAGCTCATGCAGAAAAACGCCAACACTCAGTCTTATCAGTTGCTTGGTGCGATGGCAGCGCAATGGCTGGCCTTTATCGGCGAAGAGCTTGCGGTAACAGCCGTGGAGAAAAAGGTTTACTTCTAATGATTGAACGTGACGAACGATATTACAAAGCTTGCATGGAGCATTACACGGTAAGCCGACGTGGTTTACTGCGCGGGTTATTCTCCGGGGCAAACCGCGTAAAAAAAGAGGCGCAAGCCCCGACTATCGTTCGCACGGTGCCTCGTCCGCCCGGTGCGATTGAAGAGGCGCTGTTTCTTCAAGTCTGCCAGTCATGTGATGCCTGTGAAAAGGCTTGTCCTCAACAGGTGATTGAACGCCCGGAGGGGTTACCGCAGTTAAACCTTGAGTACAATGATTGCAGCCAGTGTGGTGAGTGCCAGAAAGCGTGCCCAACCCAGGCGCTTTCATCTGAGGTAACCGATATAGGTGTACGGCCCGAGTTCACCACCCGCTGTGCAAACAGGTTATCAGGGTATTGTGAACTGTGTGCAGAGCAATGCCCACACGAAGCAATTACTATTGAGCAGGGACAGGTTCCAGCCGTTAATGCTGAATCTTGTGACGGGTGTGGTCAGTGCCGAACGGCTTGCTATACCGGCGCTATCACCATGGCTTTCCCTAAAGCCTAAAGCTTGCTCGCCACAGTTACATTATTTGATTGGCTTCACGTGTTCCATGTAAGGTATCTGTTATTACCCAACGGCCTTGCATGGAAGGGAGCCAATGTCTATCCAGCTACACCAAATCAAACTTTATAGCAGCCGACCGAATATCCCTAAGCCGGTCATCCGCTTATCCATTCCCAAGTTGGATATTCAGCCAGAACAGCACTGGGCTTTCTTCTGCGCCAAAGGTGATGCAGGTTCAGTGTTCGCCCAGCTCTTAACTAACGACAAAGAACAACAAAATAATAAGCCGAAGGAAGAAGTGGAACTCGACGGCGAGTTATCTGGTCTGCCTGAGAAAATCAGCCTGGTCTCTCTTGCTGAGCAACAAGCATTACTAGAGGAAGAACTGGCGAAGGATGATACGGATTTTCTCGACAGATTGGATAAAGGGACAAGTGTCGAACAGTTAGTTGTCGCATGCTGTCAAAGCTCAGAATATGCTGAAGAGCTCATTACGCTGTTTGATCTTCAGAGCCTGAGATACCGCGGATTCCGAAATCTGTCTACGGGCGAGATTCGCCGCGTCATGTTGGCCAGAGCGCTGGCCGAACAACCAGATCTGTTGATCTTAGATGATCCGCTCGCTGGCTTAGATATTTCCCATCAAGCCCAACTTATTACGCTGATCGATCAGCTACAAAATGATGTCCAAGTTATTCTGATCACATCGCGTGAACAGGCGTTGCCAGACAGTATTACCCACATTGGTGTTTTTAATGAGGAGAAACTGACAGGGAGTTATTCACGCAAAGAGTGGGAGTCTTTACCCCTGCTTGCCCACCTCCGAGCGCAATCGGCGGAACGTAGCGAAGCCATGCTAGCGTTGATCCAACAGTATCAGCATCAAACCGACATGCCCGATCCCTTAGTGGCTATACGCAATGGCAAAGTTGAGTATACCGATAAGTTGATCTTTGATGATGTCAATTGGCAAATCAATAATCGTCAGCACTGGCAGGTCAGAGGGCCGAACGGGTGTGGCAAGAGTACATTGCTCGGCTTGATCTTTGGCGATCACCCACAGTGGTACAGCAATGATATTGATATTTTCGGTATCAAGCGGGGTAGCGGCGAGAGCATTTGGGAGATAAAACAACATATCGGCATGGTGTCTTCGGCTCTCCATCTGCAATACCGTGTGTCGTGTTCGGCATTGGATACCATTCTATCAGGCTTCTATGACTCTATCGGCCTATACCAGCAGCCAAGCATTGATGAAATCAAGCAGGCCAGAGACTGGCTGAAGCTACTGCATATGGAACATCTTGCTTCGACATCTTTCAAACAGTTGGAATATGGCCAACAACGGTTGCTGTTGGTGGCCCGCGCGCTTATTAAGCGGCCGAAGATCCTTATTCTTGATGAGCCATATCAAGGGCTAGACTTCCTCAACCGCCAGTTGGTTAAAAATGCGTTGGAGATGATTGCCAACAACAACCTCAGCCAGTTGTTATATGTCTCTCATCACTCAGAAGATGCCCTCGACAGTATCCACAACTTTGTGGACTTTGTGGGTTGTGCCGAAACGGGGTACAAAACTGTTATTAGCCACAGTAATCCACAGTAATCAATTGAACCCGTGGATATCTATGCCAGTCAGACCGCTGCATTGATTTTATAATTGTTGCGGTACTGGCGTGGTGTCATCTGTTTGTAGTCTTTAAACTGGCGGTTGAAGTTGACCTGATTGCGATAGCCTACGCTTTCGGCAATCAGGCCGATAGGTTGGCTGGTGGTCTGCAGTAACTCCGCTGCATGGTTCAAGCGTAACTTTTTCAAATACTGGCTAAAGCTTTCTTTAAAATGGACGGAAAACAGCCGGTGAATACTGCTCTCGCTGGTATTCATGTGCGCGGCGAGATCAGCGAGGGTCACCATTTGGCTGAAGTGCTCTTCGAGGTACTGGCATACCTTCTCGATTTTTTCTTGATTAGCTTTCTCGGCTACGTTTTCTTTGTGTGAGCCATCAGGTTGTTTTTGTGGGGCATAAGAGAGCAGGGTACGGCTCTCTTTATCCGCTATCAAAGTGCTGAGCACCTGAAGCAGGATACCGAGCTGGGCCATTGGGGTATGGCTTGTCACACCTTCCAATAACTTAAGAACATTTTGGCAAGCGCTGCCAGAGAACTCGACCCCTTTTTCGGCTCGCTTGAGCAAAGAATCGATCTTCCTTATTTCCACGCAGCTAAACATCATATTGGCAATCCATTCTTTCTTGAACCAAATGATATGGGTCTCACAAAGCTGGTTGTCTTGCGTCTCTGTTGAGGTAAAGCGGTGCGGCAGGCCTGGACCAATTAGAACCATATTGTTATCGCCAAACTCCCCCTCGTAATGACCAATACTGGCCTTACCGCGAAAGTGGCGATGAATCGCTAACTCATACTCTTGATGGAAGTGCCACTCGTAGTGCTTGTGTGGTTCTTCTATCTTGCGATAACGCCATGAATAGCCTTGGCGCTGCATGACTCTTTCGATAGTTGCTTGTTGCATTGAAAGCCAATCCGAGTATTAAGGAAAAGTACCAATTTTTATCAATATAGTACTGGAATAATACCTAAAGTGAATGCTTTGAAGGGATAGTACTAATAGTTGATAACTTTGGATAAGTCAGCCCTTCCCTGAAGCGTATTGTTGAGGCAAGCCATACGAGGAGCCAAAACAATGAAAAAGCTTATAAAAATGATTAATAAACTGATTATTGAAACCCGCCGTGACTGCCTGGCAAGGGTTGTCTGTAGCTACCAAGCAGGATACTCATGGCAGGTTTTGGGCTACCAATCTAAGCGAGAGTATGACAAAGACTTGGCATTAAGCCTTTACCGCCAAAGGTCTAAACGCCACCATACGTTATAGGTTCAATACTTTATCGCAAATGTATTGACCAATTGGCATCGCAGAAGTGGCGGCTGGAGATGGTGCATTACAAACATGCAGGCTGAGCGGACTTTCTGCAAACAGGAAGTCATGGACTAAGGTGCCATCAATAAGCACCGCTTGAGCACGGATCCCTGCAGGGTAGGGCTGCAAATCAGCGGTTGTTAATTGCGGGCAGTATTTGTTGACCAGCTTTAGGTAACCCGGTTTCCACCATGAGTTTTTGGTTTCAGCTAACCCCGCCTTGAGGTTATTAGCCGTTACCTTCCAAAAACCTTTGAAAGAGAGCATCTCGGCAGTGTCTTTGGCGCTGAAGTTGATTCTATTGTATCCCTCTCGTTTCCAGCCCTGGACAGCGTTTGGGCCAACGGTCACGGTACCATCAATCATCCGGGTAAGGTGAACACCGAGGAAAGGCAGTTCAGGATCAGGAATCGGGTAAATCAAATGGTTTACGATCTGGTTGTGCTGTGGTGCTAAACGGTAATATTCCCCGCGGTAGGGAATGATCCGAAAATCAGTATTGATATTCATCATTCGGGTGAGCCTGTCAGCCATCAAGCCAGCGCAGCTTATTAAGAACTTACCCTTTAATTGAAAAGGCTGGCCATCACTCTTACACTTAACCACAACGCTATCTGGTTTTTCTTCAATCGCTTTGACTTCGGCTCGCTTGCTAATTTCGCCGCCGAGTGTGACGAATAGCTCTGCCATTTTATTCGTGATTAATTTGTAATCGACTATGCCTGTAGCAGTCACCAAAAATGCCCCAAGCCCTGTAATATTGGGCTCCTGTTGGCGCAATTGCTCTTGGCTTAGGAGCTTCACATCAATGCTATTTTCCAAGCAGCGCTTATATAGGGCCTGCATTCTCTCTAATTCGGTATTATTGGTTGCGACTAGCAGCTTGCCACATTGCTCGAAAGGGATTTGATGCTCATTACAAAAGGCTTTGGTCGCTTTTTCTCCCGCTTTGCAGAGTGTTGCCTTCAAGCTTCCCGGCGCATAGTAAACCCCTGCATGGATAACACCGCTGTTATGCCCGGTTTGATGCATAGCCAACGATGCTTCTTTCTCGATAACAATGACTGATGCATCTGGACGGCGTTGCTTCAATTGCCAAGCCGTTGATATACCGACGATACCACCACCGACAATGATGTAATCGTAGACCTTATCCATTAGAGTTCCTTTTGTAAGAGCTTAAATCGCTATCTTATTGATGAGTATAGGTAAACTCAGAGGTGAAAGCTGCGAGCCTGACCACATAGCATGAAATGTAAAAGCATCCATGTAACACTATGTGTGTTGGTTAGTATTTGTTCGATTTTGTATCTGATGGGCACCTGTCACTGCAAACTTAACTAATTAAATATAAAGTAATTATATACCCAAGTTACCTCAAGGTAGAGGCAAAACCGGCAGGACGCACCATACTTGTAACGTATTCCAAATAACGCTGTTTCATAAGGTTGCTTGGATATAGCAATAGGAGCGATCAGTGATGCTTAGGAAAGTCAGTGAGGTCGATTTTTACAAGTTGTTCACCGTGATCGGTGGCTATTTTCTTTTCTTCTTTGGTGCCGTTCATTTATTACGGTGGATGAAGAGTACCAATCTATTGATCTATGGGTTTGTTGTGCTTTCTGTTGTCGTCAGTGCGTTGCTGATTTTAACCTTATATAAGTTAAGGAAGAAGCGGCATTCCCGTAGTTGAATTCAAAATAGAAAGCGAACAAAGATACCCAAGCTTTTTGCAAAGCTTGGGTTGGCGTCGGATGTGCCTGGCTTATTGTTTTAGCGAGAAATCAACAAGCTCGATGAGGTATGCTTCTTTTTTGGAGTCATTTTTCTCAATGCCTTTTACAATCCCTAGGGCAGGGTTCACCCACACTTCAAGGCCGACTGGATCGCCGTTTTTAATCTCTGATAGATAATTTGTTTGTCCATTTTCTTCAGTACACATACCTGTAATTCGGTCGCGAATATAGAACTTAATGGTCTCGATTTTTTTCGACTTAACCGTGATCACCTCTTTTGAAGCGCGTGTAAAATCGAAGGTTCTTGAGATACTAAAATCATCGCATCGGGTAATGTTCTCATTACCTTCCGCTATACCGTTATCTTCTAGAATGTAATGAATGGCATCTTTAGATAAACCCGACAGTTCTGATACAAACGTCGCTTGATACTTGCCTAGTTGGGCAAGTGCAAAGTCACCGTTGGCAAAAAAGTCAGGCAGGCCCCAAGGTTGCTGATCTTTGCTGGCGTCTTCATCGATATAGGTAACAAAGTGCTTGTTAGCCATTTTGCCTGCAAAGGAGGAGTCTTGATCCTTCGGCTGGGTTAACCCTGCATCCTCGAATTCAGTAGTGTTGACTACATAGAAGCCTTCTAGACCTTCTTCGTTGGCAAGAACGTTGAGGATATCGTATTTGGCAATATCGCTGTCTTCAATTGGCTGGTACGTGCTTTTTTCATAGTTGGTTTCAGCTAAGGCATCATCTTCCATGAAAGATGAGTTGTATTCTTTGATCGATATTGTCGTGCTGTTGAGCTTAGCGGCATCAAAAGTTGCTCCCTTCAGGGGGAAATCAATTTTTGGTGTTGGCGCTGGTTTCTTGTCATCTGGTGTTGAGCTGCCACCACCGCCGCCACAACCGGTGAGAAGAGAAATGATAGAAAGGCTGATAATCGTTTTTTTCATTATGAGACCGTGTAAATTGAGTTTGATAAAAGATATATAACTGTCCATGTAATGATTGGGCAGGATTATAGGTGGGGGCGGTTTGGATATATGTCCTGAATTGTATTGATACTGTATCGGGTTAACACCATTCTTTGGATATGGTGAGTCCATGCGTAAAGAGCGGTTGGGAGAATGAGGCTTAGAAATTGGGTAAAGAGGTTAATAGTGCAGGATTTAGCCGCTGATAAACAATTTTTACAATTGTAGTGGATTGTCAGGTCCGATCTGTGTCAAAAGTTTGACTTTGAATGGATTTTAATCAAAAAAAACCAGCAATGCTGGCTTTTTTAGAACGCTATACGTTGACACTATTTGCCAAGGTATGCGTAACCGGTCATGAAAGCAGCTTCTTGGAACTGACGAAGACCCGTTGCGCGGAATTCGATAGCCAGTGGGTTGCGCTTCATCTTTTGCTTGATCTCTTGGCTTGTGATGAAGTCCACTTCAACACCATCAATTAGCTGGATCGCTGCTTCAAGTTTGAAACCAACAGCGCTGCCTGCAAATTTACCACGGGTTTCACGAGTACGGATCACAACGCGGTCAATTTGGTAGTCATCCAGAAGCTTTTTGAAAGTCTGCTGGAAGTTACGCATTTGCTCATTGTCCATTGAGTCTTGCATGATGAACTTTTGAGCACGGCATTCTGGAAGATCGAACAGACCGTTACTCTTGGTAAGAAGGCAAATGACGGCCTCGTTGCTACGAAGCTCAACAGCACAAATTTTCATGTAAACACCTAATAATGTAGTTAGCAGGGTATTTTAGGCAAATGCGCAATAAATACCAGAAATTAAATAATGCTTACCGTTAGTTGTACAGTGGACCGTCAATTTCTAGCTGGGTTAACAGTAAGCGGGCATCGAGTTCAAGCTGGTGGTAGCCAGGCTCCATATGGCAGCACAACTGGTAGAATGCTTTGTTATGATCTTTTTCTTTAATATGGGCAAGCTCATGCACCACTATCATGCGCAGCAAGGGAAGGGGAGCCTGCTTAAAGATAGTCGATACCCGTATCTCGTTTTTGGCCTTGAGTTTGTTGCCATGAATACGAGAGACAAAGCTGTGCATCCCCAAAGCATGGTTGACCATATGGATTTTGCCATCATAAGCTACTTTGCTTACAGGTGACGATTTTCTCAGATATTGGTTTTTTATCTCAATCACATAGTCGTAGAGCGCTTTCTCTGACTGGATGGTATGTTGCTCTGGGTATTTTCGTAGCAGGTAGCGTTTGAGGTTACCTTGCTCCACCAGTTGGCTGACTTGGCCAACAAGTTGGTCGGGGTAGCCCTGTAGGTATTTGAGTTTTTGCATTTTCGCAGCCAGATGTCGATCAACGAGAGAAATGTTGCGCGATTTTAAACATTTTGAATGATACGGGCAATCAAAGACTAGGATTGCGGCAAGAAGTGACACTAGAATAAAAGAAAAAGGAGAAACGAATGGAATTGCGCCTGCCCCCACCGTTAGTTTTACTCATCACTCTTGGCTGCATGTATGCACTTGCTAGATATTGGCCGCTATATGCATTCTCATTTTCGGCTCAGACACTGATTATATTAGTATTTTGCCTGTTGGGGACATTTCTCGGCTTGGCTGCAGTCTGGTCATTTTCGAAGGCCAGAACCACGATTGACCCTCGCTTACCCAATAAAACATCCAAGCTGGTGACATCCGGTATCTACCGCTTTTCACGTAACCCTATGTATCTCGGTTTATTGTGTTTTTTATGCGCAGCGTTTGTGTATCTTTCTGCTCTTAGCCCTTTACTTATGTTAGGGCTATTTGTGTTCTACATGAATAATTTTCAGATAGCACCCGAGGAAGCCGTATTGCAGGCAATGTTTGGCGAGCAATTTGACCAATACTGTCAGCGAGTTAGACGTTGGTGTTAATTCTGTCATTTATAACTTTTTTGGACACCATATCACTTTTTTATACTACTCTTTATGAGTGATGCGTAAGGATGAGTGGTTTGGGGGCGTTATGGAAATTCTCAAGGCAATCGATAAAAATTTTCTACCTTTCATTAAGTTACCTTTAGCTTGTTTGTTTGCCAAAAGTGGTGAGGTGAACTTTTTTAGTTCAAGCTTTCAGTCTCATACATCAGATTTTTCGAAAGACTATAAGTGTTTAATAAGACAAACCAAAAGAGAAATCTCCAGTATCAAGAGAAACTTAACTCAAGCAGGCTATCAAATGACCCAAATTGTCAGGGTGGAAGTAACACTTGCTTTGAGCATGGCTGATCATCCATTAGATGAATTATATGATTTGCTCAGGCCTTTTTCTGGAGAAATAGAAATTCGTTATGATGAAACTGGGCTCTTTTCATCGGAGCCGCATCTTTCATCGTCTCAGTTAATATCAATTGATGTGATGGCACTTCATTGATTTGCGCGCTTGATATACACACTCGGGGTACTTCCTGTTTGCTTACGGAAAAAGCTGACAAAGGCGCTGTCACTGGAGAAGTCCAATTCGAAAGCGACGGTTGAGACGGATTTATTTTCAGAAAGAAGCTCTATCGCCTTCATCAGTCGCCACTGTTGGCGCCAGGCCTGATAGGGCATGCCTGTTTCTCGGCTAAATATACGTGAAATGGTTTTTTCACTTGCGCCAATAGACTGCGCAGCCTCATTGAGCGGTGATGGGGTATGACCTTCTTCACTGAGTTGTTTTAACCAAGTTGTCAACCTGCCATCAGATGGCAAAGGTAGCAACAAGGCTTCATCTGGGGCTGCTGAGAGTTCTTGCCAGAATAACTTCACCAGTACTTCTTGTTCTTTGTAGGGCATTTGCCAAGGCCAAAAAGCCATTCTTTCGATCAGCTCTCGGAGCAATGGATTGACCGACAAAATCCTAATTTGATCTTCTTGTTGATTGGCATCTGAAATGTCGAAATACACCGAACGATAAGCAACTACATTTGTCATGACGGCACAGTGACGGACGCCTGCAGGGATCCAGGCTGCACGTGTAGGCGGCAATATACACTGTTGATTTTCAAGCGTAATACTCATAGAGCCAGAGGGGGCGTATAACAGCTGCGCTTTCTGGTGGCTGTGCATACCTGAATCATGGCGACCAATATTCGCGGCAATACCGACAATTTGGTTGTTAATTGCGTCTGGGTTGAATCTGTCTTTTTCGGTGATAAGAGCCATATTGGTGAGATTACAGCTTGTGTATTCGTTGAATGATAGCGAGAACATTGAGTTAAGTACATGTAGATATACAAAGGTGACTTCAATCTGCTACTCAGGCAACTAGGGTATAAACTATTGAGATAGCCGGATGCAATAAGGAGTAAACATGAGTTATGTCCATGGTATCCACCTTGAGGTTGAGCGGTTAGATGATTTGGTCTTCATGGAGCTGAAGGCTGTAGGTACTTTGACACACGCTGATTATGAAAAGATCACCCCATTAATAGAAGAAGCTTTAGAGGGGATCGAAAGCCCGATCGTGAATGTGTACTTTGATGGTACTGACTTTGAAGGATGGGATCTGCATGCGGCCTGGGATGATCTTAAGCTAGGTCTCAGGTTTGGCCGTAAATTTAATAAAGTGGCCATCTATGGTAACCAGCATTGGCAAGAAGTGATGAGCAAGGTAGGGGGATGGTTTGTCAGTGGAGAAGTCCTCTACTTTGAAGATTCACTGGAAGCAATCAGTTGGCTGCGAGAAGCGTAAGGTAGGAGGGAAAAAATAACGCTACCTAGTATTGCCTCTGTGTTTACATTAAGATGCTGATAGTTTTGGGGAAAGTTAAGCAGACCCTATTTAAAGTGATAAATTTCGCTACAGGTATGGTGAAAATGAAAAGGAATGTAATTGCGTCTGGGGTTTTGCTGTCGCTAGTTTCTATGCCGGCATGGTGTGATGAGACTGTTTCAGGGCAAGTGAAAGCGGCTCAAACGGAATATGAGCCAATAGCAAGCGAGCAAGGCTTTCAATACTTCGCAGGTCTTCGCGGTGGTGTTAACTTAATCGGCAGTGATGATAGCGCGTCTATTTCTACTGGTAACATTGACTCTGATGACAATGATTTTGGCTCGTTCGGCGCGCTTGATTTAGGCGTGTATATGCCCAATGATCGAGGAAGAATCTATTACAGTTTTGAATATCATACATCGACAGTTAAATTCGATGGTCAGGACGCTTATGACACCAACGTTGGGCTACACCTTTTAAGTGCTGATCATATCTTCCGTCCGCAAAGATCCGTTAGGACTTTTGTTGGCCTACATATGGGGTATGCTTTTGCTGAAACGGACTCAGACTTTACTGGTAAGTATAAAGAAAGTGGCATTGTTTTCGGCTTCCAGGCCGGTATAGGCTGGGAAGTCACCCATGATCTGGGTCTAGAGGTTGGCTTGCGCCATACTGTTCTTCCATCGGAGCGCAGCACTTGGCAGGCAGAAAACAGTGCTGGTGAGTCTGTGACCGTTGAAACCCAGCTGAAAGGCGTGACATCTGCTTATCTTGGTGCCACCTACCGTTTTTAATGGTCTCTGGTATAGCTTGAGCGGTTTACTCAGGAATTTAGCTGCGTATAATGCCTTGCCGCAACCAGAATCAGTAAGGACTTCAGTTTGAAGCTATTTGTTAGAGATCTTACCGTCATCGATGCCTCTTACCTTTGCCAACAGCGAGGCATGGTAGGGGAGAGTTGGATCCTCGATGTGGTGATGTCGGGCGAATTGAATGAAATGAGCATGGTGCTTGATTTCAGTCGGGTGAAAAAGCAGATCAAACAGATTGTAGATGAGTTTGTCGATCATCGTTTGATTGTTCCAAGCCAAAATAATGCAATTCGTACTGCAGTAACCAAACCGGGCTATGCTACCGTCGATTTGTTGCGTGGAGACAAAAGCCTGCATCTGCATTGTCCTGAGCAAGCGTATTGCTTTATTGATGACAGTGAAGTCACTATTGAATCTGTCACCCGACATATCTATAAAGTACTGGAAGGTAAACTACCAGAGAATGTGCAGGGGTTGGAGTTAACGCTACGCCACGAGCCTATCCCAGGGCCGTTCTATCACTACAGCCACGGTTTGAAAAAACACGATGGTAACTGCCAGCGTATTGCTCATGGCCACCGTTCACCGGTTGAGTTATTGGTTAACGGTAAGCGGGATCTGTCATTGGAGCAACAGTGGGCTGAGCGTTGGCAGGATATCTACCTTGGTAGTACCGAAGATGAATGCACGTTGGAAGAACTCAGCCTTAGCGAGTTTGCTGCAGGTCTGACTTCAAAGACTCACCATGCTTTCCGCTACACAGCGCCTCAGGGTGAGTTTGAATTGGCGATTGCCCGCAGTGATGTGGAAATGATTGAAACCGATACAACGGTTGAACTGCTTGCTCAATACATTGCTGAGCAGGTGAGCGTATCTGTTACATCAGGTTCAAGCGTTGATGTGATTGCTTATGAAGGTGTCGGTAAAGGTGCGATGGCTTCTACGGTTGGCCAGCTTAAGCTTTAACCGCTAAATCACAAATTATATAGCAAAAGCCCCATCATACTCTGTATCGATGGGGCTTTTCGTTTAAAGCTGATTTTCTATTGGTAATATTCCAGCCAACCAGGCAGAAAACCGAAGCCATATGCTGGCATCGGGTTCGGATCGTTTAGATGTGCCGCTCAGATCATTATGCCATTCAAGCTCATTGTCTTCGCTGAGTGCTAAGCGATAAGTATTCTTGCGAAGATTTCGATCAATTTCCCGGTAAATTATTTCACCAAATTCTTCTGACTCGATAAGTACGCCCATTTCTGTGTTGAGATAGGCAGAACGAGGGTCAAAATTAAATGAGCCGACAAACAAGTCTTTACGGTCAATTAGGAAGGTCTTAGCATGTAAACTGGTACGGGAGCTACCTAACCACGAGCGCTGCTTCTTCAAACTAGGATCGACTTTTACTTCATAGAGTTTTACCCCACCAGCCAATAAAGGCTCGCGGTATTTGGCATACCATCCATGTACCGCAAAGACATCGTTAGAGGCAAGAGAATTGGTAATAATGGTAATATCGATGCCATCTTGTGCGGCATCAACGAGTGCCGCTGCCCCCTGTTTGGTTGGCACAAAATAAGGGGAAATCAGCAGCAGCTCCTCATTGGTTTTCGCCAGTATGGCTCCTAGCTGGTGGAGCATAAGGTCGGTATCTTCTGGAGAATAGATCTTGGAAGGGAGGTCATAGTGTACTTCTGCCTTGCCCCAGAAAAAGTCCAATGATTCATCTTTTATATGCTGGGTCAGAGGAAGCTCCGCCAGAGATTTTATGTACTTTGAGTTTTTGAACTCTCGCTTGAGGCTATCTTCCCAGCTTTCAATCTCAGCTTTTGTCGGCTTGGCAGCATCATAAACAAAAGATTCAATGGGGGTAGATGGCTTGCTGTTCCAATACATATCAAATTGCACGGCTACGTCTGTGACTGACTGGCCTAGCATCAGAATGTCGAAATCACCAAAATCGACAGAGGTGTTGGCTGCAAAATACTCGTCTCCGATATTTCGCCCACCAGTAATGACGAAAGCATTGTCAGCGATTAATGCTTTGTTGTGCATGCGACGGTTTAGGCGCTCAAAATCTGTAATAAAGCCAAAGACACGGGCACTACGGTTTTCAAATGGATTAAACAGCCGAATTTTGATGTTGGGATGGCTTGCCAACTGTGCCATGGACTTATCATTGCGAGATTGCATATCGTCGAGCAATAGTCTTACTCGGACACCACGCTCCGCAGCTTGGTATAAGGCATAGGTCATCAAAGAACTGGTACTGTCATCGCGATAGATGTAGTACTGAAGATCGATGCTGTGCTCAGCACCATAGATGAGAGCCAAACGAGCGAGAAATGCCTCTTGTCCATCACCAAGCGGATAAAATCCAGTCTGTTCTGGATGCTTATTGATATAGGGTAGCGCTTGGCTGGCAAGTTGGGTTTGAGAATCGAAAGGGATGGTATAGCTAGGAACTTTCTCGGCCGTAGGAGTAGACGCGCAACCAATGAAAGAAATAAAACTAATTAATACAACGAGGTAACGAAAAAAAACAAACAAGTAAGCCATGGTGGATTGGGCTGATTCCTTTCTAATTTCTATCCTGGATTTTAAATGGCGAGGCGTGCGATGACAAATTTATATCACTGAGTGTGAAATAGATCTCGTAAGCAAAAAAATGCCAATGTTGTTAAGAAAACTTTACCATACTCAACTTGTGTGCAACATTTGTCATATTGCTTTTTTGTGGTTGCGCTTAAGGCATTGCTTGTGGTTATGGATGTTTGTGTGGTGAATATCTAAAGCATTGATTTATGGGCAGCTAATATTGATGTTGAGTGATGAGTGTGAACGAACACTCAATCATATTAATCGTGGGTAGAATCAATGGAAACGGATTTCCTGACTGAACCGACAGTAGAGTCAAACTTTGAATCATATGATTATAAGCTCGTTGAAAAAATAGGAGAGGGGGGCTTTGGCCAAGTATATAAAGCGATTCAGCTAAGCACACAAAAGCAAGTAGCAATAAAATTTCTAACACTTAATCCGTTAGCATCAAGAGAAAAGAATCACCGCCATATTGAGCGATTCCATCGTGAATGTGATTTGATTTGCCGATTAAACCACCCAAATATCGTACACCTTATTGACAAAGGACAACAAGGTGATGACTTAATTTATGCTGTTTATGAGCTTATTGATGGTGAAACTCTCAAGCAAAGATTGGAGAAAAAAGGCGCCTTAGAGCCAGTCGAAGCGGCTGAAATAATGGCCGCTGTACTCGATGCATTAGCACATGCACATGAGAAGGGAGTGATCCACAGGGACATAAAGCCTGGAAATATCATGCTCTACCGCGTAGGCGCGAAAACGCATGTTAAGGTACTTGATTTCGGCATCGGCACTCTAAAGTCTGAAGCTCGGCAATTGGACTACAAGAGCATTACTTTGAGTCAAGAGACCTTGGGTACGCCGACGTATAGTGCTCCGGAGCAGTTGAGGGGCGAACCGCCAGTGGCTCAAACAGACATTTATGTCTGGGGGCTTGTATTTTTAGAGTGTCTTTTTGGCAAACCTCCGATAACAGGAAGGAGCCTTGCTGATATCTTCCATCAACATCTTAGCCCCGCCAATATTTCACTTGGTGTGTTAGCCGGTCATAACTCTGCACATTTTTTTCGACGAGTTTTAAATAAGAAATACTCTGATAGGCCAGATAACACAGCCAGTTTATACCATGAATTGTGCCAACTTAACTTTTCTGATTTAACCGGTTGCTTGAAAACTGACGACCGTTTATTGGTTCCGTCTCAGCATTTCAAAGATCATGCAAATGGTGACACGGAAACAGCCATTAACCAGCCAAAGCTCACTTACTCACAGTTAACTGAAAGAAAGCAAATATCGGCACTGAGTGTAATAGTGACAACCGATCGAGTCGATAATGAGAATAATAATGCAATTGATCAAGACGTTATTGACACTATCCATGCCGACCAGATGCAGCAGTGTATTGATATTGCAGTCCGTTATGGTGCAACTCATGTAGGTACACTGGGCGATACAGTGCTGTTTTATTTTGGTTTTCCGCAGGTAACAGAGAATGATGGGCGCCTATGTTGTCGTGCAGCATTAGAAATTGCCAGTAATTTCAAGAAAAAGAATCTCTTGTTAGAGCAGAATAATGGCTTGGTGTGTAGGTATAGCATCGGTATAGAGAGTGGGGTCATGTTGAGTTTTGCCGATAACCTCCCGCAGGGCAAAGTCGCTCATCAGGCTATGCAGCTTAGTCGATATGCAGGATCCGGTAAAATTGTTTGCTCTGAGTCGGTTAGAAGGCTTCTTCAAAGTCATCATCATTTTGAAAAGCCGCAGACCAACACTGAGCTTGAAGCCGGTGGCTGCGCAATGTACACGTTGTTGGGAGAGCGGCAGTCTGAAGCGTTTGGGTTTTTACGTGGGCATGGTAGGAATGGCGTTTTCATTGGCCGTAGCCGTGAATTAACTGACATAGAGGCTATTTTATCTGCCCATTTTGATGGTGGTTCAAATCACCATAGAGAAAAAGTGACACATGTACATCTCTGCGGAGAAGCCGGAGTCGGTAAGTCTCGTTTGATTTATGAGTTAAGGGGGCGCTTCAATAACACACAACATTTGATCGCACAGTGCCTGCCTGAACACCAAAACAATGCGTTATTCCCTATTTTGAAGTTACTGTCTTACCAACTAGAACTGGAGGGGTTAAATGATGATTTGATTCTCGAAATACTGAATAAAGCGATGATCAGGTCAGGTTTAGAAGGGAAGCAACTTCGAAATGGATATTTGGTGTTGTCAATGTGGATGGGCTTGCCACTTGAAGAGAGAGATGAATTAGCGCAACTGACACCTGAGCGCCAAAAAACCATCTTGTTTTATACGCTTGCTATTTTGTTATGTCATTCGAGCAAAGAGCATACGCAGTGCAACTTAACTCAATACTTGTTTTTCTGTGAAGATATACATTGGGCCGACTCAACAACAATTGAGTTTATAAGGTATCTCGTTGACAACGAGAGCTTTGTTCAGCGTGGCCATGCTTGGGTGAATACTTCACGCTTGCCACTTCCTGAAACGTTAAGCGATGGTAAGTTTGAGACAGTTTCTGTCGATAAGTTTGATACTGAAACAAGTAATGCATTGATTGATGCGTTGTTTGAACAGCAACCCATTGAAACCGAGCTACGGTCATTACTACTAGAAAGAACTGATGGCGTACCTTTATTCATTGAAGAGTTAGTCTCGAGTTTACGTTCACAACAACTTGTCCACAAAATAAATGGTGTGATTAAGTTTATTAATTCGGATAAGCGTGGACAGCTACCGGAAACATTGCGAAGCACACTTCAGCAAAAATTGGATCGGCTAGTGTTTGCGAAAGACACTGCGCAGCTAGCCTCATGTATTGGACGTACTTTCAACCATAAAGTGTTAACAGCGGTTTGCGGGAAAGGCGAAGCGCAACTTCAAATGGATTTGGAAGAGCTGCTGAAATCAGAACTCGTGGTTAAGCATCGGCAAGCCGATGGTGACATTTACATATTCAAACATGCTTTGGTCAGAGATGCCGCTTATGACTCATTGACTCAACGTGCGCGGCGAGAATGCCATCAGCTCATTGCCGATGAACTCTGTCGACAACAGGATGAAGGACACCGTCCTTCAGATATTGGTCGTCATTATGCTAGTGCACAAAACCATGATAAAGCAGCATATTTCTATGATCTTGCAGGGGAGAAGGCTTTACACATTTCATCAAATAATGAAGCAGTCACATTCTTCAATGAGTCAATTAAACAGCTCGAACTTTGTGAAACTGACAAGATAGAAGAGACCATCAGCGTTTACGGTAAGTTAAGTAATGCCTTAACCATGAAGGCTGGGTATGCCAGTGACGAAGTTGAAGAGATCCAGTCCAAAGTCGCTGTGTTAAGACGTTTTAAGTCATCAAATGAAGAGATATCACTCCAATGTGACGGAACATCTATGGTTCAAGCCGCCACTGATTGCTGGGGACAGTCTGTTTTTCAAATGGTGTCTGCAAACTTTAATGATGCCATGAAAATTACCTCTGATTACCGTTCAGCATTGGATAAGGCTCCTGCCTTGTACCAAATTTGTCCTAATCTATCGGATGCTTTTATTTATTTGTGGCAGGGTGAAAATCGAAAGGCTCATGATTTATTGGTAAGAACTGAAACACTCAGTGTTTTGGCTGGCGAGGAATATGGAACAAGCTTCCATGAACTATGTACATCTATATATGGGTATAACACGTTTGTGGCTTCAAAAGTTTATCTCGGTTTGAACACATTAGTTTTGACTGGAGATAAAGGTGAAAGTATCAAGTTAGCGGTTGAGGCTTTAAGGTTGGCTAAGGAAAGTGGTCACCCGTATACGCATGTCCATTGTCTTTGTCGAGCGGCGTTAATTTATGCTCTTGTTGGAAATTACCCTGAAGGACATCGATTAGCAGCAGAAGCTAAACAAATTGCGACACAATGCGATATAGCACTATGGCTTGCAGTCGCAGGAATCATTGAGGCATATTGTGATGTATTTATGTACCACAAAGTGCATTCACTTGAGCAGTTGAGAATTAGCTTAGACGCCTATTCTAAAACCGGGGCTGTAACTAATAACGCGATCTATCAAACACTATACGCTGAAGCGCTGCTGGAGTCGGGCGAAGCTGAACACGCTGCGAAGGTGTGTCGACGTACTGTCAAAAATTGTGATGTTACAGGTGATAATTTTTACCTATCCGAAACTTATAGGGTTCTGGCTAAATCATTAGGTCAAAGTAAAACGCGTAGAAAAGAGGCTCAAGGGTATGTTGAACTTGCTGAACAAATAGCGGTAAATCAAGAAGCTCGTTTATTCATAAAGAGATTGAGAGAGGTGCGATAAAATGATGGCACATATCTCACAACCTAACTGGTTAAAGTTTCACTCTCTTCACGTGAAGTTCGACGGAAAACTGAAATATAAACTGTGGTTACTCATTTGCCATTGTTGTCTCTTCTGTTTCCTTTTCGCTGCAGAAGCGATTAGTAAAGAAATTGATCATGCCGAGGTTAATCAAAGGGAAGTTGTACCACTTATCAACGCGCAATTGAATGACCAGGGAATGCGAAAATTTGCCGTAAGAGCATTAGAGAGATTTACTTCACCGACACCTATATGGAATGAATCGTCTTGGAAGTCTATTAATCAGATGAAACATGATGGCGGAGCTTGGGATCAAGCGGAGCTTAACTCATCAGCAATTGCTTATGGTTCTTGCCTGTCATTGCAAGAAAGCTTATTGCTGCAAGGGGAGTCGCACCGTATTGTTAGTGACTTTGTCACACCTGACAAAGTTGCGCTTTACGATAATAATGGTAATCCAATACTTTATGATGTTCTGCTTAACCATACGGCTGTTCAATCTATTATTGATTATAAATTCAAGCAGGAGAAAACTTTTTCTTTTCCAGGGCAAATTCAGGATACAAGCCCGCAAGTTCCTGGCGCTATTTTTATAAAGTTCGCTTGGAAAGTTCTGTCTGAAGATGAAATCTTATCAGATAAATTCGCAAGTGGGTTTTATAGAGAACAAGTTCTTGCCCATCTACCAACTCGTGACAAGTGTGAACGTATTACTGTCGTTTTAATGGGAATGCATATAACTTTGAAACCTATGTCAAATGGGGAAGGGAAACAGTTTACTTGGGCGACGTTCATCCACTCTAAAGCAGTGCCAAACTACCAAGAAATTAATGACTTAGATGCTTCAAATAATGTTTGGCTTATGTTTAATTCTGGGCAGCCGGTTATGCAACCTGTTCAGGTTTGTCCGGAAGTCATAGAGTATCAACAAGCATGTTGTGACTCGGTAAGTCGCTTTACTCCAACACAATGTGAAACTTTAACAAAGGTAATTATTGAGAGCCCTGATTGCATCATCAATAAGAAGCCAGCATCGCAGGGTGATAGTGCGCAATTGGTACAGTTATGCCCCGCGACGTCTCAGGCTTCAAGCCCTGCCCTAGAGCCGTGGGGTAATTATAGGTTGATAGATAATCAATGGATGAATAGCACGACTAATATAGTTAAGCCGGTATTTCTTTCTAACCCAATGTTAGAACCATATTTTGACAATTATGAATATTTCCATGGTGACAAAATCATGGGTAATTCAAGCTGTTTTAATTGTCATTCAAAAGCTAAAGAGACAGATATGATATTCAGTATCTCTTCTCTTCTTGGTGTTAAAGTAAACAAGTAATCAGATATATAAAGGGAGTTACAATGAGTACGACATTCAAACAGACAGGTTTTTCTATTTATAGCAAGGTCAATAATACTATTTTAGAAATGATCGATGAAAATAGAGAAAATATGACGGCGTTCCTATCAAATGCTTACTCTACATTGGATGAGCCGTATGATAGTGGGAAAAATATCAAGAATACTTGCAATAATTATTACGATGAAATTGTTTCTACAACTGGGAAGGATAAAGAAAAGGCCGAGAGGGAGTTATCAGCGGTATATAAATCAAATTCAGTCGCCGTAGATGGCACACAAATGACGGATGCCTATATTTCTGAGATTATGAAGTTGAATGTATCCACTGACTCTCGTTCTTTAGAGCTTTTGCAGTTGATTGTAGGGGATGCTGTCCTCGAGTCTATTTACAAAAAAGGCTTTAATCATTGTAATGGTTTGAATTTATTATATCGGGTACATAAAGATTCAGGGGAGAGCTATGAAGCTTGGGTATTAGCGTTAACTTTTAGGTTGGAAAGCGAATCCGGTTACAAAGATGAAGTTGATAATGCTATAAACGATAATGATTCAATAGCATTGAAATCATTACTTCAGCTCGTTGATACTCAAAACCAAGTTGCTCCTTCAAGCTTTGTTGATAATCTTGCCAAAAACTTGTTTAGTGGAATGAACCAGACTTTTTCTGATAGTCAAATTATGTCTATGACGACTTATATTGGCAATGTCTCATATGATTTACTCTGGTAATAACATGTAATAGAAAGATACTGACACCTTGTGTACAGTTACTTATATTGTACAAATATTGCTGGTGTATGAGTAACACTTGATAATCTTAGGGTTAAAAGGTGTCAGTAATTAAGTAAGTTCTGTTTTTCTACCAAATAGAAATGTATGTAAGTGTTAACCCAGTAAATATTAGGTTATCTGTGTAGCTAGGAGGATAATGTGGCGTATCTAACAACAGCAAATTCAAAGTTTCCTGTGTTTTTAAAAGCGTTTCACCAATTTGGGCGTTTAGCGACAGCTGTTGATACATTAATTGATAGCCCTGAAATTTCTAGAATACATGCAGTCGTCGAATGGATAGACAATGTTTGGTATGTCAGGGATCTTAGTAAGAATGGACTGCAAGTAAATGGTGAGACAATACAAGCAAACAAACTTTATAAACTGTCTCTTGATGATAATCTGATGTTTGCTGGACAACCGCACATAACATTTACTGTTTTAAATTTAGACAAGCCAGCAGATGTTTTAATTCCTGTGGTACCTGAAGGATTATCGAGTCGGGTGAATGTAGAGCCTATTTATCTTGAGCATTACCATTTTTTACCAACAGAGTCTTCGCCTGAAGTGATCATTTTCTATGATACAAAAGAAAAGAGTTGGTACTGTGAGAATGTAAATGAATGTGTTACGAGCAAAATTAATGATGGTGAGATGCTGGAGTTTTCTCACTCTATGTGGCAATTAATCGAAGGTGCAGATGTTTCTGAAAAAGAAACCATTGCTGTAACAGATGATTTTAATAGTAAGGTTTGCTATGTTTTTAATATAAGTCAGGATGAAGAACTGACTAAGCTAATAATTATAAATGGAAATAAAAATATTAACTGTGAAATTAGGAGCCATCACTACCTCACAGCATTACTTGCTCGTTATAAGGGAGAGGATTCCATCAATGATGTTCCTGAAACGCAGCGTGGTTGGCGATCGATAGAGCAACTTAGTAAAGATATTGGTTTATCTGAGAGTCATATCAATATACAAATACATAGGGCAAGGAAGCAACTAGCCGACAAAATGAATGCAGAAGGTATAAATGAGCCTATGTTAATTGAAAGGCAGCGAGGACGTGTTCGACTTGCAGTGAATGACTTTAAAGTATTCAAAGGTGAGAAACTAGAGGTCGAAGTTTGCTAGTGTAATTGTTATATTTTTTTACGATGTGGGGAAACCATAGTAATTACGTGTTCTCGTCAGTAGAAAGGTGTACAGTGAATTGTCTCGCCATCATTTCTTTGGTGGTGGTCACAAAACAGCACATTCAGTGAAGCTCTAAGTAGTCACGCTAGTACGCCGTATGATTCTAACTTATTTTCTTGTTATGTTTTTTTAATCTTCCCGCGTGTTATTTTTTGGTGATTTGTTCTTTTTTGGGCCGATTTGTGAAAGCGTGTTGGATGCGAAAAGGTGTTTCAATGCATAACAACTTGAGTATATTGAAACTAAGTCCATGAATCAGAAACATTAAGAATGAGTTTACGGACGATATTTTAGACCGTGGTATGTAATTTTAAAAGGAGTTATTGTTATGGCTAAACGTGTATCAAATAAGCGTATTAAAGAAATTCTAGATAATGCAAAAGCGAAAAAATAAACCTTGAAAGCCTCCACTTTGGAGGCTTTCTTCATTTCAGCATTACTCAATTATAAGGCCTGGCTCAGAGAAGCAACCAGTAATCCAGCCATTGCAAAGTTGAAGTACCTCATTTTAGTTGGTTGCTGAAGCAGGGACTGCAATTGTCTGCCCGCAAAGGTCCATATACTCACTGATGGGATATTCACAATAGCAAAGACCAATGAAATGAGTGCAATCCCGCGCCAATCTGAAGTTGTGTTGTAGATGCTGACAGTGGTGATAGCCATTGTCCACCCTTTGGGGTTCACCCATTGAAAGCCCGCTGCCGAGAAAAATGTCATTGGCTTATATTGGGTACTATCAGAAAGCGTAGGTCGACTTTTAGCAATATTAAAAGCTAAATAGAGTAGGTATATGACGCTAACCGCTTGCAAAACCTCATGCAATACTGGGTAGCTGTGAAAGACACCGACTAATCCAATCCCTACCAGAATAACCATGAAGCTAAACCCAAAGATAATGCCCATCATATGAGGAATGGTGCGAAAAAAACCGACATTCGCCCCCGAGGTCATTAACATAATATTGTTAGGCCCAGGAGTGACGGTTGAAACGAAAGCAAAGGTCACAAGAGCGAAAAGGTGTTGGTATTCCATAATGTTGCCTAGTTGGTCTGTTCATCTTTAATCTGTATATTAATGAAAGAGTCAGGCAATTTTGTGTCTAACTTTGCTTGTAAAGCCCCTCAATCACAATAAAGTTGCGCAATGGATAGATTTGACGAAAAAATATTGCTTGAGCTAAAAGCCGATGGTCGATTAACCAATGTAGAGCTGTCGCAGAGGGTAGGGTTATCTCCGTCAGCGACCCTCAGGCGTGTACAGGAGCTTGAGAAGCAAAAGGTCATCACCGGTTATAAAGCGATCTTAAACCAGACCAAAATGGGCGTCGGTTTTGTTGCTTATGTGAGTGTTGGCTTAGCTAACCACAGTAAAAAATCACAGTTGGACTTCGAGTCGCATATATGTTTGGCAAAGCAGGTCGTGGAGTGTCATAACATCACAGGTGCGAGTGAATACTTGCTTAGGGTTGAAACGTCTGACTTGAATGCTTACAAGCGCTTTCATGCAGATGTTCTGGGTGAGATCCCTCAAGTGAACTCAATTACCACCATGGTGGTGATGGACACCCCCAAAGATGATAGAGGGTAAAAAGGCACGATGTGTGCCCTCAAATATGGACTGGGTGGTTGGTTATTCGTCGCCGCCGAAATCAAAGTCGCCGTCATCGCCGCCGCCACCGAAGAAGTCATCATCGCTGCTGAAGCCATTGTTGGCTAGTGTGTCGTCGAAGCCCGTGTTTTCGAAGCCATCACTTCCAAACCCTTCACTGTCGCCACCTAGCCCATCAGTACCAAAGCCGCCTGTATTGTCAGTATATTCTGATGCAAAGCTAGAGGAGTCATCCAAGAAGCCACCAGAACTTTCCTCAGCGCCAGAGCTCGCCAGGGCATCATCTGCTCCTGCTTCTTCTGCAGGAACGTCTTCAGCTGTAGTGTCTGCAGCTTGAGCATCGGTTGCTGCCATAGCATCAGCTGCTGGGTCGTCATTATTGAACAGCATATTGCTAATCATATTACCGGCTATCATACCCACAGCGACGCTGGCTGCCGTTTGCATAAAGCTACCAAAGGCACTTGGTTGATGGGTCGGCTGTGGCGGTTGAGGAGCAGGGCGGCTGCCTCCCATCATTTTGCTCAGAGCTCCGCGGTTAGCTTCCGATTTATGATGGTCAACGCACTTCTCAAGGTATTCATTTTTTTGCTTGAGTTCCTTCAGCGCCATTTCTTGTACAAGAACTGCTTGGGTAAGCTTGTAGACAGCGTCATCTTGAGCACCAATTTCATTGTTGATCAAGCTTTCTGCTTCAGTATCCTTGGCTTTGTTTGGGCTCTGCTTCAGCTTGTTGGCGACATTTTGAATCAGCTCTTTTTCTTGTGGTGTCATGATTTACCTTCTCATTGAGTAGCACGTTAATACGCTTGTTTTTATGACCTTCATCCTAGCCCATGGTTCCTGTTTCAATCTGTAACCATGAGTAAAAAACATTGCCGATTGATTGAATTGCATACAAAAAATCCGGCAAATAGCCGGATTTTGCAATTAATTGACTTTCGCCTGTTATATCCAATGTCTATTGGCGAATACCTTCAACATGCAGTTCGATATCCGCATAGCTAGAAGAGCCCATCACCTGAATGCCAAAATCTTTGAAGTCGATGCGAGTGGTACCAGTGAAACCTGCTCGATAGCCACCCCATGGATCTTCACCTTCACCGATGAACTTGGCATCAATGGCAATAGGTTTGGTTTGGCCGTGTAGGCTTAGTTCACCAAAAATGGTCATTTCGCCATTGCCTTTAGGCTCAACTTTTGTCGAAGTAAATGTTGCTGTTGAGTATTTACCCGCATCAATAAAATCGGCACTGCGCAGGTGCTTATCACGTTCTGCATGGTTACTGTCAAGGCTGGTTGTATCTACATTCACTTGTACTTTGGAAGCTGACAAGTTTTGCGGATCGTAGCTAAATGTGCCGTCAAAAGTGTTAAAGCGGCCTTTTATGAAGCTGTAACCCAGGTGCTCTACTTTGAAGTTGATAGAGGCATGGGCTCCTTTTGTATCAATGGCGTAATCAGCCGCTTGAGCCATACCTGAAACTGTTGCCGCTGCCATTAGTCCCATGGCGATGATGTGCTTTTTCATTTACTTTACTCCCAACATTTTTTTTAGGGTGTTGTCTTTATTTATGAAGTGGTGCTTGAGTGCCGCTAAGGCATGCAAGCTAGCGAGTCCGATAAGGGTGAAGGCAAGGTAATAGTGTACCTCTCCTGCAATATCTGCCTGGTTAGGGAATAGCTCCCCCATAGACGGTACAGCGAACCAATCGAACACTTCGATTGAGCGACCATCTGCTGTTGAAATGAGATAGCCAGAAATGAAGATGCTGAGAAGCAAAATGTAAATTAGGCCATGTGCCACCTTTGCTGCAGCGATTTCCCACGCTGCTCCTCCAATAGCAGGTTGCTTTTTGATGTGCTTCCATATCAGCCTGAAAATCGTTACCAGAGCAAGGCAGATGCCGACGGATTTGTGCCAATGGGGAACTGGCTTGTACCACTGCGAGTAATAGTTGAGATCAACCATCCACAAGCCAACCGCAAACAAGCCAATCACAGTGATTGCTGTAAGCCAGTGAATAAAGATGGATAAACCATCATAAGTCTTTCTGTCCTTGTTCATCGTGTTCTACCGTATGTCACTAATAAGGATATTGTAGACATGGCTGTCTGGAACATAAGTAGTAACAGTAGAACAACAACATCAAATTATCTGAATAACATTGGGCACAGGGCGATATGAATGAAGAAAAGATAAGAATGAAGCAACGGATGAAAGGGTGTTAAACCGTCACCTCGTTTGATGACGGTTTATATAAGAAGGGAGGGGTTAGCGCAGGATATTGTTATCGTGTCGCCAATCCATGATAGTCCACTCATTCATCTGGGCGTGGAGCGCCAGAGCTGGGTCCGGGTTGACAGCAAAAGGGCGATCGACTGCGTCTAATAGCGGGAGATCGTTGATTGAATCGCTGTATCCGTAACTGCCTTTGAACGCGGTATCTTGTTGGTCGAGCCAAGCTTTCATCCTGATCACCTTTCCATATTGGTAACAGAGTGTACCTGTCGTCTTACCAGTGAATTTACCATCGACCTGTTCCAGATTTATGGCAATGGCGTCGTCAGCACCAAGCAGGTGAGCAATAGGCTTAACGAGGTGCTCACCGGTAGCCGATATCACTAAAATGGTATCGCCACGGCGCTTGTGCCACTCAATTCGTTCAATTGCATCTTGGTATAGTGCAGGTTTGATGTGTTGAACAATGAACTCACTGACTAGAGCCGTAATCGCTGTGTTATCCATACCAATCATTGGCTTGAGAGTTGCCTGCATGTAGTCATCCATGTCCATTTGGCCTTTGGCATAGGCTTCCATCAATTCTTGCTCTTCTTGCAAAAGTGTTGATGGCGCCACGCCTTTCTCTACCAAGAAGGCGCTCCACAGGCTAGCAGAGTCAGCAGCAATCAATGTTTCATCAAGATCGAAAACCGCAAGGTAAGGTGTCACTTTTTTTGCTGGCTGCTTGTTTGTCGAGTTAACGTTTGCAGAGTTATTGGTTGTCAAACTGTGTTCCTATCATCTTTATTGTATAAGTCGTTTTTGGTAAAACTCTTTTGGTAAAAGCCTTTTGGTATTTTGCTTTCTACTGGCATTCGCTCAGTTTCGATAGAGACTATGCAAGGGGGATGACAAAAGGTTTTCAGCTTTGTGACCTTTTTGCTTCACAATGTTGAACAGTAGGCGAGTTCATAGCGGACTGTGTGTTTTGTATCATCGTGTTTTTTATCATAGTTAAACGCCAGCATTCCGTGTGCTGACGCATATTTGTATTCTAAATCAATAATCCAACGTGCCGCGGATTGGATAGTGGTTATCCGGGTTTCTGATCCATGCAAGGCCACGGGTTAAAGCGCCTAGTTCAGGGCGGACAAACGGGTTGTTTGATATATCGACCACGTGCAACTTTCCGTGTTCATTGACAACGAACAACCCCGGCTCGGCAAAGTTATGATCTGTTTCTTGCTCGGAGCGTGGCAGAGAAATGTAGACACCCAATGTTTTCATTTGCTCTTCGGTAAGCCCATAAGCGATAGGAAATGAGATATCGAGCTTTTCAAGGTGGGTTTCAAGCTGCGCTTTTGAATCTGCCGAAACAGCAAGGATATCAACACCAGCATCAGCAAAGGCTTGCTTGTAATTTTCTAGGTCGTTGAGATACTGGGTACAGAGAGGGCAATGCTTGCCTCGGTATACAAAGACAGCTTGCCAGGTCGCTTCTCCTTGAGGGGATCCAAGCTTTACATCGGAGCCATCTAGCCTTGTTGCTGTAAGGGTAGGGAAATCGTTACCCGCTTTGAGCTTCACTGAATAATCCATGTTTCACTCCTTTTGTACCGGTTCTGGGTACAGGTTATGGGGGGGGGTAAATCACAGTGCTCATTGTGGACACGGATACCGCTATCTTCAAGTAGTTAACTTTTAGTAACCTACTAAGCTGAAATGCAAAACCCCATCACCTGCATTTCGCTGGCAATGGGGTAACAGAAAAGGGAGGGAGTAAAATTATGCGATTTGGGTCATTTCATTGATGGTAAACTGCTCCACACAGCCTTCAGTCGCGGCCATGTAATCAGCAAGGTGTTGGTTGCCCATATGCTGCTGCCATAACTCACGTGAGGTCCAGTTTTCAAAAAACAGGAAATGTGCAGGGTTTTCGTTGTCTTGATGAAGGTCATAGTTGATGCAACCTTCTTCCGCACGTGTTACATCGATAAGCTTCAATAGCTCAGTTTTCACAAGGTCAATTTTGTCTTCTTTGGCGATGATGTTGGCAACGATGGTTAGCTTAGTCATTAGGCTTCCTCTAATTGAAATGTTGTATGGATATCTTTATGACGGCTTTGAATACCGGGTTGATGTTTTGAATAATAGCTGCCTATAGCTTTTCTGAAAACAGGTGTGATTTTGAATTATTATCAAATAAGATTTGATAATAATTATCTGTAGTAAGCTACTCGATAAGATCTCAGTACCGATGGCAAAGAGAGATTTTCAAATTCGACTTCTCGTTTTCAAGTCTTTCCCAATCATTAATTTGCGAGTGAGGTGGCATTAAAGCACTTCAGTGAACCAGGCAAACTAATTAATCTTCTACCCTTAGCATATCCGTATGGAAGTAGAGCTATGTTGGAGGGCGGTGATGGCAGAACAAGATTATCTTATAAAGGTGATGTCGAAACAGGATTTATTACAGGCCATTGACTGGGCAGCCGCAGAAGGCTGGAATCCGGGGCTTTATGATATTGAGTCATTTCATGCCGCAGACCCGAATGGCTTCTTGGTTGGCTATTTAGGAGACGAAGCCATTGCTTCGATTTCGGTGGTGAAGTACGACGATAGTTACGGCTTCTTGGGTTTTTATATCGTTAAGCCTGAATATCGCGGTAAGGGATATGGTTTCAAGCTCTGGCAAGCAGGGTTGCAATACTTGGAAGGTTGCAATGTGGGACTAGACGGTGTAGTTGAGCAGCAGGGCAACTATAAGCAATCAGGGTTTAAGCTCGCTTATGGCAACATTCGTTTTGAAGGTGTTGGTGGAGGTGATGAGCCTGAAGGTATAGGGTTGGTCGATCTCAGTGAATTGCCATTAAGTGAAGTACTGGATTATGACGCTGCTTTTTTCCCAACGGAGAGGAAGCATTTTTTACGGCATTGGATAAGCCAAACGGGCTCTCGTGCCCTGGGTATTAAACAAGCGGGCAAACTGGTTGGTTATGGAGTGATCCGCCCGTGTCGTAACGGGTTTAAGATAGGGCCATTGTTTGCAGATGATGCTTTGTTAGCAGAAGAGCTTTTTCTTGCTCTTCGAGCGAAAGCAACCGTAAAAGACAATATTTATTTGGACGTGCCGGAAGTGAACCTCCCCGGTGTTGCATTAGCAGAAAAGTACAGTATGGAACCCGTATTTACCACAGCGCGGATGTATACAGGGGATACGCCTGATATTTCGGTTGACCGTACATTCGGTGTTACTACCTTTGAGTTGGGCTAGCGGGCGCCATAAACGTCTTTGCCCAGCCTCTTTTGTCAGTGAAAGATAAAGTAAAGGCTGAATTTGATTGATATTGTGAACGTCGAAATTCGAATAATGCAGCCATGATGCCGTCATTGAATCACTACTTTTGCAAAACTTGTGACACTGTCACGGTTGGGCTGGCTACATATGGTTGCGCACAATTGTCCTGACCGCTTCTTCTCCCATCAACGCACGTCTCTCGTTGATGGGTTATCTATACGCCCTGGTCGGCGGCGAAAAAATGAACTATCTGAATGAAAAACCCTAGATTGCAAAACTGGAATAGTCTTTTTGCTCTAGTTGAAATGTAAGGAGATATTTCTTGCCTTACTAAGAATTCAATCACTTAATCATTACCATTAATATCTTTATGGTTTTTGACCGTCAGCTTGACGAAATTTTACAGAAATCGAACATTGTTTTGCACTGCAGGACGTAATCTAGCGCCATAAAAGAATGGAGCTAAACCATGAAATTACAACTTAGAGCGGAATCAAAGCAACTGCCAAAGACCAAGCAATCATTGACCAAAGTCCTGATGACAAGCGCAATAGCGGTGATCATTGCAACTGCGGGGATCACTGTACCCAATGTTGCAGAGGCGAAAGGGCATAAACATGGGCACCACCATCATCACAAACACAAGCATCATAAACATAAACATAAGCATCATGTGGTAGTGGTGAAACCTAAACCCAAAAAGCATAAGAAAGTAGTGGTTGTACACAAGTACCCTAAGCACCGCCACTATCATCGTAGTCGTCTACCAGAAATCGCAACATTTGCTGTAATTGCAGGCGCAACCTATGCCATTATCGATAATCATTACTACAAACGCCGTGGTGATAATTATGAATATGTGGCTAAGCCTCGATAATTTTTACGGATGCCCTGATCGTCAGGGCATCATACTGTATAAGTTTCAAACGGTGTTCATAATTTTTTGAGTTAGGTTACAACTTTTTGCTTCTCATCTGTTATAGTCATTTCAATAAGCATTGATTTGCTATCTAGCCCCTAATATCAAACTAGTAGGATTGTTGATTTAGAGGAAAATTAAAATAAATAGAATCTAGTTTGCTCAAGAATTGAACGGTGTTTTATATTCGACGGCGAGTTAAACTCAACCAGTTGGTGTCAGGATGAAAAATTTAACATTAATGGCTGTTATATCGATGTTTCTTTTTGGGTGTGCAAGCCCAAGTGAAAATGAAACTTCTAAAGTGATTCCGGTGGATCTACAGAAGAGTGAGCTAATTGAGGTGCTGAGCGAAAAAGCGACAACAGATGCCCTAGATGTTCAGTATCTACTCACAGAAGCAGAAATGAATAATAAAGACATGGTTGAGTTTAGAGAGCAGTTGATTTTGGCGTTAGGACAGGAGCAAATAAACTACAGCTTCATTCCTCATTCGGAATTCGAGAACTTATCTGCCATTGCGAAAGCCAAGCCTAATGGCTGTTATGTGAAAGAGGCATATGAATACTACAGTCCTCAACTACAGGAAGACGTGATTTTTGTCGTAGAGAATTTGCGGGTATGTGCGAAAGAAGACGATTATGTGGCGCTTGATACCAGTATCGGAGACTTTAAGATAGCAGTGAAATATGGCGATACGGTGATGAACACAGCACGCAAAGCATCATATTTTCACAATTTCGTGAAGATTAGTGAAAATGCATATTCATCCCTTTCTGTAGGTAAGCTGACGTTGAATGAGTATATGTTGTCATTCGAAACTGAATCCGGCCTTACCTTTGAGGTTGATGAGAAAGGAATTGTCACCCGGAGTGATATTGGCTTGATTGGGGTTGTTCATTAACGGTAGAAAAATGGAGGGAGGCAGGTTGCCTCCCTAATCATTTGTTTTTCTAGATTTTGTTAGGAATTTGATGGTGCAAGGTTTTCACTATTTTTCTTGTCATAAGAACGAATGAAGAAGTAGCAGCCAGCTAACACCAGCAACGGCAGCAAAGGATCGATAATAGAACCTTGTGAACCGAATACTAGGTTTAATACCATCACTAAAGTACCGCCAATCGCCCAGGCAATAGTAGTAGGGATCGTCCAGATAACAAGTTGCTTCTTCACTTCAGTTACACCCATCAAGCGGTTGACGATGTGGAATAACGAATCATTGAAATAGCCTGCAAATAAGCTCCCCATAGTGGCCGCGGTAGCAGCAAAGAGTAAGTTCACATCTGGGATTTCGATAAGAACAGGGGCAGATATAGAGGCTGCTGTAATCATCGATACTGTACCACTACCCTGGATGATACGGACCAAGGTCGCAATGATGAATGGGATCATGATTGGTGAAATGGGTAATGAAGCAACTTGGTTGGCAATTTCTGCACCCGCCCCAGTTTCACGAAGCACCGCACCAAGTGCTCCACCAGCACCGGTAACAAGTAAAATGATCCCGCAGGTTGAGATACCTTCTTCTAGTTTCTCAGTGACTTGTTCTTTGCTTAGGTGATTTCCTAGTGTGTAGATTGCAAGTAGGGTGGCAATAGAAAGAGCGATAACCGGACTACCAACAAAATCAATAAATTGGCCAATAACGCTTTGAGATAGGCCTTCAAAACCAAAGTTGCTTTCGAATAGTGCCATCAGGGATTTAAATAGAATCAATACAATTGGAACGATAATTGGTGCAATTGAACGCCCAAGCGTTGGTAAGTTCTTATTTTCCTTGCTGGCTAGGTAGTCAGTATGATCTTTGGCAAGTTGCTCATCTGTTTTACTCAGGTGCTCTACAGGTACAAACTCAGGGAAGTGTTTTTCAAGCCAGCGAGCGTACCAAACAATACCCATGATACATGGAGCCGCTACGGCAAGGCCAAAGCCAAGCATTGATGCCAAATCAACCCCGAAGATACTGGCAACTCCCAGCGGCCCAGGTGTTGGTGGTATTGCATGGTGGGCAACAACTAGGCCACCGGCCAGAGCAACAGTCAAAGTCAAGATTGAGCGCTGCGATGTCTTAGATAGAGACTTGGCAATTGGGTAGAGGATGATTAAAGCACTGTCTACGAAAACGGGAATAGAGACTATATATCCAGTTACCGCTAGTGCGGTTTCCTCTTTCTTTTTCCCCAGCCACTTGATGAAATGGTAGGCAATAGACTCGCCGGCACCAGTTGTTTCAAGGATCGCGCCCATCATTACACCAAGACCGATGACAATACCTATTCCACCTAAGGTGCCACCAAACCCAGCACTAATGGTCGACATGGTGTCATTTACACTGAGTCCTCCGATGATACCAGCGATACATGCAGCAGCTAGCATGGCAATAAGGACGTGAACTTTTGTACGAAGTACTAGAAAAACTAATACCGCGACAGCAATAATTAGGCCGACAACAGAAGTTGGAAGGATCATAATGTTGCCTCCGTTTCTTTATTCTCTGTATTTAGGAAATGGGCTAGCACCTCAGTGAAGTCACTGTCTGCCACAAAGCCAAGCGTTTTCTCAATATCATTATTGATGCACTGTGGCCAACTGCTAACGATGCGGTTAATTTGAGCATCGGCCTCAAAGGATATGTAATGCGATAAATCTTTACCGACAACGGCATTCATGTTCGCAATCATCTCTGACGGGGTAACTTGAAATCCCGGGAGGTTAAGTGTTCTGAAACTTAATTGATTGAGCTCTTGTGTTGAGATAAAGCCTGCGCGAGCGATGTTCTCTACAACTTTGTTCGGGCTAGAGATCCATAGCTTCAACTCAGGATCGACTGGGCAGTTTGACTCTAGGCCATTTAAAGGTTCGCGGATGATTCCACTGACAAAAGAGCTTGCGGCCTTATTTGGTTTACCCGGGCGTATACAAATCGTTGGTAGCCTTACTGTAACAGCATCAACATACCCTTTGCGTGCGTAGTCGTTAACAAGCAATTCGCCAATGGCTTTTTGTGTGCCATAACTCGATACAGGTTGCATGGCAGTCATAGGTAGAATTTCATCCGGCAGGGTGCCACCGAACACAGCCAATGAGCTGGAGAACACAAAACGAATTGCCGGATTGGTATGACGGCATTTTTCCAATAACAGTTGTGTAGTTTCTAGGTTGACTGACATTCCAAGGTCGAAGTCTTCCTCGGCATGGCTCGACACAATGGCCGCTAAATGAAAAACATGGGTGACTTTATCGGTAATCACTTGGTCAACATTGTGAGGGAGAGTCATATCGATATTAATGGATTCAAGCCTTGGATCTGTGCCAATTAATTTTGATTCCTGAATATCGACAAGGGTGATTTTATTAACATCATTGTTCTTTAGGAGGGATTCGGCAAGTAGGGTACCGATAAATCCAGCTCCGCCGGTAATCACTATATTCATTTTCATTCCCTGTTTTTTCACGTCGTTTGATTGAAGTAGCCAACCTGTGGCTACTTATAATTTGTTATTGATTTATAAATAAGGTTGAACCCATTGCAGACCCGCTTGGGTATTTGTTCTAGGGTTGTACTCGCAGCCAATCCAACCGATATAGCCTGATTCGTCCAACACATTGAACAGGTGAGGGTAGTTAAGCTCGCCCTCGCTTGGCTCGTGACGGTCTGGTACCGAGGCAATCTGGATATGGCCGGTGTAGTTAGCCAAATCGCGAATAAGAACTGATAGGTCACCATCCATAATTTGGGCGTGGTAGAGATCTAGCTGTAACTTCACATTCGGGCGATCAACTTGTTTGATCAGCTCAACCGCATCACGCTGGCGAGAAATGAAGTACCCCGGTACATCACGGTTGTTCAGTGGTTCAATCATCAGCTCAATGCCATGTTCAGCAAACACATCAGCGGCAAAGCGAATATTGTTAATGAAGGTGTCAACGTGTTGTTGGTAGCTGAAGGTGCTATCGACAATACCTGACATTGCGTGGACTTTTTTACAACCTAAGGTGAGGGCGTAGTTCAGAGCCGTATCGACGCTGGCACGAAACTCTTCTTCGCGACCAGGAATGGCGGCAAAGCCACGCTCTCCAGCATCCCAATCACCCGGAGGCATATTGAATAATGCTTGTTCGAAGCCATATTTCTTTAGTTCACAAGCAAGCACCTCAGCATCAAAGGCATATGGGAAAAGGTATTCCACGGCCTTGAAACCGGCTTGGTGCGCTTGCTCAAAGCGCTCTAAAAAAGGTACTTCGGTAAATAGCATGGTGAGATTTGCTGCGAACTTTGCCATTATTTGCCTCTCCCTTGTAGGTCAGTAATTTCTTCTTCGCTTAGGTATCTGATTGGTTTGCCATCTAGCATCAATGCGAGTTTCGCGGTTTCTTCCAGCTCTTCGGCATTGTCGACCGCATCAATGAGGTCACTACCTGTAACAACCGGGCCATGGTTAGCCAGCAAGAAGGCACGGTAATCCTTCGCACGTTTAGCGAGCTCTTCAGCGATGCGCGGATCCCCCGGGCGTAGGTACGGGATCACGGGTAGTTTCCCGATTCGCATAACGAAATATGGCGTGAACGGCTTAATGGCATTGTCGGTATCCAGCCCTTCCAAACAGGACAGCGCTGTCAGGTAAGTCGAGTGCAAATGAACAATGGCATTGCATTCACTGTTGTTACGGTAAATCGCTAGATGGAAGGCGACCTCTTTCGAAGGGCGGTCACCAGAAATATGGTTGCCATCGATATCAATCACCGATAAACGTTCTGCATCCAATCGGCCAAATGAAGAGCCTGTTGGTGTAGCGAGAAAGTGCCCGTTAGGCAGTTTGAGCGAAAGGTTACCCGCGCCGCCGGTGGCGTAACCTCGCTCGAACATCGAGCGAGCAAGCGTTACCATTTGCTCCCTGAGTTGTTGTTCAGTCATGGTAGAACCCTTGTGCCGTTTCAAAGAAGTTGGCGTCACCAAAGTTGCCTGATTTCAGTGCCAGTGACAGGTTGTTGTCTACCGCTTTGACCCAAGGCACACCCGGTGCAATCTGAGGGCCGATATGGAAACCTTTAACACCAAGGCTTTGGGTTACAACACCGGATGTTTCGCCGCCCGCGACAATGAAGTTCTTCACGCCATTTTCTTTTAGCTGGTGCGCTAGTTGGCTGAAGAATTGTTCAACCGCTTGGCTGGAAGCCTGCGCTCCATATTGAGCTTGGATAGCTTTCAGTACTTCCGGCTCTGCGGTGGCATAAACCATAGGCGCGAAGTCAGCATCAAGGTTTTCAAGCACCCACTTAAAGACCGATTCACAGTAATCTTGCTGTTCAAGGCACGCTTTAACATCCAATGCTAGGTGTGGTGCTTTTTGAGCGTAAGTGGCAACTTGCTGGTTGGTCATGATTGAACATGAACCTGATAGAACCACGGTCTTGGCTTGTTGAGGTTTACCGGCTTCTTTTGCTGATGACTGATCGCTTAAATGTTCGGTCCAGTTTTTGGCAATACCTGAGGCGAGACCAGAGCCACCTGTGACCAGCTTGAGTGTTTTTACTGCTTCACCGAGCGTTTCAAGGTGGGATTGGTTGAAGGCATCAACAACCACATAGCGCTTGCCTTCTTGGCTTATGGCGGAGAAGCACTCAGTAATAGCCTGCGCACCTTGTTCAATGGTTTGGTAGTTCACCAAACCCGTAGTGCCCTTTGATTGGGCATCCATCAAGCGAACGAGGCTTGAGTCTGTCATTGGGGTAACTGGGTGATTACGCATCCCCGAGTCAGAAAGTAATTCACCCAAAACGAATAGATGGCCATTGAAAACAGTACGCCCGTTAACCGGAAGGGCAGGGCAAACGATAGTGAATTCTTCGTTTAGGGCCTCAAGCAGTGCATCTGTGACCGGGCCAATGTTACCTTCGCGAGTACTGTCGAATGTCGAGCAGTATTTAAAGTAGAACTGTTGGCAGCCTTGCTGTTGTAACCAGTTAAGGGCTTCAACCGAGGTTTCGATAGCCTCGTTAACAGGGCAAGAACGTGATTTTAGGCTGATCACAACCGCATCGGCGTCAATATCTAGCTTGGTTTCTGGGACACCATTGAGTTGAATGGTGCGCATGCCGTTCTCAACGAGAAAGCCAGCAATATCTGTAGCGCCGGTAAAATCGTCAGCGATAACTCCTAGTAACATGGTTATTGCTCCTTCTTAGGCAGTTCGATACCGTCGAAAATCTTAATGACCGCACTGTCGTCTTCCTGGCCAAAACCTGCATTACTGGCGCTGGTGAACATGTTCAGTGCTGTAGAGGCGAGAGGAAGTGGGAATTTCAGATCTTTTGCAGTATCAGAAACAAGGTTGAGATCTTTAACAAAAATGTCGACCATTGATGTCGGTGTGTAGTCGCCATCTACAACGTGCTTCATGCGGTTTTCGAACATCCAAGAGTTACCCGCAGCATTCGTCACTACGTCGTACATCAAGTCCAGAGGGATATTGGCTCGAGCGGCAAGGGCCATGGCTTCGGCTCCAGCAGCAATGTGAACGCCTGCAAGCAGTTGGTGGATAATTTTGACTGTGGCTCCCATGCCGATCTCGGTGCCAATGTTGTAAACCTTACCGGCGGTAGCATCGAGAACTGGCTTTAGCTTGTTAAAGGCTTCTTCCGAGCCTGATGCCATAATGGTCATTTCACCAATATTGGCTTTTGCTGCGCCGCCTGAAACTGGCGCATCAAGCATAAGCAATTGATGCTCATTAAGGCCTGCCTCAATAGCTTTGGCATCTTCTGCAGAAATAGTCGCAGAAACCATTACGGCTGTGCCTGGTTTAAGTTGTGCGGCAAGTTGGTTATCAAAAAGTACTGCTTTAGCTTGGCGGGCATTCACAACCAGTAATAAGACTGCATCGAGTATATTGGCGAAGTCTGCACCGTTGTGCGAAACGCCTTTCGCACCGGCTTGTTCAAGCTCTTTCAGTGCGTCGGTGCTCAAGTCGACACCATAAGTATCGAGACCTGCTCGAATACAAGACTTTGCGGCCCCCATACCCATCGAACCAAGACCAATTACGGCAACTGATTGTAATTGTTGACTTTCCATTTGCCTCTCCATGTTAACTTTTGTGAATTTGTGTTCTTGTTTGTGATTCTATGTTGCTTTTCAGCAAAGGAGAAGGTGTGACTTCACACTTTTTAACAGTGGCAATGATAAAAAGTGTGAAAGCAGGATGTGAAAATATAGCGTATTTTTATAATGAAGCTGGTTTGTGTAGCTAAGATCCTGAAATAATTAAGGATAATTAATTTTTGACTTACCAAATGCTCACATATATTCACAAGTGTTGCTATGTGGTGTTAAGATATGTGCAAGATAACAATATATAGAAGAACCAATATGATTCCGGCAGAAAGACAACGAACGATCCTGACTTTGTTGGGTAATCAGGAAGTCATCAGCATTAGTGAATTGACTCACCAACTTGACGTTTCACATATGACTATTCGCCGTGATATTGCCAAGCTAGAGTCTGACGGGCGCGTTATGTCTGTATCGGGTGGGGTACAACTTACCGAGACAATCCATACCGAGCTTTCACATGATGTGAAAATTAACCAGCATAGAAATGAAAAGGCTGATATTGGCTTTTATGCCGCCCAACTGATCAAACCGAATATGACGGTTTATCTCGATGCGGGGACAACGACGCTGGAAATTGCTCATCAGCTTAATCATAGAGACGATCTTTTGGTGATCACCAATGATTTCGCCATAGCTTGTTATTTGATGAACCATTCTGAGTGCAGCATTTACCATACAGGTGGAAAGGTTGATAAGGGAAACCAATCTTGTGTCGGTCAACAAGCGACGCATATCTTGCGGGAAATGAATATTGATTTGGCGTTTGTCTCGACCTCTTCCTGGAATCAGCGTGGGATCTCAACCCCAAGCGAAGAAAAGGTATTGGTCAAGAAAGCGATTATTGCTTCATCGCAGCAAAGCTATCTTGTCAGTGACTCTTCCAAATACGGAAAAGTAGCAACGTTTCATGCTGTGGATATTGAGTGCTTCGATAAAGTGATCACTGACAGTGAGTTTCCGGTTAGCTGTATAGAAGATTTCAACGAACGCGGTATCTCGGTTGAAGTGGTCTAGTTTGTGCATCCCTTTTATAAAGGGATGCACAAACTCAATAATGCTTCAGCTGTTGTTACCTGCTTCAATAAAAGGCCTTTGAGCCTCAAATCCATTCATGAACAGGCAGCGGTGCGTGTACGCTGAAGTAAGCAGCATATGATGGTCTATTTCGGTATAACGTCTTTTTGCGCGATCGGCAAAGTATAAATACTCACTATGAGTACGGTTCACAATAGACTCGGCAGCTTTCTTCGGGACATTGAATTCTGCAACCAAAGATTGGTAGCTAGAAAGGTGGATATCATATCGCTCTTTTTCAAGGTACTTGGCAGCCGCTAGACAGGTTGCTTCTTCATTTAGCTCAAACATCATTTCTTCAGGTGCAAGCTGGCGAGGCTGTACAGTTTGTGTTTGGTTTTCATTGGCAATAGCGGTTGGGCTTAATAGTGCACTGAGCACGGTAATAAATAGGGCTGTTACTGGTTTCATGTTCAAAGGTATATAAGAAGTTTTGCCTGAGAATATCGCTAATCGATGACAGTTTGATTGAATTTGTTCTGCAACAATTGCAGAGCGAAAAAGTAAATAATGTCATATTTTATTCGTAGATTACTCGCAAATTATTCTTTCAAATAATATTAGCAGTGGTAATCATGCAAAATAACACATGGAAACGTTCACTTGTAGCGATGTCTATTATTGCAACGCTGGCGGGTTGTAATAGTTCTTCTTCAGATGATTCAGGTAAAACATCACCAAAACCAGATTCAGCGTTAAAAGTCGGCCTTCTCCCTGATACTCAAGGTGGTGGTTGGAATGTTGCTATCCATCCGATGGAAGCTGTGTTGGCCAAGCACCAAGAAGAGGGGGTGAATGTCGTTATCCCAGTGGGTGACTTAACTGATAACGGTTCTACTAAAGAGTGGGAACAGTGGCGCTCAGTTGCAGATAAGTATCGTGAAGCGGGTATGGAGTTCTTGCCAGTCATGGGTAACCATGAAACGAGTTGGGCTTATACTGTCGAGTGGATAGATAATATGCGTCACTTTATCCCAGAAGATGCCGTGCATATGCCTTCGGCTGAGTGGCTGAATTACTACATTATTCGCGACAATGTCTTGATGATTGGTTTGGCTTACTACAATTTGCCGATTGCCTTTGGTTGGATTGAGGACGTTATCGCACAAAACGAAGGTAAATTTGACCACGTAGTTATTGCAAGTCATGACGGCCTTGTCGGTGCTAAATACGGTCAAACCCGTGAGCAAATAGTCCAAGGTGTAAAAGACGACAACCGCCTGTTTGATATTCATAAAGACATTCGAGAGCTATTTGCAAAGTATGATGTGATTTGGGTGCAGGGCCATGAACATATGTATCAGCGCTCTCAAATCCATGCTCGCGTATATGGTTCGAACGATCCAGGTGGCCGCAGTAATGTTGATACGCTTGCTTCTACACCTAGTGGTGGCAACTACCGTATGCCTTCATATACACAGATTGTAAGTGGTAATGCCTCTTACAAAGGTTATGAATACCGTTATGGTGAACGTGAACTGATTCAGGACGTCATCCAGCACAAAATGGCCACAATGAAAGCTGATTATGACTCAAACCATTATGATGCCAATGCTGCAATTTTAAGTTTTGATGGCAACCGCGTTGATTACCATGCCTACTATGCCCCTCATACCATTACGCGTAATGAAGATGGTATGAAGGAACTTGAAGATCCGAACTGGACTTTGATGGATACCTTCAGTCGTACATTGGATCGTTGTGAAGCGCTTATCTATCCTAACTCTATTCCAGAGGGACAGCGCCCAGTTCTTAATCATATTTCTGAATACAAAACTAACGATTGTCTGGGCTATGACGGCTCTTCAGCACGCTTGGTCGGTGGCGTAAATGAAACATTCAACCGGGTAGATACAGATGAACGCACAATGGGCTACAACGCGGGTCTAACACGTGCTGAGACGATGAATGATATGATGCGCCTGACCTATCAGTTCCTGTTTACGCAAAACAAAGCATGGGATCCGAACCTTAATAGTAGCGAACGTGTCATAGCCGGTATTCCTGAGCAAGATGAAACGGGCGCAGAGAAGGGGTCTGTGACTGTCCCTGCCACGACAATTGATATGAAGAAGCATGTGACGTTGAGTTGGATGCCAAAAACTAACGAGACGCGCTCTGATATTTTGATCGTCAGTGGTATGCAGAATCACGGTGGTGTTTACCAAAATGCCTTTGGTGGTGAAAAGAACATTCGAGGCGAGTCGGGTTTGCCAGGCTCGCAGCCAGATGGCACGGAAAAAAGGCCACACGCTCGATTACCTTTAACCGCTACCCAAGACTGGAATGTTGAGGAAATCATCGGTGACAAATATGGCGTTCAATTTACCGCTGACGCTGATTTGAATGCTAAAGATTTGGTACTGGGCGAGCAGGTGAACGGGGAGTGGAAACCGTTGGTCACAGAAAACTGTGTGGTTGATGCGCCATGGGATGAGTACTATTTGGTCAATGAGCCTGTCCGTGATGCAACGTGTGCTGACAAGCCGGTTGTGGGCTATGATAGCCAATATGGTAATCGCTGGTGGATGATTGCTGATCGTGACTTGGAAATTGCGCTTGTTAAGCATTAATTCGCCGAGCTAATACAAATAAAATTAACGAGTGTAAGCCGCTGGGTAACCCTGGCGGCTTTTGTGATTTAGCACATGCATCAATAACTCTGTCAGGTTGTTAGATTAGGATCATAAATTGAAACTAAGCCGCTAACTTTGAGATATTCTTTTCTATACTCTAAGTAGAAGACGTGTCGTCATATTTAAATCAACTCTTCCCAACAGTCGTTTCTCACACCCTTTCCAATAACTGAACAACCGTTTGTATCTCACTGGTGCGAAAGCATCAGTCTTCGATTATTAGGGGGTTATCATGCTTGATTTGGCAAATAGCAGCGTATTGAAGAGTAAGCAGGCGAAAGCGACCACAGCGTCCAACATCATCAAGAACGTAATTTTGGTCGACTTTATTGAGCTGTATTCTCAGGCTGAAATAGAGCTGTTGCAGCAAGCACAGCAACTCATTGACAACGGAAAAGCCCGAGTACAATCCCTGAAAGAAAAACGTAAGCTTGAGGAGACACAAAGAGAGCAGGTCGAAGGTGTGCTTCATGTGCAAGCCTACAACAGAGCATTGTCTTACCTTGAAGAGATGTCTTTGTCAGAGCTGTATTTTATGAGTGTTTGTTTTTCGTATTCATCTTCTTCGATAGTTGAGCTGATCCAGGATTATGATCATCAGCACTATCTGGCATCAGTGCAACGATGGCTAGATATAGAGAGTGGGGAAGAGATACATTTCGAACAAACACCTGAAGAGGTGCGTGAAGAGTGGCAATGTGGTATTGCCAAAGCTGCGGTCGAAATGATCAGTTGGCCATGCTTGAAGTACCATCGGGATTACCAAGAATCAAAGGTGGTTTACGTTGAACCCAAAGGGCTAGGAGAGGATTTCCCTCAATCGGTTTTTGCCACTGTTATCGACAATAACCAGTCAAATTTGACGGAAGATTGTTTGTCCGTAATACAGATGCTCGCTGCCTATGAAAACAATGCAGCGAACGTCAGGAAAATATTAGCGAAATTAGGCCACTAGCCTGGCCTTATTTTTTCACAACAAGCCTGTTCCGGTTATCACGACTCTCTCGGATAAGTTCATCACCCATAATCACATTTTCCGCTTTTGCCAAGCGGTCATAAAGCAGCACATTTACCGTTGCGGCCAGGTTCATACAGCCGACGGTAGGTACGTAGACAACAGCGTCGGCTTGGTCGACAACCTCTTGGGCAATTGTGCCGTCTTCCGGGCCAAAGATATACAAAGCATTGTCAGGATGCTCAAAAGCGGGTAGGGCTGTTGCGCCTTCTGCAAGTTCGACACAAACAATTTTGGTGTCGGCAGGTAAGTCATCAAGTAGCGATTCTACGTTGGTCAGTGGGATCTTATCGGTAATGTCTTTGGTGTCGGTATGGAATTTAGCCGCATAACCGTAGCGATTGCCCGTATACTTGACTGAATCGACACGATAGCAGCCCGCTGCACGCATGACCGCCCCAACATTGGTAGGGCTTTTAGGGTTACTAAGTCCAATACTGACTCGGTTGTTTTTCATTGATGATTTCCGCTGAGCTTGTTTCAAGCGCGGCATAGTAACAGAGAGACAGGTTAAGGGGTAGGCGGACATACTATGAGCTGACACTGAAATTGTATAAAAACCTCTTTTTGGTATGGTTTTTGTACATAAATACAGCAAACGATACCTTTCGGGCTGGCTCGGCAGCAGTAAACGTAGTCTAAGTCACTAAATCATAATAATTTACTGACTACACTGGATGTAACTGATTGTTTATGGAGGGAGCCATATGACTATTCAACCGCTAAGCAGTGACAAACTGTACCGCGCCTCAGAACTAAATGGCTTGCCTGAAGATTGTAAGTCGACCAAAAACCTGACCCCACTTGATGAAATCGTCGGTCAAGAACGTGCCCAGAAGGCCGTTGAGTTCGCCATGTCTATCAAGGAGAAGGGGTATAACATCTATGCCATTGGCCGTAACGGCCTTGGCAAGCGCACAATGGTGTTGCGCTACCTCAATCGTCACGATCCTAACGGAAATGGTAACCCTCTATATGACTGGTGTTACGTCGCCAACTTTGAAGAAACCCGTAGCCCCAAGGTTCTAAAACTACCTGCTGGCAGTGGGCATGCTTTCAAAAAAGATATTGAAAAGCTGATGACCCGCTTGGTGAAAGCTCTGCCTTTGGCTTTTGACAACGAAATGTATTACAGCCGCTCGGAAAAGCTGAAAAACCAGCTGACCCAGAAGCAAGAGAGTGCACTTTTAACACTGACTCAAGAAGCAAAAGAACACAGCGTCAGTCTTTCGGTGACAACCACAGGTGAATATCAGCTTGTTGCCCTCAACGGTGAAGAGCCTCATACCGAAGAATCATTTGCCAAGTTACCCGATGAAAAGCAAATGGAGTTTGAGAACACCATCAATGAGCTAGAACGCCAGTTGCGTAATATTGTTCGTCAGTTAACAGAGCTGGAGGAGGAGTTTTCCGATAAAATTCAGAAGCTTAATGAAGAAGTTGCGCTGGATGTGGTGTCGCACTTTATCAAGGAATTGAAAGAAGAATATAAGCCTTTGCCAGAAGTGATTGCTTACTTAAAGGCTATGCAGGCGGATATCCTGGAAAACCTTGATATTTTCCTGGAAGAGAGCGAAGAGCAAGTTGCATTGGCTTATGCTGCACTAGATAAGAAAATGCCTCGCCGTTACCAAGTGAATGTCCTGGTGAACCAAGACGACTCTAAGTTTCCGATTGTGGTCGAAGAGAGCCCGAATTATCACTCTATTTTTGGTTATGTGGAAAACGCCACGTATAAAGGTACGGTGTTTACAGATTTTTCATTGATACGTCCGGGTAGCTTGCACAAGGCCAATGGCGGTGTGCTGCTGATGGATGCGGTGAAGGTTCTGGAACGCCCATATGTTTGGGATGGGTTGAAACGTGCACTGCGTTCCCGCAAATTGAGTGTGAGCTCGCTAGAGAAAGAAGTAACGCTGTCGGGCACGATTTCGCTAGACCCTGAGCCGATCCCACTCAATGTGAAGATCATTTTATTTGGTGATTACCAAACCTACCAGTTGCTTCAGCACTATGATCCTGAGTTTAGCGAGCTATTTCGAGTAACGGCGGACTTTGAAGATGAAATGAACCGTACCGATGAGTCGGAGGCGCAATACGCCAAGTTCATTTCCAGTATTGTTAATGATAACAAGATGTTGCACTGTGATCGAAAGGCAATTGGCCGGATCATTGAATACAGTTCGCGCCAGGCGGATGATCAGAACAAGTTGTCTTTGCACTCGGCAGACATTGCTAACTTGCTGCGTGAGTCCAATTATGTCGCCAAGTCGTCCAATGCCACGATGATCAGGGCTAACCATGTTGAGCTTGCCTTGAGCAATCAGGAAATGCGGGTAAGCAGGCTGAAAGATCATGTCATGCAGACCTTCACCAACGGCACAACGTTGATTGATACCGATGGTGAAGCCGTCGGGCAGGTGAATGCCTTGTCAGTGATTTCTACCTCGGATTACCAATTTGGCTCGCCAAACCGGATCACGGCTACAACCTCCTACGGCGAGGGGGGTGTATTCGATATAGAACGCAGCGTTGATCTTGGTGGTCGAATTCACTCTAAGGGTGTGATGATTTTATCTGCCTATTTGGCATCTGTGTTTGGCCGCAGTAAGCGTATTCCACTGACCACCCACCTGACGTTTGAGCAGTCCTATGGCGGGGTCGATGGTGACAGTGCTTCGATGGCAGAGCTGTGTGCCATTGTCTCGGCGTTTTCTCAACTGCCAATAAGGCAAGATGTTGCCATTACCGGTTCGATGAACCAGTTTGGTGCTGCCCAGCCAATTGGTGGAGTGAACGAGAAAATTGAAGGCTTCTTTGATGTTTGTGCGATAAAGGGGCGGAAACCAGGGCAGGGTGTTATTATCCCGCAGTCTAATGTTCATAACCTGATGCTGCGAAAAGATATCGTAGAAGCAGTTGAGAAAGGGGACTTCAATATCTGGGCTATCCGTCATGTCACGGAAGCCATTGAAATCTTGATTGGTCAAGTTGCAGGACAAGCTGGTTTGGATGGTATCTTCCCTGTTGATAGTGTGCTGGGTCAGGCTCAGCTTAAACTCAATGCCCTAAGGTAAGTATTTATGAGTTAAACGAAAAGACCGCCGATGGCGGTCTTTTTTTGCAATTTACACTGATGGTAATACACGAATCAGTATTTGATATTACTTACCCGGTGCTGCGCGTTGACTGCCGAAGATGTTGATCAGGGTACCGATTATGATCAAGCTGCCGCCCAGCAGCGTCCAAATTGAAGGCAATTCATTAAACAGGAATGCGCCTAGCAAGATTGAAAAGACCACCTGGATGTAAGAGTAAGCAGTCGCTTTGCTCGCTGCTTCTGTTTGCATCGCTTTGGTTAAACAGACTTGGCCGATTTGGGTAAAGATACCCACCAGTAGCAACAAACCAGTTTCAAACAGTGTTGGCATCTGGATATCGCCACCCAACAGGAAAAGGGATAGAGGCAGGGCGATGAACGGGAAATAGAACACGATAACCGAGCTGTCTTCACTCTTGCTCAAACGTTTGACGATGGTATAAGCAACCGCACTGAAAAACGCGCCTAGCATTGCGATACCGACAGCAAAAGTGGGCAGCTCTACCGCATTACTAGCCAGCATATTCGGCTTAACGGTAATAACCAGACCAAGAATACTTAACACGATACAGGCGACAGTAGACAACTGGATACGCTCTTTTAAGAACAGAAGTGCCAGTACTGCTGTAAATACCGGGTGCAGGTATTGAAGGATAGTCGCTTCAGCCAATGGCAGGTGCGCAATGGCATAGTAAACGCAAATCAGCCCTAGTGTACCGACGGTTCCCCGCGCAATGAGAAGCGGTTTGTTATTGCCCCATACCGGGATCTTTTTGCGTTTGATATCAAGGTAGCTGATCACCAGTGAGATAAATGCCCTGGCTGCAACTATCTGGAATATCGGCATGCCAGTGCTGCTGACCAGTTTCACACAGGCTGCCATAAGTGCAAAACCAAGCGCAGATAGCAGCATGAATCTAAGCCCAATAGGAAGTTGACCCAGTAGAGAGTTTTTAAAAAAAGAGGGAACAAGGGTTTTGTGCATTGGTGAAATTGAAACCTCAGGTGTGATGCAACAAGAAAATGCTGCTCCAAATGATAATGGGAATCGCTGCCGCAAGTTTGCCTGAAAATGATGCATAACGCACCAGATATGTGTGATGAATTCAGATAAAAATTTGGCACAAAGAAACCCTCTGATTTGTTTTTTTTATGTAATTAACATCTATGATCGATATACCAGTTAGAGACGTTTTAGTTCAGTAACTTGAAAAATGAAATAGCAACAGGACATGAAGAAATCTCACTTACCGAGCAAACAATGTGCTGTGTGTGGCCTGCCTTTTTCTTGGCGCAAGAAATGGGAAAAGGTGTGGCATGAGGTGAAGTATTGCTCGAAACGTTGTCGGATGCAGAAGAGGGTAAATCATGGATAAGCACTATAAGTGTTTGAGGTTGCTGCTTGGGGATCAACTGAATAATAAGCACTCTTGGTTTCAAGACGTTGACCATAGCACTGTATATGTGATTGCCGAGTTGCCACAGGAAATGGATTATGCGTCCCATCATATCCAAAAGATCCAAGCCTTCTTTTTGGCGATGCAGCATATGGCAGATTCGCTGACGGCATCTGGTCACCACGTCTTGCACCTGACGCTGGATGAGACGACTGAATATACGGATCTCCCTGAGTTGCTGACAGCACTCATCACACGCTTTCAGTGCCAGCGATTTGAATACCAGCAGCCGGATGAATTACGGTTACACCAGCAGCTTGATGACTTCTGTCAGCAGCTATCTATTGCCACTGTATGTGTTGATGGCGAGCACTTTATCGTGCCGTTTAACGATCTGCCTCAGTATTTCACCCGAGATAAAAATGGCCGGCTAGAAACCTTTTATCGAAAGCTTAGGAAGAAGCACCAAATTTTGATGGAGGATGAAGAGAAGCCTGAGGGAGGCAAGTGGAATTTCGATAAAGCAAACAGGGATAAACTCAAGCCCAATGATATTACAGAGCTTCCGCAGCCGCTATTGTTTGACAATGATATCTCCGATATCAACCAGCGCTTAGCTCGCCATAAGGTTAAAAGTATAGGCGTAGGTAGGGACTCATTGCTTTGGCCAGTAACCCGGAAACAATCACTGCAACTGTTGGATTTTTTCTGTACCCATTGCTTACCAAATTTCGGCCGTTTTCAGGATGCCATGACCTGCCAGGCGGATGATTTAGTTGATCAGAAGCAATGGAGCTTATACCACTCCCGGTTGTCGTTTGCGTTGAACAGTAAAATAATAAGCCCCTTAGAAGTGATCGAATGTGCAATTACCCATTACCGTTCTAGTGACGTGATTAACATTGCACAAATTGAAGGGTTTGTCCGGCAGATCCTTGGCTGGCGTGAGTTTGTCCGAGGGATATATTGGACCCATATGCCCGAGTATGCTCAGCGAAACCATCTCAATGCGAGCCAATCTCTGCCGGGGTGGTTTTGGAATGGTGAGACCAAAATGAACTGTCTTCATCACGCTATATCCCAATCCCTTGAATATGGCTATGCCCACCATATACAGCGGCTAATGGTCACCGGTAATTTTTGCATGATTGCTGGAATTGACCCTGATGAGGTTGATGCTTGGTATCTCGGTATATACGTTGACGCTATTGAATGGGTAGAAATGCCAAATACCCGTGGAATGAGCCAGTATGCTGATGGTGGTATAGTCGGAAGTAAAGCATATGCAGCTAGCGGTAACTACATCAACAAGATGAGCGACTACTGCCTGCATTGTCATTATCAAGTGAAGGAAAAAACTTCAGAAAATGCGTGTCCGCTAAACAGTCTGTATTGGCATTTTATGACGCAGCATCGTGAGCAGTTTGAACGAAACCCAAGGGTGGGGATGGTCTATCGAAATTGGGATAACCAACCTGATGAAAACCAGCAAGCTGTTCTAGATAAAGCCAAACAGTTATTGATTGATATTGAACAGTTGTAAATATGCGCTAGAAACTGAAATCTAATCGCCTCACATCGTTTTGACGAGGTGAGGCGATGTTGCTAGGAATTTAAGGTATCAGTTAGCGGGCTAACTTGTGATGTGCCCGGGAGAAATGCCCTGCACAAAAAGCGCCAACAATGGAGAGTTCGCCAGCCAAACACAGCGCAGCACAGACTTCAGAGAGTGCCTGAGAATTACCAGAACCATGCAGGCCCAGCAGGTCGAGGCAGGCTTTTTGGCTAGGCAAGGATGTCCCGCCACCTACTGTACCTACCATTAGGTTAGGCAGAGTCACCGATGCATACAGACCGCCATGCTGGTTGACTTCAATACGGGTGATACCGACTGCAGACTCCGCCACGCAGGCTGCGTCTTGACCGCAAGCAATATAGAAAGCGGCGAGGGCATTAGCATAGTGAGCATTGATACCGATACTGCCACTCAGTGTGCCACCAATGGTATTCATGCGGGCAAATTCTGCCATTTTCTGTGGCGTGGTGTGCAGCATTTTCTCGACCAAGGCTTTTTCGATATTGATTTCCGCCGTTACTTTTTTGCCGCGTACACCGCGGAGTGTTTGCGCCGTTGCTTTTTTGTCACCAGAGAGGTTGCCATCAAGAAAGGCTTCAAGCGGTTTGATTGGCGAGTGGTGCAAGATATGCTCGAACACCGCATTGGTGGAGATAGTCACCATATTTTGGCCCGAGGCATCGCCCGTCAAGTACTCGAACACAAGGTAAACATGGTTGCCTTCAATGTTCACACTGATATCAGCCAATTTACCGTGGCGAGTGGTTGATTCGGCGATACGGCGGAACTCATCATATTGGGTCACAACCCAAGCGACAAACTGACCAGCCTGCGCCAAATCATAGAAGGCAAAACACGGAGTGCGGGTCACCCCTTCGTTCAGTAGCATAGCGCTAGCACCGCCGGCTTGGGTGATGAGCTGCGATCCGCGGTTATAGGACGCCACGAGTGCGGCCTCGGTTGTTGCGAGAGGGACATGAAAATCATTTTGGGCAAACAGGCCGTTTACACGCAAAGGCCCCGCGATGCCGATCGGCATTTTGACCGTACCGATGAAGTTTTCAATGTTTTTGTAGTAGCAGAGCATCTGCTCCTGCGTGTGTCCATCGAGCAATTGCGCTTTGGCTTCCTCGTTGTCGAGCATTTGCCAGCGTCGCTCTACTGCCTTAGGCGTCAGGTAGGGGGTGCGTGGCTGTTTTTTTTCCGGCTTGGCAAAGTTAGCCCCAAGTCGTTGCTGCAGCTCGTCAGCAGTGAAGTCATTGACCACGGTTTTCATGTGATCACGTCGATGGAGATTTAGTTTTGGCATAGCAGTACTTCTTAGCTAATGACTGCGGCGGATTGTAACCCCCTAATATCAAAACACTACTCCTGCCAGTTGGGAAATTCGTGTGCTGACAGAAATCATTCAGGTTTTTCTTGTTTCGCGATACTGAGGAATGTTGCCATCCCGCTGATATCTAAGTAACCATCAGATTTTTTATGGGCTCGGAGGTACTGGTAGCCAGTCACAATTTTTAACAGATTCTCTGCTTCAGTATCGCTGATTTTTTTATCGTTCACATGCTCAAAAGCGGCATTAAGTGCCGATTTGTCGACAACTTCGGCTTGTCGGTAGAGATAACCACAACCGGTTGCCAGCCATTCCAGTGAGCAATTTGCCCGCATGGCGATTTGATTGGCCTTGGCTAAACTTGGTTCACTGCCTTTGAGGTACTTGCGGATCAGGGCTTCGCTGATATCAACCCTGCGGGCAAAGCCGCTGATGCTCTCTTCACCAATGAGGGTTTTCAGGCGAGTGGAAAAAGACATAGTTCGTACTCCAGTTCGAAGGTATGGATTTATAGCATTGCCTCGTGGGCAGAACAAGCCTAGGATGGAGTGCGAATTTTGAGTAAACGGAGTTAAGTCCAGATGGTGGCAAAAGTTGAACTCACCCCGAACGGGCAGCAGTTTTCTGAGTTAGTTCAAGGATATTGGCGTCTAGCTGATTGGCATATGAGCCCGCAGGAGCGTTTGAGCTTCCTCAAGCAACATATTGAGCTGGGTATTACCACTGTTGATCATGCCGATATCTACGGCGGTTATACTTGTGAGCAGCTGTTTGGTGAAGCACTGGCAATTGATCCGAGTGTGTGTGAGCAAATTGAAATCGTGACCAAGTGCGACATCAACCTTTGCAGCGACTTGGTGCCAGAGCGTAAGATCAATCACTACGATACCAGCAAGCAGCATATTGTTAACTCGGTGAACAATTCGTTGTCGCGATTGAATGTAGAGAATATCGATGTGTTGCTGATCCACCGTCCGGATGTTTTGATGGACGCTGACGAGGTTGCTGAAGCGTTCGCTGAGCTAAAGCAGCAGGGCAAAGTGAATCACTTCGGTGTGTCTAACTTCACACCTTCACAGTTCGAGTTGCTGCAATCCCGCTTGGATGCTCCTTTGGTAACCAACCAAGTCGAGATCAACCCGCTGAACTTTGAAGTGGCGCATGACGGTACACTTGATCAACTGCAGATGAAGCGTGTTAAGCCGATGGCGTGGTCATGTTTGGGTGGCGGTGCAATCTTCTCTGGCCAGTCAGAGCAACAAGTTCGTGTTCGTAATGAACTGGAAGCCATTCGTGAAGAAGTGGGGGCCGAGAGTATTGATCAGGTTATTTATGCCTGGGTACGCCGTTTGCCTTCAAACCCGCTACCGATTATCGGTTCAGGTAAAATTGAGCGCGTGCAAACGGCTGTGGATGCATTGAACATCACATTGACACGTGAGCAGTGGTACCGAGTTTGGGTTGCCTCGAAAGGCCATGGTGTGCCATAGAGCTGGCTATTTTATGTTAGACACAATCATCTATTAGGTGAGAAATAATAGAAGGCCCTAATTAAAAGTAAGGGCCTTTATTTCATTTCAATAATGAATTACCACTGGCCGGAGTTTTCCATTGAAACCCAAGGCTCGGCAGGTGCAAGTGCCTCGCCTTTTTGCAGTAGCTCAATAGAAATTCCGTCAGGGGAGCGGACAAATGCCATATGGCCATCACGAGGTGGACGATTGATGGTTACGCCACTTGACTGTAGGTGCGCACACAGGTCATAGATATTATCAACACGGAAAGCCAGGTGACCGAAGTTACGACCACCCGTGTACTCTTCTTTGTCCCAGTTGTAGGTCAATTCAACCAAAGGAGCGCTGGTGGTTTTGGCATTCTCCGCGTCACCTGGAGCAGCAAGGAAGACCAATGTAAAGCGACCTTTTTCACTTTCTTTACGGTTAGTTTCTACTAGGCCCAGTTTGTTACAGTAGAAATCTAGCGATGCATCAAGATCGCTGACTCGTACCATAGTATGTAAATATTCCATTGTACGTCCTGTTATTGTTAGCTATTGCTCAACGCCAAGTTACTATTCTAACAGTAAATCTGCAACAGCTTCGCCAACACCAGCGGCCGATTGGGGGTTTTGGCCAGTGATAAGGTGCCCGTCAATGACGACATTATTGGCCCAGGCCTCTGCGCCAATAAAAGTCGCATGGGCTTGTTTGAGTTTGTCTTCAAGCGAGAATGGAACAACGCCAGTTAGCCCAACAGCTTCTTCTTCCTCGTTGGTAAAACCGGTGACTTTCATGTTGGCAATTAGGTGGTCGCCATTACTGTAAGTCATGTTAACCAAAGCGGCAGGGCCATGGCAGATAGCGGCTAAGATACCATTTTGTTGATAGATAGCGATGGCGACACGTTTGACGTGCTCATCATCGGGGAAATCCCACATGGTGCCGTGACCGCCGGCAAATACGATGGCCTGATAGTCAGAAGGCATGATGTTGTTGAGGGAATGGCTGTTTTTTAATTGATCAACTAGGTCCGGATTGGCCAGAAAGCGGGCGTTAGCTTCATCTTCTTCATCCCAACTCTTAGGATCAATGGGGGTTTCACCGCCAGCGATTGACACAATGTCTACCTCGACCCCTTTGTCTGCCAGAGCAAAGTAGGGGTGGGTTAATTCAGATAGCCAGAATCCAGTAGTTGTTCCTGTATTGCCCAATGCCGCATGGCTGGTAACCACAATTAATGCTTTTGCCATAATCATACTCCCTCAAGTAAGAGATAAAACTCACAGCGAAAGCATAGTATATCTGTATGACTTTATGGGGCGTCCGTAGGTGGAAGCTGTGCGTGTTGCTGTTATGCCTTCTCTCTACTTTTAGCCTCGCTACAATTTAAATAGACGTGAAATATAATACTGAATACTGGGAGAGGAAAATGTCAAAGCGGAAGTTGACCATTTTCTATGACGGTGCTTGCCCGAGTTGTGTCGATGACCGCAATTGGTTTGAGCGGCGCCTCAGGCAGCCTGACAATATTGATTGGTATGATATTACTGGCAAGGAAGAGGACTTGAGGGCGTTGGGAATAGACCCTTATCTTGCTGTTAGGGAACTCCATGTAATGAATGTGGAGGGGGAGATCTTCAAGGAGTTAGATGCCTACATCCTGTTGTTTAAACAGGTATGGTATTTACGACCAATAGCATGGGTGATGGCTTTGCCTTTTGTGAAAATACGGCTTTCTCGCGGGTACAGAAAAATGGTAGATCGACGTTTGGCTAGGCAGGGACGGATAGAAAGCGATAATTGAAGGTAAGTTGTTCAGCTCTACCAAGCATCCATAAATGAAGACAAATCGTCTGCTCAGCAAGGGCGATGATTTTACATAGCCTTTTTTTACTAGGCTGATAAGCTAGTTGAATATTATTTTATCAGTAACAGTAGGGAAGCTATGCTCGCTACACGTCAGGAGCAGGGGTGGAGTACCCCGCAAAATTTTTTGATCTTAATTTCAATTATTGTCCCGGTTGCTTTTTCAAGCTGGCAGGCACTACTTAATAATTTTGTCATTGAAGAAGCGGCCTTTACCGGGGCTGATATCGGTCTATTACAAAGTGTGCGTGAAATACCGGGTTTTCTCGCCTTCACTGCCGTTTTTGTACTGCTGTTTATTCGTGAACAGAGGTTTATGATCCTATCGCTTGCGATGCTAACGATCGGGGTAGCAATTACTGGCTTTTTCCCTTCTGTAGGCGGCATATTAATGACAACCTTGCTGATGTCGACGGGGTTCCATTATTTTGAAACGCTCAAACAGTCCCTTTCGCTACAATGGCTGAGCAAAGATGAAGCGCCAGAAGTACTAGGCAAGCTGATCTCTGTTGGCGCATTAGCTTCGCTTTGTACCTATGGGGCTTTATGGCTGATGCTGGAACAGTTTGAGTTATCGTTCAAGTGGGTTTACCTTATTACCGGAACGGCGGCTTTCGCCGTCTTGGTGTTTATCGCCTTGGCATTTCCAGAGTTTAAGAGTGAAACTGTACAGACCAAAAAATTGGTTTTTCGTAAGCGCTACTGGCTTTACTATGCACTGACATTTATGAGTGGTGCTCGCCGGCAGATCTTCATTGTCTTCGCTGGCTTTCTAATGGTTGAAAAGTTCGGTTATTCTGCCGCAGACATTACCTTACTGTTCTTAATCAACTATTTATTCAATTGGCTATTTGCGAAAAAAATCGGTCGTTTCATTGGTAAAGTTGGTGAGCGTAAGGCCTTGGTGTTCGAATATGTTGGCCTCATAGCCGTCTTTGCCGGTTATGCGGTTGTCGAGCAGGCCGAAGCCGCGGCTGTACTGTATGTGGTTGACCATTTGTTTTTTGCCTTAGCATTGGCGATGAAAACCTATTTCCAGAAAATTGCCGACCCTGCAGATATGGCCTCGACAGCTGGCGTTGCGTTTACCATCAATCATATTGCAGCAGTTGTTATACCGGTTAGTTTCGGGCTGCTTTGGCTAACGTCTCCATCAGCAGTATTTTTTGCAGGATCTGCCATGGCCGGAGTGTCGTTGCTGTTGTCGCTGAATATTCCAACTAAACCAGAAGAAGGCAATGAAGTGAGGGTATTAGCCTGGCGCTAAAATGCACAATCATTGACAAGGTCGGACTTGAGTGATGAGCATAAGTTTTGCATCATATATCCCATTGATTTCAAGACCGGCTTTTGGGCGTTGCTTGAACTTATAGAACAATACCGATAACGAGTAAGAAAGGTAAAGATCATGATTTCGAAATGGGCAGTGCGCTTTTTTCAAATGGCGGAGCTAGTAGGCTCATGGAGTAAAGATCCTTCGACCCAAGTTGGTGCGGTGATCACCAAAGGGAACCGAATTGTGTCGGTAGGCTTTAATGGCTATCCCCATGGCGTGTCAGACAGTGCTGATACTGATGATCGCGAAATGAAGCTACTAAAAACACTTCACGCAGAGGAAAATGCCATTTTGTTTGCTAAGCGTGACTTGGCAGACTGTGATATCTGGGTAACGCATTTCCCTTGTCCAAACTGTGCCGCGAAAATTATTCAAACTGGCATCTCCACTGTACATTGCCCTGAGCAAACTGAAGACTTCTTGTCTCGCTGGGGGGATAAAATCCAGGTGAGCCAGGAGATGTTCGAACAGGCGGGTGTAGCCGTGAACTGGCTACCACTTGATGAGCTTGACCGCAGAGCTAACTAAGTGTTGGCATCAAAATGCTCTACTTTGGAAGAGGCTGCGTAGTGCAGCCTCTTTCGTATTCCCAATCCCATCTGATAAACTTCTTCCAACTTCTACTATTACTGCGTGACTGTTTTAACTTGAGAGGCGCATGATGGCTATTCAAATAGTGCAAGGCGATATCACGAAGGCTTCAGTCGATGCGATTGTCAATGCGGCGAATCCTACCATGCTGGGTGGTGGCGGGGTTGATGGTGCTATTCATCGTGCCGCGGGACCTGAACTATTGGCAGCCTGTCGGGAAGTACCAGTTATTAACGGGGTGAGGTGTCCGTTTGGTGAAGCCAGGATCACAACGGCGGGGAATCTGCCTGCGAAGTTTGTCATACACACTGCAGGCCCTATTTATTCACAATCCGAAGAGCCAGAGAGGGTGCTAGCCTCCTCTTATCGCAATGCTATGCGGCTTGCATTGGAAAATGGCTGTCAAAGTATTGCTTTCCCAGCGATATCCTGTGGGGTATATGGTTATCCACTGCGTGAGGCCGCAGAGATAGCAATAGATGTCTGCTCGGAAAGTGATTTCCAGCAACTAGAAAAGTCATTCTATCTATTTAGTGACGATATTGTGAATGTCTGGCGGCAGGTGATGAGTCAAAAAGGCTAACTCAATGTGAAATGAGACAACTTGGGTATATAAACAGGATTAGCAACAAACTATCCCCAGAAACTGTGGATAACTCGCAAAAATGATAAGGTAAGATCATAGTTACGGCTTGATTTATATAGTAAATATTACCCGGTGTAAGTTTATTATATTTTGTTGATGGTTTTTATGTCTATGTTAATGGCTGGTTTGTGGTTTTTATATAGTGTTTAATTCTGTTTCAGCTGGCAAAAACGCTTGTTTCATCAGGTCTACACCATTAGTATCTACGCCGAATTTTACCTTGTGGAGATACTTTAATGGACTTTATCGTCGAGGTGCTGGGCTGGACCAGTGTTGCCTTTTACATTTCACTGACTATTTTCAACAGTATGAAGGCAACGCGCTTTGCCGCGTTTGGCTCTGCTGCGAACGATACAGTTTGGGCTTTGTTGATGGGGTGGTACCCAAAGGTAATTCTTAACCTTGCGGTAGCAAGTGTTAACTCTTATCGTTATGCGAAAGACTTCATGAAAGTCTCCAAGGTACTGCTGATAGCCTTGGGTAGCATCATGGCGGCAGGCATTGGTTACATTCTTTATGTGGCGGTATCTTCTTTTGTCGCCGAGCCAACATTAGCTGTCGGCTTCCAGTTCATGGATCTGGGTATTATCCTGACCGCAATTTATATGACTAGCCTGCGTAAGTACCGAGTGCTTATGCTGATGTCTGGCTTCGTTGGCATGGTAGGTTATTACGGTAACCCTCAGATGATGATCATCAAAGCCTTGGTGATCGGCATTATGTCTTATAAGCTGTACAAAAACCAAGACGAAAGCACCCAAGCGGCAGCTGCTCAGTCGTAATCAGAGTTGAAAAAGAAAGCCCCGGATCCTTTGGGTTCCGGGGCTTTTTTATGTCCATAAATAGGATGTGGCTTAAAATTCTGCTTCTACTTGGAACACCATCGGCTCGCCCGTAATTGGGTGGACTAGCTCCAAACGTTCAGCATGCAGGTGAAGACGGTTGGCTTTCACACCATACAAATCATCACCTAGGATAGGCATATTCAGCCCTGAAGCGTGGGCACAGTGGACACGTAATTGGTGAGTTCGGCCTGTTTTCGGGTATAGATGGACTTTAGTGTATTTCTCACTGCGGCTGATGACTTCCCACTTGGTTTCAGCGGGCTTACCGTGTTCGTAGCAGACCAACTGGCGAGGACGGTCATTGAGATCGCCACGCATCGGCAGGTTGATATAACCCGTATCGTGCTCCAAAACACCATCAATTAACGCTGCGTAGCGTTTCTGAACCGTACGCTGGATAAACTGTTTCTGCAGACTCTTGTTCGCACGTTTGGATATGGCGATAACCATCAGGCCTGAAGTAGACATATCGAGGCGATGAACTATCAATGGCCCCGTTGCTTTAGGGAACTGATGCTTCATTCTTAGGTAAACCGAATCTTCGATGGTTTTACCCGGAACAGACAAGAACTCAGCCGGCTTATTGACCACGGCCATATCTTCGTCCTGGTAGATAATCTCAACGCTTTTCCCTTCGGCAGGGTTAGTGAGCAGCGGGTTATCATCAAGCTCCATACCGTCTAGCATGTGGGTCAGGATAGGTTGGCACTTACCTTGGCACGAAGGGTAGTAGTGCTTGTGGCGTCGAATTTCAGACTTGGGTGAGCTGCCCCACCAAAATTCAGCCATCGCGATAGGCGTCATATTGTGTTTAAACGCGTACTGAAGCAGCTTTGGTGCAGCACATTCACCGGCTCCTGCGGGTGGGACGCCTTGTGCAGTGTCGACAAAAAGCTCACCTAGGCATTTTTCTTCACCTTTGCTACTGAGAAAGCGGTACTGTTCAAACAGCTGTTGCTGCAGGGAAGAAGAGAAATTACGGCGTTGTTCAATCAAAGGCGTGATTTCATTTTGCCAGTGATCGAGCTGTTCTTGTTTTTTTGCAATTTCAGCTTCCCAGTGAATTTTGAGATCGCGAAGCTGTAGCTTTTCAATCACGCTTTCTTGGCTAAGTTGTTTTTTCAGCTCGTTTCGCACTTCAGGGTCAAGATCAGCGCTTGCAGCCCGCTTTGCTTTACGGACTTTTCTTGCTTCGACCATATTGCTGCGATGGGCCGCTAATGCCTCACTGGCGTTAGTGTGTGCTTCCTTTAGCGCTTTTTTCGCTTCAGCAAGTGCAGGGTTGGCTTCTAAGCGTCTGATCTGCTGGCTAAGTTCATTGAGTGTATCTTGGCCGCTAAGAAAAAAGCTGCCTTCTGCAAGCATATCGAACACAGGCGGGACGAAATGGGGTAATAAGTTTTGATCGGCAATTTTTCCTGAAAATGCAGATAGGAAGCCGATTTCACCCTGCTGGTTTTTCACCAGAAGGACACCAAACATTTTACCGATAGCGGATTCAGCTTCGCCATCTAAGCCAAAGTTATGCTGCCAGCCAGTTTGCGTCTCTAGGTGCTGCTGAAGCTGTTCTGCTGCAACAATACACAGAGGGTGAGGTTCGTAGTAGAACGGGTATGTAAAACGCTCGGGCAATTCATATTGCTCGATAGATGAGGTAAAGGGCGTAAAACAATGTTCCGGGGCGTGCATAAGCTGATCTTTGGTGAAGTTATCCAGTCCTACCAAATCCACAAAGAAGCCGATAGGGATTAAGGGCGGCAATTCTACCTGTAAGACGATGTGAGATCACCTTTCGCTACCATTTTGATGGAAACTGATTGTAAAGTCGCAAAAATTTATGCGGTGTGTTGCATTTGGGGGGGGGGAGAATTAAGTATTCGTGTTGGTTCATATTTATGTGGTATTTGCTGCCAATGAGATTTTTTTAAGTAATAAAATGTTTCTTGTCGTCAGTATGAATTGTCAAGATATTGTAAATTAACTAAATGACGTTAGGATATGGTCTAACCTATTTTAGATAGTTGTTATTTGGCAATAGTCTTTATTAGGGCATTTTATTGTGGATAAAATTTTAAGAACAAGAGATGAAATTGAAAGGCATCTCCTTTTGCAAAAGGAGGGGCAGTCTGTTGCTTTGTATCAAGGACTTGTTCTTAAAAGTGTTTTTCAGCCAATAGTAAAGGCGAGTGGCCGTATCTTTGCTTACGAAGCCCTAATGAGGGTATATAACTCCGAAGGGGTGCTACTTAATAATGGTGATTTGATCAATCATTACCGAGGCCACACAGCTCATTTATTAAATATTGATCGCCTTGCACGAGTGATTCATCTCAGAAATTTCTCTCGGCCGCAAACCTCAACGAAATTATTTATTAACATGATGCCGGCCACCATACTTTTTTGCGAAAATGAAGGGTTGGTTGATTCTATTTTACTGCCTCGAATTTATGAACTTGGCTTAAAGCCTGAGCAAATTTACGTCGAGATTTTAGAGCACCACACTGATGATGATATAGCTTTGACACGGGCGATACGACAGTTAAAGCAAGCAGGGTTTAATATTGTTATTGATGACTTTGGCGTAGAGGGATCGTCAGAGCAGCGTGCAAGGGCGGTGTCTCCGAACATAATCAAAGCCGATGCTTCACTGTTAGTTGAGTATGTAAAGGGAAACACGAAACCGCTCTTGGACGTATGCGAGTTGTGTAGGGAGCTGGGTTCAAAATTCATTATCGAAGGCGTCGAAGACTTGAAAGGTTATCATGCTGCAATTTCGTTAGGGGCCGATTACCTCCAGGGCTTTTATGTTGGTTTTCCTCAACTCATAAATGTAGAAAGTCAAAGTACCTCAAACTTTAATCAAGTGAATAATAAGGGGAATGCTGGCCAGCCCAGTTAGTGTGCTTCGGCTGGCCAATATATTAGCCAATGAATTGCATCGCTAATTTTTATCTGCGACGCCGCCTTGAGTCAAATGGTGTGGTTCAAGGAGTTTTTCTAGTTCACTCCTACTGATTTCCGTTTCCTCTTCAGCGACATCAATGATGTTTCGTTGTTCCTTGTAGGCTTTTTTCGCAATCTTAGCGGCTTTTAGGTAACCAATAATTGGGTTGAGAGCTGTAACCAGAATAGGATTGCGGGCCAAGGCTTTTTCCAGCGTATCCTGTTTCACTTGGAAGGTATCAATGGCTTTGTTTGCAAGGAGTTCCAGCGAGCTCGCTAGCAACTCGATACTTTGCAAAGTATTATAAGCAATGACGGGTAACATGACATTGAGCTGAAAGTTACCCGACTGCCCCGCAATCGCTATGGTGGTATCGTTTCCCATCACTTGCGCGGCGACCATGGCCGATGATTCAGGAATAACGGGATTCACTTTGCCTGGCATAATGGACGACCCCGGTTGTAAAGGCTCTAGCTCAATTTCACCGAGCCCTGCGAGTGGGCCCGAGTTCATCCACCTCAAGTCATTACTGATTTTCATCAGGGCAACAGCTGTAGTTTTAAGTTGGCCTGACAAGCTGACAATCGCGTCTTGGCTACTGAGGTTATAAAAGAAGTTATCACTGACCGTAAAATTAATTTCTGTAGAAACAGAGATGTTGTTGGCAAATATGGCTGAAAACTCCGGCGCGGAATTAATACCAGTCCCTACTGCTGTACCGCCTTGGCCAAGGGCAGTCACATTGTCCAGTGACATCACAACCCCATGGCGGGCTTTGCAAAACTGGGTTTTCCAGCCCTCGAGCTCCTGGCCGAGAGTAACTGGCATGGCATCCATCAAATGGGTGCGTCCTGTTTTGGTGAGGTGCCCTATAGTAAGCGACTTATTCTCAAGTGAAGTAATAATGTGGTCAAAAGCGGGTAGCAACAACCGATGACAAGCGAGTGCTGAACTGACTTGAATGGCGGTTGGAATCACATCATTACTGCTTTGTCCCATATTGACATCATCATTGGCACTGACATCATCACCTAACTTCTGGGTAGCTAAAGTTGCGATAACTTCATTGGCATTCATATTTGAACTGGTGCCAGAGCCGGTTTGAAATATATCGACAGGGAAATGCTCTAAATGCTGTCCGTCAATAATTTCCTGACAGCTGTCGATAATGGCGTGAGCTTTATCGAAGTCCAGCAACTCAAGTTCAAGGTTGCTTCTTGCCGCCGCCTGTTTGATGAATGCAAGAGCTTGGATGAAAAGGGTAGGCATAGGAATGCCGCTGACGGGGAAATTATCAATAGCGCGCTGTGTCTGTGCGCGGTAAAGCGCATTGGCTGGGACCTTTACTTCCCCCATGCTGTCAACTTCTGTTCGGTATCTTGATGTCATGGTGCCCCCTTCGGAAGCAGAAATGAAGGTGTTACGAAAAGCTTAGATGCATTTCATAAAACAGGAAGATTTAACGAAGCACTGACTTGCATCGCCAAAACAATAGATAGAATCCCAGAAATGAAGCGAGATCTATACAAATGAGGGATCATACTTAGTTTTATATTAATAAATGCGTGATGGGTTTCACACCTTGCATGCTGTGTAAGCAGGCTATTGCCTGCACATTTGTTATTATGCGCTGAGTAGTAATGGTTACAGGTGGATGTATGAAAGTTATGTTGAAATCTCTGTTAGCGGTGCTCACAGCGAGTTGTTTTTCTCTACCTGCCTATGCTGACCCGGTTGAGCGTTCAGCCTCACCGGAACTGACTGTGCCTAAGGCAATGAGGATGTTGCAAAGCCATGGTTACCACGATTTTCGTAAGATCAAAGTTGAACGAGATGAGCATGAAATTGAAGTAGAGGCGAGGAACGCCGATGGCCATCGCGTTGAGATTGAAATGGATCTCTTTAGTGGCAAAATTCTGGCTGTCGAGAGAGATTAAGTTTCTACCTATTTGAATTTATGGAAGCCGCACTTTGCATTTATCAACAATAAATGCACTGTGCGGCTTTTTGTTATGGCATTCAGCCTAGCAAGTCGCTAAGAGCCAGCATGGCACAACTTTGCCCAGCGATAGTGAACTGATTGGATACCACTTCATATGAGATTGAGTTCTTTTCATCGGAATTCATCAGGACACTAAACTCACCCGGAGGTAGCTCAACGGCCAGTTGTTCACTTCCCCTATTAATCGCAACGATCCCCTTATCTTCCCTGCTAAAGACTAAATGATCCTCTCCTTTATCAAGTACTCTCATAGGCAGGCATTGCATCAGGTTGTGGAAGGTGATCATTTGAACGAGAAGCGGATCGTTCCAGGTATCTTTCCATCGAGGTAGTCCTCTGTTATTTGCAATTTGGCTGGTATCTAAATCGCTATAGATCAATGGAACACCACCATCACGCCCCAAAATATAACAGTATGCGAAGAGCTCGTTACGCTCAGTCATTACCTGATCCAAGAACACGTCATTATTTGGGATGTCGTGGGTGATTGCGAAGGTAATAGCTCTGTCGTAAGCTAATGCTTGTCCAACAGAGTAAGGATTATCAAGTTCAGCAAGCGGTTGGCCTTTTGCAAACACATTGTACATGGCATGGAATAGAGGGAAATCATACGCCCCTAAGCTTGTTCCCTTTAAATATGGGGCTAAGAACAACTCATATTCTTCTTTCGTCGCCCCTCCGTCCGTGATGATTTCACCAAAAATATGGACATCAGCGCTAATATCTTTGTCCCATACCAATTGTATATGTTCGAGGGTTAGGTGCTTGGCAGCATCTATTCGGAACCCTTTTATACCTAATTGCTTTAAACAGGCAATATAGCTTTTCTGTTGTTTTACTACATTTTGGTTACATTTCAGTGTCGGTAATCCAGGATCTTCACTGCCACCGCTGATCCTGCCGTGTTGAACTTCCCAGGGATCAGTCCAATTTTTGATGGGAAACGCCTTGATAAAATCCCGCTCAGTAAATAGAGGCTTAGTTAGATCTCCAAATAATTTCAGCTTTTCATAATATTCTGCTGATTGCTGATATTCATCCAATACCTGATCAGATGGGAAAGTTAAATCGTCTCTGAGGTATGACTCATTGGCCATGTGATTGAAGACAACATCGACATAAACATGCACGTCATGTTCTTTTAATACTGCTGTCATCTTACGGAAATCTTGGGTATTACCCAGCTGGTTGTCGATTACTCGATAATCTTGCGGTTGGTAGCGCTGCCACCATTCTGTACCGCTTTCATGTTTGTATGATTTCAGAGGAGGTGAGACAAGTACGGCCTTATAGCCTGATCTTGCAATGTCTTTAGCATACTGCGTGACTCGATTGTACGGCCAGTCAAAGGCATGGAGAATGACATTGGTCGCTTTGATTGTCGTCTTAGTAGTATAGCTGGTGGTCATGGTTTGTGTCCCTTCAATGAACTGAGTGCAGTCTACCGCTGGCTGATGAAAAAGTATTCAGCTGTTTGATTAAAAAAAGGGGAGTAGCAGAGGGGGAGTAGCCAGACCACTATTACGAAAATGTATGAAAACTGTGGATACTGTAAACAAAATAATATTTTGTTGGCGTTTTCTTGTTATATGGTTTATTGATAGTTCTACTACTAAGGATGAGGTGGTATGAGGTGATGTAAAAATCAGTGTTCATAATGTAATAAAACAAGATTTTTGAAACTATTCACCAAATTTCATTGCAAGCCTATTCTAATCCCCCATTGGAATATGGTATATATGATTATGATTGCTTACTAACAAGGAGGTACACCATGGCTGGTGTTTTAGGAATGATTTTAGCAGGTGGCGAAGGTTCTCGTCTGCGTCCGTTAACAGATACACGAACTAAACCTGCGGTGCCATTTGGTGGCAGTTACCGCCTTATTGATTTCGCACTTAACAACTTTTTGAATGCTGACCTGATGAAGATTTATGTTCTGACTCAGTTCAAATCTCAATCTTTGTATGTGCACATGAAAAAGGGCTGGAATGTATCAGGGATCACAGGGCGATTTATCGATCCTATTCCAGCACAAATGCGTATGGGTAAGCGCTGGTATGATGGTACAGCAGATGCCATTTACCAGAATATGCGTTTCATGCAGCTAGAAGAACCTGATCAGGTTTGTATTTTTGGTAGTGACCACATCTATAAGATGGATGTTAAGCAAATGCTTGATTTCCATAATGAGAAAAAAGCGGATCTAACGGTTGCTGCTCTTCGTATGCCTCTTAGTGAAGCAAGTGCGTTTGGTGTTATCGAGGTTGATGAAAACGGTTGTATGGTTGGTTTTGAAGAAAAGCCTGCTAATCCTAAGTCAATTCCGGGTGATCCAGAAAATGCACTTGTCTCTATGGGGAACTACATTTTCGAAACAGATGTTCTTTGCAAAGAGCTTGAAGAAGATGCAGTTGACGAAAATTCAAGCCATGACTTTGGTAAAGACATTATTCCAAAGCTATTCCCACAGGGTAAAGTGTATGTCTACGACTTCATGACCAATATTATTCCTGGTGAGAAAACAGCAGGATACTGGCGTGATGTAGGTACTATCGAGTCATACTGGCAGGCACACATGGATCTGCTTTCTGAAGATGCGCCATTCTCTCTATATAACCGCCAGTGGCAGCTACACACTTACTACCCACCACTACCACCTGCAACAGTACTAGACAGTGACGACTGTAAGGTCGATATCAACAACTGTATGATTTCTGCAGGTAGTTATATCCGTGGTGCTAAGGTACACAAGTCTGTACTGGGCTTCCGTACCAATGTCGATCATGACACGACTATTAGTGAGTCTGTGATTTTGGGTGATGTGAAGATCGGTGCCAACTGTTCTATCCGCCGCGCTATCATCGACAAGAATGTAATGATTGCACCGGGAACGGTGATTGGTGAGAACCTAGAAGAAGACAAGAAGAAGTACCACGTATCTGACGAAGGAATTGTTGTGATACCAAAAGGAGCAAAAATTGGTTACTAGGAAGAAATCTAACTCTAAGCCACTGCAAATCTTGTTTGTTGCTTCAGAGGTAGACGGATTGGTCAAAACCGGAGGTTTGGCAGATGTTGCCAAATCACTGCCAGCTGCCCTTAAGGAACTAGGGCATGATGTGCGAGTGGTGATGCCTCTATACCGCAAAGTACCCAATGGTGCTGATGCTGTTGAATTACTCGATACTGAGTTATTGGTATCGACCCAGCCTGAGGCTGTATCGTACAAGGTTAAACAACTACATAATGGTGATGTGCCTGTTTATACCGTTGATGCACCTGAATACTTTGACCGTCCTGAGCTGTATGCAGAGAACAACGAAGGTTACCGTGATAACGGTGAGCGCTTTGCTTTCTTCAGTGCCGCTGCCTTGGATATGTGCGAAAAACTGGGTTTCAAGCCAGATGTTGTTCACTGCAATGATTGGCATACTGGCCTTGTCCCGTTCCTGCTGAAAACCCGTTATGCAGATAATGCTTTTTTTGCTGATACGCAAAGTGTTATTTCCATTCACAATGCGGTGTTCAAGGGGACGTTTAATTATGACCAGTACAGTTTGATCCCTGAATTGATCCAGAAGCGTTACCTTCAGCTGGAAGATGGTTCAGCTAACATCAGCATGCTAAAAGCTGGCGTTGCGTTTGCCGACAAGGTAAATGCGGTAAGCCCGAACTATGCCAAAGAACTGCTGACAGAGCTTGGCTCTCACGGTATGGCGACAGATTTCCAGCACCGTTCGGATGTCCTTTACGGTATCGTGAACGGTTGTGACTATGGTGATTGGAGCCCGGAAACAGATCCGTACATCAAGCAGCACTTTAAAGCCAATAAAGTCAGTCTTGCGCGCGGTAAGAAAGCATGTAAGCGTGATCTGCAGCAGCAAGTAAACTTGCCACAGGATGATGTGCCTGTATACGGCATGGTTTGTCGTCTGACGGAGCAGAAGGGGATCCAATATCTTCTGCCGGTATTACGTGACTTCTTGGTTAATGATGTGCAGATTGTACTTGTTGGCAGCGGTGACCCTAAACTGGCTGAAGCGTTACGTGCGATCAGTGACGATTTCTCGGATAAGTTTGCCTTTATTGAAGCATACGATAATCCATTGGCTCACTGTGTCGAAGCCGGTTCTGATTTCTTCTTGATGCCATCACAATTTGAGCCTTGTGGCTTGAACCAAATCTACAGCCTGGCATACGGTACTCTGCCGATTGTTCGCGGTGTAGGCGGCTTGAAGGATACGGTTATCGATTACGATCAAACCCCGCAGTTTGCGACAGGTTTCGTGTTCGATGCCCCAACTCCAGAAGCGCTTCTTATCAAGATGCAGCGAAGCTTGTTGCTATACTGCCAGCGCCCTCAAGAGTTTAAGCGCCTTCAACAAAACGCGATGGCGTGTCGTTTTGAGTGGAAAGATGCTGCGGAGCAATACCTGCGTATGTATGCCGGTGAAGAAGAGTCTGTACTGGAAAAAAAGCAGATTGAGTGTGCCTAAACACTTAATTAGGTATGCTGCAAAATAGATAAAGCCCTCATTTTGAGGGCTTTTTTGTAAAATCAATTGTTTGTTTATTTTTGTTCCACAGTGTGTTCTAGCGCTTGCTCATCAACACAACATTCTTCCTTTAGGAAGCCGATAACACAATCCAGCTGCTCATATTCTGCAACACAATACAGAGTACGGCCTTCACGGCGTTGGGAAAGAAGACCGGCTGAAACAAGGCTTGAGATATGATGCGAAAGCGTTGATCCCGGTATGCCGAGTTTTTCCTGCAAGCTCCCAACAGGTGTACCTTGATAGCCTGCACGGACAACAGCTTTATAAATGCATAAACGGGTAGGGTGGCCCAGCTCTTTGAGCGCCTTTGCGACAACTTCAATATCCATGATTGGTCATTCCAAGAAGAATCTTAATTCGATATTACTGGAACAATACAGTGCACACCAGAAAAAGGCGTCAAATAGTGTTTTTGAAAAGCCAGCAACGGCTCGCTAGGTCATTCTTGATGAATATATAGGCACGGAGGCTATCCATTTACAAAAGATCTGTTATTATCTGCATCAGAATTGACCATAACACTAGGAGAAAAAGATGATTGTATTACGTACCCACTCGGCAAAGACTGCGAAGCAAACACAATAAGCGTTATAGAGCTGATATTAACCAAACAAGCATCAGCGACACTTTACTAACCGCTTTACAACTTCCTTTCTCTTGCCCGGTGTTATTCAACCCGGGGTCTATCTATATTTATTTGACCCTAAATTCTCTTTGATACGCATTATCAGAGCCAAAACTGATTAGTGGCTTGTGCGTGGGGAAAATAATGAACTCTACTATTACACTTAGCCAGCTTGGTTGGCAGCCAGTTTTTCAACAGCAACTAACACTTGAAGATTACGAACAAGCAAAAATTGCCCGTATTTTAGCGCATCACCGAAATGGCTACGCCTTGCAGACAGAGGATGGTTCGGTCACGCTTGATATCCATCACTCGTTACCGGCAATGACGGTAGGGGACTGGGTACTTATTGACAGTGACAACCGCTTCGTTCGCTTGTTGGAGCGAGTTTCGTTATTTAGCCGTAAGGCTGCGGGTACCAAGATAGCGGAGCAATACATTGCGGCAAATGTCGATACGTTATTTATCGTCTGTTCGTTGAACCAGGATTTTAACTTGAGCCGGATAGAGCGTTATTTGGCGATAGCGCGAGAAGCCAATGTTGAGCCTGTCGTCATATTGACCAAAGCGGATTTATGCCAAGACAGTGATGAGAAACGCCAGCAAGTGCAGGCGCTCGATCCCATGCTAATGGTTGAGGTGCTAAATGCATTGGATGTATCTTCGTATGGTGCGTTGGAATCATGGTGTCGCCTAGGTAAGACAATTGCGTTCATGGGATCGTCTGGTGTAGGCAAATCAACACTCGTCAATACCTTGATGGGCAACGAAGTGCAGCAGACGGGCTCTATCCGCGAGGATGACAGCAAAGGGCGTCACACGACAACGTCACGTTCATTGCATTTCATGCCATCAGGTGCGGTATTGATCGACACGCCAGGAATGCGGGAACTGCAATTAACTGATTGCGAGAGCGGTGTTTCTGAAACATTTGCTGATATTGAAGCGCTAAGCCAGCAATGTCGCTTCAGTGATTGCCAGCATCAGTCTGAACCCGGTTGTGCTATTCAAGAAGCACTGGAAACTGGTGAGCTCGATGAGCGCCGACTGCAGAACTATCTCAAGCTGCTTAGGGAGCAAGCCCGCAATACCGCTACTCTGAGTGAGCTTAGGAATAAAGATAAGCAGTTGGGTAAAATGTACCGCTCTGTGCAAAGCCAAAGCCGGCAGCGCAAGAAAGGCTACTAACCTTAGTCAACTTGTCTAAAAATAAAATAAAGCCTTGTCGGTATGGTTACCGGCAAGGCTTTATTTTAATAGGCGTTAGCTAACCCGCTAATTTGCGATCGAGGTTTTAGCTTGGCATTCTTTCCTGCCAGCCCAGTAACCAGCCAACAGTGAGCCAGAAATATTGTGCCATACCGAGAAAATGGTGCCGGCAATGGCGGAAGCAGGTGAGAAGAACTTCATCGCCAGTGCGGTGGCCAGTCCAGAGTTCTGCAGGCCAACTTCAAAAGCGATGGTCCTACAGGTTGACTCGTTGAAACCTAGAAGGCGACAGCAGTAGTAGCCAGTAGTTAAGCCGAAGCCATTGTGGAGTATCACCGCAAGTGCAACCATTGGGCCCACTTGGTTTAGATTCTCTGCGTTCAAAGCGACAACAATGGCAATAATCAATACGATGGCGATCATTGAAATAAGAGGCAGTAAAGCATTCACCTTGGCAACAGCTTTTTGAGCAAAAGTGTTGATGACTACACCCAGTCCAACAGGTAAAAGGACAATTTTCACCAAACTCATCAGCATCGCAGATACCGGCACATCAACCGTTTCGCCTACCAATAGCTCAACCAAAAGAGGGGTAAGGATCACGCCAAGTAGTGTAGAAATCGCGGTCATTGAGATGGAAAGTGCGACATTGCCTTTGGCGAGAAAAGCCATGACGTTCGATGAGGTCCCCCCGGCAACGCTTCCTACCAGGACCATGCCAACAGTCAGTTCGGTGCTAAAGCCCAACAGATAGCTGATAAGCAGTGCTGTCAGGGGCATGATAAGAAATTGTAAAACCACACCGACACCCACGGCTTTTTTGTGTTGGGCGACATTTAGGAAGTCCTTGGGAGATAAGCTGATACCCATGGCAAGCATGATGATAGTCAACAAGGGTACGATTTGTGTTTTCAGCTCGACAAATAGGCTGGGTGATAGATAGGCTAATACGGCAAAGAGTATGGCCCATACGGGAAATAGCTGGGTGATCCTTCCAATCATTACAACTTCCTTTTCATAGTTATATTTAATGTGTGACAATTATATTTTCACAAAGCTTATTGATAAAAAAGCCAAAAAACAAATACGGTTGTAGATACTAGACTTCGCGACTTTTAGTTATTTATATGCCGATGTGTGGGGCAAGGTTAGAGATAAAACTAACTTATACTATAGCTAATTAGTGATTTATTTTTCGGTTGATAAAGGGTAACTAGTGAGAGGCAGTGAAGCGCCACCAAATACTAAGTGGCGCTTAACAAACTAGATTTTGATACCCATGTTTTTATCGATGATTTTATCTAGCTGACCATTTTGCTCTAACTCAGAGAGTGCTGCATTAATGCGAGCCTTTAGCTCGTCGTCTTTTGGCATCATGGTAGCAATGGTCGATTCTGTGAACTCAAATCCAGGCATTGAGCGGCAAAGTTCATCATGGTGGCGGGCGCGGTAGTCCGCTTCCACTGAATCAGGGATCATTAAATCAACAGTACCATCGAGAATCCGGTCATAAACGTATTTGTTGGTAGGCTCAACATGTAGCTTGGCTTGCTTCAAATTTGCCCGGGCAAAAATAGCATTTGTTCCACCCTCGTTGATGATCACTGTCGTGTCAGGCTGGTCAATTTTTGCCAATGAATCAAACTTCTCTACGTCTTCACAGCGAGTAATAGGTGTTTTGCCGTAGTTGTAGTAACTATTTGAAAAGTATGCATACTCTTTACGGGCATCGGTAACAGAAATACCGCTCATGCCAATGTCGTATTTCCCTGCTTGGAAATCTTCCATCAGCGTAGGCCAGCTGGTTGGTACAAGAGTAAGCTTGACGCCCAGCCGTTCTGCAATTACGGCTGCAAGATCATGTTCGATACCGACATAGCTACCGTCACTGAGTTTCTCAGAAAACGGCATATAGTCACCCGTTACACCAACGCGGATCTCTTGATTTTGTTCAATTCGGTCAAGTGCTTCGCCCGCGAAAGCAGAAGAGGTGGCAAGGGTAAGTGCACTAAGCAACGCAGTAGTAAGTAATCTTGGCTTCATGTTCGGTATCTTATGTTGTGTGATGTTTGGTCATAAAAAGCTGTAGCTGGGCCGTGGTGAGCCTCTGTTTGTTTTCCAGTTCAACATAATCGAACTCTCACGACATCACAAGATAAAATGTCAATATTGTCATTGTTTTTTGGTTTTATGTATTGTGTAAATATTGGTTTACATTTGTGCGGTTGGTGTGGCGAATTTCTGTTTTTAAGTGTTATCTGCATCAATATTAATTGGTCTTGAACCTGCCTTTGTCGCCATTAATCATGTGATGAAATTGAGTTTGTTATATCTGCTGCCAAGTGTTTGTAAAACACCTCTGCAACAGTTGAGTAAGAGGTGAGCTACCTCTGCTGATATAGTTACTATTCAACATTGTATCAGTAATCTACCTATCGAATTATCTATAGTGTTGTGTCATTCTAGTGCTACTTATCAATACCTTTGTTGCATGGAACATGACCAGAAAGATTATTTTTCCCTTATTAGCTCTTATTTTTTCAGCTTCCGCCGTCTCCGCTCCGAATAATTTCAGTCATGCCAAAGTGTTAGCGAAAGAACATGTCTACTTCGATCAGACAGAGAATGGTACGTTCTACTGCGGGTGTGACTACACCTTTATGGGGAAAAGTGGTGGTCGTGTGGATCTAGATAGCTGCGGGTACGAAGTGCGAAAAAACCAAAATCGTGCCCAGCGAATTGAATGGGAACATATTGTTCCGGCGTCTAACTTTGGTCGTGCCAGACAATGTTGGCAGGAAGGTGGTCGTAAAAATTGCGTGAAGAACGATCCTGTTTTTGCCGCAATGGAAGCCGACATGCACAATCTAACGCCTTCTATCGGTGAGGTGAATGGCGATCGTTCTAACTTCAACTTCAGTCAATTCAATGCTTCTGCTAGCCAATACGGGCAATGTGATTTCAAGGTAGATTTCAAAAGCCGGTTAGCTGAGCCGAGAAATGAGGTTAAAGGCCAGATTGCTCGAACCTATTTTTATATGTTCGATCGCTATAACTTATCGATGTCTACCCAACAGCAGCGTTTACTGGTGGCCTGGGATAGGCAGTACCCAGTGTCGCAATGGGAGCTAGAGCGTAACAACCGAATTGCTAAACAAATGGGTAATGATAATCCGTTCGTTACAGGCAAAGCGGTCTGGCAGGTGGGGCATAAGAATAGTGGGGAAGGGCTAAAAACCGCCGTCAAATTGAAAGAGTCCAGCAAGGTAACAGATGCGATGAGTTATATCCGAGGCAATAAGAACAGCAAGGTTTACCACTTGCCTGTTGGTTGTCCGAGCTATGATCGCGTTAGCTCAAAGAACATTGTCAATTTCCATTCTGAGCAAGAAGCGTTATCCGCCGGTTACCGAAAAGCAGGCAACTGTTCATAATCCTATTTGTAAATCTGGCTGGGCGTGCTTGCTCAGCCAAGTCTCCACCCCGTTTAACCCTTGTATGTGAATGATTGTAAATTAAGCGGATTATATTCTTCAAAATAGAGAAATGAGATTCCATAATTTGCAGTTGTTGGCTTTGTAATAGTGATAAGCACTAAGTTGGCTGGGTGTTTCTAAATGTAATTATATATTTATCTGTGTATCCAGTTATTCGTGTTGCAAAACTCTGACTGTTTTATATGCCGCTGCCGCACACCGCAATTATCAGCTTTTCGATAAGTATTCCTGATGGTAATTTTAAATTTGTTTAGATTTGCTGATTCGGGTGAGTATGGAAAGTTTAGTGGTAATCATAGCGGCGATCTTATGGACTGCAGGGCGCTATAGAATCCATACGCCTGCTGAATGGCAGGCTAAGCCTTGGTATATCAAAGGATTAGCCATAACTTTGGCAATTTTCCCCGCCTCTTTTTTGTACTTCTGGGATGAGCTGATCACCTCAGCAGTATTCCTAACGAAAAATCAGATAATCTTCTGCGAAATCTCACTGCGCCTTTTCCTCATTGTAATGGGGATTCAAAGTATGATGGGCATCGTGTTTATCGTGAGTTCAATGAAAAACAAGCAGAAGTAAATCCCCCCAGTTGAAGCATTCATCAAATTTTGGGTTTCATTTTTGCTCGTTAGTCCGGTGTAGACTCGGTTGTCGAAGGAAGATTAATCAGCCCAGTACCAGCATCTTTTATCAGGTTAACCGGAGAAAGTAATACCCCTTTTACCGCGCCTTGCGTTGCCTGCAGGGTTAGTTGCTCACTCTTCTCGACGATCTCATCAGTTTTTGCGAGTATGATCGGCACATCATTGCGTAGGTGCTCCGATTCAGCAATCACCGCCGGAATTGTTCCTCTTCTATACTCTTCAGATTCAACCAATACCACAGGTATTACATCTGTCCGGTAATGCTTTATTTCATTAAGGGCTGTTGGGATGGTAGTGCTGTTAACTGTGTCCACGGTTTGGATAACCGAGGGTATGGTTTCACTGCGTATTGCATGAACTTCATCTAGCAGGCGTGGAATTTTCTGATCTACTGAGGCTACTGTTTGGTTTACTCCTTCTATGGTCGTTTGAATGTCGTCGGCCAACAACAGCGCCTGTGGGGTGAGCTGTTCAAAGGTTTTCGCCAGCAGTAACCACTGCTCAATCTCAAGCTTATCGGCTGTCGCATTGATATCTGCCATCATCTGAGGATACGTATCAACCACTTTATTAATCGTGTTGGTAAACGAGTAGATGGTGTATCCCAAGTAAAAAATAGATATGGCTAAGACGAGTTGTATCGCAGAGCCTAAACGATTTTGCATAACGACATTCGTGTTCTATATCTTATTACCTAGAATTATATACTTACGTATTAGGATTAACAGAATGAAAGTATGCCAGTGCTCATCATGTGTCCTTTATCACTATCTAGGTATTTAGCTTTAGCGTTATATACTTTAGTATATAACGGTGTTTTTGCTCGTAGGATCTGAAGATGAAGAGCTGGAAAGCGGTTGTTGCCGCTATTGTTATATCTGTAGCGTCTTTTTCAACGATTGCCGCTGAAAAGGTGACCGTTTTTGCGGCGTCGTCATTGACCAATGCCATGAACGATGTGGTGTCCGCCTATGAGCATAATACCGGTGAAAAGCCGACGGTTTCCTATGCATCTTCTTCGGCATTAGCACGTCAGATAGCCCAGGGTGCACCGGCTAATATCTATGTTTCTGCCAATGAAAAATGGATGGATTATCTTTCCGACCAAGGTGTGATTGTGCCGTCAACGAGAAAGCCTCTACTTCACAACAGTTTAGTGATGGTGGCGCCTAATGATTACCCGCAGCAACACATTACCTTGAATGATTCATTGGATTTCACCAAAGCTTTAGATGGCACACGGTTAGCCGTTGGTGATCCTAACCATGTGCCTGCTGGGATCTATACCAAAGAAGCATTGGAGAATATTGGCTTGTGGCAACAAGCAGAGCGCCTTCTTGCAAGAGCCAATAACGTGCGAGGAGCATTGTTACTTGTAGAACGGCAGGAGGCGTTACTGGGTGTGGTGTATAAAACAGACGCGCTAATTTCTAACAAAGTTAAAATCGTCAGTGAGTTCCCTGCCGATAGCCATACCGCGATCAGTTACCCTGTTGCCATGGTTGATGGACGACAAAATGAAAGTGCCAAATCGTTCTATGACTTCCTTAATTCTGATGAAGCCGCGGCCATTTTTTCTGAATACGGTTTTGAGGACGTGAATTTCGAGGATGAGAAGTAGTGCTAACCGAGTATGAAGTCCAAGCATTACTGCTTAGCTTGAAAATTGCCAGTGTAGCGGTTGTTGTTAGCCTACCTTTTGGCGTCATTTGCGCTTGGTTACTGGCTCGCTGTCAGTTTGTTGGCAAGTCACTACTCGATGGTTTGGTACATTTGCCTTTGGTTCTGCCACCCGTTGTCATTGGCTATTTATTGTTGGTGGTGATGGGGCGTCAAGGTGTTGTGGGCAAGGCGCTATATGACTGGTTTGGACTGACATTCAGTTTTAGCTGGCGTGGGGCTGTACTAGCAGTTGCAGTGGTCTCTTTCCCGCTTATGGTGCGCTCAATCCGGTTGGCGCTCGAAAGTGTCGACTACAAACTTGAGCAGGCTGCCCGTACATTAGGGGCGAGCCCACTTAAGGTGTTTTTCACTATTACTTTACCGCTGACGCTGCCGGGAGTGTTAACGGGGTCCATTTTGGCATTTGCCCGCGCGCTGGGTGAATTCGGTGCAACCATTACGTTTGTCTCTAATATTCCCGGCGAAACCCAAACTATTCCGTTGGCGATGTATTCATTCATTGAAACACCTGGCGCTGAAGATCAGGCGGCAAGATTATGTGTTATTGCGATAGTGATTGCGCTTGCATCTATTTTGGCTTCTGAGTGGCTGTCTCGCGCAGCAAGACAGCGATTGGAGGCGAGATGATAGAGATTGATGTAAAGCAAAAGCTGGGTGATCTTGATATGGATATCCAGCTTCAGTTACCTATGCAAGGTATTACGGCTATTTTCGGCCGTTCCGGTGCGGGTAAGACGTCATTGATCAACGTCTTAAGCGGACTAGCAACGCCTGATTCTGGCTCTATCTCTCTTGGCCAACATGTTCTTTATAACCAGCAAGCAGGGATCAATTTGCCGCCCGAGAAGCGTCGAATCGGTTATGTGTTCCAAGATGCTAGGCTTTTTCCTCACTATACAGTAGCTGGTAATCTAAATTACGGCTGTAAGACGGAAGATGCTGAGCAGTTCCATTCAGTGACTCAGCTGTTGGGGATTGAACATTTACTCAAGCGCTATCCAGCCTCTTTGTCTGGAGGGGAAAAGCAAAGGGTGGCGATTGGCCGAGCATTGCTTTCAAATCCTTCAATGCTGCTGATGGATGAGCCTCTCGCTTCGCTTGATTTACCTCGAAAGCAGGAACTGATGCCTTATTTAGAGCGATTGGCAAAAGAGGTAAAAATTCCGATTGTCTATGTTACTCATAGTCTCGATGAGATCCTTCGGCTCGCTGATCATATGGCGATGATCCACCAAGGTAAGGTGGTGGTGTCAGGGCATATCAATAGTGTTTGGGGCTCGCCGGAGATGAGGCCTTGGATGCCGGCTAAGGAACAAAGCTCACTGATCAGTGCTCGGGTTAATCATCATCACCCTCACTACGCTCTGACTCAGGTAATGCTCAATCATGATGCTTACCTTTGGGTTAATCGTCTGCAAAGTGTGCGCGGTGAATGGGTAAGGGTGCGTGTTCATTCCAATGATGTGTCACTGACCAAGGTGAGGCCTGAGCAAACCAGTATTCGAAACATACTGGCGGCAAAGGTAGATAAGATTCACCCGGTCAATGAGCAAGAACGTATCGAAGTCCGTCTGAGAGTAGGTGAAGCGCAATTGTGGGCCAATATTACCAAGTGGGCAGCTGATGAGCTAAACCTTTCGGTTGGAGATAAAGTCTTCGCCCAGATTAAAGGTGTCAGTGTGACACAAGAAGACCTTGCAACCATGTAATAGTAAGTGCTCTAACGAATAAACGAAAAAAAGTATCACTACGTAGTGGTACTTTTTTGTTTTTTATCTAAATAATTTAAGTTAATTTAGTTATATATATAATTTTTTTGTCCTATAAATTACTGTTTTCGACCATGCTTCACTTATTTCACGAATTTAAAGTTCATTTATTTAGTAATTGTAATTATATAAGTGTACATATGGGTATAGATTTATGTGCAGTATGTTTTTATAGATATTTTTAATTTATTCTTAATTTTTTCATTGGCTTAAATTGAACTAAGTCTTGGTGGGTGAGGTTTTATATTGTTAATTTATTGTCAGGTCATTGAAAATATCAAGGTTGCATATTGAACCGTTAAGCAGCGAGTAAGTATAGTATGTTTCGTAAAAAATGATTAGAAAATTTATTTATTGTGTTTTATTAGGCTAAATTACTGCTATCTCTATCATCTAGTTGTGCCTAATAAAACACACCAAATGCAAACTACATGGTGTGTTATGAAACTTATTCCGTTATTCGTCTTGTCATCACTCTTGCTCGTAGGCTGTGGATCTGGTGGTTCTAGCTCCTCTTCGCCGGATGAAAATTCGGGCAATCCGATTGAGGTGCCTGATGAAGGTCAAAAACCGGGCACAGATCCGGGTGATGGCGAGGAGGGCAATACGACTCCAGAAGAACCGTTGCCTGCACCGGGGGATACTTTTGCAGAGCAGATGCTGTATGCAGTGAACCAAGCGCGCTCACAAGAGCAAAACTGTGGTGGTCAAATCATGCCAGCAGTACCAGCTCTGACATGGGACTATGATTTGGAATCAGCCGCATTCTCTCATTCAAGTGACATGGCCAACAATAACTTTATGAGCCATACCGGCTCAGATGGTAGCTCGCCACAAGATCGCATTGAAGCTGAAGGTTATTCATGGTCAACATGGGCAGAGAATGTTGCTGCAGGTCAGAATGACATAAATGCTGTAATGACGTCGTGGATGAACAGCCCAGGTCACTGTAAAAACATCATGAACGGTAGCGTTACTGAAATGGGTGCGTCATATGTTGAGAATTCATCAACACAGTACGGTATTTACTGGACTCAAGTCTTTGCTAAGCCTCGTTAATTCAAAAGTGAATCTGCGATAGAATGTTATATTAGCCGCCTACATTAAAAAATAGCCTTATAGATTAATAGCCGCCTACTTTGGCGGCTTTCTATTACTCCGTTTGTATAAGCACGATTTTTTTAAGCCCAATTTTGGTAGACTATTTCTATGTTAAGTGACTTGGTTAAATGGCTGTTATCAGCGCCATTATCCAGCAGCTAGCCATAAGGAACCACTTTCTCCAGCGATATACCCGGTAAATGAGCACAGAGGCAATCAGTGATATCAGGCAGGCGATAAGTAGCACACTATGCTCTTGTAAGAATAGCCCGACAGTCTGCCAGTTTGGCAGTACCTCAATCCCTTTGCCGATAAAGAATCCAGCAAGCGTAAATTGACCGACGCCCAATATCAAACCAATGGAGGAGTAGAGGGTGAAGCTTGTCCAACGCATGGCATAGCTGCCTGCGAGAAATGGCATTATCCAAGTGACAGGACCCAGTAAACGTGAGGCCGTAACAATCCATGGGCCCTTTTTATGTAGGATCAAACGTGTCTTGGCGATCGGACGTTTGGTTTTACTGAACTTGCGCACTAACCAGCGACGCCCCTGCGGGCCGCAACGGCGACCAATGAAGAAACTCAATTGATCGCCGACAAACCCTCCGGCAAGAACGGCTAATACGCCATATATCGCGCCACTACTAAGCAAATACCCGGCCGCGAGTAAGAATGGCTCACCAGGGAAGAACAGGTTAGGTCCGATCAGGGCATCAAGAAAGCTCCCTCCAAAATACCACCACCAAGAAACGTCATGCATGAATTACCTTGCATCCTTGTAATGATCAAATTGATATTCCATTTCGTTGTTTCGCATTTCCCCTAAGAAGAAACGTCGGACATTGGCTTTTAGGTAAGTAAGGCCCATTTTGACAAAACCATCTTGTTCCAGACGGCGAGGGTCAAACCAAAAACTCACTGGGATCATGCGGTAGCGCCATGTCTTGGCCGCTCTCTTTGCGTAGTCGCAGTCTTCACATAGCACAATGGTCTGATCAAAACCGTCGATCTCATTGTGCGCTCGCTTGGTTGAAAACAAGCAGGCGCCAACAGCGGTAGGGAAGAAAAAGGACGTTGTAAACAACCCGGCGTTGAACAGCCCATATCCCAATTTATAGCCAATAGATAAGTCTTTAGCTGCCATATATGCCCCGGCAACTTCTAGCTTGCGGTTATCCAGCTCATAGAGAGCATTGGTCAGGAATGTCGGGCTTAAGCGGGCGTCGGCATCAAGGAACAACAAACGTTCGTGCTTGGCGATTTGTGCACCGGTATTTCGGCCTAGGCTAGTACCACGTTCGTCCATCTTGTGGACAGTTAGGCTTGGTAGGGCTTGTTCAAAACCTCTGGCAACCTCACAGGTGTTGTCATCACTGTTGGAATCCACAACGATAACTTCGAATTGCTGGTGGCTTTGCTTGCTGAGATCGTCCAGTAGACGGCTAATTCGTTTCTCTTCATTTAATGTGATGATTACAATGCTTATAGGTGTCATAACTTTCTCCAGTTTTTGTCTTTACTGGAGCTAGTGTGCAAACCTGTGATTGAATTAATGCTGAGGGCTTAATTCATATTGCATTCATGTTGTTTTAATGGGGATTATGGCGCTGGTAAAACATCGCAACCTTGTCGAGTAACCATTGTGGATCATCAGCCGGAAGGTCGTGGCCTGCCTCGGGGTGAATCAACAATGGAATGCCCCACTGCTTAGCCAATACTTTACTGCAGGAGATATCGACTAACGCATCATTATGGCTGCCAATAAGTAAGGTTGTTGCTGTTGGTGATGATTCAAACTGAAAACGGCTGGCCGCATAGAGTTGCCGCAGTGTATTAGATATTGATACCGGGTTGGTTTGACGCCATTTCACCCAACTGTCGATAACACTGGGCTGAGATTGCCGTGTCGTCATATCAAATATTAGCGACTCACGTTTTGCATCAGAGATGAAGAAAAATGTCAGGAGGTTCTTGTACTGCTGCCACCTAAGTCTTTTGTAGAAGGGGGAGTAGTTATTCAGGCTCGAGTTAATTAAAACTGCAGATGTTACATCCTGCGGGCATTGTCTCATCCATTCCAAAGCAATCATGCCGCCCATAGAGATAGCGATGATATCAACACCGTCAGAGGAAGACGGTGTCGGCGTATTATCTGCTTGCAAGCCTGTGGGGGAGGACGACTTTTGTTTGGCGAGCTGGATTTTTAAATCAGCGACCATGGCTGAAATGTTAGTTGGTGACTGCTCAAGAAAGCGTGAACCATTTCCTGCAATGTCTAATGCAATGATTTCACGGTGTGGAAAAGCGTTTGCCAACATGTCGGCAAATTTACCCCAATGACGAGTTTCACGAAGTAGTCCTCTGAGCAATAGAATGGGGCGATGGTGAGCATCATTAGCTGTTTGGTTCATAGCACTGCTGGGTCTGTTTTGAGGCATATTGTGGATACCAGAGTAATTGCGCTTGCTGAGCAAAGTCGTCATTTTGATCGCTAAGATACCAGTGTTGATAAGAATAGGTTGCGTTCATCAGAAATTCAGTCAGTGTCAAATGTGTACGAAGAACACGCTGAATTCTATGTGGTTTTATAGGGTGAAACAGACCTATGCGGTCGAGTATTTGTAATGGGTTTTTCCTTACCCAGCGCCAAGAACCCATTTCTAGCGTGAGTGGTAGAAGGTGTTGCTGGCGGTTGTCTGAGATGTCATATAAGTAATCCCACAAATCACCGTGGCAGGTGTAATGCTTTGTTTGGGGCTCAAACAGGTAGTTTTGATGGGGAAAAGCATTAAAGAACATTTCCCTCAAATGATATAGGGCACCAATCTGCGAGATGGGTTGAAACTTGCTCCGGGCGTAGGGAAACCACAGCCTATCTTTGGTTCCGAAACCGGAGTGGAAGTCCAATGCTAGGGTGAGCGGGCTGGACTCAGTCGCTTTTAGTACTTCATTACTTAATGCTTGTGCTTCGATTTCCATCGCGTGTTGCGCAATGCCTCGGTACCAAGGGATATATTTGGATATGCGATGTCCACCGACAAGCCAAGCCGTGCGCTCTGTGCTCTCCACAGGGGCGTTTCTCATCAAATCAACATGATTACCGTTGGAGCGGTATCGTTTTGCCATTCCAACAGGATTGAGCAAAGGCATAAAAACAAGTTTGATCCGGCTTAGCTTTTGATGAAGGGCCTCATCCCAGTGAAGGCGCTGGCATACGCTATCTAATAGTGAAATGACGACCTGGCTGCCAATACGCTCTAAGCCATGGATGCCGCCGACAAAAAACAAACAAGGTGAGTGTTTATTAATAGCACCGATGCTGATTTTATAGATAGGTAGGGGGATATTTTCGAGGTCGGCGTAGCTAACGACTTCTGTGGAGACATTAACGTGGCTTAGCGTCGGTAGTGAATGATTGATTAATGCTTCAAGCTGCATGAGCTCAGGCAATCTGCGGTATAGGCCTTCCTTGAACAATACGCTTCACTCCTTTGCCCTGCTCTATGAACCATTAACCAAGAACTATGTACAATGATATATGGTCGCATAAGGACCACTGTCTTATCCGGATTCTATCTACAGGGTATGACAAGTTAATGTCAGTATAGAAATGGAGAGCGGAGTTTAGTCGGCCTGGATGAGTAGAAAGAGCAATCGCTACAAACTAAGCGGAGAGCATTGCAGCAATTGCAAAGAGCATTAGTGAGATTGACTGTATTTTTTTGCCGACTCTAAATGATACGCTTCAACATCGTGAACCCATTGCGGGCGGTTAATGAATCGTGCGATCAAGAAGCCCGGTAGTACAAAGGGAAAAAGCGGTAATGCTTCATGTAAATACGTATTGGCTAGCACCTCTTCATGCGTAATGAAGTTTAAGGCAGCGAGAACACTAAAGATTAAGCCAAGTACTACCAGAATTGCGGAGATCACTAAGCCGATGCCTAATAAATCCCTTAAATAAAGCCTAGAAGCATTCATATCTATTTCCTCATACAAATGATCGAAAATAAATATACGCTTATTTATGCTTGCTGTTGTGATATTGATCACATATGAGGTTCAGTTAAACCATACTTATTAGTTTATTGATATAAGGCAATTTTTGAGCAAGTCAGTGCGCTTTAGAACGTATAACGAACACCGACCTGATAACTCGTCATTGAATATTTATCAATGGTTGAATATGAAAAATTAGCTTCAATTTTCATGTTGTTAGAAACGTTGAAGACATTGCTCAATCGGTATACTCTAAATGTGTCTTTGAGCTGATCGGTGCGGTATGAAGGCTCGAGCAGCCATACCTCAAACGGGGTGTAGCGTAGCCCTATCTCGCCACTAGCACCTGATTCGCTGTATTCTTTGCTTTTATGCCCAAGAACTTCACCTTGCTCCAGTTCAAAAAGGGCGACCCCCAGCGTTGTAAAAAGGGCTAGTGAAGGAGAGAGTGGTTGATAGAAACCTACTCCAGCATTGTACTGTGATAGAGAAAATTGGTTCCGTTTGGATAGTTCGATTTTGCCTGTTACATACAATCGGTGTGTGAAATTCCAGCTGCCTTTTAAATAGGCACCCGCCATACTGTCAGCAACCGTCGTCCCTTCCGTATCATGATGAAAATAATGGGAACTAGTAAACTCATGGCTCAGCCCTGTGTATTGGAACCCGCCACTAATATAATCAAATTCCGTCGCTGGTTGTTTTGAGTGTGCGAGTGGGGCAGTAAGGACAAGTATGAATATTGAGAAAGCGCGTAGGTGGATGTTCATGAGTGTAAATATGACAACAAGTAGATTCTGCCGTCCATCATATACCCATAAAAACAATGTTCAATATGTTTAGTGAACAATGTTCGTATTAAATTGTAACTGTAATTGTATCTAGAGCTTCAAAGATAGAGCGGACTTACAAAGCCCACTTAAAAGCATTATGGAAGATGGCTTTGCCATCCGTTTCAATATTATGACCGTGAGATAAGATGATTCGGTCAAACGGCCAGGTCAGGATTTCTTGCAGCGATTGCCTTAATCTTGTTTTGTTCTGGAAAGTCCAGCGCCAGTATAGGGGCATAGCAGGGTGTCGATAGCATCCGTTGGCCAATGCCAGTGCCATGGTGAGGATATTGGTTGAAGGGCGGAACCAGGCAAGAGTATCACCGACGATCAGGGTATTGGATAGCGGATCGCAAAAGATCACTTCTTCCATCTTGTCGCTGCCTCTGAGTAGAGTCTGGTATAACTGGTGTTGCCAGATTTTAGGGCTGTTGGCACTCAGTGCATCATCGAAGACGAGGTCAGTACGCTTGTTTTGAAGCCCGGGAGGAGCAAAAAAATAAGCATCAGGGTAGGCGAGCCACCACTCAGAGATAAACAAGTGGTGGTTCATATTTGGTGTCACAATCGCTTGAATTGCCCCAAGTTGGCTAAGTTCAAGTTGCAGTGCAGTCGTCAGTTGGATAGGAGAGTGGATTAATAGCTTGCCATTCTCAAGTCTGATGACTGTCATCCTAGTGCCAACAGGAATGCCATTCAATTTGAATGGCATGTCCCAATACCAGAGCCGATCCTTGCTCCATTCTTCCATAGAGGTCATCCTTAACCCGTTGTAAGGGGGCTTAGAAGCCCATTAACTTCAACAAATTTTCTGCTGTTTCAATGGCCTGTTGTCGATTAGCGATATTGAGTTTTTGATACAGGTTGCGAATGTGCGTTTTGATGGTCGTCGAAGCGACATCAAGTTCAGAGGCAATCTGCTCGTTGCTGTATCCGGTGTAGATCAATCCCAGTACCTGCCATTCACGTTGAGTTAGCGGGCTGGTACGGATGAGTTCAGGGACGTCTGGTAGGTTAAGCAGCTTCTCGACAAAGCTTTCATCAAAGTGGACAGAACGGTTACGCTCTTTACTTGTCATTTCCCGCAATAGTTGACGGGCGCGATGAAGCTCTAACTCATTTAGTGCTTTGGTATCGACCAACTCTTGGATCAGATCACAAATCTGGCTACCGTCACAAAGGAAGATGCCAACCATGCCAGTACTGTTTGTTAATTCAAGCGCTTGCTTCATTTGAGCCAAGGCGAGATCCCTACGCCCCTGACGCTTGCTTAGTACTGCTTGTACCACAAGATTACGGTTTTTGTCTGTGATCAGATTGTGCTTATTACAGTTTTCATCGAGCATGTTAAAGATAATTTCAGCACGCTCATATTCGCCAATATTGACACAAGCACGACCAATATTTCGCCATTGAAGTTGCTGGAAGTGGTTACAAGCCGCTTCAGGTTGTTCTGCATGGATTAACCACTGCTGGATGCTGTCCATGTCACCAGTTATTTGCCAATAAAGCAAATTGGCCAAGTCGGTATTAGCACGCCAGTCAATATGGTAGATCGAACGGCTCATTAGGCTGTTGCACAGATCAAGATAACGGCTTGCTTTATCTTGCTCACCACGAGTAATCGCTATACGGGCTAGCATAGAGTAAGCATGGAGTGATTTGGTCTCGTCATAGGGGGCCAGCACTTCCAAGCTTTTCAATGCCGACTCTTCGGCTTCCTCTAAACGGTTCCAACACCATAGGATTTGTGCGCGAAGGCGTAGCAGGAACTCGTGCAAAGGTACTTGCTGTAAGTGCTGTTCTTTGACCAGCTTGAAAGCCTGTTCAAGCAGTTCATAAGCGTTCTGTACATAGCCTTGGGCCAACAAGATTTCAGCTTGCTGAAGAAGCGCCCACAATGCCTGGTGATAGACATGGTATTGGCGTGCCATCTTTTCCGTCTGCTGCATCATAGGTAGTGCACGGCTTAGATTACCCAAGCAGTGGTGAACTTCGCCGACTACAGAGGTTGCAACAATTCGGCTACGGTAGGTCGTAGACGGAAGTTGTCCTAACGCTTGTTCCGACAAAATTAACGCTTCGTCTGGCTTTCCTTGGTTGATAGCCACTTGCGCGCGCAGGGCATTGAATTCACCCTGCAGGGCATCATTAAGTTCTATATCACGCTTGGCAAACTCGGTTTCTGTCTCCGCAATCATGTCACCCACATCGTTGTACAGGTGCTGGCTTTGCAGTAGCCACATGTGGAGTAGATTTAGACGAGGCTGGCTATAAAGCTTTTCGGCATCGATTTGATCCAAAGCATCTTGTAATAGTTTCATCTCACCGTGATGGAACATTTCCCAACCAAAATCGCACAAGATATTGATCACCAGCGCAGTATCTTCACACTTTTGGGCATGAAGCAGGGCCTGTTGCGGTGAATTCTGTTTTAGCCATGCTTTGGCGGCCAAAGCATGCAACTCAGCCCTTTGTTGTGGGATCTGGGAGTAGCGCTGGTGGCGGAGGAACTCGGCAAATAGGTTGTGGAAGCGGTACCAGTTGCTGTCACCTTCAAGGGTATTGAGGAACAAGCCAAAACGATTGAGTGATTCAAGCACCGCCAGCGCATCACTACGGCCCGTGAGGTCAGTCACCAATTGCGCATTGAACATATCCAATACCGAACACTGCAATAAGAACTGCTGGGTTTCAGCGTCAAGCAGGTCAAACACTTCTTCTGCTAGGTAGTCCCACAAATGACCACGGTTAAAGTTAGCCATTGATTCTGCAGACTCAACCAGGTTATGCGGCTTTTGCTGGGCGTGCAAGGCGATTAACTGTAGGGCTGAAGGCCAGCCTTCTACTTGATGGTGGAGAGTTCTTAGCACGTTTTCTTCGATGTTGTCACCGATACGCTTGTCGAAAAAGCGGGTGGTTTCTTCTTCATCAAAGGCCAGCAGATCATTATCCACCTCAATCAGCAAATCACGAATACGAAGGTTCGCGGTACCAAGAGGAGGTAATGTCCGGCTGGTAACTACCAGTGTTAGGTTGTCTGGCATATGCTTAAGGAAGAAACGCAGTCCGTCGTGAATGTCATCGTTGTTGATGAGGTGGTAGTCGTCGAGGACAACGTAGGTCTGCTCATGGTAATCAGCTAATTCACCAAACAGTTCGCTGAAAAGAGTAGACAGGCAGGCAAACTGACGGCGCTCAGCCATGGCCTGGGTTTTCAAGCAGGCGTTATTTGTCGCTTTATTGATGGTTTGCAGTAAGTAATTGGCAAAACGGAAGGTGTCATTGTCATTCTCGTCAATGTTGAACCAACCGGTATGCGGGTGCTCATTCAACCATTGGGCTGCCATGGTCGTTTTGCCATAGCCCGCAGGTGATCGAAACAGCACAAGACGATAAAACGGGGCCTGCTCTAGCGTTTCCAGCAAACGGGGACGTAGTATTGCATTATGAAGGCGTGCCGGACGAGTTAATTTAGATGGTATCCACATAGTCTTGCTATCTTATTGTAAGGTTTCAGTTCCATTGTTGCTCAGGAGCCTTGCTCTGAATGAATTATGTTATCTGAGCATTTATGCCATGTAATCCTGATTATCATTTCAAAAAATTGCAGTGAGGCATTTGATCTAGATGATAACTTTGACAGCGCATTAGGTTGAATTCAGCAAAAGATGTCAACTCATCCCTATATTTATGACACGGTTCACATATCTCTGATTTTTCACCATCTTGTATCTGTCCAATTGCACATGAAAAGGTAGTCTGTATTTGTGACTTTAAATGCATATGGATGGGCGTTTAAGTCCTTCTACACCCCAGAATTTTGCATTGTGTCACATAAAGTGGGGGAGATTCATAACTACGCCCCTCCCACTCATCCCTACTCCTCCCCAATTCGGGAGGATGTTAGCGCTGATAAATACAGGCAATATTGTCAGCAGTTGGAAATAATCCTAGAGCGAGATTGAACCATGCCTAAGAATGGTCAGACACAACAATTTGATAAAGCCGCTTTCCAAGCAGCAGTAGAAAAACACCTTACAACAACCTACGCATCTACAGCAGATACTGCGACGGCTCGCAGTTGGTATTTGGCAATGGGTAAAGCGCTGGCAGAAATCAGCACTGGCAACCTATTGGCTACCGAAAAGAATCTTGCTGAGCAGAAAGCTCGCAGTGTTAACTACCTTTCACTGGAATTTCTGATCGGCCGCCTAACAGGCAACAACCTAATCAGCATGGGTCTATACGAAAACGTTGCTGACGCCATGGAAGAGATGGGTCAGAACCTAACCGACCTTCTAGAAGAAGAGCGCGACCCTGCACTTGGTAATGGTGGCCTAGGCCGTCTAGCCGCTTGTTTCATGGACTCATTGGCTGCACAGGAATACCCGGCAGTAGGTTACGGCCTACACTACGAGTATGGTCTTTTCCGCCAGTCTTTCGTTGATGGTCGTCAGGTTGAAGCGCCTGATGCATGGCGTGGCCTTGAAGGTTACCCATGGGAAGTTCTGCGCCCAGAACTGAACCAAGAAGTTAGCCTATATGGCCATGTTGAAGCTTACACCGATGAGAACGGTGTTGAGTGCCGCCGCTGGGTACCGGGTATGACCGTAGAAGGTGTCGCTTGGGATCTTCCAATCGTAGGTTACGATAACAAGAGTGTTTACCCGCTACGTTTATGGGAATGTCGCTCAAACGCTCCGTTCAGCCTATCGCGCTTCAACGATGGTGACTACGTTGGTGCACAATACTCTGCACTAGAAGCAGGTAACGTCACTAAGGTCCTTTACCCGAACGATAACCACGAGCAAGGTAAAGCGCTGCGCCTGATGCAGCAGTACTTCCACTGTGCATGTTCGGTTGCGGATATCCTTCGTCGCCACGAAGCTGCAGGTAACTCTATCGAGTCGCTATCTGAGCTGGAAACTATCCAGCTAAACGATACCCACCCAACTATCGCAATCCCAGAGCTAATGCGCATCCTTTTGGATGAATACAAGCTAGGCTGGGACAAGGCGTGGGAAATTTCTTCGAAGACCTTTGCTTACACCAACCACACACTACTTCCAGAAGCACTGGAAACGTGGAGCGAAGCATTAATCCAGCAGATGCTACCGCGTCACATGGAGATCATCTTCGAGATCAACCACCGTTTCATGAAGCTGGTTGAGCAAACTTGGCCGGGCAACAATGAAGTGAAGCGTAAGCTTTCTATCATCCAAGAAGGTCCACAGCGCATGGTACGCATGGCGAACCTATGTGTTGTCAGCACTTACGCAGTAAACGGTGTAGCGGCACTTCACTCTGAGCTGGTTAAGCGCGACTTATTCCCTGAGTTCAACGAGCTATTCCCGGGCCGTTTGACCAATGTGACTAACGGTGTAACACCACGTCGTTGGATCAAATACTGTAACCCTGGTCTTTCTACGCTGATCAGCGAGAAAGTGGGTGATGACTGGCCAGCAAACCTTGAGAAAATTGCCGGTCTAGAGAAGTTCGCTGACGATGAAGCTTTCCAGAAACGCTACATGGCAGTGAAGAAAGAAAACAAACAGCGCCTGGCTGATTGGGTACAAGAAAACATGGGTATCGAGCTTGATACTGATGCTATCTTCGATATCCAAATCAAGCGTCTGCACGAATACAAGCGTCAGCACCTGAACTTGCTGAACATCCTGGCGCTGTACCACCGCCTATTGAACGACCCAACGTTTGATATGCACCCACGTGTGTTCTTCTTTGGTGCGAAAGCGGCACCGGGTTACGCACTGGCGAAAGACATCATCTTTGCCATCAACAAAGTGGCAGAGAAAGTGAACAACGACCCACGTCTTGGCGGCAAGCTGAAAGTGGTATTCATTCCTGACTACCGCGTAAGCCTGGCTGAAATCCTGTTCCCAGCCGCTGATGTCTCTGAGCAGATCTCGACTGCCGGTAAAGAAGCATCAGGTACGGGTAACATGAAGTTCGCGATGAACGGTGCACTGACTATCGGTACGATGGACGGCGCAAACGTTGAGATGCGCGAAGAAGTGGGTGACGAGAACATCTTCATCTTCGGCCTATTGGTTGATGAAGTACTGAAACTGAAGCAAGAGGGTTACGACCCTTACCGCTACTACCATGCTGATAGCCTTCTGCGCGCAGCACTGGATTTGTTAGAGACCGATGAATTCACACCAGGCAACCCTGGCCAGCTAGCGGCAATTCGCCACAACCTGCTGGACGGTGGTGACCCTTACCTGGTACTGGCTGACTTTGCCGATTACGTGAAGACGCAAGAGAAAATCGATGCGGAATACCGTGACCAGAAGACATGGGCTCGTAAAGCCATTCTGAATACGGCACTGATGAGCAAATTCAGCTCAGACCGTAGTATTCGAGACTACGCTAACAATATCTGGAAACTAGAGCCAGTTTCACTGTAACTGCTCACAGCTGCAAAAAGTACGAATTGATATCAGCAAAACTTTAAACATCGTAGCGGCCGCAAGGCCGCTAACGGAGAGAACGATGAAAGACGATCAAGTATTAAAACAAGTGGCAGACATGGTCGGCATTGCCGATAACTATGTCAGTGCTTGGGGGGATGAGGCGCAAGTTGACAGCGATACAATCCGTCGCCTGTTGGCAGCGCTAGGTTACGACACCAAAAGTGATGAAGCTTTGCTGGAATCGGCAAACAAGAAGCTACGCCCTGATGTGCTAGCACCGGTGAAGGTGGTTCGCAGTGGTGAGCCGATGCACATTGAAATGCATTTGGGCCAAAGCGCACGTATCAGCGACTTCAGCTGGCGCTTGGAAACAGAGCAGGGTGATGTGCTGGAAGGCTGGCTACAGTCTCAGCTTGTTTCTGACGAGCGTGCAGACGGTGGTACCTTGGTTTTCGCATTGCCGGATGATCTGGAGTGGGGTTATCACAAGCTTGAGGTGTTCCGTAAACGCCGTAAATCTCCTTTCGAAATGACTTTGATCGTTACGCCAACGTCTTGTTACAAGCAAGAAGATCTGCTGAATAACAAGAAACTATGGGGTACCAGCGTTCAGCTGTATTCAATTCGTACTAATCACAACTGGGGTATTGGTGACTTCGGCGATCTGAAGCAATTGGTTGCTGATGTTGCTGCCCGTGGTGGTGACTTTGTGGGTTTGAACCCAATCCACTCCTTATTCCCAGCTAACCCGGAAGGTGCGAGCCCATACAGCCCATCTTCACGTCGTTGGCTGAACCTAATGTACATTGATGTGAGCTCAGTGACTGAGTTTGCCCAGTGTGATGAAGCCCAGCAGCTTGTCGGTAGTCCTGAGTTCCAGCAACGCCTGAATGAAGCGCGTAATGCGAACTGGGTAAACTATAGCGAAGTGTCTTGTCTGAAAATGGCTGTTCTGCCTCTGTTGTTCAAAACGTTCAGCGAGCGCCATCTTGAGAATAATACGGCGCGTGCACAGAAGTTTCTGCAGTTTGTTGAAGACGGTGGTGAGAGCTTGCTTCACCAAGCGGCATTCGATGCGCTACATGCTGAGCTGAAGAAAGAAGACGATAACACTTGGGGCTGGCCTGTGTTCCCTGAGCAGTACCGCCACTTCGATAATGCAGCCGTACAGACGTTTATCAAGAAAAACTACTCACAAGTACAGCTATTCATGTACCTGCAATGGCTGGCTGATACCCAGTTGGCAGAAGTGAATGAGCTGGCTGAAGAGAAGGGTATGACCATTGGTCTGTACCGTGACCTTGCCGTCGGTGTTTGTGATTCGGGCTCAGAGACTTGGGCTGATCACGGGGCACTGTGTCAGGATGTCAGTGTGGGCGCGCCGCCAGATATCCTTGGTCCACTAGGCCAGAACTGGGGTCTGCCACCGCTAAACCCTGAAGTGCTTAAAGAGCGTTCATACGAGCCGTTTATCCAGCTTCTTCGCGCTAATATGCGTAGCTGTGGTGCATTGCGTATCGACCACGTTCTTGGCCTGCTGCGTCTATGGTGGATCCCTAAAGGTGAATCAGCGCAAAACGGTGCTTACATGTACTACCCAGTTGAAGACATGATGTCGATTCTGGCGCTTGAGAGTCATCGTTACCAGTGTACGGTTATCGGTGAAGACTTGGGTACAGTACCTGATGAAATCGTTGATAAGCTTGCGACAGCCGGTATTCACTCATACAAAGTGTTCTTCTTCGAAACAGCTGAAGATGGTGGTTTCTACTCACCAAAACATTATGCTGATCAGTCAATGTCTGCACTGTGTACGCACGATATGCCGACGTTGCGTGGCTTCTGGCATTGCGATGACCTTAAGATGGGTGAAGAGCTTGGCTTGTACCCGAACAAGGAACAATTGGCAGGTTTGTTCGATAGTCGTGCCGAAAGCAAACAAAAAATCCTTGATAGTTTAGCTTGGCATGGTTATCTTCCTGAAGGGGTTGGGCATGATGCTGCATATGTGCCGATGGATCAGCACTTGAGCGAAGCCATGCAACTCCACCTAGCTGCCGGCTCTAGTGCTTTGTTGAGCCTACAGCTGGAAGACTGGCTAGAAATGGACAAGCCGGTCAACATTCCGGGTACCGTTGACGAATACCCGAACTGGCGTCGTAAGCTATCGACCACATTGGATGATATCTTCACCCGTCAGAATATTGTTGACCTGACTCGTCGTTTAACCGAAACACGAGCAGAAGCATCAAACAATAAGTAATATCAGGAGTAATGCGTTGGACACATCTACAGTGACCCGCAGTGATAAGGAATACATGCAGCTCGAGAGAGCTGCATTTTCAGACCCATTTTCATTTTTAGGCCCTCAATACCAGTCGACTGACATTGCACTTCGTGTGTACATGCCAGGTGCTGATTCTATTGAAGCAATAACTGAAAACGGTGAACGTTTTACCCTCTCTCGCGAAGCTGATAGCGGTTTTGTGCTTGAGGGTGATTTCGATTTTACCACTGCACTATATCAACTTGTCGTTAACTGGCCGCAAGGCGAACAAACGATTTGCGACCCTTACCAATTCCACAATCTGATTCAATCCGGTGAAGCACTTACAGACCCATCACAAATGCACAGTGAAATGGGTGCCCAGCTTGTCACTTTGAATCGAGGCAACTCTTCTATTTCCGGTGTACGTTTTCTTGTCTTTGCACCAAATGCCTCAGCAGTAAGTGTCGTTGGCCACTTTAATGCGTGGGATGGCCGTCGTCACCCAATGCAACGTCTTGATGATGGCCTATGGGGGCTTTTCATTCCTGACCTAGAGGAAGGCACCCTATACAAGTTTGAGCTTAAAGACAGTGCAGGCGAGGGGCTACCTCACAAAGCTGATCCATGGGGTTATCAGTCGGAACAACACCCGTCTTTTGCCTCTAAAGTATTCGATCAGGCAAAATATGATTGGCAAGACGGTGCATGGCAAACCCGTCCGGTAACCGCCAAGCACCAGCAGGCGTTGTCGTTCTATGAGTTGCATGCAGGCTCTTGGCGCAGGAACGAGCAGGGCGAGTTCCTGAACTACCGTGAGCTTGCCGATGAGCTAATTCCTTACCTGAGCGATATGGGGTACACCCATGTAGAGCTAATGCCGGTTTCTGAGCACCCGTTCTATGGTTCGTGGGGCTATCAGCCAATTGGCCTGTTTGCGCCAACAAGCCGCTTTGGCTCACCGGACGACTTCAAGTATTTTGTCGACCAGTGTCACCAGGCAAACATCGGTGTCGTTTTGGACTGGGTACCTGCCCACTTCCCGTCGGACGACCATGGTTTGGCGAATTTCGACGGCACGGCACTGTTCAATGATCCGGACCCACGCCGTGGTTGGCACCAGGACTGGCAGAGCTACATCTATGACTACGGCCGTGACCATGTTCGCCGCTTCCTAGTGTCAAATGCTCTGTTCTGGTTTGAGCACTACCACATTGATGGTCTGCGAGTTGATGCGGTAGCGTCAATGCTGTACTTGGATTATTCCCGTGAGCACGATCAGTGGATCCCGAACCATGAAGGCGGCAACGTAAACTTTGATGCTGTCAGTTTGCTACGTTGGGTGAATGAAGAAGTGTACCGTCACTACCCGAATGCAATGACCATCGCTGAAGAGTCGACGGCCTTCCCGGGTGTGACCAAGCCAACGGATATGGGTGGTTTGGGCTTTGGCTTTAAGTGGAACATGGGTTGGATGCACGATAGCCTTTCTTATATTAAAGAAGAGCCGATCCACCGTAGTTACCACCACAACACCATTACCTTCCCTATGGTGTACGCATTTAGCGAAAACTACGTATTGTCTTTGTCTCATGACGAAGTCGTTTACGGTAAAGGTTCAATGCTGGATAAGATGCCGGGTGATGAGTGGCAGAAAACCGCCAACCTACGTGCTTACATGGGTTACATGTATGGCCAGCCGGGTAAGAAGCTTAACTTTATGGGTGCAGAAATTGCCCAGAGCGCTGAGTGGAATCACGATGGTCAACTAGAGTGGCATTGGTTGCAATACCCACGCCATAGCGGTATGCAGTCATTGGTTAAAGACTTGAATGCCCTATACACCTCAGAGCCTGCAATGTATGAACAAGACTGCGATCCAGCCGGCTTTGAGTGGCGTGTTCAGGACGATGCTGCTAACAGTATCTTGGCCCATGAGCGTATTGCGCTCAATGGTGACAAAGTGCTTGTTGTCAGCAACTTTACGCCTGTCCCACGTGAAGATTATTTGCTGGGTGTTCCTGCCGAAGGGGAGTACGAGCTGCTACTGAATACCGATGATGAGAAGTACTGGGGTGGTAGTGCGCCAGTGAAGACATCTATCGCGACAGAACAAGTAGCGAGCCACGGGCTTGCACAGTCTATCTCAATCGATCTTCCTCCGTTGGCGACTGTGTTCTACCGCTTCAAGTAATTGAGCAAATCATAGATCATAAAAACCCGCACGTTGCTGCGGGTTTTTTTGTATTCCAGCTGCAAGGAGGGTGAGTTTTTGTGATAAATATCACATGTTCATGGCTGGTTCAGGCTGGGTTAAACGATCAATTGCAACAATTCTCGGCAAACAGTCTAGGGATAGGACTTTATTTACTTGCAGAGATATCATTTTGAAAATAAAGATTTTACTGTCTTTAGCCGCGCTTTTTGCTCCGTTCACTTTTGCACAACAATCTTTTTTCCCAATTTGGGGCGAGGAAGCAGAAAAGCTAGGCTACACACTTCCCAAGCCTTATGGCTTTTCGATCTCATACATGGATATGAGCAATCCCATTACGGTCAATAGTATTGATCTGACCGGTCACCCGGTACTCGAAGCGCTGGATATTGATGCCAACCATGCGGACTTTAGAGGGTCGAATATTACCCTGCGCGGGGATGTCTGGGTTTTCCCGTTCATGAATGTCTACGGCATCATTGGCTATACCCAGGGTACCAGTAAGGCCAAGATAAACTCTCTGAGCTGTGATGCCTCTTCAGTGCCAGGTCTTGGAAACAAAGCGCTGTGTTTATTGCTTGATGCTGCCGGTGATGAACTTCCGGACAATGCTATGTTCGAGTTGGACATGGACGGTGGTACTTATGGCGTCGGGACCACGCTGGCTGGAGGGGTAGGGAACTGGTTTGCGCTTGTTGATATGAACTACACCTACACCAGTATTGCGGCGATTGACGGCAACATCAAAACTTTTGTCGCTGCGCCTCGTGTCGGCCACCGCTGGGAATACGATGGCGGTCGTGAGCTGCGCGTATTTGTTGGTGCCATGTACCAGAATGTTCAGCAAGAGCTGTCCGGCGACCTATCAAGCTTAAACCTGCCTCCGGAAGTCTTGGGTTTGGTCGATAAGCTCAGTCCCGATGCGGGGTTTGAGGTCAGCCAGAGCGCAGACGAGAATTGGAACGGTGTGGTGGGATTCCAATATGCCTTCAACCGCGATTGGGACATCTTGATGGAAGCGGGGTTTGGCCAGCGTGAAACCCTCTTTTTTGCGCTGGGCCGCCGATTTTAGGCCACGATAACAATGAAAAAAATACTTCCTGTTGTTTGCCTGTGCATGTCAGGTGCAACTCTCGCTGAGCCGGTCGATCCGGTAACGGAGAAGCATGAGCTGACTGCCTATCAGCGTTACCAGCGCTGGCTCGATAATTTTTTAATGGAGTTGGGCGCAGATGGTCAGTTTAACCCCGAGAAAGGCATCGACTGGAGTGTGATGCCTGGTCCTTTCTACACTCCAGAAAAAAAATTGGGGATGGGGGTCTCGGCGGTTGGGCTTTATAAACCGGATATCAATGACGCGGTCTCGCAGCCGAGTTCAATAACTATCAACGGTTTTGGTTCGATAAACGGCGCTTATGGGGTATCGATACACAATGCGAACTACCTGGCAAATGACAGGTACCGCCTATTCCTTGATGCCGAGATGACCGATTCACCCGATGTTTTCCATGGTATCGGAGTCGAGGCTGGTAAACATAACGAGCGGGTGGACTATGAGCGCCGTACTTATGCCGCTTCGATCACCGGTATGGTACGGGTACTGCCTTTTACGTATCTTGGAATGGGCTTGGCGTTTTCCCACAACGAAGCGCTCAACCCCGAGCAAGAGCAAACTGACGCGCCTTGGATTGGTGAAGATATTGCTAAGTTTCCCGGTACCCAGCGCAATGTCGGCGCGATGCTCAGCGCGACATACGACTCACGGGACTTTGCGCTCAATGCCTCCAAAGGCAGGCTGATAGAGCTCGCGTATTTTAATTTCAATACTGCCTTAGGCGCAGACAGTGATTTTGAGCGCGTGACGCTGAACTACAGCGACTATCATTCAATGTCCGTTATTCCCGGCGTGCTTGCCTGGCAGGTGCGCGCAGAGTCTAATTTTGGCGATGTTCGCTGGGATCAGATGGCGCTGCTGGGTGGGGCCGATGCGTTACGCGGTTACGAGCAAGGCCAGTACCGAGATAAGAACATGCTTATCTCCCAAGTGGAGTACCGCCAGCCTTTGGGCGGCCGCCATGGTATGGTGTACTGGTTTGGGGCGGGGACGCTGGCAGAGGAATTTGATCTGCTGGGTGAAGAGGACTGGCTTTACTCGGTGGGCGTAGGCTATCGCTTTGAAATTAAACAACGTGTCAATCTGCGCTTGGACATGGGCTTTGGTAATGATCAAAGCGGTTTTTACTTTGCAATCAACGAAGCATTCTAAACAACTATGAGCCGTTCATTTTTTCGACCTTTTTACGCTGTCGCTCTATTTTCACTATTAGCTGGCTGTTCGTCTAGTACTTGGCAAACCCATGCCGTACCGAGCTCGAATGCGGTGGCAGAGATGCTGGCCGACGGCCAAGCTTCTTCACAGCAGTGGCACCTAGATGAATCCAGGTTTCCGCAAGTGACCGTGCCGCAGAACGTACGTCCATGCTGTGCGTTTGGCGATATGCAGAAAGTCAAGCTGGGTCCGGTCCCGGTGCCCTTTTTCCGGCTGAACAATGTCGTCGGGATTGAGGATATTGGTCCGCACAAGTTTGCCAGCGGAATTTATCATTACACTCCTTCGTCTTCATCGGTTTTAGATCATGGCGGCAGTGAAAACAACGGTATCTTGTATACGGCAAAAGGCGGTTTTATCGATCTGGCCCATGTCCGTGATACCGCTGATGACACCATGGGGCTGTTTTTTGAAATATTGGCCAACTTGGGTAAAGTTCATCGCATAGAATTGCCTGCCGAGCTTGGCCCGAGATATATCGAAATGAAGGCGTTCGATGCGTCGCAGCTCACCGAAGAGCAAAAGTGGTCTGTTGCCGCACACCTCGCGGCTAGACTTGCTTACTTTAAGGCAGAATCCCACGAAATTGCCCAGTGGCACGGCTACGCTAGTTTTTCTGGTTGGCCGGAAACGATCTCGGCCTATTCACTTGAAGATCTTTACTCTAATATGCTGGGGGCAAAGATTGCACTTCAGCTGATCCAGACGCATAAGATGCTGAGCGAAGTGGAATACAACCAGAACGTTAGCTTATGGTTGAACGCTACCCTGGAAGAGTTGGGTATTGTTACTAAGTCACAATCGAAAGAAGTCCTGGCTGCAGTCGATGGTAAATGGTGGGATTCGCAAGAATCGATCCCAAACAAGTACATGGTGCTTCAGCGTCACTACAGCCTTGGCGACAGACAGGCTCCACATCTGCTAACACCTGAATTATTGGGCGATCGGTTTGAGGAGCTCCAGCCTTTGGCGCGCTCAACAGCAACAGTGATTTCACTGCCAGCCTATGCCGAGTCACTGGAACTTGATCATATCGCCAAACTGGTACTAGAAATTGAGCCCAGTTATGAAGGGACGTTCAGCCATATTCCTGAGCATATCTGGGCGAAGCGTATCGAACACCCGCAATTCCCGATCATTGCGCAGTATGCCAAGAGGCAGGATAGCCAAGAGTTGATAGCAATCGGAGTTGACGATGAGTAGTGTCTTTGCATGGAAGAAAATGGCGCTTCGGCTGACGGTACCGCTGCTACTTGTCGGGTTATATGGCTGCTCCACCGTCAATCAATACAACGAGCTGACTGCCGAAGATATCGACATGGTGCCAGCCGCATCGGTTCAGTCCGCTGAAAAGTGGGCTGAGGCAGAGCAGGGTGACAAGCCTAAGTTGGCAATTGCATTCGGCGGCGGTGCTTCACGCGGCATGATGCATCTTGGTGTGATGAAGGCGCTCTACGAAGCGGGTATTGACGCCGATATCGTCACCGGCACCTCCGTGGGCTCCATTGCGGCGGCACTCTACAGCAGTAATGAGTACCCTGATATAGAGCGTAAAATGTTTGCATTTTCCGAACACGAGATTGTCGATATCAACCTGTCTGGAGCCGGTCTGATAAAAGGCAAGGCGTTGGCGAAATGGATAGATAAGCATGCTGGTTATGAGGATATAGGAGACTTACCAGTGACTACGGGGATTGTGGCCACTAATCTAACCCAGCAAAAAGCCGTCATGTTCACCGGAGGGGACATTGGCTGGGCGGTGCAGACATCATCCAGTGTGCCTGGGGTGTTTGTCCCTGTGTATCACCATGGCGATATTTTGGTTGACGGGGGGGTACTTTCATTGGTACCTGTCTATGCCGCCCGTCAGTTGGGAGCGGATATTGTTATTGCGGTTGATGTGTTCTGCAGCTTGCCTCCACCGTTGGAGTATAGTGCCATCGATACGATGGCAAATACCTTCTGGGTTCAAAGTTGTATTGCTGCTCAGGACGAGATTGATAGTGCGGATATTGTGCTGGCACCCGTATCGCCGGATCCAAGCTTGGTGAATTTCGGTGGCTCCGCAGAGCGAACCGCGGCGATGAATGTAGGTTACCAAGCGATGATGGAGGCTCTGCCGGCGCTTAAGGCTAAATTGACGGCGCTGAAATAGCTTGGCGTGCATATCGTATTCGTTTGATTGATCCCGGCCTGCTCACTGGACCATGGCCGTGGCCGGACAATTCATGCGGATTTGTGATGGGATTATTGTTATTTAATATAAATCAATTTGATAGTTTGGAATAAATGTCACAATGCGGTGTTATAAAGAGCGATAATTTGCTCGCTACGGCATCTTCTGAACCGAAATAACAATAATAAGTTACAATAATGACAGAGAAAAATACACATCCAGCGAATACTTCACATCAGGGAAGGGAAGTCGAGTATTCAGCCTCTTTGAACTTGATCTCAACGACGAGCCCAGACAGTACGATTACCTATGCTAACGGCACATTCTGCGACGTAGCTGGCTATAGCTCTGCAGAGCTTATTGGTCACCCCCATAACATGGTCAGGCATCCTGAAATGCCTAAAGCGGCTTTTTCGCAACTTTGGCAGTACGTAAAGGCTGGAAAAAGTTGGATGGGGCTGGTGAAGAACAAGTGTAAAGACGGCAATTATTATTGGGTGTCTGCATTTGTAACACCGATAGTAAACAGCGAAGGGAAAGTTGTTGAATACCAATCGGTACGCAGCAAGCCCAGCAAAGAAGAGATCAAACGCGCTGAATCGGCTTATCAAGCACTGAATGCAGGGAAGCCTGGCAAAAGCCGCTTTAGATTCCGTCATGGCCTACTGCTCAATGCGATCTTGGCGTTTACCTCCCTGATGATGGCTTACGATGCCATTTCTACTGCTTCGAGTTTTTCGGTAGCACTAACTGTAGTGTTATCTTTTGGCCTCGTGGCCAATGTGCTGGCGCAAAAGCGGCTAGCTAAAATTACCGCATTAGCCCAAGCGGCCTACGAAAATCCCATGATGGAGAAAATATACACCGGCAAGTTTGATGATTACTCCAGTATCGAGTTGGCACTGAGAATGCGGCAAGCTGAACTTCGTGCCATCGTAGGGCGGGCATGCGAAACCTCGGCTGATATCTTGTTGTCAGCGGAAGATGAATTCGCCAATACGCAGCAAGTGAAAACCAACTTGCAGCAACAAGCCTTAGCCACCGAACAGGTGGGGGTGGCCATCGACCAAATGTCGGCCACGGTAAAAGAAGTGGCGGAGAACGCCTCCAATGCTTCGGTTATGACGGTAAAAGCGCAAGACGTGGCGTGCAATGGCCAGGTAAGGGTGGAAGAGACAATTGCCTCGGTAAGTACGCTGCACAAAGAGCTAGAAGAGTCGAAGCGGGTGATCACTGCGCTGTCAGAGAGTAGCCGTCAGATTGAAGGCATATTGGACGTAATAGGTACGATTGCTGATCAAACCAACCTGCTTGCTCTCAATGCCGCTATTGAAGCCGCACGGGCTGGTGAAGCGGGCAGAGGATTTGCGGTAGTGGCCGATGAAGTGCGTTCTCTGGCGCAGAAAACCCAGTCATCGACAGGCGAAATTCACAAAATGATATCCCAGCTCCAGGATATTGCAGGACAAGCTGTTGCCGCCGTAGGGAGAGGTGGGGAGCAGTCTGAGCATTGTCGCCAGCAAGCGCTGTTAATGGGTGAACAGCTCAAAGAAATCAACCTCGTTCTGGATACGGTGACAGACAGTAGCCATCAAATTGCGGCGGCTGTCGAACAGCAAGCCAGTGTGAGTGCCGACATTGCAGAGCATATACAGAAAATTAACCAGCTAGCAGATGAGACTTCGCATACCAGCGATATATCCGTTGACAGCACCCGTATGTTGGTAGCGCGCCTTGAAGGCTTGGAAAGATTGATGAACCAATTCCAGCGCCGGTTCTAGCCAGTGTCATGCTGCTTTAGAGAATGAGCCGATAAAAAAGCCCGCAGCACTTTGGTGCGGCGGGCTTGCTTATATCTGTCTGGTGTCTGCGGTTTATTTGAATTCAGCTTTTCGCATACGGTTGAGCACCGCCATTACTTCAATAACCCGAGGTTTGGCAATATCACCGTAGTTTGGCATGGTACGGAACCACTCATCACTTGCCAGCATTTGACTGAATGCTTTGCTTGGTGCTTTTTCCCAGCCTTTGCCTTGGGCAATTTGGAACCACAACCAGCCAATAGCGTGCAGCTGGCTTGAATCTGCAACCTGCTCCAAGGCTTGTAGATCGATATACTCACGACCAAAACGCATAGATGTTTTATCTTTAACTTGAATTCGGAACTTACCATCTTCAAGCTGCGCTTTTAGACCTGCACGGTTAAGTTTGCGGGTGCGAGGACGTGTGATTTCCGTGCTGCCTTCAAGCTGACGTCGAGTAGGGTGCGAAGCAACAACTTCCTTGGCTTTTTCTGTAACATCAAGAGCCTGGTAGTTATGCATTTGAATCACAGTGTCAGCAACATCCAGATAGTCACCAGAGCCGCCCATAACCAACAGTACAGAAACATTTAGCTGATCACGCAGCAGCGAAATACGGTCAACAAGTGGCGTAATTGGCTCATCATTTTTAGCGATCAGTGCCTGCATACGCTCATCGCGGATCATGAAGTTAGATGCCGAAGTATCTTCATCGATCAGCAAGGCATTTGAACCCGCTTCGATGGACTCTTGAAGCCATGAAGCCTGGGAAGTCGAGCCTGATGCATTCTGGGTAGAGAACATGCTGGTGTCTTTACCCATAGGCAGGTTGCTGATGTATGGGGTCAGGTCTACGTTATGCACGCAGCGTCCGTCTTCAGCACGGATTTTTGATGCTGATTCATCACTAACGATGTACTCACGGCCATCACCTGGAATGTGGTCATAGACGGAGTTTTCGATAGCGTTCAACAAGGTTGACTTACCGTGGAAGCCACCACCCACAATCATGGTGATGCCCTTAGGCACACCCATACCACGGATTTTACCTCGGTGAGGTGCTTCAAGCTCTACGGCTAGGCTCTCTGGGCTGACAAATGGGATAGCATCAGCCATAGGTTGATCACTGTTACCTGCTAGACGAGGCAGCACGCTGTCATCAGCAACAAAGGCCATTAAGCCTTTATCAGCCAATTGCTTACGAAGAGCAACCTGATCTTCAACTGTTTCACAGTGGCGTTTTAGTTCGTCCATCGGCAGCTCACGTGCAATCGTAGCGCGACGGATGATCTTTGGCATGGTGAATGTCAGCAGGTTTGCTGTTTTCTTGGCAATAATGGTGCGACCGTCTGATGGAAGGTTCACACGGAAGCGAAGCTCTAGCGCATCATCATCAAATACAACAGCGGTACGATCCAATACCGCTTGGCCCGGACGGTCGATTTGAATCTCGTTGATTTGCTGGGCCAGCTCAGCGAACTGGCGGGCAATGAAGTCACGAGCTGCACGTTGATAGTCAGGAGACTGCTCTTTTAGCCATTCAAGATCGGTCAATGACCACTTGCGACGAGCGCGCACACGCGATGCTGGCGCAAATGGGTCTGATTGAGTGATATCAATGAAGAAATCGAAGTCAACGAAATGGTATTCACCGCGCAAGCTGGAGTAGCTGCGGTAATTATGACGGTCAATTTTATGTAGTTTTGCTTCGAGTAATTGCATGTCGCCTCGATACCTTCGTTAGAAATTCCGGGGGCAGGATTCTACACTAAACGCCTTGAATAAGCATACAAACTTTGACGTTAGGGGCTTTTTTTCTTAAATAGGAAGCTTTAAGAAAGCCTGACCCTCTACCATGGTCTAATTGAGCATTTGTCGTTAATGGCATTAAATCAGAGTGTAGATGATGAAAAAGGGAGTACACCATGCTGCAGGTATCAATGACAGTGGCTGAATATGTATTGATTTTGGCTGGCTTAATCCTAGTCGGTAACGGGATCATTTTATATGGCCGCCGCACCAGTGATTGGACGGGTGTGTTGAAGATGTTTTACAACCGCATTGGTATGTCGGCCGCAGAGTTCAAATGGTATAGGCTGGGTGTTGCTGCGTTGGTGCTGGGTGTGATTGTCAGGATCGTTAACCTAACTTTCTGGCCTGCCTAGACAGGTTGAATTAGTGGGCAATTGGTAGTGATTGCCCACTAGTACGTCAAATTATGCGAGGATTTGTTTTGAGGTTCATTGCCTTGGTTTCGGCAGTGTAATCGACGCTCTCAACCCGCCAAGTTGGCTTCTGTTAAGAGTTAGTTCACCGCGATAACTGTGTGCGAGCTCATTCACTATATTCAATCCCAAGCCCGTACCCGGTGTCGTCTCATCGAGTCTGACTCCGCGCTTGAGGGCACTTTGGTAAGCGCCATCTTCAATACCAGGGCCATCATCTTCAATCGCTAGCACTACGGTGTCATTGGTTTGTTCAAGCTGGTGGACCCGAATAAGGCTTTTCGCCCACTTGTAACTGTTCTCAATCAAGTTACCGATGATCTCATCGAGATCGCGTTTCTCGATAGCCACAAATAAATCGCTGTCTAGCTCGTTAACAAGCACAACACCGCGATTTGCGTAGACTTTATCCATCGCCATCGAAATGGCATCAACACGTGGTGATGGTGCCGTCTTAGCGGACAAGATGTTTGTTGCTCCCGCCATTCTCGCACGACCAAGATGATAGTCTATGTGTTGTTGTAATTGCTGAAGTGAAGGCTGAAGACGTAATTGCTCTTGCTCGTTCAGATGGGCAACCTCGTTATTCAATACCGCTATCGGTGTCTTCAGTGCATGTGACAAGTTGCCTGCGTGATTACGGGCCCGCTCCAAGATTTCTTGATAGTGGAAAAGAAGGGCATTCAAATCGTCGACGACAGGGCGTATTTCGGCGGGATAAACCCCACTCAACTCAGACGTTTCGCCTTCACGAACTTGTTTGAGGTTTTTCTGTAGTCGGCGAAGGGGCCATAAAGACCAGCTAACTTGAAGCCAAATCAAACAAAGTATGCCGCCAGCCATGATTAGCAGAATTAACCAAAGGCCGCTAGTGAGTTGAGTTAGGGTTTTTAGCAATCTTTCTTGGTTAATCGCTACGGTAAGAGTAACAGGAACATCGAGATCAGGAAGAAGAATATCTCGCGTTAAAACAATCAGAGATTGTTTGTCTGGACCCACAAAGCCTGACTCTTCATCCCCTGAAATACGGGTGTCCCATAACGAGCGAGAACGAAGCTCCGTATCTGCCACATTCAGGCTCCAGTAAAGACCACTATAAGGTTGCTGGAAGCGAGGGTTAGATAAAGGCTTGGGCGAAATGACATTGCCATCGCTGTCTGTATCGATTTGCGCTGTTAACTCATCGAGGTAGATATATAGCTGGTGTTTTTCCTGATCCACAAGATATGTTTTGATAAAGGATGGCATCAGGTAACCGGCAGCAAGGGTGATGCCCAATAACCAAACAGCCGCAGCAATAAGCAAGCGGCTGCGCAGGCTAGGTAGAGGTGTCTGTGGTGCTTTAATCTGCATTGATACGGTATCCAAGCCCTCTTACAGTTTTAATGACATCTCCACCGATCTTACGTCGAATACGACCGATGAAAACCTCTATAGTATTGGAATCACGGTCAAAGTCTTGCTTGTAAATATGCTCAACCAACTCAGTACGGGAGATGACTTTATCTGCATTGTGCATCATGTAGGAGAGCACTTTGAATTCAAGCGCGGTGAGATCGATGCTTTCACCGTTGTGCATCACCTTCGAGGTACGGGTATCTAAGCTCAAACCGCCGATTTGTATCACCGGAGAGGCGTTGCCGGTGGAGCGGCGAACTTGCGCACGCAAGCGAGCGACCAGCTCAATCATCTGGAAGGGTTTGGTGAGATAGTCATCAGCACCGGCGTTGAGACCTTCAACCCGTTGGGTCAGTTCATTTCTGGCGCTGAGGATAATGACCGGGCAAGTGACATTTTCATCGCGAATACCTTTTAAAACGGTAAGGCCATCTAATTTTGGTAAGCCTAAATCGAGGACGATGCCGTCCCAAGGCTCTGAGGTAGCACGGTACAGGGCATCAATGCCATCACAGGAAAGCTCGGCTATCCAGCCACTTTGTTCTAAACCTGCAACAATCTGTTCGCCCAAGGTTTGTTCATCTTCAACGACGAGTATTTTCATTGTTCTACCTTGATAATATTTTCAAGACCCCGGCCTTTTATCTCAAGAATGGTCAACGTCTGGGCGTCATACTCCACTTTGACAATATTATTGTTGGGGTCAATAAGCTTTAATTCATAGATCCAAATGTCATCGTCTTCTTCTAGTTCGACGCGGATAATGCGGCCATGGAGTTGTTCGCTGACTTTGGATTTTAAAGATGAGAATGGCTGTACCAGCCCTTGCTGAACAGCTCGCATGACATCGTCGTGATCCTCTTCTATTTCCAGTTCAACGTTTGCAAGCGCTGAAGAAGCAATGAAGAGAAGAGACAAAAGGGATATGTACTTGCTTTTTCTATTCATACATTGAATTGTAACTGATTGTACGTGAACCGAAAATGAATATAGTGGATTGATTTTACATAGTATGTGCCAAGGCCAATAAAATGTTTTGAATTTCTTGAATATTACAAGGAATTGGTCGTTATAGGTAAAAATGCCCCACTAAGAGTATCTATGCATACAAGCATGATATTCATTGAATAAAGTCAGATATTTTAGTGGTAGATCATGAATTTAATTCGTGCCACACACTATAATCGCACCAATTTTGTTTCGAGATAAAGGGAAGTCATGCAGTTATCCTTAAAAACAAAACTTTTACTGTCGAGTTTTGTCGCTATTTCTATTACCGCTATTGCCTTGGGCGGTTTCTCCTATCAGTCAATGAAAAACCAAGCTTGGCAGTCGATTGAAAGTGAAAGTCGAAATACATCGGTTGCCGTAACAAAAGGTATTGGTGATTGGCTTGAAAACAAACAAGCGGCTGTGAAAGCAGTGGTATCCACGATGGCAACCAATAACACGCCAGATATTGTTGAGCATTTAAAGCAAATGCATATTTCTGGTGATTTTAGCCTGAGTTTTTATGGAAACCAACAAGGTGACATGCATCGCCAAGATCCGTCATTGAATCGAGCGGGCTATGACCCTCGTGAAAGGGGATGGTACAAAGAAGCGTCAGCAGCTAGAGCTGAGGTTGTCACGGCACCTTACATGAGTCATACCATGCAAACTCTGGTTGTGACTTTGGCTGAGCCGGTTATGCAGGGCGGTCAATTGCAAGGTGTGGTTGGTGCTGATTTAGCACTTGGCGATTTGATGCGTGATGTATTGAATATCCCGGTGTTGGGTGAAGGCTATGCCATGTTGCTGGATATGGGCAATCAGGTTGTGGTTGCTCATCCAAATGAAGATATGCAGCTTAAGCCTATTTCAGAATTGGGTCTTAACGTACAGTCGCTGCGTAACGAGATGCACGGCAATGGCTTCTTCCTGAGTGACTTTGATGGTCGTGAGCGTGCGGTGGCTATTCACGATGTGCCTAATTCAGGTTGGGCGTTGGTCATGGTGATGGATAAGTCAGTGCTTGAAGCCCCAATTCGTGACATGCTTTTCGATGAGCTGTTGATTGGTTTGGTTATTCTTGTAGTTGTCTGTGGTTTAATTAGCTTGTTGCTGACAAAACAACTGAGTGAACTGAAAAAAGTATCTGCTGCATTAGCGGATATTGCGCATGGTGAAGGTGATCTGACAGCCCGTATTCCGGTGAACAGCCAAGATGAAGTCGGGCAGTTGGCTGATAATTTCAACCAGTTTGTTTCGCATCAGCATGTGATGGCCACAAAACTGCGAGACATTGCGATGGAACTGAACCGCAATGCAGCAGATGCTGCCACGGCGTCTACTCAGCGTAGCCACAATATTCGCCAACAGCAGGATGAAATTACCATGGTTGCCACCGCTGTGACTGAGATGGCGAGTGCTACCCAAGAAATCGCAGGGAATGCCGAGAATACGGCGAAGACGGCTGAACAAGCCGTATCCTTGGCAGGTAGCGGCCACCGCCAAGTCGGGCAAAGCCAGCAGTCTATCGGCAATTTAGCCAATGAAGTTACGAATGCTGCATCCATTATTGAAGATCTTAACGAGCACGCCCTGAAGATCAGCACCATTCTATCGACCATTCGTGATATTGCGGAACAAACTAACCTTCTTGCGCTCAATGCGGCCATTGAGGCGGCACGTGCTGGTGAGCAAGGGCGCGGCTTTGCCGTTGTTGCTGATGAAGTCCGTGTTCTTTCACAGCGTACACATACCTCGACAGAAGAAATTCAAACCATGATAGAGACACTTCAGTCGACGACGCATAATGCCGTGACGGTGATGAATGATAGTCATCAACTCGCGGATACCAGCGTACAAGATGTTGATGCGGCAGGTGAGAGCATCAACAGTATTGCGAGTGAAATTAATGTGATTAGCGATATGGCGACGCAGATTGCTTCTGCTGCCGAAGAGCAATCGAGTGTGACGGCTGAAATTAGTCGCAATACGGAAGGGGTGCAGGAAGTGGCAAACCAAATGGCGCAAGAAGCCATGGAAGCTGCTCGTCAAGCAGAATCCTTGAAAGAGTTAGCTGGCCAACTAGAGAAGGAAGTTCAGCGCTACAAGCTCTAACTTCCTTGTGAAAAGACTCATAAAAAGAAAGCCCCCGCAAAATGCGGGGGCTAGTTTATCTAAAATTAATGACGATTACTCTTCCCATTGCACAAGCTGATCTTTCGGCCAGTTAGCACCAATATCATGGTATTTCTTCTCAAGCAGGTGACGCTTGATTTTGAGCGTTGGTGTTAGAATGCCGTTTTCAATACTCCAAGGGTCTTTAATCATTAGCACACCTTTTATCTTGGCGTGAGATTCAAGCTCTTGGTTAAGGGTATTGAGTACCTTCTCTGCAGTACGGGTATAACGTTCACGGTCAAAGTTGGGGAAATCATGAGGCACAGCAAGCAAGATTGGCGCTGGCATGCCCGAGCCAACAACACACATCATTTCAATATTGGCTAACTCGAAGATACGTTTCTCAATAGGAACCGGTGAAACGAACTTACCTTTGGCTGTTTTGAAGGTGTCGTTTTTACGGCCCTGGATAGTCAGGTAACCATCCTCATCCATAAAGCCGATGTCCCCAGTGTGAAGCCAACCTTCTTCATCGAACATCTCTTTGGTCGCATCTTCGTTTTTGTAGTAGCCAGAGAAGAGCCCCATACCACGAACCAAAATCTCGTCATCAGCAGAAATTTTGATTTCAACGCCAGGTCCAGCATTACCTACCGTACCGATTTTATCGCTGCGGAATGGGTGGTTTAGCGTGCTGTAGGCAAAGCTTTCTGTCATTCCCCAGGCTTCGGTAATGTTGAGCCCGATATTTTCGTACCAACGAAGTAGGGCTGGCGAAACCGGTGCTGAGCCACAACCCAGGACACGCGCTTTGTTTAGGCCAAGACCATCAGCAAGCTTGCGCTTGATAACACCAGAAATGAATGGGATTTTCAGTAACAGATTCAGTTTCGCCTGTGGTAGTTTATCCAAAATTCGCTGCTGGAAAAGCGTCCATAAACGCGGTACTGAAATAAACAAGGTAGGGCGATGCATTTTGACATCGTCAATAAAGGTATCGAGGGACTCAGGGAAAGCCACCTGGATGCCAGACATCACTGAAGAGCCAAAGATGTAGACTCGTTCAGTAATATGCGCCAAAGGTAAGTAGGAGAACAGGCGTTCATCTTCTTGCATACCAATGTGGTCAACAAGGCGCTGGGCTGCCCAAGCGAATGAGCCATAACTCAGCATGGCACCTTTAGGTAGCCCTGAAGTACCCGAGGTATACACAATAGACATTAGGTCATCTTGCTGATGGTTAGGGCGTTCTTCAGAGGGTTCGTGCTGAGATAGCAGGGTATTGAAATCGTGGTTACACTTTGGTGCTGAAGGGTAGTTGAAGGCAATGGACAAGATTTCCGGGTGCTTCTCCATGACTGACAGTGCTGCCTTACTATCATCAAGCTTGCCCACAAGCACGGCTTTTGATTCACTGTGAGTTAGACAGTGCTCAATGGTTTCAGGTCCCGCGGTAGGGAAAATAGGCACGCTGATATAGCTACCTAACATCAGCGCAAGATCGGTAATAAACCATTCCGCACAGTTTTTTGACATCAGAGCGATGCGATCACCAGGTTTGAATCCTTGGGCACGCAGAGCGCTTACAAGGCGAAGCGCTTTGTCAGCAACCTCTGCATAAGTAAAATCCACAAATTGTCGATTGATGATCTGGCGAAGATACACATCATCTGCGCGTTCTTCTGCCCATTTTAGAATCATTTCAGTTGGCAGTGGTTGAGTCATCAGTGTATCCCTTAAGCGATCCGATTGCAGAGGTAGAGTCATACTTCGATCCTTCCGTGTTATGTTTTTGTTAAAATAATGCTGTTTTCACTGTTTGGTCAAGTAGTTATTTGCTTTAAACGGGTTTTAAAATGTCTTGAAACGTAGGTAAAGCTGCAAAAAATAATTAGTTTTCAAAGATTAAAATAGAACAAAATTCAAACAGGTGTACAATTTTTTTACTGTTTATGTCCTGTTCATAAATTCCTGTTTCTATTACAATAGTGCCAATTTTTTGCAGTGACTCTAGAGTCTTACAGTGTTAATGATATGTTAAATGGTCGGAAGTTCTAATTAATGATAATAACCAAATGGAAAGTTTTGATAAGTGTTTCATATTCAGCGGTTCATAAAGAATAGTGAAGAGCTAGCTGATGACTGAAGCATTAATTTTTCATTTCATGACATTTAATGACTTGAAACTGGCTGCTAAACGGTAATATTATCGATTAACGGAACGATATCCCGTATTGTGTGACTTGTTATTTATGTAAAGTGTTACCAATGGGGATTCAATATATTTGCTTAGATGGTTACGGAGCCCGCGTAGGATTTCGGCGGGTTTATGAGTGATCATTGAGAATCATAGAGTCAACGTATTATGCCGAAGCGTAGTAAAGAAGATACTGAAATTACCATCCAAACAATTATGGATGCGGTGGTGGATCAAATTTTGACGTTAGGATACGACAAAATGTCTTATACCACTTTAAGCAAGCAAACCGGGATCTCTCGTACGGGTATCAGCCATCATTTCCCCAAAAAGCAAGATTTTGCGACCGCGCTGGATGGCCGTATTTTTCGGTTATTTGTTGAAAAACTCGATCTCGACAACGGCTTGGCAGGTTTTTCGACTAGCTGGATTTCAGCATTGGATGATGAGAAGTTCAAGGCGACGCTACGCCTGCTCTTCCATCACATCGCATCATCAGAAACAACCAGTGAATTTGCCAAGCTCGGTATCGATAGGCTATATAGCCTCTGCATTGAGCGTTTTGGAGAAGAAAGCCAAAAAGAGCTTGAATGGTTGTTGGGTAAGTCTCTTATCTGTTTGGTGCGTTAATCGGTAATTACCCACCAAAACAGCTTCTTCGGAAGCTGTTTTTCATTCATAGAGACTATTTTTAAAGAGGTAGGGTATATGCCTCATACATTCGGTTTGCGAAGAGAATAATTGAAATGCTGAAATACATTATACTGGCACTCGTTGGTTTTGGGATTTACATTGGCGTGACGTATAAAGATCAAATTGAGGATCTTACCGATTCGCGCTCGTTTGAAGAAGTTCAGGATGTATTTGAAGATGTGTCTGACAAAGCATCGGATACTGCAAGTGAGCTCAGTGATAAGTTTGAAGAATTAAAACAATAAGCTTTGCGTCTGATATGAAACAAAAAAGACCGGCAAACTGCCGGTCTTTTATCATCTCCACTTAGTGAGCGGAAATAATATAGAAGTAGTAAATCATTGAAGATGCGATTAAATATACTGACCAATGATCTTCTTTATAGCGTCCAGTCGCAAGCTTTAGGAAGGCGTATACCAGCATAGCGGCTGCAATACCATTGCCGGCATTGAAGCTGAATACACTCATGACAACGCAGACAAATGCTGGTAGGTATTCGGTAATATCATCGTAATTGATTTTTTTCATCGAACCCATCATGGCGATACCGATATACATTAATACGGGCGCCGTTGCGACAGTTGGGATCATGCCTGCCAAAGGGGCAAGGAATAATGTCAAGCAAAAGCAGGCGGCAGTCACCAAGGCGGTAAAACCTGTTCGGCCTCCTGACTCTACTCCAGCCGAGCTCTCGACGTATGTTGTCATTACTGGGCAGGAGAATAGTGCACCGAAGGTGGTGGCACTGGAATCGACGTGGAAGTTTTTCTCGATACCTGGAAGGTTACCGTTTTTATCCAAATACCCCGCTTGTGCACCAATACCTAGCATAGCCCCCAGGGTTGAGAAGAAGTCCGGAATGAAAAAGGCAAGCAAGAAGGGTAGATAAACCGGACTTAGAGCACCAATGACATCAAGCTGGAAAGTCATGTTATCGATACTGCCAGGCATACTGAAAAAGTTATCAGGAATAGAAGTAATTCCTAAAGGTAGGCTAAGAAGCGTCGTAAGAATCACAGCTATAATGATCCCGCCTTGAATTTTCCTTGATACGAAAAACAGCACCATGAAAAAGCCCAAGATAGCCGTAATCACTTCAATAGAAGCCAACTCACCGAAAACCAATACATTCTTACGGGGATCGGCAATAACAATACCAGCCTGCTTAAAACCAAGCAGAGCAATAAAAAGGCCAATACCAACACCAACCGAGACTTTGACACTATGTGGAATGATGCGAACCACAAAGTCTCTAACACCAAGAAAAGAGACCAGCATAAACAGCACGCCACTAATAAATACAATGCCGGCAGCAATACTCAGGGGCACATCGTTACCCAGGAGGGTGAAAGAGAAAATTGCCACACTACCAAGCCCTGGACCCAATACAAAGGGGCGATTGGTATATAGCGCCATGGCAATTGTAGTGATAACGGTCATCAATACCGTGACTGTTAGCGCACTCTCAAACGGGATGCCGCCTTTGCTCATCATTCCTGGTACAACGGCGACCATGTAAGCCATGGTGGCGAAGGTTGTCAGGCCTGCGATGATCTCGGTTTTTAAGTTAGTGTTGTTGCCTTTAAAGTCAAACCACTTAGCAATGCTAAGAGCTGGTTTGTCAGCTACAGTTTCCATGGATTCCCTCTACATGTCTTTTTAATATTCGTGATCTGACTTAACGTCGGTAGCAAATTTTCATTTCTGGTGCGATAACGGGTTCAGCAACTAAATTGGTTCTCAAAGTATCAAACTCGTCGACCCATTCTGCTAGCCACTGCATTTTCACCTCAGTAGGCATCCAACAAGCTTCAATGCTGTTTATTATCATCTGTTTCAAGCTGCCTAGGTCGAAGCCAAAATCTTCAACCATTACCCTGTAACAGTTAGCACTGGTGGTGTTGTGGATATGCCAGTCATCAGTACAAGGAATGATATTCATGCCAGCTTTTGCCATCGCCCTTATCGGGTGGTGTTCACACCATTGTTGGTGTTCAGGCCACTGCTTGAAAAAGAAGGTATTCGATGGAATGACAGTAAAGGGGATACCTTTTTCTGCATACTCTTTGGTCAGAAGTGGGTTGTCGATAATGGAATATCCGTGATCAATACGATCAACTTCGATCAACTCTATACCTGTTTCTACGTTGCGCCAGTGTAGGCCAAATTCTGAGCAATGAGCTGTGAGCTTGTAACCTTGTTTTTTGGCGATACGGTAAGCTTTCCAGAAGTTCTCAACCGGCGCATTATGTTCCTTGTAGTCAATACCAACACCAAGCACATACGGATGGGGATGGGCGATCATCTCATTGACCATGGCAACCGCCTCTTCCGGCGATTTTTCGCGGTTGATGGAAGGGATTAACCGAATAATGATCCCCATTTGTTGATAGGCTTCATCAATCGCATCAGTCAATGCCGTTGTGACAGCGAGATAGCTTAATTCTGTGTCTGAGGGATTCCAGAAGGTCTCTATATATTTTACACCACAAGCATGGGCATCTTCTGCCACTTCTCGTAACACCCGAGCATAATCGCATGGCTCTTGCATCAATTGGTAAAGAAAGGTCAGAGCTTCGATTCCCCCTTTAACGATACCGGTTTCTTGCTGGTGCGCGCGATAATACGCTTTGGCGTCATGCTCTGTTAATTCGACTTGGTATTTTTCAGCCAGTGACAACATGGTTGCAAGTCGAACACCGCCCAAGAGGTGATAATGGAGATCCGCTTTTGGAAAGCGGTGATAAAACTCAGAGAGTGTTATGGGAGTGGATTTCACAGATACCTCATTGCCTCAAAAAAGCGCGCAAACGTTTGCCTTGAGTGCGAGTATCTACCTGTTACAAGATAAAGTGAAATGCAAATATTGGTATGCTAGTGCCGATTCGGCACTAGGTTATAACCTGATACCGAAATTGGCTTTAATGGACATTTAGTTTATTGAGTGCCATGGGCGATTAATTTGCCATCCATTCTGAATGCTGTGGCTGAGGTAGTCCCAAAGGCGCTGGGCATCTTGGCGTAAAGGCGCTGAGTTCCGATATAAGCGTATTTGGTAAGGGAGTCTGTAACGTTCCGGTGCAATGGCGACTAATTTACCAGAATCAAGCTCTTGGCGGATCATGGTATCGGGTATCCAAGCTAAGCCTTTTCCTCTTAAAGCCATGTCTTTGTGTAACTGACACATTGAACTCTCAAAAACTGGGTAAGTATTGAGGGCTTCAAGTTGTGGATGGTACTGTTCTATAAGCCTTGCACTGTAAGACTCCGCACTATATCTAAGGATTGGGCAGTTACTCTCAAGAGGGTTGTACAACGCATTACCGGATCCATCTGGGAGTGAAACCAGTAAAAAATCGCCGTGGCCAATGCACAGGTTATGAAACGGTGGTTGAAGCAAGGATAGGATCTCGAAGCCCAGTAAGAAATCACAATTTGATTGGGTTAGCGATTCAACTGCAAAGTCGACACGTAAAATATCGATAGAAAAGTGCAGATCGTGCTCAATAGTGATGAAGTCAGTTAAGTCCAGCAAAGTTGGCGATGATAATGAATGGGGTGTCGCGATTCTGATTGGATTTGGTAGTGGCTGTTCAATACCATTTAGCACCCTAACGCCTTCCTCCATCTGTGACACCATATTCTGCGCTATAGTTCTGAACTGCCTCCCTGCTGGTGTCAGACTCACTGGTGTTGTAGTTCTATCAATAAGGGAGTGGCCGACTGCTTTTTCAAGCGCTCGGATATGACGGCCAAATGCGGGTTGTGTAATGTGTCGGGCTTCTGCGGCTCGTGAAAAATGCTGTGTTTCGGCGAGCATGAGAAAATCTTCAAGCCATTTGGTATCTAGATTCATCGGGTCTTTAATCTTTTTTCGGGAGCATAGTATGCAGTACATCCTGGCTTCATTCGATGAAAAAAGCACCCAGAGGGTGCTCATTTCTAAATGTTACATTGTGGTCTAGGCGTGTTGTAATTAGGTAGTTTGGCAATCTCTGCCCTTAGATCATCAATACGGGTTGAATGAGATGGGTGAGTCGATAATAACTCAGGAGGTTGATTACCACCGGCAGCTTTCGCCATGTTCTTCCACAGGTTGATACTCTCGTAAGGGTCAAAGCCTGCCTCGGCCATTAGCCTCAAACCAATAATGTCTGACTCAGATTCTTGTGCACGGCCATAAGGCATAAGAACGCCATATTGCACGCCGAGCCCTAGGCCAGCCATGGCAGCATCATGATACTCAGCGCCACCCATTGCTGCACTGGTTATTTGCATGCCCATGTTCGCAAGTTGGGTCCGAGATAATCGTTCGTTACTGTGCTGGGCTAGAACATGGCCAATTTCATGGCCAATCACTGTTGCCAACTGATCTTGATTGGTCGCGACGTTTAATAGCCCGGTATACACACCAATTTTACCGCCGGGAAGGGCATAGGCGTTAACCTGCTCGCTGTCAAACACCACGACTTCCCATTGGCTAACTGCTTGTTGGCCACCTAAGCGGGTTGTTAATGCATCCGTCACACACTGCACATACTGGTTCGTTTTCTTGCCGGTATGGATTTTTTCTTGCTCTTTGAGCGCATCAAATGATTGTGCCCCCAATTGAGACATGTCCTGTTCAGAGAACAATAATACTTGTTGCCTGCCGGTCGGAGAGCTGCTGCAAGCTGAAAGTACTATTGTAGAGGCGATTAAGCCTGCTAAAGCAATAGGTTGAAAGCGATTCATCAAAGACTCCTTTCATTTAATGTATAAACCGCAATAGCGGAATTATACAGTTGATGTATCATTCTCTCCAAATGAGTTTGTACGGATAACGTGATGAGTATTTGGAAAAAATCCTTCACTCTTGAAAGTTTAAATGAGACTTCGGTAAATACGCTAGTTGAACACTTGGGTATTGAGTATTCGGCGTTCGATGACAACAGCTTGTCTGCCGTAATGCCTGTCGAATCAAAAACTCACCAGCCGTTGGGCATGCTTCATGGCGGCGCATCTGTAGTGCTGGCTGAAACGCTCGGCTCGCTGGCAGCTAACATGTGTGTTGATGATGGCAAATATTGTGTTGGACTTGATATCAATGCCAATCACCTTCGTGCCATGCGCAGCGGCCATGTTATCGGCACAGCGTCGCCTGTTCATTTAGGAGCCACCACTCAAGTTTGGCAAATCGATATTAAGGATCCGCGTGGCCGTATGGTGTGTACCAGTCGCTTGACGATTGCAGTAATGAAGCATAAGAAGGCGGAAAAATGACAATAGTGTTCTCTACGGGGCGTATAATTGCAAACCAGCACGAAGTTGTGGTTCGGCTAGACGGTGCATCACGAGTATCATTACAAGCGACAGTGGATGACATTACACTGCTTGGTAGAGGTGCAAATGTGATCACAGCAATGGGCTCTGGTGTAAATTGGTCCCTTCGCCTTGATTCAGAGCAGCAACTTGAAGAGTTGGCTGAAATACTTGGAATTGCTATCCAATAACTAAAAGCCTGAGCTATTTCATTGCTCGGGCTTTTTTATGAGAGTTTGAACTCATAATTGATTATGATGGCCGCAAAATTGCTTCTAAAAGGGTATGGTATACCCAGTTAAGGTTAACAATTATTCATATAAAATCATTGCCGTAACGTTAGGGATAAAAGAAGTTATTGAGTGAAAAAAGGAAGCCAGATTGAATAGATTGCAGCTAAAAAGGATTGCTGAATTTAGTTATAAGACTATGTTTCGACAGGCTCCGCAAGTCAGTGAAATTCAAGAAACATTTTATGGGTGGGTAGTTTTTCTAGCCTCGGATAACGCCAAGGTGGTGGTAAAGTTCTCTCGTGAAATAGGAAGGCTAGCAAAAGAGATCAAAGGCCTCGAACGCCTTCATCAGGCTTTACCATGCCCAGTGCCACAGGTGTTGTACTTTGGTCGAGAGGAAGGTTACGACTTCATTATGTTGGAGTGGCTAGAGGGAATATCAGCCCACCAGATCCCGAACGATCCTATTGCCATCAAACGTTTTTCCGACGGTTACCTTGAGCTCTTGCATACTTTGCATGAAATGAATAACCCGCAAGGCTTCGAACTGGATAATGGCCAGTTCGAGGCAAACTTATCTCAGGCCTTTACGCATTGGATGGGTACTGTATATCGCTATATAGTCAGTGAAGTCTCTCCATTCACACCAGCCCAAAAGCGAGCCTATGAGTCATTATGGACAATGAAGGACGTCATATTATCCACCGCTTCTTCTGAATCCTCTTTGATCCATGATGACTGTCATGTCGGAAATATCCTGGTTGATCCCAAGTCTTTTGAAGTAACAGCCATACTTGACCCTTGCGATGTTGGTTTTAAACACAGGGAAATGGATATTTTTCATCTATTTGATGTGAGGCCAGAATTTCAGCTAGCAGAGCGTTATCAGCAAGAAGTGTCATTACAACCAGGGTTCGAGATACGACGCTGGTACCTAAGCTTGTGGGATGATGCCAAACACAGCCGAAACATGGGATGGTATGATGAAGCGTGGATCCAAAATAAGCTGGTACAGTTTGAGCAAACAGCAAAAGCTGATTTCGGCTCTGTCTTCCATTAATGCTGTGATTTAAACTTGCAATCTGGCAAATCATTTTGGATGTTGCCAACGATCGCGCATACTATGTTATAAATAACCTAGTTGTTAAAACGATATTTATAAGTGTTTGGTCGTATTGCGTAACTTGAAGTTGTAGGGATGAATTTGATGAGAAAGTCGGCTGTATATATTGCGCTATTATTACTTGCGGGTTGTGCTCAGCAGTCAGGGCAGAAAACAGAGCCAACACCAGATCCTGAAGTTGTCGGTGGTAATATTGAGCAACCTGTTACACCACCGGTTGTTGAGCCAGAAAACCCTGTCGTAGTCCCTGTTCCTACTCCAGAGCCACTGCCTCAACCTGAAGTGAAGCCTGAACCAATGCCTCAGCCAGTCGTCACTAAAACCGATGACGGTAAGCTGATCTTAGGTAGCGAAGAGTGGTTATGGATCTCCCAAGCCCAGCAGCATATTCGTGCCAAAGTTGATGATGGTAAATCACTTTCATCGATCGGTGTTTCTAATGTTCAGGCATTTGAGAGGGATGGCAAGGATTGGGTGAAATTCAATGCTGGAGGCCAAGAGGTAGAGTTACCTGTAGAACGCTGGCTGAAATCAAAACAAAGAGATACACGCCAAGCGGTTGTTAAGCTTAGAGCGAAGCTAGGTGAACTTAATGAGCTAACAGAATTTGCACTGACTGCCGGTAAAGGAATTGTGCTCGGGGTGAACTTTATTCGGGATGTCGCGATTGTCGATAATAGTCGTAAGTTTGTTCAACCCAAAGCCAAATAACGTTTGATTATACCCAAACTACCTCAATATGCAGGATTCAGAGGGTTGTCAGCGCATTCAATGCAAGGCGAAGGTTTGCAGGAATGGCATTCCCTTTCAAAAAGCTTCAACGAAGGAGTGAATGGGCTGACACCCTCCCGAAGGGCGAGTTTTCTAAGCTCATATACAGCGTTATTGTTTCTTGATTTAGAGCCACTAGATCTACAAAACAAAGCCTTGTCTATAAGCTTATAAATTCTCGCTGAACCAGCATTTTGAAGTAGCTTGGGTATATAAAAATCATAGAGAAACGGCTGAGTGAACTCAGCCGTTTTTTGCTGTTTTGAGGTGGTGAGTTTTTGATTTTAGTTATCAGGCGTTTCTACGCTGACTTCATAGCTGGTGAATTTGCGAATATTAATTACACCAGTGTCGAAAATGAGGTACTGGCCTTTAATTCCTACTAATGTGCCTTCGACGACAGGTTCTTTATCGAAGTTATGAGAGGCAATCTTTTTAGGATATTCAGTGACTGGGTACTGGATATCAACGATCTCCTCATTGAGTCGTTCTACGGCATCTTCTCCGTATAGTTCCAGCAATTCGTTGATGCGTTGCTCAATGGCAGGCAAAAGGCGCTGCGCTTCGTCTTGTAGGGCAATATCGTCATTGTCACCTTTTAACATCGCTCGCCAATTCGTTTTATCTGCCACCAGCTCAGCCAGTGCAATTTCCGCCAGTCCGGAAATTTGACGAGTTTTGACTTTGAGAATAGGCAGAGCTTGTGTTGCACCTTGGTCAATCCAACGGGTTGGCAATTGAGTGTGCCTGGTAATGCCTACTTTTAAACCGGATGTATTGGAAATATAGACATAGTGGGGAACCATGCAGTTAGCGTCTCCCCACTCAGGCTCTCTGCAAGTCCCTTTTGCGTAATGGCAGGTTTCTGGCTTCATGATGCACATGTCACAACGTGCCAGTTTCTTCATACATGGGAAGCAATGACCCTGAGAGTAACTTTTTTTGGTTTTCTTTCCACAAGCATCACAGTAGATATTTCCGGTATGGGTAAGCTTGAGGTGCTTGCCAATAAGCTGGTTTAAAGGGAGTAACTCATCACCAACGGGGAGTTGATACTCGACAACATCGCCGAGTTGAGATTTCATTTTGCTTAGTGTTCCTAGCATGACTTTGCTCTTTCGATGTAATTATAGATTTACCTCGAAGCCACAGTTTGAAGTAGGGGGTGAGGCTAAGAGGTTGTTCGTATTGATAGTCTATACCAATAGTGCCTGAGTCTTTAGTAGAAAATCAGCAGATATAGATATGTGCTGATTTGACAAGCAATACGTTGATTGTTTGTAAATAAATGTAATCTTTGGCTGTCTGTTGTTTACATGTCTTTATGCCACTGTATCATTTCTATATGCCACTAAGCGCTCACGTGTATCCTTTGCCAAGTCGGTAACTTACACCGTGAGTGACTTTTAAATGGAATAATAACAAAGGGAAAGAAGTCATGAAAAAAGTTCTGCTTGCAGGATGCGTAATGTTTGCAGCCAGTCTATCGGCCTCACCATTTGAAAAGCCTGAAGATGCCATTGAATATCGTCAGGCGGCCTTCACGATGATTGCGACTAACTTTGGCGACTTGGCTGAAATGGTAAAAGGGCGTAAGGACTGGGATCAGCAAACCTTTAGTCAGCGCGCGCAATTTATTTCACAGCTAACTTATATGCCGGAAGAAGCCTTCAAAGTTGAAGGTACAGATAAAGGTCAAACTAAGGCTAAACCAGAAATTTGGTCTGACTGGGAAGGCTTTAGCGCTAAGTTGGACAAGTTCCAGGGTGATATGGCCAACTTGGCAAAAGTCTCACTGGAAGGTGATGAGCGAGCCACCAAGCGTGCTTTCGGCGAAGCCGCCAAAAACTGTAAGTCATGCCATAGTGACTATAAATATCGCTAAAGTTAGATAAATTCGAGTGTAAATAGACACTAAAAAAATGCCAGACATGAGTCTGGCATTTTTGATTAGAACAGATAAGTAACGACATCTTTGGCGAGGGTGAAATAAATGATTACGCCGATAACCAGGAATATTACCCAGCCCCAAACACCATTGGCCACTTTTGGTAATGCGCTACCGACCAGCCGTTTTTTCCCAGTTAGCATTGGCGTAATAAGGTTTTCTTTTCGTAATAAGTAAACAGCAATCGCGGTTAAGTGAAGCCCAATGGCACCCAGGATAATATTAAAATTAATAGCATGGATTTCCGTGAGGTAACTGCTTGTTTCGCCACTGACAAGGTAAGCAAAAGGCCCTTCGGAAATGATATCGTCATTGGCAAAAAGCCCAGTTGTCAGTTGTGTTGCCAGCAGGATCATGAAGGCGACGACCATGTATGCGCCTGCAGGGTTGTGGCCGATAGAGTCTGCAGTTTTTTCACCCCGAATACTTGCAGCTAAGTATTTGAACACAGTGATAGGCGAACGGACAAAGCGGCGGAATTGAGCCGTTTCACTGCCAAAAACACCCCAAATCAATCGAGTTGTAATGAGTGCCAAAAGAAAATAGGCCAAGCTGAAATGCCAGTCCATTAGCCCCTCTGTACCCGTATACCAAAGCCCTCCAATGGTGAGCGCTTGAAGCCAGTGGTAGCCACGGACAAAACTGTCCCACACTGGGTGAAACTGGGTATGAGTCATGAGCGATTCCTTCCATGAAAAATGATGCCGCCATTTTACTCTTTTGAAACATGTTGGCTACAGTGGTTGTTGTTTCTTTTCATTTATTTACATAAACACTTCCCCTTCCAGTTTGGTTATGTATGAAGCTCGAAAAGGTAGTAGTCATCAGAGTGAGTTTTTTAGCAGGAAGGACATTCAGATAGAGGTGTGGAGTTAAGATTAACCCATTATTCTTTATTGCTGAGATTTCTTGTGTAGTCACTCGGTTATTTCAAACATCCTTATTCGGTGGGCGGTTTTTTGCTTGTAATGTTGCTAGGTTGATAATCCAAACAAAGTAGGATGTTGTTATGAAGGTATGCAAGGTTGCATTAGCTATATCCACCGCTATTTTATTATCTGGGTGTGGTGGGGGCAGTGATGACTCACCAGAAACCAATTCCAATTCAGGTAATGATTCAGGTAATGTTACTCAACCAGAAGTTGAAGTCGACTTAAGTACGCTCAGTGGTTGCATGGATAGCCTTGAAGCGTATTCATTTGATGCTTCGACGGCAGCTAATTCGAGAAGTCATGCGCGTTTATATCAAGTCACTAGATTAAATCATGGCGAGGAAAAAAAACAACAATTCAAGCAGTCTGAGATTGAAGTTGGGGATCGAGTAGGTTTACCAAATGGTTTATTGCCAGATACAAATGTGAAGGTTACACAAATTTCAATTGCAACTGAAGGTGTCGATGCAAACCCATGGAACCCAAGCTTTGAGCATTCTTATGTTAATGCAGACAGCTCTCAGTATATAGGAACCCAGGATGTATTTAGTCGTTGGTGGTTCACTAATATTGATTCCAATAAGCCAAATGACTTGAATATTGATGAAGTGACCCAGTATTGGGTAGATAGGGTTGACCAATTTTCTCCAGCTGAGCCGATAAGGCATGAAAACTTATATGCAACCTACAAAGGGAAGGAAACAATTGACACCCTTTTAGGAGAAAGGGATGTTTGTGTTGTTGAATATTCCTCTGAGCTAACGTTAATTGATAATACTGGTGACGAACCTTCTGAAGTTCTTCATATTGTCGAGAGCAGCACTGAGTATCTTGACAACGATAATATCGTTCAGCGAATCGTTAAAGACTATAGTGAATATGACCCTGCAGACCTAGGTACTGTAATTGGGGGATATAAAGGTTATACAAAAGAGCTAATTGGCTTTGTACATGAAGAACAGTTAGTTGGTGTTGACCCTGAAAATTACTTGGTACCTGAAGATGGTTTTGCATCTATGTCGCAATGTTTAGCGGCTTTGCCAGATAGTAATTATGTTGCTGATGCTGGTGTCCAGATAGAGTATTTGATGACGAGAGGTAAAGGTGAAGGCGATGAACTTGTAATTCAGGATGCGATTTATACCTTAACTCCCAATAGTTCAGAAGGGGTAAGCTGGAAAGGCCAAGAAAACCTTAATACTTCAACGTTGCATGGTGCTTTTGTCGATTATTCTGACCTAAATGCTGCACCTTATTATGAGTTTACAGAAACTTACTATGAAACCCCTGATACGGGTGTAATGGTTGGTTTTGAAGCGACAGAGAATGGTTTTGATTACACTGCTTGGGGAGCAGTGCACGTACTTTCTGAAAGCCAATCGGCAGTGAGTGGCTACTATATGCCAGACGTCAGGCTAGCTCATGGGGAATTGCTCAATGCCACACCTGAGCTGGATAATTTCATTCAGGTTATGAGCACGGTCTTTGTTGGAACTGAAGCTGTTTATGATGGCGCTACAGGTGAAACAGTGCCAGCATGTAAAGAGTATCGCCGTTGGGAAGCTGATTATTATACAGAATCTGGTGAAATGGCGTTAGATGCAGATGGTCAACCGGTGGCAGAGTTTACTGAAGAAGTCAGTTATTATGATAATCGTGGCTTGATTACCCGACATCGAGTTACTCATAACTGGGACAGTGAAATTTGGAATCGGGAACGCATTCTTACTCAAGAATGATTCGATAACATTTTGCTCTAGAAATAAAAAAGGTCTAACTGATGAGTTAGACCTTTTTGTTTGATTAGCTCTATTTATCGATTTTCAATCCGGTTGTAGTCAAGTAACCCTGACTCAACAGGAAACATATTATGGTTGATTTCATTGAGCATATCGCTGAACGACCAGAAGTCAGGGCTGGTACGGCGTACACCGTACTTATCCAGAAACAGTCGGTAATCTTCTTCTGTCGTGATGGTGCTGATTTGTTTAGCTGCAGTATCCAAATCTGATGCTTTGAGGTGCCAGAAAGCGCGAGGATAACTACCGAGCAGCCCGCGAACTAGTGTCACATTGTCCTGAGCTGGCAAACGGTTAGACTCTTCATTGAATAAACTTGAGATGTTTTTATGGGCGCTATTGCGGATTAAAGTAAACAACTCTGCGTCTTGGTTTGGTTCTGTTGGTTCGACCATGATGAAAGTAATTTCAGGTAGTAGGCTCGCTTGCTTACCGCTCAACCGGTTCAACTTATACAGAGCAAGAGAGCCATTTTTGGCCAATTGTGATTGAGTAAAATCGTAACGATCTGGCAGTACGACTTTCAGCTTCTCTTGAAGCATACCGAATAGCTCATTTTTTGGATGCTGGGTGTGAAACTTAACGCCGGTGGGTTGATCAAATTGGTTGATATCCCCCTGTAGGTAGTCGCTAAGGTGTTTGTTTGAGCCTTGATACCAATAGGCAAGTTGCTCTCGTCGTACATCGGCTGGAAGCAAAGAGAGGAAGTTAGATTCACCCTCCATACGCAAGAAGTCCATATACATTCGGGTTACAAGCTGGTGGCCAAAGTTTCCGTAGACATCAAAGCCTGCAACCAACAGATAATGAATACGTTCAAGCAGTGAGTAGTCAATAACCCATGCAGTTTTTGGCTGGCTGCCAACGAGACCCTTTGTAACGGTTGCACTGTCGAAATGGCGGAACACCGTTAGGCTAGCATTGTCGTTGTAGCCATCACCATCCCAAATGAGATCCGTCGTTAGATGCTCACCATTTTTAAATGCATCATTAAGAAAGGCATTTTTTGCCTTAAGGAAACGGCCTTGCTGCTTGGAGTAAGAAATCCAATTTGCTACGGGTAGCGTGTTACTCTCGTTTTCTGCCGGTAACCTTAAATTGTCAGCCTGAGTTTCATAAAAATCATCAACAGAAGGGGTGTTTGCCATCGCTGGGTCAACAAAGAACACCCAGAAATGGTCATTGATAACATTCAGTGCCAATTGACCTCGGCATACGGGGCCTTTTATGAAGCCCATAATGGTATTCTGGGCATTGTCTATCATAAAGCGATAGCGACTATCGACTGGGATCTGCTTAAATGCAATCAATGGATTGGCGGCAATGTCCGGGTGGTAGCTAGGCATAGACGTTACCATGTACTCCGGCTCGATAAACAGCGTATTGAAGCGAGTCAGCTTGGCTTTATTTAGCGCGTAAGGCATGTGGGTCTTATCGACAATGGTTTCCCTGACAGGCTGGAAACGGTAGTAGACTCGTGTTGTTCCGGGATCGTCATAGGGGCGTCGCGTTGCGATAAGGTCGATAGGCTCACCCGGCGCTGTACGAGAACGAACGAGTTTGAAAAATGTAGGCTGTTGTTCGTCTGAAAAATATAGATGAGAGACAAACAAATGCTCATAAATGTAACGACTGGCAAGTTGCTGTTTCAGGCTACTGCCGTTCAGGAACGTTTCCCACTCAGCCACTTTAGAGAGTGTTGATGCGCTTGGCTGAGGTGCCGTTGCCATCAGCGCACCATTTGCCAGCCAGTCCATCAGAACTTGATTCTCTTTGTCGCTGATTTGAGGTAGGCCATAAGGCATACCCCATTCAGGGTAATTCTGCTCATATTTCGCCATTTCTTCAATGGTAGGACACTGCTGATTGCGATCTAAAGAGAAGTCCCATTCTTCATGGTTGAGGACTTTCTGCTCAGGTAGAGGATGTGCCTGTTTCAGTTGAAGCATACGAGCCATTACACCGGCTTGGGTATTTGCTTCTTCGGATTGGATACGTTCATTGAGGACAGGGTTGAATCCTTTCTCTCGCCATTCGGCAGTAGACTGTGCATCAATAAACATACGAGTGGTATTCGCGGCGAGAAGTCGGGTACCTTCATATACCTTATCTTTGCTGGCTCCACGGTCTATGCCTTCCGCTGACGACATTTTTAATTGGCATGGAGCATCGTAACAGGCATGGCAGACGACACAGCGGTTTTCAATAATTGGTTTCACAGTGTCCAAGTAGTGATTGGCTATGGGAGAGTTAGCTGCGGCTAACCTTTCTTGCGGTTGGGGCTTGCCGAATTGCTGATCAAAGTTAAGTCCAGCGTAGACAGCACAACCGGAGAAAAACAGTATCAGGGCAAACAGCCATGAACGTTTTAAATATCTGTTATTTTTAGTCATTCTGTTTTTATCTTATTTTTATGCAAGCAAGCTGCAATGCGTTAAAAGCTAATGTTATGTATAAGTCTATCAAAACACTTTGGAAAAATGATTGGTATTATTTTTTTGGTGTAGAGCTCTGTTGGTAAGAAAAAGCAGCTCATTTGAGCTGCTTTCGTATGTGGTGCTGTATAACTGCTTCAATTAGCAAGGTTCATCTTGATGTTACTTGGGTATACGGCTTATTGAGTTATCACTTGACGCTTGTAGTTAAAAATCTTGGCGTCTTTCTCGCTGTTATGAACCCAAAAGATACCGACTTGATCATTTAAGACCAGATCAATATAAGGTTGCTGGTAGAGTAGGTAGCTATAGCCAATATTTTTACCAAGAAATTGATTTTTGACTTTATTTTCAATGTAGATCGCAGTTGAAGTTTCTTCATTTACAAACTCATTAGGCTGGTAAGCCCAATGGTACATGATAGGCTTTATCTCGATGGTCGAGATAAATGGAGATTCATTCTCAACGACAGTTAAGGTTGCCGAACTGATTGACAGAGCATGGTGATAACCCGTTTTTTCTTCGGATATAAAGTTCAAATAAGAAAAGTTAAGTTTATTGTCTTCATCTTTGGTGATGTAGTGGTACACCACTTGGGAGTCTATTCCTGAGTCATCAATAAAGTTGAGGAAGACTTGAGATGTTGGCTCGCGAGCAAGTTCTGTTTGAATGATTGGGTCTTGGCGCGACAGTGGTAAGTCTTGCATGACTTGATGCTTAAACAATTGCCAGCCTTCATCACTGATTTGGTATGAAAAATCCGTGTAGGGTAAGCAATGATTATTTTCATCTACACGGCACCAAGCCAGAGAATATGAGTCTTTCCCTTTGAATGCATAGAGCTTTAAGTTTTTTAAATCAGGCGTATTATCGAGCTGAGTGTATGTGTCATGGAGATCATCGAGCTTTGCTTGAAGTTCGATAATTTCTTTCTCACTGGTTGAGATCAGCGTGACAGTACTATTTTGCAGCATGCTGGTACGGGTGATGTACTGCGTTTTATCTGGGTATTTGTACCCAGTGAACCAGAGATAACTACCAACAAGTAAAATTGCAGCCACTAGGGTCGCAATCGAGAAGTAAGGTAAATAGGGCGCAGTCTTTTTGATGACGGTGGCCGTTGATAAATCAGAGTATTTTTCAATCGCGACTTGGGTGATCTGGTAACCTACACGAGGTAGGGTTTCGATAATCTCGCCCTTTGTTTTTTCTTGCAATTTTACCCGTAGGCTGCGAATTGTCTGAAATAGAGACGCCTCAGAGACAACGCGGTCGGGCCAGCCGGCTTTGAGCAGGTCCTCTTTTGTTACTGGGCTGTTAGCATGTTCAATTAAGTAGAGCAGAATATATTGCTCTGAAAGGTTGAGCTTTTGATTGGTTGTGTCTGACTTGATAACCCCAAGAGCTGGAATGAAAATAAGCTCATTAGTGAATTTGAATTGCTTCTGGCCAGACATTGATACCTCAGAGACCCTTGCTAAATTTGCTATTTTAGTTGTTTATTGGCGTTAGGAATCATTGCTCGAGCTAAATGACGCCTAATTGATTGAAGACGCTTATTTTATCATGAAAAAAAATAAATGGTATGCGAATAATTGCTGCAGAAAAACAAAGGGAGCACAATGGCTCCCTTTGATGCTTGTTGAGTTTTCAAATAAGTAAAAAAATTACTTCTTGAAAATTTCCTGGAACTCACGCTTCATTGGTGGGTTACGGCGCGCTTTTTTCAGCTGCTTACACATGTCTTTAACACAGTTGTGTAGAACTTTGTCTAGCATCACTGCTTTGTAATCAGTGTACTCTTCGTCAGTCATATCTGACGGTTTTTCTGATTCCTGCATTTCACCAAGGAAATCTACACCAGAGTAGCTTTGGCTCAATGCGATTAGCGCATGAAATTGCTCGAAGTTATCCAAGACATTCTGAGCACTTGCTGGAAGCTGGTCCCAAGCTTCACGAGAAGTTGGCTCAGACGCTTTGTAAACGTTAATTAGCATGTCTAGAAGCTCTTCAGGCACTTCTTCAAACTCAACAACTTGGCGTAGTTCTGGTGAACAATCGTCAAGAGTGAATTTAACTTCTTCGATCGTTTGATCTTCTTTTTTCTCAATATCAGACATAGCTAATTCCTAAAGCATGAATTGTTTAAGGGAGGGAATCCTATAGTCCTCTCTCTAAATGTCAACTGATATACTCAAGTAACTACAAGATGCTAAGTTCAGCGAGAATTACTTGGTTGATAGGCAAGGCAGCGATTTATAGGTCTAGTGTTCTAAATCAAAAATCTCTAACGCAGCATAGCAGCCAAGTAAGCTCGCCCTTCGGGAGCTCATCAATGAGCCCATTCCTGTGTCAAATAATCTCGAAATAGGCTGGCTAATCCATTCGATTATTTTCCTTGAACTGACCTCATTGATGAAGCTCTGAATTATGCAACTTGTGGTCACTTGAGTATAAGATAGCGGATAAACCCGAACAATCACGTTAATTTGCTCACGATTATTGTTAATGGCTGCGATGTATACCCAAGTTATCTCAATATGAAGGAATCAGACGGGGAGGGTATTCAATACAAGGAGAAGGTTCGAAGAAATGGGGATATGCATGTTTCCAGACACCTTGAAAATAACAAGTTGTAAATATGTTGCATAAAGTTTTTTATAGAACCATTTAAGCCAAGGCATTCTGTGCTATAAATAGCTTAAGGAATAGCCAATATATCAATAGGATGCTTAGATGGAAGCGATGCGGATACTACTAGTAGATGATGTGCATCTTGAGAGGATGCAGTTGGCCATGCGGTTGCAGCGCCTCGGGCACGTGGTTGAAGCTGTCGCTTCAGGTCATGAAGCTATCGAGAAATATCCGCTGTTCGACCCAGATTTATTACTCTTAGACGTCAGTATGCCGGATATGAGTGGTACTGAAGTTGCTGAGCAAATCAGAATTAAGCATCCTGACTGGGTGCCCATCATTTTCTTGAGTGGGCATGATGAACCGGAAATGATCGCTAAGGCTATTGATATGGGTGGCGATGATTATATTGTCAAACCAGTAAACAAGATTGTGCTAGCGGCTAAGCTCAAAGCGATGCAGCGTATCGCCCATATGCGTCATCAGCTGAAGGATACAACGAAAAGCTTGGAGCAGGCGAATGAGAAGCTGTCACAGCAGGTTAATGAAGATGGTTTAACCAAGTTAGCAAATCGCCGTTATCTGGATAGTAAGCTGGCTGAATTTATTTCTTGGCATGGTCGTAATAACTTCCCATTGACACTGATCATGCTAGATGTCGATCACTTTAAACTGTTCAACGATCACTACGGTCACTTAGAAGGGGACCGCTGTTTACAAGCGGTTGCCACTGAACTCAAGAAAAACTTCAGCCGTGCGGGAGAGCTTGCTGCCCGTTACGGAGGGGAAGAGTTTGTGATCGCACTGAGTAACTGCGATAAGACTAGAGCGGTGCGTGAATGTGAACGATTAAAACTGTGTATTCAGCAGCTTGAAATTCCACATTCCAAATCGACCACGGCTGACATTGTGACGGTTAGCCAGGGCATGGTTTCTTGGGTTCCAACAGGCTTGGAGACAGTTGAAAACATGTATGAAATTGTCGATCGGGTGTTATATAAGGCCAAAGAACAAGGCCGAAATCGTTTTGTCGCCGCTGAATTTACCTAAGCTCCCGCCTGATTTTTTGATCTAGTTAACACTTTGTACTTTACCAAGCGTTATTTGGCTGAATTGCAGCCAAATAACCTCCCTTGCGCTTGCCGTAACATTCTTCAGTGATAATCTGCTGTTAGACAGGAATGTCTAATGCAGTGTGCATTCTTTTGAGTAGCAGTGAATCCCTGCCATGAATACAGCGTGTTTTCGGCTATGCTCAATGGAATTTGTATTGTAAGAAGAATAAGTGAGGGAAGATCATGGATATTTGCTTTTCGCAGACAGAAGCGCGCGTGCTAGGTTGCTTGCTTGAAAAAGAGGTAACTACACCTGATCAATACCCATTAACACTGAATGCGCTAACGACAGCCTGTAATCAGAAGAGTAATCGTGAGCCTGTGATGTCGCTTACTGAAGCTGAGGTGCAAGATACTATCGAAGCGCTGAAGGCGAAAAGGTTTGTACAAGAAGTAACCGCAGGTCTAGGTAGCCGTGTTGCGAAATACCAGCACCGTTTTTGTAATACTGAATTCAGTACTTTCCAGTTCAGCGCGCAAGAAAAAGCGATTATCTGTGTGATGCTGCTGCGTGGCCCACAATCTCCTGGTGAACTACGAACTCGTACTAATCGCCTGTGTAGTTTCTCTGATGTTAAAGAAGTTGAATCAGTGTTGAGTACGCTATCGGAACACCCGAAAGGCCCATTTGTTATTCAGTTGCCAAAAGAATCGGGCAAGCGTGATTTTCGTTATATGCACCTATTTAGTGGCGAGATAGATCTCGAGGCGCTTCAACAACAGGCTGCATCTTCTGCGAGTGCACCGTCTTCTCCGACCTCTGAGCGTTTAACGGCCTTGGAAGATGAAGTTGCAGAGCTTAAGAAAGAAGTACAAGAGCTCAAAGCAATGCTTGAATCGTTAACTTCATAAGTGTCAAATAGCGTGAGTGTTGTTAGCCCAGCAAATGCTGGGCTTTTTTGTAAGGTGTAAAGAAAGATGGCCTGTACTAACCCTGCTCAAATCAACGAAAGTGAAGGGCAAAAGAATAAAGTTAGCCAGTGGTCGGTCTATTTAATTAGGACGGTTGATAATCGGTTGTATTGTGGCGTAACCACAGATGTAGAAAGACGCTTCAACGAGCATACTTCTACAAAGCGTGGAGCAAAGTTCCTAAAGGGGAAGGGGCCTCTGGAATTGGCTTGGTCTGAGTGTGTGGGAGATAAACGTTTAGCGATGCAGCTTGAATATAAGATAAAACGTCTGCCAAAGTGTACCAAGGAGCAAATTGTCACAGGCAGTGTAAGTGTGTTGAGCTTAGTTGAATAAGGCATTAGCGCAGCGACACTATTTGTGTTTTTTTAAGATTTTTATGTTTATTGAAGACCTTTTGGGTGTTTGTTAGACAATTGAAATTGAACCTTCTTCCTGTTCAAACTACACTGCATTTATTATTTCTATATCAGTTTTTTATTTTTCTAGGATATTTTTATGGCACTTAAAGCCACAATTTACAAAGCCCAGTTCAATGTTGCCGATCTTGATCGTCATGTGTATCTCGATCAGCAGCACACATTGGCCTGTCACCCATCTGAGACCCTGCAGCGTCTAATGCTAAGGTTGGTTGCATGGGGCTTTAATGCCGATGAAGAGTTACAGTTTACCAAAGGTCTTTGTGAAGCCGATGAGCCTGCGCTTTGGAAGAAAAATCTGAGTGATGAAATCGAGCTATGGATTGACCTTGGCTTACCTGATGAGAAACGGCTGAAGAAAGCCGCCCACAAGGCAAAAAAAGTGATTATCTTTGCTTATGGTGATAACGCCGCCCCGGTATGGTGGAAGCAACACCAAGCTAAAGTGAGCCAATACGGTAATATCTCAGTCGTTTTCTTTAAAGACGAAACGTTAGCTGAACTTGAGGCTATGGTTGAACGTTCGATGAACCTGCAGTTAACCATTGAAGCAGAGCAGGGTTGGCTGATGCTGGGTGATAAGAGCTGTACCCTAACGCCAGAGTGGTGGCTTCGCTAATACGGTTGTGAGCCTTTGGTCTTTACCATTGATGACTGTCACTGAATAGTCATCGCAGCCCTTCATGATATCCTCGTGTATACCAAGATTGATACTGCTGCCTGAATGCTAGGCAGCTTTCGCCTTTTCAGCAACAAGGAGTCGTGCAATGCCATCAAATGTGCATGCTTTAGCAACAAAAGTGTGGAATTACCATCATCTAAACCACACACTCTCGCCATCTGACTGTATCTTCGTGCTGGGTAGTAATGATATTCGAGTCGCTGAGTATGCGGCAAAGTTGTTCCTAGAAGGCTACGCGCCATACATTGTCTTTTCTGGGGGAGAAGGTGAGTTGACCCGTGGTATGTTTAAGGGCTCCGAAGCTGAAGCGTTTGCAGAAGTTGCCTTGGACATGGGCGTCCCTCAAGGTGCTATTCTTCTTGAACCACAATCCACCAATACGGGCGAAAATGTTCAGTTCACGCGTGCATTACTAGAGATGAAGGGGCTTGAACCAGAGAGCTTTATTATCGTCCAAAAGCCATTTATGGAAAGAAGGGCTTATGCGACTTTCCAGCAAAACTGGCCGGGCAAGAAAGTGACGGTTACCTCTCCTCCTATTGGCTTTGATGAGTACCCGAATGAAACCTTGTCATACAGTGATGTTATTAATGTCATGCTAGGTGATCTGCAGCGTATCAAAGTCTATCCGTCATATGGTTACTCTGTTGAGCAAGATATCCCTGATGAAGTTTGGCAGGCCTACAAGAAGTTGGTTGAACTGGGGTTTAAGGAGCATTTGCTCACATAAGGTTAATTGCCAGAAGATATAAGAAAGCCCTGTAAAAACAGGGCTTTTTAATGCACATTGCGAAATTATTGTGCCGCTTTCATGCCTTGTTCCCAGAAAGCAACTTCCATGCGGGTAGCCGTTTTGAATATTTCACAAAGGCGATGACCACGTTTACTTTCAAGAGGGATTTCTTCAAGCATCGCGTTTAAACGGCGAATGGTTTCTTCTACACCTGACTGGTAATCTTCTCCACTGTATAGCTCAACCCAGCTTCGATAAGGGTTACCCTCAAGTTTAGTCTCGGGCCATTGCCCCAGGCGTTGACCAACTACGGCATAGCCAATAGCACATGGAGCAAGTGCAGTGAACAAATCAGTACGATCGCCTGCCATACCGGTATCCAAAACGTAGCGGGTGTAGCATACGGTACCGAAATCTTCTGGTTCTGCTTCCATCTCTTCTGCTGAAAGGCCCCAGGTTTGGCAGTACTCAATGTGGTGGTTCATTTCTGACTCAAGTAAAGCATTAAGGCCCGGTAGCGGTTCGCGCATTTCAGCCAGTGTTGATGATTTGAACACAGCCAAGGCGTACGCGCGAGCGTAGTGCTTGAGGAATAAATAATCTTGTTTTAGGTAGTGGAAGAAAGCATATTTGTTCAAATCACCGGTCGCTAATTGGTTGACGAAGTCGTGCTCGGTGTAATCTTCCCAGTCCTGTTGGCAGTAGCTGATCAAATCTTGGTAATTCATGGTGTATCCTTATCAACTTATACTGTTGACGCTTAATACGTCAGTACGTAATCTTTGGCTTGTGGCAGTGTTTTAATGATGTTGTGCTGCTTCATGAATTCAGCGTATTCATCGTAGCGTTTTAGCTCTACAGCTCCTGGGCGCAAAGCAAAGCGGGTTAGCGTATCTTCCCAAGCTCGGCGGTTCAGGTCGTTATTCAATGTGTCTGGCGAGTAGGCAACGAACTCTTTCCAAGCTTGTTCTGGATGGTTAATTAGGTAAACCGTCGCTTTCTCGATAGCGGTATTAAATTTATTGATCGTATCTGGGTTGTACTTATTTTTGTTAGCAACGAAAATTAGCTCGTCGTATGGTGGTACGCCGTGCTCTTCTGGGTAGAAAGCTGTTGCGTCATAGCCTTCGATGGCAAGTTGGTTAAGCTCGAAGTTACGCAAGCCGCCCCAAATCGCGTCTACTTTCCCTGATGCTAGAGATGAAGACAGTGCCCAGCCTACATTGATAATTTTTACCGTGTCCATATCAACGCCTTCCGAACGAAGCATGGTACCAATAGTCGCATCTTCATTGCCGCCGATAGCAACGCCAATGTTTTTACCCTTCAGATCAGCTAATGATTTAATGCCTGACTTATCCAGTACAATCAGTGAGTTCAATGGGCCTGAAATGAGCGTTGCAGAACGAACCAGAGGAAGTTCTGCAGCAGTACTAGAGATAAGCGTACTCTGGTATGAAACCGCAAGGTCAATACGGCCAGCTGCAACTAATTTGTCTGGAACGCTTGGGTCTGCAGGCTCTTGAATTTGGACATCTAATCCCTGTTCAGCAAACCAGCCTTTTTCTTTGGCTAGAATAATTGGGCCGTGGTTTGGGTTAACGAACCAGTCCAGCATGAGTGTGACTTTCTCTTCTGCCGATGCACTAAAAGAAGCCAGCATTAATGCAGCAGCGGCAAACAGTTGCGGTTTAGCTGCTTTAAAAAAAGTGGATTTCATTCTATTTCCTTGTTGTTGAGCGAAGTAAAGCATTCCGTGTTTTGTAACCGAGTTATTGGCTTTGCCATGGAATGGCTTTTTTTAATAAAAGATCGGTAATGAAGTACAGGCTGATTGAGAAAAACGCCAAGATAAACAAAGCGGCGAACATCTCATCGACAAACATGCGTGCATTGGCTTGCAGCATCAAGTAACCAAGGCCTTCACTTGAACCCACCCATTCACCAATCACAGCACCAATTGGCGCGATGACAACCGCCACGCGAATACCTGATGCCAATGCGGGTAGGGCGGCGGGCAAGCGGATCTGCCAAAGTTGCTGCCAACGGGTGGCTCCCATAGTTGTGGCCAAATCAAGGTAGCCTTTTGGTGTATGGCGAAGGCCGTCATAACAGCATGTCGTGACAGGGAAGAAAATGATCAGTGCAGCCATGACAATTTTTGACGCCATGCCATAGCCGAGCCATAGCATCAGAATGGGCGCGATAGCAAATACTGGTATAGCTTGGCTAGTGATCAGTATTGGCAGTAGCCAACGACGCAGAGGCTCAAAGACCAGCATTTGCAGGGCAAAGAACAGCCCCATTGCTAAGCCAAGAAGTAAACCAAAAAGGACTTCAGTGCCAGTTACCACTGTGTGGTGCCACAGAACATCTGCCCGTTCAATTAGCTTGGAGATAACAGCTACTGGGCCCGGCAATATAAAAGGCGGTAGGTCAAAAATAACGACACTGGCCTGCCAAAGACCCATAATAATTGCCACGCTAATGACAAAGCGGGAGATATGCTGGGACAACAGTGAATTATTGACCTTGTTGGTATGCTGATTAGCTTCTTGCTGTTCCAACAAAGGATTCTGTAGTTTCGAAGATAGAGATTGATCAGACATAATCACTCTCCAGCTCATTAATGATCCCTTGCTGGTGGGTTGCGAGCTCACCATCAAACTGTCTTGGCGGAAGATTAGAAGGTACGGGTAGCCCTCTGAGTGAAGCTGGGGTACCTGACATCATGTAGATTTGGTGTCCCAGACGAAGTGCTTCCTGTGGATCATGGGTGATCAGCAATACAGTTTTCCCATCGAGCAATTTTGCTGAAAGGGATTGGAGTTTATGCCGTGTGACAGCATCAAGCGCCGAGAAAGGCTCATCCATCAGAACAAGAGGCTTGTCTTGCATCAGAGTGCGCGCCAAAGCAACACGCTGACGCATTCCACCAGAGAGTTGATTCGGTATCACGTCCGATTTATCGGCTAGCCCGACGGCTTCCAGCAATGCCAACGCGCGTTGTTTGTCTGCTTTCTGTGCTTTACCAAAGCGGGCACTCAAGCAAATATTGTCAATGACATTGAGCCAAGGCAACAGTAAATCCTGCTGGGCCATGTAAGCGATGTTGCCAGTTAAAGGCAATGCATTGCTGGTGGTGATATTGCCACTCCATGTCACGTTGTCTTCGAGAAGACCAGCGAGGTGGCGTAGCAGTGTTGTTTTACCACAACCGCTCTTACCCAGCAGGCAAGTCCATTGACCGGCTGGCAGCTCAACATTTAACTGGCTGAATAAAGGTGTGCTAGCATCGTTATATCGAAGCATTAAATCCTCGATTTTGACAGCCATCCCTTTTGCAGCATACGCATCGCCAGATGTGTTTGATGCAAGATTGCTATTCATCTTGTTTATTGCTTCCATGCTTACTCTGGTTTGAAATGGCCTGCAAAGAAATGGTTTACTGGGCCGTGACCTGAACCGATTTCAAGTTCATCAGCATGCTCGATTGCTTTGGTGATGTAGGTTTTGGCATGTTTTACAGCGTCTTGCAGTGGATACTCTTGAGCAAGGAATGAGGCCGTAGCAGCAGATAAGGTACAGCCGGTACCATGGGTGTTGCGGGTTGCAATTCGCGGTGTACTCATTCGGATTACATCGTTTTCTAGAATCAGCAAATCTGTGCTGAACTCATCCTTTTCAAGATGACCACCTTTGAGCAGGATTGAACGAGAGCCGATACTACGTAATGCAGCGATCATATCCGTCATTGCTTGTTCAGTTTCAGGAAGCGCCGAGCCAATCAAAGCAGCCGCTTCAGGCAGGTTAGGGGTGATCACATCTGCCAGTGGTAGTAGCTCAGATTTCAGTGTTGAAATCGCATCTTGCTCAAGCAGTAAATCACCACTTGTCGCGACCATGACGGGGTCGATAACCAAGAATTTTGGCTGGTATTGGCGAAGTTTTTTGGCCACCATGCGAATAATATTCGCATCGCTTAGCATGCCAATTTTAACGGCTTTTACATCTAGATCTGTAAACACTGCGTCAAGCTGCTGCTCAACAAAACCGGGGTCGATGCCGAGGATGCCGGTCACACCTTGGGTGTTCTGGGCTGTTAACGCAGTGATGACTGAGCATGCGTAACCGCCGGTTGCAGAAATAGCTTTGATGTCAGCTTGTATGCCTGCGCCGCCGCCGCTATCAGAGCCAGCAATGGTAAGGGTAATTGGAGTCTTTGATGGAATTGGCATCGTTACCTCTGTTGAGACGTAAGGTAGCCAATGCCATCGAAACTATTCTTCGAACCTATTCATCGAAAATATGAACGGTGCGAGATAGGGCAATGCAGCTAGTTCCCTACGCCATTATTAAATGGATCAGGTTCAACGGGTCCCACTACGTGGTCTCAGCGCTCGGCTCCCCGACTAACGGATATAATTTGTGCTAACTGGCCAATATTGAATATTGACCTAAGAAAAACAGTTTTCTGGCTTAAATGCCTGAAGATGTGGCTAATCTAAACATGTTTTTTACGATAGGGCAAACATGTTAGGAATAAAATGAGGTGATGGATGAAGAATAATACAGAAGGAGAATAAGTAGGCAGCCACGGCGTGGCTGCCTGGGGTCATTACATTTTTTTGCAGTATGCAGCAATGATCACCATGTTAGTACCTGCAGCTTTACCTGAGATATGCAGAGGGTTATCTGTTAGGCGAATACCACGAACAGCGGTACCTTGTTTGATGACAAGGTTAGAGCCTTTTACTGGAAGATCTTTGATGATAGTGACGTTGTCACCCGCCTCAAGAGCCGTGCCATTTACGTCTACAGTTTTGATAGCGTCAAGCTCAGCTAGGGCAATGCCTTTCTCTGCCCACTCAATCATGTCTTCTTCCATGTACATCATATCAAGCAGATCTTGTGCCCATGTTTCAGAAGACAGACGCTTAAGAAGACGGTAAGCCATTACCTGAACAGCGGGCTCCTGGCTCCACATGCTGTCATTCAGGCAACGCCAGTGGTTTTGATCCAGTGTTTCTGCGTCTTCTATCTCTGTACGGCAAGTTCCACATACCATCACACAGCTACCTGCTGTTTGGTCAGGAGAAGCAGGAACTTCGTAAACGCTCAGACTGTCTTCTGATCCACATAGTTCACATTTAGCGCCAGAGCGCTCTTTAACGATCGATTCAATGCTCATAGGAATATTCCAAGGAAGTGTAATGGTCTTAGTTACCATACAGGTAATTGTTCGGTTTATTATGCCATTTAATTCTGAGAAGAAAAGGAATGAAGATCAAGATCACATTACTCTCATTGACTTACGAACAAAAAATAGGCTAACTCGACGAGTAGGTAAAAATAATGCAACAAAAATGTAGGAGATATTATTTAGTTGGGACTAAGATCAAAGTGCCTATCCAAGCAGTTACAGAAAAATAAATAGGAAAATGTATGAAAAAGGCACTTTTTTTACTTTCAGCTTTAGCACTAATTGGTTGTGATGATGAGGATGTTGTAAACACAGTATCAGGCAATGCGGAAGTCTTTGCCGTTACCGGAGCTGAAATTGGGGGAGCGCAAGGTTATACCAGTGTTGATAGTCTGTTGAATGTATATCAAATCGAATTGCCTGACGAGTTTCCCTCGGGAACTGAAGAAACCTTGGATAATAGGTTAGGTTCATTAGGGATAGATATTGAAGGTACGGGCTGTGGGATAATTGATACCAGCGGTGATGTCTGTTTTGGTGCTGGCAGTGACACGGTATGTGTACCCGATGAAGTAACCAAGTTAGGTATTAAACTCTATAACATTGATATCGATGAAGTGAAACGCGCCTATGACAATGGTTTCTACCCCAAACTAGCTGCAGAACTGTTAGGCGATACGTATTCTGACTTTGATATTGAAAGAGTGAGTTGCTCAAGTATTGATTTGTAGTCGGTAAATATTAATAAGAGTAAGCCTTACGATGATTTTATTGGGGTTTACTCTCTTCCCCTCCGCTTAAAATAAACGGTATATACGTTTCATACTTATAGTTATATTTCATTAAATGCCTCGCATTTTACTTCTTCTCGTACTCTTTGATTTCGCCATTTTTGCTATTTTAACAAACGCCTATAGGGAAGAGATGGTGGAAATCGATGAAAAGGAAATGTATTGGTGTCCTTGCGGGTATATTGTTCAGTATGCCAACAATTGGGCATGCTGCTGATGTTGAAAGCTATGTGGTTGGTGGTACGCCGGTCAGGCCTGGTGATGATTTTACTTGGATGGCTTCATTAAGAAATACGACTGATGAAACTTCACACTTTTGTGGTGGTAGTATTGTAAATGATAGGTGGGTCCTCACAGCAGCTCATTGTGTGGTTCAAGGTGAAGTGGGCGGAGAGTTTACAATCCCCCCAAACAAGCTTGCCGTGATGGTTGGTGCCTTGGATACTGAAGTTATTGACCCTTCAGATTTATATCAAGTGAGTCATGTTGTTGTTCACCCAGATTATTCTCCTAATGCAGAAATCAATATTTCTGTTGATGAAGATGGTAAAGTAACAACTGAAGTACTTACGCTAGCATTAGATAACGATGTTGCTCTTCTTAGGGTAAATCGATCCTTTCCATTTCCTCGAGTAAGACCTCTCAAATTGGCTAGCAGCCAGACAGCAGATACCTTGGAGGATAACTTAACTATTCAGTGGAATGAAGATCGTCGTCCAGAGAATGTCATGGTCACTGGTTGGGGATCTACGAATAGTGATGGTACAGGTGTATCAAACACATTAATGTCTGCTGACTTATCATACTTACCGATAGCAGAATGCTTCAATTTGCTTGAAAGAGGCAATGATGAGCATGTCATTATCGATGGACCACAGAATAGAACGAAAGTATGTGCTTTACCTTCTGATGTTTTATTCGATGAAGAGGGGGAGTCACTTGGTTATGGCCCTGATTCTTGTAAAGGGGACAGCGGAGGTCCATTGGTAACTAAAGACTCTGATGGCAACTGGGTACAATTAGGTATTGTAAGTGGAGGGCCGATTGGGAGCCCACTTTGCGGTGCATACTTGCGGCCTGGATTCTACGCGAGAGTTGGAACGTACTATGACTGGATTGAGGAAAGAGTGGGTACAATTCCCGACAAACCAATCACTAATCCAGATTTTATCGAAGAATCAGCCCCAGATAGTGGTAGTGACAATGAGACAGGCGACGGAAAGACTGACCAGGAATGTGATCCTGACGTTTCAGGCATTAGCCCAAATAACTGTGCGCTTGATTCGGACGGAGGCGGCGGTACGGTAAGCTTCTTGGGCTTAGTAAGCTTGCTAACTATATTGTTGTTTCGGCGCGGTTACACTTAAGAACTATTAAAGCAAAACAGCCACCCCGGAGGGTGGCTGTTTTTGTTAGCGGCGGAAAGAAACGGCTTCTTTACCTTCTGCCAGCTCAATATGCGTAACTGCAGGCTGGGTTTCTGCAATGACGTTACCGGCACGAATAGAGTATCTCACTGGCACTTGGCGTCGCACTGCATCAAAGCCATTTTCTGCTGGAAGAATTAGTAGATTACCTGGCTTGCCTAATTCAATACCGTAACGGTTTTGAATGTTTAGCGTTGTTGCAGAGTTAGTGCTGATCAAGTCCAGAGATTGATTGATTTGCTCATAGCCCATTACCTGACAAACATGTAGCCCCATATGCAGAACCTGCATCATGTTAGCTGTTCCCAGTGGGTACCATGGGTCAAAAACATCATCATGGCCAAAGCAGACATTGATGTTTGAAGCGAGCATCTCCTTCACACGGGTCACACCGCGGCGTTTCGGATAATCATCAAAACGGCCCTGCAAGTGGATATTCACCAGCGGGTTGGCGACAAAGCTGATCCCTGACATTTTTAGAAGACGGAACAGACGTGAAGCATAAGCGCCGTTGTATGAGTGCATAGCAGTCGTGTGGCTTGCTGTTACCTTGTCACCCATTTCAAATTTATGGGCAAGAGCGGCAAGGGTTTCCACAAAGCGAGATTGCTCATCATCGATTTCGTCGCAGTGAACATCTATAAGGCGATCGTACTTACGCGCTAGCTCGAAAACATAATGAAGAGACTCTACACCGTACTCACGAGTAAACTCGAAGTGGGGGATAGCGCCGATTACGTCAGCACCTAGCTTAACGGCTTCCTCAAGCAGTTCTTTACCGTTTGGGTAAGACAAAATACCTTCTTGTGGAAATGCCACAATCTGGATATCAACCCATTCTTTCATTTCTTCACGCACTTCAAGCATTGCTTTTAGAGCAATAAGCGTTGGATCTGAAACGTCAACATGGGTACGGACATGCTGAACACCGTTAGCAATTTGCCATTTTAGTGTTTGTTTCGCGCGAGCTTTGACATCTTCGATCGAAAGCATGGACTTACGCTCAGCCCAGCGCTCGATGCCTTCAAACAAGGTGCCAGAAATATTCCAATTTGGCTCACCCGCTGTTTGGGTAGTGTCCAAGTGAATATGTGGCTCACAGAAAGGAGGTACAGCCATACCACCCTCGCCATCAAGTTCTGGACCGTTGAAATCAACCTGCTCGTCCATTGGCTTGATAGAATGAAACTTACCTTCGTTAATCAGTATCTGATGCAGGCCATCCTTGCCTTTGATGGTGACGTTTTTTATGAGCATATTTGAGGTTTGCATCTTAGTTGTCCTTACGCGTTACTTGCACAAGCTTCTGTTTCGCGGTTTAGCATCGGATTAAGGATAAGGTAGCTGATGGCACCGCCAAGTACGGCATTGATTGGAACAACACCTGGCAATAAGTTGCCAGCAGCGACACCTACCGCAACACCGATGATTGCAGCCCAGTTAACTGTTTTGAACTCGGCGTTTGCGAAATCTTTGTAACGATGACGGTTTTTAATGAAGTCTGCAATGATAATTCCACCGATTGGCGGAATCGCCGCCGACAAGAAGGTTAACCAACCAACGAAGTTATTGTAGAGCCATAGTGCACACAGGGTACCGATAAGGCCGTTAGCCATTGAAAGGTATTTGCTTGGCAGGCCGGTAACATTCGAGAAACCAAGGCCAGAAGCGTAAAGCGCATTGTCATTGGTGGTCCAAATGTTCAGGCCAAGTACAATAATCGCTGGGATTAAAAGACCTTGGGCAATCATTACCTCAGAGATATCAGACTGACCAGTAGCGGCGGCACCTGCGGCACCAAAAATGAACATTAGAGAGTTACCGATAAAGAAGGCGATCATCGTAACCATGACAGCACCCATTGGCTTTTTACCGAAGCGGACAAAGTCAGCAGTCAATGTACCGGCTGAAACGAAAGAGCCAACAACTAGCGCAAGTGCGGTTGAAAATTCGATAGGGTTTTCTGGTGTAATGGCTTTTAGGCCGTCAATACCGCCAGAACTGCCAACGGCTTCAAAAACCGAGTAGCCACCAAGTAAGGCAATGGCTGGAACAGCAATAGCAGAAAGCACCATCAATGCTGAAATGCCAAAGTATACCGTTGCTGTCATCAGCAAGCCTGACACCAGAATCAGAACGTTGGTATCAATGCCTGTAGCTTTCTGAACTGGAATGGCAAACATCGCGACCCCAACACCGAACCAACCGACCTGAGTACCGCCAAGAAGTAACGAAGGAAGCCAAGAGCCTTTAGAACCAAAAGAGAATCGAGCAAGAAGGTGAGTAGAGAGACCAGAAGAAGCGCCGATGTATCCGAGGAAGGAAGTGTAGATACCAAGAATGAGGTTACCAATGAGAACAGCGAGGAAGAAATCATCAAAGGAAAGCCCTGTTCCTAATGTGCCTCCTGTCCACATACTGGCTGAAAAGAAGGTCAGTCCCAGCATCACCATGGTCAGTGAAACTACTCCTTTACGTGCCGATTTCGGCACAGGCCCTAGACTGTAGTTGTTATCGCCAGCCATTGAAACACCTCTAACGTCATTAAAATAATAGTACTGATTTACAGATAAACGGCGCGTATTTTAGTAGATAAATAGAAGCTGTCAAATTTGTTTTGATGATATTTTTTATTGTTTGCAATGTTGTTTGTTTAAATGTATTTATAACAATGATTTACATTTTTTTGGTATGCGTGACTGTTAAAAAGGAAAACGTTTGTCTGGCGGTGTTTGATAGTTATTGTTGACAAAGAAAATCTAACAGCTACGCATTTCGTACTCTTAACGCAGATATCATAATTTTGCACTGTGTTGATTTATATGAAAACGATTTCTTTTCATAAAACCATAGCCTTAAGCGCTGATAATGGGCGAGCTTATGCTATTTAGTGTATTTTGGTGGTTAAAATCATGGTTACGCTCTATTTATGTGTTGTAATTGGTTTTTTTTAATGTTTAGTGGGGGCTTTTGGTTGATTGATGAAAGGTTAATATTTTTTGACGTTACTTGGGTGGAAAGTTACTCAAGCCTGTGGATAACTTTATTATCCACAAAACTTGTTAGTAACTCTGTGGGAAATGGTGGAGAGCTAATCCCCATGCTGGCTTCAGCAAAGTCAATACCTGTGTTCATGAAATCATTATAAAAACATCATGAAAAATAAAGGTTATTGACGCAGCTCAATTTTGCTTTTTTGCGAGAAAAGCCTGTGTATTTTGAACGCAATCAGTATCTGAGTGCATGTGTTAGCCTTGATTGCAGTAGATAGAGGCATGATAATGCTTCTCAAATGATAATGATTTCAATAAGTGTAGTATTTTGTGTCTAAGATCCTGGTTGTAGATGATGACATCGCTCTCTGTGAGTTACTTCAAGAGGTGCTCGAACAAGAAGGGTATGACGTTTATTGTGCACATTGTGGCAAGACAGGGCTTGCCTACTTGCAAGAGCAGCCTGTTGATTTAGTTTTGCTTGATGTCATGCTTCCACATATTGACGGAATGCAGATGGCCCGCAGAATATGCCAACGTTTTGCCACGCCAATTATTATGTTGACCGCTTTGGGCGATGAAGCCTCTTTACTTGATGGACTTCAAGCTGGCGCCGATCACTATATGGCGAAACCTTTTAAGGTGCCTGAATTGCTGGCAAGAATAAAAGCTACAATGCGTCGTGTTGGATTAGAAAAACAACGTGGCAGTAATGTACCAACAGACGTGGGTATCAATGAACAACTAAGACGTATTCCGTTAACGGGCACAGAAAGTGAATTGTTGGAATATCTTGTCAAGCATAATGGTATTGTTGTCTCTAAGGCTGAATTGCAAAAGGCAGTGCTTAAGAAAGAATTGAGCCCATTTGACCGTAATCTTGATATGCATATCAGCAACATTCGTCGCAAAATAGTTCAATCTGGATTACCAAAACAACATATAAAAACCGTAAGGGGCAAAGGGTATAGCTTCTTGGAAGTGGTTGGGGCGTGAATAAAATAAAAGAGTGACGCTAAAAAGCGCCACTCTTTGGTTTTACTTGCTGTAAGAACTAGCAATATTGTCGATACGCTGGTTAGCGCGCATAGCTTCTTGGTAAGCAGCGTCTGATGCTGCACGAGCATCGTTAACTGCACCAGCCATTTGATCTTGTTGGCTTTGTAACGCGCCTACCTGATCAGAGAGCATATCTACTTTATTGGTTAGTTGCTGCATTTGGTCAACTTCATCTGAGCTAGAACAACCGATAAGTGTTGCACTCAGAATAATACCGGTAAGGATAGATAATGAACGGTTCATTTTTCTTTCTTCTCCTTTGTTTGCCACTACAGACTGTTCGATAAAAGTTTCAGTCGGCAAATTCATTATGGCAGAAGTTGCGCAAATTGCTGCTTAAAGTGAAGAAAGAGTCAGATTTTTTTCTCTCAAAGATGAGAAAACCCGCCTGAGCGGGTTTATTTATGCGGAGTGTAGAAATTATGCAGGTGTGTTCTGAGCGGCAAGGATTCGGTTGATAGCATCGACCAATATATTCGGGTTAAGGGTATGTTGCACTTTTTCAACCAGAGTGCCATCGGCTCGGAGGAAATAAAAATACGAGCTATGATCTACCGCGTATTCCAATGCTGAGTTTTCAAGCTCTGTTCGCATGTATAACACGCCATATTTTTCGGCCAGCGCTTTTGTCTGATTAGCACTTCCTGTCATACCTATAATTTTTTTATGGAAATACTGTGCATATTGAGCACTCTTTTCAGGCGTGTCGCGTTCGGGATCTAAAGTGATAAATATCGGCCACAGTTTATTAATTTTCTGATCATCGATCTGTTTCAAGGCGGCTGATAAGACGGCAAGTGACGTCGGACACACATCGGGGCAGTGGGTGTAGCCAAAATAGATCACCCGAATTCGTTCATCTTCCGGGTTGTATAAATCTACGTTGTCTTTCCCGCTTTTTAAAAGGTTAATAGGTTCACTGGTTTGTGCCACAGGTGGTTGGCGATCAACAATCACGCTGGTGATAAATCCAGCCGTCAAGGCAAGCGCGAGTATAATCCATTGATATTTCACTTGATCATCCTTATTGAAACATTAACTGGTTGTTCTGAGCTATTGGCTGGTGGTGTGATCTTTCCTTGCCAGGTCATTTCGTCAGAGACGCAAAATGGTAATACCAATTCTCCAGAATAAAGGTCGGTACCTATTTGTCGAACGAGTTTTTGTCGGTAGACCCCCATCATCATTTCTTGGCCTTCAAGGGTCAGCATCAGTGTATCTGTCTCGGATGGCAATGATGGCCACTCTATTTGAATTTTAGCCGCTTCCATCGGTCTGATGATATTTCTATCTAACTTAATGTTCGTTCCATCGATGGCACAGTTCTTATTACTCAACAGGCAGTAAGTGTCTGCTGAGTCAATGTTGTTGACTGTACCGTAGTTGCTGACCATTACTTTGAGCTTTGGAAATCCGTAATGGAAAAAAAAGTAGCTCCCTGTAAAAGCAACGAGAGCAAGTAAAACATCTCTATAACGTTTACTGCGTACCACTTGCTGTATCATCCCTCTGTATTGAGCCGATTTGTGAATGTTATCACTGACTTGGTTAAGGGAATCGAACAGATGTTGATTTTTGTGAGGAGGGTACGAGTTGCCAAAGCTGATACTGATTGTAGGTTGTTAATCATGTGATGGGATGTTAGCAACTGTTTGTAAGGTATAGAAAATCGGTTAACCTCTTGAGCTCACTCACCGAATGTGTAATTAGGATCACTTTTTTAATATTATAAAAGGTGATGTATACCACAAAAGTATTATCCATTTGGAATAGTATTTCATTCATTGAGTTTATGTTGAAATAAATCACTATAAGGTAATGACAATGAAGAAGAATGCTGTATCTGTAGGTATGTTCTTAGCTGGTATGTGTCTTAGCTCTTTTAGCTTCGCGGGTGATCTTCCAAATATCAAAATTCTAGCAACTGGTGGCACTATTGCCGGTGCAGGGCAATCAACTACTGAATCAAACTATACAGCTGGTAAAGTAGGGGTAGATGCGCTGATTGAAGCGGTACCTGAAATGACAAAACTTGCGGATATTTCTGGCGAGCAGGTTGTAAGCATCGGCTCACAAGACATGAACGATGAAGTGTGGCTGAAGCTGGCAAAACGCGTAAATGAGCTACTTGCTAAAGACGATGTCGATGGGGTAGTAATTACCCATGGTACAGACACTATGGAAGAAACTGCATACTTCCTTGATCTAACAGTTAAAAGTGATAAACCTGTCGTGCTTGTTGGGGCAATGCGCCCGTCCACAGCAATGAGTGCTGATGGCCCGGTAAACTTGTACAACGCTGTCGTGACAGCAACAGATACTGAGTCGACTGGGCGCGGTGTTTTAGTGGCGATGAATGACACTGTCTACGACGCACGTGATGTAACCAAGACAAATACAACAGCAGTGAATACATTCCAGTCGCCAAACACCGGCGCGTTGGGATATATCCATAATGGTGATGTGAAATACCAGCGTAGCCCAGAGCGTAAGCACACAACTGAGACTGTGTTTGATATTTCAAAAGTCGATAGCTTGCCGAAAGTCGGTATTGTCTATAACTACGCCAATGCTACTGCTCTGCCTGTGACAGCGATGATGGAAGCGAACTATGACGGTATCGTCAGTGCGGGGGTGGGTAACGGTAATATGTATCACACCATTTTTGATGAGCTAGCGAAGGCGAGCAAAGAGGGCACAATGGTCGTGCGCAGTTCGCGTACTGCTTCTGGTTCAACAACATTGGATGCAGAAGTCGATGATGACAAATACGGTTTTGTTGCCGCGGGGTCATTGAATCCTCAGAAAGCGCGGATCCTTCTAATGCTGTCTCTTACTCAGACGCAGGACTACCAAGACGTCCAGAAGATGTTCCAGTATTACTGATCTCCAAATTCGTGACTTGATAACAAAAGAAAGCCGCCAGTTGGCGGCTCTCTTGTTGTTATTTATCTGCAACTTTTTCAAGTCCCCAGACCAAACCTATGCCGAGTACCATCGCCACAATTGCGTAGCCAAGTAAGGCTGGTTGACCTGTAACATGTTCGAAGCTGAATGGAGACAGGTTTTGTTCAATCAAAGGCACTTGTTCACCGCTAGAGTTTATTCTCCAAGTTAACGTTTCTTTCCAAGGCCAAATCTTGCTCAATGTTCCAATCATCAAACCAGTCAGGAAGGTTAGGGCGATATCTCGGTAGTTTCGCAGCACCCAAGATAAGACATGTGAGAATGTCAGAAGCCCAATCACACAGCCACAAGCGAATAAGCCTAGTGTGATGATATCCAACGACTTTGCTGCACCTAGAATTGGCGCGTACATGCCTAGCAGAAGAAGAATGAAGCTACCGGAAATACCGGGCAAAATCATTGCGCAGATGGCGATAGAGCCAGCTAGCAAGATATTAAAGTAAGTCGGTTCCAGTGTAAGAGGGTGTAATACCGTGATGCCATACGCGAATATGGCACCGGCAATCGCTGCAATAATCCGTGATGGACCCCAGTGACTGATCTGTTTGAACATATGGATCACTGAAATAATGATCAAGCCAAAGAAGAATGACCAGAGAGGGATAGGATGAGTGTGAAGCATCCAAGTGATGAAGCGCGCTAGGGTAAAGATGCTGGTCAGGATCCCTGACAGCAATAAGATCAAGAAGGTACCATTTATGTGACTGAAGGCCGCTTTAAATCCATCTTTGCGCCAGATGCCAATCAGGCTAGGATTAACGCGTCGAATGCTTTCGAGAAGCGTGTCATAAATACCCGTAATAAATGCGATTGTTCCGCCAGAGACGCCAGGGACAACATCAGCGGCCCCCATTGCCATCCCTTTAAGGAAAGTAAACACTTTGCTCATACTTTTCCGTTAGTTACCGATAAGAAATCAACTGGCGCTATTATACCTACAATGAGTGAAAAAAAAGTGTTTTCCTGCTGTTTGTACTAATTTCTAGGCTGAGGGCAGAATCGAATAAACGCCAGCTTGTTTAGTGTAAAGCTGGATAAGTTAAAGTAAGAGCAGCCAAGTACTTCAGGATTTCAATGATTGTTTGCCACAATCGCAGATTGTGATGCCGGTGCCTGATTGTTTTTTAAACTGTGACATGTGCAGAAAAGCCCTTAAATAAACCGTGAGATTATGGCTTCAGTGAAATAAAAGTGGAGTCTGATTATGTACCGTGATTTATTAGAAATCCCTGCAGAGCATCAGTTTGTCCGTACTGATATGAAGTGGGATATAGGGAAAAAGCAAGACATTGATACCTTTTGGTATGATGAGAAAAAGGCGACAGGCGAGGTCGTGGCTAAATACATAGTGAAAGTGACTAAGTATATCTATCCGCCAAAAAAATCTGACATTAGCTTCAAAAAGTACTCAGCAGATGCACTGTCTCTTCTCGCCTCCGGTGAGTTATCGCATTAAACAATAGTTACAACACGTTTTATGAAGTGGTCTTCGGGCCACTTTTTCATAAGTAATAGGCGTTTCAAATAGAAGGTATACATCTCCATAGGAATGAGCACTTAGGCTGAGTATGTGACAGATGTCAAGGAATGTAGGACGTCACTATTAACCTTGTTGAATAAGATTTGTCTGAGGAATAAACTAACCAAGTAGCAAGTTAAATGGAGTTTAATTTCAATATGATACCGCAAGATTCGACATTACGAGTGGTCAGACCAACTGATAACGTATCCCAAATTTCAACCATGTACCGACAGGCACTTGGTTTTGATTTACTCAAGCAGTTTGAGGATTATGATGGTTTTGATGGTGTCGTTCTGGGGCATAAGCATCACCCATATCATATCGAGTTTGTGCACAAAATTGGCTCTGAAGTTGGAGGGGCACCCAGCCAAGAACACCTGTTGGTGTTTTATGTAGATTGCAGCCAAGCTTGGGAAAGAGCTTGCAGAAAAATGATAGACGCTGGTTTCGCAGTCGTTGAGTCAAGTAACCCGTATTGGGAGCAAGTTGGCAAGACATTTGAAGATCTCGATGGATATCGAATAGTGCTGCAGAACCGCGATTGGGACTTCTAAACCGGTAGTTTGATTGACATAGAGTAAAGCTCAAGTTTAAAACTTGAGCTTTTTTAATTCATTAGATTTAAAACATTAATGTTTCTGGCGTGCGAGAGATTCGTAAGCCGATTTAAACATTAAGGTAAAACCTGCTTGTGTCAGTTCTTTTGCTGAGACTTCTGCTTTTTCTAGTCGACGATAGCACTCATCCAGAGCAAGAAGCACTGTATCTACTTGATTGTTTTTTAACTGTTGTAGTTGCATGACATTATTCCCATCAAGATAGCTTGCCAATTAGATGCTGTTGAAACCTTTATTCCTATAAAGCATACCGCTGCCCACATGAATAAAATCTGAACAAGCTTGTTCGTTTATTGAACATTGCAAGGAATCAACAAAATAATAATAGAAACCGGATGTTAGTCATCTGTCATGGCAATGTCAGGAAATTGTCAGAAAGGTGGTTGCTAGCAAAAAAAAGCTGCGCAATTTCAGTGAGATGGAAATTGCGCGTTTTGAATTGTGGTAACGATGGATTAGTAATTCTTATCAATTTCTTCCAGTTTATGAATGAACTCCTGGATCTGAACTTCATTATTGTTGTGAAATTCAGTTGTAGTCTGGTTGATGACTGACTCAGGGTCTTCATTCATGGTATGGAAATGGTAGGTGTTATGAAAGTTGATATCCAAGGTGACTTTGTCATCGGCAAGGCTGACAGAGTAACCATCAGGTGATTCGGTACACTTGATATCTTCTAACTGACTACCAAATTCTATATTGTGACCCTGACTTTTAATTTTCTCATAGACACTAAGCAGGGTGCGGACATCGACTCTGTTTTTCATCTTGGCCTCCATCATGTGCTAATGGTGCATGTTCATGCAGGTTTTATACAAAGCATGTTAAGTATACCAAACGAAGTTTTCCTACCTTAAATTTAGGTGTTTACTCTCAATCTGCAATAGAACTGATGAAAGGTTTATTCTAGATCAATTAATGCTATGGATGGGCCTCACATTATTGAATTTTAAAGAAATTGAAAATGTTGAAAATTCATGATGACGTAATAGAAATGAAGTGGTAGCTTGAAAGGTATGAACGACAACTAAACGGAATTTTAATCATGTTTAAGCAACTTGCCGAAGCGCAGCTTGATCCTATTCTTTCGCTTTCTATTGCTTATCGCGACGATCCCCGAGAAGAAAAAGTAGATCTTGGTATTGGTGTTTACCGCAACAGTCAGGGTGAGACCCCTATCATGCAAGCGGTAAAATTAGCGCAGCAGCAAGTACAAGCTAGCCAGAAGACGAAGGCTTATGTTGGCCTAGCTGGTAATGAGCAATTTAATCAGTCCATGATGGATTTGCTTTTGACTGGTACATCCGCTAAACCGCGTGCTGCAGCTGTACAGACCCCAGGTGCCAGTGGCGCCTTAAGAATGCTGGCAGATTTAATCCACCTAGCTGAGCCTGAGACAACCGTTTGGATTTCCAACCCAAGCTATGTTAATCACAAGCCAGTGATGGAAGCTGCAGGCTTACAAGTTCGCTATTACCCTTACTTCGATACGGTGACTAAGCAAGTAAATAGCGAAGCCATGTTGGCTGAGTTGGCAAAAGCTGGCCCTAAAGATGTGGTTTTGCTCCACGGTTGCTGCCATAACCCAACAGGTGCTGATATCTCATTTTCTGCCTGGCAGGCTATAACGGCATTGGCCAACAAGAATGGTTTCATGCCATTCGTTGATATTGCTTATCAGGGCTTTGGTGACGGTTTAGAGCAAGATGCTGCTGGTTTGCAGTATATGGCAGACAACATTGAAGAAATGGTTATCGCGACCTCATGTTCCAAGAATTTCGGCCTATACCGTGAACGAACAGGTGCCGCTATTTTGGTAGGGGAAACTCTACAGGAAGCACAGAAGGCGAAAGGACGTATACTAAACCTTGCACGTTCTACCTACACGATGCCACCAGATCATGGTGCGGCTCTCGTGTCGACGATTTTAAATGATGCATCTCTAACGCAAACGTGGAAACAAGAGCTAAATGAAATGCAACAGCGCTTGTTGACGTTGCGTGCCGGCCTAGTAGATGAAGTTCAAGCGTTAGGCTCGAATCAGTTTGATTTCATTCAGCAGCATAAGGGGATGTTCTCAGTGACAGGGCTTTCTCCGGAGCAAATCGCTCGTTTGCGTGATGACTATGCAATTTATGCTGTCGGTGATGGACGTATCAACATTGCAGGTCTGCAAGAGCAACACTTAGGCTACTTGGCCAAGGCGTTGGTATCAGTTTCTAACTAACATCAGCCTAGCTCTTGCCCAGATAAAAAATGGCCAGTCGAAGACTGGCCATTTTTCTTTTGAGGGTTGGAGAGCTAATTCATTCTCTACCAAAGTGAGTTGGTTAAGCGGCTAGGGTATGGCGCTGTATAAACTCGATAGAATGATGGTTGAACTCATCAGGGCGCTCAACGTTACAAACGTGGCCACAGTCCTCGAACTCGGTGAGATAGCTGTGCTCATGTTTATTAACCATTTCTTTAACGGGTTTGATGAACATGTAGTCATTCCCACCCATTAAATACAAGGTCGGAATTGGTAGCTCCTTTTCCTTGAAATACTTCATGACCGGATTGACGTCTGCAGCAAGTTTGAACCAGCGTTTGAACTCATTCTGACAGAGCTTCTTAGCGTCATTAACGAACATCAAGCGGGATTCTTTTTGTGTTTTCTGTGGCATGACAATATAAGCGAACAGCTTATAAAGCCACATATACGGAATGAAGTGCTTACACATATTCCCAGCAGTAATAAGTACTTGGGATCGGGTATTCAAACGCGTGACTGCACCACCAAGAACCATGGTTTTTACTCTGTCTGGTGCAAGCTCTGCCAGGTTACGGATAATGATGGTGCCTAAGGAGATACCAACAAAATGGGCAGATTGGATCTTAAGGTGATTTAGCACCTGCACGATATCCGTTGTGACAGATTTAAACGTGTAAGGGTTTTTAATCATGTCCTGGAACATGTTGTTAGAGCGACCGTGGCCTCTTAGATCGAGCAGGAGCAAGTTGAAATGCTGCTTATAGGCCTTAATCTGCTTGAACCAGATGGAAGAACTGCCACCTGCACCATGAACAAATACAACCCAGTCCTTGCTGGTTGGGTGAAGGTAAGTTTTATGAAACAACAAAGTATCTGACATGTATCGACTCATTTTGGTTTTCTGCAGGCATTATAACACGGTGCCCCCTAAGACTTAGCTCCGATGTGTGAGGCTTTGTAAACTGAAGGCTTAGGGAAAAATTAACTTATTGATAGTGAAGTTAATGATAAATATTGAAACCTCATTATTGTGATTTATGTCACACCTTGGTGGCAGTGATGCTGGAGGCTTGTACGACAAATAGCAGAAAACGGCATAACCGTTTGGTTATACCGTATAATTGTGTGGAGCGATAACCCCTTGCTAGATGTTAAAGCAGCTGTAATCGGTCGACTTCGATTTCAGGAGTATTACCGCCTTCGTACTCACCGTATAGTCGCAGTCTTGTGGTGGCGTTAATTGCTGCAGGCATCTTGATATCGTCATCTATCTCAACTTGGATCTCTTTTGTTCCATCGCTGAAAATAAACGTATCTGCGTTGATTTGTTTGATCAGTTGGCCTTCTACAATCGCCTCTTTCTCAGTAAACATGCTGCTATCTTGAAGAAGCTCAGCAATGCTCACGGTTTCTACTGGGCCAGAGTAATTCAATGTACTTTCGTTTTTGTCATGGTCACCAGCAAATGCAGCGGTTGGCAGAATGATAGCGGCAGTTGCGATAGCAATAACAGTTTTCTTGATCATAATTCGGTCTCCTTGTGTTGATGGTTCTATTAAACAACACGGGTTCTGAATTAATGATGAGGTACCTATTCAGAAATGGTTCATATCATTTAATTAGCCATCGGGTAGGTGAAAAATAAAAGATGAACTAAGTTAAAGCCGAAGTGAATCAAGACAGCAAATATCAAACGGCCCGTCCAGTAATACGTCAGGCCGTACAATAGCCCTGCAAGGGCAGCGATAGCGATGAATATTCCGCCCCCGGCAAAATGAGCGATACCAAAGAGGAAACTGGCAAGAAAAATACCAACAAAAGGGTTGAAGCGTTTGGTCAAGCCATTTTGGATATAGCCTCGGAACAAAGCCTCTTCAGCGACACATGTAAATACTAGGTTGTTGATTACAAATACCCACAACCAAGTTGGTAGCGAGAACTCTGGCTCAACAATACCCACTCCCCATGCAACTAAAGGCAGGGCGATGAAAAGTGCGGCCAGTATAAATTTTTGAGTTAATGGTAATTGAGTTAGAGATGTTTTAGCCGATGATATAGGACTGGTGCGCTTTAGCATATCAGGCATGAGCAGCAACAGAGCGAAAACAATAAGCGGCTTGTCGAGGTTCAGGTACAGAGTAAAGGGGATACTGCCTGATCCAGTTAAGGCTTTGTCGAGTACGAGTAAATTGTCAAAACCAGGTACTAGATGGAGTACTAGAGCGCCAGCCCAGAGTATGACTACGGAGTGGCAAGCGATTTTATAGATACCTGTTTGCCGTTGCCCCAGTTTGGCAATCCCGAGTCCGATAGCGATAATGACCAGTGCGATTGGCGAAATTCGTTCAAGAACAAATGCAACTAAGCCAGTGGTAGCCAGCAAAAGCGGCCAAACTTTTGCCCGGATAAAAACGGATAAAACAGCAATGGCAAGAAGTAGCCAAATCAGGCCGTCTGGCCATAGGTCATTAAGATGAAACATAGTATTTTAAGTTGAGTTGAGCGTTATAATGGTTACAACCATGGTAACTAAAAAAAACTGTGTTTTCATTGCGATAATGGTGAAAATACAGCGCATTTGAAAGTGAGCAGGAACAACGTCTCATGAGGAATAATCTTCATGAATCTCTTGCTTGCGAACAGAAAGGTTAATGAATGACAACGGAGTTTGTGCTGGGCGGTGCCCGCTCGGGAAAAAGCAGTTATGCTGAGTCACTTGCCCAAGCGAGTGGAAAAGCTATCGTATATGTTGCGACGGCAACAGGCGGTGATGTTGAGATGGCCGAGCGAATTGAGCGTCATCAGAAAGACCGTCCGAACAGTTGGCGTGTAATCGAAGAGCCCCTCGCTCTTGCGAAAGTGATCACCGAGCTTTCTACAAAAGAGAATTGTTTGCTGGTGGACTGCTTAACGTTATGGTTGACCAACTGCCTGTTTAACCAAGATTACGCCATTGATTGGCAGCAGCAAAAAGGTGAATTTCTTGCGGCATTGAAACAGGCGCCAGGGGAGATCATTCTTGTTAGCAATGAAGTCGGGCAGGGTATTGTCCCTATGGGCGAGATGTCGAGACGGTTCGTTGATGAAAGCGGCTGGTTACACCAAGCTATAGCTAAGCAGGTTGAGAAAGTAACTTTCGTGACAGCAGGGATCCCACAGCACTTGAAGGGGGCGTAGATGGCTCAATGTGTAACAACGAGGGTCGATATCTTGCGCCACGGTCTACCGGAAGGCCACGGCTGCTTGAGGGGACACACTGACTTTCCTATCACCCATACCGGTTTAGCTCAGATGCACAGTGCCGTAAAAGGGTTGAATGATGTTGAGCAGGTGATTGCCTCGCCTTTACAGCGCTGTAGTGATTTTGCGGATGTTTTTGCTCAGCAGTTTACTTTGCCTTGCCAGCATTTAAATCATTGGAAGGAAATGGACTTTGGTGAATGGGATGGCCAAAGTCATGATAGCTTATGGCAACAGCATGGTGCGTTATTAGAACAGTACTGGCAAAACCCTTGGCTATCGACACCGCATGGCGGCGAAGCCCTTAAACATTTTGATATGCGTATCCAGCAGGCTTGGGGCCATCTTCTTGAAAACTATTTAGGGAAGAAAATCTTACTGGTGACTCATGCGGGTGTCATGAAGCAGCTCATGCGTATTTTGTTGGAGATGCCTGAAACGACCAGCTATCTCCATCGGGTAGATCTACCTTACGCAGCGCGTTACCGTGTCATAGTTACAACCGATAAGAATGGCTTGCACTGGCCTCAGATCCAGTGGCCGATCGAACAACAGTATTAAGCGAGAGCAAATGCAATCAACAATGAAAGCTTTGATGGTTCAGGGCACAACATCAGATGCAGGCAAAAGTGTTTTGGCTGCCGGTTTATGCCGAGTACTGGCTAGAAAGAACATTAAAGTAGCGCCTTTCAAATCGCAGAACATGGCCTTAAACAGCGCCGTGACCAAAGACGGCGGTGAAATAGGGCGGGCACAAGCTGTTCAGGCTCAGGCGAGTATGATTGAGCCAACCGTGCATATGAACCCTGTACTGTTAAAACCGAACACAGATATCGGGGCGCAGGTAATCGTTCAGGGTAAAGCATTGGCAGACATGGATGCTGTGGGGTACCACAACTACAAAAAAGTCGTGCTTGGCCCGATAATGGAATCCTTCAACATTCTTCAGCAGGAATATCAAACTGTCATCATTGAAGGTGCAGGAAGTCCTGCTGAAGTCAATTTGCGCGAAAACGACGTTGCCAATATGGGCTTTGCTGAAGAAGCCGATGTGCCAGTGATCATTGTTGCTGATATCGATCGTGGAGGCGTTTTTGCTCACTTATATGGCACCCTGGCGCTGCTATCAGACAGCGAGCAGGCAAGGGTCAAAGGCTTTGTCATTAACCGTTTCCGTGGTGATATCAAGTTATTGGAATCAGGCCTGGACTGGCTAGAGCAGAAAACCGGTAAGCCAGTGCTTGGAGTTTTGCCTTATCTCCACGGTTTAATGCTTGAGGCAGAAGATGCCATTGATGTTCAGCAAGTTGATGCCGATGGGGATCAACTTCGGGTATCGGTACCGGTGCTAACGCGTGTAAGTAACCATACAGACTTTGATCCACTGCGCATGCATCCCCAAGTAAATCTACAATTTATAGGTAAAGGGCAGCAAATTCCGCCATCTGATCTTATCATTATTCCAGGGACTAAAAGTGTTCGTAGTGATCTGGACTACCTTAGGGAGCAAGGGTGGGATCAGCAAATTGCCCGTCATCTTCGTCTAGGCGGTAAGGTGATGGGTATTTGTGGTGGTTACCAGATGTTGGGTGAAGCCATTGCAGATCTCGACGGCATTGAGGGTGAGCCGGGAACAAGTCGTGGCTTGGGATACCTAGCGGTATCGACAGTATTAGCGCCACATAAGCAGCTCAAACAGGTATCAGGCAACTTAACAATGCCTGAGCAGCAAAGTGTGCCGGTAAGAGGATATGAAATCCATGCTGGTGTGACCGAAGGTGTGGGTGAAGATGCGCCTATCTGTTTAGCTGATAATGTTGACGGAAAACTTGGGGTAGATGGTCAGGTGTTTGGTACCTATCTACACGGTATTTTCGAGCAGCAAGAAGCTTGCGATGCGATCTTGAGCTGGGCGGGACTGGCCGCGACCTGTACACCAGACTTTGACTTGATCAGAGAACAAGGCATTGATCGTGTTGCCGATATGCTTGAAGAGCACATGGAATTTGACAAGCTATGGCCGGAATGGGCAGAGCATTTTAGCAACAAGGGGAGCTAATTTCTCCTTTTGTAAACCTAGAGCCTAGTGTGAGGAGCGAACTAGGCTCTCTCAAGAGGGATGAATATGATTTTAGATGTTTCACCGAGTATTAAAACTCTTCGTCTATACACTAGGCCATGGGGTGAAGACGACCTTGCTGGTTTGTACCGGATAATGTCCAATCAATCAGTTCATACTTTCACGGGAGAAGAACCTTGGTCTGAAGACAAGGCAAGGCGCGAGCTGCAAAAGTATCACATTGAGCCATCTGTGCCTGATGGTCAACGTGGTTATTTTAACTGCCCGCTTATACTCTCTGACGGTCATACCCTAATCGGTCGAGTTGGATTGCATCCCTATGGAGATAATGATTCGACAGCAAAAATTGAATGGGTGATCTGTGAAGATCATTGGCATCAAGGCTATGCGACAGAAATTGGAAAAGCGATCCTTGAGTACGGTTTTCAAGAGGCGGGTTTCCACAGCATTATCGGGTTTACTTGTGTGCGAAATATGTCGGCACGCCAGGTGATGAAAAAAATAGGGATGGAACATATTGGTGACCGAGAGCTTCACAACAGAAAGCTCAGTGTCTTCCAAATAAAGAGGGAGCCTTGAATCGACTCCCTTATTTTTGCTGTGATGATTGTATATGTGGCTGAAGTCGCCTTCATCAAGGTTGATAGTGTTTTTGTGAACGTTTTTCTAAGTGGCTAAATAGAACAGATAAGCCAAGGCACAGGAAAAGGTACCCCGCACCGACCAAGAGCCAGATCTCAAATATCAAACCTGAAGAGTTGGCGATTTCGCTGCCAACAAAAGTGAGCTCTTGGATAGATATTAACGAGATAATGGAGGAGTCCTTGACCAAGGAAATAAATTGACCTGCGAGTGGTGGAACAATACCACTTAATGCCTGAGGGAAGATAACATAGCGGAATCGGTCAATTGGAGATAACCCAAGCGAGTTAGCGGCTTCCCATTGACCTTTTGCAATAGCATCAATACCTGAGCGGACTATCTCAGCAATATATGCCGCTGCGATTAGACCGACACATAAGATCCCTGAGAATAAGTTCTCCCATAATTTTGCCGGACCAAACAGTACAGACTGCCAATGGCCGATTTCACTGGGTGTATTTCTAAATACGGTGTCTAAACCTAAAACCGGGATCAGTTGGCTCGAAATAAAGAAGTAAAAGATGAACACAAAAACTAATGGTGGGATGTTTCTCACCAACTGGATGTAGGCTTGCGCTGGTAGTCGTAAGAAAAACCATGTGGAGCGGCGGGCCAAGCCAAGTAGCATACCCAGTACGCCGGCAAACACCATTCCCCACAAACTCAGGCGCAATGTGGCAAGCAGCCCCTGAAAAAAATAAGGTAGTTCACCATTTCGGCCTGGTGTCATTATCAAGCTAAACGCTTTTTCCCAGTTCCACTGGTAGTGAATCCCGGCAGAAGAGCGATACCACAACCAGCCAATGGCAATGGCAATTAGTGCCAGCAGAAAGGCATCAAGCTTGTTCAGTTTTAAATTAGCCGGGAATTTAATTCCCGGCATGTTTTGTGACTTTGAATGCGACAACGCTTATTGTCCTTCTGCGATCTGGTCTTCCCAGTCAAGGGTGGTGAACCAGTAGTCGTGTCGCTCTTTCAGCCAACCGTCTTCGGTACGAAGTAAAATCCAGTTGTTGAAGAAATTAAGTAGATCAAACTCCCCATGGCGAATTGCAAATGCTTCCGAACCACGACTCAGACGTTCTTCGAAAGGAATATAGAGTTTGTCACTATACTGAATCGCCATGTGTTCGGGTTTTGGTGAAGAGGCTAGTGCCGCGTGCGCATTACCATTAAGTACTTCCTGGAATGCTTGTGCTTCATCATCAAACTGACGTAATTTCGCTTTTGGGAAATACTTCTTTGCAGTTTGTACTGTGAAAGCGCCTCGACGGACAGCTAAGGTTACACTGCGCTTGTTGTAGTCTTCAAAGCTTGTTTTGTCTGCAGCAAGCTCTTTATGCGCTGCAAGCTGTACCCCTGAATGAGCATATGGGCTAGTAAACAATACGCTCATGTTACGTTCGGGGGTAATGGATAGGCCACCGATGATGACATCAAATTTACCGGCAAGTAGGGCTGGAATAATTCCATCCCACGCTGTCGGGATGAATTCAACTTTTAGCCCTGCATCTTTCGCCAAACGGCGAGCAACATCAACTTCAAAACCGACAAGCTCTCCTTGTTTATCTCTCATTGCCCAAGGGACGAATGTTGAGAGCCCAACACGAAGTGTCCCGCGTTCTTTGATTTCAACCAGTGCACTTTTATCGGCGGCTGTTGAGACAGAGGCTATCGTTAGCGCCATAACAGCAATAAATGCTGAGAGTAATCGTTTCATGCTTCCTTTCTCCTAATTGACCATTTTCTAAATGACTGTTGATACATAGTACTGATAGTTGTTTTGGTGATAGCTCTTTTGGTAATTGCTCTGTTAGTGTGACGGAGTATCTAACCTGTGTGCTAACCAAGCGGCAAAGCCTGAGAGTGTAAGGGTGACAACAAGGTAGATACCTGCAACGGTAAACCATACCTCGAAGGGCATGGCCGTATCAGCGACAATATTCCTACCCTCTGTGGTCAAATCAAAGATGGCCATTACGCTGACTATTGATGAGTTTTTAACAAGTGAAACCCCTTCATTTGTCAAAGGTGGCAAGACTCTCTTAATGACTTGCGGCAAGATGACAAAACGATAACTATCAAAAACCGAGAGGCCAAGGCTGTCACTGGCTTCAAACTGTCCGCGATCAATGCTGGTTAGGCCTGCTCTGAAAATTTCTGCGGTATAAGCGCCTTGGAAAAGTGATAACGCCAATACCGCAGTTGTAAATCTTTCTAGTCCAAGAACTGGGCCAAAGACAAAATAAAGTAGGTAAACCTGAACCAGTAAAGGGGTATTACGGATAAGCTCGATATAACCCCTGGCAACAGTACGGCCCACAACAGAGTCAGACAGCCGAAGTAGGGCAGTAGTCAAACCTATAGCTAAAGTGAAAAATAAGCTAACGGCTGAAATTTCAAGTGTTACTCTTAAGCCTTCTAATAATTCCGCTGGAAACCATTGGCCATCTTCAACAAACCACAAATACTGTGGTATCCGATACCATTGCCAACGGTAGTTCATCGCATCGGCACCGGTTTCCAGTAACCACAGTAAAAACATAGCGACAAGACCCACTTGCAATAACCCTGAGAAGAAAGGTTTGGAAATACGCCCCATCGTTTTCATTATCTGTGATGAACTAACTACGTTCTGAATCATCATGCCACCCTTAATAACTCAGAATTTGCTCTAAGAACATTTGGGTTCTTGGGTGTTTTGGGGAATCAAACAGTTGAGAGGGGGGAGCAATTTCAACAATTTCACCTTCGTCCATAAAGACTACGCGGTCAGCAACTTTTTTAGCAAAGCCCATCTCATGGGTGACACAAATCATGGTCATCCCTTCATCAGCAAGTTCTGTCATAACATCCAAGACCTCGCGGATCATTTCCGGATCGAGCGCGGATGTTGGTTCATCAAAAAGCAGGATATTAGGCTTCATGCAAAGCGAACGGGCAATAGCTACACGTTGTTGTTGTCCACCTGAAAGCTGTGAAGGGTATTTATCCGCTTGATGGGCAATATGAACGCGTTCAAGGTACTTCATCGCCAATTTGTCGGCTTCTTGCTTGCTCAGCTTTCTAGTGCGGCGAGGCGCGAGAGCAAGGTTTTCCAATACCGTCATGTGAGGGAATAGGTTGAAGTGTTGAAACACCATGCCCACTTGTCCACGAATACGTTTGAGATGTTGTGCATTTAATGGTTGGCCTGCCACCTCTAATTGACCATCATTGAACTGCTCTAGGCCATTGATACAACGTATTAAAGTAGATTTTCCCGACCCGGATGGACCACATATGACGAGTTTTTCCCCTCGCTGTATGTTGAGGTTAATATTCTTCAGTGCCTGGAAATCTCCATACCACTTATTGATGTCTTGAAACGAAATTACAGTTTCTTTGGTCATCCAGACCGCTCCAAAGAGAAGGTGTTTATTTGACTATGCTATTGCTTTGTAAAGAGGAATTCAAAGATATGGAGTGATTATAGAGTGATAACTGTGAAATTATTCTGATTACGCATCATGTTGATTAATAAATAGCCGTTATGAAAAAAAATCACCAAATTGGTCAATTAGCGTTTGCACTGCACATAAAAGACAGATAAGTTTATGTCAATTGGATTCGAAATATACTGTCAACAAAGTCTGTAATTATTAGTTTACAGCTGACAAGTGCGTAAATTAGGAAGTAACAATGCATAAGACCGATGATGTTCGCATTAGCGAAATAAAAGAACTTCTCCCTCCTGTCGCGGTACTGGAGCGTTTCCCTGCAACAGAAAATGCGTCTGAAACGGTATATCAAGCTCGTCAATCAATTCACAATATTCTCAACGACGAAGATGATCGCCTGCTGGTAATCGTTGGCCCATGTTCTATTCACGATACCAAAGCTGCTTTGGAGTACGGCCAGAAGCTAAAAGCGCTGCGTGAAGAGCTAAAAGGCGAGCTAGAAGTCGTTATGCGAGTTTACTTCGAAAAGCCACGTACAACTGTTGGCTGGAAAGGTCTGATTAATGACCCGTACATGGATAACAGCTTTAAGCTAAATGATGGTCTACGCATGGGCCGTAAGCTTCTGCTTGACCTAACTGATATGGGTGTACCGACAGCAGGTGAGTTCCTTGATATGATCACGCCGCAGTACATGGGTGATTTGATCAGCTGGGGTGCAATCGGTGCACGTACCACAGAATCACAGGTTCACCGTGAACTGGCTTCGGGCCTATCTTGTCCGGTAGGCTTCAAGAACGGTACCGATGGCAACATCAAGATCGCAACCGATGCGATTGGTTCAGCGAGTGCTCCGCACCATTTCCTATCAGTCACTAAGTATGGTCACTCTGCGATTGTATCGACTGCCGGTAATGAAGACTGTCACATCATTCTACGTGGCGGTAAAGAGCCTAACTACAGTAAAGAGCATGTTAACTCGATTACTGATCAGCTTGAGAAAGCCGGTTTGCGCCAGAAGGTGATGATCGACTTCAGCCACGCAAACAGCCTAAAGCAGTTCCAGCGCCAGTTACTGGTTTCTGAAGATGTAGGTAGCCAGATCGCTGAAGGTAATAAAGCTATCTTTGGTGTGATGATCGAAAGTCACCTTGTAGAAGGCCGCCAGGATATCGTAGAAGGCCAGGAGCCCACTTACGGTCAAAGTATCACAGATGCTTGTATTGGTTTTGGCGACACAGAGAAAGTACTACGTCAACTTGCGGAAGATGTGAAGAAGCGCCGCGAGAAGTAATTTCAGTCAAATCAATTTGAATCTATAAAGTAAGGCCAGTAGGGATAGTCCTGCTGGCTTTTTGCATAAATGAGAGACTTATTATAATTTCTTTCATATGTTGCATATAAATATTTTTAGTGTCTACATCTCAAGGAAGAGGCGTGGTAGATGATAAGAATTATTACAACATGGTTGTTTCGTTTTAGTAATAGTGACTAGCAGGTTCTTCAACTTCTTAACTAGCTGCTTTATTATGTTGAATAAGGAAGGGAATGGATGGGTGAAATTTTTAATTAAGCTTTAAAATTTGTGGTTATTATTGCGGGGGGTATTCTTTAAACATTTCATTGATTTGGTTATCAATGAATGATTTTCGAGATGAGGGAGTCATTGTTTCGGTAAGTCTTCGTTGCGACGTCGAACGCCAAATAACATTATTGGTTTCGGTGTCAATGAGCTCCACAATTATTTTACCGTACCGATATTCTCTAATCTGTGTTGGTGTGGAATAAGCAACACCAACACTTCGATGCCTGTATCCAAATCCAAATGATGTACCGTAGGTTTGAAAATCACTTTGTTCGACGATGGAATGCCTAACTAATAAGTCAGCATTATCATTCACACCCGTTAACCCTTTAGTATAAAGTTGTGTAGCAATGGCATCTTCAATTCTTTTTCCATCGAGCGTGGTGGCTTGGGTAGTAGAGAAGGTCGCAAACTCATAGGTTTTGTAATTGTTGTAGTTCACTGCACTATTAAAGTCAGTAACAACATCCTTAGTACAACCGATATTAATTAATATAAAAAACAGTAATATTAATTGCTTAGCCATACTTTCACCTATAAGTATTAGATGCAGGTGTGTATAAATCTCACAACGCGTCTTCGCTGATAATAAAGCCGTCATTAAACTCAACAGAAATGGGCGATTCATTTTTCAGCTTTTCTTGTAAATGCAAGCTGTGAGGAAATTGACAGTAAATCTCATATTCCTTATGCAATCCATTGTCTAAAAAAGCGTCCAATACCTCGGCAGTATCAGCGATTAATAGTCTCGAATGAGGTTCTAAGTACATATCTGGCTCACATCACACTTTGGGCTTGTTCTCATAAAAGCATAGCTTAGCAAGGGGTATTTGCTCATTGCTTGCTGATACTGGGAGGAGATGCATCTATTACTGCGTAGTCCAAGAAGGGTCTCAAAAGACTTAGTGCTTAGTGTTGCAAATGGGTTAGAGGGAAAGATAAATCCTCACTATGCTTAATGAAGTGGCATTAATGCGTAACCCTCTGACATTAAACGCCTCATTTCTGAGGGAGTCGGATGCAGTAGTTAACATGAAGGTGCGGATATGGGGAAAGCAGGTTTGGCATTATTTAGCTGTGTTTTAGTAAGTGCCTGTACTAGCCAACATTACTCAAAGCCTGTGATCGATGAAAATAAAGACATTGCCAGTTTATCGGCGCAGTACGTGAATGCAACACGTGGTGGCGGATGGGATTTTACCTCACTTTTTCCCAGTAAGGTTTATCACCCTCGTGACGGGTACATCTATTACAACCGCCTTTGGTGTTTGGACAAGGGGAAAGGCTCAATAGATGAGTTCCAGCACTTTATCGCTGATGTCTGTGACAGCAAGGGAGGGGAAATGGATGTAGATTGGTGTATCTCAGGTAGTCATTCCTATCCGTTATTCAGAGCTTCAATTGAGCCAACAGGGACAACCTGTACTGGTGGTGATGTAGCAGTAAGTGTTGAGACTATTGAACCTATATCTTCTTCGACGTCTTCTGAATGGCGACTCTATGCTGAAAAAAAAGGATTTGAACCGCCACAAAGATGAAGACTCAATGCGGTGCTTTGTTGATTTTGTGTTAATGTTCATGGTGTAACTGGACAGACCAGAATGGAGAGGGCGACTATGTCATGGACCAGATTGCTAGTTGAAGAAGAGGATGGTGTCGTTACTGTTGTGCTTAACAGGCCAGATAAATGTAATGCACTGGATATGTCTTTATTCAAAGAGCTAGACAAAGTAAGTAACCAGCTACGTAAGCGCAAGGATGTGCGGGCAGTGATTGTTAAAGGTGCGGGCGGCAATTTCAGTAGTGGGCTCGATGTGAAAAGTGTGGTGACCTCACGTTCTAATGCACTTTCATTACTTGCGAAATGGTTGCCTGGCAATGCCAATATGGCACAACGTGTATCGCGAAATTGGCGTAAGATCCCTTGCCCTGTCATTGCTGTTATAGAAGGCAAATGTTGGGGCGGGGGTATGCAAATAGTGTTGGGAGCGGATTTTCGTATCGCTTCGCCAGATGCAGAGTTGTCAATTATGGAGATCCGTTGGGGGTTAATGCCAGATATGGCAGGGTTGATGTCCTTACGTGAAGTGATGCCAAGAGATGCAGCCATGCGATTGACTATGACTGGGGAAATCTTACAAGCTGATGAAGCGAACAAGTTGAACTTGGTGACCGAAGTCGTTGAAGATCCTATGCAGTATGCTCAATCAATCTGTCAAGCGATTTGCAAAGGTTCTCCAGATGCTATTGCTGCTATTAAGTTAACAATGAATCGCTGTTGGCATAGCTCAGATCGTCGCTTGCTAGCCACTGAAACCTTGAATCAGATCAGATTGATTCTCGGTAAGAACTTTCATATCGCCGGTAAACGACAACGTAAGAAAGTTGATATAGATTACAAACCCAGGCAGTCGTTTTGGTAGAAAAAACGTTATGGGTGATGATGGTATATAAGCTAATGCATTTTAATGGTTGCAGATGATGAAGCTGGATCAGAAAGACAGAGACTCGTTAAAGTTCATTACGACAATCGTCGTGCTCATCACTGTCGTGCATGTCGTCAATGTATTCACTGTCGGCTATCTTTCTGATTTTGGCCTATTACCACGTCACTTTGGTGGGTTTACCGGCATTATTGCTTACCCATTTCTCCATGGCTCTTGGGGCCATTTGATCAGTAATATCCTGTCGTTTTCTGTTTTGGCGTTTCTGTTATCTCGATCAGGTTTGGCACGGTTAATCGCTATTTTTATGATTAGCTGGTTAGGCAGTGGCTTGGGTGTCTGGTTGTTCGGTCGAATGCATTACCACATAGGTTTGAGTGGGATTATCTATGGACTATGGGCGTATTTGCTGATGTACGCAATTATGTATCGTAGTGTTAAGTCGATTGCTATCGCCGTTTTGGTGATGTTTTTTTATGGCTCAATGGTTTGGGGTTTTTTACCCACTCAAGAGTGGATAAGTTATGAAAGCCATTTATTCGGTGCTATTTCGGGTGGGATAGCGGGCTACCATTATGCCCGTAGAGATAAGAGGAGGAATGAATAATGTTGGTGACGTTTAAATGCAAGGTTCACGCAAATGTCGTTATGTTTGGTGATGTCGCTAAACAATTTCTTAAGTTTATGGGGCATTGCGAGAACATCCCAGGAGCCATTGACCCACAGGATATTGATGATGCGCTTGCAAAACTCACTGCAGAAACCCAAAGATTGCGTCATTTAGAGTTGCAATCTGCCGATGAAGAAGCTGTTGATGTGGATGATGTCGCTGATTTAGACATGGAGCCGGTAGTAAGTCTCCATACTCGTGCAACGCCACTGATAGAAATGCTACAAGCGGCTAAACAGGCAGAATGCCATGTCATGTGGGATGAAGGTTGCTAAACTTTCTCACTTGGGCCTCACACCAGCTTCATTCGACGATGTGAAGGGGCGCGAAAGGATCATCGTCAGGATCATGGATCCAAAGGTATTCCATTTTTATTGCTAACTTGCGCGCGGCTTCTTCGTTGAGAAATTCTGCAATCACAGCGATAAGCATGTCTAAACAGGCAGTATTACCGGACGAGGTAAATACACGTTTATCACGTGTCCACCGCGCTACGGGGTTCCATTTAACTTGGTTTCCAAATGTCGTTGCCCAATGATAGTGTTGTTTATTGGTGGTCGCAGAGTGATTCTCAAGTAGCCCTGCCTGAGCGAGTAACACAGCCCCTAAACATGACGAGCAAATGAGGGTGTCATGTCGATTTTGTTTAGTAAGCCAATGAATTAGGTTCTCGTTTAGAAGGGCACTTTCGACGCCGGAGCCGCCGGGAATGAAGAGAATGTCATAGGCCATTAATGCCTGGTAGCTTAAATCAGCATTTAATGCGATACCTTGCTGGCTGGCCACCGCCTCGCTGTTTTCTGAGGTCAGCAGAATATCAAACTTCTCGGGTAATCCATGAAACAGTGCAATAGCAGCCGATACCTGAAGTAAATCAAACCCTTCAAATAAAACGATTGCTAATGTAAAGCGTGATGGCACGGCCGGTTGTTGATGCTCTGACATAAATCTTTTACGTAATTTGGGACACTTTAAGTAAGCGTAGCTTCGAGAACTGCCGGAAGGGTTCGCAAGTTTGCGCTTCCGGCAATTAGATAAGAGCTTTCATCTTTATCTGAGCCGATTTAAGAAAGCATCTGCATTAAGAAACTTTCTGCGGCGCGTCAAAGTTTTCAGGCTCATCAGTGTAAATACACACATTCCACTCTTTGGCTGCACCTGTTTCAGCCTCACAATGGGTAGCAAAGAAAGCTTGGATCTCGTTTCTCTTACAATGCGCCTCAAATGCAGCCATATCTGACCATATTTCATTGAACGCAATAGACATAGAGTTCCCCTCGGCAAACGGGCTTTTGATCTGTCGCGTGACGATATATTGCAGACAGCCATCTTCTCTTAGCGTGTTTGGCTCTAAAGCTTGGAGGGCAACAAATAACTCTTGTTCACGGCCAGCTTTAGGTTGGAATTGGGCAATACAGTAAACTTTTTTCGACATTTGACTTCCTTATCAGACATTTTAAAGTTGTGAGCTTTGATTAATTAAACCATGCAGTTACATATACCCAAGTTACTGGGTGTACAGTTAATTAGTCAAATGTAGTGCTGAGGACGGATTCTGTCCATGAAAAAATAAAGCCCCTCGAGTGAGGAGCTGTAATTGAGGTTGTGGTTATGCTGCCAGAGTGGCAGTTCTAAATGAAATAGCCTTACTGCTAAACATTATTCAGTGCTTGAGCAATCACGATATTTCGCTCAATTTCTTTCGCCTTATGTTTGCTGACATCACCTTTAAGCATTTGTTGCTGTGTTTTGATATATTCGGCAGCTTGTTTTGGCGACTTGAACATTAGATCTTTGACATTAATTGAAGCGATGTTGGTGTAACGACCATCTTTGCTGGTTGGTACGGAAATCTTGCCTTCGTTTATTAGTGTCTTGACGACTTCACGCTGCTTTTCAAAACCTTCAAGGCCTGAAAGCTTCCAACGTTGCATTGGCTTACCTTCGTATTTGCCGTGCTTAACTTCAGTCAGGTAACGAATGGTCAGATTTCGAATTGTGCCGTCTTCTTCACCGTATTCAGCTTCGGTATCAAATAGTACAGGAAAAGATTTGCCTTCCAATACGCCGCCAGCTTTTGTCAGGTGACCCATACGGTAGCTGTTCATGCCTAAGCGGATAGGGGTAGTATCGGTCACAGCTGTACCATCAGCGAACTGTAGATCAGTAATTCGCTGGCCCTGTGGCTGGGATAAGTCGATGGTGTAGGTAACACCGGCAAAGAAGTCATTGGTTGAGTATTTCGATGCACGGCGATCAGGGTTAAAACTGTAGGTCACATCGCCTGGCGTGACGCTGTTAAAGTAGCCAGCTGACCATTCCATGTAGGTTTTTAGATCTTTACCTGTCATTTCATAAACAGTGATCTCGCCACCTGCATACTGGTAGTTATAGGCGATATCTTTAGCCTTGATCTTACCAACGTTCAGCTCAGCCTTGTCATTATCGATCTGAAGGGCAATGACATTGGCTTTCGGCGCATAATACATGCTGGCTTCTTGGAATAGAGTACTGATACCTGTGTCTTGGATATGTACCTGCGGGATCCCCTTGATCTCATTTTGCGGTACAAGGTCGATGCCTGTAAGCTCAGCGACTACGCGATTAGCTTGCTCGCGAAGTCTTTTGTGATATGGCGAGTACAGCTCGTCCATTTTGTCATCAGAATCTATACCGTTAATTTTGTAGGTACAGCTGTCTTTGTTCACCAAAGTGTATTGGCCATTTTTCTCTTCGAACTGAAGATCGATACGAGAAAGGGCGCGGCCATATTTATCAGGCTCAGTGATAATTACACCATTGACCACGGCCTTATCGATGTGGGTGTGCATGTGGCCAGCAACAATGGCATCCAGCTCTGGGTTGTCGTTGGCGATATCGGTGACACCGGTTGCTTCGATATTGTTTTCGTTATCAAGACCCATATGTGCAACAAGCACGATAGCGTCTACTTTATCGTCAATTTGCTTGATGACTTTTTTCACTTCCAACGAAGGGTTGGTGAATGTCATGCCTTCTAGGCGGTTTGTCCCTTCAGCAAACACCTGAGTCATCGGTGTATCCATACCGATAACGCCAATCTTAATGCCTTGACGCTCAATAATTGTGTGGGCAGGTAAGAATGGGTTGCCATCTTTGCGTTTGATGTTACCGCCCAGAGAAGTCCCTTTAAACTGTGTAAGCGAGCGGTTTAGCACCTTGAGACCAAAATCGAACTCATGGTTACCCAACACCCATACGTCGTAGTTCATTTCATTGAAGCCGAGCATCATAGGATCGACAGGCTCATCCTTGAAGGTTTCAACGAAGTTACCCTGGATGGTATCACCGGCATCGACCAGAATGATATTGTCAGATTGGCCTCGGACCTCTTTTACCTTCGTGGCGATTTGGCTCAGGCTGCCGCGGGTATTGGCTTTGTCACTGGCGTAATCCCACGCCATGAAATGTCCGTGAATGTCAGATGTACCTAAGATAGTGACATCAACGATATCGCCGTCAGCTGCGAAGGCATGGCCGCTCATGGCGAGAAGAATGGTTGAGGCTAAAAGATGTTTTTTCATGTTAACTTATGATTTTTATGAATAAAGTGGCGTAATACTAAAGGTTTAACGTTTTCGTTTTTGCAGTATTGATCACTTTATTGCTTGTTGATTGTATTTATTTGCATGTCATTGTGAGGCGTGTCTTACATTTTGTTGCGGTATTAATCGAAATGGGTGGCTTTAAACCAATTGCCAAATTGTCATCATTTTTGTTTAAAGCCTTATTGCCGAATGAGAAGTGAAATCATCACAACTGCATGGTCTGTGCTATGGCTATCTATGTCATAGGATGGGTTGATAAGGTGCTTATCGTAAAGGTGATAATCGTAAACTTCAGCCAGGCTTTCGTCGAAGCTCGCGTCGAATTCACCACTTAATAAGATGTAGTCAAGCACCATGCCCTTTGCACCATAGTAAAAGGTATATGGTGCCGGGTGTTTACTAGGGATCGGTACGTTTTGCTCAGCAATATCATTAACAGAACCTGAAACAGCAAGTTTGCTGAATTCGCGATGGCACAGGCTGGCCTGAAACAGTGACCAACTCTGTTGAAGCCGGAAGCGTTGGGAAATAGCGTTCGAAAAGGCATCATTTTTCTGGCGACCACCATCAGCAAGTAAATGGTGCAATACACTGGTCTCTAACTCGTCATTGAAATCACCCATTAAAATGGCAGGTAACCCCGACTTCATTTTTCGTTTCCAGATAGCATTAATGAGCTGGGCAGCTTCCGCGCTTCGTTGTTGGGTTGAAGCCCACTGGCCAAGGATCTCTGCACGTAAATTGTCAGCGGCTATTTCTGAATAAAAAGCTGTATCGATATTAATTTGACGAAAGCCCTCATCAACAATGGGCCTCTTCGACTTAAAATGAACGACATAGAAGTCGCATTCTCCTAGCTGAGGTAGTTGTATCGTTGCTCTGAGCGGTTTGCGGCTGAAAGAAAAGCTGTCACTGATCCCTAGCGGGCCATTGAGATTGGCGTCTTCTGGAACAGCGCTGAAGCCTGTGATCGGAAAGCGTGAGGCAATGGCGACCACCGGGCTATCGTAGATATAGTCGTCGACCACGTTTGGCTCATCGATAACAGTAAAATAAGCATAACCAGACTCTTTTGTCAGTTGCTGTAGAGAGGGTGAAGAAAAGACTTCCTGAAACCCAACCACGTCAGGTTGATGATCTTCTAAGTAAGTGCGGATCCAAGTTTGTTTTCTATCCCATTGCTCTTGCGAATAGATATTTTCGAAGTCGTAGAAAGCGTCGGGCGGGGCGAGGTAATTACATAAATTGAAAGTCGCTATTTTGATAGTATTGTCGGGTTGAGCGTTATCGGTTAAATACGGCAAATTGCTATCCAAATATTCGGTAATCCTATAAATAGAATAGGGCTAAACATGCAAAAACAAAACGGAAATTGCAGTTTAGCCCTTATACACCGAACTTGATTGGATGTTATGCGTTCAACGCTTGTTCCAAGTCTTCAATGATATCGTCGATGTGTTCGATACCGACGGAAAGGCGAATCATCTCTGGGCTGACCCCCGCTTGAGCTTGTTCGCTTTCACTCAACTGCCTGTGAGTGGTTGAAGCGGGGTGACAAGCGAGTGATTTAGCATCCCCTATGTTGACCAAGCGCTTGAAGATTTTCAGTGCATCGTAGAAACGGACGCCAGCATCATAGCCATCTTTCAATCCGAAGGAGAGAATTGCTGAAGGTTTGCCTTTCATGTACTTCTCAGCCAGTGGGTAGTAAGGTGAATCAGACAAACCGGCATAGCTCACCCAGCTCACCTTTTCATGCTGTTTCAGATATTCAGCAACCTTAAGCGCATTCTCGGTATGGCGTTCCATGCGAAGCGGGAGTGTTTCAAGCCCTTGCAGCAACATAAAGGCATTCATCGGTGACAGTGCTGAGCCCGTGTTGCGCAGAGGTACAGTACGGGCGCGGCCGATGAAAGCGGCTTCGCCAAATGCCTCGGTATATACGACACCATGGTAAGAGGCTTCTGGCTGGTTGAAGACAGGGAAGCGATCTTTGAATTTAGCCCAAGGGAATTTACCGGAGTCAATGATCATACCGCCAAGGGTTGTACCATGACCTCCTACGTATTTGGTTAGCGAGTGAACCACGATATCCGCGCCAAACTCAATAGGTTTACATAGAGCAGGCGTCGCGACTGTGTTATCGACAATAACGGGTACACCTTGCTGATGGGCAAGCTCTGCGATTTTTTCCAAATCGACAATATTCCCTGCTGGGTTACCGATACTCTCACAGTAAACCGCTTTGGTGTTGTCATCGATTAGGGCCGCCAGGCTCTCAGGTTTGTCATCTGGTGCAAAGCGAACTTCAATACCTTGTTTAGGTAACATATGGGCGAACAAGGTGTAAGTCCCACCATAAAGCTGAGGAGTTGAGATAATGTTATCACCCGCTTCGGCCAAGGTTTGGACAGCATAGTTGATAGCTGCACTTCCTGCACTGACGGCTAATCCCGCAATACCACCTTCCAACGCAGCCATCCGCTTTTCTAGTACATCGTTGGTCGGGTTCATAATACGGGTATAGATATTGCCCGGTACTTCCAAGTTAAAGAGATCAGCACCATGCTGAGCGTCATCAAATTCATAGGCAACAGTCTGGTAAATCGGTGTAGCGACAGACTTCGTCGTCGGGCAGGTTTCATAGCCACTGTGTATGGAGATCGTTTCGTCTTTCATATTGCTGTTTCTTCCTTGATTAATGACAGAACAATTCGAAAGTATGGCAAATGCTTCAGCTGTTTACTGAGAAACATCACAGAAAATTGGTATTCTGTTGAATTACTGAAGTTAAATGGTCAAATTAAGAGGACAATGCTAACAACTTCATGCTTGTCAATATGCTTTACTGTAGTAAGTTAAAACGGCGAACAAATATTCTGAGTTGAGCAATATGTTAGTTTGGCTTATTGATCTGAAGGACAATATAGCGTTCTATTTGTAGGTCATTCTGACAAAAGGAAGTCATTAGCCTCATCAGTTACATCTATGTACTTGGCTATGTATCAATATAAAAAGGACTTAGTAGTAGTGAAAAAATACGTTCTTTCCGCAGCGATCAGTGCTGCACTTGCTTTTCCCGCTTTTAATCTGATTGCTGCTGAGGTGCCAGCAGGTGTAGAGTTCGCTAAAAACCAGTATTTGGTCAGAGCCAATGGCGCAGAGCCAGATACTGTCGATCCTGGCTTTGTCGGTTCAGGCAGTCCGGGCGATGTGATCGTCAATGATCTTTTTGAAGGCTTGGTGATCGAGAACCTAAAAGGTGAAACCATTCCGGGTCAGGCAGAATCATGGTCGACATCTGAAGACGGTAAAACGGTGACGTTTGTTTTACGCGATGGCTTGAAATGGTCAGATGGCTCGCCATTGACGGCTCAAGATTTTGTCTATGCCTGGCAGCGGGCGGTCGATAGCAAGACGGGCAACTCGACGGGTTTTAATTTCCAGACTGCGAATGTAGTCAATGCCGATGAGATTATTGCTGGCGATAAACCGTCATCTGAGTTGGGTGTAAAGGCTAAAGACGAGCGAACCTTAGTGGTATCACTGACTCGTCCGACTCCGTATTTCATCAGCATGATGAGTATCAAAACTTTCTTTCCGGTGCCGCAGTCAATAGTTGAGAAGCATGGTGATAGCTGGACCCGCGCGGAGAACTTTGTGTCAAATGGTGCTTATACACTGAAGCAGTGGGTACCGAATGAAAAAGTCGATGTGGTTAGAAATGGGCAATACCGAGCGAATGACAAAACGGTGATTGAAGGAGTGACTTACCTTGCGCTGTCGTCACAAAATGCCGAGCTTACCCGATATCAAGCCGGTGAAATCCATATGACCAACCGTGTTCAATTGGAATACTACCAAAAGCTCATCAAAGAAAGCCCGGAACAGATTCAGGCTCTTCGTTTGCTCGGCTCCTATGTCTATGCATTCAATACCCGAGTTGCTCCTTTCGATAATGCTGATGTACGCCGTGCCCTTAGCATGGTTATCGACCGTGAAATATTGGTTGATAAAATCACCGGCCAAGGTGAACCCGCAGCCTATTCTGTCGTGCCGGACATTATTGCTGGCTATGAAGGGGCTGTGCCTTCATTTAAAGCGACAGATGGCAAACAGCGCCTTGAGCAAGCCAAAGCTCTGTTAGCAGAGGCAGGATATGGGCCGGATAAGCCGCTTTCAATTAAGCTGACCTATAACACCAGTGAGAATCACAAGAAAATTGCGTTGGCTATTGCTTCAATGTGGAAACCGCTGGGCGTGAATGTTCAGCTGGACAATATGGAGTGGAACGCGTACTTGTCGGCCAAGACAGCAGGTGACTTTACTGTCGCACGCTCCTATGCATTTGGGGACTTTGCTGAACCATCATCAGTACTAGGCAGTTTCCAATGTGGCCATGTGAGCAACGAGACCGGTTTCTGTGACAGTAAATTTGATGATCTGCTTGCTAAGGCAGCTTCGGCATCAGACCAAAGCGAGCGTTATGATTTGTACCATCAGGCAGAAGAGATCCTCAATGAGGCCGCACCTGTGATCCCGCTATACCACTATAACCATACCCGTTTGGTTAAAGCGGATTTGAAAGGCTTCCCTATCAATAATCCTAAGGGCAACATCTACGCCAAGGATATGTATTTTGTGAAGTAAGCAGTTTCAGTGACAGGTGAGATATAGAGAGCAGTAGGGTTAAATTTAAAATCCTACCCACCATGGATGCCCCGGGCTGGCGTTCCAGAGCCGGGGCTACATGGGTGTATTAATGCGTTTTTGAAATTTGATCCTACTGGCCTCGCATAGATAATGAATCTTAGCGTTATTTACTCTTGTACGGCTTATATAGACACAACGACATAATGATACCGAAGCACACACCTTGCGTGATCATCGCGGTACCGCCGTAGCTGAAGAAGGGGAGAGGGCTGCCCATTACCGGCAACACACCACTGACCATGCCCATGTTGATAAACGCATACAAGAAGAAACTTAGTGATAATGCACCGCTGACCAATCGGTTGAATGGCGATTCACACTGACAGGCCAACCAAATCACTCGGCCCGTAATAAACAAGTACAACCCCAGTAGTATCAGGCTACCGATAAACCCCCACTCCTCGGCATAGGTCGAGAAGATAAAGTCAGTATGGCTCTCTGGGATAAAGCCAAGATGTCCCTGCGTGGCATTGGTCCAACCCTTGCCTTTAATTCCCCCTGAACCAATGGCAATCAATGATTGAATGATTTGATAACCGGCACCAAGCGGATCTGACTCCGGATCAAGGAACTGGGTAACGCGTTTTTTCTGATAAGCCTCCATCACGAAGAACCACAGCAGAGGAACCGCTGTGGCGATACCACCAAGGAATGAACCAATGATTTTCCAGCTCATACCTGCGAAATACAGAACGAACAAGGCATAGATGATGGTGAAGATGGCACCATCAAGATCCGGTTGGATAAAGATCAGGCCTGCCGGTATACCCGTTACCAATAAACAAAGACCGATTTTTTTTAGGTCAGGACGGCCGGCATCAACCACCAAGAGCCAGGCCACCATCATAGGAATGGCAACTTTAACCAACTCTGACGGTTGGAAGCGGATAGGGCCAATAGCCAGCCAACGCTGCGAGCCATTAGTGCTATCGCCCATGACGATAACCCCCAGCAACAACACAATGGCTAAGCCATAAAGATAAGGGGCGGCATGTTGGTATTTGATCGGCGGAATAGCAGACATCACCACCAAACAAAACAGTGCGATCAAAGCACGAATAAGGTGGCGTTCGAGCATCGGCTCGCTAAAGCCACTGGCACTCCATACTGTGAGGGAGCCGAGTAAAATCAGGATGCTGATGGCGATCAGCAATGGATAATCAATTCTTGGTCTGTAATTAAGCATAATTTCTTGAATCGTAAGCAATAACAATCTGCGCAATATGTATTGCGCACGCTGGCATTTTAAGGCCGAAAAACATCTATGTTGTTGTTTCGATTGGTTAGTGATGCTCAACAATAGTGCGGAACTGGAGATTAGCTTCTTTCCAGCCGCCCAAGCGGTGTTTGGTTTTTACTAGCGTGTAAGCACACAAGGGTATGGCGACGACAGCCATTGCAATCATTATCCATTGCTTGACCAGAAGTCGTCTCTCGGATGCTTGCCACCAGTAATCAACAGGTACTGTTTGCTGGGAAAGCTCGAGGTGCCGTTGTGACGTAGGCGGGGAGCTAATGGTTATCCAACCAATGGGCTCGTGCTTATGTAGTGAAGAGAGATACCACTCTTCATCATCCTCTAGCCGTTGTTCAGAGGCCTCAACCACAACGGTTAGGTGGTAACGGTTGTGCTCAAATCCAGACTGAAATAAGAAACTTATATAAGTTGATAGGGATACAAGCGATAACCCGAAGATCAGCATAATGAACTTGGGGAGTGAAAGTGAATGTTTCATTTCTTGTATCTAAGCCAAAGTATTTGAGGGCTTTATATCTGATGAGTGCAAACAAGTTATAGCGTTAGTAAAAAAATGCAATTGATTTTTACAATGCTGGTGCCGGATTGCTTTTAGTTGCGGGATATTTGTTCAGAATACCTTGCTAGAGCCTTGTAAAGCTAACGCTATACTTAAGGCAGGATCCTACGTAACAAAAAGGTGTCGGCATGAATAAGCTTTTTTATCCGGTTGTGCTGTTGTTAGGCCTACTAGGGATAGGAATAACAGGGTGTTCGAGTAACCCTTATGGTGACTCCTATGGAGTTGCAGATACTCGTACAATTCAGCAGGTGCGATATGGTGTTGTGATGAAGACTGAACCCGTTACCATTGAAGGCGAAGGTCAAGCTGTTGGTGCTATAGCGGGTGCTGCCGTAGGTGGTATTCTTGGTTCAAAAATTGGTGGCGGCTCCGGCTCTGATATCGCGGCTATTGGTGGTGGTGTACTTGGTGGTTATGCTGGTAGTAAAGCAGCAGAAGGGGTGACCCGCCGTAATGGTGTCAACTTAACGATTAAGATGGATGACACCGGGGAGACTATAGCTATCGTGCAAGAAGCAAACCCCAATATGATGTTCACGGTCGGGCAACGAGTCAGGGTTAATGTCGATGGCCGTACCGCGCGGGTTGTGCCCGAATAACGAATCACTTGCCATTCTAGTTCAAGAGATAAGTATCAATTTCTCGAAAGCATGAGTGGCTTTATTTCACGTGCACCCTACAGGTATATTAGAGCTCTAACACCATCAAATGCAGGATGCTAATTCAATGACCCAAACTTTATCTTCCGTGATTGTCGAGCCTGAAATTACGCCAACAGCGAGTGTTATCTGGCTTCATGGGTTGGGTGCCAATGGTCACGACTTCGAGGCCATACTCCCTGAGCTCAAGCTTCCTGAAGGCGCTCCTATTCGATTTATTTTCCCTCATTCGCCTTCAATTCCGGTCACGATTAACGGTGGTATGGTCATGCCGGCTTGGTATGACATTCTAGAGATGGGAGCAGGGAGGAAACTCAATACGCAGCAGTTGCTCGATTCGGCTGATGCGGTAACAAAGCTGGTGGATCATGAAATAGCCAGTGGTATTCCTAGCGAGCGGGTATTGCTAGCAGGTTTCTCCCAAGGTGGTGCGGTTGCCTATCAAGTCGCATTAACTTACCCGCAGCCATTGGCTGGGCTTCTCGCTCTCTCTACCTATTTCCCTACCGCGGAAGATATTGAAGTAAGCTGTGCCAATAAGCAGCTAGAAATAGAAATCATGCATGGCAGTTATGACCCAGTTGTGTTGCCCGCAATGGGGAGGGATGCCCTAGGTGCCCTTGAGGGGCTTGGGTTTTCACCAAATTGGCGTGAATACCCGATGGAGCACCAGGTATGTTACCCGCAAATCAAGGATATTTCTGAGTGGCTGCAAGCTAAATTGCTATAGCCCACCATTTGTCGTCAGTGTTACAGATGTGCCCAAGCATAACGCTTGGGCTATAAGATAAGTCAGGATCAGGCGGCAATTTTCCTAATTAGCGCTGGTACTGACGCTTTGCTTGTTTTGCTCAACTTGCGCATCACATCGAAAGAGATCGATGGTAAATTGGTTTTATCTTTTACTACATTGACTAATCGCAACCACAGTCTTGCCGTAATTTCGGCATCCGCTAAAGCCCGGTGGAAGGTACCGTCGTTGGGAATATTGAGTTCGTTAACGAGAGTCCCTAATTTGTGATTCGGGGCTTCTTGGTATAGTCGGCGCGCCAATAGCATGGAGCAGACAAAGTCACCGCTATATTGGCGATTAAGCATACCCAGTTCGGCATCAAGGAAACGTTGATCAAATGAAGCGTTATGGGCAATGAGGTTATAGCCCTGGATAAAATCAGCAAATTCGTCCATAACCGCATGGCAGCTCGGTGCCGACTCTAGCATTTTATTGGTGATGCCCGTGTAACCTTCAATGAAGCTGCTAACACGGAAACCAGGATTCATCAGTTGCTGAAACTGGTCAATAACAATGCCATTTTGAATTTTTACTGCACCGATTTCGATGGCACGATCGCCCATGTTGGGTGAAAGGCCTGTTGTCTCAAAGTCGAGAACAATGACCGTATCAGCGGGATGTTGTGTATACATTACTAACCTAGCAAATAAGTGTTTATATTGTGTTCTGTTTTTCTAGTAGCCACGTTTTTTCCAGAACTCAGCTTCATCTTTGGCATAAAGGTTGAAATTTTTTTCTGCTACCACCTTACCACCAAGTTCAATCGTCATGCGCCATTTGCCGATTTTATTGGAAATAGGCTCCCAAATGGTGTCACCGAGGTAGAAATCCCAATCGTTGGTGCGAACATGCAATTCTCCATCAAATGGCTCTAGCTCATCACCATCTTCGTCGGTGATACCTGGATGGTAAATACAATAGCGGATCTTCTCGCCACGGGCTTTCTTAATATTGACAGTAAACCCGAACTCGATGTCTATTTCTGCTGGCACATCGGTGGTAAAGGTCTGGATTTTGGGTAAGTGTTTGGACTCGGCATCCCAGGTTGAATGGATACCATAGGTCTCAATGCTAACGACAGGTTTTGATTTGGCCATGACTAAAGAGCAGCAAAACGAAGAAATAAAAGGGGTATTATAAAGCGAAGTACGGTTGGTTTCATGCTCATTTGTAAGCAGATGCAAAAAGAGGCTAGTTAGCTAGCCTCTTGTGTTGCTTGTCGTATTGAATCAATTGATTTCCACATTGGTGCTATTGGGTGAAGCCCCTTCAACTTTTGGTACTTGTATGGTGAGTACCCCATCATTGAAGCTAGCATGAACGTCTTCTTGTTGGATATTGTGGCCAAGATAAAAACTTCGCATCAGCCTACCTTCATAACGTTCTTTGCGGATCACTTTTCCATCTTTTTCTTCTAGATCATCTTTCTTAGTGACAGCTTCTATGGTCAAAGAACCATTGGATAGTTGGACAGAAATATCACTCTTATTAACACCGGGAAGATCAGCGCTGATTTCAAACGCATTGTCTTTTTCAATGATATCGATTCTTGGTGAATAAACATCAGTATCAAGTCTGTGCCTTAGTGTAGGAAAGGCATGATCGAACATCTGCGAAAAGTCGAACCAAGAATCACGAGGTACCAAGCTCATAATTGCCTCCGACAGATTGCTTAATCATCAATACAATTGTAGATAATGGGCAAAAAGTCTGGCGAATATTTAAACTCGGCTTGATGTATGTCAAGCCGAGTTACCTTTTAGTCTCCGCCATCGTCTCCACCATCATGGTTTCCGTCGTAGGGGCTGTCTTCTCCTGGACTACCTTTGGCATATCGTTCACTGCCATCCTCATCATCAGGGCTGTGTTGTTCAACGATATTGTCTTTGTCTGGTTGTGCAGGATTAAAGATATTTTTGAGCCACTCAAACATAGGCTAACCTTACTAATGACCTTAGCGGTTTGAACATTACATCACTAATACTAGTTCGTTGTTTGGGTAATGACATGAAAAGCGTACACATTGGTGAAACTTGCTTAGCTTATCTGAGAGTGACTGGGCCCTATGGTGAAAATTATGAACCTGCTGTTGAGCAGTTATACCGCTGGGCAGGGGAGCAAAAGTTGCAAGGCGGACAGTGTTTGTTTATTTACCACGATGATCCAGACAAAATAGCGCCTGCTCAATGCCGGACAGATATATGTTTGACTGTACCTGCCGGCACTGTAGCAAGTGGTGATGTTGCTATACAAACCCTAGCTGCGGGGAAATACTGCACCCGAAGAGAAATCGTCAGGCATAAAGAAGATTATCCAATGTATTGGAAAGAGATTGAAAATGACGTCAAAAACGCTGGCTTCGAGCTCGATGAGCGACCATGTTTCGAGTTGTATCATAGTTATGATATTGAAACACATGTTGCAGACGTTGGGTTTTACCTCGCCGTGAAGGGGGAGTGATAGATTGTCGTGAAGTAAAAAATATTTGTGCCACAAGGCGTTAGGAATGGGTTTCAATACGTAAATCTATTTTGCAATTATCGATAAGTGTAAATCTCCTTTTGAATTTGTCGCTTAGTGTTTTCTTATATCGGTTAGACAGAAAAGACTTGAAGAAAAACCCGAGTTAAGGGTATTATCAATTCGAAATTAAAACATACCTTATTAATTGATTAATCTCACATATCCGATTTAAATTCCCTCCCCATTTATTTCAATTTGTAAGAAAAATAAATGTTTGCTTAATATTTTTTGATGTTATTTATAAAAAAGTAATTTCCATTACAGATACATACTTTTTTATACGCTAAATAAAACACTGTAATAAGTTTAATCAATATATTCACACTCAAGAAAACAAAAAAACAGACGTTTGTAGAATGAAGATTACTCTTAATAAGGTTTCAATGTGAAAAAAGTCATACTCTATTCAATCCTACTTTTGATTGGCTTGTTCTTATCACAATTGCTCCCACTGTATTTCCAAGGCTATAGTGCCTTGCAGCCAGTACTGATGGTTGTAACGATGTCGGCATTGGCTTACATCATGATCAACGTCGGGCGTGAATTCGATATAGATAAAGACAATTTAAAGCAATATGGCTGGGACTATGTCGTAGCGATGACCACTGCGACATTCCCTTGGATCGCTGTCGTTCTCTATTTTATTTTTGTACTGATGCCGAGTGAGCTCTGGTTCAATGCTGATGCTTGGAAAGAGACACTGGTAATTGGCCGTTTTGCAGCACCTACTTCAGCCGGAGTCTTGTTTGCGATGCTCGCTGCGGCAGGTCTTGGTGCGACTTGGATGTTCAAAAAGGCAAGGGTGTTAGCCATTTTTGATGATCTAGATACCGTACTGCTGATGATCCCATTAACTATTTTGGTTGTCGGTTGGCGACCAGCGCTGGGCTTAACCTTAATAGTCATGCTTGTGCTGCTGGTAATGGGTTACAAATACCTACACAAGTGGAATATACCAGCTTCGGCAAGTTCGATTGTGGCTTATTCAGTTTTGATTGCAGGCCTGTGTGAGCTGTTCTATATCTCTACGGATATTCACTTTGAGGTACTTCTCCCGGCCTTTGTCTTAGGTTGTATGATGAAATCGCAGCATGAATCGGCTGAAGATGTGAAAGTGTCTACGGCAGTTGCTTGCATCTTCATGGTATTGGTCGGTTTGAGCTTACCTCAGATTTTTGGCGCTGTTGCTCCGACGGATAATACAAGTGTGACGACTGCTATGCCTGCAATGGAAATGAGCGAGATTGTATTCCACGTCATTATGATTTCCATTGTGTCGAATATCGGCAAGATGTTCCCGCTGTTTTGTTACCGCAACGAGGCGACTGTGAAAGAGCGTTTAGCTCTGTCTATAGGTATGTGGCCTCGAGGTGAAGTTGGTGCTGGTGTGTTGATGATCAGTATCGGTTATGGATTTGGTGGACCTATTGTGACGATCAGTATGCTGTCATTGGCATTGAACCTAGTGCTGACAGGCTTTTTCATCATGATGGTACGTAGTTTGATTCTAAGCCCAGTTAAAGGAGGCGCACATGAAAAAACGCGAGCTTAAATTACTAGCAGCCGTAATATCAATTTTCCTGTTTTCACTCGTAGTGGGTAGAGCAGCAGCATAATAAAATCGGCTTAGTTTCTATCTAAACTGGCTACGTTGCTAAATTAACGTAGCCAGTTTTTTTATGTATTGGTTCTATTACGCGTTAGCAGGTTGCGGTTGAACAGTTAAGTTATTTAGCCAGCGGCGTTTCAAGTAACGGTTGAAACAGAGCGATAGTTTTACTACCTCTTCCGCTAGCAGTGCCAAATACACCCAGCCAAATGACCACTCCCCGATAAATGCACCATATGCGGTAAATGGAATACCAATCATCCACATGGCGATAAAGTCCATTCTCAAACAGAACAGGTTCTCACCACCGGTGCGTAAAATGCCGTTGATGATAATCATATTGAGCATTCGTAGCGTGATACCAATGCTGATCACATACATAGCTGGTTTTGCTAACGGCATTAAATCTTCTTGGTTTAGGTTGAGCCAAGAAAGCACGAACAGGTGATTGAGATAAAGGAACAAGCCCATTCCCAAGCCGATAATCAACACGAATTTGAGGAAGAAAACCGTCATTGCTTGGGCTTTTTCAAATTCATCGCGGCCCAGCGACTGGCCTATCAATACTGAACACGCCACGGAAATACCCATGAACACGGAGTAGAGTAGTGATTCAAATGGCCCAATCATGCTAAATACCGCAAGCTCCGTGGTGCCCATATGACCAAAGATAATCTGGTAGGTCAGTGTGCCAAGAGCCCAGAGCAATGCGTTTAAAGATTGTGGAATAGCCAGCTTACGGTACGTCATCCACAATGTTTGGTGGTTACGGATAGATTGGCTAACAATCAGCCAATGCTTACGATAAGCGAGTACACCACACATCATCAAAACCTGTGCGAATCGAGCAATGGTTGTTGCCAGCGCCGCACCGGCAACCCCCATAGCGGGTATGCCTAAACCACCTTTTATTAGTAGGAAATTCAGGGCAATATTCAACGCAATGGTAATGGCACCAAATATAAGTGGCAGCAGGGCATCATCGCTGGCACGCAGGCTAGATTCCAACGTAATGATCACGTGGGTAAGGATCAGAACAGGGAAGCTGTACCACAAGTATTGGCTGCCTTGCATGATCACCTCCAGGTCATTGGTCTGAAGGCGCATGATTTGCGGGGCAAACACTGTGATAATAATTGTGACTGGTACCATGATGGTGGCCCCAAGCTTCATCGCTTGAAGAGTTACTGTTTTAGCATGAATACTGTCTTTTTTGCCCCAATACTGGGAAACTAGGATGCCATTCGCTGAGGCTAAGCCTGCCATGATCATAATGGCAACAAAGTGCCATTTCGAAGCAATACCCACAGCCGCAGTGGCTGACTGGCCAAAGTCACTCACCATTAATACATCGGCAAGGGCGAGGATCGCCACTAGGGCACTTTGAATGGCAACGGGAAAGGCCAACTTTGCGATACGGGCAAAGAGGTCTTGTGGTAGTGCTGTTGGATTGTTTTTAATTGTTGTCATCGTCAGTCTCCGGATCATACCTATTAAAGGTAGAGCGGTTTGTAGAGATAGATCGGCTTGGTAATGGACGGCAACTATAACGAACACAAAAATGGAGTGACATGTTAGAAAGTACAGAAAACCTGTGTGAATCTGTCACCATGGGTTTTGCATTGGCTCAGCCCAAAACAGATTGGAAAGAAGAGGTTTATCTGGCTCAAGCTTGTAAGGAGCGCTTTCTTACTCAGTCGGATCTGCCTGAGCTGACCGATAACGGCTTCTTTATGGCAGGCTTGGCCGAATTGGCTGAGGGTTATGAGATAGAGCGGGTTGCGACGACCAATCATACTCTTTTGTTGACTCAAGAGGGGGCCGGGTTATTAACCCTTGCGGAACGCCAGTATCATCTTAAGCCCAATACACTGACGATATTGCCAGCAGGGCACCCCTTTCGTTTTGAATTGGCTGACAATAAAAAGGGCTGGAAGATGGCTTGGGTGCTTTTGAAACCCGGTGATAAATGGTTACCGCTGGTGGCTAATGGACAGCGTGTTGAACATACCCATATCTGTGAGCAAGTATGGTCAGTAATGAATTTGCTACACAGCGAAATAGGTGGCCGAGCCAGTTACAGAAAGCTGTTTGCCAGCGAACTTTCTCGTTTAATGCTCGGGAGTGCCAATTTGGCTCCTTCCAACTCAGTGTTACGTGTCCAAAGTGTGTTTAATGACATTGAGTCTCAGCTTCATCTTAACTGGACGGTGAAGGGAATAGCCAAGCAATGTTTTCTCAGTACAGAGCAGCTAAATCGGATCACTAAGCAGCTTTTTAACTGTTCGACACAACAGCGGCTGATTCAACTGCGAATGGAAAAGGCGGTGGATTTACTTTACTACCAAGAGTGGACTATCGGTATGGTGGCTCAGCGTTTGGGTTATCAAGACCCGTTTAACTTTACCCACCGTTTTCGCCAATATCATGGGTGCTCACCAAGGGAATACCGCAAGCGATTGTTTTTGGGCGAATGATATTATTGATTACTGGCCTCACCGTTTACTTTGACAGAAATAAACGGTGAAGCCCCAAAAGATTACTTACGCTTAGGCTGCTGGTATGTGCGGCCCGCTGCTTGGTAAACATCTTTCGCTTTTACGTCGAACATATCAAAGAAGAACCACGCTACGAATTTGATCACATCCTCACCAACATTCATGATCCATTCGGCGTACTCTTCTTGTTCACCTTCATCATTTTCTTCTAACGACACATGGTAGATGCGCTGTTCACCTTCAATTTCAGCTACTTTAAACTGACCTGTTAGTGAGGCGGCCGCCTCAGCGATCTCTGTATCTTCATTAGCTTTAAGTGCTTCAAGAACTTGGGGAACAGAGTCCAATTCACAAAGAGATTTAACCAGTGTTTCGAATTGGTCATGTTGCATGGTTAGATACCTATTATTAAGCAAAGTTGATTGAGCATATTCTAGCAGTGTAATTGATTGGAAAGACAGAATTATGGTTTTGCAGGCAATAGGTGACTATATTTTGTTCTTTTTGGGTCGCCCAGCTGGTAATTTCAAATTTTGAGCGTTCATTCACGAACATTTCAATACATACACTCAAATACATAAAAACATGGATCCCCTAACAGTATGTGAGCTGATTACTTGTTAGCGGGTGGCGAAAAATTGCTTTGCCTCTCATTTTGTAGCTGTTTTTTTCCATGGGTATTTCTTTAGACACCGGTGGAATTGGTAAAAAATCCCCTAAAGTTTCTACGCCCCCCATCTACGCCTATCAGACAAAGCAAAGGGGAGGGTATGGCGATTACAAAGTTATGAATAATAGGGAAAACATAACTACAAACTTGGAGACTCGATGTGAAAAGGAACCTACGATCTTTCCTTGCTGTGGCGATTGCAGCATCGCTCGCTGCCTGTAACAGTGCAGACAATGCTGCTGAAGTCGCTGGCGTTAATTCAAATGCTTATATGTGCGATACCTCAATGATGGCGCAATCGGATGATTTGCGTATTTATCAGATCATGGTTGAAAGCTTTGTCAGTGGTGACGATAGCATTGGGCACGGTACCGGGTATGGTACCAGCCATCATAGAGGTGATTTGCAAGGCATTATAGATTCATTGGATTACATCGAGTCCTTGGGAATGAATGCAATATGGCTGACACCTATTTTTGATTCAATCCCTGTCGAGGGCCAGGATCACTGGGCCGATAGGCTAGATGCTACAGGCTATTTCACCAGTAATTATTTTACCATTGACCCACGCTTCGGCACCATGGAGCAAGCAAAAGAGTTGGTAGAAAAAGCGCATAAGAAGGGGCTATATGTCTTCTTTGATGGCGTATTTGGTCATCATAAAGGTAATGTTGTGCCTTCGCCTGAAGGTCGACTACCTGTTGGGGAGAACAACCCTGTCAGCTACCCAGAAAGCCTCGAGTTCTACCAGGAAGTTGCCACATACTGGATCGAAGAGCTTAAGATTGATGGCTGGCGCCTAGACCAAGCTTATCAAGTACCAACTGATGCATGGGCCGCTATCCGAGCAAGTGTAGACGAAGCTTCTAAATCAGTGACCTATGTGAACTCAGAGGGTGAAACAGTCAACCCATTGGGATATATGGTTGCGGAAATCTGGAACAACGAAAACTACATCAAAGAAACAGGTTACGGTAAAGAGGGAGAGCCTGCGCTTTGTTCTGCCTTTGATTTTCCGGTTCGTTATCGCGTAGTAGAAACCTTTGCGGTCAATGAAAACAGTATTGGCAACAAGGGAGGAAAATGGCTTGATGAAGGGATGAACCTTCATAGTCTTTACCCATCACACGCCAAGCCGAACCTGATGCTAGGCAATCACGATTTGGTTCGCTTTGGTGACTTGCTTCAGCGTGGTGATATTGCCTCACCAGATCAGCCTGAATACTGGGCAAGGCACAAAGCGGCACTGTCTTTCCAAGCGGCATATTCAGGGCCAATCACTCTGTATTACGGTGAAGAAATCGGTGATGAGCTTGAAGGTTATGCGAAAAAAGTCGAGTTAGATTGTGCTGTTCAAGGGCTATGTGATGATCATGTTGCCCGTACCAGTGCCAATATTGACGGTATAACGGCCTCTCTAAATACCAATCAGCGTGATTTGAAGCATTATGTGTCACAGCTGATGTCATTGCGGGCTGCTCACCCAGCTTTAAGCCGAGGAGAGCGAACCAATATAGTTGCCAACGATACCGTGTATGTTGACCACAAACAAACGGACGAAGAAGCACTGCTTTACATGGTCAGTACAACGACCAAGCCGGAATCTATTGTGCTTAAAGCGAAGGATATAGCCTCTGAAGGCCAGCTGGTGGATTTGCTTAGTGGTAAAGTTTACCAGGCTACTGACGGTGAGTATCAAATCAACTTGTCCTCTTTTGAAGCCAAGTTCTTGAAAATTGTTGAGCCATCAGAAGAGGGGTTGACCAAGGCTGTAGCAGCGACTTCTGCAACATTAATGGGCGAGGGCTTTATGGCTCAGTGTGACAACCCAGTGGTTGAAGGCACAGGCCCTGTTGGCAAGACTCTGTATGTTGTGGGTGACTTTGTCGATGCGGGTTGGAAGCACAAGCCGAATCGAGCCTACAGCTACGTGGGCGATAACACCTACCAAGCGGTTGTAAACGAGAAAGCCGGCGCATTTAGAATGCAATACGCCAGTAAAGATTGGTCACCGCAATTTACTGCTGATGGCCTTGAGCTAACACCAGGTAAAGTTGCGACGCTTAAGCGAGGTGGTTACGGTAAAGACACTGCTGTGACGTTACCTGAAGCCGGTGAGTACGTTTGGAGTCTCAAGTTTTCTGACAGCGGAGAGCCGGAACAGTTGATGGTTTCTAAGTGCCCATAAATTCATTCATTTAATACCAAAAGGGAGCAGGTCGCTCCCTTTTTTGTTATTGTTTTTATTACAATATTGATAGCTGGAAGCGAAAAGATGAGTAAAAAATGCGTGGTGATGACAACCTTCGCTGATGAAAAAGTAGGGAAGGCAATCATCCATTCGTTAATTGAGAAGCGGCTAGCTGCCTGCATACAAGTTCAAGCTATTGAGAGCTATTACCACTGGGAGGGAAAGGTGAATAATGACCAAGAAAAGTTGGCCATCATTAAAACGACTACCGAACTCTATCAACAGGTGGAAGCCGATATCCTTGCCAACCATGATTACGAAACACCGGAAATCATCCAGCTTCCGATCACTGCCGGATACAACGACTATCTGCAATGGATAGAGAATGTGTGCAAATAGCCTTCATATAAGCTATAGCCATGTGTTGATAGTCTCTGTTATGTGACTAATTGCAATTGTACAAAAAAAATATTTGTATAATTGATCCAATCTACTATTCTTCCTTGTACAAGAGATTAGTTTTGTACAAGGTAGGGATAGTCATGCAAATTCCAGTTGGGATCAGTGCTTGCGTTTTGGGCGAGCGTGTAAGATTCGATGGCGGACACAAACTCAATCGATTTATTGTCGATGAATTATCTAAGTATCTGACTTTCAAGCCAGTCTGTCCTGAAATGGGCATCGGTATGGAGGTACCTCGTCCTGTTATCCGCCTACTACAACTACCTTCCAATGAAATTCGCTTGGTGGAAAGCAAGCGTCAGGAAATTGATTACACCGATAAAATGGTGGAATTCGCTCACAAGAAAGTGTCTCAGTTCGATGATCTGTGTGGGTATGTTGTTTGCGCAAAATCACCTACATGCGGTATGGAGCGTGTAAAACTACACATACCAAATAATAACACCGTTCCAGGTGGCTCTGTTGGCATCTACACCAGAGAGTTAATGGCAAAAATGCCATGGTTACCGGTGGAAGAAGACGGTCGATTAAATGATCCGGTATTGCGTGAAAATTTCGTCTTCCGCATTTTTGCCCTAAATGATTTTTATCATTCAGTGCGAGACCAGCTATCTGCCAACGCTATTGTGAAATTCCACTCCCGTTACAAACTGGTATTAATGGCACACAATCCAGCTGCATATAAAGAGTTGGGCGGTATGGTTGCGCATATCAGTGAATGGGATATTGACGAGTTTTATTTGGAGTACCGCATCAAATTTATGGAAGCGATAAAAGAGCGTGCTTCAAGGAAAAACAAAACCAATGTGTTGATGCATCTACAGGGCTACTTTAAGCGCTCTCTAACCAAAGAGCAAAAACAGGAGCTGTCTGAATTAATCATGAGCTACAAAGAAGGGCATCAACCTATTCTTGCACCACTGGCTCTGATTAAGCATTACTTACGGGAATACCCTGATCCGTATTTGCAACTCCAGACATTCCTTGACCCTTACCCAGAAGATTTGAAATTACGTTATGGACTCTGATAACAAATATTATGCGATCAAAGAGGTCTCTGAGATCACGGGTGTGAACTCAGTGACATTGAGGGCTTGGCAAAGACGCTATGGTTTGCTTAACCCGAAGAGAACCGAGAAAGGGCATCGCTTATACACTGAGCAAGATATCTCGAAGATCAAAGAAATTGTTGAATGGCTTGATAAGGGTGTCGCTATCGGGAAAGTAAAACCTATGTTAGGCAAGCTTTCCCCTAGTGTCGGTGAAGACAGTCAGAATGAGAGCCAACGAGCGATCGGAAATATCCTGGCTTCTTTGGCTCAACTTGATGCTATTTCTTTGGATAAGCAGCTTATTCAACTGATGAAAGAATATCCGGTAAAGGTATTGGAAAATAAAATTATCAGTACAGTGATTAAAGAAATACAGCAACCTGACAACCCTTTGCTGGAAATTCAAATGGTCATTTGGACAAGTGTGTTTCAAGAAAGATGTTTATCTCTGATTTCCGCTTCGCGTAAGCGCAACAAAAAGCCGTGTCTGCTTATTAGTTTTGATGAAGAGCCAAGCTCACGGTTCTGGTTAAAAGCGGTTGAACTTTCAGAGCTTGGTTACAGTGCCACCTTGCTACCGAAGCTAAAAGGCAAATTGGCGCCATTGACACCATTGCTGAATTCTTGGCCTGATAAAAAGCTGTTCATCGATGGTGATAAGAAGCTTCCGCCGGAAATTTTGAGCCAAATCGTGATGTTATTAGATGGCACAGATTCAGAGTTGGTAACAATGGGCAGCATTAATACTATCCATCCCGAGTTATTGGAGCGGCAGCATGAGTCAGCATAAGCAGATAGGGTTAGTTTGGTTCCGGACTGACTTACGTGTAGTAGACAATACAGCCTTGTTTGAAGCGGTTAAACACTGCGATCAACTCATTGCTCTATATGTTTCAACACCGATGCAATGGCATGAACATCATGTTGCCCCGATACAGGTTGACTTAATTAGGCGCCGATTATCGATTCTAAGAGAACAACTTGCTGATATTGGTGTTCCACTTGTATTTAAAGAAATTGCAGATTTTGCTCAAACCGCAGAGTTGCTGGTTGATTTTGCAAAAGAGAAGTCAGTAACGCATGTCTTTTGTAATAAACAATATGAGTGGAACGAACTTCAACGAGATGACAAAGTCGGGCACAGACTTGCTGAATCAAAAATTAAATTCAGTATTTTTGACGATTGCTGCGTCATTACCCCTGGGGAAGTACAAACGCAAAAAGGTGAAGCGTTCAAGGTATTCACGCCGTTTAGAAAAGAGTGGCTAAAACAGTTTCGCTCATTGTCGCCGGCTCCTTTACCAATTCCTAAGCCGATGGAAGAGCCTTTACATATAGAGAATTTGGGTGACATCGCCTTGACGTATCCGCCTGTTGACAGCATGGCCTGGCCTGTAGATGAAGAAACAATTCGGCAGAGGTTAGTGACCTTTTGCTATGAAAAAGTTGAGGACTACCATCAACAACGCGATATTCCGGCTATAGATGGCACTAGTTGTTTGTCCCCGTATTTGGCACTAGGCATGTTGTCTCCCCGTCAGTGCATAGCGGTACTGGTTGCAGTCAGTCCTATGTGTTTGGACGAGCCGGAAAGTGGTGCTTTTAGCTGGCTTAATGAAATTATCTGGCGTGAGTTTTATCGCCACTTACTTGTTGCCTACCCGAATCTTTGCCGGGATCAACCTTTCCAGCAGTGGACGAAGAAAGTCCATTGGCAGTCATCGAGTGAACTATTGGCGGCATGGCAGCAGGGTAAAACAGGCTTTCCCATTGTAGATGCCGCGATGCGCCAGTTGAAAGAAACAGGGTGGATGCACAATCGATTAAGAATGATAACAGCGAGTTTTCTTACCAAAGATCTGCTGATTCACTGGCAGGCTGGAGAGCAATGGTTCATGTCTCAGCTTGTTGATGGAGACTTTGCATCAAACAACGGTGGCTGGCAGTGGGCTGCTTCAACTGGGACTGATGCGCAGCCGTATTTTCGGGTATTTAATCCGACAACACAGGGTGAACGTTTTGATCCAAAAGGAGAATTTATCCGTACTTGGTTGTATGAGTTAAAAGACGTGCCGGATAAATATATCCATCAGCCACATCTTTGGCCTGGCAGCGATGGCATCAATTATCCAAAGCCAATTGTTGATCATAAACAGGCAAGGTTACAGGCAATCAGTGCTTTTAAAACGGCCAAGGAAATGTGATTGCATCTTTGCTATCAGGTGCAGCGGCCTTAAGCGTTCGGGAGATCATATGGATGGGCAAAATATTGCGTTAGCAGACAAGTTCGTTGCAGCTTATCAAAATCTGGATAAGCAAGATTTGTCTGAATTAAAAGATATATATCACGACGATATTGTATTTGAAGACCCCGCTCACCGTGTAGAAGGTTGGGGAGAGCTTTCAGATTATTTAGCGCGTTTATTCGATGCGGTGGACTACTGCAGTTTCAATATTACTGAGCAGGTATGCCAAGGCGATATCGCATACGTACAGTGGGTAATGACCTTCCAGCATCCACGCTTACAGTCAGGTAAAAGCCGCTTGGTTAATGGCTGTTCGAGATTAGTATTTGCAGAGGGCAAAGTGATCCACCACCGGGATTACTTCGACATGGGGCAAATGCTTTATGAAGGAATTCCTTTGTTAGGATCTGTCGTCCGCAAAATAAAAGCGAGACTGTAATCATGAGCACAAATAAGCAGGTATTGATAACAGGAGCCAGCTCCGGTATCGGGAAGCAACTCGCCATTGACTACGCGAATACTGGCTGGTCGGTATTTGGCTGCGGGCAAAATCCTGAACGTTTGCAGGCGCTTTCTGATGCAAATGAAAACATTACGACCGTCAATTTTGACGTTACCAGCAATCAAGATGTTCATGAGAAAATGTCAGAGTTAAGTGAAGTACCTAATCTGATCATTTTAAATGCGGGCACTTGCGAATACATCGACCATGGTCAGATAGATGTGCCTTTGTTTCGTCGTGTCTACGAAGTGAATGTATTTGGTCTGCTTAATTGTATAGAAGCATTGCAACAATCTTTTAATGCAAATACTCACCTCGTGATAATAGGTTCAACCGCTTCTTATATTCCATTGCCAAGGGCAGAAGCTTACGGTTCTTCTAAGGCCGCGATAGCTTATATTGCAAATACGCTAGCTATAGATTTGGCTAGTAAAGGTGTCACTGTCAGTTTAGTGAGTCCGGGATTTGTTAAAACCCCATTAACGGACAAAAATGACTTCGCCATGCCTATGCTAATGTCACCAGAATTTGCATCAGAAAAAATAAGAGAAGGAATAGAAGCGAAGAAAAAGGAAATTCACTTTCCGCTGAAGTTTAGTTTGTTCTTAAAGTTTATTGCCTTGCTACCCATTAGGCTGCAATTGGCTACCGTGAAACGTATGACAGGAAAAACCGCATGAAAATAGCAATTATAGGTAGTGGGATCTCTGGTCTAACATGCGCGCATTATTTGAATGAGCAGCATGACATCACTCTTTATGAAGAAAATGATTATATTGGCGGGCACACTGCGACGGTAGATGTTGAAGTGGAGAGCGGTAAATACGCGATTGATACTGGTTTTATTGTTTTCAATGACCGTACTTATTCGAATTTCGAAAAACTTCTCGCAGAAATTGGTATTGTCGGGCAACCCACTGAAATGAGTTTCAGTGTTCATAATACTTTAAATGGTCTTGAATATAATGGGCATGACTTGCTGTCTATGTTTGCCCAGAAGCGCAACTTTCTCAACCCATTTTTCTATCGTTTCATCTACGATATATTGCGATTTAATCGTCTAGCGAGAGAGGTGGATTTAGCCTCTGAGATAAGCAGAACGCAAACCCTCGGTGACTTTCTCACCAAACACCGCTTCAACAATTACTTCTGTGAAAACTATATTTTACCTATGGGGGCCGCGATATGGTCTTCGACTTTATCAGATATGCGGCAGTTTCCACTGGAGTTCTTTATTCGATTCTTCCGTAACCATGGACTATTGGAAGTGACTAACAGACCGCAATGGTACGTCATTCCTGGCGGCTCCCGTGAGTATGTCAAACGATTGATTGTTCCTTTTGAAGAACGAATTCGGTTGTCCAGCCCTGTCACCTCTGTGAAACGAACACATGGAAAAGTCGCAGTGACATCAAATGGGGTATGCGAGATATATGACCACGTTATTTTTGCTAGCCATAGTGATCAAGCATTGAATATGCTGTCAGATCAGACTGAAGCAGAAGAGAAAATACTCGGAGCATTGGGTTACCAAAAGAATGATGTGGTGTTGCATACCGATAAGTATTTATTGCCCAAACGAAAAGCAGCATGGGCATCTTGGAATTATTACCTAGGGGATAATGAAGATGGTCAATGGGAAGATAAGCAAACAACCTTGACCTATAACATGAATATTCTGCAGGGTATTGAAGCGCCGGAAACCTTTTGTGTCACGTTGAATCAAACTGATCAAATTGCACCAGAGCGGATACTGCGTAAGTTTGTATACGCTCATCCTGTTTTCACGACTGAAAGTATTCAGGCTCAGCAATGCCGTGAACAAGTCAACGGCGTAGAAAATACTTGGTACTGCGGTGCCTATTGGTACAACGGATTTCATGAAGATGGTGTTCGCAGCGCATTAGATGTCGTCGAACAGATCAACAAGCTAGAACTGGAACTCTCTGCAGAAAGTAATGACTCTGGCGGGTTCTCTGCCGTTGAGGTAAGTAGTAGGGGAACGTCATGAACAGCGGCTTGTATTCTGGTGTTGTCAGGCACCGCCGATTTACGCCTGTTTCACATCAGTTCCAGTATCCGATGTTCATGCCCTTGCTCAATTTGGATGAACTTGGTCAGCTTGAAAAACAAGTCTTTGGTTTTGGCCAACGCTGGTATCACTTTGCAAGGTTCAAGCTCTCTGACTACATGCGTGGTTGTGAGCAACTCAATGGGCTGACTCATTCAGGTATTGCTGAACAAGGCGTAGCATTGAAGTCTGCTGTGTTAGATAAATTAGAGCATTTGACGGACGAGACAGTGAAAGGCCAAGTCTATATGCTTTGCCAATTGCGTTACGCTGGTATGTATTTCAGCCCACTTAATATGTACTACGTGTTTGATGAGCAGGGTAAATGGCAATGGGTGTTGGCTGAAGTCAGCAATACGCCATGGAATGAAAAACATTATTATGCGTTGCCTGCAGTTGAGCATTGGAACAAGAAACAATGGTATGAGAAAAAATCGTTCCATGTGTCGCCTTTCAATCCGATGGAGCAACATTATTACTGGAAACTGACACAGCCGGCATCGAGTGTTTTTCTCCATCTCGATATTCATGAGCAGCAAACAGATATCAAAGTGCTGGATGCCACTATGGCGCTAAAGCGTCATCCAATGACGTCATCCGTTTTATGGCAGCATATTGCTAAGACACCGATTCAAACGGTTAAAGTCGTGTTCGGTATTTACTGGCAGGCGTTGAGGTTATGGCTAAAGAAAGTGCCATTTTACTCTCATCCAGATAGCACCCATTCACCAGCGACGGTAAATGATAATAAGCATTTTCCTCCACCATCAAACAATAAGGAGTAGAGGTATCATGTTAAATAGCGAAATAAGCCAAGGGGCACTTGCCTTTTCAGGAACTGATCGCGTTGCGAGGAAAATCATTTTTCGGTTTTTAGAGCAACTAAGCGGTTGCGGTTTGATGGTATCGGAAAATCAAGGTGAAACCTTCTACTTTGGTGATAAACATGGTGAGCTGCAAGCACAACTCATCGTCAAACATCAGGGGTTCTATAAACGTATTTTAGATGGTGGCAGTATTGCTGCAGGTGAAGCCTATATGGACGGTTGGTGGGATTCACCTGATTTAACTCAGGTTGTACGTGTTCTCGCCCGTAACATGACCATTCTAGATAACATTGAATCTAAAGTGGGCTGGTTGACGACCTTAAAAAACAAATGGCTGCATTACTCTCGGCGAAACAGCAAGCAATCTTCAAAGCAAAATATTCTGGCACATTATGATCTTGGCAATGATTTCTACCGTACCTTCTTAGACGAAAATATGCTTTATTCGGCCGCGATCTATGATGGCGACAATACCAGTCTTTCTCAGGCCCAATTCAATAAGATGGATCGCCTCTGCAAGCAACTGGATCTTAAGCCTCATGATCATTTGCTGGAAATCGGTACTGGGTGGGGGGCACTTGCAGTCCATGCAGCCAAGCACTACGGATGCCGAGTGACGACGACAACCATATCTGATGCGCAGCATCAGTGGGCGAAAAAGCGTATTGAAGAAGAAGGATTGAGCGATAGGGTTACCTTGTTACTCGATGATTACCGGGACTTAACCGGGCAGTACGACAAAATTGTATCCGTCGAAATGATTGAAGCTGTTGGGAAAGAGTACCTGACCACTTATATCAAAAAGTGTCAGTCATTATTGAAACAAGATGGTTTATTGGCCATTCAGGCTATAACTATTGCCGATCAGCGGTATGACAGTTACAGCAAGGGCGTTGATTTTATCCAGAAGTACATTTTCCCTGGTGGATTTTTGCCTTCTGTAACAGTGATTTCGCAGCATCTCACCCAGCATACAGATTTCGTGATTAGGGATCTGAGAGACATGGGGATGGACTACGCAAAAACGCTGTCTGATTGGCATAAAGGTTTTAATGAGAATATCGACCAATACCTTCAGAACGGTTTCGATGAGCAGTTTATAAGGATGTGGCGCTATTACCTTTGTTATTGCGAAGGTGGATTTTTAGAGAGAAGTATTAGCACCGTACAGTTAGTTGCCAGTAGAAGTGGTTGGAGACGTTGAACCGCCATAGCTAACGATCAGGCTAACTAACGCTCGGTACGACAATGGTGATGAATATGTCCGGTAAGAAACTACTCCTAGCAGGCTTATTGTTTAACATGTATTGGTCAATCGCGGTGTTAGGGCAACAGGCTTACGTGTGGGTACTTGTGCTACTTGTTGTTGTCTGCTGGTGGAAGTTTCCAAAAGGTATTAAAGCAGCTCTGTCTATAGCCTTAGTCGGTGTGGTGATGGATTTAACCCTAAGTGTAGTTGATATTCTTGCATTCGATAGCATCATCATACCCTCATGGCTAATCATGCTTTGGCTTGGTTTCGGAACATTCGTGTGGTTCATGAGAAGCACCATCGTTAGTTACCCTGTAATGTTGATAGGTATTTTAGGCGGCATAGGCGGCTCGATGAGTTACTTTGCCGGCTACCGTCTAGAAGCGGTGCAATGGCCGTTGGGGGTGGGCATTACCCTGTCAGTATTATTTGTCATATGGCTTATGTTCTCGTTAGTGATAGCGCTAATGATGAAACGCAATGAACCTCATTACTCATAACATGTTTGTTAGCTTTGTCGCCCTCAAGGGGGATTTATGAAACTGTTACGTTCAATTCTATGCCGGTACACAATCCTAGTATTGTTTGGCTTATTTGCTGTCAATGCAGGTGCTTCAACGCCTTGGCAAGTTTGGCCCGCTGTAGGTGATGCTCGTTTAACGTGGGGGCCTTGGGTGATATATGACTCGGAGTTGAGGTCTCCTGACGGGAAGTATCAAGGTGCTGGTGACAACCTTGCGCTTGTGATTCGCTACCATAGGAATATAGACAGTGAAGATTTGATTGAAGCTACCGATGACCAATGGCGTCATCTCGGCATCAGCTCTAGTAAAAGGACCCGATGGATAAACCGTCTTGAGCAAATTTGGCCTGACGTTAGAAAAGGGGATCGTCTGATATTTGTGTTAGACGATAACCAAGGTGCATTTTTCCAAGACAACCGACAGATAGGCGTACTTCAAGACTTCGAGATGTCCCAATCATTCTTGCAGATTTGGTTATCGCCAAACACTGCATACCCTGAAATTCGCAACCAATTGATAGGTAAACGCTAATGTCGCTTGAGAAGAAATCAAATAAACGTTTCTGGCTGGTTGGGTGCTTGATAATGTGCTTGTTTGGATTGTTCGGTTGTAGTGCAACAATCAATGACTATCAAAACACTAAGCCCGTATTCAATTTGTTTAGTTTCTTTGAAGGTGATATCAAAGCTTGGGGGATGCTGCAGGATAGAAGCGGGAAACAAACTCGACGCTTTACCGTTGATATAAAAGGTAAGGTAAATGACAGTGTCTTGACGCTGGAAGAGGACTTTGTCTTTGATGATGGGGAAAAGCAGCGCAGGGTTTGGGTAATTTCACAAAACCCAAATGGAACTTACACCGGCCGTGCTGATGACGTGGTTGGAGAAGCGACTGGTATTGCATTAGGTAACACGCTTCATTGGCAATATGTGTTGCGTATTCCTGTTGACGGCACAACGTATGACATCACCTTCAATGACTGGATGCATTTACAAGATAAAAAGCGCTTGTTTAATACCGCAAAGATGACCAAATGGGGTTTCACGGTTGGAACCGTCACTTTGTTTTTTGAAAAACAAAATTAGTAGATGCTTTACTATCAACTTTGCCCTCTGGACATAGCAACAATACGTTTGAGGATCCAGCGCAATAAAATGGGAATGTTATCGACATTTTCTTGTTCAATAAATTTGATCATAGCAAGCGCAACATCAGGTTTGGCATGGCGTTTTAGCGCTCTTTGGATAATCTTTTTAGGCGTTACTGGTGACTCAACTGGAATATTGGCTAAATCTCTGAATAAAGGCTCGAATCCATTAAAGAACAGGAAGTGTTCGATATCTCTCTTCGGCAAAATAGTTAAACGATGACGCTCGGCTTCATTGCCCAAGATATTTCTCACAGTATCTGCATATTTTTTCCCAGCCATATCGCCATCGGCAATCATGTGCCACTCAATACCGAAGTGTCTGGCGACTTTAATCAATGGTTTTAAACCACTTTGTGCAAACTCAATGATTTGTACGCCTTCAGCGGCAAGGTTATAGCCGCATATTCTCGCTAATTCATTGAATAGCCAAACTTCCGTTTCTCCTTCAACCAATAACCAAGCTCTTGCAAATAGGGCGCTTGGTCGGTGGACTCGGAGATGGAAAGTCACGCGACGTTCTTCGTCACGGCTGAGTTTATGATTGATGATGGAATAAACTTGGGTTTTATTGGGTTGACGGATCAGCTTTTGGACACTTTCTAGCGGGACTACTGAGCAAAGGTCGGGGCTGTTGGTAGTCAGTACTTTCTGCATCGGCATCTTGCTAATAAATGTCCATGCCTGATGGAGAATCGTGGGATGCAAGCGGCCTTCTGGATCTTCTAAGATCAAGATAGGGCGAGATATCCGTTTTAATTCAACTGGGCCTCTAGCGCGAATGAATGCATTGAGCAACCCCATCAATACTAGTCGGCTTTGTTTCGTTGACTCTGGTTCAGTTAAGTGTTCTAGGGGATTTATTGCAAATTGGGCACGCTCTGGAAAATGTGCGCGATCGAAATTATGGTTGCGGTGGTGAGGCGTGAAAGCAAAGTAATGATCAACCAATGTGCGAAGCGCATTAATACTACTTTTTATTTCGTCTTGACTGACATGGCCGGGCTTTGTCATCAGGCGTCTGCATGTGTTGTCTAGCCGTCGCTGTATTCGCACATTGTCATCATGTCGACGATCTGTACCATTGCCGTTATGCTGCCCATTGCCATTAGTCGTACTGGAGGATGAGAGTGGATGATGCTCACGTAATCGTCGTGCATCACGTATTCTCACAATAGGGTGCAGTACCATCAGTTGTTTGCCGAGTTTATCATTGTCTTCGCAGTTTATCGGATCGCCATGCATGTCGAGAAAGCGCCTTTTTGTCGTTATTTTATCTCCCGATACGCTACTCGTAATTTGATAAAACAGTGCTTTGCAATGATCTTCGCCTTTAACCCATACCGGTGAAAATGATTTATATCGCCGAGCCTTATGTTCACCGGGGTAATCTTCTTGCCAGTGCAAAATGATATTTAGGTGGCTCATTTTGGAATGGCCTGCGCTGTAGTCGACATGAAAGTCGTCGAAGTGAAAAGTGTGGAATGTTGCATTGGGTGACAGTGCAATATCGAGAGCATCCAACAGAGAGGATTTACCCCAGGCGTTTTCACCAATCAGTACGGTTAACTCGTCGAAAGAAAGGGATAATCGTTTAATACCACGGAAGCCTGAAATCTCTATTCGTTTTAGCTGCATAGCCACCTCAACATGATGAAAAAAAGAAGCAGAGACAATGTAAAGGAGTAAGCGAAGCATCGTTGGCTCATACTTTAAGCCTATCTTATGAGACGCAGATCTGAAGGTGTATTTGTCACAATATTGGAAAAATAACTGATTGATTGAAAAGGGAAACTGCTTGTTGTTCCAGTGTCTAGTTGCTATAGTCAGCAGCTAATATAATGACTAACATATTGATTATCAAGGAGATGTCAGATGGCTAAAATTATTCACTCAATGATCCGTGTCGGTGATTTAGATAAATCGTTGAAATTCTACAAAGAGGTATTGGATCTGGATATCGCTGAACGTCTTGATTTTGAAGGCTTTAGCTTGGTTTATCTTCGTAATGAAGAGAATGATATGGAACTAGAGCTCACTTGGAATGAAGGCACTGAAAGCTACACTCATGGCAGCGGTTACGGTCATATCGCGGTTGCTGTTGATGAGCTTGAATCCGAGCACCAAAAAATGTCGGAGCTGGGTTATGAACCTGCTGACATTAAAGAGTTTTTCCGTGAAGGGCAGTTACTAGCGAAGTTCTTTTTTGTCCAAGATCCTGACGGTTATAAGATTGAGTTCTTGCAGCGCCATGGCCGGTACCAGTAATCGATGGTCTTTTTGTAACTGCAAAACATGTGAGTCTACTCCTTCTTTGTTGTGTAACGAAGAGGGAATTACTTACAAAAATCTGAGATTGAACGGATTTTGGTATAAGATAACTGCTCTGAATATGTGGAGGCCAACAACGCTTTATGACACAGCATCGCTCGGCAAAGTTAACTATTGCCCATATCAATGATACTCACTCACACTTTGAGCCATCTACAATTGCGCTACAGATACCATTGGGCACTTCAGAGTCGCCAATGTCGGTATATGCGAGTTGTGGTGGTTTCGCTCGGGTATCTTCCGCGGTGAGAGAGGTAAAAAAGCAGGCACTTTTACAACAGCGTGATTTTCTCTTTGTTCATGCCGGAGATTGTTTCCAAGGGACGTTATTCTTTTCTCTATACAAAGGGTCAGCCAATGCGGTTTTACTTAATGCGATTGGTATTGATGCTATGGCACTGGGCAACCATGAGCTAGACATGGGGAACCAGGTAGTGGCTGATTTCATGGATTTAGCCAATTTCCCTCTGTTAGCAGGCAACTGGGATTTGTCCCAGGAACATCAAAATAAGCAAAACCCATTGTCCCCTAAACCCAATGTCATGGCTTATGACAACGACAATGGGCATGCGAAGTACCTAATTAAAGATGTCGACGGGGAGCCCGTTGCCATTTTTGGCTTGGCGATTGAAAACATGTCAGGCATTGCCAATCCGGACCCAGATACACAGTTCTTGAATGTCACCACGGTCGCCCATCAGACTGTTGAAGCTATTCGCCTGGCAGGTATCAACAAGGTCATTGTGCTTAGTCACCTTGGTTATGAACGAGACTTAGAGCTTGCGGCTCAAATTGATGGGATAGGAGCAATCATCGGTGGCCATACCCATACTATGCAAGGCGATTTCAGTAATATTGGTTTCAGCGCTTCTGATGATTATGCCGTGCAGGTCAACGGTACTTGTGTTGTACAGGCGGGCTGTAACGCGCTTGCGTTAGGACAGTTAGATATTGATTTCAATGCTGATGGTACAGTCGCGAGTGTCGGAGGTAAGAATCAGTTGTTGCTTGGCAGACAGTTTACTGTTGATGCTAGCCGCAGTGAACACCTTGACGATTCAACTCACCAGATGGTTAAGAACTACCTTCTTGACCAAGGCAATGTTAGGTTTTGTATTAAAGACCCTCATATTGAAAATCTGCTCAATCAAGATTACCGACCAGCGGTAAGAGAGCTGCAAACGCAAAAAGTCGCTGATTTAACAGAGTCGCTCCGTCATATCCGTGTGCCTGATCAAATTGGACCGAGTCAAATAGCTCCCTTGGTTGTTGATAGCTTCGTTTGGTCTTCAAGGCAACGTGGTCATGCCGTGGACTTTGGTATTCACAATGCTGGTGGCGTAAGGGCATCTTTGCATGCTGGACCCATTACCGCTGCAGATATTTCTGGTAGGTTACTGCCATTTGCAATTGGTCTTATGGTTTATGAGGTGAGTGGCAAGCAACTTCGCTCCGCGCTAGAAGGTGCGATTAATAATGCGATTGATAACGGTGTTGAAGGTACAGGAAGCGGAAGCTTCCCATATACATCCCGCTTGAAGTACACCTACCGTTGTTGCGCTCCTCAGGGGCAACGTATAGAGGTGTTAAAACTCTATAAAAATGGTAACTGGGAAGATATCAATGATGAGTCGGTCTATCTTTCCGTATCTTCTGGTTATACCGCAACAGGTAAAGAAGGGTACGACGCGCTGGTTAATCATAATGTGGACCCGATCTCTTTAAACATTACTATGGCTGATGCTTTTGAAGAGTATGCAAGACACAGAGGGACATTCGGTGCGTTTGAAGAGGTGATGATTAATTACATCCCTTGTCATTGTGAGCAGGAAGATGTGGCTTAAATAGCCTTGTAAATGCAAACGATAAAAAACCGGTAGCTTCGTCGCACCGGTTTTTTATTTAAAGAAATCGGCTTTTCTGACGCTATATCACAATAGATAGTTTTTAATTTATCGTTATGTGAATTAGTTGAATACCTGATTGTCATAACGACAGAGTGTATATGTCAGAGTCTGGAGCCAAGGATGAACAAAGATTGGAGCGATATCGCAGTTATAACGGGGTGGGTATCAGCTTGGGCGTTACTCATGCACCTTATGCCAGCAGCATAATTATATTATTTTGTCGTATTTAATTGCCGAGTATTTCTTATACTCGGCAATATGCAGATAACTCTTTTAGTTTCTTTTAAACTAAAGGTTAAGCTGTTAGCGTTTCAACTGACTCCGAATTTGCTACTTCTTTCGCCAAACGGTAAGCCGCTAAGTCTTCAATTGTCAGAACTGGCATGTTGTGCGCTTTTCCAAACTCAATAACTTCTGGCAGACGCGCCATCGTACCATCAGGGTTTGTCAATTCACACAGTACGCCATAAGGTTTCATGCCGGATAAGCGCATCAGGTCAATGGTTGCCTCGGTATGACCGCGACGGCCCAATACGCCTTCTGGGTTGGCTTTCAGAGGGAAAACATGACCAGGACGACTCAGATCTGCAGGCACGGCGTTGTCAGCAATAGCGGTTTTGATAGTGGTAACACGATCAGCAGCTGAGACACCTGTTGTCACACCTTTTGCCGCTTCAATAGTAACGGTAAAGCCTGTTTGGTTAGCGCTGGTATTGTTCTCAACCATCATGGGTAGTTCGAGTTGTTTGACTCGCTCATCAGTCAGGCATAGACAAACAATTCCCGAACATTCACGGATCATCAGCGCCATTTGCTCGTTGGTCAACGTTTCTGCAGCGAAAATGATATCACCTTCGTTTTCGCGATCTTCATCATCGACAACCAACACGCCACGACCTTGGCGAATGGCTTCAAGGCCAGCTTCAACGCGTTCAAAAGCTGAGCCGTAAGGGGTAAGTAGAGACTGATTCATGGTAATAAACTCCTAAAATAAACATTTACCAGAATCAGGGCATGGAAAGTCAGCAAGCACAGTCACTCAAACAACCGGCAAGAAAAAATATACAAGGCTCTCGGGGGGAGATAGCACTGCATAAAAAAATCCTTGTCTCTTTGATAGAGATAGACAAGTACTGTACTGAGATCCTCTTTCATCCGGACTATGACCGTCGGCTCTGGACTGAAAGACTATGCTTTTTCACCAGATCTGCTGACCTTATATCTTGAAAGAACAAAATATAAGCGCTCGCGGGCTTTCCTGTGTAAGGATTACCGCCGGTGGGGAATTTCGCCCCGCCCTGAGAATTCTTTTGAACTATAAGGAAAAGAAAATTCACGTGCAAGAAGATCAGACTTCTTTATTTGATATTTTTGACATCAAGCAGTTAAAACACCTGTGCTTGTTATTTATGTTGATGGGTTTGAGGTGAATAATCGCGAGTTGTAATGGTGTTGTTTATCCATCTGATGAATAAAGGCAATGCATAGGTTGGCATTTGAAGAGCGCCGAGCAAGATAAGAAAGTCTGGGCCAAGGTAGCTTCCCGCGACGGTAAAAGTAAGTAAGACATTCCGGTTAGCTGAGGTTATGGCAGTGAGCAAAGCTGCGTCTTTTCCCTGGCGGAAATAGAGCGCAGCAATGGCGATGAAGAAAAGAAAGCACAGTCCCGTAGCGATGGCTAAATATTGACCAGCGAGAGTAGGGCTGGTATCAAAAATATCCCTGAACGGGCCGATTAAGCCGAAAGGAAATGCAAAAACGAGAATAATGGTTAAATGAGAAAGCTTGCCGTGCACTCTTTTTAAGGTTTGTCTTGGTATAAAGCGATAGACAAGGGCTGAAAAGGCCATAGGACAAACAATGAAGATCAACAGGCGAAGGCTATAGCTAGCCATATCTAATGTGAAACCATCACTTTGAAAAATGAGCAGGTTGATATACAGCACCAATGGCATCATCAACGTTGTCGCTATGGTCATGGCCATGGCTGATAAAGCGTCTAGTCCTACAGAGCGAGCTATCGCAGGCGTTGCGAAAAGAGAGCCTGTAGCGGTCACGGCAACGATGGCAATTAACAAAGGCTCGGATGCATTAAAAGCAATAGCCAGTGAAGCGGCGATAATCGTCATACCCAAGCTATGCAGTAGCGCATATCCCCAACATTGCTTTTGTTTCAAGGTTTTCAATAGAGATGTTTGTTCAATTCCAACAAGGGTAAACAGCATCAAGAAGAACAGAACATAGGGAAGGGTTGGGAAAACAGCGTGAGATGCCTCTGGCCATAGAAAACCGAGCAAGGTCGCAACGATTAGTAAAATAGACGAATGTTTAGCCAAAAACGATAACATCACACAATTCCGAAAATATTTTTGTTGAGTTATTGTTACGGGAAATCCGCGTGATATGCAAGGAAATTGACGCTCAAGCATAAATCAATCAATAACTGTAGATTTATTCAAAAGGCTTGCATGTTATTTCGCAATGGGAGATATCAATTTAACGTATAATTTACACATTAGGAAAACTAATCCTCCTGTCGAAATATTGTCATTTTTGGTTGTGATCTGATCAGCTTAAAATGTCTGCAGTTGATAAAAATACAAACGAGAGGCAATCATGGCACAGGCAATGAACTTTGACACCATCGCAACCCCAACCGCAATGGACAAAAAAGCCTATGCGGTAAATTTCAAAGGATTGATTGCACACGCATTTGATATTGCTTTTGGTCGCAAGGCTACAGCTAAGCAATATAATGTTTCAGATTTACCGGTACACCTTCAGAAAGATATCGGTATGTACCGTTAAGAGTCTGAGAGTTTCGAATACTAAAGCGCTGGATTACCGGCGCTTTTTTGTATCTGAAGAACAAAACACAACGTTCTGCAGTTGATTGCAAAGCTTGAAGCTTTATTTACAATTTTAAAACTCATACAAGATAAATTTTGCTTATCTGAATGCTGTGCAAAATATTGGTTTCACCCTAGGCCGCTCCCATCCTGTGGCAGAGGGTTCTGCGCTTTAGTAATAGATTTCCAAGAATTTAATCTTGCTTTCATTTTTTTTTATTAGATTATGGCAAGATGTCACTGTATCAGAACGCTTTTTGGAGATAATTGAAGTGGGTTTCTTATCAAAATTATTTGGACTAGGTAAGCAAGAAACTAAAGCTACAGACGTAGAGCCGATTGAATATGAAGGATATTTGATCTACCCGGAGCCAAAGGCCGAGGGGGGACAATTTCGAATTGCCGGACGTATTTGCAAACAGTTCGGAGATGAAGTGAAAACGCATGTATTCGTCCGTTCTGATTTGTTGTCTTCCAAAGCCGATGCTGAGTCATTCATGATCAACAAGGCAAAGATGTTTATTGAACAGACTGGCGACAAGATGTTCGGTTAACTTGTTTTTGTTTACCTGCTAGTTATCTCTACCGCTAGCGGGTAATTGATGAAAGGTAGAGAGAGCTGCAGCGAATGTATGTAGTGCAACACTCATCAGGGAATGATGACTGTTTTTCCTTTCAGGGCAACCTCATTCCATTGATGTTTTAAACGATAAAGACACTATTCAGGATGCTGAAGATGGGCATTTATAAAGTTAAATCAAGTAATATTAGTGATTTATGCACTCTTGAGTGCATGCATTATTAATTTTATTTGTGGTTTGACCTCTGTCCAGGTGTTGTAAGCGTTATTTTCTTACTGTTAGAAGGTAACATTTGTTAATCATAACGACGCTTGTGTAATTTTATTTTGTATTCTGACTACAAACCGCTTGATATTATGTTTGTGGTTGGATAAAAAATTGTTACTTATTTGCCGTAATTTAGGGATTAATAATGCAAATTGGTGTGCCTAAGGAAATACTCGCAAATGAAACGCGAGTAGCTGCAACGCCGAAAACGGTTGAGCAGTTTATAAAGATGGGGTTCAGTGTTGCTGTTGAACAGAGTGCCGGTATTCATGCAAGCTTTGATGATGCCGCCTATGAAGCAGCTGGCGCCACTGTTGTTGGATTAGAGGATGTGTGGGCTTCGGATATTATTCTGAAGGTAAATGCTCCACAGGTTAATGATCAAACGGGTGTTGATGAGTTTGACCTGATCAAAGAAGGGGCAAGCTTAGTCAGTTTTATTTGGCCAGCGCAGAATGAAGACTTGCTAGAGAAGCTGTCTGGTAAAAAAATCAATGTAATGGCGATGGACTCTGTTCCCCGTATTTCTCGAGCGCAGGCACTGGATGCATTGAGCTCGATGGCAAACATTGCGGGATACCGTGCAGTTGTTGAGGCTGCTCATGAATTTGGTCGTTTTTTCACCGGTCAAATAACCGCTGCGGGTAAAGTACCGCCAGCTAAAGTACTGGTTGCTGGTGCAGGTGTTGCTGGTCTTGCTGCTATCGGTGCGGCAGGAAGCTTAGGTGCTATTGTTCGTTCATTTGACGTTCGACCTGAAGTTAAAGAGCAGGTTGAATCGATGGGCGCTGAGTTCCTTGAAGTTGACTTTAAGGAAGACACGACGACTGGCGATGGCTATGCCAAAGAGATGTCTGATGACTTCAATAAAGCGGCTGAGAAACTCTACGCAGAGCAAGCAAAAGACGTCGATATTATTATCACTACCGCTTTGATTCCTGGCCGTCCGGCGCCGAAATTGATCACCAAAGAAATGGTTGATTCAATGAAACCGGGTAGTGTGATTGTAGATTTGGCTGCTGCCAATGGCGGTAACTGCGAATACGCTGAAGCAGGCAAAGTAATCACAACTGCAAATGGGGTCAAAGTCATTGGCTATACCGACATGGTAGGCCGCTTGCCGACTCAGTCATCCCAGCTCTACGGTACTAACCTAGTCAACCTGTTCAAACTGCTATGTAAAGAAAAAGACGGTACTATCGACATCGATTTTGATGATGAAGTCCTACGTGGTTTGACCGTCATTAAAGAAGGTGAAGTGACTTGGCCTGCGCCACCAATCAAGGTTTCTGCTGCGCCAGCACCTGAGGCTAAGCCTGTTGAAGCGCCTGTTAAGCAGGAAGAGAAGCCAGCTTCGCCTGCTAAAAAGTATGGCATTATGGCTGCGGGTATTGCCGCGTTCGGTTGGGTTGCTAACTATGCACCAGCTGAATTCCTTTCTCACTTTACGGTATTTGTCTTGGCCTGTGTGGTGGGTTACTACGTGGTATGGAACGTAACACACGCGCTGCACACACCACTTATGTCAGTAACTAATGCGATTTCGGGCATTATTATTGTCGGTGCACTGCTGCAGATAGGGCAGGGAAGTGGCTTAGTCACCTTCCTCGCGTTTATTGCTGTGTTGATAGCCAGTATCAATATATTTGGTGGCTTCACAGTAACCAAGCGCATGCTTGAAATGTTCCGCAAAGATAGATAAAGGAGTAACAAATGTCTGCAGGAATCGTACAAGCAGCTTATATTGTTGCTGCGGTATTATTTATCATGTCACTGGCGGGTCTTTCTAAGCAGGAAACGGCACGTTCGGGCAACTACTATGGTATTGCCGGTATGGCAATCGCCTTGATCGCGACTATTTTTGGCCCAGAATCGCAGGGAACTGTGTGGGTCATTATCGCGATGATTATTGGTGGTGCTATCGGTATGTACTACGCAAGACGCGTTGAAATGACCGAGATGCCTGAGCTGGTTGCTATCCTTCACAGCTTTGTGGGTATGGCGGCAGTGCTGGTTGGTTTCAATACCTACTTTGACCATGGCGACCTTAGCGGGGTAATGCTGAATATCCACTTGGTGGAAATTTTCCTAGGCGTGTTCATTGGTGCAGTAACCTTTACTGGATCGGTGGTTGCGTTCGGTAAGCTTCGTGGCAGTATTTCATCTAAGCCATTAATGCTCCCTCACCGTCACAAGTTGAACTTGGCTGCGGTGGTGGTTTCATTCTTGTTGATGGTTGCATTTGTTAAGGCTGAAGGTTCGACAATTGCACTGATCGTCGTCGCTTTGATCGCTTTTGCATTCGGTTACCACTTGGTTGCATCAATTGGTGGTGCCGATATGCCAGTTGTTGTTTCCATGCTGAACTCATATTCAGGCTGGGCAGCAGCGGCGGCAGGCTTTATGTTGGCCAATGATCTGCTTATTGTAACGGGTGCTTTGGTGGGCTCTTCAGGTGCCATCCTGTCTTACATCATGTGTAAGGCCATGAACCGTTCATTTATCAGTGTGATCGCGGGCGGTTTCGGTACTGATGGCTCATCAGCTGCAGCCGATGAAGATCATGGCGAACATCAGGAAGCATCGGCGGAAGAAGTGGCTGAAATGCTAAAAGATGCGCGCTCAGTGGTTATCACTCCAGGATACGGTATGGCGGTTGCACAAGCTCAGTATCCTGTTCATGAAATCACAGAGAAGCTCCGCAAAAAAGGCGTTGATGTGCGCTTTGGTATTCACCCTGTAGCGGGTCGTTTGCCGGGTCACATGAACGTTCTTTTGGCTGAAGCGAAAGTGCCTTACGACATCGTGCTAGAGATGGACGAAATCAATGACGACTTCAGCGAAACAGATGTTGTCTTGGTTATCGGTGCTAACGATACGGTTAACCCCGCTGCAATGGAAGATCCGAACAGCCCGATTGCGGGCATGCCAGTGTTGGAAGTGTGGAAATCCAAGCATGTTATCGTCTTCAAGCGTTCGATGAATACAGGTTATGCAGGTGTTCAGAACCCACTGTTCTTCAAAGAGAACTCGCAAATGCTGTTTGGTGATGCGAAAGATTCTTGTAATAAGATCCTTGAGCACATCTAACTGCTGAGATAGCTAGAACTAACGAGTTAAAAGGGAGCCATGTGCTCCCTTTCTATTGTCTGGAATGTATGGATATAGTTAAACCCAATGAAGGATTAGCTATAATTGCTTGTTAGTTAACATATTTTACCAATATTATTAAGTTCTCACCTTTTATCGCCGTTTGAATATCGAAGGTGATAGACGCGATTTGAATGCACATTTATCCATCAGGCTAATGACAAAGCCCTGACATATTCCAATAGCGGGGTGATAGACTTCACTTATGAAAAAATTCGTCTTACTGATCTCATTGCTGCTTACTGGCACAAATACTGCGTCGGCAGAGAACTTACCTGAGCGCCTTAATGGTGTTCGGGCAGAGCTGTTGGCAAGCGAGGCAGTAGCGACGTATGATTTCAGACAGCTACAAGGCCAGTTTCCAACGCAGCTGCTGTTACCTTCTTCTCTGTTACCGCAGTCAGCGACATATCCTCTGAAATCGCTTCAGCGGCTTTATAACAGTTCGTTGACTTGTAAAGGTCCGTGGCCTGTCACGCCATTGCTCACTCAGCCATTGGTGTTTACACGTGCTATTTGTAATAACACTGTGTTACCTATCGGATGGTTTGCAAGAGCGGGATATATCCACCCAGGGGGAGGAAGTTATGCCTTTAGGTATTTGGAAAAGCATCCTGATTTAAAAGATAAATTAGGGGACTTCCTCCATATTCAAGAACGCGACCTAGCACCAACGAATACAGTGCTGGGACGTTTGCAGCGAATGAGTCGTGATGAAATTCAGGTTTATATCGCTGGAGCGGAAGTTTTCATTTCAAATGGTGAGCTTTGGATTCGTAATGGTAACGAATACAACATCTATGATCAGCCAAGGTGGTCACCGGTTCTAAGCCATTTTGATGTGAACTTTACGCGACTCAATACAACCAGTTTTTGTATTTTGAAAAGCGGTAATATTTGTTGGGAAGAAGAAGATAAATCGCATCTGACATTCTATCTTTTAGTCGGGTTGTTGGTTGTTAATGTAAGCTTGTTATTTGGCTGGGTTTTCTATCGATGGCGTATTCGCCGTCGGGCCATGCAAGAGAGGATGTTGGTGCTGCAGATCCTGACTCACGAACTGAGAACACCTATCGCGAGTTTGGCTATGACAGTAGAAGGGTTTCGCAGACATTTTGATGCCTTGCCAGAAACCTTATATGATGAGTTCAGGCGTCTGACTGAAGATTCAAGGCGCCTAAGACAACTTGCAGAGGCAAGTAAAGATTACTTACAGGCGAATCAACAGGAACTGAGTGTTCAACATGTTGATTCGTTTAATGAGTGGGTTGAGTACCTGAGCGAACCGTATGAGGTAACACTGGAGCTTGCTGAGGATCGCCCTGTAGATGTAAATATTTATTGGTTGGGCACTTGTATCGACAATCTGTTGTCTAATGCCCATAAGTATGGCGTTAAGCCTGTAAAATTAACATCATCGTATTCGAACGGAAAACTTATTGTAAGCGTTTCAGATAACGGTCAGCTTGGTGCAAAAGACTGGGCAAGATTAAGAAAGCCATTTGTAAGCGAACGCGGACTAGGGCTTGGGCTTACAATCGTTGAATCGATGATCCGAAGAATGGGGGGACGAATGAAGTTAGTTGGCCCTCCTACCACTTTTATATTGGAGATACCGTGTGAATCAAACTCTGCTTCTGGTTGAAGATGACCGCAACCTTGCTGATGGTTTACTCGAGAGCTTAAAAGGGGCAGGATATCACTGCCTATATGCTGATTGCGCGTCGAATGTTGCTGAGCAGTGGGCTCAGGCTGATCTCGTTGTACTTGACCGTCAGTTACCTGAGGGTGACTCCTTGAGTTATTTGGGTGACTGGTTGAAGATTAAACATGTGCCTGTGATTTTGCTGACGGCGATGGTGTCAGTGTCAGATAAAGTCATTGGTTTAGATTCTGGTGCTAAAGACTACCTCACCAAGCCTTTTGCTGAGGAAGAGTTATTGGCTCGCATTCGTCTTCACCTTCGTTCAGGTGCGCCAGAGGCTGCACCGAGTAATTCAGTCTCAGTTGGCGATATTACTATTGATCTGGATAGCCGTGAGGTAATTCAGGGGGGTGACGCTGTCACTTTAACGCGTACTGAATTCGAACTCTTGGTCTTTTTAGCAAAGAATGCGGGGCGTGTGTTTACCCGTGATGAACTTCTTGATCAGGTATGGGGTTATAACCATTACCCGACAACTCGAACTGTAGATACCCATATTCTACAGTTGCGACAGAAGCTTCCAGGTATTGAGATTGAGACCCTCCGTGGTGTGGGCTATCGAATGAAATCGGCATAAGATGTCTCATTTTTCGATCGCTTGTTCTCTTTTCGTTTTGCATTCGGCGCTGTGGGCGCCGAATGCATTTGCTAATTGGTTTGTATCGCAAGATGTGTTCACTTTGGCCCATCAAAAATTACTCGAGGGTAAAACCAATGAGAGTTTTGGCGCTATGGTGCAAGCTTGGCAGCAGTCACCGAATATTGAACAGCAGAACAACCTTAATGATTTAATCCAGCTTGCGATTACTGAAGATTGTGGGCGTAGCCTTGATACAACCGCTTTACCGCCTTGGCTGTCCACTTTAGTCATTCAGCGAGAAATGGTCCAAAACCAGAACCAGGTTTTGCCTCGCCTTGTGATTACGGGGACTTCGGAACAGCGTATTACCAACATTGATTTTATTCGTTGGCCTGAACAGTCAATCCTATCAGCTACACCTAAAACGGATAAAGGTGGCTACTTTTCCCTTGAAACCAAGCGATTAGAAAAAGCAAGCAGTGAAGGCTTATATCAAATCATTATCAGTGCTGACGGTGAGGAGAGCTATAAAACCTGGGTGATCTTAACCCGTCCTCAAAATAAGCAACGAATTGGTTGGGTTGATAGTCAAAATTGGCGCATAGAGCGAAACGGTTTACCAGATAAGGTATGCCCATCTCCTGTGTTATCAATGAATATTTATGATCTCAATGATACGTCATGGACGCCGTTATGGACGGAAAATGTCGATGGTAAGCTACCTACAACGCTGCCAGATATTGACCTGCCTGATGGGCGCTATTGGCTAAGTGTCGGTATAATCCATAGCCGATGGCAGGGTGAAATCGCGGTACGTGATATTCAAAGTATAACGAGGCCAGTAGAGCATTCTGAAATGTAATTGGTTTTCTTGGAGATCTTAAGTTAGATATAAAGATGTATTTTCATTGCAACTTTAAAGGTGTATTATTGATGCATCTTTAAAGTGGGTGATGAAACCATGATGCAAATTCTTGATAGCGAAAAAGAGCAGAAGATCCTGCCGTTATTTCGTTTAGCCTTCCGACCTTTTTTTCTAGCAGCTAGCTTACTGTCTGTCGTTTCTATGCTTCTTTGGGGGCTGTTCTGGGCAGGGAATGTTTCCTTAGCCAGTTACATGTACAGCAACCCTGTTTGGTGGCACAGCCATGAAATGTTGTTTGGTTTTACCGGAGCCATCATAATAGGATTCCTGCTGACGGCGGTTCAAAATTGGACGGGTAACCCAGGTGTTAGAGGGTGGAAGCTTGCGGTCATCTTTGCTTTTTGGTTAGTCTCACGATTGGCGATGTTTTCAAGTTCGCCTCATCTAATTTGGATGCTGATTGATTTAACCTGGATGCCGTTGGCTGCAGGGTTTCTAGCTCATCCGATTATCATACGTCGTCAATGGAACAATTTGTTTTTTGCCCCGTTAATCATATTGATGACAGTATTAAACGCTTTATTCCACCTAATTGCTCTTGGATTAATCCACACTCCATTGCGAACGGTTTCTTTTGCAACAGTTATGGTTATCAGTGTGATTGTACTTGTGGTTGGGGGCCGGGTAATTCCGTTCTTTACGTGGCGCGGTACTCAAACTGAGCAAATAACACGTATTAAATGGTTGGAATATGCAGCTTTAGTACCTAGTTGGTTGCTGTTGCTAAATGTACTTTTACCTCTTCCAGCAGCCATCTCTGCATTCACCCTACCGACATTGCTTGTGGTTACAGGTTTGATGAACTTAGTCCGTTTCATCCGTTGGCGCAGCTTATCTACGGTAAAAGTCCCATTGCTATGGTTGCTTCATTTTGCATACTTGGCCATGGTGATTGGTATGTTATTACTAGGGCTGCATTTCTGGTCAGACAGTGTGGGGTATAGCTTAGCTTTACATACTCTAACGGTGGGTGGGATCGGCTGCATGATCTTAGCGATGATTGCCCGTGTGTCATTAGGCCATACAGGCAGAGCGTTACAGATTAAACCGCTGATGGTAGTTGCTTTTGCTGCGTTGGTACTGGCGACTCTATCCCGCACGTTGTTGATTGCTATTCATCCAGCACTGACAATTCAGGCATATGTTGTTTCAGCAGGCTTATGGGCCTTCTCGTTCGCTATTTTTACGGCAGTGTATTATCCCATTTTGTCTGAACCCCGTGTAGACGGACGTCCAGGCTAACGATAATTAGCAGGTGACAACAAGAGCGCAAGTCAATAAACTATGCGCTCTATTATTTCGGGTAAGATGATTTATGTTTAACAACACTCCGACACTGACTCACGCGCAGCAACAAGAAGCGGCAGAAAAAATTCATGAGCTGATGGCACAGGGGATTAGCAGCGGTGAAGCGATTATGATGGTGGCTAATGCTATTCGTGAAGCTGAGGCTAAAAAAGCTGAGTCGGAAGACGAGCAGGAATAATTTGTCTTATCCCTGATACGAATCTATGAAACGGGCGCCAGTTGGTGCCCGTTTTTTCATCAAATCGTGCAATAAATCCCAGTTGTTTATGTGGGATTGAGTAAAATCATTCTTTGAAAGAGTGAATCACATCCTGATTTCAATTTGGCCTAATTTTGTTTGGGTGTGGTCTTGTCAAATTTAGATGAAGGAGGGAAGGATGAATAACCGTTACCTCAAGGCTCGTACATTGGCCCGGGCCAAGCACACAGGACAGATGTACGGTGACGTTCCATATTATATCCATCTCGATGCAGTTTCTCGTTTAGCCAGCCCCTTTGGTACAGATGCCATGATTGTGGCCCAACTGCATGACGTACTTGAAGACACTGAAACTACTGTCGACGAATTAGCGGCTGATTTCGGTTTCCTCGTTGCTGATGCAGTTTGTTATATGACAGATGATAAGCTAGAAACTCGGCAAGATAGGAAACATCAAATCAACCAAAGATTGGCAACATTAGACACCGTAGAAGAGGCAGCCAGAATCGCTTTAATAGTAAAAGCGTGTGATCGGCTAGCAAATGTTCGTGCGAGCTTATACAGCAATCATCATTACTATCAACTCTATCAAGAAGAGCATCAAGCTTTTAAACAATCTGTATATCGAAAAGGGCTTTGTGAAGCGATTTGGTGGGAATTAGATAATCTACTGCGTTATTCAGAAGCATCATAAGAAAAGGGCTCAACTGAGCCCTTTTCATTGAGTGGCGTATAGCAACAACCCTGTTCGGGGGCATTACTCTTCGTCGTAAATCGTCGGAATAGGCTGGCGCTTGTGCTGTGTTGCTTTATAGATACCGATCAGGCGGTCTGATACAGCCGGGTCAACTGGTTTGCCTTCAAGAAAGTCGTCGATTTGGTCATAGCTAACGTTAAGCGCATCTTCGTCTGCTTTCTGTGGTGCCAGCTCTTCAAGATCGGCTGTTGGTACTTTTTTCACAAGCAGCTCTGGAGCGCCCAGTTTGGCTGCTACTTGGCGAACTTGACGCTTGTTTAAGCCAAACAATGGAGCAAGATCGCAAGCACCATCACCGAACTTGGTGTAAAAACCGGTAATGTTTTCAGCTGAATGGTCAGTCCCAAGAACCAAGCCGCCAACTAATCCAGCGATTTCATACTGGGCAATCATACGGGTACGGGCTTTAACGTTACCCTTAACGAAGTCAATGGCTCCTTCGCTCTGAGGAACCAAGCCTGTGCCTTCAAGTGCCATTAGCGTGCTGGCGTGAGTGCCATCTACGCCGTCTTTGATATTGACGCTTACAGAATGGCTTGGCTTGATAAAAGACAGGGCAAGCTGAGCTTCATCTTCGTCTTTTTGTTCACCGTATGGTAAACGTACAGCGATAAATTGGTATTCGTTGGTATTTTCCGCTGCGTTCAGGTCTTCAACAGCCAGTTGTGAAAGGCGGCCAAGCGTGGTTGAATCAACACCACCACTGATACCCAAAACCAGTGATTTGCATCCTGACTGTTTGAGCTTCTTTTGAATAAACGCAATACGGCGTTTAATTTCAAAGTCCACATCAATTTCCGGTAATACGCGCATTTCTTCGCGAATTAACTGTTCCATAATGAATCGATCCTCAGGGGCTTGCCCAATTTGTAACCATATAGCGTCATTTAATGCAAAAAAGAGATGAAATGCATTAAACCTTTTGCAAAATATGCGATAACTCTATGTAAGGATCAATCCTCTTACGTTAAATAAGTAAAATAAACAGTAAAACGGCATAAAAAAAGGACATTCCAGTCATGACTGCATCAATTGCCATCTTCGGCAGTGCTTTTAACCCACCGAGTCTAGGCCACCAGTCAGTTATCGAACGACTAACGCATTTTGACAAAGTGATTTTACTACCAAGCTATAGTCACGCTTGGGGAAAGCAGATGTTGGACTACGATGCGCGGTGCAAACTGGTACAAGCTTTCATTGAGGATCTAGAACAGAGCAACCTAGAACTGTCGAGACTGGAAGAAGAGATCGCGGTAGGGGATGAAGCCATCACAACGTTTGCCGTATTTGAAGCACTTGAAAAAAAATACCCGGACGCCAACCTGACTTTCGTTGTTGGTCCAGACAATTTCCTAAACTTCAATAAGTTCTTCAAGGCAGAAGAAATCATGCAGCGATGGCAAGTGCTTGCCTGCCCTGAAACTGTCAAAGTTCGCAGTACCCAAATTCGTGAGCAAATTATCAATAATCGCGCAATTTCACATTTAACAACCAAGAAGGTTGCTACAATGCTGGATAAATATAAGTGGTATGCCAGTTAGGCAAATGAGTCGCTAACTTAACTTGTCGTGGGTTTGATTAAGTCGTCACCTTGGTTGTTTTGAATGGTTGTGTTGAATTTTTCCTCTGGATTATTGTTGTCAGCAATATATTTTAACAGCTCTACATGTATCGCGCCTGTTGATGGTGGACGGTCTCAACTAGAAGCAGAACCTCAATATATCCAACCAATTGAGTGCTCGGCTGTTTATGCAATGCCTGCAGATAGTGGCTACAATTCCGCAGACGTATTCTCTGAACCTCTTTTTGAGTGGAATGCCAGTGAAAAGCAAAAAGATAGCTTTTGGGATAACTGGGCACGCCAATTTGACTCTCCGTTTGTCTCCTCCAATGTTTCGTCAAGCTTCTATGGCCTGGGTGTGTGGATGCCTGATAAGTTTGCCGAAGACGACTTAATGGATTTTGAAGAAGTCAAAGAGCTGATAAAGAAATACGGACTGCAGATGAGTTTTGGTATTGGTGGCGAAAACGGCCAATCGCCACGCTTGCGTTTTGATTATCGCTGGCATGAAGATCGCGACTTAGAGGATGTCTTCATTCAAGTGGAAATACCTTTCCAATAAGCCATTTCATTTAATACTCAATAACTTTTGATGCTAATTTATTCGTGTCATATCCTTGCAGCTCTACTTCATGGAATGAAAGAGCCTCTAGATCAGGGAAGCGTTCAGCCAAAAGTTCATGATCTCTACTTGTCGCGTAACTATGGTGGATGACACCAAACCCGCTCGGGTACGGCGTATTCCACAATTGACTATTAGCAACTAGGCTAGACGTAATGAACTGCCCAATATAAGTCACTTCGTCTTCAGTGATATCAAAATAAATAGCAAGATTTTGATTAGACGTAGAACGGACGGTTTTACGGCCATTGCTCCCCTTAAATTGTACTTGGTTGATTTCATAGCGCCCGATAGGAAGCTCTGCAACGAACAGTTGGCCTTTGTTATGCTCGTTTTCAAAGTCAGACTTGGCTTGAGTGTTGGTTAATGTGATTTCACCTGTCTTGCCGACTGGGCGGATTGAGAGGGTAGTGATGATACCTTCGCCCGTTGAGGGCCATACTGTCGTCACACCCAAGCTACCAGCAAGATAGCCAGTTGCACCGGTTTTATTAGCGATAGTGTCTGGCACATTGATATAGATACCAGAGCTGCATCCCCAGATAAACAAGCAAAATGTAAGTGTGATGAAGCGTTTCATGTGTTGCGTCCTTGCAATGGCGTCGCCGATCATACCGAGTGCGTTGTATAACCTTATTTGCTATTTAACACGATACATAGCGAATAAGACAGTTATGTAAACAAAATTTGTTAATTAGGTACATGAAATTAGTGAATCAACGAATAGATTAGCCTGAAATGGCACATTTTTGTTCGTAAAGTAGGATAAATTGAAACTTGACATACAGCTTGTGCTACTCTGGCAAAAAATTAACCGTAAACTGTAATGAGTCTCATTGTAATTCAAAAGATAAAGTCTGCTTTTTGTCTCGGTGATCGAGATGGATTAGCGTTCAGGTTATTTTCTTCATTTGCGATCAGCTTGTTTATCATTCTCTTGTTACAGAACCTTGCTGAAGCGGCAATGGTAAGAGTGATGCTGCATGTTCCAGAAAAGATAAAGGCGGATATGGTCGAAATGGCCCATCAGGCCGAAGTTAATATCCGTGAAGGGGATATGGATGAACTTGCTGATTGGGAGAGGGGGCAGAAATACTATTTGTTTGTGTTAGATGAAAAACAACAAGCAATTAGCGGAAGGGACATGCACCCACATTTTGAATTTAAGTTGCAGTATGCCCGTGACATTGACACGATTTTTGATAATGAGGTTAATCAACCGATCATTGCCATACCGTTACAGACCGGACATACGATTTTTATTCAATTTCCCCATCATCATCATCCGGCGCGATTTTTTACTTACTATTTTACAGTCATAAAAGTGGTGATTGCGGGGCTAATATTAGGAGTTCTGTCTCTGATCCTTGCTAGGCATTTACAGCAGCCGTTGAACAAACTTCAGGTGGCAAGCCAGCGATTAGCTGAGGGGGACTTTTCGGTCAGAGTGAGCCATGAAGTTGGTGATACAGTTACTGAGTTTTCTGCCCTGGCTAACAGTTTTGATCATATGACCCGGCGGATTGATGCTTTATCGGAAAAGCAAAAAAGTTTGATAAGGGATGTGTCGCATGAACTTAAAACGCCATTAGCACGGCATGATTTGGCTTTGCACTTATTGAGAAGAAAGCTGTCTGATGAGCAGCAAGGTTTATTGGATCGTCTTGAGCGAGAGTCTTGTGAAATGAACGAGCTGATCAGTGAGATCCTTGAATATAGCCGGTTGGAAAATGCCTGCTACCAGTTGAAACTGCACCCAACTGATCTGTCTAGTCTATGCGTTTATCAAGTTGAAAAGATGGAAGCTGCATTGCTCAGCGGACAGTCATTACAATTTTATAATGATCAGAGTGAAATGTTGGCGGTAGCGGATAATAGCTTAGTACTTCGTATTTTGAATAATTTAATTGGCAATGCCATCAAGTATGCGGGTGAGCAGGCAATTATCAGTGTTTCTGTTAGGGCTTTGGGGAAGGAAGCGATTGAAATGTGGGTGGAAGACACTGGAAAAGGCATCTCAACAAAGAATATCGCCACAATCTTTGACCCGTTTACCCGGATTGAATCATCGCGTGAAAAGCAAGCTGGTGGCTATGGGCTAGGGCTGGCGATTGTGAAAGAAGCGGCAACCATCATGAATGGTAAAGTTGAAGCAGAAAACCTAGCTGATGGTTTTCGTGTAAGCGTTCAACTGCCGAGAGCTGTATAATTGAAAAAGCCCGATGCAGTGCATCGGGCTTGGTGTTATTTTTTTAAACGCTCGACATCAATAACGTTTTTGAATTTGCCTGCCTTACTGAAAATGTAATCTACGTCTGGCGGGAAGTCTTTATTGCTTTTAGCGTGTTTCATCATGTCAAACACTGTGAATTCAGTCATCACAGCGTACTGGTATTCTTTGAAGTCACCTTCAGCTTGTAGGGTTGGGTCATAGTATTTATCGCCTTTACGGATAATTGCATGGTCTACAACCTCTTCACCGCAGCGATAGCCAAGTACGTAGCGATCGCCTTTTCCGTAAATGACGTTCATATAGCTGTTATAGAAACATTCACCCTCAGTCGATGTACACGACTCAAGTACATCCTCATCCAAGGCAGAAACGGTGACAATGCGCATTTTGTCTGCTTTTAGGTTAAGGGCTGTCAGTTGCTGACGAACGTTATCTAGGTTTACTTCTGTCACTTCAAATGTACCGATAATTTTAAAAAACATCGCATTATACCTGCCTGCCATGAAAATGACACATTTCCTGCATGGGGCACAGTGAAGAGTCAGCTTGACGTAACTTTACACTCCTTTACGAATGCAAAGAATGTAAATTAACTGCAAATGGTAATGGTTATCACTTATATTCCTCCCGGCACAAAAATGCATGTGGGTACAACAAGGCTGCCTATCAATAAATCAACTACAAGGCGCTGTATCTCAAACGATTTGGAGTAACGGAATATGTTTAACAAAAGTCAGCTGACTTTACTTATTGGTGCCATCCTAGCTGCACCAACTGTGTATGCCCAAGAGCACACTGCGACAACCGATGTTGATGAACACATGGTGGTAACCGGTCGTGATTACGGTTACAAGGCAGATACCAATGCCTCTGCGATGCGTATTGAAGCGAGCCAGTTGGAAACAGCGGGGCAGGTCTCTGTTATTGATGAGCAGTTGATTGACGAACAGCGCGCGAGCTCTTTAGATAAAGTGCTGCAAAACGATTCAAGCGTATCTGTTGGTGACAAAACCCGTAACCGAGTGACATATTCTTTGCGTGGTTTTGAGATCCAAAGCGGCAGTGGTTTTTTGCGTGACGGCAAACAACATTGGTCTCATTACCGTCAGCCGATCGAGCTATTAGAGCGAGTAGAAGTCGTTAAAGGCCCTTCAGGTTTGCTGTATGGTAAATCGGCTCCTGGTGGTTTGATCAACATGGTTTCGAAGAAACCAACTTACGACACCCAAGTGAATGTTAGCCAGGATATCGGTTCTGACAACGAGTCACGTACTGTTGTTGATGTCAGTGGTGCTTTGAACGAAGCGCAGACATTGCGAGCACGTGCAATTGTTTCGCTGCAAACTTATGACAACTGGCGTACTTATACTGACGGTAGCACGCCATCAACAGAACGTTTTGTCGGTGGCTTGTTTGTTGATTATGATGTTAACGACAATGTCACTGTGTCTGTTCACTACGACAAAACCCGCGACAAAGGCAACGTAGACTCTGGTGCGTACGTTAAGGATGGTCAGGTGGTTCTGGGCAACGAGCATATCTGGGATGCCCAGTGGTCAGAGATTGAAAATAACGTTGAAAACTACGGCATTGACGTAAATGCTCAGCTTAATGACGTTTGGCGTATGACTGCGAGCTATAACCACCAGAACTTTTTGCGCCACGATACTGAAAGTTTCTCGCAGCCAGAAACCTATAACCCTGAGACAGGGGAGTTCCTATACCAAGGCTACGACCGTCACGATGACTGGCAATATGATACGGCGTACTTAGACTTCGTCGGTGAGTTTTCGGCTTTGGGTGTGGACCATCAGCTACTTGTCGGCAGTAACTGGCTTGGTTATTTCTACCAGAGGCAGCAACACTCGGATAGCAATTGCAGCACAGATGCTAACGGAGATAAGGTGTGCAATTACTACACTGCTCAAGTGGGTAAACCAATGCCAAAACCGGATGGTTTAGATTACACCACACAGGAGAAAGGCACACCAACTGAGCGTGACTCATACGGTTTCTATATTCAAGATATGGTAACGTTTAACGACCAGTGGCAGGCTTTGGCTGGACTTCGCTATGATCGCGAAGAAACCAAGGGTAGCGATGTAGTCGAGGATGCATTGACTCCTAAAGTAGCGGTTATCTACCATCCAAAAAGTAACGGCTCAGTTTACGCCTCGTACTCTGAAAGTTTTGAGCCACAAGGCGAAGTAACAAGTGGCCGAGGTAAAGTTTACCGCAATGATGGTGAGCACCTGAAACCACGTACTGGTAAGCAGTATGAAGTGGGTACTAAGTGGGAGTTGTTCGATGAGCGTTTGTATGTCACTGGTGCGGTGTTTGATATTGCACTGGAAGATGTAGCACTGGATATCGAAAACTCTGACGGCACTTACACCAAAACGCAAGGTGGTGAGCAAGTACACCGCGGTGCTGAATTGGCGATGCAAGGCTATTTAACAGAACGCTTCTCTCTGCACGGTAATGCCATGTACCTAGACGCTGAGTACAAGAGTCATGCGGATTATCAGGGTAATCGTCCGGCAAACGTGCCTGAGTTTGGTGCGACAGTTTGGTCTCGATATGCATTTGAGAACAATACCAATATTAACCTTGGGTTGACATATGTTGGTGAGCGTTACGGTGATGATGCTAACACGTTTAAGAAAGATGCTTACACGCGTGTAGATATGGGTATTTCTCATACTATCCATTATGATCAGAACCTAGATTTTATCGCTCGCTTCAATGTGGAAAATGTCTTTGATACGGATTACATGATGGGTGGTGATAACACCAATGTAACCCTTGGCGAAGGCCGCAACTACATGGCTACGTTGCAAGTACGTTACTAATTGATTAATAAAGGGGGAGGGCTGTGTGCTCTCCCTTTTACTGTTTAATTAAATAATGTAAATCCAAATGATATTGATTTTCATTTGTTGTATATTGGTTATCACTCATTGACTAGTACTCGATGAGTTTATTTGTTTTTGGTATAGCCTTCATAGATTGAAGATTTTTAACGTTTATTAGTGCATTGATTTTAAAATGAATATCAAGAAAACTAGCCTAGCGCTATTGGTACTTAGCCTCACAGCTGGCGTACAAGCCAGTACACTAGGTGACGCTCGCAGCCTTGAAAGCTCGATGAATGCGGCCTCAGCTAACAGCCAGAAGAAAATTGACCGTAGCGCAGAAAAGACGCTTTCTATGAAAGCGGAAATCGAACAGCTTCAGGAAGAAGTACAGAACCTGCAAGTTTATCGTGATCACCTAGCCAATTTGGTTCACAACCAGAACGATGAAATGGCGAGCCTAAACCAGCAGATTGATGGCATTAAAGATACCCGGCAGGGTGTGGTGCCATTGATGTACAGCATGCTTAATGGGCTAAAGGCCAATGTCGAATCAGACAAGCCTATCCGCAAAGAGCAACGTTTGGCGCGTATAGAAAAGCTGGAAAAAATGATGGTGCAGGCTGATATCAGTGATGCTGAGAAATACCGTCGAATCCTTGAGGCTTACCAAATCGAGCTAGATTACGGTACCAAGATGGGTATCTACCAAGGTCAGGTTGCTCTTGATAATGGTGCAATCGAAGCAGATATGCTTTACCTAGGTCGAATCTCCCTTGTTGCTCGTAGCCTAGATGGCACCAACTACTGGTCTTGGAACGAGAAAGAGTCGGTGTGGCAATCACTTGACCACTCTTTTGCTTCAGACATCAACAAAGCTTTTGCGATTGCTTCTAAGCAAGCTGCACCAAGCCTGATCACACTGCCAGTTTCAGTTAACGTGGAGACTAAGTAACATGAAAATCAAAGCGTTAGTGGCAGCATTGTGCTTATTTACGGTTCCCGTTGTTTCTGCCAACACCTCATTAGTTCAAGAGACACGCCAGGAAGCAAAAGTTCAGCAGCAACACAATGCTGAGCGTGAACAAGGCTTCAAGATGACTGAGCAAGAATTCAAAGCTCAGCGTGATGCCTTAATCAAACAACGTCAGAAGCTACAAGCAGAAACAGACAAACTAAGTACGACGTTCAGCTCAAATGAAAACAAACTGGCGAAGCTGGAAGAGCAGCTTCGACTGGAAACGGGCAGCCTAGGTGAATTGTTTGGTGTTGTTCGTCAAGCCGCCAAAGATCTTGATTCAGAAATGGGTTTCTCAGTAACGGGCGTTGACCGAAATGAATACCGCCAGGTTATCGACAGCATTGTTGAAGCTCGAACTCTACCTTCATTAGAAGAACTGAACGGCCTGTGGAAAGGGCTTGAAGAGCAAATTCAAGCAAGCCGTGAACTGCGTGCGGTATCTGTACCATTCATCGATGGCCAGGGTAAGAGCGCAAACGTTGATGCATACCGTTTGGGCAGTCTTGGTCTAATTGGTGACCAAGGCTACTTAGCTTGGGACGGCAAGCGCGAGTCGGCTAAACCGTACTTGAAACAGCCGCAAAACGGCCCTGTTAGCAACCAGCTTTCTCAGCTTGAGCAAAGCGGTATGCAGTCAATGGTTGTCGACCCATCACGCGGTATCATGCTTGAACAACTTGCTAATGCGCCCGAACTGAAAGATCGCATCGAGCATGGTGGTGTGGTTGGTAAGATCATTCTTGGCCTATTGGCAATTGGTCTGTCCATTGGCCTTTTCCGGGGTGCTAAGTTATTTGCTATCCGTCAACAAATCAAAAAGCAGCTTAAAACACCCGAAAACCCAGGCAACAACCCACTGGGTCGCGTACTAAGTGTTTACAGCAAAGAACATAACCGCAGTGTAGAAGCGCTTGAGCTACGTTTGCTTGAAACTATTGTTGATGAGCAACAAGGTCTTGAGAAAGGTCTTTCAATGCTGAAGCTTCTGGCTGCTCTCGCGCCAATGCTAGGTCTTCTGGGTACAGTGACCGGCATGATTGAAACCTTCCAGGTGATCACTCAGTTTGGTAACGGTGACCCAACCGTGATGGCTGGTGGTATTTCAATGGCACTTGTAACAACGGTACTTGGCCTGGTAGCAGCAATGCCACTGCTATTGGCACACAATATGTTGACGACGCAGGCTGAAACAATCCGTAGCATCCTTGAAAAACAAGGTATTAGCCTAGTTGCTGAGCAAGCTGAAAAAGCAGGAACGACCGCATAATGGAAAGCAATCTGTATGAAGTTCCGCTAGTGCAAGCTTCATTCTTTGATGCTTGGAAATATTCACTTGAGACCTTTATGAACCAAGGTGGTCAGGTTCTCTGGTGGTTGGCCGCGGTAGTGATGTTTTGCTGGATTCTGGTCATTGAGCGGGTGTTGTACCTGCTCATTACCTACCCAAAACAGCGCCAACTTTGGTTGGAAAAGTGGCAGGCGAGGGATGATCATTCATCTTGGTATGCACGGTCAATGCGCGATGGTTGGTTGAGCCAAGCGCATATCGCACTCAACCAAAACCTGAACCTGATAAAGGTACTGGTTGCGATTTGTCCAATGCTTGGCCTGTTGGGTACGGTAACCGGCATGATTTCAGTATTTGATGTGATGGCGACACAGGGTAGTAGTCAACCAAGGCTGATGGCATCAGGGATTTCTCTTGCCACATTACCGACGATGGCCGGTATGGTTGCTGCGCTATCAGGGATGTTTGTGCATTCTCGTTTATCCAAGTCCTGCCACAAGCGCGAAATTAAGTTAGAAAAATTATTGAGGAGTCAGTAATGAGACTGAGTCGTCCTTCTTCAGCCCGTGAAGATGCCCAGGTAGACCTGACGTCTATGCTGGATATCGTATTTATCATGTTGATTTTCTTCATTGTAACCAGCTCGTTTGTTCGAGAGTCCGGTGTCGAAGTGAATCGTCCCCAAGCGAGTAATGTTGTTAGCCAGAAAGATGCGGGTATCTTTATTGCTATTACTTCTGCCAACGATGTCTATATCGATAAGCGCGTTGTTGATGTAGAGCGCGTTCAGGCAACACTTGAACACTTACTTCTTGAGCAACCAGAAGCCTCTTTGGTGATTCAGGCTGATGAACACGCCTATAACGGTACCGTTGTTAGAGTGATGGATGCCGCTAAAGGCGCGGGTGTACAGAAAATAGCGCTGGCTGCGGAGAAGCGCTAATGCTGCGTATACTCATTGCAATTCCAGCTGCTTTCGCGATGGCGTTAGGCTTGTTCACTTTCATGGCGTGGATGGTCGATAACGGCAACCACCGACCTGAGGCTGAAAAACAGCTATTAGCGTTTGATATGGTGATGGTAGAGCAGGAACGTGAAGCCCAGCGCAGGCTGCGCGCGGTACCGGAGAAACCTGAAACGCCAGAACCGCCGCCGCAGGCAATGCCACAGGCGACGAACCAGGCCGTGACCAATACCATCTCACCTTCAATGCCGAACTTGAATTTGGACGCGTCGGTATCGGGCTTGGCGATCAATATGCCAACGTTTTCCGATTTTGGTGCGAACCAACAGGCGATGCCGCTCTACCGTGTTGAGCCAAAGTATCCTTCAAGGGCGATGAAGCAGGGTGCGGAAGGTTACGTTGTCATGTCATTTACCATTGACCCGCAAGGTCGGCCAACGGATATCAGTGTACTGGATGCTAAGCCGCGTCGTTTATTTGAGCGTGAGGCTATTCAAGCACTGAGAAAATGGAAGTACCAGCCTAAAGTTGTCGATGGCAAGTCGATTGCTCAGGTTGGTCAAACGGTAAGACTGGAGTTTAAAATACAGAAATGATCAAGAAACTGACATTACTTGTTGCCTTATCGCTACCGCTTGGCTTGATTCCTGAACAGGCTGTTTCAGCAGAACTTTCTCAGTACACGGCGGGGCGAGTGCAACGTGCTCACAACCTCCAGCAAGATGAGAAGTTGGGAGAGGCGATTGAAATGCTTGAGGGGTTGAACCCATCTCGTGCATACGACAAAGCCTATGTCCAACGTATGTTAGGAGTGTTCTATTGGCAGCAAGATAACACTGCCAAGGCAATTGCAAATCTAACTGATGCCGTCAATTCAGGCTTGCTGCAAGACGAGCAGGCGTGGGTGACTCAGCGCATGCTGGCTGACATTTTACTCTCAAGTGAACAGTTCAAGCAGGCTCTGCCGCATTACTATGCCTTGAGCAAGAACATCCCTGAAAATCAGAAAGCGGATGAGCTCTGGCTTCGCATTGCCCAGTCACACTATCAGATCTCTGAATGGCAACAAACGTTGAGTGCTATCAACTCTTATGTCAAGTATGCAGGCAAACTAGATGTGCAACCTTTGACCATCAAGCTTGGTGCGCAATTGCAGCTTAAGCAATGGAAAGCGTCATTACCTACATTGGAAAGCCTAATTGCGCTTGAGCCGAACAAACTTGTATGGTGGCAGCAGACTGCCGGGATCCAACTGCGTTTAGGCCAGTCCAAATCGGCGCTAGATACGTTGGCGTTGGCGCGTAGGCAAGGTGTAGAGTTAACTCAGCAAGACTTGAAAACACTGGCTCAGCTTTATGCCCAGCGTGGTATCCCCGAGCGTGCAGCAATTTTGTATTCACAGCTTGATGATGCTGATTCAGATGTTGAGCTCATAGTGCTTCAGGCACAATATTGGCAAATCGCGAAAGAGTGGGATAAGTCCATTGCGGTATGGCATAAAGCGGCTGCATTGAACAATAAATACCGTTGGCCTTTGGCGCAATTACTTCTCCAACAAGGTTACTACCAGAAAGCGATTGCTGAGCTTGATAAAGTCAAAGATAAAGATCATGAAGCAGATGTTGCCCTTGCCAAGGTGCGCGCTTATTACAAGCTCGATAACCTCGAGAAGGCGATTATCTTTGCTAAGCAAGCAGACAACATTGAGTCCACTACAGCATCAAAAAGCTGGATTAAGTATCTGTCTCAAAAAAGAGAAATGGCAAGCTAAGTTATTAGGCTTACAAGCGTACTTAACCAGACCTGATTAGTAAATGGCTGCAGTTGTGATATCTACACTTACGTTGAATGTCACAAATGTGGCCTTTTTTTATAACAAAAAACAGACAATCTTCATCCCTATGAAATAACTCACATTAAATCGAAGTCAATGGGCGCAAGCTATTCGAGACAATGAAATTTTAAAGTTTGGTTATTCTTACTAATACTCTTGCGGCGATTTGGGCCTCTGCTTATGGACGTACCCATCCGAAAATTGACCTGGAAGACGAGAAGGCGGGAAACCGCCATTTATGCTGAAAAATAGCGTTTGTCTTTCTGATCTTCGGAGGCTGTTATGTCTATGAATGAAATTCGTAATGTTGCAATAGTCGGTCAAAGCGGGGTAGGTAAAACGACCTTGATTGAGCGTCTGTTGTTTGAGTCAGAATGCACCACTCATCTCGGAAATGTCAAAGAAGGTGACACAGTTACAGACTTTGATGACCAGTCAATCCACTATCAACACAGTATTGAAGCTACCCCCGCCGCACTCTGTTGGCAAAAACACCGCATGAATGTTATTGATACCCCCGGTTTACCCGAGTTGTTGGGTCGTACACTCAGTATCTATCCTGCTGTTGAAACTTCTGCTTTAGTTTTTGATGCCAACACACCGCTTAACCAAGTTTCAGAAAAGTTATATTCTTTTGCCCAGTCGCAGAAAAAGTGCCAGATGATCATCATCAACAAGGTCGATCTGAACCCTGATAAAACACCTCAGCTCCTTCGGGAAATCCAAGCGCACTTTGGTCAGGAGTGTCTACCGATCAATTTACCTTCAGCAGATGGCCAATCCATTGTTGACTGCTATTTCTCACCCGAGTATGACGCAGACACCTTGTGGGATAGCGTTGAAGCAGCGCATGAGCAGCTTATTGATCAGGTTATCGAAGTTGACGAAAATCTTATGGAGCTTTATTTAGAGCAAGGCTCTTCTCTTACACCAGAGCAACTTCATGATCCCTTCGAGGAAGCTTTAAGAACGGGGCATGTGATCCCGGTATGTTTCGTATCAGCAGAAACTGGGCAGGGCATTTCACTATTGCTCCGAACTTTAGCGGAAATCATGCCGATGCCTTCTGAAGGTAATCCACCGATGTTAGAGAAAAACGGCCAGCAAATTCGAGTTGACTGTGAACAGTTGGATCATACGGTAGCTCATGTCTACAAAGTCAGTGTCGATCCGTATTTAGGAAAACTGGCGTATTTGCGGGTATTCCAGGGTGAAATAAATGCCGGCTCTCATCTTTACATCGGTGAAAATAGTAAGGCGTTTAAAGTTGGACACTTATATCAGTTGCAAGGGAAGAAACGATTAGAAATCGCTAGTGCGAGAGCAGGAGATTTTTGTGTATTGGCAAAAGTGGATGATTTGAATTTTGATTCGGTAGTCCATGACTCCCATGATGAAGATGATGTCATCATGAAAACCATCGAATTCCCTGCGCCCATGTATAGCTTGGCGCTGCAAACAACTAAAAGGGGAGACGAGCAGAAGCTATCGGAAGTGCTGAATAAGATAGCGGCTGAAGACCCTTCTTTACGCCTTGAGCACCGTACCCGCACTAATGAAACGGTATTGGGTGGGCAAGGTGAATTCCACTTGAAAATTGCGCTGGAGAAAATGGCATCGGTGTATAAGCTCAATGTAAACACCGAACAGCCGAGTATCGAGTACTTTGAAACAATCACTCAGCAGGCTGAAGGCCATTATCGCCACAAAAAACAAAGTGGTGGCGCGGGGCAGTTTGGTGAAGTTCAGCTTAAGGTGCGACCTTTAGACCGTGGTGATGGCTTCGTATTTATCAATAAAGTAGTAGGGGGAGCCATTCCTACATCCTTGATCCCAGCAGTTGAAAAGGGTATTAGACAGGCGGTAGAGGAAGGTGCCATTTCTGGTAACCCTATTCATGACATAGAAGTCACTGTTTATGATGGTAAGTACCATTCAGTTGATTCCAAGGAAATCGCGTTTGTGATTGCTGGCAAGAAAGCGTTCCTTGATGCAGTGAACAATGCCAACCCTATTGTTCTTGAGCCTATCGTGGAGCTTAATCTACAAATCCCTACCGACTCTGTCGGTGACATTAGCGGTGATTTGGCAGCAAACCGAGGCGTGATATTGGGTACTCAATCTGAAGAGAACAATTTCACCTCACTTAAAGCGCGGATCCCGCAAAATGAGCTGTTAGATTACTCTCAGCGTTTGAGGGCGATGACTGGCGGTGAGGGCAGTTTCAGTATGGTATTGAGTCACTACGAACCAGCCCCCAACACTGTACAGAAAAAGGTATGCAGTGCTGCTGAAGAAACGTGTTAGCAAAATTATATAGCCAGCACCTTTGACTAATTAAAGGCTCCTGAAATCAGGAGCCTATTTATTGAGCGTTTAAAAACAAGGTGATATGTTCCTATTTTGATAGGAAACCTTTTGGGAGGTCATGATAAATGGAAACGAAAAGGCTGAAGCTGGTACCACCATCGCTAGAAAGGGCATCAATGATGCTTGAAGCCATAGTGGAGAGCCGCGACGAACTCGCAGTGTTTTTACCTTGGGTACCCTATGCCTTGACCGAAGAAGCCTCTATTGAGAATACCAAGCAAGCGATAGCTAATTTTGAAGCTTTTGAGGGAGAGTTGCGATACTCCATCCTTGAAAAGGAAACTGGACAGTTTATTGGTGCCATAGGACTTCTCGTCAGAGATAAAGCCGTACCGTATTTTGAGATTGGCTACTGGTTGAGAACCTCGGCTTATGGATGCGGCTACATGACAGAGGCAGTTAATTGCCTTACAGATTATGCATTTAATGAGTTGAAAGCTAACCGTGTTGAAATCACCGCGGCAGAGCAAAATTACCCTAGCCGGGCTGTTGCCGAGCGTTGTGGGTTTAAGTTTGAATGCCTCAAGAAAAATGAAAGACGCTTACCATCAGGAGAACTAGGGCACACTGCGGTATACAGTAAAACAACCGCAGATCAGGTATAGGCTGATAGGTAAATCAACATAGAATTAGTGAGTTATTTGCTCCAATCAGATAGTCACGACGAGAGGTTTAAGTTCCTTTCCGCTTGGTCGCTTAATTCATACAGAATTGTTTTGTTTGGAGGTTGGATGTCTCTTGGAGTAAACCTATCAGTTGATGATAGACAAAAGCTATTGTCAGAACTCAAGGCAGTCGTGATGAGCCGTTTTCCGGATCGGGAAGTAAAAATCATTAAGCAAACCCAGCAACAGGGTACCGTGTCTTTATATTTCGAAGTGAATGATGGCGGCCTTATTCAAATAGATCTTCCGCAATAGTATCTTGTCGGTCTCAATTTCCATGGTAGATTATTGAATAGCTTGAAAATCTATCATGGAGTTTTGATGAATCATAGCACTGCAGCGCTAAATGCGATTCGCTATGTCAGCGAATATGCCCAAACTTTACATAGCAATGAGCTTAAGGTACTAGGGCACGTATTGGAAATGTCCAATATTGATGAACAGCTTGTGAAACAGTTAATTGCCAAGATTCAACAAAACGTTCAGATTGCAGCACACTTTCACCCAGACCGTATAACAGCAAATGGTTTAACCGTTGTCGAATCGATGCAAGGCTCAGGTCGTTACCTCAACCAGTTTGAATCTTTAGTATCGAACGGCAAACTAGACCCACACCAAGAAGGCGAGCGTGCCCAGTGGGAAAACCTTTTATTTGGTGATGTATTTACAAACGCACCGCTAAATCAACGCCCCAAGTACGGCGCGCTAGATATCGCAAAGCACATGGACGGCCCATGTCCGAGGTTCGGTTCATGTTATTTTGTTTTCAAACCCGAAGTCAGTCACCGAGCGACATTTTGTTTTGGTGATTCTTATCAAACACCAGAAATTAGAGGGACGCTTGACGCTTTCAAGCCTATTCTCGCAGCAACATTATTAGAGTGCTTTGAAAGAGATGCTGTTTTGGGCTTAACCAATATCCGGCCTAAGGCGTTTTTGGAAAGCTACCTAAGAGGCGATCTAACCAAGCACGAAGGAAATATAGATTTACGGTTGGCTCAATCGAAGGCAAGAAACCTCGATCATTATGTTGAAGCACAAGTTCACGGTGATATCAGCTTAACCAATGATGTCGAAAGCCTCATTGCTGATGTGTCATTCAAGGGTACAGAGGTTGGCAATGCTCTTGAGCTATTAGCGAACACACATGAAATGAAGCTGTGTTGGCGACCAGCGTATAGATTAGCGGTAGAAAGCGTTCCTGATGATTTTCGCGGGCCAAATATGGTCGAGCTTGCCAAACATATTGCCATTGATGGTGAAATTACGGCCTTCGCGATAGGGCAAGCGGCGCAGAGAGTGGCTAATAGTCAACGAAGCTTATCTCCTGAAGAAATACAGGCAGAACTTCAGCAATTGAAATTGCTGTGGCATGTGTTGGTTAAATTCGGTTAAACAATTCAAGTCGAACACGCTGTTTTGTTTGTGGCATGAAACTGCTTCATCGATCACAAACCGTATAGGCAGTGCTGTGTTTATCATGTATCCAAGTTACATGAGTATAAAAACAATATATTGATTTGGAGTTTGTAATGAGTCGTCGTCTCGCTTTAGGTTGTTTCGTGCTTTGCTTTTCAACGGGCTCATTGGCTAATTATTACGGTGAAAGTGTTAAGGTTCCATTGGTCGAAAGTGGCTTTTTTGGTAAGAGCACTATTAACTTAGAAGCGACAGTATACAAACCTGAGGGGGAAGGACCTTTCCCCACTGTTATATTTAACCATGGTTCAACAGGGCCATATGTTATTCCCACAGACTACACCATCAACCCTTGGGGCTTCGGCAAGTATTTAGTCAGTAAAGATATTGCGCTGATTATCCCGATGAGAAGAGGTCGGGGTAAGTCCGAAGGAAGTTATAACGAGTTATATACTTGTGACCGTGAAGGGATTAACAAAGGGTTGGATTATGCTCTGCAATCTTTAGATGCTACGTATGACTATTTAATCGAGCAACCATGGGTAGATAAAAATAAAATACTGTTATCAGGTAATTCTAGAGGCGGGATCCTTTCGCTCGTTTATGCCTCACAACACCCAGAAGACTTTGCCGGGGTGATTAACTTTTCCGGTGGATGGGTAGGGGACACTTGTAATACTGGGGCTCTATCGCAAAATATCGAGATATTTAAGAATGCAGCCCATAAGCTAAAAATACCGACACTGTTTATCTATGGCCACAACGATCCTTACTATTCTGATTTGACAATACAAAGCTTCGTTACAGCTTATGAGGATGCTGGTGGACAGGTCGACTTTAAGTTCTATCAATTAGGCCCGGGTGTTTCAGGGCATGAGGTTTTCTATAACTATGGTCACTTATGGTCATATGTTGTCGACAATTATTTGATTGAAGCCTTCAAGTAAGACCTATTGTTTCGATACGGCTAATTCATTTAAATAGGCAATTGTTAGACTTAGTTAATTCTTTGAGATAGCTAGCCGCATAAGGTTTCAGTGATTGGTTATCACTATTACCTAGGAAAACAAAAAACATTGCATGTCATGATAAGAAACATCAATCATCAATAAATTCCCCCTGTCAAAAAGCTTACATTCGTAAACAATGTAAATTTAATGCCAATGAAAACGATTATCAGTTATGTTGTGCGGCATAAGATAGTCACTATACATTGAATTGACCATGCTATTGAAAAGTAAAGCGGTTCAGCTCTGGGCCCGACGCCTGCATATCTACGTGTCTATGGCTCTGCTGCTCGTTGTACTGTTTTTCTCAGTAACAGGGATAACCCTAAACCGCCCTGAACTGTTCGTAAAAAGCCAGCCGAACGTAGAGTCGCTAACCATTACCTTGCCACATTCATTAATGGCAAGCGGAAACAATGCTTTCGTGCCAGAAGAGCATGCGTTATTAGCGTTTCTGAAGACGAATGCTGACTTGTCTGGTATGCCATCAGCGATGGAAGTGTTTACTGAACTTGAAGGTGGCGAGTTGATCGAAGGCGAAATTGCCCTTGATTACAAAGGCCCTGGCTACAATGCCACAGTCTTTATTGATTTGGTCAGCCAAGAAGCCGAAATAGAAAAGAACCATTACGGCATTGTTGCTGTACTGAACGACCTCCACAAGGGCAGGAACAGCGGTGAGGTTTGGAAATGGTTTATCGATATCACCGCTTTGTTGATGGTCTTCTTCGTTTTAACCGGTGTATGTCTGCTGCTTCCTAAAAAGAAAACATTGAATACGTCAATGAAATGGATGGCACTGGGCTCGCTCACCACGCTATTAATTTTTATTTTCGCTGTGCCTTAACAGGCTATTTGACAAGGAACACCCATGAATGCTTTTGCTAAATCGCTTGCTGGCTTGAGTCTGGCTATGCCGATTGCATTTACGGCTTTCGCCAAACCACTCCCAGAATCAGCCTCGATGGATATTGAGTTTCAATTGCCAAAAATTGAAACCTCTATGTATGCGCGACCTTATGTTGCTGTTTGGATCGAAGACAGCAACCGTAAACCGGTACGCACGGTCCAGTTATGGGTGGGCAAGGATGAATGGCTTAAGGACTTGAGAAGCTGGTGGCGTAAAGTCGGACGCTATGACCGCGAGTTAGTCGATGCCGTCACATCGGCCACAAGGCCTGCTGGTGAATATCGTTTTGTCTGGGATGGCCTGGATGATGCTGGCAACCGAGTTGAGCAGGGCGATTACACCTTTTACGTCGAAGTTGTACGTGAACACGGTGGTCGTAATTACCTACGCCAAAAAATCAATTTGGCTGAAGCCAGTTTTACTCATCACCTCAAGCCTACTGAAGAGACGGGAGATATCCGACTTCAGTACACAGTGAAATAAAGATTCAACACAATTCGAGAATTATAAAATGATTAAATCTTCGCAAGTTAAGGCAGCAACTATTGCCTGTGCTTTAGTCGCTGGCATGGCAGTAAGTGCCACGGCTAATGCCCACCCACGCTGGATTTTGCCTTCCCACTTTACGGTTTCAAAAGAAGGTGGTGATTGGCTGACTTTTGATGTGACCGCGTCACACGGCACTTTTGTGTTTGATAAGCCGGCAGGTAGTGAAACAGGCCAAATCGTCATGCCAGATGGTCGTATCCAGTACCCGTCTTATGTAACAAAGGGAAAGCGCCGCTCGGTATTTGATTTCTACTTTGAAGAGGAAGGTACCCACAAAGTTCGCGTAAATAACGTGCCTTCATACTACACCCAATATAAAGCCGGCCGACGCGATACCGTTAAGTGGATCAAGGCGCACAAAGCCGAGCGTGATGAAGTGCTACCTAAGAAATCTCGCGATGTTATTACGCAAATCAGTTATACGCGTGCTGAAACGTATGTGACCGTAGGTAAGCCAACAGAAAAAGCGTTTGAGATTGAAGGCAAGTACCTTGAGCTTGTACCTGTCACACACCCTGCAGATATCGTTGAGGGTGAAGAGGTGACCTTCCAGTTTTTCTTCAACGGTGAACCTCAGCAGGGCGTAACAGCCGAAATTACGCGTGAGGGTACGCTTTACCGCAACCACCAAGAGCAGATTGATGTTGTGAGTGACGAGCAGGGCATGGTGACCTTTGTCCCTGAACATGCGGGCCGTTGGTTGATGAAGGCCAATTATAAAGGTGATCTTGAAAACAATGCGCTAGCTGATCGTGCCAGCGTCAATGTTCACCTGACATTTGAAGCCGTGTTGCAGTAAGTGCAGTTATAGGCCTTAAAACTGAGCAATAAAGTATTAGTTATGGTCTGTATCTCATTGCAGGCCATTCTTCTTGAGATGAAATTGTAATGAAGAAATTACCCAAAAACCTACTTATTGGTGCAGCCGTTTCCGCTAGTTTAATGAATGTTGGCAGTGCTTACGCACATTTCCCTTTAATGAGCTGTTGGTTCGAAGCTGAAAAGGTGGTATGCCAAGCTGGATACAGTGATGGCAGTGAGGCAGTTGACTATGACGTCGAGATGTTTGATTACGATGACAACCTAATAGATCGCGTGACAACAGATAAACGCTCTATTGCAGAGTTTTCTATGCCTGAAGATGACTTTTATCTGGTATTCGATGCAGGGCATGAGAGCCCAGTTGAAGTCGATGTTGTTGAGATTGAAGAGAAATGATCACTGAAGCAGTAAAAGCAGATGACGGTGGTACCGAAGGCAAGTGGGTTGCCCTAGCAATTGCGGTTATTTTAGCTATCGGTTTTCTTTCATTGCCTTTTCACCAAGCCGGCCATAGTGAGCTCGACCTTGAAGCGTATCAGGTTTCAATCAAGGATATGCCTGCAAATGAACTCTCTATGATAGCCGAGCTACGGCTGGCTCATGAGGAAATCCGGAATGTGTTTCATGATAATTCAGAGTTACTTCCTGCAGATAAAACTTCCAGTGATGACCCGCTCTGGCCACAGGTGGCAGAACTAGAATCTCTCTGGTTACCCCCTTTTATCAAAGACAAAAGCTGGGAGCACAAAGGCCGACATCGCTGGCAGCTCGTTGAAGGCGGCGCGTACATAGGTGTTCCTGAGGTGAAGGGCTCTGATGACACTGTAATTGCGGTACTGTTAATCAGCACAGAGATTGAACCTAACATTTGGTTTAAGCCATTCCCAGCCCCAAATGCTATTGAAACACCTTCTAAATTCTCTTCTTCAGCACTGGCGAAATCTGGCTGGTTTCAAGTGTCTTTTGTAGAAAACAAGCAACAGCATTCCCACTAAATAGCGAGCAACTGACTATTTGGAATAAATGATGAAAATAGTAAATATCAGCCTAAAAGGGCTTTTATCAGCAGCATTGATGCTAGCTGTATCGGCACAGGGTTATGCCGCTGAAAAAATGAACATTGGTATTACACTGCAGCCTTACTATAGCTACGTTAAAGCTGTTGTAGGCGATAAAGCCAGTATCATTCCTCTTGTTGATGCCGGTTTCAATCCACATAACTATCAACCACAGCCAAATGATTTGCGCCGTTTGAAACAGATGGATGCCATTGTCGTTAATGGCATTGGCCACGATGATTTTGCATTGAAGGTGATTGCCGCAGCAAATCGAAAAGACTTGGTTGTTATCGAGGCAAACAAAGATGTGCCTTTGCTTCCAGCGATGGGACAATCGGTAGGGGATGGTGCTGTGAACCCTCATACCTTTGTTGGCCTCTCTACTACGATTCAGAAGGTCTATACCATTGCCAATGAGATATCCAAACTAGACCCTGAAAATGCACGCTTCTATCGAGCTAATGCCCGCAAATACTCCATCGCTTTCCGTAAGTTCAAACACGAGGCGATGGTTCAACTGGGTGATTTGAACACTAGCGGTATGGTCGTGGCAACTACGCACAATGCGTATGGTTACCTGCTGCAAGAGTTTGGCGTTGATGTTGCTGCGGTTATCGAACCCGCGCACGGTGTGGAGCCAAGTGCCAGCCAGCTTCAAGAAACAATTGAAAAGATCCGCCATTCAGGTATCGATGTGTTGTTCTATGAACTGAACATGCCTAACCGCTATGTTGACACCATTGAGAAAGCAACAGGCGTCCAGCTTTACCGCTTTTCGCACATGACGCACGGCCCATATGAAGCAGGCAAGGTCGAAAAGGAAATGAAAGAAAACCTGGATACCTTAATTGAAGCCATGCAGTTTGTCGCGACAAGGAAGGCAAGCTAATGGTTGGACCGAGCATTTCACTTCAAAACGTTAATTTGCAGTATGGCGACAATCAAATCCTTCATGACATAAACCACCAATTTGAAGCTGGGCAATGCCATGTTGTCATGGGGCCCAACGGTGGCGGTAAAACGTCGCTGCTGCGATCGATTCTTGGCTTAACGCCATTCACAGGTGATATCAATATTCACTGGCCTGATAGCAAGGGGAAAGTGGGTTACGTACCACAAAAAGCGGTATTTGAATCAAGCTTACCGCTGACGGTAATGGACTTTATATTGCTCAACCAGAGCCGAACACCATTGTTTTGGGCACGCTGGCGTAATTTGTCTAAGCAACGTCGCTTTGCTCTTGAGCAACTTGACCGTGTGGGTATGGCGGAGCGTGCTGACCGCCGGATGGGACAGCTCTCAGGTGGCGAGCAGCAGCGTGTGCTATTCGCACAAGCTCTGTTGGACAACCCAGATTTGCTTGTATTGGATGAACCAACCACAGGTATGGACGAGCAGGGTGTCCGCTATTTGGAATCGCTGATCTTGGACTTGGTTTCTGAAGGCAAAACCTTATTGGCAGTACACCATGATGTTTCTGCCGTTAGGCGTCTAAAAGCCCAAGTACATGTTGTTAACCGCCAATTGATTGATAGCGGTACGGTACAGGATGTATTGACTCCTGAAAAAATCGAGAGGCTATTTAATCATTACTCCTGTTCAAACAATGATGTAAAGGCGAAAAAAGGTAAAGCAGCATGATGGAATCAATTCGTCAATTGGCATTGTCTTGCGTTGAAGCTGGTTGGTTAAGTGAAAGCTTCTCTTATGCCTTTGTGGTTAATGCGGTTGTGGCTGCATTGCTGGTCGGCCCGTTGTTAGGTGGCTTGGGGACCTTGGTCATTGCCAAGCGCTTGGCTTTTTTTTCCGAGGCTGTTGGTCACGCTGCGTTGACCGGTATTGCCTTGGGCGTGTTATTGGGCGAGCCGCCTGAAAACCCTATTATTGGCTTGTTCTGTTTCTGTATGGTATTCGCGTTACTGCTGCATTTTGTGAGAAACCGCACCAATGTACCTTACGATACCTTGGTTGGGGTATTCTTGGCCTTAGCTCTTGCTGTGGGTGCTGCATTGCTGATGTACGTTGCGCGCAAGATCAATATCCATATGTTGGAGAATGTACTGTTTGGTTCGATCCTAACGGTTACCGACCAAGATATTATGATTTTGGGACTGAGTTGCCTGCTGATCATCTTGGTATTGATCCCGACCTTCAATCGCATTTTGCTGACATGCATAAGCCCGGATATCGCCCGTGTTCGCGGCCATGTAACGCACTTTTATGATTACCTGTTTGTCATGATGATCACCTTGGTCACTATTGCTTCAGTCAAGATTATCGGTGCTGTGCTGGTCGGTGCTTTGTTGCTGATCCCGGGGGCGACGGCACGTTTACTGACTAAAAATATGGGTGATTTTGTGTTGGTATCGGCGTTACTGGCAACGGTGAGCTGTTTGGTCGGAACGATTTTGCCGATGGAGCTAGAATTGCCCGTACCTTCTGGCGCGGCAATCATTATTGTTTCAGCTTTCTTCTTCTTGGTAGCGACAAGCTACCGCATTGTACGTAAAAGCTAGTAATGAGATGGGGATTCCGATGAATATAAAGGCGAAAAATGCCCTGGGTTTACTTGGGCTTTGCTCAGTAATGTTCTCTGCGGCGATGGTTGAAGCAAAAGATATCCTAACAGCGACACCAGTGACTTATATGATCTCGTCTGAACTGACGAAGGGAACAGGGATTGAAACGCAATACTTGCCGCCCAAACGATACGGTATGATGCGTTTACCAAACTGGTTTTCTAGTAAAGGGGCAGAAAGTACTGCGCGTGCTGCCAATAATGCCACTGCTGTTGTGACTATTGGTGCGGTATGGCCACAAGACCCACTCTATGTCCATACTCGGCAGGGAAATATCCGCATTGTAGAAATTGATGCCTCACAGTCCATTTCACCAAGGGCGCAGGGAGTGGCAGCTCTGAGGTTAGAGAATGGTGTTTTATCACCATTCCCTTGGCTTAATCCTGCAAACTTGACCCGAATGGCGGCGATTGTCAGCCAGGATCTTCAACAATTGTGGCCTGAGCATGCAGCCAAGATTGCTGAAAACCAACAGACGCTGATGATTGATGTCCGCGCACTCATCAACAAGCAGCAAGCAGCGTTGTTTGATGCTGAAGTTGATACGGTGATATTACTGTCCCAGGAGCTTGAAGATTTTGCCTCAGGCAACCAATTGTTTGTTGTCGGGCGTTATACCAAGCCTGAAATGGACTGGACAGAAGATGAAAAACAAGCGCTTGTAAAGACATTAACAGAAGATGAGAGCGTTTGGATATTAACAACTCGTAAGTTGAGTAAAACACTAAAGGCCCAATTACCCAACTCTCATCGGGTTATGATCATTGATCCTATCGATCGCTGGGGAAAAAAGGGAATTAGCAAAGATAATCCGTTTTCCCGATGGGAAATAGATCTTTAACGAGCAAGCAGTTTAAAGATAATTAACTCGGATAGTCTGAAATGGGCTTACCGAGTTTTTTATGCTTGTGATGTTATCAATTTGTCGGCAAAGGAATAGACCTCATTAGCCTGTCAATTCCCCGATTGGCGGTGAAAAATAGCTCTAGTTCAACCATAATGCCGGGATTAACTTTGTACTGAAATTCACTTTGAAAATCGAGTTCAGGGGTAATCGTCATGAAGAGCCAATTGCTATACAGACGGTGGGTCCAAGCAACTTCTAGCCAAGAGTTTGTAATAGAGTAATTGGGTGTTGAGTCAGCACTGATGCCAATAGCATATCTCAATAAATTATCATCATTAATTCTGTCAAATACCTCAGCTTGCTGAACGAATTCCCAATTGTCATCGTTATCTAAATATTGTGCACTTGAGCCTAATTTTAAAATAGTTGTTGGGTCTTCAAGGGATGAAAAATAAAAATCCAATTCGGTGAGTGCGCCTGGCCCCCTTGAATCGAAATAAAACACTTCCTGGTTGATACGGCTAGTCCAAGTATGACTGAGTTTATCGACACGCCATAAATTGGCACGTGCAAAGGGATCAATTGGAAGTTTTATTTTTAAACCAAGATCTAAATTGGTTTTCCATTTTCCTAACTGTTGCCCCTGGAGCCGAAACCCTCCCAGAGCACCAGACAAGCCATCATCCGAGCGGTTGCTAATACCACGCTGTTTGTCCTCAAGTCGGTCGAAATCAGAGGGGTCTGTGTCGAGAATAATTTTCCAGTTCTTTTCGGTATGGGGAAGATCGATCTTGAGCTTAACACTACCATCAGGGTCAAAGTTTTCTCTGTGGGTGTAACGGCCTTCGAGCTTTATTTTGAGATAGCTGCTATTCAGCATGGGGAGTTCATCGTCGTCTTTTGACATAAAGTGATCAATCGATGAGCTATAGTCGTGTACCGAGTCTGAAATAAAATCTTGAGTATCGTCCACCCAATCCTGAAAGCCATCTTCGTTATTCAGATCAGAATGCAATCTGTCGTAATGAATATCATAGGCATCTTCTTTTACTTCACCAGCAAAAATACTTAGCGGAGTGAGGAATATTGCACAAGGGATTGCCATAAAGGAAATAGGCTTGCGCATGTAGTCAAAGATAATTGAGTACAGCCACATCCCATATCCCCTATAACCATATGACGAATAAGTAATTATTTATACTGATAAGTATAGACTGCAGATATATCGGTGACATACAAATAAAGGGTTTTTATGAAAATGAGATCTAATTCTAAAAATTTGAAACAAAACAGGCACAGATATTATATGTAAGGTGTTCGATTGGAGCGAAATTTTTATAAAACATAAGTTTAGTATCAAGAATATTTTGTTACACATGATTTTCCTATTGGCGAATAAACTAAACATCTTCAGCTACACTTTAGATGTCTAGATTGATCAACACCTCAGACTAAAAATTTGGAGAAACTGATGGATAGTGTCGATGTTGAAGGGATCAAAAGGGATGTGTCACATAAAGTCGTTGATATCTTTGAGTCTTTTGAGGAGGACAACAACCGTTTACCGACAATGGAAGAGTTTCGGCAATTATTCAATAATGAGGCAGACCAGTATATTGGCCCTAGTGAAACGTTAAAGGTCAAGCCTGGCAGCGTATTGTACGATAAATTGCAAGAGCGAGAGCAAAAGCTTTGGCGTGCGGTAAATGAGCTCGAGGCAGAACAACGATTTCTTCGATCTGAAACCTATTAGCTTATTGAAAGGTGCTGAGAGGATAGGAATGTAGCTTTTGGTGAGTTAGTGGTAATTATCATTTCACGGGTAGTTACCACTCTTTTTCTTTGTCTTCACATAAATAAATTTATTTCAAAGCTACTGGAGTTTCTTTGCTTTCATTGCTAGCGATACATTTGAGCGAGGGAGGATACCCAAAGCTTCTGTAATTAACCAACCGGCCTCTGCTATTTTTTCTAGCTTAACGCCTGTTTCAATCCCGAGTTGCTGGCAAAGATAGATAACATCTTCAGTTGCCACATTCCCACTTGCTCCCGGCGCATAAGGGCAGCCTCCTAATCCGGCAACGCTGGCATCAATCGTGCCTATACCCATCGATAAAGCTTGATAGATGTTCGGTAGAGCTTGCCCCCAAGTATTGTGGAAATGAACCGCTATCTGATGGTGCGGAATATGGCTATTGATTGTTTCAATGAGCCGGGCAACTTTAATTGGGGTTCCCGTGCCAATAGTATCCCCCAGTGAAACTTCGTAGCACCCCATGTCTATGAGCGCTCTTGCGACGTCCATTACCTGATTTGCATCAGTAGGACCGTCATAAGGGCAGTCAATAACACATGATAGGTAGCCTCTAACTGGAATATTGTGCAGTTGTGCCAAAGCCATAACCGGTTCAAAGCGTTTGAGACTTTCATCGATTGAGCAATTAATATTGTGTTGGCTGAATCCTTCAGAAGCAGATCCAAAAATAGCAACCTCATCGGCTTGGGCACTGAGTGCCATTTCGAAACCTTGAATATTTGGGGTGAGGGCAGAATAGGTAATACCTTCTTTGCGTGATATTGCACGCATGACGTTGAGAGAGTCTGCCATTTGCGGAACGCGTTTGGCAGAGACAAATGACCCCGCTTCAATATGGGTTAGTCCTGACAGAGAGAGCAAGTTGATGAAATCAACTTTGGTCTGCGAAGGTAAAGGCGCTTCATTTTGCAGGCCGTCACGTGCACCCACTTCATAGAGAGTGACTTTTTCGGGAAAGTCGGTTGAACAATCGGGCCTTTTAATCATATGAGATTTTCCAGTTGGGCTTGCGCTTATCCAAAAATGCGCCAATACCTTCTTGCCCTTCAGGTGAGACTCTCAGCGCCGCAATGAGCTCAGATGTTTGTTTCCTCAACGATGCGTCTAAGAGGGATGACTCACAAAGCTGGCAGAGTGCTTTGGCTTCTCTGATGGCATTAGGGCTATTTCGTGAAAGTTGTTTTAGCAGCTCTTGTAGGCATGGCGCTAAGGCATGCGGTGTTGATACCAGCTTATGAATGATATTGAGCTCTTTAGCTTGATAGGCACTGATAAGCTCAGCGGTTAGCATGTAGCGTCTGGCCTGGCGTTGGCCCATGGCACGGCAAACATAAGGTCCAATTGTGGCCGGTACCAGGCCGAGCTTTACTTCACTTAAGCAAAACAGGGTATCTTTACTGGCAATCGCGATATCACAGCAGCAAATTAAACCGAGTGCTCCCCCAAACGCTGCTCCCTGGACTAAGGCGATGCTCGGTAAAGGTATTGTGTCTAGTTGATGAAGTAATTCAGCAAGGTTTTCTGCATCCTTGATATTTTCGTCCATGCTGAAATTGGCAAGAGACTGCATCCAGTTGAGATCGGCACCAGCACTGAAATGGCTCCCATTTGCCCGTAACACAAGCGCTTTAGCTTCGGAGCTTTCTTTCAGTTGCTGCAGAATAGCCAGTAAAGCCTCAATAGTATGGTTGTCGAAGGCATTTTTCTTTTCTGAGCGATTTAGAGTAATAGTGGCAATACCGTTTTCATCGATGTGAAAAAGTACACCTTGTTTTTCGGGAGTGGGACTAGTGCTTGAGCTATTACTGATAATTTGATTCATAAACTTGCCTCGCACTTCATTTATAGCCCTACATTCTGAAGATTCCAAAAGTACTTTCAGCGATGGGGGCTCTTTGGCTAGCATGCAGTGCCAATCCGACAATATGCCGTGTATCTCTTGGGTCAATAATGCCATCATCCCAAAGCCTGGCACTGGCATAATAGGGAGAGCCCTGTTGCTCATAGAGATCACGAATAGGCTGCTTGAACGCCTCCTCGTCTGCATGGGTCCATTGTTCACCTTGCCGTCGTTTGCTGTCTCCGTTTACCTGCGCCAATACCCCTGCGGCTTGTTCGCCGCCCATTACTGATATACGAGCGTTCGGCCACATCCACATCATGGTTGGGCTGTAAGCGCGGCCGCACATGCCATAGTTTCCTGCACCGTAGGAGCCACCGATTATGACTGTGAACTTTGGCACATCAGCGCATGCCACCGCCATCACCATTTTGGCACCATGTTTGGCAATGCCTTCTGATTCACATTTCTTACCCACCATAAATCCGGTGATGTTTTGAAGAAATAACAACGGGATTTTTCGCTTGCAGCACAATTCTATGAAATGTGCGCCTTTTTGCGCCGACTCTGAAAACAGGATGCCGTTATTGGCCACAATCCCAACTTGCTGACCGTAGATGCTGGCGAAGCCGCATACTAACGTTGTTCCATACAGGGCTTTGAATTCGTCGAATGCAGAGTCATCGACAATTCGGGCAATGACCTCTCTAACATTAAATGGTGTGCGCAAATCGGTGCCTACAATGCCAAACATCTCGTCAGCGGGATACCTCGGAGCAGCTGCAGTTTGGTCCAAAGGATCAAAAGAAGAGAGGGCACAGCTAGCCACCGCTTGCCTTGCCAGCTCTAGTGCATGTTGCTCATCATTGGCAAAATAATCGGCAACGCCAGAAGTCTTACAGTGAACATAGGCACCACCAAGCTCTTCAGCGGTGACGACTTCGCCGGTAGCCGCTTTTACCAGTGGGGGGCCGGCAAGAAAAATAGTGCCTTGCTCTTTGATGATGATGGAGACATCGGCCATGGCCGGAACATAAGCCCCGCCTGCGGTGCAAGAGCCCATCACAACCGCAATTTGCGGAATCCCTTTGGCGGACATTCTGGCTTGGTTATAGAAAATACGCCCAAAATGATCACGGTCGGGGAACACATCGGCTTGATGGGGCAGGTTGGCACCGCCAGAGTCGACAAGATAGATACAAGGAAGGTGGCATCTTTCTGCAATCTCTTGTGCTCTGAGGTGTTTCTTTACTGTCAGAGGGTAATAGGTTCCCCCCTTTACTGAAGGATCATTGGCCACCACCATGCATTCAATCCCTTCAATGCGGCCAATACCAGCAACGACGCCTGCACTTGGTATCGATTCAGCGTAGACATCCCACGCCGCAAACTGACCTACTTCAAGAAATTCACTGTCAGCGTCCAATAGTGATTGAATCCTAGATCTTACAGGCTGTTTGCCTTTCTCTTGTTGTTTTTTATGTGCGTTGGCACCTCCGCCGAGTTTTATGGCTTCAATGTTTGTCTGCAATTTGTCGACAACTTCGGCCATATTTTTGTAGTTGTTAGCGAAAAATGTGTCATCACGATTGACTGTCGACTTAATGATTGCCATTTCCTTTCCTTATTTGGATTCCTCGAATAGCTCGCGTCCAATTAACATTCTGCGGATTTCAGATGTGCCAGCACCGATTTCGTAGAGCTTGGCATCTCGAAGCAGGCGTCCTGCTGGAAACTCATTGATATAGCCATTGCCACCGAGTAATTGGATTGTGTCTAGCGCAAGTTGAGTGGCCAATTCCGCTGCATATAGAATGACACCAGCAGCATCTTTACGGGTCGCTTCACCCCGATCACAGGCTTTTGCAACGGTATAGACATAGGCACGCGCGGCATTGGTTCGGGTGTACATATCAGCGACTTTGGCTTGAACTAACTGGAATTCGCCAATCGAGCGGCCAAACTGTTTTCTGTCATGCACATAGGGCAAAACGATATCCAGGCAGGCTCTCATGATCCCTAGCGGCCCTGCGGCAAGGACGACGCGTTCGTAATCCAACCCGCTCATCAAAACTTGTACACCTTTATTGAGGTCACCGAGTAGGTTGTCCGCTGGGACGATACAGTCGTTAAACACTAGCTCACAGGTGTTTGAACCTCGCATACCGAGTTTGTCTAGCTTTTGAGCGTGGCTGAAGCCGGGAAGGCGTTTCTCGAGAATAAAGGCCGAGATACCGTGTGAACCTGCATCCGGAGCAGTTTTTGCGTATACAACGATGGTATCGGCATCGGGGCCATTAGTGATCCACATCTTGCTACCATTAAGCACGAAGTGATCCCCTTGAAGTTCTGCCTTAAGTTGCATGCTAACCACGTCGGAGCCTGCATTGGGCTCGCTCATTGCCAACGCGCCAATATGCTCACCACTGATCAGCTTTGGTAGGTACTTGGCTTTTTGCTCACTGGTACCATGGCGATAAATTTGATTGACGCAAAGGTTAGAGTGAGCGCCATAACTTAGCCCGACAGACGCTGAAGCGCGGCTGATTTCCTCCATGGCGATTACATGGGCAAGATAACCCATATTCGCACCACCATATTCCTCACTGACCGTAACACCCAACAAGCCCATTTCACCCATTAATGGCCACAGGTGATTGGGAAACTGATTGTCTTTATCGATGTCCGCGGCCAGAGGGAGAATAGCTTGCTCTGCAAAGCCATTAACTTGCTCCCGTAGCATGTCAATGGTCTCACCTAGGCCATAATTTAAAGGGGTGAAGCTATCTTTCATAAGCGCTCCAGTTGTCGAGGTTGGACTCGTGTTACTCGCCAGGGGACTGGGACTTCAATGCTTGATTGCATCTGTCCTTAGCAATTTGAAGTTCGGTCATCACGACATTGATGTCTTCAAGCTGACGTTGCAGGGCAGCTTGCTTGGTATCAATGATGATGAGCATTTTATTGAGCTGTGAAGAGCTTTGGTTGGTGTCGTATAAATCAAATAGCTCTCTTATTTCTGCTAGGGAAAACCCCAACCTTTTGCCTCGCAAAATGAGCTTGAGTCGTATTTTGTCGCGGCGATGATAGATACGGGTGCTACCTTGTCTTTGGGGCTGCAGTAATCCCACATCTTCATAGAAACGGATGCTTCTGGTGGTGATGTCAAATTCTCTGGCTAACTCGCTTATTTTGAACGTTTCCACCTTGCTTTGCCCCCAATCTTAGGTAATGGCTTCACAGCTGCAATGTGTATTAGAGTTGTTTCTTAACGTTTACGTAAATGTTAGTGCTATGCTTACGTAAACGTCAAGAAATCGCCTGCAGAGATAGAGCACACCAAGAGGGCTTTGTTATGAGTAAGGAAGTGTGGGTCATCGCGGCAAACCGTACACCTATTGGTAGTTTTCAAGGAGAGCTATCGTCACTAAGTGCTTCCGAGCTGGGTAGTGTAGCCATTAAGGGCGCACTACAGCATTCCGGTCTTTCGGCAGAAATGATTGATGAAGTATTGATGGGGCATGTATTGCTCGCCGGCTGTGGACAGGCTCCAGCAAGGCAGGCTGCACTAAAAGCGGGTATCCCAGAAAATATCGGCTGTACCACCGTTAACAAAGTGTGTGGTTCGGGCATGAAAACCGTCATGTTGGCCCACGATGCGATTTTGGTTGGGACTAATCAAACGGTTGTGGCGGGGGGGATGGAGAGCATGAGTAATGCCCCGTATCTACAAAGCAAAATTCGCTCTGGTCTACGTTTGGGTCATAGTACCTTGCACGATCATATGTTCCTGGATGGTCTGCAAGATGCCTATGAAGGTGATTTGATGGGCGTCTATGCTCAGAAAATTGCCGATGAGCGTCATTACACCCGTCAGAGTATGGATAAGTGGGCGGTTAAATCTGTCGAGCGTGCTTTGATTGCTCAAGAGCAAGGCTGGTTCGAGAGTGAAATTATTCCCGTTAAAGTGGAAAACCCAATGGGGGATGTGGTCGTTAGCCGGGATGAACATCCTAACGAAATTAACCTCACCAAATTACCGGTTTTGCGCCCCGCGTTTGCTGAAGGGGGTACGGTCACGGCGGGTAACTCCAGCTCCATTTCTGATGGGGCAGCAGCGCTTATTTTAATGGATGGTGACCTTGCAAAGCAGCAGGGGCACAAGCCATTAGCGGTTATAGCGGCGCATTCTAGCCATGCCCGTGCTCCGTCTGAATTTACCATTGCCCCTGTGTACGCCATTCGCCAGCTATTGGATAAGCTCGCCTGGTCACCAGAACAGGTGGATAGTTGGGAGTTAAACGAAGCCTTTGCAGTGGTCACTCAAATTGCGACCAAAGAGCTAGGCATTGACCCTGAGCGAGTCAACCCTGACGGCGGTGCCTGCGCTCTGGGTCATCCAATTGGCGCGAGTGGGGCCAGAATCATCGTTACCTTGATCCATCGTTTGAACCGGCTGCACAAGAGTATTGGACGCCCGGTACGAGGTATAGCTTCGTGCTGTATTGGTGGTGGGGAAGCGACTGCGATTGCTATTGAGGTCGGAAACGCTGAGTAAGTGAGGAACAGATATGAACGATGCAAATCTTATTTCTCCTGTTCCGCTGTATATCAACGGAGAATTCGTTAATTCGTCTTCTAATCAATGGATTGAGGTGACAAACCCTGCAACCAATGCTGTTATCGCTAATGTTCCATGTACGACTGAATCTGAAATAGAATCCGCGATTTCCAGCGCGGGTGCCACATTCGAACAATGGAAAGAAGTACCTGTCCCCGATCGTGCCCGTCTGATGTTGTCATATCAGCAGCTGTTGAAAGACCATCATGATGAATTGGCGCAGCTGCTTTCCAGTGAAACCGGCAAAAATTTTGCTGATGCTAAGGGCGATGTCTGGCGGGGAATTGAGGTGGTTGAACAAGCTGCCAATATTGCCAGCTTGATGATGGGAGAAACAGTCGAGAATGTTGCCAGTGATATAGACAGCTACTCTTTGATCCAACCGCTTGGGGTGTGTTGCGGTATTACCCCGTTCAACTTCCCGGCAATGATCCCCCTATGGATGTTCCCGATGGCAATTGCTGCAGGTAACACCTTTGTCCTAAAACCGTCAGAGCAAGTTCCACTTACCGCGATGCGTCTTGCTGAACTGTTTGAACAAGCCGGAGCGCCGCAGGGTGTACTGCAAATTGTTCACGGCAGCAAAGAGCAAGTGGATTATCTGCTGGCACACCCGGACATTCGCACCATATCATTTGTCGGGTCGGTACCTGTTGCGAAGCACATCTACCAAACCGGCACTCAGCACCTTAAACGGGTTCAGGCTTTTGCAGGTGCAAAGAACCATATGGTGGTCATGCCTGATGCCAAAATGGAGCAGGTCGTCAATCACTTGGTTGGCTCTTCGGTTGGCGCTGCGGGGCAGCGTTGTATGGCGATCTCAGTTGCCGTGCTGGTGGGTAATGCCAGTGAAATCATTCCTGAACTAAAAGCAGCGATGCAAAAAGTCAAACCGGGTGTCTCCGATGATAGTAATGCAGCATACGGGCCATTAATAAGCCCTGCAGCTAAACAGCGTGTGCTAAATCTTATTGAACAAGGTAAGCAGCAAGGTGCCACCTGTGAAGTCGATGGTTCACATTGTCAGGTAGATGGATACCCAGACGGTAACTGGCTAGGGCCAACCTTGTTTAGTGGTGTGTCGACGGATATGGCGATTTATCAGCAGGAAATCTTCGGACCTGTATTGGTTTGTATTGGCGTCGAAACCCTAGATGAAGCAATTACCTTAATAAACAACAACCCTTATGGTAACGGCACATCGATTTTTACGGCCTGTGGCGCGGCGGCGAGAAAATTCCAGCATCGAATTCAAGTAGGCCAAGTTGGGGTCAATGTGCCGATCCCGGTTCCTCTACCTTTTTTTTCATTTACAGGATGGAGAGGCAGCTTTTATGGCGATTTGCACGCTTACGGAAAACAAGCCGTACGGTTTTACACCGAAACCAAAACGGTGACTGCACGCTGGTTTGATGAAGACATTCCTGACGGGCCAAACATGACTATACACCTTCGCTAATTCCATTGACTCTTAACCAGTCAATAGTGCCTTTAATAAGGAGCTGATATGGATTTCTCGTTGACAGAAGACCAACGCGCCTTTGCAGAAGCTGCGAGTCAGTTTTCACAAGACAAACTCGCCCCTAATGCTGCCCAGTGGGATGAAAAGCAAATCTTTCCCAAAGACGTACTTAAAGAAGCCGGTGAAATGGGATTTTTAAGTCTGTACGTCCCTGAAGAGCATGGCGGTATGGGGCTTCCTAGATTGGATGCCTCAATTATTTTTGAACAGCTCGCGATGGGCTGTACATCAACAACCGCCTATATGACCATCCACAATATGGTGTCGTGGATGATAGCCAGTTTTGCCTCTGATGAAGTCAAACAACAATATTGCCCGTTGCTGGTTACAGGTGACAGCTTGGGCTCCTATTGCCTAACAGAAGCAAATGCAGGTTCAGATGCCGCTTCATTGACAACGACGGCAACTAAACAAGGTGGAGAGTATGTACTTAGGGGAGCGAAAGCGTTTATCTCTGGCGCGGGGGATACCGAAGTACTAGTTGTGATGGCAAGAACGGATATCAACCAAAAGGGAGCGTCTGGCGTTTCAGCTTTTGTGGTACCGGCGGATGCGAAGGGGATCAGCTATGGGCGCAAAGAGCCCAAATTAGGTTGGAATAGTCAGCCGACCAGAGCCGTGACCTTTGATGATGTCCGAATACCCGCTAGCCATTTACTCGGTAATGAAGGGGATGGCTTTAAGTTTGCAATGAAAGGGTTGGATGGAGGGCGGATCAATATTGCAACCTGCTCAATCGGTACTGCTCAGCAGGCACTAGACCAAGCCATTCAGTATGTGGGTGAACGTAAACAGTTTGGCCAAAAATTATCAGATTTTCAGTCGGTACAGTTCAAGCTTGCAGATATGGCAACAGAACTAGTTGCCGCCAGGCAGTTAGTGCGTTACGCCGCTTATCAACTGGATCAACAGGGGCCAGAAGCGACGGCTTACTGTGCAATGGCTAAGCGGTTTGCTACCGACGTCGGCTTTAAAGTCTGTGACCATGCTCTACAGCTCTATGGTGGTTACGGCTACATTAAGGAATATCCGCTTGAACGCTACTTCCGAGATGTCAGGGTGCATCAAATCCTTGAAGGTACCAACGAAATCATGCGGCTAATTATTGCCCGCCGGGTACTCAGCGAAGGCTGCCGACTCCTTTAATTGCTTAACAAGAGGGATAAACCTCATGTCAGATCAAGCTAACTCAGACAATGTCATCGACGTTGAAATACGTGGCCACACTGCCGTATTGACCATGAATAACCCACCAGCCAATACCTGGACAAAAGAGAGCCTTAACTTTTTGAGGGACACAGTTTCCAAGCTTAATGAGGATAAGGCTGTTTATGCACTGGTAATTACGGGGAAAGGGGAGAAGTTTTTCTCTGCTGGCGCGGATTTGAACCTGTTTGCTGATGGGGATAAAGCGGTTGCCTTAGGTATGGCGCAGGCATTCGGTGAGGCTTTTGAATCGCTAAGCCAGTTTCGCGGGGTATCAATTGCCGCCATTAATGGTTACGCCATGGGGGGAGGCTTAGAAGTGGCGTTGGCGTGTGATATCCGTATCGCAGAAGCACATGCAAGCTTGGCATTGCCTGAAGCAAAAGTTGGTTTGTTGCCCTGTGCGGGTGGGACTCAAAACCTGACTTGGTTAGTCGGCGAAGGCTGGGCAAAACGCATTATTCTTTGTGGTGAGAGAGTGACAGCGTCACAGGCTTTGGAGATCGGCTTGGTCGAAGAAGTGGTGGCGTCAGGTCAGGCGCTGGAATGTGCACTGCAAATGGCTACTGATGTCGAAAATCAATCGCCGTCTTCAGTGGCAGCGTGCAAGGCGCTTATTCAAAATTGTCGCCATTCACCATTGACGCATGGCTTGGTTAAAGAGCGTGAGTTATTTGTGAAGCTGTTTGACACAGTGGATCAAAACGAAGGGGTGAAAGCGTTTTTAGAGAAGCGAAAGCCTGAGTGGAAGAACCGCTAATAATCAGAGGCGATTTATAAGTTTAAGGGGAATTGACAAGTTTAAGGGGAAAAAGATGTCAGGCATGGTGAATATCAGCGAATTGGATTGTGGTGGCGGGCTCAAGTTTGGTGTGGCGGAACTAGACAATCCCGCATCTTTAAATGCACTTACTTATGAGATGTTGGTTGTGCTCAATGAGGCTCTTCGCCATTGGCAGGATGATCATAATATTGTTGGCGTCGTGATCCATGGTGTGGGTGATAAAGCCTTTTGTGCTGGTGGTGATGTCAGGGCGATGTACCACGTTATGCATGAGGCAAAGTCTTCCGATCACCCTGACAGTAAGTTTCATGCTACTGGTTATTTGACGGATTACTTCACCGTTGAGTATCAGACTGATTATCTCATTCACACCTATAGCAAACCTGTCATTGTATGGGGGCAAGGGATCGTGATGGGGGGCGGCATTGGGTTATATATCGGTGCTAGCCACAGGATCACTACCCCGACGACAAAGCTCGCCATGCCAGAAATTAGTATTGGCTTGTACCCAGATGTTGGTGGCACTTGGTTTCTTAATCATTTACCGCAAGGCGTCGGCTTATTTCTGGGTTTAACGGGGGCAACCGTCAATGCCACCGATGCGCTTGCGCTGTCACTATCAGAGCATATTTTATTGCCTGAGCAGAAAGCGGCACTTTTTGAAAACCTTCAAAAAATGAGCTGGGAAGATGTGGAACCACATCAAGGCGTGACTGAGTTGCTCGAACAGCTCGGTAAGAAGGCGATGTACTCACACCCGAGTAATGAGCTGATACCTTTTTTGCCTGCGATCCAAGCTGCATGCCAATACGGGTCTTTATCGGAGATCTATGACCAAATTCAAGCCATGGCTGAGCCCGTTGATGAAGGGGAAGGAAAGTGGCTTAGAAGGGCAAAACAGACTTTGAAAGAAGGGAGTCCTATCACGGCTCATATCTGTTACCGCCAACTCACTCAATTCCATTATGAATCGTTGGCTGATTGCTTCAGGCTCGAACTGACTTTATCTGTTCGCAGCGGAGAGTTGGGTGAATTCTATGAGGGCGTTAAATCTCGGCTCATTGAGAAAACGAACCAACCTGAATGGCTCTTCCCTAATATCGACAGTGTTGATCCAGCAGTGATTGACACTTTGTTTACCCCACTATGGGCGGATAATGAGCACCCGCTATATCGTCTGGGGCTTGATGATTCACTTGAAGGAGCATAATGATGAATATTGCTTTTATTGGCCTTGGCAACATGGGCCACCCAATGGTGTTGAACTTGCTCAAAGCCGGTTGTCAGGTGTCAGTGTTTGATATCAATACCGTAGCGGCTGAGTCATTGAAAGCTGAAGGCGCAGCGGTTGCCAGCACCATGGAAGAATGTGTCAAAGGGGCAGAAACGGTGATGACTATGTTGCCGGCGGGCGAGCATGTCAGGGCGGTTTACCTTGGCGACCATGATGGTGGTATTGGCTTACTGAGAATGGTTGATGAAGGCACTTTCCTTATTGATTCATCCACAATTGACCCGGCTTCTGCACGGTTGGTGGCTCAAGAAGCACGCTCCAAAGGGTTTGAATTTGTTGATGCGCCGGTATCCGGCGGTGTCGCTGGGGCGCAAGCAGGTACGCTAACCTTCATCGTTGGCGGTACGGATGATGGTTTCAAACAAGCACAAGCTGTGCTTCAGTTTGTCGGCAAGAATATTTTCCATGCCGGTAAGGCGGGTGATGGGCAGATGGCGAAGATTTGCAACAACTTGATGTTGGGGATCTTAATGTCTGGCACTTGTGAAGCATTGAGCTTGGGCATGGATAACGGATTAGATCCTAAAGTGTTATCAGAGATCATGCTACAAAGCTCAGGCCGTAATTGGGCGCTCGAACTCTATAACCCATGCCCAGGAATTATGGAGAAAGCGCCCGCTTCGAACCAATTTCAGCCCGGTTTTATGGCTAAGTTGATGCTCAAAGATCTAGGTTTGGGGCTGGAAGCCGCAACAAGCAGTCAATCGCCCATTCCTATGGGGACACTAGCCCGTAATTTATATGCTTTTCATAACGCGGAAGGAAACGAATTAAAAGACTTCTCTAGTTTGTTTGAGTTCTATCGCAAGCAATCAAAAGAATAAAGCGCTTGGGGGGATATATGGACTTAAAACAGAGTGTGATTGCCATTACTGGTGCAGGGCAAGGCCTTGGTCAAATGATGGCGATAAGCCTAGCACAGGCCGGTGCCGAACTTGCATTGATTGATATGAATGAAGACGGGCTGCATGAAACTAAACAGCAGTGCCAAATGCTCAGTGCCAAAACATTAACCTACTTGGCTGATGTGACCCATGAGCAGCAAGTCATTGCGGTGTTTGAAAATATCATGGAGGACTTTGGCCAGCTTAATGGCTTGGTGAATAATGCCGGGGTGCTGAGGGATGGGCTACTGGTTAAAGCCAAAGATGACAACATAGAGAAAATGTCTCTCGAGCAGTTTTCAACTGTCATGGATGTCAATGTCACTGGGACATTTTTGTGTGGAAGGGAAGCTGCCGCTAACATGTTGAAAGCGGGTAACCAGGGCGCAATCATTAACATATCCAGTGTCGCAAGAGCAGGCAATATTGGACAAACCAACTATGCAGCATCAAAAGCGGCGGTTGCAACCATGGCTGTCTGCTGGGCGAAAGAGCTCGCTCGCTATGGGATCAGAGCTGCTGCGATTGCGCCTGGCGTGGTAGAAACAGCAATGGCCACTCAGCTTAAACCTGAGGCCATTGAAAGGCTCAAATCCATGATACCGGTTGGTCGTATGGGGGAGGCAAGTGAGATAGCCCACGCAGTGAAATACATTTTTGAAAACGACTATTTTACCGGACGTGTTCTAGAAATTGATGGCGGTATGCGGATGTAGTGGCCTTAAAAATGTGTCTGTTACTTAAGGGCCATAAAAGAACACGAATAGCGCCATGCCGCCGCCAATAACGAACATAAGCATTGCAACGATCGAAGCGAACTTATTGAGAAGTGAAAAGAGTTTATCCATAGCTGATATCATCATAAGAATGTATTTGGCAGCAAGATGCCACAGCTAGCAGTAAAATGCGATAGTGCATTCTCATTAGCAATGTTTCATTATAATTCGCTAAGCTGTGGCACCTTGAGACGGATAGAGTCAAACTAGGCCGTAGTAGGTAATAACCCCATGGATTGAAGTTTGAGGAAAGCGGCTAATGTTTTGGCGTCTTTGATCTCATTTTCAGCGACTTTACTAAGAAATTCTGCCGGTGTCATTTTGACCACTTCGATAACTTCATCATCATCACATTGCGCTTGGCAAGGCTTCAACTGTGTCGCTAAGAATAAATATTGTACCTCGTCACAGAAACCTGGAACAGGGAAAAGCTCACCGAGGTTATGCCAATGTCGCGCACTCAATTGTGTTTCTTCAGCCAGTTCACGCTGAGCGCAGCCTAAAATATCTTCATTGCTTTCGAGTGTGCCGGCAGGGAATTCGAGTATCCAATCCTTGATCGCGGGGCGATATTGGTTAAGCATAATCAAGTTACCCGCCTCATCAATGGGCACGATGATCACCGCTCCAGGATGTATGACAGTGGTAAATTCAATTTCCCTCCCGTCGGGTAAAGTGTGGCTAGATTGTTCAACAGAGAAACATTTCCATTGGCAAAGGGTTTTTGTTGTCATCATTGAGTACCCGTTTTGAAATTGTATCTAGCGTAAGTGCTTTGTTAGCTGATCGCAATTTGATCTTTGCCCCAGTTTTAGAGCTCTTGTATGAGTTTCAAGGCAATAATAAGAAAAATGATACCTGCGAGGGGAAAGAGGATGGACAACGGCCTTTTCAGTGTTTCCTGGCTAAGTTCGATATAGGCGTGATTATCAGATTGTAGTTGGTGGCTCTTGAAAACCATAGTCATGGCAAAAGGTTATCCCTTGGTAAAGCGAAAATCCAGTCAATACGCAACCATGCGCAATGACTGGGTTAGCTTAATTGAAGGTGAGAGCCCTGTCTAATTTTTTATAGAAAAAAATGTAATTTGTTGACCTGTGAGAATCCTTGCTTGCGCTATCTAACTAATGAATATTTTCAATAGTTTAGATACAGTGCCGGGTTGCTCGTTTGTGACGCCATGAGCCGTTTCAGGGAGAACGACAATGGCAGAACTTAGATGTTTACTTAGTTCGATACCATTTTTCAGCGGGAATATATTATCGCTATCACCCCAAATTATCATTGTAGGCGGAAAGTCTTCAGTGTTGGCATTGGCGATTCGCGTTCTGTCATCCACAAGAGATTGTATTAAAGTTACTTTTTCTTTTTTGTAAGGGAAAAAATAGCTGCTGTAAATTTGATTGGCGACAAAATCAGGCATTTTTTTCGGCTCATAGAAAACATTGTCGAACAGGCGTCTAACTTCATCACTATTGGTCGGAACAAAAAGCTGTTCAGGTTTCTCTACACCAGCTCTTTGGCATAGCTCTTCGAGATCTTCATCGCTAAAGAGTGGACCTGGGCTGGCAATGATCACCCCTTTTTCCACTCTTTCTGGTTGCATCATCATGTTGTAGGTAATGAAGCCACCGTAAGAAATTCCCGCCACATTCACTTTATCAATCTTAAGTGCATCCAGTAATTGCCAAATGGTGTCAGTTTGCGTTGTAAGGTTAGGGGGGCCCATGCTGTAAGATTGGCCAAACCATGCAAGATCAGGGGCAATAACTTGGTAATGTTTGCTTAACTCAAGCATTTCTTCTTTCCAGGTCGCGACTGCAGTACCGCCAAATCCGTGAATCAACAACAAAGGCTTACCCGAACCACCAACCCAGTATTTGAGTTGACCACCTTCATTTAGGTTGAGGATATGCTCTTGAAAGCCTTGAGCATACAGTTGGTCGTGGTCATGGTTTTCTTTCCATTGCACCAGCTCACATCCATTGAGGATCATGAGTGCAAGAAATATGGTAATAAACTTAATAAGTTGGCGGTTTAACTGCGCGAGCACGAGAACTTCTCCATTCCCAGAAATTTGGACGAATCTATTATACGCTGTTTTATTATCAGCTAAAGTATAAAAAATTATTGCTCGCAAATTGCACATGTAATGTGATCCTTGCTTTATTTTCCAGATAGTTATGATACTTTATGCCCAGTTTAACTAAGATTGTTTGAGTAAATCCTCACTCAAAGGGAGAAAAGCATGCGAGTTCTCGTCACCGGTGGTATGGGTTACATTGGCAGCCACACTTGTGTTCAGATGATTGAAGCAGGTATGACACCAATCATTGTCGATAACCTATACAACAGTAAGAAGTCAGTATTGGCTCGAATTGAAAAACTAACGGGTGTTACCCCTGCGTTCTATCAAGGCGATATTCGTGATCGTGCTTTTCTTGACAAGGTGTTGGCTGAGAATGAAGTAGAATCGGTTATTCACTTCGCGGGGCTAAAAGCGGTGGGTGAGTCGGTCGAAAAACCACTGGAATACTATGACAACAATGTTCACGGGACATTGGTGCTTGTTGAAGCAATGCGTGCCGCCGGTGTGAATAGCTTGATCTTTAGCTCATCGGCTACGGTTTATGGCGACCCGGCGAGTGTGCCAATTACCGAGGACTTTCCGACTAGCGCGACTAATCCATATGGCCGCAGTAAGTTGATGGTTGAAGAGTGCCTGACTGATATTCAAAAAGCACATCCTGAAATGAGCATTACTCTGCTGCGCTACTTCAATCCGGTTGGCTCACACCAAAGTGGTGAGATGGGTGAAGATCCACAGGGTATCCCAAATAACCTGATGCCATTTATATCTCAGGTAGCGGTCGGCCGCCGTGAATACTTGTCTGTTTTCGGTGACGATTACCCAACAGTAGACGGTACCGGTGTTCGTGATTATATCCACGTACTTGATTTGGCGGATGGCCATCTGGCCGCTTTGAACCACAAAGGCAAAGAAGCCGGTCTACATACCTATAACCTAGGTACAGGTAATGGGTTTAGCGTATTGCAAATGGTCAAAGCCTTTTCTGCAGCTGCGGGTGTCGAGGTAGCATACCAAATTGCACCGCGTCGCCCTGGTGATATCGCGGAATGCTGGGCAGATCCGGCTAAAGCCAAAGCAGAGCTGCATTGGGAAGCTACACGTACCATTGAAGATATGACAGCAGATACTTGGCGTTGGCAGTCTGCTAACCCAACAGGTTATCCAGATTTGTAACCACGTAGAATAATTATAAAAATAAGAAGCCCGCTGTATAAGCGGGCTTCTTTGTATATGGTCAAAGGAATAACATAGGCTCATTTAGATTGCAGCGAGTCAGTATGGTATGGTTTGATGATATGAAAGAGTATCAAACTGCTGATTGCGCCAAGTGTATCCATCATCATGTCTTTCTGTGCGTCCCAGATATCCCCCTGGCTGCCAAGAAACTCTGTGCCAGCATTACCGCCGGCAAGTGCAGCGTACCACCATTCTATTATTTCGTATCCGGCAGCAATGGCCATTATGGTTGCTAGGGCAAAAATAGTCGCCACTAATGGTTTGCAATGGCCTTTGCGAACCATGAACTCAGCGATTGGAAATGCATATAGGCCAATAGAAAAATGCGCGACACGGTCGAAATTATTACGCTGGGAGCCAATTAAATCGTTAAACCAATCAAAAGGAACATTGGCAAAGGTGTAATGGGCACCAATGGTATGCAGAGCCATCCAAATGGCAATCAGGATATAAGCCGTGTTCGAAAACTGGAAAAAGCGATAGGTAATGAGCAAAGGGGCAAAGATAAGGACAACTGGAATGATTTCCGCCAGCCAAACATCCGGGAATACAGGATCCAAGCCAGACCAAATGATGATCAGGGTGACAACTACAAAAGCTGTGACAGGTATGGCATGGCTACGAATTTGTGTCATTAATTCAGTATCGTACATGAATGCATCTGTTCTGAAGGTTAGCACAAGAAAGGGGCGGAAAACTGAACCGATGACTAGTTTGTATGACTACAATCCAAACTAATATTATCTTCCTTTGTTCTTTGAAGGACTGCTACCGCGGTTTCGAGTCTCGCGACACAATCTTCATAATATAAAGTAATTTCAGCAATGCCTCGGCTTTTCGGTGGTGATTTTAGCTCTATATCTGGTTTCCCAGTCTCGATGATTAAAAAACGGTGCTTGTGTGCCAACTCGCCAAATCTTGATTTGGCAGCTATTAAGCGCCGTTGAGTAAAAGACTGTTTTGGCCTGCCAGGACTACGTTTTTTTCTTTCGGCAGGTTCAAGTACCTTTTCCAAAAGGAAATCTTTCCAAGGTGTTTCAGTTTTCATCGGCTTCATTTCAAGGGGTTGTTTTTGCTTGGTATATTTGAGTGCACAAGTTAAAAGAAACCGCTGCCAGAGTGTAGGTCATTTAGCGACAAGTTATGCTTCTTGACTGCAATTGACTGGTCGGTCGGAAGGTATACAAGGTTATCTTTATGAAAAGGCAATAAATCTATATCAATTAGGTGCTAGCTATTTGAAATGTGGTATAATGGCCAGCTAACCAAATTTAGCGCTGTGTGATTACTGTCACACAGGCTTGAACTGTATTATTCTTGCTCATAGTTGGGCAATTACCGGAGCATCACTTTGCAATTTAACGATCTTGGATTAGACCAGCGCCTGATTAAAAAACTTCACCATTTGGCGTTCGATAAACCAACTGAAATTCAAAAAGCAGCAATCCCTGTAGGTCTTCTAGGCAAAGATATCTTGGCCTCGTCAAAAACAGGTTCTGGTAAGACACTGGCATTTTTGTTGCCAGCTATGCAGCGTATGTATCGTAGTAAACCATTTACACGCCGTGATCCTCGTGTATTGGTTTTGACGCCAACCCGTGAACTGGCTAAACAGGTTTTTGCTCAGTTACGTACTTTGAATGCCGGTACGCCATATGATGGTGCACTGATTGTGGGCGGTGAGAACTTTAACGATCAGGTCAAAGCGCTACGCAAAGATCCGATGTTTGTGATTGCAACACCAGGCCGCTTGGCTGATCACCTTGAACACCGCAGCACGTACCTAGATGGCTTGGAAATGCTAATCCTTGATGAAGCAGACCGTATGCTTGATCTTGGCTTTGAAGCTCAGCTTCGCCGTATCCATGAAGCGGCTAATCACCGTCGTCGCCAGACCATGATGTTTTCGGCAACATTGGATCATACTGATGTTGTGAATATTGCCAGCGATATGCTGAATGCGCCAAAACGTATTTCAATCGGTCACTCGGCAGAAGAACACACCGATATTACTCAGCGCTTTTTCCTATGTGATCACCTTGATCACAAGCAAGCTCTTTTGGATAAGATTCTGGAAACCGAAAACTACAATCAGATGATTATCTTTACGGCGACCCGTGCAGATACCGATCGTCTAACCAATGAGCTGAATGAGCGTAGACTGAAGGCAGTCGCATTGAGCGGTGATATGAACCAGACTCAGCGTAATGCCATTATGAGTCAGTTCGAGCGCGATTGTCATAAGATCTTGGTGACAACTGATGTTGCATCACGTGGTTTGGATATCGAAAAAGTATCGCACGTTATCAACTTCGATATGCCAAAGCATGCTGAGGAATATGTTCACCGTATCGGTCGTACTGGTCGTGCGGGTAACAAAGGTGACGCAATTTCTTTGGTTGGCCCTAAAGACTGGAAGAGCTTTAAGAACGTTGAAGCTTTCCTACAACAATCAATTAGCTTTACGACTATCGAAGGTCTTGAAGGTAAGTTTAAGGGCTTGAAACCTGCGCCGAAGAAGAAGTTTACCAAGAAGAAGCCGACATCTGCGAAGCCAGTGGCTAAGAAAACTCAAGCGAAGCCTCAGGCTAAGAAGAAAATGGACAAACGCTTCTATGACAACATGGCTGTTGGTGATAACGTCTTTATTCCTAAAAAGAAAAAGCCAGCTAGCCCATCAGCTGAAGACTAATACCAGCTATAGTAAAATCAACACAGCTTGCTAAAGTCGAATAATTAATGAAAATGCCAGTCAGTGACTGGCATTTTTTGTATGAACCAAGTGATGTGAAGTTAAACTGATGGTTGCTGAAGGTGGCAGACCAATGCTTTTACAAATCTTGCGGCTTCTCCCCCCGTACAGGCTCGATGGTCAAAGGTCATAGACAGAGGAAGGACTTTGACGGCTTTAACACTGCCGTTGTCGAGAACTAACTTTTCAATGATTCTTCCTGCACCGATGATCGCCACTTGAGGCGGGGTTACGACAGGTGTGGCATATATACCCGCAATAGCGCCGAAATTTGATAGGGTAATAGTGGCGTGTTGAAGTTGCTCGCGCCCAATTTTCCGCTCACGAATACCCGCGACAGTTTTATCCACCCATTGCCGAATCCCTTTGCTGCTGAATTCATCCGCATGGCGTAACACAGGAACATAAAGGCCATGCTTACTATCTACTGCAATTCCGATATTGACCGTGTGATGTAAACACCGGGTCATAGTTTCTGCATCAAACCAAGCGTTCAGTGCAGGCTCCCTCTGGCAGGCATCAACGATTGCTTGGACCAGCCGACAAGTAATATCTTGCTCTGGAAGCCAGTGCGCAAGGCTCGCTTCTTCTGTTATGGTAACGGCGGCTATATTGTGGTGAGATTCGGCCATTGCCCCCACCATGGTACGACGAGCCCCTTTAAGAACCTCCGTGCCAGGCAGTTGTTTGTCACAGGCATTATAGACATCGCTATCAAGAATAACGCCGTCAGGGCCGCTACCTTTAATTGCATTGAGGTCTACACCTAGCTTTTGAGCAAGTAGCCTTGCCGAGGGCATCGCACTTAATGGATGCTCTTTATTTTCTTGATGGGTGTTTCCCACCCAAAACTCATCGACGTTGATGTCGTGGCTTTCTTGTGCCACGGTGCCCACGACAGTAGCTGCATCGGACCTCTGTTGTGTTGCTTCTTTTGTCGTCACTGTTTTTGTTTTTGCTACAGAGGCTGTGGATTCTTCAATCTCTAACAATAAACTGCCGATGCCAATAACATCGCCTGCTTCGCCATAGCGATTAACAATGGTGCCGCTGTAAGGGGCAGGGACCTCGACCGTTGCTTTGGCTGTTTCGACTGTGAGCACGACCTGATCCACTTCGACATAGTCCCCGATATTGACATGCCATTGCACAATTTCAGATTCAGCTAACCCTTCGCCTAAGTCGGGTAAGTTAAATGATTTCATTTCCACCCCTCCACCAGCGATTTCGCTGCATCAACAATATCATCTTCCTGAATCATAAAATAATCTTCGTTACGGTAATAAGGCATGATGGTATCGGTACCAGTAACGCGCTTAGGGGGGGCCTTTAACAGGCACATGGCTTGTTCAGAAACTCTTGAAATGATCTCCGCACCCACACCACAAGTTTTGCACGCTTCATGGACAACCAGTAGTCGTCCCGTTTTTTCGATAGATTTGATGATGGATGCCATATCAAGTGGCTTGATAGTGGCCAAATCTATCACTTCAGCTTCGATCCCTATTTCCGACAGAGCTTGAGCGGCTTGGAGTGATTCAACAACACATGCCCCCCAAGTTACCAAAGTTAGATCGCGGCCTTTCCTTAATGTGAAGCAAGTATTGAGTGGCAGGGCCTCGCCATTATCAACAACGTTGGATTTCACCGTACGATAAATTCGTTTAGGCTCAAAAAACATGATGGGGTCGTTGCTTCTTATTGCGGCTAGCAACAAACCATAAGCACGCTGCGGCGAAGAAGGGATGACCACAGTGAGGCCTGGGACATGGGCAAACAGTGCTTCTACACTTTCTGAGTGATGCTCCGGCGCATGAATACCACCGCCAAATGGTGCTCGGAAGACGGCAGGGCAGGTCAAGCGACCTCGGGTACGGTTTCTGATCCTTGCCGCATGGCATACGAGGTGCTCCATCGCAGGGAATACGAAGCCTTGGAATTGAAATTCAGCTACAGGGCGTAATCCTTGAGTCGCCATGCCGACGGTGACACCACCGATAAGAGCTTCTGCGAGTGGGGAGTCAATGACACGCTTACAGCCGTATTTTTCCTTTAGACCGACAGTTGCCCTAAAGACACCACCGTTGTCACCGACATCTTCACCAAGGACAACAACACTTTGGTCATGTGCCATTTCGTAATGCAGAGCCATGTTCACGGCATCGAGGAGGGTTAATTCAGCCATGACGACCTCCTTGCATACGCATTGCCTTGTTGATGATGGTGTCGCGTTGGCTCAGTAAATCTTCACTGAGTTCTTCATATAAGAAATCAAAGGCTGTTTCAGGTGCTTGTGGTGTTGTGTTGAGATACTTTTCAACAACTTTTTCAATAACTTCCTTGCAATGGGTTAACCAATTAAGATCATCTTGCTCAGACCAAGCACCTTGTTCAATTAGGAATGTTTTCAGGCGTTTGACGGGTTCGTACTCCCATGCTTGCTGGAGCTCATCGTCACTGCGGTAGCGAGAGGCATCATCAGCGGTTGTATGATCACTTAGGCGATAGCTAACCGCTTCAATCAAAGTGGCGCCTTTGCCCTTTCTGGCGTGATCTAACGATTTTGCCACGATATCGAACATGGCGACGATATCGTTGCCATCAACCGTTATGCCTTCGATACCGGCGCCTTTGGCCTTGTCAGAAAGTAACTCTGCACCACATTGGATTGATCGAGGGACTGATATTGCCCATTGGTTGTTGTTAATGACGAATACCAATGGAATGTTCCATGCCCCGGCACAGTTCAATGATTCGAGGAAATCCCCCTTGGATGTCGCACCATCACCACATGTAACCAGGGCGACTTGGTGGTTACCTTGAATTTTCAACGCAGCAGCCACACCTACCGCATGAGTACATTGTGTAGCAATAGGAACGCAGAATGGCAGGTCTCGACAATGGGCATCGTCAGGAGAAAAATCACTACCGCGTTCATCACCGCCCCAGTATTGGAGGTTTTTTTCCATTCCAATACCGCGAGCCCACAAAGCGGGTAGATCGCGGTAGTAAGGGATAAAGACATCAGAATTTTTTAGCGCACGTCCAATCGCAATACCAATTGCTTCGGACCCGAGGTGAGAAGGGTATGTCCCCAATTTGCCCGTACGTTGTAGGGCGACAGCTTTATTGTCGTATGTGCGGGTTAATACCATGTCGCAATAGAAGCCTTTCAGGGTTGTAAGATCAGCCCATTCAGGGAGCGGATTAACCAACTTACCGCGATGATCGATGAAACGATGCATCGGCATAGCCAGAACATTCATCGTTAGCTCCTTCTGGTGCTGCCTCAAATGAGGCGGACAGCAAAATCTAGAACGTGCCGGTTGGAACAGTGGAAAATATCATTAGAGTGATAGGCAACGTTCAATAGTACTAAGTGTAATCAAATTGTTAACATTCGCGCGTGGTCTTTTTTGTTGGGAGAGTAAACTTATCGGTACACTTGATTGATTTGTCAGTAAGAAGATTTCGAGACGAGTGTTTTAGTGTTAAGACCCTGATGAGTTAACCGCGCAATGCTCAGGCTATCGGACATACTTAAGTTTGTTTTAAAGAGTACATCTTATGCCACACGGTTGTGATGTATTGAATTGTTGAGCTGTTTCTTGCGGGGATAACAGTATGAAATGGTATAGCAGCTTGGCCGTGGTGATAGTGATATCTGCATGCTCATCACAGGCAAATGTGAGTGAAATAGCCCAGCAGAAGACTCAGTACATCCAAAATGAGTGTTATGAAAACGAAGAGAGCGCACTCAATGATGCGTTTAAAACCTTTATGTCTGATAGGCAAGAAGAATTAGGCGGTTTACGGGCTTCATTAAGTGATGAAAATTATGATCAGCTCGATTATGCCTTAAAGCATTTCGTGACGTATTGGGATCAGCTACAAACTGAAAGAAATCAGGCCTGTGAGCAACATGCCACCTGTGAGTTTATTCAGATTAAGACACCATCTCTGCAAGCAAATAATGAGTTTTGTGATGGTACTGACTTTGAATACAGTGTAAGTCGGGCGAAAATAATCAACTTTTTCAGTGATATAGAACGGTTGGAACTTCAGCAGTCACCATAGTAACCTTTAGAGATAATACGCTTTGGATCAAGTATTATCGATTGAGTTGAGTGATTTCTACCACATTCAATTTTGAGTGTAACTGCAAATAATCTCTGCTAATATCCGCCAATTCTACGCTAGAGCAAAATGAAGTGGCTTCTTTTTCTATTCAAAGTCCCACGGCAAAAAAGTGACAACTACGGTGGCTCAATCGCCAGCAAGCGGTGCTCAATACTGCTTTACGAAAGAATGAGCTTATAGAGTGGTTAACAGATTCACTATCAATTTGATCACAAAAGCGTAACTGTGCTAAATGTATAGTGTGGATGGCTATTTGGGCTATCTGTGTATGTTAAACAATCAAAAAAATGAAATAAGGAGGAAATTATGGCTACAAGCCGTAAAATTAGTAAGGAGCGTTTAGCGCTTAAATTATCCCTAGCCGGCACTGTTGTACTGTCCTCGCTAGGTATTGGCTATGGGTTATATGTCGGATCCAACGCCATTTTGCTAGACGGCATGTTCTCCTTACTCAGTATGGGAATGACAGGGTTAAGTTTATATACCGCTTACCTCGTTTCCAAACCCGATGATCAATACTTCCAATTCGGATATGCGCACATTGAACCGTTAATCAACGTCGTCAATGGCTTGCTCATCTTACTCACATGTATGTTTGCCTTTTTTAGTGGTGTGCAAACCATTGTCAACGGCGGCCACGAGATTGTACTGGAGCATGCAATTTTGTATGCAGTACTTTCCACAATCTGTTGTTTCTCTATCTATTTTACTGAAACTTATATAGCTAAAGCTGAGCAATCAGAGTTGGTAAGAGTAGACTCGCAAGAATGGCTCATCGATGGCATTTTGAGTGCGTCAATTTTGGTCGGTTTCATTGTTGTGATGGTCTTAGATCATTACGGCTATTCTCAGTGGAATCGCTACGTCGACCCAATACTGGTCTCTGCGTTATCTCTTGCTGCGGTAGTTCTGCCTATCAAGGTGCTGCGACGAAACCTTAGAGAGGTATTGCTGGTAGCGCCTCAGGATGATGTGCAGGAGAGTGTTGACCGTGTTATCGCCAAGTTGTCTAAACAATATCACTTTGATGACTATACCCACCATTTTGCGAAGACAGGCCGACAGTACGATCTTGAAGTGAATATCCTTGTAAAGGACGATACATACTGGACGGCGAAACGTCAGGACCAAATCAGGCTTATTCTTTGGGAGGCCTTGTCTGATGAGCTAGGGGATACCTGGCTATCTGTTAGCTTTACGGGGCAGGCAAGGTGGCTCTGATAGGTACGATCTAGAATATTTATCTATAAAAGGGCAGTAATTGCCCTTTTATTTCTGCATAAATTATTATTTCCAATTATCCTCATACTGATATACCCAAGCTACTTCAAAATGCTGGTTTAGCGAGATTTTATAAGCTTATAGACAAGGCATTGTTTTGAAGATCTAGTGGCTCTAAATTAAGAAACAATAACGCGGTATAGAAGCTTAGAAAACTCGCCCTTAGGGAGGGTGTCAGCCCGGGTATAAGTATATCTAATCTGGGCTGAGAAAAATTTTAGCCAAAAATGCTCTGGTTATTTTGACTTATTCACCCCAAAATACTCATTAATTCATCAATAAAATGATGAATGGCAAGCGTAGTGTACGTTGCAAATATAATATTCATGTTTAAGTTACTGTTTTTAAATAATTAGCTTGGATAGTATTGTTAAGTTATTTCTTGATCTACACGCTACTAGCACGAATATTATGCAAACTTTTTAGTGCATTCTTTGTTCTGTTGGGGTATCTTGTCCACAGTCTAAAAATTGCTTCTAGATTTAGTGGTAATCTTTAGACTTACAGGCTGCATTTAGATGCGAATCGTATTCACACATTTAGATAAATCATAGGTTTATGTGACTATGGAAACATTACTGGTTATTGCTTTCATCATTGGTGGTTTCTACATTATTTGCCGAGAAAAGAAGAAATGTACCAAGGAAGTTGATTACTCTCGAAACTCTTTGTAATTCATATTTTTAATAGAGTAATCTACTGGTTTTTTGATGTTGCCAGTATAGATAGCTATTTTCTGAAATAGCATTGAAATGCAAAATCGCCCATATATTATGCTGCATCTATATGATGTGTGAACAATATAGGGCGATTTTTGTATCTAAAAAAACAAGTAACTAAGCTTGTTTCTCTAACCATTCATTACGTAACCGTGAAATTCGCTTTTCGGTTTCTTGCCACTTCGATGTATTGATCAAGTCACGATATTCCCCTGTTGGCTTTTTGCAAAGTGATTCAAGCAAAGGAACCTGTGTTTGAGGCAGACCATCCAATGCCTCGATGGCACCTTCACGGTTGTTACAAAGCATGACCATATCGCAGCCTGCTTGTTGGGCTGCGATAGCTCGCTCGCTGTAGTTGCCCAGAACATCTGCACCTTTCATATTAAGATCGTCAGAGAAGACAACGCCTTTGAACCCCATGTCTTCTCTAAGGACTTGTTTCAACCAGTAGCTGGAGCCACTTGCCGGTGAATCATCGTAGTGATCAAAGATAACGTGCGCTGGCATCATGGCATCGAGAAGTTTTGCTTCGATCAGAGACTGGAAAACGACCATATCGTGTTGCTTGATAGTATCGCGTGGGTCGACTGGTGTCTCGTGATGAGAATCAGCTATGACACCGCCATGGCCAGGGAAGTGTTTACCTGTTGCTGCCATACCGGCTAACTTCATGCCTTTGATAAATTCGGAGGCGTACTTGATCACTTGCTGTGGATCATCTGAGAATGCTCTGTCGCCAATCGCTTTACAGTCAAAGCCGAGGTCTAACACCGGGGCAAGGCTAAGATCAATATCCATAGCAAGCAGTTCAGCGGCCATCAACCATCCGCCATCATAAGCTAAAGATTTACCTTCATTACTTTGGGCAAAAGCTTTGGCTGGTGGAAGTAATGTAAATTCTTCACGGAAGCGCTGCACACGGCCACCTTCCTGATCGACAGCAATAAGGAGAGGGCGCTTAGCCGTATTGCGGATATCTTTGGTCAAGGCGCGAAGTTGTTCACGATCATGGTAGTTACGTGCGAAAAAAATAATCCCACCAACGGTGGGGTGTTGGATGATCTCGCGATCTTCTGCATCTAGCTCATAGCCAGCTACATCAAGCATCAGAGGGCCCATGAATTCTCCTTACGGAATTTATCTAATAATTACAACCAGATAATTATGCCCTATATTCAGGGATTACCATACTAAACACGCTTAATTATAGAAAAATTTGACTCAGTATTAGCAAAGCTGCACCTATATTGAGGGGACGAAACCGTATTGTTCTCACTATAGTGTGCGCTTTGGATAGTTACCTTTGTTTCCCAATGGAAACATTGAGTTTTGTAATCCATTGCATAAGCAACGATACCTTTACCATTAGAACTGTAAATACTTGAAATAATGTGAGAATATTGCGCGCCCATATTTGCTTTCAATGTAACGATTTATTGTTGCACTAAAAATGTGATCAGTGACACTTTAATGCCTTCATTTGTTTTTTAAACTGTTTCCTTAACAGTCCAATAAAGGAAATGAATGATGTCTACCCTGGTCGCTATTGCTATTACAACTGGAATTCTCTCAGGGATATGGGGATGGGTTGCCGTATCTCTCGGTTTACTAAGTTGGGCAGGTTTCCTCGGTTGTACGGCATATTTTGCTTCCCCGAAAGATGGCCTAAAAGGACTATTGTTGAGTCTAGCGACCACAATGAGTGGTGTTTTTTGGGCAATGGTGATTATTCATCTTTCTACCTCAGTGGGTATTGAGATCATCGGCTATGTCATCACAGCTGTCGTTGCTTTCTTTATGTGTGTTCAGGCAAAACAAGCTTGGCTGAGCTTCATCCCTGGTACCTTTATCGGTTCTTGTGCAACATTTGCCGCAGCTGGAGACTGGCAGTTGGTTGTCCCATCGTTAGTACTAGGTATTGTATTTGGTTTTACAATGAAAGCGTCAGGTCTGTGGCTTCAGCAAAAATTAGCTAAACCTGAGACTAGACTTGCGACAGCAGAGTAAACAAGAAGATCAATTAGAAAAAGCCGCATTAGCGGCTTTTTTTGATTATAGGCAAGGGACGTATAGGCCGTTGAACTTTTCGATAAGTGGCTTCAGGCAGGTTGCTGCTTGTGACTTAGAACCGAGAACACATACCCTTAAGCCATTATTTAGCTGATGCTCTACCTGAGTACTTAATGAATCTTTATTATACGGCTCGCGATCGGCATCTCTTCGGCATAAATCGACATAAGCATCATCAGCGCCTTCCAAGCTTTCAGCTTCACCAGGATAAAGAACAAATTCAGCTTGCTGCATTAGCCTCAATGCTTTTAACGTTAGCATTTCAGTATCTGTGCCAGTTTCTATCAAATACAAAGCCGCCTGTGGCTTTTGATTGTGTTGAAGCAGTTCCACAAAGACTTGTTCGAGTTCATCCTTCGTTGTGGCATGCTCAACCTCCGCATGACGGAAAAATAGCTCCCAGAATTTTCGTCTTTCATCAACGGTAGAAAAAGTCTTTTTAATTCGTTCCCGTTGCTCCCCGGCATAACTAGCAAGAAGGGACAAGTTATGCGGTAGCTGCGTTTCCAGTTTTTCCCGCAGGTAACGAACGAGTACCGGAGAAGCTCCACCACTTGATACGGCAACTTGAATCGGGCTCCTATCGATCATCGAAGGGGTAATGAAGTCACAGTAATCCTTATCATCGACGACATTGATCCAGATACCGAGTTCTGTCGCATCTTTATGGACTTGGTGGTTTAGGGAAGGGCTATTCGTTGTTGCCCAAACTTGGTAAGCCCCCACTAGATCACTTTTTTCGTAGAACTTATTTTTCCAATGAATATGACCATTGTTTGCTAATGCGGCTAAATGGTTGTGGAGTTTAGGGGATACAACGGTAATGGCTGCGTCAGCTTTACGCAGTAAGTCAACTTTTCGACAAGCTACTTCTCCACCGCCTATAACTGTTACTTTTCTCTGTTTAACAGAGAGGAAAATCGGGAAATAGTCCATATGAGATATTCTATCTGGGTATATGCTCTGTCTCTAAGTCATTGACTTGTATTGATATCTTTTTATCGCTACTATGAAAACACAAAATTACAAGGTTTGAAATAATTTGAAACACTTGCTTGGTGAAAATGTTTCAATACACATAACTGTTCAGCTTGGATTAAAGGCATAATGCTAGTTTATGCGAACTATAATGTTAGTTTTTTTTGAAACCTTAAATAACCTCAAATAACTCTGATTTCATTCGAATGATTAATCATTTAGCGATATCCTGAGTGATTGAATATAACAAATTTTAAGCGTAGTTTTTACATAAATTTAAGATGGTCGGCAATATGAATAAAAAACTTATGATAGCGACACTGATAAGCACGAGCTTGCTTGTTGGCTGTGGCGATAAGTCGTCTGGTCAAGCAGGGGGAATGGTCCCACTGGTTGCAGTACAACCTGTCACTGTGATTGATTACCAACAGGGGAAACAATTTGTTGGTAGGACTGAAGCAATTGAAGATGTGGCCATCACAGCTCAAGTTTCAGGCTACCTTAAAGCGCGTTCGTTCAATGAAGGTGAGGTTGTACAGCAAGGGCAAGTCTTATTTGAAATTGAGCCTGCTGCATATGAAGCACGTGTAGCTAGTGCTGTTGCTGCAATCGCTCAAGCAGAGGCGACTTTGCAGCGTGCAAATCTTGATTGGAAACGAGGTCAAAACCTTCTGCCTAAGGGCAGTATTAGCCAATCAGAATTTGACCGCCTAACAGCAGAAAAGCTAAGTGCTGAAGCACAGCTAAAATCAGCCAATGCCCAGTTGAAGGCTGCAGAAGTTGATTTGTCATTTACTAAGATCACCGCACCATTTACTGGCCGTATCAGTGATAGCAAGGCCAGTATTGGTGATCTTGTTTCACCGAGTTCAGGTGTACTGACCACTCTGGTTAGCCTAGACCCAATGCAAGCTTCTTTTAATGTGAGTGAGCGTGAGCGTCTAAACCTTGGTATTGATAGCTTAGACGGTGCTGGAGAAGGCCAGGGCGATGTCGAAGTCGTCTTGACGCTAACAAATGGCAAAGAATATAGCGAGCTAGGTAAAGTCGACTTCATTGGTAACCGTATCGATCTTCAGACCGGTACTATTGCAATGCGTGCAAGCTTTGGTAATCCAGAGCAATCTCTGCTTCCTGGCCAACACGTTCAAGTCTTCCTTCGTGAAAAAGAGCCTGTTAAGCGTATCGTGATCCCACGCCGTGCCGTTCAAAGTGATTTGGAAGGTGATTATGTCATGGTTTTGGCTGACGGCAATGTTGCTGAGCGTCGCAATGTCGTTCTAGGCCCACAAACTGAGCATGGCATCATCATCGCTGAAGGTATCAACGATGATGACGTGGTTATGACTAAAGGTCTTCAGCGTGTCCGTAACGGTGTGACTGTCCGAGTTGAAGAAACAGGGGCGCAAGAGTAATCATGCTAAGTCGCTTTTTTATCCAGCGCCCTAAGTTTGCGCTGGTCATTTCGATTATTCTGACACTAGCAGGTGCGATAGCCGTACTTAACTTGCCTGTGGCAGAATATCCAAAAATCAGTCCACCGTCGGTGGGTGTAACTGCTTTCTATTCTGGCGCAAGTGCCGAAACCGTAGAAGAGGCGATAGCCGACCCGATTGAAGCATCGGTCAATGGCGTAGAAAACATGATTTACATGTCTTCTAAGAGTGCCAACGACGGTTCATATAACTTGAACGTGACCTTTGATATCGGTACCGACCCTGATATGGCACAGGTTAACGTTCAGAACCGAGTTTCTCAGATCGAGTCTAAACTACCTGCGGAAGTACGTATGGTAGGTGTGACGGTTAAGAAACGTTCGCCTGACTTGCTGATGGTACTTAACTTCTATTCACCTGACGGTAAGTATGATGATCAGTTCCTGATCAACTACATTAACCTAAATGTTAAAGATCAGCTGGCACGTGTGACGGGTATCAGTGAGGTTAACGTAATCGGTGGTGGTGAATACGCTATGCGTGTTTGGCTAAACCCTGAGAAAATGGCCAACCTGAACCTGACAACCTCTGATGTCAATGCAGCGCTTTCTGAGCAGAACGTTCAGGTAGCAGCAGGTCAAGTTGGTGCAGCGCCATACAACAACCCGCAGGAAGTACAGTTCAACCTTGTAACCAAAGGCCGACTACAGACTGTTGAAGAGTTCGAGAACGTGGTTCTTCGTGCCAACAACGATGGCTCTATGGTTTACCTGAAAGATGTGGCACGTGTAGAACTGGGTAAGAAGTTCTACAGCGGTAACGGTATGTTCCGTGGTCAGGATGCTTCTATCGTTGCGCTAAACCTTCAGTCCGATGCCAATGCATTGGAAAGTGGCCAAGCGGTTATGGACCTTCTTGAGCGTTTAAGCGTTGACTTCCCTGAAGGCATGGAATACGAGACCAGTTACGATACAACTCTGTTCGTTGCTGAATCTATCAAAGGTGTTGTGGTTACATTGATTCAGGCCATTTTGCTGGTAATTGCTGTAACATACATGTTCCTAGGTAGCGTACGCTCGACCTTGATCCCGGTTGTCGCGATCCCTGTATCGCTTATCGGTACATTCGCTATCATGCTGGCGGCTGGCTTTACTATCAACACCGTGACCTTGTTTGGTTTGATACTGGCCATCGGTATCGTGGTGGATGATGCGATTCTGGTTATCGAGCAGGTCGATACCAACATGAAGCGTGACCCAAGCCTGACCCCAGCTAAAGCCACGCTGATTGCGATGAAAGAAGTGACAGGTCCGATTGTGACATCAACGCTGGTACTTCTGGCAGTATTTGTTCCAGTTGCCATGCTGCCAGGTATCACAGGTATCATGTATCGTCAGTTTGCACTAACGATTTGTATTTCGGTAATCATCTCTTCTATCAACGCATTGACGCTTTCACCGGCACTTTGTTCGCTAGTGCTTAAGCAGGGTGGTGGTAACACTGCACGTTGGTTCGAAGTCTTCAACCGTGGCCTTGAAAAGGTAACCTTGAAGTATGGTGCCATTGCTGGCTTCATGGTACGCAAAGTGGCACTGCTAGTGACTTTCTTTGTGCTTGCTGTTGGTGCGGTAACCTTCCTGTCGAAAACAACGTCTACGGCGTTCGTACCGACTGAAGATAAGGGTATCTTGCTGGTTAACGTCCAGCTACCAGACTCGGCATCTCTGTCACGTACAGAAGAAACCACCGAAAAACTTCAGGAAATCCTAGCTGACGAGCCAGGTATTGAAGGTATTACCGTTGCAAACGGTTATGCATTCATGACCGGTGCTGCAGCCTCAAACGGTGCGTCTCTGTTCATTAAGTTGAAAGATTGGGATGAACGAAATGCGATGGAAGGGGATCACTCGTCGTTTGCCATTTCAAACCGTGTGAATGGCCGAGCGGCAATGGAACTCCCTGAAGCGATTGTCTTTGCGATGGGGGCACCAGCGGTACCGGGTATGGGTGCAGCCGATGGTTTCGAGTTCGTCCTTGAAGATACCTTGGGTCGAAGCCGAACAGATCTTGCAAATGTCATGGGTGAAATGATCCAGGCTGCCAACCAGCAACCTGAGATCCAATTTACCTTTAGTACATTCCGTGCCAACGTACCTCATTACTACATTGATGTTGACCGTGTTAAAGCCAAGCAACTGGGAATTCCGCTGACGGAAATCTTCCAGACGCTACAGGGTAACCTTGGCTCAATGTATGTGAATGACTTTACTCTATACGGTAAGAATTTCCGTGTAACAGTACAGGCAGACAGTGACTACCGTGATGGCCTAGATGCACTTCAGCGTTTTCACGTACGGTCATCTTCGGGTGAGATGATCCCGCTAAGTACCATTACTTCGGTCGAACAGGTATTTGAGCCAGACGTTGCATGGCGTTACAACATGTACCGTTCTGCTGTTATCCAGGGTAGTCCAGCACCGGGTTACTCAAGTGGTGATGCTATCGCGGCGATGGAGCGTGTTGCTGCAGAAGTTCTACCTCAGGGTTACCAGTACGAATGGACGGGTATGGCTTACCAGGAAGTGAAAGCAGGTAACCAAGCTATCTATGCTTTCGCGCTAGCACTTGTGTTTATTTACCTGTTCATGGTGGCACAGTACGAGAGCTGGAGTATCCCGCTGGCGATTATCTTGGTGGTACCGGTAGCGACCTTGGGTTCATTCTTGGCGCTGGCATTGACAGGTACGCCGTTGAACCTATATGCGCAGATTGGTCTGGTTCTCTTGATTGCGTTGGCAGCTAAGAACGCCATCTTGATTGTAGAGTTCGCTAAGATTGAGCGCGAAGAGAAAGAACTGGATATCGAACAAGCCGCGGTACGTGGTGGTAAGCTGCGTTTCCGTGCGGTAAATATGACCTCATGGTCGTTTATCTTGGGTATCCTACCTTTGATCTTTGCTAACGGTGCAGGTCACATCAGCCAGAACTCATTGGGTATTTCCCTAACCGGTGGTCTGCTATGTGTGTTGCTGGCAGGTACCTTCCTGATCCCTGGCTTCTTCGCACTGGTGCAGCGTCGCCGCGAGAAATTCCACGGTGGTTCAACCAAGTTGATTCCGCTTGATGATGAGTAATTTGGCAATGTAATACGACGTTGCGCGTAACTGAAAAGCTCCCAAAACTGGGAGCTTTTTTATACGAGTTGGAAAAGAGACAGTTTGAAATTACAGATATTTACGGCGAAGTAAGGCTAGGCCCGCTAAGCCAAGTAACCCGGATAGAGGTAAGCTACCACCGCCTGAACCGCCGGAACTGGAACCTTTTCTGCTTTGTGGGTCGCTGACTTTAGTAAATGGATCGATGTTGAAAGTAGGCGTGCTTTGTGAACCCAAGTCCAAGCCTGTTATTACTTGAATCCAGTCATAATAAGTGGCGAGCTCAGTGTATAGCCCATTTTGCTGGGAATTAGGGTTGCCCGCTTCTTTTTCATGACAGTATGGACCATTACTTGTCACACCGATGACGCGAAGACCAAAATCGCTATCATTCACTTTGGCAGGATCTTGCCATACCAATGGGCCGCCTGAGTCACCGCGGCATACATCTTTTTTAATGTCTGGCGTGTTGCTGTCGGCACAGACAAAATGAGAACGGCTGCTAAGCGGGTATTCGCCGTAATCGCATTCGCTCATAGGGATACCACCTAGCTTGACGACCATCAGCTCATCCGGTTGATTGAAATCAGGTTCCATGTACCCCCAACCAGACGCAATCAGGTTCGCCTTGGAATAACCGCTGGCGTTCCAGGTGTTAGCGAATTGGTCATTAGCAGTCTGTTGCTCTTCCTGAGTTGCAATTTTGATTGGCGTAGCCACTTCAAGCATAGAGCGATCTACTTTCAACAAAGCTATATCGTGGTCTAAATCATAGTAACCGTTGTAGCCGAAATGTGTGGTTTTTTCTGTGATAGTGAACTTATAGTTTGCATCAATATCATCGGCAGTATGCGCCTTGTTTTTGATTACATTCGTTCCTACTATCAATGTGTTACTCATTTCAGGAATAATACAGTGCGCTGCCGTTACGGCCCAAAACTCGCTAATTACGACGGCACCACAGCCTGATGTAATATATGTTCCATCATCGAGTTGTGGCTCTGTGAGGAAAGCGGCTTGCCATGGCAATAGTAGGTTATCAGCTAACTTGCTGGCTTCCTCGCCATTAAGTATCTTGGTGATGATCTCTGGTTCTTCGGCAAAAGTTGGTGTGGTGAATACAACAGCCAGGGCTAGCGCAACCGGGGTGAATTGACTCTTCATAAGTTCCTTTTATTCTTATTTATAGTGATAGTCATTGAATGACTCTATCTAAAGTAATGGTGAAATGATTGTTCAATGAGCTTCCAATAAGTTAATGAACATTGTTTTTATTGGCGTATGGTAATCACTTTACGCTGTTATTCCAATCAAAAAATTGCTTTGTGTGATATTGGTCTTTGATTTCATTCTCTCGTTCAATTGGTTGGGTCTAAAAAGTAGAATATTGATCTAATGCAAACCCTTGTCATCTACTGTTCGTGATCAATGATGTAGCACGTTATACTGCAGTCTGATATTGAGTAATAACAAAGAGTTGCAGTTTATGACTTACAAGCACGTTATTGGTTTCGGGGTGGCGGGTAATTTTGCTGGTCACCTAGAGCAAGCTGGTGAAGACAAAGATTTTTTAGCGGTTGAAGTTAAAGAAGCGGTTCAGCCAAAAGCTATTTTTCCATTTTATGTCCCATCAGACAAAGCTGGGTTCCTATCGACTTACCCGTTATCTTCTGATGCCATCATTCCACCTAATGATGCTGATAATCTGCAAATTGAACCTGAAGTCGCGCTGATTTGTGATATCGAATATCAGGACAATAAAGTTGTTGCGATCAAGCCTCAGGCTTTTGCTGCCTATAATGACTGCTCAATCCGCAAACCTAATGCGAAGAAGATCAGCGAGAAGAAAAATTGGGGACCGAATACCAAAGGGATTTCATCTCAAGTAATTTCGGTAGATAACCTAAGTGAGGGTGGCAAACTAGATAACTTCCGTATCGCGAGCTTCCACAAACGAGGCGAAACGATTACGCGTTACGGTGAAGATAGCCCTGTTGTGGGTTACAGCTACTTTCATGAAAAACTGTTGAACTGGATTGTTGATCGTATGAATCACCAACAAGATGTGGGTCCGACGGAAAACATTGCAGACTTTCTTGCTGCAGCGGAATATCCTTCACAGGCAGTCATCAGTATTGGTGCGACACGTTATACGGAGTTTGGCGAGACCACTTTCTTGAAGTCGGGTGATGTCAGCATGGTTGTTGTCTATGACGGGACGGTCTATAGCCCTGAAGATATCGCAGCGATGGCGGAAACCCAGACTTTCAAAGAGCAGGGCATCTCTGCTCTGGTGCAATCTGTTGCTTAGATTGTTAATCATCGATTAACAAGAAAAAGCACTGTAAAAACAGTGCTTTTTCACTATATAAGTTACAGGGTGACGAATAGGGGCGATGCTTGCTGACTAGAGTCGCCAGAATACTTCTAAAGAGCCGTTTGAGTTTGAACGATGTTTGGCTTCTTTAAATTCGGCAGTATTAGTTGCAAAACTTAGGCTAAGGCCCCATTTGGGCTGATAGTAAACCCCGCCGATGACGGCTGTTGCCTGCCAGTGATCAACTTTGGTATTGGGTACTTCACTAGGGCGATCTCCATCGATGGTTATATCGTTGAAACGATAACGACCTTCAATGCCGGTGAACAGGAAGTAGCCGGATGAGCTGGAGGATAACACACCGATATCAACGAAATTGCCAGGAGAGAAACCTGTTGTTCCAAAATTACCCGCCAGGTCTTTACCCCAGCGAGCCACACCCCCAACGGCTAATTCACTTTGGTAGTTACCGACGTTTATTCGGCCTACGCCACTTAAATCGTAATCATCGAGCCAATAAGCCTGTTTGCGCGTAAGTAGTCGGTGGCCTTGATAGCCGAGGTTGAAGACTAGCGAATTTTCAATCTGGTAATCCCAGCCCATTGGCTCATCTGAGCCCACGATATCATGAATGAATTTCTGGCCTTGCTCTGCGAATGAGTTAGGACCAACAACACCTAGCATCAAGCTAAACTTGTCGACAAAAGTTGGCGAGTATTGATATGCGCTGGTTTCTATAAACAATAGGCCTGCGTAAGGGCGCTCATTATCGGGTGGTTCAACCGACTCAATGTCTTCCGGTGTCCACATTTGTTGACCGAGAGTTAAGCTCCAGCCTTGTTTAGTACCATCTTCAAATGGCAAGTAGCGACTTAACTGACGGATAGGTGTTGGGGCTGATTCTGCTAGGTCTGACGTGTAGGGAGAATTGTATTCAAGGAAAACACCATTAGTGTAATTTTGGTCGGTACCAACTATCCCATCATTGTCCATGGAAAAGGAAAAGCTGCCTGAGTTATATGCCCAAGCATTGGGAGCGAGGGCAGAAAGGCAAGCGAAAAAAACAGGTGAAAATTGTTTCATTGATAATCCTTTGGTACAACAACAGGAAGACTATACAAAGTGGATGTGAACAGCGCATGTTTTAGTTTTTGTATAAAACGCTACATGCCAGTGGGCGCTTTATGTATGCGTTCATCCAATGATTAACTTATGATATCGAAAGGAAGAGATTTTTCGCTAGCGATTTTAAATATTAAGCGTAAATCTTTGTGAATAAGAAACTAGTTAAGGATTATTAATGTTAGCGCTCAAAATTTCATCGCCACTTGTCTCCGTTTCATGGTTGGAGCAAAACTTACTCAATCCGCAGTTGGTTGTTCTTGATGCGTCATGGTTCTTACCCGGCTCAGAAAGAAATGGAAGAAGTGAGTGGCAGCAAAAACGTATTGCTGGTGCGCGTTTCTTTGATTTCGATAAAAAAGTTGCCCATCCCGATGCTTCTTTTCCTCACATGCTACCTGAGGCTGAACACTTTTCCCGAGAGGTGGAAGCGCTTGGGATCTCAAATCATACCAAGATTGTGGTCTACGATAGCCAAGGGATTTTTTCTGCCCCGAGAGTGTGGTGGATGTTCCGAGCAATGGGACATGATCAAGTCGCGGTTTTGGATGGAGGCTTACCTGCATGGGAGCTTAAAGGCCATGCGCTAGAAAGCGGTGAGCCACAGCCTTTTGAGCCAGGGAATTTTAAATCTGTATACCAAGAACACTGGGTTATTGACGGCGATACTTTGGTACAAAGCCTCAACAAGCCCAGTATTCAAGTGCTTGATGCCCGGGCGGCTGCACGTTTTTATGGTACGCAACCTGAGCCAAGACAAGGGGTAAGGAGTGGACATATGCCAAGTGCTAAGAGTTTACCTTTTGGACAACTGCTCCAGGGCGGGCACTTCTTGCCCAGCGAACAATTACAGCAGCGTTTTGATGCAGTGAGTGATAATGATCAACAGTTAATCTTTAGCTGCGGCTCCGGGGTGACGGCTTGTATTCTTGCTTTAGCAGCTGAGCTGGCAGGGCGAAAGCAATTAACTGTATATGATGGTTCTTGGACGGAGTGGGGCTCAACCTATAAATACCCAGTTGTCCAATAGAAGAAAAAGGCACAGTTTCTATGAACTGTGCCTGATGCCTGAAAATTTGACGATTACAAAGATTAATCCAGAACAGATACGTAGCCACGTTGCTCAATCAAATTCTGGCCGGATGCAGAAGTGACATAATCAACAAACGCCTTTGCGCTGTCTTTGATTTTTCTTTCTTTATACAGCATCAAGAAAGGTCGGGAAATCTGATATTTACCAGACTCTAGGTTATCTAGCGTTGGAGAAACGCCTTCAAAATCTAGCGCTTTGATAGAGTTATCAACCGACCCCAATGATACATAACCAAGGGCATGTTTATTGCGTGAGACCAGGCTTTTTACCGTGCCATTGGTGTTAACAACGAGTACCTGTGGGTTGATGTCAGATACCGTCTGGCCATCGATTTGCTGTGTAAGCCCCATAAAGTCTTCAAAGGAAAACCGTGAACCGGAGGCGTTTTCGCGGCTGACTACCGCAATTTTCAAGTCCGGGCCGCCTACTTCTTTCCAGTTGGTGATTTCACCGTGATAGATCTTTTCAACTTGCTCTTTGGTCAAGTTAGCTACCGGGTTATCTTTGTGGACGACCAGTGCGATACCATCATGGGCGATCGTCACTGTAACAATGTCAGGGTTGATTTCCTCGGTTTTCAGATAACGAGAACTCATACCCAAGTCAGCGACATTTTGTTTTACAGCAGTGATGCCTGCCGATGAGCCAATACCTTGAACTTCGATATGGGTATCTTTCTGTTCATTGCTATAAGTTTCTGCAAGCACTTCAACGATGTGGCTGGCTGAGGTCGAGCCTGTCACCGTAACAGTCTCATTGGCATGTACTGAAAAAGCCAAACTGGTCAGCAGGGCGCAAAGCGTGGTTCTGGTAAGCATTTCAATCTCCAAATAACACCAGAAAAGGTTGGCGCTCATCTTATTACGGCTTTATGACACTAATGTGAAAAATGGGCATGTTAATAGAGTGCATCAACGACTTAATTAGACGTAAGTTGCTCGTTTACCTTGTTTTTCTTGATACATGGCTCGGTCAGCCTTAGCCAGAATAGAATCTGGATCACTGAGGTTGCCCGGGTAGTAGGGGGATAGGCCAACACTGATATCAATACTAAATTGTTGTCGAGTGGAGGCCGACGCATCGTAAAGGCTGTTTATCCAAGCCTGGCATAGCTCGGGGTTATCTGAAGGCAGCAACACCACGAACTCATCACCGCCGATACGATAAATATGGCTGCCCTTAGGCACAGTTTCATTGAGATAGTTAGCTATTTGAATGAGAAGCTCATCGCCACATTGATGGTTGAAGTTGTCGTTGACTTGCTTGAAGTTATCCAAGTCAATATATGCAAGCATGCCTCGTTGTACATTGATAGCCATTTCGTCGAAACGGCGAAATAGGGCACGGCGATTGTTAAGTCCAGTAAGATGATCTTCCAATGCCAGTCGACTGAGGTTTTTTTCTAATTTTTGAGAGACTTCAATTTGATGATGAAGTTTTGAAATCAAAGTGCGGTGAATATCGAGCATTTTGATAAAGCAAAAACAGATTAAAAATACGCCTATATGGAGGAATATATCGTCACTGGTATCAATTAACCAGTGATCATTAAATTCGGGAATTTCATCAAGAAGATCGGCTGTTACCCCAATGGCATACGTACCAAGGGCTAGCTTCATCCACCCCCTCATCCCGGGATCCATGTCTTCACGAAGTAACATGATGATAAGAACCAAAGTTAGAATCGAAACGACGATATCAAGCTTGCCGCTTGAAGGGACAAGAGCGGATAACAGTATCCCGAGGCATACAATGATGGTCATACGGGTTGGTAATTTAGAGAGCGTGCTCATGATGGGTAATTCATTAGCTATATCGTGCAGTAGATCTTATCTTTGCAAAGACAGTACATAGCCACAAAAGGTTTTCCGTATGGAGAATGAAAGTTTAGTTCAGGTCAGCTCTTCTACTGCATAGAAGTATTGCTTGAGTTGTTTTTGACCCCTTTACTGGCCGTGTGTGCCTGTTACTGAATCTGTTTAATATACCAAACGTGTAACCGGTGCTAGAAAGAAATAATTACTCACCTTGCATTAAATTACCTGTGAATATTGTGGAGAAAAGAGGTGCAAATACACGTTGTTTGCATTTCTATGCGTTTTGTCATGTTTTTTCCTTATAACTACACCTTATTGTGTTAAGCCTGTCCCATTTATGAAAACAAAGATTGAGCTCTGGTGGCGGGTTGAACTCTTTGATATATAAATACTGTAACAAAGTATTTCAATTTACAATATTGTAACATTTGCTGGTTTGTGTCTATCCTCATAATAAGTACGAAAGTACAGGGATATGACAACTTGAGAGGTCGGAAATATGCTGACAATGGCGAAAAGAGCGCAGCCAAATAAAGCGCTAGTTTCTGAAAGGATTCAGAAATTAATTAAAGCGTTATCTAATGGCGTCTATGAGCGAGAAGAAACAATTAAATTGTGCCTTCTTGCTGCGCTTGCTGGTGAGAGCGTGTTTTTACTTGGGCCTCCTGGCATTGCAAAAAGTTTAATCGCAAAGCGCTTGATTCAAGCTTTCGACAACAGCCAGTTTTTTGATTACTTGATGACCCGTTTCTCCACTCCTGAAGAGGTGTTTGGTCCACTTTCTATTCAGGAACTCAAAGATAACGGCAAATACGTACGCTTAGTGGATGGCTACCTACCAACCGCGCAAGTCGTTTTCCTTGATGAAATTTGGAAAGCGGGCCCGGCAATTCTAAACACACTACTTACCGTGGTCAATGAGCGTACATTCAAAAACGGTCAAGACGTACTACCTGTGCCAATGCGCCTGCTAGTTACCGCCTCCAACGAGCTGCCTGAAGAAGATAGTGGCTTAGAGGCATTGTACGACAGGATGTTGGTAAGGGTGTTTGTTAACCGTATTCAGGAAAAACAAAACTTTAAAGCCATGCTAATGGGAGAGGGCCCTTCTATTCAGGAACTCGAACCTGGCTTAGCGATCACTGATGAAGAATACGACGATTGGCAGGCCCATATTGAAGATATCAAATTATCTGAGGATATCTTCGAGAAAATTTATCAATTGAAGACCATGATTGAGCAGCGGGCTGAAGGTGTTGAACACATTGACGAGCATGAAAGTGAGCTCTACATCTCTGACCGACGTTGGAAAAAATCAGTTAGGCTGTTAAAAGCGAGTGCTTTCTATAATGGGCGTGATGCCATCAACCCGCTAGATTTGTTGCTGTTACAAGACTGTATGTGGCATAGCCCAGAGTCTCGTAATGTGATCAGAAATATTGTCAGTGACTTTGCAATAGAAAAAGCATTCAATCAGGAATCGGCGCAGATCAGTGCGACTGATGCACAAACCATTATTGATGATGTAAATTCAGAAGTTGCGAGTGAATTGGCGGTCACCTTAAGTCGTGAAACCATGATGCGTAAGGAGTGGTTCAAATGCGATTTGAGCGGTGCGAAGCGTTATACCGTCAATCACAATTCGCGCATGATTAAGCTTGTTATGCTGCAACAAAATCCATCTGTCTCCGAGCAGGAAAAAGGTGATGGCCGCTGGGTGTATGTTGACGGTGACGATTTTGAGAAAAAAATCAAGACAGGCCAGTGCGACATTTATGGGTTTGTGAACAAGAATGCTCACCTGTGTCGGCTTCAGTTTGAAGTGGATGCTCAGCAACGATTGGTGATCAAAGATATTGCCAACCGCTCTGTGCTGGTGGGTATAGCCGGAGAGGGGGGGATTTCACAGGCGCAACAGGCCCACTGGGTGGCGATGGCAGAGAAAGCATCCTCCAAAGTACTAGATGCTGAGCACAGCCTGAAAATGTCCCGCAGTAGTTTCCACGGCGCATTGCCTCATAACTTTATCGACCCCCAATTACCTGAGCGGATTGAGCAGAGTTTATCGCAAGCAACGGATTCAGTGCATGACCTGAAAATAACGGTTGATAAAAATGTATTCCGTATCAGTCATTTGACTGAATACTTTGCCTAGCGGGAGAGCCAGTTATGCCGGTTTCTGAAGGGTTAAACTTGGCGATGATGCTAGCTGAATCGGGCATCATCGACAATGCAGTGCATGAATTGATGATGCAGCAGAAGTTGATTATTGCCGCAGAGTCAAACCCCGGTATTAAGTCTGCAATGAAAACGCAGATCATGAAATGGCGGGGACAGGTGCAACAACGTATCACCAATGTCAGTGTTGAGGAGCGTTTCCAGCAAGAGATTGAGCTTTATCAGCAAACTTGCCAATGGGATACAGAAGCATTCTTGGATCACGTCGATGAGGTCGTGAAGCAGCTAGAAGGGCATTCGTCTTTCTTTTTTAAAGCTAAGACACTGCTCGAGCGGGAACATCAAAAACACAACCCGATGTTCCAGAGCTATTTTTGTAGCCAGTGGCATAAGTATCTGACGTTGGCATTAACTGAAGCTCAGCAAATTGAGCTTGAACAACACAAAGAGAAGCTGTTAGCGGACTTATACCAACGCATTGAAACCATGCAACACATGGAGTCAGTGACCGAAGCCGGAGATGAGAAGAAAGCCGGTCGCTTATGGGATATGGCTCAAGCCAAGCTGACCAAAACCGATGTCAGTACGCTTAAGTCAATGGCCCAATTTCTGAAAAAAAATAGTGGCCTGAAAGAAATTGCTGAAAAACTTGGGCGCATGGCCAATGAGGTGGACGATCCGAACAAAGAGCGGGTGCGCTCTGAAGACTTAAAAATGGTCGAGGAGCAAAGTGATAACGTTACGGACGATATCGTGGGCATTCATGAAAGCGATGATCTTTCCAAGCTGCTGCCTAATGAGGCCATGTTCCTCGCTTATCCGGAGCTGGAGGTTGTCTTTTACAAACACCTTGTCGACAAGCGCTTGCTAAATTACAAGGTACGGGGTACCCAGCGAAAGTTGCGGCGCGTGAAAGCCTACAAACGACAGACTAAACAGGTTGAGCAGGAAAAGGGCCCGTTCATTGTTTGTATTGACGCTTCGGGGTCGATGAATGGTTTCCCTGAGCAGTGTGCCAAGGCCTTAGCGTATGGCTTGACGCAAATTGCACTCGCAGAAGACAGGGATTGCTATGTCATTATGTTTTCAACACAGCAAATCACCTATGAGCTGACCAAGCAGGATGGATTGAGCGAAGTGCTTAACTTCCTGTCTTATTCATTTCATGGCGGCACGGATTTAGGTCCCGTGCTGGATCAATCTATAGAATTGATGTTGAGTGAGAAGTATCAAAATGCCGATTTGATTGTGCTCTCGGACTTTATTGCGCCGTCTCAACCCGATGAAATGATGAAGCGAATTGCAAAATTGAAGGAAAATAGAAATCGATTCCATGCCGTGAATTTGTCGAAATACGGCAACCCAGAGTTAATGACGGTATTTGACCATTGCTGGTCGTACCACCCCTCTAAACTAGGCCGGTTATTCCAGTGGCGATAAGCGATTATCAAGTGATGCCACATGACCTGAATCTCTAGATAGAAATACTACATATACTTAGTTGTCTTGGCTTTGGCGCTCATCTGAGCGCCCTTTTTTTATTTTTCGGCAAAGTACTGATTGAGTGTCTGGCGCCATTCCGGGCTATGACGCACTTTCAACAGGGCTCGGTTTAGCTGTTCTCTGTACGGGCTATCATTTTCTAACACCAAGCCGTAGTTCTGTTTTTCAAATTGATAGGGTAAAACCGAAAGACTTTCGTATTTTCCTATTTCTTTTGCCTTTTTGATGAGGTATTTGAGCACGGCATCATCTGCGACTATCGCGTCTACCTCATTGTTGTTCAGTGCTTCGAGGAGGTCATTGGTCGATTCATAACTGCGATGAACAATGCTGTGATTGGTCAAAAATAGAGATGAGGTGGATTTCTCCTTGGCCCCAACAGACAGGTTGGCTAAGTCATTCGGCCCTCGAATGTCACTACTTAGCAGCCCAAGGGTAAAGGTACTGGCTAATATCGCGGTAATGCTAGCGATAAAAAAAGTAGTAAAAATGGCCAGAAATACCGTCAGTACCCGACCTGTCAGTGTCCTGAATTCGAAATAATTGAATGGCCCCTTGGTGATGAACAGCAGGCCCAATAAAAAGCCTTCTAACATTTGTGCCCTGTTTGAACGCATGGAGTAAAGCTTGTCATTGACCTTGTGCTCCAGCAGATAGTAAATGCCGCCTACAATTGCTGCTGCAATAAATGCGATGCCTAACACGAGCCATAGCTTTGTATTGGTGAATATATTCTTGATTGATGACAAATAGCCTTGCTGCTTGACGGCGATAGCGAGATGGGTTTCGTAAAAGGAGTGGGAAAAATCGAGGATTTCCTCACGCTCCGGGGTTATGGAAATACATGACACCCCGATATTGAGCTTTTGGGTGCTGACCTGCTCTAACAGTTCGCCTAATTCATGATGGCTGATTTCATAATTGACGCCGAGCTCTGCGGCAATCTGTTGCCAGAGGTAGATGCTCAACCCCGATGGCGCGTTAGTGCCATTTTCTATGACGAAAGGAGGGCAATGATAAGTGCCTACCTGCACGGTGTGTTCATTGGCGGCACACACCGTGGCGGACGTTGCCAGGAGGCAAGCTAGAAAAGCAAAGAGGCAGAGAATAGGGTGATGTACAGCTCTCATTGGGTAACCTTACTCGATAAGAAGACTCCGGTGTAGCCATGGGTATAAGTATAAACATCATGAAACTTTCACAAGCCTGTCATTCAAACCTTCTAGCCCAAAGATGGGAATGTCGCGCCTTCTGTCAACAAAGCTTGCCAAGTTAAGGCTTTAAATAGACGAAGAGGCATAGTCAATGAAGTCAATGAGCTATGCTTATTAACAAATTGGTTATTACCTGAGTTGCATCAATGGCTATTTGAAAGTGCTCGTATAACGGGCGGAATCGGCCATATATAGGGGGGTGTATGAGAGTGTTGGCTGTATTCGCTGCATTTTGCATCTGGTGTTTTAGTCTGCCGGCGTTATCTCAAAATGTTTGGGTGATAGAAATTTCGGGTGGAATAGGACCAGCAACCAGTGACTATGTGTCGAGAGAAATTGAGCAAGCGCACAAAGAGCAAGCCAGTTTTATTGTCTTGAAAGTCGATACCCCGGGAGGGTTAGATACCTCAATGCGCGATATCATTCGAGCTATCACCACATCACCTTTACCCGTTGCGACTTGGGTCGGACCTGCCGGTGCCCGAGCTGCCAGTGCCGGCACTTATATCCTACTGGCCAGCCACGTTGCGGCCATGGCGCCCGGAACCAACCTTGGTGCGGCGACACCCGTTTCCCTGACCGCACCAGGCGGGAATGATCCAGATGACTCTGGAGGCAATCCATTTGCACCCAAGAAAGATAAAGAATCCGAAGCTGGCAAAGACACAGACGAGCAAGCCGATAATGCCGAAGATAGTGACAAGGTCAGCGCTAAAACAGCCATGGAAAAAAAGGTCATCAATGATGCCCGCGCATACATCCGAGGGTTGGCCAAGCTCCACGGTCGCAACGAGGAGTGGGCTGAAACCGCGGTCACCGAAGCGGCAAGTATCGATGCGGAACAGGCTCTCGAGCTAAATGTCATTGACTTTCTTGCTTCAGACTTAGATGGCCTTATCAGCCAGTCTAACGGCCGAACCGTGATTATCAACGGGCTAGAAGCAACAATAGAGCTTTCAGATGTTGCTTATGTCGAGCGAGAACAAGATTGGCGATTCAAGTTACTGTCTGTCATTACCAACCCCAATGTCGCCTATATCCTGATGCTCATTGGTATTTACGGCCTGTTGCTTGAATTCTATAACCCAGGTGTTGGCTTGCCTGGGGTGCTGGGTGGTATTTGCTTATTGCTGGCGATGTACTCGTTGCAGATGCTTCCTGTGAGCTACGCAGGGTTAGGGTTACTGCTTCTCGGAATTGCACTGATGATTGCGGAGGCCTTCAGTCCTAGCTTTGGCATACTCGGCTTGGGAGGTATAGTTGCTTTTGCACTAGGGTCGGTGATGTTGATGGACACTGAAACGCCGGGCTATCAAATAGCGATTCCCTTAATCGTAGGCCTGACCGTTGTCTCGGCCTTGTTTACTTTTGTTATCCTTAGTTTGTTGCTTAAAACACGGCGTAAACCTGTGACCACTGGTATGGAAGCTTTGCTAGGGCAGGAAGCTGTTGTGGTTAGCGGGTTTCCCGGAAGCGGACGAGTGCTGGTGGAAGGGGAAATTTGGCAGGCTAATTGTGATGCTCCTCTCAATAAAGGTGACAGGGTTATTGTGGTGCAAATCCACGGCCTGTGTTTGGAAGTAAACCGAAGAACGCAATAAATCTAACGTGCTTGGCATAACCTTTTAATAAGGATCAATCCTATGATCACATACTCATTAGCGACGATAATAGTTCTGGTATTCGTGCTTATTGTTAGCATGTTCAAAGTACTGCGAGAGTACGAGCGTGCGGTTGTCTTTTTACTGGGGCGTTTCTACCAGGTAAAGGGGCCAGGTCTGATCATTATCATCCCAATTATCCAACAAATGGTGCGTGTTGATTTGCGAACCATTGTTTTGGATGTACCTACGCAAGATTTGATCACCCGCGATAACGTCTCGGTGAAAGTTAACGCGGTCGTGTATTTTCGAGTAGTTGATCCCAAGATGGCAATCAACAACGTGGAAAACTATCTCGAAGCCACCAGCCAATTATCGCAAACCACGTTGCGTTCGGTATTGGGCCAGCATGAACTCGATGAACTGCTATCTGCCCGCGACGAACTGAACAAAGATCTGCAAGGGATCTTAGATCAACATACTGACAACTGGGGGATCAAAGTGGCTAATGTCGAGATCAAGCATGTTGATCTGGATGACAGTATGGTTCGTGCTCTTGCCCGCCAAGCAGAGGCTGAGCGTTCACGTCGGGCTAAAGTGATCCATGCCACTGGGGAGCTTGAGGCTTCAGCTAAATTGCGAGAAGCGGCAGAAGTGCTGAACCAGTCGCCCAATGCGGTGCAATTACGCTACATGCAAACTCTCACCGAAATATCGAATGACAGGACGACGACTATCGTCTTCCCCATGCCAATAGATTTAGTCGAGAAGTTCACTGATGTCATGGCATCGGTGAAGCCTAAAGACGAAAAGTAATTGCTGTAATCTGGTCTTGAGGTTTCTGGATCTAATTGCCCCTCACCATTGAATCAATGATGAGGGGCGATGTACGTTACGAGCGCTGAAGCATGAAGGTTTGATATTCTAAATCATCAAATTGTCTATCTAGCATGATAAGGCCTGTGATGGTTGTCACCAGCATAGTGACAGCAAAACCGTAACCGTAGAATGTTGGTCCTATGTCGATACTGATATAGGCCAAAACAAGGTTTCCAACCGCCATCAATAACGTCAAGAACAGGGCGGAATAGCGCTTGTCGAGATAATACATGACGTTAAGGATGGCCATGACCAACACTTGCAGACTGACGCCGACCAAGTCGACATAGAGTAAATGTAAGTAGGCAAGGTCAATGTTCAGAAAATTTAGGATATCTTCTGCCCAAAGAATCAATAGCGCCAATGTTAGCCCCTGAACTTTGAAAATTTCATAGATACTTTGCTGACAAGCAAGCACCATTTTATCCTTAAGCAGATAAATAGAATCTAGTGTTGCGCCTTCACGGACAGCGTCATAAAACTTTAGACAAGCATCGGCAAAATCGGTTTCCATTCTCAGCATAAATACCGCCATGCCTGGCACAATAGCCAAGTAAGCAATAAAGATGGGTAGATCATAGATAAAAGATGCTCTGAAAACATCGATAACCTGGTGCGAGGTTTCATCTCGAAACCAAAACACAAACTTATCTAGCCATACACCAAGATTGTAGAGAAAACCACATAAAATAAGTGAGAAAAAGGTCTTTTTGAAGTTTAAAAACTCAAACGAGATTAATTGGTTAGCGGGGAAATCACGAATAACATGATATAGAAAAGCAAAGGTTAAAATGGCCTGACAGAAGCAGAAAATCAACAGTAATCCGAGTAAACCGAAAGGTGGTAAGAAAATGCTCATAAGCACCATCAAGCCGTAACAGAACATCATGGTGAAAAAAATCCGGTAGTACTCTTTCATACCACTGAGGAAGATGATGATTAGCCATTGATTACAGAGCAGAATAAATGACGTGAAAATAGTCAATTTTTCTACGGGAGCAATGGTGTCACAGATTGCGAGAACGGCCCCACCAAATGCTGCAGCAATCATGGTTGTGACCAACATAGAGCCCAATAAGTTAGGGACTATACGATGATCCTGCTCAGCAAATAATAAGTCAGAGATAAATCGGGTAAGCAGTAGTTGAAACAGGCCACTGATAATTAATGAGCCAGCCATCATGTAGGTGACAATGACCAGAAATTGCACGATAACATAGGTGGGAAAGACCACCCCAACACTGATAATACCAATGGTCAGCAAGGCCAGAATTGATAGCACCCAAGGTCCGGAACTTATCAAGCCTGCAAGTCCATATGCTTCCAGCATAGATAACAGTGAGTTTTTCTTTAGAATTTTCCTTAATTCAAATCCGATGCCGGCCACTGATTGCCTCCTTGTATAAACTACGGTAAGCACCGTACATCATGGGTTCGTCGTAGTAACGTTTGACCCTAATACGGCCTATATCACCCGCTTCAAGCCACCTTTCCTTATTGCTCAGTACCTTAACAATGGCTTGTGCGCCTTCTACAGGACTTGCGATGGGAATGATTTCACCTGCTGAGCCTATTTCTGCATCTTCGCCGGCTGCACCGTCTATGATTTCGCGACATGCGCCAACTTCAGTTGCAATGCAGGGAATACCGGCGGCCATGGCCTCGAGTAACACTAATGGCTGAGCTTCACTGATGGAGGTTAGCATCATGACTCCGAGCTCAGGCATAATTTCCGCTACGTTCTTGCTACCAAGCATTTTTACGTTATCTTTCAGGCCTAAGCTTTCAATCAGTAGCTCACACTCTCTCACGTAATCCCGGTCTTCTTCTGTTGGCCCGATTATCCAACCTTGCAGTGTAGGAAGGGTTTCTATCGCACCGCGTATCGTACGGATGAAGGTTTTTATGTCTTTGATGGGAACGACCCGGCCTACCAATCCAACGACCATCGGTGGATTATTAGGCCGTCTTTGATAGGCTTCTTCGAAGCGCTGGGTATTAATGCCATTTACAATAACGCGAGTTTTATCTGTCGGTGCGCCATCGGTATGCTGGCGTTGTCGGTTTCCCTCAAACAAAGCGACTATGTGGTCGGCCTGGTGGTAAGCTGATAAGCCTAGCTGTTCGAAGAACTGAATCCAGGTCTTGCGGGTTGTATCCATTCCTTTATGCATGGAAATATCAATGACACTGTGGTTGTCTTTGATCCATGTGGCCTGCGACAAATCGATTTTTCTCTCTTTGGTGTAGATGCCGTGCTCGGTCAAAATAAAAGGAGTTTGGGTTTTCTCTCGGCTAATGGCGCCTAAAAATCCTGCGTAGCCAGTAGACACACTGTGAAATAGCTTTGCCTTAGGGAGGTTTTGCGACACTTTTGATAACACGAATAGGGGTTGGTAAATATTTCGGTAAGTCCAAAAGTAATCGACAAAAGATTGCCTTGGGGCTGATTTCAAATATCTTTCTGTGAGTACTTTCCATGAGGCTCGACTGTACAGAAAATCAGAGAGTGTTAGCTTGCCATTTGTATCGAGAAATTCTGAAACCTCGGCTAGTAGATCACCGGGGATTGGCTCTCCTTTCTTTTCAAAGTAAGAGAGGAAACGACTCCATATATTAAACAGCTTACTTTTCCCTGAGCGCGCTGACGGTTTTATATGGCCTTGATTAGATAATAAATAATGGACCTCGAAGCCAACGACGTTTTTGGGCATTTCATATGCAGGTTGGTCATAAAAGTCAGGGTGTCCACCTAGAAAAATTAAGTGGAACCGGTATTCAGGTAATCCACAGATGATCTGGTGGACCCAGCTTGATACACCTCCGCGTACATATGGGTAAGTCCCTTCTAGCAGTAGGCAAACATCGACGTCATTGTCGACAGCCTTGGTATTGTGCTTGAGCCATGTCATCCCCAGTACTCCTTAATTTGGCTGAGCTTGTTTCCTTGCTGCTCTGGGAAATAGTTTATGTACTCTTTTGCTGATTTATAATCGCCCGCTATGTAAGCGGCTTCAGCCAGATAAGGTGCAACCTGTTTTAAAAGCAGCCCTCCATCCATAGCTGCTTCAAGAGCCGGCAGGGCATCAACAGGACGTTTCTGCTCGAGCATGACTCGCCCCAGAAGTAAATTGGCTGATGCGGTTATCTTGATACTGATTGATTTGTTGAGGTAGTTTTCAGCTTGCTCTAAATAGTGGCTGCGTAAAATGCCTTCAGCAATGCCTAGGTAACAAAGCTCCCAGTATTGCTGAGCTATATCGAAGGCTTTTGCTGCTGAAGGGTTATACTCAAATTGCTTATTTAATAGCGATATAGACTCATTGATTTGTGTTTCGATGTTTTCCAAAGAAGCGTAAGCGAGTAATCGAACATCGTCAGTCAAATCTTTCAGTGCCAGTTGTAGCAGGGGGACGGCATGTTGACGAGGTAACTGCCTGATAGCGCTGACGGCCATTAGTCGACGTTCAGGGTCTTGGTTGTGCAGAAGAATTTCCCGCAGAGCACCTGAACCAAATTGTGTGCCAATGACTTCACCAGGGCTTTGCGGAAGTTCGCTTTTCTCACATACCTGCCAGGTGATGTTGGATTTTTGCCTCGGCAAGTAGAGTGCAATCAATAATGAGCAACTCGTCCCAATCATTCCGACAACAGGCAAAAGGTAGTTAAAGACAAACAGGAAAGCAAAAGAGCTGGTAACTGGTATTTTGTATTTTCTGGGTAACACGAGCCAGCAGAGTCCTGAAAAACTCAAACATGACAAAGCATGAACTGTGGCAAATGCTAGCCACATGTCTGGTGTCATTGGTTGGGTAATGATGATGTATAAACCAGAGCACTCAAAGGCTATGGTCTGAAGAAATAACCATGTCTTCATCGTATGCTCCAAGCTCATCCATTAGCTTTCTGATTTCAGTTCTATTTGCTGACATAGAAAGCGGACCAATAATGTCAATGTCGTTAATATCCTCACCGAGTTGGGCTTTGAGTAACTCTTGTAACCTGACGATATATTGCTGGGCGTCGTAGGCTGTGGTCAGTGGTAATAATACTGCAAGTGCAGGATTGCCTTTTTTCGTCCGGCATGACCAATAAACATCGGCACCTCGGCGATAACTAATTGAGTTATCGAGCTCTTGGTGGTGTCTTCCGGAACTGTCGACACAGACGACTACCGAGCTGTCAGCGCCATAGTGACGTTTGTTGTAACTGGCTCGCTTGAGGTAATTGATAAATAAGTCATTTTGGTGTGGCTGCAAAATAGGCGTAATGATTTCATCACTGAGCAGATCTGCGGCGTAGTTGGCGACAAGGGAAAGTAATGCCACGTTCGCAGGGGTGAGCATAAAGAATTTTGCATTTTCAGCAATGATAGCGGCTTGAAGCGTTCCGCGAGTATCCATTAAAGGAATACAAAGTTGATAACGGGACTGATGTACTTGATTGACTTCGAGCTTGGCGGGCGACAATAGTTTTTTGGTGGCTAACATATCCTGCAGCATGGCGTCGTTTTCGATTAAATGGTGTTGATCTCCGAGAGTGGCTGCCGCTTTTGTGTCAATTTTTCCGTCGGTAATTTTATAGATACCTGCGACCTCAAGCCCACCGATGTCGGCCATGAGATGAAGGTAGGGGGGCCCTAGGTACTCCAATCGGTGTTCAGCATGTTTAGCTGCGATTTTGTGTAATGCACTGATACTGGCCCGGAGGCTGACGGTTTGACCTGCAGTACGCTGTTCTAGCTGATCATGGGACACTTTTAGTAAGTGGTAGTTTTGGGTGAAACTATCGAGCTTTTGTGCCATGTATTGATGATCAAGAATGTGTTTTTTATTGATGTTGTGCCAATAGTCGTGAAATTCTCCCGCGATCATCGCCACCAAAATCGTTCCAACAGCGAGTGATAGTGGGTAATAATCCAACATACCCGACGCATTCATAATGGTTGCGAGTCCAGCAGTGGTGAACAATGCGCAAATAAAACCTTTAGCAAAGCCGTAACGCAACGCAATAAGCAGTGGGCCAAAGAGCGGCCAGAAAAAATTATGTTCGGTGGATGTCGGGGCAAAAGAATCTGATTCGACCCATACATAAATAGAGATAATCGCTATGATAAGGGTTTCGAGCCACACATAGCGACTTCTAGAAAAACCGAGAAAAGCTCTATTTTTGGTTTTCTTATCCATATAAAACAACCATCATGTTAGAAAAAATAACCGGTTAAAGACTAGTCATCCTTTGAGGCAACATTCAGGCCACTGAGTAATTCTTCAATCACAATGTGCCCAGTACCACTGACACTTTCACGCCCCCAACCGCCACGGCTACCTGATGCTTGCCAGTATGTTTTGCCGCTCTTGGCCGACTTCACTTCTAGCGTAATGCCTACTGCAGGTTCACCGTCAAGGCCACTTTTATAATGCCATTCTTCAACAGAGCCAGTGATCACATAATCGACAGGTTGGGTAGCAAGCCAGGTTTGTGCTTGTTTCTGCTTGGCTGAATCATCAAGAATGCTCTGCAAGTCATTGGCAGCAGATGCGGGATATTTGATTGCAACAATACCTTTTGCGAATAACTGACTACTTAATATTTGCTCTGCTTTTTCAGCCGCTAGCGGGGTACTTGAGTGATTGTACAGCGGCATAATGGCCCAGCTGCTATCTGATGGAAACTGATTGCTATCTGTGACTTGGTAGCTGCTACAAGCACTCAGCGTTAAGAGGCTGGCTAGGGTTAGTGTCTTTTTCATCATGGTCATCCTTGTTAAATTCGATATAGGTTAAAAGCCGTAGTAATAACCTAATGATACTTTTAACGACTCATCGCCATTTCTGTCTTGGCTCTGCCAGTCTGTACTTACGTAAAGTTCATCATTGCCGATGATGCGCCAGCCTAAGCCCGCGCTTAACGTGACATCGACTTGCGAACTTGAGAAGTTATAGCCCAGCGAACTGTCGAACCAATATCTAGGGGAAGGCACCGTTGCGCCGGGTTGGCCCGGGTCACCATGCCAAACCCGCTGTCCGATACCGACACGTTGGTATTTGTCCTCAATAAAGTCACTGCTGGTTAGCGGGGTGTTTTCATTGTGCCAGTGGTCTATACCTGTTAGTGGGTCATTGCTGAGATTAACGTCTTGCATAGTAACGTCGGCGTAGACCTGCCAAGCCGGATAGGAAAAAAAGAACTGTTCTGCCACACGAAGATTTAAGTCCCAACCTTGACCGATATCATCATCAAAACGTGTTGATAGATCATGCAGGTTAAATTGGAAGGCGATGGACTCCCTTGCCGTTGGTTGGTATGCAAGGTTAAAACCAAGCAAGTTGTCTTGGCCTGCAATATTCAGCAACTGACTGGCTTCGATGTGGCTATTGAGACCAAACCGGACACCCAAGCGCAGATAGTCATCGACAGCAAATTGGTACTCCCCGTTAATACCGAGTCGTTGATCACCGATACCATCGGCAAGGTCAAATCCTAATGCCCAATAGCTTTCGCTCAATTGATGCTGGTAGCGGCCCCGTAAGCGAAATTCGTCATCAATGTTTGTATTGGATAATTGATCTGGAGCGCCGGCCTTTTGATGATCCATGCCCAGCCGCCAATTGCCATGATAATGTGGTGAGTAATAATCTAAGCTGGAACGGTCGACATTCCAGTGAATAATTTGGGTGTGCTGTGCGCGAATGCTGTGTGTTTTCGCTGGGTGCTGAAGTACATGCACACGGCGCAGTTGGTTTTCAGCGGTTTTATCCGCCATTCGACCAACATTGGACTGACCCTGCTGCCAAGCTTCTTGATGCTTGCCAATATACTGCAATGCAGCGTTTTCATCGGCTTTTGGCAAGTTCACGGCATGGGATAAGATCCTTTCGACCTCCATTCGGTCCTTTTTCTGAAGTGCCAACGAGAGTTGCTGCCATTCAGGGATCTTATATTTGCCAAGTGCGGTTCTTTGTTGCCAGAAAAGGATCTTTTCACCGTGGGTATAGGCGAGATAGTTCCCATACAACTCACTTACTGTATTGTCTGATGGGTTAGATAAGGCGTTTTCTTCAGTTAGTTGAGTGGCTATACGTTCACCGATGAGCATTCTTACGAGAGAGCGATAACTGATATCGCCATCAGGGGCTTCGAGCAATTCTTCCGTTTGGTCTTGAAGTAAGTAACGGCGTAATTGGTATGCTTTTTCACCATTGCCTTGTTGCTCTAGCAATTGAGCATAATTGAGTAAAACTGATGGTTCGGGTGAGCTGTCGTTAATTAGCAGTTGTCGATACCATATATCAGCCTCTTGGTTTAGCCCTAGTTGCTGGCTTGTACTGGCAAAGGCTAGCCAGAGATCTTGCTCGGCAGCCAAAACGGGTTTGTATCGAAGATAAATGCGTTCAAGGGTTTCTGTATCACCTTCATTGAGAGCAAACCAAATTAGATTGCCGACGGCCGAAGTATTCAGTGGATCTAACTGTAAAACAGCCAGGTACAGTTGCTTAGCCTGGTCGGGATCACCTTGCCATTCTGCCAACAGTGCTTGATAGGTAAGCAGTTCACTATTCTCACTGAAATCCGGGTTTTGTTTGCCAAGCTCGATAAGCTCGGACAGGAGAGCTTCATCTTTTCTGTTGACAGCGTGCCTGACGGCAGCAAGCAGTAACTGTGGGCTTTGGGTCTTGTCATATAGCGCGAGCAGCTGGTCGAGTTTTTCATTATCTAGCGGAGACATAACATTGATAAACCGATAGGTATCAATGTTCGTGCTGCCCCGCGCGGCCATTTCTGTTTGTGAGGTGACTGAGATAGCTCGGTTATTGGTCTCCCAAGCTAACGAAGAGATAGCTTCGAGATAATCATCGTCAGCCTGCTGCCAGCCTGTCGGGTTGACCAATGTATTTAAGGCCAGCTTGGGTTGATTCAGCATAATGTGGGCATTGGCAATGCGCTCAGCTTCGACGAAGTTAAGAGGACGCCTTTGTTTAAGCCGACTACCATAACGTATCACGGACTGGTGATCACTGCGGTAACTGTATAAGCGGATGGTGTGGCTCAATAAATCAGTGTCATAAGGCCGTTTAGCAAGTAAGGAAAGCAGGCTTCGAAAAGCAGCAGGGGTCCCTTGTCCTTTTTCGAGAGCGTTTAGCCAAGCACTATATTCAGCAGGGTTTATGAGGTTATGAGCGGCGAGTTGTTTGAATAAACGCCCTTCGCTAAGGATGTCACCCAGCGCTCTGGACTCATCAATACCAGCACGAAGATGCTTAGCACTCGGATTTAGTGTGACTAGCTCTAAACTAACAGATTGAGCTTTGCTGATTTCACCTTGCCAGCGATATATCTGATGAAGCAAATCGTAATCATACTGATTGGGTGATATTGCGATTGCTTCTAACAACAGCCCTTCTGCAAGTTCCAGTTCGCCCAAAGAAATAGCAGCTTGCGCCGTTTGTGAGAATAACTCGGCCGTTGGGGCGATGGTTAACAAATGGCGCGATAGCGATAAGACGACATCAAGGTGACCGATTTGCTTGGAGTGATTTATTCCAGCAGTTAGAAAGTCCGGGTTGTTATAGAGTTTGCCTTTGTAGTTGGTAAGGAAATCATGGCTTAGTTGCGACTGGCCACTTATTAGCAGTAAGTCGAATAACTTTTGTGCATGAGTAAGATCTTCAAACTCACGAAATGCATCAAGCCTTACTTTTAGAGAGTCATCATAGTTTTCACTTTGTAAAGCTAGCGAAACTAACTCATCGTATGAAGTCTCACCACTTTGCTGGTGGGGGTAGAGGTAACTGAAACCCTTGCCGGGCATCGACAGAGAAATTGCCGTATCCGCAAATTTCCTTGCCAGCTCTGCCTGAGGCACGTAATCAATCTTTTCTAACAGTGCCAGTAGATCATCATTAGCTTGTTGTTTCAGTTCCGGGTTGTCTTGATAAGTTTGCTCTAGCAGTAGGGTAAGGTAACGCCCAATGGCCTCCCAGTCATCATCGCCATCTTTTGTCTTGAGGATCTGTTCTAGCAGTATGGAGGCACCCTCCAGTTGGCCTGTCGCGGCATAGTTATCCACGATTTGTTTGATAATATCGCGGTTTTTAGGGTCGTCATTATAGAGTTGTTCTAGAAACGCCAGTGACACTTCAGGTGAAGAGGACCGGGCAATAAGCTGGATAAGCATGGACTTAGACGGCGCAACTAACCACAACGCCCATAATGAGGTTGCAGTTAACACCACAAGGGTGAATTTGTTGATGAGCCTAATCCTTGGCTTTTTCTTATCTTTTGCCATTGCTTATTGATTATTCCTCGTCACTTTTGCTCTACAGTAATTGGCACTTTAGGGTGCCTTCCAGCAAGCCTTTTTGTGAGCTTGATAATTCGATATTTCCCTTGCCACGTTTATTGGTGTTCAATTTAACGCCACTGAGGCTTTGACAACTTTTTGCCCCTCTTATGACCATCTTAAGCGGAACATGAGACAACACAGACCAGCCGATTGTGTTTTCCGTTACATCCCACGTTATCAGCTTGCCGTTACTGCTTTTGAGCTGTAGCTCATTGTCTGGCGTATTCGCCGTAGTAAAGCGGGTTTTGGGTTGCTTAAGGATCATGAACTTTCCATCAGGCCCTGCATTCCAACCTGCAAATTGATGTCCTCTTGGGTAGCCCAATGACTCAGGCAGACGCACACTGGCAATACCTGTACTGGTTACCTGCCATTGCCCATCAAGTGTTCGTGCAACGCCTGTTTCATAAAGTGCACTGGCTCTTTTGGCGTACTCGCTCAAATAAAGCGGTGTCGTATCTTGAATTAAGGCCCAGTCATAGACTTTCTTCAGGCCATTGAGGGATGCTGGGTAAGCACCTGAATACATATGGTAGTATATGCTTATGCTTTTTAGACGGCGGGGGCTGCCTAAAATCTCAAAAGTTTCGACTGCACGGCTGTAACCATCATGGTGCTCTGTCCAAAGATTGGTGTACAGGTTTTCATTTAGGACTGGTGCATAAACCTGCACTGCACTTGGGTACCAAACGATGGTGGGAGAAACTTGGGTGAAGTTACTATTACCCCGAACGACATAGGTATTTCCACCATTAACGTTAAGCACATTGGCTTGTTCAGCTATTGCTAGGATCTCTTCTGTTGGATCAGCCCGTCCAGACCATAAAATCAGTTCTGCCTTTTTGTTCTCAGGGGCAAGCTCTTTGTTGATGTAGTTTATCGAGCCCACAATTTCGTTGTGGTAATCCACGGCATAGTTGGGGATTGGAAGGTTATCGCCATACTGCTTGGTTTGGATATTGGCGGAAAAGTCCCAAAAGAATGGGTGGCTAAAGGTATGGGAAGCAATTTCTATGTTTGGCAGACGAAAAATATCGCGGGCAATGGCTTCCATTTTGTCACTCTGTTCTGGGTACAAACCCCGCTTGCCAACTTCGCCTTCAATTACTGACACGGTTTGTGGGATATCATATTTTTTAAATACATAGTCATTGAGCACCTCGGCAGTATAGGGTTTACCCGGAAACCATGCTTTGGAAGGGAACCCATCACCATCGACGTGGCTGGTCAGAATACGCAGGCCGGACTCTGTTGTTGCATCGGCTGCGGGAATAGGAGGTAAAGGGAAGAGCTCATTGATCAGCCGGAAGGGGTCAATGATCCAGGTTTCTCTGCCATTCGCGAGGCTCATAACCGGGAAGGGGGATATAGCTGCGCCCCCCCACGGCGCTTTAAATAAAACTGTTGTTGACTCGCTTCTATTGCCAAAAGCAATTTCACTGTTTACACCTATTTGTGTAGGTTGCCAAATAGAATGTTTTTCAAATTGGCTAAATGAAGCAGGGTAAAACTGTTTAGTCCAGCTCTGACCTTGTTGTTGAGCGATATCGCCTGATAATTCTCCTTTGAGAGCAATACCGAGTTTGGATAGCAGGGTTTGATTCGTTGGTAACGCATTGAGAAATAGAACCGGGCTTTTACCCACTAGAGAGATAATCCAGCTTTGAAGTGTGGGCACCTGTTGATAACTCGCTTCTTCTAACCAAAAAAAGAAGCCTGCGTATCGGGTAATATCGATGTCACTTAAATTGGTTGTGCGGACATCCACACATTCTGGCACGTAACCATAATATTCAATGGGCATCGACATCATTCGGTGACACTCTGACGTAATCATGCGACCAAACCGACTGTCATAGAAACCGAGCACGCGCTTTGCAATCGGCTCTATCGTACTGACACCGAATTCATAAAGTAACCCGTCACTGATATATGGGGTATATCCTTCATCGAGTAAGCGTTTGGCGGCTCGTTTTTGGGCTTCACGATCGCTGGCTGGCAGATAATCGATGACAATAGCTTCGACACCGGCTTTTTTCACCTCGTTTAACTTACCAGTAAGCCATGTCCGGTCTGACTCGGGTACGAGCTGATAACTATCTGTTACCGGGTCATAGCTGTTGTACATCGACTCGGCGGCTAGAGCATAAGGTTTGAAGGTTAGTTGGTCTATAACTTCAAAGCCGCGGTTGAAAATAAGCAATGGCTTTTTCGGTAGGGCATTTAATCCTTCAAGGATCTGACTAAGTGCGGCTTGTTGTTTCTTGGCTTCTGCGGGAGATTTTGCAAATAAGGTATAGCTATCGAGTGTATCGAGAAAAATCCCGTCAAAACCGCGCTTAGTAAGCATTGCTGCTTGCTCGATAAGGTAGGTTTGCCATTCTTTTGTCGATAAATCCATTACATGGCTAGACCAGTTAGGATTGATAAGCGGAGATAGTCCTTGGAGCTTTTCTGGTAGTTCTTTGCCATCATACTCACCAATACTGAGATAGGCGAATACCAAAGAATCGGCTTTTTGTAGGGTAGATATTTGTTTATCTGTGATTAGGGCTGGGGTGACAACGACACGGTCATAGTTAATCAACTCCCTTACTGAATCTATATTGTTGTAGTAAAAAGCGACTGACTGACTGGCTTGGACCTTACACAGAGGTAGGACGAATAGCAGTAAAATGAGTAATGTGCGTTTGATGACATCCATGTGCAACCTCGTCCTTTAGCCGCTTAGTCCTTAACAGCATTGTTAATGCTTCATATGTAATAGTAAAGTTAAGATTATGAAAATGTACAATTTTATATTAGGTTGTCACGAATTATTTTTGAATCAAGTGGCATATTTAAGGTGTTGGCAGTTTATTGGGGTGATTTTTAACCAAAGTTAATCCTTTGGCGGTTCCAAGGCGCTACAGTTTGAAGTAGGATACTTTTCTTTTTGGCTTTAGGCCGAGCAAAACTCTATATAGAAAGCGATATGTCACATAAACATAAGCAAAAAGCGCCGGGTAAGGGGCTGCATCCACGAAACCCTCACCGAGCCCGTTATGATTTTGACAAGCTGCTCCAAAGCTGTCCGGAATTGTCGCCATTTGTTGAGAAGAACCCTTATGGTGACTTGTCGGTTAATTTCAGTGACCCTGCAGCTGTGAAAATGCTCAATCGCGCGTTGCTTAGTCACTTTTATTCAATTTCCTATTGGGATATCCCGGCAGGTTTCCTTTGTCCGCCGATCCCTGGTAGGGCTGATTATTTGCACTATATTGCTGATTTATTAGCTGATTCAAACGGTGGCAAGATCCCCAAAGGTAAGGCTATCAAAGGGCTTGATATCGGAACTGGTGCCAATTGCGTCTACCCAATTATTGGTCACCGAGTCTATGGCTGGCAATTTGTTGCTGCTGATGTTGATCCCATCTCTGTTAAATCGGCCAAGTTCATCGTTGATTCTAATCCTACGTTGAAAGGTGGGATCCAGTGTCGCTTGCAGAAAAACCCAGATCATATTTTTACCGGTATGATCAACGACAATGATCTGTTTGATTTCACTTTATGTAATCCGCCATTCCATACCTCGCTTGAGGAAGCCATGGCAGGGAGTGCGCGCAAGGTTAAGAACCTAAAAGCGAATTCTGAAAAGAAAGGTGGACATAACAAAGCCGGGCTAAAAAAAGAAAGTCCCCATAAAGGTTCGAAGCAAGAAGTTCAGTCTCACGCCATGAGTAGCAAAAAGCCAGTATTAAACTTCGGTGGGCAAAAGGCTGAGCTGTGGTGCCCTGGAGGAGAAGCGGCCTTTATCAAGCGAATGATCAACCAAAGTACTGAGAAGGCCAATCAATGCTTCTGGTTTACTACTTTGGTATCGAAAAAAGACAACCTGTCTTTAATCTATAAGCAGCTGAAAAAGGCTGGGGCAGTTGAAGTCAAAACCATAGGTATGGCTCAGGGGCAGAAACTAACACGTGTTGTTGCTTGGACATTCCTGTCTAAAGAACAACAAGCGCTGTGGCGCAAGACTCGCTGGGCAAAATAACTGTTGGAAAACTACATGTTGGGGTAGTTAGGGCCACCACCGCCTTCTGGTGGAACCCAGGTAATATTCTGTGAAGGGTCTTTAATATCACAGGTTTTACAATGGACACAGTTGGCGGCATTGATCTGAAAAGCAGGTTTTCCTTCTTTTTCGATTATTTCATATACCCCCGCAGGACAATACCTTTGACTTGGCTCATCAAAGCGCTCAAGGTGCAAGTTGATAGGAATAGCACAGTCAGTTAGATGTAAATGACAGGGCTGATTTTCTTCATGTTGGGTACCTGACAGGAACACCGATGAGAGTTTATCAAAGCTCAGCTGACCATCAGGCTTTGGATACTCAATAGGCTGGTGGTCGCTAATAGGCTCAAGACACTCATGATCGGGTTTATCGTCTTTAAGTGACCACTTGAAGGATTTCCTAAACCATTTTTGCTCGATAGAGGCCAGTGTCCCACCAATTAACGTTCCAAAGCGGTGGATCTCCGCGCCAAAGTTACGCGATTCATGCAGCTCTTCAAATAACCAAGAATCATTAAATATCTTGTCATACCCTGGTGTGGTTTGATGCAAGCCTTGCTTGAATTCATGGAAGACAGCTTCGGCCGCAATCATGCCAGATTTCATACCGGTGTGACTGCCTTTTATTTTGGCCATATTCAACGTGCCTGCATCGCAACCTACCAACACTCCTCCGGGAAACTGTTGTCTTGGAAGTGATGAAAGACCGCCTTTGGTAATGGCTCTTGCACCATAGGCAATACGATGACCTCCTGCTAGATGTTGGCTGAATAAGGGGTGGTGCTTGAGCTGCTGGAACTCATCAAAAGGGCTCAGATACGGGTTGTGATAGTTAAGATCGACAATTAAACCAACAGCGACCTGGTTGTTTTCCAAGTGATACAAAAAACTGCCGCCATTGGTGCCGGTTTGACTCAATGGCCAGCCAACACCATGAATCACATGACCGGGTTTGTGGTGTTCCGGTGGAATTTCCCACAGTTCCTTGAGGCCAAGGGCGTAATGCTGAGGTTGTTTGCCGTGGTCGAGGTGAAACTGCTCTATAAGTTGTTTTCCTAAGTGCCCGCGTGAGCCTTCGGCAAAAATCGTATATTTTGCATGTAGCTCAATGCCTGGCTCAAAAGCGATTTTCTGTTCCCCTTGCTTATCCCGCCCCATGTCTTTGGTGATGACACCTGCGACCATACCTTGGCTGTTATAGAGAATTTTATTGGCGGGGAAGCCGGGGAAGATTTCGACACCAAGCGCTTCAGCTTGCTGTCCCAGCCAGCGGCAGAAGTTACCAAGGCTAATTACAAAATTACCTATGTTCTGCAGTGTTTCGGGGACAAGTGGTTCAGCAACAGCAATGTAGTTGAACTCATTTGTTAAATAGCAGAATTTATCATCAGACACTGCGGTGTGCAGCGGTGCTTCCATTCTCTCCCAGTCAGGGAAGAGTTCATCCAGCGCTTTGTGTTCAAATAATGCACCCGAAAGGATATGACTGCCGACTTCGGCACCTTTCTCTATGACACAAACCGATAAAGACACGTCATTCTCATTAGCCAGTTGCTTCAGCCGACAGGCGGCGGATAGTCCGGCAGGGCCAGCACCAACAATCACAACATCAAATGACATGCTTTCTCTTTGTTGCTCTGAACTCATGCTTCAATCCCTTACTGAACTGCGCTTGGTTAAAATATAGTCCAGTTGACGTAAACGTAAACTCAACTAGGCTCAAAGAGTAAATCATTTGCAAGGTTTAAAAGCCTTGGTTTGATAAGGAAGTGCCTGTGAAAGTGTATGTTGCGATCAAACGTGTCATTGATCCTTACGTAAAGGTAAGGGTGAAAAATGATGGCTCTGGCGTGGAAACCGCCAATGTGAAAATGTCAATGAACCCTTTCTGTGAAATCGCTGTGGAAGAAGCGATTCGTCTGCGAGAAGCCGGTCATGCTGATGAGGTTGTAGTCATCTCTGCAGGTGATGCTACTTGCCAAGAGCAGTTGAGAACGGCCTTAGCACTAGGAGCGGATAGGGCAATTCACATAGAGTGTGATGCTGTCATTGAGCCTTTGTCTGTAGCGAAGCTGCTTGCAGCAGTAGCAAAAAGAGATCAGCCAGATTTGCTTATTCTAGGTAAGCAATCCATTGATACCGATAACAATCAGGTTGCTCAAATGCTTTCCGCTTTGCTTGGTTATCCTCAAGGTACTTTTGCATCTTATATCGATATTTCAAGTGACGGTGTCACAGGTGGTGGGCAACGCACACTTAAAGCCACCCGTGAGGTCGATGGTGGGCTTGAAACATTACAGCTAGCTTTACCTGCAGTACTGAGTACAGATCTTCGTCTGAATGAACCCCGATATGCCTCTTTGCCCAATATAATGAAAGCCAAGAAAAAGCCATTGGATATCATCACCCCTGACGATTTGGGTGTGATTATCGATAACCATCAGGAAATTCTTGAGGTTATGGCACCGGCGCAGCGCTCTGGTGGGCTGAAAGTGAACTCTGTCTCAGAGCTTGTCGATAAACTCAAAAACAGTGCGAAGGTGATCTGATGACAGTACTTGTAATTGCAGAGCATGACAATCAGCGCCTGTCAGGAGAAACGCTCAAGGCTGTTGGGGCGGCATCTTCATTACATTTACCCATTGACGTTTTGGTGATGGGTTACCAGTGCCAAAATGTCGCTGATGAAGTATCGCGTATCGATGGGATCAACCGAGTTTTGATGGCGGATAATTCTATTTACCAGTATCAACTGGCTGAAAACAGTGCCATGTTGATAACGGAACTTTCAGCTGAACATAGCCATATCATTGCACCAGCCACGACGTTCGGTAAGAACCTGCTGCCGCGGGTGGCTGCTTTACTCGATGTCGGTATGCTGTCTGATGTCGTAGCGATCGAGAGTGCTGATACCGTGGTAAGGCCGATATATGCGGGGAATGCATTAGCACGGGTACGCTCAAAAGACAGTAAGATTTTGATGACGACGCGTGGGTCGGCGTTCGAGGCGGCTCAAATGTCAGATAGTCAGGCGGAGCAAACGTCACTCGATATCTCTATCGCCAATGTGCTGAGTGAGTTTGTCGAGCGGCAGGCGTCTGAAAGTGAACGGCCAGAGCTAACCGCTGCACGCGTTGTCGTCTCGGGAGGCAGGGCACTAGGAAGTAAAGAAAACTTTGCTTTGATTGAAAAGCTTGCCGACAAACTCGGTGGTGCTGTCGGTGCTTCAAGGGCAGCCGTTGATGCAGGATTTATCTCCAATGACTATCAAGTTGGTCAAACAGGCAAGATAGTTGCCCCTGAATTATACATTGCTGTGGGTATTTCTGGCGCGATCCAACACCTTGCCGGAATGAAAGATGCCAAGGTTATTGTGGCAATCAACAGCGACCCTGAAGCACCTATATTTGAGATCGCAGACTATGGCTTGGTCGGTGATTTATTTGAAATCCTGCCTGAGCTTATCGACTCGGTGTAAACACGTTGTACCGATTTGCTTAATCTATAATTTTCCAGCCGTGCAGCTCAGCCATATGGGTTAGCGCGGCCCAATCTTTCTTCTCTTCTTGAACCATCCAGTCAATAAAGCGAGTGACGGTGTCACCTTTGCTAACAGTTTGATAATAATACTGCCAGGTACTGTTTGTGACGATGGTTGCCTCGGTGGGCAGCTTTAAATAACCCTGTTGTAATTCGTGTACTACCAGCATCAAGTCTGTAATGGTTACTCCTTGTCCGGCAAAACAGGATGTGAGTGCCATATCCAATGTATTGAAGGTCAATCCATTTTTGTTTATTTGGTCAGTCCGGTCATTACGGGTGAGCCATTCGCGCCAATCACATTGATCAGAAGTTGGATGCAAGCGCGGGTAGTTGGCAATCAATTCATCAACAGATATTGGCTCTTCGGTTTTGGTTAATAATTCGGAGTAGACAGGGGCGAGATATTCTTTTCTGAAGAAAGTGGGCATATTGGTGCTTTTGCTGATTTCAGGCACATTATATATCGCAATATCACAGTCATCCTCCTCCAACTGTAACAGTTCATTGCTATGGCCCATGCTTGATGACAAGACAATATTGACATCAGGATTGAGTGATTTAAAGGAATGCAAACGTGGGATCAGCCAGCGTACGGCGAAGCTCATGGCAACTTGTACTCGTAATGTTCCTGTCTCCTTGGCCTTCAACTGGCGTATGGTTTGGTTTAGCTCGCTGTATTGACGGGTGAGCAACAAAGCAATCTCTTTCCCTTGAGCAGAAAGCTCCAATGCTCGGTGGTGGCGGATGAACAATGCAAAACCAAGTTGTTCTTCTAACTGCCTGATTTGGCGACTTACCGCACTTTGCGTCACGCTTAATTCTTCTGCTGCCAGCGTGAAGCTAAGGTGCCTTGCCGATGCTTCAAACACTCTTAGTCCATTCAAGGAAGACGGCAGTAAATTGTGTCTTTTTTTCATTGTCAGCCTCGTGAGCAAAGGAAAATGCTTTCAATAACACTCTTGCATGAGTTTTATGAATGCTAAGGTACTATAAATGTCGTTTGAAACACAAATGGGGAAAATTTACATTAGTGATATCTCTGCAGTTTGATGGCTGTATCGCACTTTTAGCTTACTTTTTCTTGCTTGAAACTTTGTTAGTAGGCCGCCTTTTCTGCCATCTCTGAGATCCCTGTCTGTTTTGCAATGCTTTAGTGTTTGTGGTGAATAATGAAAAAATTAATCAGCCTGGCAGTGCCGCTAATTATCTCTCAGCTGGTTGCTCAATTATTGGTTTTTACCGATGTGTGGATGATGGCCCAACTTAGTATCCTCGCCATAGCTGGCGGCGGTCTTGGTGCGGCAGTCTACTCAATAGTCTTCACTGTGGCGGGTAGCACCGTAGGTTGTGTCGCTAACTTAATTGCAATTGCATATGGCAAAAGGTTGAAAGATACCCAGAAAGGTGATGCCGAAGTCAGCATATCACTCAAGAGTGGCCTATTGCTTTCGGTTATTCTGACAGTGACCCTGTTGCCGATTTTCTATTGGATGGATGGTTTGCTGCTTAAAGCGAATCAAGATCCTGAAACGGTCGTGCTGGCAGTCGATTACTTGGATGCGTTGAAGTGGGCGATGTTGCCAACCCTAGTATTGTTGGTGTTACGTAGCTTGGTCAGTGCATTCGGTGATACCCGTTCTGTGATGGTGATGTCTATTGTCACGGTAATTCTGAATGTACCTTTGAGCTATTTGATGGCCTTCAAGCTAGAAATGGGTCTGGCAGGTCTTGGCTACGGTACTGCATTGGCTGCTTTTATTGTGATGTTTGGCTATGGCTACTGGGTATTCACTCGCAACAAGTACTGTCACTACAATCCGTTTACCAATTGGCATGAGTACCGTTTAGGCATCCTTGTCCCGTTGATGGCCATTGGCGTGCCGATCATGATTGCGACCTTGATGGAGCATGCTTTGTTTTCGACAGCAGCCTTGTTGGCGGGTACCTTAGGTGCGGTGTCATTGGCAATACACCAGATCGCTATGCAGTGTCTGAACTTATCATGGAACGTCGCATTTGGTTTGTCCCAAGCAGCATCTATTTTGGTTAGTCAACATGTCGGCCAGCAAGAGCCTGTGATGGTTAAGCGTTATGCCAAGCAGGGTTTGTTGTTGGTAACGGTTACCAGCGCTGTATTTGGTGCCTTCTTGATTGCAAAACCAGAGTTTTTGACTTTCGTTTTCAATGTTGAGGGTGATGCGCTCGCACAAGAGTTAGTTGCTGCCTTACCGAGTGTGATGATTATGGTGGCAGCTTGCTTTGTGGTTGACGCTTGGCAGTTGTCTGCTATCAGCATTCTGCGCGGTATGAAAGTCGTTAAAGCGCCGACGGTAACAACAGCGATTGGTTACTGGCTTATTGGCTTGCCATCTGCATGGGTATTGATGAATCTGTTTGGCTTGGAAGGCGTTTGGGGTGGCCTAGCGGTAGGCTTGGCAGCCACTGGTTTGATGCTGCTGTTCATTTTGCTGCGCGAACTTCGCAAACTTGAAGGGCGTCATGTACAAAGCCATGAAGCTCTCAGCAATGAAGAACTCAGTAATAAAAATCTCAGTACTAAAGAGCATGGCGCTGCGGTGATATCTTCTTAACAGCCTTTAGCAAATCGTACGGAAATCTTCCGTACGATTTGCTGTGTCGGCGGTCAAAGGTTATACTCTATATGTACGGAAGGTTTCCGTACTTATGGAGGTTAATATGGCAACAGCGCGACTAGACCTGCGTTTAGATGAAGAGATTAAAGCTAAAGCCGAAAAAGCGTCAGCGTTGCTGGGGCTGAAGAGTTTGACGGAGTATGTGGTTCGTCTTATGGATGAAGATGCCACTCAGGTGATTGCTCAGCATGAAAGTATCACCGTGGATGGTGATGTGTTTGACCGGTTTGTCGATGCTTGCGATAAGGCCAAAGCGCCGAATAAAGCGTTGCTCGATGCAGTAGACTTTGCTGAAGAGAAGGGCTTTAAGTAAGTGAGTTGGTCAAAAGAGTTTATCGAGCTAGATAAAAAGCAGCATGATCGTACATCGTTTGATTGTGGTGAGCCGGAGCTAAACAACTTCATTCAGACTCAGGCGGCAAAGCATATGCAGGCAGGTATTAGCCGGACCATGGTATTACCTGCCTTACTTCCACTGCCTAATCAAAAGTTACCTATTTGTGCTTTCTACAGCATTGCCCCGAGCTCTATCTGTCGTGATAACTTGCCTGCGGAAATGGCAAAAAAACTGCCAAAATATCCCATTCCAGTATTCTTACTTGCTCAATTGGCTGTCCATCATGAGTACCACGGAAATGGCTTGGGGAAAGTCAGCTTGGTAAAAGCCTTGAAGTACCTATGGCAGGTCAATGCCCACATGAGGGCGTATGCTATCGTTGTGGACTGCTTGAGCGTTGAAGCGGAATCCTTCTATACCAAGTATGGTTTTGAAGTCCTGTGTGAGCACAATGGCCGGGTGAGGATGTTTATACCGATGAAAACGGTCGGTCTGTTGTTTGAAGGCCGCTGATCGTCCAGCAGCCACCGAATATCACGAAAAAGCCGGAATGAAAATTCCGGCTTTTTTGATCATCGCAAACGGAAAACGTCGGTTTGCTGGTCATTTTTTACTTCGGCGAAGCTTCTAATGAAAGGACCTTGTTGGCGAACTGCTTCCGGTAGGCGGTCGATCACTGCTTTCGCTTCTTGTTTGGTGGCGAAGTCTCCGTAAATCACGGCATACCAGCGTCCACTCTGGCTCTTCTTCCAATTCACCCAAATCGGCTGTTGGCCTTGAATATGATTGATGTAGTTGCGAACGTCAGCTTGTCGTTCTTCTGTTAAAGCCAGCACCTGAATGGTGAAGCGATCTGGGTTCAGGTGGCCATAGGCTTCTTCTGTTGTCATTTGGCCGATGCACTGGCTGTCAGTGTGTGTATTTTCAGTTGTTGAACAGCCGGCCAATAGAAGCACAGCTAACATTGCAAAAATTTTTTGCATTAAAACTCCTTGGTAAATCCATGAATTTTATTTTTATAAGCGACAATTTTATCAACAATGATAAGGGGATGTTTGATATTACTCGTTGATAACTGGCTGTTTGCCGAAGATGCCAGCAATACATGCCGAAATTATCACCAATAGCGTCAGGCAGCAGAGCACAAGGCTGCTAGGTTGTTGAAATTGTATATAAAGTGTCTGATTTGCTTGCTCAAACTTCACTTATCCTAAAAGTTGAAACTAAGGTGTGACTATTCTAGCGATTTATCATTATACTGTATATATATACAGTTTATTAAAGAGCGTTGGAGATGAAGGTTTTTCCTTACTTTATCGAAGGTGTGAAGTGTGGTTTTCCATCACCCGCAGATGGCCATCAGGAAGAGCTCGATTTAGAGAGCTATATGATTAGAAACCCGAATGCGACTTTTTTTCTCAGGGCATCGGGTGAGTCAATGGTGGGTGCGGGGATCTATGACGGCGACTTGTTGGTGGTAGACAGAGCAGAGCCTGTGGTTCCGGGGAGAATTGTCATCGCCCGCGTATATGATGAGTTTACCTGCAAGCGATTGATGCGTCATGAGGAAGCATGGTGGTTGATTGCCGAAAACCCGAATTTTAACCCTTTTCCTATGCCAGAAGACTCTGAAATCTTCGGCGTAGTGACTCGTAACGTACATAACTTATTGGGCTAAGCAATGGCAGCACTAGATGGATACCGTGATCAAGTATGGGCATTGGTAGATGCGAAAAGCTTTTACTGTGCCTGTGAACAGCTGTTTGATCCGAAGTTGGTCAACAAGCCATTAGTGGTGTTATCCAATAATGATGGGTGTTGCGTTGCATTGTCATCAGAGGCCAAAGCGCTAGGCATAAAACGCGGCGCGCCTTGGTTTAAGGTTGAGCGTGAAGCCAGGAAAATGGGTGTCGAGGTAAGAAGCTCAAATTATACGTTGTATGCCGATATGAGCCGCCGGTTTATAGAAGAGTTGCATCGATTCTCGCCACATGTCGAGCAGTATTCCATTGATGAAGCTTTCGTCAGGCTTGATGGCTTCAAGTTAGATGGTCTCACCCAGTATGGCAAAGAAATCCGAGACACCATTTATTCGCACCTTGGCTTGCCAGTCAGAGTTGGCATAGGTTCAAGCCCGACATTGGCCAAACTGGGCAACCAGGCAGCTAAACACTATGAGCAACGGGTTCGTGGTGTTATTCAAATTGACACCGAGCAGCGACGCCGATGGTTGTTAGACAGATGCACAGTTCAGGATATTTGGGGAGTAGGCGCTAAGACCGCGACTCGCCTGCAAACCAGTGGGATCAGTACGGCATTGCAACTTGCAGAGCAGAATCCAGCCGATATGCGTCGGTTATGGAATGTCGGGTTGGCCCGAACAGCGCTAGAGCTGCAAGGGGTTTCCTGTATCGATCCTGGTGATATTGATGAGAAGCGAAAGCAGATTCTGTCTAGCCGTAGTTTTGGTTCAGATATCAGTGATTTGGACGATTTGAAATCAGCCCTCGCTTTTCATTGTCAGCGAGCGGGGGAAAAGTTGCGGCGCCAGCATAGCCAAGCGAATGTCGTGGGTGTATTCCTTCGTACCAACCGGTATAAAGACTTGCCACAACATAATATCAGTAGTGCTAGGGAACTTATGTGCCCAAGTCAGGACAGTTATAAGTTTCTTGATATTGCTTTGGAACAGCTCGAGTCTATTTATCGCCCTGGTTACGCCTATCAGAAGATCGGCGTCATTCTGGACGGATTGACCGATTCCAACAATGATCAGTTCCAATTTGATATGTTTGATACCAGTGCACTAGATGAAATGAAGCGCAGAGATCTAATGGCTATCACCGATCAGATGAATGCCAGATTCAAGAATGGGGTAAAGCCCGCCTCAGTGATTGGCTCAACCAACTGGCACATGCGGCAGGCCTTTCGTTCCAATCGATGGACAACACGCCTCGATGAGCTGCAAGTTGCCAAGTGTTGATGTCATATAACAAATGTGAATGTTATAGAGTGAAAGCGAATTTCTGAATTCAGACAATTAGTTAATAATTATCCTCACAGAATCATGAATGATAAGAGGTTAGGATGTTTGTTTGGATAGGGATAGTGAGTAGCATTCTGATCGCCTCATCGTTCACCACCGGGCTTATGAGTGCTGTGTTAGATCTTTCTGCCTTCATTATTATTTTAAGCTTGGGGATCAAGCGGCTAAATGCAAAGAAAAAAAATAAAAGCCCTGTAGAGCAACAGGCTAGTGATGAGGTACAACACAATCAGGCCAGCGCTGATTTTAAAGTCGAAGTGAAACAAATCAATAGCGTTTCTGGAAGAATAGACATTACACCGTAACGTCGGGTTGTAGTGTCAGTCACGGTAAACCGCTTTTATATTAAAAAACAGCGAATTCAGAGTGAATTCGCTGTTTTGTCATTTGAAGCTCGCTGTTCGAGATAAAAAGGCAGGAAGCCTGTAGGTTTCTAGCTTAGCTGTATATAGGCTAATGAGCCACCACCGATACAAACCCAGAGCAATACCCCGAGCAACAAAGGCTGGATACCTGCCGCTCTAAGCTTTTGGATTGTGATACCTGAGCCGATCAAGAACAGGCAAACAACCAGAACGCGCTTAGACATCGAGAATATAGCAGTGTAGAGCGGTTGGAAATCAGGTAGCAGGTAGGCCACACCGATAGCTAAGCAGTAAAACAAGATGAAAAATGGTACGCCAATTTTCTTACTGTTGCCTTTGAACATTAAAGCACTCAGAAAAGCGATTGGGATAATCCATAGGGCGCGGGCCAGTTTTAATGTCGTTGCTGTCTTCAACGCCTCATCACCATAGGCACCTGCGGCACCTACCACTGAAGATGTGTCATGAATAGCAATTGCCGCCCATGTACCGAATGCATGTTGGCTCATCTCTAGATAGTGACCAATGACTGGAAAGATAAATAAAGCGATAGCATTAAGAACAAACACCGTGGCTAAAGCCAGTGAGGTTTGGTCGTCTTTGGCGTTAATTGCCGGAGCAACAGCAGCAATAGCACTACCGCCACAAATCGCTGTACCTGAGGCGATCAGGTGGCCAGTTTTCTGCTCAATACGCAGTAATTTAGTCAGAACATAGCCAAGCAATAGCGTACAGAAGATAGAGGCAACAATAAGCCCTAATCCTTGTTTACTGGCTTCAATGGCTTGATCTAATTGGATTCCAAAACCTAGGCCAATGATGGAATAGGAAAGGAGCTTTTTAGTCAAAGCCGCCAAGTTAAATTGGGATGGCACTAGGCCAAATGTTGCTAATGTGAAGCCCAGTACAAGTGCTATAGGAGAACTGACAACGGGAAACAGGCACAGCAGTGCGACTGCAATGAAGATACCATCGGTCTTGGAAAGCTTATTGAAAAAAGAGTGAACTGCAGACATTGGTTTCAATTATGAGTAAATCGTCGCAGGAGTATATGCGCAATGAGGGATAAGGATAATTATAATATTTTTATGCCGGGGTTAAGTTTTACTTAACATCTTGTTCGGCGATATTGAACTGATACGTATCTTCACACCTACTTTCTGATCCACTTACCCGATGAGTCTTGATAATAATTCCCTGGAGATGTGCGCTCGACGGCTTTTTTGTGGGCGATGAGGCCCACTTCCCGAATTGTTAGCCCGTGTGAAACGGCAATACGGTTAAATGCCTTTTTTCTCTGTGTATTTACATCAGATACTAATTGTCTTACTTCTAGGGAAGGGAGTGCCGTAATAGGGGCAATAAGGCCGGTGTTCGCTTCGCCGACAAGGCCTTGATCCTTGGCTTGCTGAAGATCGAGAGCAATTGCACTAAAAGCAAGGAAGAATGATAGGAAAAAGAGCAATACTCGCGTCATGGCATACTCCCTGCCAACTCAAAAGACATCATCATCACTAAACAACTCATCGATTTCCTTATCAACTTTAATACGAATCTCGTGTTCTATTTTGACATTCAAATTAACTTCTATCGGCTTTTCTGAAGCGGTAACTTGTACCGTTGGTGTACAGCCAGATAGTGCTGTAAGTGACAATACCGAAAGCATGGCGATAAAAAATGGTATATAAAACAGCTTAAGTTGGATATCCATTGGTTACAACCTTTTGTGGACCTCATACCCATCTGCCTGAGTAAAAAAGACATGGAGATAGGCGCGTCCAGCCATTTGATTTTTTAAATTAAAGCGCAAAAATGCTACTTATCCACACCAATCTGCTTTAAGAACATATTTTCCAGCTTTGATGCATTTATCATATTCAACGTTTTTAGTAGAGCTGGAATGTTTTCTTCTATGCTGAGATTCAGATTAATCGGGCGACCGGATAAAACATCTGGGTTGCGCCCCTTAAACTGTGATCTGGCACTCAGTTGTCCTTCTTTAGAATAGTCTAGATTAACCTTGAGCGAGTGGTAGTTATAATTTTTGAGAATTTTGCTCACAACTAACAAGCTATTCTCACCAGCGGCTTCTACGTTCTGATCAATGGCTGATCCTTCTTTGTATTTTAGGATCCCGCCAGGGTAGCGAGCATGAAGCTTGCCTGCTTTTATCACTGGGGCACTTTGTTCTAATCCAAAAGGCAGCACGCCATCAACGATGCCGGTCATCTCGATATCTTTAGCTTCTATTGCCTCAATCAACTTCTCAAGCTTAAGCCCATGAACCTGAATTGGGCTAGCGGGTATTTCTGACAGTGAGTTACTGACCACATTGTGCAAGCTAATATCACCACCAAGCAAATAAGCCTTGGCTCGGTGGAGTTTGTAGAAAGGTTTATGAGTGTCAAACTCAAGCAGGGCATAGAGGTTTTCTAACAGAATGCCTGCATGTAAGTAGCTGGCATGCAGGCTGATTGGTTGACGTGAGCGAATACCGTGATTGGAAATGTCGACAGTGAGCGAGACATTGAGGTCAGCATAATGGATGTCATGAATATAGCCACTCAAGTTGTGCGTATATAAACCAACCTCACCTTCCCACTGGTTCTCTTTTATAGATATTTTTGCATCGAACCCCAATGAGCCTGCATAGATATCATGATCAACTGGCAACTTTGGCAGATAGTATTTCTTCAAGGATTGCTTGCTGGAGAATGGAATATCATTACGGTGTAACTCAATATTGGTTTGTTGCCGCGGTATCAAATAATCAACGGTATAGACAAACAATTTTGTATGGTGTCTGTTCAGTAAATCTCCTTGGAATCGAGCTTTGGCTGGAGTGAAGTTCAGTTTCCCTTCCGTAATGACCTCAGGCAGGCGCTGGTTATTTTGATTTAAGGAAAGATGAATTTGATAGCCTGAGCTCAGAGTGAATGCTATATCGTTATCAGGTGAAAAATCCAGGTGCAAATCAAGTTTGGAAAAGACGGAGGACAGTTGACCATTGTAACGTTGAACTGGTAATTGATTGATGTTTTTATTTCGTCTAATCGCGGCGATTTCGGACTCGGAGGTATCATCTGAGGTGATTAGTTTTAGCGCTGAAAGATTATCAGCATTGATGACGATGTCACTTTCCTTATCAGTGAATATGGATAGGGCTGTCGTTTTTTCATTCCGGAAATGTTGCTCAAATCTGATGAGGTCTGCTTTTATATTGACGTTATCGGCTTCTGCTTCTATCCATTCCCCCTGATGTTGAACACGCATTTTACCTATGTTGACTTGGCTATCGATTATTTGCATGTCAAGCGTATTATCAGACCAATTACCAGAAAGCACAGACTGCAATTGGGTGTCCTGAATATTGATCGTGGGGCTGGGAAATAACTGAGGGATCATAACGTTGATATTACTTTTCGCGTGACACTGTAATGCTAGATCGCGGTTGAGAAAGGGGATCTGGCATTGTAGGAGAGAAAGGTCAATGGCGAAATCATACCCGAATTTATCATTGCGAAAGTGAAGCCGTTCACTGTTTCTGCCGAGGCTTAACGCGATATTGCCATCATGATAGTCCGCATTAAACAGTAACGCTCCATCAGTGTTGAGCTTAAGCAAGGAAATAGCAGAGTTTGAACCCTTGTTTTGGTTCATCACCTTATGCTGGAAGGCAAAGCGGTTTAGTTCTACGTTCACCTTCTCCGGTAAGCTGACTTCTAGTGAATAACTGGCATGTTCAACATCTTTAAAGTGAAATGGGTCGCCTTGTTTGTTTGAGCCGTTTTCCTTAAAAGCCAATGATGTTTGCTTAGCTGAGATCACAATAGGTTTGGTTAGCTCTGCGCTGGGAATATCATACAGTTTTAGTCGATCAGTGAGATCTTGTGTTCGCTTGAACTTTGCTTCGCAGTGAAACAGTTTAGGTAACGGGCTGATGAAGTTGATATCCGCTTTGCAGTCAAGTTTGTTGCCTTTGGGGCCAACAACTGTCCCAGTAAAATCCGCACCCTCCTGTGTACGGTGTTTGATTAATACATTGATATCGTATGGGTTATCCGGGCCAAGGGCTTTTCCTATTAATTGCAATTTGGCTTGTTTATCCGGCCGGTTTTGGCGGACTCTAGGGGTATCCAATACCAGTTTGGCATCCATTATTAAGTTGCCATAAGTGAAGCGGCTGACTTTTAAATGCTTTAACGGCAGTTGCGCTAAATTGGCGATAGCGTGCCCTAAGTGTAAGCCTTCGTGAGTTTCATCTGGTTTTTCAAGGAATTCGGGTAGTTCCGTTGGCTGGGTAAAGCGTAGCTCCTCTGCCAGCAATCGCATGCTTTTAGTGGGCTGGTTGAGGTCAACAGTTAAGGCGATGTCACTTCCTTGTTGTTGAAAACGTTCAACGTCCGTAGGCCATTTCGGTACCAGCGAATCTATATGAACGGCTAATGGGATCTTATTGCCTTGCCAGCTAAGTGAAAAATGCCCGTTAGTGAAACCGACAGGGTAGATGTTCTGACCTATATCTTGAGGTAGGAATAACTCTAAATCAGTGGAGCCAATAATACCTGTGAGGGTAACAAACGGGTCTGTTGTAAGGACAAGCTGTAAGTCATTGACTACCTGAGGTATATGGGTGCCGACTGTATTTTCAATAGTGACAGCTGCTTGTTCGGTGTGAGCACTGAACACGTAAGGGGCGGACAGGTCAGTAAGGTTAAAGGTGATGTCATTGAAAATGATGTCATTAAGTGCAAGCCCGTGGGGTTTTATCGCATTTTGGATATCCGGCGCTAGACGCACAACGGTATAAGGAGACAGTAAACGCCAAGATGAGGTAGAGATAGCGCTTTTGTCATCGGCAAAATGTTCCAGTGATAGCTTCTTTATGGTTATCGCCGTTTTATTGACAGCAATGGAGAGCTCGTCTATCTGAATCCGTTTTCCTATGTGGATACCAGAAACAGCATTGATTTCAATTCCTTTAGAGGCCAGCCAAGGAGGGATGAAAATGGCCAGCATGACAACGGCGAAGACGACAAAAAACAGGCCATAGATAAACATGCGCACATACCGGTATCGGCTGGGCTTTGAGCGCGTTGGATTGTTATTGTTGCCTACAGCATTATTCATATGGCTTTTTTATCTGACCAACATAAATGATATGTGACAATTCTAAGCATAACCGCTAGGTAGAAAGTTGTTATAAATATTGTATAAATCAAGCACTTCAAGGTTAATTTTGGTGTGGTTGATTCTACTGTATGTAAGTAAGTTTACTCATCCAGTATAAAATTTTGACAATCTCTGAAGTCGCTGAAATCTTGTGATTTTTTTATTGTTTTTTTGTCAGTTTTTGCCTGATATCACTGATGTTTGATGGTGTGTATTTGAAGTTATTAACTGGAATTGTTCGCTAATAAAGAGGAAGTGGCTGATTGGTTGTTTTTGATAGGTTGATTGTTTGTGACAAAACTGAGACAAAGTGAGGACAATAATAGAAAATCATCAGGATGTGATTATGTCAGAAACCTCTCCAGTACAGCCATCTCCCTCGGGATCTCTCTCATTGGGCAAGTTAATACGCTCATTAGGCCCAGGTGTAATGATGGCAACCGCAGCTGTCGGTGGCTCCCATTTAGTCGCCTCTACCAAGGCTGGTGCAATATACGGATGGCAGCTTGCCGCGTTGATTTTGCTGGTAAACCTTTTGAAATACCCATTTTTCCGAGCTGGCGTTCAATACACTATGGGAACAGGCAACAGCTTGGTCCAAGGGTATGATGGTATGGGACGCGGTTACCTGTGGGTGTTTACAGGGCTAAGTTTGATTTCCGGTGTGGTAAATACCGCTGCCTTGCTATTGTTTAGTGCAAGCTTACTGGGGTACTTCTTACCATTCAGCCTATCGCTACCCGTGTTATCTGGCATTGTCGTTATTGCCTGCTTGGTGATTTTGATGGCTGGCCACTATAAAGCTCTAGATAGCCTTTCCAAGATCATAATGGCGGTATTGGTTATTGCGACACTCTCTGCTGTGGTGATTGCTGCAGGTAAGGGTAGTGTCGCTCCGGCAGACTTCGAAGCCCCTTCTGCATGGTCCATTGCTTCTATTGGTTTCATTGTGGTGATGATGGGCTGGATGCCGGCACCTATAGAGATTTCATGTCTGACGTCACTGTGGCTCAAGAGCCAGCGCAAAGAGCAGCAAGTGACGGCTGATTCTGCACTGTTTGATTTCAATGTCGGTTATATCGGTACCGCTGTGCTTGCTATCGTTTTCCTTTCTTTGGGTGCGCTTGTTTTGCATGGTAATGGTACTGAGCTGAAAGCATCGGGTATCGGATTCTCTCATCAATTAGTGAGTATGTATGCGTCCACCATTGGTGAGTGGTCTCGATACCTGATTGCGGTTGTGGCTTTCTTCTGTATTTTTGGCAGTACAATTACGGTTATTGATGGTTACGCTCGTTCATTGGCAGAAGCACAATCGCTTCTACAATCAAAACCGGTTGGACAGCGTTCATTCCACAATGGCTGGATGGTATTTATTGCGGTTTCAGCGATGGGGATCATCATGTTCTTTAGCTCAGCTTTGATGCCGATGCTTGATTTCGCCATGATATTGGCATTCATGACGACACCGATTTTTGCGTTACTGAACTACCAGTTAGTGTCTAAAGCAGAACTGCCCGTGGCCCTTCAATGGTCGAAGCGAATGAAAGCTCTGTCTTGGATTGGCCTGACATACTTGTTTGGATTCTTGGCCGTATTCATTTGGTGGAAATGGCTGATGTAAGCATAAAAAAAGAGCCGGATACAGACAGGACGTAGGTATCCGGCAGATTCCACATTGGTTGGTGAGTTATAGCTATAAAAATGCGTTTGTCTAACATTTGAGTAGGGTTTTATCCAGCTAGAGCTGGGTCGCTCAAAATTTCTTCTTTACCACTAGTTTGAGCAAGGTGTTTTTTCTTCGGTACAGTTAGCTCATGGTTAATCTGCTTAATCCCTTCAATCAGTGCGTTATGCACAATATCAGTCTGGCCAGCCTCAAGCGCATGCAATGCCCTAAATAACACCTTCTGAAGTTCGATAACTTGTTCATTGGCATGATCCAGCTCAATAGATTCCAATGAAATAAGGTCATTGATGTGCCTTGCTGAACTGGGCTGAGTAACTGAAAGTTGGCTAGAGATAATTTGAGAGGTGCATAACTTTAAGTATGAGAGGGTTTGGGTTAGCGACTGCGAGGGTTTATCCATCCGAAAACTCCTTGATGTTTCATCATGTATCGCCATATATGCATGATGAGGTCCGTTATTGATGAGCAATGCTTTGCATAAAGGGGTTGTTAAAACGTTGCTTTAGCTTTAATAGCAATCTAAATCAGTGTGAAAAGAGAGAACTTGGCTTAGATCAATATGAACGTAAACAAAGAGTTATGATAGGAAAGGTTTAGTCATTTTTATGACTAACTTATCATCTTAGTATGAAATTTTACCGGGGAAATACAAAAGATTTTGAATGAATATTCTGTAGCGTGAATAAGGCGTTTTATATCAACACGCCAGTTGATGTGCCAGAAGTATCAGAGGATTCCACTTTGGTTGATTTAACCGTTTTTGAAGTAGCTTGTCCAACTTGCCGTCACACGATCAAATTCCTCAATGCATATTTCTTCGCGTTCAGTTTTAACTTCTGATTCTAGATCTTGGAATAGGGTCTGATACTGTTCGGGATCACTGCCGTAGATCAAACATAGGCTGTAATAGTAGCGTTGAATATCCAAACTGTGCTCATCTATAAAATCTAAATCATCAAAACTGTCGATTTGTTTATCTTCAATAGCGAATAGGGTTGCAGCATGTATCGCTTGGCTATCACCATCTTCCAAATAGTTAAGCATGAGAACATTGGCAAAACTATCTGCCGCGTCTTCTTCTTTGCCAACTATAGGGACTTGGTTCAATGCAATATAGGCATGTCCAACTTCATGAAGTAGAGTGTGTAATAGAGCACCTTCTGCTGCCTGGTAAACATACTGGCTGTCTTCCTGGGATAATTTAGCTTGCTCTGTATTGTCATGAAAATCAGCGGAAAAATTGTCAATCATTTCTCGCCAAAAGTGATAAGGAATTTCAATCTGATCGGATTCGGGATCGTATAAGGGGCCATCTTCGGTACCAAAAACAATATTCACGGGCTCGGCGAGATTAAATACTGAGTCGGATAGCTCTTGGACTGTGTTTAGGGTGTCAGTCTGTCTTATTTCTTGAATAGTTTGTTGGTCAAGCTCATCTAAGCTAGGAATGAATGCATAGCGAATAGTAGGAAGTTCATTACTCATGCCTCGATTGGAAAAGAGACTAATAAGACAAACCAATAGCAGTAGAAACATAAGACAATAACTATTCAGTTTTTTGCGATTGTGAATACTGGTTGAAAAATTCATGTACAAATCCTAGCTGTTTACTGAACGGTGGTGAGTATGACTCATCAGCATAAGTGATAGAGTGATCTTAACGCTATTACATGAAAAATGAGCAATAATTTATGGATTTGCTAAGCGAGGATCGATAAGGTGAAATATCAATAACTATTTATTGATGATTATAAAAACAAGGAGAGAAGGTGAACAAGCTATTGTCTTTTGAAGCTTTGATGGTGCTAGACGCTATTGAGCGAAGAGGAAGTTTTGCTGCGGCATCGGAAGAATTAGGCAGAGCGCCTTCATCTTTGAGTTATCAGGTTCAAAAACTCGAGCAAGATTTGGATTTAGTGATCTTTGATCGCTCAGGTCACAAAGCCGTATTTACTAAGGCTGGGCATCTATTGCTTGATAGAGGCCGGATGCTACTCACTGCGGCAGATGAGATGATTGCCGATGCCAGTGCGTTGGCACATGGTTGGGAGTTGGATATCACGATTGCTTATGACGGCTTGGTCAAAGTGGATGCCTTATTTCCGCTGGTGGAAGGGTTGGCCCAACAGAGCAAAACCCGTGTCCGCTTCCATGAAGAGATCTTAGCCGGTTGCTGGGAGGCGTTGGCCCAAGACCGTGCTGACATCCTTATTGCCCCAGCACCTACGGTTGCTCCCCCTGAAGCTAAGATTCAAACACTAGGAACCATAGATACTATATGGGTTGCGCATCCAGACCATCCGATCCATAAACATAAATACCCGTTGGATCCTATGATTAGAAAGCAGTATCGCGGCATTGCAGTTGCTGATACGGCAAGGAACCTACCACCTATAACCTACAATATTCTCGATGACCAGCCATTACTGACCGTGTCTTCAATGCATGACAAGTTGCTGGCTTTGAAAGCAGGGCTCGGCATTGCAACTATGTCATACAGTTATGCAAAAGAAGCGATTGATAGTGGGGAGCTGGTGGTGATTGGAGATGATCCTGTTTATGAGCTTGAATTAGTGATTGCTTGGAATAGAAGTCGAATGGGTAAGGCAAAATCCTGGTGTATTCAGCATATTACCTCACTTTGGAAAAAGCAGGCTAAGCAATAATTCGTCCTCAAGACCTTATTGCTGGTTGTTTTTTGAGCGCTTTGTGGTGAGGTGGCGTAAAAAGGTAAGTCACATTTCCTGTAATTTATATCATGCAACCTCCAATTAGGAGGATACATGAAATTAAATACCACCGAATTTTCAGATGACTTTGACCATTGTGAATATCTAAAGACCTTCATGGCCGATCTTCAATTCGCTATTGATGAGCAGGATTGGGATGTTGCTATCGATTTCGCCCAGAACCTGCTATCGACGGTTATCGTTCTGAAGGAAGAGGGAGTAACATCTCAACGATTCCATCTTCCATCTGAATATCGATCTCGAACCCAACTTTTTGGGCAAGCATGATCATTCCACGATTAGAGGGCATTGTCATACCTGTAATTCGTTGTAAACCGGCCTCCCGGCAATATCGGATGATCTTATTCATCAATATACTGCCAAGGCCGACCCCCTTAAGATCCGAGCGCACAAGGATGGCAAACTCGGCTTCAATATTCTCAGGGTCCGACAAGGCCCGGGTAACTCCGACAATGGACTCTTCCGGCTCACCTTTGTTATTGGTTGAATGCTGTACGGCAACAAACGCCATTTCACGGTCGTAGTCAATCTGGGTAAGATTTGCCAACGCTTCATGGTTAAACTCACCGACATCAGAGAAAAAACGCTTATAGAGATCTTCAACCGAGACTTTAGCGATAAACTCAGCGTGTTGTGGTTCGTCTTCTGGTAAAATTGGCCGCAGCAAAATGCGCTCGCCATTATTAAGTGCGACAGTTTCTTCAAGCTCTTTGGGATAAGGACGAATGGCCAAGCGTTGTTGTCGATTACCTTTAAACTGACGAAGTGTCATTGACGCATCGATGACGGTCATTTCATCACCGGTAGCCAGCAGCGGGTGGATATCAAACGACTCTATCTCCGGGCAGTCAATGATGAGCTGAGATGTCTTTACCAATAGGCGGCAAAGCGCGGGAATATCAATTTTTTCAGGTAAATTTCGCTGCGTAATCTTGCCGGTTTTAATCGCATTGATCACCATATAGCGCGCAAGTGCCATGTTTAACGGCGGGATGCCAACCGCAGCATTTTTATGGATGTCCCAATCGCCGGCATCTTCTCCCAGTAAAATAACAGGGCCAAAAGTCGTGTCGTGATGGACTGATAGACGTAATTCCTGAGCGCCAGCTCGTTTAGCCATCCGTTGTACTAGCAAGCCATCAATTCGTGCATTTGGATATTCCAATGACACCCGGTCAAGAATAGCCTGCGCGCCGTTGGCGACTTCTTCGGCTGTACGTAAATACAGCAGTACACCATGCACTTCTGATTTGTGGGGAATATCCGGTGAGCGCAATTTAACAGCAACAGGGTAACCAATTTGGTTGGCGATATGGGCGGCTTCAGCAGGATCACTCGCTATCCATGTTGGAAGGGTTGTGAATCCATATGCTTCCAACACCGGCCTCACATCATGTGTTTCAAGTTGGGTAACACCTTGTGCGAGTAGGTGGTTAACCACGTCATGGACATGTTGGGGGTTGGCTTTTGTTTCGCCGAAAGAAACCGGGGTTTCCATCAGTTGCTTTTGGTTTCTGCGGTATTCCACTAAATGCATGAAAGCCGAAACCGCACTTTCAGGTGTACGATAAGCCGGATAGCCAGCTTCGGTGAAAATCTTACGTGAAATAATGGCCTCATCTTCGCCCGCCCAATTGGTCAAGATATTGAACTTACGGGTTCTTGGGTGGGAATTTAACACTTCCACTAAACGTTTAGCTGTTTCGTTGCCCGCCGCTATTGCAGATGGTGAGTGCATAATTAGCAGTGCATCAAAATCATCACTGTCTAATAGAATTTTAACGGCTTGCTCATAGCGATTGATATCTGCATCACCGATGATGTCGATCGGGTTAGCCTTGGACCAGCATGACGGTAAAATGGCAGACAGTTTGCTGGTGGTCTCATCACTTAATTGAGCCAGTTTACCGCCTCGATCAGCAAGTGCGTCGACTGCCATAATGGCAGGGCCTCCGCCATTAGTTAAAATCGCCAGGCGTTCTCCGCGCAAAGGGACAGAATGGGCAAGGGTTTCGACCGCAGCAAACAGCTCGTGGGTATTGTTTACTCGCAGCATCCCCGAACGACGTATCGCAGCATCGTAAACAGCATCTAAGCCAGCAGGCGAGCCGGTGTGCAAGAAAGCGGCAGCACTGCCTGCTTGGGTTCTACCGCTTTTTACCACAAGGATCCGGCGGTTTCGTGCAGCAGCTCGAGCCGCAGACATAAACCTGCGTGCATCTTTCACCGAATCAATGTAGAGCAGAATAGCTTCGGTTTTGCTATCGCGGCATAAGTTATCAAGAAGCTCCGCGAAGTTGATATCACAGGCGTCACCAAGGGAAAGGAAGGTAGAAAAACCAACATTCTTATTTTTTGCCCAATCGAGGATTGTGGTACACACGGCAGCAGACTGTGAAATAAAGGCGATATTGCCTTTATTGGCGGCAATGGGCGAAAAAGACGCATTGAGGTTTATCCAGGGCAGTATGAGTCCCATACTGTTCGGCCCGACCAAGCGCATATTAAACTGTCTAGCAACGTCAAACATGCGTTGCTCCTCAGTTTGTCCATCGGTAACGATGTTGGCCATCCCCGCGGCAAGCACTATGGCAACTTTTACACCTTTTTCACCAAGCTGACGGATGATCTCGACATTGCGGTGAGCATTGGTACAGACAATGGCTAAATCTGGCACTCGGGGTAGGCTGTCTATGGTTGGATAGGCAAGGACACCGGCAACTGCATCATATTTTGGAGTGACGGGCATGATAGGGCCATGGAAGGATCCTGATAGGAGGTTGCGGATCACCACATTACCGGCTCTATTAGGGCTATCGGAGGCACCGATCACGGCGATTGACTTGGGTTTGAGCAGTTTGTCTAATCCGTCCATATCACAACTCTTTTTGCCAATACTTTTCACTGAGTGTAACTAAACCGCTACTGAGTTTCTGGCAAAAGTATGTGAGCTGTGATCAATGCCTAATATCAATCAATTAGCAAGAAGAAGAGCGGTCATTTAGCGGGGTTGTTAGGCCGGGGGAGTGGCAGGTCCTTTGCCACAAGGATCAACTTAAGTGCGAAAATTAGATCTGATATTTTGACTTGTCGCCGATGTCGTAGTGCATTGGCATTCGCCATTTAGAAAATGCCGCTACAGCCAACAAGATGGCGCCGGTCATGCTAAATGCAATACTGATCTGAGTCTGGTTGAACACCAAACAGAACCAGAATCCCGCCAAAGCGAGAGGTGTGAGTAATAGTGGTTTTAATTGAAAGCAAAAATACTCTTTAATGGCCAGGGCACTAAAAGAAAACAGTGCTGCGCCAAGCGCCAGTGGTGTCCATAGATCAGCCAATAACCAGCAGACAGCAAAGAGAGCACTGCCAAGAATTAGCCAACGGAAACGCTTATCGTATATGTGCACCGTTGTTGTAGCTAATATTGCGGCAATAACAAGGGCTGTGGTGCCCACATCGATTTCCCAAGCTAGGATAGACATAATGCCAGCAGCGGCTGTCAGAGCTGTTCGATATAAGATTACCGTAAATTTATCCAGATTATCTAGTTCGCTCTGAATATGAGGATCGGCCATGATGGGCTCCAATGAAAAAGAAAGAATGCTGTTATACCCAAGTTACCTCAAGCTGCAGGATTCAGAGGGTTGTCAGCGCATTCAATGCAAGGCGAAGGTTTGCAGGAATGGCACTCCCTTTCAAAAAGCTTCAACGAAGGAGTGAATGGGCTGACACCCTCCCGGAGGGCGAGTTTTCTAAGCTTCTAAACCGCGTTATTGTTTCTTGATTTAGAACCACTAGATCTTCAAAACAATGCCTTGTCTATAAGCTTAGAAATTCTCGCTGAACATGCACATTGAGGTGACTTGGGTATATATATTACCTGTAATTCCTGTGATGCAGGGCAGATAGTTATTGATCTATCTTAAACTTAGGCTTGAATGGTGGAATTTCCGGCGGCACAATGTGATTAGATTTTTGTCTGGCAGAGAAATAATGAAAAAACTAGCCGTATTGGCTGTAGTTACGGCGATTTCAGGGTGTGCATCTGATTCAGGGAATACTGAAATAATCACTTCCTCAACAGAAGAAGTTTTTGTTCAAGAGAAAATGGAGTCTGAGACTCTGGCAAAGCTAGATGAAACAACAATTTCTGATGTTGATGATGGTGCTGATCAAGCAACAGCAACAGAGGTCATCAAAAAGGCCGCGGAAGAGAATGCTTCTTCGAATCTTGAATTGTCTAAATCAGGCTATTCTATTCAGGTGTTGGCGCTAAGTCATAATAAGGGATTCACAACCTATATGAACAAGCTTCCGTCGGACAAACCAGTTTGGACGAATGTGAAGAAAATCAATGGTGTGCCTTGGTATACCTTGCTTTATGGTCAATTTGAAACAAAAGAGCAAGCGCGTTCAGCCTTAGATGCGCTGCCTAATGATGTGAAAACATATGGGCCTTTCATCCGCGATCTAGATGAAGTCAAGGCTTCTCCAACGCCTAAGTTGACTCGATTGAACTAACTGTTGCTTATGCAAATAGAATCTGAAATCAGTTTGCAGTAGAAGCAGCGTAAATTATCCGTAATAATGAACCCACAATCTTTACTTGAGGTTGTGGGTTTTGTTCATTAGGTAAATCAAAATCATGATAGTTGAGCGAGATTTGGCTTTTTGGACTGGTATTTGTCAAATATTCGAAAGAATTCTCCATAACTATAGATATGAGGTGCAATAGTCACCTTTTTTTTATTACTATTAAGGAAGAATTTTACACAAGGGATGATAATGAGCTCAATCCACGTTTTATTACTCTGTGGCGGTGGAAGCGCCGAACACGAAGTCTCTCTAGTATCTGCCAATTACATTGAACAGCAGCTCAAGCAGATTGACGACATTACGTATACCCGAATTGAAATGAAGTCCGATGGTTGGTTCAATCAAGATGACCAGCTTTGCCACCTTAACCTCGACCGTACTTTGCACCAAGGTGATGGTCAGCAGAAGGTTGATTATGTGATCCCATGTGTCCATGGCTTCCCAGGTGAAACAGGTGATCTTCAATCATTTCTTGATATGGCAAAACTGCCATATTTAGGCTGTGGTGCAGAGGCTAGCACAAACTGCTTCAATAAAATCACTACGAAGCTTTGGTTCGATGCGTTAGGCATCCCAAATACGCCTTATGTTTTCCTGAGTGAAAACAATGAACAGGCCCATCAACAAGCAGAAGACGCTTTTGATAAGTGGGGGAAAGTGTTCGTCAAGGCAGCAAGTCAAGGTTCATCGGTAGGTTGTTACCGTGTCACCGAAAAGGCAGCACTTTCAGAGGCCATCAACGCTGCATTTGGTTATTCAGAGCAAGTGTTGATAGAGAAAGCCATCAAGCCTCGCGAACTTGAAATCTCTTCTTATGAATTCAACGGTGAACTCATCATCACCAAACCTGGTGAAGTATCTTGCCCTGATGATCAGTTCTATACCTATGAAGAGAAATACAGTGCGGATAGCCATTCTACAACTGCAGTGGAAGCTTCCAACCTGACTGAAGAACAAATCGAGGACATTCGCAATTATGCACGTAAAGCGTTTGTTCATATGAAGCTTAAAGACTTGTCTCGGATTGACTTTTTCTTGAGTGAAGATGGCGAGATCCTGCTGAATGAGATCAATACCTTCCCAGGAATGACGCCAATTTCAATGTTCCCTAAAATGCTTGAGCACCATGGCCATACATTCAAAGGTTTTTTGGAGCAGGCAATAAAGAACAATGTGAAGTGATGAAGAGCCGGGTTTCAGACCCGGCTTTTTTCAACCTAATGCAAAGTGGCTATACTTTTTCATGTACGCCAGAAACTATAACAATGATGAGGCAACAAGATTTTTAATGTTAACGGATGATGAAAAGCAGCGGCGCTTTAAGCAACTGCAAGCTAAAAACTATCGTGCAAGTTTGCGATTAGAAGGTATCCACTTAGAGCAAGAAGAGTCTGCCAACTCAGAAAGTGGTTTGACTGAAATTGAACAGATCAGACAGTTAAAAGGACATTATGCCAGATAGGTATGGGGTAGATAGAGACCCGGATTGTTATCCAGAAAGTACCGTTCTCATTAACTTACTCAATATTCGAGATGAAGATGAACTTGAGGCGGCTGAACGTGACTTTACCCGAGTACGTGCTAGCCATTTTGAGCCTGTCTTTAATAATTTTTCATTCGAGTACCTAAAGCAAATTCACAGAACTTTGTTTCAAGACTTATATTCATGGGCTGGGGTGCCGAGAAGCGTTGATATCACCAAGGGTGAAACGCATTTCTGCCATTGGGAAAACATAGAGCGTGAAACAAACAAGCTACTCGAAGAGCTGGCAGGACTAAACAATTTGTGCCAACTTGAGCGAGCTGAGTTTATTGATAAGTTGGCTTTCTTTTATTGCGAACTCAATGTCATTCACCCGTTTCGAGAAGGTAATGGTCGGGTTCAACGCATCTTTTTTGAGATACTGGCTATCAATGCAGGCTATGAGGTGTGTTGGGAAGGTATCGGACTAAACGAATGGGTTGATGCGAATCAGGCAGGGTATTTTGGAAACATGGAGCCTCTAAGGAGCTTGTTCGCAAGAATTACTTATCCAATCGATTTAAGTGTTGGTTACGAAGACCATTGGACCGATGAGCCGAAAAGGGAGTGAAACTGCAAACCTAACGCACTATAATTTATTGTATATCGCCCTTGATATCACATTATTCTACACCAAGATAAATCCTATTTTTCCCAGGGCTTAGCTTTGATGAACTTACTGACTTCTTTATTGTACCTATCAGTGTTGCCTACATATTGGGCCGGCATTGCGGGGCTCTTCCAACGGCCTTGCTCTTGGATTTCGATGATAGATAACCCGGCATCGGAGAGATCTTTGGCCGCACCAACGCGTGGAGACTGGCCTGAAAATAGAGAGGTATCTCCTAGTCCTAATTCGTCACTAGCTCGACGGAAAACACGGTAGATTGACGAATGATCTAATGGTTTATCGCCGATATTACTGTGCCTGTCGATACGTCTGAAAACAAAACCGTTTTCAATCATGCCAATAACCAACCAACGCTGAAGAGCTTTAGATGCGATACTACTGAGTGAAATTGTGGTCTGATTTACATCTAAATCTATAAGCCCTGAGCTATGCACGTATAAATTTTCAACAGAAAGGGAGGCGAGTTCACTGCGTTTGAGCATAGCTTCAAACATCACTGCCCATATCGCCAAATCTCTGATATCTTTAGGCTTTGTGGAAATCTCGAAGCTATCAATCAATTGTTGTAAGTGTTCATCTCTAAAAGGGGCGGCATTTTGATAGTCGTCATGCTTTTCGAGCTGCTGCTTCTTCATGGCTAAGCGAATTTCGGATTTAGCACAAGGATCGCTCAGATTATGACAGCGGTGTATAAGTGATATTGTGACGATGTAACGTTTAAGGCTAGCTAACTTTCTCACTTTCGCCATCTGCTCAATATAGCGGCGAACAGTGTCGGCTTTTGCCGGAAGTGCAGGGATATGCTCCGCGAAACAAAAGGCCAGGAAATTATTCCAATCATTTTTGAATGAAATGAGAGTATTTGAAGCGTATTGATCCTGTGTTAAGGTTCTCATGGTTTCAACAGAGTCTAATGGCTGATTGAAACGCTTAATACTCATCAAACATTCGATTTCGTCTTGTATTGGTTCAATCTCTTTAGCCATAGGTTACCCTTCTAATGCACTATAATTTATTGCTTATCATATTCTAATATAGATATCCCAAAACTTCATATATAATCGCACAAATGTAACACTAATGAGCTTTAACAGCAGACAAACCTAAGATTTGATGCTTATATTAAAAAATCTTATGAAAAACATAAGGCTCATTATGGCTCAACCGAACGAGGCAGAAATGAAAAAAAGACTGTTCCATAGAGGCCACAATATTGAAAACGCCTCGGGAGCACCGGATGGTTGGAAAACAACCATTAATGGAAATACGATTATCCATAAGCTTACGCTTGTGAAGAAAAGCATTGATTGGTGGTATGACATGCAAACATTTATGCCACCTGAAAAGTTTCTTGCTGGGAATAAAGCTGAACGCGTTGATCAGAGAATAGAAGAGTACAAAGGCTTTAAGTTGATCAATGATAATGGAGAACCAAATGGCTGGTATGTCATGTTAGGCAGCAAGCTGTTGAAAGGTTCTCCAACAGCAATAAAAAAGCATTTAGACTTGGTAATCGCTAAGCTGCAGCAGAACAAGCAGCAATAAAAAAACGCCCAGAGTAGGGCGTTTTTTTATAAGCTCGCTGCAAATCAATTAATCGTTTTCATCGAGTTTCTCAACGTCGACTAAATAGTCACCTTCTAGCCAGTTACGACCGATAAGGAGTTTGTATTCTAATTTACTTCTGTCACGAAGGTTCACAGCAACAGTCTTATGCTCACCGTTCCAGCCCAGGTCCATCTTGACGGCATAACGTCTTTCAACGCCTTGTGCGTTACGGATTTTGCTGACTTTAACGATTTTACCTTTATAGGTTGCTTCTTCACCTTTCTCATTGATAGAAGTGAATTCAACGGTATGGCCAAGGTGATCGCGCATGTTATCACTGTCGCTTTCATCACCAACCACCTTAATATCCTTGGCATGAATAGAGGTTGTTGCTGCGCCAGTATCAATTCGTGCGAGATAATCGATATCTAAATCATAAACTTTGATTGTTTCGACTTGACCTACAATCGATTTCGAATCGTCACTTTTTGATTCAGCCAAGGCAAGATTGGAACCCATAACAGAGAATAACAACATTGCTGGGATAAAAAGTCTTTTCACGAAAACTCCTGACTATTAGGTACAAATTAAGAGGCAATATGCCATTTTTCAGATGAATGTTAAATGAATTTCATCCTGTTAAGAAAAATTCTAGTTAATATTTAGCAAATTACGAATACTGGTACAGCTTTCTGGAGGTGATTTAAACTGAAACACTTCAAAACCAAATGCTTTAGCGGCATCGAGGTTTTTCGGTTGATCATCAATGAAGAGTGATTCGCTCGGATCAATATCAAATCGTTGGCACAGCAATTCAAAAATCTCGGCTTCCGGTTTAATGGTAAGCTCTTTGCCCGAGACCAAGCCGCCATCAAAAAGCTGATACAGACCATGGCGCTCATTTAGCTTTTCAAAGAAGGCGCTGCTCATGTTTGTGAGAAAGTAAGCAGAAAAATTAAGGCTCAAGACTTGGTTGACTAAATCGTACGTTTCATCAATCAAATGAAGGCTGCTCTGGATGTGTTCGAAGAAATCTTCCATCCTAGACTCAGGTAGATTAACTCGTGCTGCACAGCGTGGAATGGCTTCAGCCATAAGCATGGTCCCACGGTCTAGCGAAAGCCAGTCTGGATGGTTGAGAACGTGTTCAAGTAATAGTGCTTGTTCGTCCTTAGAATCTGTAAATGTCGAGACAATTTTTGCAGGGTTCCATTCGAACAGTACAGCGCCAAAATCAAAAATAACGTTTTTAATCATAACTGTTTCCGTTACAGTACCTATTATTGATAGTATTCTGGTTCAGGTGAGATTCAAATGAGAAATCGCAAGATATTACCTGGTTCACAGATCCAAGAAATTAAACGAGATTTTCCCATGAACGACAACAGCCGCTTGGTATTTTCAACAGAAACTGGTCGCATTAAAGAAGACAAACCAGCACCGCAACGTCCTAAAGGCGATGGTATTGTCCGAATTCAACGCCAGACAAAAGGCCGTAAAGGTAAAGGAGTTTGTATCGTAACGGGCCTAGACTTAGAAGATGCACAATTGAAGTTGCTAGCTGCCGAACTGAAAAAAGTGTGTGGCTGTGGTGGCTCAGTTAAAGATGGCAACATCGAAATCCAAGGCGATAAGCGTGATGCAATCAAAGCTGCGCTTGAGAAAAAAGGCCACACAGTAAAACTGGCTGGCGGCTAATTCATTTGTCGGCATTACCACGAATTTAGCCCTAAGCAGAGCTTGGGGCTTTTTCTTAGATAATTTTCACGAAAGCAAACTGACGAACGCATTCTGCGAAAGACATTTTGCTTATCTGCAAATTATCTACTTTATGGTAAATCGGCATTACGGTTAAATTGGTTCGAAGTGACAGTGTCATTGAAAAGAGAAATTTAAATTGATAGCAAAGAGTGGGTTAGAAACAGTGGAAACACTGTACGCACCAATAAAAGGCATTATATATAGATACCTAATTTAACATAATATACATAATACGTACTGAGTGGTGTTTTTTTAACATTTGATTTAGGACATTTGTGTCAGCTTAGAAACTTCACTTTAAGGAGTCTCAAAATGCTTTGGAAACAGTTAATTAAATCAAAACCTCTCGCTTTTTATCCCGCTCAACTTTCGGTACCGTCCTGTGCCCACAAACGCTGGGTTTCGCCCGGTTGCTGTTGTTGGCTAGGTATTATCGGCGTGCTCTATCAACCTGCGTTTGATTAATCGGAAATAACTTTTATAAACGATAAATTTTGCGAGGCACATCATGCTACATGAATCCTTCGTCAAGCTGTTCTGGCGTCACTTCGACAACATCGCTGAGGCTTCCGCGTGGTTTCACGTCCGGCCAATCACTGTCAAACGATGGCTCACGGGAAAAATCGACGTGAACCCGATGGCCGAAAAACTTCTCATCATTAAAGCCCGTGGCTATCTGCCCGATGATACCCGCTGGCAAGGTTTTCGGATTGATGAGCACCGCTGCATCATCATTACCCCCGAAGGCCGCCAGTTCAGCCCCAAAGAACTGGACTCTTGGGCACTCCGTTATGATCGCTATCATGCCTTGTGCCGGATGTATGAGCTGGACTATGTCCCGGTGCGAACCAATGTGGTTACACCATTGCCGTTTCGTGGCGGCCGCAGAATCAAACAGCCCCAGCAAGAAACCATTCCCAAGGACAAAAAGAAAGCCTGCCGCAAAGCCAGGGATAAACTCAATGCCCGGCGCAGCGCATCAGCTCCCTAGCCTTTGCTCAGGCGTAAAAAAGCCCGCAGTTGCGGGCTAATCCTGATTAACTGCCACAAGTCTGCGTGAAGCTTGCATTGTCCTCATCAACTAACTGTGTGCTTAAAGAGACATTTTTCATAAGTTGTTCATGCTGTTTATTGCTCAATGATGGCCATAGTTTTTCGACAATTAAAGCAGGTGAAAATGTTTTCTTTGTCTTTTCATCATGAATGTAGATGCAATTTTCCACCGTCATGTATTTTGAGCGGCCTTCGTAGCTAAAGATTAGCCCAAAACTATCATTACTCTCGATAACATTAAGATCTTTAATGTCGAACTTTGTTCCATTAACTCTTTCACCCGAATACTTATGGTTAAAAGCTTGTGCCATGAGCTGTAGTTGGAACATACCAAGTTCGTACTTGGTTGCAGGTGTAGCTTTCAATACATCCAGTTCAGTTACTTCTGCTCTTGCAGTACTACTGAAACATATTGATAGAGCTAATATCCCCATTATTTTATACATGAATATCATCCTTTATAAATTAGCTAATCTGCTGACTATCTGATCAACAAGCTAAACGTACAACTAATTTATCAACAAGGCTAATTTCCACATCAATATTTTGACACGCTTATTATATAGTAATGAAATTATGACTCTTTTTCCCATTCAAGCTTAAGAATTCGCGTTTCATGTTGGGCTATCATGTGTTTTAACTCACCCAACACTGATTCATGCGCTTTAACAGAACGAAATAACAAATAGCAGATGATCAAAGTTGGAGGCGTTACCCCCAACTCACTAAATAATTTTATCAGTTCACCCATCCGAACCCCCTAACCTTTTTCTTTGCGAACCGTGTCGAATAAACCGATCATCATCGCGGCTATGGCGGGAATTGTACCGCCCAATTGCGCACCAGATTCACCGATTGTCACGGTGACCAAATCACTATTACCTGTTAGTAAACCAACGGTGGCACTGCCAAGTAACATCAAACCTGTTTTGGTACTGGACTGTTTCAAATCAATCATAACCATCCCTTTTTACGTAGAAATTTGAGTGTGTAGGCACCGATAACGACACCTGCAACGCTGAGTGCTACCGAAGTAGCGGCTTTCTTAGTTGTCATGCCAGTGCGACTCCTTCCATCACTTCATTGATGGGATATTGGCGGCCAACTTCCATCCGGGCCATGGCCTGAATCAGTACCGCCGCCGTATTGTCGTTGGTCGCATCCAGAACCTGGTATTTGTCGTAGCCCGTCCACGTGGCAACCATATTGGCGTAATGGTCGCTGTCATTTTCATGGCTCGGCGCGAAGGTATGGATAATCTCGTTGATGGTCGTTACCCCGCGCTTTTGATAGCTGCGCAGGATACGAGCCGCCGCACGGAAGCCCCATTTATCATCTTCGAAAATCACAAATCGGCCATCGCTGGACACTTGGCCGCGCCAGTTGTTGTGCTTGCTGTATTCGATATTCAGCGGGTTGTTGTTGCGGATACCCCGCGGCATGCCTGTGGTCATGTCTTCGTTCATTCCTGTGTTGTTCGTCGGTTGGCGTGGCTGGTCACTTGCGCTAACCAGCCCCTTGCGGCTGTTGAGCCATAACAGCACCATGGCTAGTGCTATCAGCCATTTCATTCGTAGAACCCAAGCCCTATAGGCATTTTGCTGTACTGACAGCAATACAGGATATGTTCTCCATGCTCTCGATAGTGCTCATACTGTTCAGAGTTAATCTGTATCGTTACACTCGAAGGATCAATTTCGAGCACCCTAAATTCAGAGTCGTACCTCTCTCCAGTGAATATCATATGGTTCAAAAGACCATAGGGCGCATCTATTGGCCTTGAGCGAGAAAACCTTATTTTGTTATTACCTAGAAACTCTATCGGTAAGTCGTAAAAAACATCAATCGGGCTTTCTGCTGGAAAGTCGTAATAAGCATTTGGGGCATGATTATGAGTAAAGGAATCTGGGGATTTCCCATAAATTTTAGAATGCCATAGTTGAGCACTTTCAATAGCATATAGCCTAGAGCTAGGGTTTTCTATTCTGATATAAAAGACCTTTGTTGGATTGAACCACCACCCATGATAGCCAACAAGGAATGGCTCAAAATCGAAGGTTTTTGGAGTGTCAGCGACAAACTCATCGTTATATTCAATCGTCTCAAACCAATGGAAAACATTACCGTCTAAGAACGGTCCTTTATTCTCAAGGTTAATATCCCGCACTCCCACCGTGATTTTAGTCCCCGGGGATAGATTAAAGAGTGATACCCTAGCTTTAACCTCATTGTGAAGAGAACCACCAAGCGGAATATTTAGAGTTTGATATAGCGTAGTATCACCACTAAGATGCAGCTCTCCACATTCTGGGTTTAGGTGAGGCTTTATTTCATCACCGCCTCTCTGAATGTAGTGATTAAAACTTAGATACTCATCTACTTGATGCTCAACCGCCCAATATGGAGCGAGTAATGTTGAACCCCTACCATTTTTAGTCCCACGAGATATATCTGGAACATTGCTTGCAGTAATGAGTGTATTCGCTTCAACCGTAGATGGTCTGTACTTCGTTAGAAACTCAGTAAAGTTGGGGTTAGAAAGCAAATTTACCGCCTTATCACCCAATCGGCTGTACAAATCATTCGCCGTTTTTTCGAACTCGTCCGCCAGATATTCAACTTTGTTTCGTGGGCTGCCAACGGGCAGACGTTCTTTTAATGTTTTATCTGTCATCGTGTGACCTCGATAATTTGGATTGCATCACCGTCAGTGCCCGCAAAACTCAGGGCGGCGGTGGTTTCAAGTTTGAGCTGTTCGCCTGCTGCCAATGTCCAGCCAGTACCGAGCGTGATTGCATCGGCGTTGGTTGAACTGGCTTTAAGTAAAACGTGACAGCGTGACGTGTTGGCAATCAGTTCTGCGATGCCCTCGGTAATGGCCAACTCACTGGTTGTCATGCTCTCGCCACCCACGGGCTTGGTGAGCATTGGCGTGGTGGCATAGACGCGAACCGCCTGCCCACTCTCAAACTTCACCCGTGGGAGTTCCGTCACCGCCACTTGCTGGCCTTCAGCCAACGATACGCTTGGTAGTTGTGACACGGTCACGGACTGGTCGGGCTCAAGCTGCACCTTCGGCAGTTGCGACACCACCACCGCCTGCCCGTCAACCAATGCCACTTGTGGCAACTGACCGATATTGACCTGCTGATTGGGTGACAGGGTCACTGAAGGCAGTTGGGTTACCGCCACTTGCTGCCCGTCTGTCGGCGGGATATAGCGGCCAAAACCACAGATAATCGTCACCGTGCCCGCCTCACCCATGTTCTCCACGGTCACACGGCCTGTCAGTTGTGGGTCGATAATCTGAGCGCCCTGCTTCAGGCGGTAATCGCCGCGCTCGGTGGTGATAGAGACCGACTCTGTACACGCCTCGACATACAGAAACTCGCCCACGGCTTGGAACTGCGAACGCTGGCGCGGTTGCATCACTTGGTGAAAATTCATCGCTTACCTCCAAGCATCATGATCGCCATGAATGTCATGACCAGACCAACAACAATGGTCATCTGGCGGCTGGTTGCCACTTGGCCGCCATCGGCGTTCATTTCTGCCAATCCCTTTAAGGCTTCCAAGTTCTCGGTATTTTGAGCTGCTTGGTTTCCTGCCAGTCCGGCGATCATCTGCAGGTTTTCATGGTGCGCTTGGCTCACTTCATCAATGGCGTTGTTGCTCACCTCGGCATTGAGCTGCATGGCTTCATTGCCAAACATCAATGCCCCCTCGAGAGAGTCACGGCCAAAGCTCATGGCTTCGTCCATAGCGTCCTGTCCAAAGCCAAGGGCTTTATCAACTGACCGCTCTCCCATTTCCAACGCGGCTTCACTGACATCAGCCATCCCCCAAAGGGCTTCTTCGGTCACATCGGCATTACTGAGCAGTGCCAACTCTGACAAATCAGAAGCCCGTTGCATGGCGCCGTGGTCGGTCATAGTCATCGAAACGTTAACATTGGAATCATTGACGCCCGCAATAGATACACCAAGGTTATCGCCGTCGATGGCGTTCTGGCCGCTGGTATTGGTATTCGTGGTTGTGTTAGAGCTGGAACTCCTTCCTCCCTTACCCATTAAGACCTCCGCATACGCTTTGTCTTGGACAGGCTGGTTGTCCGTAATTCCGAGATGTTTTCACGCCTCGCCAGATTCCCTTTCGCTGTTTTTGCCCCACTTGATGAACCACCTCCGGATTTGCCCCGGAAGTTTTCGGCCAAGGTGGGGCGCCTTCCCTTGCCACCGCTTGGCCGTGCTGTAACCCGGGTCGCTTGGGCACGCCCACGGCGGGGACGGCGGGCATTACTAGTCACTGCCGGGGCTTTGGTCGTCGGCTTCTTAGTAGCCGGAGCCTTGGCACTTTTTACTGATGATTTACCCATCCCTATGCTCCCTCAATATCAAGTTGATGGACGGTTTCCTGCGTGCCGTTGAACTCCCTGACCTGTTCAACCTGCTTGAAACCAAACTTATCCAATATCCGCCGCATTCCCTTGCGGTAGGTGTGATAGGTGATTGCCGCATAGCCACAGGCTGCAACACGCTCGATGATATGGCTTGCTGCTTCTCCCAACCCTCGGCCAGTCATGGCAATGATGTGATAGCGGCCATCCTGCACACGGCTGATAAACCACAGCTTGACCCCTTTACCCGTCAACAGGTAAAAGCTGACTTCCTTGGCACGAACCATGGATTTCACCTCGTCAAATTCCGCCTTCGGTGTATCAGAGCCCGCAAATGCAGGCTTGATTTGGTCAAGGTGGGCAAGAAAATCGGGTGCTGATGGGCGTATCAATCGAAAGTACATTACCGACCTCCTTTGATAAGCAGCCACAAAGCGGTTGCCCCAATAGCGAATAGCAGCCAGATAGGCAGCGAACCACCGCCCATACTGATCCCCCCAACACGCAAGGCGGATTCATTTTGGCTATGAACGCCTGATGGACCCGCTGCGCCGCCGCCCGCGTTAATCGGCATACTGCCGGAATTGGTTAGACCGGGAATATTCATCATGCTTTCTTCCCCATCACAATGTCATAAAGCCACAGCCCCATGATCACCGCCGCCAATATGCGCACGGTGCGCCCGACTTTTTCCCCGGTAAATAACCCGGAGATATAGCCGACGGTGCCTGCCAATAGAGGCCAAAATAGAAACGGCATCATTTTCCCCTTAGCAGCATGACCAGAGCCAGCAAGGCAATGCTTCCGCCCATGATCATCATCGAGGTATTGCCCGGCATCATGGTATAGATCGGCTGCCCGGTTGGTTGTTGGGCTGGCTCTTTGTGCTGCGGCGTGCGGTTTTCTTCCGGTGCGGCTGACGAGACTTTTTCAGCCTCGTTATCGAACCAAGAATTTAACCAGGCTTCGCCACCATCGCTGGCGGTATCCCAAATCCCGCCCAGTGTTTCACCGACTGTATCGAGTAGACTCATCGCGCCCCCTTAGCCTTTGGATGGCAATGCGTTCACCTGTTCGACGGCTTCAACAATTACCGGCACACTACCAACGGCGGATTTATCCAGTTCGAAAGCGAGCTGGCTGCGGGCGGCAGTATTCAACATGCCGTCAGCACCAAAGCCATAACGGATGAAGTCGAGGCTGAACCACTCAGGGTTTTGCTCTTTCTTGGCCTGCGCTAAGTCGTAGGCGTTATCTTCTTTGGTGACGTTCATTTCTTCGAAGCTGTCACGCAAAACGCGAACGCGTTCAACCGAGTCATCAAGGAAATGAATGCGCTTGAGGTTCAGTGCCGGGCTTCGCTCGGAGAAATCAAAAGGGGTGCGGCCTGTTGCCGAGGCAAACCACGTTAGCTCGTAAATACGCGGCATGTAGTAACGCACCGATTGTGCAGGCAGCACATGGGCACGGGCGCGGATACTTGGCGGTGTGGTTCCGGCTGGTTTTGACTTGAGGGTGATATACACAAACCAAATTTCGCCACCCAAGGTGACAAGGTCGGTTTGGCGTACACCAATTTTGGTGCGCAGCGTGGCATCACCAAAGGAAATGACATAGCGCCCATCTTGGGCGTAGTTCTTGCGGTGGGCTTGCAGTTTAACCAGCGTTTCGCCTGTTACATTGATTTTGGCCGAACCATTCAACGACACTTCAACTCGTTCGATGTCGGTTGGATCAGTAATATCCGTAACCAGCTCAATGCTGTGATACGTCGGGCCAGATACCAGACGCAGCGATGCACGGTTGCCCCAACCTACACCCTCTACCGGGTCTAGCTCTTTGGGACGTGGCGCGAATGGGGTTTGCACTAATTCCATAATGCGCCCCTTACCCGATTGCGTCTTCGACGGCATCAACGTTATTCGATGCCCAGACAACCGCGCCAGCGACCATTAACGCGATCACGCCAGTGATCACATAGCCCTTAGTTTTTGCACTCATGATGTTTGCTCTCTGTTGGTTAACAAAAGTTCCCCAACAGGAAAGCAAGCGATTTGGTTTTAAGGCAAGCACAAAAAAGCCCGCTAAGGCTATAGGTTAGCGGGCTTTTAAAAATGTGATTGGTTTTAAACTATTGCCACTATAAAATTTGCCACGATGAAATCACCAAGACAAACCTAAACAGCTTAGTGTAATGCGTCACGCTTGGCTGTTTTGGGCTTTACTGCCCTTTACCAAAAGCGTAACCAAGGGCTAAAGTTATAATTGGCGTAAAAATTGACCAAATATTTTTTATACTTTCAAGCGTTTCAACACCGTCAAAACCGGGTAGCAAGGAGCGAAAGAAAAAAGCAAGCGACAGGCCAGTAGAAATATAAAAACTCCACGTTATTGTCATCCAAATGAATGAATCTTTAGCATTTTGGCCTGTGCCAATTTGGTTCGCGATTTTGCCAACAAGCGGGCGATCAGTTACTTGAACATCCTTTTTTGTCGATAAAGGTTTTATATCAGGTTGCTCAAATGTGAATTTTGTCTGCTCCTCACTCACTTGTGCCCCCTAACATGAATGTATAGTGAAATTCTCGCAACGGCCCATTATTAAATGTGTTAACATAATATGTAACAAATAACTCACGACCTTTGATTGTTGCTATAGAAAGAGGAACAGGGTTACCCTCTCCTATCGCACTACTAAAGTTAAATAAGTTGATGGTTAATATACCATTTTCAACTTTACCCTCATATCGCCCTTCACCTTTATCATTCTGAAATATAAAGCGAATATCTAAGTCTCCAACTTTAAAGGAGACATCAGGAGTAGTAAGGTGCACCAAGCCTGACGCAATAACTTCTAACCCATTAGTAGAAACAGATACAGGAATATCGTGATTGTTCATTTTTTATCCAAAGCCTTAATTTCTATCCGAATGAGTTATACCATAAATACAAGCCATTAGTAGTACATGAAGTAAATCTAGAGCCCAAACAGCTCGATATATTGAATTTTTCAACATATCGCTATCTAATTTATCACTTATAAGGAATGATACAGGTTGTGGTTTATTACCACCGAATTGTATTTTTCTCCCACTTCTTTCCGTCCTGAAGCACATACTCAAGCTTTTCTAGACTAACTATCTCATTCGCCGGTATCCCCGTTTTCTGTTGCAAGTACCTCGCACTATCATCGGCTTTTTGCATCATCACACACGCGAATTGGCAGTTATCAATGATGGTTTTCGAGACTTCCTGCCCACGCTGAAACATGTTGATGGAATGCAGGCCAAACTTGCGCCCTAGCCTCAAGATTTTGCCGTGGTAGCCCGTCGCCTTGCCTGCGGTGCTAGTATGTTCGGCTACTTCTTCGCAGATCACCTTTAGTGGTTTCTTGTGCTTGCCGTTCCCCACGCCCCACACCACCATGCAGAATTTGTCGAAATCTTCCTCAGTGGTTTCATGCTTTGGATAGTACGCAATCTTGAAACCCTGGTTGGTTTTACGCCCAGCAATCAGCGCAGCAGCAAAGGCTTTCAATGTGGCGTAGCTGCGAACCTTGCGCCCGGCCAGTTCGCCTTCGTAGTCGCCAAGTGGGTCAAAGATGGCAACTTGGTCGGTCGGTTTGATAAACAGCTTTTTGGCTGCGGAGGTTTTCCCGCAGCCAGACATACCAACCACATAGACATGATGATTACTCAGCGCATTGTTTTGGTTGATAGGTTGTAGTTTCAAGCGGCCTCCTGCTGTTGGTCATCATTGGCCGCTTTCTTAGCCTTTTTAGCCAGTTCGATATCTTCGGCCTTGAGGGTTCGCACCTGCATGTAACTGGAAAGCGAAAGCATCCCAATCGCGGCCACGGCCATGATTTCATCCATGTACTTCGCCAGCCACGGTGGAGGATTGCCGCCGTATTTTACTATTAGCGGTGCAATCTTTTCGGCTACGCTTTCGGCCTGCTTTGGGTCAAATTCAAACCGTGGGTGAACCATGGTTTTCATGGTCTGCTCGATGGTCATCAAGCCGACAAAGACCATCGCGCCAGCGGCTTGCGTTTCAATTTCCTGCTGCTGTACTTGGGTATCGGCGGCGGTTGGATCAAAGTCATCATCTAAGCTGTTGATGAAATCTTTCTCGTCTTGCTCGTTGTGGCTTTCCAGACCTACATCAGTATTTAGCTCGTCATCATTGGCGGCTAGGTTTTCGGTATCCATACTATATCTCTCGGTTTGTTTAGGTTAAAAGCGGGCAATCATGCCGCCAGTAAGCGCGCCAAGCACAACCCCCGCAATCACTGACTTCCAACCGGACGGTTTTGCATCCGGTTGGGTATCTGGTTCGGATTCGGTTTGGCTTGGTTGTGGTTCAGCCTCGATTACTGCTTGCAGTATTTCGGCATCAAGCTCGGTTTGTTCCGGTTCGATATTCGGCTCGGGTTCGCCTTCCGATTCCACAACTGGCGCGGCTTGTTCGGCTTGGTGCAGCGCTTCAATACTTGGGTAATGCTGCTCAAAGCGAGACTGCCAATATTTTCCGGTTTGCTGGTTGGTGCCGCAGTCGTCACAAATCGCATACAGGTACTTGGAGCGTTTGCCCCTCGCCCGGTGGATGGTGCGGACATTGCCGCACTCACACCGATTAACTCCTTCTACTTTGTTGGCCGACGCACGAACGGGCATTGATTCAGCCATGTTTCCCCCTTTGCTCTAGTTCCATGAGTTTTTGATTTACGCCATTCATCCAGACCAGCACCAAACGAAGCGGAGACATGATTTTGCTAGCGAACGGGTTTTTCGCCGCCTTGTTTACTTCGCCTTTAAGCTGGTCAGTGATTTGGTTCAGTTCTTCCATTTGTTAACGTCCTTTACGCGGCTAGTTGCTGATTTTGGTACCACTCGAGATCAGCTTTAGCGGCTGATAGTTCAAGTTCGGTTGGTTCTTCCCTGTTTGGAGCAAGCGGGTCATTCAAGACGGATTTCCAATAAGCCTGTTTGAGCAAAAAGCGCTGGTACTGTTGGCGGTACTCTCGTTGGGCAGTTGCTCGGGCCTCGGATACGTTTTGGTGATAATCGGGGTCATCGTCTGTTGATTGCATCGACCAGCCACGCGCACCTGCCGCCCAAAGCAGAAAGTCATAGGCTTTGTCTTCGGCCTCTTCGCCTTCGAACGACAGACAAAAACGGTTCTTAGTGCTGGCATGGATACCGCGGTCTTTGATTTGGTTATTTATGGCTTGTTGCTGGCCTTCAAGCCGGGCAATTAAGGCAGTCAGCTTTTGGATTGCTGCCTTGGGCCGTTTGGCTTTTTTCGCAATGGCTTTGGCCTTGATAGCCTGCTCTTTTTTCTTTTCGAGGCGGTAAAGACTGCGCTGCAGTGGCTTTTTCCAATGTTCCAACCGATAGCCACACTCTTTGATGATCGCGGCCATGTTGTGGGCTTCAAAATTTGCCAAGCAATCCCAACCGGGAGCCCGGCTACAACGGGCAATGTTATAGCGGTTGCCTTTGATAAGCCCTTGGTCGGCGTTCTCGCCTTTGGCGGCATAGCCTACGGCCTTAATAATGTAAGAGCCGGCCGCTTTGGGTTGGCGGATTCGCTCCAAGTGGGCGAACCCATTCCCCCAAATCCCCTCTAACCGTTCGGACCAGGCTTGAAAATGTTGTTTATCAACCTGCCAGTTCATAATGAGATGAACATGCGGGTTGGGTTCACCGTGTTCATTGGCCGGGCACTCGGCCACCCATATGTAATGGAATGGCTCTTCAATGCCGTCGAGCTCGAACTGTTCACCGTCGGCATCAATCCCTTGCCAGCCACGCTGGAACATCTTTTTGATGCCATCAAGAAAGCGTGAGACTTCACGGCCTAACGTGGTTTCACCACCAAAGATAGCGTTGCGTTGTTCCATGGTGAAAGTTAGGGTCAGGAACGTGGTAAATCCGCCCTCGCATGCGGCAACATAAGCGCCTGACTCAAAAATTTTAGTGACGGCACGCTGGGTTAATTTTTCTGTATAGCGCTCCCCGCTTTGTGGGTCTGGTGCATCGCCCGGACGGGTTTGGGTATGGTGCAAAATGCGGTAGCTGCCCGACCATTCACGGTGCATCAGCCGGACGGTTGATAATCGCTTGTCCGAAGGCGCATCAGGAAGATCATACAGGCGCTCATGGTTGTAGTGGGACTCGGTGCTAACCAATTCGATATCACGGCGCTGTGCCTTGCGTAGCCTGCCCACACGGCTGGATAAATTAACCACTTTCGGGTGTGTCGGACTTTTGCGCCCTTGGACAAGCCTATTGTCTCCGTCACTTCGTGCCGCCGCTTCGCGGGTGTGTTCAGCGTATAATTCACGCCCTTGCTTGGCGAAACCTTTAGTGCGCACATAGTGAAGTTGGGCAAACTGATTAAGTTTTTGCTGCTCGTGTTTTAACCACTCGGCAGAATTGGAACCAAAAAAACCAGCTTCATGGCTGGCAATGTTCTTTTGGGTAATGTCATGTGGCTGGACGGCGCCAGCCACATACAAGAGATCGTTTATGGGGAGCATCAAAGCCCTCCCATATCATTGACAGCTCGCCGGAACGCTACATAAATGCGGCGAAACTCGGCAGCATCATTAAGAAAGAATGCAGCTCCTTCTTTATCGCCCAAGCGTCGATGGTGCTTCACCATCTTCATAGAATGCTGCCACTCAACAAGAGCGTGTTTAGACATGAAGTCGGCAGTTACAGGTTTATCCAATGGGATTGCAACTTCGTGCAACGGCATAGAAGAAACCGCCGCCCCCAACTTGGGGGCTTTGGCTACTTGCTTAGGGATTAGGTTTAAATTAGTCATGTTTGCCTCCGAGCTGCTCATTAACTGCAAGTAATAACCTGCGTGTAATTTCACAATCTGCCATTGCTCGGTGGGCTTTCAAGTCTGAAATATCAATGCCTTGTTGAACTGCGGCGTTTGTCAGACTTTGCCATTTGTAGTTACCGTGGTATTCATTCCACTCCCCAAAGAACTCTGCATACCACTCCATTACGCATTGGGTTTTAAATGGCAGTAAATCTATGCCATAACGATTGAGGCTTTGGCGGATTAGGCGAACATCAAAAGCGGCGTTATAAATCAGAACATCACGCCCTTTGATGGCTTGAGCTAATTGCTTATATACAATTGGGAACGTAGACGCGCCAACCAACATACGGTTAGTAATGCCATGGATTGCCATTGCTTCGCCGGGTACTAGCTGGGCTGGCATCACCAATGTATCTAACAACGGTTGACCTGTTTTAGCGTCCATCACCGATAGCTCAACGATTTCGGCAAAGTCGTTAAGGCCAGTGGTTTCAGTATCCAGAATTACGGCATTATCTAGGCTAATAGGTTTCATTTCTCACCCCCATCACTCAAATCAACGGGCTGAATAGCCCCAATACGTAACAGGACATAAGCAGGAATTTTATAAGTACCGTTTTCCCAACGTGAATATGTTCCTTGTTTAATATTCAGTTTGTAATGCTTAATAAAATTAGACTGACTCATACCGGATTGTTTACGGGCCTTCTTCAATATCTCGGCACAAGTTTTCATGGCCTTTTCTTTAGTAATCATCTTGCACCTCCTGCCATCAAATCACGGTTGTGTTGAAAGACGGCTAGTTGTTTGAGGTACTGTCTCTGCTCAGTGGCGCGTTGTTTGGAGGTTTTGAAGCCAAACTTCTCTCGAAGTTGACGAACCGTATCGAGTGATCGTTTTGTCAGCTCAGGTTTTGGGTCAATGCACCCTGCCATATCTGGACAGGGTCGATGTATTGGGTTGCGAGTTGTTAAAGTTGAAGTATCCATTTGCTAGTATCCCTATAAGCAAGTAATTGCATTTCGTGGGAATAGGTTACTAGTAATTTCTTGTTACTGACAACAGGCTGTTGCTGTGGGAAATGACATTATGTTCGCCTATTATTTAACAAATTAAGGGTTAAAAAAGCGTTACTTATGACTTACACAATTGAATTGCTTAACATGGTGAAAGCTAGGTATAAACTGGGCTCAGACTACCAACTTGCTAAGAAATTGGGCGTAAGTACAGCCAGAGTCAGTAATTGGATGAAAAGGAAGTCTCACATGGATTGGGATATTGCTTTCCAAGTTGCTGATTTACTTGAAATTGATGATCAAAAAGTTGTTCATGAATTGTTAAAAGACATATATGAAAACCCTCGTTTCATCAATGCGTTAAGTGAGAAAAGTGCTGTATAGAAATGCTTTAGCAACTTAACCTTACTATACATAATGCGCACTAACAGAAGATTGAAAGATTGATGTAGCCACAAAGCTAAAGTGTCTCTTTTCTACAAAGTGAAAATGTCCTGTTTTTCCTATGTTGATCAGACCCTGTCTGATCTGTGTGAGATGAACTGAAGATGTTGGTAACCATGAATGATAAAGAGATTTTACGCCTGAGTGCTATCCGCGATGTGTGTGAACACCGTATTCGTCGTTCCGATGCTGCACGTATCCTTTCACTCAGCGTTCGTCAGGTACACCGTTGTTTGAGTTTGCTCAATCTGAGATACCCTGACTTTGGTCCAACGTTAGCCCACGAAAAACTCAGCGAGCATCATGGAATTCAATTTCATTGGAGACCTTACGCCAATGGATGATCGCTGATGGTCTTTGGGTTCCCCATACCAAACGCAAGCCGCGAGTTTATCAACCTCGTCACCGGCGTGATTGTTTGGGAGAGCTGATTCAAATCGACGGTTCCCCCCATGACTGGTTCGAAGGTCGCAGTACGCCGCTTTAGGCAGCCTCAACAAGAGACCGTACCCAAAGACAAAAAAGCTTGTCGCAAAGCAAGGGAAAAACTCATTGCCCGGCGCAGCGCATCAGCTCCCTAGCCTTTTTTGTTCAGGCGTAAAAAAGCCCGCGATTGCGGGCATAATATCTTAGGCTTGATTCAGACAAACTAACGGTACAGAAAATTGCTTACTCTTCTCGGCAATCTTCGAAGGTGGTAGAGATTTCTTATCTGAAGTCGTTTTGTAGTCAATGCTTGATTCATTTAGGAAAATTGTAAACATCGAAGATTTAATAGACTCTTTCTTAATGTCATCTGTAACCAGTCCAATGACGGCGCCATTCTCGGCAATTACCGGGCCACCAACGTTACCTTGATCAACCGAATTTGTGGTTTTCATAATTCTTACATCATTCTTGCTTCCTGATGCAGAGCTAATGATGCCGTCAGTGATTTTGCCTTGGTATGTTGGTGTCTTAGCATTCACAACATCTGAAAGAACATAGCCATAGGTATAAGCACGATCACCTTGAATGGTTTGCTTATTCAAGCTAATTGTCGCGTAAGATTCGTTTGGTGTTAGTGCTTTAAGTACAGCAATATTGTTACGTTTATCTACACGGACAACTGTTGTTTCAAGTAATTGACCTGAGCGCTCATAATTAATTTTTGCACAATCATCGATCATGTCACTTGTTGTTAAGATGTTAACGTGATTGACAAAAAAACCAGACCCTTTTTTATAAGTATTGGCTCTATAAACAGTACCTTGTGAAACAATATTAAAATTGTTGACCGTCGATGCCTCTGCTTGTGTAGAAACTGGATTACCATTAACTTCTGTTACACTGCAATTATTACCACCTGAATCAACACAAGTCTTCTTCGCAAGCGCTACTGCTTCGGATGTTGTTGGTGACCCCCAAGCTGCGCCTGCTACGTTATTTGTCCCGATAGCAAATGCTTTATTATTTGGCTTCGCTCTATACTGGTTGTAAAGGTTATCCGCGCTACTTACCGTTGTTTGGCATCCTGCTATCAAAGCTACCGACATTGCTACAATGCCATATTTGAATGATTTATTGTTCATTATTATCCACGTGAATATATGAGTGCTATTATAAAACCCTATGCATTTTAACTCGATAATATCATGTTTAATAAAGATAAAATGTGGTAGTTATCAATTTACATCGGTTTTATCATTCAGTCATTCAAGCTTGAGGATACGTTTTTCATGCTATTCTAATATCTTCTAAAACTCATCCAGTACGGATTCATGTGCCTTAACTGCTCGTAACAGGCTCTCATCATGACTTCCCTACTCTACAACCGCTGATTGTTAGGATGAGTTGAAGATACTGGTTCAAACTACAATAGTTGTGATCAGTAGCCCAAAGCACATTTCGTAGGATATGAAATGGCTTTTTTTATATCTACAATTCAACTGTTTATCATCGACTATTTGAGGTTATCGAGCCCACATCCTCAAGCGGTTTATTTGCTTACCAAGGTACTCAATGAATAAGTTAACCATTGTAACCATTATCGTTTCCTCAATTTCGGCTTATGCTGGCGCGAGTCTGCAAACAACGCCAGTAAAGCCTATTTCAAAAACGATCATTGGTGATTCTTATACCGCGTATGAGGCATCAAAAATTTGTGCGAGTGAGCTATTTTTTGTTCCGTCACAAAACCAACCGTTCATCTATATTTCTGACTTAACTCAGTCCTGGGCTTTATCTTTTAATTCCAGCATAAAACTGAGTACAGGTAATGAATCATTCACCGCTAAGCTGGAATCACAAGTAGTGGATGACAAGATTCTCATTACCATTGATAACCCTGTGCTCGCTGGCAAAGTCACGGAACAAAACGAAACGCTATTACACACTGAAACCATAGCCACGTTACTAGAAGACAAGCTATACGACGCCTACGAATCATATTTGATTTGTCTTAGCGACTATTAAGTGTGAATTTCTTATTGTAGGTCCATTCACGCATAGTGCCATTGTGTTGTCTATGTGTTTAATTAATCATCGGCCATACATCTCATCTTCATCAAATAATCTTATCATCACAAGTAGAAAATCGATTAGTTGAAACATAGGTACTCTGCTTTAATAGCGCCATAGATAATTCAATCTTATTGTTAATAAACAAGGTGTTATAATGTTTGCTGAAGAAGATCGTGTAGTTGCAACTAAAGGTATTGAGCTAGGTGAGATGGTTGTTACTGGCATTAGCAGTGGCGGCTTCTACATTCATGTTAAAGTTGATGGCATGACACTGACTTACCCTGCACAAGACCTTAAAAAAGCATAATTCATGCTCTCAAAAAATTCAGAAAGGTAGCTACGGCTACCTTTTTTCGTTTCAATTATAAAAATCTATACTTACATATACACGCTACATTCATTGTAAACTTAATTAATGAATAAAGGATTAGCATATGGGTATTGCCTTCCATCCCGACTCTGAGCTTGATGATGATAAACTGATGCAACTGCATGAAGACTTACTCTCAAAAAAGTCTCACTTTAAAGATGAGATCATCAAACTTAACCAAGTTATCGCGAAGAAGGAAGACTGCTCAGTGACAGATGTTGCTGCTGCAGCAAATATTCGAGAAGAAGCTGACCGAGCAATGGGGCTTGTGGAACAGTACACTGAAACCTTGTCATTGATAGAAAGAGCCTTATCACATATGGAACATGGAACCTATGGAGTCAGCGATAAGTCCGGCAACCCTATCCCATTCGAACGATTGAAAATTATCCCTTGGACATCCACTTGCGCTGATGACTAATCAAATGGCACGGAGTGACGGTCAAAATCTTGAGTCATTCTAGAGAACTATTTTAAGTTGTGGTGATGGCACTGCATTTACAAAGTGCTTCCACACATGTCTGTAGAATTGCTGCTGGTTGGGAAACGGTGCCAAAGTTATGGCCTCTTCTAATGAACACCAACGGTATTCAGTATGTTCATGGTTCAACATAACCTCTAGCTCGGATGTGCAAAAGACAACAAATCCAATCGCCATGATGATTTGATCGGTTTTTGGATAATAGAATTGTTGTATATAGTCGGCGTTATAAAGCTCAGATGCATAAAGTTGAGTTTCTTCAGAAAGCTCACGTAAGAAAGCTTGAGGTGCCTTTTCTCCTGGCTCGATTTTACCTGCGACATTACACCAGTATTCATCATAGTTTCGTTTTAACATTAACATCATAACTTGGCTGTTATGTATACTCAAAACGACTCCTGACACCAGGTTTGTTTTCAGTTCCATACTGACCTCTCTGAGACATTTTGAAAGACTTAAGTGAGTTATATTTACGATATATTTTATGAACAAAGGGGCTAACAACGTCAACTATATGTGCACAACATACTGATTAATTGGACAATAGTCAGTATATGTTCTGATCTAAGTTTTCGCCTTGGAGGTTTTAACCTTAAGGTATTTCATTAGCAAAGGAAAACACTTTGTCAATAGAATAACGCGACATATTCTTGCTTTTATATCAAAACTCAGCATACCTCAATGGCATATGCATACTGTTCATGTTAGTGTGTAGATGTAACAAATTAAAACAAACACATAACATTTTGGGTTGTCATTGTTAGGGGTAAGATATGGATATCAAATCACAAGAACTAAATAATGGTTTCGATGCTGATGTTATTCATCTGTATCTACAAGAAATCGCGCACAAACCTTTACTGACCAAAGAAGAAGAGATTCTTTACAGCAGAAAATGCCTCCGAGGCGATACATTTGCTAAGGCAACAATGATTGAAAGTAACCTGCGCCTCGTTGTCAGCATTGCCAAAAAGTACCGTAATAGCGGCATGTCACTAAGTGATCTCATCGATGAAGGAAATATCGGTTTAATCACTGCGGTTGAGAAGTTTGACCCAGAACGTGGGTTCCGCTTTTCTACCTATGCGACATGGTGGATTAAGCAAACCATAGAGCGTTCTATCCACAACCAGGCACGAACTATCCGACTACCTGTTCATGTATCTAAAGAAATCAACACGATTCTACGTACTCACAAGCAGTTGATGAAAACGACGAATCAGGAACCAAGCCAAGAAGAGATAGCGGCAAAACTAGAGCGCTCCGTTGAAGATATTTCAAACGTGCTTGCCTATGATGCCCCTGTCGTTTCTATCGACCAACAAATTTCTGATGATTCAGGTTCTCAAACCATCTCAGCATTTATTGCCGATGATGACGGAGTAAAACCAGAGAACGAACTTGATAAACAAGACATCAGCAAGCTTGCAATAGCAATGCTAGAAAGCTTAAACGAACGAGATAGAGAGATCCTATGCCGCCGTTTCGGGCTGTTAGGCTATGAAGCACAAACACTTCAGCAAGTTGCTGATGAAGTAGGCCTAACACGCGAACGTATTCGACAACTTCAAGTCAGCTCACTGAAAAAGCTTAAAAATACGCTAAGTCGTGAAAATTACGACTTAGAGTTACTATTTGCAGAAACAGCATAGCCCTACCGAGGCTTATAGGCCCTCCTTACAGAGGGCTTATTTATTTGTAATCGTCAGTAAAATCATTTCACATTTCTTCGACTCAACGCCTAGTCATTAAAACCAAACATTTTAACGATGTTATCCTTACCATATAGTGTCAACAACTTTAGAACTTAATCTGTTGGCTATATGAAATCAAAAACTTTATTAGTTATCTCTTTAATCATTTTATGTTATGGCGGATTTGCTCACTCTGCATCTAAGAAAAGCAAAGAGTGCAAGAAAGTGACTAAAAAAATTGAGTCAATTCAGAAAGAAATGCGCAGTGGTTATACATCCCAGAAAGGTGCTAAGTACCATAAGCAGTTGAATAAATTATACAAGCACCAGTTCAAAACTTGCTTCTAAGCGAAGACATAGCCGAGGATAATCTCGGTTATGCACATTTGATACAATCACTCTCTGATACGCTTTTATGGATACTATAAAGGTGTGAGGCTCTATTGTGAAAATCATCTATGCCCTATTTCTATCACTGATTTTATCTTCGTGTGCGAGTTACAGTGTCACTGAGCGGGAGATTCAGGATTACCTTGATGATAGAAGTGGCTTTGAAAGAACAGTTGGTATTAAAGGGCTCGCTCATGCCAACATTAAATTCGAAAATGTAAAAGTAGGTATCGGACGAGTCTCAAGTGATAGAGTTAACCTTGATGCAGACTCAAAAGCACAGATTTCGATCCAGGGCCAAAGCACTCAGGATTTACAAATTAAAGTGAGTTTTAGTGCCATTCCCTACTACGACAAAGAGGAAGGCGCTATTTTTCTTAATGATTTAAGTGTCGAAGAAATCGACATTCAGCCGAATGAGCTAAATCTGCCAAGTAAACAATTGCTATCTCCAATTATTGAGATGGTTGGGCAATATTTACTGACAAGGCCTGTTTATCGGTTAAGTGATGAGGACTTTAAGCAGTCAATGCTCAAAACGGCCCGCCCTGAATTACTGATTAAAAATCACGAATTGGTGATACAGATATAAAGAAAGAATAGCACCTTTCTCTGGTGCTCTCCTTTTAATTTCTCTCTTTTGCCTGCTCTAAAAAATGAGTGCCGGCTGCTTCATCGATGATGTGTACTGCTCGCTCTGCTTCGAATGATTTCCTCATTGCTTCAGCAGCGTAATCCCTGATTATTGTACTGTTTGAACGTACGAAAATGGTTATAAACAGAATTAAGCAAACAACCCCAGCACTTACCGCTAAAATTGTTTTCTTAAATATGCGCTTTTCAGCCTCGCGCAATTCCCTTTCAAGAATTTCTATAACATCATAATTTGTAAGATTTGGCCTTATTTTTCTTTGATTTTTCATATGGTTAACTTGACCAATGCGTAATAATTATTTGATGCTACTTTATCAGCAGTTTCTTAACTTTACCTTAATCAGCATTAAACATCCTATTTGGCCATATTGTCTGTAATGTATGTTTGTTTTTCAATTACAGATTAAAAGTTATAGTGCGTTAGAAGGTAAAACAACACAGCCCGAAAGCTGTGTATTCTTTAGATCACTATTATTTGCTTACATTATGGATTGGTAACCCACCAACAATATGATCACCCCCCAAACAGGAATTTTGCGATACTTAAGCAGATAGAAGCCGACAAGAACTGCAATTACATCAAACAAAGAGCTTATCGACGTTGAAACAACTGGATGAATAAATGCACTGCCCAGCAAGCCGACAACACATGCGTTGACCAATAGAATCGACTCTTGCAGGCGTTGGTGTTTGAACAATGCACTCCATGCCGGCAGGAATGCAAAAAGTAACAAACTTCCTGGCAAGAATACCGCTATGGTTGCTAGTAGGCTACCAATAAACGGGCTATCTGCGATAGTTGATGCACCTAGGTAACTTGCCATGGTGAACATCGGCCCAGGTACTAACTGCGCAGACGCATAAGCACTCAAGAAGGTATCGGGTTCAACCATACCTTCCATCATTGGCTCCAGGAGCGGAAGAACAACGTGCCCCCCACCAAAAACAAAACTACCCGCTTGATAGAAAACATTGATTAGGTTAAGTAGTTCTGATTGTCCAGCAAGCAACGGTAAACCTAAGAGCAAAATGGCAAAAACACCGACAATACTTAGATGAGGTTTTATTATTGGTTGACTCACCTTACCATCAAGGTTCTGCTGCTTCTGAAGTGAAATTACAAAGCCCAAGCAAGCCGCCAGTAAGATAGGAACAATCTGGCCAAGTAAACCTGAAGTGACAAAAACACTAATCGCCGTCGCGATTGCAACAGCAGCTGTTAGTTTGCTGGTGATATTTTTCTTTACCATTCCCCACATAGCATCAGCGACCACAACAACAGCTAACAACTTAGCGGCTTGGATAACCGTGTCAATAAACGCTACATCGCTGTACTGCTGATTACCAATTGCCAAAAAGGTCAGTAATAAGAATGACGGAAATGTGAATCCAACAAATGCCGCTAGAGCCCCCAAATAGCCAGCTCTCTTAAAACCAACAAACATTCCTAGCTGACTACTAGCCGGTCCGGGTAAGAACTGACACAAGGCAACGGCTTGGGTAAAGTCTTGATCGGTCAGCCACTTCTTGTTCTGCACGAACTCTCGTTGAAAATAGCCAATATGAGCAGCAGGGCCGCCGAAACTATAAAGACCTAGCAGAAAAAACTGCCACATTACTTTGAACATAAAACCTCCTAATGAGGTTCAGATAATATAGCCACTCGTTAAATGAATAAAATCGTTCAATTTAATCTCACCCATCTATTTCATTAATTATTCTAAAATTGCCTAAACTTTAATCTGTCGATTCAAGATCATATAACATTAACTGTATCGTTTACTCTTGCAATCCATTATCCACCCATGAAAACAATAAGTGATAACCAATTGATTTATCGTGTTTATAATCTAGATTTTTAAACCCTTGATATTATTTCAACGATCCACACCAGTCATATGTGTCAAATAGATATCTATATCTCTATTCACGACCAACTGTTCAAAACCTTAAATGACCATCGTCACATGAGTTTTACAGTGATTCTCACTATTAGCGTTCAGTGGTATAATCCTTTTGTTAACATGAAGTTGGTCTGAGCTATGCTAGAAAATCTGCAACAAATGGTGATCCTTGCCACTGTCGGCCATGAGCAAAATTTTACAAGGGCTGCAGAACGCCTCGGGATTTCAAAATCTCAAGTCAGTAAGCAAATCCGCTTTTTGGAAGAGCGACTCGGTTGTCAGCTTGTACAGCGCAGTACACGCACAGTCGCTCTAACCGAGATAGGCCTTCAATATGCTGAATACGGTCAACAACTACTAGATACGGTAAATGAAGCTGAAGCGCTTGTTGCAGGTTATAGGAATGAAATTAAGGGTGTATTACGAATTGGTATCGCTCAGTCATTCGGCAACCCCCACATCACTTCTGCATTGGCCGAGTTTCAAAAAGAACATCCAGGGTTGGAATTAGAGGTGAGTCTTTTTGATCACCGCCCTAACCTACTCGAAGAAGGCTTTGATTGCTGGGTCGCAATCCATGAACATCCTCCCGAAGGGATGGTTGCCCGCCGCCTTGCAGATTGTCACTTTGCAGTAGTGGCTTCCCCAGAATATATAAAAGAGCATGGTGCGCCTAAAGTACCTGGGGATTTACGCCAACATAACTGTATTACCTATCAAAGCCGTGAGCGAAAATATATCAACTGGGAGTTCACCAGAGATGGTGTTAGGCAATCAATCCGTGCTCGTGGTAATTACCGTATTGATAATGCACCTGCAGTGCTTGATGCTGCAATGTCAGGCCTTGGGATCGCATATCTTGCGACTTACCTGATCACCGATGAAATTGAGACTGGTAAATTGGTGCAGTTACTCCCAGAGTGGAAAGCTGATGTTGAGCTGCCAATTTACGCTGTGTATCCCCGCCGAAAATACCTCGCGCCTAAGGTTCGCTCATTTATAGATTTCATGGCTGATCGTATGTCTGTTCCTCCTTACCGAACACCGAACCCCTTAGCTCGTTGATCAGCCTCGATATCTTACTTTCGCAGTTGTGATTCGCTTCAAATCAGCTAAACCTAACATATATGACTTTAGAATTAGGTTTAGTTGGTTTGAAAACACTAGCATCGTCTATCACTTCATATCTTCGCGCACTCGTCTTTGTGCTCGTAAGTTTTGCTTTAGGTTGCGGCAATGGTAGTGACAGCGTCGCGCCCCCTCCCTCAACACAATCGAGTACTAGTGAAAATGTGGTACCTAATGCTCAAATTCTGCTAACTGAATTACCGGAACTTCGTACCACTGTTTATTTTGATATGGAGAGTTACGACTTAACCCCTGAAGGTCAGCTACTCCTCGACCCTATTGCCGTTAGATTACGCCAGCATCCTGACAGCTACGTGATTGTTGTCGGGCACGGCGATGATTTCACCAATGAAGACGATAATGTCGGGCTATCTTACGAGCGGGCATTTACGGTAGCGATTTATATATCATCTGTTTTTGGGGTCGAAGAAGAAAGAATCCAAATCGTGTCTGCAGGAAGTACAGAGCCACTAACCGCAGGTACCCGTCCTGTCGATAAGCAACGCAACCGCCGTGTCGAAGTCTTGTCACCAAAATCGATAGTGCGAACACTTAGTCCAACCAATGATGCGAAATTCTAACTCAGGCCGCTATACCCAAATGACTTAAGTCTAAGAATTTCTCTCGGCATTAAAAAAGCAGCCTGTTGGCTGCTTTTTTAATTACTTCTGCTTTTTCTGGGCGGGTATTGCATACATCTGCTTAAGAATGGCTATGACGCCCTCTGGCAGATCAACGAACTTTTCGTTAAACCTAGCAATTTCAGCCTCGTTCACAGAACTATCAGACATGCCCGCAGCAATGTAATTGGCTGGGAAAAGGTGGTAATTGGTCGTGATTTGGCGATCGATTTCTTCAGCCAAAGATTCTGGTGTTTCAAAGCCAGTTCCAATCACACCACCAAAACTTACGTGAATACGTCGCTTCTGACCAACAATGCCCTGGATGATACTCTCAATATCTTCAAACTCACCTTTCTCGTAACGACCTTCAGTTTCTTTCTGGTAGAGTTCTTTAGCTTTAGCGACATCACATGGATCGTTTTCGTAAGAGATAGCGACCGGTACGATGTTCAACTGCGACATATATTCAGAAAAATCAATCTTCTGTTTACGACCGTCCATGTAAAACATCTTCAAGATAGCAGGATCAGTTTTATCGTTACCATCCTTCGCACGACCTTCCTTTTGCGCTATCCAGATCGAATTACCTGTCTCTAATGAGTGCGAAATATAGCTTGAAAGCAAACCTAATGCTTTCATCATCTCGCGTGGCCCTTTGGCAGAGCGCTTAACGATGAAACTCTTATTCAGTCGCATTAGTTCAGTGGCACATGGTTTTTTCAGCAGGTTGTCACCGATTGCAATGCGAACGGTATTAAACCCATTGTTAAAAAGGCACCAGTTCACCATGGCTGGATCCATGGCAATATCCCTGTGATTCGACACAAAGAGATAGGACTTGTTAGGGTCTAAGTTATCCAACCCACTAAAGGTGACGCCGTCACATGAATGATCAATCGTCGCATGCATATACTTCGCTATTTGGCGTTGTACATCATCGACAGTTTTGATGTTCGACCATTTACTTATAAGGAATCGTTTAATTAGCGGCGTTAACAGCCACCCAAACACACCTGATAATTGCGGGAAACGGTAGTTAAGGATGGCATTTATGAATTCTTTATCGTTTACCAGACGCGTAATAGCCCCACTGACTTCATCGTCATTATACGGGCGAATTTCTTTGTAGATATCGTTATTAGACTGCACTGTAATGCTTCATATGTTGAAAAAACTGCGACATTTTACGCAGATTTATTAGATTTACCCAATGACATACCCCAAACAACATGATGGTTGGAGGTCCTACCAGATTAAACTGTATTATATTCAAGCACTTTACCCTTTAGATGAAGCAAAGTCTGCCTAACTGCTAGCATTTCTTGCCAAAAAACCACCATTTATCTGTTAAAATCAAGCGATCAGTTGACGCTTACAATAAAAGCGCACAACATGTGTCAGCTAATTTGCTAGAGATTTACTATGAAACAGGCTATTGATTATTCACTGCATCAACACACTTTTTTAGACGTCGGCTCTAGGAAAAAAAGTCATACTGCCTACATGCTTATCATGACTTCAGGGTGCGCATTTGTTCGTTTAGGCAAAGCCGAATACACAGTGACTGCCAGCAACGGTTTCTTTATCCCGTTTGACTGTCTTCACGCTGTGACTATCATGCCTGGCTCAACTTATAACAAGGTTGAGTTCTCACCACGTCTAACTATGCCTATCTGTCGTGAAGCGGGTTTCTTTAGAATCACACCGCTTATTTCTGCAGTTTCAAAAGAGCTCAACAAATGGCTAAAAATGGGTAATGAAGTATCACTAGAAGGCGAAAGCGGCAATCTTTTGCGAGTATTGGCCGATCAGGTTGCTAAGCTCAAAGTAAACAGCAAATCGACCAGCCCAACCTTGAACGGTCACCATCAATTATGCATGACTTCACTGCTTAAAGGTGACAAGGTCACAGACAACAAAGCACTAGAAGCGATCACCAATTATACTGGGTTCTCAGTAAAAGAAATTGAGGCTTGTGTCCTTTTGCGTGAAGCACTTAAGTTATCTCGTTCAGGCCGAAAGCTACCTCAAATCGCCGAGACACTTAACACCTCACCAGAGATGATTTCTTCGCTAGCCACGCCTATTTTAGGCCAGGCGCTGTAATTCGTATTGCATCACTCCATAAGCAAAAAGCCACCTTGCGGTGGCTTTTTATCAATATCGAATCTCAGAAGAGATTAATTCAATCTCTGAGGTACACCAGACTGCTTAAGCAAAGCAACTTCAAGGTTCTGGTAAGCGTCATCACTTCCCGCCACTTCAGCTTTAAGGCTATCAGGTGCTTTAACAGTCTTAAACTCACCTTTTTGGTTTTCACTTCTCGATAGTGGTTCGTGCACTTCGACATACACACTGCCATCAGGCTCTACCGTATGCTTCACCGGTTGGTTGATGATCTGCACTCGAGTACCACGACCAACTTGAGTAAATAACCATTCAACATCCCATGGGTTCATGCGGATACAGCCTGAACTTACTCGCATACCTATACCAAAGTCTTTATTGGTTCCATGGATCAAGTATTGGCCACTACCATATGAAAGACGCATTGCGTACTCACCTAGCGGGTTTTCTGGGCCTGCCGGCACAACCCCTGGAAGCTCAATGTTGTGTTTCTCACGGTATTCTTTTCGAATGTTTGCTGTCGGCGTCCAAGTCGGGTTTTCAATCATTTGACTGATACTCGTCGTCATCTTAGGCGTCTCACGCCCTACACGACCGATCCCGATAGGAAATACGTACATTTTCTCGCTGTCCTTGGGAAAATAGTACAAACGAAGCTCAGCTAGATTAATCACTATACCCTGCCGCTTCGCATTAGGCAGTACCAGTTGCATAGGAACAGTTAACAGTGACCCCGGCGTAGGTAAAAATGGATCCACGCCTGGATTAGCAGCCATCAACTGTAATAAGCCAATATTATATTTGTTGGCAATATCCAGCAGACTGTCACCTCTGACGACCTGGTAGTACTCCATAACGCCAACTAATTTACTGTCGGCATCCGGCTTTTGATATTCAACCGCTTGAACAGAGCACGACATTACACCAGCGAGTAGCATTAACAACAAGCGTCTCACACCAGTACCTCCATCTATACATCCCCTAATTATGGCAAATCCCATTCTGCTTAATTCTATGAATAACTGCCTTTGCAAAAATGAGACAACTTTTGACAATTCTACTGGTGACCTTGCATCGCTACGTCAACAAAACGTCAATGATTTCCTGAGAGCTTAACTTGTGACCAATCAACAAGTCAAAAAAAGGCGGGGAAATTCCCCGCCTTTTACAAGCTATCTAACTATTTTCACACATATTGTGCAGTTAGTTGTTGCCAGGATTTTCGCTGCTCCTCGAGCATTCGCTTCATTTCATTATATTGCTGTAAAAATTCAAAATTCTCATAACTCTTAAGCAATTTCTTCTTCTTGAGCTCAATTAAGCGCTTTTTAGCCCCATAATAATCGGCAATTTTTTTCAGCAATAATTCGTATTCTTCATCAAGCCGAGCCAGTTTCAGCTCAGTAGCTTTACTTTCTACACTGCCCATCAACGTCTCTTGAACACGCTTGTGAAGCATTCTGGCTTTCGCTTTTTCAATCCGATCCTCTGGGCTAGTTCGCAAGTTTTTCGTTGCGCCAAGCCATGACAAAGATTTGATTAACCATTTTGTCGGATCAAACTGCCACCAGCGAATACCATTGCGGTAGTCATTTTCAAAGATATGATGGAAGTTATGATAACCCTCACCAAATGTCAGCAAGGCCAGCAGGCCATTATCACGTGCACTATTCTTTTCCGTATATGGTTGAGAGCCCCATACATGCGCCAATGAGTTAATGAAAAACGTCGTGTGGTGACTCAGCACCAAACGCACGACGCCAACCAACAATAACGCCCCCCAAACATCCCCATGGATCAGGCCAAAAGCGAAAGGTATGCCAAAATTAGTCACAATGGCCAAAGGTACATAATACTTATGCTGCCACATTACGATTTTGTCTTTCTGTAAGTCTCGGCAATTTGAGTAATCACTGTATCGGCTTGCTTGATACTCTCTTAGCATCCAGCCGATATGGCTATAGAAGAAGCCCATCTTGGCGGAATATGGGTCTTTGTCATTATTATCAACATAACGATGGTGAATGCGATGATCCGAAGACCAGTGCAGAATACTGTTTTGCAGAGCAAAAGCACCGCCAATAGCAAAAATAAACCTGACAACAGCATTGGCTTCATACGTTTTGTGTGACCATAACCGATGGTAACCCGCCGTTATAGACATGCCACAAAACGAGAAAGCAAATAGCAACATAAGCCATTGTGCAGCATCAAAGCCGACAAAATATGCATGAAGAGGGGTTGCTATAATAGCAATAAGGAATGTAACGGTGAAAATTGCAACATTTAACCACAATACAGGAGGTTTGGTAGAGGTCATCCTTTTGATCCTATCCATTGAGCGTACAACTGTAAGCCAGAATAGCCTTCATTAACTTTTACGTCAATTGGTTAAACATCTAGCAACAAAAAAAGCCATCATTACTGATGGCTTTTGAAGTTCAACTCTCTCGAATAAAATTGTTTATCGCTTAAAGTTACTGGTGAAAACTGGGTCAACACAGGAATAGATTTGTCCAACTGCATCTTCATCAGATAATACTTGATAAATGAGCCGGGCCACTTCAGCACGAGTGATTAAACCATGCACTTCACCATTTTGTGAAAGATGACCTTGCTCAGTCACTTTCCCATCTTGCAATCCGCCTGGACGAAGTATGGTGAAATCCAATCGGCTTGTTGATAACCATGATTCAGCAAGGCTCTTTTCACGAACTGCTTTACCAAATACGGCTTTAGCTTTATCAGACAAATAAGCCCACGAATCACCACATCCCAGTGAAGTCACCATAACGAATCGACGAATATTTCGTTGTTCCAATTCATCAATCACTAAACGGTGACCGATATAATCAACGGGTACCTCGGCTTGAAAGCTCCCCATCGTAGATACAGCAACTGCATTTTCTGGTGCCAAATCCAACAACGTATTGACGCTAGCTTGCTCAAGCGCATCACCCAGAACAACACTTACACCGATAGCTTCGAGCGCTGATGCACTTTCTGGTTTACGGACCATTGCATACACATCTACGCCCTGCTCACGAAAATAACGAGCAACCTCAAAGCCAAGGCCACGGCTTGCACCAAACAAAACAACAGGATTCATTGATTACTTCCATTTCGAACAAATTAAACAGTAATGATTATAACTATCATTACTGTTTTGTCTTTATTTCCAATCAATTCGTTGATCTATCCCAAGTTCTATAGCCTATTTACATTATCCGTTTGATCACTTTATATACTTCACATGCGCTTCCATTTCCTCACCGATTTCCTTACGCATGTTCATCAATTTAATAGCTGATTCTCTAAGTACTTTATCTTCATCGGTTTGCGGAACCCATTCAGGAACATCTGCAGGCTGGCCCTGTTCATCCACGGCAACCATAATCACGATACAATGGGTGGTCAGCTGGTTTTTCAGCTCTTTTGGATCACTCGCCTGAACATCTATCGCAATATGCATAGAAGAGCGCCCTGTATAAATGACTTTTGCAGTCACTTCTACAAGGTTGCCTACATGAATAGGCTTTACGAATCGAATGCCACCAGCATAAGCCGTTATGCAGTATTTGCCGCTCCACCCCGCCGAGCACGCATAAGCGGCCAGGTCGATCCATTTCATTACGGCGCCACCATGCACTTTACCGCCGAAATTAACATCACCCGGCTCGGCCAAAAAACGTAGTGTGACTTCCCGCTGTCTATTACTCATAGTATCTCCTTTCCCTTGTTAAGCCTTTATCAAGGGCTTCAATTAACTGCGTATTATTGTTATTAGTATTAACACAAAGACAACAAGAAACACATAGATAGTTCACGAATTAAGTATTGTTGATTTAAAAAGAAAAAGCGCCCGAAGGCGCTTTATATGTATACGATAAACAAAACGATCATTAGCTTTGGCTAACGGCTTCCAACTGGCTTTGTAATTTCGCAATTTGTTGCTTCAATTCAGCATTCTGTTTATTAAGTGATTGATTATTTTGATGAGCAACTACCTTTTCAGCTTCAAGCAAATTGACTTGCTCCTCAAGCTGTTTAGTTGTTTCTGTAGCCGCTTCTAGCTCGGCTTTAGCTTTGCGCGCATTACGCTGTGCTGTTTGCTTTGCTCTTGTCGCTTTGGTTACGGCCTCTTCGCTTGCAGCCAAGGAGGTAGTCATTGATTCGATTTTTCCTTCCTGAGCAGATAACTGAGCCAATAAGTCAGCTTCTTTTGCCTTGGCCAGTTCTAACTCTTGTTCAAAAACCTCACTCGCGCTGGTTGGTAAACCCGCTAACGCATTCCATTGGTCGGTCATATTCCTTGTCATTTGATCCATAAGATCAAAAGGGAAGCACAAGGATTGTTGTTGATCTTGTTTACTAACAAATTGCTTATCCATCTCCTCAATCAGTTTGAGGCTTTGCTGATAGCTTTGTTCAAGCATACGCTTAGTGCTATCAACCGTCATGGTCTCGATCGCTTTGCCAGCTAACATCATTTGTTGAAAGTGTTTAACGAACGCCTCAGGTTGAGCCGCTTCGCTAAATTTCATAAAGGGGTGAGAGTTAACATCATAATCCATCATGTGTTCCTGCCATGTATCTACTAAATAGTTAAAAAAGCATGAAAATCCAGCCATCTATTCTTATATCAAATTGCTACGCCATTGGACAAATATTAAGCAAGGTATTTCATAAAATTTGATCTATATGCAATGATTTATTCATCTTACAAGGCTTGGATGACAGTTTTTATTTCACACAGTGATCATTATCAAGCCGAATCCTTATTAGAAATGTCACATACTTAAGCTATATGTTTTAGTCATCTATGCGGTGAGGAACAGCGTTTAATGAAACCTTTGAAGCGATATCAATATGAACGCTATGCCATTCTTTGTAACCTCGCGTACCCCACAACCTTTAACCACACCTTGTATGGATTCGATAAGAATGGTCGCCATGAAATCACAGACCGTTGGGGCCGCACTATCATTCGTGTTCTATGGGGAGAAAGAAATGAAGTTGTCGTGGTGTTCAAAGGGTCTCAAAGCGTTTGGGACTGGTTGATCAATTTGGCTTTTTTCCCAAAAAAGATTCGTTCCGGTGAGCGAGAGTGTCATGTTCACTGGGGGTATTACTCTTTGCTTGAGCAGCATAGCAAAGCCAACACCATCAAGCCAAATCCTCATTTAAGTGACGCCATGAACGCTGAGTTCATGCAGGCTAGCGAAAAAAAACTAAAGCAAACTGCGCTTACCTTGTATGAGCAGATAGAATCCGTGCTACTTCCCCTTATACAGAAGGGTAAAAGAATAACTTTCACTGGTCATTCTTCAGGAGGCGCAATGGCAATTCTAGTCGCACACCGGCTATACCAACATCAACCCGCCGCAATTAAACGGATTGTGACATTTGGCCAACCCGCTACCGGTTTCTGGAATTTCAAACAGCATTACCCACTAGCTACACGCACGTACCGTATATGTTGTGACTTGGACATTGTGACCTTTCTTCCGCCTATTCCCTTCATGTTTTGGCATGTTGGAAAAGTCCTTTGGCTTCATAATGGCAAGATTTATGAAGATACACCCACCATGGCGAGGTTATACCGCTCTATTGTGAGTTGGTTACTCAGGCCCATTACCTACCATTACATGAATAAGTACATCCGGAACAAAGACTTCTTTGATAAACACTAGTAAATGATGGCATCAACTTTGGAGAGGTTGATAAAACAGGTATAGTGAGAGCAGGCTTTTTACTTTATCAACCAATATGTCTGAATCAACTACTGTATTATCGGAAATCATCCACTCGCGACGCTCAGTGCGTAAATACGACCAATCAGCACCATTCGACCATCAAGCAGTTACCCGCTCTCTTGAGTTAGCTATTCTCTCTCCCAATAGCTCAAACATGCAATTATGGGAATTCCACGTGTCGTTAGCGAAGACAAACGTGAACAACTTGCACGATATTGCATGGGACAAAACGCTGCCAAAACAGCCAATGAACTGGTCGCTTTTGTTGTGACACCACATAAGTGGAAAGGCCGAGCAGAGATGAATGCAGCAACAATCCGAGGGGCTTTCGAAGGTCGTGAGGATGCCACATCAAAGCGAGCGCTGAAATATTATGAAAAGTTGATCCCTTTCGTTTATAACAATGATCGCTTTGGGATCTTCGGTTTTGGCAGAAAGATCCTCAGTCATGTCCTTGGTTTCAACAAGCCAATGGTGCGCGAAGTCAGCAAAGCAGATGTACGCGTATGCCTTCACAAAAGCAGTTCCCTGGCGGCCATGACGTTTATGACAGCAATGCGAGCCGAAGGATATGATACCTGCCCGATGGAAGGCTTTGATTCCAAGCGCGCTAAAGCGCTTCTAGGACTACATAAGGACGCTGAAATCACCATGATCGTAAGCTGCGGCAAACGTGCTGATGATGGTATTTATAGCGAAAGACATCGTGTTGCCAACGATGAGGTTATAATCAGTCATTAATTAAGCAAATACATCTCAAGCCATACCCAGAAGGTTCCTTTTGGGGTATGGTGTTGGCAATCAAAGCAAAAAGAACGGTCAGTAGTCCAGATGAAACAACTCATCGAACGAAAAAACCGGTGGATGGCAAGCCATATCACCGATGCGGAGTTCCCAACCCCACTCAGTGAAAAAGGTCTTGCCTTATACCATGCAGCCCAGGAATCATTAAATTTTGGTCCTTATCAACCCCCTGAATCCGAAAGCTCACTGTCACTGACCATCTACCCAGTAGACTGCCATCCTCTCACAATTCGATACTCGCTTGTTCTTGCTAACCGTTGGCAAAACGAATCTGACAAAGAAGCCTTGATTGAATACCTTACACAAATCATGTTTGAAGAAAATTCACCTGCGCAGTTATTTGTCGGCTTCTTCAAAGGTAAACCGGCAGCGTGTGGTATGATCTTCCATGATGACGAGCACGGCAGTTTGATTTGCGATGTAGCTGCACTTCCCTTACCTAATCAATCTGCACTGATCAGTGAGATGCAGCAGGCTTTGGCAGCCAAGGCAGTAAGCCAACCGCTTTACTGTGAGCAAATGAACTAATATTCTTCTGCCAGCAAAAATATCTATTACAAAAAGAGCCAGTCAATAATGACTGGCTCTTTAGTATCTACCTGTTCGAGTTAACTATTCGAGTTAAATCATGTTAGCCGGCATGCTTGGATAAAAACGCGACCAACTTTTCAGTGACAAATTCGGGCTGCTCTAGGTTACTGATATGGCCAGCATTCGGGATAAGAACAAACTCACTGCCAGTGATACCATCATGCATAAGCTGAGACTCTAGCACTGGACGCATCGCATCTTGTGCGCCAACCATGATTAACGTTGGCAACGCAAACATCTCTGCATCTTCGAACATATCACGACGACCGAATACCATTCGACCAGCCTTTGCCAGGGCATGCGCTTTATCCTTCGTGGCTGATAGCAGGTTTTCACGGAAGCCATGGCGAATTGGATGGTTTCTGTCTAATGTTGCAAACTGTCGCTCATCAAAGAACTGAACGATATCAGGAGTCAGTGCCGCGTGTTCTTCCATTTCGGCCATCTTGGCAAGATACTTGGTGTGAACGACTTCAGGTTCTAGACCAACAAAGGTATCCATCAATACCAAGCTCTTAACCCGTGCCGGGGCGTTAATCACAAGCTCGGTTGCCCACATTCCCCCGGAAGACAAACCAATGAGGGAAAACGTATCAATGTCCAAATGATCAAGAAGTGCCAGAACATCATTGGCATAATCACTGAGTGTATGAGTTGATTCTGGCACAACTGAAGAGCTACCATGCCCCCAAAAGTCCGGCACGATACAACGATAGGACTTACTGAGCACTTCCACCTGCGGCGCCCACATAGTGCTATCCCACAAATAACTATGCCCGAACACAAGCACAGGGCCTTCACCGATATCCTGATAATGCATTGTCTGCGCATTAAGAGTAAAAGTTTTCATACGTTCCATTCCAACTTTTGTTTTCGTTATAATTTATACCCTAATTACTTGGGCATATTACGTTATTACGTCGTGCTGTTAGCAAACTTAGTTTCTACTGCGCGTATGCCTCGCTGATAGGCAATCCAAGCTACAACACCTGCCATCACATTGCCGATCATAGCACCAATAAATAGCCCCTGAATGCCGCCATATTCCGCACCAACCCAAAGTAGCGGCAAGAAACAAACAAACAGACGAAGTGCCGAAATCGCCAAAGCGCGCATTGGCATGGTTAGTGCGTTACAGATAGAAACCATCAACATACAGATACCCAAGGGACCAAGACTCAGCGGTACCCAAGTTAAATGAATAGCAAGAATATCGCCGACCGCATCTTCACTGGTGAGTAGATCCGTCAAAGGTGCAAGCGTGATGAACAGAAGAACGGCTATTGCCAACTGCCATACCAAAACGAACTTCACCGATAGTGAAACCAATGACTTAATCTTAGCAATCTCACCTTTGCCCAACCATCGGCCAACCATTGGCGGCATGGACATGGTCAGCGCTAAGATAATGACGATAGAGAAGAACTCCAATCTTGAACCCAATGCCCAAGCAGCAACGGTCGCGGCACCAAACCCTGCAACTAATTTGGTTGCCAACATTGACGATACAGGCGGCAATAATTGGCTGAGCATTGCTGGTGCCATGATATTCACTAACTCTTTCATCGAGGCGAAAATATCCAAGCCCTTCCATTCAAAGCTCAACCAGTGGCGTTGTATTACCTTGGGGTACACCGCAATCATACCGACACCGAAGGCAACAACCGTTGCCCAAGCGGCGCCAACTAGCCCCATATCAAAGGTAAAGATGAACAAAGGATCAAGTGCCATATTCAGTAAGCTGGTTACTACCATCATGATTCCCGGCAGCATGGTATTCCCATTGGCACGACACAAACTGTAAGCGAAGTACAACATGGCACCACTCCATGAACTTGCCAGCCATGCAGGCCAGTAACTATCTATCACTGGGTATACATCTTGTGGAGCGCTTAGCAGTTGCAAGATGCCTCCGCGTGCGTGCCAGATAAATAGGCAGATTAGCAAAACACTGAGGGCACCAGTAATAACCACTAGCCCACCCAATTGTTTAGCGCGGTGGTAATCACCACTTCCCAACACTCGCGATATCAAGGACGTGGTAGCAATGCCAAGACCAACCTGAAGACCGATAATCACCATTTGCATCGGCAGCGTAAAGCCCTGAGCAGCAAGCGGCAACACACCTAACTGACCAATAAAAGCACTATCAACCAGTTGGAAGCTCATCAGAGAGAGTACGCCAAATAACATTGGCCAAGTCATATCGAAAAGCTGACGGCCTAGAGACGTTTCAGAAGAAGGCTGAGTTTCTGATTTTGAAGGCATAGTGTTAAATATCTTTATTTTGGATTATTAAAGTCTATGTACAAAAAAGCTCGGCAGTAAGAATACGTTGTTCTCACCTTACCGAGCTTTATTGTTGCCGACTTAAGTTACGCTGTCACCAGCTTAACTAGATCTGCTGGACGGTAGTAGACTGATTTCAGTACTTTACCTTGGCGAACTAGCTTGCCACCAAGATCAACATCTTTAGCACACTTAGCGATGATAAACTCGCCTTTCTGGCTACCGACAATTTCTACACCTTGTTTGGCATAGAAAGCTTTAGTTTCTTCGAACTCAGTTTCGTTACGGCATACTTTGCTCATATTGCTCGAATGCACTTCATCCCAGCAAGAAACAAAATCAAAGCCTAGACGCTTAGCAATCTGAAGTAGCAGGTCAATCAGATAGCTGATACCAACATTTGATTCTACCTTATCATCACCTAGGTGAACCAAACGGCCCATCAGTACATAAACCGAATCAACAATTGCATCTGCTTGTTCTACAAGAGAATCCGCTTCAGCAAGCTCGGTCAGCTCTTCAACAGCCAGCGATGTGTGTAGTGCATCAGCCTGTTCGTTCAAACTGGAAGGCGACTCGATATCCAAGTCAAAGGTATTACGAAATTCACGAATATCACGGTAAAGGTGATCGAACAGTGCTTGATCCAAAACAGACAGCTTCATGCAACTTTCCTTTAAGTCAGTGTAACCCACATAAACTACTGAATAATTAACGGTAATACTGAGTGCCTTCTACCCTGATAGCATCCAGTTTACGAATAATAGGCGACATCCAGTAATTTGTTAGGATTGGAAAAATTCAGAACAAGGGAGCCTGTAGCTCCCTAGCTATATGCTTATCAGCGAGATGACTCAAGCTGATAGACAAAAATCTTGTTAAGCCGATTAAAACTCTTTCGGTGCGAAACCAGTAACAACAGTGATACCCATTTCACGACCAAGAGCCGTCATCGGGTGAACAACAACAAGGCCTTTCACTGATTTCTTAAGCTTACCCATGTCGGATTGCTCAGCTTTAGTCAGTGGGCGGTTGAAAGGCAGAGACTTCACATCAGACCCTTTTTTGTTAAGTTGACGCTTGGTCTGGTGCTTAACTTTATTAATTTTTTTGGTAATGGTCTCGATTTCTTGTGTCGCCTGGCCGGCAATCGCCTGATCACCGCGCTCTTGTGCTCCAGCCAACTTACGACGAAGTTTATCTAAACGGTTATTTAGACTCTGGAGCTCTTTATTTAAATTCATGTAGTTACCTTATCTTTCTTCGCAAGACCCTTTCACAAAATGCGTGGGTAAATTGCTTGACCGCTGATTATATAACAACCGTCACACTTTGGGCGAAGAATCTGACAAAAAATGTCTTCATTGTTTGGGTATTCAAAGAGTTCCTAACAAGGCTTTCCCTCTATGTGTCTTATTTTTGATACAGAGTGCATTGCGATATCGGCGGTATTTTGCTCTCATATTCACAGTGTCAATAATTTGGACAATAAGCCAATAAAACGACGGTAGAGGTTAACATAAGGATATGTGTAAAGACTGTGGGATGCAGATTGCAAACACCCGAATAAAGCGGAGCTTTATAGAGCGCCATATAACTCATAAAAGCAAATACAAGTTTTACTGCCCCAAATGCAAACGAAAGATATTCATTGCGATTGGTGGAAGTAAAGAAACGGACAACCAGTAAAAAAAACAGGCCACTAATGGCCTGTTTTTCTTAATCATTTCAGATTGAGGAGCTTTTCAGAGAATTCTGCAAAACCAAAACCGCCTGGCATTGACATCACCACTTTTGGCTTAAACTGCAGCTGATCCCAGTAATGTTTGATATTTGCCACCCCAACGCTTTTGGGCAACAACTCAAACATGTACTGATCATTCATCGAATCACCCACGTAGCAAGCAGTCTGCTTGATCTGTTGATCCGACAAACCTTTATCTTTTAAAAAAGCCGTTGCTGTGTCTTTCTTTGAATGGTCGCCATACCATGCATTGATATGAATAGAGCTTGCAGTCGCACTGGCTCCCAAGGCGTGAATACGACTAACAATTTGATTCACCGTTTCACTATCCACCTTAGGACGATTTTGGCCGATATCAATCGCCACTTCGCAAATACGGTATGCTTGGTCCAGCGTCAGATTCAACTCAGGATAGTCAGTAAGAATTGCCTCAATCTCTACTTTAAGGCGCTGCTGCGTGTTGCGAATATCTTCGATAGGTACGTCGGATCGAAGCGTCAAAAAGCCATCTTTCTTCTCCATGATCACGGCACCATTTTCAGCCAGTACCGCATCGACAGGCCAAAGCTGGGCAATATGATCGCCCCAGCCAGCACATGCACCGGTAACCGCAATCACTTTCTTGCCTGCCTCACGCAGATTTTGCAGGGCAATTAGCGCTTCAGGTGGTAGTTGCCCTTGCCAAGTCAAGGTGTCATCAACATCCGTCAGTACCCATTCAATGTCTTTCCACTCTGGTGAAAGCACTATCTCTTGCGAATTCATATAAACCTCAATCTTTATAGGTGATTCCCTAGACATTGATTTAGCAAGGGAATCGAGTTACAGCATATTCTGCAAGAACATCTGGCCATATAACCAACAAGTTTAGTCAACAGTAAATATCCAAATAACGGAACGAATATTGAAAGTCAGAATACGGTCACATTAGACGAATACTGTTATACCCAAGTTACCTTATCTTGAAGTAGCTTGGGTATATACTAATTTTCAATTGAACATCAACATTCAACATAGGTATATCATGATCACTGGTCATCGCGGTGCCGCAGCCCTAGCTCCCGAAAACACGCTTATCAGTATCCAAAAAGCAGCCGAAGCCGGCGTGAGCTGGGTAGAAATCGATACCCAATTAAGTGCTGATGGTATTCCTGTTGTCTTCCATGATGAAACAGTCAACCGCTGCACAGACGGCAAAGGCAATATCGCTGACTTAACTCTAGCGCAGTTGAAATCTCTCGATGCGGGAAGCTGGTTTAGCACAGAATTCTCAAAAGAGAAAATCCCGACACTCAGCGAGGTTCTTGATACCTGCTTAGCGCATGATCTGACCCTCAACCTTGAGTTGAAAATCCATCATGATGAACACACCGCGCCTCTTGTTAATGCTGTTGTTGCTTTGATTAAAGAAAAAGCTTTTCCAATCGAAAAGCTACTTTTCTCCAGCTTTCAAAAGCGAGCGTTAGAGTTATGCCAACAGCAAATGCCTGAAGTACGTCGAGGGTTCATTTGTGAAGTGTGGAACGACTATAGCTTGACCTCTATTGCAGCAAGCCAGCCTTATAGTGTCCATATCGATCACCGCATTTTGACGCCTGCTATTGCTAAAAGCATCAAAGATAGCGGTTATGTGCTAAATATCTGGACCTTGAACAAGGCCGATAAAGCACAGCATTTTTTTGACATGGGTGTAGACAACATCATTACCGATGCACCGGATAGGTATTAATCATCTCAACATGATTGCTGAATATAATAATTGGTACTAAAAATGGAATTAAATCACCGCCAAAACCAGCTCCTCGCCCACCGAGCCCTGATTCTGGAAGCCCATGAGAACAGCGAAATCTACCTAGCCAGAGGTCAGTTCCAGCAAGATCATCAAGCTATACCCTCGTTAAACACACACCAACTGCCGAAATTAACATCATTTTTTCCAAATTAGTCCCCACATATGTCTAATATTCATCTATAATCTTCGGCCATATTTTTGTCAGGCTCAGCCGTCTGCTTTAGGAAAGAAGAATGTCATTTGCATCACAAAACTTTTCTCAGGATATTGTTCGCGCACTTACCGAGTGCGGCTATGAGAAATTAACTCCAATCCAACAACAAGCGATCCCACACGCTCGTCGAGGAAACGATATTCTTGCCAATGCCCAAACAGGTACCGGTAAAACAGCCGCTTTCTCTCTACCGATCATCCAGCAAATTCTGGACAACCCTAAGCCGCGTAGCCGCTTCAATGTTCGTGCACTTATTTTGGCACCAACCCGCGAATTGGTTGCTCAGATTGCCAAGAACATCGAGGACTACACCAAATATACAGACATCTCGGTTGCTGCTGTTTACGGTGGTACCAAGATGGGCTCTCAAGAGAAAAAGCTTGAACCGGGTTTGGATATTTTGGTTGCCACTCCAGGCCGCCTGCTTGAGCACATGGAACTAAGCAATGTCACACTTGCTAACCTTGAGTTCTTAGTGTTTGATGAAGCTGACCGTATGCTGGATATGGGTTTCATCTCTGATATTCGAGTGATAATGGGTGACATCCGCAATCACCCACAAACCATGCTGTTCTCTGCGACTTTCTCTGCACAGATGAATAAGCTGGCAAACGACATTACCCGCAAACCAAAGCGTATTTCAGTTAGCCCAGAAAATGCTACCGCTGACACGGTTGCTCACGTTGTTTACCCTGTTGACCAAGATCGCAAGCGCGAGTTGCTGTCTGAATTGATCGGTAAGAAAAACTGGAAGCAAGTGCTGGTTTTCGTTAATTACAAAGAAACAGCCAATGAGCTGGTGAAAGAACTTAAGCTTGATGGCATCAAAACAGTCCTTTGTCACGGTGATAAAGCACAAAGTGCCCGTCGTCGTGCCCTGGATGAGTTCAAGGAAGGCAAAGCACGTGTGATGGTGGCAACCGAAGTGGCAGCACGAGGCTTGGATATCCAAGGCCTACCGCACGTAGTTAACTTTGACATGCCTTTCTTGGCTGAAGACTACGTTCACCGTATTGGTCGTACTGGTCGTGCAGGTCTTCAAGGTCATGCTGTATCTTTTGTTAGTCGTGAAGAAGAACTAACACTTCAGCAGGTTGAAAACCTGATCAAACAACGCATTAAACGTATTCAACTTACGGGTTATGAGCCGAAAAGCCGTGATGCACTGCTGGATAAAATCCACAACAAAGCGGCATTCCGTGATCGCAAAGGTCGTACTAATAACCCAGCGGATCAGTCTGATGCAGAACGCCGTGCTCGACTGCGCCGCGCCGTACTGAACAAGTCTAGAGTGACAAAACTGAAAAAATAATCAGTTTTCACCCAACAAGACTAAAAGGGTTAGCCAATGGCTAACCCTTTCTTTTTCCATTTAACACGAATCTACGATTATTCGCTCTGCGCCAAATAAGCTTGAAATTCATCTCCTGGTACAGAACTCTTTGTTGCTACCGCAATGGATGCCCACTGTGTACCTACTGCCATCGACTCGGTAATACTTAAGCTGGCAAGCAAGCCATGAATCACCCCTGCAGCGTAGGCATCTCCTGCACCGGTAGTATCGACTACATCCACTGCTTGAGCTGCAACAAACTCTGGCCCAAACTCTGTGTAAACAGTCGTGCCGTTTGCCCCATCAGTCACAATAAAAAACTCAAGCGCTTCACCGGCAACCGTTCTTGCATAATCAAAAGCAGAAATATCGCTGATCTTTACTGCATCGCCCGATGATAAAAGATGAGCCTCTAGATCCGAACGTGAGGTGATAAGTACTTGGCATGGACGAGGATCGAGACTTTTGGGTAGTTGAGCAACAACCAAAACCTGACGATTCTTTAAACTTTGCTTGTTTTTGTTCGCCTCAAGCGCTTTCCTCGCCCATAGTGCTACGCCATCAGCACTGGAATTAATGTAGATAGCATCCCACTTGGTAAAGTCTGGTGCAGTACCCAAAGTGAAAGCCGGTCGTTCAGGGCGGATAATCGTACGTTCACCGTCAGGTGTCATCAATAACATCAGTTCTGGAGTGACAATATCGTTACGCTGTAACAGAGAGCAATTGAGCCCTTTTAAGCTCGCCTCAGCAAGTAGCCAATCCGCCGTTTCGTCACGTCCCACTTGGCTAACCAATGATACTTGATGGCCGGCATACACTAGCGCTAAGCCAGTATTTGCCCCTCCACCACCTAAACGACGGCCTAAATCCTGATAATGGTGCCTACCACCAGCCTGAAGTGGTTCTTTAAGTTGCAAAACCCGATCACAGTTCAAGTTAGCAACCAACATAACATTAGCCAACGTTTATGACTCCTGTATTGTTGTAATACTCTTATCTGCCAAACTATCATAAAAAAACCGCAGTGTATGAACTGCGGTTTTTATTCGTTAACTTCCCCACTTTATTGGTTAACTTCCAAACGATGTAGTGAATTAACTGTAATCGGCATAAGGGTTAACCGTCGCTAGTGGAATTGACTCAGCAAACCCGGAAAGCTTTACCGAATCCGTTGTCATCTCAACGGATGATTCGTCCATGACACTCTCACCAAAGTGGTAGCGGATGTTTTCTTCACCCTCACAAGCAGACTTATCATTTGCAGCCGCCTGAAGAGAGACTGACTCATTCTTGTAACAGTATGCCGCAATTTTATCCTTGCTGTATTTCTTCGCCAACATTGTCATCGTTTGCTGCGGAGAAAGCACAAGGCTGGAAGCGTTGTTGCCACCAAAGCCTTTGGCATTAAGGATCACTGCTTTATAGTCCTCGCCATGTTCACCTGCGAAATGGTGATCAGTCAGTATGTTCAAATTCGACTGGTGTACATCTTCAGCAACATGGTCGATCGTTTTGATCCCCGGGATCCAGCCGTATTGCCATACGCCTAACGATGCTATCAGCTGATCACCAGGTGCAGAGCTCATTGAATGACCAACATATGACTTAATCGCTGTCACTGGCCAACTATCGATGCTGAACGTCTTCGCGACTTCATTCAGGATATGGCTTTCAGTAACTCGGTTCTGTGGAGTACCTGTACCGTGCGCCTGCACATAAGTCTGCTTAACACCATCAGGGCCAAGGATCGCTTTAGCTAATGCCGCTGCTTTGGCGACAGTGACATAGTTACCCACACCCGGAGCAGAGATTGATTTTTTATTGGCATCAGCATTGATGAACACATCTGCTACTGAACCATAAATACTTGCACCAAGCTCGAGTGCCAGTTCATCATCCATCAGCACCACAAACTGGGCTGATTCTGCCATGGTGAAACCTGCATTCGAAGAAAAAGGTCTGCAAGCACGTCGATTATCAACAGTATCACTGTTATCCAAAGCCTTAAGCTGGGCATCTTCAGCCAATGCGCCCATCACACGGAAACCTTCCATGATCTCAGCAACTACTGGTGCTTCAGCATTACCAACAATAGCCACTCGCGACTTACCTTGCTGAATATCCAGCATGCCTTGACGCAGGTTATACAAGAATGTGGCACAGGCCCCCATGCTCGTACCCGTGGTACCAATGCTGTTTATCACATACCCATTGATGAAGTCAGCTGGCATTTCCGCAAGCGATAAAGCCATCATTTTTGAACTGACACGGCCGCCAGTCAAAGGTGCAGCTAACATGCCAGACAATGAGTTATCATCCACCTGCGCTAACGCACTACCCGCATAGACAGAAACTTGATCCGGTTTGATATGCTTGAGCACTTCATCCCAATCCATACCCAGTGAGTTCAGCGCATCTGACGCGCCATAAACCGTTAGAGTCAGGCCACGGGGATGAAAACGGGAGTTATAAAGCTGAGCTGGGTCAAAACCACGAGGAATGTTGCCACCACTGGTAACCGGAAATGAAACACGATCTTCAAGCAAAGCATTCAGCTCACCCGTTACCGTGATCGTTACTTTGCTACCCTGCTCTTCCACTTGCCAGTTTTCAGGAATGCGTGTTGGCAATTTTGACTTGCGTAACGTGAACGAGATCGTTTCTTGGCCGCCATTTAGCGCCGCTTTGTATTGATAGCGCAAGCTATCAGGGTCAAACGATTCAATACGTCTAACCAACGTACCCGCTTTAATTGCCTCGATAATTTCTGGATCGAATGCTGAACCTTCAGAAAGCCCCATACGGTTCGCAAGGTCCTGCCAAGTAGTCGCCATATCTTGGTCGGTAAGCACATCTGAAACCATGCGCTTATAGCTATGAAAACCCGAACTACGACCAGCGGCATTGATACCACCGAAGCCTACAATTAGCGGTAATTTTGACATCCTGAACCTGCTCTCAAAATTGAAGAGCACATAGATTACCAATTTACACTGTTCATTCACCTGCCATTTATGCCAATTTATCTGACATAAATGCCAAATAATATTAAGCTTAGCCAAATCATCACTATTTATTTGTTTGATAGGCCCCTGATAAAAATGAAAATTGGATTTCTCCTCTACGAACGAGCTTTAATAACAGGTATCTCCCTAGCAGCCGAGATGCTTAGCTCTGCGGCGAGTCTACGATCTCGAAGACAACAGCGAGATCAGCCATTTTCAATCAAGCTCATTGCACCTAGGTTAGAACCCACCAAAGTCACGGCAGGGCTCAAACTTCAGCCTGATATTACTTATGATGACGATCTGCACACCTTCGATATATTGATCCTGCCTCCAATGTGGGGAAATCCACAGCAGTCTATTCGCCGATCGCCAGAGATCATTCCCTGGCTGAAAGCTCAATATCAAAAAGGTGCCAAGTTGGTTGCTACTGGCACCGGTGTGGCCTGGTTAGCTGAAACGGGATTACTCAACGGACAAGTAGCGACAACTCACTGGTACTTCTTTGATACCTTTGCAAATCGCTACCCTAAGGTGATTTTAAACCGCCAGGCTTCGATTACCGCAGCCGACGGTATTTACTGTACAACCAGTATCAACTCACAATCGGAAATGATCCTCTACCTGATCACTGAGTATTTCGGCCAAAAAACAGCGCAAACTATTGAAACCCATTTTGGTCATGAAATTTCTAAATCCACACAGCAACCGTTTTATCAGATTGGCGGACAACTACAGTTCGACGAGTCGATAGCCCTTGCGCAAGATTGGATGAAGCGAAACCTCACCAGCCCAATCACTGCACAAAGTATCGCTGATCAATGTGGTGTTCCGCTGCGAACATTCAATCGCAAATTTAAAGACCAAGTCGGTGAAACACCGCATCAACACCTTCAGCGATTAAGAATGGATGCAGCTCAGCAATTGCTGCGAGATTTTGGCATGTCGGTACAAGAGGTTGCCGAACAAGTTGGATACAAAGATGCATACCACTTTTCGACTCGTTTCCAGCAACACTTCAGCATGAGCCCGAGCCAATACCGAAGAATGGTGAAGACCAAGATTTACAACCCTTGAATGAAGATAGAAAGATTTTTATGTTTGTAGCTAAATTAAGACAGGGGGCAAAGAGTATGAATCACTATGCTTTGAAAAGACGTTTTCAGGGGCAGTTGTATGAAGCATCTCACATTCGCTTTTTTGCTTATTTCAATCCTAGCTAGTGCTGGAGTCAGTGCCAAGATCCAACCTACCAGTGGAACACTCAACAATGAAGGCATGTGCCGCCTTGATATGTACCACCTTACCAAAAGCCAGCAAAATACCTTCACCCCTGATTTGCAGATAGCCGTTATAACCAATAACACGATGCGTCATCGCTATGTCGATCTGAAAACAGATATCAAACACCCTACGGGTTTTGAGAACATCCACTACTATCGCTCTGGCAGCCCTGTTGAAGTCTTCACCACCAACTGGCGTAACAACGGCAATAAACATACTGTGGGAAGGTTTGTCATGTTGGGAGGTACCAGTGACAAACAAGCCTTCGATGTCTTCGCAACCTTGATTAAAGAAGATAATGGCCACTTTGAGTTACGCGGTAATGAAAAGAAGTATCGGTTTAACGCCAATGAAAAGGACGTAGCCGACTTTCTCGCCTGCGTCAAAAGTCACCATAGACCTTGAAAGCAAAGACCTTGATAAAAATAACCTAGAAATATAGCGCCCTCAAAAGAAGTGTCCTTGATATAACGAAAAATAGCGCTCATAAAAAACGCCAGCTTCATAAGCTGGCGTTCTTCTAATCTGATTTATTTCAAGCCGATTTATTTCAAGCAATTGACTGCTTCGAGCCATGAGGTGCTTCGTGGGTAATGTCCTCATATTCGCCGTCAATAGTCGAACCGCTTTGTGCCTGACTGAAGTCCTGCTGGGTATATCCCTGTTGTTTCAACGCTTCTTCATAAGCAGCGTTGATTTTCTTTCTGATAAACGGTCTCGCAATCAGTGTACCCAATCCGATGAATAGCCCCATGACAGCCGCGAATGTCACAGTAAAGAAACCCAGTACTAAAGCAAAAATGCTGGTAAGTGTATTTTTCATCGCTAACCTTCTTTTCTATCGTACTTTCATGCTTTGCAGTGTATAGCAGCGAAAATGAACCAATGATGAACAATGTGTTTATCTTTGTACTTAAAGTCATTAGCCATACGAATATAAGAAAAAAAGCCCTCTAAAAAGAGGGCCTTAGATTAACATTTAAATATTTATTATTTTGCGGCTACAGGGATACCTGTTCCACGAACACCGTTTTCTCGTTTAATTTCAAACACTGCAGGTGTCCAAGCTGGTACCTTCGCAATATCGCCATCAGTCACATCAGAGCTTAAGTCCGAAGTATGGTATGGGCTTAGCGTCAGCTCTTTTGCCAAATTGATTTCTTGCTCAGCCGGTGAAGCATTAATCACAACCACTAGCCCATCAAGCTTGCTATCAAGATCAGCACCAGAAGCAACACCGTTATCAATAGACATAACAATCAAGCCTGGCGTTTGTGAGCTCCCTGTATTGTGGAAATCAACACGGTTTTTCACTTCCTCACCAGTACCCAATGAAATCATTGGGTATGATTTTCGGAGCAGTGCCAGCTCTTTGAAGTATTCAACCATATTGGCCATATCTTCATGACTTGGCTGAGCATTATCTCCAGCAGAGGTAATCACCTGCTCAATCAGTTCGTAGTTATCACCATCCTTGTCTTTACGAGGTAAGCCTTTATCCCAATTGTTATCATTGAGGGTAAAGTCGACTAAGTTATACCAGTCACCAGAATCATAAGAGTCACGCTGCATTGATTTCGAACGCAGCAATTCAGAACCCATGTGGGTAAATGGCATGCCTTGACCCAGCATTGCAGTCGCTAACGAGACAGCCTGCATGCGCACACGCTCTTCTGTTGTCACAGCGTAACCAATTTTGTATTGGTTATTGTCCCACAGCGTTTGGTTATCGTGCTTAGACACGTAATTCTGTATTTCCGTTGGATCAACGGCATAGCCTGCAGGTGCGCCGTTGTAATCCAGCTGCTCTCCGGTGATAACAGCCCCTGTCGAATCAATCATCTTGAAATCTTTCAGGTTACCGGCCATTCCTAGACGAGTTAGATCTGCTAAATGGAACGCATCTTCTTTAGTCACTTCGCTGATTTCATTTTTCTGAACATAAGCGCCGTTACCAAACCCTTGGGTTTTGCGAATACCCTCTTTGCTGTCAAACGGGCTACCGCCTCGAACCGCATCACGCAAGCGGTCAGAAAAACTACCGATACCTGTACCGCCGAGGTTCGGTTGGGTCGCTTGGACAAACAATGCATCATTTTCTACTTCGCCGAAGTTCCAGCCTTCACCGTAGAAGTAAGTATTCGGATCAACCTTCTGGACTTCGAGCAAAGAACGCTGCATCTGATCCAATGGATGATGACCCATCAAGTCGAACCGGAATGAGTCGATTTTATAATCGCGCGACCACACCACCAGCGAATCACTGATCATCTTCTCGAACATAGCTCGCTCAGGAGCGGTATTTGAACAGCAGGTAGAATTTTCAACATTGCCAGTTACAGGATTCAAACGTTGGTAATACCAAGGCACAAGCTTATCAAGTACTGAGGTGCGTGCTTCAGGCCCCGCTGAGTTGGTATGGTTATAAACCACATCCATCACCACATTCATACCAATGTCATTCTTGATTGACATAACGGCTTCACGCAATTCAAGTATGCGCTGCGGACCATCCGGGTTAGTCGAGTAAGACCCTTCTGGCACTGTGTAATGGAATGGGTCGTAACCCCAGTTAAAGCTATCGACATCGGATACATAGCGGTTTAGCTCCTGTACCACAGGGTTCTCTGGAGAATCGTCCTGTTTAACCTCTGCCAATACTTCAGCAATCTTCATGTCGCTTGAACAGTAACCACTGAATTTCGACGTTTTCACGTCAATGTTGACATCACATAGTTTGGCAAAGGAGTCTTCGATGTTTGCTACCTGGTTGGGATCTTCGTTAATGGTAGCGATGTCGAAGATTGGCAATAGGTGCAAATGAGTAACCCCATTTTCACTCAAAGATTTCAAATGCTGGACTGGAACTGAATCTTGCTGGGTAAACGCAACAAACTTACCACGGGCGTTATCTGCTGTTGATTCATCTTGCGCTGAAAAATCACGGACATGCGATTCATAAATCACAAATTGTGCTGGGTTAGACTGATCAATCGGCCGTTGCAGATCATCCCAACCTTTAGGTTTCAGAGCAGGATCATCAAGATCAATGACCTGACTAAACTCCGAATTCATCGATAAGCTCAGTGAATAAGGATCTGTAACTTGATAACTTTCTACCTTGCCGGATACCGGATGGAAAACATCAACAAGGTATCGGAAATACGTACCGCTTGGCGCCTTGTTTGTTTTGAGTGACCAAACACCAGACTTCTCTTTATATTTCATCTGAAGTCGGCCGATTTCTTCTTTGTTGCTATCAAACAGAACGGCAACAACATTTTGAGCCGAAGGTGCCCAAACATTAAACGTAGTATGGCGACCTTTTACTGTGGCACCAAAGTCGACTTTCTGAGCATGCTTTGCAAACAACTGGTCAAATGCACCTGCGGGTTGGACTTTAGTACCATTTAGCACTAAGCCTGTTTCATCGACAGCTAGCGCGGCCAATTCCGCTTTTATCACTGGACGCATGTCGACCTTTTTATCGATCGAATAGGCTTGCTTGTCAGCAAGGTGTGGGAATTGAGCTTTGACTTCAGCACTCAGCACTGTTGGTTTGAGTACGATGTAGTCAGCATTATATTCATTGTCGCTATCAGGTGAAAAACCACCGTCTAGTTCTACATACAGCCTGACTTCATCAGCAGAATCTGCACCATCCCAAATCAGAGTGTGCCCCTCAACTAAATGCGCTTCAGCATTAGCGACGCCGAACAGCTTAACGTAAGCATCACCACGCTCATCATAAGCTGTCGGGCTCCCTGTTACATAGGAAGCAGTTCTATCGGGAATTTCAACAAAATCAATCTTTGCATCACTACCCGACATATTGCTCAAATGTTCATCCCGAATAATGAAGTTGATACATTCTGTATTGCCATCTTTTAGCGGCATTTTCCAGTAAGGACCAAACTCATCTTCGCCATCCGGTGTAATTGATGCGTCACCCCAGCCTGAATTGACTTCTGCTGCGCGGTCGCAATTACCGTCATTCCAGACATGAAGACTGTAACCACTATAATTACCCAGTGAATTACTCTCACCGTTTCTGGCAACCATATAAATAACGGCTTCATTATCTCCGGCTTGAATCGGCTCCTCGACTGAACCACTTTCAGGCAGAAATGCGGTAGGTCCATCTGTCTTAGGTAGCTTAATTTTGATCTTCGGTGGCTTAGTCGTATCAAATTTTACATCTTCGGATGCGATACTGTGACTGCTTAAGCCAATGAACATAAACGTAGAGCACAGCGGTATGACGGCCTTGGCAACCGTTGATAATTTAAAGTTCACGAGATTTTTCCCTTTATACTCATAATTTTATGGGGGGAAGTATAAAATTTGAGTTTTAATTATGACGTGAACAATACTGAATCTCAGGCTCTGCATTCTGTGATCAAAAGCACCAAAATGTAGTTTATTAACAACAGTTCATAACATCTTGGCTTAATGTCACTGTTTGTATAGCCTGCATAATATGCGGAGAGTCACACTACACTATTAGGCTTACCATTTGTAATGCATTGAAATTAAAAAAATATCAGCTTAGACGAAGAAAACCCGGCAAGCGCCGGGTGGATAGTATTTCACGTAATTTTGTTTTCTAATCCAACGCCATACTCAACCCGACAGAGATGGTATAAGCCGATAAGTCATCATGCCACACCAGTTGGCTAGCTTCTGCATACCCATACCAATCCTTGCTCAGTGCACCAGATATCCCCAAATGCACCCGTCCATATACATCATCATTAGACTCAACAACAATGGGTAAGATACTGCCTGAATAGTTGGATTTTAATTGGGATATTATCCGCTCTTTGCCACTAGCGATATCATAATGTAGATAACCTTTTGCATAGGGCTGGAAAACGCCGAACGGTGTCCGGAAAGGATGAGAAATGCTCATTCCGGTGATCAACATAGTAGATTCCAGCGCGTCAACATCTTCAATCTTGGAGAAAAGATAACTCGAATTGCTGAGCGCTAACCTCTCTTCATAACGATCGGTATCAGACAGCGTGTATTGCAAACTACTTTCAAATGCCAGGTGCAGGTAGTTGTAGTCAAAGATGTAACCTGTTCCTACTGAAAACACCCAGATATCTGAATCTGCTTCATTAGCATTGTTGATCACAGGATCAGTGTATAACGTTACTTGACGTTCGATGTCATTATCCATCACCGCATAGCTGGCATTGAAGTCCACAAACCATGAGTCCTGAAAATAGGTGAAATACCCTGATGCAATCAGCCCATCGATTTCGGTATCACTTCCCTCAGCCATGGGTTTGTAGAACGGCAATCCAAGAGTTAAACCAAAAAGATATTGGTTTTGGAATAGGTAATCGCCACCCAAGGTCAACGAATAGCCGCTGTGTTCTTGCTCAGACGATTTATTAAACGAGGCATTATCACCGAGTATAGTATTATCGACACGGATATAACCGGCTAGCTGTGAGTGATCTCCTTTTCCGAATACTCCAGAATCAGATAATGATTGTTCAGGCAAACCAGGTGGTGCGTAACCAGAAAGCGGATCATTACTGTATAAAGGAACATAAGTGGATGAATTGCGATTACTAGAGACCGAATGCCTGACACCCGGTGACGTGGCGTAATTATTTAAAGATCGGTACTTTTTATCAACCTTATCACCACGTACGTGGCTAGCCATACCTTTGATTTCAGCCATTGCCGTATCGACTTCAGCAGATAGCTTTTTGGTAATTGTTCCATCAAAAAAATCCGAGCCAATGGCGCTTCCTGACGCTACTACGAGTACAATGTAAATGACGGGCAGGCTGGATGGTGCCCTATTGACTGACGCAAACATATTTTGCCCCCAAAAAATTTCATGCCACTTTGTTTTCTTTACTGCTCTGTGGCTATGATTTCAGTGTAGTTAGCGGATGGCGGCGGGAAGTAGGAACTAACCTTTAGTCGCAAAAAATAAACACTTCTCTTTTTTTTGATATTAAAACTTTTTATCTTTGAGGGATTTTGTCTTTTTGATGAGTACAGTTATGTTTTTTTAAGTGGTCGCAAATCTTGATGTGTGGCAAAATCACCCAAATAAATAGAGACTTATATCAATATTTACTTTTTAATATTCCTTTTATTTAGACAACTATGACACTGAGTGCACTTCATGTCTGAGAAAGTTAAAGCTACGGCTCACATAGCACAAATTTCAGAGAATTATTTCTTTGACTGCGAAAAAAAAACGCTATTCACAACGGTTGGTAGTATTTCTCTAAATAGAGCAGAAAAAGGTGTTCTCTACAAACTGATCATTGAGGCACCGAACATGGTCAGCAAAAAAGAATTACTCTCTGCGGGCTGGGTAAGAAAAGAGGTGGCCGAGACTTCCCTTTTTCAAACCATTCGGACTTTGCGAATTAAACTCAAAGAAAAAGAAGTTGGTCAAGTCATTGAATTAGTTCCTCGCTTAGGTTATCAAATTAAAATCCAGCGATTTGTGTCGAATGAAGAGCTTTGCGGCATTACAGATATTCCAAAGCCAGTTAGAAAGAAAACGTATTTACATAACAAGCGTTATCTGATCACGGGATTAATCATTGCCGCCTTTGGCGTATTGGCTGCTTTGCTCTATACAAACTGGCCAACTGAATATAAGTACAAGCTGATAAATGACAACAAAAACAACACCATTATCTTTTTGTCAATGAAACAAGATGACTTTGATTACTTGCTGCAAGCCAATGAACTTTTTTTCAAGCCAGCCAATCTAGATAATAAGCTAATGTTCATCCACAAACTTGATGACGAGTTTTCTATTGCCATTTGCACTAAAACACCAGATGGCTGTGATATTGATACAGCACACGCGATTAGCTTCAAACACTCGGAGCTCAGTACATTATGGGAGCTACTTGATAAATACCTCCCACAGGTACCACCATTGGCGGCAATGAATGTACTAAAGGATAATACCACCATGCAATCTGGTGTTAAGTCCTATAATATATTCCTTGAAGATGGTTACTTTACTACGAACCTATCACACCACTTCGTTAATCAAGTTGACGATTCCACTTGGCTATTTACCTCAATTAACTACCGTCCTAATAGCGATCAAAGTGAATACATTGCAGCCTCTTTCCGTGGCGGACGTGCAATTATGGAATCTGAAAGTAAAATGCCCTTCCTCATTACAGTAACCAATTACCCAGAGTACTTCTATTGGGTACTTAGCTCAGCAGATAAAGCCAAACTCGGTATAAAACCACCCGGCCCGCTAGAGACACTGACAAATGATTTTTATGTAGATGTTGAACAATACATTAGCTACCTGCTTTACCGCCAACCCCACCTCCAGCTGTGGCTATCTGAAGGCTATGGATTCCATTGGTTTATCAAAGAAGGAAGTAATGACAATGTTTTCAACCGATTCATCCTCGGAGATAAATGCTCTAAGCTGTCAATTGTTTTTGAAAACAAGCCAGCCTGCCCCTGAACACCATTTTTCAAGTTGGTATATAATTACCAGGTCACTCTGAGAGGAGGTTGTATGATAAGCGATACTAATGTGCTATTTCTTCTCGGACTCTTGTCAATGCACTCACAGGCTAACAGCCAGCTCGAAAAAGCTGCCGATGAAATCTGTTTCTGCCTTGAGGTACCCTACCAACAGGCTGAAAAATCTCTACGTCAACTTAATGGTGCACAAGCATCTAATGATCTAGATAAAGTGACAAGGTCACAAGATGAGATGATGGCCACTATCAACGCGTCCACATTATGTCTGGAGTATTTTCGTCAGCTGTATCCAGACATTGCTAAAGATGTCACACTGCACGATAGAACATTAAGACTACTTGATACCAAGTGCCCCAACCCTTTATCTGCACAATCGCTACCTTCTTCTACCGAATATAGTGAGTGATAACACTATTGCAGTGAATGCAAAATGTAAATACTATGTTAACAAAACTACAGGTGGCCAGTGTTATTCAAGGAAGGGGAAAATTAATGCATATAAAACAAGGTATATATCTTTTTTTCTACCATCTTAGGACTTTCTTTGAGCTTACGTTCAAACCTTTATTCGGTCTCATCACTGTAGGTTTGCTCCTCTCTGTGATCTTAATCCAATCGCCAGCAACACTAGTTGAGGGAAGCTTGGTGTTAGCAGGCTGTATTATAACGGCTCTTTGGATCACTCTCGTTCGGTATTACTATTCGGCTATTTTAAGATGGTCAGACACTCGTCAAAGTAAAGCTGCAGTCATTGAGTTTCCTCGCCAATCAGATAACTGACAAGCCACAAAAAAGGCGCACAATGCGCCTTTTTTCAACTAAACACTGCACTAAACTGTGTACAGCACCTTGATGACATGCCAACCAAATTTAGTCTTTACGACTTCTGGGATCACGCCTCGAAGCTCAGGCGACTTCAACTTAAGTGCTTCACTGGTGCTGATCGCTTTATTCGAAAAAACGGCTTTATCGAACTGCGGCACCATCTGGCCTTTACGGAATTCGCCCAAGTCCCCGCCCTTCTTACCAGATGGACACGTTGAGTGCTTCTTCGCTAAAGCCTGAAATTTGGCACCTTTCTTCAGTTGCTGAAGAATATCCTCAGCCAGTTCTTTGTGTTTCACCAAGATATGTAAAGCATGCGCTGTGCGAGCCATGGACTACCTCATCATTCAATGCTGCCATTGCAGCACGACTAAATCTATCTTGCCCTTACATACAGCAATATACGTAAAAGCGATTGGCCTGAACTATACACGTCTCTTGCTTTGCAACCAACTTGGGATTTATTCAGGTACAAAAAAGCCAGCAGATGTGCTGGCTTTCTATCCAAAACTGACTGCTATTCTTGTTCAGTCTTGAGAATTTCTGCAGTTTCTAGCTGCGTCATCTGACGTATCTGACGCCACATATAGAAGAAAATGCCCATCATCATCAGCATTGATGGAATAGCAATCGCCGGATAGCTTACCAAGGTCAAACGCCCCAACTCTTCATTGAAGGCCTGAGTACCTGCAGGGCTTGTCACAATCATCTTAGCCAACACGTAGTTCATCACAGATGAAAAAACGAAGGTTCCTGCAAACAAGTAGTTTGAAGTCAGTAAACGGCGGTCAAAGTCACTCTTTCGGCCGAACTCATGCAGCTTTTGATTGATAAGAGGGAGATTCAAAACCGTTTCGTTAAACAGCATCTTGCTAACAACTGGGTATTTAGTGAATGTTGAAGCAAACACACCGATACCGATAAGGCCTGGGATCAACGCTTCTTTCACTGCTAACCATTTCGGGTCAAGTTGCAAAAGGCCGATACCGCCAGTCAGCAACACACTGACAAAACCTAACAACGAGATAAAGTTAAACTTTTTGTACTTAATCAGCTCATAGCCACCCAGTACAACCGGAAAAGCCAAAGCAACTAAAAGTGCGCCAACAGAGCCAAGGTATTCATCACCACTGAGCTTCATTAGTACAACTGAAGGCACGATGACATTAAAAATCAAATCGTTAAAAGGGCTAGCTTTCTTTTCCGTCATAATATTTTACAAAGTTCTCTAAACGTAAACATCTGCATTGTTCCGTGAAATGCGTCAACTGTAAAGTAGCTGACCGTTACAAAAGATTAAATCCCCTATTCGATTTAAGCAAAGCTATCGTGTATTTCCAATTGATAGAACATTTTCCGCACCATTGCCAATTATGCAAATATGCCTATCGTCTCCCATACTTTGAGCATCCTTGTGCCTATATTTGTTGGAGCGTTAGATGAGTAAGCCCGTGGTTGCTAATATCAAGCCGAGCAAAGTTAACCTGGAAAAAGGTCAAACCTATTACTTCTGCACCTGTGGACGTTCTTCAAAGCAGCCATTCTGTGATGGTTCTCATCAAACCACTGATTTTAAGCCTATGAGCTTCAAAGCGGAGAAAGATGGCGATGCTTTCCTTTGTGCTTGCAAGCATACTGGGAACGCCCCTTTTTGCGATGGAACCCACCAGCAATTCGGAGATACTGACATTGGGCAAGAGGGCCCCGGCGTTAGATCCAGTGCTGATGAACTACCTCCTGCCATAGCGACCAAAGAAGAACCCACCGTCGAATACATCCATCAACTCGCCCGAGAAGGCTTAACTAATCTTGGCCATCACGGCGCGATGACCGCCATGGGGGTACCTAGATATAAACTGCCTGATTGGGATGATATACAGATCATGGTGGCACAAATGGCCAGTAAACCACTGATGGAAGATGCCAAGGTGGGCACAGAGCTAGTCATTGGTCCCAAAGCGAAAAAGCCACTGGTATTAAGTATGCCACTTTTCGTGTCGGACATGAGTTTCGGTGCACTGTCAGAAGAAGCCAAAACAGCGCTGGCAATGGGGGCTGAGAAAGTTGGCACTGGGATTTGCTCAGGCGAAGGTGGCATGCTCGCAGAGGAGCAGCAAGCCAACAGCAGGTACTTCTATGAGCTTGCCAGCGCTATGTTCGGCTATCACGAAGGCTTATTGAAGAAAATCCAAGCCTTTCACTTCAAAGGCGGACAAGGTGCAAAAACCGGCACAGGCGGTCACCTCCCTGCGATTAAAAATACCGGTAAAATAGCCAAGACCCGATGCCTAGAAGAAGGGACGGATGCAATCTCCCCGCCTACATTTAAAGATCTCAAAACTCCCCGTGACTTTGCAGCATTTGCTGAAAATGTAAGAGTGATCACTGGCGGGATCCCTATTGGGTTTAAGCTCAGTGCAAACCATATTGAACGAGATATGGGATTTGCACTAGAAGCAGGTGCTGATTACATCATTCTCGATGGTCGCGGTGGCGGTACCGGTGCCGCACCTGAAATTTTCCGCGATCATATCAGTGTGCCTACCATTCCCGCCTTAGCCCGGGCTCGATATTTCCTCGACAAACAAGGCATGACTGGCGACGTAACACTCATCATTACGGGTGGTTTGCGTACACCGACAGATTTTATCAAAGCCTTGGCCCTTGGCGCTGATGGTATTGCTCTAGCGAATAGCGCCATGCAGGCAATAGGCTGCGTTGGCGCGCGGATCTGTAATACCAACAACTGCCCTGCCGGTATTGCCACCCAGAACCCAGAGCTTCGTAAAAAGCTCGACCCCAACATTGCCGCTACCAAGCTTGCTAACTTCTTAACTGCATCAACGGAATTAATGCAAGTAATGGCCAGAGCCTGCGGTCATCATCATCTCAACCAGTTCAACCAAGATGATTTAGCCACTTGGAATAGTGACATGGCCAAGCTTGCAGGTATTGAATATTCAGGCTTTAAACAACGTGAATAGGAATTTTGCGAAGGTGGCCTTTTCAATCTCGCAGAAATTCCTATATGGTAAAAGCTTAACTAATGAGTGGATATTCATATGCTTACAACAAACGATACAGCACTTGTGATAGTTGATGTCCAGGGTAAACTGGCTCAAATTATGGATAACAAAGAAACGCTTTTCAAAAGTTTGGAAACCGTTGTCAAAGGCGCCAAGATTCTGGATATCCCGATTATCTGGGTTGAACAAATTCCACATAAGCTAGGACCAACGATTCCACAGATTTCAGATCATCTCCATGATCACACCCCAATCGCAAAAAATAGCTTTAGCTGTTATCGCGAACCTAAATTTGTCGAAGCATTAGCAGCATCAGGCTGTAAGAACGTTGTTGTCGTCGGTATCGAAGCCCATATTTGTGTTTACCAAACGGTTCGCCAACTACTTGAAGCAGATTATCATGTCGAGGTTGTTGCCGATGCTGTATCGTCACGCAACCCAACGAATAAACAGGTCGCCCTACAGAAGATGCAACAATTTGGTGCGTCTTTGACGACTGCTGAAATGCTGATTTTTGAACTTCAGGAAGTTGCCGAAGGTGAGCGATTTAGGGAAATTCTCAGCGTTGTGAAATAGCTACTTAGCTTGTAAATACAAAAACCGCGATGCCAGTGTAAATAATGACATCGCGATTTTCTTTTTGGCTCGCTAATAACCAACCCCGGCAAAATATGACGAGAAACCAATCAAAGCCAACGCAAAAGTCATTACACTCATAACAGGCTTGCTCTTTGTAACAATAGGCATATACCAAACCCCCACGGCTGCCAGCAATAAGCCCAGACTCACCACTTGAGCAATGAAAGGCATGATTGCCCCACCCGTTTCAATTTGACTCGATAGCTCCCCTAGCTGCGGCAAACCTGTCAGCAAACAAATCATTGCGGTAACTGCGCCGGCAAGGGGGAAAACCCGATCAAACTCAACGACTTTGTGCTTAGCTCTGATAAGGCAGGCATGGGCAAGTAGCGTCCCCCCGCATAGTGTTGTTGCCAAAAAGTGCGAGGCGACAAGCCATTGCTCACTGCGCATCATCAAACCATTAAGCAAATAGCCAGTACCTACAACAACGGCTAGGGCCAAACAGCATTTACGAAAAGCCTCTGAGCCTACCAAGGCTTTTTCAGCAAACCAGTACATCAAAGCGGAGGCAAAAAATGTGATAGCTATAAGTGCTTCAAAACCAAGGCTGTAACCATCAGCGGGGTTCGCAAGCATCAAATTGAGCTCGCGCAGCAAGAGTGCACAAAATAGCATGAGCCATAAAACAGGCATGGTGCGATGAAGTCTATCTGCTTGACCGAAACACAGCTTGCCCGAAAACAGCGCTATACCTAGAACAATAAATGCACCAATTGCCAATTGGGTTAACACACTAGAAAGAATTAATGGCCACTCAAACCATGCCATGACTCACCTCGTCGCCACACTATGTGACGATATTTAAAACATAAGGCGGCGTATTGTGCCTGACAGCAATAATTTGTCCACAAAAAAGCCCTGCTAGCAGGCCAACAGGGCTATCAAATCGATATGAATGGTGGGATTAGTCTAAGCTCTCTGGCTTATTTGACCGCTCTGGCTTATAGGAACGCTTGGGCTTAGCGACATCATTAGACAGCGGCTGAGCTTTCAAACATACCATCGCCACCACCAAAGAAACCAAAGCAACAATCACCAAACCGCCATAGGTCATAGTAAAGCCTTGGCCCAGGGCGATTGAATCAAATTGGGCAAGGCCATCCGTGCCTCCTTCACCTACAAGAACAGGTACTTTGATATGAAATAGCGCTGCACAAAATGCAACACCAATCGCACCACCGAATTCACGGCCATAACCAAACATAGAAAGCCCTATCCCCCGATCCTGAGGAGGGAGTACATTCTGCACCACAACATTCAAGCTCGGCAATGTCAGTCCCAAGCCCAATCCGGCAAATGCCAATGCAACCGTCATCAACAAACCTTGATAGAGGAGAAAAACTGCAGCAACGGACAGCGCAAAGCCCAAAACCACCAGGGATTTATACAAGCCCGTTTTGGCTATTCGCTTACCACCTAGGTATGCCCCACTGGTAATGCTCATCATAAACACCATCATGATAAGACCACTTGCTGACGCCGTCATGCCATGCTGCCATTGCATTTGCAGAGGTAAATACACCAATACCGCAAACATCAGAAGCTGCGAACACATGATGAGCAACACACTGATAAGATATCCGGGAAGGTTAAACAAACGTGCAGGAAGAATAGGATCGGATACCCGCTTCTCTACAACCATGAACATTATCATGACAACAACTGTTGCAATAATTAAGCTAGCTTGGCTGATCGCAATATCCGGTGACATCAACAACAGCAACAATGTGGTAATGGTCATCAACAAACCGGCACCCGCCCAGTCAAAGCGGCTATCCCGCCCTTTGCTCAAATGCTTGAGATTAGTATTGATCATCCACAAGGCCACGGCACCAAGAGGTAGATTAATCCAGAAAACCCAGCGCCAACTGAGATGTTCGGCGAAGTATCCGCCCAACAGCGGCCCTGCAATACTCGACGCAGCGTACACTGCTGAGATATAGCCCTGGTACTTCCCGACTTCACGGGCTGGAATACAGTCTGCAATAACCGTGAATGCCAGCGCAATCAGACCACCACCACCAATGCCTTGTAATACCCTCGCCGCCAACAAGGTTGGCAAGTCTTGGGCAATCGCGCAGGCAACGGAGCCCAACAAGAACAATGCCACGCTGATATTGAGCATCTTGACCCTGCCAAAAATATCACTCAACTTCCCGTAAACGGGCAATACCGCCGTTGCTGCCAACAAATAGGCGGTGACTACCCAGGTCAGGGCTTGTCCGGCTCCTAACTCTTCACCAATAATTGGCAGTGGTGTTGTAACAATACTTTTCTCTAATGAACCCAGCGCAATAACCAATGCAACGCTGGCAAAAATCGTTTTAGGCGACATATGCTCTCCTATGAATGCGCCACAAGGATAAATCAAACATTTGATTACGAAAACAGAAGATTATGGAGCATAAGCTCTCATTAATATCTCGCAGGGCATTGACAAACGCCATCCATTGCTCTAACTTATTTTTTAAACAAAAATAAGTTAGAGCAATCTTACACAGATTTGCTTATTCGCCAGGTTACGCATTCACTTATTCTATACCGCTTCAAGAGTTGGGACGCCTATGTACGCTATCACAAATATTAATGTTTTTAACGGCCAAGATATCCTTGAGAACCAAGCAATTATTGTAAATGGCGATACCATTGAGGCCATCGTTCCAATGGACAATGCTAACTTACCGGAAACGGTGCATGATGGTCAGAATCTGACTGCAACAGCGGGTTTTATTGACCTGCAGCTCAATGGCTGTGGTGGCGTAATGCTAAATGTCGATATTTCAAAGCAAACGCTAGATACAATGAATGAAACCAACATTCAGAGTGGTACCACACAATACTTACCAACGCTGATCACCAGCAAGCATGAGACAATGTGCAAAGCAGTAGAGCTGGTTGCTGGTATAGAGAATCATGAAAACGAAGGCATCATCGGTTTACACCTTGAAGGCCCATTTATTAGCAAAGAAAAAAAAGGCGCTCATGACGAAAGCCACATTCGTATCCTGGATGAGTTAACGGCACACTACTTAGCTGATAATGCCAAGCATATCTCCGTGGTTACTCTTGCTCCGGAAAACACGTCCCAGGAAGTTATCGATATTCTCAATAATGCGGGAATCACTGTCTCACTGGGTCACACCAATGCCGACTATCACCAGCTAACAGCCAAGAATAACCTCAAAATGGCTACGCATCTATATAATGCCATGACTCCTCTCGGCTCCCGTGAGCCTGGTACCGTCGGCTATATTTTCGATAAAAAGCCCCATGCTGGCATTATCGTCGATGGTATTCACTCTTCGTATGCATCCGTTCGGATTGCCCACCAGCAACTAGGTGAAAAACTATTTATGGTTACCGACGCCGTGGCCCCCGCGGGTACTGACATGACGGAATATAACATGGCCGGGACCATCGCCTATGTCACTGACGGAAAGTGTCATTACGCCGATGGAACCATTGCAGGTGCAGCTATCACAATGATTGAAGGGGTCAAAAACCTCATTCAGCATGTAGGACTCAGTCGTGCAGAAGCCCTTCGTATGGCTAGCTTATACCCTGCAAAAGCCGCAGGTATTGACGACCAGTATGGCCTGCTATCACCTGGCTATAAAGCCAACATCACGTTGCTAAACGATCACAATGAGGTATGCGCTGTCTACCAGATGGGTACCAAACGCTTGTAACACTGACCTCATAGATTTATTAACACTAGATAACTAAAGCTATATTTCTGACCTAATATCAAAGCCCTTTCTTAACACGTCAAGCAGATACCTGTCTGGGTATCTGCTTGACGTGCTTGATAATCAAATGGTACTAATCAACTAACTTAATCTTTCACAGTTCATTATCTGCCATGCTAAATACCCAATGGCTGCATACTTTTATTACCTTGGTTGAAGTCGGCCACTTCACACAAACTGCAGAAAAACTCTTCATGACCCAACCGGGCGTCAGCCAGCACATCAAAAAGCTCGAAGAGCAGGCCGGTACACCACTTATCAAGCGTGTAGGTAAACGATTTGAACTCACACCTGCGGGTCAACAGCTTTACCAGTACGGTGTAAAACGACAAGAAGATGAAAAACAATTACTGGGACAACTATTGGCAGATGATCCTTTAAGTGGTGAATGCTACGTGGCTTGCTCGGGCTCGCTAGCTATGTTTCTCTACCCCCACTTACTTCATCACCAACAAAACCACCCTGCTATCAGTATTCATCTAGAATCAGCACCGAATCATAGGATCATAGAAGGGATCAAGAGTAGCCAATTTGATATCGGGATCATTACTCATTCATTGGATGATCCGTATTTTGAACAATCGGAAATAGGACAAGAAGCGCTCTGCCTCGTAGTGCCTGCCAACTATCCAGACGAGAAGTTAGACAAAGAATCTCTCTACTCGTTTGGGTTCATTAATCACCCTGATGGAAAGCACTATCTCCAACAGGTACATATGGCAAATTTCACTGATAGTCATTTTGACTTTAACAAGATTACAAAATCAGGTTATATCAATCAGCTCAATCAAATCCTACTACCGGTTTCAAAAGGACTTGGCTTTACTGTATTGCCAGAAAAAGCGGTTAGTCAGTTTAGTTATCAAGATAAAATCAAAACGCTCCCTCTAGCTAACACTGTTAAACAAGAGTTGTATTTACTCAGGAAACAACACCGTCCTCTTCCTAAACGCTATCAGCATATTATCGCGACCATTACCCTGCTACTGAGTCAGGATTAAACGCCAAGAAAAAATCCTGCTTTCCAAGCAGGATTAAAAGAAAAGTCGTCACACCTAATGTAGATAACTCGCTATAGATCACGCATCAAAATTTCATATTCTTCCTCAGCAAGTTCTATCAACTTGGCGAGTTCTCGTGCATCAGCACTCGACAAAGGCAAGTGCCATTGCACATCATCCTTTTGCTGCTGACTTTTGCAAACAAGTTCCGTTTTTTTACCTTCCGAATAGAAATAGAGCTGATCAAATTCACCACTCAAATGGCTATTTTGTTCAAGAATATTAACTTCAAGTTCGCCAACCGGACTTACGGTGACATCCGCATGCAATCTTGATTCTCCAGGTAAAATGAAATGCCTATGCTCAGCCAACATATGACAGCCTCCTATCTGACCTACGCCATGGATCTTCGCTCCAGCAAACCTACAACGTAAAATTGCTGAATAACGCTGCAAAGCAACGCCCCCAGTCTTGCTTCATCTTAAGTCTAGCTAAACCAGCAGGCAGAAAATGAAAATTCACGAAAGGATAACAATTATTCAATCATTTTCTTGCTCGGTATCAAATTTTCGCTATCCGAGCAAAATCATGGCATAGATTTCTATTCACTTTGTTTTGTTTCTGGCAAAGTGTTAAACGCAAACTGTATAAACCAAGGAAGTAGCCATGATAGATTTTCGTTCTGACACCGTCACCCGCCCGACACAAGCCATGCGTGATGCAATGGCCAATGCACTGGTTGGTGATGACGTGTATGGTGACGATCCTACCGTTAATGATCTAGAGCAATGGGCAGCAGAGCGTCATGGTTTTGAAAGTGCTCTATTTTGCAGCTCTGGTACACAAGCGAATTTATTATCGCTAATGGCACACTGTGAACGCGGTGATGAATACCTATGCGGCCAGCAGGCCCATAACTATATGTTTGAAGGTGGTGGTGCAGCTGTTCTCGGCTCAATACAGCCTCAGCCTATTGAAAACGAAAAGGATGGTACGATTCCTTTTACTAAACTCGCAGCTGCCATTAAGCCGGATGATGCGCACTTCGCGCGTACCCGCCTTCTGAGCCTTGAGAATACAATTAATGGTAAGGTACTGCCTTTGTCATATATGGCTCAAGCAAGAGAGTTTGTAAACCAGCATAACCTCAAGCTGCACTTGGATGGCGCTCGGGTCTATAACGCGGCAGTCGCTCTTGGAGTCGATATCAAAGAAATTAGCCAGTACTTTGACTCTATGACAGTTTGCCTGTCTAAAGGACTAGGTGCACCCATTGGTTCTCTGGTACTCGGCGACAAAGCCTTTATTTCACGTGTCCGACGTTGGCGAAAAGTGCTAGGTGGCGGCATGCGTCAGGCTGGCATCTTGGCCGCTGCTGCTAAAATCGCATTGACTGAGCACGTCGATCGTTTGGCTGATGATCATACCAACGCGAAAACACTAGCTGAAGGCCTTAATCGCGTCCCCGGCTTTAAGGTCAATACCGATGTTGTCCAAACCAACATTGTGTTTGCCAAAGTCGATCCAACTATCGACCAACCGGCACTGGCTGCAAAGCTAAAAGAAAAGGACATCATTATCACCCCTGGAAACCCAATGCGACTGGTCACCCATATTGATATTTCTGGTGACGATATTGATACTTTCCTGAAAGAGCTGGATATTGCCCTAGCTTAATTAGCAGAGCTTGAGGGTGTAACTCTTCCCTAAATGTAAAGGCGCTTAATGTTAATACCATTAAGCGCCTTGTATAAACCATTGTTAAAGTAATGTTTAAGTGTGACGTATTGCTAGAACCGATAGCCAAGGCTGACAGATGAGATGCCGTGCTCTACCTTGATGTCACCATCATCCACTCTGGTTGGTGCAACTAATCTCAGTCCCAGTTCCCACTTCTTGTAGTTAACCACCGTCCCTAGATGGGAGTTGAATCCAAAGCCAGATGAGTCAAACTTAATTTGACTATTATCCGCATTTTTTAACTTCCCATCAGCATTGAGATAATGAACACCAGCACCAAGCTCTATGCGCCAACTTTTACACGTTGAGCAGAGTTTACGATCGCCCCATTGGTAAAACAGCACCGGCGTAAAACTAACTGAATACCCCTTATAATCCCCGCCATTAAATTGGTCATCATCATCGTCATCATAATCAAGATCAAAGTAGCTTGCTGATAACTCTGTGTGGTAACCCCAGCGGGTCGTTTCAGAGAAAAAATACGGCGATTGTATAAGGGAGATAACGGGTGTGACCAAATTTGATGAATTAAACGGAATGTCGTTAAACTCTCCGTCCTTGGATATATCGACATTACCTGTGCTTTTTGCGACACCTAATTTTACACTAGGCACCCTAAAAAAGGTTTCCAAGTCCATTGCATGGGCAAGAGATCCCGAACAAAGCGTCAATGCGCCAACTACATAACATCCATATTTCTTCATGCGCCATTCCTATGACTACTACAGCTTATAATATACCCAAGCTACTTCAAGATAGATGTAACTTGGGTATATATAGTTAAGCACGACAATTACCCAAAAAAAAGCCCAGCAAATGCTGGGCTTACATTTCATTATTCTTTAGTGATGTTCTACACACTTTCTAATTACTATCTTTTGCTTCCTCGTGCAATATTTAATCACTCCACTTCATGAGCAAAATTAGGCTACTGTTTTTAGAATAAATGATTGTTTATCAATAAGTGACATAAGATGCTTGCCACATATCCTAGTGCAATTACGGGCATCCACTTCAAATGCCCAAAGAAAGTATATTTACCATGTGCGGCCCCCATTAGGGCGACACCTGCTGCAGAACCAATCGACAGTAAGCTACCACCGACACCGGCAGTCAAAGTCACCAATAGCCAGTTGCCCAAAGACAGTTCCGGCTGCATCGTCAATACGGCAAACATCACAGGAATATTATCGACAATCGCGGACAATAATCCGACCATCACATTAGCCCAGACGGGATTCCATTGAGAATACATGACCTCAGAAACCAAGCCGAGGTAGCCTAATAAACTCAAGCCACCCACGCACATCACGACACCATAGAAAAATAATAATGTATCCCACTCGGCATGCGATACCCGCTTAAAGACATCAAACGGCACTACTGAACCAATACGTTTCAAAGCTTCTTCGTCGTTGTTCGCTATCGCCAGTGCCGTTTTCCTCTCTAGTGAACGCGGTAGGGTTTTACGAAGGTAGAAACCGAAGAACTGCAAGTAAGCCAAACCCATCATCATGCCAATCACCGGAGGGAAATGGACCCAGGCATGGAAACTAACAGCCGTTGCAATTGTCATGATGAATAGGAACACAATACGTCTTGCTCCTCGCTTCAATTCTACATACTCGCTGGTCGTATTAGGTCGCGTCTTAGGCACAAAGAACGACATAATAAGCGCAGGGATAAGGTAATTGACCAATGCTGGAATAAACAAATCGAGGAACTGGGTAAATGCCACCAAGCCCGCCTGCCATACCATCAAGGTCGTGATATCACCAAAGGGGCTAAATGCCCCGCCTGCATTAGCCGCTACAACAATATTAATACAGGCAATATTGATAAATCGAAGGTTACTCCCCCCAACTTTCATTACTACTGCGCACATCAACAGTGCTGTTGTTAGGTTATCGGCGATGGGTGAGATAACGAAAGACAAGAAACCAGTCAGCCAAAATAAGCTTCTGAAGTTAAAACCTTTACTGACCATCCAAGCTTGTAACGAGTCGAACAAACGACGCTCTTCCATCGCACTGATATATGTCATTGCAACCAGTAAGAACAGCAATAACTCAGCATATTCCAATAGGTTGTGCTCTAATGCCGATTTTGCCAGTTCAATTTGCCCTTGCTGTTGATAAACAAAACCTATCATCAGCCAAATAATGCCTGCGGCTAATAGCACCGGCTTCGATTTTCTCAATTGAAGGTATTCTTCCCCCATCACTAGGCAATAGGCAAGACCAAAAATAATCAATGAGGCATAACCCACTGTAGACTGGGTTAGATCAGTGCCCGATACCGCAGCAAAAGCACTGCTTGATGCCATTAGGGCTACTGCAACACCCCCAATTAACATACTTCCTCGTAACCATTTCATTCGCGACTCAACTCCCTGAGTGATTAATCTAGCGATAGTCTACACATTCCTTGAAGACATTTACGTGAACCAATCCAATATGTTAGTAAATATTACAACAGACAGTTAACATCAAACAAACATACGTGAGTTGAGTCAGATTTCAGTATTATTTTGCATGTAATCCATCGCACTTCCTTGCCACCACTCGTGCATTACGTCTTTTTTACTAAAGTGATAGTGATGTCTTGAAGAAAAAATAGGACGCAATCACATGGCTGACCTTGAAAGCGACGATTTTGAGAACTGTGACCTTGAAAATACCGACCTTGAGAAGAATCACAGCATTGATGGTTGGCTGGAAAAAGTCAGCAAATTAGATTTGAACTCGATAAATGGTATTCACCCAGCAATCCAGCTACTCAATGATGCGCCACAAGTCATGTTTGGCCCCGTCATTACCGACAGCCAAAACGAAGCCATTGCATATTGGGTTGAACTCTGCCAGCGATTGGAGCACTTCTACCAACAATCTGGTGATAGCAATCTTGCTTTTCGATACAAACAGTTTTGCTACAGTAAAATTCAAACACTCGCGATTGCACCTGAGCAAGATGAAGCAGTTAAACGTTGGTGTATTAAGAAACTCGAGTTACAGATCATCAGCATGCTGGAATTCTGTCAGCAACAAGCCAAATCATCATGGCAAGAAGAAAGTCAGCACCTAATCAATGACCATGTGCATTTTATGCAGTCAATAAACCACCAAAACTTATCGTTGGGTTCAGTAATCAGAGCCTCTCACTGAGATTTACACTCTAATGTGTTGGTGTAAAACAGAATTACGAAGTCTCAGCGATGAGACATTACATAAAAACCTCGTATGGAATGAATCAAAATAGTTCGTATCTGTAGATTTTTACTATGCTGAAAAGTGCAACTATGCAGCAGAAACGGGGTTTATCCAATGACACTTCCTTCCATAGCGAAAGCTTGCCGCAGACTGGCATTGAGTGCCTTTTCATTAATAGTCGCCTCTCACAGTTATGCCGATTATCTTCCCTCTCCACCTGAAGTTGCCGCCCAGTCTTGGATATTGATGAGTTACGATACCGGCCAGGTTATCGCCGGCGAGAACATCAATGCACCACATGCCCCTGCCAGCTTAGTTAAAATCATGACCAGTTATGTGGTTGGTCAAGAAATTCGAACGGGTCATATTGCTGCAAATGATATGGTCGTCGTCAGTGAAAATGCATGGGGCAAGAAATTCCCCGGCTCATCAAAAATGTTCCTCAATGTAGGCGATCAGGTCACCGTCGATGATCTCAACCGGGGCGTCATTATCTCATCAGGTAATGATGCCACTGTTGCTCTCGCCGAACATGTGGCTGGCCATCAATCTGCATTCATTGAAATGATGAACAAGTACGCGGAAAAAGTAGGTATGCAGGACACCTACTTTACTAACCCGCATGGACTTGATTCCTCTGAACAGCAAACGACAGCCTATGATATGGCATTGCTAACCAAAGCATTAATTACTGATTTGCCTGACATGTACTTACTGTTCAAAGAAAAGTCTTTTACCTTTGGCAAAATAAAGCAAGGTAATCGAAATGCCCTACTGTGGGATACGACTATCAATGTCGATGGCGTCAAAACCGGTTACACCAAGCAAGCCGGTTATAGTCTTGTCTCTTCAGCAGAGCAAAATGGCCAACGCTTGATCGCGGTTGTACTCGGTACAGACAGTGCCAACGCGCGACGTACTGAAAGCAAGAAGCTTCTAACCTGGGGTTTCCGCTTCTATCAAGATATCGAACCAAACTTCAGCCAAGATCAACTCATGCCCCTACGTGTTTGGTACGGTAGTCCGTCAACGGTAGAGGTAGAAGTTGCATCGGGTGGCAAGGTTACCATTCCTCGTAGACAGAGAAAGAATGTGGAATACAGCATCCACTACGACAACCTTGAAGCACCCATTGCCCAGGGCCAGGAAGTCGGCAAAGTAGTCTGGTACATACAAGATGAAATCATCGCCGAGCAACCCCTCTTGTCGAAAGGAGCGGTTGAAGAAGCACCATGGTATAAATCGATGTTTGATGTGGTTTGGCGGCCAATCAATCAATGGTTTAGTGACCAAAATGAAACGTTAAAAGCCACGGTTAATCAAACCTAGAAAAATGATTTACGTAGCGTTTAAACAGGGAACAGACACCGGCCTGTTCTCTGTTTGTTAATTAGGGCTACTCGTAATCATCGTCTAGATCTTCAGACTCAAACCAGTCGTCAAATTCTATCTCATCCTGATTTTCGTCCCACAGTTCGCTGTCGTTAAGCTCAATATCATTCGGATCAAACTCAAACATTGTGACTCTCCATGCTAGTAATAACGATACCGTGCCACTCCATTGCTGTAACAGAAGTGATAAGGTATTGCTATTTTGTAATCAGTACGGATGTCAGAACTATGAATGAAAAGTGTTAGATATATGAAGATTCAATTGGATGAAAAACACCTCACTAAAAGGCACTTTCTTCATGGTCAGGTTTCATCCAGACTGACTTGAAATCAAACCAGCCCATAGAATTAGACTGCATACCCTGCACTGCTCCAGTGTCATCTACACCCAACCAGTTATGGAACAGTGGCATGACTTGACCAAACTCGACGAGTTTAGCACCGAGATCTTGGCAAGGAGAAGGTTGATCAGGATTAGCCCGCCACTTCATAACTTCCTGCTCTAGAAGTTGAAACTCCTCTTTTGGCATGGCTCTGGCAATATGGTCAAAGTTAAAAAACCAAGATAGTAGAGCGTCATCTCGGTAGTTCATCAGGCTCATCCCACCCAACCAAAAATCAATTTTCTGGCTATGTTTTCCCAACGCTATCTCTGTGGTCGTTAGCTCAATCATACGTAATTTGATACCGTCCTCAGCCAGGATCTCTTGGATGGCTTTGGCGACATGAGGGTAGACAGGGTGCTGACATGCAAAAGCAATCGTCACAATACGCTTAGAAGGCGGAGACTGAACCGGTTCCGAATGCAGAGGAACATGCGTCCATCCTGGCAAGATCCCATAAGCATTCGTCAGGCGGAAATCGCCGATTTGATCTTTATTCAACCGCTGTAACAACTGCAGTGCCGTTAAACGCCCTTTTAGGTATTTTAACCACTCAGGATCGGCAGGTAGTCCACTATTACGGTTAAATAAAAGGAAGTTGCACCCCTCATCGAGTTTCAATCGAGTGGATACACTTACCCCACCTAGCTGGCTGGCATCAGTGGCAGGTTGCAGATAACACGACGCCACTTCAGACAGCATCCAGATATCGACGATGTCAATCAGTGCCCTAAAGCCAAAATACTGATCAGACGCTTCCAGCTTGAAACGCTTACTGTCATTCTGGATCACTTTATAAGGGCCAGTACCAATCGGGAACAACACATTTGGGTTATTCATATCGGCATCTGCAGGCTGAATCATCGCAATCAAGTTGGTGAGCAGATCTGGAAAGCGGTGATCATCTTCAGCTAAAAAGAAATCAATGGTATGGGTGAATGGCGCTTGGATATCTTTAATATGATTAAACAAGCGATGCTGTTTAACCTGATGGAACGTAGCGATAATATCGTCGCTGCTTAATATGCGGCCATCGTGGAAGCGAACTGAGGGCCTGATGTAAAAGCGCCAATGGCGGGGTGTTAATGCCTCCCAATGATGGGCTAAATCGCCTTCTACTTCCTCTTTTTCCTCGTTTATTCTTGTAAGGCCATTAAAGACCTGGCGCACCAAATGTTGCTCGGAGCGACGCAGCGGTTGCAGCGGGTTAAGATTACTGAAGGCGCGGTAGTATGGCAGCCGCACGATCTGTTTACCGTGTGCAGTGGTATGGCCTAACTGCTCTTGGATGATCTGGGCAAGTTTGTCAGCATTGTGCTCTAGGGCCTCTAGCGCGGGTTCCAGCTTTCCTTCTGCCACCAACTTTCTTGCATGCATGAGTTGCAATTCATTGTCGGTACTACAAAAGGTCAACCTTGATTGCTTACCACGACCAACAGCCGGCTTCCAATCGATCCACCCCTTGTCGACCATCTTATTAATGACCATACGCACGTTTCGACGCGTACAAAACAATACTTCAGCAATGTCCTGAAGGTTGGTATCGGCATCTTGACCCGAGAAGTGATTGTACAGACGTTGGAATTGGACTTTTAGACGTTGACCACTCATAAAAGAGGAACCTATTTTTATTGTTTCTTCTGTTTTAGGTTTCCTATTTTAGCGTAAAAATATCTTTGTACCCAATAGGTACATGGCGGCATAGTAAAGTTATTTCTCTACTCTGTAGAACCCCCAAAAAATAGCTCCTGAGTGATTCTATGCCGCCTCCCCCTCGCGAAAGCTAATCCTAGCATCCCTTAAACGCTACTCCCAGACACAAAAAAACGGGCCCGAGGCCCGTTTTTCTTTACGTATTGATTTAGGCAGTTTTAGCAGTCAGCGTTACAGCCGTACGTGACATCTGAAATTCTCGCCATTTGGCGTACATATATGTCACTACGACAGAGAAGAATAGGTACGATAATGAGAATACAAATGGAGAGTTAATAAGATCCGATTCCAGCCCCCACATCACACCAGCAATCGTGACACCTATTTTTGCCATCAGCCCCATGAGAAGCATCAGCAAAGCAAGTTGTGGATATCGCGTAGAACAACGAAACGCAAGCCAATAGCCCGCGCCGACAGCCACCGAGGCAACGCCAAAACCGACTAGAAAAGAGTGAAAATGCTCACCAGATAGAACACCAGCAACGGCAGACAACAAAAAAATCAAACCGAACTTCATAGACACCTCTTTGAGAAAGTTAGAATTGCGTCCTTTCAATGTACTTTAAGCTAATACGTGCATTTTCCCACTTTACGATCAAAATGCATACACCCTGACGCTTTGTAGCACATAGCATTTAACCTTAACTTTCATTAATTTACATTTTGTAACACCCTAAGTATCTACCAAATATGAGTTTACTGTTGACTTGTTAAAATCACGTAACAAAACATTAAAAGTGTAAGAAATAGTGTCAACAGGCCAAGTTTCATTGGTTACATCTAACTTACCGCCCCGCTTTGTTGAAATCTTAGAGTTCAATTTCGTTAATTAAAAACATTTAGCATTAAATATGGAATTTAATCTTGCAGTTATGTGACGCTTCATTTTGTGACGGATATAAAAAAACACCCAGTAAAACTGGGTGTTTTATCAATCATAAATTTCACACATCTAGTGTATAGATTTATGCGATCTCAAGCTTTTTCACTTCAGCCAATGCGACATCATGGTATACCTTGCGTAATTCTGCCATTAGACCATCGCGTGTAATCACACCGACAAATTGACCATCTTGCAGCACAGGTAGAACACGGGGCTTACTGGCTTTCAATGCTTTTACGCGCTCCTCTAGTGATAAGGACGTCACGCTGGTTGCTATCCCCATGTCAGAGCTTGGGTAAAGCAAGTCTTTATCAATACACAAGTATTCAATCAAATCGACCAGACGATCATTGATATCTACAGCAACCACATCGCTACTCATCAAATCGACTACTTTAGTTTCTTTGGCTGGTTGATAATCCTTGTACCAGAGCTCTTTCATAACATCGAACATTGATAAGAATCCAATCAAGTGCCCATTGACATCACAGACAGGAGCTCCTGATAACTGTTGATCTGTCATTAAATCTACGGCTTTCGGCACCGATAGATCAGCCGATAATGTAAGTGGATGTAAATCAACCAGGTCCTTTACCGTTACATGTGAGAGCATGTCCACCTCCTTGGCAATTGAGAGTTCTACACTTTGGGAAATTGATGTTACGTTGGTCGCTTTGAGTTGAGGACGACGGAAAATACACCAATTAGCTAGCCCGACCAATACTGCCCCACCCACAATGTTGCCGAGGGTAACAGGTATCAGATTCGCAAACAGAAAGTTATTGATATTCAGATCACTGTACTGTTGCGGATCCGCCCCTACCATTTGCCAGAATTGCTCAGGCGCGAAGTGTTGAATAACAATACCAAGCGGCACCATAAACATATTGGCTACGGAGTGCTCAAAACCACTTGAGACGAACATGGAAACGGGCAATATCATCAACACGGCTTTGGTTAATGCGTTTGCTGAACTGAAAGTCATCCAAATAGCTAAACAAACCAGTAAATTACACAGCACGCCCAAGGTAAATGCCTGAATAGGGGTATGATGAAGCTTGTGTTGGGCAATGTTAAGGGCATTAAGACCCCACTGACCATGGTTCAATAGAAACAGACCACCACCAGTGATAAGCATAAGCATGAACATGGCACCGAAAAAGTTACCGATATAGACCTTGCCCCAAAGCGATAACATTTTCTTTAATGTGATCTGTCGGTTTGCCCATGAAATACTGGAAAGTACCGAGCTTGTGAATAATTCACCACCACAGAGCACTATGAGAATCAACCCCATACTGAAAACCATACCACCGACTAAGCGGCTCAGGCCCCATCCAGCAGACGCACTACCTGTTGTTACAGTGATATAAAATACAAATGCCAACCCGATAAATGCGCCAGCCATCATCGCTAATCCCAGCGTCATGCTGCTGGTCTTCTTTGCTTTGCTAAGAGCAAACTTCTCCGCTTCCGCCATCATTTCCATAGGCGAGAACAGTTGATTATTGCTGGTATCTCCGTAACTCATGCTTACCCCAAGTGTTACGCATTTTTATCCAAAAAAGAGTCACCATCGGATAGAGCTGTAAGCTCAATCTGGCAGGTCAAAGAGTGAATAAATGCGTGAATAAAAAAAACTGATAGCATTATAATGCCAAACAAATTTTTCTTATATTAAAAATTTGCAATGTATGATTACAATTTCGTAGGGAGTAGCAATGATTTGAAATGTTTATAAAAGATCTCTTATTACAAGAGAAGGATGTAGTGAATCAACATAACCGATAAGAATATGATACTCCTCTCACATGCATTTTTTGTGAGATATATCACCATTTGATTTTCACAAGCAAAAAAAAGCACTCAAAAAAATGAGTGCTTTTCAATTATGTTATGTGGTGAATGGCTTATTCGACAAGCTCTAACGCTTTCTCAACCCTTACCGCTGCAACCTTGAATTCAGGGATCTTGGCGTATGGGTCTGTGGCTGAAACCGTCAGTTTGTTTGCCGCTGATTCCACAAAATGGAATGGCACAAATACAACATTTGGCTGAATTCGCTTGGTGACAAATGCCGGCGCATTAATCGAACCACGTCGGGTTGATAAAGTCAGCATTTCGCCGTTTGACACACCTAACCGCTCTGCATCAAATACAGAGATCATCACCCTTGGACCTGCAAGATTATCCAAGCCTTTGGTTTTACGTGTCATGGTTCCGGTATGGAACTGCTCCAACAAACGGCCCGTTGACAGTACCATTGGATACTCTTCATCCGGGAGCTCAGCTGCATACAAGAAAGGTATGGCAGCCATTTCTGCTTTTTCACCACGGACGAATTTTTCTTGGTGCATTACTCGAGTACCTGGATGATTTTCATCACGGCACGGCCACTGCAGACCGTCCTTACCAACTCGATCCCATGTAATGCCAGCATATTGCGGTGTTAGCGCATTAATCTCTGCCGTAATCTCTTCTACCGACTGATAAGCCCAGTCACTCCCCATCGCATTAGCAATATTCTGAATGATCTTCCAATCTTCCATTGCCTGCCCCGGCGCATTAACAGCAGGGTTTAAGCGCTGCACACGACGTTCGGTATTGGTAAAATGACCAGCCTTCTCAGCGAACGAGTATGCAGGAAGCACGACATCCGCCAGCTGGGCTGTCTCAGTCATGAAAATATCCTGCACGACCAAGAAATCGAGCTTTTCGATAGCTTCCAATACGTGTTTCTGGTCTGGATCACTCAACACAGGGTTCTCACCCATCACATACAAGCCGCGCACTTCCTTCTTACAGGCTGCATCGATAATCTCAGTCAGGGTCAAACCAAGCTCAGCAGACAAGTCTGGGCGATCCCATGCTTTGGCAAACTTGGCATGTGCTTCTTTATTGGTCACCTTCTGATAGCCAGGGAAATCCCAAGGCAACGCACCCATGTCACAAGCACCCTGAACATTCGATTGACCACGAAGCGGGTTGATACCGCCACCCTCAATACCAATGTTGCCGCATAACAACTGTAGGTTCGCAATCGAACGTACGTTATCGTGACCCGTCGTATGCTGGGTAATACCCATTGAATAGTAAATCGCCGTACGTTTGGCCGTACCAATCGCCTCCGCTAACTTGAGCAAATCAGCTTGTTTCACACCGGTGACCAGTTCAACTTTATCCGGCGCGTAAGCGTCACTCATTACTTCAGCTTTAAGGTGTTCATAACCCTCAACGCGCTGTTCGATATAGCTTTGATCTTGCCAACCGTTCTTGATGATTTGCTGCATGATACCGTTTAGCAGCATCACGTCAGTACCCGGGCGATGCGCAACGTATAGCTCTGAGTGATCGGCAATATCGACCTTCTTAGGATCCGCAACGACCAAACGTGCAGTGCCCTTACGAAGCGCCTGCTTGATGTGCGAGGCGATAATCGGGTGAGCTGAAGTCGTATCCGAACCGATAATGAAGATCAGATCAGAGTGGGCAATACTCGGAATATCATTGGTCATTGCCCCACTGCCGAGCGAAGCCTCTAGGCCAGTCACCGTTGTGGAGTGACACAAACGCGCACAGTGGTCGACATTGTTAGTACCAAACTCACGGCGAATAAACTTCTGGAAGGCGAAGTTATCTTCATTAGTGGTTTTCGCTGACGAGAAACCAGCCAATGCATTACCGCCCGACTCTTTCTTGATTGAAGAGAATTTATCGGCAATCAGTGAAATCGCTTCCTCCCAGCTAGCAGGCTGCAGTTCACCGTCTTTACGGATCAGCGGCTGGCTTAGACGCTCTTCACTTTGGATAAAGTCAAAGCCAAAGCGACCTTTAACACAAAGCATGCCCTGGTTAACTGGCGAGTCTTTTGCACCCTGAACGTAGCGGATCTTATCTGTCAGCTCATCCACATACATGGTGACCTTACAACCCACACCACAGTAAGTACAAATGGTATCGACCGGCTTAAGCATTTCGATACGGCCCTGTGACTTATCACGGGCATCGGTTAATGCGCCAGTCGGACAGACCTGTACACAAGCACCACACTGAACACAGTTTGAGTCGCCCATGCTGTAGCCGTTTTCAAAGCCCGGACGGCACTCTGGACGCTTGGCGCTATTGCCTTCAGCGTCTTTCATGAAGCCCAGCACACCGTGAACAGCTTTGTTGTTACAGGTATCAACACACTGGCCACAACTGATACAGCGATTGGCATCGAAGACAATAAATTCAGAGCTGTCATCTACGGCGAACTTCTGGCAACTAGACATATCCAGCTCATCTTTGTCGACCTTATATTCAGTCGCAAAATCACGGAGCTTACAGTCGGTATTGGCCTGGCAGCCACACTCCAGGCAGCGCGCGGCTTCACGCATCGCTTCTTCGTTCACAAAGCCTGTTTCAACTTCAGCGAAGTTCAGCTGGCGTTGCTCGCTAGTAAGCTCTGGCATGATCGAGCGCATGGCCTTCTGGATCCCTTCAAACTGCTTAGGATCCACATCTTTAACCTTGGCCGCTTTCTGCGAGTTATATGGCTTAACAGGAATATGCTCCATATCGCCATTAAAGAAACGGTCAATCGCCTCTGCCGCTACACGGCCATCCGCAACAGCTTCAATAGCCGTCGCCGAACCGCGACGGAAGTCACCAATACTGAAGATGTTTTCCACACCGGAGTGCATGGTGCTGTCGTTTGACTCAAGGGTTAGCCAGCGAGTAACCGGTAATTCAATGGTGTCATTGTCAAGGAAAGACAGATCCGGCTTTTGCGATACTGCTGAAATTACTGTATCAAAATGCTCAACAAAGTACTCACCCGTCGCTTCCGGGCGGCGGCGGCCTGACGCATCCGGCTCACCCAATGCCATTTTTTCGAGTTTGATTTCCGTGACTCGACCATTACTATCAGCAATGTTTTCAACCGGGTTGGTCAGGAAATGGAACTTCACGCCTTCGTGCTCAGCTTCAACAATCTCGTAGTCTTCTGCTGGCATTTCATCACGGGTTCGACGGTAAATCAGGGTGGTATCTGCACCAGCACGTACCGCGGTACGCGCGCAGTCAATCGCAGTATTACCACCACCAATAACGGCGACTTTCTTACCCGTGGTGTAGTTTTGTGTCGTTACATAGTCTTTAAGGTAATCGACACCTAGGTAGCAACCGTCTTGATCACTACCCGGGTAGTTCATTTCAACCGCTTGGGATGCACCTACAGCCAAACAAACAGCGTCATACTGTGTAGTAAGCTCAGACAACAAGAAGTCTTTACCTAGTTTGGTGTTAGTTTTTACCTTCATACCATTTCGGCAAATAAGCTCAATTTCTTTATCAAGAATCGCTTTTGGTAGGCGATACTCGGGAATACCATAACGCAGCCAACCACCCGCTTTTGGCATCGATTCAAAAACTGTGACGTTGTAACCCTCATTACTGAGATAATAACCACAGCTCAAGCCACCTGGTCCACTACCAATAATGGCAACATTCTTGCCCTTATCAGCTTTACGCGGTGGTACGTACTGCTCTTGCGCTTCAAGATCAATATCGGCAGCGTGACGTTTCAGTTGGCGGATTGCGATTGGCTCATCGACAATGCCACGACGACACTCAGTCTCACAGAATGCAGGACAAACACGACCGATAGACAGCGGCATCGGCAAGGTGCGCTTGATCACCTCGACGGCTTTCTGATGGTCGTTTTGGGAAATATGGTACAGATAGGACTGAATATCGACACCAGCAGGACATGCGGTTTGGCAAGGAGCCTCACAGTCTGCATAGTGATCTGACATAATACGGTTAAGTGATTGGCGGCGGCGCTCAGATAGTACTTCGCTCTGCGTCGTGATCACCATATCAGGTGTCGCAGTCACTTCACATGCACGCTGAATACCTTGGCCTTCAATATCTACCACACACAAATCACATGGTACTTTTTCACCATTTTTATTAAGCCCACACAGAGATGGGATTTCAATCTCGAACTGTTGAGCGAGTTCAAGAATTGACAATTGACCGTCAGTAGCCAGAACCTGACCGTCTATCGTGACATTGCTCATAGTTGCCTCTTTCTGTTGCTGGCACTGTGCCTTTATTATGAGTTTCATAGGCTCTTTAAATAGCTAACTTCTTGTTTATAGGGAGAAGCAGCACAGCACTCAGGATGATAACCAGTAATTTTATATTGGGTTTAGTCGATCATCTTTTTTAGTTATTAGGCCAGATTATCTGCCCGCAGAATCAAATTCTTTGATTTGAAACATTTCGGGTATTTATTTCGTAAATTAATTAATGAAGTCGGATCTGTTCTAGCTTTTTATTGCTTTCAATAACTCTGACTTAGACAAGACAATGACACTGAGATAATATATTGATAAATTTAATATTACTGACTTCTTGCACATTTAATGACCAATATACTCGACTCTGTTGACCAGCGAACCAACCTCGTTGGTGAAAACCGCTTAGAACTACTCATCTTCCGGCTTCACACCTCTCAGTTGTTCGCCATTAATGTGTTCAAGATAAAAGAAGTCGTAAAACGCCCAAGGTTAAACCAACTACCAGGCTCACACCCTAATATCAGCGGAGTGGCTAATATTCGCGGCGCTTCTATTCCTGTGATTGATTTACGCAGGGCGATTGGTATGCGAAATGGTGATTGCGATGAAGAGAGTAATATCATCATCACCGAATACAACCGTTCGGTACAGGCTTTCCTTGTGGGCCAAGTGATGAACATCATGAATATGACTTGGCAAGATATTCAGCCGCCGCCAAGCCAGGTTGGAAAAAACAACTACCTGACGGCCATAACCAAAATCAAAAAAGACGAAGCAGAGCGCTTAGTCAGTATCATCGATGTCGAGAAGGTGCTGGCAGAAATCATTGATTACGACACGCAAATCTCCCAAGAGGTGCTGGATCAATCTCTGCTCAACCACTTCAATGGTCGTAAAGTGTTAATCGTGGATGACTCATCGACAGCTCGCGGGCAAATAAGAGAAACCCTTTCCCAGCTAGGCTTGGAGGTTATTGAGGCGCATAACGGCCTGCATGCATTGAATATGCTGAAAAGTTGGTGTGACAAAGGCATCAACCTTAACGATGAACTGCTGATGATGTTCACCGATGCTGAAATGCCCGAAATGGACGGCTACAAACTGACCCATGAAATTCGCAATGACCCAAGAATGCGAGATTTACATATTGCTTTAAACACCTCACTAAGTGGTAATTTCAATGAGGCAATGGTGAAAAAAGTCGGTTGTGACCGTTTCATCTCCAAGTTTCAACCCGACCTTCTCGTCGAAGTGGTTCAAGACCGGCTGAAACAGATCCTTTAACCACATAAGCTCGCCCTTGAGAATTCCCTGTAAGCCAAGGGCGAGCATATCATTACTATCTCCGGTTCGTTTTCCTCCTTTTCTTTTCATTTGTATCAGCAATAGATAAGGCTGAAATGAAGTAATGAGACTTTAAGTAACAGTTCATACCAAACGATTTCATTCATCATTTCTGCCCTACCTCTTTTGACAGTATTCCAAGCGTACTTTCAGTTTTGTTAGGTAAGCGGTGTATGTGCTGCTCGGTATCCACTTCCTGCCAGTTTTCATCCCAAGCATAGAGTGTTTCTCCGCCAACAATATCAATCTTTTGAGCGGTAATATCATCGGCCCTAACGGTCAGTTGCATGGTGAGCAACAGAGTGATCAGGAAGGAAAGCACCCAGCTAGGTGCCTCCTCTTTGACTTTCAGCTTTTGTTGTTCTGTCATTACTCACCTCTTAGTGGCTTTTTGCCGTGCTGACATTGTCACTTGAACTACGCAAGGTCACTCGGCGGTCAAAGAAGTCACCTTCGAAGTTTTGTTCATGCTTTAGCGGCTCTTGATCACCATAGGCACTTGCATAAAGCTGGACGCCTTCAACACCTTGGGTTTCTAAATACTGTCTAACCGCTTCTACACGTTGCTCTGACAAAGCAAGATTGCGTTCGGTGCTTCCGCGGCGGTCAGAATAGCCTGACAACTCCCAGCGAATATCTGGTGCCTGCTTCATGATCTCGGCGATTTCGTCTAGCTGTGCTTTGAACAGAGGTTCGATTTCTGCAGAACCGGTTCTGAAGTGAACATTCATTTCGAGCGCTAAGTCTAGCTGACGGTCTTGGTGGTTCATCAGGTCGTATTTATCTTGCTCTAATCGGGCAATTTCAATTTGAGCTTGATTATATTTCCGGCTGATTCGCTCGAGCTCAGTATTGCGGGCAACCAGCTCACCCAACTCTTCATCTTGAGCTTTGATTTGCTCGTCTTGACCAACCGCAGTACCCACAATGCCGCCCACCATAGCGCCGACTACCGCACCGACTGGCCCACCGACAATGGCGCCGAATGCAGCACCAGAACCTAAGCCAATAAGCTGTTCTTGTTCACCCACTTTGTAGCTATCGTCTGTGTTGTCATTGGCCGTCGCGATTGGAGATACCAAAGAGGCCATTAGCGTTGTTGCGATTAGTGTTGAGATAAGCTGCTTTTTCATTGTGATGTCCTCATCTAATGTATTGTGTTCCGACAAACTGTTTGAGTCGCTGTGTCGTTTCGATGAGGTTATTAAAGCAAACCGATCTGGCGAATCGGGGCGCAAAAAAAGGCAATGTAATGATCAATTGTGGCAAAAAAATGGCAATTGCCCTGATTGCCCCAACAAGCCTTTTCTATCAGCTAGATTGTTGTATAGTCACAGCATTAATACTGTTCACAATATTTTACCAATAGCGGTATAGGTAATAGGTCATGAAGAAAATTGTCATTGTCGAAGATGAAAAAGCCATCCGTGAAAACTACATCGATGTGTTGAAAAAACACGGCTACGATGTGCAAGGCTTTGACAATCGCCCTGATGCCCAAGCGGCCTTTGAGAACGAACTGCCCGATTTGGCCATTATCGATATCGGCTTGCAAGATGAAATAGACGGCGGTTTTACCTTATGTCAATCATTAAGGGCGCTATCACCCACCCTGCCTATTATCTTTCTCACTGCACGGGACAGCGATTTCGATACGGTATGTGGTTTACGCATGGGCGCTGATGATTACCTCACAAAGGATATCAGCCTGCCGCATTTGATTGCCCGCATTGCGGCCTTGTTCCGTCGTAGCGATCTGATGCAGCAACCAACCGATAAAGTAGAGCTGATCCAGCATGGCGATCTCTCCATCGACAAAAACAAGATGCAAGTGTTCTGGCAGCAAAACCTGGTAGAGCTTACTGTGACTGAATTCTGGATGGTCTATGCCCTTGCCAAGCGCCCTGGGCACGTGAAAAGCCGCCATGATTTAATGGACGAAGCCCAAGTCGTTGTCGATGACAGCACTATCACCTCTCACATCAAGCGGATCCGTAAGAAGTTCATGCAGTTTGACTCTTCTTTCGACTGTATCAATACCGTTTATGGCATGGGCTACCGCTGGGGGGCTTAATGCTCAAACGTTTAATGGCTCTAGTGCCCGATTTCGAACTAACAAGACTAAAGCCATCCTTTGGTTTGCGTACAAAAATCACCCTAATCGCGTGCTTGCTACTGACCTTACCTTGGATTGGTTATAACTACATTCTTGAGATGGAGAAATTGCTTCGTCAAGGCCAAGAGCAAACCTTGGTAGGTACGACTAGGGCAGTTGCAACCGCACTTAACGAGCGTCCAAACCTGTTTAGTGATCAGGCCAGCTTTTTGCAATCGGTACAAAAAGGGCGAGATCTTTATGCCTACGAACTGACATCAGCCATTAAGCTGGATGGGAAAATCAATGACTGGGCCGACTACACAGAACAAGTTGTTAACTATGATCGCGAATATATTCAATTCAGTCGTTGGCCCTACCAAAGATCCAGTGTTCATTTCAATCATATGGTCGGTAAATATGAGGGTTACCTCTACGCCATGTTTGAAGTCAATGACAAGAAGCCTGTTATGCGACGGAAAGGTTCAGCAAGAGTTGATCGCAATGATCATCTGATCATTGCAATGACAACGCCCAGCGGTGATTTCCAACGCTATGTCGTCTCAGTGTACGAAGACGGTTGGTTTAATGCTTGGCATATCAATGGAGAGATCTCCAACCCTGCCGATTTGGCACTTGAGAGCCAAATACAGGGTTATTGGCATACCACTGATACTGGCTATAACATTGAGCTGCGCATCCCCGTGGAAATGCTAGGTAGCAAGCTAGGCTTTGCTTTCTACGATGTTAATAACACCAGCAACCGTGAAATTGAAACCATTATCGGTACCTCGAACACCAATCAGGTTAGCAAACTGGGCACTGTGCTTATTCCCTCACCGGAGATTGAAAATATCCTTAAAGGTATGGGCCACACCAGCTCACGGATTTGGGTAATAGACCGGCACCAACGCGTCTTAGCCCAAACCGGCGACATCCAGGACTCTAACGGGGTTTGGTCATCATCAGTTAAATATGGCGATGACAATGACTCTTGGTGGGCGGCATTAGAACAAAAATGGCTACATCCCCTCTACTACCGTTACCTCATCAACGAGCCAACCGAATTCCAGGACTCTCTAAAAGATGCCGCTAGAGTCGAAGGCGTCCATATATCGCAGGCGCTACAAGGGCGCGGCTATTCACACTGGCGACATTCAAGTGATGGTAAAGCAATGATACTGGCTGCCGCCTACCCGATCTGGTTAGGTGACAACGTAATGGGTGCGGTTGTTGCAGAAGAGTCGACCATCGGTATCCAAACATTGCGTAATCGTGCCCTTGAGAAGCTACTCAACGCACTGATCGCCATCATTGTGGTTGGGACCCTGACGCTTTTCTTGTTTGCCTCTAATATCTCGCGCCGTATAAGAAAGCTTCGTAATGAAGCTGAAAGTGCCATCGACAGCCAAGGTAAAATACAACATACCATTACAGCTACGAGTGAAAGTGATGAGATTGGCGACCTGAGTCGTAGCCTAGCCGGTATGGTTAATCGCCTAGGCCAATACAACCATTATCTTGAGAACCTTTCATCAAGGCTATCTCATGAATTACGTACTCCGGTTGCTGTTGTTCGTTCATCCATTGAAAACCTATCAATGCATGAACAAGATGAAGACGCCAAGCGATACATAGATAGAGCCCAGGAAGGTGTTCAGAGGTTAAACACGATATTGTCGAGCATGACAGAAGCCACCCGCATAGAGCAGAGTCTTCAAGGTGCTGAAAAAGAACTTTTCCCGCTTAACAAACTTGTGGAGGGGTGTATGCAAGGTTACCAAATGGCGTACAAAGATCAGCTCTTTAATATTGATGCTGGTACTGAGCCTGTAATGGTTGATGGCGCACCGGATTACCTAGCCCAATTACTCGACAAGCTAATTTCAAACGCTGTCGACTTTAGTCAAGATAATGATCCTATCAATGTGACACTGTCACACACCCATAACCAAGCTTGCTTGATAGTCAGTAACAAAGGTCCACTACTTCCACAAGAGATGGGCGATCAACTGCTGAACTCTATGGTGTCTGTCCGCAGTCAAAGTAAGCATGATAAACCACATCTGGGGCTTGGGCTGTTCATCGCTCGCTTGATAACGGACTACCATCAGGGAAAGATTCTGTTAAGGAATCGCAAAGATAATCTGGGTGTTGAAGTCTGCGTCATGCTACCAACAGTGACGCTAGAGGAAGAATCAAGCAACTAGGCCATAACAGCAGCGGTAAACAAACCAATTGCCGCAGATATTGCTACAATCACTAACAGGATCTCGAATAACATTTCTCGCATATTTAATTGCTCACGAACAAACAATGGAAACTTAGTCAAATAATGCCGCATAACCATACACTCACAAGGGTTAATGAAAGCAATTTATTTATCGTAACCATGATAAATAAACCGAACTGTCATCAGGTGTTTAATTTACCTTATAGATAGTACGCCTATCGGCTAAATATAAGCTGAACAGTTAAATTGCATACAATAAATTACTCTGAGTTTTGAAACGGAAGGAATCACCCTAAGCCATTGATAACAATCAATATGTTAACTTGTTGATTTATCACAGACACAAACAGACTTGTACTGTATGTCAATTTACAAATAAATCGACCAAGCAGACAGCTTTCATTCAGAAAAGGATTTCAGATTAGCAGGAAAAGCTAGGCGAAAAGAAACCACCTGAACTCATCAAGCTGAACTCATTAACAGTATTGAAAAAGTTATTAATTATTTTCTCGCACTTTTTCATCGTTCTTATTATCTTCTCGCCATATCTCATTTTCAAAATCATTGGTTTGAGCAAATATTTCCTGTTCTTTTTTCTCAATAGCTCTATATTGATTTTCACAAACGGAGCGTGTGACCTTGTCCTGACCATAAGAGGACATGCACCTATCCATATACTCATCGAACCCCATCAACAAAGACTCGGCTGAAAGGCCAAATGACACGGTCATAGCCAAAACAACCATCGAGATATACCTCGATGCTCGATTCTTAAGTGAGCTAACGTTCTTCACTAAACAAACAACTTGCATAACAACCTCAGCTTAATTGGCACCGCCATAACTAAAGCAAAGTTGATTTCAGCTTTTTTTTCCAGCCTGACTTTGAGACAAAATGAGACAAAAAAGGAGCCTTGCTGGCTCCTTTTAAAATCGATGAAGAAATCTAATAACTCCAATGTTTTATTGAAAAGTTATTGATTAGCCACGGTAGTAGTTTTGAGGAACAAAGGGCATTTTTTCAACAGTCATTGGCAGTTTCTTGCCACGAACTTCTGCGAAAATCTCAGTACCGATAACTGCTAGGTCTGTTTTGACATAACCCATCGCGACCGGAGCTCCTTTCGTTGGGCCAAAAGTACCCGATGTTACAACACCAATTTCATTATCATCGGCATCAAACAACTTGCTGCCTTCTCGTACTGGCGCTTTTGATTGACCAACCAAGCCGACACGTTTTCGAGCGATATCTTTAGTTTTGATCTGCTCAAGAATGATATCAGCACCAGGGAAACCGCCAGCACGCTCACCATCAGCGCGGCGAGGTTTGCTAATGCCCCATAACAGGCTACCTTCGACTGGTGTTGTTGTCGTATCGATGTCATGACCGTATAAACATAGGCCACATTCAAGGCGCAGCGAATCACGAGCACCAAGACCAATCCACTCAACCTCTTCTTGTCCTAGCAATTCACGTGCTAGCGCTTCTGCCTTATCCGAAGGCACAGAGATTTCATAGCCATCTTCGCCAGTGTAACCAGAGCGGCTGACTAGACATTCAACACCCAATAATTCAACTTTTGCCGCATCCATGAAAATCATGTCGCTAACAACTGGGTTTAAGCGAGCCAATACCTGCGCAGCTTTAGGGCCTTGTAGTGCCAGCAGAGCACGGTCTTCAATGATTTCCAGTGTGACATCTTCAGGAAGGTGCGCTTTGATATGAGCAATATCTTGTTCTTTACATGCCGCATTCACGACGACGAACAGGTGATCACCGAAATTAGTCACCATCAAGTCATCAAGGATACCACCCTGCTCATTGGTGAAGAACGCATAACGCTGCTTGCCTTCAGGCAGGTCGATAATATCAACAGGCACCAGTGACTCAATCGCTTTTGCTGCGTTTGCACCGTGTAGGCGAAGTTGCCCCATGTGTGATACATCGAATAGACCAGCCGACTCACGGCAATGGATATGTTCTTTACGTACACCTAGCGCATACTGAACCGGCATATCATAACCAGCGAAAGGAACCATCTTGGCGCCCATTTCAATGTGTAGTGCGTGTAGTGGTGTTACCAGTAATTCTTGTGACATACGATTTTACTCCATACACCGCGAGCAATGCGGCGATACTCCATATCAGCTGTTACAACCATGTTATAGATGGTTTCTTATAGTAAACAAAGTTTCCTATCATTCAACCGTGCTACATCACACATTTGAATCATAGGCAAATAATCTTGAGTTAACACTTTTTCAAAATAAAAGGAGCCTCACAGTAAGCTCCCTTTCTTCCCAAGCAAGTCAACAATTGTTAAATCACTCAATAGCTTTAACAATCAGAAGGCCATTTGGTGATATTCAATAACCATGCAAAACATCATCAACAAAGAACTCTTTATTGTACAAAGTAGTTTCCTTGGCGATCTTATCTCAAAACCCTAAAGTTACACGGTCACTTAAGAGGCGGTAACCCACAGTATTAATGCATCCTCTTCACTGACAGATGTCAACATATGACCCATATTGGCATCGTAATAGACAGAGTCCCCTTCACTTAGATTCACTGGCTCATAGAACTCTGAATAAAAGGTGATCTCACCATCTAGCACCAACAAGAACTCTTCGCCATCGTGACGAATCCAATCACTGTAATCCTCAAAAGCCCGCGCTCGTACTTTTGATTTAAAAGGCATCATCTTCTTATTGGTTAACTGGGTTGCCAATAACTCATGTTCATACGTCGTTGTCGGGTGCGGCTTACCTTGTTCCTTACGGGTAATATCCCTACGCCCCGTAGCCTTTAGCTGTTTAGGTGGCGCAAAAAGCTGTGGAATATCAATCTCTAACCCACCTGCTAGTTTCTGCATTGCTTGAAAGGTAGGAGAAATTTGTTCGTTTTCTATTTTTGATAATGTCGAGCGAGCCAACCCCGTCCGCTTGCTGGCTTCCTCAAGAGTCAGGCCATGTGCCATACGAATTTCTTTGAGCCGCTTTCCTAGTTGCATTGGCTCAATCTTATCTGCCTTGTCGGACTCGAACTCTTTTACGACGGTCATTGATGGATAAACATCAACCTGCTGTTCGTCACTCATTACTTCCCTCCCTGGTAACGACACTTTCTTCATTCTGGCATAGCAACTCGGAAACATAAAAGTACATAGGTAAAAAAAATATGACCAATGCATCATATTTGAAATTTAGTTTCCAAAAGGAAACAGAACAAAAATCAAACGTTCCTCTCGCATTGAATCACACATTAAAATGCATAACTAAGTTAAATCCAGCACCTTTGCAAATACGTTGTAGAACGTCATAATCCCTTACACAACAAGGGTTGGCATACAAATTTAACCTTTTCTACACAGTTAGCACCAAGCCACTCTTTAGAAAAAAGTTAACACCATATTAGAAATTTAGTTTGCAAAAGGCAAACGTTTGCGTAAGATTGTGAGTATTAAAGTACATGATGTTCCACTATTGGAAATTTTCGTTTAATCGGCTATCTATAGTAAGGCATGTTATGCAGTTGTTAGGTGATACGTTTACTCAACGCGTATTACTGGTAATCAGCAACGTGTAACGACAAATATCCATAACAACGATACACGCTTTGGCTCGGAACAAGGGATGACCTTTAAGAGCGCGATTAGAGGATAACGTGAAATGAAAGCTTCATACCAAAACCACGATTTAGAAGTGTTCTTCTCAACCCATCTTGCAGAGGTTGATGGGGCGGTAAACGCAGGTATTGCTGCAGAACTAACACGCCAAAACCAGCAGATCGAGTTGATTGCATCAGAGAACATTGTGTCTAAAGCGGTAATGCAGGCCCAAGGCAGCTGTCTAACCAACAAGTATGCTGAAGGTTATGCTGGTCGCCGTTACTACGGTGGTTGTGAGCATGTCGACGAAGTAGAACGCATCGCTATTGCCCGCGCCAAGCAACTTTTCCAATGTGAATACGTCAACGTTCAGCCTCACTCAGGTGCCCAGGCTAATGGTGCGGTGATGCTAGCTCTTCTTCAGCCAGGCGACACAATTTTGGGTATGTCGCTTGATGCGGGTGGTCACCTAACGCACGGGGCACGCCCTGCTCTGTCAGGCAAATGGTTTGATGCGGTTCAATACGGCGTAGATAAAGAGACTTGTGAGATTGATTACGAGCAGGTTCGCCAACTTGCTATCGAAAGCCAGCCGAAAATGATTATCGCGGGTGGCTCAGCCATCCCTCGCCAGATTGACTTTGCTAAATTCCGTGCGATTGCGGATGAAGTCGGCGCATACCTAATGGTTGATATGGCGCACATCGCAGGCCTTATCGCTGCAGGTGAACACCCTAGCCCAATTCCTCATGCCCACGTTATTACGACCACAACACACAAAACGCTTCGCGGTCCTCGTGGCGGTATGATCCTGACCAACCATGAAGATATCAATAAGAAGATCAACTCTGCGGTTTTCCCTGGTCTTCAAGGTGGCCCGCTAATGCACGTTATCGCTGGTAAAGCGGTTGCATTGGGTGAAGCACTAGAGCCTGAATTTAAGTTATATATCAAGAATGTGATCAACAACGCGAAAGTCTTGGCAGAAGTACTGCAAGCTCGCGGTTGCGATATCGTCACTAACGGTACCGACACACATTTGATGCTGGTTGACCTACGCCCGAAAGGCCTGAAAGGCAACCAAGTTGAAGAAGCACTGGAGCGTGCAGGCATTACCTGTAACAAAAACGGTATACCTTTTGATCCTGAAAAACCAATGGTCACTTCAGGTATCCGCCTCGGTACACCAGCGGGTACGAGCCGTGGCTTTGGTGCTGAAGAATTTAAGCAAATTGGTCAATGGATCGGCGATGTACTTGACGGTTTGGCAGCAAACCCAGAAGACAACAGCGCCGTTGAACAGAAAGTGAAGCAGCAGGTGCAAAAACTTTGCAGCCGCTTCCCTCTTTACCAATAAGCTGAGCAATAAAGTTTACTAACACACTGATATAAACCTAGCGGCTGGTAAAGCCAGTCGCTGAAACAACTAATAAAATCTGCGGAAAGATTGCGCAAGGAGTTACAAATGGAAAATACACTGAAGTTCGCTGAAAGCCACGAGTGGGTTCGAGACAATGGTGACGGCACTATCACTATGGGTATCTCTGACCACGCTCAGGGTCTTCTTGGTGATGTTGTATTTGTTGACCTGCCGGAAGTTGGCGACTCAACAGAAGCTGGCGAGTCTTTCTCTCTGGTTGAGTCAGTCAAGGCTGCTTCTGATATCTACGCGCCTATTACAGGTGAAATCGTTGAAGTGAACGAGGAGCTGGAAGACAGCCCTGAGCTTGTAAACGAAGAACCGTATGAAGGCGGCTGGATTGCTAAAATCAAGATTCAGGATGTTGAAGAACTCTCCAACCTGATCGACGCTGAGAAATACCTAGCGAACATCGAAGAAGACTGATTGAGCCGGGCTTTCTGTGTTAAATACCTGAAAGCCCATTTAACACTGATACTCGCTCAACAACTCGATGACCCAAAGCTATTGCAATATGCTCAATGCAATAGGTAGTAACTGTTCAGGAAAGAACCATGACCGACATGACTCTTCTAAATGCTCTAAGTGACGATAAAGAATTTGCAGGTCGTCACAATGGCCCGGATTCGGCACAACAAAAAATCATGCTGGAAACCATTGGCGCTTCAAGCGTCGATCAGCTAATCGATGAAACGGTTCCGGCTGCAATTCGCCTACCAGGGGCAATGCAGCTCGACCTGCCACAAAGCGAAGCGGACATGCTGGCCTCTCTTAAAGCTATCGCCAGCAAAAACATCATCAACCGCAGCTTTATCGGTCAGGGTTACTACAACACCTTTACTCCGAACGTTATTCTACGCAACGTATTGGAAAACCCAGGTTGGTACACGGCTTACACTCCTTACCAGCCAGAAATCTCGCAGGGCCGCCTAGAATCACTGCTTAACTACCAGCAGGTGATCATGGATCTGACCGGCATGGAGCTGGCTAACGCATCACTTCTGGATGAAGCAACAGCAGCAGCCGAAGCCATGACCCTGTGTCAGCGCGCGAGCAAAAACAAGAGCAAGGCGTTCTTCGTATCTAACGACTTGCACCCTCAAACCGTTGATGTTGTCCTGACTCGTGCCGGTTACATCGGTATCGAAATCATTCGCGGTGATATCCAAGATCTTGACCAGCACGACGTATTCGGTGCATTGGTTCAGTACCCTGGTACTACCGGTAACGTACAAGATCTCACAGACATTATCGAAGCTGCCCACGCCAAGAAAACCTTGGTAGCGGTTGCTTCAGACCTACTGGCCCTTACCCTGCTAAAAGCACCGGGTGAAATGGGCGCAGACGTAGTTATTGGCTCAGCACAACGCTTCGGCGTACCTATGGGCTTTGGTGGTCCACACGCTGGCTTTATGGCTACCAAAGACAAGCATAAGCGTACTATGCCTGGCCGAGTTATCGGTGTGTCTAAAGATTCCCGTGACAACCAAGCACTACGTATGGCAATGCAGACGCGTGAGCAGCATATCCGCCGTGAGAAAGCGACGTCTAACATCTGTACCGCTCAGGCGCTACTTGCCAACATGGCAGCCTTCTATGCGCTATACCACGGCCCTGAAGGCCTACGCAAAATCGGCCGCCGTGTACACCACCTAACCGCTATCCTTGCAGCAGGTCTTCGCAACTCAGGCATCGAACTAGCCAACGACAGCTTCTTCGATACCCTGACACTGAACACAGGCAAGAAAACGACTGAGTTCTACAACAAGGCGCTTGATGCTGGCATCAACCTTCGTAAGTACGACGCTCAGTTGGGTATTAGCATTGACGAAACTACCAAGGTTGCCGACATCGAAGAGCTATTGGCTCTATTCAGCGGTGAAAACCTGAAAGCATCAATGTTCACAGCCGACATTGCTAGCGACGAGTTTGCTGCTATCCCTGAAAGCTGCCGTCGTACCAGCCAGTACCTGACTCACCCAGTGTTCAACCAGTACCACAGTGAAACGCTAATGATGCGTTACATGAAGAAACTGGAAAACAAAGATTACTCGCTAACTCATGGCATGATCCCGCTGGGTAGCTGTACCATGAAGCTAAATGCTGCTGCAGAGATGATTCCAGTAACTTGGCCAGAGTTTGGTGCCCTGCACCCATTTGCGCCTGCAGACCAAGCGAAAGGTTATGCTGAGTTAGCAGACAACCTGTCCAAGATGCTTTGTGAAATCACGGGCTACGATGCATTCTCTCTACAGCCAAACTCTGGTGCTCAGGGTGAATATGCAGGTCTTATCGCAATCCAGCGTTACCACGAAGCCAATGGCGACGCACACCGTAATGTTTGTTTGATCCCAAGCTCTGCGCACGGTACTAACCCAGCATCAGCGGCAATGGTTTCAATGAAAGTTGTGGTAGTTGGCTGTGATGACCAGGGCAACATCGATGTAGAAGATCTTAAATCGAAGATCGAAAAGCACCGTGACAACCTGTCTTGCATCATGATCACCTACCCGTCTACGCACGGTGTATATGAAGAAGCCGTACAGGAAGTATGTGAGCTTGTTCATGAAGCGGGTGGTCAGGTTTACCTAGACGGCGCAAACATGAACGCACAGGTTGGCCTAACTAGCCCTGGCTTCATTGGCTCTGACGTTTCTCACCTTAACCTGCACAAGACCTTCTGTATTCCACACGGTGGTGGCGGTCCTGGTATGGGTCCTATCGGTGTTAAATCTCACCTTGCTCCGTTCCTACCGGGTCACGTTGAGAACACTGAAGCTGAACAGCCACAATACGCAGTATCTGCTGCAGACCTTGGCTCTGCGTCAATCCTACCAATCTCTTACGCTTACATTGCGATGATGGGCGAAGAAGGTTTGACGGAAGCAACCAAGCTGGCCATCCTGAACGCTAACTACGTTATGGAACGCCTACGTCCGCACTACCCTGTGCTATACCGTGGTACACACGGCCGCATTGCGCACGAATGTATTATCGACATTCGCCCAATCAAAGAAGCGTCAGGTATCTCTGAAGAAGATGTTGCTAAGCGTTTGATGGACTACGGCTTCCACGCGCCAACCATGTCGTTCCCAGTTGCGGGTACGCTAATGATTGAGCCAACGGAGTCTGAAGACATTGCAGAGCTAGACCGCTTCTGCGACGCCATGATTGCTATCCGCCATGAAATCGCCCGTGTTCATGATGGCGAGTGGGATCTGAAAGACAACCCGCTGGTTAACGCCCCGCACACCCAAGCTGACATGATGGACGCTGAATGGAACCGCAGCTACAGCCGCGAACTTGCTTGCTTCCCATCAGCACAGACTAAAGATGCGAAATACTGGCCAACAGTAAACCGCGTTGATAACGTGTTCGGTGACCGTAACCTAGTTTGTTCTTGCCCAGGCATTGAGAACTACATCGAAGACTAGAGTGATGATCACAGATAACCAAGTTGGAAACTGTGATAACCGAGTTGGAAACCGATAACTAAGTTGGAAACTAACTTGAATAACAAAAGGCGAACCAAATGGTTCGCCTTTCTTGTTCTTGATTCGCCTTATGTTTTTCAAGCTGGCATACAGCACTTTTTGTATTTCTTACCTGAACCACATGCACAAGGTTCATTACGCTTTGGTTTTACATTCTTGTAGTTCTTAGAGCTATCTTTGCGTGTGCTTTTCTTTATTGCCTTAAGCCAGTTAGGTCTGTTGAATCCAGTCTTTGCCTTTTTAAGAATCCCCTCTTCTTTTTGAAGCTTTCGAGCTAGTATTTTTTCTTCCGTTTCCAATGGTCTATCGAAGTTAAAACAATAAATATCTTCAGATGTTCTAACTGTGCCATATGTATCAGTAGCAATTAATACAACCTTAGTGATGTGAGGGTGTATTAGTTTAGCTACTAGAGCATACGCGTTACTGAACTGCTGCCTTTCATCTCTATACTCAATATCACTTTGTTCATCATCTCTAGGCAAAAACAGGAAAACGTATAATTTTTTTTCAAAATAATCTGACCGAATTAGCCTAGAGCTTCTCTTGTCCTGAGGTACTTCCATCAATTTATCTGAAAAAGCATGTGATAACTTTGCTCTAGACATACGAGGTTCTAAAGCTAGCTCTCTAACAGCTTGTTCATGTGTGCTAAAAGGCTTGTCTGCTGCAATACCGACATTACCCTCAAGAATATGCGAAGAAAAACGCTCTAACAAAGTATCCAGTGTACTGCCTTGTTTAAAGTAGCTTTTGGTAACGGAATAGATATCCGAGCTCTTAAACTCATCCCATAATCCATCACATAAAGCCATTCCTAATTTTTTGTCACTCTCTACTGGTGGTGCTATTTTCCCCAAATTGTTTTCTTGCGAAGAATAACGATTTCGTAAGTACGCACATACTATTTCCTCTTCTCCAGTTGCCCAAGATAGCTCCTTGTTCCTGATTACACGTACTTTTTCATCTAAGTAGTGTATGAAATCAGTAATCGTATCAATTTCAGTCAGCACAATATCAAGACTTACTTCATCTAACACATGAATAAATCTTTTATCAGGATATAAATCTCCTATATGAAAAGGTTGTTCCATGCACTTATGAGTATCCATATGATACTGTTGAATCAGAGACCCACTGCGACTGTTAAAACTTCGCTTTATGTAGCTAGCTGTATTACACGTAACAGCAATTAAATGTATTTTTTTTATAGAACTTAGCTCTAAAGGGAACTTGCTAGTACACTGTTTGTCCAAGAAAACCCTAGTCGAATGTTGCAATAGCCACTTTTCCGCCCCATATAGCTGCTGTGCAGACTTGGTCACAGCTTTTTTAAACCAACGCTTCCAAGCAACGTCTTCCCCTTTCTCAACACTAAATTTAATGTCTTTATCAGAAAAGATTATTGCAGTATCGCCTGAGACGACTAACAAGTCACAAAGCTCTTTACCCTGCCCATTTTTAGACAACCCTTCATCTGTATAAACATTTGGATAAGACCATAGCCCAAAGAACTTGGATGAAGTTAGCTTTGCTAAATATCGTTCTCTGGTGGTTACACCATCTTCTTTTATAATTGGTTTTAACATCTTTAGACTACATTAAGTTACTGATAATATTAGCTTTAAGCCAAATATATATCGAAAACTATACATACTATTCAACACTCACATGCTCATTCTCAGGATTCTTCCTCTTGAAGAGTTGAGACTAACGAGACTGACGTTTCGCCTTCTAGGGAATCTCTCTTTAGCTTGAGTTTTTCCAGCAAATAGTGGTTCGATAATTCAAACTCATCGAAAATAGTTGCCCACGTTTTTACAAACCCTTTAATCCGCCCCTTATCTTGGCTAAATACTAGCCCTGGTTCATTTTTCTCTTCAGCGGTTTCAAGTGCAGAAGGGATGTCGTAATCACTATCTGATACTTTTCTTCCCACAAGAATCAACTCAAACTTCATCTTTTGGTCTGAGAAACCGACATGTTGAGCAATGATCCTTGCGTAGTCCTTTATCTGATTTAAATGCTTTCGATTCAGAGCTACGCTAGGCTTTTTAATTTCAATGATCGTGCATTTAAAATAAGGACGATTGGAGGAGTCGAATGCCATCATTTTACGGGCAAGAAATAAGTCTACTTGTCGCCTCACACCTTCAACATTGAGTCCTTCTTCAAGGTCTTTGTGTTCGAAATCTTCCTCATCTAGAGTATTAATTCCCTTAACGTGGTTTCTCAACTCTACTGCTATTTTCTGAAAATCTGCCTCTTCGGCTCCAATTAATGAATATTGATTTCCGAACAACCACGTGTTCTTTTCGATGATCTGTTGCAAATCAGGTGTTTCAAGCACTTCCTTATAATGCCTAACCATCAACTCTCTCAATTTATAAACCGCCATATCACGTTTTTGAAGCACTTCTATGGTGGCAATCACATTCTCCAAAGATGTTTTCGAGAGCTGGTTAGACAAGGTACTTAGCTTTTCACCCTCAAGTCCTAGAACACACTCTAAAACATCCAGAAGATCATCATTTTCATTTGAAACTAGAACTTTATCTAACAAAGCTATGAGGATTTTCGCTTGTTTAGGTTTTAAGTTTCTAAAAAGAGTTGGGTCAGCTACGTAGATCTCTCGAACAACGCTTTTAATGTTTTTTCGACGCCAAGCTCGTTCGTCATCAGAGAGGTTACTATGCTCTGGAAAGAAGCCCTTGTTTTCATATAGGGCTATCTGCATTTCAACCTGTTCTATCTGAAACTGCTCATAGATCTCTGAACTAACCTGATAAATTCTTTTTAAAAGCTCCTTATAGATTGGGCTATTAGGGTTAGCTAAAGGCTCATTGGTAAAGTTCAGACTACTAGAATACTTATCAAAAGTGCGAATCCATTTAGAGGATGTGTATGTACTTAAATAGAAATCAGTTTTCTTGTTAAAGCTGCTAAGCTGCCTAAATACAACTCTTCCATCAGAATTGACTAAGTAATTGTACGATTTCTCAACACCTGGTTTATCAAACCAGCGGACAAAAGAAACGTAAAAAGACTCATCCTCTATCTGGAATTTTTTCTTAACCAATTGATTATCAGGGACTTCAACTTCCTCACCATTGAGATATAACTTTCTGTTCTTATTGAGGGCTAATCGCCAGCCAAACTCACACTGAAGCTTAGCGGTAATAACATCTATTGTAGGCAAATTGGTCGTGAAGTTAGAGAGTTGAACATAAGTCCCATGTTCAGAGTTTTGTAACGCCGCAATCTGCTCTCTTTCTGTCAACTCTGCTGCTCTAAACTCTCTTAAAGTTCCGTTTTGAATTGAGATCTTAGCGTTCTTGCCCTCACTTCTTTTGGTAAACCAAATAGCATCATTGCATAGAAGATGAAACGCTAAACGTCCACGACCATGGGCTCCTTGTAAATCATCATCGTCTTTTTTGGATGATTCGTAAAACCTAGAAAAGTGTTCATCACAGGAGCCAATATCAATACCAGTGCCATCATCGAGTACCGATACCGACACCAAGCCATCCATTTCACTGTATTCTATGTCTACATGGACAGTTTTAGCATTAGCATCAAAACCGTTTGCGACTAATTCAATAACCGACTGTAAAGGAACTTTCTTCCATTTAGTAAAATGTTTACGTATGCCTTGATCTGTTATCTCAGCCGTGCCAACAAACTCATTATAACTCATTCTGCCAACTACCTAATTTGTCGTTATTTCTCCATGATAACATATGAGTTCTGATGAATATTTGCATGTAGTCAAACTTCAATAAGCTTTGTTTACACTTAGCAATTCTGGCTATGTGAAAAATGTCCAAGGCTTCAAACTAAAGGCTTCAAACTAAATGATTAAAAGTAAGTCATATTGGGTTGTTATCTAGTTTAAACGTACACAATCTCGATAGAACGCTCCCTCAGTATCCTGAAACAACCTTACCTTCCCCTCACTTGTAACCAAGAAAATAACAACAAGCTCACTAGCATCGCTATTAACCAGAAAAGATCTTAACCAAAACGTCTCATTACACTCCAAAGGTGCCAGCGCGTCAGCTCCTTCAAAGATGACAAGTGTCTTGCGTCTACAACCTTCCAAAGTAGCAACCAGTTCTCGATTCTCTTCTGCTGCGAAAGCAGCTAGGGGGGATTCATACTCATTAAAGTTCAGATTAAAGACATCTATGCCTCTACTCTTAGCTCGGTCTCTACACACATCCAAGTAGCCCTCTGGTGTATGCTCAGTTATCAATGAGCAGATGGTGAGCTCTAGTTCCCATGCCATACTGATAAATCTTTCTGCGCTAACCATAACCAAGCCTAACTAATCATCACACGTTTGTAATATTAGCCCCTTTAAAAAAGATATCTAACTCTGTCGAAAATAAGCAACCAGACCAATAAATTTGCATGTTTTATCAGTTCTTTTTGAGTCAGATTTCCAAATGTACGATCCGTGAACAATTCTTTTTTAAAGCAATGAAATATAAGGACATTATATTCTATATCGATTTATATAAGGAATAATAAATAAGCCTAATGAAAAACTGCAAATTCCATGTATACCTTCAAATATCACATTGAATTACAAGCTATTCTAATTCAGCTCCCTAAGCTCTAATCTAATTATATAAGTTATAATAAATCCTTTATTTACAGCAGCTTAGACGCACAACCAGTTAGACAAACCCTAGAAAGGCTGCTAACAATATATTAGTAAGTGAGGGTTAGGCATATGAAAATAGTTAAGCAACCATACATAACAAACTATGAGCTCAGAAAATTAGAAAAACACCTAAAGAAGATTAAGAATGGTGAGTACGAGCCATATATTACAGTTCGACGTTCAAATAGTGTCGGTCTATCTCATATTGTTTTCAGTCACAAGACGAAACGCTGCCATCACTTATTCAGCTTAGGTGAGCTTGCTCTATTCTTTCATCTTGAGCACGATCCTGAAGTCTTGGATATACAAGAACAATACCCATTACCGATAAATGAAACTCTCAAGTGGGCTAAACATCTGAATTATCGGCACCCTGCTAAATACAAAGAAAGGGATGGTAAAGATATTCCTGCTGCAACCATGACCACGGATTTCGTTGTCACCTTGTATGATGCGACGAGAGACCAGCTTGGCATTCAGCCGTATAACTATAAACCGAGCTCAGCTCTAAGTACTGAATTTGAGTCTCCCCAAAAAGTCACACGAACCCAACAAAAGTTCAAAATTGAAGAGATGTACTGGGGGCGTTATAACCATCATCTAACGCAAATAACAGATGAAGACTTAAACCCCAACAAAACATACAACCTTCAATGGCTTAGAGAGACCTACCATCATATACGCGAGAGTCAAATCGAAGGCCCACTGCGCGAAGGGATGTTAAACACTCTAACCAGAAGCCTTATAAACACCCCAGAGAAAACTCTAAAGCAGCATTTGAATCACGCATCATTAGTACACGATGTAACCGAACTTGCTGCATTGGAGATCTTTCAACATCTTGCGTATTCAGGTCAACTAGACGTTGACCTGAATGAGCGCATAGAAGTTTTTCGCCCTGTAATGATGATTACGCAACACGATGAGAATTAATCAAAAATTGGTCGATGACAAAAAAGGGCTTGAATATCTTATCGTAGATATTTGCCAAGACCTCGACCTGATTGCTGTCACTCAGCTCAATGTTGAACGACCTAAAAGGCCTCATACGATTATGCTAAGTGATACGTTGAGCCAAATAGAACTGGGCAAATGGAAAGTGCTAGAGCATTCCTTTAGCCCTTACCTATACATGTCGGACGAAGAGTTACTGAAGGATAAGAAGCGCAGAAAGTGGTTACAACGCAGAGATAGCAGCTTCAACATTATTGCCCCGTTAATCGATAACGACGAACTACGTTACAACTATCTTTTTATCGATAGCTGTTCAATCTTACATCGATTGATAGAAACATCAGGTCGCAGCCGCAGTTATGTAGCAAAAATTTTAAATCGTTACTGGTATTACGGTTCTCATGTCAATGCTCTACTCCCTCTGTGGAGAAATTGCGGAACGAATCAGTCTTTACCTGAAGCACCGTCATTTGACCAAGACCCTGAGTTAGGCAAAAGTGGCCCGAAAACCAGATATGGAAGTCCTTATCGTGGAGTCACTCAGCAAAACATTAAACATATTCGACGATTTGCTAAAACCATTCCAAACGGTGGCAAAGCTAGGCTGAGTGACCTTTACGATCAGTTTACACGCAAGTTCATGTATGCACGTGTTAAACCAATGATTGAAGAAGCACATGAGATAGCTTTACCTGTTCCAAGGGCCAAACTCATTTCACGAAATGCATTTAAATATCATTTTAAACAAAACGTAGATCAACTTGAATTGATAAGGAAGGCTGTCGGCACGACCAATTTTCAAAAAGACTTCCGAGGCCGTGCAGGCCTCGCTCGACAGGGTGTTCGTGGCCCCACAAGCCGCTATGAAATAGATGCAACAGTCGTTGATCAATACATACGCTACCCCTACGACAAAACCAATCAGTTAGCCACGGGACGCCCTGTGATCTATCTAGTTGTAGATACGTGGTCTGGCATGTTTGTTGGCACTCATGCTTGTTTTCACGGCCCAGATTGGACGGGAGCATCACAAGCCCTTTTCAATGCTTTTACCAACAAAGTCCAGTTTGCTAAACGCTATGGCGTTGAAATTACTGAAAACGAATGGCCGTGCCACCATGTCTGCTCACAGTTAGTCATGGATCGAGGTTCCGAGTATACAGACCGTAACATTGAAAGCATGCTTAAGGGTGAAATTGGCTTATCAATCGCCAGTTTCGCTCCGTATCATCGCGGGGATTGTAAAGGAACTGTCGAGAAAGCATTTGATATTTTTCATCAAAATGCTGTTCGATTTGTGCCTGGTCAAGTCATGAAAGTACCCAGCAAGGAAGAGCAACACGCTTCTAGAAAAGCGTCGATGTCCTTCGAAGCATTCATGGAAAAGCTCATAAGGACAATCATTTATACCAATAACAACCGCCTTAGAAAGAACAACCATAACTTCGAGATGTCTCGTGATGATGTTGGTTTCTCTCCTAGAGACTTATATCTCTACGGGCTAGAAGAAATGATGATACCGCCAGCTCAGATTCCTGAAGAGCGACTTCGTTTCGCATTGCTACCTGCTGACAAGGCGACTGTGAGAATGGAGGGCGTTTACTTTAAGGGGCTGTATTACAGCGCTAACAAAATCATTCATAAACAATGGTTAGACAAAGCTCGTAATTTTGGCCGATACACAGTGGAAGTTCGATACGACCAAAATTCAACGAACTTTATTTGGTGTAAAGACCCTGAGTCTAACGAACTAATTACTTTAGAACTCACTGATCGCTCTGAAGCGTATCGTAATCAAATTTGGCAATCGACCCTTCATGAAATCGAATTAACCAAACAAAAACAAAGCCTTCATGAAGAACATTCATTCGCTAACAAAATTGAGTTCTTAAACAAACTGGATGAAATCGATAAACAAGCAAAAGCTGACGCTCGATACTTAAAAACATCGTCAGCAAAGTCTATCCAGACAGGTATCAAAGAACGAAAGAGTATCGTCTCTTCTATTGAACGCAGCAAACAATCTGAGCAAATAGCAGCAACGTTAAGTTCCGAAGATAACGCTAGCTCCACTGCTAAAAAGAATACCCAACACTTGGAAACACCTGATTTTTTTTGACTTTGATGATGAACAAGATGATAGCTAATTATATACCTCACCCTAACTCTCAGATGGCACAAAATCCTCTGATTGAAGCGCTTGGAATGCCATTGCTACCTAAACAATTTATCCAGGCAACAACACTATCTCCTGACATGATGATTGATGTCAGTTCGCTCCCTACTGAGCATCATGGTTACTACACCAGAACATTCATTGATAACCTATCTGAGTGCTATGTTGTTCAGGATGAAGCCCCACGCCTTTATGACACCGTATTTCGCATGATTGAGCGAGGCTATATCTATCGCAACCCTTTGGTGTATGGCGATATTAAACAATTGCAATTTGCCGACTCTATTGAAATACCTGAAGGGCAAGAGCGCACTCTAAAGCAAACAGCAAATCAGCAGAGTTTTTTGGTAGCAGGTCTATCAGGTCGCGGAAAGTCAGCGATGGTAGAAAGCATCTTGTCTGCCATTCCTCAAGTCATTTCACATCAAGAGTACCAAGGAAAAAAGTTCATCTACGAACAGATTGTCTGGCTCAAGATCGATATCCCAACAGCTCGCGGGCAGCGTGCACTACTCTGGAGGATTCTTGAGTCCATCGATTCGGTAACTGGTGAGAATTATTACGAATCACATCAGAAAAGCTCAGTTACAGCACTAATGATTGCGGTTCGTAAGGCTCTACTCATCCATGGTGTTGGGATTATTGTTCTAGATGAAGCTCAGAACCTATCTGAAACTCGACAGTACGAGAAAGTCGGTAACAACGAGAACGCCACACTAAAGTTCGTGGAAGAGTTGTTTAACAAGGTTGGTGTACCACTATTACTCGTCGGGACACTATCAACACTTAATCTGTTTTCTAAAGAGATGACTGCCGCTAGGCGAATTGGAAAGACAGGGTCGCTAATCTTAGAGCAATGTGATGTTGAAAGTTCGTTTTGGAAACGCTTCATTAAGCAAATGTGCCCGACACAATTACTTAAGAATCAGACAACTGACATTGATACTCTAACACGCCATGTTCACTACTTATCAGCAGGGATCCCTGCTATCGCGAGCAGCCTAATAAAGGCCACATTGTCTTATCTGACTTATCTAACACCAAACAATCAAGACCTAAGCATGGCTGCTCTAGACCATGTATTCAAAGAACAATTTCTCTTGGTCTCAGGCGCATTAACGGCACTAAAGCGTGGTCAATTTTATAAATATGAGGATTGCAACCCTTTATCTCAATTGCACTCGGTTCAACAGGATTTGTTTTCTGAAAGTGGCTCAGATATTGACGGCAACCAAGTCTATAAGAAATCCATTAGAAGCTCTCGTTCTGCCGCAAACCTTACTGAGAAAGACCAAGAAATGCTAGAGAACTTAACTCCTGAAGCCTTACTAGCGCAGGCTAGAAAGTATGAATAACATCTTGTACCTACTACCGAACGAACACCTAAGAAGCTTCCTTAGCCGAGTTCATACTATGTCCCCTTTTGGCACTTTTGCTACTTCAGCAAAACGTGTAGGGCTGGCAAATTTCAGTGCGTCGCCAGTTACAGTCATGTCTGACCTAGACGCCATACTGATGAATATTCTTAATGATGACAATCGTTCGATTTGGCAAATGCATATGCACGGTAACGTCATCGAGTCTTTCCTCAACGAGCGAGAGAAACGCGAGCTACCATTGTTTTTGAAAGGAAAGCCATATGACATCGACTTCACACAATCCCAAACGGTACATAATCGCTTTTGGCGTTACTGCAAAGACTGCATTTCTGAAGACTTAGATACTGTTGGTATTTCATATTTTCACCAACAGCACCAACTACAGGGTGTTTTTCACTGCTACAAACACGGAACGGGGCTCATTAATAGCTGTTCTTCATGCACTTACACTGTAAAGAATCTTAGTCGAATGCAAACCCCAGCATTAATCTGTCCGAGCTGTGGTTCCAGCATGACAAGTCAGGGAGCGTACTATGATGAAACAATGCTAAAAGTTGAACAGCTTATGTTGGCGTTAAATGATCAAACGCTCACCCTATGCCTTGAATCAGTGCAACAAAATACGTTGGCACACATCGGATTTACGCTTGAGCAAACTGAAACGTTGGCTTTTAAGAAAGCTTGTGGCGATTGGTACAAAGAGATTTTCGTGACTCTAGGGAAAGGCGCTCTAGAGCAGTACTTCTCGAACACGAGGAAGGTAAATGATCACATAATTTCTCCCACTATGAGGACTACACGCTTATTTTTATCGACTTCAACAAACAGATTTAGTCCACCACTGATCTACATTCTCATGCTGGTTGCTACAGGACAGTTATAGACCTATGTACCTGCACGAAATAGCTGGTGAAGCCTTTTATAGCCTTGTTGCGCGACACCACGCAGCCTCACCAAGACGCTCGCTACGCGAAAATAACCGAGCTCTCCTAGGGCGCACAGATGTTCGCATTAACCCCCAGCTTCCTTGCATGCTCGAACAAGTTGCCAAACAGACTTCAATAGATGCGGAAAGGTTGTTGTTTAACAGTACTTGTTTCCCTGTTGTCGGCGCTTGCCTTCAAGATAACAAAAGCAAAGCAAGACTTAGATTGCACCTGTTGAGCAATGATGGCAGTCACATCGCGGTCTTATCACGTACTACTTCTTCTCGGTTAAGGTTTAGCAGCGCACTAAAGTTCTGTCCGCAATGCCTTGAGGAAGACACATTGAAATGGGGGCATGGTATTTGGCGTACCGTACATCAGTATTGCGGTATGTTCGTTTGTCCAAAGCATGCTTATTGGCTGCAATATACACCGACAGATGCCGATGGCCTTAACAAACGCATCGAACTACCACCAACACCTTACGATAGATGTTTCCATGGTTCTGATCTTTGCTTAGAACGAGCGTTGAGGTTATCGCAATTCATCAGTAGTTGGCATCGCTATGAATGCGAACGTCGATACGAGCATATTGCTACACCCTCTCACTCATCTTGGATGATTAAGACCCATTTGTTAACTCCGAAAGGACAGATCAGGCAATCAGAAGCCGTCAATCGTCTACAAGACTTTTGGGCTCCTCTATTTGCTGGTGCAAAGCTACTGCCTTCGAAGCTATATAAATTCAATTTCTTAAGGTGCCTTCTCCTAAACGACCACTACAACCATTACATACAGCATGCATTGGTTGGTGCTTTCTTTGCGAAGAACGCCAAGTGTTACTTTCGACAAACTGCTCAGGTCTCGAACTATTGTAGTCGGGAATCTCATAAGCCTCGTGTCTTTCTATCCGAGTTGGCCTCAGGAAACTCGCTTCGTTCTGTCGCCAAGGCGACAGGATGTTCGGTTGGCTTTCTGGCAGCCATGGCGCAACGCAATGGGGTCACAATCAAGCATCGATTTAAAAGACTCAACGATGCATTAGTCGACCAAATATTGAGACTCGCTTTTCGCGGGATTCATAGACGAGATATCGCCAAATTATGCGGTGTTAGCGTTGGTACTGTAGAACAGCAAATAAATGCGATGTCAGGATTATCCGCATGGAGAAAACGACTCTGGTTCTGCCAAAAACGACATCAATATCGTCAAACACTCCAGAAGATCATTTCCCAGAATCCAACATTAACTCGGACAGAGATTAAACATTCGAGCAGTTGCTACATGTGGCTATTTCGATATGACAAGGACTGGCTAAACCAGCACTTACCAAAACGAGAGGCTGCTAAGTACCATCAATCTATTGATTGGAATCAGATAGATAAAAAGCTGGCTAAACAAATTAAGCAACACGTAAAGACGGCTACTTCAGTTTCACACGTCGAAAGGCAGGTGGACTCACAACACTCATTAATCAAAAACAGAAAACGCCTACCCCTTTCGGTTAGGCAAGCGGAAAAAGTCGTCTCAAAATCCAAAAATTAGGAACAATTACTATGAAATTTCTCGGTACATTCAAACAAGTTTTCGAAGCACACGAAGTCAAACCTCGCTTACGTGACATCGCGATGTTTGTGACTCTTAATAATGCAAGACTCTATCCGAGAGAGCAGTTTGATGAAAATGGAGACATTCATCCGTACCTAGCACCACGTCTTGACCTGATTAAGATCATCAAACAAGAAAACTCAGTTAAGTGGTTCTTTACTGAAAGAACTTATCAAATTTGGGATTACAAAGTACCTGTTAGGCGCCCAGCTTTCCTCAAGGCACGCATGAAGCAATACATGAAAGCCGAAAAGTTGTTTGAGCAAAGTCGTAACTATGTCACAGCTAGCCCTGCATCACTCTTAAGAAGAGACGATGAAGCGAAAGTGTTCAACATGTTCTGTGATTACATGCTCACATTTAATCAAATCGCTGTTGAGAGCAAATCTATAACATTGAATGAATGGCTTGTGTGGTTTTCAGACATCAGGCGTATTGAAGCACAAAAAGAAGAAAACAAAGAAAAACAAAGACGTCACCGAGAAGTTATCGCTGAATGTAACAAATTGGAAGATGACCAAGACTCAACCGACGAAAATTAACCGTATGATGACCAACGCAATGATCGCTGTGAGGAGATCTGATGAATAAGCTCGAAACTAAGCGATTAAAAGCTATTGTCTCGCTTCTCAACGGCCTAGAACTAATTTCTCATGAGGAATTACCCGAAGAGCAGCACAACGCTCTTTGTATCAATGTGAACGGCTGGAGGTACTACCCGTCCTTTCAGTTCGATGAGCATTTTAATCTTATAGATAATCTCAAAAACAATCTTAGCCTCATACGAGAAGGCCGAGACGACACTGATATTCTACTTTGGATGATCTCCGAAAAATCGGTATTGGTGGAGCGAGCAGTTGCTCCACCAGCATTAGTTTCCAAGTACCTAGATAACGGCGACTTAGAGGGCTACGAGAGATTGCTCTCAGCAGAAGCGCAAAGTCATAAATACGTAACCGCCAAACCCTGTGACTTGATTGATGACCCTTTGTTTGAGGTGTTCGTTGAGGACTGGTTGAAGTCAGATGAAAGAGTAATCGCGAAGGTAAAAACCTAACAATTGAAAACTCTCACGAGAATGATATTTCGTTAAAACAGTCCCGTTACGCCACTCTAACCTTGGACTCTACATAATTGAAACATAATAATTTTTGATAGGAATAACGATAACGAATATAAAACCAATGGTATAATCGAGTATCCCAGTAACTCACGTACCGCAGATTAGTCAGATATGGACAATGAAAATTCACTAGCAAAACCATTCAAAGTTGAGTTTAGCTCTAAGCAAAGAAAAGTTGGCAGTTACGACAAGAATATTATCTACGTTTGGCCCACAGACGAGGGTTGGAATGACTTTAAGTACAAAACACATGGGTTATTCGTTGTTAAACTGGAGGATGACCAAATCATAAGTGGTAGTGTTCTAATCGCAGTGCAAGATGAACGGGAAAAGGATGATATTAGTTATACTGGTCTTGGCAATCAGATTACGTCCATATCAGACAAGAACGCAAAAGCTGACTTCTTCTTCAGCTTACTTCCGAGTATTGGAGAATACCGAAATATTGTTAGAGACGTTGGCGTACCAATGGCTTCGAAAATATTGAACTCACTTAATGACCTCGTTTACACAAATGAACAAGAGAAAGATGCCCCCTGGCTCGAAGCAGCGCAAAACAGTGAAGTATTTCAGAAATCATTTATGAGAAATTCAGAGCCATTCTTCGCTTTCTACAACGCGGGAGATATACTCAAAGGCTTAGACTTTGAAAACCTAGACTACATATCAAATACTCTTAACTTAAAGTTCAAACTGGACGGTTTTTTGAACGAACATGAGTTAGAACTTAGATTTGGTAACAGTGACCTAGTTCCAAAACGCATTAATATTCTCATTGGAGAAAATGGATTGGGTAAAAGCCAGTCTCTCAATCATTTTGTCCGTGCCGCATTACAACAACGCCAATATTTAGACGAACTGATTGACCCTACAAGTGAATCTAAAAGACCAATGATTAGCCGTCTTCTAGCAATCGGAACTCCAGGTGAAACTACAAATACCTATCCAACCGATTCAATCAAGAACCCTAAGTTACATTATCGTAGGCTCCTATTGACTCGAAATAGTCGTTCAAAAACTAGCCGAACAATAGGCAAAAGTATTGTTCAATTAGCCAGAATGGACGATTCAATAAGCAACTTGGAACGCTGGGATATTTTCATTGAGGCGATCAAGTCCACCCTACCTATTGATAAGCTAAGAGTTCCTCTAGCAAAGGATTTTGAAGGGCGTGAAAGCGTCTCATTGAAAAAGCTCCATTCTGGTTGGAACGAAGAGCGAAGACTACAAATTTGGGCAAATATTTCAGATAACGTTGAACCAACCATTGCAGGGGAAGATGGTGAGTACCCTCTTAGTAGCGGTCAATTATCCTTCTTTAAATTTGCTTTGCTTGCATGTTTGCATATAGAAAATGGTTCTTTCGTACTTCTAGACGAACCAGAGACACACCTTCACCCGAGCATGATATCTGACTTCATTACCTTACTGGATAACATCCTAGAGAAAACTGGCTCATACGCACTTATTGCAACTCACTCAGCCTATTTCGTTAGAGAAGTTACAAGAGAACAAGTGCATGTTTTTAAAAAATTCAATAATGAAGAAATCCAAATATTGAACCCTAGACTAAAAACATTTGGAGCAAATATCGGAGATATTTCTCACTTTGTTTTCGATGAGGACTATGGCAATTCGCTATCACAAAAAGTCATAAGAAAAGCCAATATAAAGAACCTTTCATACGATGACATTAAGAAAAAGTACGGGAGTATCCTACCTACCGAGATGCTACAAAGTATTAAAGTGAAACTAGTGAGTCAATGATATGAAAAAACTACCACTTCCAGAGGTAAACGACCTTGATATTCTCGAAACGATGAAAAACTCTCCTGGAATTGCATGTCAACCTTTCATTACCAATGAATATGACCAAATGCGCCTTCAATATACCCGCTATGCAAATAACGATGGAAACCCATGGGCGTGCGTTGGTGGGACTATTTCAAATGATTTAACTAATAAACTTGAGTACCACTACAAAAGCCCCTATTCAGACTTACAATATATCAAAGAGCTACGAGCGAAAGGCTCTCCTGATGTTTGTCCGTTTTGTGGTAGTTTAAAAACAGCCACATTGGATCACTTCCTTCCTCAAGCCGACTATCCTGAATGGATTATTTACTCTCGCAATTTAGTACCAGCATGTGATTGCAATTCAAAGCGTAGAAATGATGTAAAAGGTCAGCTTCAAAATCAACGAGTTCTGCATCCCTATTATGACAACTGCCTTACATCACGCATAATAAGTACGGATTACAGCGGGAATTATGAAGAACCTGTTATCAATATTGTCCCTCTTCCTGTTGAAGGCACCGCTGAAGAAACAATCTCTTTCCATATCGACACTGTGGTTAAAAGGTCAACTGCTATTCACTGGATGGAAGAGAAGTGGCAATCCATGAGAAGAAACCCGAGAGTTATCATTTCCTCAATACCACGAACAGCAGCTAACTTAACCATTGATGAGCTGGACACTTACCTACTTGAAACGCTTGAGGACAAAGATGAAGAACATCAAACTCCTAACAATTGGTATTCGATATTCATCCATGGTATCTACCGCTCTGAAGATGTGAAGGCTTGGTTAGTTCACAGATTCAACGGCATTAAAAGCGGTGCTATTGACCCATTAGTCTAGGCACTTTCCAACTCAATACTAAGCACCGAGCTACCTTAAGGGAGGCAGAATGACAACAATCGCGACAATCGGGCCTAAAAAATATGAATTCCAAGATTTAGTATGCTTAGATTTTGTACTAAAAACTGAAGAAGAAAAAGATATTAGCTTTCTTATCGAACCTCACGGTGGTGAAGACGCTGCATTTACGTATAAAGGCAATGACGGAGCGCTCAAAAAGTTCGAAGTACAAGTAAAAGGCGCAATGGAAGCGGTGACTCTTAATTTCGTCGCCGAATGCTTACTTCATTTCCCAGACCGTCGCCATGAAAACTGCCTTTTTGAAAGACTGATTAAAGAGAGTAACCTGTGTGTAGTACTCGTAATGTCAGGCCGCGCAACTGATCAGTTACTGAAATATTTGCCGACTGGGGAGTGGGATCTATCACCTCATAAGCATAGCTTTACGTTGAAGGATGCTGAGGCTTTGAATCTTGAATTCCAAAGCCTAGTAGACAGTTTTGGAGGTACGAAACTAAAAAATGATCGAAAAGAGCATACACAACGCATTATTAAAAACTTTAATGTAAAAGAAGTCAGAGACGCCTTGAAAAGGCTAATCATAATAGATAATGAACGTGAAAACTTAGTCAAAGAAAACATTCACATATCATTGCGCTCTAGGTACCACATCCCTGATGACTATTTCGAAGAAGTTATTAGAAAGTCCTCTGAATACATAAAAGCAGCTAAAGAATCCCAAGAAAATGTCATCGCTAAGATCACTCAGTACTTAAAGAATGTCTCTAGCGTTTCCCTAAGGCCTAGCAATTATATTCAAAGAGGTGATGAAAATATCCTCAAAAACTTGCTGACTCATGAGAACTCCCTTCTACTCTCGGGTAAACCTAGAGTTGGTAAAAGTTATACAGCTATGTGGATCGCAGCATCATTCCAAGATCAAGGTTACAGAGTCAAACGTACTGACGATATTTTCGAAGCTTTTCGTTTTTTAGAAGACCCAGTTGATGGCCCTCGCTTGGTAATAGTTGATGATCCTCTAGGTGGCAGTCGTTTAGCAAACAATCCACATCAAATTTGGCAGGAATTAAAGAATAAGCTTCCCTACGTCCCTAGTACCAACAGAAAGATAATCATATCTCAGGGGCAAGAGCGGTTGCTTGAAATTTCAGGGCAAAGTCAATTACAAGACATACGCGTCGCAGCAAAACGTTGGAACGACTTGAGTTCCTACCCAGAGTCTTTTCTAGAAAAGTTCTGGGAACAATCCAATGAAAGGACACAACTACCAGAAGAACTGTACTTCACCGTCTTAACTAATCTCAGTAGCGGTTTAAGCGACATTGAGCTTGGCAGTCTCGAATACCTTTTAACAGAGTACGAAAAAATAAAACCTTCATCCAACGTTGACGAAATAATGCGTTTTTCGCGTAAAAGCTCATCGGATTTAGGTAGAGCCCTTGATGATGAAGGGCACAAACCCTTACTAATGGGGCTAGCGCTTACAACTAACGGATTGAATCCAATACATGAAACAGAGTTATCGTATGTTTTACAGAACAAGGCAGACAAAGAGTATGGTTATTCCAAAATACTAGCGATTGGTTCAAGTTTTGGAAATAGTAAGAAGACAGATGTTCAACAGTTCCCTGTATATTCTAGCAATACTGACTTATCTGAAGAGTATGTTGGTTCTTTAGATAAACTAGAAGATAAGAAAATGACTAAGTGGGATGATGACGATAAAATTTCTTTCACACACCCATTCTATCGTGCAGCAGCAGAATCGATTATTAATACTAACTCAAGAAGTAACTGGAAATCGTTACTCGCGCACTTGAGTAATGGTATTTTTTGTCTATCACCTGCAACATCTACATCCACTGCGAAAAACCTAAGATGGATTTACCATTCATCAGACAAACAAAAGTTTAAAGAAGAGATCGTCGACTTAGCTATTGAAGGCTTAAGTTCAAGTTACCCATCTACAAGAGATGTTTGCTTTGACACTTTAATAGCTGTTGCCCCTGAATTAAACAAGAAACACCTAGAAAAGCAGGCAGAATGGCTGTCTTCTGTATCATTCAGTAGTTTAGCTGACGCCAATTGGCACAACGGCTATCCTTGGTACCCTATGGGAGAAGACATTGTAATCGACACAGACGTCTTTAAGTCATTGGGGATATTTGAGGTATCAGAACAAACGGCTGACATCCTCGAAAGCTTAAACAGCAAGCAATTTTTTGATTTTACACCGAAGGTTGCCTTTGATGCTCTCAACTATTGCAGAAGAAACCCCAAAGACCTTCATACAATAGGTATGATGCGAATGTTATCTCTCGATGAAGGTCAAATTCGTGCATTGGCGACAAAGATTTGGCTTGGAGAGAACAGAGCTAATGACGAAACGGTACTACACCGAATTTTTAATGATAAACACCCTTCTGTAGCAGAAGCTGTGTACGAAACGATTGTGGCAAATTGGGACGACATAGAGGTTGTGCGCCGCAAACAGCTCTTATCCAATCTCAAAGTAATGGTAGAGTCTCCATTGGCTTCTGCGATAATTTTACCCGAGCTGCTACAGTTCAATAGAGTCGAAGTAACTGGCTCGAATCCTCCTTGGCAAATATTTTTTTGCTTGCTCCCTACAGTGTTAAGGAATGTTCATAGAGGTGTTTTTGTTCGCTTTGGAAGGTTAGATAATGTAGTTCATGAAGCACTTGAGGCTTATGGCTACGAACCTATCATTCCAATAATTAGTGAATGGGTCGAACTAATAAGAGTAAAAGATAGCCTAGGTGACGGAGGAGGTTATGACACTGCCGTTACTAAATACATCATGGACTTGCCAGAGGTGTATAGTGAATTTCGGCAACGGCATATAGAGCTCTTGCTCAGGGTAAATAGTACAGAGCGTTCTACAGACATACTATCAACACTCATCGCATCTTGGTCTAAGTTAACAGAGGAAGAGAGGAGCCTAATAAAAAAGTCTCTTTTGGTAAATAGAGACGACCAAAAGTGGTTACATGCAACCGTGCTAGTACGGGATGACGCACCTAAATCACTGACACAACTAGTAATGAAAGATAATGTTCTAGAACTATCTTTAGAAGAATTACAAAGCCTAGATACAAGCTTTCTGGAAATATTGATTACTACATACTTCGATAGAAATGGCGCTTCCGTTCCAACTGAATCAAGTCATAGAAACGTTTGGCATGAGCTCTTGTTGTCAATATTGTATAACCCAGCCCACCCTCTATATTTAAAATGCTTCAGATATCTAATTAAATATCGGGAAAATGACCTTATAATATCTAGCTCAATAAAATGCGTTGGTACCAAGTACCTAAGTCAGATTTTTGAAATTCTACTCGCATATGCCGTCTACTCATGTGGCGAATACCGCCCCCTAGCTTGGGCTGCACTGCTAGGTAGCGCACCAGATGAAAGTATGCGGAACTCTTGGCTAATCAAAATGGCCGAAACGTCTGGCTTATACTTGGACACAATCAGTGAGATTGATGAATGGTTACCAGCAGAATACATAGACTCGTTTTATGATTATATGTACCCAGATAACCTGCTTCTCAATTTATTCAAAAATCTGAAAGATCAAGGAACCTCCATGGAAAGAGGTATAATTGACAGTACAGTTGAGATAGTTGAAGCACATCCGCCTTTTCATTTCCAAACGTGTGATTACATATGCCATGTACTTATCAGACTAAATGGAAGCGAAGATCAAAGAAAGCGGGTTATGAAGATTAGAGATAACATATTATCAAATCGTAGAGAAATTTTTGAGGAAATGATGGCTGAAAACAAGAGAGTTGCTTGGGTACCCTGATATGGGTCAACTGTAGGAGTTCTGCTCTGAACTAAAACACTTTAGTTGTCTACATATACATGTTTACAAGAAGGCGAACACACTAGTGTTCGCCTTCTTGCTTATCGGTACACATAAAATGTACTAATAGAAACATATCAAACCCCAAAATTTGCATACTTTTGCGCAGTATCTACGCCATATTCAAAGCAGCTTTATGCTTAGACGAATAGTAATACTCATCCATCACAATTCTATTGATTGCACCTGATAGCACTTTATCTGCTAATTGATTATCAATTAAATGGGAAGAGTTAGCCCGTGGAGTAACCACTGCCTGTAGTTCCTCTAGGCTCACGAGGCAGTGGGGGAACATGACTTCTCGATTGCCCATATCAGCTTTAGCCTCTTCAATAGCCTCTCGCCCCAACAAGTTTGCTGTATTGAGACATTCATTACATACTTTAACTTCACTAGAATAAGAAACTACATTTTTGTCAAATGCTAGTACCCCTTTAACTTCAAAAACCCAAGGGTTGCGCTTTGAAGGCTTCAAACAGTCATACTTTGAGCGTTTACAACAAGGACAATGCCAATCGTCATCGTAGCGATTCCAATATCGTCCCCGAGTCTGGGATAAGTGAGCGATTTGCCCTTGTGTGGGCTTTCTATTATTTGAAGGCTTAGGAGCCAGCCTCCAAGATGAAAAACTACCTTTAAAAGGGACTGTTGTGTATAGCAGTTTTTCTGGTTCGTAATGAAGTTCATCAAGTCCACACTTTGAAAACTTAAATTCTGCACTTTTTTTTGTTTGCTTCGCTGTTGTTCGCGATGGCTGATACCAATGAGAGTCGCTGGCTGCTAAGCCTGCAATGTACTCCGCTAATTTCATTCTCTTGCTAAACGTCTCATAACCATCTGCCCATATTTTTCTGGCTAATTCAATGTCAATAGCATGTTCTCTATTTGGCTGTGACAACACGAACCTTGCTATTTCCTCTGGTGAAAACGAAAAATCGTCATGAGCTCCAATCATCTTCTTTGCAATACCATCAGCCTTATTACAATCAGCACAAATAACAGTGTTGTCATACGCAGAGACTGCATAGGAAGTTCGAACAGCGAACCTTTCAGCGAGTGTTGTTGCAACAACCTTGTCTCGTGCAGAGGAAATCTCTTCAAACTTTCTTCTAACCACATCTTTCATATGGTCATGGTGTTCATGTAAATGGCATGAAGCAAAACCTCGATGGTCTAGTTTCGCTATTTGGCTTTTGTTTCGTGAGCATGAAGGACACTTCCAATCCATCGGTGTTCTGACCCACCATTTGTTCATGTGCATACCCTTTGCACCTAAGAAACTAATAATTCTTTTTGACAGAGGGGAAAACTCTGCGTCAAACCAAGGATTTCCGCCTTCTTCGTAATATTGCTCAAGCTCCTCGATACTCTTGATCTTTCGTTTTTCCATAGGAAGTCCTTTACCAACAATACTTATCTCGATTAGGTTATGCGTTTTCTTATAGGATCTATTTGCTAAGGTTTTTCTGGGCTACTTATAGAAGATTCGTATTTTTTTACATGGTGTTGAATAAAAAACATACCCGCAGAACTCACTACATAATGCCCATCACCGCATCGGTACATAAAGTTACGATTCAAGAGAAAGCGCACGCATGCATCCCAGTCATCTTTTGGCATTAGTGCCCCTCGAATACGGTCATACTGCTCATTTCGTTTGATCTCATCTATATGTTTAGCTTTAAGGCCAAAATGTTCATTGGCTAAATCATCTAGATCGAAACTTTTATCAGTCCAAAACCTAGCTATCACTAAAAGCAATGCTTGTACCTTAGTAGCATTTTCGTCCGCATCTTCTGAACTATCATCTTTACGAATGTGAAAAAATTCGCCTCCAGAGTTAAAAACCAGCTCAAACCCAATGTGCTTGTAAAGGAGGCTATAATGGCTATCCAAATGCTTATATAGCTCTGTATACAAAGGGTTCTCAATAAACTGCTGAGTATATGTTTCATAAATGCGCTTAGTGATCACTTTGCCAGACGAGAACTGGGAGTAGACTTGCTGACTGAGTTCGAGGTCAGCATAGTCGAAAGTGTTAGATATTAGGTTATTAGTCGTATGCATAAGTCTCTCGTACCTCCAATTTTATTTTTCTGTACTTAAACACATAACCACCTACCGTTATCTCATGAAAAGTATTAGTAACTCTTGGAAGATGGTTGTGAAGGTTTAACTGGCCTACTGAATTTAGAGTCATTAGGGCTTCAAGAAGGTCAAGTATTTGGTAATCGTCCAACAAGCCCTCTAGCCTATCGCTCACTACTTTTATTAAATCATCACAATGCTCGAATCTCATCGAATACATTAGTTGCTTAACCTGTTTCACCCTTTCCAAGCGCGTGTCTAAACTATTATCTTTAGAGCTCTGTAAAAGAGATAAATCAAGCTGATTAACAAGTTTGTAATCTTCAAGCTTCGTGGTGATATCCGTGGTTATATTATTAAAGTACGACTGTGAATCACTCAGTCGGAGGTCTTTGGGACGAGGCTGGTTCATCAAACCACAAAACAAACCTGATGTTTGAGCAAAATCTGAACTGATTCTTTTACGCCTTAAGTCCTGTTGTGTTTCTTTTAAATATTCCACTAACTCAGAAAATGCATTTTCGATTGCATTAAACTGGGTGAGCCTTTTCCTTGAGCGAGCTAAGAACTGATCAATAGATGTAGATATACGACTTATGTCTTTATGATAAGCATTAAATGAAATTGCATATCGGAGCATGGTCGAAGCTTCACTATCTAAACTATGCACTTCAAACAACCTTTTAAGCTTTTCCAGACATGCCAATAAATTTGCCCCATCTCTAAGCACCACTTTCTCATCCAGAAAAGCTCTAGTGGGTAGGATATGTCTCACCAAAAGGTTTGATATATGTTCAATATTGTCTTTTTGTAATGCTTGTACGACATTAGGGTTGGTAGCCTTCAGGGCTTTCTCACTCTGTTCGCTCAAGTCCCTATTCACATCTTCCATGCGAGTAAGGTTTCTACGAATTAGACTTTGCAGAGCAGCAAGAGCTCGAAACAAAGCTCCCAATGCCTCCTTGTAGTCCAAGTCTTGGGGGTTAAAATCAAGGCTACCACTGTCAAACCTATCAGTTAGCTCCCTTAATGCAACAAGCCTTGTGTTTAACTCTATATGGGTAAGTTCTTGGATTAAGCTTCTATCAAACAGTCTAAAAATGTCCAGTACTGCTTTATCGAAAAACAGCCTCCCAGCACCTTCGAAATGATCAAAATCAGACAAAATATGTGAATTAATCAGATTATCCTTTGAAAAAGCTACTCTGACAGCATTTTGCTGAGTTGTATCTCCTTCCAGCGTTTTGAGACACTTAAATACAGCTGCATTAAAATCGTATTCGCGTACATACGATTCACCATATGTATCCATTGACCTTATCGACTCAAGCATGATGGCTTTATACTCCATCATTAACTTAAATGTCGGAAGTGTATCTAGAACTTGGCTATTCATCAGTCTCTCCAAAAATACACATCTGATCTTCCTTCGCTACGCTTGGTTTAATGATGTACTCAGGTTCACTAGTAAAGGCAATCTGACGCTCAGGATGATAAGGAAGACTTGTTTTCATCGAGTCAATTTTGAAGTAGTAGCCAAAGAGTAATATCAACTCACTAGATACTGAATGTGTAGATGCACTTAGTACTCTAAAACCCGACTCATTGAGTTGTGGCAAAAGCCACTGAAATTGCGAGAGATCTACAGAAGCTCCCTCATCTATAATTAATGGGAAAAATACTTTACAGCTCGATTGCTGGACAGATTTTAGTAACACTTCAACTAGTTTGATGTTTATTAGCATCACTGTCGAAGTGGACTGAGATTTTGTCTCAAGACTCTTCGCGCCCTGTTTTTTAACATGGTAGTTGATTCCCGTGAGTATCTTTTCCATAGTTAAAGTTGATGCCGTGCCTTCATCAAAAAACTCTTTACTAAAGGTCTTGAGTCGATCCACAAACTCACTTGAAAGTCGGCTATCGGCATATAAGTCAATGTGTGCTACCTCTGCCAATAGTGCTTCGAATCGACTATTAACACCGATTTTAGCTTTTACTTCCGATAAATCATTTATGGTCGCTTTCTTAAACTCAGTGTTAATAAACCCTTCAAAGCTATCAATTAGCTGTCGGTTTTTCTCAAGTTCAGTAATGATTCCATGAATCTCACTCTTAAGGGCAACAAACTGCCTTTTCAGATTAGCTATCTCTTCATCCACATGTACAAACTTGGACTCAATCTGTTTATATGTATGACGAATTTGTTCATCAGAAAGAGTCGCGGTAAACAAGTCGTCATCATTGTCGATGACACCTTCTTTAACCAAAAAATGTATATTGGATATAACGCCACTACGCGCCCGCACTTTTGCTAATAGTGCATTTTCCAGACTTTCAAAAAACTCTTCCGACACTTCAACGCTTTCAACACTTAGCTTCTCCAGTGGAAAATCTACAAGTTGATGTCGAGCTAGGCTATTACTCACTCTCTGGCTCAAGCCTTTAAGTTTTTCTAAATTTGAGTTGAAGCTACTTAAACTCTCCTTTGATTCAGCTAGCTCCCTTTGAGATATGTCTAGACTATTTTGGGCTTTAGATAATGAGTTTTCAGCTTCTTCAACTTGTTGGGTTAAAAAACGTACTTCCTCATTGGCATAGTTAGCGGTTTGGAGGTTGAACTCATAGCTCTTAACTTTGGTAAGTTCACTGTCATATCGTTCTAGTTTACGCTGTAACCTAGCTATTTCAGTTTGAGTAAGGATATCGCTTTGGTTGCCAATTTTCTCTAACTCATGCAACTCATCCTCAAAAGCAGCTAAGTTCTTAGTTCTCTGCTCAAGCTCTTCTTCTGTTGAATGTTCTTCAATCAAACTAGCAATATTTAGAGTTCTATCAAAGAAACGATATTGCTGATTATCTCTTTCAAAAAGAGCTAAAAATCCTTTAAAACGATCTAACTCTGTTTCTGTTAGCCTACGACCAGGGTTAGCTTTGGAAATAATACTATTTATCGAAGATAGTATTTGATAGTCGCCATTCTCTAACTGCTTTGATAAGAAAAATTCTTTTAACTCTAAGCTTCGATTAAGTATTCTAATGTGCCTATTTTCATCTGCTATCAACGTCTTCAATTGATCAATACGCACCTTCCTTTTAGATGCATCTTTTAAGTTGTCGAGATTGGATACCTCTTCATAAAGCTCTTCAGCAAGGATCTCTTCAATTTCAGAAATAGGCTTTCCAAAGTAATCATCGATGATCCTTTTCGCTGTATCTAGCTGAGGTTGTAGTTTCTCCAATTTCGCACTTTCCTGTTTAAGGGCTCCCTTCAACTCATTGAGGTGTCGTTGTGCGTCATCGCGAAACTTTTGGTCATTCTTGTTCTGCTCAAGCGCCAAATGTATCTGGTCTTCAAGCAACTTGTGTTCTTTAGCTTTAGAGTCCAACTCCCCTCTAAGCACACGATCAAATTGCAGCAACTTAGTTTCTGCACTTTGGTTGTCTGTTAAAGTGGCGTACGAGATAGAAAGTTCTTCAAATTTTGGTTTTAGATTTTTTACTTTCTGTAGATGAAGTTCCTTATCGCCAAGCATCTGGTTTCTATTCAAAAACTCATTGATATCAAGGCTTAATTCATCTTTACGCTCTTTCTTAGTAGACTCAATGATGTTGGCAATAGCCAGCCTAACAGCATCGGAACCAGTCTTCATATCAAACAGGAGCTTAACTAACGCTTTAAAGGAGTTAATACTGGCATCATCTAACTTGCTCAATGGAAATAAGCAATAACGCATAGCATTTACATCAAGTAAATCATTTGCATACAGCGCTTCTTTGATTGCCTGAGGACGCTCAATAGTCTTAAAGTGCTTAGGATCTCTTTCTTTTAATGCTTTCTTAACATAGTCGATCGATAGGTTTTGTACTGCGCCTCCTATACCATCTTCTCCAACACTTGAATCCCAAAATAGATCTTTTATGTTCTGGTAAGGAAGAGATGTAAACATCCTTTTGTAAGACTTAGACTCACCTCTATACAGAATCTGACAGTGTGGAACTGGGCCGCCAAGAAAATTCTCACATTCTAAAATCAAGAAACTCGATCTACTTGGGAAATAATGCTCATAACTCTCATCATCCGTATAAGGTTCACCTTTGTTATTCATGAACCCAAACTTTTGAAAGCTCTTCTTGAAGTTTGTCTCTGGCAGTAGAAACAACCGAATCGCATTAAGTATTGATGTTTTACCAACATTCCCCTTCGCAATTATGATCCCACCATTTCTAAGATCGATTTCTGCGATAGCCACCCCCACAGAGTCGACAACAATCAATCTTGAAATACTTATGCGAAAATCTTCCATCATCTTATCCTTATGGTAGTAGGGCTTCTTGTTCCAAAAATGCTCTATGTGTATGTAACAATTGTTTTTCTTGTTCGAGGTTTAACTCACTGGCAATAGAAATCGCTTGTCGCCATTCAGAAACAGACTTGGGCTTCAAATTGAAAAACGCTTCAAACTTGCCCCAATCAACTGGCGAAAGCCAATGGCAATCTGACACGTTCATTGCTAGTGTTCTAAAAATCTTCAGACCACCTAGATCTAAGTCTCCCGCTACGTAGATCCGTTTGTAGTTCGTAAGAAACTTTAAATTTAGGCTATTATTGATTTGTGTCCCTGCACCAAACAAAAAGTCAGTGTGCTCAATCAACTCTTCACGTCCTATGCTTTCCATAAAAGACATGTACCGATAAAAATTCTCTATGTTCTCAATGACCACAGCTTGATCGTTCAGCTTGGGTAAAGAACTAATCACCCCACCTTCTGATGAAACAATCACATATGGAGTATTCGGAAAACTAGTCGTGTTAAGTAAGAGGATATGAGAAAAACTTGTATTAATAGCGTGTGATTTGCCTTGCTTAGCGCCATCGGTTCGACTTGAAATATCCTTTGTATAGAATGAGGTGTGACGTTCCTCATCTAACACCTTTAGCACATGTCCTTTGCTTACACGCTTTGCTTTATAGATGGACATCCACTGTTCAGGGTCTTTCAAACTAAGCCTCTCAATAAACCCCTTCAAGTTTATCGGCAAGCCTTCTTCGATCTTGGATAAGTAGTCATTGACGTTCATTGTAGTCCTCAACAGCCAGAAATTTATACCATAAGTAACACGTCAAGCAACATTGCTAGAATCAACTAGTGTCATATTACACTGGAATCAAATGATTCGTTAGAGTAAATTAGTACAGTTCATTTTGATAAGGGTAATCATTATGCGTTGTGTCGAATCTCCGCAAACCAAACGACTAAGGCTTATTGATTTCTATCTCTGCTTCTTTGGGAAAGTGAATCGCTCCGACCTTATTCAGCATGGTGATATTGCCGTTGCTACAGCAAGCCGTTCTTTTAATGCTTACAAAGAACGTTTTCCCGACAACACGGTTTTCAACGAAAGCTTGCGAGCATACATGAAGTCAGCATCGTTTAGCCCAGCTTTTGAGCATGACCCAGAAGCAGCTCTGAGGTTAATAGCATGGGGTCAGGAGCTTAACTCCATTCCAGTAACAACTTATGGTGTAAGCAGCTTTGCGACAGTGTTGGATTCACTATCCATTGATATCGTCTCTCAAGTCACAAGGTCGATCCTTAATAAGCACTGTATTTCTGTCCTGTACAGTTCCTCAACTAGCACCGAGACTAGAACCCTGACACCTCATTCTCTATTCAAAGGGCTTGGGGCTTGGCACATCCGTGCTTGGGACAGTAAAAGACGTAAATTCCTGTGCTTTAGAATAAGTAGAATTCTTAAGGCTGAACAAACTGACTGCTCATACGACAAGACTATAGAGGACGATACTCTTTGGAACCGTGACGTTGTCCTAAGTGTTGCACCGCACTCTAAGCATGAAAATAGAAATGACCTAGCTATTGATCTTGGTATGGAGGGTCAATACGTGCGAAACATTACAAGCAACGAAGCGTTAGCTGGTTACGTGCTCAATGACCTCCACGTAGACTGCACGCCTAATGCTTCTTTGCCGCCGCATGCCTTCAACTTGCAGTTGATGAATAGACACGAGCTAGAGCATGTTGACTCTATTCGAGCCCTAGTACCTGGATTTATACAGAACAAAGATGATAAAGCTTGAGGTAAGTAAGCCCTGAGCATATTGAGTTGCTTAAACAAACAAGCGGCTGATTCATTACAAACTCGCGGTTCGTAAAGTGCGGTTCGGGTTTTACGAACTGAACAATCACTCTAAATGAGAGAGTTCTATTGAAGAGAGAGTTTTCAACTTAGTTAAACAAACCTGATGGCTTCATTTGCCATTAGGCGGAGGGAGTTTGCAACTTGATTATTTTTCAGAGGTATTCCAGATGGCTGATTTAGAAAGCTGGTAAGTTTCCATCTTAGTTATCTGTGATCATGAAGATAACAGGTTTGTAGTAACCAAATACTAATTTGGACTAACCTATCAAAAATGGGCAAACTTCGGTTTGTCCATTTTTTTGCTATTAGCGCGAGTAACACCCAACCAAGGAAGGAAAGAACATGCCCTCATCTAAGCCAAAGCTGTATTACGTTTACGACCCCATGTGCTCTTGGTGCTGGGGATACAAGCCAGCATGGGAACAAATTACCCAAGCCATATCTGATGAGGTAGAAATCATCTATGTTGTTGGCGGCCTTGCCCCTGATTCTGACGAGCCTATGCCCGAAATCATGCAACAACAGATTATGGCTTACTGGAAGAAGATCGAGGGCTATCTTGGCACCCAGTTCAATTATGAGTTTTGGGCTAACAACACCCCTCGCCGCTCAACTTATCCCGCCTGTAGAGCAATTCTCGCTGCCCGTTCTCAAGGCGATGAACTAGCAATGTTAAATGCTATTCAAGAAGCCTACTACCTTAACGCCAAAAACCCGAGTGATAACGACGTTCTTCAAAAATTAGCACAAGATATGGGCTTAGATATGGCTCGATTCAACACTGACTTTCTTTCAGAGCAGACTCACCAGCGTTTATTAGATGAGATTGCCTTTGCCCGCTCGATCGGCGGCAGTAGTTTCCCTTCATTATTTATTGAAACCTCAGGAAGAATATTCCAATTACCCATTGATTATCAAAATGCCGAAACAACCATTGGCCAGATCAGAAAGGTCACCGTAAGCTGAAAACAAAATACGAGCTAAATGGTTCGCCTTTTTGTATACGTCTGATCTAGAACAAATCCCAACCGATAATACCATTGACTATGTCTGCAACGACATCAATTGCTGCATTGATCGCTTTTCAGCTAGTACCTAGTCCTCAACACGCTCCCAAGCCATTACACTGTCGTAATTCACACAACTTTGAGTCACTTCAGATGCATCAGCAATAAATACCTGCTGTTTCTCCGATACTGGGTAGCTTAAATACTCTGAACATTTGGCGCTTTGCCCATTGCCAAGCACAATACTTGTTCCTGGCTTTAAAGTGCATCGTACAAGCTTGTCGAGCGGAGACCATTGATAGCAGATTTCATAAGCTTCTCTATAACCTGCAGTCTTACCTGCAGGGCGTGTAAATGACCACCATTGCCCCAGTTGGCTCCCGGGGTTAGTACTATTCCAAATTCGGTAAATCGTTACTTCTTGAGTGCTTTGATATACTTGTCCCTGACATAACTTCCCTTCAAGAGGCTTACCAATGGTCTGGCTCAGTAATGCAGCGTCTTGAACTTCAATAAATTTGTCACTCAGTTCATGGCTAAGTTTTGTCGTTCCTACGCACATTTGATCCTGCGTGCTTGCTGTCGTTACGGGATCACTCGCACAGCCCTGGACACCAACAATAAGTATTCCGATTAAAATCCTTTTCATACTTATTTCTTCCCTTCCTAAGTAGCTGTAACCTTAAGGGCAGCGCGCCAAATCCCTACGCCGCCCTAGATTAGTCCACCCAATATTAGTCAACCTGCTTATTAATCACTTTCTGGTTTTTAAAATCATGTCGTGTTTCATGCTTAAATATCACGCCTTCTTTGCGCAATTTCGGGTCGCCCGCCTCATCCAAAAGAAAGACGGCTTGGTCGACACGACGCTGAATCTCAATGCTTACATATAGGGTTTCATTGGGCTGTAACAGTGTGTTGATCTCTTCTTGTTCAAATCGATACTCTACAGCATGATAGAAACTAAAGCCTTGGGTTGGCCTAGCAATGATCCTGATACCTGTTAATTGGCTCTTGATGATCACATCATAATTTATGTAATAAATAAGGTGATTGGGGCTGGCAGCGTTTTTCTGTCGGTCGACAAAAAAACCTTTTGTAAGCTTGTTTGGGTCACGTTCTTGGCCTCCTAGTAGCACGATGTCGTAGTCGGTAATCGGCTCTGATTGATCATCAGTCAAAACAAAAACCAAGTTAGAGTAACGTTTAGTACTCTTTTGTGTTTGTTGAGTGAGCGCTGCTAGCGCCTGCTTCCTGGCCTTATATTTAGCGGCAGAATCAACTTGCAAGCATTTTAGGATTTCGGCTAGTTGCGGCTTCTTCGATTTGTCGCTGATGATACTTCGCATTATCCCCTTGTCTTTGCCGGAATGGCTGGCATTAGGAATTACCCCAAGAGCAACAGGTTCCGGACGCTGGGCACTATCAACTAACTTTAGCAAGTTAACTTCCAGTTCTTCTGTTCCATGAACAACGGTATCTGTAGTATCAGATTCAACTAGCTTAACTTTAGTGAAGTTCATGTTTGCGCCAGAAACCCTGACGACCCCATCTGAGCCAGGTTCGGCTAGATAGCTATTCACGAAGTCGTAAAACTTCTTATCGATGGATTGGCCTGTTAAGACAAATGGGTAAAAATGATTAGCGACTGGTTTGTAGTCAAGGTATGAGGTTGATAAATCAATTTGCTGCTGACTTCCCAATGATAACCAATTGAGTATCAATTGACCGGGTTCAACCCCATCAAACCACGCCTTTATTCTACCTACCCTCTGCTTACCGAGCGCTGCTAGTGGTGAGCCATGGTTAGCCGGCGCTAGCATTATTAAATGACGTAGAGGGCTCTGGGACAAATTAGCACTTCCATAGTAGCGATCCAACCATTCTCGAACAACAGGCCCTCCCGTTGAATGGGTGATGCATGAAAACTCGGCTATACCACCAGCTTCTGGATCACTACCTTCTGGGATAACATCGCGAAGTGCGCTATCAAACGCACGTACAATATCACCCATGTTCACAGTATCGTTAAAACTAATGTACCTTCCCAACCAAAGATGTTTTATTTCAATATCAAGCCCATAGAGAGTTGACTGTTTTGCCATCGCTTCTGGTAAAAGGCCATATGTATTGGTATCTGTAACGCTCCATCCATGTACAAATATCACAATCATGTAATCACTCCTTTCATACACGTTAAGCTTGAGACATTGAAATGTGATAATTAAAATTCAATGCTGAAACAACTGCATAAAAACCTAGACTATGGGTGAATAAATTTTTGAGAGGGAGGTCATATAATAAACACTAACCTCTGTTAGTGTATTTCAACGGGCACCAGTACAGCTTGAAACGTCGCTAATGACATTTAACACTATGGCACGGCTGAGATTATTGGATTGGCTAAAGGCTGTAACGAAGAAAAAACTTGCAGAGAATTGTGACTCATGTAATTTGTCATACTAAATTCCATTGTATTGCCAACAGCTCGGTCAACTATGCCAACTAATAACATCAAATTCATTGCCGTCGATATGGACGGTACCCTACTCGATGAAAATAGCCAGCTACCTGAAGATTTCTATTCGGTATACCAGCAGCTAGAGCAGCGCGATATTATTTTCGCTGCGGCATCGGGTCGTCAGTATTACAGCTTGATGGAAACATTCGCTCCGGTCAGCGATGATATGATGTTTATTGCTGAAAATGGCACCATGGTGATGCACCAAGGTAAAGAGTTGTACCGCTGTGAAATCGACAAAGCATCTATCTCATCGATTATTCAGCAGGCGCGAACTATCGACGGCGCGCATATTGTGTTGTGTGGTACGCAATCAGCCTACATTGAAACCCAAGACCCACAGGCTCTCAAAGAGTTCGCAAAGTACTATCACCGCTGCGAGTATGTGGAAGACCTCTTGGACGTCGATGATGACTTTATCAAAGTCGCCATCTGCCATTTTGATGGCACTGAAGAGCATGTATTCCCAAGCTTTAATAGCGAGTTTGGTCAAAGCCACCAGGTGGTGGTCAGTGCAAAAATCTGGCTTGATGTAATGAATGCCGTCGCTTCGAAAGGTGCTGCAATCGAGCACTTGCAGAATACGCTTGGTTTTAGTTTTGAGCAGACGATGAGCTTTGGTGATTACCTTAATGATCTGGAAATGCTCAAAGCAAGCTACCACTCTTATGCCATGGAAAATGCCCACTCGAAAGTGAAAGAGATTGCGCGTTTCGCAGCACCAAGCCATCGCGATGCGGGTGTAATGACAGTAATCAAGCGCGAGTTGCTCGATTAAGCTTGATTGAAACTAGCCGGAGAGCCCTGCTATGCTCTCCGCTGTTTATTTTCTTAAGGGCTTAAGCTGACTACTGACCAATAGGAGGCCAAGGTCTGTGCTGTTCGGAGTCAATCCATTCGGTCACCCACTGTGGCAAGATAGGTGTATTCACCGGTTCGTTCATGGCTTCAAGCAGTTCGTTAGGTGAAACCAAGCCCTTTTTAGAAGTCACACCCGCCCGAATCAACACAGACGAACACGGTTTGCCGTCTACCCACATAGATTGCTCTACATATAACCATTTATCGTCCCAGCCGACGCACTGTGAGTACATTTTCACTTTGTGAAACATATGAATGCGTTTTCGATAACGCACCGAGCTACCTGCTACCACTAATGCCCACCGCTTTTTCGCCAAGGTTTTCATCAAGCCACAGCGAATCCCCAGCTCAGTGCGCCCCAAGTCATACAAGGTAAGCACGCGGCCGTTATTCATTTCATTAAAAATATCGAGATCCCAAGGGCGACAGGAGAAAGAAATTTCACTTTTGTCGGTAATGTGAACCGGTGAGTTTCGCTTGGCTTGCCACATTACTTTTGCTAGACGCATAAACGGGTACATATTCAGCTCTTCCTTTAACTGTTATCTTTGTTATAAACCACTGACATATCGGATAATAGTGACAACGGCAGGTACCACTATAGAGCAAAACATCTAAATGCCACGAATTATTGTTACCAAACTGTCGATGCCCACCCAAATTTGAAGATAAAAAGGCGCAACACCCAATATCGCCATAAACTCAAACGGCGTTTGAAAAACAATCAAGCCAACTGTCACCCCAAGAACGGCTAACGGAGCGATAAGCCAAACCAGATCGTAGCTGATGGTAAATCAATCGCTATAGATTAAGCGAGTTTTTGACACTTAATAAAAATGAAGTTTGGGTTCTTCGATAGGTACTCGTAGCGGCCAGAATCCATTTCCTTGACCTTCTCTGACACTTCACCTTCAGAGAGCTGGGTGATCACCAAGCCATTCTGGGTTAGCGCGTTCATTATTTCGGTCAGCGAGCGACGATAGAAGCTAACTTGAACCGGTTTACCTACTGTATTCCACTCTTCTTGCACTAATTCGCGCTCGAAGTAGTTGCCGCTTTGCGTGCATTCAAAATCGGCAAACGGATGGTGGGTTGAAAACACAAACGAACCACCCGCTCTCAAGACACGATTCACATCACTGAACAAGGGGTTAAGATCTTCCAAGTAATGCACCATCAATGGAGAGATGACCAAATCAGCGCTGGCATCTTTTTCCTTCGGTAACCCTTTGGAAAGATCCTGTGCATAGGCAATTACCTTGTCGGTTAGCTCTGCGTTTTGTGCCTTGCTCGTGACCAACTGAACCATTTCTTCAGAGTAATCAATACAAGTGACATGTTTGGCATCGTGCTCAAGCAAGTATTTTGCATAGACTCCCGAGCCACAGCCAAGATCGAGCACATCAAGACCATTTAGGGCTGGCAGCATTGCTTGCAGGGTCGGCCGCTCCAAGTGGGCATTGTAGATGTTGTCTTGAATAACTTCGTCGTATTCACTGGCGAACGTAGAATACATCTTTGATTTCATAGTACCTTCTCGGTGTTAATTACACGCATTATTTTGATTCTCTTTTCATCTTGTCCTAGTTTAATAAAAACATTCTACGAGTAACAGACAATGGCAACCTTAGCTTTTCTCGGTGCAGCGCAACAGGTAACAGGCTCATGCTATCTCATTGAAACTGGGGAACATCGGTTGCTCCTAGAGTGTGGCATACGGCAAGGGACAGATCGACGAGATGATGAAGATGAGCAGCCTTTCAGCTTCGATCCGCGCACGATAGACAGCGTAATTATTTCACATACCCATTTGGATCACTCAGGCATGGTCCCGCTATTAGTAAAAAGTGGGTATGACGGCCCAGTATACACCACTTCCGCAACCCGGGACTTACTGCCTATCATGTATCGAGATGCGGCATCGTTGATACTCAGTGACTATGAGCGCAAAAACCGTCGTCTGTTGCGGGCAGGCAAAGAGCCGGAAACGCCGCCATATGACATGGAAGACGTAGAGCAGGCCCTGCAGCTGATAGTTGGCATCAATTATGGGATAAAGCAACAAGTCTGCCCGGAGATCCAATTGCGTTTTAGGGATGCCGGCCATGTCCTCGGCTCAGCCATCGTGGAGCTGTGGATCGCAGCGGAGGAAGGCAACCGTAAGCTGGTTTTTTCAGGCGATCTCGGCAATGACTGCGCTCCGTTGCTCAGCGATCCTGAAGTAATCGCAGAGGCTGACATCCTGTTGCTCGAATCGACCTATGGTGAGCGAAATCACCGGCCACTCTCCGAAACGCTGGAGGAGTTCAAGAAGGTTATCGAAACCGCAGCAAACAAAGGAGGCAATATTCTGATTCCGTCTTTTGCGGTTGGCCGAACTCAAGATCTTATCTATTGGCTTGGCCAGCTCAAACGCGAGGGCGGCCTAGATAGCCACACGGTTTATATCGATAGTCCCATGGCCATCAAAGTCAGTGATGTGTACAGCCGCCACCAAAGCCTGTTCAACGACGATGACCCCGATTTCCGACAGTTCATCAAACAGGGTTGGGACAGATGGCTGCCGGGCCTGGTTTATACACCGACCCCAGAAGAATCGATGGAATTAAACACGCTCAATGATGGTGCCATCATCATTGCAGGTAGTGGAATGTGTACCGGAGGGCGGATTCTGCATCATCTCAAACATAATCTATGGCTCCCCAATACCCACGTGGTCATCGTCGGCTATCAGGCCCAGGGTACGCTCGGCCGGGCACTGGTCGACGGCATTTCACAAGTCAAAATCTACGGCGAGGAAATCTCGGTCAAGGCAAAAATACATACCCTCGGCGGGTTTTCAGCCCATGCCGGACAAGATCAGCTCATCCGTTGGGCGAGCAATTTCCAGCCCAAACGCCCACACCTGTTCCTGATTCACGGTGAGCCTGAGGCCATGGATGTTCTACAACAACGATTAATCCAAGACTATCAATGGGATGCTTATATCCCCAGCCTTGGCGAAGTCATTACTCTATAAGTACTTGTAGTATCGGAATGATAATCACAGAACCAAATGGCTAATTTCCGGTATTTGCAGGCTAAAACACCAGCAAGTTCAATATCAGAAACACAACCATACTCACAACAGTGGTCAGCAGTACATTTTTTGTTCTCCAGGCAAGGATTGCGGCCAGTATTGCAGATAACAGATACGGATTATCAAAAGTAAGCCACAACCCTTCCCCTTCGGGCATAAACACGATGGGTGCCCAAATCGCTGTCAGTACTGCTGGGCTTGAGTATTTCAGCAAACGCTGCAATTCAGGATTAATTTTGAGTGGCAGTTTAGGCTCTAGGAACAAATAACGACTCAAAAATACCAGCGACGTCAGCACTAAAATCGATAAAATAATCATCCCTTCTCTCCTCGCCATTTTTCCGCAAAGTAGCCAGCTAGCATGCCGCCCAGACTTGCGATCATTAATGCCCCACCAATATCGAAATAGTTCAAGGTGATTGATAAGCCTAAAGCAATCAATACTGCGAAAACCACTGGAAGGTTAATGACATGCGGTATCACCAAGGCAATAAACGTTGCAGCAACAGCAAACTCGAGTCCTAGCTCATTCAGCGCTGGGATATAACTGCCAGCGACAATCCCAACCAGCGTTGCCGCATTCCACGCCAAATAAAAACTCAAACCCGCACCTAACGCATACCAACGGTTAAATTGCTTTATTGATTGCTGGCCGCAAATGGCAAATAACTCATCGGTTAAAAGAAAACCCAGCCCCAAACGCCATCGCAATGGCAACGGGCTGATTTTCTCTCGCATCGATACGCTGTAGAGAAAGTGCCGTGAGGTAATAAAGAACGTCGCCAGCATCATGGTAAGCAGGCCAGCGCCAGCCTTGAACATGCCTGTCGCCACTAGTTGCGCCGATCCCGCAAATAAAATGGCTGACATCGCTTGGCTTTCCCAAGGGTTCAGTCCGGCATCAATTGCAAAAGACCCTGCCAATAGTCCCCATGGAATTACCGCAATGCTCAGTGGCAACATGGCCACAGCTCCCTGACCAAATAAATGCGATCTTCGATTTTGGGCTAAATCATCCACTAACGTTGTATCCACCATGTCTCTTTCTTCTTTGTTTCGAAATCATGTCTTTATATCGCCAAAAAAACGTAATCAATACTTGTACAAAATTGCCCGACTCACCGCTAATTTGCCGAGCTGGTGAATTGCTTGGGGGTTATGCCCATCGCACGCTTGAAATGGCGATGGAAGTGACTCTGATCATGAAAACCCGCTTCCTGTGCGGCATCTGAAATTGAATGTCCTGATTTCAGCAGCTTCCTAGCATAGCGTAAGCGACTTTGGATCTGGTATGCATGGGGTGGAAGACCAAACTCTTTTTGAAATGCCCGAACTAAATAATATGGGCTATAGCCAGCTAAAGAAGCGAGCTCTTCCAATGACACATCTGCTTGAGGAAAATCATCAAGAAACGTTTTCACCAACAGCACTTGCTTCTGACCACGAGTCCGCGGTTCAAACTCACTGCGGGTTTTGCTGTGCCTAGCCATTAGCTTAACCAGCGCACCATAGACTAGGGTTTCACGTAATAGACGATTGTCAGAGTTTTCTAGGGTAGAAAAGACCAAACGTAGCTGCTGCGCAACTTCGGGGTCATGTACCACGGGCTCAGGAAAGTACGGCACTGACGGATGGGGACCTATCCCCTCTGTCATCGCGGCAAACTGTTCTGGCAGCGGGTACATCGCCCTGTATTCCCACCCTCCTTCAGTTGCAGCATGGCCGGTGTGTACCTCATCGGCATTGACCAAGATGATATGATCTTTGGGCGCAACATGGTTGCCACCGGTGCGGTAAAAACGCTGTGCCCCCTTTTCTATCACCCCGATGGTGTAACCTTCATGACTGTGGCGTGAAAAATTCTGGCGCTTGTATTTTGCCTGCAATAATTCAAGGCCGCCCAGTTCATCGGCGATTGAGAAACTCGCATCCTCTTTGAATTTCTTTGTTTTCTCTGACATTGCTCACTCACTTTTCCTGTGATGCCAGTCTAGCTTAACGACCTTTGTGAATTTTGTACAAAATTGCCCTATTCAAATCAATCTCAATTGAAGCAACAAACAATATTTGCAGCCAAACCAGTCAACTGCTTCACATTTTGGCGCTATTAAGCCTTAAACTCATTGCTGTTGACGTGGTCAAAAGGCATGGTATGGGCAGTTTTTTAGTTGTTTTTCAAGGCTGTTCATGACAACTCACAATCATCTGCACTTTTATGTCGGCACCTATACCGATGCACCAAGTACCAGTACTGGTATTGCCCAGATTAAGTTAGACCCTGCATCGGGCGAACTCACCCGCTGTGACAATTTAACCTCGCTTCGAAATCCTTCTTACCTAGCCACCACGGCTAATGGCCTCTATAGCTTTAGTGAAATATCTCAAGAAGAAGGTGCGGCACTTCAGTTTTCGTCAGAACTCGGCAATGCTTTCTTACCTATCGCAGGTGATTACCCATGTCATCTAGATACCAAAGCACCCTACCTTGCTGTTGCAAACTACGGCTCAGGAAATGTGTCTGTTTATCTGCTCGATGATCGCGGAAGGCCCCTACAGGCTATTGAAAATTTATACGAGGATGGCTGTGGGCCAAATACTGACCGGCAGACAGCCCCTCATGCTCATCAGGTCACCTTCTTAGCACATTCTAATCAACTGGCCGTTGTTGATCTCGGCTCTGATCGGATTCGGTTTTACCAATACGACAACAAGCACTCCTTCCAATTAGTTCAAAGCCTTGCCATGCCAGCTGGTTCTGGGCCTCGCCACATGGTATTTAACCACAATGAAAGTCGCGCTTACGTAGTGTGTGAGCTCTCTGAAACGCTTATCACTATAGACAGGCAAGGCGATAGTTGGCAGGTAACGGAACAATGTGAGCTATTACCGGGTGTGGAAAGTGGTGAAGCGGCATCATCTATTCGCCTCTCTGAGGATGAGAAATACCTGTATGTTTCCTGCCGAGCACAGAACAAAATCAGTGCCTTTGATATCTCTGGCAAGCAACCAAAGCATCTCAATGCCTATGATTGCCATGGACAATTTCCAAGAGATTTTACCCTGTCCGAAGATGGTCGATGGCTTATCGTTGCCAACCAGCATTCGAACAACATCGTGAGTTATCATCGTAACCAGGAAACGGGAGAAATCATCCCAACAGGCTACCAGTGCAGCGTTGACGCGCCTGTTTGCCTAGTTGAAATTTGAATGACGGAAAAAACAGCTTAACTGCCCCAGCCTCCGTTATCGAACTATGATTAAGGTCCCCGAGCAAAAAAAGCCTCTATTTAAACAGAGGCTTTTTGGGTTTAGGGCTTAGGACTATGCCGATTTTAATTCCGCTAGCACATCGCATAGCGAAGGGGCAATAGCATGTCCAAACTGGCGCACTTCATTGCAAGGCTCGACCAAATCAGGAATTTGGTAGGTTTTCATTTTCGCAGCAACGGCTGCGCGAACACCATTATTTGAGTCTTCAAAAGCTAAACAGTGCTCAGGCTCTACATTAAGCCGACTGGCCGCAAGTTGGTAAATCTCTGGGTGAGGCTTACCGTTAGCCACTTCACACCCCGTAGTGAGGTTATCAAAGTACTTGGCAATACCCGCTAGTTCTAACTTTGTTTTGGCAACATCTTTGGCGGTAGACGTCGCGATAGCAATCGGCGTTCCTTGCGATTTAAGCCACTCCAATAGCTCTATCACTCCCTCTTTAACCGGGATTGCTTGATGCTTTACCACTGCTGTGTAACGAGTACGCCACTCGTTATGCAGACGGTCTAAATCATCGCCATAGGCTTTGCGGAAAATCACCTCGATTCCCGCCGCATTACGACCGATGATAGAAAGGTAAACATCTTCATGAAATGGAAGGTTTTGTACCTCACATGCTTCTTTAAAGATACGCATACAGACGCGTTCCGTATCGAGAAGCAAACCATCCATATCGAAAATAGCAGCTTGATAGTTCATTACATTACAGATTTCTTGGTGGAGACGGCGCATTTTGACATAAGCGCACAACTTTTTCCTGAATATTAGCGAAATAACATTATTGTATGCCTTAACCCGATACACAATAACGTCACTCAATACATCGCCTGAAACCAACTAAAACAATAATCCTCAGTGCGACTGTTGCCGCACTTATACTCACCGGGTGATCCTTATTACGGTATCAATGGCAGATAAGGTCCACGCTAGGCATTATTTCAGTTACATCTCACAGCAAAGGTGCGATAATCTTGCACCTCTGATTGCCGGGAATTCTCGACTAGTAATCAGAGCCCTGTTTCAAAGTAAATTTTTTCTGTAGGACATTCTTCAATGCGCGCCTTTGTATTACGAGCCCGATCCGCTCCTACCGACAGCCAGCTACTACTGGCTTCAGTTGGCCAAGAAGCTCACACCGAAATTTTGGCCCACACCCTAATGAATTCAATCTTTGTGGCGCAATCACACCGTGAAGATGTAATTGTTCACCTGGTACTGGAAAGCACACAGGACTTCTCCCGTACCGTGACGTTTGTTGCCAATGAAATGACCAATATCGGTGGTTTCCATGAGCAAGCACTGCTAAGCAAAGTGGCTAAAGCACTCGATACATCACGTGGGATGAGCAAAGAGCAAGAACGCCAAGTCGAGCCTGGTATTACCGTACGCACGCTCAGCTTCGAAAAGCTTGTGAAAGATCTAGCTGAAGATTACCAGCTATACATGATGGACAAGAAAGGGGCTTCAATCCGCGAACAAGAGTTCAGCGGCAACTCCTGTTTCCTATTGACCGACCACATTCCAATGCCTAAGAAAACATTCAAAAGCTTGGAACGCCTCGGCACCCAGAAGATCAGCTTAGGGCCAAAAATGATCTTCGCTTCTCAATGTGTGGTGCTGATCCATAACGAATTGGATCTTTGCGAGTAGCTATCATAGGCGAATAACAACATAAGCCTTAAACTACATAGACCTTAAACAATAAGCCCGAGCCAATCAGATTGGCTCGGGTTTTTCATTTTGCATTCTTGTATTTGTGCAGTAAATCCAGCGGAATGTGGCAATAGTCGTTAGGAAAACGCGTCAATCTATCCTGGTGCTCTTCATCGCTCTTGACATAATTGGTCAAAGGTAGCACTTCGACAGCGATACGGTCTTTATCTTCGCGAGCATTAATATACTCTTGGGCTAACAGAAGATGTGCCGGGTCTTTGCTATACACGCCTGTACGGTACTTTTGACCGACATCCTCACCCTGCTTGTTTATACTGTAGGGATCAATAATCTCGAACAAGTAGTCCATTAACTGCTCAATGCTCACAACCTTGGCGTCAAACTGGATCTGAACGCATTCGGCGTAACCGTCGTAATCACTTTGTGTTGTATGTGTGGTGCCATTTGCTCGGCCGGCCTCGGTAGCAATCACACCGGGTAGGTGCTTCATAAACTCCTGAACACCCCAAAGGCAGCCACCAGCAAAGTAAATCTGTTCCATTCCTGTCTCCTGAGTTGTCCGGCTGATTATCTAACCACTGACTACTCAGTAGCAAGGATTTGGCTAACTTTCCTAAATGGAATAGCTGAAATCAATTATTTAACTGATAAGAAAATTAGCTCGTTTTACTTTTGGGTTTGAACTGCTTAATACTACGCTTAGCCTGGCTACGGCGGTTTGCTTTTTTATCGCGTGGTGGCCGTTTACGTTCTGTGTTTGATGTGGGATCTGCAGGTTTGTCCGTTACAGGGAAGCCTTTAAGCTCTGTCGTTTCCATCGGCCTTCCGGTAAGCTGGCGGATAGCATTCAGGGCTAGCGATTCACCGTGACATACCAAGGATATAGCAAGCCCCTTATTACCTGCGCGAGCTGTTCGCCCTACTCGGTGAACATACACAGCGGCGTTTTCAGGAAGATCAGCGTTGATCACAACTGGCAGCGCATCAACATGGATGCCTCGCGATAGCAAATCAGTGGTGATTAGCACCTGCGTTTTTTGTGCTTTAAAGTCTGCCAAGCTCTGCTCTCGTGTAACTTGCTCTTTATCACCATGCAGTGCATCTACACTGATTCCGGCTTTTGACAGACGTTTTGTCAGATTGTCGGCAGCTTTCTTTTCTCCAACAAAGACCAATACTTGCGGCCAGTTATTTTCTTTCAACAAGGCAATCAAAGCTTGAGGCTTGCTACCTTTATTGACCAAGTAAAGCTGCTCATGTATCTCTTCAACCACACTATTTTGCTGGTTTGCCGTAACACGCTCAGGTTTGTACATTAAACCTAATGCAGCTTTCTCTAACGTTTCGGGCAGGGTTGCTGAGAACAGCAAGGTCTGCCTCGCAGCCGGAGCGAAAGAAAAGATCTTCTGAACATCAGGCCAAAACCCCATCTCCAAAAGGCGGTCTGCCTCATCAAGAACAAACTGTGATAGGGATTTTAGCGAAATCAGTCCTTTGTTGAGAAAGTCCAGCAAACGCCCTGGCGTCGCTACGACAACTTGCGCACCCTGCTCTATCTCTGCTTGTTGGTACTCAGGAGTTACACCACCGCATAGCATGGCTACCTGTATACCCAACTTAACGCCAACACTTTTCAAGGAATCAGTCACCTGGGAGGCGAGCTCACGGGTTGGCACCAAGACCAAACCCTGAACCTGTTTGAGCTCGGTATTCACTCGCTGCAACATAGGCAGGCCGAAAGCATAGGTTTTACCGCTTCCGGTTTGTGCCAGTGCCAACAAATCGCCACCCTTGAGGATAGAAGGGATTGCAAGGCGTTGAATGTCGGTTGGTTTGGTAAGCTGGCTTGGCAGTGCACCCAATACCGGCTTGTTTAGCTGCAGTGAAGCAAAAGTCATGATTATTAACTATCACAGTAGAAAATTGGATACGCAGTCTACCAGCCCACAACATGTTTTTATAGTCAGACAAGACACTTACCCACTGCGCAGCATATAAATCAATTTTCTACCTTACTTCTATCTATCTCACGTCTATCTACCTAACGTCTAGGCGGTTTATAAAGGACAGTTGCTGGTAAAGGGCTTCCGTTTTGGGCATTGCAACGCCCTTCTCGGCCGCGATATCCAAGACATTCTTGTACATATACTGCAGCTCCATTTCGCGGTTATTGCGCTTGTCTAACAGCATACTAGTCAGGTAAGGCTTCATCTTTGCCGTGTTGGTCAGCATAGTGTCGATTAAAGACAGTTCGAGTTCGGATCCTGTTGCTTGTGCGGCTTGCCTTACTTCAAGCATTATCGCTTTTGCCAATTGCGCCATTTCAGGACAGCTCATCATCTGGGCGGTATCGGTATCTAATACTGAGGATAGGCCGTTGAAAGGCACATTCCAGAGTAGCTTTTTCCAACGGGCATCCATAATACTGTTTTCAACATCGACTTCAACGCCACTTTCTCTAAAATCATTCGCAACATCATTGAGAGCTGGCAAGCCAGACTCACCATAAACCCCAAGGGTCAGACGCCCGTAATCGATATGATTGATATGACCAGGGCCTATTTTGTTGGAACAAATAAAACATAAACCACCAGCGATATGTTTCAGCCCAAGCTTTGCAGAGAGATCCTGCTCAGCGCCTATCCCATTCTGTAGCAGCACAACCAGTGTTTTCGGCTTGAGTAGCGGTCGTATCAGTGTTTCTAAAAGGCCGTTTTGTGTCGTTTTCAAAGCGACGAGCACAACATCAACTTTCGGTATAGATTGACTCGAATCATAGGCATTAAGCTGATCGGCTGATATCGAAAAATCACCATAATGCGAGTCCACTTTCAGGCCGTTTTCGCAAACAAACTGGTAATCAGTATTGAAAAGAAAGTGCACATTGTGACCACTATGATGGAGCCTAGCCCCGTAATAGCCTCCAATAGCACCAGAGCCTATCACCGCATACGTATTCTTTTCCATTAAATCGGTGCTCCTTTCCGTAAATGTCCGTACTGATTTAACTGATGGCAAATTGTTACTGCATATACTTCTTGAGTACATTCATAACAAATACTGTACAGGATTTGAGCAATGCAGCAAGACCGCCGTTATGAAAAGCTTATTGATTGATTTCAAGTCGAATTAAAAATAAGCAACCAAATCAACCTAAATTCAATTTCTCCTCTATCCTCTGTAAAATGCATCAACAAACTTTCAGTAAAGATAAATATTATGATCAATGAAAATGACGTTATCACCACCTTGGCTGAGCTAGAAGCATTCCTTATTTCCGTTGAAAACGGTGGTTTGGGTCTAACCAATGTCGCTGGCATTGCCCTTGCCACCAACAATGCCGATGGCCGCCACTTTGTCGCTGTCCTTGATGATAACCATCAACTCCTGATGGGCCGCTGGGTCACTGACGAAGTTTATGAAAATGGCAAGGATCTTGTTCGTAACGGTCCGAAGAAACCACTTCACTGATACGTGACTCCTACCAATGCCGCCACCCACCAAAGGCGGCATCTTCAACTAACACTGTTAGCATATAACACAGTTGACCCACTCAAGAGTTGCCCTTACAAAATATCTACGGTGATCTCAGCCTTAACTGAGTTCGCAATGAAGCAGTTATCGTGAGCCACTTTATGTAGTTTCCGTAAGTTATCCTTTGAGGGTACGTTCGCGCCAGAGAATCGAATAACAGGCCGGAGCGTCACTTTCGTTATTGATGACCTCCCTGAATTATCCCTTTCTAGAATACCAATTGCTTTGTCACTATAACTTTCAACTACATACTTTCGCTTTGAGGCTATAGTAAGAAGTGCCATCATATGACAACTCGATACAGCCGCAATAAAAGCTTGTTCAGGATCGATATTGTCCGGGTTGGAGAGTGGAATAGGAATGATGTGATGGGATGATGATGCAGGCACACTCAAGCCACCATCAAAATGCCAAAGGTGTGCCCTGCTGAAATTGTTATCAACAAATTGCTCCTCTTTCCCTTTAGTCCAATCGACTTTTGCTTCAAAAGTAAGCTTATCCATTACCATCCCAAATAAAATTTTCCAACAATATCAAAACATACAATACACCTAGCGCAACTCAATATTCCAGATTCGAATCACCAATAGTAAAACCGTGATGACAGTCACGTGATATCGCTGGCACACCCCCTTTGATATGCTATCATTTTCATAAAGGCGCTATATCGCTGTATTGTACCGTTAGAGGTATCCGCAGACGTACTGATCATAAGTTATTTGCGATACGAGGTTGATTTATGGATCAAGCGGACAGCTTACGCAATCTCTTTGCAAAAAGAGAGGCGAAAGATAAACTTATTGATTGTAGAAACAAACTATATGAAGCCATTTTAGTGGGAAATCACGATAATATCGATTTCTTTATGGCTGAGCTCGATCAAGCTCAGCGCCATTTTGAGGAATGTATCAATAAAGAAAAAACGTAGATACATAAAAGCTTTGGATAGCAAAACAGATATTCACCAACAAGACTCATGATTTAGTTATAAAGAAAACCTAAAGTTGCGATTTGTCAATCGTAACTTTAGGTTTGGTTGGAATCTAAATTACAAAACTCGGCTAATAGTTACTTAGCGTATAGAAATGTTATCTAACTCTTTAATTAAGTCATTATTGAGATTATCAAGCCAACAATATCTTTCCCTGTACATCTTGCGTTTTGGCCTTTTTACTGACTCTATCTCTTTTCTTTCACTATGCAATGGCAATTGATAATACCATTCATTAAAGTCAGCACCACTTTGCTCTTGCCAAAGCTGATCATAGTTGAAATTTAGCTTTTTCTTATAGCGTGTATCTGAATACACATGGGCTGAATTCTTTACTGCGTACAAATTATTGATACTAAAATAGTTCAGCACAACTCTTAATGCTTCCACCACAAACGCTTTTGGACGAATACCATAAACCGTTTTGGTGAATCGCTTACTAAAATTATCCTTGTCAACACTCCCTTGCACACCACCGATGTAGGCATTACCTTCGTGTACAGTAAATGTAATCACATAGCGCCGATTTCCACTGCTGTCGCACAATGCTAACGTAAGCTCACCCTCTCGACGGTAGTTATCTAAAAAGAGTAATTTTATCGAATAATTTTCTTCATCAACATTGAATGTATGGAGTGTTAAGCCATTCTGATAAATGATGTGTCTAGCTTCTTGTTTAATATTCGAGTCTATCCAATCATGGTGATTGATAACAACTTGAACAGCTTGTATGCGATTAAGCTCCGTTCTTAAATACGGTCTCATTGCCTTTAGCGCAAATTCAGGCTGGTTGCGAAAAACTTGTGCTCTTTCGCCATGTCTGAAGTTGTCATTTAAAAGCTTCAACGGCTTGTGATGAATCACCCCCCGCAATATGTATTTAGCAATACACTTAGGTTTATTACGACAAGTATTTTTATAAGTACTAAAAGCTTCGCGTATTAAAGTCATTACACACCAAAAATAAAACAGCATTTTTTAAGAGAGTAAGAACCAAATCACGATGACTCAATACCAATGATGTACTACTTTGTACTGCCTTGTATTGAGGGGATTCCTGATAGTGCTTTCCAACAACACAAGGAAGTGTAAAGAATGCCATCTTTGCTACCAGAAGCAGAAACCAAGGTACGGTAACCAATATCAAGGCTTTACCCACTTCAAAAGCAATAACAGCTTTCCTCAGCCCTTTGCGAGGCACAATCTCGCATTTATGCGATACTTCACTATACAAAAGATGATAAAGCTCTGATTATCTGAATTAACTTGCTTATGAAATGCAATTTAGCTTGAAATATTGGAATCAATATCACATATTGTCTGTATTGATGCTTTTTCTCAAAGCAGTTATTGGCCCATTTAGGTCTTACCATGGATGTATACGGTAGTAGTAACTTAGATGATTGAATTTCCTCAGATCCATCTTGACCCTGATAACACTTTTGCCTCAGATTTCGGCATATTGATCCATGACGAATTCAAAATCCTTTATGTCGATGAGAACCTATGCAACATTATTGGTATAGGTGAAGTACCTGACAACATGTCTCTACCTAACCTGCTGAGTTTAATCGTCGATATCAACCCAGAGCTAGCCCTGGCACATTATCACCGTTTGATGGCCGGTTCAGCACGACCTCGGGTACAAACTTTCAAAGTCACCAAACCTTCTGGCAAAGTGGCTCACGTTTTGGCTGCTGAGTCTATTGTGCAATGGAAAGGTGAAATGGCGATTCAATTGGCGATCATTGATATCACCGAAAAATACAACGACTTTTACCAACTTGAACAGCAAGCATCAATTGACTCTCTTTCGGGGCTCACCAACCGCAATCGATTTGAGTCTATATTGAGCAGCGAATTAGCAAAAGCTCAAAAGTTCAACTATCCAGTCTCATGCCTGTATATTGATATCGACGACTTCAAGCTGATCAACGACAGCTATGGCCACCAAGCCGGTGATGAGGTCATACGTCTATTTTCACAATGCTGCAAATCAAGTATCCGCCAAGCTGACTTTATTGGTCGTTGGGGCGGCGAAGAGTTTATCATTCTTCTTCCCCACACATCACACCAATATGCATTGCTACTGGCTGAACGATTACGCAGACGTGTCAGTAAGTTAGATATCCGTATCCCAGAAGGCCATATCAATTTCACTATCAGTATTGGTGTTAATACCCTTATTGACGCCGCGACTTCACCCGCAACCGTATTACACCAAGCCGACCTCGCATTGGCTTACGCTAAGCGTCATGGCAAAGACCAGGTTATCTCTTATGAAAAAACAATCATACCCAATGAGAAATAACTGAATAAAACCAATCATATAAGATAAAATCAAATACAAACATTAATTTATCACTACACTTTTCGATAATCAGTGGCACGAATTGATAAATTGTTTTAGTTGATTTTTCCTACACTTCATCTCGTCCGATAAACAACGAGGTTGCAAGTAAAGTGAAAAGTCTTTGGAGTAAAATTAAGTATTTTCTAACTACACTTTACGGTAAAGCTTACTTAGTCTTTATTACCCTCACGAAGTTATATCTGGTGTACAAGTGGGCTTTGGATCACGTGAAGGACTTCGGTGGTGAAGTATTCAATATCTTTAAAACTTCTCCCAAAGAACTAACAGCCTAAAGAAGTAACTACATAAAAATTTTATGGCTTATATAAGTATCAAATAAAGATGGGAGCCTTGTGGCTCCCATTTCAATTACTATTTACTTTCAAGCTCTAATATATACCCCAAAATCTCCCCTTCACCTTCTACTGGTGGTGGGTTAATCCACTCACCAGAGGTATCTATCCAGAATGACTTGATGACAAACTGAATACCATCAGATTCAGTGATCGCTAGTATCTCAGACGAACCAATATAGTCCTGGTGAGTAATGGTGATACGTACTTGTCCATCGACCAGTTGCCAATCAAATGGGAAATCACCATCTTCTGGATCAATGAATGCACCGGTATGGTCTGGGCTAAAGCGGATCGTTTCCCCATCTTCATCCGTTGTTATACGCCAAATAGTCTCCTCATCAGCATTCTTACCAATCAGCATATCTTCGGTAAATTTCAGCATCCGGTTATCTGTCCATACAAGGCATTGCTGTACCGCGTCCTGATAATCCTGTTCGGTCGCATAACTGGCAGGCTGATCCTCTGCATCATTCCATGGGGTATCACCTTTTTCGCACATTGAAAGTGGCTGACCTTGTTCATATTCCCGGAAAACGAAGCTCCAAATATCACGTTGAAGTTCATCGTCTTCTAGATATTGTTCATACACAACAAAGCTACTTTGATTGTCGTAGAATTGTTGATGGGCCAACAGCATGAACTCATCGGCATTTCCCTCGTCTGATACAATTTTCAGGAAGCCTTCATTGGTGATATCCCAAAACGTTCCTTCTGCTGAGCGCCAATCACCAGCTCGGATCCAATTAAATTGGCCGTTTTCTTGGAACTGATAAGCGCGTGTATCGCCATCACTTCTCACTCGAACATAGGTCATGCCTGCTAGTGTATTATTGAAATCATCCTCGATAGCATTATATCCGCCGCAGGTTTCTATAGCCTGATAGAAATCTTCCAGAGTTGCCCCCTGTTGGTCTACCGGACAACTCGTTATCATTGGCGGATAGGTCGTTACCCTTGCCGCCCAGATATTGAAACGATCCTCGCCATCTTCGTCCCACTGGCTATATATTTTCAACCCAACATATTGATCATCACTGCCTGTAATCGCGAAGTAATCAACAGGTCCCCAGTCGTAGGTGATCTCAATAACACCATCACTATTTACCTGCCAAGTGAAGTCTGCTGCGCTATCATCGCCAAACACAACCTTACCGTTGCCTTGCTCATCAAAGTGCCATTGCTGTAGCTCTTGACCGTTAAACAAATAATATGACTGACCGGCTATATCAATCTCAGTCGTTTGCACATAAACACACTGTTCAAGAATATCGGCATAATCACTATATTGCGGCTTACCTATCGGTCCAGCAGCATCCCACTCGGTATTACCTAGATTACAGATCCGACCGTGTTGGGTGATCGCCATTTCCGCTTCGTCTTGGGTAAGATAAAACTCACCCAGCCAGCTTTTCCATGCGCCTGAAACCAAATCGATTTCATCAGCATTAACCATTGCCCGCCAATACGCATTGAACCAATTCCACGGGTTATCTGTATGAGGAACAGAAATCACCAGCGTGCCGCTTTGCGTATCATCTACCCGCCAGTTTGGCTGAATACCATCGTGGACAAGCTGAAGCGAGGCAAGTTGATATTCCCCATCTGGATTTGGCGTCAGCAGGTCATTACTCGTCACAACATACCACTGCCTTGGAGCGCCTGACGCGTCATACTGGAATGATTTATCTAACAGCATGCCATTGTAGTTACTCAGCCCAGGAAGAAGCGTTTCGTCTATTTCATCGAACCCGTAACCACCGTTACGCAAGGTTTCTACTTGGCTGGCTAAATCGGTAACTTGCAGGCTTCCCCATTCAGCAAAGCGATGACCTACCCACAAGCCGTTGTCGCCCTTGATAAAGACTTTGTAGTCTTGACCAACGTCAGGCTGCTGAGCAGTAAAATTGTTTTCAGCAGAATCAAAATACTCATCCGAGACAGGCGTGTGATTCCAGCTAACAGATTCATTGTATTCTGATTCTGTTATTGCTGTTTTTGTCAAACTGAAGGAGTTAAACCTCACCCCATAAGGATTAGCTTCGTCTATCAGTTTTCCTTCACTGCCGGATAATAGGTAACGATAACCTTTTACAACCTCAGTGTTAGCAGCAAGATCGTATTCAGTTGTTACTTCATACCAATAGTTCCCTAAGATATCGGCTTTATCGGGTACAAAACTATATTGGGCATATTCTTCAAAATATGGCTGTTGCGGTGCTGCCCATATAGGTCGGAAGTGGCTGAAGGTATATTGCTGTTCATTGAGCACCGAGAAGCCAATTAAAGTGTTGATAACCCCATTTGCTTGCCAGTCACGAGTATCTTGATAATCGACGACTACCCCACTGCTAGCCGTTGAGGTCGATTGTGCACTATAGTTAAGCTCACCATCTTTATCGCCAAATACCCAATTTGTTAAATCATACTGTTCGAGTGTTGTTTCCGTAGTAACAACGTCTTGCGGACCTGAAGTAGAGACAGTCAGGTATTGCACAGCATCAATACCGTCGAGTTTTTCAAGGGCAACGTTAGAAGCTATATCGATGTCATCAAATATTCGGTTAACACCGTTGCTGCCACCTTCTGAAGTAGCATCTGATTCATCAATATAGCGCCAGAAGCTTTCCTGACTTTCAGAATATGTCCCAATATCTAACCATTGGCTTTCATATTGGATATTACCGTCTAGATTGTAATCGTAATAACCGAAGCTATGACGTTCAAAGCTCCCATCCTCTTTATAAGTCGCATGGCTCTCCCATTCGCCGAACAGAGTGCCTGACTCGGAGTCGGTATAGGCAATAGTTTCAGTCTTGCGAATATCCGTGTTATTCAACGTTTCTACGGTTATGTCGTGAACAACATCAAGAGTCCTCACATCCATCAAGATATCGATGAACATAGGCGAGGTATATACGTAATGCGTGACTACATCTGCCACTGACTTTTCAGGATCATAAGGGTAGATATCGCTATTGTCGCCAACTTTATCTGAATCGCTGTCTAGCCATTCAGTGCTATCCAAAGGGAATGCATCATCTTCATCATTAACTTCATCACCGTCATCATCTGGGTCGGCATTATTCCCTATTTTGTCGTCATCGGTATCAAGCCATTCACTCTTATCGAAAGGAAAGGCATCAAGATGGTCGTCAACGTTGTCGTTATCATCATCGGGATCACTGTTATCCCCGATTTTATCTAAATCAAAGTCAGCCCACTCGGTTTTGTCATCAGGGAACTTGTCTGCGAGATTATCGCCGTATCCATCGCCGTCTTTATCCTCCCATTCATCTTTATTGTTGGGGAACTTATCGGCTAGGTTGTCACCATGGCCATCACCGTCTAAATCTTCCCATTCAGCGCTGTTTTTCGGGAAGTCATCCTCTGAATCAGTGACACCGTCACTGTCTGTATCAGCCTCGACGGTTTTATTCTCTTCACTAACTACACGTTCAAAATCATAATCATCAGGGAGTTCTTCACCACGGTCGGTTATCAAAGCATTACCGACCTGATTGCCGTCCTCTATCGCCTCGGCAACAATGGCATCAATACTATTTTCATCCAGCTCTTCTTCAGATTCAGGCAATACACCCGCGGTCACAATGGATTTAGCGGATTGTTTAACTAACTTAACAGCAACACTAGCGCCAACAGCCTCTTTGTCTTCATAATCTCTGTCTAACAACTCTGGCTCGACACCAAACATCTGCGCCACATCCGCCTTCGCTTCATCTTGTGAAAGCCCTTCTTGGCGCATCTTAAAGTCAACCATCGTCGTAAGCGGCGATACCACGGTGCTACCACTCGGTGCCGACATCACAAAGCTCTTCGATACCGTCACATCAGGGTTATCAAGGTCGATGGTTTCCTTCTCTATCGCTTTTACCACTACCGGATACAACTGCGGGTTTTCGACACCACTAACATCCAACGCTGCGATGCCGTTTTCACTTCGGCCACTAGGCTCAGTACCTTGATCAAACTGGTAGTCTTTATCTATATCCAACCAAACAAACGCGTTATGGAGATATCCATCTATCGCTTTAACGCTCATGGATGTTGTAGGCTCTGGTGTTGGCTGCTCGACATTGGAATTGTTATCGTCATTGCAAGCCGCTAGCGTCAATAAGGTGCCTAACCCTACTGCGACAGCTATGGGGTGCCGTTTCATACATGCTTCCTTGTCTATCCTCTACACAATACAGCTCAGGTTGTTCTCATTTTTTTTGTGCATTTATGAGCTGTTACTGAGGTTATATGCTGGATGTTTTTTGCTCGCATCACCCGCACGGGGGATAAAACGAATCAGAAGCAGTAAATAATCAATTGGTTTGATATAGCTCAACAAAAAGCAGGTACAAAAAAAGAAGCCAAAGCTTCTTTTTTTAATTCGCAATAACACTCAGACCTTAATAGCGGAAAAACGCCAGCTGTTTGCGCTGCTGTTCTGCCAGCTGTGATAACTCTTCACTGGCACTTGCACTCTGGCTAATACCAACCACGTTTTGGTTAACAAGCTCAGACATATTCACCACGTTCTTGTTGATATCTTGCGTCACCATTGACTGTTGTTCAGCCGCCGTTGCCACTTCGGTATTCATATCACCGATAGAGGTGATCGCATCAGTAATGCCTTCAAATACTTCATTGGCTAACCCGGTTAGCTCTTCGGACTCTTTCAGCATTTGCAGTGACTGTTGCATTCCATCGTTAGCATTCGCAGACTGGCGCTGGAGATCTTCAATGATCGCCTGGATCTCTTGCGTCGATTCTTGGGTGCGTGCTGCCAACATGCGCACTTCGTCAGCAACAACGGCAAAGCCTCGACCAGACTCACCTGCTCGCGCCGCTTCAATCGCCGCATTCAGCGCAAGAAGGTTAGTCTGCTCGGAAATGGCCTGAATTACTTCAATAACCTTGCTGACTTGATCGGACTGCTCTCGAAGGTGCATCACAACATCAGCCGCTTCAGACATCTTCTGTGAAGTTACCTGGTTAGATTGCTCACTTTGGGTAAAGACGTTTCGTCCTTCATCAACCATTCTCTGGCTTTGCTTAGCGCAGGAATCTGCATCTTGTGCATTACTGCTTACATTGTCAGCAGTACTTGAAAGCTCATTGACCGCAGAAGCCACTTGTTCAATTTCTGCCATCTCTTGCTGGGCATTTGCCTGCGAGCTGTTCATTACTTCTGCAAGCTCAGTTGACGCAGCGGCCACTTCTTCACTAATACGGTTTAGATGGGCGATAGTGTCTTGCATCTTTTCCAGTGTGTTATTCAAGTCGCTACTTAACTCACCGATTTCATTGGAGCCTAAAACATGTACACGATCAGTCAAGTTACCTAAGGATAACTGCTTTAGCACTTCACGTACTTCAAGGATAGGTTTCACCATTCGGCCAGAAACTACCCACGCAATGACTAAACCACTGATGACCATCACCGCCATAATCAGCATGATACTTTGCATCATTTGGCGGTATTCCGCTTCTACTGCTGCAATTTCTTGTTCAACATACTGATCGATAGCAATGGTTAAATCATCAATCGATTGAATCAACTCGCTTCCTACTACTCTGAAATTCGTTGCCAGCATTTCTGATTCTTGCATCGTAACGCCAATGCTATTTTTACGAGCAACAAACGGCTTTAAGTCACTATTTAAAAAGCGCTCATAGTTTGCCATCTTTGCTTTTACTGCGTTGACATTTTGAGCGAGAGACGCTGTTTCTGAAAGCGTATCAAGCAATACCCTGTTCGCATTGAAACTTTGCTTAACTGCACTATCAAGGCTATTAAATGCCGAAGGATCATACAGGGCATAAATAGCACTAACGCGAGCGGCGAAACTATTCTCAAGTATCTGTTGAGACATGGTTTTTTGCTGCAAAGCTGAAAAGGTTGTTTCGCTTGTCTGTGCTCGCTGTGAACGTGATTCCTTTGTTACTACGGCAAAAGCAATCGCCATAATTACGCATATTAGCAAGACCGGAACAAGCACCTGCTTCCTGACAGATATATTATTAATATTTATGAGCATGAGAAAAAATAAAAAATAAAACGTAATGAGAATGCAACTTTACCATGAATTAGCACTCTTTTTTTGATTTTTATCAATACGCTTACACCGTAAAATTCATGACGCACAGCGTCAAATAAATGTCCTTTGCTAAAAAAAGAAAGCGGTGTTATTACACCGCTTTTATCACTACCCCTCTTTGGAGCTTTGGCTCATCGCCTCTCGAGTTGAGGTGATCACTTCATCAAAGAAGAGCATCACTTCATCACGATTTAGCCAATCAGGTTTAAATCGGAACTCGCTCCAATTGCTCACATGCTTCCATGTATTATCAATTGAGGGGCCATGGAGATATAACATGGCTATCAGTAGACACTGAAAAGCACTGATGAAAGGGTTTTTCGGTGAGAAAAACTTAAACGCGGAGCCAAAGGATAGCTTTAAACGGCGGTTTGCTAAGTCAACACTGTATACTTCGTCGAGCAATAAATGCACAACCCCGCCAAAAAACAGAAAGGAGCCGGATAACCAAGCGGTGACATCGCTATAGCCCAATAAATAAACAAGCCACACGGTGAATAGCCCTGCAACAGCAATAAAAGCTAAAGAATGACAGCAACCACGGTGAACTGTAATTTTTTCTAGTGTTGATTTGAAGTTGTACCTGATTGTCAAATAACAGAAGCCGCTATAAATGATGAGCTCTAGCATCGACACCAGTTGATAAACATGACCGACAAAACTAAAAGTGATCAAGCCACCAAAAAACCGGAATAACGTACTCATTGATGTCGAATTGTCTGAGTCAATATCCGGCAGAAGACCGCCGATTGTGCCGAGAAGCATCAACCATAGCGCAGTTATCGGTACAATATGCCCTGCCGATAACAGGGCTGTAGCCGCCAAACTACTCGTAAGTGCGGCTGTTCCAAGATGTGTGTTGAAATTAGCCACTGTAATCACATATACAAGACAGTTACACAACCTATACTCCGGCCATTTTGAGGCCAAATCTAATTGTAGTATCCGTTGATAACTGCCATTGTCTCGTTAACTGGATAAATAACCAGTATATCGTATTACAAGGCAATTACTGTAATAAAATACAGTATTTTAATGCCACATCATGGCTGCGTGATCACTTTTTAGTCGCTTTTGACATCGCGTTGACAAATCAGATATCGAGAGCCAACTGATAAAATGCCAAATCTAACCATCGTTCGAATTTATAACCGGCATTCTTGATCACACCGACTTCTTCAAAGCCAAATTTTTGGTGTAGACGCAAACTGGCAATATTCTCTAAGTCTATTGCACCAATTAATGAGCGGTAACCTTGGCGGGAAGCCAAAACAATTATCGTTTTCATCAACTCCATGGCTACCCCTTGACCACGGAAGTCACCAGAAACATAAATGCTGTGCTCAACGGTAAACTGAAAAGCAGGCTGCTCCCTGAATTTACCAAATGATGCAAAGCCCATCAGTCGGCCATTATCATCAAAAGCGCCAATAACGGGATAATCACCCTGTGTTTTTGATTCAAACCACTGCTCCATAACGGCCATGGTTCGAGGCTCGTACTCATATAATGCCGTAGTATTCAAAATGGCATCATTAAAGATGTCTAGCATCTCGCCTGCATGTTGTTCATAAGAGCAGTATGTTATACGCATATCTTCCATTCTTCGTTATTCGCCACACCGTTAACTGTACACATACAACCAAGTAATTTAGGTATATACCTATCAGGATCACAAGATGCACGCTTTTTTTTGTAATCAATTTCTTTATTGTCAAAAATCATTATAAGACTTAACGGATTAGGTTTGATATGGCTTTAGCTAATATTTGGGTGAGAAAACTCATCGAAGCCGCACAGTCTCCTTCTGATATCAACAGCGTGCTAGCTGAGATATGCCATGCTATCGGTGCTGATATCGGCGTGCTGTTTATTGGCCCTTCCCCCAAATTTGGACTAGGTCATACTTTCCATTTTGGCATCGATGACAAGCTACTCGACTTTTACCATCGCCATTCAGATAACGATGCCTACCTAAAGCATTATTCTACCCATCATTTTCAAGGCAAAATGGTACCGCTGCAGTCCATGCTGCCTATCAAACGCATAGAGGATGAATGGTTTCGGGACGTCATGCTGCCAACCCTTTCAGTCAAATATTCCATCAGTGGTTATAGCTTTATAAGCAGACACGAGGTACAAGCGCTTACTTTTCATCGCTATTCAACCCCTTTTGCACCTAGCAGCCAAATCCAGCTACAGCAATTTATGGATGAACTCATTCCATGGTCACAGTTCTACCTTTCAACGCAAAAACTCATTGACCAGTTTGGCACAACCCCGCTTCACCATGGCAGCATACAACTACCCGATGATTTAACCCCTGCAGAGCGGCAAGTGATCCAGCTCTTGTCTAAAGGCTACGATGGCAGTGAAATCACCCAGTTCAGAGGCGTTTCCAAAGAAACCACCAAATCCCAAATCAAAAGCATACTGCACAAGCTTGACTGCAAACACCAAAACCATTTATTACATAAACTCTATACTGAACTGGTCATCTAGTCTTTGTTTTTCAGTGATATAGTAAGAAGTAACACCCCCAGGCACAAGCAATCTTGACTGAATTAGGTATACTAGTAGCCATACTCCATAAGCATTACGGATCAAACCATGGAAGCCGAACAGCTGGAAATCCTCAACTTTATCAGCCAATACCCCCCTTTTAAGCTACTCCCGGAAGAGTCTTTAAAAGAGATCGCCCTAAATATTGAAGTTGCCTATTACCGTGCTGACTCAATGATCTTGAACTTTGGCGATGAAATTCATGATCTTTTTCTCATCCGTAGCGGTGCAGTCGAGATCTATCGTCGTAAGGGAGAGCTATATAACCGGATTGATGAAGGTGACTTGTTCGGCCAAATGGGGCTTCTGATGAACAACAAGGTCAGGATGCCTGCCCGTGCTATTGAAGATACGCTGGTTTACTGTATCGCTGAAGATATCTTCAACAAACTATGTGATGAGTTTGATTCCTTTGCTGATTTTGTCGAGCTTGAAGATAGTGCAAGGCTACGTAATGTCGTATCAACCCAAGCCGAAGAGAACGATCTGACTACCTCAAAAGTCCGTACTCTACTGTCGCGCGATCCTGTCACTATCAGTCGAGATGAAAGCATTCAAACTGCAGCCATGACCATGGCAGAAGAGAATATCTCGGCAATGCTTATTGTTGAACCCAACGAAGACAGTGACGATGACGATTATGATCCGCTGGTTGGTATCATTACTGATCGTGATCTTTGCTCCCGTGTTATTGCCAAAGGCTTGGATACTTCAACACCGGTATCCGAAGTGATGAGCACCGAGCTTATCTCGCTCGATTATAATGCCTATGTCTTCGAAGCCATGCTTACTATGCTTCGCTACAATGTTCATCACCTTCCGGTACTAAGAAATAAGAACCCAATAGGTATTATTGGGCTCACCGATATCGTTCGATATGAGTCCCAAAACAGCCTTTTGCTGGTAAGTACCATTTTCCAACAGCAAACCGTTGAAGAGCTGAAGGTTGTATCTGAAGAAGTTAAGCATTGTTTTGTCCGAATGGTTAATGAAGATGCCAACGCCCACATGATAGGTAGTGCACTTTCAGTTATTGGGCGCAGCTTCAAGCAACGCTTGGCTGAATTGGCACAAGAAGAGTTAGGCCCAGCCCCTATCCCATTTTGTTTAATGGCAATGGGCTCAATGGCAAGGGACGAACAACTCATCGTTACTGATCAAGACAACGCATTGATCCTTGACGACAGCTACGATGAAAAACTTCACGGTGAGTACTTTGAGAAGTTCGCCAAATTTGTCTGTGATGGCTTGGCCGCATGTGGTTACAGCTATTGTACAGGTGATATCATGGCAACCAACCCGGAATGGCGTAAAACCCGTTCACAATGGGAAGAGTGTTTTGCCGAATGGATTGATAATCCAAAGCCACAGGCTCTTCTTAACAGCTCTATTTTCTTTGATTTGTCTGGTGTATGTGGCCGTGAAAAATGGGCTGAGCAACTCAATAGCTTTGTGGTTCGTCGAGCCCGAAAAAATAACCGTTTCTTGGCCTGTTTAGCACGCAACGCCATCAGCCGCACTCCGCCACTAGGTTTCTTCAAAGACTTCGTAATGGAGAAAGACGGCAGACATAATAACTCGATCAACCTTAAACGCCGTGGTACTGCCCCGTTGGCAGATTTGATCCGTGTCCATGCGTTAGCTGTAGGATCGCGGTCGCAGAACTCATTTGAGCGTTTGGATGATGTCATCGAAGCCGGCATCTTGCCTAAAGGGCGAGGCCAGGATTTACGTGATGCCATGGAATTGATCTACATGGTGCGTATCCGCCACCAAGCATTGGATATTGAAGCAGGTATTGAAGCCGATAACAGTATCGAACCGGAAAACATGTCAGATTTTGAACGCCGTAACCTAAAGGCGGCATTCCAAATTCTAAGTAATGCACAAAACTTTATTAAATTCCGCTACCAAGGTAACCGTCGTTAATAAGCAGTATGACCGTTAACAAACCAAAATCTCATCGACAACTGCTGAATACTCGCAGTACGCCGGATTGGCCAACGTTTTTCCAGACGCTGCTTAACAAAGCTAATGATGAGAGACTAAAAAGTTTCTACTCCACGCCTATGGTCAGTGGTGATACTCCCCTAAGCGAAGTGCCGTTCGTGGCACTTGATTTCGAGACGACAGGGCTCGACCCAAAGAAAGATGAGATCATCAGTATCGGTCTCGTGCCTTTCAGCCTGCAGCGCATCCGCTGCCGCGAATCAGCACAATGGACGGTGAACCCACACCGTCCTCTTAATGAAGAGTCAGTGATTATTCACGGTATCACCGACTCCGAAGTCGAGAACGCCCCTGATTTACTCAAAATCCTAGAGCGTGTATTAAATGCGCTCGCGGGAAAAATTGTTGTTGTCCACTATCAGAAGATCGAACGTGAGTTCATGAACCAAGCATTACTCAGCCGCTTGAAAGAAGGAATACACTTTCCTGTTGTCGATACCATGGCGATTGAAATGGCAATTCAGCAACGTGATCACGGTGGCTTAATTAACCGTCTTAAAGGTAACCGTCCAGGCTCTGTTCGTTTGGCTCGTTCACGCCAGCGCTATGGTTTACCGGATTACCCTCCCCACCATGCCATGACCGATGCCCTGGCCACAGCGGAATTGTTGCAGGCACAGATTGCCTATCATTTCTCTCCGGATACACCAATCTCGGAAATTTGGTTATAAAAGGCTTATGCTTCACCCATAAAGAAACTGTCCTCCCATATAAAAACGCCGTCATGAAGACGGCGCTTTTTTCTCTATTCTTGGCGCGTTAACGAACAAATAATCCACCATTAATATCGATGCTTTCTCCATTGATGAAGTCATTTTCGATACAGAAGTGAATCGCATCGGCGATATTGTTCGCTTTTCCGTTACGCTGCAGCGGGTTGTTCTCGGCCCATGTTTTCATCTGTTCATCAGTCGACACCTTATCGTGGAACGGTGTCTCTATGACACCTGGCGAAACAGAATTCACTCTTATGTGAGGAGCTAGCTCACGGCAAGCACCACGAGTAAAAGTGTCAACGGCTCCCTTAGCGGCCCCATATAGCGTAGCAGTTGGCCCACCATGACGAACAACAATAGATGTTACATTGACAATACAGGCTTTATCGCTGTTTTTAAGAAACGGAACAGATAGTGATGTCACTTTGAACAGTGAGAATGTGTTCAGGTTGAACACATCTAACATTGTATCCCAGGAAAGCTCATCAACCCCCTGCCTTTGAACCATACCACCCGCATTGTTAACTACCGCATCAAGAGTATCAGTTACCTCGCCTACCTCTTCAAACAGCTTGATACACGCCGCTTCACTGGTTAGGTTCGCCTGAAATAGGTGTACTTTGGCTCCTCGATTCTCTAGCTCTACTGCTAAGTCCTCGGCTTTACCTTTTGAGCGGTTGTAAACCAAAAACAACTCATTGCCTTGTGCTAATTTTCGGGCAGTCTCCGCGCCAATTCCGGTACTAGCACCAGTGATTAAGTATTTTGCCATCTTTTTATCTCCGTATTTTGGCTCGCTCAACTAGCCCTTTGCTGATTCGAAAGCTTGTTTAAATTGTTTTGCGTTTGCTCTAACTTCATCGTCGGTTAAACCTGGCTTAAATAACGCGGCGCCCAATCCAAATCCATTGGCACCTGCATCCAGGTAAGGTTTCATGCTTTCTTCTGTAGGGCCTATACCTCCAACTGGTAGGCAAATCGTCTCCTTAGGCAGTACTGACTTTAACGCCTTAAAGCCAACTAACCCCAAACTCTGAATAGGGAATAATTTAAGACCCGTCGCTCCTGCAGCAAGTGCCGCAAAGGCTTCTGTTGGTGTCGCTACACCAGGGAAAGTAACGCAGTTAGCAGCCACAGATAACTCAACCACCTCTTGGTTGAAGTTTGGTGTCACTATCAAATTTGCTCCGGTTTCTATCACTGCTCGGGCTTTATCGAGCGATGTCACTGTGCCGGCACCAATCAAATAATCACTACCGAAATGTTTAACCAAAATCTCAATACTGGTAAGCGCATCTGGAGAGTTCAGCGGGACTTCGATCATGGTGAAGCCTTCTTCAATCAAGATCTGAGTAATGCGGACACAGTTACTTGGTTCAAGCCCACGGAGTATTGCAACCAAAGGAAGCTCAGCTGCAAGATCAAAACTACACATAGTCATTATTCATCGCCTCTTTAATTTTCAGCATTCCGGCAAGGAAACTCTCATCGCCACTTATATGCTCACTGGTTTTGTTAAGTAATTGGCAGGTTCTTTCATATCGCATACATAGAGATTTGCTGCCGATAAGGTAAATATGCTGCGTATTCAGTTCTCTTATTTCATTGCCGATCAGCAATCCTGACAGGTACTCGTGTACCTCCGAATCATCTAATAGGCCAAACAGTCGGTGGGTACGAGCCTTGAATATCTGGTTGGTTAAGTTCCCAGCCTCACTTTCCAATATCCCGCGCTCAAACGCAGCCTTAGACGGATATTGCTCTGGAAGCCCTCGTCCTAAAATGGTGTGGTCGGATAAGGCGGAAAATAGCTCACCCGTCATATAGGTTTTAAAAGAAGACAGCGTATTATCGGTGAGTTGTAAGTGTTTACAGTGCGTTCCTGGAAAAGCAGCCTCTATGGTTGATTTGCCGGTTATTTCAAGCAAGCCGAATAACTGCACTTCCTCGCCACGCATCACATCGTAACTACCACTTTCATCACAATGGCTTATACCGGGAATAATTGTCGCTTCAGCGCCCCATGGCAGAGTAAATTGATGCGTATTTCTTGCTAAGTTTTCCAATTTAACTGGAGTACTGACATAAGGAACATTCACCCACCCTTGGGCTGAACCAACCATCCCCGCCATATAAATAGGTAGATGTTCAAACTCGCCCAACCAATCACTTAACACCGCCTGAAGTTGGTCAGCAAAGTTACCGTCTTGCACTTGCAGCAAGCCAAGCTTATGTTCAACTCTATCCACTAACTCACCGTCTTCACTCATGGCAAAGGCACGAAAATTAGTGGTCCCCCAGTCTAAAATTATCCAATCTATCGTTTTGTAATTATTCATTTAATTAACCTTATATTGATAGATAACATCCGGATTTACATCGACACCAATACCCGGCTTAGTCGAAATTTGCACTTTTCCGTTCTCCATTTGGATACCATCAAAAATAAGATCCTTGCGGAACGGGTGTGAAGATTGATCAAACTCCAACATGGGCTGCTCTGGATTAAGCGAGAGAGGTGAACTCGGCAGTGAGGCGATAAATTGCAACGAAGCGGCAATACCAATCCCCGAACCCCAAACGTGAGGGATCATATTGATATGACTAGCTTGTGCCATAGCAGCTATTTTCTTGCACTCGGTAATACCACCGGACGAGCACAAATCTGGTTGGATAATGTCTAGAGCACGACTTTCCAGCCACGGTCGATAGCCCATTTTGCCAAAGATCTGTTCACCTGCCGCAATAGGTGTTTTAGACATCGTTTTTATCTCTTGATATCCACCAATATCTTCTGGCGCGAGTAGCTCTTCCAAGAAGAACAAATTAAATTCTTCTGTCTCTTTAATGATGCGGCGGGCTGTTGAGGCATTATATGCACCATTGGCGTCAGCCATAATTCGTACATTATCTCCCACCGCCTCTCGTATTGAACGAATCAGCTTAACGTCTTCATCAACACCGAAACCAATCTTTAATTTAAATGCAGTAAAACCTGCTTCGATATATCGGAAAGCTTCATCGACAGAATCATTGGGGTAATGGCCTTCAGCTACTCGATAAAAACCAGTTGCGTAAGGCGTCACTTCTTTTCTAAACGCCCCACCGATAAGCTGATGAATAGGTTTATTCAGACTCTTACCGATAACATCCCACAACGCGATATCAACACCACTGATTGCATTAACCGCTGCGCCAGCTTGACCGAAAGGTCTTGTCGTGTTGTACATTTCCTCCCAAAGGACTTCGACGTCAAAAGGACTGCGGCCAAGTAATAATGGTTTAAAGGTGTGCTCTACAATTGAAGCAGCAATGTGTGGACTTTGTAAGCCATGGCATAGCGCTTCACCATAACCAGTAATCCCCTCATCAGTAATGACTTCAATTATCATTGCACTTCGATTGTGTACCCACCCTTGGGAAAAATAAAAAGGCGTATCTAAAGGTACGGAAATAGCATGTGGTTTAACATCAATAATCTTCATAACCTAACCTTGCTTGAAACTTAAAATAACGTTTGATGAGAACAACAAAACCCTGAGGTTTAGCTTCCCATGAAGCTAAACCACCTAAACATTGACTATGTGCTTGGTAATGGTCCTAGATAATTAACTAGGCTTTAATTTCTATATATCGATAAAAATTAATATTGCTCTCCATGAGTATGCTTGCCCTTTGATGCAAACTTTTTCTTTATTAATGGTGAGAACAAGGAAACCAAGATAAGAATAAAGAAAACCCAACAGATTCCTGTCGATAAGAATGTACTTGCATCGCCTCGTGACATAAGTAACGCTCGACGGAAGTTGCTCTCTGCCATAGGTCCAAGAATTAACCCAAGAATAACCGGTGACGATGATATTTCCAGCTTCTGGAAAAAGTAACCAAGAAATCCGAAGAACAGCATAACAACAACATCAAACATGTTGTTGGCTAAAGCATAAGAGCCAACAAAACAGAGCAAGAAAATAATCGGTACGAGCGCAGCTTTAGGTACAGACAACACTTTGGTAAAAATGCGTACACTGTTCAAGCCAAGCACTAACATACAAACGTTAGCGATAAGCAAACCAATAAATATCGCATAGACAGTGGGTGCATCATTGGCAAATAAAAGTGGACCAGGTTGTAAGCCTTGTACTGTTAACGCACCAATCATAATGGCGGCTACAGCATCGCCCGGTACACCTAAGGTCAGCATAGGGATCAATGCCCCACCCGTTACCCCATTATTGGCTGCTTCTGGCGCAGAAATTGCCTCAGGGACACCAGTACCAAACTTTTCAGGATGCTTAGAAATACTCTTCGCTTGACCATAGGAAATAAACGAAGCGATGTCTGCACCAACGCCTGGGATAGTGCCAATAAACGCGCCTAATGAACCGAAAGGAATACTGTTTTTGATAATGACACCCCAGTCAGAGCGTCTTGGAATAACATGGGTGATCTTGCCCGTTGACTTTGGCTTTTTCAGTATGTCTTCTACCCCAATCAATGCTTGGCTCATCGCAAATAAACCAATCATTACAGGGATAAAATTAATGCCACTGTAAAGGTTCATATAGTCAAAGGTAAAGCGCATATTGCCCGTAATGTCGTCGATACCTATCGTGGCAAGTAAAATACCTAGTCCACCGCTGAGTAACCCTATCAGCAAAGATTTACCGGATATCGAGGAGATAATGCACAAACCAAACATGGCCAGCATAAAGAATTCAGGGGCGCTGAACTTGAGAGCAAACTTCGCCAATATCGGAGAGATTAAAATCAAAAATATGCAGCTAATTAAACCACCAAGAAACGAACTTGTCGTTGAAATACCTAGCGCTCTTCCCGCCTCACCTTTGCAGGCCATTTTATAGCCATCCAAAGCGGTGGCTGCAGAGGCTGGTGTTCCTGGGGTATTAAGTAAAATAGCCGCCATTGAACCACCGTAAACTGCACCAACATACACACCAATCAGCAACAGTATACTAGGTACTGCATCCATTCCGAATGTTAGTGGCAATACCAGAGCAACACCCATGGTTGTGGTAAGCCCTGGTAAGCACCCTATACACATCCCACCAGCAACGCCAAGTATTATATATAAGATAATAGATGGTTGCAGAACCAAATTTAACGCTTCAGCTAACATCATTAACTCCTAAAATAAAATACCGAATCTAAATGGGACTTTCAGAACATAGTTAAAGATGCAGTAAACCACGGTAGTAATAACTAACGAAAAACCTATTCTTTGAAGTAACTTGTAATTGCTAAACCAAGTAATAAATCCATATAGCATTACAAAAGTAGATACCACAAAACCAATTACATTCATGCAAACGAAGTAAACAACTAACGCCACCATGGTGATGTATACGCGTATTTGATTATCTCCGAGAAGCTCTAAAGGCAGGTTTTCTTTTTCTCTAAGCGCCGCAATACCAACAATAAATGCCGCTACAAACATGATTGCCGAAATCAATATTGGCCAAACACCAGGGCCAGGCACTCCTCCTCTAGAATCTGGTAACTGGTTTGCAAAATATATCGTAAAGAGGGATAGCGCCATAAACATGGCTGATATAACAAGCTTTCCATATCTCATAATGACTTCCTAACTGCATGGGTCAATGGCACTAACCCTGTGCCATTGACCCACAGTGCCAGTTATTTATTTAGACCAATACTTTCAATTAATTGCTTATAGAAGTTATCTTCGTTTGCAATTTTCTGAGCAAATTTCTCAGTCCCGATGACTTCAATATCATTGTTAGTATTGTTCATGAACTTAACAAAGGTCTCTGTCTCTGCCGCATTAAGAATCGACTTAGTTAGAAAATCTACTGTCTCTTCTGGCGTATTCGCTGGAACCGCATAACCACGCCATGTACCGATAACTACGTCATAGCCGAGCTCTTTCGCTGTTGGGACATCTGGATTGTCTTTCAGGCGGTTTGGCGCAAGAACAGCCAAAGCTCTTAATGTGCCCGCTTCGACATGAGACGCGACTTCAGCGTAAGAAACAGATACACCATCTAGGTGATGACCAAGTAGTGAAGTAATTGCCGCTGATGAGCCCTGGAAAGGTACATGAGTAAACTCAACCCCAGCAGCTTGCTCCATACCTGCGCCTGCTAGGTGCCAAATTGAGCCAGTCCCCGAGTTACCAAATAGAAGGTTATTTGTTTTAGCGCCCTCAATAAGTTGGTCTAGATTCTTATAAGGTGAGTCGGAAGGCACTGTAATTGCCGCGTAGCCTGAGTTAACCATGGCAAGAGGCTTGAATTTTTTATAATCAATATCGCCACCATTACCAGTGTGAGGAAGCATAACCAGCTCTGGTGCAATCATGGTCACGATGGTGCCGTCAGCTTTTGAGTTCATGCCATATGACATGCCAATCGAACCTGCACCACCCGTCCTGTTTTCTACTGCGATACCTTTTGGAAAATCAGGCTTCAGTGCTTCTGCTAATGCACGGCTCACACTGTCTGAGCCACCACCCGCTGAATAAGGTACAATAATTTTTACTGGTCCATCAGGGTAATTATTTGCTGCCGTGGCAGTTGAAATACTGGTTGCCGCAAATACAGCAGACATCATGACAGCGGTAATTAACTTTTTCATTTTTGACCTCTTATTATTACACGACCCAATTTAAAAAATAAATAGGCATGGGTAATGGTAGTTGTGTTTGTATATGGAGTAGAGTACGTATTTAAATACGAATATTAATTAAGTTGCTCCGATATCGATTTACAATATTTAGTAATTAACGGAATTAGCTCCTTCATCCTTTCTTCTGGCATATATTCTTTAACACTGGTTACAGAAACTGCCGCAATGATATTGTGATATTTATTTCTAATTGGTACTGCAACACAACGAACTAAATCTTCGTTATCTTCCAAGTCATAGCTATAGTCATGCTTTGAGTATTCTTCCATCCTACTCATCATTGAATTAACACTATGTGGAATTTGTGCGTTTATCAGGCGTGCCCATTCTGTTTTCGGCATATCTATCATTAGCGCTTTGCCGATGCCAGTAGCAGAAAGAGGCAGACGATCGCCAACTTGAGAACGAAGCTGTATGGTGCGCTGACCTGGAATTTTGTCTAAATAGAATATTTGATCCTCATCCTTAATACCTAGGTGCACCGTTTCTTTAGTGACAGATGACAGCTCCCGTAGGTAAGGCTTTGCAATTTCCTTTAGTGGCATATCTTGTTGAGCACGAACACCTAATTGGATCACTTTGGTTCCCAACACCAAGCCAATCCCTTTCACCTCGCGGACGTAACGTGCTTCGATCAAGCCCTGCAAAATGCGATGTACCGTCGATTTGGGTAAACCGAGTCGTATGCAGATATCTTTTAGCTGACGATCACCCGCTGCTATCGCATCGACTACATCAAATGCTTTTGCTAATGCCTGATTACCCTTTGACTTGAGCATATACACTCCTTAAAACCTTCGAGAAAAAATATAACGGACATGAAGTTAAAATATTGTGATCAATATCCACGTTCCACTTTGTAATATGCTGTTCCCACATTGTGGAATTTTCAGAAGAAGTGAAGCAGTAATTCGCTTTCTTTGTTTGGGTAGATAAATATTGGGGTATGCAATAAGACTTTATTTTGAAGGGTTGAACACTGTGGGGAAATAGATAACAGAATGAATTAAAAGAAGTAATATATCATTATCAAGCTATTTATAGCTTGCAAGACAAAATTATTAATCTCGTGCAAACGGAATAAAAAAAGGATCTGATGTAATCAGATCCTTTTGTATATTCAGTCAACTTTCATGACAGCATTTATATGCCACCAAGAAACTTTACTTATTGTATTTCTCAGTGCTAAAGCCCATCAGCAAGCTTACGCACATTAGCAACAAGATAAAGACAAATGGCAATGCCGTCGAAATAGCTCCTGCTTGCAGCGCTTCAATAGCTTCTGTGCCACCTACGTAAAGTAGAACTGCAGCAACAGCACCTTCAATGAAAGCCCAGAAGATACGCTGCGGCATTGGCGAGTCAATCTTACCGCCAGCAGTGATGTTATCGATAACCAGTGAGCCTGAGTCAGATGAAGTGATGAAGAACACCATGACCAAGATGATTGCCGTTACTGATAGCAATGTACTTAGCGGTAGTGATTCGAACATTTCAAACATCGCAAGCGGCACAGAAGTCAGACCGTTTTCGCCCAACACACCGACTCCGTTGATCACTTGATCAATCGCTTGGCCGCCGAATACTGACATCCAAAGCGTAGTGATTAGCGTTGGTACAATCAGCACTGCAACCATGAATTCACGGATAGTACGGCCTTTCGATACACGTGCGATGAACATACCGACAAATGGTGACCAAGAAACCCACCAAGCCCAGTAGAAAATAGTCCAACCGTGTAGCCAAGTTTGGTCTTCACGACCATGTGGGTTACTCAGTGCAAAGAAGTTTTTCGCATAACCCGCAACAGTTGTTGGTACTGTGCCCATTGAGATAGCGAAGCCAGCCAATGCAACGAAAACCAGTAGCGCCAAAGCAACAAGCATGTTGATGTTACTTAGCAGCTTAACCCCACCGTCGATACCACGAGCAACCGAGATAACAGCTAGCAATGTAACAATCGCAATAACGGCGATTTGAAGGCCAATACCGCCTGAGATACCGAATACATGTTCGATACCGCTAGCTGCCTGCTGAGCGCCCAAGCCAAGTGAGGTTGCAAGGCCAAACAAGGTGGCAAGCACAGCAAAGATATCAATGATGTGACCCGGCCAGCCCCATACACGATCGCCAAGGATTGGATAGAAAATGGAACGGATGGAAAGAGGAAGGCCTTTATTGTAGGCAAAGAACGCCAGAGAAAGCGCGACCACACCGTAGATAGCCCAAGGGTGTAGACCCCAGTGATACATTGTTGCACCCAATGCAAGCTCGACCGCAGCCGGCGTGTTGGGATCAACATTCAGCGGAGTACCAAACCAACCTGTGTAATAAGCCACAGGTTCTGCCACACTCCAGAACATCAGGCCGATACCCATACCCGCTGCAAAAAGCATCGCCAGCCAAGACATACGAGAGTAGTCAGCTTCGGCATCTTGACCACCGATACGGATTTTACCGAAAGGAGAGAAAATAAGGCCTAGGCAGAAGATAACGAAGATGTTACCTGACCAAAGGAACAAAGCATCGAAGTTGTTGATGATGCCATTTTTAATGCCATCCAATGCCGCTTTTGATGATGTTGGGTCACTCACCAAAATGGCTACGATGAATAGAACAATCAAACCAGCACTGGTACCGAAAACAGGGTTATGAACATCAAAGCCCCATTTCTGGATGTTATCCTGCCCTACCGTATAATCCGTATTGTCTATGCTATATCTATCAACTTTTTTCATTGTATTTTCCTACAAGTATGCCGAAGCACTTCGGAAGCATTATCTGCCCTATCAGTAAGATTAGACTGATGGGCCAGATAATGTCTCAGTCGCGCCTCGGCACAAAATAGTTAGCCCTGTAAATAATCAAACATTACGTAGATCAAACCATTTCCACCCCTAGAGTGTCAAGTTTTGCTATAAATCAACGGTTAAAGCACAAGATTTAACCAAAAAATGTTAGTTTTATGCTCATCAAAAGCATAATCCAACAGGTAAATTATTTTGTGAACTAATCATTATTGCTTTCGCTTGCCTGGTGCCTAAACGAAAAAAAACGGCCCTGAGGCTAACTCCTATCAATTAAGATGTTTGGAGCGAACCACATAGCGGGTTTTACTGATACGAACGGTCCTTGATTTG